>OZ245730.1:0-4635000 GCA_965227145.1 Calditrichia bacterium
TCCGGGCAATGGAAATTATCGAAAATTTTGAGCCGGAGCGACGCGGTGTGTACGCCGGTGCGCTCGGTTACATCGGTTTTTCGGGAAATATGGACACTTGCATCACCATCCGTACGCTGGAAGTGATCAACGGCGTGGCGCATTTTCAGGCGGGTGCGGGCATTGTCGCGGATTCTGTGCCGGAAAAGGAATATCAGGAAACTGTGCATAAATCCAACGCCATCCGCGCCGCCATCGCCCTCGCCGAAGGCGGGCTGGAGGTTTGAGGCGATGGGTAAAGGGTAAGTGATAAAGGATAAAAATTCCCCTCCGGGGAGGGGAATAGGAGAAAACTATGAAATTACTCGTCATCGATAATTTTGACAGCTTTACCTACAACCTGGTGCAGTTTTTGGGCGAACTCGGTGCTGAACTGTCCGTTTTTCGCAACGATGCGATAACGGTGCAGGGCATCCGCGATGCTGCGCCGGACGGCATCGTCATTTCGCCGGGACCGGGCACGCCGGACGACGCCGGTGTCAGCCTCGATCTGATCCGCGAATTGCATCAGGAAATCCCGATTTTTGGTGTTTGCCTCGGTCATCAATCCATCGGACAGGCGTTCGGCGGCAAAGTAATTTCTGCGCCAACGCTGATGCACGGCAAAACTTCGCAGGTGCAACACCAATCGGAAAATGTTTTCGCGAAATTGCCCAATCCCTTCCGGGCAATGCGCTATCATTCGTTGGCTGTGGAACGCGAATCGCTGCCGGATTGTTTACACATTACAGCCGAAACGCCGGAAGGCGTCATCATGGGATTCATGCACAAAGAATTTCCCGTTTACGGTGTTCAGTTTCACCCGGAATCATTTTTAACGGAGGGTGGAAAACAAATTTTGAGCAATTTTCTGGCGTTAACGGCTAATCGCGTATAGTTTTTGACGATGATAAAGATTATACTGAATGGTAATTAAACGGAAGGGACAATGATGCAAGTCGATATAAAATGGTTTGATGACAACCTGCATTTGCGATATCCGTGTGAGTGGGTGTATAAAATTATCGGGAAAGATGCCCGGCGATTGCACGATGCTGTCGCAGATATTATTCCGGGAAATGAGTATACGGTCAAATTTTCGAACTTCAGTTCCGGCGGGAAATACATTTGCCTAAATGTGGAAATGACGGTGGACAACGAATCGCAGCGCAACGATATTTTCCATTCGTTAAAACAGCACGATCATATTTCGATGGTGCTGTAATATCCGAATTTCGTAATGTCGGAAAATAAATGTATGGTTTATTACAGACTCAGCCACCGCTTTTCAATCAGCCAGTCCCGGATATTGCCATCTTGTGAAACAGTGCTTACGCCAATCTTATCTGCTGAATAAATGTAACTGCTAATCGCAATGATTTTTTGGTTTAGCAAATCTATATTGCTGTAAACCTCAGAATGATCTTTTAACGACCAAACTGTAAATTTTCCGGCATTATCACCGCTGAACAGATGGTTGCCAGTTGATTCCATTGCGATAAATGAAATTGCGTCACTGTTGCCGTAAAGTGTTGTTTCCAAATCACCTGTGCGGGAATTTATCACGTAAATATTTGGATCAGCCCCGTTGATTCCATAAATGAAATTACCGTTCCGGGAAAACAGGATCTGGATGAATTTAAAGTCATGAATCCGAAATGATTGCAGCGTTTCTTCATCCGAAATATGCCAGACGCTAATTGAGCTGTCCATGCCTGCAGATGCGATAAACCCGCTATTTTTGTCGAATGAAAATGCGATTGAACTATCCTGGTTCATTGTAAAAGTTTTCGTTACGGTTTCATTCGTAATATCCAGTAAATAAATATTGTTAGCATTGTCCATCGCCAGCAACTCCATGTCATTTGAAAATGAGATATCGACAATGGCATTCGGAAATTGGTAGCTGTAATACCCGACCAATCCAATAAGTTCATAATCATAAATGTGCATTTTCCCGGAGGTTGTGCCAAGTGCGTAAACATTGCTTTCGGGGTTCCATTTGAGGGCTGAGTACCGGCCATATGTCGACAGCAGCTCATAATTATTTTGAAATGAATTTGTTTTGATAAACTTGCCATCCCAGTTCCTGTTGATGCACCACGTTACCCGATTTTGCTCCCGGACGAATGGCAACGGATAGCCCGGTGCTGCCGAACTCACAATTTTCATAAGTTTGTTAAAATATAAGCTCTTAACAAAATTAATTTTTGCCGTGGGTGACCAGGCCGATACATGTTGGTCAAAAACGGCTTTAATCCGATAGCTATACGCCTGCGATGTATCCACCGATGAATCGAAATATGTCGTTTGATTTGGCATGACCGTGTTCAGCGGTAAATAAATTCCGTCGCTTGCGGCTTTTTCAATAATAAAACCCGTTTCATGGACAGAATTATCTACCCAGTTGAGTTGCAGCATACCATCGTTTATTGGAATCACCGATAAATTGGATGGGGCTCCGAAGCGATACACCACAACATCGACCACATTTGAACTGGTAACGTTCCCATCACCATCATACGCTTTTGCATAAATCCGGTATTTTGTACTATCCTGGGTTTGCGGCGTTGTCCACAAATATCGATACGGCTCCACATAAAACGTTCGATCCCATGAAGTCGCATTGTTGATATACATTTCTACTTTCACAACCCCTTTGTCGTCCGATGCTTCGACAATGATTGATGTGGTGTCAGTAACTTGCGCATTGTTTTTGGGATAAATGATGCGCACTTCAGGCTCGGGAGCAATCTCTGGATTACTGCTGCTTTTTGAACATGTCACCAAAAAAACCGCGCAAAAGCAAACCGCAATAATTTTGGTCAGAGGATTCCGGTTATCAAATATGAAAACCATTGAGGAACCTGTTGCATTTTTTGGTTATTTATTTTGATGGCAAATTACAATCCCATGTTTTTAAACATGAAATTTTTCAGTCGTTACTAAGACCAATATATAAATTTTTGAGCGCAGAGCAGCGGAATAAAATTAATTTTTGGGTAGGCTTGCTATCTATAATTCAGTTCAGAACGTCACCGCCAGGACTGCAGCGTTTCCACAAACGCTGATAGAAACTGATTCGCCTGAAACCCGTCCAGCGCCCGGTGATCGATGGTCAGTGTGACATACGCCATCGGTTTGATTTCCGGAACATCCTGTCCGTTTTTCTCCACTACCACAAAGCGTTTTTCCATTTTCCCGATGCCCAGAATCGCCGATTGCGGCTGGTTGATGATCGGCGTGGCGATGATGCTGCCGGTCATCCCGTGATTGGTGATGGTGAACGTGCCGTTTTGCACATCCGCTTTGGCGAGTTTTCCGGCGCGCGCTTTTTCCGTCAGCGACTGCAACTGCTCGGCAATTGCCAGCAAACTGAGTTTTTCCGCGCGGTGCAGCACCGGCACAATCAGCCCGGCATCGGTTGCAGCAGCAACGCCGATGTTGCACTCATCAAAAATTTCCAGCGCGTCGTCGTGCCAGCGGCTGTTGACTTCCGGCACCGCCAGCAGCGCCTGTGCCGCGGCGTGCACAAAATACGCCGTGAAAGTCAGTTTGGCGCCTTTGCTTTCGTAAATGGCTTTATTTTTGGCGCGATGCGCAACCACGCCGGACAAATCCGCGTCGAAAACGGCGGTAACGTGCGGTGCGGTGTTGAGCATGCTTTCAACCATGTGACGGGCGGTGCTGCGGCGCAGCGCGTTGTGCGGAATCATGTGGCTGGGAATTTTGCCCGACGGCGCAGAAACCGGTGGCGCAGCTTTCGGCAATTTCGCACGATTTTCGATGAAATTTTCCACATCCCGCGCAGTGATTCGCCCGCCGCGTCCGCTCCCGATAATTTCTTCCGGTCGAATGTTCTGATCAGCTAACATCTTGCGAACAATGGGACTTAGCCGCACTTCCCGTTCACCATCGATAAAGGTCCGTCGCTGTCGTTCTATTTTTGGCATATCGGCCGGGACGAAAACTTTTTCCTTTTGACTTTCACCTTTTGCCTTAATGGAAAGCCTGCCCAACAAATCGCCGGGATTCACCGGATCATTCTCTTTTTTGACAATTTCCGCCAAAAAACCGTCCGCGGGTGCGGGGATTTCCAGGCTCACTTTATCCGTGTTGATTTCGATGAGCGGTTCGTTCGCACGCACCGCTTCACCGACTTTTTTCAGCCAGCGTTCCACCACGGATTCGGTACCTTCGTCCGATTCGGGCATCAGGATGTCGATCATTTCTGCCATAATTTTCTCGTTATTTTAATAGCCACAGAGATTCAGTGGCGAATTGTCTTTCAAAATTCAACCAAATCCACCATTTTTTTCGCGATGGCGGAAACGTTCGGCACCACCGCGTTCATCAATCCGATGTTGTAGGGCACCGGAATGTCCGGCGTGGCGAGGCGTTCCACCGGTGCATCGAGATCGAAAAAACATTCTTTCGCGACGATAGCGGCGATTTCCGCGCCAAATCCGGCGGTCATGCCATCTTCGTGAACGATGAGGCACCGACGCGTTTTCCGCACAGAATCGATCACCGCGGGATTGTCCCACGGCGAGAGCGTGCGCAAATCGATGATATCCGCCGGAACGCCGCTTTCCGCAGCAGCGGTTTCGCACCGCTCGACCATCGCACCCCAGGTTACCACGGTCAATTCGTCACCGATTTGGGTGAATCGCGCCTTGCCGAACGGTAGCAGATATGCATCGCCGGGATAGGGACGCCGCGCCCAGGGCATATCGAGGCAGTGGCGGTGCTCGAAAAATATCACCGGATCGTTGCCGCGCATCGCCGCGCGGAGCAATCCGACCGCATCTTCCGTGTTCGAGGGAAACGCCACGCGCCAGCCGATGCCGTGTGCCCACATCACTTCGTTGCATTCGCTGTGCCACGGATCGCCGCATTTGCTGCCGAAACCGCCGGGCATGCGCACTACCATCGGCGCGGCGATGCGGTTGTGGGTGCGCCAGCGGATCGTGCCGCAATTGTCGAGCTGTTCGGCAGCCGGATCGGCGTATTTGCGAAACTGGATTTCCGAAACCGGCATCAGCCCGCAAATGGCCATGCCCACAGCGCGCCCGATGATGCCTTCTTCCGACAAGCTGGTGTCGAACACGCGCTCATCGCCGAATTTTTCCTGTAAACCCATCGTCGCGGCGTGCACACCGCCTTTTGGTCCGACATCTTCACCGAAAATCAGCAGCTTTGGATTGGTCGAAAGTTCGTGTTCCATCGTCCGGCGGATCGCTGTGAGCATATTGATTCGCGCCGGTTCCGGCGATGGCGTTTCGTTCGTTGCCGGAAATTGGTGCCCTTCGGCAATCAGTCCGCCCATCTGCGGCAAATCCGGCGATCCGTCCGGTTTTGTTTCCGCAAACACATATTTTTTAACGGTTTGCACATCCGGTTCCGGGCGATTGAGGGCGGCATCGACGGCTGTTTGCACATCATTTTTTGCGTCGGATTGAAGCTGTTGCCACTCTTTTTTGGCAATATGTTTCGGTACCAGAAATTTTTCGAGCTGTTTCAGCGGATCGCCGGCGCGCTCATTTTCGACGAGTCCGGCGGGTTTGTAGGCTTGCGTATCCTGCCCGGAGTGACCGGAAAGTCGCGGAACGGTCAGCCGGATGAGCGCCGGTCCTTTTCGCTCGCGAACGTGTGCCACGGCGTCGATGAGCATCGGCGCGGCAACTGCCGGATCGCAACCGTCGCCATCCCAGATTTTCAGATTTTTGAACGATGCCAGATTTTCCGCGATATTTTTGCCGGGTGTTTGCTTTTCGCTGGTCACGGAAATGGCGTAGCCGTTGTCTTCGATGTAAAAGAGCATCGGCAAATTGAGGGTTGTTGCGATGGTCAGCGATGCCCAAAATCCGTTAGTTGCTACCGACCCTTCACCACCGAGAACTACGACAATGGCATCGTTGTAGTCGTTGTCCTGCAACGATTTCCGGCGATATTCAATCGCCTGCGCTGCGCCGACGGTTGGCGTGTATTGCGAGCCGACATCGCCGGCCATCGGCAGCACGGACGCCGCACCCTGCGATGGCAAATTGCACACCACGCCGATATCTTTCCCGTTGCTGTAACCGCCGGATTTGGCCATCGGTCCTGCCAGCGCATCTTCAAAATCCAGACCAAGAGTCAACATCAATGGGCGGGAACGGTAGTATGCGCCAACGACATCTTTGGGATGCTGCAGCAGCGATCCCAAAATGATCTGCGTAACATCGTGCCCGCGCGCGGAAAATTGATACAACACGTGTTTTTGGGGGACTAATTCGGTTTCTTCGATATCATCCATCGCCCGCGATGTGAACACCAAACGGGCAATATGGCGCCAGTCGAACTGCGCCAGCAAGTCAGCTCTATTCATTCAATGGACCTCATTTTCAAAATTTCCAACATTCGCATCTAATAAAAATCGGTCGCGTTGATACGATGTTGAGAAATGTCGCGATTTTGCAGGCTATCAATTTAGAGCGGCGTCACAGGCGTGTCAAGCGGTAGCAAACTTTTTGGGGATGGGGTGATCGGATAAAAATTACAGCGGTTGTTGGATGTGAATGTTTGGTTGCTCTTGCCAATCTTGCCGCAAAGGCGCGAAGTTCGCAAAGAGATGATACTATCATTGTATTAAATGTTATATGAAAAAGCCTGTCATTCCTGCGAAGGCAGGAATCTCCCGGACATTTCAAAGAAACTTAAACATTTTCAACAATATTGAGTGCAACGTTAATATTTGTTAATCCTTTGCGAACTTCGCGCCTTTGCGGCAAAAAAATCTGTAAATACGAAAATTCAAAACGTAAGCCGGGTTTGCGGCTGTTCGGTGAGATAGCGTTCGAAACGATTGTTTTCGTCCACCAAAATCACTTTCGGTTCGATGGGGCGATTGGTCAATTCAAATCCCATAATTATCAGCTCTTCACCGGCTTTGATGAGGTGCGCCGCAGCGCCGTTCATGCAAATATCGCCGGAACCGCGTTCGCCTTTGATCGTGTAGGTTTCCAGCCGCGCACCGGATGTGTTGCTGACAACCAGCACTTTTTCGCCCGGCCACAGTCCGACCATATCCATCAAATCCTCGTCAATCGTGATGCTGCCGACGTAGTTCAAATCCGCCTGAGTAACCGTCGCTTTATGTATTTTTGATCGCATAACCCATCGCATGTTGTCAAATTTCTCCTGTTTTTTTAGAAAAATAATCAGTAAAAACGAGATCCCTGCTTTCGCGCCAAAGGCAGGGGGTTCATCTCAAAACTTCGATTCAACCAACACATTATCAATCAATCGAACATCATCGACAAAAACTGCCATTGAAATGAGCGCGTGCTGCCGGATGTCGTTGATTTCCGCCAGCGTTTTGGGATCGGCGATGCTGATGTAATCGATGCTCGCCCGCTCGACCGGTTCGAGAATTTCCCGCATCGCCGCGATGATTTTGCCCGCACTTTTTTCACCCGATTGCACCAACGCTTCCGCTTTTTTCAGCGCGCGATACAAACAGAGCGCATCCTGCCGCACTTCTGGTGAAAGCCGGGCGTTGCGGGAACTCATCGCCAAACCGTCGGCTTCGCGAACGGTCGGGCAAACCACCATTTCCAGATTGAAATTGAGATCCGTCGCCATTCGGCGAATGACCGCAACTTGCTGGGCATCTTTTTGCCCGAAATACACCCGCTGCGGCTGGAACACGTTAAACAGTTTCGCGACAATAGTGGTGACGCCCCGGAAGTGTCCCGGACGTTTTTCGCCCTCAAGCGGTTTGGTGATATCCTCAACATTTACATAGGTTTGAAAGTTGTCGGGATAAGCGATTTCCGGCGTCGGTGTCCACACCAGATCAACGCCTTCGGCAGCCAGCATATCCAGATCGCGCTGCAAATTTCGCGGATATTTTTCCAGATCCGCGCTGTTGTTGAACTGCGCCGGATTCACGAAAATACTCACGCCAACCCGGTCATTTTCCGCTGTTGCACGGCGCACCAAACTCAGGTGACCTTCGTGCAAAAATCCCATTGTGGGCACCAGCCCCCAATTTTCCAGCGGGTTTTGCCAGCGGATTTTCCGCAATAATTCAATGTGTTCGACGACGTTCATGTATTCAATTTTTTTTTTTGGTTTTGGTTGGAGACGATTCGTGAATCGTCTCTACATTTTTTTTCACCTGTTGCCAAACGGTGGTGTTTTCCGGCACGGCGGTGCCGGATTCCCTGCCATATTTTACGATCATTCCGTTGATGGCGTCGATTTCCGTGCGCCGCCCGTTGCGCACATCCTGCAGCATCGACGAAATATTTTGCCCGGTTTTCCGGCAAACCGACTGCACATTTTGCCAGGTTTCCGGAAACGATAATTTGATGCCCCTGGCATTCGCCACTTCTACCACTTCGCGGACGATCAGTTCCATTTGCACCGGCAAATCCGCGTGCGCCAATAGCTCGCCATTCGGGATGTTGTGCAGCGCAGTCAACGGATTGATGGCGGCGTTCACCGCCAGTTTTTCCCAAACCGGCAGCTCAATTTCGTCGCAATATTCGGTTGGGATTCCCGCCGCGTTGAGCGCATCTGCCAACTGTTGCAATTGCTCCGGCGGATTGTTTTTCCACTCGATCAGCGTGCGACCGCTGCCGCCAAATCGCAATTTTCCCGGCGCAACCAGATTGGCGCCCATCGATGTAATTCCGCGAAAAACGCGGGTTTCGCCGAGTGTTTCCGCTAAAATCACATCATTTCCCAAACCGTTTTGCAGCGTAACGGCGATGCCCTCCGGTTTCAACATTCCGGCAATTTTCGCTGCGGCGTTCGCGGTTTGCCAGCTTTTTACCAACACGATCGCGATATCCGCCTGCGGCAACTTCTGCCAATCCGAAGTGGCAGTCAGCCGCACATTGGATTCGTTTCCCTGCTCATCGGTTACGCAAAGTCCGTTGTTCAGCGCGGTAATCTGCTCTGCCCAACTGCCGATCAGCGTGATTTTCAGCGAATGTGCGTTGGCAATTTGCTGCAGCATCGCGCCAAATCTGCTGCCCATTGCGCCGACGCCAACAATGGTGATGTGACGATTATCCAATGCGTTCCAACCTCTCAAAACGGTTACGGGGCGTAATAATACATATAAAAAAATCTAAAATTGAACGGAAATTGAAAAACCACCGATTTCGTCGTTTCGTTTCTCTGGGAATTTCAGTAAATTCGGAGAATCAAAAATCTGCGAATCGGAGGCAAATCATTGACGCATTTGAGTTGGGATGAATATTTTATGGGCATTGCCGTGTTCACTTCGCTGCGCTCGAAAGACCCGAACAGCAAAGTTGGCGCGGTAATCGTGAATCGCGAAAATCATATTGTCGGCACCGGTTACAACGGATTTGTGGCGGGCATTGACGAGCAGCGGTTCCGTTGGGAACGCGACGGCGATTGGCTGGAAACGAAATATCCGTATGTGGTTCACGCGGAGGCGAACGCCATTTTGAACTCGACGATCAACGATTTGCATGGCTGCCGGATTTACGCAACGCTGTTTCCCTGTAACGAATGCGCTAAACACATCGCACAGAAAAAAATCAGCGAAGTGGTTTTTCTCTCCGACAAATATCGCGGCGAAAAATTTCATGAAGCCAGCGAACGGATTTTTGGCGCTGCCGGCATCCAAACCCGCAAGCTGGAAATGCCTGCGCTGCCCGAACTTGTGGGTAAATTTGAGCGTTTCATTCGGTGAAAAAAATCTATTCTCCGCGTAAAAAAGAGGCAATTCATGAATTGCCTCTACAGAGAATTGTGTGTTGCACATAACCTGATTCAGATACATTAATTTCAGGAGGTTCCCATGTTATTTCGAATGCTTTATGATGACAAACTCGCCCAGGCATCCTATGTTATCGGTTGCCAGGCAACGGGTGAAGCAGTGGTGATCGATCCGGAACGGGACGTGGATCGATACATCAATTTTGTCAAAAATGAAGGCATGAAAATCGTTGCGATTACCGAAACGCATATTCATGCTGATTTTTTATCCGGCGCGCGGGAATTGGCGGAGCGAACCGGCGCAAAACTGTATCTCTCCGACGAAGGTGATGCCGACTGGAAATACTGCTGGCTCGACAAAAAAAGCGGCGGCGGCAGATACAATCACCAATTGGTTTACGATGGCGACACGTTCAACATCGGTAACATTGAGTTGAAAGTGCTGCACACACCCGGACACACACCGGAGCATATTTCCTTTTTGGTGACCGATCATGGCGGTGGCGCGAACGCGCCGATGGGCATCGCCACCGGCGATTTTGTGTTTGTCGGCGATGTCGGGCGCCCGGATTTGCTGGAATCGGCTGCCGGTGTTGCGGGCGCAAAAGAAACATCCGCCAAAGTGATGTTTCAATCGCTGCAGGGTTTTAAAGATTTGCCGGATTATCTGCAATTGTGGCCGGGACACGGCTCCGGTAGTGCCTGCGGAAAAGCGCTCGGTGCAGTGCCGCAATCGACGGTCGGTTACGAAAAACGCTTTAACGCGTCGATTGCAGCGGCGACCAGCGAATCCGGTTTTGTGAAATCCATTTTGCACGGACAGCCGGAACCGCCGCTGTATTTTGCGCGAATGAAACGCGACAACCGGGACGGGCCGCCGCTGCTTGGCAGGTTGCCAAATCCTGAAAAAACAACTATTTCCGCGATGCTCGATGCTGCCAAAAACGGTGCTGCGCTGCTCGACACCCGTGAATGGAACGCATACGCAGAAGCGCATCTGCCCGGCGCGCTGTTCACGCCGCTGAACAATTCGTTCAACACGATTGCGGGATCGTATGTGCCTGAAAATACTGCTATTTACATGATTGTCGAGGATACTCGTGTCCGCGAAGCGGTGATCGATCTCATTCGCATCGGGCTGGATAAGATAGTCGGTTTTGCTACCCCGTCAGATTTGCATAATTACGCGAAATCCGGCGGGAAAATGATCTCGACGGTTTCGCGAGATATGCTCGATCTGAAAAAATTGTCGCCAAACGGCAACACGCTCATTCTCGATGTGCGCCGGGCAGATGAATTTGAGGAAGGGCATCTCAAAGGTGCGCAAAATATTGCGCACACGCGATTGCTGGCGCGGATGAACGAAATTCCCAAAAACAAACAGCTTTGGATTCACTGTCGCACCGAAAACCGTTCCGCATTTGCCGCAGGCATGCTGGAAGCGCATGGCTACGATGTTGTGCATCTCAAAGGCGGTTATGTGGCGTGGAGCGCAGCGGGTGGCGAAATCGAGAAATAATCGTTTTCCAGTATAATAATCATCTCACTTTTACAATGCCGGAATGTTGTAACTTACAATATTCTGGCATTTTGAACCGGTAAACCGCATTTCATGAACCAAATTTTTCCCATACTAAACTGGCTGCCCAACTACCATCGCGAATATCTCAAAAACGATCTGTTTGCCGGATTTACAGTTGCGGTGATGCTCATTCCGCAGGCGATGGCGTATGCGCTGCTCGCCGGTTTGCCGCCGGTTCACGGGCTGTACGCCGCATTTGTCCCGCTAATTGTGTATCCGATTTTTGGCACCTGTCGCCAATTGGCGGTTGGTCCGGTGGCGCTGGATTCCATGCTGGTTGCGGCGGGCATCGGGCTGCTGGCGAATCCGGGAACGGACGATTATCTCGTGCTGGCGGCGTTGCTGGCGGTGATGGTCGGTGCTATCCAACTGTTGTTCGGTGTTGCGCGGCTCGGTTTTGTGGTCGATTTTCTGTCGAATCCGGTGATCAGCGGATTTACATCTGCGGCTGCAGTGATCATCATTTTCGGACAACTGCGACACATGAGCGGCATTGGTATTCCCAACAGCCAGGAAATCGACACGCTCGTAACCTACCTTATTTTTCATCTTGACGAATTTCACCTCCCGACATTTTTGACCGGAATTTTCTGTCTGGCACTGTTGATCGGGTTGAAAAAATGGCGATCACGTTTTCCCGGAGCGCTGCTGGTGGTCGCATGCAGCACGCTGGCGGTGTGGGCGTTCGGTTTGGAAAAATACGGCATCAGCATTGTCGGTGATGTGCCGGAAGGTCTGCCGATTCCGCGCATTCCCGAAATTTCGCTCGCCAAAATTGAATCGCTGATGCCCATCGCGCTCACGCTGTCGTTCGTCAGTTTTATGGAAGCGTTTGCGGTTGCCAAACGCATTTCCGCCAAACGCAGTTACGAAGTGGAGGCGGACAAAGAACTGCTCGGGCTCGGCGCGGCGAACATCACTTCGGGTCTTTTTGGCGGATTTTCCATCGCCGGCAGTTTTTCACGAACCGCGGTGAATGCGGAAAGCGGTGCGCAAACCGGCGTTTCGTCGATGGTTTCCGCCGGAATTGTGGGTATCACAACGTTGTTTCTCACACCGCTATTTTATTACATGCCCAAAGCGGTTTTCGCCGCGGTGATTATCGTGGCGGTTTACGGGTTGATTGATGTGCGGGAAGCTCGCCGGCTTTATCAAATAAAAAAATCCGATTTTCTGGTGATGATGTTTGCCTTCGTAATTACGCTATTGCTGGGCATCCAGCGGGGTGTGCTGCTCAGCGTTGTCGCATCGGTAGTGATGATTTTGCGGCGCATCACCCGCCCGAAAATCGTGTTTATGGGCGAAGTGCCCGGCACGGAGGTTTACCGCAACGTTCTCCGGGTCGAAAATGCCGGGGAAATTCCCGGTTTGATCATCATCCGGATGGATGCGTCTTTTTATTTCGCAAATATTTTGTATTTTAAGGACCAATTATACAAAGCCATTCAACAGCGCGATGTGCCGGTAAAAATGGTGATTATCGATGGCAGCAGCATCAACGAAGTGGATTCATCGGCGGAATCTGTGCTGCGCGACATGGTGGACGAGCTGAAAGCTGAGGGCATATCACTTAATTTTACCAACCTGAAAGGCTACATTACGGACATGATGAAAAAATCCGGTTTTTACGAAAAACTGGGCAGTGAGCACTTTTTTTTCAGCAAAAAAGATGCAGTGCGGCATTTTTTCGGGAACGATCCGGAAACACCGATGGTCTCGAAATAATGTTTGCAAGCTATTGTTTTATTTAAACCTGGAGGATGCAAAATGACGGAAGTAATTGTCTGGCAGGGCTGGATTGGCGGCGTTGCCATCGGCATTTTTGTGATAGCGCTGTATCTCGTCACCGGGAAATTGCTCGGCGTTTCCACGGCGTATGGAAATATGTGCGCCTATTTTTCGAAGATCAATTTTTTCGCCGTCGGCGAATATCGCAACAATTGGCGGATGTGGTTCATCATCGGCATCCCGGTTGGCGGGTTGCTCGCTGCATTTACTTCGCCGGGCGATATTGTTTTCAGCCTGTCCACCGGCGCGATGTATGACGCCGTTTTGCCGGAAAGCTGGTGGGCAAAAGGGCTGTGGCTGATGTCCGGCGGTGCGATGATCGGCTTCGGCGCGCGGGCTGCGGGCGGTTGCCAAAGCGGACACGCCATCACCGGAGTTGCGCTGCTGAACTGGCCGAGCATGGTTGCCGGTGCAGGATTTTTTGTCGGCGGCGTGGCGGTTGTCCAACTGCTGTTTTTGTAAATTAAGCGTTCTTTGACAAATTGTGTGGAAGTCAGCTAAAACAAAAATATCTGGTCATGCTGAGTCCTGCTTTGCGGGAAAGCATCTGTTTTTTATCGAATTACGACCTTCGACTTCGCTCAGGCTGACAACATTAAAACATTCTCCACAAAAATTGTCAGACAACCAAATAAAGGAGAAAAAATGAACAAATTTATCTTCACGATATTCGGCATCGTTTTCGGATTTTTGCTCAGCCGTGCCGGTGCGACAACTTATGATTTTTACGCCAACTTGTTTCTTTTCAAAGATTTACAGTTGCTGTGGGTGATCGCTGCCGCAGCCGGAACCGGTGCTGTCGGCATGGCGATTCTCAAAAAATTTCGCCAACAATCACTGATGGGCGAACACCTCACCTTTGAAGCGAAACCGTACCGGAAATCGCTGATTCCCGGATCGCTGCTGCTCGGCGCAGGTTGGGGAATGGCCGGTGCCTGCCCCGGAACCGTGCTCGCGATGGCCGGTGAAGGCAAACTCGCCGCGATTTTTACGGTGGTTGGCATTGCGCTGGGCACCTATTTTTATGGATTGTGGAACAGCCGCAAAATGCCAAAAGTGGCAACCGCGGAATCTGCTGAAGTTGTGCAATAAATGATGTTGTGGTGTAACAAAAATAAAGTTTAGGGGGATTCAGCGGGAGACCCCTGCCAGCGCAGGGGTGACAATCTGCTGTCCAAAACCGGAGGTCCATTGAACTACGGATTTGTCATCGACAACCGAAAATGCATCGGCTGCCACGCCTGCACCGTTGCCTGCAAAGCTGAACACGATGTGCCCATTGGCGTCAACCGGACCTGGGTGAAATACATCGAAAAAGGGGAATTTCCCCACACCCGCCGGCTCTTTTCCGTGATGCGCTGCAACCACTGCGCCGACGCGCCGTGTGTGGATATTTGTCCGGTGGAAGCGCTGCACACCCGCGATGACGGCATCGTGGATTTCGATAATCGCCGCTGCATCGGCTGCAAAGCCTGCATGCAAGCCTGCCCGTACGACGCGCTGTATATCGATCCCGAAACGCAAACCGCGGCCAAATGCAACTACTGTTCGCACCGGGTGGATATCGGGCTGGAACCGGCGTGCGTAAACGTTTGTCCGGAGCACGCCATCATTTCCGGCGATATGGATGATCCCGGTTCGGAAATCAGCCAACTCCTTTCCCGGCAACAAGTTAGCGCACGGAAAATCGAGAAGGGAACGCAGCCGAAGCTGTTTTATATCGACGGCGATTCGGCGTCGCTGGTGCCGACGGCAACTGCGCCATCGAGCGATTATTTGTGGAGTTCGCAATCGACCGGCGTGGGACATTTCGCGAAATATGCGGAAGCGCTGATCGCCAAATCCGACCCGCTGGAAATGGTCAAACAGCTCGCCCAAAATGGCGGCGACGGTCGGGTTGTGCCGGAAAATCAATCCCAAAAAATCGATCAGAAAATGGACGACGTTCGGCGGGAAAACACCCGTCGCACATACGATGCCCCCGGAAAAGGTGCGGTTTGGGGATGGGAAGTGTCCGCGTATGTCTGGACAAAAGCCATCGCCACCGGCGCATTTTTGCTGCCGTTTCTCACGAATATATTGACAGATTTGCCGGTTGCGGAGCGCATCCAGTGGATCGGCTGGGGCGGCAGCCTGCTGTTTTTGGCGATCACCGGATTACTGTTGGTGAAAGATTTGGACAAACCGGCGCGATTCGCATACGTGCTGCTGCGTCCGCAGTGGAAATCCTGGCTGGTGAAGGGCGGTTACGCGATCACGATTTTCGGCGCGCTGCTGGCAATTTGGGGACACGCCAAATTCTGGGAAATGCCCAATCTGGCGGCCATTTCCGGCTGGCTGACTGCCGCGTTCGCAGTGATCGTCGCGATTTACACCGCGTTTTTGTTCGCGCAAGCCAAAGGTCGCGATTTCTGGCAATCGCCGACGCTGCCGCTGCACATGCTCATTCACTCGCTGATGGCCGGTGCAGCATTCTTCGCATTGTTCACCGTCGCTGGAATTGGTGATGCAAATTGGGGTGTGTTCATCATCGATGCACTGATGCTGGCAATCACCGCAAATCTCGTAATTTTGGCAGTTGAGCTGTTTACGCCGCATCCTACAGCCGATGCGAAACGCACCGTGCAGATGATCATCGCCGGGCGATTCCGCAAATTATTTGTGATTGGCGCGCTGCTGATCGGCAATATTTTCCCGCTGGCGCTGATGATAGTTTTCGGCGAAAATCTGCTCGCCTTCGCCGGATTGCTGGCGCTCATCGGAATTTACATCACCGAGCACATCTGGGTCCGTGCCCCGCAATTGATACCGTTGAGTTGAAATTATATTTGCCGCGGATTTTCGCGGATGTTACGGATTTGTAAAGTGAGAAAACTTAATGAATTTGAAACACCAGCACATTACTGACAAAATACTCAAATGTTTTTTTGATATTTACAATGAACTTGGCAGAGGATTTCTTGAACCCGTTTATGAAAATGCGTTGGTTATTGCATTATCGGATTTGGGAATGGATGTGAAAACACAACAACCTATCCCGGTTTATTTTCGAGGGAGAAATGTTGGTGATTTTAGAGCCGATATCATTGTTGAAAATAAAGTTATACTTGAGCTAAAAGCCGCTAAAGCGATCGATCCGAAACATATTGCTCAGCTAATGAACTATCTTAAAGCCACTGAAATTAAAGTCGGATTATTGCTCAATTTTGGTGAAATACCCGATTTCAAACGTTTAGTTTATGACAATTATCGAAAATAATCAGTGAAAATCCGTGTAAATCCGCGGCGACAATCCTCACCGGAGAAAAAATGGCGACGAAACACAAACCTTCATTCATCGAAAAAATAGCCGAAAAGCTGCGGTTGATTCCCGATTTGCACGACAATGGCGCAGATTTTGCGGAATTGCCGCGACTGACCGAACCGGGCAAACTCACCGATTATCCGCCGCCGGAGCAGTGGGACGACTGGACGGAATACGAAGCCAAAAGCGGGTTTCGTCGGGAAAAACGCAACTACATGATCGTGCCGACGCAGTGTTTCAATTGCGAATCCGGTTGCGGTTTGCTGAGTTATGTGGATAAAGAAACGCTGGAAGTTCGCAAATTTGAGGGCAACCCCTACCATCCCGGCAGCCGTGGACGGAACTGCGCCAAAGGTCCGGCGACCATCAACCAGATTACCGATCCCGACCGGATTTTGTATCCGCTGAAACGCGTTGGCAAACGTGGCGAGGGCAAATGGGAGCGTGTCAGTTGGGACGTCGTGCTGGATGACATCGCCGGTCGAATCCGCAACGCGCTGCGCGAAGGGCGCAACAACGAGGTTGCCTATCACGTCGGGCGACCGGGGCACGAGGGCTATGCCAACCGCGTGCTGCAATCCTGGGGCGTGGACGGGCACAACAGCCACACCAATATTTGCTCTGCGGGTGCACGATTTGGCTACGCCATCTGGCACGGCTACGACCGACCGTCGCCGGATCATGCGAACGCCAAATTTATTTTGCTGATTAGCGCACATCTGGAATCCGGGCATTATTTCAATCCGCATGCCCAGCGTATTATCGAGGGCAAAATGAAGGGCGCCAAACTCGCGGTAATGGACCCGCGATTGTCCAACACCGCCAGCATGGCCGATTACTGGATGCCCACCAATCCCGGCAGCGAAGCGGCGGTGCTGCTCGCTATCGCTAAAATCATACTGGACAACAATTTATACAACGAAAATTTTCTGCGAAACTGGGTGAATTGGCAGGAATACATGACCAGCGAACGCCCGGAAATCGCTGCAACTTTCGAGAATTTCATTGCCGCGATCCGCGAAGAATACAGCGATTACACCCCGGAATTTGCCGCTGCGGAAGCGGGCATCGATCCCAAAATGATCGTGGAAATCGCCCAAAAAATCGGCGAAGCAGGCGAACGGTTTGCCACCCACAACTGGCGCAGCGCGGGTAGCGGGAATCTCGGCGGCTGGGCGGTGGCGCGTTGTCTGCATTTTTTGAACGTGCTCACCGGCAGCGTTGGCACGGTTGGCGGCACATCGCCGAGCGCGTGGAACAAATTTCACCCGAAATTTTTTGACAATCCGCCCGCGCAAAAATTCTGGAACGAGCTGCACTTTCCCAATGAATATCCGCTCTCGCATTTTGAAATGAGCTTTTTGCTGCCCCATTTTTTGAAAGAAGGGCGCGGCAAAATGGATGTCTATTTCACCCGCGTGTTCAATCCGGTGTGGACGTATCCGGACGGATTTTCGTGGATGGAAGCGCTGTCCGATGAAAACATGGTCGGGCTGCACATCGCGATGACGCCGACGTGGAACGAAACCGCCTATTTCGCGGATTACGTGCTGCCGATGGGGCACGCCGGCGAACGTCACGATTTGATCAGCTACGAAACCCACTCCGGCATGTGGATGGCGTTTCGCCAGCCGGTGCAGCGGGAGGCGCTGCGGCGAATGGGCAAACCGGTGCAATTTACCTACGAGGCGAATCCCGGCGAGGTATGGGAGGAGGATGAATTCTGGATCGAGCTATCCTGGCGCATCGATCCGGACGGCGATTTGGGCATCCGCAAACATTTTCTTTCACCGTGGCGCGATGGCGAGAAAATCAACATCGATGAATACTACCGCTACATTTTTGAGCACACGCCCGGGCTGCCGGAAAAAGCCGAAAGCGAGGGATTGACACCGCTGGATTACATGCGAAAATACGGCGTTTTCGAAGTCGAAAAAACATCGTATGCCAAACATTTACAGCAACTTGACGAAGCGGGTTTGGGTGGCGCGGTAATCGATAAATCGATCGGCGCGATCAGCAAAAACGGCAAAAATATCGGCGTGCAAATCGGCGATCGCGCCTGCGTTGGCTTCCCGACGCCATCGCGGAAACAGGAATTTTATTCGCAAACGCTGGTCGATTGGGGTTGGCCGGAATTCAAAATTCCAACTTACATCAAAAGCCATATTCACGAGCAATATCTCGATCGCGCCAACGGCGAATTTCCGCTGGTGCCGACCTTCCGGCTGCCCACGCTGATCCATTCGCGCTCCGGCAACGCCAAATGGCTGACGGAAATTTCCAACCGGAATCCCATTTGGATGCACACCTCCGATGCAAAAACTTTCGGCATCCGAACCGGCGATCTGGTTCGGGTAAACACGGAAATCGGCTATTTTGTGGACAAGGTTTGGGTGACCGAAAGTATGAAACCGGGCGTTGTGGCGTGCTCGCATCACATCGGGCGCTGGCGGCGACCGCAGGATACGGTGGGGAATCGCTGGGCGACAAATACCGTGGAAATTTCAACAGAAAACGGGAAATGGAAAATGCGCACCGTTTCGGGCATTCGCCCGTTCGATAGCAGCGATGCCGATTCCAAACGGATTTTCTGGAGCGATGGCGGTGTGCATCAAAATATCACCTTTCCGGTGCACCCGGACCCGATCAGCGGGATGCATTGCTGGCACCAAAAAGTGCGCATCGAAAAAGCGCATGCAGATGACGCATACGGCGATATTGTGGTGGATACCGAAAAATCGATGGTAATTTACCGCGAGTGGCTGAAGTTGACCCGACCGGCACCGGGTCCGGGCGGTTTGCGCCGTCCGCTGTGGCTGGGACGACCGCTGCGTCCGGCGCCGGAGCTGTTTTATATCAAAAAAACTTAATCTTCGAGCAACTCGTTCAGCCGTTTCAATTCCGCTTCGTTCATCGTGAATGAATGTTCGATGGTGGGAAATTTGGCATTGCGAACCTCGTCGCAATAATTCTGGAGCACTTCCAGAATCGGGGTGCGCAAATTGGCGTATTGTTTCACAAATTTCGGCACGAACTGGTCGAACAAGCCGAGCACATCGTGATAGACCAGCACCTGCCCGTCGCAACCGACGCCCGCGCCGATCCCGATGGTGGGAATCGACAACCGTTCGGTGATAATCGTTGCAACTTCGGCGGGAACCGCCTCCAAAACAATGCTGAAACAACCGGCAGCCTGCAGCGCCAGCGCATCGTTCAGCAGTTCATTTGCGACTTCTGCGGTTTTGCCCTGAACTTTGTATCCACCCAGTTTTGTGGCGGATTGCGGCGTCAGCCCGATGTGCCCCATCACCAAAATGCCGGCGTTCACGATGGCGCGAATCGTTTCGGCAATCACTGCGCCGCCCTCAATTTTCACCGCGTCCATCCCGCCTTCCTTCAACATTCGTCCGGCGTTGCGAACCGCTTCGGGAATTTCCGCCTGATAGCTCATAAACGGCATATCGCCCACCAAAAATGCATTTTGGGTGCCGCGTGCAACCGCTTTGCAGTGGTGAATCATTTCATCCATCGTCAGCGAAACCGTGTTGGGGTGCCCCAAAACCGTCATCGCCAGCGAATCGCCAACCAGCGTGATATCCACGCCAGCTTCGTCCGCAAGCCTGGCAGCGGGAAAATCGTATGCCGTCAGCATCACTATTTTTTCCCCTTTTTCCTTTTTGGCGATGATGTCCAAAACGGAGATTTTTTTATGTTCTGCGTGTTTGCTCATATTTCCGGTAACCTGTTTTTTTGAAACGAAACTTGCTTTTACTGGTCTGCGAATGCAAGCGATTTCCGAAATCCCGCTGAAAAACGCCAAAAAATAACCCCGGATTTTGGGAACCCGGGGTTAACAATTGCTCATTTTAAATGAAGAAATTTTGTCAGATGTTAGTTGTGTTTACCGTTGGTTTCATGAACGGTGTCCCAGCTTTGGATAGTGTCTTTCCGAATCACAAAATGCTTTACGCTGCCGTAAAGTTGGCGCGTTAACTGGTTGAGATTTAAGGAGATATTCGACAATTCATCCGTTGCTTCAGACACATTCCGGGCTTCTGTGGAAATCTGATCCACCCGGATGGAAATGTCTTCGCCGGTGCTGGATTGCTGCTGAATACCCGATGCAATCTGGTTGATATTTTCCGTAATCCGGGTGATTGAACTGATCACTTCCGCGAGGCTTTCCGTGGCTTTATCGGCCATTTTCATGCCTTTTTCAGCTTCGGTGGAACCCTGCTCCATCGCTTCCACGACAACGTGTGTTTCATTCTGAATACGTTTGATCATCTCCGCAATTTTAGATGTGGCAGATGTTGTTCTCTCCGCTAATTTGCGCACTTCATCCGCAACAACTGCGAACCCGCGACCCTGATCGCCAGCGCGTGCCGCTTCGATGGCGGCGTTCAACGCCAGCAGGTTGGTTTGGTCAGCGATATCGTCAATCACCTGAACAATTTCACCGATTTCCCGGCTGGATTGCCCCAGTTTTTCCACCGTTCCGGCGGAATCGCGCACGATTTGAGCAACATTTTTCATGCCGTCCAGCGTTGTCCGGAAAATCCGGTCGCCGCTATCTGCCAGCAATGATGTGTGCCGGGCAATTTGCGCGGCATCCGACGCGCTTTGCGAAGAATGATTGACCGTTTGCGACATCTCCTCGATGGCGTTTGCGACTTCCTGTGTTTGAATAGCTTGCTGACCCGCGCCTTTGGATAGCTCGTCAACCGACGATGCAATTTGTCCGGACGCATCCGCCACCGATTCCGAAGCGTAATGCATTTGCCCGATCAGCGAATTGAGATCGCGAATCATCGTGTTGATTTTTTGCATCAACATGCCAACAGCATCATCTCTGTCGATGGTTAATACCTGGGTTAAATCGCCTGCCGTTACGGCGGTAATTGCGGTTTCGATTTTTTCAAATTGAAATTGCAGATAACTCTGCTCTTCCAATACTTTTTGCTGCATTTCTTCCGATTTTTTCCGGGCGATTTCGGCTTCGCTGGAACGGGCGTTGGCTTCCGCCAGCAAATCGCGATTGTTCTGCACCATCTGGTTGAAGGATTCGATCAACACACCGATTTCATCGTTGCTTTGGCTGTACACCCGAACATCAAAATCGCCGCCGGCCACCTTTTCAGCAGCAAAACTCAGCTCTTTTACCGGCGTGATGGTTACTTTCTGGAACACCCACAGCACCAAAAGCCCGATCATCAGAAAAATAAATGTGCCGCCCAGTAAAATTAAAAAACCGGCGCTTTCCTGCTCTGCCAGCGCATCTGCCGGAAGGGCAATCAGCACAAATCCCAACACATCACCGGGATTGGCATCGGTTGCAATTTTGCGGCGGGCAAGGAGCAGCTTTTCGCCATTCTTGTTATTCGTCCACGATAATTCCTCAAAATCGCCGGAAACCTGTAAATCATTTTCCGGCAACGCATTCACATTAACGCCGACAACTTGGGCAGCGCCCGCATTATAAAACGCGCCAACTTCAATATAATTATTCTGTTGAAGCGTTTTCAGCATGTCTTCCAATCCGGCGTAATCTTCCATCACCAAATTGTAATGCGCCTGGTTGCTGAGCGTTTTGGTGAGCAATGCGCCTCTTTTCTCGAATTCGCGTTTGAATTCATTCACCGAATATTGTCCATAAAAGGCAAATGAACCAACACTAACAACCACGAGAACCAGCAACAAACTCAAAAATTTTCGACGAATACTCAGATTAAGGAATATCTGGATCAGCTGCATGAAAATTTCCTATCTGTATATTTTATAGTAGTTTACGTTTACTGTGCCGCAAAAAATACCGTTTGCGGTAAATGTTTTTCCGGAACGGATATACCCAATGCTTTTGCCGTTTGCGGATTAACCGACAGGCTGGTTTTGCCTTCCCTTTTACAAAGGGCGATGAACGCACCGGATTTTACCCAGGTTTCATCCGGTACCAGCATCGGTATTTTTTGGATAACGCTATTTTTAATGAGGAAATCTTTGGCGATGTTGTGACCCAACACGTCATCCGCCTGATACACCCACAACAGATCGATATTATGATTCCCGGTAATTTTTTTGAATTCCGCAGAAACATCTTTCAGCGAACGCGCATCGGAGATCACAATTTTAATTTTTAGCATTGCGGAAACCCGTTCCAGTTTTTGCTGAAGCTCTGCCATATCAACATTGCCTCCGTTAACGATGATGCCGGCAGTTTGCATTTCCGGCAGCAGTTCTTTCATCATATACATTTGTTGAAGTTGGGTTAACGCATCTTGTGCATTTGCCAAACCACCAAATAATGAAAAATAGAAAAACAATCCATAGAACATCCATGTTTTACGCATTGTTAAAACCTCCGCACTAAATTTTAATTTTTTCGTCCATAATAATTTTTTTGCAGGTTTTTTGAACCATTCATTTACACCAGCCATCGGCTTAATATGGATTGATCGACAGCGATATGGGCAACTTTAAAATTATCAGAAATTCATAACGTTTCTCAAATGCATCCGATAATTACGAAACGCTCACAGCGAAAACCGGGAAGACAGAACGGATCGGGAAATTGAAAATAATTCAAAAATTTTCGAAATCCGGTTAAAGTTCTCCTGCGCGATTACGAAAATGAGCTGTAACGAAATAGTTAATGATGTGTTCTGGATGAACAAATAAAGGTGAACCGGATGTTCACAAGCTTGACAAACCCGACATTTATTGGTGCATTTTTCGCTCGTGGCGTAAGCAACGGCGAGAAAACAGAGCACCTGCCCCAAACGGACGCTTTCCGGCGTTTGTTTGCCGCTTTGGAAGATGGTGCAGCAGAAACGCCATCCGGAAATGCAACGGCTTTTGCTTTTGCCGTTCCGGTTGAGCAGGTTGCCCCGCTTCCGGTCAATTTGCTTTCCGAAGTATCATTTGAAAATGCAGATAACCCCAATATTACCAACGGTTTCAGCGATGGGTCAAACGCGTTTTCCGGGAATATTTCCGGAATTTCGATGACAAATCCCGGCTCCGGGAACGCCCCGTCAGTTGCCGGCGACAATCAATTACAGCCGCAAACCCTAACCGGTGTTCCGGCAGCCAACCTCCCAATTTCCAATAATTTGCAAACGGAAACGATCGCGCAGCCATCTGTGCGACACTCATTTGGCAATCCTGAAAACGGATTTGCCCAAACACAGCCGTCAACCAAAATTACCGAAACCGGCGTTCCCGTTTCCGGTGCTCCTGTTGAAGCTGCATCCGGCGAAAATATGCCGCAGCAAACGCCAAACACCGCTGCTGCATCCGGAAAGACAGTTTTTCAAAATAGCGCGCCCATAACGATTGGCAATTCCTCGCCGGAAATAGTTGCGACGGGTAATCCGGTTATTGGCAATGTGGCGGGAAATACGGCATTTACTGTAACGGCAAATCCAATAAATTTGCAACCGGAAGTGCCCACTGTTGATGGCGCAAAAATAGTAAACAACACAAATTTGCAATCGAAAACGACGGTTGTAAACGGCTTTACCGTGCCGTTGGCTGAACCTGCAACGACTGCGCCGGTATCCGAACAGCCAACCATTTTGGCGTCGGCGATAAATCGTGTCGTTGAAAAAAACGCAACACCGCTTAACACAGCAACACCGAAAACCGGCAGCGCTGCGCAATTATTTGATGGCAAACTGTCCGAAAATTACCGGACACCAATGGGTTCCGCAACGCCGCAGTCTGTGGCGAAAAATCAATCGACCGTGACGCAAAGTGCCGTTTCAAATAACGGTGCACAGCACATTCGCCCGGCTGCCAATCGTGGCGGGATTTCGGTTGTGCCGGAACAATTGTTCGGCGAAGAAACCGCCCCTGCAATGCCATCGAAAAGCGTGGCTGCACCGGTGAATGTGTTTTCTGCCGCACAAAAAAGTGTATCGCATGTTGATGAAAATCAACAGTTTGCAACGATAAAGCAACCTGCAGCAGTAGCTGAAAATGCGCAACCGACGGTTTCTCAGCCGCTTGCAGATGCAAAAAACGCTGTGCCGGTCAGCCCGGCAGCCAAAGCTACGCCGCACAATGCAGTGCCATTAAACAGCGTCGCAACGCCGCTCCGCAACGGGGCAGCGGTTCCGGGCAACTATCGAAATTTAACTGCGCAACCGCCAATTGTTGCGCAACAAGCCAGTGGTTTTCGCTCGGGTGAAACGGTTGTTACCGGAACATCTGTTCGTTATCAACCGCAATTTGCGGCTCAGCCAAACCGGCCGCAGTTGCAAAATAATCCGCAGCCGATTGTCACGCGCCCGGCACCGATCGGGAACGCGACGCAACCGGCAACTGTGCTGATCGAAAACAGCGGTTCTTCTGCACAACAGTTGCTAAATGAACGGATCGAAATTTCGACCCGACCATTTGAACATCCGCTGAATGCCCGAACACCTGCGGGTGAAACGGTTGTCAAAACTGCCGCGCCGGCAGCGACAAATTTGCAAGCTGCAAACAGGGCAATTAGCGAAAATCAGCCCCAGTCTATGGCAAAACCGGCTGTGTTTGCGACGGGTGAAACGGTCGCCAAACCGGTTGCGCAGACTGAAAACGGTGCCGCAAAAATGCCGGTTTCGCAGGTTGTGCAACCGAAATCCGGCGAATCTGCAACACCGGTAACGCCTTTGCCTTTCGCTGAAAAACAACCGCAACCATCGGCAAAACCTGCCGGGACACCGGCACCGGAAATGGTCGCAAAACCGGCTCCGCAGACGGAAAACAGTGCTGTAAAAATACCGGCTTCACCGGTTACGCAACCGAAATCTGCTGTGTCTGCCACTCCGCTCGTTTCTGAGCCGGTTGTGGAACTTCAGCCGCAACCGACGACAAAACCGGTTGAATCTCCGGTGCAAAAATCGGTTGCAACACCCGACCGGCAAAGCGAAACGGCTCCGGTAAAAACACCCGTTTCTACGCAAAACCAACCGGCATCGACGGATCGTTTGGATCAGTCGCCAAAAATGCAGCAGTCGCCTGTTTCGCCAAAAAATACGGTGATGGAAACCAGCCGCACCGCGGCGCCTGAACCGGAATTAAAACTGGTTCAACAATCAGAAAAAAAAGTAAGTGATGCAATAATCGAAGATCAGCCGGAAGTTGCAGAAAATCCAGCAGTCAATCGCACCCAAACGGGTACAAAAAACTGGACACAAGTTGTCAACAATCTGTTGTTAAAACCGTTTTGGGGCGAACGATTTGCAGCCAATACGCAACAAACCGCTGCTCCTGTGCAACAAGTCCAGGCGGAATTTGGAACCGGAACGGCAGTTCGCGAATTACCAACCGTTGAACAAAGCCAAACGCTGGTTCGGGAAATGTTACAGCAATCGAATGCCGGCGAAACGGTGAAATCTGTTCCGGTTTGGCGGCAGAATGCCGTTGAGCAAATTCAACCAAATCCGTTCCGCGATGCGGTGAATTTGACGGTTGCTCCGGCGATGAATCTGCCGGTATCGCAAGTTCAGCGTCCGGTAAAATCCCGCGAAAATGGCACGCAGCGCATTGCGCCGCAAACAGAAACTGTTGCGGAAAGCAAACCGGTTTTTGGCGAAACGCCAGCCGTATCTTTTGATAATGCTTTGATTGAAGAAGCTGCGCCGCTGCACTCCCGCACCAAAACAGATGCGCCGCAACCGGCACCTGCGGCAATTGTCGATCTGCCTGTTGAAGATGGCGATACTGGAAGTGTCACCGGAAATCAGGCGAAAAACGGTTGGTCCACTTCGGCGGTTACCGCCGGGGAAGCAAATGTGCCGACAACCGCACCGACCACCGGTTCCGGTCAAACGCATGTGGTGAAATTCCAGTCGATGGAGCAGTTTACCGGCAAAATGGCCGCCATTTTACAAGAGCAATTTTATCAATTGGCGGAACGCCCGCAAACAGCGGCGCAACAATTGTTCATTCAAATTGAGCCGCACGAAATGGGCGTCATCCGTTTGCGCCTGCGCATGAAGCACCAAAAACTGGTTGGCAGCATCGAAACCGGATTGCCGGAAACATCTGCGCTGCTGCAAAATGGCCAATCGCATTTGCTCAATAAATTGGGTGAAATGGGCGTTCAGGTGCAGGAATTTAACATTAATTACAACGATCAATTGGGATCGCAACAACAGTTTGCCCGCGAGCAAACCCAACAGCAACAGTCAAACGCCCGCCATGGCGGTACGCTGCCGGATAGCGATCCGGCTACCGAAACGGAGCATCCGCAACACCGGATGTTCGGGCAAAATGGCGTAGATGTAACTGTGTAAATAATTGATTTATAATAAGTTCTGCAGGTTTATTAAAGGAGTGATTTTATGGATATCGGCGATGTATTAGGTGTAAACAACAGCTCTCCCTTTTCGCAGGCGACCAGCACCAACGAAAAAATTATGGGAAAAGATGATTTCCTGAAATTGTTGGTGACGCAAATGAAATACCAAGATCCGCTGGAGCCGCAATCTCCGGAAGATTACAGCGCACAGCTTGCCCAGTTCAGCTCGCTGGAACAGCTCAGCCAGATGAACGATTTGTTGGAAGCATCGCTGGAAACCAACCTGTTGCTGGCAACATCGGTGAACAACACGCTGGCATCCAACGTGATTGGCAAACAGGTGAAAGCGATCGGCAGCGAAACCTATTTCGACGGCAGCGCCGATGCACCGCTGGTTTACGAAATTCCCCGCGATGCACAGAATGTGAAAATTGAAATAATGGATGGCGATGGCAAAGTTGTTCGCACCGTCGAGCTGGATAATGTCGGCAGCGGCGAAAATATCTACGAATGGAATGGCAAAGACGACGACGGCAACACGCTGGCTGCCGGAAATTACGATTTTCAGGTTTCCGCAACCAGCTTTGACGGCATCGATATGAATGTGAATACATACATGTCCGGATTGGTAACCGGGTTGCGATACAGCGCCAGCGGTCCAATGTTGATGATCGGTAACACCGAAGTGCCGATGGCCAACGTGCTGGAATTGTTGCTGCCGGACGCCATCACCGGTAACACCGGCGGCACCGGAACCGGCGAAACAGATCCTGATCCGGGTGAAAGCGTGAACGTTTTCAACACGGCGTTGGGACGAAATATTTTTTAGAAAATAAATCTACCGTAAACCCTCCATGATCTCCGCGATCTTGTACGAGCGGGATCGCGGGATTCTTTGGCGGTGTTTGCGACATAAAAAAGGAGAAATACAGTGGCAGGAAAAATCGACGGTTTACCGCTCCCGTTTGTGCCGATAGGCGGCGTAAACGGACTGTCGCAATCGCCGAAGCCGATGTCCTCGCCGGAGCAATCGCCATTTCGCGAATTGCTGAAAGCGAAGCTGGATGAAACTGCCGAACTGAAGTTTTCCGCACACGCCCAATCGCGGATGCGCAGCCGGGACATCTCTTTGAGCGCGGATCAGCTGAATTTGCTGAACAACGCGGTGGATCAGGCGAAGGAAAAAGGCGGGCACAACTCGCTGGTGCTGATGAACGATTACGCCTTCATCGTGAATGCGGATAACCGGACGGTGGTAACAGCAATGGATCGCCAGGGCATGGACGACAGCGTGTTTACGAATATCGATAGCGCGGTAGTTTTGTGATGCGTTTCGACAGAAATCGAACCCTGAGCAAAGTCGAAGGGCGGAATAAAGCTAAAAGCTTAAAAAACAGCAACTAACTAATTAACTCACAGGGTTGGACCACGCTAAAAACCTCCTGATTTTTGGCACGGAAACCCTGCTGCCGGCCGACCGATTGACGCTGGCAGATATTTACATCACGGATGATTATTCATCTCACAAGGAGGATTTAATAATGGGTCTGATGCGTTCACTTCAAGCCGGAATTACCGGATTACGCAATCATCAATTGTTCATGGACGTTGTTGGTAACAACATCGCCAACGTTAACACGGTTGGTTTTAAAGTAGGTCGTGTGACCTTCAGCGAAATGTTCGCGCAAACCATCCGCGGTACCACGCAGCCGGTAGCAAGCGCCGGTGGCACCAACCCCATTCAGGTTGGTTTGGGTATGGCTGTTGGTACCATCGACACCATTCACACCATGGGAAGCCTGGAAACCACCGGTCAGGGCACAGACTTGGCCATCCAGGGTGACGGCTTTTTTGTGCTGGACGATGCCGGAAAACGCGTTTACACCCGTGCCGGTGTATTCCAGTTTAACGCGGATGGCGTGCTGACCATGCCTTCCAACGGATTGAAAGTTCAGGGATTCCTGGCAACACCGGATGGCGAAATTGATCCGGCAGCCGGCATTACCGATATCCAGATTCCCGGCAGCCTGAAACTGCCTGCATCGGCAACCAATCAAATTACCTTCAACGGTAATCTGAACGCCAAACTGGAACCGACCGGATCGATCCTGAAATCCGGCGGCGTTTACGCCATCGAGCAACTCGCGAGCGATTCTGATATGAGCGGAATGCTGACCGTTGACGGAACAGGCAAAACATCTATTCTGAACAGCATGAATCCCAACAACACCAGCATCACCATCACCGATGGCGCCAGCAATACTTTCACTTACAAATATGTAGAATCGGATGCATCCACAACCAACAATGCATTCAACTCGCTGGATGACCTGATCACCGAAATCAACAATGATTTTGGCGCAGCAGGCGCAAACTCGTTAACAGCGTCATTGAACGCCAGCGGACAGATTGTATTTACGGATATCAGCGGTGCTGCAAATAACATCACCATCGATGGCACCGATCCGATTTTGAAAGCTGCGTTTAAATCGCTGGAAGGCGATATTAACGCTGCCGCAACCAACACGGCACAGTTTGCGCATATCGCATCAGCAACGGACTTGTTGGAAAACCTGATAAATGATAGCGGTGTTTCCTTAGGCTTGGCCGGCGGCGATACCATTTCCATCGACGGAAACGTGGGCGGATCGGCTGTAACCACGGGCACATTGGCTGTCGTTGGCGGCACCACCACCTACGGTGATTATCTCTCACAAATCGAAGCCACGCTCGGATTAACCAACGACGCCGGTGTTGAAATCAATCCCGAAGACGGTGGATTGATCATCAACGGCGATGGTGGCGTGATTTATGAACTGAGCGATTTGAACATAGTAGCAGTTGACGGTTTGGGCGCATCACGCGCAGAATTCGACACGCTGTTCGATGCAACGCCGGGCAATTTTCTGGAATCCCAGGAAGCCAAAGACGCCACACAATCCGCAACCGTAACCGTTTACGACTCGTTGGGTAACGATTTCGATTTGACACTGGTCTTCACCAAAGATGTGCAATCGCCCAACCGCTGGTTGTGGGATGTGCAATTGCCGGACGGCTACATCGCCAATGGCGGCAGCGACGGTTACGTAGAATTTTCACCGGATGGTTCGCTGTCCCGTTTCGAATATACCGACGGCTCTGCAGCGCTGCAATTCTCTCCGGGCAGCAACTCTTCGCCCATCAGCATCGCTCTCAATCCGGGTGAACAAGGTGGCTTTGAAGGATTGACCCAACTCTCCGGCGCGAACGCAAATACGGTTATCCTCAATCAGGATGGCTACGGTATGGGCGTGTTGGATCGTATCAATATCGACCAGCAGGGACGCATCAACGGCGAATTCAGCAATGGCATTAACCAGACACTGGCGCAGTTGCTGGTCGCTAATTTCAACAACCCGGCAGGTTTGATTCGCGGCGAAGGCAGCTTGTTCGAAATGTCCGGTAACTCCGGCGATCCGCAGTACAGCACGGCAGGCGGCGGCTTTAACAGCGTCATCATCGCCGGTGCGCTGGAGCAATCCAACGTGGATCTGGCAGAGGAATTTACCAAGATGATCGTTGCTCAGCGCGGTTTCCAGGCAAATGCCCGGACCATCACCGTTAGCGACGAAATGCTGTCCGAAGTCACAAACCTGAAACGGTAATAACGGCTAAAGGGTAAAGGATAAAGAAAAACGTAGAGGCACTTCACGAAGTGCCTTAAAAATCTGAAGTTCTTGACCGATTATCAAACTCAGGTATTCAGAAAATAAAAATGGGGCGGCAGTTGTTCATGCAGCGGCTGCCTCATAATAAATGAGAAACTGATACTAAATTATCAATATGAAATGTTCAATAAATAATGATAACCGTAACGCGAATCAATGGTAAACAAATCACAATCAATGCCGATTTAATAGAATTTGTAGAGACGACGCCGGATACGATAATTACCACAATGACGGGCAAAAAGATTTTTGTTCTGGATCCGGCAGAGCTTGTGATTGAAAAAATCGTCGCCTATCGTCAGCGATGTTTCGAAAATTTGAGAGTTAAAGTGAAATAAGGCTATGAAAAAAGCGCTGGACATTGCAACAGTTGTCGGATTTGTTGTTGGTATATTAGCGATTGTCGGTGCAATTGTGACTGCCGGTAGTCTCGCTGCATTTATCGACATTCCGTCAGCGCTGGTTGTATCGTTGGGAACGATAGCGGCAATTTTGATCAACTATCCGCTCAGCGATATCACCGGTTTTGTGGCAATGGTTATGCAAGCCGTTCAATTTACCGAAGCAGACAAAAAAAATACGATCGAAATGATGGTGAAATTTGCCGAAGAAGCCCGGAAAGACGGGCTGTTGGCATTGGAAGCGCACATCAAGGAAATTGATGATAAATTTATAAAAGGTGGGTTACAGTTGGCGATCGACGGAACAGAGCCGGAACTGCTTTCTGATATTCTGGAAGCGGAGATTGCCAACATGGAAGAACGGCACAAAAAAGCGCATGGCATTTGCGATGGCTTTGGTGCGTATGCCCCGGCTTTCGGTATGATTGGTACATTGATCGGTCTGGTGCTGATGTTGCAAAATATGTCCGACCCCGCCAGTATTGGTCCCTCCATGGCGGTCGCGTTGATCACCACGTTTTACGGCGCAATTATCGCCAACCTCATATTTATCCCGCTCGGCGGAAAGCTGAAAGAACGCACCAAAGAAGAAGTGCAGGTTCGGGAAATGATTATCGCCGGGATTTTGTCCATCCAGTCGGGCGATAACCCGCGACTGGTGGAGCAAAAACTGATGGCGTTTTTACCGCCAAAAGATCGCAAAAACGAAGATGGCAACGATTGATCCGGCATTTCCCCAAACCGGTAAACCGATCCGGCAGTACCAAATGCCGGCAGATTTCATATTTTTTGTGCTGTTGAAAAATTTGGCAACTGTCTAAATCTGCGATGCCGGGTGTTGAATTCTTAATCAATTCCCGGAATGTGTAGAAAATTTCAACAATCTTTCCAAAATATTCCCGCCTTCAAATTATTCTAAAACAATAGCTTAAGCGATAATGAAAAAATGCTCAAATAGTGGCATATATATTGCTTACATATAGAGTCGATTATAAAGGAAATCTTAATGGCAGGGAAGAAACAAAAAAAACAAGATCCGCCACCGGCCGGCGCGCCGCTATGGATTGTGACGTTTAGCGACTTGATGTCTTTGTTATTAACCTTTTTTGTGCTGTTGCTATCGTTTTCATCCATTCAGGAAGTGGAGTTCCAAAAAGCTTTGGGCAGCCTGAAAGGCGCATTGGGCGTTTTGCCGAGAAACGATGCGATTTATTCTCCGGTAAAAACAAAATTTCCGAAAGCAATTGTTGATCAAAAAAAGAAATTTGACGACACAGCAAATGAAATTAAAGAAGCATTAAAAGCGTTGGAAGAAGAATTGCAAAAGCAAAAGGAATTGGGCAATAAAAACATCGACAACGTTGATGGCAGCGAAAACGAAAACGATTTGCTGGCTCAGCTTCAGGCACTCAACAACGCAAATTTGATGGATATGATTGATGTTAGCGCCGGTAAAAACGGCGTTGTCATCCGGATCGATTCACCGCTGTTATACAGCCTTGGCGAAGCGAGTTTGCGCCGGATCGCCTATCCGATTCTCGATAAGATTATCGAATCGGTTGCCGGTTGGCCAAATGATATCCGCATCGAAGGGCACACGGACGATTTGCCGATAAATACGCCGGAATTTCCCTCAAACTGGGAGCTTTCCGCGGCGCGGGCGCTGAGTGTGCTGCGCTATTTCGAAGCCAGCCGCAAAATCGATCCCACCCGTCTTTCGGCGCTCGGATATGGTGAGCATCACCCGTTGTTTCCCAACACAACTAAAGTGAATCGCGCCAAAAACCGGCGGGTGGAAATTTATGTCCAGCCACCGCAAAATCGACCGATGGTAAATTATTCATCCAACGAACGGAACTGAATTTTCAAGGAGGAAAAAGATGGCTGATGAAAAAGAATTGAATCTCGAAGGTGTCGAAGAAAAACCAAAAAGTGGGTTTAAGCTGGATATCAAAATTGCCATTCCTATTTTGCTGGCGCAAATCATTACCTCATATCTGCTGGCAAGTTTTGTTATTGTTCCCGCATTTTTCACGCCGGTACAGGCCGGGCAGGAAGTAGAGGAAGAAGAGGAAGGCGATGACGGAGAATTCGGGATCGTTTATCAGGTTGAGGATATCATCGTCAATCCTGCGGAAAGCGGCGGCACGCATTATGTGGTAATCAATATGGCGTTCGAGCTGGACAGCGAAGAGGACTCCGAAATTCTCCATAAAAAAGATCCCAAATTGCGCGACATTTTGATCCGCACAATCAGCAGTAAAACCATCGAGCAGCTGGACGGACCGGATGACAAAGAGCAGCTGCGAATGGAAATTATGGAACAAGTAAGCGAGTTATTGCCCAAAAAAGGCAATCTGGACAATGTGTATTTTGTCAGCTTTATTATTCAGTAATACAATTTCAAACCAGGTAAGGTGAGCCAGGATGTCGGAAGTATTATCGCAACAGGAAATAGATCGACTACTATCTGGTATTAATTCCGGGGAAATTAAGGAAGACAATATATCCGAGGCGTTGGATCATAAAGAAATTTATGAATACGACTTCCGGCGCCCCACCCGTGTATCCAAAGATCAGCTAAAAACATTCCGGACGCTGCACGAAAACTTTTCGGAGCTGTTCGGGTTTTATCTGGCGTCCCGTTTGCAAACGATGGTTACCATCGATTTGCTGGCGGTGGATCAGCTGCGATATTCGGAGTATGTGCTGTCTATCGCAAACCCCTGCGTGGTTTACATATTTGATATCAAAGAAACCGACGGGCGTGCCGTTATCGAAATGACACCGGATTTGGTGTTTATGGTTGTGGAACGGCTGTTGGGCGGCGTTGGCGGAAAGCCGACTGCACCGCGCGGCATCACCGCAATTGAGCAACGGATTGTTGAACCGATTGTGGAAAAAGCGCTGAAAACCCTCACCGCTTCGTGGAAACCGGTGCACGAACTGAACTTCGATTTGTTCGGTTTTGAAAGCAATTCGGATTTTGTGCAAATCGCGCCGGCCAGTGAAATTGTAATCGTCATTTCATTTGAATTGAAGGTGGGAGAAGACACCTTCCTGATGAACCTCTGTTATCCCTCTTTTGCGCTGGAAGATGTGATCGCGCGGTTGAACGTGCAGTTTTATCCTTCCAATATGTCCGCAAAAAATCGCCAGATGTCCTATTACAAAATTACCAAACAACTCCAGTCCACACCAATGGAAGTGCGTGCCCAGTTGGGCAAAACCGAAATTTCGATCAAAGAGCTGATGGAGTTGGAGGAAGGCGATATTCTGTATCTGGATAACCGGGTAGATGCCGAAATTCCCATTTTTATACAGGACCGGCTGAAGTATTTCGGACGCCCGGGCACTGTTGAAGGGCGTTTGGCTGTAAGAATAACCAACGAAATTGATCAGGAAACCAAATTGATGAAGGGAGAATCATCGAATGGCAGATGATAAATCGCAAAAACCAAAAGAAGAACTAAACGAACTGGATGACGCTTGGGCAGATGCCTTTTCGGAAAGTCAGGAAAACGAAACCGGCGCGGTTGAAGAGCCGGAGGTTCATCACGCCCAGTTCGAGAATTTTGAAACGCCGGCCGGCATCGCCCAACAGGATGTTTCGACCCGCAAATTGGGAATGTTGCTGGACGTAATGTTGCCGGTTACTATCGAATTGGGACGCACCCAAATGTATATCAAAAAAATTCTCGATCTGGAACGCGGCTCCATTGTGGAACTGGATAAAATGGCCGGCGAACCGGTTGATTTGTATATCAACAATAAAAAAATGGCCGAAGGCGAAGTGGTTGTGGTGGATAAACACTTTGGTGTGCGTATCACTAACCTGATCGATCCGGCAGACAGAATCAAAAATTTGGGCAATCCCTAATGCGAGAAAAAACAACGGTTTTTGGCAAAACATTTGCCGCTTTTTCCACGGTGTTCTGGACGATTTCGACACCGCCGGACAGCAGCAATTTGCCGGTGACAACATCGCCGCCATCGATGGAAATGGGTTGGTTGTTGTTCAAAACCGTATTTTCGCTGTTGCTGATTGTCGCATTGATTATCGGGTTAGTGTATGTGTTGCGGCGATATATGGGGCAAAAAATGCCGGGAAATCTGAACCGGGATTGGTGTCAGGTGATCGCCAGAGTGCCGCTTCAGCAGAAGCAAACGCTGCTGCTGGTGAAGGTGCTGGACAAAGTGCTGCTGCTGGGCGTAACCGATATGAACATCAACACGCTCGCGGAGTTTGATGAAACGCCCGACCTGCAGCAAATGATCGACGCTGCAAATATGCCCGGAACCGGTTTCAGCAACACCCTTTTCCGGAAAATGATGCAACAAAAACTGAATCAGGAATAGGCAACAGCTGATTTCCGGATTCAAAAAATAGCTGTAGAATTACAACGGGATGGTGAGAGACCCGTTTACGTTCAATCCAAACACATCTTTTTGTTGTTCGAATGACCGGCTTGCGAAATAACACCGGCGTTTGGGCTTTTTATCTGTCGGTAGCTGCAGAAATCCGGGTGACTGTTCCGGTTCTGTTTTCCGGCGATTCGATAAATTGGTATTAAAATGAGTAATATAATGTCCAAAATAGCGTTGTTTCGGCAAAATAATCCCACTTTATGGCGTTTGGGGCTGGTTTTGCTGTTCGGATTGCTGCTGTTTGGCGGCGATCTGCTCGCTCAGCAACCCGGTGGCGGCAATCAGCCGTTGCCCATCCCCAACATATCGCTGAATCTGGAAGCCAGCGAAAATCCCGAAGATTTTTCGGTGACGTTGCAGCTGGTTTTCCTGATGACCATTCTCAGTCTGGCGCCGGCGTTGTTGATTATGCTGACCTCATTTACGCGGATTATCATCATATTTCACTTTATCCGGCAGGCGCTGGGCACCCAATCCATTCCGCCCAATCAGGTGCTCATCGGGCTGGCGCTGTTCCTCACATTTATGGTGATGACGCCAACCTGGGAAAAGGTGCACGATAACGCGCTCGCTCCTTATCTTGATAAAAAAATTTCCCAGCGCGAAGCTTTTAACGAGGCGCTGGTACCTATTCGCGAATTTTTGCTGAAAAACACTCGCGAAAAAGATCTGGCGCTGTTCGTAAAGCTGGCGGAAAACAACAAACCGGCGGATGCCAACGAGGTTTCCACGCTGACGCTCATCCCCGCATTTGTGATTTCCGAACTGCGTGTGGCGTTTCAGATCGGCTTCATTTTATATGTCCCGTTTTTAATTATTGATATGGTGGTTGCCAGCGTCCTCATGTCTATGGGAATGATGATGTTGCCGCCAATGATGATTTCGCTGCCGTTCAAACTGCTGCTGTTTGTGCTGGTAGATGGCTGGTATCTGCTTGTTAATTCAGTAGTTAGCAGCTTTGGATAAGTAAAGGAGTTACGGATGACAGAAGAATTAGCGGTTCAATTTTTGAACGATGCCATTTATACAACCATGCTGGTTTCCGGACCGATTTTGCTGGTTACGCTGGTGGTCGGTTTGCTCATCAGTATTTTTCAGGCGGTTACATCCATCAACGAAATGACGTTGACGTTTATCCCCAAAATTATCAGCGTGGTCATTTTGCTGTTGTTTATTCTGCCGTGGATGATCAAAGTGATGGAAACGTTTACCATCAACGTGTTTTACATGATACCGGCATTGGCGAGATAAAATGACCCTGGTTACCGAACAGCAAATTTATCTATTCTTTTTGTTGCTGGTTCGCGCAACGGCCATGTTTGCCAGCGCGCCGGTTTTCAGCGATCGGGCTATCCCGAATATGTATAAAATCGGGTTGGGCGGATTGCTGGCAATCATCATTTTTCCCATCGCGGATGCCAAAAATTTTGATCTGAATTTTAACCACATTTCCGCTGTGCTGCTGGTGTTTCAGGAAATCCTCACCGGTGTAACGATCGGTTTCACAATATCGCTGCTTTTTGCGGGAGTTTCTTTCGCCGGCGAATATGTCGGTTTGGATATGGGATTTACGATGGCGCAGGTTTTTGACCCCACGCTCAACCAGACTGTTTCGGTAATTGCCCGGCTCAAAAATGTTGCTGCGATATTGTTTTTCCTGATTTTAGACGGACACCATTTTTTAATTCAGGCAGTGGTTTACAGTTACGAAGTGCTGCCCATCGGCGGTTGGAAAATATCCGCGTTGGGCATGGACAAACTGATGAAGCTGACTGCGCAGGTGTTTGTCATCGGGATAAAAGTTGCTGCGCCGGTAATTGTGGCGCTGTTTTTAACATCTGTGGCGATGGGCATTATTGCCCGCGCTGTGCCGCAAATGAACATCTTTTTTGTGGGTTTCCCGATCCGCATCGCCGCCGGGCTTTCCTTTATGGCGTTTGGGTTTCCCGTATTTGTTTATGTGTTCCGGGTGCTGCTCACCCAGTTTCAGGAAGATATCATTTTTTTATTGAAGGCGTTTTAAATGGCAGACGACAGTTTTCAGGAAAAGACAGAGGAACCTACTCCCAAGCGACTCACTGAGTCGCGGGAGAAAGGTAATGTTCCAAAAAGTATGGAGGTCAACTCGGCGATGGCGCTGTTGTTGGGCACCATGCTGTTGTATGTTTCCGGAAATTCATTTGTCGGGATTCTGAAAAGCATTTATTACCGCATTTACAGCGGCGGCTATCTGGTGGAACTCACCGTCCCTGACGTTTACAGCTATCTGGTGGAAGGTTTGAGCACTATCGGCGTTACCACGCTGCTGTTTATGGCTGGTTTGATGGTTATCGGGATTGCTGCAAATCTGTTGCAGGTCGGTTTTTTGTTCACTTTCGAACCACTCAAACCGAAAGCAGAAAAATTTAATATTCTCAAAGGCATCAAGAAAACCTTTTTCTCGAAGCGTTCTTTGGAAGAATTAGTAAAGAATTTGCTAAAATTAACGATAGTCGTATTAATCGGGTACTATGCTTTGATGGATTATCGGGATGATCTGCTGCCATTGATGGATCAGGAGATCAGCCAAATTGCCGGGTTGATGATTAGCGCGGCATTACGGATCACCTTCAAAATTTCTCTGGGATTGCTGCTGATTGCCGCAGCAGACTACGCTTTTCAGCGTTACGATTACATGAGTAACCTGAAAATGAGCAAGCAGGAAATCAAAGATGAGCAGAAGCAGATGGAAGGGGATCCGAAAATCAAATCCCGGATTCGCGCCATGCAAATGCAAATGTCCCGCAATCGCATGATGCAGGAAGTTTCCACAGCGGACGTGGTAATCACTAACCCAACACACTATGCCGTAGCGTTGAAATACGACTCCGGAAAGATGGGCGCACCGAGGCTCATCGCGAAAGGGCGCAATCACATTGCCTTCAAAATTCGCGAAATCGCCGAAGAAAACAACATTCCCATTGTCGAAGATCCGCCACTGGCACGCGCGCTGTACAAAAGCGTAGAGCTGAACCAGGAAGTACCGGCGGAATTTTTCCAGACCGTTGCAGAAGTGTTGGCGCATGTTTATCGCATGAAAAACAAGCGTTTAAGTTAACGCACCAAACAGACAAGCTGTCTGTAAATATTTATAAATAAGGATGTTACACAGACGTGGTAAAACGAAATACAGATATATTATTAGCCGTAGGCATCATCCTGATTTTGGCAGTTATGATTATTCCGCTGCCAACAATCATATTGGATGTGCTGCTGGCAATCAACATTTCGGCGGCGCTGGTGCTGCTGATGGTTTCGTTGTATCTGGTCAATCCGCTGGAAATTTCCGTATTCCCGAGTCTGTTGCTCATTTTAACGTTGTTCCGGTTATCGCTAAACCTGGCATCCACCCGGCTGATTCTCGGCGAAGCATACGCGGGGGAAATTATCCGGGCGTTTGGCAGTTTTGTGGTAAAAGGCAATTACGTCGTCGGATTTATCATCTTTTTAATTTTGGTGATTATCCAGTTTGTGGTCATCGTAAAAGGTTCCGGTCGTATCGCAGAAGTTGGCGCACGATTTACATTGGACGCGATGCCCGGAAAACAAATGAGCATCGATGCGGATTTGAACGCCGGTATCATCACCGAAGACGAAGCGCGTCACCGCCGCATCCAGATTTCCCGCGAAGCGGATTTTTACGGCGCGATGGACGGTGCCAGTAAATTTGTAAAAGGGGATGCCGTTGCGGGATTGATTATCACATCCATCAACCTGGTTGCGGGATTGATTATCGGGATGGCTCAATTGGGCATGAGTGCCGGGCAGGCGCTGCAAACCTACAGCCTGCTAACCATCGGCGACGGATTGGTTTCGCAAATTCCCGCATTGCTCATTTCGACCTCTGCCGGTATTGTGGTTACCCGCGCCGCCAGTGACGAAAATTTGGGCAGCGATTTGCGCACCCAGCTGTTCGGGAATCCCAAAGCGTTGTACATCACATCGGTAACGCTGTTGCTGTTCGGATTTACGCCGGGATTACCAACAATTCCGTTTTTGGTTATCGCATTCGTATTGGGATTGATTGCTTACAACATGCGTAAAATTCAACCGGAGAGAGAAACCGCTGTTATCGAAATGCCGGAAAATCGCGATGCCTTGCCCGCGCCATCCGAAGAAATTGAAAATATTCTGCAGGTCGATCCGCTGGAATTGGAAATTGGTTACAACCTGATCGGTTTAGTGGATACCGAACAGGGCGGCGATCTGTTCGACAGAATTACCTCCATGCGCAAACAGATTGCGCTGGAAGTGGGCATCATCGTCCCGCCGATTCGCGTACGGGATAATCTTTTGCTCAATCCGGATCAGTATTCGGTAAAGGTGCGCGGGAACGAAATCGCCACCAACGAAATTGTGATGGATCGATTGCTGGCGATGAATCCCGGGCATGTCGAAAAAGCTATCGAAGGTATCGAAACCATCGAGCCGGCGTTCGGATTGCCGGCGGTGTGGATCGAGCATAAATTCCGTCACGAAGCGGAAATCGCCGGTTATACTGTGGTTGAGCCATCCGCAATTATGGCAACCCACCTGATGGAATTGATCCGCAAAAATGCGGACAAACTGCTGGGTCGCCAGGAAGTGAAAAAATTGCTGGATAATCTCAAAAAAGATTATTCCGCGGTGGTGGAAGAGTTGGTGCCGGATCAGCTCAGCATCGGCGCTATTCAGAAAGTATTGCAGAATTTGCTGAAAGAAGATTTGCCGATTCGCGATTTGGTGACCATTCTGGAAACCCTCGCCGATTATTCCGGCATGACCAAAAATGTGGAAGTGCTGACGGAATATGTCCGTTACGCCATGTCCGATACCATCGCGAAGCTGTATATGGATGAGCAGGGCGTGATTCATGCGATGACATTGGATCCGAAAATTGAGCAATTGATCACAAACACATTACAGAAACAGAAGCAAGTTAACAATAACACCCTTGGACTCCCGCCTGCGGTTATTCAGCAGCTCTATCGCAGTATGGCGGAAAATATCGAGAATGTGAGCGCACTTGGCTATTCACCGGTTGTCATCTGTTCGCCCACCATTCGCGCATATTTCCACAAGTTGCTGGAAGCAACTTTCCCAAATATCGCGGTAATCTCATTCGGAGAGTTGCCGCCTGATGTCCAAATTGAGTCGATTGGTAAGGTGAGGATAGGAAATGAAGATTAAGAAGTACACGGGAAAAACGTTCAAGGAAGCGTTTAACGACATGAAAAGTGAATTGGGCGAAGATGCAATTATCCTCAATTCCAAAAAGGTCAAAAAAGGCGGTTCCTTTGATTTTCTCGGCGGGAAAGAATTTTACGAAATAACTGCGGCGATCGACACGCCATCGAATATTACCCAGCGTACCGGCGTCATTAATAACACGCCGAAAACGCCCGGATATGTGTATTCGCGTCCCAAGCCTGCGGAACCGGAAACACCTGTAGAAAAAGAGCGCGTTGAGAAAGTGGAAGTGATGGACACCATTCGTTCGTCCATCAGCGAGCAGCGCATCGCCCAGCAAATGACGCACCTGCAGGACCTCACCGGCGAAGTTCAGGACATGAAAAAGGTGTTGGAGCAACTCAGCGAGTTTGTGAAATATAGCCGCATGCCCGCGTTGCCGCAGGTTTTCAAAATGGCGCTCAAACGCCTGCTGGAAAACGAAGTGCACGAAGAACTTGCCAAAGCGATAGTGCAAACCGCATACGCCCGCACCGAGCCCAAAAATTACAACAACACCCGCATGGTGCTGGAAACTATTTTTTCGCTGTTGCGGCAGATGATCCGGGTTGCGCCGCCGTTGGAAAAACTCAATCGCAAACCGTATGTCGTGGTTCTCGTCGGTCCCACCGGTGTTGGGAAAACCACAACTATCGCAAAAATTGCCGCAAATATGAAGCTGCTGCACAAACGCGATGTAGCGCTTATTTCGGCGGATACGTATCGCATCGCGGCGATAGAGCAACTGCAAACCTTTGCGAATATTGCCACCATCCCGATGAGCGTCGTTTACAGCCCGTCGGAAATGCAGAAATCCGTTTTCAAATATCGCGAAAAAAGCCTCATTTTGATTGACACCGTCGGTCGCAGCCCCAAAAATGCCGAACAACTGGCAGATTTACAGCGGTTTGTGGATGCCGCCGAACCCAACGAAGTGCATCTGGTAATGAGCCTTACATCCAGCTCCAAAACCATGATGGAAATTGCCGATAAATTTAAACCGCTCCGCCCCAACCGCTTAATTTTCACCAAATCGGACGAAGCAACCGGTCCCGGCGTGATGCTAAACGTGCTGTATAAACAACAAATTCCGGTATCATATCTGACAACCGGGCAAGTTGTGCCGAACGATATTGTTCCGGCAAATCATGCCAGCATCGCAAAACTTGTATATAAAGGAGGTTTGGATTGATGAACGACCAGGCCTTTCAATTACGTGATATGAGCCGCAAATATCGGGATGAGCAGGATAATACCCAGGAACAGGCTGCTGGCGCGAACGCCCGCGAGAATCGCCTTAAAATCGTTTTAGGCAGCGGAAAAGGCGGCGTTGGCAAAAGTGTGCTGGCCATCCAGCTTGGGCAGGCATTTGGCAGTCTTGGCAAAAAAGTGCTGGTGGTGGATGCAAATCCGTACTCGCCATCGCTGCATATTTTGACCAACACGCATGCGGAAATCACCGTTCACGATTTGCTCAGTTACAGCCACCAGCCGGAAAAACTGCAGCTTCCGGAAATTGCCCCGAATGTGGATTTGCTCTCCGGCGCTGCGCCATCCAGCCAGGAAACGTATATCGGCTCCACCAATGCCGCATACTTTCTGGAAGCACTGGCGCCACACACGGCTCGCTACAATTGTATTATTTATGATACCCATACCGGGTTGGATGATTGGAATCTGGCAATAATGGAAGCATGCACTGACGTATTTCTCGTCACTTTGACGGAACCTGCTTCAATTATCGATACATATTCTTATATGAAATCGGCACTTCAGCATATTTCTACAGAAAATTTTTGGCTTTTAATCAGCCAAACGCTCAATCCGCAAAGTGGCAATGAAGCGCAGGATAAATTGAATCTGGCTTTGGATCACTTTCTTTCCTACCAAATTCCGTTGCTGGGTGCCGTTCCGTTCGAGTATGATTTAAAATCTGCGATCGATATTCAAGCGCCTTTTTGGGAAAAAAAGCATTCCGGCGAAGCCGGTGAATCGATCGAACTCATTGTAAAACAATATCTTACAAAAGTGGGTGCTTTGGCAGCCACTTCAAAAACCCGTGAGGTTATTTTATGAAAAAGCTGCCGATCAAGTTGACGTTATTAATTTTTCTGTTAGCGTTGCTATCGGGGTTTTATCTGAAAATCCCCATGATGGAAAATTTTATCCGTGCTTTCATCGTCTACGTGATTTTTTCGGTACTGATTTTGCTTGTATATATTTTGCACAACCAAAGTGCCTACAACATGCTGAAGTCGGAGTTGAACAAACAGCATCAGGCACCTAAAAAAGGTGCAGAAAAATCGGTAACCGGAGAATCAACCAAATAATTTGAGAGGGAGTCGATGAAAGCTCAAGTACAAGTCGCAAATGCAGAGCCAACCTGGGAAGCATATTTTGAGTCGAAAGAAGCAGGGATGCGTGACGCACTCATGGTTAAATATCTTGGCCTGGTACACTATGTGGTCAATAAATTGTTCAAATCAATGCCGAGCAACGTGGACAGGGAAGACCTTGTGAATATCGGTGTACTGGGTTTAAGCGAAGCGTTGGATCGTTACAATCCGTATTTTGGGATTAAATTTGAGACTTATGCGATTCCCCGCATCCGCGGTGCGATCATTGATGAACTGCGCAAACAAGACTGGATTCCTCGTTCGTTGCGTTCTAAGTCTAATAAAATCAAAAAGATAATGGAAGAGCTTGAGCAAGCTTGCCGTGGCGATGTGAACGATAAAACGGTTGCCGGGCACCTCGGAATCTCGGAATCCGAATATCAGCACTGGCAGTCGCAACTGAATTCAACATCCATGATTTCTCTTGATAAACCGAACCCGAATTTTGATGATCACAATTTGTACGAAGCTATCGAAGATGTTACTTCTACCAATCCGCTGGAAAATATCGAAGACGACGAACAGCGTGCATTACTGGTTAAAGTGATCAAAAAATTACCCGAAAAATCTCGCCTTGCTGTTCAATTATATTATTACGAACAACTCACATTCAAAGAAATTGGCAAGATTCTGAACGTATCTGAATCCCGTATTTCCCAAATTCACTCCGAAACGATCGATCGGTTGAAGCGTTTGATTGTTCGTGAATATGAAGATTGATGCCAAAAAGTGTATAAAATATCAACACTAAATGTTTGAATATCCGACAAATTATCGGCAGCAAGGGTTGTAAAACTTTAGTAGAAAAATATTTTTTAATTTTTTTTGAAAATAGTCGTTGATAGAAGGAGCTTGAAAACGGCACAACCGGCAAATGGATTCGCCGGTTAAAATCACAAGGAGTGTGAACAGGGATGTTTAAAAAGCTCATTAGCAATTTTAACGAAACCGGCGCAGCGGCAAGCGAAAAACCCGCAGCAACCGCTGCCCGGATCTCCGAATTGGAAGCGCGGCTATCAGCCATTCAGGAAAATGCGCTGGAAACAGCGCCGCCAAAAGTGCAATCAATCGCACAATCTACACCGCCCACCCAACTCAATTCCCAACATTCAAACGTAGATAATAATCTGCTAAAAACCATTTCGCTTGCGGCGTTAACCGAAGTGATCGGCGGCGTTGTGCACGAAATAAACAACCCGCTTCAGGTGATTATGGGGCGAACCCAAATAGCCCGGATGGGAAAAAAAACAGAAGAGAGCCTCGAGATTATCGAATCGCAGACCATGCGTATTGCGAACCTTATTCGCGGGCTGCAGTCATTTGCAAGCCGCGATAGCAAAACGGAGCAAATAGACATCAGCACAACCATCAACGCTGTGATGAATTTGGTGAAAACCCAATTTTACAAACGTAGTATTCAAATTGAAGTAGAAATTGGGAAAGTGCCGGTTTTTATGGGAAATCCGATCACTTTTCAGCAAATCGTGCTGAGCGGTATGCTTAGCGCCAAACGGCGAATTGAGCATAACGGACAGTTAAAAATCAGCGTAAAAAGTTCTGAAAAAAATATGTTGGAACTTGAGATCCGCGATTCTGCGCCGATAATGGATGAACAACTGATCAGAAATATCGGCAAGCCTTTTATGGAGGCTTTGGAAGATCCCGAAGCGGGTGACCACTACGGGCTGATCGCAAGTATTGAAATGGTCCGGCATTTGGGTGGGGCAGCAAGTTTGACAGCCACACCCCCGCAAGGAAATAAGTTGATGTTTAACGTGCCCATCGGGCTACATAAGGACGTGAATATATATGCGCAGGGAGCAGAAAAAATATCCCAATTTACAGGAGAGCACATGTAGCCTCCTGCAGAATGTGCGGCATTTGGCTAAAAATTTATCCGGCCGGATGCTGTTATTTTTGATTGCGCTAACAATAGCCGCATACGGTTTAGATTATTCCTACCAACAAAACAATCGAGAAACAGTACTCACTTTTCGCAGCGAGTCGCCCGTAAAGGTTGTTGCGCTGGATCCTCCGGCGATGACCACCAAAATTGTATTGAAAATTACGGGGCTGACCGTTCAGCAAAATGAAATCCAAAGCGACGATTGGACAATTCCCCAGCTATCCGCCGTGATTGGCTATCGCTGCATTCCTTACAGCCAGAACATACTGTTAATAATCGATTTACTGCATCCTGTGGATTTCCAGTTGAATCCCCGGGCAAACGGTTTTGAACTGTCGATTCGCGACGCTCAATTTCGCGATCCGGTTGAACACGATTTCTTTCGTGGGATGCATTATCAGCAAATGGGTGAATACGATATGGCATTATCGCTGTATCAGCAGGTGGCGCGGGCGCGGAAAAAGCATCGCTATGTCTTTTACAAAGCCGGGCAAATCCGGTTGATACATGAAGAATATCAAAAAGCGGAAACCAATTTTAAAATTGCCCTCTCCAATGGATGTGACTCGCTGGGAATTTACCGGGAACTGAGTAAAATTTACCGGATTTACGGCAATCGCAAACTTGCCGAAAAATACGAGCAGCAATACCGCAAACAATCACCTAAGCCCGCTCCCCCGGCAAACGGATTGCTGGAAGATATCGATTTTGCCGGAATTATCGCTGCGGACAGCGCCGCGACCAATGTCGCAGAAAGTGACGACGAAACCCCTGCATATTTGGCGCAGTTCCGGGAAATGCTTTCCGGTTTTCCGCAATCGCTCTCCTTTATTTTGATGGGTTTGCCGCTGCTCTTTCTGGCTTGGGCGATCCCGTTCACTTTCAAACGGCTGCGTAAATCCAAAAATAAACCGCAAGCCGTTCGCAAAATGGCCAAAAAGAACGCCCAAAAAGTTGTAAAATCCGCAGTTGCGCAACAGGCTGCTGCCGAAAAAGCCCAAAAGAAAGCGAGCCGGGAGCATCGACCGCATGTTGTTATTCAACCTGCAAAACCTGCACCGAAAAATAGTGGTAAAAATTTGCAGTTAAACGACTTAAGTCGTGAATACAGCGATGCAAATCCGCAAGTCGATGCACTGATCGACCAATTGCTCGGCAAAACCGCAAACGGATTTCGTCCATCTGCAAATACCGTAAATGATGGCGAAGACGAGCCGGTGAATCCAGAGAACACATCCGCCGACCAAACCCGCAAAATGGCCCGGGAACTCAATCTCGGTCAGGGCGAGGTGGAGCTGGCGCTCAAATTATCGTCCATGCATCTGCATTCCAACCGGCAACGGGATATTCGCTCACACATACTCGATTTACACCGCCAACACCTCAGCATCGATGAAATAGCCCGGGAAGCCAATCTCGGCAAAGGCGAAGTGGAGCTGTTTTTGCGCCTCGCCAAAGCGCATCAAAATGGAAACGGGAAACAACGGTAACGTTCGATCTATTTTGTAAATCCGTTAAAGATTTGCAGTGGATTGCCGACAATTCATCCCTTACGCTTTTTCTATGTTGCTCCGTTTCTGAGAAAACCATAAACACCAACAATTGCATTAATGATAAATTTGTTTTAGTTTACCACATCTAAAGCAATGAATTATTGTAGAAAATGTTGTTAGACAGGGTACTGTTATGATTGATTTTGACCCAAAACAGGTAAAAATATTAATTGTAGAAGATACTCGCGAAAGCCTGGATCTGTTGACTTATTTTCTGAAACCCAGCGGGTATCAACTCATATCCGTAATTGATGGCGTTGAAGCGCTGGAATACATCAACAAAGAATTGCCAGACCTGATATTACTGGATGTTATGCTGCCCCGACTCAATGGTTTTCAGGTATGTGAACGGTTGAAAAAAGATAAACGCACCTTTCACATTCCCATCATCATGATTACCGCGTTAAAAGATTTGAAAGACAAAATTCGCGCGCTGGAAGCCGGTGCAGACGATTTTGTAACCAAACCGTTTGATAGTGTTGAGCTGGTTGCGCGGGTAAAATCTTTATTGAAAAGCAAATTTTATTACGATAAGCTCAAACAACAAAACATCGAGCTGGAGCGTCAAAAAAGTGCCCTCGAAGAAGAAGACCGGCTAAAAGAGCAACTGACTGAACTCATCGCTCATGATATGCGGTCGCCGTTGAACCAGATATCCATCAGCCTGCAAATGATTGAAATGATGAACAAAAGCGGCCAAGCCATTGACAGCGACAAATACACCCGGCGCATCGAAATGGGCAAACACCAGTTGCTGCGAATGATTTTGAGCCTGTTGGACATCAGCCGGCTGGAGCGCGGAAAATACATGCTACAACCGGTGGCAATCAATTTGGCATTCATGTTGCGTGCGCCCATCAAACGCTATCGCGATCTCCCGGAAAACAAACAAAAGCTGATAGAGCTGCAGGTTGATAAAGATTTGCGCAATGTTTATATGGATTCCGAGCTGTTCGAGCGCATTATCGATAACATTCTGGATTTTGCCTACCGCCACTCACTGGATAAAAGCCGCATTCACATCGACGCCGTTGACAACGAAGCAGACGAAAATATCACCCTGAACATCACTTACGAAGGCAAAACCATCCCTCAGGAATTCCGGGAAAAGCTGTTTAACAAAATGGCACAACTGGAGCTCAAAAATGCGAATATTTATCGCAGTAAAGGGTTAGGGCTATATTTCTGCAAAGTTGCATTAACATCGCAGGGTGGCGATATTACTGTTGACAGGGATTACGACAAAGGATTACGTTTCCAACTGCTGCTTCCCACCAAAAAAACAAATGTCTCGGTTGTCGTTTCATAAATCTGCAATTAGCTGTTTGTTCTCCATTTTGTGATTAAAAAATGTTTATAAATCACTTAGCGAGTCCGTTTGGACAGTAGAGTACGCCCGTTATGGAGGCAGGCAATATTAATTTGTTCTTAATAATTGTGGCTAATTGTCGAAAATTTTATAAGGCAAGAAGGCTAAATCAGCTGTACACAATTAAGCCAAATGGTTTCTAAAATTGTTGTTTCGGAAGGTGCAATTACAGATTTTTCAGATATTTATTCATCCCTGGGGAAGAGGGAATTAATAGCAATGGAGAGCTAAATGTCCGCAACTGTTGTCAAGCAAACCCAAAAAATAGAGACCGATTTATTTCTGATCGAGATCGCTGAAGATGGGATGTCTGCATTTGCACGCATCAAAAACTTCTCTGAACCACTCCAGAAAATAGCGTCAGAATTGAAACAATTGCTCTCGGAACATCATATTACCCGCGGACTAATTTCCGAGAATGCCCGAAAACTGTTAAAAGACCAAAATCCGAATCAACGTATGGTTATTGCCAAAGGCGTTCAGCCGGTTCCGGGAAAAGCGGCGGAAGTCCGGGAAATATCCAAATTTATTTCTCGCGCCGAAATCGATCCAAACCGGTTGAAGGTTTCGGATTTGGGGGAGTTAAAACACCAGAATCTTGTTTTCAAAGATAAGCCGCTGATCCGCATTATTCCACCTGTTCCCACGCAAGATGGCTGGACCGTAACCGGCACGCGAATACCGGCAAAAATACAAGTTTCCATGGAGCGCCCGAAAATTATTACCGGCCCGAATACGGCGTTTTCGCCGGAAGATCCGGATTTGATTATCGCCACGGCAGATGGGCTTGCCACATTTGTGGAGCAAACTGTTGCTGTTCAAGCATATACCGTGGTTAAAGGTGATATGGGTCCGGAAATTGGCTCGCTGGATGAAAAACGCCCGGTGCTGGTTTTGGGCGATGTAAAAGCCGGAAGCACCATAGAATCTTCCGGTGATGTCGAAATTTACGGCACCGTTGAAGATGTCAGTATCAAATCCGGCAGGGATATTATTATCCATCGCGGATTTGTGGGACGCGGCAAAGGGACATTAAAATCGCAGCGCCACACAATTTTAACCTTTGCGCTGTATCAAACCATCGAAGCGAATGATACGGTGTTTTTTCTGACTGAGTTAATTGGATGCAAAGTATCTGCCGGACGCAAAGTTATCGGGCGCACCGGTGGAATAATCGGCGGAGAAACGGAAGGTTTATTTGGCATTCAAGTGCATTTTGCCGGTAGCGAAGAAGCTGTGGTAACCAAACTGATGGTCGGACGCAGGGAACAGTTGGTTCGCCGCAAACGGGAAATGGACGATCTGATTGTTCAATATCAGGAATCGATCAAAGAAAATAAGCAAAAAATGTATGAATTGGTGATGAAGCAGATCGATAACAAAATTACCGATAACGAGCTTGAGCACCTGAATTCTTTGCAAATAGAGAAAAAAATGATCCCCGAAAAAATCCGTGAAATCGAAGAGAAACTCACTAACATTAACGAATTAGTGAAAGATCTGGAAAATGCGGATATCGAAATCCGGGGAATTGTAAATGAAAAAGTATCGCTCAGCATTTGCGATGCCCGGTTAATGGTGCAGGAAAAAGCCCGGCGAAAACGATACTATCTTTCCGGTGATAAAATTCTCGCCGGATCGCTTTAGCGTAAAAAAATTGACACTGTTTTTTGCCCCGCCTTTGAGCGGGGTTTGTTTTTTATGGCAGATTGGGTTGTGGTAACAATCGCAATTAAGCTAACCTGTAAAATATTGCAACCATTAGTACCGGTTTACGTAAAAAAAGTGTTGGAGAGTTAACAAAGATAAAGGTGAAAAATTATGAAACGATTAAGCCGTTCCAGAAAAGATCAGAAAATCAGTGGCGTTATTGGCGGGTTGGGTGAGTATTTTGGTATCGATTCAAACGTGTTGCGACTTGCGGCAATTTTGCTCTTCTTTTTTACGGCCGGATTACCGGTGTTGGTAACTTACATTGCCGCATGGTTTATATTGCCGGAAGCGCCGTATGAGCTAAAATCCGGTGAGCGGGAAATTTTGGAGGATACGCCTTCTGAACCGGCAAACTCGCATTAACACGGTTGAAATTGCGAAACAGGCAAATGAATATCTACGCATTTATTAGCCGGAAAAATATTTTTCCGGCTTTTTTTATGTTTCGATAGTTTGGCTATCTTGTTTAAAATTAATAGCTTGACGCCAGTTATTTGCGATTGCAGCACCGGTTGTCATTTCTGCGCCGTCAGTTTTCCCCATCTGCAAAATATCTTCATAAATTTCACGCCAACCAGCAAATTTATAGGGTGTAAAATAGTTGTTATGCCAGAGCACGGTCAGGCATCCGCCAAAATCCCGAACTGTATCGCACAGTTGCCGGATGTCTGCGAGAACGTCGGATAACGGCAGTTTCATGTAAGAACGGTAAGTTGCATCCATCGCAATAAGCGGGATTTCTATCAATTGGTACGGGCGATCTTCCCGAATATTATATGGTTGAAAAGGGAAACAACAGCCGTTGCGAAATCCCGGCAACTCCGCGAAACCCAATGTTGAATCATATTGGATTCCGGCATTTTCCAGAATGTCGAATGTTTTGGTGATGTCGAAACAAAGGTAGTGGAACCGTCCGCCGGATACGGGTGCGTCAAACCGTGCGATATCTTCTTCGAATTGCGCTTCAGAAATGCTGCTGCCAAAACTGCCGTGAATACCAATTTCCGCCCCGGCTTGCCGCAGTATTTGAAAAGTCTGGCGAATTTTAGTCATGCGAAGATCGTAATCGGCATTTTGCAATAACTGCCGATATTCACCGGAGCGTTTGGGTTTGAAAAAATAGCCCGGGTCGTATGTTTTTTGGGAAGTTTTATCACTGGCAAAGCCTTTTTCATCGGCGGTTTTCGCAAAAACGGCGTTGCTTCGGGCGATAAAATAATATGAGCTTTTTGCGCCGAAAGTTGCTTCCAAATCATTGATATCATGCAAGTTAAAGCAAGTGTCGTTGCCGCGTGTTTTCTCCCGGAGAATGTGCCAGCTATCGCTAAATTGCTTTCGTTTTAGTGTGGCTGCCAAATCGGCTTTCCATCCGGTTGTTGCTTCGTCGATATCGTGTGTTAAGCAAATATCATACGGTCGTCCGGCTGTGGGTTGCACTGCCAACTTCAGCGAATATGCCTGCTCAATGGCGGCTTTCAGCACAGCAAAATAATAATTGACGACCGGCAGCCGAATGATCTTCAGCCGGTGTTGCAGACTCTCTGTAAACGGGTAGCGGATTGCGGAATGCTGTTGCATATAAACATATTCTTGCCAGCCACTCAAAAAATAAAAGGCACTGGCGAACAAATCGTGACGGATAAAAATGCGTTCACCGATAGTTTCCAGCAATGGCAAATGGGAAGCGGCAGGAAACAAAACCGGAATTTTTTTATCCCGCCATTTTGTCCAGACAATCGTCTGCTCATCCAATAGTTTGTGATTGCGAAACACGTTGCTTGCGGATGCAAAAACATTGACAGGCAGATGCTCTGTGCCATATCCCAGTTGGATTTCAGCCGGAACGGCATAAATGGAACGAAAATAGTTAACAATGTATTCCAACTGATTTTTGTCCAGGCAAGCAGGCATACTTTTTCCGTTAAGTTTTGAAAAATTAACCAAATCGCTATCTCAGTAAACGATTGACAATAAAGCAATCTTTGTGTAAAATAGCAAGCTTGTTGCGTGATTCTCAAGACAAACGTTATCCCAAAGAGGTCCTGGCTGCTGCCATGAAGCATTTATTGAGACGGGTGATTATCCTCACCGCAGATAAGTTGGAAAACACTTCCAAGCTATTGCGCGGCGCGGCGGATAAAGTGATTCCTGAAAAACGGATTTTTTTGCTGGATTTGGAAAAATGTGGCTGGAAAACTGTTCGTCCCTGTTTTGTCCTTTCTACCGGTCGATGCGGCACTTTGCTGTTGAATGAATTATTGCTGCTTTCGCCGAATGCGGATCCCAATCACGAACCGAAACCAGAGCTGTATCGCCCATCAAAACGGGCATATGAAGAAATTGACCGGTTCCCGGAAATTTTTAGCGAAGTGTTCAAAAGCGCCCGCGAGGAATATTTGCTGAAAGCCGCGAAACAAGATAAAATTTACATCGAAACCAATAACCAAAGCACATTTTTTGCGCCCATAATTCCGGCCGTTTTTCCAAATGCAATTTTTATCCATTTGGTTCGTCATCCGGGCAGCTTTGTGCGCAGCGGGATTCGCCGGAGATGGTACTCAGAAGGCCATTCGCATGATATCGGGCGGATCGTTCCCAAAGATCCAAAAACAATTCAGAAATGGACAAACTATACACTTATCGAAAAAAATGGGTGGCTATGGAATGAAACCAATCAATTTATACTTGATTTTCTGACAAAAATTTCATTGGACAAACAGCTTTTTATAAAAGCTGAGGATTTATTTGTGCAACCAGAAATCACTCGTAAAGTATATGATTTTATTGGGCTTGAAGGCTTTGATATAAAGAGTATTAAAAGATTGTTGAAACATCCGGTTAATCAACAAGTCAAAGGGGAATTTCCAAAATATAAAGATTGGAGTAAAGCAGAAAAGAGTGGCTTGAAAAATGTCGCTGTATTGGCAGAAAAATTTGGTTATACCCTTTAATTTCCTAGTTTATTGGTTTGAAATATTTAGCCAATTTCTTGTTAATATTAAATGAATTCAATTTGAATTTTGCATATGCGAATAAATCGTAACTCGGTTTTAAGCCCAATTCTTTCATAATATGTTTTACATCAACTTTTTGATTTTTTAGTTGAATCTGATTGTTAATCCGAGAGCGTTTACCATAGTGAATCAATAAATTGGGTTGATCCACATGATAGAAATACCAGCCTTTTACCCATGCATTATAAGTGAAAATTGCTCCGGCACCATTCCAGGGATAGTTCTCGTTTAAATAACCGATGTCATTCATCAATGTTTTCTTTATCAAAAAACAGCAACCATCAATTGCGCCATAGGTTGGGCGAATAGGCAAAAAATTGAATTGAGTTCCAGTAATTGCAACATTGCTGTATTTGTGCATTGGGGCTTGCAACTCCTGAAGCCAGTTCGGTTTGAAAACCTCAACATCGGAATTCAATAACAGACAAAATTTTGCATTTTCAGCTGAGGCTCTCAGTCCCTGATTATTTCCCGGGCTCCATAATCGATTTTCAGAATTCAAAATGAGTTTAATGTTCGGATAAGTCTGAAGCGATTTTAGATAATCGATCGTCGGTTTCTCTGAATGATTATCAACAATGATAATTTCATGTTTAGGATCCGTATTTGCCAAAACCGATTCCACACATTTTGAAACATAGTCCAGCGCATTGTAGGTTACAATGATTATCGATACTTTTTCTTCAGGGAAATTAGCCAAGTATTTTTGCTCCATCGGTATGTTCAGTATCCAGCATTAAGGGATCTTTTTTCATTATACAGCGCATTTCATACACGCCTCCGATTAACCCAAAAAATCTTTCATATGTATGAAATTTGTTGATGAATTTGTTTATGGAATTGATAAGCTGTGGAAACCTTCCTGTATAAGGCTTTCGAAACCAATGAAATTCAAATTGAACGGGCTTAAATCCCATTGGTCCAAATTTGAAAAATGTTCGTTTTGTAAAAAACGTTCTGTGAGTTGGATCCTGGTAGGCAGAAATACAACTAAAATGCGGAACGATTATTTCTATTTCACCATCCGGTTGTAGGATTCGGTAACACTCTTCAAATATTAATCTTAGTTGCTCGTATGTGAAATGTTCGAAAAAATGTCTTGCGTAAATTTTTTTAATCACACCCGTGCGGATTGGTAAATCCATACAAGAGGCCCGAATATCTGCATCAGATTTTGACCAAAGGTCAATTCCTATGACCTCAAAATCAGAATCTTGATATTTATCTCTGCCACAGCCTAAATCAATAAGAAATGATGTTGTATTTTCTGACATCCTTTGGAATTCTCCAACCTGTTTTTGCGCTAATAAAGTATCGTTTCAAAGCAGATCAATTTAAGCGAATCCTTTAATGCATTCAAGATTTCAATAATTTATTTGATTTATATTAATTTTTAAAGCTTAACTTATTAAGTTTATTAATTTTGAAGTTTTTTACGAAACGGACTGAATCTAAATTATTTACTTCTGTTTGATATTATTAAAGAATGTACTAAATGTTAGATAAACTTAAACGCACCGCAACACATTCCGCAATTTTTGCTCTTGGCAAATTAGGTTCTAAGCTGGTTGGATTTGTACTGCTGCCAATTTATACAGAAGCGTTGTTACCTGAGCAATATGGGGTATTGGGGCTTCTTGAAGTTGTGGACCTATTAGGTGTTCACTTATTTTCACTGGCTTTGCAAACGGCGCTGTTTCGTTGGTATACTTTATCAGATGATTTGGCACAGAAAAAAAGCTATGTATTCTCTATAACAACATTACTGATTTTAATTACTTTGAGCTTACTGCCATTGGTAGTATATGGCGGTGATATGATCTCATCCTTTCTATTAGATTCTTCCGCTTATGGTAATTACTTTTTGTACTTATATATATCCATCTCATTTCAGATTTTGGGAAAAATTCCATTAACCTTGTTAAGGATAGAAGAAAAATCGCTATATTTCGCAATTTTGATATTAATTCAGTTTCTCATCAGTCTTTTGTTAAACATTTATTTTGTAGTTTTTTTAAGCATGGGGGTAGAAGGTATCTTGATTGCATCGGCAATCAGCAATGGGGTAATATTTTTATTGTTGATTCCATACTTATTTAACCGGATGAGTTTTAATTTTGCCACACCAGCGCTAAAATCAATGATTCGATATAGCTTGCCGCTGATGTTTGCTGCCATCACATCTACTGTTTTAAGCCTTGGTGATAGATTTATTCTAACTAAAATTTCAACACTGGAAATGGTCGGTTTATATTCGCTCGGGTTTAAATTCAGTAATGTTTTGAAAGTATTTATTGTCGATTCGTTTTTTTTAGGTTTACCAATTATTGGATGGCGGGTTGTTAAAGAAGATAGTAATCCCAAACGTTTCTTCTCGAAAACGATGACATACCTTGTTTTTATTCTTTTATGGATTGGTTTGGCTGTCTCGATTTTTGCCAAAGGCGTAATCCAGCTTTTGGCTACCGACCCCTTATATTGGGGAGCTCATAAGGTCGTGCCATTATTAATTTTTGGCATCGTGTTAATGAGTATTCAAAGAATGTTATTTTTTCAGTTGGAGATAGTTCAAAAAACGAAATTAATCCCATTGCTAGTAGGTAGTGTCGTAATATTCAATATCTTATTGAATTTAATGTTAATACCGCTATTTGATATGGTGGGTGCCGCATGTGCAAATGTATTGTCAAACTTGGGATCTGTATTGCTCGCTTATTTTGTCGTGCAAAAATTCTATCCGATAAAATATGAAATCAAACGATTGCTGGTGTTAGTTCTTGTTACTTTTGTTTTATACTTGATTACGTTGTTTCTAAATGATGTATCATTTGTATTTAGAATAATTTTGAAAGGAAGTATCGTCTTGTTTTTTCCGGTTATTCTATACTATATCAATTTTTACGAACCTATTGAAATAGATCGAATCAAAAGTTCAAGCCTGAAGTTGAAAAAGAAAATATTTTCAAATCTCAACATTTACAGGAAATAAATACAGCGCTGAATCTCCCTCATTATTTGGTCAAAATAAGTTTATAAGTACGCTGGAATTCTCCTGCCTCAAATTTTAGTATGTAAATACCGCTAGCTACCGGGTTGCCTGTGTCGTTGCGTCCATTCCAGACGATTTTATACTTACCGGATTGCTGTGGTTCATCGACCAATTTGTTAACCATTTGTCCTAAAACATTATAAATAGCTACCCTTACATGGTTTGGGTATGGGATTGCATATTCGATACTGGTTGACGGATTAAATGGATTAGGGTAGTTTTGATTAATTTGAAATTTAACAGGTATGGAATTTCTCGGAGTAATATTTACACTTTTTTTGGATTTAATACGAATTGGTATCTCAATTGTTGGCGAAAACGGGTCATTCGTTATAACTTTGATATTGGCATAATATGTTGTATCGGGTATGTCTAACGCATATAATCTCAGAGTGAACCCACCGATATCTCCAGGAGCAATTTGTCCTGCTTTTTCGGAGATGATTTTTGCAAAAGGCAAGGAATTTCCTGAAATGCCAAATGCACAGATTTCATTAAAATAGCCATCGCCAATAAAACCAATAAAGGTAGTTTGTCCGTTACTTTTGTTCACTTTACGCAATTCTGCCGTTGAACTATTGTTGTTAAATGCTGCGAGATATAGTTCATTATTCATTGGGTCGCAATCCATGCCCTGGGCGTAGTTGGCATCGAATCCAGTATAGCCGACAAAGTTTACTTCCCCGGTTAGTTTATCAACTGTATATATTGCATCGGTTATAATTTCATGGGCAAATAAGACACCGTTATTGTCCACTGCAATATCGATAATAACTGGAGCGGCGGAGGTTTCCCCAATCAAAACTACATTTCCGGTAAAATGGTCGACGCTGTAAAGTGCGGAGCTGGTGCCGCTGGAACTGGTCGCATAAAAGGAGCCATCTGTAAAGTTATAACTCAGCCCTGTCCAGCTATGTCCGGGAAGTGCTTCCATAGGGCCGACAATTGTTTCCGCGCCTGTTAATGTGTCGAAATGAACTAGTGTTTGGAACGCATTGTTGATAGCATAAAAATTTCCTTTGTCATCAAAATCACCGGCATAATATGATGCGGACACTGGTGTTATTTCGTTCAAAGATTCAGGATTGTTCAAGCCGAATTTTACAAATGCATTGAGATTTAACAATTCAATGCCATATGCGATATTTCCGGTCTCGGTTTTAATAAGCCCGGCTGTTTCATTTATTGTCTTATGATTTGAAGTTGCAATTGAGGCTGCAAACATGGAAGTTTGTGCATTGTCTTTGTTGTTAAAAATAGCTGAATTTGGAGAAGTACTTTGCCGTGTGATTTCTGAAGCCAATGTTGTTATTTCTGCTTGCCAAGTAAGGGTGTCGCCATTTATTGCGGCATTGTTGGTTATGGTAATATTAATGTCAATTGAATCACCAATATCCAAAGTTGTTGTTACAGAATCGATATTTATTTCGACAATTGCAGGTGGCTCTAATATTCGGATGGACTCTCGATAGGATATTGTTCCATCAATATTTGACGCAATAAAAAGATTCCAAAGACCGGTATCCGCTGCTGCCGGTGGGCTGAACAGTGCTTGAAGCTCAGTGTTATTTATAACAGTAAAATTCATTGCTTCAATTTCACTGGTGTCTTTTTCAAGCCAAATCCTGTTGATTCCAGAACCTTCATTAAAATGTGTGTTTTTTCCAAAAATGGATATTTCAAGTGGATACCCTTGATAGCCACTATCCGGATAAATTTTTGAAATTAAAGGTACTTCAGGTTCATTTATTACTAAAAATTGATTGGCAGCAACATTGGTGAGGGTGACTGAGGTGTCGGCTACATGCCAAAAAACGGTCAGTGTATCGATGAGGGTTGTGTTTCCCAATCCAAATTCCTCATCAATAGAATGTTGAGTTGATTCTCCTGTCCCAGCCCTGACTTCTCTGGTTTGCACTGTATTTCCGGCAACCAACCTAATTTTTGCACCAATCCCGAAACGGTTTTCAAAACTGGTACCTTTACATTTTACGTTTAACCAATTATTTGAATTTCCTGCATTTTCATAAAAAAAGTTAGCACCCTGCCTGTTGGGCAGATACACATCAAGATCACCATCATTGTCGTAATCCCCCCAAGACATTCCGGTGCTATTAGTTACACTGTTAAAGCCGGCTTGATTTTGGACTTGTGTGAAGAAGTCATTATCGTTTTGATATAAAATCGGACCAAGATCGGGTGTTCTGACAATAAAAATATCTAAATCAGCATCATTGTCAAAGTCTACCCATGTTGAAGCATAACAAGCTGAATAATCATCAACTGCGCTGTTGGCAGCAATATTTTGAAATGTGCCATTGTTGTTTAAATACAATTTATTCGGGAAACCTGAATGAGTTGAAACGTAAATATCCAAATCGCCGTCATTATCAAAGTCTCCTGCATCCACTCCTAATGAAAGATCTACCTCAGTAATTCCAACATTCGTTGCTATGTTTGTAAAAACACCATTTTCATTAATGTATAGCAAATCTGTTTGTGCATCACCCGTTGAACCTCTGGCAACATATAAATCTAAATCACCGTCGTTGTCGAGATCTGTCCACAGCGCTGCACGTGTAAAGCCATAATTATCAACACCTGTTTCAGAAGCAACATTTACAAAATAATGGTTGTCATTCCGAAACAAGCGATCTTCACCACCAAAATTACCAACAAAAAGATCTAAATCGCCATCGAGATCGTAATCACCCCAAACAGCGCAATAAGAATTAATTGCATCAGTAAGTCCTGTAACATTTGTAACATCCTTAAATATACCATTGTCATTTTCATATAGAGTGTTTAATCCATTATTTGCCAGATACAAATCAAGATCATCGTCATTATCAAAGTCGCCCCAAAGACCCATATAGGTGAATTTTGATTCAGCATCAATTCCTAACGAATCTGCAAGTTCAGTAAATCCAGAATTCCCGTTATTCACATAAAAAAGGTTTGCTCCATCTGTGTTGGATATATATAAATCCAAAAATCCATCGTTGTTATAATCACCCCATGCCGATGCGAAGCCGGCACCAAAATCTTGTGTATTGTTCTGTGCAGCAATGTCTGTAAATATTGATTGTGCCGATAATTGTCCAACCCAAAAAATGCTTAAAATAATTATAGCCTTCTGTTTGGAAAATAGACTAGTAATCATTGCAAACTCCCTGACCAATCGATGTTTGGGATAATATTTTAAATAGAACTTGTGAAAGATAGCTCAAAATATATTCAAATACAATGTCAATTTATTCCATGCCTATTGCATCGTTGATTCGAAATTCAGAATCATATCTGTCGCAATTTTCGACAGGCAATGTGCAAATTTCGGCAGAAAATGATATTTTTTAGGAAAAATGTGCCGATTATGAATGAAATATTGCTATTAATGTGGTGGCACTAATTTTGCACAAGTCCACACGGAGAGGGAACTGGGAAGGCGAGCAAGGAAGCTCGAAATTTTTGTCATTCGTCACCTGGTTCATTTTTAATACTTTCTCATTCTGAATAACAAACGTTCACAAACACATTTTAGTATTTACAGCCCAGAGATATTGTTTCGACGGCTATTGACGATTTAAAGTACTTGCACTCGTTGTAAATATTTTTGCAGATTTATTAATGAAAGGATTCGATATGTTTAAGCAAATGGAATTACTCGATTTAAGCATTCAAACGCTTCATACGAATGATAAAAAACAGCCGGTAATGCTGGAAGTTTTGCAATTGTTCAGTTATGAAACCCCCTCACATATCCGAATTGTGAATATGGGATTTCAACGATTGCAAGATAGCGTGTCGGGTGTGGAAGCCCAAATGTTGCGAATGAGCGGCTATCAGTATCGGGTACAGGTAAATGGCGAAATTTTTTCACCCTACTCGGATGGCAAACAATCACTTGCCAATTATGTCGAAAATCTCAATTCATTTGGTTTCTTTAAAGCATTGGAAATTACCAATACTGTTGAAGATGCGGAAACCCGCACTTTGTCCTTTGCGTTAACCGCGATAATTTGATCTTTTGGAATTAAAAAATGCTTACCGGCTATGTTTTCACGTGAATTCATAGCCGTTTGTGTTGTTACCCCCACCGAAAATTTTTCATATACACACCATAAAATGCAATTGATTTAAATCGAAAACAGTTGAGCGTTCGCGTTATTGCGATTGTGAAAAGATCGTATGAATTGAAAAACGATTGCAGATGGGGAGCGCATTTCAAACAGCAACGGTTGTGTGACTGCAATAAAAAAAGCCGGGGAGCTCCCGGCTTTTTGAGGTGAAACAATATGTTGCTAAAATCTTATTTTTCTTTTACTTGATTCATATAATCTTTCATGCGATCCTGATTTTTTTCGCGCTCGAGCCGGAATTTATCTTTCACATCCAGACCTTCTAATTTGGCTTTGTAACGATCTTTCAATGTCGGTAATAGCTCCGCACGGATCAAAATCAACAGCTCTTTTTTAACGAGACTTGTCGATTCATATCCAAAGACATAACGCAAGCCAAAAAACCACCACGGTAGATCTTTCAAAAATGGCACACCGGCTCGCGAGTTGCCTTCTTCATTAATAAACAAGCCGCCAATAATTGTTTCTTCGCCGTCCAGCAGCATTATTTTGGTTTCCGCAACGGATTTGCGGATTTCTAATCCGCCCTCGGCATCGCGGGCGCTGCTGCTGCGTTCAATTTCTAATTCGAGATAAATGAATTCGACTGAATCGTGTTCGATAACCTGCGGCGTTACTTTGATGATCGAACCGGTCGAAAAGAATTGAGTGACCGAGTTACCCGCAAAATCCTGAACGGTAACGGCGATATCGCTGCCCACCTGAATCCGTCCGGATTCGCCGGAGCCAACTGTAACCTGCGGGCTGGCAATCACTTCGCCGGCGCTGTTAGTTTCCAACGCGTCGAAAGTTGCACGGACATCGCCAAACGCCAGGTTGGCAGGCTCAAACTTAACCTGAAACAGCTTCCCGGCTTCTGTGCCACTGCTGGATGATGAGGAAGCGTCACCCAAAGTAAGACCGCCGCTGGCAATATTGGTTGCCGATAAATTCACATCGTTGGTGCGATTTAACAACCAGCTCATCCCCATCTCGCGCAATTTGGACATATCGGCTTCAAAGAAAACAGCCGAGATCGATACTTCGCGGGTTTTGAATCGCTCAACCGCTTCGCGTTCTTCTTTGGACATCGATTGCAGATCGCTATCGGTACTGACGATTTTGATATAATCTTCGTGCTGTTCATACCACAAATTGTTGTTTTTCAAAATCAGTTCCAGCGCGGTTAGCCAGTGCATCTGGTTAATATCAATCCCGATGCCCTGTGTCCGCGTTTCCGGATCCACAATTATTTTGCCGAGATATTTCTTGCTCAAATCATTGAGTGATTCAATCGCGAGATTAAACGACGTTGTTTGCAGAAAAGATACAATCTCTTCCGGTGCGGATGAAACTTTCCGCAATTCCCGGGGCATTCCGGTTTGCGCATATGCGCTCCCGAAAAATCCCGCTAAAATTAGTCCGATGATGAAAATCCTTTTCATTGCCAACTCACTTTTTATCCTTGTTTGCATCGAATTCAAGATTTAGTACAATTTTTTCAATGATGCCACCTTTGTTCAAGGTGAACTCAACGAGGTTATTTTCTGTGTCGATTCGAGTGAGGTAACCCAAATACACCCGGTCACCCTCCCGCAACACATGAATTTCGCCGCCGTTATCCGCAACCAACGCTTTACCGGGGATAATGGCTTTCAGCGATGCCTGTTCCACTTCCAGTAATGCATCTGTGTTTAATGGCAAGTTGCGCAATATTGACGGATAGAATGGGTCTTGCGCCGTAGCCACTTTCACATCACTAAGTTTTTTTGCGTCATTCTGCAAATCTTCCACCGTTGCGAAAAATGCTTTAATTTCCATATCGAACGGCAGAATCAATTCCATTTTATCGGTTTCTTCGTTTTTACTTTCCATACCTTGCAGCTTCAGCCGGACGATTTCGTAAACATGCGGTCCCTGTTCCAGATAGTTGATAAAATTATATATCCGCCGGAATTCGGCGTCGCCCTGCACGTTGTATGTATTGAATCCGTACGAGCCGAAGTTTTTTTGCTCTTTGAAGCTCAGGTTGAATTCGATAATACCGCTGTAGTTCAAAATTTTGTTGAGATAATCGTACACATTTGCAGTTGTGATATCCGCTTCAATTTGTTTATCGATGCTGGCCAGCTTTTCCTCTTTTTCCAACAGTAATTTTTCCAGAGTGAAAAACTCGGTGTCGATACCATCCAGCTGTTTAATTTTGCGTTGGATATCATTCAACTCATTTTGCGATTCTTCGATACGGCTGGGGTAAGACCAAACCACGAAATATCCGCCAAAAAGCATTACGATAAACATAACACTCAACAACACAATCAGATTTCTGGTTTTATATTGCACGGTCTACTCCCCCCGGCTTTCAAAATTATAATGTAAACATGACCGTTTCATGGCTAACTCTTTATTTTGCGCGATTCAGGGCAAATGATTTTTGATCAATAAATATTTCAAGTTCAAAATTATAGACTGTTTTGTCGCGGATTTCCTGAACTTCCACCCGTTTTAGCCGGGCGTTTTCCAGCGAATTGACGAACAGCGGAATTTTGTCGCGATAGACGGAATAGCCTCTCATGACCACTTTTTCCAAACCTTCGCGGGATGCGTCGGTAATCCACACATGTTGGGTTTTTTGGGCGACGTTGGCAATTTGCGCTAAAAACTGGCTCCATGTACTATTGTGCAGCGGAATGGAATCGAGCACGCCCAGCGTTTTATCGAAAGTGCTGAGCTTTTGGCGGAGCAGGTTAAGCCGCATTTCCATTTCCTGCAGTTCGGCCAATTCCACTTTTTTGGAGCGAATTTGCATTTCCTGCTGGTTCAGCAAGCTTTGCTGTTCGGCAATTTTGATGGTTGAGAAAAAGGTGATTATCGGGATCAGCGCCAATATCAGCCAACCGGCAATTCCCAGTTTGAACTTCTTTTTACTCTCTTTTACCTCATGCGGGGTGAGGTCCATAACATAATAATTTTTGGATTTATCATCCAGCGCGCGCAAAGCGGAGCCGATGGGAATGGCAAATCGCGAGGAAAGCGGATCGCTGCCGGCAAGCCCCAGCTGTTGCAGGTTGATATATTCGATAACGGTTTCCGTGGGAAATTTTTGGCGCAGAAAATCGTCGATGCCCGCATCAAACGCCTGACCGGTGAGGATGACGTGATCGAGCATTGGCAGGTTCAGGTTATCCTGTTCCAGCAAAATACGGCTGTAAATGGTATTCACGATATTTTCGGAATCGAGCCCGACGCCAATAATATAGGAAATGTTAACAATTTCGGAACCGCGCATAAAGGTGAGGCGGCTGAACTCATGCCCGATGTAAATAATCAGGTTGATGGTTTCTTCGGGAAACTGGTAGCTTTGTTTGATGAGGTTAACGAGCGAAATTTCGGCGCTTTCCACAAATGAAATGCGTTTGGAAATACCCGGTTCTGCCGCTTCCAGCTCGCCAATAACGCTGATCTCGCCATCACGGACGATGGCCATCAGGCGACCATCCTGCAATTTGATGAGGTTGATATCCTGTGGCTTTAGTAAATCCGCATCCGGACGAACTTTCGCCAGTTCTTCAATAACGCGTTTTTTTAGCTTTTCGCCTTTCAGATTCCAGTCGGAATTAAAATAGGCGTAATAGATCTGTGGTTCGGCCAGGCTGACGGCCATTTTATATTTTTTGTCAGCGTATTTTGCCAGCAGCGCGCCCAGCGCTTCGGCATTGGCTTCCACTATTTCATTTTCTACATCGGAGAGTAAAATATCCGGTCCGGACAGTTCGTTGGATAGGGAAATTCCTTCCATATCGTTGCCCATATCGCCATCCAGCCCATCGGAATAATCCGGTATCAGCTCCCGTGTTGCGCCAACAGCTTCCATTTTGACGGCAATACGGGAAATTTCCGCATCAACCAGCCGAACATCGCCATCTTTTTGCATTAAACAAACAAAGTGGAGGTAGGTACCTTCTACAAATACACCTACAGCATATTTTGCTTTTTTTCCCATTGGTCATCCTAACCTTATTCTGGATCCTTTCCAAAAATCCCTTTTGAGTACAATATTATATCGAAAGAAACCGGCAAAACTTTACACGCTTCTTAACAACAGCTTATCGTGGAGCAATTGTTTCATGCGTCTTTTATTGTTTGCGTAGTTTAGCGCGGTTTCCAGGGTGATTTGCCGGGCACGGTAAAGCTGCAATAAATCCTGCTCCAGCGTAATCATGCCGTATTCTTTTCCCTCGTTTATCATTTGATAGATTTCCTGAATATTTTCATTTCTGATTGCCGCGCGAACAGATGGCGTCATTACCAGCACCTCTTTTGCGAGCACCCGGCGGCCGTCCGTGCTGGGCACCAGTTTTTGCGAAATAACGCATCGCAGAATATCGCTGAGGCGATTTTGCACCCTGTTTTGCTCCAACGGCGGCATTTCGCCGATGATACGATCGATGCTTTCCACAGCCGATGAGGTGTGCAGGGTGGAGAATACTTTGTGACCGCTATCTGCAACCTCCAGCGCGGTGATGATCGTTTCTGCATCGCGCATTTCGCCAATAACGATGATGTCCGGATCCTGCCGGAGCGATTCTTTCGCACCGTTTTTGAAAGACGTGGTGTCCGCTCCGACTTCGCGGTGTTTGATGGTGCATTTTTTGGATTTGTGAACATATTCAATCGGCGAAGCGATGATGACAATATGCGCATTTACGAGCTGGTTGTTCATGTCCACAATGGAATCCAGCGTGGTGCTTTTGCCGGAGCCGGTTATTCCGGTGATGAGCGTCAGCCCTTCTTTCGTGTGCGATAAGCTCAGCAATTTGGTTACATTCTGGTGAAAACGATACTGCTGGAACGGGCGGATTTGGGTGTTGATTGCCCGCATATTCAGCGCCAGATGATTCAGCTCCACATATATGGTTGCCCGGAAACGATGATCTTTCTGATCCGCGTGTTTGGCAACGTACGAGAAATCGTAGTTCATATTTTTTAACAGGATTTCGCGTTCCTGCGCAGAGATCAGCGCCAGAATGAGAATGTCCGATTCTTCGAGTGTCAACAAACCAAAATCGAGCGCGGGGCGTTTGTTGCCGTGAATCCGCAGCCAGATTTGGCCGTTGGCGCCGGGACCGCCCATATCGATATCCGATGCTTCGAGCTGGCGCATTTTTTCCAAATACGTATCGAACAGGTTTCGAAGCGTTTGGCGTTGCTGCTCCGGTAATTTGCTCATCACATCCCGGCAGAGAAAAATAATGCGTTCCAACCCGTAAAGGGATGGCGGCACCTGTGCGCTGCATGCCCGCAGTACGTTTTGTGCCTGTGTAACGATGTTTTGATTCAGTTCCAATGTAACTCTCACATACGTTAAATATTTCGATATCTATTAATATCGGTATCCAAAGCCGCTTGATTAGCAGAAAATAGGGGTGGATGTTGCGAAAAAGAAATTTAAACGGGTGAGGGAATTATTCCCACCAGGCGATCAATTGCAAATTACGGACAAAGGGATAATACGGCGGTGCGGCAGAACTTAACCGGTCGTCAAACCGGTAATTTTTCTGGAATCCGCTGAGAATGTTGTTGGTTCCCCAGTCAAATGTGCCGATTGCACCGCGATCCTGCTGGTAAATGCTGCCCAACAACCGCAGCGATCCGTTGACGGCGCGGGTGTTATAATTTTCCGCCAAAAAGCTGCCCGTCATCGCCATGATGGATGCCTGAACTGTGACGTCACCCTGGGTATCGGCATTGTCGGCAACAATCACATTTTGCCCGGCGATAAGCCCAAGCATGTCGTCGGAATGCGGGTTGATCATCGGATCGTCGGCATAAGCCAGGTTGCCTTCGATGTAAATATTCTGCGACGTATAAACGCTTAGTTCTCCGTTAAAATCGCCTTTTACGTGCACGGTTTCCGTGCTGTACAGCGCACCGGTGGGCGCCAGTACCGATAGCGCCAAAGTGTCCGGCGGATCGGTTTCGACAGTGCGGATAACCCGTCCGTCATCCAGAAATTCGAGGGTAATTTCCCGGTCATACAGCGAGCGGGTATTGATGGCCGCGGCGCCGTTTCCGGTGGTTGCAGCGGTGATAATGGTGGACATATCGGTGGTTACAACGTTGGAGTTGCCAATTTCGTAACCGCCCAAATAGCTGGCAGTGTTGGATGGGTCGGTCGGAAGCGGCGTTATTCCGAGTGTTGCGGTAACTTTTCCGTTGAAAACGGGCGAACCGGATACTTTCAGCAATCCGTTGGTGTGGAGCGGTCCCCAAACCGTATCGCCGGAAACCCAGTGAACATTACCTTCGTTTTCCGTGAACCAGAAAAAGCTGGACACCGGTGACCGGTATTTGAAAAATGCGATGACGGAATCCCGTTTTTCCAGCAATGCGCCGTTGACGGCAAAGTTGTCTTCGTCAAAAATATTTGTCCGGGTGATAACTTTCAATTTTACGGTGTCTAATCCCACCGGAGTAATGGAAACCATCGAACTGCAATCGTCCGCGTTTACGTTAAAACTGCCGGAAGTGATGTTTTCATCCCAAACCCGGTTGACACCCACGTTCATTGCGCTCAGTTTGGCGTGATACAGTTCGTTATCGACATATTGTTGGTTGAAACTGTCCATCGAGTTGAACACTGCACGGCTCATTTTCAATTGATAAATTGAGAACGAAATTGTGAAGCTCATAACGATTAGTATAGCACCTTTTCCAAACATAACTCTATCCTGAAAACTGCAATTACGGGTTTAAGATTAACGGAACAAGTTGCGCGAAATCAGCCGGCGATTTTGCCAATATGCCGGTTGTAACAGTCGTAATAATTCCTGCCGGCGGAAATCTTCATCCGCGATGCCGCCAAGGCTGGCGCTCACCAGTTCAGGTGTAATCATTACCTGCGGGTTTAGTGCGGCTAAAGAAATTTCAATCATCCGGACAGCCGGTGTAAGTGCTGTTTCATTTCCGGCCTGATCCAGATAGGTAAACACATCGTTGTTGCTGATAAACCCGAGTGAGTGCGTTTGCGTGGCAGCGCCATTAAATTTTACCAGCCGAACAACTTCGTATAAAACCACGTTGGAATCGGCAATGGTGATGGTTGTGCCGTTTTGGATCCGGTATTCTAATGTGTCCACCTGCGAATCTGTGGTGGTTATTCCGGCTGCCGGGTAAAACGTGTCGGTGTCCATGTTCAATTGAACGAGAAATTTCAGGCGATCCGGGTCTTTTATCTGAATAATATTCGGGAGTTCGTCATCCGGCACGCCGAAACCCATTTTCCGCAGGTCAAATTCAATCACCTGGGTGATGCGTTTGAGATTGCTTTGCAGAATCTCGTCGGCGTTGTGGTTATACATTCTGCGCAGCCCCAGATCCGATGCTGTCAGCGCAATTAACATCACCATTCCGCCGATAATCGTTCCACTAAGGATGTCTAAATAGGATGACATATTTTTTTACCTAATTATAAAACCAATAACTGTTTACAAATTCTATTCTTATTGTATCGCGAACAATGCCGCTGGCGGTTACGCGAAATAGCAGCGGGTCTGTAAAAACGTCGCAAATGGAAATCCGCATGCGTTTGTGGAATTGTTTGTTGTTGTCCGGAACCATCTGATTGCCCGCAAAAGTGACATAATCAACTTCAAATTGGACGTTGTAAATCACACCGCTAAGCCCCGTGTCCGGGATGGTTAAGTTGTTGTAATCATCAAAGTCGTCAATCACGCCCAAATCGTTCATGTCCAGTCCCAGTGCGTTCGGCTCCGCAAAATCGGTCAGTTCTTTATTGCTGGTGGTATCGAGGGTGGTTTCGTCAAAATAGTAGCGTTTGGCGGCTTCGGCGTGGGCGTTCAACAGGGCCAATGCTTCTGCGCGATATTTATTTTGCGAAATTGAGATATCCACATTGCTGATGCTCCGGTTCAAATTGAGCACCGCAAAGGAGAGCATCATCAATGCTCCGATGGATAATATGGTTTGTCCGGTTCCCATTTCACCTTCCCTGGTTTTCTGTTTGCCTGCCGTAACATACAATAAGTATTGCAGTTAGCGGCGCTAATCCGAACTGGTTGCTTTGGCAATTTCTTCGAGGGTTGTCGAGCCCTCTTTAACACGTTCCCGCGCTGCTGCGCGAAGGGTTAGCATTCCTTCTTTTACCGCAAGGTTGCGGATCGATTCTTCGTCAATATTTTTTCCGCTTTTGAAAATAAGATCGCGGATGCCTTTGCTAAAATATAACGCCTCGTGAATGGCTGCCCGGCCTTTGTAACCGCCGTTGCAATGTTCGCAGCCAACGGCTTCGTAAAAAACGGTATCGCGAATTTCCTGCAGCGTGAATCCCAAACCCAGCGGCACCGCCGGACGCAAATCTTTTGCCGGACGTTTGCAGTGTTCGCAAACCCGCCGGATCAATCGCTGTGCGATAATCAGGTTGATGGCATATGCAATCAAAAACGGCTCGATGCCCATTTTATACAATCGCGAAACTGCGCTCGGCGCATCGTTGGTGTGCAGCGTGGAAAACGTTAAGTGACCGGTGTTTGCCAGCTTGATGCCGGTTTCCGCTGTCTCTTTATCCCGAATTTCACCAACCATAACCACATCCGGGTCGTGCCGGAGGATGGCCCGCAGGGCTTTCTCGAAATTGTTTTTCATGCTGATTTTCAACTGGCGAACGCCGGGAATAATATATTCCACCGGATCTTCAACTGTCAGCACGTTTACTTCCGGCGTAACAATGTAGCTCAGCGCGGCAATCAACGTGGTCGATTTACCGCTACCCGTAGGTCCGGTAACAATAACCATTCCCTGCGGTTTGCTGATCGCTTTGATAAAAAATTCGTTTGCGCTGCCCTGCAAGCCGAGTTTGCTCAAATCGGTAATGACGTTCCGGTCGTCCAGAATCCGGATGACGATACTTTCGAATTTGTACTGAAATTCCCGTCCCACAATCGGCAAAATGGATACGCGAAACCGGATGTGGTGACCGTCAATTTTTCGCTGGATAAAGCCGTCCTGGGCAACTTCCCGTTCGAACCGGTCCACATTTCGCGAACGGTCTTTGACGACCGCGGCAACCGCCTCCGGACGCACGCCTTTTTGCACATGCCACAATTTCAGTTTGCCGTCAACCCGAAAATGGACTTCCGTCGTTTTGGGATCTTTGGGAATAATGTGAATATCGCTGGCACCGTTGCGAACCGATTCAACCAGCATGCCTTCCACCAAATGCACCAACAGGCTTTTGTTGATTTCCGCATCGAGATCTTCTTCCTCGATGTTGGCATCCTTATCTTCCATCTCGCTGATCTCGATATCGCTATCTTCGAGAATTTTCAGAAATTCATTCTCTTTTGGTGCGACCTCGCTGATCAGCGCTTTAAAATCTGCCGGGCTGATGTAACACACATCATACCGTTTGGCGCCAACTGCCCGCGCAAGGGTGGGAATATTGTTGTTGGTCGGATCGACAGAAACGATGATCAGTTTGTTGCCCGGCTTTTCCTCCTGCCCGAAAATCATGATATTTTCGGTTTCCATGAGGGTGCGCAGCGATTCCGGCAGGGCATCGAGCAATTTGCGGATGTACTCAATCTGCTTTTCGCTCAACGGCTGTTTATCGAGATGAACCTGCTGGAAGCCGTACATTTCCGCAACTTCCCGATACACGCTATTGTGGTCAACATTGAACTCTTTGACCAAAATTTGGGCGAGATTGCGCCGGTCATTGGGTTCGCCATCCTGTTTGATTTTCAGCGCCCGCTGGAGCGTTTCAAAATCGAGGATGTTCTTTTTGACCAAGGCAACGCCCAGCTTGTAATTGCTGTCTTGCATGCGTTTGTCGGTTCCTTGCAACAAAACTAACTCTCTTATCCTGTCTTTTAGTGACTGTTTCTATTGAATTTATATTGCCCAAAATTCTGTTGTCCGGTTGTTCGGATGATATCAACCGTAGGGTGTTTTGGGTTTCATCAACGCTGTTTCCGCGGAAATCAGGGTCAGCGCCGTAATCACAATCATGATAAACATGGCGATGGTCAACTGAATAAATTCGATCGCGTTTTTCAGTTTATACACGGTTTCTTTTTCGTAATAATTGGCAATTTGCAGTGCGGAATTTTTCACTGTGCCGGTTTCCGAACCGGCGTTGAACCGTGCCAGCGCCGTTTTTGTGAAAACGCCGGTAGCCTCAAATGCCTGCACCAGCCCAAGTCCTTTGTTCAACATCATCGGTAACGCGATGGTTTTGATCTGCTTTTCAAAATAGCGATTGCCGCTGGCTTCAGCGGCTAATTTGATGGCATCGATGTTTTCGCCGGAGCCGCTATACAGCGCGTAAAACACCCGGCAAAAAATTTCGATGACCGTTTTGTGAATCAGCGATCCCAAAAACGGCATTTTTAAAATATATCTGTCCCGCACAAACCGCCCTTTGGGATTGAAAACAAAATAATACACCAGCAAACCGGTACCCGAGAACAGCAAAAGCAAGATAATCCAGATGTTATCCACCATAAAATCGCTCAACGCGAGAGTGGCAGAAGTCATCGGCGGCAGCTCCGTGCCCAATTTCATGAACAGTTTGGCGGTTTCGGGAAAAATAAAACCGACGTAGTAAAACACCGCACCCATCAAAATCAGCACGGTGAACAGCGGCATAATGAGCGCGCTTTTCAGGTTGCGTTTAAATTCGGCATTTCGTTCCAGAAATTTGGCGGTACTTTCGTAAATGGACACCATGTTGCCGCTTTTGGATGCCAAACCGAGCATCCGTGCTGCAAACGTGCCCAACGCTTTTTCCTGTTTGATGAATGCTTCTTCGCTGTCCTTCCCCTGCCGCAAGTCGTTGTTTATTTCTTTGATCGCTTCGCGGAGCGTGACGTTTTCTGTATCGTTCACCAGCATCTGCAACACTTCGTTGAATTGCAGGTTTTCCCGCAGCATATCCGCGCTTACGCGAACAAACGTGACCACATCGGCTTCTGGCGGAGGAAGTTTAAAATCGATTAATTTGGGTTGGACAGACAAAACCTTGTAGCCCAAACGTTCCAATGCCCGTTGAACTTCATCTTTGGTAAAGGCTTTTTGTTCACCTTTAAAAGGTTCTTCGCCTGCTTTTTGTGCTTTGAAAAGGAAGGTTTTACGCTTCTGGATTGCGGACACTTTAACTTTGTGTTTATCCGCCAGCTTCCGGACTTTGGTTTTGGCTTCCGAAAGACTCTCCGCCACCACTGTTCCCTGGATGGCGCGACCATTGAGCGTTGTTCCTTCAAACCGAAAATCTGGCATCCTACCGTTTCCTCAATTTGCGCCTGTGACAAAAAAAGGGCGTGCTAACGTTGAATGATCGTTACGCACGCCCGCTTAACTTCAAGTTTCTTAGTTCAAGATAGTCGTGGTAATCGAGTTCGCTGTAACGGTTGCATATGCCTTTACCGGCGTTGTACCGTTATTACCCATTTCCTGACCGCTGCCCGCAATGTAAATGGTGGTTGCAGCCGAGCCAATGGTCGGCAATGTGCCGCCAGCCGAAATTGCTGCAGTACCGGTCGGTGCTGTGGCGGTTGTAATGTAGTTACCGTTTGCGTTTGCTGTATCCAACGGGCTCATGGTAAAGCCGTTGAAGTTTTGCGAACCACCGCCCAATTGGGTGGGTGTGCGGTAAAAACGCTGCGCTTTCGCCGAATAGTTTACCAAATCGCTGATCACTGCCTGGCGATTCGATTCTACAGCGTTGCTTTGGAACTGGGTTACACCGACGGCAATAGCGACACCAACGATGATTACACTAAGAACGATGAGTAAGAGCTGCTGTTGACCCATTTAAAGATACCTCCTTGTAGGGTTTGATTGAACTTTGGGTTATAGCATGTAAGTTAAAAAAGTGGTGAATCCTTTCACCATGAGTTTTCTGTTATCGGACAGCCGGTTTATATCTTGGCTGCCTCCACCATTTTCGATCAAAAACTGTACCAGATTAGAAAAATGTTTTAAATCGCCATATTTTTTCATTTTACACTGTTGCCGCACAATTTTGTGATCAAATTCTCATCACCTGTTGTTGAATCTTCGACGCTTTTGATGATCGCTTGAGTCTGTTAAAACGTCGCAATTTAGATTTTCGGTATAAAATTGGAGAACTTGCGGATAAACGCAGAAATTATTTATAAATTGCTAAATATCTGTAAAACGTGCGTTACGGGAAATGCGGTATCTTGTTTTGTTTATTATACTTGTATCTGCCGGCGGGTTTTTTGCTGTCGGTAACATCAGCCGTAACTGCGGGTGCCGCGAAATTTTTGTCTCAGAATTTGGTTTCCGATTTTCGGCTGACTATATTTTGCATCAAAAAAACAAACGCTAACGGAGCGAATGCGAATGTCCACGGAAGCAACAGATTTAACCCGCCCCAGGGTGGAAGCCATGGAAGCCCTTCTCGGGAAACCGCTGAAAGTGCTCGACGATGGATTTGTCCGTCTGATCGATTACATGGGAAACGATGCCGCTATTGTTCAGGCTGCGCGGGTTTCCTATGGCGAAGGCACCAAAAAAATCCACGAAGATCGCGGATTGATCCGCTACCTGATGCGCCACTGGCACACCACGCCGTTCGAAATGTGCGAACTGAAACTGCACATCCGCGTGCCGATGGATTGCTGGCGCCAGTGGATTCGCCACCGCACCGCCAATGTGAACGAATACAGCACCCGCTATTCCATCGCTATCGATGCCGCCCAAACCACGCCGCCAAACGAATGGCGGGTTCAGGCAACCGGCAACCGCCAGGGCAGCGCCGGATTTATGGATGAAACAACCGGTTCCCAATTCACCAAACGCGAAAGCGAATTGCAGCAGCTTTCCCGCGATATTTACGAAGAACGGCTGAACGCCGGTATCGCCCGCGAACAAGCCCGGAAAGATCTGCCGTTATCCACTTACACCGAAGCATACTGGAAAGTGGACTTGCATAACCTGTTGCATTTTTTATGGTTACGCATGGATGAACACGCCCAGTTCGAAATCCGCTGTTATGCGGAAACCATCGGAAAAGAAATTTTGAGCCAGTGGTGCCCCATCGTTTGGCAGGCATTTCTGGATTACAGGGTGAATGCGCAGGCGCTCACCGGACCGGAAGTTGCGATTATCCAGGCCATCAATTCCGGTGATTCGGAAAAAGTGCAACAACTCGCCATCGATTTCGGCTGGCTGCCCAAATCCGCCGATGAACAGCCGAAACGCAATCGCGAGCGGCTGGAATTTGAGCAAAAATTAACCTTGCTCAACATGGAAATTCCCTGGAAAGATCGTTTGTAAAACTTTTTGTTTGATTGGCAAAAATCCGTGGCGAAGCGCCCGTTTCGCCACACCATTTTCAACCTCGTCAATTTTCCCTGCAATAATTTGCGCCGCTGCCGATGATGAAATCGTCAGAAAAAAAGGTGCGTTATGAAAATCGATAATCATCAACTAAAAACAGTGTTAAAAGAAGCGTTGGTCGAAGTGCTGGAAGAACGCCAGGATTTGCTGGTGAAACTCGTCGAAGATGCGCTGGACAACGTGGCGCTGGTCAGCGCCATTCAATCCGGAGAGGATACGCCGTTAATCAAACGCACTGCGATCGCTGATTTTTTTAAGGGCAACTTATGAACGTCGGATTTAAAGAGCAGTTTTTAAACGATTTACAGGAAATCAACAGTCAATACGCGTTGCGCGGTATTCGGCTAACCATTCGCCAGGTTGAATCGGCAGCTTCGCCAAAAGATATCGGCGAGTTGAAATCCATCGCCAAAAACGGCAATTATTACAGCATCGCAATTGGCAATTATCGCCTCGGATTAAAGCTGGATGCCAACGCGGTTATTTTCGTGCGCGCGCTGCATTATCGCGATATACTGCGTTTTTTTCACACCTGATTTAGCCGTCGTTTTATTTTCTTACTATTGCATCTCTCTCCCGAACCCGTTAAACTACAAACAACCACACAAATTTCGAATCGTTGTTAACGCATGCTTCTCGGGGGAGATTTATGGCAGGTTTACGGAATTGGTTTACCCGTTATTTTCTGATAAGTACCCGCAATAATAATATTTACGAATATCCGCTGCGCGATGATAAATACGGCAAATTGAAGTTGCTGCTGTATTTTGTGATTGCTCCGGCAATCGGTGCAGCTGCGCTAAATATGCTGCTCGGCATTGTGATCGCCAACTGGGAATGGGCAGAATTCGACGGATGGCTGCAAGTGAAAATATTTTTTTGCCACGCCGCAATTCTGACACTTTTTTCCGTGTTGCTGTGGGTGCCGGAATTTTTGGCGGTAAAAGATTGGCCGGAACCTCGCGAAAACCGTTGGGTAATGATCAAAAATGTGCTGACCATTGCGCTGTTTGTGCTGCTGTTTCCGCATGAAATTGTGGGACTATTTTTTGCCGGCGCAGATTACACGGAAAGCATGACATTCCAGATCATTTACGGGTCTGTTTTGTTTTCGGTGATCGGTGCTCTGTTCTGGTTCATCCGGAGAAATCACAAAAAATCCGCATTTTACGAAATCCAAATGGGCAAAGCACCGAGGCAGCGGCGCAATCCGGAACGCTCCAGCCTGTACGAATCGCTGATTTTGATTGTCATGTTTCTGGGTATCTTTTTTATTGAATTGTGGGCGCTTTCCAACACGGCAAACCAGAAGATAAACCGTTGTTCCGCCGGAACTTATCTCTCGTGTACGTCGAAACAGCTCGCCGGTTTTGATATCGTTTCGGCAGATACGGTTGCCCCGAAAATACTGCCGGATTCTGCCGCAATTGCGCAACCGTCCGGCACATCGCAGTCATCATCGATGCTGAAATTTGCCTTCCAATCATTCAATTTTATTTCCGAATTCCTGTTTTCGATCGATCACCAGCACAACCATTTAGCGGGACTCAAATATGAAATTTCGAAAGAAAACACACCGGAAATTCAGGAAGAAAAACGGGATAATCGCCGGCTGTTTGTGATCACCTGGATTTGCATCGCGCTGTTTTGCACGATCCTGTATTTTCTTACTGCCGGCATCTCCAACCGGATGATGAAAAATATCCTCATTCCGGTTACGTTTCAGGAGCGCGATGTGCTCGGCATTCTCATGAAAACCAAAAATTATTTTTACCATTTTTGGCGGGCGATGATCGCAAAATACACCTTTCTGCTGTTCGGTAGTTTGGGCATTTCGGTCTTGTTTTTGCTGACACCGGTGCTGTTTCTGGCGACAGAACACCCGAAAGAACTCGGGATGATTATCCAGATTGATGTTGTGGTGCTCATTTTCGGGATTTTTTTGGCGTGGATCAGCCCGTTGATCAACGCGCTCATTCAGCCGGATATCACGTTTGGGGAATACTTCAATCACCGGATTGCCGATCACCTCATGCAGGTGCAGGGGCATATCGGGCTGATGGGCATCGGGAATTTGGGAAAACGGGTGCTGGATCGCGAGATAAAATTGTTGGAAGATGAGCAGCTTCCTCATCCCAAAAAACGTCAATTTGTGGAAATTGTGACGCCGGATTTGCGGCTGGAACTGGTTTGCAGCAGCGTGGTTGTGGTGGAGCGATCGCCGGAAGATGTGCTCTATTCCAGCGAAAATCAGCTGCTTGGCAAATACGGCGTGGTTGGCGCACGGCAGGCCAATTATCGCACCAAAGATTTGCAGGGCAACGTGATTTATCTCGAAAAACGGTCGCTGGTGCCGGTGCTCATCGGCGAAGCGAACGAGCCGTTTGTGTTTTCGCGCGGGAATCTGGAACGTGCTCGGCTGCTGATCAGCACCATTCCGGATTGGGAAAGTGTGCAACATATTTTTGAGCACGCGAATCTCAGCAAGGTGCCCGCCATCATTTGTGTGGGCAGCAGCAATCAGATTACCTATTACACGTATCGCGCGCGCCACCGGCAAATTGTGCTGGTCTATCCCAAACATAATCAGGGAGATACGCTCGGTTTCCGGCTGTGGGCGACCGTGCAAAAAGTGCGGGCGATCCGCAACATGCGCGGCAATGTGTGGCCAAAAATTCTGATTGTCGGTAACAACAAATCCAATCATTTTATGATCGAAACGCTGTGGTCGCTGCTGCCCGTTTCGGCATACATGAAAGAAACCATCACCCGCGAAAACCTGAAATTTGTGGTGCTGACGGACGAAGGCACCGGGCAATATCCGTCCATCAACGACGGACAGCAGTTCCGCCCGTTTGGCTCGCACATGCTCGGATCGTATTTTTCGGGCAGCCGGCTGCCGTTTCCGCTGGCGGAAAATGATAATCCGTTGAATCCCGAAATTAAAGTGCAGATCATCAACGATGTGGATGTGGCTGCGCTGGAAGAATGTTTGGACGATTTCCGCCCTGATATTCTGATGGTAAATCACGAAGATGTGGAAAAATCATCGCTGGTGCTGATGCGCTTTATCCGTGCGCTGGAACGGCTGAAAGTGCGCTATCTGGGCGAAGAAAAAGCCGGACGCAAAACATTCGAGCTGCCAATCATCCTCTCCGCAACCACACGCGGCGACGAACGCGAACAGTTGACGCTGGGCGATTCCTCCCGGTTTTACGATGCCATTTGCCGGATGCACAACGAAAAACTGGCATCGGATATGAGTTATCCGGCGCACGCCCGGTTCGATCATTTTAGCCGGGAATTGCACGGCGAAACCATCACCGATTCGCATTCGGACGCTGCGGAAATGATTGCCGGCGCCCGCCGCAGCTTTATGCCGCATCAGTCGAACGGCGAAAAAAATAATGGCGAACAAAGCGGATTTGTGGAATCCAGCGCATGTTTGCCGAATACGCCGCGATCGCTGGCGGATTACACTGCGCGATTGGCGCGCCTCACGTTCGATCCGCCGGTGGAAAGCGAGTTGAGCAAATTGTGGCAAATCACCGAACCAGCGCTGCCGGCGTTCCAGTATTTGCAGCACATAAAGCTGGACGATCCCGATCAATCCGGTTTTATGATCAACGGATACGCAACGCTCATCCCGACCAACGGACTGCCGGATGTGTTTGCCTCAACCAAAGGCAAAAGCCTCACCGCGCGCATGTTTGTAACGGACGGGCGCAAATATGTGGAAAATGTGATCGATCCGCTGGAAGGCTACCCGGAATCGTTGCGGCAGCAATTTACGATTGATGTGCTGGACAATATCCTCGATCCCAAACCGCCAACCGTAACCGACGTGCTCCGGCGGGTTGCCAAACAGGATCGCAACGAAGACAAAAATACCATCAGCGAATTTACCGAAACGCTGCTCGATACCCGTCACGATGGCAAATTTGCCTGCCCGTCGATGAACATTTGCCGGATTGCCGCTTATCAGAATTATGTTGCTGCGGGCAACAACCGGCGGCTCGGGGCTGATCCCGATATCGCCGATGGGGATGGCGAACCATCGCCTGCTCAAACAGTGCGCAACGAGCTGTGGCATGCCCGCAACTACGCCTGCTGCACCGAAATGCTCGACGACAAAAAGCTGCCGGCGCAGCCAACCGTGAATCCGGCCAACGCCAGAATTTTTGTCTGCTGCCAGGATGGCGCCAAAACCGGGATGATGGCGCAAATCCTGAACGCGTTGCAGTTCCGCAAATTTCCCAAATTGCGGGTAACCTACCGGTTGAACGCAGCCGTGATCAACGAATTTCGGGCGCACAGCAAATCGGTGGTGCTGCAGCGCTGCGCGGATGATCTGCAGCAATTTATCGATGATCAGCAAATGGATCTCGTAAACGAAGATGTTGTGCTGTTCAAAGCCAAACTGAAAGAAATTTTGGGTGCGGAAAATTTCACCAAATTTCACGAACGCCTGCTCAATCTCGCGCAGCGAAAAGAAGATAACTGGCGAATCAACATCGATTATTTCAGCCACATCAGTTGCCAGAACAGCTATTTCTCACTGAACCGGCTGTTCGGTATTTTCGAAAATCAGACGGTTGTCGAGCCGGAAAACGGCATTCGCCTGACGGAACGGTTGCCGCTGAACGTGATTCGCATTTTGCCCATCGGCGAAGTGAGTTCCGCCAAACAATGGTATTTTTACGCCCGAGCGCTGCACCAGTTTTTGAACGCGCTGGAAGACGAAATTCCCGAACCGTACCAGCGGGAGAAATTCATTTTTTACTGGTTCGATGAAAAATGCCAATCCCATGTTTTTAATGAAGATAAGCTGGATGAATTTGTCGAACCGCAATTTGATGCGGAACAGCGCAGCAGCTTCCCGATTCTCATCGTCATCAAACGCGACAGCGCAGAAAAGAAACAGCATTTCAACAAAAAATATGACGGAAAAGAAAAACGCCCGGGCCGGGACGAGGATGTTTGCCGGATTTGTTATCGCCAAAAACGGCGTTACGATTGCAGCAAAATGCGGGTGTGGATTTAATGGCGGGTGTTCGAAGGCTCGATCAACAGTTCCGGATACGTGCTTTTTTCGTTGATCTCGCGGATAATTTGCCGGCGCCGCTGTTCGTCGGAACCAACAGCGGCACGCAGCATTTTCAAAACTCAATTTCTTTTTTCAGCTCGATCTCTTGCGGCAAAACGGCAGCATTTTTGAGCAGACTGCGCGCCATCCGCTTACACGCCCGAAATTATTGTCTGTCACTCAATTTTGCTTTTTTGAGAATGACGAGATCGCCCAGCACATGCGCGCTTTCGGTCAACACCAAATCTTTGTGTTTGTCTTCTGTGCTGTCGTGAACGGCATCTTCCTCTTCTTCATTTTTATCTGCTTTGGCTTCGGCGCGGCGGATGGCTTCGTTCAACGAGATAAATTTTTCGTTCTGCTGACGCTCAAATTCTTCGAGCTCCGCCAGTAATTTGGCGTATTCCGGATTGGTTTGCAGGCGAACGTTGACCTGCTTTTGCAATTCCGGCACCAGCGTTGCAAAATCACCGGCTTTGTTGAACGGCACGCCGTCAATCTGGTCCCAAATCAACGCATTTGGCTGCGAACTTTCGCCAATTTCCATTGCGCCGAAACGCGACGGAAAGTTGATATCCGGCGTTACGCCGGCATGTTGGGTGCTGCGGCCGTCCACCCGGTAAAATTTGGCGATGGTCAATTTGATCTGCCCGAGTTTCAGTTCAGGATCGCGAATAAAACGATTGAGATCGATCGGGCGTTGAACCGTACCTTTGCCAAATGTCTGGCTGCCGATGATCAATCCGCGACCGTAATCCTGAATGGCTGCCGCAAAAATTTCCGATGCGGATGCACTCAGCCGGTCAACCATTACCGCCAGCGGGCCGTCGTAAACCACGCCGGATGCGTTATCCTGTTCAATTTCTTTCCGTCCGTCCGAATAGCTGACCTGCACCACCGGACCGCGATCGATAAACAAACCGGTCAAATCGACCGCTTCGTTCAAAAATCCGCCACCGTTGCGGCGCAAATCGATGATCACGCCATCCACATTTTGGGTTTTCAACTCTTCCAGCAATTTTGCGACATCGCCGGAGGTGCTTTTGAAATCTTTATCGCCGCGACGCATGGCGTCAAAATCCGAATAAAAAGTGGGGATTGTGATCACGCCAAACAGCAGATTTTTGCCGTTGTGTTTGATGTGCAGCGTATCCGATTTTGCGGACTGATCTTCGAGTTTAATTTTATCGCGAACCAGCGCAATGGTATCTGGCGGAACGCCGGGTTTGGCATCATGCGCGAGCACTTGCAGCCGCACAACGGTAGATTTTTTGCCGCGAATGAGCTGAACCACATCGTCGATGCGCCAGCCGACAACGTCAACAATCTCGCCGTCGTAATCCTGCCCGACACCGATAATTTTATCGTTTTGGTGCAGCAAGCCGCTTTTATCCGCCGGGCCGCCGGCCACGATTTCCACCACGCGGGTGTAATCATCTTCGCTGACCAGTCGTGCGCCGATGCCTTCCAGCGACTGGCTCATGCGAATTTTGAAATCGTCGTAATCTTTCGGCGAAAAATAATTGGTGTGCGGGTCAAAAGATTCCGCGAAGGAGTTCATCAAAATTTGAAATACATCTTCGCTTTGCGATTGCGAGATATTTTTCTCCAACCGTTTGTAGCGATTGGTCAGCGTTTTGGCGATGCCATCCGGCTCTTTTCCGGCCAATTTCAGGCTCAACGCCTGATTTTTGAGGCGCTTCCGCCACAAATCATCCAATTCCCCGGTGGTTTTTGCCCACGGTGCGTCTTCTCTGTCCAGCGCGAGCATTTCATCTGTGGAAAAATCGAACGGCGATTCCAGCGTGGCGAACACAAATTCCAGCCGTTCCGATGCGCGTTGCTCATACCGGTTGAAAATATCATAAGCGATGCTCACCTGTCCGGATCGCACAACTTCATCAAATTCATTGCGATAGGGTTCAAATTCGGCAAGGTCCGACGCCAGAAAATAGAGGCGGTTGTAATCCAGTTTTTCAAAAAACCGGTCGAACATTTCCGAACTCATTTCGTCGTTGATGGGCTTTTTTTGGTAGTGGTTGCGCTGAAGAATAGTGGTTACCAGTTGACTCACCCGGCGGTGTTCCGGCTCGGGTTTCAGTTCTGCAAATGATATATCTGTTGAATCGCTTTGAGCGAACATCAGTTCTGTTGCAATGCCTAAAATCAATAAAATCAACCATTTTTTCATAAAATAATGCCCCTTTATTAACTCAATCTACATTATCTGGAGCGGTGCTTTCTTGCGGCCGTTCCATCGGGATGTCTTAAATTAAACGCAAAGATCGTATTTTGTTTCGATTTATCGTTGTAAATTTTGAACCAAATAACTATGGATTGTTAAATAATTGTCTATTTTTGATAACAGATGGACGTTTTCGGTCACGAATTCGATTTTGATTTTGTTAAATTTGATGCATCAATTTAATTTGGGTTGCTGCGTATCCATAATATTTTTTTGACGGAAGCCATTTTTAATGAAAAAACGGGACAAACGCGAAACGCATTTGCTGATCCTCGATATGGTGATGCTGGTATTGCTGTTGTTAAATCTGGGTCTGATTATCTTCGACTGGATTTTTCTGAGCATTACCGTTCAAAAAGTGTTGAGTGCTTATTTACCCAATTTTTTTGTGTTTTACCGTGACCGGATTCACGCCGATTTTGCGATGATCGATCTCGGATTTGTGGCAATTTTTCTCATCGAATTCTTTTTGCGATGGGGAATTGCCATTCATCGGCGCACTTATTATAAATGGTTTTTCTACCCGTTTATTCATTGGTACGATCTGATCGGTTGCATTCCGGTGGGCTCGCTGCGCTTTTTGCGATTGCTGCGGATTATCGGGATTATCATCCGTTTGCAGCGGCTACAAATTATTGATATTACAAGAACTTACCTATACGCCCAATTCAACAAATATGCGAATGTGGTAGTCGAGGAAATTTCCGATCGCGTGGTGATAAACGTGATCAAAGATGTTCAGGCGGAAATCCGCGACGGCAGCCCGGTAACCGACCGGATTATTCAGGAAGTTGTGCTGCCGCAAAAGGAGAGTATTGTGCTGTGGTTATCGCACCGTTTGCAGCATATTGCCAGCAATGCACATGCAGCGTATAAAGAGGATTTTCGGGAATATTTACATCTGCGGGTCAAAAATGCTGTGGAGAACAACCCGGAAATCGCCGCAATCGGGATGATTCCGGTGGTGGGCAAAGTCATTTCCGGCAATCTGGAAAAGGCCATCAGCGATATCACATTCAACACCATCAGTGGATTGATTGAAGATTTGGGCTCATCCAAAAATCAGGCGATTGTGGAAGAAGTTGCGGACATTACCATCGACGCGCTAATGATGGAAGAGGAAGATCAACGCATCGATAAAATTGTCAACGAGGCGTTGGTGCAGGCGCTGGAACTGGTGAAGGAACAGGTGCAAATTCAGCAATGGAAGCTCCGGGAAATGCGGGAAAAAGAAGAGGGAAGCGGTTGATGTTTGTTAACTTATCCTGTGTTGTTATTCAATTTCTTCGAATTCCGCATTGTCAAGCGAATCAAAATCATGTAAGCGATCATCTCTGTTTTTTGCCATTTTTGCAAACGCAGCATCCCAATTTTTTCGGGGATGTTCAATCGGGCGAATAATCAACGCATTATCTTTGAGTTGAATTTCAACGGTTTCAATTTTTCCAATTTTGTTTAAGATGGATTTGGGAATGCGAACGATGTAAGAGTCGTCAATTTTTTCAACAGGAACGATCATGATTTCACCTCGCCTCTGGTGATGTTAAATGTGTGTTTTTATAAGGTATAGCCAGGGGATTCCTGTCCCAATGGTGCGCCATCGGAACAGGGATGACAAAAATGAATGTTGTAATTCCGGACTTGTCCCGGAATCTAATTCAAATGCCAACAGTCTTTCGTAATCAATGTTACAGCAAATCAACCCAATTATTCATCCCGCGGTTGCAGCAATTTGGCAATCAATCCCGTCCAGCCGGTTTGGTGGGATGCGCCAACACCGCGTCCGTTATCCCCGTGAAAATATTCGTAAAACAGCAAATAATCGCGAAAATGCGGATCATTCTGGAATGTGGGATGATCGCCAAAAACCGCCCGTTTGCCCGATTCGTCGCGCAGAAAAATGCGGGTGAGCCGTTCGGAAATCGCATCCGCGATTTGCAAAATTGTTAAATACTTGCCGGAATTAGTGGGATATTCCACCTTAAAATCATCGCCGTAATAGTGGTGAAAGCGTTGCAGCGCCTCAATAATTAAAAAATTGACCGGAAACCAGATCGGCCCGCGCCAGTTGGAATTTCCGCCGAACATGTACGAATCCGATTCCGCCGGCAAATATTTCACGGAAATTTCGCTGCCGTTCATCCGGAAATGATAGGGGTTGTTTTCGTAGGTCTTTGACATGCTGCGAATCCCGAAACCCGAGAGAAATTCCGTTTCGTCGAGCATGCGTTTGAGCAACCGCTTCATCCGGTGACCGCGCAGCAGCGAAAGCAGCCGCCGCTCGCCTTTGCCGGGCGATTGCCAGCGGGAAACCAGCTCCGCCAAATCTTTCCGGTCCTCGAAAAACCATTCCAGCCGCTTTTTGAAATCCGGCAATTTGTCGATGTATTCCGGTTCGAGAACCTCCACCGCGAACAGCGGAATCAGCCCGACCATCGAGCGCACTTTCAGCGGGAAATACTGGTCGTTGGGCGTGTGCAGCACATCGTAAAAAAACGCGTCTTCCGCATCCCACAAATTAATGCCTTTGCCGCCCAAATTGGTCATCGCCTCTGCGATGTAAAGGAAGTGCTCGAAAAATTTGGTCGCTAAATCCTGGTAAATCGGTTTTTCTGCCGCCAGTTCCAGCGCGATGCGCATCATGTTCAGCGAATACATAGCCATCCACGCGGTGCCGTCTGCCTGCTCCAAATGCCCGCCGGTGGGCAATTCCTCGCTGCGGTTGAACACGCCGATGTTGTCCAATCCCAAAAATCCGCCCTGAAAAATATTGTTGTCGCCCTCATCCTTGCGGTTCACCCACCAGGTAAAATTGAGCAGTAATTTGTGAAATACGCGTTCCAGAAAATCGGTATCTTTTTTCCCGCTGCGTTTTTGATCCATTTTGTAAACGCGCCAGGTTGCCCATGCATGTACCGGCGGATTCACATCGCCGAACGCCCATTCGTACGCCGGCAGTTGTCCGTTGGGATGCATATACCACTCGCGGGTGAGCAGCATCAATTGGTTTTTGGCGAATTGCGGATCGACCATTGCCAGCGGAATGCAGTGAAACGCCAGATCCCACGCGGCGTACCACGGGTATTCCCATTTGTCCGGCATGGAAATAATTTCCGCATTGTTGAGGTGAATCCAATCGCGATTGCGCCCCTTCCAGCGGGATTTCGGCGGTTCCGGCTGCCCGGGATCGCCCTGCAACCATTGGCTGGTATCGTAATAATAATATTGTTTCGTCCACAACATTCCGGCGAAGGCTTGCCGCTGCACCCGTTTTGCATCGTCGGTGGCGATTTTTTTTTGGAGATCGGCGTAAAATTCATCCGCATCTTTTTGGCATTGGCGAATCTGTTTCTCGAATTCGCTGAATGGCGTTGCGATATTGCGATTCGTCAGCCGCAGCCGAACGGTTTGCGATCCGTTTGCCGGAATGTTCAGTCGATACAACGCTGCCGCTTTCGTTCCTTTTTGTTTGGGGTTCACACCGGATTGATCGCCCCAAACAAGATAGTCGTTGATGCCATCCTTAAAATATCCGTCCGGATTTGATGCGTTGTAGAGCTGCTGAATATTTGATTCGTTATCGCAAAACAGCAGCTCCGGCGCGTTTTCCGCGAAGAGAAAATAACTGCCCAAATCGTGATGATCGGCGGCGATAGCGGAGCTGCCCTTTTTCGCCAAAACCGGTTTCCGGGGATCGCGTCCCCACGACCAGGTATTTCGAAACCAAAGTGTCGGCAGCAGGTGCAGCGGCGCATCCGCATCGCCGCGATTGTGCACGGTAATCTGGATGAGCGTATCTTCCGGCGCAACTTTGGCGTATTCGATGAACACGTCAAAATAGCGATTGTCATCAAAAATTCCCGTGTCGATCAGCTCATATTCCGGCGAATGCAACCCGCGATGGGCGTTTTGCGTCAACAAATCGCGATAGGGAAATTCGCCCTGCGGGTATTTGTAAAGCATTTTCATGTAGGAATGCGTGGGTGTGCTATCGAGGTAATAATAATATTCTTTCACATCCTCGCCGTGATTGCCCTGCGGTCCGCTCAGCCCGAACAACCGTTCTTTGATAAACGGATCGCGTCCGTTCCACATTGCCAGCGCAAAACATAGCCGTTGCTGCTCGTCGGAAATCCCGGCGATGCCATCCTCGCCCCAACGATAGGCTTTACTGCGGGATTCCTCGTAATTGATAAATTCCCATGCATCGCCATCGCGGCTGTAATCTTCGCGGACTGTTCCCCACTGGCGTTCGCTGAGATACGGCCCCCATAATTTCCAGTTCTTTTTCCCGGCGTTTGATTCACTGAGGCGTTGTTGTTCTTTGGTTATTTTCATTTTAATGGAATTGTCTCAACTTGACTTTATTGAATTTTTCAATTATTTTGATTTTGGAAATAAAGCAATCTTTATAACTTGAGTAATTTCAATGATAAACTGGAAAAATTATATTGTTTCTGATCCGCAAATTTTGCTCGGCAAACCAGTCGTGAAAGGCACGCGATTGTCGGTTGAATTTTTGCTTGAGCGATTTGCTTCCGGTTGGACAGAAACACAAATTCTTGAAAATTACCCAAGATTGAATCGCGACCACATTCAGGCAGTTTTTGCATACGCTTATGATTGCATGAAAGACGGATTATTGTATACCAAAGCTTGAATTAGATATTTACAATGAAATTTCTTGCCAACGAAAATTTTCCCAAATCAAGTTATTTGTTACTCAAAAATGAAAACCTGGATATTATTCATATTGGTTTAACGCATTCGAGTATCAGTGATCATGAAGTAATGGTGCTTGCTATTTCTGAAAACCGTATCATTTTGACTTTTGACAGTGATTATGGCGAATTGGTTTTCAAAATGGGATACAAGCCTGAAGATGTTGTTTTTATGAGAATTAAAGAATTCGTACCACATTATCCTGCCGAGCTCATACTTGATTTGCTCAATAACCGTGAAATCCCATTAATTGGGAAAATCACGGTTATCGATGAAGAGCAAATTCGTCAACGGAATATTAACTAAAGTTTTTTTAACTTTTATCCTTTACCCTTCATTCACTTACCTTCAAAATCCAGTTATCGGGATCGGGCACAACTTCGTCGCGGAGCAGCACTTCGAGCGTTGCGCTGCCATTTGGCATTGCAATGCGGCGGCGAGATTTGCCAACCAGCGCTTCAACCGGCATCGGGAATGGCAGGTCGTCCGGCGTTTCCCAGCGCAGCGTTACGGTTTTGCCAGCACGGGTGACGTTCAGCTTCGGCAAATGTGGTTGCCGGACGTAAACTTCAAAAAACCAGTCCAGCTCCGAACCGTGAATATCTTCGCAAATTTGCACAAAATCGTCCGTCGTTGCGAAACGGCATTGGCTGCCGTCGGTTATTTTTTCCATCGCGGGATCGGGATATGCCATTCGCCGCAGCGCTTTAAAAAACGCCTCGTCGCCCATCAAATAGCGCAGCGAGTGCAGTACCCAAACGCCCTTGTTGTAAATATCGCCTTCGGATTCCAGATAATCCGGCGGCAGAAAATACATTTCTTTGGTTGTTTTGGCATCTCGCGGAGCAATGGCCGCACGATTGCGGATGCGCGGCAATGGTCCGCCCATCGTATTGTGATACGCTTCTATTCCGCGCAAATGCTCGACATACAGCGGGTGCATGTAGCTGCACAAGCCTTCGTGCAGCCAGAAATCCCGCCAGTCGAGCGCCGTCACCAGATTTCCCCACCACTCGTGCCCCAATTCGTGATGATGCAAAATATCGTAACCGTGCGGTGCATTGGAAAAATTGGCGCCGTATGCGATAATCGTCTGGTGCTCCATTCCGTAAAACGGTGTGTGGGCAACGCCGTATTTATCAGCCCGGAACGGATACGGACCGAGCATTTTTTCATACCACGCGAGATGTTCGATGATTTGCGGCATCAGAATTTTGCCTTTGGCATAATCCTGCGGGAGCACCCAAAACGTTACCGGAATAGTATCGCCGCTAACGCTAATGTAGGTTTCCTCGATGGTGCGATACGGTGCAATGTTGATCGCCATACTATAATTGTTGATGGGCGTGGATACAAACCAGTGATACGTCATTGTGTTATCTTCGTTGGCTTCGTGACCGAGTGAACGCCCGTTTGCGGCAACCACCAGCGGTTTCGGCACGGTGATGTGCAGCGCCATGCTGTCCGGCTCATCGGACGGGTGATCTTTGCAGGGCCACCACAAATCCGCGCCGTCGGATTGAACGGATGTGGCAATCCACGGCTGACCGTCTTCGGTTTTCGCCCATGTGAATCCGCCGACCCACGGCGGGCGTTGGGCAACGCGTGGTTTCCCGCTGTAGTTTACCCGGATTTGCACGGTTTCGCCGGGCTGTTTAGTACCGCCAAAATGCGTCCACAATTCGCCGTCGCGATGCTCAAAATGCATGGTGTTGGCTGATCCGCCAGCCGTAAGCATTTCCACTTTTTTTACGGAAAATACCGTATCCAATTGTTGAACAAACCATTCCAGCGGCTGCACGATATGCGCGGTTGCCGTCAATTCGCCGGCAATCGAGCTGTCCGCCGGATTCACAGACAGCGCCAGATCGTAAAAGATAACATCGTATCCGGCCTGTTCCGGCATCAGCGGTCCGCCGGATTCTGTCGGGCTAACGCCCAGATAGCGCTGCGCCTGCAGAGTTATGGTGCATATCATTAATAAAAACAGGATGTTAAAAACGGGTTTCATAAGCTTTCCTTTGTTGCTGAACCGGTTGTTTTTTGAACCTCAGCATTCGTGCTGTACCGTCGATTTCCATTTCAAAAATATATACAATCCTGCACATTTCCACAAGTTGTCTCGCTTTTGGCGGTGAAATTGTCAAAAATGCATCGATTCCAGCGTTAAAATTTGATAGCAATTGAAGGTTCAACGGGCTATATTCCACACGAAAATGAAACAACAATCAACCAAAAAATCGATCACATGAACTATTTCAAACTCACTTTGTTGATGTGCTGGATGTTCAGCATCCCGCTGTTAGCGCAGCCGTTTATCACTTTTGGCGGTGGTGTCAGCAGCCTGTTTATCCTTTCGGATGAGCTCGATAATTTTACCGATACCTACAATGCCTACAATGTTGTCGGCACTGCCCAGGAAATGAATGGCGTGAGCAATGGCGCAATCGGATACCAGATGGAAGCGGGTTTCCGGCATTACAACCAATTTCATTTGGCCATTAATTTTGGGTATCAGCGAAACATGATTCGCGACGGCGCAGAATTTGGCGATCAAACATCGCGCGATCTGAAATTCACATTTACCGGCATTTTTTCCGAACTGGAATTTGGAAAACAGATTGACCAGTATTTTGTGAATGGCGTATTGCGCTATGCGTTCCGTCGGAAAATCGAAATTGAGGCAACCCACAGCGCCCGCGATACGCCGCTGGCCGGTTCGTTGGATGGTGATTACGGCAGCCCGACAACCCGTTCCGCGCATGCGGGCATTTCTTTGGGTGCGCTAAAAGAACCTTTTGTGATTGGCATAAAAGTGCTGTATCCGGTGTTTACCGGCGGGGATGATTCCTTTGTTCGATCCGACAGCCCGGAAAAACAGGCTATCGGCACGGAAATTTTCCCGAGCAATTTTGAAGAATATGCCACCCAGCCGAATTACTCCGGTTTGCACAGCAACATCGACGGACTGATTTTATCGCTCTCGCTGCAGTTTGCCATTCCGTTGTAATTAAAAAATACAGTATTTGAGTTGATTCAGAAAACTTTTTAGGAGGGGTTTATGACGCGATTCAATATGATGTTTCTGCTTTGTTTAACGGCAATTGCGAGTGCCCAACTGCCCCATACGTTTACCCAGGTTGCCCGGAATACTAATTATGGCAGTCCGAAAGGTGTGGCTGTTAGTTCAGAAGGGGTTGTATTTCTTGCAAGAGAAATAGGTGGCTTGCAGGCTTTCAACTTCGATGGAACAACCTTCACCAGCACAGCACATATTGATGACGGTGGCAAAGCGAATGAAATGGTATTAACCACAGATGGCACTATCCTTCTCGCAAATGGTGATGATGGTTTACGCGCTTATCGCTTCAATGGATTTTCATTTGTAAATGTCGCACATGTTGATAATGGCGGCTCTGCCTCAGGAATAGCTTTAGGCTCCGATGGCACTATTTTTCTCGCAAATGGCTCTGACGGATTGCGAGTTTATACCTTTGACGATAGTTCTTTCTTCAATACAGCGCATATTGATGACGAAAATGCAGCGGATGTAGCCGTTGATTCTGCCGGAAATGTTTTTGCCCTTTATGGTTATAATGGATTATGGGCTTACACATATGACGGGAATTCCTTTACTAATACTGCACAAATCAGTGATGATAATATCGTTGCTGTAACAGCAGGTGCTGACGGTACAGTGTTTCTTGCAAATGGCATTGACGGCTTGTGGGCTTACAGTTATGATGGCATCTCATTTACACCTACGGCGCATATTGATGATGGTGGTTATGCTGCTGAAGTTGCTGTAGGTTCTGATGGCACTATTTTTCTCGCAAACGCAGAAGGTGGCTTTCGGGCTTACAGTTATAATGGAAACTCATTTACAAATAAAGCATTCATTCATGACTTTTATTATCCATTCGGCATGACAGTTGGTTCTGACAATACGGTTTATCTCACATGTGATGGCAGTTTACGAGCTTATGTTTTTGATGATACATCCTTTACCAGATCCGCATATTTTGATGATATTAAAGGTGAAGCATGGAATGTGGCAATTAACCAGAATGGAACCGTTTTTTTGGCAAATGGTATTGATGGCTTACGGTCATATAGCTTCAGTGGGACATCACTTATGAATAGTGCTCACCTTGATAGCCTCAGAGTAGGTGATATAGCCTTTGGTTCAGATGAAACTATTTTTGCTACAATTGATTTCGTTGGCTTACAGGCTTTTAGCTATGATGGAATATCATTTACCACAACAGCAATCAAAAGTGGGCAGTATACTAACTTAGCTGTTGGACCCGATGGAACTATTTTTGTTGGTACTGGAATAATTAACAGTCTATTTTCTGCTTATAGTTATAGTGGTTCTGATTTCGTGCTTAAAGCCGAATATCCTGGTTTAGCGCCGAAGGATGTATCTGTCAGGTCAGATGGTATTGTTTTTGTTATTAAAAGTTATGGAACTTTGTTAGCATATGAATATAACGGAACTGATTTCGCAGAGATTGCAAGTATTTCTACCAATGGTCAAGCTACAGGCTTAGCAATAGGTTTGGATGGAACTCTTTTTGTAGCCGAAGGCAATAACGGGTTGTCAGCTTTTAGTTTTAATGATTCCACATTTACCAATACAGCCTATATTGATGTTGGATGTAGTGGTTGCTATGCTAAAAGTGTTGCTCCAGGTCCTAACGGAATCGTTTTTTTGGCAAATGGCTATGATGGATTATGGGCTTTTAGCTATGATGGCTTTTCATTTACTCCCACCGCGCATATCAATGACGGTGGACAAGCCAATGGTGTGGTTATGGGATCAGATGGAGCAGTTTTTCTTGCCAATGGTGAAGAGGGACTCATTGCATACGCCTACTCCGGCTATGTCGGCATCGAAGACGAAAATCCCGCAATTATTAAAGAACACACGCTCGAACAAAATTACCCAAACCCGTTCAACCCCTCAACAACCATCCGGTTTGAACTGCCGGGCGTTGCAAACGTGCAATTGAATGTGTATAATATTCGCGGGCAATTAGTGGCGGAATTGCTGAACGAACAACGATCTGCCGGGGAACATTCGGTTGTTTTTGATGCAGCAGATTTGCCTTCCGGTATTTATTTTTATAAAATTCAATCGGAAAATTTTACAAGAACGCATAAAATGGTTCTCATACGATAATCTCAAATACGAAAAATATAGTGCATGTATCGAATCGAATCCAAAATAGACACAAATAGCGCGGATTATAAATCCAACCGGGAGCACAATTTACAGCTTGTTTCGGAGTTGAAAAAGCGGATTGCAACGGTGCAGCAGGGCGGACCGCCGCACGCGCACAAAGCGCACGAAAAACGCGGCAAACTGTTTGTCCGCGATCGGCTGGCGCGGTTGTTCGATCCGCAATCCCCGTTTCTGGAATTTTCCTCGCTGGCGGCATTGGATATGTACGACAACGACGCACCCGGCGCCGGAATGGTGACCGGCGTTGGCGTTGTGCACGGTCGCGAAGTGCTGGTTGTTGCGCACGATGCCACCGTAAAAGGCGGCACATATTTTCCGATGACCATCAAAAAACATCTGCGGGCGCAGGAAATCGCCATGCAAAACCGCTTGCCCTGTGTTTATCTGGTCGATTCCGGCGGCATTTTTCTGCCGTATCAATCGGAAACATTTCCGGATCGCGAGCACTTTGGGCGGATATTTTTCAATCAGGCGCGCATGTCTGCCGAAGGCATTCCGCAGATTTCTGTGGTGTTGGGCAGCAGCACTGCCGGCGGCGCCTATCAACCGGCGATGAGCGATGAAGTGGTGATCGTTCGCAAACAAGGCTATATTTACATCGGCGGACCGCCGTTGGTGAAAGCGGCAACCGGCGAAGTTGTTTCCGACGAAGATTTGGGCGGTGCGGATGTTCACGCCCGCGTTTCCGGCGTTGCCGATCATTACGCGATGAACGAAGAACATGCCTTTGAACTTACCCGTAACCTGATGGAAAATCTCAACTTGCCGGATCAGTCCGCAAAGCTGGATGTGCGCGAGCCGGAAGACCCGTATTACGATCCCGAAGAATTATACGGCATCATTCCTAAAGATGTGCGCAAGCCCTACGACGCTCGCGAGATCATCGCGCGAATGGTCGATGGCAGCCGTTTTCAGGAATTTAAGGCGCTTTACGGTCCGACGCTGGTGTGCGGATTTGCCCGAATATTGGGCTATCCCGTCGGCATCATCGCCAACAACGGCGTGCTGTTCAGCGAAAGTTCTGTGAAGGGCGCGCATTTTATTAATTTGTGCACCCAGCGCAAAATTCCGCTGCTGTTTTTGCAGAACATCACCGGATTTATCGTTGGGAAAGAATACGAGCACGGCGGCATCGCCCGCAACGGTGCTAAACTGGTGCATGCAGTTGCCAACGCGCAGGTGCCCAAATTTACGGTGATTGTCGGCGGTTCGTATGGCGCGGGCAATTACGGCATGTGCGGTCGCGGCTACGATCCGCGATTGCTGTGGATGTGGCCGAACGGACGCATCAGCGTGATGGGCGGCGAACAGGCCGCCGACGTGCTGGCAACCGTAAAAAAACGCTCGCTGGAAAAGCAGGGCAAATCGGTTTCGGCAGAGGAGTTTGCCGAATATCGCGCGGAAATTTTGGCGCAGTACGAAGCCGAAGCCAGCCCGTATTACAGCACCGCCCGCATTTGGGACGATGGCATTATCGATCCCGCCAAAACCCGCGAGGCGTTGGCGCTGGGCATCGCAATGTCGCTGAACGCACCGATTCCCGATCAAAAATTCGGCGTTTTCCGCATGTAAAGGGAAGCAAGAATAAAGGAAAAAGGAAAAAGGATAAAGGGTGAAGGATAAATTTTTTTGACAGGATTCCTGCATTCGCAGGATAAACATTATTCAATTGTCATTCCTGCGAATGCGCCAAAGGCGCTCCTTCGGAGCAGGAATCTCCTGCTCAAATCAAATGCTTTAAAATGGTTCCCATTTTATAACCTGTCAGCCCTGTTATCCTGTCGAAATTTGAGAAAATCAACCCCGGCGAAACGGAGGAAATCCAAATGATTACCCATATGGCATTGGACATCGAAACGGTTCCCGCAGCGGATTTGTCCGAATACAGCGAGACGATTCAGGAAAAAATCACCCAAAAAATTGAGCGCCAGCAGGAGCGCAACCCGGATTTCGATTTCAAATATTTCGCCAGCACGCATGGCGATTTCGGGAAAATTATCTGTATTTCGCTGGGCTACATTCTCGAAGGTGAGAAGATCAAATTGAAATCGCTGCACGGTCACGACGAGTTCGCGATTCTCGATGAATTCAACAAAATTATCAGCGGATTTAACGGTACGTATGTGCATTACAACGGGCTAAATTTCGATATTCCGTTTGTTTTGCAGCGAATGGCGCACCACCGGGTTCGCCCGGCCAGCGACCGTTTCGCCAATTTGCGGCGCTATTCCATGGAGCCGCATTTCGATATCATGATGTGGTATTACAATTGGGACATGACCAAAGTGCTGCCGCTGGGCGTGCTTTCCGAGCTTCACGGGATTCCCAGTCCGAAAGAGGATTTGAGCGGCGATAAAGTTTACGACGCCTATCAGAACAATGAATGGGATCGCATTTGTGAATATTGCGAACGCGACGTGGCAACCACCCTCAATTTGTGGAACAAAGTCTATCGCTACCAACCGGTGATTCCGGACAGCAATTACATTCTGAGCGGTGCCGGCAAAAAATAATCTTTTGTTATTTTTCTCTCAATATTGCCTTTTGGGAAAAATATGCGTAATTACGCAAATATGAAAATAATCCCGATTCTCATCATTTCGTGCGCTGTGGTGTTCCACAGTTGCGATAAAGGTTTGGCACCGGCGGCCGTAAATCTGGATATTGCCAACGGCATTCAGGGCACAATTTTATTCGAAAACTGGCCATCGCCGGACAGCCTGTATGACCTTCGGCTGGTGGCATTTCGCAATTTTCCGCCGGAAAACATTTTTGTTGAGCTGTTATCCGAACAAGCTTATGCCTATCCTGCAATTACAGATACAACCCACATTCCTTTTTTCGTTGATCGATACGAGTTCGAGTTTGAGCTTCCGCCGGGTGAGTATGGCTATTTGGTGGTTGCGCAGCAATATGGCAGTAACCTGTTGCTGGACTGGCGTGCTGTTGGCCAGTATGATGTTGATGCAGATTCGCTGCCTTCGCCGCTCAATGTGGATGAAAACGCCGTTACCCGCAATCTTGTCATCGGCGTGGATTTCGACCATTTACCGATTCAGCCATTTTAATTCTTCAATCATCTATTATTTTTTTCGGAGGAAATCAGTATGAAACGCTGTACTCGACTGTTTTTTGTATTCCTGTTGCTGGCGATGGTTGGCACCGTCCGGGCGCAAACGCTTCCCACGATTCAGGCCATCCACAACGTGTCCGATCCGTCTTTGGACAAAATAGATTTGTATGTGAGTGTTTCAATTATTGTGTTGACGACGCTGGATAATTTTGCCTATCGCACATCAACCGATACGATTGTCGGGCTGGCGGGCATCCCGATTGATCTCGGATTGGCCGACAGCACCAGCGGCAGCGTTCAGGATACCCTGAAAAAATTTACCGTCATTTTGGAAAATGAAAAAAACTATCTCGGGATTGGTGCTGGCGTGCTCAATCCGGCTCAATTTGCGTCGAATCCCGATGGTCGCGATACCGAAGTAAATTTGTTCGTTTACGAAAATGCCAAACTTGCAGCCAGCTCCGCCGGCGTAGTTGATGTATTGTTCATGCACGGCGTAACCGACGCACCTGCGATAGATGTCCGGGTGATTGGCGGCGCAACCATCGCGAACGATATTCAATATGGCGATTTCGGTAGTTACGTTTCGTTGCCGCCGGGCGTCCATACGTTGGAAATTACCGATGCCGGCGGAACCAATGTGTTGGGTGTTTTCACCGCAGATTTGAGCAGCGCTGCCGGAACAGTGATGACGATTTACGCATCCGGATTTGCCGATCCTGCGCAAAATCAGGACGGCGCTGCGTTGGGATTGTTTGCCACAAATCCGCTCGGCGGAACGGTTGAATTTCCCCGGGTGACAACGGGCATCGACGATGAACCCGGTGCAGTGGCGAACGCGTATCGATTGGCGCAGAATTACCCGAATCCGTTTAACCCGTCCACGACGATCGAATTTGCACTGCCGGTGAGCGAGCACGTTACGCTTGCTGTATTCGATATCACCGGAAAACGGGTGGCAACGCTGCTCGATGAGCCGGTAAACGCCGGATTGCACCGTTACAACTGGTCAGCAAAAAACTTGCCCAGCGGCGCGTATTTTTATCGATTGCAAACGCAGAATTTTAGTCAGATCCGCAAGTTGATGTTGGTGAAATAACAGACGGCGGAACGCATTTAGGCGTACCGCTTTTTAATCAAGTCACGATACTAAAAATGATGTTGCAAATGTAATGCTGTCGGAGAATTTTGATGCGCAAACACCTGTTCATATTGATGTTAAACGCGATGTTGATTTGCCGGATATCTGCACAAACTGCGGAAATTATCGGGCGAATTGTTGAAGCGGACGACCGTCCGCTCATCGGTGCAAACGTCTATCTCGAAGGCACGATTCTCGGCAGCGCGACCGATAACGACGGCGTTTTCCAGATTTCAGGCGTTCCGGAAGGCCGCTATTCGCTGGTAGTTAATTTGATCGGCTATCGCGAATATCGCAGCGAGATCAGCGTTAGCGGTACAGCGCGCATCGATGCCGGAACAATTGAACTTGCGCCAACGGTTATCGCCAACGAGCCGGTAGTGGTCACCGCCGGAAAATATGAGCAGAAAATCCAGGATATTCCCGCCAGCATCAGCACCGTCAATCAGCAGGAATTGCAGGCGCGCAACATCACCACTATCGATCAGGCGCTGGCGTATGTTTCCGGCGTTAACCTCAACGGCGGGCAGCTCAGCATTCGCGGCTCCACCGGATACAGTCGCGGCGCGGGCAGCCGGGTGCTGATGCTCATCGACGGCGTGCCGCTGCTCACGGCGGATACCCGGGACATCGTTTTCAGCGTGGTGCCCACTTATCTGCTGGATCATGTGGAAGTGCTCAAAGGCGCGGGATCTGCGTTGTATGGTTCCAGTGCCATCGGCGGCGTAATCAACGTGATTACCCGCGACATCGACGATTCACCGAAATTCCATCTGCGAACCTACGGCGGCGTTTACAGCGCGCCGTCGCATGATCAATGGAAATGGACAGACGACAATCTGTTCACCAACGGCGTCAGCGCCAGCTATTCCCGTAAAATCAATAAAATTGGTGTGTTAGCCGGTGTTTCCCGCGACGAGGACGACGGCTATCAGCGCAACAATTGGAGCCGCCGCTGGTCCGGCAGCGGTAAATTGCAGTGGGAAATGTCGCCGTTTCAGCGGCTCACGCTGTCCGGCAATTATATGCATCAGCAGCGCGGAAATTTTTTGTACTGGCAGGATCAGCAGAACGCGCTGGTGCCCGCATCCGGGCAGGAAGATGACGAAGTGGATTCCAAACGCTACTACCTCACCGCGATTTACCGGCACGTGATTTCCCCAAAACGATTCTGGACCTTTCGCGGGGTGTGGTTCCGCAACCGCGTCGGCGATTCAGTCAGCGAAGATGCATCAGAAGTGGTCGCCATCGCCAAAACGCTCAACGGCGAGCTGCAATACAATACCCAAATCGGCAATATTTTTATGACGATGGGCGGTGAGGGCAACTGGAGCTCCATCGATTCGGATCGTTTTGGTGAGCACGACGGCGTTGGCGGCGCACTTTATCAGCAAGCGGAAATTCCGCTGTCCGAGCGCTGGAAAGCTACGGTTGGCTGGCGGCTGGATTATTTTGATATCGATTCGCTGGAGTCGTCCAACATTCGCTGGAATCCCAAATTGGGCATCGTTTTTCAACCGGTTGTTGGCACTGCTATTCGTGCGGCGGCGGGTACCGGATTTCGTGCGCCGTCGATGGCGGAAGCGTTTACCTCGACCATCGCCAGCGGCATTCGCATCGTGCCAAATACGCAGTTGAATCCGGAAAAAAGCGTGTATTTCGAACTCGGATTGAACCGGATTTTCGGCACTTCGATGATCGCGGATGTTGCCGCGTTTTACAACCGGTTCGAGGATTTGATCGAACCGGGATTTCTCCCGCGCGGTGTGATCCAATTTAATAACGTATTTGATGCCCGGATTGCCGGCGTCGAAACCGCGCTGAACGGGCAATTTTGGCGACGTAAACTACAGTGGGGCACCGGATATTCATATGTCGAATCGCGAAATGAGGTGATCGACGATTATCTCGAATTCCGTCCGCGACATATTTTTTATGGGAAATTGCAGGGGAATTTTGGTGCGCTGCGACTCGGCGGGGATTATCGCTATGTCAGCAAATACGATCGTGTGAATCGCAGTTTGGAGCTGTTCATCTCCGATGCGGATACGCGGGTTGCCGCGCACGTGGTTGATTTGCGGGCGGGCGCCGCGCTGGATTTCAGCGGAACGCCGATGAATATTTCGCTGCAGCTCAAAAATGCGCTGAACTATAATTATCTGGATTTTGTCGGTTCGCTCGCACCGCCGCGCCGCATCGAACTGACGTTGGATACCGTTTTCTGATCGAACATCAGCGCAAATTGAATCGTTCCACCAACACCTCTTTCGCAGCCAAAAACGCCTTCGCGCGATGACTGATGCGGTTTTTCACCGCCGCGCCAAGCTCCGCAAATGTTTCCGAATAATCTTCCGGCACGAATAGCGGATCGTAGCCGAACCCGCCGTCCCCGCGAAATTCAGCGATAATGTTGCCTCTCACAATCCCTTCGACGGTCGTTTCCCAGCCATCTGCGACAATCGCCACCACACAGCGAAATTGCGCACCGCGTTTTTCCGGCGGCACCTGCGCCAATTCCCAGAGCAGCTTTTCGTTGTTCGCCGCGGTAATTTTGGCTTCGCCGGCGTAACGGGCGGAATAGACACCGGGCGCGCCGTTCAACGTGTCCACTTCCAACCCGGAATCGTCGGACAGCGTGAGCAATCCGCTTTGACGATGCACTTCCCGCGCTTTCAGCAGCGCGTTTTCTTCAAATGTGCTGCCGGTTTCTTCCACCTCTGCGATGTCCGGGAAATCGTCCATCGACCGCAGTTGAATGGGCAAGCCTTTCAAAATTTCCCGGATTTCTACAATTTTATGTTGGTTGTGCGATGCGAGCAAAATTTCCATTTACGCTCCTTTTTGGATTGATGGGTACGCGAGTAACAAATTCAAATATCCGCCGGATTCCGCCGCCGCCAGATACGGTTGCAGCAATTGGATAATTTCATCGAGATGGCGTTGCGCGGTTGCAGCGTCGCAGCTTTCGCTGATCACCGATTCGAACTCCACGAAATCGCCGAGCAGCGCAACTGCGTCGAGATGAATCCGCACATTTTTCCAGAGAAACAGCGTGCGGTTTTTTTCTACTGTTGCCAGAACCTTATGTTTTTGTTGAAGTTCCGCGATCGTTTGTTCGGCATCGTCGAGCATTTCAATGGAATAATCGCTAATGCGCGTTTCGGCAACATCCGGGCGAAAATAGCGAATCAGGTGCGTTTGCTGCTCATCCTGAATGCGAATTTTCAGCCGTCCCTCCGGAACGGCAAAATATATATCGCGCTGGTGATGCCGGAATTCGTGGGTCATTTTCAACGAATTCACTAAAAAATGTTGCAATTCCACCAATTTTTCAGTGTGGTATTTGATCTCGATATTCTGCATTTTTTCCTTTCGGTTCAGAAAATGATAGTTCGAAAGCACCAAAAATACAATAAAAATTGAATTTCCGGTGCAGCAGCATAAAACCGGTCAAACGTTTTTTTTGCTTTGATTTGGATAAGCGGCAAATTATATTCTTCGTCTGTCGACTAAAAATCATCACATCTAATATCGGGGCGTGGCGCAGTCTGGTAGCGCACCTGCTTTGGGAGCAGGGGGCCGCTGGTTCGAATCCAGTCGCCCCGACCATTTTTTGACGCTCCCTTAGCTCAATGGATAGAGCAGCAGCCTTCTAAGCTGTTGGTTAGAGGTTCGAATCCTCTAGGGAGCGCTGATAATTTTTAACTTGTTGACAGACGGAAATATTTTCTATATATTTTGCGCGCTTTTCATGGTGGGTGTAGCTCAGTTGGTTAGAGCACCAGGTTGTGGCCCTGGGGGTCGTGGGTTCAATTCCCATCACTCACCCAAAAAAAATCTTGACAAGTCCCAAATCGACATTTATATTTGGGGCTCTTTTTGAGAACAGAAACGCTCCCATCGTCTAGAGGCCTAGGACACTGGCCTTTCACGCCGGTAACAGGGGTTCGAATCCCCTTGGGAGCGCGCAAAAGAAAAGGCGGAAATGAAATCATTTTCGCCTTTTTCTATTTAAAGCCTGAACGGATGTGGTTTTGGTTGTATATTTCCTGGCTCAAATTGAACGATGAAAACAGTCCGGCATTATCCACCGCAGATCAAGATAGATCGTTGTTACTACTCCAAACTATTACTCTTCTGACACAAAGAAAAAAATCCAAAATTATAATAATCTTGTAAAAATCTAAAATTATTGTTAGTATATTATTGTTCACTATTTTGCTTTTGTATTCAGACAAAATGCAGAAAATCCGGGAAGCCCCGAGCTATTCAGCAGTTTTTAAGCCCAACGATAACAAATGAAGGATGATATATAATGTTAAACAAAATTGCCCGATGGCGTAGCCAAACGGGAAAATCCTTGTTGATGCTGTGCTGCATTCTGGCAAGTGTCAATGGTCAGGATGTTGAGCACCGGCAACCCGCTAATCCGGATAGCGCGCTGGCAAATATTCTCGGACAAATGCGCGGTGCCCCGCTTTCGCTGGCAGATGCACAGCAAAAAGCATTGCAAAACAATGCCTCATTGCGACAGGCTGATGCCGTTCGCAATGCCGCAAACGCAACGGTGCGGCGGGAAAAAGGTGCATTTGATCCGGAGGTGTTTGTCAGTTTTACCCATCAGGATGATAATCAGCCGACTGCATCATTCTTTTCCGGTGCATCGGTTTTGGAAACGCAGCAAACCACCACCCGGGGCGGTTTGCGCTGGCAGTTGCCGACCGGAACCGAGCTTGAAGCCGCAGTCAACAATGTGCGATTGAAAACCAATTCCGGCTTTGCATTTCTCAATCCGCAATACACGGCGTTTGGGAGCCTGACGGTTCGGCAATCGCTACTAAGCGGATTTTGGCGCTCCGGTCGCAAATCGTTATCGCGCGCAGAGCGCGAACGGGATGCCGCACAGGCGCGATACAATCAGGCTGTTGCGGATGCAGAAGCGAATGTCGCTCTCAAATATTGGGATTTATATGCCGCTGAACGCGATTTCGCGGTGCAACAACTCGTTCGCGATCGGGCCAATGCGTTGCTGTCGGAAGCGATCGTTCGCTCCAAAGCCGGTTTGGTGGGACCCAATCAGGTTGCGAATGCCCGGGTATTTTTGGCAGAACAGGAGCTGGCGGTCATTGACCGGGAAGAGCAACTGGATCAAATTTCCGATGAACTGGCTTCGCTGATCGGCGAGCGGCCGACGGGTGACCAGCGCCGCTATCGCGCACTGGATCGACCGCCGGGCAATTTCCAAATAGCAGATGTGAATGATATTTTAAATGAAGCATTTACCCGGAATCTCGATTTGCAGGCTGCCCAAAAAGATATTGAATCGCTGAAAGTGCTGTCGCGGGCTGCCGGATGGGAAGCTCTGCCCAGTGTTGATTTGGTCGGCACTCTTGGCGGCAACGGACTTTCTGGATCGGCGCAAAATGTTGTTTTCGGCGGCGATACGCTGCGAACCACGCGTTCCGGCACCAACGGCGACGCACTCAGCGAAGCCATCCAAAGAGAATTCCCCAGTTGGAGCGTGGGTGTGGAAGTTCGCATTCCGATCGGGATGCGCAGCGGACGCGCCGAGCGCGATCGTTTGAAAGCGCAGGTTGTGCAATCGCAGGAGCGCTATATCGCTTTAAAGCGTGATTTGGAAGATCGGGTGCTCGCCAGTTATCGAGAACTTGCGCATGGTGCGCAACGCGTAGAATTTGCGCGCAGTGGTGTGGCAGCCGCACAGGAACAGGTTCGCATCGGTATGATTGAATACCGGAACGGACGCGCCACCGCATTTGAATTGGTACGGCTGGCAGCCGATTTGGCATTGTCCCAACAGCGATATTCGCAGGCGCTGGTTCGCAACGCCAAAGCTGCCGCAACATTAAAACAACTTACTGCAGGTGCTTATCCTGCAAGTTTTGACAACCGGTAAGGAGAACTTTTCATGTTCAACATTAAACATATATTTATTGGGGCAGGGTTGGCGTTGCTGTTGGCTGCAATGGTCAGTTGCGGCGGTGGTCCGGGCGGTGCGCAGGGCGGTGGTTTTGCCATGCCGCCGACACCGGTGGAAGTTGCCGTTGTTCAGCCCCGGGATATTTCAGATAAATTTGAAGTTGTCGGCACTATTGAAGCTGAAAAAGCTGTAACCATCGTTTCCGAAATCGATGGCGCAGTCATCAGCATTCCATTTAAAGAAGGCGATTATCTGCCGAAAGGCGCGCTGATTGCGCTGATCGATACCACTCAGCTTGCCGCGGAAATGCGGCGTGCGGAGGCGTTGGTCGCGCAAAGCCGCAATTCTTACGAGCGGATAAAATCGGTTGTGGCGCAAAACGCCGGCGCACCGCAGGATCTCGATGATGCCGCCGCCACGCTGAAAGTCGCGGAAGCAAACCTCGCGCTGGCAGCCGCACGATTTGCAAAAACCCGCATTATCGCACCGTTTTCGGGAATGGTGGGGGCGCGCAAAGTGAGTCCGGGCGCTTTTTTGCGCGGCGGACAAGCCATTACCGAAATGGCAAATATCGACGAGTTGCGGGTGTATTTCTCTGCGCCGGAGCGATTTTTGGGACAGCTCAGTCGCGGTGCCGAAGTGAAAATTTCGACCACTGCTTTTCCGGGTGTTGAGCAAAGCGGGAAAATCGAAGTGATTGAACCGACGCTGGATGCGGCAACCCGCAGCGTTCGTATTATTGCCAAAGTGACCAACGCCGGACGAAAACTCCGCCCGGGAATGTCTGCAGATGTCACCGCAATTCTCAGCGAACGCCCGAATGCGCTGGCAATTCCCAACGAATCCGTTTTTGTAAATGGCGATCAGGCATTTGTTTTTATTGTAAAAGATGACAGCACGGTTGCCCGTGCGGCGATTTCGCTCGGCACCCGGCTTTCCGATGTCGTGGAAGTTTTGGACGGGCTGCAATCCGGTCAACGCATCGTTCGTGCCGGTCACCAAAAGCTGTACGACGGCGCGAAAGTAATGCCGGTTATCAGCCAGGCTGAGCAATCGGCAGCCAAATAAGTTGGTTTTCAACACATAACAATCATCACTATTTAGGAAGCTATTCCCATGAAAATCAGTGATTTATCTATAAAGCGCCCGGTGTTGGCATCCGTAATGAGTCTGACAATTTTATTGTTCGGGATCATCTCGTTTACCCGACTGCCGGTGCGCGAATACCCGGATATCGATCCGCCGATCATTTCCGTGGTAACTTTTTATCGCGGCGCAAGCCCGAGCGTGGTGGAAACGGAAATCACCAATATTCTGGAAGAGCAGTTCGCAACACTGGAAGGGGTGAAAACCCTCACATCGTCCAGTCAGGAACAGGGTTCGGTAATTACCATCGAGTTCGAACTGAGCCGCAATGTTGATGAAGCGGCAAACGATGTTCGCGATCGTGTGTCGCGGATTCGCGGAGAGCTTCCCCGGGAAGTGGACGATCCGGTCATCTCCAAAGTGGACGCAAACGCGCAGGCGATTGTCTGGCTGGCGCTTTCGAGCGATCGCCACAGCGGACTGGAGTTGAGCGACATTGCCGATCGGGTGCTAAAGGAACGGATCCAGCGATTGCCGGGCGTCGGATCGGTCATCATCGGTGGCGAGCGCCGTTATGCCATGCGCATCTGGCTGAATCCGTTGCGGATGGCCGCGTTCAACCTGACCACGCAGGATGTCGAAGCTGCTATCCGGCGGGAAAATGCCGAAATTCCCGGTGGACGGGTGGAGGGCGCCGAGCGTGAATTTGCAGTGAGAACCCGTGGCGAACTGAACACGCCGGAGGAATTTGCCAATATCATCGTTTCGCAAAATGAGGGCGATCGCGTGCGGTTGGGCGATGTTGCCGATGTGCAGGTTGGTGCAGAAGATGAACGCAGTCTGGCGAGATTCAACGGTCGCCCGGCGGTCGGATTGGGCATTGTGAAACAATCCAAAGCCAGTACGGTAAATGTTGCCGATGTTGTCCGCGCAACGCTCGATGAATTACGCGCCAGCATGCCGGAAGGCATTGAGCTGGATGTGGCGTTCGATTCTTCAATTTTTATCAAAGATTCTATCAACGAAGTGGCGGAAACCATTCTCATCGCGATGGTGTTGGTAATTTTGGTGGTGCTGGCATTTTTGAAAAGCTTTCGCGCAACGCTGATTCCAACTGTCGCCATTCCCATTTCGATCATCGGGGCGTTTGTTTCCGCGTTTTTCTTTGGATTCACGATCAATATTTTGACACTGCTCGCGCTGGTTTTAGCCATCGGTTTGGTGGTGGATGATGCCATTGTGGTGCTGGAAAATATTTATCGCCACATGGAAATGGGCAAAGATCGCTGGCAGGCAGCGCTCGACGGCACCCGGGAAATCGGGTTTGCTGTGCTCGCCACAACCATTTCGTTAGTGGCTGTTTTTGTGCCGGTTGCCTTTCTCACCGGATCAGTGGGACGTTTGTTCAACGAATTTGGGCTGATGCTGGCCGTGGCGATTTTGATTTCCGGTTTTGTTGCATTAACCCTCTCGCCCATGCTGGCATCAAAATTTTTGAAACCGCTGCACGGCACCGGAGAAAGCTGGGCCAGCCGTTCGTTCGATGCTTTTTTTGATAAAATGAATCGCATTTATGAAAACATTTTGAAATGGTCGCTGGCGCATCCGGCAGTGTTGGTGTTTGCCGCGGTGCTTTTGGTGGCGGTTAGCGCTGTTTTGTTCAAAATGATGCCGAGCGAACTGGTGCCGACCGAAGATCGCGGTATTGCCTTTGGCATCGTTATCGCGCCGGAAGGCTCCACTTTGGATTACACCGACCGGTACATGCGGCAGGTGGAATCCCGGTTGCTGCCCCTGCCCGAAAGAAAAGGTGTTTTTACTGCGCTGGGATTAGGGTTTGGCGGTCCGGGACGCGTCACAAACGGCTTCCTGTTTGTGGGGCTCAAACCGCGCGATGAACGCCAACGCAGTCAGCAGGAAATTGTGCAATCGCTGTTTCCGCAATTGCTGTCCATTCCCGGTGTGCTGGCGTTTGTAATTAATCCGCCGAGTTTGGGCGGGCGTTTTTCTTCGAGCCCTGTGGAATATGTGCTTCAGGCAGATAATTACGAACAATTGAATCAGGCTGTGCAAACCATGATGGGAAAAGCATCGGAGCTTGGTTATCTGGTCAATCTGGATTCCGATTTGCGGCTGAACAAACCGCAACTGGATATCACAATTGACCGGGAGCGCGCCGCCGGTTTGGGCGTTTCGGTGACGGATATCGGCTTGACGCTGGAAACATTTCTCGGCGGACGCGTCGTGACCAATTTCAAACGTGGTGCCAAACAATATGACGTTATCGTGCAGATGAAGCCATCGGATCGGTCGCGCCCGGATGCGATCGACGATATTTACATCCGCAGTTCGGATGGTTTGGTGCAGCTGGCCAATGTTGTGAAAATTCGCGAAACCGTATCGCCGAAAGAGTTGAACCATTACAACCGGGTGCGGTCCGCAACCATCAGCGCCAATCTTGTTCCCGGCGTAAGCCTCGGAGATGCGTTGGATGATCTCGACGAAATTGCCGCCAGCGCGCTGCCGGCCGGCATCAATCGCGAATATGCGGGGCAATCGCTGGAATTCAAATCGTCCAGCGGAACGCTCTATTTTATGTTTATGTTGGCAATTGTGTTTATTTATCTGGTGTTGGCTGCCCAGTTCGAAAGCTTTGTGCACCCGTTCACCATCCTGCTTTCTGTGCCGCTGGCGGTGTTCGGTGCATTGCTTTCGCTGTTCGTTTTTGGGGAAACGCTGAATATTTATTCGCAGATCGGGCTGATCATGCTCGTCGGTTTGGTGACCAAAAACTCAATATTGATTGTGGAGTTTTCCAACCAGCTCCGCGAACGCGGATTAGCCGTTGGCGCGGCTGTTCTGGAGGCTGCAACCATTCGGCTCCGCCCGATTTTGATGACATCTTTTGCAACTATTTTTGGCGTTTTGCCGATTGCCATTGGCTTGGGCGCCGGTGGCGAGGCGCGGCGTCCGTTGGGCATTGCGGTGGTCGGCGGGCTGTTGTTTTCCACCTTTCTGACGTTGGTGATTGTGCCCGTCGTTTACAAACTGCTCTCAAAATTCACAGAAGTGAAACCGGATTACCAATCTCGTTCCGCAGAAACGCTACCGCAAACCGGGGAAGCGGTGTCCACTGAAAAATCCGGGTAACCGGGATTAATTAAAAAAAGGCGTTCATTTGAACGCCTTTTTTTTTGATCGATTGCCAATTATGGTGCAAAACTATTGTTGAACGGGTAAACGCTCAGTCATCCAATGCCGGGAAATATTTTTTGACCACTTTTTTGAGATCATCTGCGGAATCGGGCATTTTTTTAATCGCACATTTTACGAACGGAAATTGCGAAATGCGGCTCAGTTCGCTTTCCTCATTTGACGATGTAAAAATCATCAAAACGAGCGACTGAAGTTGCGGATTTTCTTCCCGCAGATTGGCAAAATCCGCCAAAAATTCAAACCCGTTCATCAGGTGCATGTTGATATCCAGAAAAACCAGTTGCGGAGGGAAGCTTGCCGGGAACAATCCGGCATTTTCGGAAAAATTTTCCAGAAACCGGATGGCTTTGTAGCCGTCGTCCGCTTCAAAAATAACATCGGTAATGTTGGCTTTGGTCAACAGGCGTTTCATGATGTAACGGTCTGTTTCCGAATCGTCCACAATTAAAACCGAACGAAGTGCCATTCGATCATCTCCAGTAATTTTTCGGAATCGTGATATAAATTACGGTGCCGTCCCCGGAGCTTTCGAGCCGGATATTCCCGTTCATTTTCTGGATATGTTTTTTAACAAGATACAACCCTAAACCGCTGCCAAATGCAATTTGGGGATGAAACCGTTTGAACATCTCGAACACTTTGTTCTGAAATTCTGCGGGAATGCCCAAACCGTTATCCACAATGTCGATAAACAACGTATCTGTGTCGTTTGTGATATGAATTTTGATGAAGCGATACGCTTTTGCCAGATCACAATATTTGATGCTGTTGGAAATGAGATTGTCCAGCATGATGCTGAATCGGGCTCTTTCGCCCAAAAATGGCGTTGGGAGATCGACGGTGGCGGAGAATTGCACCTGATTTTCGGCCATCAGCTCAGCCCATTTTTCGCGGATCTGGTTTAGCATTTCATCAAAATCCAGCTGTTCTGTTTCCAGATTTTCGTGTTGCACGCGGGTGATCTGGGTGATGTCGTCGATGAGGTTTTCCAGTTTCATCGCCAGCCCGGAAATTTTGGTGGCGTTAATTTTCACTTCGTCGGTATCGCCGGCTGCTGCATCTTCCCGGATAAAATTTGCCAATCCCCGGATGGATGCCAGCGGCGAGCGGAGGTCGTGCGATGTGTGGTACGCAAACAGCAGCAATTCGCTGTTGGCCTGCTCCAGATTTTTCTGCACCACAATTCGGTTTTTCACTTCGTTTTGCAATTTAACGATGCTCCACAACGTCAGCGATCCGGAGATCAGGGTGGCAAATAGCAGCGTCAGCAAATTGAAGTCCCACTGCTCGCGCGAGTAGTCCTGAACTGCTAAATGCATACTGTTTCCGAGCGGAAATTCCCGTTTGTGGGTAACGCCGCTGAATCTGGCGTTGAAATTCTCGCGCTTCGCGAGAATGGCGTTATTGTCGTCAACAATTTGAAATCCGTACTGCGCGTAAACGCCAGGTAATATTGGACTTTCCAATAATTTTTGGCAGGAATAAACACCGGCAAATAATCCCAAAAATTCATCGCCGCGAAAAACCGGCACCCAAATTTCGAAAGAACAATTGCCCTGAATCGCCTCAAAAGGTGTGGTGTAAACGGGTTCGCGCGTTTCTTTGGCCTGTTGTGATGCCCGTGCCGGTTCCGGCAAATCCAGATGCAGACCGATAATCTGCTCATTTCCGGCCATCGGGACAACCGATCGAATGTAAAATTGTTCATCAATCCAGGTGATGTTAATCAGCTCCGGATGTTTATCCAGATAGGGCTTGGCAAACCGGTCAAAATTTGCGAGGGTTAGCTCGTTCCGGTTGCGCATTTGCGCCAGCAACCGGATGTAATCTTCATTTCCTTTTAGCCGGTTGGCGATGGTGATCAAAATTTCGTCGACGACATAATCAATTTCAACCTGATGTTTTTCTTCGAAATTAAACCACATGTAAGTGCCGGATAACACTATCGCGGTCAAAAAAATGAAAAAAAGTAATCGGAAGTGTTTGATCATGGTTTTTCGATATTGGGTTCCGTTGTATTTAGCGAGTGTCTGCGGTTGCCGGATGAAGTGTAAGTCCCGTTTGCGTGGTATTTCACTCAGTGTCTGAAATAATATAGGGAAAAATTTCACGGAAACCCACAATTTAAGGATTCCCTTTTTCAGCCATTTTGTGCCGGTTAATCGTGCAATTACGCCGGATGACGGAGCATGTAAGTGGATAAAAAATAGGTGGATAGCTCAAAAAACGCTGTCGCTGAAATGATATTTCCAAAATTGAGCGCAAATGGGTATATTAAATTGCGATGCTTTTCTGTTTTCGAAAAACTTTTGGCAGGAGATGAGAATGACAGCAGCTAATCCGCAATCCGGTGCGTTTGTTTTGCGATCGCTGGAAGATATTATTCAACTGGAGCAAACGCCGCTTTCGGCGCGGGATTTGCCGGAAAGCACTTACGAACTGGTTCGGCGCGGTGCGGCAATCAATCCGGAAAAATTTGCCATTCGTTATGTGTTGCGCGGCACTCATTTCCGGCGTTCGCATGATATCACCTATCGCGAATTGATGCAGCATATTACCCGCGCGGCCAACATGTTTTCTGCCATCGGCGTTGGCGGAAAAGACGTGATTTCGGTGATGCTGCCAAATATGCCGCAAACTTATAGCCTGATGATCGGTGCGGAAACGGCGGGCATCGTGAATCCGGTAAATCCGCTGCTGGAACCACAGGTAATTGCGGAAATTATGAACGCCTGCGAATCGAAAGTGCTGGTTACGCTCGCTGCGTTTCCCAAATCGGAAATTTGGCAAAAAGTGGCCCACATCGCCGAAAAAGTGCCCACGCTGGAAACTGTTTTAACGGTGAATCTCGGGCAATTTTTGCCGCAGCCGTTGCAATTTTTGGTGAACCTGGCAGGCAAAAATATCGCCCGGAAAACCGCAAAACCCCGCCAGCCAGTGTTGGACGCAGATAAATTGATGGCGCAGCAATCCGGCGATTCCCTCACGTTTTCCCGGAAAATTGATCCGCAGGATATTGCCTCATATTTCCACACGGGTGGCACAACCGGCATCCCGAAACTTGCACCGCGCAGCCATTTTAACGAAGTGGTCAACGCCTGGGCGGAAGTGCTGCTGCTGGAAAACGCTGCCGAAAAAACGGTGTTTTGCGGATTACCGCTGTTTCACAACGGCGGGTTTAACGCCGGCACGTTGGGACCGCTCAGCGCGGGCGTAACGTTGGTTGTCGGTTCGCCGGCGGGATATCGTGGACCGGGAATCGTCAAAAATTTTTGGAAAATTGCGGCGCATTACCGGCTGAACAGCTTTATCGGCGTGCCGGCAGTTTTTGCAGCATTGTTGAATGTGCCGGTCGGCAACGCCAATATCCGTTCGCTGGAATACGCCCTTTGCGGTGCGGCAATGCTGCCGACGGAATTGTTCCATCGGTTTGAGGCGCATTGCAACTTGCGCATTGTTGAAGGATACGGATTAACCGAAGCAACATCCCTCTGCACCGCAAACATGCCGTATGGCGAGCGAAAAATCGGTTCCATCGGGTTGCGCTTCGCCTATCAGGAAATAAAAGTGGTGCAGCTCGACGATAAAAAGCAATTTCTGCGCGAATGCGCGGCGGATGAAAACGGCACCATTATCGTGCGCGGACCAAATATTTTTCCGGGATACAAACTGGCGGTGCACAACAGCGATATTTGGGTGGACACCGGCGACGGAAACGGCAACTGGCTGAACACCGGCGATTTGGGGCATGTGGACCCGGAGGGTTTCTTTTTTATCACCGGACGGCAAAAGGAGGTGATTATTCGCGGCGGGCATAATATTGATGCAAAACTGATCGAGGAGCCGCTATCCGAACATCCGGCGGTGGCGATGGCGGCGGCAATCGGGCGACCCGATCCGGTTGTCGGCGAAGTGCCGGTGGCGTATGTACAACTGTCGCCGGGCAAAACCATTACAGAAACAGCGCTGCTCGATTTCGTGAAACAGCGCATCGGCGAACGCGCCGCAATCCCCAAAAAAATTCACATCATCGACCCAATGCCGTTAACGGCGGTGGGAAAAATATTCAAACCTGCGCTGGTTCACCGGGAAATCCGCGATGTGTTTACCGCTGAAATCCGGACGATTGAATGTGTGAATTCCGTAGATGTTATCGTCGGTTCCGATATGGTTCACGGAACGGTTGCCGCCATAAAGGTGTTACCCGCAAACGGCTGCGCACCCGACAGCCTGAAATCGGAAATTGCCCGGAAGCTCGGCAATTATGCGATTCACTTTGAATTAGAAATATTAGAAATGAAATATATATCACGGTAAAATATAAATTAGGTAAAGCCGCCCATGCTTCCCTCCGAAAATGTTGCTAAACAGGTTTGGAAACAGGGAGTATAAGATTGTTGTGAGCCGCCTAAAAACCAGTGTTTCGTTGTCAACAAAAGCAGTTGCAACCCGTTTGCAGCCGACGGACAAAAATGGTCAATTCACCTTTCTGACTCGCCTTCACGCCGCAATAAATTTCAGTAAATATAATAAGTATCAATTAGCGGACGCCATGGAAGGATTTGTATCATGCTAAAACATATTTCGCTTAAAGTTAAACTTCTCATCTCTTTTTTAATTGTCGCATGTGTTGTATTAACAGTAGGTTGGGTGGGTTATACCAGCATTAATAAAATGACGGAAAAAACCACAACCATCGTTGAAACCGTGCCGTTAATCGATGCGGCTATGGAAATGAAATTTGCCCTCGCCCGGGGCATGCAGGTCGTAATGGAGATGGTTACATCCACCTCCAAAGTGGAGCTGAACAATGCGCTGAGTGATCACAAAGCGATGCGGGACCAGTTTGATAAATTCGCAGAAGCGATTATTAACGGCGCAAAAACATCGGAAGGCGTTATCGTTGCCACTACCGACGAACGATTACGCGAGATCGTTAAACAGGCGGATGACCTTCACAACAAAGAATTTAACAGCCGGGCGCTCCGGATTCACGAATTAATGCTGGAAGTATTAAACATTCAAGATCAACAAAAACAGTTGGTTGCGGGATCTGATGTGTTTGTGAAAAATCGCCAAAAAATTGAGGGATTGGCTAAAGTTATCCACAATCTCGATTTTGAGGCGGATCAGTCTGCTGAGACAGTTTTGGAAATTCTTGGCGAAATTGAGATCCGTTCCCGCGCAAATATTGCTGCGGCGGTAAAAGCATCGGATGATGTTGCAGAGGTTTCCCAATCGACAGCGGTTACGGGAATTGTGGTCGGCTTTACGCTGGCGCTGGTCATCGGATTTTTCCTGAATTATACGATTTCGCGCCCGATCACCCGGATTACCAACGCCGCCAAAGCAATCGCCAACGGCGATCTGAATCAAAAACTGGATATCACTTCGAGCGATGAAATCGGCGTGCTGGCCAATGCGATGAACGAAATGATCAACACCATCAAACAGCAAATCGGTTATCTGGAAAATATTCCCACACCGGTGATGGTGATCGATAAAAAATATAATGTTCAATACATTAATAAAGCCGCCAGTAAATTTGTGAACAAATCGAAAGAACAATGCACAAATGCGAAATGTTACGATTTGTTCAAAACCAAACATTGCCAAACCAGCGAATGCCGTTTGGCTCAGGCGATGGCCCAAAACGATGTGGTTTCCGGCGAAACAGTTTCCTGCGCAAATAACGGTGAAACACCTATTTTTTACACCGGCGCACCGGTAAAAGATAAACATGGCGAAATCATTGGCGGGCTTGAATTTGTAGCAGATATGACAGATAACAAAAAGCTAATGGATAGCATTCAGGAACAGCGCAGATATCAGGCGCAAAGCGTCAGCCAGATTCTCAATGAAATGAACAAATTTGCCGCCGGCGATTTAACGGTTCACCTGCCGGTGAAAAAAGATGACGACATTGGCAATTTGTTTGACGGATTCAATAAAGCGGTGGGCAACATCAGCAAAATGATTCGTCAGGTTTTGGAAATCGCGCAGTCCGTTTCTGCCGCAACTTACCAGATTCGCGGATCGGCGGATGAGCTGGCAACCGCCACGCAGGAACAATCCAGCCAGTCCAGCGATGTTGCTGCAGCCGTGGAAGAAATGGCGCGAACCATCGTTGAAAATGCCCGCGTTGCCACACAAACCGCCAATACTGCCAACGAAAGCGGCAAATATGCCAAAGATGGCGGCGAAGTGGTTCAGCATACCGTTGGCAAAATTAAAGAAATTGCATCGGTGGTGAAAGATTCTGCGTCAACCGTTCAGCGGTTGGGCGAATCCAGCACGCGTATCGGCGAAATTGTTTCGGTGATCGACGACATTGCCGATCAAACCAATTTGCTGGCACTGAACGCAGCTATCGAAGCGGCGCGCGCCGGAGATCAGGGACGGGGATTTGCGGTAGTTGCAGACGAGGTTCGCCGGTTGGCGGAACGGACATCCGAAGCCACCCAAAAAATTGCAAATATGATTCGGGAAGTACAGGGCGAAACCCATCAGGCTGTGGACGCGATGAAACGCGGCGAAAAAGAAGTTAACGAAGGAATGGAACTGGCGGATCGCGCCGGAGAAGCGCTCAACACGATTGTCACAAAATCCGATGAAGTTGTTGCGCTGATCAACCAAATGGCGGCAGCGACAGAAGAACAATCCACCACCAGCGAAGAAATTTCCCGCAATGTGGATGCAATTTCGGCAGTTTCCGCGGAATCGGCGGTGGGTGTTACCCAAATTGCCAGAACCACGGAAAATCTCAACCAGCTCACCGGTAAATTGAACGAAATGATTCAGCGATTCAAACTGGGAAATGACAACGGTTTTAGAGAAACCGAATTCCACAAACAAGTTCACGATGATGAATTTGTCGGGTAGATTGATTGTAAATTAGCACAAACACAAAAGGGCGAATGAAAATTCGCCCTTTTTTTTATTGCTCAAGCTAAATATTTACAGCATCTTAAAGCGTCGCAACAAATTGGCGTTGCTCACTACCGTAATGGATGACATCGCCATTGCGATTTCTGCCAACACCGGATGCATCCACCCGATAATTGCCAGCGGCACCATAATTACATTGTAAAAAAATGCCCAAAACAAATTCTGGCGAATTTTGCGGAACGTCGCTTTGCTGAGCCGGATGGCGTTCACGATGCCGCCGAGTTCGCCGCGAACGAGGGTCACATCGCTGGCTTCGATAGCCACATCCGTCCCCGTGCCAATGGCGATGCCGATGTTCGCTTGCGTCAGCGCCGGTGCATCGTTGATGCCGTCGCCGACAAACGCAACCGTACCAAATTTCTCCTGCAACCGCTTGATTTCATTCACTTTGCCGTCCGGTAATACTTCCGCCAAAACGTGATCGATGCCCGCCTGTTTGGCGATGGCTTCGGCGGTTCGTCGATTGTCGCCGGTGAGCATCGCGGTCTGGATGCCCATTTTGTGCAACTGTTCGATGGCGGCAACCGTGCCGGATTTCAGCGCATCCGCCACTGCGATAATGCCCGCCAATTTGCCGTTCGCGGCGATGAGCATCGCGGTTTTGCCGTCCGCTTCCCATGTTTGCATGGTTGCATCCGCACCGGAAATATCGATGCCGTTTTCGCTGAACAGTGTACGCGTGCCGAGCAATACGGCAGTTTCTCCGACCGTAGCCCGAATGCCTTTCCCGCTGATCGCCTCGAAATTCGCCGGTTCTTCCGGTAAAATTTCCAGCGCGCGGGCAGCCTGCACAATCGCTTTGCCGAGCGGGTGTTCGCTGCCGAATTCCGCTGATGCGGCCAATTGCAGCAATTGTTCATCGGAAAATTCGCCGAAAACCTGCAAATCGGTTACTTCCGGCTGACCTTTGGTGAGCGTGCCGGTTTTGTCGAACGCGACCACTTTGGCATCTTTCAACATTTGGATGGCTTCGCCGGAGCGAAACAAAATACCGTTTTGCGCACCGAGTCCGCTGCCGACCATCAGTGCGGTTGGCGTTGCCAAACCGAGTGCGCACGGGCAGGCGATGACCAGCACTGCCACCATCGCGACCACCGCCAGCGTCACGATGCCCAGTTCGAGATTCACCCACGGCAAAAATGCGCCGCCGGCCAGCAAGCCGCTCATCGCACCGGGAAAAACCAGCCACACGAGCAGCGTCAGCAACGCAACGCCGAGCACTGCGGGCACGAAAACGGACGTCACTTTGTCCGCGAACGCCTGAATGGGCACTTTGCTGGTCTGGCATTCTTCGACCAATTTGACGACTTGCGCCAGAAATGTATCGCTGCCGACGCGGGTGGCGCGGATTTTCAACAGCCCTTCGCGATTGATGGTTGCGCCAATCACTTCGTCACCGCTGCGACGGGTAACGGGCAGGCTTTCGCCGGTAGCCATCGATTCGTCAACGGCACTTTCGCCGGAGATCACCACGCCGTCGGTGGGAATTTTTTCGCCGGGGCGAACGATGAGCACATCGCCGGGTTGCACCGCGTCAATCGGTAACTGCACTTCGCTGCCGTCGCGCAGCACGTTGGCTGATTTCGCGCCGAGATTGATCAGTTTGCGAATCGCATCGGACGCGCGCCCTTTGGCTTTTTCCTCCACATATCGCCCGGTCAGGTGGAAAGTCATGATCATCCCGGCGATGCCCGCGTAACTGGCGATCGGGAAAAAGAACGACGCCGGACCGGTGAGAAACGACACCGCGCTGCCGAGCACAATCAGCGTGTCCATATTCGCGTTGCCGTGGCGAACGCTCAGCAATCCGCTGCGGAAGGTTTGCGCGCCCGCCCAAAACAGCACCGGAATATTCAGCGCAATCATCCCGATTTGGTAAATAACCGCGTTTGGCCACATCACGCCAAAAATCATGTGCGCCAGCATCCACGCCATAATCGGGATGGTGAACGCCCACGCGACGATCATTCGTTTTCGGGCGATGCGAAATTTTTCTTCGTCTGCCGCTGCGCCGCTATCTCCAGAAAAATCAGTAGTTTGTGATTGCGGTTCGCGTACGGTGTATCCGGCGTTGACAACCGCTTTTTTGAGATCCGACCGCGAAACCGCACCTTTGGCGACGGTAACGGTGGCTTTTTCAGTTGCCAGATTGACGACGGCATCGAGCACGCCGGGCACATTTTTCAGCGCTTTTTCCACATGCGATACACAGGATGCGCAGCTCATTTCGCCGATTTCCAGCGATTGCGTTTCCGTGCCAACCTCGTATCCGGCGTTGCGAACAGCGTCCACAATTTCGCCGAAATTGGCGCTGCCGAAACTGATTTTCGCCTGATGCGTGGCCAGATTTGCGCTGGCATCCTGCACGCCCGCCACTTTTTTGATGGCTTTTTCCACATGCGAAACGCAGGATGCGCACATCATCCCATCCACATCGATGGTGACGGATTGTTGATTATTTGGTTCCGATTGCGGTGCCGGCTGCAAATCAACCGGGCAATTTTCCGCATCGGTTATTGGATCATTTTTATGGTTCATCGGTCGCTCCTTTTCAAACATTCAGCTAAAATTTACCGAATGCCAACTGGTGAACCCGTACACAATTCGGAAAAAAATGTGCAGAATTTTTAGAGATTCGCAGAATAACCGGGAGACCCCTGCCTTCGCAGGGGTGACAATTTGGTCATTCCTGCGAAGGCAGGAATCTGATGTTCGTTGGAAATTATGCGTCAAACTGCAAGCCATCCAGCGAATGGCGGTGCACATACGGCTGCGATTTAAATTCGCTGACAGTGATGCCGGTGATCTGTTTAAATTGGCGGGAAAGGTGTTGTGAACTGCTGTATTGCAGGCGATAGGCAATTTCGCTGAGCGTGAGTTCGCCGTAGCTGAGCAGCTCTTTGACGCGCTCGATTTTCAGGTGGATGAGATATTTCTCGATGGTAACGTGCTCAATTTGCGAAAATAATTTGCTGAGATACGAATAGCTGAAACCCAGTTTTGCGCTCAAAAAATCTGATGCGTTTTCCGGCGCATCCGCTTTTTCGAGGCTGTAAATATATGCCAGCAACGTATTTTTTATCTGCTCCACCAGTTGGCGTTCGCGATCCTGCAGCAGCTCGAAACCGCTGTTTTGTAACGAGTTACCGATTGTTTGCAGATCAACCGTTTTACCGGTGGTTTCAATTTCCGCCCAGCCCAAATCGATGGCGCGGACACTGTAGCCCAAATCTGTCAAAATGGTTTTCACCGCCTGAATGCAGCGCGGGCAAACCATGTTTTTGATGTGTAACATCCGGGTTTCGTTGCTCATTGTTTTTCCGTTTTACTCACAGCTTTTCAAAAATATCGCTACGGAACCAATAATGCAACAAAAGAAAAGCGGTTGCGCCGGGGGAAACCGGTCACAACCGCCTGACAAATCAATTCAGCAATCCGTTTATTTTTTGCCGAGTCCGTACGGGCGATAAATCAGCGATTCATCGCGATTGCCGGATACATTTTCATACCAATCCGGACTGGATGTGCCGCCGCTGGTCACCCAATTGTAGAAATTAAAATAGGCATTTTGCACGTCCGTGTCCTCAAACGGGTAATCCCAAACTTCCGGGAAATCCATTGCCCAGGATAAATTTCCGCTGCTCCGGTAATAAATGCTGTTGGCAACGCTGCTGTTGTCGTCGCCGGTGCCAAACAGCGACACATCGACCGCTTCGGAGGACGCGTGATTGTTCAAATGGATTTCGTGCCCGCGATTGCGATTAACGATCACAAACGGATTATACGGCGGCGAGCCGATTTCCCAGGCCTGAACCGGCGATTTAAACAAAATTTGCACAGTAATCGTATCCGGCGTGATAAACTGGTAACCTTCCTCCGTATTGATGCCGATGCCCGGTTCGGGGCGCGCCATCAAATCCGTGCCGTTGTCGAAAATAAACGCAACCAAATTTTGTCCGGTGCTCTCAAAACCATTGGGGCTCAACGATAAATAGCTATCCGTAATTTGCATGCCGGTAACGCTTTCCACACCGGATTTAGGATAGGGAAATTGCAACGCAAAACCGTTCTGCTTTGTGGTTCCCATCGCTTTGAGGATAAAATCGCCAATAATATCGGTGATTTCGTTGTTGGCATCGCAGGTGATGCGATATTTGGCATCAACCACCAAATCGTTGAAATCGCGATCACCGAGGCTTGGCCACTCATCATCAAATGCAACCGTCATCCAATCGGTAATGATCAAAAATGCCCGGTTTTCATCGCAGGGATAGGCATCGTAAAAATCGGGGATGCCGTCGTTATCGCAATCCGGCGGCGGATCGATGGTTGGGGGAACGCCCGGAATGGTCGGTGGTACCGGATCGAGCGTGACGGTAAACACCACATCGTTAAAATCTTCATCAGAGCCGCGATTGGTGATATTCGGGTCCCGGACGATATCTTCAAATCCAATGATGTATTTGGTGGTTAGCGAATCATACAAAAAAATCAAATGTTGCTGATAATCCGCTGCGCCGGGATTGAGCGCCGGATCAGAAAACAGGATGCCATTGTTGAAATCGATGCCGCTGTTCCCCCAACCATCTACGATAATTGACCAGCCAATGGTTTGTCCCGGCAGAAATTTGCCGAGATAAGCTTTGGCACCGGAATTGAACCCGGATTGATAGCTCACATTTGGGAAAATAACCGTCATCGTATCGATATCCGCCGGAGATGTTGGCGGATTTGCCGTTTCGTAGCTGTAATAGCAAAACACGTTTTTGTAACCGGCGCCCTCGTGCAAAAAGGTTACCCACACATCGGTGGTGTCGGAAATTTCAATATTGGTTTCGTTACCCGCCGCCAAAAATTCAGGATATGTATTTGGGATAGACACCCGTTCGGGGAGCGAATAATTTAATCGCTGCAAAAAATTTGCATCAAAAGAATCCGCAACTGTTTCCAGATAATCCGGAATTCCCCGATTATCCCATGTGCCCAATACTTTCAATTCCGGATTGTTTTGTGATGTCGATGTTCCTGAAAATAAACGATTTAGAAAAAAATTGCTTTTCCCGGAAAGTCGCGGGCGTTTGTAAAATTGACCCCGCACACCTTTGCCAAGCTCGAACACGATATTTACATCATTTGTCGATGCAATGGCATTATTCAACATGCCGATATATTCGATTTCCAGATACAAACTATCCGTGCCTGCCGGAACCTGGACGGTTGTGCCCATCATTCCGTTGGCATCTGTGAAGCCTGTGGCGTACGGTTTTTCGGATAAAAAATCCTGAAAAGCCGCTGCGAGATACACATTGCACCGCAGTTTGGGCAACGGATTTCCGTCCGGATCTTTGGCGATAAACACCGTGCTGATCGATTTGCTGGAATTATATTCAAAATTTTCCGGTGCGCTCAACTCGGTTGTTTCGCCGGGCTCGGTGCTGATTTTTTTACAACCGGCACCCAAAAATACCAACGCCAAAAACGCAACGAGAAAGGATTTGAACAGTTGTTTCCTGTGCATTTTGAACACTCCCTGTTCTTTAGAATCATCAAAAATCACAAAATAATGATTGGTGTGATGATTCAATGACTATATAATTATTGTGTTTTATTCCACTTAACTATTGCAGTATCGGAACGGCTCCGGGTTCTCTTGAACGCTGCATCCGAGATAAAATTATTTTTGGGAGAAAAATGCGCCCCTTTTTATTGGAAAGATATTTTGCGAAATACGAGTTTGCGGTGGAACATTTGCTCAGCCCGTCCGATTGCGAGCCGCTGGGCATGGCGGAAGTGCTGAAAATGGCCGATGCCGAAATGCGGGAATTGTGGGAAAATCTGCGATTTAGCTACACGGAATCTGCCGGTCACCCGCTGCTGCGGAACGAAATTGCCCGGCTGTACGAAACAATTTCCCCGGAAAATGTGCTGGTTTGCGCGCCGGAAGAAGCCATTTTTATCGCGATGCACATCCTGTTGCGCAAAAGCGAGCAATTTTTTTATGTGGCGCCGGCGTATCAATCGCTGTATGAAATTGCCGGGACATCCGGTTGCAAACCGCACCCGTTGACATTGCGCACAGAAAACGGTCGCTGGCAGCTGGATTTGGATGAGCTGCGCCGGAACATCACCCGCCGTTCGCGATTGTTGGTGATAAATTTTCCGCATAATCCCACCGGATTTATCCCGTCGCGGGCGGAATTTGATGCGCTGATCGACATCGCGGCCGAACACAATTTGTGGATTTTTTCCGATGAAATGTATCGCGGGCTGGAGCACGATCCGGCAAACCGGTTGCCCGCAATTTGTGATATTTACGATCAGGGTGTATCGCTTTGCGGGATGTCTAAATCGTTGGCATTACCGGGTTTACGCATCGGTTGGCTGGCAACCCGCAACGCTGCGTTGCGCAACAATTTTCTGATGTACAAAGATTACACAACCATTTGCAACAGCGCGCCATCGGAGATTTTATCGATCATCGCACTGCGTGCGAAAACGCAAATTTTAGCGAAAAACCGGAAATTAATCGCCGAAAATTTGCAGCTTGCCAAACATTTTTTTTCGGAGCATTCGGAACAATTAGAGTGGATCGCGCCGCAGGGCAGCAGCACCGCTTTTCCCCGGTTGCGCTCTGAAATTCCGGTGGATCAATTTGCCGAAACAGCCGTTTCGCAGCAAAGTCTGATGCTGTTGCCCGGCAGCGTTTTTGATTTTCCCGGCAACCATTTCCGGGTCGGATTGGGGCGAACATCTTTTCCCGCAGCGCTCAGCGCGTTGGAAAAATTGTTGATCGATCTGTGAAAGTTGCTATCTGATGGCGGTCGGTTTTTTACGGCTTCAAGCGTTGTAAAATTGCCACAAAATGGCTATCTTGTTACGACTCACTGACATTTAACTCGATGGCAATTTTTGACAAGGATGCCAAAATGCGTATTTCTGATTTGGCATTTTTTGATATTGCATTGGCGGCAAATTTATGGGATTTGATCTACCCGATACTATTCCGTTATCATTTGAGGAATTTTTAGTTTGCATCCAAATGTGTTGGCCGTATCTGATTATCGCTGCAATTATAATTGTTGTATTTGTTTTTTGGAAGCATATTTTATTGTTTATTATAAAGTTAGCTATCTTGGCTGATGTTGCTTCAAAATTCATTCTCATATTTTATGCACATGTGATACACGAGATTCTTACCAACAATCTTCAGATTGAAATTGCGGAATACGCGCCAAATGTATTGGTTTCAATTTGTTTTTTGTCGTGTTTTTTGACATGGATATTGATTCGGTTTCACAAACATATTGCCGCGAAAATCTGAAATCCCGATAAATTTAATCATTTTCCCGCAAACTCACCACCGTTGCGCCCCACGATCCGGCGCTGCCTTCCTGCCAAAAATTCAGCACATCCGGGTGTTTTTCGAGGATGCTGTGAACAATCTCGCGCAGCACACCTTTGCCTTTTCCGTGGACAATGCGAATCTGGAAAATGCCGCGTTCCCGGCATTCGGCGATGTAATCCGGTACCAGATGTTTCACATCGCGCGGGTGAAATTGGTGCAAATCCAGCACGCCGTCTATCGGATATTCTACGGTTTCGTCCATGGTTGCCTAAGGGAAAAGTTAAAAGTTAAAAGGAAAAAGACAAAGGGTGGAGGATAAAGAAATATGTGAAATAATTCTGCCAAGCTGCTATCGTCGGTTTTCGGTAGTAATGATTAGGGCTGAGGTTAAATATTTGTTTTTATTGTCATTCCTGCCTTTGCAGGAATCTCCGGTTGTTTCCTCTGTGATATAGTCACACATCCAATTTCAAGTTTCGAATTTCCAATTTCACGGAATATTGAGCAATTTGTGGGTTTGCAGGCTCAGCCGCCATTGCGGATGTTTCAGGCAATATTCCATTGCAAGCCGGATGTTGCGTTCGGTGTGTTCGCCGTCCATCGGTTGCAAAAAAAAGTGCTCAAAATCCAGTCCGCAAAAACGTTCCGGCTCCGCACCGGGTTGCGGGAAAACCAGCTTCAGCTCGTTGCCGCTGCGCAGTTGAAAGTCCGCGCCGGCTTTGGGGCTCACGCAAATCCAGTCGATGCCGTCGGGCGGGAGCAGCGTGCCGTTGGTTTCGATGGCGATTTCAAAATTGCGATCGTGAAAGGCGGCAACCAGATCGTCATCGATTTGCAATAGCGGTTCGCCACCGGTGCAGACCACAAACGGATGGGCGCGCTGGTTTTTCGGCCACTGCGCCAAAACTGCTGCCGCCAGATCCGCCGCTGTAGCAAATTTCCCGCCATTGATGCCGTCCGTTCCCACAAAATCCGTATCACAAAATTTGCAGGTAGCCGCGTGGCGATCTGCCTCGCGACCCGTCCACAAATTGCAGCCGGCAAACCGGCAAAACACAGCCGGACGCCCGGTGTGCGTGCCTTCGCCCTGCAATGTGTAATATATTTCTTTTACTGAATATGCCATGATTTGTAAATGGGTGATGGGAAATTTATCCGTCACCCTTTATCCTTTTTTATTTCAAATAGGGAACCGGATCGACGCTGCCGGCTTCCGCGAACCCTTTTTTGCGGAGGATGCATGCATCGCATTCGCCGCAGGCGGTGCCGTCCGGCGCGGGATCGTAACAGGTGCTGGTGAGCGAATAATCCACGTTCAGCGAAAGCCCTTTGCGGATGATTTCCGCTTTGGTGAGATCGATCAGCGGTGTGTGGATACGCAACAGTTTGTGATCCTGCGTGCCGGCTTTGGTGGCCAAATTCGCCATTTTCTCATACGCCGCAATGTATTCCGGGCGACAATCCGGATAGCCGCTGTAATCCACCGCGTTTACGCCAATAAAAATATCGTTGGCGTTGAGCACCTCCGCCCACGCCAGCGCAAACGAGAGAAAAATCGTGTTGCGCGCCGGTACGTAAGTCACCGGAATTTCCGCATTCATCTCATTTTCTCCGCGATTTTTGGGCACTTCAATAAAATCCGTCAGCGCGGAGCCACCGAAAATGCGTAAATCGATATCGGCGATAACGTGCCGGGCAACGCCCATCGCTGCGGCAATTCTTTTGGCGGCATCCAACTCGATCTGGTGTTTCTGTCCATAGCGAAAGGTGAGCGCAAAAGGCACAAAACCGGCGCTTTTGGCGATTGCCAATGTGGTGCTGGAATCCAGCCCGCCGCTGAGCAACACCACCGCATTTTTATTCTCTGAAGTCAAAATTTTCTCCGTTGTTCGGCAACTCTCTCAATACTTTTGTGAATACTGTTCCAGTTTTAAGCAAATATAAAGTTGCGGGCAAATTGCCCGGAAGTCAAGCGGGAATGCGATTTTAAAATGCCACAGTGTTGCAAATCAATTAGAAAATTCTAACTGGCTTGTTATTGGCGTCGGGCGTAAGTTTCGATATCGATAAAAAAATCACAAGTGAGCCATGAAACACTTTTCTTTGATGATATTGTTGCTGCTCGGCGGCATTTTTGGCGTATCCGCACAAGACAACGTTCCGGCAGTTTTCCGGTTCGGCGATGTGCTGGATATCGCACTGGAAAACCATCCGCAACTCAAACAATTTGAGGCGCGGGTGCAGGCAAAACGCGGCGAATGGTGGCAGGGCATCGGTTTGGCATCGCCGGAAATTTCATATTTGAGCGAAGGCATGCCGACAGACGGTGACGGTTTTACCGAACGGCGCTGGACGATTTCCCAACAGGTTGATTTTCCCCTGCAAAGTTTTTTTCGCATGCAGCGATTGCGGGCTGAACGCCAATCGCGAAGCGCAGAACTGGCGGCTTACCACCGCGATCTCGTTGCGCAATTGAAAAATGCGTACGCGGATGTTGCGTATGCGCTAAAATTGCGTGATTTGCGAAAACAGCAATTCGATATTTTTAACGATTTGCAAGGCATCGCGCAAACGCGGGTGGATGTTGGCGAGGCTGCTGCGCTGGAATTGCTGAAAATCAACATCCAGTTGGCGGAAGCGGAAAATGACCTCACCGATGCGGAAAATAGCTACGAGCAGGCGCGATACGAGCTGTTCAGGCTGATGGGCATCGATCCCGATGAGCAGTCGTATGACGTTGCGTTTACCGACACGCTGCGGTTTTTCGCGGTGACGGTGGATCAGGAAAGCGCGCTGCGGCAACTGCCGGATCAGCCGCAACTGGTCAGTCGGGATGCTGCGTTTCGGGCGGCAAAATTTCAGTCGCGCGAGGCGTGGAGCAGTTTTCTGCCGGATATTTCATTTTCGCTGTATAAACAGGATTACGGTAGCGGTTACGATTTCAACGGATATGAGGTCGGGCTGAGCATTCCGCTGTGGTTCCCGTTCAACCAGCGCGGCGAAATCCAGCGGGCGCATGCGGTTCAAAACGAGGCAAAATGGGAGCGCCAGCGCGTGCTGCTGCAACTGAAAGCGGATATCGAAAACGCCTGGCACAGCTATCAGGCGAGTTTGGCAGTGATCGAACGGTTTGACAATGTAATTCGCCGGCAGGCGGAACAGTTGCTGCAATTGACCCGCGAAGCCTATCAGCTCGGTGAAATTGATGTACTGAATTTGCTGGACAGCCAACGCACGTATCTGGACAGCCAGCAGCGTTACCAAAAAGCGCTGCGCGATTATTATCGCCAACTGATTGCGCTGGAACGGGTGTTGGGGGAGGAGCTTGTGTTCAAGGATAAAGGGTAAAGGAAAAAGGAGAAATTAGGGAAATGTTGTCATTCCTGCGCAGGCAGGAATCTCCGGATTGAACGGGAGAATTACCTGATTCGAATTAAAAGCAAATAAATTGAGGTATAAACGATGAAGCACATTTTTAACCTGATGGCGATTGCGGCGCTGCTGCTGGCAGCATCGTGCTCCCGCCCGGCGGTGGAGGAAAATACGGCAGAGCAGGTTGCGCTGCCGCCATCGTTGAGTGATGCGGAAGTTAGCGGCGCGGTCAAAACCATTCGCCTGACGCCGGAGCAGGCGACCGCGCTGAATATCCGCACGGCCACCGTCGAAAAAGGGCAGTTCGAATACAATCTCACTGTTCCGGGCGTTGTGTTTCCTTCGCCGGAGCATATTTCGGTGCTCAGTGCGCCGATCGACGGATTGGTGATTGCCATTCACGCCCACGAAGGCGAGGCGGTGCGACGCGGTCAAACGCTGCTGGAACTGGAAAGTCTGGAAATTGCGAATCTGGTTGCCGATCACCTGATTGCGCGTGCAGACGATACGTTTTACCAAAAGCAACTCGACCGCATGAAATTGCTGGTGGAAAAAAACATTCGCCCGCAACGCGATCTGGAACGCGCGGAAGCAGATGCGATTCGCGCAAAAGCCGCCGTGCAGGCTAGTTACGCACGATTGCTGGCGCTCGGCGCATCCGAAAAACTGATTTCGCAATGGGAAACCGGCGAACGCGCCCACGCCCATTTGCCCATCACCGCGCAAATTGACGGAATCATCACCGAACACCTCATCGATATGGGACAGGCTGTAAACGCTTATCAAAAAATGGGCACGCTGGTGAACACATCGCGCGTGCTTATCAAAGGATACGTCGATCCGGAGGAAGGCGCATTGCTGAAACCTGGCGACAAAGTGCGCATCGCGCTGAGGGAAATGCCCGATCAATTTATCGAAACGCGCATCGAAACGGTTGTGCCCACGCTCGACGAACTCAACAAATCGCTCACCGTAAATGTGCTCACCAAAACGACCGACAACTGGCCGCGGCCCGGACAAACCGTGCGGCTGAATATCATCGCGAAATATCCGCAGGACGTGCTGCGCGTGCCCGTTTCCGCAGTGGAATTTGAGGGCGATGACGCCGCCGTTTTCGTGAAAACCGGCGAACATACGTTTGAAAAACGAAGCATCCGCGCCACCCGGTTGATGGGCGAAAATGTGATTGTCGCCAGCGGGTTGCAACCCGGCGAAGCCGTGGCAATCAGCCAGGTATTCAGCCTGAAAGCGTTGGCGAAATACGAAGAGTTTGCGGAGGAATAAATTGTGATTTTACAACGGGTTATCGATTTCAGTTTGCGCCAAAAATACGTCGCGCTGGCGCTGGTTGCGCTTATGGGTTTCGGCGGATTTCAGGCGTTGCAGCAAATTCCCATCAACTCGCTGCCGGACGTAACGCCGGTGCAGGTTTTGGTGATCACCAAAGCGGGTCGCTACTCGCCGTTTGATGTGGAAAAGCTGGTCAGTTATCCCATCGAAACCGCGATGAACGGACTGCCGGATGTGAAAGAAGTGCGCTCGATTTCCCAGTTCGGGCTCTCCGCTGTAACCGTCGAATTTCAGGAAGATACGGATATTTATTTCGCCCGGCAGATGATCAGCCAGCGGCTGCAAAGCATCGTGGATGAACTGCCTGCGGGCGTTTCCGCGCCGCAACTCGGTCCCATTTCCACCGCGCTCGGCGAAATTTACCAGTACGCCGTTCACGGCGACGGCCACACGCTCACGGAATTGCGCACGATACAGGACTGGCTGATTGCGCCGCAGCTCAAAACCGTAAAAGGCGTTACGGAAATCAATTCGTTTGGCGGATTTGTGAAGCAATACGATGTGATCGTAATACCCGGAAAATTACGCACTTACGGCATCAGTTTGAAAGAAGTGATGGACGCCATCGCCGATAACAACAGCGTTTCCGGCGGCAATTTTCTCGAACACAATCGCGAGCAATACATCATTCGCGGATTCGGGCAAATCCGCAACGCGTCCGATCTCGAACAAATTATTGTGAAAGAACTGGAGCAGCGACCGGTGTATTTGCGGGACATCGCAGATATCCAGCTTGGCAAACAGTTGCGCCAGGGCGCGGTCACCAAAGACGGTCACGGCGAAGTGGTCACCGGCATTGTGATGATGTTGCGCGGCGGCAACGGTCGTGAAGTGATCAACGATATCGAAACGCGCATCGCGCAGGTCAACAAAGGTTTGCCGGAAGGCGTGTATATCGAAAAATTTTACGATCAGTCCGATCTGGTTGACCGCACCACCAACACGCTGGCAACCAACCTCGTCGAAGGCGGATTTCTGGTCATTGTCGTGCTGCTCGCGCTGCTCGGCGAAATTCGCGGTGCGCTGATTGTTGCGGCGGTGATCCCCTTTTCGATGCTCTTTGCCTTCATCGGCATGCGCGAATTTGGGTTGGCTGCCAATTTAATGAGCCTCGGCGCCATCGACTTCGGGATGGTGGTGGACGGCTCTGTGGTGATGGTCGAAAATATGGTGCATCGCCTGCAGCACGACAAAGGCTCGCGGCTGGTGATCATGCGGCGTGCCGCCCACGAAGTTGCCCGCCCGATTTTCTTCGGCGTGCTGATTATTTTGATGGTGTATGTGCCCATCATGACATTTGAGGGCATGGAAGGCATTCTCTTTCGCCCGATGGCGATTACCGTTGCAACGGCCGTTCTCGGCTCGCTGATTCTGGCGTTTGTGTTTATTCCGGCGATATCGGCAATCGTGTTTCGCAACGGCGTTAAAGTGAAAAGAAACATCATTTTGGATTGGCTGAAACCGCGATATGTGAAGCTGCTGAAATGGCATATTGCTCACCGCAAGCCGGTGCTGGCCGGCGCTGTCGGCGTGTTCGCGCTGTCGATTGTGCTGATGTTTTTCACCGGCACGGAATTTTTGCCGGAACTGGACGAAGGCTCGATTCTCGTCGAACAAATCCGTCTGCCCAGCGTAACCCTGCGCGAATCGGTGGAAAATGCCAACTGGTTCGGCGGCGAGCTGGTTCGCAACATTCCCGAAATTAAATCGGTGGTGCCCAAAACCGGGCGTTCGGATCTCGCCAACGACTGGATGGGTGTGCACCAAACCGATGTTTGGGTGCTGCTCAAACCGATGGACGAGTGGCGTCCGGGCATGACCAAAGAGAAAATTGCGGAAGAAATCCAGCCGTATCTGGAAACGGAACCGGGACTGGCATACAATTTTACCCAGCCGATCGCCATGCGGGTGGATGAGCTGACCAGCGGCGTGAAATCCGATGTCGCCGTAAAAATTTATGGCGAAGAAATGGACATTCTCAATCGCGTTGGCGAGGCGATTGCCAAAGTGGTGGAAAAATTGCCGGGAACGGACAATTATTTTCTCGAACAAACTACCGGTCAGCCGTATCTGAATATCGACATTGATCGCGAAGCGGTTGCCGCGTTCGGGTTGAACGTGAACGACGTGCAGCGCGTTATCGAAACGGGCATCGGCGGGCAAACCGTCAGCGAAGTGTTTGAAGGCCAGCGACGATTCGATATCGTCGTGCGTTTCCCGGAAGATTTGCGCGATAATTTTGAAAAAATTATGCAGATTCCCGTTTATCTGCCCAGCGGCGGATTTATTCCGCTGAAACGGGTTGCCAAAATTGTGGCGCAGGAAGGGCCGCGCGAAATCGCCCGCGAGAACGGCTGGCGCCGTGTGATTGTCGGCGCAAACCTCCGCGATATGGATATCGGCACGTATGTCGCCAATTTGCAAACTGCCATCGATACGCAGGTAGATGTGCCGCCCGGTTATTTTCTGGAATTCAGCGGTGCGTTCGAAAACCAGCAACGCGCGATGCGCCATTTGATGATCGTTGTGCCGCTCTCGCTGTTCATCATTTTGGGATTGATGTACATGATGTTCGGCGAAATGCGTTACGTTTTCCTCATTTTTCTCAATTTGCCGTTTGCGCTGTCCGGCGGGATTTTCCTGCTGTGGGTGCGCGGGTTTTATCTCTCAGTTTCTGCGAGTATCGGATTTGTGGCGCTATTCGGTGTGGCGGTGCTCAATGGAATTGTGCTGGTTTCGCACCTCAACGAAATGCGTCGCCAGGGCAAAAATGTGAACGATACGGTCATCGAAGGCTCCGCCGATCGCCTCCGTCCCGTGCTGATGACCGCGCTGGTCGCTAGCCTCGGGTTTATCCCGATGGCTTTCAATGTCGGGCCGGGATCGGAAGTGCAGCGACCGCTGGCAACCGTGGTTATCGGCGGGCTGATCACCGCAACATTTCTCACGCTGTTCGTTCTGCCGACTATTTACAACTGGCTGGAAAAAGACGACCGCATTCCCCGGATGCCCACCGAAGAAACATTTGAAGAAACGGGCGAACTGGTCAACGGTGCAATGTAATTTTTAGCGATAGTCAAAAAACAGATGCTTTTTAAAATACAAAACGGTATGTTTTATCTGAATATTGATCAGGTTAGCGAATGAAAGTATTGATTGTTGAAGATGAAAAAAAAGTTGCCCAATTTATCGAACGGGGACTTTCCGAAGAAAATTTTGAGGTTGCAGTGGTCAACGATGGTGATGCCGGTTTAGCAATGGCGCTGTCCAATTCGTTCGATCTCGTAATTCTCGATTTGATGTTACCGGGAAAATCCGGGCTGGATATTTGCCGGGAACTTCGCCAATACGACACCAAAATTCCGGTGCTGATGCTCACTGCCCGCGATACCGTTGAAGATAAAGTTCGCGGATTGGAATGCGGCGCGGATGACTATCTCACCAAACCCTTTTCTTTTGACGAACTGATTGCGCGGCTGCGCGCACTGGCGCGCCGGGTGGAGCGGAAAGAAGCGCCGATGCTGGTTATCGACGATTTAACCGTTGATGTGCTCACCCGGAAAGCGTTTCGCAGCGGAGAAGAAATTTACCTTTCCGCCAAAGAATTCGATTTGTTGGTGTATTTCCTCAAAAACCGCAATAAGGTTATTTCCCGCCAAATGCTCGCCGAAAACGTATGGGATATCCATTTCGATACCGGCACCAATTACATCGATGTTTATGTCAATTATCTGCGGAACAAACTTAAGGCCGGCTCCGGTCGCCAGCTGATTTTTACCATTCGCGGCAGCGGTTATATTATGAAAGATGTTCATGCTTAAGAGTATCAAAGGCAAAATAATTTTGTGGAATGCGACGGTGCTCATCTCTGTTTTGGTCGCTGCGGAATTGCTCAGCTATTTTTACCTGCGGGATTATCTCTATTCAAAATTTGATGCCACCTTGCGCGCCGAATGTGTGGAAATGAAAGCGGGCATCGTTTACCGTAACGGAAAACTCGGTCATTTTGATGAAGATGAGTGGGAAGAACGGGAACATGTGGAATTTGGCGAACACGCCCTTTATGTTCAAATCACCGGCGAAACCGGTGAAACGGTCCGGCGAACCCAAAATATGATAAACCTCGGATTGGTGTTTGGCGTTTTCGGCAACAACAATCCGGCAAGCCCGGAATACCGGAACCAGAGAGTTTCGGATCACACATTCCGGATGGCGGAAGTGCCGCTGGTGGACAGCGGTAAAAATGTCGGGTGGATAACCGCAGCTATTTTGCTGGATGATGTGGAAGATTTTCTGGCATCGATGATCAACGCATTTCTGATTTTTACACCGATTTGCATTGGTATTGCGTTGTTTGGCATTTGGCGAATTTCTTTGCGCTCGCTGAAGCCGATTGCCCGGATCGCCAATATTGCCGGGCAAATAATAGAATCCGGTGATCTGAACGTGCGCATCGATGACCATCGCCCGGATGAGGAATTAGCAAAGTTGGTCAGCACGCTCAACCATTTATTTGCGAAACTGGAAGATTCGTTCGAGCAAATCAAACAATTTTCCGCGAATGCATCGCACGAGTTGCGCACGCCGTTAACCATTTTGCGCGGACACATCGAGGTGTGCCTCAGCCGGGAACGCACCGCCATTGAATACCGCGAAACGCTTAGCGAACTGCTCGACGAAGTGTTGCGGATGAGCGGCATCGTCAACAATTTGTTACTGCTTGCGCGGATCGATGCGGATTCTGCACCAATGGAAATGACCGTTGTGAAACTCGACGAACTGGTTCGCGAAAACCTCGAACAAATGGCACTGATCGGGAAAAAGCACAAAATTGCCATCGAATGCGATATCTGCCAACCCATCGAAGTTGTCGGTAACACCCGCAGGTTGTCAGAAGTGCTGCTCAATTTATTGGACAACGCCATCAAATATAATCGCGATGGCGGAACGGTAACCGTTTCGTTAACCGCCGGTGGCGAGCAGGCAGTGCTGAAAATTTCGGACAACGGAATCGGCATTCCCCGGGAAGATCAGGATAAAATTTTTGAACGGTTTTACCGGGTCGATAAAGCCCGCTCGCGCGAATACGGCGGCAGCGGACTCGGTTTGGCTATCGTAAAATGGATTGTGGATGAACATAACGGCAGCATTTCCGTCAGTAGCGATCCCGGAAAAGGCAGTTGTTTTACGATCACATTTCCTTCCGTTGTTTACGAACCCAATTAACCTCAATTGCAGAATAGCGAATTTCATTTTGGCGCTTGACTTTTTATCAAATGCACCGCAGATTATCGGGCGTTTTGCAAATTAAGGAAAAGTTTTGAGCGACGGCACACTATATTTAGTCAGCACACCCATCGGAAACCTCGAAGATATCACCCTGAGAGCGCTGCGGATTCTAAAAGAATCCGATTTGATTCTCGCAGAAGACACCCGCACCACCGGACGTTTACTGGCGCATTTTGAAATAAAAAACCGGATGATGAGCTACCACGCCCACAACGAAACCGGCAGAATTCCCCAGGTTATCGGATTCATGAAAGACGGCCAGCAGATCGCTTTGGTTACCGATGCGGGCACACCGGGCATCTCCGATCCCGGTCACCGGTTGGTAAAAGCGGCGATCCAGTCGCAAATCCCGATCGTCCCGATTCCGGGCGCAACGGCGCTAATTCCTGCAATAATAGCGTCTGGATTGCCAACGCAACGCTTTGTTTTTGAAGGATTTCTACCCAGAAAAAAAGGGCGCCAAACCAAACTGCAACAACTGGCGGAAGAATCCGGGACAATTATAATCTACGAGTCCGCCCTGCGGTTGGAAAAAACAATTCGAGATATTGTAAAGATCATGGGAAATCGTTATATTGTTGTTTCGCGCGAACTGACCAAGATATTTGAAGAGTTTATTCGCGGATCAGCGGAAGATGTGCTCGGCAAAATGGAAAGTCATACATTAAAAGGTGAGATCGTGCTGTTGATTGCCGGGACAGATTTTAAACCAATTGAAGAATGAAAGAAACGTTGAATGCCTAAACGTGAATTTCGCCTGATAACGCCCGGAATCAAAGATGGGTTCATTAAAGTTATCGAGAAGCCTGTAGATTTTTTTATTAAACGGAACGTCAGCCCCAATTTTTTCACCATCCTCGGCCTCATATTATCGGGTGTCGGGGCATTTTTTTATGCGGAAGGGTATTTGGTTTGGGGAGGTGTTTTTATCCTGATCGGCGGTATCAGCGATACGTTTGACGGAAAAATTGCCCGAACCCGTAACATCGCCACCAAATTCGGTGCCGTTTTGGATTCCAGCCTGGATCGTTATGCGGAATTTTTGATGTTCCTCGGTATCATGATTTATCTGATGCGTATCGATACGCCGCTGCACTACTGGACATCGATCATCGCGTTTTTTGCGCTGATGGGATCGATTATGGTCAGCTATGTTCGCGCCCGCGCAGAAGGATTGGGCATGGAAGGCAAAGTAGGGATGATGCAACGGGCGGAACGCATTGTGCTGATCGGTATTGCGTCGCTGGTGCATGAATATGCGCTGATCGGCGTGGTGTGGATTGTTGCTTTGTTTGCAAATATTACAGCTATCCAACGCATCCATTCAGTTTGGAAAGAGGAAAAAGAAGAACTGCGAAAGAGCAAATGACGTTGTGTGGTTTATCTAACCTGTTGATTTTTAATTATTTAAATTAAGAGTGATGGTGGGTGTTCGTTACACGGAACATCCGTTTAACTTGCGCGCAAAATTTGATGCGGCAATAATTTTAGAAGGAGTTTTACATATGTCTAAAAAACAAGCACTTGAAATCCAGCCTGCCAAAGGGAAAATGGGTATCGTAACACCGGGAATGGGTGCCGTGGCCACCACTTTTATTGCCGGTGTAATAGCCGTTCGCAAAGGATTGGGCAAGCCGATTGGCTCGTTAACCCAAATGGGCACCATCCGGTTGGGCAAGCGCACGGAACACCGCGCGCCGATGATCAAAGAGTTTGTGCCATTGACAGATTTAAACGATATCGTATTTGGCGGATGGGATATATTCCCGGATGATGCATACGAATCCGCAGTAAATGCCGGTGTTTTGGAAAAGGATTTGCTGGATAAAATTCGTCCGGAACTCCAGGCCATCAAGCCGTGGAAAGGCGTTTTTGATCAAAATTATGTAAAGAAACTGAACGGCACTTATGTAAAATCCGGCGGCACAAAATGGGATTACGCCCAAATGCTGATGGATGATATGAAAAAATTTAAAGAAGATAACAATCTGGATCGATTGGTGATGGTCTGGTGCGGCAGTACCGAAATTTATATGAAACCGCACGAAATCCACAACGATTTAGAGAGCTTCGAAAAAGCGCTGAAAGAAAACCATCCGGCAATTCCGCCGAGCATGATTTACGCATACGCGGCAGTGAAACTGGGCGTGCCGTATGCGAACGGCGCACCGAACCTGTCGGTCGATGTTCCGGCATTGCACCAGTTGGCAAAAGAAACCCAAACACCCATTCACGGAAAAGATTTCAAAACCGGTCAAACGTTGATGAAAACCATCCTCGCACCGGGATTAAAAACCCGTCTGCTCGGGCTTTCCGGCTGGTTCTCCACCAATATTTTGGGCAACCGCGATGGCGAAGTGTTGGATGATCCGGAATCCTTCAAAACCAAAGAAGAAAGCAAGCTTTCGGTGCTGGAACAAATTCTGCAGCCGGACTTGTATCCCGATTTATACAAAGGGTTTTACCACAAAGTGCGGATCAACTATTATCCCCCGCGCGGTGATAACAAAGAAGGTTGGGATAACATCGATATTTTTGGCTGGCTGAATTACCCGATGCAAATCAAGATCGACTTCCTGTGCCGGGACAGTATTTTGGCCGCCCCGATTGTGCTGGATCTTGCGCTGTTTATGGATTTGGCCAAACGCGCCGGATTTCAGGGCATCCAGGAATGGCTCTCATTTTATTTCAAAAGCCCGCTCGTTAAGCCGGGATTATATCCCGAGCACGACATTTTTATTCAGCACATGAAGCTGAAAAACACCCTTCGTTTTATGATGGGCGAAGAACAAATAACGCACCTGGGCGCGGATTATTATCAAAATTACAAATAAACGTTTTTACCAACGGGTATTCTGGTTGCCCCGGGCGAAATCGTTCCGGGGCTATCAGTTTCAGAGGGTGTTGCGCCGCGTTTTTTTTCCGGTGCTAAACGGAAGCTGCTGCTGAAAAATTACCCGCCGGTCGTTTATCAAAACAGGTGACACACGTGAGTTCATCGCAGAAATCTCCGCTCAAGAACATTCTAAAAACTTCGCTGCCGGCTGTTATTGATTTGTCATCGCAAACAGTTGCCTGGCTTATCGAAGCTATTTTGATCGGCAATATTTCCGCAGCTGCGTTGGCAGGCGTCGGATTGGCTCTCCAAATTGTTATCCTCACATTTACCGTTGTGTTGACATTTGTGGTTGGCGCATCCATTATTATCAATCAATATTTGGGTGCGGAAGACCACTGGAACGCCAACCATGTGCTGGCTCAGGCGATGATGGTCGGAACGATAATGGCATTCGGCATCAGCCTGCTGTGGTATTTTGGCGGAACGCAGGTTTTTCTGGCTATCCGCGAAGAGGAGCCATCCGCCCGGATTTACGGCGTGCAATATCTCAAAATAATCTCCTATTTCGGTCCGCTGGTAATTCTCAATTTTATGGGATTGGGCATTTTGCGAATGGTCGGCGATACCGTCGTCACCATGAAAATCAATCTGTTTACCAATATTTTACACCTTACGCTGGCGTCAATTCTCATTTTCGGGCTGTTCGGAATGCCGCGAATGGAAGCGGAGGGCGCAGCGCTGGCAGTGGGCATCGCTCATTCGATCGCGTTTTTTATCACGCTTTATATGCTGCGCAGTCGAAAAGTATCGTTGTTTTTATCGTTTACGGAATACGCCACACCCAATTTCGAAACATTTAAACGGTTGTATAAATTGGGTTTACCGACAACCGTTGAACAACTGGTTTGGGCGTTCGGTCAATTGGTGCTCAGCTTTTACGCCGGTTTGTTGGGCATTGTTGTGCTGGCGGCGCACCAGGTTTTTGTTCGGGTGCAGTCGGTGCTGACAATGGCGTTTCAGGGATTCGGTTTGGCATCGATGTCGCTGGTTGGGCGCAGTATTGGTGCGGGAGATGATGACGCCGCAATCAAAGCCGGTTGGCAAACCGGCTGGGTAGCGTTGGCTACGGCAATGCTGATTGGCGCGGGACTGATGCTAACCGAACAGTGGTGGTTCTCCATTTTCACCAAAAACGAAGCTGTGGTAACCTTTGGCACCAGCGCCGTAATTGTGCTGGCAATTATCCAAATGCCCAAAGCCATGAACATGGTGTTTACCGGAAATTTGCGCGGCGGCGGCGACCTCAATTGGTTGATGTGGCTGGCAATTACCAGTGTCACTATTTTTGAAATTATCGGCTCTTACTATTTTGCATTTGTTTGCGAATTATCGCTGATCGGCATTTGGATGGTGCAGGGAATGGACGAAGCCTCGCGGCTGTTCTGCAATTTCTGGCGCTTTCACCAGCGAAAATGGAAAATAAAGGATATGTTGTAACGATGGCAGAATTCCGGCAATTCATATCATTCGAAGGCATCGATTATTCCGGAAAAACCACTCAGCTGAAATTGCTGCTGGAACGATTGCAGCAATCCGGCATCGAGGCCCAATTGCTCCGCGAACCCGGCGGAACCGTCATCTCCGAAAAAATCCGGGAAATTTTGCTCGACAAATCGCACAGCGAAATGCACGCCAAAGCCGAAATTTTGCTGTATTCCGCCGCGAGAGCGCAGCTGGTGCATCAGAAATTGCTGCCGTTGCTGCAATCCGGCGCAACCGTTATCGCCGACCGTTTTTTTGATTCAACAACCGTTTATCAGGGATTCGGGCGCAATCTCGATCTCACGTTTGTCCGCTCGCTCAACACATTTGCAACCTCCGGGCTGATGCCCTATAAAACATTCCTGATCGATATTTCCCCTGACGAGGCGCTGCGTCGCCGCCAACATTCCGGTCGCGGTAGCGATCGACTGGACAGCGAAAGCCGAGCGTTTTTTCAGGCTATCCACACTGCCTATCACCAACTTGCAACAGATTTTCCTAACCGATTTGTTATCATTCCCGGCGAACGGGATGTGGACACTATCGCCACAGAAATTTGGAAAAAAATTTGCGAACTGTGGACTATCGCATAAACTATTCCTGTTTTCATCCGAACTTAATTATTAAAAGACAAATTGTTCGTCCAGCGTTTCTTCCGGAAACTTTTTGGACGCCAAAGTGATCTAAATTAGTATTGGGTTTATCCGAATTGATTCATCAGGAGGTTGTTAGGATGTTCCAGCGGGCAAAATTTACGACGTTGACGATAACGATAACCGTATTTGTATTGATTGGCTGGTTTTTTAGCTATTCGATGGCGGGCGGCAACGAAGAAAAATACTATAAAATAGATAAAGGTCTCCATTATTTGCGGGAAGTGTTCGAAACCATCGCCCGGAATTATGTGGACGAAGTTGACCCCGAAGTGCTCAGCAAAGCCGCAATTGAAGGCATGCTCGAAAATTTCGATCCGTACACCGTGTTTTTTAAAGATCCCGGTTCGCAGCAAATGCGCATGATTACCCGCGGAAAATATGGCGGTGTCGGGATGGAAATCAGCGTGCAGAGCCAGCAGGTTGTGGTCATTTCGCCGATGGAAGGTTCGCCTGCCCAGCGTGCCGGCATCCGTGCCGGTGATATCGTAACCAAAATTGACGGCGTGCTCACCAACAGCCTCAATTTACAGGATGCATCGGAGCATTTGCGCGGGAAAGTCGGGACGCCGGTGATGCTCGAATTTATGCGCCCCGGGCTGGATAAACCGCTGGAAATCACCCTGATTCGCGAAGAAATTACCCTCGAAGATGTTACCTACGCCGGATTTGTGGAGCCGGGAACCGCGTATTTTCGGTTGTCCGCTTTTTCCGACAAAGCCAGCGAAGAGCTGAAATCGGCGATTCACGAATTACAGGCAGATATGCCCATTCAACGGGTTATTCTGGATTTGCGAAGCAATCCGGGCGGACTGTTGACCGCCGCTGTGGATATCGCTAATATTTTTCTGCCGCCGGGACAACTGGTAGTTTCCACCCGCGGTATTCACGAAAGTGAACATAAATTTTACACCAATGAATCGCCATTGTTGCCCGACCAGCCGTTGGTCGTTTTGATCAACGAATCCAGCGCCAGCGCGTCCGAAATCGTCGCTGGTGCCATTCAGGATTGGGATCGCGGTGTGTTGGTTGGCAGCGAAACATTTGGAAAAGGCCTGGTGCAAAAAGTATATCCCATCGATCGCATCAACCAGGCGTATTTGAAAATAACCACGGCAAAATATTATGTGCCGTCCGGGCGCTGCATTCAAAAAGAAGATTACAAAAAGGATACAGATTTTTTTGTGGATCACTCCGACAGTACCGAGTACGATCAAAAAGTTGATTATTTCACCCAAAATCGCCGGGTGGTTCACGGTGGCGGCGGCATCTATCCGGATGTGGTTGTTGACCGGGAAAACATCACCCGTTTTCTGCAAACGCTGTTAGCGAAAGGCTATTTTTTCCAATTTACAGTAGATTATCTCAGCGATCATTCGGAATACAGCGATCCGCGAAACGTGCCGGTAACCGACAAAGTGCTGGAGGATTTCCGGAAATATGCGATGGAACGCAACTTCTCTTTCGATATGGAAGGCGAAGAACAGTTGAATAAATTTCTTAAAATTGCTGCGGACGAAAAATTTCAGGATCGCGATATCAAAGATTTGGTCGGCGTTGCGCTGGAAAAATTGCGCAAAGAAAAAGAGCGTCAATTTAACAAATTCAAACCGCAAATCCGGGAATTGCTGATTGCCGAATTTGCCGAAAAATCCGGTGGGCTGGCATCGCGAATTGTGGCAAATATGCCATTCGACAACCAGTTGCAGGGCGCGTTGCAAGTGCTAAAAAACGGACAGGAATATCGGGAAATTTTAGCTATCCGTTGATTGTTGAACCAACCTTTTTTATCATATTTGTTACCATCTGAAAGGGCGAACACAGGTTTCGCCCTTTGGTTTTACATCTAAATTCATCAAAATTACACTGAATAGTTGAGGATTGAAAATGGGAAAACTGCCCCCAAAGGCGTATAAGAATCTGTCATTTCTGAACAGTTCCGAAGCCCGGATGATCCGCATTTTATCCGAATATCTCGAACCGCGCGTGCGTTTCAACAAGCATGACGTTGAAAACACCATTGTGATGTTCGGCTCTGCACGAACGCTTCCCCGGGAATCTGCGTTGGAAGCGCTGAAATCTGCAAAAAACAAGCATAAAAAAACGCCAAATCCCGAAAATGCGCTGGCTGTAAAAACAGCGGAAAAACGGGTGGAGCTCTCCCAATATTATGAAGATTGCCGTGAGCTGGCAAAAATGTTAACCGATTGGTCAATCAAACGCGGCAACGGTGAAAACAGTTATTATATCGCCAGCGGCGGCGGCCCGGGAATAATGGAAGCTGCCAATCGCGGCGCATCCGAAGCTGATGGCGGTGAATCCGTCGGGCTGAACATCTCACTGCCAATGGAACAGGGTTGCAATCCCTACATCACCGATGAATTGAATTTCGAATTTCACTACTTTTTTATGCGGAAATTCTGGTTCATTTATCTCGCCAAAGCGATTGTGGCGTATCCCGGCGGTTTTGGCACGCTGGACGAGTTGTTCGAGGTACTCACGCTCATCCAAACCCGCAAAGTGAACAAAAAATTGCCGGTGGTGCTGTATGGCAAAGAATATTGGCACAACCTGATCAATTTTGATGCGCTGGTGGAAAACATGATGATCAACAAAGAAGATATGGATTTGATCTATTTCGCCGAATCCAATCAGGATGCGTTCGATTATTTGACATCCCACCTGAACGGTGATTCGAAGTAAAGATGTCGTTCAAAACCATTTGAGAAACGGCGTATCTTTGCGTAGATTTTTGCATCCAAAACATATTGATTGGAAAAATTACGACCGAACAGGAGATTGAAAATGGGCAATGAGAATCATCGAAAAGTTATCGTTATCGGGTCCGGACCGGCGGGGGACACGGCGGCATTGTACGCGGCGCGGGCAGAGCTGAAACCGCTGCTGATTTCCGGCAGCCAGCCGGGCGGGCAATTAACCATTACCACCGAAGTTGAAAATTATCCCGGATTTCCCGAAGGCATAATGGGTCCGGAAATGATGCATCGTTTTCATCAACAGGCACAAAAATTTGGCACTGAATTCGTTTACAAAACCGTCACCAAAGTCGATTTTAGCAACCGCCCGTTTGTAATCGAAGCGGAAGATGTGACGTACACAGCGGACGCGGTGATAATTGCTACCGGCGCATCCGCAAAATTGCTCGGTTTGCCCTCCGAAAAAGAATTGATGGGCTATGGCGTTTCCGCATGCGCAACCTGCGACGGATTTTTCTTCAAAGAAAAACATGTTGTGGTTGTCGGCGGCGGCGATTCCGCGATGGAAGAAGCCAGCTTTCTCACCAAATTCGCCAGCAAAGTGACCGTTATCCATCGCCGGGACGAGCTGCGCGCATCGAAAATTATGCAGCAACGCGCATTCAAAAATGAGAAAATCGATTTTGTCTGGAATAAAGATGTCGTCGAAGTGCTCGGTACCCGCGAAGGCGGCGTTACCAGTTTGCGGCTGCAGGATACGGTCAACGGCGAAGAAACGGAATTCGCCTGCGAAGGCTTCTTTTTGGCAATCGGGCACACGCCTAACTCGCAAATTTTCAAAGGATTACTGAAAATGGATGACAGCGGATACCTGAAAACAATCCCGGGCACATCCAAAACCGAAATCCCCGGCGTTTTCGCCTGCGGCGATGTGCAGGATTCCGTTTATCGGCAAGCCGTTACCGCTGCCGGCTCCGGCTGTATGGCGGCAATCGATGCGGAACGTTACCTCAGTGAACTGGAATTTGAGGACGAAGAATAGTGACGGCTGTATCCCAAAAATCTTCCCGGGCAACCGTTTTTCCGGTAAGCGTCGCGCCGATGATGGAGTGGAGCGACCGGCATTTTCGCGCGTTCATGCGCCAAATGACCCACCGCACCCTGCTTTACTCGGAAATGAAAACTACCGGCGCAATTCTGCACGGCGAGCGGGAAAAAATTATCGGGTTTTCCGAATTTGAGAAACCGTTGGTGCTACAAATCGGCGGTGACGATCCTGCAGAAATGGCCGAATGTGCCAAAATTGCGGAAGATTACGGCTACGATGAAGTGAACATCAACGTCGGTTGCCCGAGCGAACGGGTGCAAAAAGGCAATTTCGGCGCGTGTTTGATGAGCACACCAGATGTGGTTGCCGAATGCGTATCCGCAATGCGCAACGCAGTAAAAATTCCGGTGGGCGTGAAACACCGCATCGGCATCGACCGGGAGCAAAGTTACGAATTTATGGCTAATTTTGTGGAAAAAGTTGTTGCCGCCGGCGCCGACCGGATTACCGTTCACGCCCGCATCGCCTGGCTGAAAGGGCTGAATCCCAAAGAAAACCGGGAAGTGCCGCCGCTGCGGTACGAGGATGTGCACCGGCTGAAAACCGATTTTCCGGATACAATCGTGGAAATCAACGGCGGTATCAAAACGCACCCGGAAATTGCCGCTCAATTGCCTCATGTGGATGGTGTGATGCTCGGACGGGCAGCGTATCATAACCCGTTTATTTTCAGCAGCATGGATCAGTTGTTTTTCGATGAAAAATATCCCGCAAAAACCCGCCGGGAAGTTGTTGAAGCGATGATTCCGTATATCGAGGAATGGCGCGAAAACGGGCTGTTTCCCAACCGGATTATCCGGCACATGTTCGGGCTGTTTTCGCACCAGCGCGGTAATAAATCGTGGCGGCGCTATCTCAGCGAACACGCTCACAAACCGGAAACCACCGGCGAAATTCTCCGCGATGCCATCGCCGATATTCCCGACGAAGTGCTGGACGAACGACCAAATCCCGCCGAATTACTGTTGGCGGAAGCTGTTTAAATCAAATATTTTCTCGACAATTTTGACGAATTGTCGAACCCGAATGTCGCGCCTGTAAACGAAATGGTCAAAAATTCCGCGTTTGCAGGCGCTTTTTTGTTGGCACAAAAGTGGCAACTTGTGGAAATGTGAATCGTATATTTGTGTGAAAACCATAATTTTGGGGATATTTGGGATGAAACGAAAATCAACACTTTTGCTTTTGCTGATGCTCGGCATCTGGCTGGGTTTCGGCGCAACCGGGATTGCACAGGAGCGGGAACGCAAAGAGAAAACCAAAAAAGAAGGCAAACTCGGCGATTTTGAGGACGAGGTCGATGGCAAAAAGGAAAAATCGAACGACGATGACGATGACGACGACCACGTTCACAGCTGGATTTCCATCGACGATTACCTGTTGCTGGGGCGCATCACGTACGGATTGCTGGTTCAGTTTCCCGGCGAATCGCGCTATTTTTATAACGGCAGCTACAAAAACAGTTTTTTCAGTGATTTCCCTTACGCTGTTGATGGCGAGGGGCATTTTTCGCAAAACGACGGGCGCAAACAGTCGATCAATATTGCCGGAAATTATTTTTACAGCGAATCGGATTTGGACGGGCTGGCGCTGCGGGCGCAGTTTTCACCGAATCCGCTATATGGTGCGGAAGTGCATTTCGCCGATATTCGCGAAGAGCTGAACGGTTACGATGACCGGTTGCAATTATTCGGCGCGTTTGTCAATTACAACCGCTTCCGGCTGAACCGATTCGGGCTTCGCTGGGGACTGGGTGTGATGGGTTTGCGCGGTGATAATACCCGCACCGGATTCGCGTTTAATAGCGGAATGGAATGGTATTTCAAAGAACCGCTCAGTCTGGAATTGCAATACAGCGGCGGATTTATCAGCGAGCGATATGTGCCGGAATTTTACGGTGCGTTGAATTTGCACTATCGCCGGATGGCGATTTCGGTGGGTTACCAATATTGGTCTGCCGGAAATGTGGTGATCGATGGCGTTACAACCGGTGTGAAGCTGTTTTTATAATGGGTTGAGAAAAATGGGGCGATCGCTGATCGCCCCTACAAATTTTGTTCAATCAGATATTCGACGATGACAACATCGCGCCAAATGCCATCCAGTTTGGCGTGATTGCGATAGACGCCCACCTCACGGAAACCCAATGATTTCATCAGTTTAAGGCTGGCAGCATTTTCCACAAAAATCCGCGACAGCAGTTTGTGGAAACCGGCTTCCGCAGCTTTTTCGATCAAATAATTCATGGCAAATTTACCCACGCCTCGCCCGCGATAATTGCGATCCACATATACGGAAAATTCCGCTACGCCCGCGTAACATTCCCGCGCGCTATATGGAAATGTCGCAGCGAACCCGAAAATTTTACCGGGTTCGCCAACCACAATTACGGGATGTTTGCCGTCCATCCATTTGCCGATGTCTTTCGCGGTGCGTTCGCGCGTTTCGAACGTGGCGATGCGCTCCGCGATGCCCGTGTTGTAAATCCGGGCGATTTCCGCCCGGTCTGAGTATGTTGCCAATCGTGCCCGCATTTATTCCGCTGAATCTCCGGTTTTGACGTTTTTCAAATTGGTTTCCAGAAAATTGAACATCGTTTTGTATTGGTGAACACGCGCTTTTCCGTGAAACCCGTGCATCTGGTTCGGGTAAAATTGCGACTGGAATATTTTTCCGGCGCTGATCAGCGCGTCAATCATCTGAATGGAATTGGACATGTGCACGTTATCATCGCCCGTGCCGTGGAGGATCAGCAGCGATCCGCTGAGATTTTCCGCCGCGTTTACCGGTGCGCTGAGGCGATACCCTTCTTCGTTTTCCTGCGGCAAACCCATGTATCGCTCGGTGTATGCCGTGTCGTAATTGCGCCAGTGAGTTGGCGGTGCGCCGGAAATGCCCGCTGCGAATGCGTCGGAATGGGTCATCGCGTAGAGCGTCATGTATCCGCCGTAGCTCCAGCCCCAAATCCCGATTCGTTCGGCATCCACAAACGGTTGCGATTTGAGATAATCCACCCCGCGAAGCTGGTCTTCCAGCTCAATTTTGCCCATTTCCAGATGGATCGGCGATTCCCACGCATGCCCGCGACCGGCTGCACCGCGATTGTCCATCGCGAAAATGATGTAACCCTGCTGCGCCAAAAACTGGTGCCACAGCGAGCCAAATCGTCCGTAACTGTTGCTGATCACCTGCGAATGCGGCCCGCCGTACGTGTAAACGAGCACCGGATATTTTTTCGCCGGATCGAAATTTTGCGGCTTGAGCAGCATGCCGTAATATTCGAGCCCGTTATCGCCGGTGAAGGTGAGCATTTCCGGTGTTGAAAGATCGTATTTGTTGAGTTCGCCGTCATCTTCGCGAATGGTGTGCAGCAGCTTGCCGTTGGCTTTGTGCGCCGTGATTTCGGACGGTTGGGTGATGCTGCTGTGCGTATCGATAAAATATTGCGCCGCATCCGGCATGTTAATCCGGTGCGAACCATCCGCTTTGGTGAGCCGCTGGAAACTGCTGCCGCTCGATTTTACGTGATACAAATGGCGCTCGCGCAAATCCTTTTCCGTTGCGGTGAAATAAATGAGATCGTGTTGTTCATCGACCGCCATAAAAACATCCACTAGCCATTCGCCGGAAGTGACCTGGCGAATCAAGTTGCCATCCAAATCGTATAAATACAAATGGTTATAACCGTTGCCACGCTCCGATCCCCACAACAATTGCGGTTTGTTTTTGTAGAAATAAACGCAATCACCGACGTTCACCCAATGCGGATCGCTTTCGGTGATCAACACCTTTTTCTCGCCAGTTTGCACATTTGCCCGCACAAATTCGTTTTTTTGCTGGCGGCGATCCAGCCGCATATACGCCACATTTTTGCCGTCCGGCAGCCAGTACACGCGCGGATAATAATCGTCGGTTGCGCTGTTGTCGTCGAGCCAGCGGGTTTCGCCGGACTGCACGTTCACCACGCCCAGTTTCACCAGCGAATTGGGGTCGCCCACTTTCGGGTAGCTCATGTTGGTCACGGTCGCGTGCGCTTCGTCCCAGTTTACCAGCGGGTAGCTCGGCACCGGCGATTGGTCAAATCGCAAAAATGCGATATGCTTGCCATCCGGCGACCAGTAATAGGCTTTGAACTGACCACGCCCGACCAGTTCTTCCTGATACACCCAATCGAATTTACCGTTGAGAATAATATCGTTGCCATCATTGGTGAGCTGCTTTTCGTCGCTGCCGCCGGTGGATTTCACAAACAAATTGCCGTCGCGAACATATGAAATATACGATCCGTCCGGCGAGAGATCGATCAACTCTTCCGCAGCCTCGGTCTCCAGCAACCGGCGGGAAGATTTATTTTTGAAATAATACAGCCACGCATCGCCTTTGCTGAGCAGCAGCAATCCACTGCCGTCCGGCAGCCAGCGGTAATCACTGAAACTTCCGTCCATAAATTCAATATCTGCTGAAGTTAGTAGCGCTTTCTCTGCGCCGGTTTTCATGCTGTGCTGCAGCAATTCCAGCGAACGCGTTTCCCGGTTTCGTTTGATGTGGGTGAACGCCTCGCCATCCGGCTGCCATTTCAAATTCGCCGGCGATTTGCCCCACGGACTGTACGAAAGCACGTCATCCAGCGTTACTGCCTGCTTTTGGGCAAACAACGCCGGCGCAACGAGCAGCGTAACCAGCGCCGCACGCAGCAGTTTTTGTGAAAAGTGCATGTCTCTGTCTCCTCTTTGTGATCGAAAAATATACGACAAATCGATTTCGAATGAAATAGCGTGAGTGGTTTCTGTCGCGAAAAAAATCACTTTCCGGAATGTGAGATGTGTTGCCACGTTCCGGCGTTTCATTCGTTGATTTTTGGGATAGGATTGCGCAAATTATTGACCGATGATACACAATTTCGCCACAGAGAAGCAGAGGAACACGGAGATAAAGATAATCTAAAAACGGTTTGAGAAGAAAAGGTTACCGTGATATTTCTCTGCGATTCTCCGCGTCTCTGTGGCAAAACAGTTGATGCGTAACATCAGTTATTTATTTCGAAAACAACAAACAGGGTGAAGCTTTGCGGATTTTAATTGTCGAAGATGACCGGGAAATTGCAGCATTTGTGCAAAAAGTATTGCAGGAAGAATCGCACGCGGTGGATGTGGCGTTCGACGCTCGAACCGGGGAAGATTTGGCGCATGTAGAGCCGTACGACCTGATTATTCTGGATGTGATGCTGCCCGGAAAAGAGGGTTTCGACATCCTGAAAACGCTGCGTACAGCCGGAATTGCCACGCCGGTGATGATGCTCACCGCCCGCAGCGAAGTGGCGGATCGCGTAAAAGGGTTAGATGTCGGTGCGGATGATTATCTCGTTAAACCCTTTGCAGTAGCGGAGTTACGTGCCCGCGTCCGGGCGTTGCTGCGCCGCCATTCGCCGGAAAAATCGCCGCTGCTCCGGTTCGACAAAATAACGCTGGACACCGTTGCGCGAGAAGTTACCGTCGCCGGAAATCCGGTGGAAATCACCACCCGGGAATACGCCATTCTCGAATATCTCATCCGCAACAAAAACCGGCTGATCAGCAAAGGCATGATCGCCGACCACGTATGGGATTACCAGTTCGACAGCGATTACAACCTCATCGAGGTTTACATCCGCCGGCTGCGCCAGAAAATCGAGAAACCGCTCGGCAAACAGCTCATCCAGACCGTCCGCAACGGCGGCTACATATTGAAAGACGACCAATGATGAAAATGTCCATCCGCGCCCGGATTACGCTGCTGATCACCTTCGTGTTTATCAGCGTTTTGGTGTTGCTGCTGTCGTCGGAAATGCTGGCGATTTATCTCGGCATGACCGGCGAGATCGACCGGGAATTACGGCGGGAGCGCAATTTTGTGCGCGAATTGTTCGAGCGGGAGTTTTCCGGCATCATCGAAGCGGACTCGGCAGAAGCCGCCCAAATCCGGCACGAACTTGAGGAAGATCTGAACGAAATTATTGGATTCAAAAACCAGTTTGTGCTGCTGAATGTCATCGCGAAAAACGGCAAATCGCACCGGTTTTCGGACTCCCGTCACGATGCGGAAATTGCCCAAATCCCGGCAGATTTTTTTGGTAAATCAGATGATTTTTTCAATAAAAAACTGAACAACCGGCGCTACCGGATCAACATCAGCCAAAATCCGTGGGGAACGCTGGTGATCGGGCTGGAAAATCGAACGTTTTATGAAATTGCTGGTCATCTCGAAAATACGCTGCTGGTTGGCATTCCCGTCACGCTGGCGATTGTGCTGCTCGGCAGTTGGTTTTTAGCAAAACTGGTGATGGTGCCGGTGGTGAACGCCGCGAAAACAGCGGAAAATATCACGCTGTCGAATTTGGAGCAGCGGCTGCCGGATTACGCCGGAAATGACGAATTCGGGATTCTCGTAACCACGCTAAACGGCATGATTGCACGAATTGAGGAGGGCGTAAACCAGATTCGCCAGTTTACTCAGGATGCCGCGCACGAACTCCGCACACCGTTGACCATCCAGCGCGGCGAGCTGGAATTGCTGTATGAACAAAACACGATTTCCGATGACAATCGCGTTGCCATCCAGCGAACGCTGGAGCGGGCGATTTCGATGAGCAAAATTGTCGAAAACCTGATGCTGCTCGCGCAATCCGATTCCAATGCTTATCCGATGAAAAAACAAAAATTTAGGCTCGATGAAGTGATGCGGGAAATCGCCGAAGATTGCCAGATTCTCGCGGATGATCGCCCCATCGGCGTGCAACTCGATCGCTGCGACACAACAGAATTTTCCGGTGACGAACAGCTCATTCGCCGGTTGCTGCTCAATCTCGCGGATAACGCGCTGAAAAACACCGAACGCGGCGCAATTACGCTCAGCCTCATTCGCAATTCCGGAAGTATCCAAATTCGCATCAGCGATACCGGCAGCGGTATTCCGCCGGAAAAATTGCCGCATATTTTTGACCGCTTTTTCCGGGTCGATAACGCCCGCAGCGGTTCTTCCGGCAGCGGTTTGGGGCTGTCGATTTGCCGCTGGATTGCCGCTGCGCACGGCGGCAGCATTTCTGCGGAAAGCAAATTGGGCGTTGGCAGCACGTTTACGGTGGTATTTCCGGTGAAGTGAGTTCTGATAAATAATCAGGGATAAAGGATAAATTAAAGTCAATTTTTGCTGCCAAAATTGATTTGGTAATTCTGCTATTTTTCCGCCCAAATTCAGATTCCGGTTGGTTGTTTTTTGTGAAAGGTTTTCTGTTCAACTCCGTTCGAAATTGTAAAATCGGATTGCCCCTGCCGTTTTGTTGTTAAAAAATCCATAAAAAATGTGAATCGCCCGCCTCAAATTCAGTTTCAGTTCAGTTTCATTCATTATTATGCCATCGCAGTTTGAAATGGAAATAAATGAATGACAGGAGATTGTCGATGGAAATGATTCTGAATCTGGAACGTGTAATCAAAGCGGAAAAAATCCGCGAAATCAAAGATTCCGCACCGGTTTTTGTGATCGGTTCGCAACGGTCGGGCACGTCATTTTTGTATCGCTTGATCCAGAAATATCTGAAAATCGGATTCGGGCGCGACAACGGGCTGTTCGTCCGCAAAATGAAAATGCTCGATTATTACGGCGACCTGAAAAACGATGCCAATCTTCGCCGGTTGCTCACCGACATTCTCAACGAACCGGATGTGAAGCGCCGCTTTCCGGAGCTGGAGATTGATGTGGATGCGTTCATCAGCCAGATGGACGAGCGAACCTATCCCGAGTTGGTGCGCCGGTTTTACGCCGAATGGGCGTATCTGAAAGGTGCCAATCGCTGGGGCGGCAAAACACCGGATTACTCGATTTACACAGCGGAGCTGCTCGAGCTTTTCCCGGATGCCAAATTTGTGCACATCATTCGCGACGGGCGCGATGTGGCGCTGTCGCTGTTCCGGTTGGATTGGGGCGCAAAATCGCCGATTGTGGCTGCCAAACATTGGAAAGAACGTGTCGAAGCGGCGTGCAATTTTGGGCGAACGCTGGATGACAGCCAATATCTGGAAATTCGGTACGAACATCTGGTGCAATTTCCCGAAGAAATTTTCGAAAACCTGATCCATTTTCTCGATTGGGAAGATGATCGCTACAAAATTATCGATCAATTCAATCGCGGGATTGTCGGAAAGGTTCGCCGCGATAATTTCAACAAATGGAAAACGCAGATGTCCCGGCGGCATATCCGCGCCTTCGAGCAGGTTGCCGGCGATTTGCTGAAGCGACTCGGTTACAATACCACGCTGCCCGCAGATGCGATCGGCAAGCCGGTCAGCAACGCGCAACTGGCACTGGATTATGCAGAAAATATTTTCCGCAAGTTGCTGATGGGGCAGGGCGTTAAAGGCGCTGTTGTTCGTGCAGATAAATGGCTGCGACAGTCGTTTGTCAAGCTGCGTTTTTTGCTGAATTCAACGGCAAAGTCGCCGCGATTCGAATAATTATTCGCGACGATAATGTTGCTTCGCGAAGCGGTAGCTTCCCCCAGAGCACCGCTTCGCAACGATTTTGACACCCCGGATTTTCAACATTTCATTCCCGCAGAAAAAAAATACTGTTGCCGTTTATCCAAAATTTTCGCTTTCTTTTGCCGTGAATGCGTAAATTTGGGTGAAATGAAGGCAAAACAATCCGCACAAATATTGCTCCGCGATGCCCGCAACGGGCGATGGCTGGCGTTCCGCGAGCCGCTGGAAATTGTGGTTGCGAACAACATTGCCGACGTGCTGCCCGCGTTGGAAAAGGTGCAGACCGCCACAGCATCCGGCAAATTTGCGGCAGGATTTATCAGTTACGAAGCGGCACCGGCGTTCGATCCGGCGTTCCGCACACATTCTGACACCAATTTTCCGTTGCTCTTTTTCGGTATTTTTTCGCAGCCGGAAGTGGTTGATTTACCGGAAATTAACGCAGATTTTTCTCTCAACTGGCAAGTCACAACAGCGTTCGAAAAATACCAATCTGCGATCGCGCACATCAAATCCGCCATTGCCCGTGGCGATACCTATCAGGTAAACTACACTATCCGCCAAACTGCCGGATTTTCCGGCGACCCGTCGGCGCTCTTCAGCGCAATTGCCGCAGATGCGCCGTTTGCTGCTTTTGTCGATTTGCCGGATTTCGCGATTTGCTCCGCATCGCCGGAGCTGTTTTTTGAGAAACGCGGCACAGAAATCATCTCCCGCCCGATGAAAGGCACCGCCGCCCGCGGACGCACGTTTGCCGAAGATTTGCAACTGCGCGATTTTTTGGCGGCATCCGAAAAAGATCGCGCGGAAAACGCGATGATAGTGGATATGATTCGCAACGACATCGGGCGAATTGCCGCAACCGGCAGCGTTGCCGTTCGCGATGCGTTCCGCATCGAAAAATATCCCACGGTTTGGCAAATGACCACCACCGTTTCCGGACAAACGGGCGCATCGATTTCCGAAATTTTCCGTGCGATGTTTCCGTGTGCATCCATCACCGGCGCACCCAAAATTCGCACGATGCAAATTGTTGCAGATATTGAAGATACGCCGCGAAAAATTTACACCGGAACCATCGGTTTTATCTCGCCGGACGGCGATGCGCAGTTTAACGTTGCCATCCGCACGGCGCTGATTGACAAACGAAATCAGCGCATCGAATACGGCATTGGCAGCGGTGTGGTGTGGGATTCGGATGCGGTGCAGGAATATCAGGAATGTCGTGTGAAGGCGCGAGTGATTGCCAAACCGCAGCAAAAACCGGATGTCGCGTTACTGGAAAGCCTGCGTTGGGCACCGGATTCCGGCTATTTTTTGTGCGATGCACATATCCGGCGCATGCAGGACAGCGCAGCATATTTTGATTTCCCGTTTGATGAAACCGCGATTCGGCGAAGTTTGGCGAATGTTGCCACTTCGCTGCCGGAGGCGCTGCACAAAGTCCGGCTGCTGCTGTTTCGCAACGGCGGCATTCTCTGCAAAGCCGCAACAATCCACGACAGCGATCCGCAATTGCCACTGAAAATCGCGTTGGCAGCAGCGCCGGTGGATTCATCTGATCCGTTTTTATTTCACAAAACGACCCATCGCACGGTTTATACGAATGCCAAAACTTCCGCACCGCATGCAGATGACGTGCTCCTCTGGAATGAACGCGGCGAAATTACCGAGGGCTGTATTTACAATATTTTGGTGAAAGTCGATGGTGAATGGTTTACGCCGCCGGTAGATTGCGGATTGCTCAACGGCACGTATCGCCAATATTTGCTCTATGGCGGCAACATTCGCGAACGCATTATTTTGAAAGATGAGCTGGCAAATGCGGAAGAAATTGTGCTGATCAATTCGGTGCGCAAATGGCGGAATGCGGTGTTGGTTGGGTGATGGGGGAAGGGTAAAGAATAAATGATGATTGATAAATCAGAGAAATGGGTTGAGAATAGTGGTTTCGTGTATTTTTTGTCCGTGCTGTAAGTCTTCTGAAAACAAGACTTTGCAGGTTGAGCTGTGGGCGGCTGCGATGATCAGTGAATCGTAAAAACTATATTGCCAGCGATTGACAATTTCCAACGCCTGATGATACATTGCGGGACTCGAATGGATTTCGCAAAGCGGTTCGAGCACTGCGCTCAGATAAATTTGTGCATCGGCAATGGTTAACGGTACTGCAAACTTACGGGTCGCTACGTTCAAAAATTCCTGAACCACCTGATAACTGACTATCCCTTTTTGCGAGGTCAGGGCGTTGTTGATAATCGCGTTGGCTTTTTTCTGTTTTGCCGGATTTCGGGAATCAAATGCGTACACGAAGATATTGGTATCGATAAAATATTTTTCACCGTTCATTCAAATCTTCCCGCGAAAATGTTTTGCCGGGGTGCGCATAGCTCAGTGAAGCCATTAAGCCATCGTAATCCGTAAACTTTTGATTTTGCTGAACATATCTTGCCAACCATTTCCTGAATTCCGCATTTAGCGTGGAGCTTTCAGCTTTCGCTCGCTGGCGTGCTTTTTCGATGTGCTTTTCATCTGCGCTAAGCGTGATGTTTTTCATTGTAAACCCCTTTTTTTCGTGCACACTGTTTTCGTGTAATTTATTGCCGCTTTGGTTTCAAATCAAGAAATCTTTATCCGTTTTGCACCAAAAAACGGATTCCCAAAACATTTGGAAATTGTTATGCGGAATGTTAATTTTTTGGCTGTCAGTGGAAAAAGGTTAAATTATGTTTCTGTTCCTTTTTTCATTCCGAAGTATCAGCAATGAAAGGAAAACGGCATGTGCGGTATTGCCGGATATTATAGCAGAAATACAGACGGAGCAGCCAATCAGGTGATGCTGGCGTTGTATGCCCAGCAACATCGCGGACAGGAAAGTTGCGGAATGGCGGTCAGTACGGGCACCAACCTGCGCAGCCACCGGGCGATGGGTTATGTTAAAGAAGCCTTCAACGAGAAAGTGCTGAACAAGTTGGCCAGCAACATTGCTATCGGGCACGCACGGTATCCCACCCGTGGCAGCTCGGTGATCGGCAATACGCAACCGTATATTATTGAAACACTTAGCGGTCCGATTTATGCCATCGCGAGCAATGGCGATATCGTGAATTACGATGAAGTTGCCAACGATTTGCGCACCAAAGGCGTGTATTTTTCATCGAAAAATGATGGCGAGTTGCTCGGCAGGTTTATCGTGTATTATCACGAACGTCAAAATATGGAAATTGTCGATGCCATTAAATTGTTGATGAAACGCGTAAAAGGGGCGTATTCTGCGGTGTTTCTCACCCGCGACCGGCTGTATGCGTTTCGCGATGTTTACGGTTTTCGCCCGATGTGGACCGGAAAAGTGGATGGCGATGTTGCCATTGCCTCCGAATCCTGTGCGATGGATATTTTGCGCGCCACCGATACCCGGGAAATCGCGCCCGGCGAGATTATGATTATCACCCAAACTAACGAATATTTAACACATACGAACATATTGCCATTGCTGGATGACGGCAAACGGCAAACCCACCACTGTGTTTTTGAACTGATTTATTTTGCGCGTCCGGACAGCGCCGAGTTCGGCGAATATGTGTACAACGTTCGCCAGAAAATCGGGGCGAAGCTGGCAGAATACGATGTCGATCAGCCAGCCGATGTGGTGTTGCCCGTGCCGGATTCCGCTAATTTTATCGCGATGGGTTACGCCAACGCCCGAAATTTGCCCTTCAACATGGGGTTGATCCGCAATCACTACGTCGGGCGCACTTTTATTCGCCCCGATCAATATGCGCGGGACGAATCGGTTCGCCAGAAATTCAATCCGCTGAAAGATTTTTTTGAAAATAAACGAGTGGTTTTGGTGGACGATTCCATCGTTCGCGGCACAACCATTCGCAAACTGGTGCGGATGATCAAAGGCGCCGGCGCATCGGAAGTGCATTTGCGAATCGGATCGCCGCCGGTGGCGCATTCCTGCTATTACGGCATCGATACGCCCAATCGCGAAGAGCTGATTGCCAACAGAATGAGCATCGATGAAATCCGCGATTACATCTGCGCAGATTCAGTTAAGTATTTGAAAAAAGAAGACTTGGAGAAATGCGTTAAACGTCCCGAAGGCTTCTGCTACGCCTGTTTCGACGGCAATTATCCCATTCCCAAAAAAGGTTGATCGATGGATATCATTCGGCTCAATAACATGATTTTTTACGCCCACCACGGCTATTATCGCGCGGAGCAGGAACTCGGGCAAAAATTTGAACTGGATATTGAGATGGAATGCGATTTCAGTCGCGCGGTAACCAGCGACAATCTGGACGATGCGGTGAATTACCGCCGGGTGTACGAACGCGTTTCCGAGCTGTTCAACAGCGAAAAATTTACCTTGCTGGAAACGCTCGCCGAGACCATCGCCCGGGAAATTCTCACCCATTTTGCGATCAGCGCCATTCGCATTCGGGTGCGCAAACCGCAAGTCGCAATGAACGGATTTTTGGACAACGTGGAAGTGGAAATTTACCGTCGGCAGCAAAAATGAGCCGCGCGTTTCTGGCATTAGGCAGCAACGTGCCACCGCGATTGACTTTTTTGCGGCAAGCGATTGCGGAAATCCGGGAAATTGGCGAGATTCAACACATCGCACCGCTATATGAAAGCGAGCCGTTTGGCGTTCGGCAGCAGCCGGGATTTCTGAATTCTGCCATCGAAATCGAGACGCAATTATCGCCGGAAGATTTGCTGAAAGCGGTAAAATTCATCGAGCAAAAAACCGGACGAAAACAGCGCTTTCGCTGGGGACCGCGGGAAATCGACATCGACATTATATTTTATGGGCAGCAACTGGTGAATCTGCCGGATTTGCAAATTCCGCATCCCGGATATCGCCAACGGCGATTTGTGCTGCAGCCGCTGTGCGATATCGCCGCAGATGTTGTGGCGCCGGATGCCCGGCAAACACTGCATCAATTATTGGAAAATTGCCCGGATACGGCACTTCTCCGGCACCTGCAAACCAACTGGATGACCAATGGAACTGAACTTTGACCACCTTCGCTACATTGCTGTTGAAGGCGTAATCGGCGTTGGCAAAACGTCGCTGGCGCAAAAACTGCAATCGGCAATCGGCGGCAGCCTGCTACTGGAGGAATTTGAGGAAAACCCCTTTCTGGAAGATTTTTACCGCGAACCGGCGCGTTACGCATTCCAAACGCAGCTGTTTTTTTTACTGAGCCGGTTTCGCCAGCAGGAACATTTGTTTCAATACGACATGTTCGAAACCCGCGTTATTGCAGACTATATGTTCCACAAAGACCGCATTTTTGCCACACAAACACTCAATCCCAAAGAGATGAATTTATACGATATGCTGGCGCGAATTCTCGAAAAACGGGTAACTCGCCCGGATTTGGCTATTTACCTTCGCTGCCGCACCGACCGGCTGATGCAAAACATCGCCAAACGTGGCCGCAGCTACGAAAAGCATATCGAAAGCAATTACCTCACATCGCTGGGCAGGCTATACGACGAATTTTTTTGGAATTACGACGAAACGCCGTTATTAATTATTAATGCGGAAAATCTGGATTTTGTCAACAACGACGATCATTTGCAGCGTATTTTTCAGGAAATCAGCCGGCACCGTAACGGACGGAAAAACGTAAGTTTTGATTTGTAATCCGTCTGCATTTTGCCGAATTTTAACAAAAATAAACCTTCACCTGCTGTTAAAGAGGGTGCATTTATGGGATTTTTATTTAGAATTATATTATACACAATCATTATTTATTACGCACTTCGTCTGATCCGCCGATTTTTATCAACAGGAAAAAAACGTCCGAAGCCGACTATCCGGGAAAATTCTCAACCGGACAACATGCCACCACCATACGATCCCCGGAACGTTGAAGATGTTGTTTTTAAAGAAGTTAAAAAAAAGAAAGATGGTGACTGAAAATGGCAATCAAGGATGATAATATGCAACCGGGCTCCCAAAAACATAGCAATGAAGCTGCGTTGGAAGCCGTCCGGCAGGAATTTCAGTTGTTGCTGGATTCGCAAACCGCCCAAATTCAGCGGCTGGCGGATATCGGCATTGCGCTTTCGGCAGAACGCGACACCGATATTTTGCTGGAGATGATCATCGACGAAGCGATGGCTTTCAGCAATGCGGACGCGGGCACGCTGTATGTGGTCGATTACGACCGGAATGAGCTCGTTTTCCAAATTCTTAAAAATCAGACACTTAAGATTCATGCCGGCGGCACGAGCGGACAAGCCGTAACGCTGCCACCGGTTCCGCTGGAAATTGACGGATTGGCCAATCTCACCAACGCATCGTCTCAGGCCGCGCTCACCGGCGAGGTGATCAACATTCCCGATGTGTACGAAGCCATCGGGCTGGATTTTTCCGGCACAAAAAAATACGATGCGCAAACCGGCTATCGCTCCAAATCGATGCTGGTTGTCCCGATGAAAAATCATGAAAATGAAATTATCGGCGTGCTGCAACTGCTCAACGCCAAAGCGCCGGGCAGTGAAGAAGTTGTCCCTTTTCCCAAAAATCGGGAAACGATGATTATTTCGCTGGCATCGCAGGCGGCGGTTGCGCTGGAAAATGCCCGGCTTATCGCCGGATTGCAGGGTTTGTTCGATGCCTTCATTGAAAGCATCGCAACGGCAATCGACGAAAAATCGGCTTACACTGCCGGGCACATTCGCCGGGTTGCCAAACTTACGATGATGATTGCGGCGCAAGTCAACAAATCTAACGCCGGAATTTTCGAAGATACATTTTTTAACGAAGATGAAATGGAAGAATTGCGGGTGGCGGCATGGTTGCACGATGTCGGCAAAATTACCACGCCCGAATATGTGGTGGATAAAGCCACCAAACTGCAGGGTATTTTCGACCGGCTGGAAATGGTGGAACAGCGTTTTGCGCTGATTGCCGCGCAAATGGAAAATGCGACACTGCATCAAAAAGTGCAACTGTTGCAATCCGGCAAAGCCGATAGCCAAACGCTGCAACAACTCGAGGATAAGTTGACGGCTGAACTGGCTATTCTGAAATCGGATCTGGAATTTATCGCACGCTGCAATCTGGGATTCGAATTTTTGGATAACGAACGATTGGAGCGAATTCAGCGAATTGCCCGGAAAAATTTCCAATTAAACGGCGAAACGCACCCGTATCTCACTGACGATGAGTTGAAAAATTTGTCCATCCGGAAAGGCACGCTCACGGATTCGGAGCGCAAAATCATTGAAAATCATGTACTTGTGAGCATCAAAATGTTGAAGCAGGTGCCCTTTCCGCGCAAAATGTCCAAAGTGCCGGAATACGCCGGCGGGCATCACGAAAAGCTGGATGGCTCCGGTTATCCTTTCGGACTAACCGCCGATCAGCTTGCGTTGCAGGCGCGAATTATGGCGATCGCGGATATTTTTGAGGCGCTCACCGCTAAAGATCGCCCCTACAAAAAACCGATGAAGCTTTCGCAGGCACTCAGCATTTTGCGCGATATGTGCGACCGGAACCACATCGACCGCGACGTTTTTGATCTGTTTATGAATAGCGGTGAATATATGCGCTATGCCCGGGAAGAGCTGAATCAGGAACAAATTGATGTAGAAATAAATAAAGAAAAATCCTAAACCGTAGAGGCGTTTCACGAAACGCCTAAAAAATGAAAAACGATAACGAGGGCGTTTCACGAAACGCCTAAAAAATAAAAAAGCGACATCAAAAAAATACAACCTACAGGAGGCAATTCATGGATTTTTTAAAGCAGTTAGGCATAAAATCAAAAAATTATGGCACATCCACCGGTTTAAAATGGTTCGAAACGACGGATCAGGGTGAAGCTCATATCGTTTCACCGGCCACCAACGAACCGATTGGCTCGGTTTACAAAGCATCCAGCGCAGATTACGATGCAGTACTGAAGCAGGCAGAAGAAGCATTCCTGATTTGGCGGGATGTTCCCGCACCGAAACGCGGCGAAATCGTTCGGCAAATCGGCGAAAAACTGCGTGAATACAAAGAGCCGCTCGGCACGCTCGTTTCTTACGAAATGGGCAAATCGCTGCAGGAAGGGCTTGGCGAAGTGCAGGAAATGATCGATATCTGCGATTTTGCAGTGGGTCAATCGCGCCAATTGTATGGCTTCACGATGCAATCGGAACGGGAAGATCACCGCATGTACGACCAGTATCATCCGTTGGGCATTGTGGGAATCATTACCTCATTCAACTTTCCGGTAGCTGTTTGGGCATGGAATGCAATGATTTCCGCGGTTTGCGGCAACGTTAATCTTTGGAAACCATCGCACAAAGTGCCGCTTTCTGCAATCGCCTGCCAGCACATAATTCACGATGTTTTGAAAGAAAATAAAATTCCCGAAGGCGTTTTCAGCCTGATTATCGGCAGCCACGAAGTTGCCGGCGATCGCTTGCTCAACGACGAACGCATTCCGATGATCTCGTTCACCGGCTCCACCTGGGTGGGACGCCATGTTGCGGAAACGGTTTCCCGCCGTTTCGGGAAATATATTCTGGAGCTGGGTGGCAACAACGCTATTATTATGACGGAAAACGCAGATATGAAACTGGCGATTCCCGCAGTTGTTTTTGGTGCGGTCGGCACGGCCGGGCAGCGTTGCACCACCACCCGCCGGTTGATTGTTCACGACAGCATTTATGATCAGGTGAAAAATTCAGTGATGAAAGCGTATCAGAGTTTACGCATCGGAAATCCGCTGGATCAGAACAATCACGTTGGTCCGTTGATCGACAAAAACGCGGTGAAAGCCTATCTGGACGCCATCGAAGCTGCCAAAAAAGAAGGCGGAAATGTGATTTACGGAAATAAAGTGCTGGAAGGAAAAGGCTACGAATCGGGCTGTTATGTTGTGCCCGCCATTGTTGAAGCGAAAAATGAATTTGAAATAGTGCAGGAAGAAACCTTTGCGCCGATTTTGTATCTCATCCGCTATTCCGGGGATGTGAACGAAGCGATTGCGCTGCAGAATGGCGTGCGCCAGGGATTATCTTCTTCCATTTTCACAAATAACATGCGGGAAGCCGAAACGTTTTTAAGCCAGCGCGGCTCGGATTGCGGCATTGCCAACGTGAATATCGGCACCTCCGGCGCTGAAATCGGCGGTGCTTTCGGCGGCGAAAAAGAGACCGGCGGCGGTCGCGAGTCCGGCTCCGATTCCTGGAAAGCCTATATGCGGAGACAAACCAACACAATTAATTACAGCACCAATTTACCGCTCGCACAGGGTATTAAATTTGATTTGTAACTTTTTATAACATTTAACCTTTCAAAACCCCCCGTTTTCATTACCATTTAATTTGAAAACGGGGGGTTTTGTTTTTGCTACAGAAAAAATTGACTTTCTTGTGCCATGGTGTCAAATTTTATTGTTTTTATTGTAAACAAAATGTAGATTTTTGTTAATAGCTTGTGTAACCTCTTAGCGTTTTTTGAACGGTAGTGGCTGCGGATCACCCGGTCACTTAAATTATCTTTGAACATATTGCGCCAAACATTACGTTTTTTTATTCTCGGGTCGTTTATTGGTTTTAAGTTTTTTACTTAACCCGCCGATGATACAATGGTGTTTGCTTTCTAAATAATTGATATACGTTGAGATGTCTGATCCGGTAATTCATCACCCGGGTTTTTGGCGTTTGACTTTTTCGAATGGGAATGATTACGGATCTTCGTTAACCGAATACTGTGGTAAGCCGGGCAAAATAGCCCGAATTAGAGTGAATTTTCTGAAGTTATAAGAATTTTGGGTGAGAGGAGCCTGTTGATGGCAGCGCCTTTGTTTTTTACAGTTACTATCTTTGCTCTCGTTTTTGTTGTGCTGGCAGCTTTTGTCAGTATTTATCTGGTTAAAAGCTGGAAAGAAAACCGGCTTGCCCGGGATCATCAGCTACAAAAACTGGAAAAAAGTGAAAATAAATACACAAGTCTGTTCAATAATGTATCAGATATTGTGTTTATTCATACGCTGGACGGTATTGTTGAAGAAGTAAACCTAACCGTTACAAAGGAACTCGGCTATATTCCGGAAGAAGTTATCGGAAAATCGATGCTCGAGTTTGTCACACCTGAAAACAATCCCCTGCTTGGCAACTATCTCGAAGGCGTTCAGCGATTGGGCGAATTTAGCGGATTGGTTCAAATTCGTTCCAAAAACGGTACGCATAAAGTATTTGATTATCGCAATACATTGGTCAAAGAAGATGATAAGCCTGTTGCGGTTCGCGGCATCGCCCGGAACGTGACCGAAAGGGAGAAAACCCGGGCTGCATTGCAGGAAAGCGAAGAGCGCTATCGCCTGTTTTTTGAACAGGATCTCACCGGTGATTTTATTGCAACGGTAAAAGGAAATATTCTGTCCTGCAATCCGGCGTTTGCAAGTATGTTCGGATTCGACACAGTGGATGAAGCGTTAGAACAATCGTTTGCATCGCTTTACCCTTCCCCGCAATCATTTCAGGCATTTCTGGATTTGCTCAACAAAAAAGAAAATCTCCAATATTACGAAGACCAGTTGATTGATAAACATGGCAATACCGTTTACATCATCGAAAACGCCATCGGTATTTTTGATGATGACGGCAAGCTAACCGGCATTCGCGGATACATTTTTAACAATACGGAACGGAAACATCTGGAAACGCAACTGCTGCATTTCCAAAAGATGCAGGGAATCGGCACGCTGGCAGGCGGTGTGGCGCACGATTTCAACAACATCCTGAGCATCATCAAAGGACACGCCACGCTGATGCAAACCGGCAAAATAGATAAAACGGTAGATTTAAACAGCAGCGTTCAATCCATTCATCAGGCGGTTGATCGCGGTGCTCAATTGGTTGAGCAAATTCTTACTTTTGCCCGCAAAGCCGATATCGATTTTAAAGCGGTAAATGTTGGTTCGGTTATTCAGGAAATCGTCAGCCTGCTTTCCGGCACGTTTCCCCGAACCATCGATTTTAACCTGAAATTAACCGATTCCTATTTTATTCGCGCAGATCAGGGGCAAATACATCAGGCGTTGCTCAATTTGTGCATCAATGCGCGCGATGCCATGCAAACCGGCGGCACAATTACCATTTCCACCCGGCTGGTAAATGGCGAACAACTCAAATTGAAATATCCCGATGCGCAGGCAGAAACATATGTGGTCATTGACGTGGCTGACAACGGCACCGGAATGGATGAACAAACCCGCGAACGGTTATTTGAGCCGTTTTACTCCACCAAACAGCGAAACCAGGGCACCGGGTTGGGATTATCCGTTGTTTATGGCATTATCTCCAGCCACTTTGGTTTTGTGGAAGTGGAAAGCGAGCCGGGCAATGGCACCACTTTTTCGTTGTATTTCCCCCAAACCCAAAATGAGGTAGAAGTAGTGGATGAAAATGAATCGATCGCCGAGAAACCAATCCTCGGCAATGAAACCATATTGATCGTTGAAGATGAAGAAATGTTGGTCGATCTGCTTTCCGCAACGTTTGAAGATAGCGGTTATTCTATTTTGGTCGCCCGGGACGGGTTGGAAGCCATTTCCACCTATCAAAAAAATATCGGTAAAATTGACCTCATTTTTTCGGATTCCGGTTTGCCTCGCCTAAACGGATGGGAAGCCTTCAACCGTATCCGGCAGATCGATCCGGGTGCGCGCGCCGTATTCGCCAGCGGTTTTTTTGAACCGGAGGTTCGCTCCCAAATGATCGATAACGGCGTCGAAAAAATTATCCAGAAACCTTACTCGCCGCTGGATATCTTGAAAACAGTGCGGGAAATTCTGGATAAAAAAACAACCAGATAAGATATTTCGTGAACAATAACAACCGTCAACAGTCACAAACGCCAGCCGATGTTCTGTGTAATATATTACAATCTGTGCAGAACCAGCCGGTTTTAGTCATCGTAAAATTGATGAAACTGGCAAAATAATATCAAAAAGCTGACTTGTGATAATGAAAAGCCCAACAGCCCTGAATGCTGATCTTACACAAAGCCGTGAATTGGAAAATACTGAACATTCCCGATTGCCGGCTGAATACGCACACCTCGAAACTGAAATCCGCTTTCAAACATTAATCGAAAATATGCCGGATGGCGCTATGATTGTTGATGTCAACGATTGTATCCGCTTTGTCAATCGCCGCTTTTGCGAAATGACCGGCTATTCCGGTGAAGAATTATTGGGTAAAATTGCTCATAAAATGTTATTCAGCGAGAAAAAACAACCCATAATTCTCGACAAACTCAAAATGCGCAAAAAAGGCATTGCTGACCGTTATGAAATTACCATGCGCTGTAAATCCGGGAAAGAGATGTGGGTGCACATCAGTGGATCGCCGATTTATAACACGCAGGGTGAAATGTTCGGATCGTGCGGCATCGTATCGGATATCACGATGCGAAAACGCGCGGAAGTGTGGCTGTTGGAAAGCGAAAAGCGGTTCCGGTTGTTATTCAACAGTGGCAACGATGCAGTTTTTGTATTTTATCCCGACGAAAACGGGATGCCCGGTAAATTTATCGAAGTGAACGACATCGCCTGCCGGATGCTCGGTTTCACCCGCGAAGCGCTAATGCGCCTCTCGCTCCCGCAACTGATTCAGCAAAACAACCCGGATGAGCTGTTGGCGCGCATCATCAAAGAAAAACACGTGCTGTTCGAAGAAACCCTGATCCCCAACACGGGGAATACAATTCCGGTCGAAATTAGTGCGCACCTGTTCAAATTTAACCGTCGTCCGGCAATTATGGCAATCGCAAGGGATATCACTGCCCGCCGCCGCACAGAAATGCAACTACGGGAACAGGCGGCATTGCTGGACAAAGCGCAGGACGCTATTTTGCTGATTGATTTAAACAATTACATCGTTTATTGGAATAAAAGTGCGGAGCGATTATACGGCTGGAAAGTGGAAGAAGCATTGGGTAACGACGGATTTGCGATGTTGTTCAAACGCAATTCGCCGCGATTTGCAGAAGCCCGTCAAGCCACGCTGAAAAAAGGTGAGTGGCATGGCGAAATGCGCCAGATGACCAAAAATCAGCGCGAAATTGTAGTGGAAAGCCGTTGGACGCTGGTGAACAATATCCGGCGATCGCGCTCAATTTTGATCGTAAACTCGGATATCACCGAGCGAAAACAGATCGAAGCCCAATTTTTGCGGGCGCAGCGAATGGAAAGCATCGGCTCGCTTGCCGGGGGCATTGCCCATGATTTGAACAATGTGCTCGCTCCGATTTTAACCGCGGTTCAAATATTGCAGGTTCGGTTGGGCGAAGATGAGCGCAACCTAAAAATTCTCGATACCATCGAAGGAAATGTGAAGCGCGGGGTGGATATGGTTAAGCAAATCCTCGCTTTTGCCCGCGGTGTCGAAGGTGACCGGATGCCGTTACAACTTACCGGATTAATCGAGGATGTTGCCAAAATTTCCCGCGATACCTTTCCAAAAAGCATCGATATTCAGATGGATGTTGAACCTGAGCTGTGGAATGTTTCCGGCGATATGACCCAGTTGCATCAGGTGCTGCTGAATTTGTGTGTCAATGCCCGCGATGCCATGCCGGATGGCGGGATTTTATCTATCGGATTGGATAATTTGACGATCGATGACCATTTTGCCCGAACCATTCTTGAGGCACGACCGGGTCGATTTGTCCGTATTTCCGTTTCGGATACCGGTGTCGGAATTTCTGAAGCGTTGCTGAACCGCATCTTCGAACCGTTCTTTACCACAAAAGAAACCGGAAAAGGCACGGGCTTGGGATTGTCCACGGTTTTGGCAATCGTAAAAAGTCACGAAGGTTTTATAAATGTGGAAAGCGAGCAGCTTGCCGGAACCACATTTGAAATATATTTACCGGCACTCATTGAGGAACATTTTCCCAAAATTGAAAACAAACCGGTTGACTTGCCGATGGGGCAGGGAGAAACGATTCTGTTTATCGATGACGAGCCATCCGTGCTGGAAATTGCCCAAATGACGCTGGAGTCGCACGGTTACCGGGTGCTGGCTGCCAGCGACGGCGCCGAAGCGCTGGGCATTTTTGCCCGCCACAAAAATGAAGTTGATCTGGTAATTACGGATATGATGATGCCGGTGATGGACGGCGTGGCAACAATTGAGGCGTTACGGAAGATCAAAAAGGATGTGACAATAATTGCATCCAGCGGATATATTGAGGATGACCGGGCGAATACGTTTGTGCAAACCGGTGCCGTCGCATTTCTGCAAAAGCCTTACACCCGGGAATCGCTGCTGTCGATTATTTCTGAACAACTAAATGCAGGTAAAGCGAATAATTTACAATAGTTTACGAGATTTTTTTGTTGTCAACAACTATCAGTGTGAGCTTATCTGCGTTACCCACGCATCGTTAAAACCACCCTTTTTTAATTCCCGAAGCAACTGTTCCGCATCTGTGCGGGTATTGAATTTGCCAATCAATACTTTCCAGATGCTGCCTTGCGGAGCCGCCTGAACCGGTTGTTGTGTCCGCAATTCCATATCTCTGCTCAATTGTTTTGCTTTTTCCGAATCGACCGTTGCCATAACCTGAATGGCGTAATAATAATTTTGCTCGCTGCTGAATTGTTGTTCCAGCTTGTTTTCCTGTTCGGCGAATGCCTGCTGTTCTGCTTCTGATTTGGCTACCCGCACATTGCCTTCGATAATCCACGCGCCCGTGTATCCGGCGTTTTGCAGTTGAGTTAGCAACGCTTCTGCATCCGTGCGCTGCTGGAAATTACCCACCTGCACTTTAAATAAGGATTCATCCTGCAGCACATAAACGGAATCCAGGTTCAGCGCTTTCAACTGGTTCGCGATCTTTTCGGCGCTCGGCAACGATGTTCCGGCAAAAACCTGGCAGCGATACCCATCCTGCATATGATACGTGCGTCTGGCAATACTGCGTTCCTGCCGTCCGGTTACTGTCAGTTGAATGGTTTCCTGTTTGAACTCGTTGAGCAATTCCGGAAAACTTTTGTTTTCCAAAAACGATTTCAGATCCTTTTTCAAGTCCTCATTGGGCGTTTGGGCAAACAGAAAACTGCCGGCAAACAGACCGCAAACAATCAATAATCTCAGCATTTTTTTAGCCTAATAAAATTTTTTGATTACAAGATTCGGGTAATAAAACGATAAAATACTTTCGAATGTGCGTCCGCGCAAAGACATGCCGATCGCGCCCCATTGGGACATTCCCCTTCCGTGACCCGCACCGGCGCCAATGATAAAAAATTTATCGGGATTGGATGAAGATGTTTTCAGAAAAAAGAGGTTGCTCGGCAGCGGTTTTCCGGCAGCATCGCCCAAAATCCGGCGAATTGCCAATCCGCTGACCGGAAGCGTCTGTTTGTCAATCGCAACAACCAGCTGGCCAACCCTGCCGCTTTCGCTGCGTTCCGCAATATCGATCCGCAAATCGAAGCCATTATCCAGCCATTTTGCCAACTGAACAGGTTCAATTATTTTTTCGCGCTGAAGATTTTGTAAAATTTCTTCTGCGGTGCGGCTTTCCACCCAACGGTAGTACGGCGATACTTTATCGTTTTGCTGCCCGTCCGTAATGTCATACGCCACTGCCGGTGCGCCAACGGGGTTCAGCGAATCTGCCGCAGTGGGGATTCGTTCCAGAATTCCGCCGGAGCTGCTGTGATAGAGCGTCTGCGCCGATCGCCCGCTTTCGGTGAGCGCCATGCCCCGCGTGTTATTTACAGCTTCGGTTGCCATTGGCGATGCTTTTGAAACACCACTGTACACCTGATCGCGTTCATCTGCCCAAACATCAAATAACGGGGAAACCGGGTTGTCCAGCCGGAACAGCGCATAGCTGCGCGCCGCAACAGCCTGGGCATAAACCGCAGATTTGTATTCAGTTTGATAACTGGGAATTTCGCTGGGTACCACACCTGCCAAATACGTTTCCATCGGCACCCGGTTAACAGCCTGAAGTTTGCCATTGCTGGAAACAAGCGTCAAATCGCCCGTAAAAACGATGCCATTCCAGACAAATTTGGCACCGGGCGAAGTCGCTTTAAAGGTGAGGGATTTCGGCGTTTCCAGACTAAAATAGCGGCGTTCGCCTTTTAAAACGAGCTGGCTTTCTCTGGGAATCAGTTCGAAAACACCCGCATCGCCATCGAGTTGATAGCGGGCTTCCTCCAATTCGAGAACGTATGTGCCATCAAATTTCAACCGGGAGTTTTCCACAGGCGGGTTGGGCAAGCCTGCCCGGATAAGCGGTTCCGGCGATATTCCGGAAGCAGTGGGCGAACCCAGTTTTGATGATGATGAACAACCCACGGCAACAATCAAGGCTAAACTGCCGGACAGCCAAAATCGAATGGTGGTATAACGGAAATACTTATGCAAGTTTCGCTTCATTTATTCAATCCGTTTGGTTGGGATTGCATCTGATTAATGTTTAGGATTACAATTGTTGGATTAATCGGAAAATTCGCTCAGCCGGAACGTAATGTGTTAAATGCGGTGTAACGTTCTTTTGTTAAGTTTGGAAAAATCAATTGTTTGGGGTCGCAAAAATTACATCCCGATGCCGATCAGATTGATGCCGGCACGCAGCCCAAACCCCGATAAATCGATTTCCCGGAAAGTCGGCAAACCCAAATCGCTTTCGCCCTGACTTTTGCTGAGCAAGGCATGATTGTAAATGGCATCAACGAAAACCATTCCCGTACGGCTGATGGGCACACCCAAACCTGCTGTTAATTGCCAGCCAAGCCCGCTAAAAAAACGGGTCCGTTCAATTTGATCCACATAATTATTTTCATTATTCCAGACCATTTGCAAACCGCCACCGGCGGATGCCCGCATAAATACAGTGGAGGCAGCGTCTAATTTGGATTCAAAACTGAGTTGCAGCAAAATGGACATTATCCGGGTGCGGAAATCCAGTTCCAGCTGTTTATCGGTAAAGCTGATGCCGCCGCTGTCGGACTCGGTGATGGTTGTCGTTTTGCGATAATTGGATGTCATATAATTCGCTTCGATGCCGTAATACAATTTGTCATCCAGTTTTCGCCCAAAACTTAACCCCAGCAAATTGCTGGCCGATGTATCTTCCGGACGTAAAAACCCGGCTTTAAATTCCATAAAAGAACGCCGGGAATCGCTTTGTGCCAGCAACGTGCTGTTCAACAAAGCCATAATAATCAATAAAAAGATGACGCTTGCAGATTGACGCAACATTTATTTTTGCCTGTATTTATTGGAGAAAACCCAAAAAGCGGGAGCGCATCATTAAAAAATTAACGCCAACGCGAATACCGAATCCGGTAAGATCGATTTCCTGAAAAACGGGGAGATTTTCTTCGACGCGGTTATCGGATTTGCGCGGTTTGGCATTCTGATAGTATAAATCTACAAAAACGAGTCCCAGTTTACTGGCCCGAACACCCAGCCCGGCAGATGCCTGCCAGGTGAACCCGTTGAAAAAACGGGTGCGTTTGACATCATCTACAAAATTATTTTCTTTGTTCCAGATGAACGACCAGCCGATACCGGATAATCCGCGCAAAAACAGCACGTTGTTGGAAACCGCGGTTTCGTAATAAATTTGCCAGTAAAACGAGGTGATGGTTGTGCTAAAATCCAGCTCAACCTGAATTTCGTTGTAGGAAATCTGGTTCGAAGGATCTACAAATTCCGCAATGACGGTTTCTTTCCGGTAATTGGTTTTGAACACGTCTGCTTCCAGTCCCCAAAAAAAACGGTCGTCAATATTGCGACCAATGCTCATGCCACCGAGAAAACCGGTTTCCACATCTTTTGGTGTTAATCCACCGGCTTTTAGCTCAAGATATGGGGCGGAATTCATCTCGGGTGAACGGGTTTCATTCCGTAAAATTTCAATACGGCTTTGAGCCAATGCCATTCCACCGAGGCAGGCGACCAGTAATAATGTCAGTTTCCATAATTTCATATTCAATTCTCCAACGCCATTTGCTGCACTAATATAGAAAAAGCGTTGTGAAAAAAAAAGTATTTATTCAGCCAACTGCCTACCGAATTGTTGAAAAAATAAGCAGTTACATAAAATTTTCGCAAATTTGAACGGATTACAAATGATTTGCAATGCCAAAAATCACTTTTGCGCCGGAACGATGGTTTGCACCCAATTATATGGATCCGGTTTTTGCTGAAGCTGGATGCCGATCAGGTCATCGTAAACCCGGTGCGCCAGTTGGAAATCGTTGCGGTTGATGTTGAAAATATTGCTTTCCCACGATACTTTGCGAACCGATGTGATAATCGCGCCGGTGCCGCAAACAAAGCATTCCAGCGCATCGTTGCACAATTCGTCGATGGGCAGATTGCGTTCCTCCACCCGCATGCCGTACTGCTCTTTCGCCAGCCGGATGATCGATTCGCGGGTGATGCCCGGCAAAATGGAACCGAGTTTCGGGGTTACCAGAACATTGTCTTCCATCAGCGCGAAAAGGTTGGCTGCGCCGGCTTCTTCCACATATTGGTCGTGCCGGGCATCCAAAAACAGCACGCCGTTAAAACCTTGCGCAACTGCCTCGCGTGCCGGGCGCATGCTGCCGGCGTAGTTGCAAACGGCTTTAGCATGTCCGGTGCCGTGCGGTGCCGCGCGATGCGTATCTGTCACCAGCAAATCAATAACGCCGACGCCTTCATAATATGGCCCAACCGGACTAACGTAGATGTAAAATAAATATTCTTTTGCAGCTTTTACGCCGAGTTGCGGCTCAATACCGATGCACACCGGACGCAGATACAAACTGCGGCTGCCATCGTTGGTTTCCGGCACAAATTCCGCATTGGCGACGACGGTATCTTTCACTGCCTGCAAAAATTTTTCTTCGGGAACGCGCGCCATTGCCATCACTTCGCAGCTACTGGCGAACCGTTTGGCATTTTCCTCCGGGCGAAACATCACGATCGCGCCATCTGCGGTGCGATAGGCTTTCATGCCTTCAAAAATACCCTGCCCGTAATTGAGAATGTTCGCCGCCGGCGCCAGTTGAAGCGGGTGATAATGGGACACTTTTCCGGCATCCCATTCGCCGTCGCGATAGTAACTTTCGAACATCCAGGTTTCTTCCGGATTCGGGTAGAGTGCAAATTTCAAATTCTCAAATTTACGCGGCGCAGCCATGCGACCTCCTGTTGATTTTTCCCGGTTTAAGGGTTTTCTGCGTTTCAGGAAATGGTTTCAAATTGTCGGAGAATCTCAACCAACAGACCCTCAAATTGCGAACCAAACAGCTATCATTTTCGACATATCATCGAATATATTCATTCACCTTTCAAAAGTAAATTCATTTTTCAGAATGCCCGTCACGCCGGAATTGGTTTTGGAATGTAAATTTGGGATTCGGGAATTTCAGCTTGATTCTTTGATGATATTTATTGATTTTCCACGTTATAATTGAATAACGAGCTATTTAATAAGGAAGCGATTACATGTCCAATGCGGTGCTGCCAAAAACGGATGCGACTGTTCACACCGGAAGTTTTTTTAGCCACACGCTGGGTGTCGAAAAAAAATACAAAATTTATTTACCGCCAAATTATTACGTTTCTGATCGCCGGTATCCGGTGCTGTATTTGTTTCGCGGGCACGAAAACGAGTGGTTCGATCCCTATCAGGATCACAGTCGCGGCGGGCGCGCGGTGCAGCATCTCGCGGATGAGCTGATTCGCTCCGGCGCCATCGGCGAAATGATTATCGTTGGCGTTAGCATGACATCGGATGACGGGCATGTTTTCGGGTTGGGCGTCAATTTTCTGAATCCGAAAGCCGCCGCAGGTCACAGCGGTGTGGGCAACGGGCGGTTCGAGGATTATTTTATCGAAGATTTGATTCCGTATATCGACAAAACCTATCGCACCCGAACGGGACGCGCATTTCGCGGTGCGGACGGGTTTTCGCTGGGCGGATATCTTTCTGTGATGATGGCGGTGAAACATCCCGAATTGTTTTGTTCGGTCGGCAGTTACGATGGCAGCCACATGTTCCACAATCTGGACGATCCGCGCCACGATTATGGCGGACCGGACGACTTTTTGTGGTTTCGCAAAGACGATATGTTCGCACCGGCGTTCCGCAAATCCGGCAAAAAGAAATACGATACCGTGCAATTGCTGAAATACAATCCGCTGAATATCATCGAAAAACATTCGGACGAACAGAAAATTCTGTTGCGCTCGACCCGTTTTTACATCACATCCGCCGCGTTCGATGATTCGCAGGGCAACCGCGATAGAAACGTTCATCTCATTACATTGCTTCATTTACACGGCATTTACAACCATGTGCCCTCGCTCATTTTGAGCACGGATGCGCATCACAACTGGAAATTTGCCGATTTGCATTTGCGCGAAACGCTCAAAAAACATTCCGAGGCGTTCGGGATTCCCCGTACTGCGACGGAATCCAATGTTTCCAAAGAATATTTGCCGAACGCAGAAATTATTTCGGTGGAAGACGCCACGCATTACGAGCAGCCGGTAAAAATTTGCTATCGGGTGTATCGCGAGGTGCCGGTGAAAGTAGAAATTCTCAATTATAACGGTGCGTCTATGGCAACCGTCCGGCTGGAAATGCACGAATGCGGTCGCCACACCGTTACCTGGGACGGGCGAAATGAGTTGGGGCATCGTGTTGCATCGGGCATTTATTTCGTGCAGATCAGCACGGAGCTCGGCACGATTCGCCAAAAATTCCTCTTTTTGCGATAGGTGCTTCACCGGATTTAACATTCCCGCGAAGGTGGAAATTCATGAAAATCACAGGAAAATTAATGTTCACAACTATTCTATCTATCAATGACTTACGTGCAAATTTTAACGACCCGGACTGGTTGGTCATCGACTGCCGTTTTTCGCTGAACGATACGGAGCGCGGCAGGAGCGATTACCAACAATCGCATATTCCCGGTGCGATTTATGCGCATCTCGATGCAGATTTATCCGCGAAAATCATGCCCGGCAAAACCGGACGGCACCCGTTGCCGTCGCCGGAAAAATTTGCAGAAAAATTATCCGGCTGGGGAATTGACAAAAATGTGCAGGTGGTTACATACGACGATGCCGGTGGCGGTGTGGCATCGCGGTTGTGGTGGATGCTCCGCTGGCTCGGGCACGATGCCGTTGCCGTTTTGGACGGCGGATGGAACGCCTGGATTGCCGCAAATTTCCCGGTTTCCGGCGAAACAGCCGTTCGGGCGAAGCGCAATTTTGTGCCAAATATTCGCGAAAATTGGGTGGTCGATGCGGATTGGATTGCCGCCGCAAGCAACGATTCGCACTGTTGCGTGATGGATGCCCGCGCTGCATCGCGGTTCACCGGTGAGCAGGAAACCATCGATCCGGTAGCCGGACACATTCCCGGCGCGCTGAATGTGCCGTTCGCGGAAAATCTCGACGAAAACGGATTTTTTCTGTCACCGGAGATGCTGCGCCAAAAATATGAATCAATATTGGGTGAGCGAAGTGTAGATAAAACAGCCACTTATTGCGGCTCTGGCGTAACCGCCTGCCACAATTTGCTGGCGATGAAGCACGCCGGATTTCCGGACGCGCTGCTCTATCCGGGATCGTGGAGTGAGTGGATTACCGACAAAAGCCGCGCCATCGCAACCGGCGAAAATTAGCCGCGTTCTGTTTCCGCAACTTTTTGGTGTTGCCACGCAAACATGCTGCCGAGCGAAATTCCCGCAACATCCGCGACGAGATCTTTCCAACTGAATCCCTGAATCAACCCCAATTGCCAATCATACGGAAAAACGCCATCCTTAATTTCCCAGCCGACGCTGAGCAGCACCGCGATGAGCACGCTTTTGCGCAGCGACCATTTGAAAATCAACAAAAAAACAGCCATTCCGATCAGCGCCAGCAGAAAATGCTCCAGTTTGTCGTGTGGCAAAAAACTGCCCTGCCGGGAAAACCATTCGTCCAAATGCCATTCGAGAAATTTGATCATTGGCGGCTCAGCCCATCGAGTTTTGCATAAATGCACGGATGGTGCCGATGGCAATCAGCCGGTCGTAAACTTCCAGCTGAATTTTTGCGGCTTCGCAAATGGGCGACAAAATATCGAACAAATCGAAACGGCTGACCCAAATTTCCGCCGGCACAATTTTGGATGATGCCAGCAATTTGTAAAACATATCGTGGGATACTTTGGCGATTTCATCAATTCGCGCAATTTCCTGGCTGAGAATGGCACCGCTGGTTTGGTCTGCCCACAGCAAAATCAGCGGGAAATACGGGCGTTCGTCTTTATCGTCCAGCGTTGCCTGCGGGAAAAACCATGCGTCAAATTCCCAAATATTTTTCCGGAACGATACGCTTTTACCGATATCGCGCAATAGCGTGACATCTGCCTCCGGAATCATCAGGTCCGGCTCCGGTTCATCGGGGATCATCCATTCGCTGTCCCACGAAAGCAGCGCATCAGATTTCAGGGCTTTGCGAACCATCAATTCCAGCATATCGCCCGATTCGCGGGGGCGGATGCTTTCCGGGTGTTCGCGGGCGCGTTCGCAAACGCGGATGGCTTCGTTCAAAATATTGATCAAAAACCGGACTTCCTCCTGATTGGGAATCCACGGGCTGTATCCGGGAACGTAGCTGCGAATGATTGGCCAATTTTTTTTTCCGCGAAACTTAAGGTCAAGTTTTTTATACACTTCGCGATCCTGTTCTGTGACGTAATCGCGATTGTCGAATGTCAATTGCAGGCAGTTCAGGTTGTCCATCAGCTCCTGCGATGGCTGCTCGTCTGCTTCCATTATTTGCAAATAACTCATCAATCCCGCAGATCCGGGATGTACCACAATTCCGAATTCTTCGCCGGCGGCGCCCAAAACATAACAATAGCCGATGGTGCCGGTTGCCGGATCTTCGACGCCAAAAATATCTGAATCGTACATCCAGTCCCACGGCGCCAATTTTTTTAAGCGGGCGACAATGTCGAATAATTGATGCCACTGCTCATTTGTTGCAGATATTTGTTTCATTTTTTCATCTCTGGTTTGAACTCGGAAAACGGTTCGAATAAACAGCATTTGACATTCGAATTGAATTATTGTAAATTTTTTGTTTCGTATGGAAATTAAGCGAAATTCGCTTAATTATCAAATATTACATTCGATATAGCGTTTGTTGGAATTGAAAAAAAATAACCATTAGAATCGAGATACACGGATGGAATTTATCCGCAACTTTTGCATTATTGCACACATTGACCACGGCAAATCGACTTTGGCGGATCGGTTGCTGGAATTTACGGGCACGCTGCAACAGCGGGAAATGCAGGCGCAGGTGCTGGACAGCATGGATCTGGAACGCGAGCGCGGCATTACCATAAAATCACACGCCATTCGCATGAATCACAAAGCGGCAGATGGCATCACTTACGCCTTTAATTTAGTTGATACGCCCGGACACGTCGATTTTAGCTACGAAGTTTCGCGAAGCCTGGCGTCCGCCGAAGGTGCGCTGCTGCTGGTGGATGCGGCGCAAGGCGTGGAAGCGCAGACGATCAGCACGCTGTATCAGGCGATTGATAACGATTTGGTGATCATCCCGATCATCAACAAAATCGATTTGCCCAGCGCGGAAATTGACCGCGTTAAGCAGCAAATCATCGATTTGATCGGCTGCGATGAGGAAGAAATTTTGATGGCCAGCGCCAAAAACGGCATCGGAATCCCGGAAATTGTGCAGGCGATTATCGACCGCATTCCGGCCCCAAAGGGCGAACCGGGCGCACCGCTGCAGGCGCTCAGTTTCGATTCGCAATTCGATAGCTATCGCGGTGTCGTTTCGCTGATCCGCGTGTTCAACGGTGAAATCAAAGAAAAAGACAAAATTACATTTATGATCACCAAACGGGAATTTGAGGTGGAAGAAGTCGGGCACCTGCTGTTAAAACGGGTGCGCACCGGCAGCCTCAAAACCGGCGAAGTCGGTTACCTGATTTGCGGTGCAAAAAACGTTCGCGACATAAAAGTGGGCGATACCGTAACGCACACCCAGCGCAAAGCGGATGTGCCGTTGCCCGGCTATCGCCAGGTGAAGCCGATGGTGTACGCTGGCATTTATCCCGTGGAAAGCTCGGAATTTGAGGACTTGCGCCAGTCGCTGGAAAAACTGACCCTCAACGATTCCTCGTTACTTTGGGAGCCGGAAACCTCCAAAGCGCTCGGTTTTGGCTTCCGTTGCGGATTTTTGGGATTGTTGCACATGGAAATTGTGCAGGAACGACTGGAGCGCGAATTTGATCAAACCATTATCGTCACCACGCCGAACGTTGTGTATCATGCCACAACTTCGGACGGCGTGTTGCACAAAGTGGAAAATCCCACCAACCTGCCCGATCCCGGACGACTGGAAAAACTGGAAGAACCGTTTATCGATGCACACATCATTACGCCGCCGGAATTTATCGGCAATATTATGAAATTGTGTGCGGACAAACGCGGCGAGCTGAAAAACCAGCAATATCTCGATCCCACCCGCGCAGATTTGCACTATCACATTCCGCTGGCGGAAGTGGTGTTCGATTTCTTCGACCGGCTAAAATCCGTTACGCGCGGTTATGCATCGCTGGATTATGAGCTGCTCGGCTATCGCCCGTCCAAACTGGTGAAGCTGGATATTTTTATCAACGGCGAAGTGCTGGACGCGCTGTCCATTATTGTTCACCGCGATAAAGCGTTTGAACAGGGCAAAGCCGTTTGCCAGAAATTGCGCAAACTCATTCCCCGGCAAATGTTTGAAGTGGCCATTCAGGCGGGTATCGGTACCAAAATTATCGCCCGCGAAACCGTTAAAGCGCTGCGCAAAAACGTGTTGGCAAAATGTTACGGCGGCGACATCACCCGGAAACGTAAGTTGTTGGAAAAGCAGAAGGAAGGTAAAAAACGCATGAAGCAGGTCGGACGGGTAGAAATTCCGCAGGAAGCGTTCCTTTCCGTATTGTCCACCGACGAAAGTTGATGGGTCATCCCAAAAATGGCAATTTGCCGGAACTTTGCGGGACATTTTCCCGAATAACTACATCGAGAAGTTTTGTCCCGAAATCAATTGGAGAATAATTTTTTGAAATCAACCAATGGCAATTCAAAAGAGAAACGCGGCGCCGGCACCGGCGAAAAAAAATCTGAAACTGTAAAAGCGTTATTAATCGCCCTGTTTGCGGCGCTGGTATTGCGCCAATTTGTTATCGCATCGTATAATGTTCCCACCGGTTCCATGAAAGATACCATTCTCATCGGCGATTTTATGTTCGTCAACAAATTTATTTATGGCGCACGCTCACCGATCTGGTTTGGTATTCCGTTCACCGATATCGGTTTTGAAACCCCGCATTTCCGGCTGCCGGCCATTGCCGAACCGGAGCGCACGGACATCATTGTATTCGATTATCCCAAAAATATCAAACAAGATTACATTAAAAGATGTGTGGCTGTCGGCGGTCAGTCGGTCGAAGTAAAAGACGGTATTCTGTATCTTGACGACAAACCGGAAGGCGAATTTACGCCGATGGGGCGCAAGTTCGATCCCGATCCCAATGAACGCCTCACCGTCATTTACACCCATGTCGATCCGTATGATGATGGCAATCCATATACGATTCGCCATTTTATGATGAACGGCCCGCGCCGCGACCGGATGGCGCGATTGACCGTACCGGAAAACAACTTTTTTATGATGGGCGATAATCGCGATAACAGTTTGGACAGCCGCAGCTGGGGATTTGTCGATCGCAGTCAGGTGGTGGGCAAACCGCTGATGATCTGGCTATCGTGGGACGGACTGGTGCCCGGTTATCGTTTTTACGAAAAAATTCGTTGGGAGCGGCTCGGCATGGTGCTGCGCTGATTTCGCACCTTTGGCTTTGATTCCGACAATAATTTTATGTAAGGGCGAACGGCGTTCGCCTTTGCTGTTTATACCCTAATTTACGTAATAATGATGCTTGCAAATACAATCACAGATAAAATGGTAAACGTTGAACATCCCGTTCCGGTTACGCCGGAAGGCGCGGGGCTGTATGTGCACGTGCCGTTTTGCGAGCAAAAATGCGAATACTGCGATTTTTATTCCCTCACCCAACTCGATCAAATTGAAGCGTTCACCGAAGCGCTGTTGACGGAAATGGAACTGCGTGCGCCGCAGTTTTCCGGTGTGCAATTTTCCACCGTATTTTTTGGCGGCGGAACGCCGTCGCTGCTTTCGCCGGCGCAATTGACCCGCATTTGGCAGCGAATGACAGCGTTGTTCGATATTCACCCGGATGCGGAATGCAGTATCGAATCGAATCCCGGAACGCTCAGTTTTGAAAAATTGCAAACCTTTCGCGACCTCGGATTCAACCGCTTGAGCATGGGTGTGCAGAGCTTTAATCCGGATGAGCTAAAATTTTTGGGGCGCGTCCACAACGTTGCGGATGTGCTGGAAAATTTCGCCAACGCCCGGAAAGCCGGTTTTCGCAACATCAATATCGATCTGATGACCGCGTTTCCCGGCATCTCGCACGAGTCATTTTTGCGCAGTTTGGCGCAGGCAAAAGCGCTGGCGCCGGAGCACATCGCCTGTTACACGCTCATTTTTGAACCGGGAACCGTTTTTTTTAAACGGATGCAGCGCGGCGAACTGACGCCGATGGCGGAGGAAGATGAAGCCGGATATTACGAACTTGCAGCGGAAATTCTCGGCGAAGCCGGTTATCAACAATACGAAATTTCCAATTTCGCCCGCGAAACAGCGCTGATTTGCCGGCACAATCTGGCGTATTGGCAGCATCGCCCGTATTTGGGAATGGGACCATCGGCGCATTCATTTTACAATAATGCGCGATTTAGCAACAAACGATCGTTAGCTGTTTATCTCAAAAATCTGGCAGCCGGCAAACTGGCGGAAGATTTCCGTGAAGAATTAACACCCGGTCAATTAAAATTTGAATATATTTTTCTGAATCTGCGTTTAAAGGAAGGCATGCGTTTTGATCGTTTTGCGCAGCAATTCGGCAGCGATTTTCGTTTCGAATTTGCGGCAACCATCGCCAAATTGCAATCGGAAGGGCTGATCGAAACCAGCGATTCGCATCTGCGGCTTTCCGCCAAAGGCTGGATGCTCGCGGATGAAGTTGCGGCTTATTTTTAACTGCAAATCTGCAGGTTTTGGCTGGCTATTTTCATCTTCAAACCTGCAAATTGTTTCACCACCAACAACCGGAGGGAAGTTGAAATCACGTTTTTTTATGCTGATGTTGCTGATCGCAACCGCATTTTCCGGCATGTTGCCGGCCCAAAACGCCCGCGAAAAACAAGATCCCAACGATATCCGTGAAGAGCAACAATACCGGCTGGCCCAGCGATATCAGCGCAACAGCCAGTTCGATTACGTGATTCAAATTCTCAAGCCATTGTTGCAAAAACGCCCCGAAGATGTCCGCTATTACGCCGCATTGCTGGATGCCTATCTCAAGTTAAAACAATTTGATAACGCCTTTAATTTGGTGGATGCCCAGGTTGCCCGATTCCCGGAAAATCCCCGCTATATTGTTGATGCCGGGGACGTTCGCTACAAATCCGGCGATCAGGCGGGTGCCCGAAAAATCTGGAGCGATCTGCTCAAAAAAGAGTCGAATGACATCAGCGTTTACACCCTTTTGGCGAATGCCTACATCGACAACCGCTTGTATGACGACACCGTTACACTTTATCGCGATGCCATCAAAAAATTTCCTGACAAATCATTTCTGGTCCGCAGCCTTGCAGATTTTCACCGGCAGCGGCTGGAATTCCGCAATTCGCTGGATATGTATTTGCAATATATTGAGTTAGAGCCGCAAAATTTCCAGAGTGCGGCGCGGGCGGTTCTCTCTTTCGAGCTCGAAAACGCCCAAATTGACACGCTTTCCGATATTTTTGAACAAAAAATCCGGCGCAGCAAAGAGCCGCAGGTGCAACTGCTGGCAGCCAAATTTTTCCAGAAACACAAACGCTACGATCAGGCGCTGTCCATTTTGGAATCGTTGGAAACAGACCAGTCATCCGGGCGATATCTGGAAGAATTTGCCCGAACAGCACGGTCGGATTCATCGTATGCACTGGCGCTGCGGGCGTATCAGCGCATCATCGAGCGATTCCCCAAATCCAATCTGGCGCTGACGGCTTATCTGGGTGCGGCGCAGTGCAATTTGTTGCTGGCGCATGAGAACAGCGATCAAAAATACGCTCGCCAAACGATCGACATGATCAAACAGGTGCAGCAAAAATATCCCGATAACGCCAATTTGGGCAGTTTGGCGTTGCTGGAAGGCGATGTGTATCGCGATTTTTTCTTCGATCTGGATCGGGCAATTGATATTTATAATGATGTTGCAAAACATTACGCCAATCACCGGCGCGTCAGCGATGAAGCGCAGTTCAAATCCGGCGAAAGCTACATGATGCGCGGTGATCTCGATCGCGCCGAAGCTGAACTCGATCAGGTTGGCGAAGGTGCGATGGCTGGTCGCGCGCTGTTGCTGAAAGCGCGAATCGCGATGTATCGCAACGATTTTGACACTGCAAACGAGCTGATCGGGCAGGTGCTGGGCAAAGCGGGCATCGAAGGCGAAGAAACCAACGATGCGCTGGCGCTGCAAACCTTGCTGGTTAATCAATCTATGGCGCCCGACGCGCTCAAATTTTATGTTGCGGCAAACTGGCTGCTGTTTCAGCAGAAAAAAAGCGAGGCGATCACCCAGCTCCAAAAAGCGCTGGATACCAATCCGCCGGCGCATTTCCGGGTGAAAATTTTGCTGGAAGCTGCACGATTGGCGGAATCTGTTGGCAAATTTCCCGATGCGCTGGAATATTGCAATCGGGTGGTTCAGGATGCCGAATTGAATTTATACGCCGACGAAGCGCTGTTCATTATGGCAGCCATCACCGATAAACGGTTGAATGATGTGCCGCAGGCGTTCCGGCTGTACGACCAGATTTTGGCGGATTTCCCGAACAGCCAGTTCGCGATTCCGGCCCGTGACCGGCTGCGTAAAATGCGGGTTCAATATCCGGAGTTGGTGCCGTAACAGTAGGGACACGGCATGCCGTGCCCCCCCCCAAACAAAACGTAAATCTTGAATTTCCAAACAATTACATCATTATGAAAAACAAAATATTTATCACCATTTCAACCGTTTGGTTTATGTTTTTTCCAACGATTGGCGGAGCGCAGCACTTGTTGATTCCGATGGACTTTGTGCAATCCGATCACCTGAAAGCCTATGGATTGGCGTACTGGACGCTCACCAAAGGCATCAACGTGGAGTGGTTGCTCAACTATCGCAGCGGTGCTTTTTTGATGCCCGCCTTTCCGGGATTGGAAAGCGAATGCCGGATTCGCGGCATCAAATACGAGCTGGTTGGACCAACGGAAGTCAACAATATTTACGCCACCATCGAAGGCGAAAATATGGAACGGGTGCTGCTGGAAAAAGCGCCCAAAATTGCCATTTATACGCCAACCAACAAACAGCCCTGGGATGACGCCGTTACCCTCGCGCTCACCTACGCCGAGGTGCCGTATGACAAAATTTATGACGATGAAATGCTGGACGGAAAACTGAGTGAATACGACTGGCTGCACCTTCACCACGAAGATTTTACCGGGCAATACGGCAAATTTTACAGCGCGTTTCGCAATGCGGCGTGGTATCAGGAAGAAGTGCGGGTGAATGAGGCGATGGCCCACAAACACGGATTTTCCAGCGTTTCCGAGCTGAAAAAAAATGTGGCGCGGGAGATCAAGCAATATATTGTTGGTGGCGGCTTTATTTTTGCGATGTGCTCCGCAACGGATGCGCTCGATATCGCGCTTTCCGCGGAAGGGGTGGACATCGTTGAAACACCGTTCGACGGCACGCCGATTCAGGGTAACTATCAGCAGGCACTGGACTTTGGCAAAACGCTGGCTTTCGAAAATTTCAAATTGTATCCCGATCCGAATTTATACGAATTTTCCGATATCGACATTCCGCCGAGTTATGCGCCGCGCATCCGCGATCCCGAAATGGACTATTTCACCCTGTTCCAGTTTTCCGCGAAATACGATCCGGTGCCAACAATGCTCACCCAAAATCATGTGAGTGTGGTGAAAGGTTTTATGGGACAAACCACGATGTTCAATCGCGCCAAAATCAAGCCGTCGATTGTGGTGATGGGCGAAGTGGAAGGCACGGACGAAGTGCGCTACATTCACGGAAATGCCGGAAAAGGCACCTTCACATTTTATGGCGGACACGATCCGGAAGACTACACCCACGCCGTCGGCGATCCGCCCACCCAGTTGGAACTGCACAAAAATTCACCCGGTTACCGGCTGATTTTGAACAACGTGCTTTTCCCGGCAGCGAAAAAGAAAAAGTTGAAAACGTGAAAAACGAGCGTGTTTGAGTGTTAACGTGTTGCAGTTTACCGGTGCGCCAGCACCACTGAAACGCGCGAACATTCAAACATTTCTATTCACTTACAAAACCATTCCTTATTTGAATTCCGGGCGAACATATCGTAAATTAAGCGTCTTTACAATGAATGCTGAGGAAGTAAAAACCCGGAATTATGCTAAAATTAAAACCCTCCTTTTATGAACTGCCGGAATTCCGTCAGTTGCTCACGCTGATCAACACCGGAAAACCTGTGCGCCTGCGCGGGATTTATGGCTCGTTTCTGGCGTTTGTCATCAATTTTATTCGCGAACACCACGAAAAACCTCAATTGATTGTGCTGCCGGAAGCCGACGAAGCCGAAAAACTGGTGGACGATTTGCGGGCATTTATGCCGGAATCGCACGCGGTATATTTCCCGTCTGCGGAAGTTGTGCCGTTCGATAAAGGCATGTTCACACCCGCGCTCTACAGCATGCGAATGAATGCGCTGGCAGCAGCGGTGGAGCAACCCGCGCCGGTGCTGGTTACCACGCCGCCGGGATTGTTGCGCCGCGTGCCAACGCCGCAATCGTTTCAGCGGAACATTGTCCGGCTGAAAGTCGGTGAAGATTTCGAACGGGAATTGCTCATCGAATGGCTGGCGGAAAGCGGTTACATTCGCATGCCGATCATCGAAGAAATTGGGCAGTTCAGCGTTCGCGGCGGCATTCTGGATGTGTTTTCGTTTGAATCGGAAGTGCCCTGCCGCATCGAGTTTTTTGGCGATACCATCGAGTCTTTGCGGGAATTTGACGTGCTCTCGCAGTTATCGATCGATCAGGTGCCGCAGGTGCGACTGCTCGGCAAATCGCCGGAAGATACGGACACCGCAACCATTTTTGACTATTTTTCGAAAAACAACATCCTGTTTTGGGAAGATCCCGCCCGTTGCAAAATTGCCCTGCAAAATTGGTGGGAAGATGCCGCCGCCCGGTTCGATACGCACGGAAAAGATCTCGGTTTCACCGATCCGGATCAGGCGTATTTGAACGCGAATGAATTTGAAACAGCCGTCACAAAACTGCAGCCGCTCACCCACGAACATCTCGGCAATCGCGGACAATCCGATCTCGATTTTCAATCCACACCGCCGGCGGCGTTCCACGGCAACATGAAATTGCTGGTCGATCACCTGCAGCGAACGCTCATCAAACCGCCGCAAAATGAACGCCGGGAAATTTGGCTGCTGCACGACGGAAAAGCATCGCGCAACCGGTTGGAAGATATTCTCTCGGCAGAAGTCGGGTTTATCCCGCCGATGCAATTTTACGATGGCGAGCTGCACGACGGTTTCGCGCTGCCGCAGCACAATCTGGAATGCCTCACCGATCACGAAGTGTTCAATCGCCTGCGGATGCGCCGTAAAAAACGGCGGCTGCGGGTTTCCGGGAGTTTGATCCGAAATCTGCAAAACATGGAATACGGCGATTACGTGGTGCACATCGATTACGGCGTGGGTAAATACGTCGGCACGGAGCGCATCAAAGTTGTCGGGTTCGAGAAAGAATGCATCAAGCTGCTTTACCTCGATGACGACGTGCTTTACGTAACGCTAGACAAACTCAACCGCATTCAGCGATACGTCAGCGAAGAAGGTTTCACGCCAAAACTGACCAAACTCGGTAGCGCGGAATGGGAACGGGTGAAAAGCCGCACCCGAAAATCCGTGGAAGGCGTGGCGCGGGAATTGGTGGAATTGTATGCCAAACGGCTCTCGCAACAGGGATTCGCATTCAGCGAAGACACGCTTTGGCAAAAGGAAATGGAAGCATCGTTCCCGTTTGAAGATACGCCGGATCAGGCCAAAGCCGCCGCCGAAGTAAAGCAGGATATGGAAAAAATTAAACCGATGGATCGCCTCGTTTGCGGCGATGTCGGTTACGGCAAAACCGAAATCGCGGTTCGCGCCGCGTTCAAAGCGGTGATGGAAGGAAAGCAGGTTGCCGTGCTCGTGCCCACCACTATTTTGGCGCAGCAGCATTTCAACACATTTTCGGAACGGGTGGCCAATTTTCCGGTCCGGGTGGCAGTGGTGTCCCGTTTCCGCAGCAAAAAAGAGCAAAAAGAGTCGCTGGAAAAACTGGAGCGCGGTCAGGTGGATATCATCATCGGTACCCATCGCCTGCTTTCTAAGGATGTGAAATTTAAGGAGTTAGGGCTTCTGGTTGTCGATGAAGAACAGCGTTTCGGCGTAACCCACAAAGAGAAATTGAAACAGCTCAAAATTAATGTGGATACGCTGACACTCACCGCAACGCCGATTCCCCGAACGCTGCACATGTCGCTGATGGGTGCGCGCGATTTATCGATTGTGGATACGCCGCCGGGCAACCGCCTGCCAATCATGACCGAAATTACCACCTGGGATTCCGAGCTGGTTTACAAAGCGATCACTTACGAAATGAATCGCGGCGGGCAGGTGTTTTTTGTGCACAACCGCGTGCAAAGCATCGATGCGGTTGCGAATACCGTAAAAGCCATCGTTCCGAAAGCGCGCATCGCCGTTGCCCACGGGCAAATGAACGAGCACGAGCTGGAAGACATTATGGATCGCTTTTACCACAAAAAATATGACGTGCTCATCGCCACGATGATCATCGAAAACGGGGTGGATATTCCCAATTGCAACACGATTATCATCAACCGGGCGGACCGGTTCGGGCTTGCGCAATTGTATCAGCTGCGCGGTCGGGTCGGGCGTTCTGATCGCCAGGCGTATGCGTATCTGATCATCCCGCCGCAGGAACGCCTCAGCGATACCTCGCTGAAACGGCTCTACGCCATCGAGGAATTTGGCGATCTCGGCTCCGGGCTGAAAATCGCGATGCGCGATCTGGAAATTCGTGGTGCGGGCAATTTGCTCGGGCACAAACAAAGCGGATTCATCAACGCGGTCGGTTACGATTTGTATCGCAAAATTTTGCAGGAAGCCGTGGAAGCCATCCAAAACGAAACGCTGCCGGAAAGTTTCCTCGAAGATCGCATGCCGCGCGTGGATGCATCGGTGGAAATTGATGTGGAAATGTATCTGCCGGATGAGTACATCGGCGCACCGAATGAGAAGGTGATCATCTATCACCGGTTGGTGAATCTGGATGAAATGACCATGATCGACAACCTGGTTTCCGAACTGCGCGACCGTTTCGGGCCGTTGCCGGAACCTGCCGAACGGTTGGTGGAGATGGTCAAAATCAAAAAACTGGCGTCGCGATTGTTAATCAAATCCGTGAAGGTCAGCAAACAAAAAATGATACTGGTGTTCGACGAACGCGCCACCGCAAAAGATGCGTTTATCGAAAAACAATTGCCAAAATATATCGACCAGACAATGGCGCCGCTAAAATTTGTGCAAACGGAACAATTGAAAGCACATGTTACGTTAAAAGGGCGCGATGACAACGACCGCATCAGCTTTGCTAAATTTTTCTTGCAGAATATATGAGGCAAACATAACTTAGAGATTGCGCCATCTGGAACAAAGTCAATGGAAAATTTGTGAGGCCAAAAATGAAAAATATGAAAAAATGGATTGTCGCTTGCACGGCTGCGCTGCTGCTGTCCGTGGTTTTGAACAGTTGCGGTGATAGCCCAAAACCGGATGACACAGCCATTGTCGCTGAAGTCGGCGATTACAAAATTACCGTCGCGGAGCTGAAAAACCGCCTCGAACAGGATTATAAAGATAAAGCCATCAGCGAAATTACCGCCGAAGAAAAACAGCAGTCACTGGATAAACTGATCGATGTTCGCCGGAAAGCGGTGTGGGCTGTTCAACAACAACTGGAAAAAGATCCCGAATATCAAACGGAGCTGGAAAAATTTTCCGATCGTACGCTCGCAATGAGTTTGTATCAGGAAACAATCATCGATGAAATGTTCCCCACCGCCATGATGGAAAAATATTACGACTGGTTTTTCACCGATGTGAAAGCGGTTGTGGTGAAAATCGGATTTCGCGGCGCGGGAATCAACGAAGACCGCAGCGAAGCGGAAGCTTACGAACTCGCCGAAAAATACACCAGCGAACTGGCGATCAGTCAGGATGCGGTGCTGGCCGCCAAAACGCTCTCCGAAGGCAACAAAAAGGCAGTGCTTTCCAATCCCTACACCATCGGGCGAATGCCGATGAAAGGCGACAGCCTGATATTCAACACCGCGGTTGGTAGCGTTGGCGGACCCGTCAAATTGTCTGAAGCGCTGGTTTTGGTGAAGGTGCTGGAAAAACAAACGCGCGAAAAAGATCGCACATTTGACAGCGTTCGCGGCGAGCTGTTGCGCATTTTCCGGGGACAGCAGCGCAACGAAGAAGCTGGCAAATTTAATGCCTTATCTGAACAATTCCGGCGAAAATACAACGCTATTGCACACGATGCCGGAATAAATGAGTTGGTGAGCACCATCAACCAATGGGGAAAATCGCCGCAGCCGAAAATTACGGATTTCAGCGATGAGCAGCGAAAAATAATCATCGGCGAAGTTCAGGGCGAACCCATCTACTCCGGTGGTTTCCTCGATTTTGCAAGCGATATGCTGACCCGCGATTACAGCGTTATTGGCAATTTCAGCAGCATCAAAGAGCGATTCTTGATGCAGGAACTCAATTTGAGAAGCTGGGTTTTGGAAGCAAAAGCAGCAGGTCAGGACAAAAACCCGAAATATCTGGAAGAAATGGAACGCTTCACTTTGGGCCGATTAGCCCGGATGATCGAGGATAAAGAAGTTAACGAGCGTGTGACTGAAGTGACGGATGCGGAGATCGAAACGTATTACCGGGAAAATCCCGATAAATTTACCGCCCCGGCGCGCGTCGAGGTTTGGCAGATTGTGGTAAACGCGCAGCCCGTTGCCCAACAAATTTACGAACGCGCCCGCAACGGCGAAGATTTTAAAGCGTTGTATGATGAATTTGTCGGGAAAGCAAATGTGCCGGTAACCCATCGATATGAATTGGGCATGATTACCCCGACGCACCGGATGAAAGAAATCGCGGATGCAGCATTTGAAGCCGGTGGAAACAGCCTCACCCAACCTGTTGAATTTAATAATAGTTACCACATTATAAAAACCGGCAAGTTTGAACCGGAAAAAGTAAAAGACCTGGCATCTGTGCGAAGCTCTGTTCAGGCGGCGGTGCTGAATGAAAAACGCGGCAAACGCCGCGAACAGGTCGAATCGGAAATCAGCGCGGCAGTCAGCGCAGAAGTTCACAGCGATGTGCTAAAGGCAATCGGTTGATGAGGAATAAAACAATGCGGCGTATCGTACCATTCATTTTCGTACTGCTGATGTTGGCAGCATGCAGCAGCGACCAGCCCAAGCCCGGCGAAATAGTCGCTCGCGTGGGTGATACCTATTTGCTTCGCGATGTCGTTCTGCAACTTATTCCCGAAAGTTTGAGCGGATCGGAACGGGAGTTTTTTATCAAAAAAATTGTTGAGCAATGGGTGGATAGCCACACATTTGCAGCCGCTGCGGTGGAAGACGGTATTGCCCTCAACACCCGCGATCGCTGGCAAATTGAAAAACTGGAAGCCGAAATGCTCGCCAATCACTATCTGAATATGAAAGTACGCAACGATTTTCCGGTGACCGATCGCGAAATCGAAGATTATTACACAGCCAACCCGGAACAATTTCGCCGTAGCAAAGATGAAGTTCACCTGATTCACCTGTTTTTTGAGCAATTGGATAACGCCATCGTCGATGAAATCAAAAGCTCAAAAGACCTGCTGGAAGTGATCGAAAAAAATTATCTCGATACCCAGATTACCCGATCGGTTGAGCCAAACGGCGATCTGGGATTTCTGCCGGTCGAGCAAATTCGCCCGGAATTTCAGAAAGCGATTCGCGGCACCAAAACCGGGCTCATTTACGGACCCGTCAAAACCAGTTTGGGATATCATTATTTGCAGGTGATCGACCGGCAGCCGGCGGAATCGATTCGCAGTTTAAGCCTGGTAACACCGGAAATCCGCAATTTGCTGATCGCCGCCAAACGCCACGACCTCATTCGCGATGCCAAAGAAGCTGCCCGTAAAAATTTCAAAGCCGAAACTTTTTACGAAAATATTCTTTAAAGGAATACCAATTCATTGGTGCAAAAGAAAATCTAGTTTAGAAATGTTGAGTAACCGAAACGAAACGAGAGTATTTTTTATGATTCGACAATGGATTTTACAATTGGGTGCAGTGGCAATGTTGCTCACACCTGCGCTGGCCCAACAGCCGATAGACGGTGTCGCAGCCGTTGTTGGCAAGGAAATTATCCTCATTTCCGATATCAACACCATGCTCACCCAATATGCCATGCAAAACAAGGTTAACCCGTTTAAGGACGAAGCATTGCTGAACCGGTTGAGCACACAGGTGTTGGACCGGATGATTGACGAAAAATTGCTGCTCATCCGCGCCGAAGAAGATACCCTGATTGCCGAGGACGAACGGGTGGATCAGGTAGTGGAACAGCAGGTGAACGGTTTTATGCAACAAGCCGGATCGCAGGAAGCGCTGGAAGAATATTACGGCATGTCGTTACCGTTGATCAAACGGGAAATGCGCAAACGGGTTGCGAACCAGATTGTTATCGAAAAACTGCGCGAAAGGCAATTTGGCAGCATCAACGTTTCCCGCAGGGAAGTGGAAAAATTTTACACCCAATATCAGGATAGCATGCCGCGCATTGGCGAAACAGCCAATATCTCCCATATTTTAATGAAGGTTAAGCCCAGTGACGACGCCATCGGCACAGCGATGGAAAAAATCACCCGCATCCGCCAGATGCTGGATGAAGGGCAGGATTTTGGCGAACTGGCGCTCAAATATTCGGAAGACCCCAGCGCCAAATCCAACAAAGGAAATTTGGGCTGGACATCGCGGGGCGATTTTGTGAAGGAATTTGAAGAAGCCGCATACGCGCTGGAAGTGGACGAAATTTCGGATATCGTGCAAAGCCAGTTCGGGTTCCATATTATTCAATTGCTCAACCGTACGGGTGAAAAAATTAATGCCCGCCATATCCTTATTCAACTGCAGCCAACCGCCGCAGACGAGCAACAAACAGTGGAAAAGCTCAAAGAAATTCGCCAGAAAATTATGAATGGCGAAACAACTTTTGGCGAAATGGCGCTGGAATATTCGGACGACCCGAATGTGCAACAGGATCGCGGCGATTTGGGCGATTTTGAAGTAAATAATTTTCAGGTGAAGGCATTTGAGCAAGCGCTGAAAACGTTGAAAGTCGGTGATATTTCTGAGCCGGTGCGTACGGAGTTTGGGTATCACATTATCAAACTCAACAAGAAAAATGACGCCCGTGTGCTGACGCTCGAAAAAGATTGGCAGCAGATCGAAAACATCGCCAAAGAATACAAACGCAACCAGGCATTTGAAGACATGTTGAAAAATTTGCGGGAAAATGTGCCGATTGATGTGAAAATTCAGATTTGAGGCGCACCAAAATATAGCAAATCAGAACGCCGGGGCAACACTGCTCCGGCGTTTTTTATTTGAACGACAATAATAATTTCTGCAAAAATCCCCGGTTGAGCTTCTTCTCTTTTTTGCGGAGGATCTCCGACAGCACCGTAATTTTCTCCTGGGCAGCAGCGTAGCCTTCGTCGAATAACGCTTGCGGGCGAATTTCATCGTCGATGGCGATATCGCCCAACGCCGGCGTAATCAGCAAATCGACATTTTTGAGCAGCATGCGCACATTTTCATCCACTGCAATTTCGAACGCGTTCATCAAAATATTAATCATCCCGCTCGGTTCGCGATATTCGCGAAGTGTGCTCAGGCTAACGCCGAGAATGACATCTGCACCCATTTCCTGCAGCGGCGAAACAGGCACATTTTCTACCAAAAAACCATCCACCAATTTTCTGCCGTCAATTTCTACCGGCGTAAAAATGCCGGGAATGGAAGAACTGGCCATTACGGCGGTGGCAAGATTGCCTTTGCGGAGGATAATTTTATCGCCATTATGAATATCAGTCGCCACGATCGCCAGCGGCGTGTTGGCGTCTTCTATGTTCACATCGCCGATGTGTCGCTCAATAATTTCGCCGATGACCCGGTTCGATAAAAAGCCGGCGCGGGAGGGGGAAAATGTGGAAATGGATGTCCAGCTCATTTCCTTTGCCTGATCATACATTTCATCAATGGGGATATCGAATGCCTGAAACGCGGCAACCAGCGCTCCAATGCTGGTTCCGGCCAGAAATGCCGGACGAATATTCGCCTCTTGCAACACTTTCAACACACCAATGTGTGCCATGCCCCGGGTTGCCCCGCCGCTGAGCGCCAACCCGAGTTTCGGCTTTCGGCGTTCGGTGTCGTTTTTGTTAAACCATTTCATATCAGTTACTTACGCAACTTAATGCTCAGCGAAAGCCCGTCGCGTAGCGGTAAAAAAGTGCTCCACAAATTCTTTTCCCAAACCAGGTTTTCGTTAAATTCCTGAATCGCACGGGTTTCGCCATCCACCGCCGGTTGGGTAACTTTGCCTTTCCACAGCACGTTATCGGCAATCAGCATGCCGCCAACCCGCAAGCGATCGAGCAAATGGGGGAGGATCTGCGGGTATTGCGGCTTATCGACATCATTCATAATCAGATCGTAAGTGTCCGACAGCGTGGGCACAATTTCCATTGCGTTGCCCTGAATAAACGTAACTTTATGTGCTAATCCCGCTTTTTCAAAATAGGATTTTGCCCGCTCAATATTCACCGGATCGTATTCGATGCAGGTAATTTTACCGTTTTCGGAGAGCGCAATTGCCATCCACATTGCGGAATAGCCGAAACCGCTGCCGCATTCCAACACCGTATGCACATGCCCGAACTTGATCAACGAAACCAGCAATCGCCCGACCAGCGGCCCGACAATGGGGAAATTTCGCTCTGCACCCTCCGCTTCCATGTCCCCCAAAATTGCGTGGGGCAGTGCACCAAGCTGGGACAAATACTGCTCGATATCCGGATTTACGATCATATAAGCTCCTTAATTTACAACAGTTTATATCGCAATATATAAGGCATTATTTTCGATGTATAAAGGGAAAGTGCGCGCCGGATTTTGCGGCTGATTGAGGCACTCACCGGTTTGCAGATTAAATTTCCAGCCATGCCAAATGCACATCAGCACATCTCTTTTTATCATGCCGTCATTCAGCGCCGCGCCAGCATGCGGACAACGGTTTTCCAGTGCAAAAAAGCCTTTTTTAGTGTGAAAAACCACGATGTTTAATCCGTTTTCCAGTTCAAAAACACGCGAATGTTTTTTTTTGATGTCGGTTGTTTCGCAAAGGTATAATCTTGTCATTTAATTCAGGCGTTGATGGTTAAAAAAATCGTCACAGCGCTAAAACGTTGCCCAAAAGGCTGCCAACCCACTCTTCCGCGAAAAAAATACCCGTTGCGATAAAAGCGATCGACAAAATGAGCAATGCGCTGGACAATACAAAATAGCGTTTCATTTTATCCAGAAGTGCGGCGAAAACTGCCAAATCACCGGTTTTTTGCGCCTGTACCGCGCGCTCCGCAGCCTGAAACAGCACAATTCCCAGCCAGATTTGCACAACCGCAACGGGCAGCGCAACGATTGTAAAGGTTATCAACGCGCCGATAAAAATAAATACGATGCTCAAAAACCGCAGCCAGGTGCTTATTTGTCCGGCGATGATGCGCATATCGCTCATTGCCGCAGCTTGAGAACGGTCGTTTTCATCTGGGGAAAACAGATCGGCCATACCGGTTCCTCCGTGTTGGGGTTGGGCGCTTTTGTCGCCGGAAACGGGTGATTTGGGGAAACTGTGTTGCTATCAAACCCAATCTAAAATAAGAAAAAAGGATGCTTTAACGCAACAGGGGAGATAAAAATCGGACGAAAACGGGTTGCGAACGCAGCGGCTACATCCCGTAAAAAATTGCCAGAGAAATGTGGTTTTGGGTTTTGCCATTTGTTATTTCGGCACGTTGCGATTGCAGTGATTCATATTTCAATTCTGCAATCAGGTCGTGTAAAATTTCATAACGGAGGCTGGCACCCCAATCCGTAAATTTCTGAACGGGATCGAACAAAAACGGTTTATGCGGCAGCGTGTATTGATCGGCTACTTCGCCTTCGCCGCCTTTGCGGATGGTTTGTCCCCAAATTTTTGCGGAAATTCCCCGCCGGAAGCGATAGCAGATTTCGCCAAAAAGAATGTCGGCATTGTGCCCCAGCCAATGCCCCAACGGATACGATGAACTGGTATACAGCAAGGTTGGGATAAAATGTTTGTATGCAAACGGGTTGATCCGTGAATATTCTGCGCGAACGCTGAGGCTGTTGACGGGAAGATCCGTAACTATCGCGCCAACGCTGCCGCCGAAATGATTGATTTGCTTTTCCGCATTGAAAATATTGGCTACAGAGAGATCGTCGATCAGCAGCTCGCCATAAATATGCGTTTTGGGGATCAGATTTCGGGCACTTGCGGCAAAAAACAATTGGGCATTGCTGCCAGCGCTGTTTTGGCGATCGCTCAAATAGTGATCGGCAAGCCGGAAAAACATCAGCGGCATCAGATATGCGACTTCCAGTTTATCGCTGTAAATGATCGATTCGCCGATGGAAAAATCCAGCCCGCGTTTTGGCGTAAGCGTGACAGTGTGCGATGCCAAAAATTTCTCGCGGAAGCCAAAGCTGTTGGCGTTTTCGCGGAGTGTCGGGTAAATAGCGGTGGAATCCACCACGTCTGATTCCAGCCAGCCGTGAAAGTAATTGAATTTCAGCCAATGCGTCGGATTGATATCCAATCGTAAAAACGGGAACGACGGCGCTTTATCGGACAGCACCACTTTGCCGTTTTGGGCATATCCCCAATTGATAACATCTTTACCGAATACGGCCCGTCCCCACGACCAATCGTATGCAAGCGTTGTGCGCACTTCGCTGTATTCGATGGCGTTGCCGGTTGCCAGATCGCGTTCGTCAACGTCGATGCCGGTTACCGGGGAAAAAGATTTGCTTTCGTCCACATTATCACCGGCTTCCCGATTGTCCCGAAAATCGAAGCTGAACGCCCAGTTTTCGCCGAGATAGCCATACAAATACGCGCCGTTCCAGCGGTGCGACTGGCTTTTGCCGTCATTTTGTCCGTAACGCACGCCGTAAATCGGACTGAAATTGATGGCAAAATGATCATCGCGATACGATAACGCCCGCCAGCGACCGGCCAGATCTTTTCCCAGATAGCTAAAATCTTCGCCGGTTATTTTGACGGTGTTTAAACGATCCAATTCGAATTGGAAATCCTGCAGATAGAATGCGAGTTCCTGTTTCTCCAGCGCTGTTAATTCTTCCTGCTTTTGGGATAATTCCCGGAGCTTTTCCGCAATCGTCATCCGGGAAACCGGCGTTATCAAATCGTGATATTCGATGATGCCCCGTGCACTTAGTCGATCCAGAAATCCGTAAACTTCCCGGTGCAATGGCTCAAAAGCGGTTTGGGAGTATGTTGTCGAAGTCAACAGGAATAAGGTAACAGATAAAAGGTAAAATTTAGGGAGAAAACGTTTTATGATTTTCATTCTGTCACGTTATTTGGTTAATATACCTGCGAATTTGCGAATTATTTTACGATTTTAGGGGTGGGTTTCAAAGGGAATTTTTTGTAAAACAAAACCTCAAAGGTTTGTGTAACGCTTCAAGGTTTTGTAACCATGTAAGGAGTTATCGTTTGACAATGCCAAGGCGTTCCAGAAATTGCGGTTTGTCGTCAAATGCCAGCTTTGCGATGGAGATGCAATTGCTCATAAAATCTTCAAGTTTATGAAACTCAATATTTCGTTCTTTGGTGGATTGTTGTGCCTTGCCATCTTTTTGCACGCGTGCATTTGCCGCCGCTTTTGTGTCCAGAACCAATTGATGACCAGCCTGGATTTCTTCCAATTTTATACCAATGGCTGCCAGTTTTGTCTGTAATGATTCATCGGCTAACAAAACTGTATAAAATTGTTCAACGGTAATCAACCAGTCTGCATATTTTGCGGGGATACGTCTATGGATACCCAGTTTTTCCCGGGTTTCTGTGTCTGCGGAGAACGCTACATTAGAAAATCCAACCAGCCGCATAAAAAATTTATGAGCAGCCTGACGATTAGTTCTGAATATTTGCGTTGCTGCGTGTTTGGCAGCGTGCGCTGTGTTTTTAGTGATTTGCTTTTGTTTCACCACATCCAGCACTGTTTTACCTTCGCCCAGTTTTTCGGCGGTGTAGCCATGGATTTCAAATCCGCTGAGCATTTCCGGATCTCCCAGTGCATTTTCAAAGAAAATGCTGGTCGCGGTTATGCGTTCATTAAAGTTTTGGGAATTTAGTTTCATGCACTCTCCTTGTGATGTATGAAATGAATAGATATATCACTGATTCGTTAAATTTTCAGTGAAAATAATGATTTTTTAAACCGGTTTATTCTTTTTTGAGGCGCTTTTGTCAATTATGAAACGATTTTTGTCAGTTATATGCTGATTTTGCTGTTTTTTTCGGGTAAATGTCATTTATGAACATGTATTTGTTATTTTGGTGTCGTTTTCGATATTTTAATAGCATTACTTGATAATTTTATTGTATCGTTTCATGTTTTACAATATCGTCAGTAGGAAAATGATCTGAAGGTACCAGTTGGAAATTTTTTGGAAAGTTTTTAAATTGCTACCGAACTATATTTTTGTCCGTATGAAATAAACTCAATTCAAAATTGAAACAGAGATAGGAGCCCCGTTTGTGCGGAATAGCTGGAATATTTGACAAAAAGGGAGTTTCCCACCAAACACTACATTCAATGTCACGCATCATGAGGCATCGAGGTCCTGATGATGAAGGATATGTAACATTTGATACAAACAATAATCACTCAATTGTTTACCGAGGTGACGATACAGTACCAGAGTTAATTGATTATCCGCATATTTCGCAGACTGTTGATAGTGAGGATATGCAGTTAGGATTACTACACCGACGTTTGTCTATTATTGACCTGAGTATAGCTGGCCACCAACCACTCTATTTTGCTGATCATCGTTATACTCTGGTTTTTAATGGAGAAATATATAATTATCTTGAAATTAAAAAAACGCTTGAGGGTTTAGGGCATAGATTTAGTTCCGTATCTGATACGGAAGTCTTATTGGCTGCTTACTATGAGTGGGGGAAATTATGTGTTCAGTATTTTGTTGGGATGTGGGCTTTTGCAATATGGGATTCGCGTAATCGGAACATATTTCTGTCTCGAGATCGTTTTGGAATCAAGCCATTGTATTTTTCACAAAGAAACGGCAAATTTTCTTTTGCCTCAGAAATTAAAGCTTTATTGATAGACTCAACAGTATGTCGAAAAGTACATTATGACAACATGTCTTATTATCTATATTTCAACAATGCTACCAGTAATGAATCAACTTTATTTGCAGATATCCAGCAAGTTCCAGCAGGTCATAATGGATTTTATGATATAAATAATGAAATTTTTAAACTTGAGCAATATTACCATCTTGAACATGCTGTGGCAAAGTTTTCAAATACGTTCAATGGCGATCCGTTTGAGAATTATTCAATTTACTTTCAAGATGCGATCGATTTGCATTTACGATCAGATGTTGAAATCGGCTCCTGCTTAAGTGGTGGTCTGGACTCTAGCGGTATTATTGCTTTTGTCGCTCCTCGAATGAAAGGTGCAACTTACAAAACATTTACTGCTGCATATCAGAATCCAAAAATTGATGAAAGCTATTTTGCCAAAGCTGTTGGAACAAATTTTTCAAATATCAAACAATATTTCACGTATCCATCAGCGGGAGACTTCTGGGATATCTTTGACAAATTAGCTTGGCATCAGGATTTGCCAATTCAAACCACCTCAATTTTTGCACAGTGGATGGTAATGAAACTGGCGTCAGAGCAAAAAATGAAAGTTTTATTAGACGGTCAGGGTGCTGATGAATCGCTTGGCGGATATGATTATTTTTTGGGTGTTTATCTTTTGAATTTACTAAAAAACTTTAGAGGGTATACATTTATTAATGAATTTCAGCATCTAAAAAAAAACCGTCATATGAATATCCTTACAGAACTTGCAAGAGCATCTTTAAACTATTTGCCGGTTAGTTTTCGTAAACGCCTTAAGGAAAATTTCAGAATTTCTTCCTCATTTTTATCGGAAGATTTTCGACAACAGTTTTTACCTGAAAATTTTCATGTGGGAATAGGAAAAACGTTGCGGGAGCGTTGTATATATAGCATGGGAGACCCATTACAAATTTTATTGCGATATGAAGATCGTAACTCCATGGCTTTTTCTATTGAGTCAAGAGTACCTTTTTTAGATCATCGATTAGTTGAATTTACTCTCTCTATGAGAGATCAATATAAAATCAATAAAGGTTGGACCAAATACTTGCTTCGAAAGTCTGTCGAAAAAAAATTACCTTCAGAAGTTGTTTGGCGGAAGGACAAAAAAGGATTTATTACTCCTCAAAATGAATGGATAAAGCAAAGTAATGCTCAATTGTTGGAATTGATAGAAGATACGGAGCTTCCAGATTTTTTTATAAAAGATGAGATGCGTAAACTTTTATTAAATGATTTTTCAAATGAAGCATTACTTGATGAATTTTGGAAATTGGTTGGATTAATAAAGTGGTTTCAGGTTTTTGATGTTGAATTCTAACGAGGATTGTAGCAAATCCCGTGAATGAACTATTTTATTCGATTAATTTGTCTAAAGAAGTCAATACACTATCCCAATTAAATTTTTCTTCAATATATTTTCTTCCTTCAACGGCATATTTTGCTCTTAATTCTGAATCCTTTATAACTTCAACAATACGATCAGAAATATCTTTCGGGTCATTTGCAATGATCAGTTTTTGCGAATCTAATCCTTCTGCACCAATATGTGAGGTAACAACAGGAGTTCCAACTGCAAGGGCCTCTAAAATTTTATTTTGAATTCCCGCACCTACCCTCATCGGAGCTATCATGACGGCTGATTCTGTAAGAAAAGGAATAACAGAGTTTACATAACCCGTCACAAAAACGTTTAACCCATCATGGCAATCTAATACTGCCTTTGGTGGTTGTGTTCCTACAATATAAAATCTAATATCAGGAATAGTTTTTTTTAATAATGGCAAAATATCTTTGACAAAATACAATACCGCATCTGTATTGGGAAACGTTCTCATGTTTCCTATAAAAACAATTTGATTTTGATGATAACATCCGTTATAAAAAGGAAAACTTCGAAAATCAACGCCGTTTTTAATAATCTTAACCTTCTTATGATTTACATCGTTTTTTAGATAATCAGCATCAATATGGGAAATAAAAATGGAACTGTCAGATTTATTAATAATCTGTAGTTCATATGAATGAACCCTTTTTGCTTCAATTCTATTTACTAAAGAAAATATCCCCGATCTATATTGCATACTTCTTCTGTAGTTCAATGATATTGCATCTGTAAAATCTACAATTTTTTTAATCTGCATATCATTTGGAAGGTACTGTGCCATGCGGATTAAATGACAGAAAATTACATCATATCCTTGCAAAAGTTCTTCTTGCACTGTCTTACGCATCCTCGATGAGGCATAATAGTGTATTTGTAATGGTTCTTGAGTTGCCATTCCCAATAAACACTTTTTATAAGAATTCCATTTTGATTGTTTGATCGCAATGATACGTTGACAACAGGATTGATATTCAGATAAACAATTTAGTTCATCTTCAGATTCGATGAATGAAAGCAGTGTAAGTTGGTGTTTCTTACTCAGGTAATTTATAAAATTATAAGTTCTTAGCTTATCACCTCCAACGGGTGGAAATGGGAGTCGTGATGTAAGAAATAGAATTTTCATATTTAAAATAACAGTGAATGATTGTCAGGACATCAATATTGTAATTTGAAGAATAAATATTTAAATAGATTAAAAACTAAGTAACTACTACAACACTTAAATATTCGTATATATAATTTATACGGATATGGCTTAATCACATAGGAAGGATGAGAACTAAAAATTCTTCTAATTAAAAATATTTTCAATAGCCTTAAACATATTACTTGATTCTTTTTCCCAGCAATACCTATCTCTTACTGCAGTGCGACCATTTTCACCCATCTGGAATATTTTTTGATTATTTCCTAGTAATGTTATTATAGCATTGGCTATTTCGTCTGGGATTGTTGGATTAACTAGAATACCAGATTGTGCTTCTTCTATTACCTCACGATAATTTTCAAAGTTAGAAGCAATCACAGGCAAACCCGCAGCCATATATTCGAATATTTTGTTTGGTAATCCATTAATATTATTCGGGATAGGCAGATAGTTTAATAAACCAATTTTTGCAGTATATAAATAATCAGAAACCTTTTCGTAAGGTATTTTTCCCAAAAAATGAATCTTTTGACTTAAATTTAATTGTCGTACCATGTCCATAATTTCATTTTCAAAGCTATCAGATTGAAAAGCACCAACAAAGACAAGTTCATAATTAGGAAATTTTGTCAAGACGATTTTGAATGCCTTTAATATTTCACGAATACCTCTATCATCGATCAGGTAGCCGAGAAAGATGATTTGATCCTTTTTGATCCGTGATGTATTGTTTTCTTGAAATGCACTTAAAGCAGGCACATTTCTGATCTGAACTCGGCTAATTTTGTTGTATTGATGATAATGGTTGCCAATATTTTTTACCGGATACCAAATCATGTCAATAAAAGGAAAAGTAAGTTTCTCCAATGTTTGATAGGTTCTTGCTAAAGTTGTTCGAAAATAACTTGGAATCCATAATTTCTCATGAATCATCTCAACATAGTTTTCATGAATATCATATACTATTGGTTTACCTTTAAATAATTTGATTATTGGGGTGAGAACTAGTAGTTCAGGGTCATGAATAATAAATAAATCAGTTTTGATGTCTTTGATAAAAAACAAAAGCTTAAGGATGCTTTTTAAACGATCGGCTTTGTTTTTCCAAGTTGGTAAACCCCATATAGTCAAATTGTTATTTATTTTTTTTGTCTTGAATGGAGCACTGATATAAAGATTTACATTGTATTTGCTAGAAAGGGAAATCGCCTGTCTGTGAAATATTCTGGTATCGTCAAATGGATGAACTGTACTTAAAATAGCAATGTTTTTCATTGTCTCAACTTTATAAGAGGCTTAGTAAGTTACAATTTATTATATTTTAGTTTTTAAGAAAATCGGTCATTATTCGAATAATTTTCTGGCTTGCAGTTCCGTCGCCAAAGACATCTGAATCTTGAAAGTTAGGCCAAAAATTGAGTGCCGCGTTGATAATTTTTTCAGTTGAAGCGCCAACAAGCACATTGACACCCATTTCAATCGTTTCGATCCATTCGGTTTCATTGCGTATGGTTATACAAGGTGTCCCGAGAAAAAAGGCTTCTTTTTGAATACCTCCGCTGTCGGTGAATATTTTGCACGCATTCTTCTCTAGTACAATCATATCTATATAGCTTAAGGGTTCGATTATTTTGACGTTTGAACCAATATGTTCTTGCAAATTTTTGCTAAATATTACTTTCCGTGTTCGTGGATGGAGCGGTAAAATGACAATTTTATCCAAATTGCTAAAGGCTGTTAATATATTTATTAAATTATTCAGTTGATCTGTGTTTTCAGCTCTGTGCAATGTCGCTAAATAATATTCTTTTTGTAATATTTTCAAACGGCTTAGAATGTCGGATTTATTATTTGCGATTTTAATATTTTGCAAAATTGCATCATACATAACATCACCAACATGGTGAACCCCTTCCGTTTTACCTTCATTTTTTAGATTTTGTATTGCAACAGGAGTCGGACAAAGTAGAAGGTGAGATAAATCGTCAGTTAGAATACGATTAATTTCCTCTGGCATATTGCGATTAAAGCTACGCAACCCAGCTTCAATATGTGCAACTGGAATGTTCAATTTCGCAGCCGATAACGCACCAGCCAGTGTTGAATTGGTATCACCATATGTCAAAACAAGATCAGGTTTATGTTTATTCAATAGCTTTTCTAAAGCAATAATCATTTTTCCGGTTTGCTCTGCATGGGTTCCTGAACCAATATCTAGATTATAATCGGGTTTTGGGATATTAAGATCTGTAAAAAACAAGTCGGACATATTTGTATCATAATGCTGCCCAGTATGAACAAGAATTTCCAAGAACTCATTTCTCAAAACTTTTGAAACAGGTGCGCATTTAATAAATTGGGGTCTCGCACCGACAACAGTAAAAACAGTTTTTTTCATAAAAAAACGCCTGAATAATTAAATTAATTACAATCTCTCGAAAATTGAATTTATATACCAGTATTTTCACTAAATAATATCGTTTTCCGAGTAGAAGTTTTTGGACCATTTTTATATTCTATAACAGTATTGCACAGAGCAAGCCAGAGTAAAATTTCAAGTCAGAAACAAAAATATTTGTTAACAATTTTAAATTTATTACTAATGTATATTATAACCAAATCAATTTATAAAATCGAACTACTGTTAAGGAGCGAAAATTGAATAAGTTACCTGAAAAAGTCGCAGATTGTTTAAACACACCTTTCTTAACAATGTTGCTAATTTTTTTAAGCATTAGCGCTGTTTCTTTCTGTGTTTTGTACGCACAAACCGATTCATCTGTTAATGATAAAGCAAAATGGATTCAATATTTTGACGAACAATATGAAATGGAAATCAAAAAGCTGAAAACAGAGGCGACCAGTGGCGTTTTTGCGGATACCAATTCATTATATCCGAACTACACCAATTCATCTCACTATCTACGAGAATGCTCCTGGCAATTGGATGCTCTTTTAACGATGTATGAAACCACAAAGAATAAAAAATATTTAGAGCAATTTGAATCCACCGCCAACCTTTTTTTTAATCCACCATTTTGGAATTATCGAAGCGGTATAAAAATTGGCCAAAAACGGCAACAGGGTTGGTCAACAGCTCGTTATTCGATTTCGCTTGTTAAAAACTTCAATTTCAGTGATGATTTATTACATTGGAAAATAAAAAATGCAAAAAGAGTCATTCGTACAGAACCATTACCCATGCAGCATTTACCCAAGTATTTGATTTCAGATCACTATCAAGATTCGGAGATGTTTTGTATCCAAATTTCAAAGAGCGGTTTTATTGAACAATCAATTAATTCGGAAGTCTTCCAATCAATGATTGAAAAAGATGCTAAAGGGGAATTTAGTCTTAGAACTCTCTTTTGTGCAAAATCGACCGGAAATACGGCAAATACCAGGCTTAATCTTCAGATTAAATTGGGTAATACAATATTTGTTAACCAAGATGTTGGTATTAAAGATGTCTGGGATATTTATATCTCAGATATTCTCAATAGATCATTACAGGAACTCACCAATAGCACCGAATCTTTAACAATTCGTATCAGCAATCCGACAAATTCCGATATTCAGGTTGATCTAGTTCATTTGCAGCAATACACAGATTATTTGCTTCATGATGCAAATATTATTACACCATTGATAAAATTTTCAACCTTAGTCAGGAATAATAAATTTAATGATTTCGATGATGAAGCCAGCTTTTATATCGATGTTGCATCACAAATAATAAACAAATGGTTAATTATTAAACATAGTGTAAGAAAAACCCCAACAGATTTTCTCAGTTTGTACTGGCCAGAAACATCATGCTATGTGAATAACTGGCAAACAATCAACAAAAAAGAGAATAGCCTTCGATTCAAGGGGCAACGTTTGCTACCGTATAATATGGTGTTTGAATTCGTTCAAGTATTGAATAGCATGGATAAGTATAATAAATCGCATCATTACATGGATTTATTGACGGAATTTAGCCAATGGTTTTTAGCAACCAGCAACATTCAATTAAAAGGGAATCGGATCCGTTGGTATGAATGGAACTATTACTCTACTGAAACAGGAGAGACCGTACGACCAGAAGATGTTGATCATGCCCGTTTGGTAATTGCATCGGCCGTTCTGTTTAACAAATTATATAAAGAGGGGTATGAGCAATTCTCTTTTTTTTCTGATGACAGGTTCCCTTTTTTTGCGAATACATTCTTGCATCAGGCAAAATTTGGTGATATGTTAAGTATAACCAAAAACGAATTGGCAGATTTTCAACCAACGTTTCTTATCGACGGTAATTCAAGCACAGATACACGTTTCCTAAAATACGGGCTAAATGGTTGGCTAGATTTAACACCATATAGTGATGATATTTGGCGGGTGGCTTTCCGTTTATATGAAGATTACATCGAGTCGAATCAGCAATTAACTGCTGCCCGGCAAATGACGACACTTGCTTCAATTATTAAATATTGGAAAGAATAAACCGAGAAAATTGTAACTGAGTGTTTTGTATAAATAAATCAGCATTGTTTTGAAGGTATACCCGATGTTCTTAATCGGGTACACCAGTTATTTTAACTTAGATTCCAAATTAGATTCCCATACATAACTGTGGGGATGGCAAATCAAGATATCGCCTTTATCATAAATTTTAGTCTTGTTGAACCACTTTTTTATTGTTGTTAAAGTGGTTTGAAAAACAAGGGGATGAAATGAAACTTTATCATTTAACAGTTTTTTTTGTTCTATTTATTGTTATCCCACCTACTATTGCTCAACAGCAGTGGTATCTGCAAACACCAAACCTGATCGATATTGATTTGCATTCTATGCACTTTGTAAACCCAAGCTTAGGATGGGTCGCAGGTAAAAATAATAGGGTATATAAAACAATGGATGGCGGGAATAATTGGGAAGCATTAGGGAGTGTCTGGCCCACTTCAACTCTTAGTTGGATACTTAAGACCCATTTCTCTGACGACAGCACGGGTTGGTGTATAGAACATGAAGGGGGAGATTTATGGAGAACGACAAATGGGGGTGATACTTGGGATTTCATGCAAACAGGTGAAAACTGGAATGATGTTTATGATTTTTTCTTTCAAAATTCTCAAAATGGGTGGTTATCGCAAAAAACTTTTTCTGGACCTCCACTTATAGCAAAAACCCAAAATGGGGGCGAAAATTGGCAAACGTTTTCTGCTCCCCTTCTTTTTCGTGCATTATATTTTTTTGATGAAAACACGGGATTTGCAACTGGTAATAATAAAATTTATAAAACTGAAAATGGCGGTGAAAATTGGGTTGAGTATTCTTCGCTTTCCCATACCTTGATTGAATTGCAGTTTGTTAATGAGAAAATAGGTTGGGGCAGATCTGGGACAATATTAAAAACAAGTGATGGTGGCGTAACCTGGGAAGATTTAGGACTAAGTAATATTTCTGACTTTTCTTTTGTTGATAGTTTAAATGGATATGCAGCTGATACAAGGGGAAATGTTTATAAAACAATAGATGGTGGCATAAGCTGGGAAAGCACATCTATAGGTAACTTTCAAATTCGGTCTATTCAGTTTTTTAATACGAAGCTTGGCTGGCTATCTGGCTATGGAGGCAGAATATATCGAACAATTGATGGCGGGCAAAATTGGGTGTTGCAAACATCAGTAATAAGATCAAACATCAATTCGTTCTCATTTTACAATGCAGATACTGGCTGGGCCAGCAGTTCGGATGGTGCCGTTCTTCTGACTACAGATGGCGGTGCGAAATGGGAAAAAGGAATGACAAATACGACAAATAGTTTAAATTCAATATATTTTCATGACAAAAAATTTGGCCGTGTTGTCGGGAACAATGGTACAATCATGCTTACTACAGATGGTGGACACACCTGGGAAAATCAGGTAAGCAATCAAACAAAAGATCTTAGATTTATTCGTTTTTTTAACCCGGATACCGGGTGGGTTGTTGGTGATGATGTAGCGCTAAAAACGATTGATGGCGGTAATCAATGGGTGAATACCTATGCTGGAACAGGTTCAATACGAACCGGTTTTTTTATTAACGCAGATACAGGTTGGGTTGGTGGTGTCGGCCGTGTAATAGAAAAAACCACAGATGGTGGGGATAATTGGATAACATACCCAATTGATACGCCATATAATATTCAGAAAATATTATTTACATCTCCTCAAGTAGGTTATACCACCGGAACTCAAGGAACAATTCTGAAAACAACGAATGGTGGGGATAGTTGGGGAGTGAATGAGCAGTATTTATCGGGTGCCTCTTTTTATGATTTTTCTTTCTTGAATAACGATAAAGGGTGGGTAGTTGGGTTTTATTCCTCTATTCAAGGTGGGAGTTCTGCATATAACTTACTTTATAAAACTACTGACGGTGGTAGTAATTGGGATGGCGGGATAAAACCCGGTGGAATATATGATAAGAGTTTTTTTAACACACTATACTTTATAGATGATGAAACAGGGTGGTTAGGTGGACGAAACGGATTAATATTGTCAACTAAAGAAGGAATTGATATTAACCCTTTTCCTCCAGCGCAACCACTTAATCTAACTCTGATTAATAATTCCGGTACAGTGAAGTTAGAATGGAATGCAAACTCGGAAACGGATTTTTCTCATTATAAAATTTATCGAGATAAGACTTTGAATTTTACTTATGCTTCACATATTGACCTGGTTTTTCCACCGCATTCAAGTTTTATAGATTCAAGAAAAACAGGCAGGTATTATGCCGTTAGCGCTGTAGATAAAGGTGGAAAGGAAAGTATCTTATCTGTGATTGCAGATTCTTCAAATGTTTTCTTTCAGGACACAATTCCACCAGTAAAACCACTCGATCTACGTATTCACGTTGATTCATTATCGGTGAAATTGGAATGGGCTTCAAACCAGGAACCGGATTTTTGGCATTATTATATATATCGCGATACAACATTGAACTTTGGTTTTGCTTCACAAATTGACTCTGTTTATCCACCGCATACAAGTTATGTCGATTCAACAGAGTCAGGCTTAGAACAATTATATTATGCTGTAAGTGCGGTTGACAGTGTTGGAAATGAAAGTATGTTGTCAGTATTTGTTGATTCTTCGAATATTGTTATTCCTGACTCAATTACATCATATGAATTACAACAAAATTACCCAAACCCATTTAATTCAGTGACCACCATTCCATTTGATTTGCCCTCACAGTCTCATGTTGAGCTAACGATCTATAATATTGGCGGACAAAAAATTATTGACCTTGTGGATGGTATTAAGAATATGGGTAGACATACAATCGAATGGAACGGTACAGATGATAGAGACCAATTAGTAAGTTCCGGGTTATATTTTTGCAGGCTGAAAGTAGCAAATAATATTCAGGTAAGAAAACTACTGTTTATTAAGTAAATACCGGTTAACATTTCGTTATTAATTATTCTTTGATTTTGAGTAATAGTAACGAACTGAAAAACGTCAGATTTTTAGAAAGAGAGTTAACAGGCTAAAAAGGTGATTAGTAAAGGGGCTCAAAATGAAACATTTTCAACATTTCATTTTTATTCTTATCCTGTTTATTGGCTGTGAAAAAGATCGAAGTCTTTTATCGGTTAATGAAATTGACCAAACGGTCCGGGTAGCAGGTGTTGTTACAGCAAATGGTGTGAAGTTAGATTCGGTGAAAGTAACCTGTCAAATTGAGAATGATACCAGTTACACAGCGTATTCAAATTCAGAAGGTTTGTATGAATTTCAAGTAAAAAAAGGATCACAGCTCGATATCAAGTTATTTAGCTTATAGATAAACGCATTGAAAGATAATATTATTTTTGTAATTTATTGCCAAAAAGGGCAATATGAAAAGCGAACAACAAATAACACGAAATGCCATTATCATACGCATGAATGAGCAAGGCTATAGCCAGGAAGCGATTGGCAAAGCCGTCAATCTTAGCCAGGGTCGTGTTAGCCAATTGCTGAAAGGTTTCCAGAACAATCCGAATGACTTTTATAGCTGCAAGTATCGGGGCAAGTCTCCCAAATTAACGATCGAAGAGGAAGAGCGTTTAAAAGCCATTCTGGAAGACGGTGCTGAAGCCTGCGGTTTTTCAGGCAATGTGTGGACATCTGGTCGCATACAACGCGTTATTCGTGAGCGCTTTGGCGTCAGCTATCACCGTCACCATCTTCCCAAGTATATGAAACGGCTGGGTTTTTCATTGCAAAAACCCCGCTTACGTGACTGTCGCCAGAGTCAGGTAACGGTGAAAGAATGGGTAGAAGAGCGGCTGCCTGCTCTTAAAAAAAGCCCGCCGGGAACGCCGGAGAATCTACTACGTTGACGAAGCCGGCGTAGGACTTTTGCCTTGTTTACGCAGAACTTATGCACCCAAAGGAAAAACGCCTTGTCTGATGCATCGCTGCCGGTATCAGCATTTAGGTGTCATTAGCGCCATCAGCAAAAAAGGCAAACTATTCTGGCAGCATAATACCGGTAATTTTGATGGCAATGCCATTGTTGAGTTCCTGAAAGCATTGCTGAAGTTTTCCCGAAAAAAGATCATTGTTATCTGGGACGGTGCTCTCATTCATCGTTGCGCCGCCGTTAAAGCCTTTCTGACCACAAAAGAGGGACAGAAAGTATGGCTTGAAAGAATTCCACCCTATTCGCCAGAGTTGAATGCCGATGAACAGGTGTGGAATTATTTGAAAAGCGTTCAGCTGAAAAATGTATCTGCCAACAACCTGACAGAATTAGAAGATTCTGTCTGCCAAGCGATGACGACATTGGAAAACAATACAGCTGTTATCCGATCGTTTTTTAAACATCCGGACGTGAAATTCAATTAACTCTTAGTGCGTTTATCTATAAAACATGAAATTGCAAATATAGACTTTTTGGTTACCGAAGATACACTTATTAATACTGAATTGTCTCCCATCGATTACTATCCGTTCGAGGTGGGTAATTATTGGATATATAACTACTGGAATATAGACTATCCTTTTAGAAAGGAATATTCGATAAAGAAAAGAACCATCATAGAAATTGATAGTGATAATATTGTAAACAAAATTGAATCTAAGGGTTACTTTAGGTGGTATTCAAGTGGAGGATATGATACAGTCTTGATTGATACTACTATATTTGTAACAGAGATAATGGCAAGTTCGAGTACTGTAAATACTTTTTTTCCAAATAATATTATAATGAGTAAGTATATACATGCCGGAGATACCATTCATTTAGATCCCTTATATTATAAGATATTTGAGCCTACTATATATTTAGGCAAGAATTGTTTGAAAACTGGAGGTGGATTTTTAGAACAAAACGAATTTACTTTAATCATTGCAAGTGGCGTTGGTGTTTTAAAGTATAGTTACCTATATAGGTTCGCAATGGGGGAGTGGCAAAATATTGTATATGAGCTAATCGAAACAAATCTGGAATAAATGTGGAGTAGATTTTGGTTTCAATCTATTTTAAAACCTGTTGATACAATTTACTCAGTTTTTTTTCTTCAATTTGCCAGTTAAATTTTTTGGAAAATGCCTCATGTCCGTTTGTTGCCATTTGGTCTTGTATTTCTGGTGCATCCAATAATTGTATTACCGCTTCAATAATTTCCTGGAGATTGTCTGGCGTAACAGTCAAACCACAGCCTGTTTCAGATAATATATATTTTGTTTCAGGTAAATCCGGTGCAATAATCGGTAACCCGGCTTTCATAAAATTAAATAGTTTATTGGGCGGGCCAGCAAGCCAATTTGTAGTATGGTGCTGGTATAAAAAGATGCCGATTTTCCCCTGAGATAAATATGAGTTTATATTTTCATAAGTTTGCCAACCGCTACTAAAAATATTTTTCTGAAGATTATGCGTCTGTATATACTCTTCAGCCCATGTTTGACATTCACCATCCTGGATTTTTCCGACAATAAGTAATTTTATTTCTCTACCAGATTCTTTCAGCGTTTTGACCGTTTCGAATAGGGTTTTTTGGCCTCTCTCAAAATTTAATACGCCTTCATAACACAAATCGTAAATTCTATCTTTTTTTTCAATGTTATTTGACTGTACGAGGTGCGGTGTGTTGTAAATTATTTGCACTTCTTTTGTGGGGAACAAAATTTGGTAGTATCCACGCTCAATAGAGTTTGCAGTTATAATGGCATCACAATGTTTAATAATGGTTTTTTCATAAAGGATGAAAAGTATTTGAAATAGCCATCGAAATATTTTTGGCACCCTTCCTGAAAAATCTTCAAGCCAGAATTCGTGACTATCGAAAATCAGCTTTACATTTTTCGTTGATTTTTTTTTGAGAAGATAGCCCACGAAGAGGGATGCATCAATCTCATGACAGTGATAAATGTCTGCATTAGAAGATTTACTGGCTTTGTAAGTTTCAATAAGAGTATGTAATTGGCGGAATAAGCCGTCTTTTTTGCGAAATGTGCGAAAATTAATTCCATAAGTATTTTTCGGAAGTTCGTTCTCAGGTATTACTATATCTAAAGGATAACCCACCTCTTTCAACGAACGAGATTCTTTTTCAAAAATTCGTGGATCTCCAGGAAGATGCCGGGTTGTAATCATACATATCTTGTGTTTCACAAATTTTCCTTTTTCATAATTTCGCTTAAAGCAAAAAACATCCAGGCTTGTCCCCAGCGTAAATATGCTATCTTGCCTCGTTTAAATTGATAATAATTATAATAAAAATACCCGGATTTGTCTTGAAAATTTTTAATTGCCCATGGCAGGAAATTCTCCAATTTTTCATTGGCCAATGGCTTGTTTCTAAATTGGTTTAATACCAATAATGCTTCGCTAACTGAGTGGATATCAATTGGATAAATCTTTGTAGGAATAAATTTTGGAATAAATCCATCGAACAAATATGTTAGATAATAGTCTAATCCTCTATCAACGTATTTGCTATCGTGGTTATTATATAATTGCAAATGCAACGATTGTAAAGTTCGCAATACAAATCCTGTATGATAATGGTCAATCATCTTCAGGACTTTTGATAATTGCGCTGTTTCTTCCTGCTGTGGGCCATAATAATAGAATGAACCATCAGAGTTTTGGTTTTGAACAGTGTAGTTATTGATTTTTTCAGCTATTTTCATATATTTTTGATTGGCACTGCAGTAGTTGACAGTTTTTGCAAGAAAATCTCCAATAAATAAATTTGCATTAATTACATGTTTGTGATCTAGAGGAGTATAACTAAAACAAATTGCTTCATCTGATTCAAAACTTTTGTTTAAATCAGAAATCAAAAATTCTGAGATGCCTAATGAAACAGAACGATATTTATCTGACTGTGTTAACTGCCAAGCTTTCAGGAAAGCATAACCAACAGTTACAGTTACTACGCTAGAAGGAGTGCTTTTAGGTATAAATATATCCGCATGCCAGTCAAAAGGATAACCCCAACTATAACCTTTGTAGTCTGAGTTTGAATTATCTATCAACCAATCTAAAATCTCCGTTGCTTTTTTGAGATATTTTTCATCTTTTTTTACTTCGAATAGATTGAGATAACCCATTGCTAATAGGCCAAGCCCCTTGGCATTAATCTCAGATTTAGGTTTGAGAATACTATTTAGAACCTCTGGACACAATAACTGTAACTGATAGAAACCATGCTTGATTATTCTATTTGAGCCAAAATGTTTATAAGTTTTTGTACGGTATAGTTTGTCTGCTAATGTATATGGGTCAATTCCAGCCAATCCATTTTTTCCCAACCATTGATCTAGCAGAAGTGTACTTTTATTCAGTTGCTTTTTATCCATTAAGCAATTCATCCAGTTTTACTTTGACAAAGTTAATTTCTTGTTTGGTGAAAAATTTAAATAAATTCAAAAGACCAAAAGGAGCAAGCAATATTAACATTTTAATACTGATGGAGGCAATCAGCGACTTAGGTTGCCAGTTATAACCGATAAGACTAAAAATAGTAAAAATCCCGAAAAGTAATCCAATTCTCCCATACTCGAATTGAATATAATAGTGCTTTTGCGAGAAAAGACAAGTTAGAAAAGCCAGTAGAGCATATGAAATAATAGTAATTACGGCTGCAGCTTGTATTCCCCAATGTGGTGTTAACAAAAAATTAGCAACTATATTAAATACACTTGCCACGATAATTATACCAGGGAAATAATAGGTCTTGTTAGTAATATTAAGCCCTGATGTATAAACAAAATACATACCGTAAAAAACATAGCCCATACTTACTAAAGTAATAATTGGGCGAGCTTGAAAATATATTGTAGATTGAGTAAATACATTTAATAATTCATTGCTAAAAACAGTAATTACCATCGCTACATATAAACTAATAAATGTTATGTAAGTAAGTGTTCTTGCATAAATAATTTTTGCATCTGAAAGGTTAAATACTTTGAACATAAACGGCCCCCATGCAATAGAAAAGGGTGTTATTATTGCTAAGTTGATAATTGAGCCAAGTTGGTAACCAGCACTATAAATCGCAGTTGCTTCGTAACCAAAATATGAGGTGATGATATAGCGGTCAAATACAGTTAACACCCAGCCACCCAATTGTAATACAATAAGTGGCAAACCAAAGCGCAACATTTTTTTTAACAATGGGATATTTAATTTCCAATGTATTTTTTTTATATATGAGAGCATAAGAAATAAAAAATTACCTGCAAAAGCTATAATGTAGCCCCATACCATTCCTGCTAATTGCCAATTAAAATAAACCAGAAATACCAAAAGAGTTGTAATAAGCAAGATAAATTGAATTACCTGAAATGTAATATATTGCCATGGTCGCTCCTCTGCTCGGAGGATGTTTAGAGGTACTATTGACAAAACCTGTAAGACTGCTCCTAAAACTATCCAATCGATATACTTAAGAACAATACTGTTTATAGTCAAGTTGTCAAGAATCAATGGATGAATAATAAATATGGTAAACAAATAAAAAAGCAACGAAAAAAATACGAGCGCTCCAAAAATAGTACTCCCTACTATTGCTTTGGCATCACGGTCATTCTCAGTATAATAAAACCTGAATAAGGTTGTTGCCATTCCTAAGCCTAATATATTTACTAAAACAACCATAGTAACATTTAGGACTTGCCATATGCCATAATTCTCTACTGAAAGATAATATGGATTAGTAAAAATGGGCATTAATAAAAAAGCACTAAGACTAAGAAAGGCTTGACCTATTCCGTATATTATTGATTGTTTAAATAATGAAATAAATGGGCTTTTACTCATTTAGCTCCCTGATAAATGTTATTTACTTGCTTGGCTATTTTGTTCCAACAATATAACAGCCTAATATCGTTTGTAGCATTTGCTACAATCAAATGTGCAAGCGTTCTATCAGAAAGGATAAGTTCAACTTTTTGAGCTAATTCGTATGGATTTCCGGGTTCAAATAGAAGACCCGTTATACCGTCTTTTACAACCTCAGGAATTGCTGCAATACGGGATGCAACTACTGGTGTGCCGGCTGCCATTGCTTCTAATGCTACTATCCCAAAACCTTCTGAAGGATAGCACGTTGGAAAAACAAAAACATCTGCTAAATTGTAAAACCCTACAATTTCAAAGAATGGTAAGTTCGTAAGCATAGTCACACGATCATGGATACCTAATGTTTTTGATATTGTTTTACACTCTTTTAAATACCCGAGATCATTACCGATCATGATTGCTCGATAATTATCTGGCAATAGTGCAAATCCATTAAGGAAAACATCTGGCCCTTTCCAATTTTTAAAAGACGACAAAAATAATATGGTTTTTTGATCGGTTCTAATTTTATATTTTTCCCGAAGCTGTGCTAAAATCTCTAATTTTGATCGAAATAGTTGAGGATCGATACCATTGGGAATAATATTAATTTTACCCTTAAATCCTCTTTTTTTAATAAAGTGACTGGTAAATTCAGAAACAGTAATAACCTGAGTATTGTTTTGGAGTAAGAAACTTATTAATCGCTTTTCTCTCTCCCAGTTTTCTCCAATAGTTATTTCTGCGCCATGGGCGGTCAAAACAAAAAAAAGGTTGTTTTTTTTTGCAAAAATGAATGCAGCTAGAGAGCGGATACCGACGTGGTGGGAATGAATGTGAGTAAAATTGTGCTCAAGATGAATTTTGTGTAGTATTGAGATTACGGATAAGGCATAATGAATATTTTTTAAACGGTGTAAGCCTAAAATTTTTGTTAATTGATATAGATATTGTCTGTGTTTCTTTTGAAAAAAACAGTTTGAAAAAATGTAACGGAGTGATATTGGGTGTAATAAAAAATGTCGAACACCGAAAGGCACATCTTTGTCCGTGTGAGCTTCTGTATCAAGAAATAGAACCTCGTTTCCCTCTTTTGTTAATTCTTGACTCAAATAATAACAATGTGTAGCAACTCCTCCATAGGGTTTGGGGAAACTACCTACCATGCAGATTTTCATGTTCTGAGTCCTTGACATATTCATAATAGCGCTGAATAATCGCGAAAAGCATTGCCCAAATAATATTAAACCGATATATATAGAGACAAGAATTTGTTAAGGCTACAATCATCAATGAACCAAAAGCAATAAGCAAAGCTGAAACGAAGTTTTTGATATCCTGTGATTCACTTTTTATCAATGTATGGAATCCCATAATAAAAAACATACACAAAATGCTTATATATATACTGAATCCTACCAACCCCATTTTCCACAAAAAATTCACATAAGAATTATCGACTATAGGCGAATTGCCCATTATTGCAAAACGGTTAATAAAACTACCTAAGCCAGTACCTAAAAGAGGATTAAGCTCCCATTGTTTTAATGCAACCCATATTTCCACAGTTCTTGCCGTAAACGAAACATCCGAATTTAATGCAAATAAAAAATCAATTCTAGAAAAGAAAGTGAAAATTAATGAGCCACCAAAGGCTTCTTCAATATATATTAGAAAAAAAATTATACTCGTTAATATACTAAAAATACCTACCCATACATAAACCCAAGCTCTTTTGGAAAAACTCCGCTTTCCATTAATAAATACAATAAAAACCAATCCAATAAATGACGCAATCCATAACGCACGTTGTTGAGAGAAAAAAATTGCCAATATATGGGGGAGTAAAGCACCAAGTGCCAAAATACGATGTAATTTATGTTTGCTAAAGAGTGTAATGTTTAGCAATAACATAAAACCTATTAAAATAATATGTGTTTGTTGTGTTACAACTCTATTGAAAATTATGGTTGAAAAATCTGCTTCTGAGAAAAACAATAAGATATATTGAATAGATGTTATAAATGTGATACCCAAGAAAAAAAACATAATGTAGCCAACGATTTTAAAATCTTTGAATAGATCTTTAAAAATAAAGTATGAAATATATAATGGGACATAAATGATTTCTTGTGTAAAGAATTTGCTTGGATAATCCTTGGTAAGTCCGAAAAGTGCAGAGAATATAACCCATATTAAGAATGCAAATATTAGATAATCCATTTTGTTTTGCAATATCCGGTATGGTCTTTGAAGATAATCAATGTACCAGAAAAAAAAGATTATTGCAAAAATGCAAATCATAAAAAGAGGTGATACATAATGATAAAAAAAATTATATTTCATACCCCATCCTGCAGATGGGAAAAAGCAAATATAAAATATAAGCAGGTATACCCAATACAGTTTTGCTTGGTTTGAAAAAAAAAGAATAAAGGAGAAAGGTAGGGCTGTTAAGAGTAGTAAATACAACAAATTTTCTGTAAAGGTAAACACAGAGAGTATAAATACCTGGTATATGGCGAAAGCAAAAAGAAGGTTTTTATGGAGAGGTTCATTTGCAGAACTTTTCATGAAATTGTTTATCTGGGGTTCAATTTAAATGGATTCACATTTTTCAGAATTAATTGTAATTTTTGATATTTGTCAGGATTGGTTTCCGCGAGCTGAATCAGTTTCTGATGAGTAAGTAGATATCCAAATAACAAGACAAGATATAAGAAAGTAATTGCTATAACAATATAAACTCGTTTCGGTTTAGATTTCCATTCCGGAACCTGTGGATAATCTAACAATTGTAGGTTTGGAATATCTTTAGCCTCTTCAAGTCGGGCTTTTTCGTATTGAGGATAAATAAACTCTAATATTTTAGTATGTATCTGGATGTCTCTAAAATAGCGATAGTATTGCAAAGTAATATCAGGGATATCAGAAAGTGGTGGTAATGTTTGTAATAATTGCTCACCATTTTTGCCGTTTGTTAGTTCATTTAGTGTTTTTTGATATTCAGCAAGTTCATATTTTACCCTTATGTATTGCGGGGAGTTGACATCAATTACTTTTTTTAGATAATTTAATTGATTATTCAATTCTATAACTTTTGCTTCGATTTGCGTTACCAATTTAATACCTTCAGAAATTTGTTCCGGAATTACTAAAATCCCTGTTTCCTGCTGCAAGCCTTTTAAGTCATCTTCCGCTTTAGCTAACTTCGAATGAGTATCAGTTACACGTGATTCCAGAAACATACGATTATTTTCAGCTCGTTCTATAGATAAGTTAGTATAGATACTATCTAATAACTGAAAATAACGAATTGTCATGTCACGGGCTTTGTAAGGATCCTGATCGTACATGGATAAAGAAATCGCACCTTCTTCTGTAACATTTATATCGGTATTGTTTTCTAATACTTTGATAGTCTTAAACAAGTATTCCTGATCATACTCCCTTTTTAGATCAAATTCGTTAATTAGTTTTTCTTTAATTGTTCTGCTCTTTAATATCGACATGAACTTAAAAAAAGTATTATCACCACCCAGACCACCCGCGAAGGGCAAGTTCAATGGTATGTTTAAATTAAAACCAATTTTGTCTGTTTCTGGTGGCATGATTAAAGCCGTAGATTTATACCATACTGTCAAACTAAAGCTAATACCAATTGAAATGATAAAAACGATGAGGGTGCTGATTATAATAAATTTTTTGTATTTAATTACATTAACTAAATTGTCAATCATTTTTTGTTTAACCGTTAGTTTTTAGTCGTGTTAACTATGTTATTTTGACGCCTGCGTTATTGCATAGGCAGAAATTACAATGCTAATAATCGGCGTTAATATAGTTAGATAATCTTTAAACGTTTCCCGGGCGCGGCGGGGGACGACAACAATATCGCCATTATTCACAATAACATCCCTGCCATATTCTACATCGCCGGTTTCAGCTCTAATCACATACAGATCGTTAAGACCTTTAGCCGTTTCCAAAATACCTGCCAGACCGGCATAATCTTTTGTTGTATAATTTGCGAGATAAGCAAACGGACCGGGCTGAATTACTTCCCCGCGAACATAAACACGATCCCTTGTCGATGGAATAATGATCCTGTCACCGGTCTGCAACGTCTTTGTCCGGATATCAGAGGTGTTATCCAGCAAATTGTAACTGTATTGTTCTCCGCTTCTTACCAAAACGATGTTTTCGATGTTCGATCGACGATTAATCGCTTGCAGACGCGTCAGGAAACCAAACAATGTTTCGTTTTCACGGGTTTGATATATGCCTTGAGAGCCTACATTACCTTCGATGATCACATAATTTTTTTTCAGGTCGATTTGCGGAACGTAGATGACATCCCCGCCCTCCAGAAAATTGTTGTATTCCAGACTGCCGGTGAGATAAAACTCGCTCATATTAACCAATGATTTTGAATCATCATTGTGTTTGATTTCGATGCGTGTGTCATCACCCCAGTCGATGATACCGCCGGCGAGTTGAATGGCGTCGCTGAGACGATCGATTGCGCGGAGGTAATACGTTCCCGGATTACGAACCTGGCCAACAACATACACTCGAAATTTACGCAGTTTCACCAGCTTTACGGTAAATGTCGCGTTCAAAAAAGTTTTCGCAAGCGCTGCTTTGATCATCTCAGAGGCATTTGCGAGTGTTTCACCGGAAACATATACTTCCGATACAGCCGGGGTTAAATAACCTTCCGGTGATACGGATGCAATAAACTGATTTTCGATGACCCCTGCCACTTTGATCAGCAATTGATCACCGGGTCCCAAAGTATATTTCTCCGGATCAATTGCTTTCTCAAAAGCCTGTTCCAAAAGCTGTTGTTGGGGTATAAATTGTTCGTTGGATTTTTGTGTCTGTTCCAGATCAACATCAAAAACAGATTGACGTTCCTGGGCGGATTGTTCCCGTTGGGCAAATGCGGAAATGCTAAACAGAAATACAATAATAATGAATAAAGAAGGGTGTCTCAATCTCAATCTCTCGTTATTAATGGGTCGCTCTGAGTTTAGATGAAAAGCAGCGATAAAGCAAATAATTTTCTCACATTTTTTCTTCAATAGCCAGTTTTTTAACTGCACGTTTTGCGGCTTCCTGTTCGGCGATTTTTTTGCTTTTACCCTTGCCTTCGCCGAGTATTTCCTTGCCAATAGCGACGGAGATGACAAACTCTTTGGCATGATCGGGACCATTTTCTTCAATAACACGATATTCCGGCAAGCCCTGACCGATTCCCTGAGCGTGCTCCAATAAAATGCTTTTGTAATTCTTATACAAGCCTTTCCGCAAAATTTTTTTGTAATCTGCGAGCAGGTATGTCTGAATAAATTTTTCAGCTTCATCCAGGCCTTTATCGAGATAAATAGCACCGATGATCGCCTCAAAAGCATCTGCCAAAATGGATTTCCGCTGTCGCCCGCCGGTTTTTTCCTCACCGCGATTCATCAAAATCAGGTCACCCAGCTTCATTTGATCTTGTGCGATATCGGCCATTACCGGCTTGCTGACCAAAATCGATTTGACTTTTGAAAGATGACCTTCCGTTTTGTTGGGAAATTTCTGATACAGAAAGTGCGTCACCACAAGATCCAGCACCGCATCGCCCAAAAACTCCAGTCGTTCGTTGGAAAATGACCGCGATTCATTGGTCATGTTCAAAAACGAACGGTGTTTTAGCGCTGTTGTAATCTGTCTGTGATCGTTAAAACGGATTTTGAATTGCGCTTCGAACCTGTTAACTGCGCTCGATTCTTCCGGTGTAAGTTTAGGATATTCCTGGGTTTGTGCATTTGATGCACGGGCAGCATCATCCCGACTGCCCATCAGTTTGGATACAAAATTTTTAATCCAGCTCAAAATTTCTCCGACAGAAATGGAAAATGGTTTCGTTAATATTCCGGCCGGATTTTTGGATATTTTCAATGCCGTTGCAATATTGCAAATACCCAAAAAATGGCGCGAAGTGGCAAATGCAGGATTCCGCAAGCTGGCAGCGATGGCCAGATTTCGAAACCCGGCATTTTGCAGGTTTCCGAATGTAGATCATTTTAATTCATTTATACTTTGCCCAGCGAAATGCAGGCGTTATGTCCGCCAAAACCAAAAGTGTTGGATATCGCCGCGTTGATGATCCGTTCCTGCGGAACATTCGGTGTAATGTTCAAATCGCACTCAGGATCAGGTGTTTGGTAGTTTATGGTCGGCGGCACAATATCGTGTTTCACGGCAAGCGCAGTTGCGATTAATTCAACTGCACCGGCGGCGCCGAGCAAGTGCCCGATCATTGATTTTGTTGAACTTACATTCAGTTTAAACGCGTGATCACCAAACGCTGTTTTGATTGCGGCCGTCTCGTTTTTGTCGTTATACGGCGTGGAAGTTCCGTGTGCGTTGATATAATCAATGTCATCCGGATTAAATCCACCGTCCCGCATGCAGCGCAGCATCGCACGAACAGCCCCTTCGCCACCCGGTGCCGGCGCGGTTACATGATGCGCATCGCCGGTGAAACCGATGCCCCGGATTTCCGCGTAAATATTTGCACCGCGTTTTTTGGCATGTTCAAATTCTTCCAGCACCAAAATGCCCGCGCCTTCGCCAATCACAAAACCGTCGCGATCTTTGTCGAACGGGCGGCTGGCGTGTTGCGGATCATCGTTGCGGGTTGAAAGCGCTTTCATCGCGGCAAAACCGGCAACGCCCATCCCGGTAATCGGTGCTTCGGTGCCGCCGGTAATCATCAAATCGGCATCGCCGTATTTGATGAGCCTGGCTGCATCGCCAATGGCATGGGAAGCAGTTGCGCATGCGGAAATTGTTGCGTAATTGGGACCTTTGAATCCGTAGCGGATGGAGATTTGTCCGGCAGCAATATCAGAGATCATTTGAGTAACAAAATACGGGCTGACCTTGCGCGGTCCGCCGGCGAGATATTTCTGGTGTTCCGTTGCAAAAGACTGGATGCCGCCAATCCCGGAGCCGACAACAACGCCGGCCATCGTCAAATCGATGGTGTCGAGATCAAGTGCTGCATCTGCCATTGCTTCGTGTGCGGCAACCATAGCGTATTGGGTAAATAAATCCATTCGCCGCGATTCCCGGGCATCAATGATGCCGTCCAACTGCAGATGTTTAACTTCGGCACCAAAGCGCGTGCTGTGTGCTGATGGATCGAAGTGGGTGATAATATCCACCCCATTCCGACCGGAAAGCACGCCTTCCCAGAAATCTGTTGCGGTATTCCCGATGGCAGATACAACGCCTAAACCGGTGATGACAACCCGTCTGGTCATACACTTTCTCTAACTTGCGTAAAAACTGGTAACAAAACGAGGCGCTTTGTTCTCCGCCAAAAGCGAGCTCCAAAGCGCCAAATGCTTATTCAATGAATGTCAAATCATTCGAAATTAGTCTTCGATTTTTGATTGCAAATAATCCACTGCTTTTTTGACAGTGGTGATTTGCTGGGCGTCATCGTCGGGAATTTCTACGCCAAATTCCTCTTCGAAAGCCATAACCAGTTCCACTGTATCCAGCGAATCTGCGCCCAAATCGTCGATAAAATGAGCGTCTTCTTTTACTTTATCAGCGTCTACACCCAATTTGTCTACGATGATATCTTTTACTTTGTCAGAAAGCGACATTTAATGCCTCCTCGTTAAATTAGTTAACCTAAGTATTATTACAGCCCAAGAATTTAATCAATCATCCTAAAAAAATAAATGCCAAATTGCTAAAAACAGGCTTAAAAAGCTCCCTTTTTAACCGAAAAACCAGATTTGGTTCCATTGCCGGCAATTTTTTTTCGTAAAAAGCAGCTGTTGCCGGGCAATTTTTTACTGCATCACCATGCCGCCATCAACATTCAGCGTTTGTCCGGTGATGTATCCGGCATCGTCGCCGGAGAGAAAAACCGCCGCTTTGGCAATGTCGAGCACGTTGCCCAACCGCGCTAGCGGGATTTGGGTGAGCAGCGCTTCGCGGGTTTTTTCGCCGAGCACTTCGGTCATATCGGTATCGATAAATCCGGGTGCGATGGCGTTGCAGGTGATGCCGCGCGATGCCAGTTCTTTGGCAACCGATTTGGTTAATCCGATAATGCCCGCTTTGGATGCGGCATAATTGGCCTGCCCCGCATTGCCGATTTGCCCGACAACGGATGTGATGTTCACTATCCGTCCGCTGCGCTGTTTCATCATTTGCCGGGTAATGGATTTGATGGTGTTAAATGTGCCTTTTAAATTGATATTCAGCACGGTGTCCCAATCTTCTTCTTTCATTCGCATCAGCAAATTGTCGCGGGTGATGCCCGCATTGTTGATCAGAATATCCACCTGCCCGAAGGCTTTCACGGTTTCGTCGATGAGCGATTGGGCATCTGCCATCACACTCACATCGCCGATGACCGCCAACGCTTCACCGCCGGCATTTTTGATTTCCGCAACCACTTCGTTGGCACGTTCTTCATTTCGTCCGGAAATCACTACTTTGGCGCCTTCCCGGGCAAATTCCAATGCAATTTCTTTACCGATGCCTTTGGTGGAACCGGTAACGATGGCAATTTTGCCGGATAAATGTTGGTGCATGGCTCGTTTCCTGATATTAATTATTGTGTGTTTATTTTTTTGGTTCTGTCCAAAACGATTGTTCCGGAAAAAAGCTAAATGGAAAATCCCGCAATTTCATCGGCGCTGCCGAATGCTTCGCAACTGGCTTCGCGATTGATGCGTTTGTGCAATCCCTGTAGTACTTTGCCGGGACCCACTTCGTAAAATGGCGCGAATCCGTCCGAAATCATATTTTGAGCGATGTTTTCCCACAAAACCGGCGCGGTTAATTGTTGTTGCAACAATTTCCGGATGTGGGCGGCATCGGTCGCCGGCGTCGCTTCCACATTGCTGTAAACCGGGATTTCCGGGTTGTTGATGGTCACTTTTTCCAGCGCTTCAATTAAGCCGGAGAGCGCGTCCGCCATCAGCGGTGAATGAAATGCGCCGCTGACCACCAGTTCTTTCGCCATGCGCGCGCCTTTGGTTTTGGCAATTTCCATGGCTTTGTGAACGCCGGGAATGCTGCCGGAAATGACAATTTGTCCGGGGCTGTTGAAATTCGCCGGTTGAACAACCCCAACAGCAGATGCCTCGTTGCAGGCTTCTGTGACGGCTTCCGGCGTTCCGCCGATAATTGCGGCCATCGTGCCGGGATTTTTCTCCCCGGCGATCTGCATCAGCGCACCGCGAATTTTGACCAAACGCAAACCGTCCTCAAAACTGAGTGCACCGGCGCTAACCAATGCCGAATATTCGCCGAGGCTGTGTCCGGCTGTTGCTTTCGGTTGTAAACCTCTGTCTTTTAATAATTTATCGACAGCGATGCTGTGGGTGAAAATCGCCGGTTGGGTGAATTTGGTTTGTTTCAATTCATCTTCCGGTCCCTCAAAACAAAGCTGTTTGAGCGGAAATTCCAGAATTTCTTCTGCCAGATCAAATATTTTTTTGGCGTCGGCAAATTGTTCGTACAAATCTTTTGCCATTCCCACAAATTGCGATCCCTGTCCGGGAAATAAAAATGCTGTGTTGCTCATATTCTCAGCCGTTTTTTTGCGAATTGAATGGATAAATTGATCAGATAGCCCAGCGAATCAGGGAGCTGCCCCAGGTGAATCCCGCGCCAAATGCAGCCATCACGATGTTGTCACCTTTGCTCAATTTCCCGGCCTGATGCACTTCCGAAAGTGCCAGCGGAATGGTAGCTGCGGTGGTGTTGCCGTAGCGATCGATGTTGATCACTACCTGATCTTCGCGCAATTTCATGCGTTTTGCGGCGGCGTCAATAATTCGTAAATTGGCCTGATGCGGAATAAAATATTTGATATCTTCGCCGGTAAGTTGATTTTTTTCAATGATTTCCGCAGCAACATCCGCCATGCGGGTTACCGCGAATTTGTAAACGGTTCGCCCATCCTGATAAATGTAGTGCAGGCGACTGTCCACGGTTTTGTGGGATGCGGGATGCAAGCTGCCGCCGCCCATCATGTGCAGGAATTGACCGCCGGAGCCATCGCTCCGCAAAATGGAATCGAGCACGCCGTAATTTTCGTCTTCGGATGGTTCCAGCAAAACAGCGCCGGCAGCATCACCAAATAAAATGCAGGTGGTGCGATCGGTAAAATCGAGAATCGAGCTCATTTTATCCGCCCCGATCACCAGCACTTTTTTATACATGCCGCTTTCAATAAATTGGGCGCCGGTTGCCAATGCATATACGAATCCGGTGCACGCGCCGTTCAAATCCATTCCCCATGCGCGATTTGCGCCGAGCATTTCCTGAACCCGGCAGCCCGTGCTCGGGAAAAAAGTATCCGGCGTTACGGTTGCCACGATAATCAGGTCAATCTCGTTCGGATCGATTTGTTTTTCATCGAGAATCATTTTGGCAGCTTGCCATGCCATATATGATGTGGCTTTGTCTTCCTCCAGAATGCGCCGTTCGCGAATACCGGTCCGGCTGACAATCCACTCATCATTGGTTTCTACGAGTTTCTCTAAATCTTTATTTGTTAATACCTTGGATGGTACATAATGGCCTACGCCTGTGATGATTGCGTTTCGCCCCATAAGAGACCTCTTGCGCTTAGCTCTTCTTCGATATGTTTGTTTACCTGCTTTTCGCCCATGATTTTTGCCACGTGAATAGCGTTTTTCAGGGCTTTGGCGGAGGAGCTGCCGTGGCAGATGATGGAAATGCCATCAATGCCGAGCAGCGGCACGCCGCCGTATTCTTCGTAATCGTATGCGCGTTTCATTGCGCGGAAAGCCGGACGCATCAAAAATGCTCCCGTCAGTGAAAATAAATTCTGTTTGATTCGCCGTTTCAGGCTGTTGCCAAAAATACCCACAATGCTTTCCGCAAATTTGAGCACCACGTTTCCGGTAAAGCCGTCGGTGACGATGACATCCGCTTTATCATGCAGAATGTCCCGCCCTTCGATGTTGCCGATAAAATTTTCCAGATGCTTTTGCATCAGGTCGTGTGCGGCGAGTACCAGCTCGTTGCCTTTGGATTTTTCCTCGCCGATGCTCAATAATGCCACCCGGGATTTGGCGAGATTGGTGGCATATTCAATGAAAATACCGCCCATAATCCCAAATTGCAGCAGGTTGATCGGTTTGCAATCTGCATTCGCACCCACATCGATGAGCAAAACAACGCCGCTCTCGCGTGGCAAAAATGCCCCAATCGCCGGCCGGCTGACCCCTTTTATTCGCCCGAGTGTCAGCAGGCTGGCAGCCATTTGGGCACCGGTGCTTCCCGCGCTCACAAAGGCATCTGCTTCGCCATCGCGGATCATGCGAATGCCTTTAACCATGGACGAGTCCTTTTTTTTGCGGACCGCCGTGGCTGGCTGGTCGTGCATGTCAATTACTTCTGTGGCATGCACAACCCGGATATTGTGGGGAGATATGATGTGGCTGGCGATCTCTTCCTCAATTGCCGTTTTATCGCCAACAAGGATTACCTGATCTCTACCGCGTTCTTCGCGGTCATATAAAATCGCCCCATGAACCGGGGCTTTCGGGGCCAGATCACCACCCATTGCATCTACAACTATGCGCAATTTGCTGCTCCTGTGTGGTTAGCCGGGTGTTAATCAGCCGTTATTTAGGCTTCTTCTGCATCAGTAATGCGTTGATTTTTATATACGCCACATTTCGGGCAGGCGTGGTGCGGCAGTTTTGATTCGCCACAGTTGGTGCATTCTGTCAGGCTGGGTGCTGTCAGTTTCCGGTACCAATTTGCCCGGCGCATGTCGCGCTTCGACTTGGATATTTTGCGTTTTGGATTCGCCATCTCTTCAATCTCCTAAAACATGTCTTGATATAGTAATGTTATTTAACCGTCTAATTTGGATATCGCAAGGATTTATTTCGAAAAAAACATCGAATCACTTGCGCAATGAGCCAAGTTTTTCCCAACGCGGGTCGACAACGTCGTTACTGCAGCTACACGGCTCAGTGTTCAGATTCGCACCGCATCCGGCGCAAATACCTTTGCAATCTTCGTCGCAGAGCATTTTCATGGGCGTATTGATGATCAAATATTCAACCAGCCAGTCGGTAATGGATAACTCTGCTGTGTCTTTCGGCAAATGAATGACGTTTTCTTCATCTGTTTCAACGGCGTTTTCGCCGATCTGTATCAGCATCGAAAATTCAATATTCACCGGTTTATCGTATTCTGTCAGGCATCTGTCGCAGATGTAAACCGCTGTTGTTTCTGCAGTTATCTCTGCCTGAATCGTGTTGCCGTATTTGTTCAGCATTACATTGGTTTTTACCGGATTCGGATACAACTCTTTCCGAAAAAAGTCCAGCGCATCCAGTTGAACGGATTCGCTGAAATGATGGATTCCGTCCTGCAAATGTAAAATTGGCAACTTCATTATCATTCCCTATAATACAATTTATCAATTTAGTTTACAACGCCAGTTTTGTCAAGCGCTTTGTTAATTCTCGTTGTTGAAAAGTGCGAGTTTCATTTTTTGCTTTTGTAAAAAATAACTTGTTTTCCCGGCAGAGGGTGTTAATTTTTCCTGACTAAATCAAATTTGATAATACATGTGAAAGATTCCTGCAAAATGGGAGAAATTAATTATGCGTAAGGTATTGTTCCTATTCATTCTGATGCTGTTTATCGCAAGCTGCCAGGAGCAGCCGCAAACGGAAGCATCGGCCGATGCAAAAAGCAACGAAACCACTGAAATGGATGAAAAGGCGCTTCTGAAAAAAGCCGATCCTGCAGGTGAATATGGCAAAGGCGTCGCAGTAAGCGAAGCAACGGATATTGCCGCAATTCTCTCTGAACCGGAAGCCTACGAAGGCAAAACCGTGTTGGTGAAAGGCGAAGTTGCCGAAGTTTGTGCGATGCGCGGTTGCTGGATGGATGTTGCCAGCGGTGCGGAAAAAATCCGTATAAAAGTGAAAGATGGCGATATTGTGTTCCCGCTTAGCGCCGTCGGACACGAAGCCGCCGTTGAAGGAATGGTCGAAAGATTGGATCTCACCCAGGAAAAAGCCATCGAATGGCTGGCGCACGAAGCAGAAGAAAAAGGCGAAGCATTCGATTCCACCAGCGTTACAGGACCCTTAACCATCTGGCGAATTAAAGGCGCGGGCGCAGTTATTCAGGCAAAATCCTGAGATCATTCATGAAAGTTCAACGCATAATGGAAACCTGCATCTATTGCAGGGATTTGGTCGCTGCAGAAGCATTTTATACGGCTGTTCTCGGTTGCGAGGTGCTGACAAAAGAGCCGGAGCGACACGTGTTTTTCAAATTGGCCAACGCGATGCTGCTCGTGTTTAATCCCGATAACACGATGTCGCCGGGAAGCGATATTCCGCCGCACGGCGCATATGGCGAAGGGCACGTCGCGTTCGCGATGAGCGATGACCAGATCGAGAAATGGCGGAAAAAACTTGCCGGCAATAACGTGCCTGTCGAAATGGAAATCGAGTGGCCAAACGGCGGTATCTCAATTTATTTCCGCGATCCGGCGAACAATAGCGTGGAACTGACAACGCCCAAAACCTGGGGCTATTAAAGCGAATGGTAACCCTGGAATTTCGGGTGAAAAATGCAAATACTTAAAATACGTAATATTATGATTAACAGGTAGAAGGAGTATCTTGAATGGAAAAGAATTTCCTGTTCACTTCGGAGTCGGTTTCCGCCGGACATCCGGACAAGGTTTGTGATTGCGTTTCGGATACCATTGTGGACGCTATTTTTGAATCGGGCGGCGATGTGCGCGGCAATCGCGCAGCCATCGAAACAATGGTAACCAAAAACCTGACCGTGCTCACCGGCGAAGTTAAAATTCCCGACGGCGTGGAAATCGATTACGAAGCACTGGCGCGCAAAGCCATACGGGAAATCGGTTACGACAATGCCGAACTTCAATTTGACCACAACTGCGAAATCATCAACCGGGTTCACAAACAATCCCCGGAAATTGCTGTTGGCGTGGATAGCGGCGGCGCCGGCGATCAGGGTATGATGTTCGGTTATGCAACCAACGAAACGCCGGAACTGATGCCACTGCCCATCACCATGGCCCACAAAATTGTTCGTGCACTGGATGAATCGCGGCTGAATGGCAAAATCCCGTTTTTGCGCCCGGACGGCAAATCGCAGGTGACCGTGCGTTACGAAGACTGGAAACCGGTTGCTATCGAAAAAGTGGTGGTGGCGGTGCCGCATCATCCCTCCAAAACCAATGATGACGTAAAAGAAGTTGTTTATAATCAAATCGTTACGCCTTTATTAAAGGAATACGGTTTGCCCTTCGATCGCTCCGAAAACAGCTATATTGTGAACGGCACCGGTGTTTGGACAATCGGTGGTCCGGTATCCGACGCAGGTTTGACCGGGCGTAAAATTATCGTCGATACCTATGGCGGAATGGGTCGCCACGGCGGCGGTGCGTTTTCCGGAAAAGATCCTTCCAAAGTGGATCGTTCCGGTGCATACGCAGCGCGTTATGTTGCCAAAAATCTGGTGGCTGCCGGCGTTGCGGATCGAGTGGAAATTCAGGTTGCCTATGTTATCGGTCACGCAGATCCGGTTTCGGTGATGGTGGAATGCTTCGGCACCCACAAAATTGCCGAAAGCCGAATTGTCGAAATCGTTGAAAAAGTATTCGACCTGCGCCCGCGCGGCATCATGGAAGCATTGAAACTGCAAAGCCCCGGCTATCGCCAAACGGCTGCTTACGGTCATTTTGGCCGCAGCGAATCGCGGTTTACCTGGGAATCTGTGGATAAAGTTGATGCGATCCGCAAAATGATGTAAACTATTGAGATGAATGTGTAAATTACCGGTTTTTGTGAAAAGCGGGGCAGAAAAGCGTTATTTTTTCTCTCCGCTTTTTTATTTCTGACCGATAATAAGGTAGAGTTTTGTAACGAAAATTGAACCTTTTGAATGTCCCGGAGGATGCTAATGCCTGAGCGCCAGAAACGCGTTCTGATCGTTGACGATGAAGAAGATTTGACCTGGACGCTATCCAAAAAATTATCAAAAGACAGTGATAAATTTGACGTCATGTGTGTCAACTCAGGTCGCGAAGCCATCGAAGTGCTCAATCAGGTGCCGTTTGATCTGGTGATTACCGATGTTCGCATGCCCGAAGTCAGCGGCCTGGAATTGCTGACCCAGGTGAAAGACCTTTATCCGTCCACCAAAGTGATCATCATGACAGCTTACGGATCGTCCGATGTGAAGAAAAATGCCACTTCGCAAGGCTGCTTTCATTATATCGAAAAACCGTTTGAAATCAACGAGTTACGCCGGCAAATTCTTGAAGCGCTGGAGCAGAAAAAAGGCTTCAAAGGCAGTGTGTCGGATTTCCAGTTGAGCGATATTATCCAGTTGAACTGTTACGGCAGAATCAGCTCCGGATTGCGGGTGATTTGCGATGACGAAGTGGGCATGATATTTTTTCAGGAAGGCAATATTGTGCATGCCGAAACGCCGCGTTTTGAGGGGGAGAGCGCATTTTATCATATCATGAGCTGGCAGGGCGGGGAATTTCAGGTGATGCGCAACCAGCTGCCGCCTCGCGAAACCATCACGCGCGGCTGGCAAAGCCTGTTGCTGGAAAGTCTGCGCCGGTTGGACGAAAGTTCCGACCTCGCCAAACAGGAAGCGGAACGCGAAAAACAACGTCGCCAAAATCGCCTCAAAACAATCGTTGAAAAAATTTGCAATGCAGAAAATGTCGAGCATGTGCTGATTCACTCCCGCGCCGGTTTCCCGCTTTTTTATCATGGAAATATCGCGGAACGCCCGGAAATTATCAGCGATTTGGGCAACTATATTGCCAATGTTTTGGAAGGAATTATCAAATCGACCCGATTTTTGAAAGGCGGGCGACTGGATTATTGGGAAATGCAGTTCGAAAAACGCACGTTGGTAATGTTCAAAATTCCCCGGCAGGATGCGTATTTATCCGTTATTGGCCGGGAAGGCGTGAACAGCGGTTTTATGCGCGTCGAAGTTAAAAAGCATCTCAAAGAGTTGGCAAATTTATTGTGATGCCAGTTCCCCGTAAAAAACCATGCTGCCAAAGGTAACAATAGATTGGGTATCCGGCTGCAAATTTTGCTGATAACCAACTGTTTTTACTGAACTTTTCTTCATCAATTGCATCAATGTGAAAATTGCTGAGCAGGCATCTACATTCCGTTTTAACAAATCCTTTTCCATCAAATGGTGAAATTCTTTGGGGTCAAATTCGCTGATGATCCGGAACATGGCTTCGTCCGCTGTGCGGATTTCGGCTGCTTTCGCTTCGTCCACTTTGAATGGATCGTCAAATTTGGGTCCCATGTGCGCCAGATCGACACTCAAAATAATTTGAATATTGCGACCATCTTCCAAAATTACGCGTTTTAATGCAGAAATAGCTTTGTTGATTTCCGGCACCTGATCCAGTAGTTTCCCGGTGCGGAGGTGCGGTTCCGGCGAGCCGCATAAAATCGGCACAATTTGATACGAATGGCTAAAGCTGTGCTGCAAAAACGGCAGTTGAAATTCGATGGAATGTTCGGTCCGGTGCGCCCAATCGCCTTTGGTGAAATCTGTTCCGGCGTATTTGCCCCATTTTTCGATGAACGCGCGATCTGTTTGCACAATGCCCAACGGTGTTTCAAAATCCTTTGCCGTTGCGGTAAAAAATCCCTCGCCGCCATAATGTGCGACGCCTAATATAATGTATACGTCCGCCGGATTTCCGGCTTCGATTAATGGTTTGTAAGCGTGGGTGTAACATGTGCCGCCCACCCGCAGGTCGATATGCGGCGCCATAATTGCTACCAGATTATGGGTTACCGGATGCGCGTTGAGCTTGCCGTTGCGCAATGGCAGTCCGGCGCCTTCCGTATCGTTATAAAATGCATCGATTTGGGCGCGCAACATTACGGAATCTTTGGGATAGGAACCACCCGCATGCCATGCCGGGCGAACGGTAGCCTTTCGGAAATCCATCTGCAACTCCTCATAATAATCCCGGAAACGGGGGCTGTTCAGGTAGTAGTTTTCATCGAGAATCTGGATCAATTGGAAAATGTGTTCGTCGTCGAGCAAAATGCCCTGAAACTGGCTGGCAAATTCCATTTTAATATCGCGGGGGGAGTGTTGCCCGTCGAACATGGACAGGATAAATAGCTCCGCGGGTGACACGACTAACGGTGATGTGGCAATTTCCTGGGGATCGCGGATATAAAAAAGCGAGTCGCCGCCTTCTTCGTATGGAAAGGCATCCACATAGCGCATTACCGGCCGGTTCATCATGTCTGTCATGCAGTATATCTCCTTTGTAAACAAGTGCTTAGGAAAAATATTATTTTCGAAAACAACCGATAAAAACCGGTGTTTTCTGTGTGAATCGCGATGTCGCCATTCGTTTTGATTTGATTTTTGATCGGTGGGAACCCACCAACTCCTGCAAAAAAGGTCGCTTATCCGATTGATTGATTGATAACATTCATTCGCCAAATCAACACACCCAAAAATCCGGCGATACTCCAAAACGTGCTGGATTCTGACCGGAACGCCTCGCGATAATCCGCTGTTTCGCGCTCTCCCGGATATGGTTTCAGCGCCGGGAGCCACGCCGGAACAGCCTGCCGGTAACGATCATATGCAGCACCAAACGCAGATTGCAGCGCATTTTCTTCCGCCCGGACGATAAATATATATTGCAAGCCAAAATATAGCCACACAAAAAACAGGAAAAATGGCAGCCATAAATTGGCAATAATCGTTACACCGCTGTAGATAATCAGATTCCCGATATAAATCGGATTGCGGACAAATGCGTACGGTCCGCCGATGGCTAATTTTGGGGTGTTGATGATGTGTTGGCGGGTTTCTTTTCCGGTGTAGGCAACACTCCAGATGCGCAATATCTCGCCCGCAATAACCCAAAAAATTCCCGCCGCAAAACTGCTTGGCGTGGGTTGTGCGAGGAAAAAAAACAGGAGCACAATTGGGTACGGCGTGTATCCGCGCAGGCGAAACAGCCGTTTACCGAAGCTGCCAGTGTTTTTTGACCAGTTCTGTATGTTCATCGATGCTGTTTAGAATCAACCGGGCAACGTGCAGCGCCCGTCGTCCGTCTTCCGCGGTTACCGGTGGTGTTTGGTCGTTAATAATCGATTGACAAAATTGCTGTAGCTCATACCGTAGCGGATTGAGATCCGCTTTTTCCAGCCGCGAATATCGGATGTTACGCTGTTCTGTTCCCTGTTGAATTTGACCCAGCGAAAACGCCAGGGTTTCTTTTGATGGCTTAAATTCATCTTTTTCAATATGATAAATCTCCGAAATGCCCTCCAGAAAATCAACCGAAATATAGGCGTCCGGTTGGAAAAAGCGCATTTTTCGCATTTTCCGGGCGGAGATACGGCTGGCGGTAACGTTGGCAACGCAGCCGTTTTCAAACAAAATCCGGCAATTGGCGATATCTTCTGTCGGCGAAATGATCGAAGCGCCGCTGGCGTCCACCGTTTTTACCTTGCTTTTCACAAAGCTGAGAATCAGGTCGATATCGTGAATCATCAAATCCATTACCACTGCGACATCGGTGCCGCGCGGGTTAAAATTAGCCATCCGGTGCGCTTCAATAAATAGCGGATTGATGGTGAGCGGATGCAACGCCATAATCGCCGGATTGAACCGTTCGATATGCCCGACCTGAATTTTGGCGCCTGCCGCATCGCGCAGCCGGATAATTTCGTCCGCCTGATCCAGCGTTTCCATCATCGGTTTTTCGATAAACAAATGCTTGCCGCTGCCCAATGCTTCTTTAGCGATTTCAAAATGTGTGGTGGTTGGCGTAACCACGGTGAGCGCTTCCGCAGCGTTCATCAACAATTCCGGCGAGGCAAAAGCGGTTGTACCAAATTCATCGGCAATGGATTGGGCGCGTTCGGTATCGGCATCAAAAATGCCGACTAAATTTGCCTCCGGAACATGTTGCAACTGCTGAACATGCAGCCGACCCAAATGCCCGACGCCAATTACGCCGATGTTTATTTGTTGATTTTTAGGGAGTTCTTTTTTCAAGGGATACTTTTGAGTTGAATTTTATTTATCGTACTTGTCAAGGATTTTACGGACTAATTCGTCGGAAATTCTAAAGTTAACCATTTGTAATTTATCAATTTGTGCTTTTATTGAATCAATGAGCCCCTGTTCTTTGGCTTTGATAATGACTCCTAAAGTTCCCAGCACATGCAGGCCTAGTTTTTTTGCAATTCGCCGTCCCTTTTTTTCGTCCATTAGTATTAATGCATCGTTGTTTTCAAAAGCTAACGCAATGGCACTGGCCTCACCTTTATCCAGTTCAAGTTCGAGAATTTGCTGTTTTTTTGCATCCTGAACTCTGGTGATGTTGACCCATTCGGGCAGCTTTTCGCCATATTCCTGTTGAATTTCCGGTGTGATAATAATTTCTGAATATATTTTCCGGAGCAAGCCCAATTGGCTGATTTTTTCGAGAACAATAAGACAACTGGTGTCGGCGATAACCAAACTACGCATTGGTTAGCTCATCTTCAAGTTCGTTAAATTCATATCCGAAAACAGATACATTGTAATTGCCGAGAATTTCTAAAAATGCCCGTTTGGTTAATCCGACCATTTCTGCGGACTGTCCGGAGGTCAGCACCCCTTTTTTAAACAAATTTGTGGCAACCAGCATCTTAATTTCAAATGGATCTATCCGAACATCTTCGGGCAGATTTATGGTTATTGGATTCATGTGATTTCCCGTTTTTGGATTATTTATGTAATCGTAATTTACGATATGCTATTATAGAATCCAAGTTAATGAAATCCTCATTGGTTAACCCGATTTACAAATTGCGTTCGGCAGAATGCGTCAATTCATACTCTTTTCGCCCGTCCACCGCGCGAAATGTGTAGATCAATTCTTTGTCTTCCAGCTTGTAAATCCAGCGCATGTATGGGTTTGGGATGGGATCGAGGCTGTGATCGTCAACTTCCGTCGGCGGTCCCATGGCGATGTAAATTTTCCCCGGATCGGTATTCCAGCCCAATTTCCGGCGGGTCGAAAAGCGGGTAATTGATGAATCGACGCGCGAGTAAAATTCCACCATCAGTTCGTTAAACGGGGTTTCGGGCGTCGGGTCGCGATCTTTCCAGAACGTTGCAAGATGGTTCTGCTTTTCGGTTTCGTTGCCGTCGTTCAATTTGTCGAATGTTTCTTCATCGGTGATGTATTGCAGCGGGCGCAGTGCAAGTTCGGTGTCCCACAGGCTTGCAGGTTTGTCGAACCAGATGACATCAAACGGCGCCACTCGCCGGATCGAATCGTTTTCCGTGAAATAAACGGTCCGGAGGCGATATTTGCCTTCTGCAAGTGATGTTTCCGGAATTGCCAGCGACAGGCTGAACCGGCTACCGCGAACCGCAACCGTCGAATCGATCGCGAAAAGCGTTACGCCGTCATCCGTGCGAATCAATTCGGTTTTGATGCGTTGCTGATTGTTTGCGGCCGTTTGGTAACCCTGAAGCAATATGCCCAACGGCCGGTTAAAATGCCAATGACCGATCAACGGCGAAGGGCGAAGATCTTCCGGCAGAAAGGATAGCGCTCCGGCGTTCCCGTCGGCAGCTTCGGTAAACAACGCCGGTGAGATAAACAGGTTTTGTTCGGACGAAATGGTTAGCTTTTGAGTGAAAGCAAGCTGGCGCTCACCATTCAAATCACGATATTTAACAATAATATTGTAACGTCCTTCAGGCAAAGTTACGGAATCCAGTGTGGTGTGGGTGAGCTGCGGATCGCGAGTGGCCGGAAAGTTGGGTGCGGCAATCGTTGTTTTCCAGATTTGCTCAGCCGATGCGTTTCCTTTTTCCGGCTGGAACCGGAATTCAATTTCCGCAGAGGCTTCGTATCGCCCGTCTTTAACAACAAATTGCAAAAAATTATATTGAATCTGAACAGCCAGATAAACCCGGAACTGGTTTTCTGTGCCATAAACCGGATATGCACGGAACAGCACCGGCAGCTTTTGCGGATATTTTGTATCAAAAAATGTTTTCTCAAACGTTTCCCGATACGGTGACTGGGCATATATATTTAATGTAGAAACAACTCCCAAAAAAACGACCATCAGAATTCGCAGCATTTTTTTTGCCCTTTGTTAAATAATCAAAATTTTCCATCTCTTACGCTATCACTGGAATATTGTTCAGATCCAAGTGAAGGGTAAGATAAAATGGATATAAATCTTAACCATTTTTGAATGAATTTGCAATCGCTTAAAAACGCCAGAATTTTGTGAAATAAAATGGGCTAAAGTGGATTTTTGTCGGGATGAATTGCAGGATTTGCAAAAAATCTTTCGTCACCTATTGTAAATGTGATTGAAACCTGTTAAACTTTCGACCTATGCATAATTCATTAGCCCAACAATTACGTGACTTGCTGTTTTCCGGCAATTATATGCCCGGATAGGAAAAATTTTTCCTACCTGGATAGGAAAAATTGATCTAAATCAATTTTTTGGATCAATGTTAAATTTTTGTTAAATAGTTGTTTTGATTTGGTTTAACGTTGGTTCGACAAAGTATTGCACGGTTTTTGTATTGTTTGCGGTTTGTGTCTGAATTTAAGAGGAGAAAGTATTGAGTATTCGTAACTATACAGCTGTTTTTCCACTTTTGTTTCAAAAAAATCTAACATATTTCCGTCAAGCCTTTGTATTTACACACCATTGATCATTATTTTTGCAGTATCCTTCAATAGTATTTAGTATTGTTAAGCTATTAATAATTATACAGTTAGTTAAAATCGGAGGACATGTATGACGTAACGTTTTTTTGTCGTAGAGTTTGTTCAATCTAAATGTTCAACTATTTTGTATGGAGACAGAGAGATGAGTAAAACGAAAGTGCTCTTGCTAGCATTAGTGCTGGCAATCGCTCCGCTTTATCTGTTCGCGCAGTCGTCAGGTAAAGTTGTGGGCGTTGTAAAAGATAAAACATCCGGAGAGGCATTACCGGGTGTTAACATCAGCATAGAGGGCTCCCAATACGGTGCAGCTACAGATGTTGATGGTTATTTTGTAATATTGAATGTGCCTGTCGGTGTTTACGATATTCGCGCTAACTTTGTTGGTTATGGCGATGTCGTTCAGCAAGGTGTGCGTGTCACCGCTGATAAAACCACAGAAGTGAATTATTCCCTCGAAGAAGCAGCCATTGAAGGACAGGCTGTGGTGATTACCGCGGAAAAACCGCTGGTTGAGAAATACACCACGCAAAGCGTGTCGTTGGTAACTTCTGAAGATCTGGAAAATATTCCGGTTCGTGGTTTCAATCAGGTTATCGCTACCCAAAATAGCGTGGTTGTTCAGGATGGTAACATCCACATCCGCGGTGGTCGTGATGACGAAGTCGGATTTTATATCGACGGTGCATCCTCAGTTAACCCCCTTACCAATACCCAATCCCTCTACATTATTCAGGAAGCAGTAGAAGAATTTCAGGTGTTGGCAGGCGGTTATACTGCTGAATTTGGTGGAGCTAACGCCGGTATCGTTCGTACGGAATTGAAAACCGGTGGCAAAAATATGAAATTTTCGGTTGATTTCCAGACCGATAAATTCGCAGATGAAGGCAAAACCTTCCTCGGTACCCACAGCTATCGCCATCACACCGGTGTTGCAACGATCAGCGGCCCGCTGTTCAACGACAAAGTCAGCTTCTTTATTGCCGGTGAAAATGCATTTCAGGGCGACCGTGCAGTACGTTTCAGCGAAGGTTTCGATCTGATTGATCTGACCGGCGGCCCACTTGTCGATATCAACCCTGCCAATAGCGTCAAAGACACTATTAATTCGTATGTTTATCCCGATGGATTTACACCGAAGCAGGAAGAAGATCTTTGGGCAGTGCAAGGTACCGTTTCGTTTAACCTGAGCCCGGTTCAATTGCGGATTAGCGGATCGTTCAGCGATCGCTCCCGTCAGTTCTCTTCCGGCGTTAACAGCAACACACCGATGCTGGATGTGTTGAACGACCGGTATTACGATCAGGTTTTCACAAACCTGTTGCTTTCAACGAAACTGACCTACGTTGTTAATCCCAAAACCATTGCTGACGTATCGTTAAGCTATTTCGATTCGAAATTTGATTATGAAGATAGCTATTTCGGTAATGATTGGCGGAAATGGTATGATTCAACTGCAGTATCCAACCATACAAATGGCGAAGTTACCTATCGCGAAGCATACCGCAGAGAAGCCAACTATATGTTCAATGGCGACGATTTCTTCTTTGCCAGAAATGGTGATCCGCATGGCCGTTATATCACCCGCGACCAAAACTATTTGGGTTTTGCAGGTAACCTGACCAGCCAAATGGGTCGTCACCACGAAGTAAAAGTTGGTGGGGATTACCGTGGCTACAAGTTGCGTCAATTTGATGTTCAGCCTGGTGCTATTCCATTGTTGACGGATAACAACGTTGCTACAATTGAAGATCTCAGCCCGAACACTTGGGTAAACTCCGCATTGCCAAACAACTATGGTTATGATATTTATGGCAACGAAGCCGATGCTGACCAGTTTGAAGGTGGTGTAAAAATTGCGGACGCTCCCAAAGAGCCCAAATTAGCATCATTCTACATTCAGGATAAAATTGAATACAACGACCTGATCATTAACGCCGGTTTGCGTTATGAATATTTTGATTCTCAGGCACGTCGTTTCAGAGATCTTAACAATGTTGTTTTTGATGCAAATACCAACAAATTTACCGATGAAACCTTCGAAGACATGGATGCTTTCCAGCAGGTTAGCCCGCGTTTAGGTTTCTCTTTCCCGGTAAATGAAAAAACCGTTTTCTATGCTCAGTATGGCAAATTTGTTCAAATGCCCGAGCTGGAAACCATTTACGCCAGTGATAACCGCTTAAGCCGTGACTTCCTGAGCGCTGGTTTGTCCATCCAAAACCCGTTTGGTATTGGTTTGGAACCGATTCGCACAACCTCTTATGAAATCGGCTTCCGCCAGCAAATCAGCCAGGTTGCTGCATTTGATATCGCAGGTTTTTATCGCAATATCAAAGGCCAGGTGTTGATTGACAGAATTAATCCGGAAGGACTTTCTGGCTTTAACATGTTGGTTAACGGTGACTTTGCAACAACAAAAGGTATGGAATTTAGCTTAACATTGCGCCGCGTTAATCGCATTCAGGCAACGTTGAACTATACCCTTACCCAGGCTGAAGGTACCGGTTCTGCCCGTACTTCCGGTGTTGCTGCAATCGAACGTTCAACCTCACGTCCGACAGTTATCAGCCCGTTGGATTACGAACAAGCTCACCGTGGTTCTGCCATTTTGGATTATCGTTTTGGCAACGACGATGGTGGTCCTGTATTCAGTAATTTTGGCGCAAATATGTTGTTTACATTCAACAGCGGTCACCCCTTTACATTCTCCGAATCCGAAGTGGGTCAGTCGAACGCATACGATGCCGGTGTTGATTATATGAATGACGTGCGTTCCCGCCGTGCTTTGGAAGCAGTTGGTAGCTCGCGCACGCCGTTTAATTACAACTTTGACCTGCGCTTGGACAAATCCTTCAGTATTGCAAAAGAATTGCAGGCTACAGTTTATATGCGCGTAAACAACCTGTTCAACACCAAAAACGTTATCAACGTGTATAACGCTTCCGGTCTTGCAGATGATGACGGATTCTACAACAATTCCAATCTGGAACAGCGTCAATCCCGTCTCAATACCTATGGGGAAGCCTGGCTCGAACAATATAAAGCAATTAATATTGTTAACGGCCAATCCTATTGGGATGCAATTGGACAGCAGTTGTATGGAAACCCGCGTCAAATTTTCTTCGGTATTAAGCTGAGCTATTAATCTGTTGGTATTGCCAATCAACTCAGTCAATTTTAGAAGGAGTAACTAATGAAGATAAAAGTATCATTAATGGTGTTTGGAATGCTCTGGTTCATTTCCACCGGGGTTCTTCTTGCAAGAGAAGTTCCTGGTCAGAAAGTTGGCCAGAAAATATCCAAAACCTCTCAGACAGAAGCAATCATCACGATGTCCAACATTTCCAATTGGCAATATTGGATGCGGGTAGATGGTCGCTCTGCCCATACCCCGGATGACAACTCCGGTGGTATTTATCCTGCAAACACCGCAGCTGCAATTTATCAGGACGGTTTTGTATGGGGCGGTTTCGTAAATAACGATACCCGTAACCCTTCGGCTGTTAAACTCCGTGTCGGTGGTCAAACCTACCGTACCGGTTGTTTACCCGGACATATTATAACACCGGGAACAGCAACAACTGCGCCTGTTTTGGCAGATGCAAACGCTGCATACATCTACCGTATTCGTAAAGACTGGCAAAGTCTTTCCATCGGTGATGCATCTTTGATCAACGACGCTGCAAGCATTAATGAAGTTGCCGTCGGTGATGTAACAGAAGCCATGCAGCAAGAATTACTCGACGGATACGCCTGGGCCTGGAATAACTGGCCGGTAAATTTAGGCGCACCGACCGAAGATGACGGAACCCCCGGTATTGCCGGTGCAGATCAGGTTATCTGGTTTGTTGTTAACGACGGTAATGCTGAAACTCTGTATAACTCCCCGCCGATCGGTTTGGAACTTCAGGTTACGACCTGGGCTTACAACCAGCCCGGCGCACAGTTAGGTCAGGTAATTTTCAAGAAATACCAATTGATCAACAAATCCGGCTTCCAGATCGACTCGATGTTTGTTGGTCAGTGGTCTGACCCCGACGTCGGTATCTTTACAGACGATTTGGTCGGCTGCGATATTGATTTGAGCCTTGGCTTTGCTTTCAGCGGTAACCTGACAGACGGCGATTATGCCGCTTTCGGAATTCCCCCGGCAGCAGCCGGTTATGACTTCTTCCAGGGTCCGTTGCTGGATGGCGTTGCCGGTCAGGATTTGAACGGTAACGGTATCGACGATGCTGATGATTTCGGAACCTTTGGTCTCGAAGTTGTCGGACCTGGTAAAATCAACCTGCCGATGACCTCTTTCGGTTATTTTGCAGCAGGAACATCCATCGATGACCCGTCTTTTGACTATGACGGTACCCTCGAATGGTATAACCTGTTGAATGGTTATTTGCCGGAAGTTACCGTGCAGCCTTATACCGCAGTATTTGGCGCAAATGCCGGTGACGCGACCAAATTCCCGTTGGCTGGTGATGCAGTAAAACGTACCGGCGATATCGACGGATTCCTTATTCCGCCGGGTGACCGCCGGTTGGTATTGGCTTCCGGTCCGTTCACGATGCAGCCTGGCGATGTTCAGGAAATCGTGGTCGGCGTTGTTGGCGGTATTGTTGCACAAGCTGGTGGAAACAACCGTAACGCGGTTGCGCAAATGAAACTGAACGATGGTTTGGCACAGTTCCTGTTCAGCACAAACTTCGAAGGTATTCCGACGCCGCCTCCGGCACCGGATGTAAAAACAGCCGTAACCGAAAACGAAGTTATTTTGGAATGGGGTTCCAACACCACCCGTGTTGCCCAAACCGAAGCTGATGATCCGCAGTTGGGCTTTAATTTTGAAGGGTATAATGTTTATCAATTGCCCAACCCGACAGCCACAAAATCCCAGGCTGTAAAACTGTTGACATTTGACGTAAACAATACAATTGACCAAATCACCCAAATTTCATTCTTGCCGGAATTTGGCGATCTGGTTGAAGTGCCGGTTCAAGCCGGAACCAACACCGGTATTCAGCGCTTTACTACCATTACAACCGATGTATTCACAGGCAAACCGTTACACGCAGGAAACGAATACTATTTTGCGGTAACCGCCTATAATGCAAAAGACCTGGATGGCGACGGAATCGTTGATACAGACGTTCCCGAATCATCCATCGAAAGCGCATTGAACGTGATTACAGTTGTTCCGCAAGGCAACAAGCCGGGCGTAAGAACCGGTGATGTTGGTGATTTGGCAGTATCCCAGGCTGCAGGTGCCAGCGATGGTGTTGTAAAATCCATCGTTATCAACCCCGCAGCAACAACTGGCGCCAAATATGAAGTATTCTTCACCGAAAACAGTGGCGAAATTCTTTGGAACCTGCGCAATACTGCAACCGGAAACACAGTATTAAGCAACCAACCGCAAGTAGCAGATGTTGAAGCAACCCGTACCCAACCGATTGTTGACGGTTTGCAAGTACGCGTTGCCGGCCCTGCAGCAGGCGTAAAATCATCAGACATGTTTGAAACAGATGATGCAGGCACCTGGGGCTGGGATATCCCGGCAGGTACCCGCCGCTTTACCTGGGCAGGTGCAGATGGTCTTGGATTCGAAGGTTTCCGTGGCGCTATCGGCTGGGCAAGCCCGGCAAGCGTGTTTGGTGCTGTAGACCAAAACTTGGTTGCACCTGCAGCCTCCCTCAAGAACGTATTGCTTGTTTTAGCTAACGTAGCAGATGGAACAGTTAGCTATGATCCCGCATTCGATCAATCTGGTGGTGACCCGAACGTATCGTTTGGTTATCGCTGGTTGCGTGGTGCCGGTGCTGCACCTGCATTGCCGGAGTTTGCACCGTACATCCTGAACACAGGTGGCGGATATGCATTCCAGGCTTTTGAGCGCAATGTTCCGTTGGCTGCATATGATGTTGATGATCCTGAAAATCCCCGCCGTCTGCAAGTCGGTTTCCTGGAAAACAACCAGCCCGGCGGTTTGGTAGATGGTAAATGGTGGCCCGGTGACAACGGCTCGTTTGATAACGTAGCTTCTTCCGGCCCGCGTGAATGGCTCTATATTATTGATGCCGATTACAGCGAAACGCCAACAGCCGAATACCAAACAGAATTGATTGGTGGAACAAATATTCCAATTATGTATTGGTTAGCTGTAAACCGTAGAGGAACTGTCCCATTCTCACCCGGCGGAACCGGCGAAGATCAGTTTGCGATCTTCCCCGGTAAAATCAACACGCCTAACGACGTGTTCGAATTTACAGCGCCTGGTGTAGTAAAAAGCGAAGATCTGGCCAAAGAGGATGTTGAAAACATTAACGTGTTCCCGAACCCGTATTATGCACAAAATCCTTCAGAAACCAGCCGCTTTAACCGTTTTGTAACCTTCACAAACTTGCCAGAAACCGGCAGTATTACGGTTCGTATTTTCTCGTTGTCCGGTGTTCAGGTACGTAAAATGACCGAAAGCGACAAAATTACGTCTGATAGCCAGTTTATGCGCTGGGACTTGCGTAACGAGTCCGGTCTGCCTGTTGCAAGCGGTATTTACATGGTTCACGTTGAAATGCCCGATCTGGGCGCAACCAAGGTCTTAAAAGTGTTTGTCGTTCAAGGCGAAGAAATTTTGCAATATTTCTAATCGTTGCATAATTTAAATCACTTAGAACGAAGCATTTTTAAAAACCTGTTATAGCAAATGATTAAAGGAGTAGATATGAAAACAAGAAAGATGATTAGCATCATTGCACTCGCAGTGACTGCCTTCTTCTTAGGGGTATCCCCGCTGTATGGCGGCGACCCTGCCCGGATCGGAACTGCTGGTGGCGATCAATTGCTCGTTCCGGTTGGCGCTCGTGATTTAGGAATGGGCGGCTCCAACGTGGCATTCTCGTCCGGCTTAGATGCTATCTATTGGAACCCGGCAGGTTTTTCTTCACAGAAAAGCAATGCAATGGGTACCTTCTCAACAATGTCTGTTTTTAATGATGTCAACGTTAACTACCTTGCTTTGGGCTTCAACGCCGGCCGTATGGGCCATGTTGGGTTCAGCATCAAAGCATTTGATTTCGGCGACATTCCATTAACAACAAATGAAGACTATAATGGCTCCTCCGGAGCAACGTTTTCGCCTTCATTTATGACAATGGCTGTTACCTATTCCCGTAAAGTAAACGACGCCATTCAGGTGGGTATTACGGGTAAACTGGTAAACGAAAGCGTGCCGCGCGCCAGCGCCAGCGCATTCGCGTTTGATGTTGGTATTCAGTATCACGAACTGGGTGGTTTCAATGGCCTTTCCATGGGCTTGGTTGTAAAAAACATTGGAACCAACTTGCAGTATGGCGGTTCGGCGTTCCTGATCCAGCAATCCGGAACCGGTGCAGCAAGCTTTGTGGAAATTCCCACAGCTTCGCATCAGTTACCGGCAAACATTGAGTTGGGCGTTGGCTATCGCCGTGATATCAACGAGCAAAACAGCATCGTTTTTAACGGCAATTTTGTCAGCAATAACTTCGGTAACGACGATTTCAAATTTGGTGCTGAATACGCTTATTCAGACCTGATTTTCCTGCGTGGCGGTTATTTGGCTACCCAGAAAATCGATTCCGAAGACCAGCTCTATCGCTTTACCCTTGGTGTTGGCCTGAATTATAACTACGGTGGCACCAACCTCGCGTTAGACTATGCCTTCCGCGATTCCCAGTATTTCGATGGCAACAACCTGTTCTCTTTGACGGTTGGATTCTAATATCTGAAATACATTTTTTCTGCAAAAAGGCTGGCTTTTGCCAGCCTTTTTGTTTTTTGGTACAAACAGGAAATCCCATAATTGGGGTATGGAATATCTCAACAAAATTGTTTAAATTGGTGCATTGTTGAGCGAATCGGCAGTTTGACGCTTCTCTCAAACGAATGGTTTAAGGCTTATTTTGAGTTGTTCATATTGTATCCGAATTAAACAATTAATCGAGGTGTTCCGTTGAAAAAAATATTAACTAAATTTATTTTTACATCAGTTATTATTGCACTGTTTAGCCAAATCGCTGTTGCCAAAGATGTCCGGATGTTTCTGGATTTTGCCCGCTTCCGCTACGATGAACATCACACATATCTTGAAATTTATTACATGCTCTATAATCTGGATCCCAACCAGGTGGATACCCGCGAGATCAATCTCGAATTCTATTTACAGGATATCTCGAAAGATTCGTTATTGGCGAAAAATAACCTGAAAGTTACAATGGAACCGCCGTCAGCAGCCGGAGATACCGGTATTCAGGGGAGCGTGATCAAAACGGTTTTGCCGGAGGGACGCTACAGCATCAAAATGGTCCGGATGTCGGATGACAAAGCGATGGGTATCGATTCCTTATATCACGAATTTACTGCACCTACCTTCTCTAAAGAAAATAAAATCGTGTTAAGCGATATCGAATTGTGTTCCAATATTAAAACCGGCGCTGTAAATCGCAATGGGCTATTCTACAAAAATACCATGGAAGTTTACCCAAACCCGATGCGAATGTATAATGCGGAAACTCCCCGGCTCTTTTATTATCTCGAAATGTATAATTTGAAAAGTGAAGTTCCCGGCGCAAAAGTGGATATCGAAATTGCCATTGCCGATACCGATGGCAAAATTGTCGCAAACAAACGTTACAGTAAAAATCAGGCTCAGGAATCGGCTGTTGAAGTCGGCAGTTTTGATGTTTCCGATTACAAAAACGGATTATATACCCTTATTTATGCTGTTGTTGATAAAACTTCGAATTATTCGGTTTACACCCGGGCAAATTTTTACATCATGAAACCCGGACAAACCGATCAGGAATTCCTGACCCTTTTCCCGCAAAGCGAGTTTGCAACCGCAGCCGAAGCCGAACTGGACGAAATGTTTGATCAGGCACGGTATATTGCAAATAAAGAAGAAGTGCAAATTTATCAAAGCCTCGATACGGTTGAATCCAAACGCATGTTTCTTTTCCGGTTTTGGGCAGACCGTGAACAAGAGAGCCCAGGCTTACGGCACGAATATTATGCCCGTGTCGCTTACGCAAATGATTTATACGCATTTTCCACACTCGACGGCTGGGAATCGGATCGCGGTAGAATTTACGTTAAATATGGCGAGCCAAATCAAATCGATCGTCAGCCCAATAGCCGGGAATATCGCCCCTACATCGTCTGGTTCTATCACAATCTGGATGGCGGCGCCAGATTCCTGTTTATTGACGAATCCGGTTTCGGCGATTACCGGTTGGTTAGTTCCACCCTCCGTGGTGAAATTTACGACGCCAGCTATGACGATTTGTTATTAAACTCTCAACCGTAATTTGTGTAACCTGTTGATTATGTTGTAAATCTGCGATACATTGAAAGTCCACCCAAAGCAGGCGCTTTCCGGTGGACTTTTTTTTGATCACTGAAACGGCAACGAAAAAGGGTAATCGTTTATGACAGTACAGCAGCAATTTGTTCGGTTTTTGGCAATTTTTATTTCTGGTATGATAATCGTAAGCTGCGGCAGTTTCGATTCATCCAAAGAAACGATGTTCCGTAGCGATTTGCAAAACACGGGTGTCATTAAAAACCAATCCCCGATCAATAAACGCCCAAAGCTGAAATGGGAATTTAAAACGACCGACTGGATTTTTGCATCGCCGGTTATCGCAAATAATAAAATTTTGGTACCGGTAACCAATGGTCAGTTTTTTGCGCTGGACATGAACAGCGAGAAAATATGGGAATATCGCGCAAATGGAACGCTGTATTCCACACCCGCTGTCGTTGAAAATATGGTTTACATCGGAACGATGGAAGGCCGGATGATTTGCATCGATATAGAAAACGGACAGGAAGTCTGGCAAACCGCAACAGAAGGCAAAGAAGGCATTTATGCCTCTCCCAAAATTGTTGGAAAAACAGTGTATTACGCCAGTAGTGACGGCCATTACTATGCGTTAAACCGGGAATCCGGCGAAGTTTTTTGGCGGGTCGATACCGGCGCAAAAATCTACGGAACACCAGCAATCAGCGGTAACAACGCGTTTATCACCAACGAGGATGGCTGGTTATTTTGCGTTGATCTGCAATCCGGCAAAGAAAAATGGAAAAAACAGTTCTCCGGAAATATTCTGGGATCGCCAGCGCTGACAGATACGCTGTTGGTTTTTGGCGGCATGAACGGCAGCATATATTGCCTCAGCCAAAATAGCGGCGAAACCGTTTGGCAGTTTGGCACCGGACACGCCGTTTCCACTGCACCGGTGATCAGCGACGGCACGGTTTACATCGGTAGTTGGGACACTCATTTTTATGCCCTGAATCTGGAAACCGGTGTCCGGAAATGGCAATTTGAATGTGAAGATCAGATTTTGGGCTCCGCCGCGCTGGTCGCAAATGTTCTCTATTTTGGTGATAAAGGCGGCAATGTTTACGCGTTGGACGCCCGAAACGGATTGGAATATTGGCGATTTAAAGCAGAATTCAGCGTTTCCTGCACGCCGCTGGTCCACGATGGCGTAATTTATTTCGGCAGCCAGGATCGCAAGTTATACGCATTGCAATAACCCGATGACACAAATTTTGAAATCAAAAGTATTACGCAAACGGATCGCTGAATTTTTTGCAGCAACCTTGCTATGTTTTGGTAATACGCTGTTTGCGTCGACTCAGTCGCCGGACTCGCTGATCGCGGAACTGGGTTGCGCGGGCTGTCACGCCAATTTGCCCGCAACACATCTGACAGCGCAAATTCCGGATCTGAGCTTTGCCGGACTGCGATACCAACCTGCCTATTTGTTTGAATATCTGCAAAATCCCCAAAAAATACGGAAGCACATCGGAAATTCCCGAATGCCCGATTTTCACCTGCAACCCGATGAGGCATTGGCGCTCACCCTTTTTTTGAGCGAACAGCAATTTGCCCCGCAGAGCGCCCGGGAAATTCCCGCAACGCTCCAAAAATGGGAAAATCCGGCTGTCGAAATTCCCGAAATCGATCAAAAAATTCGTAATGAATACGCCTGTTTGAGCTGCCACAGTTTCAACGGTGCGGGTGAACAGATTTCCGTAGATTTGGCAACTATCGGGTACCGGCTAAAACCGGAATTTGTGCAACAATATCTCGCATCGCCGGCGGTTTTTGGCATTGCCGCAGCGGTGATGCCGCCCCAATTTTTTGCGCCGGAAAATGCATTCGAACCGCGTTATCCCGATGCTGCCATCCGCGTTCAAAATCTGACCGCATTTTTGATGGCAACCGGAAAAGAACAGCGCAGCAAAATGGAACAGGTTTTTGCTGCCGCAAAAGAAAAATTTCCGGCGGCAACGACTGCAATCGGCGAAGCGATTTTCCGTTCCCAACAGTGTGTTGGCTGCCATAACCATTCGCAAATTTCTGCACCAAATCGGCAACTGGCACCGGATTTAACAGGAATTGGCGATCGGGTTCAACCGGAATGGTTGGAAGAATATCTGAAAAAATCGCACGCGATTCGCCCGTTCGGATACCAGCCGGGGAGCGGCAGCCGAATGCCGGATTTCCGGTTGACAGATGCGGAAGCCGAAACTATCGCGGCGTATTTGCTGACCGCAAAATTGTCCCGACAATTGCCAGAAATCCCTTTTGAAATTGTGCCGCTTTCGGGTTTTTCGATGAATAAAACCACCCAATTGCTGAATGAAAGGCTGCCCTGCATCGGTTGCCACACCATCGGTGAAACCGGCGGGAACATCGGCCCAAACCTGAATTCGGTGAACCGGCGATTGACGCCCGATTACCTCTGGGCAATTATTTCCGATCCGCAAGCCGTGCTGCCTCACAACCTCATGCCCAAAATTCCCATGCCGGAAAGCTGGCGACAGCAGATTTTTAAATATTTGCGCCAGCAAAATGATGCGGCAAATTCCGCAGAAACGGCGTATTTATCGCTGGTCAACCATCCGGTTACACTGCCCGGTGACATGCAAAATCCCGCTGTGCTGTACGCTCAAATGTGCGGCATCTGCCACGGCGAAACCGGCGACGGCAACGGCTACAACGCCCGCTATTTGCCCGTTCCACCCACGGTTCACAGCGATTCCGTTTACATGTCCACCCGGCAGGATGCCGCGTTGTATGATGGCATCGCTGCCGGTGGCTTTGTAATGAATCGCAGCCACGCCATGCCGCCGTTTCTGGAAACATTAACGAAATCGCAAATTGCCGATTTGGTGAAATATATGCGTAAATTATGCAATTGCGAAGCTCCGGGCTGGTCGCGGGATGGCAGCCGATGAAAACACAATTGAAAATGACGAATCTGTTCGGGTTGAAATCTGTTGTTGCGATTGGTTTTTTTGCGGTTGTGCTGTCCGGCTGCGGTGATCAAAACGGTGACAAATTCAGCAAATTTCCGGCGGTGAAACCCTATTCATCAACCGAAATTGCCAGAGAAGAATTTGTGGGTGCCGCGGTTTGCGGCGGCTGCCACGAAGCGCAATATCTCGAATGGAAGGAATCGACCCACGGAAAAGCCGGTGGTGAGCCGGAAGCAGTGAAAATTATCGCCAAATTTGACGGGCAACCCCTCCGGTTTAAAGATGCGACAGTTACCCCGCTAAAACGCGATGGAAAATATCTTTTTGCGATCGAGCCGAACGGACAGCCAACATTTGAAATTCCGGTAGTTGCCGTTGTGGGGGGCGGGCACATGGTCGGCGGCGGCACCCAAACATTTTTTGTGCAGGCACCGGATGGCACTATGCGATTTTTGCCGTTCGATTTTAGCCGGCATCGCGGCATCTGGTTTGCGCAACTCCGCGATAATTTGCACTGGATGCCCATTTCTGAAAATATCGCGCTGACCGATTTGGCAAATTGGCCGCCCCACCGCATGTTGGGCTCGCTGGAAAATTATTCCAACTGCCAAAATTGTCACGCCAGCCAGGTGACGGTTTCGCTGAATGCGGAAACGCAGCGCTTCGAAACGGAATATACCAGCCTGAGCATCAACTGCGAATCGTGCCACGGACCGGGAAAACAGCATGTGATTCTGATGAATCAACCCGGACACGAAACATTTGAAAATATTGGACTTAACTCACTCGCTACGCTGAGCAAAGATGCCTCGCTGGAGCTGTGTTTTCGCTGTCACGCCATCAAAGATGAGCTGCAGCCGGGTTACATCGACGGCAAACCGCTGGAAGATTATTTCTCGCTGAAACTGCCGTTGCTGGCGGAAGAACAGCACACAGTTGACGGGCGCGTGATCGGGTTCAGCTATCAGGAAAATCATTTGTTCAGCGATTGCTACATCAACGGATCGATGACATGTGTGGATTGCCACTCGCCGCATTCGCTGAATTATCGCGATAATTTCGGCAAACCGCTGGCCAGCCGCTTCGACGATGGCCAGTGCACCGGCTGCCATCCGAGTTACGTCGATTCGCCTGAGCACACCAAACATCCCATGAATTCCGATGGCAGCCGCTGCGTGCATTGCCACATGCCGTATTTGCAGGAAAAAGGCATCGGCAGCGAAATTCCCTACGCGCGTTCGGATCATACCATTGCCATTCCGCGTCCGGCGTTTGATGCATCAATCGGGCTGGAAAACGCCTGCCAGAAATGTCACCAAAATATGTCGATTGATCAGCTGGAAGCAAAAACCCGCGAATGGTATGGCGAACTGAAGCCCCGTAACGCTGTGGTGCAGGCGTTTATTGATGCACTGAATATCCGCGATCAGAAAGCAGCCGCAGATCTGCTGTTGCAACCCGATGCGCGGCACCCGATCGCTCAGGTGCGTTCGCTGTTTGTCTATATTCGCCGGTTTATGCGTGCCCAAATGGGCAATGTTGATCCGGTTGTGATTGACAAATTGCGGCAGCTTGCCCAAAGCACCGATGTGGATTTAAAAGCGTTTTCGCTGATGGCGCTGCATTTTGGATATAGTAATAATATGGATGTTCGGCAATTTTTGCACGACCAGCTTGCCGCGCTCGGTGTGCAGGATTTTCCTGTTCGGCGGCGCTGGGTGTTGGGGCTGGATTATCTGGGGACGCAATATTTTCTCAACAACGAGTTGCAGAATGCGATTGTTTGCTATCAAAAAGCGTTGGACATTCAGCCGGATGAATATTTTGTTTTGCTCAATCTGGCGCAGGCGTTACGGCAATTGCCAAATATTCCCGCGGCTGCGGAACGCTATGAAAAGCTGATCGACCTGAAGCCTGAATCGATATCGCTTTATCTGGAATTGAGTGATTTGTATGTGCAAAACGGGCAAACCCGGCAGGCGCTGGAAACTGTCGAATCCGGTTTGCGTATCGCGCCGGATAACCCGGATTTACGCCAGCAACTCACCCGGATCGAACAGCGATTATCCAATTAGCATTGTTTGTAAAAAATAGCAAGTAATAAAAAAGGGCGAAAGAATCGCCCTTTTTTATTGCGTAATTATTTGTTTGTATTACGTTTATCTAAAAGCCGTACATCAGTGTTGCATTAAAAGTGTTGGTATCCGAGAAGTTGTAATCGGCAAAAATATTCAAACCGACCACGCTAAGACCCAATCCCAAAACAAACCTGCTTTTGTTTTCTCCCTCAAGTTCAACCGAAATCGGGAAGGTGTTTCCCGGTGATGGCTCGTAATCGTAATCGATATTCATCGTCGATTTTTCGATGAGAAAACCGGCATACGGCGTGACACTTGCGGCAAAGCTGCCGTATGTTTTACTCACATTCAGCCCGAAAGCGGTGGTCGAAACATCCAGAATGCCGCTGCCGATTTCCAGACTTTGGGTAAAAAACGAGAGCGCCACATCAACCGGAAGCTCCGCATTCAAAAGCGCCGCCGGATTGTGCTGTATCCCGAATCCGAAATAGGCCAAATCGCCAACATCGTCGCTTAATTTTATATTTGGCAGCCAGCGCAGGGTTACCTGTGTACCATAAAATGTGCCAACGCTCAGCTGCGGGACAACTGTCGGGAAAATGCCCGGTTCGTCCAGAATGCCGCGCACTTCATCGATTGTCACCGTTTGCGACGGGACATTCAATTGCTGTCCCTGATAGGTTATCGTTTGCGCCGGAATTTCGACAACCAGATGATCGTCTTCGCTGCCAAAAACCGTTGGTCCGCTGACAATATTATCCAGTTGCAATTCGCCGGATTTCAGCCCGTCGATAACCAGCTGCTGCTGCGCAGGAGTTAACCCCTGAATAGATTGTGCGATTGAGCTGGCACTCTCTTGGCTAAACGGGAAAAAAATATCGAGCAATTGGAAAACCTGCTCATCCGAATCGATAAACGCGCCGGTGCCAACCAGCCCGAAACGGAGGTCAAAACCCTGTATTTTATCTTCCGGGGCTAAATTTATCCATCCGGTGTTCAGGTTCGCGCCAAATGCATTTGTCAGCGGCTGAATAAATTTTTTGAGCGGATCCTCTGGCAACGATTCCACAGTTCCTTCAATATCCTGCCCCAAAAGCGGTTGAATCAACAACAATCCTCCAATGATCAACCCCAAAAACCACCCCATGCGACATTTGCGGGAAGAAAAATTGCTCATACTTAATAACTCCTTTGGTGAGTGATTATATGAATTGAAATCATGTCATAAAGATAAATGATCATTTACCCGAGCGCATATTTTTCTTTAAAATAAACGATTTTTTGCAATAAAGTGGCAATTTTTCGATGTTTTTGCAAAAATAGGCGGTACATAAAAAAAGCGGGAATTTCCCCGCTTTTTAAAATAATGCGTCTTAAATAATTGTTATTGTTAGATTAATCCAAGTTTTTTTGCCCAGGATTTAAATTCCCGTTTTTGCCCCATGGACAGGTTGGGCGGCACATCAATTTCGATGCGCACATAGTGGTTGCCTTCTTTGCCTTCCGCTTTTATGCCCATGTTCGGCAAACGGAAAACCTTGCCGCTGCTGGTTCCCGGCGGGATTTTCAGCTTCACTTTTTTCCCGGAAACGGTGTTGGCGAAAACTTCGGTGCCCAACACAGCTTCTGCAATATTGATATATACGTTGGAATAAATATCAAATCCGCGCCGTTCGAATTCCGCATGTGCGGCAACTTTGATCGTCAAATACAGATCGCCGGGCTCACCGTTATTTGGCGATGGCGCGCCCTGTCCGCGCAGCCGGATTTTTTTCCCGTCTTCCGCACCTTCCGGAATTTTGATTTTGATGCGTTTGCCGCTGCCGGTTTTGATCACGGTTTCGCCCCCGTTTACCGCCATTTCAAACGGAACGGTAATCGTCGATTCCATATCTGCACCGCGCGCGACTTTCTGGCGTTGGGTTCGGGTAAATCTGTCATCGAAACCACCGCCGCTAAAGGGATTATCTTCGGGGCTGTCACCGAATAAATTGCTGAAAATATCATGCAAATTACCGGAGAAACCGCCCCCAAAAGGATTTTGACCGGGTTCGCCGCGCCGCGAATTTCCGCCAAAATTGAATCCGTCGCCCGAAAATCCGTGGCGGCGCATCATGTCGTATTTCTGGCGTTTTTCGGCGTCACCCAAAACGCTGTACGCTTCGCTGATCATCTTGAATTTTTCTTCGGCGGCTTTGTTGCCACCCTGCGAATCGGGATGGTGTTGTTTCGCCAACCGGCGATACGCCTGCTTTATCTCATCCTGAGAAGCCGTTTCGCTTACGCCAAGCACCTTGTAATAATCCCTTTGGGCACTCATGCCTGAACCTCCTGCGCCACACCCGTATGAATAATTTCCGGATCGTTCCAGCTTTCAATGACAGAATCCGGTTTGAAATTGATGGAAGCGCCATCGATGGCAATCTTCTGCACTTCGTTCATGTTTTTGACGAGAATAAAGGTCATTTCTTTCATCACGGTTTCCGGAATTTCTTCCAGATCGGCGCGATTTCGTTCCGGTAAAATAATTTTTTTGATGCCGGCACGATGCGCTGCCAGCACTTTTTCTTTGATGCCGCCAACCGGCAGCACCTTCCCGCGAAGGCTGATTTCACCGGTCATGGCGATGTCGTTGCCGATGCGTTTGCCTTTTAGCAGTGAGAGCAGCGCCGTGAACAGCGTGACACCGGCGGAGGGGCCGTCTTTGGGTATTGCGCCCGCGGGCACGTGAATATGGATGTCGTACTTATCGTGAAAATCCGCTTCGATATCGAAATCTTCCGTGCGGGCACGAATGTAGCTGAGCGCCGCCTGCGCCGATTCTTTCATCACATCGCCCAGTTGACCGGTAAGCACCAACTTGCCTTTGCCGGGCATTTTGTGCGCTTCGATAAACAAAATCGCACCGCCGGAGGGCGTCCACGAAAGCCCTGTGGCAATACCGGGCTCGTCGATGCGTTCGGCTACTTCGCTGTAAAATTTTTCAGCACCGAGATATCGTTGCACATCACCATCGTCCACAGTTGCGGATGTGGCAGTGCCTGCAGCGACATCTTTTGCAATACCGCGACAAATACCGGCAATTTTGCGCTCCAGATTCCGGACGCCGGCTTCGCGGGTATGCCCGGAAATCACGGTTCGGATAGCGTCGTCGGTAATCGTCACTGCTTCTGTGCTCAAACCGTGTTCTTTAATTTGTTTCGGCAACAAAAAGCGTTTGGCAATTTCGACCTTTTCCTGCTCGATGTAACTGGGAATTTCGATGACTTCCATCCGGTCGCGCAGTGCCGGAATGATGGTTTCCTGCATGTTTGCCGTGGCGATAAACATCACTTTTGTCAGATCAAACGGCACTTCCAGATAGTGGTCGCTGAATGTGTGATTTTGTTCGGGATCGAGCACTTCCAGTAATGCGGCGGAAGGATCGCCCCGGAAATCCGAACCTACTTTGTCAATTTCGTCCAGCATGAACACCGGATTATTGGTGCCGGCGCGTTTGATACCCTGGATAATTCGTCCCGGCAACGCCCCGATGTAAGTACGGCGATGCCCGCGAATTTCCGCTTCGTCACGAATGCCGCCCAGCGACAGCCGCACAAATTTCCGCCCCAGCGAATCGGCGATGGAACGTCCCAACGATGTTTTTCCGACACCGGGAGGGCCGACAAAACAGAGAATCGGGCCGCGCATATCATTTTTCAATTTGCGCACCGCGAGGTATTCCAAAATTCGTTTTTTAACATTTTCCAGCCCGAAATGGTCGGATTCCAACTGTTCGTTGACCAATTTGATATCGAGATTATCTTCCGAACTCACAAACCACGGCAGGTCCAGCAGCCAGTCCAGATATGTTCGGGCAACTGTATATTCAGCCGAAGCCGGATGCATGCGGGACAAACGATCCATTTCTTTTTCCGCAACTTTGCGGGCTTCATCGGGCATTTTAATCTCTTCCATTCGTTTGCGCAATTCGCTCACGTCGGAGGAATCATCAAATTCACCCAGCTCTTTCTGGATGGCTTTTAGCTGCTGGCGCAGATACATTTCCCGCTGTCCGCGATTGATTTCGTCCTGCACATCCGACTGAATTTTTTTGCCCAATTCCAGCGTTTGCAGATAACGATTGAAAAAAGTGGTGACCTTTTTCAGCCGTTCTTCCAGATTCACAATTTCCAAAACCTGTTGTTTTTGTTCAACTTGCACATTGGAAAACGCGATGATCAAATCGCTCACAATTCCCGGTTCATGCAAATTGGCGATCATCGCCTGATGCTCAGTGGTTATTTCCGGCGCCAGATCCGATGCCCGTTGAAACTGGTTTTTCAGGTTGGTCGCCATCGCTTCGATGTTCAGTTCATCATCGGGAAGGATGTCGTCCAGCGCTTCAATTTCTGCGGCAAAAAACGGCTCTGTTTCCGTGTAACGGCTAATTTTGAAACGAATCAGCCCCTGGATAAACGCGCTTTTGCTGCCGTCCGGCAGATCAATAACTTTCAGAACTCTGGCGATGGTGCCGATTTTGTATAAATCTTCTTTGTTCGGATCGTCGATAGTGCCGTCGCGCTGGGCAACCACGCCGATCAGCGAATCCTCCCGAACTGCATATTCTATCAATCGCAGCGACTTCGGGCGGCCAATAGCCAGCGGGATAAATTGATGCGGGAAAAATACCGTGTTTCGTACCGAAATAATCGGCAACACTTCCGGTATTTCACCTTTTGTAATTTTTTTGATATTCATGGACATAATCAGATGTATCCTTTCATTTATATTTTATTATCTCAAAAAATCGTTCATATTGTCAGTCTCGTTTCGCAACCTAATATAAGTCACAAAAATAGTGCCAAATTCAAAAACAGATTTAATTTACTGTATTTAATGAAGTTATGTAAAACACTATTTCGGAGGCTGATCTGTCAAAATGTCTGCCATCGTATATCAATCTGACAAAAGTCGGGTTTTCTCTGAAACGCCTGTTCCCGTATTCAGAATGTAATATATTTTCGCCATGAAAGGCAGAATTTGCTGCTGTTTTTAATTCGTTTCAATGATAAATTAAAGTTATGTGCAGTCGATCATTTATAATTGGAAAAAAATTCTCTTATTATTATAAAAACAGAGTTTGTATTCATAATTGATGCAACGTTAACGAAATGGAGCTTCGACTGGGGTGATGTGGATCGGGATGATGAAATTCGCAGATTTTTTTTCTGCTGATGAGCCGGAGAAGTTGCCCGATTCAGCAGAAAGCGCTGAAACAACCGAAGTTGCCAGCCAACCGGCGGTTAATTCCTACACCGCATTGCAGCGCCGCTACCGGCAATTTCTGGCGATTATCCGCAGTGGCGAAACGCCCGACGCACAGGATTTGCAGGATTTTTTGCACCAATGCGCAACGGCATTTGCCGATATTTCTGCAAATGAAACGACTTTGCCGCCAAACGCCGGTTTTCGGATGTCGCACCCGGATATTCAACTGCTCGGTTTGCCGATGCAGCATCGCGCAACGTTGGAAACCGATTCGCATAGCGAATGGCAATACCGCACTGTGCGCAAACATTTGCAAACGGGCGAACCCGCAAACCTGGCGGATGTGTTTTTACCCGTCATTCCGCCGCCGCTCAAAATTCTGTTAATTTTGCCCTCGCACGCCTATCAACCGGTCGATGAAGAATCCCGCCAGCCGTATTATTATGAAAAACGGCTTCGGGAAATGTTGCTGTCGCTAATTTCGGACTGCGACGTGGAAATCCGTATTTTGCCCTCGCCCACGCGTGCTGCGCTGGCGCGGGAATTGAGCCGGCATCCCTGCCACATCGTGTATTATTGGGGCGGCGGCGCGGTCGAAAACGGCGAAAATTATTTGGCATTTGAAAATCCGCTGACGCTGGAAACCGAATGGGTGCTAACATCGGATGTTGCCGCGCTGATGCGGAATCCGGCAAATCCGGTACCGCTGCTGTTTTGGAGCTTTTATCCGGATTCGCCCGCCGGAACGGAGCAGGATCAGCTTTCCGGCATCGAAACGTTTTGCCGGGCGGGCATTCCGGCGGTCATCAGCACCGGCGAAATGCTGGCGCCGACAACGGCGATCAGCTTCGCGGAGCAATTGTTCCGGGAACTCGCCAAACGGCAAACGCTGCAGGAAAGTTTTGCAAACGCCATCGAATCGCTGCAGGCTAAAACCGGGCAATTTTCGTGGGCTTTCCCCAATTTTTTTGAAAATCTGATCGTTCATTATCCGGCGGATTGGCAGGCAAAACCGCAATCGCCACAGCAAATCGTTCCGAAAACAAATCTGTTAGCCAAACATTACGAAATCAGTCCGCAAACACAAATGTTCCCGGTAATGAGCCGCCAGTTGAAACGCAACATGCTCGATGCGATAGAAAATCATACCGGATTATTTTTGCGCGGCCAAATCGGCTCCGGCAAAACGGCGCTGGCGCAATGGTTGTTGCAGCAATTTGCCGATGCATATTCAAACGCCATCACCGTTTGGATTGATGCGAAACAGATCCGCGATGCCCGGACCATCATCCAGTTGCTAAAAAATGAGCTGAAAAACAAAAATGCGGATGCCGCGCTGGAAAACCTGAATTATCAACCGGATAGCGAAGCCAAATTTATGCACCTCGCGCATGAGTTGGCTGCGCTTCAGCCGTTGGCATTTTGCTTCGCGAATATTGATGAACTGACCCGTAACGGCCATTGGCTGCCCGAATATTCGGACATCGCCAAATTGGCAGAATACCTGTGCCGGAGCCGCCGGTTCCCGTTGATTTTCACCGGAAAAGCAGTGCCAAAAGCGTTAACGGCGTTGAAAATTATATCGCCGGACGGCGCACCTGCGCCGCTTTGGGAAGATTTACCGGTTTTTGCAGATGCCTGCCGTTCGATTGCCAATCAATCCGCTGCCGAAAATGATGCGCCAAATATTCACCAATTATGGGATAAACTGGTGGGCAATTGCAATGGCAACGCGGTTTCGTTAAAAATTTACAGTCGTGCGGGCATGCACAGGCTTTCCGAGTGGCTGGCAGCGCCCGTCGCCAAAAAACAACGGGTGTCGCCCAAAAAAAACAATCAGGATTTGTTGGATGAAATGCTCGTGCAGCTCGATCCGCAATTGCAGGCACTGCTGTTCATGCTGTTGCAATTCCGGATTGCCGTGCAAACAGACGCCCTGACCGGGCAATTTCAGGCTGCCGAAAACGATATGGAATTTCGAACAACGCTGCTCGATATGCTGGCGCAATTGACGAATTTGGGCTTGCTGGAAGTGAAGCTTGATCCGGTTTATCATATTGAATATTATCAAGTTACGGAAATTTTATCAAACCGGCTGGCACCGTTGGCATCGCAGATGACACATTTGCCATTCGATGCGATTGAAGCCGGGAACTATCATTTTCGCAGCTATCGTTTTTTGGGCGAATCCCTTACCGAACTGAAATGCGCTTTTGAACAGTTTTCGATTGCCGGCGAAGCGCTGCTGGCAAAAAAAACCGGGCAATTGCTTATCAAACAATTGATTACCGATGGCAATTTTGATGCGGCAATTGAAGTTCTGCGGCGAATGAACAGCGTTTCCGCCAGCCATTTTGGGATGGTGGAGCTGCGCCAGCTTGCAGATTTGTTATCGAAACTGGAACGTTTTCCCGCCGCCCAAAAAACCTGGCACCAACTGTTGCAACGGGCAAACCGGGAAAAAAATCGCCAATTTATGCGAATAGCTTACGAGGGAATCGCTGAAAACTGCCACAAAACGGCAGATGTGCTAACCGCCAAAAAAATGTATTTAGCCTGCCTCAAATTGTGCCGCGAACTGCAGGATGCCGTCGCTGAATGTCGCGTGTTGCGTTCTCTCGGTGAGTTGAATTTGGTGTTGGGCGATAAAACGGCAGCCGTAAAACAGTTTCAAAATGCCCAAAAACTTGCCGAAAAACTGAACGATCCGCAGGAAATCTGGCACATTCAAACCAAATTATCCGAAGCTTTTGAAATGCAGGGCAACACCGATAAAGCGTTGAATGAACTGGATTTGGCACTCGAGAATGCCACCCGGCAAAATTTTCGCAGGAAAATTGCCCAAACCCGTTTTCTCCGGGGAAAATTATACCGCCTGAATGGCGAGCTTTCCGAAGCGACGGCAGATTTTGAAGCTGCGCTAACCATCGGGCAGGAAATTGCCGATCGATCGCTGTGTAAAAAAGTGCTTTCGCACCTCATCGATATTGCCGGGCATCGCAACGAATATCAGCGCATTTTGCACTTTCTCGATGAACAATTGAATCTCTGCCGGATTGTCGGTAATTTGGAATGTGAGTGCCAAACGCTCCGGAAAATCGGGCAGCATTACATGGAACTCCGGAATTTTGAATCGGCGGCAACTGTTTTCCGGCAATGCAAAAATTTGGCGGATCGGCTGAAAATGACCGATGAGCTTGCCGAGTCCAATTATTCGCTGGGCGAAATTGCACTGGAGCACGAACAATTTACCACAGCAACCAATTTGCTAACCGCCGCATTGGCAATTTTTAGAGAAAAATCGAACACCGGTTGGATGCGTAAGTGTTTGTTTTTGTTGAGCATCGTAAACCAGAAGCAAGGTTTTGCCGCTGAAGCTTTTTCCTGCTGGCGCGAGGTGTTACGACTGAACCTGAGTGGTGGCCAATTATCGGATGCTGCACGGCAATTGCTCTATCTGCCTGATTTTCTCCGCAGCAGCCGGCTGATTATCGACAGCGAAATGCGCAAAGAATTGTTGCACGCCATCCAAACCGTGAACGGAACGCTTAACGCAGAAGCTGTGTTGCAGTTGCAAAACTTGCTGAAAAAAAAATAGATTTTCCTCATTTGCTCGCCGATTCTTCCCGCATTTTTCGCTCGAAAAACCGTTAAACCCAATAGGAACAATAGTATGAAGCAAGTTAGTATTGAATATTGTGTGATGTGAAATTATCAACCCAAAGCTGCCAGTTTGGCGGCTACGCTAAAAAATGCTGTTGGTATTGAGGCAACATTGATCGAGTCCGGCGGTGGCGTTTTTGAGGTGAGAGTGGGCGACAGGCTGATATTTTCCAAAAAACGGGAAAAACGATTTCCCGCGCATGAAGAAATTCTCGAGATGTTGAAGAATGATAGTTGAACGCAAGTTTTACAGCGAATTCAACGCCCGGATGATGATCGGCACTTCGTCTTCCCGGACGGTGCGCAGGTTTAGCAGCAGCGCATCATCCTGAATATAGCCGATGACCGGCGGTTCCCATTCGCGTAATTGTTGGCTGAGCTGATCCGCGGATTTTCCGTTTGCAGCGAAAATACGCACCGCGATAGATGGCAACTGCTCCAGTGGCAGCGCGCCGCTACCCACCTGAGAAACTGTTTCGATAATATCCAATTGAATTGCCGGATTGCTGATTTGTTGAACAATTAATTCTGCAACTTGTTGTATTTTCTCAACTTTCATCGATAGCAATCTTGCTGCCGGCAGCGTTTCCGTCAACTTTTCCGGTTGCAAATAGAGCCGCAGCGTTTCGGCGAGTGCGGCTAAAATCAGTTTGTCGCAACGCAATGCGCGGGCTAAATGATGTTTGCGGATTTTCTCGACAAACCGTTTTTTCCCGGCGATGATGCCGGTTTGTGGTCCGCCGAGCAATTTGTCCCCGCTGAATGTGATCACATCTGTGCCGTTGTTGAGTACGTCGCCAGCGAGCGGTTCGCCGGAAAGCCCCCAATTTTGGGGATCGGTTAATGCGCCGCTGCCCATGTCGTAAATCAGCGGAATATCGTGTGATTTTGCCAGTTCCGCCAATTCCTCAAGCGATGCGCTTTCGGTGAATCCCACAATTCGGTAATTGCTGGTGTGCACTTTTAGCAGCGCGCCGGTTTTTGGGGAAATTACCGCGCGGTAATCCGCCAGCCGGGTTTTGTTGGTAGTGCCGATCTCCAGCATTTTTGCGCCGCTGGATTTCATCACTTCGGGAATGCGGAACGAGCCGCCGATTTCCACCAATTCGCCCCGCGAGACGGGCACTTCTTTCCGGCGGCACAGCGCGGAGAGCGTCAAAAAAATAGCTGCTGCACAGTTGTTGACCACCACCGCGGCTTCCGCACCGGTGATCAGGCAAATCAGGTGTTCCACATGCGACATCCGGCTGCCGCGTTTGCCGTTATCGAGATCGAATTCCACGCTGCAATAGTGTTCCGCTGCGGAAAGCAATCCGGCGATTGCGGTTGTTGCCAACGGCGCGCGACCCATGTTGGTGTGCAAAATAATGCCTGTCGCGTTAATTGCCCGCCGCAAAGTAGAGGAGGTAAACGTTTGTATTTTTTGGGAGATACGGCTTTCGAGAAACGCCGGAACCGCCGCCGGTGACAGTTGTGATTTTTCATTCAACTGCTGTCGGAAACTATCGATTTCGGATTGAATGATGCGTTTGAGGTAAATTGGAGAAACGGGAAACCGGTTCAGCGATTCCGATTGCAACAATTGCTGGACAGACGGAATCGCCCGAAAAAGTGCCTGCAAATTAGTCGGTTTTTTCATTTTCGACATCGGTATCTGTGTTGTTTCTGGCGATGCGCACTTTCAGAATCCGGTTCCGGTCGATCATTTCCACAGTAAACTCGTGACCGTTGTATTTTACGGTTTCATTTTCCTGCGGCAGTGCGCCAATCAGGTTCAGGATAAATCCGCTGATGGTTTCCACCCCTTCTTCCGTGGGCAAATTGAGGTGCAGTTCATCGTTCAATTCTTCCAGATTCAGTCTGCCGTCAACAATATATGTTTGCTCGTTGACGGGGGTAATCATCGGCTCTTCTTCATCATATTCGTCCTGAATTTCGCCAACGATTTCCTCGATCACATCCTCCAGTGTTACCAATCCGGAAATGCCGCCGTATTCGTCCACCACCAGCGCCATGTGAATGCGCTCTTTTTGGAAATGCCGCAACAGATCATCGATCATTTTTTGCTCCGGCACAAAATACGCTTCACGGACAATGGTTCGCAGATTGAAGCTGTCGCTGCGATTTTTTTTGAGCAACGGCAGCAAATCCTTCACATATAAAATGCCGATCACGTTGTCAATTCGTCCTTCAAAAACCGGAATCCTTGAAAGCAGGTTATCTTTAATATCTTCCAGCACTTCGTCCAACGTGGCGTTTACTTCCACACAAACCATGTCGGTGCGCGGCACCATAATTTCCCGCACAGTCGTTTCGCCAAATTCGAAAATGCTGTGGATCATCTCTTTTTCATCTGCTTCCAAACGCCCTTCTTCTTCGCCGAGGAGCACCAGCGTTTTCAATTCGTCTTCGGAAAGCCGGGTTTTATCTGCGGATAATCCCAATGAATTTTGCACAAATTTGCTGAGATTTGTGAGAAAAATAGTGATCGGGAAAAACATGTAGTGCAGCAATTGCAACGGCGCGCCGGCAATCCGCGAATAAGCGTGCGGATTGCGCACGGCAATCACTTTCGGGATGATTTCGCTGGTAATGAGCAGCACCAACGTGACCACTACAATATCAACAAATAGTGCGATGTTGTGGTTAAATCCGAATTGATGGGCTATTTGCGTTGTGAGAACCGCAGCGAGCGACGCCGTTGATATGTTGACGATGGTGTTACCGACAACGATCGTAACCAGCAACTGGCGTGAATCAAGCAGCAGGTTGGCAACCCGTAATTCTGCTTTGTCCGTCGAATGTTTTAATTTTTCTATATCAGATTTAGAGAGCGCAAAAAAAGCGGTTTCCGAACCCGAAAAAAAAGCGGAAAGTCCTAATAATCCAATAAAAACAAGGATATAGAGGAATATTTCATATTCCACTGCTGTTTTTTTACCCCCAGTTTGGTATCCATAAATACTGTTTTTGACCGCTTAAAATATAATCCTCGGAGCGGGAAAAACCAATTTCACATAGAAAAATTGCTGATTTTTTGGTGATATTTTGCAAGATAGTGATCTTCGCTGGTGCGCATCATCAGGCGTTCTTCTTCCAGATGATCATCCATTCCGTTGAGATGCAACAATCCGTGAACAATCAATCGCGCCAATTCCGTTTCGATGCTCGCGTTGTAAGCTGCTGCCTGGTCCAATGCGCGATCAACGGAAATATAAATTTCACCTTCAACCGGTTTTCCTTCAACCATATTAAAGGTCATTACATCTGTTACCGTATCGTCGTCGAGATATTCGCGATGTAAATTTCGCAGATATTCATCGGTTACCAGAACTACCGTAATGCTCGTCGCTTCTAATCGCTCATCTTTCTGAATCAACTGAATAAACTCGACAATGGCTTCATCCCATAATGGCAATTCGCTGTAATCGTTATACACTTCAATGGTTGTTTTCATGGGATGAGTCGCTTTTAATTTCTGGATTCGGCGTATCTGTTTGTGGCGTTTTGCCTTCGTTATTGGTCGATTTTTCTTTGGGCTGCGGCTTTTCCCGGGAGGTTTCTGCGGGTTTGCCATTCTTTTCCCGGCTGCCTTTTTTCTCTTTGTCGCTTTCCGGATATTCGATGCGCAGGTGGTGAATGCCAGTCAAAATCGGAATAAATGCTTCTTTGATCTGATCAATTTCTTTAAATGTCAGATCGCATTCGTCCAGCTGGCTTTCCTTGATTTTGTGATCCACCAGTTGCTCCACAATGTTGCGAATACGTTGCGGTGACGGATCTTTTAGCGTCCGGGAGGCGGCTTCAACCGTATCCGCCAGCATGCAAATAGCGGTTTCTTTGGATTGCGGCATCGGTCCGGGATAGCGGAAATCGCTTTCACGAACTTCGGTTTCATCGGCATTTTGAACCGCTTTATTGTAAAAATACGATACCACCGTTGTGCCATGATGCTCGGCTACAAATTGCCGGACAGCGTTGGGCAATTTGTGCTTTTCAGCCATTTTGAGCCCTTCTTTAACGTGATTCACCAAAATCAGGTAGCTCATGTGCGGCGATAAATTGTCGTGTTTATTGATACCACCGTGCTGATTTTCCACAAAATATTCGGGTTTGTCCATTTTTCCCACATCGTGAAAATAGCAGCCCACCCGGGTTAGCAGTGCATTCGCGCGAATCGCCAATGCCCCGGCTTCCGCCAAATTGGCCACAACAATGCTGTGGTGAAAACTGCCCGGCGCTTTTACCGAAAGCTGTTTTAGCAACGGATGGTTGAGGTCGGATAATTCGAGAAGCGAAATGTCGGTGGTGACATCAAAAAACCGCTCGAAAATCCCAATCATAAAATATACGATTGTGGGTGTCAAAATCGCGTTGGGCAGCAAATAGTAGATAAATTCCGTAAAAATTTCGTTGATGGGTTTGTAATGCATCAATCCAAAAATCAGGTGAACCAGAAAATAGCCCATCAAAATGTAAAAAATTGCCCGGAACATTTGCCTGCGATTGCGAATTTTTTGCACCGAAAAAATGGAAATGCTGCCGACAATCAGCGCCATAAATGTGAACTGATAATCGTAAGCCAAAGTAGAGCCCAAAATTAATCCCAGCGTAACAACGCTGATAAAGGCAACGCCAAAATCCAACAGCATTGCCAGCAGCATGGGCGCCAGAATAATCGGGATTGTTAACTGCGACCAGTCTGTAAATTTTTCCACCAAACCGGCCAAAAATAATTCGATCAGGAAAATGAGGGTGATCATTCCCACCATCAAATTGTTCCGGAAAATTTGCCGGCGATAATAATAAAGATAGACAACCGTCAGGAAAATCATCGTCAACGCAAACAGCAACCGCCCGCCGTGAAACTTGATTTGTTGCCAGCCTTGTTGGGTGGCGGAACGCTCTTTTTGGGCGATTTCCAGCGAACGCAATTTTTGGTAAACTTCGTCGGTTATTTTTTCGTTGCTGTCGATGATTCGTTCATCCTGCTCAACATAGCCGCGGGTTAGCGGCACATCATGAACGGCTTCTTCTTTACGCGTTTGGGTAATTTTTTCGTTGTAATTCAGGTTTGGGATCAGAAACCCCGGCAAAACTTGCTCTGCCAAACGAAGCGCCCGCTGATTTTGGGGGAACTGGTTCTGCAACTGATTTTTTACCAGATTATTTGCCTCGCGAATTTCCAGCAAATCTTCCGGATTATACGTTGTTTCGATACTGTTTTCGGATACAACGATTTGTTTTTCCTGAAATTCCGCTTTGCTGCGATCGAGAATGCCGGTTGTATACATCTGGCTTAAATTGTTGCGAACGACTTTGAACCAGCCCGATAACAGGTTTTCCCGCTGAAGCTCATACAAATCCAGAAATGCATCAAAATTTAATTGAAGCGAATATTTTATATTGAGCACCTGCAAAAAACTATCGACCGGAACTTTGGTGTTTCGGGTGAGCGTATCATCGCGCTGCTGGCTATCAAGATTGTTGCGTTTGAGAAAATTAACCAGCTCTTCCTGAAATTGCTTTAGCGTCAGCGATTGGCGGCTGAGGATATCCGGATTGCGATCGAACAGAACGGGCACGCTTAAATTGGCTTGTTGACGTTCCTTTTCCAACTCGTCCGGCGTTTTCTGGATGGCAAATTTGAACGGGGCAATAATTTCTTCTGGAGCGATGCTGTTGACGTTCAAATTGCTGTATTCGAACGGGCGTTCAGCAGGCATCAGCCACAGCGTGGCAATCACCAGCGCGCTGATAAAAATAAATTTTAACAGCAGATCGTCCAGAGAAACGTTGCGAATTTTGTTTTCCTGAAGGAAGTTAACGAAATTTTTCCAGCGTTTATGCCAGTTTTTCATTCCTTAAAAATCCCTTTGTCCTGAAAAAAGATACAATAAAATAACAAAAATAAGCGCCAAACCAGTGCATCGCAATGGTTATTCTCAATATACGCTAATTTAATTTCGGATTGTTGTGAGATATAAATTAATTTCTGAGGCAGGAAATTGCTTCAATTATGGTACCGGCGACGGTTCGATAAGCCGAATTCTGTCTCCGGTTAACCGGAGGGCGATCATTTATCTGAGCGATCCACCCGGAAGTTCACCCCGGCAAGCCGGGGAACGCAGCGAGCAGCCACGTTTTTCGCGAACGAAAATTCTTCCCTATTTGATCTTGCGCCGAATGGGGTTTGTCCGGCCCGGTCATTGCTGATGCCAACGGCATTTCCTTGCGGAAACCGGCCGGTAGGCTCTTACCCTGCCATTTCACCCTTATCCCGGTAAACCGGGACGGTATCGTTTCTGTGACACTTTCCGTCATTTATTGCTTGGGCAATAAATGCCCCGGATTCTCTCCGGGCATTCTGCTCTATGGCGTTCGGACTTTCCTCGCCGGATTGCTGTTGCCAGAAACCCGGTGCGATCGCCTGAACCGTCGCTAATACCGTTTTATTCTGTTTCGTCCCAAACCAAAATGCGTCCGCAATGTTCGCAATTATACAGGCGGTCTGCTTTGCGAATTTCAACGATGCGCTGGGGCGGTAATGCCGAAAAACAACCACTGCAGGAATTCCGTTTGACGGGAGCCACAGCCAGTCCGTCTTTCGCTTTGCGAATGCGTTCGTACATCCGTAAATGGCGGGTGTCGATTTTGGCTGCCAGTTCTTCACGCATCCGTTTCAGGCGCGATTCTTCGGCTTCGGTGTAATCGTTGATTTCTGAAAGCTCGTCACGATTTGTGGACAATTGTTCACCGAGATTTCCAACTTCACTACCCAGTTGTTCAATCTCCGATTTTACCCGTTCTTCTTCTTCCATCGATTGAATAATCTTGTTCTCGAGGCTCTCAATTTCCATCTTTTTCGTGTCAATTTCGAGCGTTAGGGCATCATATTCTTTGTTGTTTTGAACATGATACAGTTGTTCCTCGTACTTCTTTAGCTGTTGCTTGCTGGCCTCTATTTCTTTCTCAAAAATCTTCCGGTCTTTGTGCAATTTTTGCGTTTGTTCTTCCAACTCCGTGGAGCGACTCTTTTTTTGATGTAAATCGCTACCAATTTGTTCAATAACAGTGGGGAGATCGCCTTTTTGTAACTCCAGGGTATTTAGGCGATTGTCATACTCCTGTAATTTAATTAAATCTGCCACCAATTCTTTCATACACTAACCTCCTTTCCGGTCGAATACTGAGATAACGGGGCCACCGGCATAAAAAAAGGTGCACTCGTTTTAGCGGGTGCACCTACTGTATCTTTTAATTATTTGTTATCGATATTTTGAAAAAACTTAGTGATCGCATGATCTGCGAAGTATACTGCAAAACTATCTCCTCATTTCAAAAGTGGGCCCACCAGGACTTGAACCTGGGACCGTCCGATTATGAGTCGGATGCTCTAACCAACTGAGCTATAGGCCCAATTAACTCAATTGCAAAAATGAATTTATGTATGACAGCCTAAAAAATCAAGCGACATTTTACAATTCCGAAATATGTTTTCCGGTTGAAAATATGATTATTTTTTTTGAGCCTTTTCGTACAGTTTAAGATAATCTTTTGCAGTTGTTTCCCAGGAAAAATCGGCTTTCATGGCGTTTCGCTGAACGCGTGCCCAGGCTTTTGCGGAATCCCGTAATTGCAGGGCATTCTGGATAGCTTCCAACGCAATTTCGGCAGTTGGCGAATCGAAACAGAAGCCGTTGCCTTTCCCGTTTTCTATGGAAAATGGGTGAATGGTATCTGCCAGACTGCCGCTGTGCTGCACAACCGGAATTGCGCCATAGCGCATGCTGTTCAAATGAAATTGTTCGCCGGCGGATATTTCCGATGGGATAAAGGTGATATCCGCACTGCCGAGCAGCAAATGGGCGATGCGTTTATCCATGCGTTCCCGGAGCGCCAGTTTGCCGGGAAATTGTTTCTGCAGTTCTTTTAGTTCGGTAATCGAGCGAAAATCACCGGTGTTTAGCACGACGGCTTGCACATCGTCTTTCAGCAATCCCGGTAAAATTTCCTGCACCAGTTTTACATCATCAGCAAGCTGGAAGTTAAGCATTACACCAACCAGCGGAATTTTGCTGTCATCGTTAATCCGGAGTTCGGTTGCCAGTGTGGATTTGTTTTCCAACCGCTTCGCGAGTGTTTTTGCATCGAACTGGGCGGTGAGCAGCTTGTCTTCGACCGGGTTCCAGGTTGCGTAATCTGCCCCGGAGGCAATCCCGAAAATATCTTTTTTGCGTTTTTTGAGCACTTCTGCCATCCCGAATGCCGGATCGCCATTGGCGAGCAGATTGGTAGTGAGGCTGCTGCTGGTCAGGTTGATGATGTCTGAAAAGAGTAACCCGCCTTTCAGAAAATTCAGTTTTCCTTCCAGTTCCAGTGCTGCGCCACTTTTTACATATTCACTGTCGATGCCAATGGTTTTGGCGATTTTTTTATCAAAAACACCTTGTTGCGAAAGGTTGTGCACTGTAAGAACCGTGCGGGTGTTTTCGAAAAATTCGTCATCTTTGTAAAGCGTTTTCAGATAGAATGGAATGAGCGCCGTGCTCCAGTCCGCGCAATGGATGATATCCGGTTGCCAGTAAAGCAGCTTGAGTGTTTCCAATACAGATTTGCAAAAAAAGCCGAAGCGTTCTGCGTTGTCTTCGTATGGCTCGCCGGATTGCGGATCGACGTAAAATCCTTTGCGGTCAAACAGTTCCGGAACGGATAAAAAATAGACGTGAACCTTGGAGTTGGGTAAAAAGGCAGTTTTCCCGTTACCAACCCGGGTGGCGTCACCCAGCTGAATGTTTACTTCCCGGAGGCGAATCACTTCGCGCAGGACATATTTTCGGTCGTTGATTGATTTGTATTTGGGCATCATCAAACGAATGTCCTGCTCCATTTCTTTTAACGCCGTGGGCAACGCGCTGGATGTTGCAGCCAGTCCGTTGGCGATCGATGTTTTGGCAAAGGGAGTAATTTCCGATGAAACGTAGCAGACTTTAAACGACTTCATTTACATTCCTCTTAATGGTAAAGATTCTGAGACAACTTCCCGTAACTGCCGGGCGGCATGCTCGGGGGATGTCGAATTGATGTGCACGCCACTGCTTTGTTCAAATCCGGCCACAAATGCCAGTCGTGGCAAAATTTCAAAATGCCAGTGAAAGTGTTCCGTATCTGCCGATTGGAGCGGGGCGGTGTGTAATATCATATTGTAGGCAGGATTGTTGAGCAATGTATCCAGCCTTTGGATAATGTCTTTCAATACGATCGATAGTTCACGCAATTTTTCCTCTCCGGCCAGTTCGAAATGCGCCAGGTGAGCTTTGGGCAAAATCCAGCATTCGTATGAAAACCGTGCAGCATAAGCCGAAATTACCGAAAACAATTCACCCTCAATAATTACGCGATCCTTATTTTTTAGTTCCTGCTGATGCAGGTCGCAAAAAATACAGCGATTGTGATGTCGAAAATGTGTTTCTGCTGCATCCAGCTCTGTTTGAACAGCCTGCGGGATAAACGGCAATGCCATCAGTTGTGAATGCGGATGATGCAGCGTGGCGCCTGCCAAAAAACCGTGATTTTTGAAAATCTGGACATACTGCCAGCGTGTGTCTTGTTTGATCGAGCGGATCCGTTTCTGATACGCCCGGAGCACATCAAAAATCTGCCCGGTATCCATTGTCGAAAATTTTTCTTTGGCATCCGTCGATTCAATAATTACTTCGTGAATACCGCTTGCCGGAATATTTGAAAACCATTCGTCGCTCTGCATATCACCGGTTTTCGTATCGCCATTTGTGTGGATGGCAGGATACTTGTTTGGTACAACCCGTAAAGACCAGCCCGGCGTATCTGGCAATGTTTCCGGCAATCGAAAGGCCAGCACTTCCGGCGGGGTTTGCGCTTCGTTTCCCGGCGAAAAAGGCGAATCTTGATTGGGATTGTGCTGTATGTGCGTCAAAAACTCCGATGGTCGGCTTCCACGGTCAGTCGATATAATCACCCATCTACCTGAAATGGGATCTTTGCGAAATTCTGGCATGCCCTACTTGTTTATTTAATTCTTATTACAAAAATATTTAAAAATTTACGCAAATAACGCTGTATAATCAAGTTTTAAAATTTGCGCACAATAGCAGGTGATGCCGGGTTATTGCTCCCCAAACAACAATTCCAAATGATTTTCCAGCCGTTTCGCCCAGTCTTGTTCGGCATGGCGGTGATTGCGAAAATATGAAAAATAAATTGTGTGACGCGCCATAAATCCTTTGAAACGGAGGGTGCGCAACACGCGTTTGCAGCCGCGATGCAGCAGGCGCTCCCCGCCGATGCCACCGCAATCCATGAAAATTTTCAGCGGAAGCGCAGGTAACGCACTTTTTTTGATTTGCCGGATAGCCTGATTTTTCCGGAAAATAAATGATGGCGAAAGGCAACTGGCCATCCCAAAAATATCCGGGTGATGCCACGCCAGCAGAAAAGATACCAGCCCGCCCATCGATGAGCCGATGGTTGCGGTGTGTGCCCGACCCTGCATTGTCCGGTAATTGCTGTCGATCAGCGGTTTGACGGTTTCCACAACAAATCGCCGATATGCTTCGCCCAGCGGCGATGCGGAGTATTCCTCCAGCCGGTCGTTTGTGTTGTAAATGCCAACAATGATGATGTCGCGAATGCGCCCTTCCCGGATGAGCCGGGTTGCGGTTTCATCAGCTTGCCAATCGTATCCCGTGTATGCGGTAATCGGATCGAACACGTTTTGCCCGTCGTGCATGTATAAAACCGGATAGCGTTTGTCGCTGTTTGCCGCATAGTTTTCCGGCAGCCAGACAATCAAATCGCGCTGTGCGAGTATGCCGTCGCTGAGATCCCGGTGATATTTTACCGTTCCGGTAACGCGGGTGTGGACTGTTTTTTCGGCGTTTTGACGGGCGATATCCCGCCACGTGTCCACTTCCTGCGAAATGGTGACATCGCTGTCCACCAGAAAACGGAAATTGCCGGCAGGATTCCCGGATTCGTCTGCAGCTTCGGATTCCCAACTGCCGCGCGTGAATTTATATTCGATTTCTATATTTTTGCGGAACTGGAATTCGCGAATCCAATAGCCGTCACCTTCCGGGCTTGGCACCATCGGGATCGCGTTCGGGCGCCAGTTTCCCAATTGTTCGTGATTCCCAACGATGAAAACTTGTCCGTCATCGGGCAGCGAATTCGGTTTTACGCGAATAGTAACAGATTGTTTTTTCTGCATTTGTATCCATATTTGTTTATATTCAAAAAAAGGAAATGAAAATAAAATCCGCGTCAGATAATTCAAAACGATTTTACATTTCGATACAAATTGCGGCAAATGCGTCGATTTGCGGAACTACAAACGGGCTTCCGGGTTATAAATAGCCGGATTTTGACATGGATAAAAGAAATCCGCCTTTGAAATATAAAGTTTATTTACTTATATTCGCTGCTTTGTATATCAATCTACAGAAGGGAAAGTATTGATTCAGACCAACAGCACATCATCAATCCGCCGCCGGATTTGGCAAATTGCGACATTCTGCCTTGTTTTAACCGCTTTTTGGGCTTGCGAAGAAAATCCGGAAGCAGTGAATTTGAACGACAGCAACGCCGAACTGGTAACGGATACACTTTACGCCACATCTGATGTAACATTCGTAAGAAGCCGGGAAACGCTGACCACATTGAGCACCAGCAAATTGCTGATCGGTAATTTTGCCGATATCACCTGCCGCCCGTTGATGCGTTTTATCTCCCTACCGGAAAGCATTGCCGTTTTCGACAGCGCATTTATCGAGCTGAAAACCGGCAGATTTATTGGCGATGCGATGGCAACCGGTTTTTCCGTCACCGCATATCCCGTCACTGAAGAATGGGTTGCAGATACATCCGCAATCTGGCGGGATAACGATTTCAATTCAAATGTTGATATCGCGCAGCCGCTCGGCGAGTTTACGCTGGCACCCGAAGACAGCCAGACTGTCCGGATGCGGCTCAGCCAGGCTGGACTGAATTTTTTCCAGGGTTGGGCAGATACCAGCAGCGGCATCGATAACCACGGAATGGGTTTTAGCTTCAATTCCGCAAATTTTATGGTTGAAATTCTTGCCCGCGATTTATCGGGAAGCTCCGGACCAACCTTATATTTGCACTATACAGACAGTATCCCCAAAGTTGACACATTGCTCGTTGGGCTGGATGTTTATCTCGACGAAGGTCAGGTGCCCACCCAACCCAACCGGATTTATACCTCAACGTTGCGCAGCAGCTACGTATCGCTCATGAAATTTAACATCGGATCGCTGTGGAACGATTATCCCGATGGCGTGATTGTCGAAAGCGCCGCGCTGGAGCTTTCCATCGATGGCGATGATTCATTTTACGACACCGGATTTCTGGAATTGTTACCACTCGCGGATTCCAGCGGATTCACAGCGGATAATTACACCATTAATAATGATTATTTGAATTCGGTTGGCAGCGAAATTTTGCTCACACGATTCAACGCAGATTCAACCAGGTTGCTCAACGCATCCGAAACGGAAGAGCGTGAGCTTGCAGCCAATTATATTCAGCCGCTGCTAAACGATTCCACAACATTTGCCGGTTTTTACATCTCGGATTTCAGCCCGACAGCCACACTGCGCAAATTTTCATTTTACCGCTTTAACGACGCGGATATTTCCAAACGCCCGCGGCTGATTCTCCGGCTGCTAAAATTACCGCAGGAACGTTTGTAATCAGAAAAAAAGATTATCATGAGGATGGAATGAAGCAAATTTTGCTCAACACAATTGTATGTATCACCTTTAGCGCCGTGGGTTTTTCGTTGTTTGGCGGTTCCTATTTTTCCACAAAGTCGAAAGGCATTGGCATTCGCCAATACAACACCGGCGTTCGCGGAATGGGAATGGGTTTTACCGGCATCGCATCTGCGGACAGTTTGCAGCTCAACAGTTTTGCGCTTACCCAGTGGCGTTATATTTCAACTACGCGGGCAACAATCGGTATTTCCTATCAGGGCATCATCTCGGATTTTGATGGCGGTGTGGAAACCTACAATTCCACCGCGGATTTTGGCGGATTAAACCTTGCCGTGCCGCTTGTTTCCAAAAAATGGGCAATCGGTTTATCCATTACGCCCTACGCCGAAATGGATTTTAAAACAAACAATTCCATCACCAGCGACGGTGAAACGTTTACCCAAATCAGTTCCTACACCGGAAATGTGTCCCGGGCGCAGTTTAGTTTGGCATGGGCGCCGACGCCGAGCTTCGGTATTTCTGCAAATTACAGCTATTTTTTCGGATCGCTGAACGATCAGTACGATTTCAATTTTGAGGACAACAGTTTCCGGGATACCAGCCACAAAATCACCTACCGTTTTTCCGGTCCCGGATTTGGCATCGGTGCGGACTGGCAGCCCATTTCCCGCGCCAGAATTGCCGGGTTTGTGGATTTCCAGCCATCGGTCGATTTGGCAGTCAGTTACACATCCACATTGCAGATTTCTGACGACGAAGATCGCAATTTCGATTCCTTTCCACTCCAGTTCGGGATCGGCAGCGCGTTCGATCTCGGAAAGGGCTGGAACGCCGCAATCGACTACACCAGCCAAAACTGGGCGGATGCACTTACCGTTCCCAATGCGGATTTTGATACCTGGCAACTGTTTGGTGTCGGGATTGAACGGGAAGCAAAGCGCGAACGAAAAGCCGGATTTTTTGGCGGAAATGATTTGCGAGCCGGATTTTCAGCCGCAAAACTCGGATACAAATTTAACGGAAACACAGTTTCCGAATATGCGCTTCATCTGGGAATGGGATTCCCTTTTGGTTTCTATACCAATCGCTTTGATGTTGCGTTTGTCGGCGGATTTCGCGGTGATCTGACCAAAAATCTCGCTGAAGAACGCTTTATAAAAATGAATATATCGCTTTCGATTGGCGAACAATGGTTCCAGAGAATCAGATAAACACCGACCATTTTTTGCTTGTCTATTTACATCGATTGGCGTATTATAACGGTGCGTTCCTACGTAAAACAATACGGTGTTTTTGCGGTAAATAACGAGGAGGAATATCGAGAAAATGAAGTCAACGCAAGGTTTTTTATTATTTTTGGCGACAACATTGTTGATGATAAACATATCCGGGTTTGCCCAGGAAGATGACGCTGAACCCGCTGATTGTCGTCCCGCCAGCCTTGAATCGCCGTACGATAAATTTAAAGACGACAGCCTCGATCCCCAGCAGGTTAACATTTGGTATAGTTACGCTTACGAAAATTACAAACACGAACAGTGGGAAAAAGCCATTTCATACTACTGGAAAGTAATGGTTAACGACCAAACCGGACGTTTGGAAAAAGTAACCTATGGCAAACTGGTCGATTGTTACAAAAATATTGGTAAAACAGCCAGCGACAACAAAGTTTATCTGGACAGCACCTTTTTGGTTATTTATCGCGGACTGGAAAAGTATCCGGATAACGCCAGCCTCCATTTCCATGCCGGCAACCTGCATCGCGGGCTTGGGCAAAGCGAATGCGCTATTCCGCATTATCAGGAAATGGTCAAAGCATATCCGAAAGAAGTGAATTATCTGAAAGCGTTGGTTGACCTTTATCTGGATGTTGATGACGAACAAGCCATCGACGCCCAGAAAAAAGTGACGGAAATGGACCCCTCACTGGAAGAGCAGCTCAAATACAAAAATATTCTGGAACGATTTGGTCGCGATCCGATGAAAGCCGTTGTCGAAGCTTTTGAAAAAGACAGCACCAATTTGACCGTCTGCATTAATCTGGCATCCGAAGCGTTGCAACGGGGCAGCTACGAACTGGTGTTACGCGCTGCTACCGCCGGATTGAAAATTGAATCCAACAATGTTCCGCTGCTGGATTCCCAGGCGAAAGCGTTCGAAGGTTTGGGCAGAATGAACGATGCCATATCCAGCTATCGCGAAATTACCAATGCCGATCCGGACAATGTGAATGCGTATTGCTCACTGGCTTTGGCTTATGCCAGTGTCAAAAATTTTTCCGCGGCAAAATCGCAGGTGAACAAAGCCATTTCGATGGATTCCCAAAACGGACTGCCGTTTATTACGCTCGGGCAAATCATCGAAGAAGCGATCGATTACTGCTCCAACAAACGCGGCAAAAACGAATACAATTACGATGATAATCTGGCGTTCGAAATCGCCGGACGGGAATATGCCAAAGCCAAACGCGACCCGAATTATGCAGCGCGTGCCGACAGCCGCATCAGCGCACTGAAGCCGTTTTACCGCACTAAAGAGCAAGTTTTCCTTCGCCAGAACAACACGACTATCAAAGATGCCTGCTATACAAGCTGGTTATCTTATTAAAAATATGTGATTTAAACAAAATTGTTAAAACTCCTGCATTCGTATTCTGCAGGAGTTTTTTTATTTCCGCTACTGTGCCGGACAAGATGAAAGATTCTTTTTCGGTTATGAAAAAACCAAAATCATTCCTATTTTTACAAATTATTCGTAAATGAAATAATGCCAAATCGAAAGCAATGGAGCAGCCATGTTAGATCATTTGAAAGCGTTCGATCCGGAGGTTTTTGCGGCAATTCAGGGAGAAGTTCAGCGGGAAAATACCACGCTGGAATTGATCGCATCGGAAAATTTTGTAAGCCAGGCCGTGTTGGAAACTGCCGGTTGTGTGATGACCAATAAATACGCCGAAGGTTACCCGTCCAAACGGTATTACGGAGGTTGCGAATTTGTTGACATCGCCGAAGACCTTGCGCGGGATCGCGCCAAAGCCTTGTTCGGTGCGGAATATGCGAATGTTCAGCCGCATGCCGGTGCGCAGGCAAATCAGGCGGTGTATTTTACTTTTTGCCAACCCGGCGATACGGTTTTGGGAATGAATCTCGCACACGGCGGTCATTTGACTCACGGCAGCCCGGTTAATTTTTCCGGCAAATTATACAATATTGTGCCTTACGGTGTGAGCAAAGAAACCGGGCGAATTGATATGGACGAAGTTGCTAAAAAAGCCCGCGAGCACAGACCGCGATTGATTATCGTTGGCGCCAGCGCGTACAGCCGGTTTTATGAATTTGATAAATTCCGCGAAATTGCCGATGAAGTGGGCGCGATTTTATGGGCGGATATCGCCCATCCGGCCGGACTGATTGCTGCCGGCGTGCATCCCTCGCCAATCCCGTTTTGCGATGTCGTAACCACCACCACCCACAAAACCCTGCGCGGTCCGCGCGGCGGGATGATTTTGATGGGCAAAGATCGCGAAAATAAAATGGGTATCGTCGCGCCGAAATCCGGACGGGTGAAAATGCTTTCCGAAATAATGGACAGCACCGTCATGCCCGGAATTCAGGGCGGACCGTTGATGCACATCATCGCTGCGAAAGCTGTTGCATTTAAAGAAGCGTTGCAGCCGGAGTTCAAGGCTTATGCCAAACAGGTGATCAAAAATGCGCAGGCGCTGGCAAGTGCGCTGGTGGATAACGGCTACAAAATCGTTTCCGGCGGAACAGAAAACCACGTGATGCTGGTCGATTTGACCGAAACCGGCGTTACCGGCCGCGATGCGGAAGATGCGCTGCACGAAGCGGGAATTACCGTGAACAAAAATATGGTGCCGTTCGATTCGCGCAGCCCGTTTGTCACCAGCGGCATCCGGTTGGGCGCCGCCGCGCTAACTACTCGGGGATTCACTGAAGACGAAATGAAGCGCATTGCGCAAATGATCGATCGCGTGCTCAAAAATGTGGGCGAAGTATCGGTTTATGCACAGGTTCGCGGCGAAATCGCCGAAATGTGCAAAGGTTTCCCGCTGTATGATTTTGGAAAAATGAAATAAGTTGGCTCGAAAAATTTGACGTAACGGGTGTTTATTGTCTGAAACGATAACCACCCGTTACGGTTTTGGAGTGGATTCTGCTTATTTTTCCCCGACACCGTCATTCCGGTTGCGATCCGGCACACCGTTATCCGCCGATATACTGACTGCACCATAACTGGTTGGAAAATACATCAACGTCAGTTTGCCATACCAGATTGTTGCCGATCCCGCTGTGCTGCTTCCCCGGGATGCATTCAAAAAATATTCGTGTGTTCCCGCCTCTGATATCTGAAAAATCCGTTCTGTTGACAGCGATCCCCATCGCGTCAGCGAAATGCTGAGCAACTCGCCATCAGATCCGAACAGCGTCAGGTTTGGCGCATTTGGCATCACAGAGAGCGCCGTATCGATACCCATCACCACATTCCCGATACTCAATCCGGTGAGCCCGGCGTAACCATATCCCCGCGCAACAATAAATCCGGGACCCGGAACGGTGATGGTTTGGCTGGCAACATTGGTGATGTTGAGTAAATCCACCAACACACCATCGCCGTTTTCACCGCGGGCGATGCCGGGTTCATCCAGTAATTGGGCGGTTGTGACGGCATTTTCTGCGATTTTGCCGGTCGTAATCGCTGCGTTTGCGATGGTGCTTTCAACCACCGAGTTATCCGCCAAATGCGATGAATTGATTACGTTGTCTGCGATTTTGGTAGAAGTGATCGAACCATCCGCAATATCGATTGTTGAGATAGGCAGCGTTGGGATCGGGAAGCCGAGATCCAGCGGTTCAATGCTGCCGTCGGCAATTTTGAGCCCGGTAATCGCGCTATCTGCGATGTCCGCCGCACCGATGGGCAATGACGGCACGGAAAATCCGAGATCCAGCGGCAGAATACTGCCATCGGCAATTTTTCCGCTGGTGATCGCGTTTTCCGCAATATCTTCCGTATTCAACGGCAGCGTTGGCAGGGGAAATCCCAAATCGAATGGCAGAATGCTGCCATCAGCAATTTTGAGGCTGGTGATTGCGCTGTCGGCGATGTCGTCTGTGTTCAGCGGCAGCACCGGCAACGGAAAACCGAGGTCGAGTGCCTGAATGCTGCCGTCGGCAATTTTGAGGCTGGTAATTGCGCTATCTGCAATGTCGTTCGCGTTGATTGGCAGTGAGGGTAACGAAAACCCGAGATCCAGCGCCTGAATGCTGCCATCGACAATTTTGGAACTGGTGACAATCGCATCCTGAATATCGGTTGCCAGCGCTGCGGTAAGGCTGTGCAGGCTGGTTGCCACGCTGGTCATGCGGATTCGCGGCGTCAACTCCGCGGTATCATCCACCTGAATTCCCAGCCAGTATTGCTCGTCGAATGGCAGATCCAGCGCGTTTGTGCTGCCCAGAATAACCAGAAATAAACCGCTGATAACATTAACATTTTCATGGGTTTCGCTCCACAGCGCATCGCCGCCGGTTTCCGTGTTGTAAAAACGAAAGGTCAGGTTGTGCGAACCGTTGACAGGGTTCAACTGGTCATCGGTCAGGTATCCCTGATACGTCATTTCTTTTTGGGCATTTTGTGAAGAAATTTGTTGCGTTTTCTGATTTCGTGGCAATTTTGGCTTCTCCTGGGAAAATCCGGTGCAAATGGTGAAAATCGAAATACATAAAATTTTAGCGACAAATTTATGTGTAAACATCTTGTTTCCTCCAGAAAATTCGTTTCCCTAACGCCGTTCCGTTATTTGATAAACAGCATTTTTTTGATATCTGAAAACATTTCTCCGCCGCTGGGTTTGGCCATAATCCGGTAATAATAATGACCGGATGCAACCGGAAAACCGGTGTCATTTTTGCCATCCCACTGTAATTCGAAGCTGCCGGCAGGTTGGTTTTGTTGTGCCAGCACGGTGATTCGCTGTCCCAAAATATTGAAAATTTCGATGCGCACTTCGCCGGGCACGGGCAATTGATATCGAATCGTGGTTGTCGGATTAAAGGGGTTGGGATAGTTTTGCTCAAGCGAAAATGTCGCAGGCAGTTGCGGCAGCTCTGGCTGATCTACGCCAACCAGAAAATTGCCGAAAAACCAAAATCCGCTAAACAGACGAAATTGGTCGTTTGCGGCTGAACCGCCCAACGGTAATCCGGTGTTGGCAATCATTGCCAGCGCGCTGCTCGTTGCGCCGATAACGCCGCCAGAGCCAATTTGGTACGACTGAAGTTTATATGAAATTTGCGATGCGGAGGAATGCACAGTGCCGGCTACTTCCGCATGTTGCGCAAATAAAATCATGTTAAATCCAAAGATGATATAAAGAATAAACCATCGGTTTTTCATGGTTTTCTCCCAACTGATTTGCGGTATCGGACGTTTGGACAAGTGTGTAAGCGAAGTAAAAACAAGAGGTTCTGTTGGTGGAAAAATGTCTGAGATCTGGTTTAAATATATGCGATGAAACAGAAGCGGAATAGACGGTGATCACACATGGCGGTAAAACACGATCTGTTGCGGGGATACAAACGGCAAAATTTGCCAACGCACTGTTTGTTGAAATGTTTGGCTGAAGCCGATTGTTCGATCAATCAATTTTCGAATTTGCTGCGGATACGGTCACCGGTGAGGTGCGCCAGCACATCCATCGCCTGGCAGGAATTGTCGCCGTAATCTACCGTTACTTTGCCGATAGCGCGGGCAGCGGCAACGCTGCGTTCGTACAACGGTTTACTGCGCTGCCCGATGATCAGCAACGCGCTGTTCATGCCGTCTTTTACAAAATTTTCCTCCGTTTGCAACTCCCGCTCGATGCGCTCGATGTATGGTAAAAAATATTCATCGGGTAATTTTTTGTCATCTTTGGCGATCTGGTACAGCAGCCGGAAGCCGCAACTGCGTTTCAGGCTGTCGCTGCTGTTCATCCATTCCTCCGCAAGCGGTTGGCAGAACGATACTTTGGGCAGCAACACGCTGCAGAAAACATGGGCAAATCCCCAATGCAACAATTCCTGAACCTGTAATTCGACCTGCTCGCGAGTTACTTTTTTGGGCTCATCGATGAGCACCGCTATAATTCGGGCATCGTAATTGGGTTCCTGCCATAATTCCAGCGCCAGATCATGATTTTTTCCGACGGTTTTGGCGAGTGATTTGAGCTGGGTTAATCCGATACCGAAGCTGCCCAAACCGGGAATTGCAGGCAATTTTTCCCAATTTGCCACACCGCGTTCGTTACGGTTTTTCTGTAATAATTGCAAAACTTCTGCCCGGTTCATTGCCGTCCTCCGGATTTTTTTTCGAGCGATTTCGAAAAGATAAACCATTTTTTAACATAAATCAATCGCGAGCCGGGCAAAAAAAAGCCGCCGGAAAATTCCCGGCGGCTGAAAAAAAAGTAATGATTTATGCAGGTTATTGAGCGTTTGCGAAAAACCCGCGCATGTCCACAAAAGGCACTTCGCTGCCGTATTTTGCATTGATCGCTTCGATAAATGAATTGGCAACGATGCTGTAACCCAAAGTATTCGGGTGCACGCCATCGAGGCTGAAAATACCGCCGGTGATAAATTCGGTGGTGTAAGTTATGCCGCCAATTTCCAGACCGGTAGCTGTGGCTTCATCCAGAATGGTGTTGGCATCTACCAATGCGAAATCAAACTGCTCCGCGAGATTGGCGATGATGGTGTTGTAACCGGCAACCGCTGCGTTGATGACGTCAATTTCGGCTGCGTCCAGCACGAGGCTGTTGGGCAGCGGTGCGGCGGCGTTTAAGCCAACCGGAACGCCAGCGGGACCGTAAGTGCCGGAAACATCGCCGATAACGGCGCTGGCGGGCAACAAAATACGATCGGCGGCGGTTGCCTGTCCGATGCTGCCGTCACCTTTTTGGATGACCAGCGCCACATTACCAACACCCGGAACAGGCACCATATACGGAACGGTGGTAACATACGGAATCGATGTCACATCCGGAATGTTCGCCACAACGCCTTTTACGTTCGGCAATGCGGTTTTCAATCCACCCATAATTCCCGTGAAAATTTGCTGGAAATTGGCTTGCGATGTGGGCAATCCCGGTGTGGTGTTGCCGGAAGTTGCAGCGCCGAGCACATCGTTATTGCCGATCCACAAAATTACAAATGTGGGGTTGAGCGATATGGCCTGCTGCAGTTGCGTACCGCTGATTGCCGGCGATAATCCGTTGCGTAACACCATTTCAAACAATTGGTTATTGCCTGCGGAAGTTGCCTGGTTGGTTGCTTGCAGCGCATCAACCGAAAGTGCGCCGGGAACGGCAAGGTTGTTAAACGGCGCGCCGTAAGTGATATTGGACGGCAAGCTGAGCACGGAGGAACGTCCGAGAATCGGGCTGCCGTTTGCGTCGAAACCTTGCAGGGTTAATTTGGTGCCAACGCCCGGATCCGCAATATTCGGATAAACGAAATCGCTGCCTGCATCGGTGCCGACGGTTTTGCCCATTTGCCGGGCAATCATTGCCGGATAGCTGTTTACCGCTTTCGATCCGATCCAGTAGCCATCCTGAAAACCGGCGGTAAGGCTGTTGCCGATTGCCACAACGGTTGTAAAATCCGCATCGCCGGCAACGACGGTGTCCGGCGCATTCACCACTGGCTGATCGACCTCGCAGCCAATGAAGAAGAACAGCCCGGACAGCAACATCAGGCGAAAAAATAGACGTGTTATACTCATTTTTTACTCCTTTATAAACAAAAGGTTACGTTTGTTTGCGATAGTTCGTTACAGCCGGTATCCCAGGCTTAATCCATACAATTGAGCGCCAAAATTAAAGGTGCCGTTGTAGTTATCCAAATTCAATCCTTCGGTGGAGCGTTCTTTGGCGAGAATAATCATGTAAGCGCCATCGATGGTAAATTTACCGGTATCGTATCCGAAACCAACGGTAATGTCGTGACGATTGGCATCCGGCAGCAAAACGCTCAGCGATTTGGTCGGCTGCGGCGTGGTGTCGTACAGATAACCGGCGCGAAGCGACAGTTTCGGCGAAGCCAGATATTCTGCGCCAAAGCGATACTGGTTTACATCATCGTAGTCTTCAACCACAATCGAATTTTCCGGTGTGTTGACGTCGCCATCGGCTTCTTCGGCTGCGAAATCGAACGGCAGTTCGTCAAATTGCGACCAGCCAAAACGGGTTAAGTCAAATTCCAGAATCAGTTTATCGGTTGCGCGGAACATAACGCCGGCAGCTGCCTGCCACGGAAATTTGATTTTGGTTGCCACGCCGATGAGGTTTTCGCCGCTGCTGTTGGCCGGCAATCCGGCTGCGATGATGGCATCCAGCGTTGCATCGCCGGTGGAAACCTGGGTGAAATCGGCATCGCCGGTATAATCGTTGGTAACTTTGCTGCGATAAACACCGCCAAACTGCAGTTTGTCCGTCGCTTTGTACATCGCGCTGAAATCGAAAGCAAAACTACCGCCGTTATCGCCGGTGAGTTCCAGTGTTGCCACATCCAGCACCGCGCCGTTAAACGGCTGGCTGAGCGCGCGTTCCAGTTTTACAGTTGAATAAACGAATTGTGCGCCGCCGGCTATCGCCAGTTTGTCGGTCAGTTGATATGCGACTTCCGGTGCAAAATAAAACGATTGCAGCTCTGCGTTTTGGGAAATATAGCGACCGGTAAATTCATCGCGTTTATCCCATTCTACGCCGAGCCCGTACGGCACGTAAACCCCAAATCCGATACCCAGTTTTTGGCCCAAACGATGGGTGATAAAAAAGGTTGGTGGTGTGAAAACACGGTCTTTGGTTTCTTCCTGCACTCCAAATCCCGGATACGGTGTGATTCCGGCAAATTTTGCGGTAGGCAAAATCAGCGTTACGCCACCGTAAAAATGCGTACCATCCAAAAATGCAATCCCGGCGGGATTGTAAAACATGGCAGATGCATCATCTGCACGAGCGGCAAATGCACCCGCAAGCCCCATTGCGCGTCCACCTTGTTCATAAATACTGAAACCGCCGGCAAAAACCGGAGATACAGCCAGAACAACGGCAAACAGTGCACAAACCCAGTTTAACTGAAAACGTTTCATCAGTCCTCCAATAGCAGTTAACCTATTTGCGAAACCATTAAAAACGGGTTTCTGTGAAATTAAGTAGATATTACAAAAAGATGTTGAAATTTTGTGAAAGATAACGCAAAAAGCAACGAAATAAGAAGAAACCCGGGACTACCGATGTGTGCAGGGCAGATACGTCTGCGTAAATAAAATTATCCGATAATCTGTTTGAATTTACTTCAGTTTCGGGTTAATTTTGCACGTTCTGATGGACATATTTTTAAGCGAATAAACAGGAATTATGCAGTATTTCTGCCGTCGGCAGATTTTAAGAAAGGAGTTGTTTATGTCTCGTGCGCCAAAAAAATTGGCTATTTTAGTGGGTGGGGGACCTGCGCCGGGTATCAATAGTGTTATCAGTGCTGCCACCATTCGCGCCATTCTTGAAGGTGTGGAAGTTGTTGGTGTTTTAGACGGATTCAAATGGTTAATGCAGGGAGATATCGATCATACCCGCGAACTGACAATCGATAACACCAGCCGGATTCACTTCCGAGGTGGATCATATATTGGCATCGCCCGCGATAACCCGACCAAAGACGACAAACATCTGGAAAATACCGTTACATCGCTGTTGCGTTTGAATGTGGATAAACTGATCACCATCGGTGGTGACGACACCGCATACAGCGCGCTGAAGGTGGAAGAAATGGCTGCCGGTCGCATCCGGGTTTGCCACGTTCCCAAAACCATCGATAACGATCTGGATTTACCGCACGGCATCCCTACTTTTGGCTACCAAACCGCCCGGCACATCGGCGTGGAAATTGTCAAAAGCCTGATGGTAGATGCCCAAACCACATCCCGCTGGTATTTTGTGGTATCCATGGGTCGCAAAGCCGGGCACCTGGCATTGGGCATCGGGAAAGCTGCCGGCGCAACACTGACGCTTATTCCCGAAGAATTCCCGAACGATACCATCCGGCTGGATCAAATGGTGGATATTCTGGTTGGCGCCATCATCAAACGGATGAGCTACGGCCGTTCGGACGGTGTGGCCATCATCGCGGAAGGTTTGGTGGAGCGGCTGGATCCGGCGGATCTGGAAGTGCTGCTGAATGTGGAGCGCGATGCGCACGATAACGTCCGGCTTGCCGAAGTGAACTTTGGCGAGATCCTCAAATATCATGTTCAGGCAAAATTGAAAGAGCTTTCGCTGAAAACCACGATCGTCGCCAAAAATATCGGCTACGAACTTCGCTGCGCCGACCCCATCCCGTTCGACATGGAATACACCCGCGACCTCGGTTTTTGCGCCGCCCAATTTGTGCTGGAAGGCGGCAACGCGGCAATGGTTTCTATTCAGGAAGGGCATTTTGTGCCGCTGTATTTTAAAGATATTATCGATCCCACAACCAAACGCACCAAAGTGCGGATGGTGGATGTCAGTGCGGAATCGTTCTTTATCGCCCGGCGATACATGCTGCGCCTGAACAAATCCGATTTTGAAGATCCGCATGAATTGGCAAAATATGCCGCCACCTGCGGGATGTCGCTCAAAAATTTTGAGAAGCGTTTCCGCAATATCATCGATAACGACAAACTGTATCAGGTAAAACAGCGCGTCCGCAAAGATGACAGTAATGAGAAAGATATCATCAAAGCGACGGTAACGGAAAGCAATCTCGTTTACGAACAGAAAGCCAAAAAGAAACCGGATAGCGAAAAGAAAGCGGACACCGAAAAGAAAGGCTGATTCGCCATAACCAACGTTCGGATAAATGCCCGGAATCTGCCGGTAAGCGGCAGCGCCGGGCATTTCCGTAATTACCCGTTCATTAGTTGAAAAGGAATCCAAACAGAAATGCATGTTATTGACGCGCTGAAAAATGCCAAAAAAATGTTGATTTCATTGGAGATAACGCCGCCAAATAAAGGCACGAGCATCGATGAATTATACACAACGCTGGATGAATTAATGCCGTTCAATCCGGCTTTTATTAATGTTACTTATCACCAGCCGCAAGTGGTTTACGAAGAAATTGACGGAGTGATTCACCGGGTGCCGAAACGCAAAAAACCGGGAACGGTGGGGATTTGCGCATCCATTGCCAACCGCTATAATATTGATATGGTCCCGCATTTTAGCTGCGGCGGTTTCGATAAATACGAAACCGAAGATGCGCTGATCGATTTGCATTACCTCGGTTTGCACAATATTCTGGCGCTGCGGGGCGATCCGCCGTTGGGCTACAACCAGTTTATTCCGGAAAAAGGCGGGCACCGGTTCGCGTGGGAATTGGTCAAACAAATCACCGATATGAACCGCGGATTATACATCGAAGATCTGGAAGATCCGCAGCCGACCAATTTTTGTATCGGCGTTGCCGGATATCCGGAGAAACATTTTGAATCGCCGAATAGCGAAAAAGATTTGCTGCACCTCAAAAAAAAGGTGGAGCAAGGGGCGCATTACATCATCACCCAAATGTTTTTCGATTTTTCGTATTACAAAAATTTTGTGGAAAAAGCCCGCGATGCTGGCATCGCCGTTCCGATTATTCCGGGAATAAAACCGCTGTCCAGCGTTAAACAATTGCACGCTATTCCCCGGACATTCCACGTGACCATTCCCAACGAAATTGTGGATGGGATGGAAGCCGCCAAAACACCGGAGCAGGCACGCAAGGTTGCCACGGAAAAAATTTCAACACTGTGCAAACAATTGATCGATTACAAAGTGCCCGGTATCCATTTATACACGATGGGTCGCGGTCGCGCCACCAAAGATTTGTTGATGGCGCTGAACGACTAACCTGTGATGATTTTGCCGCTACTGTGAGTATTATTCACACCCTCATTTGGAAACCCGACATCGAAAAATATCAACGCAAGTGATTGAAAAACAGTCACTTGCGTAACTGCTGATACGGCGTTAAAAATGTGGCATCCAATTTGTTTTATAATCCATGGGAAAACGGAACACAACCAATGGAGGAATATGTCATGAAAACAATGAATCAACACAACAGGTTTGGGCTGCCGGTTTTGTTTGCAGCCTTGCTGATATTTTTTGCCGGATGCGATGACAAAGCATCAACCAATCCGCAGGAGGAAGCGCCGGAAATTCCGCCGCTGTCCACATTTCTGATCGATTTTAACAGCTTCGATACAACCGCCGCATTGCCGAAAATTAACGGAAATGCCATCCAGCAACAGGACGCCAACTGGCGTTGGGCGGGTTTCAAAGTGGGTGTCTGGAATGTGGTCATCACGGTTAATCTGGCGATTCCGGTTGCCGCGTTTGTGGAATCTTTCAAACATGAACCGGTGCAGCAAAGTGACGGATCGTGGGTGTGGGCATACAATTTTGGCATCGGGAACAGCGCAAAGCTGCGCGCGTTCGCCGAAAACAACGAAATCAATTGGGAAATGCGCATCACCAAACCCAACCAATACACCGATTTTCTGTGGTTTACCGGCGTGTCCAATCTCACCGCGACCGAGGGCACCTGGCAACTGAACTTTTCGCCAAACGATCCCAAACCGTATCTCGATATTTTGTGGCATCGCAACCCGCAGCAGGGCACAGCGGATGTGCGTTACACAAATGTCATCCCCAACAATCCCGGAAACGGCGGTTATATTTTTTACGGTATTACCAATAATTCGCCATTCAACGCATTTTATGATATCTGGAATGTTGAGCTGAACAACCTGACCAATATCGAATGGAATCGCAGTGATTTTCACGGGAATATCATCGATCCGATGCATTTTGGTGACGCCGACCGGCATTGCTGGGATACGCTCGATAACGGGCTGATCGACATCACTTGCCAGTAGCCATTTTTATTGCTCCCGTAGAAATTCCGATGGCAATTTTTTGCAGCTGCAAAGCTAAATATTTGAGAAAAAATTATTGCACATCCGGTTTGCTATTATGCGAACCGGATATTTCCCTCGCATAAGACCGCTAAAATTTTCACATCCCGAAAAAAAATCTTGACATTTTCACAGATGCTTGTTTATATTCGCAGTGTTGTTACATTGTAACGATGTATTTAATAATTAGCGAGGTTGTTATGTCTTCAGAAAACATTTTCCCCGATCTCTCAAAAGCGGAATACGATATCCTCAGTGTATTATGGCAAAATGGGCAGCAAAGTGTGCGGGAAGTTCACGATCAATTAAGCGCAGCCAACAAATGGGCTTATTCCACCACAAAAACAATGATGGATCGGATGGTCAAAAAAGAATTGCTTGTCCGAAAAAATTTTCACGGTGTGTTCATTTATAAGCCGCTTATTTCAAAACCGGTGGGATTGGTAAAGATGGTAAAATATTTTGCTGACCGGGTGTTGGAATTGGATTACGGCTCAGTGATCGCTTTGTTTGCCCGCAGCAAATTGGTTTCTGCCGAAGAAATTGAAGAGCTTTCTCGTCTGTTAGCCGAAAACCCGGAAGATGAGGAGAACGAATAATGCCGGACATCATTCTTGAATTCACATCTGTTTGCGATGCCATATTTCACTTTTTGCGACAACAAGCATTTTATACGACACTGGTTTTTGTGCCTGTTTTACTGTTGTCGTTGCTTATTCGTAAGCGTTTTCCATTGATGCACTATGGATTATGGGCGTTGGTTCTGCTCCGTTTTGTCCTGCCTTTGGATGTCTCATTTACATATAGTGCGCGTAACGGGCTCGATCAACTGTTAGTTTATCTCGAAGATTCCACCGGAGTGATTTCGTCGTTAAAAAACAATATTTTGACAGATACAGCCAATCAGCCAATCGTGATTCAGCCGGATCAAAACACAGCAGGCGATATTGCGTCGGTTCAGAGTAACCGAACGCCTTTTTCCTGGCGCACATATTTTACCATCAGTTGGTTTATCGGTGGCGTATTGTTTGGCGGAATATTATTCTGGCAGCTTGTCCGAATTAAACGCGTGGTGCGACAGGCTTCAGTCATTCACGATGCGCAACTGCAACTTCTCGTTGACAATTGGCGACACCATTTCCGCATTCGCCGGTCGATCCAACTCGTTTGTTCGGATAATTTTCTCTCTCCTTTTACAATGGGCGTATTTCGCCCGGTAATTTTTTTGCCAAAGCAGTTGATCCAAAACAGCCAACCATCTGTTTTAAATGCAGTTATCGCTCACGAAGCAGCGCACATCAAGCGTTTCGATGCCATGTGGATCAAACTACAAAACCTGATACAAATTGTTTTCTTCTTTCACCCGGTTAGCTGGTATGCGATCAGGCAAATGGGTTACGCACGTGAGAGAATTTGTGATCGTATGGTTTTATCGAAAAATGTAATTTCCGCCAGGGAATATGGAAAAAGTATGCTTCAAATTCTTCAATTAAACCTGTTTGGCGGAGTAACGCCGGAATGGACAGCCGGGTTTGGAAAACAACAAAAACAACTGTTTCAACGCATAAACGATATCAAAAGGGGAAAAGCAATGCAAACCAGAAAATCCGTATTTGTCACCACATTTTTACTGGTTATGTTGGGATGTTTTTTGCTGCCGATGGCAAATTTATCACCATCATTAAATAAGCTACATGCCGCAGAAGCGCCGGATGAACCGGAAATCAAATGGGTTTTGCCTATCCATCAAGGATACATCAGCTCTGATTTCGGGGATCGCATTCATCCTGTTACCAAAAAGAAACAGTTCCATCGGGGAGTGGATGTTGCTGCACCGAAAGGGATAGCGGTTTTCGCAGCCGCAGACGGGAAAGTTGTTTTTTCCGACAGAAAAGGAGGATACGGTTTGCTGGTTGAACTGGTGCATCCGGATGGCTATTTAACCCGTTATAGTGCAATGGATACGCTGTTAGTTCAAAACGGTCAAATTGTAAAAGCCGGTGAAATGATCGGAAAAGTCGGCAGTACCGGTTTGTCAACTGCGCCGCACCTGCATTTTGAAGTGTTGAATAATGATAAAGCGCTCAACCCGGCAAGCCTCATTGATTTTTCAGTGTTTAAAAAAGATCGCGTTGATCATCAGTAATTGGCAGCTTTTTTACCATTCTGCGCCAATTGCGGTGTGGAAAATACGCATCACGTTATCCGAAAAAGTGCCTGTTTTACAATAATATTTTGATACGTTGCCATAATTCGGACCTCACGAAAAACCTTGCATATATGCCCCAAAAAGCCTATTTTTTGGGGCTATAAGATGCCAACAGAATTCAAAAAGGAGAGTCCAGTGGCACGTGTTGAACTGCAAAATGTCAATAAATATTACGACAAAAATGTCCACGCGATCAAAAACGCAAACCTCATTATTGAAGACAAAGAATTTGTAGTGCTGGTCGGACCGTCCGGTTGCGGCAAATCTACTTTGCTGCGAATGATTGCCGGTTTGGAAGAAATTTCCGGCGGCGATTTGGTGATCGACGGTCGTAAAGTGAACGACGTTCCGCCGAAAGATCGCGATATTGCGATGGTGTTCCAGAATTACGCGCTCTATCCGCACATGAGCGTTTTCGACAACATGGCGTTCGGGCTGAAACTGCGCAAATTCCCCAAAGAAGATATCCAGAAACGGGTGGAAGACGCTTCGGAAATTTTGGGTATCCGTGAATATTTGCAGCGCAAACCGAAAGCGCTTTCCGGCGGACAACGCCAGCGTGTGGCGCTCGGTCGCGCCATTGTTCGCAAACCGAAAGTTTTTTTGTTCGACGAACCGCTCTCCAATCTCGATGCCAAATTGCGCGTGCAAATGCGCATCGAAATCAACCGGCTGCACACCCGCCTGCAATCCACCATGATTTATGTGACCCACGATCAGATCGAAGCGATGACCATGGGCGACAAAATTGTAGTGCTCAAAGATGGCGTTATCCAGCAGGTCGATTCGCCGCTGAATTTGTATAATCAGCCGGCTAACCTGTTTGTGGCCGGATTTATCGGCAGCCCGGCAATGAATTTTATTCGCGGACAGCTGGTGAATTCCGGCAAAATGCAGTTCCAGTCCGGCAAATTGCAAATTACCCTGCCGGAAGACAAAGCCGCATTACTCCAGAAACACGGTGCACAGGAAGTCATTTTGGGCGTTCGCCCGGAACATTTGCACGACGTGCGCAACAAAAATGGACGGCTGATTTCTGAAACACAGGAAACCAATATTGATGTGGTCGAACCGATCGGCAACGAAATTTTTGTCTATTTCAACGCCGGAAATGAAAATTTGTGCATGCGCACATCGCCGGAGCAAACCTATACGGTGCGGGAAAATTTCTCGTTCGCGCTGGATTTGGGCAAGCTCTATTTCTTTGATGTGAACACCGAAGCACGGATTGTCTGAAACTCTGCCGGTTTTGGTCATCAAACAAACATGCGAGGAACGTGTTACCGTTCCGAAAATTGACAGGAAAAACAATTGATTGAATGGAATGTGAGCCGGGAAGTATTCTCCATCGGTCCGGTTACCTTACGCTGGTACAGCCTGATGTTTATGCTGGCATTTTTAGCCGGCTACTATTTGACGCGCAAATTTTTCCGCCAGGAAGGCAAGCCCGAAAGCGATGTGGAGGATCTGTTTCTCTTCACATTTATCGCCACGGTTTTTGGTGCGCGATTGGGGCACGTGCTTTTTTACAGCCCCGGATTTTATTTCAGTAATCCCATCGAAATCCTCAAGGTTTGGGAAGGCGGATTAGCCAGCCACGGCGCGGCAATCGGCATTCCGATTGCGCTGTATCTGTATTCCCGGAAACGCCCGGATCAGCCGTTTTTATGGGTGATCGATCGTGTGGTAATTGTGGTTGCGCTGGCCGGATTTTTTATCCGGCTCGGCAATTTGTTCAATTCCGAAATCGTCGGCAGCCCGACAGCCATGCCGTGGGGATTCAAATTTCCGCTGTATGAGCAGATGAACAACACGCAATACGCGATGAATCCGGTCGCGCGGCATCCCGCCCAATTATACGAAGCCATCGCTTACCTATTGATTTTTATATTCTTATACAAAATTTACCAATCCAAAAAAGAGCGCACCGAACGCGGATTGCTGCTCGGTATTTTTTTTGTCGGGATTTTTGGATTTCGTTTTTTTGTGGAATTTTTAAAAGAATTTCAGGAAGCGTGGGAAGCCACCATTCCGCTGAAAATGGGGCAGTGGCTGAGCATCCCGTTTGTGTTGCTGGGTATTTGGCTGATTTATCGGGCAAAAAAAAATGGCGAACCGGAAGTGCAAGTCACAAAACCGGCGGGTGAACATTCAGCCAGTCCCCGAAAGCGGAAAAAACGATAGAAATCCTATCTCCAAACTGTTACTTACCACCAAATTTTGTCTGCAGGTACTCATTTGCGGCTAAAGCAATTTTGCGGTAATTTTGTATCTTTTTTCAAATTTTTCCATTTGGAAAGTTGCGGTTTCTGTGCGATTTTTGATCGCCAAAAAAGAGAGAATCGAAAAATATGACCGAACAAATTCCCGAAGAAACATACTCATCCGATGTTCACGTTGTGGAACTGGACAACCGCAAATTTATTCTGGTTGGCACGGCGCATATCTCCAAAGAATCCGCCCGGCTGGTGCGCGAAGTGATCGAAAAAGAGCAGCCGGACACCGTTTGCGTCGAACTGGATCAGCAGCGATACAAATCGCTCGCCGAACAGCGCAAATGGGAAAATCTCGATCTGAAATCGGTGATTCGCCAAAAACAATTGGCGACGCTGCTCATCAATTTGCTGTTGGCATCGTATCAAAAACGGCTCGGGCAGCAACTGGGCGTTCAGCCCGGCGTTGAGCTGCTGGAAGCCGTGAAAGCTGCGGAAGACAACAATATTCCCATCGCGCTGTGCGACCGCGATATTCGCATCACGCTGCGCCGCGCATGGAATTCGATGACGTTTGTGGACAAAGCCAAACTGCTCACCGCGGGATTTGCGGGTGTTTTCGAAAAGCAGGAAATTTCCGAAGAACAGCTGGCGGAAATCCGCCAAAAAGATGTGCTCACCGAGCTGATTGCCGAAATGGGCAAAGCCATGCCCACCCTAAAAACCGTGCTGATTGACGAGCGCGATAGCTATCTCGCCCAAAAAATCCGCGATGCCAAAGGTGACAAAATTGTGGCGATTGTCGGTGCCGGTCACGTTCAGGGTATGCTGGAAACGTTAAAAAACCATCGCACCCGCGATCTGGCGGAAATCGAAAAAATCCCGCCGATGTCGCCAGTGTGGAAAGTGGTTGGCTGGGGAATTCCGGCGATTATTATCGCCTCGATCGCATATATCGGCTGGAGCAAAGGGCTGGGCGCGGCGGGCGACAACGCGCTGTATTGGTTTTTGGCGAACGGCATTCCCTGTGCAATTGGCGGCATTGCCGCGCTGGCGCATCCGCTGACCATCGTGACCGGATTTTTTGCCGCACCGTTCACCAGTTTAACGCCGGTGATTGGCGCCGGATATGTTTGCGCGTTTGTTCAGGCGTATTTGCAGCCACCGGTTGTGCGGGAATTTCAGACGGTCAGCGAGCATATTGCCGAACCACGTAACTGGTGGAAAAACAAGTTGTTACGGGTGTTTCTCGTATTCATTCTCACCAGTCTCGGCAGCCTGATTGGCACATATGTTGGCGCGTACGAAATTATTCGCAATCTGTTTTAATAAAGGATATTCAAATGGAATATCTGATTATTTGCGGCGTTTCGCTGATTGCAGCGGGGCTGACCCTGTTCTCCGGATTCGGGTTGGGAACGTTGCTGCTGCCGGCATTTGCGCTGTTTTTCCCCGCCGAAGTTGCCGTCGGGATGACGGCAGTTGTGCACCTTGCCAATAATCTCTTCAAATTTGCGCTGCTCGGCAAACATGCGGATAAATCTGTTGCGATGCGTTTCGGTTTTCCGGCAATTTTTGCAGCGCTGATCGGCGCGAAAATGTTGCTTTTTATCGCAGATTTACCGGCAATTTTCAACTGGCAGCTTGCCGGTTTCAGCTTTTCAATCACACCGGTTAATTTGACCATCGGCATTTTGATGATCCTTTTTGCGATTGTGGAAATTCTGCCGAACCTCAAAAATTTCTCTCTCGAACAAAAATGGCTACCGTTTGGCGGCGCACTCAGCGGATTTTTCGGCGGGCTTTCCGGGCATCAGGGCGCGTTGCGATCCATCTTTTTGCTGCGTGCCGGACTCACGAAAGAAGCGTTCATCGCCACCGGCGTAGTGATCGCTTGCGTGATCGATATCTCCCGGATTTTCATTTACAGCGAACGATTTTCCGGTCAGCATTTCGAGGGCAATTATTTGCTGTTGATTGCCGCGATGCTCACCGCGTTTTTGGGTGCATACATCGGTAGCAAATTACTCACAAAAATTACGATGAATGTTGTTCAAGCGATTGTTTCTATCTTGCTGATTGTATTGGGTTTAGCGTTGAGCGTTGGCATTATTTGACGGCTTGCGGCATAAAAACCCCGCTGCTCGCTACGCAAACAGCGGTTTTTTTTCGGGCAGTGCAACTCACCTCATTTACAAAATCGTGATTTTCATTGTATTGGTTCCGTCGGGTTTTTTATCCTCGCGGATTGAAATTTGCTCATTATAAAAATTGGCAACACCTTGTATCATTCCTTTTGCCAGCGCGGACATTCGTCTGGGAGAGGAATAGAAAAACAGCAGCTCGTTCGGTCCGGTTTGCCGGAAATCAAGCTTGGGTGGTTGTGCGCCGGGATTGCGCAGCCGTACTACCCGGTGGATGGTATCCTCGGTGTTGAGCAACAATTCCATGGTTTTCCAGTCCGGGCGAATTAATGCTTTGTAGCTATTCATCAATTCAGGAACCAGAAATTTTCCGAATTCTTCGAGAATTGTGACTGCCGGAGTGCGGGTGAGTCTTGCCGCAGTTTTGATAATCGAGATGGTTTCCTCGTCCGGATAAATTTTGGTTATCAGATAATTTTTATTCCCGATTCCGGCTTCATCTAAAATGGCATGCCACGCCGGTTCACCGGCATGTTTTATCACAAATTGCTTTAAATGATAGTGAACGACACCGTGCATTTTTTATTCCCTTCAGTATTAATATTTAAGACTCCTTTGTCTTTAATTTTAATCGGAAAATGATGCCAATTAGATTAGATTTATTTTGAATCCGTATTAATTTGCCATTTTGGGTGCATCGTAAATGGTGTTGCCGTACCAATTTTTCGAGGAATTTCTCAAATTCAGATTCACATTTTACTTGAATACCGGAGCGTCTTTCTCTATTTTTGCTAACTTATTGAGGAATTTGAATATGTCAGCAGAAAACAACAATATAAAAATCGTAACCACCAACAAAAAGGCGCGGTTCGATTATCACATTTCCGACACCGTGGAAGCCGGTTTGGTGCTCAAAGGCACCGAAGTAAAATCGCTGCGGGCGGGTAAATGCAACATCACCGACAGCTATTGCCGGGTGATCAAAGATGAAATGTGGATTATCGGGTTGAATATCAGCCTGTACGACAATCAGGGATACGTAACGCACGACCCGACCGCCAAACGGAAATTGCTGCTCAATCGTGACGAAATCAGCAAATTATACCGCAAAGTGCTGGAAAAAGGCATAACGCTGATTCCGCTGAAAGTATATTTCAAAAATGGCTGGGCAAAAATTGAAATCGGGTTGGCCAGCGGGAAACGCAAATACGACAAACGGCACGATATCGCGGAACGCGACCAGCATCGCGAAATGAAGCGGCTGGAGAAACAATACCGCGTTCGGTGAGTAGTAGTAGAGGCAATTCATGAATTGCCTCTACTACTACGGGTAATACTAATTTTTGATCGTTTCATAATTATCAAATGTTCTGAACAGAGGATTGGGATTCATGAGCTTGTATGACGAATTGAAGTGGCGCGGCGCATTGTACGACGCAACCGAAGGTGTGGAAGAAGTTATCGTGAAAGAAAAATTGACCGGATATATCGGGTTCGATCCCACGGCAAAAAGCCTGCATGTTGGCAATTTGTTGCAGATAATGAATTTGGCGCGATTTCAACGATTCGGGCACACGCCCATCGCGCTGGTTGGCGGCGGCACCGGGCTCATCGGCGATCCCAGCGGCAAAACCAAAGAGCGCCAGTTGCTCACCAAAACGGATGTCGAGGAAAATGTTGCCGGTATTCGCGACCAGCTCGCCCGCTTTCTGGATTTCGATGCGAAACAGAATCCTGCCAAATTGCTGAACAATATCGATTGGCTGGGCAGCATCAGCTTTGTGGATTTTTTGCGGGATGTCGGCAAATATTTCACGGTAAATTCGATGCTTGCAAAAGAATCTGTTAAACGGCGCATCGAATCAGAAGACGGGATCTCGTTCACCGAATTCAGCTACAGTTTACTGCAATCGTATGATTATCTGGTGCTTTACGATCGCCACAATTGCCGGTTGCAAATGGGCGGTAGCGACCAATGGGGGAACATCGTTTCCGGTGCGGATCTGGTGCGCAGGTTACGCGGTGCCAAAGCTTACGGGCTTGTTTCGCCGTTGGTAACTACGTCCACCGGAGTGAAGTTCGGGAAAACTGAAGCCGGTGCGGTGTGGCTGGATGCGGCATTGACATCGCCATATCGCTTCTACCAATTCTGGCTGAACACGGATGACGCGGACGTGCTGCCCTATCTCAAATACTTCACCTGGCTGAAACAGGCTGAAATTGCCGAACTGCAATCTGCACTTGAAGAACGCCCGGAGCAGCGCGAAGCGCAACGCACGCTGGCAAAAGAAGTGACCCAAATGGTGCACGGACAAAACGGCGTGGACAGTGCAGAAAAAGCCTCGCAAGTGCTGTTCGGCGGGGAAATTGAAGGCATGAGCGCCGCAGAAGTACAGGATATTTTTCAGGATGTGCCATCCTGCGATATCGCCAAAACCGCGTTCGAAGGCGATGGCATGAGTGTGATCGATCTGCTGGCCGAATCCGGCGTGGCAAAATCTAAAGGCGAAGCGCGGCGACTGTTGCAGGGCGGCGGTGTGTATCTCAACAACCGCAAAACCGAAATGACCCAATCCGTAACGCTGAACGACAGCATCGACGGGCAGTTTCTGGTGCTCCGCAAAGGGCGCAAAAATTACCAGTTTGTGCGGATTGTGGGTTGAATATTGTTATATAAAGAGGTAAACAATGTCAGGTTTAGGGGCACAGTTATTACTTGATAGATGTCCGCATTGTGGGATAACTAGGCCAAATCTTGCTCAAATCAGTAATTTTACAACCACTGATTTTCGAGGTCAATCTGAAAGAAATTGGTTTTGTTATAAATGCTCAACGTGTGGAGGAGTAATTACAGCGTCTTCTCTCAAAAACAATAAGGATATTATCCAGATATATCCTGAACCTCAAAAAGTGGATCAAAACCTTCCAGAAAGAGCGAAAGAATATCTTGAGCAAGCTATTAATAGTATTAACTCACCAGCGGGGGCAGTCATGTTATGTGCAAGCTCTGTTGATGCAATGCTCAAAGAGAAAGGTCTTATAGAGGGAACTCTAAATAATAGAATTAAAATAGCAGCTGAAAATCATCTTATTACCAAAGAAATGGAAGACTGGGCACATGAAGTGCGGTTGGAGGCAAATGATCAACGGCATTCTGACAACGATTCTCCACTACCGAATCCAGAAGATGCTAGAAGATTAATTGATTTTGTTCAAGCCCTTGGCACCTTTCTTTTTGTACTACCAGCCAGAGTAAAACGTGGAATAGAGAATGCAAAGAATGTCGAAAGTTAATTGTCTTACAATTTATCCGTTATCCTTAACCCTTTATCCTTCGAAAACCCATGTTTGAAAAACCCATTTTGCAGGATCAAGTTGCCATCGTTACCGGCGGTGGCACCGGACTGGGCAAAGCCATAGCCGTTCAGTACGCCAAACACGGTGCGAAAATCGTGATCTGCAGCCGCAGCGCGGAGCATCTCGAATCCGGCAAAGCGGATATCGAAACAACCGGTGCGGAAGTGATGACCTGGCAACTGGATGTTCGCGAAACTGACCAGATCAAAACATTCACCAAAGCGGTGATGGAGCGTTTCGGGCGCATCGATATTCTGGTGAACAATGCTGCCGGCAACTTCATTTATCCGGCGGAAAAATTGCCCCTGCGCGGCTGGAAATCGGTGATCGATATCGTTTTGAACGGCAGCTTTTTCTGCTCGCAAATCATCGGGCAGGAAATGATCAAACGCAACAGCGGGCAAATTCTCAACATTCTGGCAACCTACGCCTGGACCGGCGGACCGGGAACGATTCACAGCGCCAGCGCCAAAGCCGGCGTGCTGGCAATGACCCGCACACTTGCGGTGGAATGGGCGCAGCACGGCATCCGCGTGAACGCCATTGCACCCGGACCGTTCGATTCGCAGGGCGCAAAAGTGCGGCTGTGGCCGACAGAAGAAATCGAAGCGAACATTCGCAACAAAGTGCCGTTAAAACGATTCGCAGGTGTGGAAGAAGTAGCGCAGGCGGCGCTCTATCTGAGTTCGCCGTATGCCTCGTATATCACCGGCGAATGCCTGACCATCGACGGCGGCGCCTGGCTTGGCAAAGGCATCGGCGATATGGTGGAAAATCTGGACGAATTCGTCCAAATGCGCGAAGCCGCCAAACGCGCCAAACGTGAACAATCATAATGTGGAAATCTAAATGATCGAATTTTTGTATGAATACGGGTTGTTTCTGGCGAAAACGATTACCATCGTTTTGGGTGTTGTCGCTGTGATCGCTTTTGCGGTGAACGTTATTCGCCAGCGCGAATTTATGGAAGAGCGTCCGCGCATTAAAATCAAAAACCTGAATGACACCTACGACAACATGGAGCGCCAGCTCAAGAGTTTTTTGATGAGCGATTCGGAGTGGAAGCGCTTTCTCAAACAGGAAAAAAAGGACGATAAAGCCAAAGCCAAAAAGCAGAAAAAAGAGCCGGAAGATCCCAAAAAACGGGTGTTTGTGCTGGATTTTGAGGGCGATGTCGGCGCCAATCAGGTCGATTCGCTGCGGAAGGAAATCACCGCGATTTTAACCAACGCCACCGAAAAAGATGAAGTGATCGTGCGTCTCGAAAGCGGCGGCGGCACGATGGTCGGTTACGGACTCGGCGCATCGCAATTGCAGCGCATCCGCGAGCGAAACATTTCGTTGACTGTATCGGTGGACAAAGTTGCCGCCAGCGGCGGATACATGATGGCTTGCGTTGCCGATAAATTGGTGGCGGCGCCGTTCGCGATTGTCGGCTCCATCGGCGTGATTGCGGAGATGCCCAACATCAACCGGTTGCTCAAAAAACTGGATATCGATTACGAACAAATCACCGCCGGCGAATTCAAACGCACGCTGACGGTTTTCGGCGAAAATACCCCGAAAGGGCGCGAAAAACTGACCGAAGAACTCAACGAAATGCACGGATTGTTCAAAACGCATGTGGTGCAGCATCGCCCGGAATTGGATATCGAAAAACTCGCCACCGGCGAAATCTGGTTTGGCGTTCAGGCAGTCGATTTAAAATTGGTGGACGAATTGATCACCAGCGATGACTGGCTCCTCGGCAAACGCAAAGATGCAGATATTCTCAAAATTGAATATCACGAGCCGACACCGTGGCAGGAAAAAATTGCCCTGCCCTTCACCAAATTGTTCCGCGATAGCCTCGGCGCAATCTGGAAACGGCTGCAGGATTTGCGGTTGCAGTAGGCTGGATTCTGGATTCTGGATTCTGGATTCTGGATTAATTTATCCTTTATACTTAACCCTTTATCCTTGCGTTGGCCACAACTCTATAAAAAACAAAAAATTAAACGGATTTGATAACCCATGAGATTCAACAATCCCTTTTTCGAAACAGCGAACAACGGCGGCGGGAAGCTGCCCGACCGAAAAGAATTGGACGCCAAATATCAATGGCGATTGAGCGATATTTTTCCGGATGACGATAGCTGGAACGCCGCATTTAAAACCGTGGAATCCGGTTTGCCGAAGCTGCAGGAATTTTCCGGCAAACTCGGCGAGTCCGGCGAAATGCTGCTGAAAGCGCTGCAAACCCGTGATGAATTGGAAGCGCTGCTCTACCAACTTTATCTTTACGCCGGGTTGAAAAGCGATCAGGATACACGCGTGTCCACCTATCAGGGATTTCGCGATCGCGCCACCTCGCTGTCGGTCAAATTCGGGCAGGCGGCATCGTATTTTAGCCCGGAAATTCTGGCAATTCCCGAAGCCAATCTCCGGAAATATGTCAGCGAAACCGCCGGTTTGGGCGAATATCGCCACTATTTGGAAGACATTTTGCGCGCCAAAGCCCACACGTTGCCGCCGGAGCAGGAAAAGCTGCTGGCGATGACCGGCGAAATCGCGCAGTCGCCGTATAACGTGTTCAGCATGTTCAACAATGCGGACATCAAATTTCCATCAATCACCGATGAAAACGGGCAAGAAATTGAGGTGACCAAAGGGCGCATGAGCGTGCTGATGGAATCGTCCGATCGACGGGTGCGCAAAGACGCGTACGTAGCGATGTATGGCGAATATCGCAAATGGACGAACACGCTGGCTGCCACGCTTTCCGGCGCGGTGAAACGCAACATGTTTTTCGCACAGGCGCGACAATATCCCGGTGCGCTGGCTGCCGCACTCCACGATGACAATATTCCGGCCGAAGTGTATGAAAACGTAGTGCAAACCATCGGCGATAATTTGCAGCCGCTGCATCGCTACTCGGCGCTGCGCAAAAAAATGCTCAAACTGGATGCGCTGAAACCGTGGGATATGTCCGTGCCGCTGCTCAGCGAAATGAAAATGGAGATTCCCTACAACGAAGCGGTGGATACCATCCGCAACGGGCTTGCGCCGCTCGGCGACGGCTATCTGGCGGATCTGGAAAGCGCGTTCCGTGATGGCTGGATCGATGTTTTCGAAAATCAGGGCAAGCGTTCCGGCGCGTATTCGTGGTCAACTTTTGGTGTGCATCCCTATATTTTGTTGAATTACAACAAAACGCTGGACAACATGTTCACCATCGCGCACGAACTCGGGCACGCGATGCACTCGTTTTACACAAATCGCCACCAGCCGTATCATTACAGCAATTACACAATTTTTGTGGCTGAAGTCGCCTCCACGCTGAACGAGGCGCTGTTGATGGATTATTTGCTCAAAACCACCGACGATCCGCAGAAAAAACTCTACCTGCTCAACCAGCATGTGGACACCATTCGCGGAACGGTATTTATCCAATCGCTGTTTGCCGCGTTTGAGAAAGCAATTCACGAAAAAGCCGAAAGCGGCGAGGCGCTGACCGCCGATCTGTTTACGGAAATGATGCGCGATTTATACGCCCGCTATTACGGCGATGTGTTCGAAATGGACGAGCTGTATCCGCACAACTGGTGCCGGATTCCCCATTTTTATTACAATTTTTATGTGTATCAGTATGCCACGGGATTGTCGGCGGCAACCGCGCTGTCGCGGAAAATTCTGGATGGCGACACTGCCGCACGCGATGCATATCTGCGATTTTTGACGCGCGGCTGTTCGGATTATTCGATCAATTTGCTCAAAGATGCGGGTGTGGACATGACTTCGCCGGAACCGATCGCCGCCACCGCCAAATTAATGGACGAACTGCTCGACCAGATGGAAGCGATTGTGGCAGGATAAAATTTCGAAAAATTTCAATATTTTTTATTGGGGCAAGCCGCTGGCTTGCCTTTTTTTGCGACAGTTGATTTTGATCATTACAAATGCTTTCCCGTGAGCGGGACTCGGTATGATAGTCATCTTGAGCGGAATGACAGTCAGCCTGAGCGGAATAACGGTCAGCCTGAGCGAAGTCGAAGGCTGTGTTTTTTTATGAGGAGAATCCTGCTCCGAAGGAGCGCCCTAGGTGCCTCGCAGGAATGACAGCCAACAAATTAATGCGCTGTAACATTCGTAAAAACAGGCAATTAATCCACCTGCTCCAATTCCTCTTCCAGCAACTGTTTTTCGTAAATCCAGGTGTAAAGTTTGCGGTTGCGAACCAGAGTGTCATGGGTGCCTTTTTCGGTGATGCGCCCGTCTTCCAGCACAATAATCTGGTCGCAATTTTGCAAAGTGGACACGCGGTGCGACACCAAAATCACCGTGCGATCCGGGAAAAACGTTTCCAGATTTCCCAAAATCCGGTCTTCGGTGTGGGTGTCCAGTGCGGAAAATGCGTCGTCCAGAATGAGGATGCGCGGTTTGCACAAAATCGCCCTTGCGATGGAAATCCGCTGTTTTTGCCCGCCGCTGAGGTTCAACCCTTTCTCACCCAATAGCGATTCATAGCCATCGGGAAATTCCACAATCTGCTCGTGAATATCGGCCATTTTGGCAGCCCATTCGATGTCTTCCTGCGTCGCATCTTTTCGTCCGTAAGCGATATTTTCGCGGATGGACGCGGAAAACAGGAAATTTTCCTGCGGCACATATCCGATAAATTCGCGGAGCGCGGACAACGCGTAATCGTTGATTTCTTTTCCGTCGATTTTCAGCACGCCGTCCGGCAGCGGATATAAATGGGAAATCAATTTAACGAGCGTGGTTTTCCCGGAACCGGTCGGGCCGATGACGCCGAGGGTTTGCTGCGCCGGAACGTGCAGCGTGATATCTGTTAGCACCGGACGATTTTCCTCGTATTCAAACGCCAGTTTGCTGAATTCTATTTCGCCGTGCAGCACATCCGGTTTCAGTGCGTTTTCTTTTTCGACAATATCCGATTTGGCATCGAACACCTTTTGCATGCGCTTCATCGATGCGGCGCCCTGCTGGAACACGCCGATCACCCAGCCGAGCGCGATAAACGGCCAAATCAAAATGCCGGCATACAGCATAAACGCGGTGAACTCGCCAATCGTAATTTGATCGTTAATCACCAGTCTGCCGCCGAACAAAATGATCATCGCGAGTGCCAAACCGGCGGTCAGCGCCAGCGACGGGTGAAATGCCGCTTGCACTTTAACGTGATCGATACTGCGGTGCATGTATGTTTCGTTCTGGACGCGGAATTTCTCGATCTCGTGTTTTTCCTGCGTAAACCACTTGATTACGGTGTTTCCGGATAAGTTTTCCTGCGCAACAGTCGTGAGATCGCCGAGCTGCTCCTGCACTTTTTCGAACCGTTTGTAAATGGCTTTGCCAAAGCGATTCACCAAAATCGCGACGATCGGGAAGGGGATAAGCGCAAACATCGTCAGCGTCGGGCTGATGTGCAGCATCATCGGAATGACGAACAGAAACGCCATCACCGTATTTGTGGAATAGGCGATGCCCGGACCAAAAATCATCCGCACGGCGGAAAGGTCGTTGGTCGCGCGAGACATAATATCGCCGGTGGGATTATTCTGGTAATACGATTGCGGCAGCGTGAGCAGCTTTCCGAAAAAATCGTTGCGCAAATCGTTCTCGATTTCCCGCGATGCAACAATTATACTGCGGCGCATCAAAAAGCTGAAAACACCTTCCATTGCGGCAAACAGGATGATCAAACCGGCAAACATCGCCAGTTCAGACAGCACAAACGTCTGTTTCAGATAATCGATGGCGTGTTGCACCACCTTCGGATTCGCCATGCGGAACGCGTTTGTAAACACCAGAAAAAACACACCGGCGATGTATTTGTTACGGTATTTTTTAACATACGGCAGGAGTAAACGAACTGTATTCATAAAAAATCAATTGGCTTCGGGGTTTCTTTATCCCGGCAACGCTGCCGGGCAATGGGTTTCATTTTTCTAAAAAAGCCATATAACATCGTAAATTTTTGGCTCAAAGTCCATTTATTCCTCAAAACGGGTGACAAAAAGCGTTGAAATCCCCTGCTGGCTTTGCTACATTTATGTGCGTATTTTCATAACAAACAAGAGGTTTGGCGAGAAAAATGGCGAAAATGCACACCCAATTACGCGGCAAAGAAACCGATGGCGAACGCTATTTGTACGAGTTTTTTGCGAAAACGCTGCCGGAATATTTTCATGTTTGGCATAACATCATCGAGCCGCGCACCCAAAAAGAAATCGACATGGTATTGCTGCATCCGAAATACGGCGTTTGGGTGATTGAGGTGAAAGACTGGCTGATCAACCAGCTCCGGCGCATCGACCCGGAAACCTGCCGGTTGCAGATGAACGGGCAGGAAGTTGAGCAGCGCAATCCCATACGCCAGGCCCGCGAAAACCACTATCCCGTGCGCAATTTGCTGGCCGATGAGCCGCTGCTGATGCACGGAAAAGGGCGTTTCGAGGGGAATTTGCTGTTTCCGGTGCATCACGTGGTGGTGTTCAGCAACATGTCCAAAGCGGAAATGGAAGCGCGGGATATTTACGGGATGTTCCCGGAGCACCAGATTGTCACCTCTGATGTGATCCGCAACCCCAAAATGGACGCGATTGAGTTGGAAAACCTGCTCATCGAAAAACGTTCACCGCGATTTTTGAACCACCTCGGGCTGACCAAAGCGCAGATCGCCGCGATCAACCGGTTGCTCAATCCGAGTGTGGAATTGACCGGCGACGAAGTTGACGATTCGCCGGACGAATGGATTGCACCGGAACTGCCACAGCGCAGCGAGCCGCAACCGATCGATGTGTTTGACGAAAACGAGCCATCGCAAATACCTGATTTTATTGAAGAAAGCGACCCGTTTTCGGATGACGACGTTGTGCCGGAATATGCGCCGGAAGTGCAGCCATCGTTTGATCAACCGGAGGAATTTGCAGAATTAGAATCGCCGCCGATCGAACCCGATCCGGCTGTTGCGGCTGATGACGACGATATTTTGGATTTCGATGAACCGGCTGTTGCGGCTGACGCATCCGGCGTTCCGGAAATCATCGAAGATGACGAATTGGATGCCGAGCCGGAAACGCGCCCGGAAATTGAGCACGACGCACTTTCCGATTACGAAACCGAAATTCTGGAAGAAGAGCGCGACGGTCGGGAAGTTTTCCCGTATCAAACTGTTATCGAGCACGAAAAAAACCGGGTGCCCGAACGGCAATCGCAGCCACAGCCACAACCGCAATTGCAACCGGAACCTGTTGTCACGTCCGGCAATTGGTCGAGAGAGGGTGCAACTGCGCTGGAACGGGTGCTCATCGATCTTTTGGAAAACAACCAACAACTTTTGCAACGTATCTGGAGTAGAGAATGACCAATCCTTCTGAAAGTGAAATCACTAAAATTGCCCAATTGCTCAGCGATTTGCAAAAACAGCTGATCAAATACAAAACCGCGTTGGACAGCATCGATACGGCATCCAGCGCCACCCAAAATGTGGCGCACGAAATTGAGGAATTGAGCAAAACCTTTCGGTCGCTCGGGCAGTCGCAAACGGATATGACCCAGCATTTTGAAGAAACCCGCCGGGCGCTGCTGTTTACCCAGCAAAAATCGCAGCAGGTGCGCAAGGATATGGACGAGATGAGCCAGAATTTCACCCGGAACATCAACGCGGGATTGCAAACCACGCTGCAAAATATCGACGAAAAATTATCGCGGTTTGTGGCGCCGGATCGCGATATGCTCCGGCAGGAAGTGCGCAAGCTGAAATTTTTCCTGTTCATCAACATTCTGGTGATGTTCGTGCTGTTTTTTTCGGCGTTTATGTATTTTTATCAGGGGACGCCGGTGAACAATACCGCATCCACTGCACTGCCGCAACGCACTGCTGAACCGCAACAGCCGCAACGCCAAACGCCGGTAACAACCCCTGCGAACACCTATGTCGCGCCGAAAATTCAGGTGCTCAACGGTTGTGGGGTAGATGGCGTCGCCAAAAATTTTGTCAACTTTTTGAACGCGGAAAATTTTGCCGTAACCAATGCGGAAAACGCGGACAATTTCCAATACGGCAATTCGCTGATTTTCCTCAACGGCGATTATCCCGACGAAGCGCAACAGGTTGCCCGGCTACTCGGCATTCCGGTGGAGCGCATCCAGCCCGGGCGCGGTAAATGGCCGGGTTACAATATTTCCGTGGTTATCGGTCGGGATTATCAGGTGTTGAAAGCCCGGCGGTAGGTTGTTGTTTTAAATAAATATTGACTTTTTCGCCCCCCCCCCCCCCGTTATATCTTTCACAAGGTTTCTGTGGAAAAATAACCGGAGGGCGATTAGAAAAAGTGTCCCGACTTTCCAATTTATAAAATGTACATCATTTAATTTGTTGTGATTGAAGTGGTGAATCGAATTTAGACGTATTCACTACCTTTAATCTGCGTTGTTCAACAAAGCAAGGGGTTGGATGGATGAAATCCATACAAAATGTAGTTCTTTTGTTGTTTTTGTGCCTAACCAGTATAACTATCGGACAGCAGTTACCTGCCGGCATAAACCTGCCGCCCCATTGGGAAGAAATTTATGAAGTGATAAGCTACGAGAACGGACTACTAACCTACCGGGATAAAATCACTGCCATCACAAACTCCCGCTATATTACAAAACCGCAGCAGCAAAATTTATCCATGACGATTCCCTTTATCGAGGACACCCTGCGTGTTCCTCCATTAGACACCCTCTATGCCGATACCGTGCTGATCATTGATTTGAATGATGTGGACACCGCCTTTTATACCCCGCGCTTTAATTTGCTGGGCGAAATACCTGTGAACAATGTCTTTGCCAACCCTTTGGTGATTTACGACTTTAACGGAAACGGCATAAACGAAGTTTTGGGTAGGGGAATAACCTACGAGCCTGCCTATGGCGTTTTTAACTGGTATTACGAATGGCAGAAAAGCGATTCCCTGCGACCAGGTTATTTTAAAAGAGTGTTCAGCGTTCCGCTCGACAAAGGCGGCAATCCTTTGGGAGCTGCGGATAGTGATGGTGACGGACGGGCTGAAGCCTGTTTTAGTTATAACGCGAAAGTGCGTTTTTATGAAGCAGATACAGTTAATGGTTACCCGGATACCATCCTGGTACAGTCCTTACCAAACGAATACTCAACCAACCCGGCAAGCGCTTTGTATTACGATTATGACGGAGACGGTAAAATAGAATTCCATTATGCCCGGCCAATATTGATGAACAATACCTTATACCAGCACAGCGCAATATGGGAATACCAGCTCGGTAGTGATCAACTCAGAAAAACCTGGTGGCGTAATGTGAGCGTTGGGGGTACCAGGAATACTGTCGTAGGCGATATGGATAATGATGGCAAAAATGAATTCTATTTTGGTGGGGGTTGGAACGGCTCTCTCACCCGTCTCGGATTTGAAAATAAAACGGATAATCACTTTAACTATTTTTGGCGCGGTTCGGTTTTAATTCCCAACGTAGGACTCTCAGCTTTGCCCGGGGATATGGATGGGGATGGCTTGCCGGAAATGATGTTACAGGGGGGGCGTCCCTCTGTCGAAGGAAAGTATTTGTTGATGTTTGTGGAAAGCCATGCGCCGGATCAACTCATGCCAACGGCATCCATTGCAGTCAAGGGGTCAGGGGGAATCGGGACGAACATGGGCGCAGCCCATGGCGATGTAGACGGGGATGGTGTTCATGAATTGGCTGTGGGATTGGAAGACTGGATATTGATGTTTAAAGCTGCCGGTAACGACAACTATGAGCTTTTCTGGATCAAGAAACACAATTTAGGAGAGTCTCAAATTACGATGGGCGATGTGGATGGCGATAACAGCGCCGAAATAATTGTATCAGGAATGACATGGAATCCTAATACCGGTTATAAATTCAATGCGTTTGTTTATAAATACAACCTGCCAAGCGCAATTTTGCCACCGGTTACGGCGCAAACTGCAGCAACGCCTGCGCAATTAATGTCTGGCTACCCTTCACCTTTTAATAGTTCTACCACTATTCTATACCGAGTAAATCAACCAGGGAAATTTAGCATAACCATTTACGATTTAAAAGGAAAGGAAGTTCATAAATTAATGGATCGCTTTCACGTTCAGGGTGATTACCGACTTACCTGGGATGTAAACTCAGACACAGGAAAGGAAGTCAGCAGCGGCATTTATTTTGTGGTATTGCGAAGCGGGAGGTTCATTCAGGTTCAGAAAACCACTTACGTGAAGTAACGTAACATTACAACTTTAAACAAGACGATCGGATAGATTGGATTGGTAAACCGAAGAATTTTGATTCTGCTTTAAAACATATCCTCTCATTTCAATTAATCCTGTGAAATCATTTTATGGAGGCTATTATGAACAGGTTTTTGCAAGTTCTTACAATTTCTATTGTTACTGTGATGACCGCATTCGGGCAAACCACAAACCCGGGGAGTTGGCAGCTAAACGCAGAATTACCCTTTGAGTATAATACCGTACCGGACGTGAATGGCGTACCTTCTTATTTTATTCGCACGACCAGCAACGACATGGGTACCCATTTCATCAAACAAGAATATGATCTTGCAGAAGCAACACTGAAATTGTATTATTATCTTTTGGACAATAACGGGAATATAATAATTGACGCAATGGAAGTAGCGGACCTGGCGGAAGACAAAAAGGATGAGAACTATGTTACGGTCTTTGATGCCGGCGGCGATCTATTTGTTTTTTGGATTAATAGATGGTACGAGGAGAACTATATAAAAGGCATAAGAGGCAGTTTTAGCTTTGATGCAGCCGGAGAGCCACAAGTTAGCTGGGTAGATATCCCATCCCATGCTCCAGGTGCCCATGCCCTTCATGAACTTTCTTTCCATTATCACTACAACCAGGCCAACAATGCGAATATTAACGAGTTACACGTTGCAGGACGTTATTTTGACTCAGATTCAAATACCTATGAGGTATTCTATGAGCTTTACAATATGGATACCGGCAACTGGAGCGGCTTTCGCCAGGTTTCGAAACTCCTTAGTAGTGTGTATGGAGGTAGCCCCGTAGTGGCAGCAAACGATGCTTTCATTTTTGTCGTATGGGATGAGAAACCATACGATACTTCCACTATTCATAATGTATATTCCCTCAAACAAACAAGAGATTTAAATAATCCTTGGGTTCCGGGAGATTGGGATGAGTTCTACGAATCTGTCACCAGTAGTGTGGACGGATTTTTTAAACACACTTTAAAGAAAGCAGCAAACGAAATTGGAATGAACTTCTTTATACATAGGAATAATCCTAATACAGGGAATCCCGCGATAGAGTATCATTGGAGAGAGATGTCACCAAATACAAATTGGGTATCTGTCGGCGATGTTAAACCAGATGATAACATTTATAATAGCGCCTTTACGGTAAACCAAAACACCCTTCATCACATACGCTCACGGTATGGCAGTAGTCCTGCAGATGTGAAAGTTAGACATTATTCATGGGACGGTAGTGCCTGGTCTAATTATTTGAATTTGAGCAGCGAGTCTCTTCCCGTTTACGATCTAAATCCCTATATGTATTTATCTGGAAATAACCAGGGGCTCTATGCATTGTGGTTACAAAGAACGGACGGTAATATCAATCATTATAAATATTATTATACCCATTATATAGAAGCGATCTATACCATTGCAAACGACCAATACTGGACTGGCGACGTATTTTTAGCAACAGACAACACCAATGACCCGACTCTCGATGTAGTGACTATCCCCGGCGGTGTAGCTGTAAGCGTTGCCGATGGTGCTGTGCTGGATTTGCGTGGCAATCATTTGGTTGTCGAGGGAGACTTATACTTTCATTCCAACGATGTCGTTTGGGGAAACAATGGGCAGATTATTTTAGATGGCGGTACCATCATCGATTTTGATGAGCCAACAGCGCCGACAAACCTTGCAATTTCAAATACGCCAAACGAGGCATTGCTTAGCTGGAAAGCTAATACCGAAGCCGATTTGGCAGGATATGAAGTGTATCGTCAAATTAACGGTGGTTCAGTTTATAAAATCAGCGGCAGTAACCTGGTGACGGACACTACTTTTTCTTTATGTGATATTTTGGTCACAAACAACGAATATGAGGAACATTCTTAATTTTGTAGAGGCGATCGATAATTTCGAAAACGCATCTGGTTTCTCAACACCGCTAACCGTAAATATTGAATATATTTCCTGTCGTTTTGAAAAGGTTGCATCCGGTACGCAAGGTGATGCAGGTACGATTGAAAAATTTTCGCTTAACGCCAATTATCCCAACCCCTTCAATCCAACCACCACCATCGCCTTTGCCCTGCCGCAGTCCCGCACGGCGGGACCGGTTCGCCTGACCGTGTTTGACAGCAACGGCCGGCAAATTGCAGAACTGGTCAACAAACAGCTTTCCGCCGGGAGTTACGAAATACCGTTTGATGCGTCGGCATTTTCCAGCGGGGTGTATTTCTATCGTCTCACTGCAGGCGCATTTACCCAAACGCATAAAAGGTTATTGACAAAATAGCTTTTTGATACAGGAAATGTTTGTTGGATTTTGGAGAGAAAAGCGTAGAAACAAAAAGGCAGGTGAATCACCTGCCTTAAATTTTTTAGGCTTCGACCATATCCCGGAGCCTGCTTTGTACCAGTTGGCGATACGACCATTGCCGGTAAACGGCATTCACGGTTAAAATAGAACCGCCAACCATCGCAACAATTGCCGGAATTGCGGCGCTCATTGCCAGCACACGACCGGCAAACAACTCATTTGCCGTTGTGTAATCCTGCAAATCCATAAAAAATGTCAGGGCTTCGTTACCCAAAATGATGGCTGCAATCAACAGTAAACCCGCCGTAATATAGCTTGCCTTAAAATAATTGGAGCGGAAAAACCACGTGCCAATCATAATCGTAACGATCATGCCAATGGTGAGCAATACTGAAAATACAACCGGAAGTAAAACGATCATTGGAAATCCTCTTCTCGTTTCCCTGTGAATAAATAATTGATTTGCTGGTTTTTTCTGTTTTGCAGGTGATTTTCTGCAAAACCCTGAAGCGATATTCAATTGACGAATGTCACAGAGCAATATATCAACAATTTGAGGATTCTCAAAATAAAAATCCGCTTTCGGATATTTTTTTAACGGGTTCGGAGAGGTTTGCGAGCCGGGATTTGTCGGGAACGCTTGGAAAGCGATATTGCGTTTTGTAAATTTCCCCCCACACCGAAACAGCATAAGGAGGGCCAAAATGCAACGTAAACGTGTGATTATTATGGGGGCTGCAGGACGCGATTTTCACAATTTCAATGTGTGTTTCCGCAACAACCCTGCTGTTGAAGTTGTCGCTTTTACCGCGACGCAAATTCCGGATATCGACGGGCGGAAATACCCGGCGGTGCTGGCTGGCGAACATTATCCGAAGGGGATTGACATTCACCCCGAATCGGCATTGCCGGATCTCATCAAAAAACACAATGTCGATGAAGTGGTGTTTTCCTATTCTGATGTACCGTATGATTATGTGATGTCCAAATCCGCGTTGGTGAACGCCGCCGGTGCGCAATTTTCGCTGCTGGGATCGCGACAAACAGCAGTGCGCTCCACAAAACCGGTGATTGCGGTTTGCGCCGTGCGAACGGGCATCGGCAAAAGCCAGACATCTCGAAAAGTAGTGGAAATTTTGCACGCCGCCGGAAAAAAAGTAGCGGCAATCCGTCACCCGATGCCGTATGGCGATCTCGCCAAACAGCGCGTTCAGCGATTCGCGCAACTCTCCGACCTCGATTTGCATGAGTGCACCATCGAGGAACGGGAGGAATACGAACCGCATATCGTGCGCGGTAATGTGATTTACGCAGGCGTTGATTACGAAGCCATTCTCCGCGAAGCGGAAAAAGAAGCGGATGTGATTGTGTGGGATGGCGGCAATAACGATCTGCCGTTTTATCATGCCGATCTGCACATCACGCTGGTCGATCCGCACCGTCCCGGCGATGAGCTGTATTATTATCCCGGCGAAGCAAATTTGCGAATGGCCGATGTTGCGTTGATCAACAAAATCGATACGGCCGATCCGCAGGGCATTCAGGCGGTTCGCGAGTCCATTCGTGCGGTGAATCCGGATGCGATCATCATTGATGCAGCCTCGCCGATTTCGGTGGATGACGCATCGCAAATTCGCGGCAAACGGGTGCTGGTGGTGGAAGACGGACCCACGCTCACCCACGGCGAAATGGCGTATGGCGCGGGCATCGTTGCTGCGCAAAAATACGGCGCTTCGGAAATTGTCGATCCGCGACCGTTTTTGGTCGGCAAAATTATCGAAACGTTCGAAAAATACCCGGAAATCGGCACGCTGCTGCCGGCAATGGGTTACGGCGAAACGCAAATGCGCGATCTCGAAAAAACGATTAACAATGCCGATTGCGATGCCGTTATTATTGGCACGCCCATCGATTTGCGCAAGCTGTTGAAGCTCAACAAACCGAGTGTCCGGGTTAGTTACGATCTGCAGGAAATCGGCATGCCGGATTTAAAGGAAGTAATGGCAAAGTTCCTGTAAATATTGATTTTATTCGCGACAAAAAATGTCTTTATTTAAGCTATCCGGGATTTTTCCCGGGTAGCTTTTTTGATTTTGTGCTTTCGAAAACCGTTGCTCAGGAAAGGTCCGAAATGGAATTGGCAAAAACAGTTGTGGTTGCGCTCGGCGGGAACGCCATTCAACAAAAGGGCGAAAAAGGCACCATTTATCAGCAGTTTGCAAATACGCGCAGCAGCATGGACGTGGTTTGCGATCTGCTGAAAAATGGCGACCGGGTAATTTTAACCCACGGAAACGGCCCTCAGGTGGGCAACGAACTTATCCGGGTGGAATCCGCCAGCAATTTGGTGCCGGAGCTGCCGCTCGGTTTGCTGGTTGCGGATACGCAGGGCGGCATGGGCTACATGCTCGAACAATGTTTGCTGAACGTGCTGCACGATCGCGGTTTATACAATCAGGTTGTTTGCATCATCACCCAAACGTTGGTGGATAAAAGCGATCCGTCGTTGAAAAATCCTACCAAATATGTGGGACCGTTTTACGAAGATCACGAAGTTGAAAATTTACGACGCACCCGAGGCTGGGCGCTGAAAGAAGATCCCGGACGCGGCTGGCGGCGGGTCGTGCCATCGCCAAAACCGTTGCAAATTATCGAGAAAAATATCATTCGCCAACTGGTGGAAAGCGAAATTGTGGTCATCGCCGCCGGCGGTGGTGGTATTCCGGTGTATCTGGAAGACAACGGCTGGCTGGAAGGTCTCGACGCAGTGGTGGACAAAGATCTCGCATCGGCGGTGCTGGCGGCGGATGTCGGCGCACAGGAAATGATCATCCTCACCGGTGTGGACAAAGTGGCCATCAATTACGGCAAACCCGGCGAAACCTGGTTCGACCACCTGACGGTGGAAATGGCCCGCAATTTTTTGGCGGACGGCCATTTCCCGAAAGGCAGCATGGGCCCAAAAATCGAGGCGGCGATCCAGTTTATCGAATCCGGCGGGCAAAAAGTGCTCATCACTTCGGTTGAAAATGCGTCGGACGCGCTGCGCGGCCGCAACGGCACTGTCATCACCATGTAACAGAAATAAACAATGGAAATTTTCCCGAGAGAAACATACGAAAAGCTGGTTCAGCCGGATGGGTTTTCGCCTGCGGAACTGGAAGCCATTTACCGTGCGCATGGGTTTGATAACGCGATGATGGCGCATCAGGCGCTGCAACGGATTGCCGCGCATCCGGCAGTTGCGGACTGGATTGACAGTTTTGTGCCCGCCCTGTTTTTGGGATTGGAGAAAACTGCCAGCCCAAACCGCGCGCTGCTCAATCTCGAACGATTTATCGACCAAAGCCGCGATGCAACGATGCTGAAATCGCTGATGTCGCAGCCGCGATTGCTGGAAATGTTGCTCACGCTGTTTACCGGCAGCCAGTTTCTCAGCGATATTTTATTGCGCCATCCCGAGTATTTGCATGATTTAAGCGATGTCCGGCAACTGGCGATCATCAAAAGCACCGAAAAACTGGTCACCGAAGGCAACGCATTTCTGCAAACAGACAGCGCCGGACTGGATTCTGTTGACTTACTGCGCCGTTTTCAGCGAAAAGAATTGCTGCGCATCGGTATGGGCGATTTGCTCAGTATCATCGATTTTCGCGCGGTGATACGCCAGCTATCCAACCTCGCGGATGCGATTATCCAGATTTGCCTGAAATTATCCCTCAACGACCTGCCACCCGAAGCGCATCATTTTGCGGTGCTGGGCATGGGTAAACTCGGCGGACGCGAACTGAATTACAGTTCCGATATCGATCTGGTTTTCGTATCGCAAAGCGGCGAGGATGTTACCCAGCAACTCGGGCGAAGGCTGATTGATTTGCTCACCCGCCCCACCGCCGAAGGATTTTTGTATCGCGTGGACATGCGGCTGCGCCCGTGGGGAAACGCCGGACGGCTGACGCCTGCGTTGGCAGAATATCTCGATTATTTGAAAACGCACGCGCAATCGTGGGAAAAACAGGCGCTGCTCAAATCGCGGTTCATCGCCGGGGACGAGGCGATCGGGCAGGCGTTTACCCGCCAGTCGCGCCCGCTGATTTTTTTGCGAAAAGCCCCGGACGATCAGCGAACAGATGCCGTTCGCAGCGAAGTTCACGGCATGAAACAGAAGATCGAGCAGAAGCTCAAACAGCACGGCGGCGAGTTTGGCGAAGTGAAAAGCGGTATCGGCTCCATCCGCGATGTGGAATTTACCACCCAATACTTGCAGCTCATTTACGGCGACGAATACCCCCAAATTTTGACCCGCAGCACGCTGGATGCGCTGGCGCGAATGGCTGCTGCCAACATTTTACCCGCCCGGAATTTTCGCGTATTGACGGATGGTTACACCTTTTTGCGATCGATCGAACATTATTTGCAGATGATGCACAACCAGCAAACCCACCAATTACCGGAAGATGAACGGGAATTGCAATTTCTCGCGCGGCGGCTTGGTTTTGAGGGAAAAAACAGCGGCACCCAATTGGTGAATCGCTATCGCCAGCACCGGCAGGCGATCCGGGAAATTTACCGGCGATATCTCGATGCCGGTTACGCCGGACAAATGCAGCGCAGCCAGACGACGCAACAGCCGGTTTCCATTCCCTCCGCGCTCAGTTTGGATGCGGTTTACAACACCCTTTTTTCCCAAATTGAAATTACCCAACACCAGCAAATGGCGGCGGAACTCAGCCCGGAACAGCCGGTGAAAATCCACACGCTGCAACTGGATGACGATCGCTGGCAACTCACGGTGGTCGGTTACGATTACCTCGGCGTGCTTTCGGTGATTTGCGGGCTGCTGTTTGTGCAGCATTTCAATATTGTGGAAGGGCATATTTTTACTTACGATGCGCCCGATAAATCGAAACCGGGTGTTTATCGCCGGCGCAGATTGCCGATGAGCCAGTTGCAAAATCTGCGAAAAAAAGCCGTTGCCGTGCCCGGACGTCGGGTGCTGGACGTGCTAACCGTTCAGCGAAACGAACCGGCGTTGCCGGAAACGTGGGATAATTATCAGCAGCGGCTGACCCAATTTTGGGAACTGCTGCGCGATCAGCGCCGCGACGAAGCCCGTGGCAAACTGGCGCGATTGTTCGCGAAAGCACTGCCGGAATCCGCCGCAGCGCAAACCCTGTTGCCGGTGGATATCGAAATTGACAACACCGCCTCGCCCGATTTTACAGTGCTGCGCATCGATGCGCCGGACACGATCGGTTTTCTCTACGAACTCACCAACGCGCTGGCGCTCAACGGCATCGACCTCATCCGGGTAGAAATCCGTTCGGTGGGCAACCGGGCGCACGACACGCTGTTCGTCACCGATGTGCGCGGCAACAAAATTACCGATCCCCAGAAACAGCGCCGTTTGCGCGCCGCAACTGTTTTGGTGAAGCAATTCACCCATTTGCTGCCGCAATCGCCCAATCCCGCCGCAGCGATGCTCCATTTTCAGCAGTTCGTCAGCCAGGTGTTCAGCCAGCCGGAAAGTTATGTGGAACTGGCAACGCTGGAACGCCCGGAAGTGCTGGACGCATTGGCGCGATTGCTCGGCGTCAGCGATTTTTTGTGGGAAGATTTTTTGCGGATGCAACACGCGAATCTGTTTCCGGTGCTGCAAAATCTCGAATTGCTGAAAGTAGCCGCAACGCCGGAGGAATTACGCAACGATCTGAAATCTGCGCTCGAAACCGCTGCTGATACAACAACCCGTCGCCAAATCCTCAACGCGTTCAAAGATCGCGAAATGTTTCGCATCGATATGCGCTATATTCAGGGTTTCACCGAGTCTTTTTGGGATTTTTCGGAAGAATTGAGCGATTTGGTGGAAATCGTCATCCGGCAAGCAGTGGAAATTGCCCTGCCGGAACTGGAAGCGCAGCACGGCATCCCCCGCACTGCAACCGGCGAGCGCTGCCCGCTGTGTGTGTGTGCGTTGGGAAAATTCGGCGGTCGCGAAATGGGTTTCGCATCCGATGTGGAACTGATGTTCCTGTTCAGCGAAACCGGCAGTACCGACGGCGAAAAATCGCTAACGAATACAGAATATTTTGAAAAACTGGTGGTCACGATTGCGCAACTCATCGAAGCGCGGAAAGAGGGTATTTTTGAACTTGATTTGCGGCTGCGCCCTTACGGCAAAGCCGGGCGAATGGCGGTGCTGTTGAGCGCATTTGCGGAATATTTTGCGCCGGAAGGTCCGGCGTGGAATTACGAACGGCAATCGCTGGTGCGGCTGCGCCCGATTTTTGGCGATGATTTGCTCGCAAAAAAAATAGTGGCGCTGCGCGATCAGTTTTTATACGAAAGCGCCGCTTTCGACGCTGCGGCGATGCGCGCGATCCGCGAAAAACAGGTGCGCCAATTGGTTGCCGGCGGCACCGTGAACGCCAAATTCAGCCCCGGTGCGTTGGTCGAGCTGGAATATCTGGTGCAGGGATTACAGATTTTGCACGGCAAAAATCACCCGGAGCTGCGCCAGACCAACACCCGAAAAGCGTTGGCAGCGCTGGAAAATTGCGGTATCATTTCCAAAAAAGATCACGCCGGATTGATGGATGCGCACCTATTTTTACGCCGGTTGATCGAGGCGCAGCGAATGGTTCGCGGCAACGCGAAAGATTTGACCATCCCGCCGGAAGATAGCGACGAATTCAATTTTCTGGCAAAACGCCTCAATTATGGCGACGATATCGACCGCCTTCACGACGATATGCTGACACACACTGCGTTCATCCAAAAAATCAGCAAAAAATTGCTGCGCTGAAGTTACAGCTTCCCGACTGCTTTCAGACAGCCCAAAATGCGCTCAAACGTGCGTTGGATATCGCTGTCCAATCCCACGGAAATCCGCACCAATCCCTCGCTCAAACCCATTTGTGCACGCTCTTCAACCGGAATTTCGGATGACGTGCTGTGTCCCGGCGAGCTGAACAGCGTTTTAAAATAGCCCAAACTCACCGCCAGATAACCCACTTTGGCTTCCTGCATGTTCACCATCAGTGCGTTGGCGGTTTCAGCATCGCCCATGTCGATCGTCATCATTCCGCCAAAGCCAAACTGCGGATTCATCAGCGATTTCATCACATCGAATTGCGGGTGATGCGGCAATCCGGGATAGTGCACAATTTGCCCGGCTTCGTGCAATTGTTTGCTCAGCCACTGCGCGTTGGTGGAATGTTTTTCCATCCGGATGTGCAGCGAATGCAAATTTTTGAGAATGCTGGCAGCCCGGAAACTGTCCAGCACCGGACCGAGCAGCATGTTCGCGCCGGAATTCACGTCCATCAATTGATTAATAAATTCGCTGCTGGCGCAAACGCAGCCAGCCACACAATCGCTGGTGCCGTTGATAAATTTGGTCATGCTGTGCACCACTACATCCGCGCCCATCCGGATCGGTGAGAAAATCATCGGGCTGAAGGTATTGTCCACCACCAGTTTCAGATTATGTCGTTTGGCGATGCGGCTAAGTGCAGGAATATCAGCGATTTCCAGCAACGGATTGCTCATCGTTTCGCAATAAATGACGCGCGTTTTCGGAGTGATTGCGGCTTCAACTTCCGCCAAATTAAGCGCATTTACAAACGTGGTGCGGATGCCCAAACGCGGAAAAAAATTCTTGAACAGCGCATAGCTGCCGCCGTAAATCGTGCGGCTGGAAATAATTTCGTCGCCGGTTTGGCAAAGCTGCAGCAGTGTGGAACTGATTGCGGACATGCCGGAAGCGGTCACCTGCGCGGATTCACTATCCTCCATTCGCGCCAACGCCTGCGCCAGATATTTGTTGCTCGGATTCCAGTGTCGCGAATACAAAAAGCAGCCTTCGATTTCGTGTTCGAACACTTCTTCCATTGTTTTTGGGCTGAGAAAAGTGTAGGTCGATGAATCTGTGATGGAAGGATTGACATCGCCAAATTCGCCGAAAACCAGATAATCCTGAATGTTGCTTCCCGGATCAAACGCCATGATGACGCTCCTTATTTTGTTGTTTCTATTGGAATTGACGAAACATTTTTTACCTCGGAAAGAACCAGTGTCGTTTGCATTTTGCTCATCCCGGGAATTTTCGCCAATTTATGCAGAATAAAATTTTCGTATTCAGAAATGGATGCCGCCACCACTTTCAGCAAAAAATCCGCTTCGCCGGTGATGTGGTAACATTCCAGCACCTCCGGCAGCTCGTGAATGGCGTTTTGGAACAGATCGATGGATTGCAACTGGTGCATTGACAGCGTAACGGAAATCCACGCGGTGATATCGATGCCCACTGCTTTGGGATCGACCCGGGCGCTGTATCCGGTGATGACGCCGGCTTTTTCCAGCCGTTTGACGCGCTCCAGCATCGCCGGCGGGGAGATGCCCACTTTTTCGGCGAGTTGCGCATTGGTGATGCGCCCTTTTTTTTGCATGATCTGCAATATCTGCTGATCGACGGCATCGAGATTGTAAACGGGTTGTTGCACGGCTTCCTAATTATATTTTGCAAAAATCAAATTCAAACAAATATAATTAGACAAAAACACAAATAAAAGAATATTTGTAAATAGTGGATTCGGCGAGTCAAAAAAAAGGGCGCTGATGGTTCAGCGCCCCGGGGTAGAAAAAATGTGGGGGATTGTCAGCGAATGAGCAGCATTTTCCGGGATTGCACCGTTGCCTGCGATTCCAGCCGATAAAAATAAACCCCGCTGGCAACCGGCATCCCGCGATTATCGCGACCGTCCCAATTGACGCTGTAACGTCCGGCAGTTTGTGCTGCGTTCACCAGTGTGCGCACTTCCTGACCGGCTATGTTGAATATTTTCAATGAGATATCGCTTGCGTTTGCCAGCCGGTATTCAATGGTTGTGGTCGGGTTGAACGGATTCGGGTAATTCTGCGCCAGCTCAAAATCGTCCGCTACCGGATTCGCCAAATCGTCGATTGCGGTGGGATTGTCCCACAGCGTTTGCGCGTTATCTGCATGCTGCTGCAAATCCGCGAGGGTGTTTGCGCCGATAATGGCGAACGCAATTTCCACCGAGCTGTTCGGCGGAATGCTCAGCGGTCCGGTGCCAACGAGGGTGGAAATATCCACATTGTCCAGCGATTGGGTTTGCAGCCCGCCGCTCAAAAAATTCCATTTTTCGCTGTCCGTAAAACCGTCGTAAATCTCGCCGGGATTGTTCACCGCTTTGAACGAGCCACCGGCGACATCTGTTAACAATCGTGTGCCCACCAATCGCGTGGGTGCGGATGCGTTGTTCATCGCGTACAGCATGCTGCGATCGCTGTCGTAGCGCACGTAATCGCTGGCAGTGCTGTTGATGTCCCAATCGAAAAACAGCCCGGCGTGCAGGTTGTTCAGCGCAGTGGCGTTGTTGTTAAAAATGGTGTAATGAAAAATTACGAAATCCTGGTTTTCCGTGCGGTTATCGGCATACGATTTTTGAAGAACGCTGATGCCCAACGGCGTTGCAGCCAGCGAATCGGTGAGCAAAATGGCACCTTCTTCGTTGGAAAATGCGCCGGGGGAAACCACGCTCAAATCTTCGCCGGTGGCGGGCAGAAAATCATCGTCTTGTGTGCTGCCGTCGGCGCCGCGAATGCAGTCGGAAACCGTGCCGGTTCCGGTGCCGATCATCAATCCGCCTTCGAACAGATAACCGTTGGAATTATACACAAATCCCACGCCCGGCGTGCCGTCGAATCCGGTGAAACCGATGTTGCCCTGCGTGGTGATGGATGTTTGCAAAATTCCGGTGTTGTGCGATGCGAAACTCGGCGGCGTAACAGTCAGTGTGAAAAAATCGCGATCGCTGTAGGTGCCGTCGCTGATATCCAGAAAAAAGCGCAGCACGTGCCCGTTGGTTGCGGCGGCGCTGACGCTGAACTGGAAATTGCCGGTGAGCACATCGTTGCTGTTCATCGCACCTAAATTTGCAATTTCTGATGTGACGGAAACGAGGTTGTCATCGCTGCTCAGCGTAACGGAAACGTTGCCGGATGCGGCGAGATAGTTGATAAATTCCAGCGTCAAATCGATGGTTTCGCCAGCGTCAACAATGCCGTCGCTGCCGCTATCGGTGAATGAAACATCGCTCAGCCGGATCGCCGGAATCGAGAAATCGGTAACTGCCCGCAGCGCGTTGATGCGCCCCTTTCCCGTCAATCCGGAAATGCCGGGATTCGCCGCGTCAATCGGATCGCAGGTGACCCGGATTTGCTCGCGCAATTGGTCAACCGTGTAACCGGGATTCGCGGTTTTCACCAATCCCGCCAATCCTGCGGCCATCGGGCTGGCCATCGAAGTTCCCGAATAAGATGATGAATATGTGTTGTTCGGCGTTGTGCTGAAAATGCTGACGCCCGGTGCAAACACATCCACCGTAACGCCGTAATTGGAAAAACCGGGTTTTGCATCGCTGGTTTTGTTGGTTGCGCCAACTGCCAAAACGTGGTTGTAATTGGAGGGATAATGTGGCAATGCATCGTTATTTGAACCGGCGTTACCGGCTGCCGCGACAATCAGCACGTTGTTGGCGTAGGCAAAATTGATCACATCCTGCTCCAGCCGCGAGGCATTTCCGGCACCGCCCCAACTGCAATTGATGATGTCTGCGCCGTTCGCAACGGCATAGCTGATGCCGTCGTATCCAAATTGAACGATGCGATCCGCGGTCGGGCTGGCGGCGCAAATACCCATAATTTCGCAGTTCCAGCTGATGCTGCTCACGCCGATGCCGTTGTTCGTGACGCCGCCGGCAGTGCCCGAAACGTGGGTGCCGTGTCCGGCGCTTTGCGGTGTGTTGGACAATCCGGTGGGATCGTTGCTGCTGTTCGCAAAATTCCAGCCGCGAATGTCGTCCACAAATCCGTTGGCGTCGTCATCGATGCCGTTTCCGGCGATTTCACCCGGATTTGTCCAGATGTTGGTTACCAAATCTTCGTGATCCCAATCGGTGCCGCCGTCAACCACGGCGATAACAACGCTGCCCTGCTCGCCTTTTACCACATCCCAGGCTTGCGACGCCTGAACCTGGGGAAACTGGCTCATCGCAGCGTATTGCGGATCATTCGGCGTATCCGCCAGCGGATAGGTGTATTTCGGTTCGGCATATTCGATGTTCGGATCGGCGGTCAGCGCTGCCGCAATCTGTTGCGGATCGGCATCGCCGCGATAACTTACGTTATAAATGCTTTCGATTGAAACGGGATTGGCAAGTCCGCTGTGCATTGCTCGCGATGGCAACATCTGGCGGAATTCGATGACCCCGATTTCCCGGAATCGCTCGTCCAGCGAAGCAATGCCCGTTGCCGCTGCCCGCTCGCCAAATTGCATGCCATTTTTAAATTTCACGACTATCATGCCGGGAACGACACCCTGCCCGGATTGTTCGTTCATTTTTACAGCCGATTCAACATTTCCACGGGCAAACATTGCGCCGGTTAGCAGCAAGCAGCCCATCGCGATTCGAACAAAAATTTGTGCCATTCAATAACCCTTTCCATCGAAAAACCAATATGAAATGTAAAATTAATCGATAAAAATACACAGTATCGAAAACGAATCAAAATATAATTCCGGTGAAAATGCCCCAAAAATACAAACGCCGACGGGGATGCAACCGTCGGCGTTCGCGCTTAGCTTAGGAAGGAGAAGTGTTTGACGCTTGTTTCTTAAAATGCCATGACTTCCAGCGATTTAAAACGAACCGGATCGCCATTGAAGGTTGCCGGTTTGTAGCGATATTTTCTAAACGATTCCATCGCGATTTGGTTCAAATGTTGATCATCTGCGCCGTTTACCAGCGTAACGGATGTTACTTCGCCGTTGGTGTCCACCACGCATTCAGCCAAAACCATTGTTACGCCTTCTTTTTTCTTCGCCGTTTTTTTGGCGATTTCCGGCTTGTTTTTTTGAACGTAATGTTTTTTTCCGCCGTCAATCAGCGTTTCTTCGACCAGTTTGATTGGCGCGGGTGCGGCAACCAGTTCGATTCCCAGTTCAGATGTTGTGCCGGAATTATCGATTGCAGATTTCGGCGCAGTGACGGCACCGGTGATTTCTTTCTCATTCCGGTTTTTGCTTTCAGCCTGCACCGGAGCATTGTCTTTTTGCATTTCACGAATCGCCTGCAGCTTTTGCTGTTCGGAGCGAATTTCGCTTTTCAGGCGTTCCATTTCCTGTCTCAGTTTGTTCACATCGGTTTTTGCTTTAGCCAGTTGCGAAAGTTTTTGCAGGCGTTCGTCCAGTTGGCGCAATTCCAGCGCGCGATTGATCTGCTCGGCAATCACCGGATCATCCGGGGTAATCTGGCGGATTTTCTGAAAATGATCCACAGCCATTTCGTACTGATTGGCATCGAGCGCGTTTTCCGCCATTTCAAAATAATGAGTTACAATTTGTTCGCGCAGCGCCAGCGCCATGCTGTAATCCGCGCGTTCAGCCAAAATATCGTTGATATACAATACTGCGTTGTCATGTTCAGGCGTGAGATAACGTTTTTGTTTGTAAGCGACGGTTGCGCGTTCCATCAATTTGTGCAATTTATCCTGCACCAGATTTTCTTTTTCCTGCAGTTTGTCCAACGCTTCCAGCCGGTTTTTTACGATGCTGATTCGCGGGTCCAGCGGATATTTTAACGCAAACAGTTCGTATTGGGCTTTGGCTTTGCGAAAATCGTTCGCATGAAACAGCTCTTCAGCGCGTTCGAAACGGACGGTTTGGGTGTATTTGGGATAGACAAATCCGTAAAATCCGGTTGCTGCCAAAACCAGCAGTGCAACGGCAACGCCATATTTCCGGGCAGAAATTTTCCACCACGGTGTTTCGTCATAATCGGGATCGATGATCGGGTAAAGCTGCGGCTGTTCGCGCTGAAATGTTTGATCATCCACCGGCTCGGTCTTTTTGGGCGCCGGCGTTTCGGTTTTGGCGCGTTCTTTCAGCGCTTCCAATTTCGATTCAATCAGGCTGGATAGCGCGTTTTCGTCAATCTTTTCATCAGTTTTTGGCTGTTCCTGGGCAAACTCGCCAAACATCCGGCGGGAACGCCCGGCTATTTTTACTTTCGGCTCAGCCTCAATGGTTTGCGGATTCACCGGCAGTGTCGGTTTTGGTGCTGCTTTTTCCGCAACCGGGGTTTCAACGATTGTCGGTTTTTGCTCGATTACCGCTGATTCAACGATTGTCGGTTTTTGCTCGATTATCGCTGATTCAACAACTGGCGGTTTTTTCTCAGTTACCGGCTGTTTTGCTGTGACCGGTTTCGGCTGTGGTGCAGCGCTTTTTTGCGTCATCGCCGGTTGTGATTGTACCACCGGTTCGGTTTTCGGCGCAGCGTTGTTGGTTGCACTGGCAGCCGCAGCCGATTTTGCTGCTTCACCGGACGGCAATTGCAAATGATTGTGCATATCCAGCACAATTACGCTTTGCATGCCGTGGATGGTGCAGATTTTCGTCCGCAGATGCCGTTTGCAGCGCGTGCAGTAAAATCCGATTTTGCCATTTTTTTGCGAATCATGTGTATTCATTTTGACACTCCCTTGGTAAAACACTCCTGTCGAACGTTGTTCGATGGATGACGCTTTTTATTTCTCTCGATTCAGAGACGTTTTCATATTTCAACAAAGAACATTGCAAGCACCGTTCCAAATGCTGAACTAATTGTCGTTATTTTTCGAACAAAGTTGATCCGCGACAGGGAAACAAAGTAGTAACTCATGATAATATTCATACGAATTGTATATTGTTTAGTGCTTAAAATGTTGTTATTTATCGACTTGTTGCCATTTTCCCGATAAGATAACGAATAAATATTAATCATTTATGCATATCGCGTTTCGGCAACAGATCAATTTTTTCTGAAAATAATATTTGAAAATGTTAGGTTGGCAACCGGCAACGGACGCAATATTATGCGATGCCGCAACATCTGTTTTGGAATTGTGTGCAATAAATTCCCATTTTTTGGATAATTTTTTTGGAGAGGGGAGATGCACGCGTTAGAAATATCGGGAGTGGTCATAAAAAAAGGGCGATCGGTGAATCGCCCTTTGCATATTTAAGCTGTAATGTTCACATCTATTTCAACACTGTGCCAACCACGATTGGCGCGAGCTTGCTTTTCTTTTTGCCGGAAACCGGTTCAATCACTTCGAGGTGGCAAACGTAAGTGCCCAGCGGCACCAGTTCGTTCAGCTCATCGCGTCCGTTCCATTCGAAAGTGCGCTCAACCAGTGCGGCGGTTTCGTCCAGCAACGTGCTGACGAGTCTGCCGCCGAGATCGAAAATCCGCACAGTCACCTGATTGTTGACCGCCGCAGCGTTGTAGCTGATTTCGATGGTTTCGCCGCGATCGGGCACAAACGGGTGCGGTTCCACCCGCAGGCTCACGTTGTCCAGCGAGGGGTTGTAATCGGGATCGAGCCGGATCTGATCCTGATAAGTGGTGAGCAACTGAAATATGGAATCGCCCTGGCTGACGAACAATCCGCTGACGCCTTCCGCCAGAATACGGTCGTTTACGTTAAACTGGCTCAAATCCAGCCGAGCGGTATCCCAAACGCGAACGCTGGTGCTGCCGCGCCCGTCGCTGATTTCCAGCGTGCTGCCGCCACCGGCGGAAAATTTCTCGATGACCACACCTTCGGTGGCAACCAATGTGCCGTCCCAACGGGTGGAATTGGCTTCGCTGTTGCTCAATGGCAATGCGGCTGGCAACTGTTGTTCTTCGGCGATGAGCGTGCTGCTCGTGTATTCAACTTCGGTGACGCCGTTGAATTCCGTCACGCTGCCAACGATGCGCACCAGATTTCCGCGCTGGATGTTGGTGTCCCAACCGAATCGGAAGAGCTGCACACCGCGCCCGGATTCATCCTGCACGTATGCGGATGTAACCGAATCGCCGCTGGATACGGTTTCCCGCAGCAACCCGACACCGATGGTGACCGTGCCGCGCAAGTTGACCGCGCTGAACTGGCGTGAATCGGTTTGCAAATCGTAAATCAACTGGCGACCGCCGCTGCCGACCGTCACGCGACCGGGGCGTTCTGTGAGGCGCAGGCTGCCGTTGTTGCCGGCGGTGCGCACCCAGATATAGGAATCCATAGATTCGGAAGGCGCCGCCAGCGGTTCAAAACTGACGCTGAGCGTATCGCCGTTTTCGATAATCACATCGTTAATTCTGACATACAGGTTGGAAAACAACGCCGAACCGCTTTCGATTTGGGATGCCGGAACCGGCTCGCCATTCAGCAAAGCGGTTGCCTGAACGGTTGATTTTTCAACCGATGATGCGATCACCTGTCCCCACAGTGATGGCAGTTCAATTTGCACGGTAGCTATCGTGTCGTCTATCGTGCCGAAAAGGTTGACGGTGAAATTTTGATAAATGGAATCCGTTTGCACAACGTTTACCGGCACCTGCACCAGACCGCTGCCGTCTGCGCGGGCGGTTTTTCCGGGGATGATAATTTCATCCTGATAGCCCGGCACAATTTGCACGGTATTGTTGAAAACATCCGCAACGCCCTGCACGGAAATGGTATCGCCGATGCTGAATCCGCTGATGTTAAGCTCAGTCGTATCCCAAACGCGAACGAGCACGGTGCCCTGTTCGTCGCGCAGTGTGATGTTTGTGCCGCCGCCAACGCCGGTTGCGACATCCTCAACTTCGCCGACCACTTTGGTGTATGTGCCTTCGTAAGCCACTTCGTTTGCTAGTCCGCTGCGCACAAAGCGTGCGGCAGGCAACGGTGCAGTTTCTGCAATGAGCGTGGTTGTAAAATCGGTAATTTCGGTGACGCCGCTAAATTCTGTTACCGTTCCGCTGACGCGCAATTTTTTGAATCGATCGATATTTTGCGATGCCACCGGCGGATCAAAATTGAACAGGTTGATGCCTTTGCCGGATTCATCCTGAATATACGCATCCAAACGGGTGGTGATGATGACACTCGCGCCGAGCGTAACCACGCCTTCGATGGTCACCTGCTGACCGTCGAAAAACGATACATTATCCTGAATGGTGGCGATGGGCAGCACGCCGTCCACCGCGCCGACAACATAAAAATTGCCGGAATTGCTGGCGGATTTGCCCTCGTTATCGATGGCTGTGACGGAAAATTGCACGAGCGCGGCGTTTAATTGCTCGGGAATTGTTGCGGAGAATGTATTGCCGCCGTCGTTTGTCATCGGCAGCGAAAGGGTGACGCCGCCATTCACCAAATAATTGAGGGTTGCGCTGGCGATCGAACCATCCGTATCAATCGCTTCGGCGGTGACGGTTACTGCGTCGCTGGCGGTTGGTTGCTCGGGTGAAAACGCCACGTTTTCGACAACCGGAGCGCCGGGCAGCGGCACTTCGCCGGGATTGGGCGCGCCGATCACAAATGATTGCGCGAGATTTTCGCTCATTTCATCGTGTCCGGTGATGCCGTTTCCACCGAGCTGCACTTCGCCGTATTCCAGAATAACGGTGCGCTGGATCGTTTCGCCAAATCCGTGCGGCTGGTCTGACGATGCTGAAATCTGGCTGGCGATCGGCGTATCATTTAAATAGGTGGATGGGCTGCTGTCCGCGTCCGGTCCGTCGATGCTGACGCCGGATTTGTCCACGCCTTCGGCTTTATCGCCCCAAACGAGGTAGTCCGCATCCTGCACCAAATCGCTCTGTCCGTCCCAAAAATAGAGCACAACCATTTCGCCGGTGTTGGTCAGTCCGCCCTGCCCGGCGATGCTGCCGGAAAACGCTTCGCGCATATTCGGGATCGAACCGTCGGTTTCGAACAATTCGTAAGTGGGTGCCACAGAGTAGGTGCTGATAAATCCGGCACCGCTCATGGCGATGGTTTGCACTTCGTTTGCCGCAATCGTTGCGCCATCGGGGAATCTCGCATGAAAATCGCCAAAGGTGCCGCCGCCGGCGTTATCGCCCGTAACGATGTTATAATAATAGGCGTTACCGCCGGGAAAAGTGGCGTCAGTCAGATAATAATCGGATAAATCGATGGCTTGTCCGGTCGGGTTGAAAATTTCCACAAACTCGCCTTCGGTGGGCACAACTGCTAATTCGGTGATCAGCAAATGCGCCGCGCCCGGCTCCGCATCGGTGACGGTAAAGCTACGGATCGGCGAATCGGACACTGCGCTGCTGTCATCCGTTGCGCTGATAAAATAGCTCACGCTGGTGCCGTCGGGCTGCCCGGGAATTTGCGCTTCGTATGAATCGCCGCCGGTGTTGCTCATCGGAACGCTCGAAAATCCAGATCCGTTGAGTGAAAAAACCAGATTCACCGCGCTGACCTGGCTGTCATCGGTGACATCGGCGGAAATGGTCACGGTTTCGTCGGGTTTCGGCAGCGTCGGCGATTGGCTGATGTTGCTGATCACCGGCGGAATATTTCCGCTGATGCCGCCAACCAGTTCACTTTGCACGCTGGGTGCAAGCTGCGCTGCGCCGCTGAAAATATCCATCACCGCGCTGATGGTCAGTCCCTGCCCGACGCTAAAACTGCTGACGTCGATGCCGGTGGTGCCCCAAACGCGGATGAGCACATCGCCGCTGCCATCGTTGATGGTAATGTTGGTTGCATCGCTAAACGATGCAATATTGCTGATTGTGCCGGCAGTTTGCACATAAGTGCCTTCGAGTGCGGTATTTCCGGCACCGGATGTTGTTAGCACCAGCGGTTCCGGCAATGCGTTTCCGGTGGAAATCAGCTCGATCGAAAAATCGGTGATTTCCGTAACACCCTGAAATTCCTCCACCGTTCCGGTGATGCGCAGGCGGTTGCCGCGAGCGAGCAGCGCGTCCGGCGGATTGTTGCTGAACAGGTTGATGCCGCGCCCGGATTCATCCTGAATGTAGGCATCCGTGCGGGTGGTGATGGTTGTGCCGCCCGCCAGCGTGATAATGCCTTCCACCGTGACGGTGGTGAACGCGCTCGGATTCGTTTGAATATCGGCGATTGCGGTAATTTGCAGCGAAGGCAGGGTGTAACTGAATGTGTCGCTGAGCGCAGTTGCGCCACTGTCGTCGATGGCTTTCACAAAATAATCGACGGTTGCACCGCCTGCCTGCCCGGGAACAAATGCCGCATAACGATCCGCACCGATGAAATTCATGGCGAGGCTGTCAAATGCTGCGTCGTCCACCGCGTAAAACAGTTGGCGAACCGGGACTGAGCTGTCATCCGTGATGGTCGCGATCACCTGCACATCTTGTCCGGCATCAGGTTCTGCGGGCGATTGCGTCACGCTCACAATTTCCGGCGGCAGGTTCAGTTGCGGATCGACAACCGTGTATGAATTGGTTGATGAAAGCGTGGTTTCACCCGCGTTGTCTGTGGCTTTGATATAATATTCAACGGTAGTTCCGGCAACCTGTCCGGCGATGGTTGCGGCGTATGTGTCGCCGCCGGTGTTGCCCATCGCGGTGCTGTCGAACGCTGCGCTGTTGATCGCGAAAAAGAGCTTTGCGTCGCTGACGGTGTCGTCATCGGTGATGTCCGCCTGAACCGATACTTCTGTTCCGGAAGTCGGGTTTGCCGGACTCTGCAAAATATTGCTGATCACCGGTGCGGCGTTCACGGTGCCTTCCACTAATTCGTCGGCGTAGCCGGGCGTGAGCTGGCTGGCGCTGTTGAAAATGTCCATCACCGCGGAAACGGTCAGTTCCTCGCCAACGGCAAATTCACTCAAATCGATGCCGGTGGTGTTCCACACCCGGACGGTCAGCGCGCCGCTGCCATCATTAATAATGATATCCGTTCCGGTTGTGCCCGGCGTAATTTCTGAAATTTGTCCGGCGGAGCGAACGTAAGCACCTTCCAGTTCGATATTTCCGGCGTCGCCGGTGCTCAATTGCAATGGCGATGGCAATGGATTTCCGGTAGAAACCAGTTGAATTGAATAATCGACAATTTCGGTAACGCCGCCAAATTCCGTCACGCGCCCGATAAGTTGCACGCGATTGCCGCGAACCAGCAGCGGGTCCGGTGCATTTTGGCTGAAAATGTTGATGCCGCGCCCGGATTCATCCTGAACGTAGGCGTCCGTCCGCATGTCGATGGTGATGCCCGCACCGAGCGTAACGATGCCTTCCACCAAAACCACATCGAATGCGGAAGGATTGGATTGGATATCGGCGATTTGGGTGGCTGAGCCGGGCACGTCATAAGTTGAAATTAGGGTTTGGCGGGTGTTGCTTTCGTCGTCTGTCGCTTCGAGGTAATATTGCACCTCGGTATCGCCCGGTTGCCCGGAAATGGTTGCAGTGTAAGTGTTTCCGGTTGTGTTGCTCATGGCTGTTGCGTTAAACGTGCCGCCGTCGATCGACAAAAATAATTGGGCGGAAGCTACCGTTCCGTCGTCGGTGATATCTGCAGAAATGGATACGGCTTCGTTGGGAAACGGATACAGCGGATCGCGGGAAACGCTGCCGATTACCGGCGCTGTGCCGCCGCTGCCGCTCGGTCCGCTGCCCGGATTGGGCGTTGCTGCGGAAAAGGAGGTCGCCAAATCTTCGCTGGTTTCGTTGTTCCCGGTGATGCCGTTACCGCCGGAAACGGTTTCGCCGTTTTCGATAAGGGTGGTGCGCTGGCTGGATTCGCCAAAATCGTGCGGTTGTCCATTGACAATTGAAATTTGCGCCGCCGTTCCGGTATCCGCCAAATAGGTCGATGGCGTCGTGTCCGCATCCGGTCCGTCGATGGAAACGCCGGTTTTGTCCACCGCTTCGTCTTTATCGCCCCAAACCACGTAATCGATATCCTGCACCAAATCGCTCTGCCCGTCCCAGCTATACAAAATGACGATTTCGCCGGCGTTGCTGAGCGTTGCGTTTGCCGCAATCGATCCGCCGAAAGCCTCGCGCATATTTGGCACAGAAGCATCCGTTTCGATCATTTCATAAGTGGGATTTACGCTATATGTGCTGTTGAACGCGGTTGCGCTGAGGGCGATTAACTGGAATTCCCCCGGCGCAATACTCGCGCCATCGGGAAAACGGGCGTGAAAATCGCTGTTGCTGCCGCCGCCGGCATTGCTGCCGGTAACGATGTTGTAATAAAATATCCCGTTGGCGGATGACGTCGCATCGGTGAGATAATAATTCGATAAATCGATGGTCGCACCGGTGGGATTGGTGATTTCGATAAATTCGCCATCGGTTGGCGTAACGACAATCTCTGTAATTAAGATATGATCCTGCGCAATCGCAAAAACAGACATCGCTAAACTGAGTAAAAAAATGCGGATAGGCTTCATGAATCCTCGCAGCGAAAAAGAGTTCAAATTCGATTTTTTCAACAAACAATATATCGAAAGGCAGGGCAAATACGCAAGGGAAATGGGATTTGGAATGCCCGCACCGGAATGCTTTTCGGTTAATGACGCGTTTCCCGGAACAACTTTTTAATCAATAATGCCGGATTATTAGATTATGAAATATTGGCCGTTTCTGTGCAAATAGCATCAAGTTTTACCAAATCTAACCGATCTACTGATTTAAATGTGCGAATAATGGTAAATGCACTATTAATTCTTCAGGAGTATAACATGGAAAAGTTTCACGAAACGCTAAAGTTCAAACTGACTGCGATCGTTTTGGGTTGTCTGACAATCGGTGGAATGTTGATCAGTTACGTTGCATCGGGAAATGCCGAAGAAGAGTTGTACAAAGAAGCTGCAGCAGATTTCAAAAGCTTCTCGCAATTGCTGGATCAAAAAGTTCAGTCTAAAATTAATGAGATGGCCTCCCAACTGGATGGGGTTCTTGTCAATCGCGATGTGATCACCTTTTTTAATAATGGCGAACGGGATTCGCTGAAAACATTATTGTTGCCATTGTTCAAAAATTCGTTGGAAGCCCGCAGCAATATTGCTCAGTTTCAGTTTCATTTGCCACCGGCAACTTCATTTTTGCGGTTGCACAAAACAGAAAAATTTGGTGATGATTTGTCCGGATTTCGTCAAACGGTGGTAAAAAGCAATACCAGCCGTTCATCCGTTGCCGGTGTGGAAGTTGGTCGAGGCGGTGTGGGGATCCGGCTGGTTGTGCCGGTTTTTCACAACCAGAATCATATTGGCAGCGTAGAATTGGGCGGAAGTTTGGAAGGTGTTGTGGCTGATATCGCCAAATCGATGGAATTGGATTTTGCCATTGCCATCCGCCAGGATGTATTTGAAAATGCCCGCCGTTTTACGGACAAAGAAAAAGATTTTGTGAAAGGCGATCTTGTTTATTACAACTATTCCAGCGCCGGGATAATGAACCTGTTCAGCGGAGAAAGCATCTCAGACCAGTTTGCCATGCTCGAAAGTGACGAAAAAAGTTATGGCTGGATCTCCAAACCGTTGATTGATTATTCGGGTAAAAACATCGGCTATGTATCAGTCTTTATTGATTTAAGCGAAAAGCTTGCGGTGGTTTCCTCCGCCCGGACACGGTCCTATGTGGTGCTGTTTTTATTGGTTTTGATTATCGCCGGCGTCACTTACTTTTTTATGCAGCGCTTTTTGTTTTCGCGGTTAAGAGACAGTGTGCAGTTGGCAAAAGATCTCGAAAACGGCGTTTTTACCGCAGGAAATATCGAAAACGGACACGATGAACTGGCAGAATTGGAAAAATCGCTGTTGCATATGGGAATCAAAATCACGTTGCAAATGAACAATGTACGATCAATTCTCAACACAATTTTAAAAGTGCAAACTGCACCCACGCTCGATTCAGCCATTCAGCTGATTTTGGAAGGGTTGCAACAAATGTTGCAGGCACAATATGTTGCGTTGAGCACGTTTACCGAATCCGGCGGTATCGAACGGTTTTTTACGTTGGGAATGTCCGAAGCGGCGCAACGCGGCATCGGCGGATATCCCAAAGGCGAAGGTTTGTTGAAACATGTCTATCAATCGCGGCAAATTTTGCGCATCGATGATATTTCCAAACACGCTGCCAGTGGCGGTTTTCCCGCCAATCATCCGGCAATGAAAAGCCTGATCGCCGGACCGGTGATGCATGATGAGCAATTGTTCGGCACGGTTTATCTCACCAATAAAACCGACGGGCAAGCGTTTACTGTAGAAGATGAAGAAGTGCTGAAATTCTTTCTGCCGCTGTTGAGCATCACGTTAAAAGAGAAAAAAATGAACGCAGAAGTGCTGGAAACCAAAAAATATATGGAAGCCGAAAGCGTTCAGATTTTGCAGGCGATCAGCCGTTTGGCGAACGGCGATTTGGCGTTTGACGTGGCTGTTAACAATCGCGGTGATGATTTGTCGCGTATCGAAAGCGGGCTGTCGGATATGGTTGCCAGCCTCCGCACACTCGTTGGCGATATTTTCAGACTCGCCGAAAACGCGACATCACAGATTGAACAAATCAGTTCATCCACCGAAGAATTATCAGCCGGCGCCAAAAACCAGTCCGCCAGTTCGCAGGGCGTCGCATCTGCGATGGAAGAAATGAATCTCACCGTTTACGAAAATTCCCAAAATGCCCAGCGCACCGCCGGACTTGCCAAAGAAAACGGCGATGTGATGGAAGAAGTAAACCGCATCGTTCGTGAAACGATTGAAAAGATACAATCTGTTGCGGTAATCATCGAAAAATCGGCGGGAATGGTGGAAGAATTGGGCGAATCGAGCAACAAGATTGGCGGCATTATTTCCGTAATCGACGAAATTGCCGACCAAACCAACCTGCTGGCGCTGAACGCCGCCATCGAAGCTGCCCGCGCCGGTGATCAGGGACGCGGTTTTGCCGTTGTCGCAGATGAAGTGCGCAGATTAGCCGAACGCACCAGCCACGCCACCGGAGAAATTTCGGAGATGATCGGCAAAACACAAAAAGCTGCCGGTCAAGTTGTGCAAATTATCCGCAACGGAAATGATGAAATGCAGCAAGGTCTGAAATTATCGCAACAAGCCAGCGACGCATTGCAAAGCAGTGTCGAAGGTGCCAACGACGTGCAGGTGAAAATGGCTCAAATTGCCACTTCCAGCGATCAGCAATCAGCTGCGTTGACGGATATTTCCCGGAATGTGGAGTCGATTTCGAATATCACGGCAGAATCTGCTACTGCGCTGTCGGATATTTCCCAAACGATTTCAGATTTGAGCAAAGTTATCAATCAATTGCACAGCTCTGTGCAGCAATTTAAGCTTTCGAAAAGCGATATGCGGATCAACAAATTTGCGGAAAATGAACGGTTCAATTGAACCGGAAAATAATTGGAATAAAAAAATCCCCGGCAAATTTCCGGGGATTTTTTTTTGATTCACATTATTTCGACAGCGGTAATAATTACGCATATCGCAGTTTTACGACAGTTACGCCGGTATCGCCTTCGCCCCAGCGCCCCAGCCGTTTGCTTTCCACCCGTTTATCGCGCGACAAATAATTGTTGATCGCAATGCGCAACACACCGGAGCCTTTGCCGTGCACAATGCGCACTTCTTCCCAACCGCTTTCCAGCGCCTGGCTGAGATACCGGTTGGTTTCGTCGATAGCGTCCTGCTGATCCAGCCCGCGTAAATCCAGCTCGGGGGTAACTGCGGTGGTGCCGCTGGTTGCATCCACATCCGCACCGGTGATGGTTCGGGCGGCTTTTTCTTTTTTTGGAGATTTGTTGGATCGCCGGATGCCGTTCCGGTCAACGGTCAATGTCACGTTGCCGACCAGCACGCGCACCTTTTTTTTGCCTTCGGGATCGTCCAGCAATTCACCGGCATCATTCAGCGAATCGACCCAAACGCGGTCGCCTTTTTGCAGCGGTTCCTCCGGTTTTGGCGGCTCAAGATCCGGTTGCAGGCTTTTTTCCAGCCGGGTGCGCTGCTTTTGCACCGTTGACCGGGCGTGTTTGATCACCGCTTTTTCACCCTGGCTTTCGCGAATTTCCTGCACGGTTTTTTCGATGAGTGCGTTGGCTTCCTGCAAAATTTTTAGTGCAGCAACTTCCGCTTCCTGCTTCCGTGCGGCTTTATTTTTTTTGTAGTCTTCGAGCTGGCGTTCGTATAAATTTTGCAGTGCTTCCGCTTTGGTCAGTTTGATGTTCGCTTCGCGGCGCTCTTTTTCGGCAATTTGCAACCGCGATTCGAGGCTTAAAATCAGCTCTTCCAACCGGTCTTTTTCCTCGCCGATGTAGGTTTTGGCCGCTAAAATCAGGTTTTCGGGAAAACCGTATCGCCGGGCAATTTCGATAGCGTAGCTGCTGCCCGGCACGCCAACCCGTAACCGGTATGTTGGCGCAAGGGTTTGCAAATCAAATTCCATCGAGGCATTTTCAACGAATTGATTTTCGTGGGCAAACGCTTTCAATTCGCCGTGGTGGGTTGTTGCGATGGTCAGCACTTTTTTATCGGTCAGTTCGCTGAGCAGGGCAATCGCCAGTGCGGCGCCCTCTTTGGGATCGGTGCCGGTGCCCACTTCGTCCAGCAGCACCAGCGTTCTGTCCCCGGCTTCTTCGACAATCTGTTTCAGCCGGACAACATGTGCGGAAAATGTGCTCAAATCCTGTTCCAGCGATTGGCGGTCGCCGATATCGACCAATATTTTATCGACCAGCGGAATTTCGCTGTCCGGATCTGCCGGAATGGGAATGCCCATCTGCGTCATCAGCACCAGCAACCCGACCGTTTTCATCGCCACCGTTTTTCCGCCGGCGTTTGGCCCGGTGATCACCAGTGTCTGAATGTTTTCGCCCAATCCAACAGAAAGCGGGACCACTTTTTCCCGCCCGGTTTTTAACACCAGCAACGGATGACGACCGTTGAAAATACGCAATACGGCGGTTTCTGTTATTTTTGGTGCGCTGCCTTCCAACTCATTTCCCAACCTGGCTTTTGCCAAAATGACATCCAGAATGGCAATATTTTCCAGGCTGAAGTAAATTACGTTGCGCACTTGCCGGATAATTCCGGTGAGAAATTTGAGAATTTTGATAATTTCCACCCGCTCGCGGATGCGCAAATTCTGAATTTCGTTGCTGATTTTCAGCGTTTCCATTGGTTCCACAAAAATTGTAGCACCGGATGAAGATGTGCCGTGCACAATGCCGTTCACTTTATTCACATAATTGGGTTGAATGCCCAACACCTGCCGCCCGTCCCGCAATGTAACAATGCCATCCTGCAGATAATCCGCATATTGCTTCTGGATTTTGACCAGTGCCTTTTTGTGATCGCTTTCCATTGTGCGAATTTTGATGCGAACCTGGCGGAGTTCCGGGCTGGCGTTGTCAAAAATTTCGCCGGACCGGTCGATCGTTCCCTCAATTTGCCCGATGATATCCCGGTGCATGTGAATGCGCTGGGCGTATTTCTGCAATAGAGGTGCCTCATCGCGGTGCTGGTCAAAAAACAATCGCACTTCGATCAGGCTTTGCAGGTTGTATTTGATATCCAGCAGCGCGTCGGTTTCCAGATACGCATCCACCGGTTTTATTTTATCGAGATGGGGAGTGATATCGGTGAATCCGCTAATGGGCGGCGGGTAACCGCCTTCCAGCAACGCCAGCATTTCCATCGATTTTTGCAGTTCCTCTCGTACAACATCGGCGTGGCGCGAAAAATTAATGGTCGCCAAATGGCGAAAACCGTAGGGCGTCGCCAATCGTTGCTGAAGTTGTTCAATTATTCTGGGAAATTCCAGTTGTTGGAGGGAAACGCTATCGTGTTTGAGTTGATGGAGCAGTTGGCTGTCTGTCAGTTCTGTGTCAATCTCGTTTGATGCCATCGATTTTATCTCGTGCTCTGTCGATTTCGTCTATACCTTCTTTAATATCTTTGCCGGTATCCTGAAGTGTGTCGCTGCCGTCTTCGACAATTTCTTTCATCTGTTTGGGAAGCTCTTTCGGGTTGCCCAATAATTTGTAAAAAAACGGCACGGATTGATAAAGCGGTTTATATAACATCGTGTCTTTTTGGGACTTACCGAATGATTTTCCAAATGGCATAAATGCGATTGCATGTAAAACCAATCCGATAATGAGCGCCCCTTTTATCCCGCCAAACAAGCTGCCCAACAGTTTGTTCAGCCAGCCGAGAAACAGGGTTTCGCTGAGTTTTTTCATTAGCGCCGCGGCAAGTTTTGTAGCGAATAAAAATGCGACAAAAAATACAATAAAAATAACCAGATGGCTGACCGGTTCCTGTCCCAAAATTCCCGGCAAAAAATCCCCGGCGGTTTTGCTAAAGGCATTTGCGCCGATAACACCGGCCATAATGCCACCAACAATACCGATCAACCCAAAAGTTTCGTGAAAAAATCCGTTTCGCAATCCATTAATGATGAATGCAGCGAGTACAATGCCAGCGATAATATCAAACATTAGCGTGCCGATAGTTTATCTTTAACGATTTGCTGAACCAGCTTGCCATCCGCCACGCCTTTAACCTGCGGCATAATGACACCCATTATTTTGCCCATATCTTTTATGGAATCTGCATTGGTTTCGGCGATTGCTTTCTCCACCAATTCGGCAATTGCCGATTCATCCAGTTGTTTCGGCAGATAGGTTTCGATAATCGCCAGTTCCTGCAATTCTTCATCTGCGCGATCGGTTTTTCCGTGCTGCTGATAAAGTTCAATTGCATCCCTGCGCTTTTTTGCCGCAGAATTGAGGACCTGAAAAACTTCCTCCTCTGTCAGCTCGCGCATTTTTTCAATTTGAAAATTTTTGAGTTGTGCGCGCATCCCGCGAATGGTTTCCAGACGAACTTTGTCGCCGGATTTCATCGCAGTTTTGTAATCATCCATCAACTGCTTTTCGACACTCATTGTTGCGGATTTCCTTTTTAATTCTTACGCAAAGAGGGAATACCTTAATTGAAAATCCGCCTGAAAAAAATCCAGGCGGAAGTTTTTGTTTACAATCAGGTTACATCAAAGTCGCTGAATGAACCATTCACTACTTTATTGATTTTCCATCATCAATTTGCGCATTTTACGGCGTGCAGCGTTCTCTTTACGTTTGCGTTGTTCGCTCGGTTTTTCGTAATGCATGTGTTTTTTGATTTCGGCCATGAGACCGGATTTTTCACATGCTTTGGTGAAACGCTTCAGCGCTCTTTCAAATGATTCATTATCGCGGACTTTTACGTTAATCATATTAAAAAACAGCTCCTTTCGAAAGCAAATTGTTAGTTGGAATATTTTCCAGGGTTTTTCAACACATCAATTTCATATTCGGCAGGTTTTTTCCAGGTACGATCCTGGCTGGCTGCCGTAAAATATTTTAATGCCTGGCCGGAATTGCCACGCTTTTTGTAAATCTCGCCCAGACCAAAATTTGCACCCCCTTTGATCGTACTGGAACGAGCAGATTTCAAGCTTTCCAGATATGCAGATTCAGCCTGATCCAATTGACCCAACTCCCGGTAGGCATTGCCCAAACGGTAATATGTGTCGCCTTTTAAAGCGCCACGGCTGATATGCTCTAATGCTCCTTCAAAAGCAGAAGCAGATTCTTCAAATTTGTTTAGCTCAAAAAACGATACACCCAATCCACGCAACGCGTTTACAGATGTGGGGTCGATTTCTACGGCTTTCTGATATTGTTCAACGGCCTGCTGATATTGTTCCTGGCGTTTGTAAACATCACCAAGTCCCCAATATGCGCTTTCAAATTTCGGATCGATTTCGATTGCAGCTTTGTAGGAGTTAACCGATTCCGTCAATTTGCCCTGACGATACTGAACATAGCCAAGAAAATGGTAAGATTTTACCATCTTGTTGTCTTTTTCAATAGCTTTTTTGTATGCAGATTCAGCATTCACATAATCGCTATTTTGTTTGTATGCATTACCCAGTCCGTAATATGCCAAAGCAAAACTGGCATCTTGCTTAATTGCTTCCTGATATTTTTCAATGGCACCTTGCGTATCTCTGTTGCGTAGCGCGGTATTGGCATCGTTAAATGCTTTTGCTGCCTCCGGGGTTTGCGCAAACGCAAAGGCAGTTAATAATACAATTAGTGTCATCGTGAACTTGGCTTTCAGGAAATTCATGTACTTCCTCCTACAATGCTTTTGTTAAAACAGAAAATTATTTGAAACACACATAATCATTACAAAATAATAGCGGTTTGGTTCCCGAATGGGATTGCAAGCTTATTTAACACGGTCCAGATATTTACCGTCACGAGTGTCAACCCGGATAATTTCTCCATTTTCGATGAAGGGCGGTATCTGTGTAATCAACCCGGTTTCCAGGGTTGCCGGTTTGTACGAACTGGATACGGTTGCGCCTTTCATATTGGGCTCAGTATCAACAATTTTCAATTCAACTGAAGCCGGTAATTCGACGTCAATTGGCGTGCTATTGTGAAACAAAACTTGCACGATCGTTTCAGGAAGCAGATAATTTATCTGATCTTCCAGCATGTCTTTGCTGATATGAATTTGCTCAAACGTTTCCAAATCCATAAAACAAAGGCTTTGCCCGTCATCGTACAGATATTGGTATTCCAAATTGATCAGTGTGGCTTTTACGACAGCCTCATCCGGACGGAAACGATTTTCTGCCTTGTTTCCATCGGAAAGGCGTTTCATTTTGACCTGCATCATCGCCGGACCTTTTCCGGGGGTTACGTGGTTGGCTTCTGTAACACGATAAAGGTCATTGTTCCACTCTAACACATTCCCTTTGCGTATTTGAATGGCTTTCATTTTCATAAACAAGTTTCTCCTAAATATTATACAGCTTGCAAATATAGATAGTTTAACAAAAAAAAGCAATTTTTTTTTGAATACTATATTGAATGTTTTTGTCGGATATGGTGATTTCAATTCGGGTAATCCGGAAGATATTTTAAGCGTAATTTTTCTGTGTTTTTGCTCATAAACATGATGTTTGGTGCAGCTTATCGCTATTGCTTTTGTTTCCGGGAAAGGCAGTTTGCATCCAATATATAACGGTAGGTTTTTTGGGCTTCGAAAAGCTGCTGCGTATATTCCTGCGTTTCAAAATATGATTTCAATTCATCTGTTAGCGGGAACAATTGAGGTTGTGTAAACCACACGAATTCATTTCCGTTTTCCGTTACACAATTTAAATCGATCCCCCAGGAAATCTCAGACAAGCTGAATGCCGGCATCAGGTTGCTGGCTATTGCCCGTCGTTTACCTTCGGCAACAGGATCTATATATGAAAATTGCCGGGAATACAAATGGGCGTTATGAAAATGTTCCGGCACGTTTGCTATTCCTGATAATCCTAATCGCTTACATGCAATAACCAAAAGCTCAAGTGTTAGCCGTCCGCCGCCGAGTCCGGGAAATTCCTGTCCCGGCATTTTTGGGCGTTTTTCGGTAAACATTCCATACGGATTGCGCAATGTTAGCCATTCGATATACAATACATTAAATAGCTTGGCTGTGCTCCCGCCCAATTTGATTTTTGTTTCCTGTCGCCTGAGCACCAGCTCGGCGAGGAGCATCTCAGCGTCATCTTTCGGGTGGGAATAAATGGCGAGCCGGTGCCGGTAAGGATCTTTGGTATCAACGAGAAGACGAATATTCTCAAACCCCAGTCTCTCGAAAGTTTCGAAAACACCATACCGCCGCATTGCCAGCTCAAGCCCGGATTGTGAATAAAATCCCAGAAAAAACAGTGAAGATTGGGCGCTGCTGCCTAACAAATCCTCTGCGCTGATCAACTGTTCATCCGGTCTTAGTTGGCGAAGCTGTCCTTCGCTTAGTGTTTCGGAAATACGTTGGAACTTTTGGGATGATTTTGGCATAATAAGGCCATTATTAATACTATTTGTTTGTTTGTCGCATCGCTAAATTATTTTAGTAAAAAATAAACGACAATAAAAGGCTATATTTATTTGCGATTTTTGTAAATTTAATCTACATCACTAACATCTTCGTAATTATCGTTAGTTTTCCTGCCGGTACACAATTTACATATAATCGAAGCACCTGCAATGAATATCAATTTGGTGCTAAATATTCGGGCTTCACAGCCGATAATCTCTAAGTCATAGTCTCTTTGTTTGAATAACGGTAACAAAAACAGAATAATACAGAACTTTATGATTTCAGAACAAATTTTTACAACTCACGAAATGCAGCACATTAAAGCACAGGAGTTTGAGCTGTTTTTCCAGCGCTTTCGTGGAAAATATTCGCCGCACCTCAACCATCTTGGCGAAATCCATTGGATGACGGATGCGGAAGCTGCTGATCAACATGAATATTTTGATTACGAAGCAGGTTTTTGGCAGCGGCTGAAGCATAAATTTGCTGAAAAACCATCTGCATCTATGTCCGGCGTTTCTCCGGAAGAAAAGGAACTGCGTCTCCAATTCCGCATTTATTTAGAGAAAAAATACCTCGGAGAAGTTCAGCCGGAAACCATTCGCCAATTTCCCACCGATTGGCAGGTTGAATTGAGCGATGATGAAATCGAACATATCCCGATTTCAATCGAAACTTACGAAGCGCTTTCACGGTGGAACAAAATGGTGCTGTTGCCAGTACTGATGCTTACTGTGCTGGCGATTTTTGGTGTTGCGCAAGCGATTCACCGTGCCGGCGAGTTTCATGGCAGCATTTTAATTGAATCCAACGTGCGTGGTGCTGCAATTTTTCTGAACGGTGAAAAACGCGGATACGCCGATTTCCAACGCTTGTTAAGCGATGTTCCCCCGGGTGACTATCGTGTAGAATTGCGGAAAATCGGATTTGCTTCCGAGCCGGTCACTGTAAATATTGGAAAACAGGCCAATGCCAGCGCCAAAGTTTTTATCCCGCTGAATCCTTTGGGTGTTACCGATCAGGGATTTATCAGGATTGTTGCTGATCATCCGGATTCAAAAGTATTTGTAAACGATGAATTTATGGGCACGCTTGCAGATCAGGCTGTGTTGCCATTGGAAGAAGGCGATCATAATATTGTTATCGAAAAAGTTGGTTTTCGCACTGCTCCCCAAAGCCGTTGGGTGCATATTACCTCGGGCGATACTACAAAAGTTAAATTTGAGCAAACTGCCCAATTTGGCAGAAATACCCCAACGACACCCGCGCGGATTTCTTCGAAGCCTGCGGAAATCGGACAAGGTATGTTGGCGATAACTTCCAACACGGTTGGTGGACGAATTATACTCAACGGCGAAGATACCGGAAAAGAAAGCGACCACGTTTTCACGGGAATGCCATACGGCGAATACCGGGTTCGTTTGGAGCGTTCCGGCTATCAAAGTGTCCCTGAAGAAAAAATGGTTGTAATTTCTCATAATTCGCCAAGTATGGATATCAGCTTCGAATTAATAAAGGAATTCGAGCAAGTTAATATTATGGTCGAGCCTGCAACCGCACAGATTATTATTAATGGCGAACCAAAAGCAAAGGGTCATTTTAAAGGTGAATTGAAAACCGGTGAATACGAAATCAGTTTTGGAAGTTTGCCCGGTTACAACACACCCAGACCTCGATTGTTACGGGTAACGCCCAACGCACCGGCAGAACTTTCGGTTAGCTATTTTCCGCAAATACAAGCTGTTGCGGCAGTTTCCGGAAATGGTGTTCTGAAAGTCAATGGCTGCGATATTGTGCCGGGCTATACTCTCGGCAACCGTGGGTTTACCGCCAGCACAGATGCCGGTCCGGAAGTTACCTTCATCGAAAAAGCAAACGATTATTTTTGGAAATTCGGTTACGCTTACCAATTCCGTAATCCGAAAGGCAACGATGGGCTGAAAATAACCTTCAATTTACCCAAAGATTCGCAATTTAGTTCGCGGTTTATGCTGAAGTTATTCGGTGCATCTTCGGAGGAACGGTATCCGATGGCTGATTCCCGGAAAGCGGAGATTCTGATCAAGTTAAACGGCAATGTTCTCAGCTATTATTATCAGCCGAAAACTTTGGAAGAATTGGGCGGTGTCGAAAAAACGGAGTGGGAAATCAGTGAACATCTCCGGGCAGGTGCCAACACGCTGGAAATTACCGTAACGGACAAAAACAATGCATACTATTTCCTGAAAAAAATCGAACTTACCAACGTCGAATAATAGCCTTTAATCAATTTTAAATAAAAAAAGCGATCATTTGAGGGTTCAAGGATTCAAATGATCGCTTTTTTATTTTGTTTAAAATCAACTGTTTAGCGAGCTTTTTCGCTGGCTGCGATAATTTTGTAGAAATCACCGGCATCCAGACATGCGCCGCCAACCAACGCACCGTCAATATCCGGCTGCGAGAGCAACCCATCTGCGTTGTCCGGTTTTACGCTGCCACCGTAGAGAATGGTCATTTTTGCACCGGTGCCTTCGGTGAACAACGCATCCAGCACTTCCCGCAAAAACGCATGAATTTCCTGAGCTTGTTCCGGTGTTGCGGTTCGTCCGGTGCCGATCGCCCAAACCGGTTCGTAAGCCAGGGTGATATTTTTCAGGTCATCTTGCGAAAGATCTTTTAAATCCCATTCAACCTGATTCAAAACGATGTCGCGGGTAAGGCTTTGCTCGCGTTCTTCCAGCGTTTCGCCGATGCAATGGATCACTTTCAATTTATTCGCGAGCGCCAGTTTGATTTTTTTGTTGATCAGCTGAGCGTCTTCCTTAAAATAGCGCCGCCGTTCCGAGTGCGCGATAATTACATGTTTTGCACCCGCATTTTTGATCATTTTCGGTGAAATTTCACCCGTGTAAGCCCCTTCTTCTTCCCACGCCATATTTTGGGCGCCAACTTCAATTTTGCTGCCTTTCAGTGCTTCGCTGACGGCGTGAATTGCCGTATATGGCGGAAAAACCTGCACCGCTGTTTTTTTGACCGGATGTTTCTCCAGTTTTTTATTCAGGGAATTCACAAGCCGAAGTGCTTCCGGAATCGTTTTATACATTTTCCAGTTGCCGGCAATGAGTTTCTTTCGCATATCTTTTCCTTTTTCAGTTTCTGATCGGTAATTGCCAGATTGGGTTTATTTGTCCGATAGCGCTGCAACGCCGGGCAGCACTTTGCCTTCCAAAAATTCCAGCGATGCGCCACCGCCGGTGGAAACGTGGCTCAATTGATCTTCGAGATTGAATTTTTTGACCGCAGCTGCGGAATCGCCGCCACCGACAATGGTCGTTGCGCCATTTTCAGTAATTTCAACAAGATAGCGCGCGATTTCTTCCGTACCTTTTGCGAAATCTTCGATTTCGAAAACGCCCATCGGGCCGTTCCAGACAACCGTTTTGGCTTCGGATAAAATTTTCTTGAATTGATCGATGGTTGCTTTGCCGATGTCCACGCCAAGCCAGCCATCCGGAATTTCGTGAACACCGACGGTTTGCGTATTTGCGCCGGCAGCAAATTCATCGGCAATCAAAACGTCGCTCGGTAACACAAAATCAGTTTTTGTGGATTGCGATGCTTTCAAAATATCTTTGGCCATTTCGATGCGATCTTCTTCCAACAACGATTTTCCGATATTCCAGCCATGCGCTTTGTAAAATGTGAAAATCATGCCGCCGCCGATGAGCAGCGCATCGGTTTTGCCGAGCAAGTGTTGGATCACATCAATTTTGCCGGAAATTTTTGCGCCGCCCAAAATTGCAACAAACGGACGTTTGGGCTCATCCAATGCGCTGCCCAAAAATTGCAGCTCTTTGCCCATCAAATAACCGGCTGCGCACTGATCGAAAAATTGGGTGACACCTTCAGTTGAGGCGTGCGCCCGGTGGGCAGTGCCGAATGCGTCGTTCACATAAACATCGCAATGGCTGGCGAGATGTTTGGCAAAATCCGGATCATTTTTGGTTTCGCCGTTGTGAAACCGCAAGTTTTCCAGCAGCAAAACGTCGCCGTTTTTCATGCTTTTTTTGGCAGCGTCCACAGATTCGCCGATGCAATCATTGCAAAATTGAACATTTTTGTTGAGCAAAGTGGAGAGGTGTTTGGCAACCGGCGCCAGCGAAAATTCCGGTTTCGGTTCACCTTTTGGGCGTCCGAGGTGCGAACACAGGATTGCTTTGCCGCCGTCGGCGATAATTTTTTGGATGGAAGGCAGCGCCGCACGAATCCGCAGATCGTCGGTAATTTCCTGATTTTCGTTCAGCGGAACGTTAAAATCGACACGCATGAGCACAGTTTTGCCGTGCAAATTGAGATCATCTAATGTTAGTTTTGCCATATTTACTCCCAACAGAACGGAATTAAATTGCTTATTTTGTTGAATTTGAACAGATTTTATCATCTGTTTTTGACGGTGAATAAAAGCCTCTGGTTTTGGAAGCCTTTATTTTCCGCCAAATGTGTTCGGAAAAAAATTTCCCCCGATTCAGCAGAACCGGGGGAAAAGATGGTGATATTACATTGCTGCCAATTTTTTGACGAGATCGGCTGTGCGGCTGGAATAGCCCCACTCGTTATCGTACCAGGATACAACTTTGATGAGGTTACCATCCATCACGCGGGTGGAGAGTGCATCAAAGATGCTGGAATGCGGGTTATCAATAATATCCGATGAAACCAGGGGATCTTCTGAATATTCCAGAACGCCTTTCATCGGGCCTTCTGCTGCGGCTTTCATCATCGCGTTAATTTCATCTGCGGTTACGTTTTTGTCCAGTTCGGCAACCAGGTCAACCAGCGAGCCGTCCGGCACCGGTACGCGCATCGCGAAGCCGTCCAGTTTGCCTTTTAATGAAGGAATAACCAATCCGACTGCTTTTGCTGCGCCGGTTGTGGTGGGGATGATGTTCAACGCGGCAGCACGGGCACGACGCAAATCTTTGTGCGGTAAATCCAGAATTTGCTGGTCGTTGGTGTAGCCGTGAATGGTGGTCATCCAACCGCGACGAATGCCAAAATTATCGTTCAGCACTTTTGCAACCGGTGCGAGGCAGTTTGTGGTGCAGGATGCGTTGGAAATCAGCACGTGCTCGGGTTTCAGCGTTTCGTCGTTGACGCCCATTACAACGGTGTTATCCATTTGATCTTTTGCGGGTGCGGTGAGCAGCACTTTGCGTGCGCCGGCCTGCAGGTGCAGGCTCATTTTTTCGCGACTGGTGAAAACGCCGGTGGATTCAACAACAACATCCACGCCCAATTCTTTCCATGGCAGATCGGCAGGATTGCGTTCCGCATACATATTCACGCCTTCGCGACCGGCATACATTTTATTACCTTCAACACGAACGTTCGAGCCAAAACGGCCGTGAACAGAGTCATATTTGAGTAAATGCGCCATTGTATTGGCATCGGTTAAGTCGTTGATCGCAACAATATCAACACCGGATTCTTTGTACAGTGAACGGAAAACGAGACGGCCAATTCGTCCGAATCCGTTTATAGCAACCTTAATAGACATAATAAATCTCCCAATTTTTAGTTTGATGATCTAATTTAACGATTAGTGATTTTTTTCTCAACAGTTTTAGAAAATTGAATCAGATATGCAGAAATTGGACCCTCAAAAGACAGTTCCAAATATATGATACACGAAACGGTGTGGCAAGTTACTTTTTATTGTGAAAGAAGCTAACTGTGAGGCAGGAGCAAAAGCAGGAAACAGTTGCAATTGTTGTGAAACAGAGTTGAAATATAAATGAAAGGCGGTGCGCAAAATTTGTTTTTCCCGCACCGCCTTACGCTATAAAATGTTAGTTCAGTTGAATATCCGGCGGATGGCATTTGGAACAATCCGACGTTTTCAGATATTCCATAAACGGGCGTTCGATGGGCGCTTCGGTCATAAGCGTGTGTTTGATGAGGTTGCCCAAAAGGGCGTTGTCCATGTGCAGATCGATCATCACAAAATGGTTGGAATCGGGATAGCTGAGAATCATCACCGGCAACATGCCTTCCGCTGCGTTGCTATCCGGAAAGCTTAATGACCATTGGTTGTCTTTTGTTTCGGTCATAGTGCCTTCATTGTAGGGGATCCACGCTACTTTCATTGCAATTTCCCGGTGAAAATTTTGCCCTTCCCATTTGTCAATTTTGCGCATCCGGGCTTCTTTTTTCTCCAATTGCACATTGGAGCCGCACCCAACGATGATCAACATACCCATTAAAAAAGTGATAATAAATTTCATGATTTTATCCTTCCTTTTTTTGGGTGAATGTGGATTATAAATCAAATATAATCATCATCATAAAAGTTGGCTATCCGTGGTTTGCGGAACAGAAAAATGAGCACGGCACCCGCAACAAATCCGCCGATATGTGCCCACCAGGCGACTCCGCCGCTGACATCCGCACCCACCGCAGCAATGCCCTGAAACGTTTGCAGCCCAATCCAGATCAGCAGAAAAACCACCGCCGGAACTTTGATAAACTGGAAGAAAAAGAAAATCGGAAGTATCGTCAGTATTTTGCCTTTGGGATACTGGATCATGTATGCGCCCATAACGCCTGCAATTGCACCGCTTGCGCCAATCATAGGCGTCAGCGATTCGATATTCAGAAAAACCTGAGCCAGCGCCGCGCCGATTCCTGTAATCAAATAAAAAATGAGGTAACGGGCGTGCCCCATGCTGTCTTCCACGTTATCGCCAAAGATGTATAAAAACCACATATTACCCAAAAAATGCATCCAGCCGCCATGCATGAACATCGATGTGAATACGGGAATCGTGGTTGCCATCAGGTCAAATTCGTTCAACGATTCGATAAATTGATTTGGAATTAGCCCAAAGGTGAAGAAAAATTCATTGAGATGTTCACCGAGCGACAACTCGTAAAAGAACACCAGCGAGTTTATCGCGATCAGCGCGTAATTAACTTTTGGTATCGTGTTGGATTTAATCGAATCTCGAATAGGAATCATAAGTTTTTCTCAACACAAAGGCTGTTTGTAAAGGAAGCGCAAACATCGATGTGCCCGTTTGTAAAATTTTGTTGCTGTTGAATTTAAATGTTCAAAAATTTACGCATTTATGCCATTATAATCAATACCAACGTTATCCGGCAAAATCTAATCTGTCGTTCCTGTTGAAAAAATGGCTGCTTCAAACATCAATTATGCACGACTGGGTAAAAAGTTGTAATTTTTCAGCAAAAAATGAACAAAGTGTTGTATTTGCAGCAGGTTTGATTCTTACATTTGCAATTTGGAAATTGTAGTTCGGATTTGTATATTTGAAACTGTTGAACAAAAGTATAGCTTTTTATGGCAGATAATAATAGAAAACGAAGTTCCCGGAAAAATAGCAAAGCAAAATCTCAGCCGCAGGTGCAATCCTCGCCGGATACCAAAACCCGTACCAAAAAAACGTTTTCCGCAAAGGATAGCGCCCGGTTGCGCAGCGTTGGCGGATTGTTGCTGTTCGCCGCCGGTGTGATGTTCTTTTTGGCGGTGCTCACATATTCTCAAACCGATCCGGTGTTGAGCTCTAACGTCCCGCAAAATAAATATGTTACGCAAAATGTTTTGGGATTGGTCGGCGCAACAGTTGCGCAGCCGGTGTTTGTCTATATTTTTGGCTATGCCTCACTCATTTTCCCGATGTTGATGATGTTTTACGGCATATATATATTGATGAACCAGCCGCTCAACAAACTGGCGCGTTTAACCGCGTTGGGCTTAAGTTGGGCTTATTTTGTAGCCATTGTGCTGGCGATTCCGGAATCGCTGGAAACTGCCGGCGCATCGGTCAATTATTTTCCCAGCGGAATGGTTGGCGGCATAACCGCAGATTTGATTGCCCGGTTTATGGGGCGGTTTGCGTTAGGGTTTATCACCACCGTTTTTTTGATGATTTTATTGATTTTAACCTTCGAATTTCATGTTGCGGCGATACCGGCAGCCATTGGCAATTTTTTCCGCAATATTATTGATAGCATCGCCGGATTTTTCCAGAATAGTTTTGATCGCGTTTCCGGCGGATGGCAATCGCTGACCGGATGGGCGGGCAAAACCGCGCTATTGCCCCAAAAAGTTGAACCTGCCGAAATCGAGCGATTCACCCGAGAAACAGACGACACAACACCGGCAATTTACGAAGAACCGCAGCGCGAAATCAGTCTGGACGGCGATCTGGAATTGGACAGCACCAGCTACGGCGAAATGCTGGCGCAGGAAGATTTGAAAAAAGCGCACGCGCTCGACGATCAACTGTTAAATGAGCCTGCGCCAAATTCCAGAAAAGATATCGAGATCCGGCAAAACCCATCGGTTGAACCATCCCCGACCGATCTGGAATTTCCGCGTCCGGAAGGCATTTACACACCGGAAGAATTACCAAAATCCGGCAACATGCCCGTCATCGATGAACTGGAAGAAGTTGAGCAGGTTAAGCCAAAATTTCTGGAAAATTACGACAAGCTGGTTGCCGAAGCCGCCGGAAAATATGTGCTGCCGCCGTTCGATTTATTGGATGAAGATGAAACCCAAAGCAAGGTTTCCCGCGAAGAATTAATGGCAAATGCCGACCGTTTAGAGCACACGCTCGCAAATTTCAACGTAAAAGCGTTCGTGAAAAAGGTGATCGAAGGCCCCGTAATTACGCTGTATGCGGTGCGTCCGGCAGAAGGCGTAAAAATCAGCCAAATCACCAACCTGTCCGATGACCTTGCGCTAGCGATGAAAGCCCGCGGAATCCGGATGATTGCCCCGATTCCCGGCGAATCCGCAATCGGCATCGAAATTCCCAATCGCAAACCCTCAATCGTATATTTCAAATCCGTGATGCGTTCGGAAAAATTTCAGCAACATCCCGGACAATTGGTGCTGGGCATGGGCAAAACCATCGGCGGCGAAGTGTTTTGTGCAGACCTCACCCGGATGCCGCACCTGCTGATCGCCGGTGCAACCGGCGCCGGGAAAAGCGTTGGCATCAATACGATTATCACCAGCATTATTTATCGCGTGCCGCCCAGCGATGTCAAATTTGTGATGATCGACCCCAAAAAATTGGAGCTTTCCCTTTACGCAAAACTGAAAGATCAGTATCTGGCGATTTGTCCGGATATCGATGAAACGGTGATTACCCATCCGCAAAACGCCATTTTGGTGTTGCGCGCCGCGGTCAACGAAATGGAAGAGCGATACGATATTCTCGCCAAAGTTGGCGTTCGCGATATTATTTCTTACAACAAACGTGTTGAAAAATTGCAGCAATCCGGTGAAAAAATCGAATACCGGAAACTGCCCTATATTGTTGTTATTATTGATGAATTGGCGGATTTAATTTTAACGGCTTCCCGCGAAGTGGAAGAGCCGATTACCCGATTGGCGCAGATGGCGCGAGCCGTTGGCATTCACCTGATCGTTGCCACGCAACGCCCGTCGGTTGATATTTTGACCGGTTTGATCAAAGCGAATTTCCCCACACGGATTGCCTATCAGGTTGCCACCCGCCCGGATTCCAAAACGATTCTGGATATGTATGGCGCCGAAAAGCTCATCGGGAACGGCGATATGCTTTTTCTCCCGCCGGGAACGGGCAAACCGGTGCGGCTGCAAAATCCATATATTTCTACCGAGGAAGTGGAGCATATTATTCAACATGTGCGCAAACAACCCAAATTTCCGCCGTATGAACTGAAGCTGTTGCGCGATGTGCGCGAACCGAGCAGCGAAGCTGTCAAAAAATTCAATCAGGACGATTTGTTCGATAAAGCCAAAGAGATTGTCATTCGTCATCAATCGGGATCTACCTCGCTGTTGCAGCGTAAATTACAGATTGGTTACGCCCGCGCCGGCAGGCTGATGGACGCGCTGGAGCAAGCCGGAATTGTGGGACCGAGCCAGGGCAGCAAAGCCCGAGATGTGCTGATTTCATCGATGGATTCATAGGGTGCGATCAGCGTAAGTTAAAGAAAAACAATTATTCAGGAGAGTTTGATGATCCGTTTTTTTTGGCAAAAAATGATGTTATTTTCAATGTTGGGATTGCTGGTTGTCAGCCAGGCAGCTGTTGCGGAAAATGTGGACGATGTGATCAAAAAAGTGCAGAAAAAATACCGCAGCGCTAAAAACATCCATATCGAATTTACCGAAAAAGTGCGATTTTCCCTAACCGGGACAGAAGTTGAAGTTCCGGCGGTTTTGCAAATGGAAGGGCAGGACAAATTCCGGCTCGAATCTGAGGATCAATTGGTTGTCAACAACGGCGAAACGTTCTGGCGTTTCAACAAACTGGATAGCCAGATATTGGTCGATTATGCAAAAAAGAGCGATCAGGATGTGATGCTTAACACATTTCTGAATGACTTCCGGGACCAATATTATGCGCAACTTTTGGAAGAAAAAAAGATTGAGGGCGTGAATCATTACGTTATCCGCTTAACGCCTAAACCTAATGAAAACAGCATCTTTACATCTGTAAAAATATGGGTAAAAGATAAAGAGTGGGAAATTGACCGCCTGATTTACGAGGATTACAATACCAACGAAACCGAATACGTTATTTCAAAAACCAACTTCGATCCCAAATTTCAGGAAACCCTTTTCTCGTTTAATCCGCCGGAAGGAATTGAGGTAATCGATCTCCGTTTGTAAAAAAAATTCGAAATAAAATTGCCACATCATTTTAATTATTCAATAATGCAACCGTGCTGAGTGTATCAGCGTGGCTGCATTTTTTTATCTTTCAGCGATCGCAAAATTTGTAAAATTGTAAAGTTTTACACTCAAACGCCGATGATAAATTTCTTATCTGGCGTTTTTTATTTTATTGACAGGAAAGTGCTTTTGGCACTTTTTATCGGCATCTGCCTTTACTAAATTGGCACTGAATATCAATAAAACATTGTTTTTGAAATATCAGATCCTTGAATATTAATTTTAGGACTTAGCTCGAGGGGAGAACGCGTGGAAAATTACCGCGAAAATTTTGAAAACGAACAGGAACTGAGTCTCCAGGATTATTTGCGCGTGCTGTATGGCGGGCGATTTATAATTCTGGCATCTTTTTTGGCTGTGTTGGTTTCCACAGCCATTTTTACGTTTATGTCCGAGCCGGTTTTTGAAGCCGGTGCGACGATTCTGGTTGAAGATGAACGCTCGGTTGAACGTGCCCTGTTCGATGTAAATTACCTTAGCCAGCAATCGACGATGATTGCCAATCAGGTGGAAATTTTGAAAAGCCGGACATTGGCGGAACGCGTTGTGCAATCGTTGGAAGCTGCGCCCTATCGCGATTCTCTGGAAATTTTTCAGCCGTTATCGGATGACAGCTATTTGGTTATGCGGGAGCAGGCGGATTGGTTGATGGCGCATCTGACCATCACGCCGCGTCAGGAATCGGATGTCATCGAATTGCGGTTCTCCGCCGGAAGCGCGTTCGAAGCCGCGGAAATTTGCAACGTCATCACCCGAACATATCAACAACTGAACAAAGAATACAACTTAAGCGAATTCAAAGAGTTACGTGAATTTTTGGAATTTCAGTTGAACAAGAAAAACGAAGAGTTGCGCAAATCCGAAGAAGAACTGCGAACCTACCGCGAGAACCGCAAACTGGTTGCGCTGGACGAAAGCACCCGGGAATTGATTACCCGCGTTGCGGAAGCTCAGGCGCAATTGGAAGCTTCGCTGGTTGAGATGGAGGCGAATCAGGAGCAAAAGCGCAGTTTTGAACGGCAATTGGAAGATCGCCGGAAAACGATGGCCGTTGAGGTTACCCAAATTTCCAGCCCGTTGTTGCAAGAATTGCAGAAAGAATTTGCAAAAGTAGTTAACGAAAAAGTGAAATACGAAACATTACTGGCACAGGAACCGACAATTGATCCGAAAGTTTACAGCTCTCAGATTCAATCGTTGAAAAGCCGGATTGAGGCGGTTCAAATGCGACTGCAGGAAGAAGCTGAGCGCATTGCCAATACCAGCATGGTTGCAGATCCATTGGAAATCGCCCAAAGTTTGATCAAATCGATTCTGGAAATTGAAACACGGATCAAGGGTGGCAGCGCTAAAATCAATGCACTGCGCGATGTTGTCAGTCATTATGACCGACAACTGGAACTGCTCCCGGCGCAAGGGTTGGATCTGGCAAGGCTGGAACGTCAGGTTGAAGTGGATAAAAACACCTACATTTTGTTGACCCAAAAATTGGAAGAAACCCGGATAACCGAAGCCGGACAAAAGGAAACCATTCGTGTGGTGGATCGCGCGATCGAGCCGGAATATCCGGTCAGCCCCAAAAAAGCCCGCAATTTACTGCTCGGCGCCATTTTGGGTTTGGGTTTGGGCATCGGGTTAACATTCCTCACGGAATATCTGGATAATTCCATCAAAAATCCGGAAGTGCTGGAGCGAATGAAGTTGTCCGTTTTGGCGATCATTCCGGAAATTTCCGAAAAAGAAGCGCTGAGCAAAGCGGCCGCCGCAAACGGACACGGCAAAAATGGCAAAACGCTTTCGCTGGATAAACCCTCGGAAGCGCGATTGATCACTCATATAGACCCGAAATCGCCGGTTTCGGAGGCGTTCCGCACTCTGCGAACAAATATTCAATTTCAGCAATTGAAAGCAGAAGATACAACGTTGATGGTCACCAGCTCTACGCCAAAGGAAGGTAAATCTACGACGATCGCCAACCTCGCCATTACGATGGCGCAAATGGGTGGAAAAACCCTGTTGGTGGATACGGATTTGCGTCGCCCGGTTGTGCATTCCATTTTCAACGAGAAAAAGGATCGCGGGATTACCAACTTTTTGATGGGAAAAATGGAATTTGACGATGTCGTCAAACCGACCTTTGTTGATAATTTATATATTGTTTCATCGGGACCATTGCCGCCGAATCCTTCGGAATTGCTGGCATCGGACGAGATGGACGAATTTATCCGGCAGGCAAAAGAAAAATTCGATCTGGTTTTATTTGACAGCCCGCCCATCATCGCAGTGACGGACGCCGCAATTTTAAGCACCAAACTTGGTGGCGTAATCGTTGTCATTAAAGCGCATCAAACCGATAAAAATGCTGTTATGCGTGCCAAATCTCTGTTGGATAACGTTAACGCAAATATCGTCGGTTGCCTGCTGAATGGTGTGAATCTCGAACGGTCGTATGGTTCGTATTATTACCATTATTACTATCAGTATTACAGTTATTACGGTCATGATCTCAAACGAAAAAAATCTCAAAAAGCATAATCAAAACGAATTTATTTTAGCGTTTTACGGTAAGAGGAGCCATTTATGAAGTTAACAATCATTGGAACAGGATATGTGGGATTGGTTGCCGGTGCATGTTTTGCAGAAAGCGGCAACAACGTTATTTGTATGGATAAAGATGAAAACAAGATTGGCAAGTTGAAAAGCGGTGTGATTCCGATTTACGAACCGGGACTGGACCTGCTGGTAAAGCGGAACCAGAGCAACGGCCGGTTGACGTTTACCACAGATATGCAGGCTGCGGTGCAAAAATCGGATGTAATTTTTATCGCCGTGGGAACACCTCCCGGTGAGGATGGTTCGGCAGATTTATCTTATGTACTGTCCGTTGCCAAATCTATTGGCGAACACATGAACGCACATAAAATTGTGGTCAACAAAAGCACCGTTCCGGTGGGAACGGCGGACAAAGTTGCCAATGCTGTTCGCAAACACACAGACTTGCCATTCGACGTGGTGTCCAATCCGGAATTTTTGAAGGAAGGCGCTGCAATTGACGATTTTATGTATCCCGATCGTGTTATTATCGGAACCAGTTCCAACGAAGTTGCCGAAGTGATGAAAGAGCTGTATTCACCGTTCGTGCGCACCGGAAACCCCATCATTATTATGGATGAACGCAGCGCAGAAGTTACCAAATACGCCGCAAACTCCATTCTGGCAACCAAAATTTCGTTCATGAACGAAATTGCCAACCTCTGCGATTGCATTGGCGCAGATGTGGAAATGGTTCGCAAAGGCATTGGTTCGGATAAGCGTATCGGTTATTCATTTATTTTCCCCGGTGTTGGTTACGGCGGCTCCTGCTTCCCGAAAGATGTGAAAGCCATTATCCGCACCGCAAAAGAATACAATTTTGATATGAAACTGCTTCAAGCCGTAGAAGATGTGAACCAGGCGCAAAAAAGTGTACTGATTCCCAAAATAAAGGAACACTTTGGCGGCGATATCAGCGGCAAAAAATTCGCGATTTGGGGACTCAGCTTTAAACCCAAAACCGATGACATGCGCGAAGCCCCATCCATCGAAATTATGAAAGCATTGCACAGCGCCGGCGCAACCATTGCCGCACACGATCCTGTGGCGATGGAAGAAGCAAAACACATGGGCGTTACCGAATATGCAACCTTGTGCGAAGATAATTTTGATACCCTGCACGACGCAGACGGTTTGGTGCTGGTAACGGAATGGCTGAATTATCGCGAACCCGATTTTAAACAAATGAAATCGATGATGCGCACGCCGGTAATTTTTGACGGACGAAATGTTTACAATCCCCAAAAAATGCGGGATATCGGATTTGATTATTACGGCATCGGCAGACGCTAATCGTAAGCTCCGAAACAATGGCAATTATTTATCGAGACGATTGGCGTATCCGGTCGTCTCGTTTTGTTTTTTTACACAATAAAACGAGTATCTTTGCGAAATATCAAAAAATATCTCATATCTGCATCTAAATTGGGCGATAATTCTCTGCATAATGCTGTGCCAATAATAAAATTGGCGATTCGGTAAATTTTGATATTCAAAATATCATCTAAAATTAATTAACTTCAGGGAGTGAGCAATCAATGAGTTTGCTGCAAAAAATTAAAGATCATGAAGCGCGGATCGGCGTTGTGGGATTAGGCTACGTTGGTTTGCCGCTGGTTTTGGAATTTGTTCAGGAAAAATTCAACACTGTCGGTTTCGATATCGATCAGGCAAAAGTTGACAAACTGAACAAAGGTGTATCGTATATTAAACACATTCCGTCTGACCGGATCAAAAATTGCCTGGACAAAAATTTGTTCCGCGCAACAACCGATTTCAGCGAGCTGAGCGATGTCGATTGTATTTTGGTTTGCGTGCCAACCCCGCTCAACAAACACCGCGAACCAGATATTTCCTATATCACCAAAACATCCGAAACGATCAGCAAATATCTGCGAAAAGGACAGTTGATTGTTCTGGAAAGCTCCACATATCCGGGAACCACAGAAGAAGTGATGAAGTCAATTCTGGAAGAATCCGGATTGAAAGGTCACGAAGACTTTTTCCTCGCATTTTCGCCGGAACGGGAAGACCCGAACAACGCCAATTATTCCACCCGCACAATTCCTAAAGTTGTTGGCGCAAATTCACCGGAATCATTGGAATTGGCAATCGAATTGTATAACAAAGTGATTGTAAAAACAGTCGCTGTAAGCTCCAGCCAGGCTGCCGAAGCCACCAAATTGCTGGAAAATATTTTCCGCAGCGTAAATATCGCAATGGTCAACGAAATGAAGGTGATTCTCGACCGTATGGGCATCGATGTCTGGGAAGTGATTGAAGCTGCTTCCACCAAGCCTTTCGGTTACATGCCGTTCTATCCCGGACCGGGATTGGGTGGTCACTGTATCCCCATCGATCCGTTTTATCTGACCTGGAAAGCGCGTCAATATGATATCAGCACCAAATTCATCGAACTGGCCGGCGAAGTGAACACTGAAATGCCGTTTTACGTTGTGAACAAAGTTGCGGACGCATTGAACGATCAGGAAAAAAGCCTCAAAAACTCCAAAGTTTTGATTTTGGGAATGGCGTACAAAAAAGATATCGACGATTTGCGCGAATCGCCAACCCTGAAATTGATCGAAATTTTGAGCGATAAAGGTGCTTTGGTAGATTACAACGATCCGCTGATTGACGAACTTTATCCGATGCGCCATTATAACTACGAACACAAAAGCGTCGAAATGACCCCCGAAGTGCTCAGCGAATACGATGCTGTTTTGATCTCCACCGATCACTCGGTATATGATTGGGACATGATTGTCAAACACTCTAAAATTGTTATCGACACCCGGAATGCCACCAAAAAAGTGGTCGAAAATCGCGAAAAAATTTACAAAGCGTAAACACGGGTATTTTTCAGCTTAACTTTTAGGCGTTGCGGAATTCCGCAACGCCTTTTTTATTGCCAAAAAAATATAGCTTGCTTTTAGCGCTATTTTCAATATCTTTCCCGATATTCTGTTATGAATGTTGTCCGATTGCCCCCGGATAGTTTTGTCGATTTGATGTGCAGTTTTGATTAATACGGAACTGTTTGCTGTCATAAATTCTGGTGATAATATATGGAACAACATTTTAATCCGCTGAAACGCTATGGAAATAACAGCCCAATCTTTTAAAGATCATTTCTGGAAATATACAAACGATTTGTTCGCCCTTTTGGACGATGGGGGAAGTTTTGTCAAAGTTAACAACGCCTGGAAAAAGCATCTTGGATTTTCGGAAACAGAGCTCCTGGAAACCCGCTTTTCCGATGTGTTTGTTGATGTCGATCAGCAGATCATCTACAAATCCCTCGAAGATTTAAGGCTCAACCGGAAAACCGAAACCACCATTCTCGGATCGATCAAAAACAGCGAAAAGCCATTTCTGTTCATGTGGACCATCTGTTATGACAGTGACATTCAAAAATTTGATGTTGTCGGTGTCCGCATCGAACCACAAAATATCAAAGACCAAAAAGATAATTTATCTCCGGCCAACATTTTTATTTTCAATCTCCCCAACCATAAATACGAATACATCAGTCGCGAAATGGTATCGTTTACCGGATACGCTCTTCGGGAATTGTATGCAATGGGTGACAAGCTTCTGGAAACATTGGTGCACCCGGAAGACCTCGAAAAAGTGTTGTCTCATATGGCGGTTCTGGCGAATGGCGGAAAAGGAAAAATCGTTGAATTTGAAAACCGGATGCTCCGGATCGACGGCAAAATGATTTGGGTGAGTAACCGCATCTCCGGTTTCCGGTATGACAAAAAAGATAAACCGATCGAAATCATCGGTTCCATCGAAGACATCACCAAACACAAAGTTGAAATCCAGAAAATACAGGAGCAGAAAGAATTTCTCCGAAGCATTTTTACGGGCATCGAAATGGCGTTGTTTGTTGTTGATGTTGCTGAAGACGGTGAGTTTTATTACCGGGAATTAAACCCGGTTTATGAACGCCTGACCGGATTAACAACTGAATGGATCAAAGGACGCAAACCGGATGAACTGTACCCGCGCTTTTCTCATGAAATGATTGACGTAATCAAAAGCAGATATGCCAATTGTGTGGATTCCGGCGAAAATATCCAATACGAAGAGCAACGCAATTTTGACGGTCAGGAAAGCTGGTGGCTAACCACTTTAACACCGCTCAAAGAGGTTGACGGGCGAATTTTCCGGATTGTCGGAAGCTCCGCGTTAATCACCAAACAAAAACAGTTAGAAAATGATCTGATGGCATCCAATAAAGAATTGGCAGAGTTCGGACAAAGCATCTCGCATGATTTGCAGGCACCCTTACGCCGAATTGCATCTTTCGCGCAGTTGCTGGAAATGGATTACAAAGATAAGTTGGATGATGAAGCCAAAGATTTTATCCAAAAAATTTACACCGGTGCCAAACAAATGCAAACCATGATTCAGGAATTGTTAAAATATTCCCGAATTTCCCATCGCGAATTAAACATGCGCGAAATCGATATGAATTGGTTGATAAAAGACGCAATACTAGTGCTGGATAAGCAAATTGAACTCGTTGGCGGCAAAATAGAAACCCAAAATTTGCCCACCGTTCACGGCAATAAACAAATGCTCTCGTTGCTTTTCCAAAACCTCATCAGTAATGCAATTAAATATAATGAACGGATGCCGGAGATTGAAATTGGCGTAAAGCAGGATGAAAACGGGTATGTTTTTTGGGTGAAAGATAACGGCATCGGCATCGAAAAAGAATATTTTGATGATATTTTCAAAACATTTCGCAGATTACACCCATCCAATAAATATTCCGGCACGGGCATCGGATTGTCCAATTGCAAAAAGATTATCGAACGGCACGGGGGAGAAATCTGGCTGGAGTCCACCGTAAACGAAGGCTCCACGTTTTTTGTCCGGCTACCTCACCTAACCAACGCAAATTCCTGAAATACTAATTTATCTACATCCCTTTTCCTCCAAATTGTGCAAAAAACCATGTTCTTGCAACGGTGTATTCACGAATTGTGAATGGATTCTTGCTGTGCTTTTTGATCGGTAACGGAATGATTTGCAAAATCTGCACTGTTTTCTAACTGTTTTATTAACAATGATTTAGCGATAATTGCTTTTGCCGTTCAAATGATAAAAAGAGCAATTTGCCGAAAACAACATTCGGTGATCTAACGATTTCATTTTTACTCCCTCCAAAATGAATATTTTCCTAAAGTCAACGTTCATAAATGCGATTATTATTTTTATGTTTTTTGGATTTATGCCTTATTTTGTCGCAATTTAAGTATTTCCCCGTTTTAAAAATTGTCTTAATCGAAAATTAAAGCTCATGATGAGTTTTGATGGATTTAATAAATACTGCTGTTCGATTTAATGGAAAACTACTGTTATCAAATCAATCAAAAGGGTAAACGCTATGGAAAGCATTGACAAAAACGACCTAACCACGAAAGTCATTAAAATATTTTATATAGAGGATGATGAAACAGATGACCAGCTATTCCGGTTGATGCTGAGCCGTTCTCAAATTGATATCTATGATTTCGAAGTGGTTTCAGCGCGAACGTTTACAGATGCACGAAAAGTTATTTCAGAAAACACATTTGATGTTATTATTTCGGATATGAACCTGCCGGATTCCAGCGGATGGGAAACGGTAGCCAACTTAATCCACTCCCAATCATCAGCTCCCATCATTTTATTAACCGGCACATTTGACGAAGGGTTGGAATTAAAAGCAATCCAAAATGGGGTTGAAGCCTATCTCGACAAAGATAACCTCAGCCCGGAAATTGCCGTACGAACCATTATTCACTGTATCGAACGGCATATGCTGCGTAAAAAACTGGTGCAGAGTGAAAACCGGTTGCGGAAAATCATCAACCAAAATGGTGATGGCGTAGTGGTGCTGGATGAAAGCGGCGTTGTTATTTTTGCGAATCCCACAGCGGAAAAAATGTTCAAGGTATCTTGTGAAAAACTGATTGGCACACATTTGGGCATACCGGTTTCCAAAGAAAATCTGACCGTCCTGAGTTTGTTGGATAAGGATTTTAAGGAAATTTCCGTAGAAGTTCAGATTACCATGATTGAGTGGGAAGAAAAACAGGCTTATCTGGCTACTTTGCGTGACATAACCCAGCGAAAAGAAGTTGAGCGTTTGACCAAAGAAAAAGAAATGTTGGAAAATGTTCGTTATCTTGCAGGAGCAATCGCCCACGAATTTGCCCAGCCGTTGCAAATTATCGGACATGCGCTGGAATTGTATATGATGGAAAGCGGCTCATCCAAACGGTTGGATATTTGTAAAAAGAACTTAAAACGAGCCGGTGATCTCGTTCATCAGATTCAAAATATTGTGAGTTTGGAGACGCGTCCGTATCTCAATTCAAAAATCTTGGATATCGCGGCATCCAGCGCAGTAAACACCAATCGATTAAAAGAGAACGGTTTTGCAAAATTTTATCCAACGGAGAAAAAAATAGAGGAAAAAGTCGAATCGTAATCCCAAAAATAATGGAATATGGTGTTCTAAAAATAGTTGTGCAATAATGTAATTTCCGGCTGAACGCATTATTCAACGAAAATTTCATATATCGCTCATGCCAATTACGGTAGATTCAGGGATTGAATTTTTGGTTTCTCTCCCTAAAAATGAATTAATAACCGTGATCAGTATGAGCGTTTTTGTTTTTGGAAGCAGATAGTCGGAGTAATTTTCCTGCTCGCAGGTTAAGTGGTCACCTAACCGGTTGTTCTGGTATTTTGGTATTGCTAATTTGTGCTATTCGTAGTGTTAAAACACGAAATAATGTTTATTTTCTGATTGATTTTATTCTGAAATGCATCAATTTTATTGCTGAATGCTGTAAGCTAATATCGAAAACAGCGATACTTAATTACGCTTGCAAAGTATTTTTTATTATTGTAGATTCGAAAAAAACGGAGTTCCAATGAAGTACATCCTAAAGCTCTATATCAATGGCAAAAACATCAAAAGCCTGAAAGCGATAAAGAATCTCGAAAAAATCATTCGTGAAAGTTCTCCGGATGAGTACGAGCTTGAGCTTGTAGATGTAACGGAATTTCCCGAGTTAGCCGAAAGTGCTGGAATATTGGAGACACCCGCGCTTACAAAAAATTTACCCCCGCCATATAGAAAAATCATAGGTGATTTAGCAAATTCCAAACAGGTTTTATTCGGTTTGGGAATGGAACTTTTCGATCCTGGCAGTGAACAAGGCAGTTAGTTTTACTTAAAATATATCAGACTGTATGGGTTGTTCTTGGGTCTGTTTAATATCGACCCGGCGCTGTAAAACGGACTAAACGGTGTTGTATTCCCGTAACTTTTCCGGAATGAATGTTCAAAAATCGTTTTTACAGATAGCAATAATTTCCTATGAATAATGCAATTAGAGTATTACTGATCGAAGATGATTTGGACGATGCGGATCTCCTCATTCAACAACTGAACGCAAGCCAAAACATTGACTATGATGTTGAACATGTTACAAACATTTCATCCGGTGTCGGTTTGCTGTCAAACGGACATTATGATGTAGTATTACTGGATCTCTTTTTGCCGGACAATAATTCTTTGGAGAATGTCGAAAAAGCATTAACTTCAAGAATTGATGTTCCGGTGATCATTTTGACCGGAGTGAACGATGAAGAGCTTGGGCTGGAAGCTCTGGATAAAGGTGCACAGGATTACTTGCCCAAAAGCGTTGTTGAGCCCTTTCTTCTGGATCGCTCGATACGGTATGCAATCCAGCGGTTTAAGGTAATGAAAGAGGAAATTGAAGCCCGGGAAAAGGATATCCGGTTTCTGGAGCAGCTAAAACAAAGCGCCACAACCAGTGTTACGGCAAATATTTTTGGCGTAAAACAACTAAAAGATGCAGACCCCAAAATTTTTGATTATTTTGTAAAACAATATTGCGGCTTTCTGGATATTGCATTAGAGAACCGTGTATTCAAAAAAGATACCAAAATCTCTGCCGATCTGATGGAAATGAGCAAAGATTTAGGAAAGTTGCGACAGGGACCGAAAGATGTTATCAGCATTCATTATGCAGCATTAAGAGAAAAATGCGAATCCGTCCCGCCCAAAAAATGTACCGCTTATTTTGAGGAAGGTCGCTTATTAGTGTTAGAATTGATGGGATATTTAGTCCAATATTATAGGAATTATGCTTTCGCAAGCATTGATAATTCCGAACAATAAACGATTGTATACGCAAAGGTCTATGGATAACCAAAAACAAATTAAATACCACTTCACACTGTATATTCTCGGGTTATCAGTAAATTCTCAAAATTCACTTTATAACCTGAAACAAATGTGTGAGCTATATCTCAAAGATGATTATCTTATGGAGATAGTTGATGTTTTAGAAAATCCCGAGTTGGCAGAAACGGAAAAAATCCTTGCTACGCCAACTTTGGTTATCCACAAGCCCGGACCGGTAAAACGGCTGGTTGGCGATCTCGGCAATTGGGATCGCTTAATAGAATTGCTGGGTATCGACATCTAATATGACATTGACAAAAATAGAATTAATCTGTACCACGGTAAGGAGAAGCGTTGATGGGTGTTAGTAAGTATCTGGTAACGAAAACGAAAACGAATATCGAGGGTTTTGATCATATTGCGATGGGCGGGTTGCCCACAAACCGCACAACACTGGTTTCCGGAACGGCAGGAAGCGCCAAAACCTTGTTTGCTGTCCAGTTTTTGGCCGAGGGCATAACCAAAGCTGATGAAAATGGTGTTTTTATTACATTTGAAGAAGCACCGGAGGATATTTACAAAAACATGGCCGGTTTCAAATGGAATATCCGGCAATGGGAAGACGATGGTAAATGGAAGTTTATCGACGCATCGCCGCAAGTTGGCGATGAAGTTGTCATCTCCGGAAATTATGATTTTGGCGCACTAATTGCCCGGATTGAATATTCCGTATCGAAAGTGAAAGCCAAACGCGTATCCATGGATTCGCTGGGTGCGATTTTTAATCGCTATGAAGATAAAGCCATCGTCCGGAAAGAAATATTCCGATTGGTCAATGCGTTAAAAAAGATGAATGTAACCGCAATTATCACGGCGGAGAGAACCGACGAATACGGCGAAATCGGGCGATATGGTGTTGAAGAATTTGTTACCGATAACGTTGTCATTTTGCGAAACGTGCTGGAAGATGAAAAGCGTCGCCGAACGGTAGAAATTTTGAAATTACGCGGCACGCAACACCACACCGGAGAATGCCCTTTTACCATTAATGAAAAGGGAATTATTGCCATACCCTTGTCGGCCATTCAATTGGAACAAAAATCCTCGAACAAACGGATTACATCCGGTGTTCCGGAACTGGACAAAATGTGTGGCGGCGGTATTTTCCGGGATTCCGTTATTCTGGCATCCGGCGCAACGGGCACGGGAAAAACGTTGATGTCCAGCCATTTTATTTATGGCGGCACCACAAATAACGAGCGGTGTTTGCTATTTGCCTATGAAGAAAGCCGCGAACAATTACTCCGGAACGCCATCGGCTGGGGGCTGGATCTCGAAAAAATGGAGAAAAAAGGACTGTTGCTGGTCGAAGCCATTTATCCGGAAACAGCCAGTATCGAAGGTCATTTGCTCCGGATGCAGGAAATGATCGATAAATTTAAACCCACGCGGGTAGCAGTGGATAGTCTTTCCGCTTTGGAACGCGTTGCATCGATGAAAGGCTTCCGGGAGTTTGTCATCGGACTAACCTGTTTCCTGAAAGAACGCGAAATCACCGGATTTTTAACATCAACAACCCCAACCCTGATGGGTGGTCCATCTATCACAGAGGGGCATATTTCAACAATTACAGATTTGATAATCATGCTGCGATATGTAGAAGCGTTTGGTGAAATGCGCCGGGGAATTACCGTTCTTAAAATGCGCGGCTCAATGCACGATAAAAGCGTAAAAGAGTTTGCAATCGATCATCAGGGTATGCATATTGGCAAACCGTTCCGTGATGTTGTCGGGATTATCGCCGGACGACCCACATATGTCGAACGACCAACTGATATTGATCGAATGAAACATATGTTTGACGATAGCGACACGATAGAAAATAAACCCAAGGATGAGGAACAATAATACCCACTCCTGCGATTTATTCTGTTGATATTTCCATAACGGTTTTACCCGCTATGGAAATATCAACTTTACTTCCTACTGCGATCGAAGCCACTGTTATTTAAGAATTTAAGCTCCTGCTGTAAACTGCTCATCCTCGGAAAATTTCCATTTTTCAGTACTTCTAACAATTTAATTCACTATTGTTTTTGAAATAAACAATGGTATTAAACATGAGCGTAAATTCTGTGAAACATATTCATGTGCTTTTGGTGGAAGATAATCCTGCCGACGAAAAACTCTTTCGCCTGATGCTAAAGAATAGCCGGTTTTATCAATTTACAATTACCGCATTCGATACCCTGAAATCTGCATTGGATACAATGGCTGAGGAAAATTACGATATTATCGTATCTGACCTCACGCTGCCGGATTCGATCGGCTGGGAAACCATTCGCGACCTGATTCGCACCCAAACGGATATTCCCATTGTGCTGTTAACCGGCATCGAAGATGAGCAACTGGAAATTCGTGCCATCCAAAGCGGGATCGAATCATATCTCAATAAAAAAAACCTGAACGCAGAACTCGTATTCAAAACAATTTTGCATGCGCTGGAACGCCATCGCTTGAAAGATTTATGGAAAAAAAGCGAACTGCAATTCCAAAGAATTATTCAACAAAGCGGTGATGGCGTGCTGGTGTTAGATAAAGAAGGCACGATTTTATATGCAAATCCCACCGCCGAAAAATTTTTTCACACCAGCGCAGAAGAGTTGATCGGCGAAATTTTGGGAATTCCGGTAACGACAAACAATCTCTCTGAGTTGAGCTTGTTGGACCTCGAACAAAAAGAGCTGAATGTTGAAATTCAGGTAACCCATATTGAGTGGGAAAAGCAACCGGCGTATCTGGTAACATTGCGGGATGTAACGCACCGCAAAGAGATCGAAGCCATTACAAAAGAGAAAGATTTACTGGAAAAAATCCGGTTTCTATCTGGTGCAATTGCCCATGAATTTGCTCAGCCTTTGCAGATTATCGGGCATGCGCTGGAGCTTTATGTCATGGAAAACGGTTCATCCGAGCGATTGAATGTGTGCAAAATAAATTTGGAACGCACCACAAAACTGGTTCGCCAATTGCAGAATATTAACACGGTGGAAACCAAGCCGTATTTGAATTCGGAAATTCTGGATATCGAGGCATCGTCCAAAGAAAAGGCGGATTTGACGTTTCCCACCAAAAAAAATAAATGGATAACCCCGGATACCAAATAACGGTTTCAATTTAGCACAGCCGAATAAATTTGGGCATTTTGCCAAAATTTTATTTGCATCACCGGCAAATTTGATTAACTTTTTCCGGTCAAATTAGAGAAAAATATGAACGCATTTGTGGCACATCATTTTCACCATCATTTCCGGAATCATACTTTCGGTGGTGGATTTGCCATGTCTGCGTAACGTTCGAAAATTATCGAAATCGAGATAAAAAAACCCGCTGCCGAAAGGTGAGCGGGTTTTTTGTTTTACGTAAACCAGGTGAAAAACCAATAATTGAGGAGCTTTAAATGCAGGTTTTACGGGTAGTTATCCCCAAAGGGCGAATTTTTGAAAGTGTTGTTCAGTTGATGAACGAATCCGGGATCAAGCTGACACACGACCAACGGGCGTATCGTCCGGTGGTGAACGATCCGGAGATCGAAGTGAAAATTATGAAGCCGCAGAACATTCCGCTATTGCTGCAACTGGGCAAACACGATGTCGGGTTTACCGGGCTGGACTGGGTTTCTGAAACCGGCGCGGATGTGCAGGAATTGCTGGATCTGGATTTCGATCCGGTGAAAATTGTTGCGGCGATACCGGAACATTTATCCGTCGATTCGCTGAAAAAACGCAAAATTGTGGTGGCATCCGAATACGAAACCATCGCCCGAAATTATCTAGATAAAGAAGGTTTTGATTACGTTTATTTGCGAACCCACGGCGCAACGGAGGTTTTTCCGCCGGATGATGCCGATATGATTGTGGACAACACCGCCACCGGGCGCACATTACAGCAGCACAATCTGGCGATTATCGCGGAAATTATGCGCTCATCCACCCGCTTTATCGCCAATAAAAATGTGATGAACGATCCCTGGAAGCGCGAAAAAATAGAGAGAATTCTCATGCTTTTCCGCTCGATTCTCGATGCGCGCAGCCGGGTGATGCTGGAAATGAATGTGGTGCCGGAGAAACTCGATGCGATTATCAAAGTGTTGCCGTGCATGCGGTTCCCAACGGTTTCGCCGCTGTATCAGGAAAAAGGATTTGCCGTAAAAGCCGCTGTCAAAAAGCAGGAAGCGACGAAATTGATTCCGTTGCTAAAACAAATGGGCGCAACGGATATTCTGGAATATGATTTCCGAAAAGTGGTGGTGTGAGGGGGAAATATGAAAGTGCGAAAAGCGATCGAAAATGTGACGGCGTATCCCATAAAATCGACGTTGCGGCGCGGCAGCATCCGGCTGGATTTGAACGAAAGCACCCGCGGTTGCTCCCCAAAAGTGCTGGCTGCGCTGCAAAAAATGACCTGGGAAGATGTGGGCGCATATCCCGAATATCCGGAATTGAAGGCCAAAGCCGCCGCAATTTTGGGGGTTTCGCCGGAAAAATTGTTGTTCACCAACGGTGCAGATGACGCAATCCGTTCGTTGATGCAAACCTACATCGATCCCGGTGACGAAGTGGTGCTGGCTGACCCCACTTTTGGCATCATCCCCATTCACGCCAGTGTGATGAGCGCGACCCTGCGGAGCGTGCCGTATCAACCGGATTTTGCGTTTCCGATGGATAGCTATTTGCGGGCGATTACGCCGAAAACAAAACTGGTGTCCATCGTTCGACCGGATAGCCCGACGGGCGCGGTGATCAACCCGGATCAGCTTCGGGAATTGCTGTTGGCAGCGCCGGATGCGTTGGTCATGCTCGACGAAACCTATCACCATTTTCTGGATGAATCGCTGGTGCAATGGGTGGACGAATTCCCGAATCTGGTGGTGCTGCATTCGTTTTCCAAAGCGTATTGTCTGGCGGGAATCCGCTGTGGGTTGATTATCGCAAATACGCCGGTGATCGACGAAGTGCGCAAGGTTGACCCGCCGTTTTCGTTGAGTTCGCCCGGCGTAATTGCCATCGGTGCGGCGCTGGATGACCCGGAACATGTGCAATGGGTTGTCGATGATGTGCGCACGGAAAAGCGCCGGCTGATTGCGCAACTGGAAGCATTTGGCTGGAAAACCCACGATACGGATGCCAATTTTATTTTGGTAAATTTTGGCAACGCAGCAGAATCGATCACTGAAAAACTGGCGGAAAACCGCATTCTCATCAAAAATTTATCGGGAATTCTGCTATTGCGTGGCTGGTGCCGCATTGCCATCGGCACGCGGGATGAGCACCAGCAATTATTTGACGTTTTGCCAACAATTCGCTAAATCGGAAAGCTGAAAAACTCGCCCCCAAAAAAATCCCGTATTCACCATCCGGGATTTTTTTTGCAATCTATCGAACATAAAAATTCATGGGTTTGAGGGTGCCGGCATGTTATCTTTAAAACTGAAGTTCTTGTGTGTCTGGCTGAATGTTGTTGTTGAAAGGCTGGAATCTCGGGTTTGTTATCACAAATGTGAAAGATCGCTACCCAAACACAAACTGAATATGGAAAAAAATATTTTATTTTTTTATAAAACTTATGAAAAACTTGTTCGTAAGTGATACACAATGAGCATACCGGACACGCTGTTCCGGTACCAAAATTTACGATCAGTAAACTGTCAAAAATGTTTATGTTAGAATGGCGAAAGCCAAATACCTTATCTGAGGAGGAGTTTTGAAAAAGTCGCGCTTATTTTTGATATTTTTGGCCATCTCATTTGCCGTATTGACGCTGAACGGATGCAGTACCGGCGATGCCAATTCGAAAGATGGTGAAACAGAAAATGTTGCAAATGCAGATAGCAGCAAAACAACAGAAGAAGGTAACAAAAACGGTCCGGGAATGCGCAATGCCCCCAGCGCCGTTCCTGTGGAAGTAACGACCGTTACCCGCGGCAATATTTCCAACTTCCTGCAGTACAGTTCAACGCTGGAAACCGAACAGATTGTGGATGTTTATCCGCGAATCGGTGGGTTGGTGGAAGCCATTTATGTTGAGGAAGGCCAACGGGTTAACAAAGGCCAGCGGTTGGTTCAAATTGAAAAAGACGAATACGAATTAGCTGAACAAAAAGCCCGTTTGGAATTCGAAAAACAGGAGTCCGAATTCAAACGCTTTAAGGCGCTGCAGGCAGAAGAATTGCTTAGTCAGGAAGAATTTTTCAGCTCGGAAATCGCATACAAACAAGCTGAAATTGCATGGAAACAAGCTGCACTGAACTTGCAGTGGACAACCGTAACCTCCCCGATTTCCGGAGTGGTGGGCGAGCGTTTGGTTAATTTGGGCGACCGCGTGCAGGCGGCAAATAATCTGTTCCAGATTGCCAATCTGGATGAAAAAATTGTGCAGGTTTACGTGCCACAGGATGAATTTACCCAGATTTTCAAAAACCAGCCCGCAACGGTAAGCACGGGGATTCTCGACGGTGAAAGATTTCCGGCATCTGTAAAACGCATCAGCCCGATTATCGATCCGCAAAGTGGTACGTTTAAAGTTACTGTCGCGGTAAAAGATGCCGCCGGCCGGCTGCGTCCCGGAATGTTTGTAAATACCGAATTGATCGTTGATACCCACGAAAACACCCCGCTCGCACCCAAAGCCGCGCTGATTTATGAAAATGAGCGCACCTACTTTTTTGTGGTAATAGACGACACATCCCGGCGGATGGAATTGAAAAAAGGGTTTGAAGACGCCGAGAAAGTGGAAATTCTCAACGATTTGGAAGAAGGCAGCAAAATTGTGGTTCTCGGGCAAAATGGTTTGAAAGAGGGCACAAAAGTGAAAATTATCGAAGAAAAACGCTACGCCTGGCAACCTTCCAAGCCATCTGCGACCATCACCGAAAGCCAGAAAGATTTGGCTCGCAAAGGATAACCCGGCAATTTTTAGTCGTCTTCAACAAACGATTTTACTGTCGAAAGGCTTGCCGAACTGTGGCGGCCTTTCGATGTCATGTCAGTAGCTAATTCATTTAAAAACAAGGTTTTCGAACCGATTTTCAGGATTTATTTATGAACATCTCTCAAGAAAAATCTCATTTTTTCCAATTTACCACCCAACGCCCGGTTGCCATCACTATGATTTTGATTGGCATTCTGGTGTTTGGCTGGCTTTCGTATAGCATGCTTTCGCTGAACCTGATGCCGGACATCACCTATCCGTCGTTAACGGTGCGAACGGAATATCCCGGTGCTGCGCCGGAGGAAGTGGAAACCGCCATTTCCCGGCAGGTGGAAGAAGCGTTGGGCGTGGTTACCAATCTCGTTTCGATCAGTTCTATCTCCAAAGCAGGTCAGTCGGATGTTATTCTGGAACTGAACTGGGATACGGATATGAATATGGCGATCAGCGAAGTGCGCGAAAAACTGGATATGGTTTTTTTGCCGGATGACGCCGAAAAACCGATTATTCTGAAATATGACCCGTCGTTGGATCCGATAATCCGGCTGGGTTTAACCGGCGGGCAGGATCTGTTTTTCTCGCGATATGTGGCGGAAGAGCAGATCAAACGGGCGCTGGAAACCGTTGATGGCGTTGCATCTGTAAAGGTGAAGGGCGGTTACGAAGAAGAAATCCGGGTTGAACTGAACGAGCAAAAACTGACGTTGTTGGGGCTCGATATTCAACAAATTCGCCAGCGGCTGGCTCAGGAAAATGTGAACCTCGCCGGCGGTGAGCTGAAAGAAGGGCAAACCGAATACATCGTCCGGACGCTCAACGAATTTAAAAATATTGATGAAATCCGCAACATCCGGCTGAATTTTGGCGACCGGCGGGAAATAAAATTGAGCGATGTTGCCAATGTCTATCGCACATTTAAAGAGCGACAGATCATCACCCGGCTGGATGGCGAAGAAAGTGTTGAACTGGAAATTTTTAAAGAAGGCGACGCTAATATTGTGGAAGTTGCCAAACGGGTCAACAGCCGCGTGTTTGGAACGGCAGCACAACAGGCATTTGTTGCGAATATGAAAGCCGAAGAAGCCGCGAAAGCGGAAGCTGCAAAAACCGCAAAAAAAGATGAAGCGGTTGCAGAAAAAGACGCGGAAAAAAAGGACGAGAAAAAAGACGAGAAAAAAGAGCAGCAGGGCAACCAACGCGGCGATTTTATGAAGCAAATGATGATGAAACAGATGACCGATTTCATCGCCAATAAATTGCCGGACCAAATGCAAATCAACTTGCTTACCGATCAATCCGTATTTATCGAAAATTCCATTGATGAAGTTAAAAATACGGCCGTTCTCGGCGGTGTGCTGGCGGTTATCGTTCTGTTTTTATTTTTGCGAAATCTCGCCACAACGTTGATTGTGGGATTGGCAATCCCGATTTCCATTATCGCCACGTTTGCGCCAATGCAATTGTTTGATGTATCTCTAAATATAATGTCACTTGGCGGCTTGGCGCTCGGTATCGGGATGTTGGTGGATAATGCGATTGTGGTTATCGAAAGCATTTTCCGTTGCCGGGAGGAGGGCGATAATCTGACCGATTCGGTCGTGCGCGGCACCGGAGAAGTTGGCGGCGCCGTAACCGCATCCACCCTCACAACCATTGCGGTATTTTTACCAATGGTGTTTGTGGAAGGCGTTGCCGGGCAAATTTTTGGCGATCTTTCACTGACAGTGGTGTTCTCGCTGCTGGCATCTTTGGGCGTTGCGCTGTTTTTTATCCCGATGCTGGCATCGCGCAATTTTAGCAACGGCTGGACCGGAAACACCGGAGATCGCCCGAAAAATTTTCTGCTGAAATTCAATGCTGTTCCGGAGGTCCGCAATAATTTCCGCAGAATTTTCGATTCGGTTAAAAATGCAAAAAATATTGTTATCAAAATTATTATGGGAATTTTGGGGATTGTTCGCGCCGTTTACGCGATTGTCCGGTTTCTCATCCAGCTTGTGATGGAATTGTTTAGCAAAATTATCACGCTGCTGCTGATGGTCGCCGGATATGTTGTCGGTGCAATTGTCTGGATTTGGAAAAAAATTCTCCACCCCTTTTTCGATTTGTTTGTTCGCGGATTCAACAATTTATACGACCGGGTGCAAAAACGCTATCCCCCGACAATCGATTGGGCGTTGCAGAACAAAGCCGGCGTGCTCATTCTTAGCGTCATCCTGTTTGCGTTTACGGTGTTTGTGATGTTGCCGCAATTGGGCAGCGAGCTGATTCCCGAAGTTCGCCAGGGCGAATTTAATGTGGAGCTTACCCTTCCCGTCGGAACGCCGGTGGAAACGACTGCCGAAGTTATTTCGCCGATCGAAGAAATGCTGCTGGCGGAACCGGATGTGCGAAAAGTATCCACCGTTGCCGGTGTTGATCTGACCAAAGTTTCCGATAGCGAATCCGGCGAACACACCGCCAAAGTTACGGTTACGCTGGATGTAAAAGGGCGAAATCCCGCCGCGCTGGAAGATGCTGTTTTAGCGGATATTCGCGATAAACTCAGTAATTTCAGCGGGATAGATTACAAAATTTCACGCCCGGTGCTGTTTAGTTTCAAAACGCCTATCGAAGTGGAAATAAAAGGCTACAGCCTGCCGGAATTGACGCGGATCAGCCGCGAAGCCGTTTCGATACTTTCGGAAATTCCCGGAATGACGGATGTGAAATCCAATCTTCAGCGCGGAAATCCCGAAGTGCAAATCGTTTATAATCGCGATAAACTGGCGTTTTACGGATTGAACCTGATGAACGTTGCCAACACCGTGCGAAACAAAGTGCGCGGCGATGTGGCAACCCAGTTCAAAAAAGAAGACCGCCGGATTGATATTCGTGTAAAAGTGCGGGATCAGGATAAAGCATCCATCGAGCGATTGCGCCAGTTGGTGGTGAATCCGGGTGGCAATGTGCCGATTTCGCTCAACGCCGTCGCGTCCATCGAAATTAACGAAGGTCCCAGCGAAATCCGGCGCATCGATCAGGAGCGATCTGCGCTGATTTTGGCGAATATTGCCGGGCGCGATTTGTCCAGCGTCAGCGAAGATGTGTATGTGACGTTACGCAATCTGGACCTGCCCGAAGGCTTCACTTACGAGATTACCGGACAAAATAAAGAAATGGAAGTTTCGCTGGGAAGCTTGCAACTTGCACTATTGCTTGCGATATTTATGGTTTACATCGTGATGGCATCTCAGTTTGAATCATTTGTGTATCCGTTCGTAATTCTGTTTACCATGCCGTTCGGGTTGATTGGTGTGGTTTTTGTGCTGTGGATGTTGAGCATTCCGCTGAATATCATGGTTTTTCTGGGATTAATTATGCTCGCTGGAATTGTGGTAAACAACGCGATTGTGCTGGTTGATTATATTAATCAGATGCGCCGGCAGGGATTGCCGCTCAACGAAGCCATCAAACAAGCCGGGCAGGCACGTTTGCGCCCGATTTTGATGACCACCACCACCACCGTTTTGGGGCTGCTGCCGATGGCTTTGGGAATCGGTGAAGGCGCGGAAATTCGCACACCAATGGCAATTACCGTAATTGCCGGATTGGTTAGTGCAACCGTGCTGACACTCATCGTTATCCCGACGGTTTATGCGGTGTTCTCCGGAAAAGAAATTGTTACCGAAACCGAAACGGAAACCGAATCGCCGGAAGGAAAATCCCCGGCACCTTCGGTTGGCTAATCTCTCTGTTGAAAGTTGACCAATGTCGCGAGCGAAGCGAGCAAAACTGGAGTTTTTATGCAAAATAGACCCTCATTTCTTCCAAAATTGGCAGTTACCCGCCCGGTAACGATTATCGTTTCTTTACTGGCGATTATCGTTTTGGGTGGTGTTGCGTATAAACAGATTCCCATCGAGCTGTTGCCATCCGGGTTTAGCTATCCGGCGTTGGGCGTTTGGACACCGTATCCCAACGCCAACCCGCAGGAAGTGGAAGAGCAAATCGCCCGGCCAATTGAGGAGCAGGTGCGCACCATTCCCGGCGTCACCAAAGTGGAAACCTACAGCAGCAGCAACGGCTGCTGGACGTGGATGGAATTTGGCAACGATGTGGATATGGATGCCGCATATGACCAGCTCCGCGACCGGATGGAACGCGCCCGCGCCATGCTGCCGGACGATCTCGATCGCTATTACCTGCGCCGGTTCGGGCGAAATGACGAGCCGATTATTTTTCTTTCCATCAGTTTTCCCGAAGGCGTGGACGACCCGTATTACATCGTCGAAAAATTGATCAAACAGCCCATCGAGCGGATCGATGGCGTCGCCAATATCGAAACTTGGGGCGCGGATGAAAAAAGCATCCAGATTCTCATCGATCAGGATAAAGTGAAAGCCCACCAGATTAATGTGTACGAAGTGATCAGCGAAATGCGTTCCGATAATTTCGCGATGTCCTCCGGTTGGGTCTATGAGGGCGACAAAAAATTTATCGTTCGTTCGCTGGCGCGATTCAAATCGTTGCAGGAAATAGCCGCGATTCCCATCAACAAATTCGGGTTGACCATCGGTGATATCGCCGAAGTGAAATACGACGTCCCGGAACGCAACTGGACGCAGCGGGTCAACGGCGGTCAGGGTGTGCTGATGGATATTTATAAAGAATCGTTGTCCAATACGGTCGAAATGAGTCACAAACTAAAAACCTTGCTCAATGAAGAAATACTGACCCATCCCAAACTCAAAAGCGCGGATGTGCAACTGCTGTTTGTGCAGGGTGACCTCATCGAGGATTCCGTAAATAACTTGCGCGATACGGCTATTTGGGGCGGGGTTTTCGCTATTTTCATCCTGTTGTTTTTCCTGAAAAACTTGCGGATGACCATTATAATGATGTTCGCGATTCCGCTGTCCATACTCATTTCGCTCATTTTTGTCTATTTCATCGGCTGGACACTCAACCTGATTGTGATGATGGGGCTAATGATCAGTGTGGGAATGGTGGTAGATAACGGCATTGTGGTGCTGGAAAATATCTACCGAATGCGCAGCGAAGGTAAACCATCCCGCGAATCGTCCATTTGGGGCGCCAGCGAAGTTAACCTCGCGATTATCATGGCAACGCTGACAACCATCGCGGTATTTGTGCCGATTCTCATTATCAAAGACGGCGCCGGCGGGTTCAATTTTTACATGCAGCGCATCGGGTTGCCGGTTATTTTTTCGCTGCTCGGATCGCTGTTTGTGGCGCTGGTGCTCATTCCGCTGGCAACTACGCATTTTTCCGGCGGTGGTATGGCCCAAGAAAGCAAAATGGTTACCCGGCTCAAATCCATTTACGGACGGGTGCTTGCTAAAATTCTCAATCGCCGGCTGGATACCGTTTTAGCCGTGGTGCTCATTCTTTTTGTCACATTTGGCGTGCTCGGTCCCATGATTCAGGAATCCGACGGAATGGAAGGAAACATCAGCGATTTACGGCTGATGTTCGATTTACCCACAAATCTCACAAAAGATGACACAAACCGTTTTTTCAAAGAAGTGGAAGACACCGTTTTTGCCAAAGCCAAAGAATACAACATTCGTGCGGTGGACACCGGTTTCCGGCAAGGCTTTGGTCGGGTGCGGGTTTATCTGCAACCGCCGGAAAAACAACAGTGGTATGATGTTGTTTATAAAGGTGTTACAAATTTGGTCGGATTAGGGAAAGAGGAGCCGCTTTCCCGTGATGAAGTGCTCGAAGATCTCAAAAAGCGAATCCCGTTAAAGCCGGGAATCAAATTCCGGACCTCATGGCGCGGCAGCGGAATGGGCGACGAAGGCACCGTAACCATCATGCTTTACGGTGACGATACCGGAAAATTGGCGGAACTCGCCGAAGAGGTTGAACGCCGCATGCGCACGCTGGATGGCGTAATTAGCGTCGAAACCGATCGCGAAGCCGGTGAAGATGAAATCAAAATCAAGCTCGATCGCGAAGCGACGGCGCGCAACGGCATCAACGCAAATCAGGTTGCCAACACCCTGATGTATGCTGTTCGCGGATTGAACTTGCCGCGTTTTCAGGCAACTGATCGCGAAATTGATGTGCGTATTCAGGTGCAGGAAGAAGATCGCGAGAGCCTGCTGCAAATAAAAGACATGAGCTTCACCAACCAACAGGGGCGCAGTGTTCCGCTGTCGGCGATGGCAACATTCAATATTGAAAAAGGCTTCGGGCAAATCGGGCGCACCGATGGCAAAACATTTTTAGCAGTAAAAGCCCAAACCACGGCAAACGATATGCCCAGAATTTCGGCACAGATCGACCAGTTGATGGCCGATTTTACCCTGCCGTATGGCTACGATTGGTCCAAAGGCGATCGCTTCCGGCGTTTCCGGGAACAGGGGCAAGCCATGCAAACCGCGCTGATGCTGTCCGTTGTGCTGGTTTATTTGCTGATGGCTATTTTGTTTGAATCGTTCATTTTACCACTGTCGATCATGTTTGCGATTCCGTTATCTATTTTCGGGGCGAACCTGGCTTTGGTAATATCCCAAACGCCGCAGGATTTAATGGCTGGCATCGGCATTATTATTTTGGTGGGTGTTGTGGTAAACAACGGCATTGTGTTGGTTGATATGATCAACCGTCGCCGGCGGGAAGGCTATTCGCGGCGCGATGCAATTTTGGATGCCGGAAAAAACCGTTTCCGCCCGATTATGATGACCAGCTTCACCACCATTTTCGGAATTGTGCCGATGGCGTTGGGCTCCGGCGATTTGATCGGCATTCCATACGCGCCGATGGGTCGCGTAATTATCGGCGGGATGCTCACCAGCACCTTTTTGACCCTCACCGTCATTCCGGTGTTTTACACGCTATTCGACGATTTGGCGATTTTCTTCAAACGGGTTGTCGGTTGGTTAGTGAAAGGAAAATCCACCGGCGATGTGGCGGTGCCCAGCGAAAATTGATCAATATTTCTATAAAAAATAAGCATTTATTGTATCCGAAAGAGGCTGTTTTCTGCAGCCTCTTTTTTTTTGACTAACGCGTCGTGGTTCACCTAAACGCTGTATTTTCAATACTTTTGGGCGTTGGTTTAAAAACTTCAACTAAATATTCGTTGAAAATACCACAAATATCTGTTACATTAAAACTACATTGAAAGTGTCCTTCGATCCCGAAGGTTTGATAAGTGCGAAAAATCATCGCATCTGTTTCAATAGATGTTTAATTTTTCGCTTCAAATTTCGATGATAAATGCTTAAGCCAATAAAAGGTATTAAATAATGGCTGCCAAAAAAGATGTAATGAAAATTTTGTACGGTTCGCATTCTGAACGCGGTGTCAAACGTCAGCACAATAACGACGATTATGGCAAATTTCCGCTGGAAGATAATGCGTTATCGGGTAATAAAGGTCAGTTGTTCCTCATTTCCGACTCCAAAATTCGCAATCCGATCGGCAAAAATGCCGGTAAAATGATTATCGAAGCGATCCAGAAAAATTATTTTGCCTATCCGTCTGATGATGTTGCCTTCAGTTTGCAACGCGCGTTTGATATTGCCAACCGAACGCTGTATCAATATGCAGTTGCCAGCGGAATGCACCGGAAAATCGGCGCAACTTGCACAGCGCTCGCACTCACCGAAAAAGCGGCATTTTTTGCGCATGTCGGCGATTGCCGGATTTACCGGGTCAATTTGCGACGGGTGGAGCAGTTAACCCGCGATCACATTCGCGTGGTGCCTGGCAAAACCCCTGAGGCGCCTGCAAAACCGGCGCTAACGCGAGCAATTGGCGTAAAATTGGGAATTAAAATAGACTTGGCGCGAATGCCTGTTCAGCGTGACGAATATTTTGTGATTGCCTCGGACGGGATGAACGCTATCGATCCGACTGAAATTCAGGGCATTGTGCTCTCCAGCTCACCGGAACGTGCCGCAGAAAAACTGACGGAAATGGCCCGCTCTCGCGGCAGCAACGACGAAATTACTGTTCAAGTGATCAAAGTTTATCAATCGATTGAAGAAAATAGCGTAATTGCCGTGGCAGGATTGGGCAATATCAGTAATCGGTGGAGCAATTGGCCGGTGTATTTTATGCTCACTTTACTCACTGCGACAATGGCGTTTTTGGTGCACGAGCCTTTTGTGGAAAAAGCAACCACGCTCGTAACCATGAAAACCGCGGAAGAACGTAGTGAAAATCCGCCGCCGCTGATCGACCCGCAAGTTTTGGAAGATCAACAGCTTCAACGCGCAAGGGCCTATTTTAACAAGGGTTTATGGGATGAAGCGTTGAAAGAATATCGCGCCGTTTTGCGAAATAATCCCGGTAGCAGCGAAGCGCTGGATGGCATCGATATGATTACGAGAGCCTACACCGTTCGCGGCGATAAAGCATTCAGCCAGGAAAATTGGGGCGCTGCGCTGGCTTATTACAAAAAAGCCCTGCAATTGAGCCCGGAAAATGAAAGTCTGCGCAAGCTGACCGTTCGCGCGCAGAGAAGCCATTACCAATCGAAAGTTGAGGAAGTCGCGTTAGCCTCTGCACCGCAAACGCTGCAATATCGCGACTCGAATTCGACGCTGAATCCGGAATCGGCTTTGCAAACGTTGAATGTCATCGGCTTTGCTGAAAATCAGTGGAATTTGGCCGGATTGGTTGAAAACGAGGATATCCGCTTCAGCGTTCAGTCGCTGGTAATTCTGGAAAATCTGCGAATTAAAAAAGTTTTCCATCAAAATAAATATCAGGGTGTGGAAGTTGAGGTGCAAACCCGCCGTTTAAAAGGATCGCGTAACGGCAAATACGGGTTGATTTTCGGACACGATTTGTCAAACGATGCGCCGGGCGAACGATTTTTCCTGTTTACTGTGGATAGTAACGGCAATTATTCGCTGCAGCGGGTTACCAAACATAGCGTAAAAATATTAATTTCCGAGCCGATCAAAGCCGGCATTATCGGCAATTACGATCAGATTCAGCTAAAAGTGAAAAGTTTTGGCAAACTGATTTTGTTGTATGCGAACGGTGTTTTGCTGAAAATGCTGCCGCTGAACGTGGAACAGTCCGGCGGTGTTGGTTTGTATGCCGATCCGAAAATGCAGGTCGAATTCAGCGGATTTCGCATTGTGCCATCCTCTGAAACTGCAGAATAAACAACAGTTTACATAATAAAAAAAGGCGGGTTCATCCCGCCTTTTTTTTGTCAAAAAATAGCATTGCTAAAGCTGCATTTATTGTTATGCACCATTCCGGCTGAACATTTTTTTGATCATGCTTTTGGTTACGTGTCCCACAATATCCGGGTTTTCTTTTAGCCGCCGGGTGGAATAATGCATCCACTCCGGACCGAATGGCACATATACGCGCAATTTGTGCCCGGCATTCAGCAGCACGCGGCGTAACTCCGGCGTAACACCCAGCAACATCTGAAATTCGTATTGGCTTTTGGGAATTGCATGTGTATCGATAATCCGTAATGCTTCCCACACCAGTTTTTCATCGTGTGTGGCGATGCCCACATAACACCCGCCGGTGAGCAGCTTCTCCAAAATATAGCTGAAATTTTGATTAATAATATCGCGATCGTGGTAGGAAACGGCGTGCGGCTCTTTGTAAATCCCTTTGCACAACCGGAAATCCGGCTTGTGCGGCAGCAGGCGATTTACGTCGTCCAGCGTTCGGCGCATGTATGCCTGAATGACGGTGCCAACATTGCTAAACTCCTGTTTTAACTGGAGATACATTTCCAGTGTGTCGCTGGTTGTGGTGTGATCTTCCATATCAATTCGCACAAACCGGTCGCATTCTTTTGCCGTTTGCACGATAGACCGGATGTTCTCGTAACAAAATTGTTTGTCCAGTTTTAGCCCCATGTGGGTGGGTTTTACGGACACGCCGCTGTGCAGGTTTTCTTCAGAAATCCGGCGCAATACGGATTTGTAAAGTTCAGCAGCCTCAAGTGATTGCTCTTTTCTGGTGACTTCTTCGCCGAGCACATCGATGGTGGCGCATGCGCCGTCGCGCATCAGATTTTTGACGGTGGCTACCGCTGCGTCCAACGTTTCACCGGCGATGTAAGGTCGCGCAAAATAGCCGATGATCGGTTTTGGCACATACGGCAGCGTATGACTAACTGTTTTATTGAAAATGCTCATGACCTCTCCTGTAACTGTCGCGGAAATTTAACGTGACGGGGGTGAACTTGTCAATCGAATCGGAAAATTCATTTGTGGTCATACCGTTTATTTTGGATGACAAAGAGAATAACCGGGGTGAAAGATTTCGTTTTATGAAGTAAAATCCCAAATTCCAAAAAACAAATCTCAAATAAATCCCAAATTCAAAGTTCGAAACATCATCAGGTAGATTTAACAATGATTGACGATAAATTTTTTTTCAATTCAAGGGCTTCGTTTAACAAAATTTCAATCCCATTGTGATCGGGTAGTTGATTCGTATCCTTTATCAATCTCAGCCAATAAATCGATTCTTTCGCTTCTTTTCTGCTGATTTTTACATGCATCAAAAAATCCTTTTTGCCCAACGCTTCATTTGCTTCGATGTAATTTGCACCGATCGATCCGGAAGATCGAATAAGCTGTTTACCATCCTCAATGTTTGCAACGGTTCGGGGTAAAGTTTTTATAAACAAGCGTATCGATTTGGCAAATTGATAGGTTCGCTCCTCTAAATCGAAGATTTTGTCGTTGGGACTATTGTTCATTATGTGTTCTTCGTCTGTGAGTTGTTATTTGGGATTTGTTATTTGGGATTTCTCAATCCTCAATTGTGTTTTGCGATGGCGGCATTGGGTTGCGGAAATTAATATCGCGTTGCGGAAATGGAATTTCGATGCCGTTTTTGCGGAATTCGCGAACAATTGCGCAGTTGATTTTAGAGCGCACAATCGGGTGACGTTTGGGATCGCGAATCCAGATGCGCAACCGCATCTCCCACGATGAATCGCCAAAATTGCGCAGCAGCACATCCGGCTCCGGACGTTTGAGCACTTCGGAATCTGCCAATGCCACTTCTTTCAGGGTGCGCAACACCAAATCGAGATCGGAATTATAGGAAACCCCGACATCCACGTTGATGCGGATTTTGGGATCGCCGTGCGAATAATTGATCACGTTGCTGGCGACAAATTCGGAATTCGGGACGATAATTGAAATATTATCAACCGTTTGGATGCGCGTGGCTCGTATCTTGATTTCGTTGACATCACCCTCCACATCGCCGATGAGCACGCGGTCGCCAACGTTGATGGGGCGCTCGAACAGCAGAATTAATCCCGCCACAAAATTGGATGTGACATTCTGCAACCCGAAACCGATACCCACAGATAAAAATCCGAAAATCACAGCCAAACCGCTCAAATCCACACCGATCGATTGGAACGCGACCACCACACCGAGCACCATCACCAGATAGTGCACAATCCGCCCGAACGTGAATTGCGTACCCGCATCGATTTGCATATAGTTGAAAAATCGCGATAGCACCATATCGCGAAGCAGCCGGGAGCCAATCGCAAAAATGATGACAAAAACCAGCAAAGTGAGCAGCGCAGAAAGTGAAATGGGATTGTCGCCCAGCGTAAATAGCCGGAAATTGAGGATTTCGCTGATGTGCCGGGTCAGCTCAGCTTGCGGGATAAACGATTCTGTTGCGATCGTTAAGCCAATAAAAAACAATATCGTAGATACTATTCGTTGATACAGCTTTACCCGGAACTCCGCCAGCTGCAGTTTGGAAAAAATGAATCGCCGGGTCAGGCGCCGCACCAAAACAATGATGCCGAAGGTAAACAGCAATATTGCCGCAACATAAATTAATTTGAGCGGCGTCACCGATTGCCCGAGCAGCGTAAACAGCGTTTGATGCAGCCATTGATTCATATAAATTTCCGTGTTGATGTTTAACAAACCCGTTTCGGGGTAAATCAATATACGTTTTCACAACCATTTTTGAAAAATATTTGCAATTCGCCGCCCAAAACTAGTGAACGCTGCATGATGTTCAAACCAATCCCCACTTGCAATTCTTACAACTGCATTCTAAATTGAATGTTTGAGACAATGTTATACGGTTGGGTTTTTAAATGAATAAAAAATATGCGTAAGGAACAATCCGATGGGCATGTTCAAACTGCATTCCAAATACAAGCCAATGGGCGATCAGCCGGAAGCCATCCGGCAGTTGGTGAACGGGGTTAACCGGGGCGAGCGATTCCAGACGCTGTTGGGCGTAACCGGCAGCGGGAAAACCTTTACGATGGCCAATATCATCGCCCAAACCGATCGCCCGACGCTCATTTTTTCGCACAACAAAACCCTTGCCGCGCAGCTTTACGGGGAGTTCAAACAATATTTCCCGGAAAACGCGGTCGAATTTTTTATCAGCTATTATGATTATTACCAGCCGGAAGCATACGTGCCCACCACCGATACCTACATTGCCAAAGACAGCTCGCGCAACGAAGAAATCGACCGGCTGCGGCTAAAAACCACCGCTTCGCTGATGTCCCGGCGGGATGTGATTATCATTGCCAGCGTGTCCTGCATTTATGGCATCGGCTCGCCGGATGACTACGGCAACATGATGGTGTTGCTCAAAAAAGGGGAAGAAATCGCCCGGCAGGAAATTTTTGGCAAACTGGTGGATATCCAGTACACCCGAAACGATATGAGCCGGGAACGCGGCACCTTTCGCGTAAAAGGCGATGTGATCGAAATTTATCCCGCATACGAAAAATACGCCGTTCGGCTGGATACGTTTGGCGATGAAATTGAGGCGATCAACTACATCGACGTGACGTCCGGCGAAATTCTGGACGAAGTGGATCAGGTGCTCATTTTCCCGGCCAGCCACTTTGTGACCACCGAAGAAAAAATGAAAATCGCCATCGAACGCATTCGAGAAGAACTGGCCGAGCAGCTGGAATTGTTCCGCAAACAAAACAAATTGCTGGAAGCGCAGCGGATTGAGCAGCGCACCAATTTCGATATCGAAATGATGCAGGAAATCGGTTTTTGCAACGGTATCGAAAATTATTCCCGGCACATCACCGGACGCAACGCGGGCGATCCCGGGTTTGCGCTGCTGGATTTTTTCCCGGAAAATTATCTGATGTTCGTGGATGAATCGCACCAAACCCTGCCGCAAATTCGCGGTATGTATTTTGGCGACCGCTCCCGCAAAGAAACGTTGGTGGACTACGGTTTCCGGCTGCCCAGTGCGCTGGACAACCGCCCGCTGAAATTCGATGAATTTATGCAGCACATCAACCAGATCATTTTTGTTTCGGCAACGCCGGCGGCGCTGGAAATTGAGCTGAGCAAAGGCGAGGTGGTTGAGCAGGTCATTCGCCCGACCGGATTGATCGATCCGGAAATCGAAGTTCGCCCGACCAAAGGGCAAATTGACGATCTCATCGAGGAAATCCGGGTGCGCATCGAAAAAGGCGAACGCGTACTGGTGCTCACGCTCACCAAACGCATGAGCGAGGATCTTACGGATTATCTCAAAGGAATGGGCATCAAAGTGCAATACATCCACTCCGAAATTGATGCGTTGGAACGGGTGGATTTGCTCCGCAATTTGCGACTGGCGGAACATGATGTGCTGGTTGGCATCAACCTGCTGCGGGAAGGGCTGGACTTGCCGGAGGTCTCGCTGGTGGCGATTTTGGATGCGGATAAAGAGGGATTTTTGCGATCGGAAGTATCGCTGCTGCAGATTGCCGGACGCGCTGCGCGAAACTCGAACGGATTGGTGATCATGTACGCCGATAAAATCACCAAAGCGATGAAAACAACCATCGACGAAACCGCCCGCCGTCGGGAAAAACAAGTCGAATACAATACTGAGCACGGCATAACACCGACCACGGTTTACAAAACGGTGGACGAAATTATGCAAGCCACAGCCGTTGCGGATGTGCGCGGGCGTTACAAAACCAAAGGCGAAACGAACAATTTCGAAATGCCGGACGAATTTTCTGCGTTGGAGCTGATCGACCGGTTGGAAAAAGAAATGAAAACCGCGGCTGCCAGCCTGGAATTTGAAAAAGCAGCCCAAATTCGCGATGAGATTTTAAAACTCAAAGGAAAGATAGGTAAATGAAAAATAGAGTAGTTGTTATCACCGGAGGAAACGGCGGGCTGGGAAAAGCCGTTGTCCAACGATTTTGGGATACGGGGGCGAAAATTATCGCGCCGGTTACTTCCCAAAAAAGCGCGGCGGAATTGACCGCGTTTTTGGGCAGCGATGAGCGGCTGCAAACGATCGAAGCCGATCTCACAGATTCCGCTTCGGTGAAATCGCTGTTCTCCCAAATCGACGAAGAATATGGGCGTTGCGATGTGCTGGCGCATCTCGTCGGCGGATTTTGGATGGGCGGCGACATCAACGAAACACCGTTTTCCCAATTTGAGAAGATGATCCGGTTGAATTTGTTCACCGCATTTTTGTGCGCCCGTTCCGCATTCGGGATGATGAAAGACGCCCGTTCCGGCAAAATCTTTACCGTTGCGGCGCGTGCGGCGCTGGAATTGCCGGCCGGAATGGCGGCTTACACCACCAGCAAAGCGGCGTTGCTGGCGTTCACGGAATCGCTGGCGAAAGAGGGCGCGCCATACGGCGTTCAATCCAACACTATTTTGCCGGGCGTAATCGACACACCGGCGAACCGCAAATCCATGCCCGAAGCCAATTTCGATAACTGGGTGACACCGGAGCAAATCGCCGAAGTCATTCTTGCGATGGCCCAACCGGGCATTACCGAGGTAACCGGGTCGTCGGTAAAGGTTTATGGAAAATCGTAATCAACGGATGAATGTTCATTATATGTTGCAAAAATTTGTCATTTGGCTGGCGATTTTGGGATTCGCTGCAACGGGTATCGCACAGGCGGATAGCCCGGTAACCCTTCAATTGGACAGCCTGCTGCGCACCGGAAAAGAGCAAATCTACCGGCTCGATTTTCGCGATGCAGAACGCACATTTCGCTTCACGCAGCGGCAATTTCCCGAACAACCGCACGGCTATATTTTCGAAGCGTATATTTCCGCGCTGGTGTATTCGATGGATCAAAGCAACGATTCGCTGGCGGAAGCGCTAAACCGCCAAGTCAGCAAAGCGCTGGAGGTTGCCGAGGCATTTAAAGATCGCGATGATAAAAATCCTGAAGCGTATTTTTATCTCGCGCTGGGCAACGGCATCGATGCGCTGTATCATGTGATCAACCGCAGTTTTATCAAAGGTTATTGGAGCGGGCGCAAAACCAAATCCAATCTCGAAAAAGCCACCCAACTCGATCCCCAATATTACGATGCCTATTTCGGGCTCGGGCTGTTCCATTATTATGCGGATTTGTTGCCGGGAATGCTCAAACTGATTGCCGGAGTGCTCGGCTTTGACGGGGATCGCGTGCTCGGGCGAAACGAGGTGTACATGGCGGCATCACGCGGGACGTTTTTCCGGATCGAAGGCGAGTTCATGTATTACTCGATCGGCTATTTTCTGGAGGGCGAAAAAAGCCGTTCCATCCGCGCGCTGAAGCAATTGTATCGCCAATATCCCACCAATATGGCGTTGGGGTTGATCATTGCGTATCACTATCGCCGCAGCGGCTATATGGAAAAATGCATTGAATATTGCAAACAATTTGACGACCAGTACAGCGATTATCTGCCGCAACTCACCAACGTTCGCTATTACAATATTGGCGTCGCCAATTACGATTTGAATCGTTTCGAGAAAGCGGATTCGCTGTTCAAAGCGCTGGAAAATTTGCCCACCCGGAAATCGCGCTACTATCGCGCGGCGATGAATTATTATCGCGGACACATCGCAGATTTACGGTTCGATCGCGAAACGGCGATGGCCTATTATTCGAAAATTCCCGACGAACAGCAGGAAAGCTACTGGTTTATGAATGCGGCAATGCACCGCAGATTTCCGATGGATTCGCTGCAATACCGTTTTTTTGTCGCGGAAAATATGCTAAACAGTCGCCAGTTTGATAAAAGCATCGCCGCAAGCGAAGCGCTCAAACGCAATATCGACAGCGGGCAGCGCAGCACCAATCCATTTTTGCAACAATTGGTTGAAAATTTGCTGGCGCGGCAGTATCATTACCGGCGAAAGATGGACGAGGCTGGAAAATTGTTTGCGTCAATCTACAAAAATCTGGACAATGTGGATGACAAATATCAGCAAAGCTGGCTGCTCATCCATTACGGGCGCTATTTGCGCGACGCGAAACAGCACGATCGCGCCATCGAAATTTTTGAACAGGCGGGAAGCCTGGATGATGATTTCACGAAAATTATCTGCGAACGCGAAAAATTTGTGACCAAACGACAACAACAAAATAAATCTACCGAAGACGACGACGAAGAGTGACAACATGAGAATTTTAGTGATTGGCAGCGGCGCGCGGGAACACGCCATTTGCTGGAAAATCCGGCAAAATCCCGAAGTTGAGAAAATTTATTGCGTACCCGGCAACGGCGGCATCGCGGAAATTGCCGAATGCCCGCCCGTTTCTGCGGTGGATTTCCGGCAACTCGGGCGGTTTGTCTGGGAAAACAGCATCGATTTTACGATAGTGGGACCGGAGCAACCGCTGGTAGATGGCATTGTGGATTATTTTCAGGCGCAGGGCTATCCCGTTTTTGGCCCGAACGCCGCCGCATCGCAATTGGAGGGCAGCAAAATTTTCACGAAACGACTGTTGGCGAAATACGATATTCCCACTGCCGAATACCGCGAATTTGACGTTGCGGCAGATGCGCTGACATATTTGAACAGTCTGCCGGAACAGCCCATCGTTGTGAAAGCCGACGGCCTGGCTGCCGGGAAAGGCGCCATCGTTTGTCCGGATTTGGCGGCTGCAAAAACAGCTATCGACGAAATGATGACCCAGCGCGTGTTCGCGGATGCCGGTTCGCGGGTGGTCATCGAGGAATTTATGACCGGCGAAGAGTGCAGCATTTTCGTGATCACCGATGGCAAAGATTACGTGACGCTCACACCCGCACAGGATTTCAAACGTGCACTGGACGGCGATAACGGCAAAAATACCGGCGGAATGGGCAGTTACGCACCAACGCCATTTTTGACGGAAGCGCTGAAAAAACAGGCGGTTACGCGAGTCATCGAACCAACGCTGGATGCGCTCCGACGCGAAGGCATCGATTATAGCGGCGTGCTCTATTGCGGGCTGATGCTCACCAAAGACGGACCGAAAGTGGTGGAATTCAACTGCCGGTTTGGCGATCCGGAAACGCAGGTAGTGCTGCCGCTGCTCAAAACCGATCTGCTGGAAATCATGCAGGCAGTCACCCGGAAAGAGTTGGGCAAGCTGAATGTTGAATTGCACGATCGCCACGCAGCGTGCGTCGTTCTCGCCTCCGGCGGTTACCCTGATGCGTACGAAAAAGGCAAAATTATCACCGGATTGGATGCACTGGGCAGCGATGTGATGGCGTTTCACGCCGGAACAGCGCTGGACGGCGGTAATCTCGTCAGCAACGGTGGACGAGTTTTGGGCATCACTGCCACCGGAAATTCGCTGGCAGAAGCGATTGAAACTGCCTATCGCGGTGTGGAAAAAGTGCATTTCGAGGGCATGCATTTCCGGACGGATATTGCTAAACGCGCGTTGTAGTCGCCGCGAAATTTTGGGTTTAACAAAGGAGATCCCTGCCTTCGCAGGGATGACAGCATTGTGTTTCGAGTCATTGTCATTCCTGCGAAGGCTGGAATCCCCCGCATCAATTGGCACAACATTCGTTCGTCATTTCCAAAATCTGCAACGTTTTTCCTGCCACGTAATCCCTATCACAAAAATGTAGTATTTTCTCAATATTTTTGGCGTTGTTCCGATGATAAATTGATTACAGCTACATAACTAAAGAATTGACGCTTCAGGGAGATATTGTATGAAAATTCTCATTACCGGCGGTGCCGGATTTATCGCTTCGAACATTGCGGATCGTTTTCTGGAATTGGGACACGAAGTGGTCATTGTTGACAATATGATTACCGGGCAGCGCGAAAATATTCCCGCCGCCGCCACATTTTATGAAATGGACATCTGCGATCCGGGGATCAAAAACGTGTTCGAAACCGAACGACCGGACCTTGTTTGCCATCACGCGGCACAAATGGATGTTCGTAAATCGGTTACCGATCCGGCATATGATGCAAATGTGAACATTCTCGGTACGATTAATTTGTTGCAAAACTGTGTGAAATTTGGCGTAAAAAAATTCAATTTTGCATCCACCGGCGGTGCCATTTACGGCGAACAGGAATATTTTCCGGCGGATGAAAAACATGTGAATCAGCCGCTTTCGCCATACGGCATTACCAAACTGGCGTGCGAAAAATACCTCTTTTTCTACAAAGAAACCCACGGGCTGGATTACACTATCCTGCGTTATGCCAATATTTACGGTCCGCGCCAAAACCCGCACGGCGAGGCTGGCGTTGTGGCTATTTTCAGCCAGCGGATGCTCCGTGGCGAGCAGCCGTTTGTGAATGGTGATGGCACCCAAACCCGCGATTACGTATTTGTCGGTGATGTGGTAAAAGCCAACGAGTTGGCGCTCACCAACGGCACCGGCAAAATTTACAATGTCGGCACGGGCATCGAAACGGATGTGAACACCTTGTTCGACACAATCGCGGCACAAATGGATCACAAAGTGGAACGCAAACACCGCGAAGGTCAGCCCGGAGAGCAGTTGCGCAGCGTGCTGGATGCTTCGTTGATAAATAAAGAACTTGGTTGGACGCCCACTGTCAATTTGGAAGAAGGGTTGCGCCGTACAGTCGAGTTTTTCAGGAAGAAAAAATAGTAGTGGTTCAAAAGGGATTTAATCTTCAGGCGGGTCAAAAACCCGCCTTTTTTTATAACTTACCGCCACAAAATTTACAAAAATCTGCATCTGCATCGTGCCCTTCAGCGCTGCACATCGGGCAACTTTGGGTGGAAATCACTTGCTGCCGTGGCAGATGCGCCAGCTCCGATGTTACGATACCCGTCGGCACCGCAATGATGCCGTATCCGAGAATCATCACAATCACCGCGAGAAATTGCCCGAGTGGCGTTTGTGGCGCAATATCGCCATATCCAACGGTCGTTAGCGTCACCACTGCCCAATAAATGCTCCGGGGAATGCTGGTGAAACCCGCTTCCTCACCTTCAATGAGATACATCAACGAACCGACGATGACGACAACAATCATCACCGCATACAGAAAAACAGCGATTTTCCGGCGACTGGCTTTGAGCGCAGCACCCAGTTCCGTTGCTGCGGACATATACTGCACCAGTTTCAACACCCGGAAAACCCGCAAAATTCGCAGCAACCGGATCACCAGTAAAAAATGGGTGCCCGGAAAAATGACGCTGAGATAGGTGGGAATTATCGCCAATAAATCGATGATGCCGTAAAAACTTTTGGCGTATGCCATCGGGCGACCCACACAAATCAGTCGCAATACATATTCAATCGTGAACAGAATTGTGAAAAACCATTCTGCATTGCGCAGCAAAACACCGTGTTCGAGCCGCACGGATACCACACTGTCCAGCAGTACCACCACCACACTCAGCAAAATCGCGAGAATCAAAACGAGATCAAACCATTTGCCGAATGGCGTATCCGCTTCGAAAATGACTTCGTGAAGCCGGATTTTCCAGCCGGGACTGTTTTCTTTTGGATAAAGTTCAGGTTTTGGTTTTGGCGCAATCAGTTTCTGTTTCATGATTTCTCAAAGGTGATAAGTTTTTGATTTTATTTCACTAAAGTCTAACCAAAATACGAATAATTGTCAAGTTGCCGTGCTAAATTTTGGCAAACGAAAATCCATTTAGCCATGAGTGATTGAACAGAAAATGGATATTCGTTTACATCCATTCACAAAAAAATGCAGAATCACCCCGAAAATTTCACATTTTTTTTGAATTTCGCAATTACCCGTTGAATAATTGAAATTTTATCCGTAAAGTCTCGCCGTAAGGGGTGATGTTCAGGATTTTTTAAATGTCGGATGTTATGGAATAATGAAAGAAAACCTGAACACTATACCAAAATGAGGAGATTGCTTATGTGGCAAGAGTTTAAGAAGTTCGCGTTAAAAGGGAATATTTTCGATATGGCTGTCGGTATCATTGTCGGCGCTGCGTTTAGCCCTATCGTAAAATCGTTTGTGGATGACGTGCTGATGCCGCCCATCGGATTGTTGCTCGGTGGCGTTGATTTTACGGATATGTTTCTCGTGCTGAAGCAGGGTGCTGCCGCAGCCGGACCATACGCAACTTTGGCAGCCGCCAAAGAGGCCGGTGCGGTTACGATAAATGTTGGCACATTTATTAACACCGTAATCAACTTTTTGATTATTGGATGGGCTGTATTTATGTTGGTGAAAGGTGCTGCGAAGATGGAAAAGAAAGAAGAAGAAAAACCGGCCGCACCAGCCGCACCGCCGGAAGATGTTGTTTTGCTTCGTGAAATTCGCGATGCTTTGAAAGCGAAGTAAGTTGTTGTAAAAGCTTGACCTGGAGCGTCTCTGTGATTTGCGCGGGGACGCTCTTTTTTATTGGATAATCAGCAATTTGCCCTTTTTTTCCTGCCCGTTCCATCGCACCACATACACATAAACACCGCTGGCAACCGGAACCTGTTGTGCCGTTTGCAAATCCCATTCGACTGCGCCGGCGAAAGCGGGCTGTTGCAATTTGCGCAGCAATTGCCCGTTGGCGGAGAAAATCCAGATCTCGCAATCCTCCGGCAAATTGGCGAATCGCAATGGCTGATCCGTTGTCGAGATGCGATACGGATTCGGGTAAACCCGCAGATTGTCCAGATTTTCCACCGAGCTCGTTAAATTGATAGCACTGCTGCGATTATCCAGCGGCGTGCCGTTTTCGCTGAGCATTCCGCTGATGCGCAGCTGATATATTTCGCCCAAGCTGCCGATCCGGTTTTCCGGCGACAAATTCACAATAACGGTGTTGCGATCCACAGGATCGACGTATGCCGACAAAATATCCACCGCCGGTTTTAGCGAATACAATGAAATATCCGACGCCGATTGTGCATCAACAGCGGCGCTGAAGGTGATTTGCAATTCCGTTTTGGAAATAATTGCCACAGATTTTAGCGAAAATAATTCAGTTGCAGATAAAATGGTGAAGCTCACCGCCAGCGAATCGCGGGTGAGCGGCGTGCCGGCGTCGTCCGAAATTTGCCCGATAACCAATGTGTGCGTGCCAACCGGCAAATCGTCGCGAAAGGAAACCAGCGCCTCGCGGCGATTTTGGCTGCGAATAATGCTGGCCGGCTGCTCGCCATTTGCCAGCCGGTAGCTGGCGGTTTCGAACGCGTTTTGTGCCATCGCCTCGCTGAATTGCAGTTGCAATTGTCGCGGAGATTGCACAAGCAGCGATTGCAGCACCGGCGGCACATTCGGTTGCGCAGTTGCACTTTGGCTGAGCGGGCTTTCCGGCTCCGCAAATTGCGGATTGATTTGGCTGATTGCGTAATCGAACGGCTGTCTGTTGATCAAGTTTTCATCAAAAAACGAGGTTGTTTCGGTTGAGTCAAGTAATTGAAAAACAGTAGCTTCCGCCAATTTTCTGAAAATGCGGTAATACGCCGCACCGCTCGATTGTCGCCACGAAAGCTGCACTGAGGTCGTATCCAGCGGCATTGCTGTCAGCCCGGTTGGCGCTGGCGGGCGATTGCCGTTTGCCGCAGTTTCCAGCCGCAACAGCCCATCCGGCGAATTGAGCAGCACGTCGGTTTTGCCGTTGCCATCCACATCCGCGACAACTGCGGAGTTGCTGTTCACGCCCTCGCGAAACCACTGCACCGCCAGCGAATCGTCGCGTAGCGAAAGCACATACGCTCGCGGAAACGGCGTGAAAACAATTTCCGCGCGATTGTCGCCATCCAGATCCGCAACAGTCAGCCCGTTAAAAATACCCGATTGCACCGTGACGCCCAAAATTTGCTGTGCAGCCACCGGCGAAAACTGATCGCTGCCGCTGTTGCGCCACACGCTGATCGCCCAAAATTGGGCGTTGACGTTCGATTCGCGGAGCACATTCGGCTGGTTGCGCACGGCGCTCACCAATTCCGGCAATCCGTCGCCGTCCAGATCGCCGGACGCGAGCAGCGCGCTGCCGCCGCTGCCGTTCATGCGGTTCGCCCATTTAAATTGATACGCGCCGACCGAATTGGCTTCGTAAACCAGCACATCGCCATCCAAATCTTCCAGTGCGATTTCCATTCGCCCGTCGCCGTCAAAATCGTCCAGCACGGTGATGGGTACGCCAAACTGGTTGTTGCCGGAAGTGGCTGACGCCAGCGTTTGCTGCTCCTGCAGCTCAGAATTTTCAGAAATATCGAACACTTTCCACTGCCCGAAGTTCAGTGCAAACAACTCCTTAGCTGCGTCGTTGTCATAATTGCCAAACTTGCTCACCCAAAAATTTGTGGTGTCATCCCAAACAATTTCATCGGGCAATTCGCCGGGTGTGTTGCCGCCGAGCAATAGCGAGTTGTTGCCAAATCCTGCGGTAATGTGCACACCGTCGCCGGTGCGAACGGCTGCCGCATCGCGCGGAATCAGCGGAAATTCGGTCAATTTGCTGAACTGCCAGCCACCCGATTGCCATTCGCCAACGGTCAGTCCACCGAATTGCGTGCCGTTTTCCAATTCGGAAAACACGATTTCCGGGCGTCCGTCGTTGCGAAAATCAGCGGCTGCGGGCATCAGAAATCCGGAAACCGGCAGCGTTTCTGCAACGGTCAATAAATTTTGGTTCAATGCGGAGAGGTTCAGCGAAAAGCGAAAATAGCTGCCGCCATTGTCATCCGTTGCCGCCAAACCGGCAGCGTTTTCCAGTTCGATGAAACCCTCGGCAGCGCCGGAAAAGTCATTCGGTTCGATGATAAATACATGATTATTCTGAAAATAGCGCGATGATTTCGAATAGCTGAATTCGCCGGAACCGGCGGGACGATAGCGCAACGTTGCCGCGGTCGGGTCGTCCGTATCGAAGCGGATCAGCACGCCGCCATCCGCACCGATGATCACCGGCAGCGTTTCGATCGCCACAATTTGCGGCGCGCTGCGATCGAGAAACACCCGGCTCCGCGAAACAATATCGCTTTGCCCGCGCTGTTTCAGCCGCAATTCCAGCGTGTAAACCGTGTCCATCAGCGATCCGGTTTGCCAAATGCCCAGCGTCTCGTTCAGCAGTTGCGTGCTGCCGCCCGTCGCGATGGCGATCAGCTCGAACGGCGTTTCGCCGATACCGAACGCCAGCGACCAGCTGTCCAGATCCGGGCTGATGGCTGTGCCGGTCACCGAAATGCTGCTCGCGGAAACGCCGCCATCGTTGGGCGGCGCAGTGATTTCGGCAAATCCGCCGCTGCCGATTGTCAGGCTTTTCTCGATATCGATCAACCCGTGACCGAAAAAACGATCCCACCCGAAAAATCCCAAGTCTTGTGCGCCGCCATACAGCGCGCCGATCACCTGTTCGCGCGGCATCGATACATCCTGCGACCAGATGAGCGCGAGCGCCGCGCAAACCAGCGGTGCGGAAAACGATGTGCCGTTGACCGGACCGTATTCACTGCCAATTTGCGTTGCAAAAACGTTGCTGCCCGGTGCCGCAATGTTCAGCGAATTGCCAAAACTGGAAAAACCGGAAAGCTGGTCGGTGGAGTCGGTCGCGCCAACGGAAATGGTCTCGCTGAACGCTGCCGGATAGTTCGGCTCCGCGTTGCCGCTGTTGCCGGAGGACGCCACAAAAATGGCGCCTTTGCCGATACCGTATTCAATCGCGTCGCGCAGCAGGTAGGAAAACGCCACGTCGCCAAAGCTCATGTTGATAATTTTGCAGCCGTTATCTACAGCATAAACAATAGCTTCGGCAACGTCATCTTCTTCGAGAAAACCGGAGGCGGTGCCCGCCCGCAAGTTCATCACCCGGACGCCGGAAGCCACGCCGCTGATGCCAATTCCGTTGTCACTCTTCGCTGCAATCAGCCCGGCGATGGGCGTGCCGTGTCCACTGCCGTATTCGTCCATCGGGTCGTTATCGGGGTCGCGGAAATCGCCGCCGTCGGGAAAACCCGGCGCATCGGTGAAATCCCAACCCCACACATCGTCGGTGTAGCCGTTGCCGTCGTCGTCCACGCCATTCAAATCCAGCGAATCCAGCCGCCCGTTGCCGTTGAGGTCTTCGGCTGTGTTGATCCACAATTGTCCCTGCAAATCTTCGTGCTGATAATCGATGCCCGTATCGATTACGCCAACGATCACGGATGGATCGCCGGTGCCGTGCTGCCAGCCCTCCGCCGCGCGAATATTCTTGAGATACCACTGGCGACCGAGCAGCGGATCGTTTGGCAAATTGTGCACTTTGCGCCGGTAATTCGGTTGAACGTAGGCAACCGCGCCGATTTTTTGCAGCGATTCGATGGCAATTGCCGTGCGATTGTCATCGGGAAATTGCCATATTTGGACATTTTTCAATAATTCCGGCAGTTGCGATTTTTCGGCGGGAAACAAATTGCGAACGGATTGCGGCGAAACCTGATCGGCGATGCGCTGCACTTCCGGCAGCGAAAAGCGAAATCCGCCGGTCAGTTGCTCGCTTTTTTCAACCGTCACTGCTTGACGGAATCCGACGATGATTTCTTCCGCAACTGCGGAAATATTCAGCCCGAAAGTTAAGCAAAAACAGATACTTGCCAGTGTTTTTCGAAAGGTCATTTCTTTCCTGATGTTTCGATAAATACGAATATAAACGATGTTTGGCGCTGCAACAATGGGGAAATATTCCGGTATTGATTTCACTGTTTAATACAAAAAAGCCCGCTGTTCGGCGGGCTTTCGGTAAAAAGTTGTGTCGTTCCGGTCAGGAATTTTGTTTGTCGATCATCAGCTGCACATCGCGAATTTTTTTCTGGAAGCGTTTGTTGTCCGGATCTTTCGCGACCAATTTCTGAAAAACGTCTAGCGCTTCTTCAAAACGACCCTGGGAAATATAAATTTCGCCAAGCGTGGGGGAGAGGATCGGTGGGCGAACAAATTTGGCTTTTTCGCCGCTGTGGCTATGATCCATCGGGTGATGCGGTTCCGGCTGCGATTCTTCTTCATCCAGCAAATTAAAACTGAAATCGTCATCTGTTTCGCTGGCATGCTGCATGTCATCTTCGGTTTGTTCCACCAAATCGTCCACTAGCGAGGCGTAATCAAATGCGTCGCTGCTCTCGTCGGGGATTTCCGGTTTTTCATCGGGTGTAGCGGTTGGTTCCTCATTAAACAGAAGGTCGGCAAATTCGAGATCCTGCTCCACCGGTTTTTGCGGCTTTGCCGGTTCATCCTGATCGGCGTCTTTTTCATATTCCGCGAAAAATTCATCAAGTTCGGCCAGAATTTCGCTGTCATCCGTATTTTCCGAATCCGGCATGTCGATATCCAGCTTGTCCCGTTTGTCGAAATCGAGCGGGCTGTCCGGCGCTTCGGCAGTTTCATCCACATCCAGATCGGCCAGCAAATCGTCAAAACTTTCCACATCTGCGGGTGTTTCTGCGGCGGGCAGATCGTCATCCAGTTCATCCACTATTTCAAATTCTTTAAAAATATCGTCTGCATCTGCATCTGCAGCAGCTTGTTCCGGGTCTTCCGGCTCGTCCTCGCCAAATCCGGCAAAGGGGTCTTCGTCGTCCTGTCCGGCTTTAATATCAGGAATCTCTTCGGTTTCCTGTGCTGGTTCGTCGTCATCAGCAAAGCTCAGTAAGTCCAGATCTCCAAAGGTTTTATCCAGATTTTCGAGATCGTCTTCTTCGGCGCTGTTCAGGCTGTCATCGAGTAATTCATCGCCAAAAACTTCGCCCACTTTCTGGTTAACGTCGAAATCTTCTTTGATATCGAGATCGCCATCGAAAAAGTCGTCCATCGATACTTCTTCGGCTTCGGCTTTATCCATATCCGTCGCTTCGCGCGGTGTCCGGTAAACGGGTTCTTCATCGGGAAAATCGAGATCGAGCGAATCGAGCGCGCTCAAATCGTCCAGATCGGTTTGTTGAACGTATTGCGCGGCTTCCGAATGGAAATTATCCAGCGTGTAAAACAGGGTGAAGCTTTCCTGCGCGAGGATCGGCAAATCGAGTTTGCGGTTTATTTCGCCGAGCAATTTGCTGGCTTTGGGGTTTTTGTCGTCGTAAGCCAACGACAGTTCGAGGTGGCTTTTGGCTTTGCCCAAATCCCGCAACCGATGGTAGCAAACGCCAAGCATATAGTGCCCGAACGGGTATGCCGGGTGTTTGTGAACACCGGTTTCTGCTGTTTCCAACGCTTTTTCCAACTCACCGGCTTCCAGATATTTGGCAGACAAAAATGCAAAAACAATCGAATCCGGGTGATCGGAGTAAAATTCTTCGAGATCGGCTAATTCAAAAAAGTTTTCCATTGGATGAATCCTTTACCAGTCCAAGGTATTTGATTTTACTTAACTTATTGCCTGTTTTTTTACCACGCCGCAACCGTTCGGTTGAGAATTTCGGCGACAATTCTTTCTGTTGCTTCGTTCACGGCCTCATCTTGTTCTGCCTGCCCACCGGTACCGGGGACAATCCCAAAATCGCTGATGGTGCCGTTCCACAATAATTTATCGGTTTGGCGATTATAGCATTCCACTTTCACCGAAACAACGTATTTTTCTTCGAGCACGGTTTCGTCGCCGGCAACCGAAGACAATTGCTGGCTAACCGAATTGATTGTCGCCCGGAGCACCAAATCGCTATCGTCCTCGTTTTCGATGACCTGAAGCGAATTATCATCAATAAATGCGTTGATGACGTCGTTGGTCATTTTATCCTGCAGCCCAATCCAGTTAGATCGATCCTCAAATAACGGAATTGCGATGGTTTTAATAGACGAAGGCAATGCCCCGCGGAATGAATATTTAACACATCCCGAAACAATCATTAGAATGAGCGCCGGAAAAAGGAGCGATAAAACCAATGTGGCGAAGGGTTTAATCTTCATCATCATATTCATCTTCTTTCCGGACGAGATCGTATTCCTTTATTTTGCGATACAGTGTTCGCTCGCTGATGTTCAGTGCCCGCGCCACTTTGCGGCGGTTGCCGTTGTAGCGATCCAGCGCTTTTTCGATAATTTCCCGTTCCATTTCATCCAGCGGTTTAATCTGAATGTGCTCTGTTTCCGGCTCCACCGGGGAATATACCACATTATTTTCTGAATAATTGTGATCGATTCGTTCGAACAATTGCATCAGCATGGATTTCATTTCTTTCATTTCCAGCCCGATGGAAACGAGCGCTTTATAGACCAGTTCGCGTTCCGCATCTTCCCGGGTGATGCCGAGCGGCATGGGCAGGGCGTTGGCAACTTCCACGTGATCGTCGTTATGGCTGAGCTGTTCGCGTACCATTTGTGAATTTACTTTTTGGCCGCGCGCCAGCACAATAGCGGTTTCCACAAAATTGCGCAGCTCCCGCACGTTTCCCGGCCAGTTGTATCGCCGGAGCATATCCAGCGCTTCCTCGGTGTATCCTGCAAATGAAAGATTTTCGTTTTTCAACACATCCTTAGTAAATTTTTCGATGAGCAGCGGAACATCTTCCCGGCGTTCCCGCAATGGCGGCAAAAAAATGGTGACCGCTTTCAGGCGATAATAAAGATCTTTGCGGAACTGCTTTTGTTGAACCATTCTGCCCAAATCGCGGTTGGTGGCTGCAACAACCCGTGCATCAACCATTCGCAATTCGCCGCTGCCGACCCGCATAAATTCGCCGGTTTCCAGAACGCGCAGCAGTCTAACCTGGGTTTGGATGGGCATTTCACCAATTTCGTCGAGGAAAATAGTGCCGCCATCGGCGAGTTCAAAAAAACCTTTTTTGGTAGAAATGGCACCGGTGAACGCCCCTTTTTCGTGACCAAATAGTTCGCTTTCCAGCAACCCTTCGGGAATTGCACCGCAATTTACGGAAATCATGCTTTTGTTTTTGCGAGGGCTGAGCTGATGGAGTGCACGTGCGAAAACCTCTTTTCCCGAACCGCTTTCGCCGGTGATGAGCACGCTGATGGTCGTTGGAGCAATGGACATCACCAGTTCAACAACTTCCCGGGTGGCTTCCGATTCGCCGATGATCCCCAATTCGTCCTGAATTTTTTTATATTTATTCAAAATTACCAACCCGTGACTCCTGTAAAATTGTCATCAAAATTATAATTTTGGCAGGCTGAAAGCAAGAGCTAACATGGTTTAAATAATGGATTTTTGGCGTTTTCCTAACCTTTTTAATGATCTGCGGGACAAGTGATGTTTTACCGCTCAGGCTTTTTTCGTCGCAATTTTTACCGATTATGCATATTTGCTCAAGAATTATCCGATTTTTCCGATGCTCGTAAATAATGTCAATAGTCAGGATGTGATATTTATGCTACTTCAAATGTCTATCACACTTTATTTTTATCACGTTATGGTTGATCGGTCATGGCTTTCGGCTGTTTTCGTTTCAACGCTATTAATTCCGTAAATTAAAAATAATAAATAAAATTTGGTAATGAACGTGCTAATCGAACAAGCTCAACATGTATTTTCCGATTTTGAAAATATTTCAAAACGGCTGCCCGATGCGATCAGCCAATTAAATAAGGGCGATCGTTTTCGCCAGGTTCACGATATTTTGACGGTGTTGGTAATTGTGCAGGAAGAGGTTGTGGAATTGCGGCTGAACAAAATTTTACGCGCCGAACATCCCTATCTGCCACCAATCGACATTAACAGTCTCATCGAAATCCGGCGAACCAAAAACGCCAGCATTCAGGAATTGACAGACGAATTTCTGAAGCAGCGAAAATCGTTTTTGAAATTGCTGGGAAATTTATCGCCGGAAACCTGGGAGCGCACCGGTTTTCATGAAGTGGAAGGTCATTTGACATTCCGCGAACTGGTACGCCGAATGAACGAAAAAGACGGTGCGCTGGTGCGTAAACTGGACGATCTGATTTCGCAAAGCGCAACAAATTAGCGAAACCAGCGCTCCAACTGCAGCCACATTTCATCCGCATTTGCGAAAGATGTTGCGGTTACCGGCAGCGAGTTCAAAAACATTCGCCCATACGATTTTGTGGAAACGCGATTGTCCAAAATGAGCACTGCGCCAAAATCCTGGCGGCTGCGGATCAACCGCCCGAATCCCTGCCGGAAGCGAATCACGGCTTCCGGAATCGACAGTTCGTAAAACGAATTCCCGCCCCGCGCTTCAATCATTTCACTTTTGGCCTGAAACACCGGATCTGTCGGCACATCGAACGGCAACTTGGTAATTGCTACCAATTCCAGCGCATCGCCGGGAATATCCACCCCTTCCCAAAAACTGTCTGTCCCGAACAGAAACGCCGGTTTTTCCCGTTTGAAGCGGCTGATAATCGCGTGCCGTCCGCCGTCCAAACCCTGCGCGAGCAGTGGCATTTGTGCCAGTTTCATGTCGTTTTGCACATCGCGATACACCTCGTTGAGCGTGCTGTAACTGGTGAACAGTACCAGCGAACCGCGGCGCAAGCGCTGGCTGAGCTCGCGGATCAATTTTTTCAGCTCGGGAAAATGCCGTTTATCCGTTGGTGGCGGCAAAAATGAAGCGATCCCCAATAACACCTGCTCGCGATAGCGAAATGGTGAATCGAGCATCAGTGCTTTTACACGATCCGGGTCGTTGCGGTTGATGCCGGTACGTTCCAGAAAATAATCGAACCGCTGGTTGACCGCAATCGTCGCCGACGTGAAAATAGCCGTGCGCAATTTCCCGAACAGTTGCTCGTGCAGTAATTCGCCAATGTTCAGCGGCGCGGCATACAACCGGATGTCCAGACTGTCTTCCCGTTGTGGCAGTTCGTACCAATACACCCGCGTTTCGTCATTCGCGGAAAGCAGCAAATCGATGCTCTCCAACAGTGCCGCTGCGGTAACGGTTTGGGTTTTCAATTCGCGATAAATCTGGTCTTGATTGTCGAAACTGTTCTCTTTAAAATCGCGAAAATATTCAACCATATTTGCCAGTCCGGCCTGCAGCCGGTTGATTTGCCGGGCAAGCTGGTCGTAAATCGGCAGCACCGGTTCAAAAATCTGGTGCGATTTGTAGCGATGCCGGCTGGCGTATTGGGTCTGGTTTTCCGGTGTAATTTGCCGCAACTGGCGACCCAACTCCCGGAAAAAATCCTGCGCGGTTGCCCACAATTCCAGCACGTTTTCGATCAATTTATCGATCTGTTTGGTGAGCGTATCCACCTGCGATGCGTCCATTTCGCTTTTGCGGAGATTGCGCACCAACTGCGCCAAAGCGCCACTTTCGAACTTTTCTTTCACATATAATTTGCTGGTTAAGTCTTTGAATAACCATAGGTTTACGGCAACACCGAGATATTCCGTTGCGGTTTTTTCCAGATTGTGCGCTTCATCGAAAATGAGGTTGCGATACGGTGAAATCACCGAATGTTCCGCAACCAGATCCGCAAATAACAGCGAGTGATTCACCAAAACGAGGTGGGCGTTGCGGGCGTTTTCGCGCGCTTTCATCAAATAACAATCTTTGAAATATTTACATTTTTGTCCGGGGCAATACTGGCTTTCGGCGATAAATTTCGACCACAGCCCGCCGTTGCGTTCCACCCGGAATGCGTTATTTTCGGCGATATCGCCGGTTTCGGTTTCCGCCATCCAGAACAGCAGCGGCAGCACTTTTGCCCGCTCGTCTTCCGTGAGCCGTGTGTCGGGATCGCGCATTACGGTTGTCCATTTGTCGAGGCAAAGGTAATTGCCGCGCCCTTTCAGCAGCACCGCTTTAAATTCATCTTTCAGAATGCCGCTGAGCACCGGTAAATCTTTAAAAAACAATTGTTCCTGAAGATTTTTTGTGTTGGTGCTGATCACCACGCGACCGTTTTCCGCGTTGTTTTTGAGCGCCCACTGGATCGCCGGAACCAGATACGCCAGCGACTTTCCGGTGCCGGTGCCCGCTTCCACGGTCAAAAATTGCTGACTGTTGAACGCCCGTGCGATGGCGGTTGCCATCGCCACCTGCTGATCGCGGGTTTCGTATGTGCCAAATTTTTGGGAGAGTTCGCCGCTTTCCGCAAAAAAATCGGCAATGTCCGATTCATTCAGCAACCCGGCAGCCTGCTCCCATTCCGGCGGTTCGTAATCCCAATCCTGCTCTTCCAGCAGATCCGCCGGACCTTTCAACTTGCTGCGTTCGCCGATAATATTGTAATGATTCGCCTTAAAATCGAACTGCCGACGATCGATGCCGCCAACAACCGTGGCGCCGGTGGACAAAAATTTAGCGAGATGTTGGAAAAAATCGCTGATCGGATCGTCCGCCGCTTCGAGGATTTGCAGAATTTTTTGAACATCCGCAAATTTGGTTTGGATGGCAAAATTCACCAGCTCCCGAAAAACGAGTCCGGCATTTTTGGCATCCGGCAATGCGCGGTGCGAAACATCACCCGAAAATTGAAAATAATCGACCAAATTGGACAGGCTAAATGACGGTAAATAATGGAGATACATCCGCGCCAAAACAGCCGTGTCGTATTTGGGATTCGGGAAATAATGATACACAGGTTTGCGATTTTGCCAGCCTTTCAAATTGCGATCCACCAGCCGCGCGTGATATTCCAGAAACGGCAGATCGAACGGCACGTGATGCGCGATGATGGGCGCGGTACCCAAAAATTCCCGGAAATCGGGCAGCACATCGCGGAACGCCGGTGCGCCGGCAACATCGCTGTCGGCAATGCCGGTCAATTTGGTGATGTATTCCGGAATCGCAGTGGCAGGCTTTATCAGCCGCTCGAACGTTTCGGCAAGTTCGCCATTGCGGAATTTTGCCGCAGCCACTTCGATCACTTCTGAATTGGTGTATTGCAACCCGGTGGTTTCGATATCCACCGCCACAAATTCATCGAGATTCAGCGCGGCGTAAACGTCCGGCGGGAGAATGTTGGTTTCTTCGACTTCGTTGCTCATTTATCGGTTCGGTTTATATTAAATATTTCAATTTTTGATTGAATCGATACAATATAACACGAAAACGGCATTCTATTTCAACAATATCATTTTTTGCGTTTTGACCTGATTACCGGCTTTCAGCCGCGCAAAATAAATGCCGCTGGCGAAGGCATTCGCATTCCAGCTAAACTCATAATTTCCAGCAGTTTGTGGTTCGTCGATTAATGTGGCAACCTGTTGCCCGATCGCGTTGTAAATATGCAATTCCACCCGCGATTGCTGCGGCAACGCATATCGGAAACGGGTGGTGGCGTTAAACGGATTCGGGTAATTTTGCTCAAATTCGAACGTTTCGGGAAGCATTCCGTTGCCGGATTCGGCGATGGCGGTTGCGTCGTCCGGGATGGCAAATTTGATCGCATCTGCCCGCAGCACCAGTCCGGGCGTGCTGCCGCCATCGTCGATCACCCGCACTTCAACTGTCGCATTTTCCGGAAAATGATAGCGCGCCAGCTTCACCCAATTGCCGCTGCCGCTGTTTTGATCCACGTTAAAAGCGTCCACCTGAAACCCGTTGAGATACACCTGGTACAGCGCATGATCGGCTGCGTTTACGGTTGTGGGCACAATTTCAAACAAATCGTAATAGCTTGATTTTTCTATATTTACAGTGAACGTGGCAACCGCGCCGGGATTTTGTCCGAGCGGTGCGTAACGGCTGCTGCTGCCGTACGCCTGCGCGTTGCTGGTTGCCCAGGTTCCGGTTTCGGCGTATGCCTGCGCATCTTCGTTATCGATGATCACAAAATAATGTTGCACCTTTGCGGAGAGGGGAATTGCCAGCTGCGGTTTCACCGGATCATCGCTGGCGATGCGCAACGTATCGCGCAGATCCCCGAGGGTTTCCGGCACAACAAACGCCGAAATATTGATGCTGCCCCTTCCCGGAATGGTGATCGGAAACGACTGCTGCACACCGGAAAAACCGTTGGCGGATGTAATCCCGGAAATGGTCAACGGTTCGATACCGCGATTGGTGAGCGCCAAATCGGCAAAAGTGCTGTCGTCGATGATCACTTCGCCAAAATCGAGCAGTGCGGTCTCCGGGTGCAAATCGCGGTCGCGTACCAGCGCAGAAAATTTAACGACATCCGCAGCGACGTTGGCGTTTGTCAAATTGGTTTTGGCAACCATTTTCAGCGAAACCGCGCTTCCGGCAGCAACATTTGCCGTTGTGATGTACTGCCAGACGTTTGCGGCGGGCGCATCTGTCGTAATCGTGTCGATTGCGCTGCTGTTTTCTGTCAGATAAAATGTGAGCTGATTGGCCGGATTTGCCACATTCGGCATGCGGATTTCGATGTTGAACATCCCGTCTGCTGCGGGTGAAAATTGCCATTCGGCGATGGCGGAATCGCCCGTTGAAATGCCCGCCATCCGGTGATCGACGCCCCAAAAATCGCCGGAAACGCTGCTCCAGTTGCCGGAAATTTCCGAATATCCGGCGTCCACATTGTCCACAAATGTATCGGCCGGACGAAAATCGATGAAATCCAGCGACTGATTGCCGAGCGTATCGCAAACGGCAACGGCTGCGCGCGCCAAAAATTGTTTGCTCACCGGCGTTGCGGTTTGCCAACTGTTCGCGCCGCTGTTGTTGCAGGGAATCAACTGGTATTGTTCGTAAATGGTTTTCACCGCGACAAACGGGTATTTCTGGAAAATCGGCTCATCGGTGGTGATCTGGAAATAGACGTCATCGCCGGATTCGACAGCATCAAAAGTGAGCGCCGGCGGCAGCGAATCGCTGGTTTCGCGCCAGCGTTGCATCGCTTCGATGGCGGTGCAATAGCGAAAACTGACGCCCGTCTGGTTGGAAAATCGATGCGCCAGACTATCGATAATTTGCAAATTACTCAAAAAATCGGTTTCCGGCAAATGTCCCCAAATGCAGGCGAGCTGATCCTGCCCATTGGCTGCGCGGGTGAAAATCGAATCGATCAAATCGCGGTAACGTGCTGTATTTAAATGGGTTGAGCGAACGTTCCAGCCGGGACCATCGCCGGGCAACTGGTAATTTTCCGGCGACGGACGATACGGCACAAACTGTCCCGGCGCATCTGCCCAGTGGAAGGTGTTGTCCAGCGGTTCCTCGGTGTCGATGCGATCGTTCGGCCAATCGTTGTGCATGCTGTAAGGCACCCAGTCATCCAAATGGTGCTGCCAGCCGTTATCCATAAAATGCCATCCGCTGCGGAAAGACACCGGAAAAACGGCTTCTTCGATGAGCAGTTGCGCCAGCGTAAATTCGTAATCTTCCCGCGTTTCTTCAAAAGTGTAGGTTTGGTTCCACCAGAATTTGCCGTCGTTATCGTAATCGTTCCATTGAAAAGTGTGGTAGTGCAGGCTCAATTCATCGCCGAATTCCTGAACACGATCGCCGTGATATTTTTTCATCAGATACATCGTCATCACGTTCGGGAAGGGAACGTTCGTGTTTGATCCGGGACCGAAAATGCTGCCGCACATCATCCACCAGGTTAGCTTCATCGGCGTGCCGTAGGAATCGGTCATCGCGTTGCGATATGCCGGATCCATTACGCCGTAAGCGTTTGCAGATGGATCGGTGTAAAGCAGCGGGCTGTAATAGCAATTGTATCTGGCGACGTCCATCCCGTTCCAAATGGCGGTGTCTGAACCTAAAACAAGGTAAACTTTTCCCGCGGCAGCCAGTTGTGCGGTTGCGTACAACAGAAATGCGATGGTAATGATGGCAAAGTAAATGCTTTTGGGTAGATCAGATTTCATAAATTTCTCCTTCAACAAATGTCTTACCCGGAAATTAGCCCATTCACCACCCGATAAAAAGTATGGAATTACTATTTTGCGGTGCGAAATAATAAAAATAGTGTTGCGAAACATGTTTCGCAGTCCCGTTGAAAACGATTGTTTAATGCATTTCTCAAATTTTTTTTTGTGGAATTATCGTTTAATTTTTTGCCAAACAGACGACAATTTTAATATTCGCAAATGACGCGAATTTATATGTTTGGAATTTCTGAAACTCTGCCGGACGCAGCCGCTTTCAAAAACAGGGATCGTTAAGTGCATCAACTTTTACAACAACAGCTTGAGAAATTGCGCGAACAATCCGCTAACGGTCAAGTTAATCTGCAACAATTGATGGAAACCGTCAGCCAGACATACGAAGCATTTGAGCAAAAAACGACTCTCCCGCCGGCACCTGATCCAACCGGAATACACCTGCAAAACCAGCAAATCCAGAAGAAAAACCGGCTGTGGATTCAGTCGATTTTGAATAATATGATTGACGGGGTGATCACCTATGATCGCAACGGCATCATCGAATCGTTTAACGCAGCGGCGGAAGAAATTTTCGGGGCAACCAGCGCCGAGATGGTTGGAAAACCGCTGCAAACCATCCTCAGGGATCAGATCGTATCCGAAACACTCGCGGAATTGAACGCCCGGACAGCCAATACGGAAGAACGCGGCAGCATAATGGAAACTACCGGAAGGCGGCTGAATGGCGAAATTTTTCCGCTGGAGTGGTCGGTTAGCTTGATGGACGTTACAGGCGAACGGCTGTATATCGGTGTATTGCGCGATATATCCGCTACGCGAAAAACCATTTCCGAATTGCGGGAAAATCGCGAACAGTTTGAATCGCTGACCAATAATATCACCGGCGCTATTTATCGATGCAAATACGACGCTGAGTTTACAATGGAATATCTCAGCAAACCGTTCGAGAAAATGACCGGATATCCCGTTGAAGAATTGCTCGAGAACAAAGTCCGGACGTATGCATCACTGATTTATCCGGACGATAGCGATAAAGTAAACGCCACCATTTTTGATGCAATCGTTGAGAAAAAAGCTTTTTCGATGGAATATCGGCTGATGTGCGCCGACGGCTCCGTGATTTGGGTGTACGAAAGCGGGCAGGGCAAATTTGACCAAAACGGCAATCTGGAATGGCTGGACGGCACCATTTTCAACATCACCGATCGCAAAGCGGCGGAAAAAGCCCTGCAGGAAAGCGAGGAGCGTTTCCGGGCAATTGCGGAAACCTCGCCAATCCCGATTGTTATCACCAGCTTGTTTGAAGGCATCGTGCTGTTTGCCAACAAACAGGTGTCAGAAATTTTCGGAATGAATCCCGAAGATGCCATTGGCAAAATTTCCCCGGATTTTTACGCCCAAAAAAATGATCGCGATGTTATGCTCGCTGAGTTTATTAAAAACAAAGAGTTACGCGATTACGAAATTGAATTGAAACGTCCCGATGGCGAATTATTTTGGGTCTCCATTTCGATGAATTACATTTCATTTGAAAATAAGCAAGCCTTGTTTACGGTGTTTTTCGATATCACCCAGCGCAAACAGGTTGAAGAAACCATGCAGCGTGCCAAAGAAGCCGCAGAAGCTGCAAACCACGCCAAAAGCGAATTTTTGACAAACATGAGCCATGAATTGCGCACTCCACTGAATGCCATTCTCGGTTTTACGGAGTTGATGAAAGATCAGGTGGACAATCTGGTTCACCGGGATTATTTGCACACGATCAACAGCAGCGGTCGAAATTTGCTAACGCTAATTAATGATATTCTGGATTTATCCAAAATTGAAGCGGGGAAAATGGACATGGATCCGCAACCCCTTAATTTGCATACATTTATGCAGGAAATCCGCGATATTTTTATTTACAAAGCGCACGAAAAAGATCTGGATTTGCAATTGGAATTAAACCCGGACCTGCCAAATGTGGTGCGAATGGACGAAGTGCGGCTGCGACAGGTGTTGGTCAATTTGGTCGGGAATGCCATCAAATTTACCGACGCCGGGCATGTGAAATTATCGGTTCACTGGAAATTCTCTGCGAATTCATCAGAAAATATTGATCTGGTTTTGGATGTGGAAGATACCGGCATCGGTATTCCGGAAAATCAGATTCAGCGAATTTTTGAAGCATTCGTTCAAAAAGACGGGCAAAATACCCGCAAATATGGCGGCACCGGTTTGGGGTTGGCAATCACCCGTCGATTGGTAGAAATGATGGGCGGACGTGTGACGGTCAAAAGTATGCCGGAATCCGGCAGCACATTTCGGATTTATTTTCGGAATGTGCAGGTGTTGGAATACAACAGCATACCGGCAGATAATGCCGATTCGGAACTGGATTTTTTGAACATCAACTTTCATCCGGCAGAAATTCTGGTTGTGGAAGACATTGCCCACAATCGCAAATTGATCAACGGATATTTGAAACACACGCCGCTAAAAATTCTGGAAGCGGAAGATGGCGAGAAGGGTGTGCAAATTGCCAAAACAGCTTTGCCCAAACTGATTTTGATGGACATCCGAATGCCAAATATGGATGGGTATCAGGCCACCCGAATGTTAAAAAATGATCCGGAAACGCTGCACATTCCCATCATCGCGCTGACCGCGGATGCGATGTCCGAAGACCGGGATCGTGCGCTGGCTGCCGGCTGCGATATTTATCTCAGCAAACCGGTTTCGCATCGCGACCTCATCGAAACGCTGCGGAAATTTTTGCAATACGACTTGCCGGAAAAAAAGGAGTCTGTCAACGGCAAATTGCCGCATCCGCCGGAAAACGGCATCTGCCCGATTGAAATCTGCAATCCGGAAAAATACCAGTCGCTGGTTGCCCTGCTCAAAGAGTTGGATGATACCCATTTCAAACATTGGGAATCCGTTTCGGAATTTATGGTGCTCGAAGAAATTTCCGAATTCGGCGATCAAATTTATCAAATCGGGCAAAAAAATGAGCTCCCCGGATTGGTAGCGTGGGGGCAAAAAGCCCGCGAGCAAGCCCAATCATTCGAAATCGACAAACTGACCCGTACGCTGGCGCATTTTCCCGACCAGCTCGAAGCGCTTCGCAGCCAGTTGGCTGTTTGGGAAAAAAGCCTGTAACCTGCCGCATTCAATCCCATTCCTTCCGGTTTTTTGGTGGAAAATTTATCCATTTTATTTATCTGGGTTGTGCCATATATTTGTACCGAGAAACTATTTTGACGGTTGGTGCGTTTACCACTCTGTTTTTGAATGGGCTGTTGGCATTGCTTTTCGATCGGTTCCAACGGTGTTAAACGGCAACCAAAAATCGGCAACCAGAATCTGTAAAATATAGGTGTGTTATGCAATTACGACGTTTAGTGCTTGTTCTGTCGGGCATCTTCGCAATCATGCAAATCAGTTACGCGGAAACCGGTTTTCGCAAATACGCCGGTGAATTTATGGCGATCGACGTTTCGGCGCGGGCGCAGGCGCTCGGCGGTGCGTTTTCCGCACTTTCCGGCGATGTATATGCCACATTTTACAATCCCGCCGGGCTCACCCAAATTCAGTCCACCCAAATTGCATTTACGCACACCCAACAATTTATTTCGTCGATCAATTACGATTATCTCGGTTTTGCCAAACCGATCAGCGATAACAAAGTGATCGGTTTCAGCGTGATCCGTTTGGGCGTTGATAATATTCAGGATTCTCGCGCAGCAGCCATTTTGGGCAGCGACGGCGAATTGCTGAACATCGATTTCAGCAAAGTGGATCAATTCAACAGCGCCGATTACGTATTTTTTGTATCGCTGGGCACGCAGGTCAGCCAGCGCTTTGCATGGGGTTTGAACATGAAACTGGTGCGCCGCGATCTGGCGGATCACAACGCCAACGGGCTCGGTTTCGACGCCGGCATGCGTTACACGCTCAACGATCGCGTGAAACTTTCCGCGATGTTCCGCAATATCACTTCAACGCTCATCGCTTGGGATACCGGCGAAAAAGAGCTGGTCAGCCCGACGCTGCGGTTCGGCACATCGTATTATTTGCCGTTGCCGGGATTGAGCAGCTACCTCATTCCCACTGTGGATGTGGTGATGCAAACGCAGGGCGCAACCCACCTCGCTACCGGCGGATCGGACATGATTTCCGGCGCTTTTGGCGGCGAACTGATGATGAAAGAAACCCTCGCACTGCGCGGCGGATTTGACGAACTGCAACGCCTCAACTTTGGGGTTGGCATCCGCATTCCCAAAATCAGTGTCGATTATTCGTTCACCAACTACGAAGATGAGTTGGGCAACGCCCACCGTATCGGTCTGATGGTCGATTTCGGTGACTGATGTTTTGCCGGAAAATCCCGGTTGATGCCATCCGGGATTGCATTATCCGTGAGCAAATATTCTGTTTTCCCCATTTCAGGATGTAGCGCACGAAATTTGTGCACGATTTTTGTATGATACTTCCCGCCTGAACAGATGATTCAGAAAAATCCCGTATTTTGTAAACTAAATCGATAATGAATTATTGTATTGGTGGCTCGCAGTGCCTATTTTTCGAGCTCATAAAAAAAGTTGATAAACCCCGTGAAAGCACAACAACTGATACGATCTAACAAATACCTGCTGATTGCAGCCGGAATTATTGCATGCATTGTCAGTTATGTGATTATTTACGCGTTGAACAATCGTATCGAGGCTTATATCCGGGAATTCAACAGCAAAGTTCCCACTCAATTGGCATACGTGATGGCCAACGAGGTGGAGGAATGGATCGTCCCCAAAACCAGCAATTTCGATCTCGGCAAATTCAATCAATACAACCGCAACAATCCCCGTTTGGCGCTCAAACGCTTTATCCAGCGTAATCCGGATATCAAAACCATCATGCTGATTTCACCGGATAACCGGATTGTCATTTGCACCGATGTGCAGTTGGAAGATCTCGTTTACACCAAAGAGGACGAGTTGGAAGTGCTCAACCAGCAAATGCCGCAACTGGTGCAACGCGGTGCGAACGAAAACATCAACGAATTTGATGTGATTTGGCCGGTTAACATTGACGGGCAATTTCTCGGGCACATTAGAATGGTGATCGATATCAATCAACTGCACGATTTGGATGTGGCGCGAAAGTGGATTGTGTGGGGCGCAATTTTTGCTGTAAGTGCATTTATAATATTAGCGTTATGGTTTGCGTGGCGCGCCAATGTTCCGACCGGTGCGCCGGTTTGGGTTAGCGGCGAAGCTGCCCCACAAAGCGAAAACGGTCTGCAGCAAATCCCGCAAACGACGCCCGGCGATCAATCCGTTTTTTCGAAGCTGGATGAGGAATATCGCATCAGCGACGATCTGGATCGCAGCTTTCAGCAGTCCGAGCAAAAGGCGCATTCGATGATGCGAGTGCTCAATCAGGGATTGCTCATTCTGGATAACAACATGCACATTCTCTCCAGCAACGAATATGTGCTGGATGTGTTTCACATTCGCACCAAATCGAATTCGCAGCGAAAAGTATATGAAATTCTGCAAAAAAATCCCCGGATGCTGGAAATTTATCGCCGGGCGAAAGACCCGCTGACGCTGGAAGTGAAGCAAAATTTGCCGCTGAATTTGCTGAACGGCCGTGCGGTAAATGTGGAGGTGCTGGCCCGCCCGTTTATGGACGATCGTGAGCAGGTTCGGGGCGTCACATTTTATCTGAAAAATATTGATATGTTGCACGAACTCGAGCAAACTTTGCAGCGCAGCATGAAATATGGTGTTATATCGCAACTGTCATCCAGCATCGGGCACGAAATTCGCAACCCGCTCAGCTCGCTGGCCATCCACACAGAAATTGTGGACAATATGGTCGAACGGTCGATCGTCGATGAACAGCGGCTCGGGAAGATCAAAAAATCGATCAACATTCTCAACTCGGAAGTGGAGCGGTTGAACAAGCTGATCGATCAGTTTTTCAATCTGGCGCGGGCGCAGGAAATTCAGCTTACTTTTGAAAATATTAACGATTTGATGAGTGAAGTGATCGATCTGGTCAGCCAGCAAGCGTTGGAAAAAAATGTGGAAATTCATCGCCAGCTTGGCAGCGAACTGCCAATGGTGAAAGTGAGTAAAGATCAATTAAAACAAGTAATTATCAATATTATTTTGAACGCTTTTGATGCAATGAAAGGCGGTGGCGAACTGACGCTGCGCACCTATTTCCGCGATCGTTTTGTGGTTGTGGCGATACGGGATAACGGCGCCGGAATTCCGGAAAATATCCGGGATCATATTTTTGATCTCTATTTTACAACCAAAGAAACCGGCGGTGGCATTGGTTTGGCCATCTCCAAAAAATTGATTGAAGCGCACGAAGGCAATTTGTATTTTGAAACCAAAACCGGCGTTGGCACTGTGTTTTATATTGAATTGCCAACCATGCATAATTAGAGGGACGAGGATAAATGGAAAGATTTCGCATTCTGATTGTTGATGATGAGGAAAACTTGCGGACAGGTGTTGCGACGATTCTGGAAGATGAGGGATTTGAAATTGAGGAAGCCGAAAACGGGCGGCTGGCGCTCGAACGGCTGGAGCAGCAGGTGTTCGACCTGATCATCACCGATTATAAAATGAATGAAATGGACGGAATGAAATTTCTGGCGCATGTTCAGGAAGAATATCCGTCGCTAAAAGTGGTGATGGTTACCGGTTACGGCAGCATCGAGGATGCTGTAAAAGCCATGAAACTCGGTGCCATCAACTATCTCACAAAGCCGATTAAGCCCAAAGAGCTGATCAAAACGGTAAAAACGGTGCTGCAATTGGACGAAGCGCAGGATTTGTCAACCGAAGATAAGCAGGGGCGGCTCCAGAAATATTATCATTTCCAGAATTTGGTGGGGCAGAGCAAAGCCATCCAGCAGGTGTACCGGCGCATCAAAGACGTTGCGCAAACCGATATTCCGGTGCTCATCGTTGGCGAGAGCGGCACGGGTAAAGAGATGGTGGCGCAAGCCATCCACGCCATGTCGCCGCGGGACAAAAAAATGTTTGTGGCAATCAACACCGGCGCGATTCCGCGGGAACTGGTTTCATCCGAACTGTTCGGGCATCTGAAAGGTGCGTTTACCGGCGCAATTTCCGATAAAAAAGGGAAATTTGAGGAAGCCAACGACGGCACGCTGTTTCTCGACGAAATCGGAACGATGGATATGCCGGTGCAAATCAGCCTGTTGCGGGTGCTGGAAAATCAGGTGATTGAGCGCGTCGGCAGCAACCGACCCATCAAAGTGGATGTGCGCGTCATCGCCGCAACCAACGATAATCTCGAAAAAATGATCGAAAACAACCGTTTTCGCGAAGATTTGTTTTACAGGCTGAACGTTTACACCATCGAGCTGCCGCCGTTGCGGGATCGCAAAGGTGATATTGCCTATCTGGCAAATTATTACCGGGAAATGTTCAATATCGAACTGAACAAAAAAGTTACCGGCGTTACCGATCGCGCAATGGAAGTGCTGAACAGCTACCACTGGCCAGGAAATGTGCGCGAGTTGCGCAACGTAATTTTGCGCAGCGTGCTCACAGCCAACCAATCTATCGATGTAAAACATTTGCCCAACAACATCCTGAAACCGGGATTGGCGCAAGTTAGTATCACTTTCAAACCCGGCGTTCCCCTGTCGGAAGTGGAAAAAACCATGATTATCGAAACGCTGAAAGCCGTACGCGGCAACAAGCTGAAAGCCGCAAATATTTTGGGCATCAGCCGCAGATCGCTGTATAACAAGCTGGAAGAATACAATATCGGCGATGATGAAATGTAAAAATATTGCACAAATTTACACAACAGACGCGGTTGAAAAACCGCGTTTTTGTTTTAGAAAATGCATCTCTCAATTTTTTTTAAAAAAATAAATTCATCCATTTTCAGCGCTGATTGGCGATCGTTCCGAATATGTTTTCGTGAAACCTGTGACCGGGTGATTTAAGCGGGCGGAACGGACAATCGCCGTCGTATTGCGGCCGGAAACGGCCATCGCTGTGTGACCGCTGCATCTGATTCGCTGTGTCGCAAGTGAAAGGCGCAACAATGGCAAGGCTTTTGCTTTAATTGAATCCGCCACTTAATTCAAGGGAGGGGCAATTGGGTACCGCAAACGGAGGTTTAATGGTTGAATTTATGAAAAAAATTTTAGTAGCGGAGGACGATAAAGGACTAAGTTACAGCATAGATACATGGCTGACCCTGGAAGGTTTCGAAGTTGTTACGGTTTACAATGGCGAGGAAGCGTTTAACGCACTGAAAAATCATCAATACGATTTACTGATAACCGATATCGCCATGCCCCGGTTGAACGGGTACGAATTGATCAAAAAAGTGCGCGGCGAAATGCCCGAATTGCCGGTGTTGGTTGTTTCCGGGAAACTCGATCCGGATTTGGTCGGATCGCTGGAGGCACTTTCTATCCGGCATTTTTTGCACAAACCTATCAAATTGCCCCAGTTTCGCAGAATGCTGGAGCGGCTGTTTCCCGGAAATGTGCTCTCATAACGGATCCACAAATATCGATTTAACCTGAGACGGAATGACCGTTCCCGGTGGAGATTTGCGCGGTTTGCGCACAAATTTCACTTTTGTGTAAACGACCGGAACGTAGCTGGCGTGTTTGGCTTTGCTGTTGGTTGCCGCAAGCCGGGCGGCATATTCCAGCGCGTGTTGCGGTGGCTGCTCGCTGCGGCGGGGATTGCGAATGATCACATGCGATCCGGCGTAGCCCTGAACGTGCAGCCAAAAATCCTCTTTATTGGCACATTTGAATGTTAGTGTGTCGTTATCTGCAGATGATTTTCCCACCCAAATTTCCACATCTTTAAAAAAATAAGTTTTATACGGCAGGCGATAAGTGTCCGAATCCTGCGAATGATGTTGCAAAATGTGCATCGTTTTCAGCCGTTCCTGAACTTGCCGGAAAATTTTCAAATCATCGGATTGCTGAAGTTGCGACGCCAGCGCTTCCAGTTCTTCGTGCTGGCGCTGGAGTTGCTCCCAGCGTTCTTCGCGCTCTTTCGCGTTTTCCGAAAACTGCCGCGCTTTGCGAAAATATTTTTCTGCGTTGTCCTGCGCCGATAATTCCGGATCGACGCTCACAGTTATTTCCGGCATGTTTTCATCAAAATAATTGATGACGGAAATCTCGCTGACACCGGGTTTCAGCAACTGCGGCTGCGCCACTATCAATTCGCCAATCTGTTGATTTTTCTTGATTTGCGATTCATCCGGCGGTTTTGCTTCCAGTTGCGAAAGGTTGAATTTCAGGGAATTTAGTTTTCGCGAAAGCGCGTCCGTCAATTGTTTGCGGGATTGCTGAAGTGTGCCCAATTTTTGGCGCCGGAAAATAAAAAACCGCAGTCCGTCGTTGACGGATTCAAATGTGCGCTGCTCCGATGTGCCCAAACTGCGGAATTCGGTGAGCGTAAAACGCTCCGGAAATTCGCCATCGAAATATACGCGCGGCGCGTCTGTCCGGCAGTTTTTCAGCAAATTTTCGAGATTGACCCACAGTGCCAGCAGTTGTTCTTCTGTTGCATCGCCGGTAATTAATTTTTCGGGGATTTCGCAACGGAACAGCAATTCGCGAATCACCGGACGGGTGAGGTAGCTGAATCGGCGCAATATTTGCGGAAATGAATCTTTGCGCTGCCGGTTCAGCAATTCATGAAATTCGTCCCGTTCTATGGCTTCCGGATCGAGCTGATCGGACGGCGGCACGGCAAACGGTTCGCCGGTAAATTTCCGGGCGTTTTTGAAGCTGTTCACAATTGTGCCGGATTCATCGACGATAAAAAAGTTGCTGCCGGCGGTGAACAATTTGATGATCAGCGTGAGCGGCGATTCTGCAAAAGTTATTTTAATAATGCGTTCGCCCGGCATCAGCGCGATGTCGTTGATTTGCAAACCGATCAGCGAATCCAGCACTTCCGTTGAATTTTTGGCGCGGTGGCGCTGTTCCGTCCACAAAATAAACGGAAATTGCGCATCGCAGGAAAGCTGCAGCCCACCGCCGGGCAAGGCGATCACCCATTCGTTTTTATTCTGCGAATAACTATCCGCGATGACTGTGCCGGTAATTTTCGGGCGTAAAAATTCCACCTGTCGTAACAGCGTGATATAATGTAAATGCATAACGTAAGACCTTTTAGGGAAACGTGTTACCGGCAAATTTCAACGACAAACTATTAATGTATCGGTCACTTTAAGCCGAATACGCTATAAAATATAGTTGCGGAACTGCGGACTTAAAACACGAAATTGCAATATGAGAAAATCACGTATTTTAGAAATTTTACGAAAATCACCCAAATTCGAAAACCCGCCCCACGATACGATGGATTTGGTGCCGCTTTCGTTTGTGCGAAAAGTTAAGGATAAAGAAATCTATCCGCTGGTTTCGGAAAAGAAGGATGTGATTTCCAGAATCGTCAAATCACCTTTTTTTAATGTTAATCCACGGACAACCAATTTCAAGGAAATTGTGGAGTCCATGAATGCAAAAGATTTACGTAACATATTATTTACATTGTGGTTGCTTGAGTTCGAATCTGCAGGAAAATACGATTCGCTGGATTACGATATCCAGCAACAAAACTGGTTGCTGTCCGGTGTTTTTGCGTTTACGCTGAGCAAATTTTTAGGCATCGGCACACCGGCGGATCTGCTTATTGCCGGAATGCTGCAGGATGTTTCCAAATTAGCGCTCTCGCGAACCGTGCCGGAAGTTTATTCAAAATTGGAAAAAGTGCCGATTAACGCCCGCCGGTTTGAGGAAACTGAAGAAAAAGAAGCTGGCGTGAGCCATGCGGATATCAGCGCCGATCTGGTTTATTCGTGGGGATTTCCGGATGAAATTGTTGAGCCGATCCGATTGCATCATCAAATTGAAGACAATCCGTTGATGGAATCGCAGGATAAAACTTCTGCGCAAATTGTCGGGCTTTCCGGGCGATTGGCGGAACTGGTGCTTCAATTGAAGGGTGCGAGCAAATACGCGGATCTGGAAAATCGTTTTGCGCAATATTTTGGGCGCCAAACGATGGAGTTTCCCAATTTTTTGCGGATGGCACTGGAAAACGCCAAATCCTACGCATCGCCGTTTGGACTGCGCAAATTGCCCAATTTTTCCGGGCTTCGGGTGTTGAAAGAAAATCCCGAATTCCTGAAACGACGGTTGATCCCATATGAAGAAATGCTGGAAGAATTGGTTGTCGTTTACGAACAGGTGGAGCAGTTGGAAACAGCTTTAGAACGCAGCAAAGAGGAACGCACCGAATTTCAACTGCGCGATGCGCTGACCGGTTTGTGCAATCATGCGTATTTTCAGGAAACGCTCAATCAGGAAGTGTCGAAATCGCGGCGTTACGAGCATCCGATTTCGCTGGTGATTTTTGATATCGACAATTTCCGCTTGTTCAACCAGGCCTACGGCTATTCCACCGGCAATTCTATTTTGCAGGAAGTCAGCCAGATTTTGGTGAAAAACCTTCGCGAATCGGATACGATTGCCCGTTACGGCGACGATTCTTTTGCGATTCTGATTCCGCAGGCAGCGCGGGTTCGGGCGACCGTCGTCGCGGAAAAGCTGCGAAAACGCATCGAAGAACACAGTTTTGCCAATCCGCACAAAGATATTTTCCACAAATTGACGGTCAGCGTCGGGTTTTCGACGGTTGACCCTGCCGAAACGGCATTCGATAAACATTCATTTTTGCAACAAACGCTCAAAGCTGTGGAAATGGCGCAGCACGCCGGCGGCAATTGCTGCCGTTCAACGGATGTTGCCCATTCGTACAGCGTCAGCGCAGGATAAACCCATTTTGCAAATTGTCGGACGGATCGATCCACCATTCGTTCCGTCCGGTGATGTGCGCGGTTCCTTCCACTGCCGGAATTACCGCATCAAAACCGCCGTAAGCCACTGTTTTAAAAACACTTGCCTCAAATAAACTTCCAATAATACTTTCGATGATAATCGGTTGATTTACACCAATTTCCCCGCGAGCGTGATGAATGGCCACCCGCGCACTGACGCCCGTTCCGGTGGGTGAGCGATCCACTTCGCCTTCGGCAAAAATGCAGACGTTCCGGCTGTGATGTTGCGGATTTTCCGCCGGTTCGGTGAAAATGGTGCCATACAAAAATCCCAAATCCGGCTCAAACGGATGGATGATTTCGCGATTTTCCATCACCGCGCGTTTGATCTTCATGCCAATGTCGATCAGGTCGCGAAAGTGTTCCGGCGTGCAGCGCAATCCAACATCCGCCGCGTTCACATAAGCGTAAAATGCGCCGCCAAACGCCAGATCGTAACGCACGGTTCCCAATCCGGGAACTGGAACGGTTGCGTCCAGCGCCACCACAAACGACGGTACGTTGTGAAAATAAACGCTGTGAACGCTGCCGTTTTTGATTCGCGCGAACGCGGTGATCAGCCCGGCGGGGGCATCAATTTTGATGCAGGTTTCCGGCGATTGCATGGGGATGAGTCCGGTTTCCAGCGCCACTTTTGTGACCGCGATAATCCCGTGACCGCACATGCTGCTGTAGCCTTCGTTGTGCAAAAACAACACGCCAAAATCCGCTTCCGGTGTTACCGGCGGCGTGATCAAACAGCCGTACATATCCGCGTGACCGCGCGGTTCCCACATCAGCGCGGTGCGCAAATGGTCAAATTGGGCTTTGGCCGCGCGGCGTTTTTCGAGAATTGTGCTGCCGGGCAGATCCGGGTATCCGCCAACAATCACCCGCAGCGGTTCGCCGCCGGTATGCGCATCGATGGTGTGAATCCGCAGCCAGTTTTCCGGCGGTTGCCAATGTTTCATTGCCAAAACGCGATCTGCAAATGGTTCGCTCATTCTTCTGCTCCGTCGTGATGAATTTCAAAATGACTGGTATCGCCGAACGTGTGCATTTCCCAATTGCCATTTTCGAACACAAATTTGTTGACGCTGGCGTTATGAACGCGGAACATCCGTTGTTGGGATTGCGGAATGCCCAGCACATATTTTGTGAAACGGTTTATAATTCCGCCGTGCGTAACCACCAGCAGCCGTTCCCCGGGATGGCGGGTTGCCAGTTCGTTGAGGCAGCTCACCGTCCGGTCAATAATTTCGTCGTTTGTTTCGCCGCCGGGCACGATAAAATTGTATCCGCCGCCGAGAAATGCCTGCTGAATATCGGGATAATCGCGTTCCGCCTCGGTCATCGTCAGCCCTTCGAAAATGCCGAAACGCCGTTCGCGCAATCGCTCATCCGGGATGACCGGCTGGCTGTGCGGCTCGGCCAAAATTTCGGCGGTTTGGTGTGCACGTCCCAAATCGCTGCTGTAAATTGCAAAAAACGGTTTGTTGCGCAGCCGTTTGGCCAGCGCCTGCGCCTGCCGGATGCCCGTTTCGTTCAGCGGGCTATCCTGCTGCCCCTGAAATCTGCCGGTTGCGTTCCAGATGGTTTCGCCGTGGCGAATGAGGTAGATTTTTGTTTTCGGCATTTAATTTCCTTTTTTATAAACTAATGTTTTTACCGAGATTAAGCGATTGCGCCGCCGCCCAAACCTGCGATGCCAGCGCCAAATCCTGCGCCGCATGACCGACGGATTTGAAAAACGTGATCTCGTTTTCCGATTGCCGTCCGGGAATTTTCCCGGAAAAAATATCGCCGATTTCCGCCGAAAAATGCGATTCGCTGATTTGTCCGGCGTTCAGCGGAATGAGCAAATCACCCGCTTCGCTGAGCGCCGCTTCGCGTTCATCGATGGCAATTCTGGCGCGTTGCACGGTTTCCGGCGGCACTTCCTGCATGTACGGTTTATATGCACCAACGCCGTTAATGTGCGTTCCCGGTGCAACGTGTTCATCGGCAAAAACCGGCGCAGTTGCGGTGGTGGCGGTGCAAATAATATCTGCTTCGCGCAGTTGTTCCGGCGCGGTTGCAACGCTAACTTCGATGCCGAATTTTTGTTGCATGCGGCTGACAAAATCGGCGGTGCGGTTGGGATTTCGCCCGAAAACCAGCATTTTTTCGATGGATCGAACCGCGCAAACACCATCCAGTTGCGATTCCGCCTGTGCGCCTGTGCCGAAAATTGCGAGGGTTTTGGCAGCCTTTCGTGCCATTGCATCGGTTGCTGCGCCGGATGCTGCGCCGGTGCGCATCGCGGTGATGGTTTCGCCATCCATAATCGCCAGCAAATGCCCGGTGGTTGCGTCGAATAACATCACCGTAGCCTGAATATAGGGCAAATTTCGCGCGGAATTACTGTTGGTGATTCTCACCAATTTTACGGTAGATTGCTGTTTGTTTGCTGCGAAAGCAGGCATCAGCAGCAGCAAACCGTCGTCCGGATTTGTGGGCATCACCAGCCGTTGCGGTGCGGTAATTTCGCCTCCGGAAAGCTGAATGAACGCTTCGCGGATGGCTGCGACGCAATCGCGCATCGGAACTGCCTGCCGGATATCATCGCCGGAAAAAATTTTGATCGATTGTTTTGCCAATATCTTCCCAATTTTTTCCAAAAAATAAGGTTTTTATTTTGGATTGAAAATGAATTTAGAAAAAGTGGGTGGGATTTAAAAAATGCAAGTTGTCGCGAATGGTCATTCCGGTTGACAAAATGGGTGAATAATCGCTTTCGATCCGGTCACAATTTGTAAAATGAGATGTTCAGACACATCACTTTTCGAATCAAAAACGATAATTTCCACAAATTTGCGTTCGGCTCACAGCCCCAATTTTTTGAGTCGGGACATCAGCGTGGTGCGATGAACCTGCAATTGTTTGGCGGTTTGCTGTTTGTTGCCGCCATTTTCTGCGAGGGCTTTTTTGAGCACCATTCTTTCGAAATCCGCCATAATATCATCCAGCGGACGAGTTGTGTCGATTTCGAATCCGGTGTCTTCCGCGGTTTCGTTGAGCACGCGGGATGGGAAGTCCTTTATTGTCAACATGTTACCTTCGGAAAGCACAATTGCCTGATTCACATAGTTTTCGAGCTGGCGCACATTGCCCGGCCAGCGATACGATTTCAGATATTCCATCGCTTCGTCGTCCACTTGTTTGGGCGGCAATTTACATTCTTCGCAAAACCGTTTGATAAAATGCTGGATAAGCAACGGAATATCATCGCGGCGTTCCCGCAGCGGCGGTAAAAAAATCGGGATCACGTTCAGCCGGAAAAACAGGTCTTCGCGAAAACGTCCCGCTTCGATTTCCGCTTCCAGATTTTTGTTGGTTGCGGCAATTACGCGAACATCTACCTGTTTGGTTTTGGTGCTGCCGAGTCGCTCAATTTCTTTTGACGAGAGCACCCGCAGTAGTTTTACCTGCATCGCCATGGAAATATCGCCGATTTCGTCGAGAAAAATGCTGCCGCCATCGGCAATTTCGAAACGTCCCGGTTTGCTGTAATAGGCGTTGGTGTATGCGCCTTTTTCGTGCCCGAACAGCTCGCTTTCCAGCAGTGTTTCGGGAATGCCGCCGCAGTTTACTTTCACAAACGGTTTTTGGCTGCGTTCCGGGCGGGCATTTTGGCGGATGGCATCGGCGATCAGCTCTTTTCCGGTGCCGCTTTCGCCGTAAATCATCACGGTCAGGTTGTAGGGGGCAATTTTTTCGATTTTGCGGAAGAGCGCCATCATTCGCGGATCGCGGCTGATGATATTGGCAAATCCTTTGTTCACCGGCGCGTTAAATTTGGCAAACGTATCTTCGTCAACATTGTATTTCATTTTGACGATTGCACCGACTTTCCACAAAAAATCCTCGAGATCGAAAGGCTTTAAAATGAAATCGCGGGCACCTTTTTGCAACGCTTTTACGGCGTTGTTTACATCTTTGTGTCCGGTCATCATGATGGTGGAAACATTGGGATAGCGGTTGCTCACTTCGTCGAGCAGCTTCATGCCATCCATTTCTGGCATGTATAAATCGGATATCAGGATGTCCGGCTCAGTGCGCTCGATCACCGCCAGCGCCTCCAGTCCGTTTTGCGCGGTAAAGGTTTGGTAGCCGACTTTGCTGAATAAATCCGCGATGATTTCCAACGAATCCGCTTCGTCGTCAACAATTAATATGCGTGGTTTCATATGCGCTCACCTCCCGGTATTGCCATCATTCGTTGTTATAAGTGCAGTATAAACAACAGGTTGGTGAAAATTGTGACCGGTATTTTTTGTTGAAAAAATTTGTCAACCTGTTTATCAAGAGAGGAAATTCGTTTCAAAGATGCCGGCTCCCCGGCGACTGTTGCTGTCGATATTTTCTACAGTATAGCAATTGTCGTCACTTTGGATTGTGACTTAACCCGTTTTTGCACAAATGTGACGAAAATTTTGACATTTTTGGGACGAGAAGTAAATAAAAAAACGCCTTCCGGTGAGGGAAGGCGTTAGGTGAATTCGCAAAAATGTTGGTTGTGTTTACTTCACGAGCATCATTTTTCGGGTTTGCCGGAAGTTTCCGGCGTGCAGCGTGTAAAAATAAACGCCCGAGGCATAACGGTTGGCGTCGAAAATGATCCGGTGTTCCCCGGCTTGCTGAACGCCGTCAGCCAGCGTGGTGACCAGCCGTCCGGTTGCGTCGTAAACCGTTATTTTTACCGGAACGCTCTGCGGCAACGCGTATGCGATGGTCGTTTGCGGGTTGAACGGATTCGGGTAATTTTGGGCGAGTTCAAACTGCTGCGGCAGTTGATCCGCCGCCAATGCTGCGTTGGAATCACCATTTCCGTTGCCGGTTTTGGCGATGGTGAGCTGCAGTTTCGGGGCGTTTTCGCCGCTGCGGGCAATGGCGTTCGCCGGTAGCTTCAGCATAAATTTGTTGATTTGCCCATCGCGGAACGCCTGCGTTACGTCCAGCTGTATCTGCTGTCCGGCGGTTGCTGAGCCGGATTTGGCAATTTGCCGAATGGTGAAATCGCTGTTCACAAACGCCGTTAAATGTTCGCTAACCGATTCATTTAACTGAAGTTGCAGTACGGCTTTTTGGACACGTCCGGATTGCGCGGGCGCTTCAAATCGCAGTTGCTGGTATTCGATCATCGATTCGTCGTCCGCATTTTTCGCGCTGGCGATGCCGGATGCGGCGAACACTGCGCTATATTCCGACGGTTCAAATGCGATGGTTGTGGCTGTTCCGGCTCGCAACTCCACTGCGACAACTGCCCAGTCCACATCGCGGCTGATCTGCCCGCTGACCGTCACATTTCCCGGTGTGGCAATGGATTGATCCTGCACCGCGATTCCGGCGACATCGCCGCCGCTGCCGGTTGAGCCTTCGAAACGTTCAGTGAATCCGGCGCCGGGTTCGTGATTTTTGTTGCGGAGCGCCACTGCGCTGAACACCGCCGAACCGCTGCCGACATTGTTCAATAGAAAGCTGTAGCTGTCACTATCTGTGCCGCCGTCGCAGTTGCCGTCGAGCCCGTTGGTGTTGCCGCTGAGCGAGCCACCGAGCGGATTCACCGGATCGACACCGGAATAGCGCGACACGGTGATGAACGCGTTCGAGGGCGTATCGCCGAGCGTGGCGGTGATGTTGCCGCTGCCGGTTGGCGTGCCCGAACCGATCCAAACGGAAACGCCGGTTGCGCCACGTCCGGCGCATTGCTCGGCAACCAGATTCCAACTCAGACCCAATCCGTTAACGCCGGAAACGGTCACATTCTTTTTGTAAGTGATTGCGGCGAGATACACATCGCCATTCACTGCCGCGATGCCGCCGGTAGTGGAAACCGTGTTCGATTCGCTGCTGCCGCCGCTGACAACCTCTTCAAACGCGACCTGTCCGCCGCCACCGCCGGATGGCATGAACAGTGCGGACACGGATTTGTTGCCGTCCATCGTGATAATTTCGGGATTGGTCAGCCCGCTCAAATCGCCGCCCCATCCGGCGAAAAACCAGCCGGGATCAGCGGTTGCCGAAACCGTAATTTCGGTATTTTCATCGTAAATGCCGCCGGCCGGACTGAGCAAAATTTGCCCGTTTCCGGAAACCGATGTTGCCAGAGTGTATTGCGGTACAACGATTTCGGTGAAGGTTGCGGTCACGTTTTTATTGCTGTCCATTGTGATATTTGCGGGATTATCCGTGCTGACGAGATCACCGCTCCATCCGCTGAATGCCCAACCGGGATCGGGTGTTGCGGTCAGTTCAACCACCGTATTTTCGTTGTAGATGCCGCCGGCCGGATTCGCCTGCACCGCACCGCTACCAACCGTATTTGCCGCGAGGGTGTATTGCGGCACGGTCACTTCGGTGAAGGTTGCGGTCACGTTTTTGTTGCCGTCCATCTTGATCGACGCAGGATTATCTGTGCTGACAAGATCGCCGCTCCATCCGGAAAATTCCCATCCTGGTTGCGGTGTTGCGGTGAGTTGCACAATTGTGTTTTCATTGTAAACACCACCGCTCGGCGATAGCTGCACGCTGCCGCTGCCGACCACATTCGTGGTGAGTGTGTATTGCGGCACAACAATTTCAGTGAAAGTTGCGGTCACGTTTTTGTTGCTGTCCATCGTGATCGATGCGGGGTTAGTGCTGCCGCTCAAATCGCCGCTCCACCCGGAAAATTCCCATCCGGGTTGTGCTGTTGCGGTGAGCTGAACCACCGTGCTTTCATCATATATGCCGCCGTTCGGGGAAAGCTGCACGCTGCCGTTGCCGACCGAATTTGTGGTGAGCGTAAATTGGGTGGTGCCTCCTCCTCCGCCGCCGGGACGCAGCGCCACGCCGACAACTGCCCAATCAACATCGCGGGAAAATGTGCCGTTCACGGATTGATCGCCGGATGTAACTATTTGTTTTTCATTGATATCCAGCCCGGTGGTATTGCCGCCGCTGCTGGCGACAATTTCTGCCAGAAGCGCAAATCCGGCGCCCGCGCTGTGATCCTTGTTGCGTTTGGCAACCGCGCTGAAAATGGTGGTACCGCTGTTTGCGAATAGCGGGAAATTGTAATTATCGTTGTCTGTGCCGCCGCTGCAACCGCCGCCGATGCCGTTGGTGTTTCCGGTGACGGTGTTGGCAACCGGATTCACCACATCCACGCCGGAATATCGCGAAACGGCAATTGCTGCGCTGCTCGGCGAATTTCCGAAAGTGGCGGTCACGTTGCCGCCGGATGCGGGCGTGCCGCTGGCAATCCACACGGAAACACCGGTCGCGCTGCGTCCGGCGCATTGTTCATCAACCAGCGTCCAGTTCAATCCCATTCCGCTCACCGATGCAACGGTTTCGTGCGGTTTGCTGGAAATTGCTGCGACAAATGTGCCGCCCTGCGTCCCCGGCGATTGCGATGTGCTCACGCTGCTGCCGCCGGTGCTCGTTCCGGAAACGGTTTGCTGATGGACAATTTCCCCGCCGCCGCCGCCGGAAACCGGCGAAAATGTCGCGATGATGGCTTTGTTGCTGTTCATCAACACGGATTCGGGATTGGTTGCGCCGCTCAAATTGCCGCTCCATCCGGAAAACTGCCAGCCGGGATCGGGAATTGCGGTCGCTTCGACAACGGTATTTTCGTTGTACAAACCGCCGGCGGGATTTAACTGGATCGAGCCGTTGCCACTCACATTTGTGATCAGGTTGTATTGCTGAACCGTCGATTCGACAAATGTGGCGGTGATATTTTTGTTGCTGTTCATCGTAACGGACGCGGGATTTTGGCTGCCCGAAAGATCGCCGCTCCATCCGGAAAACTGCCACCCGGGATCGGGCGATGCGGTCAACTGCACAACCGTGTTTTCGTCAAACGTGCCGCCGGATGGCGAAACGCTGCCGTTGCCAACGCTGGAAACCGTGAGATCGTATTGCGGAACAATCACCGTGAAATTGCCGGCTGTTTGCGTTGTGCCGCTGCTGTTGGTCACGGAAATTTTGCCGGTTGTGGCGCCGTTTGGCACCGTCGCGCTGATTTCATTGGCGGAAACGATTGTAAAATTGGCAGATACGCCGTTGAACGCAACGTTGCTGGCGTTATCAAAAAAATTGCCCAAAATCGTTACCGGTGAGCCCACGTTGCCGGATGACGGCGAAAATGAGCTGATCACCGGTGGATCGCCAACGGCGGTTGGCGGAATATAATTGTGAAAATAATAATGCGCGGTTTCTTCGCTGGCCGCTACCAGAATGCCCATTTCCGCAGTGATGCACTGTTTCGTGGAAGTGGGATTGTTGATGTTGTCAAAATCGTCGTCGCCGATAAACAGCGTGCCGATATCGAGATCAAATTCCAGATCGCCGTTGAGATCGGTGGTTTTCATATACACCGATCGCGGACGGGTGAGCCGGGTCATAAACACATACAGCAGGTCGTTGTCCACATCCACCAAAATAATCGGACGGGTTTGGTTGTAGCGCTTTTCCGCGATGGTGGTGTTGGACCAATTGCCGCTGGCGTTGCGTTTTAGCAGCACAATCAACGGATCGGACGAATTGCTAACGCTGGTTTTGATAGCGGCGTACACGTTGCCGTTGTCGTCGCAGGCGAGCTGGTTGATGTGGTCGTCCGCCATGTTGTTGCCGCTCAGCGCGGTTTCTGCGGGTCCCCAATCGTCATCGTCATCGCCGTCAACGTGCACGGAAAAATACATCCGTTCATCGTTTTGATCGCTCCACATCACGCCCATTTTGTTGCCGCCGAAACTCTGGATAGAGCAAATATCGTCGCTGGTGGCGCTGCCCGGCTGGCTCGGTAAATCGAACGGTGTTCCCCAGGTGCGGTCGTCGGTGGTGCTGTGATTGATCATCACCGTTCCGCCGACCATGTAGGAAATCCACAATTTCCCGAAGGAATCTTTATCCAGCACCAGCGTTTCGCTGCGCGCGTTGTTAATGATAACGGGAAAACCGCTGTCCAGACTGTATGTATTCGTTCCCGGATCGAAACTGTAGCGATACAGCCGCGCTTTCAGATCGTCGCTGTTGGTGGTGCTGCCGCTGTTCACAAAAATATGCGATGCGACATACAATTTTTGCCCGTCCCAAAGTGCGTCGCCCAAACTGCCGGAGCGGTCGTCGATGGCTACACCGGTGTTAAACCAATCCTGCGATGCCGGATCGAACCGGAAAATGCGGTATTCGTCGTTGCCATTGTCCCATAAACTGCCCCACCAGTAGCCGTTATTGTACCACAATTTGCTTTCCGGTTTTTCGCCGGTTGGCGCGGAAATAACGCTCGAGCCGTAGTTGAAATCCCGGAATCCTTCTTCAATCGGAACCGCCATCAATCGATTGGCCAGGTCCGGAAGGCTGGATTCCCCGGTGCTGATTGCGGAATTTTCTGTCCGGTTGCTCACTGCCATTATGCGCGTTTGGGCGAATATTTCGCCAAAAGCAACGCTGGCAATCAACAAAAGCAATACCAGGAAATGCGCTGTAAGATTCTGTTTTTTATGAATATAAAATGGAGACGCTATCGAATATTTCATGGAAAATACCTCTTTACGAAACATATGGAGTAAACGTGTTGAAACGATTGATTATCAAATAGCCTGCAATAACGGTGTTTGGGATTGGCAAAAATGCTGAACGAAGTAATCAAAAGTGCAGCAGATGTTGTCGAACCAAAAAAAGAACATTAAAAATAGTCTGTGACAGGATATTATTAGAATTCTCTAATAAATATTGTGACAACAAACGCATTCACCAGAAATTCAAATTTCATAAAAAAAGCGGATGCTGTAGCGAATGAAGTTGTTGTTAGGAAAAATTAGCGCATTTTCGGTAAAAATGCAATTTTTTCTGAACCACCCAAAATTACGGATCGGGGAATGATTCGGCTGTGTTCAATGCCACACGAAAAATAATTTTTCCATCGCGATTGTGTAATTAATACACAAGAATTTATGCCGGGTATCGCCAACGGATTTTTCATTAAAATGAATCTGCGACACATCCCCCATATCGATAGTAAATTCAGCTATGTTGATAAAAAACAAATAATTATCGTCTCTTTGAATATTGGATAACATCCGGTTTTCATTCAATTAAATTCAGTTTGGCAGGAAGTTTGCGCTTATCGGAAGCGAAACTTAACAGCTGTGGAGAATAAATTATGGATAATACAAACAAGCAATTTCGATTCAATAAAACCATTCAGGATGTCATGCGCCTGTTTTTAATGTATTTCACGCTGGCGTTGCTGTGCTTCCTTCTTTTTGGCAGCATCTCCAAAGTAACGGCGCAAACGGTTTCACCGGTTGTGGAATATTCGGACGGCGATATCGATGATCAGGACGATATGTGCCTTTGGGTTCACCCGACGCCATCGCAAAGTCTGGTGATCGCTTCGGACAAAGGGGCCAATACGATTTTCGTTTACGATTTGCAGGGAAACACGTTGCAATCGATCGATACGGACGGACAGCCCGGCAATATTGATGTGCGCTACAATTTTCCGCTCGATGGCGAACTGATTGATATTGTGGCATTTAACGATCGTTCGAACAGCGAAGTGGATATTTACCGGGTGCTGCCGGATGATCGCCAACTGGCGTTTCTGAACAGTTTTGACGGCGGCGACTGGCCGGATGAATTATATGGCTTTTGCATGTATCACAGCCAGGCGACCGGCAAATTTTATGCGATCGGCGCGGGTGCCAGCGGCCAGCTTCGCCAGTGGGAAATGGTGGACAACGGCAGCGGCGGCATCAACGGCATCGAAATGCGCACGTGGGATAACGAAAGCCAAACCGAAGGCATGGTTGCCGATGACGAAAACGGGCTGTTGTTTGCCGCAAACGAGGTGGAAGGTGTGTTTCGTTACGATGCGGAGCCGGACGACGCCAATCCCGTTGGCGAGCTGATCGCCGAAACGGGGCGCGACGGTTTGACGGACGATGTTGAGGGCGTCACCATTTATTACGCTGCCGGCGGCAACGGCTATCTGATTGTTTCCAGCCAGGGCAACAATACATTTAAAGTTTACGACCGGCGACCGCCGCATGCGTTTGTCAAAAGTTTTACGGTTAGCGGCGCATCGGATACGGATGGCATTGATGTTTCCAACCTGAATTTTGGCGGCGATTTCAGCCAGGGTATTTTTCTGCTGCACGATGGCGGCTCAAGCCCGTATCCTGTGCACGGCTGCGATTACGCGGATCTCGGGCTGGATATCGATACGGATTACTGGAACCCCCGGAATACCGCAACCGCGATTATCCCTTCAGCCGGTATTCCCGAAAAATTCGGGTTGCTGCAAAATTATCCGAACCCGTTCAATCCCTCAACCGCGATTCGCTACAACCTGAACGAAGCTGAACAGGTCACCCTGCGGATTTTCGATTTGCTCGGCAGGGAAGTATCAACTTTGGTTGACGCCAACCAGCCGGCCGGTGCCTATCTGGTTCGTTGGGAAGCCAAAAATGCTTACGGAAACGAGCTGCCGGGCGGTATTTATTTTGCCCAATTGCAGGCCGGGAGTAACCTGCAAACCATCAAAATGGCATTGATGCGCTAAATGTTAAAGGCGGAGCTTGGGACGGAAACCTGCGGTTTCGTTATTGCAAAACCGCAGGTTGTTATCCGGAATAAATGTCGAAGCGATTGCGCCAAAGCTACAATTAGCGTACCGCCGCAATCTGTTTGTAATATAAATGTAATGTTCGGGAGGTAAATTTATGTTGACTACAGAACATAAAAAAAGGAGTCAACACATGGAAGCAGTAAAAAATCTGGATCAGACGTTTCTCGATAGTTATATCGATGTGCCGCCGCCACCGGTCAAATCCAAACCGAAAGCGCAGCGCAAAGCCGTATCGCTGGATACCGACGAGCGGGCGAATGCGGCGATCGGTATTTTCAACGCCATTCTGCTGGCGATCCCGCTGTGGGCGCTGATCATTTACGGGATCATGAAATTGATCGATTAGAAAAGCTTCCCGTAATTCGCTGAATGTAACTGTTTTAAAGATCTGTAATTATTTATTTTATGCCGCTGCTTTTCTGACCGGCTGTGTCCGCAAATCCTCTTTATTGCCTGCCAATTTTACAAAAATCTGCCCAAATAAATATTGCACAAACTGCTTTCGGCAGATTGTTGCTGTGCTGTTTTTCCACATTTTGCCCATCTACTTTTCAGACAAATTGAAACATTTCTAATTTCCACTCGTCTTGAAACGTGTGTGCGGATGAAGACTACCGCAAGTTCAGGTTGTATCAACTTTTCGGAAAAACCGCAGTCGATCAATCAAAATTGAAAACAAAAAAACAACCTAAATGGGGAGTGTTTTATTATGTCGAAAAAAAAGATACTCATTGGATCAGCTATCGTAGTGGTCATTGCTGTTGCGGCAGTTTCTTTCGGGATGAAAGATAAAGGTGTGCAAGGTGTTGAAGTGGAAGTTGCACCGGTTCAACGTCACAAAGTTGTGCAAACCGTAATGGCAACCGGACGGATTCAGCCCAAAACGCAGGTGAATATCAGTGCGGATGTGAGTGCAAAAATCATTCGTCTGGCTGTAAACGATGGCGATTGGGTCGAAAAAGGACAGTTCCTGCTGGATCTGGACAACGAGCGCTATCTCGCCAGCGTGGAAAGTGCGGAAGCAAATTTGCGCTCGTTTCAGGCAGATGCAATGTTAGCCCGCCAAAACATGATCAAAACCGAAAAAGATTATAATCGCACAAAAGAATTGTTCGATCAAAACCTCGAATCGCAGGCCTCGCTGGACGCGATGTATGCGGCATACGAGGTAGAAAAAGCCCGTTATCAATCCGCGCAGGATCGCGTGGCACAGGCGCAGGCTTCGCTCAAACAATCCCGCGACGACCTTTCCAAAACCAAAATTTTCGCACCGATGTCCGGCACCATCAGCCAGCTCAATAAGGAAGAAGGCGAAATTGCCCTCGGTTCCCAATTTCAGGAAGACGTGATTATGGTAATTTCCAACCTTTCCGGAATGGAAGCGTTGGTGGATGTGGATGAAAACGACATCGTGAACGTGGCCATCGGCGATACCGCAAAAATTGAAGTTGACGCGGTAACCGACGTGCTGTTCACCGGCGTTGTTTCGGAAATTGCCAATAGTGCAAAAGTGAGCGGACAGGGCACGCAGGAGCAAAAAACCGAATTTGAAGTGAAAATTGCCATTGCCGGCGCGGTCGGCGGCGGTGATGCCATGCCCAACAGCAGCGGCTCGCTGGAAGTGAAACCGGCGGATCATCGTCCATCGCTGGAGCTGCGTCCCGGAATGACCGCCAGCGGCGATATCGTTACCGACACCCGCAAAAATTGCCTTGCTGTGCCCATTCAGGCTGTTGCGGTTCGCACGTTGGATCAGCTGAAAAAAAGCATGAATCCGACCGCCGAAGGCGATTCCGCAGTTGTGGAAACAGAAACCGAATTTCATCCCGATAAAGACGGATTTGTGGAAATCGTTTTTGTGGTGAAAGACGGCAAAGTGGAAGCACGTCAGGTGAAAACCGGTGTTCAGAGCGATACCCATATCGAAATTCTGGACGGGTTGGACGAAGGCGAAGAGATTGTCATCGGCAATTACCGCGCGATCAGTAAAGATCTGCAAAACGGATCGGAAATTGTTGTGAAAGAAAACCCATCCACCGCCCGCGGTTAAGGAGATAAACCCATGAAAATGCTGGATATAAAAGACATCACCAAAGTGTATAAAATGCAGGGCGAAGAGGTGCGGGCATTGCGCGGCGTATCTTTGGCAATCGACAGTAACGAATACGTTGCGATTATGGGACCGTCCGGTTCCGGCAAATCGACGATGATGAACGTTATCGGTTGCCTCGATACGCCATCATCCGGCAAATATTTGCTGGAAGGCGAGGACGTGAGCCACATGAACGACGACCAACTGGCGGATGTACGCAACCGGAAAATCGGGTTTGTGTTCCAGACATTTAACCTGCTGCCGCGTTCGGACATTCTGCATAATGTGGAATTGCCCCTCATTTACGGAAATATTCCGGCCAGCCGTCGCAAAAAAATGGCGGAAGAAGCCATCGAAAAAGTCGGGTTGTCCGACCGGATTCGTCACAAACCGAATGAGCTTTCCGGCGGTCAGCGCCAGCGCGTGGCCATTGCCCGGGCGTTGGTGAACAAACCGTCGATCATCCTCGCGGACGAACCGACCGGGAATCTCGATACGAATACCGGCAAAGAAATCATGAGCATTTTTGATGATCTGCATCGCCTCGGCAACACCATTATTTTGGTGACGCACGAAACGGAAATTGCTGAACACGCCCACCGCGTTATCCGCCTCCGCGACGGTTTGGTGGAAAGCGACGAAATGGTTGGCGAGCTGGTTCATTGATCATATTTCCGGGATGTAATTTCGCATCACCCGAAAAGATAGGGATCGCACATTTGCGATCCGAAAAAAACAGAAAACAAGCCGCTAGCACAAATAAACAAAGGAAAACTTATGCGACTTTACGTGGGAGAATTTTGGGAATCGCTAAAAATAGCGTTGAACGCCCTGCGTGCCAACAAAGCTCGCGGCATTTTAACCACGTTGGGCATCATCATCGGTATTGTGGCGGTGGTTACCACAATGACGGCAGCCAACGGGTTGAGCAACAGTTTTAAAGAGAGCATCTCGGCAATCGGCTCGGACGTGCTGTATGTGTCGCGCACGCCGTGGGTGCACATGGGCGACTGGTTCGAGTTTCGCAATCGCCCCAATTTGAGCCTGAAAGACAGCGACAAGCTGGAAACCCGGCTGATTGAATCACCGGCGATAAATCCCACCACCGGAACAGAAAAATCCATCAAATATCGTTCGCGCAATCTGAACAATGTGGACATCATCGGCACCACCGATAAACACATCGTTGTTTCCGCGAATGTGCCGGAATACGGTCGTTTCCTGACCGATTTCGACGTTCGCAATAAACGATATGTTTGCGTGATTGGCGCATCGGTGCAGGAAACGCTGTTCGAGGGCGTTAATCCGTTGAACAAACGCATCAAAATCGGGCGGTATAATTTCCGGGTGATTGGCGTGATGGAAAAACAGGGCAACGCCAGCTTTTTTGGCGGACCGGATATGGACAGCCAAATTTATGTGCCCATTACCGCATTTATGAAAGCATTTGGCGGTGCACAGCGCAATTTCAATTTTGCCGTAAAAGCCCCGTCGCAGGACGAAATGGCGGATTTCGAATACGAACTGGTCGGCGAAATGCGAAAAATCCGCAAGCTGAAACCGACCGAAAAAGACGATTTTTCGATTAATAAAATGGACACGCTCATGAGCGCATATAATAATGTGATGGGCGTTGTGGTGATGATCGGGTTGCTGATCACCAGCGTTTCGCTGTTTGTCGGCGGCATCGGCGTGATGAATATTATGTTTGTTTCCGTTACCGAACGCACCCGGGAAATCGGGATTCGCAAAGCCATCGGTGCAAAAAAACGGGCGATACTGGCGCAATTTCTGATGGAGGCGGCTACCATCTGTCTGCTCGGCGGCGTGGTGGGATTGGCAATGGCTTTTGGGGTTACCGCGATCGTGGATAAATTTTTGCTGCCGGCAAGCTTGTCACCGGGAATTGTGATTGTTGCGCTAATGGTTTCGATTTTGGTGGGCATTATATCCGGCATTATTCCGGCGTATAAAGCTGCCAAACTCAATCCGATTGAAGCGTTGCGGTATGAGTGAGTTGTGTGCTTCGGCTCCGCTCAGCAACCCATCGGCTGCGCTCAGCGCCTTTCCGCACCCTGGGCGAAGTCGAAGGGTGCTTCGGCTCCGCTCAGCACCCGTAACTATTGAAAATAATTAATTTATAAATCCGGGAAAAACATCATGTTTCCATTTATAGAAGCATTCAAAATGGCCGTCACCGCAATCTGGAGCCACAAACTGCGCTCCGCGCTGACGCTGGTCGGGATCATCGCCGGTGTCGCGTCGATCATCGCTGTGATGACCGGAATTTCCGTGGTGCAAGGCACCATCGAAAAAGAAATGAGCGTGCTCGGCACTACCGTTTTTCAGGTGCAAAAATGGGGTCGCGGTTTTGACGATGTCGATTGGCGCGAAATCCAGAAACGCAAACCGGTCACGGTGGAAAACGCCGCCGCCATCCGCGAAAATGTGGATAACGTAACGATGGTCGGCTCCGAGCTGTGGGATTTCGGACACAGCGCCCGCTATCGCAACGAAACTGCGGAACGGGTAACCATCTGTGGCGGAACGCCGGAATATCCCGAAAACAACACCCATTATGTCTATCTCGGCAGAAATATTTCGCATGAAGATGTGAAAATGGCGCGCAACACCGTGGTGATCGGATATGCCATCGCCGAACGGCTGTTCCCGTATGTCGATCCCATCGATAAAGTGGTGAAAATTGACGGATTCAAATATCGCGTTGTCGGTGTGTTCGAAGAGAAAAAATCATCGATGGGCGGCGGATACGACAACTATATTTTGATGCCAATTTCAAAATTTACAAAAGTTTACGGAATGAAAGACCAGTGGGGAAATGACCGCTCTGTGAATGTTACCGTGCGCGTGTCATCGCCGGATCAGGTGACGGATGCTATCGAAGAAACCCGGTTTGTGCTGCGCCAAAACCGCAAAGTTCCCCCGCAGAATAAAGATGATTTCACCATTTTTACCAACGATAGCCAAATCCGTTCGTTCAATCAGGCGACTGCCGGCGTGAAAGCCGGAGCGTTTGTAATTGGCATTATTGCGTTGGTTGTGGCGGGCATCGGCATTATGAATATCATGCTCGTTTCCGTTACCGAACGGACCAAAGAAATCGGCATCCGCAAATCGCTGGGCGCGAAACGGAAGCACATTTTGCTGCAGTTTTTGCTGGAGGCGATTATTTTGTGCAATATCGGCGGCATTTTCGGTGTGATCGTCGGGTTTGGGCTCGGCAATGTGGTTACGATTTTCACCGGATTTGCAGCAAACGTTCCCATGGAATGGGCTGTCGGCGGACTGGTATTTTGCACCTCCGTCGGTCTGATTTTCGGGATGTGGCCGGCAGTGCTGGCTTCGCGCCTCGATCCCATCGATGCTTTGCGATACGAATAAAACCTGACATATTCCTTTCCGCACATAAGGGTGGGCAGTTTGCTGTTCGCCCTTTTTTTATGGCTTGCGAAAATTATGATTTTCCGCGTCATTCCTGAAATGCAGGAATTTCCCTGAAAAAAAGCCTGATTAAAGTGTTTTGTGTAACATCGTGTTTGTGTTTGTCAATCCTTCGGATGCAGGAATCTCCTGAATTTATCACACCACAAATCATCTATCCCAACCAAAAATTTTCTTCAATTTTCAACCTTCCGTTCGATAGTAGAAACTATCAATGATCCCAAACATTTTTTATGCGTAACCGGGAGGGCTAACGCATGGTTGAATCAAGGACTGATGAAAAGACCATCATTTGCTGTGGTCATTCTGTTCAGGCAGAAAAAACAATTATCACCAGCACCCGCAAATTTTTGGGCTGGCGCGGCATTCGCCGCAGAAACGGAAAGCTGTATTCCGAACCGCAAACCTATGTGGTGTTGCGCTGGCGCTGTCCGGTTTGCGGCACGCTGTCGCAGTCGGGCATCCGCAATGCTGATGATTGAGCAACGCACACAGCGGCGGCCGCTTCATTTTCTCCGTTTGAAAAGATTATTATTCTTTCGTTTTAAAATTGTGCAACCATCAATTATATTTGCAAAACTTGAAACATGATCGTGTGCGTCCGGAGTAGTTGACAACTTCCGGAGACGTTGCGAGCTAATCTGGGGCACGAACAGATGATTGTCTAATTCAAAGGAGAGTTGGTATGAATATTCATGAATACCAGGCCAAAGAAATCCTCAAGCGGTATGGCGTTGCGGTGCCAGGCGGCCAGGTAGCTTTTTCGGCCGACGAAGCCGAGAAAATCGCCCGGGAAATGGGTGGCGATATTTTTGTTGTAAAAGCACAAATTCACGCCGGCGGACGCGGCAAAGGCGGCGGTGTAAAACTTGCCAAAAGCCCGAAAGAAGTGCGCGAACTGGCAGCCAAAATGCTCGGCATGCAGTTGGTTACCCACCAAACCGGACCGGAAGGTAAAACCGTTCACCGTGTGTTGATTGCATCCGGTGTGGATATCGAACGCGAATTGTATCTGGGCGTTGTGCTGGATCGTTCGGTTTCCAAACTGGTGATTATGGCTTCCACCGAAGGTGGTGTGGAAATTGAAAAAGTGGCGGAAGAATCGCCCGAACTGATTTTTAAAGAATATATTGAGCCGCAAACCGGTCTGCAGGCGTTTCAGGCACGCCGGCTGGCGTTCAAACTGGGATTGACCGGTGCGCAGATCAAACATGGCACCAAATTTATCATGAGTTTGTACAAAGCGTTTGTGGAAACAGATGCATCGCTGGCGGAAATTAACCCGCTGGTAGTCACCAAATCCGGCGAAGTTGCGGCGCTGGACGCCAAAATCGGCTTCGACGATAACGCGCTGTATCGCCATCCGGATATCGCGGAAATGCGCGACACCAACGAAGAAGATCCGCTGGAAGTCCGCGCGAGCGAACATAACCTCAACTACATCAAACTGGACGGCAACGTTGGCTGCATGGTTAACGGCGCAGGTTTGGCGATGGCAACAATGGACATCATCAAACTTGCTGGCGGCGAACCGGCAAACTTTCTGGATGTCGGCGGCGGCGCAAATGTGGAAACCGTGCGCAACGGATTCGAAATTATTTTGTCCGATCCGCATGTGAAAGCCGTACTGGTCAACATTTTCGGCGGTATCGTGCGCTGCGATCGCGTGGCAAAAGGCATTATGGAAGCCGCAAAATCCATCGACATGAAAGTGCCGCTGGTGGTTCGTCTGGAAGGCACCAACGCCGTTGAAGCGCGCCAACTGCTTTCCGAATCCGATATGAATTTCGAAGTTGCCAGCTCGCTTGCAGAGGCTGCAGAAAAAGTGGTCGCTTTGATCAAATAAAAAACGGAAGGAAAAAGTTAAAAGTGAAAAGGTAAAGCCTGACTTTTAATTGTCTTTCCGTTGATTTCTCTGTGATCTTTGCGTTCTCTGCGGTTAAAAAAAGATGCAATAAAAATTTGAAAATACGAGGTTTAAGAAATGAGCGTTATTGTTGATGATAAGAGCCGGATTGTGGTTCAGGGCATCACCGGAAAAGAAGGCTCGTTCCACACCCAGCAAATGCTGGACTACGGCACAAACGTGGTTGCCGGGGTAACGCCGGGCAAAGGCGGAACGAAATTTGAAGAAAAAGTGCCGATTTTCAACACTGTGAAAGATGCCGTTGAAGCTACCGGCGCTGATGTGTCGGTGATTTTCGTGCCGCCGCCGTTTGCCGCGGATGCCATTTACGAAGCTGCGGATGCCGGCGTAAAATGGGTAATCTGCATCACGGAAGGTATTCCTGCGCGTGATATGTTGAATGTTTACAACTATTTGCAGCGCACCAACACCCGAATGGTCGGACCGAACTGTCCGGGCGTTATTTCTCCCGGAAAATGCAAGGTTGGCATCATGCCCGCATTTATTCACAAAGAAGGCAGCGTTGGCGTGATCAGCCGTTCCGGCACGCTGACTTACGAAGCCGTGCACCAACTCACCGTGTTGGGTTTGGGGCAATCGACTTGTATCGGCATCGGCGGCGATCCGGTGATCGGCACCCGTTACATCGATGCGCTGAAATTGTTCAAAGATGACCCGCAAACGGAAGCCGTGATCATGATCGGTGAAATCGGCGGAACCGCGGAAGAAGAAGCTGCCGCGTGGATTAAAGCCAATTTCAACAAACCGGTTGTGGCGTTTATCGCCGGACAAACCGCTCCTCCCGGAAAACGCATGGGACACGCCGGTGCGATCATTTCCGGTGGCAAAGGCACCGCCGCAGAAAAAATGGCTGCGCTGAAAGCCGCGGGCATCGCGGTTTGCGATAGCCCGGCAGTGCTCGGCGAAACCGTCGCTAAAGTGCTGAAAAAATAACCGGATGTAACCTTTTTTATCCGGTTTGCGAACCGGAATTCAGGGGCGGGTTTTTCAATCCGCCCTTTTTTATTTATCCCATTCCTGCATGTTTGTCAGTCCTGAGAATGCACCGAGGGCGCTCCTTCGGAGCAGGAATCTCCTGCAAAGATAGTCGCTATTTCAGCAGCATCATTTTCCGGGTTTGCACCGCGTTTGCGGATTGCAGCCGGTACAAATACACGCCGCTGGCAACGCGCTCACCGGCGCTGTTCGTGCCGTCCCATTGCCGCAAATAGCTGCCGGATTGCAGGTTTTCGCTCACCAGCGATTTGATGATGCGACCGGACAGATCGAAAACCGTCAATTGCACGGGACCGGATATTGCAACGGTAAACCGGATCTGCGTGACCGGATTGAACGGGTTCGGGAAATTTTGCGCCAGTTCAAATTCGCGGATTTGCGGCTCCGGCGAACCGATCGCCGTTACGCTGCTGCCGATTTTCGCGATAAAAATATCATCCTGCCCGTCGCTGTTCAAAATGACGTTCCCGAAAGTTGCCGTGCCCTCAAATAATCCGGTGACAATCGCACCGCCGGAACCGTCCGCAACGATGCCATAGCCTTCGTCCACACCCGCGCCGCCGCCGTTTGCGGCCCACAACACATTACCTGCTGTGTCCATTTTTGCCACAAACACATCTTTCGCGATTCCCGAAAGGGTAGTATCGCCGACGGTTGCGGTGCCCACAAAATAGCCGCTGACAAACGTGTTTCCGGCATTGTCGCGGGCGATGCAATACCCCTGATCCAGCTCCGTGCCGCCGATTTGCCGCGCCCAATTGATTGCGCCGGTCGCATCGTATTTGGCGATAAATCCATCGCCGGAGCCTGCGCTGGTCATTCCGATGCTGCCAAAATCGCCGATGCCCTGAAAATAGCCCGTTGCCACGCAGCTGCCGTCAACAGCGCCGGAAATTCCGCTCCCGAAATCCGCCGGTTGCCCGCCGGCTTTTTCTGCCCACAAAAAATCGCCGTTCGCAGCGTATTTTGCGACAAATGTGTTGAACTGGAGGCTGATAATCGTTGTATCGCCAAACGCGGCGTTTCCGGAGAATTTCCCGGTCACCAGCGCATTGCCGTCACCGTCTGTCGCGATGCCGTTGCCCTGATCAAAAAAGCTGCTGCCGGCTTTTTCCGCCCACAAAAAATCGCCGTTCGCAGCGTATTTGGCAACGAAAACATCGTGATTGCCATCGCTGGTGAACGCGGTATCGCCGAATGTCGCAGTCAAATTGAAATAGCCGGTTACCAGCGCGTTGCCCTCGCTGTCCGTTGCCACGCTGTTGCCCTGATCCAGATTGCTGCCGCCGGCCTGTCGCGCCCAGAGCAGGTTGCCGTCGCCATCGTATTGTGCGATAAAAATATCGGACGAACCGGTGCTGCTGAGCGAAGTATCGCCAAATGTTGCCGTATTCCGGAAATACCCGGTCACGGTGATGTTACCCGCACCGTCCGCGGCGATGCCGAATCCCTCATCTTCTTCAAACCCGCCGGCTTGCCGCGCCCACACAAAATTGCCGTTTGCATCGTATTTGGCGATGAACACATCCCGGAACCCGGCGCTGGTGAGATCGGTGCTGCCAAAGGTTGCGGTATTCTGGAAATATCCGGTGAGAATCACGTTGCCCGCCGCGTCCCGGCAGATCGCGGTGGCTTTATCGAAACCGTTGCCGCCAGCCTGAATCGCCCACTGGAAATTGCCGTTTTGGGCGAGAGTGGTTTTTGGGAAAACCAATATTCCGGCAAATAAAATTGCCATTAACATTAGCTTTTTCATAGCGTTGCTCCTTTTGGTATTTAGCGTTTAACAGATAAAAACTAATTCGCGGAGCCCCAAAAAAGCTAACACTGCGCAGCCAATTGCTGACACTGGCCGGACATTGGCTGCGGTTGATTAATCCTGTTTGGCGGATTTGAGAAAATCGGAGGGCGAAACGCCGAATTCATCTTTAAAACAGCGGGCAAAATAGGAGAGATTGTTGAATCCCACCCGGAATGCGATTTCCGAAACATTCCCGGCGTGGCGGGCGAACAAATCCCGCGCCTGCCGCAAGCGGATGGTGCGGATAAAATCCGCCGGACTTTGCCCGGTGAGCGCACGAATTTTGCGCTGCAAATGGCGGCGGCTCATGTTCAGTTGCCGGCTCAATTCTTCCGGGCCAAAAATTTCGGATTCAATTCCGGTTTCGGTCGCTGCCATCAGTTGGCGGAGAAATTCCTGTTCAACCGAAGGCATTTCCGGCGCGGCGGGTTGCAGCAAACCTTCCCGGCGATAAATTTCCCGCAGCTTGCGGCGTTGTTCGATAAGGTTTTTCACCCGGATATTCAGTTCGCGGGCGTTGAACGGCTTGGTCAAATAATCGTCTGCGCCGCTCTCCAGCCCGGTCAGTTTGCTCTCGTTTCCGGCTTTGGCGGTCAGCAAAATTACCGGAATGTGGCTGGTGCGCGGATCGGTTTTCAGCTTTTCGCAGAGGGCGTAGCCGTCCGTTCCGGGCATCATCACATCGCTGATAACCAGATCGGGAATGGCGTCCGCTGCGCGGTTAAAACCGCTGTCGCCGTCGGCAGATTCGACGATCCGGAAATTTTCCCGCAATTGTTCGCGGATGTAGCTGCGCACATCGGCGTGATCTTCCACGATGAGAATCAGCGGATTGCCGCCGTTTTTTGGCGCTGTTGCGATGACAACTTCGCCGGTTTCCGCAGCGATTTCCGCTGGCGAATCGGCAATTTCGTCCGGCGTGTCAACAATTTCCGCCGGACGAAACGCATCGCGATCCAGCGGAAAAATCAGCGTGAAAACCGTGCCTTTTCCGGGTGAACTTTGCACCGCAATTTCCCCGCGATGCAGTTCCACCAGTTCTTTCACCAACGCCAGCCCGATGCCCGCGCCGGACTGATCCGCCGTCCGTCGGTCATCGCCCCGGAAAAATCGCTCGAACACCTGCGGCAGTTGCGCCGCCGGGATGCCCGAGCCGCTGTCGCTCACCCGGAGCGTCGCCGTTTTTCCGTCCGGTGACTCGACGGAAACGCTCACCGTTCCGCCCGCCGGCGTAAATTTGAAAGCATTCGACAGCAAATTGGTGACGATCGTTTCCATTTTTTCGCGATCAAAATAGCTGTTTGCCAACGTCTCCGGCGGCGCATCGGCACCAAATTGCAGGTGAATTTTTTTCTGCCCCGCCAGCGACGCGAAAGACATCACCAGCCCTTTCAAAAATGCGGAAAAATCGCCGCGGGTGATCTGCAGGTTTAGCTTACCCGATTCCAGCCGGGACAAATCCAGCAATTGGTTGATCAGTTGCAGCAATCGCCGGGCGTTGCGCCGGATGCGCCGGAGATCGATTTCCGGTGCAACGGATTGTTTGCGGGACAGCCAGTCCTCCACCGGACCGAGAATCAGCGTGAGCGGCGTGCGGAATTCGTGGCTGATGTTTGCAAAAAATCGCGATTTGATGCGATCCATTTCAGCGAGCTTATCTGCCTGTTCCTGAACGGTTTGGGTACGCTCCGCAACCAGTTTTTCGAGATGCCGGGTTTTCAATTGCAACTGGCGCACCCGCCATTTCACGATGCCGGCGATCAGCCCGATCAGCGCCAGCGCATACAATCCTAACGCCCAACCGGTGCGATACCACGGCGGCAAAATGCGAAATTCGAATGCGGCTTCGCGACCCAATTTGCCATCACCATTTTGCGATTGCACCCGGAAACGGTAGTTGCCCGGCGGCAAACCGGTGTAATCGCGATGCGTTTCGGCGATCCACCCCGACCAATCGCGATCAAAACCATCGAGGCGATAGCGGAAACGCAGCGCGGCGGGACTGCGGAAATCAGTCGCGGCGAAGCGGAAGCGCAGCGAATTTGCCGCAAACGGCAGTTCCGGCGAATTGGCATTTGCGGCGCTGTCCGGCAGTCCGGCGAACAGCAGCGAATCGCCCGCGCTCACCCGGCGAATGAGGGTGACAAACGGTGCATCCGGCGCGTTGCCGGTTGCCGGTGCGAGCCGCAAAATTCCCTCTGTTCCGCCGAGCCAAACCGTGCCGTCCGGCTCCGGAAAAATGCTCAGCAATGTGCCGATGCGATCCAGCCGGTAGCCGGGAATGGTTGTCCGGATGGCAAATTCGTTGCCGTTTCGCACGATTTCGCGGCAAACCGTTGCGTCGCCCGTTTGCCCGGCAATCCACACGGCGCCGGTTGCACCGCTGGCCAAATGGGTGATCGCGAAAGTGGAATCTGCATAAATTTCACCAAAAGTTGAATCCGGGATAAATATCTGTTTTTCCGAAAGATAGCGCCGCAGCCCGTTTGTAGTAGCGAAACGCAGTTCACCGTCGATTTTCGCGATGCGAACGGGAATTCGCGGCATGCCATCTGCGCGATCGAAATGTTTGCTGGTTGCGGAAAAATCGCCGTCCGGTGATGGCGCATCTGCAATTTTGCTGAACCGGAACAGCCCGTCGCGGGTGCCGAGCCAGAGGTTGCCGGATGCATCGCCGGTGATGGTTAGCGAATACGCGCCGGTTTCCCCCAGCGAAAAAACCCGTGGTGAATTGCCGGAAGCTGTTTCCAGCACGCCGATTCCGCGATAGGTGCCCAAAAAAATGCGCCCGGAATGTTGCGCCGATGCGAACATTTCCGTAACACCGGTGACACCGGCGATTCGGTTTGCCGCATCTGCCCGAATTTCGAAAATGCCCTGATGTCCGCCGGCCAGCAATTGCTCGTCCGCAGAAACCAGGGAATAAACGGTGCTCTCGATGCCGGGAATCTGGCGAAATTGTGCGGGCGCTGTGTCGCCGGTTTCCAGCCGGAAAACGCCCATCCGCGTGGCGGCGAACAACCTGCCGTTGTGTCGCGCGATGGCGTTTGTGTTGCCTTCCAGCCCGTTTTCTGCGTTGAAAAATGAGTATCGCGCCGGCGTTTCCACTCGCGCCAACCCATCCGCCAATGCCAGCCACAATCCGCCCTGCGCATCGCGATGCACAAAATTGACGGTGTTATCGCGCAGCCCGCCGGAACGTTCGACAGTTTGCAGGAGGTGCCCGCTGCTGTCGATGATCGCCAGTCCGCGGCGATGGGTCGCCAGCGCAAAGTGACCGTCCGGTAGTGCCAACGCCCGAAAAATCAATGCGTTACGCAAAAAATCATCTGCGGGTGAAGGTTGCGGATGAACGCCGGTTTTATCAATCTGTTGCCAGCCGGAAAAACGGGTGAGCGCCCGGAATGCGCCATTTGCCGCCGGAAAAATTCCGGCGATGCCTTCGCCGGTAAAAAAATCGCCGCCGGGAATGAGCCGCAGCGAATCGCCGTCGAGGCGTTTCAGCCCGATTTTCCACTCGCGGAGAAACAGCGCATCGCCGCCGGCAACCGCCGTGTGAAACAGCGTTTCCGGCAGCCAGATGCGCATATCCCCCCCGTCCCAGCGGAACAACCCGTAATAGCTGCGGAAAAATACGCTTTCGCCGATGGCGATGGTTTCGCCGATGCTTTTGAAATTGCGCAGGGAATCCGGGATAAATTCGCGAAGGGAAACAAAGCGCGTTTCGCCGCGCTCATCCGGCGCGAGGTAGCCGAGTTCGCTGTTACCGCCGACAAAAATTTTCCCGTTCGCGCTGCAAATCGATGTGGCCGGACCGCCGCCGGGCAGCGCAATTCGCTGCCACTGCACGCCGTCGAAAACGAGCACGCCTGCGTCGTTCGCAACGTAAACCAAACCGAGCGAATCCTGCGCAATCGCCGCGTTGACCGGCGCAGCCTGATAGTCTCGCGGACGGAAATTGGAGATCTCCGGCTGTCCGGTTTCCGCCCATATTTCTGCGGATCGCGTTTGTGAAAAAATCGGGTAAAATGTGGTGAGCAAAATGAACCCGATGCCCGGTAAAATGCACCGCGCCAACCGGTCGAAACAGCGTATTTTCGCAATACGTTTCATTTGCGGAAAAATATCACCGATTGGTGCGCAAGACAATTGGAAATTTTCCAGGCAGCAAGTTTTTGGATCATGCGGACACAAAGTTAAAATTTGGTTTGAGAACGGAACACCGGGCATTATCTTTTGCGCGATCGGAACGAAAATAAACAATTTTAAACCAAACGATAGGAGTTGTATCATGGAAAGAACGTACACGATGATCAAGCCGGAATGTGTTGGCGCAAAACACATCGGCGACGTTATTGCCCGCATCGAAAAAGGCGGCTACCGCATTTTGGGACTGAAAATGCTGCACCTGAGCCAAACTGACGCCGGCAAATTTTACGAAATTCACAAAGAACGTCCGTTTTACGGCGAACTGGTGGCATTTATGAGCAGCGGCCCGATTGTGGCGATGGTGCTCGAAAAAGAAAATTGCATCGCGGATTACCGTAAATTTATCGGCGCAACCAATCCCGCAGAAGCTGCCGAAGGCACCATCCGCAAGGATTTTGGCACCAACATCCAAAACAACTGCGTGCACGCCTCCGACTCCCCGGAAAACGCTGTTATCGAAATCAAATTCTTTTTCTCCGAACGGGAATTGGTCGGCTAAGCTGTTTATTTTTATAAACTTGTGATGAGCTTTTGAAGCCTGCGTTTGCAGGCTTTTTTTGTAGTGACATTCGGTTTCTTATAGCGGTTGGTTTGATCGGGATTATTTGTTAAATTCTCACCCCAAAAACGCAAAAAGGAACGGAATGAGATTACCGGTTTTGAGATGGTTCGGATATATCGCGATTGCCCTGCTGCTCACCACAGCCTGTAACAAACGCGTCAACGACGCGGTAGAAAACGCCCCGGAAGTGCAACTACCGGAATACGGCACGGATCGCACCCTGGAAATCGCCAGTTGGAATATCGAGCAATTTCCGCTGCAGGCGGATATTACGGTGGATAAAGTCGCGGCAATTATGCTGCAACTGGATATCGACCTTTACGGCGTGCAGGAAATCAACAACGTTAACCACATGCAGGCGTTGGTGGACAGCCTGAACAGCGCCAATCCCGCCGCAAATTACCAATTCCGTTTAAATCCGGCCATCAGCGGGGACCTGAAAACGGGCATCATTTACAAAGGTTCGCTAATTACCGTGCTTTCCGAAACCACGCTGTTCAACGGCGATAACGATTTCGCCGGACGTCCGCCGTATGTGGTGCGATTGCAGGCATCGAATAACGGATTGTCGTTCGATTTTTCGATTATCGTTCTGCACCTGAAAGCCTTTGGCGATCAGGCAAGCGAGGATCGCCGCCGCCGGAGCATCCAGAAATTGGAAGATTACATCGATACGCAGCTTGCCAATCCCGATAACGATCCCGATTACATCATCGTTGGCGACTGGAACGACGTGCTCACCGATCCCGCCGGCGACAATGTTTTTCTCCCGTTTCTCGATAACAGCGCCCAATACGAATTTCTCACTTTGCCGCTGACCAGCGATCCCAACGAGTTCACCTACGTTGCCGGATTCAACTCGCTGATCGATCATATCATGATCACAACATCGATCGATGCGCAATATCCGACCGAGCGCGCATTCATCCTGAAACTGGATGAGGAGGTCAGCCGCTACATCCCGGATGTATCCGATCACCGTCCGGTTGCCGTTAGTTTTCCGGCGTTTTGATCGCCCCGAAAAAAGTAAATTTTTGCCAAAAATGACCGCCGGATTTCCGCTTTCAACACCGGAAATCCGGTTTTTTTGTTTCATTACGGACAAAATCATTGTAGATTAAAATACTCAACCGATTGTAGCTGTTGCACTTGCAAGCAGCGAATTAATTAAACTTGAGGAGGAAATTTTATGTCTGATAGTCGCGCATTGGAATTTATAAAAGGATTGTTAATTGGCGGTGCCGTTGGCGCCGTAGCCGCATTATTGTATGCCCCGAAAAGCGGGCGCGAAACCCGGGAAGAACTCGGCGGACGGATGGATGATGTTTACGCAAAAGCCCGCGAAGAATATGAAGCTTCGCTGGAACGCGCCCGTCGTTCGTACGACAGCACCATTTCGCGAATTAAAGATTTGGAAAACACAGCCAAAGCCAAAGCCGAAGAAATGGAAGAAGTTGTCGGAGATGTTATCGATCAGGGTAAAGACCGGGTCGAGAACAGCCGCGGACGTTTGAAGGACGCGCTCGACGCTGCCCGTAACGCTTTCCGGGAAGACAAAGAGCAATCGACCGATTCTGACGACGAAAAATCCTGAAAGCGAAGGTAACGGGATGATGATTTGGCAAATAGGCGTACTGATAATGTCCCTGGCTGTGGTTGTTCTGGTCGGATTTATGGTGCCAACACTGATTCAGTTGCGCCGTTCTATTAAAAAAATTGAAGATATTTCTGTTGATATGGAAAAACGCCTGCCTGGCGTGATGGCAAATGTGGACGATATTACCACCAATCTTTCTGCAATTCTCATCAGCGGAAGGCATCAGGCGGAAACGCTCAACAACGCCGTCACTCAGCTTAAAGGCGTCGTGGACGATGTGGTTGATGTTGAAAAAAATATCAAACATCAGATCGATACCAAGCTGATCCGCTCGCTGGCTACGTTCAGCGCCGGTGTAAAAGCAGCCCACGCGTTTATGACGGTTATTCGCGATGGCGACGTAAATCCGCAGCCTAAACCCAAGCGCCGGTTGTTCGGTCGCATCAAAAAATAGCAACGGTAAATTGCACGATATATGGCAGATATTGGACTGAACCAAAAAATTAGCGCCGGAAGCCGGGAATTTCATCTCCAAACCTCAACATTGGTTGAAGACGGGATGATTCGCACAGAGGTTTTCGAAAAAGGTCGGGTGTTGTTTGTCGCAAACCACCAATTTGAGCGACGCGGAACGGATAACCAGAGTGGTGCCGAAAGCCGCGTTCGCCAGTTTGTGGACAAATTTCACCAATCCATCATCGAAGAAATTGACAGTCTTTTCGAAATATCCGAAAAAATAATGAACGAAAACTTGCCCGCAGCGCACGAAAAGCTCGGGCAAGTTTTTTTGTATTCGCACATTTTTGATAAAGCTGAGCGCCATTTCCAGCGAGCGCTGGATCAGGAAAGCACCCGTTACAGCAGTTATGTGTATCTGGCGCGGGTGTATTACATGCAAAAAAGCTATCACCCGGCATACGAAATTCTGGAAAAATTGCGTCAGCAGGGCATCAAATATCCCGATTTGTTCAACCTGTTGGGATTGGTGATGCTCGCTAAAAGCAACTTCCGCCAGGCCATGATTTATTTCAAAGAAGCGCTGAAAAAGAATCCCGGATACATCGAAGCTTATTACAATCTCGCAGAAACAATTTTGACCCGGTTAACCAGCCTGCTGCGCACGAATGCCGAAACAGAGCACAAACAAAGCTTGGGATTTTTGCGGGCAATTTTGAAAAAAGTTGAGCAAAATGGCGATATCGACGACCGAATGCACAGCGCGCAAGTGCTCAAAGCACTCCAAACGATGGACGCCTCCAAAGCGTTGCAACTAATGCGCGAACGCCGGGAACAACAATTTTTGCGAAAAGTGCCGCCGGAAGTGATCGGCTATAAATTTTTCCTGCGGCTGCTGTATTCCGAAACGGAAATGTCCAAAAGCGCGATGGAGAGTTACGAACGGCAAATTTCCGAATCGTTGCAGCAAAACCCCGCATTCCCTGACCTGTGGCACTACCTTGCGTTAATCCATTTGATGCAGTGCCGGCAACATTTTCTGGACGGACTGGACAACTTCCGGGAAGCCACCCGGATCAACCCGCAATTCGAAAAAGCGCTGAAAAATTTGCGATTGGTAGAAAATGACGGCCGGGAATTTTTGCAGATGATCAAAGGCATAGTGTAGCGGTTCGGGTTTACGGTTCCGGGTATGAACGGATCGAAAATTTGGGATTTTTATCCATTCAAAAGATATTGTTACAGGGTTCGCAAATGTGTGAACCGCATGATTCAATCGCCTGAATTTTGAGAAGTAAACAGTTGAAAACCGGTAGCCCGTTACGGAATCCGGAGATCCGAGAATAATAGAATAATTTCATTTAATGAATATTATGTAACAAAAGGCTACACGGTGTCGCGTTTTATTGGGGTTGGGTGCCTGCCAAATACGAATTACATGCAATTACCTGTGATTGGAATCACCATATATTTTATGGTTGCAGGATATTTTCGTATCTGATAATATACAATCTACTAAAACAGGATTCGTAAAATGACGCATCTTTATGCAAAAAAGCATATTTTTATTGTTGTGTTCGGCCTTTCTGTGTTGCTGCTGACCGGCGCTGCGGCAATGGCGCAATCTGCCGTAGCCAATGCGGATAGCGACGGGAAGTTACCGGATGCTGTCATTACGCTGAACCGGGCGGCAATGGGTGCAACCAACGAGTTTTTGGCGGTTCGCGATTCGATCGGTTTTGAGCTGAGCCTCATTTCTGCGGAACTGGACGGCGAACCGGTCTGGACGCGCAAATCTACGGATTCACCTGCGGTAGATGGCACCATCCAATGGCATTTTCACATGCCTGCCCGCCAACTGGTGCTGGACCTCCGGGGGATCAGTGAACAGTTCAGCGGTGGCAAATCGCTGCGGCTGACAATCGCACCGGTCAACACCCTGGTGAAGGATTACCGGATCACGGTTTTCGATGCTGCAACTGTCGAAGCCGCCCACAGCCGCGCGCAAACTGCGCTTTCCGGCATCACTATCGAATTCAACTAACGGAAATTTGTATGATGAATAGCGTTACGCGTTTAATACTCATCCTTTTGTGCGTCAGTTTGCCGCTGCAGGTGTGGGCGGATAAAGGTGGTCCAAGTAATCAGGGTCTCAAATGGGCTGATAACACTGGCAGTTCCACCGATGCCAGTTTTCACTGGATTAATATTGGTTCTGGTCACCGACTAACGCCTGTCAATAACGATCTCGTTTATAGCGTTCCAATGCCATTTTCCTTTAATTTTTATGGCACAGACTACAATACTTTATATGTGAGCAGTAACGGCTGGATGTCTTTTCATGATTATGCGACGAACAACGATTTTATTTCAAGTAATGATGACCTGACAACAATGCCTCAAAATGACCCACCGGATACTTTGATCGCTGCAACTTGGGATGATATCCGTTATCAAGCACCAAACGCCGGTATCGATACGTTAACAATTGGTACCTTTCCGTATCGCCGATTTTTGGTTCAATACACCGAAATAAACAAACAACAATTGCCATACCCTGATAGCGCCTCGCTTACCATGCAGGTTGTTTTTTATGAAACGACTAATATTATCAAAAAACAATATCTTACGCCTGGTACATTAACGGGGGGGAATCCGATTGGAGCCACCGTTGGAATCAGACTTGCGGAAAGCCCCGTCAGCGATCAATTGCAATTTTTGTATAATCAAAATTTTCTCGAAGATGAACTGGCAATTTTATATTACCCATCTGCAAATACCAATTTATCTGCCAATTTGTCTTTAAATGCAGATGCTGACACCGTAGTGCAAGGCACGCAAAACCAAGAGTTTACGCTTAATGTAAATGCATTGGATTTGAATCAGCCCAACACATATTTGGACGGAATGGGAAAAGCAGATGTTGTTCGGATAACACCCGCTTTTGGCGGCGCAGTTGTGCCGAATATTCGTTTAACTGAGGCTGTGGTTGATAATGAACAGAGTTTTTTTCTGTTGAACAGCCCAAACCCGCCATCGGAAGCCCAATCTACAGTATTGGGCAATATTGCCACATGGTTTTACAATGGTACAAATTTGATTGTTCAGTTCCCACCATTTGCGGTAAAGGATTCCGTCAATTTAACCTACCAACTGGATATTCCGGATGACCGGGAAGGTACTGTAAATTTTCTGACAGAAATTTATTCTCGGGCTGAAACGGGGCAAAGCTACTCCGCTCTCGTCCCATTTGTGATAGTTACTACTGCCAATACGTTGACGCTTACCCCGCTTGCAGATTCAGTTGGCGTTGTTGGTTCGCAGCTACCCAATGGACAGGATTTCGAAATCACAGTACGAGATGCGAACGGCAATGGTGTTGCAAATGTGCCGGTTAGTTTTGTCATCGAAAGTATTCCCTCGGGTTCACAAAATACGACATTAACCAATTACTTTATTTCAACCAGCCCAACGACAGGTACTGCTCGAACACAGTTAACTTTTGGAACAAAAGTGGGGACATATCAGGTTCGGGCATACGCAAATACGACCCCTTTATCTGTTTTATTTACGGCTTATGCAATAGCAGATGCACCTGACAGCATTTTAATTGTATCTAACAGCAGCGTTGCCGGGCAGTTCGGTCAGGCGCTGGCAGATTCCGTGCGGTTCCGGTTGGTGGATCAATTCGAAAACCCCATTTCAGATTCAACAGTCAGTTTTATTCCGGTTAGCGGGAGTGTCAATCCGGTTAGTCGCACAACCAACGTCGCCGGCGAAGCCGCCACATCGTGGACACTCGGGCAAACCGGTTCGCCGCAATTATTATCCGCGCAATGGACGGATGGCACCAATACTGCCAATAGCGCAAACGTAACCGCAACAGTAACCACCGGAGCAGCAACGGCGCTGGAGCTGATCACTTTGCGCGGCATTGCCGGAGAGGACAGCGCAGCCGCGATTGCTGGTGAAGAAGTTACATTTACCGTTCGGGCAGTGGATGCGTTCGGCAACCCGGTATCCGGCACAACCATCGATTTTGAGGCGTTGCCCGGCTATACCGTAAACTTCGATTCCGATCAATTAATCACCGATTCCAACGGTCGGGTAACCAACGTTGTTTCGACGGATGTTGCACAAGATTCCACTTTTTTCCGGGCAATTATTGCCGGAACGGATACGCTGGATTTGCATGTTTATCATTTGAATTACGTTGCGGGCAGTTTGTCGCCGACAGTTACAGATCCCGGTGCTTCGGTGGGTTTTTCCGTGCAGATTGAAAACCCCTCACCGCGAACAGTTACATTAAACAGCAGCGGAACGTTGTTCGAATTCAGCGAAGGGGCAACCACTTTTAGTGCAGCGCTCGCATCCGGCAGCACGGTTTTGCCCGGTGCAAATACCCTTCAATTTGCGACAACAACCATCAATTCCAATTTTTCAATCAGCAGCTTTACGCCGGAATTGACGTTGGCAGGAACCGGGACAAATAACCGGTTAAATGGCACAATTCTGTTGCCTGCCAATTCGCTGCAACTGTTTGATGTCGATATTACACTTTCCGCTTTAACACCGTCAACTGTTACAGAAGGGCGTCCGGCAACGTTTACCGCGCAGCTATCGAACACCGGGAGCGGGAATGTAACGCTTTCGCCAACCGGATCATTTTTGAGCTTCTCCGATGACACGGTTTATCTCGACCAGAGTTTTGCAATTCCCGGTGGCGGGGCGCCGGTTGCAATTACGTTTACGACAAATCAAATTTTATCCAACAACGACACCAATGACTATCCGTCCAGCGTTACCCTGAGCGGCTTCCGCAACGGTTTGCCATTTGATACCACGTTAACTACGGGTTTACAACAAATTTTAGTGCAACGGGTGCCGAATGTTATCGTCAACACGATTAGTGTTGCACCCAACACCGTTTCGCAGGGGCGCGATTCTGTTTTGGTAACCCTCACTTTCCGAAACAATGGCACCAACAGGGCAACCGCAGAAATCGATCTGGCAAACGATGTCACTTTGGCAACATCGCAATTAAGCGGCATTCGTCCGCAGGAAACGACAACCCTTTCGATTCCGGCGAACACAAACAGCTCGCCCGTAACGTTTTATTTCAACATCGCCAGTAATTACCCGACCGGAACGGATAACGCGTTGACCACTTATCGATTGGTCGATATAAATTCCGATATCGCAGATACTTTGACAACTACGGCGGCAGTTGCAAACGAATTTAATGTGGTTTCCCGATCCAGTTTGAGTATCACGAACGCAGCGCTGTCAACCAATCTGGTTGTTCCCGGGCAAACCGGCATCGTGTTGAATATTGATCTCCAGAATAGCGGCGCAGCAGATGCGCGAATTAATTCCGGCGATGTTGACCTCATTTTTAACAACAATCATATTTTAACCCCATCAACCGCGTTCCCGGTTACCGTAACCGGCGGCGGGGGATTATCGAACCTGAGCTACACGCTGACGGTTGACCCAAATTCGGCAATCGGATTTGATCCGCTGGATGTTAGCATCAGCTATCTCGATACGCTTTCCGGCAAAAGCTACACACTCGCCGGTACTGATCTCGATTCGCTGGAAATCCGATCCGCAATTCCGGCGTCGGATTTGCAAATTCAGAAAGTGACCGCACCCGCACAAGTGGTGCAGGGGCAAAGCGGTTTGAATACATTTGTCCGGTTAAAAAACCTGAACGCGACAACTTCTATTCAAGTTGATTCGCTGTTGCTGTTTTCCGGGAATACCGGAATCTCCGGCAGCATTCTAACGGCACTGCCGGTAACTATTGCCGCCGGTGACACCGCCCAGTTTGCGTTTTCGCTGGATATTGGCGGCGCAGCAACTACCGGAAACAGCATTGTTGATGCGCGATTTAAAGCTACCGAATTGCGATTCGGCACAACGCTGAGCGATACCGGCGCGGTCAATCCGGCAACGGTCACGGTTTTCCGTCCAGCAGCGCTTTCATTTAGCCTGGAATCCATCGAACCGGATACGGTCAGCCAGGGACAAAGCGGCATTATTTATTCCGCGCGTTTGCAGAACGGCGTTTCCGGCGATTTCCGGGCAATCGCAAATATCGATACAGTTTCGCTGAATGTCAGTTCAGGGATCACCGCCACGCGGGTCAGCCCGGTTGAATTGCCGTTTTCGCTGGCAAGTGGGACAACCCAACTCGTGCAGTTCCGGCTGGATGTGCCGGCTGCCGTTCCGGCCGGAACGTATTCGCTGGCTGCAAGTGCAACCGGTGCGGATTCAATTTCCGGATCAGCGTTGAGCGCCACGGCAACCAACGTAAATCTGGAAGTGCAAGCCGCGGCCACATTGGCGGCAACGGCAATTTCAATTGTAAAAAACGCAACGTCACGCGATTCCGCATACGTCGGGCAGCAGGATTTGATTGTTACCGCAACGGTGCAAAACAATAGTACAGCCCCGGCAATGCTGGACAATGTGTCGCTGGTGATAAAAAATGCCTTAAATAATGATCTCGGTTATCCGGTGCAGTTGCTCACTAATAATCTGCCGGTGACGCTTTCCAGTGGCGCGACTACCGATGTGCAATTTTCCGTGGATATTCCGGGTAATTTGCTCACCAACGATTTCCCGGTATTCTTTGGCGCAATCGTCAGCGGGGAAGATGTGAACAGCGGCGCCAGCCTCATCGATACCACGCTCAGCCTGAAAACGCTGCAAATTTTCACGGCGCCGGATATCGCAAATACAGCAACATTCCTCGATACCACCGGCTACGGTCCCGGCGAAACGGCAACATTTCATGTTCGGGTGACCAATAACGGCGGCACGCCGTTGGTGCTCAGCGGTTCCACCCAACTGGTGCTCAAAAAAATTACCGATTTGAATACGACCTTCACCGTTCCGGTAGATTTGACCAACTCACCGGCATTTATCGGAGCGAATACAGATACAACGCTGCAGTTTTCGCCGATAACCCTCAACACAACCGGTACCTATCAGGTGACTGCCAATGTGCTTGGCAGCGCGTTTGGCGATGCACAATCGTTCACGGATATTTCTACGAATACGGCGATCACCGTCGGCGATTCTGTGAATATAAACGCAACACTCGCGTTGTCTGATAACGCCGCAATTATCGGCGATTTGCTCACGGCAACCCTCAGTTTGGAAAATAACACGATGGTTGATCTGGAAACCGATGACGGCGATTCCACGCGTTTGGAACTCCGCTATGCAGACAATAACGAGTTGCTGTCGATAGAAGCCTTTGATTCGGTGGTTACCATTCAATCCGGAATTCCATCGCAATTGAACTGGGATTTTACAGTCCCGCTTTCCGCACGGTCAGGTGTTGTCAACGTCAACGCGATTGTCAGTTTGAACAACGGCGATATCAGTATCATCCGGCAACAAAGCTTTGAAATCCAGACCGGTGTGATCGTTTCATATGATACCGGCAGTTTGGCGCCGGACTCCGTTGTCGCCGGGCAAACGACACAGTTTATCGCCAGATTTATCAACACCGGTTCCACCGATTTATTGGTGGATCGCGATAGCTCATTTATCGAATTTACGGACGGTTCGCTTACTTACAGCGCAAATGTCGCTGAATCTTTTGTGATCTCCGGGAATGACACCAGCGAAATATTTTTCCAGTCCAAACAGATTCCCGTTGGTTTCAGCACCGGAAATTTTGATGTTTCGTTCCATCTTTTTGGCGATTTATCCAATGGCGATACCCTGACGGCGCTCGATACGACGGTTGCAAATGAGATCGCCGTAATCAGTCCGGCAACGATCGTTGTGGATTCGTTGTCGCTGAGCCCGGTAACGATGATCGCTGGCGCGGAAAATATTGAAGCGAGATATTATTTACGTAATACAGGGCAATCGGCTGCGCAAATCCGCAGCATTACCAGCCGCTTTTTAGATGCGGCAGACGGCGATGCGAGCAGTTTCTGGAGTCTCCAAAGCCAGGATCCCGTTGCGGTGGATACGCTGTTGGGTAGCGATACCTTACTCGTCCGCAGATTTTTCCGGTTGTCCAACAATATTCCCAATGGTCAATATCGCGGCAGGGCGGAAATTCGCTATAACGATATTCGCAGACCCAATACGGTTGTCACTTTTAACAATCCCACCCCGGAAGATACGGTCGATGTGCTGGAACGTGCTACGCTGGTGTTCAGCGGCGCAATTACCAGTCCCGCCGGTGCGATTGACGAAACGGTTTCTACGTTGCAATCATTCAACTGGCAGCTCGATTTGAGCCTGAAACCCGGCTCCGGTCCGTTGCAAGTTGACGACAGCACTACCATTTTCCTCGATTTCCGAAACAAAGGATTTTACCTCGATGCCGGTTTAACCCGCGATACGCTGACCATTCGCATGTTCCCGGATGAAACCCGCGATATTCCAATCTGGGCGGGCAATACAGCCAGGGTTTCGGTTCTGAGTGCCGTCATTACCGATACCTCGTTGAGCGGCGATGGCGTTACACCCGCGTTGATTGATGGTCCGAATGCTGCCACTTTGGAAATGGAAATCCAGCGGCGCGCCGCGTTGGCTGCCCGTTGGGTGGATGGTCCGATGGTCGTCGGCACCCAACAATTTACCCTCAAAGGGGTTATCGAAAACAACGGTACGGCAGGCGTTTTGCCGAATACAGCGCAGGCGTTGCTCACTTACCCGAACGCTGTTTATAGTCTGGATTCCGGTTTGGAAGACCAGACCGTGACAATCGGAGATACAATTGAATATCTGTTTACTGCGTTGGCTGCAACAAGCGACACATCCGATTTTGTGCTGAGCATCGGCCCGGCAACCGCAGCGCTGGATACCAATTCCAATGCCGCCGCATTTATTGCAGATACCAGCGATGTGAAAACCATTGAATTGTCAACGGATGACGTAACAGTTGTTGCAGTTATTGACTCTTCCGAAGGAGCAAAAGATGGCGTTGTTTCTACCGGACAGACGTTTATTATCGCGGCAAGCTATCAATATACAAATGTTGTAGATACCGGAAAAACCGCAATAATTTCATTACCGCCGGGTTATTCCACGCCTAATGAAACGGTTTCTATCGGGACAAATAACGGTGTTGTGTACTGGGCAGTGCGGGCACCGAATACGGTTTCGCCGCAACAAAATATAAATATCGAATTTTCCGGATACCGGGATACCGGCGGAACTCCGGCACTTGTGAGTGCTACCGTTCCAATCGCTATCGAAACAGTTACGCAGGCGCGGCTGACGCTGCAAGCCTCGATCGTTGAACCGTCCGGCGCAATTGACGGCGTTGTTTCCACCGACCAAGGCTTCGGACTGCGGGTGTTGGTGAGCAAAACCGGCACCGCGTTAACCAGCGGTTCGAATACGCTCAATCTATCGTTGCCGGCAAACTACCTGTTTAGCGGCGATACCACATTTACCCTGCAGACGGGTGTGGCGGATACGCTGCAAATTACCGCACCAAATATCGCCAGTGTATTAGATACTATTTCTGTAACTTTGCAAACGGCTGCAAACGATACTAACACCAATGTGCCCGCAACCGTACTCAACGATCAGCGGGATATCGCCGTGCGAACGGTCGCGAAAGCGGATTTGGCATTGGCGATTACAGCGCCGGACAGTTTCTCGACGAGTACAAGCGGGATGCAGGTTCAGTTGCAGGTGAGCAATCTGGGCACAGCCGGCGTTAGCGCGGACAGCATTCCGGTGCTGGTCGAAATTGACCCGAATGTGTTCCATTTCAGCGATGACGGCACTGATGCCAGCCGGACGTTTAATGTTGGATTGAGCGGCAGCAGCGGCAGCCGGACGATATCGTTGATCTCGCAGAGCCAGACCGGTTCTAGCGAAATTCGCGGGACACTACAGCTAACGGGCATAACCGATGTAAACAACAATCCAGCCGGAGCGACGGTATTTTCCTCGGTTCTGCAGGATACGGCAACCGTGTCCGTCGTTAACAGCGGCACGGTTCAGATCAGCAATTTTGCGATCATCACCCCGTCCGGCGCGGTGGACAGCACGATCTCCACCGGACAACAGTTTACGCTTCAGGCACAGGTGTTGTTTGCCGGAAATCTGGTTAGCGGCACCCGGAAAGTGACGCTTGGGTTACCGGATAACAGCGGATTCACCACCAATTCACCACTGGAAATTACCGCCGGTCAAAACGGTGTTACCACCGCCAGTTGGTTGATCGTTGCGCCATCCGATACGTTGTTGAAAGAACTGATCAGCGACACACGTCGCGGAGAATCTGCCGAACAGGCATTGAAACGGGCATTCGATTTCACGCTGACCGCCACTGCCACAGACGGCAGCAGCGGGTTGCCGTTACCGGATACGCAACTGCTGACGGTTCAGTTGTTTGAACGGGCGAAGTTGAGCATCGCCGCGTCGATCGTTTCACCGGCAGGTGCGATAGATGGTGTGATTTCCACCGATCAAGCTTTTGGGCTGCAGATAGCAATCACCAACAGCGGCGCCGCCGGAACCACCGGACTGGATACGGTTTTGGTTTCGCTGCCAACCGGATATTCACCCTCAGACACAACGATTTATTTGGCAACGGGCAGCGCCGATACGCTGCAATTAACCGCACCGTCAACCGCCAGTGCGTTGAGCTCGATATCTGCCGAACTGACCGGTGCCGCGCTGGATGAAAACAGCAATAACGCTGCGACCATCGCTACCGGACTCCGGGAAATAGCAATACAAACGGTCGCGAAAGCGGATTTGGCATTGGCGATTACAGCGCCGGACAGCTTCTCGACGAGTACAAGCGGGATGCAGGTTCAGTTGCAGGTGAGCAATCTGGGCACAGCCGGTGTTAGCGCGGACAGCATTCCGGTGTTGGTAGAAATTGACCCGAACGTATTCCATTTCAGCGATGACGGCACTGATGCCAGCCGGACGTTTAATGTTGGATTGAGCGGCAGCCGCGGCAGCCGGACGATATCGTTGATCTCGCAGAGCCAGATCGGTTCTAGCGAAATTCGCGGGACACTGCAGTTAACGGGCATAACCGATGTAAACAACAATCCAGCCGGAGCGACGGTCTTTTCCTCGGTTCTGCAGGATACGGCAACCGTGTCCGTTGTTAACAGCGGCACGGTTCAGATCAGCAATTTTGCGATCATCACGCCATCCGGCGCGGTGGACAGCACTATCTCCACCGGACAGCAGTTTACGCTTCAGGCACAGGTGTTGTTTGCCGGAAACCTGGTTAGCGGCACCCGGAAAGTGACGCTTGCGTTACCGGATAACAGCGGATTCACCACCAATTCACCACTGGAAATTACCGCCGGTCAAAACGGTGTTACCACCGCCAGTTGGTTGATCGTTGCGCCATCCGATACGTTGTTGAAAGAACTGATCAGCGACACACGTCGCGGAGAGTCTGCCGAACAGGCATTGAAACGGGCATTCGATTTCACGCTGACCGCCACTGCCACAGACGGCAGCAGCGGGTTGCCGTTACCGGATACGCAACTGCTGACGGTTCAGTTATTTGAGCGGGCGAAGTTGAGCATCGCCGCGTCAATCGTTTCACCGGCAGGTGCGATAGACCGGACATTATCTACCCGACAGTTTTTTGATGTTAACATCAGCATTTCGAATAGCGGACTCGCTGGCACGAGTGACTCCAGCGAAGTCACGTTGGTCATCCCAACCGGATATCAACTGATTTCCGGCAATAACCCATTGATTTTGGCAACCGGCGATACACAGCAAATTCGCCTGCGGGCACCGCAAACCGCCCACACGGATGCCCGGAATTTGGGCATTCAACTTACAACGCCTGCGCTGGACGAAAACACAGGTGCAGCCGCACAGGTGCTGGTCAGCGATGCGACCATCGCCGGATTGCGCACGGAACGCCGCGCAGACTTGAGCCTCAACATCAGCAGTATTGGCAGTTATTCCACCGGTCGCACCGGTTTGCCTATCACCGTTGAAATCCGCAATTCCGGTCAGGCCGGCATTACGCCGAATCTCGTTCCGGTTCGCGTAGAAATTGGTGATCTGAATGTCATCCAATTTACCGGGAATCCATCTGCTATTGCAGATACGATCAATATTTCGATTAACGAAGCTACCGGTTTGGGAACGGGAACTGTACTGATCAACACCCTGAATAATATTGCCTCAACCAACCTCACCGGAACGCTATTGAGCGATAGTCTTCAGGATGAAAACAATAATTATAATGATACGACTGTTGTCGTGAGCATTCCGGGCGCCGTTGAACAAATTTCTGTTATCGAAAGTGGCGGCGTTAATGTTACCCGTCTGGAAATTACCCAGCCCGTCGGCGCAACCGATAGCACAGTATCTACCCGTCAAATATTTACGGTTGAGGCTGGTTATGGCTTCGATACCGTTTTGGATACCGGCAGAACCGCAGCCATCCAATTGCCCGCCGGGTACATCGCACCAAATGATACGCAAACCGTCAGCGGCGATAACGGCACGGTGAGCTGGCAGGTTACGGCACCGGCAACGGCCTCTGTTGAGGTCGATAGCATCCGGGTTGTTCTGAATGCCCTGCGGGATATCGGTGGCGGTTCAACCGATCCTGTCTCCACAAACCGGTCAATTCCTGTGACGACCGTTGATCGCGTGAATCTGGTTTTGGAGACATCCATCGATTCACCCGAAGGTGCAACAGACGGTGAATTTTCCACCGGGCAAACCTTTGATTTTAAAATGAAAATCACCAATTCCGGTACCGCAAATACTGAGCCGGGCGATCTCAACCAACTCAGTATTCAGTTGCCTGCCGGTTATACCACGCCGGTTTCAATTTTCACTTTTGCAACGGGTGATTCCGTAACATTGACAATCACCGCACCGGCAACCGCCAGTCCGTTGGCTTCCATAACGGCGCAAATTGATTCAGCTGCCAATGACGAAAATACCGGTGAACCGGCGTTCGTGAGTGTCGGCACGCGCCAGACCGCCGTCCGAACGGTTGCCAAAGCGGATTTGCGGATTTCTGTTTCGACACTGCAAAGTTTTTCAACCGATACAGATAGTTTGCCAGTAACGCTTTCCGTCGGCAACTTCGGTACTGCGGGTGTAAATGCAGAATTCGTTCCGGTAAAGGTGACCATCGATCCCAATTTGGTTCAGTTTGAAAACAGCCCCAGCGATACAATGACGTTTTTGGTAAAACTGGACAGCACTCGTCAAATTTACCTCAACAGCCAGAGTGTTCAGGATACCGCAGCAATTCGCGGGGATTTGGTGCTCAATGCCATTCAGGATGAAAATACCAACCAGCGCGTATTTTCGTCAGATTCTTCCGCAACGGATTCGGTTGAAATTGTGTCCGGTGGCAGTGTGAATATTTCATCGTTTGAAATCACCAACCCGGCAGGTGCGACAGACAGCACCATCTCCACCAGCCAGGAATTTGAATTGAATGTAACTGTAGATTTCCTCGGGAATCTGCAAGGTAACAGCCAAAATATTCAATTGTTTTTACCACAAAACGGCGGTTTTACAACGAATTCGCCGTTGCGGATTACAAATATTTCCGGTTCAGTGGATACGACCTGGACCATCCGGGCACCGGTGAATATTCAACTGCCGGCGACCTTCGATTTTGTTGTTCGTGCTGTTGCCAGAGATGGCAGCAGTGGTCTGGACAGAATTGAAAATGATACCTTAACTGTACTTGTGCAAACAGCACCCAGCCTAGCGGTTCGCGGAAACATCATTTCGCCGGCAGGTGCAATTGACCGGACGCTCAGCACCGGGCAAACCTTTGATTTGCGGGTTGGTGTGGAAAATCAGGTGACAGGCGGTGCAGGAACAACCGACGCCAACACGGTGGAAGTTCAACTGCCAACCGGATTTACCATCGGCGATAGCAGCGGAACAACCGTTATCCAATTGGCAACCGGCACATTCGATACGCTGAAAGTTACCGCGTCACCAATTGCCACAACAACGCTGGATTCAATAAAAATAAACCTGACCAGCGCCGCACTGGATTCCAACAGCAACGCAGCCGCAGCAATTGGTGTTGGCGAACGGATTCTGGAAAATCTGCGGGTGGTTGAAAAAGCCAATCTGGCGGTTTCGCTGAGCACGGAAAGCCAATTCTCCGCCGGAAGGGATAGCCTGTTGGTCACCATTCAGGTGCAAAACAGCGGTGCGGCTCGAATTACGCCAATAACCGTTCCGGTGACGGTTGAAATCGACACAGCATATTTCAGATTTTCCGATGGCTCGACGGATACAACGCAATCGATAAATGTCGTTTTGACGAACGGTGTCGGCATTGGCAGCAGCAGTTTCTATATCAATAGCCTGACAAATTTAGGTACCACGCCAATCCGTGCGGTGATCGACACAGCCGCAATTAAGGATGAAAACACAAATGCAACTGCTTTTGCCAGCGTGCCGGAATCCAGCGCCGATGTTGAAATTGTTGAATCAGCAATGGTTACCGTTGGCAATTTGCAAATTAGTGCGCCGGTTGCCGGACGTGATACGGTATCATCCGGGCAACAGTTTTCGGTTACTACCAATCTTACTTTTAGCGGGAATGTTGCCCCAACCGGGCGAACCGCAACCATCAGCCTGCCGGATGGATTCGTTGCCCTATCGGATACGCAGCGGACAATCTCGCCGGATTCCACTTCCGTAACCTGGAAAATTATCGCGCCAAACGCCAATTTGCTTTCGTCGGAAGGCGTCCAAAACGGCACACGCGGTAATTCGCCACAGTCCATTTTGGCAGATTCGCTGAATATTTCTGTCAGCGCCGAAGGCATTGACATCAGCGGCGGTGCCACGCCACCGGCAGCAGATACGATCGGTTTCTGGCTGGTAAATCGTGCGCAACTGAGCGTATTCTCAGAAATTATCGCACCGGACGGTGCTATCGACGGCACCATCAGCACAGAACAGTGGTTCGATGTGCGTGTTTGGGTGGAAAATAGCGGCGAAGCAACAACGACCGGTAATAATCAAGTGACTGTCAAAGTACCGACAAGTTTCCAAATTGTGGGCTCAGCCGTAGGTGACAGCGCAGATATTTCAATCGGCACCGGGGAAGCAGAAGATGCTACCGTGCGCATATTTGCCGACGCAGATGTGCCGAGCGGACAACCACAAATTTCTGCAATTTTGCAAGCCGCAGCAACCGATGCAAACCGGAATAAACCGGCGGATATTTTGCAAAAAACATCTGCGTTCAACGTTGGTGTTGTGCAGAAAGCGCTGTTGCAGGCAGACAGCCTGATCGCCAGCGCAGATATCGTCGCACCGGAACAGCCATTCACCCTGCGCGGATTTGTGACGAATACCGGAACCGCAAAACTGCTGCCGAATGACAGCGTTTATGTTACGCTGGAATACGACGATACCCAGTTTACCATTTCGAACGGCACAGCCGAACGCCGCCGGAAATTGATCAACAATCGTGCGGAATTTATCTGGCAATTGCAGGCGAATACCGGTATCACGCCAAATAATTATGACTTTACAGCACGGATTGTTGCTGATACCGCAAAAGATGAAAATACGAATGATTACGCAGCGATTGCTGCGGACACAGTCGCATCATTTAACATGCAGGTGGTTGAAACCGGCGGCGCAACCATAAGCGCTGCCTACATCAACGCACCAGGAACAACCGAAATTACCGCATCCGGTTTACAGCGCGTTCGCATCTTTTTGCAACCGCAACTGGTCGGCGATTTTTCAACGGCACGGGCGAAGTTGAGCCTGCCGCAAAATTATTTTGCCGTCGATTCGCTGACAGCAAATATTTTGGATAACGGTCTGGTTGAGTGGCAGTTGGATCTGCCCGACACGACTTCCAGCGGTCAAACGTTGAATTTTGCGCTGGATATCCGGGCGGTTTCTGCGATAAACAACGCTATTTCGGAAGACAGCGACACGCTCAAAATCACGCTCCAAAAACGGGCAAACCTCTCGATTACTGGCAATGTGGTGGAAACGCTGTTTAACGATGTGGTTAGCCAGGGCGATACCATCACCTATCGGGCGGTGGTCAGCAATCTCGGCGAAGCCGGCGTACTCGCAACACCTACGGGTGAAGTGACCCTTTCGCTCGGTGAAAAATTATTCTTGCTCGATGGCGAAACCCCCACAAAACCGTTTGGCATCGATCAGCCGGTAGAGTGGCAGGTTCGCGCAGAAGAAAATTCCGCGATAGCCGGATTGTTAAACCAGATCAACGAAACCCGCGCTGAAAAATCGCGATTGCTGATGCTGCAATCCGCCAATCAGGTGGATGAAAGCGGCGGCAGCGATGCGCGCCAGCGGGAACTGAATCAACAATTGGAGGGACTGGTTCAGCAACTTACCGCACTCGCAGATCCGTCCCATTTGACAGCGCGGATTACCCGAAGTGCCCGCGACGCCAACACCGGTTCAACCGCGTTTGTGTCGGTCGATAGCGTTCGCCGCGATGTGCAAATTGCCGAACCGGTTTCGGCAAGCATTCTGTCGCTGCAATTGTTAAATGATATAACCAGCCAGCCGCTCAGCACGGTTTCTACCGGACAGGTGTTCACGGTTTCAGCGCTCACCGATTTTGTCGGTGCGGTGATCGAAAAACGCGGAACGCTCGAATTGCCGGAGGGCTACACCATTCTCGATGGCGATTCCACAAAATCTGTCAATGCGGATAACACCATTCGCTGGAAAGTGAGTTCGCCAACGATCATCTCCGGCGGATCGCCGCAGCAAATCAAATTGGTGATCTCCGGACGCGATCAAAATGGTGATCCCGGAATAACCGATCCGGTTCAACTGAACAACGACTCGACCGGCATTACCGTCGAGCCAAAAACCAATTTGCAGTTTTACACACCGGATCCGGCATTCAGTCTCACCGCAAGCGAGCAATTCACCATTCGCGCCGTGATTAAAAATGACAATTTTGGCGGCGCCGATGCGACCGGTGGCGGAACGGTCCAATTAACGAATATCAGTTCAGCATTTACAATTGATGCGGGAACGCCTGCAACGCAAAATTTCACAATTGATGCAGGTGTGGACAGCGCGATTGTCAGCTGGAACATCACCGCGCCGGCCGGGAATGTGAGTACCACGGCAACGTTGCGGCTCACTCAAATTCCGCTGGATGAAAATACGCAAACCACTGCCAGTGTGAACACAACGACGGAAACGGTTGACATCAACATGGTGCCGACCCAGCTGGAACTGCGCATAATTGACGAAGTGACGCTGAACGAAGGCAGTTATACAGCCGGACAGCAAAATCTGGCGGTGTTCGGTTTGGCGTTCAGAAACCCGAATCCTGCCGAAATTATCCGAGTGGATTCGATTCATATTCGTGTTACGGAAAACGAATCCAACGTGCCGGATATCCAAAATTTGTTGTCACGAATGGAAATGGTCAGTTGGGGATTTTATCAAACAAGCCCGAACGGCAATGCAACACCACCGGATCAATTGATTAGCGTGGCAATATCTGATCCGGGTTCGAATCCGGTGCAACTGATATTTGACCAGCCGTTGCAGATTCCAGCCGGCGAGAGCGACAGTCTGGTGTTGCGCATCGATTTATCCGGCGCACAGCTGAACCGCAATTTCAATCTGTCGATCAGCAATGTGTGGGCACGCGGCGCATCCTCAAATCCGGCAGATGTGCTGGACGGTTTCGGCACACCGATCATCAATTCCGGTTCGATCAAGTCCGGCGGTATTACCATTCTTTCCGGCGACCCGGAAGTGGCGTTCCGCAACTATCCCAACCCGTTTGGGAAAGACAGCAACAACGGCTCGGGGCTGACCTTTTTCTCATTCGTAATGGAAAGCGGCAGCGAAGCGACCATCAGCATTTATACCCTCACCGGTCAACTGGTCTATCGCCAAACCGAATCCGGGCTGGATAGCGGCGGCAGGTTGTATAACAGAACGCTGTTCTGGAATGGTAAAAACGATGTTGGGCAAACTGTGGTGAACGGTGTTTACATCGCAATTCTGGAAGCCAACGGGCGGCAGTACACCACAAAGGTTGCATTCGTAAAATAGTGTAAATATTAAATTTGTAAAAAATGCTTTGCGGTTGTATTCAACATAGAGCAATGGACAGAACATGAGTAAACTAAGAAAAATAATCCGGCAAATGAGTATATCCATCACGTTAACGCTGTTGATGGGGACACATATTACCGGTCTTGCACAGGATGCCGGCTTACAAAACCCGCTGCACGAGCTAGGCGCAGGCGCGCGCGCGTTTTCACTGGGGCGAGCATATGTGGCAATGGCGGATGATCCATCGGCCGTTTATTGGAATCCGGCAGGTTTGGAATATGTGCCGCGCATGTCGTTCACGCTGTTCCGCAGTCCGCTGGCGTTGGCCGGCGTCAGTTACGATTTCATCGGGTTCGTGTTTCCCACCCTTCAATTGGGTAGTGTGGGTGTCGGGTATTCGCGTATTGGCGTGGGTGATATTTTATTCACGGATGAATCCAACGCAACAGACGGCTCAACATTTAGTTACGATTTCAGCGAAATTTACATCGCTTACGCCAAAAAAATTTGGTGGGGGCTTACACCGGGGTTAACCTTTAAAGTGCACCAACAATCTATATCGCTTACCGGACAGGATAACAGCGCATTCGGGCTGGATGCCGGATTAATGTATCGTCCCGGTTTTCAGGATGGGATTTTCAGTGGCGTTTCCGTCGGGTTCCATTATCAGAATTTGATTAAACCGGAGCTGAATTTTTCGGCAAACAAGGATACACTGGCCAATCAGATGTCCATCGGGCTGATGAAAGGCATTCCGTTGGGATTAAGCGGAAAATTGAATGTGCTGCTCAGTTATGTGCAAATAGAAAACGGCACCAGCGCATTTCACACCGGCGCGGAATACCAGTTCCAGAATATGGGCAACATCCGGGTTGGGTTCGACAATAATACGCCGTCGTTTGGTGCTGGTGTTGAATACAAATTTATGAATATCGATTACGCGTTCGGCAACTTGAGCACGGATAACGCATTCAGCGCATCGCACCGTTTTTCGGTGACGTTCAACCTCGGGAAATCCCGCGAGGAAAAAATATTGCAGGCTGATGAAAACCGCATCGCCAGAGAAAAAGAATTGGTCGAAAGCACCAAAACGCAGGAACGCCAGCGCCGCATCTCCGAAAGTATGCAGCGCGGAAAAGATTATCTGGACAACTCAAATTATTTTGAAGCATCGGTTGAATTCCAGCGCGTCATTCAGGACGACCCGTTCAACACTACCGCGCAGGCGCTGTTCGACAGCTCGCAAGGATTTATCGAACGGGAATTTGAGAAACGCCAGAATGAAGCCATCGAACAAGCTGTGGACGCAGAGTTGGCTGCGAAAACCCAACAACAGATTAACATCTATTTTGAACGTGGTCGTAACCTTCTGCAAAATAAGCAATATACGGACGCGTTGATGCAATTTAATCAGGCGTTGGAATTGCGCCCGGATGACCCGGTGTTAACCGAAGCCGCCAATTCCACCAAACGCCAGTTGAGCGAAGAAGTGCGCACACTGGTGCAGGATGCCCGCCAGAAATTCCGGTTGGGCAATTATTCGGATGCGTTGCAGGTGCTCAGCGAGGCGATGATTCTTTCGCCCGATCCGGATCAGCCGGCCAGCCAGGCATTGCGTGATGAAATCAACACGCTCACCCGCCGGATTCGCTTGCAGCAATTCCTGATTCGCGGATTGGCGCTGCTCCGTGCGGAAGAATATACCGAAGCGCTGACCGTTTTTGAGGAAGCGATCAGGCTCGATCCGACCAACGAAACGCTCCGGCAATATCTGGATCAAACCCGATTGCAATTGGGCACACGCCGGGAAAAAATGGATCCGGAATCCGAGAGCCAATATGCTGAGGCAATGGACCACTTCCTGGCCGGTCGATATGAACGCTCACTGGAAATTTTCCGCAGATTATCGGAAAAATATCCATATAACAAAAAACTTCAGGATGCAATCGGGGTTGTCGAAGATCGTATAAAACGCAGTAATAATCAATAACTCGAACACGCTGATCTGCCACGTGTTTTTTCGGGGCTAAATTCTGTAAACTTATAAAAATACGGAATGATTATCCCAAAAAATCGTTTGGTAATCGGGTGATGGCAAACTAATTTTATTGAAAAACTGATTCAAGAGAATGTTCAAAAATATCTCCAAGGAAGAACTTGTTGTTCCCGCCGCGATGACCCAACTGGCATCGGTTCGCGATTTTATTGAACACATCGGCAAGAAATACAAGATTTCTCCCAAAATAGTGAATTCCTTTAAACTGGTGGTGGATGAAGCCTGTACCAACATCATCCGGCACGGTTACCAGAACGTAAAGGATGGTAAAATTACCATCCGGGCGATTATGCGTCGCCTGAGCGTTACGCTGGTGATCATCGATAAAGGGAAAACCTTCGACCCGCGGCAATTGAAAAACCCGGATCTGGATCAGTACGTCAAAATCGGGAAAAAGGGTGGTTTGGGCATTTTGATGATGCGCCGCCTGATGGACGATATCCAATACAACATCACTGCCGAAGGCAACGAACTGCGCCTCACAAAAACCCGCGATGCGGCTATTGAATCGTCTGTTTCTGCATATTACAATTCCATGTCGCTGCGGCGTAAGTTTTTTCTTTTCACATGTTTAGGGATGTTTTTGGTGACAGCCATCGCATATTTTGCGGTGGTGCCGAGCGTAAAATCCAATGTGCAAAAGAACCTGTTTGCGGATGTCCGGGCGATTGCCCAGGATTTCGCAAAAACCAATTACGAACTGCTCCGCGAAGAGCAGGATTTGATTCTGGCGGAGAACGCCAAATCGATTCAGCAAAACCGCCCGGATCTGGTGCAACGCGCAATGATCGCCCGGCAAGATTGGGAAATTATTGCGGTTTATCCGTTTGATCGCGAAATGATCAACCAAAAATTGTTGATCGATGAATTGAGCGTGATGGAGAGCGATAGCCAGATTACCATTTACGAATCCGAAGTGGATGGCCGGTTGTGCTATTATTTTATTGCACCCGTTCGCCCGGAAACCGGCGATATCGATCCGATCGGTTACGCCCTGCTGCAGGTGGACGACGAGCATATTCAAAATAAAATTGCCGGCGAAAATGTTCGCTGGGTTATTTTCCTCGGTATTTTGATGTTTGGCGGCATCCTCGGGATTGGCTGGATGGTCACGCAAATTACCAAACCGTTCCACCGATTGGCAGAATGGGTGCGGCAAGTTGCCCGGGGACAGGTGGATCAGGAGGAAATTGACATCGACGCCCGCGATGAAATCGGGGAAATTGCCCAGGCTTTTAGCGAAGTGACCAGCAAATTCCGCGAAGCGCAGGCAAATGTGATCGAGCAACAGCGGCTCCAGAAAGAGTTGCAGGTTGCCCAGGAAATTCAGCAAATGTTGCTGCCCAACGATTTCCCGGATGTGGTCGGATACGATATTACATCGTATTATCAATCCGCAAAAGAAGTGGGCGGGGATTTGTTCGACTTTGTGCAAGTCGATGACCAGAGCATCGGCATTTGCGTTGCAGACGTTTCCGGTAAAGGCATTCCCGGATCGTTGGTGATGACGATGATCCGCACATCGCTGCGGCTGGAAGCGCGCGCCAACAAAAATCCGGCCGAAGTGCTCACCAAAGTGAACAGTTTTGTGACAGACGATATTCGCCGGGGCATGTTTGTCACCATGTTTTATGTGATTCTCGATTCCCGCGAACGGACGGTTTCATTTGCCAGCGCCGGTCACAACCCGATGATCGTGTATCGCGGAAAAAGCAAAGAAACCTATTACCTCAATCCATCGGGTTTCCCGGTGGGCATTACTTTGCCGGATATCAAATTATTTGGCGAACGGGTGCAGGCAGACCGCATCCGGCTCCACCCGGATGACATTTTGGTGCTCTACACCGACGGCATCACCGAAGCGATGAACGCACAGCGCGAGCTGTATGGTGATGAGCGATTTTTATCCGCCATCCGTAAATTCGGGCATTTGGATGTTGTCGAATTTGTGAACGCGCTGAAAAATGATATTTTGACATTTACCGGCGGTTTCGAACAAAACGACGATATTACATTGGTTGCCATCAAAGAAAACATGGCGGCTGTTGATGTAAAAGTGAACGGTTTCCAGGATATGTTCGAAGCTGTTCAGGAATACGATGAATTGACCGTGGCGGAAGCCTGCAAAATCGCCGGAATTTCGTCATCCACTTTCTACCGCTATCGCAAAATTTACGAAGAAGGTGGCTACGATTTGCTTCGCGAAATGCTTCACGGATACACCAACCTCGGTTTGCGCCATATGAGTGTGGAATTGAAAACGAAAATGTATGACATCATCCGCAGATACCCGCATTACGGCCCGAAAAAAATCAGCGATTTGCTGAATACGGAAGAATACGGATTTGTGGAAATGCCGCCGGTGCTGATTTACGAAGAACTCAAACGTGCCAAACTGAATACCAAAGAACGCCGGGAATCGTTTGTGCAGCGCGGTGGAAAACGGCGCCTCAAACCGCCGGGAACGCCGCTGTTGACGCTCGATGGCGAAGTGCTGGTCGGTTTCCGCAGCGAAGATCAGCCGGCGATAGATATGCCGTTTGCGCCCGCACCGATAAATTCATCTGTGCGCAGCAAAGAAAAACTGATTTCCGCACGCGGAAAAGCGCATAAAACAGCATTTGGAAATCTTCAGCGATATGAAGAAACCCGTGTCGATCAACCGGATAAAGATGACGAAAATTAAAAATCGTCCGGGTTGTTTTGAGTAAATGATGTTGTATCTTTGACAATATCATTATTCACAAAAATGATTTTTTTCTGTATAAAATGAATATAAAGTTCGATGATAAAAAAGATATAATGACTGACGGAGGATTGAATGGAAGGAATTCAAGTCTCAACGCTTAACGCCGGATCCCACAACCAGATTTCTATTATTAAAGTGGGCGGTTATATTGACACAACGACCTCCGCCGAAGTAGAGCGTTCGCTGAATGCTTTGCTCAAACAGGGGCGTTACCAAATCATAATTGATTTGGGTGCTGTCGACTACATCAGTAGCGCCGGTTGGGGGATTTTCATCAGTGAAATCAAATCGATCCGGGAAAATAACGGCGATCTGAAACTGGTGCAGATGATCCCGGATGTATATGAAATTTTTGAACTTCTGGAATTTCATCACATTTTGGATGTTTACGACTCGGTGCAGGAAGCGGTGAACAAATTTGAAGAATCGCAATATGTTGAAGTGGTTTCGGAATCCCGGGTTAAAGCGCAGCCGAAAGAAGCCGCGCCAAAACCGGTAACGAATACCGCACCAACAGCGCAAACGCCACCCACACCACGGTACGAAAATCGTGAGCAAGCGGCAACGGCAGCTGCGCCAAAACTGCCCAATTTACCCAATTCCGCTGCAACAGCCGCTACGGAAGAGCCGCGTAAACAATCCATAATAGATACGGCAACCCTTCCTGTTGAGGAAAAAGTGAAACACATCGTCCGGCAAAACCCGGAATTCGGTGCATACAAAATCAACAAACGGTTGAATACACCGGATTATGGTTTTGCGCGAATCGGTTGGTTCGGCGTGCGTTCCCTGCTCAGTCAGTTGGGATTAAATTCCCGCGGCAAACGCCGTGAATTTGCGCAAAAATCCAGATAAACCGGTTTTTGTCGCGCATTCTGCGAAATTGCAAACATAGTTATGCCGGATTTTTCCGGCAAAAAAAGTTAAAGACAGGCTTCTGAAGCACTGTCTTTGCCTTTTTAGGGGATTTGCCAATTTCAGAAACTTTTAGTGGTTTTCCGGGTAAACAATCTGAACGTTCCGGATTCGGATCAACGCTGTGTTGTCAACAAAAAAGCCAAAACAAACGCTAATCTGCCAATGTAAATTCGATATGAAATTATCTCCCAAATACCTGTTTTTACTGATGATATTCGCGGTATTGTTTGCGACGCAGTCCGTAGTTGCCCAAAACCCGGTATCGGTTGCGCGCATCAAATACGACGGCGGCGGAGATTGGTATGGAAACCGCACCACATTTGTCAATCTGTTCCGCTTCATGCGGGAAAACAACAATGTGGAAACAACCGAACGGGAAATTGTGCTTTCAATTACCGATAAAGATTTTTTCAAATATCCGATTGCCTATATTGCCGGACATGGCAACATCAAATTTTCTGCGCCGGAAGCAAGTCGCTTGCGCGAATATCTGATAAAAGGCGGCTTTCTGTGGGCAGATGACGATTACGGGATGGACCCGTATTTTCGCCGGGAAATGAAAAAAGTTTTCCCGGAATCGGACTGGGTTGCGCTGCCATTTTCGCACCCGGTTTTTCACATGCAGTTTAATTTTTCCAATGGATTGCCAAAAATCCACAAACACGATGGCGGCCCGCCGGTTGCATTCGGGCTCTTTTTTGAAGGACGAATGGTGGCATTTTACAGTTACAATACCGATATCAGCGATGGCTGCGAGGATGCCGACGTTCACAACGACCCGCCGGAAGTGCGCCGTTCCGCCCTGCAAATGGGAACCAATATTTTATTGTGGGCAATGTTGCAGTAAAATGTCCGGTTCAAATTTCGCAAATAATTAAAAAGAAGTACAAATAATGAGCAATACAATCGATCCCATCTATCACGAAACGCACGAAAAAGTGTTGGCGGTAAACCGCAAATTCCGGCTGATCCACGTTGGCGCAGCGCTGTTGCAATTTGTGTTTCTGGCAATTTGCGTGTTTTTGGGATTTCTGTTTATCGAAGTATTGTTCGATTTGATTACGCCGCTGCGTCTGCTGTTTTGGGTGCTGTTGGCTGGCGGTCTCGGTTATTTTCTGATCAAAGAAATTGTGCCGAATTTGCGCCGCGCATTTTCGCCGGCGGAGCAGGATCTGTATCAAATTTCCCGGCTGATCGGCGATGAAACCCCACAGGTGCAGGATGCACTTGTCAATTTTTTGCAAATTTATCGCGATGAAGGCATTGCCACTCACGCAGCGTTCAAAAATCTCTCGCTAAAACAACTTTACAACACATTCCGCGATGTCGATTTCGGCAAAATTCTCAATCTGGCCGGCTGGAAACGTCCCGGCATTCGGCTGCTCGCCGCGTTGGGCGGATTTGTGTTTATGTTCCTGCTGTTTCCCGGCGCAACCAACCAGACTTTTTTGAAAATTTTGCATCCGACTCAATCGTTCGAACCGCCGTTTCCGGTCACGCTAAAAAGCATTTCCGGCGAACAAGTAGTGCTCAAAAACGATCCGGTAACGCTGGAAGGTGAATTCACCGGCGTAATGCCATCGCGATTATGGCTGGTGCTGGAAAATTTCGCCGATGACAGCAAATCGCCGGAACTGGAACGACTGGAAGTGCCGCTGCGCAGTGGAAATCGTTTCGAATATGAATTGAAGCATGTCAAAAATCGATTCAACTATTGGTTTGAAGCGCAATTGGATATGCGCGGATTTGAAAATCGTCCCGCCAAAAGCGATATGAATGCGGTGCTGGTTAAGGAGCGTCCGTTTATCCGCGAGTTGCAGGCAAAGCTGGCATATCCGGTTTACACGCGATTGCCCGAAAAATTTCTGCCGCTCAACGATGGTGAAGTTACCGCGCTGAAAGGCACGACGGTTGACATTCGCATCGAGGCAAATAAATCGCTCACCGGCAGTTGGTTTCAGTTCGACGATTCCACCCGGATTGAGCTGCAAACCAATGGAAACCGCGCAACCGGGCAATTTACGGTTCGGGAAGACGGGCAATATCATGTCGGTATTCGCGATGCGGATGGCATTGAAAATTACCAACCGGTGCAATACGCCGTTTTTGCGCTGCAGGACGAACTACCGTTTGTGGAAATCACCCGCCCGGGACAGGATCTGGAATTGGGCGAAGAGCTGGATTTGCCACTGCTAATCAATCTTCGTGACGATTACGGATTTACAAAACTGAGCCTGAAGGGGCGGCACATCAAAGCCGGCTCCACCGGCGATACCAGCGAATTTGCTATCGATGTGCCGTATCAGCGTATCGAAGCGACGCGGGCGCTGGCGGATTATCGCTGGAATTTGCGCAATTTCTATCTCTCGCCGGATGACTTCGTCGAGTATTTCGCCGAAATTCGCGATAACGATGTTATCACCGGACCCAAAACGGCACGCAGCCAAACGTATGTGCTCCGCTTGCCATCGCTGATGGAAGTGCTGGCCAAAGCGGATGAAAATTTATCCGAACAATTGGAAGACACCCGCGAAATTGCCGAAGAAACCAAAGCGCTGAAAGAAAAGCTCGAAGAAATAAATCGCGAAATGAAGCGGGAAGAGGAACTGACCTGGGAACGCAAACAGCAAATTCAGGAGCAGGCTCAAAAGCAGCAGGAAAATCTGGATAAAATGCAGGAATTGCGCGAAGAACTGGAACAGGTGATCAGCGATCTGGAACAGCGCGATGTGCTCAGCCAGGAAACGCTCGAAAAATATATGGAACTCCAGCAGATGATCGAGGACCTCGCTTCGCCGGAAATGCTGGAAGCGTTGAAAGAGCTGCAAAAAGCGATGGAAAACGCCAACATGGAAGAAATTAAGGAAGCAATGGAACGCTTCGAATTTTCTGTTGAACAATTTGAGGAACGCATCGAGCGAACGTACGAGTTGTTCAAACGTGTTCAACTGGAACAGAAAATGGACGAGTTGAACAAAATGGCCCAGGAAATGCTGGATGCCCAAAAGCAAATCAACGAGCAGCTTCAGCAGGAAAATTTGTCGAAAGATCAGCAGGAACAACTCGCCCAACAGGAAGAAAATCTCGCCGAAAACAGCGATGCGATGGAAGATGCGCTGGAAAAAGCAACTTCGGAATTTGAAGAAATGATGCCGGAAATCGCTGAATCGCTCGAAAAAACGCGCGAATTTATGGACGAGCAGCAAATCAGCGAACAGATGCAGCAGATGCAACAGCAAATGCAGCAGGGGCAGCAGCAAAACGCTCAAAAAAGCGGCGAAAATGTCCAAAAACAATTGGAGATGGTGCAAAGCCAAATGCAGCAAAATCGTCAGCAAATGCAGCAACAACAGCAGCAGGAGTTGATGCAGGCGATGCAAAAAGTACAACAAGATTTGCTGCGGTCTTCATTTCAGCAGGAAAAATTGGTGGAGCGCTCTCAAAATTCGGATATGGCATCCAACAGCATCAACCAAACCGCCCGCGAGCAGGCTCAGTTGCGGGAGAACGCCGGAAATATCGTTCGGCAAATGCTGGAAATTTCCAACAAATCATTTTTTATGCAGCCGGGAATGAGCCAAATTATGCAATCGTTGATGGGAAATATGGAAAATGCCCTTCAGGGATTATCGAACCGCAACCCGCGCGGTGCGGCGCGATCGCAGCAAAAAGCGTTGGGCAATTATAATGAAGCAATCATGTCCATGCAAAGCTCGATGAACAGCATGATGCAATCGCAATCCGGCACCGGATTTGAACAATTTATGCAACAAATGCAGCAAATGGCCGGACAGCAGGGGCAACTGAATCAAGAATCGATGAGCATGTTCCAGCAGGGGCAACGTCCCGGCGGACAAGTTCCGGCTGAACAAATGGCGCGAATGGCAGCCCAACAGCAGGCGATCCAAAAATCGCTGGAAAAATTGAATGACGAAATGGGCAATCGCAACGATGTGCTCGGCAGATTGGGCGAACTGGGCGAGGAAATGGAAAAAGTGGTTGAGGAACTGCAGCGGCAGCAACTCAGCCCGAAAGTGATTGAACGCCAGCAACGGATTCTCAGCCGGATGCTCGATGCTCAAAAATCGGTTCGCGAAAAGGAACATTCCAAAAAGCGGCAGGCGGAACGGGAACAGGGTGTAACCGCAAAATCACCGCCGCAGCTAAAACGGGAAATGCTCGAACGCGAAAATCAGCTCCGCAAGGAAATGCAGGAAGCGCTGAAAGAAGGTTATTCGTCCGAATATAAAGAATATATTAAATTGTATTACGAAATTCTCTCACGGCAGGGCGAAACCGCCGGCGAAAAGAAATAATTGATTGTGAAAATGGCAACTTCCCCGTTGCGTGAATGAAATTGAGCCAAGGGTATTTCGATGGCTTCGGGAATGTAGATTCTGTGCAGAAAATCAGGGTGCAAATGGTGCGATATCATCGCCCAAATAAGATAATCAGCAGATGTTGTGCAGCTTGCCTGTTAAGCTGCATTCTTTTTTTCGGTGATTTTGGTGCTGTTTTACAGGCGCAAACACCGGAAAACGATTTGTGGATCCGGTTGGAAAAAGCGGAAAAACAGCCATTCCCTTTCAAAAATATCGAATATTATCCGTTAAAACACCCCAAAGTTGCGCTGGTGCTCAGCGGTGGCGGCGCGCGCGGATTGGCGCACATCGGCGTGCTGAAGGCGTTTGAAGAGCATAAAATTCCGGTTGATCTGATCGTCGGAACCAGTATCGGCAGCATCATCGGCGGGTTTTATTCCGCCGGATTCAGCGCGGAGGATATTCGCCGCAACATCAAAAGCATCGATTGGAACAGTATTTTCAACGATCAAACCGATCGTCCGCTGATGTTTATTTCCCAAAAAAGTATTCCCCGGCGCCATTTGGTGCAATTCCGGCTGGATGGCGTGATGCCGGTTATTCCCACCTCCATTTCTCAGGGACAACGCATTTTTCAAACGCTTTACAACAAATTGCTGAAAGCGAGCTATCAAACAACTGATTTTGATCAACTGAAAATCCCGTTTCGGGCGGTGGCGACGGATATCATCAGCGGGCAAAAAGTGGTGTTGGCAGAAGGCGATTTGGCGGAAGCGATCAACGCCAGCATGGCTTTTCCGCTGCTGTTCGCGCCGGTGGAAATTGACGGAATGCGGCTGGCGGATGGCGGCATTACCGATAATTTGCCGGTTCAGGTTGCGCAGGATGAACACGCAAACATCGTAATTGCGGTAGATTGCACATCGGAATTGCGGGCATCGGACGACATCAACGCGCCGTGGGAAGTTGCCGATCAGGTGACATCCATCATGATGAAAAAGCCGACGGAGGAAAGCCGGCAGTTGGCGGACGTGCTCATCATGCCGGAACTCGGCGATTTCAAAGGCGGCAGCTTCGAATTTTCGGATAGTTTGGTGGAATTGGGATATCAGGCTGCGCTAACACATATTTCCGAAATTGAACGGAAAATAGTCGAATCCGATTCCCAACGTATCAATGAAAACCGGTCAATTGGCGAGATCAGCGAAATCCGTTATGAGGGGCTATCAAAGGAAACATTTCAACTGCTTCGCTCGCTGTTGCTTTTCCATGCCACCAGCGAAATACCGTTGGCGGTAAACGATAATCAATTACCGGTTACCACTACATTTATGCCTCAAACAATGAGTGATATTCCGGTCAGCTACCGCGATGTGCTGGACAATATGCGCATCATTTATCAAAGTGGATATGTTCAGGATATTCAGGCGCATATTTCCATGGTTGAGAACCGGCGAATTCTGACATTTATTGTTCGGGAACAGCCGGAAATTGAATCTGTTGTCATCGATGCACACCCGGCATTACCGGATAGCATTGTTTCGAAAATTCAAAATGAACACGCCGGTAAGCGACTGAATATATTGAGTTTAGTGAAAAACCTTGAACGACTGCAGAACGCAATTTTTCAGGAGGGCTATTCGCTAACCGATGTGTCGGCAATCCGTTTTCTTCCGGAATCGAATGAATTGCACATTTCGCTGAATAATGGGCGGGTTGACGATATTCGGATTCATGGAAACGATATCACCCGTAATTTTGTGATTTTGCGGGAAATGCCCCTGAAAGTAGGCGATTTATTTGAAAACGCAAAAGCTTCGCGCGGCATCGAAAATATATATGGTACGGGTTTGTTCGACAGGGTGCTGATCAATCTGCAAAAAGAAGATTCGCTGAATATAATGGTCATCAAAGTGAAGGAAAAACGCTATCAGGTTGCCCGGCTTGGTGCGCATTATTCGACAGAGCGGTTGACCGAAGGGTTTGCAGAACTGCTGGCGGATAACTTTTTGGGAACCCAAACCAAAATGAGCGTTTTTGGCGCTGTGGGTGAGTTTTCGCGAAATCTGGAACTGCGGTTTTATACGGTCCGGCTGTTCAGAAGCTATCTGACTGCCAGTGTCTCAACATATTATACCGAACGACAGGATCGTTTTTATCGCAATTTCAACCGATTTCCGGATTATGAAATTATCCGGCGGGGATTTCGGTTTTCCGTGGGCCAGCAAATTCAGCGCCTCGGTATCATTTCAGTTGAATTGCGGGCAGAAGAAATTGATCTCGGTGCGCCGGAGGACGACTTTTCTAAAAATAATTTTCGCTTACGTTCGATTTCCGTCAATTCTGTAGTGGATAAACGCGATAAATTGCCATTCCCGGAAAGCGGAATTTACAACCGTTGGTCCTGGGAAGCTGGCAGCCAGCGGCTATTGGGTGGCAGCGAGCCGTTTACGCGGGTATTTTTGGGATTGGAAGGGTATTACAATCTCCAAAAACAATTAAATTACCATCCGTACGTTTACGCCGGCAGCGCAGATTTAACATTACCGTTTACCGAATATTTTTTCTTTGGCGGTCAAAACAGTTTCCCCGGATTGCACGAACGCGAGATCTTTGGCAGACAATTTATCCAGGCCGGGCTGGATATGCGGTATAAGCTGGAATGGAACCTACCGGTTGAAGCATTTTTAATCAGCAATTATTCAGTTGGCGCAGCCTGGGAAGAGCCGGATGAAGACATATCGACAAATGATTTTGTCCAATCGGTTTCTGCATCTGTTGCAATAAATTCCCTGCTCGGGCCAATCCAATTAACGTATGCATATGTGTTCAAGCGTGACGGCAAGTTGCAGTTCTCAATGGGTTTTGATTTTTGAGCAAATTTTGTATGGTCATATAATATTACAATTTTGTTACGACAACAAAAAATGTCAAAAAACAGTGAATTTTAAACTCGGTGCTTGCTTTTTTGAATCGTTGCACGTAATTTTCTCAGGTTATATATGAAATCAAAACTATGAAAAAAGCACTTTTTACGATCACGTTTCTTCTGGGTTTTTGCATTTCGCTATTTGCTGATGCAATTATTGTCGAGTTTGTTGGTGCTCCGGCACGCGATAAAATCGTATTGAACTGGCGAACAGGGGATGAAGCAGCAGTTAATCTGTTTATTGTTGAACGGAGCAGTGACAAAAAAGTGTTTACCAAAGCTGGTGAGGTTCCTGCTAAAGGAAGCAATAGTGAATATGAGTATGTAGATTCGAACCTGACCAGTGTCAACAATGTATATTATTACCGTCTTCGTATCCGTCGAACCGACGGAACCTTCCAATCCAGCGAAATAATCTCCGTTATCCCCAAACTTAGCAGTTTTGCAAAAACTTGGGGGAGTATAAAAGCCTTATTTCAATAACCGCACAAGATTAAATCACCCCCATACTTAAATTATCAACCCCAAACATTTGGTGGGTGGAGATCTGTTTGTTGTTATATCTTGGCTTATATGGAGACTTGTGGAAAATGACTTAGTCGAGGGCAATTTTTTTTAATACAATTGAATGCTTTGTTCGATAATCAATTGTAGAGTGTTTTAAAAACTGGGGTTGACAAAATTAGGTAATTTCATTATCTTCATCGTGCGCCACTTGTGACAGGCGTTACAAAGAGAGATAAAGCGTAAGCAGGGGATAGTAATGAGGAAGAAGCCGTTATTAATCTATGTTAATCCGGAATCCTCGGGTGTTAAAGAATTTAAATTGTCGTTCAAAAAAATAGCAATTGCGACCATTGCAATTGTTGTTGGCGTAGGGATGATTTTAAAGTTTTCAATTGATCATTTTATTGATTACAGCGAAAATTCCAAAATTTCCCAGCTAAAAATTCAGAATGAAACGCTTCACGAAGAAATTGAAAAAATCGGTCAAAAATTGTTAAGCCTTAACAGTAGCCTCGATTTTTTAGAGGAGCGTGACGACCAGTTGCGCACTCTGCTGGATCTCCCGCCAATTGATTCTGACGTTCGTAAAGTTGGTGTTGGTGGTACCGACCCCAATCTTACAACGGCAACCATGGCAGAAGCTTTTTCATTTAGCACCCGTTTAGCTGAAAATTTGAAATTGCTCGACAAGCTGGACCGCGAAGTCCGGTTAGAAAAAGAAAGCTATGAAAAATTAATAGCAACTGTGGAGCGTCAGCAGGACTCATTGCGTTATCTGCCAGTGCTGAAGCCCGTGCCAAATGCCTATATTTCCAGCAGCTTTGGCAATCGTCGCCATCCTATTAAGAAATACATGCATTTCCATAAAGGTGTTGATATGGCTGCCCCGGGTGGTACGCCGATTATTGCTCCGGCTGATGGCGTTGTATCATCCTCCGGACGTAATGGTGGTTATGGCCTGGAAGTGATGATTGATCACAAATACGGATTTAAAACACGTTTTGGACATATGCAAAAAATTTATGTTCGCAAAGGACAGCATATCAAACGTGGCGATAAAATTGGTGAAGTCGGTAAAACCGGTTTAACTACTAGTTATCACCTCCATTACGAAGTTTATTTTAAAGGTAAGCCGCTTAATCCGGAAAACTTCTACTTTGATGAATAAAAAAGATTTCTTACAATTTTGACGATTTTATTAAGCCGAAGGGTGTGTTGCCTTCGGCTTTTTTCATGCCCGGCTATCGTGAATATCGGTTGTTTTTGGATAGGTGAATGTTTATTTTGACAGGCTGAAAAAGGAAGAGAAATTGCCTATGAAAGTTACTGTAGAAACCGTTGAGCATATCGCAAAACTGGCTAAATTGACATTTAGTGATACCGATAAAACGCAAATGGCGCACGAGCTTGGTAATATTCTGGGTTACATCGAAAAACTTAACGAGCTGAATACTGATGGCGTTGAACCGCTAAGCCACCCGATTGATATCGTTAATGTGATGCGCGAGGATAAAGCCGGTGAATCTTTTCCGCCGGAAGTTGCTGTCCGCAACGCGCCGTCGCCGCAGGATACTTTTTTCAAAGTACCCAAGGTGATCAAATGAAATCAGATGTTGCGGTGGTTATTCCCGCAAGATATGCAGCAAGCCGGCTTCCCGGTAAACCGTTGATTCCGATCGCCGGAAAACCAATGATCCAGTGGGTTTACGAACGTGCGTTACAAATCCGGAATGTATCGCAGGTAATTGTCGCAACGGATGACCAGCGGATTGCGGACACCGTGATGCAATTTGGCGGAACGGCAATGATGACACCGGTAAACTGCGCCAATGGCAGCGAACGCGTCGGAATTGTCGCGCAGCAGATAAACGCGGATATCGTGGTGAACTTACAGGGCGATGAGCCGCTTATTTCGCCGACGGCTGTAACGCAGGCGATAACGGCACTTCAGCAAAATCCCGCGCTATCAGTCGCAACGCTGGGTTTTCCTTTGGAGGATGTTTTTGATTGGCAAAATCCGGCGATTGTAAAAGTGCTCGTTAATTGCAACATGCAGGCAATCTATTTTTCGCGGGCGCCAATTCCTCATCCGCGAGATGATGAATTTCAGCCATTACCGCTGTTGTTCCGGCATATTGGCGTTTATGTTTATCGCAAAAATTTTCTGCTGCAATTTCTGGAATGGCCGGAAGGTGTTTTGGAAAAAGTAGAAAAATTGGAGCAATTGCGGATCATCGAACGCGGTTTTCCGATACATGTGGTTCTGGCGGAGTCCCTTTCCCCGGGAGTGGACACACCGGAAGATCTGCCAAAAGTGGAACAACTTATCAAACAGAGAGGACAAAACGGGTGAGCTACCGGATTCCATCAAAAACCAAATTTATTTTTATCACCGGTGGTGTGGTGTCATCGCTGGGCAAAGGGATCACCAGCGCTTCGCTGGGTTTTTTGTTGAAAACACGTGGTCTGGATGTTACAATCATGAAATTTGACCCGTACATCAATGTCGATCCCGGCACGATGAGCCCTTATCAACATGGCGAAGTTTACGTAACCGAAGATGGTGCCGAAACCGATCTGGATTTGGGGCATTACGAACGGTTTATCGATGAAAACATGAGCCGCAATAACAATATTACCACCGGTCAAATTTACAACAGCGTTATTTCCAAAGAACGCCGGGGAGATTATCTCGGGGCGACGGTGCAGGTGATTCCGCACATTACCGACGAGATAAAATCGCGAATTGTAAAACTGGCAGATGCAACTGAAGCAGATGTCGTTATTGTGGAAGTTGGCGGCACGGTTGGTGATATCGAAAGTCTGCCGTTTATGGAAGCGATTCGCCAATTTTGCCTCGAATGCGGACACGCGAACGCAACCAACATGCACCTCACATTGCTGCCCTACATTGCTTCTGCGGGCGAAATCAAAACCAAGCCCACCCAACACAGCGTGATGCGCTTGCGGGAAATCGGTATTTTACCGGAATTTCTGATCTGCCGAACGGAAAATCAGCATATCGACGAAGGCATCCGCAAAAAAATTGCGCTGTTTTGCAACGTGGATTACCGGATGGTCATTGAAGCGGCAGATGTGAAAACAATCTACGAAGTACCGGTGCTGCTCTCCGAACAAGGGCTGGATGAATTGGTGGTGCAACGCCTGAATCTTCCTGCCGGACGACCGAAATTGAATGGATTGAAAGCCGTTGTCGATAAAATAAAAAATCCCCAAAATTCAGTAAAAATAGCACTTTGCGGCAAATATGTGCAGCTGCCGGATGCCTACAAAAGCATTATCGAAGGATTAATTCATGCCGGTGTGGTAAACGATGCCCGTGTGGAAGTGGAATGGGTGAACACCGAAGAAATTGAATCGGAAAGCGATGTCGCCAAATATTTTGAAGGCGTTCACGGGATCCTGGTGCCGTACGGATTTGGCAATCGGGGAATCGAAGGAAAGCTGAAAGCCATTCAGTACGCCCGGGAAAATAAAATTCCGTTTTTCGGGATTTGCCTGGGATTGCAATGCGCAGTCATCGAATTTGCCCGGAATGTGTGCGGGCTTGCCAATGCCAACAGCGCCGAATTTGATGAAACCTGTGAACATCCGGTGATTCATATTATGTCATCGCAAAAAAGCGTTACCGAAATGGGCGGAACCATGCGGTTGGGCAGCTATCCCTGCAAAACGCAGGATGGCACGCTCGCCCGAAAACTGTACAACGAAGAGCATATTTCCGAACGCCACCGCCACCGTTACGAAGTGAACAACAGCTATCGCGACATTCTTGAGAAAAAGGGAATGAAAATGAGCGGACTCTCTCCCGATGGCGAACTAGTTGAAATTATTGAAATTACGGATCATCCATTTTTCATCGCCGGACAATTTCATCCGGAATTGAAAAGCCGGATCATGCGCCCGCACCCGATTTTTACCGGATTTGTTGCCGCTGCACTCGAGCACGGAGCGGAAAAATGAAAACCGTTTCCATCGGAAATCTGAAAGCAGGGTTGGATCAGCCGTTGCTGATTATTGCCGGACCCTGTTTGATCGAAAGCGAATCGCTGGTGATGAACACCGCCGAATCGCTGAAACGTGCCGCCGAAAATTTGCCGATCCAATTGGTTTTCAAATCATCATTCAAAAAAGCCAATCGCACATCGGTTTCCGGTTTCACCGGAATCGGGCTGGAAAAAGCGTTGGGAATTCTGGAAAAAGTGCGCGACACTTACGATTTGCCGCTGTTGACAGATATCCACAACGAAATGGAAGCGCCGATTGTCGCGAGCGTGGTAGATATTCTGCAAATTCCCGCGTTTCTGTGTCGCCAAACCGATTTACTGTTGGCTGCCGGACGAACCGGGAAAACCGTGAATATCAAAAAAGGGCAGTTTTTGGCGCCGGAAGGCATGCAAAAAGCTGCTGAAAAAGTTGCCAGCACCGGCAACAATAACATTTTGTTAACCGAACGCGGCACAACTTTTGGCTACGAAAGTCTGGTTGTGGATATGCGCGGACTTTCCGTAATGGCAAAAACCGGTTATCCGGTTGTGTTCGATGCAACGCATAGCGTGCAAATTCCCGGCGGGCAAGCCAGTTTTAGCGGCGGTCAGCCGGAATTTATTCAACCGTTGGCACGCGCAGCGATTGCCACCGGTGCAGTTTCCGCAGTGTTTATGGAGGTGCACCCGGATCCGCCAAACGCGCTCAGCGATGCGCAATCGCAATTACCGCTCGATAAATTTAGCACGGTTGCAGGACAGCTTTCCGCGCTTTACCAACACATTCGTGAAAACGTTTAAAATTATATAAAACAACTGCTTATGATCTGTGCATCTGAACAATCTGCTGAACTGTTTCGCCGGGCAGCCAACGTCCGGGCGATCTTGGTTGATGTGGATGGTGTGCTCACCAAAGGGCAAATTATCCGAACGGATGCCGGAGAGCAGGTAAAAGTATTCAATTCGCTCGATGGATTCGGGCTGCGACTGGCAAAATTTTCCGGATATATCATCGCAATTATTTCTGCAAGTGGCAGCGAAGCGATTCGGTTCCGGGCGGAGGAAATCGGGTTCGATGCGATTTATCTCGGCAGTTACAGCAAAATCGACGCCTACCGGGATCTCAAATCAAAATTTAATCTGGATGATTCGCAAATCTGTTATGTCGGTGACGACCTCCCGGATATACCGCTGTTGGAGCTGGTCGGATTGCCCATTGCCGTTCACAATTCGGCGGCAGATTTAAGTGCCATTACGCCGTTTCAAACGCGTCGCCGAGGCGGCGAAGGCGCAGTTCGCGAAGTGATTGATTTTATTATGTTTGCGCAAGGCAAACGCGATGAAAAAGTCGAAACGATACTTAAATCGTTTGGCAGGTAAATTATGAATGGTTCAGTACAGCCAAATACAATTTTATCCGAAGAACAAAAGCGGCTGATCAATATCGCCCGACGGGTGATTGTCATGGAAGCGGATGCTATCCGATTGTTATTAAAGGAGATAGATCATCGTTTCCTTAGCGCTGTGGATATGATTTTCGATTGTAACGGCCGGGTAATCATCACCGGATTGGGCAAATCCGGCGCGATCGGCAGAAAAATTGCCGCAACGCTGGCATCCACCGGAACAGCTACCTATTTCATGCATCCGACCGATGGCGTTCATGGCGATATCGGCATTGTTCACAAAGATGATGTGATCATTTGCCTCTCCAAAAGTGGCGAGTCAGAGGAATTGTTTAATCTGTTGCCGATTTTCAAACGGATTGGCGTGCCGGTCATTTCGATTACCGCAAATGCAGAATCGGCGTTGGCAAAGCACAGCAGCATCGCGCTGACCATTGCAGATTTTGAGGAAGCCTGCCCGCACGATTTAGCACCAACAACCAGTTCCACCGCAATGCTGGCGCTCGGCGACGCTTTGGCGATGGCATTGCTGGAAAAACGCCATTTCACCCGCGAAGATTTTGCATTTTTGCATCCGAGCGGTGCTTTGGGCAAACGCCTGCTGCTAAAAGTGGATGATATTATGGAAACCGGGGAACACATTCCGGTTGTTCAGCCAACCGCCCAAATGAAAGATGTAATTTTGCAAATGACCGCAAAGCGCGGTATTTGTATGGTTACGGATCCTGAAAACAGGGTGGTCGGCGTCGTAACCAACGGCGATTTGAACCGGTTGGTTGAAAAAACGGAACACTTTTTCCAAATTCCCGTGGAAGATGTGATGAATCGGTCGCCAAAAACGGTACAGAGTGGCACTTTGGCTTATACGGTTTACAAAAAAATGGAAAAATACCGGATCATCGCGATGCCGGTGCTGGATCAAACCGATCATTTGATTGGCGTTATTCATTTGCATGACATAATGCGCACAGGTATTTTCTAAACTTAAATAGAGTAAAAATAAGACAATATGAATCGTTTTTTTTGGATGCTGACAGTTATTGCAACGCTGTTTTTTATGACCGGTGCGTGTAGCAAAATTGAGGATGAGCCTGCATCAACCAATCCGCCGGATTCGTTACAGGAAGTGCCGGATCAGGAAAGTTGGGGCTCGATTATCGTTATTTCGAAAGAAGGGCGACGATTTGCACGGGTTTGGTCGGGATATGTTGCGGTTTACAATAAACAAAATCAAACGATTTTGAAAGATAGCATCCACGTTGATTTTTACAACCGCGAAGGGCAGCACAACTCTGTTCTCACCGCGCAGGAAGGCGTGGTTGATAACCAAACCGAAAATCTCCGGGCGATGGGTAACGTGATTGTCATTTCCGATAGCGGCGTGGTCTTGGAAACGGAAGAGCTGCTCTGGGATAATCAGAAACAAAAAATTATCAGTGATGTGCCCGTAAAATTCACGACTGATGAAGATACGTTAGTCGGCGATTCATTTATTTCCGATCCCGAGTTGGTTAATTACGAAATCCGTAATGCCCGCGGTTATTCAAAACGAAAAATGCAGTTGGAAAAACCCCGAAATTGAACGCCAAAATAACATTAAATATTACGCTGCGTAAGTTTTTGTATTTATTGATCTTGCTTGCCTCCACGACACTCGTTGCGCAATCCCGGATTGAATTGGTTCATGCGGATTTTTCGCGCGGTGTTCGCCTGAACACCAACGAAGAAGTTAAAATTCTCGAAGGCAGTGTTCACATTCGTCAGGATACGGTTGAAATTTTTTGTGATCAGGCGGAATATTATCGCGAGCAAAATAAGGTTGTGTTGTTGAACTCTGTCCGGCTGATTCGCGGTTCTGAAACGCTGACGGCAAACAAAGTGACCTATTACGAACTGAGCAAAATTGCCGTTTGCGAAGGCAATGTGCATCTCGAAAGACCGGAACAGCGCCTATTTTGTGATTATTTACGCTATTTTTACGAAACGGATCAATCGTTTGCGAAGGGCAATCTGGTGCTGATCGACGATGATGCACGCGTTACCGTCACCGCTGAACAGGGCGAATATTTGCCGGAACAATCATTGAGCCGGGTTGAGCGGAACGCTCATTTTTTGCAGGTGGATAGCTCCGGCACTGATACGCTGCATATTTTTGCCGAAAAAATGGTGTATCAATTTGATCCCGAACGAAAGGCGATTGCGACAGATTCCGTGCGAATTATTCGGGCGGATTTGTTTGCGCGCTGCGATTCCGCAGTTTATCAACTGGATACGGAGCAGGTTTTTCTGGAAATTGAGCCAGTCGCAAACCAGAAAAACAACGAATTAACCGGACATCAGATCGAATTTGAACTGCCGGAAATGGAGCTCAGCCGGATTATTGTCCGGCAAAATGCAGTTGCCATTTCGGTGGAAGATTCCGCAAGTCAAAAAATCAACCGCCTCAGCGGAAAGGAAATTCAAGCGTTTATTCAACAGCGCCAGATTACCGAACTGTGGGCGTATGATAATGCCAGAAGCCAATATTTTTTGAAAAATGAGGAAGTGGTGCAGGGCGTCAACAGCGCATCTGCGGATACGATAAAAGTATTTTTCAAAGAAGGCGAAGTGGATATTATTCAGGTTAAGGGTGGTGCAGAAGGCGTTTATAAACCGGATCAAATAGCGAAAAAACAATAGCTTATGACAATCGAAGATATTACAGCAATCAGCGGGCACGAAGGCGAGTCTTCCATTCTGCGATCAGAAAATCTGGTGAAAATTTACGGCAAACGGAAAGTCGTGAACGAGGTCAGTTTGCAGGTGCGGCAGGGGCAAATTGTCGGGCTGCTCGGTCCCAACGGCGCCGGGAAAACCACCTCGTTTTACATGATCACCGGACTGATTGCGCCCAATAGCGGCGAAATTTTTCTCAACAAACGGCAAATCACCAATTTGCCGATGTTCAAACGTGCGCGATTGGGAATGGCATATTTACCGCAGGAAGCTTCAATATTTCGTAAATTAACGGTTGAACAAAATTTGTTGGCGATTATGGAAGCCCTCAAATTTTCCCGGAAAAAACGCAAAGAGCGCTGCGAACAGTTGATGGAAGAATTGCGCATCACCCACATTGCCAAAAATCTGGGATACAATCTTTCCGGCGGTGAGCGCCGGCGTACGGAAATTGCCCGCGCGCTGGTGAACAATCCCAAATTCATTTTGCTGGATGAGCCGTTTGCCGGTGTGGACCCGATTGCGGTGCAGGATATTCAAAATATTGTGATCAGCCTGAAAGAGAAAAATATCGGCATTCTGATTACCGATCACAATGTTCACGAAACGCTTTCCATTACCGATCACGCATATTTGCTGTTTGAGGGCAAAGTGCTGAAAGAGGGTAACAGTGAATATCTCGCCAACGATCCCGAGGCGAGAAAATTGTATCTCGGCGAAACCTTCAAATTGCTGCGTTAAACCAAAATTTTTTCCAATACATCTTCAAACGATTGCACTTCGATGATGGTCATTCCGTCGCGGATTTCTTTTGGCAAATCGTGCACCTCTTTGCGGTTTTCTTTGGGAAGCAACACGGTTCGGATGTTGTTGCGCTGCGCGGCCAACAGCTTTTCGTTGATGCCGCCAACGGCCAGAATTTTACCGCGCAACGTCAGTTCGCCGGTCAGGGCAATATTATTTCGCAGCGGTCGCCGGATAATTGCAGACAGCATCGCTGCTGCCAGCGCAGCACCGGCGGACGGACCGTCTTTGGGAACCGCACCTTCCGGCAAGTGCAGGTGCAAATCGTTGTTTTCGAAAATTTCGCGGTCTATGTTGTATCGCCCGGAAATTGCGCGCACATAACTCAACGCAATATTCGCGGATTCTTTCATCACATCGCCGAGCTTGCCGGTGAGGGTCAGTTTGCCTTTACCGGGCAGCATAATTACTTCAATTTTAAGTATATCGCCGCCGAAAGATGTCCAGGCTAATCCCGTTGCCACGCCAACTTGCTCTTCCAATTCCGATTCGCGGCTGAGATACAGTGGTTTCCCGAGAAATTCATCGAGATTGTCATGGGTAATTTGTTTGGGCTGCCCGTTTTTGGCTTCGCTGAACAGTCGGACGGTTTTTCTGCAGAGGTTTGCCAACTGACGTTCCAGCTCGCGAACACCAGCTTCGCGGGTGTATTCGCGGATGACGCGCAAAACGGCATCGTCTTCGATTCGCATTTCGCTTTCCACCAAACCGTGTGCCTGCATTTGTTTGGGGATGAGGTGATACCGGGCGATGCTCAGCTTTTCGTGCTCCAGATAACCCGGCAGCTCGATAATTTCCATCCGGTCTTGCAACGGCAGCGGAATATTTGAGCGAACATTGGCTGTGGTCAGGAAAAACACGTCGGATAAATCGTAATCGACATCCAGATAATGGTCGTTGAATGTGCGGTTTTGCTCCGGATCGAGCACTTCCAGCAGCGCTGATGCGGGGTCGCCGCGAAAATCGGAGCTCAGTTTGTCCACTTCGTCCAATAAAATAACCGGATTTACGCTGCCTACTTTTTTCATCGACTGAATAAATTTGCCGGGCATCGAACCGATATATGTTCGCCGGTGCCCGCGAATTTCTGCTTCGTCGCGTACGCCGCCGAGCGAAATGCGCGTAAAATTGCGTCCCAACGCCCGCGCGATGGATTTACCGAGCGAGGTTTTGCCCACGCCGGGCGGACCGACGAGGCACAAAATCGGACCCTTCAATTGTTTGACCCGTTTCATAACCGCCAGATGTTCGATGATCCGTTCTTTCGGTTTTTCCAAGCCGTAGTGATCTTCATCGAGAATTTTTTGGGCTTCGGCGATGTTCAGCCGGTCCTGGGTGCGGGTTTGCCACGGCAGCCGGATCATCCAGTCCAGATAATTGCGGATGACCGTGTATTCCGGCGAAAACGGCGGAATTTTGCGGAGTTTGTTAAATTCTTCGGTGGCTTTGTCTAAAACGGGATCGGGCATGTCGGCGCTGAAAATGTCATCTTCCAGCTTCATCAATTCCGGGGAATTGAGGTCGTCATCTTCGCCCAATTCTTTGTTAATGATCTTAAGTTTTTCCTGAATGTAATAATTGCGCTGATTTTTCATCAGGTTTTCCTGAACTTTTTGGTCCAGATCCATGCGCACCTGATGGTGACCGATCACCTGCCGGATCAGATCCAGCAACATAATCAGCCGTTTTTCGATATCCCGTTCTTCCAGAATTTGCTGTTTTTGATGCGCGGAAGCCTGAATGTTCAATGCAACAAAGTCAATCATCCGGTAGGTATCGCCCTGTCGCTGCAGATGGTCGAGCATTTCTTCGGGCAAGTCCGGTGTCAGGGCAATGTATTCTTTAAAATAATGGTGAAGTTGATCAACGTAGCTTTCCGTGATCTCATCGAGATCCGACATTTCTTCAAAAATATCTACTTCGGTGCGAAAATATTGGCGGTTGCCGTTAAATTTGCGAATTTTCGCCCGGATAACGCCTTCCACAACAACTTTGGCATGACCGTTGGGAAATTCCAGCAGTTGCAAAATCCGGCAAACGGTTCCCACCCGGAAAATATCAGACGATCGCAGCGCTTCCTGTTCAGAGTTTTTTTGGGTGGCAACCAGCAGCAGATCGTCGTTATCTCTGGCAACCTGAATGGCTTTTAGCGATTTGGTGCGTCCGACCAGCAACGGCACAACCGAATATGGGAAAACCACCAGTTCCCGAACGGGTAACAGTGGCAGTACTGTCGGGATTTCCAAAACGTCGTCGCCTTTTAAAATGCGTTGGTATTCGCTCATGAAGGTCTCTTTATTACTAAATTTGACAAAATATAAAACAAGAAAATTGGGGAATCAAAGAACTTTTGAAGGGAGTTCCGGCGGTTGTGGCGTTGAAACGCCATTTCGAAATCCAGTATTGTTTTACGACTGTGCAGGTAACAATCAATATTTCGTTTCATTATAAAAAAACGGGGTAGAATCCACATCATCTACCCCGTAAAGAAAATTTATTCGGCTGAGGAAAATCAGGCGGATTGCCGCGATTTTTCCATTTTGAGCACCGGTTCATCTTTGCCGAGGATAACATCTTCGGTTACCAGACATTCCTTTACGCCTTCCATCGAAGGCACTTTGAACATTACTGATTGCATGGCTTTTTCGAGAATGCCGCGCAGTCCGCGAGCGCCGGTTTTGCGTTTTCGTGCTAAACTGACCACTTCGCGAAGCGCTTTATCCGTAAATTTCAACTCAACGCCTTCCAGCTCGAACAGCTTTTTGTACTGTTTGATCAGTGAATTTCGGGGTTCAACCAAAATTGCCAGCAATTCGGATTCGGAGAGATCGCGCAGGCCAACCAATACGGGTAATCGACCGATCAATTCGGGAATCAATCCGTAGTGAACCAGATCTTCCGGCTCAACATATCCAAACAGCTCGGTGTCGGATAATTCACGAACAGAGCGAACGTGGGCGCTGAAGCCCATTTTCTTTTCACCGATGCGACGGCGGATAACATCACCCAATCCGTCGAATGCGCCACCGCAGATAAACAAAATATTTTTGGTGTTGATATGCACCATTGGCGCTTCCGGATGTTTGCGCCCGCCTTTTGGAGGAATGGCGGAAACCGTTCCTTCCAGAATTTTGAGCAATGCCTGCTGCACGCCTTCGCCGGAAACATCGCGGGTGATGGAAGGGCTGCCGGCTTTCCGGGCAATTTTGTCCACTTCATCGATATAAACAATGCCGCGTTCGGTTGATGGCACATCGTAATTTGAGGATTGATACAGCCGAACGAGAATATTTTCCACATCTTCACCGACGTATCCGGCTTCTGTGAGCGTTGTTGCGTCGGAGATGGAAAATGGCACCTGAAGCAAACGTGCCAATGTTTGGGCCATCAGGGTTTTGCCAACACCTGTGGGTCCTAAAAAGAGGATATTGCTTTTTTCAATTTCGATATCATCCTGAAAGCCATCCAGCGAAATCCGTTTGTAATGATTATAAACCGCAACTGCCATGGCAATTTTGGCGTGTTCCTGCCCGATCACAAACTGATCGAGGAACTCTTTGATTTCTTTGGGTTTAGGGAGCGTAAATTCACCGCGCTGGTACTGCGAATAGCGGGAATTACGCAAAATTTCGTTCGCGCTGTTTACACATTGGTCGCAAATGCTGGCGGATTGCCCGGTAATTAATTGGGTAACCTGCGTGGCGCGACGTCCGCAAAACGAACAATTTGATTCGTGTTCATAAAAATCTTTGTTGGCCATAAAACAAAACTCTTTTATCAGATTTATTATTCAGTAGCTTCGGACTCAACTTCACGACGGGTCAGGATTTCGTCCACAATACCATATTCTATTGCCTGGCTGGCTGTCATGAAAAAGTTGCGGTCGGTATCCTGCTCGATCTGTTCCAGCGGTTGCCCGGTACGATCAGCGAGAAGTTTATTGAGTCGTTCGCGCATTTTCAAAATTTCCTGTGCGTGGATGTCGATATCGGCAGCCTGACCTTCCACCCCACCGAGCGGCTGGTGAATCATCACTCTGGAGTTCGGGAGTACAAAGCGTTTGCCGCGTTTGCCCGCTGCCAACAAAATGGCGCCCATACTGGCAGCCTGCCCGATACACGTTGTAACAACATCCGGACGAATATACTGCATTGTGTCGTAGATTGCCAATCCGGCCGTCACAATCCCGCCGGGACTGTTTATGTAAAGATAAATATCTTTTTCCGGATCTTCTGCTTCCAGAAACAACAATTGCGCAATGGTTAGGCTGGCAATGTTATCATCAATCGGCGTACCCAAAAAGATGATGCGTTCTTTCAGCAATCGTGAATAAATGTCGTAGGCGCGTTCGCCGCGTCCGGTTTGTTCAACAACCATTGGAATTAATGGCATGGAGCAATCCTCCCCTGATTATCCAATTTTATCCTGAATATTTTTTGCGTAATCGTTTACGCTTGATTACAATTTAAGTTCATTCTGCCGGATTATCTACCTGTGCTGTAAATTTAGGGGTTTCCGGCGGATCTACTTCGGTTATTTTGGCGTTTTCTTTGAGAAATTTGATAACTTTGTCGTCGATCATATCGTCTTTGATGCGGCGAAGGAACTCCGGGTTACCTTTCAACATCTCAACATCTTCCGGGCTAAATCCTGCTTTATCAACACGTTCAAATGCTTCTTCGTCAGAAACTTCTATATTCTCGACCTGCCTGATCTTATCCTTTAACAGATGCCAGCGAATGGCATGAATTCCCTCAACCCGATGGTTTTGGCGCACAATTTCTGCATCGATTTTGGCTTTGGGGTTCTGCTTTTTGAGGTCTTCGATAACATAGCTGATGTAATTATCAACCATTGCTTCCGGCACTTCAAACGGGTTTTCTTTCAATAATTCATCGATCAAGTGTTGGGTCAGGTGTTGCTCCGCATGATGCGTCATCCGGTGTTCCATTTGATCGTTGAGATATTTTTTGAGCTCATCCAATGTGCTGATATTTTCTTCACCGATATTTTTGGCTAACTCGTCGTCAATTTCCGGCAATTCCTGCTCTTCAACGGCTGTTGCGGTAACTTTGTAGCTTTCCGTTTTGCCTTCGGTTTCGCCTTCTTTGGGTTCGGTTTTGCGGCGGATAATCCGTTCTTCATTTTCCGTTAAACCGATCATTTGTTTTTCCATATCTTCATCAAACTGGCCGGAGCCGAGCTTCACTTTCACATCGTCGTATTTGCGACCGACTATCGGCATATCACCTTCGCCAAGTTCCTGAATCGACAGCGTAACCAGGTGACCTTCTTCCGCTTTTTCCGCAGATTTTACGGTGGCGTAGCTTTGGCGAATGTTTTCGAGCGCTTCCTGAATCATTTCATCTGTCACAACTACTTTTTCTTTTTCAACAGCGAGTTCTTTGTATTTTTTGAGATCAATTTCCGGCTGGATTTCAACGACGACGGTGAACGTCATGTCGGTTTGCGGACCTTCAAATTTGAGATCCTGAATTTCACCTTTGGAGACAATTTTCAATTCGGAATCGGTCATTGCCTGTTGGTAGCCACGGCTGACAGCGGTTTCCAGTATTTCTTTGCGGATGAAATCGGCGTAATTTTTTTTGATCAAACCGATGGGCGCGCGGCCTTTCCGAAAACCCGGCAGCGATACGTTTTTGCTGACATCTTTCAAAATATCGCTTTCAATTTTTTGGAGATCATCTGACGGAACGGTCACCAAAAGATGTCGTTTTATACTGTCAATTTCTTTCACTTCAAATTGCATGTTGCTTCCTCGTCATTAAACATCAGCTGTTATCGTAATTAATTTGTTTTCTGATTTTCCGGCAAAAAAACCGGGGAAACAGCCTGGCTCAAGCTGTAAAAAGGAAAAAAACTGCGGAAATCGCCATAAATAATGCCACAAAAGTTATGAAAATGTTACTTTTATTTCATAACTGCCAAATATAATAGCTGCAATAAGGTATTGCAAGAAGCTTGTAAAGCGGTTAAAACTGCGATTTTTACACGATTTCTTTAAGAATTAATGGCGGTGCCGTAACCGGTTTTTCGCCGATAGAAATGGCATTTTGCAGCCGTTCCAGCGCCGGTTCAACCTGTCCGGGCAGGTTGGTGTGGATGGTCAGCAGCAGATCGCCTTTGGCAACGGCATCGCCGATGCTGACATTCATCATAATACCCGCAACCGGATCGATATTGTCTTCGGCGCGCAATCTGCCGGCGCCCAGGCTAACGGAGGTCATCCCGATTCCGAAGGTATCCATTTGTGAAACGTAGCCGGATGTTGTTGCGGTAAGTCTATGAATTTCAGTCGCCTGGCGATATTTTCCGGGGTTATCCAAAAATGAAACATCGCCGCCCTGCGCCGCGGTAATTTGCCGGAATTTTGCCATTGCGGAGCCATCCGACAGCGCGCGTTTCGCCAAAGTTTCACCGGCTTCGAGGGAATCTGCCGCGCCGCCGGCAACCAGCATATGCGCCGCGAGACGAACGGTAACTGTTCGCAAATCGTCCGGACCTTCGCCGTTGAGGCACTCCAGCGATTCCTTTACTTCCAGCCAATTGCCGATGGCGTTGCCGAGCGGTTGTTCCATCCCGGTTAGGCATGCGACCGTTTTTTTGCCAAAATCTTTACCGATCCGGATGAGCGTTTGCGCCAATTCTGTTGCCTGTTCGGGCGTTTTCATGAATGCGCCGTTGCCGTATTTTACGTCCAGCACCAGCGCATCAATGCCTTCGGCAATCTTTTTGCTCATGATGCTGGCAGCGATGAGCGGCATGCAATCGACCGTTGCGGTTACGTCGCGAAGGGCGTAAATCCGTTTATCTGCCGGAACGATTTCCGCTGTTTGCCCGATGAGCGCAAGCTTATGATTTTTCAATAATTTATGGTAGTCATCCAACCCCAAATTTGTTTTAAATCCGGGGATCGATTCCAGTTTGTCCAGCGTGCCGCCGGAGTGCCCGAGCCCGCGCCCGGAAATCATGGGAACCGGAACGCCGAGGCTGGCAACCAATGGCGCCAAAATCAGCGAAACTTTGTCGCCAACGCCGCCGGTGCTGTGTTTGTCCACTTTGATGCCGGGAATATCTTGTAAATCGACCATCACACCGGAGTTGATATAGGCTTTGGTGAGTGCGCCGGTTTCCTCAAAATTCATGCCGCGCAGATAAATGGCCATCAGCAACGCGGTGAGTTGGTAGTCGGTAACATCGCCGCGCATGTATGCGGCAATAAATTCGGTGATCTGGTTGGGCGAAAGCGTTTTTCCGTCGCGTTTGATCGCGATAATTTCGTAAGGTGACATATTTTTTTCCGAAAGTTTAGCTGAATTTTTGTTTGCCGGTGAGCATTTCGATCGCTTTGTTGATGCGCCGCTCCCGGGTTTCCGGGCGTTTGGCTTCGGTGATCCAGCGGATATATTCTTTGCGATGGGTGAAGGCGAGTCCGTCGAAAAATGCCTGCACTTCGGGATTTTCGTTTAGTTTTTTCCGGAAATCTTCCGGTACTTCAACCGTGCGCGGCTGGTCATCTTTTTGGATGGTGACGTGAACGGAATCGCCGGGCTGTTTGCCGATGGCCTTGCGCACTGCCTGGGTCATAATCAAAAAATGGCAGTGGTGATCCATTTTTGCCAGCGATCCGCGATATTCGAAACCGTCGAAAATGGCGCGAACTTTTATCCACCCACGGGTGCCGAATTCTTTTTCAACATCAAATGGGAACTCGATGAACGCCGCGTTCATCTGCCCGTGTCCGATAATTGTTGCATCAAAAGTGTAGGTTTTCATTTCAGAAATCCGTTTGTTTTTGCGGATTTTACCAATTTAGCGATAAAGTCGGGCGAATGCTCCAAAAAATTCAATTGTCCGCCGGGAATAAAAAAGCGCTCAAAAAGAGCGCCTAAATTGTAAATCTGCGGATGGTGCCGATCGCTTAAAACGCCAGCGTCACCCACACCGGAATGTGGTCCGAGGCAAAGCTGCCGCGCTCCTTATACACCAGTTTGTCATCCACAAAACGGATGCTGCTGCGGCTGCCGCGCACCGCCGACGAACGGTTGAAAACACCCGATTCCTTCACATACGGCTTCAGGTTCATGGAAACGAGAATGTTGTCCAGCAGGGTGATTTTCACGATCACATCTTTCATGTAATCGTGGGTTTTGCCGCGCCATTTGTTGTTTTCCGCACGGGAACCGGCTGCTGTCGGGTCGAATGTTTCCGTTTCGATGCTGTCCAGCAAAAAATTGTAGCCGTATGAGCCGTAGTCTTTTTCCAACAGCGATTCGGATGTGTTGAAGAAAAAAGTGTCCTCTGTTTTGTCGATGCCTGCGGGTGCGTCGGGATTGCCATATTCGAGAATATTGAGCGAACGGTCGTCCGGGTTATCGTTGAAATCGCCGAGAACAATCACGTTTTTGCCGGCCATTTCCGCCGATTGCAGGTGCCGCAAAATCAGCTTCGATGCGCCGTTTCGCAACGGATCGTTCTTCTCCCGTCCGCCGCGACGGGATTTGGCGTGATGCACCAGAAATACAAATTCCCGGTCGTAACCTTCGACGGTCACTTCAAGCAAATCGCGGCTGCGCGGAAATTCAAAATCATACAGCGTATCGGGAAAAACATATCGTTGCGAAACAATTTTGAACGGTTCGCGAACCAGTAGCGCCACTTCCTGCACTTCGCTGGTGTCGTCGATCATGGCGATTTGGTAAGTATCGCCAACAATATTTTGCAAAGCTGCCGGATTGTTGATTTCTTCGCAAGCGATCACATCTGCATCTAACTCTCGAATTACCGTTTGCAAACTCGCTTTGCGTTCCGCAGAAATGCCGTCATCGAGAAAATAAATATTGTATGTGGCAATTTTCATGGTTTGACCGGCAGCAAACTGGAGCGCCAATATTAGCAAGAAAAAGGATATGCGTTTCATTTTCAGCCCTTATTTTGTTCGCGAAAATATCCGAATTTTTCCCGACGAAACCAAGCTTCAAAACACTTTCCCGGCATTGCGCTAAATGGAATCCGGGATTCTTTATTTTCATTAGAAACAACGGGTTGATAAAAAAATGTCATCAATTTTTGCGAAAAAAAACAGTGAGAAAAAATAAGCTTGCCAGTTCCATTTTTCCGCGATATTTTCCAACCAAAAAAACGCAATTAACCGACGAACGAACCGCATGTACCGAAACGTAAAACCATTTATTTCCCCGCGAAAACGCTTTTTCTTTTTGCCTTTTGCCTTTTTCTTTTTTCCTTTTGTCATTGCCGCACAGCCGCACGCGTTAACAGATAGCGCGACGATTTCGCTGATCACGGTTTCGCCGGGAAACGAGCTGTATACCACGTTTGGGCACAGTGCTTTTCGGGTGGTCGATAAATCCCAAAATCTCGACCGGATTTATAATTACGGCACCTTCAATTTCGACGAACCGGGATTTTATCTCAATTTTTGCCGTGGGAAACTGGATTATTTGTTATCCGCGTATCGTTACAAATGGGCGGAAGAAACCTACATCGATGAGCAGCGCTCAATTTTTCAGCAACAGCTGAACGTGACGCCTGAGATGCGGGATTATCTGTTCCAGTTTTTGGAGTGGAATCATTTGCCGGAAAACCGGCGCTATCGATATGATTTCTTTTTTGACAACTGCGCAACGCGCATTCGCGATGTTTTTGAACGAACACTCGGCGACGATGTGCGGCTTTATGAAAATCCCGATCGCCATATGACGTTTCGGGAATACATCGATTTGTATCTGACCGGATTACCCTTCAGCGATTACGGTATCGATCTGGCTTTGGGCGCGAAAACGGATAATCCGGCGTCGGCTCATGAAGCGATGTTTTTACCGGATTATTTGTTCGAAGCCGTTGAAAACGGAGAAATACGGGTTAACGGTGAGTGGCAACCTTTGGTGGCGCAGTTCGATACGTTATTCTGGACGGAAATTTCCGAGCAACCAAAAACCGCGTTGCCGTGGATGACCATTATTTTGTGGCTGGTTTTTGCTTTTGCCGGATGGGCGACTTTTCGGGCGTATCAGGAAAAACAATCACCAAAAATCAGCAGAATCGATTATGGTTTATTTGCTTTAAACGGATTAATGGGGCTGGTAATGTTGCTGCTTTGGTTTGCCACCGATCATACCACAACGGTAAATAACTGGAATCTGATCTGGGCGTGGCCGACAAATCTGATTGTTGCCGGATTGTTTTTTGTGCCAAATATGCGGGAACAGTTACGGGTCTATTTTATGGTTTTTGCTGGTGTTCTGGTTTTGTCGCTGGCGGGTTGGGCTTTTCTGCCGCAGGATTTACATGAGGCAAACATCCCGTTTATTTTGGCGTTGGTGTTGCGTTGTTGGTGGTTAAGCCGATGATCGATCTGGCCAACGCGCAAGACATTGTTGATGATGGACAGTCGCTTTTCAATTTTTCGGTTGTAAAGCCACTATCCTGACGCTAAATTTGCCTCGCCAAAAAAACAGATGCCCGGGTGGTGGAATTGGCAGACACGCATGACTTAGGATCATGTGCCGAAAGGCGTGGAGGTTCGAGTCCTCTCCCGGGTACTGAATAAAAACAACTACTTACAGACACACCTGACTTTACAGAATTTCTCTTGCTCCAAACTTGCTCTATTTGCGTTTTAAGAAAAAGCCCCTTGTAGAGGCTAATCTGGTGGTCGCCAAGATTAATTGCCGTAATTGGCTGCGCTCGTTCAAGGGGCAAAATGTATAATTAATCCTGGCGACCGGCTTCAATATACAAACCTGCCTTCCGTTTTACTATACCCACTTTACCGGTACATAGTTATGATTTTCGGCGTGGCTGTGAGATAGGTTTCGGTCGTGACCTTCAGGTCGGTATGCCCGAGGATCTGCGAAAGGGCATACACATCCCCGCGGCGGTTCTCCAGAAAGTTGACCGCGAAAGTATGCCGGAGGCTGTGGATCGAAACGTTCTCCTGGAGATGGCACTTCATTTTGGCTACCCGGAAAAATTCGTTGACGCTGTTCCGGGAGCTGATCTCGAAAAACAGGTATCCGTCGAAGGCGCGCCGGCGCCAGGATTCGGCGTTTTTGTTTCCGGAGTCAAACAGCAGCTCGTTCAGCTTTTGGGGATCGCTCATAATCGCCCGGCGGCGTTCAATGATTTCCATAACATCGTTCACCGGCACCCAGCGGGCCTTTTCCTTGAACTTCCGGGAGCCCTTGCCAATCACCCTCAGGAAGTGCCGGGTTTCGCCGTCGATATCGTTGGTCCGGAGGCGGTTGATGTTCACGTCCAGTATCTCGCTTCTGCGGAGCCCGGTTTTTAGCCCGAACTCAAAAAAGTCGAGATGCCAGGAAACCTCGCTTTTTTCCAGATACCGGCGGATTTTTTGGATTTCGCTTTCCTCCAGATACCTGGGCGAGGTATCCACGTTGAGCAGCGGAAAGCCGATAAACGGGTTGACAGGTATCAACCCGAGTTTTCTGGCATGGCTGAACGCCGAGCGCAAGGTGCGCAGGTGGACGTTGATCGATGTTGGCTTATAGGGCTTGCCGAATTTGGTGGTGGAGCCAAGCAGGGTATCAATAAAGTGCTGGACGGCGTTCCGGCTGATTTCCGAAAGCAGGCGCTGCTCCCCAAAAACGGTGATGAGCAGCTTGGTGCTTTGGTTGTCCGTGTCGAATGTGTTCTGGGAAATGTTGCCTCGCTCGATTTCCTTTTCCCGGTGGTCCAAGTAGAGCCTGCGGAACTTGCCGAGCGTCATTTTATTCAGATGCGGCAGGTATTCCTTTAGGTTGAAGGACTCCAGCGCCACCTCGCCCTGGATTTTCCGGAGCGCCTTTTCTGCGACGGCTAGCGCCTTACGGGTGTCGGTTCGGAGGTCAACGTGCTTAATTGTAATGCTTTTGGTGGAGCCGTCTTGAAATGTAATGAGAATATACGGGCGCTTTCTGCCGGTCCACGGCAGGCTTGCCAGAACCTGCTCCGGCGATGGCTTCAGCTGGACATAGCGAATCCGGTTATTCATTGGTCAGCCCTCTCATGCATTTCAATGATCGTTATTCTTAACTTCAGTAATACGAACTTTTTTTCCGCGAATCAATACCAATTTGATTGTTTCGCCGGCGTTGGTTCTGCCCGTGATGGTCGTGTAGTGCTTTTTCTCCTTGTCCTTTGGATCGATAATGACGGAAATGATGACCTCGGGCGAGTAGTCCTCAATTGCGTCGATGAATTTTTTGAGTTTTTTTCCGGTGGGAGCCGGTAGCTGCTTTTGCAGAAGCTGCAATACTTCCTTGACGTACAATTCGCCTACCTCCTTATATAGGAATGGATGTATGTATTACTAGCCTCGATTGAACCCGAACAAAAATAAATTACCCGAAATAAAAATGCAACAACTTTTTAGTGAACTTTTATATACTATTTTTCTTGACATATGTCACTCCAGTTTTTACTTTTGCCCTGAGAGAAAAACAACAATATGGAGGTTACTTTGAAGATCGTAACAGCAACCCAGCAGCAAGTCAAGTTTATTTTGGCGCCGGCAATGGCCGGCTTTCCATCGCCGGCGGATGACTATCTGGAGGGCAGCCTGGATCTGACCCAGCTGATGATTTACCACCCGGCCGAAACCTACCTGTTCAATGTCAAGGGTAACTCGATGGTAGATGCGCATATTGACGACGGGGACATGCTTTTAGTGGACCGGGCGATTAAGCCCCAGAACGGGGATCTGGTTCTGGCGAAGCTAGACGGCTGTTTTCTTGTTAAAAAGTATTTCAACAAGGGCAGCTATGTTGTCCTGGCGTCATGCAATAAGGACTACGAGCCCATCCGGATTGAGGAGGGGCGGGAGTTTGAGGTGTTTGGGAAGGTAATATTTGCGATACGGCCTAGGTAAGTGCAAAGCTTAAAGACCGGTGAGAAAATTTGAGAAATCGATTTACGACTTGTCTGAATCACCTCTTGTTCAATGGTGTGCCAAAGGGTGAGGTCGAAGTCGTTTGCAGAAAACAACACCATTCGATTCCCGGCAAGAGTTCCCGAATTAAATCACGGATCAATAAATAAATATTAACTATTAAATATCTGATTAAAATTATAGAAGCAAGTCGGTTCGCTATTGTTCTTATTGTACTGCTTAAATTTCTTTGTGAGATTTGAAATAGCAATATACTTTGACATACTGTCACAGGTCTTTGATTTTCTTGCTTTTTGTAAAATTTTTAGTTGCACATCTTCAATTGAAATTAGACCAACTCCATTATTTTTCAAGATTTGGAGATCAACATTTTTAACATATCTTGAATGTATTGCAAGGTAAGAATAGTCCGAAAAGTAACTATACCTAAGTGCTTGGTAAAAGCCCCCCCGCCAATCTTTAACTTTTACTTCTACCGAAGAAAGAGAGGGTAACTTTGAAAAATCTATATAATAATTAATAAAAATCGAGTTGTTGTTTACTATTAATAAATTTTTGCTAATTAGTTCTTTGACTATGTTGTCTGTTTTTCTTTTTGCTAACTTAGATTGGCTGTAAAGGTCATAAGTGTTTTCAATGCGATTTTCAACAATTGCGTTATATATTTTCAAGGTATAATAATCGTTGATATATGGGCTGTTGACTTTTTTATCCAAGAAAGCGATATCCGGAATTCCTATACCCATCCTAACCTCATTGGCATAGACAACTTTGCAACGTTCCAGAACGTTATTAAATGTTGCGACTAGCTCATTTTCTTTCATTACTATATACCATAAAGTTTTCTTAGTTTTTCAATTACTAACTGCCAGTTATTCAAAAATTGATAACTTTCAGGCTTAAATATAGCCTTAAGAGCCTTGTAATAATTTAAACTTTCGACTATATCGTTATTGAGTTTATCCAATCTTTCTGTCGTTGTTTTTTGTAACAATATATCAATTTCATTTTGGATACGATACAAAAAGTGCTTTTTGGTGTTTTTGTCAATAATTATGTCTTCAGGTGGTTTTCCCTTGCAATAGGGACAATTGCAGGCCAAGTTTTTTCCAGTGGCTCCTGCGAGAATTGCAAAAAGTTTTGATGGGTCTTTTCGATTAATAGGGACATTCGCAAAAAGCTCAGGTATATAATATCTAACAAATAAATTATATGAATCTGTTCTGTCTTTGTATAAATCCTCATAAAAACTTTCAAATCTTGCGCTACCAGACTCAAAGCCATGGATTCCAAATGCAAGTAGTAACAAGCCAATTAAGCCTACTCTACCGGCAATGACTGGTTTACCAGAAGAAACTTGTAATGTTCTGAGTGTCTGAATGAAGTGGTATAGCTCTGAAGTTGATGATTGATGATTTATGCAATCGACATAAATAAGATAGCCGTCACATGGGAGACCAGTTAAAATGTTAATAAAATATTCTTTTTCAACCTTACTTGTTAATATCTCTGAACGAATTGAAAAACCTGCGATTAGAGGAATTGAAATATTGTTTTCATCTAGATACATCCTAGTTTGTTTTATTAGGCGATAATCGACATTAAACCAGTTTAGCTGCCTATCGTGTTTTATTGTTATGTGTTCAGAATTATTACTTACGTGAAAGGGGCTGACTAAATAAGTGGGATCATGTTCCAGTTGAGTATCAATAACGCTTTTTATATATTGGTATCTTTTTGTGTCATCATCTAAGTCAGATAACTCGATTTTTGAATAATTACTAGGCGCATAAGGTAGTTGTGTTAAACCTTTTACATCTGAAAAAGTATCATATGCTAAACGCATTGTTGCAGGGTCAAACATTAAATTTATTTTGGGGTTTTGTAGAATTTTTAGCAAATTTTTTTGTTGATATTGATGGTTGATCGGGAAAATAGCATTTTTTATTTTATACCCGTCATTGAGGTACTCAGTTAATACTTGCTTCTCGTTCCAAGTTCTCAAATAAAGCCCTGGTTCAAAGTAATTACGATTATGCTTTGGTAGTTGGTTATTTGTGATATTAAAGTATTTTTTTATATCAGATATCGAATTTGGTCGATTATGTACAGTTTTTTCAAGAAGATGATAAATCAACTTTTCATAGGACGCATCTAAATCTGGTCGATATAATAATATAGAATCCGGCCTATTATTTAGAATTCTATAAAATAATTCAGGAAGTGAGGTTGCTCTCCCATAGGGACTTACTTTAGTAAGAATTTCAAAGTATAACACTCCTAAGGAATAATAATCAGAACGGTAATCTATATTTTTTGAATCATTTATTTGTTCTGGTGACATATACAGTGGGCTACCAATTTGGCTTCCTGTGCTGGTTAGCGAGGAATAATCAATAAGCTTTGAAAGCCCAAAGTCGAGAAGTTTTATTTCACCTGCGTTTGTTAAGTAGATATTCTCAGGCTTTAAGTCCCTATGAATTATTCCCTTAGAGTGTATTGCATTTAATCCTTCTAGTATTTGAAAAAAGATGTCCTTTTCATTAATTTGTCGATTATTCCTTATTATATCACGGATATCTGAGCCCTCAAGGAATTCCATCACGACATAGATATAAATTTGTGAATTTTCTATTAATTCTCCACTCTCAATGTATTTGATCACATTTGGGTGATCGATTCTTGTTAAGGTTTCAATCTCTCTTGAAATACGGTTATTCGCCCCTCGTGTAAATTCCTCATAAACATATTCTCTATTAAATATTTTAATGGCATAGGTTTTAGAAGTAGTATCCCTAATGCATTTATAGACTGATCCAAATGCACCTTTTCCAATAAAAGAGGATATTGAATAGCATCCAATTTTTTTTCCTAACATTACCATCCCTTTCCTTTAAAGAAGTCGTTACACATATTTTTAATACTACTGAAAAAATTTAAGTTCTTCGAAAGATCCTCATAAGTATTAAATGTTTGGAGTTTTTAGAATTAGATAAAAAACAAAGCTTAACAAGAATAATTCTTTGGGTTATTAAAAGTTAAATAAAAGAGGATTTCAGTCCTGCCAGGCAGTCAGAACTCCATTCTCAAAGTAAACATAAGTGCGATAATAAACCCACTGCTCATGAACTCCCCACGATCCAACCGACCTGTTAATATCACGAGGATCACCCCAGCTTGCACGTACCATTTCCCTGCTCATTCCAATATAAATTTCTCCATTTAAGATTTGATTTTTTCTAGAACGTGATAATTTTGGATTGTCTCTAACGAATTTTTGTCTTCTTAAATCACTTTCAGAAATTAAAGCCACTTCACGATAGCTTACAAGATCCTTGCTTATCCAAGCATCTGTATACTTTTGTTTTAACTGTTTAAGGGTAGACGGGGTAGTGTTATTATTTTTAATACGAATCTTAATCCAGCTTCCCGCTTCAAGATTTTTATAAACAATTTCTCCTTGCCTAAGAGTTGATACAATTTTGCCACCAGTTGATGATGTATCTCGTACATTGGCAGTTAGTGAGCTAATCCATAACGGTGTTGATTCATACTCAATGTCAAGTTTTTTGGCATTAGTGCTCTCGGCTTTTCGGTCTATTGAGCTTTTAAATGTGCCCTCATTATTAACATGAAAGCTTAACTCTCGTTTGATAGATGCAAGTTCATTTTGTAGTTTTGTAAATGAGGATATGTCTGGTGAGTCTTTAATGAATGATTCAAAAATAAAACCCTTTTTACCTTGAAACTCAACAAAGGCATACTTTTGTGATTCATGTCTGTTTTCAATAAAACGAAATAAATGGATTTCATCTCCGGAACTAATTTTAGCAATTTTTTTTGAACTACGTGATCCTTCTCTGAATAAACTCGCGCCATATACCAGCTTGACGGTTAGCCCTTCATTATTGATCCTATTAATTTGTGTTTCTAATTTTTTTTCAAGAAGTGTTAAGCTATCAAGTTTAGCCACATATAAGCGATTTGCTACGTCGGAGTACTGCGCATGGCAAATCAGGCTAACAAATAACAATAATATCGTAATTCTCATCTTTTCCCTCGCCGAATGACAAAAAATTAGATATTTATTTATTTCAAAAGTCCTTATCTCCCCAAAAACTTCTCAATCTCCTTCCGGTCCGGATCGGTGATGCTGCCGAGCTGGGTCAGCTTTGCCTTCGTCTCGAAGATGACCTCCTCGCACTGCTGCAGAGCTTCCGGGCTTACGGCGTTGGATTCCTCCGCGTCCATGTGAAATCCCAGCATAAAGTTCAGAAAGTTGTTCAGGATGTGCTGGCTTGACCTAACGGACGCCAGAAACACCTCCCTTTTTTCCTGCTCCTTTTTCGCCATCTGCTCAAAATGGTGCTTGATAAGTATATATAGCATCGCAGTAGTTGCGACGACAAAAAGCCACCCCTTGAACGTTTGGGCTACGGTAACAAGATCAAGGGTTTTAAATAAAAGAGCTACGGCTTTATCTGAAAGCAAAATCCATATAGTGCCAATCATGAAATAGATCAGCGGGATTTTAAGCTGAGGCTTCATTAACAGTTACTCCGATTTGTGGTTTCATAGATCACAGCACAGATGGGTAGCTGAATGTAGCCAGTTTTTATATCGAAAGAAATCCGCGATTACGGAGCTTTGGAGTGATTTTCTCTGTAATTACGGAGAGCTTCTCTGTAATTACGGAGGGCAATATGTCAAAATACAGAGGCGCAAACGGCCTTTTAGTCGAGGTCGTCTACCATCCCCTTTAAAAATTCCAGAATGCTTTCCCGCTTTTTTTCGGGCATCCGCATGAGCAGGTCGTAGATTTCTTTCATGTCCGGGCGGAGTTCGTTTTGGGGTATTGGCTTTGATTTCTCAAAGTATACCAAATCGCCATCCTCAATAATTTCACGATTAAACGCCTCAGCTATTGACCTTACAGTTGCTTCCTGAACGTTTTGCGTTTCGCCAATGATGATTTTTCTTAGTCCTGGGTAAGACATGCCTACTCGTTTTGCCATTTCGGGAATTGACAAACGCTCCTCTTTTCGAAGCTCCTCTATGGCCTCCCTGATGTTCGAGTATCGCATATCAAAATATAGCACTTGTCTAATCCTTTGTAAATGAAACACTTATAAACTTTTATAAATTTTTATAAAAAAATATTGCCTCGTTAGTTTATAGAAGTTATATTATTTCCGTTACTTTTATAAACTAACGAGGACAACATGGATCGAACATCAATTTCCGTTTTCAAACCAACCAAGGAAAAATTTGACCAGGCACGGCGGAAGTATCCCAAATACACAGCCAACGATGACGAGTTTTTGTCTTGCCTGCTTCATCTGTTTGATGATGCTGAAAATTCCATTTTCGAGGGTTCGGAAAACGCGGAAGCGCCATCCCTGTTGAGCAAAGATAATAACATTTCAAATTTTCAACAAGCCACAAAAGAAAGCGCATAAGGAGCGTGTTATGCCAAAGCCAATTAACCCATTTGATGTGCGGGAGCTGGTCCGGAAGGGGCATGTGCTTCCGCTGCTGCTGAACCAGCAGAATACCGCGGCTTTTATCGGCGTTTCGGAATCGCTGCTGAAGGTCTGGATTCAGGACGGCGTGTTTCCCGTCCGCCCGTTCAAAAACGGCTGGTACCGGCGAATTGACGTGGAAACCTACATCAACCAGCCTATTGAAAAAACGGACGACGAGCTGGTTGATGAGATATACTCAGATTTTCAAGCCGAGATGGGATCACACCACAGAAAGGAGGGCAGAGATTTTGGCGCGGCGGGCTCAAACGCTCTGAACGGCTGACAGGCTTGCCGTACTTCGAAGGACGGGCGGCGGGCTCCTTGGGTTGAGGCGCCGCCCAAATTTTAACACCACAAAAGGGAAGGCAGATCATGAAACGGACTTTTAAATCGCTCAAAAAAATCATTGACCGGCTGAAGCTTCGCCTGCGGCTGCTAACGGTTGCGACGGTTTGCAAGTGGCACGATAGCGTAACGCCGCCCATCAATATGCGTTCTGCCCTGCTGTTCTGGGTTTACTACAAAACCGGCAGGCTGGACGCATTTCACATTTCCGGGGGGATTTGCCCGGCATGCGCTGCAAAGGTGCGGCAGTCTGCAGCGCTTCCGCAGCGGGCCGGCAGGTTCGAACGCGGGACTTTTTTCGACCGGTTAATGAGAAAATTCTTCAAAGGAGGTGAATCGAATGCTAACGCCAGTTGAAGCAGCAAGCCTGGATCGCTGGATCACTACCCGCCCGGACGATACGAAAAGCAACTCTGCCGGCTGCGAATGCTGCAGCGGGCCGTTTGACCCGGACGCCGAGGGCGTGGTTGCATGGGAAAAGGGGCGCGAAATCGTGGTTGCGGTTTGCGAAAGCTGCGTTCCGGAGATGTTCTCAAGGTATGCAAAAGTAGTTGAAAGCTGCCTCGCCGGGCATCCGTACGACCGGAAGGAGCTGGGGAAGGCTAACCGGTTTATCCGGCAGATGTTGTCAGAAATGTAAAACCCCACGATGAGCAGATCGCGGGGCTATTATCGGGTTGTGAGTAAATCATTGCACTCACCCACACCAAAAAATTAAGGAGAAAATCGATGGCAAACAATGCCTTTTTTCAGGAGCTCGAAAATACCCGCCCGTTTTTTAAGGCGGCGTTCGAAGGATTTAGCGGAACGGGAAAATCGTTCACGGCCGGCGTGATCGCCTGCGGGCTGCACGATATGATCAAAAGCAAAAAGCCGATCGCGCTGTACTACACCGAGCGCGCCGGCAAGGGCGCGATGGCTAACTTCTACAGCCAGCGCAAAAAGAAGGCAATCATTAAGGAATCGCGGACGCTGGCGGACCTGCTGACGACCATCAACCTGTGCGAGCAGGGCCACGCGGATATCCTGGTGATCGATTCCATTTCCCATATTTGGGAAAGCTTTGTCCAGGCGTATATGCGCCAGAAAAACCGGAAAAAGCTTTACTTCCAGGACTGGGGCGTTTTGAAGCCGGACTGGAAAGAGAAGTTTTCCGACCGCTTCCTGGAGGCGCAGGTGCATATCATTTTCACCGGGCGCGCCGGCTACGAGTACGACTTTGTGGAAAACTCCGACGGCGAAAAAGAGCTTGCAAAGACCGGCATCAAAATGCGGGTCGAGGGCGAGACAGAGTACGAGCCGGACATGGTCGTGCTGATGGAAAAGGTAAAGGAAATGAACGGCAACGTCATGAGCCTAAAGCGCCGGGCGCTGGTCGTTAAAGACCGCACCAACCTGATCGACGGCAAAAGCTTTTTCAACCCTTCCTTTGAGGACTTCAAGCCAGCCATCAACATCTTGCTCGCCGGCAGCGCGGTGGCGGATAACTTCGATGAAACGCCGGACGATTTTGAGTCCGACGATACCTACGAAAACCGCAAAAAGCAACGCACCATTCTGCTTGAGGAAGTGAAGGGCATTTTTGACCAGCTGGAGCTGGGGCAGAGCGCCACGGCAAAGGCGTTCAAGGCCGATCTGGCGGAAAAAGTTTTTGGCAGCCGGAGCTGGACAGCTATCGAAGAGCTCGATCTCAAGCTGCTGGAAAAGGGCAAAACCCTCCTCGATACCTACAAAGCCTGGTTTGTTGAATATTTCCGCGGGCGCAAGTCCCAGGGCTTGGACCTGAACAAAGAGGATGCCCTCGCGGCGCTGGAAAAGATCATCAGCCCGCCGGCAGAAACCCCGGCAGACGAGTGGCTGGCGGAAGCCGAAAAGCCGAAAGCCCCCCGGGCCTCAGCGCCCAAAAAGCAGGCGCCGGACGAGCTGCCCGGATTCGATACCGAGCCGCAGTCCTTCGGCGATGCTCAGGAACCGTCCTTCGGCGGTGCTCAGGAGCCAGCCGGCGCAGCCATCAGCAACGGGCAAACGGATCTGTTTTAATGGAACCGTCCATCGACTTCGCTCAGGAACCGCCCCGTTGGGAATATTTGACAAAGGAACAGTTTCTCAAGCTGCTGGCGCGCGTCCGGCAGCTTGAGGCTGAAAACAGCAAACTTCGAATGAGAGGCAAGATCAATGCAATTATCATCCATAAAGCTGACCAACTTCTTGAACCACTCCGAAGCGGCAGTGGACTTCAACAAAGTGAACATTTTCTCCGGGCACAACGGCGCCGGAAAAACGGCCATCCTGCAGGCGATCCTGTTCGCGCTGACCGGGATCAGCCGGCGTGACCCGGTCCAGTGGGGCGCGAGATCCTGCGCCGTGAACCTCGTTTCAAACGACTTAGAGATCACCCGAAAGGAAACCCGATCCGGCAGCAAGGAGCTTTCGCTCTGGAAAAAGGGCGGGGACTTTGAAGGGACGATCACCGAAAAGCAAAGCCAGCTGATGCGGCTGTTTGGCATGACGGAAACCCAGGTCGAGGCGGTTCTGGAAACCGGGCGGTTCCTGGAGCTGAAGGACGACGACCGGAAGGACGTGATTTTCCGGGCGCTGGATATCCGGGTAACGGCGGAGCACCTGCTGGGCTGGCTGGGCAAGCAGCAGCCGGATATCGACTGGAATAAAATTGTTGGCCGCGAAATAGAAAGCGGGCTGAATCCGGATGCGGACAACCAGAAGGTTTTTGTCGAGCGGCGCCGGGCGGCCAAGCGCCGGCTGTCTGACCTTTCCGCGGAAATGGATCGCTTCCTGCAGCTGCCCAACGTGGATATCCGCCGGAAGCATAACGCCCAGGCGCTGCTGGCTGATCTGGAAAAGAATCTCGCGGAGCTGCACCAGCGCAAGGGCGAGGCAAGCCACCTGCCCCGGATAACCGTGGAGTTTGAGGCGGTCAAGTCCGAGCTGAATAAGCCGGACAACTCCGACCGGATCCGCGGGCTGACCTACGACGCCGAAGTCCTGCAGGAGCAGCTGGACGGGCTGAACGCGGAAAAGGAAACGCTGCTGGAAAAGGTTTCGACCGAACGCGGGACGATTGCCGGCATCGGCGCCTTTCAGGATTTGGGCGATAGCTGCGACCGCTGCGGGCAAAGGGTCACCAAAACCCTTGCGAAACGGCTGGCGTCCGAGCACAGCAAGCGGGTGAAGCTGCACGAATCCCTGCTGAAGGATGCGACCGGCAAGCTTGCGGAAGTGAATAAGGAAGCCGGCGAAATATCGAATAAAATTGGCGCGCTTAAAAAGGAAATCCGCGATCTGGAATCCGGCAACTATAAGGGCGACCGCAAAACGCTCGAAAGGCGTTACGACGAGCTGCTGGCGGAAAAAAAGCGGCTTTCGGAAATCGTGGTGACGCCCGCGGAAATTGATGCGTTGGAGCTACGAATCAGCAACGGTCGGAACCTGCTGGCCAATATTGAGCTGGTGGAACAGTCCGAAAAGCGCAAGGCGGAGATCGAGGAAGCGGTTGCCGAAACGCAGCTGGAAATTGAGGCGTCCGACTGGCTGGAAAAGGCGTTCTCGCCCAAAGGCGTGAAGGCGGATCTGCTTCGCAGCGCCATCGCACAGGTGGAGGATCTCGCCAACGAATTCCTGAGCCCGCTGGGCTTTGGCGAGTTCCGGATCCAGACAACCGACGGCTCGCGCGAGGTCTTTCGGGTGATGGTCGGCGAAAAGCCTGATGTATCGTTCAGCCGGGCGCAGCGCCACGCCATTAACTTCGTGATACAGGCGGTGCTCTCCCAGCTGACCGGGCTGAAAATTCTGGCGGTGGACGACGTGGACATGTTCGTGGGCGATACCAAAAGCCTGGTCAACCGGATCATTTTTAACAACATCGCCAAGTTTGATACAGTCCTGATTTTTAAGGCGGACGCCGAAAAGCCCAAGCCGGTGCCGGTGGACGGCGTTTCCCAGTTTTGGCTGAACGGCAAGCTGGAGGAGGTAAAGGCGTAATGAAAATTACATTCAACCAGCACAACGAATTTATTGAAGAGCTGAAAAGGGACAGCCTGTTTATTGATCGAAAGATTGTCCGGGTGACCCGCCAATTCCGGCGCGCCGGCGGCGGGCTTCCCTTTACCGAGGCAAGCATTCTCGCCTCATATTCAATCCGGGTTAACCCTCAATCTGGTAACGACCACAGCCGCCAGGTTATCTCGTTGAATAATTATTGCGGCCGGTACATGCTGGAAGATCCGCACGAGGAGAAGGTGCTGAAGCTTGCGGACGAAATTCAAGGCGAGATCGAGGCCGCCGCAAAAAAGCTGAACATGGAAATTCGCGCTGGGTATATCGAGGACGGAGGTGAGTGATGGTGTATATCCTCCATTTTTCCCAGCCCTACTTTCACGCCCGGCACTATGTCGGTTTTACCGAGGATGCCGGCCGGCGGTTGAAGGAGCATTTGAACTCGAGCAGCTCAGGCTCGCCGCTGGTTCGCGCTGCGCTGGATTCCGGGATCACCGTTTCGGTGGCAAAGGTTTTTTCTGACGGCGACCGCGAGCTGGAGCGGAAAATAAAGAAGGCTCACAGAACGGCGCGGTATTGCCCGATCTGCCAACGGGAGGCGTCGGCATGAACTTGAAATACATCGACGGCGTGTTTGTGTTCGAGTGCGGTTATATGGAGCGGCATCTTCCCAAAGATGCCGGCTTCCAATGGCATACCGACAGCTGCAGCCAGAAGTGGTGCCCCGCCTGCCTGGTCGGGCTGGGCAAGGGCTGGTTTACTGCCAGCGACGTAATCGCCGAAAAGCTGATCGGTCTTGCCGATGAAAGCGCCATCGCGGCGCTGTCGGAAAGCAAGAAGGCGCGCGAGGCGACCCTGAAGCAGAGCCATGCCCAGGAATCCGATATCGAAATCCCGGCGCCAAACGGGCTGGATTACCTGCCCTACCAGCGGGCCGGCGTTGCCTTTGCGGCTTCGCGCGAGGCGGCGCTGATCGGCGACGAGATGGGGCTGGGAAAAACGATTCAGGCGATCGGGCTGATCAACTACCTGCCGGAGATCCGGCGGGCGCTGGTTGTTTGCCCGGCATCGCTGAAGATCAATTGGAAGCGCGAGCTGAAAAAGTGGCTGATGCCTGAGCGGGAATGGTTTATCGGTATCGCCGATTCGAAGTCCTTCCCGCGGGCGGATATCGTAATCATTAACTACGATATTTTGGGGCATCACCGGGAGGAGTTGCGTCGGCTGCCGTGGGATTTGATGGTCCTGGACGAGGGTCACTATATCAAAAATCCGGATGCCAACCGCTCCAAAGAGGTTTACGGCGCAAAGGTTCGCGGCGCAAAGGTGCCGCAGATTCCGGCCAAGCGCCGGCTGATTTTGACCGGGACGCCCATCGAAAACCGCCCCGCGGAGATCTGGGCTTTGTGGCGCTACCTGGACCCGGACGCCTGCCCGACCCATCAGCGGTTTATGCAGACCTATTACGAGAGCGAGCCGCAGGAGGTCTTTATCCGGGGCGGCGGCGGGAAAAAGCGCAAGATTACCAGCTACACCGAGCCGCGAAACCTGGACGACCTGCAGTATCGCCTGCGGACAACCGTGATGATCCGCCGGAAAACCGCGGACGTGTTGACCGAGCTGCCGCCCAAGCGCCGGCAGATTATCGAGATTCCGCAGGTGGACGCGGCGGAGCTGATCCAGCAGGAATTCGCGGCGTACCGGGAGTATAAGGCGTCGATATCGGCGCGGGAAAACGCCCGGACGCTCGCCAACGAGCGGGACTACCGGGAGCGGATCACCCGGCTCCGGGAAAACGAAAACCAGAGCATGGCAAACCTCGCCAGCGCCCGGAAGCGCCTCGCGCTGAAAAAGATCCCCTTTGTGGCGCAGCATACCGAGGAGATGGTTGATTCCGCCGGCAAGGTCGTGCTGTTTGCCTACCACCGGGAAGTTATCGAGCGGCTGAAGCAGCACTTCGGCGCGTCGGCTGTTCACCTTTATGGCGGGATGAGCGCGGCGGAAAAGCAGGCGTCCATCGATGCCTTCGACAACGATCCGCGGGTGACGGTCTTTGTCGCTTCGATTATCGCCGCCGGCGTCGGGCTGAACCTCACCGTTTCGAACCACCAGATTTTTGCGGAGCTGGACTGGGTGCCGGGGCGCATCGAGCAGGCGGAAAAGCGCTGCCACCGGATCGGTCAGGAGCGCCCGGTGCTGATCCAGCACATCCATTTTGAGGAGTCGCTGGACGCCTTTATGGCAAAGAAAATCATCGAGAAGCAGGAGCATATCGAGAAAGCGTTGGATAAACAGGAACCATTATCACAAGGAGCCAACAGCCATGTCTAAACCAAACACAGTGAGCGTTTACGGTCGTTACGAGCTGAGCAAAAAAGAGCTGGATGAAATCGCCAAGCAGACCGCTTTGATCGTCCAGCAAAAGGACCAGCTGCAGGAAGAAAAAAAGAACACGGTCGCCACGCTGAGCAGCCAGATCAAGGATCTGGAGCAGCAGCTTTCCAGCCTCGCGCAGTGCACCCGCGAGGGCGCCGAGTGGCGCTATCTGGAGTGCCGGGTTGAGTATGATGTTACCCGCGGCGTTAAGGAGTATTTCTGGGTGCATGACGACCGGTTTATTAAGGACGAGCCGATGACGGCGCAGGAAATTGCCGAGCGCAAGCAGCTGCGGCTTTCGTGGGATATCAATAACGGCGACGGCGAATTCTAAAAAAACGGAGTTAGGCAGATGCCACGCGAAAAAAGAGATACAGTTGAATATTTCCCCCATTACGCCAAGCCTGGCGGGGGGAAAACCAAGCGGCTGCTGTTCAAGGAGTTCGGTCACGCCGGGAAATCCTGCTGGTTTGAGCTGCTGGAAATCCTCGCGGATTCGGACGGGCACTACCTCGATTTGCGGGAAGATATCGACTGGCTGGACGTGGTCGAAACGCTCCAGATCGACGAGGAAACGGCGAAACGCTTCTTTGATTTCCTGGTCCGGCTGGGAAAAATCGACGCCGAATTGTGGGAAAAGAAGGTCGTTTGGTGCCAAAACCTGGTGAACGAGGTTGAGCACGTTTACCGTAACCGGCGTAGAAAAGCGCCGAAAAAGCCGGTGATTGATGATTCCAACAGCCAAATCATTCAAGAAACCGAGCCATCGGACGATTCCGGCGGCGTTTCTACGGTAGAAACGCCGGATTTCAGTCCAGAAATGCAACAGAGCAAAGTAGAGCAAAGAAGAGCAAAGCAAAGTAGAGAAGAGCAAAGTAGAGCAAAGCAAACCCGCGAAAGTAGCGTAGGAACATCCGCCGGCGCTGTGAGCCGAAACGGGACCTCGCCGCCCGGCAACGGTTTGCTTCGTTTGCCTCCTGACGGAGATATTTTTGCTACTTTGCTTTTTGTCCTGCGGAAGGATAACGGCTCGCGGCATCCCGGAGCGAAAGCCAACGCGGAGAAGAAGGTCGCGGAGCTGCGGAAAACGCAGGATCCCGCCTGGGTATCGGAAAAGCTGGAGCACTACAGCTACTGCAAGAAGTTTCGACCGGAGCTTTTGGGCGATAAGCCGACCGGCTACCTGATCGCGTCCATCGAGAAGCGCTACCCGCCGCCCTTTGGCTACGACGAGCACGTCCGGCAGCAGGTGCAGGAATCGTTGAAACGGGCATCTCCGGGATAGCCGGCAGTGGCACGAGCTGAACCAAAACCAAAAACCAACGAGAGGAGAACGCATGAAAACGGCGCACAATCACGCCAGCGAGCTGGTTAACCGGCTCCGGCTACGGGAAAGCCCGGTGGATGGCAACGGCGACCTGGACGAGGCGCGGGACGTTGCGGAGGCAACCCGGATGATCGCGGATTACATCGAGCAGAACTTTATCGGCGAGCTGATGCAGCTGGAATACCTGCTGGCGGAGAAATCTACCGGCGGGGCGTTTCTGGAAATCAAGCGCGGGATGGACGTCAAGGGCATGCTGGCGACTGCCGAGCGGGAGCTGAGCCTGCGGCGCCGGTGCTACCCGGAGTGGGTGCGGATCGGGAAAATGTCCCAAAGCCTTGCCGACCGGGAGCTCGCGCGGATGGGCGAAATTGTTTCTCTGCTGCAGGATGCCTGGGCGGAGGTTAACCCGGAAAATAAGCAAACGTCGCTGCTGTAGGAGGAGGAATGCCCAGTGAGCAATGGACAAGCGAAGAGTACCAAGAGTGGGAACGTTCCGGAAAGTGCCCGGATCGTTATCGAGTTCCCGGTAAAAATGGCCAGCTGGAACCAGATTCTCGCCATGAAGCGGGGCAAGCTGATGCGCTTCAAGAAGTTGTGTCGGAGTATCGCATCACAGTCTATCACTACCGTCACCGGCTCGCCGACTTCGACAACCTCTGCACGAAGTACTTCCTCGATGCCATTGTTGATTCGGGACTACTACCAGGCGATACGCCCGACAAGGTCATCATGACCCATAAGCAAATCAAGATCCCAACAACCCTAAGCGAGAAAACCGTTTTTGAAATCGAGAGGAATGGCGAACGATGAGCGTACCAAAAAAGCAAAAGGGCATGATTCAGCTGACCCAGTATGTGCACGTGCAAGCGCAGTGGCCCGGGGTGAGCATCAACAAGGTTTTTAACGGCGAGGGCTACCTGAACAAGCTGGCAGCCATGGTCGAGCGGGACGGGCGGAAGTTTGAGCTGCGCCCGAACCCGGAAAACAAAAGGGAGCTGGCGTTGTTTGTTCAGCCGGTTCCGCGGCACCAGCGCACGCAGCCGTGATCCGGGCAATTTTACGCGATCTGGGGCGGAGGCGGCTAACCACAATACGGCTCTGCCCATTTTAACGCAACACAACCGATTTTCCGTGACTGAGGGAAAGGCAAGGATGATCAAAGTCAAGGCATTGAAGCAGTTCGGCGGGGAAGCCTACGAATTCGAGTTTACCGTTCGGGAGTTGAAAGATATCAAGCGAGATCTGATCCGGGCGGTTTTTGCGTATAACCTGTCGGTTGCCAGCTGCCGGTCGGATGCGATTACCTGGACGGCGGAGATGCTGAACTACTCGGAGCGGTGGGTTTGGGAGTGTGTGCGGGAGTGAAATAGTGAACATTTTTATTGACAAAAGGCGAAAAAAAACCTTACCTTTAGTGAACAAAAATTCACACAATTTGTTTTGTTAAATGCTTCTCTGGTTCTGACGAAAATTTCATTTTTTCTTAATAATTTTTCATGAATTTATCTCTTCACTATGCTTTCAGTATTGAAGGTCTAGCTTTTTGAAGAGGGGGATATGATTAACTATATTGATGGAAAGTTTTTTGCTTCGCCTGCTCAAGTGTTTGTAAATACTGTGAATACTGTTGGTGTTATGGGCAAAGGTGTTGCAAAGGTATTCAAAGATATTTATCCCGATATGTTTAAAATTTATCAGAAATTATGTGATTCTCATGAGTTAGGGATTGGGAAATTACAGCTATACAGAAGCTCAAATAAGTGGATTTTAAACTTCCCAACTAAAAAAGATTGGCGGCATCCTTCGAAGGTAGAGTATGTAGAGGCCGGGTTAAAAACATTTGTGGATTCATATGTTGATATGGGTATAAATAGCATTGGGTTTCCTGCGCTTGGATGTGGGAATGGCGGGCTTGACTTTGAAAAGCAGGTTAAACCACTGATGGAAAAATATTTGTCAAACCTGCCAATTGCCATTTTTATTTATCCCCATAAACATAATTATGGGCTACCTGAGCATACAGATAAAGCTGGTATGAAAAAGTGGCTTCAGTCGGAACCGTACTTTCTGCCATTTTCCGAAGTTTGGAAGGACTTGGTGAATACTCTTGAAAGTCGAAAGCACTTTAATACGCTTGACAAAAATACGCCATTTGAAGCAATTTTGGATAATTTGGCAGTTATCAAAATAACTACATCATGTGATGTTCTCTATGTCCACAAAGAAGATACAATGGACTTTTGGCAACAAATAAGAAGCTACGGTTTCATATCAAGTATGGACGCACCCTCGGGACTAAACCAAATTTTTTACTATTTATCCCCGATTTTTAGTGTACTAGGCTATATCAAAGTTATCAGATTAGTTAATGAAAATGTTGCAAGAAGCATTTATGGCTTACAATACTTTGAACCTTACGTTTATAACAATATGATTTATGACGCTGATGAACATTTAAATTTCTATTAAAACAACAAGGAAAATGTCTGGTATTTGATCAAAACTCTTTTTACGCCGTTGATTCTTTCTAAATAATAACAAGCAGTTGAATTATTGGATCAATTTTCATAAATATGCTTAAGAATTGAAACAAGAATAGCGTGGAGAATATTTGCTTGATGAAAAATGGACTATATATGGATTCAGAACATATTTTAATAAAAGGGGACACCCTTAAAAATTTAAAAAAAATCGAATCGGACAAATTCGATTTAACAATCACGTCTCCACCTTACAACATTGGTAAGGCATATGAAACCAAAATGTCAATTGAAAAATACTTAGAGCTCCAGGAAGAGGTGATTGCGGAGCTGGTTAGAGTTACGTCGAGCCGAGGTAGCATTTGCTGGCAGGTTGGTAATTATGTGGATAATGGTGAAATTTTTCCTTTAGATATTTACTACTATCAAATTTTCAAAAAGCTAAATCTAAAGTTAAGAAATAGGATAATCTGGCACTTTGGACACGGGCTGCATGCGTCTAACCGATTTTCGGGTAGATACGAAACTATTTTGTGGTTTACAAAAACTGATAACTATATTTTTAACCTTGATGACGTTAGAATCCCCTCTAAATACCCCGGAAAAAGACACTTTAAGGGCCCAAACAAAGGCAAGCCATCTGGTAACCCAAAGGGTAAAAACCCTTCGGATATATGGGAAATCATTATGGGCGACTGGGAAAAGGGGCTTTGGGATATTCCTAACGTAAAATCAAATCATCCTGAGAAAACGTCTCACCCCTGCCAGTATCCGGTTGAGCTAATTGAAAGATGCATATTAGCTCTAACTAATAACGACAGCTGGGTTTTAGATCCATATGTAGGGGTAGGATCGACGGCAATAGCAGCGATCAAAAACGGGCGTAGTGTAGTCGGGATTGACAAAGAAGAAAATTATATAAAAATTGCCAACGAGCGAATTCGGGACTTCAAAGTTGGAAAACTTAGACTAAGACCTATCAATAAGCCCATACACAAGCCAAGCCCAAATGACAAAGTTGCGCGAATTCCGGACGAATGGAATATAGGTAACCCAAAATGAGAATATCCCAAAAGTATTCACACCTGAACGGCGAGGAGTTTCTGATTGTGCATCACAACGACATTTATCAAGAAATAAAGGATGTCGTTAGTTCGATAGATGCTAATGTGTATAGGACAAAGGTTAGCCAGGAAAAGAGATCGCCTGGTAAGCTACTTTATAGCCCGGTTGATATCAACCAAGCTCTAAAGGAAGAGTTTGCAAGTAGAGGTTGGAACGAATCAAGGTATTCCTACTACATAACGCTTAACAGGCAACTCATGGAAGAAAGCCTGAAGATGGATATACAGGAACAACGGAAGTTCTTCATTGAAAATGGTGACGCCGAGCCGATTTACTCATACAATCAAACAGACTTTCTTAAGGACCTGATCGCAATAGAAGTTCAGTTTGGTAAATACGCGTTTGTCGCGTATGATCTATTTGTTAAGCATATGCTATTTTTTTCCGGCGGAAAAATTAATCTGGGAGTAGAAATTCTACCAACCAAGGTAATGCAGAGAGAAATGTCATCCGGAATTGCCTATTTCGAAGGCGAGGTCTATAACGTAATGCGTCAAGGAAGAACAAGCCCCCCCGTTCCTTTACTCATATTAGGGATTGAACCGTAGGTAAGCCATTCAGCATTCATAAAGGAATATCGGTCGTAGAAAGCTGCTTTATAAAAAATTGACACTCGCCTATTGCTTTCGTCATCAATCAGGCCGCTCCACATGAAATATTCCGTTTTTTTCCATCCGTCAGGAAGTTGTGTTTGGCAGAAGAGCGGGTCACCCGCCATCTGCTCGCCGAATACTATGTTGGTGGAATCCGGTTTTTCCACATTGGAGCACTTTATACCTGCTTTAGAATAGAAAATGGATGGTTACCTGGCATACAAAGTTGTGTATAAGCACGTTCTCAATTTATTCTGAACCTCACTTCATAAAACCCCTCCATATCTGCCTTATGTTTCTCCTAAAAAAGGAGAAGCCATGGATTTACAACAAATTTTCGTTCAGCTGATCGGGTTACTGTCGCTGATCGTGGGCAATACGCTTGCCGACGAGATCAGCGAGGAAACGCGGGCGTTGCTCCAGCAGGTCGTTCCTAACGTTTACTCGGCGACCAAGTTTGCGCTGCCGCCCATCGTGATCAAGACACCAAACGTCATCGACGACGCCGGCAATATGGAGGTCTCGGAGATCTGCGAGGTGATTGCCGCGAAGTATGGGCTGGAGCTGAATCCGGAAAACGTCAACCTGAAGCTGCTGTTCAAAAAGTGACGGGCAGCTTCCACGACCGAAGCCCGGCAGACGCGCGCGGCTATTTGCTCTCCGAGTATGGCTACGGCTTCCATCTTGGGGAGCACTTCAACCTGGGCGAGCTTGCCTCGCGGGACGGGGCGGATTTTGTGATCGTTCACCCGGACCTGGTCTGGCTGCTCGAGGCGATACGGGCGGAGTTTGGCGTAATCCACATAAACAGTGGCTACCGGACGCCCATGCACAACGCCCGAATCGGCGGGAAGCCGTGCAGCTACCACATTATGGGCATGGCGGCGGATATCGTTTCCCGGCGGGCAAAGCCCTCCGATGTTGGCAGGTTTGCCGAAAGCCTGGGCGCCGGCGGGGTCGGCATTTATGCATCATTTACCCACGTGGATGTGGGCAAATCATTCAGGAGGTGGTGACATGTTCAAAAAAGTCTGGTCGGCAGCCAAGTGGCTGTATAATAACATCGAGGAGATCAAGGAGATCATCGAGCTTTTGAAAAATAGCCCGAAGGCGAAGATCGCGGTTGCCCGGCTGGCCCACGAGATCCGCAAGGAGCAGGAAGGGAGCCAGGCGTAATGCAGGAGGCGCTGAACATTGCCGCAGAGCAGGCGCCGACCCTGTTTGTGCTGGTTTTTCTGGTGGTGATCTTCATTTTGTCCACCCGAAAAACCACAAAGTCGTTCCTGGAGCACCTGGACCATAAGGACATCCGGACCGAGCAGATGGTGGATAAAATGGCGGAAACGGTCGAGCGAAACACCGACAAGATGAACGCCGCCATCGAGAAAAACACCGACAAGATCAACTCGGCGCTGGAGCGGAATACCGAGATGCTCACGCATGTGCGGATAGTCCTGGACACCAAAAAGCAAAGTGGGAGAAATGAGCAAGCATAACCTGAAGTATGTCTCGCCGCACGAGATCACGCCGTATTATAACAACCCGCGAAACAACGACGCGGCGGTCCCGAAGGTGGCGGAATCGATACAGGCTTACGGATTCCAGCAGCCCATTCTGGTGGATGAAAATATGGAGATCCTCGCCGGCCACACCCGCTGGAAGGCGGCGCTGGTCCTGAATTTGGAGAAGGTGCCGGTGGTGGTTTCGCATGGGCTGGACGAGAAGCAAAAGCGCGCCTACCGGATCGCGGATAACCGCTTTGGCGAGCTGGTGGACTGGGATTTCCAGAAGCTGTTTGTGGAGCTGAAGGACCTGGACGGGATGCCGGTGGGCTTTACAGCGGAGGAGCTGGAGGCGAAAATCGGCGGGGAGAACGATCCTTTTGACGACAAGGGCATCTCGGATATGAGCCAGTATGGCGTGATCATCATTTGCGACGACGCGGCGCATCAGGAGAAAGTTTACACGGATCTGTCCGACGCCGGCTATACCTGCAAGGTGGTGGTGACATGATTATCCAGGTGCGCAACAAAACGAAGAATTTCAACGGCTACCGGGCGGCGCGGGTTAAGTCCCTGTTCAACGCTGAGCGCGGCGATACTTTCGAGCTGGACGCCAACCTGCCCATTGAAGACCTGGACTGGCAGATCGGGCTGGTCGTTGGCGGCAGCGGGTCGGGCAAAACCTCCATCGGGCGGGCGCTATTTGGCGGCGGGAAGCTGGTCGATTTGTATGCCGGCTGGGATCCGGATTTGCCGATCGTTGAGGCGATTTCTCCGGAAAGCGATTTCGACACGATCACCGGCGCTTTGGCGAACGTCGGGCTGGGCGATGTGCCCAGCTGGCTGCGACCGTTTCATGCATTGAGTAACGGGCAGCAGTTCCGGGCGGGGCTGGCTCGGGTGATTGTCGAGGCGCCGGATCAGGCGGTGATCGATGAATTTACGTCGGTGGTGGATCGCCAGATCGCCAAAATCGGCGCGATGGCGTTTGCCAAGGGCTGGCGCAGAAACAAGGGAAAGCAGATTGTTTTGCTCTCCTGCCACTACGATATCGTTGAGTGGCTGCAGCCGGACTGGGTATTTGATACCGGCGCCGGCGAGCTTAAAAAAAAAGCCAAATCGGGGAGCGCCCCAGCTTCGAGCTGGAAGTTTGGAAGGTCAACGGCGCTTACTGGAAGCTTTTTAAGGAGCATTACTATTTAGACCTGCCCATGCCGCCGGCGTCGGAGTATTTCGTTGGGACGGTGGACGGCGAGCTGGTGTCGCACCTGGCGGTTCAGCCGTTTTTCACCGCCAACGCCTACCGGGCGACCCGGCTGGTGGTCATGCCTGAGTGGCAGGGCGCCGGCGTCGGGACGAAGTTTCTGGAGTATGTTTGCGAGCTGCACAAGCAGGGCTTGGGTCGCTGCGAGAGAAGGCTTCCGACCCTGTTTCACACCAGCCACCCGCAGCTGATCGGCTACCTGAAGCGCAGCCGGAAGTGGGTGCTGAAGTCCCAGCAGATTTTTGGCGGAAACAAGGCAAAGAGCGCAAGAAGCCTGACCAAAGCCGGCTCGAAAATCACCTCCGGCTATGGCGGGCACTTCCGGGCGGTGCAGGGATTCAAATACATTGGAGAAAAATGATCGGCGTAATGACAGAGCAGGATGCAACAAGCCTTTTTGAGTCCCGAAAGGCAGCAAAGCCCTTCCGGGTCTTCATCAGCGGGCAGAAGTTTTTCGGGCAGGAAGTCCTGCAGCTTTGCCTGAATTTTGGCTTTGATGTCGCCGGCGTTTGCTGCCCGGTGGGCGACAAGTACCTGGGCAGGCTGGCAGCGCTGAACGGTATCCCCGTGATGCCATCGGGAAGCCTGACGGCGGAGACCATGCCCGACCGGGTCGATCTGGGCATTGCGGCGCATTCGTTTGACTACATCGGCAGGCGGACGAGATACCGGGCGAGGCTCGGCTGGATCGGCTATCACCCCAGCCTGTTGCCGCGGCACCGGGGGCGCTCGAGCATCGAGTGGGCGTTGCGGATGCGGGATATCGTCACCGGCGGGACCATTTACTGGCTGAACGACGGGATCGACCGCGGCGATATCGAGCGGCAGGGCTGGATCTGGCTGGATCACTCCAGGACTGCAGCCGAGGTTTGGCGGGGCGAGCTGCTCCCGCTGGGGCTTCGCTTGATGGGCGAGGCGCTTTCTGATATTTCCCGCGGCGTGGTCAACCGGCAGCCGCAGGATAACCGATTTTCAACCTTTGAGCCTTCGCTGGAGGGCATCAGGGATATCTACAAACCCGATATGTTAATGCTTACAGATGGCAGATAAGTGGCACGCAGTAAATACAACGAGGATTTCCCGCTATTGGCGGAAGGCTACGCGCGGGAGGGGCTCAACGATGAACAAATCGCGGCGAAGTTGGGAATTTCAAAGCCAACTTTTTATGAGTATCAAAAGCGCTATCCAGACTTTTTTAACTCCATAAAAAGGGGTAAGGCGCCGGTTGATACCGAGGTCGAGAATTCGCTGCTGCGGAACGCGCTTGGCTTTGAGTATGAGGAAACAACCCAGGAAATCAGGATCATCAATGGCAAAGAATATAAAACTATCCGGAAAACGAAAAAGTTTGTTGTGCCCAGCACGACTGCCCAGATCTTCTGGCTTAAGAACCGCAAGCCCCACAGGTGGCGGGATAAGCAGGAAATTCTTATTGGCAATGATGTTGATATCAACGTTTCTTTGCGGGAAACCGATGCCGACGATTAATGTCACTATCGACCCTGCCGTTTTTAACGCCACCTACCTGCCTTACCTGGATTATACCGGCAAGCGCTTTGAGGTGCTTTACGGCGGCGCAGGCTCGGGCAAGTCCGTGTTTATTGCCCAGCGCAAGGTTTACCACCACCTGAAGTATAAGGGGCGGAAAACGCTGGTTATCCGGAAGGTCGGGCGGACGCTGCGGCACTCGGTTTTTTCGGAGGTCGCCGGCGTTATCAGCAGCTGGAACCTCGGGCAGATTTTCCAGGTGAACAAGTCCGATCTGGAGATCCATAACCGCGTGAACGGTAACCAATTTATTTTCAGCGGGTTAGATGATGTTGAAAAGATGAAGTCCATCGCGGGGATCACCGATATCTGGATTGAGGAAGCCAGCGAGATCAGCGAGGACGATTTCAAGCAGCTGAACCTGCGGCTTCGCGGCGCATCCAAGGCGATGAAGCAGATCACCCTTTCGTTCAACCCGGTTTCGGCGCTGTCCTGGCTGAAGAAGCGCTTTTTTGACCGGCGGGACGAGAATGTTCTGAAACTCAAAACGACCTACATCGACAACCGTTTTCTGGATCCGGACGACGTGGCGGAGATCGAGGCGCTGAAGGAAATCGATCCGGTGTATTGGCGGATTTACGGCTTGGGCGAGTGGGGCGTGCTGGGCGACCTGGTTTATACCAACTGGGAAATCCGGGATTTTGACCCGGATCTGAAGCTTTTCCCGCGGCAGTATAACGGGCTGGACTGGGGCTTTAACGATCCCGCGGCTGCGATCAAGGTGGCTTTCAAGGATGCGGAAATTTATGTCCTGAACGAGCTGTATGTGAAGGGCATGGACAACAGCGAGCTGATGGCGGAGGCGCCGGCGGTGTTCAGCAAGGCGGGCGATTCGATTATCGCGGACAGCTCGGAGCCGGCGCGAATCAAGGAGTGGAAAAAGAACGGCTGGAAAATCCGGGGCGCGAAAAAGGGCAAGGACTCGGTGTCCTTCGGCATCGATTTTGTGCGGCGCCACAGGGTGATCATCCATCCAACCTGCCAGAGTTTTATCAACGAAATCCAGGCGTATTGCTACCGGAAGGATAAGGACGGCAACACGCTGGAGGAGCCGGTCGATTTTAACAACCATTTGATGGATGCGCTCCGCTATGCCCTGGAGCCGATTGCCCACGAAAGACAACTGAGGTTTGCCTGATGTTTGCACTTTTTGCTTGACCAAAAAGTGCGCAAAAAGTCAAGACGATTTTAAACTCGCCATCCTGGCTCGAACAGTAAAATCGTCGGGTGCATCCCTGCAAGAGGGGAAAAGACAAAAGATTAAAGATGAAAGATGGGATTGAAAAATGGATTTGCCGTTGCCGAAATCGTTGAGTGAGATGATTGCTGAAAACGGGCAGGCGCCCGGCATCACCCGGATTATCCGGGATCTGATCGAGTCCGATCTGGGATCCGAGGAGAAGCAAAAAGCCTTTGAGGGGATTGCCTACTATAACGGCGATCACCAGATCCGCTACAAGAAGCGCTATTATTACGATAAGCACAAGAAGCGCCAGGAGGACACGATCAAGGAGAACGCCCGCCCGGTGAATAACTTCCACGCGGATTTTGTGGACGAGAAGGTTTTCTATGTGCTGGGGCAGCATCCCGGATTTACCTCGGTGAGCGAGCAGCTCGCCGGCGATCTGGACAAGGCGCTGGACCTGAGCTTTTACGAAACGCTGCAGAACGCGGTCGAGGGCGCCTCGAACAAGGGCAGCGAGTTTATTTATGTGTATGTGGAAAACAACGCTTTCAAATATACCGTGATGCCTTTCGAGGAGCTGATCATCATACGGGACCAGAGCATTGCCAAAAATATTACGGACGTGGTGCGCTACTACCTGGTGGAGGTGATCACCGAGGGCGACAAAAAGCTCCGCTACCGGGTGGAGTGGTATAAGCCGGAGGCGGTGACCTACTTTATGGAGCAGGCGGACGGGAAGTTTGAGCTGGACGAGAACGAGCCGGTGAATCCCAAGCCCTATTTGACGCGGGTCCGGGAGGTGGAGCGCGTGAATATTCCGGTGGACTCGGCGGCCTGGGGGGCGCCGGCGCGGCTGCCGTTTATCGAGGTGGCCAATAACCGGCGCCGGCAGACAGACCTGGAGCGGATCAAGAGCCTGCAGGATTTATACAATGTGATTGAGGCGGGCTTTTTTGACAATATCGCGGATATGCAGGAGCTGGTGACGGTGGTGAAGGACGCGGTGGGCAGCGATCCGGCGGAGGTGCTGGAAAACCTGCGGCACTACAAGCTGGTGCTGGCTGAGGAGGGCGGCGGGATTGAGGCGGTGAAGGCGGAGATTCCGGTGGAGGCGCGGGAAACGGCGCTGAAGCGGCTATACCGGGATATCCACCACTTTGGCAAGGCGGTGCTGTTTGAGCCGGACAAGTATGCCAGCGCGCCCTCGGGCGTGGCGCTGAAGTTCCTATATTCCCGGCTGGATATGAAGGCGGACGACGTGATCCTCTCGCTGCGGGCGGCGCTGAATGCCTTTGTGGAATTTTTTGTGATTTTCCAGAAGTGGGCGAAGGGCGTTGACTATGGCGAAAATGCCTTTGTGGAGTGGACGTTTAACAAGTCTCAGATTTTTAACGAGGCGGAGCAGGTGGAGAGCTGCCAGAAGTCCAAGGGGATTGTGTCGGATGAAACGATTCTGGCGCACCATCCGTTTGTTTCGGATGTTCAGGAGGAGCTGAAGCGGGTGGAGACGGATCAGGATTTGAAATTGAACCTAGAAAATTAGGCTAGCCAACCTATGGTTGGCATAGCCCGAATTTATTATAAATTACTTACTGGTACCGTTTTGTCATCATCTTACATTTTTCACGCAGCGGATGTATAAAATATCGTTTTGAGAGGCAACAGCGGACCAGGTGCCGTTATCTCCATCAGCTATTTTTGTCATAATCGGGATTTGATTATTATTCTTTGGCCCCCACCACCCGCTTCTTTTTCCAAGGTAATAAAATTTTCCATTCCATAGCCATCCACCGGGGCGAGCAGAAAAGCCGGTTGAATTCGTGGCTTTACCATTGTTTGGCCAGTAATCCCCTGTTTCTCTTTTTTCTCTCAATTGATAAGCCGCAAATGTTAACCCTTTAGCACCCGGTTCTATCGTTATACCATCTACTTCTTTATCATACCATTTACGTAAAACCAATTCCCAATCCTCTTGGCCGGGAATTCGCCATCCGTTTGGGCAGACATCGCAATCTTTGATTGTGGTCCAATTGTAGAGCGGTCCATATACAACGCTGTTGCTGCTTTTGGGCGAATTATCGTGCCAATACATGGCCGCTTTGCTGTCTTTTTCATCTAAATTCACACGCTTGATATCTTTGATTGTTTGTGTGGAAGCATCCCACCACCGGCGTGCCCGCAGATTCTCTGCCATCCAAAATCGATTGTCAATTTTTACAACCCGATAGAACGGATACAAATCAATTTTCGCCAAATTGTTGAGAATCCGTTCATCAAAAGATTTGATCCTGTTGGGTATGGCTGCCGTTATTTTTGTTAATGTTTCCTGTGCGAAACGATCATTTCTATATTTAACAACGAGGTATGCGACAAAACTTTCAGCAACATCTTCCCTGCATTTAAAATCAAAAGCATACTTTGAAATGTACATGGGATCATCGTTTTGAATTTGTTGCCATTCTTCCTTACAAACTTCCCCTTCATTGTAATATAAATAATCCAAGGCAGCATGGCATGACTCGTGAATCAAGGTTTCTTCTTCAACTTTTCTTCTTTCATAGTCCCTTGAATGTTCTCCATCAACTTGTAAATCTAACCACCCGACATTCCGGTTGCGATTACCCCCCCAAGCCAAATCGCCTTTCATTAGATTAATATGGTTAACGCCTTCACGTAAAAAGGCAGGAATCCTTCCCATCATTGTTGCATATTTTATGGCAAGAGTTTTGGCATCTGCTTGATCTGGATAATCGCTCTTTCTAATATTTATTTTTGAGGTTATATCGTCATCATATGTAATGCTGAAAACATAAGCCTCAGGGTAATCCCAAGCACCAGCGCCATTGTTAGCCTCCCTATCGTACATTTCAACCCTTGGTTCAATTGTTGGGCCGGAAATTGTTTTATAGGTGGTTAGGTCGTCTTTATTCACCAGGTCCGAATATATAAAAGTTGTTCCATCTTCGGACATGTAATTTTGGGTTGTCTGGGCTTGCGTTTTATAAGTTGAGAGAAAAAAACAGCACGCTACCAATCCTAGTAAGATTGTATTTTTTAAGATACATATTTTACGTTTTTTTTCAGTCCTTATTAATATACCCATCCATGTGCCTTTTTTTCCCATGCCTGTTGGAATACTATCCAACTTAATTTTTACTTGCGTAACTCGTTTCATACATTTGCCTCTTCTCTTTAGGTTATTGTTGCCATAATCCTGATCAATGAAAGACTATGATGGGTTCATAACAGTTATTTTCAAAATGCTGTATGTGGCATGGGTAAGAGATTTTAGGTTTTTCAGAGTTTAAACGGCAGATGGATTATTAAAGCGAATATTTTCCGGTTCGTCATATAAGGCTGGTTTTCTTATAAAGGTAATTCACCAATATTTTGGAGATGCTGAACCCAGATTATCCAGGATTAAAAACTATTTCCGAGGTTTTCGCTTTTAACGAGTGCGAATTTTAGTAGAGAGGATATTGCTAAAACTAATTATACCGTAATTACGCGTTTTTGTCAAGTAGAAATCTGGCTCTGAAGGTTTTATTTTTTTTGCTAAGAAAAAGCTTGTAACAATTGGGTAATTTGAATCAGATCCAACGATATAATATTTTTTCATAATATGATTGCGACTTCATATATCTTCAATTATACGCTTATAACTTTCTCCTGCGCTAACAAAGGAGTAAGTTATCACCAGCATAAACACCGAATTAGCTACACTTTTCAATAACGGCCGGGCGCTGACCGACCTGTTGCTCGCCGAATACGAGAGAACAATTGTCCAGCACTACCGGGATGCGCTGCGGGCGGTCCGTCGGGAAATTGCGGATGTTTATGCCAGGTTTGGGGATGACGTCAGCTATGCCGAGATGCAGAAGTATAAGCGGCTGGCCAGCTTGGAGCAGGCGATTGTGAAGGAGCTCCAGCGGCTGGGCGTACAGGCGCGCTCGGCGATCCGGGCAGGCATCAAGGATGTGTATTCCGCCAGCTACTACCACTCCGCGTTTACGTTTGAAACTACCCTCCAGACAAAATTTGGCTTTGGCGCGCTGGATCCGGCGAAGATCGAGGCGGCGGTCTTTAACCCGCTGGACCGGATCAAGTGGAGCGAGCGGCTTTCCGGGCACATCACGGTTCTGAACCGGCGGATCCAGTCGGCGATTACCCAGGGGCTGATCCAGGGCTATGGGTTGGCAAGGACTGCCCGGAGCGTCCGGGAGGCTATCGAGCGGAACGCCTACGAATCGCTGCGGATTATCCGGACGGAGTCCCAGCGGGCGCAGTCCGCGGCGCGGCTGGCAGCCATCGAGAAAGTTGAGGCGGCGTCTTCTGAACTGGGCTTCAGTGTTTACCGGGTATGGCTGGCTACATTGGATCAACGAACGCGGGAATCGCACCGGCAGCTGGACGGGCAACGGGCGGACGCAGACGGGTTTTTCTACTTTGGGGATGGCGGCAGGACTCAGGCGCCGGGAATGTCTGGGATTGCCGAGGAAGATATCCACTGCCGCTGCACCGTGATCACTGAGTTCGAGGGCATCCCGCAGCAGATGCGCCGGGATAACGAGGCAAAGGTGAATATCCCTTTTACGACTTACGAGCAGTGGTATGAAAACAGAATTAAAAAGTAACCTGCTATCAACCTTTTCGCCCTTTTGGTATTTGCGGGCGGTAAACGGCAAAGACCTGCAGATCGGGGTCGCGCCCCGGCAACAAAGCGAATGCGGGAAATTGAAGGAGAATGATCAATGGATTTGAAGGAGCTACTAGGCGATCTCTTTACGGAGGAGATCAAGGCGAAAATCGGCGAAGCCCAGGTGTTTGTGTTCAAAAAGGGCGAGGACGTGAAGCTGGACGGCAAGGAGTTCATCCCGAAAAGCCGCTTCAACGAGGTCAGCGAGCAGTCGCGGGAATACAAATCCCAGCTCGACGAGCTTACCAAAAAGCTTAAGGATCTCGAGGGCGCGGTGAAGGGTAACGACGAGCTGAAAACCCAGATCGCGGACCTGAACGCCCAGAACGAAGCCATCCGGAAGGAGTCGGAAGCCAAGGTCGAGGAGTTCCGCAAGCGCGAGGCGGTCAAGCGCGCCCTGATTCGGGACGGCGCAAAGGACGAGGACTTGCTGGCCGGCAAGCTCGATATGGCGGCGATCAAGCTGGACGGCGAAAAGCTGCTCGGCTATGCGGACCAGGTCGAGGCGCTGAAGAAATCCCATGACTGGGCTTTCGGCAAGGAGTCGGTCAACGGCGCCCCTCCGGGCGGCGGCGGAAAGCCGCCTGCAGGCGTGAAAAATCCATTCTCCAAGGAGCATTTCAATTTAACCGAGCAGATGCGCCTGCTTAAGGACGACCCAAAGCTGGCAGAGCAGCTGAGGCAGCAGGCGGGCTCATAACCGCAACAAAAAGGAATTTTAGAAGATGCCTGTAACCCAACTATCGGACGTGATCGTTCCTGAGGTGTTTGCCAAATACGTCATCGAGCGATCCGCAGAGCTGTCCGCCGTTTTCCAGTCCGGGGTGATTTCCCGGGACGGCTCTATCGAGTCGCAGCTGGCCGGCGGCGGTCATTTCATCAATATGCCGTTCTGGAAAGATCTGGACGGCGACGACGAAGTCCTGGACGACACGCAGGACATTACCCCGGCAAAGCACTCAACCAGCCAGGACGTGGCGGTCCGGATTGCGCGGGCGAAAGCCTGGGAGCGCACCGACCTCTCCACGGAGCTGGCAGGCTCCGACCCGTTCAAAGCCCTGGGCGACCGGGTGGCGACCTTCTGGAACCGGAAGAAAAACATCGCCCTGATCAACACGCTGGGCGGCGTTTTTTCCGCTGCCTCGATGGCGGGGCTGGTGCACGATATCTCCGGCGAAACCGGCGCGGCTGCCAACATCATGGGCGAAACGTTCATCGATGCGCAGCAGAAGCTTGGCGATGCCAAAGGTCGGCTCTCGGCTGTGATGATGCACTCCGCAACCGAAGCCCAGCTCGCCAAAAACGACCTCATTGAGTATGAAATGGATTCGGACGGAAAAACCCGGATTCCCTACTTCATGGGCAAGCGGGTGATCGTGGACGACAGCCTGCCGGTTTCGAGCGGCGTTTACACCACCTACCTGTTCGGCGAAGGCGCTCTTGGCTACGGCGAGGTGCCGCCTCTGGTGCCGGTCGAGTTCGACCGCGATTCGCTGGGCAACGGCGGTCAGGATATCCTGGTGACCCGGACGCACTACGTGATGCACCCCCGCGGGATCAAGTGGGCGGTGACGACCACGCTGCCGGCAAACACGGATCTGGCGACCGGAACCAACTGGGCGCGGGTCTATGAGTTGAAAAATATCCGGATTGTCCAGTTCAAGCATAAGCTGAACCAATCCGCATAAACCCATCAAAAGCCAGACCCTCTCACTCGCTGGCGGCGGGAATTTGATGTTCCTGTCGCCGGCAGTTTTTAGCAAAGGAGAAAACTATGTCCGCTACGGGGCATCGGCTACGGAAAAAGAAGGCTTTGGCGAATGCTGAGGCTGCAGAGCAGAAAATTGATTTTAGCCAGCTCAAGGTTGACGAGCTGAAGCAACTGGCGGAGGCTGCCGGCATCGAGGGCTTCCAGTCCATGAAAAAGGCGGAGCTGGTTGCTGCGCTGGAATCCGCCAAAGGTGCATAGATGTACTTTGTAACGACAGACGAGATCAAGCTGCTGCTGGGGATTACCGGCGCGGCGCAGGACGGGCTGATCGATGCGCTGATTCCGCTGGTTCAGGAGTCGGTGCTGGCGTTGACCCATAACCCGTTTACCCGCCCGGAAGTTTGCCTGGCTGGCGGCGCGCTGACGTTTGCTGCCGGCGAACCGGCGACCATCAGCGATGGCGGCGAGGGCTTTGTCGATGCCGGGTTTGTTACCGGGATGGCGGTATGCGTGGAGGGCTCGTTTTTCAACGACGGGTATTACCGGTTGGCAGATGTTTCCGCGGGCGCGCTGACGCTTGCCGAAGGCGAAGCCCTGGTCAACGAAAGCCCCTCAAGCCTTCGCTCAGTGAGCGTTTTCATGGCGCAGATCCCCAACGCGGTGAAGCTGGTTTGCGCCCGGATGATCGGGCACGACCTGCAGCAGCGCTCCGGCGTGGCTGCGGAAAAGATCGGGAATTACTCGGTCACTTACGAGGCGGCGGGAAAGGCTGCCGGGTATCCGGAGAGCATTACCGGCGCGCTGAAGCCATTCAAGAAACTGAAATTTGGAGATTGATATGAATCGATTTGGAAGTTTTGCTTTGCTCATTTTGCTGCTGTTGGCGATGGTGATCCCGGCGCCGGCAGCTTCGCAATCTCTGCGGGTGGTGGACACCCATGATCTTTTTGGGGTGGATAGCCTGGTTCCGGGCGCGGCTCAAAAAACCTGGCTTTCCCGCATCCGCTATCTGGACGACGGAAAAACGGGAGATATCCGGGTGACCTGGCAGAAGATCAACGGGAGCTTTCCGCCGTATGCCAACGTGGCGTATTTGTCGTTTGGATACCAGATTGCGACCTTTCCGGATTCTTTAGCGTCCTGGCGGTGGATTGAGCTTGATACGGTTTTGCACGGGACCGGGAGCGCATCCTTTACTTTTCAAATGAACGCTTTTGAGGAGCTGATCGCGCCGGTTTTGGCGTACCAGATCAAGGTTTATCAGGGCGACGGGCAGGGTGATAATGTTTACTATGTGACTGTGTTTGAATATGCGGATCGGCGCCGGCGGTGATTGACCGTTATTACATCGACGCCTTTGAGGTGCTCAGGAATACCGAAACGCCGGATACCGGCGGCGCGGTTGTTGAAAGCGAGGTCGTTCACAGCGCCGGCAACAAGGGCTGCATCGAGGCGCTTACCGGAAACGAGAATATCATCAACGACCAAAAGCAGCTGCGGGCAACCTACCGGCTTTACTGCAGCCTGGAAACGGATCTGAGGATCACCGACAAGGTCCGCTCCAGCGGCGTTACCTACGAAATTGTTTTTATTCAGGATCACCGCTTTGGAATCAATAACCATAAGGAAGTATATCTGGGAGTGCCGGCGCAATGACGGAATGGAACGATAAGGCAGCGGTTCAGGCGATCCAGGAGCGCATCAAAAAGCGCATGGTGCTGGTCGGCGAGTTTGTGCGGTCGGCAGCCGCGGCGAATGCGCCGGTGGATACCGGAAACCTCCGCTCGTCAATTATCGCCACTCCTGTTTCGTGGGACACGGTCCGGATCGGAACCAACGTGGAATATGCTATCTGGCAGGAGTTCGGGACCCGCTTCATGTCCGGGAAGCCCTACCTTCGCCCGGCAATCTACGAAAACAAGGACCAGATCAAGCGGATTTTGGGCGATGCAGAATGAGGTAAGGACAGCCATTTACAACGCCATGGCCGAGGTGTTTACGCCGGTCTTTTTTGCGTTGGCAAAGCAAACGGAATCGCTGCCCTATTGCATCCTTTCCTTTGTGGCGATGCCCACCAGCCGCGACACCGGTAAGCAGTATCATGAGATATATTACCAATATATCATCTACGGAAAATCCCTCGCCGGCATCGAGGCGGATAAGGTAACGCTCGACGCGGCGCTTAAGGAAAAGGGCAGCTACAATCTCAATAATTACTCGATAGCAGGACTACACCAAACCATGCACATCCGCCCCGCCATTGTTGAAAATGTTTGGCAGGTCGGCAGTGCCTTTAAACTGGAAATCGAACCGATTTAAGGAGCTTATTTTATGGCAAAGCAAGCATTAAAAACCGGTCTGCTGACCTTCAACAGCCAGACCTACCCGGTGCTCTCGATGGATTTCAACGAGGCGTTCAACGAAATCGACGTGACCGATACCGGGACGACCGGCGACGGTAAGGAATACCTGGGCAGCCGGGCGGAGCGCAATTTCACGGTCGAGCTGTGGATGCAGGATAACCAGGCGGATCTTGCCCTGAACAGCGCCCAGGCGGGCGAGCTGGATTTTGAGGGTAAAACCTACGCCGGCACCATGATTTTCCTGACCCGGAACACCAACGGCGCCATCGATGCCGGGATCAAGCAGACTTACACCGGCCGCTTCAACGGCGCTGTGACCACCACTCCGGCGTCCTAATGGTTTCCGGCCGCAAAACTAAAGCAATTGACCTCTTTGGCGAGAAGCTATTTCTCGCCGAGAGGGATGCCTACGAGGTGCTGGAGCTGCAGGTCTTTATCCGGAAAAACGAGCTGGACGACGACAACCTGGTTTATTTGCTCCATGCGGCAAAGGCAATCGAGGCGGCGCTGAAGTTCAACGTCCGGGCGATTCCGTTCTGGAATATGCGCGCCAGGTTCAGGGTAAAGTGGGTGTGCCGGGCAAAGTACCTGCTCCGGCACCTGCAGGTTCGGGAAATCAACGACCTGTTTTTGCAAGTCCTGGAGCTGGAAAACCTGGACGACAGCGAAAAAAAAAAGGTAAGCAAGTCGGGCGGGACGTCGCCAAAGGGCTGATCAATCATTTTTTTCAGGTGGCATGGGATAAGGTGGAATCCCTCCCGGTTTCGGCTTACCACACAATGCTCGAGCAGTCGTTTAATATTGCCTGCCTATACCTGGGATCCGGATTCGAATTTATGACCGCCCGCGAAAGCCAGGCTCAGCTCCGCTGGGAGTACGAGCAGCTGGTGGCGCAGGGGCTTCTCAAACCAAAACCAAAGCAAAAAGATCATGGCTGATAACATCGGTGAAAGCATTGGCAGCCTTTATGTCGAGGTGCAGGCCCGCACCGAGAAGCTGCAGCGCGAGCTGTTGGAGCTCCGGGAAAAGGTCTCCAAAAGCGCAAAGGAAATCAGCGCGGTTGCCAACGTCCGCCCCAATTTGGATGACCGGCTGCTGCGGATGAAAATTTCCGATCTCCGGAAAGAGCACGCCAGGCTAAAGGCGCAGCTCGAAAAGCAGATCCAGATGGACGTTCGGGCGGACAGCCTCACCGGGCTGAAGCGCCAGATTGGCGACGTCGAGAAGGTCATGCGCGACGCCGGCGTTAGCATTCAGCAGATCCCCAAAGGCGTGGAAGACTCCGCGAAAAAATCCCTGACCAGTATCCGCTCATTCTCCTCCTCGGTGAAGGATTTTATCGTTGGTAACCTGGCGACCATAGGCGTGTTTGTCGGCGTCCAGCAGTTCCTGCAGCGCACCGGCGAAGCGATCAAGCTAGCGAAGGAGCAGGCGAAAGCCGAGGCGCAGGTCGAGCAGGCGATCCGGCAGACCGGGCAGGCTGCCGGCTTTACGGCGCAGCAGCTATTCCGGGAGGCATCGGCGCTTCAGGAGGCGACCGGCGTCGGCGACGAGGTTTCCCTCCAGCGGGTGACCAAGCAATTACTGACGTTTACCAACGTAGTCGGCGACAACTTTATCCGGGCGCAAAAGGCGGTTCTGGATCTGAACGCGGTGATCAACGAGGGCAACGTTTCCAGCCTGAGCACTCAATCAATACAGTTGGGCAAGGCGCTGGAAAATCCCGTTCAGGGCATCTCGGCGCTGACCCGCTCCGGGATTACCTTTACCGATCAGCAAAAGGAGCTGATCAAATCGCTGGCGGAATCCGGAAAAATGTTTGCGGCGCAGTCAATTATCTTGGATGAAATCGAAGCCAAGTATGGCGGGCAGGCCAAAGCGCTGGCCGGCGCGGAGGCTGGGGCGATGCAGATGTCCGCGGCTTTTGGCGATTTTCTGGAGCGCGCCGGAAAGCGGCTGCTCCCGTTTCTGGAAACGGCCAACGGATTTCTGACCCGGTTTTTCAACAACCTGCTTTCTGATGCGCCGCGGAAATTTGCTGATCAGGTTTCCGAAATGAACCGTTCGGCGCTTGACCAGGTTTCCAAGTTTGACCAGCTGGTTTTCATTTACGAGGATCTGCGTGGCGCAACGAAGCTCACCGCCGGCGAGCAGAAGCTCCTGAAGGAAACCATCGGCGACCTGCAAAAGCTATATCCCAGCTACCTTAAAAATATCGATCTGGAGGCGGGCAAGCTCGGCGACGTCCAAAAGGCGTTCACCGATGCCCGGCTGTCCTTACAAAAATACCTGGAGCAGCGGGTCCAGCTGGCGGTTCTCCAAAACAAGGAGTCCGAGCTGGTGAATATCGTTAGCGAAATCAGCAACCTGGAGCAGGGGCGCCGGCGCTTTAAGGCGGAGGTGGAAAACGCCCTCAATACCGGCATTTTTAACGGCGTCCGGTTTGAGGATCAGCAGCAGCTGCAGCAGGCGATTGACCTGGCGGAGCAACAGCTGGAAAGCTTCACCGGCGGCAGGCTGGCGTTTGTTGAGAACCAGAAAAAGATGCTACAGGAGGAAATTGCTGATCTGCAGAAAATCACCGCGGAGCTGTTCGAGGCGCCGGCGGATGCCAAAAACGGCGACGACAAAGCCGGCATCACCATTCCGGTAAAGCTCGAGCCGACCGGCGAGCTGGATATCAAGGATCAGCGGACGGCGTTCGAGAAGGCGTTCGGGACGGTAAGCGAGGCGCAGAAAAAGGTGTTTGACGAGCTGAAGTTTGGCGCCCAGGGGTATCTCGGATACCGGATCGCCCAGATCCAGCTGGAAACCGAGGAATTTATCAAGGCCGGCGCGGTTAAGGCAGATGCCGAGGCGCTGGCAATCCAGCGGATCAAGGGGCTGTATAACGAGTATTTTGCCTATCTCGATAAGGCTGGCGAGGAAAAGCTGACCCGCGACCAGGAGCGGCTTGCCGAGCTGGCAGCGGCGCAGGAGGAGAATTTCGACTTTATTTCCGCCGGCTTTGAGTCGTTTTCCGACGGGTTTGAAACCATGATGCAGGATATCCGGATCAGCTCGGACGCCGCAAACTCGGCGCTGGAAAAGGGCTTTATTGCGATGGCAAATACCTTCATCGCCCAGGTCCAGCGGATGGCGGCGGAGTGGGCTGCGTTTCAATTGCTGCAAAGCGCCGCCAGCGCATTCGGGATCGCGCTTCCGGGCAAGCTGCTGGGCAAGGCTGCCGAAGCCGCCGCCGGCGCCACGGGCGGAAGGTTCGCCGGAACGCCGGCCGGCGTCAAGCGCATGGCAACGGGCGGCTCGTTCATTGTTCCGCCGGGATTCCAGGGCGACAGCTATCCGCTGTTTGTCCAGTCCGGCGAGCGTGTTAGCGTAACGCCGGCGGGGCAGGTCGCCCAAATGGATGCCGGCTGGGGTCAAATCCGGAACGCCATCGAGGCGCTCAACCTGAACCTGATGACCCACCGGAGCAAGTTCGAATTCCGGGCAAACATCGAGGGCGCGCTCAAGGGGCGGGATCTCGAGCTGAGCTACGACCGGCAGAAGCGCGTTAGCGGGAAGATCCGCTAATGGCTGCCATCAATATACAGTTTCCCATGTTTCAGGTGGACGCCAATAACCAGCTGGAAATTGTGATCCGGGTCCTCAACGGCGAGACCTCGGAGACCTGGAACACCGTCGAAAAGCAGATGGTCATCACCGATATGAGCGAGCTGGAGTTTGGCTTCGAGCTGGACGAATCGCTGATCGCGCACGGCACGTTCAAAATTGATGTTACGGATATCAACGGCGAACTTGGCGCATGGATTTTCATGCAGCCGTTTGACCGGGCGGTTGCCGATCCGTATATCACCATCGATTTGCTGCTGAACGGCAGCGTTATTTTTAGCGGCTACCTGCTCGAGGATACCGCGTCTTATGACTACGAAACGAAAGTCCTCTCTCTGGAATTTGCCTCGCAGATTGCCAAGCTTTACGAAGCCTCGCTGATCGACGGCGACGGCAACTATACCAACCCGTTCGGCTATGCGGACAACATCCTGATTCCCTTTGATGATTTCCTGCTCGAGGTTTTCCAGGTGGCGCTGCCGTATATCACGCTGAGCAGTATCAATATCGTCAACGACTGGAGCTTCCGGGCGAACGACGGGACGACGGACTACAACGGGGATATCAGCAGCCTGTATGTGATATCGCAGCGGGTGTACCGGACGAACGCGATCGTTTCGCAAAACCTCGGCGAGCTGATGAAAAACCTTGCCCGGAGCTGGGGCTACATCATCGGGCTGGAGCGCAACGAGCAGCTGATTTTCGAGCCGGCTTTTAACTACGACGCCGGCAACCTGCAGAGCCTGGGGCGGATCCTGAAGCGCCGGAAGTTTTACCAATACGATTTTGTTTCTTATTACGAGGCGAGCTGCTCCGGCAGCGATCCGGCATCGCCAAAAAGCTCGCTGGGCGATTACAGCGAGCTGGAGGGGCGCAGCGTCAAAAGCAATCAGGATTTTTATTTCTATGCGGATCAGTCCTACTCTGTATTTGCGCTGAGCAATACGGTCGGGCGAAACGTCCGTTACGCCATCGCGCCGCTGGTTTCCGGGGCCTACCAAAACAGCGTCTATATCGAGGCGAACTACTGGCACAAGTTTATGGGCAACCTCGGCAACCTGATCATCGAGGAGTTTGTGGTTGAGGGCGTGGACTACACGCTGCGCAAGTTTTTTGTAGATGGCGGCGTCAAGTATCGCCCGTTCAAGATATCGCGGGATTTCAAAAAGGCAGTTACTAAAATCAAGGCTTTTCAATACTGGCAGTAAGGAAGCGCAATGGGAATTTTCGGGACAGCGGCGCCAAAGTTTGTATTTGACAACGGCGGCAGCGGCGAAGCAACGATCTTACTCGACTACGCCCGGATTACAAAGGACGAGCCGGATCCGCGGGTGATCCGCCACGAAAGCATTGTGGATGGGCATCGGGTCTATGTCGAAAAGGGGAAATACTGGCTGTTTGAGGTGGAGCTGAACCTTTTCAAATACTCCGATCCGCTGGGCAAGTATAGCAATATTAAGGCTTTCGATGGCGAGCTGGTTTCCCTTTGGCGGCACCGGGACGGCGAGCAGTTCAAAAAGGCCGGCGGCTCGGACTGCCTTTTCCGGATTATGGAGGTGACCGCGTTCGCGATTGAAAACGTCCAGTTCCGGGACCGGCTGCTGGTCAAGTTTGAGTCGGTGGACTTTGTAGATGAGGCCGGCAGCACGGTCATTGTTCCGCAGGCGACCGACGTAACCGTTTTAAGTGGAGAATAGCAGGATGTCTACAGTACACACATTGCGGGTCAGGATCATCAACAACGCCACCGGCGGGATGCTCGCTGGCTACGGCGGATATGTGGGCTTTGTCGCCCAGGGCGGCGCGCCGGGATCGGTTGTGCCGATGACGGAAGATACCGGGAACCCCGGCGTATATTTCAAAACCGGCGTCGCCGGCGGTTACTACGATATCTACCTCGACCTGGATAAAAGCGGCTCGTTTCTCGCCGGCGATTTGAAGCTGTCCGGCGTTCGGCACGGGCTCGCGGTGGATGATGTTTCCGACGTGAACATTGAGGATTATTCCATTGCGCTGGTTGACCTTTCGCCGGAGGTGATTGCCTACATCGACGCTGCCGCAGGATCTCCCCCGGATGGCGTAACGATCGGGCTGAACGGATCCGGCGAGCTGGAGGTAAAGGACAACGGTCTGGACGGCTCGACCAAGCTGATCGACGAGAGCCTGCCCGGCGCAAAGCTGCAGGACGAAACGCTCGCCGAGCGGCATCATGGCGCGGACTCAATTATTGCGGCGCACACCAAAGGATCGCAGTTTTTAGACACGGCAATTTTTGAGCGGGCCGGAATTCCGCCGATCTGGACGGTGAAGGACGACGCGCTACCCGGCGCAAAGTTAGTGCCCGAATCGGTTACCGGCGGACAGCTCAGCGATGAAACGTTGCCGGCGAGATCCTTTATTCCGGACTCGCTGGAAGCAGGAATGACTAACCCCGCAAGCTTTATGAACACGGATCAATTTGAGCGGGTCGGCACTCCGTACAAATGGCAGATTAAGCAATCGCTGCTCGACAGCATCAGCGGAACCGGGGCGCCATACATCGTTAACGTGCTGGACTTTGGCGCGGATACTTCCGGCGCGGGCTCCAGCTCGCAGGCGTTCCAGGATGCCTTCAACGCTGTGGGCGAAGGAAAAGGGATTGTCGTGATACCGCCGGGAACTTACCTGGCGAAAAACCTGACTGTTCCCGGTAACGTTGATATTTGGGCGTTCGGCGCCATCATTACAATGGGCGGCGCTGCGCCGGCCGGCGAAACTTCACCCGATTCGTGGATCATCAAGTCTGTCGGCTCGTCTGGGAATGAAAACCCGTTCATCCGGATTGAGGGCGGCGACTGGCGCGGTGAACTAACAACGGTTTTCACTGAACAAAGCTCCGGCAATTTGTTTGATTTTACGTTTTGTAAATCGGTTAGCATTACCGGCGCGATTCTCCGAAACAGCCGGAAGCATGCCGTTTCCTTTGCCCGATGCTTTGACTGCCATGTAACCCATTGTCGCATAGACAAGGTCGCCGGCGCCGGCGTTTCGATAGCGGGTTCTACCGATATTTTTGTCAGCCAAAACGATATTACTGAATCGGCGTTCGGCGTAAAGGCAATCACCCAGGTCACTGACCCTCAGCGAATTTTTGTGACGACAAACCGGATTTCAGTGTTCACTTGCGGAGTTTCTATTACGTTTGGTTCAGGCTCTCACGTTGCTGAAAATTCAATTTACTATGTTGCAAAATCCGGCTTCACGGTTCACTTGCGCGGGATATTGGTCGGCTATACGCCTTTTGGCGCGCCGGCAGGCTCAATGATAGAGAACATCATGATCTATGGTAATAATGTCAATGGGCTTTTCCTATACTTCTCAATAGTGGTGAACGCTGGCAGCTTGTTTTTGAGAAATGCGATGGTTGCCAATAATAATATCAGTGGTCATGCTGGAATTACATTTGATTTTGACTTTGGTGGAGAATATCAAAACGTATTAATAAAGGGTAACTTGATTACATGCACTGGCTCAGGGTCAACGACCGGAATAGCCATCTATGGTCAAGGCACTTTCGGAGTGCAGTTTAATCAGGTGATCGGCTTCAATTGGGGAATATCGGTTACAAACATTGCAGCTACCTCAATCGGTCATTTGATTGCAAATAACCGGATAAGTGAAGGAACCTACGGCATGGCTTTGGCCAAAATGGCATCTTCAATCATCCGTGACAATTTTTTCGAGAACACCGGCGACCTTGCTTTTTACCTGACCAATACGGCAAACAACAATTACATAGATCGTAACTACCTGCTCAATTGCGCTGAAACCTACAGCGACGGCGGCACCGGTAACCAGATAACGAACACCGTGGAAATGTAGAAAGGGATTTGTATGCCTACAGAAGTTATCAAAGTAATCGATACAGCCGGCGGCGGTGATTATACCTCTATCAAGGCAGCGATCGATGGCGAGGCGCGAAACCTTGTTGCGGCTGACCAGATTGCGGTTTTCGAGTTTACGGGCGGGCGCGATTACGCGGGCGATTTGTATATCCGGTCGCCGTGGGTTACCGATCAAAGCCATTACATCCATTTCAGGCCGCACACGGAATCGCAGCGGGCTACCTCTAAGTTCTCGACTTCGAAGTATTATCTCGAGCGTCGGGATTTTTACTACGGGTTTCAGATCGAGCGTAACAATGTGATCTGGGAGGGGATGCAGATGATCGGTATTGATATGTTTTTCAATTTTTATTTTAACGCAGCATCGCAAACAAACGGGTTCTGGAAGATCATCGGCTGCTTTATCAATGGCGGGACGCCTCACCACATGTATCAGATAGGTAGCGGCAATAAAGTTTATTTGATAAACAATATCATCATTTCTACCAAGTTTTCGAGCTACAGCCTTTCTTATTCTTCCGCTGAAATTTATGCTTACAATAACACTTACAAAAATAACAACGAGCTCTACCTCGGCACGTCCGTTCGCTTCAAAAACAATATTGTTTCGGCGGGTAGCCTCGGGATCGGCGGGACGCCTCACGCAGACAGCGATTACAATGTAAGCAATATCGCCGGAGATCCTGTCGGCGCCAATGGAATCATCGGCGCTCCGGCTTTTAAAAATGTGGCTCAAAAGGATTTCTCGCTTTTGGCGACAGACACGATCGCAAAGGGAAACGGTCTCGATCTCTCAACGGATTTGGCTTATCCGTTTACCGACGATATCGATTTGCAGGAGCGGCTCGAGCCGTGGTCGATTGGCGCTTATCAGTTTAATATATTGCCGGAGGAGGAAGGCTCTGTCCGGTCGCGGTTCCGGCGTTGGAGAAAATACTGGCGGGGATGGCGGCGTTTTGGCGGTTAGCGCTATATATCGTATATTCATTAATGCCTGGTTTTATGGATGGCTCAGTCTCGGGAAGTATCAAGGGCGGGAATGAATAACCATCATATTGGAGGCGCTTTCAATGGTAACAGCTATTTTACTTTTCTTATCCGCCGCTTTTCGCGCAATTCAGGAGCACGGCAAGTGGCGCAATTCAGCGGAGTGGTCCGTCCTTTACGGGACGTGGTGGCTCCGGACCGATCACCCGTTGAACCTGGACGGCTATCACGTTTCGAGCAGCCTGCATGTTTGGCTGGTTTTGTTTGCCGGTTTCTTTTGGGAATGGTCGCTGTGGTGGGTGCCGGTTGCCTGGATCGCCTTTTACCAGGTGAACAACTTTTTTTATCATGTGGTTTTTACGGTTCCGGAAAGGCGGGACTGGCATCCAGTTAAGGAAATGGTGGAATAAAAAAAGCCAGCCCCGGCTTATTTAAAATAATTTAGGAGTGATTGTTTTGTGGAGGGACCGGGGCTGTACTGGTTTAATGTAACACATAGGACAGATACATCAAAATATAGCAGATCACAAAAACGCCGATTGTTAAAATCGTTAGCTTTACGATTACGATAAACAATTCCCAGATGAACTTGAGCGTTTTCATTTGAACACCAGGTATGCGGTTAGTTGAAGAATGATCAGCGCCAGCATCATGAAAATCAGGGTAAACAGCCAAAGCGTGTTGTTCAATTTGTCGTAGTCGATTTCCCTGGCGACTTCCACCACCTTTTCCACCGGCTTAACAATGGTATACTCGATGACGGTGGCGCTGCCGTTGATGGTGTGCTTTGCCAGCTTCGCCGCCGGCACAGCGGTTTTGTTGATGACCTGGGCAGCGATGTGCTGCGAATCGATTTCCTGAGGCTCCCACTTGACGAGCTGCATATTTTTCTCCTCAAATTGTGATGATGTGTTTTTTGAATTTCCGGTAAATCGAATTATTCCCTTCAATTTTTTCGAGCAGGTAAACATAGCTGACAACGTTCAATCCGGGTGGAAGTGCGTTTCCATATTCTTTCCGGGCCAGCTGCTTCATTTCCGCCTCTATTCCGTTCAGCACAAGCTTTAGGTAGAGCTTTGGAAATGCCCTGGAAATCTTGTTCCGCATCTCGATTTTGAACGGCGTTTCAATGATCAGCATTTCCATTTGATTTCCTGCCGGTTTCCGGTGGACTTCCGGTTTGCGGAAGTGCGTTTCCGCAAATTTCCGCCGGTTTCCGCTTTTGCGGAAGTCGATTTCCGGGGGATTTCCAAAAAAGCGGAAATGCATTTCCGTTTGATTTCCGCCCCCGTTTCCGCCCCTGTTTCCTGCGGAATTTCCGCCCTTATTTCCGGGTAGGGGAGGTAGGGGAGATCCCGGAAATCTGGTTTGTTTTCACTATACTTTTGCTCCAGATCTGCTCCATTGGAAATGGACTTCCGGTTTGCGGAAATCAGTTCGAACTTTTTGGAAACGGGCTTCCGGCTTGCGGTAATCCATCCAGACTTTTTGGAAATGGACTTCCGGGCTTCCGGAAGTGGGCGTCCGCTAATTGGAAATCCCGTTCTGAATCAGCTTGATAAATTCCGGTCGTGCGGAAGTCGGTTTCCCGTTTTTGGAAATCTCTGTTTTTTCTGCGACATCTTTTTCGCTGGCTTTGCGGTTTCTCACCTGGCGTTCGGTAATCCCCAGCACTGCAGCCATAATTTCATTTGTGGGCTCGATGCCGTTGCTTTTCAGGTGTGCCTCGATTTCCGCCATTGTAGCATTTTGGGGATCAAAGGCGGCAGCGGACTTCCGCTCTTCAGCCTGGATATTTTTTTCGTGTAGGAACTTGAGGAGCAGATTGCTCATCCCGTCGAAGATCAGCTTTGCCAGAAACGGCGGAACGGCAGAGGCTAACAGCCAGGAAATGCCGGCGATTACGTTCATGTGCTGCCGGACGGCGTCGATGGACATTTCCACGGCATACATCGAGTGAAAGCTCTCCAGGGCGTTTGCCCAGCCGATGTAAATGAAAACGAGCCACTTGATCGAGTTGGTGGAAAACTTGGCGGCTTTCATCAGCCGGTTGTAGCCTTCCTGCAGGCTGAGGACAATCACCCCGCCATCGAGCACCAAAGCGACGAGCCCGCCGATGACGGCGTTCCCGTAGAAAAATTTCGCGCTGAAGTTCATGGTGTGAACGTAGCTGGCGATGGCGAAGCATACGCCCATAAACAGGCCGGCGTAAAACAGCACCTTCATCAGCCGGTCATCGCTGACCATTTGCGACCGGTTGTATTGATCGAAACTCATAGAACCCTCTCACTGGTTTTCTGAATGTGAAGCGGAGTTATCCCTTAAACTCGCGCTCTATTTTTGCTCCAAAGTCAGTGTCCATAAATGATGCAAAAAAGCCCAAAATAATGGGCGTTTTGGGCAAAAGGCATCAATCAAGTTGTGTAAAATTAGTGTGTTAAAGGCGTGTCTTTTTTGAACTTAGGATCATGTGCCGAAAGGCGTGGAGGTTCGAGTCCTCTCCCGGGTACAATCAATATTTTCAACAGCTTAGCCCCGCAAATATTTGCGGGGCTTTTTGTTTTTTGAATGCTTTTGTACTATACCTGTTTTTGGTCAAACAAGTGTAATTACAACATGGGAAGGGCTTTTCAACTCATGATTCGCATTTGTAATTTAGAGATAATGAAGCATGGTAAACTGAGCAAACATTCAATAAAATATCCTTGTTTACAAATGGTTGTATCGTATGCAAATGTTCAGATTGCCTTTTGTAGATAAGCCATTACATACTCATGCAGTTATTTACCAACACCTTCTATCGATTCAAAATTAAGGTGCAGAAAAGTCGAAGTTGTTTATCAAGGCATAAGCCTCGCCCATAATTTTAGATCACGAAAATTAATGTTTGTTAGAATTATTTTGGATGTTGAATTAAACAAAATATTTCCCGAAAATACATTCAACCAATCGGAAATGTGCGGATAGATTATGAAATATGCTAATATACGTGGTGCAATCGAACAGCTGCGAAACGAAGAAAAAATCACCGTTGAACAAATGGCCGATCAGGCCGGGATATCATTTAGTGAATTAATCGACATCCTTACCGGCAAAACGCAACAGGTAACGGACGATATAATCCAAAAAATAGCTGATTCATTTAACAGGACCATCATCGAAAATGGCGATTTGATTGCTTTCGAAAATCCCACCATTGTCATAAAACACATGAACCATCCCAAAATGCACGAAATATGCAAACTCCTGCAACAAATGCCCGAATCCAGGCTGGAGGAAATCGCAAAATTTCTCCACAAGCTTTCCAACGATGAAAAAAATCGAAATTCGAAGCATATAAAAAATGACGTGTAAAAATAAATTGCGCCAGAATTTGTCCCGAGCCCAGTCGAAGGGCTTGCCCTAAGCCCGCGCCACCCTGTCAATCGTAAGGTCATGGCGCTGACGTGCCCAATCGTTACTCCCACAAAATCTAACCGAACCGAAAGCAATTCAACAAAATCTAATTGCCTCCAAAACGGTGTTGTAAAATAATGTCCGGTTCCATATCTTCCACCGGTGCAAAAAATACTCAAAGCTCAAAAAATGATGAAATTAAAGATTACGCTTCTCGTGGTGTGTCTTCTGATTCTGGGAGCACATTTTCTGCGCGATGGGAACACTTACGCGATGTTACTCTCCATTGCCACACCTTTTTTACTTTTGATAAAGAAAAAGTGGGCATTAACGACCGTCCAGATTATCCTGGTAATTGGTGCGATTATCTGGATCGATACGACATATACCCTTATAGAACAACGAATGGCAAGCGGCGCACCATGGATTCGCATGGCCGCAATATTGCTCTCCGTAGCTTGTTTGACATTGTACTCAGCAATAATGCTGAATTCGTCTGAAATCAAAAAGAGATATACGTAAGTAAGGTTAGTATCGAATTGTATCAGATGGCGAAACTGAATTTCGTCACGGCTTTTTTATAGAATGCGAGAATGCAGATGCGTTGTTCTCGCCGAATCCGGAGAAAGCAGCCCGTAACATTGCCCATCGGAAATCACTTTAACATTCGCAGAAATAATGCCCGTTGCCTGAGCCTGCTCCTCGCTGGTTGCTGCAATTTCATTGGTTCTTGAATCCAGCTGACTGATATTACTAACGATAACCGACAGCGCATCGCCAGCAGCATTTGCCAAAGAAATGCCGTTATTCAACTCCGTTGTGTTAATTGAAATCATATCGACAACCGATTGATTGCGGTTTTTAGCGTGTGGCAGGATGAGTTGGCTGTTTCCATAATACTTTTGGAATTGCTGTTGATCGCCTCGTCCATTTCCTCGATGCTGCCTACGGCAAAGTTTGCGTTTTGGCTTTGGTCCGTGGCAACTTTGTTTAACACATCCGACGCGGTTGCTTTGTGGTGAGAAAGTAAAAAAATGCGATAGTTGGTGTTCAACGGTGGGGTGGATTGAAGCTACAGATGCCGCAAAATCCGATTATTTTTTCAGAAATTTTTCAATTTCTGTTGTTTCAACTTCGGTGATATCGCCGAGTTGAGCCAATTTGGATTTTGTTTCGAATATCGCTTCCTCTAAATCTTTTAATGCATCTGCATTTAACGCATCCGATTCTTCCGCATCCATATGAAAATTAATCATCGCGTTCAGAAAATTATTGAGAATGTGTTGCGATGAGCGAATCGAGGCTACAAATATTTCCTTTTTTTCACGTTCTTTTTCTGCGACATGATCGATGTTACGTTTGATCAAAACATAAAGCATCGCGGATGTGATAATGACATAAAACCAGCCTTTAAACGTTTGGGCGATGGTCACATATTTCAGCGAAAAAAACATTAATTCAACTGCGGTATCCGATAGCAAAATCCACAAAATGCCAAAAATAAAATAGATTAACGTAATTCTGAATTGAGGTGCCATAAAATACGTCTCCGGAAATTTGACCAATTTGGTTCACAAAAGTACATCGGCAAAATCGTTTGAAACTATATGCAAAACAATTTTCAACGAGAGGTGGCTTTAACTTCTGAAAGATCATTCGGAAATGATAAACGAAATAGCAATTCTTCTGAAATCAATTGTTGATCGCTTTGAGGGCGGAAAACAGCCGCAATCAGCCCAACCCGTTCAAGTCTTTTGCTGCAATTTTATCGATTGTTATTTTTAACATAATCAAATAAACAGATTGTGGCAACACGGATTTCAAGAGAAATCGCGTTTTCTGAAAAATCGCCAATATCGGATGCACAACGCGGGTGATTTTTTACCGGTGCCTTTTTTCGCGGATGCTGCTGTTAATGAACAACAATGGCAGCATTGGCAGATGACAACACTCGTTTGATGGCGCTTTTCAACATGCTCAAATCGGCAGATTTAACGACGTATTCTTCCGCTGCCCAGCTCATAAAATTATCTTTGTAATGCGAATAGGCGCTGTTGATAATCACTGGCAAACAGGCATTGATGCCGAGCATTTTTCGCAATGCTTCCAGCCCGTGCATGTTTGGCAGCATTAAATCCAGAATCACAACATCCGGTTTTTCGCTGGTTATTTTTTCCACGGCTTCCAGCCCGTCGCGAGCTAAAATAACATCGTAGCCCATGTCCGATATTTCCATTTCGTAGAGCACTCTTTGGGCAGCGTCGTCTTCGACGATCAACACTTTTTTCATCATATACCCCCATTTTTTTTCTGGGAAAAGGTTACCCAAAGATCTTTCCTGATCCTGCTATGTGTTAATGCCACTCATCCACACAGCCTTCAAAAAGGGCTTTGTAATCGATGAATGGCGTGTTTTTTTTGCTGGCCAGCGAAACATAAGTTCTGGCAAGCGTATCTTTGCCGACACCGAGAATGGTGCTGATCAGCCCCAATGCTTCCGCATATTCCGCAGGCTGCAAATTTTTCAAAATGCGGTTCCAGATGGCAATTTCCAGGACGTTGAACGCGGTTTGAACTTCGTAAAGGTCGTAACCGTGTGAGAAACGTTCTTTGGCGATGGTTTCCACAAAGGATATCAGCGACATCAGGTTTTTTTCGATCACGCTTTGGAGGGTCAGGTCGTAGAGTTTTTTTAACCGTTGTTGGGTTTTTTCCAGGCCTTCGGCTTCGTAATGTTTCAGATGGGTGCGGTTGATGGCTTGCATCGCCTCTGCAATAATTGTATCGTGATGCTCTTGCAACAGACGGGTTAGGTTTTCCATCGTTTTAAGTGCTCCGGTTTTTCTATATTTAACGATAGCATCCGTTGGTTCGTTTCGTTTTATGTGAAAAAAAGCGTTTGTCACAATCCTGCAAATTAATTGGCGAAAAATGGCTGCCGCAAAACATGATTGCCGGCATCCGCCGGTTAAAACGGTCCGCTGCCTTTGCGATCCCGGTCATCAAAATCGCACTCCTCAAATGCAGTGTGACCTTTGTATTGCGTCTCTAATGTTTCCCTGAAATGTTCCTCCAGCGCGATACAAATTTCCGGTCGCCGGAGCCATTCGCCTTCATCGTTGGTGCAGTAATTTGTGTCGAGTTGAATTTTTTTTCCGGAGTAAATGCCGTACAACTCGACATCCTCCGGGGCGACGCCGTTTTCATCCAGATATTCGATCAGTCCGCAAACCGTATCGCACTGATAATAATTGTAAACGGGCGCATCGCTTTGTCCGTAAAGCACGTCAATGCATGCTTCGTACATAAATGGCAGGTTTTTGTCATACTTCGATTTTGGTCCGATAAACTTTCTGATGATACTCATGTCAAACCTCCGGTCAGTAAATTTTGCAGATATGTGTGCTTTTTTTTATCCACGCCACAAAAAAACCGGATGAAAATCACCGTCACGCCCGATTTATCCAAATCGGGCGTGACGGCAGAGCATTAGTTCGAGAGCGGATCGTTTTCGCTTTGCGCGTCCAGAACCGCGATGGCGGACATGTAAACCACGTCAATTTCATCAAAATCACCGATTTGGAGCACGTGAACCGGCTTTTCCATTCCCATCAAAATGGGTCCCACGGCAACGGCATTTCCGAGCCGCTGCAATAGTTTGTACGCCACATTTCCCGCGGCCAAATTGGGGAAAATTAACACGTTGGCACCACCCTTTCCGGCCAGATCGCTGAACGGGAATATTTCATCGATAATTTTGGGAACGACTGCGGTATCCGCCTGCATTTCCCCGTCGATGAGAATATCCAATCCGCGTTCCCGGACCAGCTTTGTGGCGTTCCGGACTTTTTCAGCCAGCGGATGCCGGGAGCTGCCAAAGTTGGAAAACGAGAGCATGGCGATTCTCGGATCGACACCCAACCGGCGCACTTCGCTGTTGGCGAGAATCGCGATATCGGCCAGATCTTCCGCGCTCGGCTCGACATTCACTGTCGCGTCGGCAAAAAAGTAGATCTGATCTTTGATCATCATCATATACAATCCCGCAACTTTCCGAACGCCGGGACGCATGCCGATAATCTGCAGCGCCGGACGAATCACGTCCGAGTATTGTTGGGTCAGCCCGGAAACCAAACCGTCGGCGTCGCCCAATTTCAACATCATCGTTGCGAAATAATTGTTGTTACGGATAAGCCGTTGCGCTTCCATTTTCACAATCCCTTTGCGTTTCCGCAAATCATACAGCGCATCGCCATATTTCTCCAGATTAGGAGAAGTGGGCGGGTGAATAATTTCGATACCTTTGGAAATATCCAGATGCAGATTGCCCAATTTTTCCTCGATCACTTCCGGTCTGCCGAGCAGCACCGGATGCGCCAGTTGTTCGTCCAGAATAATTTCGCAGGCTTTTAAAATGGAATCGTGCTCGCCTTCGGGATACACAATGCGTTTGGGCGCTTTTTTCGCTTTGTTGATAAACTTGCGCATCACGTGGCGGGACATGCCCAGCCGGTCTTCCAGCTTTTCTTTGTATTCATCGAGATCAATTTTGAGGCGGGCGACGCCGGTTTCCATCGCCGCTTTTGCGACGGCCGATGCTTCCCACAGCAGCACGCGCGGATCGAACGGTTTGGGAATAATATATTCCGGCCCAAATTCGATGTGCTCCGAACGATAGGCTTTGATCACCGAAAACGGCACCGGTTCTTTCGCCAGCGCTGCCAGCGCTTTGGCTGCGGCAACCTTCATTTCTTCGTTAATGGATGTTGCCCGGACATCCAGCGCACCGCGGAAAATAAACGGAAATCCCAATACGTTGTTCACCTGATTGGGATAATCGCTGCGACCGGTAGCCATAATGACGTCGCTGCGGGCGGCTTTTGCTTCTTCGTAAGTGATTTCCGGGTCCGGGTTTGCCATCGCAAAAATAATCGGGCGATCCGCCATCGAGCGCACCATTTCGCGGGTCAGCACGTTGGCAATCGAAACGCCGGCGAACACATCCGCACCTTTCATGGTGTCTTCCAGCGTGCGCATATCGGTTTCTTTCGCGAAAATTTCTTTATAGGGATTCATGCCTGCTGTGCGACCTTTGTAGATAACGCCTTTGCTATCCACCATCGTCACATTTTCCAGCGTTGCGCCCAGCGTAACGTAAAATTTGGCGCAGGCAATGCCCGCCGCACCGGCGCCCATAAAAACGATTTTGACATCCTCGATGCGTTTATTGACGATTTCCAGCGCGTTCAGCAAACCGGCGCCGGAAATGATCGCGGTGCCGTGCTGGTCATCGTGAAACACCGGGATATTCATTTGCTTTTTCAACTCTTCTTCGATGTAAAAGCATTCCGGCGCTTTGATATCTTCGAGATTGATCCCCCCGAAAGTGGGTTCCAGCAGTTTCACCGTGCGGATAATTTCGTCCGAATTGTGGGTGTCCAATTCCAGGTCGAACACGTCGATATCGGCAAATCGTTTGAACAGCACGCCTTTGCCTTCCATCACCGGTTTGCCGGCGCCCGCGCCGATATCGCCAAGCCCCAGCACCGCAGTTCCGTTGCTAATCACCGCCACCAAATTCCCTTTGGCAGTATAATTGAAAATTTCATCCGGATTTTTTTCAATTTCCCGGCAGGGTTCCGCAACGCCGGGCGTATATGCCAGCGACAAATCGCGCTGGGTAACACAGGGTTTGGTGGTGTTTACCTCAATTTTCCCGTGTCGGCCCCTTCGGTGATATTCGAGGGCTTCGTCTCTGTAATTCATAATTACTCCTTATAAGCATCTGGCTCGTATGGTTTTGGTTTTAGAATGATGTTGATGAATCGTCCTGACCCAAATGTGTCAATTCATCCAGTTTAAATTTATTTTCTTTATATGCATCGATAATGTTGTGGGCAAATCCCGGAACGAGTTTGTAAATGGGGATTTTCGCTTTCTGAAAAACGCGCAGTGCGTTGGGATCGCACCAGCCGGTCAGCAACACATCGATGCCCAGATTGATCAGCAATTGCGCCGTCAAAATTCCGTTATCGTTCATCGATGTCGCGTTCGGATTGTGCACAATTTTGGATGCCGTTTGAACAGGCCCGTTCAATTCAAAAATGATATAATATGCCGCGCGCTCAAATTGAAGTTCGACAGGGGAGGACAGATGATTTTCTGAAACGGAAATGGCAACCTTCATTCGCATGCCTTTTGTTATTGCAATACCTGAATGAAACCAATACAGTGCCAGAATATCCGGCAGCGGTAACGCTATATTTTTATGGAGTTACAGAAAATGGAGGGATTGCGGGGCTTGCAATGTTGCACGATTTCGGGTGAAACCATTGCAATTTTGCAACGATTTTTTGCAATGATTTTTCGGAAAGCAATAAATAAAGGTTGGCAGCAGTAGAGGCAATTCATGAATTACCTCTACTGTCGCCTCAGCGAAACTTTCTCACGACAACCCGTATTTTTTCATTTTTCGCCAAAGCGTGCTTTTGTCCATTCCCAACGCTTCCGCCGCTTTGCCGCGATGCCCGTGAAATTGATTGAGCGTATTCTCGATGTGGGTTTTTTCGGCACGCTTTACCGGATCATCCCCGGAAAGCGGTTCGACCAGCAATTGTGTTTTCAACCGTTTATCCCACAATCGTTCCGGCAGGCATTCGGGATGAATAACGGCGTCGTGGCAGAGCACAAAGGCGTGTTCCAACGCGTTTTCCAGCGAGCGAATGTTGCCCGGCCAATCGTAATTCTGGATCATCCGGAACGCCGCCGGCGCAATTTCCCGGATCGATTTGTTAAATTTCCGGCGAAATTTTTCCATAAAATGTTCAACCAGCAGCGGAATATCTTCCATTCGATCCCGCAACGGCGGCAAATGGATGTTGATCACATTCAGGCGGTAATACAAATCCTCCCGGAAACGTCCGGATGCCACCTCGTCTTCCATATTTTTGTTGGTTGCAGCGATGATGCGAACATCCACTTTGATCGATTTGGTGCCGCCGACCCGCTCAAACTGACGGGTTTCCAGCACCCGCAGCAGCTTCACCTGCACCGCGGGGGAAATATCACCGATTTCATCCAGAAACAATGTGCCGTGGTGGGCGAGTTCGAATCTGCCCGGTTTGCTGCGAATGGCGCCGGTAAACGCACCTTTTTCGTGCCCGAACAGCTCGCTTTCCATCAACGTTTCCACAAATGCGCTGCAGTTAAGCACCATAAACGGTCCGGGTTTGCGCTCGCTGTTCAGATGGATTGCCCGGGCAACCAATTCTTTGCCGGTGCCGCTTTCTCCGGTGATCAAAACGGTGCTGTCCGTGTGGCAAACGTTGTCGATCAATTCATAAATTTTTTGCATCGATTTGCTGCGTCCGATGATTTTTTCGAACCGGTAGCGTTCTTCCAAATGGGTTGTCAGATTTTTGATTTCGGTGATATTTTGGAAGGTTTCCACGCCGCCGATGTGCGCGCCGTTGGCGTCAAACATTGGTGCGGAATTGACGCGAACGGGAACGCGCCGGCCATCTTTGCGGATAATTTGCAGTTCGTGATTGTCGGTCGATTGGCGATCCCGCATGGTGCATTCCATGTGGCAACCGTTCCGGCAAACCTTCGATTGAAAAATTTCCCAGCAGCGTTTGCCAACCGCTTCCTTTGCGGAATATCCTGTAACGCGTTCCGCCGAAACGTTGAACGAGGTGATAATCCAGTTTTTATCAATCGTAAATGTGCCTTCCAGCCGGCTGTTGAAAATGGCTTGCAGCCGGTTCCGTTCGTTCAAAATTTCCAGCGATTTTTCGCGCAGCGATTGGGTCAGATAAGCCATTTCCTGTGTATTCCGGAAAACAAAAACGATGCCGACAATCGGTTTCCCCGGCGGTTTCAGCGGCGTGATGGAGGCTAAAACGTTAAATTTTTGCCCGTCTGCATTTACGAGGTTAACAGAAAGATTGGAAAAAGATTGCCCTTTTGTGAGCGCGTCTTCGGTGAAACTGTTTTCGGATGGCGTGTCTTTGAACAGAAATTGATAATCGCGGAATATAATTTCCTGCTCGGCAAAGCCGGTAATCCGTTGGGCTGCCTCGTTGAAAGCGATGATTTTTTTATCCCGGTCGATAACGATGATGCCATCCGGCGCCACAACTTCTTCCGGGGGAATTTCCGATTTTTTCATGGTTCCACACTTAATATTCAAATGAATATAAATAGCTGCCCGCAATTTTCAAAAGGGTTCTGAACTGCCCGTGGCGATGCACTTTTGCAATCAAAAAGGCGCTCCTTTTCTGTTGATCGCTGCGAAAAATTGCGCTTCCCCGAAAATAATCTTGACAATGCGGGTGCAAATTTGTAAAATAGCTCAAACGATTGCGCAAAACTTGGCACAAAACAAAAGTTAGCAAATGTCAATTACCATTCACGATATTGCCGCAAAAGCCGGCGTTTCCCTGTCAACCGTTTCGCGGGTGCTGAACGGAAAAGCCAAAAAATATCGCATCAGTCCGAAAACCGAAGAAACCATTCTGCAATTTGCGGAGGAGTTGAATTACCGCCCCAACAAAATGGCGCAGGGGCTGCGCCTCAAAAAATCGCATACGATCGGTTTGGTCGTGCCGGATATCTCCAATCCGTTTTTTGCATACGTTACCCGGGTGATCCAAACCAAAGCCTACGAAATGGGCTACAGTCTGATCGTCTGCAATACCAACGAAGATCTTTCCACGGAAATCGAGCAAATTGAACTGATGAAAAGCAAAGTGATTGACGGATTTATCGTAATGCCGGTGGGCACGGATTACCGCCATCTGGAAACGCTGATCCGCAAAAAGCATCCGCTGGTGCTGCTGGATCGCTGTTTTGATGCGCTGCAAACCAGCTCCGTTGTGGTTGATAATTACGAAGGTGCGTATCTGGCGACCTCGTATTTGATCGAATGCGGGCATAAAAAAATTGGCATAATTCAAGGTTTACCAGACACTTACACGAACACAGAACGCATGCGCGGATATCTGGATGCGTTGCGGCAAAACAATATCGAAGTGAAATCGCAATATATTGTTGGCAAAGATTACCGCCGCGAATCCGGCTATATCGAAACCAAGCTGCTGCTGAATTTGGAGGAGCGCCCGACGGCGATATTCACCACCAGCGACCTGATCACATTGGGCGCGCTGCAGGCGATTGTCGAGGACAATTACAAGATTCCGGATGATATTTCCATCGTTTCGTTCGACGATACCGATTTTGCGCCATTCCTTTTTTCCCCGCTGACCGCCGTTCGCCAGCCCAAAGAGTTGATGGGCGAGATTGCTGTAAAAATGCTCATCGATGCCATGAACGGCGAAAATACAACCGAAAAACAACGCATTATTCTTAAATCCCAGTTGGTTAAACGGGCGTCCGTTAAAAGCTTTAACCCGGTTCCGGTTTCAGTAAACTCATTTTCGGGAAACAGCAACCACTAACCTGTGCATGGCTCAGCCGCGATAATTGCTGAGCATATTTCCTTTTTAAAAAATCAATTTGTTCAAATTTATAAAAGATGCTAAACCCTGAATTATTTGTTATTTGCGCAAACGTTTGTTCTGATTTGATCGCATGATTCATGGCTAAAAAAACGCGACGAAGCAATTGAATACATCCATTTTGGTGACTGTCTGATGAGAAAAAATATTTATAGTGCATCCGGATTTTTAGTAATGCTGTGGCTGTTGGCGGGCACCGCTGTGCTGTTCGCCGGAACCGGCGGCAAAATTGCCGGAACCATAACCGATGCCCAAACCGGCGATCCTTTGGTGGGCGTCAATATTATTGTGGAAGAACTGCAAACCGGCGCATCGTCCGATGCGGATGGCTACTTTTTTATCCTGGGATTGCATCCGGGCAGATACACGGTTTCATTTTCATACGTCGGATACAAAACGCTCACGAAAACCGGTATTTTGGTGGTCACGGATCGCACGATTGTGGTGAATGCGACGCTTGAATCCTCGATTATCGAGGGTGCAGAGGTGACCGTCACCGGGCAGCGCGATATCGTCGAGAAAGATTTGACCGCCAGCGAACAGGTGGTTGGCGATGAGGAAATCCGCAAATCGTGGATTCGCACGTTGCCGGAATTGCTGGAAACGCAGGTTGGCGTTTTTCAGGGAACCTTTCGCGGATCGTCCAATTTGCAGGCGGTTTATTTACTCGATAACCTTAGTGTAAACAGCGGTTTAGTATCTGACAATTATACCAGTTTCAACCTTTCCGCGATACAGGAGCTTTCCGTGCAAACCGGCGGATACAGCGCCGAATACGGCGAAGCGCGTTCCGCAATTATCAATGTGGTTGAAAAAGAATCGATCACCGGCATTCACGGCAGTTTTCTCGGACGGATGAAACCGGCGGGCACCTACCATTTCGGACCGTATTTATACAGCCGGGACAATTACGATTTTACCAATTACGATCTCGATTACTGGACGGATCAATCCAACGATCCGCTGAGCCGCTTTTTTCAGCAGGATCCCGCCGAGCTGCTCAGCCAGTGGCAAAGCCAGATTACCCCGAACGACACGCTGGGCAATTACAACGAACGCGCCGAATACGAAACCGAGGCAACCGTTTACGGTGCGTTGAGCAATCGGGTGAATTTTCTGGTTTCCGGGCGATTCAAACGCGGCGTGGGCATTTATCCGCAAGCCATTCCCTTCAATCCCGAACACAATATTCAGGGATACGTTAATTTCAAAATTAACAATAGTTTAAAAATCCGTGTTGGCGGATTTACCGGCGGCTGGGAAAGCTCCGGCAATCTTTCCGTGAATTTCAATTCGCTGGAATCGGCGCAGGAATCCGCCTGGCTGATTCCTATGCAGGTGAGCCAGCCGTATTCCCGGCACAAGTTCAACCCGATGGGTGCGATTTATCTGCAATGGCCGGAAGAACGGCGCTGGAATCAGGTGTATCTCAAGCTGTCGCATGTGCTGAATCAGAAAACGTTTTACGAAATTACCGCGAGCTATTTGCAGGACAAAATGGATCGCTCCGACCGCTACGGCAGAATCCCGGATTCGCTCTATTCCCGCCGCGATGACGAATTTATGATGGTCGATCGATACATCAAACAAGGCTATTTTCATGCGTGGGACAAAACATCCAGCAGCGTTTTTCAGCTCAAAGGCGATTTCACCAGCCAGCTCGATAAACACAATCTGGTGAAAGCCGGGTTCGGTTTCAAACAGAACGATTTCAGCTACGAGCATTTTATGGGCGTTCACGAAGGCGGCGCGCGCTGGAATCTGGTAAATTTATTCGACGGGAAACCGTACGAAGGCAATGTTTATCTGCAGGATAAAATTGAATTTCCGGGGCTGATTCTCAACGCCGGATTGCGGATGGATTTTTTTCACCAAAACCGCAAGGCTTCGGCAAATATGTTCGATCCGCTGGCGTTCCAGCCCGGCACGCCCGGGCACGATCCGGAGGAGCCGCTCGGTTTTCCCGGCACGCCGGAAACGGTGGACACCGATCTGAAAATGGCGCTCGCACCGCGATTGGGCATTTCCCACCCGATCAGCCAGCATTCCGTGATGCATTTTTCATACGGTCATTTTTACCAGCGTCCGTCGTGGACAAAAATGTTCGGCTTTCCGTACGTGAATTACACGGACAGCGACAGCGCCGCACTCGATCCGTATGGCAACCAGTTTACTTATATGGAAGAATGGCACGGCTGGTACGGCAATCCCGGAATGGGTTACGAACGCACCGTGCAATACGAACTGGGCATCGATTACGACATTGCCAATCAATATAAATTTGACCTGACCGGCTATTACAAAGATGGCAACAACGAAGCCACGGTGATCACCGGCGTTTACGCCGCAACCTATAACACCACCAAAGCGCTGATGGTCAGCAACTCCGGCTATTCCGATGTTCGCGGGGTGGAACTGTCGCTGGGCTCGCATTTGCGCGGACCGTTCAATTTTGACGCAAGTTACGATATTTTTTGGTCTGCCAACGGTGAAGTGGGTTTTAGCCGGTTGTACGAACCGGGTTCGGATTTGATCGACGTGCCCAAAGGCTTGCGCAGCGGCGAGAGCATCTGGAATAATTTCCACAAAATTAAGCTGACCGGAAATATGTATCTGCCGAAAGGCGGCGGCCCGAAAATGTTTGGCGCAAATCCGTTTGGCGATCTGAATGTGAATGCCTATTTCTGGTGGCGCAGCGGCGATCCGTACACCTATCATTCGCCCGGCGATATTTCCACAAAAACGAACAACCGCCGCTGGTTCAGCTATTACCAGCTTAATTTGAAAATCTCAAAAGGATTCCATTTGCTGAATGTGCGCAGCGAGTTGTCGGTTGATGTTCGCAATGTGTTCAACCAGAAATTTTTGCGGCGGCTGTATGGCGACGATCTGATTCGCTGGCACGAAAATCCCAATATGCCGGACGAACAGCGGTTGCCGCGCAACAGCTATTCCAACGAGCCGGATGTGTGGAATTGGTACACCTACGAAGTGCCGCCGCGCGAGGCGTATCTGCAGTTCAAAATTGATTTTTGAGAAGCGGGAGTCCTCTGCCTTCGCAAGGGCGATAAACCATTGCCTGGGTTGACTTTCCGGCGGATGCCGGAATCTCCAGCCGGTGAAGTGAGGCTTTAATCGCAATACATGCTTTGCTAACTATGAAACCGGCAAATTATTTTAGTACATGATGTCAGCAAAATTTATCGAGGTCCATTTATGCGCGTTCTTCAACTGATGCCGAAATTCGGGCGTTTTTTTCTGCTGCTGCTGTGCGTTGGCGCTGCGGCAGTCGCGGGCGACAAAGGTAAAATCGCCGGAAACGTGACGGACAGCCAGACCGGCGAGCCGCTCGTTGGTGCGAATGTGGAAATCGAAGGGTTGCAAACCGGCGCATCAACGGATGCTGACGGCGATTTTTTTATCATCAACATTCACCCGGGCACTTACACCGTCACCTGCTCGTATATTGGCTACAAAATTATCACTTACACAGATATTTTAGTGAAAGCCGGACGCACCACGCGAATGCAAATCAAACTGGCTCCGGCAGTTATCGAAGGGCAAACCGTAACCGTAACTGCGGACCGGCCGATCATCGAAAAAGATGTGACAGCCAGCGAACAGGTGATCGGTACGGAATTGCTGGAACGCTCGTGGGCGCGTACCGTCAGCGAAGCGCTGGAAACGCAAACCGGGATTTTTTCCACCGTGCCGGATGCGGCGTGGGAACGCGGCCGGAACCAGACGCTGATTCGCGGCAGCTCGAGTGTTCAGGCACTGTATCAATTGGATAACCTCAGTGTAAACAGCGGGTTAATGTCCGATAATTACACCGGATTCAACACCTCGACCATTCAGGAAATTTCCGTTTTGACCGGCGGATACAACGCGGAATACGGCGATGCGCGCACGGCGATCATCAACGTCGTTTCCAAAGAATCGGCGGAAGGCGTGAAAGGCACGCTGCTTTCCCGGTTTCGTCCGGCGGGCAAATATCACTTCGGACCGAATTTTTACAGCACATCCAATTACGATTACCAACACTTTGATCTCGAATACTGGACAGCGGAATCGCAAAACAACAACAGCGAATTTTTTGGGGAAAATCCCGAAGAACTGCTCAGCCGCTGGCGCCAGCAGATCACCCCGAACGACACGCTCGGCAATTACGCCGATCGCCCGGAATACGAGCTGGAAGGCACGCTTTTTGGCGGGCTGAACGAGCAGCTCAGTTTTCTGGCTTCCGCGCGATACAAACATGGCGTCGGCATCTTTCCGCAGGCGATTCCCTACAATCCTGAATTCAATTTTCAGGGATACCTGAACTACAATATTTCCACATCCTTAAAACTGCGCATCGGCGGGTTTTTCGGCGGTTGGGAAAGCTCCGATTATCGCTCTGCGAATATGAACACGCTGGAATCTGCGCAGCAGGCGTTGTGGTCTGCACCGATGCGCATCGACGAGCAGTATGCCCGCGCCAAATACAATCCGTATGGCGCAATTTATCGCCATTGGCCGGAGCAACGCCGCTGGACGCAGGTGTACGGGCGCTTCACCCACATTTTGAATGCGAATGCATTTTACGAATTTACGCTCAGTTACCTACGCGACAAAATGGATCGCTCCGACCGCAACAACCTGCTGCCGGATACGCTGTTCTCCACCCGCGATGATGAATTGATGATGATCGATCGCTTTTTGCAACAGGGTTACAACCAGACCTGGGACAAAAATTCCAGCAAAGTGTATGCGATGCAGGGCGATTACACCAATCAGATTACCAAAAATCACCTGATGAAAGCGGGGGTGGGATTTCGCTATTACGATTTCCATTTTGAGCATTTCAACGGGTTGTACGAAGGCGGCAGCCGACGCAATTTTGTGAATATTTTTGACGGCACACCCTACGAAGGACATTTTTATCTGCAGGACAAAATCGAATATTCCGGGCTGGTGCTGAACCTCGGCATCCGGGCGGATTTTTTTGACCAGAACCGCGATGCGCCGAAAAATATGTTCGATCCGCTGGCCATCCAGCCGACCACACCGGGACACGATCCCGAACAGCCGCTCGGCATTCCCGGCAACCCGGAACGGGAAGCAACCGATATGCAGGTGGCGGTCGCCCCGCGATTGGGCGTTGCCCACCCGATCAGTCAAAACGCCGTGCTGCACTTTTCATACGGGCATTTTTACCAGCGCCCCTCGTGGACAAAAATGTTCGGCATGCCCTTCGTGAATTTCACGGAGGACATGTCCACCGCGCTCGATCCGTACGCCAACCAGATCACATATATGGAAGAATGGCAGGGCTGGTACGGCAATCCCAAACTGGGGTTTGAGCGCACCATTCAGGCGGAACTGGGTATCGATTACAATTTCTCGCGCTGGTTCAAACTGGATTTCACAGGTTATTACAAAGATAGCAATCGCGAAGCCGGCGTGATCACCGGTGTTTACGGCGCAATTTACGACAACACCAAACCGCTAATGTTGAGCAACTCCGGCTATTCCGATGTTCGCGGTATCGAAACGCGGCTGGATACCCACTTTCCGCAGCCGTTCAATGTTGGCGTCAGCCACGATATTTACTGGTCTTTCGCCGGCGAAACCGGTTTCAGCCGTCTGTTTGAAGAAGGCTCCACCCGGCTGGATGTGCCAAAAGGATTGCGGGAAAACAAGGGCGACTGGAGCAGCTATCACCGCGTAAAAGCGTGGGGCAACCTGTATCTGGAACCGGGTTCCGGACCGGAATTTTTCGGGACGAAGCCGCTCGGCGATCTGAATATTTTTGCCTATTTCTGGTGGCGCAGCGGGCACCCGTACACCTATCACCCGCCGGGTGATATTTCCACCCGCGCGAACAATCGTCGCTGGTTCAATTATTACCAGCTCAATTTGAAATTATCCAAAGGATTTGATTGGTACGGCATCCGTGCGGAGCTCAGCGCAGACATCCGCAATGTTTTCGACTGGCAATTTTACAGCCTGCTCTATGGCGATGATATGACGCGCTGGCAGGAAAACCCCGCTCTATCCGAAGAAGATCGTCTGCCGCGAAACTGGTTTTCCGGCGAACCGGATGTGTGGGGCTGGTACACCTACGAAGTGCCGCCGCGCCAGATTTACATGCAGTTGAAACTCGATTTTTAAGAATTGCCACAGATGCACGGAGAGCGCAAGTGCAACAACAAAAACGCAACTTGTCATTCCTGCTCCGAAGGAGCGCCTCCGGCGCGAAGGCAGGATTCTCCTGTACTGAACACTGCGCTGGAGTGCAAAAAAAGCAATCAAATGTTTTCCGGAATTAAAGGAGATCCGATGAAATTATCCGTTTTGCGCAACGCCTGTTTTCCCAAAAAGGGCACTTTTTTGCGATGGCTGTTGCCCGTGCTGCTGCTGTTGCTGCCGATATCCCAAAGCCAGGCTCAGGTGGTGTGGGGCAAACAAACCCTGAAACGCGGCAAATTGTGGGCGACGCTCTGGAATTCGTTCCAGTACGGCGATCCGGTGGAAACCTCCAACGCGTTTCACACGCTGGATTATCCGGGCTATTCCAAAGGACCGAACATCGACGATGCGCTAAATTACGCGGAAGCCGCCGGTTACGCCATTTATGGTGAACGCAATAATATCGCCTATTCGTACACGCTGAACTCGCGGTTTTTCCCCTCCGGCGAGCACGTTTTTCCGCTGGAAGAGGCGATTCTCACCAGAAATTACAATCTGGAAAATCTTTCCACAGCCGGCGAGGAAATTGTTACCGGCGGGCATCACGTGAACGGGCTGGAACTGGATCTCTCCCGGCGCAGCATGGTGTGGAGCTATCCGGAATACGATGATTTTATCATTCACGAAGTAACCATCACCAATTTTGACATCACTACTGTGGAAAATCTCTATTTCGGGATGCGCTACGGCGTACGCCTCACCCAGCGATCCGGCACTCGCGGCGACGAAAAGTTTGGCTGGAACGACGAAAATAACCTGTTCTATTTTTATGATCACCGCAGCTTCCGGTTTGAAGATGAGGAGCCGGTGCAGTGGAGCAACGGCGTTGGGCCGGAGCGCGGCGATATCGGCGATGCCCGCGATATCTGGGAAGCCGGTTCCCGCCAGCACGAACTGGACGCCGCCGGGCATTTCACCGTGATTGTGCTGGATTCCGCCAACGGAAATGTGTATCAAAATATTCTCGAACACGTTGGGCAGGGCGTTACCGAAGGCGCGCCGCGCGAGGATGTGATGTTCATTCAGGGCGTGGATCAACCGGCCAGATTCCGGGAAGTGCTCACCCACCAGCAGCCCAAAATGTCCTGGGACGATGCCCGCGATGCCGGTGGCGAAGGTGGCAATAAATACGAACGGCGACCGGAATTTCTGGTTTCCGTTGGTCCGATAACGCTATCGCCGTTCGAAACAAAACGTATTGTTTTTGCAGAAGTTATGGGCGAAATGAGCCGCGAAAAAATTGTTGAAGGTGGTGTGGAGAATATTGACCTGATGGCAGTGGCTTCGCTCGATTCGATGCTGAAAAATGTGGCTGCGGCAAAACGGTTGTTCACCAACAATTACCTGCCGGAATACCATCCGCCGATGACGCCGACCAACGGCGAAAACAGCCTGCGGCTGACCACGGACGCCGGAAAAATTACCGTCGAATGGCCGCCGGTTCCGGATACTTACGTTGACCCGTCCACCCGCCAGAATGATTTTGCCGGATACCGGATTTACCGCTCGACCTATTTCACCATCGGACCGTGGACGCTGGTGGCGGATATCCCCAAAGCCGATGCGCCAATCGTCAACGGCATGGTGCAATATGTGGACGACGATCTGCCGAACGGCGTCGGAAATTATTACTGCGTCACCACTTACGATACGGACGGTCACGAAAGCGGCAAAGTGAACAACAACCGCTTCCCGGTGTATCCGCTGCGGGCACCAAACGAGCAGTTCCCGAAAGAGGTGTATGTGGTGCCGAATCCCTTCCGCCAAAACAGCGGATTGTTGGGGCAGGGTGAGGGCAATCGCATCGAATTTATCGGGATTCCGGGACGCTGTGTCATCAAAATTTACACGCTGACCGGCGATCTGGTGCAGGAATTTTCCCACGACGACGGCAGCGGTTCCGCCGCATGGGGCAGCATTCTCAAACTGGATTACCAGCTCAATAAATGGGCGCTGGGCATCGCGCCGGGGGTTTACATTTTTATGGTTGAATCCCGCGTACCCGGGCATGAAAGCGAAAAGCATATCGGCAAGTTTGCCATTATTAAATGATTGGTTGCCGTTTCGATATCAGGAGATTCCTGCATTTGCAGGAATGACAATTGAAGAAGTGCGTTTTATCAGCAAATAATCCGGAGTAACATCCATGAAACATATCGCTTTAAAACATTGTTTTTACACGCTGTTAATGCTCCCGTTGTTGGCGGGATTTGCCGGTGCGCAATCCGGGATTGATCCGAATAATATCGAACGGGTCGGGCAGTCGGGCTGGCAATTTTTGAAAATCAACGGCGATCCCGTACCGGCGGCGATGGGCGGCGCGACAACCGCCATTTCCCCGAAAAACGCCAACGCCGTGTTCGGCAATCCGGCATCGCTGACCGGTGTGCGGCGGCTGGATGTGCAGTTTAACAATGTCAACTGGATTGCGGATATCAGCCACCAATCGGTTGCGCTGGCCTGGAATTCCGGCAACACCGGCGTTTTTGCCATCAGTTTGGTCAGTCTGGATTACGGCGATATTCCCGAAACCGTCAACGCCGCCATTCCCGGCGACGACAGCCGCACGCAGGCGATGGTTACCGGCAACTTTTTTACGGCGCGGGATATTGCCGCGGGCGTTTCGTATTCCCGGCAAATCACCGACCGGCTCTCGCTGGGCGGAAACGTGCGCTGGATTCAGCAAAAAATTGCCGAACTGAGCATGTCCAACTGGTCGATCGATTTCGGGACGATGTATTACACCGGATTTCGCACGCTGCGGCTGGCGATCACCGCCCGGAATTTCGGGCCGGATTCGCACATCATCGGGTGGAGCGAGGAATATCAGCGTGAGCCGGTGGACGTGCGCATGCCCATCGATTTTCGCGCCGGCGTCGCGATGGATTTCTTCGAAAATACCGAAGATCCGCACCTGCTGACCGTGGTTTTTGAGGGCGATCATCCCAACGACGGGCCGGAAAAATATCACCTCGGGATGGATTACACCTTTCAGGAAATTTTTTCGCTGCGCGGCGGATACCGCTTTAATTACGATGAGCAGGGTTTTTCCATCGGCGCAGGATTTTTGTATAACCAGAGTGGATTTAGCGGCGCAGTGAACTATGCATACCTGAATTTCGGGGCGCTGGAAAATGCGCATTTTCTTTCATTGGGCTTTTCGTTATAGACAAAAACGAGGATTTGAGAAGTGGTGGTGACATATGCGGAATAAAGTGGTCGTGGTGGGCAGTTACAATATCGATCAAACCATTCGGGTGCGAAAAATTCCTTCGCCGGGCGAAACGATAATCGGCAGCGGTTTCAGCAGCGGTTCCGGGGGAAAGGGCGCCAATCAGGCGGTTGCGGCGGCGCGTGCCGGTGCGGCGGTCACTTTTGTCGCAAAAGTGGGTACCGATCCGTTGACATTGCAGGCGTTAACCGATTTGCAACATGAAGGTATCGACACAAGTTTTATTATTTGCGATGAACACTTGGCAACCGGTCGGGCATGGATTGTGGTGGATGACATCGGCGAAAACAGTATCGTTGTCGCGCCCGGCGCGAACGCGCAGCTTTCCCCGGCGGATGTGGCGCTTGCCGCCGATGCCATCGCCGCCGCAAATGTGCTGTTGCTGCAACTGGAAACGCCCATCGAAACGGTGCTGGCCGCAGCAAAAATTGCCGCCGCAGCCGGAACGACGGTCATTCTCAATCCTGCGCCGGCGCAGCCGCTCAGCCCGGAATTTCTGAAACTGGTGGACATTATCACCCCAAATATTGTTGAGGCGAAAATGCTCACCGGCATTTCCTGCCGGGATGACCAATCGCTGACCACCGCCGCGCTAAGTTTGCAGCATAAAGGTGTGAAAGATGTGTTGATCACGCTCGGCAAAAAAGGCGTTTTTGTGCACGGTCGCGATGGCATGTTTTGCGTGCCCGCATATCAGGTGAACGCCGTGGACACCACCGGCGCCGGCGATGTGTTCAACGGCTGCCTCGCCGCTTTTTTGAATGCCGATCGCAGCATGCGCGAAGTGCTGGATATCGCGGCTGCGGCTGCGGCAATTTCCGTAACCAAAAACGGTGCACAGGCTGCCGCACCGCATTTTTCCGAAATTGAAAGTTTTTGTGAGAATTATTCGATCGCCCGTTAGGGCTCTGTCTTCTATTGCGATGGTTGATCAGCCATCTCTAATATTTATCACACAATTAACCGGAGGCGTTCTATGCAACTACGTAACAGATCTTTGCAAGCCTTGTTGGTCATGTTCTGCATGATGGGTGTTGTTTCTGCACAATCGGCATTGAATATCACCAAACAGGGCAACTGGGGAAAAGGAGAGGGAGAAATTAAAGCCGTGTTTGCCGCAGGACCGGTAACTTATTACGGCGTTGGAAACAAGGTGCAGATCACCGCGTTTTCCGATCCGGCTAACCCGTTGAAACTGGCCAGCGTGGATGTTCCCGAACTGGTTGAGGATCTCGTTCGGACATCCATTTCCAGCAACCAATATCTGGTTGTGGCGAATGGCGAAAATTTATCCATCATAAATGTGCAAAACCCGACCTCGCCGAGTTTGGTTGGTAATGCCGCATTATCCAGCACTGCGGAAGGCGTGGCAACCAGCGGCAATTATGCCTACGTTGCCGCCGGCGGCGCAGGATTGCAAATTTATGATATCTCCAATCCCGCCAATCCCACCTGGGTTTCGGCAATTGATACGCTGTCCTGGGGCGAAGGCGTGGTGATTTCCCAGCCATATTGTTATATGGCTCATGGCGGCAGAACCAGCATTATCGATATTTCCAATCCGGCGGCTCCGGTGCTGGTTAGCCAGATCCCCTCATTCTCCGGCGGCTGGAATCAGGATGTCAACGTCCGCTCCGGCTATGCCTACATTTGCGAATACGATTTCGGGATTCAGGTGGTGAACGTCACCAATCCGGCCAGCCCGTCGCAGGCGAACTGGGTGGATACGGGCAATCGCACCGCGTTTATGGTATTCGACGGTAATTACGGCTACGTCGCCAATGGCGATTCCGGGTTGCGGGTGCTGGATGTGTCCATCCCGTCTTCACCGGTTGAAGTTGGCATTTTGCCGACCAGCGACCGCGTGCGGAAAATCTGGTTTGGCGCCATCACCATCGGCGGAACGCCGACCGGGCACATTTATTGCGCGGCGCAATCCGCGATGATCGCGGTGAACGTTTCGAATCCCGTGAGCATGACAGTTTCCGGACAGTTGACGGTTCAGCCGGCAGCCGACGGCACCGCGTTCAGCACTTTTGTTGACGGGGATAAAGCATACGTTGCGTATGGCTCTGCGGGGTTGCGGATTTTGGATGTGTCCAATCCGGCGAATATCAGCGAACTCGGGCAATTCGATACACCCGGCGATGCCCGCGAAGTGGTTGTAAAAGATGACGTTGCGTTTATCGCCGATCGCGATGAAGGCGTGCGCGTGGTCGATGTTTCCAATCCCGCTGCACCGACAGAAATCACCAGCATCGCAACGCCGCGCGCCCGTGGCATCGCCATCAGCGGCAATTATGTGTATGTCGCTGCCAGCGATTCCGGTTTGGCAGTGATCGATGCAACCAACGCGTCCAGCCCGGTTTGGGTGGCGTCGTCATCCGCTTTTTACGGTGAAGGCGTTGCCGCTTTTGGCAATATTGCCGCCATCACCCGTTGGGATAACGTGCTGTTTTTCGACGTGACCAATCCCGCCGCTCCGGCTGCGAAAGGCGAAAGCGGTGGTCTGGCAAACGGAACCGCCGGACTTGCAGTAAACGGCAGTTATTCCTATGTGCATGATTTTGATACACTTAGAATCTACGATTTATCCAATCTCGATGCACCGGTGGAAGTTGGCAAATCCTTTTCCGGCGGCAGTTGGGATGGCACCGCGTCCATCGACGGTAATTTTGCGTATCTGAACTGCGAAGAATACGGCTTGCGGGTGTTCGATATTTCGAATCCGGCAAATCCGACCGAAGTCGCCTATTTTGACGATGCGCCGATCGCCCGTGGCGTAACCGCGAAAAACGGTCTGGCATACGTCGCGGAACGCGCCGACGGTTTGACGATTTATCGTAACGAACTGGTTGTGGGCATCGCCGATGACGACCGCCAGATTGCCGAAAATTTCACACTCGAACAAAACTACCCGAACCCGTTCAACCCCGGCACGCGGATCAATTTCCAATTGATCAAAAATACCAAAATTACGCTGGATGTGTTGAACACGCTCGGTCAAAAAGTTGCCACATTGGTTGAAGGCTTCCACTCCGCCGGTGATTATTCGGTGGATTTCAACGCCCAAAACCTGAGCAGCGGCGTATATTTTTATCGCCTGACTGCCGGCAACGTTTCCCAAACGCGGAAAATGTTGTTACTGAAATAAGCTCCCCGACACTGGCAATCTCCGGTCAAATCATTGGCCGGAACTGCCGGTGGAATAATGCAACCGGAATGTCCGGCGACCCTGAAAATTACAATTACGCATCCGCCGCGCCGGGCGTTGCCGGTTTATTTTTGGGTTTGTTACATCCCCCTTTTCCCCCTTCGAAGGGGGGCAGGGGGGATGCCAAACAACCCGATTCATTCATTAATGATATAAAAAACAACATGTTGGAAAGATCATCGATTTGCATTTTAAACCGTCCAAATTAGCGAAAACATTGCGGATACCGTTGCTGACCGTCGCGATTGCCGTATTTTTGTGGCAAATTGCCGCAGCGCAGGAAATCGACAATTTCACCAAACTGGGCAATTTTGGGCGATTTGTTGCGCAAACGCCGGTGCAAACTCCGTCGCCGGATCTGAATTATTTGCTGTTCACCCCGGAAAATACCGAAGCGCAAATCGATGGCAAATTTCCGCTGATTGTTTCGCTGAGCGGCATCGGCGAACGCGGCAACGATCTCGATATCCTCAAAAATGACGGGTTGCCCGCAAAACTGGACGGCTGGAACAGCTTTCCGTTTATGGTGGTTTCGCCGCAGTGTCCGCTGTCAACCGAATGGTATTGGGATCGCACCGATACGCTCATTCGCAGAATGATCGAAAACGTGATCGCCGAACAGCCGGTTGACCCGGATCGCGTCTATCTCACCGGATACAGCATGGGTGGCATCGGCAGTTGGGATATGGCAGCACGCCATCCCGACCTGTTCGCCGGAGTGATTCCCATTGCCGCGCGGCGGGAGCCCGGAACCAGTTTTTGCAACATGCGCGATATTCCCGCATGGGTGTTCCACGGTTCAAATGATCCGGTGGTGCCGCTCACAGCCGGTCGCGGCGCGGTCAACGTGTTTCGCGCCTGCGGCGGGAATGCTCGGTTTACGGTTTATCCGGGTGTCGGGCATAATTCCTGGACGCAAACCTATGCAAATACAGATATTTACGAATGGCTGCTGAAACAAAATCGCCGCAAGGTGAACGCCGTTTTTGCTGCCGGGAATCTGGCGTTTTCCGGGATGGGCAACTCGCTGCTCGTCCAGCAATTTGACGATGCGGCGCAACTGCCGCAAACAATCGCCGAGCTGCCGTTGCCAGAAGCGATTACGGATTTGCAATCCGTTGCCGGAAGCGATGTGCTTGCCGCCATCGGCGAAACCGCGTTTTTGCTGATCGACATCGCTAATCCGCAGCAGCCCGCAGTGATTTCTGCAACCAGTTTTAGCGGCGCAAAACAGATCGCGCTGCGCGGGCAAACCGCATTTCTCGCCGGTGAAAACGGACTTACTATTTTCGATATCAGCGATCCGGCGCAGCCGCAGCAACTCGCCGCCGTTGACACGCTCGGCACTTGTTTCGATGTGTTCGCGGACAGCCAGTTGGTCTGGCTCGCCGCCGGTTCAAAAAGCCATATTATTGATACCGGCAATCCGGCAGCGCCGCAATACGTTGGGGCGATCAGCGGATTTGGCAGCAGCCATCGCGCCATCGCCGTTGCCAATAATTTTGCATATCTCGCCGATGAATTTAGCGGATTGCAAATTATCGACGTGCAAAATCCGGCAAATCCGGTGGGCGTTTCCGCAGCACTCAGCGGGCACAAAATTTCGGAAATCCAAATCCGGGGCAATCTCGGTTTTGTCGCAGCGGGCGATTCCGGGCTGAAAATAATCGAATTAAGCGATCCGGCACATCCGGCGGAAATCGCCGGTTGGCAGTCGCCCGGTCGCTCAATCGGGTTATCTTTCGGGGAAATTTTCGCAAACGGACAGCCTGCCGCGCATGTGTTTGTTGCAGATTTCAGTGCGGGCGTTCGGGCGGTGAACATCGCCGATCCGGCGAATCCGGCGGAAACCGCGTTTATTCGGGTTGCGCCGTCATCGGGCGGGAGCGTTTCGTTCGGGAAGGCGTATCGTTCGCAGGTGGAAAATGGCGTCGCGTATGTTGCGTATGGCTGGGAAGGGCTGAAAATTGTGGACGTCAGCCAGCCGTCGCAGCCATCGCTGATCGGCAAAAAAGATTCGCCCGGCGATGCCCGCGATGTGCGGGTTTTCGGCGATATCGCCTATCTCGCGGACTGGGACGCGGGCGTTCGTGTGCTCGATATTTCCAATCCGCAGCAGCCGCAGGAAATCCGTTTTGTGAATACCGGACGCGCACGGCAAATCGCTGTAAAAAATGAAGTTATCTACGTTGCTGCCAGCGACAGCGGACTGGTGCTGCTCGATATTTCCGATCCGCAACAGCCCGAAAAAGCTGCGGTTTTTCCGGCATATTTTGCCCGTTCGGTAGCGATTGACGGGAACATCGCCGCGCTGGCGGATGACCATCGCGTGGTGTTTTTTGACGTTTCCGATCCGGCAAATCCGCTGGAAATCGGCGCAACGGCCGCGCTCGTTTCCGGCTGCGACGGGCTGGCGCTCAGCGGCACTACCGCGTTCGTTCCCGATGGTGATACGCTGCGGATTTTCGATATCAGCAATCCGGCTGCGCCGCAGCAAATCAGCACAACCGCGCTCGGCGCGCTCGCGTTTGACGCGACGGTTGCGCAACATTTTGTGTTTATCGCTGCCGGAAATGCCGGTTTGCAGGCGTTTGATGTGAGCAATCCGCATTCGCCGATGTTGGCGGGCATTTATAACGGCGCGCCGTTCGCCCGGGGCGTTGCCGTTGCGGAAAACCGGGTGTTCGTCGCTGAGGAGGCAGACGGACTCTCGATTTACCGCTTCGATGCGCTCACCGCTTTGCCGGACATCGCGGCGGTGCTGCCGGAAGCCGTTTCGCTGGCGCAGAATTACCCAAACCCTTTCAATCCGCGAACGGCGATCAGCTATCAACTGCCAAATTTAAACGCTGTAAAATTAAGTATTTACAATATGTTGGGACAGGAAATAAAAACGCTCGTCGATCAAAAACAGGCGGCGGGCAGCTACACGGTTTCGTGGGACGGCACCAACGCGTTCGGCGCAGCGGTGGCCAGCGGCGTGTATATTTATCGACTCAGCGCGGGCGATGCAGTGTCGGTCAAAAAAATGTTGTTGTTGCGATGAACAATTCCGGACGAAAAAAACAATCCCGCGCCGCCGATGCCGAGCAGTTGAAACTGCTGCTCCCGGTGCTCATTCCGGTGCTCATTTTGTCGATCGTGCCGCTGTTGCGGGGCATTTATCTCGGCTTTACGGATTACCAACTCGGCAGCGAAATCAAATTCAACGGCATCGACAATTATCTGTACATGCTGAAAGACCAGTATTTCTGGCGTTCGTTCAAAGTGGGATTTATCTGGACGATCACCGTGACCGGTGCGCAACTGGTGCTCGGTTTGCTGCTGGCGCTGCTGCTGAACACCCGGGTGCGTTTTTCCGGCGTGTACAGCCTGCTCATTCTCATTCCGTGGGCAATGCCGCCGGTAATTCGCGGGGTGGTTTGGAAACAAATGTTCGATCCCGATACCGGCGCGGTCAACGTGCTGCTGACCGGTTTGGGCATCATCCACACGCCGATCAATTGGCTGACCAGCTACGAATTTGCCATTCCCGCGGTGATTGTCGCGGGCATTTGGGGCGAGCTGCCGAAAACCGCGGTGTTCCTGTTTGCCGGACTGCAAACCATCCCGAAAACGCTGTATGAATCCGCCGAACTGGATGGCGCGGGGTCGTGGATGCGCTTCCGGCACATCACGCTGCCGTTGCTCAAACCGGTGCTGGCAATTGTGCTGTCGCTCAATTTTATCTGGAATTTCAACTCCTTCGGTCTGGTTTGGGTGCTCACCCAGGGTGGTCCCGGCGGGTTGACCCGGCTACCGATGCTCGCCGCGTACGAGGAGGCGTTTCGCTACGGATTTGTGGGCTACGCCGCAGCCATCGGCAACGTGATGGTGGTGTTCATCATCGTGGCGCTGTTCTTTTATTTGCGCATCCAGTTTCGCGAACAGGTGGATACCGGAGGCATGGCATGAGCAAAAAAAACAACAGTTTACGAACAGCCGCTGTGCACCTTTCGCTGCTCCTTTTTGTGGTGTACCTGGTTTTTCCGATGATCTGGATTATCGTGACCTCGCTGAAAACAACCCCGGAAATCTACTCCGGCGTGTTTTCGCTCATCCCCAAAACGCCGACGCTGGCGCATTTCCAAACGATCATCGCCGAGGGGCAGATTTTCCGCAGCATGCTCAACAGCCTGTTCGCCGGGGTGATTTCCACCGTTTTGGTGGTGATCATCGCGATGCCTGCGGCGTATGCGCTGGTTCGCTACCAGTCGCTGCTCAACCGCTTTTTTATGGGATGGATTTTGACATCGCAGATTTTTCCGGCAATTTTGATCATCGTGCCGCTGTATCTGGTGATTCGTTTTTTCCACCTGACCGACACGCTGCTGGGTCTGGCGCTGGTTTATGTGGTTTGGAGCCTGCCCTTTATTTTGTGGATGCTCTTTGGTTACATGAAAAATATTCCTGTGGAACTTGAGGAAGCTGCCGCCATCGACGGTGCATCGCGGTTGCAAATCGTTTACCTGATTTTGATGCCGGTGCTGCTTCCGGCGATTGGCGCATCTGCGCTGTTCGCGTTCATTTCGGCGTGGAACGAATTTTTCTTCGCGCTGGTGCTGCTGAAAAGCCCGGAAACAATCACGCTGCCGGTGGAATTGGCACGGCTGACCGGCATCGAAGGGCAGGCGCGAACCGGACCGCTGGCGGCGGCGAGCATCATCGCCACGGTGCCGTCCATCGTCCTGTTTTCGCTGATGCGCAAATGGTTTTCCGGCGGTTTGCTGGCAGGCTCGATCAAATAATTGGTTCCGTTATTTGCCACGAATGGACACTAAAAATCACGAATTAAAATTAATAAAAAAATTACGGTAGTTTGGTTCTGATGAATATTTTTGAATATAAATACCTGTTATTTTTGAAATTAACGATTGTTTTATTTCTGATTAACCTCAATGGCTGCCAATCCGGGAACGAACAGGACGATGCCGGAAAACCGCTGCGATTCGTCAGTCTGGCATGGCAGGAACAATCGGTTGCGGCGCACAAAGATATCGTTTCGCAGTGGAACGCCGCGCATCCCGAAACGCCGGTGGAATACGTGCAGGGCACCTGGGGATCGATCCACGATTACCTGATCACCGCGTTCGAAACCGGCGATGTGCCCGATGTGTTCCATTACGAATCGTCCGTGATTGTCGATTTTGCCATCCGCGGATTTTTGGCGGATCTCGCGCCGATGGTTCCCGATGAATTGCGCAGCGACGTGCTGGATGTCGCGTGGGCATCGGTCGAGCGCCCGAACGGCGAGATCACCGGCATCCCGTTTGTGATGGAATCGTTTGTGGTGCTTTACAATAAAAAAATGTTCGCTGACGCCGGTATCGAGCCGCCAACGGCGGAGCATCCGTGGACCATTGCAAATTTGCAACATGCCGCCAGCGCACTCACCAAAGATAGCGACGGCGACGGTCAAACCGACCAGTACGGCGCGGCAATGGGATTGCGCAACGCCGCGAATATCATCATGAATCTGTCGATCAGTTTTGGCGGCTCATTTTTCCAGAAAAATGCGGGCGAATACAGCGTTGCTGTCGGCGATGGCGAGCGTGAATTGCTCAGCCTGATTTATGGCATGCTATATCGCGATCGCTCGATGGCGCCGTCGAGCATCGGCAAAACCGGCTCCGCGATGATCCCCGGATTGTTCCAGGGCAACTACGCCATGCTGATTGGCATCGGCGCGTGGGCGCGGCAGCAACTCGCGGAAAATGCGCCGGAATCGTTCGAATGGGGCGTTTTTCTGTTGCCCAAAGCCGAATCGCAGAAAACCGGGATCAACACGCAGACGCTGAGCATCCCGGAAAAATCCCGGCGAAAAGCCGACGCAATGGCATTTATCGAATATTTTGTGAATGCGGAAAACATGGCCCGCAACGCGCTCTGCGACTGGATGCTGCCCACCCGCGAATCCTGTTTGGCGATGCCGCAATTTCGTAACGGCGGCGACGGCTGGGATGTGGTCAGCACTTCCGCTGAGCTGCTCTCCACCGGTCCGTGGCTGGGTGCGCCCGGTTATGTGGAGTGGAAAACCCGGGTCGCCAATCCCATTTTTCAGGAATTTTTCGCCAACCGCATCGATCTCGACGACGCGGCGGAGCGGCTGGAAACCGAAAGCAACTGGGTGCTGGCGCGCTACCAAATGAGGGGGGATCGCTGGTGAAACCGATGAACGAACATGCTCGCGGCTGCCTCGTCGGGCTGGCGGTCGGCGATGCGCTGGGCAGTCCGGCGGAAGGCAAAACGCCCGAGCAGATTCGCGAACGCTGGGGACGCATCACAGATTTTTTATCCGACGAGCAGGGCGGAACGGACGATACGGAATATGCGCTGTTCAGCGCCAAGTTGTTGTTTTCATACGGACTTGAGTTGTCCCCGGAAAAGATCGTCGATGCCTATCGCACGGAGATCATTTCCGGTGACAACGCCTACAAAGGCGCGGGATTCAGCGAAATTTTATCGATCCGCAATCTCCAATCGGGATTGCAGCCGCCGTTTTCCGGTCAGCATTTGCACAGCTGGAGCGACGGTTTGGCGATGCGGGTTGCGCCATACGGCATCGTTGCGGCGGGAAAACCGGCACTTGCGGCACAACTGGCGGGCATCGATGGTTGCGTCAGTCACGCCGGCGAAGGGATTTTCAGCGGACAGGCGGTGGCAGCAGCTATCGCGACAGCCATCACCGGCGCAGCCGTGACCGATATCGTTGCGGCGGCGCTCGCGGTTATCCCGGAAAATTCCTGGACATTCCGCAGCATCGATCGCGCAGTGCGGATCGGCTGGCAAAGCCCGGATGTCTGGGCTGCGATTCCGCCGTTGTATTCGGCTATCGTTTGCCATCATTATTATTGGGCGGATATCGCGCCGGAAGCAGTCGGTCTGGCGTTCGGCTTGCTGGTGGCGGCGTCGGGAAATTTCACCGAAAGCGTACTTGGCGGCATCAACATCGGCAGGGATACGGACACGATTGCAGCAATCGCCGGGGCGATCACCGGCGCGCGCAGCGGCTACAGCGAAATTCCCGAAAAATGGCGCAAGCGCATCCGCTCCGCCAACGGCACCTGCATCAAAACCGTGCGGGGAATGGATTTGATCGAAACTGCGGACAAACTGGCGATGCTCGGCGCAGAATGGAGCGCAACATGAACGAGATCAAACAACGGGCGTTCCGGGCGATGACCGGGCTGGCGATGGGCGACGCGCTCAGCTGGCCGGCGATGTTCCAGCGCAGCCATTTGCTCCCGCCGTGGACGCGGCGGATTCGGCGTGAAATGGATGCAGCGGCGGAAAACCAGCGGATTTCCCGCTTGCCGATGCCCTTTTCACTCAACCAAACGGCTGCCGGATTTGACATCGCACCCGCGATTGTCAGCGAATGGGCGGTGTTTGTCGCACAGCGGCTGATCGCCGAAAACGGCAAACTGACGGCGGAAACCGTTCGCCGTGACTGGCTGAAACTGGCCAACGCCGATGGGGAAATTCTCGCGCCGGTGAGCGTCCGTTCGGCGATTTCGAATCTGCAAAAATCTGTTTTTCCGCCGGCGAGCGGACACGATAATCCCCATTATTTTGACGATGCGGCGCTGTGCCGGGTGCTGCCAATTGGCGTGATTTGCGCGGGAAATCCGGAATTGGCCGCCGCAATGGCGGAAAGTGAAGCGGCGGTCACCCATTCGGAGGACGGCATTTGGGCGGCGAAAGCCTTTGCCGCAGCCGCGTGCGTTGCCTGCGCCGAAGGCGATCCGGCAGCCGCCATCGAAGCGGCAATCGCACAGCTCCCGGAAAAAAGTTGGAGCCGCCGGATGACGGAACAGGCGTTGGCTATCGCGAAATCTGCCATTTCCATTTTCGAGATTCACCCCGAATTGAGCGCGAAAATCATCAATCGCGAATACAGCTACGGCGGGGCGGCACCGGAATCGCTGGCGCTCACGCTGGCGATTGTCCAAAAATGTGGCGGCGATGTGGCAGCCGGAATCGCGGCAGCGTGCACATTTGCCAAAACCGCGGAATCTTTGCCCGCGCTCTGCGGCGCACTTTGCGGCGCACTTGCCGCGGACGATGTTCTCTCCGAAAGCTGGCGCAAACGGCTGGCGCAATTGAAGGGCATCAGCCTGCCAAATCTTGCCGGCGCGGATTATTTGGCCATCTGCGCTTCGATTTCGGAATTGGCGGATCGAAAAAAATAATACCAAAATTAGATTCCTGCCTTCGCAGGAATGACAACATTTGCTGTGATTGGGTCACTCCTGCGAAGGCAGGAGTCCCATTGCGAACAAATTTAATTTGCAAAACGAGTGATATAAAATAATGAAAATCAGTTGGATCAGCCCGGAAGATTTGCTCACCCACGAACTGCGGCAGCGCAACGAAGAAGGTTTGGACGTCCGCGAATTTGAACGGCGTTGGGAAATAATCCGGCAATCCGGCGAAACCGCCGAAACCGCCGATGCGATCCGCGCTGCGGCGCGAAAGCTGCACAGCGAGTTGCAATTGCTGTCGCCACCCGAAAAATTGTTAAAAAATGAACCGTCGGAATTGCCGGAAATCCGGGCTGCCCGCCCGAAAAATCCCATCCTGCTGCCCGTTGCCAATCACGCCGAAAGTGCGCTGATTGACCGCATTTCCGGTGGCTGGCTCGGTCGCGCTGCGGGCTGTTTGCTCGGCAAACCAGTCGAAAAAACGCCGCGCGCCGGCATCCGCGAAATGCTGGTTGCCAGCGGCAACTGGCCGCTTTCGGATTACATCACCGCGAAGGGCGTGCCGGAACATCTGCTCAAAAAATACCCGTGGAATCGCCACAGCGGACAGGAATCGCTGCGGGAAAACATCGTTTGCATGACCGAAGACGACGATTTGAACTACCCGATGATCAACCTTTCCGTGTTGGAAACCGCCGGCGCAAACTTTCGAACGGAAGATATTGCCGAAGCGTGGCTGTCGCTGATGCCGGTGTTGCGTAGTTTTACTGCGGAGCGCATCGCATATTTGAATTGCCTGCAACTGGTCGATCCGCCGGAAACGGCGCGGATCAACAACCCGTATCGCGAGTGGATCGGCGCGCAAATCCGTGCGGATATTTGGGGATGGATTTCACCTGGAAATCCCGAAAATGCGGCGGCGCTGGCCTGGCGTGATGCACGGTTAAGTCATGTGCAGAACGGTATTTACGGCGAGATGTTTTTCGCTGCAGTGATCGCGGCAGCGTTTGCCTGCGACGATCCGGCGGATCTGCTGCAACACGGATTGTGCCAGATTCCGGCAAATTCCCGGTTGGCGGAAGCGATTCGTTTTGTGCTGCAATTGCCATCGCGCGAACCGGATTTCGAAGCCGCGGTTGACCGGATTTACGAGCGATTCGGCGGCTTTCACTGGGTTCACACCGTCAACAATGCGGCGCTGGTTGCGGCGGCGCTGCTGTTCAGCAACGGCGATTTTGAAACGGCCATTTGCAATGTGGTAATGGGTGGTTGGGACACGGACAGCAACGGCGCCACGGTCGGCTCGATTATGGGAACAATGCTCGGCGAACAGCGCCTGCCCGCCAAATGGATCGATCCGCTGAACGACCGGATTCGCAGTAGTTTGCGCGGATTCGACAACAGTTCCATCCGCGAACTGGCGCGGCGGACGTATCGGTTAGTGTTATAGTGTTTGGGTGTTTTGGTGTTATAGTTTAGATATTGTTTTTTCTGAATTTAAGCATCAAATCGAAACCACAACACGTTAGCACTTTAACGCTTTAACACTCAAAAAAGGAATGAACTTACAATGATCAGCAAATCAGAATTACTGAAAGATAAGACGCTGTGCCGCGACCGGGCAATTGGCAGTCTGGTGGGATTGGCGATTGGCGATTCGTTCGGCGATGCCGCGCGCACGCCGGAAAACCACTTCATGTTTGGCATCACGATGGATTTTCAGGATGGCAAAACCTGGTCCACCGATGATACGGAATTTGCGCTGCTCACCGCCAACACGCTCATCGAATCGGACGGCGAACTGACGCCGGAACACGTGCTTTCCGCATGGAAAAAACATGTGCTCGTGCAAAGCGAATTTCCACGCGGCGGCGCCAGCGAACGGGAAGCGGCGCTGAACATCAAACGCGGATTGCTGCCGCCGGAAACGGGGCGATTCAATTCTTACAACATCAGCGACGGCGCGGCGATGCGAGTTGGCCCGATCGGGATTGTCAACGCCGGTGATCCGGCGCGCGCCCGCCAGCAGGCGGAAATTGATGCGCAAATCAGCCACTGGCGCGATGGCATTTGGGGCGCACAGGCGGTTGCGGCAGCGGTTGCAGCGGCGATGGCCGGCGGCACCGTCGATGAAATTGTGGCCGCCGCGGTCGATTCCGCACCGTCGGATTCCTGGCTGCGCCACACGCTGGAAAAATCGCTGGCGATTGTCGATGGCGCGGCATCGCTGGAAGAAGCGTGGATGCCGTTGCATCATGCGCTGGTCACCGAATACAAAGCGGCGGTGCCGGAAGCGGTCAGCGAAGCGATTTGCGTGTTCAAACTCACCGGCGGCGATTTCCGGAAAGGCATCATTTACGGCAGCAATTTCGGGCGTGATTCCGATACGATTGCCGCAATCGTCGGGGCAATCAGCGGTGCGAAATGCGGGCTTTCCGGCATTCCGGCGGCGTGGGCGGAAAAATGCCGCTATCCATCCGGCACCTGTCTCGCATTCACCAAAGGATTGGATATATTTGATTTAGGGCAAAAACTTGCGGATTTGATTGGGTAAGTTGGGGGAGTGTAGAGTGTTTGAGTATCAGGGTAAAAATCGATTTTGTTACCTAAAACACCAAAACACCAAAACATGAAAACACTTTTCACAACCCAAATATTTTCATCGATTTAAGCGTAAAAACAGACACAGGTGAAAAAATGGCAGAACATCTACTGATTCAACTGGCGCTGCTCGCGGTGGGACTGTATCTGCTGTGGGGCGGTGCGGAATTGCTGGTCAAATATTCGGTGCAGGTGGCCAGCTCGTTTGGCATCAGTCCGTTGATCATCGGGTTGACCGTCGTTTCTATCGGCACATCGCTGCCGGAGCTGTTCGTGAGCACTGTTGCCGCCATCGAAAATGAAATCGGCATTTCCATCGGCAATATTTTGGGCAGCAACATCGCCAATCTCGGGCTGATTTTGGGACTCGGTGCGCTGATTTATCCGCTGCCGGTGCAAAAAACCTGGCTTCGCCGCGAAGTGCCGTTCATGATTCTGGTAACGCTGGTTTTCGTGGGTTGCGCAATCACGGGGTTTCAGATCGGCTGGGCCGAAGGCGTTTTGCTGCTGCTGCTGTTTGCGTTATTTGTCGGCTACATCCTCCGTTATTCGCTGAGAGAAATGGCGGAATTTGAGGAATTGCAAAAAGCCCACAGCGTTGCAAAATCACAATCGCCGCGCGTTATTCACTGGCTGCTGATTGCCGTTGGCATCGCCATTTTGGTCGGCGGCTCGAAACTGACGGTTTTTGCAGCGGTGCGGCTGGCTGAAAAACTGGATGTGAACAACACGATCATCGGGCTAACCCTGATTGCGTTGGGCACTTCGCTGCCGGAACTGGCGACCACACTCGTCAGCGCCGCCAAAAAAGAGGTTGATCTGGCGATTGGCAACATCATCGGGAGCAATATTTTTAACCTGGTACTGGTCGGCGGGATTACCGCGTTTATCCGTCCGGTGCAGATGGATCAGGCGCTGCTGTTTCTGGAGCTGCCAATCCTTGTTTTTATTACACTTATCGTTTGGCCGATCATGCGTACAGACTGGCGGATAATTCGCGGCGAAGGCTTTTCGCTGCTGCTGGTTTATATTCTGTTTATCACCTTTTCCGCTGGCATTTTGTAACATCGTGGTATTAAAACAGAAAAAAAATGAACCGCAGAGAACGCGGAGAGCACAGAGAAAAAGAATGTTTTTCCTCAGCAATCTCTGCGAATTCAGCGCTCTCTGCGGTTAAAAAACGAAAAATTATGGCAAGATTACACGAATTTCAGGGTAAGGCGTTGCTCCGGCAAATGGGTATCGCGGTGCCGAAAGGGGCAGTAGTAACGACTCCGGAAGCCGCCGCAGATGACGTTGCAACCATCGACGGGGAAGCGGTGCTGAAAGCGCAGGCCTGGACAACCGCCCGTTTCAAACAGGGATTGATCCGCTTTGTCGCAACCGCGGCGGACGCGGCGGCAATCACCCGCGAACTGCTCGCGCGGCAAGTTAGCGGTTATCCCGTAACGCATGTACTGGTCGAGGAAAAAATCGACATCGCGGAAGAATATTTTGCCAGCCTGATCATCAGCGATACGGAAAGTGCGCCGGTGCTCATTTTTAGCGCGGTCGGCGGCAGCGGTGTGGAGGAAATCGTTCGGGAGCACCCGGACAAAGTGGCCTATTTTACCATCGACGTGCGCAACGGCATCCGCGATTTTGAGGCGCGCAACCTCGTCCGGCGAACCGGCATTCACGGCAAAGCGCAGCTGGCGATTGCCGGAATTCTGGTGAAATTGTGGCAAACCGCCCGGAAATTTGAGGCGCGATCGCTGGAAATTAATCCGCTGGTGAAAACCCGCGACGGGCGATTTCTGGCGGCGGACTGCCGCATCACCATCGACGATTACGCGGTGTATCGCCACCCGGAGTTGGGCATCGAGATCGCACGGGAACTGAATCACCCGCCCACCGAATTGGAAAAAATCGCCTACAAAATTGAGAAAGACGACTATCGCGGCACGTTTTATTTTATCCAGATGGCCACTCATTTTGAGAAAACCGAACGCTATATCGGATTCCATGGCGCGGGCGGCGGCGGCTCGATGATGGGCATGGATGCGTTGCAGCGCAATGGTTACAGGGTTGCGAACTTTTGCGATACTTCGGGAAATCCACCGGCATCGAAAGTGTATCGCGCCGCGAAAATTATTTTATCGCAAAAAAATATTGCCGGATATTTCGGCTCCGGTTCAGGCGTGGCATCGCAGGAGCAATTCCACTCCGCCCGCGGGCTGGTGAAAGCCTTTCGCGAAGCGTGGCTGGCCATTCCGGCGGTGATCCGGCTCGGTGGCAATTCGGAAGATCTCGCCGTGAAAATCCTCACCGAATACACCCGCGATCTGCCCGCGCCGGTCGAAGGCTACAAAAAGGACGATCCGGTGGAATTCTGTGTCGAACGGCTGGATGCGCTGATCCGCGCATCGCGCATTGCTCCGCCGCCGCGACCGGTGCCGCCGCCGCCATCGCCAAACACGTATTCGTTCCAAACGCCCACCGGCGACATCACATTTGACCACGATGCCTGCCTCAATTGCGAAACGCATATTTGCGTGGAAACCTGCGTGCCGCAAATCCTGAAGCTGGACAACGGTAAACCGGTGCTGAACATTTCCCGGGACGACGCACGCAACGGCAAGTGCATCGAATGCCTCGCCTGCGAGGTGGAATGCCATTTTCGCGGCAACAAAGGCGGCAGCATTCATCTGCCGATTGAAGGACTGGACGACCGGAAGGGAGGTGCGAATGGCAATCCTGATTGACGGACAGCAAACCGTGATCGTGCAGGGCATCACCGGACGGGAAGGCGAGGTGCGCACCCGGCTGATGCTCGATTACGGCACCCGGATTGCCGGCGGCGTAACGCCCGGCAGGGGCGGACAAACCGTGCACGGACTGCCGGTTTTCGATACGGTTCGCGAAGCTGTAGAAATATTTGGAAATATTGATGTTAGCGTCATTTTTGTCCCCGCCCCGCTGGTGAAAGACGCTGCGCTGGAAGCGTTCGACGCGGGCATCAAACTGGCGGTGTTGGTGCCGGATCGTGTGCCAATTTACGACGTGCTGGAAATTTCCCGCTACGCCCGGGAATGCGGCGCCAATTTTTTGGGACCCAATACGCTCGGCGTGCTCAGCCCCGGAAAAGGCGTACTCGGCATGATGGGCGGTCGTGCGGAATCTGCAAAAAACTGGTTCAAACCGGGCAAAGTGGGCATCACTTCGCGCTCCGGCGGGATGACCTCGTCGCTGGCGTATTACCTCAGCCAGTCGGGCATCGGGTTGAGCACATTGGTGCACGTCGGCGGCGATTCTGTGGTGGGCTTGCCCCATCCGGAAACCGTCAAAATGTTCGAAGCCGATCCGCAAACCGATGCAATTGTGGTGTTCGGCGAAATCGGCACATCACAGGAAGAAGGCGTTGCGGCGCTGATCGAAAAGGGCAAAGTGCGCAAACCTGTCATCGCGTTTATCGGCGGACAGGCTGCCCAAAAAGGCGTGCGGTTTTCCCACGCCGGCGCCATCATCGAGGGCGAAAACGGCACCTACGAAAACAAGGTGCAGCGACTGACAGCCGCCGGAGCAACCGTTGTGGCACATTTTCAGGATATCCCCAAAGCTGTTCTGTCAGCCATCGCGTCACGGAAAACGCAGGGGAATGCGATTAAATAACCGATGTTACGCTGGAGGACAGTATTAATTTTACAATTGAACACAATATCTTGTCAGGCTGAGCGAAGTCGAAGCCTTTATTTATATTAGCGTTATATCATATCCTTCGACTTTATCGGTCATTTGGCAGGCAACGCGGTCATGCGTTCGGCGTTCTCTGCGGCAAAAAATTGAAAACCGGAGCAAAAATGAAACCCCAAACCTGGCAAACGAACATCACCCGCATTCGCGAAAATGAAATTTTGGTGAAGGGCTATCCCATCGAAGATTTGATGGCGCAGCGCAACTTCGCGGAAACGTTTTATCTGCTGATCAAGGGCGAGCTGCCGACGCGGAACATCGCGCGGGTGCTGGATGCGATCCTCATTTCCAGCGTTGATCACGGGGTGACACCGCCATCCTGTCAGACCGCAATTTTGTCCGCATCCACCGGTGCGGCGCTGAACGGCGCGCTGGCTGCGGGCATTTTGTCGATCAACGAATTTCATGGCGGCGCGATTGCGGACAGCATGCGGCTGCTGAAATCTGCCGTAAATCTAATGAAAACAACATCTCTCAGCGTGCCGGATGCGGCTGCCGCAATTGTGGATGACCATCTCACCCATCGCAAAAAATTGATGGGCTACGGGCATCGCGTGCACAGCAACGATCCGCGAACCCAAAAATTGTTCGACATCGCCACAGAAAACGGCGTCGCTGGCGTGCATGTGGCAATGTGCCTCGCCATCCGCGAAGCGCTGCAGGAACGTGGCAAATCGCTGCCCATCAACGTGGATGCTGCCATCGCCGCGCTGCTCTGCGAACTGGATTTTCCCGAAACGCTGGCAAACGCATTTTTCATTATTTCCCGGCTGCCCGGGCTGGTTGCCCATATTCTGGAGGAAAAAAGCCGCTACAAACCGATGCGGAAAATCGACTTCGCGCTGGCGGAATACGACGGTCCGGAAAAACGCCAAATCCCCGATACGGAGGAATAACATGCAACTGCGATGGCTGATTATTTTGCTCGCGATTTGCGGCAATTTGCTGGCAAATCCCGGTTCCACCCAAACGGTTGATTTTCACTCGGCAACGCTGGATCGCGACTGGCGATACAAAATTTATTTGCCCGAAGAATATGATTCTACTGAGTTTAGCTATCCGGTGATTTATCTGCTGCACGGCAGCGGCGGCGATGAAAACGCCTGGGACCCGGTTTTCCCGCTGCTCGATTCGCTGATTGCAGCGGAAATTATTCCGCCGGTAATTGCGATTGCGCCGGCCAGCGGCACAAGCTGGTGGACAGACGGCAAAGAGCCGTTCGAAACGGCATTTTTTGCGGATTTACTGCCGGATGCGGAACAGCGATTTCGCATTTCGACGGAACGGAGCAGGCGAATGGTGGCGGGATTTTCGATGGGCGGATACAGCGCGTTGCGCTATGCGCTGGCGCATCCGCAAATTTTTGCTGCCGCAACTATTTTGAGCCCGGCGCTTTATTCGCAACAGCCGCCACCGGAATCCAGCGCGCGAACCAGCGGTGCATTCGGCACGCCGTTTGACTCATCGCTGTGGGAAAATTGGAATTATCCGGCAGTGCTAACTACATATCTGGATCAGGACTTACGGGTGCCAATTTATATCGCCTGCGGCGATGACGACTGGAATCACCCGGAAGGATTTGAATACAATATGGAGCAACAATCCGTGCTGCTGTATGGCATTTTGAACCGGAAAAGCGGCAGCCCGGCAGAGCTGCGCATCGTCAACGGCGGTCACAACTGGAAGCTTTGGAAACCGCAATTCATCGACGGATTGAAATACATGCTGCAATTTGTCCGCTGATATTTTCTATTTATAAATACCCCGAAATTCATCGACCACATGCTCACCGGTCGTGTTGTCAAATGGAATTTTATGCAAAATACCAATACTATATTTCCATTTTTTGATTGAAAAATATAAAATTCTTTGCAAATATGTATTATTGACAATAATCACATCGTCATAAAACGGCGCTGTGTAAAATATCGTGTCTGATTTACACAGCAGTATTTACAACTAGTTCACCTATTGCAACACAACTTAAGGAGTCATTTTATGCGCAGTGTTAAAGGATTATTGGTTGCAGTTTTAATGATGTTTGGTGTTTCATCTTTATACGCACAGGGCGGATTTCAGTCAGTTGTTGTGTCCGGTAACCTTGCGATTCCATTCGGCGATTTCAGTGATGGTGCCGGTATTGGGTTTGGTGGTACCGTCACCGGAATTTATTCCTACACGCCTCAAATTGCTTTCACCGGAACGGCCGGTTATTTGATGTTTGGTTCGAAATCGGCAGGAACGACCGGCAATAGCGTAGATGTCAGCACATCTGCGATTCCAATTATGGCAGGTGCCCGCTATTTTCTGCAGCCTGGCGGCGAAGGTCCGCAAATTTTTGTAGGTGGCGAAATCGGATTTCATATTTACAGCGTAAGCGCTGAAACCGAATTTACAAATCCGTTTACCGGTGTAACCGAAAAACAAGAAGCTTCTGACAGCAGCACAGAATTTGCATTTGCACCGATGGCCGGTGTTCAAATGGGAAATCTTGATCTCGCAGCATTGATCGTTTTCTCCGATGCCAACTATTTTGGCGCCCGCGTCGGTTACACAATCCCGATTGGAAAATAAGTGTAAAAAATTATCTGTAATTCCCCGAAGCCCGGTATTTTGCCGGGCTTTTTTTATTGTGGGATATTTGGGTATCCACAATAATTTGTGAAAATGGATTCTCCAAAAAACATGCGGGAATGACGCAGTTCGAGCACCAAAAACAAAAGTGTTCGATACCGAATAACGGTCGAACACCCGGATTTGCGTCAATCATCTGAACGTATTGAAATTTAAAATATAAAAAGATCTTCTTGTCTTTTAATATTTTTGGTCGTATAATTATCCTGTCGTTAAAAAAACAAAAGAGGGAACGATGGGACAACATACGATTTTGTTCGATGAAAAACACGTTGGCGAATTGGTCAGCGAAGATTACCGCCGGGCGGATATTTTCAAATCATTTGGTATCGACTTTTGCTGTGGGGGCAAAAAATCCGTATCGCAAGTTTGCGATGATAAGGGCGTAGATAAAAATGAGCTGGTAAAAGCGCTCATGGATTTGCAATTTCAGGTTACCGGACCGAAGCAGGATTACCGCGATTGGTCGCCGGATTTTATGTGCGATTACATCACCCACACCCACCACAAATATGTGACGAACGCGATTCCGGTTATCCGGGCGTATATCGAAAAAGTGGCGCGTGTCCACGGTGGCGACAATCCGGCGCTGGTAGAAATTGTGCATTTATTTAATGAATTGGCAAACGAACTGCTCGATCACATGCGCAAAGAGGAAGTGATCCTTTTTCCATATATCAAAAATATGGCTGCTGCAAAACACTCGGGATTGCGGTTGCCGCCACCACCTTTTGAGACGATCAAAAATCCGATTGCTGCAATGGAAGCCGAGCACGAAGGTGCGGGAAATGCGATGGCAAAAATTCATGAATTGACCCAAAATTTTACGCCGCCGGAACATGCTTGTGCAACTTACCGCGTATCTTTTGCCAGTCTGAAAGCATTTGAAGATGATTTGCATTTGCATGTGCATTTGGAAAACAACATTCTTTTTCCCTCGGCAATTGCCATGGAAAAAACATTGCTAAACCCAATAGGTAAATGATGTTATCCAAAAGTTGTGAATACGCAATCCGTGCGGTGCTTTACGTTGGCAGCCGCCAGAAAACAAATCCTGAAGCACGAATCGGGATTAAGGAAATTGCCGCCGCGCTGGAAATACCCACCCATTTTTTGGGGAAAATATTACAGAACCTGAGCCGGCACAATATTCTGTCATCGATAAAAGGGCCGAACGGCGGTTTTTTTATCACCGATGCGCAATTGCTGCAACCGATGATCCGGATTGTGGAATTGGTTGACGGATTGCAAATTTTCCGGCGCTGCGGTCTGGGGCTGAAAATGTGCTCCGATGCGCATCCCTGTCCGGTGCACAACGATTTCAAGCCATGCCGCGAAGGCATGGAACATGCGCTGCGGAATCGCACCATTGCATCGATGGTTGAAAATCTCAGCGCCGGAAATGTTCATCTTGTTTCATAAAAAATATCAGGATAAGTAGAAATGAATCATACACTTAGGCGAAAAGACAAGCCGTTGGTGTACGCCTGTTCCGGCTGTTCATCGGCGGCACAAATGGCAAACCACATTGCCGTGCGAATGGACCGCGAGGGCATCGCGGAAATGTCCTGCATTGCCGGTGTTGGCGGCGATGTAAAACCGCTGGTGCGAACCGCAACTTCCGGTCGGGAAATAATCGCCATCGACGGTTGTCCGCTGGCATGTGTCAAAAATACGTTAGCGCGACATGGCGTTGTGCCCAAACACCACATTTTTTTGAACGAACACGGTGTAAAAAAAGTGCAGCACGGCGATTTCGATCCGGATCAGGCGACAGAATTGAAAGAATTGATTATGGAAAATTGCGGTTTGGCAACCGAACCCGTGCCGGAAAGCTGCTGATTTTTTTTCCGGAAATATAATGTAAAACAGTATGTGAATATCGAGAAATATTGCCAAGCGACAATATTTCTCGATTTGACCGGCAAAAACTCCATCCCCTCCTTTATACTGCATATGGCCATAAACTTAACCTTCTCCCAAATGAGAATGAGATTCCTGCCTTCGCAGAGCCTGTCCCGAGAATCGGGAAATGACAATTCATAGGAGGTTTGTCACTCCTGCGAAGGCAGGAGTCTCAGCTCGAAAAGTTAAGATCATACCCGTTTGTAGTATAAATCCTTCCAGTAATTTGAGATCTATATTGATTCGTTCGGATATATCCCAAAACCCAAAACCCAAAACCCAAAACCCAAAACCACACAGTGCCAAGTTCTGCTGAATGCTCACAAAGTATTTTCTTTTTATTTGATCCCTCCGGAATATTCCCTACATTAAACCGACTCCAACAAAGCAATTATCAACTATGAAAAGCTATAAACCGAGCAAGTCGAGCAGTTCCGGGGATATCGTCCAATCGATTATCGATTTTAAATCCCGGATAGAATTTATCAGCCATCTGGATTATCTGGAATGGGCGATCGAAAAATTTGGGGCGTTGTTGCCCGAAGGTACCGGATTGGTGCTGGGGAATATTCATTATATTTCACCACTGTTGCAAACGGATAGCACCGGTGGCAGTTTGTATGGAATACCGTCAATTACAGACCGTGAAAAAATACCGGATCATTATTTTTTTCATCAATTAGCCGGAACGATGGCGTTTTTGGGCGGTTGCCGGATTCTCGAGATGCCATCCAGCAGCGCTACCCGCAATACCATTGAACAGTTTCAGTCCAAATTTATTGTTGAAATAATCCGGGAAAACAGTGCAACGGGACAAAGCCTGCCGCCGGAATTTGATTCGCATGCCAATATTTTAACCAGCTATTTGGCGGAATTTTATCAGAAAAAATCACCGGGTGCATATTTTTTGGATGAAATTCAGCAAAATGACGGATTTGTCAAAAAAGAAGTGGGCAACGGACGCGTGCTGCTGGATGGCATTGCATTTGAAAATGCGCTTAACCGGTTGCTGTATTCTCCCGGCAATACCGGTTTTTTTGGCGAAATCCAGCAATTTTTGCTGCGGCCGGATGTGCAGCAATATAAACAATTTGCGGTAAACCATCACATCGACATGTTGACAGCAGCCGGTTTGCCAATCGATCCAAAATTTATTGAACTATTTATCGGAACCAGCATCCTGCATTCCTGGCTAAAACAATCGCAGTTTACTTACATGATCCCGCGTATTTTTGCCGGCGTGCCACATCTGCCGCCGTCATTGGCTATTTTATTGTTAAACACCAATCAGCGGCTCACTCTGGATCAGTTAAACCGCTTTCATTTATTGATGGGATCGGTTGTGGAAACACTGTTCCGGATCGATCTGCGCGAAACCGGGCAGGCTGATGTGATCGATTCGCTGGATAAAAACGCACACAACATTGCCGGAAAAACCGGTTCTCAGGACATCGAACCGGAAACGCAGCGATCGCAACAATTTATGGGAATGGTAGGAAACAGTCCGCGGATGCAGCAGCTATTTCAAAAAATCAAAACGGTTGCCCGGCATGATGTGGATGTGCTGATCATCGGTGAATCCGGTGCCGGAAAAGAAGGCGTTGCGAAAGCCATTCACGAATTAAGTGAGCGAAAAAACGCCCCGTTTATCACCATCAGCCTGGCTGACCGCCCCGATTCTTTGATTGAAAGCGAATTGTTCGGGCACGAAAAAGGGGCATTTACCAATGCCGGACATTTGCGCATCGGCTGTTTCGAAGCCGCGCAGGGCGGGACGCTGTTTCTGGACGAAATTTCACATATTTCACCGGCCATTCAGGCCAAATTGCTGCGGGTGCTGCAAAACCGGGAGATCCAGCGCATTGGCAGCAATGAGAAAATTCCGGTGAATTTGCGCATCATCAGCGCAACCAGCGAAAATTTGTTGAACGATCATTTGCGGGAAAAACTGGGTGTTCTCGATCCGTTTTATTACCGGTTACAACAATATATTATCACCGTTCCCCGGTTGAGTGAACGGAAATCAGACATCCCGTTGCTGGCAGAATATTTTATCAAACACCTGAATAATGCGCATTCAAAACAGGTCCGCATCCATCCGCAAACGTTGCAGTCGCTCATTAATTACGATTGGCCGGGCAATGTGCGGGAGTTGCAGAATTTGTCCAAACGCGCGTTTATCAACGCGTATGACGATGGCGAAATTCGCACGGAACATTTTGAGCTGGATATTTTTGCCGGAACGGATCAACCGCTGGACGGACTGGACGAGCGCGCCCGGTTGGTGTTGAAATATCTGCGCTTATCCCATTTCAATATCGAAAAAGCACTAAAATTGATGATTGCAGAAAACGCGTTTCATCCCTCCCGGAAAACGTTTATCCGTTACAGCCGCGAGTTGAGTTTGTGGTTTCTGGTGCACAAAAATTGGGATTTGCCGATGGCGATAAAAGCGTTTGCCGGCGATGAAGCGTTGGTAAAAGATGCCGCAAAAAAATACCGGGATTATTTAATCGGCGATAAATCGCAAAATGGATTGCTGACCTTTTTGCAACAGAATCAAATTGCCACAATTTTGGGATTATTTCGCAAAACACATCACCCGTTGGTCATGCAACTGATCGGTTATTTTAGCGAGAAAAACCAGGCTGTCGGGCTGTGGAAAAAAACGCTGGATCGCTATCTCTAAGCTATTGTGCAGGCTTCATTGTTGGAAAAATTACGCAGTGAATAATCTTTACTGTGTAATTTTTCCCAAAAATATTTGTTGTTATCAATTAACCTATCTTTATCTAAATCTAATATTAATAAATGCTTGGATCGCTCTTGTTTGAATTTGGCATCGTTTGTGCTTTTTTTCATTTTTTTAAATATAACTGCCAAAACCAATTTGCTGAAAACACATTCGAAATAACCGGATCAGGAAATGACAGGATTTGCGAAAGCTGTAATTTTTGTTTGGCTGCTTTTTAGTCGTCCGGCAATCGGGGAGGCGCTAACCCTGCAATATTTTCCGGAATTGCCGTCGGATGGGTTCCGCATTATCAAGGTTTTGGATGAAAATTTTGCTTTGGCAATCCGGCATCAAGAGTTGTGGCATTGGGATGGCCGACAATGGCAGCTTTTTCCAAACCAACCGCCGCAGATGGGATCTTCAGGGCAAAATCTCGCTATTTATTCACCGGACAGTTTTTTGTTAACCTTTGCCCCGGATGAGCATTATTATCATGTAAATGTATTGCATTATTACCGCGGGAGTTGGCAGCGTTATCCGCAACACATTCCCTATCAAATATCAAATATGTTATTTACAGCCGAAAACCGGTTTTACGGCAGCGGGCATCGCAGCACCTTGTTTTATTTTGACGGAAATAAATTCCAGAATATCCAGCTTCCCATGCCTTCTGAAACCAATAAACTGCTGAGGGTTTTCGGCGACGGACATTTTTATATTTTGTTATCACCGCAACAATTCACAATAGCTAACGGAGAGATTAGCGGCACCAACAATAAAAGCTATATTTGGGAATACAACAATGGCGATTGGCGATTATTACACACCGTTGAAGGCGGCGGTGTTGGCAAATTTTCCTACATTTCGGCAGATAGCATTATTTACGTTCGAAGACTTTTCAATCCCACAAGGGAAATTAATTATCAAATATTGCTGATGTCCAATGGTGAATTGACCACGCTCGATATTCCTTTGAATATTGACCAGCAACCGGTTGAACACAAAACCCCAAATTTTCATAAAATACATTATTTCTTTTCGGATAACGGACATGTGTTCCGGATGAATATGCTAACCGGCATTATCGAAGTGTTAGCTGATCTGGAAAATGTGGATGTTCGAAATATTTATCCCATTGATTCAAATTCTATGTTTATCGTTGATGACGGCTCTATGTATTATCTGGGGAAGGATTTGCGCGGGAAATCTGTAGAAATCAAAAAATCAAGTCTCAAACATTTTGCGATTGGCAATAGTGCGATAACTTATGGTAAATCGTTATATCGCAACCGTAGCGGAAAGCTGGAGTTGTATCTCACCGATGCGGAGGGTGATAACGCTTTTTACGAATTTTTACCCGGCGGCTACGTAAATAATTTGTTTCGTGAGCGGGGATTGTTGGGTTACGGGGAAAAAATTGAGGACGGATTTTGGTATTACGATGCCTGCGTTTATTTTGGCGATCTGGATAATGACGGCGATGCAGACGGGCTGCTGGCCGCTTTTACGGGAAAATGCCTGATATACGAAAATACCGGTGCGGATTGGTTCGAAAATATATCGAAAAGCAATCATTTCAATCTGATCGGACGTATCAACCTGCTTGCGCTGGCTGATTTGAACGGCGATGGTTTTCTGGATATCGCCGTTGGCGATGAATACGGAGCTTTTCGTTTGCTCATCAACAGTGGATTTATGACGTTCACGGAAATGCCATTTCCTTCGTTGGAAAAACTGGTTTCCTATCAACCCTGTCTGGCGGATTGGGATAACGATGGCGATAGCGATATTCTGCTTTACAGTGTATATGGCGCACCAAAATTATATGAGAATCTCACCCAAAAAGGTTCCAGACAACCGGTTTTTGCGGATGTTAGCGATCGCGCGCCGGCGCTGACCACTCCTTTCGATTTTTACACACAGTCGGTTACGCCGGGAGATTTTGATAACGATGGTGATCTGGATTTGTTTATGGCCAACCGAACGATGCCCTCGCGATTATTTCGCAACGATGGCGATTTCCATTTTAGCGATGTCACCGTGCAAACCATCGGGGAAAAATCGACCATTGCCTACGGCGGCAGCTGGGGCGATTTTGACGAAGATGGCGATCCCGATTTGGTGTTGGCAACGCTCGGCAAAAATTATTTATACTGGAACGACAACAGCCATTTCCGTTGCGATTCGCTGGTTTTTGCCGTTAACAAAACTGCCTATACGACCGGTGCATTGGCTGAAGACCTGAATGATAACGGTAATCTTGATATCTTTTTCAGCAATTCCTACATCGGTGGCGATGTACTTTACGAAAATGCCATCAATAATTCCAATCCCACCATCATCGAAATCGAAGGCAGCGAAAGCAATCGCGACGCTATCGGCAGCAGCATCTGGCTTTATGAAGCCGGATTTATGAACGATGCCCGACATTTGCTGGCGTATCAACAATTGTACACCCATTGGGGATACATGGTGAGCAGCCTCCCGCAAGCGCGTTTTTATCTGCCGGATCGTGAAGTTTTCGATATCAAAGTGCGGTTGCCATCCGGAAAAGAAATCCGGAAATACGCTTTGCAAACGGGGTTGCACCATTATTTGAAAGAAGATCCGTCAGCAAATGCGACACTAAATAAAGCCGGATACCTGCTTCAATCCTTTTTTTTGAATCCAAACCTCTGGCGTGTAACCAGCAAACTAATGTTTTTGGGCATCGGATTGAGCGTCTTAATGTTCCTCCTCTGGCAATTTGCCCTTTGGTTTCCGCAAAATCTGGCTTTTTTAGGGGGAATAATGGGGTTTAGCGCGAGTATTATCTGGCTGAGCGGTTTACATGAATATGCATTGGTGTGGTACTGGGGATTGGTGATTATCGCGATTGTCAGCGTTCCGGTGATCCATTCATATCTGGAGAACCGCCGCAGAGATGTTGATCCGTTGCCGGTTTACGATTTATTGCGCCAGTTCCATCACGGGCGAACCGGCAGTCGGCAACTGGACCGGCTGTTATTTTTGTGCAACAATTTGCCTGCTCGCCAAACATCAGAAATGCAACATCAGCTTCGCAGCGAATCCGCATTGTTTTTGGAAAATGCGCATCTTCAGTTATCCGAAATTATCCGGCAAAGTCGATTCTGGTTTCTCAAAGGTGCGGAATTTTACCGGATTCAGGATGTATTGCGCCAGGTAACCCATTTTTGCAGGCAAGCCGGATACGATAAACAACCCGATTATTACACTGCCGCACAGCGGATTCAATCACTTAAAAAGCAGATATGGCAGTTGCTGTCACAGGTTGAACGACATATTCGCAGCAACATGCTCGAATGCCTGAATCAGGTAACCAAACGATACAGCGAGTTTGGGCAAATAACCGTTCAACGGAAAGATATTTCCGAAAAAATGATGGTGGTAATGCCCGGCTATATTTTGGAAAAAATAATTGAGAATTTGCTGCAGAACGCATCGGAAGCAACCGCCGGACAAGCTGAACGCAATCTGAATATATCAATAAATAAAGATTTAATTGAAGAAAACGTGCTGTTGACATTTTGCGATAACGGCCCGGGAATTCCGGAGCAAATGACCGGGCAAATTTTTGATGAGGGTTATTCCGGAAAAAAATCCAGCGGGCTGGGGCTTTATCATGCCCGAAAATATTTGCAATATTACGGGGGAGATATCGAATATCTGCCTTCAGAACCACAAACCGGCGCTTGCTTTCGTCTGAAACTGAGGATTCAATATGAAACATTATCCCATAGTAATGATTGATGATGAATCGTTTTATCTGGAAATGTTTGCAGAAAATCTTGGTGAACCCTTTCGGGTACACGGTGCGACAAATTTAGCAGCAGGATTGGCATTGATTCGCCAAATTCAGCCAATGGCTTTATTGCTGGACATTGCATTACCCGAAAAAACAGAAGGCTTGGATGCATTGCCCCAAATTACCCGGGCTTATCCGAATTTACCCGTTTTTATGCTCAGTAATCACGACCGGCTCAGCTTTTACCGGCAGGCTGTTGATAACGGCGTGGTGGCCTATTTTATCAAAAAATCCGATCCCGTTTCGCAAATCCGGGAGATATTGGTTCAACACCTCTGTCAAAACAATCACAAAGGGATAATCGCGGAATCTCCGGCGATGAAAATGATCCTCAACACTGCCCGTCAATTTGCCAAAAGCGATATGAATATTTTAATTACCGGTGAAACGGGTGTTGGAAAAGACATTATTGCGCGATATATACACGATGTTAGCCATCGCGCCGGAGAGATGTATCAATCGGTCAACTGCGCCGCTTTGGAACATTCGCTGATGCGCTCGGAACTGTTCGGTTATGAACAAGGTGCGTTTACCGGAGCAAAAAATGCTCATCGCGGAATTATTGAAACAGGAAACGGCGGCACGCTTTTTCTCAACGAAATTGCCGAAATGGATGCTTCGGATCAGGCTGTTTTGCTAAAAATGCTCGAAGACGGGGAGATTCGACGTGTGGGTTCTGCAACGCATATTAAAGTTGATGTGCGGATCATTGCCGCAACCCATCAGTTGTTGCAGGAACGCATTCAAGACGGGCGATTCCGGCAGGATTTGTATTATCGCCTGGCAACGCTTACGCTGGAAATACCACCGCTTCGCGAACGCATCGCAGATATAATTCCTTTAGCCGAATTATTTCTGGAAAAGTATTCAGCGCAGGAGCAAAAAAGCCCAAAAGTGTTGGGCAAAAGCGCGAAAGTGGTATTGCAAGCTTATCAATGGCCGGGAAATATTCGCGAGCTGGAGCAACTTGTCCGCCGGGTGGTGATCACCTGCAATCACCGGGAAATCACCGGAAATGATCTGCTGATTATGGCACCAAAGGCATCGCAAGAGGGCGATTATAAAACAGCTGTTAGCCAATTCCGGGCTAATTTGTTGCGGGATGCGCTGTTCCGGCATAAAGGTAACATTAGCCAAACCGCAAAAGTGTTAGGGTTATCCCGAAACGGTTTGCAAAAGCTGATCCGCGAACTGGCAATAATTCCGGAACTATAATTCGTGTAGTTGTAACAAAGTGCCTACCTTGGTTGGCAAATCCGTAAGGTTATATAAAACAATAACTTGTATTTTTTTTTGCGCTGAGCGAACGATGTTAATCCGTTAGATTGCCAACCAGGGTTGGCAATATTCTATGCCTTCCACCAATGCAATAATTATAAACACATAATAAACAATAGTTTGTGGCTTTTGGCATATACGTTGCATTAATGCTAACCATTCAAATTAGATAACCAAACACAATTGAACGCAGGAAAGTGTCAGCGGGAGGTTTCGCTCCTTCCTGCGTTCAGTGTATTACAAAAGAGGTTGTCGTGAATGAACATCTCAAGTTTTTAATTAAAATAAATAATGTAGTGGGTTACATCCTGATCGCCACAATAGTACTCTGCCCGATCGGGTTTATCCAGGTGTTGTTGGGGTATCTGGTTTTGTTGCAGGTGGAGAAAAAATGTTTGTAGAAAAATAAAGTCATAAAAAACCTAATTAGTTTTAACATCAGAATTTTTGGAGGAAATAATGAAACAAACGAGACAATTCTTAGTGCTGATTTGTTTGATTTTTATTACATCGACACTATTTGCCTACAAAAAGGTCAAAATTTTTGTTGCTAAGGCACCTGGCATTTCCATTTCACATGTAAAACGTGTTGCTATAATGGATTTTGATGTTAGCGAAGGTGCTGGCATCCAGAACTATTCTTATTATCAAAATATGAGCAATACTTTCACGGATCGATTGACCACCTATTTGTTGCAGTCAGAACGTGGTATGTACGAAGAGAAAGGAGGGCTTTTCAGTAAAGGAGTAGAAGCAAAAACATTCCAGGAAGGTATTGAAACAAATTGGTTTGAGGTTATTGAACGTAATCGGTTAAGTCAGATTATGAATGAGCAAAACTTTTCCAATACAGGATTGGTGAATGAAAACCAGGCAACTCAAATCGGACAAATTGCCGGCGTAGATGCTATTATTACGGGTACACTCACTTATGTTTTAGAGAATAGGCATGGGAAAGTAGAGGTACGGACAAAAGATGGAACAAGGATTGAACCGGAGCTATACCGCAAAGTTGAGGTTTCCTACAAAATGCGATTAATAGATGTAACAACAGGAAAAATATTGGGCAACACTGAACGTTCATATGCTGTCGATCAAAGAAAACAAGGAGAAAACATAAAAAATATTTTCACATTTGATACAGGTATAGACCAATGTTTAGGTGTTTTAAGCTATACTGCAGCAAATTACCTAACACCGAGGTTTGTTTTAGATGAATTTGAATTCGAAAAAATTAAAGTGAAAAATTTAAAGGATATCGGAGAGGATGCTGCTAAAAAAGCAGAAGTGTTAGATATCAATGGCGCATATCTGTTGTATGAGCAGGCATACGAAGAAGATTCCTTTAATGACAAGTTGTTATATAACATGGGTATTATCCAGGAAATTGTTGGAAATTTTTCTGAAGCACAGGAATTCTATCAGCAGGCATCAGAGTTAGATCCTAAAGAAAAGAAATATAAAGAAGCCTTGAAGAGAAATGATGAAAATTTAACTCTGGATCAAATTATGACTGAACGAGGCATTGAGAAAACAAAGTATAGTTTTGAATTCAATGAGCAAGAAAAACAATTAGCGTTAGCAGAAAAAGTACAAGTCAAAGGTAAGGATAGTGAGCGCATCAATGTATATATCGAACCTGCCGAAGGATCAAAAATTGTAGCTAAAGTGCCAGGTGGGATGTCTGTAACCGTTTTGGAAAAAAATAGTGAATGGTATTTGGTTCGGCTGGTTGGGAATAAACAGGGATACATCCAAAGCCGGTTAATTAAATAAAATTGGTTTTTTTCAAGCCAAAGAACTCCCCCATCTTATACGTTTTGATGGGGGAAAATTGAAAATGAATTGTTAAGGAGGGCAAGCCAATGAAACCCGGCATTTTAGACCGATTTGAAGAGCGTTTTGTCTTCAACATCTCACGATATTTTTTTCATACCCTTGTGGGGATAACGGTTGTGGCAATGGGAATTGCGTTACTGGTTGTTTTATACGGACTTACGCCCAGCCTGAAACGTTCGGTGGACAGACCCGAATACCCGCAACCCGCAGAAATTACGCTTGAGGAATTGTCTGCTGTACTGAATCCGGCAAAAACCTCACAACCGCAAAGCGAGCATTCATCCCGGCAGGAAACAGCCTCAGCGCCTGTTCCGGCGGAAGGCGCTCCGGTTGATACCGCGCAGCAGAAGAAATATGAGCGATCCTATTCCGAACTTCAGACGCTCATCCCGCCGGAAAAATATCCCTGGGATAACGTCGGCCACTGGCGCAAAAACTGGTACCGGAACGAATGGGTTATTTCAAAATATGGCATAAAGCATTATTTGCAGGAAGCCTTTAAACAAGCCGGGGCCAACACCTTCGGGAATTACGCCCGGTTGATCGACAGCTATCTGCCGGTGGTGCGTAAATTTGAAGAAAGCGACCGGATGAAAGCGCTGATCGCCCTGACACACTACAGCAAAGATGATATCCGTACCGCAGAAACAAATGTGCAGTTGCTGGATACCCTGATGAGCGCCTATGGTCAATCCGACGCGAATATCATTTACAAACTGGCCGAGTTCGGCAAAAAAAATCCCCGCGACGGTGCGGCGTTTCTGAAACATGTTGCCGGAAAAATCGGGCATTTTGCCGAAGATCAGCGGGAAAATGTGCTGAACAACATGATCGGTTCGTATTATGCCATGTTCAACAATCGCGTGGATAAGCAGATGCGCATTTCCGATGCATTTTTGCCCTTGTTGCCCGGTATCGATGGCCCGGAACAACCCCAGGCGTTGGCAGAATTCTACAAACTGTATATTGCCAAAAACGCCGCATGGGAGGCGGAAGTTGCCCGGCTGGATGCCCGCTACCAACGCGAAATACAAAACGCTGAAAGTGAAGTAATGACAGCCAGAGTTGCCAAATCCGAACTGCGCATGAAAGCGCTGATGTTGCTGGTCGGCAGCATCGGCACTGTTTCGGTTCTGGCGTTGCTGCTGGTGTTGTTGTCCATGCAACGGCAGCTAAAGGGGTTGCGGAATAACGCTGCAAAAGAAAATGAAGCGGTGGGAGAGTTGGTTGGGTGAAATAAAACACAATTGAGTAGATCAAATGCACTATCCGTTTTAAACCCGTAAACAATTTTATTGATGGAGGCCAGACATGTCAGAAAATACTTTTATGAATGAAAACGGGATAACCGTTACCAACGCGCGATTTATCACTCCCGGTCAAACATATGCCATGAGCGGTGTAACCTCAGTAAAAAAACTTAAAAAGGATCCCTCGCGTAAACCGCCCATCATTTTAGGACTTTTTGGTTTGATCGCAATGGCAGCAGGGGAAACTGGTATTCTTGTCGGGATTTTATGTATTGCTGGTGCAGTTGCATGGTGGATGTTAAGCAGGCCGGAATTTACTGTTTTTCTGAGCAGTGCTTCAGGGGAAGCAGAAGCTTTTAGTAGTAATGATGGTGCTTTCATAGCCCGGATAGTCGATGCGTTGAATGATGCGATTGTTGCGAGGGGATAGTGGAGGTATTTGACATGAAAACACTGCAATTGCCAATTCTTCTGGCTGTAGCGCTCTTGCTATAGTCCTGCGGCGAGCAGCCGTCCAACGGTGATATTGTGGCGGCTGTAACCCGCTCCCTGGAACAAAAGGTGCCGGTAAAACTGGCCAGACACCTGACCGGCGGACAAAGTGCAACCGTTAGCGAAGTGAAAGTATTGCAGATCGGCGAGCCGCAGGGAAAAGATAAACAGCGCTATTGGCCGGTAATGATCTTGGCCAGCGGCACATGTGAAAAAATGTTCGGCGGGCGTGAGTCGTTCTCCGGGCAAATGGAATATTTTGTTTACAAGGATCATTACGGCAACTGGCAGGCGCGACCGAACGGGTTGTGAGGGTAGACAAAGCCTGAAAGTTGCTGATTTCAATAACGAACAAAAAAAAACGGAATAGGCAAAAGGAGCCTGCAAAATGTCTTGCAAACAGTGGTTATATGTTCTATTAACGATCGTGTTGTCCACCACCCTCTCCGCAAAAGTGTGGATTGTGGACAACAACCCGTTCCCCGTGGGCGACTACACAACGCTTTCGGCGGTGCACGGTGTGGCAAGTCCGGGGGATACGGTGTATGTGTATCCCTCAGCAACGGCGTATGCTGCAATTACAGTCAGCAAAAAATTGTATTTTATCGGTGCCGGGTTTGATCTGGATCTTTATGGCGGGCAGGCTTCAACAGCCAATACAACCATAAGCGGAACGATGGTATATGATGTAGGTTCGGAAGGTGCGATTTTGGAAGGATTTGACGGTTCATTTGTCCTGGATATTAATACCGATGACATTACTGTCAAAAGGAATGAATTGTTGAGAATGACAATCGATGGCTCGGGGTGCTTAGTTTTACAAAATGAGATTATTGGAGGCGTATGGAACAATGATAACATTCGAATTGGCAGCAATCTGGGCAATATCTTGATTGCCAACAACAAGATATTTAACACGGAGAGCTATAATGCCGATGCAATTGAAAGCAGTATTACCAGTTCTGTCACGATCATAAACAATATTTTAAGAACTACCACTTCAAATCGCTTTGCCATTAATAATTTAAGTGCGAGTTCTTTGGCCCAGAATAATATCATTGTCAATGGCACTGTCAACATTGGTGCGATTTATCAATACAATATATCCAATTCCAATCAACTGCCTTCCGATGATGGAAACTTGATAAACATCGATATGAGCATCGTATTCGAAGACCCGGCAAATTTCGATACGGGACTGCACCTTTTGCCCGGCTCGCCGGCTGCCGGAACCGGTTTTGGCGGGGCAGATATGGGTATTTACGGCGGCGATTATCCCTTTATCGACGGCGGATATCCGGGCATTCCGGCGGTGTATTTCATCGAAAGCCAGGTGATCACCGTTCACCAAAACGGGCTGAATGTGCGCTTTAAAGCAAAATCCAACGCCAGATAATATCATGAAAAAATTCACTCGTAACCTGTTGTTTTGCATAGCGTTTGTGCTGTGCAATCCCGCTGTTGTGTCTGCGCAGACACCGGCAGATGCGCCGTATCCGGTCATTTTTATTCACGGGTTAAATAGTAGTAATCAAACGTGGACAGAAACGATAAATGTTCTGGAGAATACCTGGGGTAATCACGCAACGACAGATGTTTATCATTCTGTTTTAAATGCCTATTTCAATATTACTGAAGTTACAAACGATGTATTCTTTAATTTCTCTGAAAACAACGGTTTATCTACTAATGGCAACATTTTTTCGATTAATTTTGAAACAACCTGGAACCGAAATCCCTCAGCACCTGTGTTGTTTAAATATCAAACGGATTCGATCAATGGCGAATCTGCCAGCAACCGTTCGGCAATTGTCAAACAGGCGTATGCGTTAAAACAATTGATCGCAAAAGTAATTGATGTAACCGGTTCCGAAAAGGTAATCCTCGTCGGTCATTCCATGGGTGGGTTGGCTGCGCGGGAATATTTGCAACGACGCGATGGCGCTTCGCCCAAATGGTGGGTTGATTCAACCGCTAACGACGGGCACAAGGTCGCCAAACTGGTGACCATCGGAACCCCGCACCGGGGCAGTAATTTTCTGGAATGGCCGCTTTCGGGAGAGCAAAATTCCGGCAAACCAGATGATCTCTCGGCTGTAAATTTTAACAGCGAAGCTGTCCGGGATTTGCGCTATTCGTATGCTCCCTTCCAGTATGGCAGGTTCCTGTTCGGCGGTGCGGAGAATGATTTCATCTTTATCGGTCAGGGATTCCATAATACGGATGTCAACTGTGATGGCGATGCGGAAGATGTTGTTATTGGATTAAACGAAGGCAATAACGGCACAATCGCCAACACCACCATGCCGCTGCCAGCAAACATTTTATATACCTGGATAACATCAAATTATCCGCTAACACCTGGTGGCGATTTTATCGTCGATTTGTCCCGGCAATGGCTCTACCAGGGATCAACACCGCATCCGGCGGGGTTGGCAGATACGCTGCTTACAAACCGGATTCATTGGGAAGAAACAACAGATTTCCAATCCATCATCCGCGGGTTGGACGAACCGGATGCACCCGCCTTTGCCTATCCCGTTATTGCGAACAACACCATCGCCGGATTTATCACATATGGCAGCCATCGCCAGGCGTATGACGCGGATTGTTACACATTCGAAAACAGCACAACCGGCAAAGTGAACGTTACCGTCAAAAACAACGGCTCCGGCGTCCGGCGAGTACAAATCACCAATCAATTCCACCAGCTTGTCCATCGCGAAGAAATTCCCGATGGGCAGTCCACGGTTTCTGCAGTTGTGGGTGCGGGCAGGTGCTACATAACTGTTTCCGGCTATGCGGATGCTGACACCTGGGAAAATCCCTATCGTTTGACGGTCACAACCGGCGGCGCTGTCTCGCCGGCCCCGCAGCTCGCCGCCGGCGAATATTTTTTTGATGATGATCCCGGATTTGGTAACGGAACGCCGGTCGCTTTTGCCCCGGATTCAATCGCAGATGTGTCGCTCAACGTGGCTGTTTCCGTGTTGCAAAGCGGGGTGCACAATTTGTTTCTCCGGGTACGGGAAACGGATGGTTTGTGGGGCATCGCGCAGCGGCGAACGCTGCTCATTTCCCCCGTAAATCGCGATACACCAAATCCCGATATCATCGCCGGCGAGTATTTTTTTGATGACGATCCCGGATTTGGCGCCGGCTCATCTGTCCCTATTTTGCCCGACAGTGTGATTGAGGTTACGTCCATCACTAACGTAACCGCGTTGCAGCCCGGCGTTCACCAACTATTTTTCCGCACCAAAGATGCACGCGGATTATGGAGTGTTGCGCAGGGGCGAGGCGTTTTCGTATCCGAAATCAATCGAGATACGCCAAAGCCGGATATCACCGCCGCGGAATATTTTTTTGATAACGATCCCGGTTTTGGCAATGGTTTGCCGGTTGCAATTACGCCGGATTCTACCATTGAGAAATCCCTGGTTGCGGCAGTTTCGGGGTTGTCCGGTGGTATTCATCAGCTTTATTTTCGCACCAAAGACGCCCGCGGTTTGTGGGGCATTGCCCAACCCCGTTCGGCGATGATCGTGCCGGATAACGGCGTGCCGCCATTGCTTACCGCCGCGGAATATTTTATCGATAATGATCCGGGATTTGGGAATGCCAGCCCGATTGCTTTCGCGCCTGCAACCGAAATCGACATTAGCCGGTTGTTGCCGGTGAGCGGCATAACCGGCGGCACACACCGTTTTTTTGCCCGGGTTCAAAATGCCGCAGGCAATTGGAGCATCAGCCAACGGGATACTTTCGCGCTCGGCGATGCAGCGGTGCTGGCGCTATCGCAGGATGCGTTTTCTTTTGATGCATTCACCGGCGATTCTGTACTGATAACAGACACGCTGATCATTTACAATTTCGGAAATCTGGCGCTTGAGTGGCAGGTTGAGACAAATTCCGCTGCAATTTCCGGGATTCCGCAACCGCGCACACCGGTTGAAAACGGATCACAAAAATTAGACAAAAAACGGCAACAGCTGATTTCGGAAATCACAAATAGCGCGGAAAAAAGTGAACCGGAGCAGCTGTTGTCAGTTGTTTCAAAAATATCAAAAGCCCCAAAAAAGCCTGCAAAAAAAACAGCTAAGTTTGTTAACCAGCTATGCCCCTGGCTGGCCATTCAGCCCGGCAGTGGTGTGATTTCTCCGGGTGATTCTGCAATATTGCAATTGACAATTGACCCTGCGGGATTGCCTGGAAACACCCTGTACCATTGCGAAATTCAGATTACCAGCAACGATTTGGAACAGCCGGTGGTTGCTGTTCCGGTTGATCTGAATGTTATTTTAATAAATCATCCGCCGGAAATTACCGGCATTTTACCGGAAATCAACTTTGCGGAAGATGATTCAATCGATTATCCGATCTCAAATTGGTTCGCATTTGTGAACGATCCGGATGTGCCGCCGAACCAGTTGGTTTACACCGTTTCACCGGGAAATACAATTTCTGCGACGCGGCTGGACAGCCTTTTCCGGTTTGCTGCAACGGCAACTTGGTTTGGAAACGATACGCTTCTGCTAATCGTAAGTGACAATTTTGCGTCGGATACAGCCGCGTTTTCTTTGAGTGTATCAGCCGTAAACGATCCGCCGGTCATCAGCAACCTTCCCGATTCTGTTTATTTCCGGGCAGATTCATCCGCAACGCTATTGGTGTGGAATTTTGTTGAGGATATCGAAACACCGGATATTGAATTGCAATTCAGTTTCGACGCGACAGCGGATTCACTGATTCGTGATTTCAATCCCGCAAACGGATTGCTGACGCTATCCGCGATACCGCAATTTAGCGGTGAAGTGCAATTGACCATAACCGTAACGGACGACAGCAGTGCGGTTGCGGAAGAGTCCATTTGGGTAACGGTTGATGCGCCGGTCGGGATAATTTCACCCGAAAATTTGATTCCGGAAAAAGTTGTGCTGATGCAAAATTACCCAAACCCGTTTAATCCGGTTACAAAAATTCGCTATGGGTTACCGCACACTGAAATCGTAGAAATAACCATCTACAGCCTGAACGGGCAGAAACTGCGCACGCTGGTATCGGGTGAAAAAACTGCCGGATTTCACACGGTTGAATGGAATGGCACCAACGATTCCGGTGAAAAAGTTGCCAGCGGAATTTATATCTATCGCATTCGTACCGGGGCTTTTTCGAAAGCGCGAAAACTCATCTTGATGAAATAATACCCACGCATCGGTTTACATATCTGCAAAAAATATATTCATAACCTGACCGGGCAACTTTTGCCCGGTTTGCTGTTATGGTTTAATTCCCTAACCATCCCCCAAATTTTATTCTAAAGTATCTCACCACATTGCCGTATTTAAAAACCAAGTTCGAAAATTGGCTTCAATACAACATTAAATCGCTAAAACCTTAACCCTAATTTTATTTTTGATATGGCGACAAAAAAATGTATAAAATCCGGGAAAAAGAAACTGTCCGCCCAACACCGGAAAGGGATGTTAAAACAGCGCGATAAAATTTTTCGGCAAAAATTAAAGGATTTTGCAACGGCAGTCGGTGCGTTGGATGCCTTTAATTTAATCCCGGAAACGGAAATTGATTTGATGGTCAAGTTTCGTTTCAGACCACTTTATGTTGAATTGCACCCTGAAGCGGAGATTCACCCAAAGTATTTGAGCTTTTTCCGGGGACAGATTGCCGATTATATGAAAAAAACGGTATTTACGGTTATTGAAAATGGGCCGCAAATCAAACTGCAGGATTTTTCTACAGTGGGCATGACACTGGATTTTAGTTTGAGTGCCATGATAAATCGCAATTATGATAAATTTGATCAGCTGGATGAGATTATAGATGGATTTTCCATATTTTTTGATTTTATATCAACCCAAAGAAAGCCATATTTAAAACTCAAATCTTTTATAACTTTTCTTGGTTGGTCCTGCAGCTATTTGGAGGATGCCTTTTGTTGGTTTGATCATCATTTGCAAAATGCTCCCCCATATTTTAGCGAAAAACTAATCCTTCGGACCCAAAAAGCAGACGTACGGCGAATTAAATTGGACGGAAAAACCCGTCCGGCGTACCGGGTTGGGAGAGCCCTTACCGATGTTGGTGTAGAATGGGTTTCCATTCGCCCGATAGATTTGGGACTAAAAGGTGCCAAAAGCAAAATGCCGATGTGCGTATATATCCAATCACACGCTCTGGATCGGCTTTATGAACGGATTGACAACGTGGTAGAACCCACATTGCAAATTTACCTCTTTTTATCTCTGATAGATGCGAAGTTACACATTATGAAAGATGGCACCAAACTCATTGAATACTACGCTTTTGGCATCAAAATGGGATATTTGGTATTTGAAATTGTCGATGATATTATCTTAATCCGCACGTTTTTATTCCTGACCAACGACGGCACACCGGAAGGCGAACGGCTGAAAAAAAACAACGGATTGGAGATGTTGGGGAAGCAATATTTAAAGATCGACCGGATGAGCACTTTTTCCAAAACTGATTTTAAGAGCAACGAAAAAACCGCCAAACTTTTTGCTGATTGTGGTTGCGGTCATCTGTTGGAACAATTTGATAAAGAATTTCCGAAGCAAAATGAAATATATTTCGTAAACCAGATTGTCCAATATTTGGGATTGGAATAATGGTCGCAAATGCCCAAAAAATCATCGTAAAATTGCCGTTTGGTGTATGAAATTATTTCTTCAAAAAATCAATCAGCGTGAATATGGATTGTCCGCATCGGAAGGCGAAAGCGACCGGAATATCAGTGAAACCCTGCTCAAAAATTTGGTGAAAGCGCCGGAAATCACCATCGTTTTTCCACCCGGTCTGACCGAAGCCGAAGCACGGAACATCTTCATTTCGCTGATTGATGCGCAGGTGAAAAAGCATCGCCGCTGGATGCTGGCCAATGGTGCGCTGTTGCCATTCAGCATTCCGCTGACGCTCATTCCCGGTCCGAATGTGGTGTTATTTTACATTGCGTGGCGGGCGTTTTCGCATTACAAATCGCAAAAAGGCGGTCAAAAAGTACTCGGCGAAATGCCATTGAAATTTGTTCCCGGAAGCACCGGAAAATAACCGGTTGCCCTTCATCTGCAAAAATTTATCCTTCAATAAAAATCCAGCCTCATTTCACGTCAACCGATTCCGGTAAAAAGCCAATTGTGGTTGATCTTTTTGGAAAGATCGCTAAATTGAGCCACGTTGTGTAACAAAAGGGAAACGGGAATTAACGCTGTCACATGGTGAACTTCGCCGGAAAAATCGACCGAAATGACGAATATCCTCACACTTGTTTTTGAAATCTATGGCATTGCTTTTATTGGATTTATCGCAGTGAAACTGCGATGGTTCAGCCTCGCTGCAACGGACGGGCTCATCAAATTTGTATTCAACATCAGCATTCCGGTGCTCATGTTTCGGTCGCTGTCGCAGATGGAGCTGCCGGCGGTGCTGCCGGTGAAACTGATCGCCTCGTATTACATCGCTGTGCTCGGCGTGCTGCTCACCGGACTGATTGTTTCGCGATTCCTGTTCAAATATCCCAACGGAAAACAGGTGATTTTTACCTACGGCGGCAGCTTTTCCAACACGGTGCTGCTCGGCGTGCCGATCATCATCAGTTCGCTCGGCGATGAGAGCGCGTTTCCGCTATTTTTGCTGATCAGCTTTCACGGCGTCAGCCTGCTCAGCACGATGACTATTTTTCTGGAAATGAGCAGCGCGGGCGGCGGCACATTTTGGGGATACGTGAAAACTGCGTTTGCGGGCGTGCTCAAAAACCCGATTATTTGGGGAATTGTGCTCGGCGTGCTGTTCAATTTAACCGGTACTGGCTATCCTGTTGCGGTGGACGAAATGCTCAAAATGATCGCCCAGACCGCTATTCCCTGCTCGCTGTTCAGCTTTGGCGCGATGCTTTCCGGCTACAAAATTGCCGGGGAAGTGGGCGCGTCGCTGGCGATATCCGCTATCAAAAATCTGCTGCATCCGGCGCTGGTCTGGCTGCTGGCGACCCGTGTTTTCGACATTCCGGTGCTGTGGGCGCAAACCGCCACGCTGCTCGCGGCGATGCCCACCGGTTTCAATATTTTTCTGTTCGCCCACCGCTATCGTCAGGCGGTGGAAATGTCCACAACCGCGATTTCTATCTCCACAATTATCTCCATTTTTACGGTTTCGCTCCTCATTTTTTTCTTCGGCGTTTGACATCTCCCGGAATTTGTTGAGAAAATTTCCCGCAATCCCTCCTCTTGCATGGAAAGGAGCAAATTTGAAGGGATTCAGTTCGTTTACACTTTTGTTCATGGGAGATTTGTCATGCCTAAGCTCAATGTCAATACCGCGACGGTAGCCGAACTTGCCGCATTGCCGGGAATCGGACCCAGCCTCGCACAACGGATTGTGGAATACCGCGAGACTGTCGGTCTGTTCCGCACGATATATGAAATTGCCGCCGTAAAAGGCGTTTCCGAAGCGTTAATTACCCGCATTCGTCACCTGATCACGGTCGATCCGGGCTCACCCGGCAGCAACACCGGCGAAAAATTTATCCTGACCGTCCGGCTGAAATCCGACGGCGTCGAACCGGAGCGATACGACGATCACGGTGTTTCCGTGAAATATGTCCGGGTGGAAACCATTTCCGATCCGGAAGGAAACGTCACCTACCTCAGCATCCCGGAAGAATCCGTCAAAAAGGTGGATGAGGACGCCGAAGCCGTTTTCGAGCTGCCCGAAAAAGAGGATCTGGAAGGCGAAGTGCTCATCAGCGCACTCGCGCCGGACGGCGAATTGCTGAAAGACAAGACCTATCCGTCTGCGGATTTGCCCGAAGAAGTTTCCATCAACGTAAAACCGCGCGATTATTTTGCGGTCGAACCGAATGAAGATCCCAATTTCGGGAAATCTCCCAAACTGCGCGGACGTGTCATCGAAGCGCTCGACCGGCAGGAAATTGAATTTACGCAAGTGGTTATCTGGGGCGCGACCAAAGACGAGCCGCAGGAACAGGATTTCCGGGCGCTGATTGTCGCGGATACCGACGAAAAAGGCTATTTTTCCGGTCCGTTGCCCCGTGGCGTGTTCACCGCGGCTTACGGCGTGGTTGCCGTCGGCGACGGTGTGACCGTTCCGCTCCATTTGCTCGATGACCAAACTTTTCCGGAAAATGTAATTTTGGTGGTCAATCTCGATGAGGTGCCGCTGCCAGAACCCGGAGAAGAGGACGATTGCGAATGCCACAAAAAACCGCCGGCAGTGCCGCGCGATCCCGATTCCACCGAGCTCACCCGCGCCGACGGCACCTACAGCCAGGATTTGGGCAAAGGCGGCTGCATCGATTTTACCCGCCCGGATCGCACGCTGGATGAATTCACATATTCGTATGTGGTGCGCACCACCGAGCCGAGCATCAAAGGGATGACGCTGGAGGAGCCGGACAAAATTTCCGCAAATCTGCTGCTCAATTTGCTGCCGGCAGAGTTGAGATCCGCCACTTTCACCGCGAAAAATGAATTCTCGACCGCGTCACGAGTTGCGGCAAATAAGCCGCAGGAATTTACCGGATTAGCAGTGGAAAAAATCGACGCGAAAATTTTGCGAACGCTCGCGAATGATCCCGACGGATTTTCGCTGACCAAACTGACCACCGCAGCCAATCGCACGCTGCACGCGGATATTTTGCGGCTGGTGGGCAAACACCTGCGTTTTGCGCCGCAGCGTACCCGACTCGATTGCAAAAATGCCGTCGATTGGGACGACGAACCAACCATTTATCAAGCCTGTACCATCGCGCACGGACATGTGCTGCGCTTCAAACAGGAGTGGATCGCCGATGGCTATTCGCTCGGGAATTTGCTGCACAGCATTCCGCTGGCACCGGGACAGAAAAAACAGATCGCGATTGTCGATTGGGAACGCCGCGAAACCGCCGCACGGCAGGAATCGCTGAGCGAAAGCGAACAGCTGGACGCGTTCATCAGTCGTGACCGTGATATTCACGAAATCGTCAACGCGACGGTAGCGGAAAGCACCCGCGGCGGCTCGAGTGCCAAAACCGGATCGTTCGGCGGCGGCATCGGCATCGGCGCGATTTTGGGACCGGTCGGCGGGCTTTTGGGCATCGGCGGCGGTTCCAGCAAAGCGAGTTCGTCTGCTTGGCAAAATTCATCCCGCAAAACTGCGGCGGACAGCCTGCAAATGCTCCGCGACCGCACGATTCAGGGCGCATCGTCGATCCGCAATCAACGCTCAACCGTTGTGCAAACCGTTCGGCAGGGCGAGCGCGTGACCGCGCAAACCGAATCGCTGGCGAATTACAACCACTGCCACGCCATCACGATTCAATATTTTGAAGTGCTGCGCCACCTGCTGGTGCGCCAACGGCTCACTGATGTTCAGGAATGCCTGTTCGTGCCGTTGCTGATGACCCGTTTCAATCGCGACAAAGCGTTGCGCTGGCGAAACACGTTGCAGCGCAGCGTTTTCGGACGGTTGCGCACCGGATTCGCGGCGTTGGAACGCATCGAAAATAATTATGTCGGTAGCGATTTACCGGTGGGCACTTATGCCGATCAGACCATCGACAACATCGACGGCGATTTGTATTTGCGTTTCGAACTCGCTCGCCCGAAAGATGTGGACGACGCTTTTCACGCTGCCAGTTGGGGATTTTTGAGCTTTTTGCTGCCGCATATCGATGCCAAACAATTTTACGATAACCACTTGAAAGAACAGGCTTTAAAAGACCAGATTTTCTTCCGCGAACTTGGTCCGCGCATTGCCGAACGGTTTGTGCAAAATCTGGATGTTTTCGCGGTGGACAACAATAATGTGGAACACCGGCTCAATCTCGATCCCACCCTCGTTTCCGATTTTGTGAACGACAGCCGAATGTATGTGTCGCTGCGGATGAGCGACGCGCTCTCGCCGATCGCACGGAAAGATATCAAGTTTATCAAGATCAGCAATCGCTCGATCAGTCTCGGCGGATTGTTGCTATTTAACGCGCTGCCGGCGAATTCCAAAGTGATTGTGGAATCGGGAAGCCTGCGCTATCAGACCAAATATTCCAGTGATTACCTGTTCCGCAATTCCAGAATTTACAACGACTTAACCGCAACCGATGATGTGCGGATTTTCACGCCGCTCAATCGTCAGGAAATCCGCAATCCCCGCGAAGAGGATAAAGAATTGGCGCGGCAACTGCTCGATCATTTGAATGAGCATCTGGAATTTTATCACCACCGGATTTGGTGGGCGATGAGTGCGGACCGCCGCTACATGTTGCTGGACGGTTTTATCGCGCCGAACAGCAGCAACAAAAGTGTGGCGTCTGTGGTGGAAAACGAGCTGATCGGCATCGTCGGCAACAGCCTTATTTTACCGGTTTCGCGCGGTTATCACCTCGATCCCACCTTCAAACAGGATGTCGAAAACCCGATAGATTTGCTGGAACATTACGCGCCGAACACGCCCATCGAGCCGACGCGAATGGCAATCCCGACGCGCGGCGTTTATGCGGAAGCCGTGATGGGTGCCTGCAATTCCTGCGAATTCAAAGAGGAAGAACGGTTCTGGCGTTGGGAAGAATCGCCGATCCCGGATTCGCCCGCGGCAATTTCCCCGGTCAGTACGGAATCGCGTCGCGCCGAAGCGCCGGACCTCACGGCGAAAGATTTCCCGGCTCCGATCATCAACATGCAAACCGCGCCAAACGCGCCGGATCCGACCGGATTGGCCGCCGCGCTGCAGTTGATCGGTCAGCCGAATCTGTTCAAAGATATTACCGGATTGACCGGCAACCAGCAAAACGCCATCGCCGCGCTCAATTCCGCAATGGAAACCGCCAAATTCTTTGGCGGACAGGCGGCAAATCTGGCAATTCAGGGCAGAATGTCCCGCGATGTGGACAAAGCCATGCGCACCATCCAGAATGCCAAACAGAACGGATTGATCAGCGATGAGCAAGCCAAAGAGCTTACCGCAAACGCCATTCGCGGCATGATCGGCGGCGGATCAGAGAAAAAAGAGCCGGCGCTGACCCGTGAACCGCAGGTTGAAAAAGCCATCAGCAACAGCACCCAGCGTGGCGAAAAAGTGAAAATCCAGCGCGGCAGCGAATCTGTGGAATTGGGTGAAAAAGGCGAAGGCGAAGCTTTGGAGAGTTTCGATTTCAACGTTCCGGGCATCGTGCCGATTATCGCGCAGCCATCCAACCTCACTTGCTGGGCAACTGTTTCAACAATGATGGTCAGTTGGAAAGATAGCGTATCCTATCCGATTACGGAGGTTATGGATATGGCAGGTGCAACCTATCGCACCAAGTTCGATAACAACCAGGGATTACTCGGCTCCGAAAAACCGGCGTTTTTGGCAGCGCTCGGTTTCACCGGCGAACCGCCGCAGAGCTATTCCGTGCTGGGTTTCCGCGATTTGCTGGAAAGCGCCGGCCCGCTCTGGGCTACCACGGACGAACTGCCCGGCGACGGATTCGCGATTCACGCCCGGATCGTGACGGGCATGTTTGGCAACGGCACGCCGGAAGGCACATTCCTGCGCATCAACGATCCGGCCGGCGGTCGCCAATACAGTGAAACATTCCTGAAATTCATGCAAAAATTCGAAGAAGTTGCCGCGGGCGGATTGCGCGTCCAGATTGTGCACTTCTAACCCGATCTCGTTTACAGCTCATCTCAAAGCCCCGACCGGAAATTTCGGTTGGGGCTTTTTGTTGTTGAAATTTCAGTTCTGTTGAAATTTCTTACTTCAAATAGCCCTCTATCATAGCCAGGTGTTTACTTTGGTATAATAGAAAATTAATTGTTTTCGATTTCTTCACACACCCTCGCAAAAAACATTTCGCCCGACGCACATCCGATTTAATAGTATTCATATTATGTCTGCCGCGTAAAGCGGTTAGGGTTTTGGCGGAGATTCCCAAAGATTCCGGTGAATGGGTTATGAATTGTTTGATTAATTCAGCAATCAGCGCTGTTTCTGTAGAACCGCACAATTTAAATTGCTCAACATCCCCAAGCTTTTTTTGGAAATCATCGTTCGGCAAAGGGTAATGCAAACGCAGCCAAATCTGGAAAATCACCCACCGTTTTTCATCCCATGCCCGTAATTGTTGCAAATATTTATTGATCATGAACACAAAATTTTTCTGCTGAGCATATGCAGATTTCGAAAAATAATAGGATTCAATTTGCCCGAAACCTTCAAACGTTAATTCTTCACGTCGTTTTTGTTGCTGTATCAACTGCAAATAGCGATTTCGCAACATGGTGTAAATCAGCCCGCGAAGTTTTGAACTATCTGCGATGTCGCTTATCCTGAATTTGTAAGTTTCGTATAAACAGATCATCGTATCCGACGCAATATCTTGCCATGTCTGCGCAGTGCTCAGATTTCGAAACTGTTCCAGCCAAAGCATTTTGCTCATTTCACGCACTTCTTTGAGCAAAACTTCAGCCGAGAGATTGTCATTCTCGTTAACCCAGAATTCAAAATTCTGTAATAAATTCTTTTTTTTTTGTGGTTAGCTGCAACTGTAGTTTCTCCTGTGTATTGTATTGATAGACTCGTGAGTTATTAACTAATTCATGGGAAGGCGCCTTCACATTTTAAAATCAAAATTGTGGAGGTATTTACAATGAAACATTCCCGCGCATTTCGCGATAATAACAATCATTCCGTCACTTATGCAGAAGTGCTGGATTTTCGGGAAAATTTTCAGGCTGCATTTCCCGGCGAAAATCATGTTTCCTATTATTTTGATGGGAAAAATATTGATAACATTTTAGATCAGAAAGGTGTTGTTGGCATCCGCTATTATTACGCAATCGATAACCTGATGCAGCATCGATTGGTTGTATCAGGTGTTGATCAGCAGGGCAAAGATTTGTTGGAAACCATTCCGCCGTTAGTTTCCGGTGTCGCTATTCCAAAAGATAGCGACGGAAATTGCAATTTCGGAAAAATTATCCATCACATTCAGCCGGCAGAAGCGGCACAGTGGACTTCAAATTACCGCAGTCAAAAAGCCAAAAAACAACCCAAAGGCGGATTTTTTAGCAAGAACGCGGTTAAAAACGTTATCCACCAAAAAGATGCCGTTGGCTTGGCATGGTTGCCCGGTGCAGATCAGCGGGGAATTCGAGTGATGTGTATCGGTGGCATCGATAAAAAAGGGGCAATCCTAACGTTTGGAAATTGGATCGAACTTGCCATGCCCTGCCCGCCGTGGTGCGATGTTGTCAACTATCTGAATAGCGATGTTTTCAAAATGACGCTTTCATAATCAATTAAAAGCATATTAGATTAGTGCCGGAAAACGATTGTTTTTCGGCACTAACTGTTGATTGCATGAACTATGAGCATACTAACTTTTGCGATAATATCTTTGGTAATCCCGTTAATTTTGTGTGTAATTGTCTGGATTATTCAAAAAAATAAATTCGAAATGCCGATGCGCTTTTTTACGCTGTATCTGTTTATGGGTGTCGTTTTTGAAATTATCGGATATTCTTGTAAAAAAGCGGCAATTCAAGATGCCTGGCGCGTAGATACTTTTACGTTAGTCGAAGTTGGGTTATTTGGTGCGTTGCTTTTTTATATCACAAAATCTGCCAGATTGTCAACCACAATCAAATGGGGTTCCGCGGGTTGGTTTGTCCTTTACATCATTTTGAAAATACTGAATGTCGAACCATATGGTTTGGGAATATACAACTATTATTCACGCCCGATTGCGCTATTGCTATTGACCATTTTATCTTGCGTAACGCTGCTTCATTTATTGACCAGAAATTCATATCAAATGCCTAAAAAAACGTATTTGATTTGGCTATGTTTCGGAATAATGATTTATAGCGTCGGGAATGCAATGGTGTACAGCAACATACCCATACAGAGCACCGAAATTCTTGAATTGATGAAATACATTTATCATGTGCTTTATATCGTTACATACATCACTTTTTTAGCTGCGGTTTTGCTCTATTACCGGCAGACAAAAAAAGCCGTTTAAAACAGATCGAAAACGTTAATCATCAAGCGTTAACCAGCCACTTTTTAAAGCGAATTTTGTTAGTTGTGCATCTGTTGCCATGCCGGTTTTTTTGCGAATATTGCTTGTGTGTGTGGTAATTGTGCGCGGCTGGATGTTCAGAAATTTGGCAATGTCCTGAAGGGTGAAGCCGCGCGCTATTAACGTGATGATTTCTTTTTCGCGTAAAGATAGCGCATCCGGTGACTGAGTTGTTGAGCGAAATGAGAGGTCTTCCAGAAATTCGTAAAGCGTTATGGTTCGAAGCACTTCGCTGACATATTTTTCGCCGCTGTGAACCGCTTTGATCGCTGTGGCAAGCTCCTCTATCGATGCTGTTTTGCACACAAACGCTTTAACACCATGCCTGAACGCTGCGCGAACGGATGCAGAATCTGTCCGTCCGCTCAAAATCATGGTGTTCATTTTTGGATATCGGTCCTTGATTTTTGCCGCAATGGCGTTACCGTCAATCGGGTCTGCCGTTAACACTAAATCAAGAACGACGACGGTTGGCTTCGCTTTTGATAATTTTGTTAAAAATGCGTTTGAATTTGTCTCAACCAATTCTATCGAGATATCGGGATATTGATCAGCCAGTTTTTGGGTAATCGATTCCAAAAACATTTTGTGATCGTCTAAAAAAGCCACCTTAATGCCCATCTGCAAACCTTTCCATTGGGATATCAAATAAAAACAGGCTGCCGTTTCCGGTTGGAGCAGAACGGATTTTCATTTTGCCGCCATATCGCTCAATTTTATCTTTTATGTTTGTCAATCCAAAGCCGCTGTCCATTGTAAATTGCCGGATTGTCTGCGGATCAAATCCTGTTCCGTTGTCTTCAACAGTCAAAATCACACGGTTATTTTGCCGATACACTTCAATTTCAACGGCAGAGGCATTGCCGTGTTTTTTGGCGTTTGTGCTCAATTCCTGTATGCTGTTGCAAATAAAACTTTCTATCGATGGGTTGCGGGGCGTATCAGCAAGTTCAGCATGAAGTTTAATATCGATTTGCAATTTTTTCCGCTGAATCTCCACGATGCTTTCGAGTACTTCCGAAAAAAGTATGCTATGGTTTTTTAACGGACTCAACATAAAAACGATAGCGCCGATCTCCTGTTTTGCCGTGATCACCGTGTTTTCCAAAAAACGTATTTTTTGTTCGAATTCCGGATTGCTATTTAACGGTAAATCACCCAATTCGGAACGAATGAGCGAAAGTGAACCGCCAATTTTGTGGTGGATTTCTTCGGCAATTTGGCCGCGTTTCTCTCGCTCAATTTCTTCTGCTTTATTGCGGAGCGCTTCTTTGGCGTCCACCAGTTTTTGCTGTGTTTCATATAGTTTGGTGACATCAACACCGTTGACAACCTTAAATGTTGCCCGACCTTCAGAGAAATAACGGACCTGCCAATCGACGACCGTTTTATTGTCTAAAAACATCGTAAAGTTTTGGTATGAATCGCCGGTCTTGCTTTTTTGTTTCAAAAACCGGATGAGTTCCGGTGGTAAATATTTCTCAAGTTCGAGGGTTATGTCCGTTTCGGATGGCAATTCATGATCGAGCATTTTTATAAATGGCTGATTTGCGATGACAAAATGATTATCCAAAGTTAAAACCAACATGTAAGATTGCGTTGCATTTACCACCTGATTCAGAAAATGCAACGATTGTTTGGCTTTTCGCTGGTTTATTGCAATCAAAACCGTAACAAACAGGACGAGAACGACAAACGCGCCAGCGGTGATCCATACACTAAAATTTTCGTTTGTAAAATATGTATCCACAATTGCTTACCAAATTGTTCTAACATGATTAACATCAACAATATACAAACTTAAAAAGCGGCGCGATGAGTAACAAAATAATTGTTTAAAATAATAACCTATCAATATTATTCATTACAATCAATCCGTAATTGTCGTGTTTTTCGGACGCGCTCTCCGTAATTACGGAGATTCTCTCTGTAATTACGGAGAAACGGTCTCTGTAATTTGCAGGTGCAACGTAGATTTGTGCAGGCCGCACTACGTAAAATACGTAGAAAAATACCGCCTGTTTTCTGTAATCGCGGATTGTATAATTTGGCCGGTGTTTGTAAGATTTAACGTTCAAACGATATCTCAAATTGTTTGATTGAAAAGGGAGATAGAAGGAAAAAACAAACGCGAGTCAGATAAGGAAGTTATTTAGAGAGAGAATGTCTTTATTTATAAAGATAATTTAGGAGAGAGTCGCCCGGTTTGTTTTTTCCGGGCGACTTTTTTTATTACAAAAACGATATTTATTAAAAAAAGCCCTGTTACAATTGTATCAGGGCTTTTGCTTTTTGCAACCGGTTACTTTTTTGTTGGCAATTTTTTGGCTGCATTCGCTGTCTTTTTGAGTTCAGCATCAGCCTTAGTTGAGGTTTCGGGCAGTTCTTTTTGCTTCGGCGGAATATTTTTTGAGCGTTTGGCCGGCTTATCATCCTTCACCGGAATCACCGCTTTTGTTTCGCTGCTCTTGGCATTTGTCTTCACTACTTTTTGTTCTGTTTCATCCTTCGCGCTTTTGAGCCTGGCTTTTTTGCTCAGATCAGCGATCAACTCGTTGACAAGATATTGGGAATTATCCGATGCCTTTTGCCAGTGACGCCGCAGTTTCTGCAATTTTGCGAGTCGTTTGGGCAATTTTTTGGCTGCTTTTTGAGCAGCCTTGGCGTTTTTCGTATCGGGCAGGTCCGCAAGTTGGTCAATCTTCTGCCAGAGCGAAAATGCTTTTGCAACACAAAGCCAATCGGTCGCCACAGTGAAAGATTCTTTGTTGAACCAAAGCTGATTTTCAAATTCATTTACGCCGCAAAATTGTTGAAAATCTCCGGATTTGAGCAGCGAATCCATATTTTCGAACGCGATAATTTTTGTTGCGCCTTTAATTTTCAGCGGGTTTGGGTGGCGTGTCAGCAATTTCAGCAACGCCGTCGCCTGATCGCTTTGCGTGTCTGACAAATCCATATTTCGCAAATTTTTCCGGACCAATTTTCCGAGCATCCATTCATCCAATAAAATTCGGCTGCGCAATTCCGGTTTGGGCAGGTTCTCAAATTCACCCAAATGGCGCACAAAAATCCAGTGGATCAGCGTGCCGTAGGTTGCGGTTGCGTTCGCAAAAGTATCTGCCAATTTTTCCAAAAATGCCGCGTATTTTTCCGATTCACCGGAATAGCGCTCGTTAAGCGTTTCCGGGCGAAACCGCAGCAGCGCATCCAGATCGCGGCGCACGGTTTTGGCGATATCGGGATTCTGTTGTTCTGATACAGAAATTTTGCCCGCTTCCCGCAAAAATTCGCGATACTGATTCTCGATGTCATCGAGCAGATCGGTTGGTGTTGCTGTTTCGGTTGTTGCTGCGGCAATTAATTTTTCCAGAATTGCCGGTTGCGAAAACTGGCGGAACGCGTTGTGCAACGGCTGCAAATGGATTTCCCGCAACGTTTCTTCGATGCTGGCAACGCCTTTTCCGCTGAGCGAATCGCAGAGTTCGCGGTATTTTCCCTCCCGGTCGTACACAGCCCGGAAGTCCAGTAAAACCCTGTGTTTATACGTGCCCAATTCAATATACATGCCCTGATGCCGCAACTGCTGGCTGTTGTAAATATATTCCAGATTGGTGATGGAATCGCGGAAAATCACAAAATCATCGCCGCCGGTGGGCAGCGCTAATCCGTCGCCGAGATTTTTCTGAATCAACCGTTTCTGAGCGTCGGACGCATCTTTGTATTCCGGTGATTTTTCCAAAATTGCTGCGGACGTGTGAATCCAGCCGCGCGTTTCCGAAAATGAATTGTTGAAAATTACCAGCACCCGTTCTTCGCCGCTGCGGTTGGAATAGGCGAAAACGTTTTCGTTTACACTGCCGTTTTCGTCGTATAAATCATACAGCAAAAAATGCTCAACTTCGGCAAACAGATAGCGTTTTTTGAGCAGCGGGAAAATCTCGCGTTCGTGGCGCGCCACCAGATATTCGTTTGGTGATTCGTCGTAATATGCTTTGCGATATTCCATCCCGTATTTTTCGCTGAAGCCTTCCACCTGTCCGTGCCCGAACATCGGTAAACCGGGCATGGTTGCCATCATCACGCAAACGCCGAAATATTTATCGCCGTCGCCGAATTGGTGAATCGCGGTTTCTTCATCGGGATTGTTCATGAAATTGACGTATCGTTTGAGCACTTCCGGCTCAAATTCGATCGTATTTTTGATGGTGTAGCGATATTTTTTATTTTCTTCATTTTTGAGCATGTTCATAAATGCGCTGTTATACACGCGATGCATGCCCAAACTGCGCACAAAATAGCCTTCCATCATCCAGAACGCTTCGGCGAGCAGCAGGGTGTCCGGCACTTCTTTCGCGACGCGATCGACCACTTCGCGCCAGAATTCTTCGGGAATTTTTTGATCAAATTCCGCTTTGGTGAGTCCGAATTGCGCCCGCGACGGAATATCGCCGCCGGTGCCGGGCTGCGGAAACCAGAGCCGTTGGTAATGGCGTTTGGCGAGGGTCATCGCGGCATCAAACCGGATGATCGGGAAGCGCCGCGCCACTTTCAAAATCGTTTGGATCACCGCTTCGCGAACCGCCGGATTGGTGTAATCGAGCTGCGCCGTATCGTTCCACGGCATCGATGTGCCGTCGTTTCCGTGATAAATATAGCGCGTGTCGCCGGTGCGATAATCAATGCGTTTGAAGGTCACCGCTGCATCAGTTCGCTCGAAATAATGGTCTTCTAAAAAAATGCCAATATTGGGATCGTCGCTCAGGCTGGCGCCGCTGTAAGTATATGCCGGAAAAGGCGGATAGGGGAGGCTCACAAACCAGTCCGGGTGCGCTTTTACCCAGTTGGAAACGATGCCGGTGTGGTTCGGGACCATGTCGCTGGCGAGGCGAATACCGCGTTGCCAGGCGCGTTCGCGCAGATTGCCGTATGCCGGATCGCCGCCGAGTTCCTGCGCAATCACATAGTCATACAGCGAATACGCGGACGCTTCCGCTTCCGGATTGCCGCACCAGTTTTTGATGGTTTTCGAAGCGGGACTGCGCTCCCAAATACCGATCAGCCACAGCCCGGTAAAGCCCTGTGCTGCCAGCCGGTCGAGCTCCGCATCGGGAATCTGGTCGAGCGTTTTGATCTCTTTTTTATATGTTTTGGACAACTGATCCAGCCAAACCAGCGTGCTTTTGGCGATGAGCACCAAACGCGGCATCCAGTGCGTGTCCGGGCTGAATGCCTCCGGTTCGTATTCAGCACCGACATATTCCGGCGTATGCGTTTCCGCTTTTCCCGGTCCGGGGAAAAAGCGCATCTTGGTTTCCTCTTCCATAAAATCGGCGGCGCGGAGCATGCGGGTGCCGTAATCTGCGCCGGGAACGCCCCAAAGTTCGGTGAACGCTTCGCCGAGCAGCATTTCCCATTTAATATTGATGAGCGTTGAAAGCTGCGTGCCCCAGGTTTCCCGCAAAAAATTGAGCTGATCGATCAGCGAACCGGGATTTGCTTTCGCCGGTTGGAGCAGCGCCTGCAGCAAATTCATCCCTTTTCCGGCGGGACCGAACAGCGGCTGCGCATCAAAAAATGTGTTGAGCGAATTCATCGCTTTGGGATAAACGGTTGCTTCGCGAAGCGGCGTATCATCAAATAATTCCTGATACTTAGCGAATGCCGGATTCTGGTTGGAGAGCCACAACAGCATCATTTCTTCCAGCGCGATTTGCCGGTTTTCGCGCCCGTCTGTGGCACCCTGCAAATATTTTTTGACAGTGATTTTTTTGCGATGCACATCAATCGGCGGAAATTCTTCGACAAAAATTTCCAGCGTTTTGTCAATTTCCTTCCGGGTGAATTGCTGTTCGAGATTTTCCAGCGCCTCGCGGAACACGTTGGCGTTGCGGGTTTGGCGATACATATCGATCAGGTTGTGCAAAATTTCGTGGATCAAGCCCATCGCGTTCAGTTCGGCGGCGCTGGCAGCTTTGTCCGCCGGTCGTTTTTCGTTAATTTGTTGGGCAAATAATTGTGCGGCGTAAAAATTCGCAAAAATGACGTTCCCGCGGATCGTGAACAGCGTTTCATCGAAACCGTATTTTTCCCGCGCTTTCCGGGAAACGTGAAATTCGAGTTCGGGTTGCGGGAGTTGCATCCGGGAAAAATATGTATTCTTATGGGAAATCGTAATTTTTACGGGCGTAGATGCAAGGTGCATTCGGTCATCTCCACAGTTTGATCGATGGTATGGTAAACGCTGAAAATATAACTGTTTTCACAACCATATCATAGTCTGCAAACGGATTATTTTCAACGGAATTTTTTATTGATCGATTCTCCCGGTGCACATTGCGCAGCGGTGAACCATTTGTGCGCAACTTGGGTTTAACTTGCAATCGCGAAATGCGCGGGATATTTTGGGTGATCCGGATATTGCGTTGCGAAATCAACAACCGGGTTCGATTTTCCGAAAATTTAACGACTGTAAGTTCATGAAAAACATATACAAACGGCTGGATATTTTTAAATGCGTTCACGAAGCGCACAAAGGATTTGCCAGCCGGATGTCCGTCCATCACATTGTGAATCACAAAAAATGTTTTCCGAACGGCTGCTATTATTTTAAAGGCAGTTGCAAGCTGTTCGGGCAGGGAAAAGCGTGTTATCGCGGGTATAAATTTGTCGGGAAAAACTGCAGCGGCTGCCGCTATTTTGACGATCAGCAGATTTTCAACCGCCCGGAATTGCAGGTGGATGCCCCCGAATACGACGATTTCAAAATGGAATTGGCCGAATTTGAGGACTGGCTGGAAGAGCGGTTGCACCGCGAGCACGAGATTCACGGAACGGTGGACGGCGTGAAGCCGTTGTTCCACAAAAAAGTATATTCCAATGGTGAGGGCTTTGCTTTTTCGGGATTTTTGCTGATATTCCGGCAGCTATTTTTCGGGATGGATGTGATGGAAGATCACGTTTACGCACGGCTCTCGCCGAAAACCTACCAATCGCTGAAGCTTGGGCGGGGCGATGTGCTCAGCGCACGGGCAACCCTGACGATCGATCGCGGGCGACTGGTGCTCAAAAAATTGCGGCGAATTGATGTTGAGCAGCGCGGCGAACCGCCACAGTGGGATGCATCCAAAGCGTTGGTTGCGCGGGAAACCGCAACGCTGCAGGATAATCAGCCGGAAGGGTGCATCCAATGTCCTTTTGGCGCGCTCATCGATGTGGAAGATACGCGGTACAGCGAGATGAAAACCTATCGCCAGCTCTATTGCCTCAACGGGATTCCCGATTATCGCGATTGCTATTTGTATCCGTCGTATGCGGATCGTTCCGAAAAATCGAGCAAGTTGCCGTCCAACAGTGCCTCCTGTATGACGCGGAAGGTGAATGTGACTTGAGGCGAGACGAAGGCTAAGGCTAAGGCTGAGGCTAAGGAAAGAATAAACAAGTATTTAACCCTCGCTTCAACCTGGTAATAACTTAAAAATAACCACAACAAACCACTGCACGAAATCGACGAAAAATGACGCTTCCCACTGAACACAATTGCCACATCGATCCAACGGATATCGAAATTTGCCTCGGCCACGATGAGCCGCTGTACGAGCAAAACGGCACGATGATGCCGCCGGTGTATCAAACCTCGCTGTTTGCCAAAAAAACATTTGCGGAACTGGTGAACGCTTTTCCCGCCGAACACCAGAATTACATTTATTCGCGCGGGCAAAATCCGACCGTCGAAGCGCTGGAAAAAAAGCTTGCTGCGCTCGAACACGGCGAAGCCTGCAAATGTTCAGCGTCCGGCATGGCGGCGGTCAGTTCGCTGTTTTACGGATTGTTGAAACGCGGCGATCACATCCTTTTTGTGAACAATATTTACGGCCCGACGCTGCAATTGGCCAATCATCTGCGGCGATTCGGCATCGAGCACACCATTTGTTTAAATCGCGATATTGCAGCAATTGAACGCGACATTCGTCCTGAAACACGACTAATATATTTCGAAAGCCCCGCGACGATGACGTTCCGGATGCTCGATATCAGCCAACTGGTTGAATTGGCAAAATCGCGCAATATTCTCACCGCAATCGACAACACCTGGGCAACACCGCTGTTCATGAAACCGCTGGCGATGGGCGTGGATATCTCGCTGCATTCGCTCACCAAATACGTTGGCGGGCACAGCGATGTGGTCGCCGGTGCGCTGATCACCAACGCCGAATTGCATCGGGAAATTTTCGCAAACGGCTACATGCTCAACGGCGGCGCGATGGCGCCGTGGAACGGCTGGCTGCTCATTCGCGGATTGCGAACGCTGCCCAATCGAATGCTGCAGCATCACCGCGACGGACTGCAAATTGCCAGATTTCTGAGCGATCATCCAACGGTGGCGCGGGTGAATCATCCGGCGTTTGTCGCGGAAGATAGCGACTTGCTGCCCCAGCTTTCCGGTTTCTCCAGCTTGTTCAGCATCGAGTTGAAAACGGAAAAATTTGCGGATATTTGCAGCTTCATCGACAATCTGCGGCTGTTCCGTACCGGCGTCAGTTGGGGCGGCGTGGAAAGTCTGGTAATATCGCCATCCAACGGCAGCAACGCGGATGCGCTTCGCCAAAAAGGGATTTCGCCAAGTTTGGTGCGCTTTTCCGTCGGGCTGGAAGGCGTGGAAGCGCTCACCGCCGATCTCGATCAGGCGTTGTCAAAAATTTCTGTTTAATGAAAAAATTGCAGCAGAGGCACAGAGCGCACGGAGGTTTGTTTTAGAAATTTTTTCTGTGTTTTCCGTGTCTCTGTGGCAAAAAAATTGCGAAAAAAGGTAACGAATGAACCGGAAACTAACCGTAGTTGAATCGATTCTCCCGTTGATCACCATGTTAGTGTTGCTGTTCGCTGGCGGTTATTTTGCGGAAATCGGCACGGAATTGCTGGTGCTGGTGATGCTCAGCGCCGCGACTGTGGCGAGCATTTCCGCGATTCGGGTCGGGCGCAATTTTGACGATATCCAAACATCAACCGGTGAAAAACTTGGCGCAGTGTTGCCAATGCTGCTCATTTTGCTGACCATCGGGATGCTCATCGGTACGTGGATGATTGCCGGAACCATTCCGCTGATGGTCTATTACGGCATCCAACTGGTTAGTCCGCAATATCTGGTGCTCACTGCGTTTTTGGCGACGGCGATGATGTCGCTGTTCACCGGCACATCGTGGGGATCTGCGGGAACGATCGGCGTGGCGCTGATGAGCATGGCTGCTGCGATGGGCGCACCGCTGGCGCCAACTGCCGGCGCGGTGATTTCCGGGGCGTATTTTGGTGATAAAATGTCACCGCTGTCGGACACTACCAACATCAGCGCGATTGGCGCGGGCGCGGATTTGTATGATCACGTGCGTCACATGCTCTACACGGCGGTGCCGTCGTTTATCGTTGCGGTGATCGTTTACAGCATTTTCGGGAGCTACTCACCGGCAGCCGATGGCGCGCTTTCCGGCAATGCGGCGCTGCTGTTGCGCGAAATCGAGTCGACATTTCAACTGAACTGGCTGGCGCTGTTGCCACCGGTGATTGTAGTGATCGGCATCGTTAAAAAATATCCGGCGGTTTTGGTGATGGCTGCTTCCTGTGTTATTGCGATGGCGCTGGGTATCGCGCTGCAGGGCTTCACTTTTGGCGATGCCATTAACGCTGCCGTCAACGGATTCGATGGCAAAATGCTCGTTTCCGTGGGCGGCGATCCGTCGGCAATCAGCGAAAATTTCGGGAAATTGCTCAATCGCGGCGGGCTGTTTTCTATGGTGAATAATTTGCTGCTGATTATCGCGGCGTTTCTGTTGGCCGGCGCGATGGACGTTTCCGGTGCGCTCGACAATATTATTCACAGTTTGTTAAGCTACGCAAAATCGACGTTTGGGTTGATCGCGGCAACCATGGCTTCCGGCGGAGTGATGATCGCAATCACCAGTCACGGCGGCGTTACCGCACTCATCGTCGGCGGATTGTTTCAGAAAGCGTATGCCGAACGCGGTTTTGCGCCGGAAAATTTATCGCGCTCATTGGAAGATTCCGTCACCATCACCGAACCGCTGATGCCGTGGACGGTTTCAGCTATTTTTATGGCCGGAACAGTTGGCGTTTCCACGCTGGAATATCTGCCGTGGGCGACATTTTGTTACACCGGAACGCTGTTTTCGCTGCTGCTGGCTGCCGGATATAATTTCACAAAATTCGGGTTAAAAACGCAGCTTCAACCTGCTCCAACAATTTAATTCGATCAACTGTCACATCTCAAATGTCTTTCCCGAATGCTGTATCAAAGCTGTCTGGTGGTTACATAAGTGCAAATGATGCACCTTTGTGCATAGTCTGTCGGGCATTTTTGTGGGGTACTAAAAATTGATCTCATTTAAATCTTTGTAAATATTGGGTTTGTGCGACTTGTGCAAAAAAAGGATGTCCGGTACAAATTTTGTCTATTATTCTCTGTTAACTGAGATGAAATTATTTTCATGCAATATAAACCTAACACAACAAATTTGAGGTAACATTATGATGCAGATGTTGAGACAGATCTTTTTTACAATTTCAGGTTCGATTTTGCTGATGGGCATGTTGTATGCCCAAACAGAAACAGTCGTTTTGCAACCCACCAAAGATAATACGCTTTATGAAGATGCGGGCGGCGCCCTCAGCAATGGCAGCGGGGAATATTTTTTTGCCGGGAAAACCAATGCCGGGTTGATCCGTCGGGGATTGCTCGCGTTTGATGTTGCCGGAACGGTGCCTTCCGGTGCGGTTATCGATAACGTTTCGTTGGCGTTGAGTATGTCGCAAACGTCATCCGGTAATATGAGTGTTTCGCTGCAGCGTGTTTCGCAGGATTGGGGAGAGGGCTCGTCTGACGCCGGTGGAAACGAAGGTGCCGGAACCACTTCCACAACCAACGATGCAACCTGGATTCACACATTTTTCAACACCGCACAGTGGAATACCAGCGGTGGCGATTTTTCAAACGAAGTTAGCGCAACCCAAACTGTTGGGGCGTCGGGTTCGTATAGCTGGGAATCTGCGCAAATGGCTGCAGATGTTCAGGATTGGCTGAATAATCCCGGCGATAATTTCGGCTGGATCGTTATCGGCAATGAAGGAAGCAACGGCACCGCAAAACGGTTCGATTCCCGGGAGAACGGGGCAGAAGCCAATCGCCCGAAATTGACGGTAACCTACACCGTTGCAACCGGCATCGGCGATGACGAAAACGTGGCGATTGCTTTTGATTTGGAACAGAATTACCCGAATCCGTTCAACCCGTCCACTCAGATCCGCTTTTCGCTGAATCGCGCTGCCCAAACCCGGTTGACGATTTACAACGCGCTCGGGCAGGAAATTGCCATGCCGGTAAATGAAATGCGTTCAGCCGGAACACACGAAATTGCATTCGATGCGACAGCTTTGGTTTCGGGGATTTATTTTTACCAACTGAGCGCCGGTCAGCAAACCGAAACCCGCAAAATGATGTTGATGAAATAATATTCACAATTTGAACGAATTAGTTAGAGACGTTCCGCCGGAACGTCTCTACAACGAAAAGCCCGCCGCTCATTTATGAGGGCGGGCTTTTCAATTTGGATCGGCTGGAACGTTTGGGGTTAGTCTGTTTTTAACGCAGCAACCAGTTCATCGATCAGGCGTTCAAATGTTTCCATCGTCAGCAGCGACAAGATTTTTTCGTATCGCTTGCCTTCTCGCGAAAATTGGTATCGCTGGAAATGCGCTTTCACACCTTCGTCGAGCACAATTTCGTAATAAAATTTGTCATTTTCTGCAGCATGTGGCGGATAGCTGCGCAACTGGGCGCGTTTGTTCTGGCGATCCTGCTCAATCAATTTGAATTCTTCCAGCAAAAACGTGATGCGTTTTTGCACGGTTTCCGCCTGATTGTTCAAATATTTGTTAATTTCCTCAACCGTCAGCGACTGATCCACCCGCGCCACCGAAATATAATCTACCAGAATCGCATATTTTTCAGCTTCTTTAAAGCGAACCTGAATATTGAAATCAGCATCGTTGTGTTGCAGATAAAAATGCTGCTGTTTTGGCTCATTTTGCAGGGTTTGAAATTTTCCTTCCTGCAACAAACCTGTCATTAATTTTCCATAATTTACCATCAGATTTTCCCCCTCTGAGGTTAATTCTCGGACGTCCATTTTTGCTTAAATTCCTGACCGTTGAATCCCAGTAACACCTGTTTTTCATCCAAAAAAGTGCGGATGTGCACCGGGCGGTTCCATATTGAATGTAGGTTTTTTAAGGTATCTACGCAATAATTTTTATCGAGCTCGGTGCCTTCAAATTGATGTTCCATCAATAATTCCCCGCGATTATCGTGGTTGGCATCCACAACCCGGATGATCGGTTGACCCATGCAGGTCAGGTTTTGCAACAGCCGTTGTTTGATCATCCCAAATTCGCGCGATTCGATTTCGTACCGTTTGTTACTTTTATTATACGCAAACGAAAACAGCCGGTGTTCCCGGCAAAATTCTTCGGTTAAAAACCGGTCGATGAAGGTCACATCATTATACAATTTCCGTACTTCGAAAATTTTTTCGCGCCCAAGTCCCAGTTTTTTATCCCAGTTACGTTTAGCGGTGTAATTATCGCAATTTTCGTATTCCGGTCCGAAACGCCCGGTGTTCCAGCGTTTTTCGATATCCTGAAACAGCAGCACGCCAATGCGATACGGATTGAGCCGCCCGGGATGATTGGCGATGGTGCCGGAATGGTGTTCCGCGTAATCGATAATTTCGTTGGCATCGGCGATGTTACGGGTCATCATTGTGGAATGCCAATAGGTTGCCCACCCTTCGTTCATAATTTTGGTCATTCCCTGCGGTGCAAAATAGTAGGCTTCCTCGCGAATGATGCCCAAAATATCCCGTTGCCAGTTGTCGAGCGGCGCATTTTCCATCAAAAAATAGAGCACATCGCGTTCCGGATATTGCGGAAACTGGCGCACATGCGGTTCGCTGTCTTCCATTTTTTTCTTCTGCGCTGCCAAAAATTCCGGCGGATTGATATACGAATCCATATAATGTTTGCTTTTCAGCTTGCGGACGGGGGCTTGCGGCTGACCGTTGCCATCGCTGTTTCTGGTATCCATTGCCCGTTTGATATACGGTGAATGGTGGTCGATCAGGTTTTCCAGCGATAAACAGATGTCGATAAAATTTTCCACATTTTCCAATCCGTAAGCATCAATATAGCGACGGATACGGATGGCGTGATTGGCCATTTCGTCGATCATTTTGCGATTGGTGTGTGCAAAATAGTAATTGTTTTTGAAAAAATCGCAGTGCGCGTACACATGCGCCATCACTAATTTTTGATCAACCATCGGGTTGGATTTCATCAGATATGCGTAACACGGATCGGTGTTGATCACCATTTCGTAAATTTTTTGCAATCCGTACCGGTATCCTTTGGAAAGCTGGTCGTATTCCATCCCAAACCGCCAATGCGGGTATCGAACGGGAAATCCGCCATAAGCTGCCAACTGACTGATCGTGTCGTAATCCACCAGTTCAAAAACCACCGGGAAAAAATCCAGCCCGTAATCGGCGGAAATTTTTTCTATTCCCGGTTGAATTCGTTTGATGTCGTCGAGTGTTATGCTGCCAAAGCTCATTTGCCTTTCCCCAAAAAATCTTTGATCGAATCGTAAATGGAATCTTTATCCGGTATGTACGACAGCACCAGATTTTCCTGATCCGAAATGTTTTCCTGCAAAAAATCAATAAACTCGCCGCTGCCGTAAGTGCTTTCCACCTGTCCGTATCCGAAAAGATTGAGCTTCGGGAGGAGGTGGGTATTGAGCAGCTCGGCGCAGGTTTTATTGTCTTCGCGGGACCAGTTATCGCCATCGGAAAAATGGAAGGCATAAATATTCCATTCTTCGGGCGGATAATGTTCCTCAATCAACCGGTGGCAAAGTTCGTACGCAGAGGAAATAACCGTTCCGCCGTTTTCGCGGATGTTAAAAAATGTATCGCGATCCACCTCTGCGGCTTGCGCATCGTGAACGATGTAACGGGTTTCCAGTCCTTTGTATTGATGTTGCAGCCAGGTATCCAGCCAAAATGTTTCCAGCCGGACGATGTGTTTTTGCTCATCCCACATCGATCCGGAAACGTCCATCATGTAAATAATGACCGCGTTGCTCTGCGGCATTTTGATGGTTTTCCACGAGCGATAGCGGAAGTCGTCGCGAATGGGCACAATTTGCGGTTTTTCCACACTGAACTGACCGAGCGAAATCTGGCGTTTCAACGCTTCGCGGAAGGTGCGCCGGAAGTGCCGCAGCGATTCCGGCCCAACGCGATTGATGCCGGTGTAACGGTCTTTCACCGAGATAATTTCTTTTTTGCCTTTCGGCTCGATATTGGGCAATTCCAGCTCTTCACCGAGAATCTCGGCAAGTTCTTCCAGCGTCAATTCCACTTCGCGGAGATGTTTTCCCGGCTGGTTCCCGGCTTGTCCGGCGCCATCGCCGTCTTCGTCGTCGCTGCTGCTGAGCGGATCGCCCGGTTCGCCCTGCCCCTGGCTGGTGCCGCCGCGGCCGTTATCGCCAAACTGGAAGCGCGGGATATCGATCTGCGGCAGCGGAATACTGACCAAATCTTTCCCGTGTCGCCCGATCATTTCGCCATTGGAAATGTATTTGCGAAGGTTGTCTTTTATTTTGCCTTTGATGATTTGGCGAAAACGATTGTAATCGTTGTCCATATGCAATAGCATTCTAAAATCCCCGGTAAAATAATGTAGGGGCATGGCCGCGCCATGCCCTTTATTAACACCAATGTTTTACGTTTTACGATTGAATATCGCCCCGCGCGAAGATGCTGGCAACGTAGTTCAGCACGTCTGTCGCGCTGTGTTCGTCGTAGCCGAAACCCTTGATTAAACGGGACTTAACGATATCAATTTTTTCCTGCGTTTCTTTGTCCATTACATTGGAAACCAGCGAGGAAAGCTTGATACTGTCTTTCTGATCTTCAAACAATTTCAGTTCCAGCGCTTTTGCGAGACGGTCGTTGCTGCGCCATTCGAATTTTTTGTTATCCAGCGACAGCGCGCCGATGTAATTCATAATTTCCCGGCGGAAATCGTCTTTGCGGCTTTCGGGGATATCGATTTTTTCCTCGATAGAACGCATCAGTTTTTCGTTTGCATCTTCGTCGTCGCCGGTGAATTTGTTTTTCACTTTTTCGCGCTGGACGTATGCTTTTACGTTGTCGATGTAGTTGGCAAATAATCGTTTAATGCCGTCCTCATCCGCACTAATCGCCCGCTGTACTTCGTTTTTCACGATTTCGGTGTATTCACTTTTCACAACTTTGATCAATTCGCGGTAGCGTTTTTTCAGCTCCTCGTTGGTGATGAGGCTGTGATGATCCAATCCGGCTTCCAGCTCGTTGAGCACCATAAACGGGTTCATCGTCGGTTCTTCCGGATATTTCACAATCGCGTTGGAAATTTTATCCTGCACATAGCGCGGCGAAATGCCTTCCAGACCTTCGCGGCGCGCCTCTTTGCGGAGTTCGCGAACGTTATCTTCGGTGTAACCGGGAATCAGCTTGCCATCGTACAACCGCAGTTTTTGCGGCAGCGTGAGGTTGGCTTTTTTGGGCTCTTCCAAACGGGTGAGCACTGCCCACATCGCCGCCATTTCGATGGTGTGTGGCGCAATAAATTTCCCGCGGATTTTCTGGTTGTTGTAATCCTTTTTGTAAATTTTGATCTCTTCCGTCCATTTGGTGATGTACGGAATATCAATTTTCACCGTCCGGTCGCGCAACGCTTCCATAAATTCGTTGTTCTGTAATTTGCGATATTCCGGCTCGTTGGTGTGCCCGATAATCACTTCGTCGATATCCGTTTGCGGAAATTTTTTCGGCTTGATTTTGTGCTCCTGACTGGCGCTCAGCAGGTCGTATAAAAATGCCACATCCAGTTTCAGCATCTCGATAAATTCCACCAAACCGCGATTGGCGATGTTAAATTCGCCGTCAAAATTGAAGGCACGCGGATCGGAATCAGAGCCGTATTCGGCAATCTTACGATAGTTGATATCACCTGTAAGCTCGGTGGAATCCTGGTTTTTTTCATCTTTCGGCTGAAACGTGCCGATACCGATGCGGTCTTTTTCCGACAACAAAATTCGTTTTACGCGAACATGCTGGAGCACTTTTGTCCAGTCGCCATCGTACACTTTTAGCATTTCGCGATAAATCTGGCGGCAAGTCGGGTTGAGCGAACCTTCCATGTAAATCTCTTTGGCTTTGTCGCCCAAAACTTCCGTCATAAATTCTTCGCGCAGGCGATCGGGCACCAAAAACAGCGGATCCTGATGCATCGGGCAGGGAACCGTTTCTTTTGGGGAAGTACCAGCTTCCTCAAAATGTTTGGGAATATCAATCCATTCATAGGAATAAATAGCGCCGTCATCCGTGCGGGAATAGTGTTCCAGCCCTTTTTTCATCAACCGGACGATGGTGCTTTTGGAACTGCCGACCGGACCGTGCAGCAACAGCACCCGTTTTTCTGTGCCGTATCGATACGCCGCAGATTTCAGGGCATTCATCAGCTTCATTAAATAAGCATCCAGTCCGTAAACGGCATCTTTGCCGTTATCAACGGGATCATCGAAAAAGTTGTAATGAATCATTTTCTTGCGTGAGTCTTCGTAGTCTTCGGTTCCGAAAGATAGGATCATATCGTATAAACGCTGGTAGGATGTCCGCAAAATCCGCGGATTCTTTTTCACGATTTCGAGGTATTCCTCAAACGTGCCTGTCCAGGTTAGCGCACGAAATTCCTTATCAAAATATTTTTTCTGGAATTTCTCCAAAATGGGATTTGTGGCTGCCATAGGAACGTCTCCTTCATCTTATGGTGGTGGTTTTGTCAAGTTAACTATCCATGATTAGCTGACACATCATCCTTGATCGCGGTGTAAAGTGGGCCCAAATTGAGGAGACAGTGTTCTGAGAAATCGTAAGCAGATGAACCGTATTCGGATGTTCTTTAAAAAACCGTTGCCTTGTACCAACTTACAGCGACGAACATTTATGCATACCTATGTCAAAAGACCTGCACACTGTGCTTAATTGAATATAACAGAAATTCGTATAAAATCAAGAGATTGTCGCCCGGACAACGCATTTTTTTAAGAACCTGTAACCTGATTTTGAGCCGTTTTAATCTTTTGCAACAATCCTGCCATTCTTTGTTTTTTCAGTTCAATCCTTCGACCGGTTATGATAGCGAACACTCCGTTAAACATCGTGAAATCTAATTAAGTTCACTATTTCAGCTAAAAATTCAGATAATTTTTTTTAGAAAAATGCTGCACCATTTGACAAAAAAGTTACCGAAAAACCGGCAGCAGTTCGACACAATGTCCGTTTTGTCATTACTCCGATGGAATTTTGTATTTGGATTAGCGGTTGGATTTTCGTTAAAAACGATCGTAATTTTGCCGATACCAAACAGGTATTCCGGGTCCAAAAACGCGAGAGAGATGCTATGTCTGCACTGCAACAACTGTTAGCCCAAAAAATTCCCCAATGGCGGGATGAACAAAAAAAAATGCTGGCGCAGTTCGGGCAGCAAACCGTCAGTGATGTTTCGTTGGCGCAACTGATGCGTGGCATGCGCGGCGTGAGTGCGGTTATTTGCGACACATCGTATGTTGATCCGCAAAAGGGATTGCTGATTCGCGATTTGCCGCTCACAAAACTGATGGATCGCAGCGCGGAAGAATTGTTTTTTCTGATGTGTGCGGGAGAACTGCCGGATGCCGCGCAATTATCCGATTTGCAGCAGGATATCCTCCGCCGAACCGAGGTTCCGGCGTATGTTTGGCGCGTGCTGGATACGCTGCCGGAAAACCTGCATCCCATGACAATGCTGAGCATCGCCACGCTGAGCATGCGAAATGAATCCGCGTTTGATAGCGCGACTGCCGGAAATACCGCCAAATCCGATCTCTGGCAGCCAATGCTGGAAGATGCGCTGAACCTCATCGCCCGGCTGCCGGTTATCGCCGGAAATATTTATCAAAAATATTTGAAAAAACAGCCGCCAATGCCGGCCAGCAACCAATCGGACTTCAGCGATCGATTCGCGGATGCGTTAGGTTTTTCGGCGGATAATCAGCAGTTTCGGGCGTTTTTGTGCCGCTTTATTATTGTGCATTGCGATCACGAAGGTGCCAACGCCAGTGTGCTCACCAGTCGGGTGGTGCATTCGACGCAATCGGATTTGTATTACAGTTTATCGGGTGCGATGAATTGTCTGGCGGGTCCGCTGCACGGATTGGCGAACCAGACCAGCGTTCGTTTTGTGATGGAGATCCAACGCGAGTTTGGCGGTATTCCCACCGAAAAAGCGCTATCCGACTGGATTTGGCAGCGACTAAACAACGGTTTGGTCATCCCCGGTTTTGGGCACGCGGTTTTGCGCGATATCGATCCGCGATATCAGGCGCTGCTCGATTTCGGCGAACAGGTTTGCCCGGATGACGCGTTGTTCCGCATCACCGCGATGTTGGGCGAAGTGGTGCCGCCGTTGTTGCAAAAACAGGGCAAAGCCGCCAGCCCGTATCCCAATATCGACGGCATTTCCGGCACATTATTGTATCATTTCGGGATGACGGAATTGGAATTTTACACTGTGATGTTCTCGGTGGCGCAATCGATCGGCATCGCTGCCCAATTAATATTGATGCGGGCGTTGCACACACCTATTTTTCGCCCCAAATCTGTCACATCCGAATTGTTGCAACAGCAGTTTGCCACAAATTCACAGAAAAGTTGACAGCCGCTTGATGAATTCGTGATATTTGCTCGCTACATTGACAATTGAAAATTGCGAAAGGATATCCGAATGTCAGTCACGAATGGTTTGAAATTAATGGCACTGCTGATCGCTTTGGGGTGCGTTGCCTGCACCGCAAACGGCGATAACCAAAAATCTGCAACAACATTACCCGACCTGCCCGCAAAATTTGGCGAATATTGGTATCAGGGCGTGGCGGAATTAACCCACTTTCAACTGGAACAAGCCCGCTACGGCGAAATTCGCGAAGGCGACGCTGTCCTGATTTTTGTGACCGAAGATTTCCTCGCCCAAAGTCAGGTAAAATATGAGTTTGGCGAGCCAAAAGAGCCCATCGAAAAAGTGCTGAAGTTGAATGCCAACCGCCGTTTTTTCACCGGGATTTATCCGTATTCAACCCTCACCTCCGTTTTTACGCCGGTGGATCCGCAACATGTGCATTCGCTCAAACTTACCAATTCCGTGCAGGAATGGTGCGGGCAAGTGTATTCGCAGCTAAATTTGCGGGATAATCAATATCAGGTAATCAGCCATTCCTATTTCCAAAAAGAAGGCGACCAGCAGTTGCAGATTGCTGCGAAATGGCTGGAAGACGAATTGTGGACGCGGCTGCGGCTCAATCCGGCATCGCTGCCCACCGGGAGTTTCGAAATTTTGCCGTCTGCATTATATCTGCGGTTTCGCCACAAGCCCATTCAGTTGGAAAAGGCAAACGCGGAAATTACCGATTTCAGCGATGAAACACTTTCCGATAAACCGTTGAAAGCCTATTCGCTGAACTACAGCACCATCCGGCGCTCGCTGAAAATTATTTACGAAGCTGATTTTCCGTTCAAAATTGTGGCGTGGGAAGAAAAAATACCCGGTGCAGACGGCTGGCTGACCACTCGTGCCCGAAAAATAAACGAAACCGTTACCGATTATTGGAGCAAAAATGCGGTGGCAGATTCGGTGTACCGGAAGCAGTTTGGGTTTTAAATTGTGAAAAAAAAAGCCGGCGAACATGTTTCCGCCGGCTAAAATGTGCTCTTAATTTGAGAACAATCAGGTTATCGTTTTTCCAATAAATCTTGCAAAACGCCGAGCAGGTTGGGTAACTGGGGTTTGGAAATCTGGAAATCCGCACCAACAGATTTTCCTTTGTGCAGCGATTCCGGGGTGATCATCGATGAAAAAATAATCACCGGTAATTTGTTCAAAACAGGATTTTCTTTCACTTGTTTTGTCAGCGAGTAACCGTCCATTTTGGGCATTTCAATGTCGGTAATAACCAGATCGATATGTTTTGAAAGCGCCTCCGGAGAATCCGCTAACTCAGAAAATTCCAGCAATTTATCCATCGCCGATCGCCCGTTGGTAAATTCCAGCACATTGAATCCGGCATTTTTGACGCGATCAACAATCATGTGCCGGATCATCGGCGAATCTTCCGCAACCAGAATGGTTTTGTTTTGACCAAATTTGGCGAGTTCATCTTTGTTAAATTTGATGCCGAGTTGCGGGCGGATCATCGCGATAATTTTTTCGATGTCCAGCATCATAATAATGCGGTCTTCGCGTTTGATCACGCCAACCACGGTCGAATTTTCGGTGGCAATTTGATGGATCGTATCCGGCGTTTCAACCTGCTCCCACGAAAGCCGGTGAATTTGCCGGACATCGTGCACCAAAAAACCAACCTGAACGCTGTTAAATTTGGAAATGATCAGCTTTTTGCGTTCGAGCGGTTGTTCGTAATTGAACAGCCATTGCGCTAAATCCAGCACCGGCGTTAGTTGGTCGCGTAAATTAATGATGCCCAGCATTCCGCGAGGCAATTTCGGTAAGGTGGTAATTTCCGGAACGCGAATGATTTCGCGCACTTTTGCGACGTTAATCCCAAATGCCTGAGAGTTCATTTTCCCATCGCCATCGGGAAATTCGACATAAAATTCGATAATTTCTAATTCATTGGTTCCTGTTTCTAACAGAATATCGGTTTGATAAGACATTTTAACACTCCCTGTGTTCAAATGGTTTTTCCCTAACCTGCAGATCCGCAAACTTCGATCCCTTCAATGTTCAACTATCGGCAGGACAATGGCTAATTTAGACGCATTTTCCAAAATTTAATGTTTTCTCATTTCCCAAAAATATTCTGCGATTTAAGTTCGGCAATTTTTTCCGGGGAGAAGCCGAGAAATTCCCGCAAAACGGCGCTGCCATTTTGATTCAAATGCGGTGGCGGGGACAGCTCAATTTTTTGCGATTCATCAAATTCGATGGCGATGCTGCGAACGCCGGTGAGCGATTGCCCCTGCGGTGTCGCGCCGTGGAGGAGCAGCTCCTTCCCCTGCGGTTGTTCGAATACTTCGGGCATCGATAAAATGCCGCCGGCCGGCACTTTGCGCTGCTGCAAATCGGGTAACAGCACTTCGCTGTTGAATTTGGCTATCAGTTCTTCCAACCTGCGATTGACTTCCGCACGATTGGTAACACGCGCCGCATTGGTGGAAAATTCCGGCATTCCGGCAATTTCCGGGCAATTCAGCGCGCTGCACAATTGTCGAAACTGGGCGTCGTTGCCAACGCCGAGTATGATGGTTTTTCCGTCTGCCGTGTTGAACATGCTGCCATACGGCACGATGTTGGGATGTTCCGAACCCATTCGCTGCGGAATATGCCCGCCGGTGAGCCAATTCGTTGCCTGATTTGCCAGCGACGCGATGCCGGATTTTAGCAGTGAAGCTTGCACGAGCTGCCCTTCTCCGGTTTGCTGTTGTTGCAAAAGCGCCAGCAAAATTCCTTCTTTCAATTGATGCGCTGCGAGGATGTCAATTAACGCAACCGGCATTTTTACGGGCGGGCCATCGGGCATTCCGTTCATGAAAATAAAGCCGCTGGCAGCCTGTAAAATGGCGTCGTAGCCTGTCCGGCTGTCCGTTTTTCCGTAACCGGTAATTTGGGCGTAGATGATTTTGGGGTTGACAGCCGCGAGCGTTGGGTAATCCATCTGCAATTTTTCTGCGTCGCCGGGTTTGTAGCTGGCGATAATTATATCCGCTTTTTGAACAAGTGACAGCACAATTGCGTGGCCCTCATCCGTGCCGATATCCACCGCCACCGATTCTTTGCCCCAATTAACCGCGGTAAAATAGCTGGAAATATCCGAACCGGTTGGTTCGGTTGGCAATTTCCAGCTTCGGGTTACATCGCCGCCCGTTCGCGGATTTTCAATTTTGATCACCCGCGCGCCAAGTTCGGCAAAAAACATCCCGACCGCCGGTCCCGCCAGCACATTTGCCAATTCCAGCACTAACAAATTTTCAAATATTTTCATTTTCCGATCCTGTTTTCCACGCCAAATTTCTGCTCAAATTCGTAACCGGTAAGAACACTGTTCCAACGAAAAAAATATTTTCAATAAAAAATATGCAAATTCCTTAATTTTTATCAAGATATATGAAATTTTTGCTCTTAAATTTGGATTGTTTCACAAATTGTTGGGCAAATGGTTCGATCGAAACGCTGTTCACTGCAATTTTGTTTTTGAATATTGTCAATTATCTCTTATACTTAAGTGTTGTTTAATAAGGAATTAACGCTCCCTGAAAAAGAAACGCCTATGATAACTGCTCAATGTTACAACATTGTGGTCAGCTATGTAATCTGGCTTAACATTCTGGATAAGGTGATCTATTTTGCCAAATCCAATAACCCGCTTTTTGTCTTTTGCGCGTTTGTCGGGTTTGTGGTGGCCGCAATTGTTGGTACCAACTTTTTGATCATTTTTTTCAAAAAATATATCCACATTTTTCTGTTTATCCCCGCAGCCTTATTTTTGCCGGCATGTGCATATCTCATTATTAAAAGCAATTCAGGTGGATTTAACTACGCATTTCAATGGCAATTTTTGATCGGTGCTATCATTGTTTGTGGACTATATCTGGTTATTTTGAACGATTCATTCAAAAATGTGAAACCCGGTGAAAACTCACCCGGCAGAAGCACCATTATCTTGTTTGGCATTGCCGGTTTATTTTTACTGCACATTATTATTTTGATGGAAACGAATCAAAATATGTTTGGATTTTTTGGACAAAAATTGCTGGTGTTTTGGGATATCGCCAAATTTTACCTCGCCCGTTAACTGATAATTTTCACATAAAATTTTGAGATTTGTTTTCGTTGATGTTTTTCAACAAAAGGCTCAGAAATCCCCTTAAATTGTCCGGTGGATTGCATCTTAAACCGGAGAATTTGTTATGAAATGCCCCCATTGCGGCACACATTTTTCAGAAACCGGATTTATTTGTCCGGCTTGCCAACGTAGTGTTTTGAATAAAAAAAACGATCAGGATCAACCGAAATTGCAGCGGACAGCCGGTGCGGAAACGTCCCGGCAATTGTTTCAAAATCTGGTAAATTTTGTCCACACACAGACGGATCACCAGCCGGAAACCGTTGGTGAAATGGTTGAAAAAAGCGAGCAACCAACGGAGCAAATGCAGACATCCGGCAAACCAGTAGCTAATGATTTTTACAGACCTACCATTCGCCGTATTGCTGAGGTTGACAAAACAGACTCACCTTTTGAACGCGCTGCAACAGCCGGATCCAAACCGGCTGAATCGCCAAAACCCGATCATTCGGGAAAAACGATATCAATAATGGATTCAATCGTTATGCGCCGTATTACACTGGCAATTGTGGTTTCGCTGATTGTCGTTGCTGTTTTTCTGGTAATATTTCGTTGGTAGAATCTGTCGCAATTATCCTGATTTTCGGTCGATATTCCGGTAGATATCTATAAAAAAAACTCACCTGAATACGATTTTTGCGTTGTTAATTTGAATTATTGTTGATAACTTCTTGAAGTCGAATTACAAAAAAATGTAACTTCAAACTAAACAAGAACTTCTCAAGATTTACAATTCCTCGTTTTTAAAGTTTACCGCTTTATTGACTGCTATTCAATTTTTTTAATGTTCAGATACACATTTTTGAGGGTGGTACAGTGATTGAGCAAACAGTTTCATCCACCAGGGAAGGTATTCTGATCACAGATAAAACTGCTGACAGGGAATTGTCGTCAGCGGTTGAAATGCAAACGGAGCAAAATGGCGAGTTTTCTTTAAACGGCACGATGCTGGCTGGGTTAGTCTGGATTGTGCTGTTGGGAATATCCGTGTTTTTTTGGGGTGGTTTGATATTTTTGTTAATAAGAGAGCTGGGGTTATAATTGTTTTATGCGGGCAGTAATCCTCCAAAAAACCGGTAAGCCACATACACTTCGCGTTGCAGATGCACCGGAACCCAAACCCGGACCCGGGCAAGTTTCCGTTAAATTGCAATTCTCCGGCATCAATTATGCTGAAATCTTATCCCGTAAAGGGCTTTACGGCTGGGCTGTAAAACGCCCGTATATTTTGGGAATGGAAGGTTCCGGCATCATCGATGCCGTTGGGGATGGCGTTAACCCGGCGCGTGTCGGACAGGCAGTGATGGTTGGCACCCAAAATGGGTGTTACGCCGAGAAAATTGTAGTGCCTTCGGTTCAGGCAATTCCGGTAATTTCCGGTTTTGAAATGTCCGAAAACGCCGCTTTTTTAGTCAATTTTATGACGGCTTGGGTTTCCCTTTTTTCCCTCGCGAAATTGCAACCCGGTGAAAAAGTGTTGATTACCGCAGCCGCCGGCGGCGTTGGTAGTGCCGCGGTTCAGTTGGCTGTCAAACACGGTTGCGAAGTGTATGCGTTAGCCGGGAATGCGGAAAAAATCAAATTCCTGAAATCTTTGGGCGTTGCCGGTGCAATCAGCTATTACAATCCGGGGTGGCACAACCAACTTCGCGATGAAAGCAACGGGCTGGATGTCGTGTTGGAAATGGTCGGCGGTGAGGTGTTTCGCCAGGCTTTTTCGATGTTGAACCCGTTGGGAAGGCTCACAATTGCGGGCTACGCCAGCATGGATCTAAAAAAATGGAACCCCATTTCGTGGTGGCAAACCTGGCGCGATGCCCCAAAAATCAACATCATGAAGCTTGCCCACAAATCAAGTGCTGTAATGGCAACACATCTGGGTTATTTGCTGAAAAATCCCGATTTGATGCAACATACGTTTGCGGATCTTGAGGCGTTTGTTTTGGCAAACAATATCCGTCCGGTTGTCGGCAAAATTTTTCCGCTGGAAAATGTCGGCGATGCCCATCAATGGATCGAATCGCGAAACAGCATCGGGAAGGTGTTGCTCAAAATTTGAGTAAATGATTGTTTCAACTTATATTTGCCATCCTTTTTTTAATCCGCCTCCTATTTTCAATCCTTTACTTTTTAGCTAAATATAATCCCTTTTTAGTCGAAGTTTATGATTGCAGCCAGTGACCGTTTTGGTGTCTGATTTGGTTCAAAAGCCACCGTCGGCAAAATTGCCGTTCAGGCGTGCAGTGTAAAAGATGAAGTTGAAAATCACCAAACTAAATTGTGCAAGAAATGAGCGATCAACGACTATTGAAAAACAAAGATAAGATCAAAAAAATTATTGAATTAGCATGCAAGTTCAAGCTGAACGCAAAGCTGGTTTTCGGTGAAATTGAACAAGATACGTATTTCTTGAATGTGAACGAAGACGGACGGCTTGCGTTTGTTCACCGGCAAAATGAAGCAATTGACGCCGCGCTAACTTCCGGCGAAACTGTCACATTGTGGTTCGACTATGTTGAAAGAGGCTACCTTCACATTTTTGCGTTTGAAATGGTTGCGCCGGAAAACGGTTCGTACAAATATTACGATACCATTTGGGCGAAAATGCCGGAAAGCTTGCAGGAAACCTCAGCACCGGAACCCTACCTTTTTGTTTCCGATGAAGAAAAACCGATCATGTTGAATTTTTCTTTGAAAGATCAGAACTTTAAAGAAGAAATTGTCCGGATTAGCGTTGACGGCGTGCAGTTTTTTGCCCGTTCGAAAAAGCTGGATTCCAAAACACTGTGGGCCGGGCGAAAATTGGAATCGGTGAAAATCGATTTACCGGCAGAACATGTGCATCTCGAAATGCAGCTGAGTAAACGTGAAGGCAGCGGCTGGCTGACCCGTTTCAACAGCCCGGATCGCGATGAGTTGAAAATAATTCAGGAATACATAACCCGGAAATTTTTTGAAAGCGCCAAAAAGGAAAAACTGGAATATCTGGTCGATCCGGTGGAAGCGCTGTCAACAAAAGTGCGCACCGGACCCAACCGAAAAGTGATCATTTACGACCGGGATGAAGATACCAATCTGGCGCTGAAAGAATTACTGGAATCCCGAAATTATAAAGTAATGTGTGCCCTCGCGCCGGAAGAAGCGTTGCGCATGTCCCGTGCGGAAAAACCGGGTCTGCTGCTTTTGGATGTTTCCTCGCCAAAATCCTCCGGAATGGCAATTTGCCGGGAATTGAAAGGCAATTTTTACACGAAAAATGTGCCGATTTTATTCATGTCGCAGCATTTTAAACGGACCGATTTACCGGTGATTTCGCAATATGGCGCACGGGAAATTACCGAAAAACCGCTGTATTTGCCGGATGTTATGTATCGCGTCGATCTCATTTTGGACCCGGATAACGCCAAAAAACCGCCGCGCCGTTCGGCGATGGCTGCGCATCCGGAAGGCAAATCTGCATCGGGTGTGTCTGCGCCAAATTTTGAAAAAGTTGCGGCACAAATCGCCAAATCCCCAACCATTTTGCTGGCAAATCAGGGTGATATTTTCACACCGCCGCGCGTTCGCCAATGGGCAAATGAACACGGATTTGAATTGATAACGGTCGATGAAATCCAATCATTTGAGCAGGAAACGCAACGGTGCAAGCCGGTGTTGGCAATTGTGAATTTGCAGGAAACCAACCCAAAAACAATTGTTGAAAAATGCCAGATTATCCGATCGGATAGCCGGCTGGCTGAACTCCCGCTATTTATTACAGATGCCAGCATGTCACCAAATAGTGTGCGACGGGCGGATAAAAGCACCTTTTTTGTCCAGGCGATTTCCGAAAAATTTTTGAGCAAACTGGATGCGCTCGTTACCAAAATTTCACGAAAATAATCTGCCACATTCGCCGCCAGCCCGGCGGCGTTCTCCTTTTTTATCCGAAATTTCCCGCCTGTTATTTCCCCATCCGTTTATTCAAATGATGAAAATGATTTCCATATCATTTCTGTTTTTGTTTGAAAAATGACCGGTTTGAACGTAAACTTAATCTTCAAACAAATATTGTGAGGAAAAAACTGCCGATGAGCACAATTTTACCAAAAGATGAAAAAATACGCCGGGCTGTAAAATGGATCTCCGATCACCTCGAAAACAATCCTGCTGAAAAATTAATGGGATTGCTGAATCAGGCCGCATCGCGATTTGATCTGTCGCCGACAGAATCAGATTTTCTAATAAAATTTTATAAAGACAGCCGGAAAAATGAACAGAAAGATTAACGCAATTATTTTTGATGCAGACGGTTTGATGATAAACACGGAATATGTTGCGATGCTTGCGTGGCAACAAACCGGCAAAGAATTTGGCTACGATATTCCGCTCGAAGTGCATCAGCAGGTTATCGGGTTGAGTATCGAAGCGTCTGAAAAAGTTATGCTGCGCATTTTTGGCGATGATTTTCCATATTACGAATTGCGCAAACGCCGGCTGGAAATTGCCCGGACACATGTTCAGGAAAATGGCATGCCCGTAAAAAAAGGTGTGTTCGAGCTGCTGGATTATCTCGATTCACTCGGGATTCCCAAAGCGGTTGCCACGTCATCTGACCGGGACGGTGCAAAATACAAGCTGGAAATGGCGGGGCTTTTCGATCGGTTTGGTGCGGTAATTACCAACGATGATGTGCAAAATGGCAAACCGGCTCCGGATATTTTTTTGGCGGCAGCGAGATCGATTGCGGCAAATCCGGCGGAATGTCTGGTGCTTGAAGATTCCGAGCCGGGCATCCACGGCGCGCTGGCAGCAGGCATGTTGCCGGTGATGGTTCCGGATCTCAAACCGCCTTCACCGGAAATTTCGCAGGTGGTTCACAAAATTTTTCCGACACTGCACGAAGTTCGCGAATGGCTGCAGGAAGTGTGGAAGTGACGCGGTTAATCGATGGCTAAATCCCGTAAAAATAAATTGTTAAGCAATCAAAAATTGCTGAAAAACGGAATAGCCGGCGGCAAAAAGTCCAAAATTTTAGCCGGAATAGCCGGATTTGCAGTGGTGCTGATGGCGCTGTTTTTCTGGCAATTTTGGGCAACTGCACCGGTATTCGACGGGGAAAACGCGTTTCGCTTCATTGAAAAACAGTGCGCGTTTGGCGCCCGTGTTCCGGGCAGCTCTGCACATCAGCAGTGTGGCGATTTTTTGGTGAACGAATTCGGAAAATACGCAGATCGCGTGCAGCAACAATCCTTCACGCATCGTGACCGGCGGGATACAGCGACAGTTTTTACCGGACGTAACATTATAGCATCATTCAACTTACAGCCGGAACGCGGCTACCGGATCATGCTTGCCGCACATTGGGATTCCCGCCCGTTCGCGGATAAAGACCCGGATTCAACCCTGCACAATCAGCCGGTTCCCGGAGCCAACGACGGCGCATCCGGCGTTGCAGTGTTGCTGGAATTTGCCCGGATTTTGAATGCGCATCCGTTGGATTTTGGGGTTGATATTGTGTTGTTCGATCTGGAAGATATCGGCGATTACGGCGCAGCCCTCGACAGCGATTCGCTGAACGGCTTTTGCCTCGGTTCCCAATATTTTGTGGAAACAATGGTTAGCTATCGACCCAAATATGGCGTTTTGCTGGACATGATCGGTGATGCAGATTTACGCATTCCCCGCGAAGGGTATTCGCAATCAAACGCCGGAAATGTGATGCAGATGATTTGGCAAGCGGCAAAATCGGTAAATGCCACGGCTTTTGTGGATGAAATCGGGGAATCCGTAGTTGATGATCACGTGCCGTTTTTGCAGCGCGGTATCCGCGTTGTCGATCTCATCGATTTCGATTATCCCCATTGGCACACAACCGCGGATACGCCGGACAAATGCAGTGCCCAAAGTTTGCAGCAGGTTGGCGATGTGCTGGTTCACCTGCTCTATCAAATTGAAAATAAATAAGTTAGATACGGAGGATAATTGTATGGAATTAAAAAATAAAGTTGTTTTGGTCACCGGCGGCAGCCAGGGAATCGGGTTGGCAACCGCAAAAATGCTCAGCGAAAAAGGCGCAACTGTCGTCATCACTGCGCGAAATGAAGCGAAATTAAAGGAAGCCGCAGCGCAAACCGGGGCAACCGCGATCGCCGGCGATGTCGCAAATGAAGAGGATGTGAAACGCATCTATCAAACGATTTCTGAAAAGTTCGGGCGGCTGGATGCCTTGGTAAATAACGCCGGTTACGGCTATTTTGATACGCTGGAAAACATGAACGTCGATTCGTTCAACAAGGTTTTTGCCACCAACGTTACCGGCGCAATGCTGATGGCGCGCGATGCCGTTCCGTTTTTCAAAAAGCAAAATTATGGCAATATTATTAACATCAGTTCCACCGCAGGATTGCGCGGTTTTGCCGGCGGCACGGCATATTCTGCAACAAAATTTGCGCTGAAAGCCATGACGGAATGTTGGCGGGCGGAGTTGCGGCAACACAATGTGCGGGTTATTTTGATCAATCCGAGCGAGGTGCAAACGGATTTTGTGGTCAATTCCGGCAGGGAATCGCGCCAGTTCAACCCGACCAAATTGTTGGCGGAAGATATCGCCCATACTGTATGCGGCGTGTTGGAGATGGCGGATCGCGGGTTTATTACGGAGCTGACGGTATTCGCCACTAATCCGCAGTAAAATCGGATGTGCAGTCATCTTTCGGGTGAAGTTTGATGGCAACACTCCGATAATGGAATCGAAAATGTCAAATTGAACAGGAGTTAAACAATGAAAAATCGTCGATCCGAAAAACGGCGTCACCTGATTTATTATCTACAAGTGTTTAATGGCGAAACCGACCAGTTTCTGGGTAATTTGGTGGATATTACGCCGGAGGGATTAATGCTCACCAGCGAACGCCCCATCGAAACCGGGAAAAATTTTAAATTGCGGATGAACATCCAGTTCTTGGCGCAAAAGGAAATGCATCTCGATTTGAACGCGGAAAGCCGCTGGTCCAGCACGGATGTCAATCCCAATTATTACGATACCGGTTTCCGGCTGCAGGAAGTCGATTCGGAAACGAAACTGATCATCGATCACCTCATCAAAGAGCTGGGTTTCAACGACTAATTCCGACAACGCTGAATATGAAAGAACATCACCTCCCGGTACAGCGAACTGCCCGATATTTTACGCTCGGCGAAATAACCGACGAATTACGGGAAATCTGGTTCGTTTGTCACGGATACGGGCAGCTTGCCCGCTATTTTTTACGGAATTTTGAATCGATTGCCGATAAATCCCGGTTGATTGTTGCGCCGGAAGCGTTGTCTCGATTTTATTTGCAATCGACCAACGGAAGAATCGGCGCAACCTGGATGACCCGCGAAGACCGCGAAAATGAAATCGCCGATTATCTCGCCTATCTCAACAACCTATCTAAAACCATTTTTGAAAAAATATCCCGGCAATCGGTTCGAATAATTTTGCTGGGATTTTCGCAAGGTGTTGCGACCATTTCGCGATGGCACCATCATGGGCAGCTCAATGCGGATCGCCTGATTTTGTGGGCGGGAATGATTCCGCCCGAAATTGATCTGCAAATTTCCGGTGAAAAATTTCGCCAAACAGATTTGCACCTTGTTCTCGGCGATGCTGATCCATACGCGCAGCCGGAAATTATCCGTGAGCATCGCAGCCGTTTGGCGGATGGCGATGTATCATTTACGGCACATTCATTTGCGGGTGGTCATATTATCGATGGGAAAACATTGCAGAAAATTGCCGGTACACCAATTCCTTAAAATTTCCAAAACCCCTATAAAAAGACAAAGCACGCGGAACATGACTTTCGAAATGTTCCGCGCGCTTTGTTTTTTTCGCATTCCGTGCGCAGCATACCGTGCATCCCTACAAGCGTCCTGAAATAATACAAAAGAATATTATTTTTACATGTGATGTGGGCAACATGATTGATATATCAGAAATTTAATATCAAATTTCTGATATATTAGTTGCTTTGTCGCGTTTTTCGATTGCCAATGCTTCAAAAAAACGGCGGTTGAGTTTTATTCCGCCGGAATCGGGCAGTTGCGGCCACGGGAAAATATGCAGCGGTAATTCAAATCGCGCCAATTTTTTTGCCAGAAAATCGCGGATTTTCGCCTCATTTAATGGCGTATCCGTTTCCACAAAAGCGACCGGACGCTGCCCGAATTCGTTGTCCGGCACCGGGACAACCATGCTTTGGCGAACGCCGGGATATTCATTTAACGCAGCTTCGATGGTTTCGGGTTGAATATTTTCGCCGCCGGAAATGAACATGTTATCCTTCCGCCCGGTGACGTGTAAAAATCCGTTGTCATCTATTTTCCCGGTGTCGCCGGTGCGGAAAAAACCATCTGCTGTAAATGGCTGTTGGCGGCTGCCATTCGACCAATATCCGCGAAACAGGGTTTTGCCGCCAACACATATCTCGCCATCGGTTTCGATGCGTAATTCCCTAAAATTCAACAGTTTACCGGATGTTGACAATGCTGCGGCATCTGCATTTTGCGGCGTTGCCGTAATTTGCGAACTCATTTCTGTGCTGCCGTAACTGGTGTGAATGGGAAGTTTCAACCGGATCGATTCCGCAATCAATTGTTTGGGAATGGCGCTGCCGCCGAGCAAAATGGCAGTCATTTTTTGCAGCAACGGGATGTTCGATTCTGTTTGCAGCAACCGGAAAAGTTGGGTTGCAACCAGCGAAATATGCGTCACACCCAACGAACGGATCGCCGCTGCCAACGGCGTTTCCGGTGCGGAAATGCCCACCGCGCCCCCGCCGGCAATCGCACGAAACACAATCGCCAACCCGCCAACGTGATACAGCGGCAACGCCAACAGCCAGCAATCGCCCGCACCAAAAGGGATATTTTCGTTGGCGCCAAGTGCGCTGAAATAGTGATTTCCAAATGAATGCACCGCCGCCCGCGGTTTGCCGCTGCTGCCGGATGTAAAAATAATTGTTGCCAGTTTTGCATGATTTTCCGGCTCCGCCAGCCAGTCGCGAAAACTAAATTTCTGTGAAACCATGTCCGTTTGTTGGGGAAATTCTGCCAGGTTGAGCGAAATACAGCCGGGAATAATGCTGTTAACAGTGGTGGAAGAATGGAGAAAAATTGTTGCGCCGACAGTGGCGATGGCATCCAACATTTGTTCAGCGGAAAAGCGGGTGTTAATGGGTGTCGCAATGGCGCCAGTTTGCCATATCGCAAGCAATAGCGAAACATATTGCGCGCTGTTTGGTGCTGCGATGGCGATCCGGTCACCCGGTTTTGCACCGTGTTCACGAAGTTTTATCGCTATTGTTTCTGCCCAACCGGCTATTTCGGGCAAGCTGAAAACGCCATCCGGCGAGTGCAGAAACACCGGATGTTCCGATGCAAAATCTGAAACCGGCATTATTGGGTGCGCCATCTTTTGTATGCGTCCGATTTCAAAAATTCGCTGAACAATTCGTTTTCTTGCATCGCGTCATCGGAGAATGCCATGCCGGCATTTTCTTCCAGACTGACCATCATTGCAACAACACCGTTAAAATTTCGATTTTCCAAATAAAGTTCGATCAGTTGATAGTGCGGTTCGGCCAGCCACGGTTCAAGCTCGATGGCCATTTTCTGATATTGTTCGTACAACCCAAATTCTTTTTGGGCGTAATAAATATTGCCCATCATGTAATGCAAATAACCGTCATCTTCACCGACATTTTGGCTGAGCCGGTGCAGCGCCGCGAGGCTGGATTTGTAATCCTGTTTGACGAGAAAATAATCGATCAGCAGCAGATCGAGGCTGGGATCATCCGGATAACTATCGCGAAATTTTTCGACATATTCGACCATTAAATCATTGGAAATATTGGAAATACAAATAATGTGCAGCAGCTGAACAGCTTTCATCTTTTGCACGGATGATGTCATGCTGAGATAAATTTCATGCGCTTTTTGGAAATCACCGGCGATGCGCGCCTGCTTCATTTCCGCAAGTTTAGGTAGCTCTTTAATATAGCGCCGCTTTTCGCCAAAAATTTGTTCGCCCATGCTTTTCAGATAATCCGTGAACGAATCCGTATTGAGCAGCATTGGTTCGATCAAAATGCGAAATGTATCGCTGAGGTATTCGCCGGAGAGATAAATGTATGTGTCAATAATTTCAAAATCGCGATCAAAAATAATGTCAAACTGATGATAATTTACACCGATATTCATCCCCGCCAGTCGAAAAAGTGCCCGGATCGTATCACTACTGGTATCGTAATTCATAGCCATGTAGTGCCCGTCTTCGCCCATTCCCTGAATAATTTCGGCTCCGAAATTGAACTGCTTTTTTAATCCGCTTTTCAATTCCTGTTCCATTTTTTCGGGAACTGCCAGCCCTTTCAGCGATTTATCCAGCAATTTATCCATTTTTATGTATTGGTTAATCGCTTCCGCATCACCGGCAGCAAGCCCGTACTGGATTGAATAGAGAAATTTTTCGATGAGTGAATCCGCCGGAATTTCCGCTCTGCCGGCAGTCAGTAATGTAATTGTTAACAATAGAACAGATGTAAATCGATTCATCAACCCTCACCTTGATTTGTGGATTTCTGATGATTTGTGGTGGAAATATACCCATTTGCGGATAAAATTGACAGTGTTAAACGCCATCACGCCCATTTTATCCGCGGTTTTTCAAGCTGCGCCGCCGTAGGTTTTGTCGGAATCTTTGATCACGAATCGCGCTTTCAGACGCGCCACTTCGCTGGCCAGCCCGGCGATTTCCACCGAGCGCAGCACTTCGTTGAAATCTTTGTATGCCGCCGGCGCTTCGTCTCGGGGATAGTTGCGGCAATTCGTCAAAATATCCCGGTTTTCGAACGAGCGATCCACTTCGTTTTGGTCGAGCGAACGAATGGCTTGTTTGCGACCCATCATCCGCCCCGCGCCGTGATTGACGCTGTAGCAGGTCAGCTCCGCACCCGGTTCCGCGACCATCACCGCCGATCCGCCCTGCGGATTTCCCGGCAGCAAAATCGGGTGTCCGGTGTCGTAAAACGGTGTGTTTTTCAATCCGTGATGTCCGGCCGGGAATGCTCGGGTCGCGCCTTTGCGATGTACCCAGGTTTTTTCGTTGCGCAAAATTTCCTGCCGCGCGATGTTGTGGCTGATAAAATACACCAGTTCGCCGGAAACGCCGGGAATAATTTCCTGAAATGCTTCCAGTACCAAGCTGTTAATTAACAGATGGTTAACTGTCGCGAAATTCCCCGCCAGCGCCATATCGTCGATGTAATTATTCGCTTCCGCAGTGCCGAGCGGCGCGTAAACCAGATTGTGGTCACCCGCCGGAAACGGCGTTCCCCACTGTTTGAACTGATTTTTCAGCAGCTTGAATTGATAATTCGCCAGCGTGAAACCGAATCCGCGCGAGCCGCAGTGCGATAAAAACGCCGCGTGCCCGTCTTTCAGCCCGAAAACTGCGGCGGCGCGTTGGGCGCGTTCCGTCGGTGCGATGGCCACGCTTTCGCATTCGCCGAAATGATTGCCGCTGCCGTACGATCCCAACTGGCGGATTTTTTCCTCAAATTTATCAAAATTACCGTTGCCGATCATCCATTGCAGGCGATGATCCAGCGCCTCGCGGCTGCTGTCGTGCCCCGTGTGAAACGCATCTTCGCAGTGATTTGCCCAGTGCGGTGGAATGCCCAGCGCCTCGCAAACGGCTGCCGATGCGCCTTCGGTAACCGCTTTTCGCCCCAAATCCGGATCGACATGCCGCGCTTTTTTGACGGATCGCTGTCCGCGTCCGGCGCCGGTGGGCGTGCGCTCTTCAATCGCGTTGATGATGGCCCGCCGCAATTTGCGATCGTTGATTTCGCTGTCCGGCAAATTGAGTTGCAACAGGCTCATCGAACATTTGATGTCCACGCCAACCGGTCCCGGATAAATATGCGACGGCGAGACCAGCACGCAGCCGACCGGTGCGCCGTACCCGACGTGCGCATCCGGGTTGAGCACCACATCCGTCACGCCCGGTGATTCGCAAACGTTCAGCGCCTGCGAAATGCAGCCTTCGTCAAACGTTTCGCGGATGGCTGCCGTGCCGATCACGGTTGCCGGTTTCAGTTTGTTGTTGCGTGCCGGCAAAATCGCGGTGGCTTCGCCGGTGGGAATCAGTTGGGTGTTTTCTGTGGTCATTTTGTTACCTGTTACCGTTTTATTTATTTAAAGATTGCCGCAAAGTCACGGAGATCGCAACGGTTTTTTTTATTTGCCACGTACATAATTTCACTCTCCGTTTGGAAATCCGTGCTAAACCCATTTACATTTTGTTGGCGAAAGATTTTTAAGTCAAAAGGAAAAAGTGAACAGGTAAAAAACGCGACATTTTACCGGATCATTCTCCGTTTTCCTTTTTACTTTTACCTTTATCGTCATTTCTCTTTTTCCGAAAATAACTGTAAATTAGGCAGTTACGAAATGTTTACCGCGACAACATGAGGTTCAGCCAATGGCAACTATCGAGCAAAAAATTAGCAACAAAATACGGATTGTTACCGCGGCATCGCTGTTTGACGGGCACGATGCGAGCATCAACATCATGCGGCGCATTTTGCAAAGTCAGGGTGCGGAAGTGATCCACCTTGGGCACAACCGTTCCGTTCAGGAAATTGTGGATGCCGCCATTCAGGAAGATGTGCAGTCGGTTGCCATCACCAGCTATCAGGGCGGGCATGTCGAATTTTTCAAATATATGTATGATTTGCTGGAACAGCGCGGCGCGGGACACATCAAGATTTTTGGTGGCGGCGGCGGCACCATTTTGCCGGATGAACTGGACGAATTGCACAATCACGGTATCGCGCGGCTGTATTCGCCGGAGGACGGACGCGAAATGGGGCTGGTCGGAATGATTCGCGATTTGCTGCACCAAAGCGACTTCGCCACCAAAACTGAATCGAGCGGCGACGAACTCACCCAAATTCAGGCCGGCGATGTCAATGCAATTGCCCAAACGCTAACGCTCATCGAAAATCATCCCGAAAAAGCAGAAAAAATAATTGCCGATTTGGCAACATTAGCTGCCAAAAAACATGTGCCGGTTTTGGGAATCACCGGTACCGGCGGTGCCGGAAAATCGTCGCTAACTGATGAACTGGTCAGACGTTACGTTACCGATTTCGAGAGCAAAACCATCGCAATTATTTCGGTCGATCCCTCCAAACGGAAAACCGGCGGCGCGCTGCTCGGCGACCGCATCCGCATGAACGCGATTTACAATCCGCGGGTGTATATGCGCAGTTTCGCCACGCGACAGGCGCACATGGCGTTGAGTAAAACCGTGGTGCCGTCCATCAATTTGCTGAAAGTAGCCGGATTTGATTTGATTATCGTGGAAACCGCGGGCATCGGGCAAAGCGATTCGGAGATCACCGAACTGGCAGATGTGTCCGTTTACGTGATGACCCCGGAATACGGCGCGGCAACCCAGCTCGAAAAAATCGACATGATCGATTTCGCCGATTTGGTGGCGCTCAATAAATTCGACAAACGCGGCGCGCTGGATGCGCTGCGGGATGTGCAAAAACAATATCAGCGCGGGCACGGAAAATTCGACCGGAAACCGTCGGAAATGCCGGTGTACGGCACCATCGCATCACAATTTAACGATCCCGGCACCAACTCATTTTATCGGGCGATCATCGATAAACTGGTGGAACGCTGCAATCTCGACTGGCAATCGAGTTACGAAATCAGCGCGCAGATGAGCGAAAAAATCCACATCATTCCGCCGGAGCGGGTGCGCTATCTCGCGGAAATTGCCGAAACCAGCGATCGCTACAAACAATTTGTGGATAAACAGGTCGGGCTGGCGCGACAGGCATTCCAGATTCGCGGAACGATTGATCTGCTCAAATCGCAGCAAAAAAATACCGCAGAACTTGAGCAATTATTCGACGACACCTGGCGTTCGATTGACAAAGATTGTCAGGATATTCTGGATAATTGGGAAGCCAAAAAGCAGCAATACAGCGACGAATTTTTTAAATACAGCGTTCGCGGGCGCGAAATAAAAGTGCCCAATTTTAGCGAAACACTCAGCCACAACAAAATTCCCAAAATTGCGTTGCCAAAATATGCGGATTGGGGCGAAATTTTGCGATGGGCGCTGCGCGAAAATGTGCCGGGCGAATTCCCGTACACCGCCGGCGTTTACCCGTTCAAACGCACCAACGAAGATCCCACCCGCATGTTCGCCGGCGAAGGCGGACCGGAGCGCACCAACCGCCGCTTCCATTATTTGAGCGACGGCATGCCCGCCGCGCGGCTGTCCACCGCGTTCGATTCGGTGACGCTGTATGGCGAAAATCCCGATTTCCGCCCGGATATTTACGGAAAAATCGGAAATTCCGGCGTTTCTATCGCCACGCTGGACGATGCCAAAAAGCTGTATTCCGGGTTCAATCTGGCGGAACCGACCACGTCTGTTTCGATGACGATCAACGGTCCGGCGCCGATGCTGCTCGGGTTTTATATGAATGCAGCGATTGATCAACAATGCGAGATCTACATAAAAAACAATGGTTTGGAAGAAAAAATCTCTGCCAAGCTCGACAAGATTTTTGCGGAAAAAGAATTGCCGCGACCGCAATATCACGGCAATCTGCCGAAAGGCAACGACGGATTGGGACTGATGTTGCTCGGCGTGACCGGCGATCAGGTGTTGCCCCGCGATGTGTACGAAAAAATCAAAGCCGAAACCATCAGCCAGGTGCGCGGCACGGTGCAGGCGGATATTCTCAAAGAAGATCAGGCGCAAAACACCTGCATTTTCTCCACCGAATTTGCTCTGCGAATGATGGGCGATATTCAGGCGTATTTCACGGAAAACAAGGTGCGCAATTTTTATTCGGTGTCGATTTCCGGGTATCACATCGCCGAGGCGGGTGCGAATCCCATTTCGCAGTTGGCATTTACGCTGTCAAACGGGTTTACGTTTGTGGAATATTACCTCAGTCGCGGGCTGCACATCGACGATTTCGCGCCGAATTTGTCGTTCTTTTTCAGCAACGGCGTCGATCCGGAATACGCGGTGATCGGCCGTGTGGCGCGGCGCATCTGGGCAAAAGCGATGAAATACAAATACGGCGCGAATCCGCGGTCGCAGATGCTCAAATATCACATCCAGACTTCCGGGCGTTCGCTGCACGCGCAGGAAATTGATTTCAACGATATCCGCACCACGCTGCAGGCGCTGTATGCGATTTACGACAATTGCAACAGCCTGCACACCAACGCTTATGACGAGGCGATTACCACACCAACAGAGGAATCGGTGCGTCGTGCAGTGGCGATCCAACTGATTATTAATAAAGAACTTGGAATGGCAAAAAATGAAAATCCGTTGCAGGGCGCGTTTATTATTGAGGAATTGACGGATTTGGTGGAAGAAGCGGTGCTGGCAGAATTCCGGCGCATCACCGATCGGGGCGGCGTTCTCGGCGCGATGGAAACGATGTATCAGCGCAACAAAATTCAGGAAGAATCGCTGTATTACGAATCGCTGAAGCACAGCGGCGAGTTGCCGATCATCGGCGTGAACACGTTTTTGAGCAAATCCGGCTCCGAATTTGTGCTGCCGAAAGAAATCATTCGCTCCACAACTGCGGAAAAAGAGCAGCAAATTCTCAACCTGCAAGCATACGAATCGCGCAACGCGGCAGCCGCAACTTCCACGCTGCGATCGCTCAAAAAAGCGGCAATCCACAATGAAAATGTATTCGAACAGTTAATGGAAGTCTGCAAATTTGCATCGCTCGGTCAGATTTCCGCTGCGCTGTATGAGGTGGGCGGGCAGTATCGCCGGAATATGTGAGAAGTGAATACTTGCCCTAATAAAAGGAATTGAATATATTCTATTAAATGTCATAATAATGTAGGTCAATGATGGAAAATTACACAAAGTATATCAGCATCAACCCGGGAATACGGTTTGGCAAACCATGCATTAAAGGAACGCGAATTGCGGTGCAGGATATTTTACAGTGGCTGGCGTCCGGCATGACTTATGATGAAATCTTATCCGATTTTCCGGAATTATCCCATGACCACATTTTAGTGGCATTATCGTTTGCAGCAAACCGTGAAAAAATTTCCAAAATTGTTGCAGCCTGATCATGAAACTACTGCTCGATGCGAACCTTTCCTGGCGGTTAATAAAACAAATCAGTCCCGTTTTCAAAGAAGTGTATCATGTAAATAAGATCGGGTTATCGCTGCCGCCATCGGATATAAAAATATGGAATTGGGCAAAAGCAAATCAGGCTATCATCGTAACAAACGATGACGATTTTTCTAACTTTCTCTTGAAGAAAGGATACCCGCCAAAAGTTGTGTTGCTTCGAATCGGAAATCAATCCACTCAGGTAGTTGCTGAAATGCTTATTAAGCACATCGAACAAATCGAATTATTACATAAATACACAGAATATGGTCTGCTGGAGATCGTTTGATGCTTTGTTTGAAGGTGTGGTTCAAGTTCGCTTCGGTATGACGAATGTTGACCGCAATGTATCAGATTGGCGGGCAGTATCGCCGGAATATGTAAGCGTTCCAGCGCAATTGGTCCCGCGAAAGCCATGAATGTTTCCCGGTGTTTTCAAAGGAGGTTGAATAAATGATCAATGGTAAAAAAGCTGAGTTATCACCGCATCAAATAGACGCATTATTTAGCATTTTAAAGGCACGTTTTGAGGAAAATATGAATCGCCATTCAGGGATTGAGTGGGCAAACGTGCAGGTTAGATTGGCAGCAAATCCTGAAAAACTGTGGTCGCTCAACGAGATGGAACAAACTGGCGGCGAACCGGATGTTGTCGGATTCGATAAAGCATCGGGTGAGTATATTTTTTATGATTGCGCAGCGGAAAGCCCCAAAGGTCGCCGGAGCTTGTGTTACGACCGTGAGGCGTTGGAAGCGAGGAAAGAACATAAGCCAAAGAACAATGCAATTGATGTGGCAGCCGATATCGGCGTGGAGATTTTAACAGAAGAAGAATACCGGGAACTGCAAAAATTGGGTGATTTTGATCTGAAAACGTCGAGCTGGGTGAAAACACCCGCAGCGATCAGAAAACGCGGCGGCGCCATCTTTTGTGACCGGCGCTACGATCATGTGTTTACCTATCACAACGGTGCGGAATCGTATTACGCAGCCAGGGGATTTCGGGGTTCGCTGAAAATCTGATTGCATCGAAAAATACGGCAGCGGTTGGATTCTGTAATTCAAAAGAAGAAAGAAAAACCGGTGAACAAAACAGCAGAAATTTCGCCGAAAAAAATGCGGTTGAGAGCGATTGGACTGATTATCGGATTAATTGCCGCAATGGCAGTCGTGTTTGCAGCAGCAGAGTCGATGCGTGAAACCGCGCGGCTGGTTGATATTATTGCGCTGTGCGGCGGTTCGTTTGCCGCAGGTGTTGCATTTGTTCAAACGGTCCAGTTTTTTAAAAATAAACCTAACAATTAACGATGGCGAAACCTCCCGGAAAACCAATGAAACTGTGGGAAAAGAAAAATCAGGAACAAATAAAAGCGCGGATTTTTGGTGCGCTGGATAAAAACGTCAATTATTTTGAACAGAATATTTTGGGGATTCCGGCATCGCATCTGGATAGCAAAGTGTTTTATCAGGACGCGCCATTTTTAAAAGAAGCGCCGTTTATTTCTACGCTGGTGCACAATCCCAATCACATCGGCTGCCACACGTTGGGAAAATCTGAACATTTTTTTGGCGGAACGCAGGAAATCGAACGAGAAGTGATCGAAATTTGCGCATCGGAAATTTTGGGCGGAAATTTTGGCGAGCAGGACGGTTACGTCGCGTCGGGCGGCACAGAGGCGAACATGCAGGCGATTTGGGTGTATCGCAATTATTTTATGCGCAAACACAACGCGAAGCCATCGGAAATTTGTGTGCTTTGTTCGGTGGACAGCCATTATTCGATGGATAAAGCTGCGAATGTTTTGGGTGTGGAAAAAATCAGCGTTGCGGTGAATCCGGAAGATCGAACGATCGATGCGCCGGCGGTTGCAGCCGCGATAGAATCCGCCCGGAGCAACGGCAAACGCTATTTTATCGTTGTCGCCAATATGATGACAACCATGTTCGGCTCCGTAGATAACGTGAATATTTACAGCGATTTACTCGATCAGCAATCGTGCGAATACCGTATTCATGTGGACGGTGCATATGGCGGATTTTACTACCCGTTTACCGATCAAACGACCAACCTGAATTTTTCTAATCCCAAAATTACATCGGTAACGCTGGATGCCCACAAAATGGTGCAGGCGCCCTATGGCACGGGCATTTTCCTCATTCGCAAAGGCTGGATTCAGCACGCCAACACCAAATCCGCCAGCTATGTGGAGGGCGAGGATTTCACGCTGATCGGCAGCCGCTCCGGTGCAAACGCTGTGGCCATCTGGATGATTTTGATGAAAAACGGCCCGTTTGGCTGGCAGGAAAAAATCTTCATTTTGCAAAAACGCACCGACTGGCTCTGCGAAAATCTGGACCGGTTGAACATCGGTTACTATCGCCACCCGATGTCCAATATTGTGACCATCAAACAGGAATTTGTGCCGCGCAAAACGGCAGAAGCATTCGGGCTGGTGCCCGATAACCACGCCAGTCCCAACTGGTTTAAGGTGGTAATTATGGAACATGTGACCATTGAAAAGCTAATTCCGTTGATCGATCAACTGTCAGAAAAACAATAGGTTAGATGATGCCCTATTCACAATTCTTCCCCAAAAAGCTAACCATTAGCAAAACATCTTGAAGATCGCCTCAATTCAGAGTAACTTAAATTTTTACAGAAACCAGTGTTGCCAAATCCGGTTGTCCGGGATGGCAACAGATTCTAAAAATTGAAAAAAACAAACACATGCTACTACTACTTTTTGCGCTAATTTCCATCGGATTCTCCTTTATTTGCTCCATTTGGGAAGCCGTTTTGCTGAGCATTCCGGCATCTTTTGTTGAAATAAAACGTGCCGAGGGGCATCCTTTTGCGGAGCGCTTGGCTAAGCTGAAACATAATATCGATGAGCCGCTGTCGGCTATTTTATCGTTGAACACCATTGCCCACACGGTTGGTGCGGTGGGTGTCGGGGCGATGGCGGAAGATACTTTTGGCAGCGGAAAACTGGTCATGCTCGGGCGAGAGCTGCCGTTTTCCATCGAAGCGGTAGTTGCAACGGCAATGACGCTGGCAATCCTTGTTTTATCTGAAATTATCCCCAAAACTATTGGCGCAACATATTGGAAAAAACTGGTGCCGTTTACCACCCGATCGCTGTGGTTGGTGATGATTGTGATGAAGCCGTTTATCTGGCTCAGCCAATTCATCACCAAAATGCTGAAAGGGAAGGAGCTTGAGAAATCGATCAGCCGGGAAGAATTATCGGTGATGGGGAAAATCGGGCATCGCGAAGGCGTGTTCAACGAAGATGAATCGAAAATCATCCACAATTTGATGCGCTTCAGCCAAATTCGTGCGGATTCAATCATGACGCCGCGATCGGTTGTGGCGATGGCCAACGAAGAACTGACCATCCGGGAATATTACGAAAAACATCAGCCGGTCAAGTTTTCGCGGATTCCCGTTTTTGGCGAAACCAGCGAATCGATTACCGGATATGTCCTCAAAGATGTTATTCTGGAATATCTTATTAAAGAAAAAGGAAACAACAAGTTAAAGGATATTTCCCGCCCAATTAGCGCGTTTAGTTTTGATTTGAGCATTCGCAAAATTTTCACTTCGCTGCTATCCAAACGGGAGCAAATTGCGGTTGTTTACGATTCATACGGCAGCCTCGCAGGCATTGTGACGTTGGAAGATGTGATCGAAACATTGCTCGGTTTGGAAATTGTGGACGAAACCGATGCCGCAACCGACATGCAGGAACTCGCCCGCCAAAACTGGCAGGAACGCGCCAAAAAAATGGGATTGATTGAGAAATAAATGGGTATTACCCAATGTTTACTGAAATAAAATTTTTGAAAGAACCGGAAAATGCGCCGGTTCATCTGCTGTTACTTGCTGATCCATCCGAAGAAAAAATAAAAACTTATCTCAACAAAAGCATCTGTGCCGTCGCAAGTTTGGACGGTGATATTGTTGGCGTGTACGTCCTCATTTTTCTCCGTAAAACGGTAGCTGAGATCAAAAATATTGCTGTTGCAGAAAAATTTCAGGGACGTGGTATCGGCAAAAAACTATTGCAACATGCCATCGACTTTTGCAGAAACAACGGATTGCGCCAATTAAAAATTGCCACGGGGAATTCCAGTATTGGACAAATTGCTTTGTACCAGCAAATGGGATTCGAAATAACAACAATCAACAAAAATTATTTCGTAAAGAATTATACCCAACCAATTGTTGAAAACGGTATTCAGTGCAAACATCAAATTGTATTCGTCAAATATTTGTAAAATGACTACTTAGGTTTACAAAAAGATGAACAGAAAACAGCTTGACCTCACCTTTAGCGACAACACGCACAATACACTCACGATTTTTGAACCGCAGCAACCGGATGAAAAAAATACGCTAATCGCCATATTTCCGGCGATGGGCGTTCGCGCATCTTTTTACGAATCATTCGCGGCGGAGCTGGCATCGCGAAATATTGCGGCGGTTATCGCCGATCATCGCGGACACGGCAACTCCAATATTCGCCCGTCGCGATCGGTCAGTTTTGGCTATCAGGAAATGATCACTATCGATTATGTAGAAACGATTGCCAATATCCGGCAGCTATTTCCGGTGAAGAAAATAGTGCTGCTCGGGCATAGTCTCGGCGGGAAAATCGGATCGCTGTTTGCGGGACGATATCCCAAGGCTATCGATGGTTTGATTTTGCTGACGTCATGTTCCGTGTATCAAAAAGCGTGGCGGGGATGGGCGCGTTGGAAATTGAAAATGGCAGTGGCTATAATTCGATTGACGGCGGAATTGCTCGGCTTTTATCCGGGGCACCGGATGGGCTTTGGCGGGCTGGAATCGCGCGGCGTTATCCGCGACTGGAGCCGCCAATCGCGCTGTGGCGATTACATTGTGGACAACGCCGATTTCGATTACGAAGCCGGATTGCGGGAAATTAAAATTCCGGTGTTGGCAATTTCCGTCGCGGGCGATTTGCTCGCACCGAAGTTTGCGGTCGATCATCTGCTCGGTAAATTCGAGAAAAATCAACAGGTTACCCAAATCCATCTCGCAAAAAACGATCCGCGAAATCCGGGTTACGATCATTTTAACTGGGCAAAAAATCCGCAGAAAATGGTGGATGTTATTTTAAATTGGCTGAATTTTGGCAATGACGAACCCTGAGCGTCGTCGAACGGTGGTTTTTGCTGATCACCAAATCATCAAACCGCAACGCCTTCAAGCTCTGCAATCCGCTCGAACAACTCCGTAAACGTTCCCGGGAAAGCGATCACCTTTTTACCGAGACGCAGCTGCAGCTCCGGCAGGGTCATTTCATCGAGAAAAACGCCGTTTTCGTTGACGCATTCCGGCGGCAAAATGATGTAATCGCCGGTGCGTTGCTCTTTCAATTGCTTCAAAATATCTTGCCCGACCAGCAGCCCGGAAACCACAATGCTGTCGCCATAAAATTCGTTGACAATCGGATGTAATTTGAAAAACATATCGGGAATCTGGTTCAATTTACGCATAAAATAGGTTTTGAGCACTTCCGCGCCCAGCGTTCCGGTCACCAAACTGATGCTCAGCGGACGATTTGCGGGATTGCGCAACTCCGGCAGCTCGTCTTCAAATTTATTCATCAAATCGCGGGTGAGTCCCACACCGTTTTCCTGCTGCCAAAATTCTTCGTAATACTCATTTTCCGGGATGGGCGTGTTGGTTTTGATGTAAAATTCATCAGATAAATAAATAAATGAGCTGCCCAATTCGGCTCTCAGTTTTTCGCGGCGTTCGTCCGTTTCCGCGATGGTTTTTAGGGCATATTCCACCGTTACCGGATTCAGTTTGAACAAATTTTTGCGGTGTTTGGTGAGCCCCACCGGCACGATGGCCACCGACTGGATTGTCGGGAAATATTTTTTCAAATCCTCGATGGTTTTATCGAGATGTTTGCCATCGTTGAGCTCCGGGCAAAGCACAATCTGGCAATTTAGTTCGATCCCGTTTTCGGTGAGAAAATTGATTTTTTCAAATAACCGGTCATCAAATTTGATGCCCAGCATCGTTTTCCGCAATTCCGTGTCGGTTACGTGAACAGAAATATAAAGTGGTGTAAGTCGTTGTTCCACAATGCGTTGCAGGTCTTCTTTTGAGGTGTTTGTCAGCGTGGTGTAATGCCCGTACATAAACGAAAACCGGAAATCTTCATCTTTAAAATAGATGGTTTTGCGCATGCCTTTGGGATTTTGATACACAAAACAGAAGATGCAGCTATTGCCGCAGGCGCGAATATTCATCTCCTGCAGTTCCAGTCCAAGGTCGTCGTCGTAATCTTTTTCGATCTCGAAAGTGACCTCTTCATCGCCCTGTTTTACCACCAGATCGATCTCTTCGTTGGTGATGTAAAAGCGGTAATCCAGCGGGTCTTCGATAATTTTTCCGTTGATGGAAACGATGTGATCGCCCGCTTCGATGCCCAATTCTTCCGCGATGCCGCCGGGATATATTTCGATAATTTCTACCATTTTCAACCTGAAATTTTTGCCGCAAATTGCCGCGATAAACCGTTCAATATTTTCTGCCCGAAACGGGCAGTTCGTTAAAATACGAACAAAATTCGCCAATCAAAACGGGAGAATGAATATTTTCGTTGTGAAAATCGATCGTTTTTCTGTGCGCATTCGCATGCCGTTGAATTTTTTTGATGGTAATTTTCCGGCGCAACTATCAATTTCCCGATGGTTGTTAAATCCGCAGGATTATTTTTCGTGAACCAATCGCATCATTTTGAAATCAGAGAAGCAACTATCGCGGACATTCCGGCACTGGAGCGATTGTATCGCTCATTTTTGGCGGAGCAAATCGAATTTTCGCCAATTGTGATCGAGAATCCCGATTTTGATTGGGCGAACGAACTGCGTTTGAAATTAAACAGATCGCACGAAAAAATATTTGTCGCGGATGCCGGGCAAATTGCCGGATTTATTTGGATTTTAGTACGAGACGGAAGCAACCCGAGCCGGCGAAGAAACATCCTTAAGTTTTGGAAAAACAAAAAATTAAGTGTGCAGCCGAAATTCACTTACATTCCGCACGGGATGATTCAGGATTGTTACATCGAACCGCAATTTCGCCAATCCGGAGTTGGCAAAGCGTTGGTCGAATTTGCCAAAAACTGGCTGCAATCGCAGGGGATTTCCGAAATCGTTTTGATGGTGATGAAAGAAAATCTTTCCGGCGTCAATTTTTGGGAAAAAATGGGATTTGGGACGTATCGTTTAATCATGCATCAACAATTGCCTGGTGAAAAGGACGCAAAAAAATGATGCAATCCATTCGAAAATTTATGCGGCTGGACCGGCGGGAAAAGCGTGTGGTGCTGCGGGCATTTTGGCTGTTGCTGATTTATCCCGTATTGCGGCGCAAATTGACGATGCCGCAACTGGTCGCATTTTACGAAAAAACGAAAGTTGGCGTGCTGAACGGCGTATCGCCGGAGCGATTGCTGGCGTTGGTGCAAACGCTGTTGCGCATCCGCATTCGCCCGCTGCACCCGAATTGCATGAAACAATCGCTGGTGATGTATCATTTTTTGCGCAGCGAAAATTATCCGGTTTCGCTGATTTTTGGCGTTGCCAAAACAGCCGATGGCGATATCGACGGACACGCCTGGATTTGTCTGAACGGTGAGCCATTCGGTGAAATTGACGATCCGCTCACCAAATTCACGGTGACGCTGCGTTATCCGGCAACCGAACCACATTCGAACATCGCCGAAAGCGCTGCCCGATAAACCCGGCAGAACCGATTCCCGCCATTTTATCCTTTACTCTTTACCCCTTTCAGTGGGATAAGCCAGTCCCCACTGCCGCCGCAATTCATCCATGATTTCCATCAGCCCCAGCGATTCATCCAGCGGCATAATATCGCTTTCCAGCCGGCCGTCGCGCAGGCAATGCTGGACTTCCGCCGCTTCGTACTGATAGCCATTTTCTTCATACGGCGTTTCGATAATTTGCTCCGGCTGGTCGTTTAAACAGAGCCGCAGGTGTTTCGGTTTGTGGATCGGCGCATCGATGTAAATCCGACCTTCGCTGCCGACGATCACCGCACCGACATTTCCGTAGGTTTGCATCGATGAATGAATGGTTGCCAGCTGCCCGTCGCGATAGCCGAGAACAGCCGCGGATTGCACATCCACGCCGGTGTCGCTCATCGTTGCCAAACCCGTAATGCGATCCGGCGTCCCGAATGCCATCGACACCAGCGACAGCGGATAAATGCCCAAATCGAGCAGCGCGCCGCCGCCGAGTTCCGGCGCGTACAATCGTCCGGCGGGATTGCGCGGCAGGTTGAACGACAGTTCCGCGTGCATCGTTTGCAACTCGCCGATGATGTTTTGCGCGAGCATTTCCCGCAAACGAATGTGTGACGGCAGAAAGCGCGACCACATCGCTTCCATCAAAAACAACCGGTTGTTTCGGGCAAAGTCGATCAGCTCCCGCGCCTCTTTCGCGTTGATGGTAAAGGCTTTTTCGCAGAGCACCGCTTTCCCGTTTTGCAGACAAAGCAGCGCATCGTTGAAATGAAAAATATGCGGTGATGCCACGTAAATAGCGTCCACTTCCGGGTTTTCGGCGAGCGCTGCGTAACTGCCGTGGCGATGCGGGATGTTGTATTTCTCGCCAAACGCATCCGCTTTTTCCTGCGATCGCGAACCGATGGCCACCAGTTCCGCATCCGGCAGCGTTGACAATCCATACGCGAACGCATTCGCGATTTTCCCCGCCGCCATTATTCCCCAACGTATTTTTTTCATGATTTTCCCCGAATTTGTCGTCCGAAATGTTGTTCAGTCAAAGCCCTAATATCAAAGAATCGGGGCATTTTTCACAGCGGAAAATCGGAAAAGTGATTTGCCGTTGAATCCGGCGATTTCTGTATTCGCGCCAAAAGTGCTCATTTGGAGTAGGGTTGGCAGTCTGCCATTCCTGCGAATGCAGGAATCTCAACTTCCCTCATTGCATTCATTTTGCTCCAAGCTTGAATCGCATTATTTTTTTCAATAAAAACATTTTTTCTATTTTTTAGAAAAAATAATGTAACTTTTTTGCAAAAATTTCAGTAAGTGTTCCCATAAATGCGGAAAGGAGCCGTTTTTGGACATCATCAGTCGAACCGAAGAATTGATTTTGCTGGCAGTGTGGAAGTTGCAGGGCAACGCCTATGGCATTACCATCCGGCAGCATTTGGCGGATACTGCCGGACTGGAATATTCCATTGGCGGGATTTACGTGCCGCTGGACCGGCTGGTTCGCAAAGGCTACCTCATCGCGCAGCAGGGCGAACCGACCCCGGAGCGCGGCGGAATGGCGAAACGCTTTTACCGGCTCACCAAAGCGGGAATGGCGGCGCTGAACGAGGCGCGTCGCGTTCACGAAGTGATGTGGAGCGGGTTGCCGGATATTTCTCTCCGGGAAGGCTAGGTAAAGGCGCTTCACGAAGCGCCTAAAAAATCATGTTACGCCTAAAACTATCACTAAACGCTTAAAAAAATTCGGAAATGAGTAAAAATTTAATCCAAAATGATTGTGCACATGCACCCAAAATCGCCCGTTGGCTGATGAAATCGCTGACGGTGGCATCGCATCGCCATGCGATTGTGGGTGATTTTGAGGAAATTTACCGCGAAATCCACCGGGAAAACGGGAGATTGCAGGCAAATTTGTGGTATTGGCGGCAAACCTTTGCTTCTGTTCCCGGATTTATCCATCACACCATTTACTGGAGTTTGCTCATGTTCCGGAATTATTTGCTGATTGCGTTGCGTAATTTGCGCAAACACAAAGCGTATTCATTCATCAATATTGCCGGACTGGCGCTCGGCATCGCCTGCTGCATCCTTATTTTGATGGTTGTGGTGGACGAACTCGGTTTCGATCGTCACCACAAAAATGCGGCAAATATTTACCGTGTCGTCACCGATTTCAAAGTTGGCAACAACGAAATTCCGCTGGCAGTGACCAGTTTCCCGATCGCGCCGGCGCTGAAAACCGATTTCCCGGAAATCAGCGAAAGCGTGCGGCTGGTGAAATGGGGAAATCCCACCGTTAAACTGGCAGAACAACAGTTCACCGAAACCAATTTTTGGTGGGCGGACAGCGCATTTTTCAGCGTGTTTTCGGCGGATGTGATTGCCGGCGATCTGCAAAATGCGTTAAAAAATCCGTTTTCCGTGGTGCTCACCCGCGCTACCGCCAAAAAATATTTCGGGAAATCCGATGCCGTCGGGCAATCGCTGACATTTGACAATCAGCACACGTTGACCGTTACCGCGGTCATCGAAAATCTGCCCAAAAATTCCCATTTCCAATTCGATTTGCTCGGCTCATTTGCATCGCTGGAAACGCTGGCAGGCGATGAAACGCTCTCCATCTGGCATGCCTTTTTCCAGATTTACACCTACGTTTTGTTGCAAAACGGCAGCGATCCCGCAGCGATTGCCGAAAAATTACCCGCTTTTGTGGATACGCACATGCACGACGAAATGGCTGCCACATTCGGCAGAACTTACGGATTGCAGCTCCAGCCGCTCTCGGATATCCATCTGCATTCGCAGCGAAAATCGGAGTTGCCGGGCGGCGGCGATATGCTTTACGTTTACATTTTCGCGGCGATTTCGCTGTTCATTTTGCTGATCGCCTGCATCAATTACATGAATCTGGCAACCGCGCGATCGGCGCATCGCGCCAAAGAAATCGGGATGCGCAAAGTGCTCGGCGCGTATCGCGGACAGCTCGTCAAACAATTTTTGGGTGAATCGCTGCTGATCAGCCTGCTGGCGTTGCCGGTTGCGCTGCTCATCGCGCAGCTCGCGTTGCCGTTTTTCAACGATCTGTCCGGCAAATCGCTCACTCTGGACATTTCCGAAAATTTCCGGCTCATTTTGCTGCTGTCGCTCGGTTCCATTGCCGTTACCGGTTTGCTGGGCGGCGCATTTCCGGCGATTGTGCTGTCGTCATTCAGCCCCATCCGCACGCTCAAAACCGCCGGATTCAGTCAGTCCGGAAAAGGCGGTTTGCGAAAATTGCTGGTGGTTTTCCAGTTCTGTGTGTCCATAATTTTGATCGCTTGCACGGTGCTGCTGTATCAACAATTGCAGTTTTTACGCAATCAGAAATTGGGCTTGAACACCGAACAGGTGATCACCGTTTCCGCAAATAACGAAGGCGCCCAATCGCATACGGACGCATTGCGAAACGCATTTTTGCAACATACCGGCGTGCAATCCGTTGCATCTGCGGTGTTCCTGCCGGGAAAAGGAATTTTAAATACACCGTGGATGAAACCGGGCAGCGCTGCGGAGGAGCGATTCGAAATGACCACTTTGCCGGTGGATGATCATTTTTTGACAGCGATGGATATTCCGCTGATTGCCGGACGCAATTTCTCCCGTGAATTTGCCACCGATACCAGCGAAGCGGTGATCATCAACGAAACCGCTGCGAAAACCTTTGGCTGGCTGCAACCGGAGGACGCCATCGGCGAGGAACTGGAGTGGCACGGCACCGGAACGGCGCAGCTTTGCCGGGTGATCGGCGTGGTGAAGGATTTCAATTTTCAATCGCTGCACAACCCGATTGCGCCGATGCTCATTTTGCCGCTGGAACGCTGGCCCGGACCAATCAACTATATGGTAGTGAAAGCGCAGCCGACGGATATCGCGCCGGTGCTGGCGCATCTCGAAAGCGAATGGGGCAATATTTTGCCCGGCGTACCGTTCCATTACACCTTTTTGGACGAAGATTTTGCCAATCTCTACACCAATGAAACAAAACTGGGGAAAATCTTTTTGATTTTTGCCGCGCTGGCTATTATCATAGCGTGTCTCGGTTTGTTTGGACTTGGCGCGTTTTCTGCCGAACAGCGCACCAAAGAAATTGGTATTCGCAAAACGCTCGGTGCCACTGTTCCCAATATTTTGGTGCTGCTCTCCCGCGATTTTATTTTTCTGGTGCTCGTCGCCAGTGTTGTTGCCTCGCCGCTGGCATGGTGGACAATGAACCGGTGGCTGGATAATTTCGCTTACAAGATTCACATTCAGCCGCTCACATTTGTGCTGGTGGCGGTTTTGGCGCTGATGATTGCGCTGCTCACGGTCAGTTTTCAGGCGATAAAAGCGGCGCTGGCCAATCCGGTGAAATCGTTGAAGTATGAGTAATTTTTTTGAATCTACAATCCGAATTATGAGCAGAAAACAACTGCGATAATATGAGCCTGGAGACCCCTGCATTCGCAGGGGTGACAGAAAAAAATCAGTTGTCATTCCTGCGAATGCAGGAATCTCCGAATAAAACAGCTGATTCCGGCTTTTTGGTGTTTAACATAAAGATCTATTTTTCAAATACTTAATAAATGCAACGTTCGTTCAACCAACTGTAAAGGAGACAAAATGAAACGAACCGTCATTGGCGTGCTGGTGTTTGCGATGCTGGCTGGTTTTGCCGGAAGCGCGGCTTTTGCGCAGGAAAAACCGGCACCGGCAGATTCCGCTGCGAAAGCCGAAAAAGCGGATGAAAGCAAGTCCGATAAAAAGGACGAGAAAAAAGAGGAGAAGAAAAAAGAGACGTATATTAAAGACAAAGTGAAGGATCACGACGTCTTTCAAGGTCTCTTCACTATCTACCAAAATAAGGAAGATGGCTCCACATTCCTCGAAATCAAAAAAGATCAGATCGGCAAAGAGTATATTTATTTCAACCACATTCAGGATGGGGTTGTGGGCTCCGGATTTTTCCGCGGGCAATATCGCGGCAGCAAAATTTTCTCGATCCAGAAGCATTTCGACAAAATTGAATTTGTTGAAGAAAACACTTCCTATTATTTCGATCCGGAAAATGCGTTGCACAATGCGCAAACGGCCAACATTCGCTCCGCACCGCTGGCCGTGCTGAAAGTGGAAGCCAAGGATTCGCTGGAAACCGCGTATCTGGTAAAAGCCGACGGCTTTTTCCTCGGCGAAGAAGTGGAGATGATCAAACCGGCGTATCCGCGCACCTGGCAGGGTTACAAACTCGGCCGGCTCAGTAAGGATAAAACCAAGTTGATCGGCATTCGCAGCTATCCGCAAAATACGGATGTGGTTGTCGAATACGTTTACGAAGATGATTCTCCGGAAAAATCGCCCGGCGCCGGCGCAACCGATGCCCGCGTGGTGAGCGTTCGCGCCCAGCACAGTTTCATCGAAGTGCCGAAAAATGATTACAAACCGCGTTACGATGATCCGCGCGTGGGCTATTTTATGACGCAGGTGACGGACTTAACCTCAACATCTGCAACACCTTATCGCGACCTGATTCATCGCTGGCATTTGAAAAAGAAAAATCCCGGTGCAGCGGTTTCCGAACCGGTTGAGCCGATTGTCTGGTGGATCGAAAACACCACGCCCAAAGAAATTCGCGGCGTGATTAAAGATGCGGTGATGTCGTGGAATATCGCGTATGAGAAAGCCGGATTCAAAAATGCAGTGGTCGTAAAAGAGCAGCCGGACGATGCCGATTGGGATGCCGGCGACATCCGCTACAACGTGCTGCGCTGGACATCTTCCCCGAATCCGCCGTTTGGCGGCTACGGTCCCAGCTTTGTGAATCCGCGAACCGGACAAATTTTGGGTGCGGACGTGATGCTGGAGTACGTGTTCATCACCAATCGCGTAAATTACGGCAAAATTTTTGACACCGCGCTGATCGAAGACGAAGCCGCGATGCCGGAATTTATGCTGGAAAATTTTGATCACCAGTATTGCACGCTGAACAACCATTTGCACATGAACAACATGTTCGGCACCACCGCGCTGAGTGCGTTCGGCAAGCCGTATAAAGAGCACAAAGCGTTGATTGACGAATCGATTTATTATCTGTTGCTGCACGAAGTGGGTCACACCCTCGGGTTGAACCACAATATGAGAGCCAGCCAGATGAACGATATGACCACGCTGGCGAACAAAAACGCTACCAAAAAAACCGGTCTCACCGGATCGGTGATGGATTATCCGGCAATCAATTTTGCCACAAACGGACAACAGCAGGGGCAATATTACACCACTGTTCCCGGTCCGTACGACATTTGGGCGATCCAGTTTGGCTATTCACCGGAATTGAACGATTCGAAAAAAATGGATGCGCATCTCGCCAAATCAACCGATCCGGCGTTGGCGTTCGGCAACGATGCGGACGATATGCGTTCGCCCGGAAAGGCGCTCGACCCGCGCGTCAACACCGGCGATATGTCCAGCGATGCGGTTAACTTCGCGCTCGGTCAAATTCAGTTGAGCAAAGAAATTACCGGCAATTTGATGACCAAATTCAAAACCGAAAACCAGTCGTATCAGGAATTGCGCGACGCATATCTGATTTCAACGGGATTCCATTTTAACTCGCTGCGGGTTGTTTCCCGCTATGTTGGCGGCGTTTATGTGGATCGTGCCTATGCCGGACAGCCGGGCGCAACCAAGCCGTTTACACCGGTTTCCCGCGCCGACCAAAAACGTGCGATGGAAGCATTGGCAACATACGCATTTGCACCAAATGCGTTCGACAGCCCGAATAATATTTACAACTATTTGCAATCGCAGCGTCGCGGTTTTAACCATTTCGGCGCACCGGAAGACCCGAAAATCCATTCGCGGGTGTTGGCAGTTCAGCGCGGTGTACTGGCTCATTTGCTGCACCAAAACGTGATGGAACGGATGAGCGACACCGAATTGTATGGCAACGGTTACCCGCTTCACGAAATGATGGACGACCTGACCGCAGCTATTTTCGATGCGGATAAGTCCGGTTCTGTCAACAACTTCCGCAAAGGATTGCAGGTGGAATACGTGAATCGTTTATTGGCGATCATGGGTGAAGACGGTAAATCCACATACGATCACGTATCGAAAGGATTGGCGTATTATCACCTGAAAAATATACACCAGATGATGACATCTGCCAGCTCGCCGGACAGCGGCACCAAAGCCCACCGCGCTTATTTGGCAGGCATGATCGACGCGCAGTTGAAAGAAATGTAATTCGATTGTTGCAACATGTTTTACAACCGAAAGGGCGCATTTTGCGCCCTTTTTTTATTGCCACTCACCGATCAACATTTGACTATCCGCTGTTTTTGGCTTACATTTTTCCGTCGAAAAAAATCACACTTAATAACTGACGTTATGCGGCAAATTAATATTTCTACAAACCAGCATCCTGAGTAGCCCTGAAAGGGCGTATCGAAGGGTGCGGTGATCGTTTACCGGGTCGCACCCTTCGATACAACCGATCGCAAACAGACGCGATCAGTTTACTCAGGATGCTATTTGGTAATTCTAAGCTCTGCGTAACAGCATTTTAGAACCAAAAATATATCTCAGCGCGCTGCGCCTCTGTGTCAAATAAAAGCAAAAAATATGATGAAAATAACAATCAAATTATTCGCCATCGCCCGGGAAATGACCGGCAAAACCGTGTTGCAACTGGAACTGCCGGAAGCTGCCACAGTCGAAACGGCGTTGGCAAAACTACGGGAAACTTATCCGAAATTCGCCGAGCTGAATTCGTTCATGGTCGCGATCAATCAGGAATATGCGGAAAGAAGCGACGCGCTGCACGATGGCGACGAACTGGCAATTATTCCACCGGTGAGCGGGGGATAAATGATCAAAATAACCGCCGAAGCTATTGATATTCAAAAAGTTATCGACGCTGCATATTCGGACGATTGCGGTGCGCTGAACACATTTATAGGCACGGTGCGCAACCATTCACACGGCAAAGCGGTTGTGCGGCTGGAATACGAAGCGTATCCGGAAATGGCCGGTAAAATGATCCAACGCATCATCGACGAAGCGAAAAAGCAGTGGCCGGTTCGCAAAATTGCGGTGTCCCACCGCGTTGGCGTACTCGATATCGGCGAAACCGCGGTGGTAATCGCCGTCAGCACGCCGCATCGCAAAGAGGGATTTGCCGCTTGCCAATATGTCATCGACCGGCTGAAAGCCATTGTGCCGATCTGGAAAAAAGAGGTCGCTGCCGACGGCGAAACCTGGGTTTCGGAACATCCCTGAAAGAAGGATAACGGATAAGTGATTAAGGATAAAGTGAAGAAAATCGCGTTGAAGTGGGAATGTTTTCAAATGAGAGCCAGGGTTACCCTTTACCTTTCACCTTTTCACTTTTACCTTCCTTTTATCCTGTATTCTTTATTCTTTATCCTTTTCGCGCCAGTCTTCCCGCAAAATCAGCCAAAATTTATTCATTACAGCATCGCCGACGGGCTGTCGCAAAACACGGTCAACAGCATATTTCAGGACAGTCGCGGTTTTATGTGGTTTGGCACGCAAGCCGGTTTGAACCGCTTCGACGGATACGAATTTAAAATATTCAAACACAATCCGGCAGACTCGCTAAGTATCAGTAACAACTGGATTTGGGATATTTTTGAAGACAGCCGCGGAACGCTGTGGATCGGCACTTTTGGCGGCGGGCTGAACCGTTTCGATCACGAAACGGAAACCTTTCGGGCCTTCCGGCACAATCCGAAGGATTCCGCAAATACGCTGCTGGATGACACCATCTGGTTCGTTGATGAGGACGACGCAGGAATTTTGTGGGTCAGCGGCAATACCGGGCTGAATCGTTTCGATCCGGCAACCGGTGGCATTCGCCATTTTCGTTTCACGGAAACCGACAACAACTGCTTTCACCACGTCAAAAATGCGCAAAATGAGCTGTTTTTTACCACGCCGCAATTTTTTTACCGCTTCGATATGCGCACCTGCGAATACACCCAATACCCGATTTATGCAGATACGCCCGGCAAAATGAGCACCCTTCGCTCACCGATTGCGCTGGATAACGATGGCGCAATCTGGTTGGGCACCGGCGACGGACTGCTGCGACTGACGTTCGATAAAAAAGCCGTTTCCGACAGACACCTTTTCACATCCGAAAATTCTAATTTATTGAAAAACGGAATAATGTCGCTGTTTATCGATAACCAAAATGTGTTATACGCCGGTTCGGAAAGCGGATTACACACCCTCAATTTAAATGATCCAGCGTTTCGCCAAAACCCGCATGCGGCAGAATTTACGCAAATCACGCATTCGCCATTTATCCAAACGAGTTTGAAAAACAATCGAATTTACGCCATCGGCGAAAGTCGCGGCGGCGAGCTGTGGGTGGGAACCGAACTCGGGCTGAGCCGCCACGACCGCAGCAATCGCAAATTTGAGCATTTTGCCTACAATCCCGGCGAAAAAAATACGCTCGCAAATCCGCTGGTGCTGGATATCGAAGAAGACAGCCAACAGCGGTTGTGGATTGCCACACATAACGGATTGAGCATGTTCGACCCGAACACCCGGCAATTCAGCCAGTTTAATTCCGGTGGCAATAAACCCGCAGAATCGTTGCGAAACAGCTATGTATTTTCGTTGCTGGAAGATGCCCGAAAACCCGGCGGCATGTGGGTGGGCACCATTCGCGGTGGACTGCATTGGCTGGACTGGAAAACCGGAAAATTTCAGCAATACCCGTTTGCGCCGGGACAGAAAAACGGGACGCTATCTGCGAATATTTACACGATTTACGCTGATAAATCCCGGCAATTATGGGTCGGCACTTCCGGTGGCGTCAGTCGTTATTTGCGAAACGAAAACCGGTTCGATCGGGTAGCGGATTCGCTGTTTTCGCAGCCGTTAAGTCACAAATTTGTTTATTCAATTTTACAGGATCATTTCGACCAATTCTGGTTCGGGACTGCCGGCGGATTGAACCATTTCGATCCGGTTTCCGGCGAGATTACGGCGTATCTCAACAATCCCGGTGAGCCGCAGAGCTTGAGCAACAATTTTGTGCTCTGCCTTCACGAAAGCCCCAAAACCGGGGATATCTGGATTGGCACCAACGGCGGGTTGAACCGGTTGGTTCGCGAGCCGGAAGTCCATTTTCGCAGCTATCGCCAAAAAGACGGGTTGCCGGATGACCTGATTTACGGGATTTTGGAAGACGATACGGGCAACCTTTGGCTCAGCGCCCAAAACGGATTGGTGAAAGCGGAAATTTTTGGCGACAGCCTGGCGTTCACACTGTTCACCAAAAGCGACGGTTTGCAGGGCGACGAATTCAACATGAACGCGTTTTTGCGCGGCAAAAATGGCAAAATGTATTTTGGCGGTTCCAACGGATTTAACGCGTTTTTTCCGGAGAATGTCACAGAAAATCAGTTTGTGCCGCCGGTGGCGATCACCGATTTCCGGGTGTTGAACGAATCGGTGCCCATTGCCGGAAACGGGCAGAAAATGCACCCAAAAACATATACTATCCCCAAAACAATCAATATGTTAGATGCGCTGGAGTTGTCCTGGCGACAGAACGTTTTCTCGTTCGAATTTGCCGCGCTGAACTTCACCAATCCGCAGGAAAACGAATTTGCCTACATGATGGAAGGCTTCGATGAAAATTGGATTTATTCCGGCAATCGCCGTTTTGTCACCTACACAAATCTCGATCCGGGCGAGTATGTTTTTCGGGTAAAAGCCAGCAATAACGACGGCGTTTGGAACGAAACCGGCAAAGCCATCCGCATCGCAATTACGCCGCCACCGTGGCGAACCTGGTGGGCGGGCATCATTTACGCGATCATTATTTTGGGCGGGATTTACGGGATTATCCGTTTTCGCATTCGCGAAGCGCAGCGCAAAATTGGCGAACAATCGCGCATCGACCGTGCGAAAACGGAGGAGCGCGAACGGGTTCGCAAAAAAAGCGCAGCGGATTTTCACGACGAAGCCGGGCATCTCATCACCAAAATCACCCTGTTTCTGGAATTGGCGCGACGGCAGGCGAGCGAAAATAAGCTGCTCAACGAATATCTGGATAAAATGGAAGAGCACACCAAATCCCTTGCCGGCGGCATGCGCGATTTTATCTGGGGACTCGATCCGGAGAAAGATTCGCTGCAGGAAACGCTGATCCGGCTGCGCGATTTTGGCAATAAATTATTTCAGCACAGCGATGTTCGCTTTATTGCCAGTCCGCTGGTTTCGGATTTCGGGCGGGTGGAACTGGACATCGACGATCGCCGGGCGATCATGTTTATTTTCAAAGAAGCGATGCACAATTGTCTGAAGCACGCTTCCGCAACCAACGCTTCGCTGGATGCGCATCTCGACGGGGAAAGTTTGCAAATCGCATTTTCGGACAATGGGAAAGGGATTTCGCAACACCCGAAAACCGGTGGTTACGGGCTGAAAAATATGCAAAGCCGCGCCGCGAAAATGGGCGCAACCTTGCAAATCAGCAGCGAAGCAGATCGCGGGACGCGCATTGTTTTTGAAAAAATACTGACAAAAATCCCATAAAATTCCAGAAACCAATTTAACGCATATGGGGGATTGAAAATCGCCCGGAAAGCACTTACATTCACTTATGGCAAAAGAAACGATTTACGTTGCAATAGTGGAAGATGACCGGGAAATCCGTCAATTGTTGACGCTGATTATCGACGGTTCGCCCGGTTACGCCTGCAAACAGTCGTTCAACGATTGCGAAAGTGCGATTCCTGCGATTGAAAAAAATCCGCCGGATGTGCTGTTGATGGATATCGATCTGCCGGGAATTTCCGGCATCGAAGGCGTGCGCCAAATTAAGGAAAAACAAGCAGATATCGATTGCATTATGTTGACCATCAAAGAAGATGACGAATCGGTGTTTGAATCCATTTGCGCCGGTGCAACCGGCTATTTGGTGAAAGATACGCCGCCGGTTGCGTTGCTGGAAGCCATCCGCGATGTGTATAGCGGTGGTGCGCCGATGAGCGCCAGCATCGCCCGTCGGGTGATCGGCTCGTTCAAAAAACCGGCGGAATCGCCCCTCACTACCCGCGAAACGGAGATTCTCAACTTGCTGTGCGATGGCGAAAATTACAAAACCATCGCCGATAAATTGTTTATCAGCGGCGATACGGTTCGGGCGCATATCAAAAATATTTATCGTAAATTGCAGGTCAATTCCCGCGCGGAAGCGGTGAAAAAAGCGATTAAAAACCGGTTGGTCTGAGGAAACTGAAGGCAGCGTAATTCAATTTATTTTTTGATATAATTTACGTCGCTAAATTGTTGAAAATCTTTGTCCTGTGTCCAGAGTTCAGCGTTATGCATTCTTGCAGTTATCAAAATAATACTATCTGCCATTGGCAGTTTCATATCGTAGCTGAGTTTCGCAGCATCCAGCGAAATTTTAGGTGTTACATCAACCACTTTTCCTTGCCGTAAAATTGCAATTGCCTCAATGGCTTTGTCCTCATCACGTTGGGATAGTACAACTTTAAAAACTTCAAAAATATTAATCGTTGATACGATAAGATTATCCGTATCCTCGATTATCGGCGCAAAAAAAGATGCGTTATTCCCATCAGCAAAATATTCTAACCACCCGGAAGAATCAACAAGATTCATATGCGATCACTTTCACGGCTGACAGTTGTATCAATTCCTTTCAAAAATCCCCGCATCTTTTTTACATCAACCAATGGAACAATTTCGATCCTGTTTTGGTACGGTATTAATTGAATTTTTTGGCCAACCTGAATATCAAGCACATTGCGAATTGCCTGCGGTATCACAATTTGGTATTTCGATGATACTGTTACGGTAACCATTCTCACCTCTATTTTTACAAAAAACTTATCGATCAGAAAAATGTAAGTCAAGCGAAATGTTTGTTTCAATAAATTCCAAAAAATACCGCATATGGGCAATTGTGCTGCGGGGTTTTAATGTTGTAGCTTGTCTCATGAACTTTCATAAACCCATTCAGGAGGAATTGACATGAAACGTTGGCTACAGGCTTTATTCTTTTTGGCGTTTTCGGCAGCGGTGATGGCACAGCAAAATGAAGTGCCGAATCCCGGATTTGAAAATTGGACAGGCTTTGTACCGGATGGCTGGTATGTGAACAATCCCGGCGGAAACGAGCCGATCAGCCAGTCCACCGATGCGCGCAGCGGTTCCTTTGCGATGAGAGGGGAAACGCTCGATTTTTTTGGCAATCCCTACCCACCGGGATTTTGGGCCGGCAGCATCACAAGTCAGTTGGTGCCGGTATCATCCAATTACGATAATTTAACCGGCTATTATAAATTTTCGCCGGCCGGCGGCGATACGCTGTTTATTACCGTCAATATTTTTGATGTCGGCAACAATTTGCTGGGCAGCGGTTACGCCCGGATTTTTGGAACGCATACAAGTTACACAGCTTTCGAAGCGCCCATCGAATATGTTCAATCCGGCGTTGCGGATAAGGCTTCGATTGTCGGGGTTATTTTGCCGGAAGCCGGACAATTGCCGGCAATCGGCACCGTATTTTTGCTGGACGATCTGAAATTTGATGGCGCTGTTGGCATCCGGCCGATCGCGGATGGGCAAATTCCGGGGCAAATGGAATTGCGTCAAAATTACCCGAATCCGTTCAATCCTTCCACAACTATCGAATTCAGTTTGCCTGAGGCAACCTCTGCAAAATTAACCATTTACAATATGCTCGGTGAAGTGGTTGCAACGCTGGTCGATCAGCCGATGGCAGCCGGAAGCTATCGCTACGAATGGTCTGCAAATAATTTGCCGAGCGGCGTTTATGTGTATCAATTGACAGCAGGGAATGTTTCGCAAAGCAAAAAACTGATGTTGACGCGATAAGTTGAACGGATCATATTTTTCTTCTAATGTTTACAAATTTTTAAGGAAAAATCATGAAAATCTGTCGGTGTTTTTTGTTGCTGTTGTTCGTGGTTCTTTTTGCATCGCCGTTGGTTGCGCAGCCGGATGTGGACGGTTCGGCGGATCATCCGCTGATCAGCCGCTATCCCGGATCGCGGATTGGCTGGTACGATGTGCAGGAATTTGACCGTTACACAATTGCCGTTGGCCCGGTAACCGGCTATCGCCATATTGAAGATTGGCTGCCGGTTGAGGGTAAAGTCACCCGTATTTATTACGAGCTGTCCGGCACACACAGCGTTACCGAAGTGTATCTGAATTATCTCAACGCCATCAAAAAAGCGGGAATGGAAATTGTGGCGGAGGGCTTGCACAGCAAAGCGAACATCGCCAAAACCATTGGCGGACGCGGCTGGCTGCTGGTGCATTTTTCGGGAAATCCGTTACCGCCCGGACAGAATGTTCAGCTGCTGAACGGATCATCCACTGCGGGTGGTTCCTGTTTTGTGGCGGGAAAACTGACGCGCAACGGTGCAACCACTTACGTTGTCGTCAGCGGAACACAGTTTCGCGATGACATGGTGCTGTTTATGATCGACGTTATCGAAGTGAAGGCGGCGGATGATGATCTCATCATCATCGATCCCGATGCGATGCTGCGCGAAATTGAGATGAACGGCAAAGTGGCGCTTTACGGCATTTATTTCGATACCGGAAAATGGGACATTCGCCCGGAATCCAACGAAACATTGGAAGCTGTTGCCACGTTGCTGAAAAATAATCCCAAAATGAAACTCTACATTGTCGGGCATACCGATGACACCGGCGGATTGCAGATGAATCTGGATTTGTCCAAAAACCGTGCGCAATCGGTTGTCAAAACGATGGTGGAGAAATACGGCATCGCGGACAACCGGCTCGCGGCATTCGGCGCGGGACCGCACGCCCCGGCTTCGACCAACCGCACCGCCGACGGTCGCCAGTTGAATCGCAGGGTTGAGCTGGTCGAACAACTGCCGCAATAATCGGGAATTGTGGAAACCGATTGATTTTTGTCACAACGGCACTGGTCTGTTGAACATAGTTTTACGCGCACTAAGGTGTTGTTTTTGAATCATTAAAAATATGTATTTTTAAAAGGAGTTAGAGTATGAAAAAGTCCATTTTTCGAATGTTGTTTTCGCTGATTGTTATTGCACTGATTGCCGGATGCAGTGACGACGATTCCACCAACCCGGATAATTCCGGTGATCTCGGAAATTTGGTAGGTACATGGAATGCCACGGAATTCAAATATACCAGCAATGCCAATCCTGCTGATCAACACGATTTTTTGGCAACTGGTGTGAGTGTTGTTTTTAAAGTTGAATCGAATGGCAATTACACTGTAACTATCGGTATTACAGGATTTCCACCCACATCGTTTAGTGGCAATTTGAATGCGGACAGCAATGGCGATATTGAAATCGATGATGATCCGGATATTCAGGTGACAGTAACCAGCACAACGCTGACCATTGTTGACCCGAACGAAAGCTGGGATTTTGACGAAGACGGCACAGATGAACCGGCAACCCTGCGTCAGGTTTATACGAAACAATAATTTTTTACTGAATTTCAATCACCGGTGGAGAAAGCAACACACATTTTCCACCGGTGATAACTTGAAAAGCCTATCTCATTATTTTATTTAGACTTACCTGCTCCTGACGCTTCTGTAAAAATATAACTGTCAATCAGGCTGATTGATTCGACTTCATTTTCTGCCAATCGATATTTTGATTCATTTTCATTTTCAAAAACAGGATTAAAAAATGATACGATATTCACTTTTGTTTTTATTGCTTTGTTTTTCATTTCAAATCAATGCGCAAAATGAGCCGGACAGCAATTCGCCAATTGTATTCATTTATGATGCAAGCGGCTCTATGTGGGGGCAATTGCAGGGGAAAACGAAGATGGAAGTGGCTGTTAGCGTGTTGTCAAATTCAATTAACAATCTTCCGGAAAATCAGGAAATCGGGTTTGTGGCATACGGGCACAGAAAAGAGGGCGATTGTCAGGACGTTGAATTTTTGATAGATATCGATAATTCATCAAAATCAAACGTGATTGAGGCATTAAAAAAAATAAAACCGCTGGGCAAAACACCGTTAGCATTTTCTGCATTGCAGGTGATCGATCGCCTGCGAACGACTCAAAAGAAAGCCACCATAATTTTACTTACCGATGGCATAGAATCCTGCAATGGCAATATTTGCGATGTTATTAATGCCGCCAAAGCGGAAGGAATTGATTTCAAACTGCACATCATCGGTTTCGGGCTGAAAGCGGGTGAAACAGAGCAGCTGGAATGTGCAGCAGGTGCCGGTGGCGGAAAATATTTTGACGCAGCAGATGCCGGCTCTCTCAGTGACGTAATGAATGAAGCAACAGCAACAACGGTGGACAAACCCGATGGCAATTTCACGGTATATGCAATCAAAAATGGAAAGCCCATTGATGCATATGTAAAAGCTTATCTCGCTGGCACGAAAACAGGGGTAGATGTAAAACGAACCTATGCAGATACCGCCGCTTTATATATGCCTGCCGGCAAATACGATTTGGAATTTTTCCCCTTGGGTGGCAGCGATGTTCAAGCAATCACGCTATCAAATGTGCAAAGTTTTGATGATTCGGTTGCACACAGAACCGTCAGTTTTGACGCTGGGAAAATAAAAGTGATCACCCAAAACAACGGGGAAGGTTGGGATGCGGTTGTTAGTGTAAATGCCATGTCCGGCGGAAAAAGGGTTGCCAATGGGCGAACCTACGGAAAACCAAAAGAATTGGAGATGAATCCAGGATTGTATTCTGTGGAAATAAAGGTTTTGAATATTGATGGTTTGGCAACTTCGCATGTTATTGAAAATGTTGAGGTTAAAGCAGCAGAAACCCGTGAAATTACCCACAGTTTTAAATCGGGAGTTGCAATGATCGGAGCAACAAGCGCTACCGGATTGGTTGATGCAGTTGTTCGTATTGTGGATGTGAGTGGTAACAAAGCGATCGCGAGCGGGCGGACGTACACAAAAGAAAATAACAATCCGCAAAAATTCATTCTCAATCCGGGTAATTATGAAATCACCTTAACCACATTGGGCGTTCACAAAGGGAAGAAGGAAAGTTTTAACATCACAGTAAATGAGAATGAAACCATCACCAAAACAATAACATTTTGATATCATGAAAAAATTATTCCGTCCATCCAGTTTGTTGCTCTATTTTTTGACGATTTTCATCTTCTTTTTTGCGGGCATGTTGGTTGCCGGACTGACCGGCGCTGCCAAGGGTCAGGGACTCGCCGGTGGCGCGATCGTTTTCGGATATGGTTTTATAACGGCGTGCTGTGCATTTATTTTAGCGATTGGTGCAGCGTATAAATTTGAAAATATTGTCATCAAAAAAATCAACCGGGTGTTTTTAGGGGTTCTGGCGATGGTTGCTGTTTTTATCGCCTATCGTCAACTAACGCGGGTTGAAAAGGCAACAGAAGCAATCAAACCGCCGACTGAAACAACCCGTCCCGCTGACGTAAAACCAAAAAAAGCAATGCCGGCGGAGAGTCAGTAAAGTCAGAATATTTACGCGCCCGAACTGTAAAACACCCGAATGTTGTATCTTTCCCCAATGAACGGACGATATCCTCAACTTCCTTTTTTATTGGGAAATAACCTGCCGAAGCGTACATTGTGCGCATGAAATTAACCGAAACACTCTCCATATTTGCGGTTTGCGCACCGGGCATCGAACCGGTTTTGGAACGCGAACTGCGGCAATTATTTGCCGAATCGCCGGTTTTGGCGAGCATTAAAAAAGAAGAAGGCGGCATCAGCTTCCGGGGCAATTTTGCTGATGTGCAACTGGCGAATCTCTGGCTGCGCACTGCCAGCCGTGTGTTGATTCGCGTTGCCAGTTTCGTCGCCGGCGGCTTCGACCAGTTTCGTCAGAAATTCGGTTTGGTGCCGTGGGAACGCTATGTGCTGCCGGAAATTCCGCTGCAATTTCGCATCAGCTCGTACAAATCGCAGCTCTATCACACCGAGGCGATTGCCGAACGGGCGCAGGAATCCATCGAAAAACGCACCGGCGTGCCGGTGTTGCGTTTTCATGGCAGCGACGAAGATGCGGAAACGCCCCAACGCATTATCATTCGCTTTTTCAAAGATCGTTGCACAGTCAGTCTGGACAGCTCCGGCGATAATTTATACCGGCGCGGCTACCGGCTGGCGGTCGCCAAAGCGCCGTTGCGGGAAACCTTTGCGGCGGCGATGCTGTTGGCATCCGGTTGGGACGGGCAATCGCCATTTCTCGATCCGTTTTGCGGCTCCGGCGCCATTCCCATCGAAGCGGGGCTGATTGCCGGAAACATCGCACCGGGTATTTTTCGCAAATTCTCGTTTGAAAACTGGGAAACATTTGTGGACGACGATTGGCAGCAAATCCGTAGTGCCGCGGAAACATTGCGCCGGGAAATTGTTGCGCCGATAGCCGGTGCGGATCGCGATGCCGGCGCCGTCCAATATTCGATCGAAAACGCCGAACGTGCCGGATTAGCGGATGCGGTCACATTTTCCTGCCGCGCTGTCACCGACAACAAACGATTTGGCGATTCGAACGGCTGGATCGTCACCAATCCGCCGTATGGCACGCGCATCCGCCACAACCGCGATTTGCGCAACCTGTTCGCCGCGTTCGGGAATCTCTGCCGGGAAAGTTTCCCCGGCTGGCGCTGCGGTTTTTTGTGCACGGAAGAAGAACTGGTTCGCCAAACCCGGCTAAAAATGGAATCGAAACTGGCATTCGGCAACGGCGGTATTTCGGTAGCGTTTTTTGTGACCAAATGATGCGTGATCGCTAAACGTTTATTCATCAGATGAGAATTGCATTTATCACCGGAAAATGCTTAACTTGGAAACAAGGATAGCGCCCCGTCCAAAGGTCTATCCTTGTTTCCTAATGCCAAACTGCCGGCGATTTGATTACCCATCAGGTTAGCCGGCAGTTTGCTTTAAGATGTGTTGCACATCATGTTTTCACCTCCTTAAGTTGTTTTAAAACAGTATGTTAAAACTACTTCACCAGTAACATTTTCTGGTTAATGGCTTTTGACGGTGTTCTTAGCTGATACAGGTATGTGCCGCTGGACAGGTTTTGGGCGTTAAATTGAATTTGATAGCTCCCCGGTGTTTGTACTTCGTTCACCAGAACTGCCGCTTCCCTGCCCAACAGGTCATAAATAATCAGTTCCACTTTTTCGGTTGTGTTGAGTTGATATTGGATGGTAGTTGACGGATTAAATGGGTTTGGGGAGTTTTGATGTAAAACAAAATCTGGTGGTAAAGCTATTTCAAGTTTGTTAATTGAGGTGACATCTCCCCATCGAACATTATTAATTATTGCTCCTTTAACAAGCCTGTCATAAGGCTGTAAATCTGCTTCTTGCAAAACTAAACCAAAATCCATCGCTAAATGATATGAATGGCTCCATAAACTATCAGGATCTCCTATTCCCTTTAAATAATAATCAAAACGCTTTACGGTAACGAGCTGACCGAAGATAAAATCCTGATAAATCTCCCCTATAGTTCCTGAAATTCGGTATCCTTGTCCGTTCGAATCAATTTCAGCATAAACTGTAAATGTGGTTCCGGAATCTGCATCGAGCCGAAACCACTTATGATTATCTGGGCGAAAGAAAACCTCGAAACTAGTTGTATCGACAATAACTGGACCAAACATGGTGGTTTCCAAGTAGTATTTACCGTCTGCACTCAAAGAATCTGAAGTAATAATATTTTGCTCAGGTGGCGCGTCCCAACGCCAATACTCCCAAATATCCCCTTCATGGTGGGGAAAAAAGTCAAGCGGATCAACGATTTGAGCATTGGCAAAAAAACACCATTGGCTCATACACAAAAAAAGCAGAAATGCGTATTTGTTAAACATTGTTTTGTTTCTCCTGATAACTATTGTTTACTATTCGCTCGCCAAAAAGGTTAAGTTTGTAAATAGCAAATATTAGATAAATCCCCAGACAGGGTATTCACCGTTTTAGTTACACTTAACAACTCAATATATAAAATTTTATAATGCGGAAAGCAGGGACACTTTTTCTAAACGCCCTCCTGAAAGTTTTCCTTAGAAACCTTGTGAACAAATTATCAGGGGGGGCGAGTTTGTCAAGTATTATTTTTTATTTACTCGGATATCTGTATTTTGTTCAGAAATATGGGTGCTAATATCCACATTAAACAAAGGAGGTATGACCAGTTGCATTGTTATTAACTGCATATTCCATCATTCTATATTTTACCCCGGAAAATTCTTGAAATTCCGCACAGGCTGTGCTAACTTATTTTTTAAAATGCGACATTTGGGGTTAACTGATTGGGCAATCAGTCCGGGCGAATGTGCGCGATGCATCTTTCGCAACCGAGAACCACGTTATGGAGCATTGAATGAAAGTGTTTATCAGTTCGACCTACGAAGATTTAGCCGAATACCGCATAGCCGTGCGCGATTTTCTAAAATCCCTCGAACACGAGCCGCTGATGCTGCCCTCACCGGTTGATGACGACATTCCCGATTACAAAAAACTGATCGACGAAACCGAAGTATTTATTGGCATTTACGCCCATCGCTACGGCATTTTGCCAAAGGGCGATGAGCAATCGCTGATCGAGCAGGAATACCGTTACGCTGTTCAAAAAGGGAAAGATATTCTTTGTTACATCGTTGATCCGGATGCCGAGTGGCCGGAAAAATGGAAAGAGGACGACTTTATCAAACGCACCCGATTGGAGGCGTTTTTGGAGAATTTGCGGAAAGATCACCCGGTTGCCAATTTCCGCCAGCCGCAGGATATTTTGCGGCATTCCCGCCCGTTTCTCGATCAATTCAGCGATATTTACGACCGGCTGAAACATCTGCACAACTGGTCGATCAAGTTGCCGGAAACCCAAAAGCTGGCCAAAATTGCCGAACTTGCCAAACAGTTCCAGTCGCAAACGCTGAACGGACATGCCTTTCAATTGGCCAGTTTGCTGATTTCACGCGATTTTTTGATCAACAAAAACGATCCCGCTTATCCACTGATTGACGAGGTGGAAAAGCTGCTCAAAAACGAATTGAGCGCGGTGGCCTTCGCAGAAAACGCGCCGTCCGGTTATTCGATTGAACAGGTGATCAGCAGCAACGGCATCCCGAAAGTGGCGATATTTGCGGTGCCCGCGCTGGTTGTCGGGTTGCTGTTGGGCGCATTTTTCTTCTCCGGACCGAACACTGCATCAGCACCGGAAAAAGCAAAACCGGTGATGACGCTGGCAGTAAATGACTCTGCCGAAACGGCAACAACTGTCGCCGAACAAAAAACGGAAGTACAGCCGGAAACGGAAAAAACCGCACCAAAACCCGCCGAAACGGCCCAAAAACAGCCGGAAAAACAGGAATCATCATCGGAAACGGAATCCGTGAAAACGACGCCGGTAACGACACCGGCAATCGCGGAAACCCAGCCGGCGAAAACTGAACCGGAAAAATCTACCCCCGAAACCGCGTCGCAACGCAGCGAAACTGCCCAAAAAACTGCGGAAGAACAGCCGCAACTCATCGCTCCGGCGACGGAAAATACCCGCCAATCACAACCGGTTGCGCAATCGACACCGCAACAACCTGAATCGCAACCGGAAAGTCAGCCAGTTGTCGACAACCGTCCCGGTGCGCGGATTATCCAGCCGGAAAATTTGGTGGTTTGCGCCGATGTCAATCGCGATACGCGCATGCCGGAAGGCGTTGCCGATACGCTGAGCGCCGGCACCATCTGGATGTGGGCACGCCTCACCACCGATCGGGCGGACAGCATTCGCGCCGAGTGGTTTCTGGATGGCGAGCGGCTCGGGAGCAAATCCGCAAATATTCCGGTGGCGAGTCCCGGCTATCGCATCTATTTTTCGCGATATATCGAAGAAAACCGCAGCGGTGCCGGACGGCTGGTGCTGTTTAACGGCAACAACGAGCAAATCGGAGAGCGCAATTTCTGGATTGCATCCGCCGGAAATTGACCCTTTTTCCCGCCGACATCATCGAATCCGTGATAATCCATCGCTTTTTTATCGCTTTGCGATATAGCACAGGCATTTTGTATATTGTCCATCTTGCAACTTTTGCAGAATGGCTTATACTTTTGGAGAATGACGAAAATGGCAGAACCAAATAAATCCCGCCGAAAGGCAATTGAAGAAGATTCCGTTTCCGGAAAAATTTATGATCGCCGGTTGCTGAAGCGTTTGCTGAAATATGGCAAACCGTATTGGGCGATGATTGTGCTGGCTGTCGCGATGATTATTGTTGCGGCCGGAATGGAAACGCTCGGTCCCTTCCTCACCCAAAAAGCGGTGGACGAATATATTATTCCCGGTCATAACGATGGATTGTTGAGCATCGTGCTGCTGTATATTGGCGTGCTGTTCAGCATTTTTGTTATCCGCTATTTCCAGATTTTGCTCACCCAATATGTCGGGCAAAAAATTATTTACGATCTGCGAAACGAGATTTTTACCCATTTGCAGCATCTGCATCAGCAGTATTTTGACCGCAATCCGGTCGGGCGGCTGATGACCCGCGTGACCTCCGATGTGGAAGCGCTAAACCAAATGTTTACACAAGGTTTGGTGATGATTTTTGGCGATATTTTTCTGATCATCGGCATCGTGATTATGATGGTTTCCATCGATGTGGAGCTGGCGTTGTGGACTTTTTCGATCATTCCGCTGCTCTTTTTTGCTTCATTTCTGTTCCGGAAAAAAGTGCGCAGCACCTACGGGCAAATCCGCTTTTTTATCGCGCGGATCAATTCGTTTTTGCAGGAGCGGATTTCCGGGATGGAAATTGTGCAATTGTTCAATCGCGAAAAAGAAGATTACCGGCGATTTGAAAAGATTAATTGGGATCACACCGATGCGTTTATCAAAACCATATTTTATTATGCGCTGTTTTATCCGGCAGTCGAATTGATCAGCGCGACTGCGCTGGCGATGATCATTTTTCGCGGCGGATGGCTGATCGAGGAAAATGTTGTCACGCTCGGCGTGCTGATCGCGTTCATCCAATATGCGCGAATGTTTTTCCGCCCGATCAGCGATTTATCCGACAAATACAATATTTTGCAGGGCGCGCTGGCGTCGTCGGAACGGATTTTCAAATTGCTGGATACTGATCCAAAAATTCAATCGCCGCAAAACGGGCATCGCGAATCGCAACTGCGCGGCACAATTACACTCGAAAATGTGGAATTTGCGTATGACAAAGAGCCGGTGCTGCACGATATTAATTTGAGCATTCCGATGGGCAAACGATACGCGCTGGTGGGTCACACCGGCTCCGGCAAAACCACGATGATCCGGTTGATCGGGCGGTTTTACGATGTCCAAAAAGGCAAAATTTTGATGGATGGCGTGGACGTTCGCGAATGGGATTTGCAATCCTTGCGTCGCCGGATGGCTATTGTGCTGCAGGATGTGTTTCTGTTTTCCGGCACCATTTTGGATAATATTCGCATGGGAAGTAACAATATTGCTGAAGATAAAGTGATCGAAGCGGCAAAGCGCGTAAACGCGCACGAATTTATCAGCAAATTGCCGGAAGGCTATCATTCGCGGGTGAAAGAGCGCGGCAGTAACCTGTCCGTCGGGCAAAAGCAGCTGATCAGCCTCGCGCGGGCGCTGGTGATCGATCCGGATATTTTGTTGCTGGACGAAGCCACCGCCAACATCGACAGCGAATCCGAAGCGCTCATTCAGCAGGCGCTGGAAGTGGTGATGAGCAATCGCACCGCCATTGTTATCGCGCACCGCCTTTCCACCATCCAGCACATGGACCAGATTGTGGTGATGCACAAAGGGCGCATCCGCGAAACCGGCACCCATCAGGAATTGCTGAAAGCGCGTGGTTTGTATTACAAATTGTATCAATTGCAGTATCAGGAGCGCGGGAAAAGTATCCGGGTGGCGTAGGTTCAAAAAAAAAGTGCCGCAAAGTTCGCAAAGGATTTGAAAGAAAATTATGTTGTTTTTGAGGGTTTACCTCTGTGATACTCTGTGGCTCCGTGGCAAATCGTTATTAATTTAAAGGGAGTGGAGATAATGGCAAATCTCAAATTTTACATCGTTGATGTGTTTGCCGAGGGCAAATACGAGGGTAACCAGCTTGCCGTGGTTCGCGGCGGCAGCCATCTGCCCGACGAAACACTTCAGAAAATTGCCCGCGAAATGCATTTTTCGGAAACCACCTTTATTATCGATGAACAGCCGGCAGCGAACGGCGGATTCCCGGTGCGGATTTTTACGCCGGAGGAGGAAATCCCATTTGCCGGACACCCCACTTTGGGCACGGCATTTATCATCCGTGAGAAAATTTTGCGACAGCCGGCCGATAAAATTTTGCTGAATTTGAAAGCCGGGCAAATTCCGGTGGATTTTCCCGAAAACGGCAGCGACGTGGTTTGGATGACCCAATTGCCGCCGGTTTTCGGCGAATTTCACGATGCGCTGGACATCGCCAAAATGCTCACGTTGCCGAACGAAGCCATCGATTCCCGCTTTCCCTGCCAGACCGTTTCCACCGGAACACCGTTTATTATCGCGCCGGTAAAATCGCTGGATGCGGTAAAAATGGCGCAGCTAAACCGCAGTTTTTATTTCGATTACATAAAAAATAGTAAAGCCAAATCCATCCTGTTTTTTGCGCCGGAAACGTATCACGAATCGAACCAACTGAACGCGCGGATGTTCGCGGATTTTTACGGTGTGCCGGAAGATCCGGCAACCGGCAGCGCCAACGGCTGTCTCGCCGGCTGGCTGGTAAAATACCGCTTTTTCGACAGCGAAATTATCGATGTCCGGGTGGAGCAGGGCTGCGAAATCCATCGCCCGTCGCTGCTGTATTTGAAAGCCGATTTGGCGCCTGCCGGAATAAATGTGCACGTCGGCGGAAAAGTGGTTCCGGTTGCGGAAGGTGTGCTGGTTTAACATCTTTTGCCCATTCCTGAAAATTCGTGGCAAAAAGCCCATCCGAAAACGGAAATCGATTTACAATCCCCCAATATTTTGCTATTTTTTCAGATGCTGAATTTGCTGAAAATCCGTTGCTCAATTGGCGTTGCGTTGGCGTTGTGCGCGATGATTTTACCGGCGTGCGTGCCGGATGCGCCGCGACTCAACCCGTTCGATCCCGGTTCGGGCAGCGAAGCTACCGCCATTTCCGGTCGCGTGTTCACCTATTACGAACCGCGCCAACCGCTGGCTGGCGTTTTGTTACGTCTGCAACCATTGAACATCGCCGCCGTAACAGATGCAGCGGGTAATTTCAGCTTTGCCAACGTTCCGGCGGGTGATTACCAGCTTATCGCCAGCGGCGAAAATTGGTCTGCCGATACCACGTCGGTGAGCGTTTCCGCCCAAAATTTGCAACAGGAACGCACCTTTTTTCTGAATGCGCTGCCGCGTGTGTCGCGATACCGTTTTTTCAGCGAACACATCGACCGGATTTTTCCGGGCGAACAATACATTGCGCGGCTGTCCGTGATTGCGGAAGATCCCGACGGTCCCGGCGACATTCGCGAGCTGCATCTGGAAATTCCCGAACTCAGTTTCGCCCGTCAACTGGCGCCAACCGCGCGGGCCGATTCGTTTACGCTGACCATCGAAGACATCGAATTGCCGGAAAATAACTTGTTTTTGCTCACGGAATACGAATGCAACATCATCCTTTTTGACGATCCCGGCGCGCAGGTCAGCGACGGGCCGTTCCGGCTTTCGCGGATCATCGAACAAAAGCCGTTGCCACATTCACCGGCGCGATTCGACACAACTGGCGCTCGTCCGTTGTTCCAGTGGCAACGATTTCTGGTGCCGTACCAGTTTTCCTATCAGGTTGATATTTATAATCTTATCGCCGGAATTCCGGTGCTTGTCGGGCAGCAAACACTGGCAGATCCGTTTACGTCGCAGTGGCAATCGGTCGATTCGCTGGCGGACGGGCAATATTACTGGACGCTCGGCGTTCGCGATTTGCTCGGCAATTTCAGTCGCTCCGAGGAGCAATATTTTTTGATCCGACAGTGAAATTTCACAATCAAAAATGGAACCGCTCGTGAACATTTCCGAACAATATTTGCAGGCGTTGGTGGACATCAGCCGCGAAATCAACTCGATTCAGTCGCAGCAGCCGTTGCTGGAAAAGATACTGGAAATCGCCATCCAACAGCTATCCGCCGAGCGCGGTTTTGTGCTGTTGAAAGATGCCGGAACCGGCGAACTGCAATCGCGTGCGGCGCACATTCCGCCCGGCGAATCGCAGCAGCCGGACGAGATGATTTCGCAAACCGCGCTGAACAGCGTCATCGAAAAACAGCAGCCGATTCTGACGTTCGACACGCTCAGCGATGCCCAGTTCGACGATTCGCAGAGCGTGGTGGCGCACAAAATCCGTTCCATCGCCTGCGTGCCGTTGCTCCAAAAAGGCAAGCTCATCGGCGCGATTTACATCGACAGTCGCGGGCAAATCGCCAGCTTCACCCGCCAAAGCCTCGACTTTTTGAACGCGTTCGCCAATCAGGCAGCCATCGCCATCGAAAACGCCCAATTTGTGGACGCGCTTCGCCGCGAAAACGATCGGCTGCAGCAGGAAGTTCAACAAAAATATACATTTAAAGAGCTTGTCGGCGAAAGCCCGGCGATGGATGAATTGTTCCATTTGATGACCCGCGTGCTCAATAAAGACACCACAGTGCTCATCACCGGCGAAACCGGCACCGGAAAAGAGGTGGTCGCGCGGGCAATCCATTTTAACGGAACGCGAAAAGACAAGCCGTTTGTGCCGGTCAACAGCGCCGCGATTCCCGAAAATTTGCTCGAAAGCGAGCTGTTCGGCTTCAAAAAAGGGGCGTTCACCGGAGCGAATGCAGACAAACAGGGGCTCGTCCAGCTCGCCAACGGCGGCACACTGTTTTTGGACGAAGTGGGCGAATTGCCGCAACATCTGCAAGCCAAATTGCTGCGCTTTTTGCAGGAGCGCGAAATCATGCCGGTCGGCGCGGGCAAAGCGGTTCCGGTGGATGTGCGGATTATTGCCGCAACCAATCGCGATCTCGCCGAAGAAGTGCGCCAAAATCGCTTCCGGGAAGATTTGTATTATCGCCTGAACGTGATCCCGATGAATCTGCCGCCGCTCCGCGAACGCCGCAAAGATATTCTGCTGCTGGCGAGCCATTTCCGCAAAAAATTTGCCCAGAAAATGCACCTCGATATCAACGATTTTACGCCGGAGGCGCTGAAAAAATTGAGCGGCTACCATTGGCCCGGCAACGTTCGCGAGTTGGAAAACGTTATCGAACGCGCGATGATTCTGGCACAGCCGCCGTCGATCACCGACGACGATATTTTGCTCAAAGAATTACACGGCAAACATGGCATTCAGGCGGGCATGTCGCTCGACGAACTTTCGAAAACGCTGCTCGAAAAAACCCTGGCAGCCTGCGAAGGCAACAAAACCCGCGCCGCAGAAATGATGGGCGTTTCGCTGCGCTGGATTCATTACAAAATTAAAGAATGGCAATTGGATGATTCCGATTGAACGCCGGTTCCCCCGCTATGCTTCCCTTTGACACCATCGAAAATATTCGCCTGATCGAACAGCGATACGAAGGACCCAACACGTTGGTTTTTCTGGGTTTGGCGAAAAAGAAAAATCGCCCGCTGTTTGTAAAATTGCTCAAACCGCAGTTCGGGCAGCAGGCGCAATTGGTGCAGCGATTTCAGAAAGAAGCGAAAACCTGCGCACAATTGCAGCACCCCAACATTGTGAAACTGGAGCAGTTTGGCGTTGCCGGCGATTACCATTTTCTGGCGCTGGATTGGGTGAACGGGCAAAATTTGAAAGAATTGCAGCAATCTCAGCCAGCCTTGCCACAGGCTGCAATTCGCGAAATTATTCGCCAATTATTGGCTGCGCTGGCGTATGCGCACGGCAAAGGGATTGTCCATCGCGATGTGAAACCGGCCAATATTTTGCTCGATCGCGGCGGAACGGTGCAGCTCACCGATTTCGGGCTGGCGCGAATTTTGGTCGATACCGAGTTCACCCGGCAAAATACGCTGCTCGGATCGCCCGCGTATATGTCGCCGGAGCAGATCACCGGCGAATCGCTGGACGGACGCAGCGACCTCTTTTCGGTCGGTTGCGTGGCGTACGAATTGCTCACCGGCGCGCAGGCGTTTGGCGGGGAAAATTTTTCGGTGTGCCTGCACAAAATTATCAACGAAACGCCGGTTGCGCCGGAACAAATGCGCGATGATGTGTCCGCCGAATGGACGGCGTTCATCGAAAAATTGCTGGAAAAACGCGCCGAAAACCGGTTCGCCGATGCGGCATCCGCGCTGGCTGCGCTGGAAAAATTACCTGTGGAAAGTGATTTCATTTACGCTGATTTTGTGCAAACCCATTTTGAAAACCTGCCGGAATCGCTGCCCGAAAGTATCGCAAAAACAACAGCTTCGGGAAAATTTTGGAAACCGTTCATCGGCGTGATTGCGGCGTTGGGGCTGATCGCTGCGGTTGTTTGGGGCAGTTTTGGCGATGCCGAAAAAGCGCCGCCGGAAACGGCAAATTTGCTCAGCCCGAATCTGGCAAAAACTGTCAGCGACAGCGCCGCGAAAACGGATTCTATCGCAACAGTTGCATCGCCGCCGGAAAATGCGCCGGAAACCATCACGGAAAATCGTTCGCCGGAATCATCAGCGAATGCGAAAATCGACAATTCGCCGCCGGAAAATGCACCGGTTTCGCAACGCGATTCCGCAGAAAATTTAGCAGAAAAAACAGTGCCGGATGATTCAATCCAATCCCAGCCGTCGCTGCCATCGCCACCGGAAAATTTGCCCGCAACCCTGCGCATCCGGGTCGAGCCGTGGGCGTTCATCGAAATTGACGGCGCGGTTATCGATTCCAAAGCCACCGCGCTGGATGTGCCGCTGGCAGCGGGGGAACACCGCATCGTTTTCCGGCATCCCTCGTTTCCGCCGCAAAGTAAAACCCTTCAGCTTGCGCCGGGCGAAAATCGCGATGTCATTTGGTCGTTTCTCGATCTCGCCGGATATCTGTGGGTAGAGGCTCGCCCGTGGGCGGAAATATATGTAAATAATGAGTTTATGGATAGCTCCCCGCTGAAAAAACCGATCATGCTGCCCGCTGGTGAATACCTGCTGGAGCTGCGCCATCCGCAGTTGCAAACCTACCGGCAAACCATTCGCATCGCTCCCGGTGATACTGTCCGGGTGCGGCAGGTGCTTAGCCCATAGCCAAAATATCCCAATTACCAAAAATCCGTTGCCAAAAAAACGTGCCGGTTCTATATTTGCGAATCATGAGGCAAACGATATTTTCGATGATTCTTTTGTGTGGATTTATGGGTGATTTGTGGGCGCAAACCACCGCCGCACAACCGCTTGTAAACCAACTTGCAGAATCATATAACAATTTTAATTACGAAGAAACGGACCGTTTGCTGGGCATCGCTCTGGAATCGATCGGTCAATTTTCCCGGCGCGACCAAACCCGGATTTTCGAAATTGCCGCCATCCGCAGTTTTCAAAATGATGATGTGCTGCAGGCGGAGCAATATTTTTATCGCCTGCTGGAAGGCGATCCGTCGCACAATCTCGATCAATTATCCACACCGCCGAAAATTATGGCGCTGTTCCAGAAAACCAAAGTGGGTTATCTGGAAAACCTCAACCGGCGATTGAGCGCGCTGGAGCAGGCTGTTTTTGAACCGCAAAAACCGTGGCGCTCGCTGGTTTTTCCGGGATGGGAGCAGTGGCATCGCGGGAAAAAAACGCGCGGCGCCATTTGGGGTGTTGCCGGTGCGGTTGTGCTCGGCGGGACGGTTCGGGCAGTTTTGGACAGCCGCAGCAAAAAGGATGCGTATCTGGCGGAAACAGATCCCGTTCGTGCCCGCGAAAAATATGATGACTACAATTCTGCCTATCAATCGCAATTTTATTGGGCGTACTCGCTCGCCGGTATCTGGATCGCCAGCCATCTCGATGCCGTTTTTTTCTCCGAACCGAAAACCCGCACCAATGTGAGCCTGAATATTTTGGCGCTTCCCGACCGGGCGATGGCCGGTTTTCGCCTCAATTTTTGAAATCAAATCTTAAAAACGGAGTAGCCATGCGAACCATCGTTTTTGATGTGAACGAAACGCTGCTGGATATATCTGCGCTCGATCCGCATTTTGAGCGAATATTTGGCGATGCCGCCGTCCGGCGCGAGTGGTTTAAGCAGGTTATTCTCTCCGCGATGACGCTCACCGCGCTCCAAAAATATACCGATTTTGGCAGCGTCGGTCGCCACGCGCTGGCGATGGTTGCCGCTCGCCGAAATGTGGCGCTTTCTGAAAATGATGTTCAGCAAATATCGCAAAGCATGCGCAAACTGCCCGCACACCGGGAAGTTCCGGCAGCGTTGGAACGCCTCAAATCCGCCGGATTCCGGCTGGTTGCGCTCACCAATTCCAGCGCGGATATGGCGCAATCGCAGCTTTCTTCTGCCGGAATTATCGATTATTTTGCCAAAGTGCTGTCGGTGGATGGTGTGCGCCAATTCAAACCTGTTCGGGAAGTTTACGAAATGGCCGCAGCCGAATTGCAGCTGCTGCCGGAGCAACTCATCATGGTTGCGGCTCACGAATGGGACACTTCCGGCGCGATAAATGCCGGTTGGTCTGCCGCGTTTGTGGCACGTCCGGGGATGGTTGCCGGTCCGCTTTCTGCGGAAACCGAATTTTCCGGTCGCGATTTGTTCGAAATTGCGGATCAACTAATCGCAGCGGAAAAACCGTAAAATTCTCAAATCGAAAAGGGAGTAACCAATGGGAAATACAATCACAGAAATCGATAAATACTTGGCAGGGCTGCCGGATGACCGGCGGGTTGCGCTGCAAACGCTCCGCGAATTGATTCACACCAATCTGCCGGATGTACTGGAAATGTGGGCATACAACATGCCGTCGTTTGAGCGAAACGGCATTATTCTGTCGTTTGCGTCACAGAAAAATTACATGTCGCTGTATGTTTGCGAAACGGATTTGCTGGAAAAATACGCCGAGCAACTCGCTCATCTAAATTGCGGGAAAAGCTGCATCCGCTTCAAAAAATTGACCGATTTGCCGATGGAAACGGTTACGCGGATCATCGTCGAAGCCGCCGAAAGCACCGCTGCCACCCGTTAATTTGAAAAAATCACCGAAAGCGCCGCCCGAGATGCACCCATTTCGCCCGATATTTATGCTGTGTTTTGCGATAATTTTTGTCGCTTGCGAGCCGTTTTCGTCCCGCGAAAAAGCGGCGGCAACGTTCGTCGATGAACAGGTTTGCGCAAATTGCCACGAAAAAGAAGCTGCGGAATGGCGTGGTTCGCAGCACGATCTGGCGATGCAGATTGCCAGCGATGCCACAGTTCTCGGCGATTTCGATGACGCTGTTTTTGTGCATTTCGGCGATACGTCGCGGTTTTATCGCGATGGCGATCAATTTGTTGTTTTTACAGAAGATAGCGACGGAAAATATCACGAATTCCGCATCGAGTACACCTTCGGCGTTTTTCCGCTGCAGCAATATTTGGTGGCGTTTCCGGGCGGGCGGTTGCAGGCGCTGAGCATCGCGTGGGATGTGCCGCAGCAGCGCTGGTTCCAACTGTATCCGGACGAAAAATTTGCGCCGGATGACGCGCTGCACTGGACGGGCGCGTATCAAAACTGGAATTCGATGTGCGCAGAATGCCACTCCACGAATCTGCGAATCAACTACGATTTTTCGTCGGACAGCTTTCGGACCAGTTGGGATCAGATCGATGTGGGGTGTCAGGCGTGTCATGGTGCGGGCGGCGCGCATGTCGAGTGGGCGAATCGCGCCAAAGCTGCCGGCACTGAAATCGACAGGTCGCAAAGCCGTTTGGCGAATCTCGCCACGGATGCAAACGCCCAGATTTTGCGCTGTGCGCCCTGCCATTCCCGCCGCCATCCGGTCAGCCCGGACGATACTTCCGCAAATTATTTCGACAATTTTATGCCCGAATTGCTCCGCGAACCACTCTATCACGCGGACGGACAAATTCTGGACGAAGTGTATGTTTTTGGTTCATTTACGCAAAGTAAAATGTATCAAAACGGGGTGAAATGCAGCGATTGTCACAACCCGCATTCGGCGCGATTGCTGGCAACGGGCAACGCACTTTGTGTGAGCTGCCACAATCCCGGCGGCAATCCGCGTTTCCCGGAAATGCCCGCCAAAAATTATGATTCGCCGGAGCATCATTTTCACAAAACGGGTGGGGAAGGGGCGCTTTGCGTGAATTGCCACATGCCGCAACGAAATTTTATGGTGATCGATTCGCGCCGCGACAACAGCTTTCGGGTGCCGCGCCCGGATTTGACCGTAAAAATCGGCACGCCGAACGCCTGCAATGATTGCCATTCGGATAAATCTGCGCAATGGGCGATGACCGCTGCGGAAAACTGGTACGGAAAATCCGCAAAAACAACCCCGCATTTCGGGGAGATTTTTGCCGCAGCCCGTTCCGGGGATGCCGCCATCGCGCCGCAGTTGTTGGCAATGGTTGCCGATTCCGCAAAACCGGCGATTGTTCGCGCGACCGCGCTGGAATTGTTGCAACATTTTGGCGGAGAACAGCTTTTGCTAGCGATTAAAACCGGTGCGACCGCGCCGGACCCGTTGATTCGCGCCACAGCCGCGACCGCGTTGGCAGGATTGCCGCCCGAACGCCGGATTTCTGTTGGTGTGGAAATGCTTTCGGACAAATCAGCTGCGGTGCGAATGGAAGCCGCGCGGCATTTGGCGGGATTGGCGGAACACAATTTTACGGAATCGCAGTTGCAACAGCGCCAATCTGCGTTGGCGGATTACATCCGGCTGCAGCTGGCATCGGCGGCGCAACCGACTGCCAATTTCAATCTGGCGTTGCTATTTGAAAATATCGCCAAACCGGATTCCGCGATCTTTTTTTATGAGCGAACGCTGCGCATCGATCCGTATTTTTCGCCGGCGTATCAAAATCTGGCGAACCTGCTCAATCGCAATCGCCAAAATGATCGCGCGGAAGCGTGGCTTCACAGGGGAATCCAAAAAATTCCCGGGAATGGCGAGTTGCACTATTCGCTGGGTTTGTTGCTGGCGGAAGAAAAGCGGCTGGACGAAGCGGCAGCCGAGCTGCGCCGGGCGACGGAATTGCTGCCGGAATCATCCCGGATTTTTTACAATTACGCGCTGGCGTTGCAGCATCTCGGAATGTTGGATTTGGCGGAAGTTGCGCTGCTGAAAGCGCATCAATTGAATGAAAAAGATTCGTGGATTATTTATGCGATAGCCATTCTGTATATCCAGCAAAATCAACTGGATAGCGCTGAAATATTTGCACAAAAATTGGCTGGATTGCTGCCGTCGGAACCCAGTGTGCGGCAACTGCTGCAGGAGATCCGCAATCGTAATTCAGCTCAATAAATTGGCTGAACAACTGCTCGCGGAACGAAAAAAAGTCATTAAAAATACGAAGAGTGCAGACAGTTTTTTTGGCAACTCCCGGCACTCTTGACAAAATAAAAAATCATCCTTTTGCATCGGCTAAAAGCCCGGTGCGGAATTTGCCGAGTGATTTCAGGTTTTCAAGCAAGGTCGAAATATCTTCATTTGTAACTTCACCCGCCTCAAATTTTGATTCAAAATCAGCCAGAAATTCCGGTTTTTCCGTAAAATCTTTTCCCATTTTATGATGCCTTGGGCCTTTGAATTCAAAACCGGCCTCTTTCAGAATTTCCCTGCTTTCTTTGCCGCGCGGGATATCTGCCGCTTTTAATTCGTCAAACAATGCTTTCCGGTCTGCTTTGCTCATGTTTTCCGGATCATATTTGGACAAAATTTCCTGCATTGCAGCTTTCTGCTCACCGGACATGGGCATCGGTTTATCGCCGTTATCTGATCTGTGATGGTGATGTTTTTGCACTTTGAAACCGGCATCCCGCAGAATGCCCCGGCTCTCTCTACCCAGCGGAATATCGGCAGCTTTCAATTCTTTGTACATAGCTTTACGGTCAGCCTTGTTCATGTCCTCCGGGTTATATTTGGACAAAATGTCCTGCATTTGACCCTTTTGTTCGTCGGACAGGTTTACCGATCGCCCGCCATGATGCGATTTGTGGTGATGATGTTTGGAATGAACGCCATGAACCATAATTATACCTCCTTGTATAAATACTGTTTTAGTGAAGGATAAACATCAATTAACCTGTTTATCAATTTGGTAATGGTACAGTTATCGATCGTTGTATCATTTTGTTTACAAAAAAAATGAGGCGACGTTAACTTTTTTTAACATTGTTAAGATAAAATATTGCGTGATTTGTTTCGAAAACGTGGAAGCTGTTGATTTTAAATGAATTACATAGACCGGTTAGTTATTGTCGAAAGCAAATGTGAGAGCCGAATAAAAAAACCGTATCAGCAGAAATGATACGGTTTGTCAAATTCAAATGTGTTAAAATCAGTGATAGTGTAAAGTAAAAATGCTGTCGCCACAGCAACCCCCGGAGAGGGTAAAATCCGCTAAAATAGCCATAATAACCGGAAATTACATTTTCATCAACGAATGAACGGTGTAAGCGCTCAGTTTGTCAATGCCGTTTAATTCGGGTAGCTCGATCAAAAAAGCGATTCCGACAATATTTCCGCCGAGCCGTTCAACCAGCCGGCAAGTTGCCGCGGCCGTGCCGCCGGTTGCCAGCAAATCATCGACAACCAGCACATTATTGCCTTTGTCGAGGGCATCCGCATGAATTTCCAGACTGTCCTGTCCGTATTCCAATTCATATTCTTCCACCAATGTTTCGGCGGGCAGCTTGCCCGGTTTGCGAACCGGCACAAATCCGATGTTCAATTTATACGCCAGCGCTGCACCAAAAATAAATCCGCGCGATTCGATGCCCACAATTTTGTGGATTTCCTCGTTGCGAAATGGCGCGTACAGCGCGTCAACCGATTGTGCAAATACGTCCGGCTCTTTCAGCAGCGTGGTAATATCCTTAAACTGGATGCCTTTGATAGGGAAATCGGGCACGTTGCGGATGTGCTTTTCAAATGTCGTCATGTTCAGTTTGCCTCCTCTTGACCGTGGGTAATGTTCCAGCCCTCGCGATGGCATAATTCGGTGATGTGGGCTAAATGATGATTGCCATGCCAGGCGTATAAACCAATATTTTTTCCGAGCTTAACGGTTCCGGAAACCGGGTGGTTGAAGCTGTGCTGCAGATCAGCTTCGTCCAGTGAACGGAGCAGCGCAACCAGCTTTTTGTGCAGCAATATCAAAAAATCGAGCGCGTCGGAAACAGAAACAGCGTTGTATTCGGCGGTATTTGCCCAACCGACTTCGTCGTACGGTTTGATGGTCGGTGTGTCTTCGGTGAGCGCCCATTTGAAACGGATGAGGCTGTTCATGTGACTGTCGCCGATGTGATGCACCACCTGCCGAACGGTCCATCCGCCGGGACGATAGGGCGTATCCAGTTGTTTTTCCGAGAGTTGCGAAACCACATTTTGCAATCGCAGCGGCAGCGATTCAATCTCGCCGATCCATTGTTGCGCCTGCTGCATGCTCACTTCCCCGGGATGTGAGAATTTTCCGATGGGATATTTTAATTTTTCCAGATCTGTTGGTGTCATGTTTTTTCCTTTTTTTGCCGCAAAGTTGCCAATTATTGTTTATTCAGCGATTGTTGTGGTTGAAAAAGATGAACCCCTCAGTCACTTCGTGACAGCTCCCCTTGATAAGGGGAGCAAATACGTGTAATAGAACTTTTGCAGAAAATGGTCGCAACGGTCGCGGCCGTTCCCTACGCAATGTTTGGTTAGTAGGTGATGGTAAAATCCGAAAATTTTCCGGTCGGCTCGCGCCAGTCTGCGTCGATGTGATCAACTTCGCCGCCCAGCGGTCCGCGCTGGATGTGCTTCATCAATTGCATCAGGCTGCTTTCCGGGCCTTCGGCGAATACTTCTACCGTGCCGTTTGGCAAATTTTTGACGTATCCGCTAATTTCGCTCATCGCCTGCGCTTTGCGAAGCGTGTAATAGCGGAATCCCACGCCCTGCACAACACCGTGCACGATCGCTTTGAATGCTTTGTGTTCCATATTCAAATGTAATTGTTGGCTGCCAAATAATCAAATGCTTGTTGAACTGCGCTTTCCGGCGAATCGACCGGTTGCACGCCCGGGATTTCCGGCCACGAGCCGAGGCTGAACACAGGCTTGCCAAGCTGCATCGCAAATGCAATTTCCGAAAGCGTGCCGTATTTTCCGGCGATGGCGATGACCGCATCCGCACTGCGGATAATCACAATATTCCGTGCGATACCCAATCCGGTTGCCACGGGAATCGTCACAAACGGGTTCGACGAAGCCGTATCTTCGCCCGGCAAAATGCCCACGGTGGTGCCGCCGGATTCGAACGCGCCTTTGCAAGCAGCCTGCATAATACCGCCGCGCCCGCCGCAAATTAAAATTGCGTTTCGCTCAGCAATCAGTTTGCCGACGCGTTCGGCAATTTGCGCTTCCGCATCCGTGCACTGGTTCCCGCCGATCACGGCTATGGTTGGTTGTTTTCGCATTCAGCGAATTTAATGCACAGGTCAGATGCGCGAAACCATTTTTGGCAATTTTATCCCGGATTTGCCCAAAGTTCAATCCCGGATAAAAAAACGATTTTATATCATCCCATACCGTTATTAAATTACAATTCTGAAAAACTAAAGTGAGTGTGCGTGCCAGAACTTCCCGAAGTCGAAACCATCCGCCGGCAACTGCTGCCGATCTGCGAAAACGAGACCATCCGCGACATTCAATTTAGCGAATTTGCCGGTGCGTTGATGCAAAATTGCGATCCGCAATTGTTCCGCGATGCGCTCGCCGGACAGCGCATTCGCACGCTCAGCCGCAAAGGCAAATACCTCATTTTTGAATGTGACGATGTGTTTCCGGTGTTCCATTTGGGAATGTCCGGCATTTTTTTGTTGCAGAAAAGCGAGTCGAAATATCCAAAACACATTCATGTCGAGTTCCAATTTGCGTCCGGTAAACTACTGTTTTTTCAGGATATGCGGCGATTTGGAAAAATCTGGCTGTATCGGGAATATCCGCAGTTGCCGAATCTTGGCATCGATCCGGTTTCCGGCGAACTGAGCGCCGCCGCTTTCGCAGAATTGATTCGCCGCCGCGATATGAATGTGAAGCTGTTTTTGATGGATCAGCAATTTATCGCGGGCATTGGCAATATTTACGCCAGCGAAATGCTGCACGATGCGCAAATTTCTCCGCATCGCAAAACCGGCGATTTGTCCGATAATGAAAGGGACAAATTGTTCGGCGCAGTCGGGAAAATTCTCGGCGCAGCCATCGAAAAATTTGGCACCACTTACAGCGCGTATCGCACCGTTAACGGCGCGTCGGGCGAAAATCAGCATTTTTTACAGGTTTATCAGCGCAACGGGCAGCCGTGTTATCGCTGCGGCGCAGAAATTCAAAAAATATCGCTGGGCAACCGCTCCACTTTTTTCTGTCCGGCATGTCAAAAATAATGGATTATCAAATAAAATGAATATTACAAAACAGGCAACCATTGCACTGCTGACCGATTTCGGCAGCGAAGACGGTTACGTCGGCGCGATGAAAGGGCGAATATTGACGGAGTTTCCCGGCACAACGCTGGTGGATATCAGTCACGCGATTCGCCCGTACGACATCCGGCAGGCGGCGTTTTGCCTGAACAACAGCTACCCGTATTTCCCGGAAAAAACCGTTTTTGTGGTGGTGGTCGATCCCGGTGTGGGCACGTCTCGGCAGGGAATTGTCATCAAAACCAGCCAATATTATTTTGTCGGGCCGGACAACGGTGTGTTCAGCTATGTTTTTCATCGCGAAGGGTATCAGGCGTTCCGGATCGATTTGAATGCGTTGCCGGACGACATCGCCAACACCTTCCACGGCCGCGATGTGTTTGCGCGAATCGGCGCATGGTTGGCTGCCGGAAAGTTGCCGGAAAATGTGCTGTCACCCCAAAAATCGGTGCAGTCGTTCATCAAAATTCCCCACAAAACCGCGGGCAACCGGATGAATCTGGAAGTGCTGCACATCGATCATTTTGGCAATCTGGTGTTGAATTTGCACCGTCAGGATTGGCAAGTGCTGGAATCGCCCGAAACCTACCGGCTGGTGATCAAACAACTGGAATTTACGACAATTCGCGAAACATTCGGCGATGTGCCGTCCGGTGAATTGCTGCTGCTGTGGGATAGTTCCGGGTATCTGCAAATCTCTAAAAATCAGGGAGATGCGGCAAAAACGCTGCAGGTGAATGTCGGTGAAACGGCGCAATTAATCTTATGAAAAAAAGCGAAAAACCCAAAAATTATAAAGCGCACATTGCCATTTTCGTGCTGGCATTTATTTTCTGGTTTATGGTGAAAATGAACAAACCGTATGATTATACGGTTGCGATTCCGCTGCATGTGATCAATAATAATTCGGAAACCTGGCTGAAATATCCGGCGCCGGAAGATGTGCGGGTGGAGTTTAGCGGTCGCGGCATCGATTTGTTGCGATTGGGGTTTTACAACACGGCATACGAGATCGATTTATCGGCGGAAACCCAAAAATTCAGCTTCAATTTAACCGAGCACCGGGAATATGTGCGCAAACCGCAAAGCATCGATGTGGAAGTAAAATCGATCGTCAGCCCGATCGAACTGGCATTTGATATCGATCAGCGCCGCGAGCGCAAAATTCCGGTGAATGTAAACGCGGATGTGAAAACCCAAAACGGTTTTATTTGTGTGAATAAAGTTGCGGACCCGGAATCGATAATGGTGATCGGTCCGGCAAGTTTTATGGATACCTTGTCTGTAATTCAAACAGAAACAAAGAGTTACCAAAACATCAATCTCGCTTTTGACGATCGGTTTTCGATCCGGAAAAGCGAAGAATTTTTTGGCGAATACCAACCACAGCGGCTCAAAGTATTCTTCGATGTGCAGCGACTCGCTGAAAAAGAGATCGGTGAAGTGCCCGTAAAAGTGGAAAATGTGCCGGACAATTATCAGGTGATACCGCTGCCATCGCGGGTGCTGGTGTATGTTAAAGGCGGCGAAAAAGTACTGGCGGAAGCCGATAAAACGCATTTCAACGTGATCATCGATTTTCAGAAGGATTGGCAACCGGGCGCCCGTCGGGTCAATGCCCGCGCGACCACGGATTTGAATGTATCGTATCTGGAAATTCGTCCGCAAAGTTTTGAATTGATCGTCCAAAAGCGCAACCGGTAATAAATATTGTAGGTAACGGTCGCGACCGTTGCGAAACTTGGTAAAAAACCGAACCCCTCAGTCACTTCGTGACGGCTCCCCTTTGAAAGGTGAGCGAAAAGAGCAAAAATTAGCTGTGGTATGTAACGGTCGCGACCGTTGCGAAACTTGGTAAAAAACCGAACCCCTCAGTTACTTCGTGACGGCTCCCCTTTGAAAGGGGAGCAAAAAGTGCAAAAATTAGTCTGTTGTAGGGAACGGTCGCGACCGTTCCGAAACTTGGTAAAAAACCGAACCCCTCAGTTACTTCGTGACGGCTCCCTTTTGAAAGGGGAGCAAAAAAATAAGATTTTTCTCGATTTTTTGGGCAAATAAACAATGAAAATATTAGGTATCGAAACATCTTGCGACGAAACGTCTGCATCCGTGATTGAAGAAAATTTGGTGCTATCCAATGTTATTTCGTCGCAGATGGTGCATTTGCAGTTTGGCGGCGTTGTGCCGGAACTGGCGTCGCGGGCGCATTTACGAAAGATAATTCCGGTTGTGGAATCTGCGCTGGAACAGGCGAATTGCACCTTCGCGGATATCGACGCGATTGCGGTAACGCACGGTCCCGGGCTCATCGGCGCGCTGATGGTCGGCGTCAATTACGTAAAAGGATTGGCGACGGTGTTCAACAAACCGTTCATCGGCGTGAACCACATTGAGGGGCATATTTACTCCAATTTTCTGGATAACGACGATCTGCAACTGCCGCTGCTTTGCCTTACGGTTTCCGGCGGGCACAGTCAGATTGTCGTCATGAAAAATCATCTGGAATACCACCTGATCGGCAGCACCCGCGACGACGCCGTTGGCGAAGCGTTCGACAAAGTCGCGAAATTGCTCGGTTTGCCGTATCCCGGCGGTCCGCAAATCGACAAGCTGGCGAAGTCCGGCAATCCTGACGCGATCCGTTTTCCGATCGGATTATCGAAAGAAAAAACATTCGATTTCAGTTACAGCGGGTTGAAAACGGCTGTGCTGAATCATGTTCAAAGCATTTCGGAAACGAAAAAAGAGGAAACGCTGGCGGATATTTGCGCATCGTTTCAACATGCGGCAGTCAAACAACTCACCGATCGCACGATTGCGGCGGCGCGGGCGTATTCGATCAGCCAAATTGCCGTTGCCGGCGGGGTTGCCGCAAATTCCGGGCTGCGGGAAATGATGAAACTATCTGCCCAAAAGTATGGTATGCAAGTATACTTTCCGGCGATGAAATATTGCACGGACAACGCCGCGATGATTGCCCGTGCCGGATTAGAGCGGCTGCGCCGGGAGGAGCGTTCCGGGCTGATGCTGAACGCGTTTGCGGCGCTAAAATTGGGAGATAAAAAACACCTCGGATGATTAAAGAATACCTTTTACAACTCACATTGCCGAACTGGATTTTTGCGCTGCTGGTGATCGCGCTGGGCGGGTTGGCGTTCGCGTATTATTTTCGGACGTTGCCGCCGTTGTCATCGCTGCGGCGAATTATTGTTACCGTATTGCGTGGCTTGGCGATGATAATCCTGCTGTTTCTGATTCTCGAACCGATGTTGCGGCTGCTGTATCAAAATCGTGAAAAACCGGTTGTCGGGGTGTTGCTGGACAATTCCGCCAGCATGAAAATTGAAGAAAACAACGGCTTGCGCGGCGATTCGCTGCGCTTTGTCCGCGATCAGATTGCTGCGTTTGCCGGACGCGATTCGCTGGACATCCGCACTTTCGCGTTCGATCTGCAAACCCGGCAAATTGTCGCCGATTCGCTGAAATTTGATGTGGACGGCAGCGATCTCACCCAGGCACTCAATGCGGCGATGGACACACTTTCCGGCAACAATTTGCAGGCGCTGGTGCTCGTCAGCGACGGCGTTTACAATCGCGGTGCGAATCCGGTGCTGCCTGCCCAAAATCTGCCGGTTCCGGTATTCACGGTGCTCATCGGCGATTCCACTGAGCCGAAGGACGTGGCGCTGCGACGGGTGCAAACCAACCAGATCACGTACGTCGGGAAAACGCTGCCGGTGACCGTCACTTTTTGGCACAACGGTTACGACGGGCAAAACGCTGTGCTTTCGCTTTCCGACGGCAATCGCCGGTTGGCGCAGAAAACTGTGCGGCTCGGCAGATCCGGATTTGAGCAAAAGGAAACGCTGGAAATCACTGCCGATCGTCCCGGCGAACTGAATTTGACCGCCAGAATCCAGCCGCTCGGCGAGGAAGTGACCGACCGGAACAACCAGCAATTTGTGCGGGTGCAGGTGCTCAAAAGCAAACTGAAAGTGCTGGTGATGAGCGGCGCCCCGAATTTCGACCGGCAGGCGCTGTCGTTTGTCGGACGCCAGTTGACGGATTTCGATTTCGAATACCTCACTGAATTGAACAACGGACGCTATTTTGAGGAGCGTTTTGAATCGGTAAAAACGGATTCGTTGGACCTGCTGATTTTCCACGGATTTCCCACTTCCCGCACCAGTTCGGCGCATTTGAACACGCTGATGCAGGCGGTTCGCGATCGCCAGATTCCGGTGATGTGGCTGCCCAATCGCAACGCGAATTATCAAAGTCTGGGCAATTTTTCGCAGATGTTGCCCTTCGATGTGCGCGGAAACCTTGCACCGCAACCGAACCAGTTTGTGCGGCTCACCGGCAACGGACGGTTGCATCCGGCGCTAAAATTGGAAGAAAATGAAGGCGCTAACGCGTTGTTATGGCGGGAGTTACCGCCGGTTTCCATTTTCCCGCAAATTCGCCCGAAGGAGGGTGCACAACCGCTGTTCGTCGCAACGGAAGATAACAGCGATGATGAAATTACTGCTGGATTTGCCTATCGTCAAAATGAAACCAAACATCTCGTTCTGAATGCAGCGAACTTCAGCAACTGGCATTATCAGTTGCAGGAAGACCCGAATCGCGACCGCTTTTTTATCCGGTTGATGGAGCGTGCTGTGCGCTGGCTGGCCAGTCGCGATGACATTCAGCAAATCCAGATTCAGCCGTTGCAGCGCTCGTTCAACGTTGGCGAAGCCGCAGTTTTTGCCGGACAAGTGTATGATGCGTTTTATCAGCCGGTCAGCGATGCGCGGGTAGTCGTGACGATTACCGGCGATTCAGTCGAATTTTCCGACGAAATGGTGCCGGAAGGCAACGGCTACTATCGCCAGAGTTTTTCGGGATTGCCGGAAGGGCAGTTCAGCTATCGGGTGGAGGCGCGCCGCAACGATCAGCGGATTGGCGTGCGCAACGGCAGTTTTGCGGTCAACCCGTTTTTCCTCGAATTCCAGCAAATTCCCGCCAACCAAACGCTCATGCAACAACTCGCCACCGTTACCGGCGGCAAAGCGTTTTCGCCTGCTGAGTTTGTCCGCGAATTTCCGCAACAACAATTCCGCAGCCGGGTGCAAATCAATCACACCGAACATTTTCTGTGGCGCTATTGGCACTGGCTGGCAGCGCTGGTTTTATTTTTGGGAATCGAGTGGTTTTTGCGCAAACGGTGGGGGATGTTGTAAGAAAGTAAAAATGAGAAGGTAAAAGTAAAAAGTAAAAATTTTTCGTAAAGTTTGAAATTACAGTATCTTACGCCTTTTAACTTTTACCTTTTAACTTTATCCCTGCCTCTTAATCTTCATCTTTCGCTTCGCGGGTCATTAATTCTTCAACCGCTTCGTGGGGATTTTTGTCGTGAAATAACACCGCGTAAACCTGTTCGGAAATCGGCATTTCCAGCCCGAGTTTTTGGGCAACCTGATGCACCGATCGCGTCGTTTTTACACCTTCCGCAACCATCACCATTTCTTCGAGCACTGCTTTCAGCGTGCGCCCGCGCCCGATTTGTTCGCCAACGTGGCGATTCCGGCTGTGTTTGCTCATGCAGGTGACGATCAAATCGCCGATGCCGGAAAGTCCCGCAAACGTCTCCGGTTTGGCGCCGAGCGCCACGCCCAACCGCTGGATTTCCACCATTCCGCGCGTGAGCAGCGCGGCTTTGGTATTGTCGCCGAAACCTGCGCCATCGCAAACACCGGCAGCAATGGCGATCACGTTTTTCACCGAACCGCCGACTTCCACGCCAACTATGTCGTCGCTGGAATACACCCGGAAATAATTGGTCGAAAACAGGTTACGAACCCGACGCGCCGTTTTCAGATCTGGTGATGCCGAAACCACCGCTGTGGCGATTTCTGTGGCAACTTCTTCCGCGTGGCTCGGTCCGTACAGCGTCGCAATTCGCGATTCGGGCACTGCCAAAACTTCGCCAATCACCTCGGACATGCGCTTCAAACTGTCATTTTCGATGCCTTTGGCAACGTTCACAAATATTTGTTTTTCATTGATATACGGCTTGATGTTTCCGCAAACGCCGCGCATCGCATGCGATGGCACCGCCAGCACCAGAATTTCAGCTTGTTTCACCGCGTTTGGCAAATCGTCAGTCAGTTCCAACTGCTCCGGTAGCGGCACGCCGGGAAGGTAACGTTTGTTCATCCGGGTTTCGCGCATCTCCGCCAGTTGGTCGGCTTCGAACACCCACAAGTTGACGGAATAATCTTTTTTGGCGAGCAAATTGGCGAGTGTGTTGCCCCAACTGCCTGCGCCGATAACTGCAATTTTATGGCTCATTTGATGTCAGCCTTTCAAATCGATCCCGAAAATCCGGGCGATTTCCAGATATTTTTTTGATGTATTTTCGATGATTTCGTCCGGCAGCGGCGGCGGCGGCGGGGTTTTGTCCCAGTCCAGCGTTTCCAGATAATCGCGGAGATATTGTTTGTCGAAACTCTGCTGCGATTTGCCCGGCGCGTAAAATTCCTTCGGCCAAAACCGCGACGAATCCGGTGTCATCACCTCGTCGATGAGGATGATTTCGTCATCCAGCACGCCAAATTCAAATTTGGTGTCCGCCAAAATGATCCCTTTTTTCGCGGCCGTTTTCGCGCCGTGTGCGTAAAGTTGCAGGCTGTAATCGCGCACGGTTTCCGCCGTTTGTTGATCGACAATGTTCAGCATCCGCTCGAACGAAATATTTTCATCGTGACCGGATTCCGCTTTTGTCGCCGGCGTGAACAGCGGCTGCGGCAATTGCGATCCGTTGAGCAATCCCGCCGGCAGCGGCGATTCGTGCAACGTCTGCGATTCGCGATATTCTTTCCAGCCGGAACCGGCTAAATAACCGCGAACCACGCATTCCACCGGCAACGGCTGCGTTTTTTTAACGAGCATCGAACGCCCGCGAAGCAACTCGCCATGCTGATTGAATGGCGTCGGATATTCTGCAATATTGTCGGTTATGAAATGATTGGCAACGATGTCGACCGTTTGCGAAAACCAGAATTTCGATAGTTGGGTGAGCACAATTCCCTTCATGGGAATGCCTTGCGCCATGATCACATCGAACGCGGAAATGCGATCTGTGGTGACAAACAGCAGCGCGTCGCCAGCGTCATAAATATCGCGAACCTTGCCGCGATTGAGCAATTTTGCGCCGGGAATTTCCGTTTTTAACACAACATTTGCCAATTTGGAATCCTTTCGAATCAGGATTTTTTGAACTGAATTTTATTTTCTTCGCCCTTCAGCAATCGCTGTACGTTGGCGCGGTGCGTAAAAATAATCAGCACCGGAATGAACACACTGAAGACGAGCAATTCGATCGGAACGGGTTGGTTCAACGCAAATTTTTGCACAAAAACCACCGCCATGAATGTGATCGATGCGAGAATCGAACCGAGCGACACAAAGCGCGTCAGCCAAACCGTAACGATGAAAACGATGATGCAAACCAGCACCGGAAACGGCGCCAAACCGATGATCATTCCCGCGCCGGTGCCCACGCCTTTGCCGCCTTTGAAACTGGCGAAAATCGTCCAGATATGCCCGAACATCGCGCATACACCTGCGAGGATCTGATAATTGATGGTATGCCAGCCCAGCCCGCTGTCCATTCCCAGTTGCGATACGTAAACCGTTGGAATCCAGCCCTTTAACATGTCGATCAACAGCACAACCAAACCGGCCTTCCAGCCGAGCACGCGAAACACGTTGGTTGCACCCGCGTTGCCGCTGCCTTCTTTTCGAATATCGATGCCTTTGAGTAATTTTCCGGCGATGATGCTGGTGGGAATCGAGCCCATCAAATAGCTGATGGCGATCATCAGTAGCATGTTCAGCATGTAAACTCCTGTTTATTGGCGATTTAGCCGGTCACTTTTCCGATAGCTGATGCTGAAAAACCGAACGCCTTCGCGGATTCGGAAATGGCTGTGGCGTGTTCGGATCCGGCGATCACAACCAGCCCGAATCCGAGATTGAACGCCCGCCGCATGTCCTCATCCGGCACGTTTCCGGCGTTTTGGATGATACGAAAAATTGCCGGAATTTCCCAGGCCTTCCAATCGATTTCCAGCGATAAACCCTCGCGAAGCAGCCGTTTGGTGTTGCCGACAATGCCGCCGCCGGTGATGTGCGAAATACCGTGCACCTCAACTTTTTCCGTGATTTCGGAAATTAGCGGAAAATAATTCGGGTGGATTTTCAGAAGTTCATCAGCGAGGGTTGCACCGCCGAGTTCGGTAATCGGTTCATCAATATTGTATTCGGCGAACAGCGCTTTTCGTGCGAGCGTGTAGCCGTTGGTGTGCAGCCCGTTGCCGGAAATGCCGATCAACGCATCACCCGGCTGAATTTTTTTGCCGTCAATAATTTTGGATTTATCCACGATGCCGATAATCGTGCCGCACATATCGTATTCGCCCGGTGAGTAGAAATCGGGCATTTCGGCGGTTTCGCCGCCAATCAGCGGGATTCCGGCATTTTTGCAACCCAACGCAACCCCGGATACCACCGAATCGTACACATGCGGTTCCAGCTTTCCGCTGGCAAAGTAATCCAGAAAAAACAACGGTTTAGCGCCGCAAACAGCAATGTCGTCGATACAGTGGTTCACCAAATCCTGCCCGACTGTGCCGTGGCGATCCGCCATTATCGCAACTTTCAATTTGGTGCCCACACCGTCGGTGGAAGAAACCAGCACCGGGTGTTGCAGCCCGTTTCCGGAAATATCATAAAAGCTGCCGAACAGCCCGACCCCGGACAACACCTCCGGCGTGTAAGTCGCAGCAATGCGATCTTTAAGCTTGTTCAGCGCACCTTCGGCTTTGTCGATATCCACGCCGGCATCTTTATAGGTGATCGATTTTTTCAATACTTTTTCCTTCCTGATTTAGCGCCATTTCCGGCAATGATAAAAGGTCACGCACTTTCCAATCCGATTTGTTCCATGTAAATATCACGCACTTTTTCAAAAAATTTCAGCACAAACGGTTCGCGATAATCGGGATACGTCCATTCCTGCGGCTTAAAATTTTTTCCGCGAAATTTAAGATGGATATCGCCAAAAATACCATCTTGCAAATATATCCGGTGACTGAAATCTTTGGTAGTTGCGAGCACGAGTTTCGGGGCGTTAATATAGCCCGGATCCAAATTGATGCGCCGTTTGCCGTCAACCGCATATGTTTTTTCGATCGCATTTGTAGCATGTTTGATGCCCGGTAACGCCTCAACATTAATAAATTCCTCAAACGAAACGAAACATTTTAGCAGATTGCTACCCATTTCTTTGGTGTAATATTTGGTGTGATCAAATTTATACCAATCCAGCTGTAAATCGATGGGTGAATATGCGGCTTCGAGCTGGGGACGCAGTTTTTCCCACAAACCGATATCGGCTGTGCTGACACCCATAATCAATTTTACAGGATGATATGTTTTCGTTTTGCCCAATGTTGCTTTCGCTCCGCATAAATAATTCAAAAAATATCACTTATTTTGACGGATGTCAACACAGGGAGATTAAAATATCGTTGATTATGTGACTTGGAAGGATTATGTTGGTTCAACATCAAAGTGATATGTGAGGAATGTATGTGGTTTGACCATCCAGCTTTTTTTTGGACGGTTGTGGGGGTATTGATTATTCATTTCATAGTGTTTTTGGGATATGCTGCAAAGGTTTTGATGGATGAAGATGTGAGTTCACCCGAAGAAATTGAAGAACCTCATCGCAAACTGAATCAATAAGTTCAGTATTAATCTATCCGAAAATTTATTTGTTTTGCCCAATCATTGCATCGATTAATGATTGGGTTTGACGAATTTCGTCGAAATTTACCGTGTGTCCCATTCCGGGATATAAACGGAGGGTGACTTCTGCGCCCATTTTTTCGAAAATTGCGGCGGATTCGCGAACGCGTTCGGCGGGAATATGGAAATCGACATCGCTGCAACCCATAAAAACAGGTGTTTTGGAGAGCGATCCGGGAAAATTGAACACATTTCCCGGAGGTCCGATGAGCCCGCCACTGAGTGCAACAATGCCTCCAAATTTTTGCGGATGCGACGCCGCATAAGTTAACGCGAGGCAAGCCCCTTGCGAAAAACCGCCAATTACTGTTTTCTCCGGCGGAATGCCGCTCAATTGCAATTGCGTTATGATTCCGTCAATTACAGCCAGCCCGGAATCAATTCCCGGTTGATTATTTTGGATCGGCGCCAAAAAACTGAACGGATACCATGTGTTGTTGTGTGCGTCCGGGGCGATGTAGTGCAATTCCGGTCGGTCAAATTCTTCTGCTAACATCAAAATATCCAACGCGTTAGCGCCGCGACCATGCATCAAAATCATGGCGCCGGCGGCTGTTTCGGGCGAAGTGCCGGCAGTTCTCACCGGCATCCCCGCATGTGGCGATTCTTTATTTTCCATTGAATTTTTTTCCAAATTATTTGGTTTTGATTTTGGGTAAATGCGACTCAATTTCTTCGCGGCGGGTTTCCAGCCAGTCGGGTAATTTTAGCGATTCACCCAAATTTTCGGGTGTTTCGTCGATGGCGAATCCCGGCGGATCGGTCGCAATTTCGAAAAGAACGCCGCCCGGCTCTCGGAAATAAATCGATTGAAAATAGTTCCGATCCAGCACCGGCGTCACATTTTGCCCGTCATGTAACAATTGTCCGCGCATTTCTTTTTGCTGGCTGGCATCTGCAGCCCGCCAGGTAATGTGGTGAACAACCCCAACGCCCATACTGCCCGGCAGCGCATTTGCCGGTGAAATCAGGTCAATTATTGCGCCGGGTTGCCCGTTTCCGGTTGCCAGCCGGATTCGACCGTCTGCCGTTCCCATTTCGCGAAAGCCCATGATTTCCGTGAGCATTTGTTTTGTCGGGGCGATGTTGCCGATTGCCGCGGTGGCGCTGTGGAATCCGCGAATAGCGTGTTCTGCCGGAACATCTCTGTTTTCCCAACCGGATCGCGAATCGTTGCTTGCGGCGATCAATTCGATATCCAATCCGTCCGGATCTTCGAAAGTGAGCACCTGTTCATCAAATCGCCCGAACGGACCGGCAACGCTGATATTCAGCGATTCCAGCCGTTTCTGCCAAAATTTGAGCGAATCTTCCGGCACAGAAAAACTGGTTGTCGTCACTTGTCCCAATCCTTTTCTGCCGCGCAGCCCGCGCGATGTCCACGGGAAAAATGTCATTATCGTTCCGGGATTACCGGATTCGTCCCCAAAATAGAAGTGGTAAGTATATGGATCATCAAAATTTACGGTCTTTTTTACGAGCCGCAATCCCAATATCTTCACGTAAAAATCGATATTTTTTTGGGGATCGCCGGCCATTGCGGTAATGTGGTGAATACCCGATGATGCAGTAACTATTTGTCCTCCGATTGTTCAAAAATTGTAGTGCAAATTTGATGAAACCGGTAAAACAAGGTTACAACAGATCCGGCGGCGAATCAATAGCGGAAATTTTGGCGAGCTAACTATTTGTTATTTTTCAATATATCGCACAATTTTGCGATACAGTTCGGCGGGATTGAACGGTTTGGAAACGTAATCATTCATTTTTGCGGCATACACCTGATCGCGAACCTGCAGCAGCGCAGAGGCGGTTAACGCAACAATGGGGACTTGCGATTTGCCGGGATCGTCCAGTTTGCGAATGTGCAGCGTTGCTTCAAAGCCATCCATTTCCGGCATTTGCAAATCCATCAGCACCAAATGGTAGTCGTTTTCCTGCACTTTTTGCACTGCTTCTTTGCCATTTACGGCAACGTCCACTTCCAGATCCCATTTTTTCAGGAATTTTTTAGCGACCAGCACATTCACCCGATTGTCCTCCGCCAGCAAAATTTTGCCACCCTTTAAGCTTTGGAAATTGGGGATGCTGTAATCATCAGATTTGATTTCTTTTTTGTTTTCACTGTTGGCAAATTTTAGCGAAAAGTAAAATTGCGATCCTTTGCCGAGTACGCTTTTTACGGAAATTTGGCTGTTTTGCAGCTCCAGCAGGCGTTTGGTAATGGCTAAACCCAATCCGCTGCCGCCAAATTGACGGGTTGTGGACGCGCTGGCCTGCGAAAATTTCTCGAAAATCTGATCCAGCTTTTCTTCCGGAATACCGATGCCCGTATCCTTTACCACAAATCCGAGCGTGATGTGTTTTTTCGTTTGGGATATTCGGCTGACACCGATTTCCACATAGCCTTTTCGGGTAAATTTGATGGCATTGCCAACCAGGTTTACCAACACCTGGCTCAGCCGGGTTGAGTCGCCGATTACAAAAGGCGGTACGTTTGGAGAGAGGCTCAACCGCAGTTCGATTCCCTGCTCATCCGCTTTCACCATCAGCGAATTTTTGATGCTGTTCAACAAATTATGCAGGTTGAAATCGGCTTCCTCAAACTCGATTTTTCCGGCGTCTATTTTGCTAAAATCAAGAATGTCATTGATTAACGCCATCAAATTATTGGCAGAAAATTTGAGTGTTTCCAAATGCTGAAACTGGTCGCTGCGGGGATTTTCCTGCAGCAGCAAATATGTCATCCCGATGACCGCGTTCATTGGCGTGCGAATTTCGTGGGACATCATCGATAAAAAATCGCTTTTCGATTGCGATGCGAGTTCGGCTTTTTCTTTGGCATCCAGTAGCTCAATTTCATATTCTTTTTGCCGGGTGATATCCTGAATTGCACCATAAACGCCGCGAGTGTTGCCATCTTTATCGATATTCGGTTTGCCGATAATCCGCACCCATTTTTCCTGCCCGTTCATTGTCGGGATGCCGAAAGTATCGTCAAAAGCTTGATTGTTCAGTTGGCACAATTCGATGAGCGCGGCAATTTTCCCGTGATACTGCTCATGAAATAAATCGATAAATGATTCGAGCGTGTGATCAAAATTTTCCATCCGATCGAACAGAAAATAGGTTTCCTGAGAGCAAAAAACTGTGTTTGTCTGGTCGATTTCCCAACTCCCGATTTGGGCGGTGTGCTGTGCATCGCGCAGGTTCCGCTCCGATTTTTCCAATTTGGAGCGATATTCGTTCTGTGCAGTAATGTCTTTTATGATGCAATACAACAGGCTTTTTTCTTCGTCACGAACGATATTCCACGCGAAAAACCGGTAATAATCGTCAATCGATTTGATGCGGCTTTCGAAACTGATCGACGTAACATCACCCGATTTAATTTGGTTAAATATTTGAAAATACGTGCTTTGGATGTCTTCCGGGTGGATGATTTCCGCAACCTTCATCGATTGTAATTTATTCTGCGAATAACCCAGCACATGTTTAAACGCCGGATTCGCTTCGATTATATTGCCGTCGTAATCGATCATGCAAACCAGATCGATGGACAGATCGAACAGGCGTTTGTATTGGCGTATCAACAGCTCCGACGTATATTGCGTTGTTAAATCCTGCATGATTCCCAAAACCCCGGAAACCGAACTGTCATCATTTAATAATGGTTCACCGATCAACCGCACCCATTTGTTTTTTCCGGTGCCGGACGTGATGGCGTAGTTCATATCAAACGCTTTTCCGGAAGTTACACAATTTTCCATGTGCTCGCGCAGTAACTTCTGATCGGCGATTTGGGTTGGCAAATGGATCAGCTCCCGGATCGTAATTTTGTCTCTGGCCGGCATTTCGCAAATATTCCACATTTCCTCCGAACAAAACGCGGTCCGGTTTTCCGGATTGTATTCCCAACTGCCGATTTGGGAAATCCGTTGTGCTGCCAGCAGCATTTGCTGGGAGCGTTGCAACTGCATTTCGGCAGATTTCCGGCTGGTAATATCGATCATCGATCCGATGATCCGGTGAACATTTCCGTCTTCGTCCACAATCGGATTGAGGCGATTGACCATCCATATTTCCGTGCCGTCAATATTCAGCACGCCTTCATAAAACACCGTTTGGCGGGATTCCGAACATTTCCGGTGATAATATTTGATAGTTTCAACATGTTCCTGCGAAAGGGTTGGGACGAGTTCGTCCGGTTTTCGCCCGCTGATCCAATCGGATTCGATTCCGAGCATACGCTCCACTGCCGGATTTATGGTGGTGTACCGAAAATCGCTGCCGGCCAAATCCAGCACAAAAATGCCCATATCCACACTGGTGAAAATGTTGTTGAAAAATGCTTCGCGTTCCCGAAGCTGGTTTTCGACAGTTTTTTGCTCCGTAATATCCACGCCCACACCCAAAACGTGGGTTTTGCCATCCACGCCGATAATCGGTGCTTTTGTGGTTCGGAAAATACGAGACGATCCATCCGGTTTTGTGTAGCCCGCCTCGATGGTTTTTGAATGGTTTGTCGCCAGCACTTCCCGGTCGATGGCGTTTGCGTATTCGGCCTCATTTTTATTGGAATGGACATCCGAGATGTTGATTTTGGTCAGTTCTGTGGCGGTGGTGTTGAACAATTGGGCAACCGTTTGGTTGACCATCACAAAATTCCCGGAGATATCTTTCACATAAATCAGGTTGGGATTCAGATCGATCACTTGCTGGATAAAATCTTTTTGGCGCTGCAATTCGTGTTCAGCGGAAATCCGTTTGGTCACATCCATACAAACGCCGATAAAACCGATAAATTGCTGCCCATCGGCAAAAATCGGTTCGCCGCGTTCCATCATCCAGCGATATGCGCCGTCTGCCCGGCGCAACCGGTATTCCAATGCAAACGGCACCTGCTCGGCAATTGCCAGTTGATACCGTCTCAAATACATCTGTAAATCATCCGGCGCAATTCCGGATTTCCAGCCATCTGCAAGTTCTTCCGAAAACGTTTGTCCGGTAAAGTTAAGCCATTGATTATTATAATGATAGCGTTGCCCGTCTGTGTCTGCCATCCACACCAATGCGGGGGTGGCATCGGCCAGCAGCCGGAAACGCCGCTCGCTTTCGCGTATCTGCGTTAGCTGTTGCTGTTGCTGGGTGATGTCTTCCACAATGCCGAGCGTCATGCGCAGTTTTCCGCTGCCATCGCGCATAAAAATGGTTTGCCGGCTGCGAAACCAGCGCCAGCTACCGGATTTGTGGCGCATCCGATATTCGAGTTCAATAAAATGTCCGGGTTCGCTGCTGTTGAGCCGTTCTCCGGCGGTGACAATTTTTGCGAGATCATCCGGGTGGGTGTGTTCCATCATAAAATTGTCGATGTGCTGCAAATCGTCATTGCTGTAGCCCAGCATTTCGCCAAACGAGCGATTGGAAAATACGTTGCGATCGGTTGTTTGATCGTAAACATAAATTAACCAAGGGCTTATGCGAGCGATATTTTCAAAAAACATCGCTTTATCTATCGATTCCTGTGGTGATTTCAGCGGTTTGCTTAATTTGACCAGCCACAAATTGTCTTCCTGCGAAAGCGCTCTGATGGAAAGATGGCGGGTAAAAACAGTGCCGTCTGTTGCCAAAAATTGCCAGTTCGCGGATGGCAATTCTGCGTCTGCGGGTGATTGCAGCAATGCCAAAAAATGTGCCTCGGCAGTGTCATTATTTTGCTGGATGGGCGATGAAATATCAAATAATGTGCGGTTGGTAATTTCCGCAACGGAGGTCATTTGGAATAATTCGAGCGCAGCGGCATTCGCATCCACAATAGTGCTATTTTCGAGAATGACCATTCCTTCGGGACATGTTTCAAAAATAGTCCGGTATATTACCGAATTCAAAATGTTTGAATTTGCGCTTATGGGCTGCATATTCTTCGACATTACTCTCCCTGTTAACTCCTGGAAAAGATATTCGACAGCAACCTATTTTAGCTTAAGAAATGTGCTGGGTTTTTCAATATTTGTTGCCCTGTGTACGGGAATTTTAAAAGGATTTGAGGAATGTTTGTCAGTAAAAAAGGGTGTGAAACAATTGGCGATTTTATATCAGTTCCCGGCGGCGAAAATGATAACAGCCGCCGGGAATTATTGATGTTTCAGAAAGAAATTTGCATTGGCAGGTGCTGGGTTTCCAGCAGTTGATTAACCAGCGGTTGCAGCGATTCCGGTGGTTCCGGCGTGTAAATGGCATAATAACGGAGCGCAGGTAACTTTGACAGGTCAGGTTTTAGTGCAATTTTTCTCAAAATTTGCACAGATCGGTCGTGCTGCTCCGGCGGGAAAACCAGCCCGAAAAACGTGGATGCTTCGCTGTGCAACTGGCTGAAAAACACCCCGGATTGCCCTTCCGCCAGCGGCTCGCCCGGTGCGCCAATCGCAACATTTGGCATTTTGCCAGAAGCGGATGGTTTGAGATACAGCCGGTGCTCCGTTATCGGCGCGTGGTGATATTGCATGATCAGCCAGGCGACTTTGGTTTCCAGCGTATCCACCGGCCAATCTTCATAATCCATCCGGATAACCGTGCGGAGCGGGCCGCGGGTGAGAATGCGCGCCTGAAACCCAAACAGATCCACCGGCGGGAATAAATCGCCATTTTGGGAGAACACAAATCCGCCGATGCCGCCGGTTTCCGGATTTTCCGCAGGTGGCCACGCGATGCCGTTTTTGTATGCCAGCGAGTCGATCTGCTGTTCCAGAATCAAATTTCCGCTGCTTTGCGGCAATAAATCGATAGCGTTTAATGTATCAAATTTCAGCCGGAATGGTTGTGTTGCAGTTCCCCAGGTTACGCCGGCGTAGCGAAGTTCAGTTTCCAGCTGTTTGCCGTGCGCTTCGTCCACCATCATCGGGCGGGCTAAATGGGCTTCCAGCGAAACCCAAAGCCGGGTGACATCGATGCTGGAATCTTGTTCCAAAAATCGCTGTTTGAAACGGAATGTCCGGGTTTGGTTTGCCGCAAAATCTGCGATAAACACCAGCTCATCCCATTTTTGATCGCCGTTGATATCGTCAAATTGGGTGGGAAGCAGGCTGCCGTTTTCATCGGAAATCTGGATATCCGGCTCCAGCCGTAATCCGGAAAATGCTTTTTGCAGCGCTTTGTAATCGACGACGACAACCTCCGCCGGACGCGCAACACCGGACGGATTGGTTACCGTGATTTCGATGGTTTTTCCGCCGGTGCAGGAAAGAAGCAGGGCTAACATTAGCCCTGCAAGATGTTTCAGCTTGTTTTTCATTTTCGATAAACTATTGTTTTTGATAAGCTTTCCAGGTTTGATAATAGATGTCCACATCATCGATAAAGCCGGAATGGCGCGGTTGCCAATTGAGCAGGCGAGTGGCTTTCCGGGCATCCACATGTTGATCAACCGCGATCCCTTCGGCAATGGCGCCCATTTGTTCCAGCGCATCTTCGTAGGATATTTGGGCGATTGGTTTGGCATAATTACAGGCTGTGGCAACGGCTTTCACCATATCCGAAACGGTTTCCCGCGATGGATCGGCGATGTTGAAGATTTCACCGCGAACGCCGCTTTCCGCAGCGCGGACGTAGGCAGTTGCCACATCATCCACATGAACCATCGACCAGTGATTTTTGCCGTCGCCGATGATCTGCAATTTTCCGGTTTCGGCTTGCTGAAACCAGATGCCGGTCATCCCGCCCTGTTTGCCATACACCACGCCCGGACGAATAACGATGCCGCGCAGATCGTTATTTTCGACCAGCACGCGCTCCAAACCGGGACGCCACGATGATAAATTTAACGGATTCAACCGGTCGGTTTCGTCCTGCGGTTTGTTGCCGGTGTTGCCATACACCCAAACGCCGGATGTGAAAATGACCGTTTTGTGCTGATGGCCGCAGCAGGCAGATTCGGTTAATTCGCGCAGCGTTTGTTTTTCGATGCCGTCGGGATTGCCGGAATCTGATGCGCAGTGGATGAGCACCGCGCAGTTATCCGCGGTTTTTCGGTAGGTTTTTGGTTCGTCCAGACTGCCGATAACCGGATGAATTTCTGATTGAAGCAGCAGCCGCGCTTTTTCGCGCGAGCGAGTAAGCCCCCATATTTCATAACCTGCACGCCGAAAAGCCAGCGCCACGTTAAAACCGATATAGCCGGTTGCACCGGTGATAAATACTTTCATAACGAACCTCCGTTATAAATGATTTATGAGTGTCAGGCTTCGGACTTCCTGATCGATATTGCGCATAATCTGGGATTTCATTTCGTCCAGCGGTTTTTCCAGCGCATGCGCGATTTCTTTTCGCAGCAATTCTGTCAGTTTTTCGCGCCCTTCATTTAAGATGGTTTTGATTTTTCCTTCGCGCAAAATGAGCTTTACCATGCCGGATGGCAAGTCCAGCTTTTCGACCGTTTCGTTGATTTTGTCGCGCCCGAATTCGTAGGTCATCCACATGGTTGCGGCGGTTGCCACCGCGCCAACGAGCCATCCCGCCGGACCGCTGGCGATGAGCGCCGTTTGCGTTCCGCCGGTAATTGTGCCCATAACAGTCGCCGTAACGGCGATAACCATCACGCTGGTTACATCCATAATTTCTCGCTGTAAATCGCCTATTTTATTGGTAGTTGCGATATCCGCATTTCCCGCAGAAAGCCGTTGGACTTCGCTGGCGTTCACCTGCTGCCCGTAATAGCTCACCCCGTTTTCCGAGAACCACTGGCGAATCAATTTGTGCAACGCTTCTGGTAATCCGGCGTTCAAATCGGTCAATTTTTGCTGGATGCGATCTTCAATTTGCGGGGCAAAATTGAGGGTTGTTGCGCGAATTTTTTCTTTCAATTGGACGAGCGGACCGCCGTTTTCGCGATATTCGTGAATGATCGGCGCAATCTCGCCATCGTACAACCGCACGGTTACGTCGTTCAAAATATCGTTGAGAATAGCATCCAGTCGCCGGGTGATTTCCGGTTCGATGCGTTTGGCGAAAAACTGCGGCGTTTCCTGCTGCAGCCGTTGGGAAACGCGTTCGTAAGTGTGTTGCAACGCCGGCAAAACCACCAATCCTTCGCTGATGGCCGCTTTGGGATTTTCGCTGGTGAGCAGCTGTTTCGGGTCGATGTGCAGCGCTTCGCAAACGATATCCTGGACAAACGGCCACTGGCTGCTGCCGCCGGTGAGAATTACCCGTTCGACATCGCTGCTGCGGATGCGGTATTTGTCCAATCCTTCGATCAACGAGCGCTGAAACCAGGCCAGTAAATCCAGCGATTTGCCGGAAAGCAGCTCGCCGGTGTTCAAATTGCGCTCTTTCAGATAGTTCACAAATGTGTCGTGCGGGCGATAATTTTTGGCGCGATCGATAAATTCTGCCCACGATAAGTTATTGAATGTGCCGTAGTTACGCAACTTTCCCAATCGTCCGCGAACCATCTCGTCGCGGTTCAGCGTCATCGTTTCGGAGAACAATTCCTTGATTTGCCGACACTCCAGCCAGTGCACAAAATATTCATCGCCGGCTTCGATGAGCTGCGCCAGCGCACCGGGATTTTGATCGAGAAACCATTGGAAAAAGAGGTCGTCGAAGAGGCGACCGCCGAGCAGCATATCGCCCCAGGCGTCGGCAATTTCCAGCCGCCGCATGAATGCGAAATCGCAGGTGCCGCCGCCAAAATCTACCACCAGCACGCCTTTCTGCGTTTCGGACGGCGTGATATCTTTGTTCCACAAATGATACAACAGCGCGCCGATCGGTTCGGCAACCAGCCGCACTTTTCCGTAACCGGCGGCATCGGAAATGGCGTGCAGCGAATCCCGGAAATCGTCACCTGACTCACCGGGCAGCCCGAAAATGACCACATGTTCCGGCGAGACAAAATCGATCCGCCGGGCAGCCGTTTGTTCGCGGATGGTTTGCAGAAACGCGGTTGCGTCGTTTTTTGCGTCCGCGCTGCGGGTGATATCCGGCTTAAAATGGGTGCGCAAGGTGTAGTTTTTGCGTTCGGCAGCCGTGGCTTCGCCCCACTCGATCTCCGCGGTTTTACCCACAATCGGCGATTTATCTTTGCGGAATAAAATGGTCGATGCGAGCCCGCCGAGCTGCCCGTTACCAAAATCGATGAGCCGGATTTTCTGCCCGTCCGGCTGCGTTAAGTATTTGCAAAAATAGGAGTTTGTCGTTCCAAAATCGATGCCCAGAACCGGGCGGTTTTTCCGGTTCATCGCGCTCTCCTCAGTTTGCGAACGTTGCCTTTTTCGATCACTTTGCCGTTTTGGATAACCGGCAGCGATTCCACAAAAACAGCATCGCCCGCGTCAATGGCGCCCAGCGTGTTAAACTGTTCCGCCATATCTTCTTCCCAGACAAATTCCTGCGGCGTCGCCTGTTTGCCGGAGATGAACGCCGGATCGCCATCCAGCCCGGAGAACCCGATGTTCCGCGCCGCCAGCAGCATTTCCGATGCCGCCGTTGCCAGCTCCGCCGATTGGCTTTGATGCAATTTGTGCAGATATCCGCCCAGTTTTTTGGCGATCACCGGTTCCGGCAACGCCTGTTTTTCACCGGATTTCTGGCTCGCTGTTTTCAGCGATGCAATAAATTGCCGGGCGTTATCCAGCCACAGTGCAATGCAAATGCGTAAATTTTTCTCATATTCCAGCCGGTTGAACACGGGTTTGCGAACGCTCATCCGCAGCAAAAAAACGATGCCCGCATACGCGAAAAAGCGGCGCAATCCCACCAAAATTCCGGTTCCGATGAACCGCGGACGCAATGCGCTCCACAGCATGCCCAATCCGCTCAGCTTGCCGAACATGATCGCCACTTCTGCGGCGGTTGCCACGCCCAACGCGGCGGCCAAATATCGCCGGACATTTTTGTTTTCCGATGCGTACCACAGCACCATCACCATCGTGCCGCTGCCGATAATGCCGCCGAGCATTTGCCCGGTTTGCGGATCGTCCGACAAAAAATTGAACGCGCCGGAAAGCAGCATCGCGCCAGTCAGCGTGCCGAGCATTACGGCGATCGCCAATTTTGCGCCGTTCATCCGTTCCGTAAAAGTGGGCGCGGGCAGCAGCAACGGATGCTCATTTTTCCAGGTTGAAAATTCCAGCCGCGCATACGCGATTTGCCGTTCCTCGATATCCGCGCGTTCCCAAAATTCCGATAGTTGTTTGGCGCTGCACAATTCATCCATTAGCAGCGCTTCTGTTTCGTTTACCGCAGTGCGAACCTGCGCATCATCCGGCAGTGTTTTTGGGGGCAAATGGCTGATAAATCGCGCGACGGTTCTGTCCTGCAAGGTTTGCCAGACATCTTTTGCTGCTGGCACATTTTTTTGGGCACTCGGCATTTGGCTATCCTGTTCAAAAACGGTTTTCGGGAATATTATCAATAAAAACACCAAATTATGGCTCATTCAAAAATAGCGAGATACCCGCTCAATTGCAATGTGATCATCACAAATTGCTTAAGTTTGCGCAAAAAATGACGTTGTTGAGTGTGTTGGGGATTATTCTTGTGGGAATCGGATGGGACAGCAGCAACTACTATTAATTACATTAACATTTATCGTTGTTGGTGCGGCAATTGCGCCAATATCATACATGTTTCGCAGCCAGGCATCGCAATCCAATCGCGAAGCAATGATCGGCGATTTGATCAACACTGCGGCCAGAGCGCAAAAATTTCATCGCACACCTGCCACTTTGGGTGGCGGAAATAATAGCTTTAATGGCTTTTTTCTCAGCCCGCTGGATACCGCAAACGCCAACGGCAGCTACAGTTTGAGCGCAACGTTGCCTTCCGGCACCGCGTTTGTCGCCGGCAGCTCAACGCCAATTTCCAGTAACGTGGACACCATTTATATTATTGGTTGCGGCACGGAAACCGGCACCGACGGCAACAATTTGGTGAAATGTTTTATCGCCGTTTCCATGAACGATTACAACGTGACCATCCTCAATTGATATTCTGCAATTCTACGCAACCCGTAAATTTTCTAACCGTATATTCTGTGTTTTTCGCAATTGCGGAAAATAACCGGATCGTTTATATTTGCCCGGCAAATTTACAACACGCCGGTTAAGATTTTGGGATTTATATAATTGTTATTATTTAATTTACAGTTAATTTAACAGATGGATTTATTTATGAAAAACAAATTTCTGTTGGGAAAATCGCTGCGCAGAAATGTACACAAAATTGTGGCAATCTGCGCGGTAATGGCCGGCGGAACCGCTGCGTTTGCCCAAAATGAGGCAACGCTGGAAAAGTTTTTTGAAGGCAAAACGGTCGAAGTTCGCATCGATATGCCCGCAACGCAAGAGGGCATCGATGTGCACCCGCGTGCCGAAAAACCGATAAATTTTGATGATTATTCGGCACGCATCAAAAAGCACGGAGTTGCGCTGTTCGTCGGTGATCAAATTATGATCACCAAAGTGAAGCTGAAAGGCAAGCACCTCGAATTTCAGCTTGGCGGCGGCGGTTACGGCACATTTTGGGATGACACAGGTGATGTTTCCCCGATTTACGCCGACAAAACCGAACGCGAAAAAAATCTCGAAAAAGCTGTAAAAAAAGAGAAAGATGCCAAAAAGAAAAAAGAATTGGAAGAAGAACTGGACGATTTGCGCAGCAAACGCGAGCGGGAAGATGCCCGTCAGGAAGCAAAAGCGAAAGAAGCAACACTGCGTAAACGCGCCGAGATTCGTGATAAAGCGGCCCAATCCGGCTCTCGTTTCAATATCCGGCTGGATCGCGATTTGCGAAATGAGGAAAAAACACCGGCATTTATTATGATGGCGCTGGCGGATTATCTGCTGTTTCCGCCGGAAACATTTGGCGAAAATCCCTCCGTTGCCAAACACATGGCGCCGGCGGAACCGGAAAAACCGTCATCGCTGGAAAAAGGGATGAAATGGGAAGATGTTGCCGCCATTTACGGCATGCCCAAATCGATGACCGAGGAAGAAATCGCCGGCACAAAAGTATCGAAATGCGTTTTTGAAAAAGATGACCAAATTGTGGAAGTAACTTTTGTGGAAGGTTTGGTTGCGAAATTCAGCATTTCGTCAAAATAAATATCATCAGATTTGCAATAAAAAATCCCGGACAACTGAATGGTTATCCGGGATTTTTTTTGTAAAACGACCGCTGTCCGAAGCATCAACTCGTCATTTTTTTGATTTTATCCCAAACCTTGTCCGGTGATTCCCAAAATAATTTTATCAGCTGATGCTGCACATCGTCCGACTGATCGATGATTTCATCGAGAATGCTGAAAAACGGCGCGGTGTTGAGCGATTTGTGATCCCGTTTTAGCGAAAAGCCCAGCGGAAACGGATACGCATCGCCGTTGATGATGACATCGAACGCATCGACAAACAAATTTTCCCCGTTGCTGTTGAGATATTGGCAGCCGGCGATCGGGAATTTTTCATCGAGAAAAACAATCGCGCCGCCGGATTTGTCATTTTGCTCAATTTTTACCGCATCTTTTCCGTCGGGATAATTGAAAATCACCAGCAGTGTTTTTGGTTTTATTTTGAGGTGATGTTTCAGATACGGCTGGTAGTTCAAAAAATGGGTTTTTTCGGCGGAAAGCCGCAGTTTTAAATCCAGTTCGCCGGCGGCGAAAATGCTTTCCGCATGTTTTGCGATTGCGGAAAACGAACGCGGTTTGGCAGCGCTTTTTTTGTCCGATGGTTGAATGTCCGGCAAAAAATTGCTGAGCAAATTGTTCACCAGCCATTTGCTGTTGAAATGGCGGATGTAATCGTCGTAAAAATTGTCGCCGAATTCGATGCTCAACTCGCCGTCCGGCGAAATTTGCAAATCACCGTCGCGGGTGAGCCAGCGCGTATCCACCGATTCCGTGCGCACCTGCCGGATTTCGTTTGGCGCACCGCTGCTGCCGGATTTGCGGCGAATGCTTTGCTCCACCAGCGTGTCGGCAATTGCTTCCTCGTCTTCCCACGCGATGAATATTTCTTCCGGCGAATCGCTGAGCAATTCCTGTTCGGTTTCGCTCAGCAGCATATCTTTAACGGGATCGTAACAATGGGACATTTCCCGGCTCATCTGCATGCCGGGAAAGGCTTTTTTGGCGAGAATTTCCGCGCCGCTGTCGGTAAGTTTCAGCGCGTTGAGCGGCACATTTGCCAGCGAATCAATTTTCTGGTTGCTGCGGACCAATCCCAGTTCCACCAGTTGTTGCAGCGATGGCAGCACCATCCGGTCGGTTTCCGGTACGTTCAGCATTTCGCCGAAAACGCGATCCAGCGTATAGCCCCCGTAATTGTGATCGTTGGAAAATCGCGAAATCAATTCCAGAATCGATTGCTCGAAAACCGTCGGTTTGCGCAGCGCAGCGTAACTCACTTTGCTGCGAATCTGCAACACCGGAAAGGAAATGTGAATCGTCGCGATTTTCATAATTTCAATCCACGCAAAGCGGGGTGATTTCCGCTGTCAATTTCTGAGATCGAACACCCGCGGCCAAAACGGTGCGCCGGTTTGCAGATATTCGTAATCATAATTATTATATATATAGTTCCTTTCCAACCCGATATTGTAATACACACTTCGCGAAACATCAAATTGATATTGCGGAAATTGCTGAATCAGGTCATAAATTTCCGCTTCTGTCATCGCCGGATTAACCAGGCTGATGTATTTTGCGTTTTCGAACGGGTTGTTCGAGAGCAATAATTTCAACACACCATTATTCCAATTTTCACCAGATAAGATAAGGTTTTCTGCGGATTTAGCAAATGCGCTTTGCGTAAAAAGATTCAATTCCGCCAGGTTTTCGAATGCAATATTGTGAATTTCGGGTTGAAATTTAATCGAACTGAGATGCGCATAAAAACTGTGCCGGGAATCGATATTGTTATCGGGTTCATTCTTTTTCTCCGGGTCACCGGGTTCGCTAAAACTATTTTTGTCAACATAACTTTGGTATTTTTCTGTCCAATTTAGTCGCATTATTGGCATATCAACTTCTTTTTTTGCCAAGCTCAGGGTGGGCAAAATTCGGGTGTGAATGTGTTGCAATGTTGAATCCATCATAAAAATAATTGCCGGAATAGGTGAACTGGTGATATCGTTGATTTCAAGATGATCAAGATTTTGAAATAACGGGCTTTGCCAATCGACGCCATCTTCGTCCAACGCCTTACTCAACGCCGGGAAACTGGCATTAAACGATCTGCCGAAATCGGTTTTCTTTAACCAGACAAAGATACCGCAATTGTTTAGTTTCAACACTTTCAGATTGCCCGGTGTGTCCATCGGCAGCCATCTGAAAATCGTATTTTCGAAATCATTGTTGCTCAAATCCAGATATTTCAGTTGTGGGATAAGTGAAGATGTGACAAAATAGGGCAGCTTTTTTTTGTCTAAATCAACATTTCGTAATTCCAGTTTTTCCAATTTTGGGAAGGCCTCGACAGTCAAAAATCCAAAAAAAATGTCTGATAATTTGGTATCATTTATCCGCAACGATTTCAATTCGGGCGCCAATCCACCCATAAAAGCAGTGTTTTTTACTTTGATATTGCTATCCACAAGCTCCAGAAATTCGAGCTTTGGCAGTTGTGCGGAAAACTGTTCCCAAAAATGATCCGGCATATCAGTTTTGGCCAGCGAAAGATATCGAATGTTTTCGCTGAAATTTGCCATAGCCAAGCTCTTGTCTTTTTTGATTTTAACATCACGTAATTCGAGTTTGCTCAACACGTTTTTTGATAATGCCAGAAGCTGATTTAAATCATCCGCCTCAATTTCCATCTTTCTGATGCTGAGCGTTGCTGCGTTTTTGAGAAAAGGTAATTCCAGAACTTCAGAAAATCTGTTCTGTAACAAAACGTCCGGATTATCAATGGCAATTCTCAGTTGTTCGCCTTCATCAAATGTTTGCGATTCGATAAATTGTAAATCAAAATAATGTGTGATAGCTATTGTTCTCATTCCTGTTTGCGCAACCAATGCTGTGAATGCGAACAAAAGCAGTAGCGAAAATGTGGTTGTATAATTCATTCTAATTTCCTTGTCAAGTTCTTTTATAACAGCATCTTATCGACCAAATACGGGTGGTTTGGGCATGGTTTGTTGAAAAAGCATGTGATGATTCATCCAATGCATGTCAAATTGAAAAGCATTAGAACTTAAGCCAAGCGCATTCACATTAATAGTGTGAAATGAGTGCTGGTTGTCCGCAAATTTTTCACGCAATTCGAATAATTCAACATTATTAATGTTGGTATTTGCGAGATAAATATTTTGAACAGCGGCAAATTTGGGCATAGCTAACAGAAATTCAACATCCGCCGTTTCGATATCCGGCGATGCCAATGTTATGCTCGTTAATTTGGCCGCCAGAGAATCGGGGATCAGTTCGATTTCATATCGAGAGGAGAAAAACCAGCCGAGTTTTCCGGCCGACGCGCGATCTGCTGCCGAAATATTCGGATCGGTTAAATACGCGATTCTTTTAAAACCACCGGAAAAAATGCTATTGGCTTGAAAAGCAGGAATTGTGCTTAAAATTTGCTCGTTTGTTTTTGCGAAAACACCTGCATTTGTGTATTCGAAATCTCCGGAATGCGCGATCCCCGGTGGGGACATAATAGTTTTGCCAAGTTTTTCTTTTTTACTAAAATTGTTAATAAACAGATGTTTAAGTGGCGAAAAAAACCACGAGTAAGTGTTTAGCAAAGTAATGTAATCTTCATTGTGTAAATCTTGATTGTACATTGAAACCGTATGTAAAACCGGGAAAGCCCCACTTTGCGCTACGGGATTTTCTGCCAGTTTTTTTACGTTAATATCAGATTTGTCGAGAAATAATGATTCCAGTTTCGGGAATTTTTCCGCAGATGAAATCAGTTGTTCAAAAATGGTGTTGTTAATGTTGCAGCCGGATAAATCGAGAGATCGCAACTGTTGAAACGGCAGAAGTGGTATAAAAAAAACGTCGTCATCTATTTTTGTGCCGCGAAACGACAGCGTTTCCATTGTTGCCCAAAGTTTATCCATTCTCGGAAATTGGGCTAACAATGTTTTTTCTTTAATGTCTTTCTGGAATTCCCACCGAAACGTTTTTAGGTTGGCCGCTGAAAAAATTCGACAAACATTCAACAAATCCAAATTATCCAGTTCCACTTTACCGGTCGGATCGCTGTAAATAATCAATTCTTCAACCCCTGAAATGTGTGGTTTAAGCGCCGAAAGCATTGGATTGAGCAAGTTTTTGTAATCGTTTCCGGTAATCCGGATCGAAATTAATGCGAGTTGCGGTGCCAATGAATCTTTTTGAGCGATAAAGGATTCAATTTCATCCTTCCCGTCCAAATGCAGATAAACAATTTTGCCCTCGCTGTTTCGCAAAAAGTTGAGCGAATGTTCAGCCAGCAACGGCATACAAAATAACAGCAAACAGAATAGCCCCTGTTTCCACTTCATTGAGAAATTCCTCCTAAAAAATTCCTGTAAATGTGGGTGTTATTGGTTCGGTAATAATTTTATGGAATAAAATATTGAATTAGGAGAAAATTCACAAGATGAAAAAGAAATTGTACGAAGGTTATTCGAAGGGGTGTAAACTGTTGTTTATTATTAAATTGTTGCCGAGGAAAACAGCCGTCCGCCGCTTTTCAGCGATTCGATGATGTCGCCGTAAATATGTTTTTTCACGCTGCCGGTTTGATCCATATTTGGCAGCTCCACTTCGCAACCGGCGAAAGTATCTTTCGCACCGAAGATCACCAGCAATTCCTGCGCGCGGGAAAACGCCACGTTGATGCGCTCAAACTGAGCCACAAACTGCATGTTCGCGTTCGCGCCGCCGGGCAAATGGCGCACCAGGCTCACCAAAATAATCGATTTTTCTTTCCCCTGAAACTGGTCCACCGTGTTCACGTCGATGTCCAGCGCGTCAAATCGTTCGCGGCGAACGCGGGAACGTATGTCGCCGATCTGCCGCCCGTAAAATGAGATCACACCGACCGGTTTGCGTTTGTCCGGCCCGAAGCCGTTTTTGCGGCATTGCGCGTCAATTTTGCGGAGCAACTCGATTATCAGCGTCGCTTCCAGCGGATTGATTTTCGAGGTGCCGCTTTGCCGCTCATATTGCGGTTTGCCCTGCGCATCGCGCGATGTATCGACCCACAGTGCATGCGTTTCCGGAACGATAAATCGCCGCCCGTCGCGTGCCGGAATGGTCATGCCGTGGCTGCGCTGGCGATCCGGTTCCGGCAGTCCGCAGGTAAGCCGGTGTTCGTAAAAATGGTTGATCACCGCCATAATTTGCGGATGCATGCGATACTGCACCAGCAGCGTTTCTTTGATAGCGCCGGCAGCCTGCTCAAAATAATTTTTGAACAGCGACGACGTAACCATATCGCGGAAACGATAAAAATTTTGTTTCGTAAGCAACGATTTCAGGCGGGTTGGCGCATCTTCGAGCGCTTCTTCCCACGAGCCTTCGCGCTCCTTAAACAGCGGTGGTAACTGTCGGTGATCGCCAACGAGAATGGTTTTTCGCGCCAGCAACATGGGCATCAGCAGCTCCGGCGGGGTGGCTTTGCTCACTTCGTCGATGATCGCGACATCAAAAAAATGTTTGTTTTTGCCTTCCAGCAAACGCGGGTTTTCGTTGCAGGTGACGCCAACAACATTGCACAAATCCAGATACGTATCGATGAGGTGTGGGTGATCCAGCGTTGCCTGCACCGGATTGCGCAACTGCGAATGCCACTGCGAGATGAACGGCGCCCAACGTTCCCGGAAGTCACCTTCCAGCGCAAAACTGGCAGCGGATTCCACCAACCGGTGCTCCAGTTCGTCGCGAACGGCGGCGGGATCGTCCAGTGCCGTTTGTTCGGGCAGCCAGCCGCGCAATTGCCAGCTTTTGGCCTGTTCGCGCAACTCTGCAGCAAGCTGCGTTTTGATGCGCTGTTCACGCTGTTTGGAATCTGTTTTGGTGGCGGTTTTGGCGAGCAGTTGCTGTTTTTCATCGAGATTTTTGCGCATTTCCCGCAAATTTTCGGTCAGCTTTTCGCGGGCTTTTTCGATGCGTTTTCCGGTCGATTCGATGATTTTCAGCCCGTTTTCGACAGATTCCAGCGCCGCTTGTTGTTGGCTGCGTTCACCGGATAATCGATTCGCCAAATCGGGAGAAGTGTTGAAAGTGTCCGCCAGAAATGCCAGATTCGGTTTGGTCGTGTGGCTTTCCTTTGCGAGATCGCGCCGTAACTTGCGCCATTCGGCGAGTTGACTGTCGTCGCCGGATTCCAGCGCAGCTTCGACTGACACCAGCGATTGCTGAAGTTGCGAAATTTTTTCGCTGTCCAGCTGCTGCGGATTGCGGATTTTGGCGACGGTATCGCGGATTTCCGGCAGTTGCGATTGCAGCGATAGCCACGCCCGCCACAGCGCCGGAAATTGGGTCGCAATCGCTGTTTTGTCGGAGATTCGCTCCGGCTGAAACGGCGGAACCAGCAGATCAATTTGCGCACCGCGCATCGCGAGCAGCGGTTTCACAAATGCATTTTCTGCGATAGCTGCCAGTTTTTCCGGCAGCGAAATTTCGGCAATTTCTTCGCCCGAAAGCAGTTGCAGCAAACCGGAAACCTGCGTTTGCAACTGTTCCAGTGCCATCAGTTTCGGCGATTTTTCCGCCGGAATGTCACTCGATTTGGCGGCTTCGGCGAGTTGATTTTCGCAGGTTTCGAACCAGTCCAGCGCATCGCGGAGCGCATTGAGCTGCGCATCCTGAATGTGCCACGGTTTCAAAAATTGGGTTTCGGCGGCGTCTGCCAGCGATTGGTAAAATTTTTCCAGCACGCGGTCTTCGGCAAAACGCTCGCCTTCGGCGGATAATTTGTGGCGGCGCCCCAGCCGGATCGCCCGGATATCCGGCACGCTGGCCAGTTTTTCCAACGCGTTGTCCACTGCCAAATTCGCCTGCGACGCCAGCAGCACGGTTTTTCCCTGCCGTGCGAGTTGGTAAATTGCCTCGCCGATAACCGTGGTTTTCCCGGTTCCCGGCGGACCCTGCACCAATGCAACGTCCGGCGCGTCGAGCATTTTTTGCACCGCGCGTTTTTGCCCTGCGTTGATGTTCGGCATCAGCCAATCGTCGATGGGCGTGCTGAGTTGCGGCGGGGTGGCTTTGTCGATATCGAACAGCCACGCGGAAATAAACGGCGCAAATCCGGATTGCCGTTCGAGCATGTCCAGCGCCTGCTGCTGGCGGTAAAGCACTGTAAAATCACCAATTAGCGAATTTGCCAAAAACCCGTTTTCCGGCAGTTGCGCCATGCGCTGTTCGAGATACATCGTGCGTTCGGCGGGTTTCATCGCCGGCAGTTGATCGCGGTCATCGGCGGGCAAGTCGAAGCGCACCAGCGCCACAAATGGCGATTCCCACGGACATCCGCGCAGCAATTTTTTGAATGCGGCAGCGTTCGCGGGTTGCGCATCCCGAAAATCGCCGAGCATCACGCCGGAGAAAAAACGATTGTCCCGCGCATAGCGAAATTCCCATTCATTTTGCGAATAGCGCAGCGGAAAAACGCTCAGCGAATCTTCCCGGAACAGCGATTCCATCTCCCGGAATTCCTGCTCGTTTTTGGCGATCACATGAAATTTAAGCTGTTCGTTTTCCAGCGAGGCGTCCAGATAGCGGATGCCGCCCAGTTCGCGCTCGATAATTTCCCGTTTCCAATCCAGATAATCGCGCCAGTGACGCAAATTTTCCCGGGTTTGCAGCGCAATTTCCGGCAGCTTCGCAATCAATTCCGGTGCGAGAATATTTTTTTCGGTGTGATCGCCGGAGAGGTTGCAGTTGACATCGATGGTCGCCTCGAACGGGCGCGGCGGCATGGCAACCACTTCCACAATGCGATCCACCACCAGTTGCGGCGCAACGTGATCCGTCGGAAAAAGATGACCGCGAATGCCCAGCGTAACGCCGTTTGGCAGTTGCACCTGTAGCGGATTTTGCGCCGGTCGAACGGTCAAATCGAGATAATCCGGCTTCAGCGATGTATTGGAAATAAAAAATTTGCGGGTTTCACCGGGCAAAAAAAACGCCCGGACATACGAGCCGAGCAGGGCGTTACTGTTGTCTTCCGGAAATACCGGTTTGCCGTAACGCCGGGCAATTTGCGCCAATTGTTCCTGCAGCCGTTCCCGGTTTCGCTGAAAATCGATGTAGAGGTTTTCTGTCGCTTTGCTCATAAATTTCCGGATGATCGATCCGTTAAAAATTCATCACGTAACTGTTTAATTTAACAATTTTTACATTAATTGCCAGCAAAACTTGCGGAACAGCTTTTCGCCCTTACAGCAATTCTAAAAGGTCATTTACTTCATGTTAAAATATGGTTAAACTTGATAAGTAAATCTTCCAGTTCAAACATTGATTGAGGGGCAATCCAATGGCTGAAAATGGAACGTATTGGCAAAAAATTGAACAGGTTGCCGATCAATTGGCGACTGCCAAACGAATCCTGTTTATCACCGGTGCGGGCATTTCGGCGGAGTCCGGCTTGCCGACGTACCGGGGAATCGGCGGGTTGTACGAAGGCAAAATTACCGGGCATGACATTCCCATCGAAGAAGCACTTTCCGGATTTATGATGCGAAACAATCCACGCCTGACCTGGCGCTACCTCTCCGAAATTGAGCAAAAATCGCGCGGTGCGTTGCACAACACGGCGCATCGGGTGATTGCGGAAATCGAGGATACCGACCGCCGGGTTTGCGTGCTGACCCAAAATGTGGACGGATTTCACGTCGATGCGGGTTCGCAAAATGTGATTGAAATTCACGGGAATTTACGCACGCTGATTTGCCCGAAATGTGCCGAGCGCATCGAAAATGTGGATTATTCGGGCATCGATTTGCCGCCGGACTGCCCGAAATGCGGCACTATTATGCGTCCGGATGTGATTTTGTTTGGGGAATTTCTGGAAGAAAAGAAAATTTCGCAGCTATCTGCCGAACTGGCCCGGGGATTCGATTTGGTGTTCAGCGTGGGAACCAGCAGCATGTTTCCCTACATTTCCGCACCGGTCATTCATGCGGCTGAGCGGGGCATCCCAACGGTGGAAATCAACCCCGCTGAAACCGATATTTCTTCAATTGTATCCACCAAAATAGGAACTGGCGCCGTGCAGGCAATGCGCGATATTTGGGGAAAAATTAAATAATTCCCCCTTTTTCCAGATCCAAATGGGTGCTGATTATTCTGCAATAACCGGTTTGTGAGGCAGCACTTTGTTGCTGCTCAATTCACCGCGTTTTAATTCCATCACTTTTACTTTTTCAGCCTGAAGCGATTCTTTCAGGGAATCATTTGCTACTGTCGGATCAACCGTTTCACCGCAGGTGAAAACGTCAACCGCGGCATATCCGTATTCCGGCCAGGTATGGATTGCAAGATGAGATTCTGCGATGACCACAACCCCGCTGACACCGTGCGGGTTAAATGTGTGGAATGTCGAACTGACAATTGTTGCGCCGCATTCCAGGGCAGCCTGTTTCATGTATGCTTCGATCATCTGTGAATCGTTCAGAATGTTGGCATCACATCCGTAAAACTCAGCCAGAATATGACGTCCCAAAGCGTTCATCGACAACGTTCAACTCCTTCTTCGTGTTTAATAATTAACCAACAGGACTTCTGCGGGTTTGTTTGTTAAATTTCTTAAAATCAATCGGTTATCAAAAAAAATGTAAAAACAGGCGCCGCGGGTAACGCTGCGTTTTTCCTCGTCAACAACCAGTTCCAGCGTGCCTTTCAAAATATATCCAAAACCTTCGTCATCTTCAAAACTCTTGTCGTAAACGGCGAATGGCGCAATGGTCACCACCATCGGTTCCATTTCCAGATATTTCAATTTTGGAATCAGGCTAAATACTTGAAAATCCTTGCCTTTGGTTTCCTCTACACGATCTTTTCTGGTGTAAATGCTGTGCTCGTTTTCCTCAAAATCACGGAAAAATTTAGCCAGATCCACACCCAGAAATTCGACAATCTGCTTCAGGTTTAACACGTTGGGCACGGTTTTGTCGCGCTCAACTTGCGAAATAAATCCTTTTGTCAATTCCGCACCCGTTGCCAGCTCCTCAATTGTTAGCCCGCGCAACTTTCGCAACCGACGTATTTTTGCTCCGATTTCCATATATTAAACCCGCGCATCCTTTGTTAATCGCCGCATAATTTATATGTTTCGCGAAAGCGATTCAATACAAAAATATTTTTTATTGAAACATTTTGTTTAAAATATTAAACAAATAGCAGCCTGTGATAAACATGAAATTAGTGGCTGTTGAAATTGCAAAAAGGATTAAAATTCGTGGTTTTGAAACAGCTTGATGACTAAATCTGGTTGATCAACTTCCAGAATAACTGTGCCGCGTTTTTGGGTTTCCTGCAACGCGCAATACAAATAATCGATGTTTACGCCGGCGTTGCCGATTTTTTGGGCGAGCTCCATCAGATTGCCGCGTTTGTTGGGTAAAATAACCCGCAGCGCCTGTCGTAGCTCAACCTGATAGCCGTGTTTCTGCAACAACTCCAGTGCTTTTTGCGCATCGTTTACATGCACGCGGGCAAAATCGATGAACATTGCGGTAGCGTAAACCGTAATATTGTGTTTTTTGAGAATGCGGAACATTTCGCCGGCGGCACCGGGTTTGTTCTCCAAAACGACAAACAGTTCCAGAATTTTTTCCATAAAAATTTCCCAAAGCTTGGTTTGATTAATTTTGATAATTAACAATCTAATAGTTGCAATGCGCCGTTGCACGGTAAAAAACGAAAATCTGTCAGTTGGTTATTATCCGCCTTCGCGCCTTCACGGCAAAAAAAATTACGAGCTGCATCGGCGGTATGCCCGGATGATCGCTGCCGCAGCTTGCCGGATATCTTTTTCGCTGAGGAATTTGCCGGTGGAAAAACGAATAGCACCGGCAGCAATTCCGACGGGAATTTGCATCGCCCGCAGCGTTGCGGAAACATGCGTTTCGCCGGAATGACAGGCAGCGCCGGCGGAAGCAGCGACTTCCGGTAAATTGGCCAGCAAATTATCCGCTGCGCAATTCGGGAAACTGAGATTCAGCGTGTTCGGCAGCCGTTTTTCCGGGTGGCCGTTGAGCTGCAATCCGGGGATTTCTGCAGATAATTGCAGATGCAATTCATCGCGCAGCGATTTCGCAAACTGTTGATTTTTATCGAGATGTGTCATCGCAATTTCGCAGGCTTTGCCGAGCGCGGCGATGAACATCGCGTTTTCCGTTCCCGCGCGGCGATTGCCTTCGTGATTGGCACCGTGCATCCATTTATCGATCTGCACGCCATTGCGCAAATACAGCACACCGATGCCCTTTGGCGCATACAATTTGTGTCCGGCGATGCTGAGCATATCCACGTTCAATTCCTGCACGTCCGTGCGGATTTTTCCGGTGGATTGCGCTGCATCCGTGTGCAGCAAAATGCCGTTTTCGCGGGCGATGCTGCCGATTTCCGCGATAGGTTGGATAGTGCCGACTTCGTTGTTCGCGTGCATGATTGAGATCAACATCGTTTCCGGGCGAATGGCGTTTTGCACATCGTCCGGGCTCACCGTGCCGAATTTGTCCACCGGCAAATAGGTGACCGAAAACCCGTTTTTCGCCAAAAATTGGCAAACCTCGCTGATTGCCGGATGTTCAATTTGCGAAGTGATCACATGATTTCCGCGATCGCGCAGCGCAAATGCCGCGCCTTTCAACGCCATATTGTTCGATTCCGTGCCGCCGCTGGTGAAAATAATTTCTGACGGATTGCAGTTGAGCAAATCCGCAACCTGCTGCCGCGCTGTGTCGATGGCGTTTTTCGCCGCGCGCCCGTACGCATGTCCGCTGGACGGATTTCCCCAGAAATCCGATAAAAACGGGCGCATGGTTTCCGCCACTTCCGGCGCGATTGGTGTTGTCGCGTTGTAATCGAGGTAAATTGGATTCATCAAATTCACTGGTTTCATGGTTTGTATTGTCATTCCTGCTCCGAAGAAGTGCCTTCGGCGCGAGGGCAGGAATCTAAAATATATCCCGGGGATTCCGGCATTCCGGCTCACTTCAGCCGGAATGACAAAGCATAAAAAAGTTGCGCTAATATCGCCGTTGGTAAATTTCTTCCAGCGTCATGCGTTTCAAATCTTCCACCAGATTTACCAAATGCGAAATCATCACTTCCCACATTTTTGCGCCCTTTTCCGCGTTGGCTTTGGTGGGATCGCCCATCACGCCGTTTTTGGAAATGCGGTGGGTGTAGGCATACCAGGAAATTCCGCGTTTATACGAAAAATCGAGATAGCGGCTGGAAAACTGCGGGATGGATTCGGTAACTTTGTCCATGTGCACCAGTTCCGGGCGAATGGCCAGCGTGGTGCTGGTTTCGATTTCGCCGGCGTGCACATCGTTGTGGGTGTCGATCATCGCATCGATGTCCACATCGCTGGTTTCGCCGCTGTCCACACCCACAAAAATGCGGGCATCGCGGTTGATCATTTGCGCCGCAAAATTGAGCGTCGGGCCGTTGCCGCCGTGACCGTTGATAATCAGCAGTTTTTTGATGCCGTTGCGCGCCAAACTAATCCCGATTTCATACACAAATTTGGACAACGTTTCGTTGCTCACGCTGATGGTGCCTTTAAATTCATCGTGATGGTAGGACACGCCGTAGGGGATCAGCGGCAGCACAACCGGTTTGGGATCGCTGCAATTTTCCGCCACTTTTTTGGCGAGATAATCTGCATCAAACGAATCCGTATCCAGCGGCAAATGCGGGCCGTGCTGTTCGATTGCGCCGACCGGCAAAATGGCGACATCCACTTCCCGGAATTTTTTTTCGGCTTCCGGCCAGGTCATTTCGCCCAGCAAATGCCGTTTATCGAGATTTCTGTGTGGCATATTTCCCTCATTTTTCAAGATTTACCAAGATAGTAGCGGCAATTCATGCATTGCCGCTACTGCGCTTTATCAAATGCTTTGTCATTCAACGGATCATACGCCAGCCACTTTTCACCATTATGGCGAACAGTGCCGTTGGCGTGTTCCAAATACAATTTAAACAACGGTTTACGCAAATCTTTTGGCAGCAGATCCACCGGCGAGCGATCCGGGTGAAAACGCAGTTTCATGATATTCGGATGCGATTTCAGCAATTCCTGTTCGCGCGGCGGCAGCGTTAAATGTCCGCGTTGGGTGAGCAGCCAGAGCAGGTGTTGCGCACCGGCCGATTCCTGATGCACGCCTTTGGTTTTGAGATCGTTGAGGCAGTGGCTGATTTGCGCGGGTGAATAGCCGCAACGCTGCGGATCGGCACCGAACGCGACGAGCATGCCCACAATCCGGCGGCATTTTTCGCATTTACCGCAAGGATGTACCCGATCGCCTTCTTTGTGCGATGCGTGGCAGGACACCTGATGCATCTGCAAATCCGGGTAGCGGTTCACTAAAATTTTGAGAATCAGCATTTCCGAAAGCGGTCGCAGCACGGAAAATTGCTGCAATCCCCAACCGTTTTGCTGAAAATACTGGCTCAGCGCTTCATCAAAAAAACGGCTCTGGTCATACAATCCGCTGTAATGTTCGATGCCCTCGTACGCGTCCACCCAGGTGGAATCGTATTCATCGCCGATGACCACGCGGGCGATGCCCCGTTTGCGCACCAGCGGCAAAATGCTGAACAGAAACACCGCAACCGTCCACAACCGGATGGGATAAATATCTGCCCGGATGGTGGCGAAATCCTGCCGGATGAACGGCAGCCGCCGTAACATCCAGCTGAACAATCGGTCGCTGTTCATCCACACGCGGGCGGTGTGCGGCACGTGATCGCGAAAATGGCGATACGAATTGAGCGCCGTAAACCAGTGCCGCCCGGATTCGTTCCCGAAAATCGGGTGCACCTCGTAGCCAATCTCGTTCAGCGCGCCGTAGCTGAGCAAGCTGTCTTTTCCGCCGCTGGAAAGAATGGCGATTTTGCGGGTGTCGCCCTGCCACTGCGGCAGTTGTTCCGGCAGCGGATCAGGGAAAACCAGCGCCGATTGCAGATAGCTTTTCTTCCGCAATACCGGTAATTTCGCGGCGTCGCCGATGAGAAAGGGATTCGGCTGCAACAATTTGTTCACATAAATTTCGGTGGCCGTATTGTCTGCCATTGTCAGCAAAAATTGGCGATCCGCTTCGGTAAACGCACCGTGAAAAACAATCTGTTTACAGAACAGCCCGTAATTCAGCGCGATTTGCGCAGCAATCATGTTCGCAAGTTGCTGCGACGCCGCTTCGCCGGGTGTGAACACATCTTCTTCGTATGAAAAAATTAGCTCGGTTTGTTCGGTGAAGGTGCCTTTCACGACGGTGTACGGGGCAATCAGCCGCCGTTTTTCCAGTTTCACCGGACCGATTTCCAGCCGGTCGATGACCAAAATTTGTGGGAACAGCGGTTTTTTCAGGGTGGAAAAATTCATTCTGTCTGTTTTCTCTTTCGATTTTTGGGATTGTGGCGAACAATCGTTTCGCCGGTAAACATTGCTGATTTTTCGTGCAAAGCTGTGGCAAAACCTATTGTCACGACCGTCGTCCGGTGAAAATGACGACGAAACGATCATTGTGCAACGGCGTTTTTTTGTGCGCATCCATCAGTGCGGCCATGCCGGCGGTGGAAGCGGGAAGCACGTTCAATCCTTCTTGATCACGGATGAGTTTGGACAGCGACAGCAATTGTTTGTCCGATGCGTTGGCAGCCCAGCCATTGGTTTCGCGGATCGCCCAAAGCGCGTAATCGCCGTCGATGGAGTGCCAGTTGATCAGCGGTTCGTTGACGCGTGTTTCGCGAATGCGTTCCGGCGAAAGGTCTTCGCAAGTCGGTTTATTTTTGAGAAATGCCTGCACAATCGGGTTTTTGTTATACGATGATCCACCGACAATTTTGGGAATCCGCGAGGTTTTCCCGCGCCGGTACAAACTCAAAAATCCTTTGTAAATGCCTGCCAGCGTGGTGCCGTTGGACATCGGAACAGCCACAACCGCGGGTGCGTCGCGCAGCTCGTCGTAAATTTCGTAAGCGATTTCGCCGTATGCACGGAGCTGCAGCCCCGTGTTCGCGCCGCCGGGATTGGCGTCATAAATTTCATCTTTTTTGGCGCGTTCCCGCGATTTGATGACGGCATTTTCATAATCGCCGGGCACGCGGACAATTTCGCCGCCCATTTTTATCATTTCCGATACGCGACTGGTGTGAAAATTATCCGGAATATAAATGAGGCAGCGCAGTCCCGCCATCGACGCGGCAACGGACATTGCAACGCCGTAATTGCCGCAAGTTGCCACGGTGATCGCGTCGTAACCGCGCCGGATAGCGTCCATCGCCTGTGCAAACGCGATGCGGTCTTTTTGGGTGCCGGAGGGATTCCCGCCCTCAAATTTGAGGAAAATCTGCCGGAATCCGTAAATCCGTTCGAGATTCCGGGCGCGGGAAAAATGGGTGTCGCCAACCTCGGAATCGATGATATCTTCGTAAGCTTCCAGCCGTTCGTCCAGCGGCTGGCTGGTGTCTGTGGCTATTTTCTGCTGGTCTTCGGTATCGCGGTTGATCTCTTCGATCGAGCCGACGGCGTTGTCCAGCATATCAATTATTTGAACGGAATCTTGCTGTGTTTCAATTGAATCATTTGGCGGTGACGGCATCTGTTGCTCCATTGGTGTGATTGGTTCAACTATGTCGAAAATTATGGAATTCGTTGAATTCGCATACGCCAATGTACGCAAAATGAAATCGGTGAACATAATTTTTCGTGAAAAAGTAGCGGTTGGATAAAATATTTTTGGCAGGATGTTGATGGGTTGGTGTGTAAAAAAAAGTATTTGAGTGGCAATGTATCACTGTTGTGATACTTTACCGGAGATTCCTGAAAATGCAGAAATCTCCGGGTTTGCAGCGATCACATTCTGTCAGCAAACAGCTAGCATTTTTTCTCGCTACGAAACCGGCTGGCTAACCGGAGTGTGCACGGTTTCGTTTTCGTAAACGGATTCGGTTTCGGAATATGCCCCGTTCTCAATTTCGAAAATTTCCTCGCGAATCAGGTTTTTCTGGATCACTGCGAAAGCGTACAGCCAAAATGTAACTTCGGAATATTGCAAGCTGTGGAACATGCCCGCAATCGCCAAACCGATCAGCGCCAGCTGAATTGCCGTTGTTTCCAGATGATATTTGTGCAGTTCGGGATACCATTTTGACCAGCGTTTCACTGTCGCGGTAATCCGCAAACAGTGGGCGAGCAGCGCCAGATAGAGAAAAATGCCGATAAATCCCCAATCGCTGAACGCCGCAACAAACGTGTTGTGCTGCGATTTCGGTTTGTCGATTTCCGGAATGTAACTCATCGAAAGATCGACAAAACCGCCGCCGCCAACGCCCATCGGATGATCTTTCCACATTTCGAATGCGCCGCGCCACAGCCACAAACGGCTGCTGGCGGAGTTGTCGCTATATGTTTCGGCGTGCTGGCGTTCGTGAAAATCGTCGTTCGTGAGGTGCAAAAATGTCGCTCCGCCAATCACCAATCCGATCAAAACTGCAAATTTGAATTTCCCTTTCACCAAAAATACCGAGAGCAAACCAATTGCCAGCAACGCCACCATCGTCGCGCGGCTGTTCGACAGTATGATCAAATTGAGGCAAAACGGAATGAGCAATGCGATGATTGCTTTCTGCCATTTTTTTACAGCGGTTAGCAAATACACCCCGAAAATGGGCAACATCGCCATCACATGTGCGGACAGCGCGTTTTCCTCCGTCGCGTTTGGGGCGATGACGCCGATATCCCGGTTGGAGCCGCCCAACGCCACAATACCCATATATCCGACGCATAAAATGATGACCCACATTAACTTACGGTAATCGTCATGCGTTCGGACAAGGCTAACCAACAGCACAAAAAGGGCGATTTTTTTGACAACATCCACCGTTCGCTCGATGCTGATTTCCGGAATAATTGCCGCATATGTGGAAACCAATGCCATATTTGCAACCATCAAAACCATCCATATCAGCGGTTTGTAATCCGCTTTGAGCACCCGTTTTTTCAACGATCCGCTGTTAATGAACAGGCTGATTACCGTGACAATCGCGATGGAATACGACCAGCGTAAATCCGGCAGATCGTTGCCCCACCAAAAATAGGGTGGGTGATTGTGCCATTCAAAAACATAGGTGAGCACACCGAAAACGGGATTGTAAAATGTCAAAATCATCCCTGAAAAATAGATCAGCGCGAAAATAACAGCAGTTAAACTCATGGCTGAAAAACTCCTTTTTGGTCATCGGTCTGGCGCATCAAATTCCATTCGTCAGTTTCATTTGTTTCCGGATTGCGATGGTGTTTTGGCGAATACGGAGTTTCAATTTGTAAAAATTATCCATCCACGAATCGCTGCGGGTGTATTTTCGCCAGATGTGTTTGAGCTGCCAGTAGCTTTTTTCGGCAGCGGAAAGCGGGTTCGGATAGGTCAGGGTTGTTTCGTAATCATAATGTTGCAGCGAATATCCGGCAACCCGTTCGAAATTAAATTTTTCCGAACGGCTGAACTGCTGTTTCCATTTATTGAAATTATTGGGTTTTAAATCTTCGCGGATGTGGGTATCGATGTAGCTGATCAACGATTTATCGGGATCCGAAATGCCCAGATATGCGATCAGATCCCGAAAAACGCTGCCCGGATCTGCCAAAAAATCTTCATATCGCAATTCGAAAAACTGCTCCCGGGGCAGCTTCAGTGCAAACTGGTTCACTATTTTAATTCGACGGTCCCAATCCATTGCCGCAACAACCGGATTTTGCGCCCCAAAATGCACGTATTTGTTGGATAAAGCCACATCCCGCCCATCCCGGACGATGTGAATAAACTGCGCATTCGGAAACAGCTTATATAATTGATTGAGATTCTCGATGTAATCGGGGGTTTTGTCGCCCCAGCGGATCATGCCGTTGTGCCGGGCAAATTGCCGGTAAATCGCATCGATGATTGCCGGATAATGCCGTTCGTTCAAATCGTTCAAAACAGCGGGAACATCCACTTTAAAATCGAATTGATTACGGCGAATGCATCGCTCTTTGGCAATATCCCGGATTAGCGAAACTGCATTTTTATCGATATTCAAATCACCGTATTGCGGAACTTTTTTTTGCATCCGGATAAAAAACTGGCTCTCCGGTCCGGAGTTTATTTTCAGATATTTGCGCAGCATTCGAGCTAAAATAGTCGTTCCGGAGCGGGGTTGACCAATCATCAGCACCGGCGAAAAACGGGTGTGGCGAACCTCCAAATGTGGCAATAAATGCACCACCTGTTTTCCGGTTTTGTGTGAACGGGTAGCGGCGTGCGAGATTTCCGTTTTCATAGTTCCCTCATGTTTCTTTTGGTATTGCGTCCGGCAAATTGCTTCCCCAAAAAGGAAGACGCCAAAACGGCGGTTCAACTGACATGCGGGAGTAATTTAGGTTGCGGGTCGTTTAGGGCGGGTTACGGGAAATGCACGTTACCGCTAAATTTCCGATGCAGGAAATTAAGATTGGGTAACACAAATTCAACATTTCCGGTGCCAAAATACAAAATCGGTCAATGTTGTAACGATTGCAAAACGCCGTTCCGGCGATCACGGGGAACTTCAGCAGCATTTGAAATTGGGTAATTGGTCAGCGATTGATAATAAACCGGTCATTTTCCGATTCTCGGGACAGGCTCTGCAAAGGCAGGAATCTCCGGGCTTTCAGCAATGATATCCTGATAGCTACACAAAAACGAAATTGTAATTTGGGAATTAATTTTCAGAGATAAGCCGGTTGAGCCATCGCTCAAAATCCAGATAATCCAGCGCAGATTGTTGCCGGTCGGCATCGGTGCCGTCGAAAAGCGAGGTTTGCAACTGGCGAATCAATTCCGGCAGCGATGCCGGTTCTGCCAAACTCGCTTTCGAAAAAAAGCGGAGGAGTTGCCGTTCGAATGGGTGCAAATTCCGTTTTTTCTTCAAAAAACGACGGGTCGATTCCACCGAATATTTCAGCACCGTGAAATTTTCCAATTCAAAATGAATGATCAACCGGAGAAAATGCGCGAAGCTCAGCAAATCTTCGCGAACCGTTTGGCGTTCCTGCAGGAAAATGCCGTTCAGCCATTTCAGCGCGGTTTCAAATTCCCGGTTCAGAAAATAAAAATAGGCGATTTGGTAGCACAAAACCACCCGGTAATCCGGGTAGGCATCGTCCGGCAATTGATCCAGAAATTCGCGAATTTCCGCCGCACGCGCCAATCCGCCCGGCACATTTTGGGTATCGCGATACATTTCCAATTCCATATTCCAGGTTTGCAGCCATATTTTCGGTGAAAGTCGCAGCGTATGTTTTAGCCCGTAAGTTGTGGGAATTTCGCGGATAGTGTCCAGCAGATTTGCCGCAGCCGGATAATCGCGGCTTTGCAGACAAAGCCCCACTTTGTTGTTCATTGCGGTGAGGAGCGTGGCGGGATCGTTGCGCACAAATTCCGCATTTCCGGCGAGCATTTCGATCAATTTATCTGCTGCCCGGTGCGCTGCCGGTAAATCGCCGGTGAAAAAATGGAACGTTTTCAAGTTGTAATAAAACAGGATGTTAACGCGGATACTGTTGGAAATATTTTCGGGCGTCAATTCTTCCGGCGGATTGATTGAAGCGCTGTCTGCAAGTTGCCGGGCAGACTGGATTTCATCATAAATATTGTTGGCCAGCCACCACTGGCGATTGTTTTTGGACAGCAATTTCAGCAAATCCTGCTCTTTTTGGATGAGCGCATTCACCCGATCTGCGCTGTTTGCGGCATCTCCGGATGCCAGCGCCAGTCGTCGCTGCCAGTTGAAAATTTCCAGCAAATCGGGAAACAGCTCAATTTCTCCGGCAATTTTTTCCGCTTTTTGGAGCAGCTCGTCGCACAAATCGAACTGCTCTTTGTAAAAAAGAATTTCCACATCGCGCAGCAAATCTTTCACTTCGGCGGTTTTGCCGGATTGCGAATGAAAATTGCGCAGGCTTTTGAGGATCAGTTTGATCAGGTAGTTTTTGGTGACATGCAATTGTTTCACAAACGCGTGGCGTTTCAGCTTTTTTTTGAGCGCGGTTTCGTCGTATTCTCTCTGCGAATCGATGGCGTCGAATAGCAGCAAATAATTCTGGTTGCGCTGGTTCATTTTAGCAAACAGCTTGAAATAGCGTTTCTCCGCCGGGCTCATCGATTGTATCAACAAAAAAAGCGAGTTTTTTTTTGCCATCAGAAGTGTACACTTTTGCGTTTGTTGGTGCCGGTTGAGAAACTGCAAATCGCCCAACGGGCGAAATTAATTGGCTAAAAACGGGCATAAATCACCAAAATCAACCAAAAGAATATACAAAAGATCACTAATTTGCGCAAGCCGGAACTGTACAGTTCGGCAATTTTGTGCGTTTGACAGATGCAACTTTCGCGATTATTTTGCCGTTGAGCATGTGGAAATAGAAAATTATTGGTTCATTTACCCAAACAAAAGGAGGTTTGCCATGGCAAACGCAATTAATTGGTTCGAAATTCCGGCAGTCAATTTTGACCGCGCCAAACAATTTTACGGTGCCGTTTTTGAGGCAGAATTGCATGTGCAGGATATCGCGGGTGTGAAAATGGCATTTTTGCCGGCGGATAACAAAAGCGTTGGCGGTGCCGTTTGCAGCGGCGAAGGCTACAAACCGTCGATGGACGGCGCCAAATTGTATCTCAACGGCGGCGAAGATTTGAGCCATCCGCTTGCCCGCGTCGAATCTGCCGGCGGAAAAGTGGTGCTCCCGAAAACCAAAATTTCCGATGAAATCGGCTATTTCGCGATATTCGTTGATACAGAAGGCAATCAGGTTGCTTTCCATTCGCCCCGCTAAAATTTTAGCGGTTTGAATTCCGCTGAAAAATTCCGATGACAACGGATTGAAAAATAAAAACCCATCGCGATGAATAGCATTTCGATGGGTTTTTTATTTTCAGAACATACAACAGTTTACATTCCTTCGTCTGCAGATGGCCCGTACATGCCGGGAATCGGCACATCCAGCAATCGCAAATACACGCTCAACTGCGCACGGTGGTGGATCATGTGGTTCATGATAAAGCTGCGCACCACCGCAATTTTCGGCATCGTAAAAAATACCTGTCCGCCGCCGAGCAACGACCAATTTTCCATAAATGTTGCGTCTGCGGCGTCTGCCAGCGCATTACGGGCTGCGGCAACGTTGGCATCAAAAAAACTGAGCAGTTCGGAAGTGCTGCCGGCTTGCGGTGTTGTAAACGGCTCTCCGCCGACCGGCGCAAAATCGAGTTCCGATTGTAAAATTGTCGGTGCCATCCATGTCGGCACGTTGGCGAGATGCGAAGCCAATTGACCGAGCGAAAACGATTTTTCGTGCGGTTTCCAGCCCAATTTTGCTTCCGGTACAATGGCCAGCATTTTGCGGGTGTTGGCTGTTTCGTGGTCAAATTCCGGCAACATACTTGCTGCGATACTCATAAAATCCTCCTGTTTGGGGTGTTGAATGGGAACGGGTTTCCCCGGAAAAGCCGCTCAATTTAATGGTTATAATTTCCGAAAACCACAGGTCTGTGGAATTTTGGTGATTTTTTAGTGATAAAACGATCTGCTTTTCAGCTCGTTACAGCTTGAAATCCGGAACGGCGGCAGCGCATTCAGCGTAAACATTTCTGCCCAAATCGCAAATATCGTGAAGATTAAATACCTTGGGCATCCTCAATTAAAAGCTTATATTTCGCATCAAACGAAACATTATCTTTTTTGTTTCTATAGAATTGGCAGAAATATCAATTAGACATTTATTAGAAAATTATCAATGAAACAACCGATCGTTACGATTGTGGGACGCCCGAATGTCGGGAAGTCCACATTTTTCAACCGGATTCTCAAAAAGCGCGAAGCGATTGTGGATGACCAACCGGGCGTTACCCGGGATCGTCATTACGCAGACAGCGACTGGAACGGCAAAAGTTTTATGATGGTCGATACCGGCGGTTACATGCCCGACTCGGACGACATGATGGACATCGCCGTTCGCGAGCAGGTGGATATCGCCATTGAGGAATCGGATGTTATTTTATTTATCGTTGATGTGATTACCGGCGTTACGGATATCGACGAGCAAATTGCCGAAAAACTGCAGCGAACCAACCGACCCGTCATTTTGGTGGTCAACAAAGCCGACAACGACGCCCGTGAGTTCGAAGGATACGAATTTTATAACCTCGGATTGGGTGATCCGTCAATAATTTCGGCGATGCAGGGGCGCGGCGTGGGCGATTTGCTGGACCGTTTGGTGAAAGCGTTCGATAAAAAAGTGGATTACGATACGCAGGAAAAAAATGCCATCAGACTGGCTGTTATCGGGCGGGAAAACGCCGGAAAATCGTCGTTTGTGAACACGCTGGTCGGCAAACAGCGGGTGATTGTTACGCCGATTCCCGGCACGACGCGCGATCCCATCGATTCCGAATTGAAATATCAGAAACGCGATTACCTGCTCATCGACACCGCCGGGCTGAAACGCCGTGCCCGCGTGAAAGAAAACGTGCTATTTTACAGCCAGTTGCGCACCATGCGCAGCCTGCAGCGTGCGGATATCGCGCTCTATTTTATCGATGCGGACGAAAGTATTACCCGGCAGGATTTGCGGGTGATTTCCGAAGCAGCATCCGCCAGAAAAGCGGTGGTTATCGTCATCAATAAATGGGATCTCATCGAAAAAGATCACAAAACCATGCGCGAATGGGAAGTGGATCTGGCGGACAAACTTGGCGAATATCGCTATATTCCGGTGGTTTTTACATCCGTTATCGAAAAGCAGCGGCTGTATAAATTGCTGGATGTCGCCACTGAAGTTTACGACGAATATCAAAAAAGCATTCGCACCAGCGATCTGAACAAAGTGCTGCTGCCCATCATTCAGGAAAACAGCCCGCCGGCCGTTCGCGGAAAAGAAATCAAGATCAATTATATTACCCAGCTCAAAACGGCGCCACCGGTTTTTGGATTTTTCACCAATCAGCCAAAGCTGATACCGGTGAACTACCGCCGGTTTCTGGAACGGCAGATTCGCGAACACTGGCAGTTTACCGGCGTTCCGGTAACGGTTGTGTTCAAACCGAAAAATAAAGACCGGCACAAGTGAAAAAAGGATAACTGATAAAGGGTTGCGGATAAAAAATTATCCGTAAACGGCATCACTATTTTTGGGAAACGCATGAAAATCTGTCGAAAAATAATCCTGTTGCTGCTGTTCGCCGGAATTTTTGGCGGACAGGCGATCGCCGATGAACATTTGATTTCGCAACTCCGGGCAGAGCTGAATCTGGCAAACGACGGACAGTCGTTGCCGCAGAAATGCGGTTTACCGGTGCTGGTTCAGGCTTATCGGAAAGATGCGGAAAAAGCCGCAGCGATGGTTTCCCGTTACCGGCTCGCCAAAAACTCGCAAACGCAGGATACTTACATCAGCCCGTCCGGGCATTTCGAAATCACTTACAATCCTGCCGAAATTCCCCCATACGACCGGGACAGCAACGGCACGCCGGATTATCTGGAATTTGTCGCAAAAGGATTCGATCGCGCATGGTTTGTGGAAATCGACAGCCTCGGTTTTCTGCCGCCGCCCGACCAAAACGGGCAACCGCTGTCCGTTTATCCGGTAACATGCACAAATTTGGGTATCAATTTATACGGCGTCACTTATTTTGATGAAGATATTCCTGCGTTGCCGGGATTCAATTATACCAGCGAAATTGAGCTGAATACTTATTTCGGTTTTGTGGATTATCCGGCAGCAAATGGCGATCCGATTGTGCGTGACAGCATGGCAATCGCCGTTACCGCAGCGCATGAATTTAACCATGCGTTGCAGCTTGGCTATCGGTTTTGGTATGAAAACAATCAACCGACGATCGGGAATTTGCGGGATTTGCGGTTGATAGAAGGCTCCGCAACCTATATGGAAGAAGTGGTTGCCGACGAAGTGAATGATTATTATTTGTATTTGCCTTCGTTTTTCCGGCGGGTGAACGGCACAAATTGGGACGACGATAATGGCAGTTTGCTTTACGGCGATGTCGCGTTTTACATCATGCTCGGTCAATTGTACGGCAAACAAATTACCCGGGAAATTTGGGAAGAAATGCGCAATTTGCCATCCCTTTTGTCGATGGGAAATGTGTTGTTCCGCAAAGGCAGCAACCTGCCGGAAGAATTACGCCGGCTGGCAACCTGGATGTATTTTAGTGGTGACAACGCGATTCCCGATGAATTTTTTGAAGAAGGGGACGAATATCCGGGCGCAACGTTGATAGAATTGCCAACCGTTGAACCGGATCAGACGGAAAAAATTGCTGCCAGCGATGATATGCCGCCTCTCTCTTTCCAATTGCTGCAAATACCTGTTTTTTCTACAATTGATACGGTGAAAACGTTGCTCAGCCCGGAGGACACACAGTCGGAATGGCTGGGTGCTTCGCTGATCCCGACTACGCCGTATGTCCAAAATTTTGGGGAAAATGAGTTTGTGAACGTGCCGCTCAACTCCCCGGAAACCGATGTGGTTTTGGCGGTTGTCAGCGGTAACTGGTCCGATGATAAAACGGATCTGGCATCGTATCGCATCCGGATGCGGGCATCCGCTCAGCAGGCGACAACTGAGATTTTGGCGTATCCCAACATTGTGAAACCGGATGTGCCGGTGACGCAAATTAATTTTATCAATCTGCCGGAAGAATCCGTTGTGATGATTTTTAACAGCAACGGTATCCGGGTCGCAGAAGCGGTTGTCAGCGAATCCGGACGATCCGCAACATGGAACCTTCGCAATCTGGAAGGTAATCCGGTCGGCAGCGGCGTGTATATTTACCGTGTTCAATCCGATTCCAAATCAGATAGTGGCAAATTGATAATTGTTCGATAGCAACTGTCTTTAAGTATATATTTTTTATTCGGTTACCAATGTCCAATTTTTCGCTTGCACTGCTCATTTCACTGCTCGGGCTGGATACTACCATCGCTTTTCAGGTGTTAATATCCCAACCGGTTTTCGCCTGTTCTATCATTGGCTGGCTGATGGGTGATCCGGTGACCGGAATGGAAATTGGCGCAATTATGCAGATGATCTGGCTGAATATGCTACCGGTTGGCGCAGCCAGTTTCCCGGAGGGGAATATCGCATCGATGCTGGTTTGTGCCATCGTTATCCGCTTTGCCGATCTGGATATGCCGAACACCGTTTTTGCTGTTGCATTTGTTTACGGGATGATCGTTAGCTATGTTGGCGCACAGCTGACAACGCTGGATCGCCGGTTGAATACGCGCATCCTGAAATGGGCGCAGCAAGCCGCAGAACAGGCTGATCTGCGAAAATTGACTTTATTGGACATGCTCAGCATTGCTTTTTATTTAATAATCATGGTGTTTCTGTCGTTCATTATGCTTTGGCTTGCAGATGTCATTTTTCCGTTGTTAACATCATTGCCGCAGGGTTGGGAAACGCGGTTGCAATTTGTGAAACCGGTGGTTTGGGGAATCGGAATAGCGCTGACAGCAGCGTTGATAATCCGTAAAAAACCGGGCAAAAATTGAGATCTGTAACGCACATTTTTAACATTTGTGCTAAAAAATGATTATATTATCCGAAACTTAAGAAAACCAAAATCGGGGAATCAATCAGGTTATGCAGCCAACGTCTGCAAATGATCTGTCGGACAGGCAAAAGCCGTCAAACATCCGCCGCCGGGATATTTTGCGGGTGTTCTGGCGAAGTTTTTTTATGCAATCGGTATGGAACTATCGCAGTCTCATTTCGGTTGGTTTTGGCATGTGCCTGATACCCATATTGCGTCGTTTGTATGACGATGCCCCTTCCCGCAGTGCTTTTTTATCCCGTCATTTTAAATTTTTTAATGCACATCCGTATATGGCATCGTATGCGTTGGGTGTTTCGATTCATTTGGAAGAAGCGTTTGCCTCGGGCGATCCGGATGCCTGCAACAAGCTGGAGCGATTCAAACAACGGCTGATCAGCATTTTGGGCGCGATGGGCGACCGGTTGTTTTGGTCCACCATTAAACCTGCGTCGCTCACTTTCGGGGTTACCGGTTTGGTGCTGTTTGATGATCTGTTGGTCAAGTTTATCTGGTTGATAATGGCTTTTTTGGTTTACAATACGCCGCATCTTTACCTGCGGTATCGCGGAATTTGGGAAGGTTACCGGCAGGGGATTCAGGTTTACAAATTATTAAATGAACAGCGATATAATTTGCTCTATCGCCTTTATTATGGACTGGCAGTTGCATCTATAATATCAGTATCTGTCGGTTTAATCATACAATTTATTCAAATTAACGAAGCCGCTTTTGCGTTGTTTTTACTTTCTGCTACGGTCGCAACGGTGGTGTTTAAAAGCTCGCGTAATTTTTATCTGTCGGTTTGCATATCATTTGTGATGGCTGTTGGTGCGGGGGCACTGTTGTAAATTAGCCCGTTTTTGCCACCCGTCACAGTGGAGATATGATAATGGAGAATAAAAAAATGATTCGTAAAATATTTACCATCAAAAACAAATACGGATTACATGCACGTCCGGCTGCGCGTTTTGTTAAGGCAACGGGTAAATTTCAATCGCATATCCAAATTATCAAAGATGGCCTGGTGGCAAATGGCAAAAGTATTATGGGGCTGATGACGCTTGCCGCGGAACCCGGCAGCGAAATAGAAGTGGTGATCGAAGGGGATGACAGAGAAGCGGCAATGGAAGCGATCCGCGACTTGATCGAAAACAATTTTTATGAAGAATAAATTGAAATTGCCCCCCGGAAATCCTATATTTCAAAAGGATTTTGATACCATTTTTCCGATTTGGAGATAGTAGATCCCGTTGATTTTTCAGCAATAAACGACCCATCATCGTCCAAATTGGCTCCGCTTTAATTTCAATTCGTTCCCAATTGAAGGCTATGATTTTTTTATGGAGTACTCACACTTTTCCTTAAAAGAGCATTTATGAAACAACAGGCGCAAAAGGAATCCGTTTTGGAGGAGATTGTTTTGGAAGGGATTCCGGCATCTCCGGGAATAGTAATTGGAAATTGCGCCGTTTACCGGGAGCAAATCTGGCATCCCGATAAGGAAATAATTGACGACCCGAAAATTGCCGAAGAATGCCGGAAATTTCGTGCTTCCGTGCAGAAAACCCTTGATCGCCTCAGAGCAACTTACCTGCAAGTAAAAGACCAATTTGGCAGCGAACTGGCCGAGATACTGGAAACGCAAATCGCGTTTTTGGAAGACGATGTGTTCCTCAGCGAAATTGAAAAGCAGATCAGCGAAAATAAATTTAGCGCAGCGTATGCCACTTACCATATTCTCAGCGAAAAGCGGGAATATTTTTCCAAGCTATCGAACGAATACTTCCGGGATCGTGCGCTGGATATTTATCAGTTGAAAAAAATGCTCCTCTCCAAAATTACCGGTAAAGACAAATCCGGCATCGAGCTGTTCAAACAAAGCGCCAAAATTGTCGTTGCCGATAATTTGACACCGCACGATACGGTCCGGCTGCATCGCTACAAAGTTTTGGGTTTCGCCACCAACACCGGCGGAAAAATGTCTCACACTGCAATTGTCGCCCGCTCGCTGGGTGTTCCGGCGGTTGTGGGACTAAAATTGGTTACGGAAATTGCCAGCAAGGAAAGCATGATGATTTTAGATGGAAATACAGGAAAAGTAATTCTTAACCCGTGTCCGGAAACGATAACAAAATATCAGGAAAGCCAAAAAAACTATTGCGATCTGGAAAGCCAGTTGTTGCTGGAAAGCATGCAGGAAACAGCAACAAAAGAAGGTAAAAATATTGAAATTTTAGCCAATATGGAATTTGAAGATGAATTGCCAACCCTGCAACGCGTTGGCGCTCAGGGCATCGGTTTGTTCCGCACGGAAGGGTTATTTCTGCATCAGAACACGCTGCCGCTGGAAGACGAGCAAGCAGCCATTTATTCCCGGATCGCAGAAAATATGTTTCCCCGAAAGGTGATTATCCGGACGCTGGATTTGGGTGGCGACAAAGTGGCGCCAAACCTGATGAACACAAATGAAGAAAATCCCTTTTTGGGATGGCGGGCGATTCGTTTCTGGCTGGATCACAAAACCGGATTTTTGCGGCAGTTGAAAGCCATTTTACGCGCCAATCTCAAAGGCAATGTGCAAATGATGATCCCGATGGTCAGTGGGCTGAGCGAAATTCGCCAGGTAAAAGAATTGATGGCGGAAGCCGCAGACAGCCTGCGCAAAGAGGGCAAACCCTTCAACGAAAAAATTGATATCGGTATCATGATCGAAATTCCGTCTGCGGTTATTTTGGCAGACGTTTTTGCGCAGGAAGTCGATTTTTTCAGCATCGGAACCAATGATCTGGTGCAATACACCCTGGCAGTTGATCGCGGAAATGATAAAGTTGCCCGGTTGTATTCCCATTTTCACCCGGCGGTGTTGCGCATGATCCGGATGACGATCGATGCCGGTAAACGTGCCAATATTCCCGTAGGCATGTGCGGAGAAATGGCCAGCGATCCGCGGGCAATTCCACTGCTGCTGGCAATGGGATTTGAGCAATTGAGCGCCTCACCCAATAGCATTCCGCAGTTGAAACGGGTTATCCGGGAATTAAGCCTGACCGAGTGCGCAACCCTGAATCAGGAAATTTCGGTGCTTTCGCAAACCAGCGATGTTGTGCGTCAGGTAAACGAATTTTTCGAATCACACTTTCCGGAATTGGTTATCGCCGGTAAAGATGAAGACGGTTACAATTGATATCCACCGAATCACCGGAAATTTCCGGTAGTTGAAAATAAGATTACATTTTTTTTATTTAGAAAAAATTGGGAGAACTACAACATGCTTGAACACGATCGATCAAATTTCTTAAAATTGCTTCAGCAATTTCCCGGACAAATTACCAGCAGCGTCGCTTTGATGAAAAATTTCAAGACTGATGTGAAAGCTAAAAATGTCCGGGATTTGGTAATTGCCGGAATGGGTGGCTCCGCCATCTCCGGAGATCTGCTGATCGGATACATGTCTTCCGACCTGAAAATTCCTGCCGTTGTAAACCGGGATTATGAAATACCCAATTTTGTCGGAGAAAATACGCTGTTTATCGCGTTAAGCTACTCCGGCACCACGGAAGAGACACTAACCGCCACCCGCAGCGCTCTGGCGCGCAAGGCAACGGTGATTGGCATCTCTTCTGGTGGCGAACTGCAGGCATTGTGTGAAGAAAACGGTTGTCAACACATTAAAATCGAAGGCGGATTACCGCCACGGCAGGCGTTGGGATACATCTTTTTCCCGTTGCTGATGTTAATGGAAGCCGCCGGTTTTCTGAAAAGCCAAAAAGCGGCAATCGAAGAAACTATTCAATTAATCGAAACATTGGATATCCGTTACGATCCCAAACGCAGCTTTGGAAATAACCTGGCAAATCACATTGCCCAAAGCATATATCACGCTATTCCGGTATGTTACTCCGGCGCGCCGTATTTATCCGGCATTCCGGTTCGCTGGCGGAACCAGTTTAACGAAAATTCCAAAGTGATGGCATTCAGCAATGTTTTTCCCGAACTGAATCATAACGAAATCATGGGTTGGGAAGGATTGCCGGAAGTGAACAAACATTTCCGGGTGATTTTCCTGCGTTGCCCGGATGAGCATGCGCGGATTAAAGAACGGATTCGCATCACCAAAGAAATTCTGCGGAAAAATAAAATTTTGTTCGGAGAAGTTTTCGCCGAAGGCGAATCGCGGTTGGCGCGGATGTTTTCGCTGATTTATACCAGCGACTGGGCAAGTTACTATTTGGCTATGCTCAACGGGAAAGATCCCATCGATATCAAAAGCATCGATTATCTGAAGCAAAAGCTCAGCGAAGCAACCGTCTGATTTGTGATTCTGAAATTGTTGTTATTTATAAACTTATGACATCAAGTTCCCCGAACGCAAATTCGGGGAATTTTTTTAAGGAGGTGGATGGGGACCGGTGTCTTCCCCGGCCTTCAAAGCCGCGTGTGTCCCGGTAGACCGGGGCAGGTGGGTTCGACTCCCACGCACCTCCGCCATTTTTTTGGATAAACTGCACAACTTCCCGGCAAAAATAGGAAAAAAAATTCCATAATTGTGGAAAAATTGCGCAACTAATACTTCCTTTCAATCACAGTGTTTTAAGTTAAGTAATTGTTATTATTGATTTAAACGCAGTTGATGATTTGGGTTGGTATTGTTTTTGTTCCTTTATTTTGAATATATCACAAAACCCTGCCGGACCCGGCTTTGCGGCTGCTAACGGTAATAAAAATCAATACGTTGTCGATGATTAGGGTATATCAAAAATAACGAAAGCATTATGAACCGCATTTCCGGGAAAAATCACAGATTTGTTGCGATTGCCATCATTTGGCTGATGATATCGGCTGGCATGGCCGCGCAATCACTGGTGATGTCCGGCAAAGTGCGCGATATTAACACCCACCGTGAAATCCCCGGCGTAAATATTTTTATTCCCGAATTAGGAATTGGCACTGTTTCGGATCTTGCCGGACGGTTTGAATTGGAAATTACCCGTCCCGAACCGGATATGCGCGTTTTCTTCCAACATGTTGGTTTTGATACACTTAGCCTGGAAGTGGAAGATGTGCTTTCGCAGAAAACCATCGAGCTTCAGGAACGATTGATTCCCGTACCGGTAGTTGTGACGGAATCCTACGAAGATGTGCTGGATATCGAGCATGACCTGCCGCAATCGGTTTCCGTTCTCGATGCCCGGGTGCTGGATTTGCACGGCTATGTTGACGCCGGCGATTTGCTGCAATCCGAACAAAGCATTCAGGTGGATGAGGAATTGAGCGGTAAAAAAACCGTTTCCATTCGCGGCGGCAACCCGGATGAAGTGATAGTCCTGTTCAACGGCATTCGCATGAACAACGCGCTGGATAATATTTTTGATGTATCGCTGATAGACCTGACAGATGTGGAGCGGCTGGAAGTAATCAAAGGCAGCAATACGGCCCTGTATGGCTCTGAGGCGTTTTCCGGAGTGGTGAACGTTGTGCCGCGTGCCCGCCAGGATTACAAAATCCGTTTTCAGCAGCGGATCGGCTCATACAATTCCGGCGATTGGGGACTGTATCTTAACAACAAAATTGGCAAATTGTATGGCGGTTACAGCATTAAACGCGGTAACGCGCAACGGGCTTTTGCCAACGAAGCAGAAGGCAACCAGTTGCTGGAAAACCGTTCGGAACACCATACTGCAAATTTGGCGTATCATTTTAAAGAAACACCCGGCGGCAGACCCATTTCTTCGCTGAGTTTGATGTATGTGCGCTCCGAACTGGATTTTGCCAACGAGCGCGATAGCGAAAATTTGCAAAATTTCAATCAGATGATTTCGGTGCGGTTTGATGGCGATATCGGCAATCTCACCGGATTATCGCTTTCCGGCGCATACCAATGGCTGGATGAAAGCCAGTTTCTGCTGTTCGCAGATGCCGAAAATATATCCGGTTTTCTCACCCGCGATATCGAAAACCGCTCGTGGCATTTTAATGCCGACCGCACCATGCGCTACCGTAATTTACGATTGCTGGTCGGGTATCAGTATAAACAAACCTTGCTGGATTTCCGCGACAACCGTTTTGTGATCAGCAACGAAGGTAACGAACTGGCGTTGGCATCGCTGAAGCGCTCGCAACATGGCTTTGTTTCAATCGCCAAATATCGCGTGCCGACGCGCTCCACATTTTTTCCCAGCATCAATTTTGATGCGAGTTTCCGATACGATATCGTAAAAGACCGGGAAGCGGAATCGCATATTCAAAACGATAGCCCGGCGGATGATGCGCTATGGCGGGAACAAACTATCAAAATTTCGGCGCATACCAACGGCAGCAACGGCAAATTTGCGCTGAACGGATTTATCAATCTCGGTTCCAACGTGAAATTTCCAACGCTGATGCAGCAAATCAGCTCGCGAGAAATTTTGGCGAGCGGCGATAATACGGTGTTGCTGCGACCGGAAAAAAATCACAGTATCGAATTTGGTGCGGAAATCAGCCGGGAAGTCCGGCGTCCGCAGTTGTTCGGCTGGCAGTTGGGTGTCAATTTATTCCACAACGAATATCAAAATAAATTCCGCAGCTATTCCCTGCCGGGAACGCCCATCGCATTTTTCGACAACGTGCCTTTCGCCAGCATTACCGGGGTAGAAGCGCAGCAGCGGCTGTTTCTGTTCAATAAAAAAGTGACGATGGAATTGGGCGCGTCCCGTTATTCGCTGTCTGATCTGGCAACTTTTCCGTTCAAATATGATCGCAAATATACGTTTGATATCCGCATCGACGAAGGCGGTTATTCGTTCCGGGTAAACGCATTTAAAGAGGGCGAGCAGATTGCCCAAATCCGCAAAACCGACGGCACTTTTTCGGAAGTGAACATCGGTTCCGTCGGGAATATCGATGTATTCTTCAGCAAAGCTTTCGAAATTAACCGCATCAAATGGTTTTTCAACGCGAGTTTCCGCAATGTTTTAAATGATGATTATCAGTTGGAAGGGTTGACTTTGCGGGATCGCCGGTATTACTTTACACTCGGTGTACAATATTAATTCCGGGGTAACATGATACTGTCTGCTGCACTGAAACCGGCTGTCCGCCGGGCAATATGTTGTATCGCCGGCTGGCTGATTGTCGGCTGCACAGAAAATCCGTTCACCAGTACCGAAACATTCCAATCCCACCGCACGTTCAGCGGCCAAATTCAGTTTAATCAATCAGATACGACCCAAATGCCCCGGGCATATGTTTGGATGGAAGCGCTGGATGTTGGCACGTTCTCCGAAACCGGGGGCACGTTCAAGCTGTCGCTGCCATCACCATCCAGCCAACCGGGCGGCGGTTTTACGGGCAGTTCAAATGTGTATATTTATCTGGCAAATTTTACGCTGGATTCGATTCGGGTGGTTATGCACAAAGGCGAGCTAATTTTCGAACGCGGTTCGCTGAATAATATGGGGCAGGTGGAAGAGGATATTGTGTTGAATCAGCTTTTTTCGGTAGATATTTCCGCCGAACCCGCGTTTTTTACCACAGATTTTGAAGATACCCTCAATGTTTCCGTGACCCTCAGCGCGTTGGCAGATTCGCAGGCAATTTGGACGTTGGCAGCAAAAACGGATGATATCGCCAGCGTGTTGCTCTGGCAGGTTGATTCCACATCGAATGACGCCACATTTTTACGCAATCCCGATGCAACGGAGCAATTGCGCATCATCGGGGAAACGCCGGTAACCTGGCAGGGTCAGTTTGTTATCGCGCCGCAATTGTTCAAACTTGGCGAATATCGGATTTTGCCCTATCTCTGGGTCGACGGGCATCGTCCGCCGGATGCGTTGATCCGAAAATTGGGAACCACGTTTCGGGCATACGATGAGAGTTTCCGGTTTTTGCCGTTTTTGCGGAATGGCGGCAAATTGACGATTGTTGAGCCAAAATAGCCGTTTCGAATTCGAAATAAATCCCCAAAAATTATTGCGATAGCCAAACCCGGATCAGCGAAATGAGGTGTTCTTCGTCCACCGGTTTCGGGAGAAAATCGTTTGCCCCTGCGGAAAAACAGCTGTCGCGGTCGCTTTGCATCACTTTGGCTGTCAGCGCGATGATCGGTGTATCCTTGAATATTTCCTGACTGCGAATTTGGCGCATGGCTTCAAATCCGTCCATTTCCGGCATCATAATATCCATTAAAATCAAATCCTGTTGCGGATCAGATGCCAGCATTTTCAACGCCTGTACGCCGTTTTTGCCGGTGCTGACCTTCATTCCCCGGGATTCCAGAACCTGTGTCAGCGCAAATAAATTGCGCATATCGTCATCGACCAGCAGAATTTTTTTGCCTTCGGTGATGTCTGCTTTTGCCGGCAGCGATTCAATCATCTGTTGTTGATTTTCCGGCATTCTTTCAGTCAGGCGATGCAAAAATAAGTTCGTTTCGTCCAACAGTTTTTCCGGCGGACAATTGCCTTTTTTGAGTACCCGTTGCGCCAGTAATTGCAATTGCCCCTGCTCATCCGGGGATAAATCTTTGCCGGTGTAAATTATTACGGCGGGTAAATTGACATCCGGCCGGGTTTGCAACGATTCCAGCAAATCAATTCCGGACATATCCTTCAACCCCAAATCCAGAAGAATGCAGTCAAATTCATCTTTGTGCAAAATATCGATGGCATCCGTGCCATTGGCAAAAGTGGTAATTTGCAAATCTTCGCTGGCAAAAAAATCGGCTAAATTTTCGCGCAGGTTGTCGTCGTCCTCAACAATCAGCAGCTTTTTGGGATAGCGTTCCGCGATTCGTTGGATTTTCAGAAATGCCGATTGCAATTGCTCCACCGAAACCGGTTTGTGCATCACGCCGATGGCGCCGAGTTTCAGGGCATCATCCAGCGCCGATTGACCGGAAATAACGTGCACGGGAATATGGCGGGTGACCGTGTCATTTTTTAGCGTATCCAGCACATTCCAGCCGTTTCGACCGGGTAAACCGAGATCGAGAATTATGCCATGCGGCATTAATTGCTGGGCAAATTGCAAACCTGCATCGCCATCGCCGGCAATAATGCCTTTGAAATTTCGCTCGTGGACAAACGTTAGTAAAATATTGGCAAATTCCGGATCATCTTCGATAATCAAAATTACGCGGTCATCGCTTTCCAGCATTGCTCGATCATCCGTTATCGCTATTGGTTTGGGTTCGGGAGCGGGCGTGTTTTCCACCAAAAAGTCGATGTTTTGGGGAGGCGCCAAAACCGCATCGTGTTCGACGGGAATAATCCCGGACGATTTTGCAGGCAAAATAATGCCAAAAGTACTGCCGTTGCCGGGTTCGCTTTCGAGAAACATTTCGCCGCCCAAAATATTTACCAGCTCGCGGGAAATGGAAAGTCCCAGCCCGGTGCCGCCATATTTGCGGCTGGTTGTGCCGTCTGCCTGCTGAAATGCCTCGAATATCAGTTGATGTTTTTCCGCTGCAATGCCAACGCCGGAATCGCGAACGCTGATAACCATCGCCGGATTTTCTGCCAGCGCCGCACGCTGCAATTTTCGCTTGCCGTTGAATTTGCGAACGTTGATCGTTACGCCACCGGATTCGGTAAATTTGAATGCGTTGGAAAGCAGATTTTTCAGCACCTGGCTCAGCCGGAGCGAATCCGTATCGATCATGCCCGGTGCATCTTTTTCATACGTGATGGCAAAATCCACACCCTTTTGCTCAGCGACATGCCCGAACTGTAACTCGATATCAGACAACAGGTTACGTAAATCAGTCGGTCGGATATCAATTTGTAATTTACCGGATTCAACTTTCGAGAGATCCAGAATATCGTTAATCAGCGTGAGCAAATCCGTACCGGCGGAGTTGATAATCTGGGCATAGCGAATCTGCCCTTCAGTAAGATTTCCGGTTTTATTTTCCGATAACATTTTGGATAAAATAAGCAAACTGTTCAGCGGTGTGCGCAATTCGTGCGACATATTCGCCAAAAATTCGGATTTGTATTTGTTGGCAAGCTCCAGATCACGCGCTTTTTCTTCCACCAGTTTTTGGGCGATTTTCAATTCTTCATTTTTGCGTTTTAACAGCGTTTGCTGTTTTTCCAGCTCGTGGGTTTGTGCTTCCAACTCCGTATTCGAGGATTGCAGCGCCTGTTGCTGCAACTGCAGCTGTTTTTCCGATTGGCGCAGCGCTGCGGTTTGTATTTCCAGCCGTTCATTTGCCCGACGCAATTCTTCCTGCTGAATGCGCAATTCTTCGGCCTGTTTTTGGGTGGCTTCCAATAAATCTTTCAGTTTTGTGCGCGATTCTGCCGTTTGAAAATTAATAGCGATATTGGGATTCACCTGCTCCAAAAATAGCAGTTCATTTTCCGTAAATTCGCCAAATTTGCCAAGTTCGATTGCGCCGATAATATTGCCTTCGTAAATAAACGGCGTAACCAGTACATTGGCGGGCGTCGCTTCGCCCAATCCGGAGCGGATACTCAAATAGCCTTCCGGCACGTTTTTCAGAAGAATGGTTTTTTGCGCCAGCGCGGATTGGCCAACCAAACCTTCGCCGATCTCGAATACTTTTTGGCTTTCCTGCCAAACAGCCAGCGAGTAGCTACCCACCATTTTCAACCGGTTCTGGTCTGGCAATAAATAGATGGCGCCAACCTGTGCATCCAGATATCCGCACAAAAACTGGATCACATTTTGAGCCATTTTTTCAATACCGAGCTCGCCGCTCATGTGGGCGTGCAGTTCGGTTTGCCCTGTTTTCAGCCAATTTTGCTGGGTGTTTTCCTGTGAAATTTCGATGAGATTTCGTTTCATTTGCTCCAGCGCATTGCCCAAAACATCCGCTTTGCTGCGAACGCGAACGGAATATGAATAATCGCCCTGACCGATGGCGTTGGCGGCACGGGTAAGGTCTTTCGTCGCGTCGATCAACGATACAAACGCTTTCGCCAAAAACCCGAACTCATCCCGCGTGGTTACCTGCAGCGCCACATCCACTTTGCCCTGCGCCAGATCGTTTGCCGCATTAACAATTTCATTTAACGGTTTGTCGATCGACCGGATGATGTAATAGCCGAGAATACTGAAAAGCACCATCACGATAAAAATAACCGAATTGGTGAGCAGTGTCGATGCCTCATAATTGGTTTTGGTGGACCGGAACGCCTCGGTCATTTTAATTTTATTTTCGCGGGTTTTGTCTGCCAAAGTGGTTTTGATGCTGTTATACTGCTCTTTCATCACTTCCAGCGCGGCGATGGTTTCCTCATTAAATTCGCCCAAAATCATGCGCCGGACGTTTTTGTCCGCCAATCGATAATAAATTGCCAGATCTTTTTCCATCCGGTTCAAAATTTCTTCGGAAATCGTGGGATTATTTCTGCCGGTATTCAATTGCAGCAGAAAAATTTTATACAGGGAATCTGCAATAACCAGTTCATCTTCATCGGCTGCGGCGACGGCATTTTGCATGGCATATTGCAGCGAAAGCAGTGTTTCTTCCAGATCACGGCTGAGCTCCAGCGCCGAAACATACCCGGTTTCGATTTCCGATATCAGTTGCTCATTGTTATAGCGAAAAAAATAATTGCTCATTACGATGATCACGAAAATAAAAATGGAGATAATCACCATTAATGAAATTTTGTCGCGGATTTTAAGTTGACTAAACATGGTAAACCAATTTAAAATAACAGTTTATGTGGTAGAGAATTTGTTGAAATCGACACTTTTTTTGATAAAATCCGATGCTACCTTCCGGTTTTTCGGGCAATAACTTGCGAAATCACATGCTTCAATTCGTTAACTCGCAACGGTTTTGCCACATATCCATCCATTCCGGCCAACAGGCATTCCTCTTTGTCACCTTTGATCGCGTTTGCGGTTAGGGCAATAATGGGAATATGCTCATTTTGAATTTTTTCCATTTCGCGGATATTGCGGGTAGCGGTCAGTCCATCCATTTCCGGCATCATCACATCCATCAAAATCAAATCGAAGGCATCGTTTTTGAACAAATCGAGCGCTATTTGCCCGTTTTCGGCAATTTTTATGGAATGCCCCATTTTTTCCAGCACACGAGACGCGAGTTTTTGATTGACGTGATTGTCCTCTGCCAACAAAATACGTAACGATTGGGTATTTACCGGGTAATCCGATTCGGCTGAATCGGGCAATTTGTTTTCCGCAGATTCTGTTTCGTCAATCGATTGCTTCAGCAGTATTGTGAAAATGAAACTGCTGCCGGACGTATCGGGTAAATCGTTCAGGAAATCGGTCATTTGTTCTTTCAGCTTGCCTTCCTGAACGACAGCGTACTGATGCCCTGTGTCGAAATTTGCCGGACTTTCGACCCAAATATTTCCATTCATCAACTGAACCAGTTGCGAAGTTATCGCCAGTCCCAAACCCGTTCCCCCAAATTTGCGGGAAACAGACGTGTCAACCTGGGTAAATGCGTCGAAAATGTTATCCTGTTTTTCCGGCGGAATGCCAATCCCGGTATCGGTGATGTTGATTTTTAAACAAATTTGGTCGGCATTTTGCCATTCCGCTGCGATGCTCACAGAGACAAAACCGTTTTCCGTGAACTTTATGGCATTGCCGATCAGGTTGATGAGAATCTGGCGTAACCTGTCCGGATCGCCAATCAGCATTTGCGGAATCTCATCTGAAATGTGGAACAGCAGCGCGATATTTTTTTCTAAAGCTTTAAAACTCATCGTGCGCAATGTTTCAATAACCAACTTGCGAAGTTGAAAAATGAGTGTGGTAAGCTCCAATTTTTGAGCTTCAATTTTTGAGAAATCAAGTATGTCGTTAATGATAATCAAGAGGGAGTCGGCAGAATGAAGTATCATATTGCTGTATTCGAGCTGTTCCTGCGAAAGGCGGGTTTCCAGAAGCAGGTTGCTCATCCCGATGATGCCGTTCATCGGTGTGCGGATTTCGTGGCTCATATTTGCCAAAAAAACGCTTTTGGCGCGATTCGCCCGGATAGCGTCGTCTTTTGCCTGCTGGAGCAAATCCATTTGCATTTTGAGCTGGACATTTTTGATTTTCAGCAGCTCTTTCTGGCGAAACAAATCAACAAAAATGTCAACTTTGCTGATCAGGATTTGCGGATCGACGGGTTTAAAAATGTAATCTACCGCGCCGGCGGTATAGCCTTCAAAAATGTGGCGCTCATCTTTGCTGATCGCCGTAACAAAAATAATGGGAATATGACGGGTGCGCTCAGCCCCGCGCATCAACTTTGCGGTTTCAAACCCATCCATTTCCGGCATTTGAACATCCAGCAACACCAATGCAAAATCGTTCTCCAGCAGCAGTTCCAGCGCTTTGTAACCGGAATCGGCCAAAAATAACTGGCGATCGGGCGCAGCCAGCACGCTCTCCATCGCAGTCAGATTTTCCTGGCGATCATCAACAATTAAAATATTTACGTTTTGGCTTTGAGAATTATCCAATAGGTTCTTCATTGATCAGAGAAAACGTTTCCGGTTATTAAATCGAATTCATGTATAATAAAAACAGCCGGTTATGGCGTTGATCGCGATCGGTAAACTTACTCGATCGAAACGGTCACTACCGGGAAATCTGCAATGTTGGTTTTGGCAGATACATAGCCGATAGCGTTCGGGTTTTCTTCGATATATTTTAAAATTTCCAAATCGCTCGCTTTTTCGGGCGGCGGAATTCCCCGACCGGAAAAAATCTGTTTTTGCCAGTAGGCTTTAATTTTGGAAACCTTTTTTTCATGAATCCGGGTTGAAAAAGTCATTCGAACCGGTGCGTCCTCTTTTAGTTCGATGGGTAAAATCAACTCGTCATTTTCCCAGACTTGAACCTTTTTCAGAAATATTTCGGATAATTTATTTTTGTCTAAAGATTTGACAGGGTTGGATTTATGAACAATGACAATAAAATCTGCCGGCTCTCCTGCATTCAAATGAAACAGCATGCAAAGGCTAAAAACACCCACCCAAATGTTTATTTTTTTGAAGCTCATAATGTGTATCCGTTTTTTCATCGTCAGTTTTGGCACTGTTTAGAAACTGCTGGCCAAACTCAAAATAGCATATCTGGTTTTTATCGGGGATTGGATATATGGATTTATATATTGGTCTTCGACCAAAAATCCTTCGGTGGTGTGGGCTTCCAGCTTTATCACCAAATTTGCGGAAAATGCGTAATTAAGGGCAACGCCAAAATCCTGATGCAATTTTTGATCTATTTTTGTGCCGCCGATCCGGTTGCCCATATCATACGGAACATGAAATTGATGAAAATCGATGGTTTCGTATTGCAGGTTCATCGACAGGTTGCCAACCAGGTTCAAACCACCCTGAATGTAATAACTATTCATATAAAATGGAGAGTTGACAACGGAGATGATGTTGTCTTCCGCACGGAAAGTAAATCGATCGAAATCGCCTTCGATGGAAGCAAGATAACTGGTTATAGACGGCTCTTGCAGGTTCGATAATTGAACAAAACTTAATCCCCGGGTTAAAATGCCGTAATAGCCGCTTAATCCGATTCGCAATCCGTCGATGGGCGTGAACAGCCAGCCCTGATAGCCGAATGCGCGCTCAATATCTGCTTCGTCAACAACCAACTGTTGTTCGTTGGTTAACAGCGATTCCAGAATATACCATTCCAGCCAGCTCCATTGCCCGGCAAATACATCGCTGCGAACGCTCCAATTTTTCCCCAGTTGATAGGTGTAGCTCATTACAAGCCCGTTCACCGCTTCGCTGGAAGCGCGGGATTCTGAATAAACGGAGGTTGGCGCCCGGTAAAAAGGGAGCAGCACGCTCACATCCCGCAATTCGTTCATAATGCCCAACGGCATTTGCACTTTGCCAAATTTGATGGAAAATGACGGTGAAAAATGGTGCTCGAAAAATCCCCAGTCCAATTCCAGATCCTGATTGACCAACATGGTTGGGTTTTTGCCCAGCCGTTTGTGCGCCAGTTGCACCACAAAATTATTGGTTTCGTCAACATCAAATCGGAATTGGAGCGCCAGATTCCGGTAATCGCTGGAACCATCTGTGGGGATTCCAAAAATCTGGTGATCATCGCTGATGGCAAATCCCTGTGTAAGATGCCCAAAAACGCGTAATTTTGACTGACCGGAAACACTGACCGACAGTGCAATAAATGCGATAAAAAATGTTGTAATGCGTTTCATAATATCATTGCCCCGATATAAATTTCACAACCTGTTACTCATCTATTATCGTGATTTATTAATAATTCATAACCTTAAATATGTTCGATTTCGATGTTTTAATAATTGTTAAAAACTCGTTGCCAAACTCAATATTGCATAGCGCGACATCGCGCCTTTTGGCGAGTAGGGAGTAATTGGGGCATCTTCGATGAAATATCCTTCGGTTGAATGAATTTCAAATTTCATTACGATATTTGTGGAAAATGCGTAGTTAACGCCAACGCCAATTTCCTGATGGATATCTCTGCTTAAAACGGTGCCCAGCGGAAGAATGCCGGTATCGTATGTCACCTTAAAATTGTTGAACCGGACAGACTCATACATCGCATTGAGGGATATTTTTTCCCAGACGTTATATCCTAACTGTATGTAATAGCTGTCCATAACAAAAGGGGAGTTTACAATCGTTAGTGCATTCTTTTCGGTTCTGAATGAATATTTTTCAAAATCGGCGTCTAAAGATAGCATGTAATTAAACAGCGCCGGATTGGCGATACCGGAAAGCAGCTCGCTCATGCCGCTTTTTGTTTGACCGTAAAAACCGCTTAAGCCAAACCGCAACCCGTCGATGGGAGAATTCAGCCAACCCTGAAGCCCGAAAGCTTTTTCAATATCTACTTCTTCCATTATAATTGATACATCATCATTCAAAAATGAGGCAATAATAAACCATTCCGTCCAGCTCCATTGCCCGGCAAAAACATCGCTGCGGAATCCCCATCCTTTGCCAAGTTTTGCAGAGTAGCCAAAAACAACGCCGTTTACATATTCTCCGGAAGCACGCGATTCCGAATAAACCGAGGATGGCGCCCGGTAAAACGGCAGCAAAACGCTAACATCGCGCAACTCGTTGTAAATGCCCAGCGGCATTTGCACTTTGCCAAATTTGAAAAAAATTTCCGGAGAAAAATGATGTTCGAAAAATCCCCAATCCAATTCCAGATCAGATGCATCCGATTGTGTCGGATGTTTGCCGAGGCGTTTGTGGGCAATTTGCACAATCAGGTTGTTTTTGGTATTGATGTCGTAGCGAAATTGTAACGCCAGATTACGGTAATCGCTGGAGCCGTTTGTCGGAATTCCGAAGATTTGGTGTTCGTCGCTAATGGCAAATCCTTGCGTCAGATGTCCAAAAACGCGCAACTTGGATTGGCCGAACATGTTTGCCGAAAGTGTAATCAAAATCGTTGAGATGGTTAACAAATATTTCATTCCGCATAAACCCCATTCCGTTGTTTTAACCTGCTTCTCATCTATTATCGAGACTTAAGTGTTTTTCATAACCAAAGATTTCAACCGTTTTTTGTTATAAAAGTATCGGTGCACATTATTGGTTTACCGGGTTGATCCGGTCAAAATCCGGTTGCCAGGCTCAAAATCACAAAATTGGTTTTTAACGGCTTGTCCAGATACGGGTTAACAAAAACGTCTTCGTACAACAAACCGCGGGTTGTGTGCGCTTCCAGTTTCATCACAAAACCGGTTGAAAAAATGTAGTTCAGCCCGACGCTGTAATCCCTGTGCAGCTCGCTGTTCACATACGGTTTGGGTTGCAGCTCCCGCAGATAAAACGGAACTTTTGTGTTTTTTGAATCGATCGATTCAAATTGAGCATTCAACACAAAGTTGTTCCAGATATTAAAGCTGCTCTGCAAATAATAATTTTGAAAGTAGAATGGCGAGCCGGATACCGCAATAATATTCCCTTCCGCACGAAAAACCGCAGCGTCGAAATCATATTCAAAAGATGCCAGATAATTGCCCACCGGCGGATTTTCCACCCCGGAGAGCACATTCAGCCCAAAACCATTTTTTGTGACGCCGTAATAGCCGCTAATGCCGGTTCGCAAACCTTCAATTGGGGTGTTCAACCATAATTGGGTGCCCAAAACGGATTCAATATCAACCCGTTATACTGTGGTTGTAAAACCGTTTCCCAACGGATTTTCCATATTTGCCCATTCTCCCCACCGGAATTGCCCCGCAAAAAAGTCGCTGCGAATGCTCCAGCCTTTTCTGATGGGAAACTGAATTCCGAAAACTGCACCCTCGATAGCTTCGCTGGAAAAACGGGATTCGGTGTAAACCGATGAGGGCACGCGGTAAAACGGGATGAGCACCCCAACATCGCGAACCTCGTTGAAAATACCCAGCGGCAGTGATACTTTCCCGAATTTGATGTAGCTCGAAGGCGTGGGGCGGTGTTCAAAAAATCCCCAATCCAGCTCGATATCCGTTGTGATTTCCATCAGCGGGTTTAAGCCGAGCCGTTTGTGAGTGAGTTGAACGATAAAATTATTGGATTCGTTGACATCAAAGCGAAACTGCAGGGCGATATTCTGATAATCCGATGTGCCTTTCGATGGAATACCATAAATCTGGTATTGATCGCTAATTGCGAACCCCTGAGTCATGTGCCCGAAAACGCGTAGTTTGGACTGACTGTAAAGCATGTTGCAAAATAAAAGTGCGAGTAAAATTAAAGAAAACCGTAAATTTTTCATGATTCAATCAAGTGCCTTTTAAATATTTAAACATTTATATTTATAGATTGTCGAACCTTTTATCTGAAGAGATAAGGTTAGAATTCAGGTTTTTGCATTGTTCCATTTCCGTTGATTCACCACCTGCGAAATCTTATATTGGCCACATATGACGCGACATATACGTTAAACAGGAGGTATTTATGGACTTGACAAAACAGATACAACGGGTAGCGGTTGTCGGTGCCGGCGGAAAAATGGGCAGCGGCATTTCGTTGCTTTTGGCGCAGGAAATAACCCTGCAATCGCTGCAGCCGGAGCATGTTGGCACGAATTTCCAATTAACATTAATGGATATCAGCGCGGATGCGCTGGATGGATTGCAACAATATCTTGCCAAACAGGCAGGAAAATTTGCCCAAAAAAACAGCGAGTTGCTGGCATCGCACTTCCCCGGGGATGATGCCGCGACGGTTTCCGGTAAATTTGTTGCAAAAATGCAATCGCTGCTGCACCCGGTAACCGATGTAACGCAAATCAGCAATCAGCAAATAATTTTTGAAGCCGTATTGGAAAAACTGGATCTGAAAGTCAATATTTTCAATCAGTTAAAGCAATCCAATCCGGATGCATATTTTATGAGCAACACTTCATCTATTCCCATTCACGAGCTGGATGCCATTGTCGGAATGGGCGGACGGATTATCGGTTTCCATTTTTACAACCCGCCGGCAATCCAGAAGCTGGTGGAGCTGATTATTCCGGAAAAAGTAGATCCCAAACTGCCGGAAATTTCCAAAGCAATCGGCAAAAAACTGCGCAAAATAATTGTGCCATCCAATGATATTGCCGGATTTATCGGCAACGGACATTTCATGCGCGACGGGCTGTATGGTATTCACGAAGCGGAACATCTGATGAAAGAAGGCATGAGTTTCCCGCAGGCAATTTACACCGTCAACCGCATCAGCCAGGATTTTTTGCTGCGCCCGATGGGCATTTTTCAACTGATTGATTATGTTGGGCTGGATATTTTCCAGAGCATTTTGAAAATTATGAACCCGCATTTCCCCAAAGAAATGCTCCACAGTCGGTTGATCGACGGGTTGGTGGCAGCCGGTGTAAAGGGCGGGCAATTTTCCGATGGCAGCCAAAAAGATGGTTTTCTGAAATATGAAGGCGGCAAAGTTGTGGGCGTTTACGACAATGCTCAGCAAAAATATTTGTCGATACATGAGGGGCGCTGGCAGGAAGTTATCGACTCGCAGATTGGACAACTGCCGGAGAGTCACGAGCCGTGGAAAAATTTGCTCAAAGATGCGGATCGCGATGCGAAATTACAGCGTTATTTTAGCGAGCTTTCCGAAAGCCGGACGCTGGGCGCCAAGCTGGCGATTAATTATTTGAAACATTCCAAATCGATTGGCGAACATCTGGTTAGCGGCGGCGTTGCCGACAGCGCGGATGATGTGAACAGCGTGCTGATAAACGGATTTTTCCATCTCTACGGACCGGTGAATTCGTTCGTTTAATCCTAAAATATACAATTTTTACATTCCGAAAAGGCGGGGCAAAACCCTGCCTTTTTTGTTTTTGAGAGTTAATGCGAATTTTGTAGATTTACAAATTCACTAAATATTCAAAAAAAGGATACCGACCGGATGAGTTGGTTTATTGGCGCATTTCCCAACGGAAACGGGATAATTTCCAAAGAGTTTTTTTTGCAAAAAACGGCGTTTTTGCCCGAACAACGATTGAAAATTTGCACCGAACAAATTTGCCTGATTGCCGGTGGCATCGCAGAAACCTGCCGGTTTTCTGTTGATTCGAATAATACCTCCGGCTGGTTTGCGGCCGGCGTTGGCATTCATTCTGTCGATGGATTGCCAACATTGATGAATGGCGCAGATTGGTCAACTGTTTTTGCCGGAGCTGAGACAGATTTGTCATCGCTCAACGGGCATTTTGCCGCAATTGGCTGACAAAACCGACGCATCCGTTTTTTCACTGATCCGCTGGGGTTGCGCAATATTTTTTTCCGGGAAATTGATGGCGTGATGTGGTTTGCAAGTCGCATCGACTGGTTGGCAGGAATAAAAAGCGGTTGCAAAATCGAATTGGAAACATTCAGTGCGCACTGGCTGCTGATTAATCAATTGTCGCAGGAAAGCGGCGTAACCGGCATCCGGCGGCTTTGCCAGGGCGGTATCGCAACGGCTGAACCGGGAAAGTTCACGCTGAAAAATCGCGAATGGTTGCCGGATAAATCGCAAAAATTTTCCGAGAAATCGATGCCGGATTTATTACGCGATTTTACCGTTTGTACGCTTGGCGGGGAAAAAGCGCTGTCGCTGGGTTTGTCCGGCGGGCTGGATTCGCGGGTGCTGCTGGCGCTGTTGCTCAACCAACCGAAAAAAGATTGGGCTGTACACACCTTTAATGTTCCGGAGCACCCTGATCGAAAGATTGCCGGTAACATCGCTTCAGTACTTGGCATCCCGCAAACGGTAATCCCCGCTTTTTTCCCCGATACCGAAAAGATTTTTGAAATACTAAAAAACTATGTTGGGCAAACTCGGTTGTCATCGCCGGCATCCGGGTTTATTAACGTTCAATTTTACAGCTATTTACACCACCTCGGAAAAATCGTCATCGATGGTGGCTCGGGCGAAATTGCCCGGCGACGCTATCTAAACATGCTGTTACTGCGGGGGAAAACAGCGCTGCTGAAAGGTCATATTTCGCAAGTTTTGCCGTTTTTGCGTGTACATCGCGCCAATATTTTTACTGCAGAAATTCAAACCCAAATGGAAAACAGCCTTGCCGGCGAACTGGAAAATGTGTGGTCGCAGATGCCGGAAATCCAGAATTTTGGTGTGGAAAACTGGCTCGATCTGTTCGCCATCCGCACCCGATTTCCCAATTTTGCCGGCCCGGAGCAAGCCCGTTCAGATAGTGAACTGGTGAATTTCATGCCGTTTGTGCAACCGGCATTTCTCCAAAAAATGTTCGAAACTCCCGTTCGCGAACGGGATAACGGGCGAATGTTCCGCAAAATAATCCGCGAAAATTATCCATCGCTGACCCGTTTTTCACTCGTGAAAGATGGCATCGTTTATCCGTATCCGCTTAAAACCATTTCTGCATCGCTGTGGATGAAAGGAAAACGCAAATTCGGGAAAGTGCATGTCGAGCAAAATACAATTCATTTGCTAACTGCGATTGAGCCACAGATTCGCGATTTGCTGGACTCCGCAACGGTGCGTCAGAGTAATTTTTATGATTATCAGATGTTGCAACAGATTGTTGAGGGGTTTTACGGTGGCGATCCGCGCCATGCCAAAGCGCTGGATTGGTGGCTGGCTTTCGAACTATATCGTCAGCAAATTGAGCAAACAAAGTAGTGCACAATTTGCACCTTGGCGCAAAAAGGTAATTTTTACATCGTTTTCCGCAACATAATTTCGAATTAAATTCATTCTCATAAACATTTATTTATAAAGCAATTAGCGACATGTCTTTTTGTGCCGGAATGTTGTGGCATGTCAATTGTTTTAATTAGAGCATACTAATTTTTTTAACGGTAAAACTATTGCTAAATTTTCGGAGGCTCTTTTGAAACAATCTTTGACAGGAAACATTTTCCGGATGTTCAGTATTTTTTGCTGCATTTCTTTGCCGATGGTTGCCCAGGTTTGGACAATTCAAAACAGTGGCGTATCCGATCAGCTCAAAAGCGTTCAATTTGTCAGCAATTCGGAAGGCTGGGTCTGCGGTGATAACGGGGCATTGTTGCATACGGTAAACGCCGGTGAAACATGGTCCCGCGTTGCGGTTTTCAGCAGTGATCTGCACGAAGTTGCATTTTTGGATGCGCAAACCGGCATCGTTTCCGGTGATGACGGGGCAATTTTGCGCACAACCGATGGCGGCGCAAATTGGAGCATTATTAATAGCGGCACAGGTTCGCAATTGCGTGGCTGTGGCTGGGGTGCGGATGGCATTGCCTGGGCAGCGGGTCGTGATGGCGTGTTGCTAAAATCGACAGATTTTGGCGCAACCTGGACCCTTCAACAGAGCGGCACAACCAACCGGATTCGCTCGATAGCGGGATTCGGCAGCACCCACGCATGGGCAGTCGGCAACGACGGATTGATTCGCAGCACAGCAAATGGCAACAGTTGGACAGCCCAAAACAGTCCGGTTTCGGATAATCTCGAAGATGTTCAATTTCTCAACGCCAACGTTGGGTTTGTAACCGGCAGCGGCACTGTGCTGTTCACCGATAACGGCGGCGCAACCTGGGCAGTTCGTGGCAGCGGCGTCAGCGGCGAAACCAACGGGCTATATTTTACGGACGAAACCAACGGCTGGGTTGTGAATGAAATGGGTCAAATTTTCCACACAACCAACGGCGGCGCAACTTGGGCAACAGAAACAACCGGCACTTCCGGTATTTTAAATGATGTGTTTGTTGCAGCCAATGGCGCTGGTTGGGCAGTTGGTGATAACGGCGTCATTTTGAAACATGCACCACTCACCGGAATTGATGATGAGCCGGAATCCGCAATTCGCGAAAATAAACTGGCTCAAAATTACCCGAACCCGTTCAATCCCGCGACGACAATTGCATTCACTTTGGCCAGTTATCAAAAAGTAAAATTAACCGTTTACAACATTGCTGGTCAACAGGTCGCGGAATTAATCAATCAACCGTTGATTGCGGGCGCGCATTCGGTTACTTTTTCCGGGGAAAATCTGCCATCCGGCGTTTATTTTTACGAACTTCGCGCCGGGAGCTTTAACGAAATTAAAAAAATGATGCTGGTGAAATAAACCGGTCGATTATTTATGGAACAATATTTGCAAACGCAAACATGGTTATCTAATCCGGTGGCACTTTGTATGCCGGATTAACGGTTTTAATAACGATTAACAACAATGATGCAGCCTGTGAAGAATACGCAAACGAAATCCCAACGCGACTGGTTTAAAATTGGTTTGAAAATAGTTTATGCAATTTCGTTATCAATTTACGCATACTATTTGATGGACGGATTGGGATTTTACCAACTCCCGTTTCAGGAACGCCCGCATCACGAGGCGTACCGCAATTTACGATCCGCCGGATTGCGCGGGCACGGTTTTGGTGTCATCGGTTCGGTGATGATGACGTTGATGCTCCTCTATTCCGTTCGGAAACGCACCAACTGGTTTGGCAAATGGGGAGCGCTCAGCCGTTGGCTGGATGTGCATATTTATCTCGGAATTATGGGACCGCTTTTGGTTATTTTGCATACTACCTTCAAATTGAACGGCATTGTTGCGGTCAGCTTTTGGTCGATGATCGCGGTTTCCGGCAGCGGCATTTTGGGGAGATATTTGTATTTGCAAATTCCCCGGAACCGGCGCGGCGATGAACTCAGCCTGAAAGAAATTGAATCGCTCGATCAGGAATTTTCGGAAGAACTTACCCGTGAATTGGGGCTGAAAAATGGCAAACTTGCCCGGCTTCAGGAAATTGCCGGTGTGCAAAATGTAAACAAAGATGCCGGATTGTTCAGTTTATTGCTGGGCATGCTCCGGTTCGATCTGTTCAGTTTTTTTCGTAAATACCGGCAGCAGCGGATGTTGCGGAAAGAATTCCAACTGGACAGCCAGCAATTGAAAGCGGCAATCGAAATTTTGCATCGCAAACAATTGCTCGAACGCCGGATTTTGCTGCTCAATCATGTTCAGCGGCTGTTTCATTATTGGCATGTGTTTCACAAGCCATTCGCGATTTTGATGTTTCTGATCATGATTTTGCATATCGGCGTGGCGGTGTGGCTGGGCTACACATGGATTTTTTGACGGGATGCCGTTGGATGCGGACCGTGAGCGAAGTCGAAGGACAGATGCTGATTTTCATTATTTTTTATCCATTATCAAATTTAGGTAAAAAGGGAGTTTGAGCATTCAATCAATTTGCGATGGACAGCACATGTTTTTTCGGTTTTGGCGAATCGTTTTTCTGTGGTGTGTTTTTACGGCAACTGCCGCAATCGCGCAGCTTTCGCCGGGCGATCTGCATCGCGCGCACGCGAATTTGGAGGGGTTGAGCAATTGCACCAAATGTCACTCCACCGGCGCGCAAATCGATCTGGGGAAATGTCTCGATTGCCATAAATTGCTCAAACAGCGGATCGATTCGAACAAAGGGTTGCATGCCCGACCGGATTACAGCGATTGTGTCCACTGCCACAACGACCATCACGGCAGGGATTTCGAAATGATATTCTGGAAAGAGGGACAGGATAATTTTGACCACGATTTGACCGGTTACCGGCTGGAAGAAAAACACGCCGAACTAAAATGCCGGGATTGCCACAAACCCGCCAATATCGCCGATCCGCAACCGTTGCTCAATCAGGATAAGAATCTCGAACGCACATTTTTGGGCTTGCAGCAAGCTTGTTTGAGCTGCCATGCGGATGAACATCGCGGGCAATTGGCGGAAGATTGTCTGAAATGTCACACCTACAGCGGTTGGAAACCTGCCAACCGTTTTGATCACGACAAATCAAAATTCCGGCTGACCGGATTGCACCGGGATGTTAAATGCGTCGATTGCCACAAAGAAGAACGCGACAATCGCACAGCGGACGACCCGACATTTGCCCGATTTACGGGCATCGCATTTCAGAATTGCACCAACTGCCACGAAGATGTGCACCGGGGGCAATTCGGGCAAAATTGCGAAAAATGCCACAGCACCGCCGGCTGGAAAAAACTGCTGGCCAATGCGGATTTTAATCACGATTTAACACGATACCCATTGCGCGGCAAACACGCTGCCGTTGCCTGCGAAAGCTGCCACAAGCCCGGTATTCCGCGTCGCGGATTGGCATTTGCCAAATGCACCGATTGCCACACCGATTTTCACCTCGGGCAATTTGCAGCACGTCCCGGCGGCATCGCCTGCGAAAATTGTCACACTGTCAATGGGTTTTCTCCCGCAAACTTTACATTTGATGATCACGCGAAAACGGATTATCCGTTGGAAGGCGCGCACCGTGCCATCCCCTGCATCGCCTGTCACGCGGGTTCGCCGAACGGGCGTAGCGGTTCGCGATCGATGCTGCGGATCAACCGGTTTTCCTTTGTTTCTACAAAATGCGTCGATTGCCACAAAGATCCCCATTTCGGCGAAACGCGGAAATTTGTGGACATCAACGGCTGCGAAAGTTGCCATCGCGTGGATAGCTGGCGGAGCATCGAATTCGATCACAGCCAAACCGATTTTGCACTGCTCGGCAAACACAACAGCACCAACTGCATTAAATGCCACGTTCCGGCTGCAGAGCAATCCGGCAACACCCGGATTCCGTTCCAAAATATGGCGCAGAATTGCCAACACTGTCACGCGGACAAACACAACGGTCAGTTTGTAACCACATTTGTTTCCGCCGGAAAAGAGCTGCGCGGTACCGATTGCGCCCGCTGCCACGGCGAAGAAAATTGGCAGCCGGTGAAATTCGATCACAATCGCGATTCCAAATTTTCGCTGGAAGGCGCACACGAAAAAGTCGCCTGCGAAGCGTGCCACATGACTGTTGCGGAAGCAGATATCACTTTCCGGCAATTTAAACCGCTCGGCAGCGAGTGCTCGGATTGCCACGGCGGGTGAGAGTCGATTGGCATTCTGATCAGTCCGCAAATGCAGCAACATGTCATTCCTGCGAATGCAGGAATCTCCCGGTTATTTCTTCGGGTATCATTTTATTTTTTATCGTAAGTATTGATAAACTACTGTAAATAAACAAAATAGCACATAAAACAGAAGTGCCGAATGAACAAATGGATTAACATCATCGCTGTGGTTTTGGGGTTGGCGCAAATGGCGTTTGGGCAAGAAAACGTGCAAAATCCGCAAAGCAATGTGCAGAATCCGCACGGCAAAATAAAGTGGGAATGTGTGGATTGCCACACTACCGAATCGTGGACGGAAATGAAAGATCCGATGATTTTCCGCCACGAGGCAACCGGTTTTGCGCTGGTTGGTGCACACAAAATTACCCAATGCATGAGCTGCCACGAAAGTCCCAAATTTGCCGAAGTCGGTGCTGCCTGCGCCGATTGCCACACCGATGTGCACCAGGGTGAATTTGGCATCAATTGCCAGAGCTGCCACACTGCGCAAACCTGGGAAAACCGGATCGACGTTCGGCAATTGCACGCGGCTCGCGGTTTTCCGCTGTCCGGCGGACATGCGGTTGCGGATTGCCAAAGCTGCCACGTCAGCGAACAGCGCAACGAATTTGCCGGTACCGCAAGCGCCTGTTTTTCCTGCCACATCGCGGAATTTAACGAAACAGTCGATCCCGATCACCGGCAAGCCGGATTTTCGCTGAACTGCGAAGATTGCCACCAGCCAGCAGCGATCGCCTGGAATCAGAATGTGCGTTTCGATCACTCGATTTTTGAATTACGCGGCACCCACAAAACCACCGAATGCGCGGCATGTCACACCGAACAATTTACCGGAACGCCGCGTGAATGTTTCGCCTGTCACGAAGCAGATTTCCGGACGGCGCAACTGCCCGATCATATCGCGCTCGGTTTCCCGACCGAATGTGCCGAATGCCACACCGAAAACGCCTGGCAGGGCGCAGCTTTCGATCATATTTCCGCCAGCGGATTTCCGCTGAACGGTGCGCATGCGACAATTTTCTGCGCCGAATGCCATGTGGATAACCAGATGACCGGATTGCCGCGCGATTGTTTCGGCTGCCACGGCGATGATTATCAGGAAACCACCGATCCCAACCACGTTCTCGGAAATTTTCCGCAGGATTGTTTGATCTGCCACAACGAAGTAACCTTTATTCCGGCGGATTTCGATCACAATCTGACCCGGTTCCCGCTGACCGGCGCACATGCGACGCTTCAGTGCGAAAGCTGCCACGAAACCGGCGATTTCACCGCGTTGCCAACGGAGTGCTATTCCTGCCATCAACCGGATTTTGAGGGCACAACCGATCCGGGGCATGTGCAAAATAACTTCAGTTTCGATTGCACGCTTTGTCACAGCACTTCCGCTTGGGAACCGGCGACGTTTGACCATAACGCCACGGATTTCCCGCTGACCGGCGCGCACATCGGGCTGGATTGTTTGAGCTGCCACAGTTCCGGATACGCCGGCACGCCAACCGCCTGCGTTTCCTGTCACGAAGATGATTTTCAGGCGACGACCGATCCCAACCACATCGCTGCTGCGTTTCCGCTGGAATGCGAAGTTTGCCACAGCACGGCAGCGTGGGAACCCGCAATATTTGATCACGATAACACAGATTTTCCGCTGACCGGTGCGCACACCGGTGTGGATTGCAACAGTTGTCACGCCAGCGGATACACCGGCACGCCGACAGCATGTGTCAGTTGCCACCAATCCGATTTTGACAACACAACCGATCCCAACCACATTGCGGCAAACTTCCCGGTTCAGTGCGAAGTTTGCCACACAACCACCGCGTGGGAGCCGGCAAACTGGAATCACGATCAGCTGTATTTCCCGATTTACTCCGGCGAACACCGCAACGAGTGGGAAACCTGCGCGGATTGTCACCTCGATCAGACCAATTTTGCCACTTTCGAATGCATTTTCTGTCACGAGCACCGGCAATCGGAAATGGACAGCGAGCACGACGACGTGAACAATTACGTTTACGAAAGCACCGCCTGTTACAATTGCCACCCGGACGGACGGGAATCGATGCAGTTGGACCGGATGCGGAATTGATGTTTTTCAGAAATAAAATTTTTACCCAAAGCAAGGTTTGCAAAATGAAACAGATGTTGAAAATCGCAATTGCGCTATGGCTCGCATTTTCGTTGTTTGGCGTGTCGGCGCAGGAGAAAACCACCCGGTACGAGGTTCGCTATGTTTCTGCGGAAAATGTATATCTTGCGGCGGGCAGCCAGGTTGGGCTGGCGATTGGCGATACGCTGGAAATCCGCGATCGCGGTAAAATGATTGCCCGGGTGCTGGTAACTTACGTTGCCGAACAATCCTCGAGTTGTCAGATTTTGACCGCCACGGGCGAAATCCGTCCGGGAATGAGCGCGGTTTTAACCGGCGTCGCGCCGCAAACCGAACCCGGTTTACCCGGTGAAACCGAATCCGGCGACGTATCGAACGAAACGGAAAAGCGCACCGTCACTGTCCGGACAAAACAAAAATCCCAAAAATCTACCGATCTCAGTGGCAGCATTTCGCTGCGTTATTACACGCTGAACGATCTCACCGAACGCAATCTCGATTTCAAACAACCTACATTTCGGATCAATTTGCGGGCAAAACGGCTGTGGGGAAAAGACTATACGTTGCGCATCCACACCCGCACCCGCCACGATGAGCGCACCCGTTCTTACCGGGAAGATGTGCCAAAAAGCGAATGGCGCAACCGGATTTACCAGTTTGCGCTCGGCTACGAAAACCGCGATGCCCGGGTGAATTTCCGGCTCGGGCGCATCACCACCAACCGGTTGAGTGGCGTTGGCTACATCGACGGGCTGCAGTTGCAATTCAACCTATCGCCATCGGTTGATGTGGGTATTTTGGGCGGCACGCAGCCAAACTGGCGCGATTCCGCACCGCAAACGAATGTTCAAAAAGCCGGTGCATTTCTTCATTTTCAAAACGGCGAGATGCGCGGTCGCTTTTTCGAAACGACCGTTGCCGCCGCCGGTGCGTATGCGGATGGCGTGGTCAGCCGGGAGTTTTTGTACTGGCGCAGCAATTTTCGTTCGCCGGGCGGATTCAGCTTTTTCCACATGCTGGAAATGGACATGAATCGCGACTGGCGAAAGGAAAAAACCGGTAAAAGCACGGTGCTCTCCAATCTGTATTTATCCGCGCGGCAGCGTATTTCCGACGCTGTTACCGCCGGCGTCACTTTCGATAACCGGCAAAATTACTGGACTTACGAAATTCGCACATTGGCAGACAGTCTGTTCGACGATGCGCTGCGCACCGGATTTCGCGGCAATCTTTCCGTTAAATTACCCGGCAGAATTTATGTTTTCGCCAACGGTGGTTTGCGCAAAATTGAGCGGGATAACGTTACCACAACTTCGTATGCGATCGGACTGAATCGCAGCGGATTGCCTGGCAACACATCGCTGCGGCTGAACGGCTCCGGTTTTTCGAACAAAAATACCAGCGGCACGAATATCGGCGGTAACCTCGGCAAAAATTTCGCTGCCGGTCACCGGATCGATTTCGGCTATTCGCGTTATGCCTATTCGTTTGATTGGGACGGCATCAATCGCGTGACCAATACTTACAGTGCGCAAACCTATTTGATGCTGCCGGCGCGGCTGTTTTTCAGCGGGTTGTATCAATACGATCTGGGCGAGGATATCGAAGGATTCCGGTTGTATCTGGAAATCGGGTATCGTTTTTAACGCGAATTTCCGTAAATTGCTAAAAATGATGGAAAAACATCTTCTCGACGAAAAACCACATGAGGGGATATTTATTATAGATTTGATATTAATCGCGCAAAATAACGATTCACAAATTTTGTGCATAGGTGTGATGGGAAAATAAAAATGCGTTGGGCAGCGGTTGTACTGATTGCCGTCGTTTGGGTTAGCGATGGTGTTGCGCAAAATAATTCAAACAATCCCCACGGGAAAATCAAATGGGATTGCATCAATTGCCACACAACGGATTCGTGGACAACGTTGAAAAAGCAAATGGATTTTGATCACGATGACACCCGGTTTCCGCTGGAAGGGGTGCATCAAACCACTGATTGCATGAGCTGCCACACCCTCAAATTTGCCGATGCAACCCGGGCCTGCCTCGATTGCCACACGGATGCACACAGCAGCAATTTGGGCATGTATTGCCAGAATTGCCATACCCCGCAAAGCTGGAACGATCCTCAAAATATGTTGCAAATTCACGCTGAACGGGGATTCCCGCTGTCCGGTGCGCATGCGATTTCCGATTGTCAGTCCTGCCACACGACTGAGTTGTTCAACGAATTTTCCGGCACCGCGAACAGCTGTTTCACCTGCCACATGGACGATTTCAACCAGACCGAAAATCCAGATCACCAAAGCGCCGCATTTTCGATGCAGTGCGAAACCTGCCATCTTCCCGCAGCCATCAATTGGCAACAGAGTGTGCGATACGAACATCCGCCGCAATTTGCGATCAACGGCGCGCACCGCTCGCTGGACTGCGCCGATTGCCACAGCGAAACCTTTGCCGGAACGCCGGATGTGTGTTTCGATTGCCATTCCGAAGAATTTCGCAGCGTGGAAATGCCCGATCACGCGGCGATGGGTTTCCCGACCGAATGCGCGGTTTGCCACTCGGAAAACGGTTGGCAGGGTGCCGCGTTCGATCACGTTCAGGCCAGCGGATTTGCGCTGAACGGCGCACATGCGATTGCCCAATGTGTCGATTGCCACGCCGATAATCAGTTGGCAGGATTGCCGCGCGACTGTTTCGGTTGCCACGAAACGGAATTTCAGGAAGCGCTGGAACCGAATCACGTTGCCAATAATTTTCCGGCGGAATGCCAAACTTGCCATGTGGAAGTTGCCTGGCAGCCTGCCACATTTGATCATGATTTGACGGATTTCCCACTTTCCGGGGCGCATGCGACAATCCAGTGTGCGGATTGCCACGAAAATGGCGAATTTATCGCGCTGCAAACCGACTGTTACGCCTGCCACCAAACCGATTTTGAGAATGCCGCCGAACCCGATCATGTGGCAAACAACTTCAGTTTAGAGTGCATGGATTGCCACACGACCACGGCGTGGGAACCGGCAACGTTCGATCACAACGCGACGGATTTTCCGCTGACGGGTGCACATATTTCGGTGAACTGCATCGATTGCCACGGCGAAGGTTACGCCGGAACGCCAACGGCTTGCTATTCGTGTCACCAAACAGATTTTGAAGGCACAACTGACCCGAATCACGTTGAAAATAATTTCAGCTTTGAGTGCGAGGTTTGCCACACAACGACGGCGTGGGAACCTGCGACGTTTGATCACAACGCGACGGATTTCCCGTTGACCGGTGCGCATATTTCGGTGAACTGCATCGATTGCCACGGCGAAGGTTACGCCGGAACGCCGACGGCTTGCTATTCCTGTCACCAAACGGATTTTGAGAGCACAACCGACCCGAATCACGTTGAAAACAATTTCAGTTTCGAGTGCGAAACCTGCCACAATACCAATGTGTGGCAGCCTGCACTTTTCGATCACAACGCGACGGATTTCCCGTTGACCGGTGCACATGTTTCGGTGAACTGCATCGATTGCCACGGTGAAGGTTACGCCGGAACACCGACGGCTTGCTATTCCTGTCACCAAACGGATTTTGAGAGCACAACCGACCCGAATCATGTTGAAAATAATTTCAGTTTCGAGTGCGAAACCTGCCACAACACTAATTTGTGGGAGCCTGCACTTTTCGATCACAACGCGACGGATTTTCCGTTGACTGGTGCACATATTTCGGTGAACTGCATCGATTGCCACGGTGAAGGTTACGCCGGAACGCCGACCGCTTGCTATTCGTGTCACCAAACAGATTTTGAAGGCACAACTGACCCGAATCACGTTGAAAATAATTTCAGCTTTGAGTGCGAGGTTTGCCACACGACGACGGCGTGGGAACCTGCGACGTTCGATCACAACGCGACGGATTTCCCGTTGACGGGTGCACATATTTCGGTGAACTGCATCGATTGCCACGGCGAAGGTTACGCCGGAACGCCAACGGCTTGCTATTCCTGTCACCAAACGGATTTTGAAGGCACGACCGACCCGAATCACGTTGAAAATAATTTCAGCTTTGAGTGCGAGGTTTGCCACACAACCACGGCGTGGGAACCGGCGACGTTCGATCACAACGCGACGGATTTCCCGTTGACCGGTGCGCATGTTTCGGTGAACTGCATCGATTGCCACGGTGAAGGTTATGCCGGAACGCCAACGGCTTGCTATTCGTGTCACCAAACGGATTTTGAGAATACCACCGATCCGAACCACGTTGAAAACAACTTCAGTTTCGAGTGCGAAACCTGCCACAATACCAATTTGTGGGAGCCTGCACTTTTCGATCATAACGCGACGGATTTCCCGCTGACCGGTGCACATGTTTCGGTGAATTGCATCGATTGCCACGGTGAAGGTTATGCCGGAACGCCAACGGCTTGCTATTCGTGTCACCAAACGGATTTTGAGAATACCACCGATCCGAACCACGTTGAAAACAACTTCAGTTTCGAGTGCGAAACCTGCCACAATACCAATTTGTGGGAGCCTGCACTTTTCGATCATAACGCGACGGATTTCCCGCTGACCGGTGCACATGTTTCGGTGAACTGCATCGATTGCCACGGCGAAGGTTACGCCGGAACGCCGACAGCTTGCTATTCGTGTCACCAAACAGATTTTGAAGGCACAACTGACCCGAATCATGTTGAAAATAATTTCAGTTTTGAGTGCGAGGTTTGCCACACGACGACGGCGTGGGAACCTGCGACGTTCGATCACAACGCGACGGATTTCCCGTTGACCGGTGCGCATGTTTCGGTGAACTGCATCGATTGCCACGGTGAAGGTTACGCCGGAACACCGACGGCGTGTTTCGCCTGCCACGAAACAGATTTTCAGAATACGAACAACCCAAACCACGTTGCTGCGGGATTTCCGCTGGAATGCGAAGTGTGCCATACTACAACAGAGTGGCAAGCTGCAACATACGATCACGACGAAACAGGCTACCCGCTAACCGGGGCACATATTTTGCTGACTTGTAACGACTGTCATGCAGGCGGGTATTCCGGCACACCGACGGTGTGTGTGGGTTGCCATTTGGATGATTATCAGAGCACAACCGACCCGGATCATGCGGCAGCCGGTTTTCCCACCGAGTGCGAAACGTGCCACAACACCACAACGTGGGATCAGACAAACTGGAATCACGATCAGCTGTATTTCCCGATTTATTCCGGTGAGCATCGCAATGAGTGGGACACTTGCGCGGATTGCCATGTGGACCAGAATAATTTTGCGGTTTTCGAATGCATTTTTTGCCACGAACACCGTCAATCGGAAATGGATAATGAACACGATGATGTGTCCGGATATGTTTACGAAAGCACGGCTTGCTATGCCTGCCACCCGGACGGTCGCGAGCGAATGCGGCTGGATCGCATCCGGCAATAGTTCAATTGAGGATAAAAGGAGTTTAAATTTCACACGATGGAATCAATGATTATCTATTTAGTAACCGCGGCAGTGGCTGTCGCCATTTTTATTCCATACTTCATCAAATTTCGGAACACGCAGCGAGCCAATTTTGAGCGTAGAAAAGAAGCCGAATCGCTGGGCGTGATTCGGCCGCAGTCGCAATTCCCGCTAATCGATCAGTCACTGTGCATCGGCTGCGGCTCATGTGTGCTGGCTTGTCCGGAAGGCGACGTGCTGGGTGTTGTGTATGGCAAAGCTATGATTATCAACGGTTTACGCTGTGTTGGTCACGGGCATTGCGAATCGGCGTGTCCGGTGGGTGCCATCAAAGTCGGGCTGGGCGATATCACCACCCGCGATGATATTCCGGTGCTGGACAGCGGTCACCAAAGCAATGTGCCCGGATTATATGTTGTTGGGGAATTGGGTGGGTTGTCGCTCATCCGGAATGCCATTACGCAGGGGCAAAATGCGGTTCGGGAATTGGCTAAAACGCTGCCGGACAATCGGGATCGCACGGTTCGGGATTTGCTGATTGTGGGTGCGGGTCCGGCGGGATTGACCGCGGCGCTCACCGCCAAAGAGCAGGGCTTGAATTATCTGTTGATTGATCAGCAGGAGCCGGGTGGCACTATTTTGCAATATCCGCGCCGCAAATTGGTGATGACCCAGCCGATCAATATTCCGCTTCACGGTCGGCTCGACAAAACAGAATACACAAAAGAAGATTTGCTGGAAATTTGGCAGCGAATTATCAACAAACATCAATTGAATATCCAAACCGGCGAACGGCTGACCGGGATAAATCCGGTTGGCGACGAATTTGAATTGGTCACCCAAAACAACTCATTTTATGCCCGAAAAGTTGTGCTGGCGTTGGGCAGGCGCGGCACACCGCGAAAATTGGGCGTACCCGGTGAGAAAATGTCCAAAGTTGCCTATCAGTTGATCGATGCGCAATCGTATGAAAATGCCCATATCTTGGTGGTTGGCGGCGGCGATAGCGCCATCGAAGCAGCCATCGCGCTGGCTCGCCAAAAAGGGAATATTGTGTCCATTTCCTATCGCAAAAATAAATTTTTCCGCATCAAAAAGAAAAACGAAGATCGCATTATGCGGTTGATAAAAGAGCAAAAAGTGCTGCCGTTTTTTGATTCAACCGTGCTGGAAATAGAGCCGGATCGCGTGATTTTGCAACAAGGTGCGGAAATGTTCGAGATTCCCAACAATTATGTTTTTATTTTTGCCGGGGGAATTCCGCCGTTCAAAATGTTGCAGGAAATGGGTATCCGATTTGGCGGAGAAGCTAAAACTTTTGCGCTTCCAAAAGCGGTTCCGTCGAGTTTCAGCAATTAATGCATCGCGGTGTAGAGAATCCGCCGCAAGTTTTATGCTTCGACGGGGCGGTATTTAATAACTTGCCTCATCCAATTTCACTTTTCCGCTGAACGTTTTGTAAACGAAAATGGTGTAGCCCGCAACCAGCGGCGCGCCGATGGCCACAATGGTCATCATAATTTCCAGCGTTTTTTGGGAAGATGCCGCGTTGTACACATCAATATTGTAAGCCGGATCGACCGTGGACAGCAGGATATTCGGATACAATTCGATGGCGGAAAGGATCAACAAAAAACTGATGGTCAGCGATGAAAAAATGAACGCTTGTAAAAATTTGCGCTGCGATGCCAGTCGCGGCAAATTCGCGATGCTCAGAAACGCCAGTACCGGCAGCAAAAAAAGGATCTGGTTCGAGCGGAAATCATCGGACAAATGCGGAATGTAAAGCAGTGTGTAAAGCGTTGTAATACTGAATGTTACGATGAAAAATATCATCGCGTATTTTTGGAGTTCGAGCAACTGTTTGTAGAGTTTGCCCTCCGTTTTCAGCAGCAGATAAATCGCACCATGCGACATAAACAGCGTCAGCGATGTCAGCCCGACCAGAATCGAATACAAATTCAAAAATTCAAAAAAACCGGCGCCCTGATACACATAATCCGGGCCGATGGCGATGCCCTGCAACACATTCCCCAACACAACGCCGAGCAAAAACGCGAGCATAATGCTGGAAATGGAATACGAAACGTCCCACATTTGCCGCCACCAGCGCATCGGCTCTTTGCTGCGAAATTCAATCGAAATCGCGCGAAAAATGATGAACAGGAGGAACAGCATAAACGGCACATACATCGCGGAAAACAGCGTTGCGTACACCACCGGAAATCCGGCAAACAACGCGCCGCCGCCGATAACCAGCCACACTTCGTTGCCGTCCCAAACCGGTCCGACCGCGTTCAGCGCAATCCGCCGGCTTTCCTCTTTTTTGAAAAACAAATGAAACGCGCCGGCGCCAAAATCAAAACCGTCCAAAATGGCGTATCCGGAGAACAACGCCCCAACTACCAAAAACCACCATGTGGGATAATCTATGCCAAATAATGTTTCCATTGTTTATTTTCCAGTTAAAATGGTTGTTATTTCTTTGGTTAAAGGTCTGTCTTCAATTTCTGATTCATCGTACGGGCCGTGTTTGATTTTTTTATCGAGCAGATATAAAAATAGCGCAAACAGCAACGCGTAAATCAGGAAAAACATGATCAGTGAAAACAGAACCTGGTTGGCGGTTACCGACGCCGAAAGTGCGTCCGATGTGCGCAGTAATCCGTAAACCACCCACGGTTGCCGACCCATTTCCGCGGTAAACCAGCCGACCTGATTGGCAATCTGCGGCAGCAGTACCGCGAATACGAATATTTTAAGTAACCATTTGTTTTCGAATAACTTACCGCGCCACAGCAGGAAGCTGGCCAACAACGTTAGCCCGATCAGCGTCATCCCGATTGCCACCATAATGTGGTAAAATTGGAACACCGCGTTCACCTGCGACGGACGATCCGTTTCGGGAAACGCGTTCAGTCCGGTCACCGGTGCGGTGACATCGAAATTCAGCAAAAACGATAAACCGCCGGGAATTTTTAACCCGGTGACTTCCTGTTTTTCGGCATCCACCCATCCAAAAACATACAGGTCTGCCGGGGCGCTGGCGTCGAAATGTCCCTCCAGTGCAGCCAGTTTTGCGGGTTGGTTTACCGCAACGCCTTCCGCCGATTTGTGCCCGGTGAGCAGTTGTCCCAACGAAAAAATGGTGGCAACAACCAGCGCAATGCTGAATGCTTTTTGGGAAATTTCGACATATCGCCCTTTCAGCAAATAGTAGGCGTGAACGCTCAGCACCAAAAATGCGCCGGCAAGAAATGCACCCAGCCAAACGTGCAGCAACCTGTCCACGCTGGACGGGTTGAACACCATCGCCCAAAAATCGGTGATTTCCGCGCGGGCGCGAATGCCCTCGCCAACGATGTGAAATCCCGCCGGCGTTTGCTGCCAGCTATTTGCCACGACAATCCAAACGGCGGAAAACATTGAGCCGAGAAATACGCCGATGGTCGAAATGAGGTGAACTTTCGGTGAAACACGGTTCCAGCCGAACAGCAGCACCCCGAGAAATCCGCTCTCCAGCGCGAACGCAAAAATGCCCTCGGCAGCCAGCGCGCTACCGAACACATCGCCGACAAACCGGGAATACGTTGCCCAGTTCGTGCCGAATTCAAATTCCATCACAATTCCGGTAACTACACCAATACCGAAAGTTAACGCGAAAATTTTCGTCCAGAAACGGGCGAGAATTTCGTATTTTTTATCCTTCGTCCGGACGTACCGGCTTTCGAAAATAACCATGAGCAAGCCCAAACCGATGCTCAACGGCGGGTAGATATAATGAAATGCCACAGTAAATGCAAACTGGATTCTGGCTAAAATTTCTACATCCATTTTATGTATCCGTGAAATGATGTTTAACTTTGGGAAATTAAGCGTTTCAAAATTACCCGGAATTCCGCTGAAAAAAAAGGGGGTGAAACTACAATTTTAGCAACATTTTTCAGCGATATTTATCCGAGTACAGCAACAAATTAATGGCTGCCGCCGTTGCTTTCAATGACTTTGTGAAAACAATCCTCAAATTAGCGCGATTTTATTGTCCAACCAAAAAAATTGTAACTATTCAAAATTTAAGGGATATTATCTGTGTATGAACGATCGAATGGTTGGCTTTTCGGAATTATATCGCCGATATGCGGCGGATGTGTACCGGTTCGCATTTTGGCTGAGCGGCGATGGCGATGTGGCAAACGACATTGTTTCGGAAACCTTTGTGAAAGTTTGGCTATCGAAAAAAGATATGCAATTGCAAACCGTGAAAGCTTTTTTGTTTACCATCGCGCGGAATGAATTTTTGAAAAGCCTGCGCAGCAACAAACGGCGCAGCGAACTGCCGGAAGCATTGCCGGATGTCGCGCTGAATGCGGATGAACAATTTGCCCAAACCGAATCGCTGCTGCGCACATTGCGACACCTCCGGCAACTGCCGGAAATCGATCGTGCTGTGCTCATTTTGCATGCAATGGAAGGATTGCCGCAACAGGAAATCGCGACAATTTTAAACCTCAGCCTGTCGGCTGTAAAGGTGAAAATTTTTCGCTCCCGCCGCAAATTGCTGGAATTAGCGCTAAAAAATGAGTGAGGATAAAAACAATATTTTTAACAAGTTGGAGATAAAAAAATGAGCATTACGGAACAGGTGATTCTGGATTTGCTGCCGCTTTACCAATCCGGCGACGCCAGCGATGACACCGTAAAATTGGTGGAAACATATTTAGCCGAACATCCGGATTTTGCCAAAAAAATCGCCAAAGCTTTGCCGGAAATTCCGGTCGAAGCAATTGCCCAAAAACATCAATTCATAAAGGAGAACGAAATGACCGCACTAACGCAAACCCGATCGCTGTTGCGCTGGAAAGGAATTTGGATGGGTTTTGCAATATTCTTTTCAGTTGCCCCGCTTTCATGTTATTCAACCGAGGCTACAGGTTTTCATTGGGTTTTTGAAAATTCGCCGCTTTTGGCGCTGGCATATTTTGCTGTTGGTGTTTGTTGTTGGAGCGCATTTTTTGTTATACGTCACCGTCTTAAAAGCACCGATTTATAATCGGGAAAAAAATATACAAAAATGGTGCAACTTCTGCGGCTTAGCCGAAATTTGTCTGAAGTTGCACTTTTTTATTTTATTGAATCACTCCATTTAAACTCCCCATAACTATTCCGGCGGGCTTTTCCCGAAGTAATCCTTTGTAGAAAAAGGGATTTTTGCTATATTTTTTAGCGACTTATCGAAAAAAAATGTGTAACTGCTTCAACTAACCGCATCCGAACGGAGAATCATATGATCAAACTTAAGCCATTCAATGTGTTGCATTGGGTGTATTTTTTGCTCTCAACCGTAATCAGTTTGTATTTATTCAGCCAACCTGCGACAAATGTGCTGGCGGATTGGCCCGGCGTTGTGCAGTTTGTGCGCTCCGCGTTGATGATGTTGGCGTTGTATCTGATGTTCCAAAAATTATTTGAAATGGAATTGCACACAAAAATAATTTTGGGGATGATTCTCGGCGGATTTGCGGGATTTATTTACGGCAACGAAATTGTGGAAGTAAAGCCGGTGGGCACGGCGTTTATTCGTTTGATCCAAATGATAGTTGTGCCGCTGGTGCTGGCATCGCTGATCAGCGGAACCGCCAGCCTCGGCGATATTAAAAAAATGAAGCGGATCGGCAGCAAAACGCTGGTGTACTATCTTTGCTCCACGGCTGTGGCTATAACGATCGGGTTGATATTTGCCAATATTTTTCAGCCGGGCAGCGGCATGTCGCCGGATGTGCAGGCAAAATTGCTGGAAAGCTACGGCGGCGCCGCCGGTGAAAAAGTGGCTGCGGCACAGGGCAGCGTATCGATTGTTGATACATTTTTGAATATGATTCCCACAAATCCGGTGGATGCATTGGCTTCCGCCAGCATGCTGCAGGTGATCTTTTTTTCGATAATGACCGGCATCGCGCTGACCATTTTGCCGAAAGACAAAGCGCAGCCAGTGATCAATTTTTTTGACGGATTGTTCGAAGCCATGATCAAAATTGTGGTGATCGTGATTGAAATTGCGCCGTACGGTGTGTTCGCACTCATCGCGGATGCCGTCGGCAGTTTCGGGCTGGAAATTCTGGCATCGCTGTTAAAATATACGCTGGTTACCGCCGTTGCATTGTTTGCAGTGTTGATGATTTATCCGTTTGTTGTAAAACTGTTCTCCGGAATGAGCCCCAGAATGTTTATGCGCGGTATTCGTCCGGCGCAACTGGTGGCGTTCAGCACCAGTTCCAGCGGCGCAACGCTGCCCGTTACGATGGAATGTACAGAAGATAATCTCGGTGTTTCCAAAGAAGTTGCCAGCTTTATTTTGCCGCTCGGCGCAACGGTAAACATGGACGGAACGGCGCTGTATCAGGGTGTGGCAACCATTTTTATTGCACAGGTTTACGGCATTCCGCTGGATTTGGGTGCACAATTGATGGTGGTGCTCACCGCCACGCTCGCGTCTATCGGCACGGCTGCCGCTCCGGGTGTCGGCATTTTGATGCTGGTAATTGTGTTGCAGCAAGTTGGCATTCCGCTGGAAGGCATCGCGCTGATTTTGGCGGTCGATCGATTGCTGGATATGCTCCGGACAGTCGTGAACATCACCAGCGATGCAACGGCATCGGTAATTGTTGCCGCAACTGAAGGGCAACTGCATGAGCCACCGAATGAAAGTATGGGGGTATAAACTCATACAAAACAAATGGTTGTATCTTTAAAACAGGAGTTGGAATAATGTCAGATAAAAATAAGGATCAGCCCCAGGTTAACAAAGCGCCAAGCTATTCAAATGATAAAAGTAATGGCAAACGCAATCAATCCCCGCAAATTTACCTGAACCTGAATGTTCGGGGATTGCCGCAATCCGCCACGCTGACCATCAATGAATTGAGTGCGTCGCTGATCAAAAACGGTAAAAAAGTATATAAATTGGGATTGGGACAATCGCCCTTTCCGGTGCCGGAGGAAGTTGTTGCGGCGCTGCAAGCACATGCCCGCGAAAAAGATTACCTGCCGGTAAAAGGATTGCCGGAGCTCCGGGCCGCTGTTGCCGGATTCCATCAACGGAAGGAAGGCATCAATTTTAAAGCCGAAAACGTGCTGATTGGTCCGGGCTCCAAAGAGTTGATGTTTATTGTTCAACTCGTGTATTACGGCGATTTAGTGATACCGACACCCAGTTGGGTATCGTACGCGCCTCAGGCGCAGATTATCGGGCGGCACATTCGCTGGGTGCCCACCCGGTTGACCAATAGCCTGAACCTCATGCCGGAAGATTTGGAAAAATTGTGCGAACCCGATCCCGATCGCCCGAGAATTGTTATCCTCAATTATCCCAATAATCCCAGTGGCAGCACTTACACGACGGATGAATTGAAAGCAATTGCCAAAATTGCCCGCAAATATCGTATCATTTTAATTTCCGATGAAATTTATGGCGAAATGCACCACAAAGGACAGCATGTTTCCATCGCGCGATTTTATCCGGAAGGCACAATCATCAGCAGCGGATTGAGCAAATGGTGCGGCGCCGGCGGTTGGCGATTGGGCACTTTTACTTTCCCGGAATCCTTGAATTGGCTGCGCGATGCCATGTCTGTGGTTGCCAGCGAAACCTTTACGGCAACATCTGCGCCGATCCAATATGCCGCCGTACAGGCGTTCAACGGCAGTGAAAAAATTGAAATGTATCTGGCGCGATCCCGGAAATTGCTCAGTGCGTTGGGACGCTATCTCGCCCGTCGTCTTCAAAAAGCCGGCGTTGCGTTGCCCGAGCCGAAAGGCGGGTTTTATTTATACGCCAATTTTAACACCTTTCGGGAAGCGCTCAATCGCCGGGGAATTTTCACCAGCGACGAGCTTTGCCACCAATTACTCAATGATACCGGCGTAGCCATTTTGCCGGGCAGCGTATTTGGCAGCCAGCCGGAAACGTTGACCGCACGGTTGGCTTATGTGGATTTTGATGGTGAAAAAGCGTTGGCAGGTGTTGCAGCACTGCCACCTGCCAAAGGTATCGATGTGGAATTTTTGCGGGAATACTGCCCGAAAGTTGTTACCGCAATCGACCTGATTTGCGATTGGCTGGCAACAAAATAATCACTTTTGATCACGAAACGGGCGTTGGGCGCGACGTTCGTTTCGTTGCGCCTCATTCAATTTTTTGAATGTTGCCTGCTGTTCAGCCGTAAGGTGTTTGGCGATTGCTTCATCTTGCTTTGTCATCAGTGCTCTCATTTTTTCCCGGTCATCCCGGCTCGGGCGTTGCCCCGGCTGACGCATCGAGCGTATTTTTTCACCGTATTCTGCAATAACCGGTTGGATTTTGGCGACTTGCTCCTCCGTTAATGCCAGCTCTTTTTTGAGCATTTCCAGTCGCTCTTCGCCAAATCCACCGCGCGGCGCACGTTGCCCAAGTTGCTGTTTTTCCATTACTTCTGCGAATGTCACTTTTTGCTCATCCGTAAGAATATTTTGGATTTGAAGCTGTTCCTGATCCCGCAAATCTGCCTCGGCTTTTTGCAGTGCCTCCGGATTATTTTTGTTTTCTTCCCGCAATTGTTTCATTTGCTGCCGGCTGTTTTCCAAAATTTTTTGAATGGATTCTGTCTGTACCTCGCTCAAATTGAGCTGCTTTTTCAACATCTCTATTCTGCCCGACGGCGATTGTGCCGAAATGTGTGAAACCGTAAGCAGCAGAGCTGCCGCCAACATAATTAAAAAATACCGCATAATTTTTTCTCCGAAATATAGTGTTTTTTACAACTTAATTGTCCACAAGCTGTCCTGTTTTCAGGTGCTTCGAATATTAGACACGGTATTTTCTGCAATCTTTCAAAAATTTTGGTGGAAATAAAAAAGGGAACGTTGACCGTTCCCTTTGGTGAAAATCTGATGTCGCAATGGTTATCAGTGCGGTTTCAGTGCGCTGATTTCTTCCTTTATTTCCTGCAAAATGCTCCACGCGATGTCCGGTGTGCGGGCTTCAACAATGGCGCGCATAATCGGTTCGGTGTTCGATTTCCGCAGGTGAATCCAGCAATCCGGGCGGTCGATGCGCAATCCGTCCATAAAATTTAGCGTGTCCGAACTGTATTTGCTGCTGAAATGTTCGATCACATGATCGGGATTGACATCGCCCAGCGGTGTTTTGTCTTTCAGAATGTAATATTGCGGCAGCGTTTGCTTCAGGTCTGTGATGGATTTTCCCCATTCGGCAAGGTGCTGCAGGGTTAGCGCAACGGCAACCGGTGCGTCTCTGCCCAAATGGATATCCGGCAAAATGATGCCGCCGTTTCCTTCGCCGCCGATGACGGCGTCCACATCGCGCATTTTATCGGCAACGTTAATTTCGCCGACTTTGGTTTTGGTGAGCTGGCAATTGTAATATTGGGCAATGTCGTCCACTGCGCGTGAAGTGGAAAGGTTGATGACCACATGCCCGAGTTTTTTGCTTAAAATAAATTTCACCGCCAATGCCAGGGTGTATTCTTCGCCCATCGGGTGACCGTCGTTGCCGATGAGTGCGCAACGATCCACGTCCGGATCGACGGCAACACCCAAATCTGCGCCGCTGTCTTTTACGGCCTGGCATAAATCGCCCAAATTTTGGGGAACAGGTTCCGGTGTGTGGGCAAAAACGCCGGTTGGTTCCAGATTCAGCCCAACGACTTCGCAACCGAGATCTTCCAGCAATTTGGGAATAATCGCGCCGCCGGCACCGTTGACGCAATCCAGCGCTACTTTAAATTTGCGGCTGCGGATCAAATCGATGTCAATATATGGCAGGTTGTAAATTTTTCGCAGATGCTCGTTGATAGCATCGGGATAGCTTTCTTCATGACCGAGCACGTTCCAGCTGACGTATTCGGTTACGCCTCTGTCTGCCCGTTCGAACAATTCCTTGATCTGGTTTTCGGGGAGAAACAGCCCGTCTTCACCGATGAATTTTAACCCGTTCCATTGAATTGGGTTGTGGCTTGCGGTAATGGCGATGCCGCCGGCAGCCTTGAGATGCTCGACCGCAATTTGCACCGTGGGTGTTGGTGTGATGCCGATATCGATCACCTGGCAACCGCTGGCCATCAAAACAGATTTTACAATCGGACGAACAAATGCCTGGCTAACGCGCGGATCTCCACCCACGACTACTTTTTTATCGCTCAACATTTGGGCGAACGCATGCACATATTTGGTAATAATTTCTGGCGTCAGGCTGTCTCCCACAATGCCACGAACGCCGGAAACACTGGTCATCAAACTTTTCAACCTAAAATACCTCCGGGGCTAAAAGGGTTATCATTTTATTATCATAAAAATATAATATGCATATTATCGGCAACAAAGCATGGACTTAATTCACAAATTCGGATTTTACGGTTGTAAGCGATTGGTGAGGGCAGGGGAGTGGATAAAAAAAAGGGAACGCGTTTGCGTCCCCTTTTGAGAAAGCGGTAATCAAATTTCCGTATTAGAGGAACAGCCGTAAATTTTGGGAGCGGGACTGATGCCGCAACCGAATCAATGCACGTTCCTTAATTTGACGAACCCGTTCGCGGGTTAATTTGAGGCGTTCGCCAATTTCTTCGAGCGTGTACGGGCGCTCATAATCGACACCAAAATACATTTTGATGATTTTCTCTTCCCTGGACGTCAGCGACTTCAGCACCCTGCGAATTTCCTGTCGCAGCGAATCGGTGATCAAATCGCCATCCGGCGTTTTGCTATCCGGATTCCGGATAATCTCCTTCATCGTTCCTTCCTCTGAACGATTGATCGGCTGATCCAGCGATACATGAAACGCACTGCTGGTCATTGCTTCGGAGATATCTGGGACTGATATGTCTAATTCCTGAGAGATTTCTTCGTAGGAGGGATCCCGGTTGAACTCCTGTTCAAGGGTTCGAACCAGTTGATTCACTTTGCTGATCAAACCAACCCGGTTAAGGGGGAGTCGAACGACTCTGGAATGTTCAGCTAACGCTTTCAAAATGGATTGTCGAATCCACCAGACTGCGTACGAAATAAATTTGAATCCGCGTGTTTCATCAAACCGTTTTGCAGCTTTGATCAAGCCGAGGTTGCCCTCATTGATCAGATCGGTTAGCGGTAAACCCTGGTTTTGATACTCTTTAGCAACTTTCACAACAAACCGGAGGTTTGCGCGAATGAGATGATGCAGTGCTTCCTGATCGCCTTGTTTAATACGCTGAGTGAGTTCGATCTCTTCAGCGGGGACGAGCAGCGGTATCTGACTGATCTCATCTAAATATTTTTCCAGGGAAAAACGGGGGTTGGAACGAATGCCACGTAGCTCCAGACTCATGCAAGGCCTCTCCACGTTTTGGGTTAAACTTAGAAAAAGCAATATCATAGATCAAGCGGTGGGAAGAAATATAATACACGCTTTTGCTCTTGTCAAAGAAAAAATCGGCAGTGTGTAAAAAAATTTCACACTTCTGTTGCAAACGCAGAATTTCACAGAATGTATAATTGACCGGCAAAATATCACATGCAGGAAGAATTATTAAATAAACATTTGATTTACTGTTCAGCGAAAACTAAATTTGTTGGCTAAAAATAATCAAGCCCCCGTAGCTCAGTGGATAGAGCACTGGCCTCCGGAGCCAGGTGCGTAAGTTCGATTCTTACCGGGGGTACAAATAAAAGGCTGTTTGAATATTTCGAATTCAAACAGCCTTTTTTGTTTTATCAAATCGTTTTGAAATCGAGTGGCGATCAACTGCCCAGATTAAAACTCAGTTTTCAATACCATGTTTTTTCAGTTTGTAGCGAAATTTTTCCCGGGAGATGTGCAGCAGTTTGGCGGCTTTCGCTTTGTTCCCTTCGGAAGTTTCCAGCGCTTTTTCGAGAACGGTTTTTTCCAGTTCGTCCAGCGGAATGCCCTGCGGGGGAAAATTGATCTCGATTTTTTGACTGCCGCGAATATTGACCGGGTAATTTTTAACGATGTGCCCCTCACCCAATTTTAAATCTTCGTAAGAAATAAGCTCGGAATTGCTGAGCAACACCACCCGTTCTATTGTATTTTTTAACTCTCGAACATTTCCCGGCCACGGATAGCTGAGTAGCAAATCTTTTGCTGCGCTCGAAAATCCGCGAATTTTTCGGTGATGCTCCGACGCAAACTGGTACAAATAATATCCTGCCAATAGCAAAATGTCCTGGCTGCGTTCCCGCAGCGGCGGTACCCGGATGGAGATCACGTTCAGGCGATAATACAAATCTTCCCGGAATTTGCCCTGCTGAACCAACTGCACCAGATCGCGGTTGGTGGCGGCGATAATCCGCATTTTCAGATCGATATTGCGGATACCGCCAACCCGCCGGAAGGCTTTTTCATCCAGCACTTTGAGCAGCTTCGATTGCAACCCGATGTTCATATCCCCAATTTCATCGAGAAAAAACGTTCCGCCGTCTGCCAATTCCAGCAACCCTTTTTTTGTTTTTCGCGCATCAGTAAATGCGCCGGCTTCGTAACCGAACAATTCGGTTTCCAGCAGCGATTCCGGCAGCGCTGTGCAGTTAATTTCCACAAACGGTTTTGTGGCCTGCTGGCTGGCATTGTGGATTGCCCTGGCGATCAGCTCCTTGCCGGTTCCGCTTTCACCCAAAATCAGCACCGTAACGGTCGAGCTGTGTACAACTCTTTTGATGTCCTCATACAACTTTTTCATTTGGGGACTTTTGCCAATGAGGTTGTAAAAATTGATGATCTGATCGCCGGGGGAAATGCTCATTTTTTGTTAACCTGATTTCTGTTCATTCAAGTTCAAGGGTTCCCATTAATTATCGGATTCCCCGCAAATTTCTTGAAGTGAACAACACATCATGCGGTTTTCATTTAACGATTTTCCCGGCGCAGATTCTCATCATTCGATGAAAATGGTAACGCAATCCTGATGTTCTGCAGATGCAGGCGATGGCGCCGGTTTCGCTTCAGTATTGGACAGATTTGCCCGTAGTCGATCAAAAAATTGTGCTGCCAACGGATGCTGTGATTGCATTGAAATGCGTCCTTCTGCCGAGTATAAATTACGCAATAGTGCGATTTCTTGAATATATTTTCCGGCGTTGCGCGATAAGCTGCTGCCCCGGCTGTCAAACAGCTCGCTGTTGGCGATGCGAATCCAGGTGCCGCTGCTGTCTGCAAAAAACGTCGCGGGAATGGTGAAGGTTTGCCCCGGAAACGTTTTTTTGTTCCCAGCACGATCCACTGCCGTAAAGCTGAAGGAATAGTTGTGCCCCGGAACCAGCAATTCGCCAGCGTTGCCTTTGCCTTCCCACGGGATATTTGCGGGGGGATCACCCTCGCCGCTAACGGTATAAAATACATCGCCGTTGCTCCGGAAAATGTGCACTTCCCAATACTTCAGGTCGCTGAAATTGGCGTGAAATACCTTCACCGGCTGCGGCCGGATGTTCGCGAAAGCGGGCGAAATCAGTTTGAAAACGAACGAATCCCACTGATTTTCACTGATCGATTGCCCGGCGACACCCACCGCTGCCCAAGAGATTTTTTCGGGAATTTGAATGAGTTTCGAAAAATCCGTTTGCAGAACTACCGGCAGTTTTTCTTCTTTTAGCTCTGCGGAAAAGGTGGCTTTTACCACAACTTCGTCCAGCGAACCGGATTTTTCTTCGGAATTCTGTCCGAACATGCCCGTTGTTGCAAACAAAATGACGGAAGCAATCATCACTAATTTCATTTGTTTTCCTTTTCTTTTAGCGTCAAATGACGAATTGGAACGTTATTACACCGGATTGATCGAGGCGAATGCCGCTGTTTTCGAGCGCGGCAAATTGCCACTGTTTTAGCGCTTCGATCACCAGACGATCCCACTCACCCGATCCGCTGGTGCGAACCACCACTACATTTTCCCGGACGACGCCGTTTTCCATTACCGTAAAGCGGAGCGCGACAGTTGCGCTAACGCCCTGTCGTTTTGCCCATTCCGGGAACGGCGGGATAATTTTATTGATGATTTTCCGGTTGGCCAGCGCGCCCGTGATAACCGTGCCCGGCTGATCCGGTTTCAACGCATCGGGATTCAAATCCTTTTGCTTCGGTTTGCTATCAATTTTGATGCTCCCACTGTTTGTGGCGTTCGATTTTCCGGTGCCTGCGCCGAGCTGAATTTGCGGCGTTTTGGGACCGTCAAACGCGATACCCGCTGTTACCGGCGCTGTTGAGGCGAGCAGGTTCTGGTTGTCACCCAGACTGATCGGTGCGGGGCGGGCAATTTTTTCGTCATCACGAATGCCTTTTGCCGGGGAAATCTTGATCAGATCCACCGGTTTTGCGATGGCGTTTGCCACCGGTTGCACCTTTTCAATATTAATCGGTGCCTGCTTCCGCTTCCGGTCCAGAAAAATTTTATCCGAACCGGCAGCCGCAACAGATGTGCCGGTTTCCGGCTGCGGCAGCTCGTTGGTTTCCGGCAAAACGGCGGCTGTCTGCACGATTTTCTTCACCGGCGCCGGTTGGATTTCCGGTGTTTCTGCCGGCAATTCTTCGGTCATATCGATAAACGTGATTTCCCGGATCGGCGGCGTTTCCGTTTCGCTCAGATCGGCCAGCGCGAAATACGCCACGACAAAAAGGATGTGGATCGTTACGGAAAAAAGCATCGCGCCGGCAGAGCGGAAATTATCGCTACTAAAAAATACGCCGGTTTTCCGGACAGCGCTGCGCCGGAACTCCGTCACCGTGAAACGAGTTGTTAAATTTTCGAATATCGTGATTTGCGGGTTTTGTTTTTTCATGGCTCCCTCTCAAACCTGATCCCGGTTGCGTTGCAGCGTTGCGATGGCAATCCGGGTTGCGCCGGCTTTTTTGGCGGTGCCGAGCAATTCCAGCACGATGTTGTGGGTCACATTTTTGTCCGCGCGGATGACCACCAGCCGGTCCGGATGTTCTGCCACTCGCTTTTTCAACTGGGCGGCGAGCGCCGGAAACGAGGCAACGGCGTCTTCGTTCAATGCCAGTTTTCCGTCATTCGAATACGAAATTGTGATGTTCGATTCGGATTTTGCTTCCACTGTTTTGGCGCGCGGAAGGTTGATTTCCATATCGACAGGCGTCATCATCAACGGCGATGTGACCATAAAAACGATCACTAAAATGAGGGCTACGCCCACCAACGGAGTTATATCTACTTTGCTGATTGGCTCTTCCATGGCATCTCCCGGGGAGTTATTTTTGTTTGATAATTGATAGTTGCACTGCGCCGCTTTGTTTGGCGATATCGAGCACCGCAACCACGCGATCGTGCAGCACACTGCTGTCTGCGCTGATGAGCACCATTTTTTCCGCGCTGGCATCGAGAATCGATTTGAGCGAATCGGGAAGCGTTGCCGGATCGATAGTGGTGCCGTTCAATTCCAGAATGTCATTTTCCCGGATGCTGATCTGGGCTTTCAACGGTGTTTCCTCAATTTGCGTTTGCGCTTTGCCCAGCGACGGCGTGGCAACGTTAATGCCCGATTGCATCACCAACGGATAGGACACCATAAAAATGATCACCAGCGTCAGCGAAACATCCACCAGCGAGGTCAGATTGACCTCCGTGACGCCACCGTTTTTCCGGATTTGTTTGTTCATTTTCATTGCTGATTTTCTCCTGATTTTCGGAACGATGGCTGTTCACGCATTGTCCGGGATTCCCAATATGATCAACACTTTTTTGCTGACAGACTCAATTTCCAACATGGTAGTGTTCACTTTTCGCAGAAAATAATTGTAAAACACCACCGCGGGAACTGCGACAACCAGCCCGCCGGCAGTGGTGATCAACGCCTCGGCGATGCCCGCGGAAATCACCGACGGTCCGGCGGAACCGGAAACGGACAGCGAGTGAAACGCCTGGATGATCCCGACCACCGTGCCGAACAGCCCGATCAGCGGTGCGATGTTGCCCAGCGTTCCCAGAATATTCAGGTTTTTTTCCAGTTTAGTGCGTTGTTCCAATGCAGTGGCGTCCATCATGTCCACTGCGGCGCCGGAATTTCTGGTTGCTTCTTCCAGCCCGCTTTTGACCACCCGCGCCAGCGGCGAAAACGAGTTGCTGCAAACGGTGATCGCAGCCTCAACACCATCCTGTTTGAGCGCGTTTTTGATGCTCACAAAAAAATTTTCTGCATTCACTGTGGTGTGTTTAAAAAACAGCCAGCGCTCCAAAATAAAGGTAACGGCAACCACCGAACAGCCCAATAAAATGAGCATCGTGATACTGGATTTTATGGTTTCAACAACGTTCAAGTCCATTTTTATTCTCCTGTTGAGGTCTGATTTCTAATTTTTTTACCGCAGAAATTGCAAAGGAAGCATTCGATCTGTTCGCGTTTTTCCCTTTGCCCTTTGTGCCCGCTGCGGCTTGATTTTTCATTTCTTATTTCGCCGCTTTCAATTCTGTTAACGCATGAATACGTTCCTCCGCCGCGACAACCCAGCGTTCTTCCGATGTGCTGTTCACCAGCAATTGATACGCCGATACCGCTTTCGAATCTTTCCCGATATTTTCATAAATTGCGGCGAGCTGCGCGAGCGAACTGAGCCGGTAATAGTCTGCGGATTCGCCAACGCCGATCGATTGACTGAAAATGGATTCGGCTTCATCTACCTGATTTTTTTGAAGATACAGCATTCCCAAATGGTAAATGGCTTCGCTGGCAATTGCTCCGTCAGGTGTCCGGATCAATGTGGTGTAAAGTTCAATCGCATCGGGAATCTGATTCAGTTGCAAATGCTCGTTCGCCATTTGCAACCGGATTTTCGGTGCATCCTCTGCCGGGGGATAAGCGGACAGATACTGCCGGAAATATTCCAGCGATTGCGCATGATCGTTCAACCGTCCGGCGGTCCAGCCGGCGTTTTGCAATGCGTGCGCTGCAAATCCGGATTCCGGGAAACCCGCAATCACCGCATCAAAACAATCGATGGCAGACAGGTAGCTTTCCATATTGAAGTAGCAAACACCCATCAGGAAATTCGCTTCCGGCAGTTGGTTGCTTGCCGGAAAATATTGGATAAACTGGTTGAATTCCCGCGCGGCATCCGGATATTTTTCCTGCGCCATGAACGCCTTCGCCAGCGAAAACTGGACATCCGGCGCGTACGACGAACTCGGGAATGCGGTCAAAATTTCCTTAAATTCTGTTGCTGCGGCTTCGTACGAACCTTCGGCGAGATAATTGGTTGCCATCCGGTACCGCGCATCGACGGCCAGCTCCGCATTGGCGGATTGCTCTGCAACTTTGCGAAATGTTTCCGCCGCCTGATCGCTTTGCCCGAGCTGGTAATAGCTGTACTGAATGCCTTCCAACGCCACAGTATTTTTTTCGTGATCGGGATATTTATCTAAAAATTGCTGATAGCGATTGATCGCTAACTCATATTTTTCTGCGTTATACGCCGATTGTGCCAGCCGCAAATGGCTTTCCGCAGCAACCGGGTTTCCGGGATATTTCCGGATAATTTTGGTGAGCACCGAATCGGCATCTTCAAAATAATTAGCCCGAAAATAGAGATCCGCCGCCTGAAACAGGGCATCCGGCGCCATTGGCGATTGCGGAAATTCGATAGCCATTTTTTCCCATGTATCGATCGCGTCGGCATATTGCTGCAAACGGTAATAGCATTCGGCAACGTGATATGCGGATCGCGCCACCAGCGCGGCATTTTCCGGCTGCTGTTGATCATCCGGCTGCACCGGATATTCCTGCAACGCCGCCGCGTATTCTTCCCGGTGAAACAGCGCCGTGGCAAAACCGTATCGCGCCGCGGGTTTGTTCGGGTTGCTCAGCGTGTTTTTCAACGCGCGAAACTCGTCGATTGCCGCATCCACACCCTGTTCGTAAAATGCGATCCACGCCAGCCCCAACTGCGCTTTTTCGGACAGATCGTCCGGTTGTTCGCTGTGCACGCGATTGTAATTTTCTTTGGCGAGATCGTAATGTTTCAGAAAATAGGCGGATTCTGCCATCAGCAAATAATTTGCCCGTTCCCAAAAGCTCAATTCCGCATCATCTGCGTCGCTTTTCAGATAGCTGTTCCGGTTGATAACCTGTTGATATTGTTGCATTTGGAAATCCTCATTTTGCAGCGCGAAAAATGCCGCTTCGGGAATGTTGCCCGTGCCGCGCGACTGGATAATTCTGTCAAAATATTTGTTGGCGTTCGATGCCAGCATAAAATTGACCGCCGGGACGATCTCATTTTTCGGATACATCGATAAAAATTGCCGCATGCTGATAACCGCGTTCAGGCTGTCGCCTTTTTCCAGTTCGGTCATTGCTGCTTTTATTTTGGCGAGCGGCGCGATGGGCGAATTGGTGTTTAGGGATGCAATGGTGTGAAATCGCCGAATCGCATCCTGATATTTTGGGGGATCGAACTTGCCCATCATCCGCAAACATTCCGCCTGCATGTATTGAAAATAGGCGCTGTTGGCAGATTCTGATTCGCGGCTAAATTCCGATAATGCGTCATCTGTCTGGTTTAAATTGAGATACACCCAGCCCAGCCGGAAGGTAACCGCATCGCGGAAACGGCTGTCCGGAAAATATTGCCGGAACCGTTTCAACTCAGATTGCGCCGCCAGCCAGTCCTGCCCGCGCATGAACACATCCGCAGCCTGCAGCATGGCTTTTGCCGCAGCCGGTGTTCCGGGAAACTGGTCGTTGATCTTTTTGTAGATGCTGACCGCAAGAATGCGATTTTCCACCATTTCGTATGCGTTGGCGAGCAGGGAGAGGCTGAGCGGATCGCGCTCGTTTTTCAGCAAATCGATCGCCTGCTGCGGTTCGCGTTCCGCGATAGACAGCCGCGCTTGCAGCGAGTTCAGCCGCGAATCGGTGGCGGCAGCGGAATTTTCGGCAGCGATTTCATCGATCAGCAATCGGCACTGCGCCCAATCTTCCCGGTTGGCAGCTTGCCACGCCAGCGCCAGTGATGCTTCCAGTTTGATAAACGGGATTGCGCTGCGATCGTGTAGCAATTGGAACACCTGCACCGCGAGATTCTCTTTCCCGCTTTTCAGATAAATGATGCCGCGCCGCAGTTCGGTTTCCTCGCGTATTGAATCGGGCAATTTCCCGTCGCGGTTGCCAATCTGTTCCAGCGCTTTCAACGCGCCGTCGTATTTTTGGGTGTTGAGCAACGCTTCGGACTGCAAAAATGAAATCCGTGAAAACAGCACGGCATCCCGGGTTTCCTTTTTGGCTTGTTCGCAAAGCGTAACAATGGTATTGATATCGCCGCCATCGGAAAAGCAGTTGGCAGCCGTCTGGAAATGTTGCCAGGCAATATATTCATCGCCAAACGCCACCCCGGTCAACAGGGCAACCCAAACGGCGATTGCGATATGAAATTTCCGGTGTTTTGTTCTATTTTTGTTCATTTTTGTTTTCTCCGGGGTTGTTGATTCGTTCGTCAAATCCCAGCGATCCGGAAGGACCGGCCGTGTTGATGGAAACCAGCGTGCCATCGGAATGGTGCGTTTCACCCGCGACTGTGCTCACCGCGAACCGGTAAAAAAACTTGCCGTCGTGAACGAGTTGACCGGCATCGTCGCGACCGTCCCAAACGATTTCTTCGGGCAATTCCGCAGCCTGCGCGAAGTTGCGCACAACGTTTCCTTCGGTATCCACGATCTCAAAATTCCAGTGATTGATGTCGCTGCGGCAATTCACTTTCAGCTTGATTGTTGAAACATTCTGTTCGCCTGCCGGGGAGAAAACGTTCGGATAAGCGGTGGCGCCAACGCCAAATCCGCCAAACGAATAATTGAGCGCGAACACCTGATTGGTGCCGAGTTCGGATGTGCTTTTGTTGCTGTAATCCATCCCGAACTGGTTGAGCGATAAACCCAAACCCATGGTGATCCGGCTGTTGTTGACGCCGCCGCGCAACGCGATCATCGGCATCACCTGATATTCCACGCCGATGTTGAGCGCGGTTTTATCCCATCCCAAAATTTTGGAGATTTCCGTGCTCACCGACATTTTGTCCTCGAACAATTTGGCGACCGCGCCGATGCGAAGCTGGCGGGCAAAGCTTTGCGATTCTTCCGCCAGCGTCATCGACGGTGCGAGTGCGTTCACCAGCATCAATCCGGTGGTCAGCCACGGCGACAGTTGCTTTCGCAAACCGATGTCGAACCCGTGACCCATTCCCGAGTAATCGAGCATTTTTTGGGTAACCAGTTTGTAGTTTATCCCGATGGCGATATCCTGAAACGCCACCGTTGACCACGATGCGAGGAATGCCATATCGCTGAGATTGAAATTGCCGATTTCTTCGTTCAGCTCGTTGCGCTGGTCAAATTCGCCGGAGTTGAGGGCGATCAGACCGAGCCCGAAATTGCCGTAGCTGCGGGTGGGGGCGGTTGCCGCGACATAATCCAAACTGCTGTTCATAAATAGTTTAGAGTGCATAAAATAAATCTGGAACGGGTTCTGGTTGGCTAATCCCGCCGGATTCCAGAACAGCGCGGAGCCGTCCTCTGCCATTGCGGTGTAGGCATTTCCCAATGCCTGCCCGCGTGCGCCTATCCCCATGTGGAGATAGGCGCCGGGCATTCCGGCTGCACCTTCCTGCGCAAATAACGCAGGGAAACTGAACATCGCGATCGCTGCGATTAATCCGATGAAACGTCTATAATTTTTCATTTTTTGGCTCCCGAAAAGTTGAATAACGGTCATTGCTTTAATTGATTGTGCCGTCATCGCAGCACCGCGATTTTGCGCAGGGCGTTCATGACAACCTTGCCGTTGGCGGTGGCTTTGGCAACGAGGATGTAGCCGCCGTTACCCACTTTTTGTCCGCGATCGTTCACGCCATTCCAGATGACGGAGTTGGGATGGCTGCTGTTTTCGCGACCTTTTCCGCCCGGCTCACCGGCGCTGATTTTTTGGGTCCACACCAGATTCCCGAACAGATCGAAAATCTGCAGTTTCACATCTGCATCTACCGGCAGGTAGTAATCAATTCGTGTCATATCAGATTCCAGACCAAATGGATTCGGGTAGTTGACGGGTTGACCGTCGGGCATGTCCGACGATGTCAGGTTGACGACGATTTCGAAATCCGTTGTGACCGTGTCCACGAGTGCCCGGACGATGTTGGTTTCGGTCACGCGACCTGCTGCGAAAGTGACGCTGGCGACGCCTTCGCCGTTGGAAACGGCGTCGCCCTGTTTGAGCTGCCCGCTGCCCTGAACCAGCTCAAAACTGACATCGTGGTTGATCACCGGGTTTCCGGCCTGATCGAACAATTTTGCCAGCAACACCAGTTCTTCCAGCCCGCGCAGCTCGGATTTCGCTGCGTTGACTGAAATCGATGCAACGTTTCCGGCAAAGATTTCCAGCGGATCGGAATAGCCCGGATCGGTGCCGATGCCGTCATCAACTTTAATCCGGATAACGCCCACAAAATCGCCGCTCTGCTGAACGGTGCGCTGCCCACCCTGCAGGTTGAATGACGCATTTTCGAATGTGCCGACAACTTCGCTGATATTTTGCGCGTCAACCGCGCTCAGGTTTACCACGTGGTTTGCGCTCGGCACAATTTCGCCGATGCCGTTTTTGAAAAATACGGTCATCGCGAAGGATTCACCGGCCGCAACGCGAGTTGTATTTAATGAAATTTCATAATGTAATCCGCCGACGAGCACTTCCAGCAGCGCATCGAGTGAGGTGCGGATACTCGACCGGCTGTCATTGATCGCCCGGATAATCTGGTTGCCGCCCTGATTCAGCGTCACCGAAAATCCGGCTTTGCCGTTCACCAAAACGGAGTCATTTTTGATAATTGTGGCGCTGTTATCGGTGGTGAATAAGTGCACGTAATCCGCCGGTGCGTTGGTGATGGCGTTCCAATAATCATCCACCGCCCACACTTCCACCGAAAACGGCAGTCCGGAGGTTTGACGCTGTGCGCTGTTGGCGCGTCCCGGCGTTTTCAGCGGATCGTTTTCGGTATCGCCGGGGAGCAGCGATTCGCCGGGGAGCAACACCAGTAGTTGCGAATAAGCGTTCGGCTCGACAATCAGGCTGTCGGCAATTGCCGCCGGAAATCCGGTCGTTGTTGCAAATTGCGCCTGAATGCTGTGCGTTCCGGCTGCGCGAACGGTCACCGGGATTTCGGATCGCCCGTTCGCCAGTTGAATGTCGGCGGGAATTTGGGCAAACGTATCGCTGACGCTGATGCTCAGCGAATCAGCATTTTCGGCGATGAGATTCCAGAATGCATCCACCGCGCGAACCGTAATGTTGAATGAATTTCCGGCAGTTTGGGTGAGCGAGCCACCTTTTTTGCCGGGCGTTACGCCGGGCGTCACCGTTTCGCCGGGGAGCAGCACCTGCAATCCGGCGAGTTCTGCCGGAACGACCGTAAATGTGTTGCTGTAGCCGGTGTGGGTGTTCGGCGCGGGCACGTAATCCGCTGCGTAAAGCACAACCGCTGAATCTGCGCGGGTTACAGCCAGTTCGCCCTGCCAGTTTCCGTTTGCCAGCGTCACACCGGTTTGGGTAATTGTGCCGTTTCCGGTTGAGGCGGATAGGATGATGTCGCCGTCATAATCGGTAATTGGATTGTCGTAAACATTCATCGCCTGAATGTGCAGGCTGAAGGATTGACCGGCAATTTGTCCGCTGTCGATCACGGAAAATGCGAAGTGATGCATAGCGCCGGACTGCACGGAAAACTGGCTGGAGGTGTCTGCAAACGCCGGATTCGATGCACCCGCGACCCGCAATTTCTGGGTGCCCGGTGTCAGCATTGTGACATCGATGTTGCTGATTCCGGCGGTCAAAACGGTTTCCGATGGCAGCACAGCCTGCGGATCGGTTGCGCTGAAATTGACTGCGAAACTGTCTGGCGTGGTCACGTTCCACCATGCGTCGGTTGTGCGCAATTTGATTTGGAACGGCACACCGCTGATTTGCGGCTGCGGATTGCCGGATTTTCCCGGCACCAAACCGGGTGTTTCCAGTTCGCCCGGCATCAGGATTTGCAGTTTGCTGAATGCGCCCGGAACCACCGTGAACGGGTTGCTGTTCCCGCGAACGATGTCCGCGAAATCGTGCGCATTCAGGTGCACACTTTGCGCGGCTTTGGTGATTGTCACCGCTCCGCTCCATGTCCCATCGACAAACTGGACGTTGTCAACGATGATCGTTCCCGGTCCCGTTGATGACGTCAGGCTGACCATTTCGTTGTAGTTGGTGACGGTTGAGCCGCTGCCGTTTACCGCGTGAATGGTTACATTTATGGCATTTCCGGCGCTCTGCGGGCTGCTGATCGGCTCGAACAAAAAGCTGGCTACCGAACCGCTCACCACGTGAATCAGCGGCGATGTGTCGGACGAAATTTGCGGATCATGGCGATAATGCGCGGTCAGCGTCCAGAATCCCGGCGTGTTCAATCGCGTATTCGCAAAAGTGATGGTGCCGGATTGCAACTGCGCATCCAGCGGTAAATTCGCGGATGGGTCGGTGGCGGAAAGCCCCACGGTTCCCGTGTCGGTCGTGACCGCGTTCCACCATTCGTCCACTGCGTTGATCGTTACCGGGATCGCGTCGCCGGCAACCAGTGGGTCAACATCGCCGGTTTTTCCGGGAGCGATCCCCGGTGTTGCTGTCTCGCCGGGCAGCAAAATTTGCATCCGGGTAAATTCGCCCGGAGTAATATTAAATAAATTGCTCTGCCCGCTGTGCGGATTTGCCGCAAAGTCGAGGCAGGTCAATTGAACGTTGGCTGTTGCTTTTGTGATGGTGATGTTGCTGCTCCAAACGCCATCGACAAAATCGATTTCGGATGGCGAAATGGTGGCAGCGCCGCTGCTCGATTCGAGGCGCGCGTGCCCGTTGTAACCGGACACCGGATTTCCAGCGACATCCGTTGCGGTAATCGTTACGCCAAATGCGTTTCCGGCGGTTTGATTGGCAATGGTCGCAAATTCAAAATGATCCAGATTGCCGGGAAAAATATTGATCGCGCTGCTGACCGATCCCAAAATCGCCGGGCTGGAAATATCCGCCACAGAAACGGTGTGAATGCCCGCCGTGCCCATGATGAAGGATTGGCTCGCCGCACCGTTGATCAACTTGCCCGATTTCGAAAAAATGGCGCTCGTATCGGTGGAACTCAGCCCGATGCTGTCGCCGGCAGCGGTGATCAGGTTCCAGTGATTGTCCACCGCGCGAACAGAAACGTTGAATTCTTCGCCGGTTTGCTGATCCAGCGGCGTGCCGGTTTTTCCCGGCGCAACGCCCGGATTGGCCTGTTCGCCGGGCAGCAACACCTGCAATTTGCTGAACGATCCCGGCACAACCGTGAATGCGTTACTCGTGCCGTTGTGGTTCGGTATGCCGTTGTCATTCGCGGTTAGCGTGACCGAACCGGCGGCTTTGGTGAGTGTAATTTCGCCGGAAAAAGCGCCGTTTTGGAACGGTCCGACGGTCACCGGTGTGATCGTTCCCGTGCCGGTCGATGCGCTTAATTCAACGGTGCCGTTGAATCCGAACACCGTTTGATTGTCTGATGTTTGCGCTTCGATGGTCACCGAAAACGGCGTTCCGGCAGTGACCGGACTGTTGATGGTGCTAAATTCAAAGTGATCCAGATTTTGCGGCAACACCGAAATTTGCGGCGTTTGTCCGTTTTGGATCGTCGGGTTGTTCAAATGAAATGCGGATACGGTGTGCGCACCGTCGCTGTTTAGCGTGATACTCACATTTTTCGCGCCGTTGATCAGTCGCGCCGGTTCTGGCAGCGATGCAAACGCATCCGTCGATGATACGCCGAAAGAATCGCTGGCTGTGGTCACCACGTTCCAGTATTCATCCACACCATTTACAACGATGGGGAAGGGGTGACCGGCATTTTGCGATTGCGGCGTGCCGATGTGTCCCGGCGAAACGCCCGGCGTCGCGGTCATTCCCGGAACGAGCACCTGGAATTTGGTGAGCGCGCCCGGCTGGACTTCGAACTGGTTGCTGGTGCCGGTGTGCGGCGGTGTTGCGCCGTCTTTTGCGGTCAGGTAAACGCCGCCGGAGGCGACTTTCAGCGTCACGTTGCCGGTCCATGTGCCGTTGTTGAAATTGGCGGTGATGGGAATCATCGTGTTATCACCGGTGCTGGCTGCGAGAAAAACCACCCCGGAATAATCGGTGACGGGATTGCCCTGCGGATCGGCCGCGGTGATGGTTATCGAAAACGGTGTCCCGGCGAATTTTGGTCCCACGATTGTGGCAAATTCAAAATGATCCATATTGCCCGGATTCACCCGGATCTGGCTGCCGGTGCCCTGCGCAACCACCGGATTGGACACATCCGACGCGGAAACCGTTTGCAATCCGTTGGTGTTCAGTGTCACCAAAAATTGTTTGGTGCCGCCGCTCAGCGATGCATCATTCGGGAGCGAAGCTGCAGCGTCGGAGCTGCTCAGATGCACCAAATCTGCGTTGCTGCCGATGACATTCCACCACTGGTCAACCGCGTTCACGCGAATGTAAAAACTGCTGCCGGCCAAAACTTCGGCTGCTGTGCCGGTTTTCCCCGGCGCGATGCCCGGCGTTGCGGTTTCGCCCGGAACCAGCACCTGCAGTTTTGCCGCTGTTCCGGCGACCACGTTAAATTGGTTGCTGTTTCCGGTGTGCGGCGGATTGGCTGCGTCCGTAACTGCCAGATTTGTGAGGCTTGCGGCTTTGGTGAGCATCACCGAACCTGACCATGTCCCGTTAATCATGGTGATTTCGGACGGAAAAACGGTCTGCTCGCCGGTGGTTGAACTAATCGTCAACATACCCTGAAAGTTGGTTGCCGGAACGCCGAGATCGTTCACCGCGGTAATCGTAACGTTGAACGGTTGACCCGCAACCTGCGTAGCGTTGATGTTGCTGAACACAAAATGATCGATGCCTTCCACCACCCGCACTTCCGACGATGTGTCCGGCAAAACAGATGCGTTGGAAACATCCCGTGCGGAAACGGTCTGCATTCCGGCGCTGTTCAGCGTTACGTTCATGCTCACGCTGCCGTTGTTCATATTTGCGTTGAAGGGCAGGTTTGCCGCTGCATCGCTGGATGTCAGCGCAACAACATCGGCATTGGGGATTTTATTCCAGAAATTGTCTGTGCCGTAAACGTTCACCCAAAAATCGTTTCCGGCGGGTTGATCGTTTGGCAAACCGGTTTTCCCGATCCGGCTGCCCGGCGCAAAAGATTCACCCGGCAAAATCGTCAGCAATTGGCTGAACGAACCCGGCAATGCGCAAAAGCGGTTGCTTTCGCCATCGTGCGGGGTGAACGACGGCGCCGGCGGCACCGAATTTACGGTAACTGTCGTCCGGAAATATGTTTCATCCGCATTTCCCCAGATCCAATGCGCCGGGCTACCTGCAGGAAACCCGGCAACATTGGTTCCCCAGGGCGGGATGCCATAAGCGCCTAAATCGGTTGATGAACTCCAGTTTTGATCATCAAAATCGAAGGTTTGCCAACCGTTTTCAAACGTTGAATTTTGCAGCCAGTTGCTGCCGGTAACTTTCACGATTTGTCCGTTTACGCGAATTTCAGCGAGTAACCCTTTGCCGGAACTCTGGTTTGTACCGTGAATTGCCACAACATTTTTGCCGTCCAGATACGGCAGAATATATGTTTGTGCGGTTGTCGGCTGTGCGTTTCCGCCGATAAAATTGCCGTTTACATACAATTCGTATGCGTCATCCGCAGTGATGATAATTTCCATTTTATCCGACGAAGGTGTGCCGTCGCTGGCTTTCAGCCACACATCGCCGGTAACGCCCCATGCGGCTTCTTTTTCTCCCGCGCGATAAATTTTGAGATCACCAATCCATTTTCCGGAGCTGAGTTGAACCGCTTCCGGCTCAATTCTGCCCTCGCCGTAATCGGTTAATTCCGATAAATAAACCCGGCCGTTGTATTTGTTAACCAGATTCCCGTTTTGGTCGCGGGCGCTGATTTCCACACCGGAAATTGTTTCGCCAACAGTCACCTGACCGGGAACACCGCCCAGCGGATTGCCAATCGGGGTTATCATGAAATAATCGATTTTCACGATTCGCACCGGCGGAGACGACGCGGAGTTGACCGATGGTTTCGAATCATCGTGCGCCGAAACTGCGTACAATCCGTTGGAATTCAGAATAACGGAAAGTGTTGCGCTGCCGTTCACCAGATTCACCGGCAACGGCAATTCCGCCAGTTGATCGGATGATGTCAGCGACACCTGATCGTTGACCGGAACGATATTCCAATTGTTGTCAACTGCGTTCACAATTACGTCAAACGGAACGCCGCTGGTCTGGTCGATCGGTGAGCCGTCATATCCGTTGCCCGTATTTGGGGCTGGTGTCATTCCGGGTAGCAGAATCTGCAGCTTCTTTGCTACCTGGGCTTCCGCCGCAGAGAAAAATAAAAACAGCAGCGCGATACAGATGCCAAACATTCGGCTGTGACTGCCGGCGCTGGTTTTACGCCATCCTGGGGATTTCATTTACACACCTCCTTGTGGTTAAATAAAGTAAAAACAATTATTTCAGTTGATCGTTTGTATTCTCTTTTGGCACAGTTTGCCGGGTATTTTGTTCGTCCAGATTTTCCATCAGCATATTAATTTTATCGCCGATTTCGTGCAGGTAATCTGTCGATCGCATTTGAATCCGGTATGTGTAATTGCCTTTGATGGCTTGCTGCAATGCTCGCTTTATCTGGATAACGGGACCCGCAACGCGATGCGAAATGCGGGTGCCCAGCCAAAAATTGAACGCGCTCAGCAAAATGGTGATCAGAAAAATGGTGGAAAACAGCCAGTAAATCCGCAAATCCAGTGGCAGGTGGGCAGTGGATTTTTCGAAAATATAGAAAACGATGCCGCAAACCATAATCTCTACGGCCGTCAGAAATGTGTACAGCATTGTGAATGCAAACTGAATTCCCGGGCGTATGTAATAATTCCGACGCATATGACCTTTCCTCTGTTTTACACAGGTAAAGGCAACATAAGTGCCAAAAAGGAAATTGGAAAATTTGCAGATGTCGGGTGAAAGGATAAATAACAGAATTTAAAGAGTTGAGCTGAATAATCGTTGAAAACCTGCGGAAATTTGACCTGCTCAGAAAATTTATTTTACCGGTTGATATTTACCGATCGGTAAATATCAACCGGTAGAAATATGTGTTCAATCGCATTTGTAACCGGCGGCAACCACAAATTCACCCGGAATCCGGTAGCTGTTGCTGTTCCGGTATTCCGCGATGGAATCCAGATATTCCCGGTGAACCGCCGCTTTGGTGGATTCGTTGAATCGCGAATACGCCAGCGCCACCGGCCCGCCCGCAAATGCCGCAGACAATGCACTTTTTTCCGTCGGGAAATGCAGTTTGGTCGAGAGCCGGTCGCTGTGAATATTGCAGAAACCGGCGTTTTCCAACTGCAGTCGCAGCATATCACCGGTGCCGAGCTGGAAAAACAACGGACAAACTTCGGAGTTCACCCGCGCATCGACGATCGGAAAAATATCCGACCAGCCGCATTTTTCGCGATGTCCCCAAACGGCAATCACTGCGCGTCCGCCGGGTTTCAGCACCCGGAAAATCTCGCGGAGCGATTGCAGCGGATTCGGGAAATACAGCAATCCCAACGCACACAGCACAGCATCAAACGATTGTTTCGGGAAACGCAAATCCTCCCCGTCCATTTGCCGGAACTGCACATTGTGAATTTCATTTTTCCGCGCGAAATCATCCGCCAGCCGGATCATTTCATCGGAAATATCTGTGCCGGTGACCGCGCCATGCATCCCGACCGCCGAAGCTGCGGGAAATGTGACCAGTCCGGTACCGCAGGCGATATCCAGCACCCGTTCGCCGGGTCGCAGATTCGCCATTTCCAGCAGCCGGTTTTGCGCCGGTGCCAGCGGTCCCAGCCAGCTTTGTTCGTAAATATGGGCGGCTTTGTCCCAGCCGTATCGCTGGATCCGCCGTTGCAGTTTTGCTTCCATCAGTTGTCCTCCGTTTCTAAAATTTTCACTTCCCGGCGGAGCGGCATCGCTTTGCTAAAAATGATAAAATACGAGCTGTACGCTTCCGCCGTGTTCAATACACATAAAATATCTTCCTCCGCTGCCGGACTTTCCAGCGTCACAGTAAAACGAACTTCTGAATACGTGACCGGAACGGGTGCAACGGCGTATTCGCCACGGGTGTCGTAATCCGCCTGAACTTCCACTTTGTGGATGCGCATCGGCACGTTCAGCCGTGCAGCCCACATTGCGTAACAGATCGCCAGACAGCTTGCCAGCGCCCCGCGCCCGAGCACACCGGGATTGGGTCCGGCGTTATCGCCGCCGTGTTTTTCGTGCATATCTGCCGTAAATTGCCATTGCCCCTCTGCAATTTCGCAGGTCATCCCGTCGATAACCCGTGCTGTGGTAACCGCCGTGCCCCGGGCAATGTTGGGACGCAGGGTCATCGCCTTTACATTTCTGGCGATTGCGTTTTTAATTTTTTGATTAATTTCCATCGTAATTTTCCAAATATTTTGATTGTAATGATTGATCTCAACCGGCTTTGGCGTACGCTGTTTCCAACTCCGGCTCCGGCTGGCGCAACGCTCTGTTGTTGATTTCGGACATGTAGCGGCTCAACGCTTCCGGGTCTGTTTCTGTGAAATATTTCGGGCGATCCGCCAAATGTTGGTAGCCATACAGGCAAAGGGAATTGTGGGTATATTTTCTTTTCAAAAATCTTGATGCGATAATTGCTGCGAACATTTTTATTCTCCTTTATGCAATTCAATGTTGATTATCAGAGTAAACCTTTTGCGATACACAGCGGGATGATGATGTATAAAATCGTATCCCGTATCAGATAATAGCCAAAAATAATGAACAGAAATTTTGTGCCGCGTTTGCGAATCAACGCTTTCCAGCCTTCATTTTTCAGGATGATGACGCTGTCGAAAATGTAATGTTTATACAATCGCAGCAGCGGATTTTGGCGGAAAACGTTTGCGACCTGGGTTGTCAAATTCATGATAAATCTCCGGTAACCGTATAATTTTTATTTGCAGATTTACATGGCTAAGCTGTTGTTAATTTTATGGCTTAGCCATGTAAGCTGCATGAATGGATATGCGTTTGATTACAACGTATCAACCGGAACGCGTTCGGTTGTTTTCGCTTTCAGCGAAGGAATTATTTTGGGCACGGACTGCTGATAAACAATGTATTCATTGCCAAACGTTTTCACCAGATCGCGCTCCTCATAATGAATGCCAACCAGAATATAAGCCGTCATTCCGAGTGCAAACAGCAGGTGACCGACGGTCATGAGCGGCGTTGCCCACAATCCCAGAAAAATGCCGATCATCATCGGGTGGCGCACATTTTTGTAGAAAAAAGGCGTTACGAAGCGCTGTCTTCCGGCAACCTTGTTCAGCAATTGAAAAAACACCTGTTGCAATCCGAACAGCTCAAAATGGTTGATCAGGAAAGTGGACAGCAGCAGGGTGAACCATCCGGCGGCGAATACGCCGTAAAGTAAATGAACCGCCACGGTGTCGGTCACATGCCAAACTGTGACCGGAATGGGCTGCCATTGCCAGATAATAAAATAGAACAGCAGGCTGGCAGTGAGCACGAATGTGCTGCGTTCCATCGATTTCGGGATGTAGCGGGTGAGCCATTGTTTAAAATTCCCGCGCGCCATTATGGAATGTTGCAACCCGAAAAGAAGCATCAGTGAGATGTTGACGAGCGCCGCCACGCCGACCGAAACGGTTTCGCCGGAGTTGATGGTTTTGGGCACGTAAAAATCACCCACAAATGCGATGATATACAAAAACCAGCTGAAAAAAATGGAATAACTGATAACACCATATAAAAAAATCATTGCGCGTTTCATTTCTATTCTCCTTTGTTTGTTGAGTTTTTCACACGCTTTTTTTGAACCACTGACCATCGTTTTGATATTTGCTGTTGTAACGATGACGTGAAAAAGGTAGGAAAAAGCGGCTGGGAAATCTTTCAACTATGTCGCCGGTTTTTGCACAATTGTCGCAAATTTTTGGTGCATTTTTTGTGGGGAAACAGTATTCCGTGGTTTAACGGGAGTGGTTTTGCACAAATGTCGCATTTTTTTGCACAAATGTCGCAAACGGGGATTTTTGGGGGGAGAGGTGTTTTTGAGGAATATGCATTCCAGGCAGGAGCCTGGAACGAGAGTCATCCGAAGCAGGAGCCTGGAACGAGGATTCGCCGAAAGATGCATTCCAGGCAGGAGCCTGGAACGAGTGACAAACGAGTGACAAATTTGGCGGTAGGAAACGCAGATCTGCGTTCCGCTGATTCACTTCATTTAACCAATTTTTTGTAATCGCGCGGCGAGCAGCCGAATTGCTCCTGAAAACAGCGCGTGAAATACGCCTGACTGTTGAACCCGACCATGTAGGCAATTTCCGCGATGTTTCCGGCATCCTGTTTGATCAGCTCGGCGGCGCGTTGCAGCCGGAATGAGCGAATAAATTCGCTGGGCGACTGGTTGGCGATTGCCCGCAATTTGCGGTGCAGCTGCGCCCGGCTCATCCCGATTTCGTCCGAGAACGTTTCCACGCTGAAATTTTCATCGTCCAGATTTTCTTCGATGGTCGCCATCAATCGCGATAAAAATTCCTGATGCATGGATGGCACGGTTACATCCGCCGGTTTGAGCAGCATTTCGCTGCTGAATTTTTGGCGCATTTGCTCGCGAATGCGAATCAGGTTGCGCACCCGGATAACCAGTTCCTGCGAATCAAACGGCTTCACCAGATAATCATCCGCGCCGGTTTCCAGCCCCTCAATTTTGTCGCCGGTTGCTGCTTTTGCGGTCAGCAAAATCACCGGGATGTGATTGGTTTTCTCGCCCGATTTTAGCGCGTCGCAAAGCTGGTAGCCGTCCATTTCCGGCATCATTACATCGCTGATGATTAAATCGGGAATCTGCGCTTCCGCGATTTCCAACCCGATTCGCCCGTTTTCCGCTTCAATCACCTGAAATTCCGGGCGCAATTGCTCGCAGATAAACGTCCGCAAATCGCTGTGATCTTCCACCACCAGCACGATGCAATCATCGCCGGCGTTTTCCGAAACTGGCGATACGGCTTCCGGTTGATAAACCGAGCCACCGCTGGCGATGTCGATCGGTTCCGCCGGCAATTGCCGAACGATGGGCACTTCCGACTCGCCGGTTGCGTCCGGCAATTCGACAATTTCTTCCGGTCGCAAATGTTTTGCGCCAAACGGCAGCCGCACCGAAAATGTGGTTTCGCGATCCACTTCGCTTTCCACAAACACATTCCCGTGATGCAATTCCACCAGCTCTTTCACCAGCGCCAAACCGATGCCTGTTCCCTCAAACTGGCGGGTTGTGCCGGCTTCCACCTGATAAAACCGGTCGAAAATATTCTCCAGTTTGTCCGGCGGAATTCCCGGTCCGGTGTTGGTGACGCGGATTTCCACAACCGGCTGATCATCGCCGCCGCCAGCGATTCCGGTTAAAATATTCACGCCGATTTTCCCGTTTGCCGGGGTAAATTTGAAGGCGTTCGAGAGCAGGTTGTTGAACACTTTTTCCAATTTTTCCGCATCAAAATAGATGAAAATGGCTGCCTGCCCCGATGTTTCCGCCAACGGCACATGATTAAACCGGAGTTCAATTTCCTTTTCCGGCGCGAAGGATGCGAACGATGCAAAAATCCGCCGGAGAAATAGCACGATGTCGCTTTTCGCGGCGCGCAGCTCCATCCGCCCCGCTTCCAGTTTGGATAAATCGAGCAATTGGTTGATCAGATTGAGCAATCGCGCGGCGTTTTGGCGCATCATTCCCAAATCTGACTGTGTTTCCGGCGAGGGATTTTTGCGCTGCAATTTGTCCAGCAATCCCATAATCAGCGTGAGCGGCGTGCGGAATTCGTGGGAAATATTCGCAAAAAACCGCGATTTCAGCTCGTCCATTTCTTTCAGCTTTTCCGATTGCTGCTCCAACTGGTTGCGCTGTTCGACCACCTGCGCAGTGCGCATTGTGATGATTTGCTCCAGCTCCTCGCGCTGCTGGTTGAGCTGCCGCACGCGAATGTGCACGATGCCCGCAATCGCGAAACCGCCCAACATAAAATAAATGAGATACGCCCACCACGTGCGATACCACGGCGGCAAAATCTCAAATTCGAACATCGCCTCGCCAATATCCCCGTGATACATATTTTGCGCCTGAACCCGGAACACATAATCGCCTTCGGGCAGGTTGGTGTAATCTTTTTCCGCGGTTTTCGACCAGCCGGACCACTCCGTATCGAAGCCGTCGAGCATGAAGCGGTAGCGGTTTTCGTATTCATTTTCAAAAGAGGGCAGGGCGAATTCGAAGCGCAGTGCGTTATCGACATACGGTATCACCGGTGCGCTCGCCGTGGCGATTGCCGTGCCGCCGTACAGCCGCGAATGCCGGACATTTTTGGGGATGGAAACGCAGCGGATCAGCGGCGGGAACTGCGGTTTCATTTGAAAATCGATCTGCGGATCGAAGCGCATGATGCCCGGCATGCAGCCAAACCAGATGATGCCGTCCGCATCCGTGTGGCAGGCATCCAGCGCCCCGAAAACGCTGATTTCCCGGAACCGGTTTTTGTCCAGCGCGTAGCTGCCGTCCGGCTGTTTTTCCGCCAGCCAGCAATAACCGGTTTCGCCGTCGCCGAGCCGGAACAGCACGTTTCCGTTGCCGGTTTCAAACGCCCAGTACATCTCCGTCGATGTATCTGCGAACACCGCGCCAAAGTTAGCGTCCGGTTGCAGCGTCCGGCTGTTTTCATCGAAATAGCGCAATCCTTTCAGCGTTTGAAACGTGACGTGGTTGTTGATCGACGAAATTTGCCCGGTGGAAAGCGGCAGATCTGCTGCAAAATGTTCCACCGAAAACCGGGGAATTTCCGGGCGCAGATCGTCCGGTTTCAGCCGGAGCACGCCTTTTTGCATGGTGCCGAGCCACAGCGAGCCGTCGGGATTTTCCACAATGCTGCGGATTTCTTCGTGAATGCCGTCGATTTTGCCGAGATAGCGCCACTGCCCGTTTTCCTGTCGCAGCACGCCCAAACCGAGCATGTGCCCGGCGAACATCAGGGTCGGTTCGTGCCGGTAGCGATACATCACGAACACGGTTTCATCATTCGGGGAAAGTTGTTTAGCTATTTGATTTTTCAGCAGATAGATGCCGTTGTTTGTGCCCGCAAACAAATTGTCATCCACCGAAAGCAGGTGGAACGACTGATGCTGGAAATCCTTGAATCCTTTGAAACGCGGCGTACGATCCGGGCGGTCGCCGGCATGTTGTTCGAGAAAAAATATGCCCTGCCCGGTTGCCACAACCAGTTGTCCGCGATGCCGGGTAATGTGCGCAACGTTGCCTTCCAGCCCGTGAAAATCCGTGAAATAGCTGAAATGCGAGGGAATGGTAATTTTGGCAAAACCGTAATTCATCGCCAGCCACAGCGATCCCATGCCGTCGTGATACAACCGTTTGATGTCGTCATCCGGCAAACCAGTGGATTTGTCCAGCACCAGTTGCAACCGCCCCGCCCGGTCAAGAATGATCGCGCCGGCGTTGAAGCTGCTCAGGGCAATCCGTCCGTCCGGCAGCAGCTCCGCGGAGGAAACCTGGTTGGCGGAAATGAAATCATCTGCTGCGCGGGAAAATCGCGTAAACGTTTGATTTTTATAGCGATACAAACCGGATTTGCTGGCGCAAACCAGCCAGGTTCCCGGTTCCTGCGGGAGAATCGTAAAGATGCCTTTTTCCGCAAACATGTCGCTGTTGGGAAGGAACCGCAGCGAATCGCCCGCCAAAGTGAAAATACCGGTATGGCGCTGCTGGATCAGCAGCGTATCGTTCACCAGATGCGAGAGAAAAAAATTGGGATCGGTTTTCCACACGCGCATCTGCCCGTTCGACCAGCGGAACAGCCGCGTGAAGGTCTGGAAAAACACAGTGCCGTTGCTGCTGCAATGGGTTCGCCAGACTTCCGAAAATTCCCGATCCTCCATCGGAACGTGTTTTACGAGCGAAATGTATCGCATTTCACCGAGGGAATCGGGCGCGAGATAGCCAAAATCTGCGGACGCACCGACGTAAATCGTGCCGTCCGGCCCTTTGGCAAAGGAGCGCGCGCGGGTGCTGTTGCTGGTTTCGATCATCCGCCAGGTGGCGCCGTCGTATTCGAGCACGCCGTTGCCGTTTGCCGAGTAAACCACCCCGCGATTATCCCGGATGATCGACCAGTTCTGGGAATGCTGACCGTATTCTTTCGGTTCGTAATGGGTGATGCGTGGCAGTCCGGTTTCGTCGGCGGATGGCTGCTCACCGGCTGCCGGTAAAGCAAAAAACCATCCCAGATGGATCGCAAATAACATGATGGGTGCCAACAAAAATTGACGCATGTCCAAACCTGCTTTGATGGAAATTGCTTTTTTTTAGTACTGATTGGAAGTCGGAACAGGAAGCGTTGCTGCCGGTTACGGCAAGCCAGATTCGAATTGATAGAGCCACTATTGCAAAACAAGATACAATATTCATTGAATTTTTTCAATGCATTGTATCGAGGAATTTGAAAAATATTGAAATTTTTTGGGTGCGCGGTTAGCGTTTTTCGGGGTGTTTTTCCAGATTCGCGAGTTTTTGCTGCAACGCTTCCACGTCAACAGGCTTGGATAAATAATCGTCCATTCCGGCGGCGATGCAGCGTTCGCGGTCGCCGGTAAGGGCATTTGCCGTTAATGCGATGATCGCAGGTCGTGAGGTAACGTCATATTTTTCAATGATTTGGCGTGTTGCTTCCAATCCGTCCATTTCCGGCATTTGCATATCCATTAAAATGAGATCGTAATTTTTGGCGTTCATTGCAGAGAGCACTTCGATGCCGTTGGCGGCAACATCGGCCAGATAACCCATTTTCTCCAACAGCCGCGAAATCAATTTCTGGTTCACAATATTGTCTTCGGCGATCAGGATTTTCATTGGTATTTTTTCAGCCAGACGGTGATCGATCCGGCCATTTGTTTTGCTGTTTTTGGATGAATCGGTTGCAATCTCAGCGTTTTCGGAATTGGCGACCATAGCCATTTTCACCGTAAAAATAAAGGACGATCCAACTCCTTTTTTGCTTTCTACCCAAATTTTTCCATTCATTTTGGTGATGATTTGTTTGCAAATTGCCAACCCCAAACCGGTGCCGCCATATTTGCGGGATGTGGAGGAATCCACCTGCATGAAGGTGGTGAACAGCTCGGCCTGTTTTTCTTTCGGGATGCCGATGCCGGTATCGGCAATGCAAAATTGCAGTTCTGCAATATTATCCGATTCGGAAAGCAGGCTAACGGTCAGTTTTACATGACCTTTATGGGTAAATTTGATGGCGTTGTTTAGCAGATTCATCAGCACCTGCCATAAACGGGTAAAATCGCCTTCGACGGTTTGGGGCACGGTAGGCTGCACATCCAGAATCAGATCCAGATTTTTGTTGCTGGCGATTGGCGAAAGCAGTTCGATCGGTTCTTTTATGCAATTGCGAATATCAAATGGATGGGATTCCAGCACCAGTTTGCCCTGTTCGAATTTGGAAAAATCCAGAATATCATTGATGATGCTCAGCAGGCTTTTACCGCTCGAACGGATGACTTCCACATATTCCTGTTGCTCTGCGGTGAGCGGTGTTTCTATCAGCAAACTGGTCATGCCGATGACGCCGTTCATCGGTGTGCGAATTTCGTGGCTCATATTTGCCAGAAATTCACTTTTGGCGTTGTTGGCTTCCACCGCTTTTATTTTTGCCGCTTCCAGATCTGCGGTGCGTTCGCTTACCCTCAGCTCCAGATGCTGATTCATCGTTGCCAACGCTTTATGAGTGTGTTCCAGATTTTCAACCATTTTGTTGAATCCGACCGCCAACTGCCCGACTTCGTCCCGGGAATACACCTGTGCCCGTTGGCTCAAATCGCCTTTGCTGATATTGCCGACAGTAATTGCCATTTGGCTGATTGGGCGGGTGATAAACGCGCTGATCATCAAAATAAAAATTAAACCTACAATGAACACAACAAAGCTGACAGTTGCGATAGACCGCTGGGCCTCGTATACTTTTTTATGAAGATCCGTTAGCGAGATCGCCAATTTCAATTCACCGATTTGTTGCGCATCTTTCATAATCGGGGCAGTGGTGATAAATACCGAGCCATCCTGATTAATGAATTCGTTTTTCTCACGTAACATATTGTTTTGTAATGGATTGGGGAGATTGTCAAATCGGGAAATGATTTCATTTTTTGAATTTAGCACCCAAACATGTATGACATCTTTGTTTTGGCTGATGCCAGCCAATCCATCGTTGACTGCATCCATATCTTCAAAATACACACCGGGACCAATGGTGAATGCCGTCAATTTTGCAATGCTTTGGGATTTATCCACAATTGCGGAAAGCGCCTGCTTTTCCAGTTTTGCGGGGAAAAATAAGTAAATAAAAATGGAAATACTGGCAATTAGCGCTGTAAAAAGCGCTGTTAATTTGAAATTTATGGTCCAAACTTTCCAGAACACGGAGAGGCTTCCTCTGCTTACAGTCGAAAAATAAGATTTATAAAACGGTCGCGAGCTTCAATAAGTTTGAGCTGAAGTTGCTACCCTCTGCTTTGGCAGATTTTAGATTTATCAAAATTTCCGGTTTATTTCCTTTTTGGCCGATACCAACTGAAAGCCCGGATTTGATATATTCTGGAACACCGGAAAGGGTAAGAATCTGTTTTTCTGTGCAAAAATCTGCGATTTCTTTCAGAGGGGGAACACGCAATGGAGCGACATACAAAATATTTACATCGGCATCTGCGATTTTTTCAGTAATATCTTTGCTATCACCAATGTTGATTGCGATGCATTCGATGGCAATTCCCTCAATTGTTTTTGTTGCGGATGCGTTAAATGCAGCCATGAAATTATCTTTTGCAACCAACGACATCCGAAATTTTTCCTGATAAATTATTCCCACAACCAGCTTTTCCGTTCCGCGGGATTTCAGGTTGCGGTCATATGTCAAAATCTTTTGAAATAGCGAATATTGTATGTCAACGGGCACCGGCATTTCTTGCGGATACAGTATCGTTGATAACAACAATAGCACGGTTAAAAATTTCTGTAATTTTGTTAATTCCATAAGATTTATCGTTCCGGGACCTGATTTTGGGTCAAGTTTTCCTTATAGCCGTGATTCCAGAGATATTGAAAAAGCGCGTCTGGGCTGCACAATCGCACTCTGGATATGTTCGAAACCACCGGGCAGCTGATATTCCTGATCCAACAAATTGCGCACCTGTAACCGGAGCCTGAAATGATCAAAAAACAATTGTGTGATCAAATTTGCGTTCATCAAAACATAGGATTTGGTGTTGTTTCCATAAATGGTTTTTCGGGCAGTTTCATACAACATGTTACCGGATAATGTGACATACGGAAAAAACGGATACGAAAAACCCGCTTTTACCAGATGAGCAGGCGAGTTGGTCAGCGATTCTCTGCTGATGACATCTTCTGTCCATTGATAGCCATAATTGATAAACCCGTTGAAGCCCTTTGCAACCCGCGATGCCAATTGAATCTCGATGCCGCGTGCTTGTACTTTGCTGAAATTGTGGTATTGGATGAGCGAATCCAGTGGATCGATATCCTGATCGATCAAATCTTGCATTTTGTAGCGATAGATGGACAACATACCGGAAAATTGATTGGTAAATTGCTGTTCCCAAATAATTTCCGTTGTTTTAATTTTCTCCGGTTTCAACCCCGGATTAGCTTTGAAACCGTCAAGCGGATCATCATAATTGGTTTCGTAAACATTGGGTGCCCGGAAAGCTTCGCCGTAAACCAGCTTTGCTGCGCTGGTCGAAAACGGGTGATACACAAATGCGCCCCTGGGCATTTGCGATGATTTAAATTGATCATTTTTGTCAAACCGGATACCTGCGGTGAAAGATAGGTTGTGCAATATCTGGAATTCATCCTGAACATAAAGCGAAACTATCGAATAGGGAAAATTTTGATTGAAATAGGTAGTATCGTCGTCCCAACTGTGGTAATCTGCACGCCGGTGATGTTGGTACTCCGATCCGATAGTTAACCGGTTGTTCAACGAAATATCCCACAAAAATTGGGCTTCGCCACCAAACCAGTTTCCAACAGTCGCATCGTAAGAATTGTAAAGGATTTCATCTTCGTACGGATACCAGCCTTCGTAATTGTAGTGATCGATGTATGAACGCGCCATCAATTGTTTGTCGTTGCCGAACTTGTTCTCGAATTTAATTTCCGCAAATCCGTGATTATCAATACTTTTTGTGTTGCCGCTGTTAAACAGCGTTTCCCACGCTGCGGTGGGAATACCTTTTTCGCGGGAGGAATACATCAATTGAGCAGAAAACGCACCGTATTTTACGGTTGAAAATGCAGCGTAATAATCATCCCAATCCATGTTTTTTGCGATGCCGTTATTGGTTGAGGGATCGTCAAATTCTGCAAAATATATATCCTCTCCGTTGTCATCCGCCCATCGTGCCGAAAAAGTAACATCCAGCCCGTTCGCATATTTTTTACCAAAAAGCGCAGAACCGACCAAAAAATTGTGGCTTCCGTATTCCGCTGTTATCTCAAGTCCGTCTATCGTTTTACCTTTTTGGGTAACAATGTTGATGATTGCAAACATGGCATTGGTGCCGTACAACGCAGAGCCCGGACCACGAATAATTTCAATTCGATCGATTGAAGCAAGATTAAAACCACCGAGTTCGGTGCCGATTGCAGCTGAACCATGCACATTTTCATTCAGTGCATGCCCGTTTACCAGCAACAAAATGCGATTGTTGTAATCCGTTGGCCGGCTGAATCCCCGCACACCCAAATAGGTATAGTTGTGATCATCTGAAGTATAAAATCCCTGTATAATCTGGAAAACATCTTGAAGCGTTTGAAAACCATAATTATTAATCTCGACAGATGTGATCACGGTAACGGAAGCCGGTGCATCGCTTACGGATTGTTCGTATTTCGCTGCTGCGCTCACCGGTGTATTCAGCAACAATTCCAGAGATGTTTTGTCAGTGTCTGCTTCGGAAAGTTGTGCAGTTGCATAATACGGTGCTGCGAATATGCATACAGCCGCCAAAAAACAAAAGAATTTGATGTTGCTCATGGTTGATCCACCTGTAAATTTTTTTCATGCTTACCAATATCGGATATTTGAAGAGTTTACTTAGGTGGTAATTGATTGAAAAAACAAAGCATGATTGTTGTTATGAAAGAGATTTACAGCCTTTCAAAAATTGTCGACCGCTATAACAATGATAAGTTTTTGAACCATCTGTAGTTGAGGGAAAACCTGTGAGGTGCATAATTTGCGCTTCCGCGCATTTTTGCCCACCGGGTTTTATTGGTGCTGATTCGTTCCTGTTTTTTATTAATGTGCTTATTCGTTTAAAAACAGGCACTTAGGAATTTTAATAAATGCGCTTATTTGTTTGGCATTCAAATTGATTCTATGAGCGTGTCGGTTTAGCTCAGCCAGAGCAATAGAATTTCAGCTTCAATCACCGTTTATCAATTGCAACTACAGGAACGATAGCGTTTACAGAGAAAGGACGAATTATCATGCGAATGTTACCAGAAACACAAAAATTTTTGAGCCGGGGAAATCGGCTTGCTTTAATGCTCATTTTACTGACTTCAATGGCGGTTGCGCAATGGAACAGGCAAAGTCCTGTGCCTACTTTTCTCGATGTGCGGGGTGTTGCGGCACCCACAGCGCAACGGGTGTTTATCGCAACAAACGATGATTCCTTTGATGACGGCGGATCGCTGTTCGAATCGGGTGACGGTGGCGCAAGCTGGGTTCAGCGCGATGTGCCGTTCAGTCTGGCAAGTCCGTTAAACGGCATTTTCTTTTTGAATGAAAATTTGGGGTGGGTTTACGGCAACGATAATTATCGCACCACCGACGGCGGAACCACGTGGACGGAAATTCCGGTGCTCGGCTCAACTTATTTTATGGAATTTTACACACCGGATTTTGGGGTTACGACCGGCAATTTTGGCGTTTATGCGAGTCGCGATGGCGGATTGAATTGGGAGCCTTCGCCGGAGGAGATCCCGGTATTTGCTTTTGCGGATACCCAAACCGGCATCGGCGCTGCAGCCGACGGTATTTACCGCACGACCGATGGCGGTGCAACATTTACCCTCGTTCAATCCGGCGATGCAACTGCAGTGGCGTTTCTCTCCGGTTCCGTTGCGCTCGCCATTGTGGACGACAATTTTATGCGCTCGACGGATGGCGGGGCAACCTGGTCAACTGTTGTTTCTGCAGAAGGGCGCAGCGATTTTAAGGTGATTTCTGGCGATGTTGTGCTGGCGTACGGACGATCCGGCGTTTTCCCGAATTTCGATTATCGCACTTTCCGTTCAGCGGACGGCGGGCAGAGCTGGACCGATCTCGGCACCATTTGGCCGGAAGGTGTTCTCGGTTTTGCAGTGGCAGATCCCCAAACAGTGGTTGCCGCAGATCCCGATGGAAACATGTTTCAATCAACAGATGCGGGGCAAAACTGGACCCAAACGTTCGCATCGCCCGGACCGCTGCCGAGCTTTTTCAACAGCGCAGCGCCGGTTTTTGCGGACGCGCAAACGGGTTATTTTGGCTATGGCGCAGGATTTGTCATCAAAACAACCGATGGCGGGGCAACGTGGTCGCAGATATCCAGTGGCTCCGGTCAATCGCTGAACGATATCGATCGGTTTCCGGATGGCAAAATGATTGCCGTTGGCGAGGGCGGAACGTTACTGACCAGCGACGGCGCATCGCCGTGGGTTCAGCACGGTGGTATTTCGGCGTTCGATTTGATGGCTGTGCAGGTCATCAATCAGCAGGATGTTGTGATTGTCGATGAAAACGGGCAGGTGTTCAGCAGCACGGATGGCGGTGAAAACTGGCAGGCTTTCGCAACGTTTCCGGCAGGGCTAAATGCCGAAGATCTGAAATTTAGCGATTTGCAGAACGGTTGGGTAATCGGCAGCGGTGCTATTGGCAACGTTCTTTTTCAAACAACGGATGGCGGCAACTCGTGGACAGCCGCTCAGGGTTTCGGCGGTACTTACGTATCGGTGGATATTGAAGGGCAAAGCGGCTGGGCGGCCAATGTCGGCGGGCGATTTTATCGCAGCAACGATGGCGGCGCAACCTGGGCGCAGGGCGATCTGCCGGATTTTCCCACACGAATTTATGACATGGATTTCATCGATGAAGGCACCGGTTATACCGTAGGGATGTTTGGATACGCTGCCCGCAGCAATGACGGCGGTGCAACCTGGGAAGTGCTGCCGACACCCAACACCACCGATAATTTTACAGATATTTATCTAATCAGCGCCAACGAATTGTGGTTGAGCACAACTGACGATGTCGCATATTATTCCGCAACGGGCGGGCAAAACTGGGCGATTCTCGAGATTGGCTCTGCCGGATTCGGCACGTTTTCAGCCATCGCGGCAAGCCCCTCCGGCGATGCATGGGTTGCCGGATTTATGGGCTTTATCGAAAAGTTCACCGGTCCGCCACCGCCGCCGCTGAACCGCCCGCCGGTAGCCGCATTCGATATTGCCATCGACGGGTTGTCCGTCGATTTTACCGATACCAGCAGCGATCCCGACGGTTTCATCACCGATTGGTTGTGGGATTTCGGCGATGGCGCGACATCAACCGAGCAACATCCGTCGCATACCTTCACAGAAGCAAATACCTACATTGTTCGCCTGACCGTCACCGATGATGATGGCGCTACCACATCCACAATCAGATTTGTGGTAGTGCAACCCAATCCGGGCGGCACTTTTGGCGATTTTACAGAAGTGACTCCGCTCGATTCGTTATTTGTCACCCCGCCGGACGAAGATTTTTGGGTAATCACCACTGCCCCGGCCGATTACGACAGCGACGGTGATCTCGATATCGCGGTGCTTGGCTATTATGTCGTTTACAATCAGAGCGTTGTCGATCGCCTCGTACTGATTCGAAATGATGGTCCCGCGAGTACAACAGAATGGGAATTTGCCTACATCGATGTGCCGCTGGGCAATATCATCGCATCATCTTCCGATCTTGCATGGGGCGATGCGGATGGCGATGGTGATCAGGATTTGGCGCTCGGCAGCGACGGTGAAACGGTGATTTACCGCAACGATGACGGAACGCTCGTACTGACAGATACCGATTTGCCGGGATATTGGGAAGATAACGATCAGGCGGATTTCGACCTGCGATCCATCACCTGGGCAGATTACGATAACGATGGCGATGCTGACCTGTTGTTGCCTTCTGTTTACGATTTCGATGTATTTGAATATCGCACAAAATTGATGCGCAACGATGGCGCAAACGGCAGCGGCGGCTGGATTTTCACCGAAATGGATTCCGTATTCGCGCCGACAATCCACGCCCAAAGTGCCTGGGCGGATTTTGATCAGGATCAGGATCTCGATCTGCTGCTCGTAAATATGGCACCGCTGACCGACGATGGCTTTATCCGTCGCTACCGCAACGATGGCAACGGCGTTTTCGTCGGCGAAGATATTCTCGGCAATCTGACCGTCGAACACGGCGAAGCGCAATGGGGCGATTTCGACGCCGATGGCGATTTCGATATTTTGATTACCGGCAACATTCAGGAAACAAACGGCACGTACACCACAGCGTTTCGCATCTATCGCAACGATAATGAAACCTATGTTCCTGTTGAAGTTATGGATTGTATTTCCTGTGATGGCTGGTTCGATCTGACCGCCGCAACCTGGGCAGATTACGATACCGATGGCGATATGGATGTGCTGGTCGCAGGCACTTACAACTCGGGTTCGCAAATCGAAGGACGTGCCAAAATATATGATAATAATGGCGGCACATTTATCGATTCCGGCAGTGAACTGCCAGCACCGCGTGCCAGCGGTTCGCGCGGCGGCACCTTCTCGTGGCTGGATATCGATGGCGAAGGTGATCTCGATTATTTCATCGCCGGGCAATACTTTGTTCCGGGCGGCGGCGGTCTTGTGGAAGCACAAATGCACATTTACCGCAACGATGCCGCCGGACAAAATGTCTCGCCGACAGCACCTGTAGGGTTGAATGCAACCGTGCAAAGCGGCGGCAAAGTTTTGCTTTCGTGGGAACAGGCAACCGATGATCACACACCCGCCGAAGCGCTCACATACGATCTGGATTTGTTCCGGGATGGCACACCCGTTTCGCTGCCCCGCCGGTTGCCGGAGCCGGGCAATGTCAGCGCGGTGAACGAGTGGCTGCTCAGCGGATTACCGGACGGCAGTTACGAATGGACGCTCCGGGCGGTAGATGCCGCTTATAACGGTAGCAATATTTCGTCCGGGCAATTCAATATCGGCGTTACCGGTGTGGATCCGGTGGATAATTTACCCCGCGAATTTGCGTTCGACGAAAACTACCCGAACCCGTTCAATCCATCAACAACGCTGCGTTTTGCATTGCCAGAGCGGACAACTGTCGAACTAGCGGTTTACAACCTCAACGGGCAATTGGTTGATCGTTTGATGAAAGAATCGTTACCGGCAGGCGTGCACGAAGTGCGTTGGGATGCCGGGGGCGTTGCCAGCGGCACCTATTTTGTCCGGATGTCAACGGCAGGTTTCACCAAAACCCGCAAGGTGATGTTGGTGAAATAACTGGCAATTTCGTTTTCAATAATAGGGTAAAAAATATAGCCTGCGCAAAGCAACTTGTGCAGGCATTTTTTTATCTGTTTGCCAATAATTGAATTGAAAATTATATGTGTAAGTGTTTGTCTTTTATGGGCTTTAAACTCAGAGCGGGTGACGAGATTCGAACTCGCGACTCTCAGCTTGGGAAGCTGACACTCTACCAACTGAGTTACACCCGCTTGAATAGGCAAATTTACTGTTTTATGGTGATGCTGTCAAGTGTTTCGGGTAATATCTGCTGTTCGAAAAACTGATTTTCAGCGACACGTATTTCAAACATGCTTATCGGATGCCCGGATTATTTAACAAGTAGCACAATGCCACCAATCGCCAAACCGACAATTGCCAATGGAACAATCAATGCAAGCGCTGCAGGAATAATAATTAAAGGCAACGCTATCAAACCGATAACCCCACCGATAATCCCGAAAATAATTTTGAAGGGAAGTGCGAGCAAGAAGAATAAAGCTTCGAGCAGAACGCCAAAAAGCTTGAATACAACAATAAAAACACCAACAACAACAATCAAGGCCAACAATTCAAACATTTCTTCTCCTTCGTTCGTAATGGTTACAAAAAATATTTACGATCGCTGGTGAAAAATGTTGCTCATTTCAGAGAATATCAAAGAAAAGCCTGGTTACCAATGTGAAAAAATTAGTTGTCTTTCGGTAATTTTCTACCGTAGAGGATAATTGATGTTTCCAAAATAGCTGCTGCTAACAATAGCGTAAACACATACTTAAGATAAAACGGCCACAAATCGGTGAGCAGGTTTAGCGTGTGCTGCCAATCCGAAAACATCAACTGCGCCTCAGCTAATTGGTGTGCCAGGCTAAAACTGATGAACGCCGCCGGAAATTCCAGCCAGGCTACCGGATTCATTAAAATTTGCCAAATTCCTCGCCAGCCCATCATTTCGTAACTCATAACTGCGACATTAAATCCGGTAAAAAATGCAGCAAACGGCGGTAAAATAACCAGCACGCCAGACAGAAAACTGGTGACTAAAGAGAAATTGTTCAGTGAAAAAATAATCAGAAAAACAGCCATTATATTCAATCCGTCCGTAAAATAACGGCGGGTCATTCGCAAAATCCAGCGTGGATATCGCAACAAAAAATCAAGATTTCGGTCAACTGCGGATGGTCCGAGGTAAATTCCTGCAAAAAATAACATTACGGAAAGAAAAAAGTAGGTGAAATCGATCGTTTCAAAAAAATCTGCGAACATGGTTGCCTCAACTCAAAAGTGTTTATCATTTGGCAACGAAAAATAATCGTTGCGCATGTTGCAACCACAGTGGGTAAATGTTGAGATGAATGTTGTCCGGGAAATGGTAAACAAATTGAAGATGAAAAAATCGCAGTTTTACTGACCGTCGCAAATAGAGAAGCTAAATATTTTTTTAGCACCTGTATCTGAGGCGGAAAACCCGATTGCTGACATATTTCAATAAGTTCACACGAAAAAATATGTGAAAACATCTCAAAAACTGAAATAAAACCGCTGTGGTTTTTTGACTAATTTGTCGCTAAAATTAACGGCTTCAAATATGTAAACTTTATCAAAGTTTCGATTGTAAATATCGATAATTTGTCAGCTTAAGTCAAAAACTTTTTGGAATTTTTATGCATAAAAAAATATTTGCCTATTTATTGGGATTTTTTGTTTTTTTCACGCTATACAACACGCTCATTCCGTTTGAATTCGATGTGCCGTTTTCCGAATTGGGCGGGCAATTGCAAAAAATAAACCGCATTCCGTTTTTCGATGCGGACGGCGATCTGGTGTCGCTAACCGATATTGTGGGCAATATTTTTCTGTTTATTCCGTTCGGTTTTTTGTGCTACATGCTGTTGTGGTATATGGAAAAACGGCAGCGTTTATTGTGGTGCATTCTGGGCGGGGCTGCGTTGAGTTTAACCATTGAGTTTTTGCAACTCTTTATTTATTCAAGAGATACGGCAATTCACGATTTGGTGAATAATACACTTGGCAGCGCCATCGGTGCATCGGTTGCCGCAATTTATGCCACCCGGTTTTCCGAATTTACCAGCAAAACATTTTTTGATTTATTGAAAAATAAGCCGGCTTTACTGATTGTCATTTTGCTGCTGCTGGCACAATCCGTTTCCGCAATCATGCCGTTTACTGTTTCGATCAGCGTATCCGGATTTGTGAAAAGTGTTAAGGAAACAAACATTGTGCCATTCACCTATCGCCCGCTGAGCGTGCTGCTATTTGACGATTACAGCAAAGATGCGCAGTTTCAGATGACCGATTCCGTAAAAACCAAATTGCAGCAATCTAATTTACCGGCGGATGTGGTTGAAAATCTGCGCCAATTCGACCAGCCGGAACCGCAATCGCGGCGCAAATTTTTGGATGCTATTAAGCCGGTTGTCGGTGGAAAAGCGCTAAAAGCGCATCGCGAAACCATACTGCAATTAGCGCAAATTCGCAGCGAAGAAACGATTTTCGATTTCACTCAAATGATTGAAAATATTATATTTTGGGCAATTGTCGGATACCTGGTTTCACTGTCGCTGTTGCTGTATTTTCCGCAACTGCCACGCGCAAATTTTATTCGCTGGCTGTTTCCGGTCATCTACTTTGTGTTGCTCGAATTTGCTCAAATTTTTATCACTTCGCGGATCACGGATATCAACGATATCATCGGCGGGTGCGCGGGCGTTTACGCCGGATATTTGCTGTTCCGGCTGCTGCCGCCGACCATCGCTGCCGGACGGCAACTGGATGTTTCGATGCTCAAAATCCCGGTGCTGCTGTATGCCATTTTCATCCTGTTTTCCGGATTCCGCCCGTTCGATTGGTCGATGAATCCGGCGATTTGGAGCAAAGATTTTGAGCAGGGCAACCTCATTCCGTTTTACGCTTATTTCCGGAAAACCAATTTGTGGAATTTGTATGACCTTGTGCGAACGCTGGCATTTTTTGCGCCGCTAAGTTTATATTTCAGCTACAAGTTACGGCTTCAGCGAAAATCGTTTCCGGGGATTTATATATTGATGACATTGGTTGGTTTGCTCACCGGCACGTTGATCGAATTTACCCAAATTCTGTCGCCGTCGCGGGTGGCGGAAATCACCGATGTGATCTCGTACGGTATCAGCGGAGCGTTGGGTGTTTTTGCGATGTATTATTACGAGCAGGAAGTGCGCCCCAAATTTGCGGCGGCGGAAATTTCAGCGGAGTAGGGTTGATAACGCATTGGTGGTGAGCTGTTGCGTTTCCGGGGAATCGTGCCACAAAATGGAAAAATGGCGTTCGCCATCGTTGTAGCCGTATTGGCGAATATTCGAATCGATGAAAATAGTGAGCGTGGGAATGCCGAGCGCGACCGCCAGATGCATCGGTCCGGTATCCCCGGAAACAAATGCGCGAAATCCCGAAAAAAATGTGGCGGTTTCGGTGAGCGGCGCCTGCCAGATTTCGGTTCGCTCGCGAATCCAGTCCGGATAATTTTGCAAATGCGCGGCATCCGCCGGACCGCAGGCGAAGGCAACCGGAACATCTGCGATGGAGCGGATCTGCTCATGCAATTCTGCAAAAATTTTTCCCGGCAAAATTTTATTTCCGGTCGCGCCGAGCCAGATCAGCACCGGCGATGTGTCGTTTCCCGATCGCGATTCGGGCAAATGCAATCCGCCGGGACGATATTCGGCAGCGGGATCGACAGCGCGCCACAGATCGATCATCGCATCGCTGTAATGGATCTGGTTGGATGATTTGACAGCAACATCATAATATTGTGCGCCGGATTTGGCATCGAAACCGATCAGCCAGCGCGGCTTGCAGAGTCGCCCGAAAATGGCTTGCGAGAGCGAAAATCCGTCGGGATTGTTGGATGTGATCGCCACATCGAATTGCAGGTTGCGCAGCCGGGAAATCAACCCCAGCATTCGCCACGGGCGGCGCATCAATTCCGATTGGTGATATGCCCAAATGCGGTTCGCCAACGGCGGTTCAGCCAAATCCAGCAGTGCTGCAACCGGGTGGTGCACCAAAAAATGAAGCTCAATTTGCGATCCCGATTCGCGGATGGCGCGCAACAGCGGAATGAGCAATATACCGTTCCCGATGCGCTGATCCAGCCGGAAAACCAGCACTTTTTGCACCTCGCCCGGCACAGGCAACGGTTTGGACGGCGGCGCCAGCACTCGCGAAAGCGTCGCGTTCAGCATTCGTTTGAACTTGCGTTCCAGTATTTTCAACGGTTTATCTGCCATAGCGCACCAATATACTTTGCGGCGGCATTTTCTCAAAAAGCAAAAGGAAAATTACGGGACGTTTGCGAACGCGGGTTTATTTGCTAAATTGGCGAGGCTTTGCAACTCAATTTTCAGAAACGCGGCGGCAATGGATAAAGTTCAACTGATTTTCTTTTTCATCAACGGTTTTCTGGTTTCGCGATTGTTTATCAAGGTTAAATTACCTGAGCGCATCGTTTACAGTTTGATCGATCGCCGCGAGCTGTCGCCGGGAAGGGTGTTGCTCTACGTTATTTCGCTTTCCGCGATGTTCTCCTTTTTTATCCCAAACGCAATTACCGTGCTCACGCTGCTGCCGATTTTGGAACTGTTGCAGCGGGCCTATCGCAACAGCGATTTTTCGGAATCGAGCGTTGCTACAATGCTGGTGCTGGCGGTTATTTACGGCGCGAATATCGGCGGGATGGGATCGATCACCGCATCGCCGGCAAACGGGATTCTGGCAACATTTCTGGCGTTCAATCCGGTTGCCGGAGCTGCAAATATCACTTTTGCATCGTGGTTGATTTGGGGCATTCCACTGGTGATCATTTTCACGCTGATTGCATGGCTGATTCTGCTGCTGATGTTTCGCCCCGGGCGATTTGGCAAAGCCGGAATTGAGCTGCCGTTTGTGCCGGAATCGATCGATTATCCCCACCAGAAATTAGCGGTTTGGCTGACTGCCGGTTATTTTTTATCGTCTATTTTGCTTTCTGCACTGTTGATGATGCTGCCGGAAAATGAAAGCGAAATTTTGATGATCACCGGTGCGTTAACTGTTGTTTTTATTGGATTTCTATTTCTGATTCCGATGTCCCCCGGCAGTACCGGAACGTTGAAATCGCCGTTGCTGCGCATTGCTGATTGTTACAGCAACCTGCCATTGCGCGGATTTGTTTTTGTGGGTGTTGCGGTTGTGCTGGGTGTGGTGATGTATTTTCTGAAAGTCGATCAATATTTTGGGGAATTGCTGCCGCATTTGTTGCCTGCGCATCTGCCGGCAATCGCGCTGTTGCTGCTCATCGCGCTGATCACATCGTTCACCACAGAAATTTTAAGCAATACGGTTGTGCAAATAGCGATGTTTTTGATGATCGTGCCGCTTTCTGCGACGATGGATTTTCCCGTGTTGCTCGCGCTGATTGTCACCACATTGTCATGCACATCGGCGTTTATGAGCCCGATAGCTACGGGTGTGAACGGATTGGCTTTCGGCGGCATTCCCGGCGTTTCCGTTTGGCGAATGCTGGTGGTCGGGCTGCTGATGAATATCGCCGGCGCAATATTGCTTAGCTTGTGGGCGTATTTTGTCATCGGTGGAATTTATGTGGGAAATTAGCCGTTGCGAACCGATTGATGGTTGGTTTTTGGCGGATTATTTTTTTATATTTTATCGAATTCGTAAACCAAAATAATTTTCAGGCGTCTAAAATATTGTTGATAAAAAATGGCGTTTCAAATAATCTGTGATCACTGATATTTTTGAGGAATTCTAATGAAACATTTGTTATTAACTATTGTTTTTGTTTGTTTTGCAGCCGGTGTTTCGCTCGCCGACAATGCTGTAATTACCCAAAAAATGAACCGGGTGCTGGAAACAGCTTCGCCGGAAGAACCGGTTTCCGCATGGATTTATTTTACGGATAAAGGCACATCGCTTTCCAAAGCGCTGGCAACAGCGGAAGCAAATCTCACTGAAAAAGCGTTGCAACGACGACTGCGCAACCGTCCGGCGGATCAGCTGGTTGATCGCTACGATGTGCCGGTGAACCCGGAATATGCGCAAATCCTCCGTCAAAACGGGGTGGAAATTCAACACAAATCGCGCTGGCTAAACGCCGTTTCCGCAACAGCGAAACCGGCTATTTTGAATAGCTTGACAAGCTTGCAATTTATCAAAAAAATTGATGTAATCCGTTACACAAAAGTGCCGCAACTGGCGGAGGCGGAAATCCAGCCGGAGCTGCAAAAATCGACCAAAACCACGTTGCTCGATTATGGCTCATCGCTGGATCAAAATGTGCAGATTACCACAAATGCGATGCACGATCTCGGTTACAGCGGCGCCGGCGTAACGGTGGCCATGCTGGATGCCGGATACAACAATCTGGAGCACGAAGCGTTGCAGCATCTCAATATTACCCACACCTGGGATTTTGTCAATGGCGATGAAAATGTGGATGATGAAGCCGGGCAAATGGGCACCGGATCGCACGGCACTTATACGCTGAGCACGCTTGCCGGATACAAACCCGGCAACCTGATCGGTCCGGCTTATGGCGCCACTTTTTTGCTCGCCAAAACGGAAAATACGGATTGGGAACACAATGTTGAAGAAGATGACTGGGTTGCCGCCGCTGAATGGGCGGACAGCCTCGGTGCAGATATCATCAGCAGTTCGCTCGGCTATTGGGATTTCGATTTTGGCGAACCGCGCCAATATTCCTGGGAAGATATGAACGGAAACACCGCAGTGGTAACCATCGGTGCGGATATTGCCGCAAGTCGCGGCATTCTGGTTGTCAATTCTGCCGGTAATTCCGGCGATATTGCAGAACCTGCGAACACGCTGGGCGCACCTTCCGATGGCGATAGCGTGCTGGCGATCGGCGCTGTGTCGTCCACCGGGGCGCTGGCCGGATTCAGTTCCCGCGGTCCGTCTGCGGACGGACGCATCAAACCGGATGTTTGCGCGAGAGGCGTGAGCACTGTTTGTGCCAGCGCTTTTAGTGCAACGGGTTATGCTGCCGTAAATGGCACATCGCTGTCCTGCCCGTTGGTTGCAGGTGCGGCTGCGCTCGTTTTGGAGGCGAATCCGGGATTGTCAAATATGGAAATAATCGATGCGTTACGCTCCACCGCGGATAACGCCGCAACGCCAGATCGCGATTTTGGCTGGGGAATTATCGATACTTATGCTGCCAGCAACTTCCTTTCGGGCATTGGAAATAACACCAATTTGCCGGAAAAAATTGAACTTTATCCGGCGTTCCCGAACCCGTTTAACCCCGCAACGACCATCAATTATGCGTTGCCGGAAGCCGCGAATATTGAGCTTTCGGTGTTCAATTTGCTCGGTCAGCGAGTGGCGGTGCTGTTCAAAGGTCAACAACTCGCCGGGGAATATCGTCAGCGTTGGGATGCGGGAAATCAGCCGGCTGGCGTTTATTTTATTGTGTTGGAATCCGGAAAAGCCCGGCAAGTTCAAAAAGCAGTATTGCTGAAGTAATTGTAAAATAAAGATTTAAATAGCCTCAAAGTAACAAAAAACGCCCCGCACATTTACGGGGCGTTTTTTTATTTGAAACCACCCGTTAAAAAATTGAATGTTCGTTTATTCGGATTATCCAAAAATTGGCGTCACGTTTGGATCAGCAATTTTTTGTTTCGGGCGCCAGTTATCCAAAAAACTCATTTGCTGAACACAGGTGACGGTGCACCGCGGGCTGCATTTTTTTGCCGTGTTGAACTCCCGTTGAATATCTTTTTGCGAATATTCCATCAGCGGAATGCCCGGATAACCGCGCTGTTGCGAGCACCAGTGAACCAAACCCAGTTCGCAAATATACAAATATCGTGCGCCCGCACGGCACTGCCAGCGGTTCGGTTTTCCGGTAATTAAATTTTGCTGGAATACAAATTTGTTAAAAAAATGAATCCGGGATTTTGTTATTCTGCCGATTTTTTGATATGCGTTTATCTGTTTTGGGCTTAAAGGTTTTAGAATGCCGTGCTCGTTGTGAACCAGTCCCACAGAATGAGAAAATCCGTAATCACACGCTTTTTTGGCAATTTCGACTGCATCGTCCGTTCGTTCATCCGAAACGCCTAACACCGAGTTTATATTGACTTTAAACTCTGCGATTTCCGCCAATAATTTTAGCTTTTTGTCCAGCACTTTCAGGCTTTTCATGGAAACTTCGTCCGGCCGTATATTGTCGATGCTGATCTGTAATTCCTGCAACCCGGCTTCGTTCAATAATTCGATGCGTTCTTTGGTTAACAAATATCCGTTGGTGATGATGGTTGACACAGCGCCTAACTTGTTGATATATTTGACGATACGTTCAATATCGGGGTGAAGCAACGGTTCGCCGCCGGTTAGGGTGATCGCGAACGTTTTCAACCCAACCAGTTTTGCGATACGTGTTTTGAGGATGTCGAATGGAACGGGTGCGGAAAAATTATCATATTCGTTGCAATACACACAACTCAGGTTGCATTTGCGGGTGACCACCAATTGCGCGAGCAATGGGTTATTGTTTGATGAAATCGCATGCCATAAAAACCGCAATCCTTTCGCATAAAATTTGTGCTTCATTGTGCCCCCAAGTAGTATTATTGCATGATATATTGATAGAACGAACGAAAAATATCCGATCTTTTCGGCAACTGTGGGGGCAAATTTTTAGTGAATGAAAATCAATAAAACAGTTTTGGAGAATTTCTATTTCGGTGGTTTACTGCACCCCAGAAAATCGTTCTCACCTGCGTTATTACATTCAATGAGTGTGCCAGAAAATTTCGCTGGAAATGAAAATTGGGAACTTATCGATAAACATCAAATTTACAATGGCTTACCCAAAATTTATTTGTGAAAGCGGATGTCTGGTTCGACATTTTTGTCGAATTTTAAATAATGCGATTCGGTAATTTAGACGAACGGGCGGGGATTCCGGAAATCAAATCTTCGCTTTGGCAGTTGTGGAACATTCAAATTTTTGTGATCATAAATGATTCTCAAATGTAAAATTGGGCTTGCATTTTCGCGCTAAAATGGTTATTTCATTTCACCCGAAACGGGCACAAATGATGTGACAAATCTGAATGTCTGATCCAAACAGACCTCCGAAAATTTCTGTATCATCTTTGTAAACAATGGTTTAAAAAAAATATACTTATCAGAGGAGCGTTGAATGCACAGAGAGATTCACAACTGGTGGAGCCCACGACTCAACAAACATATGGAGATTGCGGTTTACGGGCACTATGGTTTTGCGGTGTTAATGTTCCCGACAGCGGGTGCGGATTATCTGGAATATGAACGATTCCACCTGCTGGACACGCTGGCACCGATGATTGATCAGGGAAAATTCAAAGTATTTTCCATCAACAGCATCAACAACGAAAGCTGGCTGAACAACAATATGCATCCGTATGACAAAGCTGTCCGGCATCAACAATATAATGAATATGTGTTGCGGGAAGTGGTGCCGTTCATTTACACCCACTGTCAGGGGCATGCGCCGATTATCACCACCGGGGCGTCGCTGGGTGCGTTGCATGCGGCCAATATTTTTTTCCGCCGCCCGGATGTTTTCGACGGCACGATAGCGATGAGCGGTGTTTATCGCCTGACCGCGTACACCCGCGGCTATTTTGACGACAACGTTTATTTCAACTCACCGATTGATTATTTGCCAAATTGGGGAGATGAATTTATGCTGAACCGCATGCGCGAAAAGGGCGGCAATATCATCATCGCCAGCGGGCAGGGCGAATACGAAGATCCCAGCTCGTCCATCGAATTATCGAATATTTTGCACGGCAAAGGCGTACCGCACCAGCTCGATTTGTGGGGATACGATATGACGCACGATTGGCCAACCTGGCGCCAAATGCTGCCGTATTTTTTGGGGACCAAATTTTAGGGGAATGCCGTAACTGCTGGCAATGCTACATTTTATTTTGATGCAGGCTTTCCGTGCTGCTGATCAGCGCTTCGGGCATATTTGCCAAAGCCAGCGCTTCGATGGTCACGCTTTCCGGCAACTGCAACAGATAGATATTGCCTTCGTATTCGTACACGATATTTTGGCCTGCGTCATCGGCGCAGGCTTCTGTTTTGTGGTAGGTGCTGCCATTCGCGTATTTGCGTTGCCCATCGCGGAAATCGTTGGTCAGGTTCACCATCACGCCATCGGACCATAGCTGGATAACGGAAGTAAACTCATTGGTGATGCCGTTGTATTGGGTCAACACCACCCGTTGCGCTTCGTTTGCCGCAGAAATAAACGGCGCGCGTCCTTTGGGAATTTCGAACAGCACTTTGGCTTCCAGCGTTTCGTGATTCACGTATGTGCATTCCAGCAACACGCTGTTTGCCTGATCCGTATCTTCTTCATTCAATACTACAAAACCGTTGTTCCCGCCGTAAAACACCTCTTTTTGATACATCGATTGAAAATTATACGTGCGCAGATATTCGCCCTCCATCGAATACAATTTGTTTTCGATGATCATTTTGTCAGAATTCGCAAGTGGCAGATATTTCAACCAGTTACGCTGCAAATTTATGGGGATGTCCGTCACTTCTCCGGTGGTGGAATCGATCATAAACGCAAAGCTCTGGCGTTTGCGGTGATTAAATGCGCTGAGAAAAATATGCTGTCCGTTGCCGCGCAAAAACGGGCGATCCCAATCCCAATCCCAGTCATACAGCGTGGTGTTGTGCAATTTTATCTGGGTTGATTGTTCGGTGGGAACATCGCACAGCCACATCGATGATTCAAAAATCCCGGCGGATTTGGGCTTCTTTTTCAGAAAAATAATTTTTTGCCCGTCCGGACTGATGTTCGGGGCAATACCTTCCGCGATTTTTCGCACAGAATATAATGTATCGAAATCCACCCGGATTGATTGATGACGCTCATTGGTGCCAATATTGAGCGTATCGCTGAAGCGTTTGAAACGCACAAATTCGTGGGTGTTGATGTCGTTCAACTGGGTGGCGTAAACGAACATCGGGTAATTTCCCGGCAGCAAACCGTCCAGTTCGTAAAAATAATCCGTTTCATTTTCGCGGGTGGGCGAGAGGCGGGTGTTATCAAAAATAACAGTTGGCATGGCGGATTTGGCGATAGCAATTTCGACATTGGAGCGCAAATTGAACCACAAATAAATGAGCGTGGCAGCCACTGCCAATGTTGCCAGCGGTGCCGCAAGTTTTATCCAGCGATAGCCGGTTTTGTCCGCAACCTCCGGGTCAACTTTGCTGGTTGTTTCTTCCGATTCATCGAACGATGCGCTTTCCAGGTCTGCGTCGTTGAACTCGGTATATTGCAAATTCACATTCTGAAATTTGGCACCTTTGAGGATGGCATTCCGGAACGAAACGCCGGACAAATTGCTGGAACTGAACACTGCTTTTTCGGCGTCGGTTTCTTGCAAATCCGCATTTACCAACGATGCGCGATAGAAATATGCGCTGGTCAAATTGGCGTTGTGAAGCACGGCACCATCGAGCACGCTGGTCGTAAAATCGGAGCGACTCAAATTGGCGCGGCTCAAATCCGCTGCTGTAAAATCTGCCCATATCAGGTTGCAATTATTGAGTTTAGCCCAGCTTAAATCGCAACCTTTAAAATTGGCCCACATCAAATTCTGGTCGTTCAACTCCGCCCAGCTCAAATCCGGCTGTTCGATTTCCGGGTTTTCGCTGCGCCATTTGTTCCAGGCTTCTACACCCTGTTTAATAATGGATAGATGAAGCTCGTTTGCCATTGATCCCTCACAATTTGGCACATTCTGCGACCGTATTTTCTACGTTATTCTGTTGGCAGCAATTGGAACCGGGCAACATTCGGGGTGCTAAAATACTGTTGCGCGGCTGCCCTGATCCCCTCGACGGATAGCTGCCCGATAAAAGACGGCGTTTGTAAAATGTTGTTGGGGTTTTCCGCGTTCCACAAATAAAATTGCAGCGTGGAAAGCCAATACCCGTTGCGGCGCAGGTTGATTTCATTTTCACGACGGAGGCTTTCCTGCACTTTTTGCAGGTATTGCGGATCGACATCAACCGTTTTCAGGCTATCAATTTGTTCAAATACCAGTTGGGTCAACTCGTTTACGCGATCCGGGGCGCAGCCAAAAGCGATGCGTATTTCGTAAGTGCTTTCGGGATAATGGCTGGTGGACGCGCTAACGCCCACACCGTATGTGCCGCCCTGATCTTCGCGTAACGTTTCGCGCAGTTTGATTTGCAAAACAGATGCCATCGCCTGAATGGCCAACCGATTTCCGCGATCCCAATTAAACGATCCGTTAAAATATATTTCAACCTGTGCTTTTTCTTCGAGCCCTCTGTGCAGCGTTTTTTCGATATTGCCTGTTGGCGTTTCGATCTGTTCATCGCGCCAGTTTTCGCGATCGCCGGTTGCCGGCAGGCTGGCGAGATAGGTTTCCGCGAGCGATTCCAATTGCAGCAAATCGATATTGCCAACAAAAATAAACGTAAAATCTCCCGCATTTGCAAATCGTTCCCGGAAAATTTGATAAGATTTTTGTAAATCCATTTCCTGCAACAACTTATCGGACCACGGGCGGGTGCGAAAATGGTAATCGGACATGGTAACCTGAACCGTATCGCTAAATGCTGTTTCCGGATCTGCGGCGCGATTGGCCAGAAAACCGCGAATCTGTGCCTGATAGGCGAGATACGCCGTGCTATCCATCCGCGGCGCGGTGAAATAGAGGTGGATCAGTTGGAACATCGTTTCCAAATCCTCCAGCGATGCGCCGCCGCTGATGCCTTCGCTCATATTATTGATGCCCGGCGATACGCTGACATTTTTTCCGGCCAGTTTTTTCTCCAGTTCGATACGGTCAAAATTGCCGATGCCGCCCATCGCAACCACCGATGCGGCAGTTTCCCCGGCGATGTAAACCGAGTCCGGATACAGCGAAAGTCCGCCAGGACTGAACGCGCGAAACAACACTTGATCGTTTTTGAAATCGGTGGTTTTGGCAAATATCCGCATTCCGTTGGATAGTTGCCATTCGTGAACATCCAGACTGTCGTTGTGAATTTTTTGCACAACATCGCCGGGCGCCGGCAGTGTGGAAATCAGCGGTTCATCCGAAACGTTGTCTGCATACGGCTCGATGTCGCTGTTCTGCACAGCTTCAAAAACGCTTTGCAATTCCGATTCATCCGGCAAATTCAACCCATCTTTTTCCGGCGCATTTATCAAAACAACCCGGTTTTTTGTGTCGAGCAGTTCACCGGCAACAGCGTTCACCTCTGCCAGCGAAATTTCCGGTATGTATTGCTGCCACAATTCGTATTCGTAGGCAATGCCCGGAATCGGTTCGTCCTCAAAAAAATTGCGCAAATATTCCGCCGCATAATTCGCGGAACCGGATTTGTCGCGTTCCCGGTAGGCTTGTTCAATTCCGCGGAGCATCTCGGATTTTTGGCGATCCAGTTCACCCGGTGTCACCCCAAATTCGCGAATCCTGCGGGCTTCGGTGAGCAGCGCAGCCAAACCGGTGGGCAGCTCGTTATCTTTCACAACGGCGGTCATGCTGAAAAACGATTTTGTGCGAACAAACCGCCCTTCGCCAACGCCGGCATACAAAAACGGTGGTTCGGGCTGTTGCAACAGCTCGTTCAAACGATTGTTGAGAATGCTGTTGTGCAGCGATTTCACCAAATTTTGGCGATAGGATTTCAGGCTGTTTTCCGGTTCGACCGGTTTTTTGTAATACACGCTGATGCTGGTATATGTCGCTTCCGGGTCGGTTGCGGTGGAAAACAGCGTTTCCGCATGATCCGGCACCGGAAATTCCTGACGTTTTCGGGGATTTTCTGATGCGGGAATTGGTGCGAAATGTTCACGGATCAATGCTTCAATTTGCGCCACATCAAAATCGCCGACTGCGACAACCGCCATCATATCCGGGCGATACCAATCCCGGTAAAACCTGCGAATTGTTTCCACATCTGCAGTTTCGATAATCTCTTTTTTGCCGATGGGCAAGCGCTCCGCGTATTTGGATTCATGAAATAAAATCGGGAATTGTTTGTCGAGCATTCGCGCATTTGCACCGCGACCGAGGCGCCACTCTTCCACAATTACGCCGCGTTCCTTCTCCACTTCCTCCGGTGAAAAGCGGATGTTATGTGCCCAGTCGGAGAGAATCCGGAATGCGGTTTCCACAATTGCGGCGCTGTCTGTGGGAATTTGGAGCATGTAAACGGTTTCGTCAAAACTGGTGTACGCGTTCAAATCCGGTCCAAAACGCATGCCGATGGATTCCAGGTAATCGACCAGCGTCTGTTTCGGGAAATTTTCCGTTCCGTTGAACGCCAGATGTTCCACAAAATGCGCCAATCCCCGTTGGTCGTCATCTTCCAGAATGGAGCCGGCGTTGACGCCCAATCGCAGCTCCGCCCGGTTTTGCGGCTCGCTGTTTTTGCGAATGTAATATCGCAAACCGTTGGGTAGTGTTCCGGTTGTAATATTGCTGTCCAACGGCAGGTGATTTGACATTGCGTTAGCCTGGTTGGCTGGCGAATAATTCTTTGTTGCAGTTGTGGAAACGCCCGCACAGCCAGCAAATAACACAAATCCGGTTACTATCATTACGCGGAAAAACATAACCATTTTAATCCTCTGTTTCTTTCAATTATAGCTACAAATGTCTTTCTGTTTTGTGTAAGCTAAAATGTTATAAAATTTATACTTTAAAAAATGTTTTCCAATATTTTGATAAAATAATGGATTTACAGGCTACCTAACCCATTTTCAACATTAGGGTTTTCTAATTATTGTATAATTTCAATTCTCAGATATACAATTAATATACGAAAATTTATATTTTTTTACTCGCTCCTTTTTTGAGGCAAGGTGTGCTGTAAGTGTTGGTTTTATGTTGTTTTGCCACAATTTCTCGGTTTGGCTAAACCCGCAAAATTATTGAAATTTAAGTAATATTGTATTTTTTTTTACTTAAATCTGATATTAAGTTTCACGTCAAAGGGTTGGGTATAAACGCTCTTCAATTTGTGACCTCGGGTGATTAATCAAAAATATATATGCAAGAAAAGCAATAAATTCTTATTACTTGTTTTTGTGATATTACAATCACATTTCAATTCCGATACAGGTTATTTTCATTTCGAAAAGAGTCAGACTGTTTTTTTAAGAATAATTGCTAAAAAAATATTGTGATTCTGTTGAATTCTTTGAACGTGGTTCTCTTAAATCATTTTGAAAATGTTCCATAATATAATGGATTATGGTTTTCTATATACCGGTGTGCGCGTTAAACGGAATAAATACCGGATATTTTTGTGAAACAAAAAAGGGATTGAAGAAATGGAAACAATTTTGGTCAGACAAAATAAACTCCGGATTTTAATATATTGCAGCGATGCCAACGGCATGGGAAATACCAGCCGGACGCTTTCCATTGCAACACGAATTTCAGAGCAGGTTGATGATTGCGCAATTCTGTTGTTGACAGATTTGCCGATTATCGGGCGTTATAAATGCCCGCAAAATATGGATTATGTCCATCTCCCCGGCATTGCGCGGGGTGACCGGCATGAATATGAGGCGCGGAATCTGAATATCGCACTCAATAATACGCTCACCCTCCGCCACAAAATCACCAAAAGCGCCATCAAAACTTTCAAACCGGATATTATTCTGATCCAAAGCAATCCATCGGATTTACCCCATGAAATTGAGCATACTTTTGGGTTTGTGAAACAGCGTTTCCCGGAAACCCGCATTATTTGGGGATTACCGGACATTCTCGGTCGCCCGGCCATTATTAAAGAAGAATGGCAGCGAAAAGATGTTTACGGAATGCTGGATCGCATTTGCGACGAAGTTTGGATTCACGGTGTTCAGCATATTTTTGATGCAACCCGCGAATACGAATTTCCGGAATCGCTGGCACAAAAAACGACATTTACAGGCTATATGAGCGCACCCAACATTTCCCGGGAAAAAAATCACCGGGATACTTCGGATATCAAACAGGATAATCCATATGTGCTGGTTACCGCCGGCAGCGGAACAGAAGGATATGCGCTGGTCAGTTCGTATCTGGAATTTTTGGAAAACCAGGTTGAGCCGTTGCCATTCAGCAGCGTCATTATTACCGGTCCGATGATGGCGTCTTACGAAAAATCTATTCTGATGGATCGCGCAGAGCGGTTGCCAAACGTAACATTTCACCGGTTCAGCAAAAATATTTTACAATATCTGAAATACGCAGAATTGGTGGTTTGCAACGGCGGATTCAATTTATTTTGCGAAATATCGTCATATGATAAACATGCGATTTTCGTTCCCGGCGAAACAATGCATCACGAACATTTGTATCGCGCGCAAGTTCTTGAGGATTTGGGATTGGTGGAACTGATTTCCCCGAATATCCTCAGCGCCGGAACTTTGGGACGAAAAGTTATGAAAGTGTTTTCAATGGGTCCAACCGAAAAAAAATACGATATGGTTCCGCGCAATGCGTTGGAGCACATCGTAGAACGCGTTCAGTGTTTGAGCGCTAATGTTCAATTATCTCTCTATCATTCAGTATTGCGCTGAAAACCCTGTATCATTTTTGTTCATTGAGAATCTGGTATCATTAAAAAAAATGAAATTTTGGTGATACCAACATCAAAGAAAAGCCAGTGCCGGTTTTCTTGGATTTGTATGGTTGCATCAGGTAATCGACTCAAATTGACTATTTTGTCTTGTTGAAATACCACTCAACAGGAATTATGCTTCGATGGTGGTTTCCGTGTCTCAATTTCCTGATATCTTTTCCAAATTATAATTATCGCGACAGGTTAAGTAAAGTTGTGCCGGACTGTGTTTTTCGTTTTATCCAAACGAAAATCATATTTGTTGGTATGCAAACAAGGAGCTTTAACTTGAACGTAAACGGTGTCTTGGAGAACCGAAATACTGTTCCAAACGGTAGCATCAATCATTGGAAGTTTGCCGCAGCAGAAAAAACACCCGATTTCCCCAAAAATTTGCGGGTGTTAATTTACTCCCAGGATGGGTACGGATTGGGGCATTTGCGACGGAATTTGAGTATTACTACTCAAATTAAACAATTGTGCCCGTCGGCTTCGGTTTTGATCATTGTGGATTCGCCGGTTGCGCCATTCTTTGAGCTGCCGCCGCTCTGCGATTTTATCAAAATCCCCACGATGGTGAAAATTGATTACGGCGTTTGGGCATCCAATCGTTTGAATATGACCTCCAGCGAGCTGTTGCCCGTTCGGGCAGATATGATTACCAATATCGCACTCAGTTTTCAGCCGCATGTTTTTTTGGTGGATCACATGCCACACGGCGCATTGGGCGAACTTACCGAGCCGATCAAACAAATCAAACAGTTGAGCCCGCACACTCGCATGGTTTTGGGGCTGCGCGATATTTTGGGCGGACCGGAAGACATCTTCAAACAATGGAATCTTGAAGGTGCATACGACGTCGCGGAAAAATATTACGATAAAGTGCTGATTTACGGCAGCCCGGAAATTTTTCCCAGCGCGGAAGAATACTTCTTTTCGGAAAAATTGCTCAACAAAACAACCTACTGTGGTTTTGTTTGCCGGGACGACACGCCAAAGGAGTTCAGTAACAGTCAGCTAAAAAAGCTGATGCCCAAAAATGATTTGCCGCTGTTGCTGGTAACCGGCGGCGGCGGACACGATGCCAACAGTTTTATGGATATTTTTCTGGATACGGTTAATTTGCTGAAATCGAAACTGGAATTTCAGGCGATTGTTTCTTCCGGACCGTTTATGCAAATAGAACAAATTCAGGCACTTAGGGACAAAGCTAAAGGCTTTCCGGTAACGGTGGAAAGTTTGGGAAACGATGCCATTCATTTTTTAAAGCGGGCAGATCTGCTCATCTCGATGGCCGGTTACAACACCACCAGCGAGATTTTGCGGTTCCGCAAAAATGCCATTATCATTCCCAGACCCGGACCCAGCGCCGAACAAACCATCCGCACCCGTTTACTCACTCAGCGGAATATGTTTGCAGCGATTCACCCCAACGATTTAACGCCGGAGCGCCTCGCGGAAACAATTACCGAACGCCTGAAAGGCGGATCGACACTTGATGACAGCAACGTGCCGGATATGTTTGGCGCCAGAAATGCCGCATTTACCATTTTGAACAGTGTTTCGGTTGCCAGCGAAAGCGAAGTGTAACCCTTTGTTTTTACGGGAGAAAGGGTAATTTTATTTCAAACAGGGAACGTTTTACAGGAGAAATTTTGATGTTTACGTATTCAGCATTTTCAGCTTTGAAAATCGGGCAGCGCGTTAAAATTAAATGCGAGCCGGTGGATGGAAATACGCTCAATGCGCTGGAAATTTCATACAAGGAGCCAAAAGATCAATTGGAAATGGAAGGCAAAATTCAGTCGCTCGATCCGAAAACCAACGCCATCGGGTTGCTCAACCAAACCTTCTCAATTCCCGCAGATGTTCCGGTGAAAAATGAGCATCGCGAACACACCGATCTCAGCAAACTGACGGTTGGCGATATGGCAAAACTCATCGGCCACCGCTCCGCCGACGGCGAATTTATTCCGGTAAAGCTAAAAACCTGGAAACCGATCGGCGTGGAAAGTGATGAGCTGCAAGGCAATATCGAATCGATAAGCGCAGATGAACAAATGCTCAAATTGATGAATTACAACATCATTGTAAACGAAGAAACCGAATACAAAGGTTTTTGAGAACCAATAAATGTTAAAACAACGGACCACACGGATGTTTTTATTTGAACCCCGTTTTATGAGCCTGATCTGACCATTCGCGTACGGTAATTGTTATTCTGAAACACATTCGGCACAAGGTTCAAGGAAGGAAAAAATGTCACGCTCAAACGATAAAAAAGTGATTGCGTTTGTCCTGAAAGGCTACCCGCGACTTTCGGAAACGTTTATCCTCAACGAAATATTGTTGCTGGAAGAACTGGGTTATCCGCTGCACATTGTTGCGATGCGGAATCCCGGTGAAACGAAAATCCACGGCGATGTTGAGCGGGTGAAAGCCCCGGTTTCGTATGTGCCGGATTATTTCTGGCAATTTTTTGGCGCGTTTATGCTCAGCCATTTGCGAGTGTTGCTGCGCTATCCGCTGTCATATTTGCCCGCACTGCATTTTGCCGCATGGCGCAGCCTGAAACGCTGGAGTTCATCGACCATCAAGCGGTTTTCGCAGGCGGTTTATTTTGTAGACAGGGTTGTGCCGGATGCCCGATTCGGGCAATATTATGCGCACTTTAGCCACGGACCCACCACACTGGTTTTCTTCGCAAGCTGGATCACCGGAATTCCATACAGTTTTAGCGCACATGCAAAAGATATTTATCTGCAGGAAGATGAATTTTTGCGCCAGAAAATTCACGGGGCGCAATTTGCCGTAACCTGCACAGGTTTCAATCGCAAACATATGGCTGGTGTTGCAGGCAGCGATGCGCCGGTTTATCGCTGCTATCACGGCATCAATATCGAAAAATTTACCCGTAATGCGGCGTTATCGCGCAACGGCAAGCCGCCGGTAATTTTATCCATTGGGCGATTTGTGCCCAAAAAAGGATTCCCGACGTTGTTGAAAGCCATGCATCTGCTGAAAGAAAAAGGCTACGCTTTTTCCGCATATTTTGCGGGTGGCGGACCGATGGCGGATGAATTGCAAACGCTGATCGATCAATTTGGGTTGACGGCTAATGTTCAATTAATCAACAAGTTATCGCAGGAAGAATTGCTGGACTATTACCGCAAGGCAGATATTTTTGCGCTTGCCTGCGAAGTGCAACCGGATGGCGATCGCGATGGCATTCCCAACGTTTTGGTGGAGGCGATGGCGTTGGAAATTCCCGCAGTTTCAACAGCTATTTCCGGCATTCCGGAATTGATCGACGACGGCAAAAACGGGTTGCTGGTCCCGCAGCGCAATCCCGAAGCGCTGGCGGCAGCGCTGGAAAAATTGATCAATCAGCCGGAACTGGCGCTGGCGTTGGGAAAAGCCGGGCGCGAAACCGTTAAACAGGAATTTGACAACCGCCAAAACGTCATCAAAATTGGCACATTGCTGGATGACGCCATGAAAAGCCCGGCATTGGAAAACCGGGATTTTCGTGCAATCGTAAAATACAGTTAAATCTAATAAAAACAGGGATGAACAGTGGCTACGAAATCGACGATTCATTACAAAACAGATAAATTATACACCCTCAAAAAAGCGCTCGATCCCGCAAAAATGCGGGAAGTGTTCGAGCCGATGACAAAAGAACATTTTGGCGAAAAAGCGGAAGTCCGGGATGTAAACATCGAAGTGCTGCGCAAACGCAACCAGCGCTGCGTTATCCGCTACCGGGTGGTTGCATCCACCAACGGAAACGGTGCAATTGTAAATTGGCCGGTGATCGGAAAGGTTTACAAAATCAATCAGGGCGAAGAAGTTTTTGAATTTATGAAAGAATTGTGGACGCGTGGTTTTCAGCAAAATGCGTCCGATAAAATCAGCATTCCGGAGCCATACGCATTTTCCACGCCGATGAGCATGTTGTTTCAGGAAGAAGTGCCCGGCAAACCGGTAAAACAATTGTTGAAAGAAAATCTCAATCCGGCGTACATGCGCCAGCTCGCCCGGACATTGGCAAAACTGCATTCCTGCGGGTATAAACCGGGACCGGCGATGACGCTGGATGATCATTTGCTGCGCTGCCATCCGCGCTATCCGTTCCTCTTTTTGGCATGCCCGGAATTAGCGCCGCAGATCGAACAATTATTGGCCGATTTCCAAACGCTTGAAAAACGCTGGGCAAATGTGCCTCTGGCGCCAATTCACGGTGATCTGCACATGGGGCAGCTGCATTTGCAGGATGAAAGCGCCTATCTTATTGATTTTGATGCACTTTCGTATGGCGATCCGGCAGCGGATATTGGCAATCTGGTCGTGTTTTTGAAAGGCAAATTAAAGCGCGAACCGCGAATGGCGGCAGTGATCGATGCGCTTTACGACGAATATTTCAAAACGATGGACCCGGAAATCCGCAATCGTGTGCCGTTTTACGAGGCAATTACGCATCTGCGACGAGCCTGCAAATTGCTCCGCTACCAAAAAGATGGCTGGCGCAAACGCATCGCCAAAATGATTCAACAGGCAGAACATTGCATCGGGGAGATCAAATGAGCGCATTTATCAATTTTGAAGCATTGCAGAACGAACAGTTTGTGAAAGTGAACGGAAAATTGCAATCCGACGGCGCTTTGCTGGCAGTGGAAGTGAATACTACCCGCACCGCAAAATACGAAGACGATCAGGATAAAATGCAAAGTGTGATCCAGCATATTGATCAACAGTCGCACGAAATAAAAGTGCTGAACCAGACAATCCCGCTTTCGCCGGAAACCGTTTATCGCACGATTTCCAATAAACCGTCAACGTTCAGCGATTTTTACGAAGGTGAACAGGTGAAAATACGGGGATATTTTGAACCCGGCGGCGGATTTATGCCCAGCAAAATTACGGCTCAGGAAACGCTGGAATTTAATGTTGACGAAATCGAAGGGCAAATTTCCGGTATCGATTACGACAGCCGCACATTTTTTGTGAATGGCATTCGCGTCGTTCTGGACAGCCACAGCCTGTTACTGAAATAATTTATTTCAAAAATTGTATCATTTATTCATCAACATAAGTAGCTGTAAACATTGAAAATAATCGATAAAAAAATACCCGGGATTTCCACCGCGCAGGATAACGCCCAAATGGCTTTGCTGATTGCGACCCATTTGGCGGCATTCGCGGGAAAACCCCTTTCCGTCGACAATCGTGTGCTGAAACACCGCGCGGGAAAGCGCTGCGTTTTTGCCTACCACATCACAACAACAGACGGAACAACCACGCTGGTTGGGAAAATTTATCGCAAAAATCGCGGCAAACGGACATTCGGGCGGATGCAAAATATGCTTTCCGCTGCCACTTTATCCGGCAAAAAATTGCAAATGGCCGAGCCGCTGGCCTATCTGCCGGAAATTGATATGCTGCTGCTGCCGATGCTCTCCGGTAAAACGCTGGAGGAAATTTCAGACATCGAAACGATTGGCAATGCCATGCAATCTCTCGGGCAAACACTGGCGGTTTTGCACAGTCTTTCGCTGCCGAATTGTGAGATTCGCACCATGCGCGAACATCTCGCAAAATATTGCCATCCGGGATTTGATGCGCTGTGCAACGCGCACCCGTCGTTGCAAAAAACGGTGAACGAAATTATTCAGCGATTGCTCGATTTTGATGAAATCGACCAAATGCTCAAACCGGTGCACGGCGATATCAATTTGTCGCAGATATTTGTGGAATACGATTCAATCACGCTGATCGATTTTGACAGCTCTGCCGTCGCCAATCCGGCGTTGGATATCGGTAATATGTTCGCAGTGCTGGAAACCCATTTTCCGGAAAATTTTGAAGCATTTCAGGCGCAATTGCAACAGGGCTATCGCCAAAATGGTGGCATCGCTTTGCCGTCGCAAATCCGGCTGTATTACGGATTTGCATTTTTGCGTCGCACGATGATCGCTTTTCGAAAAGGCGCGGCGTATCCGGAATTGGCGAAATTGCTCGAAAAATCACAGGAGTTATGTCGCCTGACCGCCGTTACGCCTGCAATAAACGGCTGAAAGCGGATTGTCCGTGGAAGTTTGTGCGAATGAAAAAAGGGAATTGCAAAATGTGACGGTCACACTGTATAAAATGAGGTTTTATCGTAGCTTAAGCTTATAAAAATGCAATTCCGCCTCGGTGCTGTTGAGACGGATTTTTCATTGGTAGCAACGTTGAAAATGCTCTGTTAAAAATTCAATCAGAAATCGATCGTTTACCTGGCAGCTCGCCAGCTTTAATACAGCAGTTGAAATTGGAAAAACATCATATTCACAATTCGGGAACGGAAAAATGTTTGACCTGAACCATACCAGAGAACAATTTCTTGCTGAAATCAACGCATCAGAGGATGCAATGGATGCAACAATAACAAATCCTGCAAACCCGGCTTTTGAAACTTCCTCAGAAGTGCGTATGCTGATCAAAGGGCAAACCCCAAATGAGCTGTTGCCGGTTCTGTACGATGCATTTGAGCGACGATTTTCGGATGTTTCGCACGACCATTTGAAAAATGATCTGCTGTATTTATTGAAAAAAGGCATCGGTAACGCCTATAAATGGGGCAATCAAAAAGACCCGGCCAAACAGATTGCGGTTGAAGCGGTTATCACGGATTCCGGTGCGTTTGTCCGGATCTCGGATGACGGTGACGGTTTCGATGTGAAAAAAGTGATCAAACAATTCAGGAAAAAAGAACATTATTTTCATCACGGCGGTGCGGGAATTTATCAATTTGAGAAAACGATATCGCTGATCAGCTACACCAACGGTGGCCGGACGCTCAAAATTCGTTTTTTATGCGCACCGGAACCCGGAAAAGCGCCATCGCCTGAGGAAGCCGCCGCATACGGTTCCGCCGGCGATGAAACTTTGATGTCCAGTTTATTTTCGGACAATCGCCAATTGGTAAAATCGAGCCAATTAACGGACGATGCAAAGTTGGTTTCCTGCAAAGTATTTGTGCCGCACGTCCAAAAAGAGGATGGACCGGAAAACACTTCGCCAACTGAAATTGCCTATCTTTTGCGGTTTTGTGATGTGGCATCGGGGAAATCCCAAAATTTGCCGGTAACCGGCAGATTGCTCGATTTATCCGCCGTCCGGACGGATTTTTCAGTTGTGAGCCAGCTGCACAATCTCTCATTTGGCGATGCGACAGCGTCGCAAATCGGCGTTCCGGAACCGGTCGCCATGTTTGAAACGCCACCGCTGGCGCTTTATCAATTCAGTCCGGACAAATATTTGCGGAAGCATATCAAAAAAATATCATCCGATTTTGGCGAAATGTCCAACATCATCCGCACGATTGCGAACGGGCTGCGCAAGTTTCACGACAGCAATATTGAGCTGGCAATTCACGAATCTATTGATGATACATTCGCAAGATTCAATGCTGCCAAAGATAGAATAATCAATATTTTAGCGCCGGTAGATTTGGCGAAAGCCGAAAAATTCCAGCAGTTGTTCAACCAGTTTGCGCTGTTGCGATACAACCTGCACAATGTTCAACCGGTGCCCACTTTTGGCGATTTTGGATTGAACAATATTCTGCTCGATGACGACCGCTTCTATTTTTACTTTTTTGATCAGTGTCTCTACGCCCATCCGGCCGCGGATCTTGGCGGATTTACCGCCGGTTTGCTGCGCTTTATCATGCTGCGCGAAGATGAAAATCCCGATGTTTATCGCGCCGGGCGCGAACTATTCCTGAAAACATATTTTGCCGGTGAAGCACCGGAATGGCAGGCGGATATCCCGTTTTTCAAAGCGGGTGCATTAACGCTGCGGCTGGATCAGTTGCTCACCCGTCCGCAGAAAAAATGGCTGCCGAAAATCGATTCACTGTTGGATCTCTACGAACAGTGTATCTGATGCAGGATAGTAAAAATTAGGCGTTTAAATACAGATGAATCAATGGGTTAAATGTTACTGCGATTTGTGATTACATACGGAGGATGCCTCAGTTGAAGTTTTTTGAAGATTTGTCCACGCTGCGAAAAATGGGCAAAAAAAAGGAAAAGAACAAGATTGATTCCCGGGTGTTTTTTCGGGTGTACCGGGTGTTCGGTCGTCATTATAAGCCGTACATAAAAGTGTTGGTCAGCAGTTATATGTGTCTGTTTTTGTCAATCGGGATGGCGGTTTTGGAGCCGTGGCCGCTCAAAATTATTCTCGATTACATTATTTTGGGCGAACCGTTGCCCGCGATGCTCAGCTTTCTGGAACCGATAGTGCTCATCGAACCCAAGTTGTTGCTGGCGTTTATGGCGCTGATGATTGTTGTGCTCGCAACGCTCGGCTCGATATTTTCGTACATCAACAAATTTTGGGTGTCCAGCACTGGCGATCGCATTAATGCGGATATTCGCGAACGCACGTTCGCGCAATTGCAGCGGCTGTCGCTCTCGTTTCACGATTCTGCCCGAACCGGGAATCTCATTTATTTGCTCACCTCCGATAACGACCGGATGAAAAACCTGCTCATCAAATTCCCGCAGGATTTTTCCCAATATTTATTTACCTATCTCGGTTATTCCATCATGCTGATGTTGCTGGATTGGAAGCTGGCGCTCATCGCGCTGTGCACCACGCCGCTGCTGGCTATTTTCACGTTCATGTTTGGCAACGGGATGAAAAAAGCGATGTCCCGCCGCCGCAAAGTGGAAGGCGAAGTGGCGTCGATTATTCAGGAAAATATGTCATCGATGATGCTGGTGCAAGCGTACGGTCGCGAAAGCAGCGAATTTTCCCGCTTCGAAGAACAAAATCGCGCCAGCCTGAAAGAGAAACTAAAATTTTTGAAAATATTCAAATCGTATTCGCGCGTATCGGATTTTATGATTGTCACGGCGATTGCCGGTGTCCTCTATTTTGGCGGCGTTTATGCGCTCGGCGGCGTTATTTTGCCGGGAACGCTGGTGGTTTTTGTGGCTTATCTGCAGCAGATGAACGGCGTTATCGAAAAGCTCAGCGAGGTATTTATGGATTTATCCAAATCGCTGCCCTCCGGTGAACGCATGCTGGAACTTGTTGAAAATGATGATGTTGTGGCAGATGATACCAATGCCCAAACAGCGCCGGCAGTTCGCGGTGATGTCACTTTCGACAACGTCGGGTTTGCTTACCGGAACGGAAAACCGGTGCTGCAAAACCTCAATTTCGATGTGAAGGCCGGGCAAACCGTTGCCCTCGTCGGGCATAGCGGCGCGGGAAAATCGACGATTATCAGCCTCATTTTGCGATTTTACGATCCGCAAACCGGGCAAATTCGCATCGACGGACAGGATATCCGCAGCTTTACGATCCGCTCCTTGCGCGATCAAATCACCATTTTGATGCAGGATGTCAAGTTATTTCGCATGTCTGTCCGCGAAAATATTGCCTTCGGCAAACCGGACGCCACCGAAGCGGAAATTATTCACGCCGCAACATTGGCGGAAGCACACGATTTTATCATGAAAATGCCCAACGGTTACGATACCGTTATCGACGAAGGCGGCGACAATTTGTCCGGCGGTCAGCGCCAGCGCATCAACATTGCCAGGGCAATTATTCGCAACAAACCGATTGTCATTTTGGATGAGCCGCACACCGGATTGGATGCCAAAACCGAATATTTGGTCAACCAGGCCATCGAGCATTTGACCGCAGGAAAAACCGCGTTTATCATCGCGCACAAGTTGCACAATATTATTCGCGCAGACAGCATTTTACTGTTGGAAAAAGGGTTGCTCGCCAAACAAGGCACCCATCAGGAATTGATGGAAAACAGCCCCGAATACCGGGAATTTTACGAACTGCAGTTTATTTCCGGCAGCAAAGCATCCACAGATAAAAAAGAAAAGAAGAATAAAAAAGATAAAAAAGAGAAGGCGCTAAAGGTTTAATGGAAGGGAAACAGAGAAAAAAATCAGGGAAGTCCGATTCCGGATTTAACTACCGCACGCTGATCCAGATTTACAAATCGTTCAGCAATATTTACCGCCATCACTGGAAGTTGCTGCTGGTTTCGTACACCGGATTAATTTCCAGAATTCTGGTCGCGTTGCTGTTGCCGTGGCCGATCAAATTGATTCTCGATTACGTTATTCTCAAAGCGCCATTGCCGCCGGAAGCGCAATTTTTGGTGCCGTACATCGGCAGCGATCTGATCGCATTATTGCTTTTTCTGGTGGTCGCTTATGTGGTGTTGCGCGTCATTCAAATGATGGTTTCATACATGCACAAAGTCGGTTTGCTGACCGTCGGCGAAAAAATGACCGCAGAAATCCGCGAAAATATTTTCCGGCGGCTGCAGGCGCTTTCGCTGTCATTCCACGGGAAAAAGAGTTCGTCCGATCTGCTGTATCGATTGACCTCGGACATCAACAAATTGCAAACCGTGCTGGTTATTTTTCCCGACACGATTATTCACCGCTTTCTGGTGGTTTTTTCTCATTTGGGCATCATGTTTTATTACAACTGGAAACTGGCGTTGCTGGCATCGGTGATTATTCCGGTCATCTATTTTTACAACCGGATTTACGGTTCAAATGTGGAAGATGCAGTCGAAGAAAAGCGCAAAAAAGAGAGCGATGTTAGCGAAGTGATTGCCGAAAACGTTTCCGCGATGGCGCTGATTCAGGCATACGGACGGCAGGACGACCAGCACACCCGTTTTTCGGAATTGAACCGCGCGGGGCTGGAACACGAGATCGAAGCGATGCGCCTGTCCAAAATTTTTCAGCGATTGAACGATATCATTATGGCTTTGGGAATGGCGATTGTTGTGACATACGGCGGATGGCTGGCGCTGGACGGCGCGTTGCTGCCCGGAACGCTGGTGCTGTTTACCTTTTATGTGAAAAATTTGTATCGCCCGATCCGCAAACTGGCGGAAATGATCCTGGAAATCGGCAAAGCGCAGGTTTCCGGTCGGCGATTGCTGGAATTGTTCAATGCCAATCAGGAAATTGCCGACGCGCCGGATGCATTGGAAGCGCCGCCATTCAGCGGTCGGATGGCGTTCGAAAACGTAACGTTCGGTTACGATGCCAATAAAATGGTGCTCAACAATTTGTCTTTCACGGTGGAACCGGGCGAAACAATTGCGTTGGTCGGACACAGCGGCGCCGGAAAATCGACGATCATTAACTTGCTGATGCGTTTTTACGATCCGCAAACCGGGCGGATTACCGCCGATAATTACGATATTAAATTGTTGAAAATAAAAAGCTTACGCGACCAAATCACCATTTTGATGCAGGAAGCGCAATTGTTCTACAAATCTGTTGCGGAAAATATCGCGTTCGGAAAAGAAGGCGCGACAACCGAAGAAATTATCCGCGCAGCGAAACTGGCACAGGCGCACGATTTCATCGAAAATATGCCCAACGGCTACGAAACGATGATCGAGGAAGGCGGCGAAAATTTGTCCGGCGGACAAAAACAGCGCATCAACATTGCCCGTGCGATGATCCGCAATACGCCGATTTTGATTCTCGATGAACCGACCACCGCGTTGGATGCGAAATCGGAATCGCTCGTTCACGATGCGATAAATGTGCTCACCCGGGGCAAAACCACTTTTGTGATCGCCCACAAATTGTCCACCATTCGCGACGCAGATAAAATTTTGGTGCTCGATAAAGGGCAAATGGTGGGATTGGGCAAACACGACGAATTGCTGGAAAATTGCGAACCCTATCGCCAACTGTGCCGCTGGCAATTTGGCATGGGTATCGAAACCGCGCCGGAGCTTTCGGGTATCGCCGAAACCGCGCCGCTAAAGCCGTAAAGATAATATTTACAATGGTTGATCGCCAGATTTGATGGTCAATTCCTGCGGAGGCAGGAATCTCATCGAGTGGCGTTCAAACGATTTCGAAAACAGTTTAACTATCAACATCAACGTATTTGGATTGCTATTTGAAAAATGGTTAGAATCGCAAAACTACCCACAGACAAAAAATTTCCGCAGCTGGAATTGCTGACGGATATGGATGCCGCCAGGCGTTTTTTCCAAAACCGTTTGCCGGCATTTGAAAACGGCCAGCTGGAAATTACCTACATAAAAATGTTGCGGTATCGCTATTTGCCCGGGCAAAACGCCTGGATTTGTTACGAAATGCAAATCACCGATCACGGCACCGGCGAAACGGGAAAACAGATATTTTTCGGATATCTGGATTTGGCAAACGAGGCGTATCAAATGTATCGCCGGGCGTTGGAGCGACCGCTGCTAACACCGAAATACGGACCGGGACTGTATTTTTTTCCCGATTTCGATATGGTGATGTGGGGCTTTCCCAACGATCCCAAATTACCCAGATTACAGCGCATGCTCGATGAATCGACCTTCCGGAAAGTGATGCACGAACATCGCGGGCAGTTTCACATTCCGGCTGATTTGTCCGTTGAAACGCTGAAAATTAAAATTGTTAAATATGTGCCGCAAACCCGTTGCACCTTGCGATACGATTACACGCTGTCGGACGGCAGCCATCACCGGATGTATGGCAAAATTTTCGGTCGGCGGGTCAATGCCGGGATTATTCACAATACCACAAAATCGCTGTGGGATTCAGAAATGAGTCGCCGCCGGCAGGTGTTGGTGCCCGAACCGCTGTTGTTTATTCCCGAATGGAACGCCCTCTTTATGAGCGATTTGCAGGGAATAAATATGGACGAGCGGCTGGACCAAATTGATCTTGAAAAAATTTGTGCGGAAACCGGTGCCATTTTGGCGGGATTACAGCAGGTGGACATCGACAGTTTATCCGAACGTTCCGATCGCCAAACGATGTTTCAGGTGGTCAAATCGCAGGATACGCTCAGCAAATTTGATGCGCGATACACCGCCCGCGTCGATGCGATCACCGAAAAATTATTGGCGCAAATGCCAACATTGCCACAGTTACCGGAGCGACCCATTCACAGCGCGTTCCGGCTATCGCAGGTGTTGCTGGTTGATACGCAGCTCGCGCTCATCGATTTCGACGCATTTCTGAAAGGGAATCCCGTTTACGACGCCGCCAGTTTTGTGGCGCATTTGATGTATCTGCCGCTGCGCGACAAAATTACCGAACCGCAGGCGATGCGGGCGATCAACGCTTTTTGCGCTGCCTATCGCGAAAATGCACCGTGGGGATTACCTGCGGAAGTGTTGCACTGGCAAGTTGCCGCGCTGCTGATGGGCAAACAGGCTAAAAAATGCATCAAAATGGCGAAGAAAAATTATGACGAAATGATCGACCAACTGTTGGAAATGTCCGAAAAAGTGCTCGATGAAAAGATCAAATTAATTTGATCCCAATTTTAATAATTACAGGAATTTGATGTTGGAAAAATTACCCCTTGAACATCCGGAAATTGTGGTTGAAAACGGAAAACAAACTGCTGTTGGCCATTCGCTGAAATTGAAATCGGCACATATTGACGACCGGTTGCTGCCGCTGTTGCCAACAGCAATGGACGCGGAGCAAATGCGTCTGCGGTTGGCGGAGCATTTTCGCGAAAATTTGCCAAATTTCGAATTTAAATTGAGCGAATGTCACATTCGGCAAGTGTATTATCACCCGGAAAAACAATGTGGCGTCAACTACCGTTTGGTGTTCGACAATGGCAACGGCACCGTGTTTCACGAATGGTTGTACGGGCTGATGATTCCGCCGGGCAGCGCCGCCGGACGGTTCGAGCGGGCGGCAAAGCGCGTCAAATCATCGCGGGTGGTGCAGCCGTTTTTGCAGGATTTTCCGCCGGTTAGCCTGCTGGAAGATCTGCAGATGATTCTGTGGCTGTTCCCGCACGATCCCAAAATGAAACGCATGCCGGATGCAGTTGACCCGGATTTCGTGAAATCGCAAATTAACGCACATGCGGCGCTATTGCTCGATTTGCCGGAAGCCGAAGCTGCCAGTTGGCGTTGCGACGAATTTTCGTTCGATCGCATCAAACATATGCCGGGAAAGCGTTGCGTGCTCCGCTATCGCTGTTTATTCGAAAGCAAATCCGGCGAAAAGCGACCGCTAACGTTTTTCCACAAAATGTATAGCGACAGTCACAGTCGGCTGTATTTCCAACTGCTGGATGCCGCGTACGAACAGTTGACTCATCGCAGCAAGGCTGTGGAAATTCCTCGTCCGTTGCGCTATCTGGAAGGCTACAATACGTTTTGGCAAGTCGATTGGGGCGGGACATCGCTGGTGGATATCTTTCGCAATTACGATAGAAAAGCGCTTTTTCCCAAACTGGCGGGTATTTTGGCGAGTTTCCACAAACAGGAAATTCCCGAATTGCCGGAAGGCCCGTCTATCGAAAAAATGCTCAACATCGCCACGGAAGATGCCACGGTGCTGACCCATTATTTGCCGGAATACAATAATTTGACCGCCACCATTTTGTATTATCTGAACAATTCCGGCGTGAAATGGACGGGAGCGGACATCCCGAAAACGCCGACGCACGGCGCCTGCCGGCTGGAGCAAATGCTCATTCGCGAATCCGGCGACATTGCGCTGGTCGATTTCGATGCGTTTGCCAACGCCGATCCGCTGTCGGATGTTGCGGAATTCATGATTTCGCTGCAAATGTTGGGATTTTCGAGCGATATTCCGCATGACGAACTTCGCGATGCGGCAAATATTTTCTTCGATAGTTATGCCGCGCAAGTGCCGTGGGATTGCCCGAAAAACCGGCTGTCATGGTACGCACTGACGTTTTTGATCACCAAAATTTTATCGCCGGTGAAACATTACGACGTCACCGCGATTCGCGAAATGCGCAAAGAAGTCGTGGACGTCGCCCGGCGCTGGCTGGACCTTTTGAAAATGTAGCGGCGTTTCACGAAACGCCGTAGAGAACATTACCGCGGCACAATATTGAAAACAACGATAAAGGAATATCAATGAACATTGCATACATCACCACCGATTTTGGCGTGCCGGTGTTTGGTTACAAAGGCGCGTCCATTCACGTGCGGGAGATGGTGCGGGCGATGCGTCGGGAAGGGCACAACGTCCACATCATTTCGCCGGCGATGCACCGTGGCAAAGATGACGAGAAAAACAGCAATTTTGGCGAAGAAGGCATCGACGCAACTGCGGCTTACGAAATTGTAATTCCGCCACCGGAAGCGGAGCTGCCGGACGATCCGCAGCTGGGCAAACTCACCTGCGTTTCTGTGCTGCCGACGCCGTTGCATGTGTCGATCATCCGCGAATTGCGGCAAGTGGACAAACTGCTGGAAAGCGACACGCGGCTCCGCCACGAAATTCGTAACCTGTTGTATAATAAAGCGTTATACGATGCGATTGACGGCTATCTCGCTGCGCAAAACATCGATTTTGTTTACGAACGATACGCCCTGTTCAGCATGACCGGCATTCGCCTCGCGCGAAAACTGGGCGTGCCGCACGTGCTGGAAGTGAACGCGCCGCTGGCGTTTGAGCAGGAGCGCATGCGCGGTTTGGAAATGAAACATTATGCGCTGCAAATGGAAAAACAGATATTCCAATCGACAGATCGTGTGCTGGTGGTTTCTGAGGAACTGGGCGAATTTGTGAAATCCTGCGGCGTCAATTCCGAACAGATTGAGGTTGTGCCGAACGCGGTCGATCCGGCGCGTTTTGACATCCCGGAAAACGGGGATAGCGTTCGCGAAACATTGGGATTGCAGGACAAAACCGTTGCCGGATTTGTCGGGAGCCTGAAAAACTGGCACGGCACGGAAACGCTGTTGCGGGCGTTTTTGCAGGTGCACACGGATCTGCCCGACCTGCATCTGCTGATCGTCGGTGACGGACCGGAGCGCGAAAATCTGGAAAAACTGGCGGCACATTCGGGCATCAGCCAGCGCGTAACGTTCACCGGAAAAGTTAATTATGGCGACATTCCGCGCTATCTCGCGGCAATGGATATCGCTGCCGCGCCGTATATTCCGCACGAAAATTTCTATTTTTCACCCATCAAAATTTTTGAATATATGGCAATGGGCATTGCAACGATCGGCGCGAAAATCGGGCAGGTGAAATCGATCGTGCATCACGGCGAAACCGGGATGCTGTTCGAACCCGGCAACATTAACCAACTGGCGCATTTGCTCACCACGCTCACCACCGATACCCGGCTGCGCGAACGGCTTGGCAAAAACGCCAAAACCTGGGTGTTGCAGGAACGCACCTGGCAAAATAACGCCCGAAAAGTGGTTGGCATTGTGAAATCACTGAATCGTTAGTTTTTCGAATTGGGATTACAGCGCAGTTGTCAAATTAGGAGACCCCGCATTTGAAAGGGTTACAGTTCAGCGTTTTTTATTGTCATTCCTGCGAATGCAGGAATCTCCGGATACCACAGCACGCACAGTTCGTTTTACAATAACTGCGAAACAAATCAAAATATTCATGGGAGGCAGGCTGGTTTAACTGCCTGAAAAATAGAGGTTTAGCAAATGACAAAAACATGCATCGTAACCGGACAATTTCCGCCGCAACTGGGTGGTGTTGGGCATTCCGCCCATCGCGTGGCAAACATGCTGGCGGATCGCGGGATGAACGTGAGCGTGGTGGCATTCCAGAAACACCCGGAGCCGCTGCCGTTTGACGACAGCTACACATCCACACAGGAAGGCAATGTGCTCGTTCACCGGGTAAAAGTGTATAATCCGGGTCCGGACAGCGGCAAAAGTGAACTGGAAATTCTCACCCGTTACAACCGGGAAATGTTCGACGCGCTCAATTTTTTTCAAACAAAATTTAATTACGAAGTGCTGCACGGATTTTTTCTTTATCCCGCCGCGTATATCGCCGGGATGGTCGGGAAAATGCACGGCAAAAAAGTGATTGCCTCCGTTCGCGGGAACGATATCGGCAAATATGTGTTCGATCCCATCCGCATGCCGCTGGTCAAATCTGCGATGGAAAATGCCGATTTCATCACGTCTGTCGCGACCAGCTTGCTGGATTTGGGCGATCGCGCCGTAACGCCGATTTCGGGCAAAGCGAAAACGATTCTAAATTCCATCAATTTTGAGCATCTGGCACCCAAAAAACGCCCGGATTTGCCGCTCAACGGGTTGGTCATCGGTTCGATGGGGTTGTTTCGCTACAAAAAAGGAATGGTGTATTTGTGCAAGGCACTCGGCGAATTAAAACACAAATATGAATTTACTTTGCTGCTCGCCGGTGATTATTTTAAAGAAGAAGACCGCGAGCCGCATCTGCAGTATTTCCGGGAGAACGGGCTGGAAGATCGCGTGATCGTCACCGGCCGGATTCCCCATCAGGAAATTGCGGATTATTTGCAGCTCTTTGACATTATGGTTTTTCCTTCGCTCTTTTCCGAAGGCTGCCCGCTATCGATGCTGGAAGGTATGGCGATGAAAAAAGCGGTTATCGGCAGCACAACCGGCGCTATTCCGGAAATCATCCGGCATCGCGAAAACGGAATTTTAGTGCCGCCTGCATCGTCGGATGACATCAAATCTGCGCTTGTTGAGTTGATCGAAAACCCCGGATTGCGTCGCCAGCTTGGCGAAAATGCGGGGCTTCGCATCGACGAATTATCGCAGGAACGCGAGCACGACGAATGGCTGGCGGTGTATCAGCGGGTGTTGCAGCACACCGAAGTGCTGGTGACAACCTGAGCAGCTTTCGCTTGAAGTAAAGCGCTTTTCAACTTAACCGGTAATCTTTTTAATGGTAAAACTGTCCTGGCAGTGGAAATTTGCGTTGTTGCTGATCGGGCTGATCGTCATTCCCGGCATTATGCTGGCGTATTTCAGTGTTCAGGCGATCGAATCCGAACGGGTGGCGTATGAACAGCGCATCCGCGAAAGCTATTTGCGGCTGGCGCGCTTTGCGGAAGATGAATTTCACGATCAGTTCGAAACGCTCAGCGACGACTGGATTCAACAACTGCGTCCGACCATTTTTATCGATGCCGATCCGGCGGAACAGCAGCAATTGTTGATTCAGATGATCGAAGAAGATCCGCTGGTGGATGCCGCATTTCTCGTGCAAAGCGATGGCGATGTGATTTTTCCCGAATCGCTGCATCCGGGTGCGGTACGGCTGAACGCGCCGGAAGCCGAATCGCTGTCCGATCTCGATGAATGGCTGCAGCAATTTCGCCGGTTGTCCGAGCTTGCCGAGGAGTTGGAGTTTAATCGCAGCATGCCGGATTCTGCGCTGGCGATTTTCCACAAAATTGAACGGGATTTCCCCGTTCCGCGCCTGCGTGCCATCGCGCTCAGCGAAATTTCCCGTATTCACCTGTATCGCGCGGAGTGGAAAAGCGCTTATGAAACTTCGCAACTGCTCATTCGACGCTATCCGCAAGCCCGCGATCTGAACAATTTGCATCTGCGTTTTTACGCAAAATTTGTGTGCGTTAACACGTTGGAAAATATGCAGTTGATGGACGAAGCAATGCCGGCGCTGCTCGATCTGTATCAGGATTTGCTGGATAATTCCGACGAAGTGAATCGCGTGCAGTACGAGTTTTTTCTCGAACGCATTCAACAGAATTTCAAAAAGCTGATCGGCGCGTACACGCCGGAAGAGCAGGCACATTTCCGGTCAATTTACCAAAATTTGCAGGAGCGAAAAAAGAAGAGCATCGGGGAAACCTACATTGTTGAAAAACTGTATCAGCGGCTCAACAAAGCCATTTTGAAACGCAATAATTATCGCCCGAAATTTAAATATTTTTCTGATTTTGCAGTGGAACAACCGTATCTCGTCGCCTATTTGCTGATGAGCGAAAATGAAAATTTCATCGTTCGCGGGGCATTGGGGCTGGAAATCAATCTGGCGCATTTACGGGAGCAATTGTTTCCGCAAATCCTCAGCCTCGGCGATTTCCCGAATGATGTCACCATCGGCATCCTCGATCAGGAAGGCAGTTTTGTGCTCGGCGATGCGGAGAAAATAATTAGCCGTCCCGCGGCGGTGCAACCGATGCGCGATCCGCTGGATTTTTGGCAACTGGCGCTGTATCCCACGCTGGAAAATCCGTTGCTCAGCGGCGGAGACCAGTGGCTGTATTTTAAATTGTGGGGCATTTTTGCGCTGTGGCTGGCAATGATGACCGGCGCCGGTGTAATCGTTTATAATTTGCGAAAACAGCAGCGGCTTTCGATGCAGAAAACAACCTTTGTTTCATCGATCACCCATGAATTGCGCACACCGCTAACGTCCATCAAAATGTTCAGCGAATTTTTATCGAAAAATGCGCAACTGCAGGATGATCCGGAGGCGAAAAAATACCTGCGCATCATTCGCACGGAAAGCGACCGGCTGTCGCGATTGGTCGATAACGTGCTGGATTTCGCCCGTTTTGAGCGTGGCGACAAACAATATCAGCTCGAATATGAGGAGCCCGAAGCGATTATTCGCTCGGTTGTCGATACGTTCAATTATCAATCGGATGTGAGTGGTATCGAAATCAAATTGGAATTGCCGGAGGAATTGCCGGAAGTGCTGGTGGATCGCAACGCCATCAGTCAGGCGCTGATCAATTTGATTGGCAATGCTATCAAATATTCGCCGGAAAAAAAACCGGTGACGGTTCGGGCATCCAAAAACGGAAAGTATGTGAATATCGAAGTTCAGGATCGCGGAATCGGCATCAAACGGCAGCATCTCAAAAAAATATTTGATGATTACTATCGCGCCAACGACAAAGCTGCCGCGAACATCGCCGGAACCGGTTTGGGATTACCGCTGGTGAAGCGCATCGCGGAAGCACACCACGGCGCTGTTACGGTGGAAAGCAGCTATGGCGAAGGTTCGTTATTCACGCTGAAATTGCCAATTTCCGAATAATATTTCTTTCTCTCAGAATAAAAAAAATCTGTTTTCGAATGTGATGCAGGTGGATTTCCTGCCCCGGTTATTTGTTATAAATTATTTTATTATCTGGACTTACAACCTGTAAAAAATAATGCGGTTGCCATGTCAAAAATTTTATTGATCGAAGATAACGATGCTGTGCGGCTCGGTCTGGAAAAAACATTTTCGGAAGAAAATTTCCAGGTGTTGTGCGCGAACACTGGCGAGATCGGGCTGGATAAAGCCGAACGCGATCTGCCGGACATGATTGTGCTGGACATTATGCTGCCGGGAATGAGCGGTTTTGAGGTGCTCAAAAAATTACGTGACCGCCGCATCACCATTCCGCTGATGCTGCTCACCGCCCGTGATGACGATATGGATAAAATTCTTGGGCTGGAGCTTGGCGCGGATGATTATGTGACCAAGCCGTTTAATCCGCGCGAAGTTGTGGCGCGGGTGAAAGCGCTGTTGCGGCGGGTGGAGTATCAGCAAAAAGATGAAAATTTCAACGGACCTTCGCTGAAATCGTTTGATTTTGGCGATGTTGCAGTGGATTTCGAGCGCCACGTTGTCCGCAAAGCGGGCGGCGATGTCTCGCTGACCCATCGCGAATTCCGGCTGCTGGAATATTTTATCGAAAATCGTGGCAAGCTGATCACCCGCGACAAATTGCTGGAAGATGTGTGGGAATACGATGCTTACGATACATCGTACGTAACCACCCGAACGGTGGACAATCACATTTTGCGGCTGCGCAAAAAGCTGGAGGACGAGCCGGATCATCCCCGGCATATTCAAACCATTCGCGGTTACGGCTACAAATTTGTTGTGGATGGCGTCGCATAAAAAAATAGTTTTTTGGCAGTCTGCCATTCATAAAACAGAAAAAACCGGAGACTCCTGTTCTGAGTGAACGCCGTTGGCGCATTCGCAGGAGTGATCAATAAACGTCATTTCTGCATATGCAGGCATCTCCGGCATGATCAAGAAATCCAATTCAACTTTAGAAAATTTAAATACTTAACGGATTAACACCGGAGGTAAATCCATTGTCCGATACAGTTTTTTCGGTTCAGGTTCGCTGGCATGATGTGGTGGTTGAAGTCAACTGCAATCATGCGCCGATCATCAATCATATTCGCGAACACGTTCGCCCGCTGGTTGTGGCGGCGCCGGTTTCGCATCCGCAAATTTCGGTCAATGTAAATTGGCGGGAAGCCAAAAACAGCGCGGAAGAATACCCGTTGCTGGCGCTGGCTGATGATCGCGGTGCGCACAAAATCGGCAAACGGCTGTTTCGCGTTGATGGAAAATTGCTGTGGACGGATATCATCCGCACCAAAAATATGGTAACATTGCTGGAAATGGACGGCGAGCAACTGCGTATCACTTACGATCATTATTTCGAATTGCCCGAAAAAAAGCTGCAACGCAACCCGAATTATCGCTATGAAAAATACTTCAGCCTGCTGAAATATTTCCTCTATTTCCCAATGATCTGGTATAACGAGCAATTTCGCGGGCGATATGTGATGCACGCTTCCGGCGTTTCGCTGAACGGCAACGGTGTGGTGCTCGGCGGTGTCGGCGGTGTTGGAAAAACAACAACTTGCATCGGACTGCTGACGCAGGAAAACACTCAATTGCTGTCGGAAAATCTGGTATTTTTTGATGCGAACCGGCTGTATCAACTCTACGAACCGATCCGGTTGGATGACAATTCCGTTGCGCTGCTCGGCGACCGGAAAGATGCGGTGTATCCCACAAATTTTCCCGAAGGCACCCGCGCCAAACAAATGTTCCACGTTCACGAAAAATTGCTGGCAGAATCCTGCCCGGCAGCGGCAGTTATTTTGCCGGAATTTAGCAACAGCAGCGGGTCATTTCCGGTTTCCCCGGAACTGGTGGTCCGGCGGCTGGAAAATTACAACCAGCTCACCCGCGAGGTGAATGATTATTTCTGGTACGCAGCGACGCTCAATTTGCTGGATTCGGCAAATTCGCTGGTCACGGCGGAGCGCATCCGCACGCTGCAGGAGTTGCTGCGCAGTGTTCCGGCGTTTCAATTAAATATCGATCGCGCGAACGGCGTGCCGCCGGTTGTGGCGGAAATCGCGAATTTGGCGCAACAGAGCGCTGTTTTCCAATAATGCATATTCTTTAGAGAAGTAAAGGATAAGGGATAAAGGGTGAAATGTGCTCTTCAAATTTCCGGAATCCAGAATCCAGAATCCGGGTTCTGTCTGCACTGGTTGATGTTACCCAAATAAACACAGTGCCAAAACAATGTTTTTTATCGATTTACCCTCAACGGATGAGAGCGAGGAAGTTTTGATGGATACCATGCAAATGCCAAAAACAACAGCTAAAATAGTCAATTATCACAACGGCGCGGGCGTGCCGGTACATTTTTATCTGGATGACGGATTGATGCCCGATGAACGCGCGCTGCAACCGTTGGAAACCCTCAGTGCAGTGCCGGAAGTCGATGAATATCTGGTTGCGCTGCCGGATTTGCACTACAAAAGCCGCAATATTGTGCCCACCGGATTGGTGACGGTTTCCAAAAATCACATCATTCCGTTTGCGGTGGACAAAGGTATCAACTGCGGGATGCGGATTATCAGCCTGCCGTTTGGTGCGGAAGATTTCCCGCAATCGAAAATGGATGCATTTTACGAAAAAGTTATGGCGCGCGTGCCCGCCAAAAAGCACGAAAAATCCGTGCTTAACAATGAGGACGTGATTGCGGCGTTGCTGAACGGCGCCGAATGGGCGCTGCGCTATTTCGGGTTGCCGGAAGAAGATTTGCTGAATTACGAAAAACGCGGCAACCTTTTCCGTGAAAATCCGGCAACTCCGGCGGACATCGAATGGGCGATTCCCAAAAGCGTGCTCAAAAAAGGGCGGCGCGGATTTGGGGTGCTCGGCGGCGGCAACCACTTTCTGGAAGTGCAGAAAATCATCGATGTGCTAAACCCGCAAATCGCTGAAAAACTTGGACTTGCGAAAGATCAACTGGTGCTGATGCTGCACACCGGAACCGGCGGCATGTGCGGTTCCACCATGCGCTATTTTAACCAGGTTTTTAAAGAAGACGATGCGGAGAAGCTCGCCGAAAAAGAGCAGGAAAAAGCCGAATTACACAATTTTGAGCCGGCAGATCCCCATCGCCAAAAATGGTTTGAGGAACCGCATTTGTATGGCATTCCGGCGGATTCGCCATCCGCGCGGCACTTTTTGACGGCGGTTTCGGCAGTTGCCAATTTCGGTTTTGTCAATCGCACGGCGATCACTTATCATATTCAGGAATCGCTGCGGGAAGTTTTTGGTGATAAACAGATGCGAGCAAAACTCATGTTCGACAGCTCACACGTCACCGTTCAGCAGGAAGATCATGTGAACGGCAGATTTTGGGTGCACCGGAACGGCGCAAATTGGGCGGCACCGGCAAGTTACATGAGCGATCACCCGCTGTACTCGCAAACGGGGCAACCGATTCCGGTTCCCGGATCGATGGGTTCGGACAGCTACATTGCCGTGGCTTCCGAAGGTGCGCACCACACTTTTTGCTCCACCAATCACGGTGCGGGCAGATTGCTGGATAAACCGGAAGCCGGCAGCGCTTTCGGCGAAGCGCAGGTGCTGGAACAGATGCGTTCGCGCGGTATCCGGCTGTATCGCTACGGCAACAGCGATGTGACGGAGCAGGCGCCGGATGCATTCAAAAATATCGACAATGTGCTGAAGGTGATGGAACAATTCGACATCGCCAAAGGCGTTGTTAAAGTTCGTCCGTTGGCAACCCTCAAAGGCTGATGCCGTTGGGTCAAATCCCGCATCAGGTTGGGTAATTCGCCCCAATTTCAAAATTCATTTGCGATAAAAAACTAAAGTTACGGCAGTGTGTTTGTGTAAAACAAATCACTGCCGTTTTTTTTTAATGTGATGTATCATATTGTTTTATAATAATTTATGCCTGCGATTTTTTCAAGCGAAAATTTCTAATCCAACATTTCCTTTTCAAAGTCAAATTATGGCATGTCGTTTGATCAATCTGAAAACATATTCATGATGGAAAAGGGAAAGTAAGGTCAATGGGATGACAGGTAACAACGAAACGAAAGATTTGGAACGGATACAGCAGGCTGCCATCGATTATTTCAAACTGTTTTTGCAAGATTGGGTTGAGGAAAAACAGTTGAATTTTGAAGATCAGGAAAAGTTGCTCGATACGCTGGTGGATTCATTTATTTTTATTTCAAACAATATCGGTCAACACAAAAAAGAGCAATCGTCATCGATTCAAAATTGTCTCAACCATTTGCGGGATTATTTAAGCACCCGCAAAGGAGCAGATAACGCATCGAATGAAAATGCAAATATGACTGTCACGGACGACATTATTTTTCAATCTCATCGTTTGTAAGCTGTTTACTTTACCAACTTTTTTGGAGATCTAACTAATTTGTAGATATGCTTTCGCGGGAGTTGGAAGCCAAGGTTTTGACAGAAAAGTGGTACAACGGGATTAGGAATTTGACCGGCAGCTCAACGAAATTTATCCGCTGCAGATGCTCAGATTTTTAGGAAACCCAATTTAGGTTTAAAAAAGAACTCCATAACATCCACATATCCCCTTCACACGTGCGCAGGCTTCGGCTTGCGCATTTTTTTTGGCCCTTTAGTTGCAAATACAATAGGTGCAGGTTGTTTCTGTGAAATGTCGTCGATTGTGTAAGTTCAGTATTTACAAAGACCTTTGACATGTTTTTATCCCAAAAACCCTTGCCACAAACAACATAATTGTGCAGAAAAGTGGCACTTTTGTGGAATAAACAGTCAAATGAAAGCATCGAAAAAAAGTTAAATGTTACATGTTTTTTACATGATTGAAATATAATAGTTGCAATAGGACAGTATCTTACACTCAGAAATTAAAACGAAAGAGGAAGTGACCATGATGCTCGAAATGCAAAACGTCGAAACCAAAGAACAAATCGTCACCGCTGCAATGCAAAAATACTTCCGGCTTTTTGTGAAAGATTGGGCGGAACGTCATCAACTGAACGGGATTGCTCAGGACGAACTATTGACATTGTTCAAAGACGCCTTCTTTTTTACCGATACATTGTTGGAAGATGACGACGTAGAAGAATATCTCGAAGACGATTTGATGATCGACTAAACATTTTTTCCAGAAAAATGATGAATATATCCGTTTGCGGATTGTCGTCCGGAGACGGTCAAAAAAAGCACGCTATCTACTTTCTACAACCTGCCAATATTTTCATTTAAAAGCTCCGTTTTGCGGGGCTTTTTTTGTTGCCCGCCAGAAGCTTTCAAATGTATCCATCATCACAAATTGCGTTTGTTACATGTTGTTTACATTTCGATGATATTGTTGATACCATGCCTCCCGATATTAGCTTCGTAAGTTTTACAAATAGCGAAAACAGTTCTCAGATAATTTATACGACATGCTTAAACGAAGGAGCAGTTTATGAAAAAGACAGCAATTCTGTCAATTGTATTTTTAATGGTAATGGCAATGGTTCAATCCGCATTTGCACAAAAAACGATGGACACCGCAAAATATCAGAAATTCCTGAGCAAACTGAAAGTTGGCGAATGGGTTGAGCTGGAAGGTATTGTGCAGCCGGATTTTTCCGTTTTGCTACAGGAAATTGAAGTGGTTTACGGTGAAGTGGAAGAAGATGATTGGGAAATCAACGGTAAAATCAGCCGGGTTGATCCGGAAAAGAAAAACGCATTTATGTTGATGTTGCCCATCCATTTTGATAACAATGTTGAATACGAAGACAAATTAAACGTAATCAAATCGTTTTCGGATATCAAACAAGGTATGATGGTCGAGATCGAAGGCTCCTATTTGCAGGATGGCACATTTCTGGCCAACGAAATCGGGCAGATTGAAGTGAAAAAAGATTCCGAACGAAATGAAATCGAATGGACCGGCAAAATTCAGGAAATTGATATTCAGAACCTGACCATTACCGTACTCGGTCACAACATGATTTTCAACACGGAAACAAAACTCAAAACCGTGATGTTCGACTGATAACCGTATCAATAACAACTGTTTATCAACGGAAATACGCATAGTGTTTCCGTTGATTTCCTCTCAGGTTTATTACTATTAAATCTATCCATTCATCGATTTTTTTAAGTGAATATCAAATATGGCCAGACAACAGCTACTACCATTTTTCATCATTTTATCCTTTTGTGCGGCAATAACCGGAGCGCTTTTTGCGCAGGATAGCGATTTTGATCGTGAAGCCGGGATCGTATCCGCATACAGCAGCAGAACAATTTTGCTGAATAAATCAACCATCGATACATTGTTGAACAGCCCGCTAACTTTAGACGACTGTGTGGCAATTTCCCTTAAAAATAACGTGTTGTTGCAAATTGACCGGCTGGAGTATAACCGTGTTTATTTTGATACATATGGCAGCAAACAAAATTATTATCCGGAAATCGGGCTTTCTGCGGAGCGAAATCTGGAAACGGAAATTGATTCGATTGGCAACGACGGCGCCGAAACCACCAGCGACCAACTGGATTTGTCGCTTATTCAACGAATGCCGTTGGGCGGCTCCATTTCCTTTTCGCATCAACTGGCGCGCAGCACGGATAATGTTGGCCGCGGCAGTGACGATCCGGGCAAGCTGTGGACCCTTTCATTCAGCCAGCCATTGCTGCAGGGATTTGGTTACGATCTGGCATACAGCGATGTCAAACAGGCGGATCTCGGTTTCCAAATCGAGCAATACCGGTTGAAAAGTGCTATTCTGGAAACAATATTTTTGGTGAAAGAAGCATATTTCAACGTATTGCGACTCAACAAACTGGTTGCTTCAACCGAAGCCGCAATCGAAAGAGATAATCAGCTGATCCGCATTTCGGAAGCCAAAGTGGAAGCAAAATTGGCAACCCGCCGGGATATTTTGAGTGCGGAAATTATTCTGCAACAGGATTATGCGGAGCTTGTCCAAAACCAGGCCGATTTGCAAAATGCTTACGATGAGCTAAAAAATACAATGGGCGTCAGTTTCGAAAAAGAGATTCAACTGGCAGTCAGTGATATGGAATACCGACCGATTCCCATTGATGAAACATATTGGTTGGAAGTTGCGCAGAAGAACAACACCGATATTCAATTGGTTGAAGCGAGTCTTCAATTAAACGAATTTCAATCAAAAATTGCCAAAAACAGCCGGTTGCCAAATCTGGCAATTGAAGGCAGCGTTTCCCGGTTGTATGACAATGATCCGCAGGATAATCGCAATCGCGATTTGACCGGAAGGGTGGTGTTGTCTTATCCGTTGTTTAATTATGGCGCGCGGGCGGATTACCAACAATCTGTAATTGCCAAACGCCAAACCGAACGGGTATTGGAAAATACCCGCCGCGTAACGCTGTTGAACGTTCGTTCTGCAATCCGCAATTTGCGAAACGGCAACGAGCGACTGAAAATCTTGTTAAAAAGCATTGATGCAGCGAGAGAAAAAGTGGTTTTCGCAACCTCCATGTTTAACATGGGGCGCGCTTCCAACCAGGATATAACCGATGCTCAGGAAGACCTTTTGGATGCCGAAGTGGATTACGCTGAAGAACTTTCCAGTTATTACATCGAACAAGCCCGGTTGGAACAATTATTGGGTGGATTCACCGTTTCGAATCAATAATATTTGGTATTTTAATAAGGATTGCTGTATAATTTAACACAGGGTGGGTGTCATGAGTGGCAGAAGTGAATCTCCGGAACGCCGGACAACAATTTCAATTTTTTCAAATATCCCCGAAACGACGGTGACGACCAAAACTGAAGCAGAACCCAAAACCGAGATAATTGGCGAACCTAAAGCAGAGCCCAAAGTTGTGCCAAGCCCAAAACCGGTCGGCAGCGTCCCAACAAATAAAGGTAGTGCAATGAATATGAATAGTAAATTCAAATTCAAATTAAACAAAATTCACATCATCATTGGTGTGTTGGTATTTACCGCGATCGCATGGGCGATTATTGCGATGAATGGCGATAACCGGTTTCGCAATGCGTTAACATCGCAGGTTCGCAAAGGCGATTTGACGGTTGTCGTCAGCGAAGTTGGGGAATTGGTAGCGCAGGATCAGGCGACCATCAGTGCCATCAACGATAAACAAATTCTATTTCTCGCGGATGAAGGGTCGTATGTTCACGAGGGCGATACCGTGGTTATTCTGGAATCCCAAAAGTATGTGATTTCCAGTGATGAAGCCAATTCATCGGTTCGGGTTGCCCAGGCTGAATACGAAAAAGCGCAAAACGAGCTGGAAGCCCAGCGTGCCAAAGAAGAAGCCGCGAAGAAGAATTATGAAACACTACCCGAACTGGCCAAAAAAGGATTTGTGGTGGAAAGCGAAGTAGAACAAGCCCGGCTGGAATATCTGGAAATGCAATCCACAACCCGGTCGCTGGAATCGGTTGTGCAGGCACGGCAGGCGGATGTGGACCGGGCACGCAGCAACTTCCGCAACCAGGTTCGCAAGCTTGAGGAATCGTATATTCTTGCCCCGCGCGAAGGCGTTGTGGTGTATGCCAGCTACGGCAGCGGTGCCGCCGCCCGCAAAGTGGAAGTGGGAATGGTGCCGTTCGAAGGAATGGACCTGATGTATCTGCCCGATGTGTCCACGATGCAGGTTAGATCCGAACTGAACGAAGTCGATTTGGACAAAGTGCGCATCGATCAACCGGTGGAAATTCGGCTGGATGCGTTCCCCGATACTTCGTTTACCGGACGGGTGAAAAATATCGGCACGCTGGCGCGCCGCAAAGTGAATCCGGCAACCGGCAAAACCACCGGCACTAAAGTGTTCGATCTGCTCGTTCAGGTGGAGGGCAGCGATGTCCGGTTAAAACCGGGACTCAGTGCATCCATCAATATTATTGTCAGCAAACAAAAAGATGTGGTTTATATTCCGATCGAAAGCGTTTTTGCAACCGATAAAAACCGCAAATATGTGTATATGAAAGAAGGCAACGATATCGAACGCCGGATGATCGAAACGGGTGTCAGCAACGACCTTTATGTGGAAGTGAAAAACGGGTTGGTAGAAGATGACATTGTGTTGCTGGATATTCCGCAGGAATAACCGGACAGCGCAGCAATAATTTTTTGAACACAGTTACCATTTTCGATAAAGGTAGAAAAAATATGGACGTTTTGATCAGAGCCCGCGGACTAAAACGCACGTATTACCGCGCTTTAGTGGAAGTAAATGCGCTCAAAGGCGTCGATCTGGATATCCGCAAAGGTGAATTTGTCGCGATAATGGGACCATCCGGTTCGGGGAAATCGACGCTGATGAACCTGCTCGGCTGTCTGGACAAACCCACCGGCGGTGAATATAAATTCGACGATGTCGAAATCGCCAAACTGGACGACCGCGAATTATCCCAATTTCGCAACCAGCGGGTTGGCTTCATTTTTCAGTCATTCAACCTCATTCCGCAATTGACCATCGAACAGAATGTGGAACTTCCGTTAATTTATTCCGGCATTTCCCGCATCGAACGCCGCAACCGCGCTACCGAGCAATTGAAACAGGTAAAACTGGGGCATCGCCTCGGGCACCATCCCAACGAGCTTTCCGGCGGCGAAAACCAGCGGGTGGCAACCGCCCGCGCATTGGTAGTAAATCCCGATATCATTTTGGCAGACGAACCCACCGGAAATTTGGATACCAAAACCGGCGAAGAAATTATGCAACTGATTTCCGGATTGCACAAAAAAGGTGTTACCATCATTCTGGTTACGCACGATGTTTGGGTTGCCAACTGGGCAGATCGCATCATTCAAATGAAGGATGGGCTAATTCAGCAGGAATTCCGTGAAAAAATTACTGCGGATATGTTGCAACTCTAATTTTTGTTTCCTCCAAATTTAATAGAAACAGAGTCTTATGGAATATCGTGAATATTTAGAAATGGGATTTGACAGCATCCGGCAGCACAAAATGCGCTCGTTGTTAACCATGCTGGGTGTCATCTTTGGTGTGTCTGCGGTAATCGCCATGATGTCCATTGCCGGCGGTGCCCGAAAAGCCGCGCTGGATCAGATAAAATTATTGGGCACAAATAATATTCGCATTCAGCACCTTTCGTTAACCGAAGAGCAGCAGCAGGAAGCCGAATACAAAGGCTCCGCCGGACTTAGCGTAAACGATGCGGATATGATTCTGAAAGTGGTGCCGGGTGTATCCGCCGCCGCGCCGCTAAAAATGATGGATAGCCAGGTATATTTTGCCGATCGCGAAACGAGCGGACGGGTTGTCGGCACGTCGTCGAATTACGATATGATTACCAATTTTTATCCTGCGGAAGGGCGCTTTATTTCCGATCTGGATGTTGTGGACGCCAAAAAAGTATGCGTTTTGGGTGGCGATGTTTCCCGCGAATTGTTTAAACTGACCAATCCGCTCGGGCAGCAAATCCGCATCGATGATACCTGGTACACCGTTGTCGGAGTGATGGAAGGCAAAAACATTCGGTTGGATAAAAACACGGCCATAAAAGTGCGCAACTTCAATCGCGATATTTATTTGCCGATAACCACCGTTTTCAGCCGCACGCTTTCTTCCGATTTATACGAACAGATTGATGAAATTGCCGTTCAAGTGAACGATCAGGATTTGGTTGTGCCAGCATCGCGCATTATTGATCGCCTGTTGCTGCGCAATCACAATCAGGTAAAGGATTTCGAAATTGTCATCCCCCGGGAATTATTGGAACAAGCCCAGAAAACCCAACAGATTTTTAACATCGTGATGGGTGCAATTGCCGCAATTTCGTTATTGGTGGGTGGCATCGGAATTATGAATATCATGCTGGCAACCGTTACCGAGCGCATCAAAGAGATCGGTATTCGCCGGGCGATCGGCGCTTCAGAACGCGATATCATGATCCAGTTTCTCAACGAAACGGTATTTATCAGCGTTTCCGGCGGGATCATCGGGATTATTTTGGGTGCGTTAATGGCGCAGGTCATCACCCTTTATGCCGAATGGGATACCGTTATTTCGTTAACTGCGGTGTTTTGGGCGTTCGTTATTTCTGTTGGTATCGGCATTGTTTTCGGACTTTATCCCGCCCAAAAAGCCGCACGGATGGACCCCATCCAGGCATTGCGCACTGAATAGTAATATCAATAAAAACAATTGATTAACACTTTTTCACGGAAGATATGTATGAGCATTTCGCGACAGATCTCGTTCTTTTTATTGACACTGTTTTTTTGGACCGGATGCAGTGGCTCCAAAAAAATCAGCCAACAGGAAGTTGCGCCACGCCAACCGCTGGCTACAAGAATTGATGAAAACTCGCAAGATTTTAATCCATATTGGGAAGAAATCCACAACTGGAATAAACCGGGTTTGGATATGCCATCTGCCGGCGAAGATGCAGCCATCGTTTTCGATTACATTGGCAACCGGTTGGTGTTATTCGGCGGAAAAACCGACGAAGATGTGGTGTTAAATGAAACCTGGTTTTACTTTACGGCAACCCATGTTTGGAAACAGCTCACAGAATCAAAGCTTTCGCCACCGACCCGCGAAGATCACGTGCTGATTTTTGATCCCGTCAGAAACGCTGTAATCATGCATGGCGGAGAAGATGGCGATACCAGTAACGATATTTGGGAACTGGATTTAGCTACTTTGCAGTGGCATATCAAATCGGACATATCCAGCCCGCCCATGGAAAATCACGAAGCTGTTTACGCCCGCTCCCATTTTGGCGCCTATTTTTTCGGCGGACGAAATAAAGAGAAAAAAAGCCTGAACGATTTGTGGTTTCTAAACCTCGATCCGGATGCGGATGCCTATTTCACCTGGAAAAAAATTGAGCCGGATGGCAGTAAAATTCCCGATTCGCGGGAAGATTTCAGCATGATGTTCGACGAAGTGGAAAACCGGCTGTTGATTTTTGGCGGATGGAATCGCATCGAAAAAGAATTTACAACCGATACCTGGGAATTTCGTTTCGATAAAAACAAATGGCGGGAGATCAAACATAAATCCAAAGCATTTTACCCACCGCACAGGCGACACGCCGGCTCTGCCCTCGATGAAGGAAATCGAATCTGGATTATTTTTGGCGGGCAAGGCATCGGCGGTCCGTTAAACGACACCTGGGGATTTGATTTGGCAACCAACAAATGGGAAAACCTCACTCCCGGTCCGCCGCCGCGCATCGACCACAGCTTGATTTACGATCCGGTTACCGGCGAAGTATTCCTTTTTGGTGGCGACCGTGCAATCCCGCTGGACAGCAGAAAACTTCACGATTTGTGGAAGCTAAAATTGAAAGATCAACAAACCGAACAAACGCCCAAATCATTCATCGCTTTACCGGACACGGTTCGATAACGATTACCAATCAATCGGCTGCAGTTAACGGATAAAATACCCGCACCCTAACATTTCCCTAAAGCTAATTTGAAATACTTCCGATATTTTAATGTGCGTTGTTTAATTAACACATGAATTATCAGGAGTACACCATGGAACGGCCCGAATTTCTCTCGGACGAGATTCTCAGTTTGCTGGAAAATATGCAGCGACAATCATCGGAAAATATGTTTGACAATATTTCCCAATTGCTGAATTTATATCCGGATTTGAGCGCATTTGAAGCCCAGCAAGTGTTGTTGTATTGGCAATATGCCAGCAGTCCGGTTGTTTTTTAGTCGCAGATTATCGGATTTAGTGTCGCTACTATCAGGCACATTTTTTCGATCAAACAATGTGCCTTTCTCCAAAAAATCCGTACGCAGCCGATATTTTTTTAGCCATCCAAATACAAATCAACTTGTAAAATTACTGCACAAGCAACACTGTCCACCCGGTTCAGTTACCGGGGCGTCATTTTCACAATGTTTTGTAAATATTTGATTTTATGATATTTACATCCTTATTTTTCTGCTATTTCCAAAGTTGGCAATGCATTTGCATAATTATACAACGGAAGTTAAGAGAAGGAGGAAAACAATGGACGTGCAAAAAATACGTCGACAGGGATGGTTGATACTGTTGGCGGCGATGCTGAGTTTCAGCCCTGTTTTTACCCAAAGCAACACCGGCGCCCAATTTTTGCAAATGGAAATCGGCAGCCGTGCCCAGGCACTTGGCGGAGCTTATACCGCAATGGGAAACTCAGCTAACGGGTTGTATTACAATCCCGGCGGAATGGCATTTTCCACCGACCGGGAGCTGATGTTGTATCACGCGCAGTGGTTTTCGGATATCACAATTGAAAACGTTACACTCGTGTTGCCAATGAACGGCAAGCTGACCCTTGCCTCCGGTGTTTCTTTTTTACGAATGCCGGATATGCAGCGCTACGATGTTGATCCGCTAACCGGCGATCCTGTTGAGGACGGAAATTTCAACGCTTATAACTTACTGTTTACCAGTGGTTTAAGCATGAAATTTAGTGAAAATTTTGCATTCGGATTCAATGTGAAATTTTTGCAGGAAGCGTTGGAATCTGTTCGGGCAAACGGCTTTGCAGCGGATGTTGGCGTGCTGATGCGCCTTTACGACCGACGATTGCAACTGGGTTTTGCAGCGCAAAATCTCGGCCCGGCGATCACTTATGAATCGCAAAACTCCGCGCTGCCGCAAACATTCCGGGCAGGGGTGGCGTATCGCATCGGATTTCCGGGCAGCCTGCTGGCGGTGGATGTTGTGAAAGTAAAAGATCAGCCGGTGCGCGTTCGTCCGGGTGTTGAGTTTAACATGAGCGAACGGCTGTGGCTGCGCAGCGGTTATCAGGCTTCTGCCAGCGAAGGCAACGGCTTGACCGCGGGGTTCGGCATCAAATTGATCGAAGATCACCAAATTAACTACTCGTATGCGCCCTACGGCGATTTGGGCGATACACACCGCGCAGAGGTTATTCTCAATCTCGGCACGCCGGATGCGCTCAAATACAGCCAGCAGGTAAACGCTGTCCGCACGACCAGCGCCAATCGCGCCAAATCGACTATCAATAACGATGCCGCGCAAGCTTCGCTCGAGCTGTTATCTGAATCCGGCGAAGCAATCGCCCGACAACCGCTGAACGCACCGTATGGTTTGGAATTGCAAGACATCGGTGATAAAAAGATGAAACTTGTCTGGCGGGAACACCCCGATCCGGCGGCGCGCTACCACCTCTATGCCCGCCCGGTTGGCAGCGAAAACTGGGTGCGCGTTTCCCGGGAACCGATCGCCAGCAACTATCAGTTGTTTACCCAAAAACGCGATGATCTGCATCTGTTTCTCGCCGTATCCGTTGTTGTCGGGGAGGAGGAAAGCCCAAAATCTATCCCGATTGAACTCAAAACCCGCTGATTTTACTGCTTTAAAATCTTTGTTCTCCAAAAAAAGGTCGATCATCACGGTTGACCTTTTTTTTTAGGTTAAATTTTCGCGACTCTCAACGATAATAGTAAATGCACCGAAACCCTTAAAAAATAAGGTAATCGCGTAATTTGTATTGAAAAAACTGAATTTTTTTTCTATTTTTGACACTCAGCTTTTAGAACAGTTTAATTAGGAGGCATGATGAGAAAAATTGGCAGGGTAATGGTGGTGGATGACGAAGAAAATATTCGTGATATCCTGACAAATTACCTGGACACACTTGGCTATGAAGTCGTCACCGCCCGGGATGGAGAAGATGCCCTGAACAAATTTGAAGTTGGTGCTTTTGACCTTGTTGTTTCGGACCTGTTAATGCCTACAATCGATGGTCTGGAATTACTCAAAAAAGTTCGTGAGCAAGATAAAGATGTCATCTTTTTGATGATCACCGGTTATCCATCTATCGAAACGGCGGTTGAAGCCATCAAAAAAGGGGCTTACGACTATATTACCAAACCCTTTCATATGGAAGATGTAAAGCTGCGCATCGAGCGTTCGTTCGAAAAGAAAAATTTGCGCGACCGGCTCAGCACCATTCAGGGATTTGTTTGGGCGCTGCTTATTTCTATTCCGGTTTGGCTGATTTTGGGCATTATACTGGCCAAATTGCTTAGCTGACAGGTAAACACTTTGTTTTAGTTGCAACGTTTTGGGGAAACAGATTCTGTTTCCCTTTTTTTTGCCATTCCAGCCAACATAATTTTACGGACAATTGTAAAAACTACTACACGGTTTGCGTATGATTACGATTGCGCTTTTTTGATTACGCGTCTATCTTTCAAACAGAATTTGAAAGAAAAAAATCTTATCCCTCCCTTGAACCCTCTGATGGGGAAACTGCGAAGTTTCCCCATCATTTTTTTTGTACCATTCCCGATCACATCTATCAAAATACGCAAAAATTTATCGTGCCAAAATTAAGCTGTGAAGCTGTTTATCTTCAGAAAATTGAGGAACCGGAAAAACAATTTGTCGTATGATTTCAACATACGGTGCCAATGTGATGTCCGGGCATTGGTATCAAACAATTTTTACCGGGCAGCAATCGATATTTGGGAGAGCACAATTGAAGCAGATCAAATGGATGATGGTGTTGGCTGTTTTGTTGATTGCCAATGCGGCATTTGCGGATGAAACGTCACAAAAAAATACAGAATCAGCCACGATAAACGCCGCAGCACCAGATTTTACGCTCACAGACAGCCAGGGCAAAACCCACAACCTTTCCGATTATCGCGGAAAATATGTGATTCTGGAATGGGTGAATTACGATTGCCCGTTCGTGCGCAAACATTACGGCAGCGGAAATATGCAACAATTGCAGAAAAAATATACAGAAGACGGTGTGGTTTGGCTGTCCATTTGCTCATCTGCGCCGGGAAAACAGGGGCATTTCAGCGGCGATGCGCTGGCTGAACGCATCAAAAAAGAAAACGCCGCAATGACGGCATATTTGATCGACGAAAATGGCAACGTCGGACGCATGTATCGCGCGAAAACCACGCCACACATGTATGTGATCAATCCGGAAGGCGTGCTACTCTACGCCGGCGCGATTGACGACAAGCCGTCCGCCAACGTTGCAGACATCGAAACAGCAACCAATTACCTGACCGCTGCGATGACTGCCGCAACCGAAGGACAGCCAGTAGCAAATGCCACCACCAAACCGTATGGCTGTGCTGTAAAGTATTGATTTTTTTAATGATATTGGATAAATTATTCGCAATAACCTTCGCCTCCTTTTTCAAATTGGAGGCGTTTTTTTTGGAGGAAAAATTGGAAAACGTAGCCCGAACAGCCGTATTTGTTGTGTTGATAACCACAATATTTTCAATAAGTTCCTGTGCGCAGGAACAGCCACAAAACACCGGCATTTCCCGCGACAGTCTGGTTACCGCAGCGGTTGAAATCATGAAAAACGTTCGCTATTGCGCGCTGATCACCGTGGATGATTCCGGTCGCGTGCACACCCGCGCGATGGACGCTTTTCCGCCGGAAAACGGGCTGGTTGTCTGGTTTGCAACCAATCCGCACAGTCGGAAGGTGGCGCAAATTCGCAATAACCCAAATGTAGTATTGTATTATTTCAACGCTGAAGGCGGGGAATATGTGAGCATCAGCGCGATAGCGCGAATTGTGGATGATGCAGCGGAAAAGCAAAAATACTGGAAAGAAGAATGGGCGGCGTTTTACCCGGATCGCGATCAAAATTATTTGCTGATCGAAACAAAACCGGTGAGAATGGAGATCGTCAGCGAAGCCAGAGGCATCACCGGCGATGCGAAAACATGGACACCGCCGACGGTTGTTTTTGAGTGACGGAAAAACATTCTGTCACAATGAGCCTCAAATTGCCGGTCTGTTTTCGAAAGGTCACAAAAATCAGTGTAACTCGTTGTAAAACAAATGTTTGTAACAGTGATTATTGAGCCGGGCGAAGTTGTCGGGCAACATCCGTCAGTACGTTTTGGATGACCACATCCAGGCTTTCGCTGATGGATTGCACAACCGCAACGGGCTGTTTGTCACCTGCACGTTTGCGTTCCGAATAGGTTTTTTGCCAAATGAGATCGTTGGTTTTTGCATCATACAATTCGAACGCGATTTTTACACTGCCGAACCAGCTATCGGCTTCGTCCCATTCCTCGAACGACAGAATTTTACCGGTGAGCAGGTAATCCGTTGCCGATGTTGTGGGTTGTTGCAACACTTCGCGGAACGCGCCGGCGGATTTGAAACGGTTGAGCACCGCATCCGAAACCAGTTTTTTGGGCGGTGCAACCCAGCGCCGGTAGTGATAATATTGCACCTCAAACGGTGAATTTCTGAAAACTATCCGGTCGCTTTCGTAAACCACATCCGCTTCGAAAGCGCCGACCGCCAACACCACCGGGATCGGGGAATTTGCCGGCGTTGCCGGCGCATCATCCGTATTCACACGATAATAATAGGTTGACGGAACACTGCCGCATTGCAAAAACAATGTGGCAAGAACAACACTGTAAACTACTGTAAGTATTCGCTTTATCAATCTTCACCTCGTGAAATTTTTTGTCCATTCATCCGTCGATTTGGTTCACTTGATCTTCCGTTCCGGCGGGGCAGATTTACGAACCAACAGCCACGGCTGCTCTTTGATCATCCGGGAAAATTCCTCAAAATTTTGCGACACGCGCTCAAAATTTTCCATCGTTTCATAAATATTGCGATTGTTAATTGCCACAGTGCCCTGCATGTTTTCCAGCGTGCTGTTCATCTGTTCAATCAGCCGTTGCGCGTTGGCTGTGGTCGCTTCCAGATTGTTGATGAGTTTGCCGAAATTCATCTGGCTGGTGTCGGTCATCGCTGCGATGTTTCGGCTGGCCAGCGTCATTTGCTCGGTCATTTCCTGCAGTTTCGCAACGGCTTCGGTGATCGGTTCGCGACCGTCACTGACAACCGCGTCAACATTTTCCATAATCGAAGCGATGCGCGTCCGGTTTTCTTCGTTCACCAGTTCGTTAATGCTGGCGATGAGCGTTTCAATTTGTCCGGTCAAATTCCCCATCGATTCAGACATCCGCGCGAAGCTGAGCACCTCTTTGCTGGCGATGGCGCTGCCGGGGGGCAGCAAATCGGCGTTCGGCGTGCCGCTGGAAATTTCCACATGCTGTTCGGACATGATGCCGATGGACGTGATAAACGCCTCGGAATTGGTGCGAACCGGCGTATCTGCTTTAACATCGAGAATGAGACCGAGCTGCGGTTGTTCATCACTGGGCAACACAATTTCCCGCACTTGCCCGACGTTCAGCCCGCGATATTTCACGAGCGAGCCTTTGGTGATGCCGCCGACGTAGTCCAGATTTACCCGGTATTCGTTGGTTTCCTTCCCGACGGAAACGCCGAAAATGGCTACCAAAAACAGCCCGAGTATTACCACGCTGGCAACGACAACTGCGCCGACTTTTATTTCGTTACTATTAAATGCCATAAAAAATTTCTCAAATTAGTTTGATTATTTTAGATTCCTGCCTTCGCGCCGAAGGCGCTCCTTCGGAGCAGAAATGACAAACTTGATTTTTCTGTTGAACCTGTTGATCAATTATATTGATATCAATTGTTTCTCTCTAACCACCGACAATCGTTTTCAAATACTGCTCGCGATCAATTTTTTCCTCATCCGGTTCACGGTTAAGGAACTGGCGAATGATCGGATTGTCGCTACCGGAAAGCTCCTCTTTGCTCCCGACCGCCAGCACTTTGCCTTCGTGCATCATCGCAATGCGATCTGCCATTTTGAAAACCGACGCCATTTCGTGCGTTACAACCACGATAGTCATCCGAAACGCTTTTTTCAATTTCAGGATGAGATTGTCCAGTCCCGCGCCAACTACCGGATCGAGTCCGGCTGAAGGCTCGTCGCAAAACAACACCTCCGGGTCCATCGCAATCGCCCGCGCCAATCCCGCGCGTTTTTTCATCCCGCCGGAAAGTTGCGCCGGTTTGAAGCTGTCGAATCCCGAAAGCCCGACCAGATCCAGCTTCATTTTCATCATAATCTGGATGGTGCTTTCTTCCAGTTCGGTGTGTTCGCGCAGCGGAAACGCGACGTTATCGCCAACCGTCATCGAATTGAACAGCGCCGCAGACTGGAACAGCATCCCCACTTTTTTGAAGAGCGCCACTTTTTCATCTTCGCTGATGGCGTAAATATCCTGACCTTTGATGAGCACTTGTCCGCTCACCGGCTTTGCCAGACCGATCATGTGGCGCAATAGTGTGCTTTTTCCGCAGCCGGAGCGCCCCAGAATCGCCAGCGATTCACCCGGATAAATATCCAGATTCACGCCGTTGAGCACCGTCCGGTTGCCATACGCCGCCACCAGATTTTTGACCTGAACAATCGGTTGTTTATCCATTAAAGTCCCGAATAGAAAAGTACCGTGAAAAATACGTCTGCGACAATTATCAAAAATATCGAAACGACCACAGATTGGGTGGTGGATTTGCCAACGCCTTCCGCACCGCCTTTGACGATCAATCCCTGATAGCAGCCGATGCCCGCGATTATCAGCGCAAAAAATGCACTTTTGATCAATCCGCTGAACAAATCTTTCAGCGTGAGCGCGATGATGGTTTGATCGATGTAGCGAACGCTGGTTAAATCGAGCGTGAGCATGGAAATAAGGTAGCCGCCGAAAATCCCGACGATATCCGCAATAATCGTGAGGCAGGGCACCATAATCAGCATTGCCAAAACGCGCGGCACCACCAGAAATTTCACGGGATTCAGCCCCATCGTTTCCAGCGCGTCAATTTCTTCGGAAACCTTCATCGTGCCGATTTCGGCAGTGATGGCGGAGCCGCTCCGCCCGGTGATGATGATCGATGTGAGCAGCGGCGCCAGCTCCCGGATGATCGAAACGGCGGTGAGATTGGCGGTGTAAATCGTTGCGCCAAAAGCCTTTAGCTGATATGACGATTGCATTGCGATGATCAATCCCACAAAAAAAGAAATGAGGCAAACGATGGGCAGCGAATTAAAACCGATCTTGACCATCTGGTCGATCGTGTTTTTCCACTTCAGCCCTTTGCCCTGCAATGGCGCGATAACCAACCAATACATCAACTCGCGGATGAGCGCAAAAAATTCGCCCATCTGCGACCGAGAATCCAGATACCAGCGACCGACGCTGCCGAAAAATTTATGTGCAATTTCGCTCATATTCAGACATCTTTTAGCGCCGTTTCCGGCGAATCGTAAATTTTGAACACTTTATCCAACTGGCTGAGTTGAAACACTTCCAGCACACCTTCCCGCAAATTTGTCAGCAGAAATTTGCCGCCATATTTGGCGCTGGATTGCATGCCTTCGATGAGCGTTGCCAGTCCGGAACTATCCATGTAGCCAACGTCCTGCAAATTTATGACGATTGCCGGCTGCTCTTTTTTGGTGAGCGCCAGCAGCGATTCCCGCACTTTTGGTGAAGAATAGAGATCGACTTCGCCGGAAATGACCACAATTGCGGCGGAATCCTGATGGGTGATTTCAATATTAAGCATCTGTATCCCTGTTTTTTGGCAGATATTTTGTCAGTGTCAATTGGTTGCCGGCTGTTCCGTTGGATTGGTAATCAACGATATCCATCGTCGTGTTGATAAAATGCATCCCCAAACCGCCGGGACGAACCTGTTTTAAATCGCGCGATTTCATGGTTTCGATATTTGCGGCAGTGCCGGAATCCTGTAAAACAATCTCCAGCCGGTCATCGTGAATGCTGCAACGCACAGCCAGTTTCTGTCGATGATCGCTCGAATATGCGTGTCGGATAATATTGGTCACAGCTTCGTCCACAGCCAGGATAATCGCGCGCCCGGTTTTCGCCGGGAAACCGCACAGTTCGCAAATATGCTCGACACCGCAGCGCACAACTTTGGCGTATTTCGGGTCGCTGGAAATGTGAATTTCGAATCCGTCCACTGTTTTTCCCACTGTTCAATCGATCTGAAGTTGCTGAAACCATTTGCCCGGATTGGGCAACGTATGAAAATAATGTATCGCAATTAATGCCATTTCAATACGACAGCCGTCACATCATCGTGCTGCGAAAATCCGTCCGAAAATGATTGCACGTCGTTTAGCAGCAGATCGAGCAACGCTCCGGCGGAATCCTGCGGTGTTTTCAGCAATTCCAGCAATCGCTCGAATGAATACATATCGCCGGATTTATTTTTGGCTTCCACCACACCGTCGGTAACCAGCACCAGATAATCGCCTTTGTTCAGCCGGATGGTGTGTTGCTCAAACAAAAAGTTGGGAATAACGCCCAGCGGAATGCCGCTAACCTTTTGATATTGTTGAATTTCGCCGGTTTTGGATTGAATGTGAATCAGCGGCAAATGTCCCGCGTTTGCGTAACAAAATTTGCCGTTATCCGCATACAAAACACCATAAAAAAATGTCACAAACATGCCCCGGCTGCTGCGCTCGGTGAGCGCTTTATTGAGGATGGCCATCAGCTCCGCGGGATCGCGATGGGTTTGGGAAAAGAGGCGAAAGTCGCTGACCAGCCGCGCCATGTACAGCGCCGCGGGAATGCCTTTCCCGGAAACATCGCCGATGGTGACGCCCAATAATTGTTCGCCAAATTCCATAAAATCGAACAAATCGCCGCCGACGGATGCAGCGGCCAAGCTTCGTGCGGCAACCTCAAACTGGCGATCCGCCGCTTTCGGCAGCGATTCCGGCATAAAACTTTGCTGGATGTGTTTCGCTGCTTCCAGTTGCTGCTCGATGCGCTGTTTATCCAATTCCAGTTGGTGCACGCGGGCGTTTTCGATCGCCATGGCAACCTGTCGGCAAAATGCCGAAAACAGGTTCAGATCGTCCTCGTCAAACGCGTTTCCATCGTTGCGATTGATCACCTCCGCAACGCCGATCAGCTTGTCCCGCACTTTCAGCGGCGCCGCCAAAATGGAACGTGTCACAAAACCGGTTTCTTTGTCAACTTTGGCGTTAAAACGGCTGTCTTTGTAGGCATCGGGGATGATTTCGGCTTCGCCGCTTTCGGCAACTGCACCGGCAATACCAACATTCATGGGGATTTCGATGGTCTTGAATTTCGCGCTCGCATCGCCCAAAGCCACCGGAATTTCGAACACATGTTTTTCCGCGTTGATCAAAAAAACGGCGCTCGCCTCCGCGTTCATCACGCCAAGCGCTTTTTCCATCACCAGTTTCATCACTTCGTTCAATTGAACGGTGGAATTGATGATAATGCCAACTTCGATCAGGCTGGACAGCGCGTGAACTTTTTCTTCCAGCGTTTTGCGATGTTGCCGGATTTTTTTTGAAACATCGTTTGGGTTTGCGTTGGGCATTGGTTTCTGGCGTTGTTTTATTTGGGTTTATCGCCGCAAATATCACGATTTGCTGAACCGCGGCACACAGTGAAGATACGTATGGCAGGAATATTTTCCAAATATGAAACCGCGGGATTGTTCATAAAAATATTTTGGTTCGCTGTGGATTTTTGTGGGCAAGTTATAGCAGACTTATTATAAGAATATACCTTAAAAGTCAAAAGTCAAAAGCCAAAAGTCAAAAGCCAAAAGTCAAAAATCAAAAATCAAAAATCAAAAATCAAAAATCAAAAATCAAAAGTCAAAAGTCAAAAGTCAAAAACCGCTCTGATCCGATGGTTTACCGATGCCGCAGAATTATCTATTGTTTTTATATCCGGGAATTTCAGATAGTCAGGTTGTCCGCGCCGGGCGGCTCCCATTTTTCCCGGAAATCTTTGCTTTTAGAAAATAAAAAATTAAATTGTCAATAGACTTCAACATATTTTTTCATTGTCCGATTTGATAACAAATAATTCAAATCGAATTAAAACAGTCGTTTAGATCAAATCTTTTTTTGAACTGATATTTATTAATCTGTATTGTGGCTGTGGTTCATTTTTTATTTTCTGATGCTCAGATGCAGCAAAGTTAATAACGGATGCTCATTCACGCTGTCGCGAAACGGCCGCTTCGCACGTCATATCCTTCTGCTGCAAGTGTGTTTATCTACACCCGATGTTCCTTTTTGTCCGTGAAAAATGTCGCTTAACAAGATAAATATTCGCTGAACCGGATCATTTTTCGCCGGGCATGTTAACCAACTCTACAAGGTGATGCTATGTCCAGATTCAATGATTATGTAAAAATGCTGCTTCCGCCACCGCAGTGGCGTTTGCCGGTTATTGTTGTTTTGGGAGTGCTGGCCGGATTGCTGATGCTGGTGCTTCATCTCGGAAAGGCAACGTCCTATCTTTCCGATAACCCTGCAACATGTGTCAACTGTCATGTGATGGCGCCGCAATTTGCCACCTGGCAGAACAGCAGCCACGCCCGGGTTGCCACCTGCAACGATTGCCATGTTCCGCAGGATAATATTTTCAACAGCTATTTTTTTAAAGCGTCGGACGGGTTGCGGCATTCGTATATGTTCACTTTCCGGCTGGAGCCGCAGGTTATCCAAATCAAGGATGCCGGAAAAAATGCCGTGCAGCAAAACTGCATCCGCTGCCATTCCGAAGCTATTCACCCGGTTGCGCTGCGTTCCATCAGCATGCAGTCCATTCAGGAATCCGGCGAAGGCTTTTGCTGGGATTGCCACCGGGAAACGCCGCACGGACGGGTGAACAGCCTTGCTTCTGCGCCGTATGCGCGGGTGCCGCAGCCGGGCTCGCCGGTTCCGGAGTGGTTAGAAGCATATCTGAAATTAAACAAACGATCCAATTAAAAGGGGCACGCTATGAAACCGATGAGTGATATCGTTAAAAATAAACCGTGGCTTGGCTGGTTGATGTTTTTGGGCACGATGGTGATTGTTTTCATCATCGGGTTGTTTGCCGCTTCGATTATCGAACGGCGGAGCGAATCTGTTTACACCATGCAAATGGTTCAGCCGATTAAAGAATGGGAGCCGCGCAACGAAGTTTGGGGCGAAAATTTCCCGCGCCAATACGAAACCTATCTCAAAACACTGAAAACCGATTTTTCCAGCGCCCACGGGGGCTCGAAAATGATAGATTATCTGGAAAAATATCCCGAACTGGTGGTGCTATGGGCGGGATACGCTTTTTCCAAAGATTACAACCAGGGCAGGGGACATGCCCACGCCATCGAGGACATCCGCAACACGCTCCGTACCGGCGACAATATGACCAGCCCGATGCCCTCAACTTGCTGGAGTTGCAAAAGCACGGACGTGCCGCGATTGATGAACGAAATGGGCGTTGCCGAATTTTACAAAGGAAAATGGAAAGATTTGGGCAGCCAGGTGGTTAACCCCATCGGATGCCAGGATTGCCACGATCCGAAAACCATGAATTTGCGCATCACCCGTCCCGCGCTCATCGAAGCGTTTGAGCGGCAGGGCAAAAAAATCGAAGATGCCGGGCGGCAGGAAATGCGCTCGCTGGTGTGCGCCCAATGTCACGTTGAATATTATTTCAAGGGTGACGGGAAATACCTGACATTCCCGTGGGACAACGGCTTCAGCGCAGACGAAATGGAAGCTTATTACGATAACATCAATTTTTCAGATTGGACGCACCAGCTCTCCAAAACGCCGATGCTGAAAGCACAGCACCCGGATTACGAGCTGTACATGACCGGCATTCACGCTATCCGCGATGTGTCGTGTTCCGATTGCCACATGCCGTATCGCAGTGAAGGCGGGGTGAAATTTACCGATCACCACATCCAGTCGCCGCTGAACAACGTGGCAAATACCTGCCAGGTGTGCCACCGCGAAGATACGGAACGGTTGATAATGGATGTTTACGATCGCCAAAACCGGGTGGAAGAAATTCGCCGCATTGCCGAAAAAACCATTGCCGCCGCGCATATCGAAGCCAAAATTGCGTTGGATAACGGCGCAACCGCCGAACAAATGCAGCCCATCCAAAAGCTGATTCGCCACGCCCAGTGGCGTTGGGACTGGGTTGCCGCCGCCAACGGACTCGGTTTCCACGCACCGGTGGAAGCGCTGCGGGTGCTGGGCACATCCATCCAGAAAGGCGAGCAGGCCCGCCGCGAACTCGCTGCGCTGTTTGTCAGCCAGCAATGGCAATATCCGGTGGAACTGCCCGATATCTCCACAAAAGCCAATGCCCAACGCTACATCGGGCTGAATATGGATGAATTGTTAGCCCGGAAAGACGAATTCCTCAAATCAACCGTCATCGAATGGAACAAACAGGCCAAAGAACGGCAGGGCTTTTTATACGAATATAAAGAGCAAAAATAAACGGGTGATTGCGATTGTAGAGACGATTCATGAATCGTCTCAAATATTGATGAATCGTCTCAAATATTGATGAATCGTCTCAAATATTGATGAATCGTCTCAAATATTGATGAATCGTCTCAAATATTGATGAATCGTCTCAAATATTGATGAATCGTCTCTACATATTTTGACATACAAAACCGAAGGATTTCTAATGCAGGATTGGAAGGGGATTTTAGTAGATGCGGAGGGGACAGGCGTTTCGCCGCACTTCAGCAAACATGTTAATTTATTGGGATCGCTGTTGGGACACAGCATTCGCGAGCAGCTTGGCGATGATATTTTTCGCAAAGTGGAAGAGCTGCGGCGGCTGTGCAAAGCGGCATATCAGCCCGGAAAGGAGCAGCACCGGGATGAAGCGCTGGCGCTGATCCGCTCGCTGACCAACGATGAAATTCTTTGGCTGCTGCGCTCATTCACCGCGTTTTTTCGGTTGGTGAACAATGCGGAAAAACACGAAATTTTCCGGGTGAATCACGAGCGAGAACGCGCCGCTACCACCGATGAACCGCGCACGGAATCCATCGCGGATGCGATCCACCGTTTCAAAGTGGCCGGATTTTCGCTGGAAGATGTGATGAAAAAATTGGCGCAATTGAACATCGAACCGACGCTAACGGCGCACCCGACCGAGGCGCGGCGCCGGACAATTTTGTATAAATTGCAGGATATTGCCGTACTGCTGGAGGAATTGCAGCGGGTTGATCTGACGCCGGCGGAAACGGAATTGACCATCGAAACGCTGTATCAGCAAATTTCCATCATGCTGGCCACCGACGAAGTGCGTGCGGAAAGCATGAGCGTGATCGACGAAGTGCAAAATGGCATGTATTTTTTTGAATCATCGATTTGGGAAACCGTGCCGCAAATTTACGCCGATATCGAGCGGGCGCTGCGGCTGAATTATGGCGAATCCGCCACCGAAAAATTTTACGAAACAGTGCCGACAATCCTCAAATATCGCTCGTGGATTGGCGGTGATCGCGATGGTAACCCTTATGTTACAAAAGAAGTTACGCAAAAAACGCTGCAGATTCAGCGAATCACGGCGATGCAGCAATATTTGCGCGAGCTGCGCAAACTGCGCCGGGATGTCAGCGTTTCATCGCGGTTGACAAAAATTCCCGATGCGCTGGTGGAATCGCTCAAAAAAGATGCCGCGCAGTTTCAACTGGACGAGATTTCGTTGCGGCAATTCAGCAACGAGCCGTTGCGGTTGAAAGTGCGTTACATGGGTGAAAAAATTGACACCCTCATCAAAGCCGAACAACAGTCCGGTGAAAAACCGGTCAATTATTCTGCCGCAGATTTTTTGGGTGATCTGGAATTGCTGGCTGATTCCCTCAAAAAAATGGGCATCGGAAACGCGGCTGCCGCAACCCATCTCAACCGGATTATTATGCAGGCGCGGACATTTGGTTTTCACCTGGCGGCGATCGATATTCGCCAGCACAGCAATGTGCACGAAGCAGCAGTGGCGGATTTGCTGCGCATCGCCGGCGTCGCGGAAAAATACGAATCGCTCAGCGAAGCCGAACGGCTGGAAGTGCTGTCCCGCGAGCTGAAAAATCCCCGTCCGCTGGCACCGTATTGGGCAAAAATTGCGGAAAATACCGAAAATGTGCTCTCAACCATGCAGATGATTCGCGATGCGAAATTGCAGGATCCCAACACAATTGGCTGTTACATCATCAGCATGACGCATGATGTGAGCGATTTGCTGGAAGTGCTGCTGCTGGCAAAAGAAGCGGGCATGTGGCATTACGCCAACGGAAAAGTGCAAACTGATCTGGATGTGGTCCCGCTGCTGGAAACCATCGAAGATTTGCGCGACGGCTCCGATTTGCTGGACGCAATTTTTTCCCATCCGGTGTATCGGGATCAGCTCGCGGCGCGCGGCAATTTTCAGGAAATCATGCTCGGCTATTCCGATAGCAACAAAGATGGCGGTTACTGGATGGCCAATTGGGCGCTGTATCAGGCGCAGCGCGATTTTGCGACGGTTTGCCGGAAACACAATATTGGATTTCGCTATTTTCACGGTCGGGGCGGCACGGTCGGTCGCGGTGGCGGGCGCGCCAATCAGGCGATTTTGGCGATGCCGCGCAACAGCTACACCGGGCAAATCCGCTTTACCGAGCAGGGCGAAGTCATTTCGTTTCGATATGCGTTGCCGTATATCGCCCGCCGGCACCTCGAACAAATTGTGAACGCGATGCTCCAATCCGCGCTGCAAAGTGAGGAAAGTTTACCGCTTTCCGTTCCGCTGAATGATGCGTATCAAACGATGGAACAGCTGGCAACATCGGCGATGGCGGCGTATCAGCAGTTGATTTATCATCCCAAATTCTGGAAATGGTATATCAGCGTAACGCCGATTGAGCACATCAGCCGGTTAAAAATTGCCTCACGACCGGTGTCGCGAAAAGCGGCGGATCAGGTTGATTTTGAAGGACTTAGGGCAATTCCATGGGTGTTCGCGTGGACGCAAACGCGATTCAATATTCCCGGTTGGTACGGCACCGGCGTTGCGCTGAGTGCGCTGACCGGCGATGCGGATTCGCTGAAAATTTTGCAATCGATTTATCGGGAGTGGCCATTTTTTCGCACGGTGGTGGACAACGTTCAGTTAGAAATCGCCCGGACACATCTTACGATTTCCAAATATTACGACCAGCTTTCCGGCGAAAGTTTTCTGGAAAAAATCACCGAAGATTTTGAGAACGCTTCCGCCGCCATTTGCAAAATTACCGGACAAAAAGAAGTGTTCGACAACGCGCCAACCATCAAAAAATCGATCGCGTTGCGCAATCCCTATACGGATGTGCTCAATTTGCTGCAAATTGATTTGCTGAAACGGTTGCGCAGCATGCCGGAAGCCGAACGCGATTCGTTGGCGTTGGCAATGTTTTTGAGCATCAACGGCATCGCTGCCGCAATGCAAAGCACCGGATAACCGTATGGCGATTCACGAATCGTCAAAACCCGTAGGACGATTCACGAATCGTCAACTCACGAATCGTCAAAAACCGTATTCACAATTCGTCCAAAAAAAATCATTTTTCAATCGGCGCGCGCACCAGATTGCCCCATTCCGTCCACGAGCCATCGTAATTGCGCACGTTTTCGTAGCCGAGTAAATAAGTGAGCACAAACCAGGTATGCGACGAGCGTTCGCCGATTCGGCAGTAGGTAACCACGTCGTCACTTCTCGACAAGCCTGCTTCTGTTTCATATAATTGCCGCAAATCGTCCGCGGATTTAAATGTGCCGTCCGGGTTTGCGGCTTTTGCCCACGGCACATTTTTCGCGCCGGGAATGTGCCCGCCGCGCAACGCGCCCTCCTGCGGGTAATCGGACATGTGCAACAATTTTCCGGTAAATTCTTCCGGTGAGCGCACGTCGATCAGCGGTTTTTTTGCTTTGAAATGCACCATCACTTCGTCGCGAAATGCGCGAATTTCGGATTCGTGTACCGTTGTTACTTTATATGACGTTTTTTCAAACGACGGAATATCGCGGGTTAAGTCGCGTTTCTCATCGATCCACTTTTGGCGCCCACCGTTCATGATGAGACAGTTTTTGTGCCCGAACAACTTGAACGTCCAAAAAGCGTAACACGCCCACCAATTATTTTTATCGCCGTAAAACACCACTTTGGAATCGTTGGAAATTCCTTTTTCGGACATCAGTTTTTCGAATGCCGCCGTGTCGATATAATCCCGGGTGAGCGAATCCTGCAGGTCAAATTCCCAATCAATTTTGATCGCGTTGGGAATGTGCCCGACGTTGTATAACAGCACATCTTCGTTGGATTCCACTAACCGGACATCCGGATCGTCGCGGTGATCCGCAACCCAGCCGGTGCTGACCAGAACTTCGGGGTGTGCATAATTTGGCATAGATTTCTCCTGTTTCTCGGTTAATGACTAACTGAGCGGTTCATCGCAAAAAAGTGTCATCTGTTGATAAAACGTATTCGTTCCGATTCGGCGGCAAATCAATTGAACAGCTAATATGGGGAGAGGTTCCGGTTGAAACAAAATTTTGCCTCAACCGGGTCAGATTTCTGTGGTATCGGTGCAGATTATTTTTTTCGGTTAAACAGGGTGTCCAGCCGGTTGAAAATTCGGGTCGAGTGGTCGTGGGCGTTTTCGATAAACCAGCGTCCGGTGTTCAAACCGCCGCAAACAACGCCGGCCAAAAACATCCCTGCGCGATTGCTCTCGAAGGTATCTTCATTATAAACAGGCGTTTGTGACTCGTCATTTGAAATCGCGATTCCCAGATGTTTCAAAAATGAATAATCCGGGCGATAGCCGGTCATTGCCAGCACATAATCATTTTCGATGGTGATGATTCCTTCGGGCGTGCGGATATCGATGTCGGTTTCCCGGATATCGCAAATTTCCGAATTGAAATATGCTTTGATGGAACCTTCGCTGATGCGGTTGTCGATATCCGGTCGCACCCAATATTTGACGGACGATTTCATCTCGCTTTCGCGGATAACCATCGTAACTTCAGCGCTGCGACGGAAGGTTTCCAGCGCGACATCCACCGATGAATTTCCCGCGCCGACAACGGCTATCTTTTGAAATGCGTAAGGATGCGGCTCATCAAAATAATGTTTTACTTTGGGCAGATGTTCGCCGGGCACGTTCATCAAATTGGGATGATCGTAAAATCCGGTGGCGACAATAACGGATCTTGCGAAATAAACGCCTTTGTCGGTTTTCACGCGATAATTCCCGAATTCGCCTTCCGCATCCGTTACGCGTTCGCGGATCGCGACATTCAGATCCCATTTTTCTTTGACGCGCCGGTAATATTCGAGCGCTTCGCGGCGGGTGGGTTTGTAGCCGTGGGAGATAAACGGCACTTCGCCGATTTCCAGCCGCTCCGATGTGGAAAAAAATGTCATGTTCGTCGGGAAATGAAAAATCGAGTTGACCAGACAGCCTTTTTCAATCATCAAATAGTTGTATCCGCGCAGCGTTGCTTCAATCCCGCAGGAAAAACCGACCGGTCCGCCGCCAATAATGATCACGTCGTAAATGTGTTGTTCTGTTGCCATCATTCAAAAATATTCCGTTTTTGGTTCCCAATATAACAAATGGATGCCCCGAATAAAAGTGCTGCAAAAAACACAAAAAGCGCAGAAACAGGTCTGCGCTTTTTGTGTGAAAAAATAGGTGTTTGAAAAACGGATCAGGGAAAAATGCCCATTTCGCGGTAGGAAACGGCAACTTTTTCGATGGCGTTGATAAACGCGGCTGTCCGCAGCGAAACCGGTTCGTTTTGCCGGTTGCGGGTTTCGCGAATTTCGTGATACGCCGAAACCATCGATTCCTCCAGCCCGGAATTCACCAAATCCAGCTCGTCCGGGCCGTGGGCAATTTGATCGACGAGTGAGGTGGACAATTTTTTGCCGGTCAAATCTTCCAGCGCTTTCAGGATTTTGCGATTGCTGTCTTCTTCAAAACGTTTGCTCATTCGCCCGAACCGCACGTGCGAGAGGTTTTTGAGCCATTCAAAATAGGAAACGGTAACGCCGCCGGCGTTGAGATACATGTCCGGCAGGATACGCACATCGGCTTTCAGCAGATATTCTGCGGCTTCGGAAGTTACCGGACCGTTCGCAGCTTCCGCGATAATTTTGGTTTTGAGCCGGGGCGCATTTTCCATCGTGATCTGGTTTTCCAGCGCTGCGGGAACCAGAATATCGCATTCGATTTCCAGCGCTTCGATGTTGTTTTCGATGTTTTTGGCACCCGGAAAATCGAGGATATTTTTGGTTTCTTTGCGGTGATTGGCAACCGCCTCAACATCCAGCCCTTTCGGGTTGTAAATTGCGCCGTTGTATTCCGCGATAGCGATGATTATTGCGCCGGCTTCCTGCAAATATTTTGCGGCGTAATAACCCACGTTGCCAAGCCCTTGCACCACAACGGTTTTGCCTTCAATTCCGGGTGTCAGCCCAATTTCTTTCATGTCTTCTTTGATGCTGCAAAATTCCCGGATGCCGTAATAAACGCCGCGTCCGGTGGCTTCGGTTCGTCCGCGAACGCCGCCCTGACCGACCGGTTTTGCGGTCACGCATGCGAGCGAATCCAGTTGTCCGCCGGTGAGCGCGGTGTAGGTATCGGCGATCCAGGCCATTTCCCGGGAACTGGTGCCGTAATCCGGTGCCGGAACATCGATGCCGGGTCCGATAAAATTCTTTTTCACCAATTCAAATGTATAGCGCCGGGTGAGCCGTTCCAGTTCGGCAACGGAATAGTTGTGCGCACTGATTTTGATACCGCCTTTTGCGCCGCCAAACGGCACGTCAACGATTGCGCATTTGTATGTCATCAGTGCGGCGAGCGCCATCACTTCATCTTCGTTTACCGTCATCGCGTAGCGAATGCCGCCTTTGGTGGGCAATTTATGCTGGCTGTGTTCCGCCCGCCAGGCGTGAATCACTTCGATCGACCCGTCGTCGCGTTTTAACGGGAAGGTCATGTGATAAACGCTGTTGCAAATTTTGATTTGTTCCAGCAACCCTTTCGGATAATTGCAATAGCGGGATGCAATATCAAAATTCCTGTTAACCTGTTCAAAAAATTTGATGTGTTGGCTCATAAAGGGACCTCGGTTGATGAGTAAAAAAAAATAGAAATTGAAGACGAATAATAAAATAAATATAACAGTTTTATCAGGTTAGGCAAATAAAAAAGGCTGTCCGGTTGGAACAGCCTTTGGGTTGTTTACGAATTTTTTGCTGAATTTACAACGCGATGACAGCTTTCAGGTATTCCCGGCGCATGGTTGCGATGTTCTGGATGGAAATGCCTTTCGGGCAGACGGCTTCGCATTCGCCGTGGTTGGAGCAATTGCCGAAACCTTCTTCGTCCATTTGCATGACCATTCGGGCAGCGCGGCGGTTCCGTTCGGGATGTCCCTGCGGTAAATAGGTGTATTGCGCAATTTTCGCGCCCACAAACAGCGCGGCAGATGCGTTGGGGCAAGCCGCCACACATGCGCCACAGCCGATGCACTGGGCTGCGTCCATCGAGAGATCCGCCATTTCTTTGGCGATAGGAATTGCGTTGGCATCCGGTGCGTTGCCGGTATTCATCGAAACATAGCCGCCGGCGGCTATGATGCGGTCAAATGAAGTCCGGTCCACCGTCAAATCTTTCAGCACCGGAAATGCTTTGGCGCGAAACGGTTCGATGGTTACGGTATCGCCGTTTTTGAAATGGCGCATGTGAAGCTGGCAGGTTGCGGTTTCCCGTTCGGGACCGTGGGCAATGCCGTTGATCACCAGGCTGCACATGCCGCAAATGCCTTCGCGGCAATCGTTATCAAATTCGATGGGATCTTTGCCTTCGTGAATCAACTGTTCGTTCAAAACGTCCAGCATTTCCAGAAAGGACATGTGGGGCGATATATTGTCGAGTTGATAGGGCACCATTTGTCCTTCCTCATGTCCGGAAGGCTGGCGCCAGATTAGCAATTTTAAGGATAATTTTTCGTCGCTCATTTAAATTGCCCTTTGTCGATATTGAGTTAAATCGTTCATTTTATTCAGTTTATTTGTAGCTGCGCTGGGTCAGCTTCACATTCTCGAACGTCAGCGATTCTTCGTGACGAACCGGTTTTTCGTCATCACCTTTGTATTCCCATGCGGCAACGTGAGTGAATTTTTCATCATCGCGCCGTGCTTCGCCTTCCGGTGTCTGAAATTCTTCGCGGAAGTGACCGCCGCAGGATTCTTCGCGGGTGAGTGCGTCACGCGCCATCAGCTCGCCAAGTTCCAGAAAATCGGCAACGCGCATGGCAAATTCCAGATTTTTGTTGAGATGTTTGGCATCGCCGGGAATGTTCACGTTGTTCCAGAAATCTTTGCGCAATTCCGGAATGCGTTCCAGCGCCTCGTTCAACCCTTTGGCATCGCGGGACATGCCAACTTTATCCCACATAATCATGCCCAGTTCGCGATGAATTTGGGTAACGGTTTTCTTGCCTTTAACGCCCAGCAAATGTTTGGTGCGTTCCTGTACAAAATTTTCGGCTTCTGCGAACGCTTTTTCTTCCGTGCCGACTTTCGGCAGATCGGTTGTCGCCAGATAATCGCCGATGGTGTAGGGAATCACAAAATAGCCATCTGCCAAACCTTGCATCAATGCGCTGGCGCCCAAACGGTTTGCGCCGTGATCGGAAAAGTTCGCTTCGCCGAGAACATACAATCCGGGAATATTGCTCATCAAATTGTAATCGACCCACAATCCGCCCATGGTGTAGTGAACGGCGGGATAAATGCGCATCGGCAATTTGTACGGATCTTCGCCGGTGATGCGTTCATACATTTGGAACAAATTGCCGTAGCGGTCGCGAATGGTATCTTCGCCGAGGCGTTTGATGGAATCTGCAAAATCGAGATACACCGCCAGTTTGGTTTCGCCAACGCCATTGCCGTCGTCGCAAGCATATTTTGCGTTTCGCGATGCTACGTCGCGCGGCACTAAGTTACCGAATGACGGGTATTTACGTTCGAGATAATAATCGCGTTCCGATTCGGGAATCTGGCTCGGCGGACGATTGTCGCCAACTTTTTTGGGCACCCAGACACGTCCGTCGTTCCGTAAACTTTCGCTCATCAGCGTTAGTTTGGACTGATAATCGCCGGAAACCGGGATGCAGGTCGGGTGAATCTGGGTGAAACAGGGGTTCCCGAAAAACGCGCCTTTTTTATAGCACCGCCATGCTGCGGTTGCGTTTGAATTTTTTGCGTTGGTGGACAGATAATACACATTGCCATAGCCGCCGGTGCAGAGCACAACCGCATCGCCAACATAGCGTTCGACCGCTCCGGTAACCAGATCGCGGGTAACGATGCCGCGCGCTTTTCCGTCGATAACCACGAGATCGAGCATTTCGCGGCGGGAGTAGAGTTGCACGTTACCGAGATCAACCTGACGCATCAGTGAGCCGTATGCGCCCAGCAGCAATTGCTGACCGGTTTGTCCGCGGGCGTAAAATGTGCGGGAAACCTGCACACCACCGAACGAACGGTTGGAGAGCAATCCGCCGTAATCGCGGGCAAACGGCACACCCTGAGCAGCACATTGATCGATAATATTAGCGCTCAACTCCGCCAAACGATACACATTGCCTTCCCGTGCCCGGAAGTCGCCACCTTTTACGGTGTCGTAAAAGAGCCGGAAAACGCTGTCATTATCATTCTGATAGTTTTTTGCTGCGTTAATGCCGCCCTGAGCCGCGATGCTGTGCGCCCGGCGCGGTGAATCCTGAATACAAAAGGTTTGCACATTATAACCCAATTCCGCCAACGATGCGGAAGCGGAAGCACCGGCTAGACCGGTTCCCACAACAATAATATTAAATTTACGTTTGTTGTTCGGGCTAACGACTTTGATGTTGTTTTTGTGGATTTCCCATTTCCGTTCTATTGGCCCGGATGGGATTTTACTATCCAATATTGTTTTTTCTGTTGTTGCCATTGATGGAATCCTCCGAAGATTAACCGGCTAAATATTGACCGAAAAATACAGCTATCGGCACTACCATAAACCCAAATCCTACAACTGCAGCAATTACTAAGCCTAAAAAATACAGTGTATTAGAGTATTTAGGCTTGTTCGTGCCCAGCGACTGAAACGCACTCCAAAATCCGTGACGAACGTGCCCGAGCAATAACAGCATCACTGCGATATAGCCAATGGCATACACCGGACTTTGAAATTTTTCATCGACCAGCCGGTACATATCCCGCATTACAACGCCATCAACGGTGGTTTCGTAATGTGTGCCGTACTTAAACGAGATGAGGTGGATTGCCGTGAAAACCAACAAAATTATCCCGGTAACAGCCATCGACCGGGAAAAAACAGTCTGTTTGCTGGCACCGCCGGTGCTGTTTAATTTGTGATAGCGGGATGGCCGCGCCTGTCTGCTGATAGCCGTAACGCTGATACCACTAAATGCGTGTGCCAAAAATGCAACCAGCAAAACCAGTTCAACTAAATATAACAGTGGCCCCAAACTTGTTAATTTATACGTATAAAGATTGTAGGCATCAGGACCACCGAAAACGAATGAAAGATTCCCCAGCATGTGCATGATAACGAAAAATACCAGAAATAATCCGGTAATTGCCATTACGATTTTTTTTACAATAGTCGTTGCCAGGGACACTTTAAATGCTTGTGCTGCCATGACTTCCTTACTGTAGTTTAGGTTTATTTTTTATACAACCAAAATGGCTGTAATAATGAATTGTCAAACCCATGGGTTCATGAAAAATTAAGTGAAAAAAAGTTCGCGGCAAAGGTAAGGGGAAAATAGACATCTCTTCAATCAGATATTCGGTAAATGAAAATAAAACAACCCAAATTCGGCATATTTGAAGTTGTTTAAATCACAATGAATAAACCACCTTTATCAATTAAAATCAAGTTCTTTGCAAAAAAGGGAATTATTTTTCTGAAGCTTCATCGGCGAAATTTGCCGGGTGAAAATATGCGTTAATCGATGCGAAGCAATATTTGCAATATCATTACAAATGCTTAAATTAACAGCCCGGTTACATAAAATATTTCAATGGATAAACTGAAAAAATGCTTGAAAAGATCAGTTGCATCATCTATATTTGCTCGCTATAAAATTCTTAATGGAGAAGAAATCAATGTTATACGGATTTTTAGTTTCTTTATTTGTGCTTTGCAGTATTTTAATGATTGTCGTCATCCTGATGCAAGCCAGCAAAGGTGGCGGTTTGGCAGGTTCATTTGGCGGAATGGGCAGTTCCGGCGGAATTTTGGGTGCCAGAGGCGCATCATCTTTTCTGCAGAAAACCACCGTCGGGCTTGCTGTTACGTATGCGCTACTCTGTTTGGTGATCAGCATTATGAGCACCCAGACAGAATCCATCAACAGTAAAACGCAGCAAAAACTGTTGGATCAGCAGCAAACTACGTCGCCGTTAACCGCGCCGCCGGCTGTTGACTCACCCGTGCAGGAGCAACCTGCTCAAACGCCGGCTGACGATAGCCAAAACGACAATAATTCCGACAATTAATCCCCCTGCTGGAGTGGTGGAATTGGCAGACACGCTATCTTGAGGGGGTAGTGCTCGTAAGGGCGTGCGGGTTCGAGTCCCGCCTCCAGCACCATCGACATCGACAGCCACACGATTGTTCACCAGATTGATTGTTTTCTGAAAGCCGAAAAAATGAAAATGCTTTTCGGCTTTTTTATTTGCTGTAATCCTTCCGAAGCTAATTTATGCCCGGCATTTCAACGCGATACATCAACTGCAATCGAATCGCACTAAAGCTGATTTGCATCCCTGAAAAAATTTCAACAACTGAAATGCAGTGATTCCCTCTTAAAAAACGTTATAAAATAATGTTTTCTTTGCAATCTGTTCCCCTCTCTGTAACCCGGATCGGATAAACATATCTAAACAAATATATACATCGCTTTATTTATGTTTTTTTGTTATACTTTATTCGTTGGGGTGGATCATTTAACATAATCCGGCAATTGAGGAGAAAAGAGATGGCGCGACTTTTAATTCTTGGTGGGGGCATATCGGGGCAGACGGCTGCACTTCATGCCAAAGCACAACTGGGCAGCAAACACGAAGTTGCTGTAATTACACCCAATAGCCAATGGAACTGGATTCCGTCCAATATTTGGGTTGGGGTTGGATTGATGAAACCTGCCCAGGTTACCTTTCCGTTGGGGCCGGTTTACAAGAAAACAGGCATCACTTATTATCAGGCGAAAGCGATCAGCATTCACCCGGAAGGTGGCGCTGCCAATGCCAAACCGCATGTGATGGTTGAATATACAGCTCCCGAAAAACAGGGGCAGCTGGAAGCGGTGACCTATGATTATTTGATCAACGCGACCGGACCAAAGCTGAAATTTGAAGCCACCGAAGGTCTGGGACCACACCGGAACAGCTTGTCCGTTTGCACATACGATCACGCTGCGCAAACCGCCAAAATGCTCGATGAATTAACCGAACAAATGAAACGCGGTGAGAAAAAGACTTTGGTGATCGGCACCGGACACGGTAATTGCACCTGCCAGGGCGCAGCGTTCGAATATTTATTTAACGTAGAATACGAACTGCAGCGCCGCAAAGTGCGGGACAAAGCCAAAATCATCTGGATTTCCAACGAACAGGAGCTGGGCGATTTTGGAATTGGCGGTATGCACGTAAAGCGCGGCGGCTATGTCACGCATTCGAGGGTATTTACGGAGTCTTTATATACGGAGCGCGGCATAGAGTGGATCACCCGTGCGCATGTGAAAGAAGTTGGCAAAAAAGAATTGTCATACGAAAATCTCGATGGCGAGGAAAAAACCGTCGGATTCGATTTTGCCATGCTGCTGCCCCCGTTTTCCGGTGTGGGGATGAAAGCGTTCGACAAAAATGAAGCGGACATCACCAACAAGCTTTTCGCGCCGAACGGTTTTATGATTGTTGATGCGGATTACCAATCGAAACCGTACGAAGAATGGTCGCCGGCGGATTGGCCGAAAACCTACCAGCATCCCCAATACAAAAATATTTTTGCCGTGGGCATTGCTTTTGCACCGCCGCACGCCATTTCCAAACCGATGAAAAGCCCCAACGGAACGCCGATTTTCCCGACGCCGCCGCGAACCGGCATGCCATCCGGCGTTATGGCGCGACAGGTCGCGTTGAACATTGTGGATATGATGAAAGGAAAAGCAGATCGCCCCAAACGCGAGGCATCGTTGGCGAATATGGGTGCGGCTTGCATCGCTTCTGCGGGTGCAAATTTCTTCAGCGGAACTGCGGTTTCGATGACGATGTATCCGATTATCCCCGATTTCAACCGTTTTCCCGGCACGGGACGGGATTTGAATTACACCACCGGCGAAATTGGGCTTGCGGGGCACTGGATCAAATATTTGCTTCACCACGCGTTTATTTACAAAGCCAAAGCCAATCCGATGTGGCGGATTGTGCCGGAATAACGGAAACCAAAAAACCGGTTTCCGGCCCCGACCGCGTAGAGGCGCTTCACGAAGCGCCTAAAAAACAAAAACATCGAACAATGTTGAAATCGAAATAGAGGAGATACACAAATGGCAGAGCAAAACCAGCCTGAACAAAAAGCAGACGCTGACCGGACACCCTACGGACAAAATTTTTATCCGCCGGTGCCAACGCAATTTACCAAAACGATGCGCACAAATATTTTCTGGCAACTGTACCGGTTTGTGGTTATCAATATAAAAATGTTGCGGATGGTGCGAAAACACTGAGCTGCAAAACAGTTTTTTCTTGTGTGATAACTGAATATTTATCAATTTGTGAAAATGTTCCGGGTGCGATGCCAAGCCCATCGCATCTGGAAATCGGTATAGATTGATTTTTGGTAAACGCAAGAAAAACAAGTGATTACAATGGAATTTAATGCCGCAGTTTCGCAAATCAAACAGGTGTTGAACGGGCGCACTCCCCGTGAGCTGCAGATTCACGGCTTTCTGCCGGCTGCCGTTGTGCTGCCGTTTTTCAATAAAAACGGGGAAGCCCATATTTTGTTCACCATGCGATCGGAAAAGGTGCTGCACCACAAAGGGCAGGTCTCTTTTCCCGGTGGTGCATGGGAGGAACAGGACAGCACTTTGGCGGAAACCGCGTTGCGGGAAACCGATGAAGAAGTGGGCATCCCGCCGGAGCAGCTCCGGATTCTCGGGCAGCTCGATGATTTTCCGACAATCACCGATTTTTTGGTGACACCTTTTGTGGCAACCATGCCCTATCCCTATCCCCACAACATCAGCGCGGATGAAGTCGCCGAACTGCTGGAAGTGCCGCTAAGTTTGTTTCTCACCGACGAATTTTTTGAGATGAAAGAAAAGACATTCGGCGATAAAGTGTATCCGGTGTATTATTATTATTTCAAACACGCGGTCATTTGGGGCGTGACCGGATTCATCATCAACCGTTTTGTGGAGTTGGTGTTCGGATACAATCCCGCCGGAAAAAGCATCCTCAGCGATCCCCGGAACGAAGCATATCTGCAGGAAAATATTTATCGGCGTGGCGTTAAAAAGCGCAGTTGATTCCCGCCCAAAATTTTTGCTAAACTTTTGTCAATCAACTATTTGGCTGCTGGAAATTTGCTGCGATTTCAGCCAAATCCGAGGGTGTGTTGATATTGGCGAAAATCTGCGGGCGGTAATCCGGCAACGCAACGGTCATATCCACAAACGTTGCGTCCAATGCGGAAAGCAGCTGATGCAGCGCAAAATTTTGCTCCGCCAGCGCTTCCCGGAACGGCTGCCGCGACAGCGAGGAAACCGGCCACACAGAAACCAGCGGTTCTTTTCCGCGATGCGATGCGGCAACTACCGGCGCATCTCCCAGGTTTGCCAACAGCGCATCGTAAACGCTGCGGTTGAGCAGCGGCATATCGCAGGGAATGAATGCGACCCAATCTGTTTCGGCAATTTCCAGTGCGGCAGTTATCCCGGCGAGCGGACCGGTGCCGGGGTTGGCATCGCGGATTACCGGCAATCCGGCGCGGGAAAAAACGTTGACATCGTTACAGCTGAGCTGTATTTTTGGGGCGATTTGTTGCGCCAGCGAAATGGCTATTTCCAGCAACGATTTGCCGTTGAAAATAGCCAGCGCTTTTGGTGCGCCAAAACGGGTGCTGTTGCCACCGGCTAAAATGACGGCAGACAGATTAATTTCCGGATGCCGGGTTGTGGGTGAAGTCATAATTTACCGTGATTTTCAACGAAAAATTTACCGAAGATTTCCCAAACGATCAAGTTGAAATCCCCATGAAATTACAATTCGAACAAATTTTTGATATCAGCGTCCGGTTGGGTGATGAGTCCATCACTTTCCCCGGCGACCCCGCGTTTGAGCGCGAAGTGCTGATGAATATTCCCGAAAGCGGCATTTGCGAGCTGAGCGGTTTGCGAATGAGCGCACATTCGGGCACGCACATCGATATGCCGTCGCATTTCATCGAAAACGGCAAACGGCTGGGCGATTACGCACCCGCAGATTTCATTCTTTCCGCAACGGTGGTGGAAATTGACAGCCCGGAAGCCATCTTCGCAGCGGATGTTCACGCGGCATCGCCGGAACCGGGAACGGCGTTGCTGTTCAAAACCGCAAATTCCCTGACAGGTTCCTGTTGCAACGGAAAATATACCAAAGATTATGTGTATCTTTCCGCAGATGCCGCAAATGCATGCGTTGAGAAAAAAGTGGCGTTGGTGGGCATCGATTATATTACCATCGAAGATCCCGATGATCCGGATTTTCCGGCGCATCACGCGGTGCTGGGCAACGGTATTTTCATTTTGGAGGGCGTCAATTTACGCGATGTGCCCGCAGGAAAATACACCCTGATCGCGTTGCCACTCAACATTCCCGATGGTGAAGCATCGCCGGTCAGGGCAATTTTGCTGCGCTAAAAAAGCCAATATTCCACTAACTTTTCCGGCATCAACAATATTATATTGAAGATGCATTTACAATCAAGGGTGGCGTAAGTTTTCAATTTGGCAAGCTGCGCATTGCAGATGTTGGGATGATCCGTTACCGGCAAATGGGGTTCAAATGTACCATTTTCCGGTGGTTTTATGATTGGCGCCGACAATTGCCGGTAAAATCGCAGGTCATGCTTTCGGAACTGCCTACCATAACAGAATGATCATTTGAGGGTGGAGCATTCACGTTTATGACAGGATTTCGCTGTTTCCCGATACCTCAAATTCTTAAAACAAATCCATTTGCAAAATCAAAAATACACCGCAAAACGGCGCTGTTCGCTCAATCGGCAACCCTTTTTTGGGTGAGCAATGCTTTTGCGAAATCTGCATTTGTTGATTGGGGAGCCATTTCCGGGAATTTCTGGTTGCGAATGTTGGTGGTAATGGTGGCGGGATTGGCCGGTTATCTGGTGTATCGTTGGCGGCTTTCCGGCATAAAAGCCCATAACCGGCAACTGAAAGCGGAAATCGAAAATCGCGAAAAAGTGGAAAAAGAGCTGGATAACCGGCTGATTTTTGAATCAACCCTCACGGAAATTTCCCAACGATGTATCAACCTGAATCTGGAAAATGCAACCCAACTGATTAACGCATCGCTGCAAAACGTTGCCCGTTTTCTGGAAACCGAATGTTGCGCTATTTACGAAATCAGCCCGGATACGCAGCAATTGGCCCGGAAATATATTTGGTGCAAACCCGCGTTCAGCGAAGCCATGAATAAATCCGTAACGATCGATCTTCAAAAATATCCCGTTTTCAGTGAAATTTTGGATAATGCCAAACCCTTTATTATTAACACTTTAAATGATTTAAAATCAACACCCGGCAGCGACATGCTGTTTGCAAAAGAGATGCAAACTCTGTTTGCGGTGCCGCTCGTGGATAGCACCACAAAGTTGGGTATCCTGATTGGCGCAACCAACAAACCGGCTGTCGGTTGGCTGCCACACACCATCAATCAATCGTTTATTATTGCACGGGTTTTTGCGATGGCGCTGTTGAATATCAAACGGCAGCTGCGCAGCCGGGAACGCGAGGCGTATGCCACCATTTTGTCGCGAATTTCCACCCGGTTTATCAATATGAATTCGGATGTTGCGAACGAAGCCATCGGCCAAAGCCTCATCGAATTGAGCGAATTTTTGGGGGCGGACAGATGCTGCATTTACAAAATAAATGCAGATGAAGTGTTTCTCGAACGCTTTTTTGAGTGGCGAAAAACCGGTGCTCCGGATTTTGCCGACGCCGGAAAATGGCTGTCGCTTAATGAAAATCAATGGTATTTCCAACAGGTCCGAACCGGGGAACCATTTGTTTTTAAACAATCTATCGCGGCGCGTGGCGATATCGACTGGCAAATGGTCACAGAATCCGGAATCCGCTCCAGTATCGTCATTCCGATGCTGATTGAAGAACAGTTGGTGGGACATATCGCGTTCGATTTTTCCGCTGAAAAACAGATTCTCGACGATTTGCAACAGCGATATTTCAAATTGGTTGGGGAAATGTTTGTGAATGCCGTCGCCCGCCGGCAATATCAACTGGAAAAAGAGGAGCAGTTGGCTTTCGAACGCCTGCTCTCGGAAATTTCCACCGTTTTTATCAAACACGACCATTCGCAGGTTGATCAGGGCATCGAAATAGCTTTGGAGAAACTCGGTAATTTCTGCAAAGTGGATCGCTGCACACTTTTTTTGGCAAGTTTGGATTTAAAGCAGCCGGAACGGGTTTACCAATGGGCAGCGCCGAACGTTCCGGATAATTATCCGGTGGTTTCATCGATCAAAATTTCCGACCTGCCCCAATATATCCGGAAATTTAAATATGGGGAAACCGTTATCATTTCTGATCGGAGTGATATCCCGGAAACCGCAACTGAAGAAATACAGTTATATGACAAGTTGCTGGCAAAATCGCTATTTGTAATTCCGCTGAAAATTTATTCGGAAATTTACGGTTATTTTGGGTTAAGCACTTATTTTGAAACCCGCAAATGGTCAAAAATCTGGATTTCCAGAGCCACGCTGGTTGCGGAAATTTTTGCGAATGTGGTGCATCGCCGACGCATGGAAATTGCGTTTAAAGAAAGCACCGAATTTCTTGGTTTGGCAATGGAAACCGCAAAAATGGGCACCTGGACGGTAGATATGGTCAATGACAAAGTCATCTGGTCCCGGGGCGCGTTCAAATTATACGGATTACCGGAAAACAGCCCGGTGCCCGGTTTCGAAGAATTTTTGGAACTGGTTGAGCCGGAATATCGTGATCGAATAAAAAATCGGTGGGAAAAAATTTTCAATGAAAAAATCACCAGTCATTCAGATGAATTCCGGGTGATTTGGCCAAACGGCGAACAGCACTGGATCGAGGACCGGATTCAGGTGCATTATAATGATGACGGTTTGCCGGAACGGGTTACCGGTATTTGTTTGAACATTGATAAGCGCAAAGATGACGCACGAACCATACAATCCGGTGAACAGGTTATCGAATCTCTGGTGAAATATGTTGAAATTGGTTTGATGCTGGTTTCGCATGATTCCAACGTGGTTCATTATAATGATAAAGCATTAAAATTGCTGGATTTAACACCCGGTCAACTAAACGGGAAAGAGCCTTATCCGGCCGGCTGGAAACTGATGTATGAAGATGGCCGCGAGCTGATGCCCGATGAATTGCCCGTGCGGAAAGTGTTGGAATCGCGGGAGCCGGAACGCAATCTGGCGTTACAAATTGTGCACGATAAAAAACCGGAACCAACCTGGGTTTTGGTGAACGCCGTTCCGCAACTGGATGCAAATGGAGATATCCGGCATATTATTTACAGCTTTTCGGACATCACCCGCAGAAAGGAAGCCGAAGAATTTTTTAAAGCGGAACGCGACCGGTCGGAAATGTATTTCCAGACTGCCGGCAGCATTTTGGTTGTTCTGGCGACCGATGGCACAGTCATCAAAATCAACCGCAGAGGTTGCGAAGTCCTCAAAATGAGCGGTGAGGAAATAATCGGGAAAAACTGGTTCACCCATTTTATTTCGGAAAATTATCGCAAAGGTGCCCGCTATTTGTTTGATGAACTGGTTTCCGGTCAGCTTGAAAATATTGAATATACGGAATTTGCATTACTCAATCGCATTGGCGAAGAACGGTTGATTACCTGCAACAGCACGGTAATCTGCGATCCGAACGGAAAAATAATCGGTGTGCTCAGCTCCGGCGAGGATATCACCCAGCGACGCCATAACGAAGCCGAACTGGCAAATTACCGGTACGAACTGGAACAACTGGTCGAACTGCGCACAGATGCGCTCGAAGAAGCGCAAAAAGAACTGCTGATCAAAGAAAAGCTGGCAACGCTGGGTCAGTTAATTGCCGTGGTCAGCCACGAATTGCGCAATCCGCTCGGTGCTGTTCGCAGCTCCTTTTTTGTGGTGAAGGAGCGCACTGCCGGTCACCAGCTGGGTATTGAAAAAGCGTTGGTGCGGGCGGAACGCAATATTATACGCTGCGACCGCATTATCGAGGAATTGCTGGATTACACCCGCAGACCCCAAAATTATTTCCAGAAAACAACCGTGGACCGATGGCTGGAAAGCTTGCTCGGCGAATATATGTTGCCGGAAAATGTGGTGTTGGTTTGCGATTTCTCAGCCGGTTGCAGCGTAAATATCGACCGGGAACGGTTTCACCGATGCGTCACCAATGTGCTGGATAACGCCTGTGCCGCAATGGCCAATTCAGATGCCGCAATCGATAAACCCGTCAAACAATCGGATGAGCTTTTTGTTGCAACCCACGCCGACGGTCAAACTGTCACCGTTACCATAACAGATTCCGGGTGTGGCATTCCCCAAAAACAGCTCGAAAAAATTTTTGAACCGTTGTATAGCACCAAAGCCTTTGGCGTTGGTTTGGGCTTGCCGATCGTTAAACAAATTGTCGAAAGCCACAGCGGATCGATAACGATAAACAGTGCTTTTGGAAAAGGGACATCCGTTATTATTTGTTTACCTGTCAATCAAAATGAGAAAAATGAAAATGCGGGCAGTAAAGGGATTGAAGCGCAGTAATGGTGTTGCAGAGCGAATAATAAGATCTTGTTTATTATCCGTTTACATATTGTGTTTGTGGCAATTTAACGATCTGCTTGCAGATCAACAATTGCTCAAATTTAAACGGTTGTCCGTTGCGGAAGGGCTTTCCCAGAACAAGGTCAATTGCATTCTGCAAGATGGTTATGGCTTTGTATGGCTGGGCACAGATGACGGGCTGAACCGTTATGACGGCTACGAATTCCGGAAATATTACCACAATCCGGCAGACAGCACCAGCATTTCGGATAACAATATCAAATGCATGATCGAAATGCCCGGCAACAAAATTTGGGTGGGCACGCTTGCCGGCGGAATTTCAATTCTGGACAACGAAACCGGGAATTTTTCCAGATTTAACCTGGGATTCGAAAACAACAATCCGGATACATTAATTAGCATTTATGCGCTAAAGAAAGACCGGTTTCAAAATCTTTGGGTATTTCATCATGATGGGTTGGTAAAGTTTACCATGAATGGTGACAGCGTAAGTAATCCCAAATACTATTGGTTTAAGGAACATCCATCGGATGGGTATATTCAAGAGCAAATTGAGATCGATTCAAACGGTATCGTCTGGATTCTGAAAAACAGGGTTTTAAGTGTTTTGGATGAAGCCACCGGTGAGTTTAAAAATTATTACAAAGATCCCCAAAAATTATTCTCAACCGACTTAAAAGATTTCATCTATTGTGACTCAATGGATCGATTATGGTTGGGCATAACCTACGAAGCCGGCATGTCGAGATTGTTTGAGTTCAATTTTGTTGAAGAGCGTTGGGAACAGGCATTGCAAAAAAATGAAAAGCGAGTGCATGGTGCCATCGAGTTTGAAAATGAACTCTATATCTATGGTTTTTCAGGGCTAATCCGTTATAATCCAGATCAAACCGCCGGTGATAAGCTGTTTGATTTTAGCGATAATATCGTTGCTTCTATTCAAACCGCAATGGTAAACCGCGACGGATCATTATGGCTTGGCTCAAATGGCTATGGCGCCTATAGTTTATCGAAAACCACCAGACGATTTTCATCCTATCCTGTTAACGCTTCACCAAACAGCCGTTGGGAAAGTGTGCGTTCTATTTATGAAGACCCAGATGGCATCCTTTGGCTGGGCACCTATGGTGGTTTATATTTGCTGGACAGAACAACCAATTCAATTGCCAGAAAGCAGTTGATCGACAATGAAGAATGGTTCCGCCTGCCGGTACTTTACAGTATTTACGAAGACCCTGAAAGTAACGGAGAGATTCTCTGGCTGGGAACCGAGGGAACGGAGCTTTATCAACTCAATCGCACCACCGATCAGATCAAAGTATTCCATTCGGTAGCGCCGGATAATAAGGCGTTTGCCGGTAGGATTGTTACCGGTATCCTGCGGGATTTCCGCGGAAAGTTGTGGGTCAGCACATATTTTGGCGTCAGCCGGTTAAAACAGGGAACCGATCAGTTTATAAATTATTATCACGATCCGGCTGATTCTTCCAGCATTAGCAGTAATCAAAGCACCTATATATTTGAAGATAGCCGCCGGCGATTATGGTTTGGCACTATCTCCGGCCTAAACCAATACCTGCCTGAGTCGGATAGTTTCCGGCGGTATATGTATAATCCGTTGCTACCGGGAGGTTTAAGAGCCCGGCGTATCGAAGTCATTTACGAATCGAAACATCCGGATTTTGCCGGTAAATTGTGGCTGGGAACCGCCGGCGGCGGTTTGGTGGAGATGATCGAACAGCCGGACGGAACGATATATTTTAACCATTATACATCCAAAAGCGATTTGGCGAACAATGTTGTTTACGGCATTCTCGAAGATGAAGAAGGCAATTTGTGGATGAGTTCCAACAAAGGAATTTCCAAATTTAATATCCGTACCGGCACCTTCAAAAATTATGATATCGAGGATGGTTTGCAGGATAACGAATTTAACGCGAAAGCATTTTTTAAAGGAAAATCCGGTGAAATGTTTTTTGGCGGTGTCAACGGATTAAACATGTTTTATCCGTCAGATCTCGGTATTTCAACGTTTGAAGCGCCGGTGCGAATGACGGATTTCAAAATATTTAATAAAAGCGTTGATTTGGGGAAAGCGGCGCATGACGTAAAAAACATTGAACTCAATTACACGGACAATTTTTTTTCATTCGAATTTGCCGCGCTGGATTACAATTCGCCATCCAAAAATCATTACGCATATAAGCTGGAAGGCTTCAATAAGGACTGGATTCAACTCCACACCAAACGCGATATCACATTTACCAATCTGGATCCCGGAGCCTATCGGCTTAACATAAAAGCGACCAACAGCGACGGTATCTGGAATGAGTCCGACATCTTGAGTATTGGCATCAACATTCTGCCGCCATTTTGGGATACCTGGTGGTTTCGATATTTAATCGCTGTGTTGCTCATTATCGGATTATGGTTGTTCTTTCGCTGGCGAACATCGGATATCGTCAATAAAAACAAAGAATTGGAGCTGCTGGTTGAAGGGAAAATAGTTGAGATTCGCCAAATCAACGAGCGATTGTTGTCGCAGGAAAAGCTGGCCAATCTCGGAAAGTTGATTACCGTAGTCAGCCACGAATTGCGCAATCCGCTCGGCACGATACGCAACGCATTTTTTTCGCTCAATGAAATGATTGTGCCAAAAGACCAAACCATAAACAGGGTGCTGGAAAGGGCGGAACGCAATATTCAGCGCTGCGATACGATCATCAAAGAATTGCTGGATTTCACCCGATTGCCAAAACTCTGTCTGGAAACCGTGCAAATCAACGATTTGATCCGTGAAGTGATCGAAGAATCGAATATCCATGAATCCATTGAAGTGCGCCTGAAGCTGGACGCTGCTCATGCCCTACGGATCGATATCGAACAAATCCGGCGGTGCCTCATCAACCTGATCGATAACGCCTGCCACGCGATGCTGGACGAAATTGACAGCAGCAAACGCTATCGGCTCACCATTTCTTCGTGGGATGGCAGCAACGGTATTTTTGTGGTTATCGAAGATAACGGTCCGGGTGTTCCCCCGGAATTGCGGAAAAAAATATTCGAGCCGCTATTCAGCACCAAAGGGTTTGGCGTGGGAATGGGTTTGCCAATTACCAAACAAATTGTGGAACTGCATCAGGGGCGTATCGAAGTGGACAATTCCGTTAGTAAAGGAACGGCAATGCGTATTTTTTTACCGCTGTTTTCGCGAAGTAAAAAAATATACAACGATCTGATTGGTATGGAATAGCGTGATTTGGAGAGGTGAGAAAAAAGGAAGCGAGAAAAAGCGGAAAGTAGGGGAGTGTCAAAAATTTTCGGGGAGGCTTTCGCCGGTGGCGATGGGTTTGCCGGACATGCTTTTTTTGGAGAAAAAATATCCCGCCGCCGTGGCGATTTGGGCGATGAGCATCAAAAGAACGCCGGCGAACGCGCGAAAAGAACGGTCGCGCCGCAACGGATAAATCAGCAAATTTACATAAAACGACAGCGGTTGCAGCGATGGCGTTTCCGCGTCGCGTCGTTGGCGGTTCTGCCGCAACTGCCGTACGCCGCAGCCGTAATTGAAGTGCTGCCGCCAAAACCCCGCAACATCCAGTTCGTGAAAATGATAGATTATTGCATCCGGCAGATAAACGGATTGCCAGCCGTTGGCTGTCCAGCGTTCGCAAAACGCGCGATCTTCGCCGGCAGCCAGCGGGAAATCGCTGTCAAACCCACCCAATTCGTGAAACAGATTCGCCGGGACAACCAGATTGTTTGATGTGAAAAATCGCCTGTCGCGATTCGCCGATTCAAAATAATCATACAAATAATCGATCAGCAATTGGCTGGTTTCGGAGAAAATATTGTCCGGAATTGCGTTGATGCTTTTTCCGCCGATCAGCGCATGCGGTGTCGATTTGATTTGCCGGGCAATTTGGGTCAGCCAATCCGTTGCCGGTGCGCAGTCGTCATCCGTAAAAACCAGAAATTGCCCGGTTGCGCGATCTGCGCCATTGTTTCGCGCTGTAGCCGGACCGGTGTTTTTCTGGCTTAACAGACTGATTTTCATCGATTTGCGAAAGATGTTTACAATGGCATCCGGTGGTAGCTTACTGCCGTCGTCCACCACGATTACCTCAACATTATCCGCCGGGAAATCCAGTGCTGCAATCGCCGAAAGGCAGTTTCGCAACTGCTCCGCCCGGTTGAATGTGGGTATGATGATGGAAAAAAGCGGCATATTTTATCGCATAAATTTGTTTGAAAATTTCAAAATGCGCCGGTGCGCAATTTCGGTTTTTGCCGGATGATTATGGCATCCGGTTTGTGCCGCGCTTCGCTGTTCTTTGGATGGTTGACAGCCCGCCGTTGCACATGCGATTGAAATAAGAGATAAAACAGCATCGCATGCCAGATTATTTTTTGGCAAAATACATAAATCATGTTAAACGGTTCGGGAAACAGATACAGCCCGCCCGGCGCAATGGAGAACATCAGCGCAATGCCAAACAGGATGCCGGCAGCCAGCGCAGATTTCCCGTCACGTTTTTGCTGCAACATGATCCGGAAAATGGCGAACATCGGGATTAAAATCAGCAAATCATCATACCACATGTGGTATGTCCAAAAACGCGCGACGAGCGCGGCAACGCCCAACTGCAGCCAAATATCTATTTTGCGATGCCAAAACGTCCACGCGCCCAGCACAAAAATCATGATGAGTGAGATATCGAGATTCCAGCCGTTCAACCCCAAATCGTTAAGCAATCCGTGCAAATTAATGTTGCCGCCACCGCGACTGCTGCCGTAAGTGACGCCTTTCAGTGCGTTATCCAGCCATTGATGATGCAATTCGATGATGTTTCCCGGTTGAAACATGCCGGCAAACACGCTCAATCCGGCGTAGCCGGAAAGGATCATCAATCCGGGGCGAATGGTGCCAAACGCGAACAGGAACACCCAGAAAAACGGTGCGGACATGGTTGGTTTGATCAGCGCGAAAATAAATAATGCGGCTGCAATCGCGCTATTTTGCCAGGTTGCGGTGGTTTGTTTGAGCAAAATCGCCGCGAAAATAATCGCGAAAACAACGTGGATGGGCAACTGCCCGTTACCGATTGATGCGCCGGTTGCGTAAATTGCCAACGGCATCAACCCGGCGAACATTATTTCTTTTTTTGTTTGAAGTGCGGATGCCCGGATTAAAATTGCGGAAATGCCAAATAATGCAATAATGGATGTTAATGCCCAAAGCCAGCGCGTCGCGGTTAACGACAACCAGCCGGTAAACGGCCAAAAGAGCGCATAACTTGCCGGCGGATAAATAGCAGTGCCGATGTTATAATACACCTTCGAACCGGAAAACCAGTGGGCAACTTCTTTGTGGCGCAGCCGCAAATCGATGGCACCCAACGGGTAATCCTGAAACAGCAGTCGCCAGAATTCATAACCGAGCCAGATCACCGAGATGATCACCATTCCGGCAATCGCAATCTGCAACAACCGCAGTTGAAATGGTGTGGTAACCAGTTTTGTTGATTTTAGATGATTGTTTTTCAAAATATGTTGTGTGTTCAAATGTGTTAAGACAGGGCGTTTCACTGTCGTGTCCCTGAATCAAATTTATCCTTTATCCTTTATCCTTCACTCTTTATCCTTTTCACCCGCAGGTTGACAACGCGATTATAAATCATCCCGATCGCATATCCGGCGATGCCGCCGGTGAGTGCGCCATAAAAAAACCCGATAAACGCGCCCGGCCACGAAACTGTGTATCCGATAAAAAATTCGCCGAGCAGCCGCAAATGATATCCGGGAAACGGACCGCCTTTGATGAGCAGCCACGCCGTCATAATAAAAATGATGCCGCCGCACATCACCGCCATCACAAAAGCGAGGATACCCGCTTTGATGCGCAAAATCTGATCGTTGACCGAGGGTGTTTGATTCATCGTTGTCCTGTAAAATGGTTTCGCGAGTTTCGCGAACGATTTGGTGTTCGATTTTTTGTTGCTAAAAAAGTACTGTGGTGATCTTAGGAGACCCCTGCCTTCGCAGGGGTGACAACCGGTTAATGGTTATTATGGTCATTCCTGCTCCGAAGGAGCGCCTTCGGCGCGAAGGCAGGAATCTCCTGGCTATTTTCCGCGCAATATATATTTTTACATCCCTTAAATACCTTTCGAAAGGGGGCAGAGGGGATGTTACAGTCACTGAAATTTATCCAGAATATCCCGGTTTTCCTGCAGCTCGGTGCGATTGCGCAGAAATCCGGCAAAGGTGGATGCCGCCCAATTGCGCAACTTGGCGATGGCGTTTCCGAACACAAATCCGCCGATGCTCGCTTCGCACAAACCGACAATCGCGCCGATCCAGCTGGTTTCGAATCCCCAAAAATAATTACCCAGCAACGATAATTTCGGTGCGATTTGCGAATGTCCGTTGAGCACTGTCAGCGCGGTGAGCAAAAATAATCCGCTGCCGCAAACGATGCCTACAGAAATGCCAAGCGCCACCGGATCCAGCCGCGCAAAAAATTCGTCGATCACTTCATCAAACGAATGTTCCGCGCTGCCGGCGGGTTGCAATCGGTTTGGCGTCAGCCGCTCGCCGGTAGCGGTCGATTCGTGTTCACCATCTTCGTGATATTCTTTTTCAACATTCACCGCCCAAACATCGTAGGCTTCGCCGCAAATATTTCGCGCCGCAAAAACGCCGGTGAGCATCGAGTGATCCTGATTGTTGTAGCGATGCAACCCGTTCCTGCCGATGGTTTGCAGATTTTCAAACGTCGCCAGATAATCTTGGATGGTCGCCAGGCTATCGTGATAATGCTGGTCATACACCGGATACGCTTTTTTCATGCGCACCACCGTTCCGTCGATCACCTCATCGGGATTGATTAGCCCGAGTTTGGCGCATTCACGAACACCGAGATCGATCAGTTGCTGCTCAGGCCAGCGCCATTCGTCATCTTTTTCCCACAAAAAATATTCCAGCCCCAAAGCGGTTTGACGGGTGTCCGGCACCATTTCCGGGCTCCAGTTTTTGTAATTCTGGATGCGCCCGAGTTTCACGTCCGGGCTGTGGATGTAAATCCAGTTGTCGGGAAAAATATCGGCGCGATCGATGATCAGCACCACGGTCAGGTAATCGCGATAGCGCAATCGCTGCGCCGCGTCCAGCACCGGCTGCGGCGGTTTTGGCGACAGCGAAACAATCAGCTCGCGCAAAGGCATCGATGAAATAAATGAATCGCCGCTGAACGAAAACGTTTCGTCGCTGGAGTTGCGGGTGCGAACCGTGTGCACGCGATTGGCGCCATGCTCGACGGTTGTCACAAAATGATCGTGTAATGTTGGCACGCCGTTGTCGCAGAGCTGCTGTTCGCAACGTTCCCACATCATGCCCGGCCCAAGTCGCGGATAGTGAAATTTCTCGATCAGCGTGGTGATAATCTCGCCGTTTTCCGTTTTCCCGGCGGAAAACAGGGCGTTGCGCAACGCTTCTTTCAGCGACAAATTTTTGATGCGCTGGGCTGCCCAATCGGCAGAAATTTCCCCGCAGGGAATGCCCCAGACTTTTTCTGTGTAAGTTTTGAAAAAGATGCGATAGAGCCGTTTCCCAAAGCGATTGGACACCCAATCTTCGAAGGTGGCTTCCGGCTGGTTGGGAAACAATTGCGATTTCAGATAGCTGAGCATCACCCGGACAGCTTCTGTTGCGCCCAATCCGCTGAGTGCGTTGAATGCCTTGAGCGGATAATCGAAAAAATGCCCGCGATAGTAAATCCGCGATAGCCGCGGTCGCTCGATGAAATCAGAATCGAGAATTTCCCGCCAGATGTTGTTGACATATTCCGATTTTGAGAAAAAGCGGTGTCCGCCGATGTCGAACCGGAAGCCGCGATAATTCACCGTTTGGGAAATGCCACCAACCGTGTCCGTTGCCTCCAGAATCAGCGCCGGCTTGCCCCGTTTGTGCAGTTCGTACGCGGCAGTCAGCCCCGCCGGTCCCGCACCGATGATGATGGTTTCGTGAGTCTTTTTTGGTGAATTATTTATGTGCATGTATTTCTGAATCTGATTTGCCGCCGGACGATGAGCGTAGCCGAAGGGTCGCCGGAGCAGTAACTTTTTTGGGTCGATTTGACAGATGTTTCAACAATCCGATTGCAAAGCCGGTGCCGCTAATCAAAAAATACAGCCAGTGCCAGGGAACAGTGCGCAGTGCAAACCAAAACCCGCGTTTTCTGAAAAAAAAGCGATACGCGGCATGATTGATAATAAATAAAACCGCTGCAACGCTTCCCGCCAAAATGAACAGCACCGGAAATGCTGCGGACAATATCCCAAAAATAATCAACAAAAAGGATAAAACAATGGAAATGCGTGATTTGCTGTCCGTGTTCAGATCATTGAGGAGGTGATTGTTTTGCAAAATCAGTTCTGTCCAGGGAACGGCGCGTTGGAGCAAATCGGTTGTGATGATAGACGTCGCAGTCCAGCGTTTCAGGTGTTTAACCTGCAGCGTTTTCACCAGCCGGATGCGAAAACCGGCAGCTTTCAGCCGGTAGCCGAACTCGATATCCTCGATTGCCGGTTGATCATACAGCGTTTCATCGAATCCGCCCGATTGCAGGAAAATATTTTTCCGGACAGCGCCGCACGCGCCCCAAAATGTGGATGCCGCTTCGTTGCCGGTCTGGTGCACAAAATGATGCAGCAAATTGCGGTATTGCGAGAGAAAATTTTCCTCCGACGGCGCATCATCATACGAACCGATCAGCGCGGAAACTTCCGGGTGTTGGTTAAAAACGTCGCGAATCGCTGCCAATGTGTTTTGGGGAATCGCAACATCCGCATCAACGAAAAACAAAATATCGCCGGTGGCGTGTGTTGCACCGAGATTTCGTGCAGCTGCCGGTCCGCACCGCGTTGATGTTTGGTAAATTTTCAAATGTTCGCTGGTTTTGGGCAATGGCGTTCCGGCAGGATCGCCGTCGATCACGATAATCAGCTCATCGCCGGGCGACAGCGCCGCAATTGCGGAGAGATAGCTCCGCTCAAATTTATCGCCGCCGCGATAAACCGGGATGATGATGGAAATGGCTGGCTGGATGGCTGTTGTTATAATTTTGGTATCAGCTATGGGGATTTTGAAAGTATTTCGACAAATTCATCAATTGAAATAACGGTTATTTTAGGAAAATCTATTTCGGAATGGACTCTGAAATGGCGATCATTGGTTACCAGATAATCGTCATTTCCTGCAATGGCACAATCTACGAATTTGTTGTCATCAGCATCTTTCTTTATCAGATGCCATTTATAGTGTATCTCAGTTTTTACAACATTGGGCAAATGAACCAGTAATTGCCCGATGTTTTAGGCAATTACAACATTGGTTTTTTCTGCAATGATTTCATGATATTCAGTAAGGATATCATTGCTTAGCGCCAGTTCAATGCTACCATCAATGAGCGTGTTAAATATAATTCGATAAATTGATTTTGTGGGAATTGAAACGAGAAAGACATTTGTGTCTAAAACCACTCTCATTTCGGCATGGCTTTTTTACGCAAATGTGTATTTGCCCATTTTTTCATGGTGTCATCAGACCAATTATTTTCGTTCCATAGCCGGTCCATTTCGGTAGTGGCTTGTTGGGCAAAATAATCTGAAAGCAGTTGACGGATTTCCACTAATTGCTTTTCATCCACCTCAAAACTGAACAGTTTTAACAATTCTATCTGTAAATTGGTGAGTTTTTCTTGCGTTTTCATTGCGTTAACCGATTTTTTTAACCTTTTTAAATCTAATAAACCTGTGAAAGTACATCAAACGCTTTATGGATATTGAGTTGCATTTAGACCTGTTTGAAGAAGCATAAACACTATTAATCGAACTGTTAATTCCCGCTTTTGAATGCTGCCTTGATATACTTCGCCGACAACCGAACCGGGCGGAAAATCCGGTGCAGAAAGGTTAGTGGTTTGGGCAACGGGAGCAGCTGTTCTTCCTGATCCGTCGGTGTGAACACATCCTGCAGAACATGCCAGAAATGTGGCAACCGGTCGCGCAATCGTTCCCGGGTTTGCAGATAAAATCTGGATTTGTCCGTGCCTTTGGTGACGTTAGCCATTTTTTCCTCCGGCAGCCGGAACAGGTTGGCAATAACGTGCTCAACAACTGCATTCGCCGATTGGTCATTGCGAACGGCGGTCAAAACGGGTCCGGGAATCGCTGCGCCCAGCAGATCCGCCGACAATCGCATGCCTGCATAAAACAGCCGTTGTATGCCCAGTTTGGCGGACTGTTGTTGGAGATAATCCCAATCCAGTTGCGGTTGCTGCGATACCAGCGCCGCCATGTCCGCAATCATTTTCAGGGTTGACCAGTGATGTTTGCCGCCGCCGTGGGCACAAAGCACCAGCAGGTGATCTTCCGGTGTCAGCGTATCCGGCGATTGATTGTTCAGCTCAATTTTCCGGCGGCGTTCCCACACATCAGCCATGCCCATCGGGAAACGAAAATGATTTTCAAAAAACCGCCAGTGCACTTCCAGATATATATTTTCCGGCGATTTGAGATAATGAAATTCGCAGTTGTTGGCCAGATAAAATCGCCGTTCTGTAAATGTTTGACCCGCTTCCTCGCAGACAAAACCGTGGTGCGATAAAATCGCATCAATCGCCGGTAAATCCTTTTTGAACACCAGAATATCCAGATCGCTGAACTGGCGATGGAGCAGGTTTTCGTATGCCATCAATGCCAGCACCGGACCTTTATAGGCGATCACCGGGATGTGTTGCGACTGCAGCAAGGCAATCATTTCATTTAATGCAGCGGTGAGCTGCAATGTGTGACGGGCGTTTGCGTGAAACTGGTCCTGCACATATTGGCGAACCGTTGTGGGGATTTGCTCAGCTGTTATCCGGCTGAATTGCCGGTGAATGAGCGGGTAAATTTCCTGCTGATCCGCTAATTGGATAAACCGCTGCCAGTCGATGGCATCAGCAGCAATAATCTCCCGGAAAATTTCCGGCAGATCGTCCGGTTGCGGTTTTGCGCACCGACAAAGCAATTGCTCTTCCGGCGTGGCAAACAGTGTCCGGCAAAAGGTATCGGAAACGGGTGCTTTTAGCAAAAAGATTCCTGATCAACGGTGTTCAAATGTGTTCTCCCGGAATCGTTTTTCAACTTTCAGGGGTCGACATTGGAGATCCCTGCAATCGCAGGGTTGACAGCAATTATTTGATTTCTAATGTCATTCCTGCTCCGAAGGAGCGCCTTTGGCGCGAATGCAGGAATCTTCCGATAAAATCTCCAAACGAAATTTAAAGACTATCCGGGGCGAACGGCTGTTCACCCATACGTTTTTTGTCGGTATTTCCAAGTTTCAAATTATTAATACCAACGGCGGCAAACAACGCAATCACCGGCAGAACCGGCATGCGGTATTTGGCGGTAAACGCCGCCGGTGCGGATGCCAGCAAAAAATAGCCGACGATCATTGCCAAAAGAAGGAAGACAAAATAGTGTTGTTGCCGGAGCAACGTATATCCGCCAAAACCGGCAAAGCCATACAGCAGCAGTAAATAGCATCCCAAAATGCCCATCACCGCCAGCTCAGCCGGACGTTTTTGGGACAATAATTGATTCAGAAATGCGAACCGGGTGGAGCCATATTCGGGATCGCCGATGAGCGTTGCATCCATTCCCAATATGCGAAAAACATCGCTGCTGCTGATGACGGTAAAAAAATTGATCATCCCTTTGAGATAATGCTGCGAATCACGTCCGATGGCCTGGATTGTTTCTTCGGAAACGAAATTGGGAAGTGGAGAATTGATAATTGAAAGTTGAAAATTGGAATTGGAAATTGGAAAGTTAAAAGTTGAAGAAGATATCATGCTGCCGGATGCTTTCCCGGAATCGGGACTCAGCACAAGTTCTGGATGCCGGATGCCAGATGCCGGATGCCAAATGCCGAATGCCGGATTCCGGATGCCGGATGCGAAAAATGCTGTTTCCTCAGAGCCTTGATCGAAACCGAAGGACTGACCGCTGATGAGCTTGTCCTTAGCCTGCGCCGCACTGAGCCTGCCGAAGCGTCGAAGGGCTGATGGCTGACGGCTGACCATTGATTGCTGACCGATGCTTGCTTTATTTTTCCTTTTTCCTTTTTCCTTTTTACTTCCTATACCCCATCCACTCATCAACTCATTCTCCCATATACCGTTGTAAGCTGACCACTGACCGCTGACGGCTGACGGCTGACCGCTTTCTTCCGCATACAATTTGTGCAGATTGTGGGTGTTCCACCAAAATACTTCCTCCTGCTGGCTGGAAATCAACCACTTTCCGGTAAAGCTGTGATAGCGCAACGACCAGGGGAATAAAAGAAGTAAAAAGGTAAAGGTAATAAGGCAAAAGTGAATCAGTGGTTTTGCGAGTGTAAATCTGTGTTGCCAGGATATGATGGGCACCAGACAAAATATCCAGTAAACGCTGACCGGACGGGTTAGGGTTGCCAGTGCCAGGGTGATTATTGAATATTGTAAATTGTCGATTGAATATTGAGATCTGAATTCTGTCTTGCATCCTGAGCGAAGCCAAAGGACTGACCGCTGAAGAGCTTGTCCTGAGCCTGCGCTGCACTGAGCCTGCCGAAGTGTCGAAGGGCTGAAAGCTGACTGCTGACCGCTGATGAGCTTGTCCTGAGCCTGCGCTGCACTGAGCCTGCCGAAGTGTCGAAGGGCTGACCGCTCTGAACGTATTTGCCCAAAAAATAAATATGCAGCAGAAACAACAGGGTAAACAAGGTTTCGCTGTAAAATGTGTTGCTGTAAAGGATGCCGGTATAGTCGCAAGCGAGAATTATTCCGGCGATGAATGCGATGCGTTCCGAAAACCATTGCCTGCCGATCCAATACGTTAACACACCGGTCAGGCTGCTGAGCAGTATTTGGAAAACAATTGCCAAATGTCCGCCATATGTTCCGGTCAAATAATGTGCAGCGATGAATAGCGGATACAACGGTGTCCGTTCCAGTCGCGGGTTGTGGGGCGCTGATGGCGAATCGGAAAATATCCCGTTATTGGCCAGATTTTGGGCAATCCGGTGATATTCGAGCACATCCGGGGAGATAAAGCGATTGGCAAATCCCGCCGGATTGGCTTCAATGGCGATAAACATGCCGATACGCAACAGCAGCGCGGTGGAAAATAGAGTAATTGTAGATTTATTGATCAATTGATTATGGGTAAATGGGATTATGGGTGTATGGGTGAATGGGTGTAGAGGTGCGGCGTTGCCGCGCCCGGTTCTGACATCCCCCTTAGTCCCCCTTCGAAGGGGGAAAGAATGAAGCCCCTCTTTGAAGAGGGGTTGGGGAGGTGTTTTCTTTTGCCTTTTGAAAGATCTTCTTTTTGTCCCCCTAAGAAACATCCCCCTTAGTCCCCCTTCGAAGGGGGAAAGAATGAAGCCCCTCTTTGAAGAGGGGTTGGGGAGATGTTTTCTTTTGCCTTTTGAAAGATCTTCTTTTTGTCCCCCTAAGAAACATCCCCCTTAGTCCCCCTTCGAAGGGGGAAAGAATGAAGCCCCTCTTTGAAGAGGGGTTGGGGAGATGTTTTCTTTTGCCTTTTGAAAGATCTTCTTTTTGTCCCCCTAAGAAACATCCTCCTTTTGTCCCCCTTCGAAGGGGGAATACTAACGCGAAAAAAAATTATTTCCCGTGCGTGGCGAGCCAGGTGCAGGTGAGGCTGGTGATCATGCTGAAAAAGCGGGCAACGAGCAGACCGGTCGCTACGCCCAATAGTGTTGAATCGAAATATGTTGCGCCGAGCCAGGGGAAGAGCACCACAAACAGCGCCAGACTGACCTGATAGGTGATCAGCCAGCGCCAGGACTTGAGTGACCACAGCGCATAAGCCCCGACAGCCCCGCCGGAGAAGGCGGTCGTGAACAACATCACCTGTGCGGCGGCAATGCCCGGTGCGTATTGGGAAAAATAGGTGTTGACCACCGGCGGCAGCAGCAGATACCCCACCGAAGCGATCGGCAGCATGACCGCCACAATTAATATCGAAATTTTCCAGGCCGGCGCCCAGAGATCGTTGGGATTTTTGTCCACGCCGTAGCGATAGGTCATTTTGGGATAAAAATAGGTGCCGAGCGATACGGGGATTGCCTGAAACGTGGAATACACCATCGCCGCAAGTCCGTAATACCCCACCGTTGTGACATCCGCAAAATGTAAAATCACCAGCCGGTCCGCAGTTTCCGCGCTGATCAGCAGATATTCCAGCAAAAAAATAGGCAGCCCGGTTTTGACGAGCTGCAGGAACCCGGCTTTATCCCATCGCGGGCGCACGTGCATGGGACGAAAGATGTGTAATATGATCACCACCGCTGCCAGCACCAACAGGATCCGCCCCAACATCCCTCCGTAACCATACCAGAACAATAACGGGATGGTGAGCACCATCAAACCCGCTTCGATGAACTGGATGGTTGACAAGGACTTAAATGCGTTGACAGACTGGTAGAGATAGATCAGAAATTGGCGATAAAACATCCCGGCGATGAGCAGGGTAACGGCGATAACCGCCATCTGCAGCTGCCATTCCGCCTGATTGAGGTAAAACCCGAACGCTACCATCCCGCCGATGAACAGCACCGCAATGGTACAGATTAAATTATACCACTGGCTGATGGCCGCCAGTTTTTCCGCGGTTGCGGTTTTTCCGGCACCGAGCACATAGGGTAATTCGCGGTTTAAGCCATAGTTGATGCCCAATAACAGGATCAACGCATAGGTTAAGGACAGCCGGGCCGAATGCCAAAGCCCCAGTTCCGCCGGAAGTATGGCTTTGACGATAAAAATCCCGGCGATAACCCGGGATAATGATATCGCCACTGTCGACGCGGTGAACAACAGCGGTTTGGCGTGTTTGTTCTGGCTGATTGCGCCTGTGCGAAGTAGTGGGGTGGCTTTTATGGTTAATTGTTTGTCGATTTTGGGTTTATGGGTTTATGGGTTTATGGGTTTATGGGTTTATGGGTGAATGGGTGAATGGTTGCGTATAGGGGCACAGCCTGCCCCTTTGGGGGCGTTGACGTGCCCCGGTTCTGACATCCCGCTGTGTGTCCCCATTCTCGGATAAACATCCCCCTGTATCCCCCTTCGAAGGGGGAAATATGGTAGCCCCTCTTTGAAGCTCAGGTTTACCCACATCTCTAAGGTTGAAAAAAATGCGTTATCATTTCACCCCTCTGGGGTTCCGGTTTGGTCCCGGATGAACGCTTTTCTATAAACATTACACTCCTCCGGAGTTGCTTCTGCTAACACGACCGGATGTTATCTTCAAAACCGCGTAGCGGTGTTATGTTTATAGACTTTTGATAGCCACGCGATGCTCCCCAAACCCCGTAGGGGTGACATGATTTGTTCCCGATCCCCTTTATCCTGACTTGTGGGTAAACCTGAGCTTTGAAGAGGGGTTGGGGAGATGTGAAATATCTGAATATGTTGTCCGGTGTTCATTTGGGCACGGCCTGCCGTGCCCCTACGTCTGTATTGGGTCGGGATAATTATAAATAAGTAAGCGCCATGCCTTTTGGGGATGACGCTTGGATAATATTGCAATGGTGTTGGTGGCGAGGATTATTCGGATAGCCCCAGTTTTTCCAGAAGTTGCGGCTCATCCGCCATAGCGATTCTGGCGATGGCGTAAAAATCCCGCGTCCATTTGCTGAATGCCTTGTTCGCCTGGTTTTTCTTGTGAGTGGACTGCTGGGCAGCCCCGGTTTTTTGCTGACGCAGCTTGTAGGCTGTTTCAACACCGGTTACCAGTTCCTGGGCTTCTTCCAGCTGTGCCTGGGTGACGCCGTTGGCTGTCAACGCGGTCAGCAGGGACGGGTTAGCCAAGGCATTGGCGTAGAATTGTTTGTTTCTGTCCAGCCAAACCGGATAGGTGATGGGATATTGACCGGCAATACCCAGGGTTTGCTGGGCTGCGCGATCATCCCGGAAGATCACCTTTGCGATATCGCGGTAACGGGTAAATTTATTGTCTGCGGCTTCCTTAGCCAGATTTAATTCGTCCGTGGCGCTGAATTGGGCACCATAATCGGCTTGCTGCTGTTGGGAATATTGCTGTACGGTGGAAACGATATTTTTTCCATCGAGCATTTTCTCAACCGTGTAGCCATGGGTTTCCATCACTGCCAGAATCTGGGGATCACCCAGGGCATTATCGATGGCAACCTCAGCACGCTGCAGATTTCCGATAAGGACTTTGGACGGGTTCATAAGAACCTCCTTGTTCCTATTGTTGATGACATCCGCATGCCTGCGGATTCACTGAATATACCCGGCAATACACCAAAAATATAAACGGCTGCAACACCATTGCAGAAACAGCTGCCCGGCGCTTCAGTAAATCTTGAGAAATCGCTGTTGATTTGCTCTTGGTGATGGCATCAACGGTTAAACATTGAATCCGACACCGTTTTGTTGTTTGGTACCGGACTCATTCCATTTGTAACGACTATTATCGAACCGTATTTCGGGCACTTAAGTTTTTTCTGATGCTATTTTGTGGTTTATTGCAATGTTTATAACCGCAGAGAGCGCTGAAAGTTTTTTTTGAAACATAATTTCTTCGAAGAAAACATAGTTTTTACCCAGGATGCTTTTCCTTCAACATTAGCTTCGTTCTTTTTGCCGGCGCAAAAAGAACCAAAAACGCCCTGACGAAATAAACTCGGCATCCATGCCTCAAACAGTATTTCGCCAATCCATCCCTGGAAAGAGGTAAAAAATTCTTTTACAAATTACATAACAGATGTTGTTGTCATTCTGAGCCGTGAAGCGGCGAAGAATCTCATCGGGTGTTAATTTTCATGGGTTTGTTTGATCCGCTAATTTCAAGAATTGTTCTGGTGTAATAATAAACCAGGTCACCCCTGACGGGGTTTTTGGTTTTTTGTGTACTGCTCAGGTTACAGACAGTTCGCCCCTGACGGGGCTACAAAAAATGATTACCTAATGGCTGAGGATCAGGGAAAAAATACCTTGTTAACGTTGGAAATAGCTTAGCTAGAAACTCATCCTCCCAACTGAAAAGCTGCTCTATGCACACAAATGCGGCACGGAAGTTTAGGGAAGGAAACGCCTGCAAAATTTCCTGTTCAAACTGCCTGAATTTTCTAAAGGGCACATAAAGAACCTCGTAGAGGTTCAATTATTGTAGGCATGGGACGTTCCTGTCCGTGACGAACTATTCTACAATAATTATACATCTACGATGTTTTTCGTAAAAAACCCCCGCAATATCGTCTCCCTTGCTCATGCCGATCTTATGTGCATAAAGTAGCTTGAAAAGAGAAAGTGGGGAAGTTCTGGGTGCTTATTGAACCGTGTATTGATCCGGGAAATCTTACCGGAAATCAAGTGTGTTGTTATTGCAGACAAATTCGACCTCACCTGGCACACCATTGAATAACAGGTTGATTCTGAAATATGCAAATCGATTTCTCAAATTTTCTCACGGGTCTATATCAATGGTGAAACGCCGTCGGCGTTTTCTGTTTGTAGCAAAAATTTTAAAAAAAATGCCGGAATAGCGCCGCAGGTTTGTCCTGTTCCTGATTTTACATTTGTGTCATTGGTGAATCAACACCCGGTATATTGTCACAACCAGAATCAAAATTACAAAGCTGCTATTCAGTGGGTCCCTGCTTGGATTGTAGCAATAACCCGACGCACTGGTCTGAATTAATGTGTCGGAAATATTGTATTTGGTCAATATTAAATTGAATTCTTAAAAATGATGGATTATCTTAATATAAGCAGGTATATGAATTGAGAAAAATTGAGCTTATCGTATGAGCCCGGTCGTATTCAGATAAGATAATTTGTGCGTTAATTTTATAAAACACTCCTTTCATTGATTGAAGTGTTTTCTTTTATAGTTTAGAATTGTGTTCTTTTTGCAGGCGCAAAAAGAACCAAAAACGCCTTGGCAAAATAAACTCGACATCCCTGTCTCAAACAGTATTTCGCCACACCATCCATGGAAAAACAAATATTTCACTACGAGTTTGCGGCTTAATTGAAGATGATTATTTTTTGCAGAAAAACCACAAATGCATGTTCATGTTTACTCTGATGAAGGTGAGGCAAAATTCTGGATAGAACCGGAAATTTTGTTGGCCCGCAGTTATGGATTATCTGCAAAAGCGTTAAACACTATTCAAAAAATTATTGAGGAGCGCGAGGATGAAATCCGGGAACATTGGACAAGACACTTCGGAAATTGAAGTTGTCAATATTTCAAAGCATGGGTTTTGGTTGTATGTAAGGGGTAAAGAACTTTTTCTGGCGTTTGAGGACTTTCCCTGGTTTAAAGATGCTTCAATCAGTTCTATTTTGAATGTTCAATTGCTTCATCATCAGCATCTTCACTGGCCGGATTTGGATATAGATCTGGAATTAGATTCGATTGAGTTCCCCGGGAAATATCCACTCATCTATACTAAAAAGCCATGAATAATATCTGTTGTTAGCGATTTGCATTTTGTCGATAAGCAATTGCGATCGTAACATCTCACGCAAATTTGTACTCAGAATGTCAAAGGGGGCATTCTGAGGCGCGAAGCAACGTGGTATATCGTCTTAAGCCCTCTCTCTCAGAGATTTATTGCCGCGGATTTTCGCTGTTTTTATTTTATCCACGAATTTCACGAATTGTTGTAACTATTCAGCCTACGAAACATGCGAAAAGAAACGAAAAAACTGATTTTTATAAGCCTTTGTTTTTTTATGTTTTATGTATCACCCGAATGGTGATTGTCAACCATTTATTAGTCATTAAACTGCAAAAATTTGATAAAACAATTTGTTTTAAGCTGATGTTTTTTGTGCCTTTAGAGTGTTTAGTGGGCTGAATAGTAACGGATTGTTTATTTATTCATTTAACGAAATAGTCCTGAGATATAGCCCTGAGATTCCTGCCTTTGCAGGAATGACAGGAACGCCCCCCTGTCCGTCATCGTTGCTCTGAAGGAGTGCCTTTGGCACGAATGCAGTGTTCTCCCGAAGTGCCACAGTTAATGGTTTGTTCAACACAATCTATTTTCGGGTTTTTATATTCGTGTGATTGGTGTAATTCCCCGATGAGTCGGGGCAGGGTGTGGATGAGAAACTGGCAATGTCGGGGATTTCGTCGCTAAAACGGGCGTTTTGGTGCTCAAACCTCGTTTTTTGTAGTTCAAAGTAAGTTTTTTTGACACCAAAGTAAGTTTTTTTCACAGCAAACCTGGCATTTCAAAACTCAAACCTCATTTTTCGCGGTTCAAAGTAAGTTTTTTTGACACCAAAGTAAGTTTTTTTTACAGCAAACCTCACGTTTTGAAACTCAAACCTGACGTTTTCATTCTAAAACCTGGCGTTTTGATGATAAATGTTGGGGTTTTCGTCAGTTTTTTAAGGAAAAAGGAAAAAGGAAAAAGGAAAAAGGAAAAAGCTGTTGGTTGAATTTGTTGTTTGATTATGGTCAATGGTCAATGGTCAATGGTCAATGGTCAATGGTCAATGGTCAGTGGTCCATTGAATGGTATTGAGGTTTTTTTTTAACCCGGTTGTGGCTACTGTTGAGTGATACGGTTCTATGTTGTTTCGTCAATATCATCCTGTGTCCCGAGAAGCGTGAAAGGATAAATTCAATATAAATAGGGATTTTCCAGCATCAGGGGATTCAGCCGGGCTTGATTTATACGCTAATGATCAATGTGAGACATGTGTTGAGAGTATATGAACCAATTTGGTTGGATTTGCAGGGAGATTCCTGTCCCGAAAGGAATCACTTCGTGGCATTTGCGCCAAAGGTGCTCCTTCGGAGCAGAAATGACACTTTCTTTTGTGGCTGTTACCCCTGCGAATGGAGGGATAACTGACATTTTTCGCAGTTATAAATTCAACTTGTGATTCGCAATATCACATTATTTTTGTCAAGGCAATAATATCTATTCTCTTTTCCTGTCTATCCAATATTCGGGTTCCCGGTGTTGATGTGCTACTGCAATGATATAAAGTTTATCATCATGTATTGCGTAAATCAGGTGATAGGGAAACTTATTTAAAACAGCTTTTCGCGTATTATCAGAATTTTTAGACCAAATTTCAGAGTAATGTAAAATCAGATCTATGATTTTTTTAGAATCTCGTCAAAAAATTTGTTCCCAAGCCCTTGAGATTGCTGATTATAAAATTCAATGGCGTCATCCAATTCTATTGCAGCCGGCTCAATAAATTCAACTTTCATCTATTTGTATCGCTGAATAATTTCTTCAATGGTAAAAGTCTTAACATTTTTACGGAGTAATGCTTCATACCTTTTTTCGGATTCTTCTGCCCACAATTGATCAATTGTGTCATTGGGTTTGTCCAGACTCTTGGCAAGCCATTCGATTAGCTGAAGCCGTTCGGCTGGTCTTAAATGCAAAGCTTTCTGAAGTAATGTTTTTGAATCCATTGGTGTACCTATATTGTAACTTATTTGTGTTAATTCTCAAAAATTAACGACAAACGGCAAATAAAGCAAGTGAAGGTTAAAGGACACAGTTAACGGCTGTCAGTTGCAAGCTGCCTTGAATCGGGTTGGGGGTGTAACAGCGTTGCGAACAGGTTTTGGGATATTTGATAATTCAGATCGGCGGTGCAGGCGATGATGGCGAAGACGAGAATGAGCCCGATGCCCAGAATGAAACGAGTTGGGTAGTTAATCGAGATTTATAGCAATAAATAATAAGAATTATTTTCTAATACATGTCTACATTCAATAAAAAATGAAAGTGCTATTTTTTATCGCTTATCAATTTGTAAATGGTTTATTTGTTTAAAATAAAGAGATAATTAATAAAAATTAGTTAATAGTAGGAATTTTATGCCTTATTTCCCTGCTCATCCAACTGCGATAATTCCGTTTTTGAAAAGGTTTGATCCCTTGGGTCTTGTAATAGGAAGCCTGTCTCCTGATTTTGTTTACTTCTTGTCACCTTACTTTCATCAAAATGGTATTGATCGGTCTTTTACACATGGTCTCTGGGGAGGAATACTATTTTGCTTACCAATAAGTTTGCTTATCTACTTTATTAGTCAACTCTTACTTAGAGAGACTGTATTAAGCTTGTTTAACCATATAAACGGTGCTAGGCGGTTAACGGAAGGCGTTCTGAAAAAAATCATTAACATACGACTTGTATTAATATCAATTTTTATAGGCTATATTAGCCACATTTTTTGGGATACTTTAACACACTCTTATTCATGGGGAGCACTTTTTATAACAGATGTTGTACAAAAAATTGCCGGTTATAATATACCGGCAAGCTATTATGTTTTATTTCATTGGTATAACTCTATAATTGGAACAGTTATTTTGCTGTATTTCGTATTGAATAAATTTTCCCAAAAACTCAATAATAAGGGAACGAATGTATTTCTATTTATCAAATCTATAAATATTAGGCAAGTTTCAATTGTTGGTATTCTGTTTCTTATCGCTTTTATTATTCCGAGGCAATTAGAATTGTATGGTCTAACCAAAGTAAAATATTTTGAGAGTTATTTGTTAATTAGTGGACCTATAGTTTATTCCACATTATCATTTTTCTTTTTAGAAATATGTATGTATAGTTTTGTTTTGTTGTCGATTCGTAAATATCTAATGAATAAAGTGTAATTAACATTTTTAATTATTGGTCTTTGAAGTGAGCATGTTTTCTGAACTGTGCAGAAAGATAAATTAACCCAATACACATTATCTCAATAATTGCTTTTATACGGACATCAATTTTTTCTAAATAAACTTCCATAAATACATCCATGTCATGTTGAGAAATGACACGGATTGACAAAAAACCGAATAGTAAAATAAAGCCAAACACAGAAAGTAAGTTTTTTTTGAGATAACCTTTGCTAATAAATGTTAACAGAATAGCAGCTACAACGATCAATATAAAGAAAAGTACAATTGAAGCTATACCAAACTCAAATTGAGCTGTTTTTAATATTAACAATTCTCTGTTTTGATATACGAGCACCCTACCAATTTGTGATATCATGTCCTGAATATTTATCAATTTATTTATGCATAGGATTGATAAAATTAAAGCGATTGATTTCCAATATTTTCGTTCTTGAATATCCTCTATTATTATTTTCGAGTTTAGTTGATAATAAGTCAAAGCGGTTGTTATATAGAATAATATTACCATCCATCCGCCCAGTGAAGGATCTTCTATATTTGGCGACCAACCATAGTATTGCCAAAAGTTATGCAGCATTGTAAACACGATTCAAATAGTAGATTTATGATTGAAGAAATTTTTTGTTGCCAATAATATTATCAAAAGGCCTAAAAGCTCTAAAATCCATACATAAGAAAGTTTGTATAAAGTCCAGCCAAAAAAATCATCTGCATGATTAATCGTAATAGCTCTGATAATAATGTAGCTTAACAATATTGTTAGACCGAGATAAAGATATTTGAGGTCAGAAAAAAAAATATTTTTAGAACGGAAGATAAAAATTGAAGCTATAAAACAATTCAAAAGTAAAAAGATGATGAATCCTAATTGTATTTGCCTTTTAAACTCACTTAAGCCATAAGTGTTTGTAAACACCCTACCATAGGCAATTAATGTTGATTGAAAATCTAGTTGTTTATTAATACCTAAAAAAAGCAAACAAGCAATTACTAGAAACCAAGTAAAGTAATTAACCCTCTGATCTTTACGATTGGTAAAACGTTTTCTTGTAATCAAAATTTTTCGAGTTATATATAGAGCAGAAATAAAATATAAGCCAGTTATACACCACCCAATAGCTGTATTATCTTTAAAAACCATTTTGAATGTTTTTTGAAAAATATTTCGATAGTTTGCCCACATTTGATCTACAAATAAATCCCATGTCTGACCCTGCCTTTGAATAATCCCAACTTCTGTCGTCTTTAATTTTTTTAACTGCTTTAGCATTGTCCTCAGTCATCCAACGATCCACATAGTCAAAAAATGCATCATGGTGCCAAATATTTTCCGCCTGCAAGAGGTGTACAGCCAAGGCTTGTCCTGCCCAGGCTACACTTGTACAGCAACGCCGATAACTTTCACCCTTATTCCTTGGCCACTTCACGGGAGGCAGATGCTCATAGGGACCTTCATCGCCTATTCCAGATTTTCCGTTATGTCCTGCATAAAACGCAGAAGCACCGGTCCAACCGGTGCCAGACATTGTTTGCATATCTTCGCCAAATTTAAGAGCCGGTAGTGATTTACACGGTTCCTGCATTTCAGCTTCATTTAGCCTTATTCCCGCAAAAATGATCGGCCATTTACGACCGCTTCCATGTCCACCATTTGCCGGCCAACCGGGATGACCCGCTTTTACAATTCCCCATAAATCAATACCATATTGGATGATATGAATCAGTAGTTTTTCTTTTTGAGTTTTTGGAAAATCGAGCATCAACAATAGTGAAGTTATTCCGACTGCCCTGCCTATTTCGCGGCCGAATTGTGGCTTATAATCTACCGGTGCATTGAAACTGAAAGAACAAACATCCAGCCAGAGACGCTGGAAAATTTCAATCCAGTCCTTTATGTCGGGTGTGTCTGGTACCTTGGGTAACGCAGGTAATTTATCTCCGCGTATATTCCTGGCATAATATATTGACAATGCATCTTTTGAATCGCGATCTGGCGAGACACAATACGAGGGACGAAAGGCGTCGGGCGGTGGGGGCTTATCAAGGTATATAAGAATGGATATGCTGGCAACCGGGCTGATAGATTTTTCCATGGGTCTTAGCAAATTGCTTTTCTGACCTAACTCATCGACACTGATTGATGAGATCAATATATCGCCTGGATTTAAGATAGTGGGTAAACTTGTTCTTAACTCTGGGGCATATCTGCCGGCGATCACCCGTTTGTCAAATCCGCATTTATTTAGATAAGGGGGTAGATTTACAACAGAGCCATTGCGACCATTCTCTGGGTGTGGATAAATGGCGACAATTGTCACCGGGCCAACGACATAATAATCTCCAGTAATAAATGGCCCTGTTAGCAGACTGTCTGAAAAATACCATGTGATGCCAAAATGAGTGATTTCTTTCGCTTTGTATAAATGAGTAGTATTTCCGCAAAAAGCAATTGTCGTTATAAATAATGATAAGACAATATTGCTTAATAAATTAATTTTCAGTTTTGTTCCTTTAGCGAAAGAAAGTCTGAAATCATATGAATGATATGAATGTCGTTATGGTTCCTTGCTTATTCTGGGTTTTGTGTTAAAGGTTTTACGTTTTCAGAAACCGGTTTAAATATCATCAGGTTGTTATAATACCATGGTGCAATATGCCGAATTCGCCATTCATTTCGCCATTCAAAGGATAGCACTTGGTCAAAAATATAGTTGCGAACCCAAAATTTATTTATCCAATATTCATGTGGTTGTTCATTTACATGATCAGTTCCTCCTTGACCGAGAGTAGCAGCGGTAAAAATTATCACTTTGCCATAGCTACATAATAAATCAATATAATTATCAGAAACGGATTCTGGTAAGTGCTCGGCCACTTCTAACGATATTACTAAATCAAATGAGTCCTGGTTTATATTTTGAATTACAGATTTTCTTTCTAAATCAAATTTAATGACTTTAAGATCTCTCGAATGGCAAATATCAAGTGCAACTTCAGAATATTCTAAGCCAATCCCTTCAATCTTAATATCTTTAAATGCTTTCAAAAGTGCACCTGTTCCACACCCGACATCTAATACTTTTTTTGGAGAAAAGGCTTTAGATATCGTTTGCGCTATTAGAGAGGAAGATTTTAGAGCCTCTTTGTCTAATTCCTCATAGTAGCTATTATTATACAAATCATTATGTGTAACCGTTTTATCTTTGATAATATGAACGAAATGGTTCAAATGTTTTTTTGTTTTAACAATCGTATGTAGCTTGACAGGTAAAGCTTGCCAGATTTTTGATAAAATATAATATGAACCCATTTTTCCCCCTAAAATTACTGTAGAAATTATCCTATTTATGCTCTATAACTTTTGCAAGGGTATTCCTCATAGAATTTCCCCAATAATCCCAATTCAAATAGCTATCATATCTTTCTCTAGTGCTAAGTATTAATTTACTGTATAAATGTTCATTACTAAATATCCTTATGATAAGATCTGCATATTCTTCTGGAGCAGAGTCAATTGGTAATGAAACTCCGTTAATGTCATTCTGAATTACAGACTTAATACCACCAGTATCTGATGTTATGGACGGTAAACCAAATGCTGAGGCCTCACTGAAAACTATCGGTGTACAATCTTGTCGTGTGGGCAAAATTAAAAAATGAGAATTCAAGAATAAACTATTCATAAGCTCAGCATCCTTTGAATCATTTTTATCTAAAAATGGTATTACCGTTATATCTTCCATTGGTTGTTTAAGGGGGGGGACACAACCGCAGATTGTTAAATGGCAGTTTATATCTTTGCTCTTCATTAATTCAAATACTTTTAAAGCAATATCACCACCTTTTCTTTCCCAATTGACTCCAATAAATAACAATTTGCAAAGGTTGTTTTTATTTCCAGAGATTTTATTAGTTACTATCTCATCAATTGTTGGTACAGAATCTATATTTGCTCCAAAAGGTAAAACAAGAATTTTCTCAGGATTTACTTTATAATCATTTATTGCGGATTGAGCGGCCCAATCTGAACTAAAAACAGCCAGAGATGACTTATGTAAAGCTAACTCTTCTATTTTATTACCCTGTCGTTTAGAAAATTCAAATAAGTTGGTTAATTCAGGATAGAAATCCTGGACTAATTTAAATGTTGCATCCGATAAATAGACAATTGGGATATTCGTTTTAAGACTAGCCAATTCAGTGCTGGCAGCCGCAGCAAATATTACATCGATGTTGTGATTTTTTATAAATCTTTGAATATATAGCGAATATTCCTTCGACAATAAGAGCGTATGTTGTCCGGCAAATGTATGGCTATTATTCGTTAATATTTTTACACCTTTTGAAAGTGCATTTAATGGTTTTTTCAGGAATGTTTTAATTGGTGATAAATATATAACATCGCCACAATGTTTTTCCAGAGATTTCGATATATAGTTATGCAGTCCTGACCAAGATGTTTTGTCCCTGGCATTGCTATTGGTTATATACCCAATTTTCATTATAGTTTTCTTCAAAGTAATCTATTTGATGTTAATACTGTTAACCGTTAAAGGAAATTAAAATTTAGGAAAAACGTATTAGTTACATAAATTACGATAGATTTCATAGTATGTTTTGCATGAAAGTGTCTGACTGAACAGTCCATTCGCGAAATTTCGACATTGTTTTTGAAAGCTTTTGTAATTTTTATTAATATTAAAAATTTTTCTCACGTCCATATCTAAATTTTGATAATCAAAAGTAATACCTATCATATTGTTATTTATCAATGATCGAACCCCTCCAATTTTTTCGTTTGACAGTATTGGTAAGCCGCAAGCCAGATATTCAGCAACTTTTAAACCAACCATTGTTTCAGCTATTATGCCCATGCTTTGGTTGTCTATTGTTTCCATTAGAGGCGCGATACCATAATCACCGGCTTGTAAGTAAAAAGTAACATCAGAAGGTTTACAATGAATAATAATATAGTCAGATCTTGTTATGCCTAATTTAGTAAAAATTTCTTCCAGTTTGTATTTGTTGAAGTTAGTCAATACTAGTAACTTTGCTGAATTAAGCTCATGTTTTAATGATAAAAATAATTTACCTAAGGCTTCGGGATCATGCCAAGAGCCTAGACCGCCGTTGAAGACAAAAACAGTATTGTTTTTTATGTTTAATTTTTCTCTCATTTTTATTCGCATAGGTAATTCTAATTTAAATTTTTCTAGATTGATACCTACATAAATTGAGCTATAGTTGGCATTTATTTCTATTTTTTTTAAATGTTTTGTGAACGTATCTGACAATGTTATTATTTTGTCAGCCCTTCTTAATAAAAAATATTCGATTTTTTTCCAAGCCTTATATGTAAATGAATTTTCTTTCCAATAGTTATGGACATGACCTTCTTCTGGAATTAACCCTCTGACGTCAAAGATTATTTTTATTGTCTCATCAAAGGGTTTTATTAATAATGCACACAAAGTAGCCAAATAACTTCTACAGTGAATTATTTGATAGTTATTTCTTTTAATTTCAAATAATATTATTGGACATGCTAATAACATGTTAATTATTAAAGTTGGTATCGAAGAATAAAATCCCCAACCTTTTCGGTAAATCATAGGTATGTATCGGATATTCAAATTTACATTGTTTTTATTAAATTCTTTCTTAAGCTCTGATATTTTGCTTCTCTGGTTTGTGAAATGTGAATCAAAGCGGGCATTTTTAAAAGTCCCTAAAAGTTGAATAGTTAACAATGTAAGCTTCAAATCTTGAGAATAAGTTTTCTTTAAAACAAATAATAACTCTTTGACTTGACTTTCAAATATTCCATCATCGATAATATTTTCAAAAAATGTGAAATATAATACATTCATAATATTTTCAAATCAATAGTTTTGATGAGGGTTGATATAAAAGAAAAAAAGTTCTTATGATATTGGTAGTATTAGTAAAAAAATGTTGTCTAACCATTTTTTTGATAATTAAAAAAGATTTGATAACCTAAATTAAATGGAATAGGAATTTTATTTAATCCTTTAAAAACCGTTTTTAGAAAAATTGCCAAAGGAATAGCCATAATGTTTATGTCATTTATGCTTTTTTCTATAAAAGATGGTTTGTGTTTTTCTCTACGAAAAAGACCATTGCTACTGATTCCTTTAGAATACAGCGTTACTTTTTTTAAGCCTAATGAATATAGATACTTATCTAATGAATATGGGGAGAAGTAGCATAAATGTGATGGAGGAGAAATTACAGGGTCTTTATCTTTACTCAGTAAAATATTTAACGATTTAATGTTTGGTGTGTTGCCTAATAGTAGTCCATTAGGGTTTAAGTAACCAATAAGAGTATTCATGATATTTCTGTTTTCACTTGGTTGTAAATGCTCTATTACATCAAACATACAAATTATGTCAAAAGTACAGTTTACGTCATTTATATTTTTATAAATGTTACGAAAACCAAGTTTATTTTTTGAATAAAATTCAAGTTTATCAGAGGGCTCAACTCCACATATTTTAAAGCCCATTATTTCTGTGGCTTTACAGAAATATCCCGCACCACAACCAAAGTCTAAGATCGAGGGATTCACAGAAAAACTTTTAAATAAGTTAAACAATTTTTTGTTTTGTCTGATAGTAAACTGAAGTCTTTTTTCCATAGCCTCATTATCATGAATTAGGTAGTCACCATATTGGGTATAATCATAGTTTTTCTTTGTAGATATAGGTAAGGCTAAAACAATTCCACACTCCCAACATTTTTGTAAACAATACCCATTTATGGCCTTGCCTTTAAAAACTGGGACAAAATGAATACTTTTACAAACAAAACACTTTGTTGTCATATTTTCACCACTGGGATTTAATGAAGTGTACCTATGTAATGTCATATAATTTTTATTATTTATATGGTACTGCTAAACCAAGTATGTTAATTAAAAATTAGTTGTTACATTTCGCTCAAAAAGGACTGCGAAATGGCCAGAACAGCAAAACTCAAGATTCAACTTTCAGCAAGCGACCGCGAACAATGCGAAAGTTTTGTTCGAACCGGTAAACATGCAGCGCGGAGTATAAACCGTGTCCGGATTTTACTATGTTGGGATGACGGTCTATCCGTTAATGATATTCATGACCGTCTTGGTGCATCCGTTCCCACAATTTACAATGTCTGTCACCGTTACCAATCCGGTGGTTTGACAGGTGTTATCGAAGATCGTCCCAAAAGCGGTGCGCCGCCGAAAATTGTCGGCAAGGTGGAAGCGACGCTGATCGCTCTTGCTTGCAGCAAAGCCCCAGACGGCTATGAACACTGGACGATGCAAATGCTTGCAGACAAACTGGTATCGCTTCAACTGGTCGATGAGGTTTCTGATGAAACCGTGCGACAACATTTAAAAAAAGTAAAATCAAGCCCTGGAAAAAAGACCAATGGTGTATCGGGGAGTTGAATGGCGAGTATCTCTGTCGCATGGAAGATTTATTGAATCTATATGCCTTGCCATTCGATCCCAAAGCGCCGGTGATATGCTTTGACGAAAAGCCCTATCAACTCATGGATCAGGTCACTGACCCGCTGCCGGCAGAGCCAGGTCAGAACCGCCGGGAAGACTATCACTACCAACACAAGGGGACTTGTCAAATCCTCTGTGCAGTTGAAGCGCTGGCTGGCAAGCGAATGGCAGAGGTTCTTGATCAGAAAACGCGGACCGATTATGCCTGTTTTATCAAAACCCTTGTCGATGCTTATCCCGAAGCGGAAGTGATTCATTTGGTTCAGGACAATTTTTCAACACACAGCGGCGGCTCCTTTTATGATGCCTTTGATGCAATAACTGCCAGAGCGTTGGTAGAAAAAATCCGGTTCCATTATACGCCGGTAAAGGCGTCATGGTTGAATATGGCAGAAATCGAGTTGTCGTGCCTGTCAAGAAACTGTCTGGATAAAAGACTGCCATCTAAAGAGGCGGTCATCAAGAACCTTGATATTCGAGTGCAAACGCGGAACCAACAAAAAGCAACCATTGACTGGCAATTCTCCATAACAAAGGCGCGTGATAAATTCAAGAATTATTATAACAACTAAATTGGTTTAACAGTACATTTCTCATCTGATAGAGAAGTTTAACACTGGAAAGAGGCATTTTGGGGATAGTAATCAGTATGAGTTTGTTGTTATTCCGAAAACTTAGGATTTTACGGTTGAAAAACTGTATCGGATATGTTTTATTAAAGATTTTAATTCATACACAAATAATTTTTCAAATAGCAGCATTACTACTATGTATGTTGCTATTCCAGATGACGTAAGGATAAGTATAGAAAAAAGACTAGATTGATTTGAAAAGTAATATTTTAGCAAGGTGAGAACGCCAAACATAACGAGCGTCCCTAAAGCCGGTACTATAAGGAGTTTTGGAATGTCAGAAGTCTTACATTTAATTATTCGGTATACATATATTAATCCTAATGGATCAAACATATAAGAACTTAATACTACGGTTAAAGCTGTGCCAACAATTTCGAAGCGTGTTGATAGTGGATATATTAAGACTATTATTGCGATTAATTTTAGTAGTTGAATTTTTACCATCAGCCTTGGTTTACCAATTCCCTGGAAAAATGCTCCTGTGGTACCTGCAATAGCTCTACTCAAACCCCAGAGAGCCAAGACTTGCATTGCGGGGACCATTGGGAGCCATTTTTCTCCGAGCAACACTGAAGTAAAATCGGAGGCGAGTAAAATGATACCTGCGGCGATAGGAAAAGAAATTAACGAGGTAACTTGTAGTACTTTTAGAAAACTGTATTGCAGTTTAAACGGTTGATCTTGTAATTTCGAGTATAGCGGGAATGTGATTTGAGAAATCGAATTGGATATTTCTGAAGAAGGCAGGTTTGCAATTAAGTAGGCCATTTGATACAATCCTAAAGCCGTAGCACCTAAAACTTTTCCAACAAAAATATGATCTCCCTGATTCAAAAAATACAGAATCAGACTACTGCTAAAGATCCATTTCCCAAATCCGAATAGCTCACGGGCTTTCTCCCTAGAAAAGTTAAATTTTGGTCTATAAGGCTCAATTATATAAGATATTATTAATCTAATAATGTGACCGCTAATTTGACCGATTACCAATGCCCAGACATTTTTATAGAGTATCGCCAAGGTAATCGAAACAGCCAGATCAATAACTGTACCACTAAAATAGTAAACAAATTGTTTATGAAATTTAAACTCTTTTTGAAAATAAATGATTTTGATATTCGTGATGCCTTGAAAAAAGGCGGAGAGACCAATAATACGGATTAGATCACTAGATTGGGGTTCATTAAAGAAGGCTGCTAAAAATGGAGCCATTAAAAACAAAGTAACGGCTATTAAGAAGCCTCTTATTGATTCAACAGTCCAGGCCGTATCAAGGTACGTATTTATAGTCTCTTTTTTTTGTATTAACGCCTGCCGAAAACCTGTTTGCGAAATAATTTCTAATGCAGTGATTATAAGAAGAGAGATACCGAATTGACCAAAATCGTAAGGGGAAAGGAGCCTTGCTAATACTAACGTTCTAATTAATCTGATTAGCCTATCTGCAATTCTGAGAACAAAATTCCAAATGCCAGCATTAAGCAATCGTTGGATAAGCGATTCACCGGGAGAAGATAACCAGATAAGAAAAAGGCACAGGCGGTCTATAAGGGATTTGGTATGTTTTATCACTGATCAGAATTATTAATAATGTAATGGTTTAATATGTATGGAAGTTCTGTTTAAACTAGGTAGTCATGCTAAGATATGTGTTATACCATTTTTCAAATGATAACAAAGCAAAGATGTGACGTTTATGATCTCTTTTTTTGAAAAGATGATCCTGGATGAGTTGATCGATAAAATTTCTGTTGAATAACTCTTGTGAGATTGAGTTAGAATCCAGCAACATATCACTCACATAGTTTGCAAACTTGTCGTTTTGCAGCCAATTGTCAATCGGAGTTGCAAACGGCCGTTTTTTTCGATTAATAATCTGGTCTGGCAGCCAGGTCTTGCAAGCTTTCTTGTGAATATATTTACCGCTTTTTCCTCTGATTTTCAACGATACAGGTAAAGATTCTACGAATTTGACCAGATCAACATCGAGAAACGGAACGCGCATTTCCAATGAATTCGCCATGGTGATTTTATCATTAAACAATAACAGGTTATCCGATAGCCTGGAACGCGTGTCGATATACGTCATTCTGGAAACCGAATCGGATATGTTTTTTGTGGTTTTATACAAATTTTCAACGATATCCAAATCTTCGTTTAACATCAAGTCGTGGATATCTTCTTTGAACAACGTCTTTTTTTGTTCGGGTGTAAAAATGGTATAATTTGCCAAAAAACGTTCCGGTTCTACCTTAAACTGACTTGCATATGCCGCGCGTTTAAAGCGTTCATTCCTGGGGACAAAAGATGCAATTTTATTTAATGGGAGATTGCCAAGTAGTCGTTGGTAATCACTGAGCCATTTTTCGCCCAGATAACACTGGTAGCCGGCTAATGGTTCATCGGCACCCTGTCCGGCTAACACAACTTTAACATGTTTTGATGCCAGATTTGCCACATAATAAAGCGCAGAAATCGTCGGTTCTACGATAGGTTCTTCGGTGTAGTAAAATGATTTGAAAAAGAAATCGAGATATTGTTCCTGGGTGAGCTCGATTTCATGATGATCGGATTCAAGCAGATTGGCTGTTTCCCGGGCATCCTGAAGTTCATTAAAATCACCTTTGCCTTCGAAGCCGATTGTAAACGTTTTGAGGGGATATGAAATATTCTCCGAAATTATTTTGCCAATGATTGCTGAATCTATACCCCCACTTAAAAACAATCCAAGCGGGACATCACTGAGGGTTTGCCGTTTTACTGCTTGATTTAACAAAAACTGATATTCAGAAACTGCTTCCTGTTCGGTTATATTCGAATTTGTCGCAGGTGTATAATTCCAAAAATTATCAATTTCTATATTTCCATGAAAATCGGTAATCAAATAATTCGATGGCGGGAGCTTTTTAATGCCTTTAATGAGAGTTCTCGGTGACGGATTATATCTAAATGTAAAGAATGTATTCAGGGCTGTATAATCCAACTCTCTGTAAAAATCTTCATGTTGTAGTATCGCTTTGATTTCGGAAGCGAATACCAATTTGTTATTGAATACGGCATAATACAGTGGTTTTACACCAAAATGATCACGTGCGAGAATTAATTTTTGCTTTTTTTTATCATAAATACCAAATGCAAATATGCCGTTTAACCGCTCAAATGATTGCACGCCATATGCTTTATAAAGGTAAATAATGACTTCTGTATCACAATTTGTTTTAAATTGGAATCCCTTTTGTTCCAACTCTTTTTTTAGCTCCGGGAAATTATATATCTCTCCATTGTAGGTAATCCAGATATCTTGCGATTCATCACTCATGGGTTGCTGACCATTCGCCAGGTCAATAATACTTAATCTTCGATGCCCTAAAGCGAGGTTTTTATTTTCAGCAATATAGTGCCCTGACTCATCGGGTCCACGATGAGACATAATATTACTCATCTTACGGATGTTTGTATCGATGTCGGGCAATAGATTGTTAAAAGATATTATACCGGCGATGCCGCACATAGCTTAGATATCGTATAAAGGTTGAATGAACACGAATGAAATAATTTCTTAATAAAATACTGTAAAGTGATTAGGAGTAACTATGGTTTGGTTGCTGCATTTTGTGATTATTGATAACACGTTTATATAAGTTTTCCAATTGACCCATTATTTTTTCAGTATGGTATTTTTGTAGCGCAATATCCTTGCCCCTTAAACCCATTTCTTTAGCGAGTTCGGGATTATCTGCCAACCAGATTAAGGATTTTGCAAATCTTATTGCATCTCCCCTGGGAACCAGGAAACCATTAAATTCATTGTTAACAATGTTTTTAGGTCCCTCCGCATCACATGCTACGACCGGTTTACAGTGCGCCATCGCTTCCAATAAAACAATTCCAAATGACTCATTGTCGGAAGGCAATGCCAGAACATCCACAGCGGCTAAAAGCGCTTGCTTTTCCTGTCCATATACCGGCCCCAAAAATTGAATATGATTCCCAACGCCCAAATTTAGTGCTAATTGTTGCAGTTCACTTTTCATCTCCTGATCCGGCCCGGCAAACAGCAAAGTTATATTGTTATTTGTCTTAACAATTTCTGATAATGCCAATATAAGTAAATCAGGACGCTTTTGCTTGTTTAATAAGCCAAGATACAGTATAGTGAATTGGCCAATTAAATTGTATTTCCTTTTTGTTTGTACTGTCTCAACAAATTCAAAACATGTGTCTTCTACGGCATTTGGAAGGATTGCAATTTTTGCCGGGTCTACACCTAATTTGACAAATTCTTCTTTTTCAAATTCTGTCAGTGCAATAATTTGACTTACTTTCTTTAATATTTTTTTATTCGCATATGTATCATAAAGGCTGTAAAAAAAATGTTTCAAATAACTCTGCAAGTCTGTGCTCAAAAATGGTCCATGCCCTTGAATGATGACGGGCTTATCTTTTTTTTTGCCTGCTTTTATCGCAAAAATTTCATGAGGGTGTCTATAGGAATGGCTGTGTATGATGTCATAGTTAATATTTTTTAACAATTGTAACTGACCTGGACAAAAACTCATATAGCCGATATTTAAGAGGCTGTTAAACCGGTGGATTTTTACGCCATTGATGACTTCATAAGAAAGATAAATTGGGACATTCTTTGAAATATTATTCCGGTTTGTTGTTAAGACAGTAACATCATGTCCTTTCCGAACCATCATCTCCGCCTGTGTTTGAACAACCTTACTTACACCTCCGGTGACAGGGTAATAGAATGGGCTAAGATGTAGAATTTTTAAAGAAGTATTATCCAATTTTTAAATTATGTGTTTTTTTAAACGATTGTAAATGCTTGTATCCTTCAAAGCCAAAAAATCATTACTTTCAACAGAAGGGGGAGTGTTGATTTGTAACTCCCTTAAATACATTCTGTAATATGCTCTGGGTATTTCAAACAATTTGTAATTATTTTTGCTTAACCATTTGATAATATAATTATCCCAAAAAGGTTTTTCAAGATCGTTATATTCAAACAGTATTGCTTTTGGAGAAATTTTAATAAAAAATTTTTCTCCACCTTTGATTACCGTTTCTTCATGACCTTCTACATCAATTTTGATTAAATCAATTTTTTCTAATTTAAGTTTGTCTAAATATTTTGAAGTATTGCGAAGATCTATTGACTGATAGTCACCTCCACCCTGATATTTTCTAGAGATACTAGCTTGACCTCGATTATCAAGTGGGACAAAAATTTTTGATTCTCTATCTTCATCGCTTAAGCCAACATTGTGAATTGAAATGTTTTGCAGCATATTCACCATTTTTGATTTAATCAATAAATCAGCGAGCTCTTTTTGAGGTTCAAAAGCATGCACTATTCCATTCTCCCCAACTATTTTTGAGGCAAATAATGAAACTACTCCACAGTGTGCTCCAATGTCTAAAAAGGTGTCTCCTGCATTGAGTATTTTATTACAAACCCAGGTGATTTTTTTATCATGATCTCCAGAATAATATATAACTCTACCAACAAATTCATTTTTTGGTATATAGATCGTTAAGCCGTTTTTTAGTTTTGTGAAATTCTGTAATGAATTGTCATTAAAACATTTTCTAGCAATTCTAACATTACTGAATTTACCTGCACCACTATAGAAAGGATAGATTCTTATGATTTTTTGTAATATTACTCTAAACAATCGATAGATCTTTAACATGGTTAGCCATAATTTATAGAAGTGAAAAAGTATACCCAAAAGAAATTGGTTAGGGACAAATAACCATCTTTATGGGATGTGAAAATTAAGCGTAAGCAAAGAAGTTAAGGGTTGCCTATGCTGCTCAATCGTTTCAAAAAATGTCAATATTGCAGCCTTGAAATCACTATACTTTTCATAGTAAAAATAATCGATGACCGATTTTCGTAAATACTTCCATAATCGTTCGATAATGTTCAGGTTTGGCGAATATGCCGGTAAATATATCACTTTGCACCATTTATTCTTCTTTAACCATTCCTGAATGAGGTGACTTTTGTAGTATCTGGCGTTGTCACAGATGTTATAGATCTTTTTACCCGGATGCTTCGCATGTTGGGCTTCCCAAAGGGCGATACTTGATTGGGAATTGATCTGTTCATCTTCACGAAAAACAATGTCGCCAACATCTTCTGCGTTGATGGCAGCGTTAATATTCAGGCGTTTACGACCGGTATTTGAGGGAATACCAACATCCTCACCCTTTGGTATCCAGCCATATGCCGGACGGGTATTGTGTTGGGGATGCGCTGCGTCGTTGAAATAGAAAATAGCATTAACATCCTGTTTCTTCAACAATCTGTGTAGCTTTTTAACAAACCGTCTTTGGGCAGCCGAATCCGCTTTTGAAGGAACGGATTTGGTCTTTTTGTAAACAAAGCCCAAACGGTTCAGCAGTGTGGAAACAGCACTTTCACAATAGTGCTTGTTGAAGGTCGCCGCGATAAATTCACCAACAGCAGCGCTGCTTGGATACAGGTATTCAGTCAGTTCTGCAACGAGCCGGGCTTTTTCTTCATCAGTGAGTTTGCCATTGTATCGAAAATAATTGGATGCCAGATAATCTTTCAGTCCGTTGGTGAGATAGCTGTCACGATAGCGGTAGACGGTGTTGTCATCAATGCCTAAAAAATCGGCAATCACCTGGACAGAAAGACCTTTGTCCAGCATCAACAATACAGTGACTTTGATATAAATGCGTTTGTTGGACGGACGCTTCTGCAAAAGCTTTAATTCGCGCCGGGTGTTGTCATCTAATTCTAGCATGGATAAAGATATTCAATTGATGGGATTTTCCCAAACCAATTTAGTGTGAGTATAATTTACTCAATCGGATTGGAATTGTAATAGAAAGCAAGTATGATATTTCAAAATTTCAAATAAGAATTTTTATTGGTTTGGCTTTTAAAGTATCTATTTTTACACCCCTTAATAAAGAGACGTAATTGATGACTTTGTTCTTTCCTTAAAAAGTCAACTACCTCTGTTGATATAATTTTATCAGTCCCTTTTACAGCTGCATATGCATAACCAAGCATTACTAAGAAGCTACCTATAATAACAGGTCTCTCTTGTATCTTATAAATACTTTTAATTATATGAAAAATAAAACCATATCCTAAGCTGTATTCGAGTATTCCACCATTAAATCGAGTTTTTAGAATGTTTTTAGTGGCAGTGCCTGTTCTACGGAAGTGATCAACTCTAAGTTCTTCGAAAGAAGTTGTTTCCCAACCATATTTTCGTGCTGTTATTTCAGCTATCGCATCTTCAGCTCCACGTTCCATAGGCATATATCCACCAATTTCCTCAAAACAAGATCTTCTAAACAACTGAATTGCGCCAGCTACGCTATTCCTGCTGGTTTTTTGTTTGATAAATTCCTCATCTATTTTATCGTAAATGACCCCACCGGCAATACCAAGTTTTCTGTTTATAGAAAAATACTTTAGTATTATTTCGTAGTAATTAGGTTTCATTGTAACGTCTGCGTCAAGATTACCAATAAAATTATATTCAAAATTTTTTAAGTATCTCAAACCTTCGTTAAAAGCATATACCTTTGATGCAAAATTTCGTTTATTCGAATGTTTAAGTGTTATTAAATGAAGAAATGAATGCTTTTTGGTATATTTTTTTACAATCTCAGCTGTATTATCAATAGAATTGTCATCTACAATCACCCAAGCAGTTGGTTGAAGTGTCTGATTAGTTACAGAGTTAATAGTAATCTCAATGAAGCTTGCTTCATTTTTTGCAGGGGTGACCAAAACATATTTATGATTCATTAGAATCCACGAATAATGTTTGGGCTTGTCTTAATATAGTCTTGTTGGAAAACAATAACCAGTTTAATACATTTTTGTAGTTTTCAATTTTAAGGGTATATACTTGATTTTTGCTTGGAGAGAGGATCATTAATACATAGAAGCTTGTAATTCTCAGAACACAATTTATAAAAACAGAGCAAAGGTAAATGAAACGTGAAATTTGATTATGATGTTTTAACCAAAATTGATAATTTGCTTTTTGAAGTTCCAGGAAAAATAACTTTGGCATCGCTGAAGAACTTATACCGCCGAAATGTATTATCTCAGCTTCAGGATAATAGACAACCTTTAAACCAACATCTTTGATTCGTTTACAGAAATCATCATCCTCAGAATAAATAAAAAAACGTTCATCCAGTAGTCCTACTATGTCAATAGCTGTTTTTTTAATCATCCAGAAGCATCCACTTATGACATCTACTTCTCTGATGCTTGACGCTCGATATGAAAAAACGAAAGGAAAAATTTTGTCAATAGCAAAAGCTCGGACAATTGCTGTAAAAATATTCTGAGATTTTTTTATGCTCTTTTGTATTGAATGATCTGAATTAAGTACTTTTGGGCCAATTAATCCAATTTGTTGATTAACTTCTAGATAATTATACATTTTTTTTATTGCATCGTCTAGTATGATCACATCAGAATTGACAAAGCAAATATATTCTCCTTCACTTGATTTAATGCCTATGTTGTTTGCCCGGGCAAACCCGAGGTTTTTGTTGTTTTCGATTAATTTAACATTCGGAAATTGTGCTCGTATGGCTTCGCACGAACCATCCGCTGAACCATTATCAACAACAATAATTTCAAATTGAAGATGATTGACACTTTCCAATATTGAATGAATACATTTTCTCAGATATTCTCGAGCGTTCCAGTTAACGATAATAAATGATAAATCCAATGACATATACCCAGATTTGTCTATTAATTAGTCTAAGCCGTTTGAGCCTGTTTATTTAGTATTCTGAATTGAGATTTGAATCTTTTTATAATTTGAATATAAACAAGATTTTGCTGTGTTGTGGAAGCGATTAAAGCAATTAAAGAATATAAACCCACCAATATCTGATCCCAATAGGACAACCCAAAGAAAGTAACTATATGTGCCAGGAGGGCTGTTCCTAATCCCCAAAAAAGATGCATCAGTTGTTTATTGTTGGTGAATAGTTTCAGACATTTCCCAATTTCTCTAAAACTAATAAATAACAAAGAAATAAACAGAATGAGCGGCAGAATGCCGCCGTTTATCCCTACCTGTACAAATTGGTTGGCTGTATCCTCCATCATAATTCCCCAATGCTCAGTGGACCTTACTCCTACTAACCACCATTCACCGAAATTTGCGATAAATTTATCAATCAAAGTATAGCGATGATATAAATTAGACCCTGAAATATAACTTCCTAATGCCATAATTTTATGGTAAAATGGTGATTTTGTAATGAGGTCAAATACAATGTATGTCACTAAACCAATGATTTGGATCTGTCTCAAGTGTTTTCTCATAAACCACATAAAAGACATTATTAAAGCTGGCATAAAAGTGGCTACAGGTGTGCTTGAACCAGTATTAAACACAATAAAAGCGCAGCTAATAATAGAAACCATATAAATTGTCCGGAAGTAATTACTATATAAAAATATACAATTAATGAATATTGGCACTAAAGTAGCTGCAAATACGCCCAACGATATAGAGTGCCCAAAAGGGCCCTGGCATCGTAACTTATCGAAACGAATGATTGCATACTCTGGCACACCTCCAAAAATAGAAAAATAGTTTCTGTAAGTAGTTGATTCAATTAACACAAATATGGAAAGAATAATACAAATCCCGGCCAAAGTGATAAAAGCAATTTCCAAATCCTTTATGGTGCCAATTAGTAATCTGGTTACAAAGTAAATTCCCAGAATGTCCATTGCACCGCCTAGGATTGAGATTAAAGAAGAAAAAGATTGCCATTGTAGAGTAAACATCAATACCCTGGCCGCAACAAAAGCAACTATAGTAATATCTATTATATTTAATTTAAAAGTTCGAAAATCTTGTCTAAAAAGAATCCTAAGGAAACCAAATAAAATGATGATTTTTAACATGGTAAAGTCTAATGATATGATAACAATGCGTTGTTGGAATGGTATAAAAATTCCAATAATTAAAAAGGGTATGATAGCATACTTTTTGGGTACTAATAGAATACTAATACCCGAAATCAACAATAATATCAATGCATAAGGGCTAATGACTGTTTCGTTAATAATCAATGGTATTAGAACCTGTATCTTTTGCTATAATTTCAGCCGTTAGGCTATCATAAGAATTCTCTGAAAAGATATGATTGTAAAATTTAATCAATTTGGGTTCCTCGATATGCCAGCATAATTTGGAGACAACCCTATCCCTCCCGATAGTGCCTAAACTGTCTCTCTTTTTGGGCTTTATGATTAGATCGAAGATTTTAGCTGCAAAGTCCTTACGATCATTGGGTTGCGCATACAATGATGCTTCCTTTGCAGAAAACTTCCCCTCTTTCAGATCATACTGAACAATTGGTTTGGCAAGTGCCATATATTCCATAACCTTATTCATGGTCGATTTATCGTTCATCTCATTCCATACATCGGGGTTCACACAGATATCTGCGGTGTTCAGAATAGGCAGAAGTTGGTCGTCCGGAATTCTGCCGGTAAATTTTACATGGTTATCTAAATCAAGTTCTTTCGCATACTGCATCATTTTTTCCCGGACCGGGCCATCACCGCAAATGATACACAGAAAGTTGCTGTATTTGAATTCATCGATTAATATTCTAAGTGCTTCCAACAGATGATCAATGCCTTCCTGGGGGCCAATAACCCCAACATAGCCGATTAATATTTCACGCCCTTCCTTGATGCGGAAATCCGGTTCCATTATTCTCAGCCGATGGGTATTGGGACCGCTTCTGACAACCGCGACCTTTGCAGGCGACATTCTGCCTCTGTTGATGGCAATTTCTTTGTACGATTCATTCGTTGCAATTGAAAAGTCGGCTGTTTTAAAGGTGAGTTTTTCAACCAATAACAGGAGTTTATAAAAAAGATCTTTGCGATTGTATTTAGCAATATAAAGTTCGGGGTTGATGTCGTGATGGTCAAACAGGAATTTGACACCCAATAACTTGAATGGCAGTGCAACCAGAAAAATCAAGTCCGGGGGATTGCAGGCATGGATAACGTCAAACCTATGTTTAAAATAAATTTTTACGGCCAACCGGAATTCACTAAACAATGCGCAGACATATTCAAATAAATAGCCGAAAATGCCTTTGCCTTCCGATGGCATCCAGTGCCGGTAAATATGTATCCCCTCAATTTTCTCATATGAAAGCCTGTATTCATTCATCTTTGGTGAAATGATAAAAACTTCGGCACCATATTTTTTTAAGGTCGTTGCTTCCTGCCACACCCGCCGGTCAAAGGGCAGGGGGAGGTTTTCCACGATGATGAGGACTTTTTTACCGGTCAGTGGTAGTGTTGCTTTGCCGTTTGGTTGATTATTTGTCAATGAGTAATAGGGGGTTAAGGTAAAAGTTAAAAGGAAAAAGTAAAAAAAGGAAAAAGGAAAATGGAAAAAGGTAAAAGTTAAAAGATAAAAAGAGAAGTGTTTCGGGATGCTGTTGTTGCTGATCCCGCTGAACACTGAGCCCCTTATTCACGATGCTGCTGTTTTATGGTGTCTTCCCCCTTCTTTTTCAAGAGAAGGGGGTGGGGGGATGAGTTTTCTTGTGTTTATGTGTAAATGGGTGTATGGGGATTTGTTTATTGAATATTGTTGATTGTCAATTGTCAATTGTTTTTGAAGACTGGGCCCTGAGTACAGGGCAAATGGTTAGACAAACGAATCGAAACAGGTGTTTCTTTGGAAAATATGCGTTCAAAGCTGAGCTTTGAACGAGGCCCCCGCTTCATTCACGATGCTGCTGTTTTATGGTGTCTTCCCCCTTCTTTTTTCAAGAGAAGGGGGCAGGGGGTGAATTTTCTTGGGTTTATGTGTAAATGGGTGTATGTGGATTTGTTTATTGAATATTGTTGATTGTCAATTGTCAATTGTTTTTGAAGACTGGGCCCTGATTAAAGGGCAAATGGTTAGGCAAACGAATCGAAACAGGTGTTTCTTTGAAAAGGTGCGTTCAAAGCTGAGCTTTGAACGAGGCCCCCGCTTCATTCACGATGCTGCTGTTTTATGGTGTCTTCCCCCTTCTTTTTTCAAGAGAAGGGGGTGGGGGGATGAGTTTCTTTTGCTCGCTTCGCGAGCGTCAATGGTTAATTGTTTATTGTCAATTGTCTGATGTTATTGGGCATTGAGCGGCGTCGAAATGTCCCGATCGACCCTTCGACTCCGCTCAGGGTGACACCCTTTCCCGCGATGCGGGACTCAGGGTGACACCCTTTCCCGCGATGCGGGACTCAGGGTGACACCCTTTCCCGCGATGCGGGACTCAGGGTGACCCCTCGATACGCTCCTTCGGAGCTACTCGGGATGCCCTTTCCCGCGATGCGGGACTCAGGGTGACAACTAATCAATAGCTGTAATAGGAATACTTGTAATTCTTATATTTCTTGTATTCGATCTCAGAGGCATTAACGACGGCGCCGGCGATTTCCATATCATTGATGGGGAAGTCCTTGGCGGCTTCCTTGAGCTGGTTAACGTCGGTAGTTTCGTAACGGGTGACCAGCAGCACCTGGCGGTGGAAGCGTTTGAAGGTGAAGACGTCCGGCACCAATCCAAACGGCGGTGTATCAATAACGATGGTCGAGAAATTCTCCGCCAGGAACTGGTAAAGCTTTTCCATGCGGGGGCTGCCCAATACTTCCGATGGGTTGGGGATGGCCTGTCCGGTGGAGATCATGAATAAATTGGGGATATAGGTCTTCTGGATGATCTTGGCGATGTTATCCGTATCGATCGTGCAGTTGCTGAGCAGGAAATCGGTCAATCCGGGCGTTTTTTTGGCACCGAATGATTTGTGAAGCACGCCCCGGCGGAGGTCGCCGTCGATCAGCAGGGTCAGGCGCTTTTGCTGGGAAAAGGTAATGGCCAGATTGCTCGATACAAAGGACTTGCCCTCATTGGGATTGAGGCTGGTGACCACCACGGTATTTTGTTCATCGCTATTGGTGGGGGTCAGCTTGATGCGAAGGCGCCGGAAGACCTCATTCTCGATGGTTGGGGCGTAATCGCGGGTGATCAGCTTTTCCTCACCGATGTGATGCTTCCCGACGCTTCCGTTGGTGATGCCGTTTTCCGGATTCGTGCCATTGAGTTCCGCTTCGGCTTCGTATTTCTTCATATCCACCACCGGAATGGTAACCAGCACCGGGATGTTCAGGGCATCCTGAATTTCTTTGGCGGATTTGACGGTTTTGTCCATAAATCCGGTAAAGAGGAACAGGGCAACGCCGCTAAAGAGACCGAGCATCAATCCGCCGCCGATGCCACGGGCATAAAACTTCCAACTGACACGTGTATCCGGGAAATCCGCATCGTCGATGACGATGGCATCGGTATAAAGCACCGCATGAGCCAGCTTGGCTTCGTTATAGCGTTCCAGAATATCTTCGAGAATTTTTTCCTTGACCTGCTGATCCCGGCGCAGTTCGGCATAGTCCATTTCCGCGCGGGGCAGGGTGCCGAGGTTGCGCTGTTCCTTCGCCAGTTCGCTGCTAACCTTGTTGTTAAATCGGGCGAGATCGCTGACATAGCGTTCCACCAGCTTGTCCACCTGAACATGGAGAAATTTGATCTGGTCGGTCACCCGGACCACTTCCAGATTCTGGGCCGGCAGCAGTTTGTCAAGCAGTTTTTGGCGGTCATTGGTTAATTGGAAGAGCTGCTCGTTAAACAACTTGGCGCCGGGGACCTTCTCGAGATCCAGAAGTGAGAGCATTTCCTGATAAACAAAGTTGATATCTTCAAATTTTTCGGTCTGCGTTTTTTTCTGCTGCAGGCTGTTGATGTAGTCGAGCTTCTGATCTATTTTATAGATCTCGGTTTCGATTTCCACCAGCTCCTTGATGCTCTGCTTGCCTTTTTTGTCCACCAATACATTGGGATTGCTGACCCGGAAACGCTCTACCTGGTTTTCGGAAAGGGCCAGTTCTTCCTGAGCCCGGTTTAGCTGGTTTTCCAGGGCAACCAACATGGAGTTGGTCTGGCGTTTGCTGAATTCACCCAACTGCCCGATAAACAAACCGGCGATGGTGTTGGTGATCTGGTAAGCCAGCATGGGATCTTTATCGGAGTAGTTGATATACAGGATGGTTTTGGAGCGATCCATCTGGGGATTTAGTCCCATGCGAATCCTGCCAATGGCCAGGTCTTTATTGAAATAGGAAAATTCAATTTCATTATGTTTTTCTAATACAGCGGTGCGAAAGGTGAGGTCAAATCCGGCTGCCTGAAAGCGGGTCATGGCGGTGTCCGTTAATGCGCCGGTATATAACAATTGCCAGTCTTCACTGGCGGTTTCAAGGTCTTTCTCTTTGCCGTATAGCTCAAATTGCCGGTTTTCTTTGACAATTTTATAAGCACCGTGTGCTGCGGTTTCATCAAAGCGGATTTTTTTGAACACATCGTGGCGATAAAGCGCCGGTGATTTCACCTTGAGGTTGAGGCGCAGCGAATCGACCACTTCCACCAGGAAATTTTTGGTGCGGAGGATCTCTACCCGGCCTTCGGGTTTGGTGTTGTCGAAATCTTCGATGGGATTTTGTTTGGATGTCCGGTTGTAGTGAACGATTGCCGTGGTTGAGAAATCCTGTTCATAATATAAGTTGAATGCGAGGTAAAATATTCCGGCGACAATTACGGTGATACCGGCAATCCAGAATTTGTGTTTGAGCAAGTGGTTCCAGTAGCGCTTAAAATCGATTTGCACATTCTGATCCTGCCCGTCAAATCCGTTCAGGTCATTCATATTGATGGAAAAGAAATTGTCGCTATTGTTATTTTTACCGTTTTGGGTCATGGGTATTGCCTTTTGCTCGCGTTGCGAGTGTCCATTGATAAATGAATATTGTTTATTGAATATTGAAGGAGATATGACTGAGCCCTGAGTCCCGCATCGCGGGAAAGGGCGGACGAAGTCACTTGTCCGTTGTCAAATGTTAATTGATAATTGTTTTTGTCGTCTTTCCCCTTCTTTTTTCAAGAGAAGGGGGCAGGGGGATGAGTTTCTTTGGGTAAATGTGTGAATGGGTGTATGGGTTGATGGGGATTTTTTTTATTGAATATTGTAGATTGTCAATTGTCCATTGAAGACAGAGCCCTTAGTAAAGGGCAAATGGAATCGAAACAGGTGTTTCTTTGAAAAGACGCGTTCAAAGCTGAGCTTTGAACGAGGCCCCCGCTTTATTCACGATGCTGCTGCTTTAAAGTGTTGATCCCCTTCTTTTTCAAGAGAAGGGGGCAGGGGGATGAGTTTCTTTGGGTAAATGTGTGAATGGGTGTATGGGTTGATGGGGATTTTTTTTATTGAATATTGTAGATTGTCAATTGTCTATTGAAAATTGTGCCCATAGTAAAGGGCAAATGGAATCGAAACAGGTGTTTCTTTGAAAAGATGCGTTCAAAGCTGAGCTTTGAACGAGGCCCCCGCTTGATTCACGATGCTGCTGCTTTGTGGTGTCTTTCCCCTTCTTTTTTCAAGAGAAGGGGGCAGGGGGATGAGTTTCTTTGGGTTTATGTGTCAATGGGTGTATGGGGATTTTTTTTATTGAATATTGTAGATTGTCAATTGTCTATTGAAAATTGTGCCCATAGTAAAGGGCAAATGGAATCGAAACAGGTGTTTCTTTGAAAAGATGCGTTCAAAGCTGAGCTTTGAACGAGGCCCCCGCTTGATTCACGATGCTGCTGCTTTGTGGTGTCTTTCCCCTTCTTTTTTCAAGAGAAGGGGGCAGGGGGATGAGTTTTCTTGGGTTTATGTGTCAATGGGTGTATGGGGATTTTTTTTATTGAATATTGTAGATTGTCAATTGTCGATTGAAGACTGAGCACCTAAATGGCAAATGGAATCGAAACAGGTGTTTCTTTGAAAAGATGCGTTCAAAGCTGAGCTTTGAACGAGGCCCCCGCTTGATTCACGATGCTGCTGTTTTGTGGTGTCTTTCCCCTTCTTTTTTCAAGAGAAGGGGGCTGGGGGATGAGTTTCTTTGGGTAAATGTGTGAATGCGTATATGGGTGTATGGGGATTTTTTTTATTGAATATTGTTGATTGTCAATTGTCTATTGAAGACTGAGCACCTAAAGGGCAAATGGAATCGAAACAGGTGTTTCTTTGAAAAGATGCGTTCAAAGCTGAGCTCTGAACGAGGCCACCGCTTTATTCACGATGCTGCTGCTTTGTGGTGTCTTTCCCCTTCTTTTTTCAAGAGAAGGGGGCAGGGGGATGAGTTTTCTTGGGTTTATGTGTGAATGGGTGTATGGGAATTTTTTGTTAATTGATAATTGTTGATTGTCAATTGAAAATTGAGCCCCATCAAAGGGCGGATATCTGGTTCACCTATGATTTCAGCGCCTGATTTACACGATTGAATATGTCGTTGGCAAATTCGTAGAATTGCCGGGCATCTGCCAGGGATGGTTTGCCATCGGGGAGTAAACCCAAATTACCGGGATAACGAGCATCCAAATATAGTTTGTCAAGTGTCCGGATAATATTAGTGTCTGTTTCTAATGTGATGTGCCGGGATATAATTTGTTCGAGTTTTTGCAAATTATGGATTTTTAACAACCCTACTTCTTTTTCTTCAATAACGGCTTTGAAGCATTTTTCAATGCATTGCTGGGCATGAAATGCTGTCAGATGGGTCAGGTGTTCATCACCAATAATATGAGCGATGAGCTTGAGATCGTCATTCGCTAAATTCAGCCAATCTTGCGTGATGGTTTTCATAAAGAACAGTACCGTTATTGCGAATTTCCCGGGAAAACATACTGTCTAACGCGATAAATTTTTGATACATCGGTAGCGTGTGCACCAATAAGTCTATGGCAATTTCTTTTCTTATTTCATCCAACACATTGGCAATTTTCAGGTAATATTTCATGTTTTCCTGAAAATTTTTTGGCATCACATCATCGTTGGTAACAACCAGTAAATCGATATCGCTGTCTTTGGTATTAATACCCTCTGCATAGGAACCGAAAAGAATCACTTTATGCGGATTCAACGGTTTCAGCTTTTCGATAATTTGCTCGATGTAGTTGTTTGTTGCCATAACAATTCAAGATAATATAAATTCCAGAAGAGAGAAAGTTGTTTTTTTGCTCGCTTTGTGAGCGTCCATTGTCAATTGATAATTGTCAATTGTTTATTGAAAATTGTGCCCATAGTAAAGGGCAAATGGAATCGAAACAGGTGTTTCTTTGAAAAGATGCGTTCAAAGCTGAGCTTTGAACGAGGCCCCCGCTTCTTTCACGATGCTGCTGTTTTAAAGTGTTGTTCCCCTTCTTTTTTCAAGAGAAGGGGGTAGGGGGATGGGTTTCTTTGGGTAAATGTGTGTATGGGTAGATGAAGAAAAAAGTTTAAAGTAAAAAAGAAACAGTCAGGCGGTAATGCTTATTCTTCTGCAATGCCATTTTAATCGTTGATGCTAAATTTTCTATGGCAATAGGTCAAAATCTCTTTGTGGATATGAATTAAATCCGGTGTGAATTTGAGAATGTCTTCCAGTAGAGGCGCCAAATCCTCGGCAAGGTATTCGTGAACGACCTGGTTTCTCAGGTCTTTCATTTCCCGGATTTGATCAGTTGATGTAATCAGACCACGCTTTTCGGCGCGATGGACTACGTCGATGGTGGTGCCGCCATCTTCAAGTTCAACCTTGTCGATACTTCTGAAAACCTTGTTAACAATAAGATCAACGGTTCTTCCAAAACGACTGCTTAGGTTTTCAAGCTTATCAAACTCATCCAGGGTATATTTTTCTTTAATACCAATAGCTATGCATTGTTTATGGGAGCGTTCTAACCAACTTATCGCATCTTTCATTTGCCCAAGAACTTCGAAGAGGTATTGCCGGGCGTCATTTTGTGTCACAGCGCCACTCCTTCTTCATAGGCCATTCTTACAAAGGGACTGGCTAAATTCCGGGCGATGATAATATCTATCTTTTGTTCTCCAAGCTCTTTGTATAAACTGAGGCGTATCCGTCGTTTGTCTTTTTCCGACAAAATATCTGAGAAAATTAGTAAATCAATATCGCCGCCTTTTTTGAAATCATCTGCCCGTGATCCAAACAAGTAAATTCGGGCGTCAGAATCCAATTCCATTACAACTTTTTTAATCTGATCTATCTCTTTGGGTTTTAATCTCATTGTAAATATATTTCATTTTTTTTGATTCTTTAATCAAAGATAAATCGTCGAAAAGTGATTGTCAATTGAATTTCGAACGCTGAGTCCCGTATGGCGGGAAAGGGCGGGTTATGTCAATTGTCTATTGAAGACTGAGCCCCTAAAGGGCAAATGGAATCGAAACAGGTGTTTCTTTGAAAAGATGCGTTCAAAGCTGAGCTTTGAACGAGGCCCCCGCTTTATTCACGATGCTGCTGTTTTGTGGGTCTTTCCCCTTCTTTTTTCAAGAGAAGGGGGCAGGGGGATGAGTTTCTTTGGGTTTATGTGTGAATGGGTGTATGGGAATTTTTTGTTAATTGATCATTGTTGATTGTCAATTGTCCATTTAAGACTGAGCCCCTAAAGGGCAAATGGAATCGAAACAGGTGTTTCTTTGAAAAGATGCGTTCAAAGCTGAGCTTTGAACGAGGCCCCCGCTTGATTCACGATGCTACTGTTTTAAAGTGTTGTTCCCCTTCTTTTTTCAAGAGAAGGGGGCAGGGGGATGAGTTTTCTTTGAGTTTATGTGTGAATGGGTGTATGGGTTGATGGGGATTTTTTTATTGAATATTGAGTTATGTTCATTTTATTCCGCTGACCGCTGACCGCTGACCGCTGACCGCTGACCGCTGACCGCTGACCGCTGACCGCTAACTAGCCGTTGAAACCTGCAAATAGGAATGTGGACAGGGTGCGGAAAATGATCCGGATGTCCATCCACAGGGATTGGTTGTTGATATAATACAGATCGTAGCGAACCATATCAGAAAAGGTGGTTTCTGCGGTGCGGTTGATCTGCCAGAGTCCGGTGAGCCCGGGTTTGGCTTCGAGCACGCGGCGCAGATGCCAGGGATGGTAATTTTTGACTTCATACGAAATGGGCGGACGCGGGCCCACAAAACTCATCTGCCCGAACAGGATGTTGAAGAACTGGGGCAGCTCATCCAGATTGGTTTTGCGGATAATTTTACCGATGGCCGTGATTCGCGGATCATTCGGCACTTTGAATACCGGCGTTTCCGCCTGCCCGTTGCCGGCTTCCACTTCCCCACGGATCAGCTTTTCCTGATGTTCCCGGTGAATGCTGTCGTCTGCATCACAGCGCATGGAACGGAATTTAAACATGGTAAATGTGGAGCAAAACTCTCCGACACGCTCTTGTTTAAAAAACACCGGTCCTTTTGACGTCAGTTTGATGGCGATGGCGATGAGCGTCATGATCGGTAATGTCAACAAAATAGCGAAAAGGGCACCCAAAATATCCATCAAGCGTTTGACCGCTTTGTAGGTGAGTGGCTTTTGGGACTTTTTGTAGATTTCGGTGATCAGCGTGTTTTCCTGCAATGCCAGCGAATCGCCGTTATAGCGCGGTGCCGCTTCCCACTGCAGCCGGAACATATTGTCGTTTTGCGAGATCCCGTTGGATGCTGTTTTTCGTGATTCAAACTTCAGGTTTTTAAGGTAAACCGGAACATTACGGTTTTCCAACGGACCGTTTTCGTCAAATATTCTTGTAAGCGGATAGGTGGAAATGGTGACTTGTCCCAAGAGACTGCGATATGTTTCTTCGCCCAATTCTTTAAAACGGATGAAAAGGATGGTTGAGATTTTTTCGATAAACAACTTTGCGCCATCCATAGAGGTATCGATCAGCAGAATACCGATGACGCCGCTGCGGGTAATGAATTTAATGTCATAATTGCGGGTGTTTTCTTCGACAATCTCTGTGAGTTGGCGCAGGAAGTTGAGGATATCCGGTGCGCTGGTATCCTGGGTTGCGCCATAACTGGCCAGATCGATCTGCACATAGGCAAAGGGCAGACCGGTGCGGTCGCTGCGGTTTTGCTCTTTCTTGAGCGTTTCGCCGAACTCTTCGTATGTGTACCAACCCTGAAGTTCCGAAAAAAGCGTATCAAGCGTGGGTTTGGCAAACCATCTGGTGTTTTTTAAAAATTTCATCCTGAAAAGTGGGTTTGATCCGTCCGGGCATAGCTCCGCCCCGTCAGTTACATGGCTCTTTTTTTGAGCATGCAAGCGGGGTGCTTCTTTTAAGTAAGAATGCCAGATATGGTAAATCTATTGCCGATCAGCACTTAGCTGTCCGGCTATTTTGTGGCGCTGCGGCTGCGCTGTGTGTATTCACCAGCGTTCCGGTCCTGCCGAATATTTTCAGGTTATCGTAACTGTGTGTCTAAATAAACCTTCGCTCTCTTCATTCCTGTTTCTACTGATCAAAATTTCCTGCTGATTTCCGCCCTTTCCCAACAAATGCCGACCGGGAAAATGTTGCTCACGGATTCCCGGAAAGCGGATCATGCAACGCATCCGGTTGCTTTCGGGATAAACACCATCTGTTGGCGCCGATCGTTGCCGATCTGCCGAAAATGGGCAATTGCAACGGTCGGGTCGCAATTTTTCGGTCGATTCGTTTTGCTCCTCTACGGGGAAAACACGAACCATTTATGTTTTGAATTTCTTTGGGTAGGAGAAAGCGCTAATCAGTTAGCAACTTGTCCCTGTTGCGGAATAGCGTGACTTGCTTATCCGCTTTATGTCAATGAGCTTGCGCTCTAAAACTCGAACAAAATATATGGCTTTTCGGACCGCCCAATATTGCATAAGTCACATAAAATCGAAAGATCTTTTTTAAAAAAAATAAATATTTTACGGAACGCATTTATGCGACCCCTGCCTGTTTCGCTGAACCTGTTGCCGGGTTCACATTTGAGTTAATCGCAACATTCAATGATATCACATTGTTTAACAACACATTCAAGCTTCGATTGTGTCTGCTCAACCGGTTAGGTTTTTGATGTTCGTATTTCCTCATCTTCATTGATTTACGGCTTCTGCTGAATGGATGGGCAGGTTCATTTGCTGCAGCAATGCCGAAAATGCAGCGTCCGTGCGCAGCGGTTCCATCAGCGGATCTGCTGCCAGTTGAATCAGTGAGCAGGCGCGTTCTTTCACGGCGTTGTCCAGCCACTTCAGCGCGAGTTTGTGATCATCCAATCCAACGCAAATTACTGCAATATCGTATGACGATACATATTGGCGGTTGACGCTGTTGCGCAGTTGCCGGAGCACTTTCATGGCCAAATCGCGCCGTCCGACTTGCGCCGCTGCGTTGGCAAAAATGGCCAGCGCTGTGCTGTTCTGATTGTGATGTTTCAGTCCCGCCTGAAATAGGGGAATGGCTGCATTCCATTCACCGAGCATGGCATGTGCCTGTCCGAAAATAAAGTTGATCCAACTGTTGTCCGGTTGTTCGGCTAACAGTGCATTGGCGCAGGCAATCGCTTTTTCCGGCTGGCGATTGAGCAAGTGCTGCCGGGCAATTGCGGTTTTGATGAGCGCCGAACCCGGTTGCAGTTGACCGGCGCGATGCAATGCCTGCAATGCCGCATCATTTTCACCCATCGGGGAAAGAAGGTTGAGCGCATACCAGTGCCAGGCGTTGCCGTCGTCGGGATGTTGGCGGAGTCCCTGCTCAAAACAGAGCCGGGCATTTTTCCAGTCCCATTCATATACGGCCAGCACATTGCCGAGGCAAATCAGTCCCTCGGAAAGGGTTGGCTGCTTTTCCAACGCGCGATAGGCAAACTGCAGCGCGCGGGGCATTACCGTGTTTGGCGCGTATGCGCCGTATAAGCCTAAGATATTGTAAATTTTAGACATGCCTGCGATGGCCGGTGCAAATTCCGGCGCGAGTGCCAGCACTTTTTTGAATCCGTTTTTGCTGATTCGCAAATCGTCAATCGTGCAATTTTCCAGATGGGAAACGGCCTGCTGATAGTAGTGCTGAACCATCGCGGCGCTGTCTTCGGTTGCGGCTGTTTGCGCTGCCGGCGATGGTTGCGGTGCCGAATGTCGCGGCGGTTTTTCTGCCGGACGATGGGTTGCCGCAGCATGCGCCGGTTGCGGCGCTGTCTGGCGGGGTTGGGCTTTTGCCGCAGCCGGTTTTGCAATCGCCGGTTTTGGTTGAACCGGTTTTTCGGGTTGCGGTTCGGTTGTATGGGCAATGCCGTTGGCGTGACCGTTTTTGGCTGTCGGTGCAGCCGGTTGGGATTCCGATGGTTGGGCAACCGGTTTTTTTTCTGCGGATGGGTTTTGTTTCGCCGCTGCGCTGATGCCGGTTTCTTCCAAAAAATCGCGGACAATGGTTGCCGCAAGGGTTTCCTGAACGATCAGCAATTCATCCGAATGCACCTGATAATATTTTTCCCAAACCGGTGTGCCGTTGCTTACGGCAATCGCGCAGGCGTAGATGTTACAATGGTTGTCTAACCGGGATAACTTGCCGTGCAAAACCATGTTAACACCCAGTGTTGCGCCGATCTCACGCGCCGTTAGTGTGTTGTTCTGAAAGGGTAAAACGGCGGCCATGGGCATCACCCAAACGGCTCTGCGCCGGGTGAGTTCGCCAAAGAGATCGATCAAAAAGCCGTTGCGAAAATGCTGGTGTTCGGGTGTCGGATACTCGTCTTCAAACGGCAGCGCCACAATTGAGAGCCGGTCTTCCGGCGGTTTGGGCGGGGTGTAATTGCGGATGGTTTCCACAGGTGCGCTCGTCACGTTTTCCCGGCGCCATTCTGCCGCAGGCAATTCGCGGGTTTCGATGTTCAGTGTATCAATCAATTGCTCGTTGGCTTCATCGATAGCGGTCAATGTAACCAGATCTTCAAACAGCAGTTGGATGGACGGATAGCGATCCACCGGTTTTTTGGCCAGGGTTCGCTGAAAAAAGCGCTGCAGCACTTCCGGATTGCTGCGCAGATTGTTCAGCGGCTGCGGATTTTGGGTCAGTACGGATTGAAAGGTATCGTTGCCGGCGCTGTGGCTGAACGGCGCATGTCCTGTAATTGCCTGATATATAATCGCACCGAGCGACCAGAAATCGCTGCGGTGATCGGGCGTTTTTCCGCAGAGCTGTTCCGGCGAGAGATAAATACCGGTTTTGTTGGCATTGCCGTTGGCTTGCGGCGACGGCATGCCGTAGAGCAAATTCATTCCGGTATCGGTGAGTAAAATTTCGCCTTTGTGGGTGATGAGCACGTTGGACGGCTTCAAATTGTGGTGAAAAAGTCCCATTTGGTGCAGGTTGGCAAGTCCCTGCGCAGCGCGAATGGCGATGGCGATCGCCGCTTTCACGGTCATTTTACCGTTGGAAACGTGGTGGTTCAGCGAAACCGCTTCGGTAAACGGCATGGCTAAAAAGTGCGTGCCTTCTTCGGTGACGTCCATTGTGAAATAAGGTAAAATTCCCGCCGGACGATGGTTTTTGATCGTTTCCAGAATTTTTTGGAAGGCATGTTTTGCGTTTTTGTTGATGGTCGGGTGGTGAAACACTTTTAATCCGACAAACATGGTGTCCCGGTCATGCTTTAAATCGATGGCCCGGAACATATCGCTTTTTTCACCGCTGCCCAATTTTTCAATCAATTTGTAGAACAAAAGGGTTCTGCCAATCATCGCTGTCTGTTTCCTCGCCGTTTCGCTCCCCTCAGAGCAGTCTTTTTATTTCATATTCTTCGCTGGACCGCCTCAATCTTGAACCGAAAAGTGCTGTAAAAAACGGTACGGTGGTGTGCAATACATCACGGCATCAAAAATTGTGTTTTTTGAAATGCGATTCACGTGGTTTTTTGCGAAAAAAAAAGCAGCGTCACCAGATGGCAACGCTGCGTGGGGAGCGGGAGCGTAAGTTTAAACAATGCTATTGGGTTATTTCAGCAGCATCAGTTTTTTTACGGATGAAAAGCTGCCGGCGCTGATGTGATAAAAATACACGCCGCTGGCCAACTGCTTTGCGTCGAAAACCAGAGTGTGAAAACCGGCTTGCTGATGTTCGTTGACGAGCTCTGCAACCTGCTGTCCGGCGATGTTGTAAATGGTCAGTTTGACATCCGCGTTTTGCGGCAACGCGTAACGAATGCTGGTTGACGGATTGAACGGGTTAGGATAATTTTGCATCAATTCGAAATTTGCGGGCAGGTTGCCTGTTGTTCCGGTGATGCCGACCAGCGTGCTGTCACCGACCAGCAGGGTAAATGATCCGGTTGCGGCGGCGCTGCCATCCGATGCGGATACTCCGATAACGTAGCTGCCGGCATCGCTGCTATCGGGCATAAATGTCAGTGATAACTGACCGTTGGCGATGCTGGCTGTGTCCGCGAAAGCGGGCAGTCCGGTGAAGGCAAAAGCCAGCGCGTCGCCGTCGATGTCTGCGGCGTTGAGCGTCAGCGAAAGGGTTTGGTGTTCCAGCATGCTGGTATCGGCGATGGCGTCCAGCGTTGGCGCGTCGTTCACCGGCGTAACGGTGATAAATACCGTTGCGCTGTCCAAATTTCCGGCGCCATCGGATACGATATACGCCAGTGTATCCTCGCCAAAATAATTGGCGTTCGGCTGATAGCTGATGCTGGAATCACCGGATAAAATCGCGGCGACGCCGTTGGCAGGATTGCGCAACAGCGCGGTGATGCTCATGGCTTCGCCTTCCGGTTCGCTGTCGTTTTGCAGTGCATCGATGACCATCGAGCTGTCTTCCGGCACGCTGACGATGTCGTTCTGGGCAACCGGCGGCTGATTGACCGGCGCTTTCAAAATGACGGACAGCGTGTCCACCAGTTCCAGCGAAACGTTGGCGCCGCTGGTGTCCAGTGCGGAAATCTGGCTGAGATACAGCGTGACGGTTTCGTCCGCCGCAACGGTGGATGCCACGGAAAACGTGCTGCTCGACGTGCCGCCCGTTCCGCTTTTTCCGCCGGAAGTGCTGGTCACGCCAACTTCCACATGGTCCGCAAAACTTTGGGCGACAAACAGCGGGGACGGGGCAAAAAAGGTGCCGGCGCTGTTGGCGTCGTTGCTGATCAATGAATCGCTTTCCCACATAATAAAGTAGGATACGCCAATAAGGTCGCTCACGGCGTTCGGGTCGCCAATGCTCACATCCACATTAAATGATGTGCCGGCGCTGCCCGCAACTTCCGCCGGAGCGCTCAGCCGGATTGACGGAACGGTTGTCACCACCGGTTGCAGATCGATGGAAACCGGGTTGTTTTCGATGGTCAGCGTCACCGGATTGCCGATGCCGTCCAGCCCGGAAAGATTGCTGATGGTCAGGTTGAGCGTGGTTGCGCTGGTGATGTCCTGCGCAATTTCCAGCGTGAATGTGGCTGCCAAACCGCTGCCGCTTTTTCCGCCGGAGGTGCTGGTCACGCCAACTTCGTAGTGATCCGCAAACGGCTGCGCCACAAACAGCGGGCTCGGTGCGAAAAAATCGCCAACAGCGGCGTTGGCTGCGCTGATAAATGCGGCATTATCCCAATCCAAATTGAAGGATACGCCGACGAGATCGCTGACCGCGGTGGGATTTCCCAATTCAACTTCGATGGTAAACTGCGTGCCGGCTGTGCCGTTGACCGTGCCGCCGGATAAATCGTTCATCCGTATTGAACCCTGCGCCAGTGCAACCGAAGTTGCACCGACAAAAAATGTCAAAAATGTTAGCCATTTAAACAGTTGATGTTTCATGATTTAACTCCGTTTCTTTTTTCCTTTTTTGTGTCGTTTCAAAATAAATATTAGCGGTGTTCGCCGGAGATCCCTGCTCCGAAAGAGCGCCTTCGGTGCCTGCGCAGGGATGACATTGTGTCATTCTGAGCGAAGCGAAGAATCTCATTTTTATTGTCAGGTGTTTCGTGATTCATTGCAGGCGTTTCGTGAAACGCCTCTACATGGTATTAAAAATTCCCGTCCGCCCGGGAAATGGACGGACGGGCGGTTATGCCGTTATTTCAGCAACATCATTTTGGCGGTGTGCTGGAAGTACGGCGTTTTGATGACGTAAAAATACATCCCGCTGGGCAGCGATGCCGCGTTCCACTGGATGCTGTGTTTGCCGGGCTGAAATTCTTTGCCGTCAATCAAACGGGCGACTTGCTGACCGAGCGCGTTGTAAATCGTCAGTTCCACTTTGCTGCTCTGCGGCAGGGCAAAGGCAATTTTGGTGGATGGGTTGAACGGATTCGGGAATGCATTTGCGCTGAATTCTATCGGCGCGTCGGCGGTTAGCGCTGCTTCGGCGGATTCATCCGCATCGGTTGCGAATGCAATTGCTTCGCCATCGGCGGCGACAGCCTGCGCTGCAACGATGCTGAAATCCAGTTTGCCGGAGCGAACCACGCGAACGCGGATGCGCAGCAATTCGCCGGAAATGGCGGCGGATTGTCCGTCCGTGCGGCTGGCGGCGACGTCGATCTGCCGTGCTTCGGCATCAAGATGTGCCAGTGCCAGCGCGTCATTGCCAAATTCGCCGGAGGGTTGCACGCCGTTTTGTGCAAATTCATCCACTATTGCGATTTCCGCGGTCGATCCGCTGAAATCCAACGATGCGGAAATGCCGTGCAAGTTGCTGTTTTTGCTGCTGTTGATGGCTACATAAAATTCTTCGCCGGGTTGCAGTCTGGCAACGTCCACGGGACGGTTGCGCAAATCAAACAGTTGATAATTCAGCACGGGCGCATCCGCGTTGCGAATGGCGGTTTCGTTGCTGCGTGCCGGTTTGCTGGCTGCGGTGGTGTGGGTTTTGTTATAATTCAACCCGATGCAGAGCACGTCGGCGGCGTTCACGGTGCCGTTGCCGTTGGCGTCGGCGTAAACCGCGTTCGGGGTTGCCCATGCGGTAGCGCATTTGGCTTCCCATGCGCAGCCTTGCGAGGCGCGGGCGGGTCCGGTCTGGTTGTAGCGCAATCCGATAAACAGCACGTCCGTTGCGTTGGTGATGCCGTCGTTGTTGCAGTCGCCGGGCCAAACGAATGCGCCGCAGGCGGTCACATACACATAAATCGGGTCACGCGGTTCGAGCAGCAGCGGATCGCCGTTGCTCTGGGTTGCGGCAACACTGGCGAAGCGGAAGCGAATCGTGTCATCGGCGGCCAGCGATTGGGCCAGTTCAAATGTCAGGTTCAGCACGGTGCCGGAACCGGTTTGTCCGATGCCGTCGGTGCGGGTGAGTCCGGCTTCGATGTGATCGTTAAACGACGTCACCAAAACAATCGGGCTGGTGCCGAGCATTGCGCCCGGTGTGTGCGACACGTAATCGACCAGCGCGGGTTTGTCCCATTCGAGATTGAAGGATACGCCGAGAAAATCGTCCGGCGCGGTGATCGCCAGCGAATCGCCGAGGCGGATGGCGAGCGAAAACTGTTCGCCGGCGCTGCTGCCGATGGTCTGGTTGTTCGGCGTTGCGGAGATATCCGCGTCCGGGGTGATGCTGATATCCGGAATGGCGGTGATGACCACGCGAACGCTCGGTTCGTCGGGATCGTTGGATGCGATGATCACATCGCCGGTTGCCGGTGCGGCCAACATCGTCCAGTCGATGACCACGCGAACGGATTGTCCGCTGCCCGGATTGATGCCGAAGGTCGGCGCGGGATGATCGGCGGTGGACAGCCACGGCTGATTGGTGCTGATGCCGGTGATGTTCAACGTTGCCGTTCCGAGATTGCTGATGGTGAACACATCCGGGGAACTGGAGCCGCCGGTGCGGAAATTGGCCATCGTGAACGCGGTTTCGTCGATCACGCGGGCGTTGTCGTGGGTGGCGTTCGAGCCGGTGGTGTTGCCAAAATAATTCACATCCGGATTGGAGAAATGCTGCACCCGCAGACAGGAACCGCCGGGGCAGGTACCGTCGTTGTAGCTCATCACCGTGCGGAAATCGTTGGTGATATCCAGCAATCCGTGACCGTATGCGAACGGCGTAGTTGTCGGGTCTGCTTCGGGATTGTGGCGGCAGCCCTGCAAATGTCCCAATTCGTGAGCGAACGAGAAATTGCCGGTGGAGCAGGACCAGTGAACGCCGCAAAACGCTTCGGTTTCATCGGCCAAAATGGTCGAAGCTAATCCGCAAAAGCTGGGATTGTTTAAGATAAGCACACACAAATCGGCTTTGTGGGTGTTGCGCAATCCGTGAACTTCGTCCATAAATCCGTCGCCGGGAATGCGGAAACGGTCAACGTCCGTCACGAAATTGCCGCTTTCAACGTATGCGGTTTGGTAGCTGTGCACCAGATTAATCGTCGGGAAAATGCTGCTGTTGGCGTAAGCCTGGTTGGTTTCATCCACGGAAAGCTGGATGAGCGCGTTGATATTTCCGGCAGCAGCGGCGGCGGCAGGGGTGTATGCCACCAAAATATCGATCACCGAACCGTCATCGGCGAAGGGATCGTATGCGCCGGCATCGCGCAGGTGTTCGCGGCTGATTTCGCGATTTTCAATTTGCTGCCATTCAGCGGGATGTTCCGGCATCGTGCCGAAATCCTGTTCGATCAGCGCGTGATAACCGCCGCCAATCGGACGAACTGCAAACAATCGACCGTGGGCGCGAATCGTTCCGGTGATGTCTTCGCCGGTGACGACGAAAGTCACGGAACCGTTTTGCCCGTCGTTCAGTGCGCCAAACCAGGTGTAATTCCGGTAGCCGCGACGCGCCAATTGGGTGCGCTGGGCGTGGGCGGAAACGCTGCCCAAATCCAGAAACATTGCGTCCGTTTCTTCCGGCGAAGCGGTTATTTTTACATAACTTATGTTTGCGGTTGTCTGCTCGTCCATAAATGCGGCGAGCATGGTTTGTTCGCGTTGTTCCACCGGTGCATCGGTGAGTTGCGCCGGTTCAAACAGATTGACCGCCTGCGCCGTGTTGAACGTGATGTTCTGCGGCGATTGTTGCGCGGACGGGCTGTTTTCGTTGACCGTCATTGCGGTCGGATTGACGTCGATATCCGGTTCGGTGGGGCCGCCGCCGATGCGATCGAACCACGCTTCCGATGCGCCGCCGATCCACGCGATACCGTAACCGCCGTCGGGTAAAATTTCAACCTGGGTCGGCGTTCCGGTGACGATATCCACTTCGTTAATTTTTGTAGCAGCTTCGAACGGCGGGCTGGCGTATTCGCGACGGGTGGTGTACACGTCGTCCGGTTCGCCCACTTCTTCGGCATAACTGACCTGAAATCCACCATTTAACCGCCCGGTTGCGTGCGGGGCGGAATACAGTTCGGTGCCCGTCGCCACATAACCCCACAGCCAGCTCGCGCCTTCGTCATACGAAATGCGATAGCGGATATCGTTGTCGGCGTTTTCCCAAACGACCAAAAACGTGTTCGCATACGCTGCGATCGATGTTTCGTCGCCGGTGTTAGCCGTTGCGGGATCGATGCTCACATCTGTCCAGGCGGTGCCGGTACCGCGCATGATCACGTGTAACTGACCGTCCGTTGCGACATACGATGCGAGGAAAAATCTGTCGGTATAATTTTGATTGGTGCAGGCATCCAACCCGTGCGAGGCGTTGGTGATGCCGGTAGCGAGCGCATTCCAGGGATCGCCGCCGCTGCCGGTCGCCCAATAAAACAGCAGTGTGCCATTATTCAAAATCGCGGTAAAATAGATGCGATTGTTGAAAAAATCCTGGTTGGCAGACATGACCACATCGTCCACAACGACGTTGGAATTGTGGATCACTTTGAAGAAATAGACATTATCCACGGTGCCGGTGCCGGCGAAAAATCGCCGGGAGCGGGCTTCCAGCTGATTGGCATCGCCAACGTATGCGACATACAAATAATCATCCACAACCGCCGCGCCGATGTCGTTCAAACCCGCGCCATCCGGCGTGTACGTGAATGTTTCCGCCCAGGTTGCCCCGCCATCGGTGGAAATATTCACGGTGTAGCGCTTTTTACCGAGGGAAATATCATTATATAACACAACCGAAAACATATTTCCGGTGGCGTCGTGGAAATCCAGCACGTGATTTTGAACGGGCGTGACGCCGCTGATTTGCACATCAGGTCCGGCGCTAAGTGCTGATAAATCAACGTTTTTCGGCGAACGCCAACTGATGGCGATGCCGAAATCCGGTGCGTCCGCACGGTTTTGCAATTCCTGCAATTGGGCAATTGCGGCGGCATGCGAGCCGCTGTTCCACAGCGATTCGATGTTGCGTGCCTGTGCGGAAAACGCGCCGTCAGATTGCGGTAATTCGAAATTCAGCACCGCGTTGGCTTTTTCATCCGCACTCAGATTGGATAAATAACGCCATTGTGCTACCGGTGCGCTGCGCTGTTGCGATTCGGTTTGATCTTCATTGATTGCGCTGCTCGCGATATTCGCGCCGTTTTTTGCAGCCTGCCATTGTTGATGCAGCGGATGGTCCGGGGAAATATCCGCCCGGTTTTCTGTGTTTGTCTGGCGATTCAGTCCGTTTGCGGAACCGGTTTCGCCGGTTTTACCGGATGCACTTTCCTGCGCCCGGAGGGTGTGACCAACCATCAGGATGGTCATGATCAAATAAAAAACCTGTCGTTTCATGGTATTTACCTCGTTTATTATTGATTTTTGAAACAATCAAATGTTGGATTGGGTGAAGCGAGCCAGCTTTAACCAATCACGGTGAAAACGCGGGGATGAATGCTGCAACCATGTTGCTCCTCCTTTTGTTGAGATGAAACATTGCGCAGCCGTTTGGCAATTTTGCCGCACAGACTGCTGAATGATTTGGAATGGCGCAGACAGCGCCGGGAGGAGTGCAAAAGACAGGATTTGTGCTTGATTATATATACAGGGGTTTGTATATTGACTTATCCAAAAAGGTATCCATGCCTTTCACACTCGTCGCCCCGTTGCGAGCTGCAACTCGCCCGGGGCAGCGTTTTTTAGGGGACTTTTTTGCAATTCCACATATCAGAAACTCCGTTTTTTCGCATTTGATAGTTAAGAGTAGGTCATTTCCGAGATTTCTCAAAAAAAATCGGGATTGCCGGAAAATGCAGCAATTCTTGCGCACGGTCACACAAAAATGCGGAAAATTGCGAATTTATGCGTTTTTTATGGATGACAGATAGGGGAGTTGTTTGCGAAAACCTTGCAGATTTTGGGAATCTGCAAGGTTAGGGTTTGCAGTCTATTTGAGCAATTCGCTGACGGATTGTTTCATGTTAATGTTGTAAATCACGCGGGCGAACAGCGGGGCAACGCTCACTTCGTGATACCACGGCGTGCTCTCCACAAATTCCTTTCCGTGATACACAGCGTCGGTACCGATGATTGTATCCAACAATCCTTCTTCATAGGCTTTGTCCAGTTTTTCCCGGCAATTGCCGCTGAAAAAGGGCAGGCTGGCCAGCACGGTAATTTTTTCCGCGCCGCTGTCTTTCAGCAATCGCATGGCGTTTACCAGCGTTCCGCCGGTTGCAATAATATCATCAACCAGCAGCACTTCTTTTCCCTTCACATTGCCCACCAGTCGCATGCTGGCAATGGTGCTCACTTTGGTGTAATCGCGCGATTTATCGACAATCGCGAGATCTGAGCCCAGTTTTTTGGCGTAGTGGCGGGCACGCTGCACGCTGCCCACATCCGGCGATGTGCAAACCAGCCGGGTGGGATCGATGCGCAAAATTTCCTGCAGATAATCCAGAAACACCCGCGATGCGTGCAAATCTTCCAGCCGGGCATTCGTAAAAAAACCCTGGATCGCTTCGGAGTGGATATCCAGGGTTATTACGCGCTGAGCGCCGGCCATTTCCAGCATGTTGGCAACCAGTTTGGCGGTTATCGCTTCGCGCGTTTTTCGCCGCTCCTGCCGGGAATACGGAAACTGCGGCAACACCACGGATATGTGATCCGCGTCGGATTGAAACGCGGCATGCACAGCCGTCATCACCGACATCAGGTTGTCGTTGACGGACGATTTTGAACAGGGATCATCAATCGCCTGAACGATGTATAAATCATCGCCGCGAACATTTTCATCGATCACCATTTTAACTTCCCCGTTCGGGAAATTAATTTCGTTGGTATATTTGAGCCGGTGGTTGGATGATTCATAATTTTCACGGGCAACCTTGTTCAACTCTTTAATAATTCGTTTGGCAAAAGGGCGACCGGAATCGCATGCCATAATAGAAAGCGCACCCCGGTTGGAGTGAATGGTGCGAACCTCGCTCATGTTAACCTCTCGGTAAAATGGTTACTTAAATGATATTGCAGTTGTTTGTGAACCGCCGGATTGGCGGCGATGACGTGGCCATTTTCCAGATATGCCGAATCTCCCCAAAAATCGCTGACCGTTCCGCCCGCTTCGCTGACCAGCAGGCAGCCGGCGGCGCAATCCCACGGATTTAATCCCAACTCCCAATAGCCGTCGAACCGGCCGCAGGCGGTGTAGCACAAATCCAGCGCAGCGGAACCCAATCGGCGGATACCGGCGGAACCAAAAAATATGTCGTTGGTGGCTGCGAGAAATGGCGGGAGATTGCGTTTGCGTTGGTGGGGAAATCCCGTTGCCAAAAAAGCACGGGAGAAATCCGGCTCGGTGCTGACCCGGATCGGGGCGTCATTCAAAAATGCGCCAAGACCTTTTGCGGCGGAGAAAAATTCAGAAAGTTTGGGGTTAAACACAACGCCGGCCAATAGTTCCGTGCCGTTGTATGCGGCAATGGATACCGCGTAAAATGGAATTTTCTGGATGTAATTGGTGGTGCCATCCAGCGGATCGATAATCCAGACGATATCGCCGGCAGCCGTGGAGCGACCGCTTTCTTCTGCCAAAAACTGGTGATCGGGATATTCCCGGCGAATGCGATCGATCACAATACGCTCAGCGCCGCGATCCACTTCCGTTACAAAATCATTGGCTTTTTTTTCAATAATTTTGGAGCGATCGAGCTTCCCTGCCTGTTCCAACAGAAACGCGCCGGCGATGCGCGCTGCATCGATGGCGGTGTGTAGCAATTGTTGCGAATCTAAGGACATACTCGCTTTCAATTCTAAAAATGTTACCGATGCACAGCGAAACCGGCACCGGCGTTTTGACCTCTACTGCGCCAAAGTTTAAAGAAAAACTTTTAAACGACCAACAAAAAATTCCTTTTTAGAAAAATGGCTGAACCGGGCTAAAATTTGATGCTCATATTTAATAAAATTGCCACAGAGTTACAGAGAACACCGAGGAGCTGAAATTAACATTTAGTGCGCTCTGTGGCTCTGTGGCAAATATTTGAACCATCAATTAATATTTGATTTCGCCGAACGATTTCAGTTTGCCCATCACCAGATCCTCAATTTCTTTCACCCGTTCTTTCGAGCGTGCTTCGAAACGCACCACAATTACCGGCTGCGTGTTGGATGCGCGAACCAGTCCCCAGCCATCACCGAAGAGAATACGCACGCCGTCCACATCGATAACATTATGATTTTCCTTAAAATAGGTGATCGCTTTTTTGACGATCTCAAATTTTTCTTCGTCGGAATTACATTCCACCCGGATTTCCGGGGTCGAAAAATAATCCGGCACGTCATTCAAAAATTCGCTGACTTTCTGGTTGCTTTGCGATACGATTTCAATCAATCGTGCGGAAACGTAAACCGCATCATCGTAGCCGTAAAACCGATCTTTGATGAAGGTGTGTCCGCTCATTTCGCCGCCGAGCGGTGCGCCGGTTTCTTTCATTTTCTTTTTCAGCAACGAGTGACCGGTTTTCCACATGACCGGTTTTCCGCCCATTTTTTCGATCGCTTCCGGCAGCGCCTGAGAGCATTTTACATCGAACACCACCTGACCGCCGGGATGATCTTTCAAAATCTGTTTGGCGAAAATGAGCAGCAGACGGTCGCCAAAAATAACATCGCCGTTTTCATCGACCACGCCAATGCGATCCGCATCGCCATCGTATCCGATGCCTAACTCTGCGCCGGTTTCTTTTACCCTTTTGATCAAATCCTGAATGTTGTGCAATTCGGTGGGATCCGGGTGGTGATTCGGGAAGTTGCCGTCCGGCTCGCAATAGAGCATTTCGGCGTCAACGCCCAATCGTTTGAACAGCTCGCACGCCACCAGCGATCCGGCGCCGTTACCGCAATCGACCACGACTTTCACCGGACGTTTAATGTTCAGGCGTTCGATGGTATCTTTATAATAGTCTTCATAAATATCGTATTTTGAAACCGTTCCGCTGCCTTTTTCAAAATCTTCTTTGAGCATTAGTTGATAAATTTCCTGAATCTGCTCGCCGTAAACCGGCAGTGTTCCCAGCGTCAATTTGAACCCGTTGAATTCCGGGGGATTGTGGCTGCCGGTAATTTGCACACCGCCATCAACGCCCAATTTATACAAAGAAAAATATTGCAGTCCGGTGGGAACCGGTCCCAAATCTGTCACGTTGATGCCGGTGGAGAGCAACCCCTTCAGCAAATATCCGCGCAGTCTTTCGGTATGCAATCGCACATCGCCGCCAACGCTGATGGTTTGCGCGTTGTTGCGCAAAAAATAAGTTCCCAGACCCTTGCCGAGTAGTTCAACCGTGTATTCTGTTAAATCCTGATCTACCACGCCCCGGATGTCGTATTCGCGAAAAATAAAGGGGTTGAGTTTGCCCATTTTTCCATCTCCTTTGTCTATGCTATCGTTTAACGTCAGTTAATTTTTTTTATATTAAAGCGGAATTTAAAAACGCGTTTGTCCGGTTCCAAACAGTTTGTCTGTTTTAAAATTTCATAAGAAATATTCTTGGAAATTTATATTATTTATCTTATAATAGTGCCTGTTTAAATAACAATTCGACACCTTTTTAGATCTTATATTTCAAATTTTTATTTGAGAAAATATGGGTTTAAGGAATGAACGTATGCACAAAAGGGAATTTGAAGCAGGTTTCATCAAAAGGTTATGCTCACCTGTATTCTTGAATTGCGACTATTTTTTCTAATATACCAGTTCCAAATCATTTTCGCTATGTAGCTGTTTTCAATCGATTTAAATATCCTTATTTTAGGCGATTTTATAGCTTTTCAGATACGTTTTCTGCATAAGTTGCAGCAAATTTTAGGGGAGCTTTAAAGGGTTTGAAAATATGTAAAGCTTTATTTGCTTTGCCGCTTTCCTGTGAAGTGCAGCCTGACTAAGAGATAAACTGAATCTTATCGTAAACTGTTAAGGAAAAATGCCCATGCAACGATGGCTACTCTTCACATGTTGTTGTTTGTTCTCTTTCTCCGCAATCGCTCAATCTCAATTATCCCCAAGACTCGAAGCCGCACTAAATAATCCCCGTCAGGAAAATGAATTTATCCGCACACTGGTGCTGTTAAACGACCAGATTGATATCCAGGAACTGGACGCCCGGTTGTATGCGGAACGTGCCTTACCGGCGGAACGTGCCCGCCGGGTCATTCACGCACTCAAACAAAAAGCTGCGGAAAGTCAGCCGGTTTTAACCGGTTTTTTGGCGAATTTTACTTCTGCAGATGTGCGCACAGTTGAATCGTATTGGATCAATAATTCGCTGATGGTTGAAGCACGTGCCAGCGTGATTTGGCAATTGGCGAGCCGGACAGATGTTGCATTTATGGACATCGACGCCAAACTGGAACTGGATCGTCCGGTCGAAAGCAGTCCCGCCGCACCGAGCACCCCAAATAACGCTGAGCCGGGATTGAAAGCGATAAACGCCGACAAAATGTGGGCAATGGGTTACACCGGCGCCGGCCGATTGGTCATGGGAATCGATACCGGCGTGGACGGCAATCATCCGGCACTGAATCACAAATGGCGCGGAAATTCGGTACCGGCCGATCAGGCATGGTTCGATACGGAAAGCGGCTCTGCTTTTCCGAACGATTGCGACAGTCACGGCTCACATACGGTTGGTATCATGTGCGGTATCGATCCGGTAACCAGCGATACCATCGGCGTTGCGCCCGGCGCGGAATGGATCGCTGCCAAATCGATTTGTTCGGGAAACCACACCTCCCGCTCCATTTCCGCTTTGCAATGGGCGATGGACCCGGACGGTGATTCAACGACGATTTCCGATATGCCCGATGCAATCGGCAATTCCTGGTACGACCCGGCAGTGAGCGTTTGCAGCCCGGTTTACGCCAGCACATTCGATGCGGTGGAAGCCGCGGGAATCGCGGTCGTGTTTTCTGCCGGAAACAGCGGTCCCGGTGCCCAGAGCATCACCACACCTAAAAATATCAACACCGGATTGGTGAACACCTTTGCCACCGGCGCGGTGGATGGCAACTCGGCAAGTATGCCGATCGCCTCATTCAGCAGCCGGGGACCCAGCCAGTGCGGCGGCACCGGTTCGCTGGAAATCAAACCGGAAGCCTCGGCGCCGGGCGTGAGTGTTCGTTCGGCAGTGCTCAGCGGCCAATACGGCACCAAAAGCGGCACTTCGATGGCCTGTCCGCATGTGGTCGGCGCAATTGCCCTACTGAAACAAGCTTTCCCGAACAAAACCGGTTACGAATTAAAAATGGCGCTGTACCTGACCGCAAAAGAATCAGCGGCGGACGTAACACCGGGCGAGGATAACCTTTACGGCATGGGCGTAATTGATGTTTACGCGGCGTTCATGAGCCTCGGCGCGCCGGAAACACCCGCGAATTTCCGGGCATACAGCGACTACCAGACACCGGATGCGATGCATTTGACCTGGGAAAATCCGACCGTTTTCACCAATGGCGATACGCTGATGGCGGATGATTTTTTTATCCATATTTATCGCGATGGCGAGTTGATTGATTCGGTTGCCGGGGATGTTCAGGAATATTGGGACACCGGCTTAACCGATGGCCAAAGCTACACTTACACCACTTTCGCCAAACTCGATACCATCGATATCACCAGCAGCGAAGTATTTTCCGAATGGATTGCCGGCGGTTCGCCGATGCCGCAAGTTCCCACCGAATTTTCGGTTGGCGGCAGCGATACGCTCGCCCAACTCAGCTGGCTGAATCCGTTGCAAAATGTCGACGGTACGCCGATGGACGATTTTGCAGGCATCAATCTGTATCGCGACAGCCTTTTGGTGGAAACGTTCACCCGCGCCACATCCGATACCGGACATACGGATACGGTGAGCTATTCGCCCGATCCTGCAGGCGTTTACCAATGGTTTGTAACCGCAATCGACAATGAGCCGGTTCCCAACGAGAGCGCACCGACCAACGCTGTCGGCACGCCGCTGAATCTGCCGCTCAACGATGATTTTGCGGTTGCGGGTGTGCCTGCACCGGGAATGTGGCTGAATTCTTTTGCAGAAGTGAACAATCGCGCCGTCAACCCGCCGAGCGGTGCTTTGGCGCTGAACCTCAACGGTACGCCAAATGGCGAAGATATTCTGGAACTCAACCCGGTTGATTTATCCAATGCGGATCCCAACACGCTGTTCAGCTACCAGTATCAACCGCAGGGCTCCGGCAATGCGCCGGAGGAGGGCGACAGTCTTTTTGTCTATTTCAAAAATAATCTGAATGAGTGGGTGTTGGTGCGTTCGTATCCCGGTTCTGCGATGCAGCCGTTTGCAATGGACGAAATCCGGATTGCCGACGAACCGTCCGGCAGCGGCGTATTTTTCCACAGCCAGTTTCAGGCGCGTTTCCGCAGTATTGGCGGCGCCGGACCATTTCCTAATGATGACTGGTTTATTGACGATGTATATTTAGGTGTTCCAATAATTTTAGCAATTAATGACGAAAACCCAATATTTCCAACAACCTATGCGATTGAATCTAACTACCCGAATCCGTTTAATCCGTCCACAACTATCGCTTATCAGTTGCCGCAGCGCAGCCAGATTTCGCTGGTGATCTACAATGCGATTGGTCAGGAAATTCGCAATCTGGCAGCGGACACCCGCGAAGCCGGACGCTACAGCACCCTTTGGGATGGACGCGATAATTCCGGAAAACCGGTTGCCAGCGGTATCTATTTTTATCTGTTCACGGCAAATCCGGTAAGCGGCAGCGAATCCGGTTTCCGGGCAACCCACAAAATGATTTTATTGAAATAAGTGCGTTCGCGCATTGGTGTATTTTAAACGGAGTTAATTTATCGAAAAAATCGGTCTGTAATTTCAGGCAAACATTCATCAACACCGGGATATGTATGGAGATGCGCTACCCTCGATTTGTTGCCTTTTTGCTATTGTTTTCCGTCCTTTTTGGCACTGTGTTATTTGCTTACCCGTTGGCAAAAATTCATCCGCGGTTGCAGGCGGAGCTGGATACACGGGCGAAAGATGATAAAGTTAATATTTACATAAAATTAGCTGATCGGATTACGCTGCAGGAATTGCAGCGCGAAACAGCAGGTTTACCCCGGAATGACCGGCGCAGCCAGGTTGTGACACGTCTGAAATCGCATGCCGCCGCCACACAGTCCAATGTGATGGCGTTTCTGGCAGATGCCCGTTCCCGCAACGAAATTTCCTATATCGAAAATATTTGGGCGATCAACGTGATCGCAATGAAAGCGAAGCCGGCGGTGGTGTATTCGCTGGCACAGCAATTCCCGGAAATCGGGGAAATTTGGTACGATCCGGTGATCGATATCGACGAAGCGAAAGATGACGGCGGCATCGCCAATTTCAACCGGGAAACCGGTGCCAGCGTTGCTCCGATGAATTCGCCGCAACCCGGTTTAACGCTCATCAACGCGCCGCTGGTTTGGGCGGAAGGTGACAGCGGGCAAGGTGTGATTGTCGGAAATGTGGATAGCGGAACGTATTGGCGACATCCCGATTTGATCAATAATATCTGGAACAATCTCGGCGAAGATGCTGATGGCGATGGTCACACGCTGGAATTTAACGGCGCATCGTGGGTGTTCGATCCGGGCGATATCAACGGCATCGATGACGACGGCAACGGTCGCACAGATGATTTTATCGGCTGGGATTTTGGCGGAAATGATAACGATCCCGATGATACGGACGGTCACGGCACACAGGCTTGCGGTCTGATTGTCGGTGACGGCACCAACGGCACCGAAACCGGTGTTGCACCGCGCGCCAAAGTGATCATTTTACGCATCGACGGCGCACCGGCTTCCGGGTGGTGGGCGGCGTATCAATATGCTTTTGAAATGGGCGCGGGTGTTACCACCAGTTCGTTCAGCCAAAAATGGGCTTCCCAACCGGATTATGCATCATACCGGGCGATGAACGATATGGAATTGGCTGCCGGTGTTGTGCACACCAATTCAACCGGAAATCAGGGTGCACAGAGCACACCCGGTTGTGGCAATAGCTATCCTATACCTTATAATATATCCGCACCGGGCAACTCGCCATCGCCGTGGATTCATCCCGATCAGCAAACGCTGGTTGGCGGTGTGAGCTCGGTGATCGGCTGCGGAAACGTGAGTGCGTTTTCGGATGTGATCGAAAGCAGCTCCGGTTTTGGTCCCGCCGCGTGGGAAAATATCCAGAGCCGCTGCCCGACCTTCCCGAACAGCAATCCGTTGAGTTATCAGGATTATCCCTATAATTTGCAAGGTCCCGTCGAAGCCGATTCGATCGGATTGTTGAAACCCGATGTTGCTTCGCCGGGTGCCAGCACAGTTTCGACCACCCGGACGGGCGGTTACGCCACATTTGGCGGCACATCCGCAGCTACGCCGCACGTTGCCGGTTTGGTGGCGCTGGTGCTTTCTGCCAACCCGGATTTGACGCCGGAAGATGTCAGCCGGATTTTGCAAACCACCGCCATCGAAAAAGGTGCGCCGGGAAAAGACCCGCGTTACGGCGCCGGTCGTGTGGACGCTTACGCAGCGTTTTTGCAGGCAAAATCCGAACGCGGTGCACCCGCCGATATCACCGCAATGGTGGCATATAGCGATTATCAAACGCCGGATGAAATGCATTTGTCGTGGGTTAATCCCACCCATTTGTTGAACGGCGACACGTTAACGGGCGATCAGTTTTCGATATTTATCTTGCGCGACGGCGAAATAGTTGATTCCATTTCCGGCGAAAACAGCACGTTTACCGACAGTGATTTGAGCGACGGACAACCATATTTTTACCAGATTTTTGCCAAAACCCACGAAACCGGAAGCATCAGCAATTATTCGGAAGCCAGCTGGATTGCCGGCGGCTCGCCGATGCCGCAACCCGCAACCCATTTTACCGTAGCCGGAACCGCAGGCGAAGTAACCGTCACCTGGCGCAGCCCCTCCCGGAATGTGGACGGCACGCCAATGGACGATTTCGCCGGTATCCGTTTGTATCAGAATGGCGAAGCGGTTGGCGATTTTTTGCGGACTTCCGCCGATACCGCCAAAGCGGATACGCTGGTATTTACTCCCGAGTCGTCAGGATTTTATGATTGGCAGATCAGCGTTATCGATAATGAATTATCGCAAAACGAAAGCGAGCTGACCAACGCAATCGGCACGCCGCTGAGTGCACCCATTTTTGATGAATTTTTTACTGCCGGAAACCCAAATCCGGGCGTGTGGCTGAACAGTTTTGCCGAGGTGAACAGCCGGGCGATCGACCCGCCATCCGGCAATTTGGCACTCAACCTGAACGGCACGCCAAACGGCGAAGATATTCTCGATCTGAAACCGGTCGATTTATCCGTTTTCAATCCGCCGAGTTCCTTCGTGGTCAGCTATAGTTACCAGCCGCAAGGCTCTGGCAATGCACCCGAAACGGGCGACAGTCTGCAGGTATATTTCAAAAACAATCTTGGTGAATGGATTTTGGTTCGTGCATATCCGGGCAGCGGCGTTCAACCGTTTCAGGAAGAATGGGTGAATCTGGATAGTGTTGATGCGGGCGCCGGGACGTTTTATCACAGCCAGTTTCAGCTGCGGTTTCGCTCAACCGGCGGCGCCGGACCGTTCCCGAATGATGACTGGTTTATCGACGATGTTGCGATTGGTGCAAACCTGATCAATAGCATATCGGATGAGCAAGCTGTACTGCCTGCCGAATATGCGTTGCTGCCCAATTATCCCAATCCGTTCAACCCGAGCACAACGATCCAATACGATTTGCCCCAAGCCAGCGAAATTACCCTGACAATTTACAATATGCTCGGTCAGCAGGTGCGCACATTGGTGCAGCAATCCCAGCCCGCCGGACGCCACAGCAGCGTGTGGGACGGGTTGGATGCCGACGGATTGCCGGTTTCCAGCGGCATATATTTTTACCGGCTGAGCGCCCGGAGCAGTGCAACGGCATCGCCATTTTCCCGGGTTCAAAAAATGATGTTGATGAAATAGTTTGAACAATAAAAACCCCTAAACCTAAAATTATCAAGGAGATGGATTTATGGTTAAGTTTCGCGAAGTATATAATTTGCCCCATGCCCCACCACCAAAATTTGGAGTGTATTTCTGGAAAAATCAGTGACAATCAATATGTATGTTCAGGTTTCAACCAAACGATAATTCGTTTCATTAAACAAAAGGAACACGTATGAAATCAGCTAATGTATGGAGGCTGACTCTTCTGGCACTTATCATCTGTGGTATTTCTGTTTTCGGACAGGAACAATCGCAAATGAACCCCCGTGCCTGGAGCAAAGTCTATTGGCAAAAAATGGCAGAAAAAGGCCTGGTTCCGGTGAACCCGCAGGTTACTGTCAAGCCCGGTCAGTTTACGGGTAGCCAAATTAATGCTTTATCATCCCTCGTGGATGACTCGCCGGACGTTTTGGTTATCGGCGGGAACAACACCCAAAGCGAAAACTCGATTTTCGCTAACCCGAATGACCCCTCAAAAGTGTTAAACTCGAACAACTCAACGGATTGGCCGGTGAGTGGTGTGTTCGGTTCCAGCGGTTTTATGTCCGATGATAACGGTCTGACATGGAATGGCTCTATTCAGGGAACCGGCGGTGGTAACAGTGGTGACCCCGCAGCCGTCATCGGTTTGAACGGCGAATATTATGTTGGTTACATTGCCGCTGACGGCGGACAAGGTGTTGCCTACTCAACAGATGAAGGTGCAACCTGGACACACGTTCAGTGCGGCGCTGCTCCCGCAGGTTTTTTTGATCTGCTGGACAAAAACCATCTGTGGATCGACAACAGCCCGGTCAGTCCGCACGAAGGCAATCTGTATGCTGCATGGACCCGTTTTGAATCTGGCAGCGCGAATAACGAGCAAGTTGAAGTGGTTACCTCAACCGACGGCGGCCGTACCTGGAGTGCACCTGTTGGCGTAACTTCTGCTTTGCCCGGATTCAAACAAGGTGTCAACCTCAAAACCGCATCCGACGGTACTGTTTATGCATTTTACACCGTTTACACATCCGGTGGCGTAACAGACGAACCCGCAATCGGGATGTCTGTTTCAACAGACGGCGGTGTAACCTGGACCAGCGGCGTTCTCATTATTGATAACATCCGCGGTGTCCGTGCTACCGGCGTTGACAAAAGCGGTATCCGCTCCGCTGCATTCCCCACCGCAGCAGTAGATATCTCCGGTGGTGCACGTGACGGTAATTTGTATGTTGCATGGCCGAACATCGGCGTTCCGGGCGTAAATACCGGTACGGATATGGATGTTTACATCATTAGCTCCAGCGATGGCGGCGCAACCTGGAACATCCCGGTTCGCGTGAACCAGGATGCCAGCGGACAGGGCAAAAAACACTTCCTGCCCTGGATCACCTGCGACCCGGTAACGGGTAACCTGAGTATGGTGTTTTATGATGACCGCAACGTTGCTGCAACCGATGTTGAAGTGTTCGCAGCCAACTCGTTGGACGGCGGCGTAACCTGGGAAGATTTCAAAATCAGCGATGTGAGCTTTACGCCCGCACCGATTCCCGGTTTGGCCGGCGGTTACTTTGGCGACTATCTGGGCATTTCCGCTCACGCAGCCAAAGTTTACCCGGTATGGACAGACAACCGCGATGGTATTGCCCGTGCATACGTATCCGCTTATGTTTTGGCAGATCCAACAGATCCGAACGGTGTATCCGCCGGAGCGGCATATAGCGATTTCATAACTCCGAACACCATTGAATTGACCTGGACAGACCCGACAACTTTGGTTGACGGCACCCCGATTTCCAGTGGCGATTTCACCATCGAAATCTCGCGGGACGGCGCACCGTTAACATCTGTTGCAGGCGGCACCCAAGCCTATACAGATAACGGACTTACCGATGGTCTATTATATGAATACGAATTGATAACCAAACTTACTTTAAACGATAGCCTTAGCTTACCGGTTGGTCTTTCCTGGTATGCCGGTGGTTCGCCCATGCCTTCAGCACCGCAAAATCTGGCGGTTATCGCCGATACGGTAGATGCTGACCTGACCTGGGATGACCCCACCACCCAAAGCGACGGCACCCCGCTCGATGATCTCGATTCGATCCGGGTATATCGTAACGGTACATGGATTGCCAATGTTGATCCCGGCGTAGGCACTTACACAGACACACCGCCGCCCGGATTTACATACACATATACCGTAAATGCATTGGATAACGAAACCCCTGCAAACGAAAGCGCAGCCAGTAATGCGGTTTCCATCTATGTTGGTTCCACCCCGGATTATCTGGTTTGGGTCGGTGCTGATGCAGGTGAATCCGCTGGCGCCAGTGGTGACAGTATTGCCGCAGCCCTCGCGGCAAACGGCATCAGCTCGTTTGTCACCAACGATCTGTTCGAATTTGGTTCGAACCTCGATATCTACGAAGGTATTTTCGTTGTGTTGGGTATCTTCAGCAACAACCACGTGATTGCATCCGGTGATGCAGAAGGTCCGGCGCTGGAAAGCTTCGTGCAAAACGGCGGCTGGCTGTATCTCGAAGGTGGCGACTGTTTCAACTACGACCCCGAACAAGGCGGATACAACATTCGTCCCTGGTTCAGCCTTGACGACGGTGCAGACGGCTCCGGCGATATCGCCAGCCTGACAGGTATCAACGATCTGGATGGATTTGTTTTCCCGTACAGCGGTGAAAATAACTTTATGGATCGCCTCGTACCGATCAGCTCTGTTCCGATCTGGCACAACGATGCCACCGGTTTTGATCACGGTGTATTCAACACCGATTTTGGCGCTGGCCGTACCATCGCCGCAGTTGCAGAATTTGGCGGAATGGATAACACATCCTTAAGCCCGGCAGAATTGTTGCGCAAGTTGGAAGAAAAACGTGCCGCAATGATCGTTCGCGAAAACAACGTGAAGCCTTACGTTGAACGCACCCGGAACGAAAATTTTGTGAAAAAATTCTATCCGGCAGACAAAAACGCTGCAAGAAACCGCAGTGGTTTTGCGAAAATTGACGATGGCAATGTTGAAATTCTGGCAAATAACAAAGCCGATTTAATGGCTGCATATCTGGGATTGTTCTCTGCAGTTGGCGGCCCGCCCGCAATTGCACTCTCCCCGGATACACTGCATATTTCCACACCGGTTAACGTAACTAACGATGCATCTTTCTTTATTTCGAATGATGGCGGATCGTTGGCTCAGCCGTTGGAATATGAAATTTCCTTAAACACATTTTCTCCCTGGATTACCAGCATCACGCCGGACAGCGGAACTGTTGGCGGAGCAGGTACTCAGGAAGTTGTTGTCGCATACGATGCCAATGGTTTGGTAGACAGCACCTATACGGCAGAATTGACCATCACCAGCAACGACCCGGCCACGCCGACGGTGCTTTATACCATCCAGATGACGGTATCTGGCGGAACGCCGGAATTTTTGGTTTGGGTTGGCGTTGATGCCGGTACATCCGCAGTCGCAAGTGCGGATAGCATCGGTGCTGCGCTGGCAGCCAACGGCAGAAGCGCATATGTTACAGATGACCTGTTCTTCTTCGGTGCCGATCTGAGCGTGTTCGACGGCGTATTTGTTGTGTTGGGTATCTTTACCAACAACCACGTTATCGACGCTACGGACCTCGAAGGCCCCGCTCTGGAAGCATATCTGCAAAACGGTGGTCGCGTATATGTTGAAGGTGGCGATTGCTTTAACTACGATCCGGAACAAGGTGGATACAATATTCGCCCGTGGTTCGACCTGAATGATGGTCCGGACGGTAGTGCAAACGTTGCTGGTTTGATTGGTGTGAATGATCTGGACGGATTTGTGTTCACCTACAGTGGCGCAAACAGTTTCATGGATCAGCTCCAACTGATCAACTCGACCGCAATCTGGAAAAACAGCGTAACCGACTCAACCCATGGCGTATTCAATGCCGCCTTCGGTACCGGTCGCGCAATTGGTGTTGTAGCTGAATTTGGCGGCATGGACAACAGCGCATTAAGTGCTGCAGAATTGCTTCGCCAACTGGAAAACCAACGCCATGCATCACTTACCAATGAACCGGTAGTTAAGCCTTATGTTGAGCGTCAGCGCCGTGATTATACGGTAGGCAAGTACTACAGAGCTCAGAAAAAAGCTAACGCCGGCAACAATGTAAGTTACAAAAACGGTGACTTGGAAGTATTGGCCAACAACAAAGTAGATTTGATGGCTGCATATCTGAATCTGTTCGAAAAAGAAGCCAGCGGACCGGCTATCTCTGTTGAACCGACTGAACTTGCAGACAGCCTGCTGGTTGGTGAAACGAGCAGACATTTCGTCGATATCAGCAATGTTGGTGGCTCATTGGCCGCACCGCTGGACTACACGATTACCATTAGTGGCCTGGCAACCTGGCTCACATTTGATCCGAGCAGCGGCACCGTAAACGCAAACCAGACCGACGTAATTACCGTTGATCTGGATGCAACCGGTTTAACTGCCGGTGATTATTTTGCCACATTGGAAGTCGCCAGTAACGATACGGCTAATCCGACGATCAACGTTAACATTTCACTGAATGTGACAGATGCGCCAATTGCGAGCATCTCGCCGGATTCGTTTGATGTTACCCTGGCTATCGGCGATACCGAAACCGATACACTGGTGATCACCAACGACGGTCCCACAGCGCTCGATTATCAGATTGCTGTGGAATTTGCTTCAGCCGCAAACATGAAAGTGGAAGTGATCGGCAGTGCCAAAAACGATAACCAAAAAATTATCGCCAAAGGCAAAAACCTGCCATTGGTCGCACTGAACCAAACCCAATTTGCCGTAGCGATGAACGCAAGCGGCGAACCGGATTTCGAAGCGCCGTCCTTTGCAGCAGGCGCTGGCAATGAAAACGATCCGGCTCCGTCAATCGCTGGCGAAGAAGTGTTTGGCAGCAATGCGAGCACATTCGGCCCGTCCGGATTGCGTGGTCGCGGTAACCTGTTTACCGTAACTTCCAACACCACACTTTCTGAGCATCGCCTCTATCTGAACCCGACGGCTGCAACCAAAATGCATTTTGTGGTAGCCGAAAGCGATGCACAAGTTGGCACCTACACAACCATCAGCGTTGCAGAACTTACCAGTGCTGGTCCCGGCGAAGGCTGGTACAGCTCCGGTTCCGTAAACGTTCCGTTGCAAGCTGGCAAATTCTATCTGATTTTTGCACAGTGGGAAGGCAACGCCAACTATTATAATCAACAGGGAATTACACCGTATCCGATCCAGGCTTCGTTTGGTGAACTGGCAGCCGCAGCCGGTTGGTCTACCGGATCAGTTCCGACATATGCAGATCCGCCTGCAACGGAGCACCCGATTGCCGCCACTGCATTTGGCGAAGCTGTTGCATATTACCAAACACTGGTTACCAGCAGTGGTTCGTGGTTAACCCCGAGCATCACTGAAGGCAGTGTTCCGGCAAACAGCAGCGTTGAAGTATTGCTCACATTCGATCCGGCTGGATTGGTTGGCGGCGATTACGAAGCAGACGTTGTTGTAACATCCAACGACCCGGCAAATCCGGAATTGCGTGCCTATGCACACATGTTCGTGGTTGGCCAGGCTTTGGTTTCAGCCGATCCGGTTGTTTTCGCAAACCCGGTATTTGTCGGTGGAATGGATTCGACAACAATGGTTGTCCGCAACGAAGGCAATGGCGTGCTGAATGTTACCGATGTTGCATCGGATAACGCCGTATTCAGCGTATCCCAAACCGCTTTCGATGTTGCAGCTTTCGATAGCGCAGAAGTTACTGTTTACTTCATGCCGACTGCCGAAGGCGGCGCAAGCGGAACGCTGACCATCTCCAGTAACGATCCGGCAAACCCGACATTGGCTGTTGCCGTATCCGCTACCGCAGTAATTGCACCCTCGTTCACCATCGATCCGGATTCACTCGGAGCTACCCTGGGTCTGAACGACTCAACCGACGCACCGATGTTGATCGAAAACAGCGGCGGTTCGCCGTTAAGCTGGGCCGTATCGGTTATTTTGGGCAAGAGCAAAACAGTATTCCCCGAAATGCGTGGCAATGCGTCCAACGCAGGCGAAGTGGATGCTGTCAGCAACCAAACACCCGGTCTGGCTGAACTGAACACGCCGCAACGCGTGACCGACGATATTTGGGATCTGCAATTCTCCCACGACATCACCGCCGTTTCAGGTGCTGCCGGAAATGCCGGATCCGAATTCGACGGGCAGTATTACTACACCACCCGTTGGGCTTCCAACCTCATCCACAAATATGAATTGGACGGTGGCGGAAATCTGGTATTGGTTGAAGAATTCTCCATTGCCGGCGTAACCGGTCTTCGTGACCTTGCTTATGACGGTCAGTATTTCTATGGCGGCGCTGCAGCCGGAACCATTTTCCAAATGGATTTCGACAGCAAAACGCTGGTTGGAACAATTGCATCACCCCAACCGGTTCGCCATATTGCATATGATTCCGATCTGGATGCATTCTACGTCGGAAACTGGGCAACCAATATCGTATTGGTTGATCGCTCCGGCACTGTATTGAACACATTAGCCGTTGCAAACCACGGTGGGCAGGCTGTTTACGGCTCAGCATACGATAACACCAGTGATGGTGGACCATATCTGTGGCTGTTCGACCAAACCACAACCACCACAACAGTTCAAGGTCCTAACGTTATCAAACAAATTGCTCTGCCTTCCGGCGTAGCAACTGGTGTTGAATATGACGTAGTGCCGGATCTGGGTAACGGTGTTGATATTCTGCTCGCAGGTGGTTTGTTCATCTCGACGGATATCGTACCGGGCAAAGTAACCATCGGTGGTGTTAGCCAAAGCGTTCCGGACGGACTGTTCGGTTACGAACTTGGCGATGCCGCATCCGGTTCCGCATTCATGCGCATCACGGATTTCACCTCAGGTGTGATCAACCCGGGTGATGTCGGTGGATTCACCGTTCGTCTTTACAGCGCAGACGTGGATACCCTGTATTCCGCTGAACTGGAAATCACCACAAACGATCCGTTGAACGCATCGGTCATCGTTCCGGTTACATTAGCTGTCGGTGGTGTTGGCGTGGAAGAATTTGAAACCATTCCTACCACATTTGCCGTCAGCCGTAACTACCCGAACCCCTTCAACCCGACAACCAGTATCGACTTCCAGTTGCCGCAAGTCAGCAACGTGAAGTTGGTTATTTACAACGTATTGGGTCAGCAAGTGCGCACGCTGGTTAACGAGCGCATGCAGCCCGGAAAATACAAAGCCAACTGGGACGGATTGAATGACAAGGGTGCATCAGTCGCAAGCGGTATTTACATCTACCGTTTCGAAGCGGGTGATTTTAACAGCATCCAGAAGATGATTCTGCTCAAATAATTTCCTGAGCTGAAAAACTTCACTTTAAAGCGGCGGGGCTTAATGGCTCCGCCGCTTTTTTTTGACAGTATCATTTTGTAACAGGTTCACAAACCATTGTGTTGATTTTTTATTGCTGTCCCATTGTGAATCCAATTGCGAATGACACTCCAACTGCGACAATCATTCACAAAAACCATTTTCGGTCCAGCCGGTATAATACGGTTGTTTATTCATGTATCCGGTTTGGATTCAACCGGTTCGATTGCAAAAACAGCACGATCGGAATAGTTTTGTAAAATCAAAAAAAAATCGTATTAAAATGAGTACATCACTTTGATTCTTTACTCCTATTGCTTAAATTTCCGGCTTAATCTTCCGGTATATAACTTCATCGGATTCCATTGGGCACGGGTGATTGGCAATATAAAAAAATGATGGTTCAAGACCCAAATGACATCGGTATGAAGTTCGTTCCTGCGCTTCTGAAACTTGATGCACAAGGTCGGCTGTTAGCTATAATAAAGATGCTGCTTCGTTGAATTAGGATCGAGGGATGGACACGTTTATTTAATAGCAGCATTAGAATCGGAAAACAGGATAAGGAGCTTACATGAGTGATCATTTAAAGCTGCACTTCATTGGTACCGGAACGATTGCCCCGGACCCTAATCGATCTTGTAGTTGCGTGCTTATCGAAACATCCCAGCTAAAGATTCTGGTGGATATTGGCGCGGGATCGCTGCGCCGGCTGGCGATGGATGGTGTCAATCTTCACGAAATCGACTATATTTTCCTAACCCACTTTCACCCTGACCATATTGGCGATTTGGTGCCGTTTATTTTCTCGCTGCGAAACACCCGCGAAATGGCGATCGACGGCAAAATGCTGCGCGTTTGGGGACCGTCGGGTATTTATCGATATGTGCAGGGCATGCAGCGCGGTTACGGCCGCTGGATGCAAAACGCCGCAGATGAAGTGCGCTTTTACGAATTGAAACGACCTTTCCTCGAATTTCCGGGTTTTCGCATCGCCTGGCGAAAAGTTGTGCACAATCAGGAAAGCGTTGGGTACCGGTTCGAATTTAACGGATACTCCATCGCATTTTCCGGCGACAGCGGCTATTGCCAGGATCTGGTAAAGCTATGCACCGATGTCGATCTGGCGGTTTTGGAATGCTCCCATTCGGACGATCACGCGGTAAAAGGGCATCTTTCGCCCAGTTTATCCGCCCAAATTGCCCAAAAAGCCCGCGCAAAACGGCTGATGCTCACCCATTTTTATCCCGATGCACTGGTTGAAAATCCCATGATCGTCGCCAAAAAATATTACGAAGGCGAGATGGAGATGGCCCGCGACGGCATGATAATCCACCTGACCGACTAACGCTCGTTCAAAAAATTACCGCTAAAGTTGGTTTTGCCCCTTTTTCAAAATAAATAAACGATGTTTTATGAAAACTGCCCGGCAGGAAATAGCGAATCGCATCAAACAGGAAGGTTTGCGGCAAGGATTTTCTGCTGTGGCGATTTGCGATGCCGAGCCATTAACAGATGCCGGCGCGTTGCTGGAAAAATGGTTGGCAAACCGTTTCCACGGCACAATGGAATGGATGGCACGCACCCGCCACGAACGGGCAAATCCCCGCAGCTATTTCCCGGAGGCGCAATCGATTATCGTGGTTGCGTTGAATTATTATCGCGAAAATGAACCGGCGTTGTGCGATAGCCAGGAAGCAGCCATCTCCATTTACGCCCGCGGTCGCGATTACCACAAGGTTTTGCGCAAAAAACTCAAATCATTCCTTTCCCACATTCAACAATTAATGCCGGATGCTCACGGTCGCATTTGTGTGGATTCTTTCCCGGTAATGGAAAAAGCGTTGGCTGTAAAATCCGGTATTGGGTGGATTGGCAAACACACCAATTTGATCATCAAACAAAAAGGCTCCTGGTTTTTTCTCGGCGAAATTTTGCTCTCCGAAAAACTGCCGGCTGATCCGCCGTTTATCGAGGAGCACTGCGGCACCTGCAACCGTTGCCAAATCGCCTGTCCGACCGACGCGCTGGAAACGCCGTTTGTGCTGGACGCCCGTCGCTGCATTTCCTACCTGACGATTGAACACGACGGCGAAATTGAGGGTGATCTGCAAACCGGAATGGAAAACTGGGTGTTCGGCTGCGATATTTGCCAGGCGGTTTGCCCGTGGAACCGTTTCAGCGAACAAACGGGAGAGCCCGATTTTGCCAATCGCCTGCCCGATGAATGGTATTCGCTGGAAAATTTGCAGCAATTGGGTGAGTCGAAATTTGAGGAATTGTTTGCCGGAACGCCGGTTCGCCGCACGGGTTACGCCAATTTTATGCGAAATGTGCATATCGCCAATCAAAATAAATCGTCAAAAAAATAATCAGCGATTTTTGGGCACAATGCCCAGTGCGTTGGGAATTGGCCAGGTGGTGTTCATGTTTTCTGCGCCGAGCAGCGCATTTTCGTAAATCCCATATTTTTCAATCGTTACGCCGTTAAATGAGAGATAAAATCCCGCTTTTGAGCCGCCTTCCAGATACATCGCTTTCGAAATATCAATCGGCAATTTGAGTAGATGGTTGTTAAAATCGTGCACCGTAAACGGCGATTGGCTGAAAATAAACAGAATATTCCCGGCCGTATCCATTCCCAACACAGAAATGCTCCAGCGATTCGGCTGCCGCGACCACACATTTTCGCGGGTGCAGCTGATCATGCGGATGCTTTGCAACATGCATTGATAGGAATTGCGCAACGAATCGAAATTTTCGCAGGTGCGGTCGATAATTTGCGCGTCCGGCAATGTGGAATCGTTTGGCGCAAATGCAAAAATGGTGTTGTTGGGATTCACATGCCCGTTGTTCACGTGATCAAAATTTTTCATGTAACCCACGCTGGTCAGCAAATCTTTTTGATACATTCCGGCATTGATCGTCGCAATCATCCCGAATTCCTTTGCCCAGTTGCTGAGCGTGCGCGGCCGCCGGTTGTGCCGGGTGGCGTTCAACAATTTGAATTCGAAAAATTTGGGATCAATTTTGAGAACCGTAATCCGTGAGTCGCCGACATCCGTGGGTTCCGGCGACTGGAATTCGGCGAGATGCAGCCCATCGGTCAGTTCCCGCCATTGGCTGTTTTGGGCAAACATCGCCGTGTTTGCAGCGCCGGCCAACATCCAAATTAACCCAAACAATCCTAAAAAGAGTCGCCCCAACAGCAGAAACCTCAATTGATTTTTCATTGCTAATTGTTTAATATCCGTAATGCGAAGGCACAAAATAATGGTAACCACGCCGCTTCGCAAGATCAAAAGTTCAGAATATCAGCAAATTTCAAAACGGAGAATGTGCCGATGAACCTGTCCGGAATCTTCCCGCCGATTGCCACGCCATTTGTGATGGATCGTGTCGCCACCAGTCATCTGGCGGAAAATGTTCACCAGTTGATGAAAACCGGTATCCGGGGCATTGTGGCGCTCGGCTCCAACGGCGAAAGCGTTTCGCTGACCAAAATGGAAAAACTGGCAGTGTTGGAGCACGCCCGCAACGCCATGCCGGACGACGCACCGTTGCTGGCCGGAACCGGCGGCGATTCCCTGCCGGAAACCATCGAGCTGACCAACGGCGCTTTCGAATGTGGCGCAAATGCCGCGCTGGTGTTCAATCCCGTTTTTTATCGCGACAAAATGACCCACCAATCGCTGGTGCAATATTTCCAGAAATTGGCGGATCACAGCCGGATTCCCATCGTTTTATACAATGTGCCAAAATACACCGGATACAATATTCACGCGGAAACCGTGGTGGCGCTGGCGGAACACCCGAATATTATTGGCATCAAAAGCAGTTCGGAAAATATCGGGCATTTGGGTGAAATATTGCGGCTGGTGCCGGCAGATTTTAGCGTGCTGATCGGCACGGGTTCGGTGCTGTTTCCGGCGCTGGCGCTCGGTGCGATTGGCGGCGTGCTGGCAATCGCAAATATTGCTGGTGCCCAATGTGTTCAGCTTCAGCAATGGGTTGCCGAAGACAATTGGGCGAATGCCCGCGAATTGCAGCTGCAATTGATTCCGGTAAATAAAGCGTTAACAGCAACTTATGGCATCGCGGGATTAAAAGTTGCACAGGAAATGATGGGATTATACGGTGGTGTTCCCCGGCTGCCGCTGTCGCCCATCGGCGAAACGGAAAAAGCCCAATTGCGCCAAATTCTCCAAACCGCCGGATTAATTTCATAAAAAAGGTGTCAGCATGTGCGGACGATATTCACTTTACAGTTATAAAACCACGCCGGAAGATTTCGAGGAAATTTACGGTTTCCCGATGACTGCGGTGGTCGATTTTCCGCCGACTTATAACATCGGACCCTATCGCGATGTACCGATTATCCTCAGCGATCGCCAGAATCAGCCATACATGCGGCTGGCGCATTGGCAACTGGTGCCCTCATTTGCGAAGGAATTCAAATCGAAATACGCCATGTTTAACACCCGCGACGATTCGTTTGACCAAAAACCGTTTTGGCGCAAATTGTTGCAGCACTCCCGCTGCATTTTTCCGGCGAACAATTTTTTTGAATGGGCAAAGGTTGGCGGGCAAAAAATGCCCTATAAATTTGAACGAAGCGACGGGAAATTGCTGAACATCGGCGGCATATTCTCGATCTGGCGGGATGAACAGCAGCGGGATATTTTCAGCGCATCGATGATTACGGTGGACGCCAATCCGGTGGTGGGGGAGGTGCACGGCAGAATGCCGCTGATTTTGCCGGAGCAGGATGTGCGAAGCTGGCTGGACATCAACCGGACAGACGCGGCGGAATTGCGTGCCGCGATCCGCACATTTCCGGGGGAACGGATGACTGCGGCGGCGGTTTCCCAATCGGTCAACAACATCAAAAATGACAGCCCGGAAATGATCGAACCATTGGCTTGAACCGTGCGGAACGGCATCGAAAAAAGGCACTATCGGGAATTGTGTGATACACAATGTCACTCCCGCAGGTTTTTAGCGGAAGTCCAGATCGCGAAGTTGTGGATTCCCGCTAAATACACACAATATTGTGCTTTATGTGCGGGGAACGATTAAATGGGTTCAACAACCTTTCCGATCACTTCCTGATATGTTAAACGATGGTAGCGAATTTGCATCCTGAGTAGCGCAAAGCGCGTATCGAAGGGTGCGGATGTTTACCGGAATTCAGCACCCCCTTCGACAAGCTCAGGACGGTGCTTCGATACGCCCCTTTGGGGCTACTCAGGGTGCTGGTTTGTTGTAATTTTGATTCACTGCGTAACATCGGTTATTTACACGCCGCAACTACCGCTTTTACCACATGCTGATGCACTTTTTCATGAAAAATACTCGGCACCAGTTCGCCTGTTTCCGCCATTTCGGAGATGGCTTTTGCCGCGGCAATTTTCATTTTGGCGTTGATCTCGTTTGCATTCACTTCCAGCGCGGCTTTGAACAATCCCGGATATGCCAGCGCATTGTTAACGCTTTTTCCGTCAGATGCAAAGCTGGCACCGGCAGCCAACGCTTCTTCCGGGAATATTTCCGGCTGTGGATTTGACAGCGACAAAATCACCTGCCCTTTGCGAACGATGTCCGGACCGATCAACCCGACCACACCGGTGGTGGCGATGACGATATCCGCAACGTCCATTGCTTCTTCCAGCGATGCGATTTTCCCGCCGTAATGGGTCAACCGTTTTTGCGATTCCGGCATCGGATCAACCCCGATCACGTTGAACCCGTAATCGATCATCAGTTTGGCAATGCCAAATCCTGCCGCGCCCAAACCCAATTGGGCAAAAACCAGCGAGTCGTCATCCGTTCTGCCGATCTGGCGCAACGCGCTGAGCACCGCCGCCAGCAGCACCGTTGCTGTGCCGTGCTGATCGTCGTGCATCACCGGTTTGTTGAGCCGTTTGATCAACTCGGTTTCGATGTAAAAACAATCGGGAATGCGGATATCTTCAAGATGAATCCCGCCAAAAGTGGGCGCAATGCGCTCGACCGTTTCGATAAATTCGTCCGGATCTTTGGTGTCCACTAAAATGGGCGTGGCGCTGATGCCCACAAACTGGTCGTAAATCACCGCTTTGCCTTCCATTACCGGCATGGACGGCAGCACACCGATTTCACCCAATCCCAACACCCGCGTGCCGTTGGTAAAAATGCCGACGCTGTTACCGATGTTGGTGTATTTCCGGTAACTTTCGGGATGATTCATAATTCTTCGGCAAACCCGGGCAACGCCGGGCGTATAAATATAGCGCAAATCTTCCAGCCGGCGCAGTTCCTGTTTGCGCTTGCTGTGGATTTTCCCGCCTTCGTGCCGTTTAAAAACAATATCTTCGATCTCGAGAATTTCAACTTCAGTCCGGTTTTTGATGGCGGTTTTGATCGCTTCGAGATGCACATCATCAAAAATGGAAATGGTAATGTTGCGGAATGAGTGATCTTTACCGATGAACAACGTTTCAATATCGCCAACCAGCGCGCCTTCTTCTCCCAAAACGGTCAGCAGCAGCCCTAATTTTCCCGGACGGTGGGGGCTTTTGATGCGTAACTTGATGTCATTATCCGGAAATCGTGGTCGTAAACTGTTCATTACTTTCCTTTCTGGTATTGAACAATGGGAAGTGTCGCGCCTCCTGAAACAAACTTCAAATATTAACACAAAATATGAGTTGAATAAAGAAATACCATTTTTCACATGCAATATGATCCCTTCGGCTCCGCTCAGGGAACATACCGCACGTTGAGCGAAGCCGAAACGTGCACGCACGCTGTACAGGAATCATCAATTTCCCGCACGTTGAGCGGTGTCAAAACGTGCACACCCGCCAATTACAGCAAACAGTCGCATTTTAGCGAAATTCCGGTTAAATTGACGCAAAAAAAGAGGGAAACCGTGGCAGAACATCCCAAATATGATTTGATTATTTACGATCTGGACGGCACGCTGGTGGATACGCTCGGCGATTTAACGGCGTCGGTCAATCACGTGCTGGCAAGTCATCAACGTCCGTTGCTGAGCATCGCAACGGTTCGGGAACTGGTTGGTGATGGCGCCCGCAAATTGCTCGAACGAGCGCTGGAAACGAACGATCGGGAAATCGTGGAAAATGGGCTGGCAATGTTTGGCGAACATTATCTGGCAAATGTTTGCGTCCATTCGCGAATGTATGAAACGGTGGCGGAAACGCTGCCCAAACTCACCGGCAAAAAACAGGCGATTTTCACCAATAAACCAGTAAAATACGCTTTCCCCTTGCTGGAACAGTTGGGTATCGGGCAATATTTTGATGCTGTGATCGGCGGTGGGATGGAAATTCCGCTGAAACCTGCACCGGATGGGATTGTTTATCTGTGCCAGAAACTGGGTGTGCCGCCGCATCGCACGGTGATGGTAGGGGATAGCGCAACCGATATTCTCGCGGGAAAATCCGCCGGAACGGCAACGGTTGCGGTCACATTCGGCTTCCGGCAGGCTGAGCAACTCCGCAAATTTGACCCGGATTTTATCATTGACCGGTTTGCGGATTTGTTGGGAATTGTTGAATAGTCGAAATGTGTATCAGATAACTGATGTTACGCGATGATAGCGAATTAGCATCCTGAGTAGCGCAAAGCGCGTATCGAAGGGTGCGGAATTCCGGTAAACAACCGTACCCCCTTCGACAAGCTCAGGACGGTGCTTCGATATGCCCCTTTGGGGCTAATCAGGTGTGATTTTGATTTACTGCATAACATCAGTTGGATAACATGGACAACATAGGGAATCTAAACCGTCAGTAAAAAATTAAGTCCGGTGTATTCCCGGAGCCATTTATCACTTTTACATTTTGCAGAACGGACGCCCGTTGTCGTTATACACCATTGCGAATTGCAAAACGGGTTCCTGATTTAGATAATCGTGTTTGCAAAATGAAAAACGGACGCCCGAAATCGTTGGTCAAATGTGCATTTTGCAGAACAGATTCCTGAAATGAAAAGTCGCTTTTGCAAATTGCAAAGTGGACACTCGACATCAACAGTCGCCATTGCAAATTGCAAAATGGATTCCCGAAATCGAAAGTCGGTTTAGCATTTCGCAAAATGGATGATTGAGTGAATAACTTGCAATCGCATGCTGCAAAATCATTTTGATGGCTATTTCAACGCCTGTGGATTGAGCCGTTGGTGTGATTTTTTCATAATCAGGCGTTTGTGAATCCGGCTGCGGTGCTGGCACGCAGATGACTCCGGAAATGTGTAACGGCGTTGCTACGGGTGAGATTTGCCATCCTGCATTGCAATAATCTTTTTGAAAAACGTTGTGGTGTATTGCTGAAGTTTACGCCGGTCATGCCCGACGCCTTCAATTAACAGAAAATCCACATTTGCTCCCGATGCGCGGTAGATCGCTTCTGCCGCCGACCACCGGGATAACGGGTCGGGACCAAATAAGCGATCAACCACTGCCGCAGCGTCTTCATCCCAGCCGTCCCGGAAATCAACCGAATCGTTATCATCCCGGCTTCCCATAACCAATAATTGATGCACCTCGCGATAGGCTGTGCTGTCAAAAGGTTCGCCGGTGAGTGTTTCGATATCGGCAATGCCGATGGGATAGGGAAGCGCTGTATTATTGTAAACAGAGATAGGGGCAATTGGCCAGCCACCGGGTGACCCCGCTGCAACTGCCAACACCCGCCCGGGGTGCAGGGCGGTAAAGCGGTTGGCAAACATCCCGCTTGCGGAAAAACCCTGTATCAGAATTTTGGGGTGTGTCGGGATTCCCGCATGGTTTAATACTGCGCGAGCGTGTTCAATCATGTTCAGCAATTGGATATCCAAACGGCGGAGATCGGGGCGTTGGGTTGTCAGCACATCCCGGTCGAGGGCGTGGGTATAAATGTGCCAATCTTGTGCCGGACGGATAAACGCCGGAACCAATAATATTACCCCAAGCTCATCCGCAAGAAAGTGACGCCCAAATCCTGTCCACCAGGCATCATCGAGATGTGTTGCCGGATCGTCTGAATTTATCCCGGAGTTATTGGGTTGAATCAACAACAATGCGGGGTTGCCGCGCTTAATAGCATCCTTTGCCGTTGGGGATACATATAGATAAAAATCCGCATGATACCCTTTTCCGGGGTTTGCCGCAAAGTGTTTAACCCGGAAATAATAGGGGGCAATAAAATAAATGGCGATTACCAACAATAAAGCAACCACTGCCAATGCCGCATAACTCAACTTTTTGAACATGATTTTTTCCGTTTTTCCTGTCCATACGCTAAACGGGAAAAAATGGTTGCGGTAGCTGTATTAACTGGTAGCCTTGTGTTGAATGGTGTGTAAATAACTGACGTTATGCATTTTAGCCACAGAGCCACAAGAGATGCTATAAAAAATTTGGTAGTGGTAGATATTGAGTGATTTGATATACCATAAAGACGGGATTCTTCGTTCCCGGCAAGCCGGGACTTCTCAGAATGACCACGTTGTCATGCTGATGATCCCGGCTTGCCGGGAGACGAAGCATCTGAGTTTTGAAATATCTACCAAATAGTGACACTACCAAATATTTAAACAGACGGTTTGAGAAGAAAAGGTTATTATCATCATCAAAAACAAGCGTTTATAAAGAAAAAGTTAGCTGTAATATTTCTCTGTGATTCTCCGTGACTCTTGCCGAAGGCACCACTTCGTGGGTGGCAAAAACTGTTTATGCGTAACATCAGTAAATACGATCATCGATGATCATTACCGGCTTATATTTTCTTTAAACTATTGTCAAAAACAATTTTTTGTAATATCTTTCACATGTCTGTTGTTAGTTAGCCCCCAAAAGTATAAAAAATATTAACAGGATAACTGCGTGTCCGGTGCTATTGGATAATGTCGTTTAATTTCTGGCGGGTCATCATTATCCGTTATCCGTCTTTTACAGACCTCATTACCTATTTAATGATACGTGAATTAATGTGGCGTTTTTTGATGAATTTGAATACAACTCTGGTTGTCAGATCTTACCCCCATAATCCTTCTTTCCTAAAAGGTGAGGGGGAATATATTAGGAACCGAACAATGAAAAATTTCCAATGGGTTTTGACACTAATATTCTTACTCCTGCTCATTTCCGGCTGCGAAAAGGAAACATACAAGGTAGAATATTCGATCACATCCCACTTGAATATTTTACCGGCAAATATAACCTACATCGATGAAAACCAGGATGAACAGAGCCTGCAGCTCCACTCTATACCATGGACTTATGCGTTTTCCGGTGATGAAGGTATGGAGTTCCGGCTATCGGCAAAGCTCGTTCCGGTTGGCAACAACGCGTTAATCGGCGTCGATACGCTGAAGTTAAAAATAATGGTCAACGGCTCCGTTCTAAAGGAAGCAGTCGGGTTCATAGACGGCGGCGGCTCTGACGTGGTCATTGTCAGCGGCAAGTTGTGATAGAATTTGCCCGTTTTGTAATATTTTCCCCCGCATTACCCCAAATATTTGTTTGCCTAAGGCGTTATTTCTGCTATATTTCCCCATCATTAAAATAAGTAAATCCCAGAAATTTTGATTTGAGCCAGCGGGATGCTGTTATTGTGATGTGTATTTTTGTCTGGTGGTCGTGTTGTATTAGACTGATTTAAATTTTCGAAAAATTAAAATATCAAGTCATGAATTCAGAACGTCTATTAAAATTTGTAGAAATTTACAATAGCTTTAAATCTTCCCAAAAGGATGCAAAGCTCTACGTATTAGACGCCTTTTTAGAACGTTATGCTTTAAAGGTTAACAACTTAAGGCGCTCATCGGTTTTGCAGTTTAATTCGCATGACATTTTATCTCGGCCCAAAGGAGAGCTACGACAAAGCAATATTCTGGCATGGTTATTAAATTTTAGAGAGTCTCATTGTGAGGGTGACAGATTTATAAAAATATTCTTAAAAGCAGCAGGTATAGATACAACTGAATTAGATCTTAAAAGCTATAGAATCAGGCAGGAATATGTCGGATTAGAGTCAATAGTTGATATTGTGATCTACAAACGAGGTAATTTTATAATCTATATCGAAAACAAAATACTTTCGGGAGAAGGCAAAAATCAGGTTGATCGCGAATACAACGATTTAATTCGGGCAGCGAAGTCACTCTGGATAGATTCAAAAAGTATGTATGCCATATTTCTGACGCCAGATGGTAAGAGCCCAACTAATGGCAATCCGAAACATTGGATATGTCTATCTTATAATACTATTTTCGAAATTTTATCTAAGGAACTTGAAAGTATCAAGAGTCAGAAACTCCGTTACTTTTTATGTGATTGGATGAACTCAAACATTTGGTAAGAAAATGGATTTTTTTTCAGACGAAAGTAAATTGTTGCTAAGGCATTGGGACACGATTGAGCAAATTTTATTCGCCGAACGCAGGCTACGAACAGAATGTGCTGAAATTCTTAGTAAATTTGAGGGTGTTCTCAAAAGTGAGCCTTGGTGGTCGGACTCATGGGTATTTGAGCGCCACGACTATGCTCAAATTTACATAAGCAGGCGTGAATGGTTTGTTAAGGACAATTATTATGTTTGGATAGGAATGGAACAGTTTGTACCTGAACGAATCTTTGGTTCTGAATCGTCACCCTATTTGTATGTATGGGTGCCGAAAGAATATCAAAGGTTGGTTATCCCAATTTCGAAAATGCTAGAAGAAAACTTCGATACAATTGAGGGTAATTTTGACACCAAGGCAAATGGATTTATCGTGAGGGAGCCGCTTGTAAAATGCCTGCCAGAGCAACTTGAAGATTTTAATATCATCATTCTTGAAAGGATAAAAAAGTTTTTTAGGTTTTATGCAGAATGTGGTGATCAAATTGCAAGTATAATTAATGTTACTTTATAATGAAGTTACGCAGCTGCAAAGGCACAAAGTGCGCGAAGTTTATTTCTGTCATTCCTGATATAGCGAAGTGAAAATCAGAAATCTCTATTGGTCAAATTAATTCACGGGTCAATAAATTGTTTATTAACGTCACAGTTTTCATAATCGTACCTTTAATAATTCTAATTTTGTTTTTTTTAGGATTAAAGAGCATTAATAATTTTTTTGTAAATATTATTGTTCGGTTGTTTGAAAATGGAAAACAAATAAAGGGTGTTACAAAAATTGGCAATTTTCTGAGATTAATATGCTCAAATAAAAACTTATTTAGATCACTTATAATCTTAGTAAAGCTACCCTTTTGGATATTTTATATCTCGTGCATTGGTGTTTCTATTTGGGTTTTTGTTGCTTTCTTTAAAATCGATTATACAATCGATAGTCTAAACAAAACAAATGAATATGTTAAATTAATTGAATTACAAGATAAGTTTATAAATATTAAATATTTAGATGAAAATTTAGAAATTTTTCGTATCCAGCTTAATACTAATAACGTGCTTTTTGAGCAACCATTTGAACCAATGAAATATTACAGAGATTCTTATGATTTTTATAACGAAGATCGAAACAAGTTAACATCACTATGTCGCGATTTTAATGGATTTAACACTCGTATTCCATTTTCATACTTTGAAAAGTACGTAATTGATAAATATAAAACTGAAAGTAAAAGTTGGCAAACAATAATGATGCTTCGAGGAATTATTGCTCATCTCGCTAACCGTGTGGATAAAGTTTATCTTTTTGTAAAGGGCTATTCAGACACTACTCCAAATGAAGATTGGCGTTTATACTTAAGTAAGGGAGAAATGTATAACGTTATAGAGTATTATGAAGCTTCAAACAGTTTATATACAACATATGAAATTAATCCTCAGATGAAAAAGATGGTCAACCTACCTTTGGATAAAAATTTACCGAAAAATATGTATTCTAATGCAGACCTACCCTTATTGAGGGCAAAGTTTGTTCAAGAAAAGTATATAAATGAGTTTTTGAAAGAATGTACAAACATAGAGTTCGAGTCGGGTATCTTAGAGGGTCAAGTTCTTAATAAAAGTATTGAGCAAATGAGGAATGTTGAAGTTTTTATTGCTGTAAAGCGTAATTTGTTTAACAAATTAGTTGATTAAAACAATTTGTTGCCCCAAACTATGAAAATTTACACATCCATAATCTTATGCTTAGGGCTTATTGTAATTGGATTTCTTGTAATTAAACAATGGAAATCCGATATAAAACACATATCTGGATGCGGAATAGGTAATAAAGCCTATAGAATATGGTTATATATCATTTTTGCTTTAAGTTATTTGTATTTAGCTCTCGGAGGTTATTATTTAATTTTCAGTAATGAAGTTCAATCTCAGTATGAAGAACTTCTTTATTTGATTATCGGTGCGGTATTATCAATATACATTTTCCAAACTTTAACACCATCTTTCGGTTTAAAAATGTTTATTATTATAGGATTTTTTTTTCTTCCAATATTCACAATTTTCTACCTTGAATCTAATGGCTATAATTTAACGATGATCTATATAATTATTCGTGATATTATAGAAAATGTTAAAAAGTTGTCTTCAGACTAACTTTTATTTCCTGCCATTTATTTCTATTGAACTCGTAATTATATTACTTGGTTTTACACACATTTTTAAGCCCTCCGCTCCGAAAAGTTCAACGTCTCGGCAGTCTAGGTCACCGCATCTGTCCGGGATCTGGTAAACTGCATATAGCAGGCAGCAGGCAATGACTGACCTTTCCAAATGCATTTTAAGATTTTTAACCGCACATTTTCCACGAACAGGGCGACATTTCCCGTTCCGGGGTGCTGCCGGATCTCTGCTTTGTGGTTATCGCTGATGACTGAATCCTTGTGGCACTCGATATAATCAATTCCCCTGATTTTCCTGATGAACAGATCCCAAATGGGTGGGTAATTCCCCGGTATCACACACAATTGCCGGGGTTGAAGCAATTTTTTTTCGAAAACCCCTAACTTTTTGCTAAACATTCCGCGCCAGCTTCCGAATACTTGATTCACATACACAAATATTATAATCTAACACGGAGGTTTCACCATGGATATTAATCGCTTATTCAAGAACCCGTTTTCGGCTGCGCATATTACCCATCCGAAAATATTCAAGTTTGGTGAAGATCACATCCAGCGATTAAACGCCAACAATGTAGCGGCGGATTTGGCAGATACGATCACTGCCACCACAAACCTGTTCGATGATTTTGCAGCGGCGTTAACGGTTGAAGATAAAAGCTTCATCCGTCAGCAGGCGCTTACCCAAACCATGAACGAGACACTTGTCGATTTCAAAAATGAGATTCGCCGTGAAGAGGGGTTGGTTCGTTCCATCTGGAGCGGCAATTCAGCGGTGTATAAAGAGTTCTTTCCGCGCGGGATTACGGAGTATAACACCGCAAAGTTGTCCAATGCAGAAGTGTTGATGTCCCGCTTTGTAGCAACCGCAACGGATTATGTTGCCACATTGGGTCAGCCATTTGTGGATAAGTTCACTCAATTGCAAACGACATTCGTAGATGCCCGCAAAGCCCAGTTACAGCAGTTTGGTGAGGTTGCCGAGGCGAAATCCGCCACCCGCGAAAAGCGGCAGGTGCTGGAAACCCAACTGGTTCAAAATATTTATACGTTGGGCATGAAATATCCCGCCAACCCGAATCGTGGCAAGGATTTTTTTGATATGTCCATCCTTCGCCGCCCGAAGCGTGCGAAAAATGAAGCCGGTGAGGTGTAATTGAGGTTCATCGCGAAATTGGGGATTCCTGCATTCGTGACGAATGCGCTCCTTCGGAGCAGGAATGACGGTGTAAACAGAAAAGGCAGATCAAACGATCTGCCTTTTTTTATTTACTGATGTTACGCGCAGGTCAAAAAAAATCTCGGAACCAGCATCCTGAGTAACGCCGAAGGCGTGTATCGAAGGGTGCGGAATTTCAAGGGGATTGACCGCACCCCCTTCGACAAGCTCAGGACGGTGCTTCGATACGCCCCTTCTGGGCTACTCAGGATGCTAATTTCCTGACAAATTTAAATTCTGTGTAACATCAGTTTGTAAAATCTGTGTTCATTCGTTAAAAATTGTGGCAAAGAAATAGAGTGTGTGATTCCTGCCTTCGCGACGAATGCGCTCCTTCGGAGCAGGAATGACGGTGTAAACAGAAAAGGCAGATCAATCGATCTGCCTTTTTTTATTCGAAAAATGTCAAATGTGCGTTAAACGGAAAAGCCGTTGGCGTGGTAATGCCCGTTCAGTGTGCCGACGGTGCGGAGCAGCTCCTGCCGGATTTTATCCATATTAAACGGTTTTTTGATGATCCCGTCGATGTGTCCGTTGGTTTTCAAAAATCCGTTGTCGATCTGGTTCCAGCCGGTAACGATAAACACCGGAATCGCCGGGTTAATGTCTTTCAATTTTGCGGCGAGTTCCACGCCGTTGACGTTCGGCATACTCAAATCGGCAAAAACCACATCACAGCGGTGTTTCTGGAATTTCAGCACGGCTTCGTGGGCGCTGGCGGCGGTAATCACTTCGCAGCCTTCGTCTTCCAGCATCTCCGCGAGCGTTTCCCGAACGATGCCTTTGTCTTCAACCAGAAGTATTTTGTAGGATAGTGGCTGGAAGAATTCCGGTTTATCGTGTTGCGGTAAAATTTCATCGCCGGCGCAGGGCAGTTCAATCATAAAAATGGCGCCTTTACCGGGCGAAGAATCCACATGGATTGAGCCATGGTGCTTCTGGATGATTTCCCATGCGATGCTCAAGCCCAGTCCGTTGCCGCGTGTGCCTTTGGTGGTAAAAAACGGTTCGAATACTTTGTCCTGAACTTCGTGGGGAATGCCGCTGCCGGAATCGCTGACGAAAATAACCACTTTGCCGTCTTTTACGGTGGTCTGGATGTTCAGTTTGCCGCCGTGCGGCATGGCGTCCAGCGCATTGTTGATCAGGTTAAGCATCACTTCGCGCAATGTGGTTGCGTCGCCTTTTACGGGTTTGATGCTGCCCAAATCCAGTTTCAGATGATAGTGAATGCCCTGCGATTGCGCTTCTTCCTCAAATCGCGGACGGGCAATCTCCACTACTTCCTGCACCAAGGTGTTGATGTTCAGCGTTTGCGCCACATCTTCCGCATCTTTCGCAATTGAGTAGTTCTGGAGTCGCAAAATGCTGTTTGCGCCGTCTTTTGCGGTTTGCAGCAGCAATTCCAGATCGCGCTGGTGCGATGTGCCTTCCAGCTTTTTCTGCAATAACTGGGTTTTCCCGATGATCACGCTGAGCAGGTTGTTCAAATTGTGCATGGTGCCGCTGGCCAGTTCGCCGAGCACTTTCATGCGTTCGAGGTGTTTGGTGTAATTCTGGTATTTGCGATTCTGTTCCGCCAGCGCTTTTTTCTCGATCAACTGGGTCATCACGTAAAAAATAAATTGATACATTTGCAACTCATCGCGGTTAGGCTCGGTTGCGCGTTTGAGCAACACCACCCATGCGCCGAGATAGGCATCGTTCACCACAAACGGGAACAGCAGTAGCGATTTTGCGGATAGTTGATCGAGTTGTTTGCCAAAACTGTCATACAGAAAATGGGCGACATGATGCTGCGGGATAAACAGCGGCGGCGTTTCGTTGAACACGTCGTCTTCCAGTGTTTCCAGCGCGGTTTGCAGCACAATGCCCGCTTCGTTGTAGGCGGGTTTGCCGTATTCTTCGGCGAGCAGCCGCCATTTTTTGGCGCGTTTTGCACCCATGAACATGGCGGTGTAAACCACATCTTTTTGCTGCAATACGGCGTGTTGCAACTGCGTCAGCACATTTTTGACAGAATTGCGGGCGTTACCTTTCGGCAACAGACCTTCGAATATTTTGTAATTGTCGCTCTTTTCGAGGATGTAATCGTGCAGATAGATATTTTCGGCGGCAAAACTCATCATTCCCGCCATGCTGGTGAGAAATTGTTTGTCGTGCAGCCGGAAAAACTGTCCGTCGCGTTCGTCCCAAATAATCATCGCGCCCAGCGGTTTGCCGCGCACCAGCATCGGCACGCCAATCCAGGCGTGGGCGGGCGTTCCGTTGGCCAGCACTCCCAAATCCCGACAAAAATTGGGGTAATCGTTGGTAAGCACCGGTTGGCGTTTGGTCAATAAATAATGATATAATGTGTTTTTCTGAACAAATTCGCCGGTCGGCGCCATGCGCTTTCCGGATTCGTCATACTGAAATTTGGCGATGCGCTGAGGATTTTGGGTAAGAATAAATTCGATATGCTGCTCCCGGTACACCTTTCGCAACTCGTTGTAAAAGGTGTTGAGCGCAGATTTGAAATCTTTGCAATTGAACAACGCTTTGCTGAATTGCTCGAAATAGCTTAACAGCGTATCCGAGCCTTCTTTTTGCTTCAGCAAATGGTTGAGCGATGTAAACAGATCATTTTTCATGATACGTCTGCCGTTTCCCTCAAAATTAGATAACTCCGCACTAATAAATAAATTATAGCGCAAATTTCGGGTGAATGCAAGGCATATCTGTTCGCCAAATTAAATTGAAATTAGTAGCCGACCGCGCCGCCATCGGGACTGCGGGGATCGGACGCGCCGATACGCAAACCGCTTTCCGGATCGATGATGATGCCCATCGCGCGACCCTGCGTGCGATACCAACTGATCTCGTGTCCCATCGCTTCCAGTTTTTCGATGGCATCTGCGCCAACGCCCCATTTTTCGATGCGAATGTTGGCGGGCAGCCATTGGTGGTGAAACCGCGGTGCGTTGATCGCTTCAAAAATATTCATATCGAAATCGACAACGTTTAAAATGGTCTGCAAAACGGTGTTGATAATGGTGCGTCCGCCCGGACTGCCGGTAACCATAAAATTTTTGCCGTCTTTGGAAACGATGGTCGGGGTCATGCTGGAGAGCATGCGTTTTTCCGGTCGGACAAGGTTGGGGTTTGTACCGATCAATCCACGGCTGTTGGTTAAACCGGGAACGGGATTAAAATCCCCCATTTCGTTGTTTAGCAAAAATCCGGCACCGTTCAAAACGATGCGCGAGCCGTAATAATATTCCAGCGTGTAGGTGTTGGAAACGGCGTTGCCCTGCGCATCCACAACCGAGTAATGGGTGGTTTCTTCCGATTCGTGTGTCCATTCAAAACTGCTGGAATCGCTAATGCTGGCTTTGTCTGCCGCGATGCTTTTGCGCAATTCGTCGGCAAATGCCTGCGAAATAAGTTTGTCCACGGGCATGTCCGGGTTGAAATCCGGGTCGCCGAGATGCGCTGCACGCTGGTTGAATCCCCGGCGCATTGCTTCGGTTACGGTGTGCACATATTGGGCGGAATTGTGCCCCATCGATTGTAAATCGTAACCTTCCAGAATGTTCAGCATGATGCCCACGGTAATGCCGCCGGAGCTGGGCGGGCTCATGGAATGAATGGTGTAGCCGCGATAGTCAACTTCAATCAAATCGCGGAGTTGTGCTTCGTAATCCGCCAGATCCGCTTTGGTGATCATCCCGCCGTTGGCTTTCATTTCTCGCTCAAAAATGTCGGCGGTTTCACCTTTGTAAAATCCGTCGCGCCCGTGTTTGGCAATGCGTTTTAATGTTTTTGCCAAATCCGGCTGTTTCCAAGTATCGCCCATGCGATAGTATGTGCCGTCTTTTTTGTAAAATTGTTTTTCGGAACCGGGATATTTGCGGAAATCATCTTCGAGATTGATGAAATTGCGTTCCAGTGCATAGCTGAGGGTAAAGCCTTTTTCCGCCAGTTCGATAGCGGGTTTGATGACATCCTTCAGTTTCATGGTGCCGTATTTTTCCAGCGCGAGGGTTAATCCGGCAACGGTTCCGGGCACGCCAACCGCCAGATAGCCATCGTGGTTTAACCCACGAATGAGTTCACCGTTTTCATCGAGATACATTTTTTCGTGCGCCGCCTTCGGTGCTTTTTCGCGATAATTTACGCCAACGCTGGTGCCGTCTGCCATGCGGATTACCATAAATCCGCCGCCGCCTATGTTCCCGGCACCGGGATTCACCACCGCCAGTGCAAAACCGGTTGCAACGGCTGCATCTATCGCATTACCGCCTTTTTTGAGAATTTCCATTCCCACATTGGATGCGATGGCGTGGGTAGAAACCACCATGCCGTGTTTGGCATAAACCGGCCATTTTTGGGCGAAAGCCGGATGGCTGTTCACGGTTATCAAGGCAATAACAGTAAACATTATATTTAAATACAGTGCCCGATTTTTCATCTTTACTCCTGCGTCGCTATTTTCGATATTTTTTTCAATCAATAAAGATTGTAAACAATCCGGATAAAACAAACAAATGCATTATTAGCTGAAATTCCAATTTTGTGGACAACCCAGGCGTCTGAATAAATTTTTACATATTTTTAAATTAAATTCATTTTACCAATTGATGCATTTCACCTTTTGAATGCAAAATTATTCTTATTATTGACCGGATGTTTAGCGGATGTGAAATTTTTTGTAAATCAATATCAGATTATAACTTGTATTGATGAAAATGGCGGTTATTTTGATGATGTATTTTCGTCGCGGAAAATGACATCAAATGTAAAAAATCGATTAACGGTAGCCAAAAAACATTTCACTTTCGCGAAAATTTATCCTATATTTCGCGCTCATTTCAACAAACAGGTGCAATTTTTAATGACCTCTCGGCTGCAAAAGCACAAACAAATAGTGTCAATGTTGAACTCCCGGCACGATGCACCTTTCCCAGAATCTGAGCAGCCACCGGCAAATGTTGCAGAAAATCCCGCGAATTCTTCATTGTTGCGTCAGGTTTTTGAATTCCACCGCAGCATGGTTCAAAACCTCAATTCGGGATTGTTGACCATCGATTTGGCAGGTGAAATCATTTTCGCCAACAAAGTTGCTGCCCGGTTATTGGGGCTGGAAGTCTGTGATTTGCTGGGTAAAAAAGTGATCGATTTATTCAATAAACGGGATGATGGCGAAGCTTTTTTGCGCGAATGCACCCGCCGCGGCCAGCGCATTGACGAGTGGGAAGCGCAACTGTTTCATCCGCAATATCGCCAAATTACCGTTGGCATCGATGCCGCATATATGGAAGATACGCGCAATAGTTTTCAGGGTATCGTATTATTATTGCGTAACTTAACAGAAGTTATGGAAATGCGCAATCAGGTTAAGCGCATGGAGCAACTGGCGTTGCTGGGCGAAATGGCGGCCGGTTTGGCGCACGAAGTTCGTAACCCCTTGGCCGGAATTAAAGCCACCGCGCAGTTGCTGGAAGAAGATGACGAACTCGACGCGATGAAACGCGAAACGCTGAAACGGCTGATCCGCGAAGTGGACAAAGCCAATCATCGCGTTAGCGAGTTTCTCAAGTTCGCCAGACCTAATCGCGCAAAAGCGGATTTTCATCAGGTTCGAGAAATAGTGGAAAATACCCTGCACTTTCTCGATGCCAAAATGCAATGGCAAAAAATAACCGCAACAACTGCCGTGTCCGAAACGCTGGCACCGGTTTTTGTGGATAAAACGCAAATTGAACAGGTGCTGCTTAACCTGTTTATCAACGCAATGGATGCCATGCCGAATGGCGGGCAGTTGCACATTTCCGCCAAACCGCGGGCGATACGAGCCGGGAAACGGGCCAATCGTCACGGTGTTGTGGCGCAACAGCAGCAAAGCTTCATTGAAATTTCGGTCCGGGATTCCGGCGAGGGAATCGCCAAAGAAAATCTCGGGCAAATTTTTCGTCCGTTTTTCACAACCAAAATTACCGGCGTCGGATTGGGCTTAGCCATCTGCAGCCGGCTGGTTGAAGAAAATCGCGGTAAAATAGATGTTCTCAGTCACATCGGAAAAGGCACAACGATTATATTAGCGTTGCCGGCTTTTGCAGCCGGTTGATGTGTATCCGGTTGTGGTAGAACAAAAATATAAACGCAGCGCGTGCGCAATCATTCGCCTGCAATGAAAATTGATGCAAAACGAAAGTTTTTCCATGAATCCGGGTAAACGTTTATTGATCGTCGATGACGAAGAAACGCTGACATTCAGCTTGTATCAGGCGTTCATCAAAGCGCCGATCGAATGCGAAGTGCTCACAGCCTCATCCGGTGAAGAAGCGTTGGAAAAAGTTCAGGATAACCCTTTTGATCTGGTCATTACCGATTTGGCAATGCCGGGTCTCAACGGTTTGGAACTGCTGCGCTGGCTGAAAAAACACCAGCCCAAAACGCAAGTGGTGATCATCACCGCGTACGGAACCGATGAACGCCGGGATGCCGCAATGGAATTGGGCGCCGAAGGATATAAGGAAAAACCATTTGATATTCATGAAATGCGCACAATGGTGATCAACATGCTCAGGGAATAAATGGCTTTAGTTGGAAACCTGAAAGACTTGAAGCTGGCAAATATTATCCAGATCAATTGTATCGAACGTAATACTGCCCGCGTCGTCGTCAGATCAAAAGAATTGAATGGCCTGATCTATTTCGCAGATGGCGGAATTGTTCATGCCGAATACGGATTGTTTGTCGGCGAGCGCGCCGTGCACGAAATGCTCGCGCTGTCGACCGGCGATTTCAAGGTTGAATCCGATGTGGAAGCGCCTCGCCGCTCCATCCAGCAACCCTGGAATTCTATTGTGCTGGAAGGATTGCGGCTGCTGGATGAAAAACGGGAATTTGGTGAACCGTTGCCACGGCAACTGCTGGATACCCTTTCGGGAATCAAAAATATCAATAATTTTTTTGTGCTGAATTACAACGGGCAAATTATTGAAGGCAGCGCGCAACGACCGATCCATCCCATAACGCTGACTTTTGTGTGGTATAAACTGAAGAAAATGCTGAACCTGTTTTATACGGATAAATTTCAATATGTCGCATTAACCAAACCGGACGGCTACTATTTTGTGTTCGAACATCGCCCGAATCTGGTGGTTATCGAAACCAATTTTCATGTGATAATTCCGGATTTTGCGCAGGATATTCGCAAAATCATTCAAAAAATGCAAAATGGCAACAAATAACACCGGAGTACGCTAAACACGTGATACGCCAATTTTTTCAACAGGTTATCGAGCAAAAGGGTGTCGAAGCAATCGGCGTATTCAATCACGATGGCAAAATGCTCGATAGCTGGCTTGCCTCCGGCAGCAGCGATAACGTGTTGAAAGATTTGGGTGAAACATTTTTACATATTTACAGCGTACTCAGTCGCCCGGATATGGCGGAGTTAAAAGAAATCCAGATTTCTTTTGACAAAGGAATGGTGTTCGCGCGCGCGTCCGAACGGTTTTATCTGCTGGTTATTCAGCGCCATAACGCCAATCCCAATCTGATCCGCATGGCTGCCAATTGCGGTATTCACGAACTGGAAAATCATCGAAAAGGGCAGCGGATGATTCGCAAATTGCCCGAACAGTCGTTATCAAAAAAACATTTCAGCGAACTGGATGAAGTTGAAAAAATTATGCTGGATCATATAATGAGGTAAGCGATGCAGGAAAGCAGATTACAAACGATCGAACCGGATATGGTGTTTGAAATGTCCGTTGAAAAACCGACAGAAACCTTACCTTTGAAAACGTATGAATGGGCGATTATTACCCAATTAAACGGTGAAAAAACGGTTGGGCAAATCGGTGAAATATTATCGCTAACTTCTGAAGAAACAAAAGCTTATTTTGACAGGTTGACCAGCTATGGATTGCTGAAACTGGTTGGCAAGCCGCTTGAGCAGCAACCCATTCCGGCAGAATGGTTTGAGGAATTGTCATACGAATTAACCCTTGCTGTCGGTCCGGTCGCCGAATTTATTATTGAAGAATGCCTGATGGAAATGCGACGTTCCCAACGGAATCTCGAACAGCACCTGTTTATTACATTGGTCGATTGGGTCAGCAGGGAAATTTCAAATGAAAACCGGCGATATGAATTTTTGAGAAAATTGATCGGTTTTATCAATCATCATCAACAAGAATCAAAAAGCAGGAAATAAACACAGGGAACGCGCAAATGAAATCGAAAGGTTTTACATCGAGTCTCCGCTTTAAAGTAATGGCATTTATATTGCTCGGCGGATTGGTGCAGTGTGCTGTCATCATGTTTGTCACATATCGATATTTTAATGTGACACTCGTGGAAGCGTTGCAGGAACAAGGATTGATTGTCGCAGAAAGCATCGAGGAACAAGCTGCCGCGTTAATGATTGAGGAAGATCCTGTCGGATTAACAAAAATTGTAGAAAATTATCGACATCAAAAAAGTAATGAATATATTATAATTGTCGATGCTGATTATAATATAGTCACGGATACCTACGGCGGAGCAGTGCCGGCTGTTTTAAAGCTCAACGAGGTTTATGAAAATTACGACCTGTCGAGCAGGCAACGCTACGAATTAGCCGAAATCGAAATTGCCGGACAGGCAGTTTATGACATTCGGATGCCCATTAAAGAAGGTTTCCTCGGCTTTGTTCGGGTTGGGTTGAAAAAATCCTATGTCAGTTCCCGGGTAAATGAAGCGGTTTTGTTTATCGGATTAATTATTGTGGCTGGTATGCTGTTGGCATCCGTTATTGCGTTGTGGGTAATAACCAGCCAGGTTGCCCGCCCGATTGATCAACTGATTACCGCTGCAAAAGAAATCAGTCTGGGTAATTTTAATACGCCGGTTCAGGTGCAAGTGCAAAACGAGTTGCAGGAGTTGGCAGCCGCAATTGAGCGAATGAAAGAAAGTTTAAAAACCAGCCTCGAACGGCTGAGATCCAGATCGACGATTGGTCGATTTTAATCAACTATCTGGGAGATAGGTCAATGGTACAAGTTAAAAAACTGAAAGATGGCAGTCGCCAGATTATCCTAACTGCGATACAGTTTGATGAAATCACAAAAGTGCTTTCGGAACTGGCGTCAAAAACCAAGGCATCAACCATTTTATTGGCGGATATCAGTGGTCAGTTGATCACCCAGCGTGGCAATACCGACGATATGAACACCCAGATTCTCTCTGCGCTTGCAGCCAGCGATTTTGCGGCTACCGCAGAAATGGCCAAATTGGTCGGGGAAGATGCAAAGTTCAAACTGCTGTTCCATGAAGGTGAAAAACGAAACGTGTATTTGTCCAATGTTGGCGACAATTTTTTTCTGGTTGTCGTTTTTGATGTTAGCGTAACTTTAGGGTTAGTAAGAATTTACACCAAAAAAGCGATCCAAAATCTGTTGAATGTTTTCGAAACTACCGAACCGGGAGAAGATGCTACTACCATTATGGATTCCGATTTCAGCAGTATGCTTGGTGATATGTTGGACGAATCGTTCAAATAAAAAATGCGGAAAATTTTCGCATCTGTGCATAAAAAATTAATACGACTGTAGCAAAAAATACAGGTGTTCAAGGGTTGAGTTTGATCAAACGAACGAGGCAAGCGATCAATGTTTATTAACTGGGCATTACAGGAAATCAATCTCAAAATCGTTTATTACGGTCCGGGGATGAGCGGCAAAACAACGAACCTGGAATATATTCACTCGAAGCTGGATCCTTCTTTAACGGGTGAACTGGTCACGCTGAAAACCAAAGAAGACCGGACGATTTTTTTCGATTTCATGCAGATTGAAGTAGGTCGGATTAAAGGCAAAAAGCCAAAATTTAATCTGTATACCGTTCCGGGTCAGGTGTATTATGCATCCAGCCGCAAAATTATTTTGAACGGTGTGGATGGCGTGGTATTTGTTGCCGATTCCCAAAAGGATCGCATGGAAGGCAACATCGAAACATTGCTGGATTTGGAAAGCAACCTGATGTCGATGGGCTATTCGCTGGAAACATTTCCGTGGGTAATCCAATACAACAAACGCGATCTGCCGAATACGGAATCGCTGGAATTGCTTCAGAAAAAGCTCAACTTTTTTGATGTTCCGTTTTTCGAAGGCGTTGCCATCAAAGGCACCGGCGTTTTCGATACACTGAAATCGATCATCAATCTGGTTGTGCGTCACGTTCAAAAACAGCTTTAAAAAACCGCTGTTACAGCTGCGGGATGGCAGGTTCGCCTGCCATTCCCGATTGTTGTTCTCACCGAACCGGAGGCTCCACACCGCATGTCTCTTCCTTCCCGTTTATTCAAATTAAATAAATCTGTTTACGGTTGGGCAATGTATGATTGGGCAAATTCTGCCTTTGCCACCACCGTTATGGCCGGTTTTTTTCCGGTTTTTTTCAAAAATTACTGGAGTTACGGCACGGACCCGAACATCAGTACCGCGCAGTTGGGATTGGGCAATTCGCTGGGCGGATTGATCGTTTCGTTGATGGCGCCAATTTTGGGCGCGATTGCCGATCGCGGTGGCATTCGCAAAAAAATGCTCATTTTTTTCGCCTATTTCGGATCGCTCATGACGGCGGGTTTGTTTCTCGTCGAAAAAGGCGATTGGCAAATGGCTGTGATGGTGTACATTTTGGGCGTGGTCGGCTTCAGCGGCGCCAATATTTTTTACGATTCGCTGCTGTCCGATGTGTCCAACAGTTTCAGTGAGGATTATGTTTCCGGATTTGGATATGCGCTGGGCTATCTCGGCGGCGGCGTGCTGTTCCTCGTCAATGTGCTGATGACGTTAAATCCAGAATCTTTCGGATTACCGGATGCCGCAACGGCGGTTCGCTATTCATTTCTTTCCGTCGCGGTTTGGTGGGCTGGTTTCACCATTTTTACAATAGTATGGGTCAAAGAAAAACCCAAACAGGTAGATAAAAGCCAAAGTGCCGTTCGCGAAGGATTCCGGCAATTGGTGAATACATTCAAAAAAGTGAATTATTTAAAAACTTTGGGCACTTTTTTGATTGCCTATTGGCTTTATATCGATGGCGTGCATACGATTATCCGAATGGCGGTGGATTATGGCATGTCCATCGGTTTTAAAGATTCCGACCTGATCACTGCGCTGTTGCTCGTGCAGTTTATCGGTTTTCCCGCTGCGATAATTTATGCGAAATTGGGCGAGCGATTTGGTGTCCGTAAATCGTTGCTTTTCGGAATCGTCGCATACATCGGCATTACCATTGCCGGAATGTTGATGAACCAGACCATTCATTTTTATATGATCGCTATTGCCGTGGGTTGCTGCCAGGGGGGGATTCAGGCGCTCAGCCGGTCCTATTTTAACCGGCTCATTCCGCTTTCCCAGGCCGGTGAATTTTTTGGATTTTACAATATGGTTGGCAAATTTGCGGTTATTTTGGGCCCGATTCTCATCGGTGGTGCCGGATTGCTCGTGAAGGCATTGCTGACACAGGATGGCATGTCTCCCGAAGAATTGCAATTTGTCGGGCAGACAGCATCGCGATGGGGATTGGGTGCGGTGATTATCCTTTTTGCGATCGGATTGGCGTTGCTTTCGCGAGTGAATGAAGAACGCGGTCGCGAGGAAATTCAGCAATATCTGGCTGCCCAAAAATCTGAAAATTAATATTGTTTTGAAATAATAAATCTGCTCAACTACCTGTTTTTATTGAATTATGAATCGTTTTAGAATAAGGCTTTTGCAACTATGCATTGCGATGCTGTCAATTGTTGGCAGTGTCTGTTTTGCCGTGCAGGAGATTGAAATACCTGAGCATCGCATTCGTATTCGATTTTCTGCAGATGAGCAAAGCACGGCAGAGAACGTGCAAAAGCTGCTCAACCACCATTTACCGAGGCTCACGGCTTTTTTTGATCAACCGGTAGATTCCATCGTCATCGACCTTGTTTCTGAAACAGAGGGTTGGGAGGAATACCGCGAACGCGGTGCGCCGGAATGGGCCAAAGGGCTGTATTTCCCCGCTGAAAAATTGCTGGTTGTAAATCTCACCGATCATTCAACCCCGTTAAACCGGCTGGAAAGCGTCATCATTCATGAACTGGTTCATGCATGTTTTTATTCAACTTATGGCGAAAGCCACGCACCTGTGTGGTTTAACGAAGGCTTGGCAGAGTATTTAAGCGGTGGCATTTTTGAAATGGACCCGGTATTGCTGGCCAATGCCCGGGCTGCCGGTACCCTGCCGGCGTTGGAAGAACTGCAGGATATGCACCGTTTTCCCCGCAACAAAGCGCAATTGGCTTATGTGCAAAGTCTTTCCGCTGTTCAATTTTTATTTGAGCAACTGGGTGATAACCGCGAGCCGTTTTTGCAAACGCTGAAAACCCAAAGCTGGACAGTTGCGTTGGCCAAACACCTGAATACGGACGATATCGGTTTTGAAATCGACTGGTACGAGGATGTTAAAAATCGATATCGCTGGTTCGTGATTTTTAACCTCGAAAATCTACTCTGGGCATCGGGCGCACTGTTGATTATATTGGCATTCTTCTGGAAATTGGTGCGAAACCGACGAAAAATCCGACAATGGGAACGCGAAGCAAAGCGTTTCGAATCACCGGATTCCGAAAATTCTGACCCTCACGTGACTTAGCTCAACATTCAAACCGCCGCCATCTTATTAGTTGACTTTTTGGGTATTGTTTCCTATCCTCAAATGGGGAATAATCTGAACCGTCAATCGTTAGTGTTCACAACTTAAAAAATGGATTTTTTATTTCTGGAGGTTTTTGCATGCTGAGACGTTATAACCGCACAACAATCTGGGTTCTTTCTGCAATAGCTATCGCATTGTTTAGCATGGGTTTAAGCTATGGCGCATTTGCCGGAATCCAAAAGGATTTGGAAAAACACATACGCAAAATGGTGCGCGTTGCGCAACTGTTGCAAATGTATTATGTAGAAGATGTGGAATGGGATTCTGCGGTTGAAGGTGCGGTTAGCGGTATGCTGCAAAAAATGGACCCGCATTCGGTGTATATCTCACCGGAAAAAGCCCAGGAAAATGAAGAAAATTTTAACGGTGAGTACGAAGGCATCGGTATTCAATATGATATTTTAGATGGATATATAACCGTGATTTCCCCGATGCCGGGTTCGCCATCGGAACGATCAGGCATCGTTGCCGGTGATCGCATCGTAAAAATTGAGGGCGATAATGCCATTGGCATTTCCCGCGATGAAATTACCCCAAAATTGAAGGGACCGAAAGGCACGTCTGTTCAACTGACAGTGCAGCGTGAAAATATTACTGAGCCGCTGGAAATATCGGTAATGCGGGATGTGATTCCGATACACACGGTTTCCGCCAGTTTTATGGTTGACGACTCGACCGGCTATATTTTGGTGAATCGTTTTGCAGCCATCACCGCCAGCGAAGTGGAAGATAGTTTGCGTGTGTTGGAAATTCAGGGCATGCGCCGGCTGGTGCTCGATTTGCGGGGAAATTCGGGCGGCTATTTGCACGAATCTGTAAAATTAGCAGGAAAATTTATCGCCGGGCATCAACTGGTGGTTTACACCCAGGGGCGTTCGGAAGGCGTTGATGAAGAATATTATTCAGATCAATACGGACGACGGGTAGTTCGCGATTATCCGTTGGTAGTCTTGGTCGATCGCGGTTCCGCATCCGCATCGGAAATTGTTGCCGGAGCAATCCAGGATTACGATCGCGGATTGATTGTCGGTGAAAACAGTTTTGGCAAAGGATTGGTTCAAAAAGAATTTCCACTGGATGACGGCTCTGCCGTTCGCATCACTACTGCAAAATATTACACGCCATCCGGACGGTGCATTCAGCGCGATTATAAAGGTAAATCTACCGAAGAATATTATGATGAAATTCCCGATTCGAGCTGGTTTACAGAAAATCAACTGAATAACCGCCCGATGTTTTACACCCAAAAAGGGCGAGCCGTTTATGGCGGCGGCGGCATTCAGCCGGATTTTTTTGTGAAAAATACGAATATTTCCAACTCGCCGGATTTGACCAACCAAATGTTGCAAAAACGCATCTTTTTTGAGATCGCAAATGAATATGTCCATCGTGAAATGCAAACAACGCCGGATTTGGTGACATTCAGAAACCGGATGGAAATTGGGGAGCAATGGATGCAACGCCTGCGGCAACATTGCATCGAAAAAGGGATCGAGATTTCGGATAGCGATTATAACAAAGACCGAAAGTGGATTCAACTGCGGTTTAAAGCAGAAATTGCCCGCCGTATTTGGGATAACAATGGTTATCACTTTGTCTGGCTCGGTTCGGATTCTCAATTTGCCAAAGCATTACAGTCTTTTGATCAGGCGCGCCGGTTAGCTTCGCTAAACTGATGCAGGCGCCATAGATAAACGAAATGTTACGATTCAAATTAATTACGGTAAAACACCTGGCAAATTCGGGTTTGCTATTGTTTATTTGATGAATTGAACCTAAATTGCGCCAGTATCGTTAAAAAAACACTGATAAGTTGTTTACAAATACTGTGATAAAAAAAATATTGACTTTTTTCGTGAGAGTCCGTAATATTTGCCAAATTTTGGCTTATTTATAAAAATCAAATGTAGCGAGGAGGCTCATTTTATGGTCGAGTTATATCTACAGGGTGGTGGCTTTATGCACCCGATTCTGGTGATGTGGGTTATTGGTCTTGCGATCGGTATAGCCAAGTTAATTTTGCTCTACAGAGCTGGTGTGAACAGCCGCAAATTTATGGGCGCCGTTCGTCAGGATATCAAGCAAGGCGGAATCCAGGCTGCAATGGAACGCTGCGAAAAAACCCGCGGTCCCGTTGCTTCAATCATGCATGCAGGTCTTAGCCGCGCTAAAGACGGTGTCGAAAGCGCAGAAAAAGCAATTACCAACGCCGGTTCTATCGAAATGGCATTTCTGGAACGCGGTATGATTTGGTTAGGTTTTATTATTGTTGTTGCACCGATGTTGGGCTTTACCGGAACAGTTTGGGGTATGGTTGCGGCATTCGATGCTATTAAAGAAGCCAACGACATTTCGCCGGCTGTTGTTGCGGGCGGTATCTCGCAGGCATTGTTGACGACATTGTTCGGCTTGATTGTGGCAATGACGGTTCAATTATTCCACAACCTGGCTACTTCTAAAATTGACAAATTGATCATCGACATGGAAGAAGCATCCGCAGACCTCGTCGATACATTGCTCGACATGCGGAGTTCCAAGTAATATCTGTTAAAATTTTGAGGCAAAAAATATGATTAAGAAACGTCCAAGAGAAGACGTCGAAATTCCTTCCTCATCTATGGCAGATATTGCATTCCTGTTGTTGGTGTTCTTTTTGGTCTGTACTACAATTGATGTGGATAAAGGACTAAGGCTTGTCCTGCCGCCCACAGAAGTTGATACTCAGGAAATCAATAAAAAGAACATCTCTAACATTCTCATTAATGATGCCGGTCAAGTGCTGTTTGATAACGAAATGGTTCAGGTGCGCGATGTGGAACGGATTGTTCGCCAAAAAATTGCCGAGAATCCGTTGCTGATCGTTTCCCTCAAAACCACTCGAGGCACCAAATATGAAGTCTATATTAAAGTGCTCGATCAACTCAAACGTGCCAATGCCACACGGATTTCAATTGCAGATCCGGATGATGCATAACGGTAATTATGACAGGAATATATTTTCCAGGATCAACATTTCGACGTGGTAAGGAGTATAAATGGCTGTAAATATTCAACGTAAATCAAATATGAAAATTGGCATTCCGACGTCATCAATGCCGGATATTATTTTCCAATTATTGATTTTTTTCATGGTAACCACTGTGTTGCGTCAGTATTCCGGATTGCAAGTCAAATTACCTGATGCAAAAATGATTGAAAAACTGGAAAGTAAGCGGAACGTCTCTACCATTTGGGTGGACGACAAAAACCGGATTGTCATTGATGATGTTACGATCAATCAAATGAATGAACTGAGAAATATTGCCTATCAGAAATTGATTGAAAATCCGCGTTTGGTTATGTCTTTGCGGGTGGACAAGCAGGCTGATATGGGAATTATCATCGATGTTCAACAGGAGTTGAGACAAGCCAACACCTTGAAGGTGAACTACTCTGCATTGCAGAGTGCAAACTAAGGGAGCTGTACAATGGCCCATAATAGCTTAATGCACAAAGAACCGGAAGTAGATTTACGGTTGAAATATCCCAGGTGGTTTGAATTTGCCATGATTGCCGCTTTGGGATTGACGATCGCAATTTTCTACGCTTTCAAACGGTTCGAAAACCCGGTCGGTCTGCAAAAGACCGTCGATGTTGAAATTCAGGTGGAGCAAATTCCGCCCACCCAGCAAATAAAAAAACCACCACCACCGGCCCGTCCCAAGATTCCAATTGAATCTGAAGACGAAGATATCCCGGAAGATTTGACCATTGAAGAAGAAAGCTTCGATTTCGAGCAAGAAGTTGAAGATCTTCCGCCGCCTCCTCCGGAAGAAGAAGAACCGATTGTGCCGTTTTATGCGCTATCGGATAAACCGGTCGAAATCAAGCGAGTAAACCCGGTATATCCGGAACTTGCGAAAAAAGCCGGGATCGAAGGCACAGTGGTAGTGAAGGTGCTGGTCAATACGAAAGGTGATGTTGAGCAAGTTGAAATTTTAAAATCTCACCCGTTATTGGACGAATCAGCGATTGAAGCTGCGCGCCAATTCAAATTCAAGCCCGGAAAACAGCGGGATAAATTTGTAAAAGTTTGGGTGAGCATTCCTTTCAACTTCAAACTCAAATCATAGTTTTCCGAATTCGTGATGTAAAATTGAAAGCTGTGCCGTTTTGGCACAGCTTTTTTTATAATGGTTACCATTGTGGAATGTTGGGAGCATACCATGAAACTAATCTTGTTTGAAGACCTCGGTTATCGCGATCTGTTACCGCTAACTTATTTTCGTCCGGTATGGGATTTGAGATGCGGCGCTTTAACGCTTGCTGAGAAAACTGCCTTTCTTTCAAAATCTCCGCTGTATGGACTATCCAGAACATATTTAATGAAATCCTTTCAAAACAATGTCCGTGCATTTGATACTGTTGGTGATGATGAGACGGCGCTTTTTCTAAACGGGCGTTGGTTGCCGGATGCCGGATCGATCAAAAAAATCGATCAGCTATCCCCAGGACAAACAATTGTTTATGAAGATTCCGCATTGACATTTTGTGCCACAATCGGCGAAGCAAAACAAGTGCTTTCAGATGATGGAACAGTTGACGTTGCCCGATTGGCAGAGCGTTTTCAACCACTTTCGCATGAAACAATTATGTCTGGCAAGCCCATGCTTTTTCGCTATCCCTGGGATTTAATTCGATTGAACGCAGAGCAGATTGCTATGGATGCAAAAAACTGTGCACAATTGGGAACGATAGCAGGTACGCTGCATGCGGGCGTCCATATTTTGGCGCCGGAAAATGTGTCGATCGCCAAAGGCGTAACAATCCAGCCGGGAGTTGTGATCAACGCGGAAAATGGCCCGGTCTGGATTGACGAAGATGCAACCGTTATGGCAAACAGCGTTTTGGTAGGTCCGTTGTATGTCGGAAAAAAATCGACGATAAAAATCGCGGCAAAAATTTATGAAAATACCAGCATCGGACCGGTTTGCAAGGTTGGCGGTGAAGTTGAAGGTTGCATAATTCACGGGTATTCCAACAAACAACACGACGGTTTTTTGGGACACGCCTATCTTGCCGAATGGGTAAATTTGGGCGCAGATACCAATAATTCCGATTTGAAAAACAATTATGGGTCAGTTACGGTAAATATCAACGGGCATCCGGTAAATACCGGTGAACGGTTTGTGGGATTGATTATGGGTGATCATTCCAAATGCGCGATTAACACAATGTTCAACACCGGAACGGTGGTTGGCGCTTGCTGCAATATTTTTGGCGCGGGAATGCCGCCAAAATTTGTGCCCTCATTTTCGTGGGGCGGTGCGGAAGAGTTGGTCGCTTATAAATTTGAAAAAGCGATGGCTGTCGCTAAAATTGTGATGGAGCGACGAAACGTAAAATTTACGGCAGAAACCGCGACCGTTTTTGAAACGGTACAACATTTGGCAAAAGAAATAGAATCAGGGACACTACTTTGAGCTGGAATATTTCGCCCGTAAAAAGCGGGCAAACAATTGGTCTGTGGACGCCCGCATCTTCCGTGAAGCCGGAGCAGGTGCAAAACGGATTGGCGCAACTCAAAGCGCATGGATTTAATTACCGGTTGGGTGCGCATGCATTTTCCCACAATGGGATAACGGCGGCTTCGCCGGCGGCGCGGCTGAGTGATTTGCACGGTTTTTTGCGCGATCCGCAAATTTCAGCAATTTGGGCGTTACGCGGCGGTTACGGCACCGCGCAAATGCTCAACCAACTCGATTACGATTTGCTCCAAAAACATCCCAAATTATTGATCGGTTTCAGCGATGTAACGGCATTGGAGTGGGGTGTTTTTGCCCAAACCGGCATGCCGTCGTTCAGCGGATTGACAATAACGACGCAATTTTCAGAAGAAAATCCATATCTGGATACGGCGTTGCGAATGCTTTCCGGTGAGAAAAACGCGATCGACGAATCTGATTTGCCGGAAGGGACGCCGGTTATTCACCGCAAAGGCAGCGCAGAAGGGTTGCTGATCGGCGGTACACTGTCGATGATCTGCTCGTTATATGGCACGTCATATTTCCCGGAAACGGAAAATCTGATTTTGTTTATCGAAGATGTTGACGAACCGCTGTATCGCATCGACCGGCTGCTTTGGCAACTGCATCTCGGCGGATTTTGGGAGCGAGTTTCCGCCGTTATTTTGGGGAAATTTGTTCTCGGCGAACAATTTCTGGAAGTATTTGACCAGCTCGAACCCATGCTGCCCGACGGAATTCCGGTTGTCAGCGGTTTCCCATACGGACATTTTACACCCTGTTTACCGCTGCCGGTTGGTGTTCCGGCAAGCTTTGATGCATCGCCCTTCCGGCTGGAATGGCAGCCATTTTTGCAATCGGTTATCGCCTGATCAGGAAGCGTTTTGGTGATTGACAAAATTGCAGTTATGCCTTATATTTATTACCTGATTTGGAGAAGTTAAATTGATCAAAATCGCCGTTTTTGCTTCCGGACGAGGCAGTAATTTTCAAACAATTCATCGCAAAACCAGGGATGGTTACATCTCCGCAGAAATCGTTACGCTCATATCGGATTCAGAACAGGCAGGGGCGCTCTGCTTCGCCCGGGAAAACCACATTTCAACCCACGTCGTCCGACCCAAAGATTTCCAGAATTCAACAGATTTCGGATCGAAACTGCTGGATATTCTCAATTCCCATCAAACAGATTTGGTCGTTTTGGCAGGGTATCTCCGAAAAATTCCCGAAAATGTGGTAACCGCCTTTGAAAATCGCATCCTGAACATTCATCCTGCATTGCTGCCCGCGTTTGGCGGAAAAGGCATGTATGGCATGCGGGTTCACGAAGCGGTGTTTCGCTCTGGCGTACATTTTTCCGGCGTTACGGTTCATCTGGTGAATAACGAATACGATGCGGGACCGATTGTCCTGCAACGCGCGGTGAATATTGCGGATTGCGATTCGCCGGCGGCGATTGCCGAACGGGTGCTTGCGGAGGAACACATCGCATTTCCGGACGCGCTGAAACGGTTGATCGATAACGAATACACTGTCGATGGACAGCGCGTAATTCTCAAAGGGGCAAAACAATGATTCGCATTAAACGCGCACTGATTAGCTGTTGGGACAAAACCGGATTGACGGAATTTGCCGGTGAACTGCACAAACATGGCGTGGAAATAATTTCCAGCGGCGGGACAGCCGCTTTTTTGGAGAAAAACAACATCCCGGTGACCGAAGTTGCGACCGTAACCGGATATCCCGAAGTGCTCGGCGGGCGGGTAAAAACCCTGCACCCGATGATCCATTCACCGATTTTGGCGAAACGCACGCCGGATCATCTCGCCGATTTGCAAAAACTGAACGCCGCACCAATTGATCTGGTGGTGGTGAACCTCTATCCTTTTGTGAAAGAAGCCGTCGAAAAGCAACTGCCTGTGGATGAGGCGATTGAATTCATCGACATCGGTGGACCGACGTTATTGCGCGGCGCTGCCAAAAATTGTAAATACGTTGTTGCGTTGAACGACGCTTCGCAATACGCCCCGTTTCTGGAGATGTTTAACGAAAACAATGGCGAAATTCCCGAAACCTGGTCGCAGCAACGTGCCCGGGAAATATTTTTTTACACCTCGTGGTATGACAGCCAGATCACCGCATTTTTGGCGAAAGCCAATGGCGAAGATGAATTGTTGCCGGAATATAACACTTTGTTTTTACAGAAATTACAGCCACTTCGCTACGGCGAAAACCCTCACCAGTCGGCTGCGGTTTATAGCACGTTCGGGGAAAAACCGTCTGGTTTGGCAGCCGCAGAAGTGCTCTGGGGCAAACCGCTTTCGTTCAACAATTATGCAGATATTCACGCTGCGTACGCGCTTGCGCTGGATTTACCGGACATCGCCTGCGCGATCATCAAGCATACCAATCCTGCCGGCGCGGCCAGCAGCACCGATAATCTGGCAGATGCCTTCCAACGTGCGCTGCAGGGTGATCCGGTTTCGGCATTCGGCGGTATTGTGGCGTGCAACCGGAAAATCGATGTGGAAACGGCGGAGCACATCTCAAAAATATTCTTTGAGTGCATTATTGCACCGGATTTCGATGCTGATGCGCAAAATTTATTACAGAAAAAGAAAAACTTACGATTATTGAAAATGGATCCGCAAATTTTTGCTGCGGATAACCGTGAAATTAAATATTTGAATCATACACTGCTCGTTCAGCAGGCTGATTTTCCGGTGGAAAATCCCCGGGAATGGCAAGTGGTAACGGAAAAGAAACCAACGGATGCGGAATTACGAGCGCTGGAATTTGCCTGGAAAATTTGCAAACATGTGAAATCCAACGCGATTGTCCTAACGAAAGACCGGGAAATTTACGGCGTTGGCGCCGGACAAATGTCGCGCATCGATTCCACCCGGATCGCCCGTGAAAAAGCGCTGACTGCCAATCGCACGCTGGAAGGTGTTGTGCTGGCGTCGGACGCGTTTTTTCCGTTCCGTGACGGCGTGGACGAAGCGGTGAAAGCCGGCGTAACCGCCATTGTCCAACCCGGCGGCTCCATCCGCGATGAAGAAGTTATTCAAGCTGCAAACGAACACGGTATTAGTATGGTTTTTACCGGAATCCGACACTTTAAGCATTAAGCAACTGAGGTACCGAATGGGATTTTTTGATTTTCTATCGAACGATATTGGCATCGATTTGGGCACAGCCAATACGCTTATTTATGTAAAAGGCAAAGGTATTGTTGTAAACGAACCTTCGATTGTTGCGTTTGAAGAACATACCAACAAAATTGTGGCAGTGGGGAAGGAAGCCCGGGAAATGCTCGGCCGCACCCACCGCGATATTATCACGATTCGCCCGTTGAAAGACGGCGTGATTGCAGATTTTGAAGCAACCGAAGCGATGATCCGCGAGTTCATCAAAAAGGCAAAAGTGAACCGCATAAGTATTGGAAAAATAGTGGTTTGCGTGCCCTCCGGCGTTACCGAAGTTGAGAAACGCGCGGTGCGCGACAGCGCCGAACGCGCCGGTGCAAAAGAGGTGTATCTGGTTGCGGAAGCGATGGCTTCGGCAATCGGCATCGGGCTGGAAATTGATAAACCGATTGGCAGCATGATTGTCGATATCGGCGGCGGCACGTCGGAAATCGCGGTAATTTCGCTGAGCGGTATCGTGCAGCACACATCTATCCGCGTTGGCGGCGATGAAATGAACGAGGCGATCGTCCAGTATTTCAAGAAAAATTACAACCTGCTGATTGGCGAAAAAACCGCCGAAAACCTGAAATGCGAAGTAGGTTCGGCGCTGCCGCTCGAAGAGGAAATCACCACTTCCGTGAAAGGGCGTGATCTGGTGGATGGCATCCCGAAAACCGTGGAAGTCAATTCCGTGGAAATCCGCGAGGCGCTCAACGAGCCGATTCACACGATTGTCGATACGATCAAAATAACGCTGGAACGCGTGCCGCCGGAACTGGCGTCGGATATTCTCGATCGCGGCATTATTCTCTCCGGTGGCGGTGCGCTGCTCCGCAGACTGGATGATCGTGTAATGCAGGAAACCCGCCTGCCCGTAAATGTGGCGGAAGATTCCCTCAGTTGCGTTGTTCGCGGATGCGGAAAAATTCTGGAAGATTACGCCCGTTTCCAAACCGTTTTGCTGAAAAGTAATCGCCGAATGTAATAATGAATGGTGCAATTATTCGCCGGTAAATGACTTCAAAACCTGAGTGGTGTTGCGGACATTTACCGGTTTGATTTAACTGGCATTCAATAAATTTACTCATATTGTAAATCAGAAGTTACCGGGATGAAGTTTTCTCGTTTAATATTTTTCCCAAATAAATCGTTGTTTTTCCTCGTTTTATACATCGTGTTATCTGCGATTATGATGAGTTTTAGCGAGCCTGCAGCGTTGAGCGGAATTCGTTGGGTGTTGTTGCAAGTCAGCGAGAAAACCAATGCGGTGGTCAGCTATTTTTCATTGCAAAGCGATCTCGAAGTGCAAAATGAATATCTCACAAAAGAGAATTTTGAACTGCGGGTGCGGGATCAGCAACTCCGGGAAATGGTGTTGGAAAACGCCCGGCTGAAACGTTTGTTGGGTTTTCGCGAGAGCGAACCCGGCGAATATGTTGCCGCACAGGTCATCGCCAGCGGTCCGGAAAAAAATATCGGATCGGTTGTCATCGATGTTGGCGAAGATGACAGCGTCGCGGTGAATATGGCAGTTGTTAACGCGAACGGTTTGGTGGGAAAAATATTCGAAGTTACGTCATCCCAAGCGCTGGTTCAATTGTTGAAAGATCGCAACGCATTTGTTAGTGCACGTTTGCAGGGCAGCCGGGAAATCGGCACAATTGCATGGACGGGCAGCGGCATCCAACTGGAAATGCAGCATATTCTCAAAAATATTCCGGTTGAAGAAGGTGAAATGGTGCTCACTTCCGGGATGGGTGGTGTGTACCCGGTTGGCATTCAGATCGGAATTGTGGTTAGCGTAAAAGACGATGAACGGGGCATGTTCCGGAAAATTTTAGTGCAGCCGAGCGTTAATTTCAACGCATTGGAAGAAGTATTTGTGGTGCGCAAAAAACAGGTGGAGACAGAAACGGATTGATCCAATTTTATACACGGTACATTTTCGCATTCCTGGTTGCATTGATGATGCAGGCTGTCGTCAGTAACGCGATACAAATTTTTGGCTGGAAACCGGATCTCGTGTTGATCATTCTGGTGATGTTTTCGCTCCAGCACGGCAAAATTGCTGGCAGCACCGCAGGTTTTTTTGCCGGAACCCTGAGTGATCTGATGAGTTGGAATTTGTTAGGGGTTGGCGCTCTCAGTAAATCCGTGACCGGTTATACCGCCGCGGCCGTTGGAAAGATGATGCAGGAACGAAACCGTTTTCTGCTAACACTTTTCGTGAGTGGTTTAATCCACGATATTATTTTTAATTACATTAACACCCTCGGCAAAGAAATTCATTGGTGGGCATTACTTATTTTGCAAATAATCCCGAACCTGCTCTACACTGCCATTGTGGGTGTTGTCATTTATTATTTTTTAGATCGATGGCTATCAGGCTATGAATAATCTGAATTTTAGATCCGGTAACCGGCGACGCATGACATTTTATGTGATGATAATTGCCGCTATGCTGATCCTGACTGTGCGATTTTATAATTTGCAGGTGCTGGATGAGGATATCTACCGTCAAAAATCAGAAGCGAATAGCGTAAAAAAGGAAACTCAAATTCCCATTCGCGGATTGATTTACGACCGCGACGGCCGCCTGATCACCGATAATCGCCCGGCGTTTTCGATTTACGTTGTTCCGGCGATGATCAACAAGAATGAATCTGCGCTCGAACTACTCGCCTCATTGCTCGATTTGGATCCCGTAAAAATTAAACGTAATTTTTTTACTTCGCGTCGATTTCAACCGGTGAAAATTGCCCGTTATGTATCGCAGGAAACGCTGGCAACCATTCAGGCAAACAAACTCTCTTTGCCGGGAGTTGAATGGCGGGTGGAGCCGAAACGCAATTATAATTACAACCGCAGTTTTGCACACGTTTTGGGTACGCTTGGCGAAATTACCGAATCCGAATTAGAAGCCATGGATCAGTATGAACCCGGCGATCTGATCGGCAAAAAAGGGCTGGAACGCTTTTTTGATAACCAATTGCGCGGTCAAAAAGGATTTCGGTTTGTGCAGGTAGATGCGCTCGGACGGACTGTTAGCGAACTGGAAACGGACGAAAGCCGCCCGCCATATCCGGGAAAAGATTTATATTTGACCATCGATGCACGGTTGCAATTGTTTGCCGATTCGTTATTTGGTGAATACAACGGCGCGTTAGTGGCTATTAATGTTCGCAATGGCGAAATTTTGACGCTGGTTTCCAAACCGGATTACGATTTGAATTGGTTCACGGAATCCGTAGATCCCGATATTTGGAAAGATCTCACCTCAAATCCCCGAAATCCATTGTATGATCGGGTTACACAGGCAACCTATCCGCCGGGTTCTACATATAAAATGGTTGCGGCAATTGCCGCATTAAACGAGGGAATTGTTAGTCCGCAGTGGTCGGTTTTTTGCCCGGGATACTTCAGAATCGGTCGGCGGGTGGTGCGTTGTTGGAATGCTGCCGGTCACGGTGAACAAAACCTTGTATCTGCAATTAAAAATTCCTGCAACGTTTATTTTTATCAATTGGGTTTAAAAATCGGTATCGACCAGTGGACAAAATACAGCCGGATGTTTCACTTTGGCGAGAAAACAGGTGTTGAACTTCGTGGCGAAAAAGATGGTTTAGTGCCCAGCAAAGCTTATTACGAACGCCGCTATGGTAAAGGTGGCGCAACTGCAGGAATGATGGCGAATATTGCCATCGGGCAGGGAGAGTTGCTTACAACCCCATTGCAAATGGCTCAGTTTGCGATGATATTGGCCAACAACGGAAAATATTATCAACTCCATTTGTTCAAAGAAATGGTAGATAAACTATCTGGCGATAAAGAACGCCCGAAAGTTATCGAGGGAAAAATTGAAGACATCAAACCGGAAGTTTTTGAAACAGTTCGCGAAGGAATGCGACAAGTGGTTGCCGGCGGAACTGGTTGGCGTGCCAGCGTTTGGCGAATGACCGGTGCAGGAAAAACCGGAACAGCGCAAAATCCTCATGGAAAATCGCATGCCTGGTTTATCGGGTTTGCACCATTTGAGGATCCGGAAATTGCCGTCGCCGTTATTTTGGAAAATGGTGGTTCTGGCAGCGGGATGGCAGCGCCGGTTATCGGGGAATATTTGCGACGATATTTTTATTATCAGGGCAAATTCAGTTATGAAGAAGAAAAATCATTTCTCGTAAAATTGTGGGCTGAACAGCGCAAAAAAGCACAGCTCGATAGCCTGGTTAACCGCCCGATTCCGGAGTTGGAAGTTCGTCCCATCGACTAAAAAAAAGTTGCACTATGTTTAATGAAATCAAAAAATTAGATCTTACGTTGTTGCTCAGCCTTGCCGGGCTGTTGATGATGGGGCTTGCGGCATTGTATTCCACATCGCAGTCGTCCGGGATCAATTTTTTCAACAACCAGCTGCAGTGGATTTTTTTGGGAACCATTGCAATGTTTACGATTGCGTTTATGCCCAACCGCATCATTTACGATTTTGCGTATATCGGCTATGCGATTGCATTGGTTTTTCTGGTGCTGATATTTTTTATGGGAACATCCGGTTACGGCGCAACGCGCTGGCTGCGAATTGCCGGAGTGGGATTTCAGCCATCGGAACTGGCGAAAATTGCCACTCTGCTGGCAGTTGCCCGCTTTCTGTCGGATGAGCGGTTGGATATTAATCGACTGAAACCGTTTATGATTGCCAGCTGCATTTTTCTCGTTCCGTTTGTACTGGTTGCCAAACAGCCGGATTTGGGAACAGCTCTCGTTTTTACCATTATGGTGCTGCCGATTTTTTATTGGGTAGGCTTGGGAACGGAGAAAATTATCCTGCTCGTTACACCGGGAATTGTCCTGTTTGCCTCGTTCAATTATTTCACCTTTTTGCTGGTGATGATTTTTATTTTGGTTTTTATTTTCTATTATCTTCGTCCGAATGTTATTTTCGGAAGCATCTATTTTGTTGTAAACATTGCAGTTGGGTTGCTTACGCCGCTATTCTGGAATCAGTTGAAAGATTATCAGAAAAAACGCATCACCACTTTTTGGAACCCGGAGGCGGACCGGCTGGGCTCCGGTTACCAGATTATTCAATCAAAAGTGGCCATCGGCTCCGGCGGTTTCACCGGCAAAGGATTTTTGCAAGGTTCACAAACCCAATTGCGCTATTTGCCGGAGCAGCACAACGATTTTATTTTTGCCGTCATCGGCGAAGAATTTGGTTTTATCGGTGCGATGCTCGGATTTGCGTTATTCACAATTCTGTTGATCCGGGTTGTGCAAATTGCCAATGCTTCGCGTAACCGTTTTCGCAGCGTGGTTGCCATTGGCATCGGCGCGATTATCGGATTTCACACTTTCGTTAACATTGGCATGACGGTCGGTATTTTTCCCGTGACCGGATTGCCGCTGCCGTTCATCAGCTACGGCGGCACTGCTTTGCTCATCAATATGATTATGGTGGGATTGCTCCTCAATTTCTATCGCCACCGCTACGAATACTGATTCTGGAGAAATCTATGTACCCGGAATTATTCCGGATTGGACCCGTTGTGGTCAGCAGCTACGGCTTGATGCTGGCGACCGCCTTTATGGTTGGCATGTATTTGACCACGCGCCTGGTACGCCAGCGAAATATGGATGAAGACGCTGTTGTCAATCTCGCGTTCGGGATTATCATCAGCGCGATTGTCGGCTCGCGGTTGTTGTATGTGCTCACCCATCTCAGCGAATTTGAGGGGCGGTGGCAATACACTTTTCTGCCGGTTCAGCCGGATGGCAGTATCGGTTTGAGTGGATTAATTTTTCTGGGCGGATTTATTGGCGCGGTGATCACCGGCTATATTTATGTCCGCATGAAAAAATTGCCGGTCTGGAAAACAGCAGACAGCGTTGCGCCATCATTGGCACTCGGACTTGTGTTCGGCCGAATCGGCTGTTTTCTCAACGGCTGCTGTTTTGGGAGAGCCTGCGATTTACCGTGGGGCGTGCAATTTCCGGTTGGCAGTCCGGCAACTGCTTTTATGGGCGATGTGCATTTGCACCCAACCCAACTGTATTCATCCGCATATGCGCTGCTCATTTTTGCACTGCTGATGTGGATGAATTACAAAAAAGTGGCAGACGGCATCATGGCCGGAACGTTTTTGGTATTGTATGGACTGTCGCGATTTACGGTAGATTTCTTCCGCTATTACGAAAGCCAGATGCAGGTTGGCCCGTTGTATATGAATCAGGTGATCAGCATCATCTTAATTTTGGGTGGAATGCTTATTATTTGGCATTCGCGCCAAAAGGAATCTGCCAAAAGCGCAATAACTTCTTGACACGCGTTAATTTTTATTCATAAATTCTAAAATCAATATAAACATAAACATCGTATCATTTATAGGTAGAACAACAGCATCCCGCTAAAGCTATCAGAGTTGACTGTCAAAGAAAGGAAAGCTATGAAAACATTGATCAAGGCAATGGGGAAAATAATTTGGATATTTGCCATTGTTGCGCTGATTGCATCATGCGCCGGTTCCAAAAAATCCAGTGCAAATTCCAATGATGCCAAACAGGCGGAAGACGATTACATTGCCGATCTATTGGGTATTTCTCAGACTGACAGTAATACAAATACCGGCGGCGGAACCCAAACGACCGGACAACAAGACGACAATTTGTTGGAACTGCTTCAGGAAAACGAAACAGGCAACACCAACCGTACCGCAACTCCGGCAACCAACCCGGTTTCAACCGGAGCGGCAGATCAGGTTGACAAATTGGAGAGCGAAGTAGATGACCTGCAACGCCGGATTGCCGAAAAAGACCGGACAATCGATGTGTTGAAAAATCAGGTCGATGAGCTCGAAAGCCAAACCCAAAAACGCACGGCCACACCAAGCTACACCAGCACCAGCACCGGCACCGGGATGAATTATTCGAGTGGTAGCGGTAGCTATAAACAAGATTATCAGGCAGCTTACAGCCTGTTCCAAAGCCGCCGCTATCGCGATGCGATTAATGCATTTGAAGCATTTTTGGCAGATGGCAGCACCAACAGCTTGTCCGACAATGCGCAATATTGGATTGGCGAAAGCCATTACGCGCTCGGCGATTACAGTGCCGCAATTGTTGCTTTTGAGAAAGTTTTTACCTACAAAAATTCCAACAAAAACGACTATTCCCAATACAAATTGGGACAGTGCTATTACATGCTGAAAGACTACACACGCTCCCGTCAGGAATTTCAAACACTGATTGACAATTATAAAAATTCTTCTTTAATTAGCAGGGCTCAAGGATATTTGAGAAAAATGTAAACGGATTTTGGGCGATTAGCTCAGCTGGCTAGAGCGTTGCGCTCACATCGCAAAGGTCACAGGTTCAAGTCCTGTATCGCCCACTTCATCCTTTAATATCATCCGGGAGATGATGAAGGGATTGAAAAAATGTTAAAAATGAATAATATAAGTTGTTGTAAATATTGAACCTTTGGGGATTCTCCCAAAGGTTTTTTTTTGCCCGAAATATAAGGAGTCATTTATGTCTGAATCGATCAAAGCACAAATTTTGAGCAAACGCGACATGGACAGAATTATCACCCGGCTCGCCCACGAAATTTTGGAGAAAAATCGCGGAACGGATAATCTGGTGATCATCGGGTTGCAAACGCGCGGTGCGTATCTGGCCGATCGCATCACCAAAAAGATTACGGAAATCGAAAATGCGGAAGTACCCACCGGATTTCTGGATGTCACGCTGTATCGCGACGATTTTCGCACCCGGTTGAAACAACCCTCGGTGCAGGTGACCAATATCCCGTTCGCCATCGATGAAAAAAATATTGTGCTGGTGGACGATGTGCTTTATACCGGACGAACGGTTCGCGCGGCATTGGATGCGTTGATGGATTTCGGGCGACCCGCCAGAATTTATTTAACAGTTCTGGTCGATCGCGGACACCGCGAATTGCCCATCCGTGCCGATTTTGTGGGCAAAAATATCCCCACATCAATTGGTGAAGAAGTGCGTGTCAAAATGACAGAAATCGACGAAGACGACGCGGTTTTTCTGGTGGAAATATCGTAACGAATTGGATTTAAAATGTATTCAAATCTAAAAATAACAACATATTAACAGCAAGGATAACATATGCTAAATTCCAGACATTTGCTGGGCTTGGATGGAATGCCGGCAGAACAAATTCAACTGATTTTGGACAGTGCCCGTTCCTTCCGGGAAATTTTGGATCGCCCAATAAAACGCGTGCCGACATTGCAGGGTAAAACGGTGGTCAACCTGTTTTACGAACCCTCAACCCGAACCCGTATTTCATTCGAACTGGCGCAAAAACGGATGTCCGCAGATATCGTTAATTTTTCTGCGAGTACCAGCTCGGTAAAAAAGGGCGAATCGCTGATCGATACCGTAAAAAATATTGAAGCGATGAAAATTGACATGGTGGTGGTTCGCCACTCATCACCCGGCGCGGCGTATTTGTTGACGCAGGTGCTGGATGCCAACATCATCAACGCCGGCGATGGCGGACACGAACACCCCACACAGGCGTTGCTGGACATGCTGACCATTCGTTCAAAATTCGGAACGCTGGAGGGTTTAACGGTCGGTATTGTTGGCGATGTGTCACATTCGCGTGTGGCGATGTCCAATATTTTCGGGCTGATTACGATGGGCGCCAAAGTGATTGTTTGCGGCCCGCCGACGCTTATTCCCCGCGATATCGAAAAACTCGGTGTGGAAGTGAGCTATCACATCGACGATATTATACCGCGTGTGGACGTGCTCAACATTCTCCGTATCCAACTGGAGCGACAGAAAACCGGGCTGTTCCCATCTTTGCGGGAATACCACAACTTTTTTGGCATCACACAGGAACGGTTGGACAAAGCCGAGAAACCTGTGCTGATTATGCACCCCGGACCCATGAATCGCGGATTGGAAATTTCCAGCGCAGTTGCGGATAGCGAACACTCCGTTATTTTGGAACAAGTTACCAACGGCATTGCCTTGCGCATGGCGGTGCTCTATTTATTAGGAGGAGGCAAAAGTGAATTATAATCATGAAGCACGAGAAAAAAGATCAACCAAATATCAGCCGTTGCCGGAAAAATTGTTGCTAAAAAACGCTCATGTGGTCGATGCCGCACTGGATATCGATGAAAAACAGGATGTGCTCATCCAAAACGGTGTGATCGAATCCGTCGGCAAAATTCCCGCAGATGGCTTCGATGGCATTGTGGAAGATCTGCAGGGCAAAGTGCTCTCACCCGGCTGGATGGACATGCACGTGCATCTCCGCGAACCCGGTCGGGAAGATGAAGAAACGGTGGAAAGCGGTTCGCTGGCTGCCGCAAATGGCGGTTTTACGGCAGTTTGCTGCATGCCCAATACCACTCCGGCAATCGATTCGCAGGAGATTATTCAGTATATTATTGATCGCGCGAAAGGCTCGCTCGTCAATGTTCATCCGGTTGCGGCAATCACAAAACACCGCGACGGCAACGAATTGGCGGAAATTCTGGACCTTGTCGAACAGGGCGCCGTAGCCATTTCCGATGATGGCGATCCGGTGATGAGTGCCGGAATTATGCGCCGCGCGCTGGAATACAGCAAAATGGTCGATATCCCTATTCTCGGTCACGAAGAGGACAAAACGATGACTGAAGAAGGACACATGCACGAGGGATTTTGGTCAACGCGATGGGGCATCGGCGGGATTCCGTCGATTGCGGAAGATGTGATGATCGCCCGCGACATCATGTTGGCAGAATACACCGGCGGCAGATTTCATGTTCAGCATATCGCCACCAAAGGCGGCGTTGATCTGGTACGCCAGGCAAAAGCAAAAGGTATTTCGGTAACTGCGGAAGCTTGCACCCATCACTTTACACTGACTGACGAAGCGGTGAAAAATTACGATACGAATGCCAAAATGAAGCCGCCGTTACGCGGCGCAGACGATGTCGCGGCAATTTTGGAAGGCTTGAAAGATGGCACAATCGATGTGATCGCCACAGACCACGCCCCGCATTCGTGGGAAGAAAAAGCCTCCGAATTTATTTACGCACCATTTGGAATTGTGGGACTGGAAACCGCAATGGGATTATCGATCACCCAATTGCTGAAACCCGGCATACTGAATTTGAAATCGATGATTGCCAAATTAACGGTGCATCCGTATCGCATTTTGCGGTTGGAAGTGCCGGTTATCCAAAAAGGAAAAGCGGCAAACATAACCATTTTTGATCCCGCCGCAATCTGGAAATTTGACGTAAAACGCAGTCTCTCCAAAAGCACCAACACGCCATTCAACGGCTGGGAACTGACCGGCAAACCGCACAAAGTGATTCACAACGGATTATTTTTTGAATCTGTGCTCTAAAAAATGCGAACTATTTTCAGCGCGGCAGGTGAAATTCCGGCCGCGCTTTTTTTTGCTCGTCACATGGTTTGTCATCATGACATGCTAAAATGGCATACTGTCACATTGTCACTTAAATTGCATCCCTCTTTTGATAATACAAAATGGCTCATAAGATCAATGAAAACAATATTTTAAGAGATAGGTGCGTTTTTGGCACCATTGTTGTATTAGTATTGGGCGCGAATAAAAATGTGAAGAAATGGCAATAATTTATTACGAATAAAACGATTCACAAGGAGGAATAACATTATGGCAACAAAGAAAGTAATCGGCATCGATTTGGGAACAACCAACTCGGTTGTATCTGTGATGGAAGGTGGCGAGCCCACCGTAATTCCAAATTCCGAAGGTAGCAGAACTACCCCATCGATCGTCGGATTTGCAAAATCCGGTGAAATTCTGGTTGGCGCAACAGCCAAACGCCAGATGATTACCAACCCGAGCAACACCGTTTACTCGATCAAACGCTTTATGGGACGCGGATTATCCGAAGCCACCGAAGAATGCAAAATGGTGCCCTATAAGCTGAAAGACGGTGTAAACAACCTCGCTGTTGTGGAAGCCGGCGGAAAAGAATACACGCCGCAGGAAATTTCCGCAATGATTTTGCAGAAAATGAAACAAACTGCGGAAGATTATCTCGGTGACAAAGTGACCGACGCGGTCATTACCGTTCCGGCATATTTTAACGACAGTCAGCGAAAGGCAACCAAAGAAGCCGGTGAAATTGCCGGTTTAAACGTGTTGCGCATCATTAACGAGCCAACCGCCGCAGCGCTTGCCTACGGTTTGGAAAAGAAAAGCAATCAGAAAATTGCGGTTTACGACCTCGGCGGTGGAACCTTCGATATTTCCATTCTGGAAATTGGCGATGGCGTTTTCGAAGTGAAATCGACCAACGGCGATACCCATCTCGGTGGCGATAATTTTGACCAACGCGTTGTCGATCACATTGCTGAAGAATTCAAAAAAGAAAACGGCATCGATCTGCGGAAAGATCCGATGGCGTTGCAACGCCTGCGCGAAGCTGCCGAAAAAGCCAAAATCGAGCTCAGCAGCACGCTGCAAACGGACATCAACTTGCCGTTTATTACCGCAGATGCGTCCGGACCGAAGCACTTGCAAATGACCCTCACCCGTTCGAAATTCGAACAATTGGTTGAAGATCTGAGTCAGCGCACTCTGGTTCCGGTTCAAAAAGCGTTGGATGACGCCGGATTGTCCACCTCGGAAATTGACGAAGTGATTCTGGTTGGCGGCTCAACCCGCATTCCGCGAATCCAACAGCTGGTAAAAGAAAAATTCAACAAAGAAACGCACAAAGGTTTGAATCCTGATGAGGTTGTGGCTGTCGGCGCAGCCATTCAGGGTGGCGTTTTGGCTGGCGAAGTGAAAGATGTGCTGTTGCTGGACGTAACCCCGCTTTCGCTGGGCATCGAAACCATGGGCGGCATTTTTACCCGTCTGATCGAACGCAACACCACCATTCCTACCCGCAAAAGCGAAGTGTTCACCACGGCGGCAGATAACCAGCCTTCCGTAGAAGTGCATGTGCTGCAAGGTGAGCGCGAACTGGCTCGCGATAACCGCACGCTCGGACGCTTTATTTTGGATGGTATTCCGCCCGCACCGCGCGGCATTCCGAAAATCGAAGTGACGTTCGATATCGATGCAAACGGTATTTTGAACGTATCCGCCAAAGATTTGGCCAGCGGACGCGAACAGAAAATCCGCATCGAAGCGAGCAGCGGTTTGAGTGAAAACGAAATCGAAAAAATGGTGAAAGATGCCAAAGAAAACGCAGCGGAAGATCGCAAACGCCGCGAATTGGTGGATGCACGAAACGCAGCAGACAGCCTCGTTTATCAAACCGAGAAAAATCTGAACGATTACGGCGATAAACTTGGTGCGGATGTGAAAAATAAAATCGAAGCTGCTGTCGGTCGCGTGAAAAGCGTGAAAGATTCCGAAAATGTTGGCGATATCCGCGCTGCTGTGGATGCGCTCAACCAAATCTGGAATGAAGCATCAACCAACCTGTATGGGCAACAAGGTGCACCCGGCGATGCACAGGCACAAACGGATGCCGCAGGCGAAGCCGATAAAAAAGGTGGCGACTCCGTAGAAGAAGCCGATTTCGAAGTTGTTGACGACGACAAAGACAATAAATAATACTACCTTTCGAACGGGCCGGCAGTCAAACCGGTCCGTTTGATCTTTGCCAAAACAGGTTACAACTGTTTGCAATAAATAACAGTTAAATCCTTTTTCAGGAAGGGGGTTCGCTAAACAATGGAAAAAACAATTGAAACAGAAGATAAAATCAATATTTCACCGGAAGCGGAAGAAAACCGGATGAATGATGACGAATCTTCTGAAAATAAAATGGATGAGCCGTCCGAATCTCCGGTAGATGACATCGCTGAGACTGCTGAAACTGAATCCGAAGAAGCAAAGCCGGCGGATGAGAATGTCAAATTCAGCGCCGATCAGCTCATGGAAAAGATACGGCTTTCCGATGAGCAAAATGTTCGGTTGCGCGCGGAATTTGCAAATTACAAAAAACGCATCGAACGCGAGCAAATTGAATTTGCAGTTTATCTCAAAGGTGAAGTGCTCAAAGAGTTCATGCCTATTTTGGATGATTTCAAAATGATGCTCGAAACCGCCGAAAAAAAGGAGAACGAGGAAAGCGTTTTACAGGGTGCACGGATGATTTACGAAAAATTTCTCTCGTTGCTGAAAAAACAGGGCGTTCAGATTATCGAGGCAGTTGGAGAGGAGTTTGACCCAAATCTTCACGAAGCATTGATGATGCAACCCACAGAAGACAAATCGAAACACAACCGGGTGCTTCAAGTATTTCAGGACGGATTTACGGTTGGTGACAAATTATTGCGTCCGACCAAGGTAATTGTCGGGCAGTATCAAGATGAATAAAATGCATAATTATACTAAATAATTTATCAAAAGGGGAACCGCAAAGTTCCCCTTTTTTGTTGTATAGCCAGCAAATATTAAAAAGTCTTCAAATCCCCAACCCATCCGTAATGCTTGATAAATAATGAAATTAATTCAGAAAAAGTGAAAATAATCCATATTTGCCTATTGATTATTATTTTTACCCGGCATATATTGATTAGCGAATGGCCACCTGTAAGTTTATGCGAATATTGATAAAATTTAACTATTGCTAAATTTACTGAATTGTGTTAAAATCTTCTAATAGGCTGTATCATAAGCCATTTCGAATTGCAGAGATGAGAGATTTTGTTTACATTTATTAAACAAACTTGATGAGGTAAGTATATGCTAGTATTAACAAGGAGGTTAGGTGAGTCCATCAATATCGGTGATAATATTAAAATCACTGTTGTTGATATTGATGGAAAGCAGGTAAAGATTGGCATTGAAGCGCCAAAAGACATTTCCATTTTTCGTGAGGAAGTGTACGAGCGCATCAAAAAAGAAAATCTACGGGCTGCAGCCAGCGCAACATCTGACCAATTGAAAAAAGCTGCTCAAATCTTCAAAAAAGATTCAAAAGAAGACGAATAGTAATTTTCGTCCCGTAATAAACTCACCCTTTCAGCCACTCCCCAACAGTCATCATTTTGAAATAAAATATCTGGCGCGATTTAATTTATGTCGATCGCGCCCTTGCGTATTGTTTGTGAAACTGTCTTTTGATTTTGCGTCCCGCTACTTCAATCGCATTTCACACATATTACATTTTGAAAAATTAATTGAATGCAATAAATTGAACCGATTTTATCGCAAGGGGTAAAAAGGTAAACTTTATTGGGGATTCTATGAAGCAAAATGCAGCGCTGAAAAGCGTAACGATACGTTTTTTGGGTGATTCCGGCGACGGGATGCAATTAACCGGAACCCAGTTTACGCGAACAACCGCTATCGCAGGAAATGATTTGAGCACAATGCCCGATTTTCCTGCAGAAATCCGGGCGCCAGCCGGCACATTGTATGGCGTATCCGGTTTTCAGATTCAGTTTAGCAGCGAAACCGTTTATACACCTGGAGATGAAGCTGATGTGATCGTCGCAATGAACCCTGCAGCATTGAAAACCGGGCTGACTTATCTGAAAGATAACGGCGTCATCATCTTAAATACAGATGCCTTCACCGAACGAAATTTACGGTTGGCAAAATATGATGAAAACCCTCTGGAAAATTCATCTCTAACAGGATACCAGGTTTTTCCTGTAGAAATGACCCGTCTCACCAAAGATGCGCTCGAAAACGTGACTCTCAGCCATAAAGAAAAAGACCGTTGCAAAAACTTTTTTGCACTCGGGATGATATACTGGCTATACAATCGCCAGCTGGATACAACGCTAGATTGGATAAAAAGGAAATTTGCTGCACAACCGGATTGGTCAGAAGCTAACAGCGTCGCGTTAATCGCCGGTAGAAATTTCGCCGATTCTAACGAGCTATTCCAAACTTCTTACGATGTGCCACATGCGACAATAGAGCCTGGCATTTACCGGCGGATTACTGGTAACGAAGCATTGGCATTGGGATTGGTTGCAGCCAGCACAGCCGCTGGAAATTCAATATTTTATGGCAGTTATCCCATTACGCCTGCCAGCGATGTCCTGCAATATTTGTCCGTTTACAAAAATTATGGCGTAAAAACCCTGCAGGCTGAAGATGAAATTGCTGCTGTCGGTGCTGCAATCGGCGCGTCATTTGCCGGCAATATCGGTGTAACTGGCACCAGTGGTCCGGGAGTCGCACTAAAATCTGAGTTTTTGGGTTTGGCGGTGATGACAGAGTTGCCGTTGATCATTTTGAATATCCAGCGAAGCGGACCGAGCACGGGGATGCCCACCAAAACGGAACAGTCGGATTTGATGCAGGCAATGTTCGGGCGAAGCGGCGAAGCGCCGATGCCGATTATTGCACCCTCCAGCCCGTCGGATTGCTTTTGGGCGGCTTACGAGGCGATACGCATTGCAACGACTTTTATGACACCGGTTATGGTGTTATCCGATTTGTATCTGGCGAACAGCGCGGAACCGTGGCGGGTGCCGCAAACAGATGCTTTGCCAACAATTGATATCAAATTTGCAAAATCCACTGATGAATACGAGCCATACAAACGGAACCCAGAAACGCTCGCACGCCAATGGGCAATTCCCGGAACGGCGGGTTTGGAGCACCGTTTGGGTGGGCTGGAAAAACAGGATGTCACCGGAAATGTATCGTATGATCCGGATAATCATGAAAAAATGGTGCAGTACCGTGCCGATAAAGTGCAGCGGGTAGCAGATTTTGTTGATGAGCCCAAATTATTGGGCGACGAAAACGGTGATGTTTTGATCGTCAGTTGGGGAAGCACCTATGGCGCTGTTTTTACAGCGTTTAACCAACTTCGCGATGCCGGACATCGCGTTTCGATGCTCCATTTGCGATGGGTAAATCCGTTGCCAAAATCTCTGGAAACGCATCTTCGGAATTTCAAAAAAGTAGTTGTGCCGGAACTTAACGCCGGTCAGCTATTATCTCTGATTCGGAGTAAATATCTGGTGGATGCAATTGGCATTAACAAAATAAAAGGATCACCGTTTACAGTTCGCGAGTTGAAAACGGCAATCCTCAAACAGATCGGAGGGGATAAATGAGCGACAAAATTCCGGTCGTCAATGGCGACATTCAAAAAATAGATTTTGGTTCGGATCAGGATGTGCGGTGGTGCCCCGGATGTGGTGATTATGCCATTTTGGCACAAATGAAAAAAGTGCTGCCGGATCTCGGCGTCCCGCATGAAAAAGTTGTGGTAATTTCTGGAATCGGGTGTTCCAGCCGCTTTCCATATTATGTAAACGCGTATGGTTTTCACACCATTCACGGACGTGCGCCCACGGTGGCAACGGGTGTCAAGTTGGCAAATCCGGATCTTTCGGTGTGGATTATCACCGGCGATGGCGATGCGCTGAGCATCGGTGGTAACCATTTGATGCACATTTGCCGTCGCAATATCGATGTCAATATTGTTCTGTTTAATAATCAGATTTACGGATTGACCAAAGGACAGTATTCGCCGACATCGCCAGTTGGAAGAGTAACAAAAACAACGCCTTATGGTTCGCTGGATCAACCGTTTAATCCGTTGTCGCTGGTGTTGAGCGCCGGTGCCACATTTGTCGCCCGCACAATAGACCGGGATACAAAACATATGGCATCGATTTTCCAGAAAGCAGCCGAGCACAAAGGCACTTCGTTTGTGGAAGTTTATCAGAACTGTAACATTTTTAATGACGGCGCATTTGAAACGCTGACGAATCCGAAAACGAAGTTCGAACATCTGATTTATCTCGAAGATCAACAACCGCTGGCTTATGGAAAATTAGATAAATTCGCGTTTCGGCAAGCTGGTTTCGGGCTGGAAAAAGTAGCTGCCGATGATTCGATGCCGGAAAATGTGGTTACTCATGATATTGAAAACAGGGATGATGCATATTATCATGCGCTTGCAAAAATGAATGAATTACCGGAAATGCCAACGCCGGTGGGCGTTTTCCGCGATATAAAGCGACCGGTTTATGATGAAGAATTCTATAAGCAAATTGATCAGGTCACAGCCAAAAAAGGCAAAGGGGATCTGAAACAATTGTTGCTTTCCGGAGATACCTGGCAGGTAGATTGACGAATTTTATGATATGAGTAAAAACAAAAAAAGCGGGTTAAAAAACCCGCTTTTTTTTTGCGGAGAAGGTGGGATTCGAACCCACGATACCCCAAGAGGTATACACGCTTTCCAAGCGTGCGCCTTCAGCCACTCGGCCACTTCTCCATTCGGGACTAATTTACATCCCGTAATTTTTTGAAAAAATCTTTCAAAATCATCGAACACTTATTTTCCAAAATACCGCTAACAATCGATACGCGATGGTTGAGCCTGTCTTCCTGCACAATGTTCATTACTGAGCCACAGGCACCCGTTTTTGGGTCCATCGTGCCGAAAACCAGCATTGGAATTCGCGCCAGAACGATCGCACCGGCGCACATTGCACAAGGTTCGAGCGTTACATACATCACGGTGTCCAGCAATCTTCGCGAACCCAGATAATCAGCTGCCGCTGTAATTGCAATAATTTCCGCATGTGCGGTTGGATCTTGCAATTGCTCTATCTGATTATGACCACGACCGATAATTCTATTTTCATAAACCACAATCGCCCCAACGGGAACCTCTCTTGCCTGGTAAGCTTTCTCGGCTTCTCTGAAAGCTAATTCCATCCAATATTCGTGGTTTGCATCAAGCATGAGAAGCTACGTTGGGGCGACTGATTAAAATTCGTACGCCCGGGAGGACTCGAACCCCCAACCTCTTGATCCGTAGTCAAGCGTTCTATCCAATTGAACTACGGGCGCATCAAAGTGTAAATTCCAACTGTCGTTAACAGCGAGGCAAATATATTATCCTTAATATCGGTTTCAAAGAAAATTTTCATTTTTTTACATATTGATTTCGCGAGTTGACAGGCCAGCGAAATAGCGGGTTAAAGTGACGGATATATTCGAAAAATAGCAACATTGCGTTATTTTGTTCCGGATAAATGTGTAAAAGCACCAAAATTCACCCGTCCGTTTGTATGATAAAAATAAATTTATATATTTTCTGATATTGCTTTTCGAGCTGTACTTGTTGCCATTACGAGCTATCATCTATTTCAAAGTAGTTTTTGTATCGCTAAAGTGTTATATTTGTTGTTATATTTTTCGATGATTGACATCCACCATGGGCAAATTCAAATACCGATCAATTTAAAATATTTATAAAATTGTCGTAAATTGATGCGTTGATTTTTGGTGAAACCCTTTCATTGGTGACAAAAACTTGTTGTCTGTATTGATCGGGAAATAATTATTACAGCAAATCCAAAAGGTTTACGGAGACCGTATTATGCATGAGCTGGAAAATAAATGTGCAAGTTTACTCCATTTTATTGAGCAGAATGACAACTATCTGGTAACGGCTCATCTGGGGGCAGATGGTGATGCGTATGGTGCTGCGTTGGCAATCGCATATTTTTTGGAGCAATCCGGTAAAACATATGAAGTTATTTTTCACGATCAGAAACTGGATGAAAAATACGAGTTTTTGTGGGGGTGGCAGCACATTAAAAGCTACGATTCAAAAATGACCAAAAAATATGATGCTGCGATTGTGGTGGATGTGCCGTCCCGTGCCCGGATTGGTGATCCTGCTAAATTGCTGCCGGATGCGCCGTTTTGCCTGAAAATTGATCACCATCCTATCGAAGACCATTTTACGGATTTCAGTTTTGTGGATACAAAAGCCAGTTCCACATGCCAACTGATTTACGAAATTATTTCGCGAAGCAGCGCTGCGATGGATGCAACAATGGCCGATTTATTGTTGAGTGGCATTATGTATGATACCGGAAGATTTTCCTTCGCAAACACCCGCACACGGGATTTCGAAATTGCCGCACATCTGACTTCGCTGGGTATCAGCAGCAATATCATTGCGGGGAATTTATTTTTCAGCAACACTTTTGATGCGCTTAAAATTGTGGGCTACGGTCTGGCAAATATGCAAAGTCATTTGAACGGACAATTATGCATAATTTATTTACCGCTGGAAATTATGCAGCAAGCCAAAGGAGAAGATATCGACGAATTGGCAAACTATAGTTTATCTATTCGTGGTGTCGAAGTGGGGTTGTATGTTCGCCACGCTGCATCGGATCTCACAAAAATCAGCTTCCGCTCTAAAGGTAAGGTTGATGTCAACAAAGTTGCCCGAATGTTTGGCGGCGGCGGGCATGTTCATGCTGCGGGTTGCAGAATCTCCACAGGACCGGAAGATGTTTTGCCAAAAATTATTGCTGAAATTGACCGGCAGCTTGCGGCGAATTCCGGGGAAGCAAAATGATATATCTTCCTGTTTTAGCTGCGCTTATCGAAAATGATGAAGGCGAAATATTATTGGCAAAACGGCGTGAAGATTTGGCAAATGGCGGGACGTGGGAATTTCCCGGCGGCAAATTGCATTTCGATGAATCACCCGAAACCGGTTTAATCAGAGAAATTAAGGAAGAACTCGGTGTCGAAATCGAGGTAAAATATCCCTTTCACACCGTCAGCCACCGGGACGGAGAGCGAGTTATTTTGCTGATGTCGTATTGTTGCAGGTTGATCAGCGATCAATTCCATTTACTGGATCACACAGAAATCCGATGGGTTCAACCGGAGCAAATGCCGGCTTTACCGGTTAGCCCCGCAGATGTGGAAATCGTGCGTAAATTGCAGTCACAACACAGTGTTCGTTAACTTTTCCTATCCTTCCCAATAAATATAAAACTTAAATTATCGCTCAACCTTTGGATCAATTCTGCCGAAATATTTACTGTCAGGATAATGGTTTTTACTCGTGTAAAACGTGATATTTAAAATTGAATTGAATTAGTTCCGTAAAATTACCAAAAGGAGTTTGTAATGGAATTTAAGTATGGCCAGCAAAATGGAACGCTTAACGTTTCAATTATCGGTGCTGTTGACAATGAAAATGCTGAAGAATTGAAGTCGAAATTTCAGGATTTGATGCACAAAGATTTCGATTTGGCAGTTTTCGATTTCACATATGTGCCGTTTATTACCTCTTCGGGCATTGGCAAATTGCTGATTTTCTACAAAAATGTGGTTGCAAAAGGCAAAAAAATGCGCATCAAAGGCATTAATGAAAATCTGTTGGAACTGTTTAAATCGATAAAACTGGATCAGCTGTTTCCCATTGAAAAATAATAGTTTATAGCGATGGAATATATTCAAAAACATATTCTTATCATCGATGATGAGCGGGAAGTTGTTGAAATTCTGGCTGAGTATTTTGAGGCGCAGGGTTACAAGGTTTCCAAAGCTTTTGAGGCAAAAGCCGGCATCGAGATGTTAGACAAAGTTCCTGATATATCATTGGTAATTAGTGATATTGGCATGCCGGGAATGTCTGGTCTGGATTTCCTCAAAATTGTGAGTGAAACGAAAGAAGAAATCCCGATTATCATGATTACCGGGTTGAAAACGCTGGAACATGTCATCACAGCTATTCGATATGGGGCGAAAGATTATATTATCAAGCCTTTTAAGCTGGATGAAGTGCGCAAAGTTGTGGAAAAAGTATTGCGGTATCGCATCAAATCTGAAAAGAAGGCGCGCATTCTGGAATTTGCTGATGCACTAAATGTCAGCTATACTTTTCCGACCAACAAAGCCGACCCCGGGGTAATCGCTTATCATCTTGCAAAATATCTGCTGAATTCCGGATTTTGTAATAAAGAGCAATTCAATCAATATCATGTCGCATTTCTCGAAACATTAATTAATGCCATTGAACATGGCAATCTGGAGCTGCCGTCTGCAATGAAGGGCAATGATTTCGATAAATTGATGATGTTCGAGGAATTGCGGGAAACCCGGTTAGCCGATACTAAATTCGGCGAACGTTTATTAAAAATCAATCTGGTATATAACGAACGTTGTTTTTCACTTACCATTGCAGATGAAGGCCCCGGTTTTGATTGGAAAAGCTATATCCGGAACAATGAAAATGGTGAAGTTAATACAAAGCCCTATGGCAGAGGTTTTATGCTGATTCACCACATCATTGATGAGATATATTTTAATGAGCAGGGTAATGCCATCACGTTGGTCAAATCGCGAAATAATCAACAGAATCTCACCTCCATGGCGCTGGTTTCCTGAAATTGAAAAATAATCGAATGGAATTGCCCGTTGAATAGTTTTCAATTCAACAATGCTTGCTAATTAATGCCGTTTCATGGAAAAGAATTTGTTTTAAATCCAATGTTTTTCTCGCTAAACAATTGTTTTTATTGCAGACCCGGGCTTGCAAATTTCTGAGAACTTTAAACACACCAATGAAATAGTGTGTTTAATAAAATGTTCGCATCTTAATTTTTTACAAATGTGACTTGACTCGAAATTTGCAATTATTTATTGTATTACTTTTGTTCTGCGACTATCTTATCGGCGTATCCGGAGAAAATATGGTTCCTTATCGAATACTTGTTGTTGATGATGATTATGCCAGCCGACTAATGCTGAAAAAAGCACTTGAGCATGAACGGTATGATGTTACGCTTTGCAGCAATGGCTCCGACGCACTAAATTTGTTGAAAGAGAACAAATTTGATCTCGTGCTAACTGATTTGATAATGCAAGGCATTAGCGGAATCGAATTGCTCCGGGAAGTAAAAGATCTGGATAAAGACATCGCAACTATTTTGCTCACCGGACACGCATCCATTGAAACGGCAATTCAGGCTGTTCGGTTAGGCGCGAACGATTACATGCTCAAACCCATCAATCTCGAAGAATTGCAGATTCGTGTAAAACGTGCTTTCGAACGTGTTGAGCTGGAAAAACGGTTATACGAAGCGGAACGGAAATTAACTTTCCACGCCACAATTGCAACCACCAATCATGAAATCAACCAACCGCTAACGGTCATTATTTCTGCTATCGATATGATTAAAATGGAGTTACAGAAATATAATATCGATAACAAGCGGTTGACAAATTATCTCCAATTGATGCAAAAATCGTCCATGCGCATCGCCAACATCCTCAAAAAACTCCGGGAAATTAACCATCCCAAAATTCAGGATGTGCCATTGGGAATGAAAATGATCGAGATTCAGGACGAAGATGTTAGTATTTTTTCCAAACCGATGAAGAATCGCTATGTTTTGGTTATCGAGGATGAAGAGAATTTGCGTCACATTCTAAAGGACGTGCTCACGCAGGATGCATTTAAAGTGATTGTTGCCAGAAATGCCCGGGAAGGATTGGCATTATACAATAAAGAGCAGGGAATGATCGAAACGGTAATTCTCGATTTTAACTTACCCGATCAAAACGGGTTGGTAACATTCAACCAATTGAAAGAAATAAACCCCGTTGTTAAAGTTATCCTGACCTCCGGATTTGATGTTGATGAGTCCGTTGAACAAGCCCTTAACGACGGCGCGCTCCAGTTTGTCCGGAAGCCATTTAACCGGCAGCAGATTTTGGAAGCCGTCAAAAAAGTCTATTCCTACCGGGTCAATTCCTAATCCAACCGTAAAAAATTATGCTTCAAATTTTTCAAGACATTGATGTGTATCTGTTTTTTTTAATCAATGTTAAACTCGCTAATGCTTTTCTTGATAAGCTAATGGTTGCAGTAACCCTCAAAGAAAACATGTACTTACCGGGCGGGTTGCTGTGGCTTTGGCTGATGATTGGCTGCGGCAAAAAAGGGCGTATTTTGGGAGTGTTGATAATTTTTGCAATTCTGCTTTCCGATCAAATATCCAGTTCCGTACTCAAACCCCTGACCGGTAGATTGCGCCCCTGCAAGTTTTTGGAAGGATTTCGGCTATTGGTGCACTGCGGTAGCAAATATGGATTTCCATCGTCCCACGCAACAAATGTTGCGGCAATCGGAACGGTTTTCATCGGATTTTACAAAAAATGGGCACCTTTTTGGATTGTGTTGATTTTTTTGATCGGCATATCAAGAGTATTTGCCGGTGTCCATTTTCCGTTTGATGTCCTCGCCGGCTGGCTTTTAGGCATTGGTATCGGAATTCTTCTGTTGAAAGTATTGGCGCAGCTTCAACAAAAGTATCCGTTACTTCAGTTCTCGGAAAAGCTATAAATCGTTGTTAATATTGTATTTGGGTAAGCACTGGAATATTCGGTTTCGGATCAATCTGTCGGGATCAGGCTATCTGGTTTTCCTTCGTTTCTACCGTTCGTTGCAGCCGCAAAATTGTTGTGTGATCTTTCTCTGTCAATCGGCGAACAAATTCCTGAAACGTGACATGACCTTCATTTTCGTGAACGCCGGTTCTCTTCCACAATTCCTCAGGCACATTGTATAGAAATTTGCTCAATTCACGTCGCTGATTGATAAATGTTCGGCTGATTTCGTATAAAGAATATTTGCGATACGGTGTGTTTTCCTGAATGCGGTCGACATGAATCATCGGTAAATAGGGATGCTCTTCTTTCAATATTTTTTTGAGCCGCAAATCGACAACTTCGTCCTGAATTTCAGTGAGCGTTTGCAAAAAACGCGTTAAACGGTGCACAATTGTGCCTTCGATTTCATGAACATTCTCCAACAGGCTGGAATATTGCCGTGAAGAATTTTCAACCATCTGTATGAGTTCTCTATTTTGCATAACTTTTCGTTTTTTGGTGTTCCTGGATTAATTTTGAATTTGATAATTCTATCGTTAAATTTATTGAAGATAATCAATAAATCGCGACAAATGAGGTGACCATTATCACAGAAAATGTGGAATATTTGGTCGATAGAATGGTTAGGAGAAAGCTTTGAACACAGCAAATTTGGAAACAGTAATTCAACGGATTGCGTCACTCGAACCAGAGATGATTCAATTTCAACAAAAAATCACCGCAATCCCGGCGCTCAGCCCCGTTAACGATGGCAATGGCGAGTGGGATAAGGCAATGTTCATCAAGGATTTTTTGGCGCAACGTGGTGTAACGGATATTTTGCAAATCGATGCACCGGATGAACGCGCAAAAAATGGCGTCCGACCCAATTTAATTGCCAGAATAAAAGGTCAATCATCTGCGAAAACGATCTGGTTGATGGGGCATATGGATGTGGTGCCGGCAGGCGATTTGAGCAAATGGGATAACGATCCATGGGATGCTGTGGTGAAAGACGGCAAAATTTTCGGGAGAGGTACAGAAGACAATCAACAAGGTGTAACCAGTAGTATTTTTACACTGTTAGCGTTTCTGGATACGGGCGTTCAGCCGGCATTCGATTTGGCAGTGATCATCGCTGCTGACGAAGAAACCGGCTCCGAATTTGGGTTGGACTATCTGATGGAGCAGCACAAAGACTTATTCCGCACCGAAGATATTATTATTGTTCCGGACGCCGGCGAGCCAGACAGCCGAATGATCGAAGTGGCTGAAAAATCCATTGTGTGGTTCCGGTTTCGGATAAAAGGCATCCAGTGCCATGCCAGTTTGCCGGCGCAGGGGAACAACGCGTTCCGTGCGGGAGCACATCTCGTAACGCGATTGGAGCAATTATACGACATTTTTGATGCGCAAAATGCTGTGTTTAATCCGCCGGTCAGCACGTTTGAGCCCACAAAAAAGGAAGCAAATGTGCCAAACGTAAACACAATTCCCGGTGAAGACGTGTTTCATTTGGATTGCCGGTTGCTACCGGACTATTCGATAGATGAACTTTTTGTTGCGGTTCAAAATATTTGCAACGGCGTTGAAAACGATTTCGATGTGCAAATTGAAATCGATACAACCCAGTCTGCTGAGGCTGCTCCGCCAACACCCAATGATGCGGAAGTCGTTAAAAAACTTCAGGTTGCGATCAAAAATATATACAATGTTGATGCTGTTCCAATGGGTATCGGCGGCGGAACTGTGGCCGCGACATTCCGGCGGGAGGGATTGCCCGCAGCCGTTTGGTCAACTTTAGCGGATGTTTGCCATCAGCCCAACGAATATTGTGTGATCGAATTTATGGTGAACGATGCAAAAGTGTTCGCGCATGTGTGTTTGCAAGCCGATTGATTGCCGGTTGAGCTCCGGTCAAAAAATCGAATGGTAATTTTCAATATTCACATCGCATCAAATTGATAATATTCAATTTAAAATGGATACTTTTGTGGGATTTATGGTTTGCGAAAAGATCACATTTGTGTATATTAACGGGTGGCAGATGAGTTGATATGTCATTGAAAAAATTGTAGTTGTCTCACCAGGGATAGAGGTCAGAGAATGAAGAAGCGCAGTATTTTCTGCATGTTGGGAATCATTGGATGGTTAATGGCCGGTTGCGCCACAACGGTTCCGTACAATAGCCAACCTGCAAATTCAACCCAACCTCAAACGTCTCATGTGGACACCGGGGAATCGGTGCCCAATACGCCGCTGGCACTTCATGCGACCATCAAAAACAGCGCCGATGCAATAATTGAAGCGTATTTATCGCAACAATATGAGCAGTCGAAATATGAATTTGAAACGCTGATCCGGACAATGGACCCGCTTCCGCTGGATAGCCGGGCGGCAAAAATCAACCATCTGGACAGGTATTACCCTCCCATCGACCAATCCCTCACCTTTGCAATTATCGATGACGATTTGCGTTGGCGAAATGTGCAACCGGTTAAACCGGTGGAACTCCCGCCGCCAGCCGCTGCAGCCGATTGGGAAAAAGCGGAAATGCCGGACAAGTTATTTGCCGATAACCCCTCTGGTGCAGATCGCGCATCTCTCGTTATTCCAGGATCTAAAAGCGGTTTTTATTTTGAGAAAGGGTTGCACAAATTTATCCAGCAGGAAATCCGCGAAGTTGCCATCCACATGGGTGAGCCGGAAAATTTTAAATTACCCGATGATTTTGTGAAAGAAATCGAATATTATATTCGCCGGTTTCAAAATGAGCCGTACTATCGCAAATTTTTTACGGAAACCCTCAGCCGTTCGAGAAAATACATCCCCGCTCTGCGCGACATTTTTCTGGAAAAAGGATTCCCGGAAGAAATTATGTATCTGGCATTTATCGAATCGGGATTTAATCCGGTAGCATACAGCCGTTCGCATGCGGCGGGATTGTTCCAGTTTATCAAATCCACCGGAACGCAATACGGCTTGAAAATCAATCGTTCGGTTGATGAACGGTATTCGCCATACAAATCTGCGGTTGCCTGCCGGGAATACATGCACGATTTGTTGTTGGAATTGGGCAGTTTTACGATGGCGCTCAGTTCGTACAATTCCGGTGCCGGCAAAACCCGTCAGGCTTTGCGAAAATTGGATAGTTTTCGTGATCGCAGTTTTTGGGCTCTCCGCGAAAAAACCAACGTGCTGAAACACGAAACGAGGGAATACATCCCCCAGATTTTTGCCGTAATCGTGATGGCAAAACCGGGTAATCCGCTGCAATTCGGTTTTGATGATGTGCCGTTTCCGCGCAATTATGATACTGTAATTGTGCCTTCGCAGGTGAATCTGGAAAGCGTTGCCAGAAGTGCCGGCATAAACCTGCGGGAGTTGCTGGTGTTGAACCCGGATCTGGCAGAAAACGCCACACAAACCCCCAGACGCGTGCTCGATTATCCGCTGTTTGTGCCACGCGGAACAAAAAATGCGGTGGATAACGCCGTTAGCCGTCAGGCGAGCAGCAAAATATCCTATTCGGGCAGTAACGGTTCCTCCGGCGGTTCCGGTTCGCAAACCTATCACAGGGTGCAAAAAGGCGAATCGCTGTGGCTGATCGCCCGGAAATACCGGGTTACTGTCAACCAGTTAAAGCAGTGGAACGGACTGAGCGGCAATACGATTTCGTACGGAAAGAAACTGGTTGTTTATCCGGGCAGTACCGGCGCGACAGCTGCTTCCCCGCAACGCACCGAGCGGGCAGCAGCCAAAACGCCGCAATCGGCTGTTTCCGGTTCAAATGTTTTGGTTCAGCAAAATATTTCCCGTGGCGAAAGCTTTAATTATGCCGTCACTGCCGGAAATAATCTCGGCGAAATTGCCGGTGTTTTTGGTGTGTCCGTATCCCAATTGAAAAGTTGGAACAACATTCGGTCGAACACAATTCGTGTCGGGCAACGGCTGAGAATTGTTGCGCAAACGGGCATCCGGTATTATCAATATCGGGTGCAATCTGGTGATACCGTTAGCGAAATTGCCAGCCGTTTCAACGCACGGGACAGCATTATTCGCTTTGCCAATGGCAAAAGCAACAATTTGGTAACTGTCGGTGAAGTGCTGAAAATATTCAGTTTCTGAAATTATTTTTCAGGCGAATCAGTGAGCGCCAGCGCTTCACGAATAACTCCCGGCAGCCGCATTGGGCGCCCCGCCGCATTAATTACCGTCCACGTAACATCTGCTTCTGCAACCAACTGTTCGTCAGATTCCCGGAAAATTTCCTGATGAAATGTGCAGGTCACCCGGCTGAACGATGCCACGGTGGTGCAAATTCGCAGCATTTCGTTAATTTTCGCGGGCGAACGATAAGTGATTTCCACCCGCCGCAGAACAATCGAAATACCTTCTTCTTTTAATTTTGGCAGCGACAATCCCGCTTCAATCAACAGTTCACCACGGGCATATTCGAGATAATTAAGGTAGGTTGCGTTGTTCGCGTGTCCGTAAAAATCACATTCGTAACCGCGAACTTTGTGATAGGCGTTAAATACAGTTTTCTGCAATGCGACTCCATCTTACTATAGATTTTTTAAATCCACGAATGTTGCGCTTTCGCAGATTCTCCGTCCGCAAATTTCTTAAATTAGATAAAAATAACGATCCGGCACTGTGCAAAGTTTGATCAATTTTGCCGTCCCGGTTCAATTTAAAAAAACAGGACATTTTCTCCAAACAGGTAATCATGTATAATTATTTCTCAAATATCTGGATTTTTTTGTTGTTTGCGGAGCTGCTGATCGGCGCAGCGGGATTGGTATGGATTTTGTGGAAACAACGCATAGTTAAACAAAAAATGGAGTTTGGAACGATGCGTTTTTTATGGATTTTATTGATGTTAACCACATTTTTTCTCTACTCATCCCAGGCTGCGGAAATTTATGTGGATGATGTTGCCAGCAATGGCAACGGTACGTTGAACAGCCCGTTCAACAGCATTTCATCGGCGTTGAACGCCGCTAATCCCGGCGATATTATTCGGGTGTTGCCGGGCAATTACGCCCAGAAAATTACCAGCCAAATCAGCGGAACGTCCGGTTCGCCAATTACGATACGGGCGCATGACCCGGGAAACCGGCCGGTATTTTCAATTTCTGGAACGGTGATGGAAATTTCGCATGACAACATCGTAATTGACGGTATTGTGCTGGATGCGCAATTTTCCGGCAACGATATCGTGAGAATTGACAACTCGGATAATCTGACGATCCGCAACAGCGAAATTCGCAATGCCACCAAAGATGGCGTCGATATGGAGCAATCGAACAACGTGCTCATCGAAAACACAAAAATTCACCACTGTTTGGCTGGCACAATTAACAGCCAGCAGGATGCGCACGGCATCGTTGCGGTAACGTCCACCAATATTACAATTAGTGACTGCGAAATTTATTACGTTTCCGGCGATTGTTTTCAGGCTGACCCGAGTCGCGGAACGCCGGTTTGGGACAACGTGCTCATCGAAAACAGCAAGCTGTGGACCGGTCCGCTGCCCGCTGATGCCGCAGGTTGGAACGCCGGCGAAATTCCCGGCGAAAACGCCATCGATACCAAAGTGAACGGCAGCTCAGGGAACGCTAACTACCGGGCAAAATTGACGTTACGGCATGTTGAAGCATTTGGGTTTGTGCCGGGTTATATCAGCAATCGCGCGGCGTTCAATATAAAGGAAAAAGTGGATTGTTTTATGGATGGCGTAACCGCGCACAACAACGAGATCGGTTTCCGGTTGCGGGGACCGGGCAGTAACGGCGGTGCGCATATCACCATAATCAACAGTATCGCGTATGATAACGAGACAACTTTCCGAACGGAAGATGATCTGGAAAAGTTGCTGATTTACAACAGCACTTTCGATATCGGTACCGGCAATCGCTATTTCCAGAATGCCGGTGGCGGATATGATCCGGCGGGATTCGATTTGCGAAATTCGCTGTTTCTCGGCACAAAACCGGATGATGCGTCGCAGCCGTCCAATCTTTCTGCGAATGCTTCTTTTTTTGTCAACCGTTCGTCAAACGATTACCGGCTGAGCGGCAGCAGTCCCGCTATCGATGCCGGGGAAACCATCGCAATTGTGACCCACGATTTTGCGGGAAATTCGCGAACGGCGGGGCAATATGATGTCGGCGCATTCGAAGGCAATCCTGCCACCGGACTCGATGACGATGCCGCGCCGCTGGAAGGCTTCCGGCTGCAGCAAAATTACCCGAATCCCTTCAATCCGGAAACGACCATCGAATTTACAATGGCATCCGCCGGACGCGTCACGCTGGAAATTTTTGATGTTCTCGGGCGAAAAGTGCGCACGCTGGTTTCCGATTTTCTGCCATCCGGCAGCTACTCCCAACGCTGGAACGGGCGAAATGATGTTGGTGATCTGGTGGAAAGCGGTGTTTACGTGTATCGTTTGCAGGCTGGCAATTTTAGCCGCATTCGCAAAATGCAATTGATTCAATAAAAAAAGGGCGAATAAAAAAACTTCGCCCAAATGGTGAAAAAACAAGATGTTGAGAGCTGCTATAGAAATGCGGCGGGACGGGAGGAACCCAACCCGCCGTATTTTTTTTGTTAACGATTTCTGCCGTATTGCTCGTGGCTGGAAACCCAGTCCGATGATGAAATGGCGGAAGCCAGCGACAACTCGCCTGCCAGCACAACGCCCGCTACAATTTCCGCAAATTTTTTGACTTTCCCGCGTCCGTAACAACCGAGCATCTCGAGACACTCTTTTTGGGTCGCCAATCCGACGCCGCCGCCGTAAGTCGCCACAATCAGCGATGGAATGGTGATGGAAATATACAGATCTTTTTCCGGCGTAATTTCAGTATAAATAATGCCTGCGGAGGATTCCGAAACGTTGGCGACATCCTGTCCGGTGGCGATAAACATCGCAGTAATGGCGTTCGCAGAATGCAATCCGTTGTTGTTCACGCCCGACAAAAAGCTGCCGATGCCCGCCACGCCGGCGTGATAAGCCAGGCTTTCCGGCTCAACGCGCATCACCTGCACCAGCACATCGCGTTTAATCAGCGCTTCCGCAGTTACGCGTTTGCCGCGCGTGCGCATGATGTTCACCTGCGACGCTTTTTTGTCTGTCGCAAAGTTCGATTCGAGGAAAAATCGTCTGATACCTTTGTATTGATCGAGTATCCAGCTGCATGCGGCAAAGGTTGCCCGCCCGACCATATTTTGACCTGCGGCATCGCCGGTGGTGTAATTGAAACGCAGATAGGCGAATTTGCTCGCGAGGTAAGGGTCAATATATTGAAGTTTAGCGACGCTGGATGTCGTTTCCGCATGTTCCGCAATGGTTTTGAAATTTTCCTGCACCCATTTTACAAATTCGCGGGCTTCGCGGGCATCGTCGAAAACGAACACCGGTGCACGTTGCATCAGGTCGTCCACAACGCTGCATTTTACGCCGCCGCAGGAGTTGATCAATTTGATACCGCGATTATACGACGCCACCAACGTGCCCTCCGCCGTTGCCATCGGGATCAAAAAATCGCCTTTGGCGTGCTCGCCGTGAACCGTCAACGGTCCGGCAATGCCCATCGGCACCTGCGCCACGCCGGTAAAATGCTCGCAATTGCCCTGGGTGATGTGCGGATCGAACGAATATTTGGCAGAATGTTTCAGCGAAACACCGGTGATTTTTTCAACAAATTTTTGGCGGGTTTGAATGGCTTCTTCGGAATAATCATCCGCGTCATTGCGGGGAATGCGCACGGTGGTTTCTTTGATATCCGAGATGCTGTCTTCGACATTTAACTTCAGTTTGCCAAAGGGTTTGGTGTCGAAAACCAGCAATATCTGATGTTTGCCTTTTTCCAACGGGCTGCTTTTTGCCCGGATGTCGATGGACCTGCGCAGCGGAAAATCGAGTGGATTTTTGCTCAGCGTTGCGGGATCAACCGCATTGTCGCCACCCAAATCCAGCGAAATATCTGATACAGAAACGGATTTTCCATCGATTTCGAGACTGCGGAATCCGGTGAGCGTTGCATCGCTCAAACGGTTTTTGAGGGAAAAACGGATACCGTCAGCCGTGTTTTCCAAACTGCCGAACGTGTACAATTGTTTGAGCAACAAGCTGGGAACAAGTGCCATTAAAATGTCCTCCTGAAAACAGTGATGTTAAAATATCAGCAATAGATTGGTGTCGCAATCAGCCGTAAAACCCGGAATAGTAAAATATTAGTTCGTATTATTTAGCGAATATTTTCCAAAAAAACACGGAAAATTCTTACAAATTTTACAGCGGATGCGCAGGAAATATCTTTTTTATTGCATTTTTTAGCGGTTTTACCGTAACCTGTACCCACAAGCCCGAACATTTTCCGACTCCGGTTCCGCACATTGGATGTGTGGCGTTCTGTTATTTGCCAATCGGGCTGATATATCATTGAAATACCGGATGAAATCGCATGGCAATGATTACCTCAACCTGGCTGTGGGACGGCGCAACGGGAACCCTGGTTCTGGTGACGTTGGTGATTCTTGTGCTCTTGCTGTTATTTTGGGCAATGGAGCTTTTTTGGAAACGGTATTTTGCAACAGATTTTATCTACCAGCCGGGCGAAATTTTCCCGCAATCTTATCAAACCTACGATCCGTTGAAGCCGGAACTCGCTGAAAAATATGATATTTATCTCCATCAAAATCTGGAAAAATTTATTGCCGGGGAAGAACGCTGGCAACCGGTAATCGATCCGTTTGCGGAATTTGACGAACTGCTTAAATCACCGGATTCCGAACGATACGTAATGATTTTGGCAGCGCCGGGAATGGGGAAAACCGCTTTTGTGAAAGGCTGCAAACGCTGGCAGCGAAAAAAAATGCATCACAGACTAAAAGTGGCACACCTGCCGCTTTCCCGAAAAGAAGCGCGATTGCGGCTGGTGCGGTTGCCCAATCCGCGCCAAACCATCCTCATTTTGGACAATCTCGAATCATTGTTCCTGCCCGGTGTTTTTCCCGACAAAAAGCTGAAACAATGGATGGATAAAACCCGGAAATTTCCGCTGGTGATGTTAATCGGGCGGATGGAAGGTTTGCCGCCAATCAGCAGTGTGCCCGAAAAAAAGGGGCTTTGCAAAATCGATAGTCAGCCGTTTCACGAATACGAATTTATTCTGTACCGGATTGCCCTGCCCGACACACCCGACCGCAAAGAATGGGTGAATAGCACCGTGCCGTTTTATCAATTCCGCAAACGAAAAGCATACGAAGAATGGCTGGAACGCAATCCAAAATTTGTGAACAAGCCGTTGTTTTTACACTATTTACCATATATAGCAAATGAAACGTTGGTGAACCATCTGGAAGGTTACCGGTTGATTTGTGAGCACGCTGCAACAGCAACGGCTGCGCAAATCAAGCCGCAAATTGAACCGCATCAGCTGCTGGATTTTTGGGAATCACTGGCGGAAATTTGTTATCGCCAGCGCATGATCGGCGCCGGTGGCGCTGTTTCACAGGAAAAATTTGAGGAATGCTGCCGCAACTGCCAAATTGATTTGCAACAATGGAAACCCGGAAATTTATCGCTGGTGAAAAAAGACCAGCTTGGCAAATGGTTGTTTGCGGAACAAAGTGTTGAAGAATATCTGGTGTCGCGGCGATTTTTGGCGCTGCCGGAATTTTTTGCCGATCTGCGTTTTACCAAACAGCTCCAAACGTTTTTGTGGGATACATTTTCTGATGAAATTGCTGCCGGACACGAGCTTTCCGGCGATTGGCTGCGATACGGCGATTTCTCCGCGTTTCGGGTGCGCCTGCCACATCAGCCATCGCACGAGCTGGAAATGGATGACATTCGCCCCAAAATGATCACCGAAGTTTTGGAGCGTTACCCGTTTTTTGATCGCGTTCACCAGCCGAATGCTCGTGGATTGCATCATTTGTTCGAGCCGAAAATGGTGAATGGCAGCAAAGTTGTTGTCGATCACTGCACCAATTTGATGTGGGAGCAAAGCGATCCGTTCCCGAAAATACCGATCCGCGAATTTGAAAATCGCCTGAAAATTGTCCGTTACGCCGGATTTTCCGACTGGCGATTGCCAACCCTCGAAGAAGGGTTATCCCTGCTGCATCCGCAAACCGGCGATTCGGCATACATTCATCCGGCGCTGCGGGATCTGCGAACGGAAATCTGGCTTGCGGAACGGGATGCGCCGGATAGCCAGTGGGTGGCATTTTTTGGCGAAGGCACCTGTCGCCCGGCGCACGTTTCCGATCGTCATTTTGTGCGACTGGTTCGAAATTGCTAATCGATATTTTTTTTGAAAGATTTACCGCCGACAACTGTCTAACTTGTTGAATGATCGAATTTCCGGCGCAGATCGTTCCCGGAAATCAACGGATGCGGACGAAGCAAAAGAGAGAATCTGGATGACATTTGAGGCGATTTATCGTGAATATGGCGATAAAATAATGAATCTGGCCTACCGGATGACCGGAAGCAAAGAATCCGCACGCGATATGACGCAGGAAATTTTCATCAAGGTTTACGAAAATATGGACAGTTTTCGGGGGGATTCGCAGGTGTTTACCTGGCTGTATCGCATCGCTACCAACCATATTTTCAATTTCCTGAAAAAAGAGCGACGCCGTAAGTGGTTGAATTTAATGGACAAACCGCTGTCCGAAGTGCTGCAGGAAGATCAGATCGATCCGTTATTCTGGAGCGTCGGCGCACCGCAGCCGGACCGGCAAATGGAAAAATCGGAGCGCGAAAAACGGGTGTGGCATTCAATTCAGCAGTTGTCGCCAAAATACCGGGTGCCGCTGGTGCTCAATCGGTATGAGGATATGAGCTATCAGGAAATCGCCGAAACCATGCAACTGAGCCTAAGCGCAGTTGAATCCCGGATTCATCGCGCCAAAAAAGAGCTGGTCAAATTGCTGGAGCCTTTTATTAAGGATTTGTAAAAAATAACCCAAACGGGTCAAAAAAAATGATTTTTTTTGAAAGATTTGGGTTGAAGAATGGTCTAACCCATTGAAAGCAAAAACGAAGGATTTGAAAATGAGCAACCATGTGACATCAAAATTTCTGGATTGGTCCGAAGGCAAACTGAGCCGCGAAGCGCAGTCCGCCATCGAAAGCCATCTGTTGAAATGCCCGAAATGCAAAATCTATTTCGAGCAGATGAGCGATATGCTGGACGTGGTTGACCGGAGCGCATTGCCGACATTGGAAGCCGATCCGTATTTGCCAACCCGGATAGCCGCGCTGGCACGGGAAAAACAGGCGCTTTCGCGTCGCAAATTGCTCAATCCGGTGCGCCAGTTGCGTGTTGCATTTTCCACGCTGATGTTAGTTGGTGCAATGGGCATCGGCATTTTTTTGGGGAAAGATTTAGCGACAACAACCCAATCTTCCCAAAGTGAGCAGTTGAGCGATTATTCTACCATCATTTGGGATAACGGTATCGTTGAAAATATGGATGCGGTTATCGAATACACCCTCGAGGATGGGAAATGAAACCGAAAATTCTGATTGGCATTCTGCTGTTTCTGATCGTTGTGAATGTGGCAACCATCGGCAGTTTTTTCTACTTTCGCATGCAGCATCGTCCGCCACTGGATGAACGGGCGCCGTTGGGAGCGTTGCTGTCAACCGAAAAAAGGGAGCGATTGCACACATTGATGCGCGGGTTTCAGGAAGAAATTCACCCCATCCGGCAAGAATTGCAGGTCAATGAAAAAGAATTGTATCAATTGTTAATCAGCGAATCGCCAGATCGCGAAATGATCGATCAGAAAATGAACGACATCAGCCGCCTGCGTCAGGAAATTGCCCAAAAAGCAATCGACCGGATGCTGGTAGCCAAAGAATTTATGAGCGAAAAAGAGCAAAAAATATTTTTTCAACACTTGCTGGAGAACCGGATGGGCCCGAGGGAATTCGGCAAGCAACGATTCCGTGGCAAACAACCGCCCCCATTTATGCGGGAGCGGGATAATCCCCCGCCACGGGGTAATTAACCAAAACCGATAGAAAATCTGTAAAAAGGAGATTTAAAATGAAACGATTCACCCAAACTTCGATGATTGCGATGTTGATTGCACTGTTCAGTATTGCTGCGTTGGCGCAGCCCGGCGGCGGCGGATTTCGCGGACCCCGCGGTGGCGACGACGATAATTTTGGCCCGCAGCGCGGCGCACGAATGGCAAAATTTCTGGATCTCACAGATGAGCAGAAAACCAAAGTTGAAGATATGCGATTGAATCACCAGCGCGAAATGCTGCCGCTGCGTTCCGAACTGCAGGGATTGCGCACTGAGCTGAAACTGGCAGAAACCGCCGAAACATACAATGCCGCTAAAGCGGAAAGCCTGGTGAAAAAAATGGGCGAACTGCACACAAAAATGCATCTGCAGCGGTTGAAAAATCATCAGGAAATGCGCAGCTTGCTGACAACAGAACAACGCAAAAAATTTGATTCGATGATGCTTTCCCGTGGCGATGGTAACGGACACGGCATGCGCGGCGGCAAAGGCGGACACGGTCGCGGAATGGGGCAGGGAAGAGGTTGCCCGAACTGTAATTGATTTGACAACACATCTGCAAAAAAAGAAAAGCCCGGTAATTTACCGGGCTTTTTTTATTGGGGTGCGCAAATTTCAGAAATTATTGCGGCGTACAGCTGCGCAGCTTGATTCAACTCGTCAATCTGCACAAATTCTCCGCGCCGGTGGGCGGAAGTTAAACATCCGGGTCCGCAAATATACGGGTTCATTCCGGCATCCAAAAACATGCGGGCATCGGAGTGGGATCGAAAAGCAGACGTATTTAACGGCAGATGAGATGCATCAAAAGCGGTGTTAAATTTTTTCCAAATAGCTGTTTTTTCAAGATGATAGCCCGCAGACCAAAACAGCATGTCGTGCTGAAAATCTACTTCCGGGTGATTCTGTTGCACTTTTGTTCGGGCGGATTCGATAATGGCGATGACAGAAGCGGCATCCGCTTCCGGCGGCAGATGAAAATCGAGCAGCGCCTCGCAGTTTTCAGCAACCACAAAATCCGGTTCGCCGCCATGGATTTCCCGCGGGTTGATCGCTAATTCTCTGTGAAAGGGCAGTGTTTTTCGCAGGTTAAATATTTCACTCAGCCACGAGAGCATCGCTTCGATGGCATTTGCGCCAACTTCCGGCAACGCCGCATGCGCCCGTTTGCCTTTGCTGTGCAGCCGGCATTCCAGATAGCCAAAATGAGACGGGCACAATTGCAACTGGGTGGGTTCGCCAATGACTACTTCCGGCGCAAAATATTCCTTTACCAATGCTTTGGAGCCATCGCCGTATTCTTCTTCCCCGACAACCAGCGCCAGCGTAACACCTTGTTTTAATTCAACTTTGCTGTTGGCAACTGCGATGATCGCTTCTGTCATTGCGGTGCAGGCGCTTTTCATATCTGCGGCGCCAAGCCCGTATAATTTGCCGTTGGAAATGCGGGCGTGATGCCCTTCGTCGTGCCACAGCGCCACGGTATCGATATGTCCAACCAGCATCAGCGCGGATGGCTGCGGTCCGAGCGTGACGATCAAATTGGCGCGTTTATCGCCGGCAGTTACCGGAACCGGTTGCCGGTTAACCGCAATATTTTCACGAATCAGGGCGTTTTCGAAAACCATCGCGGCGGCATTTTCCGCATATGTCGGGCTGTATTCGTCAATGGCGTTAACGGCTAAATTGAGCAGCCGTTGGTAATCCAACTTATTTTGTATGATCTGGTGGCTTTTCATCAATATTCCGGGGGGAAACTTTGGTTTTGCGGTGGGTGGTTTTCCGCCCCTTCTTTTTCAGATATTGCGGGTGATTAGAGAGGTTTCGCGACAAATAAATTTGACCGATTTCATTTTTGAAACCATGTTTGCGAAAAAAATTGAGCGCCGGGTGGTTTTCCTCTTCGGTGTCCACCAGCATCATCCGGCAGCCGCTTTCGATAAACAGTTCGGTAAGCCGGTTAAACAGGCGCGAGCCCAAACCGCTGCGATTCAGCGCGGGTGAAACGCCCAGCCATTCCAGATAACCGTATCGCCAGGAATTGTGGCGTTTTTCGATCAACGATCCGAGGGCGAATCCCACAATCTGATCATCTTTTTCCGCAACCAGACAAAATTCGCCGTCGCCGGCGAACAAGTTCACCAATTCGTACTGATCCCAGGTGCGGTATAAATTTGGCCATTCGCTGGCGGTAAATAATTCTTCGCCCAGAGAATAAACGATGGGCAAATCTTCCAATTCCATTTCGCGAATCAGGATATTGCCGCCATTTTGTTTCGGAGTTGTCGCATTTGGTTTCATCGTTACGCCACCCAAAATGCAGCGGCAATTTTTGCCGTGTCCAAATACGTTTGACATCGTTTGATTTTTTGGTCTTTCAATTCAAAAATCATTGTCCATTCACTTTCGAATTCGTTTTCTGTTGAAATGGAATAGCCGCGAATAAAACCGGTTACGGCAACATGCGTATCTTGTGCAATAAATTCCTTTGTCGAAAATTCCAGCGTTTCTACAGAGCTGGCCAATCGTTTGAAAAATTCCGGCACAGCCGCTTTTCCGGTGAATGTTCCGGCGTAATAAATATCCGGTTCGCCGGGATAAATCCACTGCACATCGTCGGTCATTTCCTGCATCATGGCGGTTCGGTTGCCTTTTATGAAATTCTCGCAGAATTTTTTTACAATTTTTAAACTCTCATCCGTTTTCATCAATTATCCTCTTAAAATTTGGTCAAATTTAGTATAAATGATTTGCACAAAACAATACTATTTTTTTGTTCGGAACAGCGAAAATCCGACACGATTTGGAAAAACAGCCACACTATTTTCGGGCGTTTTGTGAATGATATGAATGCGGATTTGTTCCGGGGAAAAAAATATTTGCGGATCTGGAAAATGAGGATTAAAAAATATGTAACAATGATCCCAAAAAAGCGGTGGTGATTATTGGGCTGGATTTTGATTGGTGACGTAAATAGCTGTATTTATAGTATTTATGGATTAACTCCGATAGAATAATTATCGCCATCGATCAGCGGGATGGTGCCGGTCCACTGCGCGGCGGATTCCCGCATATCATCCGCATCCTGCGGAAAACGATGGTCGTCGGGCAGCAATTGCCAGATTTTCACAAAATTATCGCCATTCCAGGTGACTATTTTTTTGCCGCTATCCACAAAAAACGCGCCGGTTAGCTGTTGCACCACTTCATCAGCCGGCAAATGTTGCAGCACTGCCGCCGGCTGCTCTGCATTTGCAGATGCATCCCAAATCCGGAATGCGCCGTCGCTGCCGCCGGTTACCAGCCAGCGGTTGTCCGGCGAAATCAGCCCGAAAAATATGCCGTTGCTGGCTTCCGATTTGCTGTTCCGGTGGCGCATGTTTCCGGCGATGGCTGTTGGCGGATTAACCTGCCAGAGCCGCGCCGTGTTGTCAAATCCCCACGAAAAAATGCGATTGTTTGCATCGTCGAGGATCGCGCCGAGCACCCAGCCATCGTGCGAAAATGGCGGCGTAATCGCATCGCCGGTTTGGGAATCCCACATCCGGAGGGTTTCGTCGCTGCTCCACGATAAAATTGCCGCACCGTCGCGAACGTAGGTTGCGCCCAAAACGCCATCGTTGTGGCGCATGGTTTTGGCAAATTTTTGTTGTGCGGGCAGCGCCCATTGCTGAATGCTGCCATCTGTTGCCCAAATGAGCACGCGTTTTCCTGACGGGTGATATTGCCCGCCGTTGAGCGAACCGGAATGGCGCATCGGGCGGGAAATGGGCGTGCCGCTGCGCGAATCTTCGCGGATTGCGGTGCTGTCGTCGCTCCACATCAGAAATTCATCGCCGTCCGGCGAAAACGCGATGCCGCCAATCCAGCCATCCTGCGGCGATTCGCTGATTAATTTTCCGGTTGAAATATCCCACAATCGCGCAGTGAAATCGTCTGCGGTTGTTACCAGCCGTTGCGCATCCGGCGACAGGTGCGCCTGCAAAATGCCCGATTGATCGGTAAAAACAATCTCGCTGTTGCCGGAGGTCAGGTTTGTCCGGCGAACCTCACCGTTGTTGCTCCAGCTCAAAATGACATCGCCGTTGGGCAGCCACGCCACACCGCTGATTTTTTCGGAATGGGTGATGGTTGCGGGGCTGTTTTTTGCGGATTTTAACTGCCAGATTTGAGCGGTATTCCCGCCCCAAATCAGCAAATTGCTGCTGTCCGGCGATGGCAAAACGCCGGCAATTTGCGCCGGATGTTTGATAGTTTGGACCAATTTTGCAACCGGCCAAACTTCTTTTAATTGGGTGCTGATTTGCGACATCAACCCGGATTCGGGCGATTGGTCGTACGCTGCCGCCAGAAAATGCAGCCGTAACAGCGGGTTGTTATCGAGCGATGCCACCCGGCTTTCGTTGAGCAATTGTTGCGCGCGGGCGTTATTTAATTCCTGAGTAGCAGTGGCGCGTTGCTGCAACCACCAAAACAGCGTCAAAAATACCAGGCTCAGCGCGGCGCCGATAATCAGGCTCATACGCAGCTTTTTGCTGCGATTTTGGCGTTTTAACTCCAGATCAGACAACGTTTTAACATCGATAGTTGATAACCGGGAAAGCAGCGTCAACCACGACTCAAAAGTGCCGGCATCGCTCGCGGGATGGGCAAGTTTTTCAATCTGCCGAATCACAACCGGACGGGTGGAAATACTGGCGTCCGCCATTGCCTCCGGCAGCACATTTTCGCTTTCCCCGCTTTTTGCGAACAGCACGGGGACAATATCCGCAGCTTCGCGAACGGCCAAAAAATCGCGGATTTGTTGATTCATTTGCGGATCGCGGCGTGTTTCGGGCGAATAGGCTGCCAGAAATTTTTTGGAATGCTGTAACGGTTGGGTAAAAATTTCTCCCTGATACATTTTGGCAACTTCCGGCGAATCCAGAAAAACGCGCAAATGGCGATGGGCAAATCCCATTTCCGGGTGTGGTGCATAATTGGTCAGCGCGGTTTCGAGTATCTCGACGGCTTCCGCATCTGCGTCGCTAAAGCAAATATAAACATCATGTTGGAATTTCATTTCCTGCTGGTTCCCTGTTCTCAAAAATATTTTTTTGCTTTCCAAAACTTCGCCTCAAAGATAATCAATCATTGAGCGAAAAAAAATACCGGTTTGTTAAACTAAACCGGTATTTTTTAAAATTTTAAATGATGCGTTTTTTCGCGTTCCGCACGTGGATTTACTGGGTGCGACCGGGATAAACCGCCAGCGCCTTCGCCAAAATTTCCATCGAGCGGCGCATTGCCGGGGCGTTCAGCACAAATGCGATGCGCACTTCGTCTGTGCCAAGTCCGGGTGTGGCGTAAAATCCGGCGGCGGGCGCCATCATCACGGTTTCACTATTATCGTGAAAATCGCTGAGCAGCCATTTGCAGAAATTGTCGGCGTCGTCCACCGGCAGTTTTACAACAGTGTAAAATGCGCCGCTGGGTTTGTGGGCAAACGCGCCGGGAATTTTGGCGAGTCCCTCAAAAACGGCTTCGCGGCGGGCGAGGTATTCGCCCATCACTTCGTCAAAATAGGATTGCGGCGTGTCCAGCGCGGCGGTTGCGGCAATCTGCTCCAGCGTTGGCGGGCAAAGCCTTGCCTGACCGAAACGCAGCGCGGTATCCAGAATCGCTTTGTTTTTGGTAACGATGCAACCCACCCGTGCGCCACAGGCGCTGTATCTTTTGGAAATGCTGTCCACAATAACGGCGCGTTCGTCCATGTTTTCCAGATGCATCACCGAGTGGTGCTGTTTGCCGTCATACACAAATTCGCGATACACTTCGTCGCCGATCAAATACAAATCGTTGTTGATGGCGATATCCCGCAATGTTTCCATTTCTGCTTTGGAATAGACGTATCCTGTGGGATTGTTTGGGTTACAAATCATGATTGCTTTGGTGCGGCGGGTGATTTTCTGTTCGATTTCCGATGCGTCCGGCAATTTGAAACCGTTTTCCGCGCTGCAGGTGATCGGCACAACCCGTACGCCAGCCTCCACCGCAAAACCCAGATAATTGGTATAAAACGGCTCGGGAATGAGAATTTCATCGCCGGGATCCATGCAGGCCAGCATCACAAAAATGATCGCCTCGCTGCCGGCGGTGGTCACGATCACTTCATCTTTGCTCACGTTGACGCCGTTTTTCTGGTAATATTTCGCCAGCCCTTCACGATATTCCCACAAACCGGCGGAGTGTCCGTATTCCAGCACCGTGATGTCGTGGTTGCGAAACGCATCCATCATCACTTTCGGCGTGGGAATATCCGGTTGACCGATGTTGAGGTGATACACTTTCACCCCACGGGATTTGGCGGCTTCCGCAAATGGCACCAGCTTGCGGATGGGCGAAGGCGGCATAATTCGGGCGCGTTCGGAAATTCCTGGCATGGTTGCACTCCTCTCATATTAAAAATTGAATATTGTAAATTTAATAATCACAATTATTTATGAACGTAAGTCAGCCAATGGTCATACACCTGATGCTGCCCGCGAACAATCTCGCCGTAAAGTGCGGCTAATTTTTGGGTGATTGCACCGGGTTTGCCATCGCCGATGGCGTAGGTTTGCCAATCGGATTGGGGAATATCGCGATCCCGCGAATCGGTGATGCGGGAAATAGGTGTTACTTCCGCAGCCGTTCCGGTAAAAAACGCCTCGTCCGCGCCCAATAAATCGCTCACGGTGATCGGCGCGATTTCGGTGTTGTATCCCAAATTTTGGGCAATTTCCAAAACACTGGTTCGGGTGATGCCTTCCAGCACAGATTCGCTGCGGTCGTTGGTGCGCAGCGTATCGCCGTTAATAATGATGATATTTTCACCCGGACCTTCGGAAACGCGATCTTCCAGATTCAAAAATATCGCTTCGTCAAATCCGCGTTTTCTGGCTTCGGTGGCAAATACGTTGGATTGCACATACAGCCCGCCGATTTTCACCGATGCGTTGATCTGGCTCGGATGCAACCGTTTTTGCGGCAGCAGCAACGCATGAATCCCGTTCTGCAGCGATGCCTCGCCGAGGTAGCGTCCCCATTCCCAGCAGCCCACAGTCAGCTCCACCGGACAAGCTTTTGGCGTCAGCCCGAGATTGCCGTAACCGTAAAATAAATTGGGGCGAATATATGCGCTATCTAATTGATTTTTCTCAACTACCAGCCGGCAGGCTTCCATAATTTCCGGGTGAGAAAACGGCACTTTCATGTTAATGGCATCGGCAGATTCGAAAAACCGGTCGATGTGTTCTTTCAGCCGGAAAATGGCTGCACCTTTCTGCGTTTTGTATGCGCGAATGCCTTCAAAAACCGAACTTCCGTAATGCAAAACGTGCGCCATCGGATGGATGATTTGTTCCTGCCAGTCGTAAATTTTCCCGTTGTGCCAGTAACATATTGCCCCGGGAAAGTGATCGTTAGAAATCATTTAACCTCCAGTTGATTTGCTGATTCCGCAAATAAATTCTCAACAACGGAAATCATTTTCAGGTTAGCGAAGCATATTATTTTTTTATCGATATCAAGTCAAGCGGTTTTAACAAAAAGCCGGGAGATCCGTTAAAACAGATGTTTGTTTTCGATAAAAGTTAACAATTAGATACTCAATTTTTGAAAACAATTTATTTAATTCACCAATTTTCGATATATTAAAAGCTGTTTCGGTCAGCAAAAAAATACGGCTGTTAAAGGAACAAAATTGTCAATCAACAGTATTTTTGATCAACATTGAAAAATGAGGTATTGTATGAAAACGTTTATTTTTGCATTGCTGGCTATCGGTTTGGTTGCCTGCAATTCCGGCGAAAAAAAACAGGCGGAAACCACCAAAACAACCGGTGAAAGCGACTTTACCGTCCGGTTTGTGGATGGAAATTTTTCCGAAGCGCAGGCTCAGGCAAAATCCGCCGAAAAAATGATGCTGGTGGATGTGTTTGCCGATTGGTGCGTGCCCTGCAAAAAACTGGATAAAGCGGTTTTCAAAGATCCGGAATCGGGAAATTTTATTAACGAACATTTTGTCAGCGTAAAAATCGATGGCGAAAAAGGCGAAGGCCCGGAACTCATGGACCGGTTTAGCATCAGCGGCTTTCCCACCATTCTGGTTCTCGATGCGGATGGTAATGAGATCGACCGCATCGTTGGGTTTGGTGATAAACAAGGATTTTTGAGCATTTTAAATGACTACGTAAATGGTGTAAATACAATAGCTTATTGGCAGAAAAAAGCGGAAGAAAATCCGGAAGATACCCAGGCATTGATCGTCGTGGCTGAAAAATTATGGGAAAAAAGCGATTTTGCCGCCGCCGTTCCGTATTACGAAAAGCTCGCATCCGTTACCAAAGACGACGAACAATTGCAGGTTACCCAACTGCGTCTGGCGGAATACGCCCTGACGAAAGACGATGTTCAACCGTTCAAAAAATTACTGGCCGGAAATTCGCTCGATGAAAATTACCGGAGAAGCGCCAACCTCCGCATGTTAAGCTATTATCGCAAAAAAGGTGATCAGTCCAATCTTATTCAAACATATGATGTGCTGATAAAAGAAAATCCCGGTGATATCAATTTGCTCAATAATTACGCATGGTATATTTTCGAAGAACAGTTGGAAGAAAAATACCCGCTCGGTATTGAAATGGCGCAAGAGGCGTTGAAAATCAACCCGAAAGCAGATCATATTTGGGATACGCTGGCACAGCTTCAATTTGCCACCGGAAATGTGGACGATGCGATCAAATCCATGAGCGAGGCGATTTCACTCAATCCGCAAGAAAATTCATACAAAGAATTACTCAAAAAATACGAAGCTCAAAAATCCGCTGCGTAATGCGGTGCAAAATTTTTTGGTTTACCGAACGCCGGCTAATTCAGCCGGCGTTTTTTTTGTTTCAGCCGTCAAAATTGCTTCGTTTTTTTGTTGAAAATCGCGGATTTAGCCCGGATTTCCGCCTGGACTTTTTTTTTCCAGTTGGTTTCGTGAATTTGCATCGCGCGCTTGCGGCAATGCTCGGCATTTTTTGTGTCACCCAAACGGTCGTAAGCGATCGAAAGGGCTGTCCACGCCGGTTCGTAATACAAATCAATATTCAGGCACTGCTCAAATTCCTCGATGGCTTCGCGGAGAAATTCTTTTTCCAGCAGCTCGTTGCCTTCCGCATACAACGCTTGCAGGTCGTTGTGCCTTGCTTCGGTGATCACCTGAATTGGCTCGTCCTGTTTTTCAACGATAAACGAGCATGGCAATTGCCGGGTAACTTTTTCCGCAACGCTGCCCAACAGCAACCGGGAAATGCCGACTCGTCCGGTGGAACCCATTATCAGCAAATCCGGTTTGTAACTGTCAATCGTTTCCAGAATGCTGGCGAAAGCCGGACCGCGTTTGAGCATGTGGTGCCACTGAATATTGAAGAAATCGAATTTCTCCAAAAATTCCAGAAATTGCTGTTGTTCCGTTTCGAAAATTTCTTCCTGATCTTCTTCAAAAGCGATGCCGCCGATAAATCCGCCGGTTATTGGTTCAACAACATGGGTAACCAGCAATTCCGATTCAAAATTCCGTGCGAAATGAATAGCGTTTTGCAGTGCCTTTTCCGAAACTTCGGAGAAATCGACCGGGCAAATGATGCGCTGAATGCCTTTTTCCGGATAATTTTTGACAACCCAAACCGGTTTTGCCGATTTCCGGACTACTTTTTGGGCGGTTAAACCGAGCGGGAACGGCTCGTTTTTGGCAAAATCGCCGCTGCCGATAATCACCAGATTAACGTTGTAAAAATCCGCATATTTGATGATTTTGTCGAACGGAACCCCGTTGAGCACAAATTTGTGCGGCACTTTGATGCCGTTCTGATGGAGGTCATAACCGATCTTTTCGAGCGCTTCGATTGCTGCGGATTTTACCATATTTAATGTCAGATCGGGCAGATGCCCGTTTTCGATAACGTGCAGCAGGAAAACCTGCGAGCCGAGCGTTTTGGCAACATCGACGCACATCGACAGCGCCTGCGCCGAAGATCGCGAAAAATCGGTCGCGAATAAAATATTCTTTAACAATTTCATTTCGCACCCCTTTCCGTTTAAATCTTGAACAATGCTTTGGCAAAAGTCATGCACGAGTTGTGGCGTTTTACCGCCAAAACCGGTACGTTGGTGGTCTGGATCAGCCGTTCGGTTACGCTGCCCAGCAATATTGCCGCGCTGGGTGTGCGTCCCCGTGCACCGGTGATGATCAGATCGATATCATTTTGCCCGGCATAATGACGAATTACTGCCGCAGGATTGGTGCCCAGCCGGTAATGCATATGCACTTTGATATCGCCGAATTCGATATTCCGGATAAATTCGCGGTAATCCGAAATGGCGTTATTTTTCATAATTTGTGCGAATTCCGTATGCGATTTCCCGGTGCGATGATAGCCGGTTGGCACCGAATATACATTCATCGCATGAATTTCCGTTAATCCGAACGCTTGCGCGAGCGCAATGCCTTGGCTGAGCGCATACGCTGAACACGGCGAAAAATCTACCGGCACCAACATGCGATCGATTTTCGGTGGAGAATTTACCGGAACAATCAGCACGGCGCAGGTTGCCTTGCGGGTGAGTTTGAGCGGGAGTTGCCGGGTTTCCTTTTCGTTGTGCTTCCGCCCCATGATAATCATATCAACATTTTTTTGTTGGGCGCGGTGCAACAACTCATCGAGCGGATTGCCTTCCACGACATCCACATCAATCATGTCCGGCAATTTTCTACCGGCGCTCTGTTTGATGGACGCCAGAATTTTATCTGCGGCGTATTCATCGGGCGGGCGCAACATGGTCGGGTAAGCCTTTGCGATTTTGGGAGGAATTGCGAGATTCCGCGTGACATGCATACAATACAACCGTTCACCACCTGCCAGGCTAAAAACCATCGCCGCATAGGCGATTGTCGTGTGATCCATCTCGCTCAGGTTCAGACCAATGAGTATTTTTTTGTACTCGGACATGATCGAAACCTCCTGTTATAGGGTAGATTGATCTCTATATAAAAAGGGTAGGAGGGATGAACGGACAACTTTTTGGCACAAATTACAGACGATCGACGGGTTGGCGGTTATCCCTCGGACCGCTGATATTCCATAACAATAGTTCTCCAACAACTGCGTTTATAAATCCTGACAGCGACAACCGGGCGATCGCCGCTGTCGATATTTTCAACAAAAACAGATGTTTATGGCAGGGCGGTCATCGTGAACACCATTACAAACAGCGCCACCGTTTCAATCACACCCAAAACCATAATGTAGTTACCGAAGCCTTTCCCGGTTTCCGCCAGTGCGTCGGCGGCTTTTGCGCCGGCTTTGCCCTGCATGTAAGCAGATGCGCCCATTGCCAATCCGGCTGCCATTCCCAACACCATTTGGTAGGGATAGCTCTCCGGTGGCAAGTTCGCAGCCTGAATCGCGTTGCGTAAAATCATTCCGTAAATCGTTTGAGAAAGCGGTGCGCCCACAAACGCAACCAGAATAAAAGGTGCAGCCTTATTTTGCGAAAATGCCTTTTTCCACGCGCCAACCGCAGCCATTCCTGCAAATCCGGTTCCGAAAGCGGATCCAATCGCGGCAAATGCCAGTGACAGGCTCATATCGCCTAAACCTTCTATCATTTTTAACTCTCCTTCATTTGGTTCAGTTCGCAAAAATTTTCCGAAAGATAATTTTTTTCGATCATTTAGCCGAAAACCGGCTCGAAAGCATTCAACGATGCCTGAATCATTGTTTTTTCTGTGAATCCCCGAACGGGCGATAGGCTTTTCCCGACCACTGCATGCCCAAATGCCCGGAAAATTCCAGCATATTCAGCCGGATGCCGTGCACGACCACCGCCATCAGCGCCAAAATAATGTTCAGCGCATGTCCGGCAAACAGCACCAGTGCCGCAAGAATGCCGCCGGCAATTGAACCCGCACCGATTGCGATTGCCATTTCGTTAAAACTTTGCGCAACGATAACCGTTGCCAGTCCCACCGCAAACAACCGGATATACGAAACCACATCCGAAAACGCGCTGATCATGTCCAGTGGCAGGCTGGTAAGCGTTTGCATCATTCCTTTGAAAATATTTTTTTGAAAATTGCTGAAAATCAGCACCAGCACTGCGCCGGAGGTGAGCAACATCAGCATGAAATCCGGCAGCGGATTGCCGAGCACCAGATTTCCCGCGAGAAAAAACAGCGCCCACAGCACGCCAATCCAGCCCAATTGGGCAATCGCCTGCGGCGAATTGAGGCGGCTCAGCGCGACAGTCAGGTGCGCAATCGTGAGATGCACAACGCCGATCACAAAGCTGAGGTACATGATAAATGTCTGGTTTTCTGCAACATAGCTGTTCAATTGCTGAACGACAAAACTGCTCAAAACGGGCAATTTCGCAAATGCTTCATATCCGAACCATGTGCCGGAAATAGCACCCCAAATAACGGTGGCACTGCTCAACACTACCATCAGCACAAACGGCTCTTTTGGCGCATCGGGCATTTTCCGGCGGATGAAAAATGTGCCGATCAAAAAGATGATTCCGTATCCCGCATCGCCGATGAGCATCGCAAAAAAGAGGCTGAAAAATAATAAAAACCAGAAACTTACGTCAAATTCGCGATAGCCGGGAATGGTGCCCATAAATTCAAAAACGGGATTGATAATCCGCAGCCATTTGGGTATGCGGATGAGTGTCGGCACGTCGTCCGACGCGTCCGGCTGCTCGACGAGATACGCCCAGCCGGCGCTTTCGGCGGCTTTTTGCAGATTTCCGGTTTCGGAAACCGGGCAAAATCCCTGCAGATATGCCACAGAATCAGCGTTTGCCAGACTGTTTTTAACCGTTTCAAATTCCAGCCGCCGTGCCAGCGTTTGCCGAAAATCTGCCAGTTTTTCAGTTGCTCCGGCGTAATTCGCGAGCGTTTTCTGTTCCTCGGCAATTGCCGTTTTTGTTTCGCGAAGCTGTTTTTCGAGCGAATCGACATCCGTTTCCGGCAGAAAAACTTCCTGCAAATCCAGCCGCTCATCGGCGGATTCCGCAAAAAGCGCCAGATGGGCAAGTTGTTTATTTTGTCTGGCGATCTGGATATTTTTATCTGCCGGTAAATCTGCCAGCGCATCTTTTGGCGCGATGTAAAATCGGACGTAAACACCTGATTTTTCAAGTGTTTCCAGTGACGATATTGCGATGTGTCCCCACTCCTCGTACCACTGAAATTGGGTGGTTAATTCCTGAAATTTGCTTTCCAGCCGGGTGATTTCCCGGCGGGCGGTGAGCACATTTTGAACAATATTTTCCGGCGAATCCGCGGGCGAACCGGCGTTTTTATCCAATATTGAAATAATTTGCATTGCTTCATCCAGCCGGGCAATTTCCGTTTCCAAAGCCGTTGCGCTGTCCGATGTGGCTTGCGGCAATTCCTGAACGTGCAAAATGCTCAATTCCCGTAACTTTTCGAGCGCGGCATCGCGATCTTTGGCGCTGACGATCAGGGTAATTTTGTCCATTTTGACAATCATTTTGCCTCCGTCGCCTGTTTTTTCTGGACAATTTTAGCTTTGGCGATTTTTCCGCGAACCACTTCTGCGGTCATTTGGTCGCCCAAAAAAATCTGGATAACCCGGATATTTTCCCGCGCCTGCGGGATTTTCACTTCCTCAAATAATTTGATACGCTGGATGGTCACGCGCAATTCTTCGCGAAGAATGTTGGCCTGCTCCGCCAAAACCCGGTGTTCCGCCCGGCGGGAAACCTGCGATTTTAGCACGTCGATGGCGCTATCTACCCACAATGGCGTGGTTTCCAGATCGTAATCGCTGATGCGGCAGCGCACATCGCGGAAAACCGGGATCGCTACTCCGGCGATGTTGCTATGGTCGGTGATCACTTGCTCAATTTCAAATAACGATTCCCATTCAACCGGTTCACCGAAAACGGCTGCCCACTGGCGCACCTGTCCGTCGGTTTGCTCGATCGCGCGGGTAACCTCGTCCATCTCGTTTTGCACCCGCTGGATTTCCTGCAGCAATTGGCGTTTTTTTAGCTCCAGCGTTGGCAAATAGCGCTGAAAACGCTTCAGGTCGTCCTTTTGCTTTTTGAGCTCGTTTTTGGTGTATTTGATTTTTGCCATGATAATTATTCTTCAGTTTGCGCGGTTTCCGCTGTTTTCGGCCAAAATTGGTCGATGAGATCGGAGCGCAGCCCGGTTTCGTCGGGATCGAAGCAATTGGCGAGAATTTGCCAGCCGCGATCCAGCGCCGCTTCCAGCGGAATATTCACGGACAAATCCATCATATTTGCTTCGAACTGTTTGCCGTAGCTGAGCAATTTTTTGTCCCAATCGCTCATGCGGAAGCCCATCGCGCGTTTTTCTTCGGTGGTTTTGTAATCGGCGTAAAGCCGGATCATTCCGTCCATTATCGCACGGTGATCGCTGCGGGTTTTGCCGTTCACCAACTGTTTGAGCCGGCTGAGCGAGCCGAACGGCTCGATGTGCCCGCCGCGCAAATAAAATTGTCCCTCGGTGATGTAGCCGGTATTGTCCGGCACCGGATGGGTCACGTCATCGCCGGGCATGGTGGTTACCGCCAGCAATGTGATGGAGCCGGAACCCTCGAAATCCACCGCTTTTTCGTATCGGGCGGCAAGCTGGCTGTACAAATCGCCGGGATAGCCGCGATTGGAGGGTACCTGTTCCATGGTGATGGCGATTTCTTTCATCGCATCCGCGAAGTTGGTCATGTCGGTGAGCAGCACCAGCACGTCTTTGCCCTGCAGCGCGAACTTTTCCGCGACGGCGAGGCAGAGATCCGGCACCATTAATCCTTCCACAACCGGATCGGAAGCGGTGTTCACAAAAAATATCGAGCGATACAACGCGCCGCCGTTTTCCAGCGATTGCCGGAATCCCATGTACTGGTCGTATTTCAGCTTGATACCGCCCAAAATGATCAGGTCAACTTCCGCCTGCAACGCAATCCGCGACAGCAATTCGTTATACGGCTCGCCGGAGACGGAGAAAATCGGAAGCTTTTGCGATTTCACCAACGAGTTGAACACGTCAATCATCGGGATGTTGGTGCGGATCAGATCTTTCGGTATAATGCGCTTTACGGGGTTCACGCTCGGTCCGGCAACCTCGATCAGCGATTCATCGAGCGTTGGACCGCCGTCGCGGGGATTGCCTGCGCCGTCGAAAATCCGCCCGAGCAGATTTTCAGAGAAAGCCACCTGCATCGGGTGACCCAAAAAGCGCACTTCGTCATTTACCGAAATGCCGCGTCCGCCGGCAAACACCTGCAGCGACACATTATCGCCTTCCAGTTTGATCACCTGCGCCAGCGATTTGCCCTGCGCCGTGCGAATCTCGGCCAATTCTTCGTAGGCAATACCCGCCGCTTTTACGGTGATTACGTTGCCGTTCACCTGATCTATTTTAGTGTAAACTTTGCGCATTAAAAATTATCTCCCGTTTTCAGGCTTCTGTAACCAGATGCGAATTTAGCAGTTCTTCGATCGTTTTTTCCTGCTTCCGGAATTCGTCGGTATCGAACGCCATATAATTCCAGTCGATATACAGTTGCCGCAACCGGTTAAAAAATGTGCGGCACTCCTCTTTGCTGTCGAACGAAAATTCTTCAGTTAAAATTTCGTGAAGTTTATTAAAAACATGGGTTTGACGCTCCATCGAAGACGCCGCGTCCACATCGTCAAACGCATTTTGCTGGAGGTAAACGCTGTCCAGAAATTCGCCTTTGAGATAGGTTTCGAAATCTTCCAGCGATGTGCCTTCCTCGCCGACAACCATCATCATCTGGTTGATATCGTTGCTTTTGCGGAGGATTTCACGGGAATCGGTAATCAGTTGATCCGCAATGTGGCTGTCGTATCGCGACCAGCTTTCCAGCGGGTGAATGGAGGGATAGCGCCGGGCATTTGCGCGATCGCGCGACAATCCCAGAAACGCCCCGACCACTTTCAGCGTCGCCTGCGTCACCGGTTCCTCAAAATTCCCGCCGGCCGGGCTGACCGTTCCGCCGATAGTCAGGCTGCCGATGCTGCCGTCCGGCAATTCCACCAGACCGGCGCGTTCGTAAAATTCGGCAATCCGCGATTCCAGATATGCGGGAAACGCCTCCTCACCGGGAATTTCTTCCAGCCGTCCCGAAAGCTCGCGCATTGCCTGCGCCCACCGCGATGTGGAATCGGCCAGCAGCAGCACATCCAGCCCCATCTGGCGATAATATTCGCCGAGTGCTGCAGCCGTGTAAACGGACGCTTCGCGGGCGGCAACCGGCATGGAACTGGTATTGCAAATGATAATCGTTCGTTCCATCAGCGAGCGACCGGTGCGCGGATCGGTGAGTTCCGGGAATTCGCGGAGCAGCTCCACCACTTCACCGGCGCGTTCGCCGCAGGCTGCGACGATGACCACATCCACTTCCGCATAGCGGCTGATGATGTGCTGCAACACGGTTTTCCCCGCGCCAAACGGTCCGGGCACGCAGAATGTGCCGCCTTTTGCCACGGGAATCAGCGTGTCGATGATGCGCACTTTTGTGCTCAGCGGATCGACCGGCACAAATTTTTCGCGATAAGTGGCGATGGGAATTTTCACTGCCCACGAAAAATTCATGGTAATATCAACGCTGCGCCCGCGGTCGTCTTCGAGCGTTGCCATTACCTCGTCGATGCTGTATTTTCCTGCTTTCGCAACGGTTTTCACCGAAAAATCACCGGAAAAACCGAACGGCACCAAAATATTATGTTGAAAAATACCTTCCGGCACGTGCCCGACGGGCATTCCGGCGCGAACGATATCGCCCGGTTTTACCGTTGGCGTGAATTCCCATTTGTGCTGCGAATCCAGCGCCGGACGGTCAACGCCGCGCGGCAGAAAAAAACCGAATTCCTCCGCCAAAACCGGCAACGGATTCTGCAATCCGTCAAAAATTTGTCCGAGCAATCCCGGACCCAGTTGCACAGAAAGCAGTTGCCCGGAGAATTCAACTTCGTCACCAACCCGCACGCCTTTGGTGCTTTCAAAAACCTGCAAATTTGCCACGCCGTTGCTGATCCGCACGACCTCCGCTTTCAGCTTTTCCTCTGGCAATAAAATGTATCCTACTTCATTCAACATCACTGCGCCGTTGAATGCAACCGTAATCATATTGCCATTTATACCGGTAATTTTTCCCTTATTGCCAATCATTTGCTTTTCTCGCTTAACAAATTGTTTATTAACAGCTTACGGAAAAAGTGAATCTAAATTTCCACGTTCGTTTGGCTGCGCTGTTGGTAAGTTTCGAATCCTTTTTCTTTGTCGAACAGGTTGAGGCGTTCGAGCAATTTTAGTTTCAGCGCGTAAATCACCAAAAAATCGATGTCGAAATGATGCCCGCTTTCCAGCGAATCCAGAAAATCCCATTGCAAACGAATGAGTTTTTGCTCGATTTCCAGCGGATTGCCCTCTTTCAGAAAAGTTGCGGGGAGGTGCGCCGGTTTGTAATCGTGATTGGCGCGTCGCGCCTTTCGCCAATGGGCGATATCCTGCCGCAAATCCGTTTCGTACGCCCGGAACTCGCGGAACGCAGCGGAAGTTTCCGGCACATCCCCGTTTTCCGCGATGGAAAGCAGCAGCTGCCAATCGTTGCCTTTCACCCATTTTTGTGCCTCAGCGATAAAACCTGTCAGCCGGAGCGCCGGTTTTTCACCAAAAAAAAGGGTGGGCAATTGCGCAACCAGATAAAAATATTTATCCATCGGAAGCGTCCATAATTTTTTTCAACTGCGGATTGAGGAAAATTTTCAGCGCCTCGGTGATGCTTTCATCGCTGAAATCGTAGGTCAGTGCATCCTCTTTTTTGTTGAGGCGAAAACCGCTGGTCAAATTTGGGTTGATTTTTATGGTAATTGATGAATCAATTTGGCGCTTTAAACGGGTTAGGAGTGTGTCGCTTAATTCGGATGCATCCTTTTCCGAAAGGGAGATTTCGAACGCTCCGTCCGGTTTCCATTGGTTAACAATGTGTTCGATAGTTGTGGTCATAAATTCAGGATTGAGGCGGGTTTGCACTTCCCGAAGCAAAACGCGGTCAAACAATTTTCCGAGCTGTTCTTTTACCAGCAAGCGGGTGTTTTGGGCAGCGTGCTTCAGTGCAGTTTCACCATTTTCCTGAAATTTTCTGGCGTCGGTTTCTGCTTGTTCGCGAGCGGCGTCCGCTTCTTTTTGGGCATTTTCCACAATTTTGCGGGCTTTTTCGCGGGCTTCCTGCAATAGTTTATCTGCGGATTGCTGTGCTTCTTCAACGCCATCCCGCTTTATTTTTTCAATCAAGTGATCCAGTTTAGCATCCATTTTTCGCGTTCTCCTTTTTGATGAACCATCGTTTGGCTACGGTGAATCATTGCGACTTGCTGCACGGCAACCGGAAAAATAGCTGAGAAATTGGTAGTGTGATTCAGACTGACGATGGTTACAGCGTGGATATATAATGGAATATTATTGCAACACTACCAGAAAATTAACAACCATTAATTCGCTGATCGAACAATATATTTTTTAAGAAAAACTTCACAAATCAATCGAAACAAAATATGATAAATATAGAGCCGAATTTCAACCATTTTATGGATTTTATTCTGATTAATAGCAAGTTTTGGGGTGAGCCACAGATATTCGAAATCGCTTTTTTTCCACTTTTGACAGAAAAATCGCGAGTGAATTTGATAAACAAACGGAACCCGGATTGTTTGAAAAACAGCATCCGGATTCCTCAAACAATGCAAAATACGGCGGTGTAACACCGTTAAAATTCCCGACCTGACGCATCAGAAATTTGCAGCATAAACTGCTGTTTATGTTGCTTTTGTGTTGCCAAATGCTCGGATCAGCTTTCCGGTGTCGTGGCTGAACAGTTTAACGGTTACTTCGTCGATCAATGTTACTTCGTATTTGGTGCCATCGGGCAGAACAACAATAATTGCAACCGGTTTTTTAGCAACCAATTTTACGATGGCTTCAACCTTGTCATAACGTTCCATATCCGACCAGGCGTATTCGATGGTTACATCCACATTTTTGTAAATCGGGTAACCTTCTTTGGTCGTATCCTGTTGAGCCCCCTGGGCATAGGCTGGATTAAATAAACATGTGCCAATTGCCAGGAAAATAAATGCGATGAAAAATATCAATCGTTTCATGACACAATCTCCTGTTTTACGCGAAAAATTTGCACCGTTATTCGGGCAATTATCTATTTGCAAATTCGCACAATTTGTGCAAGTGAAAAATGATACTTAATAGCTTTAAATATGATTTAGATCAGTTTGTTCGCTGATTCGCCTCATTGAAAGACTATGATATGAATGCCTATTTTTCTAATGGTGTAATGTCACCAACAACATATCACGAAGGAGGTCTTATGAAACGCGACAGACTGCCTTTGGCAAAATGGACCTACCAGATTCCCGAAGGGGAAATTCGCAGATTACTCAAATATCAGGTCAAGTATTACTTTGGCGGTGGGTTACCCGGAGCCCTTCCCGTAGAAAAATTAGCCACAATTGTCCGGGATATCGGTGAGGATTTGCTTCGGGAAATTGGTAACGGGCAAACCGCAACCGCCAATCGGCTGTTCAATTATGCCAAATCTCCGGGATCGGACAGCTTGCGCAAACTATTGTTAAAACAATTGGTTAAGCGTCAGGAACTGGCATTCGACCCGGAGATCGATTTCGAGAAAATGCTCATCACTGCCGGCGCACAGCAGAGCATTTACGGGCTGCTGGATGCCACGATTAATCCCGGCGATTACATTCTTTCCGCCGGACCGAGCTATTTGGGATTTGTGACGCCGGCTGTAAAAATGGGCGGAAAAGTGCTGCTTTGCCCCAGCGACGAACACGGATTAACGGTCGAGGGTGTTGAGCGCGCAATCCGTGCTGTTAAAAGACAAAGCGGTGCGGCGCCAAAAATGCTGTATGTGATTTCGGACAGCGATAACCCGAAAGGCACAACCCTGCCGTGGAACCGGCGCAAAGCGTTTTTCGATATCGCGGAAAAAGAAGGCATGCTCATCGTTGAGGATGCAGCTTACAAAGAAATCCAGTTTACCCGCCAACGGGTGAAGCCGATCAAATCGCTGGATGTGGACAACCGGCGCGTTGCCTACCTTTGCTCCACCAGCAAAGAAGCCGGCGTGCTGCGGCTCGGTTACAGTATTTTTCCGGATTATATTCGCCCGAATGTGGAAAAAGCCCGCGGATTTTACGACCTCTGCTCGCCGACCCTCACCCAGGAAATTGCCGAGCGGTATTACAGCCTGAATATCGATGAGATTTTAACCGACGTGCTGACAACCTACCGCAAACGCTGCACAACAATGACAGAAGCCGTCGGATTTTATTTCCCGAAAGGCGAACAAACACACCCGACCGGCGGATTTTTTGTGTGGTGGGAAGCAACTGTCCAACCGGATTTCGACGCCAAAATATTTAACGAAACGGTTGGTATTCCCAACGAAGTGCTGTTTGTGCCATCCCGGGCGTTTTATCCGCCGGAAGGCTGGATTGTCGGGAATGATGAAAAACTCCACGCGGTTGCACCGCGAACAAACGGAATGCGGTTATCGTTTTCCGCAGTGCCGCACGAAAAAATTACCGAGGGTATTCAATTGTTGGGCAGTTTGTTAAAATCACATCTCAATTCATAACCAAAAAAATGATCTAAAACAAGAAAAGACCGCAAGTTAACTTGCGGTCTTTTTCGTTTTTTTACCCGTAACCATGGAGGTGTTACTTACAATAATCCTGCAATTTGTTGCAGTTGGATCGGTTCCAGCAGGCGGATGCGTTTGTCATTTCTGTCGATGAGGTGCATTCGACGGAAATCATTCATCAACCGGGACATGGTTTCGCTGGTTACACCGGCAAAATCGGCTAATTCCTGTAACGTCAGCCGCACATTCAGGTAGGATTCCGGATCTTGCCCGAACAGATTTTCCAGTTCCAGCAGCATTTCCGCCACCCGTTCCCGGGCTTTTTTGCTGGCGAGCCGGTGCATGCGTTTTTCAGCGCATTTGATATCTTCGCACATGCTGCGCAAAATGTCGATAGAAAAATTGAAATTGCGCTCCAGCAATCTTAACATTTCATCTTTGCTGATAAATGACGCAAAAACTGGTTCCAGCGCAATGGCGCTGGCATTGTAGCGGATATTTTTCAGATCGTCCAGCCCCAGCCAGTCACCCGCTTTTTTGAGCCGTACGATATGCGGTTTGCTGTACTTTCCCCGTCGCATAATTTTTACTTTACCTGCATGAAGTATATATATGCCTTGCATTTGCGTGCCTTCACGAAACAGGTATTCCCGACGTTGATATTGGAGCAATTGACCATCTGAAATGCCGATTGGTGCATTCATAGTTTGATCCACCTTATTTTCAACGATGCTACTCATTCGATCCAAAATGCCAAAAATTGACGGCTAATAATTCATTCGTGGATAAATTATAGCCGAAAATCGGGGCAAAAAATGATCTTAATCAGCATTTTCTATGATATTAAAAAGGTTTGATGCTAATCCGGAAGGACAATCAAACGGCAATATAAGCGGCAGTCGTTGATTTTTTTAAAGCGGATTACCCACTTTTAGCGGGTGGAAAACAGATCGATGTCCAAAAAGTCGAATCTTGTAAATCTATAAAAAATAGTTATTTAAACTTGATAATGTCAATCGTAAATATTGGCAACCTGAGTCAATTTCCGGTTTTGCAAAATTTTAATGGAACGCCCGTTTACTTCAATCAACCCTTCATGTTTGAATTCGGAGAGAAAACGGATCGCTGTTTCGGTGGTTGTGCCGACGAGATGGGCAAAATCCTCACGTTTCAGCCGGACATCGAGTGTTTCGCCATCATTTTCGACGCCAAAAATTTCCTGCAGCACCAGCAATGCCTCTGCCAATCGTTCGCGAACCGGTTTTTGGGCCATTTCCGCCAAACGGCGTTCGGCCGATTTTAGCTCTTTGGATAGCCGGATCATCATCTGCATTGAAAGCTGGCCGTTGCTGGTTAACAATTCCAGAAAAACGCTGCGGGGAATAAAACAGATCAGCGAATCTTCCAGCGCAGCAGCAAATGAGGCATACAACTCGTTGCTGACAACCGAGCGATAACCCAAAATATCGCCATCTTTCGCCAGCCGGACGATTTGTTCATTGCCGGAATGGTCAATTTTGTAAATTTTTACTTTGCCTTTGTGAATGCAAAAAACGCCGGACGGTCGTGTCCCCTCGAAAAAAATATGTTGACCCCGTTTGTAGAAATTGCCGCCTTTGTTGTCGGAAATTTTATCCTGCTCATCGCAGCTGAGCACGTTGAAAATCGAGCATGCATGCGCATTACAATCCTTGCAACTGGGAATGACCGTTCTTTGTCTCATGGTTTTCCTCTTAATTTTTCAAACAATATATTGCAAACAACCTGCCACTTTTTTCTTTCAACTTAAACAGTGTATTTACAATGATTTGGAATAGCTCCCTTCATCATCATCTGTAAAAAGCACTGCCACACATTGACATTTTATCGTAATATCGAAGGCTTAATATGATAAAAATCAATTGGTTAAAGGCGCTAAATCTTTGTGACAAATTACGGTTTTGTGGCAGGCGTTTGGAGCGATTTCCGGGTGTTTTTAGGCCAAATTGGGTATTTGTCAGCATTTATCCTGATACAGATCATGTTTTGTGCTGATCTGCCTCATTTTTGCAAATGACCGTATTCCCTAAATTATTTTTGCGGATACCTGAAGAGGTAATGGCAGGCCTGTTTTGCAATTGGTGGTATCTGACTGCAAAAGCGGTGTGCCGGTTTGTCGAACAAACATCAATTTTTTCACAAACAGTGACGAAGGAGGTCAGCATGGATCTCACAACAAGATATATGGGATTAACGCTAAAAAATCCCGTTGTCCCATCTGCCTCGCCGCTTTCTGCAAGTCTGGATATGGCTAAAAGACTGGAAGATGCGGGCGCATCCGCAATCGTAATGTATTCCCTTTTTGAAGAACAAATTATGCGGCACACGCAGGAGCTGGATTATTATCTGACGACGTATAACGAAAGTTATGCAGAGGCGAACAGCTATTTTCCGGAACCGGACAAGTTTTTTAATTACGACGCCGATGGCTATTTGGAGCATTTGCGATTGCTGAAGCAATCGCTGGATATTCCGGTAATTGCCAGCTTGAACGGTGTTTCTGTGGGTGGCTGGATGAATCACGCCAAAAAAATTGAGGAAGCCGGTGCAGACGGTTTGGAGCTGAATATTTATTATGTGCCAACAGATCCGACCATCAGCGGGCTGGAAGTTGAACGCATTTATCTCGACGATTTGTCGCATGTGAAAAGCACCATCGATATTCCGGTGGCGGTGAAACTGAATCCGTATTTTAGCGCAATTGCCAATATGGCGATGAAGCTGGACCAAGGCGGGGCGAATGCGCTGGTGCTGTTTAACCGGTTTTATCAGCCGGATATCGATTTGGAAGAACGGAGCATTGTGCCGAATCTCAAACTCAGCCAATCGTACGATATCCGGTTGCCACTGCGCTGGATCGCGATTTTATACGGCACGGTAAACGCCAGTCTGGCAGCAAGTTCCGGCATTCATAACGCGGAAGATGCCCTCAAATTAATCATGGCCGGCGCAGATGTGACGATGTTGACATCCGTGATCTATAAAAAAGGTCCGGAAGTTATCAAAACAATTTTGGAAGAAATGCAGCAATGGATGGACGAGCACGAAACGGGCTCGCTAAAAGAAATGAAAGGTTCGATGAGCTATTTGTCTGCGGCTGAGCCGGCGGCATTGGTTCGGGCGAACTACATTAAAACATTGCAAAGCATGAAATAATAGAGGTTAATTATGTTTGTGCCAACCCTTTCCGATTCAAATGATCTGCGGAAGGGGAAACGGTTGCAACGAAAACACATCAACTTTTTGGTTGACGCGCTCGGATTTGCGCTGTTTACCTTTCTGATCGGAACAGGTTTTTTGTTGAGATACGCCCTGCCGCCCGGCAGCGGTGGCGAAGCCGGCAGCCACGGTGGCGAGCGCGTCGTGAAAGTGCTGTGGGGATTAACCCGGCATGAGTGGGGCAGTATTCATTTCTGGATATCCGTCGGGCTGATGGCTGCGATGGCGCTGCACCTTATTTTGCATTGGCGCTGGATTGTCGCCATGGTTCAGGGCAGAACCGCTTCGGGTTCCGGCATGCGCATTGCCTTCGGTATTCTCGGCGCTGCCGGAATTATTTTTTTGGCAGCGCTCCCTCCGCTTTCTGATGTTCAAAAACTGACCTTCAATGAATTGCGCGACATGCGCAAAGCTGAATCAGAACCGGCAAATCCTGCTGCACCGCCTCATCATGCTGATCCAACACACCAACAAACAATTTCAAATAAAACACAACAACACATTGCGGATTCACAATCTATCGACACGGAAGTGGATGTTTTTACAGAAATTGACGGCTCTGCGACCATTGTATCGATTCACCAAAAATACGATGTGCCGGTCGATTATCTGATCCGCAAATTGGGGGTAAACGCAACAGACGCAGAAATTCAACTCGGGCAATTGGGCAAAACCAACGGTTTTACAATGGCTCAGGTTCAGGAATTCGTGCGTCAGTATGCGGCAAAATCCCATCACTGATTTTTACAAAAATAATTTGGAGGGCTCCAATGTCAACTGTCAAAATAAGACCTAAACCAGTGGTAATTCCCGAATTATGCAAAGGGTGCGGACGCTGCATCGATGCGTGCCCAAAGCATTGTTTTCATTACGGAACGGATATCAATCCGCTTTCCGGGTTAATCCCTGTTGAGGTGGATCTGGATATTTGCAACGGCTGCGGGCTGTGTTTCGAAGCTTGTCCCGAGCCGTTTGGAATGCAACAGATGTTCGATTCCCAAAAAGGTTATGAAAACGGCGAGGTTTACAAACCCGCCACCAATCACCGCGAAGTGTTAAAACCGCACACCATTCCAGACGAAAGAATTCCGTTGCCGGAAATGCCGCCGCTGTTTATCAAAGGCACTTACGCCGCCGCGATTGGCGCGCTGATTGCCGGCTGTCGCCATTTTTACGGCTACCCGATTACGCCATCCACCGAAGGTGCGGAACTTATGGCAAAATTACTGCCCAAAATGGACGGCGTGTTTGTGCAGGCCGTTAGCGAAGTTGCTACGGTAAATATGATGTATGGCTGCGGCGGTGCCGGTTTGCCATGCATGACTTTTACCTCGTCACCCGGATTCAGCCTGATGCTGGAAGGTATTTCGTACATGATTGGCGCGGAAGTGCCGGGTGTTTTTGTGAACATTATGCGCGGCGGTCCCGGATTGGGAAATATCGGGCCGGAACAATCGGATATCAAATTGGTGTGCCGGGGATTGGGGCACGGAAATACCCACGCCATTTCGCTGGCTGCATCTTCGCCGCAGGAAATGATGGAACTGAGTATTTTGGCGTTCGAGCTTGCGTTTAAATATCGCAATCCGGTGATTTTGCTCGGCGACGGTTACCTCGGGCAAATTTCCGGAAAAGTGAATTTACCGGAATATCTCGTAAAACCCGGACTGCCGGATTGGGCTGTTTTCGGCGATGCCGAACATCGCAGGAACCTCATTTGCTCCATCGCCATTTCCGAAGCGGAGCTGGAACAGCACAACCGCGATCTCAATCGCAAATACCGCGAAATGAGCGAAAACGAACAACGTGCCGATCTGTTCTGCTGTGACGATGCCGAAGTGCTGATTATCGCGGCAAACACGCCCGCGCGAATGGCTAAAGGCGCAGTTCAGGCGTTGCGGGAAAAAGGTGTGAAAGCCGGATTGTTCCGCCCGATTACCATGTGGCCGTTCCCGATCGATTTTCTGGTGCCGCTGTTGGATCACGTTCAGGAAATTCTGGTGGTCGAAGCCAGCAACGGACAATTGGAAGACGAGCTTCGGTTGGCGCTAAGCCACGCACATGTGCCGGATACGCCGTTTATCGATGACATTCGGCATTTTGGCGGCGTGCTGCCGCAGAAACAGGAAATCATCGATAAAGTGCTGCACACGTTTATTCCGATTTCCAAATGAGCGGAAAACGGCTGCCGCAGCACCTAATTTATCGATGACAAAAACGAAAAAATTCGCCGGATTTGACGCCGGCGGGAGGATATAAAATGAGCGTTTATTATGAAAAATTTTCCCGGCACGCCAGCGGGCAGGGGCTAAAAGGGCAAACCACCCATTATTGCCCTGGTTGCGGTCACGGGTTGGCACATAATTATTTATCAGAAACTATCGAAGAACTGGATATTCAGGATCGTACCGTTGCCATTTCGCCGGTGGGTTGCAGCGTTTTCCTCTACTATTATATGGATGTCGGAAATACGCAGGCGGCGCACGGTCGCGCTCCGGCAGTGGCGATCGGTCACAAAACGGCAAATCCAAATTCCATCGTCATCAGCTATCAGGGTGATGGCGATTTGGCGTCGATCGGGCTTGCGGAAATTATGCAGGCGGCACAAATGGGAATCCCGATCACGGTTATCTTTGTCAATAATGCAACTTACGCGATGACCGGCGGACAGCTTGCGCCAACCACGCTCACCGGAATGAAAACCGCAACAACGCCATACGGTCGCGACCGCTTCACCGGACAACCGCTGAAAATGGCGGAATTGATCGCCCAGTTGGAAGGTCCGGTTTATGTGGAACGCGTGGCGCTGTTCGATAACAAACAACGCAATCGCGCCAAAAAAGCGATCAAAAAAGCGGTGCAAATGCAGGTGGAAAATCGCGGATTCGCATTTGTGGAAGTGCTTTCCGAATGCCCGACACACCTGAAATTATCGCCGGCCGATTCCCAAAAATGGGTGAAAGAAAACATGGTGCCGGTGTTTCCGCTCGGCGTAAAAAAGGATGTGGAAACGGAACCGTGGTTCGATCTGAAACCGCCAAAATTTGACCCGCAACTGATGGTTGACCAAATTTGCTGGGACAAAGAAACGCCTGAGAAATTTGCCGAAAAATTCCCGGATCACATCGACAGCGAAGATATTTCGCTAAAACTGGCCGGTGCCGGCGGCGACGGTGCGCAAACGGCTGCATCGCTGATCGCCCGCTCCGCGGTGAACGAAGGATTTGACGCCACCCACATTCCCAGCTACGGGCCGGAATCGCGCGGCGGCACGTCGTACGCGGATGTGCACATCGCCAAAAGCGAAGTGCTTTCGCCGTCAGCATTGCATCCGCATATTTTGCTCGCGTTCAACAGCCCCAGCATGATGAAATTTGGTCCGCAGGTTCGGGAAAACGGCATTATTATTTACGATAGCTCGGTTATTTCCGATGTGCCGGCGCTGGAAAAAGGCGTGCGCGCTTTCGGCGTGCCGTTTTCGCAAATCGCCAAAGACCTCGGTAAAGTGATGGTGAAAAATATTGTGGCGCTGGGCGCGTTGCAGGCGGTTACCCAAATGTTCCCGAAGGAAACATTTTTGAACACTGTCCGCAGCGCTTTGCACGATAAATGTGCCATGATTCCGTTAAACGAACAGGCTTTTGAATCCGGTCAGCAGTTTATCACGAAATCGAAATTCAGCGAAAATTAATTATTTGCGTTTCACCCGATATCGATTTTTAAACCACAAAGTGCCATCCAAAACGGGTGGCACTTTTTATTCAATCTGCCATTGCCAGCGCTTCTTTTTTCAACCGGATGCACAACGGTTCCATCCAAACAGCCCGCGAGAAATAACAGGTGCCACAATTTACATAAGCATCATCTGTTGTTTCTGTAATTAACAGTTTGATTTTACAAAGCTTAACTGATTTTTTTTGGTGATTTCGGTAGAAATGTGGCAGGTATTCAAAAAATAAGGATGTGAAAAAAATAGAGATAAGCTGCTGTTTAATTTGTATTTATAGATTTGTAAAATATGTGGCAAATGTTTTGCTAACAAATCAGGTGCTTTAATAATTAATGAGAAACAAAATGCAAAAAGAAACACATTCTACACACAGCAGCATAAAAGACGACCTTGCAGGGTTAAACCCATGACACTATTTATTACATCTGTTACTGCTTTGGGCGGGTTAACCGTTCTCCTCGCGATCATCCTGATTTTTGCCAATAAAAAACTCTTCGTTTATGAAGATCCGCGCATCGACGTTGTGGAAGATATGTTGCCGCACGCCAACTGCGGTGCCTGCGGTTTTCCCGGCTGCCGCCCGTTTGCGGAAGCATTGGTGAAAAGCGAAGCGTTGCCCGGAAAATGCACCGTCAGTTCCGATGAAGGGCGCGAAAGTATCGCCAAATATTTGGGGGTGGATGTCGGTTCGGCAGAAAAAATAGTTGCCAGATTAGCTTGTGCCGGCGGCATCAACGTTGCCCGCAATCGCGCCAAATACGAAGGGATGAATTCCTGCCGTGCGGCTGCGGTGGTAACCGGCGGGGGCAAAGGCTGTTTTTGGGGATGTTTGGGACTCGCCGATTGCGTAGTATCCTGCGATTTCGGCGCGATTTCGATGAACAAATTTTCGCTGCCGGTGGTGGATGAAGACAAATGCACCGCCTGCAACGACTGTGTGGAAGTATGCCCGAAAGGGCTGTTCTCGTTGCAGCCAGCTAGCCGCAGATTGTGGGTGGCCTGCAAAAACGAGGAATTCGGCGACGGCATTCTGGAGGATTGCGAAGTGGGTTGCACCGCCTGCGGACGCTGCGCAATGGATGCTCCCGGCGATCTCATCGTGATGAAAAATAACCTGCCACATGTTGATTACAGCAGAAATCATAACACCCGCGTGCCCATCGAGCGATGCCCGACCGGTGCCATCGTTTGGCTGGATAAAGAGAAAGGTCCCCAAAAGGGAAGGGAAAGCAAAAAGGTGATCCGCAAAGAAGCCATGCGCCCCGGAACAACATAATTGCAACGGCGCAGCCGCCAAAAAAATCGGCTGTATTTGATATAAATTATTGAAAAATAGATAGATAAATCCACTGATAATATTTCATAAGGATGGGAACCATGTTCAAAAAATCCAAAGAAAAACAAACGTTTAAATATCCGGGAACACGTGCTGCGATGGATGGCAACACTGCCGCCATTATGTGCGAGCGGGAATCCACCGATGCTGCAGGCGCGTATCCCATCACGCCATCCACCCAAATGGGTGAATATTGGGCGGAAGAAACAGCGAAAGGTCACATTAATATATCTGACCGTCCGCTGATTTTTGTTGAGCCGGAAGGCGAACACGCTGCCGCAGCCGTAACCGCCGGTTTATCGATGACCGGATTGCGGGCATCAAACTTTTCCTCAGGACAGGGCATTGCCTACATGCACGAATCGCTGTATGCCGCGGTTGGCAAGCGCCTCACTTATGTGCTGAACATCGGCGCACGCGCCATGACCAAATCGACATTAAACGTGCACGCCGGCCACGATGATTACCATTGCGTGGACGACACCGGATTTTTTCAACTGTTCGCAAAAAATGCCCAGCAGGTTGCGGATTTGAACATCATTTCGCACCGTGTTGCGGAACTGGCGCTCACGCCCGGCATTATTGCGCAGGACGGCTTTTTGACGACCCACCTCATCGAATCGCTGATGATTCCCGAACGCGAACTGATTGCAGAATACCTCGGTCGCCCGGATGATATTATTGATACGCCTACAGCTGCACAGCGCATCATTTACGGCCCGCAACGCCGCCGCATTCCCGAACTGTGGGATGTGGACAATCCGGTGATGGCCGGCATCGTGCAAAACCAGGATTCGTATATGCAATCTGTTGCCGCACAACGCCCGTTCTTTTTCGATCACATTCAGCAATTGACCGATCAGGCGATGGAAGAATTTTACGCATTGACCGGCCGCGATTACCGACGGGTGATGACCTATCGCACAGAAGACGCGGATTACCTGATTCTCGGTCAGGGCAGCGTAGTTTCCAGCGCCGAAGTGGTTGCCGATTATCTGCGCGAAACCCGCGGACTGAAAGTGGGCGTGGTCAATATGGTCATGTTCCGTCCCTTCCCCGGCGATCTGCTCGGTGGCGTTCTCAAAGGTAAAAAAGGCGTTGCCGTTCTGGAACGACTCGACCAACCGTTGGCTGTAGACCTGCCGCTGATGCGCGAAATTCGCGCCACGGTCACCAAATGCCTCGAAAATGGTCAGGAAAAAGGCAAAAACCTGCCGTATCCCGAACTGGAAGTTTACAAATCATCCGCCGAAGCACCGAAACTCTATTCCGGTTCGTTCGGTATGGGCAGCCGCGATTTGCAGCCGGAAGGTCTGATCGGCACCATCGAAAACATGCTGCCGGACGGCAAACAGAAAAAATTATTCTACCTCGGCATCGATTTTATCCGCGAAACAGCGATGACGCCGAAACAGGAAATTTATCAGCAAACCATCGAAGAATCGTATCCGAAAGTGAAGGAACTGGCGATTCGCGGCAGCGAAAATCCCAACCTGATTCCTCCTGGCGGCATCACCATCCGTTTGCACTCTGTTGGCGGTTGGGGAATGGTTACCACCGGTAAAAACATGGCGATGACGTTGTTCGATCTGCTCGGTTATCACATCAAAGCCAATCCCAAATACGGTTCGGAGAAGAAAGGCCAGCCGACCACATTTTATCTCTCCGCAGCGCCGGAACCGATCCGCGTGAACTGCGAATATTATTTTGTGGACGTTGTGCTCTCGCCGGACCCGAACGTGTTCCATCACACCAACGCGCTCTCCGGATTGAAAAAAGGCGGCGTGTTCATTATCCAAAGCGAATACGAAAACGCAGACAAAGTGTGGTCGGAAATCCCGGTTCACTATCAGAAATTTATTGTTGATAACGATATTAAAATTTTCTACATCGACGCGTTCAAAATTGCCCGCGAAGAAGCATCCGATCCGGAATTGCAATTCCGGATGCAGGGTAACGCCTTCCAGGGTGCATTTTTTGCCGCATCGCCGGTGATGGAAAAAACCGGCTTGAGCGAAGAAACATTGTTCAAATCGATTGAAGAACAATTGAATTACAAATTCGGTGGCAAAGGTCGTCGGGTTGTGGAAGATAACCTGCGCGTTGTGCGTCGCGGATTTGACGAAGTTCACGAAATTACGAATAAAACGGTTGGCGCCGGACTGGCTGCCAACGGCAACGGTAAAGTATCGAACGAACCCGCATTGCCGATGATGTTGAAACACATTCCGCAAAGCGAAGCGCCGACCACCGATATCCATCGTTTCTGGGAACAAACCGGCAGTTTTTATGCCCGCGGCATGGGTAACGATGTGATTACCGATCCGTTTATCGGGTTGAGTGTAATGCCGGCGGTCACCAGTGTTTTCCGCGATATGACCGGTATTCGTTTCAATCACCCGGAATGGGTGCCCGAAAATTGCACCGCCTGCGGCGATTGTTACACGGTTTGCCCGGATACGGCAATTCCCGGTTTGGTTAACGAAGTTGGCGAAGTGCTGGATACGGTCGTCAGCCGGGTGAAAAAAGCTGGTCACAGTGTCAAACACCTGCCCAAAGCCGTGCGCAAAATGGAAAGCAAACTGCACGAAATTCTCGGCGAATCCTCGGAAAAGGATAACGTTCGCAAAATGATCGGGCAGGCGATCCAAAGCACCATCAAAGACAGCGGTTTGAGCGGCGACGAACGGTCGGAATTGCAAAAAGAATTCCAGTTGTTCGAAGAAGCGCTGGGCGATTTCCAGTTCAGCATCACCCGCCCGTATTTCACGCTATATGAAAAGAAACAGAAAAACAGCGGCGGATTGTTCAGTATCACCGTTAATCCTTACACATGCAAAGGCTGTATGGAATGCGTTCAGGTCTGTAACGATGACGCGTTGCGCGCTATCCCGCAGACCGGAACCACCGTCAAACGCCTGCAGGACGAATGGGATTTCTGGATGGATCTGCCGAACTCGGCGAAAAAATTCTCCCGCATCGACGATCTGGAAGAAGGCGTTGGCGCATTGCAAACCCTGCTGATGGACAAAAAGAACTACACCGCATTCGCCAGCGGCGACGGTGCATGTTTGGGTTGCGGCGAGAAAACTGTGGTTCACCTGTTTGTCGCAACAGTGGAAGCGCTCATGCAGCCGCGCGTTGCCAAACATATCGATTACATCGAAGAGCTGATCGGCAAACTGGAAAAACACATCCAGTTTAAACTCGTGCAAAATATGGATGTTAGCGATGCATCTGCAATGGGTAAAATTGTTGAAGAATTGCAAGATGGCGATATCACACTCGCCGGCATCGCCAGCAAAATGGAAAAAATGCGCGGCAGCAACCCGATCGATCAGGATTGGTTGCGCCGGGTTACCCAGCTCATCGCCAAACTGAAAAACCTGAAATGGAAATATACCCAGGGCACGGTCGGCAAAGGCCGCGCGAATATGGGGATGCTCAACTCCACCGGTTGTACCTCCGTTTGGGGTGGCACCTATCCGTTCAACCCGTATCCGTTCCCGTGGGCAAACCACCTGTTCCAGGATGCCACATCGGTCGCATTGGGTATTTTCGAAGGTCATATGGCTAAAATGGCGGAAGGTTTTAAAGCCGTTCGCATTGCGGAACTGGAACTCGAAGGCAAATTCAAAGCCGAAGAACATGAGAATTATTTCCGCTATTTCAACTGGAAACAATTCAGCGATGCCGAATGGCTGCTCTGCCCGCCGGTAGTTGCGTTGGGCGGCGACGGTGCGATGTATGACATCGGATTCCAGAACCTCTCCCGCGCGTTAATGTCCGGCAAACCCATTAAAGTGGTGGTGGTGGATACGCAAGTTTACTCTAACACGGGCGGACAAGCCTGCACCTCCGGCTTCTTCGGACAGGTTTCGGATATGGCGCAATATGGCAAAGCCATTCAGGGTAAACAGGAAATTCGTAAAGAAATCGGGTTGATTGGCATGGCGCACCGCACCTCGTATGTGATGCAGGCAACCGCCGCCAATCCCAACCACATGATCGAAGGATTTGTGCAGGGATTGATGGCTCGCCGACCGGCGCTGTTCAACCTGTACACGCCTTGCCAGCCGGAACACGGCATCGGCGATGATATGTCCTCGCATCAGGCAAAACTGGCTGTGGAAAGCCGGGCGTATCCGTTATTCCGTTACAATCCCGATAAAGGCAAAACGCCGCAGGAATGTTTCGAACTCGACGGAAACCCGGAAATGGACAAAATCTGGCCGAACTACACCCTCAATTATGTTGACGGTGGCCGCGAAAAAACGCTGGAAGTGCCGATGACATTCGCAGATTTCGCACTGACCGAAGCACGTTTCCGGAAGCATTTCCGCAAAGTGCCGCAAGATGCATGGAACGAAAACATGGTTCCGTTCAGCGAATTTCTGGATATGGACAAAGACGAACGCGAAGGCAAAGTGCCGTTTATCTGGGCTGTGGATCGCAAAAAACACCTCAGCCGGGTGATGGTCGCCAGCGCGATTGTGGAATCCGCAGAAGATCGTCGTGATTTCTGGATCATGCTGAAAGCAATGGCCGGCGTTAAAGAAGCGGAAGCTCCGGTAGAAAATCTGGAAGAAAAGATTCGCAGAGAAGTTGTAGGCAACATTGCAGCCGGTTTGATGAAAATGGCCGGCGGTAGCGGCAACGGTTTCGAAGCATTGGCAAACGGTTCTGCCGCATCTGCTGCACCTGCGGAAGCCGCTCAGGCAACCAACGGCGAGCACATGTCGCCATGGATCGATACCGACGAATGCACCTCCTGCGATGAGTGCATCAAGCTGAACAACAAAATCTTTGCGTATAACGAGAACAAAAAAGCCTTTATCAAAGATCCCAACGCCGGACCGTATCAGGATATCGTGAAAGCGGCGGAAAAATGCACCGCGCAAGTGATCCACCCCGGATTGCCGGCAGATCGCTCCCAAAAGGACATCGACAAATGGATCAAACGGGCTGAAAAGTATAACTAAAGAAGCTAAACTGAGGGGCGGCCAAACCGGTCGCCCCAATTATTACGGAAACTGAAACGAACGACGAAATGTCTGTAAATACTAAATTTAAATCATTTCCTCACGGTGTTCATCCGCCGGAAGCGAAAACGGAAACCAGCGCAATGCCCATTCGCCGATTCCCGTTCGCACCGGTGATGATTATCCCGCTTTCGCAGCACGCCGGTAAACCGGCAAAGCCCATCGTTAAAGAAGGGCAGGAAGTCGCCCGTGGGCAAAAAATTGCCGAACCGGACGGTTTTATGTCCGTTGCGATGCACGCGCCGGCTTCCGGAACTATCAAACGGATTAACTGGGCACCCGCTTCCAACGGAAAAATGGTGATGAGCATTTACCTCCAGCCGTTTCCCGCATCCGGGCAAGATGTTGCGGAAGGCACGCCCTGCGATTGGAAAACCGCCACGCCAGCCGAAATTCTGAACGCGATTCAGGATGCCGGCATTGTGGGGCTCGGTGGCGCCGCGTTCCCGACCCATGTGAAATTGAAAATTCCCGAGGGAAAATCAGCGGATACGGTGATTATCAACGGCATCGAATGCGAACCGTTTCTCACCACAGATCACCGGGTGATGCTGGAGCAAACCGACGATATTTTTATGGGCATTCGTTATTTGATGAAAGTGACCGGTGTGCAGAAATGCATCATCGGCATTGAATCCAACAAACTGGATGCCGCCGAACGGCTGCGTAACGCGATTCCCGCGGACCTCGCCGGAAACACGACTGTTGAGGTTCTGACGGTAAAATATCCGCAGGGTGCGGAAAAAATGCTTATCAAAGCGTTGCTGAATCGCGAAGTGCCATCCGGCGGTTTGCCGGTGGATGTGCAGGCGGTGGTCATCAACGTGGCAACGACTGCGGAAATCGGGCGGTTACTGCCGCACGGTCGCGGTATTCAGGAACGCGTGATCACGATTACCGGTCCGGGTATCACCAAAAAAGGCAATTATCTGATTCCGATCGGTACGCCGCTGCGTTACGCGTTGGAGCAAGCCGGCGTGAAAGCAGATGTCAGCCGGGTTTTTCTCGGTGGTCCGATGATGGGGCAATCCGTTTCCAGTCTCGATATTCCGATTACCAAAGGCACATCCGGCATCGTCGCATTCACCGAAGCGGAAACCGCGAGTACCCAGCAAAAGGTATTTCCGTGCATCAAATGCGCCTATTGTGTGGATGCATGCCCGATTTTTCTCAATCCTTCGCGATTGGGAATGCTCGCCAAAAATGGCGATTACGAAAAAATGATGGAAGAGTATCACTTATTCGACTGTTTTGAGTGCGGCTCCTGTTCGTATGTTTGCCCGTCGCATATCCCGCTGGTGCAGTATTTTCGCATCGCCAAAGGCGTTTTACGCGAGAAAAAAGCATCCTGATGCGTTCGGTCGGGGCATGGCGTTGACAAGCCCAACAAATAATACCGGTAGTTGAGCGGCGCCTCAATACAATTTTGATTCGGTAACAGCACAAAACGAAAAACTAATTATGAGCATCAACAAAACACTGGAAATACACACTTCACCGCATATCAGCAGCGGATCGAGCACCGATGTCATCATGCGCAACGTTGTATTCGCGCTGCTGCCGGTTGCCGGATTTGCGATTTATGCATTCGGGCTGGTTGCGCTGCTTTCGCTGACAATGGCGACGGCATCCGCGGTGCTGACAGAACATTTTTTGTGCAGATTTAACGGCAAAGAAAGCACAATCGGCGATTGGTCAGCCGCCATCACCGGATTGATTTACGGGTTGACCCTGCCGCCCGGACTACCACTGTGGATGGTCGCGTTTGGCGGGATTATCGCGATCGCGCTGGGCAAATTTTTGTTCGGCGGACTCGGCATGAACATGTTCAACCCTGCGTTGGTGGGGCGTGCATTATTGCAAGCTGCCTTTCCGGTAGCGATAACCACCTGGCATCCCGTTTTTGCGGCAGATCGCTTTACATCACTGCCTAGCTCAACATTTACATTCCCGTTTACCGTTCCGGTTTACGATGCGGTTACCGGCGCAACGCCGCTTTCTGCAATGAAGTTCGATCACCAGTTTGCCTCAGCATACGATCTCGTCTTTGGATTAACCACCGGCTCACTCGGCGAAACCAGCGGACTGATTATTTTACTGGGCGGTATTTATCTGGCTGCCCGGAAAATGCTCAACTGGCGAATTCCGGCATCTATTTTTGTGACGGTGGCAGCGCTGAGCAGCGTATTTTATCTGATCAATCCGGAAATTTATCCATCACCAATGTTTATGTTGTTCTCCGGCGGTTTGATGTATGGCGCTGTTTTTATGGCAACGGATATGGTGGCATCGCCGGTTACAACACCGGGCGTAATTATTTACGGTGCAATTATCGGGCTGTTGGTGGTGGTGATCCGGCTGTGGGGCGGTTTACCGGAAGGCGTGATGTATGCCATTCTGTTCGCCAATGCGGCGTCGCCACAAATAGACCGGTTGATTCAACCGAGGGTTTACGGGACAAAAAAAGTTGCCAAAAAAGCGTAACGCTTATTTTATTTGATATTCAAAAATGCGATTAACTGCAGAATAAATAATAGGTTAAAACATGAGTCAACCAGACTTGCAAAACATGACGGATCAGCCAAACACCTGGCATATGTTGCGGGCGATGGGCGGCGTGGGAATTCTGTGTGCGGTTTTGATTGTGTTCACTTTTCAGGCGACACTCCCGGCAATCGAAACAAATAAAGCTGCTGCATTGGAAAAAGCAATTTTTGCTGTAATTCCTGGCGCTTCAACAAAAATTGCCTTTAAGTTGAATGAAAACAAACAGTTCGAAGAAGTTGAAAAAGCCGAAAAAGGTGTGCGTGTTGTTTACGCCGGATACAACGATCAAAATGAATTGGTTGGTGTCGCTATCGAAGCCAATGGTCAGGGATTTCAGGATATTATCCGGGTTATTTACGGCTACTCGCCCGAATCGCAAGCCATCATCGGGTTTCAGGTGCTGGAAAGCAAGGAAACACCGGGTTTGGGCGATAAAATCGAAAAAGATGCGGATTTTCTAAAAAACTTTGAGGCTCTGGACGTTTCAGTAATGGATGACTTTTCGGCGGTAAAAAATCCCGTTGAATGGGTCAAAAAAGGTGAAAAAACAAATCCGTGGCAAGTTGACAATATCACCGGTGCAACCATTTCATCCAAAGCAATTGCCAATTTGCTGCGCAACAATACCGGCGAAATAATTCCGTTGCTGGTCCAAAATATCGAAACATTGAAAAATGCCAAAACCGCAACGGATTTATCCGCGGTTCAGCACTGAAAACCAATCAGGTAATGACATATGAATACATCGAAAGACACATCCACCCTTTCTACAGATGAATTTATTAAAGGGTTGTGGCGGGAAAACCCGGTTTTTGTGCAGGTGCTGGGCATGTGCCCGGTGCTGGCAGTATCCAACTCTGCAATCAACGCGCTGGCAATGGGGCTGGCAACCACGTTTGTTTTGCTGATGTCCAACATTCTGGTTTCCACGTTGCGAAAATTCATCCCCAAACAGGTGCGGATTGCAACCTACATTTTGATCATCGCGACATTCGTAACGATTGTTGAATTTGTTATTCAGGCGATCAGCCTGGATATTCACAAAGCGTTGGGCGCGTTCATTTCGCTGATCGTGGTGAACTGTGTGATTTTGGGACGGGCGGAAGCGTTCGCATCCAAAAATACCATCGGTAACTCGGTGATGGACGGTTTGGGAATGGGATTGGGTTTCACTTTTGCGCTGCTGTGTCTCGGCGTTGTGCGCGAAATTTTGGGTAGCGGCAGCCTGTTCGGCTTCCCGGTTTTTGCGGAAAGTTTTGAACCGTGGATAGTCATGATTTTGCCCGGCGGCGGCTTTTTTACGCTCGGTGCATGGCTGCTTATTTTTAACGCGATGAAAGAACGCAATGCCAGAAAGCAAAAAGCAGGATTGGCAGCGAGCTAAATTTAAGGTTAATCGATCATTAAAATTTGAAAACATACAGGACATATCATGGTTGACGAATCGTTAGGTTATATTTTTCTAAATGCCTGTTTAATCAACAACTTCGTGCTGGCATATTTTCTCGGTATCTGCCCGTTTCTGGGCGTTTCCGGCAAAATCGAAACGGCTTCGCGAATGGGTGGCGCGGTCATTTTTGTGATGCTCGTCAGCTCCGTTTGTGCGTATGGCATCCACTCGCTGCTGATGGCGATCAACGCACCATATTTACAGTTGATTTCGTATATCGTGGTGATCGCTTCAACCGTGCAATTGGTGGAAATGATCATCAAAAAAATTAGTCCGGCGCTGTTTCGCGCATTGGGTATTTTTCTCCCGCTGATTACCACCAACTGCGCCATTTTGGGGTTGGCACTGTTTCAAACCAGCAAAGGCTATAGTTTTGTGCAATCCATCGTTTATGCGCTGGGTGCCGGCGTTGGATTTACACTGGCGCTGGTGTTGATGGCCGGTTTACGCGAAGAACTCGAATTGGCAGAAGTGCCCAACGTCGTAAAAGGCACGGCGCTCACGCTGATGCTGGCGGGTATTCTCTCTTTAACGTTTATGGGTTTCGCCGGATTGGGCGGTTGATTTTTCAAAATGAACAATAATTAAACGTGAGCTGTAAATTATGATAATGCATTATTTGTTTGCGATTTTGGCAGTATTTGCGATGATGGGAATCTGGTTAATCGTGCAGAAAGCATGGCAAAAAAGCTTCGCCGATTATTCGACTGATGAGGACGCACTCGCCGGACGCGGCGGTTGCCAGGGTTGCAGTTGTTCGCTCATTTGCGAAAAAAAATTAACGGTAATCAATACAGAAAATGAATAAATCAAAATAACGATACCAAGCCCTCGTTAAATCTACGGAGGAAAGAAATGAAGAGTTTATCAGATTATAGTACCGAGAATCAATTCAAAGCCCAAATTAAAAAGTCTACGCGCCTCACACCTTACGATACCGTTGAAGTGCGCGATTTGATTCTTGAAGTGAACAACGGCGATGTGGAATTTGAAGCCGGTCAAAGTGTTGGCGTTTTGGTTCCCGGACCGCACGCCTATGGCAACGAAGTGCATTTCCGGTTGTACACCATTGCGGATTTGCCCAAAAAATTGAAATCCGGCAAAACCGAGTTGAATCTCTGCGTCCGGCGCTGCAATTATATCGATGAATTCAGCGGCGAAGAATTTGCCGGTGTAGCATCAAATTATTTGTGCGAACGCGGCGTTGGGGAAGAAATCACCCTGTCCGGGCCCTACGGATTGCCGTTCGAAGTGCCGGAAGATAAATCATCCAACCTGCTGATGATCGGGATGGGAACCGGTATCGCACCGTTCCGCGCGTTCACCAAACACATTTACAACAATGTTGGCGATTGGCAAGGGCAAGTTCGTTTGTTCTACGGTGCCCGCACCGGTTTGGAGTTGCTTTACATGAATGACAAAAACGACGATTTCGCCAATTATTACGATGAAGATACTTTCAAAGCATTCAAAGCGCTCAGCCCGCGCCCGCATTGGGACGATCCGATTGCGCTGGACTATGCAATCGAGGAACGCAGCAACGAAATCTGGAAGATGCTAAACGATTCAAAAACATATGTTTACATCGTTGGATCAGAAAAAATTCGTGAAGTGCTCGAATCCGTATTTACGCGAATGGCAGGTTCCAAAGAAAAATGGGAACGCAAACATGCCGAACTGGTCGCCGGAAAACGCTGGGCGGAAATCCTGTATTAATCCAAAAATGTGAATCCAAAATTGCGTTATCAGCCTTCAGGATGCCTTCGCCTTCGGCGTCTTCCTGAAGGCTTTTTTATTTTGGCCGGAGAACTTTTTATCCCGCTTGCGCTTTTGCGCGGTGTCGCGTAAACTACCCACAAACTTAGAAATCACTTGTTCAACAGCTGTTTTTGAATTTTATTTTTTGAGAGAAAACAGCTAAATTTTGTTATAAAACACTCATTTTACAGAAGGATCCAGCCATGAAAGATGCCATAAAAGGGCTTAAACCGGAATTAATGTGGGAACATTTTTATCAAATCAGCCAGATACCGCGCTGCTCCCGGCATGAGGACGCAGTGCGCCAATATGTGATCAGCGTTGCCGAACGCAACGGATTAAGCTACAAATCGGACCGTGTGAAAAATATCGTCATCAGCAAACCGGCAACCGCCGGCTGCGAAAAAGCGCCGATCGCCGTGCTGCAAAGCCACCTCGATATGGTTTGCGAAAAAAATAAAGATACCCAACACGATTTCAGCAAAGACCCGATTCGCCTGCTCCGCAAAGATGACTGGATTACCGCAGACGGCACCACCCTCGGCTCGGACAACGGTATCGGCGTGGCGGCGGCACTGGCAGTTCTGGAAAGCACCAATCTGGTGCACGGCCCGCTGGAATTCCTGTTCACCATCGACGAAGAAACCGGGTTAACCGGCGCCATCGAGCTTGGCGATGATATGCTCGAAGGGCGTATTTTAATCAACATGGATTCCGAAGAAGACGGCGATATTTACATCGGTTGCGCGGGCGGGAAAGATACCGAGCTGTTTATCGATCTCGAAAACGAAGCGGTGCCTGCAAATTACAGCGTTGTTCGCGTTCGTGTCGGCGGATTGCAGGGCGGGCACTCCGGTTTGCAAATTGATGCCGGACTAGGCAACGCCATCAAACTGATCACCCGATTGCTGAAAGATGTCGATGACCCGCTTTCGCTACGGGTGATGCACCTCGATGGCGGCAGCAAACACAACGCCATCCCCCGCGAATGCGATGCGATTGTTGCGTTGCCCACCGCAAAACTGGGCGAATTGAAAACCGCCGCAGCCAAATATCAGGACATTTTCCGCGATGAATTAAAATTGACCGATGCCGGTGTTTTTGTGCAAATCGCCGAAAGCGGTTTCGAAAAACCGGGTGAAATGCTCACCCAAAAACAGCACAACACATTGCTGAATATGCTTTACGCCATGCCGCATGGCGTTTTAGCGATGAGCCACGCTGTTCCCGGTTTGGTGGAAACATCCACAAATCTGGCAGTTGTCAAAACAAACGAAAAAAATATCAGCGTGTTAACCAGCCAGCGCAGTTCCGTCGGTTCCAGCCTTTCCGGCATCGCGCAAAGTGTTTCGGCGCTCGGACAATTGGCAGGCACCCGGATTCATCAGGGCGGTGGTTATCCCGCATGGCAGCCCAATCCCGATTCCCAATTATTGCACATCGCAAAAGAAGTCTATCGCGAGCTGTTTAACACCGAAATTCATGTGAAAGCCATTCACGCGGGGCTCGAATGCGGCATCATCGGCGATAAATATGACGGAATGGATATGATCTCGTTTGGCCCCACAATTCTGGGTGCGCACTCTCCGGATGAACGGGTGCAGATTTCCACGGTCGAAAAATTCTGGAAATATCTCGAAGGCATTTTAAATCATCTGGCGAAACAAAACTGCAATTAATCGAGGAAAAACAAATGTTTACGAAAGACACGCTTTCCGGAAAAAACATTCTGGTCACCGGTGGTGGCAGCGGCTTAGGTTTGGCAATGGCAACCCATTTTGCCGAGTACGGCGCAAATGTGGCGATCTGCGGTCGCACCGAAGAAAAGCTGAAAACCGCCGCCGCGCAAATAGGGGAGAAGGGCGGAAAAGTTGTTTACAAAACGGTTGATGTGCGCGATTATGACGCTGTTGGAAAAATGATCGCCGAGCTTTCCGAAGAATTTGGCGAACTGAACGGGCTGGTCAACAACGCAGCGGGTAATTTTTACTGTCCGTCGGAAGATCTCTCCGCCAACGGGTTCAAAACCGTGGTGGATATCGTGTTGCACGGCACGTTTAATTGCACCCAGCATTTCGGCAAAAAATTGATTGAAAAGAAAGCCGGCGGTTCAATTTTGAACATCGTAACCACCTACACCGAAACCGGCTCCGCGTTTGTGCTGCCATCGGCTTGCGCCAAAGCGGGCGTTTATGCGATGACCAACACGCTGGCGTTCGAATGGGCAACTTACGGTATTCGTGTAAATGCGATCGCACCGGGGCCGTTTCCAACCGAAGGCGCATGGCAACGGCTAATGCCAAGCCCGGAAATTGAAAAACATTATCTCAAACGATTACCAACCGGACGTTTCGGGAAATCGGAAGAATTGGGAAATTTGGCAGTGTTTATGATGTCCGATATGTCGCCATATTTGACCGGCGAATGCGTGACAATTGACGGTGCTGAAAAATTACAGGGTGGGCAGTTTAATTTTGTGGCGCAAATGATGCCGCGAGAGCAGCTAAAAGGCATGTTCGCGATGATTCGTCCGAAAAAATAGCGCTGTTATTTGCGCTGTTCCAGCTTTTTTTTCATCGCTTCTTCGATTAGCGGTGGCACAAAATATGAGATATCGCCTCCAAAAGAGGCGATTTCTTTTACAATGCTGGAGTTGAGGTAGGTGTATTTTTCATGCGGCATCAAAAAAACAGTAGTGATGCCGTTGGACAGCCGCCGGTTGACCAGCGCCATCTGAAATTCATATTCAAAATCGGAAATCGCACGCAGTCCGCGTATAATAGCCGTCGCGTTGACTCTTTTTGCGTAATCAACAATCAATCCGTCGAAACTTTCCACTTCCAAAACAGCTTTTGTATCCAACTGATTAATGACTTCACGGATAAGTTCGATGCGTTCATCCGTGAGAAACAGCGGCGCTTTGGAGGTGTTTTTTCCGACCGTAACTACAATTTTATCAAATAGTTTGGTGGCGCGCTCCAAAACGTCGAGGTGTCCGTTGGTTATCGGATCGAAAGTTCCCGGATAGATTGCCGTTCTCATTCAACAATCCCTTTTCGGCTGAAAAAGCTGATGACCGTTCGGTCAAAATGTTTCTGGCGAAGCAATTCCCATTTATCGCTATTTACCGGAAGTTCAACTGTTTTTTCGCATTCCAACACAAATAATCCGGTTTCGCTGAGGTTGGTTTTTTTGAACATCATAGAAAACAGACGATCAAAATCTGCCCATTGATATGGCGGATCGGCAAAAACCAGGTCGAATGGCTGGCGATTGCTTTTCAAAAACATGAGCGAATCTTTTCGTAGAATTTTGAATGGCTCTTCCACTTTCAGAATGCCGATATTACGGCGCAACACCCGCAAAGAAGATTGGGCGCTATCCACAAATGTTACATTGCTTGCGCCACGGCTCAACGATTCCAGCCCCAAACTGCCGGAGCCACAAAATAAATCAAGTGCAACGGATTCGTTAACAAACCCGCCGATAAGCTCAAAAATATACTCTTTGATTTTGTTTGTTGTTGGTCGGATGGATTGGTCTTTAGCAGACTGAAGTTGCCTGCCTTTGTACTTACCGGATATAATCCTCATAAAACTCTCGTATTTAGATTTGTATAAAATAGCGAATTATTTTCGTTCACTTTCGGCAAAAAACAGCGTGCAAAACGGGTGACATTCCCCGGACAATTCCATCGTTTACCAAGGCAGAAAAGTTAACAAATTGCAGCCGGATAACAAAAGGCTAAACAAAATTCATTTTGCTTGCATTGGTTCAGGAAAGGCGATACGAAAATAAATTGGATTGGGAATATGAACCACTCAAATTCCCGGAGGCGCAGATTTGCTCGAATCGGCGCCCCGGATTGTTTATCGGAAATTATCGAACCGGTGAATAAAATACCAGTTCCAGATTTGCAGTTACGGCGTTGCTGTTAATGGATGTGGCATTGGGGGTGAATAACGACATTTTTAGCAGGTTGACTGAGGGAAATTGTTTTGCCAAATCACCAATAAAAGCGGTAACGGATTTTTGCGTTCCGCTGATCCGCACATAATAATTGGTTGCCGTTAACGTGCCCTGGCGGGATTGATCGCCACGTTTCAAATATGTGATTCGTGTGTTGTGCTGTTTGCCCAATGCTTTTGTTGTTGCGTCAAAATTCTGGTCGTTCAAAACTGTGTTGAAGGATTGCGCCTGCGGCGAACCGGATGTTTCAGACAACCGCATCGAGAAATTGGCGATCACTTTTGATCTTCCGGAAACCGTCGTTGCTTCGGTGCTTTCCAGCTTTGGTGTAATATTACCGCCCAATGCGCTTTTGAGGTTGGCACTGTAGCGATTGGCTGCATCCCGCGAATCCGCCAGAACGCTGGTGTAGGCATATCCATCCGTAATCACCACCAATTGATGATTGCCGCCGGTTGCCCGCGATTCCAGCAAACGGTTCGCAAGATTGATCCGATAGCTGTTCTCTGCAGTGTTCAGGCGATATTGCGCAGCAACTTCCGGTGGAATATTGGATTGCGGCTGAGCAGGTGATTCTGTTGCGACCGGCGATTCAACGGTTTGCGGTATCGTTTCCGGTTGTGTCGCATCACCCCCGGTAATCAGCGGTAAAACAGCAAAATAAAGTATCGCAAGCAGTAAAATAACAGCTGCCGCAATACCCAGCATTTTTACCCAGGAGCCTTTGTTTTCATCCGTTTTCGTTGCAAAATCTTCATCAAAAGATTCCACATGCTCTTCGGTTGTTTTCAATGTTTTCGAAAAAGAATCATCAACCGGTTCCGTATCAATATCGTCGATTGCAAACAGTTGATTGTCCTCAATCGGTTCCTCTGTTTTGGGCTGGAAGGTTTCTCTTTCTGATTCAAAAAAATCCAGCGATTCATCTAAAAGGGTTGCTTCATTATCTGGTTTTGGGCCTGTAAATTCCGGTGCTTTTTGACCCTTCGGAATATCCAGTAAGTTGAGATTTATCATAATTTTTCTCGCAATTAGAGTGATAATGCGCGGATAGCATTTGTTTGCATTGCTATCAAATTACATTATTGCATTTGCCAACGGCTCGATAAAGCGATGCAGTTCGTCTTCCAGATTTTTCTCGTTCAAAATAATCTGCCAGTCGTTGACTTCCATTGGATTTAGGATTCTGGCAGTTGGCAGATTTTCTGATTGCAGGGCATCTACCAGCTTTTCCCGGAGATGTGTGCCAAACAGGTAAATTTGGGAAATCGAATACAGCGGAAAATCTACCGAACCCGGACGTTGGATGTCGTCAACCATTGCAACAAAAAAATCGGTCAGTTGCTGATCATCCAGTTCATCAATTTTTTGCAGCGATTTAGAATATGGTTTAAAAAAGTAATTCAAGAAATTGCTCTGTGCGGAAAGCGTAACTTCGACACCGTGTTCCGTAAAATTTGCCAGCATGGTTTCGCCAAGCATGTTAGGGTATAAGCGGCGGAACAGCGCATCCAACGCAAATGTATTCAGGTTGATCTGGCTCAGGTTCATTTCCGCATTTGCGGCAACATCGCGGAACAAGGCAAATAATTTTTTCCGGAAAGCGACTACCAGCCGTTCTTCCAGAAAATTATTTTCCCGCGAATACGGTGGCGTATAAATCAGGTAATCATCCAACGGGGAAACCAGTGTTTCCGATAGCTCGCTATGGATAATCTGTTCATGCACGGCTTCCGGAACATATTGATCCAGCAACACTTTTTTAACCAGCCCGAAACGGGCAGGTAACAAAAACCGCACATTCTCGGTGGTCATTCCGTTTCTGCTTGCCAGTGATTTTAAGCGATTGGCTATTTCGAGCGCAGCGGCGGGCTTGGTGAGGTTTTCGTAACTAATAACAAAGGGTAGTGGTGCTTCCACTACCCTTTTGATGTGTATAGACTGATCGGAATCTGCTTCTGCGAGCAGCCAAATGAGGTAATTATCTTGAAAACTTATGCTATTGACTAATTCTGCCATTCCAGCGTTTCTCCTGTTCCGTCGTCTGGCGGTTCAGTATCAACACAACCGTGTTAATTACAGTAAGTTATGATTTTGGCAAATATAAATTAGGATTTGAGCCCAATCTACATTTTTTTCATATTTTCGTAATTAACGCAGCAGAATTATGCAAAACTACTACTCAGCTTCCCAACTTTTCTGACCGTTTTCGATATACCCATGGTTTTCATGAGATTTGCTGAAAACATAATGCACGGTTTCATTCTGTCCGTTGAGCGTTTCCAAAAGTGCTTTTTCAATTTCTGTTGCCGAGGCAACCATCTGGTCTGCATCTGAAGCATTGAATGAAGACTTCATTTCTTCAATAATGCTGTACACGTTTTGGAAAGAGGCGGAAAATGACGGCACGTCACGTTTAACCCTGGCGGGGATTTTGTTGTTGTTCTGAATCAGCGAATCCAGTTGTTTGGTTTTGGTATCAAAATAATTCATCCGTTCCATCAGATCGCTGACATCTTTGGTTTTGATCCGTGCAGCCAAAGTATCCATTGGATTAAGGATATCTTCGATAACCGGTTTCATCACGGAAAGGCGTTTTTCGGTATTCACTTTATCTACAAAATTTTTGAAATTGGTGACATAGCGATAAAACTTAATGTTACCCAAATCCTTCATTTCTGCAGATACTTCTTTGATTCCCAACAAAATATCCGTGCTGTAGCGGCTCAAGCGATATTCGTTTTTGGCGTCATCCATAACTTTGATGGTGCTGTCCAGCGAATTATTCATTTGGTCGATATATTGCACAAACGGAATATTCATCAACGGCTGCGATGCGGATTTTAACTCATTCTGGAAATTATCCAGCAGATTCGGCGATTCAACCGTCAGATTGGAACTGCCTTCCTGAAAGCTGACCAGATAATGTTGTTGTCCATCAAATTCATCCGGATCATAAAAATTACTTTTGTCCAGTTTTACCAGAATCGAATCGATTTCGTTAAGTTGCAAAATACCGTTGTTTTCGGTTGTCAGGAAATTGTCCGGTTCCAAAAATGTGTTGTAAACTTTGCCAACGCCGGACTTGTATTTCTGAAGCATGTTAACATCCTGCTGGCGATTGAGTGTCGCTAATTCTGCCATTGCGGTGTTGATGCGATCGATAAATTTTTTCAAACGGTCCGCAACGCTGGAAACCTGCATGATATCGGTTTTCTTGATATCTTTGACCATATCGTTGATGAGCGAATATTGACCGGACCAATAGGACTGAACCCGGTCCATCTCAATTTTGGGCAGATAAACCACCATCGAATCCACATAGCGTTGCGCCATTTGGGCAACATTTTGCAATTTGTGTTCATTCATGCGTTCCTGAAGCGTGCTGAGCGAATCGATATAATTACGCAGTTTGCTGAAATTGGGGAATTCGGCGGATGCAGTAATTTTGTTCAGGTTTTCCACAACTTTGTCTTTGTGCGCCATAATGTTGTCGTGGCGCTCAAAATAACGGGTATTAAATTCCAGATCACCGCTGATTTCCCGCAACGAGCTGGAAATGGGAATCATCGCGCGAATGGTGGGAACATCCAGAATGCGGTTAACGCTGTCGTTGAGGACATGGCTCAACTGGCCGATTTTTTGACGCTGATTTAAAGCGGAGTCAGATTTGATAAAATCAACAAGGTATTCCAGCGAATCTTCAGGCATGAACCGCTTTGTTTTGCTGTAATAATACATCTGAGCTTCGTAAATCGAGTTCATGTTGTCGCGGCTGGTTGATTCGAGATATTGTTCTTCCGACCAAATTTTCCCGGGTAAAGATATCACCTGCCACAAAGCGAGCGCACACACTACAATCAATAATTTTAAAATGATTGATCCTTTGGCCGCCATGAGTTTCCTCCAATAATGATTATGTTAATCGGGGTTATCGCAATGGTTTAATTTCAAAAAATAAAAAGCCTCCAATCGGGCAAGTTTAACAAAATATGCGGAAAATGTCAAACCCATTTTGAAAATTAAAATCCAAGTGATTTATTTTCTTTGAGTTGGGTGCGCTAAAAATCAGGACTGAATTTCGTTGATAAACAGCTCAATCTGGTTAAAAATTTTCAGTTTTTCGCCGTCAACGGAAATTACGTGATACGAGTTTTCCAGCGTGAGCAACTTCTTTTTTGTCGATGAAATTTTGCCGGAAATATGGGCCAGATTTTCGTAAGTGATCGTGTGATCGCGGCGGGAATGCACCAGCAAACAAGGTGCGTTAACGGCGGGCAGCTCGCCGTCCACATGCTCAATCAAGTGCAAAAATTCCGTTAAACTGGTGAGGGGATAGTAGGGATAGGATGCACTTTTGGCTTTCGCCGCTTTATCGCGAATATCCGGTCCTTTGGATTTATAATAAAAGCGCAGCACCTGTTTGGCCAACGGCAGAAACGGTAGTCGCCAGTCTTTCACAAAAATGGCGGCAGCCATGGTTATCAGCCCGTCCACCGCAAAATTGGCGGCAACGTGCAACGCCAATGCGCCACCCATCGATTGCCCGGCGACGATCACAGTTTTGTATTGCGATTTCATCGCCAGATAATATTGTTCCGCCGTATCCAGCCATGTTTTGAAAGAAATGCCTTCCAGATCGTCCGGTTTTGTGCCGTGTCCGGGAATCAGCGGCACCCAAACCGCATAGCCTTTGTTGGCGAAATGATACGCCAAATCCCGCCCTTCGTATGGCGAGCCGGTAAATCCGTGAAAAAAAAGGATGCCAATGTTGCCCTGATCGATAAAAATGGGTTCTGCCCCGTTCATTACTTCCGGCGGTGTTTCGGGCAGTTGTGGCAAAGTTAGTTCAGGCATGAACACGCTGCTCCTGCTGTTTCAATAAATATTCGGCAATCTGGACAGCATTTGTGGCGGCGCCTTTGCGCAGATTATCGCTGACGACCCACAGGTTCAACCCGTTTTCGATGGATGGATCGCGGCGGATCCGTCCGACGAAAACCTCATCGCGATTGTGGGCGAAGCGGGGGAGCGGATAATGATTGTGCATCGGATCATCCTGCAAAATTATGCCGGGGAAAACGCCCAGCACTTCTCGAACTTCTTCCAGCGAAAACGGCTTTTCCGTTTCGATATTCACCGATTCCGAATGCCCGCCGACCACCGGCACGCGAACGCAGGTTGCGCTAATCTTTATGCTGTCATCACCCAAAATTTTTCGGGTTTCGTTGACCATTTTCAGCTCTTCTTTTGTGTAGCCATCTTCATAAAAAACATCGATATGCGGCAGGCAATTGTATGCGATGGGATGGGGATACGCACCCACATTTTTTTTGCCGCCGTTGTGCAATTCATCTTCCAGTTGATCGACCGCTTTTTTGCCGCTGCCGGTTACGCCCTGATAGGTGGACACCACAATCCGGCGAATGCCGAACGCATCGTAAAGCGGTTTGAGCGCAACCACCATTTGGATAGTTGAGCAGTTCGGATTGGCAATAATGCCCTGATGCCGGGCAATTGCCTCCGGATTCACTTCCGGCACCACCAGCGGCACATCCGCGTGCATGCGCCATGCGCTGGAATTATCGATCACAACTGCGCCGGCTGCGGCTGCCGGTTTTGCCCATTCGCTGCTGACGCTGCCACCGGCGGAAAAAAGCGCGTAGGTTACGCCGTCAAAAACAGTGCTGCTCAGCGGTTGCACAGTTACGGGTTTTCCGCGAAAGGTCACCTGTTTTCCGGCGGAACGTTCCGATGCCACCGGCACCAGTTCCGACACCGGAAAGTTGCGTTCTCCCAGAACCTGAATCATTTTCTGACCGACCAAACCGGTCGCTCCGACAACCGCAACGCGAACATTTTTCATAATAAAATTCTCCATCTAAAACGGTTAAAATAAACGCACTTAGGCGTTGGATTTCGGATGGGACCTCCGGTAACCGTTTTTTTCGTGGCTAAAAATCTAAAATTTTTGGGAGTAATGCAAGGATGATTTGTTCGTAAACCGATTCCGCCAAGTTCAAATTTGGATTTTTCCGGCAGGGGACGCATATTTACACTTTCGGGTGTTTTTGATATTCGAATGTAAAATGTGACGTGCTTAGCGTTAAAATAGAATTATTTTGGATACTTTTTAAGCGTCTGTTCAGGGAAAAATTATTGCCGGAGTGCAACCAATGAAAGCACATGTTTGCCAAAACCATTCAGATAGAGTGACCAAAATTCGCTGCTATCGCTGCAAATCGTATATTTGCACGGATTGCATTTTGCATATGGATCGCCATTATTTTTGCAGCAAAAAATGCTTTTGGCTAAACCGTTGGGATGAATTTTGGCAAAACCTGTCCAAACGAAAACTGGAACTGCTCGCCGGCTGGAATGCGTTGCTAACGCTGGCGTTGATCGGCGCTTTTCTGTTGATCTGGCGCGGTGCGGGACATGCGGATTCCGTTGAAAATAACGGGACTGAAGTATCGGAAAATCAACCATTTATGCTGGCTGCGCCGCTCGATTCGCTCAAAAAAATCAGTGGCGATATTTTTACGGAAAACAGCACTTCCAGCGAATACACGCTGAGCCTGAAAGTGCAGCGCGGCTGGATCATCAACATCTGGCGAAACGACTGGCCGGTAGTCAGCGAGATCGCCACGAAAGACAGCAATCGCCAGTTTGTCGTTCCGCTAACCTACGATGTGAACGATATTCGCGTGGGCGTTTGGAACAATCAGCAGCAATTGGCAATGGATCGCCAGTTTCAGGTGATTTACCGGAGCATGATGGTGGAAACGCTCAACCGCTCGGTTGCCCGGGGAAACCCGGTGCAGCGGAGTGTGTCGCTCACGTTCGACGGCGGATCGCTGAATACCGGCGCAGCGGAAATTCTCGATATTTTGGCGGAAAACAACATCCGCACCACGATTTTTCTCACCGGACAATTTGTTGAAAAATACCCGGATTTGGTGAACCGCATTTTGGAAGACGGGCACGAAATTGCGAATCACACATACAATCACCCGCATCTCACGCAATACGACAGCCTGAAAAAGCACATCACCGCGCCGGACGTAACGCGGGAATTTTTGCAACAGCAGCTTCGACGGACCGACAGCCTGTTTTTCGCGCTCACCGGTCAAAAAATGAAACCGTACTGGCGCGCGCCATTCGGCGAAATAAATCCGGATATCATCAAATGGGCGGCGGAAATCGGCTACATGCATATTTACTGGAGTCGCGGGCTGGACACGCGCGACTGGATTTCCGATCCCTCGACAATCGGATTTCAAACGCCATCGGAAGCGTATTTCAAAATCATCGAAAAAGACAACGCCCGCAGCGATCTCAACGGCGGCATTGTGCTGATGCACCTCGGCACCGAGCGTGAAACAGAGCCGATGTACAGCATGCTTCCCGGACTGATTCGCGATTTAAAAGATCGCAATTTTGAAATTGTCGGCATCTCAAAATTATTAAATCCCTGAACATTTTGTGAAAATTATGGTTTATATTCTTGCATGCGTATTCCGCGCAGCGAATCAGATGTTTCACAGATGTAACGGGTAAGGACGTACAGCTTTTCAATGGAAAACAAAGAATCACAACAACCACATCGCATCCACTTTTCAAAGCCGCCGAGCTGGTTGTTCTATACATTTATTATTACGTTTTCAGTGCTGCTGATTTTTTTTCTGGTGTGGCGATACACGCCGGTAAAAGATGAGGTGGAAGCGCGGATCATCCGCCAGTTGCAACCGTATTTGGGCGAGTCGTTTTACATCACCGATTTTTCGATCGGCTCGGATTATCTCTCATTTTACAACGTTCGCGCGGCCAATCCGGGTGCCGGTTTTTCGGTTGAATTTGCGGAAATCCGTTTCAGTTTTGCGCCCTCCAAATTGCTCACTTACAATTTTGATCCCGTCAAAACCATTAACAACGTGAAGCTGATTCGCCCGCAGGTAACATTATATTACAGTGACGAACCGCGTCAGCTCAATCCCGATTTATCACTGGAAAAAGTGTTCGAAGAAATTATCACCAACATCAAAAAATTTCCGGAAATCGATCACGTAAAAATTCGCGAGGGCAGCGTTGTGCTGCAAATGCCCTGGCAAACCACGCTCGCGGAAAAGCAAATTCCCCTGTTCAGCGGATTGAACGGACGGCTGGACTACCTCGCCAGCAACGAAGAAGTGACGCTGGCGCTCGATGGCGAGTTGCTCGGCACGGAAAACTCCGGCATCAAACTAACCGGTTATGTGGATTTCGGTTTCAAACGTTGGGAAGCCACGGTTGATTTTCTGGAAAGTTACGTGACATCCAACCTTCCGTTCTGGAAAATCAATTTCTGGCAAATTGAAAACGCCAGGCTCAGCGGCAGCGTGCAGGTAATCAACGAACATTTTGATATGGACAGCCTGATGTTTAACGGCGATGTGCAGGTGAAAGATATGCGCATGGCTATTTACAATCAGCACACTGAAATTGATAGCTTTTATCTGCGGTTCGAAGGGCAGGATGTGCTGATCGATACATTCGATTGCCGGATCGAAGACGGGCGCGCCCGTTTCGGCGGGATGTTGTATAACGTGCTCCATCCGGAAGCGGACTGGCGACTGTCGGTTTGGGATTTTTCTGCGAGCCATCTAAAGCAATCGCATAGTATATTTGAATATGCATACGAAGGAAAAGTTGCCGGAAACGCCCATTTTTTCGGTCCGATCAAAACAATGGATATTCGCGCGGAAGCGCGTTGCCCGGATTTGCTTTACGCCGTGGTGCCGTTCAACACCGTTCGGACGCGGCTGGATTACAACGTTCGCGAGAAAATATTGCGGTTCCCGTATTTGCGGGCGGATTTTTTCGAATTCCGAACACAGGGCACCGGATACGTCAATTTTAATACCGATACGCTCAGCCTCGATCTTGCATCGGACATCGAAGTGCCGGACGGTTATTTCAACTGGATGACCGGTTTGAACAACGGCAAAGTATTGGTGGATACCGATTTTTACGGCAATTTTCGCCAAAAAGATTTTCGCGGCGGATTCGTTTATCAGGGTGTTGGCGTGGATACGCTGTTGGCGATCGGGCGCGGACCGTTTACGCTGGATGACCAGTTGCTGCGCTTCAACGTCCGGACGGATGATGTGGACGACGATTTTCAGCTGAGCGGCGTGATCCACAAATTATTCAGCGGCCCGCAAATCGAAATTCTCGATTTCAACGATTTCCCGATGTCGCAACTCAGCTACAATCCGGTGCTGAAATCTTTTTTGGACAAACGGCACATCCACATGTTTTTTTCCGGTCCGTATTATTCGCTGGCAACCAAAGCCAAGCTCGTTCCCGAAGATGATCAGCTGCGCCAGATTGTGACTGCGTTCGGCAACATCACCGATATTTTTCTGGATAACCAGCGCTATCGCGGAAAATTCCGCGTCAACAGCGAACCAAAAGAAATCAACGGCGATTTCGATGTGGCATTCGATGTTTCCGGCGTGAACATTCGCGTTAATGCGCCGGATGTTTTGCAGGCGAATGTGTTTCAGGGTTCCAAATCCGATTCGCCGTACACCGGCACCGTGAAGCTGGAAAAATTTAGTCTGCAGGATTATCTCACCAACAGTCCCGAGTGGTCCAATGTGTTGCAGGAAGGCCATTTGCAGGGTGATCTGCGTATCGATGGCACTGTTGAAAATCCCGGTTTGCGGTTCAATTTAGGCGTTCAGGATTTGGTGGTTAACGGCGTTGGTTATTACAACGCAATCGTGGATGGCGCATTTAACAATCGCCGGCTCGATTTCAGCGATTTGTGGGTGCGGCTGAACAGCGATACCGTCGCCAATGCGCTGCTCAGCTGGGATGCCGTTTCGGACAGTTTATCGTTCCGGATGAATGGCAATAATCTGGAAAGCAATTTTTTGGCGGAAACCATTTTTGGCGATCCCGATGTGATTGATGGCTCGCTATCTTACGCAATAAAAGCAAATGGATTGCTCGCGCAGCCGCAGCTAACCGGGTCGCTGCATATCGGCGAAGGGCATTTGCTGGATGAAAACGTGTTCCATGGCATCGAACTGGCGGTGGCGGATTCGCTCATCGAGGGCGGTAATTTTTGGCAAATAGATCATCACATCGTCAATGTCCGGCGATTTTTGTATCACAATCGCGATGCGTATGACGTGAACGTTGCCGGATTTGTCGGCATTCAGGAATACGCCCCGATGGATTTGAAAGTGAGTGCGCGTGGCAATGTGCTGGCGGAATTGCCGCAAATTTTACCGTATTTTATCGATCCGAAAACCGATGGCAAGCTCTACGCCCGCATCGTCGGTTCGCGCGGAAACCCGCTGCTCGATGAAATTGATCTGCAAATTTACGATGGCAGTATGGCGTTCGACGGCGTTGTTCCGCCGATCACCAATTTGAAAGTGGATGTCAAGCTTTCGGAAAATGATAATTTCATCCACATTCGCAATATCGAAGCGCTGGTTCAGGGACGCCGCGCCAAAATTTACAACCAGCCCACAGTAACCACCGCAGACGGGCAGGTGCTGGAGCCGTGGTTTTTTGAAGATGTCGGGTTGAATTTGGGCGTGCTGTCGCTGGAAACGGCGGAAAACGGCATTCCGCTGCACTTTCCGGGAATGATGGAGGAAGGCGATATTGGCTTTTTTACCGCATCCGGCAGGTTGCCCGGCGAGTCGTTTTATTTTGCCGGACCCCCGGATTTGCCGCTGTGTCGCGGCACTACCCAGCTATTTAATTGCCGGGTAACTTTCCCGTTTATCGGAATGTACGACGAATCGGGCGAATATGTTTATGATGAAAATGACCGCGTCATCGAATTTATGATGAACATGCGCTGGGATATGAAATCGTTGCCCGGCAACAACAACCGCTATTTTGTGAGCATTCCCGGGTACGTTGGCGAAGTGTTTATGGATTTGAATATCGATAACAATTCCGAAGGTTTTGTTTACACCGGACGGCTGGTTGATGAATCGTTCCGGGTAGATGGCAGTGTGGAATCTTCCCGCGGACGAGTGGAATATCTCGATGTGAATTTCCGGGTGGAGCGATTTGGCGCGGAGTTCAACGTTTACGAAATTTATCCCGAAGTTTACGGCACAGCGTACACCACCGTTCGAACAGAAGAATACGATCCCGTTTTTGGCGTCACCGGCGGCGATACATCGGCTGCGGCCATCGGCGGGGAAAGCGTCCCGCGCGACATCCTGCTCAAATTATACGTTACCGATCCGGTCACCGGAAAAGAGGTGTCCAAAGGTCGCTGGGAGGATTTTCGATTTAAGCTGATTTCCCGGGAAAATCCCTATGGCGAAACGCAGGAACAGTTGCTGGCCAGCCTCGGCTACAGTTTTCGCAACCTGCAATACAAAGCCGGAGAAGTGGGTTTAACCCTCACCCAAAATTTTCTGATCCGCCCGCTATTCCGCCCGATCGAGCGACAGTTGGAGCGCAAACTCCGGCTGGATTATGTGCGGGTTCGCTCCAATTTTGCATCGTATTTGCTGTATCTCAGTTTTCAGGATCGAACCAAAATTTTCAATCGACCCACGTTTTTGCTGGTGAACAACAATCTCGATCCGGCGTTACAATTGTTACAAAGTTCGGAACTTACGCTCGGCAAATATGTTCTAAAGGACGTGTATATGTCTTACACCGGGCAGCTAGTTGCCGGCGTTGACGACTCCAAATTGGGCGTCAACCACACCCTCGGTGTGGAATATCGCCTGCTTTACAACTGGTTGCTGGAAGTGGAAATGAGCAAATTCCAGTTCGATCCGTTTTATAATGTTGATAACTCTCGTGATCTCAGTCGCGATTTCAGAATTCGCCTGCGCCGGTCGATCACTTTTTAGGAAAATATTATTTTCGCATGATAAGTCACGAAAAAACAATAACTAAAATAGCCGCCCCAAAAGACGCTCCCATTTTGACAACAATTAGCCACGCTGCAAAAATGCACTGGAATTATCCGCCGGAGTGGATGGATTTGTGGAAAAATGATCTGGCAATTTCCGCTGAATATATCCGTAATCACACTGTAATGAAACTGGTGACCGGCAACGAAATAGCCGGATTTTGTGCCATCGAATCCGCCGAAAACAGCTATGAAATAACCCATCTTTGGATACTTCCGAAATTTATCGGAAACGGATTGGGAACAAAATTATTAAACGAAACTATAATGGCTGTTGTAAAACCGGGCGCAACGATTTCTGTAGTTGCGGATCCGAATGCGGAAGCTTTCTATCGTCGAATGGCATTTGAAACCGTTGGCAAAACGGAAAGCCTTCCCAAAGGTCGATTTCTACCGGTGATGCAAAAAATTTACCGGGTTCCCGGCAGCGCATCGGCGTAACTTGTGATTTTTGTTTTGGAAAAATTAAGGAAATCGATTAATTTGAAAGTCTGTGTACTAAAACATAAAATTGGTCTATTCAATATGAATTTTCGAGAACGCTGGAAACATTTTTTAATCATTTTCGCATGTGTTGCGGTAGCTTTAATTTCTACTGCGCATGCGCAGCAAACACAGCAATTCCGCATTAATACTATCAAAATCGAGGGAAATGAGACCGCAGACAGCACCCTCATTTTGCTCAACAGTGGTCTGATACGAAGCAGTTACGTTTCGGGTGATAATATTCAACGGGCTATCCGAAATTTGTGGCAGTTGAATATTTTTTCCAATGTTCAGGTGTTGGCGGAACGCCAGTCCGGAAATAATATCGATCTGATCATCCGCGTTGAGGAATATCCGCGATTGGAAGGCTGGACGGTCGTCGGAAACGATAAGCTGAAGAAAAAAGAGATCGATAAAGAGATCGGTTTTTACCGGGGAATGGTGTTCACGCCGTTTGCGGTGTATAAAGCCCAGCGCGATCTCATCAAAAAATATAAAGATGAAGGCTATTTGCTGGCAACGGTGAGTATCGATACATCCTTTTCCGAAAACGACCGCGTTATTGCCAACCTGAATGTGAAGGAAGGCAAAAAAGTGCAGATCAAACGCATTCAGGTGCTCGGTGCAGAGGAGCTGGATCCCAAAGAATTGCGCAAATCGTTTAAAGAAATCAAAGAAAAACGCTGGTGGCGCGGTGCGGATTTCGATCGCGAAAAATACGAAACGGATCAGCAAAACTTGCTGGCGTTTTGCCGCAAAAACGGCTTCCGCGATGCCGAAATTGTCCGCGATTCCATTTATTACAGTGAAGATAAACGCGATTTATTTATCGATGTATATATTGAAGAAGGGCGCCGCTATTACTTTGGCGATGTTTCCTTCGAAGGCAACACGGTTTTTACAGAGCCGATCTTGCGCACCCAACTGCTGTTTGAAAAAGGTGACATCTACAATCAGGAAGATTTCGAAAAAAGCATCCGCGAAAATATCCAGAACCTCTATTACAACCAGGGCTATTTATTCGCCAATATTTTGCCGCTGGAAGTGCCCGTCAGTGAAGATACGGTGGACATCAAAATTCGTATCAACGAAGGCAATGTGGTGCGGATCAAAGAAATCATTGTAAAAGGCAACACCAAAACCAACGAAAAAGTGGTACGCCGCGAATTCAAGATTTTTCCCGGCGATGTGTTCAACCGCAGCAAACTGGAACGCAGTGTCCGCGATGTGTGGGTGCTGAATTATTTTGCGAACGTTGTGCCGGATGTAAAGCTGTTGCCGGATGACGAAGAGCACGTAAACCTCGAAGTAACCATCGAAGAACGTTCCACAGACACCGCCAACATGAGCGCCGGTTATAGCCAGCGTGACGGATTTATCGGTAGTGTCGGATTTTCGCTGAACAATTTTTCGCTGAAACGCCCGCTCACCGGCGGCGACGGCCAGCGATTGACTTTTCAGTGGGATTTCGGGCGATACTACCGCAACCTCTCGCTCAGTTTTATTGAACCGTGGACATTTGGCAGCACAACGCTCACCGGTTTTTCAATTTTCAGTACGCGCTACAACGGCTCTTTCCGTCCGTGGGATGGGGAAGAACGTGGTGGTTCGGTTCAGTTGGGACGCCGTTTCCGCTGGCCGGACAACTACTTTCGCGGCGACTGGATTTTGCGAATTGCCGAAAACCGCATTCTGGAAGTGCGTAACGAAGAACTGCTGAACCGTTTTCTTTTCGCCAGAGAAAACTCGATGCAGATCAGTTTAACGCAAGTTATCCGGCGGGATAGCCGGAACCGACCGGAATTCCCGACAGCCGGTTCCGTGTTCAACTTGCGCACCAAACTTGCCGGCGGTCCGCTGCAGGGCGATGAAGATTTCATCAAAAATGATTTCACGCTGGAATGGTATGTGCCCATGAAATACGGGCTGGTATTTTTCCTCGAAAACCGCATGGCATCGATTGCCGGTTTAACCAAAGGCTATTACATTAACCCGAATGAACTCTTTTTTATGGGTGGCTCCGGGCTCGGTTTTTCGGAATCATTGCGCGGATATGACGACGGGCGGGTTGGACCTACATCCGGTGGCACCGCAATGGCGCGTTTCACTGCGGAAGTACGCTTTCCCATCGCACCAAATCCAACCATTTTTGGTCTGATGTTTATGGAAGCCGGAAATGTCTGGGACAATTTTTCAGAAGCCGATTTTTCCACCCTGAAACGGTCAATCGGTTTTGGCGCGCGTTTGTTTATGCCGTTACTCGGTATCATCGGTGTTGACTTCGGCTATGGATACGACTATTACGACAATTTAGGAAATCGAAAAGGTGACTGGAAAGTCCACTTCAAATTCGGACAATTTTAAATAATTTTTCTCAACTAAACCCCTGTAAATCATGTTATTAGGAGGATTTTATCAGTGAAAACAAATAGGCTTTTGATCGCAACATTTATGATGAGTATTGTGTTTATGTTGGGTATGGGAAGCGTAAATGCCCAAACCAAAATCCGGTATATCGATTCGCAAAAAGTGCTCGAAAATTATCCGGAATGGCAAAATGTCCAAAAACAACTGGACGATCTGAAAACAAAGTATGAAACCGAATTCAGCCAAAAACAACAATCCGGACAGCAATTGCTGGAAGAAGTGCAAAGCCAAAGCCTGCTGTTGAGCCCGGAGAAAAAAGCTGAAAAAGAAGCCCAACTTCAGCAATTGCAGATTGAACTGGAACGCTTTTATTACGAAAAATTGGGTCCGCAAGGCGAGCTTTACAGCAAACAAGAGCAAATGACCAAACCGATCATCGACGATATTAATGCGGTTATCAAACGCATTGGCGAAGAAGAAGGCTATGACCTGATTCTCGATTCCGTCCAGGGTTTGCTCTATGCCAAACCTGATCTGGATATTACCCAGCGTTTGTTGGACGAACTCAGCAAAAAATAGGTAAAATGCTACGTTTAAAAATTGTTAGAAAGCTGAGATGCAATATTGCATTTCAGCTTTTTTTTTAAACAGGACGATTAATCAATCGAACAAAACCTGTTGTTTTGCGCAACGGACGCAAGATTAACTCTTTGCACAATTGGGTGAAAATTCGTAATTTTATCCTTTTGTATGATTTATTTTACCATAATTGTTATAAGTTTGATGGCAAAATGTATCAGAAAATAATTCTGATTGTTTTTAATTTTATGTTTTTTTAAGATTTACGATTTGTCTGTATATCTATTGAGAGAAATAATGCCTTCTTATACATTAAAAGAGATTGCCGAAAAAATCGGCGGAAAACTGGTTGGAAATCCTGCACTGCAAATCCACAACACCGCAGAAATTGACAGGGCGGGCGAAGGCGAAATCACATTTTTAGCCAATCCCAAATATCGCTCGCGGTTGGAGCAATCCAATGCATCCGCAGTTATCATTGATAAACGGGTTGATGAACCGCCCAACCTGCCGTATATTATCGCGCCGGATGCCTATTTCGGGTTTTTGCAGGCGTTGTTATTGTTTAACGAACCCAAACAAATGCTCGAAACCGGCATTCACGAAACGGCTGTGGTTCATAGCAGTGCCAAAATTGGTAAAAATATCAAAATTGGCGCGCATGTTTACATCGGTGCAGATGTTTCCATTGGAGATGAAACCGAAATTTTCCCGAATTGTGTGATTTTGGACGGCAGCCAAATCGGCGCAAATTGCCGGTTGTATCCGCTCGCCAGCGTCCGGGAGGATTGTGTGATCGGTAACCGTGTTATTATTCACAACGGTACGGTTATCGGCAGCGACGGATTTGGCTTTGCCCCGCACGAAGGTGTATTTCACAAAATACCGCAGGTTGGCAAAGTCGTAATCGAAGACGACGTGGAAATTGGTGCAAACTGCACGATCGATCGCGCGACGCTCGGTGAAACCCGTATTTGCAATGGTGTGAAATTGGACAATTTGGTGCATATTGCGCACAATGTGGTCGTTGGTTCGCACACGGTAATCGCCGGACAAGCCGGTATTTCCGGCAGCACAAAAATCGGCTCACATAATATGATCGGCGGGCAGGTGGGAATAATCGGGCATATTACTATTGGCAATGGCGTGCAGATCGCCGCACAATCCGGTGTTTCCAAAAAAGTTGATGATGGCGAGGTGCTGTTCGGATCGCCGGCGCGCCCGATCATGAAAATGAAACGCATTGAAGCATCGCTGGATCATCTGCCGGAAATCCGAAAACACATTCGTGATCTGGAAAAGCGGTTGGCGTTGCTGGAAAAAAAATGACAGGCAGTTGCCGGTTTTTCTAATTTGAGAAAATGATCTAAGTATATATTTATCAGGAGCTTGCAGAGATGGCTAAAAAGCAACAGACCATCAAAACGCCGGCGTCTTTTACCGGAATTGGGTTACACACCGGAGAGCGGTCAACCATAACTTTTAAACCGGCACCGGAAAATTATGGGATTGTTTTTCACCGGACAGATCAGGAAAATTCAGTCGAAGTGCCTGCGTTGGTCGATTACGTTGTGCAGGATAATTCGATCGACAGTTTGCGCGGCACAAATCTTGAAAAAGACGGATCGAGAATATACACCGTAGAACATGTTTTGGCGGCAGTTGCCGGATTGGAAATTGATAACCTGTTGATCGAACTATCCGCCGGCGAACCACCGGTTGGCGATGGCAGCGCCATGCCGTATGTGAATGTGTTGCTGGAAGCCGGAATTATTGAACAAGATGCTCCCAAAAATTACCTCGTTGTTGAAGAAACACTTCATTTTCAGAATGACAAACGCGGCATTGATATGGTTGCGCTACCGCTGGACGATTTGCGGATGACCGTGATGGTCGATTACCAAAATCCGGCATTGGGCAGCCAGCACTCCGGTTTATTTTCGCTGGAGAACGAATTTGTGACCGAATTTGCCCCGGCACGAACTTTCTGTTTTTTACACGAAGTGGAAATGTTGCTGGATCAGGGATTGATCAAAGGTGGCAGCCAAAATTGTGCTGTCGTCATTTGCGATAAAGAATTGGGAGACATCAACGAGCCCAAAATCAAAAAAGCGCTGAACATGGAAGGCGATGTGTTCGTTGGCGAAAACGGGTTGCTGAACAATCGCAAAATGCGTTTTCCGAACGAACCGGCGCGACACAAGCTGCTGGATCTGCTCGGCGATTTATTTTTGGTGGGCGCACCCATCAAAGGACAGATTTTAGCGGCCAGACCCGGTCACCAAAGCAATATCGAGCTCGCACGCCGACTGCGGGAAGTTTATAAAAAACAAAGGCTTACAAAAAAGTATCAGGAAGTATCCACCAAAGGTGTCATCTTCGATGCCAAAGCGATTCAAAAGATTTTACCTCATCGTTACCCGTTTTTGCTGGTCGATAAAATTGTCGAATTCGAGCCCGGAAAACGAATTGTTGGCGTCAAAAGTGTCACAGTTAACGAAGAATTCTTTCAGGGGCATTTTCCCGGTCACCCGATAATGCCCGGCGTGTTGCTGGTTGAAGCAATGGCACAAACCGGCGGCATTATGATGCTGGATGGCGCAGAAAATACATCGGACAAAGTGGTCTATTTTATGGCGATGGACAAAGTGCGTTTCCGTAAACCGGTGTTTCCCGGAAGCCAGGTCGTTATCGAATGCGAACTGCTTCGGCGGCGCTCAACATCCTGCAAATTGTATTGCAAAGCCTTTGTTGATGGCGAACTGGTCGCCGAAGGCGAGCTGATGGCTGCGATCATGGATCGCTGATTTGAATTAAAAATGTATGTGAAAAGAGGTTTTCAATGGCAATTATCCATCCCACTGCTATTGTGCATCCGGACGCAAAATTGGGACAGGATGTAGAAGTTGGGGCGTTTTCCATTATCGAAGCGGATGTGGAAATTGGCGAGGGATGCCGGATTAAATCACATGTTTACATCGATTCCGGAACCCGTTTGGGACAAAATGTCCAGATTTTTAGCGGCGCTGTTTTGGGCACCGCTCCGCAAGACCTGAAATATAATGGCGAAAAAACCTTCCTCGAAGTTGGCGACAACACCACCATTCGTGAATATGCCACATTAAATCGCGCCACAGATTATAGTTGGAAAACTATTGTTGGTAAAAATTGCCTGCTGATGGCCTACGTCCACATTGCGCACGACTGTATTATTGGCGATAACGTGATCATATCCAATGCCGTAAATATGGCCGGTCACGTGCTGATCGATAAATTTGCGATTATCGGTGGTATCACTGCGATACACCAATTTGTGCACATCGGGCAACACTGCATGATCGGGGGCGGTTTGCGTGTGCCGAAAGACGTGCCGCCATATATTTTAGCAATGGGCGAGCCGTTGCAATACGGTGGTTTGAATTCGGTAGGTTTGACTCGTCGCGGTTTTTCGGCAGAAACTTTGAGCAATCTAAAAAAAGCCTACAAATCGGTTTTCCGCAGCAGCCTCACCAAAAAAGAAGCCGTTGCGCAACTTCGTGCTGATTTTCCCGGATGCACCGAAGTGCAAATTGTTGCAGATTTTCTGGAAAACAGCGAACGCGGCGTTATTCGCGGATAGTGGTTCAGGCTATTTTCTCTATCCGTGTTTGCCACATTACTTAATTTTGATTAGCAGATCAATCACCGAAAAAAAAAGCCTCCCGGTTTTCCGGAAGGCCCCTCTCGCAAAGGTTTTTGGTATTGATCTGCTTTTTATTTGAGCAGCATCATTTTGTTGGTTTGGGTGAATGCGGTTCCTGCTGTCAGGCGATAGAAATACACACCGCTGGACAATGCCGAAGCATCAAACGGTATTTCATAACTCCCGGCTGAAAGCTGTTCGTTGACCAATTCTGCAATTTGCCGCCCGTTGCTGTCAAATACGGTCAGGCGAACCGGGGAATCGTTTGGCAACGCAAAGGCGATGGTGGTGGTTGGATTAAAGGGATTTGGGTAGTTTTGCTTCAGCGAATATCGGGTGATCACAACTTCTTCGCCGGTTGCCGTTTTAAAGAGAACCGCGTTATAACTGGCGGAGTTTGAGTTGGTGGACTCTTTACTGGTGTTATCCCTCGCACGAATGTAATAATGCACATACATGGAACTGGGATAGGCAAATACATCGTTATCGGTGTAAGCAGTTACCGGATTGCCGCCTGCATACGCATTTATGGTTGCGATAAGGCTATAACCACCGGTTGGAGGCGTGCTGCTGTAATTGACTGCCCGGAAAATTTTGTATTTTCCGCCGCTGACCATATCCGGCTCGGTATTGGCTTCCCAGTTTAATACGACCGGCGCATAGGTGCCGCTTGCGGTAGCGGTTAAATCCATAGGTTTTGCCGGTGGCCCATCCTCAGGGTTTCCCACATAGAATTTTACGTTGACAACACTGCCGTTCTGGTTTAATATCTCCATCCCGAAATCGGTATCGTTCCCGCTCCATGTATCCGTATTTGGGTTACTCCAGGGAGAGAATACTTTTGTAATCGAGGGGTTAAAAGAATCATCCAGATTTTCCCCGCGCCGGAAGTTGCCGCAATAGACATTGTCATCATCATCTGCTGTTGCATAAACCCATTGCCAACCACCTCCGGTTACAGGCTGGGTCGCACGATGATTTGTGCCGGAAGTATTTGCAAAAATTTTACGAAATGCAGGGAGATTTGGAGAACTCGGACATTCATTTGTGGTGAGTGCGTGTTCCCAGTTCCAGTCTCCACCAGCAGTTTTAATCCGAATGTTGTTCTGATCATTATATAGATCTTTCTGGTGAATCAAAAAAATACCTTTATCATTTGAATTAACCGTAGCATCATCGTATATGGCATCCAGTTTTTGATGATTTTCAAAGTAGTAATACTCATTTGACGCTCCGTTAGAAGGATGATATTTATATGCAATACCGGTAGTCAGGTAGTCTGCCAAGTTAGCGGTAACAGTTCCTGTGATATTTACTGCGTTTATCCACGCTAAGCGTTCCCTCTCGAACGAATTCGTAGAAATTCCATCGAATGGATGTGTCAGCATACCCCAAAAGGAATATGTTGGATTGGAACTGCCATATGGATGTGGTTTACCGATCAACCAATGACCAATTTCATGAATTGCGTTTTTGAACATATAGTTTTCATTTCTCGCTTCCCAAGAATGAACTGTGACGCCTGAACCTTGTGATGAAAAATATGGATACCCCATTGCGATGGTTTTACCATCTACTTGGAAGCTTGAACTATAGCCCAAAGATGCTTCTCCGCCCCATGATGCCCACACTAAACCACGCCAAATTATGACAATCAAATCCACAATTCCATCAGCCTCTGGCTGGATATCATAGTTATCCGCCGTAGATGCCCAATTCTGCCAGTTATCATAATCATTCAAATCTATTGATGGGCCAACAGCATTTTCCAAGTTTTCCAAAATTTCCTTATTTCCTAGCGCTCTGTTTGATCCATAATAACTTTGATTGTTTGGCGTTTCCACATAAACGGCTTCTCCTGTAACTTCAAACAAACCCAGTGACATAGCATCAAAATAATGAGTAAAATTCGCATAACGAGTTGTACCTGTAGTCATATCCGGATCAATAAATTCGCTCATATTATCAGGGGGAGAATGGGCAGGCCAATACGGATGGGGAGAATCATCATCGAGAAAACTTGCAAACACGACTAATACTCGTAGTTCATTTTCAGCAGTCATATAAATACCACCAAATTGACTCAAATTTAAATGACTTTCTCCGCTCTTGCTGTAACTTGTTGTGCCGCATTCGAGATCTTCTAGTTGAGCGTAGCTTCGCACCGAAGTAAAACTCAAAAGAAAGATCACGAGTAATAAATAAGAATGCTTTGTCATAATATACCTCCGATTTAATTGATGAGATTAACGAATAAGCAACATTAAACGTTGAAACTTATGTTGCCTTGAAATAAGTTGATAAATATACACCCCGCTTGTCACATCACCTCCTTTCTGATCTTTCCCATTCCACATTACTTGATGTTCACCACTGGGAAACAGTTGGTTTGAAATAATTCGATTAACCATTTTACCGGCTATATCGAATATGATTAGATTAATGGTACCTGTGTTTTTTTGTCGAAATTGAATTGTTGTCTGTGAATTAAACGGATTGGGATAATTTTGGTGGAGTACAATTTCTTGTGGCGGTAGAAACAGACTGTTCTCAATTGATACTATATTTGAGGTTGTATCCCCATATAATACTTCATTTATGACGGCCCCCCGGATATTAATCTCCGCAAAAGCATCACCGCCCCCTAAATACACTATACCAATTCCTTTACCTAATATTGTGTTCCATAAATTTATGCCAAGTGTTGTATCAGTTGGATCAATAAAGTTGTAATATGCATACTGCTTAAAAGTAAAAAGTGAGCCGAATATCAAGTCTTCCCAAATACTATCGACAAGTGCATATTCTGCGCCTGGAAAAGAATCAATTTGCCAAAAGTCTCCTTCCTCTGCATTAAGTTTGTAAAGTAAATGGGTGCTGCCGGTGGGCATAAAAACCTGACCCAATGTATCAATCAAATAACTCCCTTCAAAAGGAACACCAGATGGTCTGTCTTTAGGTATCCATCGACCCTCAACAATGACATGATGATTACCTGTGTCATCAATAGAATCTGATGTGATATATATTTGAAAGGTATCAAGATTTACGAAATCAGTATAAAGATAGTACTCCCAAAGATTCCCCACCTGATGCGGGAAAAAACTGGTGGTATCCTGGGCATTGGCAATAAAACACCATTGGGAAATACCCAAAAACAACAGCCAGGTGTATTTGTTTAACATGGAAGTCCCCTTTGGTAACTTTATGATTAATAAATACTTAAACAATAACTCGCCCAAAAGGTTAGGCTTGTATTAAACCGGTTGAGTAAACACTAAAATGGGCGTGTTAACCGTGTTAATCAAAGTATAACAAAAAAAATGTAAATGTTATAATACGGAAAGACGGGATATATTTCTTGCCCTCCTGAATACTTCCTTTAGAAACCTGTGAATAAATTATCAGGGGGGGGGGGGGGATTGTCAAGTGTTATTTTATCTTTTTTGCGGGTTGGCATGTTGGCGCCAAAGTTTTACCGCATTCAGCAATTGTTAATTGTCCCGGATACCAGCGGAAATAACCGTTGGTTGAGGGATTGAGGGACTGAGGGAATTGGTGAATCCCCAAATCCCTCAATCATCAAATCCCTCAATATTTAGTATTATTACCGCTCAGTGCACCACTCCGGCGAGGACAATCTGTCCGCTTTTCCGGCTGCGCAGATGGAATTCCGCCCATCGCGGCGCTGCTTTGCCATCGCGCCAAACCTGCACCGACACCCGCAAATAGCCGCTCGTTCTCTCAATTGCCGACGGATTAATCGGCACCGTGAAATGCTCATTTTCTGTCCCTTCCACCCAAACATCGCTGCCCATTTGTTTTCCGCTATCGCTGAGCCGGCGAATGCGGTAGCGCGTTTTGGCAAAACCGGTGCCGAAAACTTTCCCCAAATCCACCAGATGCAACGTGTCACCATCCAGTTTGGCAAATTCAACCGGCGAAACTGTGCCGAAATGTGCGTCAATAATTTTCTGGCGACGTTTCAGCAATGTTTCCAAAACATAATCTGCCGCTTCCGGTTCGGGATAATTGGCCGCGCTAACCAGCGCTGCAAGCTGCTCACGCGTCAATTCCGCCACAATTTTTGCTGCCCAGTAACAATCATCCGGGCGAGCTTTGCGGATCGGTTCGAACGGATACGCCTCTTTCCATTTTAGCGGTTCGAACAAATCCGCCTCAAATGTGCCAACCGACGGCCACGGCGTGTAGCCGATATGTTCCCATTTGTTCACCCGCAAACCCAGCGTGGCAATATTGCCGAACATCTCCCGAAAGCTGAACACATGCGCAAAGCCGTCCCACAGGCGTCCGCGTTCTGTGCCGTGCGCGCCCAGCGATTCACCGAAATCGAGCAAATAATGGCGCACAAATCCTTTTCCGTCAGTTTCTTCGTACACATCCAGCGAATTATCGATGCGAATATCGGTTTGATTGGTGAACGCGCCAAACACTTTCAGCGCGCGCATCACCCGGCGATCCTGATGGGGAATCCGGTCATTCGGGTCGTCTTCGCGGGTGCCTTTATCATCTATCGGCCCGAGATAAATCCCGTCAATTAAAAGACTTGCTGTGGCGCGATACAGCCCGTCCTGCGGCGGCGCGACCGAGCCGAGCACCAGTTGCACTTCCTCTTCGGTAATGTCTGCGGTCGAGTCGATCGGCACTTCCGCGCTGTTAAAATAGAAGGTGTAATCCTCCGGAACGTTGTAACCGAACGCCCAAAACAGACGATTCACGATGAACGCGGTGGTCGTTTCCACACCCGGAAAATTGGGCGGATCGAACTTAACCAGATACAACCGGTCGCGGCTGTCCGCGATAACAAATCCCGGATTTCTGCCGCGATGTTTGGCGCGAACCACCCGAACCGGCGGTTTCGGCGGACCAGTTTGCTCCGGGCCGGTGACCATTTCCAGCGGTGAAATTTCCCGGAAGCCGAGGCGTGGATTGAACCAGCTCGATTTTGGTACCTGATCGACAGCGTTCACATCCTGCGCCGGTAATCCCGGCACAAAATTAAACGCGCTGACCGCCGGACGCCGCACTAGCACGCTGAAATAATAATCTGCGCGAATATATTTGGTCGTTTCCGGCAGCGGAATCGGTTGCCGGTCCTGTAAATCCCAAACCGCTGGCGCATCTGCAAAACGGAAGCTGCGGGAAGCGCAACCGCTAAACAGCGTTCCGAACATCAATAAAATCAGTAGTTTGCGATTCATGAAATTATCCCGCCTCATTTCCAGTCCGAGCGATCTCTGTTGAGTGACGAGAGCCCGACATCCAGCTTGAAGAACAATCCTTCCGAGCCGAAGCTAAAAAACAGCCGGGCAACTTCGCTGTAAGCGGTGTGGAAATCGATGCCGAAACCGGCGGCCCACGGTGGTTTTCCGGTGAAAAAATCGCCCGGTTCCGGCGCGACGGTCAAATAATCGTAAAAAAGATGCCCGTTGAGATAGTAGGCGAGCGGCCACTGGTATTCCAGCGATGCGGTCATTTTGTATTTATCGCTGCGCAACAGCGATTTGCTGCTGGCACCGCGAAATTCCTGATGCCGTGGATATTCCACAAATGCGATATCGTTGCGATCGTTGAGATTTTCAACCATATCAAATACAATTCTGGGAACCAGCAGCCTGTTTTGCCGGAAAACCGGCAAAAAAACCATCGCATCCAGCCCCGCGCGGAACAGCCGGTCTTTGTCATTTTTTAGCCCGAACGCCAGCCCGCCGTAGCCTTCAATTCGGGTGCCGGGTTCGATAATTTTCAGGCTTTCGCGATTATCGAAACGGAAGGAAAGCTCGTTGTAAATTTTTTTACTTTTGAAAAAGGAGCCGGGCAAACTGTCCGTATCAAATACTTTGGAAAAATTGTCTGCGGCAGTGCCGGAAGGATTGCGAACAGTGCGTTTTTGGTAAAAAATCGAATAGAAATATTCCAGATTCGACGATGTGCGCACGCCGATATTCGCATGCAAATGCAGTCGCCGCTGCGCGTAAATTCCCCGTTCCGCATCGCTGCCGGGTAAAAAATAGCTGCGCGGATCGTTTTGCGGATCCGGCCCGATGCCATAAAACCGGAAATTATCGTCGGTTTCCAGCCGGGTTTCAACATCGAACTGCCAGAAATAATTGTGCCGGAAAAAAATGTAGCTCAGCGCGCCTTTCAATCCCCAAATGTCATTATTATTGTAAACCCCTTTTGCCTGCGATGTGAAATAATGGCTGTGATACGTAAAATTGACGCCCAAACCGCGCGGCGAGCCAGACACAATATTGAGCACCGGAAACCAGGCCAGCTTGTCTTCGTACAGATAAAAAAAATCTTCGAATTTTTTGAAAATGCGTTTTTCATCGATAAAAACAGCGCTGAATGCGGTGGATCGCAACATTGCGTCAATCGTAAATCGCGGCAGCCAAAAAATAGCGTGTAGCACTTTGCGCGGCGTGTAAAACGCGGGCGTTGCGGCGCGTTCGATACCGCGAATCTCTTTGTAGGTAAGGCTTTCGGTGAGTGTGTCGGCGGCGCTGCGAATGGCGACGGTATCCGGCCGGGGCGATTGGGCAATCGCAGAAACCTGCAATAATCCCAATATCGCAATTAAAATAAAGCGCCGGAAATTGAATCGGTTAATCAATGTCATTCGTGGATTCTCGCAGCCAAAGCAGATATTTTTGCAGTGTTGATTACTTTCTGGACTCCGCGAATCTACCGAAAAACCCGGTTTTTATCAACAAAAATCCGAATCGCCGGATTAGAATTGGATAATACTTTTCGTGGGGTTGATTTTTACTTTTTGAGCGGTGTGGCAGATCATTTTTAGTCATTCCCGCGCAGGCAGGAATCTCATGAAGTAATGAATATGAATGACCAATTGCAGCATAATTGCGCACATCAAATAAATAATTTTGAAAATATCAAAAACATCTGCAACATTTTGATAACTCATCTGTCCATTGTAATAGAACGAAGAGGAACGAATGCAGGACGAACGGTTACAGATACAGCAGATTTTGAACGGTGACAGAGCCGCGCTGAAACAATTGATCGAAGATCATCAGCGGCTGGTATTTGTACTGATCGCGCGGATGGTTCACAATCCGGAAGACCAGCGGGAGCTTGCGCAGGAAGCGTTTGTAAAAGTATATCAAAAACTGGCGTCTTTCCGGTTTGAATGCAAGCTGTCCACCTGGATTGCTAAAATTGCGGTTAATCTGGCGACCAATTATTGCCGGAAAAACAAGTTGCAACTGTTCAGCGATATGGGCAACGATGCATCATTCGAGTTGTCAGAAGTTGTTGAAAATAATGAGTTTGAGAAACCGGTAGATCAGTCCGAACAAATGGAAGTTAGCGAGCGCGATGCACTGATCAAAAAAGAAGTTGAGGCATTGCCGGATGCCTACCGGATGGTTTTGGCGATGTATCATTGGCAACAATTTTCGTACACAGAAATTGCTGATTCGCTAAAAATGCCGGAAGGAACAGTCAAAAATTATCTTTTTCGCGCACGGAAATTGCTCAAAGAGCGATTGATAAAACACAATTTTATCGAGGAGTATTTGTCATGAGGGCGCATTTAAACGACGAACAACTGCAGGAATTTGTGGATACCGATTTGCAGAACGTCGATCCGGAAATTAGTCAACATTTGCAAAGCTGTTGGCACTGCACTCAGCAAGTTCAGCAATACCGTATGATTTCCAAAATGCTGGCGGGTGATCCGGCACCGGAAATTCCCGCAGGTTTTGCAGATGCAGTTGTTGAACACATTGTTATTCGCGAAGAGAAGCACGAAAAACGGGTTGAATCATCAATTTTTGGCGGCATTTTCGCAATCATTTTGGCTAACATCCTGTTCGTGCTGATCTGGCGAAAAGATTTTTCCGGCGATATGCTGGGATCGACAATTGAAGTGTTGCATAAATTCAGCTTTTTAGGCGACTGGGTGAACACTTTGGCGAAATCCATGAGCATTTTTACTGAATTATTCAGTGGTTACGGTTTGATATTTTTAAGCGCAGCGGCGATTTTCGCCATCATCTTTTTTTTGGAAAAAGTCCTGATTCCTGAACACAAATAATTATTGAAATTAACAGCACAATTAAAGGAGAAAACAATGGTACAATTTGCAGAAGTTTTAATTCCGATGACCATTTTCACGGCATTTTATTTCATCATCAAAGTGTTTACGGATTACCGGTTGAAACGCATGCTGATCGACCGCGGACTGGTTTCCGAAGGCAAACAAATGTTCGCCGATAAACCGTTGTCGGAAAACCCGCTCACCTCGTTCAAATGGGGATTGATTTTGGTGGGTATCGGCGCTGCAATTTTATTGCGGGAATTGTTTCCGTTCACCATCACCGAGCAGGCGATGGTTGCGCTGATGTTCCTGTTTGCCGGCATCTCATTCCTGATTTATTACACCCGGATTAAAGATGTCACCGGCGAAAGCATGTCGTAATTCGATCCGAAACGGACGTGAAAAAAGCCCCGCTCACACAGAGCGGGGCTTTTTTTTTAGTGAGAGAGATGTTCTCGAAACAATAAATTTATTGCATAAACGATGCAATCGCTTGATTTACAGCTTCCGGCTGTTCGAATTGGGCGAAGTGCCCGCAATTATCAATCATCACCAGTTTGCTGTCGGGGATTTTTTCTTCGGCAATTTTGCCGATCGATGCTGATTTTCCGCCGTGCAAATAGGGATTGGGAATCAGGTTATCATTCTCGCCAAAAATGACCAGCGTCGGTTGGGAAATTTCGCCGAGATAATCGAAAACCGGCTCGTCAACCATTCCGGCAACGGACTGTTCGATTGCCAGACAGTATTTGTCGAAATCCGTTGCGCCGCGCAAACGGATGCGATCGACTACCATAAATTCCGCGTCTTTTGGCATATTGTTAAAATTGGCAACGATATTTGCCCGGATTTGCTGCGGCGTCGTCAGCGCCACACCTGCTTTGGTGACAACTTGTTTGAACCAATCTTTTTCGCCTGGCGTGAATGTTTCGATACCGGCGGGATCAACCAGAATCAGTTTGTTGACAGCTTCCGGTTTCTGAATTGCCAGCGTCATCACAATTTGTCCGCCCATCGAATGTCCGGCGAAGGTGGCGTTCGGGAGGTCCAGTTTCGCCAGAAATTGCGCCAGCACATCCGCATAAAACGCCATTCCGATGGGATAGGGGCCTTTGCTCGATTTACCGTAGCCGGGCAAATCCACCGCAATGCAGCGGTAATTGTTGCGCAGCTCAGCGATATTTTTTTGCCACGCCGGCAGATAGCTGCCCAGCCCGTGAACAAAAATAATGGTTTCGCTGCCGCTGCCTTCATCCACATAAGCGACGGTCACGCTATCGTTGATTTGGGCTTTTTTGACCGGATACTGATATGCCAAATTCTCAAATTCGATCGGCGATAAGTCATCGTAGGGACACGCAGTTAGCACAACACCTGCGAGGATGATCAGCGCGAAAATCCGAAATGCTTTCATATTTTATTTCCTGTATTTGATGCCAATTTATCATTCTTTTTGAATCCGGTAGATTCCTGCATGTGCGCCAAAGGCGCTACTTTGGAGCAGAAATGACCGGCGCGATTAAAACATCAGCCATTTGAACACCAGAAAAACCGTCCAGGGATTGTTCGGTTTTTCGGATTTCGCAGCCGGATCGGTGGTGCGGGCGCGCGAACCGTTTACCGTGTTGCTTTCGTAAAAATCGCCGAGCGAAAGGTATGCGGCGTGCAATTCCAGATTCATAAAAACATGCGGCTGAAAGCTGATTCGCCCGTTGATTTCCCGCCCGATATTTTTTCCGCCGAATGGCGGCGCGTGCTGGCTGATGGCAGCGGCGTATCCGATTTTCGCGGCTAACTTGTTGGGAATAAAGGATTTCTGAACAGCAACGGAACCGCCGTAAAATCCCAGCCCGATGTTGGAAATATCGTTCATCGCGCCAACAAAGCGGTTGACCACGTTGCCGTGCGGCATCAGCAAATACGATCCGTGGCTGATGTAAATCGCGCCCGGCGCAGCCCATGTGTTGCCGGTGAGCACGCCGCTGTATTTGCCATCGCTGAGCGTATCGCCATCGCCGGAGGTGATCATCAGGTCTGCCAAAATGGCGTCATCTGCGGTTTGTCCGTATTTGTAGCCAAGCCGCAAATTGGCGGCGTAACCTTCGATGTCCGCTTTTTTCATCCAGCCGTCGGTTTCTTTCACATCGATGCTGCCGCGATTGGTGACGGCAAAACCGGAAATTGCGGCGCGCCCGAGCGTAAATTCCGGATTGCGATTCCAGAATGTGCCGAGCCAATACACGTCCGCTTTATACGGTTTGGCGACCGTGTTGCCGAGCGGCAAACGGATGGTGCCGTTGTATTCATTGAGCAGGCTGTTCAACCCCTGACCCAAAATGGAAACGCCGCCGGCACCGTTGGCGCGATCCATTACATACCACAGCGAAAGCCCCTGCTGCCAGGTTGGTGTGATGTCCCGTTCTGCCATCAATTCCCACAGCACCACGTCGTCTTTCAACTGAATATTGTTTTCGTAAAGCTGGTAATAGCCCAGTTTGTAGCGCGAAAAATCGCCGTCGTATCGCAGGTTGATGCCAACGGCGTCGGTTCCCCAAAATGCCAGCCGGTAGCCGGTGTTGGTCATCGTGTTGAACACGGTTCGATAGGGATTATACGGCGTATCGAACAGCCGTTGCAGCCCCAGATTGATGGCAAATCGCGGTGCCGGAATCAGTTCCAGCTCCACATTCTGGGTTTGGATGTTCACCTGATCCGCAGAAATTGCCGCGCCGGAGTTGCCGCCGGTGCCGTAGGATTGATCGCCCCACGTCCAGTCGATTTCGAACGATGCGCGCAAAATCGCCCTGCCGTTCAGCAATTTTGGCTGATAGATAAAAAATGGCAAAATGCGCTGCTCAAAATAAAATGTTTCCGCATCGCCGGTGGTTGTTGTGTTCGCGCCGAACAACCGCCCGATGGTTTGTCCGGTCAAAAACGGGTTGCGGGCAAACACATTGTTCATCACCGCCTGGCTGAAAAAATACGCGATAAACTGGAATTCGCGCGGTGTTTCTTTTTGAACGGATTTGGGTTTCAGTTTGGAAACCTGTTGGGAAAACACATTTGTCGATGCAACTAAAATCAATAAAAACAAAAGGATGAAGCGTGATGTTCGCTTCGCGGATGGGCGCGAAATATTTTCGCGATAAGTTTTCATTGGAGCCTCGTGCAAGGTGTTTGATCACCTGAAAATTTATCCGGCGAATCGCAGCTGCCGATTCGCCGGATAATATTAGTCGTTGAAATGAATTATCGAACGAGCATCATTTTGCGGGTCGAAATGAAATTTCCGGCCTGAATTCTGTAAAAATAGATGCCGCTCGGCAGATTGTTTGCCTCGAATGTAATTTCGTGGCGACCGGCGTTGCGCTGTTCATCTGCCAGTCTGGCAACTTCCTGACCCGCCAAATTGAAAACGGTCAGTTTCACGGTTGCCGCCGTGGGCAATTCAAACGCAATTCGCGTGGACGGGTTGAACGGATTCGGATAATTCTGCTCCAGCGAAAATTCGACCGGCAATTGCCCGTCATCGTCGATGCCCGTTGCGAAACTGGTGATTTCAAAAATGCCTTCGCTGGTGAGGGTGGTGGGCACCAACTGGTTCAGCACGATGGTGTTGATGTTGCCAACCCCGCTGACTGCAGTTGTGTAAGTGCCGGCAAACGCGGTTTCCGTTCCGTTCACATCAATCGATGCAACAACGTAAGTGCTATTATCTACAAAAGTTGCGTAAATCGTATCAATGCCAAACTGGCGCAGCAGCGGCGCAACGTCGTTGCCGGCGGAAAGCCAGACACCAACAATATTATCTGATCCAAGATTGAGCGGATCCAACCGCACATAACGCTGAACGTTGCTGCAGCCCAAAACGCCGCCGCTGGTGCTGCAAAATCCGTCGTTTGCGGTGGGCGGGGTGCCCAACGGCGGGTTGGTTTGCACAACTTCATACACTAACGAATCGACCTGCGCAAAGGTCAATCCGGTGAGCAGCAGAACTGCCAGCAAAATTCTTGAAATGGTAGCTTTGTTCATAAAATCCTCCGAATTGTTAAAATTAAGTGTTGAATTTGATTGGGATAAAAATCCCGTTAATCGATGTTTTTCAATTGTTTACGATCGATTTTTCCGGTGTCGCCTTTGGGGAGTTCCGGCAAAAAACTGATGTGTTTGGGAATCTTGAATTTTGCCAGATTCCCTTTGCAAAAAGCTAAAATATCGGCTTCAGATAGCTGCGACCCGGCTGCCCGGACGACAAAGGCTTTGCCGGATTCGCCCCATTTTTCATCCGGCACACCGATGATGGCCACATCTGCGATTTCCGGGTGGGTTCGCAAAAATTTTTCCACTTCGGTGGGATACACATTTTCGCCGCCGGAGATATACATATTTTTCTTGCGATCGACCACGTAAATGTAGCCGTCGGAATCTTGTTTGACGTAATCGCCGGTGAAAAACCAGCCATCTTTGATCGCCGCTGCGGTGGCTTCCGGGTTGTTCCAATAGCCCGGTGTGCAGGTTGGCCCTTTCAGACAAAATTCGCCGATTTCGGTTGGCGCAACAGGATTTTCGTTGTCATCAACAATCTTTATGTCTATGTAAAAATTGGGTTTACCGATGGAGCCCATTTTGCGCACCGCGTCATCCTGATGCAAGCTGGTGACGTTCGGGCCAAACTCCGTCAGCCCGTAACCCTGCCGGATGGGCACGCCTTTGTTGTGCCATTTTTCGATGAGCGGCAACGGCATGGCTTCGCCGCCAACAATAAAATAGCGCAGCGCGGAAAGGTTCACCGAATCGAAACGGGCAGCATCCGCCATCATTTTGAGCATGGTTGGCACACCCATAAAAATGGTGATTTTCTCAGATTCGAGCAGATCCAGCACCAATTCCGCATCAAATTTGGGGAGCATCGCCACGGTTGCGCCACGATGAAAAAATGGGGTTTGCAGCACGTTCCAGCCGCCGGTGTGGAAAAACGGCATCACATTTATGGTGCGATCCCCGTCTGTGAGTCCCAACCGCAGCGCGGTATTTTCGCTGTTCCAGAACATCATTTTGTGGGTGTAAATTGCCCCTTTCGGGAAGCCGGTTGTGCCGGATGTGTAGAGAATCAGCACCGGGTCATCTTCAGTAATTTCAACAGGTTGCGGTGATTCGTTGAATTCATCGCGCATTTCGTACGAGAGCGCGCCGGAACTCTCCAGCGGAACGTGCACCGGGATTTTCCGGAAATTGGGGCAGTCCATGATCGATTCGAGATATTTTTCCTGATACAGAACCACTTTCGGTGCGGCATCGCCCAACAAATAATCGATCTCGCGGGGTGACAGCCGGTAATTCAGCGGTACGAGAATCGCGCCGGTTTTTTGAGCGGCGCTGAGCAACATCATGTATTCGAGGCAGGTTTCCGCGATAATGGCGATCCGGTCACCCTTTTTGACGCGCCAGTGATTCTTAAAATAATTGGCGTATGAATTGCCTAAGTTGTTGATTTGCCGATAGGTTAGCGATCTGCTACTGCCGATTTCTTTCAGCGCAATTTTGTTTGGCAGATACATCGCCCATTTTGCTGCCCAGTCGAAATGTCCATTCATAATTGAACCTCACCATCTTCGAAACGGGAAAATTTCTCAAATTTTTATAACAGCTTCGCCCTCGATAACCGTCGCGCCATCTTGATTTTTGCAAATGGTTTTTAGCGAAATGATAGGTTTGTCAGCGCGGATGCCGGTAATTTCCACCGAAGCCGTAACCGCATCGCCGATAAAAACCGGTGCACGAAAATTGAGGGATTGCCCGAGATACACCGAGCCTTCGCCGGGCAATTGCTGCCCGAGCAGCCCGGAAAACAGGCTGGCGACGAGCATGCCGTGCACCACGCATTTTCCAAACATGTGGTTTTTCGCATAATTTTCATCGATGTGAATCGGGTTGGCGTCGCCGGAAATTCCCGCGAAATGCAGCACGTCATCGCGGGTGAATGTTTTTGTCACGCTCGCCGAATCGCCGATGGAAAGTTTGTTTTTGTTTGCTGATTGCGTGTTCATAACTATCTGTTTTTTAATATGATATCTTTTGAAAATGAGCTTCCTGGATTTTCAGGAATAGCAAAATTTGAATCGATTTAATACCGGAACGCTGCACTGGCAAACGCCAAACCGCCGCCGGAACCGACAAAAAACAGCAGATCGCCGCGCTTTATTTTGCCGGATTCAACCGCATCGCAAAAGGCCATCGGGATGCAGGCGGAGCCGGTGTAGCCGTAGCGATCCATTACCGTGTGCGCCCGTTCGCGAGGGATTTCCAGCATATCCAGCGTTTCGAAAATGCTGTTGATGTTGATTTGGGTGATAAAAAAATGATCCACATTTGCCGGAGAGATGTGCAACCGCGTTGCCATATCGCGGATCATCGTACTCCACATTTCCGGATTTAATTCTTTAGGAAATTTTTTGACGAACTTCAGCAGGTGATCTTTGTGCGCCAACCGCTCTGCGGTGAGCGGGAATTTTGTGCCACCGCCGTAAACGCCCATCCAGTCGTGATATTGGCCTTTCGATTTCAGATCCGAGGTCAAAAACCCGCGTTCGGGATTTTCTGTTGCGCCGAGCAGGAATGCGCCCGCGCCATCCGCAAAAATGGTGACGGTTTTTTTATCTGCCAGATCGAGGTATTTGCTCATGGCGTACCCGCCGATGACCAGCACGTGGTTGTATTTATCGTCTGCAATAATGTATTTTGCGGCGATATCCAGCGCCGTGACGAATCCCGCACATGCGGAATTGAGATCGAATGTGCCGGCATTTTTCGCACCCAACCGGTCCTGCACAACGGCTGCCGTCGATGGCGAAATATACTCCGGCGTGTCCGTCGCGATAATCAGCAGATCGAGCTGTTCCGCAGAAATGCCGGCGGCTGCCAGCGCTTTCCGTGCGGCATTTTCACACAAATCGGCGGTCGATTCGTTTTCCGACGACCAAAACCGTTGCCGGATGGTCAGGTTTTCTTCCAGCCAGGTGCTCACATCTTCACCGAGTAGTGTATCAAAATACGCATTTGGCAGTCGCTGTTCGGGCACGTACATCCCGCATGATAAAATAGCTGCGTTTCGCATGAATAAAATCTTTCTCATTTGTCGCGTTTTATTATTGAGCAACATCTGCTCGCAGTTTTAGCCGGGATATTCCTGCATGCGCAGAGCCTATCCCCGAGAATCGGGAAATGGCAAAAACTAAACGCCCGGCTGTCACTCCTGAAAATTCTGGAGTCTCAATGTTCAAATTTCAGTTCGATTTTCTGATATATAAACATAAAATAAATAATTGGTTACAAAGTGATGCCGCCGTCCACGCTCAGCGTTGCACCGTTGATAAAACTTGCTTCGTCGCTGGCGAGGAACAAATAGGCATTGGCGATATCTTCCGGTTTGCCCATTCGCCGCAGCGGGGTTTTTTCCTCAATCATGCTGATCACCTTTTCCGGGATGGTTTTGACCATTTCCGTGGCGATAAATCCCGGGGCAACTGCGTTCACCGTTATCCCTTTGGGACCCAGCTCCCGCGACCAAACTTTGGTCATTCCGATGACGCCCGATTTGGTGGCAACGTAATTGCTCTGTCCAAAATTGCCATACAAGCCGACCACGGATGACGCGTTGAGAATCCGTCCGCTGCCATTTGCGATCATGTATTCGGATACCGCTTTGGTGCAGTTGAACACGCCGGTGAGGTTCACGTCGATCACCTGTTTCCACTCCTCGGGCGTCATTTTCACGAGTCGCGCATCGCGGGTGATGCCGGCGTTATTTACCAAAATATCGATGGTACCGTGCGCATCGTGCACCGCTTTTGCAGCGCCGGACACATCGTCAAAATCGGTCACATTTACTTTGCGGAATTCGACAGTGTAACCCGTTTCTGCAATGGATTTCACCATTTTTTCGCCGCTGTTGCTGTTTACATCCCAAACAACCACCGTCGCGCCTTCGCGCGCGAATGTTTGTGCGGTTGTATAACCGATGCCTTGCGCACCGCCGGTAATGACGGCAACTTTTCCCGCCAGCCTTTTCATGTTGTTGTCCTCTTTGTTTTTGAAAATTTGAAAATTACCAAACGTTACAGGTCGCAAATAAAACCACTCCGCCGGAATTGAAGCGCGCAGCGCTAATCAAAGAATCGCTTTTGCCAGTATTTCCAAAAATTTGAAATTAGTGTAAAAGCCTCGCAATAAATAAACTATTGATTTTGATAGATTTCGGAGCGTTTTTCGACCCACTCATCCAGAAAGTTCTGAAAGTGTTTTTCCATCAATTGATAGAAATTTTCCATCTCGACCAACCGGTTTTTCAGCACATTCAACGATTCATCGTTGGTTTGCTCGACCTTTTCACGAAGCTGCCGGGCAATTTTGGTGTTGTTTTGAATCAGCGAAAAATTGTTTTTGAACGCATTTTCGAACAGCTCTGCGGTCATTTCATAATAATCTTTCCGGTCGCCGGGGACCCAGATTTTGCGAATCAGGTTCCGGTCGCTGAGGCGTCGGGTGATCTGGCTGATGGGACCTTTGCTCATTTCAAGATTTTGGGCGATATCGTCCAGCGATAGCGGTTGGTGCGAATAAATCAGCAGGGCAACAACTCTGCCCATCAATTTGCTCAACCCGAAGGAACGATAGGCTTCCGCAAAATCCTGCAGCATTTCTTCTTTAACTTTTTCTGGAGTACTCATGCATTTTCCTGTGCCTGTTTGATCAATTTGAATCAATTCAAAATTAACGAACACGGCACCGTTTTGCAATCCATTTTAATCAACAGCAACGGGTTTCGGTTGCTGGTTGCGGGATAATACACCGGAAATTATGATCCCGGGTAGCACACAAAAAATCAGCGCGAGCGAAGCGGTAACGCCGGGATTCGCGAATGCCAGATTGACGCCCGGAAACCATTGTTTGCCAAAAAAATACAGCAAAAAATGCAGTGCCAATCCGGCGATGGAAGCCAGCCACATCACCGATCGCGCGGGGTTGCGAAATAGCACGCCGCAAACCAGCGGCGGAACGGCAGCAACCGCCATTCCGTACACCCCGACTTGTCCAAAAATGCCCAATAATTTTGGCGGATTCAAACAAATCAGGAAAGCCACAATCGCGATAACCACCAAAATGATGTGGCTTAAACGATAGGCATTTGCCATCAGGGAATCTTCCGATGCGTTGTTTTTATTGAATTTGCCGATTAGCGGCAGCAGCAAATCGTTCGCAGTAATGGTGGAGAGCGATACCAAAATACCATCCAAAGTGGACATGCCCGCAGCCAGCAACACCACGCTGATAAACGTGAACAGCCAGTCGGGAAATGCGGTTTTCACATACATGGTCATCACCAAATCTTGCCGGAATGCGCCGGTTGTGGCATCGACAATTTGTTCCGCCGGAATGGTGATGGCGGCGTAAAAACCGGCAAAGGGGAGGAGAAAAAACAGCGCAATTGCAATAATGCCGTAAATGAGGTATTGCCGGACCGCTTTATCGCTTTTCACATACAACGCTTTCGTGAGAATGTGCGGCTGACACACCAGCGCGGCGCCGATCAAAAATCCGCTAACGTAAATTGAAAATACATCATTGAACAGATTGCTGGCGGGATTGATAAATTTGACGAGATTGGCGTCTTTCGCAGCCAGTTGGCTGAAAAATCCGGCATCGCTGAAAAACAGGTGCACGCCGGAACCGATGATGAGTACGGTAACGATGAGCATCAGCGAACCCTGCAGCGTGTTGGTGAAAACGTGGGCGTAAGTGCCGCCCAAAAATACGTAACCGGTAACAAAAGTGAGGATGAGAATCAGCGCTGCCACGTTCGATAAACCGAGCAGTTGCTGCATCACGATGGACAAACCGCCAACGATGAGCACCACAAACGCCAGCGCAAACAGATTCACCAAAGCAAAAAACATCCCGAAATTTTTGGAACTATAATGATTGGCAATCCAGTGCGGCATGGTCAGCGCTTTGCTGGCTGCACCGAGTTGGCGAAAGCGAAATGAAAGCACCACCAGCATCAGGCAAAAGCCCAGTCCAACGGACACGCCAAGGTGCATAAATCCAGCTAAACCATGCACATAGACAAATCCGGGATTGATGATAAACGTTGCCGCGCTGGCAACGCTGGACGCCAGCGTAATGCCCACAACAAACGGGTGCAGGTCGCCGGTACCGATCGCGAAGCTGCCAAAATTTTTGGTTTTCCGGAAACCCATCCAACCAAGCCAGGTGGTTCCGGCCATGTAAATCAGAAATAATATCCAGGCGAGCGTCATGGTTACATCCATTTTTTAATCAAAATAAACAGGGAATGATACGGTAATCATTCCCTGTTTGAAAGCAAAATTGCGGATTAGAAGGATACTTTCATTTCCAGCGATAACAGTCGGCCGATTGCCGGGGATGCCACAAATTCCCGAACTTCGGAATTGAAAAGATTGACAATCTGACCGGATAAGGTCAAAATCGGGCTGGCGCGGAAACCGGCGGTAACATCGAATGTCACAAATCCGCCGAGCGGTCCTTCGTTGAAATCGCGACCGACGCGTTGCCCTTCAACTACCGGGCTGCCGCCGTAAATCAAATCTTCGTTGGTTTTGGCTGCGACGTTGATGCCCGAGAAAAAGTCGTATTCAGCAACATAACGGGCGAAAACGGAGCCGAAAATTTTATCTTTGCTGTAACTGAGCCCCAAATTGGCTTTGTGTTCCGGCGTGTTGATCGGCAGGTCGTTTTCGTCCACTTTGCCGTCGCGGTTGCCGTCATTTTTGGCATCGGTTTCATCGAGATCGAAATTGAAATAGGAGTAGTTGAACGTCAGCGTTGTGTGATTGTCGAGGAAATAGTTCAATCCGAAATCGAAACCGTAGGTGTTCACGTTACCAAAATTGAGGTAGGTCAGCAAAAATGTGGATTCATCAACACCCGCTAAAACGTCACTTAAATTCGCAGCACCGCGTTTCACAACCGGATTAGCTGCAGTTGCAATGTTGATCAACGGGCTGAGAAAATCTTCGGACATGTTGTAATATCCGTTCATATCGAGATACAATTTTTTGTTCAAAATACCTTTGTAACCGGCTTCGATGGTTTGGATGGTTTCCACCTTCAACTCGTCGATTACCGTGCCGTCTTTGAGCGTAAAGCCTTCGCCGTTGCCCAAAACGAGTCCGCCAAAAAGATTACCGCTAAGGTTCAAAATAGTGGGTGCGGCAATGCCTTTTCCGTAAGTAACGCGGTACGTGCCGCTGCCGGCGGTAAACAACAGCGCAGCTTTCGGGATAAAGTTGGTGCCGTATAATTCGTGATCGTCATATCGTGCTGCCAAAACGGTTTTGAAACCGCTGCTGCCAAACGGCACTTCAACGGAGCCGTACAGCCCGATCTGATCCAGCTCGATGGCGCCGTTGCTATCAATCAAATAGGTGTTTTTGCTATCCGCAAAATCGCGCTGAACCTGGGTGCCGACAATCATGTTTGCACCGCCGAAATTGTTGTTGTATTGCAGCTCGCCGTTAATCCGGCGGGATTTATCCACAAACACGGCGCCGCGCGGCAAATGCAATCCGCTGGTTTCAGATAATGGAAAATATTGTGTTTTGAAAGAGCGTTCTTTCGCCTCAGCAACGCTGAAACCGTTGCGAATATAGCTTTGATAATTTTGGGTGCGCTGGTTGATTGCGTATGTCGAATCGGTGCTGCTCCAGGTATGATACACCTGTGCAAATAAGCGCGGCGACACATATTTACCCTGCAAATAGTGAATTTGCCAATCTTTAATCTGGTTACGTCCGGCGTTGGTTTGGGCCAGATTGTTGCTGTTGCTGCCGCCGTAAGTCAATATAATATCGTTATTTGGCACTGGTGTAAAATACAGCGATGCCTCGCCTTTCAGACTGTTGAAATCGGGATCGAGATCCAGTTCGTCAAACGCAACAGCGCCGATATAAACGGAATCAACATAATCAAATTCTTCCCCCTGGGTGTATTCGCCGGTTACTTTGAAGGCCACTTTATCGTTCAACACCTGCGCATGGCGGAAGCGTCCGGTTTTTACATCTTGATTTCCACCGCCGAGGGCAACGGTTGTTCCGGGATACGTCCGGGGATCTTTGGTGATGGTGTTCACCAAGCCGTTGTGCGCGTTCGGACCATACAGGGCAGCGGAGGGTCCGAGCACTACTTCGATGCGTTCGATATCTTCTTTAATGATCGGTGTGAAATTGCCCATCGGCAATCCTGTTGCGATGAGGGTGGATAACCGCGCGTCGTTCATCTGCAAATTTTTCGGGTTGAATGCGCTGTTAAATCCGCGCACGTTGATACCCGTTCCCAAAACGCCGGAGCGAACAAAATCAACACCTTTTTGATGCGCCAGCAATTCACCGGGATTGAACGAGGGGTGATCGGCAATTTCCCGCGCCGAAATGACGCTGATGGTTGATGGTGCATCGGTAATTTTTTCGACCTTGCGGGAGGCACTGACCACAACCGCCTCGCCGGCCAAACCGGTTTGCACAATCGAAAACGAAATTACCGCTGTTTGCCCGCCGGCAACGCTGATGGTTTGTTTGCTATCGCCATAGCCGATAAACAGCACGGTGACGGTGTAACTTCCCGCCGGAACATTTTCGATGGAAAATTCGCCAGCCATATTTGTGGCTGCGCCCATGCTCGTTCCGTCCAAAACAATGTTGGCGCCGGTTAGCGGTTCACCGGTTGCCGCATCCGTTACGGTGCCTTTAATCATCCCTTTTTCTTGCGCTGTCGCCATGCCAAAAAACAACATCAACAGCAGAAAAACCGAACAAAATTTGTTGAGATACATGCCAGACCTCCAATGCATCTGAAAATGTTGAGTAATTTCCACACACGTTTAATTGTGTAGGTTGAACTAAGGTTTTGTTAGAAAATCAATGATATCGTGATTAAACTGTGCAGCATTTTCAACAACAAACTGATGTGCAAATCCATTATAAATAATAAGTTGACTGTTCGGAATCCGTTCGGATAACAGGCGAAGATTTTCAGCCAGAATTACCCTGTCGCCGGTTGCGCCAACCGCGAGTGTCGGTGCGGTAATTTGGTGAATATCTGCAGAGCGGTCGAAATCGCCACCGGCTGTTGCCTGCGCCATAAATGCAAATGGTGGTTGCGGCGTTTCCAGCCGCAGGCGAATGAGGTGGTTCAAATGCGCATCGAGATAGGCATCGGTAAACGCCAGCCGGAATTTTTCCCGCATCATTTCCACATTGCCTTCGCTGGGTGTGATGAGCAATTGCAGCACTTCCGGTGCCATTGGCACAGCGACGGAGCGTCCGGCGGTGGTGGCAACCAGCGTCAGCCGGTCAACCATTTCCGGGTGGTTCAGGGTAAATTCCTGCGCGATATACCCGCCCATGGAAACGCCCAAAATATGGGTTTTGGTGATGTTCAGGTGGGAGAGCAGCGCGGATAAATCGTCGGACATTTGCGAAATTGAATACGGTCCCTCCGGCATTTCGCTGAGTCCGGCACCTCTATTGTCAAACGCCAGCACGGAGAAATGGCGTCTAAGCGCTGCAATATTGTTTTCCCAGAGCCAAGTTGCGGTGCCTAACCCGCCAATTAACGTAAGGTGCGGGCCGCTGCCGTGCAATTCGTAATACATACGAATGCCGTTGATGATTGCCGTGTCGCGTTTCATATTCTCTTTGTTGAATCAGTAAAAAAAGCCGGACCAAAAATACAGATAGTTTTAAATCTTTAGAAAAAATCACTCGTATTAAACATTTGAATTTTTCCAAACATACGAAAACTTAAAATTCTTGTCAATAGCAGCGCCGTTAAAACTTTTTTTCACATAAATAATGCCACATTTTCAACGGTCGAAAGGAAGTTGTTAAATTTAAAAGGTATTATCGCATATTTGAGGGGGAATCCATTCTTACGGAAGTTGGATTCCCGTTTTCACAGGAATGACAAAGTGCTGATTACAACATCTTTTTCTTCAAAAGAAACTCGGTGAGCTTAAAAAAATTGATCAGTTTTGGAGAAAACGGAGAAAGTTCGGTGTGCCGAAAATAGCATCCTTTTGATACAACAATAATAATTTGCCGCCCATTTTCAGGAATCCAGCGCACTTTTGAATGTCGATAAACAGCGCTCCCGGGCAAATTTGTGTTCGACCATCGGTTTGGGATATTCCGGGGAATTCACCTCCGGCACCCATTTTTTGATGTATTCCCAATCCGGATCAAATTTTTCGATTTGGGTGGTTGGATTGAAAATCCGGAAATATGGGGCAGCGTCGCAGCCGCAGCCCGCAGCCCACTGCCAGTTGCCGTTGTTGGCGGACAAATCGTAATCGAGCAGCTTTTTTGCGAAATAACGCTCGCCCCACAGCCAGTGAATCAACAAATGTTTGGTCAGAAAACTGGCAACGACCATCCGAACACGGTTGTGCATAAATCCGGTTTGGTTCAACTCGCGCATGCCCGCATCCACCAACGGATAGCCGGTTTCGCCGGTGCACCATTTTTCAAATTCTGCGGCATCGTTTCGCCATTGAATGGCGGCGTATTTTTCTTTAAACGGTTGATCGACCACTTTAGGAAAATGCCATAAAATCTGCATAAAAAATTCGCGCCAAATCAGCTCGTCCAGCCAGGTTTCGTTTGCTGCCAACGCTTTGCGAACCAATGCGCGCGGGCTGACGGTGCCAAACCGCAAATGCACGCTCAGCCGCGAAGTGCCGTTTTGGGCGGGGAAATCGCGTGTTTCGTGATAATTGTTGATGATGTTGTCCCGCATTTCTTTTCCCGGAAAATCGACGCCGCTTTCATGAAAACCAATGTCAGATAACGTTGGAAAGGGGAGTGGTTCAGTTTTCAAACATCGATTGAGCAGATTTTTCGATTGCCGAGGGGTAATTTCTGCGCTGCCCAATTGCTTTTTCCAGGTTTTGCTGTACGGGGTGAAAACAGTGTAGGGTTTTTCCTGTGCGGTGAGCACTTCGCTTTTTTCGAAAACAACCTGATCTTTGAAACTGTGGAACGGGATGCCGTTTTCGCGGAGCAATTCAGCAACTTCGGCGTCGCGCTGGCGGGCGTATGGCTCGTAATCGTGATTGGTGAAAACGGCTGCGATGTTCATTTCGTGGACAAGTTCGCCAAATATTTCCGATGGAATACCGTGTTTCATCAGCAGTGGGCTGTCGTGCTCCGCCAAATTATCCCGCATCTCCGATAGCGATTTGTGGATAAATTCTACCCGGGCGTCGTGTTTGTCGTCCAATTTGTCCAAAATATTTGTATCGAAAATGAAGAGGGGAAGAACTGGAACATCGCTTTGCAACGCCTGATAGAATCCGGTGTTGTCGGACAAACGTAAATCTCTGCGGAACCAGAATATTGCAACCGGTGAGTTGGGAAAGGGCATAAAAAAATCTCCTGAAATAAAATTACCGCCGAAACCGCACCACATTTTGTGCGAAATTACGTGTAAAATTACGTCAGGAGATCAAGTTCAATCAAACCATTTCTGTTTTAAGGCATTACATAATATTTCCGGCTTTACGGGATTCCAGCACTTCTTTTCTTTCGACATAATATTCATCGGGTTCGGATTCCTGGCTGAAAATCAGTTTGCCGTTTTCGTCGATGATCACGTTCGAGCGGATGCCGCGCGTATTCCAGAAGCAGCGGCTGCGGATATCACCTTTGAAAATACCGCGTCCGAACTCATAATCAATTTCGCTCCAGTCATACAAAGCTGCCGGCAATCCCATAAACGAAACGAGTTCCAGAATCCTCTTCTCGTTAAACGGCTCACATTTTTTGACCACCAGTTCATCGGTTTCCGATTCTTCTTCTTCCATTTCGCCATCTTTGTTAAAACCGGGAATCCATTCGAGGATCTCCAATCCCGGCACCCAACCTCTCAACACCGCAGGGGAGCGTTTTGTGTTTTTTTTGCGTTTAAATTCTTTTTCGAGCCAAACCGCCACCGGCTGTACCGTTTCCGGTGAAAGTTCGATAATTTTCCGGGCACGCCATTCCATTGCCAAACGCCGGGCAACTTCTTCGTCGCGTGCGCCATTTCCGAAATAGAATTTTTTATCTTTCGGCTTGCCGTCCTCGTTCCAGGTTGCTGCCCAGTACGATACTTTCTTGCCGTGATTCACCGTTTCGCACCGGTGAATACCCACCACGCCGGTTTTGTTGCCGCGACCCGGTTTCCGGCGATATAACGGCTGGTTTTGCCGTGGGATATAATCTTTATATTTTTCTTCAATTTCTTTCGTCAGATCTTCCAAATGGGCGATAGCCAATGCGCGGCTTTTATCTTTGCCGCCGTATTTCCGATCGCTGAAGTATTTGGAAAAGGTCTTGCCCCCGCCATATACCCTGACTAGCCAACCATACATCTTTTTACCGTCGTGGTCAACTCGTGTTAGTCCTTTCATTATAACAGACCTTTCTGAATAAATTACAGATAAATCAAACAGCATTACATTTCGGTTAATGAATTATGAAATGCCAAAAACCTTGACCAGCTTCTGCTGGTAGAATCGTGATAATTAATAATGATACGATTGCTTAAATAGATTTGAGAAGGAACGAATATCGTTGAAAAATAACACTTCGGAATACCTCAGTTGAGATTTTTCGTACAAAAATAAATTTTTTATTTTTAAACAATTATTTGCTGGGAGAAACGGAGAAAAAACAATTATTCACTGCGACAATTATATTTCACATTGAATAACGTCTATATTTTATATCCCAATTTTGTTGAAAAGATTACCGATTCTCAGCTTATGTTTATCGGCAATAATAGTAGAAGGGTTAGGTTTTTTTTATAATTTTGTATTTTTTTAACATTTCAAACTCTTCTTCGAAGTTTGGGGTAAATATGGACTTACCCAAATTGGCTTCAATTTCGGAAATTTTCCAGAACCGTGCATCGCTGATTTCATCGGGGTTGGGGATAAATGGGCCGTCATCTTTTAGAATGAACGCATTCACCAATTCGCTCTCCTGCGAATTGCGCATGATGTAATTAAATGCAAAATCGAACTGATCGCTGACGATTCCCAATTCCTCAAATGCTTCGCGGTGAAGTGCGGCCTGAATCGTTTCGCCGCTATTCACGTGACCGCCAACGGCTGTATCCCAATAATCAGGAAACATATCTTTGTTCGATGCCCGTTTTTGAACAAACAAATCGCCTTGCTGATTGATGATATGCACATGAACAACTGCATGTAACAAATCGGGATTTCCGTGAACTTCGCTGCGGGTTGCTTTGCCAACAACTTTGCCTTCCGGCGATAAAATGTCAAACCATTCTTTAGCACTGCTCATATTTTTCTCAACTCAAAATCAAAACCATAATCAATTTGAAAAACAAATTTTTGAAGGATGATGCAACTTAGTTAAAAAATAAATATAGTCGATGAGCGGGTTAGGATGTGGTTATTTGTCACATTTCTTTACATATATGCGAATAATATGCACTATTTTTGTAGATTTTTTGGCTGTGATCGATACTTTACCGGTTTGTAAATTGATATTTCGCCCAAACTGATTCGGTTTTTTGCCCGGTACGAGCGGCTCAAAGTCCGGTTTTTTGTTGTTTGTTTTCGGAAGTTTACTATATTTCAGGATGCAAAAAGATACGATGACTTGCAGCGATTTCACATCGCAACGCAATAACTTTCAGGAGAATGCTTTTTGAAAAACAGTGCGATTCCCGGATTGCCGGGTAAAACCAAGCCTTACGTTTTGGCGCATCGCGGTAACAAAACTATGTGTCCGGAAAATACACTGGCTGCGTTCCGCAAAGCATTGGCCGATGGCGCGGATATCATCGAAACCGATTTGCATTTATCCGCCGACGGTGTGTTTATGTGCATTCATGACGATACGGTAGATCGCACAACCGGCGGGCAGGGCAAAGTTGAACAAATGACGGTTGCTGAACTCAAAGAACTGTGTGCTTCCAACGGTAATCCGGCGTTTGCCGGAGAGCAGATCCCGACACTTCAGGAATTGATCGAACTGATTCCCGATGATGTTGCTTTGGCGTTGGAGCTCAAATCCAACCGTTTTCTGGAGCCCGCTGTTGCCCGGCAGTTGATTGATGAGCTAAAAGCTGCGGGAATTATGGAGCGCACGCTGTTGCTTTCGTTTTCGCTGGCGCGGATACAATCGGTAAAAGCGGTTGACCCTGAAATTCATATTGGCTGGATAACCCTGAAAAACTGGAAACCGATAAAAGGTGTGGAGATGTTGGGGCCGTTTTGGCCCATTTTGCTACTTAATCCGTTTTACGTTAAAATTGCCCACTCCCGAAATCAGGCTGTTGCGCCGTTGGATCCTAACCCGGATTCCCGGTTGTGGCTGTATAAATTGATGGGCGTGGATGCGGTGCTCACCGACAATCCCCAAACCACCTGCCAAAAACTGGGTCGCAAAAAAGTATAATTTTTTTTAAACTGGATGAGATAAGCTGCACATTTGAACAAGCCCGTTCAATCGTCCACAACCCGGCGGTGCCCGTTCGGACAAGTGCCGACAGTGCAGTCGTAAAAACCTTCCTCCCAAAGCTCTTTCAAATGAAAATGACCGTGACAAAAAATCTGGTTGCATTCCGGACAAAATGCATCGATGCCATCTTCGATGCCAAATTGTTGCAACAATTCGTGAGCTTTGCGGATATTATTTTTCTTCAATAATTTGAAAATCGCTCGGGAATATTTGAGGGTGATATCGCTGGTGTGTGTAATTCCTTTGAAAATGAGCCGCTGTTCATCACAATGATGCGGAATTTCGGTGCGGAATATAAACGCGATTTCCCCGCAAATGGCGCAGGTCAGGTGGTATTCGTCCCCGCTGATTTCGATGACGGGCGCGGCAGGTGTTTCCAAAGATTTTTTAGAGAGCAGCTCCTGAATGCCAGCCTCAATAGCCAACGGTTTCCACAAATCGTCGAATGCGTCGGTTAATTCGGTGTGTAATTCTTCCACTGTGTGATGATTGACAGTCACTAATTCGCTGAGTACTTGCTCCAGCCTGCTTTTGGCGGAACCGAGCGTTAATTGCACTGCGCGATAATCCGGTTTGCCTTCCCGTAGATTCTGTTTATGTAAATCGAATGCAGTAAGTAGCTGATAATAAAGCTCTTGCGTGTCACCTATCCACAGGTTGCGCCGGGCATCGTCCATAGAATGCCAGTGCCAAAACGAAACGATCCGGTCTTTTATTTCCGTCAGTTTTTGGAGTGATTCTGTGTATTGCAGATTTTTTTTATCAAACATAAAATTTATTCTGTCTAAAAATTTCGATCCCTATCCTGTTTGCGAATATAAACCTTCCTCCCGGTGAATGCATTCGAAAAATGGGAAAAAAGAGTGAAGCAAAGTTGCATGATTGTACATACAGATTGAAACCGTTAAACCTAATTGGTTGTATTTCATTCATTAACGCCCAGCTTAACCAATTTGGGTTTGGGATCTTCAAAATCCGGATCAACAGCCAACGATTTTTTGAAATAGCGAATCGCATTCAATGTATCGCCCTCCGCCAATAACGCATCTCCAAAACTGTCGTAAACGTTCGGTGATTCCGGAAATTCATCAATGTTGAATTGAAACACTTCTTTTGCAAGGTCAAATTTGCCCGCCTCGATCAGGCTGTGCCCCAACGTGTTTAATACATACTCTCCGCTTTGATATTTATCTGTAGAATCGCTCTTTAATTTATGCCATAAAACTTTGGCAGAATCGATGCCATTTTTGGCCATTTGATCGCCAAAAGGGAATCTGCCAGATACTTTGTAATCTTTAATCCCCAAATCCAATATCACTTCGATGGTTGCATTGGCAATTCGAGCCGTTCGGGAACTGTTGCGATTTGCTATGACAACAATGCTGATTTCTTCTTCAGGATACAAGATTAACTGGGTTTCGAATCCGGTATCTTCACCGGTATGAAGGATTGTTTTTTTACCGGCATATTCCTGCAGAAACCAGCCCAACCCGATTTTTCCGCCCCAGGGCGTATCAAATTCGGGCTGAAACAGCCGGGCAAATGTCGATGGTTTTAAAATTTCAGGGTGATTTAACTTGCTGTAATTTAAATTGATAATGCCCCACTTACACATGTCCACAACATTGGAATGAAGCGTTGAACTGGGTGCGTGTTTTCTATTGTATGGGTAATGCTGCCAACGTTCTGTTGTTAGTCTGAGCAGATGTGCTGCCGCCCAGTTATCCGGCAGATAATCGGGTTTCAAATACGTGCTGGCACGCATTCCCGTTGGGTTTAAAACATGCTGTTGCATGTAATCTTCAAACGACATTCCCGAAACTTTGGCAATCACATCACCCAGGCATTCGAAGCCGGGGTTGCTGTATGTGAATTGGCTGCCGGATGGAAATAAAAGCTTTTCGCCAGCAATGCTCCGGACGTATTTCTCCAATGCATCATCAGCAAAAGAAGGATTTTCCCAATCATAGCTACCCGTAGTTATGGGCAACCCGGAAGTATGGGTCAACAAATGCCTGATGGTAACCGTTTCGTGGCCGTTTTCCGCCAGTTTAAAATAGGGCAGATATTTTACAACCGGATCGTCCAAACGGAGTTTACCTTTTTCAACCAGTTGTAAAATTGCCGTTGCCACAAACGGTTTCGAAATGGATGCCATGTGGTAAACGGTATGAATGGAAGCTTCCTTTTTGGTTTCGATATCTTCAAAACCAAATGCCTTTGCGTAAATGATTTCCGTCCCTTTTGTTACGCCAATGGCAACGCTCACACATTTATGGTCATTCATAATGCGTCGAATATACGGCGTTAGCTCGTCTTCCAATTTCTGTCCGATGGGACCGGATATGATTTCGTCCGGCAATTTTCCCGGTTCCGTCTGACATGAAACCAACAGTAGCAAAATGAATGGTATTTGTGCGAAATATTTTAAATTAGGCAATATGGTAGTCTCCGGTAAGCGATGCGTTTCTTTGGTAGTTTACAGTTTAACCGTCAAGCCCAGCGATGGAACGATCGGCCATAATTCGACTTCCTCACGATTGGGTAATCCCTGACGGGTAAATCGATAGCTGTAGCCATAAATATTTTTAAAATTGAGCAGGTTACTGATATCCAGAAACGCAACCACCCGCGCACGGCTGATGGTAAATTCCCGGCTCAGCCGGACGTCCAGCCGTTTGTATGCCGGTAGATGTTCGGCGTTGGTTTCGCCCGGCACCCATAACCAGCGATTGGCGGCATCATCAAATGTGGCGATCAACGGAGTGTAGGCAAATCCGCTGCCGTAAAATGCCCGGAAATTGAATTTCCAGCCGCTGCCCAGTTGCACATCGCCGACTGCCGACAGCGTGTGACGCTGGTCGGTATATCGCGGAAACGCACCGCGATCGTCGTCGATCAAATCTTCTTTTGCGCTGAGCAAACCGTAGCTCAGCCAACCGTAAAAACGTTTCATCGACAGCACTGCGTGCAGGTCAATGCCTTTCACAAAACCGGTGGCGTCGTTCCGGCGGGTGTAAAAAATGTTGCCGTCGCCGCCGATTTCGGAATGGATCAAATCGTCGTAATCCTTGTAATAGCTTTCGATACGCAGCCGGAGGTTGTCGCTGCTGTTGCCGGTATTCAGCAAAAATCCGCGCTCCAGACTGAGAATATAATGAGTTGCGCGAATCGCCTGTGTGTTCGTATCCGATGCCACCGGCGAGGCAATTTGCCGGTAAATCGGCGATTGGTAATAATGCCCCCACGCGCCGCGAACTGTCCACTTGCCCAAACCACTGTATGACGCGCTGATCCGCGGACTGATGTTCACATCTCTGTTGATATCGAAATAATCCACTCGCCCGCCGATGCTGAGCAGCAGCTTGTCCGATGCCTGCCAAACGTCCTCCAGATAACCCGCCAGCTTGTATGAATCCGCCCGGATTTGCTGATCCGCCGGATCGATGTAATTGTTGTCGATAACGTTCACCGTTGTGTCGGGATAATTCTCAAAATCGAAGCGCTCGGTGATCGTTTCCCGATCCAGTTGATCCTGCTGATAGCGAATATCCTGATAGCTAACGCCCGCTTTCAACTGGTGAAACGGGTGGATTTGCGCGTCGATAACTGATTTCAACTCCAGCGTTTTGATGCGCAAATCGTTCTCTTCGATATCATCCACATCGATTCTGTAAAAATAATTCTGACTGGCTTCGATGGCCACATTGCGATTGAAAATTTCGTGATAACGCTCCTCTTCCAACTGATCGTAATACGAGACTTCGGTGCGCAGCAACAGGTTTTTGCCGATAAAATTGACGCTCTGCAAATCGAATAAATTGCTGAAATAGCGCGCCTTTTCGTTCTCTTCGTCGTATCGCGTTTCGGTGAAATTTGCCGGTTCACCCTGGACCGTGCCTGTTCCGGTGAACGGCCCGATAGTTTCGATTTGCGGATCAATCCGGAAATCATCGCCGGCGTGAATAAATTCGAACAGCAGCTTGTTTTTCGGCGTGATGTAAAACGAGGTAACGCCCTGAATATCGTAAAATGAGGGGCGCGCGCCGTCCTCCACATCCAACAGCGACAGCACATATTCGAGATAGCTTTTGCGCAGCCCGAGAATAAACGAGCCGCGGGAACTGAGCGGTCCTTCGATGTAGCCATCGAGATTGGTCATGCTGAGCGTTGCGGCGCCGGTGTAGCGTTCCCGGTTGCCTTCGCGATATTCGATGTTCAGCACAGAGCTGGCGCGATCGCCGTAACGCGCACTGAATCCGCCGGTCATCAGATCAACCTTACGCATCAAATCGACGTTAAAAATGCCAATGCTGGCGTTGTCCGCCTCCTTCACGTGAAAGGGTTCATACACCTGCGCGCCGTTGACGAGCACCAGATTTTCATCAAAATTGCCGCCGCGAACGTTGAATTTTGCACTGAATTCGTTATTGGCGGAGATGCCCGGCAACGCCTGAATGGAGCGCATCACATCCGGCACAATGCTGGATATCTCACGCACCCGCTCGCTTTGCAGCGATGTGCTGCTCACTTGTGCAGACCCGTCATCGCCGGGATTGGTGTAAACAGTTACTTCCTGCAGCAAAACGCCGGTCGGGATGAGCGCGATGCTCAGGGTTTTCCCGGCATTCGCAACGGTGATTTGTGCGGTTTCGGTTTTGTATCCGATAAAGCTGAATTGCAATTGATAATCGCCATTTGCCAGCGAAAGGAAAAATTGCCCGTTTTCACCGGCGGATGTGCCGATCGATTGCCCGAGCACTTCCACATTGGCAAAAGCCAGCGGTTCATTGGTGGATTGATCGCGAATGACACCCGAAACCGGATACGGTTGCGCGAGTAGCGAAATCGGGAAAATGGATGTAAAAATGATAAAAAATAATTGGGCGAAGCGGTTGTTTATCATGGATTTGTCCGGGTAATTGTTGCCGATAAATCACTATGAAGCGTATGGAATATACGGCAAATACTACGCCGGAACAGCGGGAATGTTGCGAAAAGGGGAGGAGCGCTTGTTTATTGCAACGGTAAAAAAGAGGGCGCGTCATCGCCGCGCCCCAACAATTTTTTTCCATTTATTCATCAATTTTAATTAACCGGCTTCAGGAAATTGTCAATCGCATAATTGCCGATGGTTGTGCCGAGTGTGTTGCCCTCAACCGAATCGTATCGAAAATGGATACCGAGATAGACCCGCGACATCGAGCATTCCATCGCGGCGGATGAAAAGCCGGTGAACGAGCGCGTTGGCGGATGCATCTCAATTTTTGGAGAAAACGGTCCGGCTTCATCCACCATTTTCGTGGTCATCGTGAAAGCATACGCATCGCCAAAAGTATTGGCGAGCGCAGACATTGCCGCAGCGCTGGCGCAACCGTGTGCGGACGGATATGACGGAAATGCATACGTATGTTTGTGCAAATTATTCCAATCCGTTTCCGGCTCCGTATCGGGATTACCGTCGTTTTCCGCCCAGCGAATGGCGGTGTATGGCCGCCAGTGGTTGTAAAAAAATTTGTTGTCAAAAACGTTGATGTAGGCATCGTAAATGCTCATGTTGAGCAGGGCAAACATTCGCGCCGCTTTCCACAAATTAAGATGCGCTTTCATCGTGAGATCGCGGGCGAGGCGGTTGTGCGAGTTTTCCACGAAATCTTTCCACCACATCGCCAAATGCGCCTGATCTGCAGTGCGGATTTTGCTGTCATTTCTGCCGACTTCTTTTACTTCGTTGAAGGCTTTTGTATAGGCATCGCTGGTGATTTCCGGCGGTGGCGGCGAGCGAAACTGGTCCGGCGATTTGAGCATAAACGGCTTTGCCACTGCCCAACCGGCGCCAAACACAAATCCTTCCGGCGTGTCGCTGTGTTCATTAAATTCGGCGTAAACACCCGGACCCATCGGATGCCACTGGTATTCGGCTTCGCCGTTCCATCTATCACCTTTCCGCGATTCGAGAAGGGTTGCTGCTGACGCCTTCCCAAGTTCAATTCCGGCAGTTTTCGCAGCGCTTTCCTCGATGGCATTCAGCCAGATGTTTAATTCGGCTTCCATTTCTGGACGTTTATCCGGGTATTGATCAACAGCGATTTCAAATGCTGCCTGGGCTGCCGCCGCCATCGGATCAGCATCCGGTGTTTCGCCGGAGAAAGCATATCGGAAATACACCGGATGGATGGTATTTAGCGCATCGTGGATGGCGATGCTCATCATCGCGGTTGATCGTAAACCTTTTAAAGTCAACAGCTTATCCTCATCTACTGCCGTTGCCATAATCCGTTCATTCCACGATGCAACAATATCTCCGCTGTAATCCGAAACGGCTGTTTTTTTCTGCACGCAACCTGAAATAAATATCAGGCATACGAAAAAAATTACGAAACCATTCCAATTGATTTTGACGTAATTATTCATCCAAAAGCCTCCTCAGTGAATGACGTTTTTGATTTATTCGATGACGAATCGGGATAAACGATCGGGTGCTTTCAATAGTGGCAGAGAAAAATGCGTAGGAGTTTAGAAGCTATATTTTCGCAAAAATAAAGTTGTCGGTTGCGATTGCGTTGAGATTCGCATCTTTAGCTCAGATAATGTACTTCAAAATATTTATGAAAGTAGCAAAAAAGGAGTGATCGCACCACTCCACGAAGATGGGGGGAAGTGTTGGGTGTTAACGTGCGGAAGTGTTATCGGAAAAATGTGTCCAAGTGCCTGGTGTTTATGTGTCAAAAAAACAACACGTTAACACCAAAACACTTGAACACAATAACACGTGATCTGGTGCTCAGCGCTGCTGATAGAATTGTTGCAAAATATAAAACGCCTGCTTTTTCTCACCTTTTTCGGAGAGCAATCCTTTGCGATTCCAGCCGTCCTGAATGCCGGGGAGCGGGCGACGCGGTGAGCGGAAATCGACCAAAATCCACGGAGAAAATCCCTGCAATTGATCGATTTTTTCGATCATTTTCAGCGTTTCGGTGTAGAGATACGCTTGATATTCTTCCGTCCAGCGCGTCAATTTGTCACCGTGATGGCCATATTTGGCGCCCGCGCCAAATTCGGAAATCAGCACCGGTTTGTTTTGGGTGATTTCCCAGCGAATGCTGCGGGCTTTGTCCGGCAGCCCGTCATACCAGCCGATGTATTGGTTGAAACTAAGCACATCCACCACCGACGCAAACGGATCATCGATGGTGCGGGTGTTCGGTTTGCCATCCACATTTCGCTGCTCCAGCGCCGCGCTGATCAGCCGCGTCGGATCGAGTTGCCGCGCCAGTTTCGCCAGATTTGTCAGAAACGCGTTCCGTGCGTTGCTCGCCGGCGTTTCATTCGCCATCGACCAAATGATCACCGAAGCCCGGTTTTTGTCGCGGGAAATCATCGCGGTGAGCTGCGCCGAAGCGTTGTGATAGGTTGCCTCGTTTTCCCACAAAATAGTCCAGTACACCGGAATTTCTTCCCACACCAACAGCCCCATTTCGTCCGCCAGTCGCGGCATATTTTCGTTGTGGGGATAATGCGCCAGCCGCACAAAATTGCAGCCGAGTTCCTTCGCCCAGGTGAGCAACTGCCGGGCATCGGCTTCGGAATGCGCCCGACCACCACGCAGCGGATTTTCTTCGTGAATGCTGATGCCTTTCAAAAATACCGGCGCTCCGTTGAGCAAAATTTTCGTTCCGCTGGTGGAAATTGTGCGAAAGCCGATGCTGTCCCGCAATTCATTCGCGCCAAATGTGAGCCGCACGTCATACAATTTCGGATGCTCCGGCGACCAGAATTCGAGATTTTTTGCGTTCATCGACAGTTCCGCATAACCGCTGCGATCGGTGACGATCTCCTGCGCCAATCCTGCTTCCGGAATGCTCACGGAAATTGTTTTCTCCGCGATATTTTCTCCGGACAGATGAACGTAACCCGTTATTTTTTCAGGATTTTCCGGGTCGAGTTGAATCCGGTAATCGCGGATAAAATTTGCGGGCGTTTCGATCAATTTGACATCGCGGGTGATGCCGCCGTAATTCCACCAATCGGTGTTCAGCGTGGGAACGCCCTCGCGTTTGCGTTTGTTGTCCACTTTCACGATCAGAAAATTATCCGTTTCGTTCAGCAAATGGGTGATTTCAAAATTGAACGGCGTGAATCCGCCGATGTGTTTGCCCAATTTTTTACCGTTGAGAAACACATCCGCTTCGTAATTCACCGCGCCAAAATAGAGAAAAACCCGGTTTTCCTCCGCCGTTTTGCGATAGTCGAACGCGGTTTTATACCAAATTGTGCCTTCGTAATAGAACAGCTTTTCCTTTTGGGAATTCCAGTCGCCCGGCACGCGGATAACGTCCGATTGGTCGAAATCGTATTCCACCAAATCCGATTTGCTCTTTGGTTTTGCGTTCGTGAAATACGCGCCATTTCCGGGATTTTCGAAATTTTCAAATGCCTGATAGCGGTAATTGTAAAACCCGTTTTCATACGGATCGACGATGTAGTGCCAGTCGCCGTTCAAGCTGATGACCGCGCGATTGGCGGTGTTGGTAATCAGTTCATTTTGCGCAAACAGAACGAACGGCAGTAGTAAAATTGTGATCAGATTTCGCATAAAAAGGCCTGTTTTTTCAGGATTTATGTTTATTTGCCACGGATTAATGCGGTTTCTTTCGGATTAAAAAATGGTGAATGGAAAATTGTCATTCTGAGGGCGTTTTTTTGCCCAAAGAATCTCAAATTCGGCATCGAGATTCTTCGCCTCCGGTTCAGAATGACATCAAAAAAATCCGTTTAAATCCGCTATAATCTGCGGCAAAAAACGAACTTTTATTCCCCGACAGAAATCCAGTCCACCCAGATTTCGCCGGAAGTGATGGCAAGTTTGAGGGCGTTTTCGCCGGCAGCGAGTTTCGCAATCGACAGCGTCATTTCCTGCCATTCGCTGCCAAAATTCAACGATTCGGATTCGCCGTTCAGCGATACCTCAATCGTGGCGTTTTCGCCGGTTCTTTTTGCTTTCACCACAATGTTTGCCGATGGCAAACCGGTATTCCCGAAGCTGTAGCGAACCCACTCATCTTCTTTCAAAACAACACCTTGCTGCGACAAATGATAATCTTCCCGGTGTTCAATCAGCGCGATCTGAACCGGCTCGTTCACCCGGTAAACCGCTGCACGCTGCGATGTGTCCGTCACGGAATAGGAAACGCCGTAGCCCTCGTGCCCGTAATTTTCCGCCTCGATTTTCACCGGTGCGCGGCGCAAAATGCTGTTCACCACATCCGGGAAATAGACGCAATTTTGCAATTTGATATTCTCGATCAATTCGTCAAATGCGCGTTGGGCGACATCCGCTGCGGGCTTTTCGGCGGCATCTTCGCCGCCACGGGAATACGCCGCAATCTGATCCCAATCCGCCGGTTGATTGATGGAATATGGCGTGTTGCGCGTGTCCATTTTTTTCCACGGCCAAAACGACCAACCAATGTTGTTCGCCTCAAAATATTGGGTGGTTGCCCAATAAATCGCGTTGCCTTTTTCACCGGTTTCGCCGACCCACACCGGTGTGTTCAGCGTGTCGCGCATTTTAATGTAATGCGAAATATCGTTTAAATTATCCGGGCGATTCCAGCAATAATAATGGAACTGGTAAAACACATTATCATCAAACGGCTCGCCGAAAATCGACCAGTCGTTTGACCAGTTCACACCTTCCAGCGTGATCATGTGGTTGTTGTCCACTGCGCGAATGGCGGCGGTGATGCGCCGATACAGCGGCTCCACCAGATGCGCATATTTTTCCGCCGCACCGGTGTTGTGCGGCAGCGGTTCGTTGAGCAAATCATACGCCGCAACGGTCGGATTATCGCTGTAGCGTTTGGCGATTTTCACCCACAAATCGACGAGTCGATCCTGATTGCGCACATCCATGAACAGCTCCGGTTCGTCTGCCGGACTGTCGTCGATGTTCGCGCCGGTTTGTCCGCCAGGTGCACCGTGCATGTCGATGATCACGTAAAGATTGTGTTTTTCGCACCAGCTCACCAGACTGTCGATGAGCACAAAACTTTCCTCGATAAACTGCGCATTATCGCCTTCGCTGAGAAACAGCCGCGCATTCAGCGCCGGTCGAACAGAGTTGAATCCCAGTTCCGCGATGCGGGCGATATCCGCTTCGGTGATGTAATATTTACGGAATTGCTGCCAGAATTCCGCCGCTTTTTCCGCGCCGATCAAATCGCTGACAATCTTTTCGATTTTACGTGGACGGTCGCCCTCTTTGCCGAACTTCCACATATAGCCTTCGGGCAACAGCCAGTTGCCAAGCCCGACGCCGCGCAGCATAATTTTGTTGCCGTTGCCATCGACAATGTCTTGTCCGTTGGTGCGAAGGAATTGTTTTTCCTGCACTTGCGTATTGCAACCCATCGCCAAAACCAGGATGCAAACGATGCTCAAAAATGTTGCTGATTGTTTCATAAACCTGTCCTCATGGTGTGATACGGTCTGAGTTGAATGGTTTCCTGTGGAAAAATCAGGAGATTCCTGCCTTCGCAGTAATGACCCCTTTTGTCACCCCTGCGAAGGCAGGGGGCTCCCGGCAAATTCCCCGAATATTAATTTTTGCACGATCAGAATCCGTAAAAATCCGCGACAATTATTACTCGCTGTCCGTCAATTCGAAAGTGGTTTTCAGCAAATCCGCATCCGCGGAGGAGCCGCCGGTCATCACCTCGAACAACCCCGCTTCGGCGATGAATTGCATATCAGCGTTCCAGAATGCCAGATCTTTTTCGCTTAGCGAAAACGACACTTCCCGGCTTTCACCCGGTTTTAGCGCAACCCGCCGGAACGCTTTCAGTTCTTTTACCGGACGTGTGATGCTGGCGGTTTTGTCGCGAATATAGAGTTGCACCACTTCTTCCGCGGCAAATTTACCGGTGTTTTTGACCAATACGGTAACATTGAGTGCCTTTCCGCGAGCCAGTTTTTCCGACGAAATTTTCAAATCGCTGTATTCAAATGTGCTGTAAGAAAGCCCGAAGCCAAAGGGAAATTGCGGTGTGAAATCCGCATCGAGATAATTTGAGGCATATCCTTTGGGATCTTCCGGTGAGCCGAGTTCGATACCGAGTGTGTGTGGGGATGGCGGTCTGCCTGTGTTGCGGTGGTTGTAATACACCGGCACCTGCCCGACGGTTCGCGGAAAACTGACCGGCAATTTGCCGGACGGAACCACTGTTCCGGTGAGCACATCGCTGATTGCCGGACCGCCCATCGTGCCGGGATGCCAGGCAAACACAATCGCCGCCGATGTGTTGATCAGCGAAGAAAATGTCAACGGACGACCGGCCATAATTACCAGCACTACCGGCGTTCCGGTTGCCGCCACTGCGTTCACCAAATCTTCCTGTGCCCCCGGCAAATTGAGAAATGCGCGGCTGCGCGCTTCGCCGGAAAGCAGGTGATCCTCGCCGACAAACAGGATCGCCACATCCGCTGCTTTGGCTGCGGCAATCGCCGCCGGGAATTTGGATGTGTCTGAACTGCGTGGTTTATCGATTCCCGGTGCAAACAGCACCTTAAATTTTTGGTCGCTTTGCTGAAACGTCTGCAACGGTGTCACGCTGTCCTCCGCTTTGCCATCCGGCGTCCACGTGCCGAGCTGGTCGAGCGGGCTGTTTGCCAGCGGTCCGATGATCGCCACGGTTTTCGTTTTCGGCGACAGCGGCAATATTTGGTTGTCATTTTTGAGCAGCACCAGACTTTGCGCCGCCAGTTCCCGGGCGGTTTTCAGGTGCTCCGGATTGAGAATTACGCTTTCATCGTATGCAACGGGATAGGGGTTTTCAAACAAACCGAGCCGGATTTTCACCCGCAAAATATTGGCAACCGCTTCATCGAGCAGCGCCGGATCAACCGCGCCGGATTCGATCAGCGATTTGAGGTGATCCTGATAACTCTCCGACACCATTTCCATATCCACGCCGGCGGTCATTGCTTTCAGCGCGACATCGCGTTCATCCGCGCAATAGCCATGATTGATCATTTCGGTCATCGAATTCCAGTCGCTGACCACAAATCCGTCGAAGCCCCATTCATCGCGCAACACCTGCCGCAGCGTGAACGCATTGCCGGATGTCGGCACGCCGTTCAAATCGTTGAACGCGCTCATGATGGTTGCGATGCCCGCATCCACCGCCGCTTTGAACGGCACCAGATACACGTTACGCAATTCGTGCTCCGGAATGAGCGTGGTGTTGTAATCCCTGCCGCCTTCGGCTGCGCCGTAACCGACGTAATGTTTGGCGCACGCCGCAATCGTATTCGGATCGGCGAGGTTATCACCCTGAAATCCGCGGGTCATTGCCGTTGCCATTGCCGCAGCGAGAACCGGATCTTCACCGGGGGATTCGGCGATGCGCCCCCAACGGGGATCGCGGGAAATATCCATCATCGGTGCGAACGTCCAGTGGATGCCCATTTGCGCCGCTTCTTTTGCCGCGATGGCTGCCGCTTTTTCCACCAGCGCCGGATGCCAGCTGGCAGCCTGTCCCAGCGGAATCGGGAACACGGTGCGGTAGCCGTGAATCACATCGCGACCGAAAATCAACGGGATTTTCAGGCGACTTTCTTCCATCGCGACGCGCTGCAGTTGCTCTTTTGAGGCGCGATCCCCGGCATTCAAAAATGATCCGACGCCGCCATTTCGAATCACTTCGGCGAGTTTTTCCATATCTTTGCCTCGCGAATCAAGATGAAATTGCGCCAGTTGACCGATTTTTTCATCGATCGTCATCTTGCCGAGCAACTGCGAAATGCGGTGATTTTCGCCGGAAATGTCCGCCGGTTTTTGGGCAAAACCGTTGAGCGACACAATTACCGGCAACAATAATATGATCCGTTTTAATATTGTAATGCGCATGTTAGCCTCCGTTTGGGCAGCAGTGCGGACAAACAACGTCCGGTTGATTGGTGCGGAAGTTGGGTAAAACAATCAAAACGCTCAAAAAGCGTACCAATCAGGGCGTATCACAAAACGCATGTATTTATGTGTGATAAGCCTTTTTTTAGCGGGGCAATTATTATTATGATAATTTTTGCTTATTAATATGATAGTAACGGGCAAGCTTGAACACATCTTTTTTGAACAGAGGTTTTGTTCTCCGGAAAAAAAATACGGGTTCTATATTGTTTAGCTTGGGCTTTCACAAAAAATCCCAAATCCCAAAATCCAATACCCAAATAAAAACCAAATTCTAAATCCCAAATTCGCCATTTCGGTCATCACGTTCTTTTCTAGATAAAAATTATCTTTGTCATGACTGAGATGTTAAGTAGTGTAAAATTAATTGTTTATCTACTGTAAAACAGTTTTTTTGTTTGTTCAAACCGATTTGTTTCGGTTTTGATTCTTGGAATTTATTTGGTTTTTGGGATTTAAGAATATCCTGTTAAAAGGGAAGCTGTTTTTTACCCACACAAATCAGCATAGATCAAAAATTTGCATCGCGGCAACCGCCGTTAACAACACTATCGCCATTGTTCATCACATAAATTTTTTCGAAACCGTCCGGTTTTGTAAGATTGAAGCGCAAACTGGTAATCGAATGAACGGAGCCAAAATGCAATTGAGCATTGCAAATCTGACAAAAATTTACCGAAACGGCGTGGTCGCACTGGACAATCTCGATCTGGAGATCGGGGCGGGGATGTTCGGGTTGCTCGGTCCCAACGGCGCGGGAAAATCGACGCTGATGCGCACCGTTGCCACGCTGCAGCAACCGGACAGCGGCAGCATTTTTTTCAACGGCATCGATGTGCTGCAAACGCCGATGCAGTTGCGAAAAATGTTGGGATATTTGCCTCAGGAATTTGGCGTTTATCCCAACATTTCCGCAGAAAAATTGCTGGATTATTTCGCAACGCTGAAAGGGATTTCGGATAAAAATGATCGCATGCGGATGATCGGCGCAGTGCTGGAAATTACCAATCTGACGGACGTACGCCGCAAGAATGTCAGCGAGTATTCCGGCGGGATGAAACAGCGATTTGGCATCGCACAACTGCTGCTCAACACGCCCAAATTGATCATCGTGGACGAACCCACAGCCGGGCTTGATCCGGCCGAGCGGCAGCGCTTTTTGAATGTGCTGCGGGAAATCGGCACGGAAAATACGGTCATTTTTTCCACCCACATTGTGGACGACGTGACGGATTTATGCACCGATTTGGCAATTATGAACGGTGGAAAAATTTTGCAGCACTCAACCCCGGAAAAGGCAACATCGGCGCTCGCCGGGAAAATCTGGACAAAATCCATTGAGCGAAATATGCTGGAAGTGGCGGAAAAACAACACCTTGTGCTATCGTCAAATTTCAAGGCTGACCATTCGATGAGCATTCGCGTTTATGCCGAAATGCAGCCGGCAGGGGATTTTTCACCCGAAAAGCCGCAACTGGCAGATGCCTATTTTCTCGCGCTGAAAAATGCGGATTTTGCCACGAACGCGCAGAATTGATGGCGGAAGTTTGGCGGTAAAATCAGGGAGATTCCGGGACAAGCCCGGAATGACACGCCCGTGCTGTCATTCCTGCGAATGCAGGAATCCCCGTTTTCAATTCAATCAAAAAGTCAAAACAATGTTCAAAACAATCCTCACATTCGAATTGAAATACTGGCTGCGGCAGCCCTCCGTTTATGCGTATGTGCTGTTGCTGTTTGGCATCGCCGCGCTGGCAATGCACGGGGTTGCCGGCGGATGGGATGTGCCGTCAGCAACGCCGCAAACGGTGGTTGTTGAAAATTCACCGTTGCGCATTTTACAGATGATCCAATTTTATCTTCGCTTCGTCGTTTTCCTCATTCCGGCGATTTTCGGCGTGGCAATTTACCGGGATTTTAGCAGCAATATGCACACGCTGCTGTATGCGTTTCCGTTCACCAAACGGGATTATTTATCCGCGAAATTCGTTGCTGCAACGCTGATTTTTTGCGGCATCGCTGCTGCAATCGGTTGCGGAATTTTTGCCGGAACGCAGTTGCCGGGCGTCGATCCGGCAAAAATTGCGGCGTTCGATTGGCAGCCATATTTGCACATTTACAGCGTTTACGTGATCCCGAATGTGCTGTTTTTCGGCTCTACTGTGTTCGCAACCGTCGCACTCACGCGGAATATTTACGCCGGTTTTATTGTGATTGTGCTGCTGTTTTTCGGGCAGGCGTTAGCTGAAAATTTGCTCACGGATGTTGAACATCCGTTTTGGGCGGCACTGCTCGACCCGTTCGGGGAAACAGCTGCCGTCGTTTACACGAAATATTGGACATTGGCGAAGCAAAACGCAAATAAACTACCGTTGGAATCGCTGATTGTCGTTAACCGGATATTCTGGCTGACAATTGCAGCTGTGATTTTTACCGTAACTCATCGATTTTTTTCATTTAGCCAAACCGCTGTTTCTGTTGGATTTCGGCGAAGAAAAACAGAACGCGCTGCGAAACAGACTGCCGCAATCACACCCATTTCCCTGCCCGAAGTGCGATACGATTTTTCCCGGCGCAACCAACTGAAAATGATCTGTCAACTTGCTATCGCCGATCTGAAATACATGCTCAACAGTTGGATGTTCATCAGCATTTTGCTCGCCGGCATCGCGGTGATATTTTTTCAGCAGGCCCAGACGAATCCCCAATACGGGTTCAAATTGCTGCCGGTCACCTGGCTGATGTTGCGGATTCCCGCCTTCCTGTTTTCCGGCGTCATCAATCTGCTCACATTTTTGTATGCCGGAATGCTGGTGCAGCGCGCCAAAATCGCCCGGATGAACCAGTTGCTGGATGTTACGCCGGTGTCAAACGGCGTGTTGCTGCTCAGCAAATGGCTCGCGCTGATTTGCATGCAATTGCTGTTGCTGGCGATTGTCATGCTCACCGGGATTGCGGTGCAGGCGCTCAACGGATTTCATGATTTTGAGATCGGGCAATATTTGTTCGCGCTGTACGGGCTGAATTTACAGGGACATATCATTTGGGCGTTTGCCGCGATTTTTGTGCAAACCGTGTTCACTAATCCGTATTTGGGATTGTTTTTGCTGCTGATGGGATCGATGGGTGTGGCGGGTTTGTCGGAATTAGGTATCGAGCATTTGGTGTTCAAATTTAACATCAGCCCGGATATGATTTTTTCAGATATGAACGGCTACGGCGCAGATTTGCTGCCGTTTTTTATCTACAAAATCTATTGGGGATTGCTCGGCGTGGCGCTGCTTTTTGGCGCTTATCTGTTCTGGATTCGCGGGTTGCCGGAATCGTTTCGCAAACGCGTTTCTGATGCAATAGTGCGATTTCGCGAAGAAATTGCGGCTGCGTTGCTGCTGTTGCTCGTTGCGTTTCTGGCAACGGGATCGGGAATTTATTATTACGACGCGATGCTGCACAAACAGATCACATCCGCCAAACAGGAGCGGCAATTTATCCGCGAATTCCGGCAAACATACGGGCGATTTGCGGGAATCGTTCAGCCGCGAATCACCGATGTAACGGTGGAAATGCAACTCTTTCCCGAATCGCAAAACTTTGTGGCAACCGGCGAATATATTTTGGTGAATCGCGCCGCAACGGCGATTGACACGCTGGTGATCAAATGCGGATTTGATGAGCAAACAGAATATCATTTCAATCGCCATACCCGAACGGTTGTGCGGGATATCGCCGCAAAATTTGATGTGCTCACGCTCGTCGCGCCGCTGTTGCCCGGCGACAGTTTGCGCATGCAGTTTGAGTTTCGCAACCTGCCGAACACCATTTTTCAGCGAAATTCCAACGTGCTGGCAAACGGCACGTTTCTCGGCAGCGATGCGTTTCCGCGATTCGGCTACCGCGATGCAGAGGCGACACCGCATCCGGCAGATGCTGCCGCACGCCGCTATTCTTACATGGCGATGGATTCGGATTACCTCAATTTTTCGGCGGTGGTGAGCACATCTGCGGATCAAATTGCCATTGCTCCGGGTGATCTGATTCGCCAATGGTCCGCAAACGGGCGGCAATTTTTCCACTATCAAACGGATCATCCCATCAAGTTTTATTTCGGGTTTAACTCGGCGCGATATGCTGTGATGCGCGATCGCTGGAACGATGTTGAGCTGGAAATTTTCCATCATCCGGCGCATACTTACAATCTGGATCGCATGATGCGCGGGCTGAAAGCGTCGCTCGACTATCACAGCGAAAATTTCAGCGAATATCAGCACAAACAGGCGCGGATCATCGAATTTCCGCTGTCGGAAGGCAGCCACGCCACCACTTTCGCGACCTCCATTCCGTTCTCCGAATATCGCTTTTTGATCGATGTGGATGATCGCGATCCGGCGTCCATTGACTTTCCGTTTTACGTTGCGGCGCACGAACTGGCGCACCAATGGTGGGGAAATCAGGTGATTCCGGCAAACGCGCTCGGCGCGAAAATGATCACCGAAAGCCTCGCGGAATACGCATCGCTGAAAATTTTGGAACGGACGCACGGCAAAGCGCAAATCCGCAAATTCCTGCGATACAATCTCGAGCGATATTTGAAAGGCAGAACCGGTGAGCGAAAAGGGGAGGTGCCACTCATTTTGTGCCGCAACGATCAGGAATACATCGCCTACGGCAAAGGTGCGCTGGCATTTTACGCGCTTAGCGAATATATTGGTGAAGAACATCTGCATCGTGCGTTGCGCGGGTTTCTCGAACGCAATCGATTCGCGGGTGAACCATATCCGACCGCGCCGGATTTGCGCGATGCCGTGAGCGCCGTTACGCCGGATTCGCTGCACTATTTGATTCGCGATATGTTCGAAACGGTTACGTTTTATGATAATAACATTATCGCTGCGAACGTAACCGAATTGGCAAACGGGCAGTTTCTGATGGAACTGGAATTATCGATTCGCAAATATCGCGTTGACGGGCAGCGACAAATTTTCCGCGATGCAACCGGTGATTCACTGACGTTTCGCAGCGCCGCGTCGGCAGAACCTGTGTTTTCGCTGCCGCTGGGGGATTTTGTGGAAATCGCCGTTTTCGGCGAAACGAAAAATGAGGAATCAACGGTTTTGTATCGGCGACAGCACAAATTTTCAGAGATTCACAATGTTTTGCAAATTGTCGTCGATCAACCGCCGGCGGAGATTTGGATCGATCCGGATTACCGGTTGATTGATGCGAATCCGGGGGATAATTGGGAAAGGATAAAGTAAGAGAAGTAAAAAGTAAAAAGGTAGAAGTTAAAAGGAAAAAGAGAATAATTTACGAGAGATTTGGGATTTATGGTTGAAAAGCATTTGACGGGGAAACATTTTTTGGGCAAACATCTGGAGGCGATTATCCATGTGCTGGTGTTGTTGCAATATTGGTTTTTTATTGAATTTGGTTTGGGGAGTTCATGGGAATCGTTGCCGAAATATCTTGTTTATTATGTGTTTATGTGTCTGCCGATTGTGTTTTATGCGAATGCCTTTTGGCTGATTCCAGTATTTTTGCGCCGCAAAAAATGGCTGGTTTATGTGTTGTTGGCTATGTTGCTGTGCAGCATTTTGGTTGCCATTTTTCTACTGCTGATAATGCTGGCGAACATCGGGCAAACGCTGTTGGCGGCAACGTTAGCAAGTTGTATTTTTCTGGGATTTGTGACATCTTTCGGTTATCGGTTCAGCAAAGATTGGATGGTGAACATCGGCGTGGTGGAAAAACTCAACGCCGAAAAATCGGCGATGGAACTGGCATTTCTCAAATCGCAAATTGATCCGCATTTTTTGTTCAACACGCTCAATAGTCTGGTTGCGCTGGCGCTGTCCGAAAAAGGAGAGAAAACCGCCGATGCCATCGCCAAACTGGGAACGTTGATGCGCTATAATTTGCACGATTCGCACGCGGAACGGATTTCGCTGGAAAAGGAAATTGATTATCTGCAAAAATATATCGATCTTCAGCAATTGCGAATGAGCGACAATTGCAGGATCGAATTTAGCCTGCGCATCGAAAATAAAGACTTGCAGCAACGGAAAATCGCGCCAATGCTGTTGATGCCAATCGTTGAAAATGCGTTCAAATTTGGCGTGCATCCGTCCGAATCGTCTGACATTCGCATCGATTTGCGGATGACAAACAACTCGCTCGAAATGCAGGTGGGAAACACAATTGTTCGCAAAGCGAGCAAGATGGAATCCGGCGGCATCGGGTTGCAAAATGTCCGCAACCGCTTGCAATTGCTGTATCCCGGCAATCATCAGTTGATTGCAGAAAACCGGGAAAATCAATTTATGGTTCACCTATCGATTGAATTAATGTGAGAAGAATGTTGCCGCAAAGGCGCGAAGTTCGCGAAATTGAAAACTGGTGTTACGAATTTTTCCAATAGCATCCTGAGTAAACCGATCGCGTCTTTTTGCGAACGGTTGTATCGAAGCGTCGTCCTGAGCTTGTTGAAGGGGGTGCGATACCAAATATTTTTTATAAAATTCCTGCCTTCGCAGGAATGACACCTTACGTAATTTGGCATTGCCTCGAAAGCGGGCAACTCATTAACAACTTCGCGCCCTTTGCGTCTTCGCGGCAAAAAAAAAACCTTAACCCTTTATCCATTGCAAATGATCAACTGTATCGCCATAGACGACGAGCCGAAAGCCCTGGAAATCATCCGCAATCACGTGGCGCGGGTGCCCTTTCTATCGCTGGCGCAAACCTTTCTCGATCCGTTTGAAGCAGTGGCTTTTGCCAACGATCATCCGGTTGACCTTGTGTTTCTGGATATCAACATGCCGGATATCGACGGGTTACAGCTCACCCAATCTTTTTCCGGCAAACCGCTGATTATTTTTACGACCGCCCACAGCGAATATGCCATCCAGAGTTACGAAGTGGCAGCGGTGGATTATTTGCTGAAACCATTTGATTTCGCCCGCTTTTTGATGGCGGTTACCAAAGCCAAAGCGCGGCTGTCGCCGCAAAAGATTGCGGACAGCGATTTCTTTTTTGTAAATACCGGCAGCCAGAAACGGCGATTGGTTTACAACGAGATTTGTTATATCGAAGGGGAGGGGAATTACGTCAAATATGTCACGAAAAATGAAACGGTGCTGGTTCGTGCATCGATTCGCGAAACGCTGGCACAACTGCCGGAATCGCTGTTTGTGCAGATTCATCGCTCGTTTATCGTGTCGCTGCAATATATTGATAAAATTGAAGATAACCACGTTCATATCGCCAACAAGATGATTCCCGTCGGCGCTACCTACCGCGATGCGTTTTTGAAACGGATTGGGTGAATGTATATAATTGCAGGAAAAAATCGCGTAGGGAAAATTCATCGTTGTGTTGTTGTAGGGAAAATTCATGAATTTTCCCTACCGTAAGGAAAATTCATGAATTTTCCCTACCGTAAGGAAAATTCATGAATTTTCCCTACATTAATATAACGCCATGAAAGACCAACCCATCATAACCCTCCGCAAAGCAACCATAGACGATCTAACAATTCTGCGCTATTGGGATGAACAGGCACACGTCATTGCATCCGATCCCAACGACGATTGGCGATGGGAATATGAATTAACCCGTGATCCCGAATGGCGGGAGCAGCTGATTGCGGAACTGGACGGGCAGCCGCTCGGGTTTGTGCAGATTATCGATCCGGCAGCGGAAGAAACGCATTATTGGGGAAACATCGGGGAAAACAAACGGGCCATCGATATCTGGATCGGGGATAAAGAAAGCCTGGGCAAAGGTTACGGCACGCAAATGATGTGTCTGGCGCTGGAACGCTGTTTTGCTGACGAAAACGTTACCGAGGTTATTATCGATCCGTTGGCATCCAATACCGATGCCATCCGTTTTTACCAACGGATCGGGTTTTTGTTTGTGGAACATCGCACCTTCGGCGATGATCATTGCGACGTTTACGCCATCACCCGGCAACAATGGCGGGATAAACAACCGGAACAACGGCACGGAAAAAAATAATTGTAATTGTCGGGATTATTCAACATAATAATCGTAGGGAAAATTCATGAATTTTCCTGTCGTTGTAGATAAAATTCATGAATGGTAGATAAAATTCATGAATGGTAGATAAAATTCATGAATTTTATCTACATAATATTATCCAATTACCATATCAATATCATCAACAATGACATTGTTCAACAACCGATTCCGGTCTGAACCGAACCGTTGGCAATGGTGGGATTATTCCGCACCGGGTTCCTATTTTATCACCGTGTGCATATTGGACAAACATCCGCTGTTGGGGCAGATCAATGACGGCGAAATGCATCTGTCCGAATGCGGTGCCATCATTGCCCAACATTTCCCGTTGATTGCGGAATATCACCCGCGCGTCCGGTTGGACGAATGGGTGATCATGCCCGATCATATCCATTGCATTATTACGTTGGGGGATTATCAATATCACAACAGTATTGCCGTTGCCGGGGATAACACCAGTGGTGGTGGCGATGCCGGTGGTGGTGATAACGGTGGTGGCGGCGTTGTTGTTGTAGATAAAATTCATGAATTTTATCTACCATTACCAATACCATCACCATCATCACAATCACCGGAACAACCGCAACAATCCCCCGATCCCCCAACCCCCGACGAAATAAAACAATACCGCAGAATGCGCCGTCGGATGATCATCCCGATGATCATCGGCAAATTCAAAATGCAAACGTCCAAACAGATCAATCTGTTGATGAACACCCCCGGACAAAAAAATTGGCAACACGATTACCACGATCACGTTATCCGCAATAGCAACGAATATTGGCAAATCAAACAATACATCATTAACAATCCCCGAAAATGGTGGGATAATCGCGACAATAACAATATTGACGGCGATGATGGTGATGGTGCGTCGTAGATAAAATTCATGAATGGTAGATAAAATTCATGAATTTTATCTACGGTTATCACCGCAACAAACCCCCGATTCCCCAACCGCCGACCACAATCATTTCCACCGCCGAAAATGACATCGTAAAAAAACCACCGCGATATTCACCGCCGAATATGCCATCGTAAAAAAAACACAGTGATATTCACCCCCGAAAATGGCACCGTAAAAAAACACACCGCGATATCCACCGCCGATAACGGTATTGTAAAATTTACAAAGGCATATCCACCGCCGAAAATGGCACCGTAAAAAAACCACCGCGATATCCGCCGCTGATTATGTCGCAATTCACCCCGCATATTGCCGTTTCTGCACCTTTCGCTTTGGATTAATCCATATTATATTGATGGAGCATGTAAATCGGATGTATTCAAAAACGACAGAATCGATCAAACAATGGAACCATCAACAGCAAAAGAGCCTCAATTAACGCCAGACCTGCCGGAAAAACTGGCAGCACCGGCGCAACGGGCATTGACGAATGCAGGCATTTCATCATTAAAGCAGCTCTCCGGTTTCCGCGAAACTACGATCGCCGGGTTGCACGGCATCGGTAAAAACGCGCTTGGGCAACTGCGTCAGGCGTTAGCAAATGCCGGATTGTCTTTCGCTGATGAAGAAAAAAAATAGTGCACCAAAACCAATCAGAAAGGACATTCAAATGTTAACAGAGTCCAAAGCATTTAGCGGATTTTCCGTAAATGATATCCATACAGCCAAAAAATTTTACAGCCAAACGCTCGGTCTGGCAGTTGCGGATGTGCCGGAAATGGGCGGTTTGCTGAAATTAGAGCTTGCGGGCGGCAACGATGTGTTGCTCTACGAAAAGCCCACCCATGCGCCGGCGACATACACCGTGCTTAATTTCCCGGTTGCAGATGTGGACAAAACCGTGGACGAACTGACCCGGCGCGGCGTGCAATTCGAGCAATACGGCGGCGAAATCGCCACCGATGCAAACGGTGTGTTTCGCGGCGGCGGACCGTTGATTGCCTGGTTTACCGATCCGGCAGGCAATATTCTTTCGGTAATCGAGGATAAATAATGCGATTCACGATTGAATAAAAATGTGGGGCGTAGATAAAATTCATGAATTTTATCTACGATTCATGAATTTTATCTACCATATCAAACAAAAAAACAGGAAAACAATCATGATAAAAGAAATCTGGATCAATCTGCCCGTGAAAGACGTCCAAAAGTCGAAGCGTTTTTTTACCGATATCGGGTTTTCTGCAAATGCCAATTTTCCGGACAGTGAGCAAAGCGCAAGTGTAATGGTTGGCGAAAAAAAGGTCGTTGTTATGCTGTTTCAGGAATCCGTTTTTAAAGGGATCGCCCAAAATGATCCGGCGGATACCAAACGCGGCACCGAAGTGCTATTCTCTTTTGATGCCGAAAGCCGGAACGAAGTGGATGAAATGGCTGTCCGGGTGAAACAGGCCGGCGGCACGGTTTTTGGCGGTCCGTCGGAAAGCCAGGGCTGGATGTACGGCATCGGTTTTACCGACCCGGACGGTCACCGCTGGAATATGCTGCATATGGATTTTAGCAAAATGCCAAAGTGAAGAAAAAACCAGAGATAATTTACTGATAATATAGACCCGTGAGAAAATTTGAGAAATCGATTAGCATATTATCAGAATCAGCCTGTTATTCAATGGTGTGCCAGGTGAACACCGGACTTCACCCCCAAAACACCTCTCCTCAAAGGAGAGGGGGACCGAGGGAGTGAGGTCGAATTTGTCTGCAATAACAACACAGTTGATTTCCGGAAAGATTTCCCGGATCAATACGCGGTTCAATAAATGATTTAAATTTCACTAATTTTATGGTTTTTCGGCAAATATCATTCTCAACAATTTCAAAGGATCAATTAACATGAAACGACTGCAATTTTCAATCGATATCAATGCCCCGAAGGAAAAAGTCTGGCACACCATGCTGAATCAGCAAACCTACCGGGCGTGGACGGATGTTTTTATGCCCGGATCGCATTACCTCGGGGATTGGAATACAGGCAGTAAAATTCTTTTCGTCGCCCCGGATACATCCGGAAATGTAGCGGGAATGGTCAGCCGGATTAAAGAAAACCGGCAGTTTGCCTATGTTTCGATCGAACATCTTGGCTTTGTGCAGGACGGGAAAGAAGATACATCCAGCGAAGCAGTGAAGGCGTGGGCCGGTGCGCTGGAAAATTATACATTTACCGAATCGAACGGTAAAACCAATGTTTTTGTAGAACTCGATACAGCCGAAGAGCATATCGAAATGTTCGAGGATACCTGGCCAACGGCGCTGGAAAAACTCAAAAAACTGGCGGAAAAATAGGTGATCCGGATAAAACAAAAACGGATGACGCCATTCCGGGATCGTTTATGAACAACCACAACCCGGAAGATGTTCACCGGCAAATAGATGCGATTTACCGTTCGGAATCGCGCCGGGTGCTTGCCACGCTCATTCGCCTGTTGGGAAGCTTTGATATTGCGGAAGATGCGCTGCACGAAGCCTTTCGGGTTGCGCTCGAAAAATGGCCGGATGAAGGGATACCCGGTAATCCGGTGGCGTGGCTGGTTTCGACGGGGCGATTTAAAGCCATCGATAATCTGCGCCGCCATGCCCGTTTCGATGTGTTGCAGGCAGATTTGCTCGAGCGTTATGATGCCGAAAATGCGGATAGCGCGGAACCGGATGATCACGCCGTTGCCGATGACCGGCTGCGGCTGATTTTCACCTGCTGCCATCCGGCGCTCTCCCGGGAAGCACAGCTGGCGCTCACGCTGCGCGAAGTTTGCGGTCTCACGACGGAGGAAATCGCGCATGCGTTCCTGATTTCGCCAACCACAATAGCCCAACGTATCGTGCGCGCCAAAGCAAAAATCCGCGATGCCCGCATTCCCTACCAGGTGCCGGAACCTGCCGAGCTGCCGGAGCGATTGCAAACCGTTCTCCACGTCATTTATTTGCTGTTCAACGAAGGATATGCCGCATCGTCAGGTGAACAGCACACGCGAGCGGATTTATCCGGCGAGGCAATCCGTTTGGGACGATTGCTGAGAGCACTGTTGCCGGACCCGGAAGTGTCCGGGCTTTTGGCGCTGATGCTGCTGCATGAATCGCGGCGGGCGGTGCGCACAACCGCCAGCGGCGATATTATTTTGCTGGAAGACCAGGATCGTTCACTTTGGAACCGGGAACATATCGCCGAAGGCATTGCGCTGGTTGAACAGGTGTTAACATCGGGACGTTTGGGGGCTTATTCGGTGCAGGCGGCGATATCGGCGGTGCATGCCCGGGCGTCGGCTGTCGCAACAACCGACTGGCACCGGATTGTGTCGCTATACGATGTGTTGCTGCGAATCGAACCTTCGCCCGTCATCGAGTTGAACCGCGCCGTTGCCGTGGCGATGCGCGATAATCCGGCGGCGGGTCTTGCGTTGATCGATGCTATTCTGGAACGCGGCGAGCTGACGGATTACCATCTGGCACATGCCGCACGGGCGGATTTATGCCGCCGATCCGGGAAAACAACCGAGGCTATCGCAGCATATAACCGCGCATTATCGCTCACCCGGCAGGAACCGGAGCGCCGGTTTCTGGAAAAACGGTTGTCCGAATTGCAATAATGCTGTCAACATTGACCGCCGGATCACAATGCGCCCAGCGTTTTCGGTGAAAGAAAATAGTCACTCTCTTTTCCTCTGCGATCTTTGCGTTCTCTGCGGTGAAAAAAAAATCAAAAAAAATTCACATCCATGTCGAATTCAGGGTTTGTGATTCGACTAAATAGTGTAAAGGGAGCCGGAAGTCACAAAAAACAGTGTCCGGCGCCAATCATAAACCCAATATAAAGGAGAAGTTACCATGCGCGTAATGGTCATCATCAAAGCAACGAAAAATTCGGAAGCGGGCATTATGCCGAGCGAAAATTTGCTCACCGATATGATGAAATACAATGAGAAACTGGTTGACGCGGGAATTATGCTAGCTGGAGAAGGGCTCCACCCGAGTGTTAACGGCAAACGCGTTATCATGTCCGGCGGTAAAAAAAGCGTGGTTGACGGCCCGTTTGCAGAAACCAAAGAACTGATTGCCGGATTCTGGCTCTGGAAAGTGAAATCCATGGATGAAGCGATCGAGTGGGCTAACCGCTGTCCCGATCCGATGCCCGGTGAAGATGCGGTGATCGAAATTCGTCCGGTGTTCGAAATGGATGACTTCGGCGAAAACGCCACGCCGGAAGTGCGCGAACAGGAAGCCCGTCTGCGCGAAAAAACGGCAAAGCAATAGCCGGTAATTAATCGGAACATCCAATTCATCTGACTGTGGAGGAAATCATGAAATACATTTGTCTCGGATATATGGACGAGAAAAAAATTGAATCGATGAGCGAAAGTGAACGACACGCATTCATGGATGAATGCTTTACTTACGATGAGGAGCTGATCCGGAGCGGTCATAACATTGGCGGCGAAGCGCTGCAGAGCGTGGAAAATGCAACAACCCTGCGCTGGAGAAACGGTAAGGTAACCATCACCGACGGCCCGTTTGCGGAAACTAAGGAACATTTAGGCGGCATTATGATGCTCGAGGCGACCGATCTCAACCACGCCATTCGGCTGATGTCGAAGCATCCCAGCATTCGCTTCGGCAGCACGTGGGAAATTCGCCCCGGCGCCGATTTATCCGCCATGATTGAAGAAAGCAAACAGCGGCGCGCATCCCGGTAAAAAGTCACTTAATTTTTCAGCCGCGGATAAACGAAGATAATTAAGGGTTGCTTAAATTTCTGTTTTTACAGTTACTTACGAATTTCTAGCCCGTTATCTGCGAAAATCCGCGGCTGATCATTACAAAATGAAAGGGTAAATATGGAAACCAAATTTGAAGGCGGTACAAACATCGCAATAAAGATTCCCAAAAGAAAATATGAAGAAACGGTCAATTTTTATCGTGAGATTTTGAAACTCGAAGTGACGGAGAAACCCATTGATAATCCCACCGTTTCCCGGACCCATCAAGTGAAGTTCGGAAACAATATTGTGTGGCTGGATTGTGTTGACAATTACAGCCATTCGGAAGCCTGGCTGGAATTAAAAACACCTGATGTGGAAGTGGCTGCCAGATACCTGAAATCCAGGGGCATCGATACCTGCGATGAACTGGAAAAAATTCCGGAAAATATGCACTGGATTATCGATCCGGCGGGAACAGTTTTCATTTTGTGTGAATCATAGACGAAAAAAGAGGAGTAAAATGAACAAAAAGGAAATTGCTGAAACCTTCCTCAAACTTGCATCTGCCGGCGAGGTTGGCGAAGCGTTTGATAAATATGTGCATCCCGATTTTATCCATCACAACGCCTATTTTGCCGGCGACCGCGAAACGCTGAAAACGGCGATGGCGGAAAATGCTGAACAATTTCCCGATAAATCCTATGAATCGCTGCGCACGCTCGAGGATGGCGATTTCGTTGCCGTTCACGGAAAAGTGCTGCTCGCGCCGGATTCGCAATGGTCGGTGATCCACATTTTTCGTTTTGATGGCGATAAAATCATCGAAGCCTGGGAAGCATCGCTGGAAGTGCTCAAAGATTCGCCAAATGAAAACGGGATATTTTGAGGCGTAAACAGCACGCGCCAGACAAAAACAACCAAACCCTCTGGAAATTGCAATGGAAAAAGATCCCAAAACAATACAGGCCAACAGTGTCGATGAATACCTGAAGGAGCTTCCGCAAGCCATGCGCGTCGTGCTCGAAGCATTGCGCCAGATTATAAAATCTGCCGCGCCGGAAGCGGAGGAATTGATCAGCTATCGCATTCCCACCTATAAATTTAAGGGCCCGCTGGTGCATTTTGCGGCCTTCAAAAACCATTGTTCGTTGATAACGGTGAACAAATCAATCATGACAGATTTTGAAGCGGAACTCAAGCTATTTAAGATCACCGGGACGACGATTCAGTTTACGCCGGAAAAGCCGCTTCCGGCGGATCTGGTTACAAAAATCGTGATGGCAAGAATCAAAGAAAATGAACTAAATGCTGCCGGAAAAACCGGGCGGAGCAAAAAATCTAATTGACGATTTTCCTGGTGGATCGAAATAGACAGATTGCTAATTTTTTAATAAAATTCATGAATTTTCTCTACACCTACACCGCCGAATCATGAATTTTCTCTACGATTACGCCGCCGACAATTCATGAATATTCTCTATTCAAAATATCGGATTTAAATAGATATATGCTGGCGCTTTAGATCAAACTCTACCAATAAATTGAATCCGAAAAAAGTTTCATTATCATTAACGGTTGGTGTGTCGTTTCCGAAAAGGCTTGCGCCGCCGGAAATATATTTGGAGGTAAAAACGATAGCTAATTCCGGCCGCAGATTAAATCCCAGTGTAATGGGAATCATTGCTCCAAAATTTACCAGCGCATATGTATCCGGCCCACCAAATATGGCAATTGTGCCGCCATACCCCAGTAACATATATGGCGAAAGCGTTTCTGATTGGTTTAGAAAATGGAAGTTGAGAATCATTCCTATTGTGCCATTACCGGGATCGTTTGACCAGTTATCGCCAATCCCAAACGTTAGCCCAAACGAAACATTTTCAAAGGTATAACCCAATTCTGTTCGCATGCCTTGCGGCGTTCCCCAGCCGCTGGCGACAAATACAGTATGTTGCCAACCGTGTTGTTTGGTTTGTTGAGAGGTATCACCCTTTGTTTCTGTTTGGGTATGGTTTTCCGGTGAATATCCAAAGGCACAAAGGCTCAGTAAAGTCAGGAAAAATAAATGCTTACTCATGATTTATACCCCTTTTTAAAGTGCATCTAACAGGGTTCTTTAATAAAGGGGATTTTTATAAATCCCCTCTTTACATGAACAATTATTTACGTTCCACAACCGTCACGCGAATACCTTCGGAATGCGATGTAAATTCCGGCGCATACATGCATTGAATCGTGGTGATGCCGTTGGAAAAATCACCCGCGTTGAACACCCGCAGCGGATATTCAAACACATACGTGCCTTTCGGCAGATAATCGAAAAAGAAGTGGGTTGCCGCATCTTTTGTCGATTCGTAATATGCCAGCCCACCCTGAAATTTGGTTGCCGAAATAACGTTCAGCGGCTCAAATCCGGCGGCGCGCATGTCTTTCATGTGCACATATTCCAGATCGCGATCCACCCGCAACTCGATGCGCACTTTCAACAAATCGCCCGGCTTAAGTGCTGTGTTTTTATCCACTTGCACCAGCTCCGGACCGGATGCGGTGTTGCGTTGCAAAAATAACGCTTTCTGCAATTTCAGCGGTGTATCGTGCGGTGTGATTTTGTCCAGTTGCTCAAAATATTGCCAGTAAAGTGCGCCCCATGCCACGCCGTCGGTGGATTTATTCACCGTCACGCGACCCATTTCCGGCTGCACCGCATCGCCCTGCCAGGCGATTTTGAAATAGCCCGTTCCGGCTTCGGCAGCAACATCTTCCCGGGATTTCGGATCAATTTTCTCGTTGCCGACCACAACTTCCACCAACGTATCGTCTGCCAGCCAGTCCGTGCCGCGCAGCAGCAGGGCGTAACAGGCTTCGGCGGTGGCTTTGGTGGTTTTCCAGTCTTGCGTTTGTTTTTGCTTCAGCAACCAGACGCGCATTTCTTCAACCGCATCTGCATCGGATGTGATTTCGTCGAAAACTTCGATCATCAGCGCCTGCGTTTCGATGGGTGCTTCGTACCAATAAAAGCCCCATTCTTTCCGCCAATACATCCCGAATTCCTCATTCGAGAGTGCGTGTTCCCGCAGCGATGCCACAATGTCGTTCGGCGTTTTGCCGTCGTCCATGCGGTGCAGCGCCAGCGCAATCATGCCCTGCATGTATTTGTTCTGCGGCAGCCAAAATTCCTGCGCCTGCGATTGCCAAAAATCAAACGCGGTTTGGTGCTGTTCATTCACCGGGAAATCGAGGAAATAGCTGCGGGCATATAAATACTGGATCTGCGTGCCGCCGATGTGCTGTTTGCTCAAATCCGCTTTGTGTTCGATCAATTTTTGGTAATCCTCGTTCATCTGCTCATCGAGATAGAGGCAGGCGAGTTGCAGCATTTGTTGCACCCGCAAGTCGCCGGATTTGTCGATAACGCCAAGTTTTTGCAAATGTCCCATCCCGGCAACAATGTGCCCGGTGATGTACCGGCTTTCCTGCATCCCCGGAAACCACGGCCAGCCGCCACTTGGCGTCTGCATCTGCTGCAATTTGCGCAGCGCGTTTTCCAATTCGTGCGACATCCGGTTGAGGTCAAACAACAGCGCGATACGCTTTTTGCGCTCGCCCTCGTTTTGGGCGTCCATCACCCACGGGGTTTCTTCGAGAATCAGCGATTTCAATTCCTGATTTTTTTCCAGATTAGACAGCAGTGCATCCGGCTGGCTGTTTCGCCAGGTGTCGAACACCCGTTTGATTTTCGGGTTGCTGTTGGCGATATGCGACGCGATGCTGTTGGCATAATAGCGGCTGAAAATTTGCTCGGCGCATTCGTATGGAAAATCCATGAGGTAGGGGAGCGCCTGAACCGCATACCAGGCCGGATTCGAGGTGAATTCCAGCGTCACGCGTTCGTGGCGTAAGGTGTTGGATTTGCCGGAGTTGAGCAATTTATCCAGCGTAAATGTTTTCGATTGTTTGCCGCGAATCGGCAGCGGCAGCGATTCCGTCACCAGCATGCGATTGGTGAGCACCGGCAGCGTATTTTCCTCGCCGTCGGAGAAATTTTCAGTTTTGGCGATCATCCGGTAAGTGACCGCGGAAACGCCTTCCGGAATGTTCAGCGACCATTGCAGCGGCGCGCTTTGTCCGGTTTTGGCGCTGAACGGAATCACGTTATCGGTGTTGCCGAATACCGCATCGAGTGGCTGCATGTTCAGCGCATCGAACAGTTGCAGGGTTGCGCTGCCGCTCAAATCGCTTTCGCTGAGATTGGCGACTTTTCCGCTGAACACAATTTTGTCACCTTCGCGGAAAAAACGCGGTGCATTCGGCGTAACCATCAGTTCTTTTTGGGTGAGCACTGTTTTTTCGGTCAGCGCGAATTGCAGTTCCGGTGTGTGGGCAAAGCCCATAAATTTCCAGCGCGTCAGCGCTTCCGGCATCGTGAAACTGAGAATGACCGCGCCGTTTTCGTCGGTTTTCAAATCCGGGTAGAAAAACGCGGTTTCGTTGAGGTTGGCGCGCACCGGCACATCGCTGAAATCGGGTTCGGGTTGCTGTTGCGCAGCGCTGCCCTCGGGCGCAGGAATCGCACCGTTGACGTAAATCATATCAGCCTCTGCCGGCGGCGCGGCTTTCATGGCTGTTGCCGAAACTTCGCTATCCATCGCCATTTCCGAAACGGATTCGTTTCTGCCGGCGCCCATCGATCGTTGCATATAAACCATGTGTCTGCCAAAATACGGCACATGCCAGTTCAGCCGGTCGTATTGCGGAAAACTAAAATTAATGCCGGTGTTCCAGCCATTTCCGGAGGCACTCAACGCGCTATGCCCGAAAGCTTGACCGGAATTGAAAAAGCTTTGCTGCGGTGAGCCCAAGGTATTGTAAATATTGAAATTCCATTGGTGCGGACGGAACGCGTCCAGCGATGCGTCATACATTGCTGCGAGCAATTCGGCTGCTACTTTCTCGCCTTTCGGTCCGGTGATTTTCAGCCGCCATTCTTCGGCTGCGCCGGGTTTCAACTTGTCGCGGAAGGTTTCGTAAGTGATCTGCAATTCTTTATTTGTCCACGGCACGCGAATGATGCCCGCATGGGTGTGAACGCGACCGTATTTCACATAAAAAATAGAATAACTGAAGCCGCCGCGATCTTTCTCGAAAACTGGCAGCAGCAGCGCGTTTTTGTCTTTTCCGGTGCGAACGCGCCGCGTTTCATCGAGCACGTTTTTACGATAAATTTCGATATGCGCGTGAATATCCGGCGCGGCGGAGCCCCAAAAAATCCGGGCAACTTCATTCGGTTCACCGCTGTCTTTTTCCGGCGAAAGCCAGAACAGCGCGTTTTCCGGCACGATTTTGTCGTCCAGTGAATACACCGTAAAGAATTGATTTAACTTGATTTCCGTGCCGAATTTATCGGTGGTGACCAGCTCTGCGTTGTATTTGCCCTGTGCCCATTTTTCGATGTTGGCGATTGCATAATTTTTTTCATTTTTTGTGTCGAACGGAATCCGGGCAATGGCTTCGCCGCGTTTCCAGTTGTGAAAATCATCCTCATCCGAATACACATCGTGCGGAAAATCGGCGGTGTATTGGGTTTGGCTGAGCAAAAATTTATCGGGTTGCTGCCACATCCGCTCGCGTAAAATGCGCCCGGGATTGACCAACGGATAAATCACAATCTCGCCGTTGGCCGGCTCAAATTCGCCGTTCAGATTTTTGGTGTCAATCGTCAGTTGCGGCGCTTTTTCGCGCTGAATATTTTCCGGCAAATCCAGTGAAACGCTCAACGCAACCTGCCCGACCCGCACTGTGGTTTCCGCACTGCGGGTTTCGCCGCCGGCATCGGTCACATCCGCGTAAACGCGATAAGTGAACACGGCTTTGCGTTCAGCCGGAATGGTCGGGTCATCCACCGCGGTAAATTCGATGCGAAATGTGCCATCCGGTTCGGTGCTGCCAGTGCCGTTGGCAACTTCCACATCGCTGCCAAATGACGGGGCAAATCGCCAAAAATCCCACCAATACGGGAAGCTCACCTGCCGCACGACGCGATATTGCACGTCCGCGTTATCGATGCTCGCGCCGGCGTAGGCTTCCGCTTTTCCGGTGACCGTTACGGTTTCGCCGAGTTTGAAACTGCCTTTTGCCGGATCAAACGCCACCTCAAAACGGGGACGTTTGTATTCTTCAACCGAAAAACCGGTGTTCCCGTTTTCATTGCGGATGGTCATTTGTCCGGTCAGCCCGGCGGAGGGCAGCACAAAAACGCCGTTGAATGTGCCGTATTCGTTGCTCTGCAACGTCAGTCCGGAAACTTTTTGCCCGTTGACATCAAACAGTTCAACCGTTGTATTTCGTTTGTTGATGATTTCGTTGGCATCGCCATTACTGCTGAGCATAAGTCCTTTAAAATAAACGGTTTGTCCGGGGCGATAAATCGCGCGATCGGTGAAAAAGAAGGTTCGTTCGCGCGGAATATCGCGATCGATGCCGCGATGGGTGTAGGCGTTTACCATGTCATCGAGGAACAGCCGGTCACTTTTATAGCTGATATCCAGCCGGAAACTGCTGCGGCGATAACCGTCGCCACTCTCGATGCTGAAATATCCGTTTTTATCGGTGATATATTTTTTGCCCTGTTGCTCGGTATTTTTACGCTGTTGGGGATCGTACTCCGAAAACCAGGTTTGCACGGCGGCGCCTTCCAGCGGTTTGCCACTGTCGCGATCCATCACAAAAACGCCGGTTTCGAGGCGATCGGCGCTGGTTTTTTGCACATATCCGATGCGGGAAATCCACAAAACATTGTATGCCGCCGCATCTTCGGAACGGTTAAAATCATCTGCGGAACCGACCAGCACCACATAATGCCCGTTCGGCAGTTCCGGAAATTTGATTTCTGCGGCGTGAGTGTGATAATCGCCGTCATCCGGCAGATCGACGGAAAATTTGGCGACACTCGGCAAACCGCGATAATATTCGATCCACTGATCGAGATTTCGGCGGCTGTTCAACCGTTCTGTGCGCAACTGTTCCGGCGTAATGGAAACGATTTCGAGATATACTTTGGCAACGTTTTGATAGGTCACCAATCCGCGAAACGGCGCGTCCGGCAGGTTAACATCCTCGATATTCAGCGTGAGATTTTTCCGCTGAATTTGGGTGATCAATTGGCGGCAGTTGGCTGCGCCATCGGATTTCGGGTGACGATTGTTGGCAGATTCGCAAATTTCGATGGCTGTTTTGCGATCATTTTTGTAATCCGCATTCAATCCTTCCGCCGGTTGCAATCGCTGATAATTTTCACTCCGTTCGAAATAAAATTGCGCAATTGCGAAAGATACGCGCGTTGCTGCAGCGTCGCTGCGATAATGTTGCGCCAGTTTTACCAGTGCGGCGAGATACAATTTGTCTTTTTCCGGCATCACACCGTTTTGACGGGCGAAGTTGAGCCGTTTTAAATCGACATCGATTAAGGCTTCGGAATCGCTGTCTTTCAAATGAAATTCGATTAAATCCTGCAGAATTTGCAATGCCTGAAATTTGAACGATACTGTGTCTTCAGTTTCAAAATTAACAGCGGAAAACTGTTGCGCGGATGCGAAAATTTGCGGATCGCTCAGGCGAAACTGCACCGCCGGACGGGTGATGCCCGGTTCGTCGTTCATCAAAAAATCGAGTGCGCGATGGGCTAAAAAATCATACAGCGTCGGGCGATAGCGCCGCGAACCGTCTGCTTTTGCGATCACCGGATCGTAAATGTCCAGTGGCGTTTGTTTGAGCTGTGCCGCATTTTTCAGCGATTCGCGATACAGCGCCACGGTTTTTTCGACAAATTTAGCGCCGTCCCAAACGGCGATATCGTCACCCGCGTCGCCGCTCACTGCGGTGCGTTCGTGAATTTGCCAGCGATTTTGCTGGTAATAGCTCCAATACATTTCCGCGATCACGGAATGCAGCACCGGTGTCACCGGAAAACGGCTTTCCGCCGCTTCTTTTTCCAGTTCCGCGATGCTTTTTTCGAGGGTCATTTCTTCAAATTGGCCGCGTAATTCGGTTCGTTTCAGCAATGCTTTTACAAATTGCGCCGCATTATTTTCGGTTTTGGCGATAGTGTAAATCGAATCCACCACTTCCAGCGCCGATTTTGGCAATCCTTTTCCGCTGTGCTGGTCAACCTGATCCCACAATCGCAAGTATTCTTTTTCAGACATTTTTTTGCCCTGCGATTGTATGTTGAACAGAAATCCCGATAGCACTAAAACCACAATCAACGCAGTTTGCCAAATATGTTTCATTCAATGATCCTCTTATTATTTCATGATTTATCATTATTATCACCAAACCTGTAAATGTTTCAACCTTTGCGAAAATCTCCGAAATATCGCATAAAATGGGGGGCATATCTACCCGGAAATGAGAAAATCCGCTGGCGCTTTTTCTGTCGGAAAGGGTGTGAAAAATGAAATTGTGTGGTTTATGTTGAACGAAATGGAGGATTAATAATTTGTTTGCAAAAGAACATTGGCCATCGCCACGGATTACCGGAGCGATGGCTGATTTAGTTGGTGACTCAGTTTTTCGGCTGGTTATCGTCCGCCGTTGATTTGTCCGGTGAATGAATTTGCACATCATCGTTTTTCAGTACGCGAATGGCGTAAACGATGAACCAAATAACGTGACCAACCAAAACCAAAATGAGCAGCGCAATCCAGAATGTGTTCATTCATTCACCCGTCAGGTTTTTGTAACCTATTGTAAATCTTTAGCTTCGATGCTGCGATTCCATACTTCATTTCCGTTGATATCGAAAATGGTGATTTTCAAAACGCGTTCACGGCGCGGACCGCTTACTTCCAGCGCTGCAAAATTTCGGTCGCCGTAAAACGTGCCGTCTTCGCGATAGCGATTGGCTTCGTTGGCAGCGCGCGGGTTTGGTCCGGCGGTCAGCGGCGATACGGTTAAATCGTAAATCGGGTAATCGCGATAACGTTCCAGTTTGGACAGTTCGGTGTGGTGCCGGTCGCCATCCAGAAAAAATACGCCGGGAATGCGTTCCTGCGCAATTGCGTTGAGTAATCGTTCGCGCTCAGCCGGTAATGTGCTGAATGTTTCGTAACGGTCGAGGCTGTTCAAAAATTGTCCGCCAACCACCACAAATTTGAACGGCGCAAAACTGCCCTTCAGCGCGTCGATCAGCCATTCGATTTGGGCATCGCCAAGGATGGTTCGTTCGCCGGTGGTGCGGTATTCCGGGCTGCGGTTGGAACGATTATCCAGCATAAAAAAATCGAGATCCGCCCACTGGAACATTGTGGTCACGCCCGGTGAATTTTCCAGCCCGAAAGATGGATTTCCCCAAAATAATTTGAAGGTCTCCAGCGTGGTTGCTTTTTCGCGGAAGCTGCGATCGCTGTTGTTCGGGCCGTAATCGTGGTCGTCCCAAATAGCGTAATGATGGGTGGAACCCCACAACGGCTGCAATTCCGGCAGCGAGCGGGTGTGGGTGTAGCGGTGCAAAATACCGCTGCGGCTGAACCAGTCCGCTTCGCGGAGATAAGTGTTGTCGCCCATCCAAATCATAAATTCCGGCTGCTTTTGGTGGATCGCCGTGAAAATTTCGTAATTCGCGCCATACGGCGTTCCGGGACGATCGTAAACGGGTTCGTTCACATAAGCGCAACTGCCGATCACAAATTTGACCGCCGGCGGATCTTCCCGCCATTGCCAAAGCTTTTGGGTCTGGAATTTGAGGGGGTAGGGGCGCTTTGCCACTTTTCCGTTGATCAGCAATTCGTATTCGTAAATGAATCCGGGTTCCAATAATCCGATGGGAATTTTAGCGGTATAAGCATCTGATTTTTTTGTGGTTACTTCATCAGACATTTTGGTAGAATTGCGCTTACCCGCTTCCCAATACCGGAACGAAACTTTCGCGGGTTGATTGGTTTGTGCCCACAGCAGTACTTCGCGCATTTCTGAATATCCGACCATTGGCCCGGATTGCAGCAAAGATTCCTGTGCAAAAAGTGTTGCCCAAAAGAGCAAAAAGAGTGGTAAAAAACGATAGGTACGCATATTATCTCCCCATGGTTTGCGGCGGTCAATATTTGATGCGGTGTTGATTATCTTGGACATAACCGGAATGTTAACAACAGTTTGGCGGGTTGGTTTTGGGCAGGATTCCTGCCCTGATTTGCAAAAATTAAGTGGTTTCTTTACCACGTCCGTTTTGCGGGTCTTCGAAAATTTCCATCGTATTCGGGCCGCGCTGCTCGGCTTTTCGCAGGGCTTTTCGGGCGTTTTCGATCAATTCATTTACCGATTGCCCCATTTGCGGGTACTCAACAACGCCGCAATTGACGTAAACTTTTTCAACATGTCCGTCCACCCACGGGCGTTTTTGGGCAATTTTGCGGTAGATTTCCTGAAACTCGGTGAACACCTCGCGCAATACTTGTTCCGGCCACAAAAGGGCAAATTCCGAGTCGTTCATTTTAAAAAGATAGGTGTTTTTTCCAAACAACGGGATCGTGAAAGCCAGAACTTCGCGCACCAAACGATCGTAAATTTGCGGCGCAAGATCCGCTTTCGCAGTTGAAATTTTTAGCAATTGCAAACAGAATATTTTGTCGAACGATTTGGCGCGATCGATCTCTTTTTCCAGTTCTTTTAGCAGCCCGCGATGATTGCCCAAACCGCTTTCCGGGTCAATCAAATTGTGCTGCTCCAGTTGACGAATCGTCCAGGTTTTGTCCAGATAATTGGCAACCTGATACGCCATTGTTTCCAGAATATTTTTGTGCTGCTCATCGAACTGGAATGCTTTTTTGCTTTCGATAGATACAACCATTTGGGCGTCGCCATCCAATACCACGGGCACAGCCAACATCGATTTGAACTGGGTGACCGGTGTTTCGTTGAGGCTCATTCGCGGAATATAGTTTTCTTTCGATGAAAAATCTTCGATCAAAATGCATTCATTTTTGCGAAGCACCCAACCCAACAATCCTTCGTTATTCGGAAAAACTTCGCCAGCCGGATACACGCCGTTGTTCTCCGAACCAAATGTAATTTTTGCAGTGCTTTTTCCGGCACGCTCCGCGATGATAACGCTATCGGCTTTGAATACCGATTTCAGGGCAATACTGAGCTGTTGCCACAAATCCTTAAGTGATTGTGTTTCCTGAATTTGACGGGTAAAATCATACAGCATTTTTGTGGTACGATTTTCAGTTTCGTATTCATATAATTTGTTGCTGCAGGCTAGTTGAATGCTCATTAGCGTGCTGAATGATTCAAGAATCTTGAGATCCTCGTTGCTGAAAGCCCCCTGAATATCAGAATCGGCGCAGAGCACGCCGATGAGAAAATCGTTATACATGAGCGGAACGCCGATAAATGAGCGCACTTTTGTTTCGGGATCGTGATAGGGGAGAAGCCCGTCGCTTTCGGGCAAGCTGTTTTCCAGCAGCGATTTTTTTTCTTTAAAAATGAGTGCCGGCAATCCTTCGCTCAGCCCGAAGAAAATATCGTTATCCGGTTTTGTTGCGCTTTCCGATGCAAACGAGCGAAGATAAAATTGTTTTTTGTAGAAATTGACCATCAGCAGCGCAACGGTTTTGCTCACTGTTGTGCGTTGAATTTGCGGCAAAAGGGTTTCCAGAAAATCATCGAAATAATTTTCGACGCCCCGGGGATCGCTTTTTTCGGACGATTTGGGAAGAGGATTGTTGTCTTGTTGAGTGGTTCCGGTGTCTGTCTCTTCGTCTTCGTCAGGTAAAATTCCCGCCGCAGTTTCCGGCTCAATCCGGAACAGATACACATAAGCCCCAACACCCAGCACCACCGACAACAAAATTTTGATACTCACAAAAAAAGCGCTGTCGTTTGGGAGAAAACCAATCAACAACACTGCTATAAGTATTGCAATCACGATTGTTAAGAGGAAGCTCTTAGTCACCTAAACTGTCCCTGTATTATTTGGGAAATTTTAAACGTACGCTGATAAACACCGTCAAAATTTCCCAAATATACAAAAAAAAAGCAGATCGCAATAGTTTTAAAAACTATTTCTAATCTGCTTTTTCGTTAACAATCTGAATATTGTCCTTTAACTGTTGGAGCTGTTGATTGCGTTTGGCGTTGATGGAATCTTGTTTCGCCTTGGCAATTGCCGCTTCTTTCGAGGGAGTCAGTTGTTGCTCAGACTGAAGTGGCTTTTGCTGAGCAGCCTGCCCCGAATTAAACGTGGATGAATTGGTGGTTTGCGGTAATTGTTTCGCGGAAGAATCCCCCTCGCTGCCCTGCCACATAAACATCGATGACAGAGATACGACCAGAACCATTGCAGCTACCGCTGCTGCGTTTCGCCAACTAATAATGTTAGCGAGGGGGGAATCTGATAAAGGGCGGGCTGCCACTCCCTGAATTCTTTCATGTAACCTGTTTTCAAAATCAGGTGATGCGCTAATGGGGGGCAGTTTACGCATCTCTTCCCGGATGATTCGCATCCGCTCTACAGTTGCCCAAACTTCCGGATTTTCTCTGAGTTTTTCCTCTAAAGCCAATTGTTGTTGTGGCGGTAAATCTCCGTCGATATAATCCGAAAAATATTCCTGCAAATTGTCGCTATTCATCATAGGCCGTCCTCACCGTGCTTTTTTAGCCATCTTTAGGTTCACTCTCCAGTAAAAATTTCAAATCTTCTTGCAGTTTTAATCGACCCCGGTTAACGCGCGATTTCACCGTTCCCAATGGAATGCTCAGTATTTGGCTAATTTCCTCATATGCAAATCCCTGCACATCTCTCAAAAGAATCACTTCTTTGAATTTGGACGGTAGCTTTTCGATAGCGCTTTGGATATAATCGTCTTTGATGCTGCCATCCACCCGTTGTTCCGGGTTGCGGGCAGTATCCGGGATGTCGTAATCGCGCTCATCATTTACAAAATTGCTCACGCTAAATATTTTTCGCCGTTTGCGCCGGCGAAGTTCCGTCTTTGCCAAATTTCCTGCGATGGTGTAAACCCAGGTCGAAAATTTGGCAATCTCTTTGTAGTAATGTTTGTTTTTGAAAACCCGTAAAAAGGTTTCCTGAACAATGTCTTCCGCATCGGTTCGGTTACCGACAAACCGGAAAACATAGTTGAGCAGTTGATCTTTATAGCGCCGAACCAAGACGTCGAATGCCTGAACATCACCCTGCTGAAATCTTGCGATCAGGGTTTCATCAGTTACTTTTTTTGTTTCAGACTTTCCACTCATGTAATCGACTTGTGTTTTACCATTGACCATATTCGAAGTTCCCAAATATATTGAATTATTTTAAAGCAACCAACTGGAAAACCAGGCGATCCATTGCGATCTCCGGGGATAGTTGGCTGGATTTCAACATGCGGTCGCAGTCCTTTAGTAACCGCATGGCTTCGAGTAATTGCCCGCCACTCCAGGCCGCCGTTTCGCGGGCATATTGGGCGAAGTGTTTCGGGTAAATTTTCAGGCCACCCTGAATCGCCCGCTCGTTGCGTTCACCACTCTGATAATAACCACGTATCTTCCATAATATGGTGATGTGCCGCAATAACATGAATAATATTCCCACCGGGCTTTCGCCTTTTTCCAGCAAATTATGCAGAATAAACAACGCTTCTTCAAGCTTGCGCTGGGCGATTGCGCGGGTTAATTCGAACACATTTTGTGTGGCGTAAACGCCCACAATTGCTTCCACATCCGCTTCGTCGAGCACTTTTTTTTCCGGTGTTCCGTTAACCACCTGCGCGATTTCTGCTTTCAGATCGTGAATTTTATCGCCAACCAAATAAACGAGCGTTTGCACTGCTTCCGGCGTAATAGATTTGTCGTATTTCTGAAATTCCTTTTCGATGAATTCGAGCAATTCGTTTTCGCGAAGCGGCAGCGCCGGAATAGAAACCATCATCTCCTGCAGCGGTTTGTATTTGGCTTGATTCACACTATCCACCCGTGCGATAATAATCAGACAAATATTGCTGTCCGGTCGTTCGAGGTAGCGTTGCAGGCTGTCTGTTTTGGTGTTTCGCAACTGCTGGAAATCTTTGTAAACAATCAATTTACGATCGGAAAATAATCCGCCGCCTGCGGTTAGCGAAATCAGGTCGTCCAGTGTTGCATCCGGCGCGTAACGCACAAACAGATTCATTTCCTTTTGCGCTTTCCCGACAAAGGCTTTGGTGATGCGCTCTACCAGATCGTCAATCAAAAAACCTTCTTCCCCATGAATAAAATAAGCCGGGTGAACCGTTCTTTTGTTGAGTTCCGTTACAGCCTGGCGGTAATATAATGTTCCGTTATTTGCCATCGTTCAGTATTGCTGCGTTTAGTTTGTGTTAACTTTCGCGGGAAGGCGAAAATCCGTTTTTTTAAATTCCACTTTCCCTATAGTTAGACGAATGAATTTTGATTTCATTACAAAAAAAATGATTCTACTCAAAAAAAAATGGATTTCTTTTGAGCGGTGGGCGTAAAAGCGGCAAAAAAGGTGAGAAAGTAGAGGCTTTTTAGCGGTTCTCTTTTCGATAAGCGCGGTTTAGTAAATAAACAAAACCACCCCAAATTGATCCGAGAATAAGTGTCATAAAAACAATAGTTGTTAATTCAAGCATGTTATCCTCGATTTGTCAACCATTGGTTGAGTTTGTTGTTCATCAAAATCATTACAATAATTAGAATTCCCCATTGAGCAAGGCATGTGCCAAAGCTATAAACGTTAAACGGGTTGTACCAATCATCGCCAACCCATTCCCGGTAAAACCACCACACCAACAACACAACCGCTTCGATGGGGATGAGGTAGCGCATTACCCAATCGTACCAATTGCCAACGTGAATATCGTTGTGAGATGTGAGTAAATATTTTTTGCGGAAATCTGTAACGCCGGATTTTAGCACGGCGAAAGTGAAAAATCCGCCGCTGATGATCAGACCGAGTCCCCAAACCCAATCCTGATTGTTAAAGACATCCAGCGAAAAAGCGGATGGCAAACCGATAATTGCAGTGAGTGCACTGACCAGCGGCAACGCTTTTTTGCGGCTCATACCGAAATCCATAAACATCCGGGTGGAAAGCTCGAACATTGCGATGAGCGAGCTGATTGCCGCAAAAAACAGCGCTAAAAAGAAAAACGCGGTGAGCAATCGGGCACCGGGAAGTTGCTCAAACAGTTGTGGAATAACGATAAATGTGAGTCCCTGATTACCGGCTTTCAACGATTCTATTGCGGCATCGGGCGAGCCGGAGAGCGAAAAAATTGCCGGAATGATTGCCAATGCAGCCAGCAGTGATGCCGAATTATTGCCAAATCCGGTGATGAATGCATTAAGCGTTACATCATCTTTTTCGCGCATGTAAACAGAGTAGGAGAGCACCAATCCCCAACCTGCACCGGTTGACCATGCGGATTGCGAAAGCGCCTCCAGCCACATTGCCGGATCGCTCAGCGATGCACCGTGAAATCCAAACAGATAGTTCAATCCTGCTGCCGCATTGGGCAGCGTGAGCGAACGGATGACCCCAATAACCAGCAACACCAGCAGCGATGGGAGCAAAATACGGTTTGCCCGTTCGATGCCGTTTACAACACCCTGATAAATTATCAGCGATGTAATACTCAATGCGATCAAATGGTAATACACCGGTTGCAAACTCGCGCCGGTGAAGCTATTCCAATATGCGTTGTGATCCGCACCCGTGAGCATTCCTGTTGCTGCAGCGACAAAATAATGCAACGCCCAACCGGTTACGACGGAGTAGTAAAACATGATCATCATTGTGCAAATGACAATAAAAGCGCCCATCCAGGCATATTTTTTTCCGAGAAAATTAGCGAACGCGCCAATGGGACCTTTGCGGGTTTCCTTGCCGAGTGAAAATTCTACCATTAACAACGGGATCGACCATAAAATCAGAAAAATTGCCCAGGGAATCAGAAACGCGCCGCCATATTGTCCGGCAAGTCGCGGAAAACGCCAGATGTTTCCTGCGCCAATTGCCATTCCCATCGTTGCTAAAAGTAAAGCCCATCGACTTGAAAATTGTTCTAATTTTTCCATATTACCATCTGTTTTGGGTGAATATGTTTCCCGGATTTAGAAAATCAGCTCTGTAAAAAGCTGATAAAGTTACCAAAAATAAATGATTTGCGGAAGGGTTGCGGCGGGAAAAATTTTGTTAGCGGAAAAGCGGAGGTTGGGCTTCTGCCCAAAATCAAAAAGAGCGATGACCGGCATCGCTCTTGATAATCGATTTTAACTATCAATAAAATATGCGGCTTAAAAGAGATTTACGTAAATGATCCCGATAAGCGCGACGGTAACGCAGTAAACACCGAACCACTCGAGCTTTTGTTTGCGGATAATATCCAGCAATAAAATGATGGCAAAATAACCGGATATCGCCGCAGCTATGGTTGCAAAAGCAATATTCATCATTTGGTCGGATGGTGGCGGGGCTTCCATAAAATCTTTTACCTGCAAAATCGTTGCACCCAAAATAACCGGAATGGACAGCAAAAACGAGAACCGTGCAGCGGTTTCGCGTTTTACACCCAGCCACAATGCCATCACAATTGTACTACCGGAACGGGAAATTCCGGGAATAATCGCAAATGCCTGTGCGCAGCCGATCAGGATTGCCGTGGTGAGGCTAAAAAATTTGCTGTCTTCCTGAGTGTAGCGGGAGCTCCACATGACCGCACCGGTAAACAGCAACGCGCCGAGCACCAGCGTTGTGCTGTCGAACAGTGATTCGATGGTATCTTTGAAAAATAATCCGACAATCACTGCCGGAATGGTTGCAACAATAATATAAAAAGTAAGCGCGCAGTAACGATCTTCTTCATTAGTGATGCGCATGCCATTCATCAGAAATTTGGGGATGCCGGGCAAATAGCGCAGCATTCCGAAAATATCTTTGTAATACACGGCAAATACGGCCGCCAGGGTGCCAAAATGCACGAAGATTTCAAATGCAATGCCTGCCTGTTGATGATCCAGCATGGCTTCGAATAACACCAGATGTCCTGAACTGCTAATGGGCAAAAACTCGGATAATCCCTGAACGATTCCCAGAATGATAGACTTAACTGTCTCCGACAAGTGTTTCTCCTTAAATTAACTGGCGATCCAGCGTGCGATGTCGTTGTAGAATACAAATACGATGAACGTGAGCAAGATGGCCATCCCGACCTGTTGAACCATAATTTTCGCTTTAAGTGGCAGCGGTTTGCGGCGGATGCCTTCGATGAGAATGATGACCAGATGCCCGCCATCCAGCGCCGGTATCGGCAAAATGTTGATGAATGCCAACACAACGCTCAAATATGCCATAAATGGTAGTAAATCCCATATGTTACGATCTGCAATATCGCCGGCCATTTGGGCGATAGCCAGCGGTCCTGCCAGCGATTCTTTGGCGGAATCTTTCCCGCTGAGAATGCGCCCGAAACCGCGGATGTTCAATTGTCCGATGCTGATGCACTGGTTAAATCCGCGAACCATTGCTGCGGTAAAACCGACTTCCCGCGTTTCTGTAAAACGGGTGATGCCGATGCGACCGACATTCGTTTCCGTGCCGTCCTGCATTTTTGCGGCAACGCCAGTTGGCGTGATGCTGGTTTGCAGTGTATCGCCATTGCGTAAATAGGTGAAATTCAGCGGCTGATCGGGGTGTTTAACCACAATCCCGGTCATTTCAATCCAGCTTTGGATGACAGAATCGTTCACTGCAATAATGCGATCACCTTTTTGTAAGCCGGCTTCTGCTGCCGGATATCCTTCGGAAACATCGCCAACCATCGCGGGCAAATATTCAAAAATGCCGAACCGTTCAAAATCGTTCATGGTCATGTGATCCCAGTTCAGCAGAAATTCTTTTTGCTCGCCGTTTCGATCAATCGTAAAAGTGGTATTTTTACCGATGTTTTCGAAAAACAACCGTTCAACTTGCTGCCAGTTTTCCGGCGTGTGTCCGTTGATGGTCAATATTTTATCGTAAACCTGAACGCCGATGCTGTCGGCGATGCCGCCATCGGCAACGTATCCGATGGTAGTGCTGGGATTGTACGGCTCGCCATTCATAAAAACCATGCCGCCCAAAATACCCACAGCCAAAATAAAATTCATGATAACGCCGGCGGTAATAATTACAACCTGTTGATAAACCGGTTTTGCCCGAAATTCATACGGCTCCGGCGTTTTGTTCAGTTGTTCAGCATCCATGCTTTCATCGACCATTCCGCTCAGTTTTACATATCCGCCCAGCGGCGTTGCCGAAATGCAATAATCGGTTTCGCCGTATTGAACGCCAAACAATCTGGGAGGAAAACCGATCGAAAAACGTTCGACGCGGACGCCAAACATTTTCGCAGCCAAAAAGTGCCCCAATTCGTGAACAAACACCAAAATACTCAACACAACAATCATGGAGATGATGTAAATCATTCTTTCATCCTCAATAGATTCATTTTTCGGAACCGCCGCAATTTAAATGCTAATCATATATTTTACAGTTAGATAAAGATTAGAAAACTAAATTGTGACGATCCATTTTTTTCAATTCAAAATATACAATTGGATCGCTCCGATTCAAACAACCAAGCGAAAAGTCACCGGTTTCCCGATAACCGTTGCGATAATAAAGTGTTATCGAATTTTTTTGGGAAAACCAAAGCAGGTAAGAAATATCCGTTAAAATCAGTCCGCTTCCAGAAAGTTCTCCAACAGCATTTCAGCCTTTTCGTAACCGAGTTGGGCGGCTTTTTGCAAATGTTCCTGCGCTTCCTCGATGCAGTCATTGGTGATCAGGAATTTTGCGTAATAATAATGATTGGCACCCTTTTCCGGAGAAATTTCCAATGCTTTTCGAAAATGCGACTCTGCTTCCGTGTGATTGCGGGCTTTTTCAGCCAACATATTTGCAAAAAGAAGGTGCGCTGCGCTGTTTTCTTCCAGTTCGGAAATGATGAAACGGAATGTGTTTTCGGCATCTTTGGTTTTGTTGAGCAACCGGTAAGTGAGTGCCAGCAACAATTGTTTGCGTACGTTAATGATATCGCTGATGACGCTGGTTTCCAGCAATTCCCGGGCTTGCTGAAAGCCGGTGCTGCCAAATTGCCACAGCGCGATGGTGAGTAATTCCACCGCATCCGCGTATCCGGGGTTAAAATCCAGAACCATGCGCAAATGCTTTACCGTGCGCTCGTAATCGCGATGGGTGTAATACCAGCGTGCCATGTTGTAACGCGCTTCAACATCCTGCGGATCAATTTGCAACGCTTTCTGGAAATACACTTTCGCTTCGATGCTGCGTCCCTGTTCGTTCAGCAATACGCCTAGAAAAACGCAAGTTTCAGTTCGGGGATGTGCATCCAGCGATTCGCGGTAATAGCGTTCGGCCAGCACTTTGCGGCCGGCTTCGTGATGAATGCGTCCCATCAGGCAATCGGCAATGGCCAGCAGCGGTTTGGACGGCACTTTCAGCGCTGCGTTTCGCATTTTTTTTGCTGCGGTCAAGCCTTCGCGATATTCGCCTTTTTGCAACATGGACCATCCCAGCAATCCCCATCCACCGGGATTTTGACGTTTTACCAATGCTGCTTTAATATGTTTTACAGCACCGGCAATATCGCCTTTTTTAAGACAGGTTTGCGCCTGTTCGTATTGCTCGTCAAGTGATAAAAATTTGGTTACTTTTCCCATAATCTACATTGTTTCGTTTGATGACCGGTTAGCTTTTTTTGTTTTTTACGAATCCAAAAAAACTGCCACAGATACCGCCGACGATATGTGCGAACTCTGATATCTGATTATCGTCAAAAGCATTGATGACTTGCGTTCCCATGAAAAACAACATGATGAATATGAACGTCAGCGGAATATGACCGGAGCGGACATTCGTAAAAGAGCCCAGCAAAATCATCATAAAAACGATGCCGCTGGAACCAACAATGCTCGACGGTTGGGTATTTGGCGCAACGACCAAAAATCCCAGATACAACAAACTGGTTACCACTGCCGTAAACAGCGCCATGGAAAACACGCTTTGGCTGCCATATTTTTCTTCCAAATATGGTCCAATCAGCAACAAATATATGAAATTGTCGATCAAATGTTCCCAACTGCCGTGACCAACGGCATAGGAAAATAACCGGAAGTAGAATAGCGGGTCTTCGTAACTATAGTATGGTTGAAGGGTGAAGTAAAACGGAATTACCGTTGGATCGACGAATGTATTGTATGCTATCACCGAAACAGCAACCAGTGCGTATGTTAACACAAAAGGCGCATTGTATGTTATTCCCATCTGAGTTTCTCTACCGTCAACATTGCTTTTGAGGTTTCACTGGTGCTATCTCCATCCCTTCATCTGGCAAATATAACGAATCACTTTGTGGAATTCCAAACATTTATAGGCTTGCTATTTACTGTCTGAATTTTCATGCAACAATCTTGTCCAAAATCAGTAGGATGAAATTGATTAAATGATTAATTTTACAACTGCTTGAGAAAACGACACGTTTTAAATCATACATTTCTAAATACGAACGGAGGCCTGTAATGAAACATCGCAACCGATTGGGTTTGTTTGTGATTGCATTTTGCGCAATCCTGCTTTCTCAATCGTTTGGACAGCAATTTTTTCCGTATCAGTACGAAAATTATACGCTGCCAAACGGTTTCAAAACGATTCTGATTCCCATGAAGGGAAGTGGTTTAATTGCTTATTATACGGTTGTAAGAACCGGTAGCCGGGACGAGTGGGAGCCCGGAAAAAGCGGATTCGCCCATTTTTTTGAACACATGATGTTCCGCGGCACCGAAAATATTCCCGCTGAAGAGTACGAACGCACCATCACCGAAATGGGCGCAGATAACAACGCTTACACAACCGATGACTACACCTGTTACACGATGGTTATTTCCAGCGAAAATCTGGAAACGACGATGAATCTGGAAAGCGACCGCTTCCAGAATTTATCGTATGCCGAGGGCCCGTTCCGCACGGAAGCCGGGGCCGTTTACGGCGAATATCGCAAAAACCGGGTGAGCCCGTGGTCCGTTGCCTACGAGGAAATTTCCAACCTCGCATTTGACCAGCACACCTACAAACACACCACAATGGGTTTCGAACGCGATATTAAAGAAATGCCCAATCAGTACGATTACAGCAAGTCATTTTTCAATCGCTATTATCGCCCGGAAAATTGCGTGTTGCTGTTGGCCGGCGATTTCGATGCGGCGGATGCCAAATCGCTGATCGAGAAATATTACGGCAATTGGGAAAAAGGTTATGTCCAACCTGAAATAAAACAAGAAGATACGCAAAAAGGCGAACGTCTGAAAACCATCGAATACGACGGACGGACATTGCCGTTGGTTTGGCTGGCATACAAAAGCGAAGCGTTCGATCCAACATCCAAACGCAATGCAGCCGGTTATTTGTTGTGGGAATTCGCGTTTGGCGAAAACAGCGAGCTGTACAAACAATTGGTGATTCGCGAACAAAAAGTTCAGTTCATTTCCGGCGGTTACGAATTTAACCGCGATCCGAAATTCCACTCCGTTTATGCGATGGTAAAATCGCCGGATGATATTAATTACGTCATCGAGCAGGTTGATGGTGCTGCAGAAGAATTCAAAAAAGAACTGGTGAGCCAGGATGATCTGGAAAACATCAAAAGCCGGATACGTTACGACTTTTTGATGGGACTGGATACGCCGGAAAATGTGACATCCAGCCTTGCGCGAATGATTGCCCTAAACGGCGACCTGGAATCGGTTGATCAATTTTACCAAACGATGGAAAGCGTTACGCCGGAAGATGTGCGCGCTGCCGCCGAATACTATCTGCAAAAAGATCGCCGAACCACCCTTATTTTGAAGGAGAAACAAAATGACGCTGAATAAATGGATAACCTTGCTGATCGGCGCGCTGATCCTGTTTTCCTGCCAGCAAAAACCGGCAGTTGAAACCGTTGCGATGCCGGTTCCCGAAGACCCGACTGTTGCATTCCGGGTGATGTTCACCGTTGGTTCGATGGATGATCCCGCCGGAAAAGAGGGGCTTGCTGCGCTCACCGCATCGATGCTCACCGAAGGCGCAACCCAAAATTATACTTACGAACAAATTCTCGAAAAATTGTATCCGATGGCCGCCTCAATCAACAATCAGGTGGATAAGGAAATGACCGTTTTTTACGGTCGCACTCACAAAGATAATTTGGATGCATATTACGCATTACTGAAGGATGTGCTGCTTCACCCCGCATTTAACCAAGATGATTTTGATCGGGTGAAAACCAACACGCTCAATTATGTGGAAAAATCGCTGCGCTATGCGCAGGATGAAGAATTTGGCAAAGAAGCGCTGTATGAATTTATTTTTGCCGGAACGCCGTACGAACATTTGGAAGAAGGGCACATCAATAGTTTGCAGGCGATTACGCTGGACGATGTGAAATCGTTTTATCAAACCCATTACACACAGGCGAATCTGGTGTTGGGTTTGGGCGGCGGATACAGCAGTTCTTTCGCCAAAACCATGCAGCAGGATTTGTTAGCGCTGCCCGCCGGAACACCGGATGCAACAGTTACAATTAACCCGCCGGCGATTGATGGCATGCATGTAAAAATTATCGAGAAAAATGCGAACGCAACGGCGATCAGCTTTGGCTATCCGATTGATGTGTTGCGCGGCAGCCGCGAATTTTACGCGTTGGCAATTGCCACATCGTGGTTGGGTGAACACCGCAATTCCAGCTCACATTTGTATCAGATTATTCGCGAAGAACGCGGGCTGAATTACGGGGATTACGCATACATCGAGCACTTCCCGCTGGGTTATGCCCGCCAGTTTCCGCCGCCCAACGTGGCGCGCCACCAACAAATTTTCCAGGTGTGGATTCGTCCGGTGCCCAACGAAACACGGGTTTTTGCATTCCGTGCCGCACTCCGCGAATTGCAAAAACTGGTGGATAACGGGATGAGCGAATCGGATTTCGAACTGACCCGTAAGTTTTTGAAAAACTATGTGTTACACTATGCACCGACGACCATGTTGCAGCTCGGTTACGCGCTGGATGATAACTATTACAGCATCGATGGCGATCACTGGAAAAAATTCCGCAGCCTGCTCGACGAAATTACTTTGGAAGAAGTGAACGCCGCGCTCAAAAAGCATTTCGACTATAAAAACGTGAAAGCGGTTTTCATCACTGCCGATGCAGAAGGGCTGAAAGAAATGTTGGTAAATAACACCCCAAGCCCAATCAGCTACGATTCGCCAAAGCCGGAAGAAATTTTGCTGGAGGATAAAGAAATCCAATCGTATCCGCTGCAGATCGCTGCAGAAAATGTAAAAATCGTACCGGTTGACGACATGTTTGTTGGAAAAGGGACGCCAGCCGAATAGAAAAAAAATGGCGAATGGACAGAAAAATTGTTGACAAGTTTCTGCACATCGCATATATTTCTCCCACAGTGGTGCTGCGCCGGGAATGTTACCAGGGAAATTTCGGGTGCGCATATGAATACCCTGTGAAAGGAGGTGATCCTGTGATAGAATGTAAATCAGGAGCCTCGGCGGTGGTTTGCTAGCAACAAATTACCTGAGGTTCGATGAAGTTTAGCCCCGCGCCGTGCGGGGCTTTTTTTTGTACTGTGGAACTTTATTGCGCCAATATGATTTGATGTTCCAAAACATTGGAGAAACGTATGAAACCTAAAAAAATCAATAAATCTGATGAGGAATGGCGTAAGGAATTGACGCCGGAGCAATACGAAGTGACCCGTAAAAAAGGCACAGAACGTGCGTTTACCGGGAAATTTTATGATCACAAAGAAACAGGCATTTACCGCTGCGTTTGCTGCGGCGCGGAACTGTTCGAATCCGATACCAAATATGAATCCGGCTGCGGATGGCCCAGTTTTTTCAAACCTGCAAACAATGAAAATATCGATATGGAAACGGATACCAGCTACGGAATGGTGCGAACAGAAGTGCTTTGCGGTCAATGCAACGCGCATTTGGGACACGTTTTCCCGGACGGTCCCCAGCCAACCGGACAGCGCTATTGCATCAACTCTGCATCGCTGGATTTTGAACCGAAAAAATCAGATAAATAATGAAAGGGAATATGAATGAGTAATCCAAAACTTACGCTGCACACCAGCAAAGGCGATATCCGAATGGAATTATATGCCGATAAAACGCCGCTTACGGTGGCAAATTTTGTAAATTTGGCCAATCGCGGATATTACGACAACCTGATTTTCCACCGGGTGATTCCCGATTTTATGGTTCAGGGCGGTTGCCCAAATGGCGATGGTCGCGGTGGTCCGGGCTATCGTTTTGAGGATGAGTTTGTGAAAGATCTGAAACACGATTCGCCGGGAATTTTGTCGATGGCCAATGCCGGACGCGGAACAAACGGCAGCCAGTTTTTTATCACGCATGTTCCCACACCGTGGCTGGATAACAATCACACCGTGTTCGGCAAAGTGCTGGACGACAGCGATCAGAAAGTGGTCGACAGCATCCGGCAAGGCGACACTATCACCAAAGTGTCCATCGATGGCGATACGGAGGCAATTTTCGAATCGGTGAAAGATCGCGTATCCGAGTGGAACCAGACGCTCGATCGCAATTTCCCGAATTTGAGCTGATCAACCGAAATACTCGATCCGGTTTTTTCATTACATTTAATTTCCCAAAAAGGTGCGACCACATTGATCGCACCTTTTTTTGTGAACACACCACTTTTTGCAATTTCTCTAAAAAAAATAACTTTCCGAAAATGTGAGATGCAACGAGCCAAAACAGAAATGATTTTGCATTTTTTAGCATCAGGGTGTGGTTCACAAGTTTTTTGTATCTATGCACAAAGGATTGTGGGCGAGGGATTAATATCAGGAAAGAGGTGGCATTTGGTTGCGTTAGCTGTGGTTTGTTTGAAAGGTGGTGTTGGAAAAACAACCTTAACAGCCAATTTGGGGGCAGCCCTTAGTTTGATGGGCAAAAAGGTTCTATTGGTAGATTTGGATCCGCAAAACGATTTAACCCGCAGCTTTGGTATCGATTCGTTCCAAATTAAGGGCATCGAATATCTATTGGAAAAGCACCTCAAATTTGAGGAAGTTGTTCAAACCTACAGCGATAAACTGCACATTTTACCGGGCGGCAAAAAGCTGAAGGGCATGGAATTATCGCTTTCCAATATGTTTGTGAAATCTCAGGATACTTACTTTTGTTATCTGCTAAAAAATGTCCTCGAACCGCAACACCCGAACTACGATTACGTGTTGATTGATTGCCCGCCCTCCTCCGGTTTTCTTACCATTAACGCACTCGCTTATGCAAAAGATGTGATCATTCCGGTGCAATGCCAGTTTTTAGGTTTCGAGGCAATCAAACGAACGATTACCCTCATTAGCAAAGTGCGTAAATTCAGTAATCACAATATCAAAGCCTCTGTTGTTGTTCCGGTGATGTATGATGCCCGAAGCAAACTTTCCATTAAAATACGGGAGCGTTTGGGGCAAACATTTAACGGAACGCTCACCAAAACAACCATCCGGGTGAACGCATCTTTAGCGGAAGCACCGGCACGCGGATGCACAATTTTTGAATACAAACCGCGCAGTCGTGGCGCTATCGATTATTTCCGTTTGGCGAATGAGGTGATTGAAAGATACGAGAAAAAGGCGCAAGAATTGATTCCACAATAACCTACTTTTTTGGGTTGGACATTTGCCGGTTCCTCCGGCAGCGTTCGCTGCAATATTTAACACTACCCCAACAGTTTTTCCATTTTCTGCGCCATTTAAACGAACGGTTGTAGTTAATGCATAACTTTGTAGGAAAATTTTCTTTTTTCATGTCAACTTTTCAGGAAATTTGAATAAATAAATTAAGTTCAGTATCTTACTTTGGTCTTTATCATGTGACAATTTATTGCCTTTTTTCAAACTGGACAATCGTTTAACTGTATGTCGCAACTTAAAAGGGCAATCTTGAAAAACACTTCAGGGAACGGTGATTGGGCATCACGCAAGTTCTCCTCACTCATTTGCAACATCTGCAATACTTCAGTTTTTATCACTTGCAAAATGTTAATTCTATTGAATTTGCCAAAACTACTGTTGAATACAAATTATACGCAAGGAATGTAAAAATTGCCAAGAATGTTATTGTTTACCAACCGTTTTTCGCATGCTGTTGTTCTGTTTTGTTTTACTTTGGCATTCGGTTTTAGCGCATTCGCACAGGATTCTCTGGTCGTCAAAGTAAACAAAATTGCCACCAATGGCATTACAGTCAAAGGAAAAACAGCAACTTTTCCGTATCCCGTTTTAACATTTATGACGATTTCCGACACTTCGGGAAATCACATCGCCGGATTGGCGGATACCGCCGCATGGCTCGGCCCGGATGATGTTGCGCCGGTTGGCAACATTTCGGATTTGTGGCAGCCGCTATCCGAATACCATTTGGCTGACCCGTCGCAGCCGGCGGATGCGAATTTGTATCGCCAGAAACCGGCGCCGCAATTTTTGGAGGTGAACGGAAATAACGTCATTTCCACCAGCATTATGCTGATGATGGACAACAGCCGCAGCCTCAGTACGCCGGATCTGGAGTTTGCGAAATCCTCGAACATCAATTTTATCAACAATTCCGGTGATGCAGACCGGATTGGATTTATGCGGTTCGCCAGAGATAACGAGGCGATCTGGTTCACTGATGATAAAGATTCGCTGACCACTTTTATCGCAGATACCGAAGACGATCCCGGCACGCGAATTTACCGGGCATTGATTGAAGTTGTCGATTCAATGAAAGCGGAACCCTCCATCCGGCGCCAGATTATCCTGTTCACCGATGGGCGAAATAACGATCCGACCGGTCCGGATATCGATTCCGTTCTCGCCGTGACAAATGAAGAAAACATCACTGTTCATACGATTGGATTGGGATTGAGCGCCGGCGGCATCGCCGATCTCCGCAAAGTTGCTAGTGAAACCGGCGGGTTGTTTTTTCATGCGGATTCCGGCGCGCAATTGCTGGATATCTACGCACGATTATCGGAAATCACCAACAATTTTTATGTGATGGCACATACCTCGCCGGAGCCTTGCGGGGATGAAATTATCGGCGGCGACTCTATCCGGGTGATCGACATTACCGTAACGGATTTTTTGCGTACCGGCAGTGCTACCGGATTTTACAATCCACCGGAAACCGTTAATAATTATGATGTTAGCCTCGTAAAAACAGCATCGGATAATTCGGTCGGTGTTGGCGAAACATTCAATTATGAGCTATTGTTGAGCAATGACGGTCCGAACACAGCATTCAATGTTTGGGTGATCGACAGCCTTTCGGCAGAGTTGATAACTGCCGGTTTCAGTCGTGCACCGGATTCGACATCGGGTAGCGTTCTGTATTGGCAATTCGATTCGATCAGTCCAGGTGTAAGTGGAAATATTTCAATTACTTACGACGCGACAGTTAATCCGACGCTTTCTGACACCGTCACCGAAATTTCCAGCCGGGCAACAGTTTTGGTTGCCTGCGATAACAACAGCGCCAACGATCTTTTTGTCGATACAATCACGATTGATCGGCTCACAACGCTGGGTGTCACCACGAAAATTCGCACCGACAGCTTCACCGTGAGCGGCAGCGATACGACCTGGTTTGCGGCAGAAGGTGATTCGGTTTGTTTTATTGTTACCGTTAGCAATACCGGCGCAAACGCTGCCCAAAATGTGCTGCTGACAAATGTTTTGCCCGATTCTGTTTTCGGCGATACGTTTGCCTCCGGCGATACCCTGATTTTTAATTTTGTCTCAATTCCGGCGCTGGCAGACACCACGGTTGAGATTTGTGCGATTGTCAGCAGTGATCTGCCGTTTTACCCGTTTCCATTGGAAAACGAGGCCACTGTTGGTGCAGACAATGTTTCTGGAACTATTGTTGACATTGCAACGGCGTATGGAATTGAACCACCGCCGACCACCACAACATTGGCAGTTTCGTGGACCGTTCAAACCGACAGTTTCACCGTCGACGGTTCAGACACGACCTGGTTCGCCGAAGAAGACGAAACTTACAGCTACCAAATTACCGTTCGGAACACCGGAACACTGACGGCAACCAACGTATTACTGCGGGATGTGCTGCCGGATTCGGTGCTAAATGCGGGCGACACGCTGAGCTTCGCGATCGGTGATCTGGCACCCGCCGCGAGTTCGACGATTTCAGTCAACCCGACGGTGGTGAGCGACCTGCCGTTCGCGCCGTTCCCGTTGGTGAACACGATTATCGCCAGCGGCGACAACGCCGATCCGCTGATCCAGACCTTCAGCGACACCGTTTTCGCGATCGAGAAACCGTTCGTGCCAACCACGACCTCGCTCGATATTTCGTGGACAGTTCAAACCGACAGCTTCACCGTTGACGGCGGCGACACGACCTGGTTCGCCGAAGAAGACGAAACCTACAGCTATCAAATTACCGTTCGGAACACCGGAACGCTCACGGCAACCAACGTATTACTGCGGGATGTGCTGCCGGATTCAGTGCTGAATGCCGGCGACACGCTGAGTTTCGCCATCGGTGATCTGGCACCGTCGGCAAGCGAAACCGTTACGGTCAACCCGACGGTGGTGAGCGACCTGCCGTTTGCACCGTTCCCATTGGTGAACACGATTATCGCGACGGGCGACAACGCCGATCAGCTGATCCAGACGTTTGCGGACACCGTTTTCGCGATCGAAAAACCGTTCGTGCCAACCACGACCACGCTCGATGTATCGTGGACGGTGCAAACCGACAGCTTTACGGTCGACGGTTCGGACACGACCTGGTTCGCGGAAGAAGACGAAACCTATTCCTATAATATTACGATTCGGAACACCGGAACGCTGACCGCAACGAACGTTCTGCTGCGCGACATTCTGCCGGATTCGGTGCTGAATGCGGGCGACACGCTGAGTTTCGCCATCGGCGATCTGGCACCCGCCGCGAGTTCGACGATTTCAGTCAACCCGACGGTGGTGAGCGACCTGCCGTTCGCGCCGTTCCCGTTGGTGAACACGATCATCGCGACGGGCGACAACGCCGATCCGCTGATCCAGACGTTTGCGGACACCGTTTTCGCGATCGAAAAACCGTTCGTGCCAACCACGACCTCGCTCGATATCTCGTGGACAGTTCAAACCGACAGCTTCACCGTTGACGGCGGCGACACAACCTGGTTCGCCGAAGAAGATGAAACCTACAGCTATCAAATTATCGTTCGGAACACCGGAACGCTGACCGCAACCAACGTATTACTGCGGGATGTGCTGCCGGACTCGGTGCTGAATGCGGGCGACACGCTGAGCTTTGCCATCGGCGATCTGCTGCCATCGGCGAGCGAAACCGTCACGGTCAACCCGACGGTGGTGAGCGATTTGCCGTTTGCACCATTCCCGCTGGTGAACACGATTATTGCGACAGGCGACAACGCCGATCCGCTCTCGCAGACGTTTGCGGACACGGTTTTCGCCATCGAAAAACCGTTCGTGCCAACCACGACCACGCTCGATGTATCGTGGACGGTGCAAACCGACAGCTTTACGGTCGACGGTTCGGACACGACCTGGTTCGCGGAAGAAGACGAAACCTATTCCTATAATATTACGATTCGGAACACCGGAACGCTGACCGCAACGAACGTTCTGCTGCGCGACATTCTGCCGGATTCAGTGCTGAATGCCGGCGACACGCTGAGCTTCGCGATCGGCGATCTGCTGCCATTGGCAAGCTCGACGATTTCGGTGAACCCAACGGTGGTGAGCGACCTGCCGTTCGCGCCATTCCCGTTGGTGAACACGATTATCGCCAGCGGCGATAACGCCGATCCGCTGATCCAGACCTTTGCGGACACGGTTTTCGCGATCGAAAAACCGTTCGTGCCGACCACGACCACGCTCGATATTTCGTGGACAGTTCAGACCGACAGCTTCACCGTCGCCGGTTCCGACACGACCTGGTTCGCAGAAGAAGACGAAACTTATTCCTATAATATCACGGTTCGGAACACCGGAACGCTGACCGCAACCAACGTATTACTGCGGGATGTGCTGCCGGATTCAGTGCTGAATGCGGGCGATACACTGAGCTTTGCGATCGGCGATCTGCTGCCATCAGCGAGCGAAACGGTCACGGTCAACCCGACGGTGGTGAGCGATCTGCCGTTTGCGCCGTTCCCGTTGGTGAACACGATCATCGCGACGGGCGACAACGCCGATCCGCTTTCGCAGACGTTTGCGGACACCGTTTTCGCGATCGAGAAACCGTTCGTGCCGACCACGACCACGCTCGATGTATCGTGGACGGTGCAAACCGACAGCTTCACCGTCGCCGGCGGCGATACGACCTGGTTTGCCGAAGAAGACGAAACCTATTCCTATAATATTACGATTCGGAACACCGGAACGCTGACCGCAACGAACGTTCTGCTGCGCGACATTCTGCCGGATTCAGTGCTGAATGCCGGGGACACGCTGAGCTTCGCGATCGGCGATCTGGCACCCGCCGCGAGTTCGACGATTTCAGTGAATCCGACGGTGGTGAGCGATCTGCCGTTCGCGCCGTTCCCGTTGGTGAACACGATTATCGCGACGGGCGACAACGCCGATCCGCTGACCCAAACCTTTGCGGACACGGTTTTCGCGATCGAGAAACCGTTCGTGCCGACCACCACCACCCTCGATATTTCGTGGACGGTGCAAACCGACAGCTTTACCGTTGACGGTTCGGATACGACCTGGTTCGCCGAAGAAGACGAAACTTACAGCTACCAAATTACCGTTCGGAACACCGGAGCGCTCACGGCAACCAACGTATTACTGCGGGATGTGCTGCCGGATTCGGTGCTGAATGCCGGCGACACGCTGAGTTTCGCCATCGGTGATCTGGCACCCGCCGCGAGTTCGACGATTTCAGTCAACCCGACGGTGGTGAGCGACCTGCCGTTCGCGCCGTTCCCGTTGGTGAACACGATTATCGCGACAGGCGACAACGCCGATCCGCTGACCCAGACCTTCAGCGACACGGTATTCGCGATCGAAAAACCGTTCGTGCCAACCACGACCTCGCTCGATATTTCGTGGACGGTGCAAACCGACAGCTTCACCGTTGACGGTTCGGATACGACCTGGTTCGCCGAAGAAGACGAAACTTACAGCTACCAAATTACCGTTCGGAACACCGGAACGCTGACCGCAACCAACGTATTGCTGCGGGATGTGCTGCCGGATTCAGTGCTGAATGCCGGTGACACGCTGAGCTTTTCGATCGGCGATCTGCTGCCATCAGCGAGCGAAACGGTCACGGTCAACCCGACGGTGGTGAGCGACCTGCCGTTTGCACCGTTCCCGTTGGTGAACACGATTATCGCCAGTGGCGACAACGCCGATCCGCTGACCCAAACCTTTGCGGACACGGTTTTCGCGATCGAGAAACCGTTCGTGCCAACCACGACCACGCTCGATATTTCGTGGACAGTTCAAACCGACAGCTTCACCGTCGCCGGCGGCGATACGACCTGGTTTGCCGAAGAAGACGAAACCTATTCCTACAATATTACGATTCGGAACACCGGAACGCTCACGGCAACCAACGTATTACTGCGGGATGTGCTGCCGGATTCAGTGCTGAACGCTGGCGACACGCTGAGCTTCGCGATCGGCGATCTGCTGCCATCAGCGAGCGAAACGGTCACGGTCAACCCGACGGTGGTGAGTGATCTGCCGTTTGCACCGTTCCCGTTGGTAAACACGATTATCGCCAGCGGCGACAACGCCGATCCGCTGACCCAAACGTTTACGGACACGGTTTTCGCGATCGAGAAACCGTTCGTGCCAACCACGACCACGCTCGATATTTCGTGGACGGTGCAAACCGACAGCTTTACGGTCGACGGTTCCGACACAACCTGGTTTGCGGAAGAAGATGAAACCTATTCCTATAATATTACGGTTCGGAACACCGGAACGCTGACCGCAACCAACGTATTGCTGCGCGACATTCTGCCGGATTCAGTGCTGAATGCCGGCGACACGCTGAGCTTCGCGATCGGTGATCTGGCACCCGCCGCGAGTTCGACGATCACGGTCAACCCGACGGTGGTGAGCGAACTGCCGTTCGCGCCGTTCCCGTTGGTGAACACGATTATCGCGACGGGCGACAACGCCGATCCGCTGATCCAGACGTTTGCGGACACGGTTTTCGCGATCGAGAAACCGTTCGTTCCGACCACCACCACGCTCGATATTTCGTGGATAGTTCAAACCGACAGCTTCACCGTCGCCGGTTCCGACACAACCTGGTTCGCCGAAGAAGATGAAACCTACAGCTATCAAATTACCGTTCGGAACACCGGAACGCTGACCGCAACCAACGTATTGCTGCGGGATGTGCTGCCGGATTCAGTGCTGAACGCGGGCGATACGCTGAGCTTCGCGATCGGTGATCTGGCACCCGCCGCGAGTTCGACGATTTCAGTCACCCCGACGGTGGTGAGCGAACTGCCTTTTGCACCGTTCCCGCTGGTGAACACGATCATCGCGACGGGCGACAACGCCGATCCGCTGATCCAGACGTTTGCGGACACCGTTTTCGCGATCGAAAAACCGTTCGTGCCGACCACGACCACGCTCGATATTTCGTGGACAGTTCAAACCGACAGCTTCACCGTCGCCGGTTCCGACACAACCTGGTTCGCCGAAGAAGATGAAACCTACAGCTATCAAATTACCGTTCGGAACACCGGAACGCTGACCGCAACCAACGTATTGCTGCGGGATGTGCTGCCGGATTCAGTGCTGAATGCCGGGGACACGCTGAGCTTCGCGATCGGCGATCTGGCACCCGCCGCGAGTTCGACGATTTCGGTGAACCCGACGGTGGTGAGTAATCTGCCGTTTGCACCGTTCCCGTTGGTGAACACGATCATCGCAACGGGTGACAACGCCGATCCGCTCTCGCAGACGTTTGCGGACACGGTTTTCGCGATCGAGAAACCGTTCGTGCCGACCACGACCACGCTCGATGTATCGTGGACGGTGCAAACCGACAGCTTTACGGTCGACGGTTCCGACACAACCTGGTTTGCGGAAGAAGATGAAACCTATTCCTATAATATTACGGTTCGGAATACGGGCACGCTGACCGCAACCAACATATTGTTGCGGGATGTGCTGCCGGACTCGGTCATCAACGCGGGCGACACGCTGAGCTTCGCGATTGGCGATCTGCTGCCGTCGGCGAGCGAAACGGTTACGGTCAATCCGACAGTGGTGAGCGATCTGCCGTTCGCGCCGTTCCCGTTGGTGAACACGATTATCGCGACGGGCGACAACGCCGATCCGCTGACCCAAACCTTTGCGGACACGGTTTTCGCGATCGAGAAACCGTTCGTGCCAACCACGACCACGCTCGATATCTCGTGGACCGTTCAAACCGACAGCTTCACCGTCGATGGCGGCGACACGACCTGGTTCGCCGAAGAAGACGAAACTTACAGCTACCAAATCACCGTTCGGAACACCGGAACGCTCACTGCAACGAACGTATTGCTGCGGGACATTCTGCCGGATTCGGTGCTGAATGCCGGGGACACGCTGAGCTTCGCGATCGGTGATCTGGCACCCGCCGCGAGTTCGACGATTTCAGTCAACCCGACGGTGGTGAGCGACCTGCCGTTTGCACCGTTCCCGTTGGTGAACACGATTATCGCGACAGGCGACAACGCCGATCCGCTGACCCAAACCTTTGCGGACACGGTTTTCGCGATCGAAAAACCGTTCGTGCCGACCACGACCACGCTCGATATCTCGTGGACCGTTCAGACCGACAGCTTCACCGTCGACGGTTCCGACACGACCTGGTTCGCGGAAGAAGACGAAACTTATTCCTATAATATCACGGTTCGGAACACCGGAACGCTGACCGCAACCAACGTATTGCTGCGGGATGTGCTGCCGGATTCAGTGCTGAATGCCGGTGACACGCTGAGCTTTTCGATCGGCGATCTGCTGCCATCAGCGAGCGAAACGGTCACGGTCAACCCGACGGTGGTGAGCGACCTGCCGTTTGCACCGTTCCCGTTGGTGAACACGATTATCGCCAGTGGCGACAACGCCGATCCGCTGACCCAAACCTTTGCGGACACGGTTTTCGCGATCGAGAAACCGTTCGTGCCAACCACGACCACGCTCGATATTTCGTGGACAGTTCAAACCGACAGCTTCACCGTCGCCGGCGGCGACACGACCTGGTTCGCCGAAGAAGACGAAACTTATTCCTATAATATTACGGTTCGGAACACCGGAACGCTGACCGCAACGAACGTTCTGCTGCGCGACATTCTGCCGGATTCGGTGCTGAATGCCGGTGATACGCTGAGCTTCGCGATCGGTGATCTGGCACCCGCCGCGAGTTCGACGATTTCAGTCAACCCGACGGTGGTGAGCGACCTGCCGTTCGCGCCGTTCCCGTTGGTGAACACGATTATCGCGACAGGCGACAACGCCGATCCGCTGACCCAGACCTTCAGCGACACGGTATTCGCGATCGAAAAACCGTTCGTTCCGACCACGACCACGCTCGATATTTCGTGGACGGTGCAAACCGACAGCTTCACCGTCGCCGGCGGCGATACGACTTGGTTCGCCGAAGAAGACGAAACCTATTCCTATAATATTACGATTCGGAACACCGGAACGCTGACCGCAACGAACGTTTTGCTGCGCGACATTCTGCCGGATTCAGTGCTGAATGCCGGCGACACGCTGAGCTTTGCCATCGGTGATCTGCTGCCATCGGCGAGCGAAACCGTCACCGTCAACCCGACGGTGGTAAGCGATCTGCCGTTCGCGCCGTTCCCGCTGGTGAACACGATTATCGCGACGGGCGACAACGCCGACCCGCTATCGCAGACGTTTGCGGACACCGTTTTCGCGATCGAAAAACCGTTCGTTCCGACCACGACCACGCTCGATATTTCGTGGACAGTTCAAACCGACAGCTTCACCGTCGCCGGCGGCGATACGACTTGGTTCGCCGAAGAAGACGAAACTTATTCCTATAATATTACGGTTCGGAACACCGGAACGCTGACCGCAACGAACGTTTTGCTGCGCGACATTCTGCCGGATTCAGTGCTGAATGCCGGCGACACGCTGAGCTTCGCGATCGGCGATCTGGCACCCGCCGCGAGTTCGACGATTTCAGTCAACCCGACGGTTGTGAGCGACCTGCCGTTTGCACCGTTCCCGCTGATCAACACGATTATCGCCAGTGGCGACAACGCCGATCCGCTGACCCAAACCTTTGCGGACACGGTTTTCGCGATCGAGAAACCACTCGGCCCAACTGATATTATTGTTATCACAACCGTTAGCACAGACACATTTATCGTGGACAACGGGGACACAACCTGGTTTGCTTTCCCCGGCGATTCGGTGTGTTTCAAAATCACGGTTCGCAATAACGGGCCGGAAATTGCCAGCAACGTTATTTTAACGAACATCCTGCCGGACTCGCTGTTTGGCGCAACTTTCGGCAGCGGCGATACACTGGTGTTCAATTTTGGAAACATGCCCGCGCCGTCCGATACAACGGTGGAATTTTGCGCTGTGGTCGCGGACAGCCTGCCGTTTTACCCGTATCCGCTGGATAACGATGTGATTCTCATCGCCGACAACGGCGGTCCGGTAACCGCCAGCGATACGGTTTACGCGTTGGAACCACCGCCGGTGCTCACCGATATTTCAGTCACACAATTTGTCGAAACGGATTCGTTTACGGTGGAAAACAGCGACACAACCTGGTATGTTGCCCGCGGTGAAACATTCACCTATCGACTGAAAGTAACTAACGAAAGAGACGTTATTGCGGAAGATGTCGTTTTGATCGATTATTTTCCACCGATCCTGTCCATCATTTCCGGCTCAATTAATCCACCGTTTGGGGTGCTCGACGGCGATTCTATCAAATGGGATCTCGGCGATTTTTCACCAAACGAAACGCGCATTCTCAGCTTCGATGCGACCGTGCCAACCAATATGCCGCAAGGTGAAAATCTGCTCACCAACACGGTTATTGTGCAGGCAACCAATCAGGATCCGCTCACGCTGGCGAACAATATCGCAGAGTTTTCCGTGTTGAATATTGTGCCGCCGTTCCGCGAAGGCTGCGAGTTTTTCACGCTCGATTTCAACGTGTTCGAACCGCAAAACGGGCTGCCGCTGGGCATCAATTTTGAGTTGGAATATTCCCGCGAAGCGACGCTGGAACTGCTGGATATCAGCGGATATCGCGTCACAACCCTTTACCGGGAAGTGTTCGATCCCGGCATCAACCGCCGCGAATGGGACGGTACCACCGAAAACGGATTACAGGTTGGCAGCGGCACTTACATCGTTACGCTAAAAACCTTTGATAGCAAATTAATCTGCTGGAAGAAAGTGATCATAAGAAGATGAGACAACTATTGAACCCATTATTTGCTCGCTCAGCCAACCGGTTGTTGCAGATGGCCATGATTGTGCTGATTTGCGGAACCGCAATTGTATCAACGGAAATCAACGCGCAGGTGCGCTCCGGTGTGGCGTTTTTGAAAATTTTACCCGGCGTTCGCAACCAGGGATTTGCCGGCAGCTACTCCGGCGTTATCGACGAAATGCACTCGCTGGTTTCGAATCCCGGTGCAACCGGATTTTTGCGGGAGTGGCAGTGGTCCACTTCTTACACCGAATGGATTGCCGATAGCTACAGCTTGTCGTGGATGTACGGACGGCAAATTGCCACGCCTTTTAGCCAAAAAAGCAAGTTTGCGCTCGGCATCCATTATCAGGGTGTGCGGGAATTTAACAGCACCGGCGACCCGACACAGGCAATGGCTTCCGCCAGCGATGCGCTGTTTACGCTCAGCTTTGGCAATCCGCTGAGCGCCATTTCGCCAAACCTTGCTTTTGGGGCGAACCTCAAATATTACCGCAGCGATCTGGATGGCGTTGTCGCCGGATCGTGGATGACGGATTTGGGATTGCTTTTCAAAACCAATCGATTCAAAACCCAAATCATGAATTTCGATTACGGCTATTTTTCCGCCGGATTTTCCGTGAACCAGTTGGGGCAACCCGTTAATTTTATTGCAGTTGACACACCGTTGCCGCGAACGTTTCGCGGCGGTGTCGCGCTCAATATGGGTTCGCACGATGGCTTCCAACTGCACCTGAATACCGATTACAATAAATATCGCGACGAAGTCAGCCACGTCAGCGTGGGTGCGGAACTGACCTGGAAATACCTGCTCGGCGTTCGTGGCGGCTACAATTTTAATGATAATTTGCTCAGCAAACTCACGTTTGGATTGAGCTACCGGATCGGAAATGTCCCGCCGTTGGCTGGAAAAGGCAAAGCGCTGCGGCTCGATTTTGCGTATCTGGAAGGCAACGATTTTTTCTCTCCGCCGCTGCGGGGCGGAATCAACCAGTATCCGGTGTCACCGGAAAAATTTGATATCGGATCGACGGATCGAACAGAATATGAGGTGTCCGATCCAATCAATTTAAAGTGGTCGGAATCGGTCGATCCCGATTTATACGATGACGTTCGCTATCTGCTGTTTTTGAGCCAAAATGATGAATCTGCGTTAGCTGATTTTGTAAGAAATGCCCGCGAAGATGCCGATCTCACCCTGCCCTTTTTGATCGATTCGACCCGGAACAACGGAAATTTTTTGGTGTGGGATGTGCCGGGAATTCGCGATAAATCCGGCAATATTCCATTCTCGTTGCAGCCGACGCCGGAGCATCAGCCGGGCGAATATTTCTGGACGGTTTTGGCTTACGATCGCGACCAGAATATTCGCTTTGCGGAATCGATCCGCAATTTCCTGATCAACGCGCCGGTCATTCCGCCGCCGCCCGATCCGGCATACGATTTGATGATTTCGCAACAGATTGCGTTCACGCCGTTGCGTCCGAAAGTGCTGTTCGAATTCAATAAATTCGGGTTGACCGAAACCTCGAAAAAACAACTGGATATCCTCGGTGAAGCATTCGATTCGCCAGCGCTTTCCAACGTGTTTATCAAATTAGGCGGACACACCGACCAACGCGGCAGTCAAAAATACAACCAGAAACTGTCGTTCGGTCGCGTCAACAGCGTTGCGGAATATTTGCAACAACAACATTTTATTTCCCAAAGCCGGATTTTCGCATACGGCTACGGCAAAAAATTTCCGCTGCAGGATGCAAATCTGCTCAGCGGCAAAGCCGAGATTGATGCTGCCCACACACTCAATCGCCGGGTGGATATTTATTTGCTGAAATCCGCAAATCGGGATACGACCAATCAGCCCATCGACAACGTTTCGCTGGTGCGGGCTGTGTTTCAGGGTGAGCCGGTGTACTATTCTCTAACCGTGCGAAACGCCGGTGCGGATACCGCCAAATCCGTAACCGTTTCCGGCGATATTCCAGAACTTGCAGAATTTGTTCCGGGCAGTTTCAGCACCACGATCACAGCTGTTTCCGATGAAATTTCCGCCACAGAACTGCGCTGGCAATTCGCTGCCATCGCGCCGGGCGAAACGCTGGAAATCAAATATGCGCTGGTGGTGAACCGGCAACCGCCGACCAATCCGTACCAATTGCTGCACGCCGTAACCGTGCAATCGACATTCGATATCGATACGGAAAACAACAATTCGGTGGAATCTATTTTTGTAATTCCGATTCTGCGGGAATAGCGTAAGTTTTTTAAAATCAATAGCTAACAAAAGAGGGAATGACAGTTGCCATTCCCTCTTTTTTATTGTCCTGTAACGACCTTTTTATTGTCAAAATGGATGGGTGATCAGAAAAACAGCAGGTAATACACCATTCCGAAAAGCGAGATAATCGCCAGCACCAGCAAGTTGATGCGATAGCGATCGGATTTGCGGCGGCTGCGTTTCATATTCATCACAAAACCGTATGTGCCGAACACAAAGCCACCAACCTGCAGCAGAAAAATTGCCCGGGCCATTTCCATATCCCAGCCAATATTTTTATCCGCCACGGCGCCGTTGCGCTGTTCAAAAACAGTCACGTATTTTGGTTTCGCGAGATCGATAAACACCATCGCGCTCAGCAAAAAAAGCCAACCGATAATCGCAACAATCCGGATCGATTTGGACAACGTATCCGGTCCGCGCCTGCGGTTTTCGGGGCTCCCGCCGCGCCGTTCCCCGGTTCTGTCGCCCGACCGGCGGCGTTCCACATTTTCACTTAACCGATGATCACTCATCGCCACACCTTTTTTAGTTGAACTTAACTAAACATACCATCGGCAAAACTGTCCAAAAGTTAAGTTCCGTCGGGTTTAGCGGAGCAACATCATCTTTTTTGCCGCAGAAAATGGACCGGCTGAAATGCGATAAAAATAGATGCCGCTGGCAACCAATTCGCCGTTATCAGCGCGACTGTCCCATCGAACGGAATGAACTCCGGATTCGCGATACCCATTTTCCAGTGTGCGGATTTTTTGCCCGATTGCCGAATAAATCGTGATGGTTACCGTTTCCGGTTCCGGCAGCGCAAAACGGATGCGGGTTTCGGGGTTGAACGGATTCGGGAAATTCGGGAAAATTTCGAACTGTTCCGGCAGCGTTGCGATCAATTGTAATTTTGCTTTTCGAATGTCCGGATTTGAAATGGTAAACACCGTATTTTCAGTGATTTGTCGCCGTTTTTCTGAGCCGTCGGGAATTATTTCCACCCACTCAAACGATTGGTTTTCCGGCAAATTTTTGAACGAAACGGACAGCGGAAAATGCGCTGTTTGCCATTCGATGTGCGGATGTTCCGCAGATGTGGCAAATGTGTGATCGCTGAACCGGGCGTCGAACGCGCCGGTCGGCGGCTGCGGCGGCAGTGAAAAATCCTGTTGCCGGAACGCTGGCGGCAGCGCAAAATAGAGGATCTGTACGCCGTTTGCAGCGTCGCGAATCTCAATTTGCGGCACATTCGCAAACGATTTTTGGCGCGCGTTTGCCCGTAATTTTGGCGCGGTATTCGCAGTGCTGTTGAAGTCCAAATGAATAGCGCCGTTGCCCGAGGCTTTGATCCAGTAACCTTCGCCCTGCCGGATGGTATCCGCAAAAACATAGCCGTTGCGATAGCGTTGCAGCGTTCCCGGAACGATAATATTTGACGGATCGCTCACATTCGCCAACGGCACATCGCCGGAAATGCCGGCAATCAGGTTCCAGCCGCTGTTCAAATGGATGGTCGCAGCGGTTGCCGGTTTGCCGTAAATCGTCACATCCGCGCCGGATTGGCTGTGCAGCCAATACCCGCGATAATTTTCCATCCGGTTTTGGGCGCGATATGTTGCATCAAAATCATACAGGGAAAACGGTGTTGCGCTGCGATAGCTCATCCAAAATGTGGTGTTTTCGCGCTGCAGCGGCAGCCCGATGAGGTTCCAGCCCGTTTCCAGCGATTGCAAAAATGCGCCCGCAACGGGATAGCTGCGCTGCAAATATTGGTTGACCGGCGGGTTTGGCAACGTCTCGGTAAGTCCGTCCGGCCAGACAATTTTTAGCGAATCGAGCGCAAAACTGCCCAGCCCGATATGCGCCGCCAACTGGTTTCCTGCACCGTGGCTGGAGCCGGATTTCACTTCGTGCATCAGCACTTCGCCGTTGCTCAAATAGGCATAAACCCGGCTGCCGATGGCATCGCGATTCACCGGTCCGCCACCGGTCAACTCAACGGAAATCCAGTGGTTCCCGCTTCCGGCGATGTGCTCGTTTTCATACAAAATATAGCCGTTATCGTGATTGCCAACGACTACATCCAGCCAACCGTCGCGATTGAAATCGGCATATGCCGTGCCCATCGTTGCCAGTGGGTCGTTCAGTCCGCTGATGCTGGAAATATCCGCAAAACTGCCGTTTTGCTGGTTGGCGTAAACGATGCACCGGACAACACTTAGCACATTTGTATTTCCGGCTGCGAGGAAAATATCTTTCCAGCAATCGTTGTCGTAATCGAAGAAAAATGTGCCCCAGGAAATGACGTTGTTGGTTACGCCTGCGGGAACAGAAACATCGGTAAAAACGGTGCTGCCCTGGCTGGTTTGGTTTTGCAGCATCACCGGCGGACCAATATTCGAAAAATACAAATCGAGATCGAGATCGTTATCGTAATCGCCGACAGCCAGCCCCATTCCGAACAGCGCGATATTCGCACCGCTTTCCTCGGATACATCCGTGAATTGCCAGTGATGGCGTCCGGGACCGTCGTTTCGCCACAGCTGGTTGCCAATCGGGTTGATATATTTATCGTTCACGAGGTAAATATCGAGATCGCCATCGTTGTCGTAATCCAGAAAACTGGCGACAAATCCGGCGCCCGTCAAATTGTCGATGCCCAGCGCATCGCTGATATCCGAAAACGTGCCGTTGCCATTGTTGCGATACAGCCGATCCTGATTTCCGGCAAACGGAAAACCGGTTTGGCAGGTGTCGCAAGCCCAGTTGCTCACATACAAATCGGGAAAACCATCGCCGTCAAAATCGCCCCACGCGGCGGTTTCGCCCTTACCGTTATCGCCAACGCCGGCGGCGGTTGTAACATCGGTAAATCCGCTGCCGCCATTGTTGCGGAACAAGGTATTTTGCCCGAGTGCCAGCACATACAAATCCGGCCAGCCATCGTTATTGTAATCACCGAATACTGCGCCGCCGCTTTTGGCATTCGCGAGCGTAACCTGTCCGTTCAGCGGCGAAACACTGAATGTGCCGTTGCCGTTGTTGCGATATAATGTGTTTTGACCAATCGTGCTGGTGACGTATAAATCCAACCAGCCGTCTCGATCGTAATCACTCCAGGCTTGCCCGGTTGTGTAATATTGGGGAATTTTGCTGTGCGTCGCGTTTATACCGGTTCGGGAATTGGCGTTGGAAAAATAAGATTGCGCATCAGAAATCGAACCGAAACAAACCAGAAAAATCAGAACGATTCTCAACCACATAATCTACTCGCTGTATGTTGAAAGGGAATTTTAATGTTGCAGAAGTTACCCTATTTCGATGATTCTGAAAAGATTTTTTGTGTGCGATAAACATTTTTATGGTTAAAGTTACCCTAACCGTTTTCGCCAAATTATTGAAAATTTCGGTTTTGAAATGGGCGATTTTTGGTTATCATACATCCCACCTCAAAATGACACTGGGGTTGTTAATCCACAAATATTTCAGATCCGGGTTCGGTATTTTCCGAACAATCATCAAAAAACAATGGGATTTATGCAGAACGAGCAATCGAACAAAAAAATAAAAGTCGCTCACGTAATGAATACGATTGGCGGCGGTGGAAAAGAACTCGGGATTTTGAAACTGATCCGCCATATGGACACCTCGCAGTTTCAAAATGAACTGGTAATTTTGAATAAAATTTACGAAAACCAGGTGCCGGATCTCGATCGATTTAATATTGTAGATTTGCAAATCCCCGCCGGAAATCACCCCGGAACACCGTTTAAACTTGCCAAATTATTCCGCGAAAAACAGTATGATATCATCCACACCAGATCCTGGGGCGCGTTGGTTGAAGGCATTTTGGGCGCGAAAATTGCAAGATCGCCGGTGATTATTCATGGCGAGCACGGCACTTTTCCGGAAAAATTTCCGCATTCGTTGATACAGCGCATCTTCTGGGATCGCGCGGATTGTATACTGTCTGTATCCGATGTTCTGGGCAAAAAATTATCCGCAGTTACCGGCTTCGACAATCGAAAAGTGCAGGTCATCCTCAATGGCGTGGATGAGAATTTGTTCTTTCCGGATACCGGTTTGCGCGCCGAATTTCGCCGCCGGTTTGGTTTTGGGGAATCTGATTTTATCGTGGGTGCGGTTGGGCGATTCAATCCCGTGAAAAATTTTCCCATGATGATAAAAGGTGTGCAGCCACTGGTTCAAACCAATGATATTGTTGAACTTGCGCACGTTGGCGGCGGCAATATGTCCGAGAAAATCGGAAAGGAATTGCAAACGCTTTCCGAATCGTTGGACGTTACCAAACATGTTCATTTTCTGGGATTTCAAAAAGAAGTGAATCTGATGTATAACGGTTTCGATGTGTTTACATTGACCTCTTTCAGCGAAGGGTGCTCCAACGTTATTCAGGAAGCGATGTTCGCCGGGAAACCGGTTGTGGCGACCGCCGTTGGCGGAAATGTGGAATTGGTGATCGACGGAAAAACCGGGTTTTTGGTGGAAAGTAACCATCATCAACAATGGGCAGATGCGATTCGAAAGCTGCGCAACAATCCGGATCTGCTGCGCGAAATGGGCGAAAATTCCCGCAGATTTGCACAGGAAAATTTTTCGTTGAAAAAAATGGTGAGTTCGTACCAACAGCTCTACCGGAAGATGCTGGAAACGAAACAGGGTTAAGGGAAAAATGGATGTGTGGGGATAAACAAACGTTGGGCAGGATAGAGATTTCTGTCCGGAACGATTGATTTAACCCAACCAAAAGGGTGACATGGGAGCAAATTTTAAAATTGCCCTGATGGGCGATGCCATGCTCGACAGGGACGTTCAAACGCATTTTTTTAGCAATCCCGGCGATTTTCATTTTACGGAAATCAATGCGATATTGGCAGATTACGACCTGCGATTTCTGAATCTGGAAAATCCGTTGGCTGTAAACGGCTCGCCACATCCGCAACAACAGCCGCGCGTAACATTCCGCAGCCATCCGAAAACAGTGCAAATACTGCAAAATTTGAACATCGATGCGGTTACATTAGCCAATAATCATATCCTCGATCACGGTCCGGACGCACTGGCGGAAACGCTGGAAATTCTGGACAGGGTGAATATTCGCCACGTTGGCGCAGGGCGCGACTTTGCGGAAGCCAACGCACCGTTGAAAATAGAAACCAATGGCGTAAAAATCGCAATTTTGGGCTATACGTTAATTTATTCGCTCAGTTCGAATATCGCCAAATCCAATCGCCCCGGACTTTCCGATCACCGGATTGAAAGCATTTTATCGCAGATTCGACAGCTAAAATCGGAAGGTTACATTGTGCTGGTTACGGTGCATTGGGGCATCAAATATGGATTTTTTCCGGTGCCGTACAAACAGCGGCAGGCGCGGGAAATGATCGACGCCGGTGCATCGCTGATTATCGGGCACGGCCCGCATTATCCCAATGGCATCGAAAATTACAATGACGGACAAATTATTTACAGCCTCGGCAATTTCATTTTTGATGAACCCTATTTTTACGCCAACCGCAGTTTTATTTACGGGGTGGAAATTGACGAAAACGGGAAGATTTTACATACAGAAATGTATCCGTACCGCATTTCAAATCAGGTGCCGCAGATGATGCACGGCCGTGAAAAACAATGGTTGGAGGATCGCATTTGCGTTCTCAGCAAATTATATCAGCAAAAAGATGCGGCGTTCTGGCAAGGCGTCAGCGATCGCTGGTTTCGCGAATTGCTGTATCGCAGCCGCTTTATGCGCTCCCTCAAATTTCTAAAATTACCGCCGAAAGAATTTTTCCTGAAGGAAGTCAGTTATTCAAATTATGCCAAATATGTGTTGGCAAAAGTTAAATCTTATGTTCTATAAATGGCGTTTTTTCTGATGAATTTATGGTATGTTTATATCGTTCGCTGTGCTGATGATACGCTATATGCCGGAATAGCAAAGGATGTGGATCGCCGCATTAACGAACACAACTCTGACAACCGTTTGGGTGCGAAATACACCAAATCCCGCCGTCCGGTTCAGTTGGTTTATACCGAATCCTGCACAAGCCGCTCCGAAGCCACACGCCGGGAAGCTGAAATCAAAAAGATGCGCAAATCCCGCAAAGAAAAGCTGTTTCAGACTGCCGGTTGAACAACCGGATTTTTCGGAAAATCCCCCGATTTTTTCATAAAACCTTTTCTTGAGTTGGTAAATTAGCCTGAATCTCTTAAATTGCGGGGTATATTATAAATGGAGGACGCGTTTAGCGATGGCAATAAAAAATTCTTACACTTACGAAGATATTATTCGATGCGGACACGGCAAATTGTTTGGCCCGGAAGACGCCCGATTACCACTGCCAAACATGTTAATGTTTGATCGCATCACGAATATCAATGCCGATGGCGGCGAATATGGCAAAGGCGAAATCATCGCTGAGCTGGATGTAAAACCTGATCTGTGGTTTTTCGACTGTCATTTTGAAGGCGATCCGGTGATGCCCGGTTGTTTGGGTTTAGACGCACTTTGGCAACTGGTTGGATTTTTTCTGGTTTGGAGCGGTCACATCGGGAAAGGGCGTGCACTCGGTGTCGGCGAGGTTAAATTTCGCGGGCAAGTGTTGCCGACAGCCAAAAAAGTGACCTATCATTTGAATATTAAAAGGGTGATGGCATCCAAATTAATTCTTGGCATCGCCGATGGCACAGTAAGTGTCGATGACCGGCAAATTTATTCTGCCACTGGGCTGCGCGTCGGATTATTCACTTCAACAGAGGATTTTTAATATGAGACGAGTAGTCGTAACGGGTTACGGGGTCGTTTCCTGCCTCGGTAACAAAAAATCGGAAGTTTTAAATTCGTTGCTGGAGGGACGCTCCGGTATTTCATTTAACGAGAAATATAAAGAATTGGGATTTCGCAGCCAGGTTGCGGGAAGCATTCACATCGATATGGATGAATTGATCGACCGCAAAGTGCGGCGATTTATGGCGGATGCTGCGGCATACACCTATGTTTCCATGCAGGAAGCCATCGATCACGCCGGGCTGAGCGAAGACCAGGTGTCCAATCCCAAAACCGGGCTGATTGTCGGAACCGGTGGCGCCTCGCCGGTGAGCACCGTGCTCGGTGCGGATACGCTGCGCGAAAAAGGTATTCGCCGGGTTGGTCCGTACATGGTTACCAAATCGATGGGCAGCACTGTTGCCGCATGTTTGGCTACCCCCTTTAAAATCAAGGGTTTAAACTACTCGATCAGCTCTGCATGTGCCACCAGCGCCCACTGCATTGGTAACGCGATGGAGCAAATTCAATATGGTAAACAGGATGTCGTTTTCGCCGGCGGCGGCGAAGAAGAAGCCTGGGAATTGACCCTGACTTTTGATGGAATGGGTGCACTTTCCTCCAAATATAATGAAACGCCCACAACTGCTTCCCGCCCGTATGATGCCAATCGCGATGGATTTGTAATTTCCGGCGGCGGCGGCGTCATTGTTCTGGAAGAATTGGAACATGCCAAAAAACGCGGCGCCCATATCATCGCGGAAGTGGTGGGTTACGGCGCAACATCCGATGGAGCAGATATGGTCGCACCCTCCGGCGAAGGTGCTGAACGCTGCATGAAAATGGCGTTGGAAACGGTCGATGGCAGCATCGATTATCTGAATGCCCACGGCACCAGCACGCCGGCCGGCGACATCACCGAACTTGGCGCGATTCGCAATGTGTTTGGTAAAAACGTTCCGCCGATCAGCTCCACAAAATCGCTGTCCGGTCACTCGCTCGGCGCAGCCGGAGTGCACGAAGCCATTTATTGTTTGCTGATGATGGAACACAATTTCATCGCGGCATCCGCAAATATCGAAACGCTGGACGACGGCGCGAAAGACATGCCCATCGTTCGCGAGATTCGCAAAAATGTTCAATTGAACCGCGTACTTTCCAATAGTTTTGGCTTCGGCGGCACCAACGCCAGCCTGGTTTTTCAGCGCTACGAAGCATAATTTTTGACACCACATTCGGGGTGAACATCTTTTCACCCCGATACATATTCAACATTCCTAAAAAACCAACCTTAAATTTTGCCAACCCCGCCACAGCATTTGCTTTAAAATTGATGATTTTTTCTACCTTATTTCGATAACCGGGTCATTAACTTACGTTTTCTGATTTTTAGGTGGGCGACGAGTCTATTGCTGAATATTCTTGCATTTTATTGAGAAAACGGCGCTTAAATGATCAATATTTACATTATTTTGCCGATAATTCAACTTTTGGAAATCGGTTGTGCAATCTGGGTGATTATCAATAAAGATTAACGTGGTTTAGTAAGTCAAACAGTCAAATTTGTGTTAAGCCATTGAAAAACATGCTTTTGAGAGGAGTTTTTTTAGATGAAAAAAATCATTAATGTCGTGGGTGCACGCCCAAATTTTATGAAAATCGGACCGATACAGCGTGCGATGAGCGCACGATCAGATGAATTTCAACCGGTTTTGGTGCACACCGGACAGCATTACGATGAAAAAATGAGCAAATTGTTTTTCGATGACTTGCAATTACCTAAACCAGATGTGTATCTGGGTGTCGGTTCTGGTTCGCATGCAGTGCAAACGGCCAAAATTATGGTCGATTTCGAGCAGGTCTGTCTCGATGAAAAACCGGATATGGTGCTGGTTGTCGGCGATGTGAATTCCACCGTTGCGTGCAGTTTGGTTGCGGCTAAACTACACATTCCTGTGATTCACGTGGAAGCCGGACTGCGCAGTTTCGATCGCAAAATGCCCGAAGAAATCAACCGTTTGGTGACCGATGCACTGTCGGATCATCTGTTTATTACCGAAAAAAGCGGGTTGGAAAATCTCAAAAATGAAGGCGTGCCGGACGAAAAAGTGCATTTTGTCGGTAATGTGATGATCGATTCGTTGGCGTTTTTTATGGAAAAAGCTCGCCAATCCAATATTCTCAACGAGCTTGGTTTGCAGCCAAAAGGCTTTGCGCTGGTAACGCTGCATCGCCCGTCCAACGTGGACGATCCCGATAATTTCAAAAAAATTCTCGCTGCGTTTGAAGAAATACAGCGCGATATCCAAATCGTTTTCCCGATTCATCCGCGCACCCGCAAAAATATCGAAGTGCTGGGATTGGACGATCGCGTTAAAGCGATGAAAAACCTGAAGTTACTACCGCCAATCGGTTATCTGGATTTCGCCAATCTCACCCAAAACACCAGTTTTGTGATGACAGATTCCGGTGGCATTCAGGAAGAAACCACTTTTCTCGGCATTCCCTGCATGACGTTGCGAGAGAACACCGAACGCCCGATTACCATCGAAGTTGGCACCAACGAAATGGTGGGACCTGATACCGAAGCAATTCTCAAAAATGCCCGCCAAATGCTCGCCGGTGAATGGAAAAAAGGCGCAATTCCGGAATTGTGGGACGGTCACGCCGCCGAACGAATTGTGGAAATTTTATCGAAAGCATAACCATTTGCCACGCTTTTATTCGATTTTGGTTAAAAAGAAAGTCATTTCTGCGAATGCAGGAGTCTCAAAACCGGATAAATCGATTCCTTAAATCCGTGGCTAAACCTAATAAAATATGAACTTAGCGAAATACGTTTCAAAATTGCGCAAAATGACCACCGCGGAAATCACTTTCCGGGTGAAGCAGGTGGCACGCAACCGCACCGAAACGCTGCGATGGAAAGCAAGTGGCGGTAACGGCAACGTACCGGATTTGTTCGTTCCGCGTTGGGTCGCCAATTGGGATGTCCAAAAACACCCGTTTCCCGCACCGGAAGTGCAATTTTTCGGATTGGCGGAAGACGCTTCTGCGCTGAGTTCAACTTTCAATTCAAATTTTTTCCATAAAACGGATGATGTTTGTGTGGCAGCAGATTTGTTGTTGGCACATAATTTCAATCTGCTCGGGCTGTCGGCACAATTGCCGGAAAAAATTCAGTGGAATGATAATCCGCAAACCGGCAACAGCTATCCGCTGAACCATTTTTCGCAGATGGATACGTTCAACACGGAAAAATACGGCGATGTGAAATATGTCTGGGAACTCAATCGCCACCAGTTTTTTATCGAAGTTGCCAAAGCCTATTATCTTACCGGCGAAGAAAAATACACCGAAAAAATTTGGCAGTGGCTCGAAAGTTGGTTTGCGCAAGTGCCGCACAAATATGGCATCAATCACACATCGGTGCTGGAGCACGCGGTGCGCATTTTTTCGTGGATCTGGTCGTATTATTTCACCCAAAATTCCCCGGTTTGGACGCCCGAACGCCGTGCGGCGGTGGCAAAACAATTGCTGCTGCAGGGCGATATTATCGAAGAAAATTTATCCTATTTTTACAGTCCGTATAATCATTTGATTGGTGAGTTGGCAGCGCTGGCATTTTTGGGGACGGTGTATCCAAATTCGCCAAAAATGCAGCGTTGGCGCGATCACTATTGGGCAGAAATGGAAGCACAGCTCCCGCTGCAATTTAACGACGATGGATTTACGGTTGAGCAGGCGAGTTACTACCATCATTTTACCACCGGATTTTATCTGCAACTGGCGTTATTGCGAAAGAAAAACAATTTGCCAGTTTCGGAAAATGTCTGGCAGTGGTTGGAAAAAATGCTCGAATTTCCGATGCATCTCACCCGTCCGGACGGGCAATTGCCGATGCTCGGCGATATCGACAGCGCGCGTTCGATTTATTTTTATCACCCGGAACCGAAATGGGATTTGCGCCCGTTTCAGGCGTTGGGAGCGGTGCTTTTCCAACGCAGCGATATGAAATTTGTGGCGAATGAACCCACCGAGGAGCTGCTCTGGCTGCTCGGCGAAAACGGCATCGATGATTTTATAAAATTGCGCACAAAAAAGCCCGCTGAGCAATCCGGTTTTTTTGCCCCAAGCGGTTATTTGCTGATGCGCGATGGCTGGGATAAATCCAATAATTACATGATGTTCGATTGCGGAGAAATTGCCCACGGTGTTCACAAAGACGACACGCCTTCGGCGGCACACGGACACGGCGATATTTTAGCGTTCGAACTTTTTGCCAACGGAAAACCGCTGGTTGTCGATCCGGGATTTCACACCTATTTTGGCGATTTGGCGTGGCACCGCTATTTCCGGGATTCGTTGGGACACAACACCATTACGGTCAACGGCTGCGGGCAGGCGGTTCACGAAGGTCGCATCGGCTGGTCGCGAGTGTCGTCGCCAAAATTGCGGCATCAATTGATCGCGGAATCATTTGATTACGCCTGTGCGGAAACCGATCGATTTGCAAATCTGGACAAGGATGCGATTCACCGTCGCCATATATTCTTTGAAAAAGGCAAATATGCTTTTGTTTTTGATGAAGTTAGCGGCAATACAATTGATGTACTGAACATCGTTTCGTCACTGCACTTTCATCCCCGGGAGGTTCAGTTAAAAGAGCAAATTCTATTTGTTGATCAAAAACCCGCAGCGATTTTTGCGTTGCCGGATGCTGCAACCATCGCCGTGAATTCGGGGGGAAAGTCACCCGAAGACGGCTGGAACGCGCCCGGATACGGCGAAAAATTACCGGCTCCGGTGCTGCGAATTTCCGCAAATCAGAAACTGCCGTTCGCCGCTGCAATGCTGTTTCCGTTCGGTGAAAATGTGCAGAAAATGAATGATTTTCAAATCATCGAAACCGGGGACATCTCAATTTTTCAGCTAAATATGGTTGAAACAACCTTGCGTTTTTATCTAAACGCATCGCGCCAGAATTTTATTCCGCGATGCGAAAATGCGCCGGAATCGGATGCACTGTTTGTTGCGGAATCGCAAAAAACCGGAGAAAATCCCGAATGGCATTTTTTAAAAGTGAGCCATTTGGTAAGCGATAAACTCGATATTTCATTGAACTTAGGCAGCGATACTGCCGATGGTGTTTTTGTGCAATTGACGGATGCCGGACAGTCCAAAGTAAAAATTTTGGGAAACGAAAATAATTGATCAGGATGCAGAATGTCTTTTTCGACCAACGGAAGTGCTAAAAAAATTCTGGAAATCAGCAGTTATCCGCCGCCGCGAGCGGGTTGGGGCGTTCGGGTTTCGTTTGTGAAAGATGCGCTCATCGAAGCCGGTCACGAATGTCAGGTGGTGAATATCGCGCCGGAAAGCCGGATGATTCCCAGCCCGGAATATCTGACTTCCCTGAGCGGTATTGATTATGTTAAAAAAGTGTTTTTGCACAGCCTGAAGGGCTATCGCGTGCACATGCATCTCAACGGCAATTCGCCGAAAGGTTTTGTGCTCACTATTTTGGCGGAAATTTGCAATCTGCTCACGTTCAAACGCCCGATTTTGACAGTGCACGCCGGACCGAAACAAATTTATTTTCCGCGTGAACAGGCGCCGCATCTCATCCCGATGTTCAAATTTATTTTTGGCGTTGCCAAAAGCATCATTTGTAATGACGAAAAAGTGAAAGCCAAAATTGTCGAATACGGTATTTCGCCGAAAAAAATTGTGCCGATCCAGGCATTCAGCCGCCAATATCTACAATTTTTTGAGCAACAACCCGGCACCGAATTGGCGAAATTTTTGGAGAACAAAGAAATATTGATCAGTTCGTATGTCTTTTTTCGCCCGGAATTTTTTATCGACAGCATGGTAAAAGGTATCGCCGAATTGGTGAAGAAATATCCGAATCTGGGATTGATGATTCTCGGATCGCACGATAATTCGGAAGATATCCGCGCGCTGGTGAGTGAATTGGGCATCGACGATCATGTGTTTTTCTGCGGCGATCTAGATCACGATATGTTTTTAACGCTGGTTGCCAAATCCGATATATTTCTGCGTACGCCCATTCGCGATGGCGTCAGTTCATCTGTGCTGGAGGCGTTGGCATTGGGCGTTCCGGTGGTTGCCAGCGAAAATCACCGTCGCCCGCCGAGCGCAATTACGTACGATCACGAAAGCATTCCCGATATGGTTCAGGTGCTGGATGAAGTGATCCAAAATCTCGAAACGGTCAAATCGAATGTCATTAAACCGGACATTCGTGATACGGTTGCGGATGAAGTTGCGGTGTTGGTTGCCGATTAATTTGATGGATGAATGTTAATTCAAATATTCAATTCAGGGAGGAATTGTAGTGTCAGAAACAACACTCTACTTAAACCTTTTCGCCAGCATTTTATACTTAATCTTGTTTGTCACACTCTTCGGCGTTATCGGAAAAATGGCAGATAACATCAAAAAAATCAGGGAATTACTCGAAACCGGGTTCAATAAAAATGAGCAACAAAAATAAACTGAAAATTCTGTTTCTTTCCCAAAGATTCCTGTTCCCGATGGATACGGGCGGGAAAATTCGCACCGGAAATATTTTGCGGAAATTGAAAGATCGCGCATCGCTGACGGTGATCAGCAATGTGGAATCGCCGAAAGATGATCAATATGTGCCGCAAATGGATCAGCTTTGTGACAAATTTATCCCGGTGCCGTGGAAGGAAATGGAGCGTTACACGCTCAAATTTTATCTGAAAATTCTGGCGCAATCGTTTTCAAAATACCCGATTAATGTGCTGAACGATTATTCCAACGAGCTGGAAAAAGCGGTGCTGGACGAACTGAAAAATGAGCAATACAATCTGGCGATTTGCGATTTTTTGCAATCGACGCTCAATTTTCAGCATGTCAACAGCGGCGTGCCCACGCTGATGTTCCAGCACAATGTGGAAGCGGACATCACCCGTCGGCATCTGGATCGCGCCGGGAACATCGTCGAAAAGATTTTTTGGGGATTGCAACACAAACGCATGATGCGCCACGAAGGCGAAATGTGCAACAAATTTGACGGCACCATCGCGGTTTCCGCGACCGATAAGGAGCGGATGGAAGAATATTTTGGCGCGACTCGCGTGTATGACATCCCGACCGGCGTGGACACTGATTTCTTCAAACCGAATCCGGAAATTCAGGAAAAACAACGACTTGTGTTCACAGGTTCAATGGACTGGCTGCCCAACGAAGATGCGATGCTCTGGTTTGTGGAGAAGATTTTTCCGCTGATCAAAAAGGAAGCACCGCAAACCGATCTGGTGATCGTCGGGCGCAAACCGACGCCGGCGATACAGAAATTGGTGGATAATCACAGCGACATCACACTGACCGGCTGGGTGGAAGATACCCGCCCGTACATGCACGAAAGTGCGGTGTTTATCGTCCCGATCCGCATTGGCGGCGGCACGCGAATGAAAATTTACGAAGCGTTGGCGATGGGCAAATCGATGGTTTCAACTGCGGTTGGCGCGGAAGGGTTGCCGCTGGAGCACGGCAAACATTTGTTTTATGCGGACACGGAAGCGGACTTCGCCAAATACACGCTGCAATTGCTTCGCGATGATGCGCAGCGCAAACAAATGGGCAAAACCGCACGGCAATATGTTTACGATCATTTCCGCTGGGAAAAAGTTGCGGAAGTTTTCGAGGATGTTTGCCAACGTGTGATTGATTATTCAAATAACGAAAAATCCTGATTTCATTTTACCAAAAGGCGATTTTTTTCAAAATAAGGTAGTTGTGAATGGGCAAAATCATTGTTTTTACAGGACCTGTGGGAGCCGGGAAATCCTTCTGTTCGCGACTGGCTGCCAGCCGGATTAACGATCAGGGTCTCGATGCCTATTATGTCCGGTTTCGCCTGATAACACTGAAATCTTTTGTCGAAAAAAAGCGGAAAATTCGCAAAGTAAACGTCAAATACGATAAACCGGACAACGAACATCCCGAACCAATGAAACGCGACCGGTTCGCAAATTTCAAATTGCGCAGCCATTGGCAATTCCCGGTTTTCGCAATCGTTTATTTATTGCGCAGCTATTTATTTTTTCTGCTCATAAAGTTACGGTATGCCAACGATATTGTATTAACAGATCGTTTTATTCACGATCACTTAACGCATTATCCGCTTCACGAAAGCAAATATTACTGGATGTACCGGCTGATTTTTAAATTTGCACCAAAAACGGATTTAATTTTGATTTTGAATTCATCAACCGAAGTATTAATGGCGGCACGGCCGCGTCATAGCCAAAAATATCTGGATATTGTTTCCAGAAATTACCACGCATTGGCAGATATTTTTCCGGGAACGATACTGGTTGAAAACGATTCCGTTTTTGCCAAAGCAGATGCCGCTTTGGGCGCAGTGGACGAATTGCTTTCGAACAGCGGCATGGTTGACGCCGCATCCATTGAAGCACCGGTTTATTTTGCAAATTATTTGAAAAGTAAAACAGAAATTTAAAATGATAACCAACTCAGGAAAACGGGAATTTCACCCGTAAAAACGGAGGTTCGCATGAAAATTGCGGTATTTGGATTAGGCTACGTCGGCTGCATTTCTGCAGCATGTTTTGCTCGCGCCGGGCACAAAGTTACCGGTGTGGATGTGAGTGAAGATAAAGTGAATATCATCAACGATGCCAAAAGCCCGATTATTGAGCCGGGTCTGGAGGACATCCTGTCCAGCGTGGTAAAATCCGGACAGCTTCACGCGACAACAAATTTTAAAGAAGCCGTCGCAAATTCAGATATTTCATTGGTTTGCGTTGGCACGCCGAGCGCAAAAAACGGCAGCGTTACGCTGGATTACATTTATCGCGTGGCACAGCAAATCGGCGAGGCATTGCGGGATGTCGATCATTATCACGTTTTCGTAATTCGCAGCACCGTGCCGCCGGGAACGCATGAGCGCTGTCTGCAAATTATCGCGGAAGCATCCGGCAAAAAAGCCGGCGAACATTTTGGCGCATGCTCCAATCCGGAATTTTTGCGCGAAGGTTCTGCACTGAAAGATTTTTACAATCCGCCCTACACAATTATCGGTGAAATGGACGAAAAAAGCGGTCAATATCTGGCGGAAATTTACAGCCATCTCGATGCGCCGCTGGTTCGTACCGATGTAAAAGTTGCGGAAATGGTCAAATATGCCAACAACACATTTCATGCGCTGAAAGTGGCGTTTGGCAATGAAATGGGCACCATCTGCAAAGCGGAAGGCGTGGACAGCCACAAGCTGATGGACATTTTCTGCATGGATACCAAACTGAATCTCTCTCCGTATTATCTGAAACCGGGATTTGCGTTTGGCGGCTCCTGTTTGCCAAAAGATGTGCGAGCGCTGACCTATCGCGGACGCGACAACGATCTGGATTTACCGCTGCTTAATTCAATAATGCCGAGCAACCAAAGCCACATCGAACGCTCCATCGAACAGGTTCTCGATTCCGGCAAAAAGAAAATTGGCGTGTTGGGGCTGAGCTTCAAAGGCAACACAGATGATTTGCGCGAAAGCCCGATGGTTGATGTTGTCGAGCGGCTCATCGGCAAAGGATTCGATCTCAAAATTTATGATAAAAATGTGCACCTCGCCCGACTGTTCGGCGCGAATAAAGAATATATCAACAACAAAATTCCTCACATTTCCAGCCTGATGGTTGCAGAAATGCAAGATGTTGTGGATCACGCAGAAGTGCTGGTGATCGGCAACCACAGCCCGGAATTCAAAGAGCTGGTGCAAACGCTGGAAGGCGATAAATTGGTGATCGATTACGTCCGCATTGTTAAAGAACTGGACAGCGTCAAAACCAAATACGACGGTTTGGCGTGGTAAAAATAACTGGAAACGGTAACAAATGATTGTTCTCGAATACATCTTTTGGGTGCTGGTTGTGCTGCTGGTTTACCCGTATCTTATTTATCCGACATTGCTTAAGCTGATGATAAAATTGGGTTTACGTGCCGGTGAGCCGCAATCGGATATGCCCGGATTACCGCGCGTTACGTTCATGATTTCCGCTTACAACGAAGAAGCGGTGATTGATGAAAAGCTGCGCAATACGATGGCGCTGGAATACCCTGCCGCCAAATTCGAGGTGATCGTGGTTTCCGATGCCTGCGATGATCGCACGGACGATATCGTTCGGGAATGGTCTGCAAAAGATGCACGGATAAAACTCGTTCGCCAAAACGAACGGCGCGGCAAATCCGCCGGACTGAATCACGGTGTGGCTGCCGCAACCGGCGATGTGATTGTATTTTCCGATGCCAATGCCATGTATAAAAATGATGCCATTCGCGAACTCGTGAAATATTTTGGCGATGCCAAAGTCGGTTACGTGATGGGCGCCGCGCTCTACAACCAAAGCGAGGGCGACACAGAAGCAACGGAAAGCGAAGGCTTGTACTGGAAATTTGAGCTGTTGCTCAAAAAACTGGAAAGTGAATTTTACTCGGTCGTTGGCGGCGACGGCGCGATTTATGCGATTCGCAAAACGCTGTTTTTTCCGCTGCGCGATGACGATATCAACGATTTTGTGAATCCGCTGCAAATTGTTTCAAAAGGCTATCGCGGTATTTTCAACGAAAAAGCGATTTGTTACGAAGACGCTGCGGAGGAATTTGGCAAAGAATTCAAACGCAAACGGCGAATCGCCAATCGCAGTTGGCGGGCGGTAAAACGAACCATCGGTTCGTACGGGATTTTCCGCGATGCACCGTTTCTGTGGGAACTGGTGTCGCACAAAGTGATTCGCTGGTTCAGCATGCCGATGATTATCCTGTTGTTTTTGATAACTTTAGCTTTGGTGATTCCATCCCAAAATGTGTTTTACACTGTTGCGCTGGCGGCGCAAATTTACATGTTTGCGGCAACGTTTATCGGCGCAAAACTGGATGCAAAGCAACAATCGATTCCGAAATTAATTTATCTACCATACTATTTTTACCTCGTTTATTACGCAGCGATGCTCGGCATTTGGGACGAGCGGAAGGGAATCAAGCATGCAGTTTGGAATCATGTACGAGATGCTGAAACAGTTGAAAGCGCAGCAAAAACCGCAAATGGCGCAACAACACAATCCGGCACCGCAACCGGAAATCCGGCAAAAGCCTCGCAAAATTGAAGCGTCCACAATGGTTTGTTTTACCGAATGCGGTGGTTTTGTGATTACCCGTTCAAAAGAATAAGCATATGTTTTTTATGCTCTTACAAGCTGAACGATGTTTTGTAATTGGGGTTCCTGCCCATGCAGTAATGACCCAAAAGTTATAACATCGGTGAATGCTTTAAATCGCAAAAATTGATTTAACCATATATTTTTTATCCTTTTTCCATTATCATTTATCCTTTGAAAACAGGAGTTCTCGCAAATGTGCGGAATTGTTGGCATATACCATTTTGATACAGAAAAACACGTTGAGCAACCGATCCTCAAACGGATGAACGATGCCATCGAGCATCGCGGTCCGGATGACGAAGGATTTTTCACCCAGTTTAACGTCGGGCTGGCGATGCGGCGATTGAGCATCATCGACCTGAGCGGCGGTCACCAGCCGATTTTCAGCGAAGACCAGCAAAAGGTGATCGTGTTCAACGGTGAGGTGTATAATTTTGTGGATCATCGCCCGAAATTGGTTGAAAAAGGCTACAAATTTCAGACGAAAACCGATACCGAAGTGGTGCTGAACATGTATCAGGAGCACGGGCTGGATTTTGTGAAACAGCTCAATGGCATGTTCGGTTTGGCGATTTGGGATAACACCGAAAAACAGCTGGTGCTGGCGCGAGATCACATCGGCATTAAACCGCTGTATTATTATCGTGATGACGAAAAAGTGGTGTTCGCTTCCGAAATCAAAGCTATTTTGCAACACCCGGATGTGAAAGCCGAACTGGATATGCAGGGGCTCAGCGCATTTTTGAAATACGGATTCACACCGGCGCCATTTACGATGTTCAAAAATATTCACAAAATTCCGCCGGCGCATTTTATGCGGATTCGCGGGCGCGATATCCAAATCACCAAATATTGGGACGTGGCGTATCGCGATAAAATGACGGGCAGTGAAGAACAGATCGGCGAAGAACTGTACGATCTGCTGAAAAGCGCGGTGAATTACCAACTCGTTTCCGATGTCCCGCTCGGCGCATTTCTCAGTGGCGGCATCGATTCCAGCGGCATCGTGCATTTGATGAAAGAAATCGGCACAAAAACCATCAACACCTACTGCATCGGTTTTGGCGAAGGCTTCGATTCGTATAACGAACTGGAATCTGCAAGCCGCTTTGCGAAAGATTACGGCACCAATCACCACGAAATTCTGGTTCGTCCGGATGTGGTTGATTTGTTCCCGAAACTCATCGGGCATCTCGATGAACCGCTGGCAGATTCCTCATTTCTGGTCACTTACCTCGTTTCAAAATTGGCGCGCGAAACGGTCACCGTAATTCTTTCCGGTGTGGGTGGGGACGAACTGTTTGGCGGCTATCGCCGATATCTCAACGTGCAAATGAACAAATATGTGAAGCTGATGCCCGTTTGGTTCCGCCGCAACGTGGTAAAACCGATGGTCAACCGGTTGCCGGTCGATCGCAACAGCACGGTGCTCAATTATTTCCGGCTGGCGAAAGCGTATTTCAACACGGCGGATATGGCGTTGCAACAGCAATACGGCGAATACACCTCCGTTTTCAAAGATGATTTCCGGTCGCAACTGGCGCTGGAAAACCGGGACGTACCCGATTTTTATGATCAATATTTCGACGGCTGCGATTCGGACGAACTGCTCGATAAAATCATGTATTTCGATTTGAAAACATCATTGCCGGAACAATTGCTGATGCTCAGCGACAAAATGACCATGACCGTTTCGCTGGAAGGGCGGGTGCCGTATCTGGATTATCGCGTGGTGGAATTTGCGGCACGAATTCCCTCAAATCTGAAATTGAACGGGTTCAAACTGCGGCACATCCAGAAGCAGATTTTCCGCAACAAATTCCCGGATTATGTGTTCGAGCAAAAGAAAAAAGGTTTCGGTGCGCCGGTCGGTGTGTGGATTCGCGAAGAACTTCGCGATATGTGTTACGATTTGCTGGGCAGCGATTACATCAAAAAACAAGGTATTTTCAACCCGAAAATTGTGCAGGAAACCCTGGATGACCATTTTGGGATGAAAGAAGATTATACAGACAATCTGCTGGCGCTCATCGCATTCCAGATTTGGTATGAGCAATATCTGGCGTAATTATTTCAGATCGTGGGAATTTCTACTTTCTTTACCGTGATTTTACGCAAACCGGAATCGTGGTTTAATGCTATTTTATCTCGATTTGCTAATTGTTAGGGTTGACTATTCATTTAATTCTCCGGGATGAGATAAATTGAGCAAAAACATACTCAAAACACTGTTATTGGTTCAGGTTGTGCTGGCGCTGTTTGTAACGGCTTTCATGATTTTTAACCCCATCGCCTTCCTCAAAACCAACACGATTCAAATTGCAGACATGCAACAAATGATGCAGCTGAAAAATGCTGAAGCCGCGAATGTTTACGAAGTCATCAGCCAAATTCCCTATCGCAGCGGGCAAACCTTCACGGTTGAGCCCAAAGCCAGATTCGATGAAATTTTGGCATCCGGACGCGGAAATTGCTCCAACAAATCGTATGCGTTGGCATATTATTTACAACAGCAGGGCGTCAATTATAATATTGTTCATTTGCTAATCCCCAATAAATTTCTGGATGGGGAAGGGCACGTCGCTATTCAAACTACTTACAATTTAGACAGCACCGTGTACGAAGGTGTTGTGGATATGTATGAAGGCGGGTTGCCGAGCTACCAAAACCGCTTCATTAATGTTAACGATATGATGACAGCCGGATTCAATGCGGACGATTTTAAAATTTACGGACTCAACCAAAAAGTGAATGATCGATCCCGATATTATCTGGAGTTTTTGGATAGTGCAGTTGTCGGACTGACACCGTCCAGCGAAGTAAACGCCCATTTCGATTGGATTTCATCAATTTTTATACCGCTGGGCAATCGGAAGCTAGAAAAGTTTATTTATGACGGGCTTGCGCTGGAATTTGGGCGGCATCCCAAAATTTATGTGTCAGAAGCCGATTATCAACGATTGTTTACCGAAACCTCACTTCGGCGATTCTTGAATATTGCCGCACTTTGGATTATTCGCATTTTGAACCTGACATTTCCGCTAACAATATTATTTTTTGTGGTTCGCACTAAAAAATCCTGATTGCATTCCGACAATTCAATAATGTATAATTATCAGCATTATCGAAAATCAACTGCAAAACAACCGCTTTTATGAAACAACAGCTATCACTTATCATCAAAAAACTGTTTCTGCAAATTGGCGTTTACGGTTTGATCCGTAAATTTTCGCCAAATAAAAACATTTCAATTTTGCGATACCACGCGATAGTTTCTCCCGAAGATAATTTTTACACATCGCCGCCGATTGCGCTTTCCGCAGTTGAATTTGAGGCGCACGTCCGTTATTTTGCAAAATATTACAACGTGCTATCTCTGGACGAAGCTGTGGATATCGTTCGCAACGGACAAACGCCGCCGCCAAACAGCGTGGTTTTCACATTTGATGACGGTTATCTCGATAATTTAGAAGCCGCGCGACTATTGCACAAATATGGTGCGAACGGCACATTTTACGTTGTCGCGGAAGTAATGGGGCGCAAAACACGGTTTTGGCTGGCGGAAGTAACCTATTTGATTTTGAAAACCGGAAAACCGGAATTGTCGATAACAGCTGCAGATGAAACGTTCCAATTTAAATTGGGCGATACATCATCGCGCTGGAAGGCGATTCGCACATTGGTGCGACTGATCAAATCGAACAATCGCGCCGTTCGCGATGCGGTGATATCGCAACTGGTCGAGCAACTTGGCAGCGAACAACTGCTGCAGGAAGTTACCGATTTGATGCTCGATTGGGCGCAAGTAAAACAAATGCACGAGATGGGAATGGTGATTGCCGCGCACACGCTGTCGCATTTAAATTTGCCGAATGCTGATCCCGAGGATGCGCAAAAAGAAATCACCGGCGCAAAAGCAGAACTCGAAAAACAGCTTGGCAAACCGTGTCGCCATTTTTCCTATCCCAACAGCGGTCCGTACGAATATTTTAATGAACGCATTCGCCAATATGTTATCGATGCGGGTTTCGACAGTTCCTGCACCTCAAATCAGGGATTTTTTCATCCCCAAAGTGATGTGTTCGCCATAGACCGGGTGCGCACCGTGCCGGAACTTGCCGAGGTTATTCACGGAATGGAATGGGAGCGCATTTCCGGCGCGAATAAATAACCGTTTAAAAAACTGAAAAATAGTATCGAAATGGATCACACAAAAACGATGGAAAACATCGCGACTTATAAAGAAATTGTCGAAGTGCTGAAAAACAGCAATGTTCGCTACAGCCTGTTGCGGGACAAAAATCCTGACGATCCGGCGTTGGATGAACTGGATGTTTTGATTTGGCCGGAATCAAAAAATGAATTTGAACAGCTGGTTCAGAACAATGGATTTGCACTCCGGAACGATGCGCCGTCAAAAGCCGTTTTTGGAAAATATGACAACGGAAAATTGCTGTTGCTCGATGTTCACTACGCGTTTATCCAAAACGGAATCCATTATTTGCCGCTCGATGGCATTTACGAACGACTGGAACATTCACCGCAAGGTTACCATTTGCTTTCCCCGGAAGATGAGCTGTTGCATCTGTTTTATCACAACCTGATCGGCAAAAAGTGTTTGCAGGAAAAGCATTTGGGCATTGTTGAAAAATGTTTGGCTGAACCGTTGGATCAAAATTATCTCCGGAAAAGCATTGACAACCCGGTTATTCAATCGATTTTTGAGAAATTTTGCGCAGATCCGGTTATGTTTTGTAACGATCTGGTTTTTGCAAATTCGCAATCAGCAACGATAGTTGATGTCCTGAAAAAAAATGGACAATCCCAGAACAATTCAATAATCCCGGCTTCGGGGAAACAAAAACGCGGCGTGCATTTCGCATTTATGGGTGTGGACGGCGCCGGAAAAAGCACCACGGTGGAGCACGTTCAACGATTACTGGATGAAGCGGGGAAAATCAAATATCAATTTGTTTATATGGGACCGTGGGGTTTTGTTCGGTCGCCGTTGCTCAAAAAAGTGTATGAATGGAAGCTGTTTCCGCCGAAAGACGATTGGTTTGATCTGATTCGGCAAAAACTATCCGGTAAAAAAGTATCACATTCTTTGCTGCCGATGGTCGCCAAATGGTTGAGTGGGACGCTCAAAGGATTTATCTATTATTTTGCTGTTTATGTGGAAATGTGGTATCGCTACCTTCGGGAAGTAAAACCGAATGTGGCGCGCGGGCGCATTGTGCTCAGCGATCGCTATGTTTATGATTTGCGCTATATTTACAAAAAACGACCGATCAGCCAATTTCGCACCTGGCGGTGGTTTGTGTGCAAATTTTTTCCCCAACCCGACCGTGTGGTGTTTATCTGGAATAACGCAGATGATATTATTTCGCGAAAGCCGCAGCTTGGAGCAGAAGAAATCAACGAATTTCAGACCTATTACCGCAAAGTTTTGGCAAATATCCCGACCATCGAAAAACAATCAAACCGGGCACCGGAAGAAATTGCAGCGGAAATCGTTGAAGAAATCATGAAAATTTATCTCGAAAATTAATATTAAGCGAATTAAAGAATGATAAATGTTCGAAATATGACATAACGCACCTATCGATCTGGGTGCGTTAATTATTTTAGCACCTTCGTTTTAAACAAAGGGAAACCTGAAACAAAATCAACTGCCAGCAGATCAATTTTTGTCAGCTAAGTTTTTGTTTCAAAAGGAAATAGGGATATACGCACAGGAAAGTTACGCTACACATGAATGATAGAATTGCACGCCGACTCACGCCGCTTTTTTGCTGTTTGGTTTTACTCTCCGTTTTTTCATCAACGTTCTTATCCGCTCAAACATCTGGTCAAATAATATCCGGAGTTGCGCCCCAAACCTTGAGGGCTAATCAAAGCAAAGTTTTTTGGCACGATGGTTATTGGTGGGGATTATTTGTTAAAACCGGGATCGGCGACAATCGATATATTTATAAATATGAAAATGGTGCATGGACAGAATCGTTTAAATATGATAATAATTTTGGTGAAGAATCATATGTCGATGGGTATATCGATTCGGAAGTTGATTCACTTTACATCGTAGATACCCGACGTTCAAGATTTTGGTCGCTGGGTTACAATAGTTCAACAGAAACCTGGTCATCCGGAGTTGGTCCTATTTCTGTTACTACTGCAACCAGTAATGATCTTGCAGGATGTATTACCAAATCGAATAGCGGCAGGTTATTTATATTTACATCAGAAAGCAGTACCCTAAAGGGGCGTTACAGCGATGATAATGGCGAAAGCTGGGAATTGTTTGATATCCGCAGCGGATTAAACAACAGCGGAATGACAGATGCCGTTGCTTTTAACTATAGCAACAATGATTATGTGGGTATAATTCTCGGTGAAAACTCAAATACGCCGGAATTCCGTTTTTTTAAGTTGAGAGATGGTGACGACCCAACTGAACCATTTGAATGGGCAGAAGAAACATTAAATTACAACTATCCCACCAATACAGGTGATAATCACGTTTCACTAATAAAAGATTTTGATCAGAATTTGTATATGGTAGGAAAGTACGGTTCGGGCCCTTCCGGCGTCGTCTTTGCATTATTCAAGCGAAGCAGCACCAACGGAAGCTGGTCTATAAATGATGTGTCCGCCAGCGGTGGAACCCGTCCCGCACTGAGCATCGATGAAACCAATGACAAACTTTATGTTTTTGCTACGGTTAGCGATAAAATTCAATATGCCACTTTAAACAGTGGCAGCTTGGCTAATATTGGAACCGGTGACTGGACACCGATATTGCAAAACGGATCAAGTACATTTAATGACTTATCCGTTTCCTACCAGCAACTGACATCCGCGAGTGATGCGATGGTAATCGGCACCTCCGGCAGTAATGTGTGGTATAACACAATAGCGCTCGATTTCGACGCACCGGATCCTTTGATCATTTCTGAAGTAAACAGCACCAGCCCAATTGAGGCATCATATGTGGAAATTTATAATACCAGTGGTTCAGTTGTTGATTTGACCAACTACTCAGTTCGCTATTATAACAACAACGGCACGCCGGTAATTCAGGATTTGAGCGGTTCCGTTCCGGCTTATGGCTATGTTGTGATTGCGCGTAATACATCGGCATATAATCTGGTTTATGGCAGTTCGCCGAATTATAGCAATTCCAGTTTTTTGTTCGATGGCGAAAGAGACGGTATTGCATTGGTTAAAGATGTGTCCGCAAATTTGGAAAAGACAGGTATGGATAAAACCACTGCGGAAACGATCATCGATTATTTCAATTACGCCGGTGGCGAGATGGAAAGCTGGTCAGCCGGGCAACTGTTTGAACGCACCCGTTGGCCAAACGACGGCTCCAATATTTACCTCGATTACGACCGTTCCCGCACTACCAGTGCCGGATCTCCCGGCGGAACCAACGATACCAGCCTGCCGGTATTGCTCAGCTCATTTGCCGCGACGGTTGAAAATAACCGGGTAAACCTGCAGTGGGCAACTTCCGCAGAACTCGACAATTTTGAGTGGCTCATCGAACGGCGAATGAACACGGACGAAAATTTCCACGAAATCGGGCGAATGGCCGGCAACGGCACCACCAACGAACGGCATGAATACGACTATCTGGATGCCGCGGTTCTCGAAGGCAACGCTTACGAATATCGCCTCTCGAACGTGGATTATAGCGGGCTAATCAATCAATATCCCCAAATTGTCCGGGTGAACATTACAGCAGGCAGCATCGAAGATTTCCAATTGTATGCCAACTATCCCAACCCGTTCAACGGCGAAACCAACATTCGTTTCCGCATCGGCGAGCCGACCAAAACCACGCTGGTGGTTTACGACATCACCGGTCGGGTGGTCAAAACTATTTTCTCCGGTGAGTTGAATCAGGGCGAGCATATTTATAGGTGGGATGCTACCGACAACGTTGGCAATCCGGTCGCTTCGGGGTTCTATCTCGTGCGATTGCGAACAGACAAATTCTATAAATCGATTAAAATGATTTTGGCACAATAACGGGTTGTGAGGAATAATGCTATCGGTGTTTACGAACGATAAACACAGCCATGTAAAAAGCCATTTACGATTTAATATTTCTGTAAATTCCCGTTCCGGATTGTCGTGAACGGGAATTTTTTTTGCCAAAGAAATCCCCATTCGAAATTTATGTTTGCGCATTCACCCAATCATATTTCCCAATTACCGGGCTAATTTTAGCATCGCAAATCCGCTGCCGCTGAATTTTTTGAACAGATGAGCCAATCGTAAGATAAAAAAGCGTTCACGGAACACCGGTTCGCTAAAAAACATAAAAAAATAGTCAGGAAAATCAGCCGCCGGTTGTATTTTATTTAATCATCACAGGGTTGTTTTCCCGATTATGCCTGAATAATTGTGGCACAGAACATTTCATCCGATGAGGAATCATGCACATCCGGCGCAGGTATTCCGGGAGGAATCAAACTGCTGCGGTGAATCCAAATATCAGGAAGAGAATAAACGAATGAACGACAGATTATCCCGCCAATGTGCCCGCTTTTGTTGCCAGATTTTTATCACCATCTTTTTTTTGATCGCAACTGCAAACGCCCAAACCGCCGGTCGGGAAATTCCTGGTGTTGCCAAACAAACCCTGCGTTCAAACCAAAGCAAGGTGTTCTGGCATGAGGGTTTTTGGTGGGGACTTTTTGTGAAATCCGGCTCCGGAAACAATCGCTATATTTACAAATACGAAAATGGTAATTGGGTTGAATCCTTTTTATATGACAACAGTCTGGATGAAGCATCTTATGTTGATGGCTACATCGAATCGAAGCTCGATTTACTGTTTATCGTTGATACGGCGCAATCCCGTTTTTGGCGGCTGGAATACAATAACAGCACCCAAAACTGGTCGCTCGGTGTCGGACCGGTTGCAGTTACGACGACCTCAAATAACAATCACGCCGGATGCATAACCCGTGCAAACAATGGCAGATTATTTATTTTTACATCCAACACAGCCAATTCGCTGCAGGGACAATACAGCGATAACGACGGCGCCACCTGGCAATTTTTTGATATTCTGAACGAATTAAACTCCCGGAGCATGACCGATGCGGTAGCTTTTCGTGATCAGCAAAATGATTATATCGGTTTGGTACTTGGCGAAAACAGCAACTCACCCGAATTCCGGTTTTTCAAATTGAAAGATGGCGATGACCCGGCGAATCCCGATAACTGGACAGAAGAAAGTTTGAACTATAGTTATCCGGAATTTACCGGTGATAATCACGTTAACATCATCAAAGATTTTGAGCAGAATTTATATCTGGTTGGGAAGTATGGCGGACTAAGCCCGGCCGGCGTTACATTTGCGCTGTTCCGGCGCAATATCAGCGATGGCAACTGGTCGGTGTTCGATATTCAGGCACCCGGAGGAACCCGCCCGGCATTAAGTTTGGATGAAACGAACGACAAATTATACGTTTTTGCAACATTGAACAACAAAATCCAATACGTTGCGTTGGACCGGAGTAACCTCAGAAACATCGTAGCCGCAGACTGGGTTCCCATCATTCAAAACGATACAGACGGATTTAATGACCTATCCGTATCGTATCAGCAGTTGACCGCAACCAGCGATGTAATGGTTATCGCCGCGAACGATAGTGCCGGAAGCGTGTGGTGCAACATCCTGCCGCTGAATGCCGAAAATGCGCATCCGCTGGTTATTTCCGAAGTTAACAGCGCGGGAAATATCGATGCTTCATTTGTGGAAATATACAACACTACCGCAACAGCGATAAACCTCACCGGGTATTCGCTGATCTATTCGGATGACGATAACCCGTTTCCGGCAACCCAGGCTTTGACTGGCACGATTGATGGATTCGGTTACAAAGTACTCTGCAGGAATGCCACCGCATTCGCTGCTGCATATGCTATCACTCCAGATTTCACAAATCCGGGATTTACGTTTGATGGCGGAAGTGACGGCATTGCGTTGATTAATGATAATCCATCCGCAGCCATTGATTATTTTAACACACCCGGCAGCGCAACGCCGGAATGGTCACCGCGACAACTGTTCGAGCGCAGCCTGATACCCAACAACGGCGAAAATATTTACATCGATTACAACCGTTCCGGCATAGCCGGTGCAGGAACGCCGGGCGCACCGAATCTCACCAATCGTCCGGCGGTGCTCACTTCATTTTCTGCAACAGTTTCGGATAGCCGGGTAAACCTGCATTGGGCCAGCGCAGCGGAATCGGGAAATCTGGAATGGGTTATCGATCGCCGTGAAAGCACCGAGCCCGATTTTCAGGAAATCGGGCGAACACCCGGCGTTGGCACCGTCGCCAAAGCGAGTGAATATGACTATCCGGATGGCGCGATTTTCAGCAATAGCAGCTACGAATACCGTTTGTCGAGCGTGGATTCCGATGGGCAAAAAGTTGCGTATCCCCAAATTGTCCGGGTAATTATCGCGGCGGGCAGCGTCGAAGATTTTCAATTGTATGCCAACTATCCCAACCCGTTTAATAACGAAACCAACATTCGCTTCCGCGTTGGCGATCCGGTTCAAGCCCGGTTGATGATTTACGACATCAACGGTCGGGTGGTGAAATCCCTTTTCTCCGGCGAACTGAATTCGGGTGAACATATTTACAGATGGAATTCGACCGATAACTTTGGTAATACGGTCGCTTCGGGCTTTTACCTCGTGCGATTGCGAACAGACAATTTCACCAAAACGATCAAAATGATTTTAGCCAGATAATTGCGCTCGCGCACCGGAACGAACCAAAAATCAACTAAGTTTTTACAGAAAATACGCCGATAATTTGAATTCCCCAATTATCGGCGTATTTTGTTCACCCAATTTCATCGTCGCAAACAGGTTCAAAAATAGCGGCATCACATTCATTTTACAGAATAAACCAATGGAAATCATCGCAACCGCACCAACTGAAGCACAATTTCCGGAACTGACGCAAATTTCTGACGCAGTTGCAGCCAACTACGATACCTTACGCGAAGGTGAAAACGGGACATCCGTCGAGGCGGGACAGCTGCGGATCGACTATTTCCAAAGCGGGCGAAACGTTGTTTATCGCGTGCACGGCGAGCGGCTGTGGTATCTCAAAATTCCCAAAAATGGCAAAACAGACGGGCTGATCGGGGAAGCGCGCGGCTATCGCTTTGCGAACGATGTCTGGCAGCAAACACCGGCATATTTGCCGGTCGAAGCCGTTGGTGTTTCGCATTCTCCGGCATTTATTGTTTCTGCGCAGGTGCCGGGTGAGCAGCTCAATCAGGTGGTTTACCGGGCGTGCTGGCAGCCGGGCAGCGGCATTAAACAAATGCGCGCCGTTCTCGGCGATTTTGGCGAAATGCTGGCGTTGTTCCATAAAAACGGCGTTTCGGCAGAAGCGCCAACCATTTCCAAAGCGCTCGATCAAAAACTTGCCGATCGCATCAAAAAAGCCAAAAAACTCGACGAAACCGGTCAAAAAATAGAAAAATGGCTGGCAACGCATTCGCCGGTCGATCCGCAACCAACGCTGATTCACGGCAACTGCACCTTTCGCAATGTGCTGGTTTACAACAACCGCGTTCACCTGCTGGATTACGAAACTTGCGGTACCGGTTCGCGTTACAATGATTTGGCAAGAATTTGCAGCGATATTTTATTAACCCGGACAGCGCTGATTTTCCCGTGGCGAAGGGCGTATCGCTTGCTGGATGTGTTTCTGCAACGCTATCATGCGGTTCATCCCATCGATAAATCGTTGCTGTTGCAGTTTACCGGGCTTTATTTATTCGAACGATATATTCAGGTGTATCTCGTCAAAAAATCGAGCGAAAGCATTGCCGGAATGCCGGTTTCCAAAGCTGCGCTGCGCAGTCTGCTCGATTCGTTAATTGTTGATAATATTGAAGATGTATTCAAGAATATTTCATTATGATTCATGCGGTCAAACTTTTGCTGTCATTCGGGTTTTCGGGATTTTTCCTGTATCTCGCATTCGACAAAATTGATATCGGCAGCTTTTTGTCCTCGCTGATGCGGGTGAGCTGGCTGACGATTATCGCTGTTTCGGCGATGGCAGTGATGTCCATGTTTTTGCGAGCCTGGCGTTGGCGAATCCTGCTCCGTCCGGTAAAAGACATCAATTACAGCACCGTTTTCACCTACACGATGATCGGTTTCATGAGCAATAATATTTTACCGGCGCACGCCGGAGATTTCCTGAAACCGTATCTGCTCGGGCTGAAAGAAAATGTCAGTGGATTTGCGACGCTCGCAACCGTGCTCGTTGAACGCGTGTTGGATGGCGTTGGGCTGATCATCATTTTTTTGCTGGTGTTGCCGTTTGCGCCGTTGCCGCAATCGCTGCAATTGGGTGGTTTGGGGATTGGCGCTGTGCTCTTTTTGTTAATCGGACTGATGATTATTCTTTCCTCCGAAAAAAGCCGTTTGCGCAAAATTTTGCTGCGGATGGTTGAAAAATTGCCCAATCGTATCCGTAAAAATGTTGCAGAAAAAGTGCAAATGTTCCTGTTTGGGCTGACCGTTTTTCAAAATCGCGCTCAAATTTTCAAATTATTGCTCATTTCCGCATTCGTTTGGGCTCATCTCGCCGCCACAATTTTCATGATTTTGAAGGGCTACCCGATGGGTTTGGACATTCCCGGTTGGGAATTGGCCATCGCATCCGTGATCACAATTGTGGTGCTGGCATTCGTGATTGTTTTGCCATCTTCGCCCGGATATGTCGGTATTACGCAAATTGCGTTTATTTTTTCGCTCAGCTATTTTGGCATTCCGGAAGCGGACGCCGTTGGCGCATCGGTCATTTTTAACCTGACCCAATACATCCCGATCACCGTTTTGGGGATCATATTCTTTTTCAAAGAAGGGCTGTCATTCCGGCAAATCCGCAAAGAAGTGCGGCAACATTGATAAAGGATAAAGAATAAAATCTTTAGTGTGAATTTGTATTTTTATTCTGAAATGTAAACTATTTTCCCAATCGCCAACCGCAGATATTTCCCGCCCCAAAAGTATTTTTCAATCAAATTTTGAAATATTTTTTCCAAAATATACATTTTCAAATAACTGTAATTATTGGGTTTATCTATTTATCTAATCTAACCTTTATCCTTCACCCTTTATCCTTCATCCTTTATTCTCCCTGACTGGCAACCCTTTTGCAATAGCTGCATTCGGAATAAAAATTGGGAGCGGAAAATCGTGAAACGGATTTTATTTATTATCATTTTAGGGATTTGGGTGAGCAACGTTGCCGGGCAAACCGGACAATTGACAATCGTTTGGGATCAAAATACAGAGCCGGATATCGCAAGTTATCGCGTTGAGCGGTCGGTGAATAACGGCAGTTTTGGCAGCCTGCAGAATGTTGCGCATCCCGCAACGCAGGTTGTGGACAACAGCGTTTCGCCCGGAAACAGCTATCGCTACCGGGTGATTGCCATCGATGATGGTGGGCTGCAGAGTAATTTTTCCAACACAGCCGAAGCGGGAATTCCGCAAATTTCGCTGTCGATCGGCTCTGTCAGCAACGGCGGGGATACGACCATCGCGTTCAGCAGCTTTTTGAGCGATCCGGATGGTGCGCCGGGTGATTTGACCATCACCATTTCGCAGGAAAGCAATATTTCTGTTGCGATTGAAAGCAGCGCATTGCGATTAACGCCGCCATCGGGATTTACCGGCGCGGCATCGTTCACCATTCGCGCAGCCGATAACGATGGTTTTTTCGATGAACAAACCGTCAATTTTTCGATTGTTGAAGGAATTTTGCCGACGCAAATCAGTGTGTCGATCCCGGATGTGCGATTTGCGGAAGACGGAAGTTTCGCAATCGCGATGGATACCTGCGTCACCGTCGATAATTTTGCGGCGTCGCAAATCAGTTGGCAATTTGACGGAGATGCAACACTCAATCTGCAATTCAACGCTGCCAGCCGGTTGCTGACCGTTCAATCCGCCCAACCGAATATAAACGGACAGGCAAATTTTTCGGCGACGGCAACCGCACCGGATAACGCCAGCGCATCCGATAATGTGGCTGTCACCATTTCTGCGGTGAACGATCCGCCGGTGATCAATTTGTCGCAACTCAATCTCACCAGCGATCCCAATCAAAATGAGATCGATTTGAAGCAATATGCCAGCGATGTGGACGACGCGACGGTCGATTTGCGCTGGGAATTTTTGAATTTCAGCGATTTCAGTTTTGAGTGGGTCGATCAAACCAACGATATCGTTCAGATTACGCCGCCATCCGCCGGTGGAACGGAAACGGGCACGTTTCGCGTTCGCGATATCGCCGGTGCAACGGTGTCCGCGCAGGTAACGCTCATCGCGCCGGGCGTCAGTAATTCGACGATAACCATCACTATTCCGCCACTTACATTTGAGGAAGACGATTCGCTGATTCTGCAACTTGACGATCACGTAACGGTTACCAACTTCACACCTGCGGAGTTGCTGTGGAGTTTTTCGGGAGGTAGCAATTTACGGTACACGTTTCGTGCGCTCGATCGTTCGTTAAAAATAGAATCGCAATCGCCAAACTGGTTCGGGCAGGACGCTTTTCAGGTAAGCGCCACTGCCCCGGATCAGAACAGTGCCGGCGTGAGTGTTTCGGTGAATATCCAATCGGTGAACGATAAACCGGTGCTTTTTTTGGACGAATTGCGGATTCCGGATATTTCGAGCAATACGTTCGATTTGAAAATTTATGCGGATGATGTGGACGATCCCGTTCGCTCGCTCAATTGGTCGTTTACCGGTTACAGCCAGTTCACGTTTGAGTGGGAAAACGAATCGGAACGCATTTTGCGTATCGTTCCGCAGGGCAGCAATATTGTCGAAAGCGGCATTTTTGAAGTGACTGATCCGCATGGCGCAGCATTTCAAAAACAGGTGACCATTTTGTATTCGGAGCAAAATACGCCGCCGCATCTGATTTTTTCCGGTCCGCTAACGATTGCGGAAGACAGCGTGCTAGTGCTCGATTTGCGGGATCACGTTGTCGATTCCAGCAATGTTTTTACTGAACTTACGTGGGAATTTGCCGCATCTGAAAATCTGGATATTATTTACAGGAGATCAGACGGAACGTTGACAATCCAGCCAAAACCGGATTGGAGCGGTGAGGCAAATCTGGCGGTTCGCGTGAGCGATCCGTTCGGTGAAACCGATAACGCAACGGTGCAGATTCTGGTTTCGCAGCGCAACGGCATCCTCAATTTGACGGTACAGGATTCGGACAACGGCGATATTCGCATCAGTTTCAACAGCGAATTGCCATCGCGCTCCGAGCTGCGATATTGGCGAATTCCGGTTCGGGTTGAGCAGTTGAACAATAGCGATCTGGCGACGCAACACGAATTTCTGATGACGGATTTGCTGCCGCGCCAGCAATATTTTTACGAAATCCGGCTTCGCGATGAACAGAATGCGCTGACCGTTTTGCTGGATTCGCTGACCACCGGAAATTTCCGCAATGAGCAGGAGCCGAAAGAAGTGACCGAACTGATTGTTTACCCGAATCCCATCAAAACGGCGAAAGGGCATTCGGAGATGATTTTCCGCAATCTGCCGGAAACCGTGCGGCGGATTGAGCTGTATTCGCTGGTCGGGCAAAAAGTGTACGAAGCCAGTTTGAGCGGGCTGGAATCGGATTCCTACCGCATCGATGTGCTGGCAAATGCCGACCGTTTGCCCAGCGGTATTTATGTTTATCAGGTGAAGGATGAAAATTCGCGAGTCCTCAAACAGGATCGCATTGTGGTGATCCGATAAAATATATTGCGGGGCGGGCTTTGGTTCGCCCCGTTTTATTTGCGGGCGCGAATCATCAAAAACAATCCACCGATAAAAAATACCATGTTACCAATCCACGCACCCAGCCACGGTTCCAGCGTTCCGTTGTGCCCGAGCACCTGCCCGCTGCGCATAAACAGGAAGTAAACAAAGCTGATCAGCAGCGCCAGCGCAAATCCCAACGCCGGACCGCTGCGGCGTTTCCGCGATGCGAGCGGTGCGCCAAACAACACAATAATGAAATTTGCGAGCGGATAGGAAATTTTCATGTATAAATCCACGATCCATTTCCGGGCATCCGCACCGATCGATTCCATTTTTTCGATAAAACTTTTCAACTCCGAAAAATTCATTTCTTCCGGTTTTAATTGCAAATCGATGAGGTCTTCCGGCAAAATCCGGGTGTCCATATAGCGGGCGCTGTCCAGCCGGGTTACGCTTTCGCTGCTGTCGCGGAACACGCGTTTGGTAATCTCGTGCAGTTCCCAAATATTCAGCGAATCTTGCCAGAGCATGTATTTGACATCCCAGCGTTCCAAAATATTGGTGCCTTCTTTCCAGACGATGTTCACGTTGTTGGCGCGTTGTTTCCCGACATCGTAATAGAGAATGTTCACCTGCCGGTCGTCGTAATCCTGAACGGCAATCTGGCGCTCAGTGCCGCGTTTTTCGCGCGATTCGTTGCGGATATCGTATCGGTAAATATCCAGCCGGAGGCGATTGGTTTCCGGCACCACCGTTTCACCGGCAAAACCGGAGATGCAACTGATGATCAGCGCCAAAATTAAGATGGGTAGCACAATGCGATATAAACTGATTCCGGCAGTTAGCGTCGCAACCAGTTCGTTATATTGCGCCATCGTGCCCAGCGAAAACAGGCTGCTGAGCAGCATATTTACCGGCAGCGTTAACTGGATGATGTAGGGGATGTAATACACGTAATACAACGCAACATCGACAAAACTGGCGTTGCCGCCCAAGAATTTATCGAGATGTTCGACAAAATCCACCACAATAAAAATGGCGATAAATGCCATCGTTGTGTAAAAAAGGATCGCCAAAAATTTGGTGATAATGTATCGGTCGAGAATTTTCATAAGTGTTTTATTAACAATAATTTTTGCAACAAAAATAGCGCGGTTTATTCGTTTGATTTAAAGAAAAACTGCAAAAATTTGGGTAATTTTTCCCATTGGATAAAGGTAGTTTCGCGAACCGTTCGGATGGTCAGATACAGCCCGAATGCCCCGACAACGATGTTCGGGAACCACATCGCCAGCGCCGGATGTGCCATTTGCCGGTCAGCAAGTTCTTCGCCGCCAATCAGGCAGGCCCAATAAATCAGGAAAAATCCGACGCTGAACGTAACGCCGACGCCCAGCGAACCTTTGCGGGCGCGAATGCCCAGCGGCGCACCGATAAGCACAAACACGATGCAGGCAAACGGGATTGAAAATTTTTTGTAAATTTCAACCTGATATTTGTAAATCTGGCGATTGTAGTGGTCGAGGTTGCTCTGCTGGTTTTTCATGCGTTGGGTGATGGCCTGAATTTGGCGCATGGCGCGCGCACCGGAACGGCGAAACGTCATTTCCGGCACTTCCGGCACGGTTGATTTACCGGTGAGCCAGTTGGCAACACTGTCCGGTTGCGGCACCAGTTTGGCAATTTCCCTATCCAGCGAAGAATCGGTATCGGCAATTTTATTGCGATAGCTGAGCACTTCGGCATCCATCATCGCGATGGTCATTTCCCGGTCACCGCGACTGCCGGATTCCGCCCGTTTGAACACCTGTTCGGAGGCTTCCACATTGAAAACATTTTTGTTGAAACGGAGCCGCCGGTATTCCGTATAATCTTTAGCATCAACTTCGTGAATTTCGCCGTCGAACAGATTGAAAATCAGCTGTTCGCGCTGCACATCGAAAACCAGATAGCCATAATCCGCGACCACCGTTCGCTGCATTTGGGGGTTGCTGTAATCAAAAATAGTGATATGTTTCAACCTGTCCGCACCCGGCGGAAAATAATCCGGGCGGACAATATCAACATTCTGGGATTCAAAATTCGCCATCGGGCGGTCAATTTCTTCAACTAAAATATTGATATTTTTGATTTTAAGATAGATGCCTTCTTCGAGTTCGAAGGTCGGTTTTTTTTGGGAAATACTTCGCGCGAGAATGCGGGCACGGTGGTTAAATTCCGGCAACACGCGATCGTTATACCAAATCATCATCAGCGTTAATATGGTTGCCCAAACCAGCGATGGCGTAATTATGCGATACAAATTGATGCCGGAAGATTTGAGTACAGTAATTTCGTTATCTGCGGAAAAACGCCCGAACGCCATCAGCGCAGCGATCAAAACGGACATCGGCACCGCCAGCGCCATCATCCATGCGAGGTTGAGATAAACAAATTCAAAAATAGTGGAAACCGGCAACCCTTTGCCAAACAATCGCCCGATGTGCTGGACAATAAATTTAGTAACGAACACAAACATGATTACCGCCAGCGCAAAAAAGAACGGGCCGAGGTGCTCTCTGATAATGTATCGTTGTAATATTTTCATTCAGTTCACTTTTATCGCGATTCGCTGCCGCTAATTTTCAGAAAAAACAAATTTATACCTGATGAACAGATTACCCAAATGAAAACACTAATTTTTTTTGAACCTAACACTTTAACAAATTGCGCCCGGCAAATTTCATGACTACATTGAACCATAACGGATTTGGATTCCGGCAGATATTAGCGACCCGATTCAGAATTAATCCGCATCCTCACATTCTTCGCTTCCAATTGCCAGTTAGTATGGTTTTTTAACAAAAAAAGAAATGTTTTTTTGATAAAAACTAAAGTTTTTTTTCAAAAATACGATCAGTTAATTATTCCAGATCTTCGTCATTAAGCCGTTAATTTTACTCTAATTTAGACACATTAATATTTTCGCATTTAGCCACAGGTTTTGCCATGTTTCCCGAGTTACAAAACACACTCAATTTGCTCGATCGTTTTATTGGCGATTACCCTGTTTTTATGTATCTGACCGATGCAGGCGATAATATTGTGTGGCTTAACCGGTATTTTTCCAAAGAGTTACCGGCGATTAAAACGGGGCAACCCTCCCAATGTTTAAATATTTTGGAGCCCTGTGAGGCAGTTTGCGAAGGTTGTGAAAAAACCGACCCGGTAAATTCGCCGGGCGCGTTTTCCCGAACAATTTACAGCAGCAACAAAACCGCAACGCCGGGAACCAGCTATCTGGAATTTTTCAGCTTTCCGGTTTACAACCGCGAAAAGCAAAATCTCGGCACGCTTCGGGTCGGGTTCGATGTCACCCAAAATGAGGAAATAAAAGAGCAGCTCCGGGCGAAGGAAAAACGCTATCGTGCGATTGTCGAAGGCACGTCCGATGCCATCATTTTTATCGATCACGAAAACCTGATTCGCGAATGGAATGCCGGCGCAGAAGAAATTTTCGGATATTCGACGGATGAAATTATCGGGCAATCCATCGAAAAAATTATGCCGCCAGAACTGATTGAAATGGGTGAGTTGACCTATCTCAACAGCGAAGTCCGGCGGCGCGGCGTGCTCAAAAAATACGAAACACAGCGGCGCTGCAAAGATGGAAAATTGGTATATGTGGATATTTCCCGGAACGAAGTTTACGACGAAAATGGCGATTCGATCGGCGTTTCGGAAATTCTGAAAGACATTCACGCCCGCAAAGACCTCGAATTCGAACTGCTGCGCACCATTCTGGAATTGTCCAAACTTAACGAATTGAACGAAATTTTATACCGCATCCACGATGAGCTGGATATCATGCGCATCACGCTCATCGCGATTACCGCGGGGCAGGGATTGCGCTTTAACCGTGCATTTATTTTACTCGCCGATCAGGAAAATAAAGTGCTCAAAGGGCATCTCGCCATCGGCCCATCGGATGAAGATGAAGCCAACCGCATTTGGACGGAGCTGAATCACGAACACCATTATTTGCGCGATATTGTCCAGATTTACAAAATTGACCTCAATGGCGCCGATAAAAAAGTGAACGAAATTGTCGGGCAAATTTCTGTGCCGATGGATAGCACTCCGCATATTTTGGTGGAAGCGATGGAAAAACGCCGGGTGATTCGCGTAAAAGAAGGCAAGGCGATGGGCATCACCGAAACGTTGTCGATGGTGATCGACGACCGGAGCCTGCTCGAATTGCTCAACAGCCGCGATTTTGTCATCGTCCCGATATTCACCAAAAAAGAGCAACTCGGCGTTATTATTGCAGATAACTGCATTAATAATCGCGAAATCAGCGGTGAGGATGTGGAAGGCTTGCGCCTGTTCGCCAGCCTGGCTGGCTCTGCGCTGGAAAACGCGCGGTTATATTCGGCGTTGGCAGAACGTATCAACGAGTTGCAATCTGCTTACAAACAGTTGGAAGAATCACAGGAGCAATTGCTGCGCGCTGAACGGCTGGCTGCGATTGGCGAAATGTCTGCCAAAGTAGCGCATGAAATTCGCAATCCGCTGGTTTCCATCGGCGGTTTCGCCCGGATTATCGAGCGCAAAATTTTGGATGACCCGAAATTGAAGCAATACGCCGGCATCATTCGCGAGCAGGTGGAAAATCTGGAAAATATTTTGAACAATTTGCTCGGCACCGCCAACCCGCGTCCGCCGGAAAAACGTCCGGTGGATGTCAAACAGCTGCTGGAGCAGATCGGGCACACGATGTCGCATGTGATTGAGCAAAAAAATATTGCCCTGAATTTTGCGTGGTCACCGGATGAGCAGCACACCATTTTGGGTGACCCGAAAATGCTGTATCAGGCATTGCTGAATCTGATCAAAAATGCAGTAGATGCGTTGGAAACCCGCGAAAATGAGGCGGAAATTTCGCTGCAATCACACATCGAAAATGGGCAGGTTGTCATTTCCATCGCCGATAACGGCCCGGGAATTCCACCGGAACAGTTGAATAAAATATTCGAAAAATTTTTTACGACAAAATCTCAGGGAACGGGGTTGGGACTATCGGTAGTTCAGGAAATTGTAAATTCGCATCGCGGAACGATTTCTGTCGAAAGCGATCCGCAATCGGGCACAGTTTTCCGGCTGCTTTTCCCGCTAAACCCTGAGTTAAGTAACGTTCTTACACCATAATTTCACAGGAGGAATCGACATGTCAAAAGTCTTGATTGTCGAAGATGAAGTCGCTCAACGGATGCTGTATGAAGCAGAAATTTCCGAAATGGGCTTCCAAGTCATTTTAGCCAAAGATGGCGTAGAAGCGGTTGAAAAACTGCGCGAACATCAACCGGATGCCATCATTTTGGATCTGATGATGCCAAACATGCACGGGCTGGATGCCATGCGCAAATTGTTAAGCATCAACCCAAATATTCCGGTGATAATCCACACGGCATATTCGCATTATAAAGATAACTTTATGAGTTGGGCAGCTGAAGAATATGTTGTGAAATCTTCTGATCTCACCGAGTTGAAAGGTGCGCTAAGGCGTGTTTTAACAACAGGTTATGTCGTTCGTTAATTCCGCTGTTTTTTATTCTGTTGATTTTGATATAAACGCGACATATATTAATTTTTTGCAGGATATCTTTGAAATAACATCTGTGTTCAATTATTGACGCAGATGAAAACTTGCACCAGTGAACGGGAAGCGCGGTTAAAATCCGCCACTGCCCCGCAACTGTGAAGGTGTACGAAAGCTCAAAAGAGCCACTGTTCCGGCTAAACCGGAATGGGAAGGCGAGCGAGTAGGTTGAAGCCGAAGTCAGGAGACCGGCTGGCGCAAGTGACCCAAATAAATCTTCGAGGGGAGATTGGGGTTTCTATAACACGGAATTTATAGAGTTGAGTGAATAAAACCCCAATGTTGCTTCGGTACAACCGGACAGTGGGGTTTTTTTATGTACCGCACTTTTTTGAAAATTACAGAACGGATTTTCCAACAACTCCGGTTTTTCGCCATTGTTGGGCTGTTCGGTTGCTCCGTTTCTGTGTTGGCACAACCTGCTGTTGATTCGCTGCATCTGTTCAAATCGGACACAGTGAAAATTATCGGCAGTGCGCCGATGCTCTCCGAAATGGATTTGCCAACTGATATATCACGCATCCGCCTCACAAAAACACCCCAAAATGCCGGACTGTCCGAAGTTCTGTCTCGCCAAAACGGATTATTTTTGAAAAGCTATGGTGGCAATGAAGCCACCCAAACCATCAGTATGCGCGGGCTTGGCGCAGAGCACACCCTCATTTTATTGGATGGCGTGCCGCTCGGCAACGCTCAGTTGGGCGTGTTGAGTTTGGGCAATTATAATTTGACCGGATTTTCCGAAATCGATATTTATCGCGGTGGGAATTCCAGTCTGTTCGGGAGCGGTGCGGTTGGCGGTGTGGTGAATATCCGTATGACGCCGCCGCAGGATTTGCAATATCAACTGACCACCGGCGTTGCTGCGTACGGGCAAAAATCTGTTTCGGCGAGCCTCGGTTTGCCAGCCGGTAAACTGCAACATTCCTTTGGATATCTAAAAAGTGACAGCGACAACCAATACGCATTCCTGTTGGATTCCCAAAATTTCAACCGGCGCAACAGCGATTTTTCGAAAACCCAACTGGATTACGCCGGATGGCTGCCGTTGGGCAACAACCAAACGGTGAGCTGGCAGGCACTCCACATCCGCAATGATCACGGCGCACCGAATGCCATTACCGCCGGAGAAGGATTTCAGGGGCGCGCCCGATTTGACGATGAGCAATTGCTGCTGCGATTAAAATGGGATGCCAGATTTTCGGGAAATAGCCGGATCAGTGCGCAGTTGTATCGCCGGAAAGATTGGCAGCAATTCAACGATCCGGATCTGGTGATCAACGGTGATCCGCTGAACAGTCGCCACGTGAACGAAGAATGGGGCGGAACCCTACAATTTCGCCGGAAAATTTCGCCGTCATGGCAGGCATTTTTGGGATTGGAAGCAAGCACCGCAACTGCGACGAGCAGCGATCTCGATGAATCGCCGGAGCGCCAACGGGCAGCCGGATTTGCGCTGATCGAATGGCTGAAACCGTTCAACTCGCGCTGGATGTTGTCTGCGCAGGGCGCTGTTCGCAGCGAATACTTTTCAGATTTCGGTTCGGTGGCGTTACCAAAAATCGGCGCGAAACTGCATTACCGGAATTGGCACGGTTTTGCTTCCGTCGGGAAAAATTTTCGCGCGCCAACCTTTAACGATTTGTATTGGCAACCCGGCGGCAACCCGGATTTGCAGCCGGAATCCTCCGTTTCCACAGAAATTGGCATTGCTGGCGATTGGCGCTGGCACGGAAAATGGCAGCCAAAAGTGAATTATTATCACACCACTTTAGACCAAATGATTCGCTGGGTTTCCGGTGCGAACAACATTTGGCAGCCGCAAAATTTGGACAACGTGCGTTCCCGTGGCATCGAAACCAGCCTGAATTTCACGACGCCTGCAAAGTGGCTAAATGCAAGTTTTCATTACAAATACGGGCTTTCCGAACTGACCGGAACCGCAACTGCAAACAGCCAATTGGTTGGCAACCGCTTGCCGTATTTACCATCCACCGAAATCAGCGGAATGCTTCAACTGCAGTTCGCAAATCTGCAATTGGGCAGTGACTGGCAGTTTGCCAGTTTTCGATTCACAACGCTGTCCAATTTGCCCGCGCAAGTACTGCCATCGTATCAACTGCTGAATGTGTTCGCGAGCTACCACATGCCTCTTGGCGCATACAAATTTACACTTTTCGGGAAGCTGGACAATCTGTTGCGCGAGGAATTTCAGTTAATCAAAGGATATCCCATTCCACTGCAGCAATGGAAAATCGGAATGAAAATCGCATATAATTAAACTGTTCAAATTCAATATTTATAATAGATTAGAGGATAAATTGATTCTGTTTAAATTCAACCGGATAAAACATTTTGTGATCGCGTTGACCGGGCTATTACTGATTATTTCATGCGAACGCGACACCACAGCAACCGGACCCGGACAAACCGTGTTGCCGTCGCTTTCCGGCGCGTTCATTATTAATGAAGGAAATTTTCTGCAGGGAAATGCGTCGATCGATTTTTACAATGCGGATTCCGGCAAAATTTTCCACAGTTTATTTAACGCCGCAAACGGCGCTGCGCCCGGCGATGTGGCATACAGCATGGTCATCGACGACACGTTGGGATATATCGTGGTCAACAATTCCCATAAAATTGAGGTGATCAGCATTTTGAACGCTGAGCGGATCGCAACTATCCGGCTGCCAAACGGCGCCAGCCCGCGTAATCTGGTGTTGGACGGCAACGGCAACGGATATGTAAGCGCGCTCTATAAAAATCTGATATATCAGCTGAATATAAATAGCCACGCCGTGCAGGACAGCATTCCGGTTGGCGCAAATCCGGAAGAAATTGCGCTCCACAATGGGAAATTATTTGTGGCAAATTCCGGCTTCGGCAGCGGAAACACAATTTCTGTGATCGATCTTTCGACAAAAATGGTGACAGCAACCATCACGGTGGGCGATGGCCCGCAGTGGATTCGCGAAAGCGGCGGCATGCTGCATGTGCTGTGCATCGGCGCATACGGCGATTTTTCCGACCCGAACGACGACACACCCGGCGGCATTTGGCTGATCGATCCCGCGACCAACAGCGCGGTTGATTCGCTGGTGCTGGCAGCCGGGATTCACCCGTCGGATCTGGCGATTTCGGCATCCGGGAAAGGCTATTTTTCCAACGGCAGCGGCATCGTCGAATACAATCCGGCAACCCTGCAAATTGTGAACGCCGGTTTGATCAGCGGATTTTTTTATCATGTGAGCGTCAATCCGGCAAATGGCCGGCTGTTTGTGCTGGACGCCAAAGATTTTATTTCGCCCGGCGAACTGATTATTTTCGATGAAAACGGCGCAGAACTGGAACGCCACAGCACCGGAGTTATCCCCGGCGATGTTCAATTTGTTGATTTAACCAATTGATAAAAGGGAGTTTAGCGAATGAAAAACGGAAGTTTGAAAAACGCACCGCAACAGCCGGTTTCGCCATGCATTCGGGTGTGCAAAATTGATGCGCAAAACGGGCTGTGCACCGGCTGCCTCCGCACGCTGGACGAAATCGCCGCATGGTCGCGGCTGGACGATACCGCAAAATCCCGTATTTACAGCGATCTGGAACTTCGCAAACAGCGCCGGAATTTTTCGAAAGGCGCATAAAAAGTGGTGAAAATGAACGTCAAAAATAATTGCTTTTTGCTGATCTTTGCAGTGCTCATTATTACGTCAATGGCAATAAATGCGCAACCGCAGCGGGTCATTTCGCTGGCGCCGCACATCACGGAAATGGTGTTTCGCATCGGTGCGGGCGATCGGTTGGTTGGCAGAACCGAATACTGCAGCTATCCGCCGGCTGCGGCGGAAATTCCCTCAATCGGCGCGTATCTCAATCCAAATTATGAAAAAATGGTGGCGCTGAAACCGGACGCCGTGCTCATTTTCCCCAACGCGGAAATGCGGACAAAACTTGAGCAACTCAATCTGAAAGTTATTTCCGTGTCCAACGAAACGATCGCGGAGATTTTTTCCGGCATTCGCCAATTGGGCGAATTTTTTCAAAAAACCGACGAGGCTGCGCAAGTTGTTTCCGGATTGAAAGATACGCTCGACTGGATTCGCAGCCAAACCGCACAATGGCCGGAACGCGACGCATTGGTTTTGATCGGCCGGGAAGCGGGCAGTTTGCGCGGATTGTATGCCGCCGGTGAACAGACGTATCTCACGGAATTGGTAAATTTATGCCACATCCAAAATGCGTTTTCCGATGTACGGATGCGCTATTTCGAAGTTTCGAAAGAGGATTTGGTGCGCCAGCAACCGGACATTATTATGGAATTTCGGGTCGGGACTGCCGAAACGGATGTTGCCGCATTGCAGCGAGATTGGCAACCGCTGAACATTCTGGAAGCAATCAAAAATGATCAATTGTTCATTTTTACTGAAAAAGCATTTCTGATTCCCGGACCGCGAATTGGCAAAACCGCGATGGCGTTGTATCATTCGCTGCGGGAAAAAATGCCATGATCCGGCTGGAAAATGTTTCGTTTTCATACCTGCAAACGGCTGTATTGCAAAACATAAACCTAAACATCCAATCCGGCGAATTTGTGGGAATTATCGGCCCGAATGGTGCCGGAAAATCCACCTTGCTGAAAATAATGGCGGGGATGCTGCATCCCGCATCTGGCGAAGTGCGGCTGGGCGAAACGTCACTTTCCCGGATTTCCCGTCGGGATTTGGCGCGAAAACTGGGATTTGTCGGGCAATCCATCCGCAGCGAATTCGATTACACGGCGTACGAAATGGTGGCGATGGGACGATTTCCGCACACCACCGCTTTCGCGCCGGAATCCCGCGAAGATCGCCGGATCATTCAACAATGCATGACCCAAACGGAAGTTTGGCAGTTCCGCGAACGGGCGTTTTCGCAATTGAGTGGCGGTGAGCAGCAACGGGTAATTTTGGCTTCTGCGCTGTGCCAGCAGCCCCAAATTTTGCTGCTCGATGAGCCGACAGCTTCGCTCGATCTGCATCATCAGCAACAATTTTTCGGTATTTTGCGTGATCTGCAAACGGCAGCACTCGATTCGATTGTGACGGTAACGCACGATATTAATCTGGCGATCCGCTTTTGCCGGCGATTGCTGGTGCTCAAAAACGGGCAGATTGTTGCGGATGATGTGCCGGAGCGCGTCGTAACCGAATCGCTGATGGCGGAAGTTTATGAGACGCCAGTGGCGATCACCACCCATCCGCGCGATGGGAAACCGCTGGTGAGTTTGCCATGAAACGCTCCCGCCGTGCATTATTCACGCTTATTTTTTCGGTGCTGATTTGCATCGCCGCGCTGATAATTGCGCCGTTGCTCGGCAGCGAATCGCTGAAATTGAGCGATGTGCTGGCGCATTTGTCCGGTCCGGATACGAGTGCCGGTGTCATATTTTTCCGCATTCGCATGCCTCGGGTGCTGTTGGGATTGCTCGCCGGCGGCGCGTTGGCGGTCAGCGGAGTGGTGTTTCAGGCGTTGCTGCGCAATCCTTTGGCAACGCCATACACGCTCGGCGTTTCCGCGGGAAGCGCGTTTGGCGCGTTGCTGGTCATCAAAACCGGCGTTACGCTGCAGTGGCTGGGTTTCAGCGCTGTGCAGATTGCCGCGTTTGCTGGCAGCCTTATCACCATTTCGGTGGTGTATTGGCTGGCGCGAATTTCCCGCCGTCGTTCCATTTACGCGATGATTTTGGCGGGCGTTACCCTCGGCTATTTTTTTTCCGCGATGATATTGATTTTACACTATTTAGCGGATTTCACCGAAACGCATCAAATGATCCGCTGGACGATTGGTGGGCTGGATATCACCAGCTATCGGGCGTTGCTGCAAAGCTATCCGGTGGTGCTCATCGCGATTTTCGGGCTGTGGGCGATGGCGAAACCGCTGAACATCATCAGCGCATCCGAAGAGATGGCGTTGGCAAAAGGCGTGAATGTGCAACGGGTGCAAAAATGGATGTTTATTGTTGCATCGCTGATCACCGGAACGGTGGTGGCGCTCAGCGGACCGATCGGCTTTATCGGTCTGATTGTGCCGCATACGCTGCGCATGCTCGGCGGTCCGGATCACCGCTATCTCATCCCATCTGCGGTATGTTTTGGGGGCGGATTTCTGATCATCGCAGATACCATTGCCCGAACGGTGCTCTCACCGATCGATTTGCCGGTTGGCATCATCACAACCTTGCTCGGCGGCCCCTTTTTCCTCTGGCTGCTGGCGCGCAGCCGCTGATCGCGGATTGATAAATCCACACCATTTCATCAGATAAAAATAGCGTTTTCCGTTCGGACAAAATTTTCTGCCGGAACGGCAACCAGCGCATTTCATTTGAAATTGTCACCAAAATCCAACCGGATTTACATATATTTCGCTTATACTATTGGGATTTTCGGCGAATGTTTTATTATATTTCGCAGCTAAATAAGTAAATGAAAATCTGAACAACATACAGGATTTGACATGTCAACATTGGAAAGATGCTCCGGCGTTTTGTTACACCCAACCTCTTTGCCCGGCGGATTTGGGGTAGGGGAGCTCGGCGAAATGGCGTATCGCTGGATCGAATTTATGGAAAAAGCCAAACAGACCGTTTGGCAAATTTTGCCATTGGGACCCACCGGATACGGGAATTCGCCATATTCCACTTCTTCCGTTTTTGCAGGCAATCCGATTTTAATTGATATGTCCCGGTTGGCGTTTGAGGGGTTTCTGGATCACCGCGATCTGGAAAATGCACCCGCGTTTTCAAAAGATCACGTCGATTTCGAAGCTGTAATAAACTGGAAAATGCCACTATTGCAGCGCAGTTACCAAAAATTCCGGGAAAGCGCCAACGAAACCTCGCGGAAAGCGTTCGAGCAATTCTGCAATAAATATGACGATATGTGGCTGGACGAATTCGCAACGTATATGGCGATCAAAAACCATTTCGGCGGATCGTCGTGGCAAACCTGGGATGAAGACCTCCGGCTGCGCAAATCCAAAGCGTTGAAAAGCATCAAAAAAGAGCTGGCCGATGAAATTTTGGCAACCAAATTTATTCAGCACCAGTTTTTCAAACAATGGGCCGGCATTAAAAAATATGCCAACGAAAAAGGCATCCAAATAATTGGCGATATTCCTATTTACGTCAATTTCGACAGCGCCGAGGTTTGGGCATCGCAGGATAAATTTTTGCTGGATGAATCCGGTAATCCCACCGAAGTTTCCGGCGTGCCGCCCGACTATTTCAGCCCAACCGGACAGCTGTGGGGCAACCCGTTGTATGACTGGAAACGCATGAAAAAAGGTGGCTATACATGGTGGATCGATCGCATAAAAATGACAATGGAAACCGTTGATATTTTGCGAATCGACCATTTTCGCGGATTTGAATCATACTGGGCAGTGCCGTTCGGCGAAAAAACCGCGGAAAACGGCGTGTGGCGCAAAGGTCCCGCAAACGACTTTTTTGATGTGCTGTTGGAAGCGCTCGGCGATGTGCCGATTGTCGTCGAAGACCTCGGCTTTATCACGCCCGAAGTGCGCAAACTTCGTGAAGATTACAATTTTCCCGGCATGAAAATTCTGCAATTCGCTTTTGGCGGCGATACGGAAGAAGCATTTCTGCCGCACAATTACGATCAAAATTGCATCGTTTACACCGGTAGCCACGATAACGATACCACCCGGGGGTGGTTCGAGAAATCTGCACCGCATGAACAACAGTATTGTTTGGCATATTTGGGTGGCATAAGAAACGACATTTCGTGGGATATGGTCAGGCTCGCCAGTTCGTCCACCGCGTTGATGAGCATTTTCCCGTTACAGGATTTGCTCAGTTTGGGCAGCGATGCCCGGATGAATATGCCCGGAAAACCGGACGGCAACTGGAGCTGGCGATTACTGCCGGATCAGCTTCAGCCGCATCATGCGGAGCGAATGGCGGAGATAACCCATATTTTTGGTCGTGACCCGAAATCACGAAAAAATAAATCTTCCGATTGATTTGTGAACAGCAGCCAATGTGAATATTGTTTGACTTTTATTGCAAATCTTCACTAATTGAAAACGTTGCAATCAATCAAAACCGGAGGATCAAATGTTATCAAATCAAATAACAGAAGCGCTCAATCAACAGGTTGCCATGGAAGCGTATGCTGCCGCATATTATCTCGCGATGGCTTCGTGGTGCGACCAAAAAGGCTATAACGGATCTGCGGCATTTTTTTATGCGCAATCCGATGAAGAACGTGAACACATGCTCAAAATTTTTCGATACATCAATGAAATGGAAGGTGCTGCGGTTGTTCCGGAAGTGAAGGCACCGCCGAAATCGTTCGATAAATTCGCCGATCTCTTTCAGATCGGATTGGATCACGAACGCAAAGTAACCAAGTCCATTTACGAAATCAGCCGGCTGGCCCGCGATGAAAATGACTTCGCCACTGTGCAGCTGATGCAATGGTTTGTCGATGAGCAGCGGGAAGAAGAAACCCAGATGATCACCATTTTAGACAAACTGAAATTGATTGGCAACGATGGTGTCGGTTTATACATGCTCGATAAAGAGCTGGCGGAAAAAGCCGCCCAAAAATCTACCGAAGCACCTGCAGAATAGAAAAATAACATGTTGAAAATAAAAAGCCCGTCACTGAGCAGTTGGTGACGGGCTTTTTTTATGGAGAGCAGGTCAAGGGAGACGATGAAATGTTGTGATCAATTGCCCCAGCGCAAATGCCGGTAGTATTGCGAAACCCGTGCAACCAGTTGGTGCGTTTCGCTGATGTTGGGCACACCGCGACTGCGTTTTACATTTCCCCAACCGGCGTTCCAGGCTGCGGCGAGCAATTCCACCCGTTGCATCAAATCTGCATCCGGGAAAAATTGCTGCACCTGCGCGCGCAGTCTTGCCATATGTTGTGACGCTATTTCGATGTTTATTTCCGGATCGTGCAGATCGCTCATGGTTGCGTTGGGCATGTAATCCCGCGCTGTGCTGATTTTTAGTTGGGTTAATCCCCGGCAGTTGGAACTGCTGATTGCCATAGTATTTCCGCGCGATTCGGCTTCCACCAGCGCCATCATTAAATAATGATCGATGCTGTATCGCCGCGCTTTTCGCAAAATCAAATCTTCGTATCGAAATGCGCCATACGTTTTATCAACTGTATTTGAAACTGTGGTGTAAAAAGATTCGTTGGATTGACTCGCCTGCTGCTGCTTTTCCTGGCTGACCCGCGGTGTCGATTCTCCGCGACCCGATCCCCAATCGGAATCATAATTATCGGACCGGCTGCTGCCGCGCGACGGCAAATCGTCAAAGCGCGTTTGGTAATGCACGGTTGTGCAGTTCTGGAGCATCATGCTGAACATGATAACAAATCCACCCTGAACGACACGATTGAGCAACTTCATATTTCACCCTCCCTGGTTATTGAAGTTGGACGTTGATACATAACGTCAGAATATCAACCTCTGGCTACTTCCCTGTAAATAAAGTCTTTTCAACGGTTTATGTGTTTGCTGCCGGTTGTTGCAGCGCAGCCGGTCCGTTAAGTCTTGTCAAATATCGCAGTTTTCTAACGCTTCATTAATCACCTTCGGCAAGTTCGCGGATTCACTAAAGAAAATAATAAGAATTATTTTGATAGCAGAAAACTGTGCGTATTTTGGGCTTTTTCCAAAACAGACAACGAAACTAACGCCTTAACATTCAGCGGAATAATTGGAACAGGAGAGAGGAAACAGCATGCAGGGATTGATTTTGGCAGCCGGTCGCGGCACACGATTGCAACCGTTCACAAACACCCGCACAAAAGCGATGGCGCCCATCGCCGGAAAACCGATTGTCGAACGGGTGATGGCGCCGATGGCAGCCAACGGCATCACCGATTTTGTGGTGGTTTACGGACCGGACGATCCGGAAATCCAAACGTATTTTCGGAATTACGCACCGGCGGACTGGCGGATTTCGTGGGCTGCACAGCACGAACGTCGCGGAATGGGCGATGCCCTGCGCAGCGCGATCGAGCTGATTCACGATGATTTTATGCTATCTGCCTGTGACAATCTGGTGCCGGACGGAACAGTTGACCAGCTTCTCAAAATCTGGCGGCAAACGCCCGGATTGGCTGGCGTTCTGACGCTGATGCAGGTGCCCCGCGAAAAAATCAGCCGTTCCGGAATCGTTGAATTGAGTGCAAATCGCATTACCCGGATTGTTGAAAAACCGCAGCCGGACGAAGCACCAACCAACATCGCCAGCATGCCGCTGTATATTTTTGAAAAAGAATTGATGGCGCATATCCCGAATATCCCGCTTTCCAAACGCGGCGAATACGAGCTGCAGGATGCCATCCAAATGCACATCGATTCGGGTGCTGCGTTGCACGGGCACCGCATCGAAACCCGTCAAACCCTCACCAGTCCGGCGGATTTGTTGAGCATCAACCTGCGTTTTCTCGAAATCGAAAACCCCGATTATTTTTCAGCGAGTGCTAAACTCGGTAAAAATAGCAGTTTAGTGTCGCCCTATTTTGTCGAAAATGGGGTTGTGATCGGAGATGATTGCGAAATCGGCAGCAATGTATTTATTGAAAATGGTGCACAAATTGGATCTCGCGTTACGTTGAAAAATACGGTTGTGCTCCGCAACGCCATTATTCCCGATGACATAGTTGTTCAAAATGAGGTGGTTTTTTCTGAATAACCCGACCGGGAGGGCAACATTAATTACGGTGCACATGCGACAGGCGCAAAAATAGCGGCAACGGCCGTTGCCGGATTGGCAATTGCCGGCGGACAGGTTGAACTTTCTGCAGAAAAATTGATCGAATTTGCCAACCATCCGCTGCACGATGGCGATGTGCGAACGCTGCTTATTTGCATCGCGTTCACATGGTTTATGGCGCTTTTCCCGGATGTCGATACGGAATCCCGTCCCCGTAAAATGTTCCATCGCGCAGCCTTTGTTGCGATAGCTATCTTGTGGTATTATGATGCATACGATCTGATGGCGCTGTTGGCGCTGGCGTCTATCGCACCGCTGTTGCATAAACATCGCGGGTGGACACATGCGTGGCTGACGCCGTGGTTTTTCGCTCTTATTTTTGCGGTAGCGTGGGAATATGCCCGCGTTCAGCAAGGCTGGTTTCGCAACTTTTCATGGGAAAATGTGCTCGATTTTTTAACCCACCGCTGGATTTTTGTTGCCGCTATCATCGCCGGACATTACACACACCTTTTTCTCGATCTGCCTGTTTTTTCTTATTTTAAACGCCGTTTGAGCTAAACTACCCTCTGAATCCCCAAATCGTGTATGTTTTTGAATTCAATTGAATAATCCGCTGAATTTCGATATATTTTTATCGAACCAACAGGAGCAGATAACAAAATGAAACATAAGTTGAACATTATTTTTGCAATACTGATGTTTTGGGCGGGCACCGCAGCCGCGCAAGTCTATCATATTGAAATTTCCGGTACGATAGATCTCGGTTTGCCGCCATATATCGAAAGGGTGTTGGAAGACGCAAAAGCTGCGGACGCCAAAGCCATTGTGCTGGAAGTGAACACCTTTGGCGGACGGGTGGATGCCGCCACGCAAATCAAAGATATTTTGTTGAATACCGATCTGCCGACGATCGCGTATGTGAATAAACGGGCGATCAGCGCGGGTGCGTTGATCAGCTTGTCCTGCACAAAAATCGGGATGACGCCCGGCAGTTCCATCGGTGCGGCGACCGTCGTAAATCAGCAGGGCGAAAAAGGCTCGGAGAAACAGATTTCCTATTTTCGTGCGGAAATGGGCGCCACAGCAGAACGCAACGGACGCAACCGGATGATCGCCGAAGGCATGGTTGACGAAGACGTTGTAGTGGAAGGGCTTTCTGAAAAAGGGAAACTGATCACCCTGACCGCAGATGATGCAGTAAAATGGGAAATTGCTGATGCAATTACGCCGACGCTGGAAGCGTTTTTGGACAGCCTTGGCTATGGCGAAGAAGTAATTGTTTACAACAGCGTGAACTGGGCGGAAGAATTGGTGCGGTTTTTCACCGGACCGGTAATCAGCTCGTTGTTAATTTCGTTGGGATTGTTGGGGCTGTTTATCGAGATAAAATCGCCCGGCTGGGGATTGCCCGGATCGTTGGGATTGTTGTGTCTGGCGTTGTTTTTCGGGAGCCATTACATCATCAGTCTGGCCAGTGCGGTTGAAATAATTTTGTTTTTTGCGGGTATAGCGTTGTTATTGGTGGAGATTTTCATTTTGCCGGGATTTGGCGTCGCCGGTATTGCCGGCGTATTAGCGTTGGTTGCCGGTATTTATCTCAGTTTGATCGGCAGCTTCGAAACCGTGACATTCAGCGATTTTTCCAACGCGGCGTATCGCATTTTCGGATCGCTGACATTGACGATGGTCGCGGCGGTTATCGTCGCCCGGTTTTTGCCCAACACCAGCATTTGGCGAAAAATCAGCCTCGGCGATGAACAAAAACGCGAATCCGGATATGTGGTCAACAAAGATTACAGCCGCCACGTTGGCAAAACCGGTGTTGCGGTTACGCCGTTGCGCCCGTCCGGTATCGGGCAATTTAGCGGCGAACGGCTCGATGTTGTCAGCGAAGGCGGATTTATCGAAATAAATACGCCCATCAAAATTGTGCATATCGATGGGTACCGGCTGATTGTTCGCGAACAAAAAACCGGAAAAGAGATAACAGAAGATTCGTAATACAACAAAACACATTCTACTGGAGGCTATATGAGTTTTTTAGGACCGTTTTTGGGCATCGGCGGATTTATTGCTGTCGTCCTTTTGCTGATGTTGTTTTTCTATTTTATCCCCGTTCAGTTGTGGGTTACTGCTATTGCATCTCGTGTGAGAGTAAGTTTGTTGAGTTTGGTTGGTATGCGTTTGCGGAAAATTTCCCCTGCGCTTATTGTTAATGTATTGATCAATGCTCGTAAGGCCGGTTTAAATGTAACCACAGAATTACTGGAAACCCACTATCTCGCCGGTGGTAATGTAAAGCGGGTTGTCGATGCGCTCATTGCAGCGGATAAAGCGGGAATCGATCTGGATTTTAAATTAGCAACAGCTATCGACCTTGCCGGCCGAAATGTGCTGGAAGCAGTGCAAACCAGTGTAAATCCTAAAGTTATCGATAGCCCCAAACAGGGCAAAATTTCTGCGGTTGCCAAAGATGGTATCCAACTGAATGCCAGCGCCCGCGTTACTGTCCGCGCTAATTTGCAGCGGTTGGTTGGTGGCGCAACAGAAGATACGATCATCGCGCGGGTTGGCGAAGGTATTGTATCGGCGATCGGTTCAGCAGATTCTTACAAAGTTGTGTTGGAAAATCCCGATCAAATTTCCAAAAAAGTACTCAGCCGGGGATTGGATTCAGGCACAGCGTTTGAAATTTTATCCATCGATATCGCCGATGTGGACGTGGGCAAAAACGTTGGTGCATTCCTGCAGGCAGATCAGGCTGGCGCAGACCTGAAAGTGGCTCAGGCCAAAGCAGAAACCCGCCGCGCAATGGCAGTTGCACAGGAACAAGAAATGAAAGCCCGTACCCAGGAAATGCGCGCCAAAGTGGTAGAAGCGGAAGCGCAAGTGCCGCAAGCCATTGCCAAAGCATTTGAAGAAGGAAAACTGGGCGTGTTCGATTATTACAATTTGAAGAACATCCAATCGGATACTTCCATGCGCCAAAGCATCGCGGATGACTCCGAGAAAAAAGATGACAAAAGCTGAAAACCCGAATAAAATGAGTGATTGATGGAACAATTAATCGGTATTTTGATATTTTACGGTATTTATACGCTGTTCAATTTGTTGCAAAAAAAATCCGGTGGTGCGCCAAAAGCACCACCGATGCAACAGCCCGGCAAACCCGGACAGGTCCGGCAGGCGCAGAAACCGGTTGGTAAACCGGCTGGTGAGCAAAACCGGGAACATCTTCCGGATTTTTTGCGGCGTTGGATCGAAGAAGCCGAAAAACTGGAGCGGGAGCATCAGCAACCAAAGCCGGAGCCAATACCGGAACCTGTTGAAAAACCGGTTGATAAACAGGCGCAACGCAAAGCTGCGTCGATGACCGAAGGTGGTTATGCCGAGCAATCGCTGCAAGAATTGCAGCAAAAAAAGCGGCAATTGGCTGAGGAAAAAGAAAAGCAGGATGAGCTGGAAGAACTGCTAAAATCAGGAATTACAGTTTCTTCCGAAAAAAAGATATCCAATCTGGGTAAACTGTTGAAAGATACCGATTCGTTGCGTAACGCTATTTTACTCAACGAAATACTAAAAAAACCGGTATTTTATCGTGGTCCGGGGTTTCCAGTAGATAGATGATTGTCGCTGTAAACAATTGTTTTTGATGATCTTAAGGGGCGCTATTTTAGCGCCTTTTTTTATTCGCAAAAAAAAATAAATAAAAATAAATTATTTTTGAGAAAAATAATGATCTCAACGGCTCTTTATTTTTATGTGATTATTGAGAAATATCTCGGGGAGCTGTAAACTAAGGAGTACCTATTCACATCGGGGGTTGATTGTTGACCCCCGTTTTTTTTGCAGCCGTTATGCCGGTTCGTCATTCCAACTTGCGCAAACAACCGTAATATTGTCTATGCCACCCAATTCATTGGCCCGTTGAATCAGTTGTGCCGTCGTGCTGGCGATATCGGTAAATTCGGTAACAATTTCCAGCAGCTCATTTTTGGGAATCATCCCGCTCAATCCGTCGCTGCAAAGCAGCAATTTATCACCGGATTGTAATTCTTCTTCGGAAATCACGACGTCCAGCTTTTCCTCGTTTCCCAATGCCTGCAAAATGATGTTGCGGCGCGGGTGAATTTCGGCTTCTTCTTCGGTAATTTTGCCTGCTTCCACCAATTGATTCACAAATGATTGGTCACGCGTGAGTTGCCGGATCGTGTTATCGCGAATGAGGTATGCGCGGCTATCACCAACCTGTCCGATTACCAATCGCTTGCCAAAAATAACCGCCAGCGTTCCGGTTGCACCCATCCCGTATTTTCCCTGATGTGTTTTCGCATATTCGATTATATTTCGGTTTGCCTGCTGTAACGCATCATCGATGGCTGTTATGGGATCGGTGAACCCATTTTCAGATGAATTGAACCATTCGGCGACTGTATTTACTGCCATCAGGCTGGCAACTTCGCCCGCTGCCGCACCGCCCATTCCGTCGGAAACCATCAGAATTGCCGGCGATTCTGTTGTTGGAACTGCAAATATTTGGGGTAATTGATCGATACCGTCGCTGGTGGTTTGCATCACCAAAAAGTGATCCTCATTATTTTTGCGTATTTTTCCAACATCGGTTTGACCAAAAATTTTCAACATAATACTTCCAGATATCGATTTTTCGTAAACCGCCTATTCGCGGAGCTTGTCCCGTTTTGTTTCCGGGGGGCAAATTAGTTTTGCAATATATTTGCAAATTTAGTGAAAATCAAGTAATCAACCAATAAGCAAAATGCCATATGTGATTTCGGAAACCGTAATTTTTCTATTCGAAAATTTGAATCTGTTTCGAAAAATTGATAAAGGAATCCGTGAATTTCTAACAAAAGTGAGCCAATTTGCCCTTAAAATCGCCAATTACGGACATTTTTCCATAATTTAAATTTGGCAGGAGAATTGCAATTAGTGCTGTGTAAATTGAAAATCGGTGATTGGCTAAAAAGGAGATTGTGATGCGTTATTTGCGAAAATGGCTGGCGTTGGGGGCAATGTGTCTGTTAACTGGATTTGTAAATGCACAATTTATCGGGTTGAAAACGGTGCCCGTTGCCACCGGGGATCAGGGGTTGGTTTCACCCACAAAAAATTTGGGCATCGGCGGGGTTTCGATTGCGTTAGATGATATTTATTCCGATCCGTTTGTGAATCCTGCGAAAGGTGCACAGGTTCAAAAAATACAGTTATTTAGCTCGCCTACTTATTACAACATTTCTGATGAAAACGGCAGCGCGCTAACCATGCCATTGGGCGTGATGGTGCGGCACAAAAACATTTTTGGCGGCGTGATGTTCAGTGCCCAGCAAATGAAAGAACCGCCCCGACAAACCTTTTTTTGGGGACCCTGGATCGAAAATTCGTTTGTTGACGGCAGCGCTTTACGTAACAAACAGCGGCACAATTTTTATGCACAAGGCTTTTTGGGAAAACAAATTTCTGAAAATACCGCTCTGGGATTGGGCATCGCATATTCCGGGCTCAAAGCTGTGGAAGGTACCGAATTTTTGTATGCCAACAGCAATAGTGTGGAGCAATCGGGAAAAGTATGGGACATGCGGCTGGGATTGCTGAGCGATCGCCCGTCACGACAAATGGAGGCGGTGCTGTTTTATCACAATTACGATATGACACAGGATGCAAAATATCCCTACTGGTGGGCGAATCCGGACCCGATTATCGGTTACCCGAGTTTTGAGGATATAACCGTCCATAACCGGGATGTTACCCGCACGATGGGTTTGCATTTGGGATATCGCCAGCCGATAAATCGCGAAACAGGGTGGAATATCGGTGGCATTTTCACAGCGAATTACAAAGATCACCCCAAAATTCCCAATTATGAAATTATGAACATTCCGCGCGATCCCGGCAACACCTGGGCATTCAATTTTGGCGTGGGCATCTCAAGAGATTTTGCGCCGGTTCGCTTCGGTATCGATCTCATATTTGAACCGGTTTGGAGCCACACATGGGCAAATGCGGAAAGCGAAACGATTTCCGGCATCGGCACGATCATTTCTGCGGGCAACAAAACGGTTGAGAATCATTTTGAATTTACCAACTGGATTTTCCGGATGGGTTTGGAACAACACCCGATAGACAATGTTTTCGGATTCCAGATCGGGATTGAAATTTTACAGTATCAATATTGGCTGGATCAGGAAAATTATGTGGTGCCGCTTTCCCGGTCACAGCGGGAAAGCTGGACGGAATGGTCGCCGCGAATTGGCTTAAGCTGGCATTTCTCGACGGTCGAAATCGGATATACGGCAAAAGTTACCGTCGGCACCGGTCAGCCGGGATTGGCATTTGGCGACATGTTCGTTTCCCGCGCGGAATTTGATACCAGCGATATTATTTTGGCACCAGCCGGTGCGCTCTCGTTACAGGAGGCACATGTGCTGACCCATCACATCACGCTGGTGATACCGATAAATTAATGTAAATATTTAGTTTGGGGAAGTGCCGGTTTAGATAAATAAAAAAGGCGAACAAGTTGTTCGCCTTTTTTTATTTATCGATATTCAAATTATTTGATGTGCTCAAAAAGTTTTTTAACCACATCCATCGTGGTAACACCTTCGGCTTCGGCGTTGAAATTGGTGACGATTCTGTGCCGCAACACGGGAATGGCGCATGCCCGGACATCCGCTTCGGAGGGCGTGTAACGCCCCTGCAACGCTGCACGGGTTTTGGCACCCAAAATCAAATATTGCGATGCCCGCGGTCCGGCGCCCCAATTGATCCATTTTTTGACAAATTCCGGTGCGTTTGCGTAACTCGGGCGGGTGAGGTTCACCAGTTTTACGGCGTATTCAATTACATTGTCAGCCACCGGAACTTTACGCAACACATTCTGGCTGGCGATAATTTGTTCCGCATTCATCACTTTTTTCAGCACCGGGCGGAAGTTTCCGGTTGTGGCTTTCACGATATCCATTTCCTCCTGAAAACTCGGATAATCAATCCACAAATTGAACATGAAACGGTCCAATTGCGCTTCCGGCAACGGATACGTGCCTTCCTGTTCGATCGGGTTTTGGGTAGCCAAAACAAAAAACGGTTCGTCCAGCCGCATATCTTCGCCGCCGCTGGTAACTTTGTGTTCCTGCATCGCTTCGAGCAACGCAGCTTGTGTTTTTGGAGGGGTTCGGTTAATTTCATCCGCCAAAATGATGTTCGCAAAAATGGGTCCTTTGATAAAGCGGAACGCTTTTTTTCCGCTCGACCGGTCTTCTTCGATAATTTCTGTGCCGGTGATGTCCGACGGCATCAAATCCGGGGTGAACTGGATGCGGCTGAATTTCAAATCCAGCACATCTGCAAGAGTGTTGATGAGCAGCGTTTTTGCCAACCCGGGCACGCCAACCAGCAAACAGTGACCGCGCGAAAACAGCGATATGATCAGCTGTTCGATAACTTCCTGCTGTCCGACAATCACTTTATGAATTTCTGAAAGAATTTGGCTGTTCAAATCGGTCAGATTTTCCAACAATTGAACTTCTTCGCGGGGTATGTCGTTTTGTGCGTTCATGAATTCCTTTCTCAGCGCAAGTTCAAAAATCAGTGCTTTTGGCGATCATTTTTGTAAAATCTTCACCGCAATTGAGTTAGCACTGTTTCCGGATTGCAATTAAATATCGACTCGATTATAATGATTGCCAACGCATGAGTCAATGGTTATTTTTTACACAATTGGCGCAGTTAAAAATAATGCGATCAACAGTTTCCTAACATTAATTAGCGACAAAAATTATGAAAAAGTTCCACAATCCAATTGCTGCCGCCCGGAAAACCGGTGAACCGCGATTAATTGTTCACGGCGGCGCATGGAGCATTCCCGATGAATATGTGGATGCCCACATCAGAGGTGTGAAAAATGCGGTGAAATCCATTTTCCCGCAGATGCAAAACGGACTTTCCGCGCTCGATGCAGTTGAAAAAGCGGTCAACTTGTTAGAGGCAGACCCGACATTTGACGCGGGATGCGGTGCGTTTCTGAATGAAATCGGAGAAATTGAACTGGACGCAATTATCGCGGATGGCGCAGCGTTGAAATTTGGCGCGGTTGCGGCGGTGCGAAATCTGCTGCATCCGGTCAGTCTCGCCCGATTGGTGATGGAAAAACCGAACATTGCATGCTCGTTGGCAGCGGTGCGCAACGCTTTGCGAAAAAAATGGGCATTTCTGAAACGCCGGTAACAGAATTGTTGACCGAACGCGAGTTGACATATTTTAATGAAATATCGAAAAATCCCGATTTCCGCACCAAACAGCCATTCGAAAAACCACCGATGGGCACGGTTGGCGCTGTGGCGATGGACGTTTTCGGTAATCTGGCCGGCGCAACTTCTACCGGCGGAACACCCCGGAAATTACCCGGACGCGTTGGCGATACACCGATTTACGGCGCAGGTGTTTTTGCAGATAATTTATCCGGCGCAGCATCGGCAACCGGTTGGGGAGAATCCATTATGCAATCCCATTTATGTCTGAAAACTTGCGATGGCTTTGCAAATTCATCGCCCATGATCGCCGCAAAACAGGCGATAGAGCGGTTGCATAATCGCTTTAACGGATTGGGCGGCGTGATCGCAATTAACGCAATTGGCGAATACGCGTTTGCGCACAACACATCCAGAATGGCGTTTGCTTATGTTACGGATAATGGGGAAGTGGTTGCGGAAATTTGCCGGAGTGAATAAAAAAATGAGGGACATTGCCTGGAGGAGGCTAAACAATTTACTGGCAACGCCCCCCGAATTTCAGATAAATCAGGATTCTAAATCATTGTTATCATCAATCGGTGTCGATTGATCTTTCTCAAAATGCACACAAGAGTCGCTTAAAGCAACGTTAATATTGCGCAATCCACAGCGATAATAAAAATTTTCTTCGTTCTCGCTGGTTTGGCTGGTGTTGATATATGCCAATCTGTGTTTGCAAAACTGGCAGGTTTTTGCCATTTGTATTTTTTCTGTATCTTCGGTTTTTGCTTTTTCTTTTTGGTTCAAAAAGCGCCGGAGAAAATAGATGATCGAATCGAAATTCATTGCGACAGCTTGCAAAACATTGCGTATGCGTATCAAAACGTAAGCCTGGATTACCAACATAACGACCATAATGACCAGCATAAAGTGGACCAGGTTTACATCTATCGAAATTCCCTGCATAATTTAAAACTCCTTAAAAACACAAGATGTTGATAGATCCAAAATGTCAGGACGACATTTTTTTGTACTTATAATTTACCCAAGAATCAATCCCTGCTTGTGTTATAATACTCGAAATTCTTTTTGAAAAGTTTAATGATTTTTTGCTGATTATTTCAGAAACGGGACGGCAAAGCCGATTCCGCCGCGCACAAAAAAACCGGAAAGATCGAACGAAGATTCCGATGTCGTATCAACGTTACCGGATGTTTCGAGTGTGCGCACTTTACCATCCAGCCGTCCGGGATTACCAACCAGATAACCGCCTTCTGCCCAGATTTTAAAAGCTGGTGCCAGCCGAATTTCTCCGCCAAAATAACCGGAAGCGGATAGTGTTGTCCCGGAAAATTCTCCGGTGGTATTTATTTGAGTGCTGTTATCGACAACGTAAACCGTTTCTGAGGTTGCGCTCACTTGCATTATGCCAACACCAATGCCAAAATATTTGTTGAAACGCCGCCAGGAGCTGTAGCTGAAATATTGGTGAAAATTGACTTTCACATCAACCATGGAAATATCCCTGAGGTAGTCCAATTGAATCGGGGTTGGTGATGCGGATTCAAAACGGGTGTCTGCATTGTCATTGTAGAACATCAATTGGACAGTTCCAAAATAATCTTCGCTGAGATGATATTCGATTTCACCGCCAAAAATAACTTTGTTGCCAAAAGTCGCAGCCACCGGAATTGGCAGACCGCTATTATCCCTGAAATCATCAATGGCACCTTCGATTCTCGTATTTACATCGGTTAGGCGCGGTAAATAATACGCCGCGATGGGTTTTAAAAAAACAGACTGCGCAGAAACCATCGCCGATAACAACATCAGCCCAAAAAGTATACGATGTAAAGCCATGCTTATTCTCCGTTTATGGTTGTTCGGATGTGTGGGTGAAGTCCGGAAACAAAGATCCGGGATTGAATATTGGCGGCGGATTTTACTGACGGTAAAAGTAGCTGAATATGAATGAAATCGGCAAGAAAAATTTTTTTAATTGAAGTTATTTTATCATTGATTCTGGTTTTTTTTTTCTTATAATACCCACGAATTCAGAAATCAGTTTCACAATTTACTTAAGTTTTTTGATGTTATTTCGAAAGCTATCAATCAATAATTGATATTTAGACATAAGTATTTTTAAGCAGGAGAAAGTGTATGGAATTTCCAGATCGCATGAACCACAAGGTCGTCAGTCGCGACGAAGCGGTGTTTGAAGAAGTATGCGAAATGCTGGAATTAGATCATGAGCAGGTTGATTACTTGATCTATGAAGATTTTGACGAAGTCGATTACAGCATGTACGACGAATTTGACGATGCGGATCCTACAGAAAACTGGACACCGGAGCATCGTCTTATCGAAATTTACTTTCTCGACGGCACCCGCGAAGAGATTGAAGTTGAGTTGGATTCCGAAATGGATGAAACACTCAAACGGCTGTTAGGCGATCTTTAAACAGCACTGATTTATTTTGTCAACCAATTGAACGAAGATATTGCGGTCAAATTAATTTTTGGCCGCAATTTGTATCCCCCCACTTTTTTATCCCGATATTGAACGTTATTTTAACTGTACCAAACGGTACACCGTGCGGTACACTTTCTGTTGGCAGTCAACAATTTCAGATTAAATTGTCGATCGTAAGATATTGTATATATTAGGTTTCGGTAATTCGAAATGTTTTGGCATGTCATTTGTGTAAGTTGATGTGGGATAGCGAAGGAATTACTAAATGTTTACTTTTATGAAACATCATTTTTTTCTGGGATTGGGCTTGATCTGGCTGATTTGCGGTGGTAGCCTGAGTGCGCAACAACGTGGGCTGGAAAACGAACTGAGCAGATTGCAATCGACCATCGAACGAACGGAGGCCTTTGTGCGATTGCTGCCGGCTACAAATACCAATGATATCCGGAACCGGATCGACAATTTGTTGAACGATGCACGGAATAATTATCAGCAAGCCGAGCAGTTGGCATCGCAAAACAAACCTGTTTTGGCGCGGCTGCGGATCCGGGAAGCGTTCGCAGCGCTTCGCCAGATCGAAATGTTGCTGAAAGATAATCCGGTGCTTAAATTCAAATATCAGGAGCAGCTCGATCAAAAAATTCAGGAAGCTGAGGAACTGGTTCAGCAACAGCAAATTGATGAAGCATTGTATTTACTCAATCGTGCGAAGTATTTCCGGCAACGGGCATACAGCCTCTTTCGCGAAGGACAATCCTTTTCTGCGATCGAATATTACCGGTTGTCGCTGCATTTTGCGGAAGAATCCATCCAATTGTATCGCACAACCGACAAACGCAATTCCGGTGAGCGAGTTCGCCAGTCGTTTCTCGATGCAGAATTGTTGATATCGCAAATTCGCGCAAAACTCGACGGAAACAACAGTGACGAAACCCAAAAACGATTGCTGCAATCGACAGAAGCGGAATTGACAACCGTAAAACGGTTGTTTGAACAACGCAATTTCAGCGAAGCGCAACAGCGGTTGGCCGGCATAAACCGGGTGCTGTATCGCCTGCTGGAGTCGGTCGAGAAAATGCCGCAAACCGACGAGGAGCAGTTGCAGCTCGATTTGCAATCGCTGCGATATGCCCTCAGCCAGGTTCGCGAAATGTTGCAAAATAACGAATTACCTGCGGCTGAAACCATTTATCAACGGGCATCTGCGTTGGCGGACCGGAGCGAAATGTTGCTCAATCAGGGCAAAACTGTTCAGGCGCGCCGGAATCTCTTTTTTGCCAATCAAATGGTTGTCCGGTTGTACCGGCTGCTCGAAAATCAGCAGGATAGCCAGCCGGAGCAACTGCAACAGCAAGTTGAGCGAACCCGCGAAAATGTAATCGCAATGCGCAGCCAGTCCGCAAATTGGGACGATAACAACGCATTTGCCGAAATGACCGAACGAAATTTCGTGGTTGCGGAGCAAGCCTACGCCGCCGGCGATTACGGCAGGGCAGCGCAATTTTTGAATATCGCGAACAAACTGGTGCTGCAATTTAACCGGTTGCAGTTGGAACAAACGAATAGCGACATCGCATCTGCAGTGGTTCAGGAGGAGTTGCAGCGGTTTCAACAAATGCTCGAGCGGTTGCGGGATCGCGGTGCGACCGACGCTGCTTTTGGGATCACCTTTCAAAATGCCGGTCAATTGTATCAATTGGCGGAAACGGCTTTTCGCCGAAACCGGTTGCTGGTTTGCCGGGAACTCACCCGGTTGGGCACCCGGATGTTAACCGAAAATTAGGATTTAACCATTTATTAACATTCAACTTAACGTATTGCCATAATTTGCCGGGCCCGCAAGTTGTGCGTGATTGTTTAAACCACAACACATGGATCAGGAGGATAAAATGAAACGTTTATCGATAATTTTAAGCGCCATTGGTTTTTTGTTATTTGCGGCGACAGCCTGTCAGGAGGACGGGAAAACCCCGACAGCATCGCTGGAAAATGATGAAACAGCGATCGAAGAAATGGCGACATCGGATGAAAACGAGCTGTTGTTCGACGCGCTGGTTGACGACGGCAGCGAAGATAATATGTACGACGGCTTCAGCACATTTGATGGCAATATGGGCAAAGTGACAGCGCCGATCGACTCTGTTTGGCGATTCGGGCGCCGCTTCAATCCGCAGCCGCGCCGCGCGATCCGCGATTTCCGGCGGATTTCCGAAGATACCGCGTTGGTTGCTGTTCACCGGCTGTTCACCGGGCAATTTGTCATTTTCGAAAAAAACGCCGACAGCACGGGCAACCGTCGGGCGATTATTCATCGCAAACGATTAAATCACGCCACCCATCGCAACGCAATTTTTGTGAAACGCGAAACGGATACCGGCAGAATGCGCTGGCAGCTCGATGCCGTTTCTTTCGGGCAAGGTGAAAGCCGGCCGGAAACCACCATCGATATTTTGGAAACGCACATCACCAGCGATCGCGGACTGGATTTGCTCATCACCGACCCGCTGCAAACATTTTTGAACTCACGTGACGAAATACCGTCAGTTGTGCCGGGCGAAACCGTAACGGTACAGATTAAATTGAACAATTCAACTGCACATCCGGTGGATCTGGGCAACGGCGCAACCGAAACCGTGTTGCTGCATTACGGCATCAATTTACGTCATCGTGCCCGCGCCCGATTTGAATATACCGGCACAGATCCGGTAACCGGTGCCCAAATTTATGTGGGATCGTGGACGATTAATCAGCGTCCGGGACATGTGTATCATGCTGCGTTTGATGTGATCGACAACGGCACCATTTTTGATGACGACGCAACGGTTTTCCCATACAATTCGATGGTCTGGAGTTTACCGTATCGGGTTGCGGAAGTCGATTAACAAGTTGTAAATATTGAAGTTGGATAGGCGGTGGAACCGCCGTTGTCCGATGTAAATTTTCAAATGTGACCACGTTCCCAAATGCATATTTGGGAACGGTTTTTTCTAAAAATCTGCGGATTCGATGCGGGATAAATTATGCGCGATTGTATAAAATGGAGTCTGATGCTGTTGTATTTCACAATTGGAATACCGGTATTCGCGCAGCAATCCGGCAGCACAAACGAAGCGATTGAACACACCATTTATCTCACCAATTTGCTGCAAATCGAAAATTTACAAATGACCGCGAATGATCCCGACAGCTTAATTGCGCTGATGGTTTCGGATGCAAAATCGCTTGCGGCAGAACAAAACTGGGACGCTGCGAACACCGTTTTGGAAACAATTATTGATATGTTTGCGATTCCGGAATTGTCACAAGTATCGGAAAAACAAAATTTTACATCCCCGAAAAATGATACCGGAATTTATACGCCAATCGCAGCAAAGCTGCAACACCGTTTTGAAATCGAAAGCGGCATCGATTATTCCCAACAGGAATTTGAGGTATCGTTTCTGGAAAACGACAGCGTTTTGACCGATGAATTGCGCAGCCCGTATCTCAGTTTCAACTGGTTCCAGCCGTTTGAACTTGGCGCGGGAAATCTTTCGCTGAGCCAGCGATTCCGGTTGGACGACACATTTTTATCGGTTCAGGCATTTGCCAGTTTTGAGCGGCGAAACGGCAGCAAACTGTTGCGGCTGGAAACGTATCACAGTTTTTATCATCCCCAAAACGGGTTTGGCAGCGATTTTCTGGATCAGCGGTTGCAAGTTTTGTTCGGAAAACCGATGGATTTGCGTCGCCGCTGGTATGTTTCCGGACGCGCCCGATACAAATGGTTTTCGCAAAATACTGCCACAGATATCCCCGAAAATAATATCGTTTCCGCCTCCGGAACGCTCTTTTTTGAACCGGTAATTGCGGCGGGACAATCGTTCCGGCTGAGCTGGTCGCCCGCATTTTATCGCGAATCGGACGGGTACGGGTACAGCCAAAACCGGTTTTCTGGCGGTTATCGGTATTTAGCGCATTACAACCGATATCTGGATGCGACGCTGCAACTAACGCAATATCGATTCAAAAACCAGACCGGCGAAACCGATTACGAAAATCGCTATTGGGAGTTTCAGCCGGAAATTGAAACAGAATTTGGAACGGGTGAAAAATGGGGCGTTGAAAGCCGGTTGGACGCGCTGTTCCGCCGGAATAAAATTGCCGATAGCGTGATGCCCGATTTCGATAATTTTTCCCTGCGGGTGTTGCCGAAATATTATTTGAACAATTTTCAATCATTTGGCGCAGGATTTTTTTGGGAAAAACAGGTGCATTCGGTGGACGATGCAACAGAAGCAGCCTTCGCAAAAGAAGGCGATTATCTCTCGCGAGGCATTGCGTTTGCGCTGGAAGTGCTGAATAATCATGGGCTTATGTTGAATCTGATTTACGAATTGAGTTGGCGCGATTATCCGAATGTGGACGCAGAAACATTTTTGGACAGCTATTATTCCGATCGCCGGATTCACTCGCTGATGCTGATCGGCTGGGTGCCGCTCACGTCGTCGCTGCAACTTCAGATGTTTGCCAATTTCGATAACGATCAGGATCGCAGCGAGCTGCGGAATGATTCCCGCAACACGCTGCTCAATCTGGGATTTCTCTATTCTTTTTAATTATTCACCTGCTGCATCTGCAGATTTTTTGCCTTTGGCTTTTGTTGCTTTGCGTTTGGCATTTTTGATTTTCAGGAATTTGTCATCGTCGATCAAATGTCTGAAACGTTTTTCAAAATCATCGATAGAAATACCGCAAGTTGCCGCATACTTCGCAATAGCGTGGGAATCGGCGAAATCCTTTTCATTCAGCCGGATCATGTAGCGGCGCGCCGTTGCAAAAGCTTCGGAGGTGATATCCACCATCCGCATTTTCGCCCGCCCGGTTTCTTTATCCATAATTTCTTCGAATGGGAGTGGGCGGAAGTGCCCGCGTTCGATGCTGACCATCACCCGGTTGCCGCCGTTGAGAATATGCTCTGCAGCGCACGAGCCGAGGTTTCGGGTGTATTCCATATCGAACGGAATCGGGTCTGCGCAGCGCAATTCGTAGCCGATATTTTTGGCAACGACTGTGGTATCCACCCGAAATTCGGACATCAAATATTCAACCTGCTGTTGCAGTACTTCGCCAAAATTGACCCGACCCAATTTGATGTTGCCATGCGGATCGCGTTTTACCTGAAAATATTTTTCCAGATCTTCCGGATGCAAATGCTCAACCAAACCTTCGGCTAAAATGGCGACGCCATCGCGACGTCCGTAGCTCAACCGTTTGATGATCGATCCGGCCAGAATATCGACGATGTGTTGCAATCGAATATAGGGTCCGTTGAATTCTTCTGCGATTAGCGAAATGGTTGCCGCCGCCGCGTTTCCGATGCCCAGCGCGAGGTGCCCCGCTTTTCGTCCCATCGAAACCACAAAATACCAGCGGGAAGTTGTGTGGGCGTCGACCATCAGATTTTTGATGATTTCGCAGCCGTGATGCCGCGCGGTTTGGTAGCCAAAGGTGGATAAACCGTGCGGTAAATCGAGATCGTTATCGATGGTTTTGGGCACATGCACAACTTTGATGCGCCCGCTGGCGATTTCCTCAATTTTTGCGGCTGTGTATGCGGTGCCGTCACCGCCGATGGTGATCAGCTTGTCCACATCCAGTCGCAGCAGCGAGGTTACGGTTTGTTCCATTAATTTGGGATCGTAGGTCGGATTATCGCGCGCGATGCCGATATACGATCCACCCCGAAAGTGAATCCGGCTGACAGTATCGATATGCAGCGGCCGCACATGCGAAATATCGCCCCGCATGATCCATTTGAAGCCATCCAAAATGCCCAGCACATCAATATCTTCCAGCGACGCCCGAATGGTAGCTGCTGCAATAACGCTGTTTATACCGGGTGCCGGACCGCCGGCAGCCATAATTGCTAATTTTTTTGGACTAATTTTCATAACCCCTCGTCAACGCTTTTGGTTAATGCTTTACCGGAAAACCGGTTCGTAGTTGTAAATTTTATTTCACTAAATGACACGCGATTATTTTCGCCAGAACGATGGTGAAAAAAGAATGACAACCGTAAACAATTCCAGACGACCCATCATCATCAGAAAAGAGAGCAGCCATTTACCGATAGCGGGAATGTGGGCAAAATTATCCGTCGGACCAACGCTGCCCAAACCCGGTCCGATGTTGCTCATCGTTGCAACAACTGCGCCATATGCGGATGAAAAATCGAGCCCCAGTTGCGACATTGCGAAAACGCTCAGCGTGAAAATGATGATATATAAATTGAAAAATCCGAAGACATTCATCAGAATATCCCGGTTGATAATTGTTTTGCCAACGCGCACCGGAACCACCGCGTGGGGATGAAGCAGCCGCACAATTTCTGAATAAACGAATTTGGTGAGCACATAAATGCGAATCATTTTCATGCCGCCGGCAGTTGAGCCGGCACAGCCGCCGCCGAACATCAGAAAAAAGAGGATCATTTGCGATGCGAACGGCCATTGTTCGTAATCTGCGGTGCCGTAACCGGTTGTTGTGGAGATCGATACGACTTGAAACAGGCTGTCGCGAAAGGTTTTTTCCACGCCGGTATCCAGCGCGATAAAATTATTGATGCAGATGAGCAACGCCGTAAATCCAATGATCGCCATGTAAAACAGGAATTCCGGATTTTTGAAATATACCTTAAAATCGCCGCGCAAAAAACGGTAGTGCAATGCGAAATTGGTGCCCGCCAAAAGCATAAACAGGATGATCACATAATCGATATATGCGCTGCCGTATGCACCCACACTGGCGTTCCGGGTTGAGTAGCCGCCGGTTGCAAGTGTCCCGAATGCGTGACATAACGCTTCAAATAAATTCATACCGCCAAACATGAGCAGCACGGTTTGGGCAGCGGTAAAAACGAGGTAAACACCCCACAAAATTTTGGCGGTTTCGGCAACACGCGGGGTTAGTTTGTCCGCAACCGGACCGGGAACTTCGGCTTTAAACAGCTGCATGCCGCCAACCCCCAAAAATGGCAAAATGGCCAGCGACAGCACGATAATGCCCATCCCGCCGATCCAGTGGGTGAGGCTGCGCCACATCAAAACGCCTTCCGGCATGCCTTCGATTTGGGTGAGAATCGTTGCCCCGGTTGTGGTGAAACCGGACATTGTTTCAAAAAATGCATCGGTAAAAGAGGGGATTGTTCCGGAGAAAACAAACGGCAGGCATCCGAAAAAAGAGAGAAAAATCCAGCTGAATGCTACAATCGCGAAGCCTTCTTTCGGGCGGAGATCGTCGCGGAATTTACTGAAGCGATAAGCCGCAAACCCGACGCCAAAGGTGATGCCCGCAGCGCCCAGCAATGCCAAATAATCCGTTTGCCCGTAATACAGCGAAAACGGCACGGGGATGAGCATGCTGCCCGAAAGGAACATCATCAACAGACCAAGAATGTAAATGACACTGGAATAATGCATTTGGGAACCGGTTTATTTAAATAATTTTTCGACTTTCGATAATGCGGATGGCGTAGAGAAAATAACCACTTTGTCACCCGGCTCGATTTCCGTATCACCTTTGGGGATGGTCACTTGTTCTCCGTGCAAAATGGCGCCGACAATCGCGTTTCGCGGAAAAGAAATATCCCGCAACGGTTTGCGGGTAATTTTGGAACCGGACGCCGCAACAAGTTCCACAATATGGGCATCGACACCGGGAATATTTGCAATTGCGGCAATTTGCTGGTGGCGAATAAAGCGCTGCACAGCGTTGACCGTCAACAATTGTTTGCTGACCACCGCATCCAATCCGATGGTTGGCGTGATGGGCAAATAATCCGTTTTGTTGACGAGCGCAATGGTTCGCGGCACGCGCAGGTGATGCGCCACAAGTGTCGAAATAATGTTGGTTTCGTCGTTCCCGGTAACGGCGATGAATGCGTCCATATCCATCAGACCTTCCACCGCCAGCAGATCGATATCGGTGCCGTCGCCATGAATAATCAGCGAGCGCGGCAACAAATCGGCAATCATCACGGATTTTTCCTGATTACTTTCGATGATTTTTGTGCGAATGCTGCCCGAAAACATTTTCCCCAAAAACTGCCCGATCAATCCGCCGCCGAGAATCATCACATCCTGAATTTTGGTGTTCGATTTGCCAATCATATCCAGAAATTTGGCGGTGTGGTTCGGATCGCTCACCACAAAAATCTGGTCACCGGGAATCAGCACGTCGTCGCCTTTCGGAACGATGGTTTGCTCTTTCCGGTTGATGGCAACAATCCGCAAATTCAATTGGCTGAAATTCTGACCCAGATTTTTGAGCGGCACCCGCAACGCCGGGGAATTGGCTTCCATCCGGATGCCCAAAACCTGAATTTTACCCTCTTCAAATTCGATGACATCTGTGCAATTGGATTGCCGGATCAACCGGCTGATGGCGTTTGCGGTTTCCTTTTCGGGATGCACCATCAGGTCAACGCCCAAATCTTTTAGCGAAAGGGGGAAATCCTGCAGATCGAATTCCGGATTTCGCACCCGGGCAATGGTTGTTGCGACACCCATTTTTTTGGCGATCTGGCAACTGAGCAGGTTTACTTCATCCCGGTTCGTCATCGCAGCGACAACATCGCAGGACTGAACATTTGCTTCCCGAAGTGTCGAAATACTGGTTCCGCTGCCTTCGATGACAAAAGCATCCAGTTGTTCGCTGGCGCGTTTTACGCGGTTGGGGTCATTTTCGATTAAAATGATATCATGTTCGACAGAAAGGCGTTTGGCGAGTTGAAACCCAATATCACCCGCACCTATTATCAATATTTTCATAGTCTTATAATTCGTAATTATTCATTCAAAATAATTGGGTTAAGATATTCGTATTTATTTTTTGACTGCAGTTAAGCGTTAAATAGTTTGTAATTATGTTGCTGTCAGCTGGAGATTCCTGCATTCGCAGGAATGACACCTGCTCAATCAATGTTGCGAATGCCGCGAGGTGGTCCATTTGGAACGGGCATCTGCGGTTTTTATCACACCAGTGATAGATGGCTACCCAAATACCGTTGGTTTATCTCAAGTTATATAAAAAATTAATATCGGCACATATTACAAAAGGTAAATGACTCATCAAAAAAATTAGATTCAGAAGCCAAAAACCGGTTAGGATTACGCCAGTATTTTGTGAAAAACAGACAGCGCAAATGTCACATCTTCGTCGGTTATGTGCAGATGCATTACCGCGCGAATCCGGGTTGGACCGAACTGGAACATCAGCACGCCGTTCACTTGCAACTGGCGAACCAGATCCGCAGCATCCATTTTTTTGGGATCAACTTCGAAAATGACAATGTTGGTTTCCACAGATTCCGCCGGCACATGAATGCCCGGAAGTTGATGCAGTGCTTCTGCAAATGCCTTTGCCCGACGGTGATCTTCCGCCAGTTTTGGCAACTGATGTTCAATGGCATGCAGCGCCGCCGCCGCCAAAATACCACCCTGACGAATACCGCCGCCGTACGCTTTCCGGTACAAATGCGCCCGTTGGATGAACGCTTTATCACCTGCGACAATCGAACCGACCGGCGCACCTAAACCTTTGGAAAAACAGAGGGATACGGAGTTTGCATATTTGCAATATTCTTTCAGCGAAATGCCAGTTGCAACGGATGCGTTCCACAGCCGTGCGCCATCCAGATGCACCGGCAACTGCCGCGATTGCGCAAATTCGTAAATGCGCCGCATTTCGTCGATGGGATAAATATTCCCGCCGCCGCGATTGTGGGTGTTTTCCAGACAAATTAATCCGGTTTGAGGATAGTGATCATCTGCCGGACGAATGGCCGCTTCAATCATCGCTTTGGTCAGCAGCCCGTTTTTGCCGTCCAATCCGTTTAGCTGCACACCGGCGAGCATCGCCGCGCCGCCGCATTCATAATTGAAAATATGACAATTTTTATCGCAGATCACTTCCTGCCCGGGACGGGTTTGGGCGTTCAGGCTAACCTGATTGCCTTGTGTGCCGCTGGTTACAAACAGCGCGGCTTCTTTGCCGGTCATTTCTGCCACTTTTTCCTGCAATTGGTTGATGGTCGGATCTTCGCCAAACACATCGTCGCCCACTTCCGCTGCCATCATAGCTTCGCGCATGGCCGGCGTTGGGCGGGTTAAGGTATCGCTGCGTAAATCTACAGTTCTCATATCATCTTCCTGAGCTTTCTGCCTCATTTTTTTCGGCGTGCAAAGTTATCACGCCCATCACAACAAATCAAGCACCGGTGCGGATTTCCTGTCTTTTTCACCAAATATTAAACTCGCGCTAAATTAAATAATTGATTTGCCGATTTGTGAACTGAATCCGCTTTATAAACCCATTTTGTTAAGAAATTGAGAAAATAGAGAATCGGCTCTGCCATTTGAGTAAAAAATTATCAGGGAACGCCATGAGTTCAAATTTACAAACCGCATCTTCCGTATTAAAAAATATTTCTCAAAGCGTTATCGCCGCTTTGCTGTACGATATCGCCCTGCAAGATGTACCCGAATTGGATAGCGATGCCGCAGAAAACATCTTTTTCGAAAGTATCGATGCTGCATCAGAAGGCATTTTGAGCAGCCGGCGAACCAAAGAGCGGATGCTGCGAACCCTGCAACGCCAAAAGCTGTCGATTATCATCAACAAATTTAAAAAAGACGGGCAGCCGGTGCCGGATAATTATTTTGTGAAACGATTTTCGCAAATCATCAGCCTGGGAAATTCGGAAAAAATTGTGCCGGATTTTCTGGATGCATTTCGCGAAAAACTCGCCAAAAATGAGAAACTGGCCACAACGGTGATGACTCGCTATTTGGGCGAAACACTTTCTGCCGATTCGGAAGGCGAAAAAGAATTTGTTGATGAATTTGATGAATTATTTTCCATGTTGCCGGACGAACCGGAAGAAATTCCATCGGAACCCGTTATCAAACCTGCCAAAAAAGTTGCTCCAAAAGCGCCGCCAAAAGTTACGCCGCCGCCAAAACAAAAAGCCAATTTGCCCGAAGAAGAAGCCGCTGAAGAGCGTCCCGATACCATTTTGCCGAAACAACCCGGCTCCGCGCAAATGATTTACTGGCAACCGCAGCGGCATGCGCTCCCTGTTCGGGGACTGCGAAATCTTGAGCCGTTGCTGGCGGAACACCCGTTGCTGTTTATCACCGGATTTGCCGGATCGGGAAAATCGGTGCTCATGTCCGCATATATTTATCAGCAGGTGTTCAATCGCTCGCTCGCCATTGGAAAAGTTTTTTACTACCGATTTAGCGAAAGCCATTCGACATACGATATATTTCTGAAAAGCATCGCCGCTTTTTCCGAACTGCAAATTCCCGGCTCTGCCGTGGGTTACGAGGCGGAAATTGCATCGGCAATTGCAGCTTCCGACACCATTTTTGTGCTGGACGATATTCACGCGTTGAAAGATTATCGCCTGCGGGATTTTGTGCAATTGTGCTGGAAAAACATCAGTGAAAACGATGAATTCAGCGGCAAATTTGTGATGCTGGATCGCGATTTACCGGAGATCGAAACCACCCAAAATATTGCGTTTTATCGATACGACGGGTTGGCTGTTTCTGAAAGCAGCGCGCTATTGCGTGATTTGTGGAAATTAGCCCTGCCGCGAATGTTGGCGCGACAATTGGCAAACAAGCTCTGCGGCAATCCCGAACGGATGCTCATTTTCCGGGGCTGGTTCCAAAATGAACAGCACACGGATACCGAACTGGAACGCTTTGTTGAACAAATGCCTGTATCGGACGGCACCGCAATTCAGGAAGTGCAACTGTCCTATTACGCCGCAAACGCGTTAAAAGAAGGCTTCGCTCGCACAGACAGCCGGGTGAACAGTTTTTGCACCGCGTTGAGCATTTTCGAAATTCCCGAAGAGGAGCGTTTCCTGAAGGCTGTTTATGATAAAATCGGTGGCGGCGATTTTCAGGAAAAACTGGAGGAACTGGTTGAAGAATTCCAGCTATTGGAATACGATAATCAGGCTGTTCGCTATAATTTGCCGGACACATTACGAACATTTTTTAACTCACAAATGGAAGATGACCACATTCGCCGGGCGTTGCACAATCAGGCCGGGCAATTGTATCGTGAGCGCCATTCTGTAAAAAATGATTCCCGGGATGCGGTATTGGGCGCCGGGCATTTCTATTTTGCCGAACGCGAAGAAGATGCAATCGGGCTGATCAACGCTATCAGCAAAATCGAGGATTTAACGGTTCAGCAATGCGAATATTTGCTCAACTTGTTGAAAAACTTGAGCTTATCAATTCTCGAAACCGTTGAAGAGCAGCGGGCTGCACAGTTGCGTACCGGCATACTTTATTTCCGGTTGGGCAAATGGGGCGAAGCTGAAACGGCGCTGGTTTCCTGTTTGCAAGAAGATACCGACAGCCAAACCCGTGCGGAAACGCTGTTTTATATCGGGCAAATCGCCAAACTGAAAGGCAACACCACCCAAAGCGCCCACAATTTGCAGGAAGCTGCGCAACTGTATCAGCGCGAAAAAAATATTGCCAGATTGGCAGCCTGCCACCAGCATTTGGCGGAAGTTTATTTGATCGAAGAAAATCGCCAGAACGCTTATAATCACTATCAACGTTCGCTGGAATATTTTCAGGATTTGCAAGATACACGTGGTGAGCAAATTATTCTGGATCAGTTGGGGCAACTGGCAAAAGCGCAGCACAAACTTGTGGATGCTCAAGCCTATTTTGAACGCTCAATGGCAATTTGCAACGCACTCGGCGATCGCATCGGAAATGCGCGAACACTGATGGAAGTTGCCAGATTGCAAGAGATGCAGAAAAAATGGCTCGAAGCAATTGACACATACGAGCAGGTCGCGGAAAATTACCGGAAGTTGAACAACCCGATCGCGTTCGCTACTGCATATCAACATATGGGCGCAATTTATCTGCAGTTAAACGATTTGGCGCATGCCCGGGTTCATCTCCAAAATGCGCACCAGATTTTTGAGGAAAACGAACACCGCGCCGGATTGGCAGAAGTTTACGAATTGATTGCAAAAATTCATCATCGCCAAAAGGAATGGGAACTGGCGATGGAAAATTACCATCAGGCGCAGGAACTGTTTCACGATATCAAACAGGAAAGCCGATACGCCGAAATTTTTGCCCAAATCGCCCGTGTCTATCAGGAAATGGGCGAAACCGATCGCGCATTGGAGCTGTTTGAGAAAGCACTTGCCATTAATGAACGGTTGGGCGAATCGCCAGGCGTAGCCCGTATTTTTGAAGAGATTGGCGATATTTATCAACAGCGCGAAGATCTATCTTATGCAATAGATATGTATAGAAACGCAATTTCCCTGAAGGAAAATCTGAACAACCAGCTTGGTGTTGCGGAGCTGCTTTCCAAAATCGGCAGCATCTATAAAGCGCATTTGGATTGGGAAAAAACGGTACCCTGTTTTGAACAGGCGCTGGATATTTTTACCAAATTGGGCAATGTTCGCGGAATGGCTTTCTGTCATAATTCGTTGGCATTTGTTTATCATGCCCAAAAAAGTTGGGATATCACCCGGCATCATTATGTTGAAGCGCTTAAAAATTTCGAAGCCAGCAATGATTATCAGGGTATGGCGGAAGTCAATTTCAATTTGGGGAATGTATTCCACGATTTGGGCGATTGGGAACGCGCGCTGAATCGCTATAACACCGCGTTGCCGTTATTCGAAGAAACCGGCGATTTTTTCAATATTTCGCAGGTTTTGGGGAATCTCAGTTCCATCGAATTTGAGCAGAAAACCCATACCAGCGCCATCGCCAAACAGGTTGAAATTTTGCTTTATTTCCAAAAAAATCAGCAAACCCAAATGGTCGAAAAAGTGCTGGCAAATCTGGTTTCCTGCCATCAGGAATTGGGTGCCGATACTTTTCAGCAACTGTTGGCAACCTGTTTGGAAGAGTTGATGCAGAACGGTGTGCAATGGGGGAAAAACGAGATTATTTCACCCGAATCGGCAACTGAAATGATTGATAAAATATTTTATAACAACTAAGTTAATTTCAATAAAATTATGCAGATACAAAAAAGGAACGCGGCTACAGCGTTCCTTTTTTTATTGGCTGGATTATAATGCCGATTGGTAAATCCGGTATCGTTTGTGAACGTATCCGCCCAATAATTGTGCTGCTTTGTTCATCAAATCGTTGTCTTCCAAAATCCAGGACATTTCCGCAGAATTAAAACCGTTCGGAGCCGCATTTTTGATAATTTCCTGATAAAACAGCGAGCCGATGCCAAAGGGTTGATACTTTTGTTTTATACCCAGAGTAATCACGCGCAAGCTGTTGATTTTACTTTTGTTAAACAAAAAAGTAAACAATCCGAACGGGAACAACCGACCGCTGCGAATCTTTTTGAAAACCTGGTTGTAATCCGGGAGTGCCAGCAAAAAACCGATCGCTTCACCGTCGTATTCACCGATGAATGCAACGTTGGGATTAATAATCTGTTTAAAATCGTTTGCCACATAATCAAATTCTTGAGGGGTCATCGGAACAAAACCCCAGTTCGGCGCCCATGCGTCATTGTAAATTTCCCGGACAATTTCCAGTTCCTGCCGAAAATTTTTCATATCCACTTTGCGGATTTTCACGGGATATTTTTTGGCGATGATGGTGGCAACCCGTTCCAGCTTTGGATTTTTGGTGAGGTTTTCGTAAGCGATCATGTATGCTAGCAATTCTTTGGCGCGTTCGTAGCCGAGCGTTTCCATTTGTTCGATGTAATATGGCGGCGTGTGCGTCATCATTAAATAGGGCGGCGTATCGAATCCATCGGAGAGGAAGCCAACTTCATCGTTGGTGCTGGGATTCATCGGTCCGATCATCAAATCGCGACCGCGTTCTTTAAGCCACGCTTTTGCAGTGTTTAGCAGCGATTCAAAAACGTCGCGATCGTCCACGGCTTCCAAAAACCCGAAAAATCCGGTTTTATCTTTGTGGTAATCATTGTGCAATTTGTTGATAATTGCCCCGATTCTTCCGACCAGTTCGCCATCGCGATACGCCAAAAATAACTGGGTCGGGTTTTCGTTGAAAAACGGGTTTTTATCTTTATTAAAAAACTTTTTGCGATCCATCAGCAAATGGGGAACCCAGTTCGGATCGTTTTTATAAATTTTCCATGGCAATTTGATAAATGCCATCAGGTCTTTTTTGGTTTGCACCGGTCGTACGTCAATTTTGCCTGCCAATGCAGCCTCCTTTTTTGACGGTAACAATATTCGATTTTTTGTTGATGCCCTGTTCAAACAGGCTAATATTTAAGCAAAAATATCGATTTAAACAACACACCCGGAAATCCCTCCGGCAAAAAAAAGCCACCGGCGGTGAACCGGTGGCAATAAATGAACAGCAATAAATGATTGGAAAATCAGATAATTTCCATTTGTTTGGCGATTTTTTTGACGCGATCGAGCACTTCATCGAGATCGGCATCTGTGTGGGTTGCCATGTACGTTGTGCGCAGCAACGAGCGATCCGCCGGAACGCCGGGCGGAACAACGGCATTGGTGTAAATGCCTGCATCGAACAGCGCTTTCCAGAATGCCAGCGTTTTGTCGAAATCGCGGACGAGCAGCGGAACGATCGGCGTGTGTTCGGATTCGCCGGTATCGAAGCCCATCGCCTGAAATTCGCGACGCATTTTGGCGCCGTTGCGCTGAACGCGATGCACCAGTTCCGGCTCCGTTTCGATGATTTCCAACGATTTGATCACCGCCGCAGTATTTGCCGGTGGCATTGCCGCCGCGAAAATCAGCGCTCGCGAAAAATGTTTGATAAAATCGACCACTTCTTTTTTTCCGGCGATAAATCCGCCCAGCGATGCAAACGATTTGCTGAAAGTGGTCGTCACCAGATCCACTTCGTCGATCAGGTCGAAATGTTCCAGCGTTCCGCGCCCGGATTTGCCGAGCACGCCCATGCCGTGCGCATCGTCGATATACAGCCGCGCGTTGTATTTTTTGGCGATCTCCACCAATCGCGGCAGTTGCACAACGTCGCCTTCCATGCTGAACACGCCGTCAGTGGCAATCAGCTTGGGTTTGTCGATGTCAACCGTACTGATGACGCGCTCCAGATCATCCATATCGTTGTGCTGATAGCGTTTCAGCGTGATGCTCGGGAATGTGCCTTTCGCCAGTAAAATGCCGTCGTTGATGCAGGCATGGTTGGTGCGATCCGAAATGATCACGCTTTTGCGATCCAGCAACGTCGATACCGAACCGAAATTGGTGAGGTAGCCGGTGGTGAACATCAACGCCGATTCTTTGCCGATAAATTTTGCCAGCTTGAGTTCCGCTTCAACGTGCAATTCCAGCGTCCCGTTCAAAAATCGGGAGCCGGAGCAACTGGTGCCGTATTTTTCGATTGCTTTGATGGCGGCTTCTTCAACACGGGGATCTTTGGTGAGTCCGAGGTAGTTGTTTGATCCGACCATGAGCATCTCTTTGCCGTTCATGTTCACGCGCGGACCGTGGTTGTCGGCAATCGGGATAAAGTAGGGATACAGCCCTTTGTCACGGTATTCGGTTGCTTTGGTAAATTCCAAACATTTGTCAAAAATGTCCAATTTCATCTCCTTTATACTGTAAATCCGGATAATTCCCGTAAAAAAATGCGTTCGATTGTTGCAAAACGCTGGTCGGGATATCGCTATTTTAATCGCTGAGAAATTACAAAAAAGAACTTGAAATATCAAAAGTTTAATTTTTGTGATCTGAAAATTTTTGCGGATAGTGAAATTTCGCTGGAAAAATTTGGTGGGCTATCGAAAAAAAAGTGCGATCAAACCGATGAGCATATCCAGTTTGAGCAAGTTGCTAAGTTTATTTAAAACATCGGGTTGGGTTGTCTGAAAAATGCGAACGGATACAAACGCGATTACCGGCCAAACGCCGATGATCACAATCGAAAGATAAATTCGCCCGTAATCTCCCAGCGAAAAAGGGATGACCGTTGCGATGAGCAGCACCGCAAAAATTGCCCAGACCAGCCGGATTGCCGGGCGCATACCGTAGCGGATGGGCAGCGTATCTGCACCGTTTTTCTGATCGCCTGCCACATCTTCCATATCTTTGATAATTTCCCGGGCGAAATGAAACAGGAATGCCAGAATTGCCGGAAAAATTCCCGCAGCAGGATTTCCGACTGCCAGCGCGCCATACACAAACGCTGCCGCCGTGGACAGGCTGACCGCCAGATTTCCCCACAGCGCGATGCGTTTCAGCCGGGCGGAATACCAGTAAATCAGCGCGGTGAAAAAGAGTGCCATCAAAAATGCCGCATCAGAAATGAACACGGCCAGAAGATTTCCGGCGATAAATTCCAGATAAGCGAGCAGGCGAGCCGCATTCGGCGGGATGCTGCTCGATGGCAGGGGGCGCTGCGGTTTGTTGATCCGGTCGATGGCGATATCGAAATAATCGTTGATGGTGTTGCCGCCAGCCATAATCAAACCGGCGGAAAGGCACGCCAGCACAACCGGCAGCCAGTGGAATTCCACCCGGGTGATCAGCACGGCAATCAACACAGAAAGCATCGCAATTGCGACGTTTAGCGGGCGGGTGAGTTGGAGTGCGGCTGTTGCTTTGCGCATCGGGACCGGTTAATTAGTTAGGTTGTTATGGGAATTCATGAGCATATTTATTCCCCCTCGTTCAAAGCGGCGGTTTTTTGAAAACAGCGTTCCAGGCCGGAGCCTGGAACGAGAGATAAGCAGGTCATTAATCTCCCTCGTTCAAAGCTCCGCTTTGAACACCTATTTTAAGGAAAGCGCCTGCTTTCTCGCTGAATTCAAATATTCCTTTGTCGATTGCGTTTCAAAAAACTATCGCCAGAGGTGGGCGTATTTGTGTCCGCTGCCGGTGTTGAACAGCACCACGGTTTCGTGATCTGCAATCCAGTCGAGTTCGCGCAGCATCCGAAATGCCGCCAGCGTTGCGCCGCCTTCCGGGCTGACAAACAAGCCTTCGGATTTACCGATCAGGTTGGCGTTTTCCAGCATCATTCCGTCTTCCACGCTGACGGCGTTGCCGTTGCTTTCGCGGAGGGCGCGTAAAATCAGGAAATCGCCGACAGCGGCGGGAACCCGCAAACCGTCCGCGACGGAATGCGCATCTTCCCACGGTTCGGCAAATTCGGTTCCGGCGTGAAATGCCCGGACCATCGGTGCGCAGCCGTCCGATTGCACGGTGACCATGCGCGGGCGTTTGCTGCCGATCCAGCCGAGTGCTTCCATTTCATCGAAGGCTTTCCACATGCCGATGAGCCCCGTTCCGCCGCCGGTGGGATAAATAACCACATCCGGCAGTTGCCAGTTCATCTGTTCGGCAAGCTCATAACCCATTGTTTTTTTTCCCTCTAAGCGATACGGTTCTTTGAGGGTGGAGATGTCGAATCGCCCATATTTTTTGACACCTTCGGCGGCAATTTTGCCGCAATCGGTGATCAATCCGTCCACCAGATTTACGGTTGCGCCCAACGCTTTGCACTCCGCGATAAATGGATGCGGCACATCTTTGGGCATAAACACATGCGATTCCAGACCGGCAAGCGCGGCATATGCGCTCATCGCACCGGCGGCATTTCCGGCAGAGGGAATGGAAACGGCTGTCACGCCAAGCTCGAATGCGCGACTGACTGCCACGGAAAGACCGCGCGCTTTGAACGATGTGGTTGGGTTCACGCCTTCTTCTTTGATGAATAAATTGGGAAAATCGAGGGTTTGGCCGAGTCTTTTGGCGTGGATGAGCGGTGTCCAGCCTTCGCCGAGAGTGAGCCGATAGCGCTCGTCGCGTACCGGAAGCACTTCTGCATAGCGCCACAAATTCGGCGCACGGTGCCGCAAATCATCGCGGGAAACGGCATCGCGGATTTTTGCCAGATCGTATCGCGCGAGCAGCGGCTTGCCGCATTCGGTGCACAGATTCCACAGTTGATCTGCCGGATATGTTTTTGCACAATATCCGCATTCGAGATGAGTCAAATAGCTGCTCATTAAACCTCCGGTGATGTTTGCAATCCGACATTTGAATTTGGCAGGGGTAACTTATCTGCATATCGGATAAAAATCAACGGAATAAAGATCGAATCCGGCCAAAAAAAAGGCGCGAAAACCGCGCCTTTTTAAAATTAAAACTGTCAACATTAGATTATAGCGGATCGAAAACTTCCACTTCCTGCTCAACGACCGGTGCGACTGTTAAACTAATGAGCAGCAGTAATTCTGTTTCAGCGGACTGGACAACGCTGCCATCGGCAACTGCGCCGATCGTCGCGTTGGTGTTGCCGGCGAGAATGCTTTCCAGTGCATCCTCAATGAGCATAATTGCGGCAGGATTCAGGTCGGGCTGAATTTGTGTCCCGATTGCGTCGGATAGCGTCAGATTCGTGATCGAAAATAACTGGGCGGAGCCATCAGCCGTTTGGATGATAATGTTGGCGTTAACCACCGTTCCGGGCTGATTGGTGGATAAAATTTCATATGCCACACCTTCCACATTGTATTGTGTGATCTCATCCGGCGTAATGGCGTCGTCGAGCTGGTCGAGAATGTCCTGCGAAATGATGCTGCCGTCGATAACGGCACCTTCGCTAAATGTGCTGCTGCCCAGTGGCACAGTTACGGGAATTGGCAATTCAAAAGTTGTGGGAATCGGCAGATACACGGTTGTTTTATCGCAACTGCCAAATAAACCCGCAAAAATGATCGCCACAAACGAAATGTATGATTTCAAATTCATAAAAAATATCTCCTTTAAATTATAAACCGAAGCTTAAGCCGGCGTTTACGAGGTTCAGGCTGCCGATATTGTAATCGATATTCAAATGCAAAAACAGCAAGCTCAATCCCGCGCCAAAGGTCATGCGGAATTTGTTTTTGCCGTCCACTTCGATGTTTACATCCAGCGGCGTGCCGCTTTCGGTGTAGGTATAGCTGATATCCGCACTGCTGGATTCATATGCCAACCCACCGTATAAGTTCAATACAGAAAAGGATTTACCTGCCTGAAGATGGAATGTGGTTGCGGATGCATTCAGAATATCGCCGACATCCAGTTTGGTGTAGCCAAACCCGGCGGAAACGTCGATCAGCAAAGTGGGGAAGTATTGGCTGATGTTGTGACGCAAGCCGTAGCCGAACAATTTGATCTCGCCGATATCTTCATTTGCGGTTGCGGAAATATAGCGAATGGATGCCTCGGTTCCGGCAATGCTGCCGATGGTCAACGTTGGCACCGCCAGCGCAAACGAGCCGATATCGTAACCGCCGGGAAAGGTGAACACGGTTCCAAATCCTTCGTTGCTGACCGATGTGCCTTCGCCGTTGCCAATAATTGTCGGTGTTTCGACATCTTGCACCGGCGTGAAATAGCCTTCGGTTGAGGCGATGAAAGTGCGCTGGTCATCCTTAAACATCGTTGCCATCGCGTTCAAACGAATGTTAAAATGAAAGCCGCTTTGCGGTGTTTTGGCGCGATAATACCAGCCGGAATTCATGTTTGCGCCGAATGCGGAAACCAGCGGTTCCACATATCCGGACGCATTATCGCCGGCGTAACGCTCCAACAGCGATTCCAGATCTTGCGATTTCACCTGCAAACTGCCAAAAAGCGCAATCATCAGCATAAAACGAATAAGTCGATGAGTCATCATAAAACGCTCCGTAATTGGTTATTCAGTTCTGTAACTATTTAATGGGGATTCACTTCCAAACAAGTAATAATCGGCTGCATTTTGGGAAAACTGAATTGTAAAATTCGAAATTGCGACAAATAGTAACTAAAACGTATCTGTTTTTTATGATGGGAGTCACTAAAAATGGAAGGGATTAATATTGGATGAATCAAAAATCGTTGATCAGCCGGATGTGCAATTTTCCCTCGCGAAAGGGTGCACCGCGTTCCAGCCCGAAATCGATTTGCATCACGCCCAGCGGCGCGGTGAGGCGCAAACCCATGCCGTAGCTGGTCAGCCATTTTTGCAGATTATCCGGCGATTCGCGCTCAAAATACCCGTTATCTGTGAACACAAATAAACGGGTGTCCGGACCGAGCAAAAAGCGATATTCGCTGTTCAGCCAAAATACCCGTTTGGCAAAAAACTGGGCTTCGCGAAAGCCGCGAATGGTGGTTGCGCCGCCAAACCAAACCTGATCGGTCAGTCGCAGCACCTCGCCGTTGCTTTCGATAAAATTGGCGTGAAAATTATTGGCGATGAGCTGATTGCGAAATGTGGGCAGAAAAATGCCCAGATCCGCCCGCATTTTTTGCAGCGAAACCGAGGATTTCAGCGAATCTTCCGCGAGCAGATAATCCGGTCCGATGTTGCTCTGGCGGCTGATGCCGAATGCTATTTCCAGAAAAACGCCGCGCCGGGGATTGCGAAAATCATCGCGGGCATCCCAGCGAATACCGGTTTCGGTGATCACGCTTTCGGTGCGGGGCAAGCGCAGCACGCGACTCGCCAGCGAATCCGGCGACACGTTCCGGCTGGATAAATCCACGAACGCACTGAGCGCATCGCTGAGCGGCAGCTCCAACCGCCCGAGATATTGCCATTCGATATACGTTGTATCGCGCACCAGCCGGTGCATGCCCGCCTCAAAATGAAACGGCAGTCCTGCAACAAACGGCTCGCGATAACCCACCCGGAATTCATCGGAAAAGCGATCCTGCTTTTGCCAGAACACGTGAATTTTGCGCCCGCCGCCGAACAAATTTCGGATGCCGATATTCACCAATCCGGTAAAATAGCCGCTGGCTGCCGGATCGGTCGCGGGCGGGGGAATGTAACCGACAATGCCGTCAAACGTGGTGGAGGGCGTTTCCTCAAAATCGATGGAGAGAAAATAGTTGCCTTTTTTGTCCAGCAGCAGTTCCGGCTGACGCACATTTTTGAGAAAATCTTGCCGCCGCAACGTTTCGCTGTAACGATCGACCCGTTGCGCATCGAACAACTTATCCGGCTGGAAACGCAGCAATCGCTGAAGATAGCCGGTGATATCATTTTTCTGTTTCGGAAATTTGACGTATGCAATCCGCACAGAATCGCCCGGCGAGATATGCAGCGAGAGATCGAGCCGGTATTCGTTTTCGTCGGGTAATTCGCGGAAATCGAACGATTGCGTTTGAATGCGCGCCAGCGGAAAGCCGTGATTTTCGAAAATGGTGGTCACGTTGCGGAGCATCGATTGCGACAGCGATTGCGTATAAATCTTGCCAGGATACACCGCGAGCGCATCGTCCACATCGCCGAGCAGCTTTTCCGGCAGCGAATCGCGATTGGCAATGCGCAAACTGTCCAGCCGCAGCAGACCGTTGGTTTTCACGGAAATGGTCAGATCGACGCTTTGCAGCGCCGAATCAATTTCTGTGCTAACTTCAGAAAAATCAGCAAAATAGTAACCCTGATCACGTAGCTGCTCTTCGGCTTTGGTGCGAATATTTTTCAACAATTCCGGCGAGAACGGGCGATTGACGAACTGCTGCTGAAATCGGTTCTGGGCAAATTTCACCCGTGAATCGAAGCGCAGTTGCAACGATTTCAGAAACAGCTGTTTCTGCGGCGCCTTCCCGAACGTCGCCATCGAAAGGAGCAGCATCGCGAACAGGATTATTTTTTGCGTCAATTTATTCATTCGTTTTTGCCGGTTTTGGGCATTTTTTTAACCGCAGAGGTCGCGGAGATCGCAGAGAGAAAATCAAATAAATTTATTAACTGATGTTACGCACTGGTCAAAAAACTTCTCGGAACCAGCATCCTGAGTAACGCCGAAGGCGTGTATCGAAGGGTGCGGCATTTCACTGATAGACCGCACCCTTCGATACGCCCGAAGCGGGCTACTCAGGATGCTAATTTATCGATAATCGGATGCTTGTGCGTAACATCAGTTATTAAATGCTCAAGACAAGCTATACCACCGCGCCCCTACATTTTTCCTTTTCCCTTTTTATTTTTACCTTTTTTGGGCGGCAAGGTTGCCACAAACGCCATCGCGCGATCAATCCATTGTTTCAAATTAGCGTCTTCGGCAAAGCCTTCGGCATCGACGTAAACATAACCTTTCAGCGGTTTTCCGGTGAAATCCATCGGGCGAACGTGCGGTTCAGTGAGCGCTGCTTCGTAATTTTCCGCACCAACCCGCACCATCAGCTCGCCTTTGGCGATACCGCAGAACATGTAATCGTTCATCATAAACGCGATGCCGCCGAACATCTTTTTCTCATCCAGTCCAAGCTGCGGTTGTAATATTTCGCGAATCCGTTCTGCCAAACCTTCGTCGTAAGCCATTGGTTATTCCTGGTTTAGTTGAATTTCTTTGTTGTGAAATACCGAGCTCTTATCCACAAAATAAAATCTGCTGGTTTCCTCATCAAGTTCGATCAGCGATATTTTCAATTTGCCTTTCTTCTTCGTTTTGATATCAAATTGAAAAACATTCGAAAAATCATTATCCAATTGAAAACGATCTTCGTTCAGTTTTATCCTATGGATTTTTTTATCCGGTGTTTCACACATTACCCAGAAAGGTCGGTCAAATACCGCATAATAACTGGCAACCCGGATATGCAGGCGAATTTCGTAAACAAACCCGCTTGTCGTATAGTAGGATTTGTGCGGTAAAGAATAGGTTGTAGCATTTGACCGTTTCTTCTCCTCTCGCAAAAATGTCGACTCAACAAGTTCAAGTCGTAGCGGGTATTGTTCGGATATGCGTTCGTTCTTTCGGGTATGTACATTAGGCGAACAACCTGTGTAAATTGAAGAAAAACAAGTCAATAAAGTAATGAGAACAATTAAATTTTTCATGATATTTCCTCTCTGAAAGCATATCAAAAAAACGCCCGCACTTCCGCTTTGCCGAGGTGAATCGTGCGTGCGGTGCCCGCATCCCTTCGGCCGTTGTAACTGGCGTTGATGGTTACATTTTGGCTGATAAAATAATCAAAGCGGAAATTCCAGAGCCAGGAATCGCCGGGCTTTTTGCCGCGCGCCATCTCAAACGGGATGGCGCGTTCGCCGGGATTTTCAGCTTCCTGCACGGTCAGATAACTCAAATTTGCCGTCGCCCGCGCTTTGCTGCGCAGCGAAAAGGCGATCTGCGGTTTCAGCTCCCAAAAATTCACCCGCAGCGGATTCACCGTTTTCCGGTCATTATCCAGCCCGCGTTCCGCTTCCAGTTGAAATTGCCAGCGGATGCTCGGGCGGTAGTTCAATTTTGCGGCGATAACCTGCTGTAAAATATTCAGGTTACGCGATGGCAAAGCGGACACCCAGCGTTTGTTAAATCCGTGCTGATAACTGGCGGTAACGTTCAATTTGCGGTTAAAAATGCGACGCCGGGCTTCCATTGAACGCTCCCAGACGATGCGGGTTTCGTTGTCGTTGGCGTCCAGAAACTGGTTGGCGAGGTTGTCGCGATAGCGGCTGCGCAGCAAAACGCCCCAATCGGGATTGCGCTCGTTGTAGTGCAAATCCTGGTTCAGCACGTAAACGCCCTGCAGCGACGATTGCAAATTGTGGAACTGGCTCAGGTTCATCAAATAAATATCCCAGATATTTTCCGGGCGGCTCTGCTCTTCAATTTTAATGTAGGATTGCATCGCGGTTTTATTGAGCACATCGCGCCAGAAACCGAGCTTCTTTTTCGACGCTTTGGGGCGATACTGCACCTGCAGCGCGGTTTCCAGCCGGATGACGCTGCGGAAATCGCCGGTTTGGAAGAAGAACCGCAGATAATCGCCCTGCGGATCGGGCACGTATTCGCTCAGCGTGGAATCGAACCGGAAATTGCCGCGATTTTCCTCCACCTGCAAATAGCGGATCTCGCGAATCGCCTGCAATTCGCTGGCAAGCTGATAATCGAGCTGTGCGGTCAGCGTGCCGCTCTCGTTGCGATATTGTAGTTGCGCATTGGCGAGATGGCTCTGGCGATCCTGCCAGGTTGTATCTTGAAATTGGGCATCGGTTTGGTAAATCGCCAGGCTGTCGCCCGGTAAATTCTGGAAAAACGGTGTGAAATCCTTCTCGCGAAACGTAACGCCAAACTCGCCGCTGAGCTGTTTCTGGCTGTTCAACGTGCCTTTCAGCTCGTAGGTTTGGGTGGCGGCGTGGCGCAGCGTTTCGCCAAAATTGCGGGGATTGTAGAGATAATCGACGCGATATTGCGCCAATGCGTTCCAGTCCAGCCCGGCAAATTTGCGCAGGGTAAACTTGCCCAAATGATCGTCGAACAGAAATCCGGTGCGCTGCGACTGCGTCAAATTATCCACCGCGCGGTCTTCCCGCTGAAAGCGGTATTGTGGCGTGGTGCTGCCGATATTTTTGATGAGATTGACGCTCTGCCGCTGCCAGTCGCTGTCGAAATTGCCGGTTTCGCTGCGCACGTCCTCTGCGCGAACCGTGATGTCCGGCAGGATCGGTCGCCGGTAAATACGCGCCTGCGAGTTCCACCGGATGGAGTTCACAGACGCGCCTTTTTCGATATTTCCGTAACCGCCGCTCAGCTCCAGCCAGCGTTTCGGTTGATACGCGCCGCTCAGTTCCAGGCTGGTTTCTTCGGTGGTGAGCTGATTTTGGCCGAGATTCCATTTGTACGCATATTCCGGCTGCAACGGGCGATCCAGTGGTGCGAACGCGGAGTCCTGTCGCTGCCAGCGCAGCGATAAGTTCAGTCCACCAATAGATTTACCGAACATGCGAAACGTGCTGTCCCGCAGCGTGCTTGCCAGTTGAAACGCGCCGCCCTCGTTGTCGCTGTCGTCGAGATCGCTGAAAATATTCTGGTCGAATGATGAAATTGCGAATTCGCCGTTCACCGAAAAATTGTCGGTAACGCGCCAATTCATGCCCACATCCGCAAAATTTTTCTCCGACGCCAACGGCACCAGCCGCACCGGCAAATAGCTGCCGCGACCCGGACCGACATATCGATAATTCTGCAAACTGACCCGGCTGTAATCGCCGTTGCCGGCACCGACACCGGTGAATCGCACCAGAAAATTGCCGTTGCGTTCGTCCACAAACCGGAAGTAGGGGAGCGGTTGACCGTTGATCAGCGTATCCGATTTTACATAATTACCGCGCCCGAATCCCACCGAATCCGCGCCGCTGACTGCGGCGGCAAACGGATCATCGCCGGCAGTTGCCAGCGCGGCGGTTTCCACATCGCTGAGCGGAGCATCGTCTTCCAGCAAATTGTTGGTGTCGTCCCATTCGCGGAATGCCCGCACATCGTAGCTGAAGCGTTTGCCGAGCGGTTTTCCGGTGGACGATGCGCCGATAAACGTTTTGCCATATCGCTGGAACGCGCTGGTGTATTCGAAATCCACCTCGATGCGGTTTTCCGAGGTGATCAGCTTTTTGTTGGTGAAGGTGATTTGTGCCAGTCCGTAGTCGATTACATAATCGTTATTTTCGCCGCGCGTTTGCAAAATACCGTCCACATAAACCCGTTCCGTGCCCGCCAAAACGATGATTTCCCGCTCGCCGTTGCGTCCGTTCAGCAAATACGGACCCTGATTTCCCTCCTGCCCGAGCAACCGGTTGGAGTGAAAAAATCCCCGCGACGTGCCGTAAGTGACCTGCTGCTCAAAAGTTTTCGCTGTGTGCGTTGCGCTGATGCCTTGCAATTTTCGCTGCAAATTGCCAAACATCGATTCGCGATATTGCATGTTGAAATCGCCGAGCGTACCGCCGAGATGCGGGCTGGTGAGTTTGATAAACACCTTGTCCACTTCGCGCAGGGTTTGGGTATTTCCCTCCGGCTGGATGGGCGTGCTTTCGTCCGTGAGCGCAGCGAGAATTTCCACATCCGGTGCTATTTGCCCGGAAAGCTGCAAATTCAGCCCGGAATTGAGCGTGAGATCCTGATTGTTACCAAGCTCGATACCGCGAACAATACTCCCGCTTTTTTGCAGATTGGATTGAAATGAATCGAGATCGTCAAAAAAGCCGGGGCGAACGGCGCGGGCGATGGCGGCGGTGCTGTCGCCGTTGGCGCTGTCGGAGGGTTGGGCAAGCTGCAGCTCGCGATGAAAATAATCCGCAACCAACGGGAACGGATATTTTTGGTAAATGATGCGCAGGCTGTCGCTGGCGGGCATTTCGCGGTTGAGCCAGATCTTCCCGGCGTCGTAATCCACCCGGTAGTGAATCCCGCGCAGCAAGGCAAAGGTTTTGAGCTGCAAACTTTCGCTGTTGGGAATGATAAATTGGTGCGGCAGTTGGTAGCCGTTCAGCAGGGAATCTGTCGATGCGAAAACCGTGTCCGGCGGAACGTCCAGCAGCACATCCGGCAGCCGGGTTTGCGCCCAACCACTAACGACGGTCACCACCAAAAATATCGATAATTTCGAAAATAAGTTCACTCGATGCCTGTATCGTCAATTCTACGTGGTAGCGATATCCGTCGTCAAATTCCTCCGCAATATATAACCGGTTTAGATTAAAAAATTTACGAACGAAATTGAAGGCAGCAAACCGATTTTTTTATAGGGAAGTTGAAATTCCTGTTGAAATATCACACCCGGAAAATGGTGGAAAATGGATTAAAGGGCAATTCGGACATCTTGCAGGTTGTGGATGAGCGTTTGCAGGCTGTTGATGATATGATTTGAACCACCCGAAAACCCGTGCAGGTGAAAAGATCGCTTTGCAGCCGCTCAAGATGCGGTATCACCCGATTTGCATGCGTTTGCAGACCGTTGGTTTGATTGTGGTGGACGGAGATGTGATTGTGCAACTTCTCATAGCAGCACCGCGCTGAAGCACGGTGCTACTAATGTTATGCGTAGATCAAAAAGTTCTCGGAACCAGCATCCTGAGTTACGCCAAAGGCGTGTATCGAAGGGTGCTGTCGATTTTGAATTAACACAGTGGCTTTAATAAAAATCAGGCATATTTTTCCCGCAGGATGCGGGATGCGTTGACCATCTGGCGCACTTTGGAGATAGCAGTTTCTTCATCGTTCACACAGCGATTGGCAAAGCAGCCGAATCCGCAGTCCGTGTTGAGAAAAATCTGCTCCGGTCGGTAAAATTGCAACGCTTCCTCTGCCCGGTTGACGATGGACGCAATGGATTCTACTTCCGCAGTGCGCGGATTGATCACGCCAAGCCCGATTTCGAGGTTGTTTAGCGCTTTACCGACAACGCTAAGCTCTCCTGCGCGCGGTGTGGCAAATTCCAGCACAAACTGGTTCACATTCATTTGCTGAAACGCCGGAATCAGCTTGTGGTAATCGCCGGTGAGCAGTACGGATTCATCGCGGCTCCAGTTGCCCCGGCACACGTGGATGCCCACACGAATACCTTCGATATTTTTTATAATATCGTTGATTAGCGATGCCGCATAACCCAGTTCACAGCCCGCATCACGGCGGGTAGCCAGGGTCGCTCACATAAAGGTGCGGCGATCGAGCTCCTCTGACATCACAATTTCCGTGAGCACTGGTTCATCGAATTGCACAAACTCGCAACCGGCATCGCGCAGGTCGATCAGCTCCTCGCGAAGCACTTTCACCACGTCCTCGCCCATTTCTATTTTATCCGCATAGGCTTTCCGGGAATATGCCCCGACCCACATGGAACGGGTGAGCAAATATGGTCCCGGAAGGGTGATTTTTACAGGTTTGTCGGTCAATTCCTGCACAAATTTGAGTTCATTGACTGCCAGCGACTCGCGCCGGGCAATTTTGCCGGTGCAGGTGGGATTTTTTATGGCAGATGCCGGAACGTCCAACGTGGTGAGCATTTCTTCGAAGCTGGCTTTGTCTTCCACAGTTTCCAGCATATCCGCCAGGGACATCAGTTCGGTGCCGTCCAGTTTTGTGGTGATAAATGAATAAAAATTGTCGCGGCGATGTTCGCCCTCGACAATGATATCCACATCTGCATCCACCTGTAACTGAACACAGCGGCGAACAGATTCATCGGCTACTTTTTCAAATTCGGCGCGGCTGATGCGCCCTTTTTGCCAGTCGCGCAGTGCTCGCAATAGATCTTTCGAACGCGGCCAACTGCCGACCTGGGTTACCTGAAACATGGCTGATTCCTTCTTTTTCAATTTAAACGATCGCAAGTTTTGTTGTGAATTGTGGCACGCCTTTTTGGATGGTTGCAACCAGCGGCGAACGATCCAGCGTGCGTTGCCACGCTGCCCGGACCTCGCTGTCATCATCAAACGTGGAAGCGAAACACTTGATCTCGATGTTTGCAAACCCGGGATCACCATCTTCCAGACCCATATGCGCCAGCACATTGGCCAGTTGGGCTTTGGCGGTGATTTCGATATCATCAACCGTCAAATTGCATTTGGCGCATTCTGTAGCAAATCCGGTGGTGAGTGCGCCGGCAATTGCGCCGAGCATGTATTCCACTGCGGACGGGAATTTGTCTTTTTCCTCAAAACTGGCCGGCTGACCCACATCGAAGGAGAAATTCCGGCAGTAGATTTTGCTATGTAACTGTCCGGCAGAGCGCGCCCGCAGCCGCCATTCGTATTCCCTGGCTTTTTGTTTATCGGCTGCCAGCGTTTGTTCTTCCGCCTGTTGGCTGATGCCGCGTTCGATAAAATAGCGGTTGAACTCGGGTGTTTTGATGGTCCCGAGCAACTTGTGTCCGACCATCCTGCACCAGGGCGGTAAATCATCCGCCACGGTTGGTTCGTGACTGCGCATTTCCAGAACGCCGCCTTCCGGCACTTTGAGCATGTTCTCCCGGATCAGCAAAATCAGACCGGAGCCGCAATCCATGTCCCCACCGTCAAACACATTGTCGGGCTGTATGCTGTTAAGTTGGTTTTCATCCATTGTAATTATACTGTTTTGTTTTGGGTTGAATGATGAATGTTTAGGTGCTTAACACCGGTAATTTTATTAAATGATTTGCCGCAAAGTCGCAGAGTGCGCAAAGAATGGATATTGAACATAAATCCTCAGTTTCCAGTTACTGTTCAAATGTTGGTTTAAACAACGCATATATTGAGCAGTGTGGATTAATTTCTAAGTTGAACGTTCAGTAAGGCGATGTGTCATTCTGAGCCAAAGGTGAAGAATCTCGACCCCAAAACTGAGATTCTTCGAGCAGAAAACACTCTCAGTATGACAACGCTTCAACAATGCTCAGTATGCATGTTAAACAATATCCAATAAAAATCATCTCACTTTGCACCCTTCGCGGCTTTGCGGCTAAAAAACATTAATCAATAGCTTACACACCCGGCGCCATTGGAGATAAACTCAACCAGCGCAGCCCCACCGGCAGGGGTTGCCCCTTCGATCATATCCGCTTCGGTGATGCCCCGTTTTTTCATGCACGGTGCGCACACCAGGATACGCCCGCCGCCCTTGACAAACTTGTCCACCAATTCCTTGAGCGGTGCAAACGGTTCACCGACACTAATTTTTTCCGCTTCGCCCTTTTTGGCAATCCAGGCACCGTCGGCGCTCAGGAACACCATCGTATCTTTTTCGCTGCCGAGGGCAGCGTTTGCTACAACAAATCCGACAGTTGCGCTATCACCGTTTTCATGCGAATTGTTGATCATTACGCAGAAAGATTGACTCATTATTTCCTCCGGTTGATGTTGTTTTGAATGGTTGTATTGGATTCGGATTGCTTCAGATCCTTTTTCCGAATGAGGTAATAGGGGTGTTCGATTGCCAGAAAGGTGTGACCGGTCATCCGGCACCATGCGGGAATGTCAAATTTTGCACCGATATCTTCCGTGAAAATACAAACCGTTGGCGTGCCGGATAACGAATCGAGGAATTTCTTCAACCCCAGAATGAGTTCTCCGCACTCCGATTTCTCAGCATCAAAAAAGGCATCAAATTGCCAGTGAGATTGCATCAACTATCCAAAGAAATTTTGCCCCTAAAACCCCACATTCGGTGGGATCAATCATTTACATTTTGACAACACATTAACATATTGATATGTTTAAAACAATGATATGAATCATGAAAAGCCGACACACGAGAATCAGGCGATAATGGATTTGTTTTCTGTTGCAGCAATTGAAAAAAGGTTGTAAATAACGGATGTTGCTGGCAACTCTGTAATACTATTCAACACCTGTTCTCATAAAACTGGAGAATAATATATGGAATCTGTCAATGTAAAAAACGCGCCGAAAGCTATCGGCCCAAATTGCCATGCCATGAAATCCGGTAACCTGGTTTTTTGCTCCGGGCAAACCCCGTTGGACCCGGATACGATGAAAATCGTCGGGACATCTATCGAAGAACAAACCGAAAGGGTGCTGAACAATCTTTCTATCGTATTGGCGGAGGTGGGATTAACGTTGAAAAATGTGGTCAAAACAACGGTTTATCTCAAAAGTATGGATGATTTTAAAGGGATGAATCGCATTTATGAAGAAATGTTCGCCGGACATAAGCCCAGCCGGACAACCATAGCGGTTAAACAAAATCCATTGGATGCGTTGGTCGAAATCGAATGTATTGCTGAGTTGGATGGATAACACTTGTTTGCAGATATTTTCTGTTGACGGATATTATTGTACCCAATAATTGTTCGGTAGTGTTGAAAAGGAAATGCTGAGATTCCTGCATTCGCAGGAATGACCGTTAACGGACTGATTCTTCCATGTCATTCCGGCTTTATGCCGAAATCCCCTTCGGTTGGATCGAGCAATATTTGTTTAATACCGCCAATTGTTTTATACCAGAACACCGGAGCGCCAAATGCCACCGTGGAAAAACACCGATAAACAGGAATACCGTAACCTGGATTTACGGGCACATGCGTTGCTGCATGATGTGCCGCTACACGACGTCTGGCAAGTGGACCTGCCGGGCGGCGGGGAAGGGCGAACGGTTTCGGATGTTCTTGCCCTGGCTAAAAACGGTAAACCATCTGGTATTGTAAAAACCCTTTTTGGGTTTCGCTGGTTTTTGGGGCGCGTATTTCGATGGGACGCCGAGCCGCCGGACAAAAATCTCCTTTTCCGGGCACGGTTAACCGCGGATGATATCACCAAATCCGGGATTGCTCCCGGCACCAAACAGGGGCCATTTACGATTCTTTACGTGTTTCCACAGGAAGCCATGAGCGAAATCCGCAACAAAACGGTTCATGCTGCGCTGGTGTGGGTGTTGGTGCCAAAAGGGGAGGGGTATCGCTTGTTGTGGGGCATTTATGTCCGGCGTACCGGATGGTTAACCACCGTTTATATGGGGCTGATAAAACCGTTCCGGCATTGGATTGTTTATCCGTCTTTGTTTCGCCGGTTGTATTTATCGTGGCAGAAAGTTTATAATGGGGTGGTTTAGTGGTTGAAAATTGAATCAGCTATTCCTCATTTCCAGACAGATCAAACACATATTTTTTGTCATATGCCACGTCAAATTTTTGCAGCAAAGCCAGATATTCTTCCTGAAATGATTGTTTTTTGTGATGCTCTTCCTGATGTTGTATATATTTCACCACAGTATCAATTTGGGAATGGCCATAGGAAAATGCGCCATAGCCTTCCTGCCAGTTGAATTTTCCCCGAATCCATTGTTGGTCATTTATAAAACCGGATGAATTGTTTTTGATATCCCGGACAAGGTCGGAAACAGACGCGGTTGGTTTTAATCCGACAAACATATGGATGTGATCCGGCATAGCATTGATGGCAAGCAGTTTATGTCCTTTGTTTTGCACAATGCCGGTGATGTATTTGTGAAGTTCTTCTTTGTGAAGTTTGGGAATAAGGCAGTGCCGATGAGCAGGTGTGAAAACGATGTGGATGTAAATTTGAGAGTAGGTGTTTGCCAATGTTGAACCTCGTTAATTTTTGCATCGAAACGAACCGTGTTAACGGTGAAATAGAATGGTATGTATTATTCAAAGGATTTTTTACATGTCACCCCTCCGGGGTTTGGTTTGTTGTTTGCAAATGTATGGCTATAAACATGTCACCCCTCCGGTTTTTGGTTTGTTGTTTGCAAATATATGGCTATAAACATGTCACCCCTCCGGGGTTTGAAATTTTTGTTATTTGATTTTTGCTATAAACATGTCTCCCCTCCGGGGTTGTGGTTGGATTATTGAAATACACCAAAACGAACCGCGTTAGCGGTGACATGTTTATAGCAATGATAACCACCAAAATATGCCAAAACCCCGTAGGGGTGAAATGTAAATATTTGTATTAAAGGATGATCATTTCAAACATGCCACCCCTCCGGGGTTTGGTTATATGTTTGCAAATGTATGGCTGTAAACATGTCACCCCTCCGGGGTTTGTTGTTTGATTCCGATTTGCTATAAACATGCCACCCCTCCGGGATTGATCTGGAATATTGCAAAAAACAGAAACCAACCGCGTTAGCGGTGACATGTTTATAGCAATGAAAAACCAACAACAAAAGCCAAAACGAACCGCGTTAGCGGTGAAATGTTTATAGCATGGAAAAGCCAACAACAAAAGCCAAAACCCCGTAGGGGTGAAATGAAATGCATTCAATTTCAAACAAGTCATTCCGCCGGGATTAAAAAATGTTTGTTGAACATTGTTGCTATAAACATTGCACCCCTACGGGGTTTAAAAATTTTTCGACCTCGTTTCGCGAGGCAAAGAATTCAGAGAAACAGATGGACAGAGTTGCAGATCAACAAAAAACCGTTATGACTCAAAACGACGAACGCAACACCCGAAAACCGTTGATGCTGCTGCGATTATCAGGATAGTAGTTGCTGCGGGCGGAACAACGGAGATAAGCAACAACGTCGTCCCAGGAGCCGCCCCGCAGCGAACGCGCTCCTTCTCGCGTCGGACTCCAGTTCTCCTGCCATTCCCAAACGTTGCCGGCCATGTCCATCAAGCCTTCCGGGGTTGCACCCTCCGGGTAACGCCCCACCGGAGTGGTTGCGCCCACATTACTATTGTAATTTGCCAGCTTTTCGTTGGGTTCCGGGGTATCGCCCCAGGGGTATTTACGGTTACCGCCGCTTGCAGCCCATTCCCATTCTGTTTCATCCGGCAGCCGGTAAAGGGTGGCGGCTTTTTCCATATTTAGCTCGCTGCCCTTTTGAGTTTGTTCCAGACAGGAGAGCCACAGGCAATACGAACGGGCGGCAAACCAGCTTATTCGGACAACCGGCTGGTCTTCTCCGTCAAAGCGCTTTTCGGTGTCGTAATCCGAGCGCATCTTTTTCGCCCACTCGCCCGGGTTACCCAAATATTCGCTAAAATTTTTGTCATCAGCAAGGTCGCTTTGGGCAAATTTTTGCAGGACTTCTGCAAAGGCATTTTTGGGCAGCATTGTTTGCAAATCAGCTTCCTCGCCTGCCAAGTAGCGGATAAACCGGCGGTAGCGTTGGTGGGTTACCGGGTGTTTAGCGAGGTAGAAGTCCGATACCTCAACTTGTTTTTCTAATTCTTTTTTGCCTTTTTGGTAAATGTAGCTGCCGCCGGGGATTAAGATGTATTCGGCGTTGTATTCTTGGGGATTACGTAGGGATTTTGGTGTTTTATCTAATTTTGATCGTAATATTTCTTTTATTTTTTCACGCTGTTCATCTTCAATTACTTCTATCATTATTTCACGTTGTTCATCTTCAAATAATTCTTTCATTATTTTACGCTGTTCATCTTCAATTATTTCTTTCATTATTTCGCGCTGTTCATCTTCAAATACTTCTTTCATTATTTCAAGTTTTTTATCTTCATGTATTTTTCGGATAATTTTTTGTTGATCTTCTTTAGATACTTCTACAAAAACCATATTTACGAGGGGATAATAATTTGTTGTAAAAGTTGAGCTTAAGACAGCTTCAACAGCATAATTATGAGTTTCTTTAGAGAAAGAATCTGATTCAGAGTTAATCAAATCTGCTAATTCTTTGTACACTAGCAAAGTATCTATTTTTTTTAAGCAGTCAATAATATACGTGTGTTTCCGGTGCATTTGGACATCAGCTAAATGCATTATCAATCCATCAATCCTTTTTTGCGGTGCAATTGTGATTAATTCATGTAAAAGGGTTTGTTCATTCTGGCTCATGTCTTTCGAAATCTCAGAACAAAAAAACGCTTCCATAAACTTATCAAACACATCGGCATTGGAGAGATGCATAAAAAAGCGCAGGGTATTTCCCCAGGATTTATTGCCAAAATAACTGACAATGCGGTTCATCCGTCCTTCGTAATTCCATTGTTCTCTTAACTGTTTGGCTGCCAAAAACTCCAAAAATGATTTGTGTTTATAAATAAACTGGTTGTCTTGATATTTGGCCAGCAAACCGGAACGTTGATAAAGATAGATCAGGAATTCATCCGGTGTCGGGGCTTTATCACCATATTTTTCCAGTTCCGGTTGCAGTTCTTTTAGCCAATCTGCTTCGCTCAGATAATCCTGTCCGTATATTTCAATCATTTTCAGGGCAACCGGCATCAGCACTTCCATCATCTCATCTGATTTCAGTGGCTGAGGGACGTTGCGTTCTTTATCGCGGTCGCCAAGAATATACAACAGGGTTGTCTGATAGAGTCCTTTAGCGTTATCCGGTTTGTAGCGGCGATACTTCCACAAAAATGCCATGAGCTGCAGCATTAGTGGCACACCGGCCAGTTCCCGAATGTTCTTATTGTCCGGTGCTTTCAGGTAATTAATCAGTGGTTGTGCCTCCCGACCTGATTTTTCCCGAAGAGCTTTTTCTTGTTCCGGTGTGATTGTTTTGTCGCGATAGGTTTCCTGCCGGTTCACTGCGTAAAACCAGTTATTTAAGAAAATTTCCTGCTGTTCTAGCGACAGATCTTTAACATCTGCGCGCAGCGGATTTCCATTAAGATATACACCTTCTTCTTTGCTGTAAACCGCGCCCCGGCAGGTGACAATAATTCGAGCGTTATCTTCAAAACGTTTCGCCAAACGGTCAATCATTTTGCAGGCAGCCTTGCGATGCTCGGGTTTGGCAATTTCATCAAGACCGTCGAGCAGCAGCATTGTTTTCTTTTTCTCCAACCAGCTCAGAAAAATATCTGCGCTAATGGGAAGCAGATTTTTGTCAGCGATGCGTGCCAAACAGTGATTGATTTTCTCCGGTTCGTCGGTGGTAAATTTCAGCTCGCGGAGGGGTAGAAAAATTGGGAAAATATCTTTCGGAATTTCAATCTCATGGCATTTTTCTTCATTACGACAGGACAATCCGAAATATTTTTCGATAGTTGTTTTTCCGGCACCCGGTTCGCCTATGATCACTGTTAACGGTATCTCTCTGTTGAAAATATCTTTCAGCAAATCATCTGCGGTTTTTTCGCCGGTATGTCTTTCGATAAAATCCGGTCTTCCTTCTAAAAAGCGCTCTTCGCTTCGTTCTGTTTCGGTGATGTTCAGGTTCACAAATGTATGGCTTAAATCCAGTGGAATATTATCCAGATCACGGTGTCCCAACAGGTGTATTTTGCCCAATTCCTTTTTTAGGTGGTCTTGATATTTTTTAGCAAGTTTATCACTGGATTCCTGAAATATCTCTATTTCAGCATCTTTTTCGCCAATTTTTTGTGTTTTTGCTGTATCCCGGATTTTTTTGCGGCGGTTTAGCCAGATTTTAACGAGCAGTACTAAAAATGCGACAACAACGCTACCCCAACCTGCCCATTGTAACCACTCAATGCCATTATCTGCTTTACTTTCATTTTTTTCTGATGAGTTGTTAGCCTTTTCAGTGTCTTTCACGGTGTTGGCAGAATCTTCCCGCAATTGTGGCGTCGTTGGCGGCGTTTGCAACTGTTGTGACGTTGAATCATCTCTTGTTTTTGCTGCTCCGGATTGCGCCAAAAGGTTGTTTGTTTGGAGAGTAAGTATAAATCCCAATAAAAGTAAACACCTGAATTTCATAACCTGTGCCTTTATATAGTGCCGGATAATTGATATTCAAAAAATACGGTGCGGGACAATATTTTACAACGGGTAAATTGGGCATTTGGGGTGGGGAAGTTTGATAATGCTGTAGTTTTTTCGTGTTCCATGAAAATCAATCGGGCGCTGAGCTTTGTGAATTACACAAACTGTAAAGGGAATAAAAATCCCCAAAAACAATGTCGAAAAACTCACCCCAACCGGCGAAAACACGAACTTTATTTTCAAAAACGTCAACTTTGAACTGCGTTTCATGAGGTTTGAATTTCAAAACATGAGGTTTGATGTCAAAAAAACTTACTTTGATGTCAAAAAAACTTACTTTGAACGGCGAAAAACGAGGTTTGAGTTTTGAAATGCCAGGTTTGGTGTCAAAAAAACTTACTTTGAACGGCAAAAAATGAGGTTTGAGTTTTGAAATGCCAGGTTTGACCCCCAAAATGCCGGATTTACCGTCGATATCTGCGACTAACTGAATAAATTTTCCGTATTTACTACCGGGTTCGATCAATAAAAACGTTCGGGAAGGTTCTGAAATATGATTGATGCAACTTGTCTGCCAGATTCCGGGATCTATAAATTACCGCAGCATTTGTCATTTACGCTGGATACAGTTGCGGCGTTCGTCTGGCAAAAGTGCAATATATTCAACTGCTTTATTATATACGGCAAACAACTTTTTAACAAAAAAAGACTGCGGAAAAGCAGTCTTTTTTTTGTTCACTAATGATCTTCAATACAATCAATACACCAGCGTTTGAATAGCATGCGGCAGTATTTCCGTTGATGTTTGTTTGCTGCCCACAATCAGTTTGTAGGTGATGGGTAAATCGCTTTGGTTGAGCACAACGGTTGCCATTGTGCCGTCCGTATTCAGGAAAGAGGTTGCCAGCAAATGGCTGCGGCTGGGCGCGGTGCTCACCCGTTTGGCATCGGGACGGATAAATTTGGAGAAATGCCCGATGTAATAATACGACAGCGTATAAAACAGTTCGCCGGTGTTTACATCGGCGTGCATCGGCGCGAAACAGAAGTTTTCGACGTGATTGGGACCGCCGCGCTGGTCGAGCAAAATGTTCCAGTCTGTCCACCCGACGGTGCCGTGGTTAAAATCGTTGATCATCGAAATGCCGTAGCGCTCCGCATTTTTTACGGACATGTAATTATCAGGGATAAACCGTTCCGCACAGCCTTCAGTGAACAGAAGGTTTTTGGTCGGATAAGCTTCTTTCACCAAACCAAGATTGGTGAACATCGGATCGCCGCCGGCCCAGGTTTCGTACCAGTGAAAACCGATGCCCCAGGCAAATTTCGCTGCATCGGGATCGCCGAAAATGGTGTTGGCCCGGTGATTGATCAAATCGCGGTTGTGATCCCAGACCACAATTTTCTTGTTTTTCAACCCGGCTTTTTGCAGGGTGGGTCCGAGGTGTTTTTTGAGAAAATCGCGCTCTTCCTCGGCAGTGTAAATGCAGGATTCCCAACGCTGAACGGCCATCGGCTCGTTTTGAATCGTCAGTCCCCAAATCGGGATGCCGGCGGCTTCATACGCATGAATAAATTTGACGTAATAATTTGCCCACGACTGGTAATATTCCGGCAGGAGTTTTCCGCCGCGCAGCATATCGTTATTGTCTTTCATGAACGCGGGCGGGCTCCACGGGCTGGCATACATCAACAGCTTTCCGCCGGCGGCTTTGATCGCCCGTTTGATCATGGGAATCCGGTATTGCATATCGTGTTCAATGCTGAAGGTTTGCAAATCTTTGTCGCCGTCCGCGATATAGGTGAAGCTGCCGCTGCTGAAATCGCAGCTATGGATGGACGTCCGGGCGAGGGTGTAACCGATCCCTTTTTCGGGATCGTAATATGCTTCGAGCAGTTCCTGCTGCTTCGCTTCGGACAGGGTTGCGAATACTTCTGCGGAGGCGTCGGTTATCGCGCCGCCGATACCCAAAAATGTCTGGAATTGTTCATCGGGATTGACAAACACCGCCACTTCGTTTTCAAATGGCTGGCTGGCATCCTCAAATGACAGAGTGGCGGTGGGGCTTATCCGCATCTCCGTTTCCGCTGCGGTCGTGAACACCTGAACCGTTTTGCCTGCCGGTGAATATTCGACGGTATCGGACATGATGCCGCTTTTTTCCACACAGGCAACGGTGATCAATGCCGCTATCAACAAAAGTAATGCTTTTTTCATTATACGCCTCGTAATCTGATTTCAGGGAATTTTATGTTTAGCACAATTTGGTTTTTCTTTTCCGGTATTGGTCAAATTTGCGTGATTGGTATGGGTTAATAAATAGTCGTATTGTAACTGGACCAATAGTGTTGTTGAAAGCACGGGGATTCCTGCCTTCGCAGGAATGACACCTTTCTTTTGTGGTTGTCACCCCTGCGAAGGCAGGGGTCTCCTGATATTTTTACAGTTTTACATACAATTCGTAATTCGCATAAATAATTCTATATATCCCCTCACAACCATTACCTGTTTTTAATACGGCAGACTGAGATACAAATTGCCGAGATCGTTCAATTCGCCCGGCGATGGGTTGAACAGATTGGTGAAGCGATCTTCCGCACCGCGTCCGATAAACCAGGCATAGCGAAATACATCCGAACGGCTTTCGCAAACCGCGACCATTTGCTGCATTTGCTCGGCCATTTTTTCGTACGAATTGATTTGCGAATTCCAGTTGGCCATCTCCGTGATCCAGATTTTTTTGCCATATTTTTGCAGCCGGTCGAGCTGTGCCGCTAATCCGTAATCATACCAGTGAAATGCCAGATAATCAATTTTCGGATCGCGTCCGCCGTTGGCTGCGCGGTATTCTGCGTAAAATGCGTCCAGCCAAACCACCGGATCGGAGAATCCGCTGAGCGTTCCCCAGGTCATCGCCGGACCGACCAGCGCAACCGTGCGGTTTTGGGCAGCCAACTCGCTGATCACCTGCTCATATTTTACCCATTCCGCAGCAGCCACATCCGGCGTCAGGTTTGCCTGATCGGTTAAGTTCGGTTCGTTTAACACCAACAGATATTCGATTTCCGGATGGCTCAAAATGAAGTTTTTCAACTGGGTGTAATCTGCGGAAGCATTCCTGCCCCAAAGCATCGGGATAAATTTCATCTGATACGTTTCGTGATAATCCGCCGGTGCCGTTGTGCTAAAATACCAGTTATACCACCAACTGATGCCGCTTTTCAGCGCCTCAAGATCTGCCGGTTGGGTGAGATTGTATGCCAGACCGCGTTTGGCGCTTTTTTCAATTTGCGCCGGCGGGTCGGATTGCGTTGGTGGATCCTTTTTGCCGCATCCGCTGGTTATCAAAATCAACATCGGGATTAGCAAAATTGTGTGGCGAATACAGCTGCGACAGCGAAGCATAGAGCACTTCCTTTACATTATGGCGTTTGGATAAGCATCGGATTGGAATACATATCCGGTTGATCGCTGATTTTGTAAATCACGCGATAGTATTGGTTACCGCTGCCGGCTGCGGTGTCGCGATAGTCAGTTGCGGCAGCATCGAGCCGGGCAATTTCGGCAAAATCCGATATGCCGGATTTGCGTTCAACAATAATCTGGCTGATAGCTGTGGAGCGGTTTTGCCATTGCAGATACACCGTTGCGTTGCCCAGATAGGTTGCTTCGGTCAACACCGGACCGTTCGGATGCCCGTAAATCAGGATATCTTTTACCTCCGACCAGGTCCGGTTTGTCCGGTCGTAAATCCCGAAATCGCCGCCATCGTCCCATGCCATAAAGGCAATGCCGTTGGCCAGCGCCTGCTCAACGTATGTGTAATAATGCATCATGCGGGAGTTGTAATCGCAATTGCGAACCGCGCCAAATTCGCTGATCATCGCGGGAATATTTTTGGCATTCGACCAGTTTGCCACGCTTGCAAATTGTCCTTTTACGGCTGCGATATCGTCAAAACTTCCCCAAAAACCGTTGGCTTCACCGGCAAAATTCCAGGGATCGTAGGAGTGATAATAGCCCATCAAGTAATCGTCATCGGGAACGGCTGCGGTCAGCAGCTGAGCGGCACCCGCCCATTCGTGCCCGCCGAAAATGACAATCCGCTGCGGGTTTTCCGCGCGAATAATCGCGAGGATGTTGCCGTTCAACTCATTGAGTTGCGCCTGGGTCATGCCGTGCGGTTCGTTGATCATTTCAAATAGTAATTTGGGCGATTTATCTTTGAAGCGATCGGCAACCTGCTGCCAGATGCTCTCGAACCGCGCCAGCGTATCGGCGTTGGCGTAGTTGTTCACCAGCCACCATTCGTGATGCGCGTTGAGAATAATATACAGGTCACGCGCCAGTCCCCAATCCACCACTTGCTCAACGCGATCCAGCCAATCTGCATCAATCGCATACGGTGCGGTAGTTGCCGCATGTTTTTCCCAACGAACGGGAACGCGAACACATGTAAATCCGGCGGATTTGTAATCATCAAAATAAACTTCTTCCAACGGGCCGTTATTCCAACCGCCTTCTGTTGGCGGTTCCAGCGTGTTGCCAATGTTGATGCCGCGCATCATTTTCCCGATCACAACTTGCGGGGTTTCGAACACTGCCGGGGGATTATTTTGGGGTTCCGTTGCTGATTTTTCTGAACAACTAACGATAAGCATTAAACAAAGGAAGAAATTACTGAGTGCGAATTTCACGATGTATCACCTTTTTTTATAAGGTTTCGGGTATAATTTGGATACCATAGTTGATACATCAGTATTTGTTCAAAAATTATACCAACGGGAAACAATCGCTAAATGATCTATTCGGGTAGGTTAGCAGTGGTGATTGGTTGTGAAAAAGTTATTAATTTGATAGTGATTATTATTTTAATAACAATTTGATTTGAGTAAAAAAAAACGTCTGCCGTAACGGACAGACGTTTTAATACTAAATCAATTTGCTCAGGCAAATTTTCTAATCGTTATCATTTCCGATGAAGCGATAAATTACCGCACCCAAAACACCGCCAATAATTGGTGCAACCCAAAACAACCACAGTTGTGAAAGTGCCCAACCGCCCGCGAAAACGGCAACGCCGGTGCTCCGTGCCGGATTTACCGATGTGTTGGTAACCGGAATGCTGATCAAGTGAATCAGCGTCAGGCAAAGCCCGATGGCAATCGGTGCAAATCCTTTGGGCGCCCGTTTGTCCGTAGCACCGAGGATGACAAATAGAAACATCATCGTCATTACGACTTCGGTGACTAATGCTGCCAGCATGCTGTATCCGCCCGGCGAGTGGCTGCCGTAACCGTTAGATGCAAAACCGCCGGAAAGGCTGAAGCCGGTTTGCCCGCTGGCAATCACATACAAAACACCGCCGGCAGCAATTGCGCCGGCTACCTGGGCAATTATATAGGGCGGTAAATCCTTTGCATCGAAGCGACCGCCAGCCCAAAGCCCGATCGAAACCGCCGGATTCAGGTGGCAGCCGGAAATATGCCCGATGGCGAAAGCCATTGTCAGCACGGTTAAACCAAATGCGAACGATACACCGAGCAAGCCGATCCCAACATTCGGAAACGCCGCGGCTAACACTGCGCTGCCGCAACCGCCAAGTACCAGCCAGAACGTCCCGATAAACTCTGCACCATACTTTTTCATAAATTTCTCCAAAAATGGGTTGATAATGAATAAAGCAAATAACTGTATTTATCTGACGTGCAGAATATACCACATTATTGCATAAGTTCAATACCTGTCGCTATGATTTTTTGATTAAAAAATAATTGAATTCAGCAGCGGTGTTGCTACAAAAGATACGACAGTATTGCCAAATGGATTATTTCCTGAAATAAAAAAAATCGCCTGCCGTTGCCGACAGACGATTGAAATCCGGAATATCCCTTCCGATGAATCCATCCATGTTTAAAAAATGGTGTTATTTGGGTTGGATAGTGAGTGTTTTCAACCCGTCCGGCAATTCCTCAATTTCGCTGTTCCAGGCAAAGCCGATTGCACCGGTGTGTTCTGCAATATAATTCAACAGTTCATCCAGCGATTCAAATTCTTTGGGGCGCTCGCCGCCTTTGGAGAAAACCGCTTTCACCCAATACGACTTGAACCGGTTGGCCGAAAGCCCGATGTATTGATCCAAAAATTCATTTTTGACTTCGTCATCATGGCGAATGGTGGGTAAAATATGGATGCTGTCCCGGTTTTTCATTTTCCCCAGATATACATTTTTGATGTCTTTTGCGGTCATTTCATTCCAGATGGGTGCTTCCGAATTAACGATAAACACCAACGTTTTTTCGCCGGTTTCGCCGGCCGGTTTTTCCTGTGCGAAGCATAGCGACGCAAAAAGACACAATAGGGTCGCAGGTATAAATAGTTTATTCATTATTGGCTCCTGTTAAAAGGCTGATCGTCCTAATCATTTGTTTTTCAATCATTTAAAATACCACTGCCCACTGCGTCCCGATAATTAAAAAACTATCGTTATCACCAAATTGTTGGGAAATGGCTTCCAGTTTGATTGAACTTTGGGTGGAAATATTAAACCGCACACCGCCGGTAATCCGCCGGACATTTTCCGTGCCGATAAGCGTGTTGCCGTAAGGGTCGCCCATTTCAGGAGCCAGTTCTTCGATACGGGCATACGGGCGAATTTTTTCCTGGAATTCATATGCTGCCTGCGCAAAATAACCTGTGGAATTGTAGCCGGGTTTTGCGGCATCGAGCATATCTTTGCTGTTGACGTTATAATATTCAGCAAGAATTTGCACCGGTAAAATATCATAAAACAAATGCGCGCCAAAAATATTTTGATCGAGATCGATTACCGGAGATTCGGAAAGCTCGCTAAATCCGTTCACTTTGCCGCGATAAAACGATCCCCCAATGCCCAAACCACCCAAAAATGCCGGTTCCAGATTCAGTTTTCCGAACAGGATTTTGTTCGGGTTGTCATCTTCGTTCAAATTGAGCGCCAGCTCACCGTGATCCGCATCGATTTGCTGTCCGTTGGCAACACCGATGGTGTAATCCATTACACCGGCGTTTCCGGCAGTGAAACCGCGCAGCCACATTCCAACATTATGCGCCGGCACCAATCCGCCTTCATCTTCAAATTCCAGAATCAGCGGCCGGTTGATGGTAGATTCCAACTGTCGCCCGTGGTGAAACGTGTTGCCATAATAGCCCAACGGCGAGTGACCCCGACCGACTTCGACCGTTAGTAAATCGATAAAAGTGTAGCTGATCAGCAAACGCTCCAGATCAACTTCCAGCTCACCGCCCGGTGCTTCAAATACCAATTCCGCCAACACTTCGATGCGGTTATCGATATTATATGACGTAAACAAATCATATTGCCCCAACACAAATGCGCCGTTTTTCAATGAGCGATCGGCGTTTTCCGATGGTGAAAATTGGTAAGAAATATCATAAAAATTCCACCAGTTCCACTGTGCAAAAGTGGTTCCGGTTGTGCAAATAAGCAGGATAAAACAAAAAATCCCGCTTCGGAGTTTAGCCCCGATAGTTCCGTTCATTCGAATCCTCCTTGAAGGGATTGAGCTTGTGGGTTATTTGTAAACGATTTCCTCAACAGTTTTGAAGCGTGTCGGCAAGCCGTTGAAGGTGGCGGGTTTGTATCGGTATTTTAATAACGTTTCGGTTGTTAAATCGTTGAGACGACGATATTTAGCTGGCGAAAGGATTTCCACAGTTTCCACCTGTCCGTCTGTTCCGACGGTGCAGATTGCCCGGACGCGGGAAAAACCGCCGTAATTCCAGCTGCGGGGAACTACCGGTTCAGCCTTGCGAATGAGCACCTTTTTTCCACTGTCGATCTGGCTTTCGTCAACCGAAATGAGTTCAGGTGCCGCATTCAGCGACGATATGGAATCGGAAGTTGCCGGTTTCGTATCCACCGGATTCACGGGTGTTGAAACAGGGGTATTCAGCGGTAAAATAGTGTTGTTTAAAGATGCCAATGGCTGTGAGCCTGTATCGTTTGATGCCGGATTTTCGGCTGGTTTTTCCGCCGGTAAATTTTGTTGCGGTGCGGTTTTGGTGATCAGACTGGCTGCCGGTTGTTCATTGCGGGCGACCGGTTGCGACGCTGCGTTTTGCCGGGCAATTTGCCTGCGTCGCAAAGCTTCCTCACGGATCAAATCGTCAATTTTGACAATCTGTTCACTCGCAAATTCATCGCCGGGATAAATGGTTTGGATGTTCGCGTAATAATCTTTGGCACGTTCATAACGGCCGCGATTAAATTCGCGTTCCGCTTCTGTTCGATAAAAATTACCGACGGTGTTCAGCATCTCCAACGCCTGTTTTTGGAACGGATCGATAGACAACACCTCGCGGATATGCTGCAAAGCGTTGTCATTTTCCGGTGTTAAATAACGCCGCAAATTCATCGCGGTTTGGGCACGTTTCAGCGTTTCTTCGATTTGCTGGCTGCGTCCGGCGCGCTGTTTTTGCGCTTCGGCTTCCATTATTGCGATGGCATCCAATCGTTTTTGAGCCAGTTCGCTCAGCGAGTTATCCGGATATTGCAACACAAATTGTTCAAACAATTCGGATGCCTTGGGATAATCGCTCCGCTTAAAAGAGTTTTCCGCGAGTGCAAAAAGTGTTGTAACTTGTTGTTCTTTTTGATGTTTCGTATTTACAAAAAACCAAATGCCCGCTGCAAGAACAATTGTTGCAATTAGCCCAGACAGAAGGATAACCCTGCTGCTGAAGGATCCTGCCGGAACAACCGTTGTTACCGGGCTGTTTTTTAGCTGCGAAAAAACTTGAGCCGCAGGTTGTTGCGGTTGCACTTGCTGAACAAAATTTTCCTGAAATTGCCGGGAGGCGCCATTTGGATTTGCGGTTTGCCCGGGTGTGCTCGTTACTGTTGTTTGGTGTGTCGATGAAAGAAATGAGTGAAAACAGTTATAACAACGAATAAAATGATCCTCATTGATCGCGCTGCAGTTTGGACATCTGCGCATTTCCGCTCCTTTGCATAGTGTGTGTCTATACATTTAAATACATGAAACATATATACTGAACACATAAATTTTTGACGTGCGCAAAAGCATTATTTCCGGATAGAAAAATTAGATGATTTCAATTATATCAATAGCAGGGGGGAGGGGTAATTTTACCGGGATGTACCAAATTCCACGCCGATTAAACCGCGCCAGCCGTAATACCGCGATTGCAAATTGAGCAAATCCTCGCTTTGATAGCCGAACAGAAAAAACAGTTGGCTGGCGTTCGAAAAATCTTTTTCGATTTTGAGATACACTTTGCGGTCATCATCGTACGGGCTGTAGAGCAGGTTTAACGGAACGTTTTTGACAAATGTGAATTTGCGGAAACGATAATTCGCGAGAACAAATACCGACCAGTTGTTGGCTAATATTCGCCCGGACAGCAGGTGCAGCCAATGTTCGCTGGATGGCGATTTTGTGAGGTCAGAATGGTGCAAAATGCCGTGATAGCGCATCTGCCAAATCCATGTTTTTTGGCGGGTTATGGATACAATCGCACCCATCCGGTAACCGGCATTTGAATCGCCGGAAAACGATTCTTTGATCACAAATGGATCGCCGGTAAGCCCCAATTGTCCGCGAAATAACCGGGAGAATTGGCGTTGCCACATCACAAAAAATCGTCCGGCGGACATGCGGTTTTCCAGAATATTTTTGGCGTTCAGCAGATCCGCACCGCTGCCGAATTTCAGTTGCGTTCGCGGATTCAACTGCCAGATCAGCTGGGTTTCCGCGCTCCATTTTTGCAGCGTAAAGGTTTGATATCCAATCGATAATCGCCGGGCATCCGCCGAAGCGGAGACGACCCATTGCCATTTGCGAAAACTGCGCTGGATGGTTCCGGCAACGCCGTATTTCAAATGCGTCGGCACATCGCCGGAGAGAAACAGTTCCGGGCGAAATTGCCCGTTCAACTGCCATGCGACAGCGCGCGTTTTTTTACGGATCGATAATTTTCCGTTGAGGCGAACGGTGGGGGAAATGTCGTTATCGAGTGAGGATAAATGGGCGCTCGTCCAGCCCGATTCCACACTGATGCGGTAATTCAAAAGCGGAGATGAAGCCGTTTGCGCAGCACCGAAACAGCAAAGGCAGCACAGAAAAAATGTCAATCGTGCCGGTGTAAATTGCATTATTGCGCGGCATCCTTCGCTTCCAGTTTTTGGGTTATGGCTTTGTGAAACGTTTCGAGGCGCGTTTCAGCCGTTTTCAGCAAATCCAGATAGTCTTCCAAAGATACAAATTCGCTGCCGGATTCGATAGCCATTTTGAAAGATTGTTCTGCGGAAGCGGGTCGATCGACGCCCAGTTGGGCGAAAAAAATACTGATGTTTTCCAACTGTTTGGCGGAAAAATTCACCGGTGAAAAACTGGTTTCGGACAGATTATCCCTTTCGCTGGCGGCGAACGCCTCATTGCGCTGTGTGCTGATCATGCCCTGAGCAAAAAGGCTGTAATTCTCGTCGGAAACGTCGCTCAAAAATTCTTCGGCTTTGCGGGATAATTTGATGGTGCTTTCCAGTTTTTGGCGATCGTTCCGGATGATGGCCAGCCGCTCATCGACCCCTTTTTCAGCAGTCGCCAGATAATCGCGCATCAATCCGCGTTCCAGCGAATCGCTGGTTGTTGCCGGTTCCATCCCGGCAATTTTTTGGGGATCGAACGGCAGCTCGCGAAAAATAGGGGAGAAGAACAAATAATTTGCCGTCGCGGAAACAATCGATTCCTGCAACGCGGTTTCATCACCGGAAAAATTGGCGTCGTTCTGCAGTGCTTTGAGCGAATCAATTCGTGCGGCAAATCGCGCCGCAAGTTTCGATTGGCAGATGTTGAATTTTTGCTGTAACTGTTGCAATTTCTGACGTTGCCAGTTGATGGTTTCGCTCAGCTCCAACCCTTCCGCCATCTGTTCGCGCAATGCGGATTTATCCGGTGATGATGCCTGTTTTTCCTGATCGATCCGCGCCGTTTGTTGAGCCAGCAACCGGTTTAGCGAATCGACGGCGGCGGTGCGTTGCTGTATTTGCAGATCCAGTTGCCGGTATTCGCCGAGCAATTCCGGGATATTTTGGGCGAAAATCGCGGTGGAAAACAGCAACAATCCAGCCAGAACCAATCGCAAAAATCGGCGTTGTTTCACTTTTGGGTGCGCATTTTTTAGCTGAAAAGTCATCAATTTAATCCGTATTTTTCCAATTTGTAATACAGGGTGCTGGTGCGGATGCCCAACATTTTTGCCGCTTGATTTTTAACACCCTGCGCTTTTTTGAGCGCGTGGATGATCAGGTTTTTTTCGAACGCGTTGACCGCATCATCCAGCGGCAAATTTTCGTATTGATTGACGGCGGACATGCCCACACCGCGCCCGAGTTGCTGGGCAATCAGTTGCGGTTCGATCAGCGGCAGCGGCGAAATGACCGCCAGCCGTTCCAGTACATTTTCCAACTCGCGGATGTTGCCGGGCCAACTGTATTCGATCAATAAATTCAGTCCTTCCGGCGAAATGGTTTTGCCGCGATTCCGTCTGTTCAAAAAGTGCTGAACCAGCGCCGGGATGTCGTCTTTTCGCTCGCGCAGCGGCGGCAACTGAATGGGAATGACGCTCAGCCGGTAATACAAATCTTCCCGGAAATCGCTGTTCATCACCGATTTCGGCAGGTTGCGATGGGTTGCGCTGATGATCCGCACATCGACCGATAGCGTGCTTTCGCCGCCAACCCGTTCGAACTCGCCTTCCTGCAACACACGCAATAATTTAACCTGCATGTTTTGGGAGATGTCGCCAATTTCATCGAGAAACAGCGTGCCGCCATCTGCCAGTTCGAACCGCCCTTTTTTGCGTTTGATCGCGCCCGTGAACGCACCTTTTTCGTGACCGAACAATTCGCTTTCCAGCAAATTATCGTTCAGTGCGCCGCAGTTGACGCGCACAAACGGTTTGTCGGCGCGGTCGCTGTTTTTGTGAATCGCTCGGGCAACCAGCTCTTTTCCGGTGCCGCTTTCGCCTTCAATGAGGATGGCGCTGGCCTCTTTTGCGACGCGCTGGATGAGATCGAACACCCGCTGCATCACCGGCGATGTGCCGATCATATCGCCAAATTGCTCATCCTGGAGCAAATGGTGCTGTTCCAGCAATCGCTCAAGTTGTTGTTTTTGCTGAATTTTCTCAAATGCCCGCTGCACGCGGATGCGCAATTCTTCCATCGAAAACGGTTTGGTTAGAAAATCCAGCGCGCCGAATTGCATGGCTTCCACCGCAACTTCCACCGTGCCGAATGCGGAAACCATGATCAACTCCGTTTGCGGCGATTGATTTTTGAGCTGTTTGAGCAATTCCATTCCGCTCATGCCTGCCATTTTCAGATCGCTGATGAGCAGCGGCACCGGCTGGCGCGCAAAAAAATCCAGCGCGGTTTTGGCATCCGGAAAATCGAAAACATCGTATCCGGCGCGGCGCAAACTTTCGGTCATGCCCAGTCGCATCGCCTCGTTATCTTCCACAATTATCAGCGGCTTTTTTTGCATAAGTTTCTGTTTCTATTCTGTTTCTGTGAAATCGTAATGAGCGAAATCCTGCACGCCGCAATTGATTTGCCACGGGTCCGTTTGTTGCACAAACCCAAGTTCGTCCAATTGTTCCGTTGCGCCAATGACGCGAATTTGCATCGCTTCTGTGCAGGTTATGCATTCACACGGCGATGTGCTTAATGGTATCCACGCTTCCTGAACATCCACACCGCTCAAAATCGCCCGACGCAAGTTTGATTCGTATTCGTTAAATTTTCCGATCAAAAAATAAGTGGCAGCCGAACTTTGCGGAAGTTCAGAAAAAGCAACAATTTGCGGTTCGGGCAGCTCCACCTGGTTGAGTGATTCCGTACTCTGATCACATGCCCACAAAAAAATGATTGAAAGTAAAACGATCATATTTTTCATCTCAAATTCCTTCTTTATTGGCTCAACTGTTCCAAAAATACCATCGTTTGGAAACCGTCAACGTAAAAAATGCGCAATCGCCCGGAACGAACTTCGAATGCGAGCGCAGATTGCAACGCGTTCATATACGTTCCGTCCAGCGATTCATCGCCGCAATAGGCTTCGGTGTGAACCAGTTCGGTTACGCGGAATAATCCGTCATCAACATTCACTTTTCCGCCATACGCGTTGCAGTCAGATGTGCCGCCAAACGAGCCGTCTTCGTGAATTTGCAGGGTGTAAAATTGATCTTCGGGAACATCAATTTTATCGCCATCGATGGTTTCCAGCGATTGCAGTTGCCAAATTCTGCCGAGCAATTCTTTTTGCGTTTTCTCGCTATCTGTCAAATTATCGCACGATACAAACAGTGCGAATATGCCGGCTGCCATCAGCCATAACATGTGCTTCATTGGTTAAACTCCTGTATTATCGAAAATTTACATCCACCGTTTTCCAGATTTTCAACGGTTAACAACGCGCCGTTTTCCCGGCAAAGTTTTTGGCAAATTGCCAGTCCCAAACCCGTACCGGATTCGCGCGTGGTAAAAAAAGGATCGAAAATTTTGGGCAAATGCGCCGCATCTATGCCCGGACCATCATCACAAATTTCGATGCGCGATTGCCGGGATTCCACCCGGATTGTTCCGCCATCCGACAGCGATTGCAGGCTGTTGTTCAATAAATTGAACAAAATTTGCCGCAAGTGTTGTCTGTCAAATTGCAATATTGCGCCATTTACGGATGGTTCAAATTGAACGCTTTTTTGCCTGAATTTGTGCTGCAACGTTTCCTGAACTTCGTTGAGCACTTCTGCAATGTTCAGCGGTTCGGGGTTTGGCAGCGTCGGGCGGCTGTAATTGAGATAGGCGTTGATCAACGATTTCAGCCCGCCGATTTCCGCCAGAATTTTGTCGATGTATCCGGCATCTGCGCCGTGCTGCTGCAAATCTTCTTTCACCAATCCGGAAAGCAATTCCATCCCGCCGAGCGGATTGCGGATTTCGTGTGCAATTTGAGCCAGCATCGCCTCTTTTTCACGATTTTTGTGCAACAAATCCTGGCGCATGTTGTCCATCGCAGATGCCAGAATTGCCAGTTCGCCGGGATTCACCTGCGGCGCTTTCGCCGTGAAATCGCCTTCGCCGAGCTTTCGGCTGAAGTTTACCAATTGGTTGATGGGTTTGGTGATGCTGCTCGCCAGCCAAACGCCAGCAAAAATGGTAAACGCCAGCCCGATCAGTCCGATCGCGCCAAAAATTTTAGGCAATTTTTCCACTTCGGCGAACCGTGCAGCGCTTTCGCGAATGCCCAGCCAATGTTCGCTGTCCAAACGGTAAAATCCCCACAAATACCACTGCTGGTCGTGCCCTTTAAACGGCAGCGATGCACCGGCTTCTGCGATATTCAACTGCCGGATGTCGTTGGTGAACAGCAGCAATCGCGCATCGCTTTCAACGGGAAGCGCAGCCGATTCTGTCTGCGTAAGTATTTGAAAATTCTGGTCAAACAACACAATATTTCCAACCAGCAGCGCTTCTGCATGTTCCGCCAGTTGATCGCGATAATAGCTGACCGCCCGCTGCGATGGCTGATTGGCGTCGATGAACGTGAGATATTTTGCATCGATGCTGCTGCCGATCAACCGGGTGAGCAACCGGGTTTGCTCCGAAACCTGGTTGAGGTAAATTTCCCGGACGGCCACATAGCTCACCAACGCCATCACCGCAACCAGCACGGTGGTCAGCGCAGAAAAAATCAATATAATGCGATGTTTTAACAATACTTACACGTCCATCCGGTTTATACTTTTTACCCATTGTTAAACGGCAATCACCCACAAACAGTTGCGCGATTTCCAAAATGTAACGGAAATATTTGGTTGCCGCTATCGTTTTTCCAGAACCAGCGAATCGCCGGCGGAGATGAAAACAATCCGTGATAGCGAATCTTCCGTTGCGTGTGTTACCAGTTGATCGAATTTGACTTTTTCCGGCGTGCGCGATTGCACGGTTCCGCAAAAATGGAAGATTTGCAATCGCAGCGTTTCGTTTTCAATTTCTCGCCGGCACATAATTCCCATTTCCCGAATGCCCCAACCGCTAACTTCCAGCGCCAAACTGCCGTCACTGTTGCGGATCGATTTTAGCGAGCGAAACGTATTTTCCCTGTCCGTACCGCTGCTCAAATATGCTTCGGGAAATTCCCCTTGCCCTTCGGCGTAATTGGATCCAAATGTAATTGTGCGACTGCTTTCGGTTGGAGATTCGGAACATGAAAGCAATAAAGCCGCAATTGCTACCGTAAAACTGATATTAAATATTTTGTTTAAAGTCATGATTTTTCTCCATTTATCATTGGTGAATTGTCTGTGCGAAAAATGTGTTAGTGAACGGTGGATATCAACCTCCGACAAAAATAGTTGTGTCCAGTTCCGACTGCTGATCGACAAATTTGAGATCATAAAAACCGTTTTCCGGTACGGCAATCGACACGTCGAAATCGAGATTGCCCAAAACCATCGGGCATATCAACGCCGGATCTCGCCGGACAACCGGCGTAATACGAATGTTGTTATCCGATTGTAAAATTTTGGAATAGGCGAAAGTGTAACAGGGATCGTTCGTGGTGGTGAAACAGGTCAATTCGATAACGCCGTTGGCATTGCTGACAACCCGAATTGAATCGATGCTAAATACCAACGATTCATGGATATCGGCTGAATTTTCCGTGCTGTCCGGATTGATCAAACATGCCGTTAACAGGAAAATACCTAACACGGTTATCGCGCTGTTTTTTGCACTATTGTTCTTCATTTTATCACCGTTTTTATCTCAGAGATACTGCCAATAAGATGCCAATGGTTCGATCATTTACTGTGTAAAATGCGATGGATAAAAGGTTTGCAAAACGAAGAGTTGTTAAGTATTTGTAAATAATGAATATACAATACTGGTGCTGGGTTCTGTGCAATTTTAAAACATTCGCAAAACAATGCTATCTTTTCAACTTTGCTTATCAGAAATCTGAAAAACAGTCAGATTTCTGATATAAATCGTGGAATGGTGTTCGATAAAAAGCGGGATCGATTTTCCCCTAAAAAAACTGCTGTACCCAATGATTTGTGGTTGCGATGGGAACAATGATTTTGTATAATATCCACGTATTTAGGAAAAAGTGGTTCTAATACTCGTTATTCTGCATAAACATCCATTATCCTATTTTCTGCGCTCGCAATTTTCCCATAATCGATTATTTGGAGTCGGCGACTTGTTGAATTGACAATCGTATAAAAAAACGACAGTTGCTCCTCTTGCCTGAAGGATCGGTGCCTGAATAAGTTTTATGGGTAAGAGGGGTGAACTGTCACGAATTTATATCGTGATTTGGCAGAACAAAAAGTGTATCAATTGGTGGGATCGGTGACGGGCGATTTCGCCGCTTCCAGCGCAAGGCTCGATTCTGTGATTTGGTAAAAGGATCTGGGTAAAATTTGGATCGGCAAATATTTGATGATAAAAAACAGCACCAGACCCCCAAAAGGCAGCATGAAAATGGTTAGTGTCGGTATTGTTTTGGCAATATCGAGCAGTTGTGAAATGGCAAATTCCCGTTCTTCTTCATTTAACGTAGCGCCGGATTTCCATTTTTGTAATATTTCATACAAGCCTCTGGATTGGCGGATTTCCTGCATTAGCCGCGCTTTATTTAGCTGAACTGCTTTGCGAATTGCCGTAGCAATGGATTTGGAAACATTTTTACCGAGGATGATGCGGTCCATTCTTCTCCCGTAGCCTAACGTCCGTGTTAATGTAGTTTCATTGTCGGAGATACCCGCGAAAACCTTACCGGATAATAAATATAAATTACAGTAAATCCATGCGATACTGCCAACGCTATTTTCGCAAATTTACCGGAAAATGGCGATAGCCAGCATACAACGCCGCACCAACGGTACCGGCATTATTGAGCATTTTTGCCGGAACAACTTCTGTTCTTAATTCCAGTTTATCCTCGAACTTATCCAGTTTTTTACTGGCACCGCCACCGAGGATAATCAAATCGGGTGAGAACAGGAATTCCAAATGTTGCAGGTATTCGTTAAATCGTTTTCCCCAGGATTTCCACGAAATATCATCGCGTTTCCGTGCGGCGTCGGATGCGTAAAGCTCTGCTTTTTCGCCATGGAGAATCAGATGTCCCAGTTCGGTATTTGGCACAAGCTGCCCGTTTGTAAACAGTGCAGAACCCAATCCGGTACCGATGGTAATCAACAAAATAACGCCGTTGTGTTTTTTCCCGGCGCCGAATTTTACTTCGGCAATGCCGGCGGCGTCTGCGTCGTTTACAACATACGTCGGGCAACCGGTGTAATCGCGAAAGAGCGCTTCTGCATCGGTTCCAATCCATTTTTTATCAACATTTGATGCGCTTCGGGCAACGCCATCCTGAATTATCGCCGGAAAACCGCAGCCAATTGGTCCTTTCCAATCGAAATGCCGGACTAATTTTTTGAGTGTTTCTGCAACAGATTTTGGTGTGGCAGGTTGTGGCGTCTCAAATCTTTCGCGTTCAGAGATCAGTTTACCGCTTTCAATATCCACCGGTTGTCCTTTTATGCCGGAACCGCCGATGTCAACACCCAAAACTTTCATGTGTATATCCTTTGTGTTTCAATTTGTGATGCTCAATTGTGCCGTTATCCGTTTTCTCCGGTCAGCATGATAAAATGACGCAATTTTCCTCAAAAAAAAAGGATAATTCAATTCGGATATCGGTTTCTGATGCGCTAAATATAAGAGAAATTGGTGGGAAAACAAATAATTCTATGACACTATGGCAGATGGTTCCGGTATGAAATTGTGAATAAAGTTGATGTTTCAGCCAACGGTTGCAGCGATTTCCGGTGTTGGTTTTGCGGGGCTATTTTTTGATCCGACTATTTTTTAATTTTTCTATAGTGGTAGATATTGAGTGATTTAATATGCCTTAAAGACGAAGCATCTGAGTTTTGAGATATCTACCAAATAGTGACACTACCAATTTTTCGGAATCGATGGTTTATTTGAAAAAGGCATCCAAAACTTCCCAAAATGAACGGAACGGCCGGTTGTCATCAATCCGATCCCATCGGTCGAGCGCGTCTTCGGTGACGATGGCAACCGGTCCGTTATAAATGCCGCCATCGTAAATGTTATCGTAAACGCGAACAGCAATGAGGTTGTTGCCATCGTAGTTAACCAATTCATTGGGAATTTCGTAAGCCCGGTACATTTGCCACTCGTTGCCGTTCACATCCGGGTTTCTGCGTCCCAGGCGCTCACCGGTTCGCCCGATCAATTCCCCGTTAAAATAGGTTTCATCCAAATCGTCGATTTGCCCGAGCAACAACACCAATTTTTGTTTGCCGAACTCGGCCGGAATCTGCACTTTTTTTCGATACCAGGCGTAACCGTCGTAATTGCGCAAGTTCTGAAACTCCCAGTTGAAGGGAACCAATGCGGTTTCCCAGGCGGAATCGTCGTAATCGGTCATGCGCCAATCTTCGTCATCGCCGATGCGAAGTTTCCAGTGCCCGTTTAATGGAATTTTGGAATTGAAGGGAAATTCTTCGGCATACAATCCTATTTTTCCACTGACGATTCCGCCAACCAGTCGCTCATCGTAAATGCGAACGGCGAGCACGTTGTTGCCGTCAGTATTCAACAATTCCGGCGGGATAAGGTAGTTGCGATACTCATTATACGCTGTTTGAAAATACGGTGGAAACTCGCCTTTTGCACCGACCAATTTGCCATTGAGATACACTTCGTCGGAATCGTCGATGAGCCCCAATTCGAGAAAAATGGCGTCCGGTAATTGGGTAAGGTTTAAATTGAACGACTTTCGATACCATGCAAATCCGTCGTAGCCATGAAAACCTTCGTCTTCCCAGCTGGATGGCACAAAAATTTCTTCCCAGCCGGAATCGTCGAAATCCGCTTTTGCCCAATTCATGTCGTCACCGATTTCGAATTTCCACTGTCCGCGCAAATCGACCAACCGGAAATATTCATCTGCCGCAATAGCGTTGGAAAACGTTGTGGATAATCCGCCGACCATCAGCATTAGTGAAAAAATAAGGTTTCTTTTTGTGTTATTTACAGGTTTCATTGAATGTTTGCCCCTACAACCGTTGATGTTTCTGTTTCACATACGGGGGAAATTTACAACATCGGGGTTGATGGGTTGTCATCAGGTGGTGAAGAAATGTCACAAAATGTCATCAGGTGAGCAATTTATAGCCGATTCCGTGAACCGTTAGTATGTGGCGCGGATGTGCCGGATCGTTTTCGATGCGTTTGCGCAATTTCAGCATAAAATTATCGACGGTCCGGGTGGTGGGAAATTGGTCGTAGCCCCACACATCGTTGAGCAGTTGATCGCGGCTGACGGTTTGCCCCTGATGTTGCCACAAAAATTTGAGAATCTCGAATTCTTTGTGGGACATCGGTTCCGGTTTTCCGGCAACAAATGCATCGTAAGTGGAAAAATCGACAACCAGATTGCCGATGGTAATTTGATTCTGGGTAGATGGCGATGCGTCTTCAACTCGCCGTAATACGGCTTTTACGCGCGCCAGCAGTTCCCGCAAACTGAACGGTTTGGTAACGTAATCGTCTGCGCCGAGTTCCAGCCCCAACACTTTGTCGATCTCCTCGCCTTTGGCAGTGAGCATAATAATTGGCGTGCGGATGCCTTTTTCGCGAGCTTTTTTGCACACATCAAACCCGGACATTTTGGGCATCATCACATCGAGAATAATCAGGTCGAAGCTCGATTCCTGAATTTTGTGCCATCCGGCGGCGCCGTCTTCGGCAAAATCGACGGTGTAACCTTCGAATTCGAGGTTGTCGCGCAAGCCCTGGCGCATGTGCGGTTCATCTTCGACGATCAAAATTTTCGGCATGTTAACACCCGATTTTGTGAGTATTGATGACAAAAAATATTACGAATTATAGCCGAGCTGGCGCAGTAAACTGTCTTTTTTACGCCAATCCGGCGATACTTTGACGAACAATTCCAGAAAAACCGGTCGATCCAGAAATTGCTCAATATCTTTACGGGCAGATGCGCCAACTCGTTTCAGCGCCTCACCTTTTTTTCCGATGATGATCTGCTTTTGGGTTTGTCGCTCCGCATAAATAACAGCACGGATGTAATCTTTCGCACCATTGCTTTCGCGAAATTCCTCAACTTCAACGTGGGTTGCGTATGGGATTTCTTTGCTGAACAGTGTGAAAATTTTTTCCCGGATAATTTCTGCGACAAAAAAACGTTCCTGCTGATCGGTGATGAAATCCGTCGGGTAAAACGGCGGGCTGATCGGCAGCGATTTGACCATCTCCGCCACCAATTTGTCCAGACTGATATCGCGTTCGGCGGAAATCGGTAAAATTCCGGTAAACGGGAAAACCGCCTGATACGCTTCGATCATCGGCAGCACTTTTTTGGGATCGCCCAGCAAATCGATTTTGTTCAGCGCCAGCAACACCGGTCTGCCTTTTGCGCCGCTGAGCAAATCGCGAACGGCTTCGGGTTTTTGGCGTTTATCGGCAACATCCAGCACGTAAACCAGCAAATCCGCATCGTTGATGGCTGTTTTTACAAACCGCATCATCATTTCCTGCAGATTGTAACGCGGGTCGATCATCCCGGGCGTATCCATAAATACAATTTGGTAGCCCGGCGCGTTGAGAATGCCCAACACGTTTTTGCGGGTGGTCTGCGGCTTATCCGTTACGATCGATAATTTTTGTTCAATTAGGTGATTGAGCAGGGTTGATTTGCCCGCATTTGGCAAGCCGATAACGGCAACATAACCCGCCTGAAAGGTGGGTGGCACCGGTTGAAAAACCGGATTTTCGGTAGATGACATGGTTATCCTGTGGTTTCCTGAAGCCGGAAAAGCCCTTCCAACAACGGGCGAAGCGCTTCAATTTTGGTATCTTCGACGATGTTTTGGGAGGCGCGTTCCAGCAGCATTTGGCTTTTGCCAACCAGCATCCACGCGAACGGCTCCATTGTTTCAATAATATTTTCGATGGCGCTAACATCCAGTTTTTTAATAATCTTAACATTCGGCGATTCCAGCAAATAACGATCGTTGTTTATCGGCAACGCATCGCGCTGGCGTTCTTCATCCATTTTTCCGTTGCCCAGCCATTCCCGCGACATGATGGTGAAATTTTTCTGCGCATGCCCTTTCATCGTGATAACAATATAATAGCGCCGGATTTGCTGGTCCTTTTCGGACGTGAACGAAATGGCAAACGGTTGACCTTTGTAAATGCCGTTGTATTTCGGGCGAACCGCAAAGCCTTTGCGGTCGATGTTGCCGCCGAACTCATCCTCAAAATCCAAAAAATTGCGGTGCACTGCGTCGAACTGAATTTTTCGAAAAAGAACCAGCAGCAGCATCGCCAGAAAAACAATTGTCATAAAAATTGCGATGGTCCAAAGCACCATTCGGTGATTTCTCCGTTTTGTTGAATGTCAAATTTTTCGGAATAGCACAAAAAAATTATTCCAAATGAACCGGCAGCGGCGCGAAACACAATAAAAATATGATGATACACGCCCAGCCGAACCATTTTCTTTTGGCATCGATTGGCAAATCGTCGTTGGCGGTTGGCGGGTGGCGCAGCCCGATCAGCGTTAAAATTATCATCCACGGCAGCCAGACAATGCCCTCGGAACCGCGTTGAAAATAGAAAAACAGGGTCAAACCGCCGAGCGCACCAAATGCGGAGTAGCTGAAATAACGCGCATTTCTCCCGAAAAGGGCGTAAACCACATGTCCGCCGTCCAACTGCCCGATGGGAATCAGGTTGATTGCCGTTACCAAAAACCCTACCCATCCGGCAAAAATAAAGGGAAAATGGTAAATTTCGCTCATTGGAATTTTGCCGCCGCCCACAACATCATTAAAATAGCTGAACAGCAGCGATTTTCCCATCGTCAGCGTTAAGCCTTCCTGCGCAATCTGGTCTGGCGTAATGCCCAACCGCCCGTGAACCGTATCGATAAAATTGCGAACGACGGTTTCATCCGGCAAAATGCTGTATCCGACAGCCAGAAAAATAATGCTGAATATAAAGCTCATGATCGGTCCGGCAACGGCCACATCCATCAGCGCAACGCGATGGGGAATAGGCGATTTGATGCGGATAAACGCGCCCATTGTTCCAAAATGAAATAAATCGGGAATCGGCAAAGGGATGTAATACGGTAACGTAACGTTCATCCGGTGATAAACTGCGGCAAAATAATGCCCGAATTCGTGAGTTGTCAAAATGAGCAGCACCGCCAGCGAATAGGGCCAGCCGTTAAAAATCAGCGCGGGTTCCGCCCACATTGCCAGCCAGCTGTATCCCTGAAAACCGGCACCGGCTGCCATTGTGCTAAAAATGGTAACAATAAATAATAGAATATTCACCCACACGCGTTTGGGTTTTTGCCATGCCCACCGGTGGGTGTTAATGTGGGTCGGTAATCCGGAATATTCGTCAAATGATCTCAAATTGGCTCACTTCTGTTTTCTGTCATATTTGCGCATCAATAATACAAAAATTATCTCCATATCTCAACTGCCAAATAGAAGGGGAAGTTTCACCGGGCGGAATTTCCATGCCGGGAAATGGCGGAACATCAGTTAATTATTGAAAAACATGTGGTTTCGCCGTATCTTCTACCGCAACACAAAATGGAGGCGAGAATAGTGTCATCTTTAATTAATTTTGCGGTAAATGTGTTAATTCTGGGTGTGATTGTCCATTGGATCATGAATAATTTTGTTAGTTCCTATCGGGAAGAAGTGGTAAAAATCCGCGAGCTGCTCGACCGGATTTATGTACCGATGCTGGATTTTATCCGCGGAATTATCAAACCCATTACACTATCCGACGGTCGGGTTGCCGATTTTTCGCACCTGATTTTGATCGTAGCTTTGGCGATCGGCCGGCGGTTATTGTTCTTTATTTTTTAAATATCTAAGCTTTTGATATGATTGATGTTACAGACAATATTTTTATCGATGAAAACGACATCGAATTACGATTTATCCGTTCTTCGGGACCGGGTGGGCAGCATGTCAACAAGGTTTCAACGGCGGTACAGTTGCGATTTAATGTCGTCAATGCAGCCACATTTTCAGAAGATGTTCGCGATCTGTTTTTGGCGAAATTGGGCAACCGGCTCACGGATTCCGGCGATCTGCTGATTGTCGCCCGTGAATTTCGGTCGCAGGAAAAAAATCGCTCAGCCGCCATTCAACGGCTGGTAGAAATTTTGCGAATAGCGGCAACACCTGTGAAAAAGCGCCGTAAAACCAAACCGAGTTTTGCTTCAAAGCAGAAACGAATTGCAAAGAAAAAACATCGTTCAGATATCAAACGCAATCGCGGACGAATCGACAGATCTGATGAGTAAACAACCAACGCTTTCCGGGAATCCATCGTTGTCAACTGAAAAAGTGAACATCACCGAGCAAATTGAGCAATTTTGGGAGCAGATCCGCCGGTTCAACTGGCTGGATAAGCGGTTTCTCTTGTACGCTGCGGGTTTCTTTGTAACATTTTTCTATATTTTCTCGCCGGAACTGCCCAAAACATTGCATTCTGTGGTTGCATTTGTGCACGTTTTTCTGCTGTTCAAATTGGGTCATCTGTTAAAAAAACAGTTGAAACCACCCAGTGAAGCGCTGTGGAGTTTTTTGGCCGGTCTTTGGCTGATCGAATATTTGCTGGTGTGGTTTATCCTGCCGTCTCCCGTTTCAATGGTTGATGATTTGCAAACCGGTGTGTTTAGCAATTCCTTCCAGATTTTGTTTTTGGTGTTGCTCGAGCTTTCGCTGGCGTTGCTCATTTTGGTCAATACCGCCGGAAAAGGCTGGGTGCTGATCTGGCTGTTGCTGCTGCGATTTCCGATTTCCTCAATGCTCGATTCGGAAAGCTATTTTCTGAGCATCGTTTTTCAGGCGATTTTAGTGCTCATTTTCCTGAAACAAACCAGTTGGCTGGATCGGCTAAATCAAATTGAGTGTTTGATTTACGGCGGTATTTTTTTGGCGATTTTGCAAATACTTTTTTGGCTGAATCCGGTTGCCGACGTTGGTGAACAAACCTTTCTTTACAAAGAAATCTGGTTCGAACTGCCCGGCGTGTTTTATCAATATCTCCGGGCGTATGTGCTCGCGGTGGTCATCAAAATTCCGGCGATTCTCATTTACAACCACGCTTCGCTGGCGCGGAAATTAAAAATTTCCGGTTTATTTCAATCCTCAATTCCGCAGTTGATTCAACTGGTTTCGCTGATTCTAATATTTTACAGCTTTATTACCACGTGGCAGGCGCAAACCGTTCGCGGGCGAATTGTGGATTTTCTGCAATCGGCCACAGCCGCGCCGGAATCGGAAAAACTGCATCATTTTACCTATGTCGATTCCGAAGCAACGATAAAACTGGACGGTTACGAGCCGATAAACGCCCGTTTTTTGCCCCGAAAAGGCGTTCTGCGACTGGTGCCGCAAAACAACCCGTTTCCCGATGATTCGCTCAGCGGCGATTATTTTTTGTTCGCCCGAACGGAAACGGAGGACAGCACGGAAACCCTGACCCTCACCAAAATTGACACCACATTTTTAGCCCGGGAAATTGCTAATCCGCAGCGATATTTGGGTGGATCGGAGCTACTGTTTTATCCCGCAGGCGATGACCAGTGGCTTTGGCACTACCGCAGGTTCGATTTGTGGCAGATCGAACAGGATATGCATATTTTTCCGGTCGGGTTGATTAACTACAGTAGAATCAACCCTTTAGCGGTGCCAATTCGCGATTCATCTTCCGGCGAATTGAATAATTCCCACGTGACTTTCGGATTTTTGCAATATTGGAAATTTACTTTTGGTCGGGTGTTTGTGCCGATTTGGGAAAACCGCAACACCGGAAAATTTGCCGTTTTTGATGTGGTGTTGCAAGTTCGTCCAACGTTCCAATGGAACGATTTGCTTACGGTTATCGCCATTGCATTGCTGGTTTATTTGCTGCTGAACTTTTTTATCATCCAGCGGATGATCGGATTCGGCACGCAAATTCACAAAATTATCATCAAAAAATTCAAACAACTGCGCGATGGTATTCAACAAATTTCCGCCGGAAATCTGGATTACCAGATTCATTTTGAAGGCAATGACGAATTTGTTGAACTCGGACAAAGTTTTAACAAAATGGGCGAGCGGCTCAAAGAAACGATGGAAGAACGCCGCGAAAAAGACCGGCTGCAGTTCGAATTGCAAAATGCTCGGGATGTGCAAATCGGGTTGTTGCCGCACCATTTGCCGCAAACGCCGGGATTCGAAGTCGCTGCCGTGCTGCACACCGCTACCGAAGTCGGCGGCGATTTTTACGATATTTTCAGCGTAAAAAATGATGCAGACGGAACGCCGGTACGCATTTTGTTTACCATCGGCGATGTGTCCGGCAAAGGTTCTTCCGCCGCGCTTTACATGGCACAGTGCATGAGCCTCATCCGGTTTTCCAGCCAGTTTACCGATGATCCGGGGCAAATTTGCCAGCAATTGAATAATTATTTTGCCACAAAAGTGGGCGATCGCCAGATTTTCGTAACGCTGATTGTCGGTATATTAGATGTTGAAAATAATAAGGTTACGTTCGTTCGCGCCGGACACACGGAACCGGTGCTGATGCCCGGCGATTACCGGTCGCCGATCCGTTTTCTCAAATCGAAAGGGTTGGGAATCGGGCTGAGCGCGAAAGAAACCTTGTTCGAAAAAAATCTGGAAAGTGTTTCGCTGGATTTGTCCGCCGGCGATACGCTGGTGTTTTACACCGATGGCGTTATCGAAGCCAATCGCCCCAAATCCGACGGCGAGGAAGTGCTGCAATTTGAGGAAAAACAACTGCTCGATAAACTCAACGGGTTGCGCGGGAAAACCGCAACGGCCATTCAGCAGAATGTGGATGCGGCGCTCAACCAGTTTTACGGCAGTCACGCACGGGTGGACGATCACACGCTAATGGTCATCCGGTGCAGCGGGAAATAACAGCCGGAAACGGCTGCCTTTTCCGGGCTGGCTGCTGAGCTGAATATCGCCGTTGTGCGCCCGAACGATGTGTTGCACCAGCGAAAGTCCCAATCCGCTGCCCTTTGTGTTGTGCACCAGCGCGTCCGATGCGCGGTGAAATTTCTCGAAAATACGCTGCTGCTCTTTCGGCGAAATGCCGATGCCGCGATCGCTGATTTCCACAAAAACCTGCCCGTTTTCCGATCCCGTTGTGATGTCGATCCAGTGTTCGGTTTCGCTGTATTTCACGGCGTTATCGACCAGATTAATCACCGCTTCGCTGAGTGCGTCTGTGTCGCCTTGAATTTCCGGCAGCGCTTTTTCGAGATTTGTTTCCAGCGTAAACCCTTTATTTTCAAGATGAAAGCGATAGCTTTCCAGCACCCGCTCCACAATGTCGTTCAGCACAACCGGTTGCAAATGATACGCTTTTTTGCCCGCTTCAATTCGCGAAAAATTCAAAATATTGTTCACCAAATGGGTGAGCCGTTCGCTTTCCTGCCCGATAATCCGGTAGTATTCGCTTTTGCGCTCCTCATTGGGAATGCGCCCCATTTCCAGCGTTTCCGCATACATGCGAATCAGCGCTAGCGGCGTGCGCAGTTCGTGGGAAATGTTCGAAACGAAATCGGATTTAAGCTGTGCCAGCGCCATTTCCTGCCGGACGGTTCGGAAAATAAACCAGCCTGCGCTAACCATCAGCAGCACCAGCAGCGATACCAGCATCAAATTTACTTTAAACCACGATTGCGCCATTTCTTCCAGCGTTTCGCCGCGTTCGCGGATCGCCAGTTCGTAATCGGGAAACAACCAAATTTCCTGTTTTCGGGTGGCAGCGTCCAGATCAATGGATGGCGCATTGGCAAATGAAAATTGCTCGTCGCCGGAGATGCAGGCCATCAAAAAACGGTCGCCGCCAACTTCCTGCATTTTCGGAAACAGCTCAATTTCGATAAATTCGCGGGGCGAGAGCACCAGTCCGGCAAAGCGTATTTCGGCATTAATCGGCGATTCGATCGGGAAAATCAGCGAGGTTAAACCGCTGCTGCTGTCCGCGCTGAGCGGCTGCAATTTGCGGTAACCGGATTCGCGATAGCGGCGCAATTTGCCCAGTAATTGCGCATTGTTTTTCATCAATTCCTGAAAATGTGCCGGACGCTGACCGGAATTTTCACTGCCGCTAAGCCCTTGAAAAAACTGCATTTGTGCGCCCAGCGAATCGGTGAAAAATATCGCCTGCAGTGCGCGGTTGCGACCCAACAATTGTTCCAGTTGCTGCTCACTGGGATTGTCGATATTATGTTGCTGAATCTGCGTTACTTCGCCGGCCCAACTGTTGACCACATCCCAGGCATATTGGTTTACCGAAAAAAGGATCGTTTCCAGTCGCTGGCGATAAATCTCGTCGATCATCTGCTGGTTTTCGTTGAGATAGGACCACTCTTTCAGCAGCATCAGCACTGCCGGCAGCAGCGTAATGGCAACCAGCGCAATCGCGATGCGCTTTAACCGTGACGGAATATTTACGTTCGTTTGCATTTTGGAATTTATGAAAAGGTGGGTGTTAAAACCAAATCAATTGCTGTTTGGAATTGTAAAGAATTGTCACGACGCAAACAAAGGGCGAACAGGTTGTTCGCCCCAAAAATGTCTTCTGTAAAAAAGCTGAACCCATCCGCTTACTTCAGATTTTCCGGATTCAGACCTTTCAGTTCGTCGAGCACAAAAATGCCATCTTTGCGGATGAGCACATCATCGAACCAGATTTCGCCGCCACCGAGAGCTTCGGTTTGGCGAACCACCATATCCCAATGGATGTTGGAAACGTTGCCGTTAAACGCATCTTCGTATGCTTTTCCGGGTGTAAAGTGGAACGAACCGGCAATTTTTTCATCGAACAAAATATCCAGCATCGGTTCGGTGATGTACGGATTGAACGCAATCGCAAACTCGCCAACGTAACGGGCGCCTTCATCCGTATCAAAAATCTCGTTGATTTTTTCAGGTTTGTCCGATGTTGCGTCAACAATTTTGCCATTTTCGAAGGTGAGTTTCACATCCGTAAATGTGGTGCCCTGATAAATTGTGGCAGTGTTGTAAGAAATTTGTCCGTTCACGGAGTCGCGAACCGGCGCGGTGAACACTTCGCCATCGGGAATATTATGGGTGCCGGCGCAACCGATCACCGGAATGCCTTTGATGGAAAACCGCAAATCCGTTCCAGGTCCAACGAGCCGGACGCGATCGGTTTGTTCCATCAATTTTTTGAGCGGCTGGGTTGCTTTTTCCATCCGGTCGTAATCCATTGTGCACACGTCGAAATAAAAATCCTCAAATGCTTCGGTGCTTTTGCCGGCCAATTGCGCAAAAGATGCGTTCGGGTAGCGCAAAATACACCAGCGGGTGCGGTTCACGCGCTCCTCAAAATGCACGGGCTTTAGCACGTAATCTTGATACATGCGCATTTTATCCTGCGGAATATCGGACAATTCGTTAACGTTCATTCCGCCGCGAATGCCGATGTAGGCATCCATTTGCTGCATCAGCGAAAGCTCGTGTTCACCGAGTTTTTTCAGCTGATCGGCGGTTGCCGAGAGCAATATCTGGCGATCAATTTCCCGCTGTTTTACCCAAACAAACGGCTGCGCACCGGCAGAAACCGCTTCTTTCACCAGCGATTGCACCAGCGCGTTGGGAATATCGAACGCTTCGATGAGTACTTTTTCGCCGGGCTGTAATTTTGTGGAGTGGCGAACGAGCACTTTCGCCAGTTTGTCAATTCTGGGGTCTTTCATCCCGTAACTCCTTTTTTCTGAAATCTACTGCTTTTCCGTTTAACGATTTTCTGTATTCCAGCACATTAGTTTCGTGAGAAATTGCCTTCCATAAATTCAGCATTTTTAATCAGTTGATGCAGCCGGACGCGCTCCATCACCGATTTTTTATCCGCCATCATCAGTTCCAGCCGTTCGGGCACATCGTCCATTTCCAGAAAGCGCTGTTTTTCATCCAGACTAAATCCGCCGGATGCCGCGATGAGGTGGGAGAGCTGCAGCGTATCGGCATCGCGGAACAGTTCGCTGTTCAATTGCGGGTCGGTAAAGCGCATTATTTTTCTGAGAAAAAGATAGGCGTTTTTCTGAAGTAACTTGTTTTCCGGCATCGATTTAGCTGACGGCAAAAATTTGACTTCCGCCTGCAAATAACTTTTTTCATCGATAATCCGTTCAATATGAAACCGGCGAATGCCTTCGGTGAGAATGTCCATTTGGCCATCTTCATATTCTTCCAGCAACTCCTGAACAATTGCTGAACATCCCACCTGACTAACCCGGCTTTTTTCGTATAGCACAACGCCAAATTCGGCGTTGGTTTCTATGCAGTGGTGAATCATTTCCTTATAGCGTTCCTCAAAAATATGCAGCGGTAAGGGAATGCCGGGAAACAGCACCACGTTTAGCGGAAATATGGGAATGATTGTCGGGTTCATATCTACATCCTTTTTGTTAAAATGATGTTTGAAATTCAGCTAAATAGCTGCAAATGAACACGATTTCCAAACAATTGCGACAGAGATAATTCGATGTTGAACTGCGGTTCGTAAGTTGACCGCCGTTTTATTATGTGTTTAAAATGTTAATTATTAGCAGTTTGCGCGAAAAATGTTGTAAAACGATCACTAAAAATAAGCTAACATAAAATACTGCGCTGGCAAATGTGCTATCGCACATCCGTAATGTTATAACCCGCATTGCGGATCGCATTTTCCAACTCGTTGCGTTCGGCGTTGCCGACAACCTGCACCAACCGAAGCGATAACATCACGTTCACGTTTTGCACGCCATCCACTTGCTGCAACGCACCGGTAATGGTTTTTTTGCAATGTTCGCAATTCATGTCCGGCACTTCAAAATGCAGCCCTTCATCGGAAACCGGCTTGCTGATAAACCGCATGACAAACGGACGAAGCATCAACGCCAGCAGCAGCAGCGCGGATGCAATTTTCAGCCATTCGGGCAGCATTTCCATTGCGCCGCTGATCAGCGATAAATCTTGCCCGGCGCTTATCCAAACATAATCAATCAACGCGCCGAATGCCACGCTGCACAATAAAATCGTTGTCAGATATAAAATCAGATGCTTTTTGCCCAATTTGCCGCCCACAAAAGAGAGGGTTGCCGTATTGGTCGCCGGTCCGGCGAACAGGAACACAAATCCTGCACCCGGGGACATTCCTTTTAAAATGAGCGCAGCCGCGATAGGAATTGAGCCGGTTGCGCAAACATACATCGGAATGCCGATCAGCAGCATCAGCGAATAAGACATCAGCGGATTGCCCAGATAATTTTCCACAAAACTGGTGGGGATGAGAAAACTGATCATTCCGCCCGCGATAATGCCGATGACCAGCCATTTGCTCACATCTTCCAGCAATTCCACAAAACCGTAGTTGATGGCGGATTTCAATTTTTCGATCAGATTTTTTGATGCCTCCGGTGAGCTATTTTCCGGAATTGCACAGGATGGCGATTGTTGTGGTTGGGTGATGCCATCGGCTCCTTTTTCTTTATCCCAAAAAATAGCCAGCGAACCGGTCAACAATCCGTTAACCAATGCGGCAACCGGCCGGGCAATGGTGAGCAACGGACCCAACAATCCGTATGTTGCCAAAATCGAATCGACACCGGTTGTGGGCGTGGAAATCAGAAAAGAAAGGGTTGCGCCGCGATTGGCACCTTGTTTATCGAGATGCGCGGCAACCGGAATCACACCGCAGGAGCACAGCGGCAGTGGAATTCCCAATAATGATGCCTTCCAAATCGATGAAAATCGGCGTTCGGAGAGGTGTTTTGCTACCTGTTCGCGGGTCAAAAAAAGGTTCAGCAATCCGGCTACCAGAAATCCGAGCAGCAGATACGGCGCCATTTCCACGAACAAAATCCAAATTTCATTTAGTAATCCTAAAATCAATGAAAACATATCTTTATTGTTCCTTAATTCAACGTTTATCGCAATCAGAATTTGGCATTTTGGTTGCGATGTTCATCTTTTACAATTTAGTTACGCATTGGTTCAAAAGCAAATAGGGGGAAAGTTGCAGCGGGGCAATTGGCAAATTAACAAACCGTTTGTAAGTCTTCCCGATTTGCCGGATATTTTATGCGTAACTAGCGAAAAAGTGACATATTTTTAAACGAAACCGGAGCTTTCAGGAGCCAATGCACATTCGGATCAATGGATTGGTAAAAATATTTAACCAGGTTCGCCAACAACTGGCAGCCGGGATTCCGCCGTCGGAGGTGGCTGTTTTTCGCGAACGCATCCAGCATGTTATCGCGCAGGTTGAACAGATTTGTCGCCAGCAACGCGGCACGCCGCAGCACTTGCCCGCGCCATCGCGAAATGCGTATAACTATTTGAAAAATCTGGATTTGGAAAATCTTCCGGTTAATGAAAATCCGCACAACACACAACCGCCCGCCGGCGAATTACGGATTCGAAATATCGTTGGCACCTCTGAAATGCTTTCTGCGGAAATCTGGGAAAATCTTTCCGAATTGCAGACCGATGAGCGCAGTTTTTCCCGGTTGCACCAAACCATTTGCGATCACGCCGCCGAAATCGAAGCCGTTGCCCGGCAGCAAAACCTGACGCCCGCCCATTTAGCGAAGCCATCGCAAATGGCCTATTGCTGGCTGGTTTTTTTGAGCGACGCGGGAAATTTACGGTCGCATTTGGCGGGTTTGGCAACTGCAATCCGGGTACTAAACCGGCTTTCCGGCAACCGGCTCGAAAAACCGGTGCAAATCCAGTTTAGCAATATGCGTTATATTTATCGCTACAAAACTTATCCGGACCGGATGCTTTTGCGATGCAGCGAAGGGCTGATTTCCGCGCCGGAAAATGTTTGGACGGAAATTTTGCAGCGGTTATTTTCACGACGCCGTTTTTCGCATAAATTGTTGGATGAATTTGTGCAAACCGCCAAATTTCAACAGATAATCGCCGAAATGGATGGCGCAACCGAACCGCTCCAAAGCCAGACAAAAGGTCAGGTGCACGATTTGGAAGCCATTTTTGAACGGGTGAACAACCAATATTTCAACGGAAAAATGGATCGCCCGAACCTGCATTGGAACGAAATGCTCACCACCGGAAAAATGGGTCACTACCACCAGCTTCGCGATACCATCATGCTTTCGGTAACGCTGGATCAGCCCAACGTGCCCGATTTTGTGGTGGATTACGTGATGTATCACGAATTGCTGCACAAAAAACACGGGATTCAGCGCAAAAACGGGCGCTATTACGGACACACCGGCGCATTCCGGCGAGAGGAAAAAAAATTTCCGGATTTCGAGAAAGCGATGACATTTCTCAATTCGTTATCGCTGGATCGTCGCGATACCAGACCGAAAAAAAATTCCGGTCTGGTGGAAAAATTGCGCTCAAAATTTCGCAAAAATAAATAACGTAAAAATATCTTAAACAATAGATTAGAAGTCTTAAAATGGATCAAAAAATTCCCGTTCCCGGTTCAAACGGGGCCTACAAAAAAAGATATTTTTTTCCCAAAATGCTGCTGCTGATTGCTGTTTCGTTCATCGCAATTACCGGAATCGCGCTGTGGATTGCCAACGAATCGTTACCGGAAGGCGTGGAAAACGCAATGGCAGATTCGCTGGCGCGGGAAATGATGGCTGCGGTGAACGTCGAAAAATGGCAGCAAACCGGCGCGATTTCGTGGACATTTGCCGGGCGGCACGCCCATTTATGGGATCGCGAACGGCATGTGGCGCAAGTGGTTTGGGGCAGCACGGTTGTGTTGGTGGATCTCAATTCGCAAAGCGGTGTTGCGATAGTGGAGGGAAAATTGCTCGACCGAAACGATCCGGAAAATTTGGAATTGGTGCAAAAAGCCTGGGAATATTGGTGCAACGACAGCTTTTGGCTGAATCCCATCGCAAAATTATTTGACGACGGCACTACCCGAAAATGGGTGGAAACGCCCGATTCGCTGCGCGGATTGCTGATCACCTATGCTTCCGGCGGTGCAACGCCCGGCGATAGCTATTTGTGGCTGGTCGGCGAAAACGGATTGCCGGTAGCCTGGAAATTATGGGTGAGTATTTTGCCGATCGGCGGCATCCAACTGAGTTGGGAAGGCTGGCAGGAGCTGGCAACCGGAGCAACAGTTGCGACAATCCACCGCAACGGCATGTTTGAATTGAAGTTAAGCGATATACGGGCAGCCGCAACGCTGGACGAACTCGTTCCCGGGGAAGATCCGTTTGCGCCACTGTTTCCGTGGAAAAATTAGTAGTGTAAGTGGAATAAATATATAAGGTTAATCGCTGTGCATTTGGATAACGATTTAATGCTTTTGTGAGAATAAACCGGAGATTCCTGCGCCGAAATCTCCAGATTTTGAGCAAAGAAATTCTGTCAGTTACACAAACAACTACGCTTAAACAATGTAATCTTTTGTAATCAAAGGGAAATTTCCCCGCGATTTTCCGGCCGTTTTGCGCCAACCGTCAGATAAAAATCCCGGATTTTCTCGAAATCTTTTTGCAAATCGCCACTCGGCATGATGATCGGGCCGATGCCGCTCACCTTCCGGCGGAAATCGATGAACGCACAAACGATCGGCACCGTAGCTTCTTTGGCGATGTGATAAAATCCCGTTTTCCATTTGGTTGTTTTTCGCCGGGTGCCTTCCGGCGCAATTACCAACCGGAAATTTTCGTATTGTTTGAAATAATCCGCAGCCTGCGACACGAAATTTTTCGATTTCCGGCGATTGATGGGAATGCCGCCCAACCAGCGCATCAAACCGCCAAACGGCCAACGGAACAGCGTGTGTTTGCCCACCCAGTGACCGCTCAGTCCCAACGCAAAAGATGCAAACAAGCCTACCGGAAAATCCCAATTGGAGGTATGTGGCGCAACAATAATCACCGCTTTTCGGACAGATTCCGGAATTTGCCCTTCCACCTTCCAGCCGATCATTTTATAAACTGTATTTCCCAGCCAGGTGGTAAACCGGTTTTCCTTTATTGTATGTAATTTTCCGCTCATTTTCGCCTCGTTTGCAGTGGTTTCCGTTGTTTCACAATCACCTTTCGAATAATCATCAAACATAGTCGCAAAATGCACAAAAATAAACTGGTTTTGGAAAAATAATTACGTTTTCATTCCGCCAGGTTTTTTGCAGCGGCAATTCCGGCTTTGCCGGTAAATCTGTTCAACGGGAAAATCTATCACTTGCAAAAGCGTTTTTGAATGACTAATTTCTGCGTTTAATAAGCACAAATTAACCGGCATGCAAAATGAATGAAACACCAGAAACAACCGCTGTTGCGGAAGTGGATGTGCAAACAGCATTGAGAATTGTTGAATCGTTGGTTTTTGCAACTGACGAACCGTTGTCCGTTGCAAAAATGCGCGAGGCAATTCCGGAATTGAAATCGCACGATATTGCCAATTTGGTGCAATCGCTGAATGATGAATATTCGGCAACTGCCCGAACCTTTGAAATACAGCAAGTTGCGGGTGGTTACCTGATGTTTACCCGCCCGGATTTTGCGGAATATTTGCAACGGTTTCATTTTAAGCGCAGCCAGAACCGGTTGAGCAGCAAAGCGCTGGAAACGCTGGCAATTGTTGCCTATAAACAACCGGTCACCCGTACCGAAATTGAGGAAATACGGGGCGTCAGCGCCGATGGCGTTATCCGCACGTTGCTTTCACGAAACCTGATTACTATTTCCGGCACAGCTGATGTACCGGGAAATCCATATTTATACAAAACTACCCGCCAATTTCTGGAATATTTCGGTCTGCAGGATCTCAAAGATTTGCCAAGACTGAAGGAACTGGATGAAATTGTTGCCGCCGATTCGGAAATTAAGGAACGATTTGGCGAAACATTTTTGAAGGAAATTGCGCCGGAAATATTGGGGATGCAAAATTATGACACAGACGAATCCGAAGAAGACGAATCCGACAGCGAAGACCGGGATGAATAAGCCGGAACTAGTGCGTTTAAATCGATTTTTGGCAATGGCAGGCATCGGCAGCCGCCGCAGATGTGACCAGTATATTTCCGAAGGATTGGTATCCGTAAACGGGGAAGTGGTTGACCAGCTTGGAGTGCGCATCGATCCGGAAAAGGATGTGGTTAAATTTGATGGTGAAATCATCGAGCATCAAAATGACCAGATTTATATTTTGCTGCACAAACCAGCCCGGACAGTAACCACAGCCAAAGATGATCGCAAACGCAAAACTGTGCTGGATTTGATCGCCACACCGCAGCGGTTGTTCCCGGTCGGGCGACTGGATTTCAACACAACCGGCGCGTTGCTCATCACCAACGATGGCGATTTGGCCTATCACCTCATTCACCCGAAATTTGAAGTCACCAAAATTTACAGGGTACTGCTGGACTCGGTTATCAAACCAATTGATTTGCACCATTTCCAAAATGGTCTGATGTTGGACGACAAAAAAACTGCACCCTGCAAAGCCACAGAATTGCGCAGGATGGGAAATTGCAGCTACATGGAAGTTGAGCTTCACGAAGGGCGTAACCGCCAGATACGCCGGATGTTCGAGCAATTGGGATACAAAGTGGAGGAATTGCACCGCATCAATTTTGCCGGACTTCTGGTGAGCGATCTCAAGCCCGGTGAATGGCGCGAATTAACCAAAGAAGAAGTGCACCGGCTGAGAAAAACGGTTGCAGAATACAAGCGTCAACTGATGGAAGAATAACACGTTAGACCTGCCAAAATATTTATGAGACATCGAAAAATAACCATTGCAATCGACGGTCCCGCTGCGTCCGGTAAAAGCACTACTGCAAGACGGGTAGCTCGCAGACTGAACTATATTTATATTGATACGGGCGCAATGTACCGGGCGGTAACGCTCGCTGCGCTGCAAAACAATATTCCCGTTGATGATGCGGAACAACTGGCAACATTGGCTGCATCCATCGATATCGAGTTGCACCAAAACGACAGTGATACCGAAATTTTTCTCGACGGAACGGATGTTTCCCGCGATATTCGCCTGCCGGAAGTTACCCAAAATATCAGCCCGGTTGCGGCAAATGCCCGCGTTCGGGAAATTCTGGTTGCCAAACAGCAGCAGCTCGGTAAAAACGGCGGCGTTGTGATGGATGGCCGGGATATCGGCACGGTTGTTTTCCCGGAAGCAGAATTGAAAATTTTTATGGAAGCATCGGTCGAAGAACGCGCCCGCCGAAGAATACGGGAACTCCGCGAGCGGGGCGTCGTTATGGAAATTGGCGTTGTCGAGTCGGAAATTCGCCAGCGCGATGAAGCCGATCAAAGCCGTGACCACGGACCGTTGCGAAAAGCGCAGGATGCAATCAGTATCGATACCACAACCCTGAGTATCGACGAACAGGTGGAGAAAATTGTTCTGTTGGCACGCCGGATTATTTCGAGTCCATCACCATAATTCGCTGTGAAAAATCATTCGGTATTGCGGTCACAGTACCGGATATTTCCGAATAAATTTGAATATTGCACTTGTTTAAAACTTGATCAGTACATATATTTTTCGGTCTTAACGATGGAGGTATGGCAACGATAAATTGATACGATAATTAGTATTGAAATCACAAAGTTAGCAAAGCGTCTATTTATGATTTATTGGTTGCCAAGGGCGAAAAAGCTTTTGCCGCTCATTCTTCTTATTGCGATCGTTTTCTGTTACGAAAGCTTGCATGCTCAGGGCTTCTCTGTCAAGCCAACCGATCCCCATTTTACCCCAATTTTTGAGCAAACCTATCAGGGCTTCGAACGATACGCCATCGATTCGGTATTGACCGATCCAAAATTACGTGGCGTAATCCGTGAAGTTTCATTAGATAGCACCCAAAAAATTATCATCATTGAAGAAAAACTCAACAACCGCATTTACCGCATGCCCGTTGCGATGGATCTGGATTATTATGTTCAGCAACGGCTAAAACACGATACCCGCAGAATTTGGCGGCAAAGCATCCGGCAGGAACGGGAGCGGCTCAGCAGCGAAAGCGGCGGCGGCGGTATCGAACTGAATATTCCGGTTAAGATAAAAAGCAAAACTTTCCGGCGGATTTTTGGCGGTGATCGCGTGGGGCTGCGGGTTTCCGGGAACATCACGTTTGAGCTGGCCGGACGAACCGAAAGCCGCGAAGGTTCGGCAATTTCCTCGCTGGAGGAGCGCGGAAATTTCTCCCCGAAATTTAAGCAAACCCAGCAATTCCGTGTCGAAGGGCGCGTTGGCGATCGCGTAACCGTTTCGGTGGATCAAAACAGCGAAGCCACATTCGATTTCGAAAATACCCTCAAATTAACCTACGATGGCGATGAAGACGACATCGTTCAGCGCATCGAAGCGGGTAACGTGGCGCTGTCGCTGCCGGCGACCAACTATGTTTCTTCCGGTTCCAACAATCAGGGATTGTTCGGATTGAAAACCGAAATGCAGGTTGGCAAATTCAAATTTACCGGTATCGCCAGTTTGGAACGCGGCGAAAACGAGAGCCTTTCCATCACCGGTTCCGCCCGTGAACAAACCCAGCGCATCAAAGATATCGATTATGTGAACAACCGATTTTTCTTCGTGGATACTTTTTATCAGCAGGATTTTGAAACCCAGATCGATCCCGATCAGATGATTTTGCAACTGCAACCCGGAACGTTTATCACTCAGCTGGATGTTTGGAAAACGACCAATTCCAGCCAGAACCGTGATGAAACGGTAGTCGGTTTAGCCAGTATCGATCCAAAAACGACCACATCCGCAACGCCATTGGAAAGCGGAAGGGTTGAAAAAGGTAACTTTAAGCGATTGGAAGAAGGCAAGGATTACAATTATGATTATCAACGCGGTTATTTTTGGCTGAACGGAACCGCGCAAACCAATGAAATTATTGGTATTGCTTATGCAACTGCCAATCTGGATACGGTTGGAACGTTATATCAAAACATCGATACTACGGGCGTTGGCGCAAATGATATCAACCTGTTTTTGCGGCTGATCAAGCCCAACGGGATCAACCAGCCGCAATATCCGGTTTGGAAATTGACCATGCGCAACGTGTACAACCTCGGCGGTTTGGGTGTAAAAGCCGACGGTTTTGACGCCAAAATTGTGTACTACCGCGATGGAACGGATAACGAGGTTGAAGCCACCAGCGCCAAAACCTACAACTTTCTCACCGGGATCGACCGGCTGAATGAACAGGGTGCGGTAGTTTCCGGCGGCGATAAAAAAGTGGACATCCGGCAACGGTTCATTTTCGATTTGGCGAGCGGATACATGATTTTCCCATCGCTCACACCGTTTAACCCGACCAGCCTGTTCGGTGAGGAATGGAATGAGCAGGAACGGGTGGAGATTTACAACACCACAAATTCCACCGCGATTGAGCAGGAAAGCCAGTTTGCCATCGATATTACCACAACCTCCATTTCCAATAATTTTGATCTCGGTTTTAACGTGCTGGAAGGCTCCGAACGGGTTCGGTTGAACGGGCGCGAATTGAAGAAAGATGTCGATTACACCATCGATTATTTTAGCGGACAGTTGGAATTGACCGCGCCGGAAGCCCGTCGCGCCGATGCGCAGGTGGACATCGAATACGAACGCGGGGCACTGTTTCAACTGGACAAAAAAACGCTGCTCGGCGGACGTCTGGAATATTCCTTCGGCAAAGATAATTTCATCGGGTTAACCGGTTTGTATCACAGCCGCTCCACGCTCGATCAGCGGGTGCGATTGGGACAGGAACCGTTCCGCAACTTCATTTGGGACATCAACTCCGCTGTAAACATGCAGCCCAATTTTTTAACCACGTTATTCGATAAATTACCGATTGTCGAAACTTCCGCCGAATCCAAATTGCGATTGGAAGCGGAAATTGCCCAGGTTCGCCCCAATCCCAACACCTTCAACGAAAAAAGCACCGGCGATAACGACGGTGTCGCATACATCGACGATTTTGAGGGCAGCCGCCGTTTTACCACACTCGGTATTCAATATCGCATCTGGTCGCCGGCGTCTGTGCCCATGCGCTTCCGGCTGCTATCCAACGAAATAATTGATTATGAATTAAATCCGCTCCAGCGCCGCGCTTTCATTCAATCGATGGATAACAACCGGTTGCAGTTCAACTGGTTCAATCCGTTCGACCAAATTCCCACCCAAAGCATTTTCCCGGACCGGGATGTGACGGCACAATCCGGAACCACCACCAACGTGCTCAATTTGCGCTGGCGAAATGACGGTGTTCCGGTGGACAGCGCGTGGGCAGGCATCATGCGCAGCACTATTTCTTTCCCGGATCAGCAAAAAACCAAATTTATCGAGCTTTGGGTGCGTGGGAATACGGGTCAGGTGAACATCGACCTCGGGCGAATCAGCGAGGATTATTATGTGCGCGGTTCGTTCCCCGACTACAACAACCCGTCGATTCCCGTTGAATCGTATCAAAATTTGAACACGGAAGACCGCAACTTCAACGGTTTGCTGGATTTGGATGAAGGCGAAGATTCCGGTATCGACGGTGTTTCGAACGATAACACCAATCCGCTGTTTCAGGATGCCGGCGACGACGACTGGCTGGCGCCGCGCGATACCCGTCCGCTATTTTTGGGCATCAACGGAACCGAAGGCAACTCCAGCCAGCAGGGCGCAAGAATTCCCGATACCGAAGACCTGGACGGTGACGGCGATATCAACCTGTTTAATGATTACATCGAATACAGCTTCCGGCTGGATGACGATGCCAACGAGCCGTTTTACGCCGGACAAACTGTGTTCGACGACGGCACGCCCACCGGATGGAAATTGTATCGCATTCCGCTGCGCGATGACAACCGGATTATTTACGGCGATCCCGATACCACATTTCAGCAGGTTTATTTTGTGCGATTGTGGATGAACGATTTGCCGCCATCGCAGGGGCAATACGACTCGCTGCAAATTGCCGCGTTCGATTTTGTCGGCAACGAATGGGAAGAAATCGGCTGGGCAGATCAGCCCGATCGTCCGTTGGAGCAAACGGAAGGCACGTTCGGCATCACCGTTTACAACACAGACGAACACAGCGGCCCGCCGATCAATTACACCAGCCCGCCGGGCGTTGAGGGTATTCGCGACCGCATCACGCAGGCGGTTTCCAAAGAGCAATCGTTGGCGATGCAGATGCTCGAATTCCGTCCCGGTGCCCGCGCAGAGGCACGCAAGCTGTTCACCCGGCAAAAGCTTAACCTTATTAATTACAAACGTTTAAAGATGTTTGTTCACGGTGATGAATTGCTCAATGCAGATGCCGGGGACAAACCTTATTTTTATATCCGTTTCGGTCCGACAGACCGCACCTATTACGAATACCGGCAACCGCTCTATCCCGGATGGGCGGAAGCAAACAATCTGGAAATTAATTTTGAGGAGCTGTCCCGCACCAAAAATGTGGAATTCCGGATCGATGCCGCCACCGCGCGGGATATCGCCGGAATCCCGATTCCCGATTCCGCATCCAACGTGGAAGTGTTCTACCGGAAAGATCCGAACTTCCCCGAAAAAGAATTTATCGTGGTTGGCAGACCCGGTTTGCACAACATCAATTATATCACCATCGGAGCGATAAACCTGGGTGAAACCGATTTATCCGGTACTGAAATCTGGCTGGATGAAATGCGGCTGACCGGCGTGGAGCGCGAAAGCGGCACTGCCATGCGATTGAAAACTGATTTAACGTTGGCAGATATCGGGCGATTTAGCGCGCAATGGGAACTGAAAGACGACAACTTCCGGCGGCTCGACCAGCAATTTGCCGACCAAAACGGGAAAGAAAAAACCGAACAGCGCCAGTTGTATGTCGCCAGCCTGAAAGTGGACAAATTTTTGCCGGAAAGCTGGGGATTGGAAATTCCCATCGATGCCAAATTGAATCGTACTACCAACGTTCCCAAATATTTTTACAACAGCGACGAGCCAACCAATTACACACCCGGCGGTTTTGGCGACAGGATGAAAACATTTTTTGGCGCAGCCAGCATCGATTCCGCATTGCAGGAACAGATCACCTTCAGCGAAACCCGCTCGATCGGCGGAACGCTGAGCCGCCGCGACAAAAACCGCGATCCGTGGTATTTGAAATACACCGTCAACCAATTGCGGTTCGATCTGGATTATTCGAAAAGCGAAGCCACCAGCCCAACGGAAGAATTCAATAACAAAACGACCATCAGCAGCCAGCTAAATTTTCGGGTTCCGTTTGGGAAAAATAACTTTTTCCGCCCGTTTGGCTTTTTGGGCAAAAGCAAAAAACTGGGCTTCCTGACCAGCCAGAAAATATTTTACACGCCATCTGCCGTTACCGCAAATATGACGTTGACAGATAACACCGATCAACGAAAAAGCCGGTTGGAAGCCGTTGCGCAAGACCCGAACGTGAACGTAAAAACAACCCGTAAGTTTACAATGGACTGGCGGTTAACCGATGCGCTGAACTTCCGTTTCGGGCGGGATTATCAAAACGATCCGCAGTTGAGAGAAAACGCCGAAAGGGATACTTCCGGCAATTTCCTCGGCAGCAATTTCGAAACAGACAACAACATCCGCGCCGGCGATGTCGTTAGCAATATTTTCAATCGGCTGGATTTTGGCGAAAACCGGCGAATCAGTCAAACAGTCGGTGCCAATTACACGCCCAAAATGTTCAACTGGCTGAACCCGAATTACACGTACAGCTCCAATTTTACCTATTCGCTGGATCGCCCGCAAACCAATGCCCGCGGAACCACCCAAAACGTTTCTCACAGCGTCGGGCTGGATTTCCGGATGGCAACGTTGATGGAAGAAATCTACAATCCCAACAAACCGGGCGCCCGAAAACCGGCCGGAAACGCCAATAAAGGCAGACGCACCGGCAGCGAAAATGATGACGACAAATCAAAAGATGGTGAAAAAAGTGAAGATGGCGGTCCCGGATTTTCTGTTCCAAATCCTGCAAAAATGATTTGGCATGTGTTCCACTCGTTCAAATCGTTCAACGTCAATTATAAAGAAGATTATTCGCTCGCTCAAAGCAACATCGATGCGGTGCCGGATTTGGGCTTCCAATTTGGCTTGACCCGCGATCCGGGAGTGCAGGACGATTCCAGTTTCAACAAAATTATCACGCCGGCGAACACCAAATACAGCCGTCAGATTGACGGAAATATCTCGCTGGACATCGCCCGGAACATCACCGCCAGCCTGAAATACGGCACCCAAAAAGTGATCAGCGAATCGAACAATCAACAAACCGTCAATGAAAACAACACGATATTTTTCACCGGCGACGACCCCGGAAATACTCAGGAAGATTGGTGGAAATTGATCCCCGATTGGCGGGTGAGTTTCCGTGGTGCGGAAAAATTGCCGCTGATCAAAATTGTTGCCAAAACCGCGTCCATCGAGCACAATCGCAACGGAAAACAAACCGAATCCAGCCGGAACGGGCAGCGGGACGCGCTCAGTTACACCATCAATTATCAGCCGTTGCTGGGCATCACGCTGAACACAAAATGGGATGTTCAGGCAACCATTCGCGCCAACAGTTCCGTATCGTACGATTACCGGACAGCGGGTGCAATCACCAAACGGGAACAGTCCGGGTTTAACGTTAACCTATCGTATTCCGTGACTCGCGGTTTCCGGTTGCCGCTGCCGTTCCTCAAAAAGCCGCTCAAAAATGAAGTGTCATTTTCGCTATCTTTTGATAAAAGCGATAACCGCAGCTTCTCCCGCCAGCAAACCGAAAAAGATTTTCAGGAATTGGAAGATTCCAAAAACTGGAAATTGCGCCCGGCGATTTCCTATCGCTTTAGCGCCAAAGTGAACGGCACCGCGTTTTACGAACAAAGCAGCAGCGAAAACAAACGCACCGGGAAAACCACTTACAAAGAATTTGGTATCAACGTAAATATTGCCATACGCTAAACTTATGAAAAAAGAATATTTCGAAATTCATTTGCCGACAGCCGGATTCGACACGGATATTTTATCCGCTGAGCTGCACAACGCCGGTTGTATGGGCATTTACGAAAAAAGTGATGACGATTGGATCGTTTATTTGCCGGGCGACTGGACACCGGAACACCACCAAAATATTTTTTCGGTGTTGCAGCGGCTCAATCCGGCGTTCGATGTGTCCAAATTGACTATCGAGAAATTGCCCTATCAAAACTGGAACGCTGAGTGGCGCAAATATTTCAAACCGGTACAGATTGGTGAAAAACTGTGGGTTCGTCCGCCGTGGGAAAATTTGCCGGACGGCGCAACCGGCGATGCGATCATTATCGATCCGCAGATGGCCTTTGGCACCGGTCACCACGAAACCACGAAATTGATGATTCAACTAATGCAATCGCTGGATTTGCAGGAAAAAGCCATTTTGGATCTGGGCACAGGTTCTGGCATTTTGGCGATCGCGGCACGCAAACTTGGCGCGGCATCTGTGATCGGCATCGATATCGATCCCGAAGCAATTGACAACGCCGAGCACAATTTGCAACTCAACAAAACAAATGGCGTTGAAGTGTATGTTGGTAACATTTCGTACGTTGTGGGGCAAAAATTCCCGGTTATTTTGGCAAATATCCAGTTTCATATTTTGGAACCGATCGCCGATGCGCTCTACGAATGTTTGCAAAACGAGGGCAAATTGCTCATTTCCGGCATTCTGGCAACCGAAGCCGAACGGTTTGTGAGCATCTTTCAACGCATTGGATTTACGCCGGAAAGCCAGTCCACCCTCGGCGAATGGTCCGGCATTTTATTCACGAAATAGGGGAAATAAGGATAAACGATAATGGATAAAGTGACCAAAACTTTTTCCTTTTAACTTTTGCCTTTTACCTTAAAAACAATCTTTTAACAAAGGTTTGAAATTGATGAAATTCTTAAAATTACTCATTCCGCTGACGTTGGTTGCGGGGTTTTGGGCATGCGAAGAAGAAGTGGTGCAGCCGGAACCCGGTGATATTTTTGCCATCGAAACGGTGAAAACGCCGGCAGTTGTGGATGTTTCCCGCGAGCGAGATTATGCGCTGATGTTCCGAATTTCGCATCCCGATGGCATTTCGGCGATTTCCGGGGTGAAAGCCACGCTGTTTCAGTCGGATCAAACAACGCAATTCCGCGAAATAACGCTGCTGGATGACGGCAACACCCAAAATTCCGGCAGTGGCGATGTGCTCGCCGGTGACGGCGTTTTCTCGAATGTTTTTCAGAGTGATTCGCTGGTTTTTCCGCGCGGCAGCTTTTTTATTCGCGCATCGGTGACCGACAACAGCGGCGAAACGCTGACAACAGGATTTGCCGAATCGCGAACCATTGTGAACGTGGCACCGGAAATTTTGACGACAAATATTCCCGATACGCTGCAATCCGGCACCGCACCAATTCCGTTTTCCATCACCGTTCTGGACAGTAATTTGACCGATGACATCCAGTACGGACTGATGCGGCTGCAACGCAACAGCGTTACGCTGGCGACAGACACGCTGTTCACCGAAAGCGCCAACAGCGATTTCGAAGCTGTGCTAACCCGCAATATCGACTCAACTTACGCTGCCGAACGTGTCGGTGAATACCAACTTGCGTTTCAGGTTGCGGATGCCAGCGGCGATCTGTCGAACGTTATTTTGCAAACCATTTTTCTGGAAAATACACTTCCGTTAATGTTCAATCCGTCGTTACCGGATTCTGTTACGCGACCGACGGTTGGCACCGGCGTCATCGAAGTGCGCATTTCTGCGGACGATTCACAGGGGTTGGGCGACATCCAGATTGTAAACATGACAATCCAGCGGGAAGGCGGCACGCCATCCACGATTGAAATGTTTGACAATGGCGATTTCGATAGCTACCGTGATGAAGTTGCCGGCGACGGCATCTTTTCCCGCGGTTTGCTGATCGACGGAACGAGCGCGTCGGGCACATTTTATTTCACATTCGAGGCGCAGGATCGCGTCGGGAATTTATCCGCAGCGGTAGTTGATTCACTGGTAATTTTGCCGTAACTAAAGATCTCATTCGGAGAAAAAATGAAAAAACTGAACATTACCTTGCTGTTTGCGGGTATCCTTTTTGCGAATATCGCTGTTGCGCAAGTGGTTGAAAAATTTAGCTTTCAGGAAACGCCGGCGCGCAACGGCGTGATCAGCAACAGCATTACAGACCTGTATTATTTGAATGGCGCGCTGTATGTCGGCGCGGGTCGCGGACTGGGTATTTCGTATGATAACGGCAGCAGTTGGGAGCAATACACTGAGGACGATTACGGCGGTCGCGGCGGCGTTACGGCGCTGGATATCGGACCGGACGGCACGCTGTGGATCACGACCGGATTCGATTCGCTGGTGGAAGAAGGCACCGAGCTGCAAACCGGCGGTGGCATTCGCTATCGCGAGCCGGGCAGCACGGAATGGAATTACATCCCGCAGCCGGTCGATGCCCGCGATGATACCGCCAACGGCAAACAGCCGACCACTACGCCGGTGCAAAATATTTCGTTCGATCTGATCGCGGTGAGCGCAAATGAAGTGTGGATCACCAGTTGGGGCGGCGGCATTCGTCGCACATTGGATCGCGGACAAACCTGGGAAACCATCACAACCGACGGATTACCGTATGATGTGCTCGGTCAACTCAACCATCGCGGATTTTCGGTGATGCAGGAAAACGGCAATATTTGGGTGGGCACGGTCGGTGGCATCAGCAAAACCAGCGATGGCGGGCAAACCTGGCAGCGCTTCACCAGCAGTAACCAAAACCGCCCGATTTCCGGTAACTGGGTGATCGGCATGTGGCACAATCCGTATGATAACAGCGTTTGGGCAACCACCCTCACCAGCGAGGAAGGTGAGTTCAACGCGATCAGCCGCACCACCAACGGCGGCGCAACCTGGGATATTTTTCTGGAAGATGAACTTTCCGACGGCACTTTCCCGCGATATGTGGCGTTTTACGATTCCGCGATTTATGTGGCAACGGAAAGCGGCGTTTACAAATCCATCGACGATGGCGAGAACTGGTTTATCGTGCCGCCCATTCGCGACAAAGTGAGCGGCGAGGGGATTTACACCAACACATTTTACGCAGTCGCAACATCACCGGCAATGGCGCCGGAACACCGCTTTTGGGCGGGATCGTCGGACGGGCTGGCCAGCACCGATAACAGCGGTTTCGACTGGACGATTTACCGCAGTTTTGTGAGCACCCGAGAACGCACCGATCCCAAAGTGTATGCCTATCCAAACCCGTTTACGCCGGCACACACCGACCGCCCCTGCCGTTTCCAGTTTGACGTTTCCGGCGCAGCCGATGTCACGGTGGATATCTACAATTTCGCGATGGAAAAAGTGACCACCATCCAAAGCAGCATTGCCGCAGTTCCTGCCGGAACGGAAGATCGCAGTGTGATCTGGGATGGCTCCGACAGCAACGGTCGGATGGTTGATAACGGCGTCTATTTTTTCCGTGCCAGTGTCGGTGGCGAAGTCAGTTGGGGCAAGGTTGTGGTGATTAATTGATGGTTGCCGTGAATGAACATGAATTCATTTGTGGTTAAAAATCTCCAAACCCAAAGAAAATCGGTCATTCCTGCGCAGGCAGGAATCTCCAAATCTAAAATAAGACCGGTCATTCCTGCGCAGGCAGGAATCTCATAACTTTGAAACGTAATTATATATGAACAATTATTACGTTTACATGATGGCTAATCGCCATAACACAACACTGTATATCGGCGTAACCAATGATTTGTGCCGCAGGGTTTATGAACATAAGTCAAATATAATCAAAGGTTTTTCAGCAAAATACAATTGCCATAAACTGGTTTGGTATCTTCAAACAGAGAATATTGAAGCTGCCATTTTGAAATAAAAGCAGATGAAAAAATGGAAGCGGGAATTCAAAGAAAACGAAATCAATAATATTAATCCCGATTGGACGGATTTATATGGAGAACTTTGTTCGTAGAAAAAATCAGGGGATTCCTGCATTCGCAGGAATGACCATTATATCGATTATTCTGATAACCGGAACACTGCTCGCGGAAGGCAGCGGTGGGTATGCCGGATCGTTTTTACGGATCGGGTTGGGCGCACGCGGCACGGCGATGGGCAACGCGCAGGTTGCCAGTGCGGACAACGCATTCGGCATGTATTACAATCCTGCCGGATTATCCCGGCTGGAAAAACGCCAGTTTGCGCTGTCGTATAGCAGCATGTCGTTGGATCGCGAATTCAATTTTATCGGACTTAGTGCACCGTTACCGCCGTTCGCTGGCGCAGCCATCGGCTGGATTAACAGCGGTGTTAGCGATCTGACGGCATACAGTTCCGTTGGTGAAAACGTTGGCGATATCAATCACGGATTAAACGCTATTTACGCCGCATTTTCGATGAATATGGTGAAATTGCTTCAGATGGACGGGTTACTGCAAAATACTCGCGATGATTTAATCACCATTGGCATCGCTGTAAAATTTCTGCGGGAAGGTATTTCCGATGACGAAGAATTTGATTACAGCGGTAGCGGTTTTGGTTTCGATTTTGGGGTGATGATTCGCCCGGTTGAGCAATTGACCATCGGTTATCAATTAAAAGATGCCAACGCATCGCTGAAATCCAACACCAACGAGCTGTTCAGCCGCGGCATCGAAACGGAAAACGCATTTCCGGCAACCCAGAAAGCCGGTTTATTTTTCCAAACGCCGCTAAAAAATCTGGCGCTGGCATACGATTTTGAGTGGAACAACAAAGGCACGGAAAAACAACACGTTGGCGCGGAATATTTGATGGACATTGCCGCAATTCGCGCGGGATACGACACCGATCACCTCACCCTCGGCGGCGGATTGAAATTTCATCCGTTCAAAAGCAGCAGCATGATTCTGGATTACGCGTTCGTCGGTGATGCGGTGGACGAAGGCGTCAGTCATATTTTCTCATGGCGCTTTTTATTTTGACTTTTTTCGAATTCGAACCGCGAAATTCGCTAATTTGTTAAATCACAGTTGTTTATTCAATTTTCATCGAATAAAATGAGACCCCTGCCTTCGCAGGGGTGACAAATAAGGTCATTCCTGCGCAGGCAGGAATCTCCTGAAAAGAATCGGTTTCGCTGACGTCAGCGAAAAAGGAGATAAGAAAAAGGTTGCAAAAAATGAAAAAAACTATCGCAATACTGTTGGTTAGCTCGTTCATGTTGTTCGCCGGGGAAAGTGACGGCGTTACCGGAATGGCGTTTTTGAAAATCGGTGTGGGTGCACGCGCCGGCGGAATGGGCGAGGCATACGCCGCCGTTGCAGATGACGCAACCGCAACCTATTGGAATCCCGCCGGACTGATGGCATCGGATCGCAATAATTTAACGATGATGTATAACAGCTGGCTGGAATCCGTCAACAGCCAGTTTGGTGCGGTGCAGTTTCGCGGTGAAACTTCCGCATGGGGATTTCATGTGTATAGCCTCGGCGTGGACGATATTCCTGCCCGCGATTTTCCAACGAACGAACCTGTGGAACAATTCGGCGCCAATTATTTGTCGCTGGGGATTTCGCATGCCCGTAAATTTGGCGAAAAGCTGGATGTCGGCATTACCGCCAAATATCTGTTCGAGAAAATTTATGTCTACACCGCCAACGGTTACGCCGTGGATTTCGGTTTGCGCTATCGGTTGGGCGAAAACCTGAACCTCGCCGGTGCGTTGCAAAACCTCGGTAGCATGAACGAACTCAATCTGGAAAAGACCAAATTGCCTGCTTTAATGCGGGTTGGCGCTGCATACGACCTCAGTAAAATGCTCGGATCGGTGAGCCTGCTGCTCGCCGGTGATGTGCTGAAACCGCTGGACGAAGATGTGCGCATCCACGTTGGTGCGGAAGCCGGCGTCTGGAAACAACTGATGCTTCGTGCCGGTTACATGAACGGATATGAAAACCGCAGCGTCACATTTGGGGTGGGTATCCGCAAAACGTCGTTTCAAATTGATTACAGCTACATGCCCTTTGACGATGATTTCGGCGACAGCCAGCGGTTTTCGCTGTATATTGCCATTTAAAATTAACGAGAAAATTATTCAGGAAACGATACATGTCCACAATTGTAGTGGCGTGCAAAAACGGCATCGCCGCGATTGCCGCCGATACCCTCTCGACGACCGGCAACGTGAAAATTGCCGCAAAATATGACAAATCTCCCGACAAAATTTTTCGCACCGAAAACGCATTTGTCGGGTTTGTCGGCTCTGCGGCAACGCAAATCGCCTTCGAAAACGCGCTCCGGACAAACACCAAAAAAGTGAAGCTCGATACCCGCGAAAATATCTTCGAAACGCTCCGTTTTTTGCATCCCATTCTCAAAGAAAAATATTTTCTGAATCCCAAAGAGGATGAGGAAGACCCGTTTGAATCCAGCCATCTGGAAGCGGTAATCGTTAGTCCTGGCGGTATTTTCGGTGCGTACGCGCTTCGCGATATCGTTGAATACCAACGTTTTTGGGCGGTCGGCTCCGGTGGCGATTTTGCAGTTGGCGCCATGTTTGCCGTTTACGACCAACTGGATTCCGCCGAAGAAATCGCCAAAATCGGCGTGATGGCCGGCTGCGAATTCGACCGCAATTCCGGCACACCGATCACCGTTTACACCACCAAACTTACGAACGCATGAAGACCGGCAAATCCCGATATCGCTGGCTGTACTGGCTAAAAATAATCGCCGGTGTGGCGTTGATTGCGGTTTTGTATTACAAAATCGATAACCGGGAATCGATTGTCGATGCGATTAATAATGCCAAGTTGCAGTATTTGGTTGTTTGCGCGCTACTGTTGTTGCCGAATATTTACCTCGCCTATCTCAAATGGCGATATTTGCTCAACAACCGTTTCGCCGGCATTCGCAATAAAGATGTGCTCGGCTCGCTGCTGTTTGGCTACACACTCGGGCTGATCACGCCCGGCAGAATAGGGGAGTTGGGGCGCGGTCTGTTTTTCCCCGGACAGGATCGCCTGACCATCACCGGATTGAACGTGTTGGACAAAGCCGCCAATCAGGTAATCATTTTTACGCTCGGCGGCATTGCGCTGCTCACCCTCATTTTTCATTATCAGGCATGGAGCATTCACGATGCCCGATGGCTGCTGTTTATCGGCGCAGCCGCGTTGGTTGCCGTTTGGGTGGTTGTGCTCAATCCGTCGCTGCTCAAAAAAATTCTGCAACAGCTCCAAAAGCGGATGCCGCCCGGATCTCGCCGCCGCTCGATGTTGCAAACATTTGACGAATTCACTTTTGCCAACAGCCTGACGGTGCTGTTCCTCAGCCTGGTTTGGTATTTGGTGATCATTTTGCAATACCACGTTTTGGTAAATGCGTTCACGGAAGTGGGTGTCATTGAATCATTTTTGGCGGTTTCGGCGATGCTGTTTGTGAAAACGTTGCTGCCGGTAACTTTTGGCGATTTGGGTATTCGCGAAGGGATTGCGGTATTTTTTTACGGATTTTTTGCCGTTTCCGAAGCAGCTGTTTTCAATGCGTCGCTGCTGATTTTTGTGCTGAATTTTTTGTTGCCGGCGTTGCTCGGAACATTCTATCTTTTCAAATTGCGTGAATTAAAGCAGAATAATACTTCGACTTCGAACGCGTCCTCTGGTGTATTCGATGCAACATTGGCAAGTAAAAAATGAACCTGAGCCCGATCGAAATTGCCCTGCTGATACCGGGAATTGTTTATTGTTTGATTATCCTGTTTTTCTGGATTGGCATTTTGCGGGAGCAAAAACGCGAGAGCGAGCCGCAAACGGCACTTCCGAAAGTTTCTGTGCTCATTCCTGCCCGAAATGAATCTGCAAATATCGCCAAAACGTTGGCGAGTCTTGCCAAACAAACCTATCCGCCTGATAATGTTGAAGTTATCATCATCGATGACCGGTCAACCGATGGCACAGCCGAAACGGTCGAAGCCTTCATTCGCGAATCCCGGTTAACCCATTTTCGCCTGATTTCTCACGACGGGCAGCCGGATCGCCCTACCTTCAAAAAAGATGCACTCGCCCATGCGATAACCTTTAGCACCGGTGAAATTATTATGACAACCGATGCTGATTGTCTGGTGCAGCCGGACTGGATTGCCGGAACGGTTCGCCAATTCGATGAAAAAACCGGGCTGGTTGCAGGGCTGGTTACATTCGACCCCAAAAGCGAAAGCACGTTATTCCATAAATTGCAAACGCTGGAGTTCGCCGGATTGGTGTTCGCCGGCGTTGGTGCGAACGGCAATCGCTATCCGTTAATTTGCAACGGTGCTAATCTGGCGTATCGTCGCGCCGCGTTCGACGCCGTTGGCGGTTTCGCCGGACATGCGCATATCCCCTCCGGCGATGACGATTTATTTATGCAATTTCTGCATCACCACACAAATTGGCAGGTGCGCTACAATCTCGATCCGGCAACCATCAATTATACACAGCCGGTCGATACGCTCCGGCAATTTATCAATCAGCGGGCGCGCTGGGGTTCCAAAAGCCGCGAATATCCGGGTGCGTTAACCTTTGTATTTTTACTAATCGTTTACATATTTTATGTGATGATGCTGGGTTTGCCGGTGCTCTGGCTCAGCGGTGTAATCAGCGGACAAATGGCGCTAAACCTGGTTGTGCTGAAAATTTTCCCGGAGTATCTGGTTATTCGCCGGGCGCTGGATGTGTTGCAGCGGCAGGATTTGTTGATCTATTTTTTCATCGCGGAACTGGCGCAGATACCGTATATTGTGATAGCCGGATTTGCCGGGTTTTTCAAACTGTTTCGCTGGAAATAAAATGATAGCCCATCGCAACTTAGCGCGATTTTTTTTCAAACCGTTTCCACAAATCCGATGGTCTTTTCCACCGGAAACCAACGCAATTTACCTGACGTTTGACGATGGCCCGCACCCGCCGGTCACGCAACCGTTGCTGGATTATTTGGCAGATGCGCAAATTCCGGCAACTTTTTTTCTGTCCGGCGAACAAATTTTTCGCAACCGGAACCAATTGGTAAATTTGGATTACGGTGAACACGTTTTGGGAAGCCACAGCTTTCACCACACGGCAATGGCCGAATTGCGCAACGCGCAAATTGAGCGGGAACTGGCATTTGCAAACCAACTGATTTGCGATAAATTTGGCAAAATGCCAACGCTGTTTCGTCCGCCATACGGCATTTTTGACGAACGGATTTTCCCGGCGCTGCGCAAAATGAACCAACAAATGGTGTTGTGGTCGGTAATGGCATATGATTTTAAATGGCAATCGGATAAAATAATGAAACACTTGCGACACTCTTTACGTCCGGGCGATATAGTTGTTTTTCACGATTCGGCTCAGACAGCACCGCATTTGTTGACCTGCGTTCGGCAAATGGTTGATTTTTGCCGTGAAAAGCAGTGGCAATTCTTGCCGGTACCCGCTTTAGATTCAGAAATAGAGAAAGGATGCAACAATGGAATTAGGTAATTTTTCGGTCAGTTTAGCGGTAAAAGATATCAAAGCATCGCGTAAATTTTACGAAGCGCTCGGTTTTGAGGCTATCGATGATCACGAAGCGGAAAAATGGCTGATCATGCAGAACGGAACCGCGATTATCGGATTATTTGAGGGGATGTTCGACAAAAACACGCTAACGTTTAATCCGTCGGATGTCCGCAATATTCAGCAGGAGCTGAAGGGCAAAGGCATCAAATTGATTGTTGAAGCCGATGAAACGTCAACCGGTCCGGCGTACACCGTTTTGACAGATCCGGACGGAAATCCGGTGTTACTGGATCAGCACGATCCGAACTACAAACCCAATCGTTCGAAATAACTTCCCCGCTTTTTCTATCCTATAAGTGCAAAAAAATGTACTAAAATGGTACATTTGTAACTATATTTGCAACCCGGTCAATAAATGGCGGCCGGGTTCCAAATCTCGACAGGACAATTTTGCCAAATGGAAATCGGCTTTGTTGGGTTGTTTTTTTCTGCATTTTTATCGGCAACTTTGCTGCCGGGAACATCTGAGGCGGCGTTGCTCTGGCTGGTTTCTGAAGGCGAAGATGTGCTGATTTTGGTTGTGATTGCAACAGCAGGCAATGTTTTGGGCGCGCTGGTCAATTTTTGGATCGGCAAAAGTGGCAGCCAATGGTTGCTCAAAAAAGTGTTGCGAATGTCGGATGCTGCTGTCGAAAAAGCCGGAAATTTTTACCAACGATATGGCGTTTTTTCACTGTTGTTTAGTTGGCTGCCCATAATCGGAGATCCGCTGACAGTTGCTGCGGGGCTGTTTCATTTGCCGGCATCGCAATTTATCCCATTAGTAAGTATAGGAAAATTAGCACGTTACGCGATCCTTGGGTGGGGATGGCACTGGGCATTGGCGTATTAATTTAAGCACGAAAGGAAACTGGAAATCGCAACGTATCGCATCACCGGGAAAAAAGAACAGGCTCAAATTCATGAGCAATTGGTGCGGTTGTGCCGTTTTTACGATCACATCAAAATTTTGAGCGATGATTTCCAGCAAGCCCGCCATTTGGAAGCCTTCCGGCAAATGTGCAATCCGCAGTTTTCATTTAATATGGATGTGTTGCAACGATTGGAAGTTGCACATTTTACATCGCTGGTTTTCAAACTGGAGTTAACAAAATTCCCCAAAATGGTGCAAGGCTTGGAAAATGCATTGCAGGAATTGAGTCACAGCATCAAACAATTTTATCCCGATGCCGCTTTTCAAATTAATTTTTCGGCTGCACACATAACCGTTCGCTCCATCGCGGATTATATCCGGCAAACTGAAAAAGATTTGCAGGAATACGTCGCATTTGCCCGCCCGGTCACCCGGCGCTGGCTGATGCGGATGCCGGAAACCCGCATTTATTTGATGGGACTTTTTGCTCATATTCATGCGAATAAAGGGCTGTCAGTTGGCGTTCGGGTGTATCCGACGCTGCCGCTGTTGCAGGTTATCCGTGGCGAAATCGCCGATCAGCTGTACAATTCGGCGCATGATTTATGTTTGCGTCCCGAAACACAATTTCACACCATGTTAACCCATTCAACCCTGATGCGTTGCCGGAATCTGGATTTTCCGATTTCCAACGCCGCAATCGAATCATTCAAAAATGTGCTGGATCGCTACAACAAACATATTTTTGGCGAAATTGCTGATTTGCAATTGGACGATTTTTTTATCCGAAACGGGAAATCCGACAAATTATTAGTGACGGATGAACACAATCAGCCGGTCGGATGCGAAGTTTGCCTCAATAATGAATATCCGGAATCTCAGGAGTAAGCGACCGAGTGGAACGTTTCGCGCCGATTTTTGTGATAATTGCTGCAGCACTTTGGGGAATTGACGGTATTGCACTGCGCCCGTCGTTATACAGTTTGCCCGTTCCGCTGGTCGTTTTTGTGGAAAGTGCTTTAATTGCGCTGTTGCTGTCGCCCATTTTTTGGCAACGCCGCAAAGAAATTTTAGCGTTGAAAAGCCGGGACTGGCTGGCGTTTTTGGCTGTTGCGGTGTTCGGCGGCGCCATCGGAACAATGGCAATTACCCGCGCATTGTTTAACGTAAATTTTGTAAATTTATCCATTGTGGTGCTGATTCAAAAGCTGCAGCCGGTCGTTGCCATTTTTCTCGCCGCGATTTTGTTGAAGGAAAAACCCCCGAAATCGTTTCTGGTTTGGGCATTTTTAGCGATGCTCGGTGCGTATATTATGACCTTCGGCACCCGGTTGCCAAATTTAGCCACCGGCGATAAAACGTTGGAAGCAGTGGTTTTTGCCATGCTGGCGGTTTTCGGATTTGCCGCATCAACCGTGTTTAGCAAACGTGCGCTGCACAATATCAGCTTTGTTTCTGCAACGTATTTGCGCTTTGCGCTCACCGCTCTCGTGATGTCCGTTATTGCCATCGGTGCCGGATATATCACCCATATTTCCGATATCCAGCCATCCCAACAAGCCGTTTTTTTACTGATCGCGCTCACAACCGGCGGTCCAGCTATTTTTTTATACTACTATGGATTAAAAAGAATAACCGCCTCCGTTGCCACAATTTGCGAACTGGCGTTTCCGCTAACTGCCATTATTCTGGAATATGCATTGCGCGGAAATGTGCTCAGCTGGGTTCAGTGGGCTGGTGTGCTGTTGTTGTTATTTAGTATTGTCAACGTAACCCGTTCCCCGCGATTACAACATTAAGTAGATTTTTGTCCCCTTCAGTTAACTGAAACTCTTCCCAAATCAGTTAAAAATGCGCCTTTTTGAATATTCCAAATTTAAAAAGTTGATTTTGTGACATTCACAGAAACAAAAACTTTGGGAATATCTTTAATTATTGGGTATTAAAAATGGCCGAATTATGCCTTTTTTACCGGCCGCCGGAAAAGGAGATTTGTTCTGGAAGGACAAGGAGAGCAATTATCGTGAGTGTACATACCGATCACCAAACCAAGACACCGCAAGAATTAGCGGATCGTGCAATAAAATTATATACATTTTTACAGGAGCTTATTCAACTGCAACTGAAGCCTGTAAAACATGTGAATCAATATGAAAAAGTATTTTGGCTAAACAACTTACCTCGTGAATCCCATGTTCAATCGGTTTTTGTGAACAGCCAGTTGAATTTGCAAAATAGTGAATATTGGCTGGAAATCAGTAAACCGGAAATTCAAAATGCGCCCAAACCGCCGTTTTTGTTGGAAAAGTGGCTGAATCCTGATCATTTAACCGATTTTGAGCGTCAATTTCCGGAATTATTGGAAAGTATTCAAATCTCGCATAGCGATGATACGCAAAATGCGCAAAAATATGAGATAAAAGACGTTCGCAGCGAAGTGCTGCCACTGTGGGAAAGCTACATTGCCGATGAGTGGTGGCCATGGCAAAAGAAGGCCCGGATGTCGCAGCCGTCACAAAAATTATTCAGTGATTTTTTTTCACTGTATCAGCGACAGGAAAAATTTGGCGAAGCGTACGAAGTCGTGATGGGTTTCGGCTGCCTGCTTTGGAAGAATGCGGACGGCGAAACTATCCAGCGACATCTGTTTACCGTTCCCGTTAATGTGGTGTTCGACGCTGACAAATCGCTGATCCGTATTTCACCATCTGCGGAAGGGCTGGAATTTAGCCTGGAGCAGGAAATGCTCGATTTATACCAACAGGTTGATCCCGAAACTGCTGCGCTGCTGCAAGCTGAATTGCAGGTGTTTCCGGAAAATGCGGATGAACGCACCATTATCAAAAAAGCGTTGATGGACTGGATGAACCGGGTGGAGCCGGCCGGGGAATATGTGGATGCGCTCTCGCCGGATACACAGGCATCGCAACGCCCGCGCATTTTCTTTGCACCGGCGATTATTCTTCGCAAACGAACGGATCAAATGTTGTTACGCGCTTTTGCGGAAATTGTCTCCCGCATTCGCCGCACCGGCGAAATTCCGCCGGCAGTTGCATCGCTGGTTTCGGTTGAAAACAATCAACTGGCGGCCACCAATGGCGGACATCGCCAACCGGACGACATTTATTTCCCGCTTCCCGCAAACGACGAGCAAGTTGAAATTTTGCACAAAATTCGCGGTCAGCGCGGGGTTGTTGTGCAGGGACCTCCCGGCACCGGAAAATCCCATACCATCGCCAATTTAATCGCTCATTATCTTGCCGAAGGCAAACGTGTTTTGGTAACCTCGCACACCGCGAGAGCGCTAAAAGTGTTGCGAAAAATGTTGCCGCAGGAAATTGCCTCGCTATGTGTGGTTGCACTCGGCGATGACGAACGGGCACTCAGCGCGCTGGAGAGCTCCGTGAACGGCATCACCAGCCGCCATCACTATTGGGAACCTGCCAAAAATGAGGTGGAAATTCAGCGATTGACGGAGAAACTCGTTCAATCCAAAATGCATGAAAATGCAATTTTAGCCGAATTTCAACGAATCCGTACTGCAGAAACTGAACCGGTAAATCCGGGAATCGGCAACTACAGCGGCACGCTTTCGGGCATTGCAGCGCGGTTGCAGCGAGAAAAAGAGCAGTTTGGCTGGTTGAAAGATACGATTTCCAACGCATCCAATCCTGTTTTGAATAATGAAATGTTGTTGGGCTATCTTAAGGATTTGCGTCAGCTACTGCCCAGTCAGGAAGTTGTTTTAAAACTAAACCTGATCGATCCCGAAAAATTGTTATCACCGGTTGATTTTTTTGATTGCAAAACCGCAGAGGAAACAGCGCAATCGCGACTGGATAATGTGAAAGTAGATTTACGGCGATTGGGCAAAGAATCCAAACGCGAATTGTATATGAAAATTCCGCAGGAGCAACGTCAGGCGGTTATCACGTTGCTGGATCAATTGCTGGATACGTTGAACGCGCTGGATTATCATTCCTATCCATGGGTGCGCAAAGCTGCGCAGGAAGTGATGGACGGGCGTCAGTCCGTTTGGGAAATTTTATTGCGAAAATCCCTTCAGCATCTAAAAACGATCAAACAAAGTATCGACCGGGTAACAGAAGTTAAAATTACCGGCATCGGCGGAAAAGATTTGCGGGTGGTGAAAGAACACGCCCTGAATTTGTTGGCCCATTTGAGCAACGACGGATCGCTGCGCTTTGGCCTTTTTCTGCCCCGGCAGGTGAAAGATGCCCTGTATTTGACAAAAGATGTGTTTGTGAACGGCGTGTCCTGCGACGACAAACCGCAACTGGAAACGCTGGTTGAATATATTGATGTTGCCGACCAATTTGAGCGGCTTTCCGGCATTTGGTCCATTTATACCGAAACACCGAATAAAGCGCCGCTGGATTTGCAGCTTGCGGAATACCAACATTATCTCGATCCTTTGAAACGCGTGCTGGAGTTGCACCAAACCTCCATCGCGCTAAAAGCGATGCTCGCAGCTACGCCCGAACTTAACGAACGGGAAGCCGAACGGCTCGAGCAATTGCGCGAATTGCACACAATTTTGGGAATTGTGGATCTGGAAGAAGCGCATAAATCCGCCCGCGCCCCGTTTGAAGAAATGCAGCGGTTGCTCGGACAGAAAATCCGCGAAAATAATACCCACCCGATTTTGAAAGAGCTGTTGACGCATGTCGAAAATCGCGATGAAAATCGATATGAATCAACCTTGCAAACGTTGAAAAACGTCTGGCAATTGCGCAACCGGCTGGAAAATCGCAACAATATTACCCACGAACTTGAAAAACATGCGCCGCTGTTGGTGGAAATGCTGATGGAAAATCCCCACAACTCGATATGGGATTCCCGGCTGGAAAATTTCGAAGAAGCCAGAAATTGGGCATTAATGATGAGCTGGATGAACGCCCAACAGGTTTCCGAAGCGGAAAAACAGCTCAAAAAAGATTTGGAAAGCAATCAGAAAAATATCCGCAAATTGACGGCAACGTTGGCAGCAGCCAAAGCCTGGCAGCACACATTCAGACGGATGTCCGAAAATGAGCGCCAAAGCCTGGAAGCCTGGGGCGCAGCGATGCGCCGGGTTGGCAAAGGCACCGGAAAATATGCCCATAGCGATCGCCGGAAAGCCCGTGAGCACCTGGAAAATTGCCGGAATGCCATTCCCGCCTGGGTGATGCCCATTTACCGGGTCGCCGAAACAATGAACGCCGCAAAAGAAGCGTTTGACGTTGTGATCGTTGACGAAGCCAGCCAATCCGGTCCCGAAGCGTTGTTGCTGGCGTATTTGGCAAAACAGATTATCGTTGTGGGCGATGACAAACAGATCAGCCCGGAATTTATCGGCGTGAATCGCGCAGATGTGGAAAAATTGCGCGAAAAATATCTTCAGGAAATTCCCTTCAACGATGCCATTGGCGTGGAAAACAGCTTTTTCGATCTCGCAAAAATTCGTTACGGAAACCCGATTCGGTTGCGCGAACATTTTCGCAGCATGCCGGAAATTATCGGATTTTCCAACCAGTTGTGCTATCAAAATGAACCGCTGGTGCCACTTCGCCAATACGGCAGTTCCCGGCTGTCGCCGGTAATTGTGCGGCGATTCGTCGGAAACGGCGAAGCCCAGCCTATCGGTGGTGGTTTGGTGAATGTCGCGGAAGCGGAAATGCTGGTCAAACAAATTCAACGCTGCTGCGAAGAAACCGCTTACGGCGGCAAATCGATGGGTGTGATCAGTTTGCAGGGATCCGCACAGGCGCGATTTATCGAAAAATTATTGCTGAAAACCATCGGCGCTGCAGAAATGGAGCAGCGAAACATTGTTTGTGGCGACGCATATGCGTTTCAAGGTGACGAACGTGATGTGATGTTTTTGAGCATGGTTGCCGCGCCAAACCGGCGCATCGGAACGCTCGCCAGTGAAAAAGATATGCGGCGATTCAACGTCGCGTTCAGCCGCGCCCGCGATCAGGTGTTCCTGTTCCATTCGGTTATGCTGGAAAATCTCGGTGAAAGCGGATTGCGGCATCAACTGCTCAGCTATTGCATGCGTCCGGTAAACCAGCATATCTCGTTGGAAAATATGGACGTAGCTTATCTGTGGGAGCAGGCGAACGTGAGCTCCCGGGATCGCGTTTCGCCGCCGGAACCGTTTGATAACTGGTTCGAGCTGGATGTGTATTTAAAGCTTGTCGAGCAGGGTGCAAAAGTGATGGCGGGATATGAAATTGACCGCTACCGGATCGATTTGCTGATCGAAGGATTGCGCGGCAGAATCGGTATTGAGTGCCTTGGCGAAACCCTTCGGCGCTCCGAAGATTTTTCGAAAAACGTGCTTCGCAAACAGCGATTGGAACGATGCGGCTGGAAATTTGTGCCGGTTTATGGCAGCGAATTTTACCACAATCCCGAAAAAGCCCTGGAAAAAATATGGAAAGTGTTGGCGGATATTTCGCCGCAGAACGGGGTTTATTTCAACGGATCGGTTAAATCGGCAACCACCAAAATTTCGCTCAGCGAAAGTGCCTGAGAGCAGGATAAATTCGGCTTATCAGGAATAACACCTGCAAGGTCATTCCTGCGCATGCGGGCATCTCCGGACTTTTTGTAACGATATTCTGTTTGACAGACAATTAAAATTTGGTTTGTATGAGTGGGGCGTTTATTTATTTAAGCGCCCTTTTTTTATGAATGGCGCACCCAGCGCCGTGCCTTCATTTCGAATCGTGGCAGGCTGCCCGGCTCAACGCGCTCAACCGGGATGCGCAGCGCGAACGCTGCCCGCAGCGCCGCAGCAATCTCCGAACACATTTTTCCCACATCAGATACCGAAGGATCGATTTCCACCTCAACCTGCAACTCTTCCATGCTGCGCACCGGACGAATATTAACCCGGTATTCATAAATTTCGTCGAATGTTCGCATCACTTCTTCCACTGCGCCGGGATAAATATTGACGCCGCGAATGGTTACCATATCATCCACCCGCCCCAAAATGCCGCCGGAAAGGCAGGTATCCGGGTTTTTATCGCCATCAATTATCCGTTGCCGAACCAGATCGCCGGTGCGATAGCGGATCAGCGGTGAGCCCCATCTGCCCAGATTGGTGAGCACCAGCTCGCCGGTTTCACCGGATGGGACCGCATTTTCCCCATCAACTTCGATGATTTCGGAAAGAAAACCGCTACCGATAATCCGCAAATTTCCGCGCATGTCCGGGTCTTCGTAACTCACCGGACCGATTTCGGTCATCCCGTGATGGTCGATGACCTGCGCGCCCGGCCACACCGTTTCGATCCGTTGGTAAACAGCCGGAATACTGCCGCCCGGTTCACCGGCAACGACAATACATCGAACCGCGCTTTCTGCCAGATGGATGTTGTTTGCTGCCGCAATTTCGCCAAGCCGGATGGCATAAGTCGGTGTGCAGCACAACACGGTAACGTTATTGGCGAGAATGGTTTGCAATCGCGCCAGACTGCTCATGCCGCCGCCGGGAATTGTCAGGCAACCCATTCGGGCAGCCGCTTCAAACGCTGTCCAGAATCCCAAAAACGGGCCAAACGAAAAGGCGCAAAACACCACATCTTTTCCGGAAATCGCCGCATTGCGATAGATGGTGTCCCAACTGTTGAGCATCCACGCCCAGCTTTCGGGCGTATCCAGCCAGCGCAGCGGAACGCCGGTAGTGGCGCTGGTTTGGCAAAAACGGGTGTAGCTGTTGATCGGAAAAGTGAGGTTGGTGCCGTACGGCGGGTGGGCAATTTGGTCTGCCACCAGTTCTGCTTTTCGGGTGAACGGAAATTTTTCGAGAAAATCTTCGATGGTTGCGGGTAGCGATAAACAACCCGCTTCCCGGAATTTGGATTGGTAAAACCGGTTTTCCCGCATCACCAGCGTGAGCATTTGCCGCAAATCCCGGAGCTGGCGAAAGCGCAGTTGCTCGTGCAAATTAGCATCCGGATACATCAGCTGCCGCTCCGGTTCATCGACTGTTGCTGATGAACGGCAGCTTTCGCGGGAGCGGGTCCAGGTTTATATTTTACAACCAGATAGCCGCCAAACGCAGCCAATAAAATGCCGAGGATAAATTGCCAGCGCAAGCCGGAAAATCCGCCTGCCGGGGGATGTAAAATCATCGCTGCAATGGCATTGACAATCGGTGCGCCGGCAAATACCAGCGACATTACCACTGCCGGCGTGCCTTTCGCGCCGAACGCCAGTAGTACACAAAACGCGCCAATCGCTCCGACAATACCGGCCAGTAAAGACCAGCCCACGCCTTTTACGGGAAAACTCCAACTGACATCATTCGCAAGCATCACCAAAATCGGTCCGATGATCGCTGTAAGCATATACGCAATTCCCACAAACAAAAAAGCTTTATAACGACCGTTCACCGGATCCGCCATGCCAATTTGTCCGCTGTGCAAAAACACACCGTACAGCCCCCACGAAAAAATAGTCATCACTACAAATACCAGCCAGGTCATGCCGGATGAGGACGGTTCTGCCATAATGTACTCCATTTATTTTTTGCCGTAGCCACCCAGCCAATCGCCATAAACGGGATTGGGGAGCATGAAAAATGTCACGCCCCAGTTTGGATGATTGCGGTAATGTTCAACAAGTGCCGCGCTGGAAGCTGCCGAAACGGCTTCGTAATCGTCCATATCGCCAAGCTGGTCGCCGATGAGCGCCAGAATTTTGCGGGTGCCGTTACCGTCGCAACGGCCGCTGCCGTTGATAACTTCCTGCCGGCGGATTTCTTTGGTATCTTTTTTGTCGATTTGGCAGAGCAGCACATCGCTATCGCCCCACAAATTTTCTTTTTTGAGATTTGCGATTGTTGATGCCTCAAAAACAGCTTTCCGGTTGGTAATAAACGCAACATGCGCCCGATCCAGCGTGCGAACGCTGTCCAAAAATGCTTTGACACCGGGAACCGGCGGGCAGGTGCCCTGATTCACCCAATCCGCCCAAAAATACGGATAGCTTTTTCCGTGGCGAATTAAAGTGTCTTCGTAGCTGGCATTGGTGAGCACTGTTTCGTCAATATCCAAAACCACAGCCCAGTTTTCGTTCGTTAGAGAAGCCTGCTGTTTTACCGATTCCCAGGCTTTTTGGTAAACAATTTTGCAAATAGCTTCGTATTCCGCAGATTGCAGCACCCATTTCAATTCGCGCGGCAAAGTTTTTTCGGTTACCGTGGGCACTGGCGCTTCCGGTTGCGCGACTTGCACCACCGGCGCCAATTGCTTTTGGGGAGCGCAATTGTTCAAAAAAAATGTCAAAACCAGCATTGCGAAAATGCCAAATCGTTGCGTCAAATGTTTTGTTTTCATAACTGTTCCGGGGAAAATGGTTTAATTTTTATTTCAGCGCATCATTGATTTTGAGTAGAAAACAGGGGTCTTCTGTTAATAATTGATGAAACAAACGTGGATAAGATTGCCCATCACTCTTCGACTTCGCTCAGAGTGACAGTTAAGGTCATGCTGAGCGAAGTCGAAGCATAATAAACATAGAAGCATAATAAACATAGAAGCATAATAAACATACTTGTTATGCACTTCTCTGTGATGCACTATTTTTTTGAATTAACACATCTATTTTTTAACACCCGGGAAATCAGAAAATTTCCAGATCTTCGCGAAAATTTGGGGAATAGCCGTATTATCGTAAACCCCGCTGAATTTGGCGGCACTCGGTCCAAACGCAAAAATCGGGACGGGAACGCCGGTATGACCGCCGGTTGTCCAATCGGTTTTCAGTTCACCGCCGGTAAAACTGCCGCCTTCAATGGTCATTCCGCCGGTTTCGTGATCGGCAGTGACAACCACCAGCGTGTGCTTATCTTTCATTGCAAATTGAATTCCGGCTTCGACGGCTTCATCAAACGAAAGCATTTCCCGGACGGTGTATTCCTGATCGTTATCGTGAGCGCCCCAATCGATCTGGCTGCCTTCAACCATCAGGAAAAAGCCTTTGTTGTTTTTGCTGAGTAATTCGAGCGATTTTTCGGTCAATTCTTTGAGCGTCGGTTCCGGGCGTTCGTTTTTGAGCGATCCATCGGCGAACAAACCGAGCACTTTTCCGCTGTTGATGGCGGCTAAGGCTTCCCGGGTCTGCACTACGGAATAACCCGCTTGCTGCGCTTCGACCAGCACATTGCGATCATCCTCGCGACGGCTTTCTGCACTGTCTTTGGGAACAAAAAAACTTTTTCCGGCGCCCAATAGCACATCCACACCGGATTGCACCAGTTGATCGGCGATTTCCGGTTCTTTCTTGCGATAATCAACATGCGATGCAAAACAGGCTGGCGTTGCATGGGTAATGGAGGATGTTGAAACCAGTCCGGTAGATTTACCGGCAGCTTGGGCCAATTCCAGAATGGTCGTCATTGCGACGGAATCCGGATTCATGCCGATCATGCCGTTCTTTGTCTTTACGCCGGAAGCCAGCGCAGTTGCACCAGCAGCCGAATCCGTTATGAGATTGTCTGATGAATGGGTGTGAACAATACCTGAGACGGGCATCCGTTCGATGTGCAGCCGTCCGTTTGCGCCATATTTTTGGATGCGTCCGGCGGTAATTTGGGCAATGCCCATGCCATCGCCGATAAAGAAAATAATATTTTTGATCTCGCCGTCGGGCATCAACGGATAGGTTTTTCCGTAATTGGCATCGTTATTAATTGGCATTACCTGCGAATTGGAATTGCAGGACAACATCAACAATACGCAAACAAAAACGTTCAGTTGAACAAACCGGCGCAAAAGGAAAGGTTTCTTTCTCATTAACGGCTCCATAAAAAATTGATTAAAGTATTAAATAAACAGAGTCTTAGAGGTCTTTCGTAAATGGGAAGTGCCGGGCTAAACAAAGGTTTTGACAATCTCTTTGTGAATGCCCTGCAGCTCGGAATAGGCGCGATTAATTTCATCGATTTTCTGTTGCAACTTGTTCATCAGCGTCTTTTTCTCCAACCCGTTGCGGAGGATAATCAGCAGATCGTCGTTTTCCCACGGCTTTTCGATGTATTGATACAACCCGACTTCGTTGATTGCTTTGATGGCGTTTTCTTTATCCGCATATCCGGTTAAAATGATGCGGGGAATTTCCGGCTTCACATCGCGCACTTTTCCCAAAAAAGAAATGCCGTCCATTTCGGGCATCAGGTAATCGGAAATGACAATATCCACCGGATTTTTTTTGATAAAATCCAGCGCTTCTTTTGCGGATGTAAAGGTATGCACCTCGTACTCGGTTTCCAGCATCAAAAATGAACTCAGGCTGGTTAGCACCATTTCTTCGTCGTCAACTAAAACCACGTTTGCGGTTTCTGATTGCATTACTGTTCTCCTGTCATGCTTCGAATAGCTTTGAATTTAATACGTAATTACCCGCTTAACAAGCCGATTGATAAGCTCAACAGTCCGGTTGATGAACGGGCAAAACCACCCGGAACGTAGCACCTTTTCCGGGTTCGCTGGTTACGGAAATGCTGCCGCAATGCGCTTCCACAATTTGTTTGACCAACGCGAGCCCCAATCCCATACCTGCACCAATGCCTTTGGTGGTAAACCCTAATTCAAAAATCTGGTCCTGATTTTCGGGTGCAATGCCTTTTCCGGTATCGCGAATGTCGATAATTACCGTATCATTTTCACAAAAGGTATCAATAAAAATGTCGCCTTTACCCGTGATTGCCTGACTGGCATTGACCAAAATATTCAGGAAAACCTGGCTGATTTGATTGGGATTACAGCCTACGGGGGGAATTTCGCCAAAGTTACGATGTATTTCAACCCGGTTTTTGATCTCGTGTTGCAGCAGCGGCAGCGTATCCGCGATCAGCGCATTCAAATCGATGTCCAGACGTTTGTCCACATCCTGACGGGCGTAGCTGCGAACGCCATTTACAATATTTACAATACGTTGCGATGCGGTTTTATTCACTGCGTTCAACTGATCCATGGTTTCCAGCAGCTTTTTTAGCGCCGTTTCATTCGGCGATTGACCGGATTCATCCAGCACCATTTTCCGGATTTTTGCGAGACAGCGGATGAATAAATCGTTATTGCTGCGCAACGCGCCCAATGGCGTGTTTATCTCGTGGGCAATACCGGCGGTGAGGCGTCCCAACAGCACAAATTTATCCAGTTCCGCTAACTGATCCAGCGCAACAGCCAGCTTGTTTTCCAAATCGGATTTGTTCTGTTCCAGAACATCGATTTGTTTTTTAAGTGAATCGGTCAAATGGCTAAACCTGATGTTTTAGGTGTTTTTTTGCTTATTTTTTATCCCGTCAATATATGAAATGTCGTTAAATAAACACCTGTTTGTTGCAATTTTAAATGACATTTTGAAAAAATTTATAATACATGTTTGCCCGATTTGAATCAATACATTTTCCAAAAATTTGATCCGCGTTGAAAACGCCTGCTGTGAACGCATTTTTTCAAAAAGCGCTCGATTTGCTTGATTGTTGCCATCATTCCGGATGCAAACTGGAATCCCGACATCAAAACACGTATTTGCACTTTGCAAACTGGATTCCCGATATCAAAACCCGTATTTGCACTTTGCAAACTGGAATCCTGACATCAAAACACTTATTTGCGTTTTGCAAACCGGAATCCTGACATCAAAACACATGTTTGCACTTTGCAAACTGGATTCCCGATATTAAACCCCGTATTTGCACTTTGCAAACTGGAATCCTGACATCAAAACACTTATTTGCGTTTTGCAAACCGGAATCCTGACATCAAAACTCGTATTTGCGTTTTGCAAAATGGATTTTAAACATCTTAAATGGTGTATGCATATTTGACAGTAGAGGCAATTCATGAATTGCCTCTACCATCCCCGCGCACCACGGAAACTTTTTCACTTTTTCCTTTTCACTTTTTCCTTTTCACTTTTTCCTTTTCACTTTTTCCTTTTCACTTTTTCTTTTTGCCTTTTTCTTTTTCCATCGCCCCACAAATCACCTAACTTACTCTCGTTACTTTTTTCTTTTTACGTTGCATTTTTTTTTAATGTATTAACTTACCAATGAGCGAGGAAATTGAGTAGCAAAAGTATTGGCTTACCCGTAGCATTTTCATACAATTTTGGTGAACACCGGACTGCGTCAGGCAAAATATATTGTTAATGGATATAGCCGTAAAACCAATTTTATATTTGGCAACGCTGTTGCCAAAATAAACGAAAAACCGGAATTTGGAGCAACAATGAAACGATACATTTTGTTATTTTTATCCATTTTGTTGTTAATCGGCGCGTGCAGCAAAAATACCAGCGAACCGCCCCAGCCCGCGGGATCGGACACTACCAGCCACAGCTTTACCTGGACACTCGACACGATTGGCACGCGCAGCTCCTATTGGCTGGATGTTGCGATTGTGAACGAAAACGACATCTGGGCAGTAGGCGAGATTCACACCACGGAAACAGATACATTTGACAGCCTGGGCAGCTGGGTCCCACCTTATAATGCTGTGCACTGGAATGGCAGTGAGTGGGCGTTGATGCGGATACCATTTAAGATATTTTGCAACCAACCTACGACACAAATAACACCAGCAAAATCAGTTTTAGCCTTTGCTTCTAACGATATATGGATTACAGCTGGTTCACAAATTACACATTGGAATGGAAACCAGTTCAATCTTTTAGAATGTATCCCGGTATCGGTGAACAAAATGTGGGGGACATCCGGAAATGATATATATGTTGTTGGTGCAATTGGCGGCATCGCCCATTATAACGGCAGCAGTTGGCAGAAGTTGGACAGCGGCACGGAAGCTGACATTCAGGACATTTGGGGAGCGCAAGACCCATTAAGCAATGAATATTATATCCTTTGTGCTGTTGCCAATACTACCTCATCGGGCGATCGGAAGATTGTCAGGATTTTTAACGATGGTACGGTAGACACATTGAATTGGAAACCAGAACGACGCGCATTATCGATCTGGTTTAATGAACCCAATACTATTTTCGCCTCTGGTGATGGTGTATTTTTTCGCCACCAACAGGAACCCTGGCAACTTGATGAAACTCTTCCATCCTATACCAAAGAACGGATTCGCGGAACAGATATCAACGACATCTTCGTGGTCGGTCACTTCGGTCTGGTGGGTCATTTTAATGGACTGAACTGGCGGCATTACCCTGAGGTTGCTGCAGCGCTTTATTATAGCTGTAGCTACAAAAATCAAACAATGGTTGCGGTGGGTGAACGAAACGCCCGTGGCGTTATTTTACGAATGCAAAGGTAACCCACTCTCATAAATCTATGAAACGTAGTATCCAATTCGGAAGATCACCTCCAAATTCTGGTTGGGGTGAAAAATAATGAGCGGCAGTGCTAGCCCCACTGCCGCTCCGGCAAAAAGCAAACAATCTCGTTGGATTATCCGCTTCCCATAGGGAAACAAAGCCTTTTTGTTTGCACGGTAAATGTACTGATAACTTGCTTACTTTACACCTCGTTCCAGGCTCCTGCCTGGAACACCTTTATCCGGTTTAAGATAAGCTCTGTTTTGGAATACTAAAGAATAATCCGGCAGTTTTGGACGAGAGCATAACGATAAGGTTTTCCCTGATCAAAGTTTAACAATTATCAACATTACCAATTTACCGCTGAACCGACGGGCTGGGGCGCAAATTTTCCATCAACATCCGTAGCCGTTGCACCACCGATTTGAACACATCCTGAGTGATTTGGGTGTGATCTGCCAGCAGATCAAAAAAATCTTCGCGGTCGATGCGCAGCAGCTTGCAATCGGAAAGCGCCGTTGCTGTGGAAACACGCGGCGCGGTATCCAGTAATGCCCATGCGCCAAAGGCCTCTTTCGGGTTGTTTACGGTAATTTCCTGCCCGTTGCGATGCTGGCGAACCTGCCCCTCCAAAACCAGATACAGCGCGTTGGATGGTTCGTTTTCATGATAAATGATGTCATCTGCGGCGGTGTTTACCTCCTCCGCAATTGCCGCGAGATACGCGAGGTTTTCGGTGGAAACATCCGAAAACACTTCAACATTTTGCAAAAAAATCACTTTTTCAATAACTGTCAGCATCGTCGTGTGTTACTCCTGAAATAAAAATTATTTTGTAAGAAACGTTAGGCATAGCTTCAGATTACCAACAGACTGGCATCCTGAGTAGCCCGAAACGGGCGTATCGAAGGGTGCGGGTATCGTACGGCAACACATCTTCCCAAAATTTGGGACATCTTTGGTGCAATTCAGGATGCAATATTAAAAAGATCGCACATTTTCGCATTTGCCGTGTATCGTTACCGCAGTTGCATAAACCAACTGTTTGCCGGCAGCAGCCGTTCCTTAAATGTGGCGATCAACGCCGGATTAAAAATGGTATCTACAAAGGGTTGTGCCGGAGGCAGCAAAAAAAAGCCGACCAATATGATCGAATAAACGATAACCGTTCCGGGAATATTATCCGATTGCCATAATTTCAACGCGGAACCGAATGAGCGTTTGATTTTTTGATTAGCCAAATCGACACTGTAAATTTCGTCCAAAATAAGGTGAACCAGATAGCCAATCATCACAAAAAAACCGGTCATCCATGCGCTAAGCGACGGTAAATAAAGCACTTCCGAAAATACAAAAATAATGATAAAACCAAATAAAACCCCCGCCGGGATGGAGTGAAAAATGCCCCGGTGAACGGTAAAACGTTTAAAAATGCCAAACCCGATAAAATAGACAACGATAAACGCTGCCAGCCATGCCAGCATCATTTCCGCGATAAACAAAATCGTTGATAATCGGAACACCGTCATAAATGCGATAATCACCGCAATAACACTGAACATGGCTTTTACAATAATCGAATTATCCGAATCCAGATCGGGCAGCAAACCACCAACAGAGCCGAGCGCAAAATTGAGCAACGCTTCTTCACCATTCAGCACGCCAACGCCGTAAAGCGCCGTTGCGGCAATCCCGCTGATGGCTGATGCCGTAATTAAATGCGTGTTAAAATTTGCCATATCACCCGTAACACCTGTTCGTCATCCATTACGAAAAACCGGCATCTTTAAACTATTGGAAATCAATGGCTTAGTGAATATTGTTTATAATGCCGGCGCCATTTTCCCGAACACCTTTCCCGCAACTATTTAACAAAGAAATCGCACAAATCCAAATGACAAAAGCGCAGAAAACGGTTGCCATAAATTACGTTTTGCATCTCGACAGCGGCGGTATTATATTAAAAGCTGTTTGTGTGAATAAAAAATCATCAAAAACCATAAAGGAGATCGTAATGGGAAAACAATTAGCTGCCCGCGAAAAACGCGCCCGTCGCAAGCGTTATGTGAAGCGTAAAAAAGCTGAAGTGCGTCAGGTAATCGCAGCAAAAAAGAAGTAAGCTGTCTTTGATTGCAGCGCCGGGATACTGGAACGCAACAGTCGTTTCAGTATCCGGTAAGCTGCTGATATTGTTAAACTTGCCCGTTCAATTCCCCACAGACAAATGTATCAGTTGACAAACGAAAAACGCCATGCCGTTTTTCAACGATTCCGCAGGTATATCAAATGTGCCTTCGTGCAGGCTGGCGGTTGTGCGTTCCGTTCGGACACCAACACGAACCATGCTGCCGGGCACATGATTTAAATAATAACTGAAATCATCACCGCCGGGTGTGCGGAATTCGGTGTTCATTTCCGCAGCCAGCCAAAAATGGTTTTCGACATTGCGGATTAGTTGACCGGTGAGGTCGGGATCGTTATAAATAGCCGGTGCACCATTTTTAACTCGAAGCTCAATCTCGCAACGATTTTCCGCAGCGAGGCTGTCGAGATAGGGACGGAACCGCGCTAAAAACTTTTCCTGTTTTTCCGGATTAGCGAAACGTAACGTGCCGGTCATGTTCAGTTCGCGCGGGATAATATTGTAACCCTGCCCGGAGTGAATTTCAGTGAAAGTGAGAATGACCGGCGAGTCCCGCAAATCCATCCCGCGATAGATCATGCCGTAGCCATCCTGAATAATGCGGCTGGCGATCCACAGCAAATCCGCCGTTTCGTTCGGTCGCGCGGAATGTCCGCCGGCACCGCTCAGTTTGATGTCCACTCTGTCGCTGCGCATGTTCACCCAACCGGATGCCAGACCGAACGTGCCCAACGGCAATCGCGGTTCCAGATGCATGCCGAGCGCCAGTTTGACGCCATCCAGCACATTTTTTTCGATCATTTTTGGTGCGCCGCTGTCCGATGGTTCTTCCGCCGGCTGAAATACAAATCGCAAATTGTGCGGCAGTTTCACCCCGGATTTGTGGATGGCTAACAGCGTTCCCAACACCATCGCTGTGTGTCCGTCGTGTCCGCAGGCGTGACAAACACCGGCATTTTGGGAGCGATACGGCTGATCAATTTCATCCTGAATGGGCAGCGCATCCACATCCGCCCGCAGCATGATAAACGGTGCGCCCGGTTGAAATTCGAGATCCACCACCAGCGATGTGTCCAGCGGTTTGCGCATCGCGGTGATGCCGTGTTCGCGCAGTTTGCGTTCAATCCGCCCGATGGTTTCGTGCTCCTGCCAGCTCAGCTCGGGAAAGCGGTGCAGCTCTTCGCGGAACGCGACGATTTCGGGGTATAAATCATCCACAATTTTGGCGATTGCGGTCATTTCGGTCTGTTTTTGCATGATTTCGATCCTGTTTTATCTTGTTCGATGACGGATTCAAATTTAAATTGCCCGTTCAAATTACGCACTGAAAAAAATAAATGTTGGAAGAATTTGATGGAAAACCGGAATCTGGTTGGCAGGCGATACGAAGATTTTTTGCGGCACGACATCGTAATTAATTTGACTGATGAAGAGCGGCTGTGGCGGGCGATTTACGCTGATCCGCGATTTAATTCGCTGGTTGAGCGGCGCACAACGATTCGCCGGAAAACGGATATTCCCGAAGATAATTCAACGCCGCTGTTCCATGCGGAAAGCAGTTTTGTATTCACCGATGATGCCGGAGATGATTGGCAATAGGGCAGGTTATTCGCGCAAACCATAGCGGAAGGCGATTATTTCCAGTTCGCGGTTGAATTGCAGCATATCTTCCTGATCGTCGCAAAGCATGGTAATTTCGATCACGTTGCCATCGCTGGCCTGGGTTATTACCGGCGGTTCGGCAATTGCATCCAGATATTTCTGCATAAATTCCTGGACAGCCGCTTCCACTCTGGCGCGGTTATCCAGCACACGGGCGCATTCAAAAATAATTTTCGCAGCAAACGGTTCCGCAGGAATCAGGTCAGACCGGTTGCGCCCCAATAGTCGATTCAACATTTTCATCTATTTAAAAGCTCCTTTGCTCCAAGCTTACGTTAATTCCTAATAAAATAATCGCTTTTTCAGATTTTCGGTGACAACCATCACGTAATCAAAAAGAATTCATTCGTTTTGCGGGAATATGCAATATTTTTGTATATTTTGGCTATAATTCACCCAAATCTGAATAATACACTTTTTCGGAAATGCCGGACCATTTGGCAATCTGCTTCCGGAAATTCTGATACGATTGGTACACTTTTTGGCTGAACGGATCATTTTCCAGCACTTCGGCGATGGCTTCATCGGAAAATTTCTTCAATCCGGCGAGCACGTCATCTGGAAATTTTAGCAGGTTGGTATCAAATTCGGATAATATTTTTTGGAGATATTGGTTGTTTTTCGATTCAAATTCCGCCAGAATCCAGCTATTTGCCCGCATCGCCGCCGCGCGGATGATGTTTTGCAAATCCGTTGGCAAGCCATCAAACGCGGTTTTGTTGACGAACATTTCCAGCACTGCCGATGGTTCCTGCCATCCCGGATAATAATAGTATGCGGCAACTTTTGGAAATCCCATCAAATAATCGTGATACGGGCCGATCCATTCGGTCGCGTCGATCACATTCCGCTCCAGATTGGTGAAAATCTCGCCGCCGGCAGAGAGCACGGCAGAGCCGCCCGCTTTGCTGATGACTTTTCCACCCAATCCGGGAATGCGCATTTTCAACCCTTTGATATCGGCCATCGAATCGATTTTTTTGCGAAACCAGCCGCCCATTTGCACGCCGGTGTTGCCGCAGGGGAACGGCACCAGATTGAATTGGGCATACAGTTCTTCCCAAAGCTGCATCCCGCCGCCGGCGATCAGCCAGGCGTTCATTTGCTGGGCATTCATCCCGAACGGAACGGCGCAGAAAAATTGTGCTGCCGGCGATTTTCCCGCCCAATAATATGCCGCACCGTGACCCATTTCCGCCGCGCCCTGGCTCACGGAGTCGAACGCTTCCAATGGCGGAACGAGTTCGCCGCCACCGTAAACGCGGATTTTCAGCCGCCCGCCGGACATTTCATCGACCCATTTTGCGAACAGATCCGCACCTTCGCCGAGCGCCGGAAATTTTGGCGGCCAGGTTGTTACCATTTTCCAGTGATAGGTTTTGCCGGTTTGCATCGCGGGTGCGCCGTTGGCTGCGGTTTCTTCTTTGCTGCCGCATGCTGCCAAAATCCCGGCGCTGCCGGCTGCGGTAACAACGGCTGCTTTTTTGATAAAATCGCGACGATTAATATTGGACATTGCGGACCTCCGGCAATTTGTATTTTCTTTTGTTTTTTTCCCACGAAATATACGAAAGAAACGAAATACAATTTAATGCAGCATACTCAATGTTCCGGTTTTCAATTTACTCGATATCCAATTTTAGGGATTTGTATAGTAATGATACTTTCATGGCTGCTTTTTTTGATTTAAAAAGTATGCTGCCTTGTTTTCCGCCATAACAAATCTTTCATATTCGAGTTTTGGGTAATGTCCGAAATTTATGAGTAATCCCAATTTCATTTCTGTCGCATTCAAATAATTTAAGATTTGTGCCCGGTTTTCATCAACTAAAGTTGAAACAGATTTTATCTCCAAAATTATTTTATCATAACAAATAAAATCGGGTTTAAACACTTGTTTTAATTCATGATTACGATATGTTAATTTTACCTCTTGTTGGGATCGATAAGGGATATTTTTCACCTTAAACTCAATTTCTAGACATTCCTGATAGACGGCTTCTAAAAAGCCACAGCCTTTTTCTTTGTAAACATTAAAGCATGCGCCCATAATTGCATAACTTTCATCAGGATAGATTATTCCGGGCAACTTTAACGCCTTTTCGTTTCTTTCGGGTTTTTTGTGGGCAAATCTTATAGATTCAGGTAATTAAACAAAGATACGGCAAATCCGCAAGTGCAGGTGCCGGAAAAAATTTCGCTTGAAAAACAATCGCAACGAAGATAAACTGTGCACCATGAAAAAATCGGCGTCAGAAATTACATTTAGTGAGCACCAGCGACAGCAATTCCGGCAGCAATTGCTGGATTGGTACACCGCCGAAAAACGCGATTTGCCCTGGCGAAGCAGCGGATTGCCGTATCACATTTGGGTGTCCGAAGCGATGTTGCAGCAAACGCAGGTCGCCACGGTGATTCCTTATTTCCATCGCTTTCTGGCGGCATTTCCCACTATTGCATCGCTTGCAGATGCGGAACCGCAGCAGGTGCTCAAATTATGGGAAGGATTGGGCTACTATTCCCGCGCCCGGAATTTGCAAAAAGCGGCGCAGCAAATGGTCGAAAAATTTGGCGGGGAAATTCCAGCGGATTACGAGGCATTCCGACAATTGCCGGGCGTTGGCCCATACATCGCGGCGGCGGTGCAGAGCATCGCGTTTGACCAGCCGTTTGCAGTTGTCGATGGCAACGTGAAGCGCGTTTTGGCGCGTTTGCTGGGTATCGATGCGCCGGTAAATGACCCCAAATCACTGAAAATTTTTCAGCAATTTGCGGATGAACTGCTCGAAAAATCCCGTCCCGGCGATTACAATCAGGCGATGATGGAGCTTGGCGCGCTGATGTGCCGCCCCAAACAACCGCTCTGCGGCAACTGCCCAGTTCGCGAAAACTGTTTCGCTGTTGCGAAAAATTTGCAGTCGGAATTGCCGAAACGACTGGTTCGCGAAAAAACGCCGGTGCAACAGTGGCTGATCGCCATTGTTGAAAAAAATAATGCGGTGCTGCTCGTCCGTCGCCCGGAAAACGGTTTGCTCGGCGGTTTGTGGGAGTTTCCGACAGTTGAAAATGTTTCCGGAACGATTGCTGAAAAAGCGACTATCCAAAGTATTCGTGATGTTTGCGGCGCAACAATTTCGGGCATCGAATCGCTGGAGCCGGTTCGCCACGCATTTACCCATTTCAAAATTATTTGTCATGTATTTCGCTGCGAATACGTTTCCGGGGAAATTTCATTTGCCAATTCCCGCGATTTTCTTTGGGTGAAATGGTCGCAAATCAACGAATATCCGCTTCCGAAAACCCACCACAAAATTCTCGAACAGCTTGGCGATCCCCAAACCCGTCTTTCGATTTGACACCGGAAAAGTTGTTTTTAGCCACTACGCCACAGGGTTCGGTAAGTGTATTTGGGGAAATTGTGTGTCAATAAAGCGGAGATTCCTGCATTCGCAGGAATGACCGAGCAGGTGTCATTCCTGCGAATGCAGGAATCCCCATGCTTTCAGCTCAGAAATGATATCTCAAATACCATCACAGGTGATTTGATCTACCCCAAAAACCCGGATATTTATCGAAATATCTCCACAATTGGGTATGTTCCGGCAGCGCCGGAAGCCGTAGTTTGGTGCAGTAACTTTAACCAAATTATGGAGGTTAGCCCATGTTTTTTCATTTACTTTCTCAGCAATTAAAATTGTTTCTCGCGATAGCGATCATCGGCGTTTGTTCGTCAATTGCTGTTGCGCAGTCATTTGAGCCACTTTCCGGGCTGGAATATCCCTTTGTGGGCAACGGTCCCAACGGGTATCAGGGTGCCAGCTTTGTGGATTACGATGGCGATGGCGATCTCGATGTGTTCATCGGTTTGGTAGGTTTGTTCCGCAATGATGGCGGCGTGTATGTCCAATTGACAAATTCCGGCATCGGCGGCAGTGTCGGGCATAGCTGGGCGGATTACGATAACGATGGCGATCTCGACCTGTTCACCGTTGGCGCTTTTGGCTTCCTTTACCATAACAACGGCGATGATACGTTTTCCAAAAAATATTCCGGCGCGCTGATCGATACGGTTTTGCATCGGGCGTGGTCGTGCGCATGGGCGGATATTAATAATGACGGGTTTGTGGATATTGCCACCAATCACCCGGGCGGATTTATCCCGCCAATCAACAATCCGACGATCAACCATTTATTATTGAATGAGGGCGCACCGGGATTTTCGTTTTCTGAACTGGATTCCAACCTGATTTCCGACGGGTTTCAGCCATACACGGTGGGCAGTTGGAGCGATTATGATCAGGATGGCGATGTTGATTATTTCATCGGTTCCGGTCCGGCGAATGGCTCAGTTGCACCGGATTTTCTCTACAAAAACTTGTTTGTCGAATCGGGGATGATCGATTTTGAGCGAATCGCCACATCGCCGATTGCGACGGACAATCAGGACGGACAGCTCTGGAACTGGATCGATTTCGACAACGATGGCGATCTCGATGCTTATCTGACCAACTGGGTGGGCGCCGCCAACCGCTTTTATCGCAACGATGGCGGCACGTTCATTCGGCTTTCCGGCATCCCGATGGTGACCGACGGCGGTTCGTCGCTGGCATCTATTTGGGGCGATTTTGATAACGATGGCGATCTCGATTGTTACGTTGGCAACGACAACGGCGTGACGGATCGCTACTACCGAAACAACGGCGACGGCACATTTACCGACATCGACACGCTGGCATTTCAGGGATCTTCCACCCGTCGCAGCGGCGCGGCCGGTGATTTTGATAACGATGGGGATCTCGATTTGCTGCTTTCCGGACCCACGGCAAACATGCAATTGTTCCGCAATAATGTGGGAAATAGCAACGGCTGGATCTCCGTGAAATGCGTTGGCACGCGCTCCAATCGCGCCGCAATCAGCACAAAAGTTCGTGCCAAAGCGACGATCAACGGCACTGCTGTTTGGCAGCTTCGCGAAATTTCTTCCCAAAATTCGTTCAATTCGCAGAACGATTTGCGGGTGCATTTCGGCTTTGGCGATGCCGCGCAAATCGATTCGATGCGCATCGAATGGCCCTCCGGTATCGTGCAGGAATTGGGTGCACTGAGCGTCAACCAGTTCATGGAAATTACCGAAGACAGCACGTTGACGGGATTGCCCGGCGAAAATGGCGGCGTTGCCCAACGGTTTATTTTGGATCAAAATTATCCCAATCCGTTCAACCCGGAAACGGCAATTCGCTACCAATTGACAGTCAACAGCGATGTGCAACTGGCAATTTACGACCTGCTCGGTCAGCAGGTGAAAACGTTGGTCAGCGAATCGCAACCCGCCGGAAGTTACGAAATCCGGTGGAATGGCACGGATCAATCCGGGGAAAATGTCGCCAGCGGTGTGTATTTATATCGGTTGGAAACCGCCGGTTTTTCCGCCACCCGCAAATTGGTGTTGATGCGGTAATACCCATTCACAGCGGACGGTGTGTGCCTTTACACAGCAACGATTGTTTGTAGGGACGGGTCGCGACCCGTCCGCATCAATCAAGGAATTTTAGATAAATGTATTCGAAACGGGTAATCAGTCGGTGAAAAATGGACTTATCAAAATTTTCCGGAACGGTCGCGACCGTTCCCTACGCATAATTTTTTGTGGGGACGGATTGCGACCCGTCCGCCAATTTTTAAAAAGGAGAAACAGATGCACAAATTGTTCATTTTATTGATGTTCGCAATCGTGCAGTTTGCTGCTGCGCAAAACACCCAAAAACCGTGTTCCGCACCGGAAGCACGCCAATTCGATTTTTGGATAGGGGAGTGGGAACTCACCTGGCCGGGCGGGCAGGGCGGCACGCCGGAAGGGCAAACCGGACACGGTGTCAACCACGTTGTCCAATATTTGGGCGAATGCGTTATTTTTGAAAATTTCAGTTTTGCGGATAGCTCGTTTATCGGCAAAAGCTGGTCGGTTTACAATTCGCAAAGCGAAAAATGGCAGCAAACCTGGGTGGACAACAGCGGCGCTTATTTGCTGTTTACCGGCGCATTTGCCGATGGAAAAATGGAGCTGCGAACAGCCCCTTTTCAACGCAATGGCGTCACTTACATTTCGCGAATGGTGTTCCGGAACATCGCTGCGAAAGCGTTCGACTGGGACTGGCAACGCTCCGCTGATAACGGCGAAACATGGCAGGATATGTGGAATATTCACTATCAGCGGAAAACAGCTTCTGCCGAAAACTAAATTTATTTCCCGCAGCGTTTTACCGGATATTGCCACAAAATCCCTGATTTTCCTTTGTTGTGGAAACAATAATTCGTAATTTCACCACCGCATTTGGAAAAATCATGGAGCATAAATGCCCGATTCGTTAACGTTGTGGCTGATTTTCATCGCTGTTGTTGTGTTCATGCTGGCGTTGGATCTCGGCATTTTTCATAAAAATCCCCACAAAATTTCTGTAAAAGAAGCGGCGATCTGGAGTGCCGTCTGGATCGGCGTTTCGCTGTTGTTCAATCTCGGATTATATTTTTACGCCGGATCGGAACTGGCGTTAAAATTTTTAGCCGGATATCTCATCGAAAAATCCCTGAGCGTGGATAATATTTTTGTTTTTGTGATGCTGTTTTCCTATTTCAGCGTATCGCCGCGCCACCAGCACCGCATTTTGTTTTGGGGAATTATCGGCGCTGTGGTGATGCGCGGGCTGCTGATTTTTGCAGGTGTCGCCCTCATCAACGAGTTTCACTGGATCATCTATTTATTCGGTATTTTCCTCATTTTTACCGGTTACAAAATGGCGTTCGGCAAAGAAGATTCGGTCGATCCCAACAAAAATCCGGTGCTCACTTTTCTGGAAAACCAGAAATGGCTGCCGGTTGTGAATATTTTTGAAGAAGGCAAGTTTTTTGCCCGTCACAACGGGCAGTGGGTTGCCACACCTATGTTTGTGGTGCTGATTGTGGTGGAAACCACCGACGTAATGTTTGCCCTCGATTCCATTCCGGCGATTTTGAGTATCACAACCGATACATTTATTGTGCTCAGCTCCAATATTTTTGCGATCCTCGGACTGCGTGCGCTGTATTTTGTGCTCGCGGGAATCATGGATATTTTTCATTATTTGAAATATGGGCTGGCAATTATTCTCTCGTTTGTCGGGCTGAAAATGCTCATTTCCGATATCTTCCACATTCCGGTTGGCTGGGCGCTGGCGGTTATCGGCGTGATTTTGCTGGCGTCCATTCTACTATCTTTGCATCACAAAAAAGATGCGAAAGCTGCTAATTTGCAATCCTGACACACTGTTTTTTCAACATTTTTCCACAGAAATGCCTCAGAAATGAATAATCGTAATATATTGGGAATATTGCTCTTAGCCTCGCTTTGGGGACCGTCGTTTTTGTTCATCAAAGTTGCAGTGCACGAAATTCCGCCATTAACGATGGCGGCTGCGCGAGTGACCATTGCCGCGCTGATTTTGCTGGTTGTGCTGCGGCTGCGCAAACGTGTTTTGCCCAAAGGGCGGCACATTTGGCTGAAATTTACCATCGCAGGATTGTTCGGCAACGCGATGCCGTTTGTGCTGTTCAATTGGGGCGAATTGTATATCGACAGCGCGCTGGCGGCTATTCTCAACGGCACAACGCCGCTATTTACGCTGGTGATCGCCCATTTTTTTACGGATGACGACCGGCTGTCCACCCGGAAAATTATTGGCGCGATCATCGGATTCGGCGGATTATTGGTGCTGGTTGCGCCGTCGCTGTTCGGCGGCGTTGAGGCGACAACTTTGGGATTGCTGGCGGTGTTGCTGGCGGCATTTTGTTACGGTGTGAACATTGTTTTCACCCGAACATATTTGCGCGGCTTACCCGGATTGGTCGCTCCGGCAGCCCAATTATCGATGGCTTCGGTGTTGTTGATTCCGCTATCGTTGCTGGTGGATCAACCGTATCAACTGGCATTTCCGTCATTGCCGGCGGTGTCGTCGCTGTTCGCGCTGGCGATCATCGGAACGGGGCTGGCGTTCATCGTTTATTATCGATTGCTGGAAACCACGCCCGCAAGTTCAATGGCTATGGTAACCTACCTGATTCCGGTTTTCGGGATTTTTTTAGGTGTGGTTGTGTTGAACGAAACGCTCAATTGGAACGCGTATGTCGGTTGTTCACTCATTTTAATCGGTGTGATGGTGGTGAATAATATCATCCGGTTTCCCGGCAAAACGGTAAATGTTTGAGGTGGTGGGATACCATTTTTATCCGAAAGGATTCCATTTTTATCCGAAAGGATACCATTTTTATCCGAAAGGATACCATTTTTATACAAAGGAGGCAATTCATGAATTGCCTCTACAGGTCACACCAATTTTTCCCGGATCGCTTTTGCAACCGCCTGTGCGTTGGATGAAACGTGCAATTTTTTGTAAATATTTTTGATGTGCGTGTGCACCGTTCCCCGGGAAATGCACAGCGAATCCGCAATCATTTTGTAACTCTCCCCTTTACACAATTGCGATAAAATTTCCGTTTCGCGGCGGGTGAGCGGTGCGCCGTTTCGTGACTCATTTTTGCGAAATGACCGGATCACGCGGCGGGCGATCGGTGCGCTCATCGGTGCGCCGCCGTTGTGGATTTCTTCGATCGATTTAAGCAATTTTCCCGGTGAAGTGGTTTTTACCAGATAACCGCTGGCACCCGCGCAAAGCGCCTCAAAAATCATCTCATCGCTTTCGTGGATGGTAACCATTAAAATATCCAGCTCCGGTAAAATTTCCCTAAATTGCGGTATTGCGGAAATTCCGCTCACTCCCGGTAGCTCGATATCCAGCAGCAGCACGTCCGGCATCAGCTCGCCAATGCGCTCGATGGCGCTTTCGCAATCGCGAAAAACACCGGTGCACGCCAATCCCGGCGATCCGCTGATCAGCAAAGCCAACGCTTCGCGGATGTCGTCGTCATCTTCCACAATCGCCACATAAATCATGATTTTCTCCTTTGCGATTCTGCTGCGCCGTCGTCCGGTAACGGGTGATTGTGCTGGTTTAAAGCGAGCACCAATCCCTGTCCGGGCTGCGAAAATATTTTCAGGATGCCACCGATTAACTCGGCTCTTTTTTTCATATTTGAAAATCCGTTTCCGCGTTGAAAATCCACAGTTTCCATTCCTGCGCCGTCGTCCGCCAGCCGGATTTCGTAGCCGCTTTTCGTGATCGCAAACGATAGCAAAATTTCATCGCAATTGGCGTGTTTCAGCGCGTTCGTCAATGCCTCTTTGAACAGCAAAACGAGATTTCGCCGCTCGTCCATCGGCAGTTTCAAATGTTCCAATTCCTGCGCGATGCCGTGAACGGAAAGCCGCACATCGGTATCCTCAAACAGCGATTCTGCAAATTGCCGGAGATGAATCGCCACATCGTAAAGTGTGTCTTTTTCAGGATTTAGCGACCAAATAAAATCGCGAGTGTCCGTTCCCAAACGGGTGGCGGAATCGGTGATTTTCTGGAGATAGCGCAACAAATGGCGCGATTGCCGTTCCGGCAGATCTGCAAAATCGGAGCTGTTCGCAGACTGCGACATCGCAAACGGGCGCGGCGATGACAGTTCCCGGCGAATCAGTTCGCCGAACAGCGTAATTTTGGCAACCTGATGCCCCAGTTGGTCGTGATAATCGCGGGCTGTTTGTTCGCGAACGTGATATCTTTCGGCTTCCCGGGCAGCCGCGATAATTTCTGTCTGTCGCACTTTTTGGCGAACCCGCCAGCGGTGAAACAGCCCCGCAACCAGCGAAATCAGCCCGAAAATCAATCCGTAAAACCACGCTGTTTGCCAAAATGGTGGCGCAACAGCAATGCGCAATTCCTGAATTTCCGGGTGCCATTTTCCACCCGGATTTGCGGCGTTGAGTTGCAAAACATAATCGCCGGGCGGCAGCAGGGGAAAGCTGATTTGCAGGTTGGCATCGGCAATTTGCCAGTCGTTTTCCCTTCCGTTCAGGCGATAGCGCACCCGGTTTTTTTGCGGCAAACGGTAATCGGGAACCGCAACATCCAGTCGCAACGAATGGTCGTCGTATGCCATTTTCATCACGCGATTGTTGCGTATTTCCTGCAACTGCGTTTGCCCGACGGGTTGCTGGTTGATAGACACATTTACAATCGAAACAGGGAAAGTAAGTTCATCATTATCAATATCTTGCGGATCAAAACAATTCAGCCCGTTGATGCCGCCAAATAACATCTCGCCCGAGTTGTTTTTAGCAAAAACGCCCGGTGAAAAAATGTTGCTTTGCAGCCCGTCTTCCAGCGAAAAATTGCGGATTTCCAGCGTTTCAGGATTAAACCGCGATAAACCTTTTTGGGTACTCACCCACAAATTCCCGGCATCGTCCGCCAGAATGCCGCAAATCACGCCGTTCGGCAATCCGTGCCGTTCGTCGAGAGTTGCGAATATTCCGGTTTGCGGATCAAACCGGTTCAGTCCGTTGCTGGTGCCGACCCACAGCGATTGTTGCCCGCCGCTTTCTGCCGCGTAAATGGCATACACATAATTATTGCTGATCGATTGCGGATCATTCAGTCGATGCCGAAAATTGCGGAACGTGCCGCTTTCCGGCAAAAATTTGCTCAGCCCGCCGTAGCTGCCCACCCAAATGGTGCCGTCCGGCGATTGAAAAATCGTCAAAACAGTCGGGTAGGGGAGGCTGCCGCTATCGCCATCGGCGCGGAAGTGTTGCCAATTGTTTTGCAAATCACCGGACAATTCCATGCGGCTCAGCCCGTTTCCGGTGCCCACCCAAATTGCCGGTTGGCTGGAAATCGTATCCACCAAAATAGCGTTTACATAATTGCTGCCAATGCTGTTGGGATTGTTTCTATCTGATTGAAAATGCTGAATTTGTCGCGGTTGTTTTTTGGAAATATCCCAAACAAACAAGCCGTTGCCGGCGCTGCCGATCCACAGTTGCCGCTGATTATTTGTGCGCCGTTCCGCCAAAGCGGAGATGCCGAATTTCTCTGAAAATCCCGGAAAATCGAGCTGTTCCACCGGATCGTCGGGAATCGAAACCGGCAGTTGTGATTTCTGAAAATCGGTGTTTGGCATCGGGGAAATCCGGTTCAAGCCATTGTTGGTACCCACCCAAATATCGCCGGAATTGTCACACAAAACCGAAGTTACCGCTGCACCGGAAAGGGTTTGCTCATTCCCTGGCAATTGCGAATAGTGCAAAAATTGTTGCTGTCCCGGCACAATTTTGCACAAATCGCTTTGATAAATGCCAATCCACAACACGCCGGAATGATCCTCCAGCGCCGTGAGCACGTTGTTTCCGGGCAGACTGAACGGATTGGCGGGATCGTGCGTTTCGTTCAAAAAATAGCCGTTGATGCGATGCTGTGGCGTCAAATACGAAAGCCCGCTGCCGGTGCCCACCCAAACCGTACCGCTTTTATCTTCGTGAATAAAATTGATGTAATTTCCGGCAATCGAGTGCGGATTTTCCGGTGAATGCGTAAAATACCGGGAAAACCGTCCGCTGTCGCGATCGTCGAGCGATAACATATGAATGCCGGATGGTGTGCCAATCCAGATAATACCCAGCCGGTCCTCCATAATTTCGGTGACAAAATTGACGGCGTTTCTCGCTTTTTCGGTGGAAAAATCTGTTATATTTTTGAATGTGATCGAACCGGCTTTCGGCGAATCAATCACGGAAATGCCGCGATTTGAGCCGACCCACACAGCACCGGAGTGATCGCGATACACTTTGCGAACATATCGCCCGGCGATGCTGTTGGCATCCGCCGAATCCGGCCGGTGAACACGCAATTTCAGGCTGTCCGAATCGGGGAAAAACTGCACCAGACCATTCCGGTCAGCCGCCAGCCACAGGCATCGCTGCCCGTTTTCTGCAGTTTCGGTGATCGACCAGATCATTTCTAACGGTTCTGCCGTGGGTCCCGATTCTTCCGGTGTGTATCGCAGGAATGTTTCCGTTAGCGGATCAAAACAATTCAGTCCGCCGCCCCAGGTACCTGCCCAAATATTGCCCCGACTATCTTCGAACAATGCAATAATATCATCGTATGATATCGAATGCGGGTCTGTCGGGTCATGCCGGAAAACGCGGTAGCGCGTGCCGTCGTAGCGCACCAATCCATACATGGTGCCGAACCACAAAAATCCTGTGCGGTCCTGCAACAGCGCATAAACGAGATTGTGCGAGATGCCGTCTTCCAGCGAAAGCCGGTCAAATTTCAGCGATGCTTGCGGCGGCTCCACTGCGAATAGCGTTGCATTGCCAATGAAAAATATTGTGATGCAAATCGTTGAAAAAACTGATGTTACGAGATAGATATTGGAAGCGATATAATTAAAAAGGTTTTTTAGCGGCAGCACGATTTTTCCCCGGGTGATGCCCAATTGTATCCGACCGGAGGCGTAAAAATGGCGGTAATCCCTTAACGCCTCCATAAAATTGAGCCGTTAAAAATTTATGTAAAATAATACAAAACAACCATTTCTCAATCCATACCCAATACGGGGGATTTTTTTCTTTCAGGGCAACTTACAATCGATTTTTACTTGTAATTTTCCAAAACTCTGTTTAAAATGATCCGCACACAACGATACTCGATACTCGATGGATGCAATGGATGCAAATGTAAGGAACCTCAATGATCAACGAACACCAGCGTCAGCGATGGCACTTTCTGAAGAATTTTTTAAGAAATCCAATGGAAGTCGGTGCGATAGCGCCCAGCTCGCAAGAGCTCGCAAAAATGATGACTGCAGATTTACACCTTCGCCCCGGCGATACGGTTATTGAACTTGGCCCCGGAACCGGAGCGCTAACAACCCAGATACGACATATTTTACCTGACACACAGTATTACATCGGCATTGAATGCGAAGCGCGTTTTGTGCACATGTTACAAAAGAGTTTTCCGGATATGCGATTTGTAAAAGGTCGTGCAGAACATGCTGTCCGGTTACATCGCCAAAGCGGGTTGGCGCCAGTACGGGCGATCATTTCCGGCATTCCGTTTGCCAACCATTGGGGCGGCGATTTACGAACGGAAATTATTGATACGCTTGAGCAATTAATGACGCCCGGTTGCGTATTCCGGACATTTCAATATGTTCATGCCTACACATTGCCACCAGCTCTGCGCTTTCGCAAAGAAATGAGCGACCGGTTTGGCAATTATCGCCGCAGCCGCGTTGTTTTCCGCAATTTACCGCCGGCATTTGTGCTTACCTGGAAACGGTAAATACAATTGCAAACCCGGACAAATGGTGCATTTAAGGAGTTGTTGTGAACAGAGCATCTGAACTTACCGTCAAAAAATTTTTCGAAGAAAATCGTCACAAACTCAAGCTGGAACTGCTCGGCGAGATGACCGGTGAAGACCGGTTGATTGTGGAAAGCGAGCTGCACAGACCCGGATTGGCATTGGCCGGATTTATCGAACTGTTTACCTATAAACGAATTCAGGTGCTTGGAAATACCGAAATAAGGTATCTTGCTTCGTTAGATGATACCAGCAGAGATATTGCATTGGCAAATCTTTTCAAATTCCAGATTCCCTGCGTTGTGGTTACCGATTCCAACGATCCGCCCAAACGATTGCTGGAAATTGCAACGGAGCAAAAAATATGTGTATTCCGCTCGCCGCATCCGACCACCGTATTTTATCATCTTGTGAGCGATTATTTACAGGAAATTTTTGCAGAACGGACAACATTACACGGCACATTGGTTGATGTTTTCGGAATCGGGCTTTTATTCACCGGGCGAAGCGGCATTGGAAAAAGCGAAATTGCACTGGATCTGGTTGAGCGCGGACACCGGCTGGTTTCCGATGATATGGTGTTTGTTACCAAACGTCACGAAGAAATCTTGATGGGCGAAGGAAGAGATATTTCCGAGCATCTAATGGAAATACGTGGCTTGGGGCTGATCGACGTGAAGCGGATTTACGGGATTTGGGCGGTGCGCGTTCACAAACGCATCGAAGTTGTGATCGAACTGGTCGATTTCGATTCCAAAGCTGATTACGACAGAACCGGTTTGGATGCCCAATCGACCAAAATTCTCGATGTTGATATTCCGCTGATTGTATTGCCGATAAATCCCGGGAAAAACATTACCGTTATTGCTGAAACAATTGCGATGAACCACATGCTTAAGCTTCAGGGAATAAATACGGCTCAGGAATTTAACCAACGATTACTGGAACGGATGCGCAAAAAAGGTAACAAAAGGGTAACGCCCAAACATGAAGATATTAAACGGTTTGGCTCGTTGGAAAAGGATTTCGAATAATGATTACCGGAATTATCATTTGTCATGGTCAACTGGCTGCAGAGTTAAAAAATGCGGTAGAGTGTATTTTAGGCCCTGTTGAATCGCTGCTGACATTTAGTAATGACAAGTTATCACCCAGAACATTATATGACCAGATTGTTCAGGCTATGGAAAATCAGACCGATAGCCCGATGATAATTATGGTTGATTTACGGGGTGGCAGTTGTTGGTCTGTTGCAAAGCTGCTGACCAAAGAATTCCCGCAAATGCGTATTTTAACCGGTGTAAACCTGCCAATGTTAACAGCATTTTTGACCAAACGACGCCAAAATGATTTACAAACCCTGGCAGAAATTATGGAAAATGATGCACATCGTGGTATCCTGTTGGAAAATGGATTGTGATTTTTGTGGCAAAAAAATAGTGATTAAGTGTTGACAAGCGAATCTTCGAATATTATATTTTACGCGCTTCAAATAAGAGGCAAAAGCATTGCGAGAATAGCTCAGTTGGTAGAGCACAACCTTGCCAAGGTTGGGGTCGCGGGTTCGAGTCCCGTTTCTCGCTCAACATAAAATGAAGTACTCGCAAGGCTGTGAGTACTTTTTTTGTTTGTGCCCGGGTGGCGGAATTGGTAGACGCAAGGGACTTAAAATCCCTCGGACAGTTTTGTCCGTGCCGGTTCGAGTCCGGCCCCGGGTACCAGTAAAAACAAGGGTTTATGAGAATTGTTATAACTCATAAACCCTTGTCTTTTTTTGCAAATATTCTAATACTATGCCGTAGTTGCATTTCACCCTGAAACCGCTTAGCCTGCCAAATTTATGGCGATAACAATTGCCAAATAACAATTATCATCGCCGGATATGTTTGGCAGGAACCCAGCATTATTTGCCGATCCCATACGAAATACCGAAGGCAACCGCGAACGGCATGCCCGGCGCGTAGGCATAGCGTGTGCCGGACTTGGTTGCGCTGACCGCATAACGCTCGTCAGTAATATTGTAAATATTTGTCCATAGCTCCGTGCCGCGAATCTGGTAACCAAACCGCAGGTTGAAAAGGTCGTATCCGGAATAGGTTTCCGAATTTTGCGGATCGAGAAAATATTCGCCAACGTGCTGCCACTCGATACCGGCGCGAACGCCAGGCAGGAACTCCGGACGATAGGTTAACCCGCCATTGGCTATCCAGTTAGCTGCGCCTTCCATGTCATTTCCGTCGAAAAGTGTGCCGTTGTTTTCATACTCAACATATTCGTGAGCAGCATTTGTGCCGCCAAAATGAACGGAGACAGAAGGATGCGGCACATATTTCAAACCGTATTCGATGCCCTTATGCCTTGTTTTTCCTGCATTTACATTAACAGTAGATTCATCTTCCAACCGTACGGAAATGATTTCATCTTCGCCATCCATTTGATACAGGGTTGCATCGACATACAGCTTTCCACCGGCAAAACTGCCCCAGCCACCGGCTTCGTAGTTGTTGAAATATCCCGGTTTCAGCGTGGGTACTTTCACCCCGCGATAAAGCTCAGTCACTTCCGGCGGCAAAAATCCCTGGCTGAAATTTGCATAAAACCCGCGGTTATTTTGGAGATTGTATGTCAACCCGAGTTTGGGGCTGACGTGATCGTAACCGTTGTTTTCGTCCGGTGCGCCGGTAAATGCGCTCGGCGGGAGATAATTATCAAATGCGTAATCGATTTTATCGAAACGCAATCCGGCAACCACCCGCAACCGCTGTGCCGGCGAAAATTCGATCTGGCTGTAAATGCCGGTGTTCAGCAAATCGATATCGTAACGGGAAAGCAGTGAATCCGATAGCTGATATCCGGTAAAAATCCCGCTGGCCGGATCGCGATCGACCGTGATAAAAAATGCTTCGTATGTGTTTGGGCTGCGATCAACCGAAATTCCGGTGGTGATCCGGCTGTTCCAAAAATCCAGAAATTGCAAATGCTGCAGGTTTGCGCCCAGGCTTGTGAAAGCATTGTCGTTTTCCTCACCGGTCGCTTGCGCCGGGTTGGTGCGGCTCGTCCGTACCCGGTAGTGCGGATTTTGGGCGATGTTGTTATTGCGGAAATATAGCGAAACATCGGTTTTGGCGGATAAATTCCAGGCATGGCTGAGCGTGGTGCGAATACGGGTGGCAGCCACTTTCCGGAAAGTGAAAGTGTGCAAACTACTGTATTGCTTACCAAAAAAGCTGAGGCTGTCCAGATCGCCGGTCATGTCCGTATCGAGATGATTGGTGGTTGCTGTTGCCGTAAGTTGGGTAGTTGTGTTGAGGCTGTAATCCGCCCGGAAAGTGAGCGAAATTTTATCGAAATCGCTGTGTGCCCGCCAGCCGTCGCGGCGTTGCCCGAAATAGCCGCCGGCATACAGACCGAGCTTGCCTGTGGTTCCGCTCGCGCTGAAATCCGCCCGGCGATAACCGATATCATCACCCTGCAGCGATGCACGGATTTCGGTGGACTGCGATGGTCGCGGTGTGATAAAATTTACCGCACCGCCAATGGCATTACTGCCGTAAATCGATGATGCAGGCCCTTTGATAACTTCCACCCGTTCCAACCCGGACATGTTCACTTCGATCAACGCATTGTGGTTGAACAACCCGGCAGGGCGCAGCGGAATGCCGTCTTCCAGATACAGAAACAGGGATTTCAGCGTGATCGGCTGGCGAATGCTCATCGAATGCTGTTCATTGCCCAAATCGACCATATAAACCCCGGAAACCGTGTTCATCGCCTGGTAAAGCATGGTTGGCTTGAGCTCATTGAGTTGGCGGATGTTCAGTGCCGAAATGCTCACCGGTGCTTCGTGGCGCAACTGTTCATCGCGGCTGGCAGTAACGATCAGCGGCTCTGCATCGAGCGTCGATGGCTCCAGACGTATCTCCAGATTTTGGGTATTTTCATCGATGCTGGCAGCATATTGCCGGTATCCGAGATAGGAAAATGAAAGCGTTTTAACACGCAGCGGAACGGCCAATTCAAATCGACCGTTGCGGTCTGTGGTTGTGCCCATCGTTGAATTCGGCACGATGATATCCACACCGGGAAGCGGTTGATTGGTTGCGTTATCCAAGACCCTTCCGGTTACATTTTGGGATGCATTTTCTTCGGCAAACAGCAATTGCGCTGCGCCGAAACCGGCGATTAATACGAGAACCAACATTACATAATGTCGGATCTGTTTGCCACCCGGCAACGTTTTCAAATCTATATTCATGGAAATTTTCCTCAATATAATTTATTCAATTTGCTGATATTGACCCGGACAGATTGTCCGTCCTGCCATGCAATGGCGAGTCTGGAACCGGTTAAAGCCATAGCCGGCAGTGTTCCGGGGGACAGTAATGTGCCGGAAACCCGGTCATTTTTTGCACCTGTGCGCACGTTATGCACGGCGAAATGGATTTTATTCTCACCATCGAAAGGCGTTTCTGTGGCGATTAGCAGATGTTCCGGCGCGCCGGTTCCGATGACGGATCGATACGCGGAAACGTTTTCACTCACAAAAATCTGCGATGATGTTCCGAACGATTCACCGCCATCGCGGGAGACCGCGAGGTAGCTGCCCGGTTGAATTTCCTTTCCGGTGAACCAGCTCACGTAGATGGCGCCATCGTCCGCAATTGCGACGGATGGTCCGTTGTGCGGGCAACCGTCGATTTGCCAGTTATCCGCGTTTACCAACACCGGATCGCTAAACGACAACCCTTTGTCGGTCGATTTGGCGATGACGATATCGCGAATATTTCCGGGATATTCCCGCCGCCAGGCGACGAAGATATCACCGTTTCCCGCACAGATAATGTTGGTTTTGCAGCAGGGGCATGCGATCGTGTCCACCACCACCGATGGCTCGAAACTCACTCCGTTATCAACAGAGCGTGCCACGCGGATTTCCGATTTGGGGCCGTCCCCGCCGTGACCGGAACTGCTGTTGCCGCGTTTTGCCATCGCTTTTTTTCGCGAATCGATCCACGAGACATAAATAATCCCGTCCGGTGAAACCGTCATATCCTGGAACGTATGACCGGCGGGGGTTTTCCCGGCATCGTCATTGACATAAATCGCCGGCTCAAACCGCATACCGCCGTCAGTTGAACGGGCAAACCGCAGATCGCTGGCCGGAAAACGCCGTCCCTCAATTGCCGTGTTGTTTTGCCAGACCACAAAAACATCACCGGATGCGTTGACAGCCACTTTCGCGGGCGCCATAATATGCGGTGCGGCGTCGCCGGGGATGTCGTTAACCCGAACCGGATTTTGCAGTGGCTTCCCGGTTTCGTCGAGTATTTGCAGATAAACATCGTCTTGCTCTTCCGATGTTTCACCCACCCAGGCGACGTATGTTTTCGATGCTGCGTCAATGGCAACGGTCGGGTTGCTGGCACCGCTTTCGACAGCCGTGATCGTTTGCCCGTACACCGGTTCTGGCGATGGCGTGTTTTCGCAGGATTGCAGCCAGATACCCGCCACAAGCAACATCGTTAAACTCAATATATTCAATCGTTTCATTTCTGTCCTTTGACAATCGGTGTTATCATTTCTCTGTGAAAAATGCGCAGAATTCCATTCGACACAGCACTGCGATATCGACCCGCAACCGTGTCGGAAAAATCATCTGAAATGAGGTGAAAAATCAATAAAATGGCGGGACTAACATTCCGGGGGTTTGTTGATTTCGTCAATAAATAAAAGCAATGCGGGATCCGTTAAATACCAGTTAACCGGATCATCGTCTGCAAGCCATTGCCGGATTTTCGGGAAACATTCGCTTTTGAAATGACTGCCACTCCAGAGCGGCAAACTGGCTGAATGAGTTGGGGGAGAACAGTTGTCCGCAAAACTTACCGGATTGGCAGTTGCGGGCTGCGGTGTTTTGCTATTGCATGCACAATTTCCGGAATGCACATCACCGGATGCGTTGCAACAGCAAGACTTGCTCGAACCGCAACAGGCAACAGCCATTGGTGCAGTCAGCAGATACGAAACAAACGGTTGAAAATGTTGCTGGCTATAACTGATGAACAGCACCAGCAAAACGAACCGTAAGCTGTTGTGATTTGTATATTTCATTTACATTATTCGCGATAATTCAAAACGCAAGAAAAGTAAATCAACAAAAAATTAATCTGATTAAGGACGCTTTGGCATCAGTGCGGGAAGAAATAACGCAAATTTGATGCCCATTTCTGGCGGGAGGTTAATTATCAGCTCTGGGTGAGTATTTATAAACGGGTATGATCTTAACTTTTCGAGCCGGAGACTCCTGCCTTCGCAGGAGTGACAAATCTCCTCTGAATTGTCATTTCCCGATTCTCGGGACAGGCTCTGCGAAGGCAGGAATCTCATTCTCATTTGGGAAAAGGTTAAGTTTCTGGCCATATGCAGCATATCTCCGGTCAAAAAACAAACAAATTCCCAAATAACAGGAGCAAAATAGTTTGAACAATTGATTCATGAAGTGATAAAATGATGCCGGTTACTTTGCGCCTTTGCTGCGGGTGCGGAGTTGTATTCCGTTTATTTTTTTCTGAACATCATCCAGCTGTTTTTTGCACTGCTCGAATGTCTTCTGGTCATCACTGCTTAGTGCTTCGTCAATTTGCTGTTGGATTGCCGCTCGCTCATCATAAAGCTTGCGCAAATCATCATGCATCAAATCAAAAATGCTCAACTGTTCCCGCATTTTTTTGCCCTTTTCAGCTATTTAGCCAGTTTCGCTACCCGAAATTCTTTGTGATTTACAGTTTTCAAACAGGTGAATCTTAACGAATATGTAAATCCGGACAGAATAAATTTCCCATAATTGAAAACAAAAATAATTCAGAATCAACCCCAAAATGGCATTTTTTTATATTTTGTTTATCAATCGATAGCTTTTTTACGGTATCAGGAATTATTGCCCGCAACAAATGTATTCTGTTAACATTTTTGAAAGAATTTAACCCGGTTTAACTGCAACCAATCGCAAAAATTTTTAATCAGAACAGTCAATTTATGTGAAAAATCATGCGCCGGTTCTTCCTCCGATCAATTTTTTGCAACAATTTATTGAATATCGTTGCAAAAGGTGCGCGAAAAACAATCCCGGAATATTCTTTTTGCCGATGTGCTGAAAATCAGTATGGCTAACGTTTTTCTACATGTTGTTAACAGTTTTTGACAGTTAAACACTTTCATTCATGCTGCTGTTTGGTTACAATTCACTGCGCGACTTGAGAAATCTGTAACTGTTATATCCTGCACCGGGTATGTTGCCCCAAAGTTACGCACTCTATTTAATTTTCAATAATTTTTTAGCGTAAGGAGCAATATTAAGATGAAGCTGTCCCATCTCAATGTTCTGTTTTGTTGCATGTTCCTGACCTCCGCGATGTTCGGGCAGGGGCGTTTGATCGGCTTGGTTACCGATTCTTTGACGAATAATGAATTGATTGGTGCAAACGTGTATCTGGAGGGCACGGCACTTGGCACATCAACCGATTCCGATGGTGCATACCGGATCGACGGTATTCCCGCAGGAAGTTACCGGCTCGTTGTCAGCTATCTCGGGTATCAGGAAAAATCCAAATCGATTCAGGTGGTAGATGACGAAACCCAAACCGTCAACATCCCGTTGATTTACGATGTTGTGCAGGGCAAAGAAGTGACCATCACTGCCCAGGCAGATGGGCAGGTTGCCGCGATCAACCAGCAAATCAATTCCAAAACAATCATGAATGTGGTTTCTGAAGAAAAAATTCAGGAATTGCCGGATGCGAACGCTGCCGAAGCTGTCGGGCGATTGCCCGGCGTTGCCATCGAGCGATCCGGCGGCGAAGCCAACAAAGTTGTGCTGCGCGGACTCGATCCTGTTTTTACCACCATCACCATCGACGGTGTGCGCGTTCCCACGACCGGCGTGGATGAGCGTGATGTGGATTTGAGCACCATTTCTCAGGGATCGCTTGCGGGGATCGAACTGCACAAAGCAATCACATCAGATATGGATGGCGATGGCATTGCCGGCAGCATCAATTTTGTAACTCGCAAAGCGCCGGCAAAACGCACCCTGAAGTTGGATGCCCGCGGCGCATACAACGGCATCGAAGAATCGTACGGCCAATATGTCACCAGCCTGAAATATTCCGATCGGTTTATGAATGACAAAGTTGGCGTTCAGCTCAGCGGGAATCTGGAACAGCGTATCCGCAGCGACGAAGAATACGATCCATCCTACAATTTCAACGCCGGGGGATTTGCCTGGCTGGTGAACGATATTCAACTGACCTACACCGACGAAGTTCGCAAACGCAACGGCGTCAGTGCGCTGTTCGATTTCGACACACCGGATGGCGGAAATATCAAATTCAGCAACGTGTTCAGTCTTACCAATCGCAATTATGTCACTTACGAGCGCAATTATCCCATCGAAGATAAAGAGGATTTGTTTTATACCATCCGCGACCGAGAGCAGGAAATTGCCACATTCAACACATTTTTGAAAGGCGACAACAACTTTTTGGGAATGGTATTGGACTGGAACGTGGCTTACGCCAGCTCCCGCAGCAAAATGCCATACGATTACACCATGAATTTTCACGAACCGTCGCTCGCCGATCCGGTGACGAATCAGCAGATTTCCGGTATGGGCGATCCATCGGATGACGTGCGCCAAACCGATCCGGTGAACATCATTCCGTTTGCATATAATAATTTTGAAAGAGCCTATCTATACAACGCATTTTTCCGTGGCGAAGACGCCAAAGAAAATGAAATTACCGCGTATTTGAACTTCAGTAAACCGTACAATTTGAGCCACTCGCTTTCCGGTAATTTGAAATTTGGCGGAAAATATCGCTCAAAATCCCGTGAACGATCCTTCTCGGAAGAAGTTGGCGCGTATTACATCATGGCTTTCCCGCAATTTGTGAAAACCGAAGATGGCTCCATCGTTCCCAAAGATTTTACCGGAACCCGTTTTGAAAATCTGCAATTGGCCGGCTCCGGTCTGGTATTGCTCACCAATTTTCTGGAAGGCGTTGATGACCGGGATGTGTTCGACAAATACCAATTGTATCCGTTGATAAACGTTGACGCCATCAACGAATGGTATGATCTGAACAAAAATGGTTTCGACAATATTACCAATGATGAATATGATGTGAATCGCGAGCCGGACGTCCTGTTTTACGATATCGATGAACGCGTTTCCGGTGCGTATGTGATGAACACGCTGAACATCGGACAGAAATTCACCCTTATTTCCGGCATTCGCGGCGAATTTGAGGATAACAATTACAACTCGCGATATTCCCCGTCAACGCTGAGCGGTTTTCCGGTGCCCGCCGGCATTTACAACGACACGACTGCCTATCACAAAGAAACCGTATGGCTGCCGAACTTTCACCTGACGTATCGTCCGTTAAATTTTTTGGGAATCCGGTTGGCTGCCTATCGCGCATTGCAGCGCCCGAACTTTAACGACCGGTTGGAAAATTACATCGCCCGACAGGCCGGAACGTTCTATTCCGGTAACTCCATTATTTTGGGAAACCCGGATTTGAAAGCCGCCAAAGCCTGGAATTTTGAGGTCAACACCTCATTTTTTGAAGGGAAATACGGGCTGTTTTCCGTCTCCGCTTTTTACAAAGATATTAAAGATATGATTCAGGTGATCGACGGGCTGGAGTTTAAAGGCTTTGACCTGCTCGATAGTTTGGAAATCAATTACAATATTCCCAATTCGTTTGTGACATCCGGCTATAATTTGCGCTATCCCTACAATTCCGATAAACCCACCAAAGTGTGGGGATTCGAAACGGAAGTGCAAACCAGCCTGCGCTATATGCCGGGAATGCCGGGCTTTCTGCGCAATATTGTGTTGAGCGGCAACCTCTCCATCGTGCGCACCGAAACGTATGTGCCGCAACAAATTTTGGTAACAGACACCATTTTTATCGGACCGATTCCCATTCCGCAATCCCGCCGGGAGTTTGTCGAAAGCAAAGTAAAACTAACCGGGCAGCCCAATTACATCGGGAATTTTGCGGTGGGTTATGATTACAGAGGATTTTCCGCTCGGCTCTCGACATTTTATCAGGCTGCCAGCAATTCCTCAACCACCAACGATGCCAACAGCACAACGGCAACTTTCAGCCAACGGATCGCTTTTTCCCGCTGGGATCTGAGCCTCAAACAGCGGTTAAACCCGATGATTTCGTTCTATTTGAATTTGTATAACCTGACCGATACCAATGAAGGCTCGAACGTGATAAATCCGAATCGCAATTTCACGCTGGAAAATTATCGCCAGCATTACGGCATTTCCGGCGATCTCGGGTTTCAGTTAACGCTTTAACCAATCGAATAACAAGCTCCATATTTCCCGGTTGGCGCACATTCCGGTGTGCGCCGCCAGCAATAATTCTTTACAGTTAAACTAAAAGGAGGTGGCTAAGATGAAAATCAAGCTACGCTGTCTGAGTATTCTGTTTGCTGCATTATGTTTACCCTTTGTGTTATCTGCCCAAACGGGACCGCACGATATGATTATTCCCCCGTTTAGCGGAAGCAACTATTTGAACGATGTAATAACCGGCGATACGCTGGCCAATGGTGATCGCGCAGATCTGGAACGGGTGTACTGGCTGGAACGCGATGGCACCTATCTGGTTAATTCCGCCATCCGCAATAACGAATGGGATGTTCGCATTCGCGCCATTGACGGTGCCGGAACCCGTCCCCTCGTTTACATGACTACGAACACCGGCTCCGGCAACTATCCCGGCGAAATTTTCCGCGTCGTTGCAGGAAATGTCTGGATAAAAGACCTCCTTTTGGTGGGATATGTGGAAGCCGTTCCCGGCGAAATCGGCAACATTCCGTCCGGTTTGATCCGGGTGGACGGTGTTGGATTTGATCTCGAAATTTACGGTTCAATTTTAACCCAAACCCGTGGCCAGCACATCCGTACCGAAGGCAGCTGCCGGTTGATCCGCATTCAGGATTGCGTATTCTCAAATATGGGTGACCTCGGTCGTTCCAATTTTGGCGCCGGAAAAGCCATCGATGTTCGCGGAACATCCGTCGATTCGCTGGTGATGGTCAACAATACATTCGTGAATTTTCAGGATCGCGTGATTCGCCACCGCAGCAGCACCGGCGCAATCGGGACGTTCATTTTTGATCACAACACGCTGGTAAACGGCATGTCCTATCACGGTACTTTGGCGTTGGGCTGGGTCGGTAACGATGTGAAAATTACCAACAACCTGTTCCTCGATTCGTTTGTTGCCGGAAACGACACAGACGCATCCCGTCAGGCCGAATTCAACGAAAGCGGCGAATCCGACGCTTTTGGATTGCCGCGGATGAACTGGATTTTTACCGTGCCGAATGACTCCACCAACTACGAAATTAGTGGCAACTATTACAGCGTATCCGCACCGGTTCAGGATTTCTACAATCGCCATTCAGCCGCCGGCGTTACCGGCGAAGGCGCACCGCTGACCTATCACATCAACGGAAAACTGGGTGCAGATTCCGTAACCGCGTTCACAAAAGAACTGATCGCACCGGCAAATGTGCCCGAAGTGATGATCGCCATGGCTGATTGGTATCGCGATCCCAACGGTGGGAACAAAACCAAAAACACCGCAAATTTCAATCGCGATACGGATGATTTCGATCGTCGCTCATGGGAATATATGAACGATACGCTGGATGTATCGTATCCCAACACAACCGAAGCCTACACCGGCGCAGACGGCGGATTTCCGGCAGGTGACCTGAACTGGTATCCGGCATTGAAAGATTTGTGGGAAGCCGGCGGCAGAGTTGGCATCGAAAACGTGCCCAACGGCATCGCGAAAGATTTCCAACTGGAGCAAAATTATCCGAATCCGTTCAACCCGTCCACAAAAATCGAATTCAGCATTGGCACAACTTCGTTGACCCAACTCAATATTTATAACGTTACCGGTCAAAAAATTGCCACGCTGGTAAACAGTAAATTGCAGCCCGGCACCTATCGGGCAACCTGGGAAGCAGCAAATATTCCGTCCGGCGTTTATTTTTACACGCTGAAAACGGATAACGGCAGCCAAACCCGCAAGATGATTTTGATGAAATAATCTGATTTTTTGGGATGAACATGCGATCAGCGGCGAAAACCAACTGTCGCCGCTGATCAAATTGAAATGAAATTATACAGAACAGGACATCGAAAAACTGTGAACGGGTATCTGCAAATGAAATTCTCACTGAATGGGTTAATAGCGCTCGCGCTGATAATGTTGGCAACCGGCTGCGTTGAGAAAAAAGCGCCGGAAACAGCAGCACAACCGGAAAAATGGTCTGTCCGGATGGCGGAATCGGTGATGCAGCGAAACCCCGAACCGTGGATGATCGATTTTCAGGAAAAACCGCGATGGGAATACACCCAGGGTTTGGTGCTCAAATCTATTCTCGAGGTCTGGAAAGCCACCGGCGATGACAAATTTTTCAATTATGTGAAAACATATTACGATCAATTTGTTCGCGAAGATGGCAGTATTTGGCTTTACGACAGAGAGCTCTACAACATCGACCGCATCAATCCCGGTAAACCGCTGTTTGCGCTGTACGAAAAAACCGGTGACGAAAAATTCAAAAAAGCGCTGTTTGTGCTGCGCGATCAAATGAGAGAGCACCCGCGCACCAACGAGGGCGGATTCTGGCATAAAAAACGTTATCCCTACCAAATGTGGCTGGACGGGCTATACATGGCGGGTCCGTTTTTGGCGCAATTTGCCAAAACGTTCGATGAACCGGCGTTGTTTGACGATGTCGCCAATCAATTTATCTGGATGGAAAGCCACGCCCGCGACGAAAAAACCGGATTGCTGTATCACGCATGGGACGAAAGCCGCCAGCAACGCTGGGCTGATCCGGAAACGGGCGTTTCGCCGCATTTTTGGGGACGCGCAATGGGCTGGTACGCGATGGCGTTGGTGGATGTGCTCGATTTTATCCCGGAAAATCATCCGAAACGACAGGATATCATCAATATTTACAAACGTTTAGCCGAAGCGCTGGCAACAGTTCAGGACCCGGAAACCGGGGTTTGGTTTCAGATTGTCGATTTGCCGGATCGCGAAGGCAATTACCGGGAATCTTCCGCATCATCGATGTACGTTTACGCCTATTTTAAAGCGTTGCGCAACGGATACATCGACGAAAGCTACCGGAGCGTCGCCCAAAAAGGCAACGATGGAATTCTCAAACAATTTATCGAAGTGGATGAGCAGGGTTTGGTAAACATCACCAACGCCTGCGCAGTTGCCGGACTCGGCGGCGACCCTTATCGGGACGGTTCGTTCGAATATTACATCGGCGAGCTTATCCGAACCAATGACACAAAGGCAGTTGGTCCATTTATTCTGGCCAATCTGGAAATTGAATCTTTAAAATAGATAAGTAAAACAATGAAAATGACACTGCTTCTCCAACGCAAACGGTTCCGAAATTTAGCTCAGGTATTTGGATTATTTTTAATGTGGATCGTCGCATTTTCTTTCACAGGATGTGATACTTCAAAATCCGAGCCATCCGTCGGTTGGGACAAAATCGACTATATTTTGGACCAGATTGTTCCGCCGACATTTGCGGACAACGATTTTTTGATAACGGAATTTGGCGCAGCCGGCGATAGCACAACAGACAACACCGACGCATTCCGGAAAGCAATTGCAGCTTGCAACGCCGCCGGCGGTGGCAGGGTTGTGGTTCCGCCCGGCATTTTTATGACCGGCGCCATCCATCTCAAAAGCAACGTGAATTTGCACATCAGCAAAAACGCCACGGTTCGGTTCATCAAAGATCCGGCGAAATATTTGCCGGTGGTTTTCACCCGTTTTGAGGGCGTTGAGTGTTACAATTATTCGCCGTTCATTTATGCGTATGAGCAAGAAAATATTGCGATTACCGGCAGCGGAACGCTGGACGGGCAGGGCGGCACGGATAACTGGTGGCCGTGGAAGGGGCAGGAAATTTACGGCTGGATTCCCGGAACACCGAACGGCAATGCAACCACCGACGAACTGTACGCGATGCCGGAAAAAAACATGCCGGTTGCCGAACGCATTTTTGGCGAAGGAAAATATTTGCGCACCAATTTCATTCAACCATATAAGTGCAAGAATGTATTGATAGATAGCGTAAAAATTATCCGTTCGCCGATGTGGGTGATTCACCCCGTTTTGAGCGAAAACGTAACCATTCAAAACGTAAAAGTGATCAGCCACGGCCCGAACAACGACGGCTGCAACCCGGAATCTTCCCGGAATGTGCTCATCAAAAATTGCTATTTTGATACGGGTGATGATTGCATCGCCATAAAATCCGGGCGAAACGCCGATGGCCGGCGGGTGAACATGCCCAGCGAAAATATCATCGTAACCGGATGCAACATGAAAGACGGGCACGGCGGCGTGGTTATCGGCAGCGAAATGAGCGGCGATGTGCGCAACGTGTATATCGAAGATTGTGTGATGGACAGCCCAAATCTGGATCGGGCGCTGCGCATCAAAACCAATTCCCTGCGGGGTGGGGTAGTGGAAAATGTATTCATGCGCAACGTGACTGTCGGCGAGGTGAGTGACGCCGTTGTTCGCATCAATTTTTATTACGGTGAGGGTGATGTGGGTACGTTTACGCCGGTTGTCCGCAACATTTTTTTGGAGAAAGTTACCAGCAGCAAAAGCAAATATGCGCTGGCGCTGGATGGCTACGAGCGATCGCCGATTGCCAATCTCAACCTCAGCGAATGCACATTCGACGGTGTGAAAGATGGCAATATGCTGGCGCACTACACCAATTTAAATGTGAAAAATGTGTTCATCAATGGGCAAAAACAGAACTGATAAACAATTGAAAATATTAGCGATACTTCTGTTTTTGATATATCCGCTAATGGCACAGCAACCAGCGTTTCCCGGCGCGGAAGGATTCGGAAAATATACCGGCGGCGGACGTGGCGGCATCGTTATCGCAGTGACCAATCTGAACGATACCGGCGAAGGCAGTCTGCGCGCTGCCATCGAAACAGATGTTGCCCGCACCATCGTTTTTCGTGTTTCCGGCACAATCGATCTGGAATCCGCATTGCGGATTTCCCACGGAAATGTGACCATCGCCGGCCAAACAGCGCCCGGCGACGGCATTTGCCTGCGCAATTATCCGCTGCTCATCGAGGCGGATAATGTGATCATCCGGTTCCTGCGCATCCGGCTCGGCGATCTCCGGCGGCAGCAGGAAGACTGCATTTCGGCGTATTTCCAAAAAGATATCATCATCGATCACTGCTCTTTTAGTTGGGGAATGGACGAAACCGCCACCGTTCGTGACAACGAGAACAGCACCGTTCAGTGGTGCATCATCAGCGAAAGCTTGCACCGGTCATTTCACAAAAAAGGTGACCACGGCTACGGCGGCATCTGGGGTGGAAAAGGTGCAACGTATCACCACAACCTGATTGCACATCACGCCAGCCGGAATCCCCGTTTTCACGGCAGCCGTTATCATCACGAGCCGGAGAAAGAAGTTGTTGACTTCCGCAATAATGTGATTTACAACTGGGGATTCAACAGCGCGTATGGCGGCGAAGGCGGCAAACACAATCTCGTTGCCAATTATTACAAAGCCGGTCCGGGTTCGCAGCACAACAACCGGATTGTCGAGCCGTGGGATTCGACCAGCAGTTGGTTTATCGCGGAAAATGTTGTCGCCGGATTTCCGGCGATCAGCGCGGACAACTGGTCCGGCGGCGTTCAGGGAAAATACAAAGATAGCGTGATTGTCGCGGAAAAACCCTTTCCGGCACCGCCGGTCGAAACGCAATCGGCAACCGCTGCATTTGAATGGGTGCTCGAATCAGTTGGTGCTATTTTCCCGAAACGCGATGCGGTTGATCAGCGCATTATTCGGGAAGTACGCGACGGAACCGCAACTTTCGGCGGCAGTTGGGGCGAAAAATCGGGAATTATCGATTCGCAAGCGCAGGTGGGCGGCTGGCCGGAGCTGCACAGCGCCGTTGCTCCGGCAGACAGCGATCACGACGGAATGCCGGATGAATGGGAATTGGCCAACGGGCTGAATCCCGCCGATCCCGCCGATCGCAACGCCGATTTCAACGGCGACGGCTACACCAATCTCGAAAAATATCTCAACAGCCTCGTTTCAATGAACTAAAATCCATCAAAAATACGCTCCTTTTTTCAATCCACAGTCCAGCTTTTCAGCAAAAATGTTCGCTGTAAATATTGATATTGACCGACTTCAGGTTTGATATTCCACCGGATATTTGATATATTTTGCGAAATTGTTATTTGGCAACAAAACGGGGAGTCATCATGAACCGTTCCCACAAACCATCTGCAAATGACGCGCTCACTTTTTGTTCAGCACTGGAAAATTCACCCGACGCGGTATTTTTAATAGATAGCGACAGCAACATTTGTCAGGCGAACGCAACCGCCTGCCAATGGTTGGGATATTCAAAAACGCAGTTTTTGGCGATGCCAATTGCGGATATCGATCAACAACTTGCCGCAAAAACTTGCCACACCGAAACCGCAAATGGCAAAATACGGCGATTTGAAACCGTTTTGCAATCGCGCGACGGAACCGCGATTCCGGTTGAAATTACCGCAAAACCGTTTCCGGTGGCGAATGAGCAATATTGTTGCATTTTCGCCAGGGAAATTTCCCACCGCGAAAAAAGCGTGCTGGCGTTTCAGGAACGTGAGCAAATGTTGCAGGCGATTGTTCAGGCGCTGCCCGATCTCGTTTTTGTGCTGGACGAAGACGGCACCCATCTGGAAGTGCTCACATCGCAAAAAAAATTGCTGTTTCGCAACATCGATGATATCAGGGGACGCCGGTTGCACGAGATTTTTCCGGAGCCGCTGGCGAACAGTTTTTTGGCGCTCGTTCGCCAAACCATCGAATCCGGTGAGCCGGGACTGGTCGAATACAAATTGCCGATACTCGGCGAAACCCGCTGTTTTGAGGCACGAACGGCGCCCGTTAAACAGAAAATCAACGGGAAAAACTGCATCGTATGGGTTGCGCGCGACAATACGGAGCGCAATAAAACCGAACAGGCGTTGGTCGAAAGCGAAGCCAGTTACCGTTTTTTATACAACAACACGCCGGTGATGATGAAAGCGATTAATCGCGACAGCGTCATTATCAACGCGAACGAATATTACATCAAAATGCTCGGTTACAAACGGGATGAGGTGATCGGTCACAAATCCACCGGATTTCTAACGGCAGAATCGCAGCGGAAAATTGCAGAATTATTGCCGCCGGAAGCGCTGCTCAACGGCGATCTGTTGAGCATGGAATGCCAAATGGTTCGCAAAAACGGGGAGATGATCGATGCCGAAGTTTTCGCTGCCGCTGAATTGGGCAATGATGGCGAAATCAAACAAATCCTCTCATTTTTTGTTGACAGAACCGACCGCAAACGGGTTGAGGAATTGCAAACCCAAAATATTTATCTGCGCGAAGAATTGAAAAGCGAGCTCAATTTTGGCGAAATTCGCGGTGTTTCGGCAGCGATAAAAAAGGTGTTCAAAAATATCGAAATGGTTGCAGCAACCGATGCAACGGTGCTGCTGCTCGGCGAAACCGGCACCGGAAAAGAGCTGATAACCCGGGCAATTCACAATCTCAGCAATCAAAAAAATGATATGTTGATAAAAGTGAACTGCGGTGCGCTGCCGGCCGGACTTGTGGAAAGCGAGTTGTTCGGGCACGAAAAAGGCGCGTTCACTGGCGCTACCGCCCAAAAAAAGGGACGGTTTGAGCTGGCGAACAACGGCACCATTTTTCTCGATGAAGTTGGCGAATTGCCGTTGGATACCCAAACCAAATTATTGCGTATCTTGCAGGAGCAGGAGTTTGAGCGGATCGGCGGATCGGAAACCCTGAAAGTAAATGTCCGGGTGATTGCCGCAACCAATCGCGATCTGGAAGACGCGGTGAAAAATGGAACATTTCGGGCGGATTTATTTTACCGGCTCAATATTTTTCCGATCACCGTGCCGCCGCTACGGGAACGCAAAGAAGATATTCCGTTGCTGGCACACTATTTTCTCGAAAAATTTGCCGGACGAATGGGCAAAAAAATTGAGCGGATCAATCCCGATGCTGTGGAAAAACTGAATCGCTGGATGTGGCCGGGCAATGTGCGGGAGTTAGCCAATATTCTGGAACGCGCGGTAATTTTGTGTCAGGGCAAAGTGTTGCAGAAAGAACACATCAGCGGATTGGGGGAAATGGCGGCAGAGCCGGAAACATTCCCCAGCCTCGAAGAAATGGAGCGTCGCCACATCACCGAAGCGCTGAAAAAATCCGGCGGTGTGCTCGCCGGACCCAACGGCGCCGCCGCGATGCTGAAATTGCATCGCTCAACCCTGTGGGCTCGAATGCAAAAATTGGGCATCAACGCGGCCCAAATATGAGTACGCTGCCAACATTTGGGTACGACCCGCGATTTTCTGCGGATAAAAAACGCTTCTAAAAATTTTCGCAAATTCAATATTAACAGCCACCTGGATATGGTTTCCGGGTGGCTGTTTTGTTTTTGGCACGCCATTGGATTAACAGTCGAACAGCAGTTGAGTAAAAAATTGATCGGAGATACACAGAAAGCGACTGTCAACCAAAGGAAGAATTGTGGAAATCGTGAATCAAATATCTGTCAGTATTGATGGCAAAATCGCGCCGCCGGACGGGCGGTTGGATTGGCTGAAACCGTTTTCGTCGGCAGCCAACACCGAACGTCAGAAAAAATTGCTGGCGACGGTCGATTGCCTGTTGATGGGCAGCCGAACCTATCAGGAATTTCTCGAGAACGGTGAATGGCCGTTTTCGGGAACGGCTTGCCGGGTATTTTCGCGACGTCCGCAGTTGGTGACAATGCCGAATGTTGCTATCACTGCCAAATCACCGGGAGAGGTGATTTGCGAGCTGAGCGCACGACATTTCCAACGGGTGTTGATCGCCGGTGGCGGAAAATTGGCGGCCGCGTTTCGTGCCGATGGGCTGATCGACGCATATCAAATTTCGGTGATTCCGGTAATTCTCGGGGATGGAATTCCGCTATTCGGATCGGATGGTTTTCCCGGATCGCTGCGGCTGATGAATTGCGATATTTTCCCCGGCGGCGTTGTGCAATTGGATTATTCCGTATCGAAAACGACTGTCGATCGCGAACAGCTGTTGGCTGAAAATATGGAAGATAAATCATGAATAAATGATGATACGAAGATTCGCCGAAGACGGCGCAGAGATTTTCAAAATGATCTGAAATAACGCGTAATGTCTGATAAACGATTCTCAAAAAACGGTTTTTCCCAAATGAAACAGGGAACCCGTTATTACAAATCACTAAAATGAAAGGTAATTATCATGTCACACTATCAAATGTATAACGATGACGTAACCGCCCAAACGGATGTAAATATTGCAGTTGGCGAGTTTTTGTTCAGTGAAACCGTGCACCTCACGGGCATTACGGAATACGGTGTGCGTTGGGACGAGCTGACCAGCGGCGCAATTGCACCACCGGCGGAAGGCGCCCGTTTTGACCTCTCGTTTGCGGGAACGCTGGTTGGTCCGCGTATCGAAGGTAAAATTTCCGGAATCGATTATCTGGAGGTTCGGGCGGACGGGCGTTTTATGCTCAACATACAGGCAACCGTCACCACAGCCGACGGTGAAAACATTGCGTTGCACGAGGACGGTATTTTGGTCCCACCGGCAAATCCGGACAGTCCGGCAATCCTCCGGTTGAATCTGAAATTTACCACCGCATCGCCAAAATACAGCTGGCTGAACAAGTTGCATGTTTGGGCGCAGGGTGAAGTAAATATGAATCTGGGTGAAGTAACCGTAAAAGTTTACGCAGCTTAAAACAGTTGTAAGTAGAATAAAAACAATTATATAAAAAGGAGTATCAAAATGATTACTGTCAATTTAAATAAGCTGGAATTAACCGAATTCACCGGGAAAGTATCGCCGAAGCAACATTGCCGGAGCACATTTCCGATGTTGGGTGCGCACGGTACGCAGTCCTCCGCAACGGTTTACATCGAGCTCGAACCGGGCGACAATCTGGGTGAACACACCGACAGCGCCGAAGAATTACTGCTGATTCTGGATGGTGAAGTTGAAGTTACGGTCGGTGCTGAAAAAGGAAACGTCGGAAAAGGTGAGCTGGCGTTTGTGCCGGAAATGGTGCCGCACGATCTGCGAAACACCGGCAAAACCACCGCCAAAGTGCTCGGCTTTTTTGGTGGCGCCAACAACATTGTTGCAACCTTTTCCTCGCCCTGGCAACCGGACGGGATGACCGTTGTGGACACTGCCAGAATTTTTGAGCAAGTTAACGGATGATCGAAACCATACAGCACAGCCAAACCGGTGCGATTCGGATTCACCGGTTTGGCGCTGTTTTTGAATAATGCCCACCCAATGAAATTTAGTTTAAGTGTAAAAAAGTTCACTAAAATATTGCGTTTTCTGCGATGAAATATTAACTTTTCCCCGGTGTTTATGTTCAACATTTCAAAATATTCCGGAGGTATTGTTATGTCTATTCTCTCAATTGTCAAATATATTGCCGGTAATTTCGCACAGGGGGATGCGGAAAAGTTGTATCAGTTTTTGGAATCCGTTAACTATGAAATTGAATCGCTGCGGGTTATTTCAATCGGCGGGGCAAATTCTGAAATGAATGAAATTTATATTACCGCTGCCAGTTGGCACAGAAAACGATTCGTCAAACGCAGCAACGAAACTGCCGTAATTGAGCAGGTTTCGGATAAACCGGGCTTTCCGTTTTTGATCAACATGATCCCTTTTTGATAAATTTCCGCCGGAGTGTTATACCTCGTTCCAGGCTCCCGCCTGGAATGCCTTTACGCGTGCGAAAATCCGGTTCGCAGATGTGCGAAGCCTGCAATGCCTTTGGGTTTAGTGAGTAGGGAACACTTTACCCCCTCGGGGCAAATTTGCGTTCTGCAATTGTTACTGCTCCTTTTTGGTGTTTGCATTTTTTAAACATATTGTTAAAGTATCCATTTTCCATCCATTTTAAGCGCCCGCAATTGACCCATTCACCCATCGCTTCCGTAAATCCGTAAATCACGAAACTTCAGATATTGAGCCAGTATAAATATATAAGTGCCAATAAAAAGGAGGATTTATGAGCAACGCGATGAATGTTACCCAAAAGCTGATTCAATCCCACATCGTTTCCGGGAGGATGATTCCGGGCGAGGAAATCGGGTTAACAATAGAACAGACGCTCACGCAGGATGCCACCGGTACGCTGGTGATGCTGGAACTGGAAGCGATCGGCTTGTCCAAAGTGCAAACCGAGTTGTCGGTGCAATATGTGGATCACAACCTGCTGCAAACCGATTTCAAAAACGCGGACGACCACGTTTTCCTGTATTCTGCTGCGCAAAAATTTGGGGTTTGGTATAGCCGTCCGGGCAATGGCGTCAGCCATCCGATCCACATGGAGCGTTTCGGGAAACCCGGCAAAACCATGGTTGGGTCGGATAGCCACACACCGGCATCCGGCGCGTTGGGCATGCTGGCGCTCGGTTCCGGCGGGCTGGATGTGGCGTTTGTGATGGCCGGCGAGCCGTTGTTTATCAAAATGCCCAAAGTGCTCGGCGTGAAGCTCACCGGAAAATTGCCGCCGTGGGTGAGCGCCAAAGATGTCGTTTTGGAAATGCTCCGGCGATACGATGTCACCGGTTGTCGCGGGATGATCATCGAATATTTCGGTCCGGGATTGGCGGAGCTCAGCGCGATGGATCGCCACGTGATCGCTAATATGGGCACGGAAATGGGCGCGACAACCACGGTTTTCCCCTCCGACGATGAAATCCGCGATTTTATGAAACGGCAGGAACGGGAAGGGGAGTGGCGCGAATTGCTGCCCGACTCTGACGCCGAATACGACTTGCACGATGAAATCAATTTATCCGAACTGGAACCGATGATCGCCTGCCCTAGCAGTCCCGGAAATGTGCTGCCCGTGCGGGAAGTTGCCGGAAATCCGGTGCATCAGGTGGTGATCGGCTCATCCGCCAATCCCGGCTATCGCGATTTTTGGGTGGTCAGCAAAATTGTGGATGGCAAAACCGTGCACCCGCAGGTGTCGTTCGATATCAATCCGACTTCGCGGCAGGTGACCGAAAATCTGGCGGATGACGGTGCTTTTGCCCGGTTGATCAAAGCCGGGGCACGGTTCCATCAGGCCGGTTGCATGGGCTGCATCGGGATGGGACAGGCGCCCGCCTCCGGAAAAATCAGTCTGCGAACCATGCCGCGCAATTTCCCGGGACGATCCGGCACGCTGGACGATCTCGTGTATTTGTGCAGCCCGGAAACCGGCGCCGCGTCCGCGCTTACCGGGGAAATTACCGATCCGCGCGATCTCAAAAAATTGATGGGCATTTCGTATCCCGCATTTCAACAGCCCCAAACCGAAAACATCAACCGGAAATTGCTCGTTTCGCCGGCAAAAAACGGTCACGATGTTGAGCTGGAAAAAGGACCGAATATCAAATCGATTCCCGAACTAAAACAAATGCCGAATGAATTCCAGGCGCCGGTATTGCTGAAGATGGGCGACAATATTTCTACAGATGAAATCATGCGTGCCGGTGCGGAAGTGCTGCCGTTTCGCAGCAATATTCCGGAAATCAGCAAATGGGCATTCAGCATCATCGATACAACATTTTACGACCGCGCGATGAAAGCGAAAGATGATTTTGGCGGGCATATCGTTGTCGGCGCGGAAAATTATGCGCAAGGATCGAGCCGCGAACACGCCGCGCTGGCGCCGCGATATCTCGGGCAAATTGCGGTGATCGCCAAAAGTTACGCGCGCATCGGCTGGCAAAATCTGGCGAATTTCGGCATTTTACCCCTCGAATTTGAAAACGCGGAAGACTACGAACGCATCCGGCAGGGCGACGAAATTCGCGTTGAACATCTGCGAAACGCCGTTGCCAACGGCGAAATAATCGTGGCGCACAACCGCACCCGCGATGAAAACTATTCACTCACGCACAGCCTCAGCAAACGGCAAATCAACATTATGCTCGCCGGTGGCGCGATCAATTATCTCAAATCGCGGCGCAATAGTGATAACTATTGAACCGTGTATTGATCCGGGAAATCTTACCGGAAATCAAGTGTGTTGTTATTGCAGACAAATTCGACCTCACCCCCTCGGTCCGGTGTTCACCTGGCACACCATTGAACAACAGGTTGATTCTGATAAAATGCTGATCGATGTCTCAAATTTTCTCACGGGTCTATAATCAAAGCATGGCTTTTTTATGGCTTTACTTTTTACAGCTGAAAAACTAAATTTGAATCGTCTGTGAAAATTTGAACGAAATTAATTTCTAATCCCGGAAAAGGAATAATGAATTCACAAACCAAACCCAACCTCGGCGAAGAAATCGCCAACAGCATCACCCACGGCATCGGTGCCGGACTGAGCGTCGCCGGGCTGACTTTGCTGGTGGTATTTGCCTCAATTTATGGAGATGTCTGGCGGGTGGTCAGCTTCAGCATTTACGGTAGCACGTTGATTTTACTGTATTTAGCATCAACGCTGTATCACAGCTTTCAAAATCCGCGCGTAAAACGGGTGTTCAAAATTATCGATCACGCCGCGATTTATTTGCTCATCGCCGGCACGTACACACCCATATTATTGGTGAACATGCGCGGCGCGTGGGGGTGGACGTTATTTGTGGTAATTTGGGGATTGACGCTCGCGGGAATCGTTCTGAAAATATTTTTCATCCACCGGTTCAAAAAGCTGTCAACGGTGATTTATGTGTTGATGGGCTGGCTCTGCATTGTCGCGATTAAAGAAATGATCGCAACGATACCGCCGGGCGGATTAGCGTGGCTGATTGCCGGCGGCATTACGTACACGCTGGGCGTGATTTTTTATGTGTGGCACAAATTGCCGTATAATCACGCGATTTGGCATTTGTTCGTGTTGGGCGGCAGCATTTGCCACTTTTTCGCGATTTTGTTTTATGTGCTGCCGATGGAATGATTCGCGGCTATTTTAACCGCAGAGTTCGCAAAGTGCGCGGAGAAAAGCAGTGGAATTCATAGGCGTACATTCTTTTGTTTCTGTTACGCGATAAAAAATGTTCAAAAATGAAAAGGCGGGTTTAGAACCCGCCTTTTTTATACAAACACCTGCCGTTGCGTTCCCAATTTTTCGATAGACAACTCCACAACATCCCCTTTTTTGAGATAGCGCGGCGGATCAAATCCCAATCCGACGCCGGGTGGCGTGCCGGTTGAAATAATATCACCGGCTTCCAGCAGCATAAATTGCGAGATGTATTTAATGATCTCATTCGGTTTGAAAATCATGGTTTTTGTGCTGCCATCCTGCAACATTTCATTATTTACAGATAATCGCATCGCAAGATTCAGCACGTCGGGAATTTCATCTGTGGTGCACAAATACGGCCCGACCGGACTGAATCCCGGGCACGATTTACCTTTCACCCATTGCCCGGAACGCTCCAGTTGGAAATGCCGTTCGGACAAATCGTTCATCACGCAAAATCCGGCGATGCAATCCGCCGCCGTTTCGACGGACTCGATTTCGTGGGCATCTTTTTGCAGAACCATCGCCAGCTCCACTTCCCAATCGGTTTTGGAGCTGTTTTTGGGGATTTGAACCGCGTCATACGGTCCGGAGAGTGTGTTCGCAGCTTTCATGAACAGCACCGGCTCCTCCGGAATCGCCATTTTTGCCTCTTTTGCGTGATCGGAAAAATTCAGTCCGACGCATAAAATCATCCCCGGGCGGGCGACACATGCGCCCCAGCGTTCACCGGTATCCACTACCGGCAATCCATCGAGATTGCGTTCGATCAAATTCGACAATTTCTCCAAACCGTTATTTATAAAGAAATTACGATTCCAGTCATCAAAATATGCGGCGCAATCCCGCCGCTCACTGCCGATGAGTACACCGGGTTTTTCCGAACCTTTTTCACCGAAACGAATCAATTTCATGGTATCTTTCCATTGTTTTTGTGTAAAATGGCTGATGTTTTTTGACAGGATTACAGGATATACAGGATTTTTTAAGTTATAGAAATCGGCGAATGTTGTGCTTTTATCGGGAGATTCCTGCATTCGCAGGAATGACACCCCTATGTTGATGCTGTCACCCCCTGCGAATGCAGGAGTCTCCTGACATTTTTCACAGTTTAAATTCAACTCGTAATTCGCATTTTCAAGAATCAGGTTCATCCTGGAATCCTGTCCAAAAAAAATTACAACTGTTTGAAAATAACTGGAAGTTGAGTAATTAAACAAGGTTGAATTTTTCAAAAAACGGAGCAAAATGTGCTCGATCTATCAAAAAAAATTGCGATTGTTACCGGCGGCGGCAGCGGTATCGGTCAGGCGATCAGCCTAACATTAGCCGAACACGGCGCGATAGTCAACATTTTCGAACGTGATAAAACTGGCGCGTCGACTACCGTTCAGGCTATTCGCGACGCGGGTGGTACTGCCGAATGGCACGATGTTGACGTTGCGAACCAGTCGCAGGTGCTCGCTGCTGTCGATGCCGTTTTTGCGCACCACAACCGGCTGGATATTCTCGTCAACAACGCCGGTATCGCATTTGTCGGCTCGCTGGAACAGACCACCGAGGCGGATCTCGACCGGCTGTACGCCGTGAATATCAAAGGTGTTTACAACTGCGCTTTGGCGGCAGTTCGCAAAATGAAGCCGCAAAAAAGCGGCGTGATTATCAACATGGCGTCCATCGCCGCGCCGATCGGCTTGCCGGATCGCTTCGCTTATTCAATGACCAAAGGTGCAGTAATTTCAATGACTTACACCATCGCCCGGGACTATCTCGATTTCAATATTCGCTGCAACAGCATTTCCCCGGCGCGGGTGCACACGCCCTTTGTGGACGGTTTCATTGCCAAAAATTATCCCGGCAAAGAGCAGGAAATGTTCGAAAAATTGTCCAAAACCCAGCCCATCGGGCGAATGGCGAAACCGGAAGAAATCGCCAATTTGTGCCTGTTTTTGTGCTCGGACGAAGCCGGTTTTATCACCGGAACGGATTACCCGATTGACGGCGGTTTTTTGCGATTGAACACCTGAAATTTTCGGTTCATAAAGCGAATTTTGTGCGAAGTTTCAGCCGGGAGATTCCTGCCTTCGCAGGAATGACAACACTGGTTTTAGGCTGTCACCCCTGCGAAGGTAGGGGGCCCCGGAATTGACCGCAAAGCCCAATCGGTTCACAAAAATATTATTTTACCGCTTGCGCGGATACGTCCAAAATCAGCAAATCGCCGGGGAATTGCCACACGCGACACAGCGGTTTTTGGGCACGAACCAGCGAAGCATCGTCGAGCGTTTCGGCAGTCCAATACACCCGTTTTTTGCCATCTTTGCTGACAAATTCATACAGCGGCACGAGCAATTTGTGCTGCACCGGGAAACGCCGGAAATCGTCGCTGCTGCCGCTCAATATTCCTTTTTCGCCGGAAATTTCATTTACCCAGTTGCCGCTCATTCTGCCGCCGGTCGCTTTTCCCCATGCGCGATATTGTTTGTCAAAATACTGGATGGAGAAAAACAGGCTGTCGCCATCCGACCGGAATTGGGTGATTTGCATGCCCGGATCGCCGATCGACGCACTCAACTGATCGCCGGTTTGCGCCAAATTCAGCTCAATTTCGCGGGTGAAAAAAATCTGGTCGGTGATGGTGCAGCGCCATTTGCCGAGCAATTGCTCGAACGGTGCTGGATCGGGCGGCAACGCATAAAACAATGGCTCGCCTTTTCCGCTCAAACTGAGCATTTGCTGCCCGTTTTTGGTCGATTGGAAAACGGGAGTTAGCCCATCCGGTTTGTGCTCGGGTGTGAACGCTAAAAATGCTATCCTCTGCAATTGCGATTTATCGGGCGATTTTTCGAAAAATGCCAACGTTTGTCCGCCGGAATTTTTGCCCGTCGTGTAAACGGGTGAGGGGAGCTGCAATCGCGGGTCATCGAGCCGCAATCGATACATCAATTGGTTGTAATCGTAACGTGGAATTGCCGGTTGGTCGTTCACAAAAATGTTGGAAAATGTGCCCTCAAAATAAATTTCCCGTCCGCCATTTTCATCAAAAAACGGGTGGTGCACCGGATTGTAAAGCAACTGATCGTGATCCGCGACTTTCCGGGCAAACACCCACGGACCGAGCGGCGTGTCCGCCTCCGCAAACCACACTTCGCCAATGCCCGCCCCGGCAATCATGATCCAGCGGTTACGAAATTCGTTCCAATACATTGAGCCGCGATTGACCGTCACCGCGTCGCCGGTGGCGATGTCCGTGAGGTGCAGCCAGGCGTGTTCCGGCTTCAGCGCGCCGGATTGGATGAGCTGCTGCTGCCGTTTCAAATCGATGGCGGCTGTGTTGCGTTTCCAGCCCCACACCGGTTTGCCGTTCGCGTCCCGCTCGATTTGCGGATTTTTTTCATCAAAGGCAGCGCCGGGCAAAAGGCAGGTAAACGATTCGTAGCTTTCAGCGTCCGAAAGGCTCGCGAGTGTCGGTTTCTGTCGCTGAAAATAAAATTCCGATGTGAAATACAGCATCCGTTCACCGGCAACGGTCACCCAAACCGGATGCACCGTTGAGTGATAATCCGGCAGCCACGCATCGACCAGCGTGCGCGTTTCGAACATCCCCGAATTTTCGTTGAACACCGCAATTCCGCGCTCGTGATTGGTGAAATCGCCTTTCACGCGGGCGTATTTGGCAACGAGCATTTCATCGCCGGTTTCATCGGGAATGTTGACCACCCAATCGAACCAGACAAAGCCGGAGCCGGGGCGGACAATCATTTTCCGGGAAAACCCGGTGGAATCCGTAAAATAAGTATAATCAACACCTTGCGATGGCGGCAAGCCGCCGTTTTCCGGCAATTCAGACGTCGCTGCGGAAACGGATAAATTGCCCAATGGATAATCCGGTTTGTGGGTATCGCCCCAAATCCAGAAAATTTTGTTGCGGAAAATCAGGCTTAAATTGGAGTCCTGACCGAACACACGACCGTTGAGCAGCGGATTTTTGAGGGGCGAGCGAATGCCGAGCAAATGGCTGTCGCGATAAATGCCCGCGCCGGTGCTGCGATACATCCGTTCGGCAACTTCGGTGCGGTTGACGCGAACAATCGCGCTGTCGCCGGGCACGGTTTTCAGCGCAACGCCGCGCTGTCCGAGGAAATCCGGCGGCTGTTCGTAGCCTTGCCCGATGATGCGAAAATAAATCTTTTCGTTCATCAATCCGGGTTCGTGAAAGGCGATGTAGCCGTTGCTATCCGTCAACAAACGGATTTGGTTCATCGTTCGCAGTTCGACCATCGGCACGCCGCGACCGGTTTCCGCGTCGATCACCTTTATTTTGAAATAGTGCTCCGGTCCGGCAAAAACAGCGCCGGCCAACAGCAATATCGCAATCGCTATATTTTTGATTTTCATGAAGTTACCTGTCCGTTTGTTGCGGCATATTCCAGCTTCAGGCTGGTGATTTTTCGCGGTTCCAGCGAGAGTTTTGCGGCGTTCCCTGCGGTTGTCGCGGTTGCGACAAATTCCTCCAACGGATTGACGAGTGCCGCGCGGGAAAGTTTTCTGCCGGGCACGGATATTTCGCAATTTGCAGTTTTTTTACCGTGATTGATCAGCCGGAAAATCGCGCCGCTGCCGTCTTCCGCCGGTTTGATATGCAGCACTTCCACGGATTCGCCGGACAGCTCGAAAAATTTGCCCGATTGCAATTTCGGGCAATCGATTGCAGGATGCACATCAACCGGCGATGCCACCGCTTTGCCGTCGCGAATCGCGGAAACCGCGTCGAATGCGCCGTGGCTGTGGAAGACGTAGCGAATTTCCGTCAATCCCGGCTGGCTGGGGCGGAAATTGGTGTCCCAAAAGCTGCTCATCGGCCAGGCGAGGAGCAGGGGATTGGCAGGTTTTTCCACCGATTTGCTGATTTTCCCGAAATTGAAACCGCCGATTTGCACCATCGGCGCATCCGGGCAAAACAGGGTTGCGCCGAGTGTTGGCGTGTGTACCGCCGCGAAAGATTCGACCGTCACCCAATCGCGGGACGCGCCGGGCAACTGCTCGGCATCCAGTTCCACCGGGATTCCGGCTGTGTCGAAATGGCTGCGCCAGCCTTCCGGCAAATTCAGCGGGAACACAAAATAGATGTTTTCGGCGGTGCGGATGTCCGATTTCATGATGCGTGCGGTCAGCTCGATGCGCGGCGAATCCGCCAACAGCGTGACACGTTGCTCGATCCACTCGCAGCCAGGCGCGGCAAATTTTGTCACCAGCGTCATTCCGCGCGGATGTGTTTCCACGTTGCAGGACAACGGTTTGGTGGCTTTTTGGCGACGCGCTTTCCACTCCGTTTGCCAGCACTGGACGTCAAATTTTTCGGAGGTCAAATTGCGGCGGTAGTACGCGGTTCGCCCGGAATCCACCAGCGCATCGGGCGATTCGTGGGCGAATTCGAAAAAGGTCCATTCACTGTCGCGATCGAGCACTTCCCAATTATTTTTTTTGTCGAACAGCCGATTGATTCGCCCGGTGGCGAGATCAAATTCCAGCCGGTAAACATCGCTTTCGATGAATTTTGGCTGGTGCATCACGGTATCAATATTAATGTTATGCAGCTCCGGCCCCACAATTTTGATGTCGCCGGTTTCGATTTTTGGCTGATCCGGCGCTTTTTGGAGATCGCCGAAAGGAATTTTTTTCCACGAATACGGCGGCAACTCTACGGGACCGAACAGCGGCGCGCCGTTCATGTATTCGTAGCGATTGTTCCAGCCGAAACGTGCGGTGCGCAGCCGTTTGCCGGGAATCGACCAGTGTTCCGGCACGGGAATCAGCTCCGTTCGGGTTGCGGGCGTGTTGTTCACCAGCAAAATACCGTCCTGATGATTGGCTTGCGCCGGATTTTCCGCGAGCGATTCCAGCGCATCAATGGCGAGGTAATCCGCCAATTCACGTGCTTTATAGGCGTAACCATCTTTGATGTTCGCCTGTGTGCGGGCAAAACTGTTGTCAAAAATCATGGAATTGTAGCTGCCCCAGGTGTGCTCATCGTAAAAATTGAGGTGCCACCAGGCGCGACGGGCAACTTCGCGGATTGCCGGATGTTCGTTGCCGCGCGTCGCCGCGATGAGGTCGCGGGTGAGCAATCGCGGTTTGGCGTGCAGATTGGTTTTGGTGATTTCTGCGTTGCTGGCGCAGCCGAAATTCCAGAAATCTGTCCAGTCGCCGGAATACACCGGCATTTCCGAATCCGGCACCTTATCGATCCGTTCGAGCAATTGCTCCGGCGTCACGTAGCGAATCAGCGGCTGTCGGCCGGCGGCGTTCCAGTCGCGGATCAGTTTTGCGACATCGATATTCGGTGGCGAATTGTCGTAACAGACCGGGGCATTTGCGGACGTAAGATAAATAAAATCATGACGATAGTGTTTCACGTTTTTCAGGAAATCGATGTAGTTTTCAATCCCTTTTTCCATCGTGTCAAGATCGTGCAGATGCGTGTCGAACAGCTGATCGAACATCGTGTAATGCGCGCCGTTCATCACCCGGATGGTTCTGCCGGATGGCGTTTCCCAGCGAATCACCGCCGGGCGCTCGGTCGCGTAACCGCCGAGATGGCGATTTATGGCCATCACAAACAGGTCGATGCCGCAATCCAGCATGATGTCCGCCAGCGCCCACGGCACGCCGTTGATGTCGTGCTGATTCAACGTGTTGATGGCAATGCCAAACTGCTCGCGCAGTTGTTTGATAGGATAGAGCTGGCGCATGAGCTGCTCCGCGTTTGCCAGCGGCGTAGTGTGGCAGAGCATCGCGGAAATACCGATGCGCTTTTCCTGCGCATATTTGTGGAATTTGTCCACCGATTCCGGCGATGCGGAACGTAGCCATTTGAGCACCTGTGCGGTCACTTCGCAAGTCCAGCGCGGGCGGGCGTGCTCCGGAAAATCGCGGGTTTGGTCGAGCATTTCCAGCGCACCGTCGATAAATTCGCGCTGCAATTCCCACAAAATCGGCTGTGTGTGGGTGTAGCCAACATCAAAGTGGCTGTGGTGTAAAACGAGTATCTCTTTGATTTTCATGGATTTATCTACCTGTTTTTAATCTGAATTCCGGTTTTTGGCAGTGTTTGTAATTTATGTAGCTCCGATTTTTACAACGTATTTCTAAAAAAATCCGTTGTTGTCGCAAAAGGACTTGACAAGTTAATCCATCCGCAATAAATTTGTCAAGTCATAAGATGACTTTATCAATTTTTCACAGGAAAATCATCATGCCGGATTCGATCACGCCCATTCCCAAAAAAACGCTTGCGGATAATCTCGCCCAGGAATTGAGAAATTTCATCGTAAAACAGCGGTTTATTGCGGGCGACAAACTGCCTTCGACGACCGAATTGGCGCAGCGTTTTGGCGTTGGCATGCCCACTTTGCGGGAAGGATTGAAAAAACTGGAAACTATTGGTGCGGTAAATATCCGCCACGGATCGGGAATTTATGTGGGCGAGCACATCAACAGTTTGTTTTTGATGAACCCGATTGTTTCGGCGGAAACGCCCAACCGGAAGCAACTGCTGGATCTGATTGAAGCGCGATTGGCAATCGAGCCGAACACCGCCGCGCTGGCTGCCAAAAATGCCACTGCCGAACAAATTGCCACGATGCACCAACTGCTGGACGAAGCCAAAAAGAATTTCGGCAATGAAAATGTGTTGAATCAAAAAAATATGATGTTCCACAAAGCCATTTCCCGGGCATCCGGAAACGCTGTTTTTGTGCAAATGTTGAGCGTTTTGACCAGCCTGTTTCGCAATGAACAGCGATTGCTGATCGATATTTTTCGCTCCGTTGAAACCGATCACGAACAGCATTTGGAGATTTTGCACGCGATTGAAAATCGCAATGACGCGCTCGCCAAACGGTTAATGTTTGCTCATTTGGATGGCGTTCGTTCGGCAATTTTGCGATGGGAGCCCGAAAGTTGAGCCGCTTTTTTCGCCGCTGAATCCGGTTTTTGGAAACATATTTATTTATCATAAGTAATCTACGCGACAATTTTTTTTAGTCATTTTTCTCAAAAGAGGTTAAATGATGACTGGCAAGAGGTCTATTTGTAAACTGTTGTTTTACATAATGTTACTATTTTTTGCGATGCCGTTGTTTGCCGGGGAAACCGGTAAAATCAGCGGTGTTATCCGCGATGCCCAAACCGGCGATCCGCTGGTTGGCGTGAATGTGGTCGTCGAGGGCACCGTGCTCGGCGGCACAACCGATGAGGACGGTCTGTTTGTTATTTTGCAGTTGCGTCCCGGGCATTACGCATTAGAGGCGATGTATATTGGTTACGCGGATATGCGGGTGGAAAACATTCGCGTTTTGGTGGATCACACCACCCGGATCGATTTTTCGATGTCCCAAAAAGCCGTGGAAGGCAGCGAAGTAATTGTTACTGCCGAGCGTCCGGTGGTGCAAAAAGACATCACCTCCAGTGTGCAATTTGTTGGCGCTCAGGAGCTTGAGCAACTGCCGATTATTGACGCAAAAGAGGGGTTGTTTCTGCAAACCGGCGTGCTGTTCGACGGATTGACACTGCAGGGACGCGGCGGAAAAGGCGAGGCGCGTTACGCTATTCGCGGTGGCGGACAGGAAGAAGTGAAGTGGTATATCGACGGTGTTCGAACGGCTTCGCAGGTGCAGGGCGTTGCGGATCGCGGCGGCTCGTTCACCTCCGTAAACCTGAACGCCATCGAAGAAGTGCAGGTGATCACCGGCGGTTTCAACGCCGAATATGGCGAGGCGCAATCCGGCATTATTAATGTGGTGACCAAAGAGGGCAGCGATCAATTTTCCGGTGCTGCGGAATTTATCTACTCGCCACCGGGACAGCGCCATTTTGGCAATTACGTTTACGATCAATCTACCCAAAAAGAATTTCAGGACAACCGCCTGCCGGATGGATCACTCGATCCCAACTGGTGGACGGATTATCGCCAAAGCCAGGTGTACGATTATCGCGATTTTGACGATCGCACCCTCAATTTGAGCCTCGGCGGTCCGATTTTCAAAACGGACGATACGCGCGGCACCTTTTTTATTTCCTCCCAAATTGGCAGTTACGCATACACTTATCCGCGCCCGCGAGATACCCGGGATGTCCAAAATTTGATGGTGAATACCGGTTTCCGGCTCGGATCAAATATCAAATTAAACATCAGCGGATTATATGATTCCGAAGAACATTCCACATTGCAGGAAGGCTCGGATTTCACCAGTCAGGCGAAATACTATCGCGGATGGGGATCGCTGGTGAACACGACTACCACATCTTTCAGCGCGCGATTGACCCACACGCTTTCCAATAAAATGTATTACGATTTGAAACTGAGCCGCTTTTCTCAAAAAATTGTTGAAAAGCCCAGCGAGTTTACCGTTCTGGGCGAAAGCCCAAATCCTGATATTTGGGGATATGACAAATTTGAAGGCTACCCGAACGAGCCGTTTGACCAGTATGCGTTTGTTTACGATTCGCAATTGGAAAGCGGCGATCTGTCGTTGGTCGGCAGCCTGAACTGGCAATTCAACGCCAACAATTTTATGAAAACCGGTTTCGAATTTCGATACAACACCGTGAACGAAGTGAAATCGAACCGCTATCCGTCATTTTCCGATCACCCGGATGACTGGATAAATCGTGGATTGCACGAAAAATACAACCCCATTCAGTTTGCGGGATTTGTGCAGGATAAAATGGAATTTGAGGGGATGATCCTCAATTTCGGGTTGCGATACGATTATTTCAACCCGAATCGTGACTGGTTCGATTTTACCAACTTGTATAATTTGGCGATCGATCCCGATTTTGATCCGGCACTCGATCCGGATGGCGATCAGGTGGATTCGCTCGGTCGCGTCAAATATTCGTTCGACAACGTGTTGGCGAAACCGCGCAAACCGGCACGGGATTATCACATGTTCAGCCCGCGACTCGGCGTTTCGTTTCCGGTTACCGAGCGCACCGTTTTGCGCTTCAACTACGGTCATTTTCAGCAAATGCCGCCGTTTGATCGCATGTTCGAGCTCACTTATTTTCGTCCGGAATACATCGCCAAAGGCATTTACAACGCCCGGAATAATGGCGTTGTCCGGCATGTCGCTTCCAATGATGGCGATCCCGAACGTGTTGTTTTTTTAACACTTGAACCACTTAAGCCGGAACGCACCGTCCAGTTTGAAGTTGGCGTGAACCACAATTTTAGAGATATGGCTTCGCTCAGTTTAACCGGATTTTACAAAGATCTGTTCGACCAGAGCGAGCCGCGAACCGGACTGTTTGACCGACGGGTGTACGGTTACGATCCGTTCAACAACCGCATCACGCCGAATACGTTTTACGTCAGCAATTTTCCCGGCGATTACGGCGATTCCCGCGGTTTTGAGTTAAGCGCACGCACGTTGCTCAGTTCGAACTGGAATATCGATGTTAACTACAGTTTTTCCATCGCCACCGAAGGACGCGCAACGCCGGGGCAGATTTTAATCGACGGCGACGGCGAGGTGGAATACCGTTTTGATGACGAATTAACCCAGCGGTTGCTCATCGAAAAAGTGTACAGCCGCCCGCATATTTTGCGCGCCAACCTCTATTTGCGCTATCCGGACAATAAATACGACGGATTGGTTTCGACGCTACTCAATGGCGGCAGCGCCAGTTTGCTGTTCAAATTAACCAGCGGACCAACGCTGACTTATCTCTCGCCGGATAACCCGGAAATCACTTTTCACAACGAACGCTATCCGGCAATCAAAACGCTCGATTTGCGGCTGGATAAAAAAATCCGGCTGTTTGGCAGCCAGAAAATATTGCTGTATTCGCGGATCACCAATTTGCTGAACACCAAAAATTTGCGCTCGTTCGGCGATATTTTCTTCGATGCCAACGCGCTCTCCAATTTTGTGGAAAATGGCGAAGTCAGCCAGATCGACGGTGGCGGATACGACATCAGCTATCAAACCTATTACGAACCGCGCCGCTTTTATTTCGGGATGAAATACAGTTTCTGAGGCGCGTAAGTCTTTGTTTCTTATAAAATTATAAAAATGTGAAATCAGAAAAACGAATACATTCGAGTTCAACAATGATTAAAAAACAACTGATACCTGTCATCGCGATGCTTCTCGTTTTTTGCACGGCTGGCGTTGCCCAAATCCGGAATGCGGAATTTGAGGTTCACAATCGCGGCATGCTGTGGGAAACGATGAAAGACAACGGCACCATCGGTGCGCCGGATCCGCTGGATCAATTTGCTTTTTATCCCAGCATGGATTGGCCGGGTGGACCGGATGAATTATTGCTCAAAGACGAGCAGCGCTCATACATGGCCGGCGCCGGTTTGTGGATGGGCGGCATGCTGAACGGATCGGTATTTTTCACCGAAAATGGCCCGTTCCAACTGGTGGACGACGGCACATTTGAGGGCATCGAGAAAATCGAAAATTATCTCGAAAATCCCGGATACAATCCGAACGAGGCGGAAGAGCGCATTATTGCACGATTTACAACCTCGAAAAATATCCGGGTGGAGCGCACCAGCCGGGCGTGGAGTTTTCCGGGGATCAACAATTTTATCATCATCGAATACGTTTTTACGAATCAAAACAGCAGCGCAGTCAACGATTTTTATGTGGGATTTCCATATCTGATTCGCCCGAGCTATCAGGATTTGCTGGCGCACAACGGCTGGGGCGACGACGCCAATCGCGCCGATGAAATTGTGGGATACGACACCACTCGCGCTCTGCTCTACGCGTACGACGACACGCCGAATTTCAGTTTGCCCGGCGATGTCGGCAATTACGTGCCCGATTACGACGAGCTGCGCACCACCGGATACGCCGGATATTCGGTGCTTTACGCCGATGCCGCCAGCGATGGCAGCAGCCAACCCTCATCCGCGCTGGTTGTGCATTTGCTGGACAATCGCCTCCGGTTAACGCTCAACAGCAACAGCCCGGAATACATGTACGGATTGATCAACGGGACGGACGCGAGTTTGCAGGCAAATCCCGGTGATCAGATTGTGCCGTTCATGCTGCAATCTTGCGGACCGTATAACCTCATGCCAAACAGTCAGTTACGCATTGTTGTGGTTGAAGCAGTCGCCGGACTTTCACTCGACGATGCGGTAAAAGGGCTAAGCCAGCAAATAAATTTGCCGCAGGGTTTGGGCATGTTGCAAAGCAGTGTCGATGCAGCGAAAACGCTGTTCGATAACGGCTACCAACTCACGGAAATTCCGCCCCCGGCACCGGACATCGATGTGATTCCGATTCCCACCAGCCAATCGATTGCCATCTCATTTGCGCCGATCGATACGGATTATCTCGACCCGGTCAGCGGAAACAACGATTTTCGCGAATACCGGATTTACCGCAGCGACCGCTCATTCAACGGGCCGTGGGATCGCATCCGGGTGTTGCGTCCGACCAGCCAAAGTCATCTCAACGATTTTTTTGATGAAGATCAGGGCATTTGGTTTTACAATGATACCGAAGTTGTATTGGGTGTAAGTTATTATTACACAGTTACTTCCCGCGATGAAAGCGGCGTCGAGACGTTTACGACCAACCGCATCTCCGATCCGGTGAAATCGGCGAACCAGCCGGCGGAAAATACGTTGAACATCAGTGTTTTCCCGAATCCGTTTCGCGATGATTCAGGTTTAAAATTGAAATCGGAAGCCAACACCATTACCTGGACAAACCTGCCCGCACTGTGCACCGTTCGCATTTACACGAGCGGCGGGGAACTGGTTCGCACAATCGACCACGACAATCCGTCTATCGGCGAAGCCACTTGGGATCAGCTCAACAACGCCCGCCAAAAAGTTGCGCCGGGCATTTATTTCTGGACGGTTTCATCGGACGTTGGCTCTGCCAAAGGCACGTTAGTTCTGATAAAATAACAATGTTGGGGCACGGCGCAAACGTGCCCGATTGACGCGCCAAATGGACGCGCACAACAGCGAAAAAGGTTCATGATATGAAAAAATACCTCATCATTTTGGTGCTGATTGCCAGCCAATCCGCATTCGCGCAGTTCGATTACGGGTTTGATTTTAGCAAATCCGGCACTTCCGGCTACCAGTTTTTGAAAATCGGGGTTGGCGCGGAGCAGATCGCCCTCGGCGATGCCGTAACCGCAACCGTGGATGATGCTGCCGCCGTTTTCTGGAATCCCGCCGGATTGGGCTGGCTGGAAAACCGGCAGGTTGTCGCCCATTATTCCAACTGGTTGGTGGGCAGCCAACATTCCGCAATCGCGCTGGCGTTTCCGTTCAAATCGCTGCATTTCGGTTTCAGCGTGATTTCATTGAATGTAGATTCGTTTGAGGAAACCACAGTGGACGAGCCGCTCGGCACCGGGCGGATGGTTGACGCCGGCGATGTGATGATCGGTTTCGCCGTCACCCGGCGATTCACCGATCGCCTGAGCATCGGCGGGCAGGTGAAATTTGTGCAGGAAAAACTGGATGATCTTACTTTCAACAACGTTATGTTTGATATCGGAACGATTTATTTTACCGGATTCCGTGACTTGCGGCTGGCATTCGCGTTCCAGCATTTTGGGCCGGACCAGATTTTCCGCGATCAGAAATTCAAAATGCCACTGCTGTTTCGCGTTGGTGCGGCGGACAATTTGGTGAAAAATGAAAATTTCCGGGTTACCGCTGCGGTTGATTTGCTGCACCCGACCGACAACCGGGAATGGGTCAATTGGGGATTGGAAATGGCATTTCTGGATGCGCTGGCGTTGCGCGGCGGCTACCGGATGAACATCGACGAAGGCAATTTGACGCTCGGCGTCGGTTTGATGTCGCCAAATGTGGCCGGATTTCAGCCCAAAATTGATTACGCGTATAGTTCGTTCGGCGATGTTTTCGGCGCGGTTCACCGCTTTTCCGTTGCGCTGAATTTTTAAACCCGCGTTCAAAAAATGTGCAAAAAAACACTCGTTCCAGGCTCCAGCCTGGAATAACATCTTTGAAAAATACAAAAAAAATGTTTTATCCGGAATTACCCAATGCAAAAACGCCTTTATAACCTACTGATAATTATGATGATAGCCCTGATCACCACCAGTTGCCGTTTCACCTTTATCGACCAACCGGCGACGGTTTTACCCGGCGACCAGTTGACTGTTCAAATGAACGTTGCCATCGAATTTGCACCGGAACCGAACACCCACAAAGGCGTGCTGTGTTTGCTGCTGCCCGATGATTGGTCTGTAATTGCCGCAAATTACGCCAGCCCGCTCGCAAACGGCGTGCTCACCGCCAGCGCGGAATGGGCAGACAGCGCTGAAGCCTGCTATCCCGCGTCGGATTTTGGCGCAAATATGCGCTGGTTCGCCATGATTTCGGACACAGGATTCACCTATCAGAACACATTTGATATCGATATTACCATCGAATTGCAAAGCGGCAGCACCGAAGGCTGTTTCAACCTCGGATATCTGGTTACCAAAGCGACCGGCGGATTGCTCTGTTCCGGCACGCCGTCGTGGGCGCCGTTGTCGTATCCGCATCCGGTTGCGGTTTCCAGTAGTGGCGTTGTCTGCGATACGCTCACGGTTCAGCGCGACATCGAATGGGATAATTTACTGCATCGCACAACTGGCTGGACAGGTTCGGACGGGATTTACAGCATCCCGCTTTCCGGCAGGGAAACACCCGGAAACAGCGGCGAGCAAACGCTGATTTTATTCAGCGATACGTTTATCGGCGATGTGGACAGCACCGGTCGCCGAATGCCCGGCTGGCGATTGGTCAACAATACTTACGCGATGCTCGACGGCAGCGCACCGCTCGATGAAAACATCGATTTTTTCTGGGCGGAATCCAACGGGCTGCCCGACGCCGTGTTCATTCCAAACACGCCAAACACCGGTCCGGACGATTGGTATTGGCTGATGGACGGCATTGCCGAAAGTGACAGCATTTTCGTTTTCGGGCTGCGAATGGTGCCGGGAAACGGCGGTGTTTTCAATTTCAGAGTTGCCGGTGTAACGTTGATTTCATTCAAGTTAGCGCCGGATAATACCATCCCCGAATACTATCAGGTGGATGCGCCGCTGTATTACAAAAATGAAGCTGAAAACTGGGATATTGCGCTCGGTCAGGCGATTATGCCGATGCACGCGGCTTCCGGTTACCCAAATGCGGACGGCTATATTTATGTGTACGGTCCGCGCGGTTTCGGCGGCGTGAAGCAGCTTGTGGCAGCGCGGGTGCTGCCGGAAAATATCGCCAATTTTGATGAATGGCGTTTCTGGAACGGCAGCGATTGGGGAACGGAAATCAGCGAATGTGCCCCGTTAACCGACGGTATTTCGCAGGAATTTAGCGTTACGCCGGTCGGCGATAAATATTACCTCGTTTTTCAGATCAACAACAGCGTTGCCATTCGCATCGGCGATTCGCCGGTTGGCCCATTCGGTATGCTGAACATTATTTACGAAACGCCGGAGCCGCAAATTGATCCCGATATTTTTGTGTATAACGCAAAAGCGCATCCGCACCTATCGAATCCGGGCGAATTGCTGATTTCTTACAATGTGAACACGTTTGATTTTCTCGATCACATCAACGATGCGGGCATTTACCGCCCGCGGTTTATTACGTTGGTAACCGATGAAAACGTCGGTATTGCGGAAGTTGACGACAATCGCCCGCGAAAAATACAGCTGGCGCAAAACTACCCGAACCCGTTCAATCCGGTGACCACCATCCCGTTTTCGCTGGAGCGCCCCGCCAAAGTTGAGCTGAAAATTTTCAACGCAATCGGCGAACAGGTGCGCACATTGATTGACGAAAACGTCGCTGCCGGCGAATATCGGGTGGTTTGGGATGGCAAAAATGACGCCGGAAATCCGCAAAGTTCGGGCGTTTATTATTACAGATTCCGGGTCGGTCGCCATTATTGGAGCAACAAAATGGTGTTGGTGAGGTAGTGTTCGAGTGTTATCGTGTTCATGTGTTAACGTGTTTCCGTGTTGATGTGTTATTGAAAAGGAATGTTTCGTCAATGTCATCCTGAGCGGAGTCGAAGGATAAATTGAATACAAATAGCGGCTTTCCCGCTTTGCGGGACTCAGCCTGACAAGATGTTATTACAATTATTAAATTATTTATGTATGGGCTTTTAAAATTCTCGATTTTCGAACGATACAACAGAAATTATGATTCCAATCCTCAAAAAAATTGGTTTGGCAGTGTTGGGCATTGCGATGTTCTGGCTGTTATTCGGCTATTCGCCGGAAAAACCGCTGCCGGATGATGGCAAAATTCACGTCGAATTTTGGTATCTGACCGGACAAAAAGAGCAGACACCCTACACGGTTTTGGCCTTCAACAAAAGTCAGGATCGAATTGTGGTGGACCCGGTGGCGATCCCGTGGACAGAGCACGAAAAAAAGGTGCTCACCGCCATTTTGAGCGGCAATCCGCCGGATGTGATGACCCAGATTTCGCCGCTGCCGCAGTGGGCGTCGCGGATGGCGTTGCTCTCGCTCGATGAATTAATTGCCCGCGACAATTTTGATACGGACATCTTTTTCCCGGCGCTGTGGGATGAAATGCGCTGGCAAAATCGCGTGTTCGGGCTGCCTGCGAGCACCGCATCGTATGCGCTGTTTTACAACAAAAACATGTTCCGCGAAGCCGGACTCGATCCGGAAAAGCCGCCGAAAACGTGGGCAGAAATTCGCGAATTCTCCAAAAAATTATACAAAACCGGTGCCGACGGACAGATCACCCAAATGGGATTTATCCCCGAATACGGCGCTCTGCCCGGTCACGGCGATTTGCCGACCACGATGCTGATGGCCTGGCAGCTCGGCTCAAAATTTCTGCTCGACGACGGAGCGACCGCCAGTTTGACCGAGCCGTCAACCATCGAAGCGTTGCAGCAAGTGGTTGATTTTTATGATGATTACGATATGCAAAAAATTACCGCGTTCATCGCCGGATTCGGCTATGCAGATCAGCACGCATTCGTTTCCAACAAAGTTGCGATGATGACGCTCTCGCACAATTTTATCGATTTTATCGACAATTACGGCCCAAATATGGACTACGGCGTGGCGATCATTCCGTCCTTTCCCGGCAAGCCGTCGGCGTCCTCGTCCGGCAGTTGGTGGATGGGCATTCCGCGCGGCGCGAAACAACCCGAAGCCGCGTGGGAATTCATGAAATTTGCCGTGCAAAAGGAAACGCAGCTTGGCGAGGTTGCCTCGCTGGATGAACCGCTGTTTCCGGCAAACCGTTTTGCGGCTACCGATTCGTCATTCGCAACCGACAGCAGCACGATGGTTTTTGTCAAACAGATGGAAGTTTCGCATTCGCCGGCGGTTGTGCCGTTGGTGCACGGCGTTTTCTGGCGGGAATTTGTCGGTGCGCGGGAACGCGCCGTAAAACGGCTGCAATTACCGGAAGCCGCATTGGCGCAGGGTGAAAAAATCGTTCAATTGGAGCTCGACAAAGCCGTTGCCTACGATCGCTACGTGCGTTCGCAAATGCCGTTTGAAACCGTGAAAAGTATGGAATAATATGAAAAATTCCTTCACCCAAACATTCAAAAATCCGTTGCAGCGCAAACAGGCGTTGCTGGCGTATGCCTTTATTTCGCCGTGGGTGATCGGTTTTGTCATGTTCGGATTGTATCCGATGGGTATGTCACTGTATTACAGCCTTTGCCATTACGATGTGTTGCGGGTGCCGCAATACATCGGGATGGCAAATTACAACGAACTGCTGTTCGACGATCCGTATTTTTGGCAATCGATCTTGAATACGCTGTTTTACACGGCGTTGCGCACGCCGCTGGGCATTTTGGGATCGCTGCTGTTGGCGGTGCTGGTCAACCAGTCGGTGCGCGGGATTCGCTTTTTCCGAACGGCGTATTTTGTCCCGTCGATTGTCACCGGCGTTTCGCTGTCTGTGCTGTGGATGTGGATGCTCCATCCCAATTACGGATTGGTGAACATCGTGCTGGCGTTTTTCGGGATTCCCGGACCACTTTGGCTGCAAAGCACCGAATGGTCTAAACCGGCGATGGTGCTGATGAGCATGTGGTCCATCGGCGGCGGACGGATGCTGGTTTTCCTCGCGGCGCTGCAAAGCATTCCCAAAGCGCTCTACGAAAGTGTGGAAATCGATGGCGGCAGTTGGTGGCACAAATTCCGGTTTGTTACCGTGCCGATGCTTTCGCCGGTGATTTTCCTGTGGACAATTCTCGATGTGATCGTATCGCTGCAAGTGTTCACCGAGGCATATGTGATGACCAAAGGCGGTCCGCTCAACTCGACGCTGTTTTACAATTTGTATCTCTATTACAAAGCTTTCGACGATTTTGCGATGGGCTACGCATCCGCGCTCGCCTGGATTTTGCTGCTGATCACGCTGTTGATCACGCTGCTGCAATTCCAGCTCGGAAAGCTGTGGGTGCACTATGATGGCAAATAGATTGGAGCTGTTATCTTAAAGAAAACAGGAACATACATCGCTTTGGCGATCTGCGCGGCGATACTCATTCTGCCATTTATGTGGGTGGTTTCCACCTCGCTGAAAGGAAATGAGCAGATTTTTGCGATTCCGCCGGAATTCATTCCGTCGTCGCCGCAATGGGGAAATTACGCCGAAGTGTTCCGCCGGATGCCTTTTTTGACCTATTTTTTAAATTCCACATTCATCACGGTGGTGGCGATTATCGGCACAGTACTTTCCAGTTCACTGGTCGCGTATGCCTTTGCCTGCCTGCGCTGGCCCGGTCGCGATGTGCTGTTCTATTTTGTGCTCACAACCATGATGCTGCCGATGCAGGTGACCATGATTCCGGTGTTTGTGATGTTCAAAGATCTCGGCTGGCTGAACACCTTCAAACCGCTGACGGTTCCGGCGTTTTTGGGCGGCGGCGCGTTCAACATATTTTTGCTGCGGCAATTTTTTCTCACAATTCCCAATTCTCTGTTCGATGCGGCGCGGATCGACGGCTGCTCGGAATTTCGAATTTATTGGAATATCGTGCTGCCGTTGGCAAAACCGGCGCTCGCAACTGTCGCAATATTAACATTTCTGTTTAGCTGGAACGATTTTTTGGGACCGCTGATTTATCTGTCCGACCAAATGAAAGGCACGCTGGCGCTCGGTTTGGCGATGTTCACCGGACAGCACCAAAACGAATGGGGATTGCTGATGGCCGCATCGGTTTTGATGATGGTGCCGGTCATCCTGATTTTCTTTTTCTTCCAAAAATATTTTATTCAGGCATTCACAACCAGTGGAATTAAAGGATAAAATGTAGCGGCGTTTCATGAAACGCCTAAAACGAACGCCTAAAACGAAACGCCAAAAAATGCAAATCAAAATTTCTCGGTGTTGAATCACCAAAACAGGACAAAAAATATGACACATCCCAACCGAAATTACGGCTGCCGCATTTCCGATGACTGGCAATTGAAAGGCATGAAAACCGTGGTGATGGAAAACGAGCTGTTGCGCATCACTATTTTGGCGGACAAAGGCAGCGACATTTACGAATTTTTGTATAAACCGCTGGACATCGATTTTATGTGGCGACGACCCGGCGAACTGCGCAATCCCAATCGCGGGTTGCCCACAAATGCCACCGAAAACGGTCCGTTCATGGATTTTTACGAAGGCTGCTGGCAGGAAATTCTGCCATCCGGCGGACCGGCGAACGTGCACAACGGCATTCCGTACGGTCAGCACGGCGAGGTTTGCAATCTGCCATGGCGCTGCGAAATTCTCAACGATTCGCCCGAAGAAATCAGTTGCAAATTCTCCGTTCGCGCGATTCGGACACCGGTTCGGGTGGAAAAAACGCTTACGCTCAAACGCGGCAATCCGGCGCTGTTCATCGAAGAAAAGCTGTTCAACGAATGCCCGGAAAAACTGGATTTTATGTGGGGACATCACCTCACTTTCGGCGAACCGTTTTTGGATGAACATTGCCGCATCGATACGCCGGCGTCGGACATTTACATCCATCCGGTGGAATATTCCAAAAATCACCGCTTTCATCCGGCGAAAAAATACCCGTTTCCGTTTGCCAAAAATCGTGACGGAAAGGATGAGGATTTTCGGGTGATTCCCCCAAAATCCCGCAAATCGGAAGATATGACCTATTTTCTGGATTTGAAAGAACCGTGGTTTGCGCTCACCCACACCCAAAAACAGGTCGGATTCGCGCTCCGCTGGACAGGCGATATTTTCCGCTATTTGTGGTATTGGCAGGTGTTCAACGGCGGGCAGGGATATCCGTGGTTCAGCAACACTTACAACATCGGGCTGGAGCCGTGGACGAGTTTGCCAACCTCCGGTTTGTCGGATGTCGTCAAACAAAAAACGCATTTGGTGCTGCCGCCGAACGGGCAAATCAGCGCATCGATGATTGCCGCAGTTTACACCGGGCTATCGGAAGTGAAGCATGTTTCCGCGTCCGGAAAGGTTTCGTAAGTAACTGTTTATAAATAAAATATGCTTTTTTGGGTCACATAAAATAATACTCAATCTAACAGAAAGGAGTCCAGTATGCAGCGACAAACGTTAAAGAAATTTGCCGTACCGGCAACTCTGGTCGCATTGCTTTTTCTGGTCAGCGGATGTCTCGACATTCTGCAAATTATTCAACCCTCAAGTGTTCTTCCGGGGGCATCTTTTACCGCAACTATCGAAGTTGCGTTGGATGAAACCGGTTGCGGCTGCCCGGGCGGTGGACCGTCAGCAGGTTTGGTTGCGCTGTTAATCCCGACGGATTTCACCGTGAACAGCATCGAATATGACGGGGATTACGGTCCGGAATTTATGGATTTTCTCGATCCGGACAGCGCGGATATTCAACCCGGAGCGGGCACGGATTTTTGGTACGATTCATTGATGACCTACTATCCGCCGCCGGCAGGAATGGACTGGTATGTATATCAGGGTCCATTGCAAAGCTGGATTGGCACGGATACCAATTACGTCTCGGTAACGGTTGAAATGACCGCAGGCGCAGCCGGACAATTCGATCTCGGTTATTTTGCATCCACCGCGGATTACAATTTCGGCAGCCCGACGGAAACGTCTATCAGCCTCGGACATGCGCTTACCGTTGGAACCGTGGGGATCGAAGATGATCGCCCGCAACTGACCGATTTCGCGCTCGAACAAAATTATCCGAACCCGTTCAACCCATCGACCACTATTCGCTATTCCGTAAAAACCAGCAGTGATGTGAAATTGACCGTGTTCGACGTGAGCGGAAAAGAAGTTGCGCAATTGGTGAAAGGCACAAAAGAAGCCGGCAGCTACGAAGTGAACTTCGACGCGACGAACCTCACCAGCGGCGTTTACGTCTATCGCCTGACCGCGGGGAATTATTCGGAAACCCGCAAAATGATGCTGGTTCGTTAAGCTGTAATTTCTGCATTTATGTTCGTGGATTTTGCGGGAGATCATTGCCTTCGGCGCGAAGGCAGGAATCTCCCCAATTTTCCGCCAGTATTATTCAATGGCTAAAAAAATGGCATTCGGCTGATATATCAGTCGGATGCCAACTTTAAATCTGGGTGAAAAGCAGGATAAATTATGGAATTCCAAAACAAAGTCGCGGTTGTAACCGGTGCGGGAAAGGGAATCGGCCGGGCAACGGCAAAGCTGTTTGGCGAAAAAGGTGCGTCCGTTGTGGTGGTCGATTTGGATGAATCTGCCGGAAAAGCGGTGGTTTCGGAAATCGAATCTTCCGGCGCGAAAGCCGTTTTCGTGAAAGCCGATGTTGCCAAAGCAGCCGATGTGCAAGCCATTCCGCAAGCGGCGGTAAAGGCTTTCGGCGGGATCGATATTTTGCACAACAACGCCGGTATCCAGCATTACGGCAACGTGGTCAGCACGCCCGAAGAGGAATGGGATTTTGTGTTGGGCGTGAATTTGAAATCTGTGTTTCTTTGCGCCAAATACTGCATCCCGGAAATGAAAAAACGCGGCGGCGGCGCGATCATCAATACGGCGTCCGTGCAGAGCTTTGCCTGCCAGCCGAACGTTGCGCCATACACCACTTCAAAAGCGGGAATTTTGGCGCTGACCCGTAGCATCGCGGTGGATTTTGCCAAAGACAACATTCGCTGCAACGCGATTTGTCCCGGCTCGGTGGATACGCCGATGCTCCGTTTTGCTGCCAATGATCTCGCTACGCCCGAAAAAAGTCCGGACGATCTCATCAAAGAATGGGGCAAATTCCATCTGGCCGGGCGTGTTGGGCGACCCGAAGAAGTGGCGGAACTGGTGCTGTTTTTGGCGAGCGATCGCGCGCCGTTCATCACCGGTTCGGCATATCTGATCGACGGCGGTTTGCTGTCCACCTTTTTTTAAGACATGTAGCGGCGCGGCGTTGACGCGGCGGATAATCTGAAAATTACCGGCACAAAACCATGACATCACCGGCAGTAAAAATAGCAAACATCCGCGATTTGGGGCGGCAATTGACCGACAACCCGCACCAAATGGTCGGGCAGGACGGCGCATATTCCATTCCGCTGAACAACGGGCAAACGCTCTTTTTTTTCGGCGATACGCTCATCGGCAGCCGCGTTCCCGGGGAAAGCATCTGGTATCCCGGCGGGCAAGCGGTCGGGCCGAAAGACATGAGCGGTCGCGGCAGCATTCACCGGATGATCAACAATTGCGGATTGCTGATCGACAATCACGATGCCCGCAACGGGCTGCGCGATTTCAAATATATTCTCGATGATGACGGCGAAATCCGCACGCTGATTCCACTGCTGCCGGACGAACATCACGATGAAATCCGGGTGTGGTGCATGCATGGCATCGCCATCGGCGAAAAGGTGATTCTGTTTTTCGTGAAAGTGGAGATGCTCAACGCCGGCCCGTTCCCGGTGAATTTTGATATTTTGGGATCGGGAATGGCGATTGGCACCGTCGGCGAGTGGAAATTTAAGCGCGTGTTGAATCGCGGTTCGGATCTGTTTTGGCGAAAAAAAGATCCGCAGTTCGGCTCTGCTGCGCTGTTAAGTGCTGATAAACATTGGATTTATCTCTACGGCGTGAAAATGGATGCACAGTTTGTTCAGCAATCGCATCTCGCGCGGGTGCCGGTGGCTGCGCTCGGCGATCGCGACAGTTACGAATTTTTCGCCGCTGACAATCGCTGGAGCAAAAATGTGGATGACGCCGTGCCGGTTTTTGACGGCCCGCCGAACGAGCAATCGGTGAACTGGAATGAATATTTGAGCTGCTACCTGGCGGTGCATTCGCTGAACATCACCGGAAAAATCGTTGCCCGAACGGCGCCGCAACCATGGGGACCGTGGAGCGAACCTGTTGAAATTACACAAATTACGCCGGTTCGCCAAAAGCCGTTGCCGTACCCACCACTGGTTTACGCAGCCAAAGCGCATCCCTCGCTCAACCGGGAAAACGGGCGAATTATTTACGTTACATATATCGAATTTGAGGAATACTTTCCACATATGCTGGAAATTATGTTGATAAAGTAAAAAAGTAAAAAGGTAAAAGTGAAAAGGTAAAAGTGGGTGAAGGTAATATTGCCATTTTTTCCTTTCACCTTTTAACTTTTTCCTTTCGAAGAGGAATTTATGAAAATTACAGATATCAAAGCGACTACCGTATCCGTGCCGTTGGAAGCGCCGCTGCGTCATGCGGCAGGCTCGCATCCGGGGCGATTTGTGCGCACAATTGTGCAGGTATTCACCGATGATGGTATCGTCGGTTTGGGCGAAGTGGGCGGCGGCGGTAACTCGCTGGAAGCAGAAATCGAGGGCATGAAATCCGCGCTCGCTGGACACGATCCGTTCAATCTGGAGATGCTCCGTTGGAAGGTAAACAACCCGATTTTATCTGCCTATACTTCTAAATTACAAGTACTTGCGCCGATCGAATTTGCCTGTCTGGATATCATGGGAAAAGCCACCGGACGTCCGGTTTGCGATCTCATCGGCGGAAAAGTGCGCGACAAAATTCCTTTTGCCGCATACCTGTTTTATCGCTATGAACGCGACGGAAAGGGTGGGGAAGAGACCGCCGAACAGATGGTGGTTCACGCCCAAAATCTGGTGGACGAACACGGTTTCACATCGCTAAAATTAAAGGGTGGTGTTTTTCCGCCGGCGCACGATGTGGCTGTAACCAAAGCGTTGCGGGCACATTTTCCGCATCACAAAATCCGGGTCGATCCCAACTGTGTGTGGTCGGTGGAAGATGCGATTTGGGTTGCCAAACAGATTGAGCCGCTGGATATCGAATATTTTGAAGATCCGGTGTGGGGCATGGCGGCGATGGCGCGCGTGAAAAAGCAAACATTCATGCCGGTAGCGACCAATCACATCGTGGTTAATCCCGACCAACTGGCACCGGGCATCAAAATGGATGCGGTGGATGTCATTTTGATCGATCCGCATTTTTGGGGCGGCATCACCACAGCGCGGAAGGCGGCGTTCGTTTGCGATGTGTTCGGGCTGGGTGTTTCGATGCACAGCGGCGGCGAGCTGGGCGTCTCGCTCGCGGCGATGCTGCAACTAGCGGCGTCGCTGCCAAATCTCGCATTTCCGGCAGATGCGCACTATCACCATGTGATGGATGATATCATCAAAGGTGGTAAAATCAAATGTGAAAACGGCGATATGACCGTGCCAACCGGTCCCGGTTTGGGCGTGGAACTTGACGAAGACAAGGTTGCCAAATACGCTGAAGCATTCAAAAAAGAGGGGCATTATCATTACAATCAAGATCCGGGTCGCCCGGGTTGGACGATGACGATTCCCGGTTTCAACTATGCGCAAGTTGGGAAACATCGAATTAAGGATAAAGGATGAGGCAAGGATAAAGGGTTAAGGATACGTATTTTAAGTGGTTGAAAATAATCGGTTTGGATGGTGGGAGTTGAAAAGTAAAAGTTTAAAGTAAAAAGTAAAAATTCTGATTTATCCTTTATCCTTTAAAAAGGAGAACCAATGGCAGATAAAATAAAACTGATCGAAACGCGGTTGAAAAACTTGCCGCTCGTAAACGCCAAGCCACCGAAAAAGGTGGGATATGTGGTGAATTACTCGTTCCACATCTGGTATAAAGTGGTGATGGATTTGATGAAAGCCCGCGCCGCGCAATACGGCATTGAGGTGCTGATTCGCGATGCGAAAATGGAACTGGCAACCGAACTTGCCGCGATGGACGAGTTGATTCGCGAGAAAGTGGATGTGCTGATCGTGACGCCGGTGTCATCGCCGGACATTGCATCGGTAATCGAAAAAGCGCGTGCAGCGAAAATTCCGCTGGTGCTGGAAGCCAATCCGGTGCCCGGAATGACCACAATGGTGGCGATTTGCGATTACGATGCCGGCGTGAAAGCCGGCAAATTTGCGGGTCATTATGCGAAAACGCAACTCGGCGGCGTGGCAAAAGTGCTGGATATCGCGCTGCCGACGTTGCGTCCGTGCCTCCTGCGGAGCGAGGGATTTTTTGACGGGCTGAAATCAGTGATCCCGGATGCGGAGCTGGTTGAGCGCGGCAACGGCGAGGCGATGGTGGATATTTCCGCAAATCTCGCCAAAAGTGCATTCGCCAAACGCCCGGATATCAACATCGTTTTCGGAATGGATGACGAATCGATTCATGGCGGTTTGCACGCCGTTGAGGAAATGGGTCGCGACAGCAAAAACCTGCTGCTGGTCGGTTTCGGCATGGCTGGCGACGCGGATAAAGATTTACTGATGAACGGCGGCAGTTGGAAAGCCAGTACCGCTATGTTCCCGGAATGGGTGGGTTTACGCTGCATCGATCAGGCTGTGAAAGTGTTCAACGGGCTGCCGGTGGACGTTCACGATGTGTCCCCGACAGTGGTTGTCACCACCGAAAATCTGACCAAATATTTCAGCAAAACGGACGCCGGATGGATCCCCGAATTTGCCGCCATTGCTGCAATCGAACGCGAAAAATCCTGCACCCAAATGTAGAGACGATTCACGAATCGTCTCAAAAAAATCACGAATCGTCTCAAAAAAATCACGAATCGTCTCAAAAAAAATCACGAATCGTCTCAAAAAAAATCACGAATCGTCTCAAAAAAATCACGAATCGTCTCTAAAAAAACGCTGTCGAAAAAATGGACGTGACCGCAATCATCAATCAATTAAAACAAATCGGTGATACCGGAGAAAAATCCCGGCGGATCGATGAATTGATCCGTGATGTGCAAAAAAACGGTGCACCGGTGATCGAAAACGGCACAAACGTCACCTTTCTCTATCGCGGCGATGCCCGAAAAGTGGGCATTATCGGCGATTTGACCAATTGGAAAACAACCGAATATTTTGAACGAATCCCGGAAACTGACCTGTTTTTTTGGCAAATTGAACTGCCATCGGACGCGCGGCTGGAATACAACCTGCTCATCGACGATGCCGAATTTCTCGCGGTCGATCCGCTCAATCCTTTCAAATCGCTGAACGGACTTGGCGAATTATCCGAACTCACGATGCCGGAATATGTCCATCATCCGCTGTTTTGCGAATATCGTAACGGCAGAAAGGGGGCATTCGATCGCATTCAAACGCATCAAACTTCTGCTGGCATTTTGGGATATCCGCACACCGTTCACGTGTATTTACCGCCGGATTACGCTTCCGGCGAACGGTCGTATCCTGTTGTTTATTTTCAGGATGGCGAAGATTATATCGAGTTTGCGCAGGTACCGCATGTGCTCGATCATCTGATTGGTGATGCGCTAATCGAACCGATTATCGCCGTGTTCGAGGCGCCGCCCAATCGCCATTTGCCCGCATCGCCAAACCGAATGACCCAATATGGAATGAACGATAATTTTGTCCAATTTTACACGGATGAACTCGTCCCGTTTATCGATTCGGGCTATCGCACACAGCCAACGCCGTCGGCGCGATTGGTTGTGGGCGCGTCGTTTGGCGGCTTGATTGCCGCGCACATTGCCTTTCAGCGACCAGATATTTTCGGGATGGCATACAGCCAATCCGGTTATGCCTCGTTTCAAAATGACCGGTTGATCAACGCATTTCGCGAAAGTGAACGCAAGCCGATCCGATTATATGTGGATATCGGGCATTTTGAACGCTTTGTCGGCGGGATGTTTTTGCCGGCGGCAGAAACCGATTTTTTGGCGGGAAACCGTCGTTTTCGCGATGCGCTGGCAGCAAAAAAATACGATGTTGTTTATCGCGAATACCCCGAAGGACACACCTGGGGCAATTGGCGGCGCCATTTAATCGATGGAATGATTCATTTTTTTGGGGTGCAGCAATGAGATTTGGAATGGATTTTGGGGGAACAAATTTAAAAACCGGCATTTTTGATGAAGCCGGTGAAACCCTTCGTTTTGTTGAGCAACCGTTGGCAGATTTTACCAAAAAAGGCGATTTGCTGGAGAACCTGATCGATCACGCCCGGCAAATGGTCCGCGATGTTGACGTGCACGCCGGCGGATTGGCAATCAAAGGGCTGATCAATTCGGATACCGGAATCATGGAAGATGATGTCGGTGCCGGGTTGATGTTCGCCGGAAAAAACCTGCGCCAGCCCTTTGCAGATACATTGGGATTCCCGTTTGTGGTGGAAAACGATGCCCGCGCTTATGCCTGGGGCGAGTGGAAATTTGGTGCCGGAAAAGGCAGCAAGCTATTGATTTGCATGACGTTAGGAACCGGATTGGGATGTGCCGTTGTGAAAGAAAATCAACCGTATTTTGGCGCGGATGTGCTCGGCGGAATTCTCGGCGGACACATCAGCATCGATCGGTTTGGTCCCGAATGTGCCTGCGGGAATCGCGGCTGCGCTGAATTATATTGCTCCGCAACGGCGCTGATGCACCGGATTTTGAATTCGCACCCCAAATTTCACAAAACGGACGATCCGATACCCGAGTTTTTCAAAAGTGTGCGGGAAATTGGCGGTGCATATTACGAAACTTTTCGCGCATACGTTGAGGATTTGTCGATTGCAGTGACCAATGTGATCCACGCTTACGGACCGGATCGGGTGGTGTTGGGCGGCGGCGTAATGAATAGCGCAAACCTGATTTTGCCCGAACTGCTCCCGCTGGTCAGCAAACGCGCGTGGACAATCCCGCGCGGAAAAGTGCGCATCTGCAAAGCGGAATTGGGCAACACTGCTGCCGCGCTCGGCGTCGCATTTCACCCAAAATTGGAAAGCGAAAACGAAGCATAATTTTAATTTGTGGTAGTTACTTTCTGAGATTCCTGTCTTCGCAGAAAGGTCACTAAACAGCGGTTATTCCTGCAAAGGCAGGAATCTTAACGTTCAAATGATAATCATCGAAAGATGTAAAATTAAATAAAACAAGGAGTTGGGATGTTTGTAAATTCCCCGGACGCCAACAATGGCGATCCGTTTGTTGCACCATTGCCAAAATCGCAAACCACCTTTCCGCGTGGTTTATTTGATACACTTCCCGAATTTGAAATCTCCGCCGGAGAAATAAACAGTGGCTATTCTGCGCTTGCAGACCGCATTGTTGCAGCGATGCCCCACGGATTGCGGGTGCTGGCGATCGACGGATTTCATGGCACGGATTGGGCTGCGTTTCGCTCCGGCATCGATGCGCAACTCGCGAAACACAATATTTTCCCCGAATGGTGGGATGTGCGCGATTGCCTGCTGTCTGCCGAAGTGATTCGCGAAAAAATCACGCCGTTTTTGGGCGGAAACGATCCGCTGTGGGGCACTCATTTCCCGTTGGGACCGGATGTGTTTTTCGATGCCGAAAAAATCGCCAAAAATCGCATTTTAGCCGCAATGGCGCGCGGCGAGGCATCCGGAAAATTAACCGTTTTTTACGGTTGCGGTGCGGGTTTGGTCGAGTTATTTGATCAGATTTGGTATATCGACGTGCCCAAAGATGAGATCCAGTTTCGCGCCCGCCGCAAAGAAATCACCTGCCTCGGCGAAACCGAAAATCTGCCGTTCGGCGATTTTTACAAACGCACTTATTTTGTCGATTGGCCGGCGCTGAATCGCCACAAACGGATGCTGCTGCCGGAAATCGATTGCTTTATCGATCTGACGGACTCGGCGAAACCAACCGCAATCAGCGGCAGCGATTTGCGCACCGCGCTCCGCGAACTCGCCGAAACCCCGTTTCGTCCGCGACCGTGGTTTTACCCCGGACCCTGGGGCGGCAAATACATGCAGGGACACATGGGGCTCGATCCCGAGCAACCCAATTTTGCGTGGTCGTTTGAGATGATCGTGCCGGAAAACGGCGTCACCATCGCTAAAAACGGTGTGCAGCTGGAATTTTCGTTCGACTGTTTGCTGTATCAGGAAAATCGCCGGGTGATGGGCGCGGCGGCGGCGCAGCAATTCAAATTTGAGTGGCCCATCCGGCTGGATTATCTGGATACCATCGACGGGGGAAATTTGTCCACCCAATGTCATCCGCGACCCAATTTTATGCGCCAGAATTTTGGCGAAACCTATACGCAGGATGAAACTTATTACATCAGCAATGCAAAGCCGGATGCAAAAGTTTATCTCGGTTTGACCGAAAATTGCGATCCGGTGGAATTTCGCGCGGCGTTGGAAACATCGCATCGCAACGGCACGGAACTGGATTTTGACAAATTTGTGAACAGCGAACCCGCAAAACCGCACGACCTGTTCCTGATTCCCAACGGCACAGTGCATTGCAGTGGCACGGGCAATCTGGTGCTGGAAATCAGCGCAACGCCTTACATTTTCACGTTCAAAATTTACGATTACCTGCGGAAAGATTTGGAGGGAAATCTTCGCCCGATGAACATCGAACGGGCGTTCGAGAACATCTATTTTGATCGCCGCAAAAATTGGGTGCAGGAAAATCTGCTCGCCAAACCGCAGTTGCTCCGCGAAGGCGACGGCTGGCGGGAGGAAGTGCTTTACGACAAACCGTTCACCTTTTACAACGTTCATCGCGCTGAATTTGAGCGGGAATTTGAATTCGACACTGCAGATCGCGGGTTTGCGGTCAATTTAGTCGAAGGCGAATCGGTGGAAATTTGGGGTGAAAACGGGCGCAAAATGCCGCTGAAATATCTCGAATCGATGCTGATTCCTGCCGCTTGCGGACGAGTGAAAATCGTTAATCGCGGCGATCGACCCTGCAAAATGGTGCTGGTGTTTGTCCGCCCGACCGTTGGTGTCAGCGAACCGCTCAATTCGCCGTCGGATTGAAAATGGGTTTCGGCGAACATCAAAAACAGTGGCTGGCAATCGCGGAGTCGCTAAAACCTACGTTATTTTGTGAGATAAAATATCCGAAATCTGTGGTCGAACCGGTTGCGGACGAAGACGCCTTCCAAAATTGGCGAATGAAAAATATGCAGCCGGTTGCGGAACTGCTGAAGTTGTCATTTGCGGAGGGTGATCAATTTGTGCTCGATTTTAGTGAGCATGTCGTAGGATATTTGCAATTTTCGCTGTCGCTGGACGGCGCGGCGATGGGCGGACCGCTGCGGCTGAAACTCACTTTCGGCGAAATACCGTCGGAAATTGCCGAGCCGTTCGATCCCTATTCTGGGTCGCTCAGCCGTGCCTGGCTGCAGGATGAAATGATCACCGTGGATGAGTTGCCGCAAACCATTCGGCTTTCCCGGCGATTTGCTTTCCGTTTTCTCAAAATTGAGGTGCTCGCCTGTTCGTTCGATTACCGCTTCCGTTTTGACGATTTTCGCAGCGAAACGGTGACGTCCGTACCGCCGGATATCGAAAAATATTGCGATCATCGCATCCCCGAATCGCTTCGCGAGATTGATCGCGTGGCGCTGCGAACGCTGCGCAATTGCTTCCAGACCGTGCCGGAGGACGGACCCAAACGCGACCGGCGGCTCTGGCTGGCGGATTCACCGTTGATGGCGCAGGTGATGTATCAGACCTTCCAAAATTACGATATTTACAAACGCGTTTTGCATCTGTTTGCCGGACTGGCGCACGATGACGGACGTATTCCCGCCTGCGTTTATGAACAGCCGCAACCGCACAAAAGCACGGAATTTATCAGCGATTTTGCGATTATGTTTGGTGCGTATCTTCTTGATTATGCTGAAAATAGCAATGATTGGGAAACTGCCAAACGGCTGTGGCCGGTTGCCCAAAAACAGCTTGATGTCGCGCTGGCATATCTCGACGAAAACGGCTTGTTTCACGATCACGGGAAATATTGGGTGTTCATCGAATGGCAGCCGGAACTGGATAAACAGGCCGCGATGCAGGGGTTGTTTATCCACGCGTTCAAACAAATTGTGGCGCTCGCCACAGCCATTTCCCGGGAAAATGAAGTGGCGGATTTGCCGGAAATCATCGAAAAAATGACGGCGGCGGCGTTGCAGTTGCGATCAGAAAATGCTCCGCATTTTTTCCTGAGCGGCGCATCGCGGCAGCTATCGTGGGCATCGCAAGTTTGGATGATTTTGGCAGAAGTCGTTGACGCGCCGGTCGGCGCGAATTTGCTCCGGGAAATTGTCAAATCACCGGACGCCGTCAAACCGGCGACGCCGTTTATCTACCAATACACCGCCGAAGCGATGTTCAAATGCGGCATGCACGATGCGGCAATTTCGCTGATTCAATCGTATTGGGGAAAAATGGTTGCGTTGGGTGCGAGCACATTTTGGGAAATTTTCGACCCGGAAGATTACTGGAAATCGCCGTATGGCAGCCATCACGTGAACAGCTATTGCCATTCCTGGAGCTGCACACCGGCGTATCTCATTCGCAAATATGTTGTAAAATGACGGATTACTTTTGCCACCCACGAAGTGGTGCCTTCTGCAAGAGGCACGGAGCAACACAGAGGGGAAAAATACATTGATGCAATTTATTGTGGAATTGAATGGAATTTATAAATTTGTCGTCGCTGACCGCTAACCATTGGCCGCTTTTATCACCCAACCTGCTCACCGGATTCTCCCCACGCCGTAACCACCAGCCGCCGCGATCCACCGTGATCGCGATGCTCGCATAAATAAATGCCCTGCCACGTGCCCAAATTAAACTGCCCGTTGCTCACCGGAACCGTGACGCTGCTGCCGAGCAGCGACGCTTTGATATGCGCCGGCATATCATCCGGTCCCTCAAATGTGTGGCGATAGTACGGCGCATTTTCCGGCACTATCTCGTTGAAATGCGATTCCATATCCAACCGCACATCGGACGACGCGTTCTCGTTGATGCTCAGCGAAGCCGACGTATGTTGTATAAAAATGTGCACAACGCCAATTCGCAAATCACGCAATTCTGGAATTTGTCGCTCAATTTCATGTGTGATAATATGGAAACCGCGCTTTTTCGCTGATAATTTGATCGATTTTTGAATCCATTTCATGTGGGTTGCTCCGATTTTTTAGCAGGGATTATTTTTGCCGTGAAAGGCGCAAAGTTCGCGAAGAGTATTTAAATCCAGTTTATCTTGCTCCGAAGGAGTGCCTTCGGCATAATTGTGTCAAAAATAAAAAAATGAATTTATACTGCAAATGCTCTTTAATTTTTTCGAAGAGGTGATAATGAGTTTCTGCCTATGCAGGAATGACCGTTGAGAGGTCGTCTGTCACTCCTGCAAATACAGGAGTCTCCTCTTTGATACGTTGAAATTATGTTCATTCAAAGTATCAAAAGAAGATACAGCTTTATTTCTTTGCGCCCTTCGCACCTTTGCGGCAAACTCTCTACCCACAAATTTACTTTTCACTTTCATTTTCTCGCGATTCGTTAGTTTATTACGGTTCTATTTTGGAAATTTTTGTTGAACGAAAGGCGGAAAAATGAAACCTCGTGATAAATATGTGGTCGGGTTGGTGCAAATGGCGGCATCGGAAAATCCCGACGAAAACCTGCAAAAAGCGATTCATCTCAGCGAGCAGGCAGCGAAAGACGGTGCTCAAATCATCTGTCTGCCGGAGCTGTTTCGCTCGCAATATTTTTGCCAGTGCGAAGATGTCGATCTGTTCAATCTGGCGGAGAGCATTCCCGGACCGTCCACCGATGCGCTGGCAAAAGTGGCGAAAGCGCGCAATGTGACCATTGTTGCGTCGCTGTTTGAGGCGCGCGCGGCGGGATTATATCACAACACCGTGGCGATTTTGAATCCGGCCGGCGAGATCGACGGCATCTATCGCAAAATGCACATTCCGGACGATCCGGCGTATTACGAAAAATTTTATTTCACGCCCGGCGATATCGGATTTAAAGTGTTCGAAACGCCACAGGCGAAAATCGGCACGCTGATTTGTTGGGATCAGTGGTTCCCGGAAGGCGCGCGACTGACCGCGATGCGCGGCGCGGATATTCTGTTTTACCCGACGGCCATCGGCTGGCATCCTCATGAAAAACAACAACTTGGCGCAGAGCAGCGTGATGCCTGGCGAACCATCCAGCGCGGTCACGCGATTGCCAACGGATTATATGTTGCGGCGATCAACCGCATCGGGCACGAAAAAACGGTTCCCGGCGAAGCGGGTATCCAGTTTTGGGGAAGCACATTTTTGGCCGATCCGTTTGGCGTGGTCATCGCGGAGGCGTCGATCGATAAAGAGGAAACGCTCATCGCGGAAATAAATCCGGCGCGAATTGAGGAAGTGCGGCGCGGCTGGCCGTTCCTGCGCGACCGGCGGATTGATAAATACGGCGACATCACCAAACGATTCATCGACGACAGCAACATTGGATAAAGAAAATGAACAACGAAAATATTGTAAATACTGAACTTACCGGGTTTCGATTTCCGGCGGAATGGGAAAAGCACGAAGCCACCTGGCTGGGCTGGCCGCACAATCGCACCGACTGGCCGGGCAAAATTGCGCCGATCCATTGGGTGTACGGCGAGATGGTTCGCAAAATTGTGCCGGGCGAAAAACTGCACATTTTGGTGCAAAACGAGGTGCTCGAAAATAGAGCCAAACGGGTGTTGACGCGGATTGGCGTCGATCTTTCTCAGGTCGAATTTTTTAGATTTCCGACCAATCGCGGATGGACGCGCGACACCGGACCCATTTTCATCAAACGCGAATCGCCGCAGCCGGAAATTGCCATCGCCGGATTCCTTTTTAACGCGTGGGCAAAATATTCGGATTGGGAACTGGATTGCCAGATTCCCCAAAAAATTGCCGATCGCACCGGACGAAAACGGATTCCGATTCGCAAAAACGGGGTAGATGTGGTGCTGGAAGGTGGTGCCATCGACGTGAACGGCGCCGGAACATTGCTCACCACCGAAGAATGTTTGCTCGACCCGAAAACGCAGGTGCGCAATCCGTTGCTCAGCCGCGCGGAAATCGAAGCGGTGCTGTGCGATACGCTCGGCGTATCGAATGTGCTGTGGCTGAACAAAGGCATCACCGGGGATGATACGCACGGGCACGTCGATGATTTCTGCCGTTTTGTGAATCGCAACACGGTCGTGCTCAGCGAGGAGAAAAACGGCCGCGATCCAAATCATGCAATATTAGAAGAAAATCGCGAACGGCTGGAAAATTACCGGTTGGAAAATGGTTCAAAAATCAACATTCTCCGGCTACCGATGCCCGAACCGCTGATGTTCGACGGCTATCGTTTGCCGGCGAGTTACGCCAATTTTTACATCGCTAATCAAGCGGTAATTGTGCCGACGTTTAACGATCCGAACGACCGGATTGCGTTGGGAATTCTGGCGGATTTATTCACAGATCGAAAAGTGGTCGGCATTCACGCAGTGGATTTGGTGTTGGGATTGGGCACGCTGCATTGCCTCACACAGCAGGAACCGGCGTTGCAAGGATAAAGGAAAAAGGGAAAAGGAAAATGTAGGGGCACGGTGTCGACGTGCCCCAAAGCGGCACAACGCACCCCTTTAAAAAACATCAATTACCAATTATTTCATTCAACCCATCTACAATATTATCAACAACTTCGGGCGGAAGCTGGGTAATTCTGTTATCCAAACGCTCAACCGACAGCGTGCGGATTTGACTGATTTTCACCCATGATTTTTTGGGTAAATCGTGGCTTTGCAGTTCGAAAGTAAGAGGAAATCCGGCGGTTGGCTGTTGACTGGTAATCGCCATTGCGATGACCGTTCCCGATCGTGCATTGAAAATGTTGTGGCTGATGATCAGCACTGGTCGTTTGCCAGCCTGCTCTCTGCCGCGTACGGGATTCAGATCCGCCCAATAAATATCGCCCCTCAGTATTCTGGCCATTCATCCATCTCCGTCGACATCCCTTCTTCAGCAATCGTTTTTTCAAAATCCGGATCGAGTTTTGCGCATTCAACAGCGAGGCGGCTTTTATTTATCCGGGTCAATTTGTCGAGAATTGCCTCCTGAATGACTTTGCTGCGATTGGGGAAAATGCGTTTTTCAACCAGTTCATCTACCTGTTGCAGCAGACTGTCTTCCAATGAAATGGCAATTTTTTTCGTTGACATACACTTCCTTTTGGTATTCCGATTTGTCATACTTTAGTGATTTTTGCAGGGGAAGTCAAGCCGATTTTCCCCCCGTTCGCCAGTGCAAATAGAACGATGCCAGAAAATAAAATGCCGGATAAAACAGCGATCCGTACAGCAGCGACGGTCGCGGATCGTCGAATTCGCGAAACAGCAGCGCAAAAATAACCACCCACAGCGCGAAAAACGCCCGGTCGATCACCCGGAATTGCCGCGTTTCGTTGAACGACATAAATTTGATTGGTGCGAAAGTCAGTGCAGCTAAAACCAGTAAAATCAATCCGCTTTGCCAATCCGCTAAATCCAGCCAAAACAAATAAATAGCTACCGCATTCCAATACGATGGAAATCCTGTAAAAAAGCCGTCACCGGTTTTTGCGGCAATGTTGCAGAAGCCGTATGCCGAGGCTACCAGCACCGCAAACAGCACGAATTGCCAGTATCCGCCCGGCAATTCAAATTGATACATAAAAAATACCGGCACAAACGTGTAGGTCAAAAAATCAGTGATGTCGTCCAGTTTGCGACCGTCGAAATTTGGTGTGTATTTTTTCACTTCCCATTTTCGGGCAAAAGTGCCGTCCGTGCCGTCGATGACCATCGCCAGCGCGATCCACAGCGCGGCGGAAAACGCATTTTCGTTGACGATGGAAACGGTTGCCAGCAGCGCCACCGGCACGCCGAGCGCCGTGTAAAAATGCACCAGCCACGCTCGCGCAACCCGCCGATTATCAGATTTTTTCATCGTTTTCGGTTGTTTTTTTGGTTCATCTCTCTGTAAAATTGCCCATCAGTTTACGCAAAAATCACAATTTTTCAAAACGGGGCTGCATGGGCGATTATCAACACGAAAGCTGGGATTCCTTCGACGAAATTCTCCAAAAATGTTTCGGGATGCTCGAAACCGGCGTTTCCGACCGGCGCGATCCGCTGCACACGCCGGTGATCGGCACGATTGAAAATAACACGCCGCAGTTGCGAACCGTCATTTTTCGAAAATTTGATCCGGTATCGCGAACGCTGATTTTTCACACAGATTTGCGGTCTGAAAAAGTATCGCAAATTCAGAAAAATCCAGTGGTTAGCTGGCTGTTTTATCACCCGGAGCGAAAGGTGCAGTTGCGGATTATCAGCGATGCGACAATCCATTCAGACGACAGCATTGCCGATGAACGTTGGGCAGCCAGCCAGTTGATGAGCCGCCGCTGCTACTGCATTCCGGTTGCGCCGGGCACCATTTCCGATGCGCCGGAATCCGGTTTGCCGGAAATTTTGCTACAGCGCCGACCCACCGAAAGCGAATCCGACGAACTCGGGCGCGCCAATTTTGCGGTAATTTCCTGCCAAATTCGCGAAATGGACTGGCTGTATCTCGCGGCAAAAGGGCACCGCCGCGCCAAATTTGAATGGAAAAATGAACAACTTCACGCAAGCTGGTTGATTCCCTGATGAGCGAAAAACCGAATGTTGACAGCACCCGCCAATTTGTGATCGGCACTGCCGGGCACATCGATCACGGCAAAACTGCGCTGGTGAAAGCGCTTTCCGGCGTCGATACCGACCGGCTGCCGGAGGAGAAAAAACGCGGCATCACCATCGATTTGGGGTTTGCCCATCTCACTGAAAATATTACATTTATCGATGTTCCCGGACACGAACGGTTCATCAAAAATATGGTTGCCGGCGTCAGCAGCATCGATCTCGTTTTGTTCGTGATCGCCGCCGATGACGGTGTGATGCCGCAAACCCGTGAACATTTTGATATCATCAATTTGCTGCACATTCGCCACGGTATTTTTGTGATCACCAAAACCGATCTCGCCGATGACGACTGGCTGATGCTGGTGGAAGACGACATTCGCCAATTGCTGTCCGGAACGGCGTTTGCCGACAGCCTTATTTTGCAAACATCCGTTGCCAAAAGTTCGGGCATCGACGAGCTGCGCACCCAAATTCTGGAAACGCTCGCCAACATTCCGGCACGTGCAGATTCGGAAATTTTCCGGCAGCCGGTGGATCGCGTATTTTCGGTGAAAGGTTTCGGTTCGGTTATTACCGGAACGGTAATTGGCGGGCAGTTGAAGCCGGGTGACGAACTGGAAATTCAGCCGACCGGACAGAAAACCCGGGTGCGCGGCATGCAAAGTCACGATGCGGATGTGCCGGAAGTGCGCACCGGCGACCGCGCCGCTGTGAATCTGGCGAACGTGGAACCGCACGAAATTGAGCGCGGGATGGTGATCACCCAAGTTGATGTTTTTCAACCGGTTACGCTGATGAACGTTTCGCTGAAAATGTTGGCGGATGCGCCGGCACCGTTAAAAAATAATCAGCGAATCCGGTTGCACATTCACACTGCGGAGGTGATGGCGCGGGTGCTGCTGCCGGACGCCCCGAAGCTGAATCCCGGCGCGCAAACCTTTGCCCAACTCCGGCTGGAATCGCCGCTGCACGCGATGGCGCAGGACCGTTTTATCATCCGGCAATACTCGCCGCAACGCACGATCGGCGGGGGAGAGGTGCTGCAAATTAACCCGTTTCGCTATCGCAAAAAATTTGCGGAATTGTTTCGCGAAACGATGATCCGGCTCACCGGCGATGACGATAAGTTACGTGTTTTGGCGACATTCGACCGGATTTCCGCAAAGCCGCAATCGCTGTGGAATATCAAAATTTCGGTCAATTTACCGCTGGCGGATTTGCAATCGCATCTGAAAACGTTGCAAAAAAATCAGCAAATTTTTGCGGAGTCGATTGCCGGAAAACCCGCCTATTTTTCTGCCGAACAGATCGTTGCCGTCACTGAACGGGTGACTGCGCTGCTCGCAAAATATCACCAAAAACATCCCGGCAGAACCGGGATGAAAGATGCGGAAATTATCAGCGCGCTCTCGCGGTATTTTCCGGCGGAAGCGATTCGCAAAACCTTGCAAATTGGCGTGAACCAGAAAACGCTGGCGAATGATTCGGGCAGCTACCGGCTGTTCGATTTTGCGCCGCAATTATCATCGAAAGATTCCGCGGTGTATCAATCGCTGGAACGGCGTTATCGCGATGCCGGATTTGCGCCGCCAACCGTAAAAGACGCAATTGTTGAGTTTGGCGTATCTGCAAAAGATTTTAAAGAGATCACCCGGATGCTCCGTGAGGAAGGAAAATTGGTGCAGGTGGACGCAACTTTGCTGTTTCACAACAATGCGTTTGTAAAATTATTGGAGTTGCTGCGCGACTTTTTTCAATCGAATAATCAGATTTCCGTTACAGAATTTAAGGATTTGATCGGCTCCACCCGCAAACACGCGATTCCGTTGCTGGAATATCTGGACAATCGCGAAATCACCCAACGCGACGGCGACGCCCGGAAAGCCGGGCCGAACTTGCGGATCGAATAGCAGTTTCCGGTCGGATTTAATCCAAATCATCGATATTTATCAAAATTGAGACGCTATTGTTGCCGTTGTCATCGCTGGCCCGAAAAGTGATGCGGTGAGCACCTTTTGCCATATTTGGCACGATGCACGCTTCGCCGATGCCAATCGGCTGCTGAATATCCCTGCTGGATGTCCAGATCAGCTGGTCCGGGGTAATCGGATTACCGTTTGCATCCGTTGCTGTGCCGCTAAAAGTGATATCCGATTGTGCTGGCAACGTTGCGCCGTTTGCCGGTTCCATAATGACTAAATTGATGCCTTGCGGCTGAACAAATTCGCTGGTGATCACAATTCCGGCGCTGCCGGTGGCTGCGCTGCCTGCGGCTTCAAAAGTGATCAAATGTTGACCCGGCGTTAGTCCGCCCGGTCGGATTTGCGCGCCGTTTCCCAAAATTCCGTCGATATCCGAACGCCACACCATTTTTTGTAAATCGATGATTTTATTGCCGTTTTCATCGGTTGCTTTTCCGGAAAGTGCGAACAAATCGTGCTGCGAAATGGTCGCACCTGCGGGAGCGCTGATGGTCACATTCATCGCATTTGCGGCTGGATTTACGGCAATATTTACGCTGGTAGCAACGCTATCGCCATCATCTGTTGCAGCGATGAGCGAGAGCGTATGGCTGCCCAAACTCAATCCGCTTCTGCGAAATGCGTTGCCTTGTCCGAAAACGCCATCTTTGTTGGATGTCCAATAAATATTTGCAGCATCGATTTCCGCGCCGCCGGCGAAGCGGGCAAATCCGCTAAAATCCGCCAACTGATCCTGGGTTAATTGCTGCCCGTCCGTTGGCCCGGTGATGGTTGCTTCCAGTTGAGCGGTGGTATTTCCCGGTGATGTTGTGCTGGAGCTGCTGCAACTGTGTATCGATAAACCCAATCCAAACAACAAGATAGCGAAAAATAGTTGAGCAAAATATTTCATAATCCCTCTCCTTTAATGATGTTGAATGACGCTTCAAAAATATCAATTACATTTCACGAGAGTATCACAAACGCAATAAAAATTAAATAAAATGAAGATGATTTAACATACCGATAGAAACTTTATTTCAAAACTCCCGTCTTTGAAAAGTGTTAACGAAGACCATAAAGGGAGTTTTAAAATGAGAACAACATTCAGACTGATGGCAGCGGCGATACTGGCAGGTTCATTTTTCGGGGTGATTTTGGCGCAAACTGAATTGGTGAAAATCGAACGGATTGATCCCGAAGAAGTGAAATTTGCCGGATTCGTGCTGGATAGCGAACAGGATGTTCAAATCGAAGCGGTTGGCACCCATCATCGCAGCCGCAATTATATGACCACCAGCGCATGGATTTTGAACGCGGACAATCGCGAGCTGGTTTGGGAACTCACAGACGCCAATTCCAAATGGCTGGAACGCCGGTTGCGGCAATATAAAGATACGGTCCGGCTGCCCAAAGGGCGATACGAAGTTTATTACGCCAACTTTCCCTCATGGGAATGGCACGATGGCTGGAGCTTCACCAACTTCTTTTTCGGACGCGATCGCGATGACGATCGTGAATACGAATTGTCCGAAGATTTTTACGTATCTGTGACAGCGAACGGCAAAAAACTGAGCACCCAGGAAGTGATTGATTATCAGGAAACGCTTAAAAAACAAGCAGTTGTGAACCTCACAACCAGTCGCGAAGAGGAATATTTGAAACAAGGTTTCGAGCTCAGCAAAACAACGGATCTTGTTGTTTACTGCCTCGGCGAAGCCCGCGACGGCACGTTTGATTATGGCTGGATCATCAACGCGGATACCCGCCGGCAGGTTTGGCGATTCGACGATCGCGACAGCGATTACGCCGGTGGCGCAGAAAAAAACCGCTACATGAAAGAAACCATTAATTTGCCGGCCGGCAGATACGCCGCGTTTTTTGTGACCGATGATTCGCACACCCCGCGCGACTGGAATTCCCCGCCGCCCCACGATCCGGCATTTTGGGGATTGAGCATTTTCACCGAAAAAGATTCGGATCGCAACAACGTAAAATTGTATAATTACGAAGACATTCCCGCCAAAAACGTGATTGTTGAGCTGAACAAACTGCGCGATGACGCATACGTCAGCAAAGGATTTTCGCTCAAAAAAGACATGAAAGTGCGCGTTTACGCCATAGGCGAAGGCTCCGGCGGCGATATGTATGATTACGGCTGGATCACCGACGCTACCAATCACGAACGCGTTTGGGAAATGACGTATCGCAATACCGATCACGCCGGCGGCAACAGCAAAAACCGGCTGTCGGACGAAGTGATCGTTCTCAAAAAAGGTAATTATATGGTGCATTTTGTAACAGATGGCTCCCACTCCTGGCGCGATTGGAACGCCTCTCCGCCGTTTGATCAGGAAGCCTGGGGCATTACCATTATTGCTGCGGATGATGATTTCAAATCCAGTGATATTGGCGAATACCGCGAAGAAATGGACAAAAGCATCCTCGCCCGGATTGTTGGCGTCGGTGATTGGGAAAACCGCAAGGAACGGTTTTCATTGAATAAAGACAGCAACATTCGCGTTTACGCCATCGGCGAAGGGCGCAGCGGGGAGATGTTCGATTACGCCTGGATCGAAGATGCCAAAAGCGGCAAAGTGGTTTGGGAAATGACGTATCGCAATACCGATTATGCCGGTGGCGCCCGCAAAAACCGGGAATTCAACGATACCGTATTTCTGCGTTCCGGCGATTACGTGCTCCATTATGAATCCGACGATTCCCATTCATTCCGCGATTGGAACAGCGCACCGCCGCGCGATCCGGTCAATTACGGTGTCACCATTTACAACATCGAAAACTAACCGAATAGCCTTCATACAGTAGCACTCTCCACACAACGCCGTCGCGGCTTTTGCCCGGCGGTGTTTTTTTTGTTATTTTTTCACCTGAAACAATTGGATTCTATCGCGGTTGGTGGTTATCTTCCAATCTTAAAATGGAAACGGAACCAGCCGGTACCGAATGAAGAATTGTTTGGGAAGAAAATGATGACATCGAATTTGCGAACATACCTTGACAAAAAGCGCCGGAACGGCGAGAAAATGCTGTCCATTTATTTGACAACCGGATTTCCGACGCCGGAAGCCACGCTCCCGCTGCTAAACGCAATTGTGGACGCCGGCGCCGATTTGGTAGAATTGGGTATCCCGTTCAGCGATCCACTGGCAGATGGTCCGACCATCCAAAACGCCGCGCAAGTTGCCCTGAAAAACGGCACAACCTTGGCAAAATCACTAAAAATGCTCGCGGATTTTACCGCCGCGCAATTTGTTCCCGCAATTTTGATGGGATACAGCAACCCGTTTATGCATTACGGCTGGGCAAAATTGATGGACGACGCCAAAGCCGCCGGCGCCGGCGGATTCATCATTCCCGATCTGCCGCCGGAAGAAAGCGAACACATTTGCGAAATGGCCCGCAAACGGGATATGGATATCATTTTTTTGGTGGCACCGAATACGCCAAAATCGCGGATTGAGCTGGTAAACAGCCAAAGCGGCGGGTTTGTGTACGCCGTTTCGCTGACCGGCGTGACCGGTGCACGGGACACCTTGCCACCGGAAACGCGGACATTTCTGGAGCGATTGCGCTCCCAAATTGTGCATCCGGTGTTGGTGGGATTCGGCATTTCCAACGCGGAAACCGCCCGCGCCATCGCTCCATATTGTGACGGCGTAATTGTCGGCAGCGCAGTAATTCGCGCCATCGCCGAAGCAAAAAATATTGATAGCGCGGTTGCCAACGTTCGTAAATTGGTTGGCGAAATCAAATCGGCGTTAACATAATTATCGCTGATAAGCAATTGTAAATAAAGAAATTGAAATCCTATGTCCGAGCCGGATGACGATAAAAAACAGCAGCCCGAAGAAGAGCTGGACACGCTAAAAAAGCGGATAAAGGAATTGGAACGGCTGGAGATCAGCCGGGAAAAACTGCAGGATATTCTCCGCGATAGCGAACAAAGCTACAAACGGCTGGTGCAATATCTCACGGATTATATTTACACCGTTTTCATCGAAAACGGTGAAGCGGTTTACACCTATCACGGTCCGGGTTGCCAGGCGGTTACCGGATATTCATCGAAAGATTATCTGGATAATCCCGGTTTGTGGTTCGAAATGGTCTATGAGGATGATCAGGAAGTGGTGCGGGCGCTGACCCAAAAAGCCCAAAATGGTGAGGAAGTTGCGCCATTTGAGCATCGTATCCGGCACCGGGACAGCAGCGTTCGCTGGATCAAAAATACCATCGTTTTGCACAAAGATGAAAGCGGTCGCGTTGTTTCGTATGACGGATTGATCAACGATATCACCGAGCTGAAGCACATCGATAACGAAAAGCGGCGGCAGCAGCAACAGTTGATTCAGGCTGATAAAATGGCATCGCTGGGTGTGCTGGTGGCCGGTGTCGCTCACGAAGTAAATAACCCCAATAATTTCATATTGTTAAATGCCCAATTTTTATCCGATGCGTGGAAAAATATCCGCCCGATTCTGGATGAATATTATGAGCAAAACGGCGAATTTCACCTCGCCAGCATCCCGTTTACGGAATCGCGGCAGAGCATAACAGAATCGTTGGCGGGCATCATCGACGGTGCGGTTCGTATCAAAAAAATTGTCAACAGCCTGAAAGCATTTTCGCGCAAAGACAAAGGGGATTTAAACCAAAATATCGATTTGAATGCGGTGGTAAAATCTGCAGTGTTGTTGAGCAACAATCTCATTCACAAATCGACTTATTATTTTTCAACATATCTGGCGGAAAATCTACCGGTTATTCACGGCAATCGCCAGCAGCTGGAGCAGGTGCTCATTAATTTGCTGACCAACGCCTGCCACGCGGTGGACGATCCGGAAAAAAGCATTTCGGTATCCACCTGGTTCGATGAAATTGAAGAAAAAGTGGTGATCGAAGTGCGCGACGAAGGCATTGGCATCGATCCGAAAAATAGAAATCATGTGTTCGATCCGTTTTTTACCACAAAACTGGATCAGGAGGGCACCGGATTGGGGCTTTCGATTTCGTATCAAATTATCAAAGATCACAACGGCACCATTTTGTTTGATTCCGAACCGGGGCACGGAACGACCGTTTCGCTGCGGTTGCCGGTTGCGCATCCGGTTAAATAATATAAACAGCTAAATGAAATAAAAACAAATAATTATGACAACTTATCCTGTATATCCGATTTTGCTCGTCGACGACGAAGAACAGTTTTTACGAAGCGCCAAACTGACCCTGAAATCCGCCGGTTTTAACAATATTCAAACCTGTTCGGACAGCCGGGAAGTGCAGGGAATGCTGAAAAACGAAGAATTTTCGCTGGTTGCGCTGGACATGCGCATGCCGTTTTTGCCCGGCGAAGAACTTGCGCCGCAGATTATTCGCGATTATCCGGACATCCCGTTAATTATCATCACCGCGCTTAACGATGTGGAACTGGCGGTTGATTGCATGAAAATGGGCGCGTTCGATTACATCGTGAAGCCGGTTGATAATTCGCGATTGGTAAGCTCCGTAAAACGCGCGATGGAAATGAGCGAAGTGCGTTGGCAGAACAAATTGCTCAAACAATATTTGCTCACCGGCGAATTGCAGCATCCGGAAGTGTTCGAAGAAATCGTCACCCAAAACTCGACGATGCGGGCAATATTTCAATATTTGGAAGCGGTTGCCCAAACCTATTTGCCGGTGCTCATCACCGGCGAAACGGGAGTGGGGAAGGAGCTGATCGCAAAATCAATTCACCGGCTTAGCCGGCGAAAAGGCGAGTTTGTGACCGTAAACGTCGCAGGGCTGGATGATACGCTATTTTCCGATACGCTGTTCGGACACAAAAAAGGTGCGTTCACCGGCGCGGATGACAATCGCAAAGGATTGATCGAACAAGCTACGGAAGGCACATTGTTTATGGATGAAATCGGCGATTTGAGCATGGAATCGCAGGTGAAGTTGTTGCGATTGCTGCAGGAAAGCAAATATTATCCGCTCGGATCGGATGTGCCCAAAGTATCCGATGCGCGGGTGGTGGTGGCAACCAATTGCAATCTCGATGAAATGCAGGCTGCCGGAACATTCCGGAAAGATTTGTATTATCGGTTAAAATCGCACCATGTGCACATTCCGCCGCTGCGGGAACGCCGGGAAGATATTGTGCCGCTGGTGGATCATTTTCTCGAAAAAGCAGCCAACGAATTGAAGAAAAAGAAACCGACTTCGCCAAAAGAATTGTTCACATTGCTGCGAACCTACAGTTTTCCCGGTAACATTCGCGAGCTGGAAGGGATGATTTATGACGCGTTGAGTTTGCACACCGGCGGCATTTTGTCGCTGGAAACATTCAAAGTGCGGGTTGGATTGGCGGAAAGCCCGATTCGTGCGACGCCCTCCTCAGCCCAAACCCATGAACGCAGCGAATACAAAGGCGTGGTATTTCTCGATCCGTTACCCTCGATGAAAGAAATCGAGGATATGCTCATCGAAGAAGCGCTGAAACGTGCGGACGGCAACCAAACCCTTGCTTCGCAACTGATAGGGATGTCCCGCAAAGCGTTGAACAACCGGCTGATTCGCTCCAAAAAGTAGGAAAACCCCGTTTTTTTCCGTCCGAAAAGCTGATCCAAATCAATGATTTTTAATGGGTGGCACATTTGTACCAATTGGAACAAATGTGCCATTGTATTTATGTTGCTGTTTTTTAATCACTTAAGTGAGTGGTAGGTGCTTCTATTCCATGTTTTGTACCATCCAAGTGAAAATTGGCGCAAAACAATTGTCGCGCTGTAAGCTGTTGATAAATAAAGAATTATGGATTCAGGTAAAAACTGGCACAGCACTTGTAGCTACTATTGGCGAAGACAGTTGCAGATTGGACCTCCTGTAACAACCCATCGCCCGGTAAGTCGCGTACCGGGCGATGTTTTTTAAAAGCGGGATTGCAATTGTGTTTCACAAATGTTACAAAATGAAAAGAGACATCACAATGGCTACACATACAAATAAACTACCTTTAACAGATTCTCATTTACTATCGTTAGGTTTTCAGCGATTGGACAATGGGCAATACGAACTCGTTCAGGATCGCCGGATTGTTATGTGCTTTTTCAATGAAGAAGGCGCTGTAACAGTTAAAGCGATGCAAACCGGGTTTCCGTTGCATCCGGTTCATGGCTATTACCAACGCACTATTGCGCCTTCCGTTGACTGTGCCAATCAATTGGCAACACTTCTTGAAAACCAGTGACAGGGTTCGATTGCGCTACTGTCTTTGTTCATATTTTTCTGATTTCAGCAAATAAATTCACAGAAAATTTTGGTGATGATTGTTTTGCTGAAACCGGAAAATATACGCGCGCGCATCTATCTTAATCACTGTTTCATTCAGTAAAAATGGAGGTAGTCGTAATGAATTTGAGCAAGAAAATTATGGCGATGTTGATGGTAACCGCGCTGATGTTTGTCGCAACCGGAAAGGCAGACTCGTTGGGTTTGCAGCAACCGGAAGTCGCAAAAGCACTGAAAGCATATCAGCATAATTTGCGGCATCACAACGACGGCATTGTGGAATCTGCCATGTTACAAATTATGATGTTGAAGCGGTATTATCCCACATTGGATTTCGCTTCTGCCAATCATGATTTGAACAAATTTTTGCAAAAATCGACAAATCAGCGGTTGCGGAACCGGGCGTTTATCGTGTCATCGTATTTGGTTCATCCTGAATCTTTTCCGTGGTTGCAGAATGCCGAACTGCAATCGTACCGGGAAACCCAGGAATTGCTGATCCAATATATCGAAGATCTCGATTGGCAACTGTCCCAAAATGATCAGATTTCGCGCTGATGATTGAAAATATTTGAGAAATGATAAATTATTTGCGCCACCCGCGCAAAGCATGCACAACCGAAGTGTAGATCGTTAATAAAACGCTATCGCCCATAGCGAATTACCCGATAATGATTCCGCCTCCGCCACAGGATGGCAGGGGCGGATCTTATCAACCGAACATCGCTGAAACATACGGGAAGCCGTAACAAAGGAGTAAATTATGCAAATGATGGAAACATTAATAAAAAGACCGGTGCACAAACGACTGCAGGTCAAACCGCAGATTTCGGTGAACGTAATTATGCGCAAGGTCAGTTGGGTGGTTCGGGTGTCCACACCGGATAACGGGTTAACCGTTTTCGCAATTGAGCCATCGACAAAAGTGCTAAAAACGCGATTGCGCGAAGAATTCCCGAATTACAAACACAAAATCGATTACGTCGGTTTATTCCAGATTTTTTAGAATGTGTAAACGGATGTGCCCATAAAAATAAAGCCGTTTGCGGAGATGTCGATCGCGCCGTCAAACCGCAGGCGATCGCCAAATAAAAATCCCAGCCCGCCCGTGTAATGATTTTCCGATGAGGGTTTGGGGAAAATTTGCTGAAAATTATCAGCGCTGCCTTCGCTGTGCAGCACGCCGGCCGATTTGCGGTAAAACCCGAATCGCACCGGAAAGCGCCGATTTTTTGAGAAAAACCGGAAAATATATTCCATTCCGGCATGCCATTCCCAACTGTCTTCCAACAATAAATCCTGTTCATTTGAATTGCCGGTTTGATCATTCTGAATCAAATTTGTGAAGCCGTCATCCGCTAACGATTCCGTCATTTCGGAATAGCGGACCCGCCACAAATCCAGAGTGATGTTCATCCAGCCGCGATATTTATATGCGAATCCGGCGCCGAAAGCATCCGGCATATTCCATTTGAAGCTAACCTTGCGGAATTGTTCTGCCGGAAATTCCGTGAGTTGCTGCCCGTTGCGAAACGTGAACGCGGGCAAATATGTTTCGCCGGTCACGGTAAATGTTGGGCGAAAATGATAAACGGCACCCACCACCAGTCGCCCGGAAAAGCGGTTGAGCACGCCGATCGTAAAGCCCGGTTTGGTGCTGCGCTCGTCAAATGTTTGTGATGCGTACAAATTTCCGGTCGAAAAATCTGATGAGACGGATGACCCCGGCGCAGCCGAAGAAATATCGCGCGGGAAATATTGGCGATCCGTAAGTCCATATTCCAATCGGGTTAAGCGCAATAAAATTCCTGCTGTAAACTGCAATCCGATCCGAAATCCCACCGAAAGTCCATTTTCCACCAATTGCGTTCGGGCAATAATTTCACGCGAGGGAAAGTTCCTGCGCAACAGGTTGGTTGATGTTTCGCCGGGATAAACCACAAATTGTTGCGGGCTGGTAAACAAAACCCGCTGATCGTAAATGGTTTCCCGGAAACTCCCGAAGCGAATATTTTTCCAAACCACCAGCGCGCTGATCAACGTTTGATCGAGAATTTTGTCCGGTTCGATATTTTCTGCCGGGTGATAAGCGGTTTCTGCATCCGTAAAATAAAGGTAACGAGTGGTCGCCGAGAGCGCCGGTCGCGAAAATATTCCAAGTCCGGCCGGGTTGATGGTAACCGCGGACGGATCGTCCGGCAGGGCGATTGCACCACCGCCCATCGCCAGCGATCGCGCCGCCGGAATGGAAGATGAAAAACGGATGTTGCCCGGATAAAACATGTTTAACGGTCGATTCGATTGTCCGAAAAGCAGCACCGGCAGCAACAGCGCAATCCGTAAAATGGGCGTGAGTTTATTCATTTCTGGAAATATCAATTATTGTTGTTATCCTTTCAGTTTCTGAAATACGAAAAAAACAGCGGAAAAAGCAAGCCGAATTTGTGCATATTTTTCACCACAGGATTTTGTGATAAACCGTGTTTAATCTATGCTTGCTTTTCTGGATGATGGAATGTATAATCATTTTTATCGATTTGATGGTGCATTGAATTGTTCCTGTAATATCGAATCGGTAAGTTTGGCAGCGTATGATAAGAATAACAAATTGAGACCCATTTCCAGTATGCAAAAAATTCCCCGTGATTTTACAGCGCTAATGTTATCCGCTTTCATCTTCCTCTGTATTGGCAGTGTTTTTTCGCAAGATCGTTCCCCGCTTTTGAAGGATCCCCGCTTTGCCAAAGTGTTGGTTGATGACGACGATAATTTTACCAACGTCGGCAATATTAGCCTGACGGTTACCAACTATGGCACGTTTGGCGATGGTTTTGTGTCGCAAACACCGATTGACCAGCCATCCTGCGAATATCCCAAAGGTTCGGCAATTGAGCACATTTTTGTCGGCGGGCTGTGGGTCGGCGGCGAAACATCGCAAGGTATTCGCGTAACGACCGGCGCGTTCAATATTTCCAGCCTGTCCGGTGGTGCGGGCGCTGCTAATTTTGAATTTACCAATACCGCCGATCTGAACGATCTGATCACCGAGCGGTCGTCGCTGCCGGCAAACGCATTTTATTCGCCGGAGGCGATCAGCCATCAGGATTTTGTGGCAGATTTTGTGGATACCAACACGTTTATCCCCGGAACAGCAATTCAAATTCCCAATCACCAACCGTTGGGACTCGCGGTGCATATGGAAACATATGCATGGAATTTCCCCTTCGCGGATGATTTTGTGATTCTCAATTACACCATCAGCAATTTGAGCGATGAGCCAATCAACAATACATATGTTGGTTTGTGGGCGGATTTGGTTGTGCGGAATACCAATAATATTTCCCCGCGTGTTGGCGGCCCGTTTTATTCGGATGTCGGCATCGGCTTTATGAATAACGATACCGCAAAAATGGTTTACGCATATGAGTACGGCGCCAATAACTACAGCAATGCGGATAGTTACGTTGCGATGGTGTTGCTCGGCGGCGAAACGCCCGGTGGCGTAACCTATCAAAATGAAATGATCAACAATTGGTGGTTGTTCAGCGGCGGCGATGCCGATTGGGAACGTGCGCCGGCGGACGAAGCCAGCAAATATCAGCGATTGGGCGAAGCTATCGCCAACGAAGCGATTAACAATCAGCCGGGCAATTATATGAATTTGATCAGCACCGGCCCGTTTTCTTCTATCCCGCCGGGAGAATCCATAAACGCAGTATTTGCAATTGTTTGCGGACGTAAATTTGGCGGCGACCCACCCCGTTTTGATACCATTAATCAGCGCAAAAATTTATTGGAAAACGTATCGTGGGCGCAGCGCGCCTATCACGGCGAAGACAGCAACCGCAACGGCGTTCTCGATTTTGCCGGCACCGATTCCACCGAAGACGTGAACGGCAACGGTCGCCTCGATCGCTATATTTTGCCGACACCGCCATCACCGCCGAATCTGAAAGTGATTCCCGGAAACCGGAAAGTGGTGCTGCGTTGGGACGATACCGCGGAAAAATCCGTCGATCTGATTTCCAAAGAACGTGATTTTGAAGGATACCGCATTTATCGCTCATTTTTGGGTGGCGAATTTGCCGGTCAGGGATTGTTTGAAAATATGCAGCTCATCGCAGAATACGATCGCATCGACGGGCGATTTTACGACAGTGGACTGGACGAAGCCCTGATGGCAGAGCCGATTATCGAAATCGTTCCCAATCCGCAAACCGGATTAAATGATACGATCACCTATCGTTACGAACTGGAAATCAATAATCTGTTGAACGGCTGGCAATATGCGTTTGCCATTTCCGCATTCGACAGCGGCGATGTGGAATTGAACCTGCCAAGCCTCGAAAGCAGCCGGTTGCAAAACGCCGTTGTGGTAAGCCCCGGAACGCCGGTAAATAACGAAGCTGACCGGCAGATTGGTGTTTATCCCAATCCCTATCGCGTAAATGCGCTGTGGGACGGCGGGCTCGAACGTCAGCGAAAATTATATTTTTACAATCTCCCCCAAAATTGCGAAGTGCGAATTTACACGCTTGCCGGCGATCAGGTGGGTTCGTTCGTGCACAACGGAGAAGCGTATACCGGGGATGATATCGAATGGTATCGCCAGTTTTCGGAAGGCAACACGGTGTTTGCCGGCGGCGAACATGCTTGGGATCTTGTTACCGAGGCGGATCAGGCGATCGCAACCGGATTGTATCTGTTTACCGTGAAAGATTTGGACGGTGGAGATGTTTACCGTGGAAAATTTGTGATTATCAAATAATTCAATTATCAATCCAAAAAAAGGAGCGAATGGATGAAAAAATTGACACAATTCTTGATAGTGCTTATGCTGATTGGCGTATCTCAGAGCGTTGTTGCTCAGGCAGAATACGATACCCTTAGCATTTACGATCTGCAGTTTGTTGCCGATCCCGGAACGGATGATTTATCGCCGTTTGTTGGCGATACGGTTGTGGTAAAAGGTCTGGTTATGACCGGACCCCGCGATTTGTGGATTGGCGCACGCTGGTCTATTTATATTGTTGATCCGGACACGCCGACCGAACCGTGGAACGGATTTTTTGTAGTTCAGGACGATACCAGCCAAATTCAGACACTGCTGCAATTTGTTGAGCCGGGAATGGTGTGCTACTTTACCGGCGTCATTTCGGAATTTAGCACGTTTTCGCAAATCAATATATACGGCGTGCCCTTTCAGCCGGACCCGGTAGTTCCGGTGACGATTGAATCAGCAGGTAATCCGTTGCCGGATCCGATCGTGCTCACCGCAGCAGATTTGGTCAACAAATCCATCGGCGAACAATGGGAAAGCCAATGGGTTAAAGTTGAAAACGCTGTAATTGTGAACAATAATATCAGCGGCAACTGGGCTTCCATTAACGATGGAACCGGCATCACTTACATTGCCGAATATTTCAACTGGTTCCATGACCGGCTTCCCGGTTCCTACCAGTGGCCCTCAAACGGCACAGAAGTTGAAGTTTCCGGTTTCACCCGCGATGAAAGCGGCACTCCCGGGCAAGTTTACACTGTTAATCCGCGTGACACTTTAGATCTGGTTCAGCTTTCCAGCCCGCCGGTAATTACCGGAGCTTATCGAACCATTGGCGTTCCCACCCCGTCGGATAACGTGACGGTTAAAGCTTCGATTGTGGATAACGGTAACGTTCAGGAAGCCCGCCTGTTTTACAGCATCAACGATGCGCCCTATCAATCCTTGCGGATGAACGCTGTTGCAGATACGTTTGCAGGCGCAATTCCGGCACAGTCGGACGGCGCGTTTGTTCGCTATTTTATTTCGTCGGTAGATAATGTCGGCGATCGCAGCACATTACCCGGCGATACTTCCCGCACTAACGGACAAGTTTACATGTATACCGTTCGCCAAAATGGTTTAAGTATTCGCGATTTACAGGATACCCACGGTTACAGGGTTGATGTTTCCCCATACAACGGCTACGAAGTAACCGTTCGCGGCGTGGTAATGACCGATTCAACCGACTTTTTGGGTGATTATTACATTCAGGAAGCTGCCGATATTTGGTCGGGAATTTGGGTAAACGACGGCACTTTCACCCATATTTACGGCGATGAAGTGGAAGTCACCGGAACCATCGAAGAAGATTTTGGCATCACTCGCATCAACAATGTGACCAACAGCGTTGTGGTAAACGCGGGCGTTGGCGCTTTCGATCCGGTCGTTTTGACAACCGGTCAAATGTCCACCGGTCAACCGGCGGTTGAGCTTTATGAAAGTGTGTTGCTGCGTTTCGAGGACGTAACGGTATCCAACCCGTTCCCGGATGCACCGAGCAATTTCGGTGAATTTACCATCGACGACGGCACCGGCGGCGTTCGGGTGGACGATCGTGCCAGTGCATTCCGTGGCAACCTCGATTCAACCTACGCTTTGAACGACAATCTCGCATTTTTGCAGGGATTTGGTTATTTCAGTTTTGGTAACACAAAAATCCTTCCGCGTGATACTTTGGATGTTGGCACAAGCGTTGGCATCGAAGATGGCGACAATCTGCCCACCGCGTTTGAACTGGAACAAAATTTCCCGAACCCGTTCAACCCGACCACCAGCATTCGCTACACTGTGAACAATGCAGGAACCTATAAACTGAGTGTTTACAATGTTTTGGGTCAGCAAATTCGCACGTTGGTGAATGGTTTCCAAACGCCAAATCGCTACGAATTGACCTGGGACGGCCGCAACGATAAAGGTGTTGCCGTCGGCTCCGGCATCTATTTCTACAAACTGACCGGCGAAAATCAAAACATCACCAAAAAAATGGTGCTGTTGAAATAATCTGAAAAAATCACCGAATACGGGTGACGTAATTCTGCGTCATCCGTGTTCTTTTTTATGAAAAATGTTTTGTGCAATTACTGACAAAATGAATCGAAATTTATGCAAAATCAATGGGACATCCGCTACGCTGCCAGCGAATACGTTTACGGCACTGATCCAAACGAATTTTTACACAGCGTTATAAACCGAATGCCGGCGGGCGGAAAAATACTGTGCCTTGCGGAAGGCGAGGGGCGAAACAGCGTTTTTCTGGCGAAACAACAATTTCGCGTTACCGGAGTGGATTCCTCTGCTGTCGGGTTGGAAAAGGCGCAGCGATTGGCTGCCAACAACGATGTGTCAATTGAAACCGTTGTCGCAGATTTGCAGCATTTTGAAATTGAGCGGGAAATGTGGGATGGCATCGTGTCAATTTTTTGCCATTTGCCGGAGCCGTTGCGGTCAAAAGTTTACCGTGATTCTGTTCAGGGATTGAAGCCGGGTGGCGTTTTTGTGATGGAAGCATACACGCCGCGCCAGCTACAATTCAAAACCGGCGGTCCGCCGGTAGCTGAGTTGCTGTATGAACCCGATTCACTTCGCGAAAATCTGAATGGTTTGCAGTTTGATATTTTTCACGAGATCGAGCGGGACATCCGGGAAGGTCATCTCCACGGCGGCACATCTGCAGTGGTGCAGGTGTTTGGATATAAATCGAATAATCACAAATAATTAGATAAATATTTATTGAACAGAACTTTACGACCAACAATCATATGAAATTAAAATCTGTTATCGTTTTAACGGTTATTGCGTTGGCGTTCTGGCGCTGCGATAGTGACATCACCGGCGATCTGAATGCCAATCAACCGCCGGAAACCACCATTTTTGTCAAAGGCGACAGCCTGAACACCACCCAAAGTGTCCAGACGTTTTATTGGGATGGCCGCGATCCGGACGGTTTTATCACCGGATTTTATTACACGCTGGAATTGAATCCCACCGCCGATGACTGGACTTTCACCAGCGAGCGTTCCGGCACTTTTGCGCTGCGGATCACCGGTGCGGATACCAGTTACGTGTTGCAGGTAAAAGCGGTGGATAACCTGAATCTGGAAGATCCCACACCCGCATCCCAGGAATTCCCGATCGCCAATACCCGCCCGCAGGTGGCGTGGTCGCCGAACAGCCGCATTCCCGATACGACGCTGACAGTCGCCAGTTTTGCCTGGTCTGCCGCCGATCCGGATGGCGACGAAACTATTGAATTTATTGAATATGCGTTGGACGATACCAGCAACTGGATTCAACTGCCGGGCGATGCCCGAAGCGTAGATTTGAAAGCCGCAGACGGACTAACAGAGGGCGAACATGTTCTCTGGCTCCGCGCCGTGGACATTGCCGGTGCCCGCAGCCAGGAAATCCGCATGCCGGAAGAAGTGGTCAACACATGGTTTGTCAAATTGCCGCGCGGCAGCTATCTGCTGATCGACGATTACGCGGTTGAAAGTGCAGCCAGCGGTCGTCCCGATGCTTACTATCGCGGATTGCTGAATAATTTGCTGCCAACTATCGGCGAAGATTACACCTATTGGAATATCGAAGCGCAATTTCCGGCATCGCCGCGCCAGTTCACCGAAACGCTGAAGCTGTTCGACCGGATCATTTGGTACACAGATATCATCCAAAATAGCGATCCGCACTTTATTTACGCCCAATCCGCCATCCCGGAATTCCGCCAAAACGGCGGGAAAATCATTTATGCGGTGCAGTTCAACAGCGCATTCGGAACGCAGGGTGAGCCGCTGGCTTTTGCGCCGGTGGATACGCTTGGCACCCGTTATAATTTTATCGCAACGAATCAGAATTTTTATCCCGATCCCGCATTTGCAACCGAATTCCCGACGCTGCAGCCGTTACCGGATTTGAAAGTATCCACCTTCATTTTGGGTGGCGCGTTTGCGCTGAAAGCATCGCCCGGCGCGGTGCCGATGTATCGCTACGATGATCCGGCTATCACCACTGATCCGTTGTTCGTGATCCTCGGCAGAAACGACAACACCGGTGATTTCGATTTCGTATTCTCCGGAACACCGCTCCATTTTCTGCAGGGAAATGGCAATCTCGATGAATTGTTCGAGATTATTTTGATGGATGTGTTTTGAGATAACACAAATAAAATCAGTTGATTAGCCCGGAAAAACCGGGTGCAGGAGTTTTTGAATGAAAAAAATGATATTGCTTTTATTCATCTGTTTGAGCAGCGCAATGGCATTTGCCCAACAAACCGGATCGATTCGCGGCATCGTGACCGATCGCGAAAATGGCGAAGTGCTGATCGGCGTTAATGTGCTGGTGAAAGGCACCTATTATGGTGCAACAACAGATGGCGACGGATTCTATTTGATCAGCGATGTTGCGCCCGGCGATTACACGCTGGAAATCAGTTACATCGGTTACAAAGTGGTGCAGAAAACCAGTGTTCAGGTTGTCGCGAACGAATCGGTGACGATCAACGTTGCGCTGGAATCTTCGCCGCTGGCGTTGGGGCAGGAAGTGGAAGTGATCGGCGAAAAGCCGTTGCTCGATCTTGAAGAAACCAGCACCGTTCGCAACATGACCGCAGAGGACATCGATAAAACTATCGCCAATGACGCGATGCAACTGGTCAGCCAGCAGGTTGGCGTTGTGGAGCAGGACAACGAAATCCACATTCGCGGCGGCAGAACATACGAAGCACAATATTTGCTGGACGGTATTTCCGTGCAGGATCCGCTTTCCGGCACCGGTTACGGGTTGAACATCAGCGCCAACGCGATTTCTGAAGTTGAGGTCATCACCGGCGGTTTCAAAGCCGAATACGGGCAGGCAACTTCCGGTATCGTCAATGTGAAAACCAAAACCGGCAGCGATAAATACGAGAGCTATTTATCGTATAAATCTGATCATTTCGGTTTGTTTAAAGATGAATCGTTCAGCTTCAACACCGATCATTACGAGTTTAATTTTAGCGGACCGGAGCCGATTTCGAGCAATTTGCTGCCGTGGATTAATCTGGATATCCCCGGCAAAATGTATTTTTTCCTCAATGTTTACACCTATCTTTCGGATGATTACACCCGCGCAACTGCAACGCAATTGCGCTCGTCCATCGCACCGAAAATATCGCTGTTCGGCTCGGAACTGACTGATGAAACAACTTTTGCGCCGCGCCAGAATAACAACTGGTCTGCATTGTTCAAACTAACCTGGAAAATCGCACCGAAATATACGCTGACGTATTCTTACAATCGTTCGCTATCGATTAATCAGAATACCCAATCGCTCCAAACCAATCTGGAATATGTGGAACCGACACCCGGATTTCCATACGATTTTTCCAAAAATCTGGACAATTTTAACACATTTACACATGACAACGAGCAAAGCTCGCTAACCTGGCAACATACGCTGAACAACAAAACATTTTACGAACTGCGGTTGAGCCGTTATTACGCACAGCTTCGTGCGGATTGGGACGGACGCCACTGGTCGGAATATTTGCAGCCGGTGGATGTGACCCGCCTGCCCGTGACCTATTTTAATCCCGGTAACGATCCGGATAAAGTTCGGGTGATTCCCGGCGACGGATTTTACGATTACGGCAACGATTTCACCTGGCACGATCACTATGTGGACTGGTTCACGCTGAAGGGCGACATCACCAGCGTCGTGAACGATATTCACACCGTCAAAGCCGGTTTTGAGGGCGCATTCAAAGAAATGCAATTGATCGATATCGCTGATCCATATGTGGAAGGCGGTTTTGGTTCCAGCCAGGATATTTACCGGGTTCACCCGGCGGACGGCGCATTTTACATTCAGGATGATATCAAATTTAAAGGATTTTATCTGGATGTCGGCACGCGGCTGGATTGGTGGATGCCCGGTGCATTTGTCGATCGCGCAGTGCTCGGCGAAAATTCCAGTTTCACCGAAGGGTTGCAGGAGCAATATCTGGATGAAACATTCAGCGTGTTTGGCAACCGTTTCAAAGCCCGGCTGATGCCGCGTTTGGGCGTTTCGCACCCGGTTTCAAATAATATGATGTTGTATTTCAACTACGGTCATTTTTCCAAATTACCGCGCCCGCAATTTGTTTATGCGAAGCTCGGTGAATCGCGTTTCAAATCGTCTTTCCAGCGATTCGGCAACCCGACGCTCGACCCGGAAACCAGTGTAAAATATGAACTTGGCTTACGCTACAAATTGACAAACGACGATGTTATCAGCGTGAACGCGTATTACAACGATATTTTTGATTACATCCAAACCGTGTCCGTGCCACAGGTTCGCCGGGGCATTGACGGCATCACATACATCAATCTGGATTATGCCCGCGGTCGCGGAATGGAAATCGAGTATCGCACCCGTTTCGCCAAATATTTTTCCGGAAACCTGAACGGCAGCTATTCGATCATCACCACAAAATCGTCATCATCCGATGACGGCTTGCTGCTCGCCCAAAACCTGTTGGATGAGCAACCCATCAAAGAGGTTTTCGCACGCTGGGACAGGCCGTGGCAACTGTCCGCAAATTTTTCGATTAACGTACCCAAAGGTGATCGTCCGAACGTTTTCGGTTTAAAATTGCCGAGTGACTGGCAATTGAATTTCCGTTGGTTTGCCCAGGCCGGTCGTCGCTATACGCCGGTTGAATTTGTTCAAATTCGCCCGAATGACGGTCGCCCGATTTACCAATCCACCACCGATCAGACCGAATTTTTCAGCCAGATCGGTAAACACTGGAAATGGGCGGATATGAGTTTTACCAAATATTTTGGCATCGCCGGAATGGAATACGGGTTAACGTTCGAAGTTAAAAATTTGTTTAACGATCAAAACCCGACGATCATCAATCCGGTTACCGGCAATGCTTACGAAATTGGCGACGACGTTCCGGAAGGCTGGAACGATCCCCGCTACCCGGATGTGTTTTACCCGATTTCGTCACCGTTTCCGTCCGATCCTTCGCGCTGGCGGACGCCACGGAATATCCGAATGGGCTTATTCGTAAAATTTTGATAAAAAAGTAGCAGGGTTTTTGCAGATGCAGAAATCCCAATCTGAGAATTGTATTCATTAGATATTGCACAAAAAATAAACGTTAACCCAAATTGGGTGTTATACATGCGAATTTTGGCTTTTATCATTTTGATCATCCCGCAATTGATGTGGGCACAATTATTTCCAAATCTTGGCGGACAACGCGTCGGGATCTCCACAGCGCAATTTCTGAAAATCGGTGTCGGTGCCCGTTCCGTTGGCATGGGCGAATCGTATGTTGCGGTTGCAGACGATATCGAATCGCTGTATTGGAACCCGGCAGGAATTGCCCTTTTCGACAAAAACGCGGTGTTTTTCTCCCACACGCAATGGGTGGTGGATGTGAAAATGGAATACGCCGGAGCGGTTTATCACATCGATCAGTCGAATTCAGTTGGTGCGGCGATCACCTATCTGCATACCGAAGATATGATGGAAACCACGGAATTGCAGCCTTTCGGCACCGGACGGATGTTCAGTTTCGGTGATTTTTTACTCGGGCTAACTTATGCCCGGAACATGACAGATCAGTTCAGCTTTGGTTTGTCTGTCAAATTTATGCACGAAACCATCGCCGATTTAACGATGCGCGCGGTGCTGTTCGATTTGGGAACCTATTACAAAACCGGTTGGAAATCGACCCGGTTTGCGGTGTCTGTTTCCAATTTTGGCAATGATATGGCACCAACAGGCACCTCGCTGAATACAAATTTGAATAATGAGCAAACGGAAATTACCGAATACCAATCGTTTGCGCCGCCAACGGTTTTCCGGATCGGGATCGCCGGTGAATTGGTGGATCGCGAAAACCACCGCATCACCGGGTCAATTCAACTCAATCACCCGAACGACAATGCGGAAAATGTCAACATGGGAATGGAATATTGGTGGAAAGAAACTCTGGCATTCCGGAGCGGCTACAAAACCGCGCAGGCTGAGGAAAGCTTCTCTTTGGGTGTCGGTTTGCACTTTCCGATCACCATGGCGGATTTTCGGCTGGACTATGCCTACACCAATTTCGGGCGGCTTGGCGATGTGAACCGCCTTGCTGTTCAGCTATTGTTTTAACTTAACTTAGATGCCAAAAATTTTATCGATAGAGAGCAATGAGGATTGTTGAATGAGCAGGATTTTTAACAGCACTTTTATCATTTTTATCACGTTTTTGCTGGCTGCATGCGGTCACGAAAAAACGCCGTTGCCCACCGTGCCTTCGGATGACGATGGCGGAAATATCGGCAGAGCCGTTTATGTGCAACTCAATCCGCCATTGGACGCGGCAAACGGATACGATTTTAGCGCGCCGGCGGATATTTATCTGGGTGCGGATAACTTTTTGTATATCTGCGATACGGGTAACGACCGGATTGTGATGATGGATCTCGGTGGCACGATTCAGGGGATTTCCCAACCGATTTCGCAGCCGGAAGCCATCACCCAAAACGACAGTTTACAACTGCTGATCGTGAACAACACCAACGCAATTTACAAAATTGATCTTGTCGGTGCGAATCACCAGATCGGGAATGCGCCGGTCGAAAAAGTGTTCGAACAAACCAGCCGTCCCACCCGTCAATTTACCGGAATTTCGGTGTATAACGGATTCGAATATTATGTAACCGTATTGGATGTTGCCGATTCCAGCACTGTTTTTAAAGAGTTTAGCTTCATTTACGATTTCAATCCGAACCATACGCTGAAGGGACCATTGCCGCTGAACGTGAACGGAACCGGGTTGTATTCCGCAATTGTGCCGACTGCAATTGTATCCATTCGCGAACGCTGGCTGGATATTTCTTCCACCAACGAAGTGTCACCGGCGTTTTATTTTACGCACATCGGTCGCACCGGTCAATTGGCGCCGAACAATTTTAAATTGCAGCACGTAACCACCACCATTCGCGAAGGCGATTTGGTGCTGACACCCAACACCGGATTGATCGGGCAGGATATGTATAGCATCGATAACCGGGCGAATCTGGAAGATGTGGCTCTGGATCGCAACGGATTTATCTTTGCCGTGGATGCCGGCGGATCGGGAACAGAACCGGGTTTCTATCGTTTCTCACAACAGGGAACGATGCAGCAATCTGTGCTCGGTGATGGCGTGGGAGATGCACAGTTCAAAAATCCAAAGGGCATTGCCGTGCTTCCATTTCTTGAGCAACAAGTTGTTTTTATTGCAGATACAGGCAATAATCGCATCATGCGTTTCCGCTTATCGACGGATCTCTAAACCATGGGGTGATGGTTATGGCTGGATGTTTCAAATTTGCAATCGCGATTATCATTGTTTCGATTTCTGCGCTGCAGGCGCAACCCGCCAAAACCAAACCGGATTCTGCAAGGCTCAAAACCGGTCAAAGAATTTTGACAAATGCGCCGGACAGCACCCAAATTTCCACGACGCAATCGTTGGGATTGCAACAGCCGCAGTTGAACAGCATGTCGGTTTTGCTGTCGCCCGGATTGCCCGTCGGACCGCACAGCACTTTTGATGATTTACTTCATTCCGCCGAATCTCGCAACAATCAACAGCGCGTTTTCCTCGATTTTCAGAACAGCACCGCATACAAATTCCACTATGCCGATGAAGTTCGTGATCACGATAACGTGAAACGCGAGTACGGCAATTACGGCGGCATGGTGCCCATTATGCCAATGGTTGTGCTGATGTATTACGGCACAAAAGCCGGCTACAACGCGATAAAAGGCACGCCAGCCATTTCATTTGATGAAACAGATGTTGAACTGATGAACATCATTTGGGAGAAACCGGGGTTGAGCGCGACGGAATATTACGATCGCTACAATGAAAGTGAACCGGAACATTCCCAAACATTTATGACGCTGCACCAGCGGATCGAAAAACTGGTGAGCCAAAAGTTAATTGAAACACAAGCTGTCGGTATCGGTGAAAACAAACAACGCTACGAAATGCGCTTCACCCGCGCTGAAATTTTCCAGATTCTCGATGAAGAATTGCGCCGGAACAGCGCCGCCGACCAGCTTTCCCGCCGGAATGAAATCCTGAAAATGCGCGAGATTTTGTGATTTATAATTAAAACCGGAGTGTAAAAACCGTGCCTTCGCCTTCAACGGATTTGACAGTGAGCGTGCCGTTATGCAGCCGCATAATTTGACGCGAAAGGCTCAACCCGATGCCCGAGCCGCCGGATTTTGTGGTAAAAAACGGGATAAAAATTTTCGATTGCAACTCTCTGGACATCCCTTTGCCATTGTCGGCCACTTCTATCAGCGCATGCCCTCGTTCGTCCATCTTACCCAATAGTTGTATTTGCGGATTCTCTCTTTCGGTTACTGCGTGTTGCGCGTTGGTCAGCAGGTTGATCAAAATTTGTTCGATCAATTCCGGATCGGCGGTAATTTCCAAACTTGCGGGACGCACATTTACTTCCAGCGAAATGCCTTCCTCAGCCATCTGCCCGACAATCAGCACATACAGTTGCTCCAGCAATTCGCCCAATTTTACCACCTGAAAATTTGGTTTGGGAATTTTGGTGAGATTCCGGTACGCGTTGACAAATTTGAGCAACCCCTGGCTGCGCCGTTCGATGGTTGTGAGGGCAATTTGAATATCCTCAAATGCAGCTTCCGGTGCATTGGTTTCGGTGATGCTATCGCGCAGCAGTTCGTTGGCAGAAGCCGCCAGCGATGACAGCGGCGTAACGGAATTCATGATTTCGTGAGTGAGCACCCGAATCAATTTTTGCCAGGCTTCCATTTCTGTTTCCGCCAGTTCCGAACCGATATTCTGGATGGAAACCAGCCGGTAGCGTTCGCTGTGCATCAAAAATTCGGTGGTGTAAATGGCAAGCTGCAATTCTTCACCGGAACGGTGAAGTTTGATCAGGCTGCGCTGCCCGGTTTCCAGCGATTTCAGGGTATCCACCAACGCAACGCTGCGTCGCTCCAATTGGGAAATGTTTTTCAGATGGGTCACATCCAGCAACCGTTTGGCAGCAGAGTTGAGCAGGTTTATCTCGCCGGTGTCGTCATACGCGAGCAGCCCGATGCCAACGTGCTGAACCACCGTTTGCAGATATCGGAAGCTCTCTTCCTTTTCCGCACGCGCCTGCTGGAATTTGGCGATCACATCGTTAAATGCGGTTTTCAATTCGTTAAATGAGGAACCGAGTCCGGTGAGCATAAACGTTTGGGAAAAATCGGAGTATTTTACGGCGTCGAGAAAGCGCGCGAGATCGCGATTCGTTTTTTCGACGTAATGAACCAGCATGAAAATATTGTAAATAATTAGCCCCGCGATGATGATCACCGCGGCAATATATTCCGTTTCCAGCAGCAAATAGTTGAGCAGAAAAATTAGCGCGGAGAGGAACAAAATCCGTGCGATTATTACCCAGCGAAATCGTTTATAAACCATATTTTTCCAGCCGTCGGTACAGCGATGCCCGTGTTAAACCCAGCTCCCGCGCCGCTTTGCTGATGTTTCCGGCATGTTTGGTGATGGCTTTGCGGATGACCAGTTTTTCCACATCTTCCAGATTGTAGGAATCCAGCGCCAGTTCGTCTTCATCTGAAAATTCCGCGTTAAAAAAGAAATCGCCAGGCTGTAACACATTGTTATCACTGAGGATAACGGCACGTTCCAGCGCATGCTGAAGTTCGCGGATGTTTCCCGGCCAATGATATTTCTGCAATTTATTGAGGGTCGCCTGGCTGAGCCGCGATTCAGGTTTGCCATATTTTTTGCCGTAAATTTTCAGGAAATGCTCGATCAGCAACGGAATATCTTCTGTGCGATCGCGCAGCGGTGGCAAATGGATTTCCACCGTGTTGATGCGATAGAGCAAATCCTGCCGGAATTCACGCTGGGCAACCATTTCGTGAATGGGCATGTTGGTCGCGCAAATCAGGCGAATATCGACGTCGCGATATTTGTTCGAGCCGACCCGGGTAACCTGTCGTTTTTGGATCGCCGTGAGCAGCTTCGCCTGCAGCGGCAGCGACAGATTGCCAATTTCATCGAGAAATAAAGTGCCGCTATTGGCGATTTCGAAGCGTCCGGCGCGGTCTTCTTTTGCACCGGTAAATGCGCCTTTGGTGTGACCGAACAGCTCGCTTTCGAACAGCGTTTCGGTGATGGCGCCCATATCCACGCTGATAAAAACCTCGTTACTGCGTTGCGATTGGCGATGCAGCGCCCGCGCGACCAGCTCTTTTCCGGTGCCGTTTTCGCCCAAAACCAGCACATTGGCGTCTGTTTTTGCCACTTTTTGAATGGTCGAGAAAACCCGTTGCATGGCGGCGCACTGCCCGACAATTTCTCCGAACGGGCGATTGGTTTCGTTCTGCAACTCGGTTTGGCGATGGCGCAATTCACGAATTTGCTGCTGCGACGAGCTCAACCGCGATGCGGCGGAAAGGGTCGCCAGCAACTTTTCGTTTTCCCACGGTTTCATCACAAAATCGGTTGCGCCCTCTTTTATGGCGCGAACCGCCAGATTCACATCGCCGTATGCAGTGAATAAAATGACCACCGCGGATGGCTCGATAGTCAAAATACGGTTCAGCCAAAAAAAGCCCTCGCTGCCGCTGGTTTGGTCGCCGCTAAAATTCATATCCAGCAGAATAACGTCATATTGTTCATTTTTGAGCAAAGTGGGAATTTGTGTGGGATCGCATTCGGTGTGCACAAGGTTGCTGTGTTTTTTCAGCAGTAATTTTGCAGAAATGAGCACATCTTCATCGTCATCAACTATCAGAATTTTTCCGAGCGTGTTCGTCATTGTCCATCCGGGTTTTGAATAGTTTAAGCTTATGCGAAGAAATTTTCAAGTGATTTCGCAGCTCATTTCGACATACGTTCGAAACCGGATTTGGTTACAGAATGTGCTCAGCCGGTACAAAAAAAAGAGGCTCCACGGGGGAGCCTCTGAAGTTGCAACTGATGGAAAAACAGGCGTTTAGTACATTCCGCCCATTCCGCCCATACCACCCATTCCGGGAGCACCGCCGCCGGGCATGGGATCTTCTTTTTCAGGAATATCGGAAATTACGGCTTCGGTCATCAGCAACAAACCGGCAACCGAGCTGGCGTTTTCTACTGCCGTGCGGGTTACTTTGGTCGGGTCGATGATACCGGATTTGATCATATCTTCTTCATATAATTCGGTAGCTGCGTTGAAACCGAAGTTTTTGCTGCCTTCTTTCACTTTCTGAACGATCACTGCGCCTTCCAAGCCGGCGTTGCGAACAATCTGGCGAATAGGTTCTTCGAGCGAGCGCTTCATGATGTTTACACCAATCTGACGGTCGTCGTCGAAAGAGAGTTTGTCGAGCGAGGGCAAAGCGCGGAGCACAGCCACACCACCGCCGGCAACGATGCCTTCTTCCACGGCAGCGCGGGTTGCGTGCAGCGCATCTTCAACACGGGCTTTTTTCTCTTTCATTTCGATTTCGGTAGCTGCACCAATTTTCAGCACTGCGACACCGCCGGCCAATTTTGCCAGACGTTCCTGCAGTTTTTCGCGATCGTAATCGGAGCTGGTGTTTTCAATTTGTTTGCGGATTTGGTTCACGCGACCTTTGATGTCATCGCCTTTGCCGGCACCTTCAACAATTGTGGTGTTATCTTTGTCGATAACGATGCGTTTTGCTTTACCCAAATCGGAGAGCACCGCGCTATCCAGTTTGAAACCGGTTTCTTCGCTGATCACACGACCGCCGGTGAGGACGGCAATATCTTCCAGCATTGCTTTGCGGCGATCGCCAAAGCCCGGTGCTTTAACGGCAGCAACTTTCAGTGTGCCGCGCAATTTGTTGACAACAAGGGTTGCCAATGCTTCGCCTTCAATATCTTCGGAGATCAACAAAAGCGGTTTGCCGGTTTGGGCAACTTTTTCGAGGATCGGCAAAAGATCTTTCATGTTGGAGATTTTTTTGTCGTGGATCAGGATCAAACCGTCTTCCAGCACGGCTTCCATATTTTCCGGATCGGTCACAAAATAGGGGGAGAGATAGCCGCGATCGAACTGCATACCTTCCACAACTTCCAGGTTGGTTTCGGTCGATTTGGCTTCTTCAACGGTAATAACGCCATCTTTGCCAACTTTGTCCATTGCTTCTGCAATCAGATCGCCGATGGTCATGTCATTATTTGCGGAAATTGCGCCAACCTGGGCAATTTCTTTTTTGCCTTCGATCGGGCGGCTGATGGATTGCAATTCGGCTACAATCACTTTTACAGCTTCTTCAATGCCGCGTTTGATTTCGGTCGGATTTGCACCGGCGGTTACGTTTTTCAAACCTTCGGTAAAGATGGCTTGTGCCAGAACGGTTGCAGTGGTGGTACCGTCGCCGGCGTCATCGCTGGTTTTGGAGGCAACTTCGCGAACCATTTGCGCACCCATGTTCTCAACTGCGTCTTCCAGTTCAATTTCTTTTGCAACGGTTACACCGTCTTTGGTTACTGTGGGAGCACCAAATTTTTTCTCTATAACCACGTTGCGACCCTGCGGTCCAAGGGTAACTTTTACAGCATCAGCCAGTTTATCCACACCTTTTCTGAGGCGGGTACGGGCGTCAGAGCTATATTCAATTTGCTTCGCCATAGGTAATTATCTCCTATTGTTTATTGTTCATTGTTTAATACTTATCCGGCTCGTGGAGTAAATTACTCGACGATTGCCAAAATGTCGCTTTCCCGCATGATCAGATATTCATCACCGTCAACTTTAACATCGGTGCCGGAATATTTGCCATACAGCACAACATCTTCTGCTTTTACATCCAGCGGATGGCGTTTGCCATTTTCATCCACTTTGCCGTTACCTACAGCAATAACCCGACCCCGCATCGGTTTTTCTTTTGCACTGTCCGGGAGAATAATGCCACCGGAAGTTTTTTCTTCTTCTTCCAACGGCTTGATGAGAACGCGATCAGCTAATGGTCTAACTTTCATAGCGAATCTCCTTTTTTTAGTAAGTTGTTAATTTAACTGAATTTAGGTTTCATAATTAGCAGTCCTGTTTTTAGAGCGCCAAAAATATAATGAGTTGCAGATGCGAAATCAACAAAAATAGAAAATTTTGATTTTTCCCGATGATATCAAAGCCGGATTTGGTGCCGGAATACCCGTGAATGTCTGTAGAATAAACGCTACAAACACAAATGTGATTGCGTTAATCCGGTTGCATATCCGTTCTAATATGTGTAAGTTATTTGTCCTGTTCATGACAATTTTTAAAGCTAAAACAAGCTATGCTGAACACTAACGGAGGTGTATCTTGGCATACCAGAATATTATTGCCGAAACCGATGCATCGGTTGGGATTATTCAAATTAACCGGCCGGATAAACTGAACGCATTAAATCAACAAACATTGGATGAACTGTCGGATGTTGTGTCGCAATATTCATCGAACAGTGATATTGGTTGTGTTATCATCACCGGTTCCGGGGAAAAAGCGTTTGTCGCCGGAGCAGATATCAGCCAGATTTCTGAGATGGACGGCAAATCAGCCCATCAGTTTGCCCAACACGGACAACAAATTTTTACGGCGATTGAGCAAATGCGTAAACCTGTGATTGCCGCTGTTAATGGCTTTGCATTGGGTGGTGGCTGTGAGTTGGCTTTAGCCTGCCATATCCGTATTGCATCTGCGAAAGCCCGTTTCGGTTTACCGGAAATTAATTTGGGGATTATCCCCGGATACGGCGGAACGCAGCGTCTGCCGCGTTTGGTTGGTATGGGGCGCGCACTGCAGATGATGCTTTCCGGCGATATGGTTGATGCGCAAACGGCACTGCAAATCGGGCTGGTAAATGCTGTTGTCGAACCGGCGGATTTATTGGAAAATGTAAAATCTTTGGCAACAAAATTAGCCCAAAAAGCGCCATTGGCAGCGGGTTACATTTTGTCCGCAGCTTATCACGGAGCCGGACAGCCACTCGGAACAGCATTAAATATAGAAGCCGAATGTTTTAGCAAAGTATGTGAAACTGAAGATATGAAAGAAGGCACGCGCGCATTTTTAGAAAAACGTGCAGCAAAATTTATCGGTCGATAGGTTTGTAAGTATATGAAACAAAGTCACTTAGCATTATTGGTTTCACCTTTGCTGGAGTTCCGGATTCGATACGCCGAAATTCTGGAACAGAATGGGTTCCGGACACTGAGCCAGCCGACTCCGGATTTATCCGTATTCGAAAAAGCGACAACGCCGGATCTGTGTTTTATCGATAATCGGGAAAATAATTTCCCGTACGATGTTTTTTTTGAATTTTTAAATCGAACCGGTGTCAAAACAATCGTCATCCACACCGGCAATTTGCCGGAAAATGTGCCATCCGAAAACCATTATGTGTATCGCTGCGACGATGAAAATGTGCCGTTAATTTCGCTATTGCTCAATTTGAATGAATTTTTGATTCGCCGGAAATCGCGGGTGGAACTGGCTGCGATGCTCATCCACGATGTCCGTTCGCCGCTGCACAGCCTGATGGCATACATCGAGCTGTTGATGAACCAATCCTTTGGTGTGCTCAACGAGGGACAGAAAAATTTTCTGGAAAAATCCATGATTCTCGGTGATCAGGTTTTGGATATGATGGAAGATATCAACGAAATTTACAAAACGGAGCAATACGCGTTTTCGATCGATAAAGCGCCGTTTACTATTGCCGAAGTGCTCGATCAGGCGTTGCTGAGTTTGTGGATTCAAACCGATCAAAAGCAACAGAAAATTACCAAAACCATCGAATCCGGGCTGCCACAGGTGAATGGCGATGCCTATCAAATTCAGCGTATTTTTACAAACCTGATTCAAAATGCCATCAAATATTGTCCGCCGAAATCGTCGATCAATATCAATATTCATCGCTCATCCGAACGTGTGCTGGAAGTGCGGGTAACCGATAACGGCGGCGGCATCCCGGAAGAAAATCTCAAAAGCATCTTCCGGAAATCGTTCCGCGTAAACCAAAGTGCTGAAGAACAAAAAGGTTACGGGTTGGGATTATATATTTGTAAAATAATTATTAAAGCGCACGGTGGAACAATTCGCGCCGAAAATAATGTTTCCGGAGGCGTTTCCTTTATTTTTACCCTGCCAATACATTAGAATTTCAAGACAAAGGATTGCCAATGAAGTCACTAATTCTACGAATCGATGACCGGCTGATTCACGGGCAGGTTTTGGTTGGATGGGTTAGCTACTACAATTTCAGACAGATTGTTGTCGGCAACAATGAAATTGTCAGCAACGATTGGGAAAAAGAAATGATGACAATGGCCGCAGGCGATTTGGATACGCAAGTGCTGAATATCTCTGATACATTGGCTTTCATCAATACCTTTGAGGAAAAAGATCGATTGGCGTTGGTTTTGGTTGAATCTGTTGGGGATGTACTGCAAATGGTTGAAAATGGACTTAAGCTTAAGAATATCAACATCGGCGGAATACATTACAGTGACGGAAAACGGGAATTTTTGCCCTACTTATTTCTCGATGCAAATGATATCCGGCAACTCAAAATAATGATGGCAAAAGGATACGAATTTATCTGCCAGGATGTGCCCACCGGTTCGAAATACAATCTCGAAAAAATTCTGGGTAAAAAAAATGATTGATCTGCAAACCAAAAACCTGGCGCTCCAGACAAAGGGATTTACAGATATCATCGATATTACCGCTGAATTGCAGGGTATTTTAGACAATAGTGATTTCGAAGAAGGCAGTATTCTGGTGTTTGTGCCAGGCTCAACCGCCGGGTTGACAACGATTGAATTCGAGAGCGGATTAATAAAAGATTTGAAGGAAAAATTCGAATGGTTGTTTCCTGAAAACGCCCGTTATCATCACAACGAGCGTTGGCACGATGGAAATGGTTATGCACATGTGCGGGCTGCACTGCTAAAGCCAACGTTACTTATCCCATTTATAAACAAGCGGTTATGTTTGGGAACCTGGCAGCAGGTTACGCTTATCGATTTTGATAACCGCCCTCGCCAACGGAATTTAGTCGTTCAGCTTTCCGGCAAACGCAGCGTTTAAAACGAGTTAATTTTGGATGACGTAGGGATGATCCCGGAGATAATCTTCACGAAATTCTTCCGCGTATCCATCAGTAAACCATGTGATAATTGCTTCTGTCAATGAAACATCTACCTTGTCAGTTTCACGCAGCATATTGTAAAAATTTTGGATCGCTTCCAGCTGAGAATAATAAAATTCATCCTTTGTCTGTATCATAAAAAACTCCTATTGACCAATGTATCGGGTGAATACTTGCTTCCTGCCTGTTTCACTTTGCGGAAGTACACTTTCTGATAGCCAAAGCGCAATCGCTTCAGAATACGAAATCAGTCGCTTTAACTCTTTTGATTTCTGCTCGCGAAAATCGAGAATCAGTTTTAAATATTCGGAAGATTGCATCGCCAGGTTCTCCTCGTTTAATCTATCAACTTATTAAGCAAAACCTGTGCCATGCTCTTAGATTCTGAATTTCTTGCAGAAACGAAGGGCTTATCTGCAGAAAATACAATGGTTTAAGCGACAAAAACGGATCTATCGAGAATCAGCTGTGTTGAACATTTGCTAACTATTTCGGTAATAATGTCGAAAAGTTCGACGCTATTTCGAAAAGTTGATTTAAAACTTAAACGATATCAGAAAATGTATTCCCGGTGACATCCATGTGAGTGTATTTATAGCTTTAATATACCTATTTTCTGAAAAAAAATCTTGAAGAAGATCACATCTTTATTTGGAAAAGGATAAACTGTCAATCAGTAATTGTTGAGTAAGTGTTTTCAAATATTGCAATAGTGGAATTTAAGTGAATCACCGACACAAGGCGGAGTAAGTAAAATGAAAGAAAATACCGGATTTAAATATTGGCAAAATTGGGATACCGCAATCGCCGGAAAATTGGTGGATGCGCGACGCCAACTCCATCATGCGGCACAGTTTGTTGCTGCGGTAGGGAAGTGCTATTTGACACAGCAGCCCGATGATAGTCACACAAATATGTGTTGGGCGATACAACATTCCGCATTAGCCGGAACGATGCTGCAAGGTGGCGAAAGCTGCAAATTTGGAATAAGCCCTGCTAAATTTGCACTGTTGAAAATATCGGCAGAAGATAACGTAACTGACGAATTCGCGCTGGCCGGAAAAACTATCGCACAAGCTGAGGATTGGCTGAAACAATCGCTGAACGCGAGCGGCTATCATCCCGACCACTTCAGCCGGAAAATGCATTATGAAATTGAACCGCATGCGGTGGCAAGTGGCGCACCTTTCTCCGGCAACATTGCGGCAGAGACTGCAGAATTGGGAAAATATTGGGGAAACGCCCATCTGCTGATCTCCGAAATTAACGCCCATCATCCGGGTGCCTCTGCTGTTCGCTGCTGGCCGCATCATTTTGATATTGCTTTATTGATTACGATAAACTCCGGCGATTCACCGGAGCAGACAAAAACGATTGGTGTGGGGCTTTCGCCCGGCGATGCCAATTATCCAATGCCATATTTTTATATTTCGCCATGGCCATATCCCGAAAACAAGGAACTTTTACCGGCGGTTTCCGGTAATGGGTTTTGGCATACGGAAGGGTGGGTTGGTGCTGTTTTAACCGCGGACAAATTTCCAACGGATGAAAATACGCAGTCACAAATTAAACAATTACAACAGTTTATCCGTAGCGGAATTGCGGCATCTGATCAACTGCTTTCCGCAAAAAAATGAACTATTAAGCCATCAGAATGGCATTGAATTAGTACACAATTGAGGAGAAAAACAATGAAAAAGATGTTGCTATTGATAATCGGGTTGGCTGTATCCGGAATTTTCAATGCCAATGCGCAGGATGTTTCCGGGCAAAACAACGTTCGCCTGGCAGTGCTGGATTATGTTGATGGCGTTTACAACATGCAACCCGATCGCATCAAAAAAAGCGTTCATCCCGAACTGGCCAAACGCGGGTTTTATCAAAAAGATGGTACTTACAAAGAAGCTAAAATGACGTTTGAGCAATTGGTGGAGCTTTCCAAAACATACAACAAAAAGGGGATGATCCCGAATGACGCACCCAACTCGATTGAGATTTACGATGTTCTGGATCAAACCGCCAGCGCAAAACTGACCGCTTTTTGGGGCATCGATTATTTACAATTGGCAAAATATGAGGGTAAGTGGATGATTGTGAATGTGTTGTGGCAATCCCATCCTGCGGGAAAACCGGCGGCATCCGGCGAAAGCGGAAGTGACGCGAAACCGGGCGGCAAACGGATGGGCGGCGCACTCGGCGGACCGACTATTGATCCCGGAATTTCAGAAATTCATTTGGAACGAACCGCGTGTTATGGCACCTGCCCCGTGTATTCGGTTGTGCTGAAAAATGACGGCAGCGTGGTTTATGAAGGCAAATCGCATGTGAAAATGACTGGAAAGCACAGCGGAACTGTCAATTTGTGGGGATTCAATAAATTAGCGGAACTAATTGTAAAATCAGGGTTTATGGATTTTGAAGACAGGTATTCGATCGACGTGACCGACATGCCAACCGTTTACACCACTGTTGCGATGAAAGATGGCAGCAAAAAGCGAATCATGAATTATGCGAACGCCGGACCGGTTGAACTGTGGGCGATCGAGCAAATGATTGATAAAATGGTGAGCGAAGTAAAGTGGGACAGCAACAGTGATGCAGAAAGTAAATAACACCGTTTTTCATTGAAAAAAGGGAAGTCGCGATGACGTGACTTCCCTTTTTTTATAAATTGACCAGCCGTTCCTTAAATGCCTTGGCGACTGCCTCGGATTTGGAATGCACTTCCAGCTTACGGTAAATATTTTTGATGTGCCGCCGCACCGTTTCTTCGCTGATAAACAAATCGTCCGCAATCATTTTGTAGCTCTTGCCTTTGCACAAATGGGTCAGCACCTCGGTTTCGCGGGTGGTGAGCAATGTTTGCTGCTCAATCTGAAACGATTTTACCACGAGCCGGGCAATCCGGGTGCTCATCGGTGCGCCGCCATCGTAGCTTTCCTGAATGGCGTCCAACAGCTGTGCGGGAGGTGTATCTTTCATCAAATAGCCGCTGGCACCGGCACACAGCGCATCGAAAACGGTGTCGCTTTCGCTCTGAATGGTCAGCACCAAAATGTCTAAATCTGGCAATTTTTCTTTCAAAATGCGAATGCCTTCGATGCCGGTCATTCCCGGCAAGCCGATGTCCATTAGCGCAACATCCGGCGGATCTTTCATAATCCCTTTGATGCCTTTTTCGCAGGATTCGTAAGTGCCGTTGCAGCTGAATCCCGACGTTCCGTTGATCAGCAACGCCAAACTCTCGCGAATATCCACATCATCTTCTACAATTGAGACCGTTATCATTTGCAAAACCTCTGTTAAAAGCACAACTTTTGTTTTTCTACTTTCAATAAACGACAATTAATTGCCGGAAACAATTCCCATTTTAGGGCATTTTTGCCGCGAACTCGATGCATATCCCGCTCGGTTCATTGGCGAGAATTTGTATTTTCCCGTGAATTTTTTTTGCACGTATGTTCATATTTCTCAATCCGTTACCGCGACTGTTCGTTGCAGATAAACTGCTTTTTTCACCGGCATCATCCGCCCCGTCACCGGAAAGTTCGGGTATGCCCCGCCCATCGTCCAGCAACGTAATCAACAAAACACCGTCCGCAAACCGGACACGCAACACCACATTTTGGCATTGGGCGTGTTTCAGCGCGTTGTTCATCGCTTCTTTAAAAATGAGGGTGAGATGCCGCCGCCAGTCGGTGGACATGCGCACATCTTGCAGGCTGTCGCTCAGTCCTTCCATTCGGAAACTGATGCCCGTTTTGTCGAACAGCTCATCACCAAAATCTTTCAATCGAACAATGACTTCGTATAACGAATCTTTTTCGGGATCGAGTGTCCAGATAAAATCGCGCATGCCGCCGGTGAGCCCTTTTGCAGTATCGCCGATGCGATTGAGATAATCGAGCACTTCCGGCGCGGCGCCGTTCATTTGCCTTTTCAGGATTTCGCTGAACAGGGTGATTTTGGTGAGTTTGTGCCCCAACTCATCGTGAAAATCGTGGGCAGCTTTGGCGCGAACCCGTTCATTTTCCTGCTGACGAACCTGTTCGTTTTCCTGCAGCCGGTTAATTTTTTGGCGAATACGCCAGTTGGTTATCGCCAGAGTGGCGGCACCGGCAAAGATAATTGCCAATGCGATAAACCACCACCGTTGCCAAAATGGCGGCGTTACGATCAGTTTTACATAGATGCCGCTTTCGTTCCAAACGCCATCATTGTTGCTTCCTTTTACGCGCAACACATACGAGCCGGAGGGCAAATTCGGGAAGCTGACAAACCGCCGGTTGCCGTTGTCGATCCAGTCATCGTGCAATCCTTCCAGTTTGTATGCGTATCTGTTTTTGGCCGGATTGTTGAAGTCGAGTGCGGCAAACTCAAAAGAAACAATATCTTGCTGATAGTTCAATTCGATAGGTTCATCGCTTGCGGCAGCCTGGTTCAGAATGGTTGTCTGATCCTCGCCCATCACCGTGAACTGGGTAAACTGCATTCCCGGCAGATGCGGATTCATCCGAACGCTGTCCGGATAAAACATGCTGACACCGTTAATCCCGCCAAAAAGCATCTCGCCGCGACGGGTTTGATAATAGGCGCCGGCACGGAATTCGTCGGCCTGCAACCCGTCATTCGCATCAAAATTCTGGAAAGATTTTCGCTGCGGCGAAAATTTGGTGATGCCTTTGTTGGTGCTCAACCACAAATTGTTTTCGCGATCTTCCAGAATCCCGAAAATCATATTATTTGCCAATCCGTCGCGTTCGGTAAAAAAAGTGAATTGCTGCGTTTCGTGATCAAAACGGTTCAGCCCGCCGCTGTATGTGCCGAACCAAAGGCGACCGGCCGAATCTTCGTAAATGGAAAGCACTGCCGGATTGTTGAGGCTGTGCGGATTGTCAAACTCGCGGTTGTAGCGAATAAAACTGTAATTTTGACGATCAAATTTGTTGATGCCGCCATTGCGCGTGCCGATCCACAGCGAGCGCCCCTGGCTGTAGGAGTCTTCATAAATCGCCCAGATTTCGTTGTCACTGAGGCTGAACGGATCGTTTGCGTTGTGGCGATAGCGGGTGAACCGCCGGGTGAGCCGGTCCAGCTGATTCAATCCGGAATTGGTGCCAATCCACAACTGCCCGTACTGATCTTCGTAAATGGTGTTCACAAAATCGCCGGAAATGCTGTTGCTTTTGAGCGGATTGAAGCGATAGTGCAAAAATGAAACCTGCCCGTCGTCCGATTCGCGGAGTTGCGCCAGCCCTGCGCCATGGGTGCCCACCCAAATATTTCCGGACTGATCCTGAAATAAACTGGTGATAAAATCGCTGGCGAGCCCGTTTTTGCCGCTGCGCAAATGAGAAAACCGGAAACCACCGGGCGTTGCGCTATCGCGGGTTAAAATGTTGATGCCGCCGCCGTAAGTGCCAATCCAGATGCGCTCATCGCGATCTTCCATAATTGCGGTGACCACCGGATTGCTCAGGCTTTGCGCATTTTCCGCGATGTGGCGGATGTGCACAAATGGCTGCCGGGTGCGATTCAATTTGTTCAACCCACCCTGCGCCAGCCCGATCCACAAAATCCCCGCATGATCCTGATACAACTGGGTAACGTGATCGTCGCTGAGCGAGTGCTGCAATTGCTGACCCGACCCAAAATGTTCAAATAAAAGCGATTTGCCGTGCGGTTCGGTTGTTGAAAATTTTTGTAAATTCAGGCAAAACAAACCTTTGTTCGTGGTGCCAATCCACAGTTTCTGGTTTTTTTCCTGCCGGAAAGTGGAGATTACCGGTGACTTTTCATCCCCGGAAACGGGTGGTTCGATGGGTAAAATATCATCCCCGGCGGCATCGATAAAATACAAGTGTTGCTCATTTGCATGAACCCAAACGCCGCTTTTTCCGGCGAAATGCGCCGTAGCCATTCGGGAGATGTGCAAATCATCGCGGTTGCCAAGCCCAAAATCCAATGGGTTGAACGAGTGGAAATGTTGCCCTTCAGTATTCCCCGAAACCAGTTTTGCGACGCCGTTGGCAGTGCCGATCCACAAATTCCCGGTTTCATCCAGCGATAGCGCGGTAACCCAGTTGTGCGGCAAGCCGTTGCTCAAAATCCGTTCGCTGAGCTGTTTTTTCATCGGGGCAATTTGTTCGCTATCCAACCCAAAAAGCTGGATGCCCCACAGCCGCCGCTCGTCGAAAGTTTCCGGGAGAAAACCGTTGTTTCCGGAACGATAGCGAAGCCGGTAAGTGCCTGATTGTAAAGTAATTACCTGTGCCTGAATACGGCTTTTGGTTTGCCCGCTCAAAAATGTGGACTGGCGTTCGTCCATTTCCCAAATGACATCTTCGTCCGCGTTTTCCAGCCAGCCGTAATCGCTCATCCCAAACGGACCGCTGTTTCCGGTAGAAACGATCAGCGCAGTTGTGGGTTGCTCCACGTTAAAAAAATCGAGCTGTTCCTGTCCGGATTCGGGACGCTGAATTGCCGCGAGGTAGCTGTTTTCGCGAATTTTTTCAAAAATAGTTCGATACACTGTTGCCGGATAAATGGCGCCCTGCGCATAAAATCGTTCAAATTTTACATTATTTGGCTCATCCAAATGGGTGCCTGCGGGGAGTCGGTTCAGCCCGCCGCCACTGGTGCCGATCCACAAATTGCCCAGCGTATCTTCGCAAAACGCGCTTACGAAATTGCTGCTCAGGCTGTTCGCATCAGTCGGGTTATATTTGATTTGGTGAAACCGCTCCGTGGTCGGATCGAACCAGTTCAGTCCGCCGCCGTTTGTGCCGATCCAAAATTGCCCGCGGCTATCCTCAAAAACTGCGGTTACATCGTCGTTGCTCAGGCTGAACGAATCGCTGTCCACATTGTGAAAATGATGAAACGATTGGCTTGCCGGATCGAAGCGGTTGATGCCGCCACCGCTGGTGGTGATCCACAATTTTCCAAATCGATCCTGCGTAATTTGCTGAATATAATTGCCGGAAATGGACGTTCCATCGAGCGGATCGAACCGATAGGTTTCGAACTGATAGCCGTCGTAACGGCACAAGCCATCGGATGTGCCCACCCATAAAAAGCGGCTCTGATCCTGAAAAATTGTTGTGATGTGCCGCTGGTAAAGCCCCTGGCTGCTGTTGAATTGCTCAATCCTCATCGGCTCCTGAGCAGTTGCCCAATTCCATAAAAAACAGCAGATTAGCAGTGCAGAAAATGGTGGTTTGAATTTACCCATTGGCAATAATTGAACATCTCGTGTGTTTGATTGATGCAATAAAAACGCATTTTTGACTGTCGGTTTTTTTAACGCCGGAAATAGTAAAAAGTTACGCAGGTGCATGCTCAGGTGCAAATAAAGGTATGATCATTTGTTGCTGAATGTTGCTGTTCTCACTTCCGATTGTTGACCGGATATGCGTCGATATATTCGAATGCATCAGCCACCGTATCAGCGAGATGGTAGATGCCGCGATACTGCTCGCGGGCAAAATTTTCCCGGAAAAAATGGTCGAACAGCTCAGCCAGCGGATTGTAAAACCCGTTGATGTTCATCAGCACAATTGGCTTATCGTGATAGAGCAATTGTTTGTGGGTAATCATTTCGATCAATTCTTCCAGCGTGCCAAATCCGCCGGGAAGTGTAATTACCGCGTCGCTACGATCATCCATTATCGCTTTGCGTTCGCGCATATCGCGGGTAACAACCAACTCGTCGGAAAGCTCGTACGCCACTTCCACTTTGTTGAGCACCTCGGGAATGACACCCACAACTTTGCCGCCGTGCGCGTGCACAGCCCGGGCAACAACGCCCATCAGCCCAACGCTGCCGCCGCCGTAAATCAGCGTATCGCCACGTTTGGCAATGATTTCGCCAACCTGCCGGGCATTTTCGATATAAATTTCATTAATATTGTTGCTGGACGCGCAAAAAACACAAATCGATTTTGGCATTTTTATTCTTCCATTACTTTCCCGATGGTATCGAAATAAACCGCATCCAGTTGGCTTAGCGGAAAATCGAGATCGTTGTTGATTTTCAGACGATCGCCGCCAACCGTGCCGAGCAGCGATAATTCAATTCCCAGCGAATTCACATATTCTTCGAAATCATTTTGGGAATCCGGTTTGACACTCACCAAAAATCGCGCCTGCGTTTCGCTGAACAGGAAAAATTCAGGGCGCATATTTTTATAATTTACAGATACTTGCGCACCCATTTGTTTTTCGCGATTAGCGATGCAGCACTCTGCCAATGCAACCGCAAAACCGCCATCGGCAATGTCGTGCGCCGAGTTCAGCCAGCCGCTGCGGATGGATTGCAGCACAATCTGGTAGGTTTTGTGTTCGAGATTCAAATCGACATCCGGGCAGTCGCCGGCCACTTTTCCATAAATTTCTTTCAAAAATTCGCTGCCGCCGATTTCCGGTTTGGTTTCGCCGATGAGGTAAATCAAATCACCCGCTTCGCGGAAATACGCGGTCATGATTTGGGAAACATCTTCGATCAATCCCACCATTCCGATGGTCGGTGTGGGGTAAACCGCGCTTTCCGGCGATTCGTTGTAAAAGCTCACGTTCCCGCCGGTTACCGGCGTGTCAAAAACGCGGCAAGCCTCGCCCATTCCGGCAACGGCTTCGCGGAATAAATAGAACATTTCCGGTTTGTAGGGATTGCCAAAATTGAGGCAATTGGTGATCGCCAGCGGCTCGCCGCCGGTTGCAGCAACATTCCGTGCGGCTTCGGCAACGGCAATTTGCCCACCTTTTCGCGGATTGAGATACACATATCGCCCGTTGCAATCGGTTTTGGCTGCCAACGCTTTGTTGGTGCCTTTAATGCGCACAACCGCTGCATCGCCGCCGGGAAAAATGGCGGTGTTGGTTTGCACCATCGTATCGTATTGTTCGTACACCCATCGTTTGGAAACGATGTTTCCGGAGCCAAACACTTTCAAAAATGCATCACCGAGATTGTTGACCGGATCGAGTGTATTTATATCAAATTGCTGTAATTGATCGAGATATTTCGGGCGCTGATATTCGCGATGATACACCGGCGCGCCGCCGCCCAACACGCAATCCTGCGGCGGAACATCTGCAACCAGTTTGCCGTGATGGCTGATTTTTAACCGTGGCTCGTCGGTCACGTATCCGATTTCCGCGCAGATCAAATCCCATTTTTCACAGATCGCAAGTGCTTGTTTTTCTTTACCTTTGATGACGCACGCCAACATGCGTTCCTGCGATTCGGACAGCAAGATTTCATACGCGGACATGCCCTTTTCGCGGATCGGCACTTTGTCGAGATCGATCACCATGCCGCATTCGCCTTTGGCGCTCATCTCCGTTGTGGAGCAGGTGATGCCCGCCGCGCCCATGTCCTGAATGCCGACCAGCACACCCGCCTGAATCATTTCCAACGTAGCTTCCAGCAACAATTTTTCGGCAAACGGATCACCAACTTGCACGTTCGGGCGTTTGTCTTCGGAATCTTCCGACAGCTCCTCGCTTGCGAATGTTGCGCCGTGAATGCCGTCGCGTCCGGTTCGCGATCCGATGATAAACACCGGATTTCCCTCACCCTTGGCAATCGCCGATGCGGTTTGATCCTTTTTCACGATGCCAACCGTCATCGCGTTAACGAGCGGATTGCCATCGTAACAGCTTTCGAAATAGACCTCGCCGGCGACGGTCGGAACGCCGAGGCAGTTGCCGTAATCGGCAATCCCGCGAACCACGCCATCAAACAGAAAACGGTTGCGCGACTTTTCCAATTTACCAAATCGCAACGAGTTCAGCGCAGCGATCGGGCGGGCGCCCATCGTAAAAATATCGCGCATAATTCCGCCGACACCGGTGGCCGCACCCTGATACGGCTCCACCGCGGAAGGGTGGTTGTGGCTTTCAATTTTGAAACAGACTGCCAGATCGCCGCCGATATCCACCAATCCGGCATTTTCTTCACCGGCACCAACGAGCAATCTGCCGCCGGATCGGGGGAGTTTTTTCAACTCCGCAATCGAATTTTTATAGGAACAGTGCTCGCTCCACATCACCGAAAAAATCCCGATTTCGGTGATGTTCGGGTTCCGCCCCATAATTTTTTTGATTTGTTCATATTCTTCGGCGGTCAACCCGTGTTGTTTGGCAATTTCGAGCGTCACTTGTGGTTCTGGCATGTTAAAAACCCCGGTATAAATTGATTAAAATTGGTTGTCAAATTTGATGGTGAGCGAGACGAAAAATCCCGGCGATCACCGATTTAATTGCGTTCAATTTTACGGAAAATTGGTTCGATGTGCAATTTGTATTGAGAAAAGTTATTGTTCACAGGCTCAACGAAATTACTTTGGTATTGATTTTCGTCACTTGTTTTGATTGTGAATGCATGTTAGCTTTATTGCAGTGGGTGATTTGGGCAACAATCAAACTCACTATTTTGGAGGAAGGAAATGTTGTATTGTAACAGACCAAAAATTTTTAACATTATAAGTGTGTCCACGTCACTGTTTTTATTGGGTTTAGTGATGAACTCCTGTGTGCCGGTTTCGAATGACCGGGGGCGTTCTGAACCACCGGTAAGCCGGACAAATCCGCAACCGAAAAAAGCGGTTCAGCCGAAACCTGTCAGCGAATCGCCGCAACAAAAATATGATGTGGAACCGGCATACACCACCAGCGAATCGGTTGAATATGGCAAATGTGCATTTATTTCGAACGATTTGCAGGGACGACCCACCGCCAGCGGGGATCGCTACGACAAAAATGAATTTACCGCGTCGCATCCGTCGCTGCCGTTTGGCACGATGTGTCTGGTGACAAATTTATCAAATAACCGAAGTGTCCGGGTGCGCATCAACGACCGTTTCCCGCGATCGCAGGGACGAATTATTGATATTTCCTACAGCGCGGCGCAGGCATTGGAAATGGTGTTGGCCGGCGTGGTGAATGTAAAATTGGAAGTGATTGAATATCCGGAAGGCATCGCCACAAAACCCCGGCGATAATTTTTTGGAACATTGTTTTTACTGATGTTAGGGCAGATTTTTTCTGCCCTTTTTTTATTTCAGCGAATGATCAGCGAAATACCATCCGGCTGTTTTTCAAATACGTTGCCAATGATTGTGGCATCTGCAATGCCATTGTTTCGCAATCGTTGAACGGCTTTTTCCGCTTCCGTTCCCGGAATCGCGACCAGCAATCCGCCGCTGGTTTGCGGATCGAAAACGATTTCTTCGTGCCACGGCTCAACGTTACGATCAAACCGAAATGTATGGCTCACCTGCTGGCGATTGGGCAAATTGGATCCCGTGCCCATTCCTTTTTCATACATCGCCAAAGCTTCATCCATAATTGGCACCTTATCCAACATTATTTCGAATCTTACGGATTCTCCGGTCATTTCGTATGCGTGTCCGGCCAGCCCGAACCCGGTGACGTCCGTTGCGGCGTGAACGTCAAACTCTGTGAAAATTTCGGCGGCAGTTTTATTCAATTCAATCATCGATTGCAAACATTTTTGCAATGCGGCATCGGAAACCCAGCCTTTCAGGTTGGCATTGAGCAGCACGCCGCTGCCAATCGGTTTGGTGAGAATGAGCGCATCGCCCGGTTGCGCACCGATGTTTCGCCAGATTTTATCCGGATGCACCACGCCGGTTACGGACAAGCCGAATTTCGGCTCGTCATCGCGGGTGGTGTGTCCGCCGGCCAGCACTGCGCCGGCCTCGGTGATTTTATCCAACGCGCCAGCGATAATTTGCTGCAATACTTCGTCCGGTAATTTTCCGGATGGAAAACCGGCTAAATTCAGGCATGTCAATGGCTTGGCGCCCATCGCGAAAATATCGCTCAAAGCGTTTGCCGCGGCAATTTGCCCGAACATGAATGGGTCATCCACCGGCGGGGTGATAAAATCCGCAGTGTTGACAATCGCCAAATCTTCGCGAAGGCGATACACACCGGCGTCATCGCTGGTATCGAACCCGACCAGCAGATTTGCATCATGATTTTGCGGCAGCGTCGCCAATAATTTCCCAAGCCCGACCGGGCTTATTTTGGCTGCTCAACCACAGGTTTTGGATAAACCGGTCAGCGTATATTTTTTTGGTGCTTCTTCGGACATTTTTTGCCTGTTGTGTATTCGTTTTGTTAATTGTGGTTTGAAAATAATATGTGTTTGGGCGTTTGCCAAACACAATGTGAATCGCAATCGCCAATTTCAGAATCAAATTACACAGCGATTTTCTGTGCATTTGTGGCAAAAATAATCGATGCAAACCAGCAGTTAAATCAGAAGTATTTGTGTCGCTGACAGAATTCCCTTGCTGAAAAGCTGGAGATTTCTGCATCCGCAGAAACGACCGGTTTACTATCATAAAAATGGTGGATCGCTTCCCAAATGCAATGAGATAAATCAAATAAAAATAGAGTTATGTAACAACGTTACAGAATATTGCATAAGGGTGTGTTATCTTGCAATTGTGGTTGGAAGGAAAATTCATTTTAACTTTATAGAAGGAGCAGTAATTATGAGCGCAAATGTTGGCAGTATCGACAAAATTATCCGCGTTGTTGCGGGTTTGGGGATTATCGGGGCTGGATTTTATATGGGTAGCTGGTGGGGCGCTGTTGGGTTGGTGCCGTTGCTGACAGCATCGATGGGTTTTTGCCCGTTGTATAAAATTATTGGCGTTAATACCTGCCCGCTGGAGAAAAAAAGCGTTTCTTAATGCTTTAAAATCAACTGTTTATCAAAAAGACCGGGAGTATCTTCCGGTCTTTTTTGTTTTGAGGCAGTTGTAACTTTTCGAGATGCGGTTCATCGGAAAAATAGACGAAAAGAGGAAAAATGGACGACACAACAGAAATTTTGGAAATAATAAAATCGCGGCGAAGCATCCGGTCTTTTGCAGATAAAACGATTTCACCAAAAACGGTTTCAACCATTTTTGAGGCTGCGCGATGGGCGCCATCCAGCCGAAATGAGCAACCGTGGCGATTTTTGGTAGCAACTAAAAATCAACCGGAAGCTTATCAAAAAATGTTGGATGCATTGAATCCCGGTAACCGGGAATGGGCTCAACATGCGCCTGTGCTGATTTTGACGTTAGCTAAAAAACAATTTGATCGCAATAATACAACCAACGATCATGCATGGCATGATGTCGGGCTGGCAATCGGCAATTTGAGCATTCAGTCAACTGCAATGGGATTGGTATTGCACCAGATGGCTGGATTTAACGCTGATATCGCAGCTGAAAATTTCCGGATTCCCGGAGATTTTGAACCGGTTACAATTATCGCGCTGGGTTATCCCGGTGATCCGGATTTGCTGAGTGATAAATTTCGTGAACGGGAAAAAGCGCCGCGAAGCCGTAAGTTATTGTCCGAATTGGTGTTTACGGGAAAATGGGGGAGAGGTATCGATGAAAATAACCCGAATATTTAGCGATGGCTCCGGCGACAGCCATTTCACAGAAATGGAAATTCCATTAAGCGATGCCGGCGAAATCGGTCGATTGTCTGCTGCGCAAACCGCAACATCCATCATTTTTCGGGAAAACGATGCCCGTTACGATTACGATTGGCACAACGCACCACAGCGTCAATACGTCATTTTGCTGGATGGGGAAATTGAAATAGAAGTGAGTACTGGCGAAAAACGCCGTTTTTACGGAGGAGATATTTTGTTGGTGGAGGATACAACCGGCAAAGGTCATCGCACAAAAGTTAGTAACAATCAGCCACGCCGTTCAATATTTGTGACACTGTAACTCATGAATCCATTTGCTTTAACCGCAACTCGGAAACGCGAAACATCACGTCGTCCACAAATTTTTGGGCATTTTCTTTATCCGCACGGGCGATGTTCAGCTTCAATTCACCCTTTTCCGATCCGGGAATATTTGCCAAAGTAGCCATCTCTTTAGTGCTGAGAATTAGTTTGGAATTTATCAATTTCGGTTGAAACACAATGTCGTGAATATCCAATAACGGTACAATTACTTTCTGAATATTCGATTTTAGCACACCGATGAAGGCGTCTTTTATCTGATATTCTATAGTAATTTGGTCATTTTCGAGATTTATAACGCCGTCACCCTCGCCAAGATCGGAATAAACGGAGGGTATTCTGAACGCAATTCGTGACATTCCTGCCTCCTTTTCAGATTCTTAAAACAATAAAAAAACCTCTCAAATAATATAGCCATTCGAGAGGTTTTAGAAAAATTTTTGGCGAAGAAAAATCGTCTAATGATACAGCCCGCGCAATTCCGATGCCCGGGTTACCCGTTGGATAGACCGGATAAATGCGGCAACCCGCATATTCACGTTAAATTGCTCGCGTGTTTCCCAAACTTCGTTGAACGCCTGAACCATAATCCGTTCCAGATCTTCATTGACGCGATCTTTATTCCAGTAATAGCCCATGCGGTTTTGCACCCATTCCAGATACGAAACGGTGACGCCCCCGGCGTTGCACAAAATGTCCGGAATCCGGACAATGTTTTTGTCATCGAGAATGGCATCCGCCTCAACCGTGATGGGGCCGTTGGCACATTCGGCAATCAATTTTGCGCGAACGCGATCGGCGTTTTCTTCGGTGATCTGGTTTTCCAGCGCGGCGGGAATCAAAACATCGACATCCAACTCCAATAAATCCATCGGGTTATCGAGTTTTTCCACTTTGAAATTATCTTCCAAACCTTCCAGACTCCACCGTTTATTGTTGCTGCAGGTGTTGATCGCAACGTTGACGTTGATGCCTTTGGGATTGTAATATGCGCCGGTAACATCCGAAATGGCCACCACCTTTGCGCCGGCTTCGTTGAGCAATTTTGCCGCAAATGATCCGGCATTTCCGAACCCCTGAATCGCAACTGAGCAATTGTCTAAATTGAAATCCATATATTTTACAGCTTCGCGAACACAATAAAACATGCCTTGCGCCGTTGCTTCCGTCCGTCCGGCGGAGCCGCCAAGCTCCAGCGGTTTTCCGGTGATGACAGCCGGTGTGTGCTCTTTCCGGTGCATGGAATATGTGTCGAACATCCAGCTCATTATTTGCGGATTTGTGTTGATATCCGGTGCCGGAATGTCGCGATCCGGACCAAATAAATCTTCCATTTCCGCAAAATAACGGCGGGTCAATCGCTCCAGTTCCGAACGGGAAAGCTGGTTGGGATCGACGATAACGCCGCCTTTTCCGCCGCCAAACGGCACGTTAACCACCGCACATTTGTACGTCATCCAGAATGCCAGCGCTTTCACTTCGTCCACGTTTACATCCTGATGGAAGCGGATACCGCCTTTCGCAGGTCCGCGTGCGATGCTGTGTTGCACCCGGAAACCTTTGAATAATGTGATATCCCCATTATCCATATGCACCGGTAAATTGACTTCGGTTACCCGGCGTGGCTCTTTGATCATGTTGATCTGATTTTGGGTAAGATTAAGAATTTCTGCTGCCCTGTCGAATTGCTTTAACGCATTCTCAAAAGGGTTTCGCTGTTTCATGTAGCTCATTAGTCCTCCTGTAAGTCTATTAAAAATCGGTGTTTCCGGCAGCAGTGTCGGATAACCGCAACAAAATTGTCGTCCCAAATAATTTTTAGGTTAACGACCTGAAGAAAAGACAGTTACGAGGAGGAGAATTTAAACAAGTAAAATCTCGCTTGGCAACGAAAAAGGAAAATGTTTTTTGCAAAAATTACTGCCAAATAACCATATAAATCAATCCGGCGAGGCTGGCAAAAGAAACGCCCAGCGAAATATCAGCCAACCGGTCGTATTTTTTAGTGCTGTTCCAGTATTGGTCGATCAACGCCGGATCGGATGCCCGTTCATATTTTTCAAACTTTTTATCGGCAACATTCTTTAAATAGAAGGATGCCCAATGGGTTGCGACACTCACTGCCAGCAAGGTAAATTTGCTTTTAAAATGCTGTTTGGGAATCACGCCCAGCAATTCCGGCTGATGTTGTGTCGCGATAAATGAATCATCTTTTTCGAGCTGCGCGATCACCGCGTTGGGACTGTTCAACACAAATTCGTAAGATGTATATCCTTTTTTGACGAGCCGGAACGATTGCCCGCGATGCTCATCAAACGAAAGATAAACCGGCGTATTGCTGATAAAACTGGTGTCCGAATACAGCGCTGCACCATACGGAACGCTGTTGATATACACCGGATTGGCAAATGTGGCGTTCAGCGATTCACTCCGGTTTGGCGAAACTGTCACGGTCAATTCCCGGGTTTCGACATTCCAGATGCCGTTTTGCGGCGGATAAATTCGCACACTGTGGCTGCCGGCAGCAACTTCCAGATCCGCCAGCGGTGTTTTGCCAACGAGAATAGAATCGATGCGAACCCAACACCCTTCGGGTGTAGATGTGATGTTCAAACGCCCGGTTTCCTGCCCAAAAACAGACGCAGATAAACTCAATAAAAACAGGATATTGAAATATGCTTTCATTTGCGGTCACTCCGTTCAGCTACAAATTTTTCGTTGGCTAATGCATACATTTTACCGTTTGCGGTTTGCACCAAAACATAGTCGCGGAAAATAATCGGTGATGATTTCAGCGGTTTTTTGAATTCAACCTGATAAACGGATTCGCCGGAAAAACGGTTCAGAACGTATAAATTGCCGTCCCACGAGGAAACATAAACATAATCCGGCGATGCCAGCGGCGCAGTGTTCACAATGCCGCCGGTTTTGAACGTCCAGATGGTTTTACCGGTGTGTTTGTCCAGCGCTTGTACCGTGTGCGCGTTGTTGCCCAAATACAATGTTTTGCCATACATCGAAGGGCTGCTGAAAATTGCGCCCTCTATTTTGGTTTGCCAATTGGTTTTCCCGGTGGATAAATTGAGTGCGTAAAAATGCCCTTCTGTGGTGCCGATATACAGCAGCGAATCATCCAGAACCGGATACGAATAAATGCTTCCGGTTAGCTGCGACTCCCAAATTTTGATGCCGGAACTCATATCCAGCGCGTAAACAGAGCCTTTGTCATCGGCAAAATAAATGTGCTGCCGAACGAACGCAGGCGAGCTGCGGATGGGCGATTTTGCTTTAAATTCCCATATTTTTTCACCGGTTTCCTGATTCACACAATAAAAAACACCGTTGTGCGAGCCAAAAAATATGCGGTTGTCCACCACCACCGGAGATGTGTTGATATGCGGAAATTTCCGTTTCATAAATTTATCCGCTTTTTCGAGCCGGAAACCGATCAGCGTTTTATCGCCGATGGTTCCGGAGGCATACATATCCCGCCCGACAATTGTGGGAGATGCGCCCATTGCTGCGGTCAGTTTGCCATCGCCGATGCGCTCGCCGGTATCATACAAAAACGTGTAAATGGTGCCGTTGAGTGTCGGCGCAAAAATGTAGTCCCCAACTGCCAGCGGATGATTCGTCACCACCGATTTTGTGCCGCTGTCCCAAACAATATTCAGCGGCGGCGAAATGTTTTTGTGCACATTATTCTGGCGCTGTTCGTTTCTGCCGAGCTTCAGCCAGCTGTTTTCTTCGGTGATCTCGTTTTGCGGGGGCAGGCTCAGTTTCACCAATCCGGTGCAGGATGTGGCAATGAGGAAGGATAAAGGATAAAGGATGAAGGATAAAATATGCCTTTTTAAATGTTGAAAGCTGGGTTGAAAATTTAGCTTTTTCGCTGAAATTTTATAATCCCGAAACAAAAAACAATGTTGTAAATCGTTGTTTTTTTTACTTTTGAAGTTTGTTGTCATTTCGTTTTCCTGTTTTAACAGATTGACCGGTTTCTCCGCTTCTCTTTATTCTTTTCCGTCAAAAATCCCATCCGAAAAAGAATTGTGTGAACCAATCTTTATTGACACTTTCGAAGTCTGTTTTCTTCCCGACATCCAGCCGCAGCACCAAAAATCCGCCCAGATTAAAACGGAATCCATATCCGAAACTGCCGATCAACCCTTCGTAATTGTTGCCGTTCCATGCGTTTCCTGCGTCAAAAAACAGCGCACCGCGAATGCCGGGAAACACCATCGATAAAAACGGAAATTTGATGCCCAGATAATCGATAAACGGAAACCGCAATTCGTGCGATGTGAACAGCACTTTTTCGCCGCGAATGGACCAGCGGCTGTAACCGCGCATATCCCAGCTGCCGCCGAGATAAAACCAGCGCGTTTCGCGGCCATCGTTGAACAAACCCATGTATCGCGAGGCGTAAGTGAGGCTTGGCATCAGCCGGACATATTTGCGAATGTCCACCAAAAATGTCCAGTAGTTGACGTTGGAAAACCGGATATCATAAGTATTACCGACGGATAGATTGTATCGCGTGCCTTCCACCGGACCCGTGTACGACCAAATAGAGTTATCGTGGATCAGCGAAACAAAATTGGAGGTCAGCCAGGCGTAACGGCGATCCAGCCCGGTTACGTCTTTATCCGAATAGCTCAAATTGGTGCTGAATTCGAACCGTTTGAAATGTGAAAACGGATAGCTGATCGTAAAAAATCCACCGGCGCGATCTTCGTAAAAAAAGTCATCTTTGTAATTGAAAAAGCGTCCGGAGTAGCGGAAAAATCCGAAAGCGTGGTTGGTGCGTTTGCCCAGCGACACTTTCGAAACCGCAAAATTCATGCTTCGCAGAAAATCTGAACGGCTTTGGGCGTTGTTGTAAAGCAGCACATAATATTGGTCGTTGCCGAGCAAATCGGTGAAAGCGAGCAGCGCGCCGCCGTTGGTTCCCCAAATCGGATCCTGGTTCACCTGCGTTTGCGCGATGTCCATATCGTAATCTTTTTCGTATTTCAGCTTTGCGAGCACCTTTTGTCCGCTGAGCGATCCGGGTTTCCAGTAGTGTTGGCTAAGTATTGGTTTATCAACAACTTCGGGCTTCGCTTCGTCAATTTTTTCCTGAACGTTGGCCATTTTGCGAATTTGAAAACGGCTGCCTTCGAAAACAGTAAAGCACAATTCGTCATCGCCCATCCATTCGGGATCGAATGCGGCGTTGGCAAATTGGGTAATTTGTTTGACCGGCACGTTGCTGTAATCTGTGTCGATGCCTATTTTGCTGTCCGCAGCATCGGTGAGCCACAAATCCAGATATTGGGTTTGCGAAACATCCGCCACCCAAATGTTTAGTGATTTCAGCGAATCGCGATCGGAGGTGAACGCCAGATATTTGCCGTTCGGTGACCACACCGGCGTGTGATCCTGATGTTGCCCGACCGTCACATAATGAATAAGGTTGGTCTGCAGATCGAACACAAAAATATTGGAACTCCAGCGATCGCCATAAACCGTTCGATCGGAGGAAAATGCAATTTTCTGCCCGTCCGGCGAAAATGACGGCGCAGCGTCGTCGTAAAAATCGTTGGTCAACTGCAACATTTCGTCATTTTTCAATTCGAGGATATATAAATCATTGTTTCCACTGAAATTAAGTCCGGAGAATACAACCCGCCGCCCGTCGGGTGAAAAGCTCGGAGAGGAAATGCCAACGATATCCCGCCATTGGTATTTGTGGATAATATCGCCCGTTTTGATGTCGTACAAATACAGCGCGTCGTTTTCCCCGCTTTTGGAAGAGAAGGCCAAAACGCCATCTTTGGACACGTCAATTTTGCTGGAAAACAGGTGGAACGCCTCAAAATCCGAACTGCGTCCGCCTTTCACCAGCGTTTTGGTTTTCTTCTTTTTGCCTTCCGGTTGGGCTGAAACGTCGGTCATGTAAATATTCGAATAGCCGGTTCGGTTGCCCACAAAAACAACGTGCTCTTCCTCGCCATCTTTAAAATATGCCGGTTTGAAATTGTAGCCGTCGCGGACAATGGTTTTGGAAATCATTCGCGAAAAATCGTGGGTTTTCAACTGCGGATAATATTGTTTTTGGAGATGGTAAATCCATTCCTGATCAAATTGTTCGTAGGTTTTGCCGGTCACTTCCTGGAACACTTCGGAAAATTTGCTGTGTTTCCAGATGTCCTCCATAAATTGCAGCACTTTCTCTTCTCCGTAATGCTCGGCAATGTATTCGAGAATCGCCTGACCCGCTTTGTACATCGTAAATGTGCCGTAAATGCGATACATCTGCGATAGCGGAACCATATAATTGTGCAAAACGGCGTCTTTTATCACCATTTCTGCCTGCGCATCCCACTCGCTGGACCAATATTCCGCTAGCCCCTCCACAAACCAAAGCGGGGGATAAGTGCCGTCAAATCTGCCGTGCTCTTTGTTTACGTAATACACTTTGGCATGCATAAAAACGTGCACCAATTCGTGCTGAATGACTTTTCGAAATTGGTTAATATCGCCATTGCTTGGGATAACCACCCGCCCTTTCAGAAATTCGAAAAAGCCGCCAACGCCTTCGGGAATGTGACCCGGCGTTACATTGGTTTGCTGAAAATGCAGATGCGAGCTGTAAAAAATCAGCGGGATCCGGCGCGTCACCGCGAAATTGAATTTATTTTCCAGATCGGCGTAACTCTCCTCCGCAAAATGGGCGCCGCGTTCGGCAAGCTCCTCCATTTCCGGATAATAATAAATATCAAAATGCTCGGTTTTGAGAATCCGCCACTGGAATTCCGTGTATTGAACCTTGTTGCGCCCGAAATAAAAAAACTGCGCAACTGCGGTTTCGCTAATCACAGCCAGCAATATAATTATGGATAGAAAAAGCGGGGAAAATACGCGTCGCATGTCCATCATCCTGTTTTTCTGGTTACAAATGGGTTTCAGAGATTTTTGAATTCAGATAATCCTGCATCCCAACTTCCATATTGGAGATGTGTATTCCAGTGAAAAACAACCGGATTTGCCGTAACTTGCCGGTTTCGTACTGTCGATCGAAATTTCCAAAATCCGGCAGCTTGGTGCGTTTCAGGTCAGTGAGAAATGCATGCCGGAACAGAACAACAAGCGTATTTGGTTTATCCGAATTATCGACAAAAACGGTTCAAATTTGAGTAATGCACGTCACAAAATATCCGGGCAATTTAAAGCAGGCGGCGGTGATGAAAAAAGATGTCAAAACAAAAAGAAAGATGAATACAAAAAAGATACCACTGCAATCTCTGATCTATTTAAAGCTATAAATATCAATAACTTGATACTAAATATAATGTTCCCTGTCCGGCAACTTTTTTCGTAAAAGTGTGAAAATTATTTCCGGTTCCATTTGTGCAACGCGTTGAGCAGGTTTCGAAAATCCTTTGGCAGTTCTGCCGAAAAAGCGCGTCGTTGCCCGGATTCATCGGTAAATTCGATGCGTTGGGCATGCAGCGTCAGTCTTGCGATTAACGGCAATTCCTCTTTTCGGGTGGATGTCGTGTAGCGGATTTTTATCTGCGACAGCAGAATGGGATCGGCACTGCTGTAAATCGGATCTATCGCCAGCGGAAAGCCCAGTTCAGCCAAATGCACCCGGATTTGGTGGGTGCGACCGGTGACCGGCTTTGCTTCAACCAGCGAAAACCGCTCGAATGTTTCCAATAATTTGTAATGGGTTTGCGATGGTTTGCCTTTTTTGGAGACCACCATTTTTGCCCGCTGATTGGTTTTGAGCAGCAGCGGCAAATCGATGGTGCCGGCGTCGGGTGTCGGGTGCCCTTTCACCAATGCGAGATATGTTTTTTCGACCAAACTGTGCTCAAATTGCTGGCTCAAATGGCGGTGCATTTCCGGTTCCAGCGCAAAAAGCATGATGCCGCTGGTGTCCGCATCCAACCGGTGAACAATCCAGATTTGCCGGTCCAGCCGTTGCTGGAGAATATCGCGGATATTGGGCAATTCCGGCTGCCAGCGATCGGGAATTACTGGAATGCCGGATGGCTTGCTGATGGCCAGCAATCGCTCATCTGCATGCAAAATTTCCAGCGGAAGTTTGCGCCCGTCGCGATCGCGAATGTGTTGTATTTCCTGAATTGTATTCACTTTTGTCCGTCAAATGTTACTTTTTCCAAAATAGATTATAAATCCGAATCGCTTGCAAAACAAGTGCAATCATTGCACGGATAAAAATTGTCGGATTCAAAAATCGCAAATTTTGGTTGACAATGCGTAAAGTGTTAATTATAATAGACAAATCACTTTTTGAAAATTAAAATTGGCGATATGAAAAATGGAAAATCTGTTAGCTCAATACAATCCGCACTGGCAACGGGCGTTCAAATACGATCTGATCGATCGTCCCGCGTACGCGGAAAAATTTCTGCCGCTGATCGATCGCCGGGAAATTCTGGTGGTAAAAGGCATTCGCCGCTCCGGCAAAAGCAGTCTGTTGAAACTGCTAATCAACTATCTGATCAAAAAAAAGCGGGTGCCCGGCAAAAATATTTTGTTCATGAATCTCGAAGATTACCGCTTCGGCAGCGACAAAAACCTGGCTGTTCTGGATGAAATTATCAAAACATTTCACGAAATGAATTCGCCTAAAGGCAGAATTTACATATTGTTGGACGAAATTCAGGAAATCCCGGATTTCGAAAAATGGCTGCGCACGCATTACGAGCAAAATGAGCAAATGAAATGCATTATCACCGGTTCATCGTCTTCGCTATTTTCGCAGGAACTGGCGACGCTGCTCACCGGACGTCAGGTTTCGATGGAGGTTTTCCCGTTTTCGTTTGCGGAAATGTTGCAATTTAAAGCGCCGAAAAAAGTGCTCAGCGAGCTGGAAAAACCGGTGGATATGCTTTATCTCTCCAAAGCGTTCGACAAATTAGAGCCGTTATTGCAAACGTATTTGACCGGCGGCGGATTTCCCGAAATGGTGAAACAGGACAATGCGGAAGGCAATATTTTGGCGCTGCAACAATACATCAGCGATATTATTTTGCGCGATATCGCGCAGCGATACAACATACGACGCATCGAAGTGCTCAAAAAACTGGCGCTGTATCTCATTTTCAACATGAGCAACGGCATCAACGTGACCCAAATCGCAGAGCAGTTGGGCAGCAATCGCACCACAATTCTCGATTTAATCAGCTATTTGGAAGAAGTTTACATGGTTTTCACGACCTCAAGTTTTTCATTTGCGATCAGCGAGCAAATGAACACCACCAAAGCGCGAAAAGTGTATTGCATTGACAACGGTTTTTTTGCGGCAATCAAAACGAATGAGCAAACCGATTTTGCCAAACGGATGCGCAATGCCGTTTTTCAGCAACTGCGTTTTCAGTGGGAAGAAACCGTGTTTTACTGGCGCGAAAAAGTTGAGGTCGATTTCGTGCTGCAAAACGGTTACCCTATTGGCGTTGCGACAAAAGATGAAGATATCGATCGTAAAATCACCCAGATGTTTCATTATATGCAATCGCATAATTTGCAGCGTGGTGTGCTGATCAATTGGAAACGGCTGCATATTCTGGATGAAAATAACGCTTCCATTTTAATGTTGCCGCTGTGGATTTTCCTCACCAAATCGAAAAATGAGATTTTGAACTACAGCGAGTAGCGTTTGAAAAGGCTTGATTTTGCAGCAAAAATCATATAATCTGACAGGGACGTAAAAAAAACGGAGTGTAAAAAATGGCAACGATCGTTCAGCAAAAAATATCAGATATCGATTTGACCGAGATTATCAACGGAGAGGAAATAATGAGCCCGAGTCCGCTTTCATCACACCAGGAAATCTTGCTGGAACTAACGAGTTCAATGCGCAATTTTGTTAAATCCAAAAATCTGGGTAAGGTTTTTATTTCCCCGCTGGATGTCATTTTTGAGGAAGGCAAAAACCGGGTGCAGCCGGACCTGATTTTTATTCGTAAACAAAATTTGGGCATCGTGCAGGACTGGATTCGCGGCGTGCCGGATTTGGTGGTGGAAATCGTTTCGCAGGGCTCCGTAACGCTGGATACCGTTACCAAAAAAGCAATTTACGAAAAATATGGCGTCGGCGAATACTGGATTGTTTTCCCGGAATTTGCCTGCATCGAAGTTTTTACACTTTCCGGCAACCGTTACGAATTGTTCGCATCAAAAGAAGGCGAGGGGAGCGTTGCTTCCAAAATGATAAAAGGGTTTGAGGTTCATTTGAAAGAGGTTTTTGAAAACGTAAATTCATGAAAATAGCCATGTTACTTTCCGGCGGCGTGGATAGCTCGGTCGCGATGCGATTGCTGCACGAAGCCGGTCACGAAATCACCGCATTTTATCTGAAAATCTGGTTGCAGGAAGAATTCTCATTTTTGGGCGAATGCCCGTGGGAAGAGGATTTGTCGTATTGCCGCGCGGTTTGCGATCAGGTTGGTATTCCGCTGGAAGTGATGCCGATGCAGGATGAATACTGGAATTCGGTGATCACTTACACCATCGACGAAATCAAAGCCGGGCGCACACCGAACCCGGATATGTTTTGCAACAATCTTGTCAAATTCGGGCAGTTTATTGATAAAATTGATCCGTTATTTGAAAAGGTAGCATCCGGGCATTACGCACGGGTGCGCTTCGATGAATCGATCGGTAAAACCGTGCTCGAACGCACGCCGGATGATATCAAAGATCAAACCTATTTTCTGGCGTATCTCAGCCAGCAGCAGCTTTCACGGGCGCTGTTTCCCATTGGCGAATTTACCAAAGCGCAGGTGCGCGATCTCGCGAAAAAATATGATTTACCGACCCAAAGCCGCCGCGATAGCCAGGGATTGTGCTTTCTCGGGCAGATCAAATTTGCCGATTTTATCAAAGAGCATCTCGGGATCAAAAAAGGTGAGATCATCGAAACGGACAGCGGGGAAGTGCTCGGCGAGCACAACGGATACTATTATTACACCATCGGGCAGCGGCAGGGATTGGGGCTTTCCGGCGGACCGTGGTATGTGGTTCGGAAAGACATTCCCAACAACCGGATTTACGTTTCCGGGCGCAGCGATATGACAGACAAGCTCCGCGATACGTTCATCGCCGGGGAATTCAACTGGATCGCTGAAATTGCGCCGCAACAAACGGAATTATTGGTGAAAATACGCCACGGCGCCAAAATTTACCGCAGCCAAATCGAATGGATGCCGGATAATCGCGCCAAAGTTCAGCTCGAACAACCGGATCGTTCCGGCATCGCGCCCGGACAATTCGCTGTATTTTATGACGGCACCCGCTGTTTGGGCGGCGGCGTCATCCTCGAATAATTTCTGCAAAAGCCGGCTTCCGCCAAAATTTATCCCGGTCACAATTTCACAAGATTTTCGCTGTAAATTGATCGGCTGTAGCCGGCAAAATCGGTTGTTTGTTAAAGCCCGTTGCCGGATGCGCGATTATGTTAGGGATAAGTTAAATAACATGAATTCGAAAGGAGTGGAAATGAGTTCTTTATCAACCGTGATTTTAGCTGCCGGAAAAGGCACGAGAATGAAATCCGATTTACCGAAGGTGTTGCACCCGTTGAACGATCGTCCGATGGTGCATTACGTGATAGATGCCGCCGAGCAAATTCAGTCCGAAAAAGTGGTGCTTATTATCGGTCACGGACGTGAATTGGTTCGGGAAGCGTTGAAAAATCGCAATGTAAAATTTGCCGTTCAGGACCCGCAATTGGGAACCGGTCACGCCGTTATGCAAGCTGCGCCGGAATTCCAGAATTACGATGGTAACATTTTGGTGCTATCAGGTGATGTGCCGTTGCTTCAGGCGCAAAGTCTGCAAAAATTGGTGGATTATCACAACCAACAGCAGCCGTTGGCAACGATGCTCACCACAATGATGGACGATCCGACCGGATACGGTCGTGTGGTTCGCGATGCAGATGGTTTTGTGAAAGAAATTGTCGAAGAAAAAGATGCCAGCGAAGACATCCGAAAAATCCGCGAAATTAACGTGGGCATTTACCTGTTTGATGCAAAGGAGCTGTTCGCAACACTGCCGAAAGTGAAAAATGACAACAAGCAGGGCGAATATTATTTGCCGGATGTGCTGAAAATTTACGTTCAGCGCGGCGAAAAAATAGCGGCTTTTCCTACAGAAAATGTCGAAGAAACGCACGGCATCAACACCGTAGATCAGTTGAAACATGCTGAGGAAATTCTGTTGGAACGGGTGTAGTTTTTGTGCGCAACAGCGCAAATCGCACCGTTAAAACCAACATTTTTTTGGATATTTGTGCAGGTTTTGCGGGTGCCCGAAAAATATTTTTGCGAATCCATTGTAAATATTAACAGGATTTTGTAATATCATTACGGAACCGCTCTGGTTCCGTATTTTTTTTAGGGTTCAGGGATGAAGGCTTCTGCCTGTTGTGATAAGATATTTTCGCTAAATTCATGTTTAACATCAACTAACAGGTGAGCAACGTGCTGTGAAACCGGCACATTATCATGGAAGATATCATGAAAATTAATGATTTCTCTTCCGCTATTTAATCCAAATGTACTTGATTTATGCCGCAACGGATGATTCCGCTGGCATGGCTATTGCCAACTCGGACATTTCAGTTTGGAAATTTCCGGTAATTTTTGTTGCATCCGATAAATATCTGGACAAATTTGTTCGGGTTATCAGGCGTTATAAAATGATGAGTAAACCGGTTAACAAATATATTCATTCGTGTTGAACACTGGAGCATTACCGTGCTGGAAGATCAGCCAAAAGATAACGAAAAAAAAGTAAACGACCTGGTTTTTGAACTTGCCCGTGCAAAAGCAAAGTTAAACTGGGGCGAACTTGAGCGAAAGCAGATCGAAACCGGATTGGGAAATTTGCGGTCGATGATCCGTGTTCTTTTGGGCGCCAGAAGCGAAGGCGTTCTCCTGTTTGACATGTCCGGAAATCTGATTGGTCACAACCCGCAATTAATCAACATTTGGCAAATTCCCCGTTATTTTCTGGAATCGGGGGATGATGAATTAGCCGTTAGTTTTATCGAAAAACAGTTGAAAAATAACCGCCAACTGCATAATTGGCGGATGAAAATTCAGGAAAATCCCTATTCCGCCAACCGGGAAAAATTGCTGCTCAAAAATGGCGAAAGCGTTGAGCTGAGTGTAGAGCAACTGGAAGGGGAGGGGCAGATTCTTGGGCAAATGTGGCTGTTTTCCAGCCCGGTGGCGAACGAACCGGTTGCAAAGAAGCCCAAAAAAGTAACACCGAAGCCCGCTCCATCGGATGCCGAATTGCGCAACTTGCAGGAAGCCAAACAGCAATTGCTCGGGGAGATCGGCGATTTGCGTCAGCGAATTAAGTTACTGCGCAACTGGCACGAAATTGCAAAAATTACCACCGAAGGCATGGCGCTCAGCGATGCACAGAATCGCTGGGTGTATCTCAATCCCGCTTTTCTGCAGCGATTCGGGTTGGATCGAAAGCAAAAATGGAGCGAAAAAATCTGGGCAGAAAGTTTGCCGGAAAGTGTAGTTCACAAAATAAATCGCGATGCGCTGCCACAAATTAAACGCTTGGGAGAATGGCAGGGCAGCGTACATTTGCCCGGCTCGAACGGAAAAATGCGCGAGTTGGCAATGCGTTTGCGACGATTACCGGACGGCGCGATCGCATGGGCAATACAGGATGTTTCAGAACAAAAACATCTGGAAACGGTGCTGCAATTTACCGAAGAACGATTCCGGCAACTTTACGATGAAATGCCGTCGATACAGATTATGCTCGATCAAAAATCGGCAATTTTATCAGTCAATATTTTTGGTGCGGAGGAATTGGGATATCGTATCGATGATATTTTGGGCAAGCCTTTTGCACAACTGGCGGACAAACAGGATAGCTCAAAAATCAATCATTTTTTGCAGAAACAACTGGAAAATACCGGTGAAACCGATCGAACCGAAATCCGGATGCATCGCAATGGCGCGGCATCATTTTGGGTAGAAGCGACAGCCCGGGTTATTCGCGATCGCAACGGTGAAGCGCGCATTTTGCTCGTTTGCCAGGATATTTCCGGCCGAAAAACCGTTGAGCAGGAAATGAATGAAAACAGAAATCGCCTCAATACCTTGATGGAAAGTTTCCCGACAGGCGTTTGCGTTGTCAGCCTGCAAAAAGGGATTTTGTACTGCAACGAATCGCTGATGAGCATGCTCGATTACTCCCGCGAGGAATTGCAGCGGCTCAACATTTCGGAATTATTTGGCATCGAGCAGCGGCTAAAATACACTGAACTTATTTTTAACCTGCAAAGTAACGATTCCGAAGAACTGACCCGGATGAAATTGATTTCCAAAAACCGGGTTTCAATTCCCGTAAAAGTGTTCACCCGGGCGATCAGCTACAACGGAAAACCCGGCTTACTTGCCGTATTCTGGGATTTACGGAAGGAATGGGAAGCGGAGGAAAAACTTCGGCAGAGCATCGAACGCTATCACAAATTGGTGAACACAGCGCCGCAGGGCATTTTGATGCTGGATTTGAACGGGCAAATCGATTATTGCAACCAGTTCACATCGGTGATGCTGGGTTATGACGAAAAATTGCTGGTCGGCAAAAATATGATCAATTTTATCGACAAAGCCGATCAGCAACGAATTTCGAAAATGTTCACCGGCGAATTTGCGCCGGAAATTTTACGGGATGTTCGCTTAACCTGCAACAACGACGACATCCTTTATGTTGATATTTTTACAGCAGTTATCGATGATAAATACGGCGATCCGGTTGGCACGCAGCTCATTTTGGTTGATGTTACCGAACGTTGGAACGAACACCATTTGCTGGAAGCAAAATCGGACGATCTCGCCGATCGATTACGGCGCCGGCAAACGATGTATAAAAACAGAATCGAAGACATGAACGCGGAAGTGAAGCGCCGGGAAATTACGGAAAAAGAGCTGAATCGCTACAAAGAAGAATTGCAGTCGCTTTCCGCGCATCTCGAAACAACGCGCGAAGAGGAGCGAAAATGGATCGCCCGGGAAATTCACGACGAGTTCGGGCAGCAGCTTTCCGCGCTGAAAATGGACATCACCTGGCTGGAAAAACGCTTCCCGGCAAACGCAAAAATATTGTTCGAAAAAACCCGTTCAATGTCCGAAATTATTAACATTACCATCAAAAAAGTTCGGGAAATTTCCCGCAAATTACGCCCCAGCATGTTGGACAACCTCGGTTTTGCCGCAGCGGTCGCCTGGCAATCGAAAGAGTTTCAGCAGCGTTCGGGCATTCAGTTTAATGTTCGGATAGACGACAATATTGTCATCGACGAACAGCGCGGCAGTGCGTTGTTCCGGGTTTTTCAGGAAGCGTTGACGAATATTTTCCGGCATGCCAACGCAACGGAAATTGATGTAGACATTTTTATAGACGGTGACGATTTGTTCATGACCATCCGCGATAATGGTATCGGGATTGATCAGGAGCATCTCAAAACACCCAAAACTTTCGGCTTGATTGGAATGCGTGAGCGTATCCATTCACTCGGCGGTACCGTAAGTATCGAGGGTGCTCCCGGCGAGGGAACAGCCGTAAACGTAATAGTGCCATTAAATTAACAAAGGAGAGCCAAAATGACCAAAATTCTGATTGCTGATGATCATCCCGTATTTCGCCAGGGCTTAATGCAAACACTTCAGGCTGCGTCGGAAGAAATTGTGGTAGAGGAAGCGAGCAACGGTCAGGAAGTGCTTAGTAAAATTTTCAAAAGTTCATTCGATGCCGTTTTTCTGGATATTTCCATGCCGGGACGAAACGGGTTGGAAGTGCTGCAGGAGCTTAAACGGGTGAAACCGGATGTGCCGGTGCTTATTTTAAGCATGTATTCTGAAGACCAGTATGCCGTTCGGGCAATGAAAGCGGGCGCCAGCGGTTATTTAACCAAAGATGGTGATCCGACAGAGTTTGTTTCCGCATTGAAACGGGTATTGGCGGGAAAAGTATATTTCAGCTCAAATGTTGTTGAGCAACTCATTTCCGGATATGATAATAAAGATAATAAACCAGCGCACGAGTTGCTTTCTGACCGGGAATATCAGGTGATGCGGATGATTGCTTCGGGGCAGAAACTGAAGGATATCGCCGATGAATTATCGCTGAGTTTAAGCGCTGTCAGTACGCACCGCACCCGGATTTTGCGGAAAATGAACATGAAAAGCAATGCGGATATTATTCGTTACGCGCTGCGCGAAGGTTTGGTGGAATAGCAGAATCGCTATTTTCTTTGTCGAAAAAATAGCGCTGATCAGCTGTTTACAAACATGTAACGTATCGTATTAATATGGAATGTTTTGTAGCAAAAATTCTACTTGATTGATGTATATTTTTTGTCAAATTAAGTTTTTATGCTATTTACGTGCATTTAATTTTCGATTATCTTGCGCCTGAAAAGCTGCCGGAGTCTGCAGCGACAGTGGGAAATAACTGTTGAACGATATCATAAATCGACTTTATCGTAGAAGTTTTGATCTACGGAAAGATCACACTACCGAATAATGAGGACGATGAAGCAATTGAACCCACAGAGCAGTAAAGGACATGCGGCACCAACCTTGCTAATCGTCGATGATGACGATACCATCAGAAAAATGCTGAAAACCGTGTTTTCCCGATTCAAATATCGGGTTGTTTTGGCTGAAAACGGGCAGGAAGGTGTAGATTATTATCACCAAAACAGCGCCAAAGTAAACCTGGTAATGTTGGACTGGAAAATGCCGGTAATGGATGGCAAAAACGCGTTCAAAGAAATGCGCCGGATTAACCCCGATCTAAAAATTGTGTTGATGAGCGGGTATGTCGAGCAGCAGGAATTGGATCAACTGCTGGATAAAAACAGCAAATTTATCGCCAAACCATTTACGATAGATACCGTTATCGCAACCGTTGAAGCGATGCTCCAATCCTAAAATTCCGTATTTGAGGATATGGTTTTTTGATCCGCAATTTTTTGGCAATTGCCCACCTGTTTTGTGTTTTGAGATACCTGTCATTATTTTTTACCCTCCCGATTTCACACCAAATCAGACCCACCTGCAGAGCAGACAACAATCAATTTCTTTTGGTTTTTAGTGTTATATTAATTAAACTGTAACCTTTGTTACAAAAATTAATATGTCTGTAACAATTGTAATGCAAAATGCCGAATTAATATCAATTCAAGGTGGAGATTTTCTATGAATGTATTTCGTAATCTATTTGCGAAATCGCCTTTTGAGCCACTGCAATCGCACATGGAAAAAGTGGCGATTTGTGTTAACAAAGTAACCAATTTGTTTGAAGCCTATTATCAACGGGATTTCAAGAAATTGAAAAAAGTGGCGCAGGAAATTTCAGAACTGGAACACGCGGCGGATCTGACCAAAAACGAGATTCGCAATAATTTGCCCAAAGGTCTGTTTTTGGCAGTGAACCGGGCCGATCTTCTGGAAATATTATCCCTGCAGGACCGGATGGCCGATAAAGCAGAGGACATTGGCGTGATGATGACGCTGAAAAAGCTTGAGCCGCTGGAAGGACTTGAGGATGAGTTGCAAAAATTTATCGATAAAAATATTGAAGCTGCCAATTATGTCCATAAAATAATGCAGGAAATGGACGAGCTGCTGGAAGCATCTTTTGGCGGAAAAGAAGCCGAAAAAGTGAAGAAGATGATCGAAGAAGTTGCTTATCTGGAACATCAGGCAGATGTTTTGCAAAGCGAACTCAACAAAAAACTATACAATATGGATAGCAAGCTTTCAGTGAGCAGTTTTATCCTTTGGAATAATATTCTGCAGGCTATTGCTTCGTTAAGCAATAATGCGGAAAAACTGGCTAATCGTGTGCGTATGTTGTTGGAAATACACTAACTTACAGCATTTTATTTTTGAATATTGACGCAAATACTGAATTAGAATGATTAAGGAAGAAAATTCTTATGGCTATTGAAACCGTTGTATTGGGAATTGCACTGATTGCGGGTTTTTATATGGCGTGGAGTATTGGGGCAAATGATGTTGCCAACGCAATGGGAACATCGGTTGGGTCCGGTGCTTTAACAATCAAAAGAGCAGTAATCATTGCGGCTGTTTTGGAATTTGCCGGTGCATTTCTTGTCGGAACTCACGTTTCGGAAACCATTCGAAAAGGAATCATCAACCCGGAAATTTTTACCGGGCACGAAATGGATCTCGCATTTGGGATGATTGGCGCATTATTGGCTGCCGCCATTTGGTTACAACTGGCATCATATTATGGTTGGCCGGTTTCGACAACCCACTCCATTGTTGGTGCGGTGTTGGGTTTTGGTGTGATGTACGGCGGTGTTGCTGCCGCAGACTGGCCGCAGGTTGGTTCTATTGTCGCCAGTTGGGTGGTTTCTCCGTTGATGTGCGGCACCATTGCATTCCTGATTTTTATGCTCATCCGGCGTACCATTTACGACAGCGATGACCCCATTCGCGCAGCCAGGCGGGTAACTCCCTACCTGGTTTTTTTTGTGTTTTTTATCCTCACGTTAACGATGGTATTTAAAGGACTCAAAAATCTAAAACTGGATCTCAGCTTTGGTGACTCGCTGTTGATTGCGATGCTAATTGGCGCTATTGCAGCGGTAATCAGTCATTTTTTGGTCAAGCGAATCAAGCCTGTTGTCGTCAAAGAGCGGGTTGTTCTCCGGCAGCCGGAAGTTGTCGGTGATAGTTTGGGCAAGGCAATAAAGCATTTAAATAAAGTCCAAAGCTCTGCAAGTGGTGATGTTCGCGACCAGATTAAATCGATTTTGAACAGCTTGGAAGTGATTGATAAAGAGGTTTCCAAAGGCGTAACCGTCGAGCAGGGCAGCACCGAGTTCAAAACTGTGGAACGAATATTTATCTATTTGCAAATTTTGAGTGCGGCGTTTGTGGCATTTGCACACGGCGCAAACGATGTTGCCAATGCGGTTGGGCCACTGGCATCTGTTATCACAATCGTAACCACCGGAGTGATTTCTGCGAAAACAGCCGTACCGCTTTGGGTGCTCGGTATGGGTGGCGTTGGTATTGTTGTTGGTTTGGCAACCTGGGGTTGGCGGGTTATGCTAACCATCGGGAAAAAAATAACCGAACTCACCCCAACCCGGGGATTCTCGGCGGAATTTGCTGCAGCAACCACCATTGTTATCGCATCAAAATTGGGTTTGCCCATCAGCACTACTCACACGTTGGTTGGTGGAGTTTTGGGTGTGGGACTTGCCCGCGGCATTGGCGCATTAAACCTGCGAGTGGTTACTAATATTGTCATATCATGGGTCGTAACCATCCCGGCCGGTGCTATTTTTGCAATTCTGTTTTACTATATTCTGAAATCAATTTTTGGGTAAATTCTATCGTTTTAACTCAAATTTTTGAATTGTTTTAACCTGAAGTGTCGGCTGATTAGCCGGCACTTTTTTTTTCGCAAAAAACACTCCTTCCGTAATATCTTCAAATATCGTCATGAATTGTTAGCTCGTTTGTAACACAATTGTAACATTTAAAGCGTTATAATTGCAACGCTTGTAACATTAACTGAGCGAAAGACAAAATATTCGCAAATTTACATAATTTTATCAGATGGAGGATGTATGCGTTTATCCGGGACGAAGTGGCTGTTGAGTTTAATACTGTTTTTCTTCATTAATCACACGTTGTTGGCAGATGATATCGAAATTAAAAACGCCAAAAAATGGTCGTTCAGCGGGCGTGTACAAATGCAACATTTATATGATTCCAATACAGATGCAGATGCCGGCAGAACCAATCAGGGATTCCGGATGCGCCGGGTCCGCTTGCAAACCAGCGTTAATATGACGGATTTTGTTAGCGGTAAAATTCAATTTGATATTCGCGATAACGTTCCTGTGTTAAAAGATGCGGAAGGCGAGATCAAACTATTTGGCGAAGGGTATTTTCGCTTCGGGCAATTCAAAGTGCCGGTTTGGCGGGAAGAATTCAAACGTTCCTCCGGGAAATTGCTGTTGGTTGAGCGCAGCGCGGTCGCCGGATTTTTGGATGGCATGTTGCTTTCCGCCCGGCATGTCGGCGTGGAAATTGGTGGCGATCTTGGCAAAAAAGCGGAATTTGCAATCAACTATTCCAACGGCGCGGGTGAAGGTGAGCGCGAAACCGCCGGATCATCCAAATCGGATGATATTAACAATGGCAAAATGTTCGCCGGACGGTTGGATGTGGAGCTAAGCGACGCTATCGAAATCGGCATTTCTGCGGTGAGCAACACGCTTGGCAATGAAATCGCGGTGGATTCGCTGGATAATACGGGCGCCGTAACCGCGATTGCTCCGGATTTTGGATTTTATCTGAAAGATGCCGGACTCGATATCGAAGGCGGTGCGGTTTTCGGTTCGGTCAGCAAAGATTTTATCGGGACGGCGGATAACACCAGTTTTATGCTGCTGGACTTGACCGGTCGCTGGATGAAAAAACTGGCATCTGCGAATGAGAATTTTGGCGGGATGGACGGCATTGGTTTTGCCGCCGGCTTCTCATTTATTGATCCGAATGGCGATGTTGAAAAAGATGAAGCATCTTACGTGCGTTTTGGCCCGGAATTCTATTTTGGAAAAAACACCCGTATCCAGCTAAATGGCGAAATAGAGATGCCTGCAGCCGAAGGTGCGGACAGTATTTTCAAAATCCGTTCCCAGTTCACTGTTAACTTGTAATGTAAAATACATTGCCATTGCAACGGACTTGTAACAGAATTGCAACATTGAAATACTAATTTTTGGGCGCATTGAGAAATTAAAAACAATACGTCTACAAAAGGAGGCAAAATGAAAAAGAACAATGCAAACAAAATTCTGCTGGCTGTGCTGATGATTGCCACATTGGGCATGTATAGCGCATCTGCGGAAACCAAGGTTGACGAACGCATTCCGAAGTACAAAAAGGCGACCGGCGTTAGTGGAAATGCCAACAGTATCGGTTCCGATACGATGAACAACCTGATGACCCTGTGGTTGGAGGGTTTTCGCAAACACTATCCGCTGGTGAATGTGCAGATCGAAGGAAAAGGATCCTCGACCGCACCGCCGGCACTCATCGAAGGCACCGCGCAATTCGGCCCGATGTCCCGCCCGATGAAGTCCAAAGAAATCGATTCGTTCGAGAAAAAATACGGGTTCAAACCCACCGAAATCCGCACTTCGCTGGATGCGCTGGCGGTTTTCGTTCACAAAGACAGCCCGTTGAAATCGCTCTCGCTGGACGAAGTGGACGCGGTTTTCTCCAAAAACCGGAAACGCGGCATCGCGGAAGACATCGTCACCTGGGGTGGTTTGGGATTGACCGGCGAATGGGCAAATCAGCCGATCCGGCTGTTCGGACGTAATTCCGCCAGCGGTACCTACGGTTACTTTAAAGATGAAGCGCTCAAAAAAGGCGATTTTAAAGACGCCGTAAAAGAGCAGCCCGGCTCCGCATCCGTGGTTCAGGGCATCACCGAAGACAAATTTGCGATGGGTTACAGCGGTATCGGATACAAAACATCCGGCGTAAAAACCCTGGCTTTAAGCGACAAAAAAGGTGACAAAGTTTACGATGGCAGCTACGAAAATGTGCTCAGCGGCGATTATCCGCTGTCCCGCTATCTCTACCTCTACATCGTGAAATCGCCCACCAAACCGCTCGATCCGCTGGTGAAAGAATTCCTGAAATTTGTGTTGAGCTACGAAGGGCAGGAAATTGTGGTGAAAGATGGTTATCTGCCGCTGTCTTATGATGTCGTTATGCAGCAGCTTCAAATGTTGGAATCCGGCTCATAAGCACGGAACAAATACGAAATACAGAATTTTTCCTCTGATAAAATTATTACCCTCAGGCTGGTGTCCGCACCGGTTCTGAGGGTAAAATTTAAAAATGATAAACGATTGTTAATATTAACTTAACGTAGTTCAGAAATGAGTAATCAAACGGAACAAAAATCTTCCTTTTCCGAAAACAAAGCCGACCGCGATTCCCATTATCAAAAAGTGTATCGCGCTGATCGCTGGGCGCGACGAATGATTACTGCCGGCGGTTACGGTATCATTATCAGCATTTCGGCAATTTTGCTGTTTTTGCTTTACCAGAGCCTCCCGCTCGCAAAAAGCGCATCGGTGGAAGAGGTATTTTCCATTCCCGCCGGAAGTGCTGAAAGCCGGGTGCTGCTGACCGGGATCGATGCGTATCAGGAAGTCGGTTACATGCTCGATGAAAACGGGTTGATTCGCTTTTATCGCTTAAAAGACAATCAGCCATTGATGGAAAAACAGCTGTCGTTGGTTGGCAACGAACGGATTTTGAGCGCCGTAAAAGGTAACCTGACCCGCGAAGTGTTCGCTGTGGGCACGGATTCCGGGCGTGTTATTACGGCCGAAATTGAGATGACGCCAAAATATAGCCAAACTGCGGCACGCGAAATTGTTCCCGCATTTGAGGAGCTCGAAACGTGGCAAACGCCCCCGGCTGCCGATAGCAGCAAAACGCAAATCGTCGGGTTGTCATTTGTCCAAAATGAAGATTTGTCGCGGTTTTGGGCATACGTCGATCAAAATAATGATCTGCATTTGCGAATTTACGATGCTGACGATGAGGAAGAATTTTTCCATGATTCTTTCAATAAAAAAATTGACGGCGCACGGATCACCGCAATTACCGCCAGCCACAATGGCGAAAATCTGGTGATCGGGCATCGTAATGGCAATTTGCAATGGTACGACATCAGCGATTACGAAACTATCCAATTAAAAGATGAATGGCAGTCTGATAATCAGCAAATTACCGCACTCGGTTATTTGCTTGGCGATCAGGCATTGGCGATTGGCACGGCTGCCGGTTCGGTGGAAGTCTGGTTTCCGGTGCGGACGCCCAATAATCTGTTTAAGTTTCAGAAAATACATACGTTTACATCGCACCAAAACCCGGTGACAATCATGGAAATGTCATCGCGGAACCGTAACTTTTTAACCATCGATTCGCACGGTGCGGCAAAACTGCATTACGCAACATCGGGACAAACCCAGTTGTCATTTCTCGAAAGTGAAAACCCGGTATCCGCCAGCGCTTTTTCGCCAAAATCGAACGGGATTGTGCTGGTAGATCAAAAACACCGCTTTAGTTTTTACGCGCTGGACAACCCGCATCCGGAAACGACTGCCAAAACCCTTTTCGGAAAAGTGTGGTACGAAGGCTATCCGCAACCGGAATTTGTGTGGCAATCAACCGGCGGCAGTGATGAATTCGAACCTAAATTAAGCCTCATTCCGGTAATTTTCGGAACGCTGAAAGGCACCATTTACGCGATGCTTTTCTCTATTCCGCTGGCAATTTTGGCAGCGGTTTATGTTTCGCAATTTTCGCCGGACTGGATGGCGCGGATGGTTAAGCCCACCGTCGAAATTATGGCTGCGTTGCCGAGTGTTGTTATCGGATTTCTTGCCGGGCTATATTTTTCACCGGTTTTTGAGGATCATTTAATGACGGTTATGCTGTTCACCTTCTGGTTGCCGGTTGCGTTTGCGCTGGGTGTGTTCGTTTGGTGGATGATCCCGGAAGATCGCCGGGTAAAAATTCCCGCCGGTTGGGAAATGGCGTTCATGGTGCCTTTTGTGCTGCTGGCATATTGGCTGTCGTATAATTTTGGCACAACAATGGAAGGCTGGTTTTTCGCAGGGAATTTCCAACAGTGGCTGTATTCCAGCTTCAATATAACTTACGAAACCCGTAACAGCCTGATCGTCGGGTTTGCACTGGGCTTTGCGGTTATCCCGATTATTTTTACAGTAGCGGAAGATTCGCTGGCAAACGTGCCAAAATCGCTCACATCCGCATCGCTTGCGCTGGGTGCTTCGCGCTGGCAAACGGTTCGGCGGGTGGTGCTTCCGGCTGCTTCCGGCGGTATTTTTGCGGCAATCATGCTGGGCTTGGGGCGCGCCGTCGGCGAAACGATGATTGTGCTGATGGCTACCGGTAACACACCGATTCTCGATATTAGCCCATTCAACGGCTTCCGGGCGATGAGCGCCAACATTGCCGTTGAAATTCCCGAAGCGCCGGTTGGCGGAACGCTGTATCGCGTGTTGTTTTTCACCGCGCTGCTACTCTTTTTGTTCACGTTTGTGTTGAATACGGTGTCATCGCTGATCGGAGACCGGCTCCGGAAAAAATATGCCCGATTCTGATCCGGCTAAGCGGAACAGATTCACATAAAATTGAAAATGAGATTTTGGATAATTTGAGGAATTATGGAACGTAGAATCAGTTATTTTCGGCAAAAAGGCGATTCCTACATTTTTGCAGCCAGTCTCGGACTGTTGCTATCCCTGATGATGGTCGCGTGGATTGTCGTAATTATTCTCGTTAAAGGTCTTGGCTTTTTCTGGCCCCGCGATGTTGTGGCTGTAACTATGACCGATGGCGAAAAATACATGGGCGAGCATTGGGAAGAAAAAACAGACAAATTTTTCAACGAGGACGGCACATTTTATATGCTGGACCGGTTTCAGTTGAAAATCGGTAACCGCGATTTGTATGGGCTGGATTTCAAATGGCTCAAAAACCCGGAAGTGCAGAGCGAAACCCGTCCGGAAAAAGCCGTTGTTTTTGAACGACTGGAATACGGCAATTTTTATGGCACGATTTCGGAACTCCATTTTCTTGACAAAAAATTTGATCAGCAAAATGAAAATTTGATCGAACAAACCGGCGAAGCACATGAAGCTGCCGTCGAAATACGCGAGACAGTGGAAGACCTGAAACATCAGTTAGCGCTGCTCGCGGAACCGTTGACCCAGTTGCAGCGCGAAATCAACATTCTGAGTCTTTCGGCAGAAGGGCGCACCAGTACAGGACAACAACGGTTGGCGGATTTGCAGGTGGAAGCGGAAAAAATGGAGCAGGAAATTGCTACCGAATATCAGCTGCTCACCGACCGTTTGACAGAGTTGATCACCCGCGAACGGGAAATTTATGTGGTTGCAACCACTGCTGATGGCCGCGAAAAAAACATCCAGCTTTCGGAAGTTGTGCGCTTTTATCTGCCAAATTCGATGGGTGTGTTTGCCAAAAGCTGGCACTATCTGGGCAAAGTTTGGGAATTTGTTGCGGATGATCCGCGCGAATCCAATACCGAAGGCGGCGTTTTTCCGGCAATTTTTGGTACTGTGATGATGGTAATTCTCATGTCCATTGCTGTTGTGCCGTTTGGCGTGATGGCTGCCATCTACCTCAACGAATACGCCAAACAGGGACCCGTCACCCGTTTTATCCGGCTCTCGGTGAATAATCTTGCCGGCGTGCCGTCTATTGTTTTCGGAGTGTTCGGGCTGGGATTTTTTGTGTATTTTGTCGGTGGCGGCATCGATCAGTTTTTCTTCAGCGATAAATTGCCCGAGCCAACATTTGGCACCGGTGGCATTTTATGGGCATCGCTAACGCTGGCATTGCTGACGCTGCCGGTAGTGGTGGTCGCAACAGAAGAAGGATTGCTGGCAGTACCGCGAGCCAACAAAGAAGGCGCGCTGGCACTCGGCTCCACCCGTTGGCAAATGATTCGCAAAGTGGTGCTGCCAAACGCCATGCCCGGTATTCTCACCGGATTAATTTTGGCAATCAGCCGCGGTGCCGGCGAGGTTGCACCGCTGATGATCACCGGTGTTGTAAAACTGGCACCCACACTGGCGCTGGACGGAACGTTTCCGTTCCTGCACCTGGATCGCAAATTTATGCACCTCGGTTTTCATATCTACGATGTCGGGTTTCAATCGCCCAACGTAGAAGCAGCAAAACCAATGGTTTACAGCACCGCACTACTGCTGATTCTGATCGTTATTTTACTGAACCTGATTGCCATTTATGTGCGCAATAATTTGAGAAAAAAATTCAAAACATCAACGTTTTAATCAGAGAAGAGAGATGATCGTAATGGTTGATCAAATGGGTGAAAAAGTAAAACCCCCAACCCAAATGGAACCGGGGAACCAATCGACAAACTCGCAAACTGCAGCGAATGAGCGGATTTCAATTGAGACAAAAGACCTCGATTTTTATTATAATCCAACCGCGCATTCGTTGAAAAACATCAACATGAAGATTCCTTACAAAAAGGTGACGGCGTTTATCGGGCCGTCCGGTTGCGGGAAATCGACATTGTTGCGCTGTTTCAATCGAATGAACGACCTGATTCCCGGCGTATATCTGGAAGGCAAAGTGCTCATCGAAGGGCAGGATATTTTTGCCAAAGGTATCCGGCTGGAAGAGTTGCGCAAACGGGTGGGCATGGTTTTCCAAAAATCAAATCCGTTCCCGATGAGCATTTGGGAAAATGTGTCGTTTGGCCCCAAAGTAAACGGAATCACCAACAAAGCCGAACTGGATGAAATTGTCGAATCGTCGCTGACGCAGGCGGATTTGTGGAAAGAAGTAAAAGACCGGTTGACGAATTCCGCGCTGGATTTATCCGGCGGACAGCAGCAGCGGTTGTGTATCGCCCGGACGCTCGCCAACAAACCGGAGATTATTCTGATGGACGAACCGGCATCCGCACTCGATCCCATTTCTACCGGAAAAATTGAAGAAACGATCGACGAATTAAAGAAAGATTACACAATTGTGATTGTAACGCACAACATGCAACAGGCTGCGCGGATTTCCGATTACACTGCATTTATGATGCTCGGCGAGCTGATCGAATTCGATAAAACGAAGAAAATCTTTACGAATCCGTCCATCAAAATGACAGAAGATTACATCACCGGACGTTTCGGTTGATCCTTTTTGGTGAAAAAATATTTAAACGATTATATTTTATCAATTTACAGCGTGCATTAAATAGCGGAATAAATGGTTGAACTGTCAAAATATTTTAAACAAATTTTGAGATAAACCATTTTTTTCGATATAAAAAGCTGTATTAAAACAAGTTTACGGGTGAAGAGAAAATGAAAGAAAAATTTCAACATTTATTAGAAAATATCAAAAAAGACCTCATTTTTTTGGCGAATGAGGTTGAGCACAGCATTCGCCAGGCAATTGTCGCGCTCGAACGCAGCGATGTTGCACTTGCGGAGCAGGTCAAAGCCCGCGATAACGAAATCGACCGGATGGAAGTGAACATCGAGGACCAGATTTTGACGTTGCTCGCCCTGCAACAACCGGTTGCCATCGATTTGCGTTTTATCGTTGGCGGATTGAAGATGAACAACGATCTCGAACGAATCGGCGATCATGCGGTGAATATTGCCAACACGGTTATCGAAATGGGCACAACGCCGTTGGTGAACGCCATCGGTGATATTTCCCAAATGAGTGAAATCGCCTGTAAAATGCTCCACGATGCGGTGAGCGCATTTGTGCATCAGGATTCGGATCTGGCGCGAAAAGTGTGCGCAATGGATAACGATGTGGATGATTTTTACGATAGGATTGTAGCGAATACCATCGCATCATTGCAAAAAGAGAATGAAAAAATCCGGGAAGGATTTGCGATTGCCCGGGTTGTGCGGTCGCTGGAAAGGGTTGGCGATTTGTCAACCAACATCAGCGAGGATGTGGTTTTTATGAAAGAAGCAAAAATTATTCGTCACAGATTTGATGTGAGCTAAAATTTTTGGGCAAGTCCCCGTTTTTCGCTGTTCAATTCGTTAAGCGATCGTTGAATTGCCATCGAATTAAAGCGAATGATAAACAATTTCCGAAGCTGTTTGGTGACATCATCAACAGCTTTTTTTGTTTGTTCATCTTCTAAAATTTGGCGGATTCGCGCAAATGCCGCAGGTTTTTGCATTTGTTTGAATTTGTCAAAATGCTCGCCGTAGTATCCCGCAATATCCGCATCCGTAACGTTAATTTTATCTGCGATAAACTGTTGATAATATTGAGCTTCAACAAGGCTATCCTGTAACGATGATATTGCTGCGTCAAAATGCTCATGTTTATCCAATCCGCGCAAAATGACATCGCGATACATCAAATCGGGCTCAATTGCCATTCGCGCCAGCGCGTGTGCATCGGCAAGCTGCAGGATGGGAAAACTTGCTTCCTGTGACATCGATTCATAAAATCGGGCCAGATCGGCCACTGTTTTTTGCCCGGCGTCGCTGGTGATGGCGGGTTCATCCAAAAATTTCCGCAATCGCTGGGAATTCAATCTGTAATCGCCGTTTCTGTTTTCAAATGCCCGGCAAATTTCCTGTAACACTGTATCGTTATATTTTTCATTAAATTGCCGGTGGATATCCTCAAAATAACTGCTCATAAATAATGCTTTTTTTATCCCGGCGAATTGTTCACTCAGGCTGTCCCGAACGCTTTCAAATGGCGGCAATTGGCGTTCACGGGTTTCCAGCAATTTGATGATAAAATAACCGTCGGCATTTTTGACGGGTTTGGAAATTTCCCCGGCAGCCAGCTCAAATGCTGTCATTTCATAAATCGGATCGCGTTCACCGATGCCAAAAAATTCGTTTACCCGATAATTGTGTGCATAATTTTGTGCCAATTTTTCAAAATTTTCGCCGTTTTTTAGCAACTGATACAGCGAATCCGCCAGCGCCAACGATTGAACACGAATGTGATCCACCCGCAATTCGAGCCTGTTTTTGATATAAAACGCTGTCAACTCCTCTTCTGAAATTTCGATGTTGGCGGGGAGAATCGACTGAAAAAGCACACCGTTTTTTCCGATCAGCAAATGCCGTTTACGGTCCTGCAATATTGTTTGAACCTCGGGATTTTTTTCCAGATGTTGTTCGTATCCCGCAACCCGGAGCAGCAGATCCCCAACAAATTTTTCATTCACAAATTTTACCAGCGATTGCCGCTGAACCTCTTTTTGTGTTTTGAACTCATCTGAGTTTCGATAGGCTTTAATTACCGCGTCCGTTGCCAAAACCTGTCCATGAACTTCCACAAAAATATCAGGACTGGTGTCTGCGCAGCCGAACACCAACACGAATGACAGCAATAATAAATGTCGTAAGTAGTTGTAAATCATCAGATAACGCCTTTGTTTTCCCAGCCATTGGCTCGCTTTATTTTTCGAATCGGTCTAATTATAACATCGGATCAGATTGCCACAAACGAAATTTTTGGAAAATATTTCTCTTAAAGTTGTAAAAAACTATACCGAATAATTATAGCTCAGCCGAAATGGGTATAAATTTTTATTTCAGCTGAAATTGCGGCTTTTCTCCGTAGTAAACTCGCATTAATTGACATGAATAATTTAACAATCGAACATAACATGGAGGTTATGCTCATGTATTTTTGCCGTTCAAGGAACCACGTGTGGTCAAATAAAAGTGATGCAGAAAAATGTTGTAACGGATATAAACGAATACCGGTTTTCGGGAACAGCGTTCCGGATGATGCCGATAAAATTTATGTTGACGAAAAAACGGGTGTGCGTTACGCAAGGGTGTGGGTCAAAGAGGAAGAATTAGACAAAATCTCGAACTAATCCGATAAAAATCAATATATTGGCGAAATAAGAACGACGCTCCGACAAATATGGAAATCGCCGGAGCATCGCTGAGGAGATGGCTAAATTAGTTCATTTGGCTGTTGATGGCATTCTGGATTCGGTTTTTTTGCCCGTCCGGCGCCATTGCCATCGCTTTTTGATACAATTTGATGGACTCAGAAGTATTGCCCTGCTGTTGATACGCTTCCGCAAGACTGTCGTAAACATTCCACGAATCCGGGTGTTTTTTTACATTCAATTTGAAAATTTCGATCGCTTGCTCTGTTTTATTATTGAATAAAAAGTTGTAACCCGCAGTATTCAAATCGGCTTCGATATCCGTATTTTTGGCTAATTCCAGGGTTTCTTTTTCAATATTTTTAGATTCAGCCATTTTTCCGGTTTGCTCCAGCAAAACAGATTTGATCGCAAGATTTCGCACATCGCGGTTTCTGGCAATCGAATTTTCAATCCAGACCAGTGCTTCCGCCTGATTGGTGTTGTTTTGGGCACAATAATTGGCAGCCTGCATCCACGCCTGCCAGTTGAATCCCGCCAGATTTGTCAGTTGTTCGCGATAGCTTGCCAAAACAGTCTCGTGTAAATCGATTTCCACCGTAAACGGCACTTTCAAATCCGCCCAGTGCAAATAGCCAACGGCAGAATTTTGGGATAGATTTTCGAATCCGTAATACAACCATTCGCTGAACGGCGCGGAAACCGGTTTGGTTTTAACCCGTGCCTGATCCTGTTTTTCATCATAAAAGAAGCTGCCCCACGATGCGTTATCTTTGTTAAAAATAATTGTCCAGTCGCCATTTTCGGCGGGGAGCATGTGTAAACCGTATGTTCCGGCAGGAATTTTCGCGCCGTTTACGGTAACATCTGTCGAAAACGCAATGGTTGTGTTTTCGTTTGCACCTGCTCGCCAGGGGAACGGTTTGTTAAAATTGAACGGCTGACCCGGCGCCATCCCATAAGGCACCAGCCCGCCCCACACTTGCCGATTATTCACCGCAGGGCGATGATAATCGATCGTAATTTCAGTAAAACCAATTGTTTGTGAAACACTTGCGTGTGGGCTGACCCGCAGTTGAGTGAGGTTCGTTTGTGCGAAAACGGAAAACGAACCGAGCAGCATCAGCAGTGCAAGCACGCCGGCAGATCTGTTGAAACGCTGTTGCATCATAAAAACTCCCATTTAGGTTTGATGATATTTTGATACACAGGCGGTGATATTTTCAAAATAAAATGAAGTTGTTAACCAATAATTTATCGGATAAAAACGAATCTGGTAGGCGGCTCAGATGGGGAGTAAGACGGTATTTGGCTTTAAAAGTTTCAAAAAAAGTAAAAATTTTTCGACAAAAAAGGCGGGAAAAATTCCCGCCTGATGTTCAAAGAAAATGCGATGCCGTATTACAGCCGCTGAATGCCCAACCCGGGTTTATCGGAAATGGACATCATCCCGTCTTTGATGGTAAATCCACCGGAAACGATATCGCGGGCGAGATCGAGACTGCCGTCCAGATCCAGATATTTGGTTGCCGGGCTGGCGAACGCCGCATGCAACGCTGCGCTGATGCTCACAATACTTTCATCCATACATCCCCACATCAGTGAAATGCCGGCAAGTCGTGCAATTTCGGCGATTTGCATTGCCGGATAAACGCCACCGCATTTCATCAATTTGATGTTGTAAATGCCGAACGGCTGCGGTTGGGCAGCCAGTTTTAACGCATCGCCGGGGGATTGAATGCTTTCGTCCGCTGCGCAAACCGCACGAACGGCTGCGTCAACTTCTTGCATCAGCTCCGGTTTTTCTTTGGGAACCGGTTGCTCGATCAAATCCAATCCCAAATTTTTTGTGGCGTTGTAATATTTCGTCAATTGTGCAGGGGAATATCCCTGATTGGCATCGACACGAATTTTCATTTTTTTGCCAACCAGTTCGAACAATTTGCTGGTGGTTTCGATATCCTGATCCAGATTGATCCCGATTTTCAATTTGATGATGCGGAAACCGCGTCCCAAATATTCATCCGCCTCGGCGAGCGTTTCGTAAATATTGGGTTTGATGCCGATGGTGATCGAAGTCGGGATTTCGCGGTGCGATAGCCCCAAAAATTTTGCCAACGGTAGATCGTAATGTTGCGCGAGTGCATCAAACAAAGCAATATCGATGGCTGCGCGAGCGCCGGGTGTTTTGGGCAGTTGCTCAATTTGGGTTCTGCTGATATTCACATATTCGCGGATATCTTTCCCCAACAGCAAAGTTTCGGCGTGTTGCTGAAGCGCATTTCGGCACATTTCAAACGATTCGCCGGTAACATATGGTCCCGGCGATGCCGCCCCGATTCCGGTGATGCCGGCACCGGTTTCGATCTGCACAAATGCGTTCTCAACAGCATCGACCGTTTTGTATGCGATGGTGTATGGTCGGGTGAGTTGCAAATCTTCGACCCAGGTTTTTACAGATTTGATTTGATATTTCTCGTTGCTCATGGATTCCTCTAAAGCGTAAAATATGGTTGTTTATTCAAATGTCGCTTGCGATAATTTTGTGATCAGTCCGGGTGGTGGGTGCATTCCGGCGTCGAGCATTGCGCTGCGGGCGGCAGCGGCTGCGGGTGGCATACTTTCTTCGATGATTTGAACCGGCAACGCCGCTTTACGGAGCAATTTTTTAAACCGTTGGCTGACAATCGAGCCGTCCGACAACACGCTGCCGGCCAAAGCCATCGGATATTCGGACATTTTTGGGAGATGCTCGGTGGCATGCTTGAACAGCGCCAGCAGCGATTTTGCCGCGCCGTCCACAATCGATTTGGCATCCGCTTCGCCGGATTCTGCCAAATCGCAAACCAGCTTAGCGCACGAAGCGACCACATTTGGCGGATTTGCGGCTGTGTAAATGATGCTCACCAATTCTTCCGGTTGCTGTAAGTTGTAAAATTCCAATAGTTTGCGTGTCAATTCGCTGATGGCGTTTCCATCTTCCGCATCGCGGATGGATTTGCGGATTGCCCGGTTGCCGATGTCAAATCCACTGCCTTCGTCGCCGAGCAAATAACCGCGCCCGCCGATTTGTTTGAACGCGCCATCGCTGCCACGGACGAGACAGATCGAGCCGGTTCCCGCAGACAGCAAAATACCGGACGTATTGCCGAGCGTTGCGTGATACAAAATTTCCGCATCCGTCAAAATCGAAAATTGGCGAACCCCGGCGGTGCTGATAATTTGGCGCACGTTTTCCCGTTCTTTGGTTCTGCCTGCACCGGCGAACGCAAAAACAGCATTGCCGATCGATTCGCGGGGAATTTCTTTCAACAAAATATCAAGAATCGATTCAATAATAGCGGCGACCGCTTCCGTTTTCAGCACGGCGACATTGCACGCACCTGTCCGGCATGTCCGGAAAATCGATCCGTCCGCGTTCGTCAAAACGGCAGTTGTTTTGGTGCCGCCGCCGTCCGCTCCGATAAATACTGGCAGTAAGTTTTTTGTCATCTGATTCCAATCGTACCAATAAATGCAGCATATAAAATGCGCAAAAACAGCTTGTGTTTTCCACCTGTAAATTAGCAAATATTGGTTGTAAAACGAATGGAAATCGCTTTTTGCGCGATAGACACACCGAATTGAACAGTTTGGCACAGAAATCAGTTAATTAGCATTTTATTTTTCAATGCAACATTTTTAATTTCGGATAGCGATAAAAATCATGAAATAAAGGCACGTATCAGCCTTTTGACGGAATTTTTGCCGTATTTTCAGAAACACTATCAACGGAAGGAAAGAACATGTTGCGATTTTGTTGGATTTCCGTTTTCGCATTGTTGCTGATTTTTGGTTGCGAAAAACAGCAACCGGCGGCAACCCAAACTGTGCAAACCGGACTCGATCGGGTTGGGGAATTTACCGAGCTGTTTGCCGGAAAGCGCGTTGGCATCGTCACCAATCACACCGCATACGATGCAAATAATGCGTATATCTTCGATATTATCAATAACTTACCGGATGTAACCGTAACCGCGATGTTCGGTCCGGAACACGGCATCCGCGGACAAGCGGAGGACGGTGCGCCAATTTACACCAAATCCGATCCCCTCAACGATGTCCCCATTTACAGCCTTTACGGACAAACCCGCAAACCCACCGCAGAAATGATGGAAAATGTGGACGTGCTCGTTTTTGATATTCAGGATATCGGCGCGCGATATTACACCTACATCTACACAATGGCGTACGCGATGGAAGCCGCCGCAGAATTTGGAAAACCGTTTGTGGTGCTCGATCGCCCCAATCCGATCACCGGTTCATTGGTGGAAGGCAATATTCTGGATACAGCGTTTGCCACATTTGTCGGGCGATTCCCGATGCCCGTTCGCCACGGCATGACGGTTGGCGAATTGGCAAAAATGTTTAACGGCGAAGGCTGGCTGGGCGATGGGCTGTATGCGGATTTGACCATTATTCCCATGAAAAACTGGAAACGAAACATGTGGTTCGATGAAACGGGGCAGCGGTTTATCAAGCCATCCCCGAATATGCCATCGCTGTTGGCGGAAACCACTTATCCCGGGACCTGTTTGATCGAAGGCACCAATTTTTCCGAAGGACGCGGCACGCCCACGCCGTTTGAGCACATCGGCGCACCGTGGGTGAACGGAAAGGAATTGGCTGACAAGTTGAATGCACTCAAATTACGCGGCGTAACTTTCGTAGATACAACATTTACGCCGATCCCAATTCCCGGCGCTGCAACCAATCCCAAATTGAGGGATCGCGAATGCGGCGCGGTTCGGTTGAACGTGACCGACCGGAACGCGTTTCAGCCGTACCGAACGGGGGTTCACATAATCAACGCCATTTACCAGCTTTATTCGGATAGCCTGGAATTTCGTGTGGCGCATTTTGACCGGCTCTGCGGCACCGACAACATCCGGCTGGCCATCCAAAATGGCGAGGATATGAATAAACTGATCGATAGCTGGCAGGATGATCTGGAAAATTTTCTGGTAGTTCGCCAAAAATATTTGATTTATGAATGATGTCATTCAAAAATCATCGGACCCTGAGTCCCGCAGGGCGGGAAAGGGTCGGAAATCACCGCACCAAAACCAATTTTTTAGCGGCGGAATTATTACCGTCGCTAAATTGGTAGTAATAAATTCCCGACGGTAAATTGCGACCGTCGCTGTCTTTTCCATCCCAGATAAAATCATAAAATCCAACCACTTGCGGCGGCAAGTTTTGTGCGAAAACCTGCTGCCCGCGCACGTTGAAAATCGTGACGGTTATTTCGGTTCTGCGTAAAATGCCGTATCGAATGGTCGTTGTGCCGTTAAAGGGATTCGGGTAATTCTGGGCAATGTCAAATCCGCGCGGAATACTGGAAATATTCCCGCCGTTAAAAATCAGGCGTTTGAGCACCCGATTTTCCGGGTCAATTTCCAGTTTCGTGGGTGAAAAACCCGTTTCGAAAATAAATTGCTGCTCCGGCAAACTGTCCCAAATCGTAACCGTGTGGGATTCATTTCCGGCGGAAAGTCGCACTTGCAGCGGCATTTTATAGGGTAAATTATTCTCGTACGGCTGCGAGTTCGTTTGGTCGATGCGCAGCGTTGTTTGATAGGGAGCAGCCTCGCCGGAAACGTCCCAATTGTAATCGTAAACCGGTCGCCCGACCCGAAACAACCATTGTTCAAAAAACCAGGTCAGATCTTTTCCGCTGATTTGCTCGCAGGTTTGCACAAAATCGAGAGTGGTTGCGTTGCCGAATTGCCAGCGCGGATCGGTGGCAAATGCGTTGAGCGCATCGAAAAAAATGGCATCGCCAAGCACGCCGCGGAGCATGTGCAGCACCCACGCGCCTTTTCGATAAACCGTTGCGCTGAACATCACCGGCAGATTGATTGTGTCTGTCACCACCACTGTTCCGCTGAATGAACCCGGATCCATATTTCGCATTGCTGAGGCATACGCGGAATCGCTGCGTGCGGATTCTTCCCAAAGCGCTTCGCAATAGCTGGCGAAACCTTCGTGCAGCCAAATGTCCGGCCAATTTTCCAGCGTGATCAAATCGCCAAACCAGTGATGCGCCAGCTCGTGGGCAATCGCCCATTCGCCGGTGTGCGCGCCGTTGATGTGTCGCGCCGCCAGCGTCGTGAGTGTCTGGTGTTCCATCGAGGCGCCGCTGGTCACCGACGCCATGCCGTATTTCTCGCCGATAAACGGGTATTCGCCAAACAGCGCGGAAAATGCGCTGAGCATTCCTGTGGTTGGTGAAAAATCAATTTGTGCCGCGTCCAACAGTTCGGGATAGACAAAATAGTCGATGGGCATTTCCGCGCCGCCGGAAAAATAAGTGTCCGAAAATCGCGCGTAATCGGCAATCGCCAGCACAACCAGATAAGTGCTGACCGGATAGCGCGTTTCCCAAACCCATGTTTTTCTTTGATTTGGCGCGGCTTCCGTGCGAACCAGCGAGCCGTTGGACGCTGCCACCAGATTTTCCGGAACGGTGATGTTCAGAAAAACGGAATCGGCTTTGTCCGACGGAACATCTTTGCACGGCCACCAGGTTGGTGAGCCATACGGTTCGCTGAGCGTCCAGATGCGCGGCGTTCCGTTCGTTTCCGTCCAGTTGAACGAGCCGAAACCGGTGCGCTGCGGATTCCCGCGATAGTGCACGGTGATCGAAAATCGTTCTCTGGCGGACAACGTCTGCGGCAGTTGCACAACCACCTGCTGCACAACTCGCGAAAACGGCAGCGACACACCGTTTGCCGCAACCGAATCGACAATCATGTTATCGTATAAATCAATTGCCAAATCACGCAAATTGGTTGTTTGGCTGAATCCGTCGATCTGCGCCGATCCGGCAATCTGCTGCACATCGGGACGAATATCCAGTTTCAGGTGATAAAATGTGACATCGAACGGCTGTGCCAATCGGTTGTTTTTTTTGGGAAAATATTTGCGCAAATCGAGATCGTGCGGCAGGAATTTTTCGCCGTGAACAGTGACTTGCGCCATTGCGGCGCTGCAAAAAAATATGGCGATTGAGATCAAAATGCCAACATACGCCGCGGTAAATTTGAGGCGATGGATCAAATCGTTGGGATTGTGACCGGATTTTTGCGAAAATTTCATTTGTACTCAGCCGTAAGTTTTACCCGATATTCTCCGGAAATATACGATGCGCTGCGGCTGCCGATCAATCAAATACAGCTTTTGTATTGATTTTGGGTGCAAAGTGGCTTGATTGTTTTGCAAATAAACGGTATTTTTGCGAAAAATCGTCAGAATAAAACCGGCAAACCTGTTGCTCGCCGCCGCCGGTAATCGGCGTTCAAAAGAACAAATATGGAGATGAGATGAAATTAAAATGGCTGATACCGCTTTGCCTGCTCGCAGTGTTGATTGCGGGCGTGATTCCCAATCAGGGATCAAAAAACAGCGATCTGAAAAGCAAGCTGGAAGTGCTGGCAAAAAATTTTCACGGTGATGTGGGTATTTACGTTCGCCATCTGAAAACGGGCGAAACTATTGAAATTAATGCAGATACGCTTTTTCCCACCGCCAGCATGATCAAAGTGCCGATTTTGCTCAAAATTTTTGACAAGCTGGACAAAGGGGAATTGAATTACAAATCCGAACTGGCGTATTACGCGGATTCCATCAACTATCCGTATGACGGGCAAGTGTTGTGGTCGTTTCGCGATGGGCAAAAGCTGGCGCTGGACGCGATTGTTTCGCTGATGATCACTTACAGCGACAATCACGCGAGTTTGTGGTTGCAAAAACTGGCGACCGGCGAAGCCATCAACGAATGGCTGGATGCGCACGGATACAGCAAAACCCGGGTGAATTCCCGCACCGAAGGGCGTCGCCCGAACTGGGAAATTTACGGTTGGGGGCAAACCACGCCCCGCGAAATGGCGGAAATTCTGGTGCAGATTCGCGAAGGCAAAGCTGTTTCCAAAGCTGCCAGCGAAGAAATGTATCGCGCATTGACGCGTATTTATTGGAATGGCGAGGCGTTGTCGCAAATTCCGCCGTATGTGCAGGCGGCGTCCAAACAGGGTGCGGTTGATGCGTCACGTTCGGAAGTGGTTTTGGTGAATGCGCCGCACGGCGATTACGTTTTTTGTGTGATCACCAAAAATCAGCAGGACCAAAGCTGGGATTACGATAACGAAGGCTATGCGCTCATTCGCGGGGTTTCGCGGATGCTGTGGGAAACTTTCGAGCCGGATAGCGATTGGCTGCCGAATCCGGATTCGCGGAAATTGAAAGAGTAGAAAAACGCTGTTTGTATAAATTGTTTCTATGAAAGCGTTGTCATTCCTGCGAATGCAGGAATCTCTGTTTTTTATCTCGACGACCTGTTGATCTTTTAGTTTATGTTCAATAAAAATAAAAGTTTATCAAATTGAAAAATTACGTGTTGACCAATCAAATTGAGTGTTTTGTGAAATGGTTCTGGAATGCTTTTACTACCCCCCTTAATCCCCCCTTGGTAAGGGGGGAAATAAAAAAGTCTCCCCTTAAAAAGGGGAGATTTAGAGGGGTTTTTGATAAACCCGCAACACTTTTCATAAACTCAAAACTCTTTGCAACAATCGCTGCAATCATCATTTTCGCCGGATGCGCTGGTGTGAAAATTCCCGAAAAATTCCCGTATGAAATTGCTGCGCTGAACAGCGAAACGCAGCGGGTGTATCTGGCGACGCACCAATTTCTGCGCGATGGCATCGATGGCAAATTTCCGTTTGAAATCAGTCGCATCGCAAAAATCGATACAATTCGCTTCGACGAAAGCGCAAAAAAAATTGACATCGTGTTCAACAAAGAATTCGGCTTCATCCCGTTTCGCGAAGAGAATGTGGCGCAGATGCGCCAAACGTTGCAGGCCCGATTGGGCAAAAAGTTCGCTGATTTCTCGCTGAATCTGTTTGCCGAAAAATATATCATTGAACAACTGATCCCCAATTTTTATCGCGAGCAACTGCCGCCGGATCTGTCGCGATTGCCAAAATCGCTGCCGGAGCAGCCGCCGATTGTGCGAAATCTCAGTAAGCCGTTTGCAATTGAAAACGGGCTGCAAAACCGGCACATCGCGGTGTGGGGCAGTCACGGCTGGTATTTTGACGCGGTGCAGGATCGCTGGAAATGGCAGCGTGCGCGGGTGTATCAGATTGTTGAGGATTTGCTGCCGACATCTTTTGTGCAGCCGTATCTGTTGCCGATGCTGGAAAATGCCGGAGCGAATGTGTTCATGCCGCGCGAGCGCGATTTGCAGCGCAACGAGGTAATTGTTGACGTGGCGGGCGAGGGGAGTGGTCAGATGATTTTCGCCACCGGCGATACCGCGCTGAAAGCGACCACCGCTGTGCCCGGATTTGCCGTCGGTGAGCTGCCGTATTCGGATCGCGAAAATCCGTTCCGGCAGGGCAGCCACTGGCAATTTCCCGCCAGCCCAACCGAAACCGCGACGGTGCTCTGGGTGCCGGAATTCCCGGAATCCGGCGAATATGCTGTTTACGTCAGCTATCGCTCATTGCCCAACAGCGTGGCGGATGCGAAATACACTGTGCGACATCGCGGTGGTGCGACTGATTTTTCCGTGAACCAGCAAATCGGCGGCGGCACGTGGATTTATCTCGGTACGTTTCCGTTTGAAAAAGGCGTAAATCCGGATGCCGGAACAGTGGCGTTGAGCAATCGGAGCGAGTCATCAAATCGCGTAATTACGGCGGATGCGGTGCGCTTTGGCGGCGGTATGGGCATTGTCTCTCGTAACGGGAAAACCAGCGGTCGCCCGCGATATATGGAAGGATCGCGCTATTATCTGCAAACGATGGGCATGCCGGACACGCTGGTTTACAACCTCACCGAAGATTGGCAAAACGACTACGTGGACGATTACCGGAGCAGGGGAGAGTGGGTGAATTTTTTGCGCGGCGCGCCGTTTGGCCCGAACAAAAATCGCATGGCGAAAGGGCTGAACATCCCGATTGATGTGTCGCTGGCGTTCCACACGGACGCGGGCAGCACGGGAGATAGCAGCACCATCGGCACGTTGATGATTGTCGGCGTGGAGGGTGCAGATTCCACCGATCTGTTCCCGGATGGCGTGTCGCGACTGTCCAGCCGCGATTTTGGCGATGTGCTGCAAACCCAGATCGTCGATGACATTTGGCAACATTACAACCCGCAATTCAAACGCCGCAGCATTTGGGACAAAGATTACAGCGAGGCATTTCGCCCGAACGTTCCGGCGGCGTTGCTGGAATTGTTGTCCCACCACAATTTTGCGGATATGCAACTTGCACTCGATCCGCGATTCCGTTTCGATGCCAGTCGCTCGATTTACAAAGCGATGCTCAAATTTCTCGCCACCCAAAACGGGCAGGATTTTGTGGTGCAGCCGTTGCCGGTCACCCATTTTTCGGCGGCATTTTCCGGCGATGGCGTCCGGCTGCGCTGGCAACCGCAAAGCGATCCGCTGGAGCCGACCGCAACGCCCGAAAAATATCTGGTTTACAGCCGCATCGGCGATGGCGGATTTGACAACGGCATGTTGGTCGATTCGCCGGAATTTTATTTGCCGAACTTGCTGACCGGCGAGATTTACAGCTTCAAAATTGCGGCGGTGAACAGCGGCGGCGAAAGTTTTCCGTCAGAAATCTTGGCGGTTTGCCGGATGGAAAACAGTCCGGCAACCGTGCTGATTGTCAACGGATTCGACCGGATTTCTGCGCCGGCGGGTTTTCAAGTTCAGCATTTACAAGGGTTTGCGGATTTCTGGGACGAAGGCGTGCCGGATGTCCGGGATATCGCTACGGTCGGCAGCCAGATCGAATTTAATTCAGGCGCGCGGTTTATCAGCAACGAATCGCCGGGACGCGGCGCCAGCCACAGCAATCTGGAAACCCAGATGATCGCCGGAAATACGCACGATTTTACGATCGCCCACGGCGCAGCCATCCGCGAAGCGGGCTATTCGTTTGTGTCCGTGAGCGATGAGGCGGTTTGGGATTCGCTGGTCAGTTTGCGCGATTATCCGGTTGTCGATGTGCTGTTGGGCGAGGAGAAAACCACGCCCGCGATGCATCCCGAAAAGCCGGTGGATTTCGAGGCATTTCCGCAATCGCTGCGTACAAAAATTGCAGATTTTCTGCAAAATGCCGGCAGCCTGATTGTTTCCGGTGCGCATTTCGCCAGCGATCTGGTTGAGGGAAAAGAGCGCGACCACCCGGATATCGCTTTCGCGAAAGATGTGCTGAAAATTCGTTGGGTGACCAATCACGCCGCGCGAAACGGCAGCGTTGCGGTCATCGATTCGACGGTTTTTCCCGGCATCAGCAATCTGCGATATAACAGCGAATTCAGCGAAAAAATATATCGCGTGGAAGCGCCGGATGCTTTTGCTCCGGCGGATTCGCTCGGCAAAGTGGTGATGCGCTACGCTGAAAACGGACGTCCGGCGGCTGTGTTTTTTTCGGATACGTCGCGGATGTTCGCATTTGGATTTCCGTTGGAGACCGTCGCTTTCCCGGAGCGTAAGGTGTTGTTTAAACATATGTTGCATCAATTGACTGCCGGACGTTTCCCGCCGTCGCAGGAATAATGCAGCGGCAATTCATGAATTGCCGCTACTGAGGAAACCGTTAACCAAACCGATCGCAAGATGAAAAAAATCATACATTTATCAGATTTGCATTTGGGTTACGAAAATCTGGAAGAGCGGTTTCGCGATATGCTCGCCCGGTTGGTGTTTCACAAAACACCGGCAGAGGATTACGTTGTGGTCATCACGGGCGATCTGATGGAAAACGGCTCCGATCCGATGCAATTCGACAAAGCCCGGTTTTACATCGATCACCTCACCGAAAACGGGTTTCCCGTACTGGTTGTGCCCGGCAATCACGATTACGGTCCCGGTTCGTTGGGCAATTCGGCAAACGTTGGCAAATTCAAAAAAGCGTTTTTCGGCGATGCGGAAATCACTTATCCGAAGCTGGATATCATTGAAAATATGGCATTTATCGGGCTCGATTCAATGGCGGAGGAATTGCACTGGTATGACCGGTTGTTCGCCGAAGGCGAGCTGGGAGACGCACAATTGCGTCGTTTGCAGGATTTGCTCAATCACGATTCCGTCAATAAATGTGTCGCCACAATTGTTTATTTGCACCATCATCCGTTTCATCCGCTCATGTTTCATCAATTAAAGGATTCCGACAAATTCCGCGAAGTGCTGGCTGATCACCGGATCGATGCGCTGCTGTTTGGGCACAATCACGAAGGGCAAATCTGGAACGGCGGTTGGGGCATTTCGCGCGCATACGATGGCGGAACCTCCACCGCGAAAGACGGCAAACCTTGCCCGCACCGAATTATCAACTTTGATCAATCACCGGCATTCGACTACGACGCCAGATTCTGACCCCGTTTTCTTCAGTTGAATCTCAGACAAACGTGTCCCGAAATACCCCGACAAATTTATTTTATGTTTGAAACGGACGAAAATAATGCCGTAAATAAAGGTATAATTTGACGGAATCGTGATGAAAAACTTACGATCAAATTTATGAAACATTAGCAAAAGGAGCTTCGCGAATGGAAAAAATAAAAAAATTGATAGATTACGGCCAAAGCTATTGGCTGGACAACCTCTCACGGGAAATGATCCGCAATGGCGAGCTGCGCCGTCGTGTCGAAAAAGAAGGATTGCGCGGGATTACCTCAAATCCGGCGATTTTCAATAATGCGATATCCAACAGTAATGCGTATGATGAGCAGATTCACGAACTGTTTGCAGCGGGCAAATCGGTCGAAGAAATTTACGAAGTGCTCGCGGTGCAGGACGTTCAGGATGCCTGCGATCTGATGCGCCCGGTTTTTGATGAATCCGACGGGCTTGATGGATTTGTGAGTCTGGAAGTATCGCCGCATTTGGCAAATGATACCGAAGGCACGATTGCCGAAGCGCACCGGTTGCATCAGGCCGTCAATCGCCCGAATTTGATGATCAAAGTGCCCGGCACCGATGCAGGTGTTCCGGCCATCGAGCAATTGCTGTTTGATGGCATCAACGTGAATGTGACGTTATTGTTTGCGATAGACAGCTACAGCGCAGTGGCAAAAGCATATTTGCGTGCGCTCAAGCGTCGTTCCGATGCAGGCAAACCGGTGAATACCATTCGTTCGGTTGCCAGCTTTTTCCTCAGCCGGATTGATGTTTTGGTTGACAAACAATTGGAATCGATCATCAAATCTTCGGAAAATTCCAAAAAATCGCAAAAAGCACAGCAATTGTTGGGTAAAATCGCGATTGCGAATGCGAAGCTGGCGTATCAGGATTTCAAAAAACTATTTTCCGGCAGCGATTGGCTGGAGCTGGTGGAAAACGGTGCAGCGGTCCAGCGTCCGCTGTGGGCGAGCACCAGCACCAAAAATCCCGAATATCGCGATGTAATGTATGTTGAGCCGCTAATCGGACCGGACACGGTGAACACGTTGCCGGAGCAAACCATCGAGGCATTTGCCGATCACGGAGAACTGGTTGCCAACACCATCGAAGATGGCATTACCGAAGCGCGGCAGGCGTTGGAAGATCTGGCGGAAGTTGGCATCGATCTGGATAAAGCGACCGACCAACTGGTGGAAGAAGGCATCCAAAAATTTGTCGATCCGTTTGTTTCTCTGCTCAATTCAATCCGCGAAGAAACGGCAAAAGTGCAAATGCAATAGCGTTTTTGGCGAACATTTTGAAACACAACCGAAAACCCGGGCGATTGTCCGGGTTTTTGTTTTTTGAAATAATCTGGAAATTCCAACATTCGCAGCGATCATCATTTGACACAGTTAATTTTTGTCATTTCCCGATTCTCGGGACAGGCTCTGCGAATGCAGGAATCTCCTTTTTCTATATGAATCCCATTGTCAAATTCCGCATTAAACCCTATCTTTTTCATGAATCTATAAACAAAAAACAACGTTCGAAATCAATCGGGAAATCAATGTTATGAAACAAATCACCTCAATTTTAATCTTGATAATCGGGTTGATCGCAGCCGCAAACGGACAGCAAAGCTGGATCAGAATCAATCAGGTTGGCTACACGCCGGATGCCGTGAAAGTCGTGGTTTTGGGCAGCAAAGCTGAAAATCTGTCCGTCGGGACGTTTGAAATTGTCGATGTGCTGACCGGAAAAACGGTTCATAAAAGCAATAAAATCAGCATCTTCGGCGAATACACCAGTTTCAAGAAAATACTCCGGCTGGATTTTTCGGATTTTTCGGAAAACGGAACGTTTTTTATTCGCGCCGGGAAAATCGAATCGCCGCCGTTCCCGATCCATGAAACGGTGTATAATGGCGCGGCAGATTTTTTGCTGAATTACATGCGCCAGCAGCGCTGCGGATACAACCCGTTTTTGCAGGATTCCTGCCACACGCAGGATGGTTTTATCGTCGATTTTCCGGCGCGGGATTCGATGCACATCGACGTGACCGGCGGCTGGCACGATGCCTCGGATTATCTGCAATATGTCACCACATCGGCGAATGCCACCTATCAAATGATGTTCGCCTGGCAGCAAAATCCCGCTGCTTTCGGTGACACATTCGACAAAAACGGCGATCCCGGCGCCAACGGCATTCCCGATATTCTCGACGAAGCCAAATGGGGTTTGGACTGGCTGGACAAGATGAATCCGGAAGATGGCATCATGTTCAACCAGATTGCCGACGACCGCGATCACACCAAATTTACGTTACCGACGCTCGATACGGTGAGCTACGGAAAAGGGCGCGAGCGACCGGTGTATCTCGTCACCGGAAAACCGCAGGGATTGGGAAAATACAAAAATCGCTCCACCGGCGTTTCCTCAACGGCGGCAAAATATGCGTCCGCGTTTGCGCTTGGCGCGGATGTGATGGCGCGATTTTATCCCGGTTTTTCGCAAAAAATTGCCGCAAAAGCCAAAGCCGGGTTCACATTTGCCAAATCCGATCTCGGCGTAAACCAAACCGCCAGCAATCGCGCGCCTTATTTTTACGAAGAGGATAACTATATGGATGATATGGAGTTAGCGGCAGCGCAGTTGTTCCGGCAAACGGGCGATTCCGCGTGGCTTGCCGAAGCCGTTTATTGGGGCGAACTCGAGCCGGTGACGCCGTGGATGAGCGCCAACACCGCGCGCCATTACCAATGGTATCCGTTTGTGAATTTGGGGCATTTTCATGTGGCGCAATTGTCGGACAGTTTGAACCGCGCCAAATTTATCGCTTTTTTGAAACAGGGCATCGATGCGATTTATGAGCGCGGGCAGGAAAACGGCTTTTTGATGGGGATTCCGTTTATCTGGTGCTCGAATAATCTGGTTGCAGCGGCGTTGACGCAACTCCGGCTTTATCAACAACTTACGGACGATGAGCGATACGTAGAAATGGAAGCAGCGCTGCGCGATTGGCTGTTCGGCTGCAATCCGTGGGGCACCAGCATGATAGTCGGTTACCCCGAAAATGGCGATACGCCGGTTGATCCGCACTCCGCATTGACCGCCGTTTTCAATTTTGACATCGATGGCGGATTGGTGGACGGTCCGGTTTACACCTCAATTTTCAACCGGTTGCGCGGGCTGCGCATCGTGAACGGCGACGAATACGCCGAATTTCAGTCGGAACTGTGCGTTTATCACGACGATTACGGCGATTACTCGACCAACGAACCGACGATGGACGGCACCGCCAGCCTGACGTTTTATCTCTCATCGCTGGAAAACCATGTGCTCTCACGGAGAACTGTAAAAACCAGCCACGGTGCCATCGTTCGCGGCGATACGACCGCGAAAAAAATTCATCTCGTGTTCACCGGACACGAATTCAGCGATGGCGGCGAGCACATCCGAAAAGTGTTGAAAAAACGGGAAGTTCCGGCGCACTTCTTTTTCACCGGCGATTTTTATCGCAATCGAGACAACAAAAAGCTGATTGAACAGTTGCGAAAGGACGGGCATTATCTCGGTGCGCATTCGGACAAACATTTGCTGTATGCAACGTGGGAAAACCGCGATTCGTTACTTGTTGATAAATCTTTGTTTATTAGCGATTTAAAAGATAATTATCGCGAAATGGCAACGTTTGGCATCACCCCAAAAGACGCCCCATTTTTCCTGCCGCCATACGAATGGTATAACGAAACCATTGCCAAATGGACCCGCGAGTTGGGGCTGACGCTCATCAATTTTTCGCAGGGCACGCGCTCGAACGCGGATTACACCTGGCCGGAAATGGGCGAAAAATATGTGAGCAGTAATGCCATTTTTCAATCCATTTTGGATTACGAACGCACATCGCCAAACGGACTGAACGGGTTCATTTTACTGCTGCACATCGGCACCGATCCGGCACGAACGGATAAATTTTATCTCAAACTGGATAATTTAATCGATGCGCTTGGGAAAAAAGGCTATCATTTTTCACCGATGGCATTCTGAAAATTTGTTTGATGGAGTGAATTGCACCGCAGATTTTCAGCGGTTGGCGATCGGAATAAAGTTTCTGTATTTCATTTTTGAGATACAATTCATTAACATTAGGTATTCAAAGCAATGAATGTAAGAAAATTGAAAATAACGCAATTGGAGATTTTACCATGAAAATGCTTCTCAAAATAGTCCTGCCCGTTTTGATTACATCTGTTTTATTGATGGATTGCAGCTCCGTTCCGCTAACCGGACGCCGCCAGTTGGATCTGGTGCCAAGCTCAACCATGCTGTCCATGAGTTACCAGCAATACGATCAATTTTTGAATGAAAACAAGGTCAGCAACAACACCCAGCAAGCCGAAATGGTTAAACGGGTTGGTCGCGGGATACAGGCGGCTGTTGAAAAATACATGGCGGATAACAATTTGAGCAGCCATCTCGATGGCTATCAATGGGAATTTAACCTGGTGGAAAGCGGCGATGTGAACGCATGGTGCATGCCCGGCGGAAAAGTGGTGGTGTACACCGGCATTTTGCCGATCACGAAGGATGAAAACGGTTTGGCCGTTGTAATGGGGCACGAAATAGCTCACGCCATCGCCAAACACGGCAACGAGCGGATGAGCCAGGGATTGCTCACCCAGTTGGGTGGCGTGGCATTGGCGGTCGCGTTAAAAGATAAACCGCAGCAAACTCAGCAGCTTTACATGGCAGCTTTCGGTGCCGGTGCTCAGGTTGGTGTTTTGCTGCCCTTCAGCCGGTTGCAGGAGAGCGAAGCCGATCGCCTCGGGTTGATCTTTATGGCGATGGCGGGATACGATCCCAACGGCGCAGTTGCCTTTTGGCAGCGTATGGCGGATCAGGGTGGCGCAAAACCACCGGAATTTTTGAGCACCCACCCATCGGATGAAACGCGTATTCGCAAAATTAAAGAGCAGTTGCCCGAGGCATTGAGCTACTATCGAAAGTAGTATTCGTATCCAATGTTGCCGATTTCAGTATTGTTTTTGGGGAATAAATTTTTCGCGTGTGCCGGAAAATGTGTGTAAGTCTAATAAAAACAGAGCCGGAAATCGGATTTGAACCGACGACCTACTGATTACGAATCAGTTGCTCTACCAACTGAGCTATTCCGGCTTGTTTTAATTTTGCGGGTCAAATATAAAATGATTCGCAATCCAAATCAATTCAATAATTAAAAATCGGAAGTTGGGGTAATGGTAAATCGGAAATTTTGCTCACTCGCATCCATGTCTGGCGATGAGACGCTTTTTGGCACAGCGCCGAATTATAAAATATGGGTGTTGATCGAATATCGGCTGCCGTGGCGAAATAAAGCAGTGACAGATAACGAATTATCCGAAAATCAGCAAGCGCATCTATCTGCGTTGATGGAAAAGAACCCGGATCTCCAGATTTTGTTTATCAAACGAAAAGCTAATTCCCACCCTTCAATCAATATATTTATTGCGCGATTGGGTATTCAGTCCACATTTTCCAAAATTACTTTGACGAGTTATGAGGATGTGTTGAATATCTCGACTGAACAAATAATCAATGGTCATCCCGATGAAATTTTAATAAATGAAACCCACTTTTTTGTGTGCACAAACGGCACCCGGGATGTTTGCTGCTCGAAATTCGGTTTACCGGTTTATCAATCATTAAATGAAACTGCCGGTGAGAATGCCTGGCAGTGTTCCCACATTGGCGGACATCGATTTGCGCCAACGATGCTGGTTTTTCCGGCGGGGATTGCATTGGGACGTGTGCAGCCAGGTGATATTCCGGGTGTTATCCAAACTATCAATTCCGGAGAATTGCCACTTGCGCATTTGCGGGGGCGATTGGATTATCCCGGCGTTGTGCAAGCTGCGGAATATTTAATATTATCCAATTACAAAACAATAGCGGGAAAACTGACGCTTTCGGAAAGCCGGAATATCGAAAAGGATGAGTGGCAAGTGAAGATGACAGACAGCGATAAAAACATTTTCACTGTTAACCTGCTGGAAATAAAGAAATTACCTGCAATCCATTCGGATTGTGATCCCACCATTCCGAAACCTGTGAAGCAGTACATGCTAACAAAATTTTCATGATTTTTTTTGTGGAGAATGGCGCTTCGGTAAAACGACAAATGCCCGTCGGTTAAGGACGAGCATTTGCTGTGTATCGTTGTAACAACATTTTTTCCGCAAATCCGGTAAAAACGATTACCGGGAATAAAATTCGATAACCAGTGAGATTTCACCAATTACCGGAACTTGTTCGCGGGTGGGCATATCCGTTAAGGTAACCGACATGTTCGGTTTGGATAATTCCAGATATTCCGGCGGATTAGACATTTTTACGGCATCTGTAAATCCGGGCATCCGGCGGCTTTTTTCGCGAACAGTTACAACATCGTTCGGCTTAACCTGAAAGGATGGGATATCTACTTTTTTGCCGTTGACCAAAATGTGTCCATGAGAAACAAATTGGCGAGCAGCATAAATGGAGCGTGCCAAACCGCCACGAACAACCACAGCGTCCAGACGTGTTTCCAGAAACTGAACAAGGTTATCTACTGTGTTGCCGGCTTTAGCGGAGGCTTTTTTGTAGTAGTTAACCATCTGACGTTCGCCAATATTGTATTGGGCGCGAACGCGTTGTTTTTCCAAAAGCTGACGTTTGTAATCAGACATTTTTCCATCAACCCGTTTGGTCGGACCATGCTGACCGGGCGGATAGCTTTTCTTTTCCAAAATTTTGGATGCTTTGGGGGAAAGCGGAATACCTAAACTGCGCGAAAGTTTAACTTTCGAACCTCGATATGTGGACATACAACAACCCTTCTTTAACGTTCAAGCTCACAGTGTTAAAATTCGTGCCGAAGATACACACTTCTCCGACCGTTTTCAAATGTTTTTTTATTTTTTGACCAGCTAAATTCTATTTTTCTGACAGACTGTGAATATGCAAAAAATAATTTCGAAAAACAACAGCAGGTTCAGTTTTATCTGCAAAAAACCATTTTGGATCGATCGCAATTACATTCTAAATTCAAGTTTATTTTAAATCAGTGGAAAAAAATTGCGAGATAAATATGACCGATAAAAATGTGCATGAGAATGTACACAAATTACAGCTTCGTTACCTCGAGCCGGATGATTATCCGACGGTTCGGGAAATGATGAACACGATCTTTTCTGAAATGGGCGGCGCGTGGACAAAAGCGCAATATCAATCGATGCTCAGCCGATTTACAGAGGGGCAAATTTGTGTGGAAGATCAGGGAAAAGTGGTTGCAGCCGCATTTAGCCTTGTGGTAAAATTTGATAAATTTGGCGCATCTCATACTTATGAGGATGTTGTTGGCGACGGGCATTTGCGAAATCACGATCCGAAAGGCGATTATCTGTACGGCATCGATATTTTTGTTGATCCGGAATACCGTGGGATGCGTTTGGGACGCCGATTATACGATGCCCGAAAAGAACTCTGCGAAAAGCTCAATCTGAAAGGCATTTTAATTGGCGGAAGAATCCCCAATTTCCGGCATCACGCCGGGCAAATGAACGCTGCGGAATATATCCAAATGGTCAAACGCAAAGAAATTTTTGATCCGGTACTGACGTTTCAGTTGTCCAATGATTTTCACACCAAAGCATTGTTAAAGCGATATATGCCGGAAGATACCGATTCCAAATCACATGCGGTGCTGTTGGAGTGGAGCAATATTTATCACGAAGATCGCCCGAAATTAATTGGCGGGAGAAAAGCGTATGCGCGGTTGGGCGTTGTGCAATGGCAAATGCGTATTTTCAATTCGTTTGAAGATTTTTTGCAACAGGTTGAATTTTTTGTGGATACGGTTTCGGGATACAAATGCGATATCGTGATGTTCCCGGAATTTTTTAACGCACCGCTGATGTCCGCTTTTAACAAAGAAGAGCCTCACGAAGCTGTTCGGAATCTTGCGGATTACAGCGAAACGTTGCGAGTGGCGTTGCAGGAAATGGCGGTTTCCTACAATATAAATATTGTTGCGGGAAGCATGCCGGAATATTACGATAAACGGCTGTATAATGTAAGTTACCTCTGCCGGAGAGATGGCACTCACGAGCGGCAATACAAGCTGCACGTAACGCCCGACGAAGCCCAATATTGGGGATTGCAGGGCGGCGATTCGTTGCGGGTGTTTGATACGGATATCGGGAAAATTGGCATTTTGATCTGTTTCGATGTGGAATTTCCCGAGCTGTCGCGTTATTTGGCTGATAAAGGAATGCAATTGTTGTTGGTCCCATTTTGGACAGATACCAAAAATGCCTATTTGCGGGTGCGGCGATGTGCGCAGGCGCGCGCCATCGAAAACGAATGTTACGTTGCCATTTCCGGCAGCGTTGGCAATATTCCGCGCATCGAAAATATGGATATCCAGTATTCGCAGGCGGCTGTGTTTACACCGTCGGATTTTGCATTTCCGCACGACGCCATTGCTGCGGAGGCGACGCCAAATACTGAAATGACGTTAATTGTGGATCTCGATATGGATTTGCTGGAAGAATTGCGCCAGCAGGGGAGTGTCCGGAATTTGCAAAACCGGCGCACCGATTTATACCAGATTCGCTGGATGAATCAACTAAAATAAAATCCCGACAATTTCTGTTGAAAATGAAAAAGGCGCGAAGTATATTTCGCGCCTTTTTTCGTGTACACAAATTTTGGGAACGCCGATGAACATCATTTTGCAAACCGTTTTACTGCTGATCTGCTCGAATATTTTCATGACATTCGCATGGTACGGGCATCTGAAAAGCCTGGGTAACCGGACCTGGTTGTATGCCGCAATTGTGAGCTGGTCAATTGCGTTGTTCGAGTATTTATTGCAGGTGCCAGCAAACCGGATCGGATTCACCCAACTGTCGCTGCCACAGCTAAAAATCCTGCAGGAGGTGATAACGCTGGCGGTTTTCGCACCGTTTGCTATTTTCTACATGAACCAGCCGTTGAAATGGGATTATCTCTGGGCTGGTTTGTGCATGGTTGGCGCGGTGTATTTTATTTTCCGGAACGGAAATTAATTCCGGCGACCGCCTTTTAGTTTATCCTGCAATTTTTCCAGTTCTTCCCAGGCTTCTTTGGCTGCCAGTGCAGCCTGTTCCGGCCAGGTTGTGGGATCTGCCAGGTTAAACCGGCGTCCGGCTTTCTCGATGATATTTTTCAAATTATTGACTTCGGTTTTGGCCAGCGCCGCCAGATCGTTGATGCCGGAATCTTGCAAAATGGAAGCCAGTTTCGGTCCAATCCCTTCGATGATCGTCAGATCGACTTTTTTGGGCGCTTTTTTCGTTGGCGCAGCGGCTTTTTTTGCAGGTGCTGCTTTTTTCGCGGGTGCCGCTTTTTTGGTCGATTTTTTGGCTGAACTGCCTTTCGGCAAATCGCGAACGATAGCGCCCAATTGATCCAGATGCCAATCGGCACGTCCGTAAAATCCGGCCAATTCCGTATTGTTCGGTGCATCAATCTGGAAATAGGTTTCGCCGCCATCTCCGCCAAATGTTTGGGATTTACGTTTGTTCGTGTGGAATATCAGGCTGTCGATAAACCAGCCGGAACGGCCGCTGATGCCGGTCAGATATTCGCCATCTTCGAGCGTGAACACCTGCAATTGTCCCGATAGACCGCCAACCGGTCGAAGCTCGCCAATATTGCCATCTGCATCCGTATAAATCAATTGAAGTGCGTTGACATATTGATCGCAAAGCAACCGGATTTCCCGTAAACGCGCGCCTTCGGGCACCTGATAATTATCAAAAGCCAGCCCGCCTTCGCCGCCGGTGGTACCAATTTTGTTGTAGGCCATTTTCATTTCCTCCATAAGTCATTTAGTTTCGTAATTAGTGTTTAACAAGAATCCAAAAAATGTTGAATAAATTTTTACGAATAATCGATTTGGCTAATGCACAAAAAATCCATAACTCAGTCGATTTCGTTATCTATCAATCTTCCTGTTTGACAGAAAAAAACATGGGTGGGTAACAACCGAACGTAATCAATTGGTGCGACGCTTACAATTTTTTGGTTCGTTATAAATTAAAAAGATATTCAATTTATCGCAAGCGATCGTTCAGTTATTGCGCAATTTAAGAACACTCATTCCGGACTTTCGGACAGCACCAAACCGGTTGGGAGCGATTCGCCAAATAGCCAATCCTGCTCCTCTTTCCCGAATTGTTGGTGCGATTGCGACAGTCGTTCAACCAGTGTTTTGCTCTGCGGTAATTCGGCCAGAAATGTTGCAACGCGTTGCCGTAAATCTTCCGGAACATCGCGGCTGCGATCGCCGGTGTGTCGTGCCAGTTGCACCAAAGTATTGCCCAGTAATTCAGGTTTTCCGGTTTTTTGTTTCAGCAGATGTTCGACCCAATGGGCGGCTTCGATTGCCGGAATTAGTTTGTCCAGCGTGCCGTAAAACGGCTGGCGCGCGCCAAAACGGCTGATGGCCCACAAATCACGCGGATTGGTGAGGCTTATTTTGCGAAGCAGCGCATTGCCGAGCAGTTGTTTGTCAGCGGCGGGGAGCCGCTCGAAATTGGCAAGCGCCATCCAGATTTCCTGTTCTTCGTGCGGATTCAGTTTTGGCCCGCTTTTTTTCTTTTTGCTTTTCCCGGATGCGGAAATATTCAGCGATGGCTGAATTTTCTGGAAAATTTGCAGTTGTTTGCCCGGCGTCAATCCACCGGCGATGCGCCGCCAGAATGTCCACCATTCGGATCGCGCCTGGGTGTTGTTGGCAAACGCGAGCTCCTCAAAATACAATTTCCAGATTTGTTTCATCCGCCAGTCGTCCAGCGGATCGCCGAAACCGGGGCGCAAACAGTAGCCGAGCAGGTTCAGCCAACGGGCTTCGTGGGCGGCGCTCAGTTTGCGACCGTCCATTTTTTCGAGCAGTTTGTCCGCCATTTTGCGAATCAGCGAAGTTGGCCAGCGCTCTTTTTTCATTTCCAGCGCGTTTTCGAGCAATTTGGTGAGCTGTTCGGGATGCGCTTCGCTGTTGCCGGTGGTGAACGTCGATTCGATGAGCGCCAGCGCTGCGTCGATCAACTGTTGATCGACCGTTTCGCCAACGGATTGCGGCTGTCCGTAGCCGGAACGGTCCGCATCTTGGCGCACATCGAACTGCAATTGCCAGCGATGGTGGGTTAGTTTCGATTCGCAGAATACATCCAGTGTGCCGATTTCCGTTAGCCGGACGCCCAAATTCACCGGAATTTTGCGGGCTTCGTCCCGTTTGCCAAAACGCAGCACCGTGCGGATCGGCGGCAGCACGGTCGTTTCATCTTCCGCCAAAGTGACGATATCGCCCAGCTGATCGCCCACTCTGGTGCTCGACGTGAACAATTGAAATGCTACCGGCTGATTGGCCAGCGCCTCGAAATTGAGCTGATCCAGTTTGATCTCAAAACCTTCTTCCGTGCCGCGCGGAACGAGGCAAACGGATTCCTGTTTCCGGCTTTCTTTTTGAGATGCAACCGCAACGTAATACGCCCGGGGGCTGCCGCTGCCGACGCGCACACCTTCGCCAAGTCGCACCATTCCGTAATATGCCGCACCGATAGCCACCGATAATTCCGGTCGCGGATTGGGCAGTTCCTTCGGCATCCAGTTGCTGCCGGCGATGGGCGAAAACCAGTTGCGCATCAGCATCGTCAAATGCCATCGCAACGATTGCGGTGTGAGCGCCCCGCCGTTGAACAGCACAAAATCCGGGAAAACAGCATCGCGTCCGGTTTCCTGACGCATCAGCGGTTCGAAGCGCCGCCAAAATGCGGCCATGTGGCGGGTGACCGCCGGATCCGCCACATACGGCAAACCAAACTCGGTGAGCCCGCTGCGTTTGGTTTCCGGCGTTTCATCTGCGGAAACTTCCGGGAAAAAGCCTTCAAAAATGATATTCTGGATTTCCTGCTGATCGAGATTGCCTTTCAGCGTTCCGCCGATCAGGCTGCCCGCCTGCCCCATTACGGTAATGTCCATTTTGGATTGACCGTCCGCGGAGCCGAGCAGCGTTTCTTTGGCTTTGCGGCACTGATAAACAAGTTGGTGCCAGCGCCGTGCATCCAGTTTTCCGGCGTTGCCGGTGATTTTTTGTTCGAGATAACGCCCGAGCGCCAGATCCATATTATCGCCGCCGAGCATCAAATGGTCACCGACCGCCAGTCGGTTGAAGCGCAGCCCTTTTTCGCCTTCGTGAATGCCGACGATCGAGAAATCAGTTGTGCCGCCGCCGACGTCGCAAACCAGCACCAGCTGTCCGTCGCTCATCTGGTTTTGCCAGCTATCCTCGTTATTGGAAAGCCAGGCGTAAAACGCGGCGAGCGGTTCTTCCAGCAAAATTACCCGGCTGATGCCAGCTTCGCGGGCGGCGGCGATAGTCAATTCACGGGCAACTTCGTCAAACGATGCGGGAACGGTCAGCACGATCAATTGCTGGTCGAACTGCCATTCTTCTTTTCCGCGACGCATTAAAAGATCCCACGCTTCGCGGATGTGCTGCAAATAGCGCATGCTGGCGCTCACCGGCGACACTTTGGGAATATCGCCTTCTGCGCCCCACGGTAAAATATTTGCGCGACGATCTACACCGCCGTGGCACAGCCAGCTTTTCGCGGAAGCCACCAGCCTTCCCGGCACTTTTGCGCCCTGTTCTCGGGCAAATTCGCCAACGATAAATTCTCGCTGACCGTCCCATTGCAGCGCGAAACTGCCTTCCGGCAGATCGTATTTTCCCGGTAAATACAAAAATGACGGGAGGATGGAGCGTGCCCCAACTTCATTTGGGGCAACCACTTGCGGCACTTCGAAAAAGCGGATTTTTCGTCGCGCTTTTGGCGAATCCTGGGTTAAATCCACATAGGCAACGGCGGAATTTGTCGTGCCGAGATCGATACCGATGATATAAGAAAAATCGAGATTTTCAAGTTGAAAAAGGTCGTTCATCTGTTCAATTCTGTCAAAAAGTTAACGGATCAATTTTGCATCCCAAAGATAAAACGCAGGATTGCCCGGGCAAGTGAAAAAACAAAATAAGCAACGATATTTCAATTTATTGCTGCTGTTTGTTGAACAATAAATGATCCAGCGAAAATCGCCCGCTGCCACCGATGAGCAAACACATATAAATGAGCAAATACAACAGCCCGAGTTCCTGTTTGCCGAACGGATCTGCGGCGTGATGAATGAACACCGCAACGCCCATTGTGATGATTAACGGAATCGCTGCCAGCCGGGTTCCCAACCCCAGAATGATTAAAATAGAGCAAATCACTTCTGCGAAAATAGCCAGCATCAGCGATACTTCCACACCCAAACCAATCGGATCAGCAAATGTGATGTTTCCGGTGGCGAGTTTGATTAGTTTCGGAATACCGTGGGTTAGCATCAGCGAGCCAACGCCAACACGCAACACCAGCAGCATTGCATGTTTGTAATCTGCAATTACCCGCGTGTCCAATAATTGGTTCAGCATGAATTCTTCTCCTGTTTCATTGAAAAAGATTGTTGTGCAATAATGTGTTCGGGTTGTATAATTGGCATCGGAAAAAACCAGTGTAATTGAAAAAATAACGGAGTCTAACAGTCGAATGGAAAACCTGATGTCCTATCTGAATCCGCTAATCGAAAATGTTATTTTATTTGCACCGAAATTATTTAGTGCATTAGCCATATTAGTCATTGGATTTTGGCTGATCAAGAGAGTTCATATTTTGCTGGAAACGGCGCTTCAGCGCATCAATTTTGATGCGGCAATTACCACATTTCTCATTTCGATGGCAGAAATATCCATGAAAGTGGTGGTCATTTTGATCGCCGCCGGCGTGATCGGTTTCGAACTGGCAGGTTTGATGGGCATTATGGCCGGTGCTGCGTTTGCGATCGGGCTGGCGCTACAGGGCAGTTTGAGCAATTTTGCGGCGGGTATTTTGATCGTTGTTTTCAAACCGTACAAAGTGGGTGATTGGGTGGAAATTCAGGAAAAATTTGGCAAAGTTGAAGAAATACAAATATTTAACACAATCATCGCAACGCCGGGAATGAAAACGCTGATCATCCCGAACGGGCAGGTAATCGACGGTGTGGTCACGAATTTCTCCAAAAAAGGGTTTATCCGGCTGGAACTGACCGTGACAATGCCGTATGCAGAAAGTTTCCCGAAAGTAGAGAAAGTTATTCGCGATGTACTCAGCGATGCGCCGGGAGTGCTGCCGGAACCGTTGCCGGAAATTGGTATCGAAAGTTACGACAGCCACAATCTTGTCGTTGCGGTTCGCCCGTATGTAACGCCCGATAATTATTGGGAAGTGACCTTCGAAGTTCATCGGCGCATAAAAGCTGCATTCAGTTCGCACAATATTGCCGTCGCCTATTCCGAAGGTGTTGAGATGGGTAAAATTGGTGAATAATAAAAACGCCCCGAAACCGTTTCCGGTCCGGGGCGCAAAGATGGACAGTTGCAAATCAGTATGTTTCTAAAAAATGAACAATCAATCACCACCCCCGTAGTCCATCAAGTATGCCGTTTCTATAATTTTACCTTCGGCAGCTTCGTGCTCGGCCAATAGCGCTAATAAATTTTCGACATCCTGACAGATCAGCGACATTTTTTGTTCGCTCAACGTTTCCATATGTTTTAAATGATGGATGATGCCTTCCAGATCTTTGGCTATTTTGTGATGTTCCATTTCCAGCTTGTCAATTGCGCCGATGTGCTGCGGGGCAATCCGCACAACATCATTCATGAAGCCGCCCTCTTCTTCCAAATCGAAATGTTTTTGCAAATCGTTGTAAAAATCGCGCATCAACCAGATGAACTCCAACCGCCATTTCGGGAACTCCGCTGCAGTAATATCGCAATTCATCATTTCGCGAATCGTGTTCATTTCTTTTTTCAAATATTCATGTTCTTCATGAATTTTGTCTGCAATAATGTTTTTATTCAACGGCATGCTGCTCTCCTTCAATCTGGATATCTTGTTGTTTATATTGAACTAATGTTTTGCAAATGACAAGATCCCATTATCTATTTGGCGGGTTTTACCTGCCCGTAAATTTGCGGATGGGTAACCCGGTTGATCAGCGGGGTTGCGGCGTTCATCAACAAAATGGCATACATGACGCCCTCCGGCAAGCCGCCGAAATTGCGGATGACGATCACCATTATCCCGATTCCTGCACCGTAAATCCAGCAGCCGCGCTGGGTAATGGGCGAAGAAACCGGGTCTGTTGCCATGTAAACAGCGCCCAACATCAATCCGCCGGAAAATAAATGAAACAGCGGTGGCGCAAATTTATCCGGCGAAATGAAGTATAAAACGCCGGACAGAACAAAAACTGTCAGAAAAATGCTGGCAGGTATTCGCCAGTTCATAAAATTACGCCAAATGAGGTAAAGCCCGCCCAACAGGATAATCAGTGCGCTGGTTTCGCCGATTGAGCCGGTGACATTCCCGAAAAACAAATCGCCGGCTTCGGCAATTTTGCCCTCAAATTTCATCTGCGACAGCGGTGTTGCGGATGTCACGCCATCGGCTGCGGATTTCAGAAATGGCAGCGCAAATGTATTGCCCCGAACCGTAGCAAATGTGCCGAAATCGCCGAACGGCGACCAAGTGGTTATCGCAACCGGAAACGAGGCCTGCAAAAATGCCCGTCCCACCAGCGCCGGGTTGAAAATGTTGCCACCCATCCCGCCAAACAGCAGTTTCCCGAGCGCAATCGCAATCACCGATCCGGACAGCGCGATCCACAGCGGAATGCCCGGCGGCAAAACGAGTGCCAGTAATAATCCCGTAAGCGCCGCACTGCCGTCTTTTACGGTGTTTCGCTGATGCCGGGTGAGCAGCCATTCCGTAACCATTGCGCCGGTTACGCACACCACAATTACCATCAACGCGCTGATGCCAAAATAATATATTCCCGCAAACGCCACCGGCAGCAACGCGTAAATGACATGCCGCATGATGGTTGGCGTATCTTCCACCTGCTTCAAAAATGGGGAAGTGGTGAGTAACAGCCGGGCTTCAGTTGATTTCATTCAGATATCACAATTTTTTGATCATTTCGAATTATTTTTTTGCCGGAAATTCCAATCAGCCGGCTTTTTTCTGCCGTGCCTGTTTTTCGCGGAGCAGCACTTTTGCGACGCGGAATCGCTGAACCAATGGAATATTGGACGGACAAACATACGAACAGGAACCGCATTCCACACAATCCATAATATGGAAATCCATCATATCTTCATAATTCCGGATTTTTGCCAACGCACCCAACCGGCTGGGATTGAGATAAACCGGGCAGGCGTCCACACATCGCAAACATCGGATGCACGGATATTCCTCCCGAACGCCAACCTGCTCATCCGTAAGGCAAAGGATGCCGGATGTGCCTTTCATTATCGGTACATCCAGATGCAGTTGCGGGCTGCCCATCATCGGTCCGCCGAACAGAATCTGACGGGTATTATCTTTGATGCCGCCGCAATAATCGAGCACATCCACCAACCGGGTGCCGATGGGCACCATCAGGTTTGCGGGACGCTCGATGCCCGGTCCGGTCACCGTTACAATCCGTTCGATGAGCGGTTGCCCGAATTTAAACAAATCGCCAATGCCAGCAATTGTGCCGACATTGTTGACAACAACATGCACATCGATGGGCAATTTGCCGCTGGGCACCTGCTTTTGCAGCACCGCTTCGATGAGCATTTTTTCCGCACCCTGCGGATATTTCGTTTTTAGCGGAATCACTTCGCAATTCAAATCTTCCGGAACGCGGCGCGCCAACAGCTCGATCGCGTCCGATTTATTCAGCTCAATGCCGATATAAACTTTGCTAACATTCAATATTTTCTGATAGATACGAATGCCGTTGAACATCGAATCGTAATGCTCGAGCATCAGCCGGTGATCGCTGGTGAGATACGGTTCGCACTCCACGCCATTCACGATCAGGCAGTCCGCATGTTTGCCTTCCGGAATGGCCAGTTTCACGTGAGTGGGGAACGCCGCGCCGCCCAACCCGACAAATCCGGCCTCCTGAATGATGCCGAGAATTTCTTTAACGCTCAGTTTTTCCCATAACATCTGGTGTTCGTTATACAAGGTTTGCGGGGAAAACGGATCGGTTTCGATTGTGATGGATTCAACCATTTTGCCGCTGGGGTGATGCCGTAAATCCAGCGATTTTACCGTTCCGGTAACCGATGCGTGCAACCCGACAGACACAAATCCGCTCGCTTTGGCGATCAGTTGCCCGCGATACACTTTGTCCCCGGCTTTCACCAACGGCACGGAGGGCGCACCGAGGTGCTGGCTGAGCGGCAGCACAACTTCGCTCATAAACGGCATGCGCTCGATGGGCAAATGGCGCGTCATCACTTTGTAATCTTCCGGATGAATGCCGTGCCCGAACGATTTTGCGGCTGTTTGCAATGCGTTCATTTATGGTTGATCCTGTTTTATTTGATCACAATAATCGTTAATCGTTTTCACCGGCAAATTCCCGCAGCGATTTTTGGAGCGTTTCCGGTGAGCCGTTGGCATACAGCCGGATCAATTTTTCGGTTAATCGCTGATGATAGATTTGCCAATGTTGCGCATCCAGCGCGGCCAGTTGTTCGCTGTATTCGGCGGCGATGGCTTCCGTTTGGCGACGGGTTTCTGCGTCGGATTCCGCCCGTATTTGATCGATAATCGCCCGGTTGACCGCTGCGCGGGTGCCAGCTAATTCCTGTAACGTTTGCCAAAAACGCAATCGTTGTTCGGCGGCAGCCACCAGTTTTTCGGAAACGCGGATGCGAACTTTTTGTTTTTGCTGATTTTCCAGGGTGATTACGGCTGTAAATTCCGCCCGTTTTTGCGGTTCCAGTGCCAGATATTCGGCAAGCGGCAGCTGATTATCCTGCCATTCCGATTTATCCAGCGCCCGGAATTCGTTGCGGAAACGCCCTTCGCTGACCGCCCAGTGCGCCACTGTCAGTTGGTTATCCACCGTGCGGGAGTTTTGGCTAAGCTGTTGTTTTTGTTGAACCCAATCGTTTGAATAATCGATGTTTCCGGATAAATCCAGCCGTTCCGAAAAGCTGCCAGCAACGGACGGATCATACAAAAATAGCGGAAACGCCCGGGTTGCAACGGCCAATTTTTCCTGTCGAACAACCATATTGGTATCGATGCCGTGTTGAAACGGCTCGGCTGTGTACAAATGGAAAACCGCTGCGCCGGGATACTGGAATCCTCTGCGGAGCCCCGCCAGACTGTGCGCCGGAACACCGGGTGTGGATTGCAGCACAAATGTTTCCGGATGCGTTAGCGCCCAAAGTCCGGTTTCCGGTGGCGTTAGCGGATTGCCGTTCAAAATGGCCAGTTTCACCGGAAAATGACCGGAGAGCATTCCGGCAAATCCTGTTAGCGATTGCGATGGCAATGTGGATTCTTCGATGAGCACCACCAGCGGCGGCACCAGCGCTTTTTCCGATGGCGTAAATTGCTGCCATCCGATTGGCGTATCGAGTGCATTTTTTGCGGGAGTAAATTCATCTTTGGCGATCAATGTTGCTCTGCGAACGGCAGTAAATGTATCGGAATATTGATTCACGATGCCGTTAAATACTTCGGTAGCCAATTTGCTGATATCGCCTTTTGCCGCATGCAGCGAGGGAAACGGAAACGCATTATGCGGATAATTGGCGCCCCAAATGGCAATCCGGTCGCCGTTGAACAGCAGCGATAAATTTGCTCTGGTTTTATGTAAATCGCGCAATTTTTCGATTTCCGCGATTGTTTGGCTCAGCAGTTCCAGCTTTTTGCTGTCCAGTTTCGGTTTGTTGGCTTTGTCATCCAGCAACCCGGTGACATCCTGAATCGAGACATCACCGCGCTCCAGCTTGGCCAATTTTTGCCCGAACACCTCAAAATCATTCACCTGAACAGCTGCGGTAAGCAGATGTTGCGCTTTTGTTTTCAGCGCCGAAATGAGCGAATCCAGTTCAGCCAAAAATGCGTCCACTCGCGGTTGCATTTCCATTTCCGCGCTGGCGAAAATTAGGTGTGCAGCAGTTTTGCTGCCGCTGCCGGGATAAATATTATCACCGCCAAATTGGGAGTGATACACCCGCCGGTTCATCATCAAATAGCCGTTGCTGATTGGGTTTTCTCCGGAAACAAACGTGCTCATTTGGTCAATGGAATTTTCCGGCAAGTTCATAGAAAACTGCCAGTTACGGCGATAATTAGCAATAATATCTTCATTTTGCGCAACCATTTCCAGCGCATTTTCCGGGCAGACGCGGACGCATCCGCCGCATGCGGAGCAGCTCGATGGATTTACTGTCAGACTGAACATCATGCCGGAATTTTTTTGCTGTTGCTGCGGATCGTCAAAAAAAGTTTTTGTGCGAACGACGGGGAAGTGCCGCACCATTTCCGAAAGCGGTGCAAATTCGCCCTGCAATGTGGCAAGTGCATCGTCCGTAAGGTTCATTTTTTCAACCAGTTGCGCGAATGCGGCATCCAGCAAACTGCCGAGCGTGCGGTGTTCCCGCAATTCATCAGCTGCAAAAATGCGATAGGCAACTTTGCCCAGCGGGTCTGCAACGCGTTGCAATTGAATAACGCTGTGCCCATGCTGTTGGCAATCTGCAATGCCAGTTTTGATAAACGACGCCACATCCTGAACCGTAACGGGCAGCGCACTTTCCGGGCAGTTGATCCAGCAACTGCCACAAGCGGTGCAGTTTTCGGGAATCAATTGGGGAATTTCGCTGCGCAAATCGGATAAATCGCGGGCGGCTGCGCTGCTCCCCGGCATGCTGGCTGTCGCCATAAACGGATCGGTGAGGGTTTGATCCGCCGTACCGGTTGCATAAAAATACCCGACGGAATCCCAAAATCTTGCCGGATCGAACACGCTGCCGTCTTTTTTTTGCTGCTGCCGGATAGCCAGCGGCGCGGGAATTTCGGTTGCCGGTTTTCGGGGGATTTCCGGGAAATTTTGCCAGTCGATGACTGTTTTGCCGGACATCCCGTTTTTAACGGCGTTGCTGAGTTCTTCCAACAGGACCGGGTTATCCGAAAATTGTTTCGCCAATCGCTGTCGCAAAAATTTCAGCAGGGTCTGTTGTTCGCCATCGATAATGGTGCTGTGCGCAAAAACCGCACCGCAAAGGGTTAACTGGCGAATCAATTTTGCATATCCGGGAATATCTGTATTTACTGTTGTGGTGTTGACCACCCAAATTTTCAGGTGTTTTTCCTGAATTTGGCGACGCACGGTTTCGCTAAAATTTTTCCAGATCCATTCACCGGATTGAGGAGATTGAATGATTGCCAAACCGCTGTTTTTTAATGCACTTAAATCGTTTGCAAAAACCGTTTGGGAGAAAATCATCGCATCGCAACTGGCATTGGAAATTTGCGCGGTTTTGTTGTCTTCCGTCATTTCGATGGAATATGCCTGCGAGCGGCGGTTCGCTGCAATTTCCGCAAATGTCCGAACGGACATTCCGGTGCTGTCGGCGAGCGTTTTCGCAAGAACGATATTGACATCCGCGAGCAATTCTCCGGGTGAAACCACAATTTTTATTTGCCGGAAATGGCTGGTTGCCAGTTGTTCATGTGCCGGTTGCCGGCTGCTCAAATTCATTTTTTCCAACTGCGGATAGCTGCGCTCAATGCGCTGCGAAAGCGCTTCCAGCATCGGATAACGGCTGTTGCTCTGCGCAAATGTGACACCCAGATAGTAGCGTTTTTTGGCTTCGCCGCCGGGCAGCATATTTTCGATTGCTCCGCTCAATTCGGCAAAGCCCGGTTTGTTGTCCGCCATTTGGAAAATACCGGAAAAAATTACCGGTCGATCCGCCGGTTTGGCGAACACGGCAAAATCGGGGTGGGGAAGTGAGCCATTTTTTTTGACGCTGCCGTTTTCTTCGGCACATTCGATTGCGGAGCGTATCTCCTGCAATATGGTCGGATTATCAGTTGTGTTGGCATTTGAACATTCGAGAACCGTAACCGCTTTTTTGCCTTTTAACAAATGGGTCATCGCAGCCGATGGAAACGGTCGCAACTGATTTAGACTGAGAACGGTTAACCGGATTTTTTTCCGGGAGCGGATGTTTTCGGCGACTCTTTCCGCATCGTCTGAAATAGCGCCGTTTGTAATCACAAGATATTCTGCAGCGTCCACTACACGATTGTTAATTTCATAATTTCGACCGGTCAGACCGGCAAATTCTTTGATACTCAATTGGATCAGATTCGGCAAATGCGATTCAAAAAATGCCTGTTGGGCAATCGCTGCGCGATAATGCAATTCGCCGGCGTTGAAATCAACCAGCCCCAACGGGCGATCAAAATCGAGCCATTTCGGGACGCGGCGGCGTTTTTCGCCAAACACCATTCGCTGCGATTCGGTCGGTGCATCGATCTCGGATTCGGCAGAACCCAAATATTTTCTGACCAGTTTTTCGTCCGGAATATGCACCGTTTGGATGGATTTTCCGGTGTATTCAAAATCGAACGCAACAACACCGGGAACCAGCGCAAGCTCGGCAACGCGCCGGGCAATGAGCGTAAAATCCAGCATTTCCTGCACATTTTTGGCGATAAACTGGAAAAATCCGCTTTTTCGCAAATGATCCAGCGCAACATAACCGGTTGGATTTTCTGCAGATGCGTTAAGCATCAGTTGAATCACCTGTGGCGATTTCCAGAAATTCCCGGTTCGCAGGCTTTCCACAATCATTGCAGAATCGCTGTCGGATAACAGCGTTGCCGCCCGTTGCCCGCTCAGCGAGACACCTTGTCCGGTGAGCCAGTTGGTTTCCCGACCGGTATTTTGTCCGCAAATCAACGTGTTGAGTCGCTGTAATGCGCTCAATCCTTCAACGGTTGACCGTTTTCCGGGGAACGGATGTGCGGTTATTTTATCCGAATTTTTTTTGAATAACATAATAAGTTTACCCGTTTTCGATTCTGGAAAAATTCCGGTTGATTTCCGGGAACTGCTGGCCTTCCAGCCAGATAATCGCGTTGGTGGGGCAGCGCAACGTGGCAATTTCGGTTTCTTTGTTGGCAAAATCCGGGTTGATGACCGGCAGGTTGTTGACCATCGAAATGAGCCCTTCCGGTGCATCCGCTGCGCAGCGGCCGCAACCGGTGCAGGCAACCTGACACAACTCCAGCGCTGTGTCGCCTTCCAGTAACGATTTGCATTGCACAACAAGATGCCGGTTGATGGGCATCAGCTCAAAAAGCCCTTTCGGGCAGATTTCCACACAATCGTTGCAGGCGGTGCATTTTTCGTAATCTACAATGGGCAAACCGAACGGACCCATGCTGATTGCGCCGAAGGTGCAGGCAACTTCGCAATCGCCCAAACCCATGCAGCCGTAAACGCAACCTTTGGGGCCACCGCTAACCAACGCAGCTGCCCGGCAGGATTCAAATCCTTTATAAACACCGGCTTGGACAGCGACATTTGTGCCGCCGGCACAGAGCAAACGCGCCACTTTTTTAACCAGCGATCCGGGTTCGACACCCAGATAATTGGCAATATATGTCGCTGTTTCCACACCGCCGACCGGACAACCGCTGGGTTGCTGGTCGCCGGTAACCACTTTTTCGGCGAATGCGCGACAGCCGGGAAATCCGCAGGCACCGCAATTTGCACCCGGCAGCATATCCGAAACAACCTCGATTCGCGGATCTTCGTACACTTTCAGTTTGGCGTTGGCGATCACCAAAATAACCGCCAGCAACACGCTTAAGCCGCCCAAAAATGCGATTGCTGTCAGTGTTGTCATCTATTGCGTTCCTGTTTGTTCGATCCATTACCGGAGAAAAACGCCGGTTTGATTAATTAAATTTGGCTGCCCGTTGAACCAACGCATCCAGATTGGGCTCGTTGGGATTTTTAGGTTTGCCGGGGTGAATAATTTTTACCGGACAATTTTCTGCCGCTTCCACCAATTCGCGGAAACTGCCGGCGGTTGCATCTTTTATGTAAGCCTGTTTGTTGGCGTCGTATGCGAAAATCAGGCTGTTTTTATTGATGCAATCGTTGCAGCTGGTGCACAATGGCGAATCGATGTATGGTTCGTCAAACGACAACGCTTCCTCTTCTTCGGCGGGTTGTGCGGTTTCCGTTTTGGTTTCGGCGGATGCAGCCGGAGCCTCGGTTTTCGGTTTCGGCGCGGCTGCCAGAGGTTGGACCGGCATTGCCGGAATCGCATTGCCCATGCCTTCGCTGAGCATTCCTGCGGCAATTCGCGAAATGATATCGCGGCTCAGTTCATCCGTATTTTTAGAAATTTCCGCTTCGTGGGCTGCTTTCAAATCCGCAATTTGCTGCTCAAATTCTGCACGAACAGCAGCTTTTTCCTGCGCCAGCAGATGCTGCGCATGTGAATTTCCGATACCGCCAAATTCCTGCAGCAAACGCCAATTGTTCGCAAATTTCCGGGCGATTTCCACCAATTTTGCGGACGGAATTACCCGCCACAATTGGTTGTTTTCATCGACCATTTGCAAATACGGCAATTTGTCTGTGGATTTTCCGGATAAAAATTCATCGAGCGGCAGCAAATTTCCCTGCCAGACACCCGGCGGAACCGGTAATAATTGCGCGTCATTTTGCGAATCCATCAACATGAAATCGGTTGCGGTAAATGGCAATTCGATGTTCTGACTTTTGTCGCTCGCATCGCGATAATTAATAGCCGAAACAGCCCAGCGGTTCTCGTTTTGCGGCGTTTCCGAAAGCTCGAATTTCTCCCGCCAGCTGTTGCCCAATGCCGGATTAAACCGGAAAACCGGGAAAACACGGGCTTCTGCAGCAGCGGCGCTGCGCAAATATGCCGGTAATTGTTCCGCTGTTTCCGTCGGTGCAAAAATAGAAAACAGCGCGATATCGGGATATTTTGTGCCACTTTCGAACCCGTTTAACACCGCGGCCACATTCGCCGCAGGCGATTGAAAAACAAACGCGCTATTGAGTTGCACAGCCATTTTTGCGGTGGCAAGCGTTGCATAATCCGGTGAAAGGGGTTCATTTGCAAGTTGTGTATTTTCAACGACAAACAGCACTTTTATTGCGTGATCTCCAGCGAGAACTTCCGGTAATTTTAATTTGTCTGTGTCGGAAATTGTGCTGGCGGAAAGTTGCAGCAATACCGGCGGAACCAGTTCCGTTTCTGATTGCGACAAAAATGCCGCACCGAATGTTGCAAAAAGCGCCGGATGCTTTTCATCGTTAAAATGGTTGGCAGCCTCCAGCCGGGCAATATGCAGCTGTTTACAGAAATCCACCCAGTTGTCAAAATTAGCGTTGGCTTTCGCCAAAGCTTCGTCGCAGGAATATGCCACGGCTGGTGTTACTGCCGGATCAAAAAATGATGTCGAGGCAGAAATCAGCGTTTCAACAGCCTGTTGGATGCGTAATCGGCGCGCTTCCGGCAAAGTTTCACGGACGCGGCTGTCATTGATCATTGCCGAAAGCGTACCAAAATCCAATTCTTCTTCGCCGGTTTTCCCGAGCGATGCCTGCAACCGTTCCTCATTTTGGGTATCGTTGCCGGCGTGTTGGTCTGCTGCCAGAATATCCTGCAGCGTTCCGCAAAGCGATTCCGCTTCATCTGCCATCGCACGCGATTGCTTTTGCCAAAATCTTTTGGCGGTTTCTTGCAATAGCTGCTGCTGCGTTTCCGCAGAAAATGGCAGTAACCGGGCATTTGCGGGCAATGCCTGGCTGATCGCTTTGAGTTGTTTTGCGATGACTTCCGCAGTTGTTTTCGGTTTGTGATTGTCTCTTTGAACAATCTGCAGTGCGGCATCAAAAGCGGTTGAGAGTTCGATCTCTTTATTCGTGACAACCATCTTTTTGATTTCCGCTTCAACCCGGAACAGTTCGCGTTTTAAGCGTTCCGCATCGTCACCCTGAACGGCTTGTGCTGCCAACAGTGCGTCAAAAATGTCGCGGAGTGGTTTTGCCACTGGCTCCGCCGGGTCATTCAGCAGGCACAGCGGATAGTCATGGCGAATCTGGTTCAAATCGCGAACTGCGAAAAGCAACGCGGGTGTCAGCTGTTGCGGCAATTGCCATTCCCCGGCAGTGGCCGGTTGTTTGCCGGTTGCGTAAAAGGCTACGGCGTTTTTGAACGGAACTGCTTTTGCAAATGCTTCGCTGTTATCATACGCTGCTCCGCGAAGGCTTGTATCCACATTTTCGCCGGAAACAGCCGGTTCATCGGCAGTTTGTCCAGCGGAAATTTCGAACGCTTTTAATTCTTCCAGCAATGCTGTGTTATCGTCCAATGACGATTTCGGCGAAGGAACATTCGCTGGTTTATCTGCCGTTTTCACCCGAATTCTCCTTTGCAGTTTTGGGGGGATCGATGCCGAATTTGTCAAATTCCTGCTCCAGGGCAGCTTGTTTCAATTCAGCCGTAAACACCCGTGACGGTTTGCGGAGTTCATCGTAAGCGGCAATATTTTCATCGCGATAGAGGATGCCGACAGCCAGCTTTTCGCCCTGATCTGCCAGTTCGCGTGCCCGGGCCATATCGGACGGATCGTGCTCAATCTGGTTTTTATACACTTTTTTGAGCGCATCGCTGGATTGAATACCATCTTTGTGATTCAAAAAGATGAGTTGTTCGGGTCGCGCATCAGCGGATCGAACATCAGGTTTGTGTAGTGCGGGCACCGTTGCATAATCCGGATAAATGAAAATCCGTGATGATTGTATGCTTCTTTAATAATCGAATACAGCAACTCCGGAATCCACTCAACAGCCTGTGCAACAAACGACACATTTTGCACGCCGAGTGTGGTAACCGTCGGGTTCAGCGGTTCCAGAAATGTGCCTTTTGGTGTGGTATTGCTTTTCAGCCCCAATGGCGATGTCGGCGATGCCTGCTTTTTGGTCAGCCCGTAAATACCGTTGTCGTGCATCATTGCCACAATATTCATATTGTAACGGAGGGCGTGAATCCAGTGCGCGGTACCGATACTGCAGCAATCGCCGTCGCCCATATTTACGAACACTTTGAGATCCGGGCGCCGGATTTTAACACCCTGCGCAATCGGCAATGCCCGACCGTGCAATCCGTGAAAACCATAGGTTTTCATGTAATGCGGGAAACGGCTGGAGCAACCGATACCAGAAACGAAAACGGTTTTTTCCGGCGGCAGTTGTTCATCCCTGCAAAGTTTTTGAACGGATGCGAGAATGGCGTTATCGCCGCAACCGGGACACCAGCGCGGCACATTACCCTGGTAATCTTCCAGTGAGTAATACTTTTGGTCGATATCTATCAGATTATCTACGCTTACACCAAACATTTGTTTTTCCTCAAGTTAAATAATTTTTATTCTCATGAATTCTATCAACGATGATGCGCTTTGGGATCACACAGGCGATGTTTCGTTGAGTTCTGCAATTTCCAGCCGGATGCGTTCTTCGATGTCGTGCGGCTTCATCGGCTGACCGTGAACGTTGGAAAACGTATCAACATCCACAAGGTAGCGGGAGCGCAGCAGGAATTGCAGGTTTGCGTATCTGCGGTTGTCTTCGTCGATCAGCTCGTTACGGATATCATCCGAAAAGTTGATCTCAACCGTCATCACTTTTTTGAATTTTTTGAGAATATCTTTGATGCCCGATGCCATCGGATTCAGGAATTTGAGGTGCAGCGATGACACTTTCAGACCGTTCGCCTGTGCGCGGCTGACGGCTTCTTCGATGGTGCCGCGGGTGCTGCCCCAACCGACAATCAGCAGGTCACCTTCCGGTTCGCCAAAAACTTCCGGCGTGCGCAGGGTTTTCTGGAATGCCGCCAATTTCAGGCTGCGGTGGTCGCAACCTTCCTGATTGACGCCCGGCCCGTAGGCAACTTTACCGCCTCGGGTGTGTGCCAATCCGGTTACGGTGAACATGCCATTGGGTTGTCCGGGCAAAATTCGCCGGGAAAGCCCGGTTTTGGGATGCCAGTCATACGGGTTGCTGTCCGGCGGCAGCGGCGATTGATCGATCGCGGGTGCCAGCCATTCTTTATTAAATTTCGGGCGGGTAAACGGCTGCTGTCCGGTTGCCAGATTGGCATCGGTGAGCACCATAACCACCGTCCGGAATGTTTCGGCAATTTTTCGCGCGGTGATGATGCTGTAAAAGCAATCTTCGATGGTTGATGGCGCCAGCACAATTTTTGGCGCATCACCGGGTGCACCGAAGATTGCGGCGAGCAGATCGCCCTGTTCCACTTTTGTGGGCAATCCGGTGCTCGGTCCGCCGCGTTGCACATCCACCAGCACCAGCGGAATTTCCGCCATAATTGCCAGTCCGATCAATTCGGTTTTCAGTGCCATGCCCGGTCCGGATGTGATTGTCACTGCGCATTTTCCGGCATACGATGCGCCGATAGCAAATGCACAGGCTGCAATTTCATCTTCCGCCTGATGCACAACACCGCCCATATTTTCGAACACCTCGCTCAAATAGTGCGATGCGGATGTCGCAGGTGTGATCGGATACATCGCACAAACGTCCATCCCGGATGCCATGACACCCATACCTGTTGCAATATTGCCATTTACGACAACTTGCGGTTCGGTCATTCCGGTTCCGGGAATCACAAATTTCATACCTAAGGCTTGTTCAGCCCATTTGTAACCGGCTTCCAGTAACTCGATATTTTTGAGCAGCACTTTTTCGCTTTTTTTGCGGAAAACAAAATGGAGTTGATCCGATGCCATTGCCATATCGCGGGAATAAATGCTGGTGAGTATCCCCAAAACGAACATGTTTTTACCGCGCTGCGGGTTGTCGGTTACCTTCATCGTTTCCTTTTCCAACGGAATTTCGGTGATGGTGTAACCTTCTTCCCGGATTCGTGCGCAGGTTTCATCATATTGTTTGGCGATCATTGTGTTGGGGTGATTTTTCCATTTATCATCCAACAAAATCGTGCAGTTTTTTTTTAGGTTTCCGGCGATGATCCGGCCCCATAACGCCTGCTCGTTAAACGCGATAACCAAATCTGCCTCATCACCGGCGTTGGTTACGTAAAACGAACCGACACGAATTCGAATACCGGAAGCACCGGCAGCCGTTCGCGGGGGCGGTTCAATTTCTGCAGGTATGATTTCGACAGTCCAGACACCATTTCCCGTTCGTGCGGAGATAGTGCCAAACGCTTGCCCAACGGTTTGGGCTCCTTCGCCGGCATCGCTGACTATCTCAACAATGTGTTCCTTAATTTGAACGGGTTTTTTGGTGGCGAGCTGTTCGGATAAAGCGTCGCTTGAGCCGGATAAAGTTGCCATTGAAAAATCCCTCATATAGATTGCTGTTATGATGCCGGGAAAATTGTGTGTCCAGACATCAGTTTTTACATCATAGGCAATAGACCGGAACGGTCCTCTTCCATTTTGTGGTAAAAACTACTTTTTATGGTTGGGGAAAAAAATGAGGATTGTCAGTGAAAAAGATGATTTACATCAGGTTTTCTGGAATAAATCGATATTAAAACCATGCCGGTTTCGAAACCCGCACGGTTTTATGCACGAACATCAAATTCCAGTTTCCACCGGCGATCGTCATCGCGGGATACGCACCACAATTCCAGAGTGCCCACTTCGGTAACTTTGCTCTTCAGCCAAACGGGGATTACCGTGCCACCGCCGACGCCGGATGATGCCGGCAAACTGACTTCCAGCGTTGCGACTTCCTGAATATCGCCGCTCCAGTCTTCGACAATTTCACCGGCGGCATCGTTTTTATTGTGCGTTGCAGCCAGCAAATGAAACACCGCCGGCTCGCCCACAACCAGCCCGAATTCTTTATTGCGGATTTCCGCTTCGCTGCCTTCTTCCATGCCAAACGGCACAACGCACAACGCTTTCATGGGTGTCGGGATGCCGGGAACCGCCGGCATGCTGCTTTCCACGCCAATGTAATACGTCCGGTTGATGCCCGCACGAATGCGGATGCCTTTGCCCTCACGCGCCAATCCGTAATACGCTGCGCCGTATGCAACCGCCAAATCCAGATCCATCGATGGCAGTTCGCGAATGGGCTGATCGCTCCATTTTTCCAGCGCGGAGAGCACATTTTTGCGCATCCCGGCAGCTTTCATCACGCCGCCGTTGAACAAAATTGCGGATGGAAATGCCACCTCGTCGCTACCGCTTTCGGAAATTTCATGATGCAGAAATTCGGCTAAATGACGGGTTACGGCGACATCCTGCGCATAGGGCAATCCCATTTCCCGCATGCCAACGCGCGATTGAACCTGAGGAAAATCATGTTTTTCGCCGATGGGAAAAAATCCCTGCAGCAAAACGGTTTGCAATTCTTCGCGGGTGAGTTCGGTGCGAATCGTTCCGCCGATGAGTGATGAACCGCGCCCGAGCAGTGCAATCGGCTCGCTGTCGCGGGTGGGATCGTTCAGCAATTTTTCCTTTGCCGATCGGCAGGAAAACCACAAACTGCGGAATTGCCATTGATCCAGTTTGGTGCCATTTTGCAAGAGTTTGGCCTGAACGGCGTATGCGAGGGTGAGGTCCATATTGTCGCCGCCGAGCAAAATGTGATTGCCGACTGCGATCCGGCGAAGTTGCAAATCGCCGTCATCTTCGGTAACGCGGATGAGGCTGAAATCGGTTGTGCCGCCGCCGACATCGCAAACCAGCACGGTTTCCCCGACGCTGATCTGTTTTCGCCAATCGTTTTTTTGCGCTTCCAGCCAGGCGTAAAATGCCGCTTGCGGTTCCTCCAATAATGTCAGGTGTTGCAATCCCGCGGTTTGGGCAGCTTGCGCGGTCAGTTCGCGGGCAACCGCATCAAACGATGCCGGCACAGTGAGATACACTTCCTGATTTTCCAGCCGCAGCGATGCATCGTCGCGGGCAAATTCGTTGTTCCAGGCATAGCGGATGTGCGAAAGATAGCGGGTGGTCGCTTCCACCGGCGAAACCCGTTGGGTATCCTCCGGCGCATCCCACGGCAAAATGGGCTGGGTGCGATCCACACCCGCGTGACACAGCCAGCTTTTTGCGGACGAAACCAATCGATTGGGAATTTCTGCGCCGCGTTTCCGGGCAAATTCACCGACGGCGTAGCGCATGCTATCGTCCCACGGCAGCGAAAGGCTGCCTTCCGGTACATCGTGCGGTCCGGGAAGCAGCAAAAATGACGGCAGCAACGCCTGTGTTTTCAGCTCGTTTGGACTGACAATTTGGGGAATTTGCAACAGCCGGATTTCCGGCGATCCGCTTTCCGCCTGATCTTTTTGGGTATAAGCCAGTACGCAATGTGTTGTGCCTAAATCTATACCAATTATGTGTTTAGCGTCACTCATCGATACACCTCCCGGTAAAAAAATACCGCAAAATCCATTTAAATTTCAACTTCCGCTGCGGCCAAAATCATATCTTTTTCATCGGCTTTCATGATTTGGGGCAGGTTCACGCGTTTCACCCGCCAGCCGCGATGCATCAATGCGCCATTGAACGGCGGCTCGCCGGTTACGTTGCCAACCAACCGGATTTCGCTGGTGTTAAATCCCGCCGGAACGGTGATGCTTTCGCCCTCGCTGCCTTTCAAAATCGGTTCGATCACAAAATATTCTTTCAGCGCTTTTTGGCAACCTTCGTGAATGTTGCGCACTGCCGCGCCAATTTGCGCGTCGTCGAACGGCGTCAAATCTTCCTGCAAAAAGTCGATTAATCGACCCTGCCGCTGCAAAATGGAGAGCAACTGCACCGCTGCTGCATGCGGTGGAATTTGCGGTTCCGGTTTCGGTTCGGGCTTTTTCGGTTGCGGTTTGGTTGTTGCGGGTTGCTCCGCAGTTGCTTTTGGCGCAACCAGTTGCAACAATCCCCACAAAACCAGCGCACCGGCTCCGCCAATGCCAAACAGCGTGGTGGTCAAATTATTTTGCTGAAAATGCTCTGGCGCCAAAAAATAAATGCCCGCCGAAACACCGCCGACTGCCAGTAGTGATAATATTAATGATACAATTTTAAATTGACTGCTTTTCATTTGTTCATCCTCAAATAAAAGAACGCGATTATTTTTATCATTAAATCCGGGCAAAATTAAGTGGAAACCAAAGCTTACGCAAGCAATAATGAATGTTGATGGTTAGATAGCCCAAAACTGCAAAAACCGGTGAACTCAATCGTTCAAAAAATCGAGAATCAGCCGGTTGACCTGCTCCGGTTCCTCATGCTGTACCCAATGGCTGGCGTTTTCGATGAACGCCAGTTCACCGTAATCGCAATAATCGATGCTCGGCTGCGCCATCACTTCGCTGAGCGCTTTGTCGCGCATGCCCCAAATCAGCTTGGTCGGCACGGAAATTCGCGGCGATTGCCGTTTGCCAAACATCATCCGCAACGATGAGCGATACCAGTTGATCATCCCCGTAAGCGCACCGGGTTGCGCCCACGCCTCGCGATATTTTTCGAAATCCTGTTCGGTGAATGTTCCTTTGCGGCTCGTTCGTTGAAGAATTTTGACCATATTTTCAAAATTATTTTTGCCGAGCACAAACTCGGGCACTTTTGGCAATTGGAAGAAAAAAATATACCAGCTTCGGCGACGCTGATCGGGATTATTTTTGAGGTTTTTTACCATCACTTTTGGATGCGGTATGTTGAGATTGACCAGTTTGATCAGCCGTTCGGGATGATTCATCGCCAGATGCCACGCCACCACGCCGCCCCAATCGTGCCCGATGAGAAAGGTTCGCTCGATGCCGAGTTGATCGAGAATCCCGATGATATCCGCACCCAGATAATCGAGCCGGTAGGCGAACCTGCCCCGCGGTTTGTCGCTGCGATTGTAGCCGCGCTGATCGGGAATAATCACCCGGAACCCGCTGTTTGCCAGCGCATCAATCTGCTTTCGCCAGCCATACCAAAACTCCGGAAATCCGTGCAACAGCACAACCGGTTTCCCGTCCGGATCGCCGGTTTCGTGCACTTCCAGCCGGATGCCGTTGGTTTCGATGAAATGGTTGCGCATTGCGGATGCGCTGTTTTCCCCAATCGATTTATTGCTCATAGCCCAATATTGCTTTGTTTATGAAATACGTTTTTTGTTGCCGGCATTGTCGGTTACAAACCATGTGGCATGCGACGGTTTTACGGATGCGCAAATCGGTGCGCCTTTGTCGTCGGTCATTCGCAGTTCTACAGATAATTGCTGTTCACCGGAAAGGCATTTTTCTACCGTTTGCCAGTCAATTTCCGAAAGATGGATTTTTGCCCGGCGAAACATATCCCGGTGTGCATGCGGTTTTTGGACGAGCCAGTTCAGATAAAAAAATCGCTGTTTGGGGGTGCCGAATGCGAATGGACCGAGAAAATTCGGCGATCCGTCCGGTTGGTGTTTGATGCGGAAAACGGGTCGAAAAACCACTTCCGGCGCATCGCCCGGATGCAGCTCAATTGCCGTGCGGTTTTCCTGGATGCCGAGGAAAACAGGTTCGCGAACCGTAAATTTTCCGACGTTTTCATCTTCAAAACGACGTCCGGGCATTTCCCGGCAAATCACAGTAATTGTCAGCTCGTCCGTCATGGTGCACCAATTTTGATTAATCGACAGTTATTTCCATCATTTCCAAAAGCGCAATCGCCTCCGGCAGTGAAAATTTGGCGGCCGCCAATGGGTTGGTTCGCGGATCGATACGATAATTTTTGGCGGATGTAAAATCTGCTTTTGTCAACGTTGTGTGGCTGAACTGGCTGCCTTCGAGATCGCAACCGCAGAACGCGGCGTTTTCCAGATTGGCGTCGATAAAGTCACATTCTTTCACCACAGATTCGCCAAATTGCAAATCCGGGAGCGTCATCCCGGAAAAATTGGCGCTGGAAATAATGCAATTCTCAAACCGGAAATCGAGAAAAATCGGGTTGCAGCCGCTAAAATCGAGCCCGATCAATTTGCAATCCGCAAACGAAACATCCTGCAATTTGCAGCTTTTCAAATCGACAATGCTCAACAGGCAATGGCGAAATTGGCATTCGGCAAACCGGCTGTCCGAAAAATTGATGTCGTGAAATTCGCAGTGCTCAAACAGGCAATTGTCAAATTTCCGCGATGTGAGGCTGGCGTTTTTCAACGCCACATTTTTAAAATGAACGTCCTCAAAATCAAACTGTTTTGGCGAAATGGTTTTTAAAATTTTCATAACATCGCAATGGTTTAATTGAATAAATTCAATAGTTTATCTGAGTGATCGGTCATCCAGCCAGCGCGCTACCGTTTTGGCGAAACGGGCGGCGCTGGGCTCGTCCATCCGAAAATACAGCGCAGGTTCGATCAGCTCCATTTCCATTATGGCAAACTGATCGCCGGCGAGGCGCACAAAATCGATGCGCGCATACAACAGCGGTTCCGGCAAACTGCGCATCGCGGCATCCGCCTGCGCTTTCAACGCTGCCGACGGTTTCACCGCGGTAATAATGCCGCCGTGCTCCTCCTGCACCCGGAAATCGCCGGTTTTTGGCGTTTTCAAAATGGCGTGGCTGTATTCGCCACCAAAATAAAACAGCGAAAATTCACCTTCGCTGATCACGTTTTTCAAAAACGGTTGAATCATAAATGCGCGATGACTGAAGATTTTTTGGAGCTGCGGAAAAACAGTGTCAATTTGATCGGGGCGTAATCGGAAGGTATTATCCGCGTTTGCACTGATCACCGGTTTGATAATTATTTCGTCCGAATCGAAAGCTTTGAAAGCAGAAACCGCGCTATCTTTTGCAATATTGCCGTTTTCCCAAATTGTGGGTACGATGCGATTGCCGCGATTTTCCAAATCCCGCAAATACGTTTTGGCGATATTCCAGCGCACGGTTTCCAGATTATTGTGTAATTGCGCGCCGGACGCCGCAATTTGTTCGAGCGTTTTCAAAAATGCTTCGGCATCATTTTGGTAATCCCACGGCGTTCGGATGATGACCATTTCAAACTGTTGCCAGTTTTGCGGCTGTCGCCACGATACCGTTTCCACATCCCAGCCCAACTGCCGGAGCGGCTCGATCGCCAGTTCGTCGTCGCTCACAAAATCGTCCATATTGTCCATCGATAAAAAAGCCAGTTTCCGCATGAAAATTCCCGATCGGTTGATGTCCCACAAAAATAAAGGGGCGAAAAATGTCCGCCCCTGACAGTAACAAATTTACAATATTTTTGTGAAAATTACGAACTTTTGTTTACAACCGCAGCCTTTCGGTGGAAGAACATCCGCCGGACTCAGCTATTGGCTAACCGGCTGCCGGCTTTTTGGGTGGCAATTTCCAGCGCTTCGGCGAGGGTTTGGGCAGATGCCCGGGCGATGGTTGCACCGGGATCCACATTTTCGATGTGGCAGTGAAATGTTTCGCCGATTTTGTAAGTGGTAACCGTTACCGCAACGCCGTTGATCTGCTGTTTTTGCGATTGATAATTTTCTGCTCCGGGCATATGTTACGCTCCTTTTTCGACCGGTGCGCCGACCAGATTTCCCCATTCTGTCCACGAACCATCGTAATTTTTCACATTTTTATATCCCAACAAATATTTCAGCACAAACCAGGAATGACTGGAGCGCTCACCGATCCGGCAATAGGCGATCACATCTTTCTCGGGTGTTACGCCTTTGTCGCCGTAAAGCGTTTTCAATTCGCCGTAAGTTTTGAATGTGCCGTCATCGTTGCAGGCCATTGCCCAGCCGATATTTTTGGCACCGGGAATATGCCCGCCGCGCTGGCAGGTTTCCGGCAATCCGGGTGGGGATAAAATTTTTCCGGTGAATTCATCCGCCGATCGCACATCCACCAATGCAATGGAATTTTGGGTGTGAATTTTCATTACATCGGGCAAATAGGCGCGCAAATTGGTATCCTGTTCTCCGGCTTTGTATTGGCGGCGAACCGGTGTTGCCGGCGAAGTCTCCAGCTCGCGACCTTCTGCAAGCCATTTTTTGCGACCGCCGTTCATCAGCCGGACATCTTCGTGGCCATACATTTTCAATTGCCAAAATGCCCATGCGGCAAACCAGTTGTTGTTATCGCCGTACAGCACAATGGTTGTATCGTTGCTGATGCCGCTGTTGCTCATTAATTTTTCCAAATCATCTTTTTTGATGATATCGCGCTCAACCGGATCGCACAGTTGGGTTTTCCAGTTCCAGCCGACGGCGCCGGGAATGTGCCCTTCGTCGTAAGCGGCTGTATCTACATCCACTTCGGCAATTACAACGTTCGACTTATTTATATGATTTGCGACCCATTCCGTTGAAACCAACACTTCCGGGTTTGCATATTCAGACATGATATGTCCTCCAAATGTTATTTGATAAGACCAGTTAGTTGAATAAAGCAGGTTCATTGTTGAATGCGAAATACACGCATGAATGAAATAATGATGTGAATCGCAAAATTTGGCGCAGAAATAGAGAGAGATTAATAATCAGTTGAAAATGGAAAGCAGTTGAACCGTAAAATTCGAAAATTTATAACAATGATATCAATAAATAAAAGCTATCCGCGCTGAAAAAACAAGAAATTTTCGCGGGTTGAAAAACATGAAATGCTGATGTCCGGCAACATTACTTGATCATCGCCAAAATAGCCGCTTCGGCAATGGCGTAATCATTAAACGAAATGGTTGTGCCGTTGATTTCCTGATATTTTTCGTGACCTTTTCCGAGAATCATCACCATGTCACCGGGTTTTGCCATTTCGATGGCGCGATTAATGGCGCTTTTCCGGTCTATTTCCACCGTGTACGAACCGGCGGCAATGCCAGATTGGATGTCGCGGATGATGTCGAACGGATCTTCGTAGCGCGGATTATCCGATGTTAAAATAACCCGATCGCTGTATTTGCAAGCGATTTCGCCCATTCGCGGGCGTTTGGTTTTATCGCGATTGCCGCCGCAGCCAAAAACGGTAATCAGCCGGTTTGGCTGAAGCTGTTTTGCGGTGATCAGCACATTTTTCATGCTGTCCGGTGTGTGCGCGTAATCGACAATAACGCCAAACGATTGACCGCAATCCACCTTTTCGAATCGCCCGGAAATGGTCAGCGGTTTTTCCACCCCTTTTTTGATCACATCCAGCGGAACGCCCAAACCGATCGCCGCCGCAGTCGCGGAAAGCACGTTGTAAACGTTAAATTCGCCGACCAACGGGGAGCAAACCGGAATTGTTCCCACGAGCGTATGCAATTCAAAAATGGTGCGGGAAATTTCATAGTAAATGTTTGCCGCGTAAACATCGGCCACCGGTTGCAATCCGGTTTTCAACAGCTTCGCAGATGTCCCATTGATAAAATAATTCGCAAACGAATCATCCATGTTGACAACTGCGATGGCATTTTTGCTTAAACCACTGAAAAACTTCAACTTGGCGTCGCGATAATTTTTCATTGTGATGTGATAATCGAGATGATCCGGCGTCAGATTTGTGAAAATTCCGGCGGCAAAATCCAGGTTATCCAACCGGTGAAAATCGATGCCGTGCGACGACGCTTCCAGCGCACAATAATTCACTCGGCTTTCTGCCATTTCCCGGAAAATGGCCTGCAAATCCGGTGGTTCCGGCGTGGTATCTTTCGAATGGGAAATTCGACCGTTAATTTTGTAATACAGCGATCCGATTAAGCCAAAATTATGATAAATGGAAAGAATTTGCTCGAGGATGTGAGTGGTTGTGGTTTTGCCGTTGGTACCGGTCACACCGATCAATTTGAACGATTTTGCTGGCGAACCGTAAAATTTATCGGATAGCAAACTGAGCGCCACCCGCGAATCCGGAACGATGATTTTCACAATTTCCGGCGGACAAACGATATCCCGCTGCAACACCACGCAAACAGCACCGCGTTCAATTGCTTCCCAAACATAAGGGTGACCGTCGGGTAATTCTATTTTATCCAATTGCGTATAAATATTTATAGCGACATAAATTGAATTTTTGGTCACGCGAAGGCGATCGTAAAAAATTCCCGAAATATTTATTTCATCCGGAATGCCTGAAATTTTGGCATCCGGAATGACTTCCAATAATTGACTGAGCTTCACGAATAGCACTCCATTTCTTTTGCGGAATCAGAGTATCAAAATTTTAGAAATATTTTTGTTGAATGATAAGTATCATATTTTGTTAAAAAAATCCGGTTTTCCAAATGAAATTTATGAAAGTTAGGAATAATATTGAGAAATGCGGATTTAAGGGAAGTTTTTTGGGTGAAACGATGTTATTTTTCTAATCTTAAAATCGAATATGTTGAGGCTTTTTTAATGAGTGATGTAAAGAAACAACCAACAGTATGGTTCGAAACCCAAAATGATTGGGATAACTGGTTGGCAGAAAACCACCCGGAAAGTATCGGAGTATGGCTGAAAATCGCTAAAAAAGGAAAAGGTGTCACGTCTGTAACTTACGCAGAAGCATTAGATACGGCTATTTGTTACGGCTGGATTGACGGGCAAAAGCAGAGATTTGATGATCAGTTTTTTCTGCAAAAATTTACGCCGCGCCGCCCGCGAAGCCTGTGGTCAAAAATTAACCGGGAAAAAGTGGAAAATTTAATCGCCGCCGGAAAAATGCAGCCTGCCGGAATGGCGGAAATCGAAGCTGCAAAAGCCGACGGTCGTTGGGACGCCGCATACGATTCGTCCGGCAACATGACGGTTCCGAAAGAATTACAAGCTGCGCTCGATGCCAATCCCACAGCCAAAGCTTTTTTCGAAACGTTGAACAAAACGAACCGCTACTCATTTTGTTTCCGGGTGCAAACTGCACGAAACCCGGAAACCCGCAACGCCCGCATTGAAAAATTGATTGCCATGCTGGAAAATGGCGAAAAATTTCATTCGTAATAAGGGCTGTTACGCATTTTAGCCACAGCGTCACACTGAGTTTTCATGAATAGTGCTATAAAATCAAAAATCTCGAAAGGAAATCATGAGGTCGATTCAACAATATATCGCAATTGTCTTTTTGTTTTGCACAGCATCCGCATATTCGCAAATCCAGTATTCTTGGAGCGAGCTGCCAAACGCGCCGATCGCCGCATCACGGCACGATGACACCTGGTTTGTAAACGAGCGCATCGGATGGGTAGTAAATATTCGCGGCGAAATTTACAAAACCACAGATGGCGGTAATTCGTGGGTTAACCAGCTTGTTCAGCCGCAAACCGATTTCCGCAGCTGCACATTTATCGATTCGATGAAAGGATTTGTCGGCAACCTCGGCACAGAGGAATACGGCGGCGGCACGGATACCACCATTTTATATCGCACGCTCAATGGCGGCGAAACGTTCGAGCCGGTGGAAAATATCATCGGGCAAAAACCGCGCGGCGTTTGCGGGATGTTCGCAGTCAACGACAGCGTGATTTACGCATCTGGCAGGGTGCGCGGTCCGGCATTCATCATGAAATCAACCGATGGCGGAGAAACCTGGTATTCCACCGCAATGGACAGCCTCGCAGCAGGACTCATCGATTGCTATTTTGTTTCACCGGACACCGGATTTACGGTCGGGCTGAGCAATTCGCTGCATGGCAATTCCAGCGGCGTCATCCTCTCCACCGTCGATGGCGGGCAAACCTGGCAAAAAGTTCACACCACCAGCCGCACCGGCGAATGGTGCTGGAAAATCTCGTTTCCGTCGCGAAAAGTGGGCTATGTGTCGCTGCAGCGCAACAGTTTGTCGCCCATTTATTTTTTGAAAACCACCGACGGCGGCGTAACCTGGGAAGAAAAATTGTTTCGCAACGAATATTATTATGTGCAGGGCATCGGCTTTGTGAATGAAAATGTGGGCTGGATCGGCGGCAACAATACCCACCCGACCTACAAAACCACCGATGGTGGCGAAACCTGGACAAACGCCGGATTTGGCAACCGCCTCAATCGTTTTCGCTTCGTGAACGATACGCTCGGATACGGCGTCGGTGTGACGGTTTACAAATTGAAAGCTGAGCCAACCGTTGGCATTGCATCGAATGAGCCGATTGCTGAATCGCTGAAATTGTATCAAAATTATCCAAATCCGTTTAACCCAACCACAACCATCGATTTTGAACTGGCGAAAGCAGATAACATCACCATCAAAATTTTTGACGTTAACGGCAGCGAAATAGCCACAATTTTTGAAGGAATGAGCGAACCCGGATATCATTCCGTCAATTTCGATGCGGGTGATTTGCCGTCCGGCGTCTATTTTTATCAATTGCAATCCGCGACATTCAACCGCACCGGTAAAATGGTGCTGATGAAGTGACCGGAACGCGTGAAGTTTGCTAATGCACTTCGCCCAATCAGTCGATAGAAATGTTATGGCTGCTGTCAATTTGTGGTCAAGCCTGCGCAGGCAGGAATCTCGGTTCGTTAATTACTGCAATGGCTTTTGAACGGTTTGAAAATGTGATTATATTTGCCATGAATAAAACTGGCAACGTCAAATAAAATCGAACGTAACTCGTTAAAAAACAACTATGAACATTCTGGGAATTTCCGCATTTTATCACGATAGCGCAGCCTGCCTTGTTCGCGATGGCGAAATTATCGCAGCAGCGCAGGAAGAACGCTTCACGCGCAAAAAGCACGATCACAACTTCCCGGAAAACGCCATCAATTATTGCCTTTCGGAAGCGGGAATTGACGGCAAATCGCTGGATATCGTCGCGTTTTACGACAAGCCATTCCTCAAATTCGAGCGGCTGCTCGAAACCTATCTCCAATTTGCGCCTGCCGGGTTAACATCGTTCATCATGGCGATGCCGTTGTGGATCAAACAAAAATTGTGGATGAAAGTGCAAATTCAGGAATTGCTCGATTTTAACGGGAAAATTCTGTTTCCGGAGCACCACATTTCTCACGCGGCGTCCGCATTTTATCCGTCGCCGTATCAGGAAGCCGCATTTTTGACAATGGACGGCGTCGGCGAATGGGCGACAACCAGCTACGGCGTCGGCAAAAACAATCAGTTGGAAATTATCGCGGATATCAATTTTCCGCATTCGCTCGGGTTGTTATATTCTGCATTCACGTATTATACGGGATTTCGGGTCAACTCCGGCGAATACAAAGTGATGGGACTCGCACCGTATGGCGAACCGAAATATGTCGATCTGATCAAACGCGAACTCATCGACATTCATGACGACGGTTCGTTACAAATGAACATGGCCTATTTCAATTACTGCGCCGGTTTAACGATGACCAACAGCAAATTTCACAGATTGTTTGGTGGCGAACCGCGAAAACCGGAAAGCAAGCTCACCCAGCGCGAAATGGATTTGGCGCGCTCCGTGCAGGATGTGGTCGAGGAAGTCGTGCTAAAAATGTGCAAGCACATCCGGGAGGAAACCGGGCAGAAAAATCTGGTGCTGGCCGGTGGCGTTGCGCTCAACTGCGTTGCCAATGGCAAGTTGCTCCGGGCGGGCTATTTTGACGATATCTGGATTCAGCCCGCAGCCGGTGATGCCGGTGGTGCGCTCGGCGCTGCGCTGGTGGCGTGGTATCAATATGCCGGCAATCCGCGAACCGCAACATCCGGCGATGCCATGCGCGGCAGCTATCTCGGTCCGGCGTTCCAAAACGGCAGCATCAGTGGCTTTTTGAAATCACAAAATATTGAATATACTGAACTTACAGACGATGAAATTCCGGAAAAAATTGCCGATTTGATCGGGCAGGAAAAGGTGATCGGCTGGTTTCAGGGGCGGATGGAATTTGGTCCCCGGGCGCTCGGCGGACGCTCCATTATCGGCGATGCGCGTTCCCCGAAAATGCAGGAAACCATGAATTTGAAGATCAAATTCCGGGAAAGTTTCCGCCCGTTTGCGCCGTCGGTCGCGGCGGATCGCGTCAGCGAATATTTTGAAATTGACCGCTCCAGCCCGTACATGCTGCTGGTTGCGGATGTCAAAAAATCGCGCCAGAAACCGATGTCCGCCAACGAAACAGAGCTGTTCGGGATTAGCAAACTCAATATTGTTCGATCGGAAATCCCGGCAATCACCCATGTGGATTATTCAGCCCGCATCCAAACCGTGCATCCGGAAACCAATCCGCTGTATTACCGCACTATTAAAAAATTTGAGGAAAAATACGGCTGCCCGGTGATCATCAACACGTCGTTCAACGTGCGCGGCGAGCCAATTGTTTGCACGCCGGAAGATGCATATCGCTGTTTTATGCGAACCAATATGGATTACCTGATTGTGGGCAATTATCTGGTCGAAAAATCCGGCCAGCAACCGCTCGAAAATGATTCCGACTGGCAAAAAGAATTTGAACTGGATTGATTTTTTTTAACCTTTATCCTTAACCTTTTATCCTTTGAAATATGTTAAAAGATGAACTAAAAAATATCCCCGGTACCCGCAAAGATTTGCGTAATTTCGGGCTGGTTGTTGGTGGCGTTTTCGCCGCCATCGGTGGTTATTTGTTGTGGAAAAACAGCGATTTTGCGCCGATCCTGTTGGGTTTTGGCGGTTTTCTGATCGTTTTCGGTCTGATTTTCCCGACATTGTTGAAACCGTTGCAACGTGCGTGGATGACGCTCGCGGTAATTATGGGATTTGTGATGACCCGGGTGTTGCTGTCGCTGCTGTTTTTTCTGGTGATGACGCCGATCGGCTGGATCGCAAAGTTGACCGGAAAACAATTTCTGGATGTGCAATGGCAGCCGGGAAAATCGCAAAGCTATTGGAAATATCGCGACAATCGATCGATTGACCCGAAATCTTTTGAGCAACAGTTTTAAAGGATAAAGGGTGAAGGGTATTTGGATAGCGATCTGAAAATAACCCGGAGATTCCTGCCTTCGCAGGAATGACCAAGTTATCAGCATTAATATTTGTCAGCGAAAAAGAATGAAGATAAAATGATTTTAAAGCAACAACGTTAAGGAATTAAAATGAGTAAATTGTCAATTATCGCAGAGTTTTGGGAATTTTTGAAAGTGCGCAAAAAGTGGTGGCTGCTGCCTATTGTGGCATTTTTGGTGCTGCTCGGCACGTTGATTGTGTTGACACAAGGTTCCGCAATCGCGCCATTTATTTACACATTATTTTAACGATTTGAGGCGCTGGCAAAGCGCCTCTTTTTTCATGTTCCCGGAAGTAAAAACACCCGGCTCGGTGCGGCGTCACTGCACCAGTTAGGGATCTGGATGGCAACGGTGTAGCTGCCGTCCGGTATTTCATCCGGTACAAAAACCATCTCTGTAACTGTGCGTTCCCGCCGTGATTTTTCCGTCAATTTATGCGTTCCCAACGGCACATTCCACCAAATGTGGTGGGTGCTCAGCAGCCCTTCGTCATACAATTTGTCCAGCGATGGCATATCCACCAGCAAATGTTTGATCGGCAAATTCGCGATGAGTTGCATCGCTTCCATCGAAAAAAACGGCGCCGGTTGATCGACGTAATTCATTGTTTTTTTTGAAGATTCATTCGGTTGCGTTCGAATGATCAATCCGGTGAGATGATCTGCTTTGACATTCCACAGGGCTTTTTCCAATTGCGATTTCTGAATAATTCGATCGTCCGCTGTTAATTGGGGCAGATAACTGTCGCCCGATTCTGCAGCCAAAACCGGCGAAACAGAAACCAGCGTAGCCGGAAAAAGCACTTCTCGGAGCACTTCGTTGATGAACACCCGTTCATCGGAAATATGCCCGATGCACTCGGTGTGCGTGCCGTTGCAATGCGGGATCAGCGCGATTTGCTGAACGTTGCAGCTGCCGCCTCTCCGCGTATCGCCGATAAAATTTGCTGCAGCAACGGGCAAGGCTTTTGCCATTGCCACATTGAAATGATTAGGTTGTTCACCGCCAAAATTCAGCGGGATGGAAATATCAAAAGGGAATTGTTGGCTCATAAAATGGTTGTGGGCGAGGACGATGCCTCATCTATTTCGCTCCACGTAACAGCGAAGCGGAGCGTATGGTTGAAAGTATTGTTTTTTGTGGTAAACGAAACATCATTCAAAACTTGTGGCTTTCAAATTCAGCCACTCCAGTGCCGTTCCGCTGAGGAGGCGTTGACGATCTGCAGTGCTCAAATTTTCGTGGGTTTCGATCATTTTTCCGGGGTATAATTCGCCCAACGGAAAGGGATAATCGCTGCCCATCGCGATGCAGTTTGGGGTAAATAAATCCAGCAAATATTGAAAATAGCGCCGGTCGTGAACAATTGAATCAACGTAAAATCGCCCGATGTAATCCCGGGGATTAACCGGATTATCCACCGCGCACAAATCCGGGCGCATGGTGTGGGCGTGCTCAATCCGCCCGATGGTCGCGGGAAACGCACCACCGCCGTGGGCAAACGCGACCCGCAATTTCGGCAGCCGCTCAAAAATGCCGCCAAAAATCATCGAACAAATTGCCAGCGAAGATTCAGCCGGCATTCCCACCAGCCACGGCAACCAGTATTTGGGCATGCGTTCTTTTGCCATCATATCCCACGGGTGCACAAAAATTGCCGCACCAAGTTTTTCAGCCGCCTCGAAAAACGGAAACAGGTGTTCGTCGTAAAAATTCCATGTATTTACATGTGTACCGATTTCGACACCTGCCAGCCCCAGTTCGGTAACGCAGCGTTCCAATTCGCGAATCGCGAGCTCCGGTGCCTGCAATGGCACTGTGCCCAATCCGACGAACCGCTTAGGGTTATCCCTGCAAACTTGTGCTATTTCATCGTTTACGATTCTCGATAAATCCAACGCATCATGCGGTCGCGCCCAATAGCTGAACAAAATCGGGATGGGGGAGAGGACCTGAACATGTACGCCGCTGGCATCGCACTCTTCAATGCGAACGAGCGGGTCCCAGCAATTGTGTTTTATTTCGCGAAAACTGCCGCCGTTGACGATCATTTTCGCGCAACACGGGCGATGGTGTTCCAACCGGACAAATCCGCCATAGCCATATTTCATCTCCAGATCGGGCAGATTTTTGGGGATGAAATGGGTATGAATATCAATTTTTAACATAATTCCGGTTCCCCGAAGTCAGTTGCGGCTGTTGTGAAAATTATGCGTCACTAACGCAAATATACCAAAGTATCGGTAAACGGTGATGATTTTGGCATCGTTAACGAATACAATTTTTTGATAATTGGATAGTGGTGAAAAAAAGGGAAACCTCAAAGAAACGCAGCTTAAACCAAAATAGAACGAACCGCTGCGTTTGCAACGGTTCATTCCGGACCTTATAACAACATTTATGATTTCTTTTGGGGCGGTTGCATGACCGCGCCGCATTTGTCGCAGGTGCGGTGCTGGTCATTTTTGTAAAATCGCTCCATAATCGGCGGGAGTTGGGTAACGATATTTTCCAGCTTAAAATATTCATCGTAAAGTTTGTTGCCGCAGCTTTCGCAAAACCACATGAAACCGTCTTTTTCGCCCTTGTCACGTTTTCGCTCGATAACCAATCCGACGGTATTTGCCGGGCGTTGCGGCGAATGCGGCACTTTAGGCGGCAGCAAATAAATATCGCCTTCGCGGATGGGAATATCCACCGGTTTATCGCCGTCCATCACTTTTAAAGTGATGTCGCCTTCAACCTGATAAAAAAATTCTTCACCTTCGTTATAGTGAAAATCTTTCCGGGCGTTGGGCCCGCCAACGACCATCACGATAAAATCGTCTGTTTCCTCGAACACCAGTTTGTTGCCGACCGGCGGTTTGAGCAGGTGGCGGTGTTCGTCAATCCATTTCCGAAAATTGAATGCCTGAAAGTTAGCCATGGGTCAATCTCCTCTGATTGAGTTGATTGGCAAAATTGTCCAGTTTCGTGTTCTTATATTTAATTCGGATTCACAAAAATGTCAAGCGGTTTTAACGAACCGTAAAAGAAAATCGCGACAAATTGGAATTTTGCCGCGATTGTAAGTTCTCAAAATTTAACGGGATAGCGTCATTTTATTCATTTGCGACCGCGATTGCTGACCGTTGATATCCAGCCGGTAAAAATAGGTGCCGCTGGCAACCGCTTCTCCGCGATTGTTGCGCCCGTCCCATTCAAAATCATGCGATCCGGCAGACACATTTCCATCACCCAGATTGCGCACGGTTCGACCGAGATTATCAAAAATGGTCAACCGGATATCCGCAGACATCGCCAGTTTTACCGGAATTGTTGTGGTCGGGTTAAAGGGATTCGGGTAATTTTGCAACAGTGCGAAATCCTGCGGTGCGTTGTCCGTCGCCGGATCGTCGATGCCAACGAGAATTTGGGCGAGATCCATTTTATACATCGAGCGGGCGTGGGTGCCGATCGCCAGATAATCCGCGGTTTCGTGCACTTTCATGTCGTACACCGTAACCATCGGGAAATCGCTGCTGATGTATTCCCAACTCAGTCCGTCGTCCACGCTGTAATATGCACCCAAATCCGAACCGGCAAACAAATAGGTGCGGAAATTATCATCGGTGAATACCGCAAATGCGTTTACCGGTGCCTCCGGCAAATTCGCTGTAATATCTTCCCAACTGGCACCGAGGTTGGTTGTGCGCATCACTTTCGCTTCCGGTTCTTTCCAGCGCAGTCCATTGAATGTGGCGTATGCGGTTGCTTCGTCCACGGGATGCGCAATTACCCGGGTTACCCAGCGATTGGGCAAACCGGCGGAAACATTACTCCAATTGCTGCCGCCATCGGTGGTGACCCACACTTTTCCGTCATCCGTTCCGGCCCAAACCACGCTCGTGAGCGCGGGCGAAACGCCGATCGTCGTTACCGTGCCGAGCCGCGATCCGGGTGTGGCGTTGTGCAGCACCGGGCTGACCGCCGTCCAGCTGGATGCGCCGTTGGTAGTTTTCCACACGCGATCTGATCCATAATATAAAATACTGCTGTTTACGGGATCCATCACCACCGGGGTTGACCAGTTGGTTCTGCCGGAAATGCCGGAAGTCGCACCAAAAAACGATGCGCCGCCATTGGTGGATTTCCCGAGATTCCCATTTTGCGATTCCGCATAAATGATGTTCGGGTTGGAATGATCGACGATCACATAAAATCCGTCGCCACCAAAAATGCGCGTCCAGTCATCTGTGGCGCCGGTGAGGGTGCGCAGCGTGCCGTTATCCTGCGTGCCGCCGTAAAGGCGTTCGGGATTGCTGCGATCCAGCCCGATTTCGTAAAATTGGTTGACGGGAAGATCCGCCACTTTGGTGAAGTTGACGCCGCCATCGGTGGAAATATTGATGCCGCCATCGTTGCCATTCAAAATATAATCCGGATTGGTTGGATGAAACGCCAGCGCATGATGATCGACATGCAAAATATTCGGCCCGCCGTAACCGTAAATGATCGGCCAACTGTCGCCGCCGTTAACGGAGCGCATGAACGCGACGTCCAGCACGTACACGATATCCGGGTTGGTCGGGTGCACCCGGATCTGTCCGAAATACCAACTGAATCCGCCCGTTCCACTTGAAAGCTCGTCATCCGGGTCCACATTTGTCCAACTGTCGCCGAAATTTGTGGTTTTGAACAGACCGGCAATATTGTTGCCATTTGTGTAAATGGCGAACGCAATTTCGGGATTGGCTGTGTAAATATCCAACCCGATCCGTCCGACATTCGTCGCGTCCGGGTTCGGCAATCCGCCGGTCAGTTCCGTCCAGTTGGCGCCGCCATCGGTGGTGCGATACAGACCGCTGGTTTCTCCGTAGAGATGTGTGCCAAATTCCGGGTAGCGAACGCGTTCCCACATTGCCACAATCATCCGTTGGGGATTTGCCGGATCAATAACCAAATCTGTCGCGCCGGTGGAATCGCTGATAAAGAAAATATTATCCCAGGTTGCGCCGCCGTCCGTGCTGCGATACAATCCGCGATCCGGATTTGGGGCAAAATATGAGCCTTGCGCCGCGACAAATACTTCCTGCGTGTTAAGCGGATTCACCCGAACCCGCCCGATGGAAACGGTTTTTTCCAATCCCATCAATTGCCAGGTTGCACCCGCATCCGTCGATTTATAAAGACCGCCACCGGGCATATTGTTGTGTCCGCCGTTGGCTTCGCCGGTGCCGACATAAATGATATCCGGGTTTGTTGGGTCAATGCAAATATCACCAATGGTTAAGATAGTCACTTCGTCGAATACCGGAAACCAGGTGTTACCCGTATCGGTAGATTTGAAAACACCGCCGGTTGCCGCCGCTGCGTAAACGATCGTCGGGTTTTGCGGATTAAATTCGATATCCACAATCCGCCCGCCGATATTGGACGGTCCGGCAAATTCCACCGCCTGAACAGCCATCGGTTCGGCAGTGGCGCGCATTTGCCGTGCACGTTGGAATTCTTTGCGGAATGCCTCAGCGTCCGCATTGCCGTATGGCGATGTTCGCCGCAGCCATTCCCATTCCGACGGGCGCATGTCCGGTCCCGGCTCACCTTTTTCGGAAAAAGCGACCGGCACCGCAGCTTGATCTGTTTCATTAAGCAACCAGATGCCGGCTGCAGCCAATACAACAAACAGTGTTATGTAACGCAATATTGATTTATGCGATGGATACACGAATTCCTCCGGGTGAAGATTGATAGTTAAATATCTGAAAAATATGTTATCAATTTATCGCTTTGCGGCATGCGTAAAAGTCGGGGCTAAGGATAAAGTAAGATTGCTAAAATCTCTGATTGCCCCGATAATATCAAAATTTCTTTAACTTGTAAAGAAATTAGCATTCATTAAACCTAAGTTTAGGCAGCGAAATAATATAATTACCGTGCCCGGATGATGCAACGAAAATGCGTTCGGGGATGCAGCGCAGCTATTAAAATACGCAAACGCGTAGTTCAAAGATGCAAACGAGCGGTTCCGAGATGCAAGCTTGCATATCGGAAATGCAATCGTGCAGTAAAAAGATGCAATTGAGCTATTCTGAGGTGCATACGAGGGGTTCAAAAATGCAATCGTGCGGTAAAAGATGCAATTGAGTTATTCCGAGGTGCATACGAGGGGTTCAATAATGCAACCGACCAGTATTGTGGTTATTTTATCCATTATCACTTATCCTTAAAACCCCCCATTCTTTCGGGAATCTGCTCAATCATCGATAACGGCGATTACTTTCAGCTCAATGGCGATGGGCGTGGGTAGTGCGTTCACTTCAACCGTGGTGCGGCAGGGCTGGTTGTCGCGGAAATATTCCGCATAAATGCGGTTGTAAGCTGTAAAATCCGCTTTCATATTCGTAAGGAAAACGGTCACATCCACAACGTTTTCCCATTTTGCACCGGCGTCCTCAACAATAAAACGCACATTCTGAAAAACGGAATGGCACTGCGCCTCAATATCGTAATCAACAATATTGCCGTTGCTGTCAAGTGTTACGCCGGGAATCGCTGCCGAATTTTTGCTGCGCGGACCCACACCGGATAAAAACAACAAATTGCCCACCCGCCGGGCATGCGGATACAATCCCACCGGCGCCGGTGCGCGATCTGAATTGCGAATGTCGTTAGGTGTTTTCATGATAACCTTTTGATTTGTAAAAATTTTCCCCGATGCCTGAAGCCAGATTTTCTCCCAACAGGCGATTCATGAATCGCCGCTACACCTTCCACTCCAACTCTGTGGCAAAAATGAATGCGGTTTAGGTCAGCTCAGCGCCTTCTTTCCGGGCGACATATGCGGCGCAGGTAATATCGCCGGTAACATTCACCACCGTGCGACACATATCCAGAATGCGATCGACCCCCAAAATGATGGCGATGCCCTCAGCCGGAACGTTGACCATCCCCAAAACCATCACCAAAAGGGGAATAGAGCCGGACGGCACGCCGGCAGAACCGACGGATATCAGCAAACTCATGATCACCACAATTGTTTGCATGCCCAGCGACAAATCCACCCCGAACACTTGCGCCAGAAACAGCACGGTCACGCCTTCAAAAATGGCGGTGCCGTTCATGTTCATCGTTGCGCCCAACGGCAGCACAAATCCGGTAATTTTTGAGGGTATTCCAAGGTTTTTTTGCGAAACCAGAATGGTTGTCGGCAGCGTTGCGTTGCTGGAACTGGTGGAAATTGCGGTGAGCATCACCGTGCGTATCTTTTTGAAAAACTGCACCGGATTATATTTCACAAAAACGCGAATTAACACGGCAAATGCACCAAATTGGTGCAAGGTTAATCCCAGCAAAACAGTGACCACATACATGCTCAGGGCAATCAACAGGTCAAACCCAAATCGCGATGTAACGCTGAAAATCAACGCAGCTACGCCATACGGCGCCAGTTTCATGGCGATATCGATGATTTTGACGGTGATATCGTTGATGCCCTCCAATAGCCGGATGACCGGTTGCGCGCGCTCTTTGTCAATTAACGTGAGCGCGATGCCCACCATCATTGTTACGAAGATCAGCGCCAGCATATCCGGATTTGGTCGTGCGATGGCTGCAATTGGATTTCGCGGCACAAAATTCACCAACGTCTGGATGCCGAATTCATTTTTTCCGGCAGCGTTTTTCAACTCTGCAGCTTGTTCGCTGTAAGTTGTCATCATTTCTGTTTTGATTTCATCCGACAAATAATCGCCGGGGCGAATCGTATTGACCAGCACCAAACCGATCATCACGGCGAGGGTTGTCACCAGCAAAAAATATGAAAAGGTGCGCATGCCGATTCTGCCGAGTTGCTTCAGATCGCCCATTTGCGTAACGCCCAATGCCAGGCTGGCAAAAACCAGCGGCACCACCATCATGATCAGCATGTTGAGAAATATTTTCCCCAGCGGATCGCTGAGATATTTTTGAACCGCAAACAAAAACGGCGTTCCCGGCAGGAAATTATTACACAACACGCCGGCAACAGCACCAATCACCAAACCCAGGAATATTTTCGTATGTCGCGCCATTGCAATGCTTTCTGTGAAAAATACGTTGGAAGTGTCGCCCTTTGGTTTGAAGAAAAAAGGGATGAAATTTAAAAGAGAGTTACAGAACTGCTGTTGATGGTGTAGCGGTTAAAATATGCAGATCAATCGAAAATTGCGGTGCCACCCGGTTTTGTGGATGGCAACCGCATAATTCAATCCTCAGAATGTCCTAAAAATGTTTCAAAATAGCAAATGGGGAATAAAAATCCGGGTAAGAACGCCTGATTAATTATTGGGATTTTGCTGATCCAGATCCAGCTTTTGCTGCCACCAATTACCGGCGCTTTCGGTGACATCGCGGGAAAATGTAATCAAATCATCCACCGGTCCGAAGAGCATCGATTGACCGCCGACCAGTATTCTTTTGGTTTCCGGATTGGCAGCGTCGTTACCATAATCGATTGCTGCAAGTTGTTGGGCAAACGGTGAATAACGGTGCAGATATTCGCTGTTGCATTCCTGCCAAAATGTTTGCAACGATTGCAGATAGGCGTTTTCCAGCGCAATATGTTTGTCCATCGCGGCAACCTGAATGGCGTAAACCGCAGCCGGATCGTGACCTCTTCCCGCTTCTCCGAAGCTGATTAAAGGTAATTTTTGGATTTCGGACGCAGCCCAATTGTTAATTTCACTGTGTTTGGCGTCGCGATCCATGATTAACCGAACCCGTTTTTGTACAACGCCGTCCGGATTACTCATTGCCAGACCGATATTCGCGCCAAGCTCGCTGTTTAACGCCAATGCTTCGTTTACGGCATCAGATTCGGGAACCATTGCGCCGGGTGTTGACATTTGCATGGCAAAAGCCATCTGTTCTTCAAGGGTCATTGCTGCTAATTTTTTCTGGATTTCTGCGGGATCCATGGCTTGCATTCCCGACGCTGAAGGCATAGCCAGTGCGATGTTCAATTGTTCAATTTGTGTGCGAACCGGGCTGAGTTTGGCGATGATGGGTTGATAAAATGCATCGGTATCGCAGCGCCGCATGGACAATTCACCGGTGCAATTCATCCGGGAAAACGCTTCGTTTACATCCGCCGGTGGTGCCGGCACCTGATTCATAAAAGCCAAAATATCGACATTCACCATCTGCTGGCAAAACACCTGACAAGACAGTAAAATGAGTGCAAAAAATATTATCTTTTTCATTATTTTCTCCTGAAATTGGATCTTTGAATATTAATTCAGAACTTTTACAATCTGTGATTGAACGGTGTCAATTATTGCTCAAATCACTGACTGACGACGATATACGATGATCCCGAACAACTGTTTCCAAAATTTTTTGTTTGTGAAAAGACTTCAAAAGGGATGGCATATGTTGAGGGGAAATTGCGGATAAACTGTCAATTCTCTTTGCATAATTTCCTGAAAAATAATATATTTAGCGAAGAAAATCATAACACGTTTGTAAAACAAGTTTAAGCGAATCAGAAAGCCGTTAGATGGCAACCGAGCAAATTATTCATATCGTCGATCAGTTTTATTTTCTGATACTCCTGTTTTTACTGGCGCTGACCTGGCCCGGACTGAAAATGCCCGGATTTTTCAAATTGCTGACCTATTTTTTGATTGTAGTTATTTGCGCATTCTTTTTTGTCCGCCCGATCGATCCGTCATCGTATCAGATGTACGGTTTTTTTGCAGGTGGCTCGCTCGAGGAAGGCATCAGCTATTTGTGGTATACCGGGGGAACCTGGTTCGAGGGATTTTTTGACGGTGTGATATTCTGTTTTGTGCTGGTGATTTTCTTTCATTTTTTGAATATGCTGTATAAACATTTCAAAAAATAGTAGAGACAATTCATGAATTGTCGCTACTACTTCCTAAATAACACCCAAATACTGCTGTTTTAACCAGCCGCTTTTGCCATCGGGCAACGCGATTTTTACCCATTCGCCACGGGTTTCCGCCATAGTTACTTTGGCGCCTTCGTGCAGTAAAAATACGTTTGTGCTGTTTTCTTCCGGCGCGCTGAGAACGTTTACCGTTGATGTCAGCACGATGGCTTCTTTTTGCGATTCATCCATAATATTGACTGCCAGCAAAGCACCTGCGCAAAAGGTGAGCACCGCTGCGCTGATGATTACCATACGAAATATTCTGCGGATAAACCCATCATTTACAAATAGATAAGCAATTCCAAAAAGCATTGATATGATGTAAAATATTGCCGTAATGCTCGTCCATCCGGCTAAAGAAAACATCCCTTTTGTGGATTCCCACCACCGCAGGAGCACAAACGATTCCGGCATTACAATCCGGTCGCGCACTTTCAGGTTAACCAATTCGAGGTTGAATTGCAGTTCCGGGTCATCCGGATTCAATTTGCGGGCTTTTTCAAAATGGAGAACGGCATTTCCGATATCATCCATTTTGTAATAGCAGTTGCCCAAATTGTAATGAATTTCGCTGCTTTCGTAACCCGTATCCACTATTTTCTGATACCACTCAATGGCCAATTCAAAATCATTTTGGCGATAGGCGGAATTACCCTGTTCAAAATAAAATTCGGCACCGCTTTGCGCGAAAAGGACGGACGACAATAGCCATCCGGCAAAAATCAAAATGTTCGGGATTCGGTTCAATTGTGCCATCGTAAGTTTTTGTAAATACATGTTTTATTCATATTATTTTCGGAAATATTTTAAGAGATTGCTCAACAAATCTGCCGCAGAATCGTAAAATTCCTGTGCGGCATCCGGTGTTGCCTGTCCGGGGGCGAATCGCCGGAAATCGGCTTCGTCGAGGCATTTTAAATATTCGTCGATCAGCGATTCGTCAACCTTGCTTTCGTGCAGCAGCGATGCCACGTTGTCGCGCATCAACCCGGCGGCGGAGTGATTGGTTTTATCCGCCACAAATCCCAACAATGCCCGGGACACTTCGCCATAAAATGCTTCAAATTTTTGTTGATTCATCAACGTTTTGGCAGTTTTCAGGCGTTTTTCCGCCTGTTTGGATGCCTGCCGTTTGCGGGCATATTCCACATTTGTGCTCATTTTTTCCTGATGCTGGCGATAGCCAAACGCCATTCCCAACGCGAGCAGCGGCAAAAATAGCGCGCTCAAAAACCAGCCTGAAGTGTATGGCGCGGCATCAACCGAAACGAGATCGGACATTTTTTCTTTGATAAAATGAATATCCCGCCCGAGCAGCCGCACTTCCGATTTGGTGAAATTGCCGCTGTTCATTCCGGCGGCCAAATCGCCTTCCTGCACATCGATCAAATATTCGCGGGAACGCAAAGTGCGATATTGTTTGGTTGTCGGGTCAAAAAAGGAAATTTCCAGCGGATCGAGCGTGTATTCGCCGGGCGAACGGGGGATGATTACATATTCCATATCGCGCGAGAAAAAGAGGCGATCGCCGCGCCGGTTGACATTATCGCTAATTTTGGGATTAAACACTTCGAACGATTCCGGGAAATTGATTTGCAAATCCTGCAGCGTTTTTAAATTGCCGGAACCACTTAATTTGATTTTGTAAGTGATTGCCTCATTTGCTTTTACGGTCGTTTTGTCGATGTCCACCGTCATGTTGAAATTGCCAACCAGCCCGCTGAAATTCTCCGGTTTTCCGTTGGCGGGCAGTTGCTGAACATCGAGTTTGATCTCGCGACTGCTCAAAATTTTGCGTGTGGTTCTGCCCAGCGGATCGTCAAAAAAATCATCAAATACCGAAAATGGATCGCGCCGCCGCCGGCGCTCCACCACATCCACCGACAGTTGCAGCGGTGTAATGTTCAGGTCACCGGATTTGGTCGGGAACAGCGCCAGCTTTTTCACTTCCGCAACGCTGTATTGCTGTCCGTTGATGACTTCCTGCGTGACCGGAATGTTTTGGGCAATCTCGTATTCTTCCACCCAAAAACCCACGGTTTCCGGCAGCTTGATAAAATCGGGATTTCGGATGGGCACCCGGAAATACACTTTGTAACTAACGTTGATTTGATCGTTTACGTAAACTTTTGTTTTTGATGGGATTGCGCGAATAAACAAATCCTGGCTTTCGCCGGATTCATTTTGATTTTGCGATTGTGCCGGCGTTGTTTCCTGCACAACGGTAATCACAATCGGCTCTGACCGATAGGTGTTGCCTTTGTGTTTTACAGAAACGGAAGGGATGGTAAATTTGCCGGTTTTTTTGGCGAGCAACGTTACAGAATAGGTTTTGCTGACATTCACCCGTCCGTTGATCATGTTAAATTGGGAAGATTGGTTGGGTCCGCTGAGCACCCGAAAATCGTTCAATGGCGGTAATTCAACTTCGGGCAGCGAGCGGTTCGCGCCGCTAACTTCCAGCTTAAACTGGAACGCATCGCTCAAACCAACGGTATTTTGGTTGACGCTTGCGATCAGGCTAATTTCCTGCGCAAAGCCCGTCGATATCGCGAAAAGCAAAAATGTCAGAACGGAAAAGTATTTGTAAATTCTCAATTTAACCAACACCGATTGTTTATTTTTCAATATTAAACTTAGTCAGGAATTTCGCAGATTACCAATCTTTCTCTACTTTCTTTTTGCCGATCATGGGAATTTTTTTCAGCTTCTGGTTTTCTTTTTCTTTGGCACGTAGCGCCTGCAAAATCCGTTCGGCGTCCTCTTTGGAAATCTGGTTGGGCTGCAGCGGTTGTTGCTGTTGTTGATCCTCCGGGTTTTGCTGCTCTTTCATATCTTCCGGTTGCTGCTGCTGTTCCTGCTCTTTTTCTTCGTCCTGCTGCTGCTGATCTTCCTGATTTTGCTGCTGTTCCTGCTGATCTTTTTTCTGCTGATCTTCCTGATTTTGCTGGTTCTGCTGATCCTGATTTTGATCTTGCTGGTTTTGCTGATTTTGTTGCTGCTGTTGCTGTTGCTGCTGTTCTTTCTGCTCTTTTAATTTGGTGAGCAACGCCTGAAGTTTAGGATTATCCGGCTCAATTTCCAGTCCGCGCTGCACTTTGGCAATCGCGTCTTCCAGTTTGCTGTCGATGTAAGATTGTGCGCTGCCATGAAAATAATCGTTTGCTGTTTGTCCAAAAACCGGCAGCGAAACCGCAAAGATGAGTGCAAAAAACCACTTCATTTTATTTAATCCTCAATTTTTTCAATGTCTGCAACTTCTTTCAATCGATTGATAAACGATTGAAACGACGCCACAGTTTCATCCGAGCGCAAGCCCTTTTGCATCAGGTCGAATGCCTCGCGATAAAGCCGTTGCGAAACCAGAATTTCCGCCCGCGCTTTCAATTGTTTGGCAAATTCCGACGGCTCGATATTATCATTTTGCTGATTTTGATCCTGCTTTTCCTGATCTTCCTTTTCCTTCAATTTGCGCTGCGCCAGCTCCAGATTGTGTTTGGCCTGCAGATCTTCCGGGTTCAATTGCAGCGCTTTTTTGTATGATTCGATGGCTTGCTCATATTCCTCGTTGCTGAACCGGGCGTTTCCCAGATTGTAAAAAGCGTTTTGGCGAAGCTGATCATCCGGTGATGTCAGCGCTTTTTCGAAAACGGGAATCGCATTTTTGAAATCCCCTTTTTTATAGAGCGCGGCACCGAAGTTAAAATTTGCCTGTGGATCGTCCGGCGCGCTGGCGAGGGCACTTTCAAAATCTTGCGCCGCGATTTCGTAACTGCCTTCCGAATATGCTTTTAGCCCGCTTTCCATTTTGGCGGCATCCGCCTGCTGGGCGAATATGCAAACCGGTGACAGCAGCAGCATGAAAATTATGAATATTACTTTTCTCATTATTTAAACCATTGAAAAATAGTTAGTTTGCTCAATATCAAAACCGGTTTTCCACAGCCTGTTTGCGGGCAATTGCCATCAATCGTTGGTGGCTGCGGCGTTCGCTGATAAACATTTCCAGCGCAAAAATGATCAGCGCGATCAACAAAAAAATCTGGAAACGGTCTTCAAATTGGGTGAATTCGCGGGCGGAAAGCTCCTTTTTTTCCATACCCATCATTTCTTCGTAAACCTGCGCGAGTCCGCCGCCGGCAGCGCCCATGCTCACAAATTTGCCGTTGGCGGCATCGGCAATTTTTTCCAGCGTGAGCACATCCAGTTTGGTAGTGATGGTTTGTCCGCGATTGTCTTTTTTGTATCCGGTCATTTGTCCGCGCTGGTTGTATTCGGGAATCGGTGCGCCTGCCGGTGACCCAACGCCAACGGTGTAAATCAGCACACCGTTTTCGGCGGCTTCCTGCGCGATTTCTACCGGATCGTCTTCGTGATCTTCGCCGTCGGTGATGACGATCAGCACTTTGTATTTTTGCTCCTGCGATACAAAAGATGTCATCGCCGTGCGGATCGCTTCGGAAATTGACGTGCCCGGTTGCGGAATGCTGCCAACGTTGCTTTCATCGAGAAACAGTTTTGCTGCGCCGTAATCGAGTGTCAGTGGGCATTGCACAAACGCCAGGCTGGAAAACAGGATCAGCCCGACGCGATCGCCGCGTAATTCGTCGATAAAGTTCGATATTTCCTGCTTTGCGCGATCAAATCGATTGGGCGCGACATCCTCCGCCAGCATGCTTTTGGACACATCCAGCGCGATGAACACGTCCAAACCTTCGCGTTTCACTTCCTGCAATTTTGTCCCGATTTGCGGATTGGTGAGCGCCAAAACCAGCACAGAATAACCGAGCAAAAACAGCACAGCTTTCCAGACGCGTTTGCGCGGACTGATGCTGCGGGTCAGTTGGGCGATCAAATGATCATCGCCGAGGCGCTGCAACAGCCGTTTCCGGTGGCGTGTTGCCCAAAACAGGAACGCCATCAGCACCGGCACCAGCCAAAATAAATGAAAAAATTCAGGATTCGCGAATCGTAACATGGTTTTTCTATTTAATATTTTTAATTGTATATTTAATATTTATAAGGCTTTAGGTTTTGTGTTGAAAAAATAATCCGGTTCGCACATGTGCGAACCCTACAAAAGATCAGGTCGCAACCGTAGGGAACGCATATTTGCGTTCCGAATCAATTAATTTACGGGAGCCGCCGTAAATACGTATGCCGCAGCAGCAATTCGATCAACAGCAGAATTAATCCCGCCAAAGCATAATTGACAAACAGCTCAGTATATTTGGTGTATTCTTTCACCTCGATTTTGGTTTTTTCCAGTTCATCGATTTGTTTGTAAATATCGCGCAATTTTTGGGTGTCCGTGGCGCGGAAATACTGCCCGCCAGTGGTCTCGGCGATTCGCGTGAGCAAATCTTCATCGATTTCCACCGGAATCGGTTTGTATTGTTTGCCGAACAGCGGATGGCTGAACGGATACATCGCGGTGCCGCGAGTGCCTGCGCCAATCGTATAAACGCGCACGCCGAAGGTTTGCGCGACCTGCGCAGCGGTGATCGGATCGACCTCACCGGCGTTGTTTTCGCCATCGGTGAGCATGATGACCACTTTGCTTTTGGCGCGACTTTCCTGCAGCCGTGCAACGGCGGTTGCCAGCCCGTTGCCCATCGCGGTGCCGTCCCACGCTTCCGAGGCGACTTCCACTTTTTCGAGAATATCGGTGAGCACGCCGTAATCGAGCGTTAGCGGGCATTGGCTGAAGGCTTCGCGGGCGAAAATCACCAATCCGATCGGATCGTTGATTCGTCCGCCGATAAATTCCTCCGCAACCATTTTCGCAGCGCCGAGCCGGTTTTTCGGTTTGAAATCTTCCGCCAGCATCGATGTACTCACATCCACCACCAGCATGATGTCGATACCTTCGGTGATCACTTCTTCCTGCTTTGCGCCGGACTGCGGTCTGGCGAACGCGACGATCAGCAATCCGAGACCGATTAACTGCAGCCAATACAAATAGTTACCTAAAACCTGGCGAATCGTTTTCGGCAGCTTTTTGATATGCCGCAAACTCGAAAAATTGACCTGCCCGTTCATCCGTTTTCGCCAATAATAAATGGCGATCAGCGGGAGCAGGAGCAGCAAAAAAAGGTATTCGGGATTTGCAAATCGAAACATAATTTATGAATTGACCGTTTTTGATTCCGTTTCAGCCGGTTCGATGCGCTGCATTTTTTCGACAGCAGCAAATTCCAGCCGTGTTTCCTCGATAAATTTCCGCACCAGCGCCACGGTTTTGTCCGTGTCATCGCTGCCGGGAATAAATTTGGCAAACTTCACCAGATCGCACATGTGCAGCGCATCAATTGCGTGCGTCGCCTGTTGCGATTCAATCTGGCTTTGTTCCAGCGATTCGACCAGCTCGCCAGTGGTTTCCTCCAATGCGCGAATGTAAAATCGACCCTCCACATATCGCCGCAAAATATCAGACAAAATGGAATAAAATGCTTTGTGTTTGCCGGTTCTCAGCAAATCGGATTGCAACAGATGTTCCAGTTCCTCCAATGCAATTTCGTGGGCCGGGCGAATCACCTCTTTTTTGAACAGCGCTTTCGGGCGATCGGTTTTTTTGCGTAAAAAGAAATACCACACCGCCAAACCAATCAACAGCGCGGCTACAATTGCCCAAATCCACCAGCGATTGCCAGGCAGCCCGAACGGCGGACGGATATCCTCCAGTTCGGCATTTTCCGCTTCGATGACGCTGTGCACAGTGATGGTGATCGGGTCGGCATCGATAATCTGGTAATCGCCATCGGACAGCGAATCCGGCGGCAAAAACGCGACAGGGTAGGAGGGGATGATGTATGTGCCGGTATCGTAAACCGCCAGCGTGTATTCAAATTTTTGGATGATTCGTTTGCCCTCGCGGCGTTCCGGCAACGGCTGAAATTCGCGAACCTCGAACGCACCGATGTTGCTGCCTTTGGCGGGATCGCGCAGTTCAACGCCTTCGCGGCGATTAATTTCCAGCGAATATTTGATCGGATCGCCAACGGTGAGCACGGTTTTATCTACGCTCGCTTTCACTTCAATCAGCGATGATTGCGCGAAAACTGCAGCGGAAAATACCATCGCAATTGCTGCGATAAATAGTTGGAAATATGTGAGATATCTTTTGTTCATTTTCACGGCCTCGTTCAAAGCTACTGCTTTGAACGCATATTTTTCTGAGAATCTCGTGATCCAATAATTGTTGATCATTTTGTTTTCAAACCGCTTATCATAGATGCTACGCTACGATCACCGGAACCGGCGTGCGCGCATGCGGAAAAATTTGGTCAGCGGTTTCACATACGATTGATGAGTGTAAATATCGATATAATCGATGCCGTTGGTTTTGAAAAATCGTGCCAGTCTGGATTTCTCTTTTTGGGCGGTATCGGCGTATTGTTTGCGGAGCGATTCGGCACCGGTATCGACGAGCATAAATTCGCCGGTTTCCAGATCCTGCATTTCCACCAATCCAATGCCGGGCAGTTGCTCCTCCAGCGGATCGATGATGTGCAACGCGACCAGATCGTGCCGTTTGTTGGCGATCTGCAAATCTTTTTCGTAATCTTCCGCCACAAAATCGCTGATCAAAAACACGGTTGCGCGGCGTTTCAAAATCTGGTTCATGTATTGCAGCGCCACGGCGATGTCCGTTTTCGGCGTGCGGGGAATGTTGTCCGGATCTTCGTAAAACAGCAGTTCGCGAATCACGCGCAGCACGTGCTGGCGACCTTTTCGCGGCGGCACAAATTTTTCGATTTTATCACTAAAGATAATCAGCCCGACTTTGTCATTGTTTTTGATGGCGGATGCTGCCAGCAGCGCGGAAATTTCCGTTGCGATTTCCGATTTTTGCTGACCACGGGTGCCGAAAGCGCCGGACGCACTCACATCGAACAGCACCATCACAGTGAGTTCGCGTTCCTCGTCGAACACTTTCACGAAGGGGTGATTCATCCGGGCGGATACGTTCCAGTCGATATTGCGGACGTCGTCGCCGGCCAGATATTCGCGCACTTCCGCAAATTCCATCCCGCGACCTTTGAACACCGAGTGATATTCGCCGGCGAAAACCTCGTTCACCACGCCGCGAATGCTCAGCTCAATCTGCCGGACTTTTTTTAGTAACTCTTTTGTTTCCATTGATTTATATGCTTCGATATTTTTTCGGAACGGTCACGACCGTTCCCTACATATTTCTCGTTCCAGGCTCCGCCTGGAATGTTATGTTGATTAAATCGGCAATATTGAATTTCTGAACGGTCACGACCGTTCCCTACATATTTCCGGTTAGGGCACTTCCACCTGATTAAGCACTTTGCGCACCACATCTTCCGAGGTCACTTCTTCCGCTTCCGCTTCAAACGTGACAATCACGCGATGGCGCAGCACATCCAGCCCGATCGCTTTCACATCTTCCGGCGTAACGTATCCGCGACGGCGCAAAAATGCGTGGGCTTTGGCAGCGCGTTTCAGGTTGATCGATGCGCGCGGCGATGCGCCGAAGGCAATCAGCGGTTTCAGATCTTTCGCGCCGTAGGCTTCCGGCTCGCGGGTTGCAAAAACGATATCAATAATATACCGTTCAATTTTTTCGTCGATATACACTTCGTCCACCACTTTGCGGGCGCGAAGAATATCCTTCGGGCTCACCTGTGCTGAGGGTTCGGGCGGCGCGCCGTCGCTCATCCGGCGGATGATTTCCAACTCCTCATCCCGGGAAGGATAACCGACTTTCAGCTTCAGCATAAAACGATCTACCTGTGCTTCCGGCAGCGGATAGGTGCCTTCCTGCTCGATCGGGTTTTGGGTAGCGAGCACCAAAAACGGATTTTCCAGCGGATAGGTTTTGTCGCCAATCGTCACCTGTCGTTCCTGCATCGCTTCCAATAGCGCGCTTTGCACTTTCGCGGGGGAGCGATTGATTTCGTCTGCCAAAATAAGGTTGGAAAAAATAGGACCTTTGTGGGTGATAAATTCGCCGTTTCGCTGGTTGTAAATCAACGTGCCGAGCAAGTCTGCCGGCAGCAAATCCGGCGTAAACTGGATGCGCTGGAATTTGCAATCGATAATCCGCGCCAGCGTGTTGACGGTCAGTGTTTTTGCCAGTCCCGGCACACCTTCCAGCAGCACGTGACCGTTGCTCAACAAACCGATCAGCAGTCGCTCCACCATATATTTTTGCCCGACAATCACTTTGCCGACTTCTGCGGTAACTTTATCGACGAATGCACTTTCCTGATGGATTTTTTCGTTAATTGCCTGAATGTCCAATTGCATCGTTTCCCTCATTTTACTGTTTTAGCCTGTTGCGTTTGGCGATATTTTAAAAATTCTTCAACTGTCTCACATAAATTGGCAAATGTCAGCGGATCGATGTCATCGCCGCCAAATTTAATCATATCGATTTTAGTGAAAAACGGTTCCAACTTTTTTAATTCATTTGTATCTACACCATTTTGTTGCAAAAGGTTCAACCAATCCTTTGCGTTGGCTGCACCGGAAACATCCATTGTGCCGGAAAGGTATTCCCGGAAAATGGAACCCAACCGCAAAAACATCTCGCGGAGATTTTTGCCTTTGGGGTCAACTTCCTGGGTAATGCGCTGTAAATATTGAGCTTCCCGTGTAAAATTTTCGTTGTTTTCCGAATGCCGCGATTTCCGTTTTTGCAAAAAAATGAACAGAAAATAGCCGACAGTTGCGCCAAAGATAATCAGCAGCACAATATAAACAACGCCCTTTAGCCCGCCGGTGATGTCCGGCAGCGGTTCGGTAATTTTCACAAAAATACGTTGGGAATGCAGCACGTCTGTCTCGCCGGTTTGTGAATCGCGGTAGCGAACTTCCATACTTTCGATAAAGCCGTCGCCGACCGAAACCGGTTTTAACTCGAACATGATGGTTTTTGTGGAGCGCAATTGCCCGTCCGAAAGCTGGTCCTGCCGGTTGGCGGAGCCGCTGCCTTCGAGCATCAGATTATCGAGTCGCGGTTGGGGAATTTGCACAATTTGATAGCGGCTGATATCGCCAACCCACGATAATTCGATGTTAAAATTGAACATCTGATTTTGGGGAATTTCATTTTTTTCGAGGTAGGTTTTCAGGACGATCGTCACCGGATTTGCCGTGCTATCCGGGGTTTGAGCCTGCAATCCGGTTAATCCCCACGATTGGCAACTCAAAAGTGCAAAAAAATATATCGTTGAAAATCGAACAGAGATTTTTTTCATTGTTGAACCGCAAAACAATTTACTCGACCAATCCATCTGTGCGCTGTGTGAATGAAACGGAATTGATGTCAGATTACCGGATTCTACAGAATGCAAAAAGGGGTGAAGATTATCTGCCACACCCCTTTTCTAAATTGATAAAAAACAATGCTAATTTGATGTTTTTTGAGCCTGGGAATTTTCCGTTCCGGCTGCTGTTTTGGACGACTCGCTGTCGTTCAGAAACGGCAGTTCATCCGGGTTTTTTCCGAGATGTTCCAGCTCATATTTTGCCGCAGTTACCAGCTCATTTTCCGGAAATTTCTGAATAAAATCATTGTAATATGTTTTCGCTTTTTCCAGATCTTTCAGGTGATTGGCGTTCAGATAGCCAACCATAAACATCGAACGAGCGGTAAACATGCCATCCGGATATTCTTTCAGCAAGCTCAAAAAACTGGCTTCGGCTTCTGTCCAGTTTTGCTGTTCCATATACTCATTGGCTTTGCCGAAATAGTCCGTTTCGCTCAATTTTTGTTTACTACACGCAAACAATAACAGCCATCCAAAAACGACGATTCCGAAAATACGTGCACCCTTCATAATTCAAGTCTCCACAATGGTTGTTTGAACACACACAGCCGGATAATATATCTGCATCGTGCGGAAAAATCAAGATGAATTTTCTTGTGCAATTTTTGTGAGTTGAAGCCATCCGGCGTGAATTATTTACCCAGCAACGCCTTTACGATAATTTCCAGATCGAGCAGCAGCGACTGGTTTTTCATATAAAATAAATGATATTTTTCGACATCGTCCGGTGCGAGAATCTTGTGGCGATTAATTTGCACCAATCCGGTGAGTCCGGGTTGATAGCCGAAGCTCTTCCGCGATTTCGGATTTTCACCGGGCAGCGGTTCGATGGGCGCACCGACAAACGTTAGCTCGCCGCGAAATACTGCCCACCATTTTAGCCAGCGATTCGCCAATGAATTATCCGCGGAACTGCTGATTTTCCAATAGCTTATCCGATGTGTTTTCGAATGGCGAAGGGTTTGGCAAACGAGCTTTTTGCGCCGAAAAAAAATTCCCGGCAGCGCAATTGCCGCAGTGAACAGCAACAGTATCCACGAGAGAAACATATCGAACATGCGTTTCACAGCGCGATTGAACGGCTTGCCGATGCCGTAATCGATATCCAGCAGCGGATAATCATCCAGCCGCTCGATGGATGATTTGCCGATCACGACTTCCTGATTGGACGGTGCAATTTTGTACTCGATGGCGGGCATTTCCAGCTCGCTCATCGTGCGCAAAATCTGTTCGTAACTCAATTTTTCCGATGCGAAAATGATTTGCCGAACGCGATGGAATTTCACGATTTCCCGCAAATTGGCCATTTTGCCGAGCACCGGCACCTGTTCTGCTGAAACGCCGTTTCCGGGTGCGTTTTCCGTCACCACACCGAGCAGGTCGTAGCTCAAATCGCGCAATTCGCGAATTTTTTGGTAGAGCTTGCGCACCTCGTCGCCGCTGCCAACGATGATGGTCGGGCGACTGAACAAATCCTTGCCCCACGCCGCCGTGTCGCCGCGATAAAAGCGTTTCAAAATGAACCGCCACAAAATCATGAACAGCGGCGAAAACATCGCGGCAATGAGCACCACCATCCGCGAATAGCCGAATTGTTTGAAAAAAAACGTGAGCGAAGCCAGTAGCGTAAAGGTAATCACATTCGCTTTGATGATGCCCTGAATGGAAAACCGGTGGTGCGGATGCACCTCCAGATAATACACGCTGCCCCAGAAAAACACCGTGGAAATCAGGTGAATCACCCAATATTGCTCCCAAACCGCCGCCCACTGGAAGCCGTGTTTCAGCTCCATCCGAACGATAAAAGAGAGCAGCACAACGATGTTCAAAATAACCGTATCCAGCACCAACGGAAAGTGCTCGCGCAAAAAATTGCGCAGATACACCACCAGTCCCCGCGCCATTATTCCGGCGATTATCAGCCATCTAAACGGCGATAATGTGCGATTTGCGTAATATTTTTCAAAAAACTGGTAGAGCGCTTTGTTGAAAGTAACCACATAATCGATGTTGTTTTTTTTGGTGCTCTCGCCTTTGTAATGGATGATTTGCGAAGTGGGCACATACCAGATTTTCTGCCCGCTTTGCCCGATGCGGTGACACAAATCGATGTCCTCGCAATACATAAAAAAGCGCTCATCGAAATGCCCGGTTTCGTCCAGCACCGATTTTTTGATCATCATAAATGAGCCGGAAATCGCCGGTACCGGATAGGTTTTTTCGGTATCGAGATAGGTGAGGTGGTAGCGGGCGAAAATTTTGCTTTTCGGGAACAGCTTGCTGAAGCCGATCACCTTCCAGAATGCGTCGATAGGTTTGGGAATATTGTGCCGGCAATCGATGGAAAACGAGCCGTCCGGGTTGATAATTTTACAGGTTGCCGCGCCCGCGTCCGGCTGTTTTTCGAAAAAATCGAGCAGCGCGGTGAAGGTGTCTTCCTGCACGACCGTATCGGGATTGATGAGCACCACAAACTCGCCGCGAACTTGCGCCAACGCCAAATTGTTGGCTTTACCGAATCCCAGATTTTCGCTGCTTTCGATGATGTTCACCGCCGGAAACCGTTGGCGGATATGCGCCACGCTGCCGTCGATGGAGGCGTTATCCACCACAAAAATCTCGTTGGAAATGCCGGTAAGCGCCCGTTGCAGCGAGATTAGCGCCTGCTCCAGATATTCCTTCACATTATAATTGACGATGACGACGGAGATTTTTGGCGGTTGGGTCATTGTTTGGCTATTGGCTTTTGGCTGTTAGCGGTTAGTGGTTTTTGAAATTCGAAAATGGAAATTTGAAAATCGAAAAACCAGCGATTTTGGCACATGCTTGAAGATACCTATTGAATATTTTTTGCCACGGAGACACAGAGAATCACAGAGAAATATTTGGGCAACCAATGTTTGTTAAATAATTATTTTTAAGAATCTTACAGCATTAGAATAAAACAGTTTTTTTTAAATCTTCGTACGCCTTTGTGACACTGTGGCAAAAACACCTGACATGAGTTAATATCGTGGGTATAACTCACCCAATCAACTTCCCCAGCAAAATTAATAAACTACGCAGGAGAATGCGCAAATCGAGGTTGAGCGAAATATTTTCGCTGTAAAAAATGTCGTATTTCAGGCGTTCGCGCATGTCCGTTTGCGATGATTCGAAGCGGTATTTCATCTGTGCCAGCCCGGTGATGCCCGGACGAACCATCAACCGGCGATGCAGCAGCCGCAATTTGCCGGAATATTCCCGATACCAGCAGAGCGGTTCCGGTCGCGGTCCAACGAGGCTCACGTTGCCGCGCAGCAGGTTCAGCAGCATCGGTAATTTGTAAATCTGGGTGCGATAAAGCCATTTTCCGTATGCACTTAGCTGCTGTTCGCCGCCGCCGCGATAGCCGGTGGTCAGCAAATCTTCCGCATCGATGTGAAACAGCAGCATGTTGAACAATCGCCCCTGTTTCCCGACAATCGGAATTTTCCCGACCGGGAATCGCCCGAATTTGCGCCAGCCGATAAATGCCAGAATTGCACCGGGAATCGCCAGAAACACAATTGCGAAAATGCCCGCAAACACATCGATCATCCGTTTAATCAGCCACTGCCAGAGCATCATATTTTCCGGGAAGGCGCGGACAATCGGGCCGTCGTCGATGGCACCGGAACGCCCGGAAACCACCGCCTGCAACTCCGGCAGCGTTTTCACGACAATCTGCATCCGGTCGCAAATCGCGATAATGTTCAACAAATCCTCTTTTGCGGAATCGTGCAGCGCAACGATAATTTCCTCCACCCGGTGTTCGTGAATGAGTTGCGGCAAATTGTGATATTCTTTCACCACCGGAAAGCCTTCCAGCATGTCCGTTTTCGCTTTGCGATCGACCACGCCAACGATGTGGTTCAGCAAATGCGGATTGTCGCGAATGTCGCGAATCACGTTGCGAGCTTTACGATTCGTGCCGAAAACCAGCGTATTTTTGAAGGTATATTCAAAAATGTGCAGCCGCTTTTCGATGTTGATAATCAGCAATCGCATGACGTTCACAAAACCGATCAGCGATGCCCAATATACCGCCAAGGTGGATAGCTGCATCGTGTTGAAAATATCGGTGGAGCTTTCGGCAAACAGGATATCGAAATTCAATAAAAACAGTAGCATGAGCACGCCGAAAGTGACCACTTTGGTGACCCGCATCGCTTTGCTGAAACGCGACACATCCCACGACATTTGATACAATCCGTTCAGCCAGAACAGGATCACCCAGATTGCCGTGAACACCAGCCACACCGGCGCGACGAGGTAATCCTGTATCGAGCGCAGCGTGAGCGGATTGACCACGCCGGACTGAAACCGGAACCACCAGGTTAGATACATCGCGAGGTTGATGCTGAAGATGTCGCCAAAAAAAATGGCGATCTGGTGCCAGATTTTGTCCACGTGAATCGGCGGGCGGCGCACCGACAGCAGCGATTCGTCGATTTCATCGAAAGTAATGTATCGCCGCGTTTCCACATAGCCGAGTCGCCACGCCCAATAAATCGAAAACGCTAACGCCAGAATAAACAACGGGATACCGGCAATTTCGCGATAGATGACCATCAGCACACCCAGCGCCACATACAGCAGCGTGAAATAATACATCATCCAAACGGAGTCGAGGTGGGAGAGCCCGAGGTTGAGCAGCCGGTGGTGAATGTGCTCGCGATCCGGTTTGAACGGGTGATCGCCGCGTCCCATCCGCCGGAAAAAGGAGATTAGCGTATCGGTAACGGGCATGCCCAACATCACCAGCGACGCCAGAAAATAAACCTGATGGCTGTTGGCAATTTTCAACCCTTCGATGGAAAACGCCGCGAGCAGGTAGCCGAGCATCAAACTGCCGACATCGCCCATAAAAATGGATGCAGGATGATAATTAAATCGCAGAAATCCGAGGATGCCGCCGATCAGCGAAATGGCCAGCACGATCAAAAAAACGTTGCCGATGGCGATTGCCAGCAGCAAAAACCCGCTCGCGATAATCAGGCTGATGCCGCTGGAAAGCCCGTCCAGCCCGTCCAGCAGGTTCACTGCGTTCATCAAAAAAACAATCCACGCAATCGAAAAAGGGATGCCCAGCCAGCCCAATTCCAGCAGCGTTTCGCCGGGGCTGTAAAATGCCTGAATGAAACAACCGTCCGCCACCAGCAATCCGGCAGCCAGAAATTCGCCGGAAAATTTTTGCCAGGCGTTTAGTCCGCGCAAATCGTCGATGAATCCGGTGATCAAAATTGCCAGCAATCCCGCCCAGAAAAAGCGGTGTTCCTGCCAGATGTCCGCCGGCAAAATATCCAGCGCTATCGCTGTAAAAAATCCGATAACGATGCCGACAAAAATGCCCAAACCGCCGAGCAGCGGTTTAAAATCGGTGTGGATTTTCCGGGCGCTCGGCAATGCGCCGATTTTAAAATGAATGGCAATCCGACGCGTACCGCCAACGGCCGCCAGCGCGGAAAAAAAGGATGTAATTAATAACACCAAGTTGGACATTTAGCGTGACTTTCCTGTCCCTTTTTCTTTCAATTTCGTTTTCAGCAATCATCCGGTAACGCTTTATTTTTGAACGTCTTCAGCTATTGCGCTGCCGTTAGCCAATTTGCATAATCTAACCTTTCACCGGGAAATCGACAACCGTTAAATGAAGTAGCAATTTGTTTGAAATCGCGCGCATTTTTGAGGGAAGTGAAGGATGGCTTGACACTGATCCATATTAGTGGTTAGATTCTGTAAACAAACGGGCAACCTCGAAAAGGTGTCATCGCATGCAAAAAATAATTCTATTGATGTGTCTGATCGCCAGCTCGGTTCTGGCGCAAACTGCGGAAGAAATTATCCGCAAAGCGGAAGATGCGGTCAAAGGTGAAACTGCCCACGGCATCATCGAAATGACCGTTGTGACGCCCGATTACACCCGGGAAATGCGCATGGAAAGCTGGTGGATCGGCAACGAAAAAGCGCTGATCGTCACCGAAAAACCCCGAAAAGAGGCCGGCAACAAAACCCTGAAAATCGGGAACGAGATGTGGAATTATCTCAAAAATACCGAAACGACCATCAAAATTCCGCCGTCGATGATGCTGCAATCGTGGAACGGTTCGGATTTCACCAATGACGATCTCGTTCGCGAATCCAATTTAATTGAAGATTACGACCAACAACTGGCCGGCACGGATACGGTTCAGGGTGCAAACTGCTGGAAAGTTGAGCTGCTGCCCAAGCCTGATGCACCGGTAGTTTGGGGTAAGTTGCTCTATTGGGTGAGACAGCAGGATTACCTGCCCGCGCGAGTGGAATATTTTGACGAATCCGGCGAGCTCATTCGCTACCTCGATTATCATGATTACCAGCAGATGGGCGACCGCAAAATCCCCGCCAAATGGGTGATGCACAACGTCGATAAACCGGGACGCCGCACCGAAATCCGGCTCGTCGAAATGGCGTTCGATGTGAAAATTCCCGACCGGATTTTCTCCTTCCGCGAACTCGAACGCGGCCGGTGAGGCAAGGATAAAGGATGAAGGATAAAGGATAAATGATATTGGTTAAATCGTGAGGCGTGGAGTGAAGAGTAACCAACTTAACTAACTCAACTATCTCAACTATCTCAACTAACTCAACTAATTATAATATGAAAAATATCAACTACTTACGGAAATAACGATGCTCCTAAAACTTGCCTGGCGAAATGTTTGGCGAAACAAACGGCGATCTGTAATTACCATTTTGGCGGTGGCGTTTGCGGCAATGCTTTGCCTCGCGATGCGTGGGTTGCAGATCGGCACGTACGAGCTGAATATCGTCAACAGTGTGGAGCTGTTCAGCGGCTATTTGCAAATCCAGAAACAGGGTTACCAGCAACGGCCGTCGCTGCAAAAAAGCTTTCGCTTCGATGAAAAATTACGCGAATTGTGCGCTCAAACCGGACACATCGTGGCGGTTACGCCGCGCGTTCTCGGTGACGGGCTGATCAGCTATCGCGACCAGTCGCAGGGCACGGCGATTATTGCGGTTGATCCGCAAACTGAGTTGCAGGTGAGCACTATTCTCACCAAAATCAGCGCCGGCGAAATGTTCAGCAAACCCGACGGTGACAATATTGTGGTGGGTTACAAGCTGCTCGACAATCTGAAAGCGAATATCGGCGATACGGTGGTGGTGCTCTCGCAGGGCTTCGATGGCTCGCTCGGCAATCTCAAATTCCGCATTTCCGGCACGCTGAAAACCGGTGCGCTGGAACTCGACCGAATGGCAATTGTGATGGGCATCGATACCGCGCAGAAGCTGCTGGCGATGTACGGGCGCATCAACGCCGTTGCAATAAAACTGGACGATATCGACGCAATTCCGTCAGCGAAAAAATCGCTAAACAACGCCATTGCGGAAAATGAATTGATTGCGCTGAGCTGGAACGAAATCATGCCGGAGATGGAACAAGCCATCGAACTGGACAGCATCGGCGGGATTTTGTTTCTCGGGATTCTGGTGCTGATCGTGGCGTTTGGCATTACAAACACCATTTTAATGTCCGTTACCGAGCGGTTCCGCGAATTTGGCGTGACGCTCGCCATCGGCATGCCGCATTTGCGATTGCTGGTGCAAGTGCTGTTGGAAACTACATTTATCATTCTGATCGGGCTGGTGCTCGGCAATCTGCTCGGGTTTGCCATCAACGCGTACATGGTTGCCAATCCGATCACTTTCGGCGGCGAATTTGCCGATCTGTATGCCGAATACGGTTTTCTGCCGCAACTAAAATCGTCGCTTGCGCTGTCGATTTTCATCAACATCAACCTGACCATTTTTGTGATTTCGCTGATCGCCTGCATTTATCCGCTGCTGAAAGTATATCGCCTCGCGCCGTTGAAGGGGATTCGTTATACTTAAGGGATAAAGGATAAATCAGGGGCGCGGCGTGACGCGCCCAAAACACGCGTTGCAAAAATGAAATCGGAATCTACCGGAAAAAAACAATGTTGCTAAAACTCGCATGGCGAAACATTTGGCGAAACAGTCGCCGCTCGATGATTGTGTTGATTTCAATCATCGTCGGGATGATTTGCGTGATTTTATACGACGCGCTGTCTGTCGGGATGATTCACCAGATGCTCAACAATCAGGTGGGCGCGCATGTGTCGCACATCCAGATTCACAAAAACGGATTCAACGATAACAAATTGCTCCAAAATTATTTGCCGGCGCCGGATTCCGTTACCGCGCTGCTGGCGCGACAGCCGCAGATTACCGCGTTTTCCCGCCGGGTGATCACTTATGGCATCATCAGCAGCCCGACGAGTTCGTCCGGCATTTCGCTGATCGGCATCGAGCCGGAACAGGAATCGCGGGTTACCGACATCAAAAAAATGATGATCGAAGGCAGCTATTTGGGTGATGGCAAACGCGATATCGTCGTTGGCAAAGCGCTGGCGGAAAAGCTGGATGTGGGCATCGGCGACAAAGTTGTGGCGATGGCTTCGCGCATCGATGGCAGCATCGGTTCGGATGTGTTTCGCATTTCCGGACTGTTCGAAACGTTTAATTCCGAATTCGATAAAGTTAGTGTTTACATCAGTTTAGCGAATGCCCAAAAAATGTTGGCGTTTGACAATCGCATCTCCGAAATCGCGATGGTGATTCACGAAATGGAGAGCGCCGCTTCGGTTAAAAAAGTGCTCGCCGGCGAATTGAATGATTCGGAAAATCCGCCGGAATACGAGGTGCTCACCTTCCGCGAATTGCTGCCGCTGATGGTGATGCAGGTGGATGTTTATCGCGAATCGATCAGCGTGTTTTACGGCATCGTCGCGCTGGCGATGCTGTTCGGCATCGTCAACACCATGCTGATGTCCGTTTTGGAACGCACCCAGGAATTTGGCGTGCTGATGGCAATGGGCATGAAAAATCGCCGCATTTTCACCATGGTTTTGCTCGAAGCCTTTCTGCTGAGCGTGTTGGGCACGTTGGTCGGGATCGGGTTGAGTTACGTATTCTATCTGCCATTGGCGAATTCCGGCATCGATTTGAGCGCGTTTTCCGCCGGACTGGATTCGTTCGGCACCGGTAGCATCATTTATCCGGTTTACACGCTGGAAGGGCTGCTCAACGGATTGCTGATTGTGCCCATCGCCGCGGTGATCGGCGCGGTGTATCCGGCGCGCAAAGCCATGAAACTGGTGCCCATCGAAGCCATACGGAAAGTGTGATTCAACTTGTCATTCCCGCGATTTTTAAGCGGGAATCCAATTGAAAAATATTGATGCCCGATTACGACATTCGGGCATGACCAGAAAAAAAACCTTAACCAAAGGTTAACATGTCCATCATTCGCACAGAAAATCTGGAAAAAACCTACGAAGACAACGGTGTTCCGGTAAAAGCCGTTCGCGGCGTTTCGATGACGATTGAGCCGGGCGAATTTACCGTGATTGCCGGTCCGTCCGGTTCCGGGAAAACGACGTTGCTCAACCTCATCGGCGCGCTGGATGTGCCCACCGCAGGAACCGTGATGCTGGAAAATGCGGTTCTCGCCGAGCTTTCCCGCGATCAGCTCAGCGATTTGCGGTTGCGCAAAATTGGATTCGTATTTCAGGCATACAACCTTATTCCGGTGCTTAGCGCCATCGAAAATGTCGAATTTACGATGGTGCTCAGCGGTGTTTCCGAAAAAGATCGCACCGATCGCGCGATGAAAGTGCTCAATGAATTGGGCATCGGCGAGCTGGCGAACAAACGTCCCAACGAAATGAGTGGCGGACAGCAGCAGCGGGTGGCGGTTGCCCGCGCGATCGTCAACGATCCGGCGCTGGTGCTCGCGGACGAACCGACTGCCAACCTCGATTCCAAAACCGGCGAAGAGCTGCTCGATTTGATGGAAAACATGAATCGCGAAAAGCAGATCACATTTGTGTTTTCCTCGCACGATCCGCAGGTGATCGAACGCGCTCACCGGTTGATCACATTAAAAGATGGTCAAATTGTTGAAGATAAGAAGCAGAAATAGATCAACTATCCTTTTCATTTTGCTGATACCGTTTTCCGTTGTATTTGCGCAGCCGGAATGGGAATTCAGCGGATACATCACCGATTTGCCGGTTTACAGTGACAACATCGAATTCGGTATTTTTCGGAGCGATGCCCAAATTGCCAATATTTCCCGGTTGCGGCTGCGCCCGACAGCCTATTTCGGGCAGAACGCCCGATTGGCGATGGAATACGAGATTTCCGGTTTGTATCATCAGCAAAATCAATTGTTTACGACATCCTCAGATAAAACCGCCCGACAGTTTTTTGACTGGCGCTGGCACCCGGTAAATGAAGAAAATGTTACCATTTCACATTTCATCGATCGGTTGTATTGGCGGCAGGAATTCGGATTCGGCAATCTCACTGTCGGTCGCCAACGGGTGGCGTGGGGGAGTGGTCGCATCTGGAATCCGACCGATTTATTCAACCCGATCAATCCCGCTGCGTTTGATAAAATCGAAAAAGACGGCGCGGATTTGCTCACCGCACAAATTTATCTGGGCAATTTCACAGATCTCACGGTGGTGCACAATCCCCATAAATCGCTGCGGAAAAACAACGCGGCTGCCAAATTTCGCACGAATTATCAAACATACGATATTTCAATTCTCGGCGGTTATTTTGATGAACGGATTATTTTTGGCGGCGATTTCGCCGGCAATTTATTGACCGCCGGACTGCGCGGTGAGTGGATTTTCTCCGCACAAAATGATGATTTTTCGAACCATTTTGTGAAATATATCGTGGGTATCGATTACCAGTTCTCCCGGCGAATATATTCGTTGCTCGAATATCAATTTAATGGTGAGGGCGCAACTTCGTTTACCGAATACGATTTTGCCGGACTCGCCAACGGGCGATTGATCAACCTAAACCGCAATTACCTGTTTTCCCAAACGATGATCCAGTTGCACGATCTGGTCAGCAGCGGCATCGGCTGGAATGGCAATTTGAATGACGGCAGCGGATTTTTTGCGCTAACAGTCAGCTACAATTATCGCGCAAATCTGGATTTGCAATGTGGCGGACAATTGTATTACGGGCGAACATTTAGTGAATATGGATTTTATCCAATCACGCTTTTCGGTCGCGTAAGTTGGTATTTTTGAGGCTGCAATAAACCGTTTCACAGAAAATCGCAATTAATACTTGATTCCGCTATCCAAAAGGGTTATTTTTGCCGTGCAATTTTTGATCATTGGAGAGGTGGCCGAGTGGCTGAAGGCGCCCGCCTGCTAAGCGGGTATAGGGGTATTCCCCCTATCGAGGGTTCGAATCCCTCCCTCTCCGCCAAAAGACACCCGAAAGGGTGTTTTTTTGTGACATAACATTTATATAAGCGCCTTTGGAGAGGTGCCAGAGTGGTTGAATGGGGCGGTCTTGAAAACCGTTGTGCGTTCTGCGTACCGTGGGTTCGAATCCCACCCTCTCCGCTGGAAATAATGAAAAAGGGTTAAGGTTAACGGATAAAAATATCCTGCTTTAATCCTTTTTCATTATCAGGATCTCACCGAAACACATTCCTTTATTATTCTTGAATCACTCCCCAAAATTGTTTAATCTTTAGCCACAGCTAATTCAAATCGCAACTGTTATGTGGAGCACGTGTGAAAAACGCAGATCGCCAAACCGCAGAAGGCATTTTGTTTACCGACCAATATCAATTGACGATGGCGCAGGTGTATTTCCGGATGGGATTGCACGAAAAAGAGGCGCAATTTGACCATTTTTTCCGGAAATATCCCAATTATGGGAGTCACCAGGCGGGATATTGCATCAATGCCGGATTGGAATGGCTGTTGGACTGGATTGACGAATCGCATTTCCGTGACATCGATATCGAATATTTGCGCGGGCAAAAAAATCGCACCGGAAAACGTGTTTTCGAAGATGATTTTCTCAACTGGCTGCGAACGGATTTCACATTTCAGCGATTGCATATTCGCGCGATTCCGGAAGGGCGGGTGGTGCATCCGCATGTGCCGCTGACGGTGGTTCGCGGCCCGCTGGCGATCGCCCAGATTTTAGAAACAGCATTGCTTAACCAGTTGAATTTTCAAACGCTTATCGCCACAAAAGCTGCACGTATCCGCGAAATTGGTCACGGGCAATTGATGATGGAATTCGGGTTGCGGCGTGCCCACGAACGCGGTGCCAACGCCGGCGCACGGGCGGCGCTCATCGGCGGTGCGGATTATACCTCAAATGTCGGTATTTCGCACGTGCTCGGATTGCAACCGAAAGGCACCCACGCCCACAGCATGATTCAGGCGTTCATCGCACTCGGGCAAACCGAGCTGGACGCATTTCGGGCGTATGCGGAAATTTATCCCGATGACTGTTTGCTGCTGGTCGATACGATCAACACACTGGAAAGCGGGATTCCCAATGCTATCAGAGTGTTCGAAGATTTGCGAAAAAACGGGCACCAGCCGGTTGGCGTGCGGCTGGATTCCGGCGACCTTGCCTATCTGGCGATTCAGGTTGCCAAAATGCTCAACGATGCCAATTTCCCCGACGTTGCCATTGTTTTGTCCAACAATTTGGATGAACTGGTGATTTGGCAGATTGTCACCCAAATTAAAGAAGAAGCCCCGCGATACGGCGTCGATGCCCGGAATCTGCTAAAGCGACTGGTTTATGGCGTTGGCACACGATTGATTACTTCCGAAGGATCGCCCAGTTTGGGCGGTGTTTACAAATTGGTAGCCCTGAAAAACGGCGGCGGTTGGCAACCGGCGATCAAAATTTCCGAAACGCCTGATAAAACGCCAAATCCCGGAAACAAATTGGTGTGGCGCGTTTATGATTCGCGTGGCAAAGCCACCGCAGATTTGCTGGCGCTGGCGGATGAAACCCCGGCAGACAGCAAAAAACTGGTGCTCCGCAGCCCGCTCGACCACACCAAAAAGCGAACGCTGCAAAAAGAGGATATCTCTGTCGTTGAGCCGTTGTTGGTTGATGTTTTGAAGGATGGACAGCAAACTTACGAATGTCCGCCGCTCGATAAACTTCGCGAACAGCGTGTTCGTGACGTCGAACGGTTGGACCCCGGTATTCGCCGGTTGATCAGCCCGCACATTTACCACGTTTCCATCAGCCAAAAACTATGGCGAACCAAAGAAAGCCTCATCCAGAAAATCTCTGAAATGCCGGATGAACAAAATGGGGAGTGAGAGAGGTTAAAAGTTAAAAGTAAGAAGTAAAAAAGTTTAGCTGTCTGATTTATCCATTATCCTTTAAAACTAATCTTTCAGATGGAAATATGATTCGAAAAATTACGCTGTTTAACTTATTGATTTTGCTGTTGTTGGCGCAATCCTGCTCAACCCGGCAAAACTGGTATCGCGGGAACACCCACGCGCACACGGTGCTGTGCGGTCATGCTGATTCCGCACCGGAAGCGGTCGCAAAATGGTATCTCGATTACGGTTACAATTTTGTGATTCTGAGCGAACACAACCGGTTTATTAACCCGGATTCGGTGACGCTGCCGGAACATCGCCGGTCGGATTTTATCCTCATTCCCGGTGAGGAAATTTCCGGAAAAAAAATAATCCACACCACCGCAATGAATATTCGCGAATTGGCGGATTGGCAATTCGACAGCGAGCAAAGATCGCAAATCATCCAATCGCATGTGGATAACGCGATGGCCGCCGGCGGGCAGGCAATACTCAATCACCCGAATTATTATTACGCTGCGAGCGCAGCGGACGTGCTGCAGGTTCAGCGATTGATCATGTTCGAGCTGTTCAACGGGCATCCGCAGGTGAATGTCTGGGGTGACGAAACCCATCCCTCCACCGAAGAAATGTGGGATTTTTGGCTCAGTAAAGGGATGAAAATTTTTGCGGTTTCATCGGACGATGCGCATCATTTTCAAACGTGGGGAGCAGATCAATCCAATCCCGGACGCGGTTGGGTGATGGTAAATTCCCCAAAACTTTCGCCGGATGCGATTACCGATGCGATGGTTCGCGGCGAATTTTACGCCAGCAACGGCGTGTTTTTGAAACGCGTTCAAGTTACAGATAAACAATATCTTATCGAAGTCGATGAATCGCGTACGGCTGCCGAATTAGCGACCGGATTGGTGGTTGGCAAATCATCACCGGAAGGCACGTCCGGTTGGAAAATTGAATTTATCGGGCAAAATGGGGAAGTGCTCACACAAATAACAGATGCCAAAGCCGTTTATCTTTTCGATACAACTGAGCCATATGTCCGTGCAAAAATTACCTATACCTATCAAACGGATAACGGATTTGAATCAATTTTCGCCTGGACACAGCCGGAATTTAATGACGGTCGCCGATGAAAATTTTACTCACCGGCGCCAACGGATACATTGGAAAACGGCTGTTGTCGATGTTGGTCAGCAACGGTCATGATGTCTGTTGTGTTGTTCGCGATGCTGCCAGATTAAATCTGGAAACTGATGTTTCTAATAAAGTTAGCATCGCCGTTGGCGATTTGGCAGATCCTCACAGCTTTGATAATTTCCCCACAGATTTCGATGCCGCATATTATCTTGTCCACTCGATGACCCAATCAGTGGAAGAATTTCATCAACTAGAATTACAGATCGCCAAAAATTTTGCGGATTGGGTAAAGACAACATCTGCAAAGCAAGTCATTTATCTCGGCGGAATTGTCAACGATGAAAATTTGTCCAAACACCTCAGCTCGCGCATGGCGGTGGAGGACGTGCTGAAAACATCCGGTGTTCCGGTAACCGTGCTGCGTGCGGCAATTATCATCGGTTCCGGCAGCGCGTCATTCGAAATTATTCGCGATTTGGTGGAAAAATTGCCGGTGATGATCGCGCCAAAATGGGTGAACACGTGCTGCCAGCCTATCGCTATTCGCGATGTGCTTCGATTGTTGCAAAAAGTATTGCTTCATCCCAAAGCGCTCAACCGCACCTTCGATATCGGCGGTCCGGACGTGCTCACCTATAAACAAATGATGCTCATTTTCGCCAATGTTCGCGGTTATCGCCGGTTTATCCAAACCGTGCCGGTGCTGAGTCCGCGTTTATCCTCATATTGGTTGTATTTTGTTACGTCCACATCGTATAAATTGGCACGATCGTTGGTGGACAGCATGAAAAATGAAGTCATTTGCCGCGATGATTCCATTCGGGAAATTGACGATCAGCCGGCAATTCCGTATGCCAAAGCCATTGAACTGGCATTCAGTAAAATTGAGCAAAATGCGATTGTATCAAGCTGGATCGATGCGCTGCACAACACATCGCTCACGGCGTCGATCAGCGAATATATTCAGGTGCCGCAATACGGTTGTTTGACTGATTCGCGAACGATTGAAATTCGCCAAAACGAAAATCAGGTATTGGAAAATGTATGGCGAATTGGCGGCGATCGTGGTTGGTATTTTGCCAACTGGCTTTGGGAAATTCGCGGATTTCTGGACAAATTGGTTGGCGGTGTCGGTTTACGGCGCGGCAGACGCGATCCGGTCAAATTACAATCCGGCGATGCGCTGGATTATTGGCGGGTGATTTTGGCAGATCGCGACACAAAACGATTGCTGTTGTATGCAGAAATGAAATTGCCCGGTGAAGCGTGGCTGGAATTCAAAATTATCAACGAAAACAACAAAGCGTTTTTGATCCAAAAAGCTACATTTCGTCCACGCGGTATTTTGGGGCGATTGTACTGGTACGGCATTTATCCCGTGCATGTGATGGTATTTCAGGGAATGGCGGAATCGATTGCTGAGTTCCGGTGAGCGTTGTTAATCCGAAATTGAATTTGATTATCAAAATCAAATCGGCTAATTTGAAAAAACAAATATCTAAAATCAGGTAGAACTATGTATTTTAATGTGCATGAAATCCGGGCAAAATTTCCCGCGCTTTCCATCGAAGATGGTGAAAAACCGCGTGTTTATCTCGATAATCCGGCCGGAACGCAGGTGCCGCACCGCGTTTTGGAGCGAATGGAGCGGTATCTGGTTCGCTGCAACGCCAACAGCGGCGGCTATTTTGTGACCGCGCGGGAATCCGATGTGCTGAAAACGCAGACACGGCAGGCGATGGCGGATTTGCTGAACGCTCCCGATCTGTCGGAAATCGTGTTCGGCCCGAACATGACCACGCTGACATATTCGATTTCGCGATCTATCGGGCGGCTGCTCAAATCCGGTGACAGCATTATCGTTACCCGGATGGATCACGATGCCAACGTGTATCCGTGGCTGCAACTTGCCGAAGATCTTGGCTTGACCGTAAAATTTCTGCCGTTCAACCGGGAAACCTATCAATTTGATTTGCAAAATTTTGCGGATTTACTCGACGAAACCGTGAAAATTGTGGCCATCGGTCACGCCAGCAACGCGCTTGGGACGATCAACAATATTTCGGAAATGTGCAAAATGGCCCACGAATACGGCGCATGGGTGTATGTGGATGCCGTTCAATCGGCGCCGCATATTCCGGTAGATGTGCAATCGCTCGGCTGCGATTTTCTGGTCTGCTCGTCATACAAATTTTTCGGTCCGCACCAGGGCATTTTGTGGGGGCGAAAATCGATTCTCGATCATTTGAAAAGCTATCAGGTGCGTCCGGCGAAAGACAAATTGCCCGGTAAATTCGAAAACGGCACGCAGTCGCACGAAGGCATGGCCGGCGTGCTCGGCGCACTGGAATATCTGGCTGAAGTAGGCGAGATGTTTGGCGATCCGTTTTCCGCTAATTTCCCAAATTTTAGCGGACAACAGCTCGGTTTGCACACGGCAATGGCAGCGATCCAGTCGTACGAGCAGACGCTCAGCAACTATTTGATTCGCGGCTTGCAGCAAATTTCCGGTGTGAAAGTGCACGGTGTTACCGACAGAAACGAGCTGCAGCATCGTGTGCCGACGGTTTCATTCACCAAAGAAAATGTGCAGCCAAACGACATCGCCAAAAAACTTGCTGCGGAAAATATTTTTGTGTGGAGCGGTCATTTTTACGCGGTGGAAGTGGTTGATTTTCTTGAGCTTGCGGAATCCGGTGGTTTGCTCCGCGTCGGCGCGGCACATTACAACACCGCCGATGAAATCGACAAACTGCTCAATGTTGTTGATTCAATTAGATAATAAATATTGTCTTTGTGACAAAAGAAAGATTTGCGGCAAAAAAAGAAATATCGAAATGAACGAAAACCAGCTTCGCCGGGAAATGATCGAAACCGGTAAACAATTATATGAAAAATCGTTGATTGCGGCAGCGGAGGGCAACTTCAGCGTGCGGCTGGATGCGCAGCGGATTCTGGCAACGCCAACCGGATTGTGCAAAGGCAAAATGGCTGAGGATGATCTGGTGATGATCGATCCGGAGGGTAAGCACATTTCCGGCGAACGCCGGGCATCTTCGGAGATCAAAATGCATCTGGAAGTCTATCGCCGGCGACCGGATGCGCAGGCTGTGATTCATGCGCACCCGCCGATTTGCATCGCGCTGATGCTCGCCGGCATTGGGTTGGATCGCCCGATTCTCGCGGAAAATGTGGTGTTGATGGGCAAAGTGCCCACCGCGCCATACGCCCGCCCGTCAACAGATGCAGTGCCGGAATCTATTCGTCCGTTTATCGAGCGCACTGATTTTTTACTGCTGGATCGCCACGGCAGCCTGACCGTTGGCGCGACTTTGGACGAGGCGTTTCGTAAACAGGAAATGCTGGAACACACCGCCAAATCTGTTCACGCCGCGTTGCAATTGGGCGGCATTCGCGATCTGCCCGCCGATGAAATCGCTGCGCTGAACGATCTGCGCGTCAATCGCTACCGCATTCCCTGGCAACTCATTCCTTTCTGATTTTCAAAAATTTCCCTATTTTACCCTTTGTGCAAATCTGTTTTATGGTTATTTTGGACGCTTGCAGCCTCGTCTGTTAATTTGTGCCGGGAGGGTTTTGTTGAAACAGTTGCTCAAGTTGGGTGGCATTTTCCAATCGAAAATCACCGCTTTTGCAATGCCCGATATGATATTTGTCATCCCGGAAATCGAACGAAAGATTATTTTTAGTTTCAGTTATTTTCAATAACAAGTCTGTTGGTCAAGGGATTTCCCGGAGAATTTGAATGAAGCGCCTCCGTTTCGCACATCTGTTGTGTTGGTTGATGATCATTTCCGCCAGCCTTTTGGGCAATTGGCGACCCAACGAAATGCGCATCAAAATTACGGCGGCTGCGGCAGACGATATTCGCAAAATCACCGGACTTGGTATCGATGTCGAAGAAGTTAACCTGCCGCATATTTACCTTTACGTCACTCCCGATGAATACGACCGGCTGATTGCCATCGGTTTCCGTCCGGAAATCCTCATTCCGGATATGCTGGCATATGCCGAAATGCAACGCCAAAATCCCGCCATTCGCGGGTATTACGATTACAATCGCGGCGTTGCGCTGGTGGACAGTTTGTGCCGCCAATTTCCCAAAATTATCAAAAAAGAAATTTACGGCTGGAGCGTGGAAAAGCGTGCCCTGTTTGCCGTAAAAATCAGCGATAACGTTGCGCTGGACGAACCGGAGCCGGAAGTCGCTTTCGACGGATGTTATCACGGGGATGAAATTATCAGCGCGGAAATTTTGATGCGGCTGATCCGCGATCTCTGCCATTCGTATGGCACGGACGACGAAGTGACCCGACTTGTGAACAGCCGCGAAATCTGGATTTTTCCGTTTGCCAATCCCGACGGACGGCAAATGCTCGATCGCCGCAATAAAAATGATGTCGATATCAACCGCGATTGGGGATATATGTGGGACGGCTGGGGCGATAGCGCAACCCCGTTTTCCCAACCCGAAACGCGGGCGCTGCTCAACTGGTTTTTGGGGCATCAATTTGTGGTTGCGCAATCCGTTCATGCGGGAATGGAAGTGATTTCGTTGCCATGGAGTTATCGCCCGGGGCAATCGCCGGATCAGCAGGTGATGATCGCGTTGGCGGATGGCTATGCCAAATCATCCCGCTATCCGACCCTGAAATTCGGGAGCGGGTTTGACCAGTTGTATCCGGTAAACGGCACCGCGAAAGACAGCTATTACGGGATTCGCGGCTCGCTGAGCTGGACGCTGGAAATTTCCGAAAACAAATCGCCCTCGCTGGAAAAAGTCCGGGACATTTATCGCAGCAATCGTCCGGCGATGCTGTATCTCATCAATTCTGCCGGAACCGGTTTGCACGGAACGATTCGCGATGCCAAAACCGGAAAAAGCGTTTCCGCGATGCTTTGGCTGCGCAACGAGAAACAGGAATTTTGGCCGGTGTACAGCGATCCGCTGATCGGCGATTTCCACAAAATGGTGCAGCCGGGAAACTACACGCTGCGGATTTCGGCAAACGGCTATCGCGATAAAATTCTGAAAAACATAACCGTTTCGGACACCGGCAGCACGGCAGTGAATGTTGCGCTGGAGCCGGCTGATGGAAAATTTGCCTGGCAGGTGCTCAGTTGTCGGGTGCCTGGTAATAATTTTTCGGATGACGGTATCACCTATCACGTTTTGGGCGCGCCGGACCGGCGATTTTATTCGCTCGGGCGAAAAGGCTGGATGGTGCTGGACATGGGCGAAACGATTTTCGATTTGCCCGGTGACGATCTGAAAATTTCCGAAGGCGATTTGACGCCGGAAGGTTACGCCGTTTATGTGGCTGCCGAAATGACCGGCGAATGGCAAAAACTTGGCAACGGGCGCGGCTCCGCAACGTTTGATTTGGCTGCGAACAACATAAAATCATTCCGGTTTGTGCGAATTGAAGATGACGGCGACGGCTTTGCCGGTGTTGCCAATGCCGGGTTCGATCTGGACGCGGTGGAAGCCTGCAATAATCCTGAAATGGCGGCGTTTCCGGTGCCGGTTGGCGTCAGTTTTGTGGATACGTTGAGCAATTTCAACGGTGTTTGGGAAAGCGGCGAATGGGTGAATGTGGATGTTCATCTCAAAAACACCGGCGGCAATGAGGCGCGTAACATCAGTATTCGCGTGATTTGCGATGATGAGCAGATTCAAATCGTCCACCCGGAAATTGCCGTTGATGCGCTGTTGCCGGGGGAAGAAAAACGGGTGTCCGGTGTTCGGCTATTTGCGGAAGATCGTCCGGTAAACCGGCGAAAGCTGCCGCTGTTGATCCGCGTTTCTATCGAAAATCAGCAGTGGGATCACATCATTTCTGTTGATCTGCGCGATGGCGGACGGCTGCAAACGGCAGCATCGGTCACATTTGACGATCCGTTTGTGAATATCAGAAATGAATCGAAACTGCAGCTTCACAACGGCGGTTCGGATACGTTGAATATTTTTCAGCTGCAAACCCGGACTGCGGAATTTCAGGTACCGTCCAGCCAATTCAAGATTCCGCCGGGGGAAAGCGTACCGTTGATCGTTGCGTTTACGCCAGCATCGGCAACCGAACATCGCGATACGCTGATCATTCTCAACAGCGATCCGCGCCAGCCGCGAAAACTGGTGACGCTATTGGGCACCGGAAATCCTGCGCCGTCGCTATCGCTGCGCTCGACCGATTCGTTGAATATTTATCTCACCGGAACGGATTCGCTGGAAGTCGGTTGGCAAATTTTCAACAGTGGAAAAGGAGAGCTTTCGGTTGTTGCCACGCTTGCTATCGATCGCGATGCGTTGGAATTTCCCGTCTCCGAGTTTCTGGATGCCAGCGGCTATCTCTGGCATTTTCAACAACTTGCAGATGGCGAAACCGAACCGGGATCGCGCCTGCAGGAGGTGTTGCCGCAGCCGCTTCAGTTTAGCGAAGCCGCTCCGGAAACGCCGGTAGATTTGCAACTGCCCTTCCCGTTTTCGATCGACCGGGTGCATTTTCACCAGCTCAATATTTTTCCGGGTGGACAATTTGAGCTTGCCGGTCATCACAATAATCCGGACAATCCGCCCCGTCAATTTCAACTGCTTTCCGGCGATTGGTCGATTGCCGCACCGTTCGATGTTTATTTTCGTTCGCTGCCCGAACATTTATTGCTCGAGTGGCAGGCGTTATTTGACGGCAACGGCAACGGCCCGTTTCAATTGAAGGCGCTGCTCAGCGCCAACGGCGAAATGATTTTTTATTACCCGGTGCTCGGCGAATTAACCGATGAAATGTCGATCCGTACGCCCGGCGCAACGTTGGGCAAACCGGAGGCGGATCTCCGTGCGGGCACCCAAATTGCGCTGCAGCCGCGTGCGGGATTCCGCATCAAACAGCGTTCCGCAGGGCTGCATCCCGGTGAATCGAAACAGCAAAAACTGGTGGTTGTCACCAAAAATTTGCCGTCCGGTAACTACCCGTTTATTCTGGAGTTACACAGCAACGATCCGTTGCAGCCGCTGACCCGTTTGCCGCTGCGATTGCATGTCGGCAGCGAGCTTTCGCGCACCGGCGAACCGGGCGTTGCACCGGAAAAATTCGCATTATTGCAAAATTATCCCAACCCGTTTAACCCCAGCACAACCATCACTTTTCATCTCGCGGAAAGCGCCAAAAGCTTGCTCACGGTGTATAACATGCTCGGTCAGGCAGTGCAGGTTTTGGTCGATGAAACGTTGGCGTCCGGTGAATACCGGGTAACCTGGGAAGGGGTGAACGATTATGGCGAAGCGCTGCCGAGCGGTATTTATTTTTACGAACTTCGTGCCAATGAATTTGTTCAAATTCGCAAAATGATTTTGCTCCATTGAGCCCGGTTGGCTCACCTGATTTGCTGGCTGAACTTCATTTCATTAGATCGAGAACGGATAAACCCATAAAAAACAGGAACAACCGATGCGGCTACCAATTGACGATTCCCGTGAAATAGAAATTCTTGCACCCGAAAATCCCGATCCCGGACAACCGCTGCTCATTTTAGCGCATGGCGCAGGGAACGATATGCACTCCGGTTTCATGGAAACCATTGCCGGACATTTGACCGAAAACCGGGTATCTGTGGTGCGATTCAATTTTCCGTATTTCACTGCGGGAAGGAAAATGCCCGATCGCGGTCCGGTGTTGGAGGAAGCCTGGCGCGCGGTTATCCGCTGGACACAGGAAAACTGCGATTATTCGCAGCTGTTTATCGGCGGAAAAAGCATGGGCGGACGGGTTGCCGCAACTGTCGGACGTGAATTTGAGGATGTGCGCGGGGTGGTGTTTTTGGGTTATCCGTTACATCCGCCGGGAAAATTTGAGCATCGCCGCGATGAATATTTGAACATGCTGCGCAAGCCGATGCTGTTTATTCAGGGCACTCGTGATCCTTTTGCCCGGATGGATTTACTGCAGGATGTGCTCAGCGATATCCGCGAATTTGCCCGTTTGGAATGGGTGGAAGGCGGCGATCATTCGTTCAAAGTATTGGTGCGGCAGGGCGTTCACTATCCCGAAGTGCTCAAAAATGTGGCGTTGGAAGTCGCGGACTGGACGAAACAACTCAGCAACAAAATGTGAGAAAAAATGAATTTATCCAAAGTAATAGTGTTCGTTGGCGCTGTACTGCTGTTCGGTTGCGAAACGGAAAAGCCCGCGCCGGCAGCGCAAATTCCCATGAATTGGCAGGAAATTGATTCGCTGAAAAACCGCTTGCCGGAGGGTGTCCGGGTGTTCGCCGGACAAAATACCGAAATGCCGCTGAAAGCCTGGTTTGCGGAAATCGATACGAAACAGCCGCACATCCAAACCCGCGTGGTGCTTTCCGCCGATACATCGGATAATCGCGAATCGACCGCAGATTTTGCTTCACGGCTGAACGCGCCGGTTGCCGTAAACGGCGGCTATTTCACGATGAACAAAACGCCCGCCGGACATGTGGGATTGCTGGCGATTGACGGCAATGTGATTGAACCGGCAACCCGTTCCGTTTCCCGGGAAAACGCGCGATTCCCGACTGCCCGCGCTGCGATCGGGTTTACCGCAAATGGGAAAATGGACATTGCATGGGTGCGCACGGAAGATGATGAATTATTCGCCTGGGATGAACCACTGGCAAACACGCCCGAAACTGCCGCCGCGGAACCCGACCCGGAAAGTGGCAACCGCTGGCAAATGCGCGATGCCATCGGCGCCGGACCGATGCTTATCGAAGATGGTCAAAAGCAGGTGACTTCCGATGCAGAAGTGTTTTTCGGAACGTCCATTCCGTTGGTGCATCCGCGAACGGCTGCCGGATATTCGAAAGATGGCAAATTATTTCTGCTGGTGGTGGACGGCCGTCAGCCGGAAAGCCGTGGCGTTAGTCTGGACGAACTCGCTGCAATGATGCAGGATTTGGGTGCATACGAAGCGCTGAATCTCGATGGCGGCGGCTCATCCACGATGATTGCGGATGGCGTGTTGCTCAATCGCCCCGGCGGCGGCGAATACCAACGCGAGGTGATGTCTGCAATTGCCGTTTTGGTGGATCAATAACGGTGATTATTCGTCCAACAACTTTCTGAAAAATGTGGGCAGGACAAACGATGCCCGGTGAATCCCGTCGTTGTAATAATTAAAATCGAGATTCAATTGGTCATAGCGCTGTTGATCGAAATTGTTCAACGGGTGCAGTGTTTTTGCAGCAAACCCGAATGCCCAGTGACCGGACGGATAAGTGGGAATGCTCGCATGATAAAAATGAAATTGCGGAAAGATATCGCGCAGCTTAACCTGAATATTTTTAACGATTTTCGGCAACCACGCCGGTGATTCACTCTGGTTTACCAGAATGCCATCGGACTTCAGCGCGTTAAAACAGTCGCGGTAAAAATCCCGGGAGAACAGCCCTTCACCAACGCTGATCGGATCGGTCGAATCGACGATGATCAGATCGTATGCGTTGGATTTACGCTTGACAAACGCCACGCCATCTTCAAAAAAACAGCTCACCCGCGGATCATCCAGCTTCCCGGCGATCGCCGGAAAATACTCGACACAGGCTTTCGTTACCAGCTCGTCAATATCCACCAAATCCACATGCGCCACATTCGGGTGCCGCAGGCATTCGCGAACCGTGCCGCCGTCGCCGCCGCCGATAACCAGCACATTTTTGGGATTCGGGTGAACAAATAACGGCGTATGCGAAATCATTTCGTGATATACGAATTCGTCGCGATCGGTGAGCATCACAAATCCGTCGATGAGCAGCATTCTTCCAAAACCTTTGGATTGCACTACTTCGATTTTCTGGAATTTGCTTTGCTCCGAAAACAACACCGCATCCACTTCAAAACGGAATTCCGCTTTTACCTCCGGATAATATTCCCCAAATGTCAAAGACATGCTGATCTCCTTTTTTTAGTCGCGATTATGATATTGAAAACACCGGCTTTTCGCAAAAGAAAAAAGAAATAAAACCAGATTATATTTGGGTAGTGGTAGATATTAAGCAAAACGCGAAGGATTTGTGTAGCGATCTATCACTTTTGTGTTAATAAGCTGGAGATTCCTGCCTTCGCAGGAATGACACCTGCCCGGTCATTCCTGCTCCGAAGGAGTGCCTTCGGCACGAAGGCAGGAATCTCCAGATTTTCAGCTAAGATATTTTACCAGCTGTGGTCATGCCCGAATGTATTAATCGGGCATCCAAAGGCTTTCTGAATATAGATTCCCGCTTAATCCCGATATATCGGGACGGGAATGACCAGACTAACTCACAAGTTATTTTTTACTTTTCACAAAGTGACTTGATATGTCTTAAAGACAAGAATTTTCGTTCCCGCCAAGCCTGGATTTTTCGGAATGACCAATTGCAGATTAATTGCCCGGAAATAAAAAAGGCGTTCAAGTGAACGCCTTTTTTTGTTGCTGCTATCAGCTTGTTTACAAATAATTTAGCTCACGGGCTTTTTGGGTGAGTTCTTCGCGGAATTCCGGTGCGGCGATCTCGATCAGCGCTTTTGCCCGCTGGCGGATGGTTTTGCCGAAGGTTTCCACATAGCCGTATTCGGTAACGATAATCGGCGCATCGTTACGGGTGGTGGTCACGCCGGAGCCGGGTTTCAGCATCGGCACGATGCGGCTGAGCGCCCCGTTTTTGGCAGTGGACGGCAGCGCGATAAACGGTTTGCCGCCTTTCGAGCGCGATGCCCCGCGCACAAAATCCAGCTGACCGCCGACACCGCTGTAAAAACGGGTGCCGATCGAATCTGCCGCAACCTGTCCGGTCAAATCCACTTCGATGGCGCTGTTGATGCTGATCATGTTATCATTTTGCGCGATGATAAACGGATCATTCACATAATCCGTCGGGTGCAATTCGATAATCGGGTTGTTATCCACATAATCATACAGCCGTTTGGAGCCAAGAATAAATCCGGCGATCACTTTTCCGGGATGCAGCGTTTTTTTGGCACCGTTGATAATGCCGGATTCGATTAAATCGACAACGCCGTCCGAGAACAACTCGGAGTGAATGCCCAGATCTTTATGATTGTGCAAATTGTTCAACACGGCATCGGGAATACTGCCGATACCCATTTGCAGTGTGGCGCCGTTGGGGATCAAATCCGCAATTATTTTCCCGATCTGCTGCAACGTTTCGGATGCGCCGCCCTGCGATGCTTCCGGCAGCGGATAATCGCTGACCACAATCATATCCAGATTGCGGACGTGCAAAAAACTATCGCCGAGGGTGCGCGGCACCTGTTTGTTTACTTCTGCGATGGTGTATTTGGCATGTTCCGCAGCGCCTTTGGTGCAACCCACTTCTGCGCCCAGCGAACAAAATCCGTGTTCGTCCGGCGGCGAAACCTGAACAATCGCGATATCCAGCGGCACATGACCGTCGCGAAACAGTGACGGAATTTCCGATAAAAACACCGGCGTAAAATCTGCATGACCCTGCTGTACCGCGCTGCGGACGTTGTGTCCGATAAACATCGCGTTATGCCGGAAACTCTGGGCATATTCCGGCTTCACATATTCGGCTTTGCCGAAGTGCAGGATGTGAATCAGTTCCACATTGCGCAGCTCCGGTGCGCGTTTCACCAGTGCATCGATGACCGTTTGCGGCGCGCCCACACCACCGCCCAGATACACCCGGCTGTCCGACACAATTTTGCGGGCAGCTTCCTCCGCGGAAGTTAACCGTTCCTGATATAACTTCATCCAACTCATAATTTCACCTCAAGATCTTTTTTCAGCGCCTCCGCAACGCCTGCGTGAGACAATTTTCCCTGGAATGTGTTAACGCCACGTTTAAGCTCCGCGTTATTGCGGATTGCCGCGTCAATACCCGATTCGCCCATCTGCAACAGATAGGGAATCAGCGCATTCGACAGCGCGTAGCTGCTGGTGCGCGATACCCGTGATGGCACGTTGGGCACGCAATAGTGAATGATGCCTTCTTCCACAAAAGAAGGATCTGCTAACGTGGTGGGACGGCTCGTTTCCACATTGCCGCCGCTGTTAATGGCAAAGTCCAGAATGATTGCCCGCGATTTCATGCTTTTCAGCATTTGACGGGTGATCAGCACCGGTGCTTTTTCGCCGGCGCTTGCTGCGGTTGTGACCAGCACATCGGCAAACTTTACGGCCTTTTCGATATTATGCGCGTTGGCATACATGGTTGGCAATTTGGCATCGAACAACCGATCCACCCGGCGCAATGCCATCAGGTCGTTATCCAGTAATGTGACATCCGCACCCAGATCGCGGAACGCCCGCGCCGAGTTGCAGCCGAGCACACCCGCACCGATGATGACAACCGATGCCGGCGCGATACCGGGAATGCCGCTCAACAAAATACCGCGACCGCCTTTAAAGCTGCCCAGCAAATCACCGGCGATCACCGGCGACATGCGTCCGGTAATTTCGCTCAAGGCCTGTAATACGGTCAATTTGTTATCGTTGGTTTCGATCGTTTCGCAGGCGATGGCGGTTATTTCTGATGTTGCCAACTGTTCCAGCAAATCTTCGGAAGCGACAGCCAAGTTCAGGAAACTGACGATAGCCTGCTGGTGATTAAAAAATCGATATTCATCTTCTGTCGGTCGTGAAACTTTAACCAAAACATCTGCACGTCCATATGCTTCTGAAGCTGTGTAAACCAGCTTTCCGCCTGCCGTTTCGTATTCCTGATCGGTGAATCCGGCTTTTAATCCGGCGTTGTGTTCGAAATACACGGTATGACCATGCCTGCTCAGCGAACGAACCGCTGCCGGCGTTAATCCCACCCGGTATTCAAACGGGCGCACCTCTTTAGGAATGCCAAAATTCATGGTTTGCCCCTTTCTGTTTTTAACTGCAATGTTTATTCGTATTTAACTACTTCCCAAATCCAACATAAGATCGGTGGACTATACAAAGTTAATACCAATGATATATCTTTTGCTATAAGATTCACAAAAACATAATGTTGACTATCCTTTATTTGGCATATTTTCTGATGAAATCATGCCACATTTTCGTTTCTGGAAACGGTTTTGTGGCTATTCTGTATTTCATGGCTTTGGGATATAATAATTCTGTCTTTAATTGACATTTCGGAGTTATTATACCTAACCAAAAAACGCATCAAATAAAGATTCCCTTGCATAAAAACGGCCGTTGAAACAAAATATCTATCTGAAATGTAAATAATTCAAACAGGAGAAAACAATGAACAATAAACAATTGGCAACATTCGGCGGTGGGTGTTTCTGGTGTGTGGAAGCCGTGTTTCTGGAATTAAAAGGGGTGAAGAAAGTCGTGTCCGGTTATGCCGGCGGAACAGTTCCGAATCCCACATATGAGCAGATTTGCAGCGGGACCACCGGACATGCGGAAGTGATCCAGATTACCTTTGATCCGGCCGTCATTAGCTACGATCAACTGCTGACCGTATTCTGGCATGTGCACGACCCGACAACCCTGAATCGCCAGGGTGCGGATGTCGGCACGCAATATCGCTCAACCATTATGGTTCATGATGCGGAACAGCGCAGTATTGCCGAAGCATCCAAAGCGAAAACCGAAGCATCCGGGCTGTGGAAAGACCCGATCGTCACAGAAATTGTGCCGCTGGACGTCTTTTATCCGGCGGAAAGCTATCATCAGGATTACTACAACCGCAATCCCCGGCAGGGCTATTGTTCATTTGTGATTGCCCCCAAAATGCAGAAGTTCCGCAAGGAATTTGCTGATTGGCTGGTGTGATTGCCGGAAGCGACATCTCCCCAAACCCTTCTTACAAGCTCAGGTTTACCCACATCTCTGAGGTTGAAAAAAAATGCGTTATCATTTCACCCCTCCGGGGTTCCGGTTTGGTCCCGGATGAACGCTTTCCTATAAACATTTCACTCCTCCGGAGTTGCGTCTGCTAACACGACCGGATGTTATCTTTAAAACCGCGTAGCTGTGTTATGTTTATAGACTTTTGATAGCCACGCGATGCTCCCCAAACCCCGTAGGGGTGACATGATTTGTTCCCGATCCCCTTTATCCTGACTTGTGGGTAAACCTGAGCTTCAAAGCGGGGCTGTAAACACCCGACCTATTCCAGCACCGCCCGGATCAGCATCTCATAAAGATCCTGGCTGTGCTGATGCCGTTTCTCCTTCGGCGGGAAGCGCCGGTCGTAATCATCTACCGGACTGAAATCGATATTATAATCATCGCTTTCTTTAAACGTCCAGCGATGACCATCGAACACACCTTTCTCCAGTTCCAGCACCAGCAAACCCAGCGGATATTTCCCTTCGGCGGTGCCGATATTGTAATCCCTGCCCGTTCGGAACCCGTGAACGCAGTAGTTATGCGGATCGCCCAGGATGATGATTGCCGGAAAACCTTTTTCAATAACGATGCTTTTGGTATGGTTGATGAGCGCCGTGCCGATGCCCCGTCGCTGGAAATCCGGGTGAACGCAAACCGGACCAAAGGTTGCCGTGCGGATCGTTTTTCCCGCTTCATTGCTCACCTGCGAGACGGTAAACAGGATGTAGCCGATGATCTGATCCTCATATTCAACAACATAATTCAGGTTCCGGATGATATCCGGGCTGTTGCGAATGGTATGCACCAGATAATGTTCATCACATCCCGGTTTGTATAAATTCCAGAAGGCTTCCCGGGTTAATGCCTCAACGGCATGGTAATCATTTTCTGTTTCCAATCGGAGGGTGAAGTTCATTGGGAGGATCTGCCTTTTTAGATAGAATGGGCTGAAGCCCAATTGATGTTGATTTTATTTTGATGGAATGGGCTAAAGCCTTATTGATGTTGATTTTATTTGGATGGAATGGGCTAAAGCCCATTCCAATTGATATTATTATCTATTTTGAATTGCCTCCAGCTTTTGAATTGCCTCCAGCTTTTGAACTGCCTCCAGCTTTTGAACTGCCTCCTGCATTTGAATTGCCTCCAGCTTTTGAATTGCCCCCCTGCTTTTGAATTACCTCCAGCTTTTGAATTGCCCCCTGTATTTGAATTGCCTCCTGCTTTAGCTGGAGGGAGGAGAAATAAAATCATTTTGATATTTATTGATTTTATTATTTGGATGGAATGGGCTAAAGCCCATTCCTATAGATATTTTATTTATTGATATTTTTCAAATCCATATTTGCTGATAAATTGCTCATATTCTTCCTGAAATGATTTTTTGCTATGGTGTTCTTCCTGATGCTTTATATAATTTCTTACCCTGTCTATCATTGATTCGGAAACTGATACAGCAAAATATTCATCCTGCCATTCAAATTTTTGTTTGGTGAGCTTGTTCTTGTTTATCCAAAAAGCGGATTCCCCTTTTATCAATTGCATGGTTTTTTGAATGGTTTGATCAAAACCCAATGAAACCAGACAATGACAATGGTCTGAATATCCGTTGATAAAATCGACAAAGATGCCCTTTTCCTTCGCATTCTCCCTGATATGATGCCAGACCGCTGTTCTCAATTCCCTTGAGTTCAGAAAGGGGTATCGATTTTTTGTGCTCCATACACAATGGATGTAAATTTTTACAAAGGACATTGTCAAACTCTGGGTGTTTAAGCAATTGTTGGATTGATTTATTGGATTTGGTTGTCTGCCAATGCATTACAAAATGCCAGCTTCCCGGGTTAATACCGCTACCGCATGGTAATCGTTTTCTGTTTTCGGTTGAGCGTGGGCAAAAAAATAGATTCTTTTGGTTCTTGCGAAGCATTGACTTGTGTTTCGGGTAAATCCAAGTGTGACTATTATTGCGTTGGTTCTTCTAATAATGGGGCACAACGTTTATTTTTCTTCAATTATATATCCTGAAAGCCAATCAAGTGTTGGTATAGGTTCAGCGATTGACCATGAATGAGGGTGTCGCCTGCCATCTGCTCTATAGCCTTTGTCTGACGTGAGCGTTATGGTTGCCTCTTTGTTCCCTAGACCAATCAAAAAGTTGATGAACTTAGAACTAATAACAGCATTTGCGTCTGATAAATCCCTACATCTTTCCTCAATTAACCACATAATGTCAATTTCATGAATCATGTTAACAGGTACATTTTTAAGATATTTTCCATTTCCACCATCAGATTGTGTAGCGGTAAAGCATGAGTTTTCTATATAAGCCGTACTATCTTCTATATAAGAGCCAAAATTTTGTTCATAATAACTCAAAATCCAATTAGCTTCTGCCTTTCCAAGCTTATTAGCAGCCTCATTTGGGCATTGTCTATTTAATTCACGCAAACAGTAATCTACAAAATCTAAGTGGTCTAAAGGTGGGTCTATCGCAAAGATAGCATTGGGAATCATTGATGTATCGTTTCTTTCTACTGCCATCTCAGAGAATTTAATGGTAGTATATCCACCTAATGAAAAACCACCAATGAATAGATTTTGACTGATTCCTTCTTTTTTTATAACGTGCTCAATTATGGTTCGAATTCTCAAATAGGTAGAATCTGATATGAAAAAATCAGATTGATCTATGCCTATCGTCTTGAATTTATAACCAACAGCAGAATCTGGCAAACTAGTTTCAGGTATTATTTTTGATGCCTTGCCGGCTCCACCATTAAATAAAACCATTAGGGCTTCTGGATTCTCAACTTCATTCAATTCTTCATATTGATAAGAATTGCCTTGCATTTCAAAAGTTTGAATACTTGTTTGTGATATTCCTGTTTTGACAATCAAAAGAGCAATCAACAATAATTGGATTTTTTTCATATTTTCTGTTTTGTTAAATTCATCTTTAAGAGTTTTACACTACCACACAATTATCACATCTCTACGACCAAGAACATTTGTCAAAACCCACGTACCTGACATAGGCAATCCGTTTTTGAAATTCTGATTTACTGATTCATTATTGCAATACAAAACCGTATATTTTTCTTGAGCTAATACAGAACATTTCGCAAGTTCATCTTGCATTTCTTTACTTAAATTCTGACAGTGTTTTGAGACGAATTGTTTCATGAAATCCGATAATTCAGATTGTGTAATAGAAAAACTTGTGTCCGAAGGGTAGAATGGGTGATTTACGTTTGCAAACGTAGAATATAGACGATTCTTTTCATCAGTACTTGTTTGCAAAGTGTTTAAAGCGTCAAATGCCTCTTGTTGAACTAGCGTTAACTCAGATATAGAATCAAAAGCAGACTTGGGGAAGTTAACTTTTTCTTGCTTTTGGCTCTTATCTCCTTGAGTTTCTGAACAGGAAAATAAAATTGTGGAAAGAAAAATTAGTATCGATTTCATTGTGTTTTATAATGTTGTACAACGTGATGATAAACGTATTGCGTTTATCCCGGTTTAAGTTATACTCACACTAAATTGGTTTGGGAAAATCCCATCAATTGAATATCTTTATCCATGCTAGAATTAGATGACAACACGAGGCGCGAATTAAAGCTTTTGCAGAAGCGTCCTTCCAACAAACGCATTTATATCAAAGTCACTGTATTGTTGATGCTGGACAAAGGTCTTTCTGTCCAGGTGATTGCCGATTTTTTAGGCATTGATGACAACACCGTCTACCGCTATCGTGACAGCTATCTCACCAACGGACTGAAAGATTATCTGGCATCCAATTATTTTCGATACAATGGCAAACTCACTGATGAAGAAAAAGCCCGGCTCGTTGCAGAACTGACTGAATACCTGTATCCAAGCAGCGCTGCTGTTGGTGAATTTATCGCGGCGACCTTCAACAAGCACTATTGTGAAAGTGCTGTTTCCACACTGCTGAACCGTTTGGGCTTTGTTTACAAAAAGACCAAATCCGTTCCTTCAAAAGCGGATTCGGCTGCCCAAAGACGGTTTGTTAAAAAGCTACACAGATTGTTGAAGAAACAGGATGTTAATGCTATTTTCTATTTCAACGACGCAGCGCATCCCCAACACAATACCCGTCCGGCATATGGCTGGATACCAAAGGGTGAGGATGTTGGTATTCCCTCAAATACCGGTCGTAAACGCCTGAATATTAACGCTGCCATCAACGCAGAAGATGTTGGCGACATTGTTTTTCGTGAAGATGAACAGATCAATTCCCAATCAAGTATCGCCCTTTGGGAAGCCCAACATGCGAAGCATCCGGGTAAAAAGATCTATAACATCTGTGACAACGCCAGATACTACAAAAGTCACCTCATTCAGGAATGGTTAAAGAAGAATAAATGGTGCAAAGTGATATATTTACCGGCATATTCGCCAAACCTGAACATTATCGAACGATTATGGAAGTATTTACGAAAATCGGTCATCGATTATTTTTACTATGAAAAGTATAGTGATTTCAAGGCTGCAATATTGACATTTTTTGAAACGATTGAGCAGCATAGGCAACCCTTAACTTCTTTGCTTATGCTTAATTTTCACATCCCATAAAGATGGTTATTTGTCCCTAACCAATTTCTTTTGGGTATATCTTTATTTAACTAAGCTTACGCTTAATATAATGAGTAAACAATGAAAATTCAAGACCTGATTCTGCAATACCGACAAAAATTAACCATAGCGAATTACTCGCCAAAAACTATTTCCGCTTATCTGAGTGTTTTGATTTTTTGGGGCTTATTTAATTATTGATCAAAAAGTTTCCGTCCGAGGAAGACCAGCGTTGTCACAATCCTGTAACTGCTTTTTGAGTTCCCTTATTTTGTAATATTTGGCTTTATGAATTTACCGTTCCGTCCCCAAAAGACACATCTCCCCAAACCCCTTTTCAAAGAGGGGCTTACCCAATTTCCCCCTTCGAAGGGGGACCAAGGGGGATGTTCTTAGCCATGATTCTCAATCCAACCCATAATATCATCCAGCACCCGGTAAAGATTCTGTTTAACATCAATATTCGTATAGCGCAACACCGTTACCCCGAACGAATTTAGTATTTGTGTGCGTTCCATATCCCGCTCCGGTGCACCATCGGTAAAATGTGAATCCCCGTCAATCTCTATAGCCAGCATCAATTCATGACAATAAAAATCAACAATAAAATTGTCAATCGGCACTTGCCTGTGAAATTCAAAACCCAACTGCTTATTGCGCAGTTTTGCCCAAATAATTTGTTCCGTTTCGGTTTGATTTTTGCGCAACTCACGCGCTCGCGCTTTCAACTTTGGGTTGTAAGGCAAAACAATATTTCTGTTCATAACATTCTTCTTTCTTTCCCCCTTCGAAGGGGGACCAAGGGGGATGTTCTTCCAAAACCACCCAAAGACACATCTCCCCAAACCCCTCTTCGAAGAGGGGCTTCCCAGTTTCCCCCTTCGAAGGGGGATCAAGGGGGATGTTCTTTTCGCAAGTCAGAAAGAGACATCTCCCCAAACCCCTCTTCGAAGAGGGGCTTCCCAAATTTCCCCCTTCGAAGGGGGATCAAGGGGGATGTTCTTCCCGAAAACCCAAAGAGACATCTCCCCAAACCCCTCTTCAAAGAGGGGCTTCCCAATCTTTCCCCCTTCGAAGGGGGATAAAGGGGGATGTTCTACCCGAAAACCGAAAGAAACATCTCCCCAAACCCCTCTTCAAAGAGGGGCTTACCCAATTTCCCCCTTCGAAGGGGGACCAAGGGGGATGTTCTTAGCCATGATTCTCAATCCAACCCATAATATCATCCAGCACCCGGTAAAGATTCTGTTTAACATCAATATTCGTATAGCGCAACACCGTTACCCCGAACGAATTTAGTATTTGTGTGCGTTCCATATCCCGCTCCGGTGCACCATCGGTAAAATGTGAATCCCCGTCAATCTCTATAGCCAGCATCAATTCATGACAATAAAAATCAACAATAAAATTTTCAATCGGCACTTGCCTGTGAAATTCAAAACCCAACTGCTTACTGCGCAGTTTTGCCCAAATAATTTGTTCCGTTTCGGTTTGATTTTTGCGCAACTCACGCGCTCGCGCTTTCAACTTTGGGTTGTAAGGCAAAACAATATTTCTGCTCATAACTTTCCTCTTTCTTTCCCCCTTCGAAGAGGGATCAAGGGGGATGTTCTTCCAAAACCACCAGAAGAAACATCTCCCCAAACCCCTCTTCGAAGAGGGGCTTCCCAAATTTCCCCCTTCGAAGGGGGATCAAGGGGGATGTTCTTCCAAAACCACCCAAAGAAACATCTCCCCAAACCCCTCTTCGAAGAGGGGCTTACCAATCTTTCCCCCTTCGAAGGGGGATCAAGGGGGATGTTCTTCCTAAAGAAACATCTCCCCAAACCCCTCTTCGAAGAGGGGCTTTAATGACTACGCCACCGGTTCTGCCGGTGCATCCGTAACCGTATCATAAATCAACAGCCCTTCGCCGGTTTTGCCGAGCTGCCCCTTCAATACGCCTTCGCGATTCCAGATGGCGGACTGTCCCGCGCTGTTAAAATTATCGCAATGCCCGGTGCTGTTTGCCATCGCAACAATCATTGAGCTTGCTTTGGCGATCTCCGGATACAGCCGGGCGGCTTTGGCAACACCACCGGCGGATTTTGCCACACTTGCCGCATAAACATCCGCACGACCGCGCTGTGCGGTGTTGGCGTGCCAGGGCTGCAAAGATTCATAACAGATTGCCGGTGCAACCGTTGTGTTTGCCACGCTCAGAAACAATTGCCCGAATCCCCGCACAAAGTAGGGGTTTTCATCAACATGTAACAATTGCTTGGCATAGTTTTCTACGGGTGTTTCGGGTTGAAACACAATCATGCTGATGGTGATTCCGGTTGCCGCCTGAATCGGCATGCCCACCCCGATGGTGATGGTGCCCCGGTTGCTCAACACCTGTAAGGCTTTGAATCGGGCATCATCCGGTTGGGTTGCCAGCGTTTTGGCAAGGGTTGGTTCGTATCCGGTGATGGATAATTCCGGAAAAAAAATCAGGTCTGCGCGGTGCGCAATTGCCCGTTCGATCCATCGGCAATGGTTGGCGATGTTAGCGGCAACATCACCCGCTACGGCAGTTGTTTGTGCGATACATAGTTTCATGTTAATACCCAATCCCGGTTAGTAACTGATGTAACGTGCTGATAGCGAATTAGCATCCTGAGTAGCGCAGAGCGCGTATCGAAGGGTGCGGTTGTTTACCGGAATTCCGCACCCCCTTCGACAAGCTCAGGACGGTGCTTCGATACGCCCCTTTGGGGCTATTCAGGATGCTGGTTTGTTTTGATTTTGATTCACTGCGTAACATCCTTTAATAATTTGTCAAATATTTTCTGTTGCTTGCGTTCGCTAAACCCGATGCGCTCATAAAAGCGGTGACTCTCCCGGCGAATCACGTTGCAGCGCACACGGATCTGCCGGCATTGCTGTGCTTCCGCCCAGCGGATGACGGTATCTACCAACTGTCTCCCGATGCCCCGGTTGCGATACGCCTCATGCACCACCAGTCCGCCGATTTCCACAAAGCTATCCGATTCAACCCGGAGGGTATAACATCCGTGAATCCAGCCCGCGATCGTATCGTCAACTATTGCGACATATACGCAGTGTTCATCGTGATGGATCAACGCTGTTAGGCGATGTTCTATTGCGTCCCGGCTTGCGGCATAACCCAATTGACCCGATAACCCCGCAATTGCCGCCGCATCAGTAAGTTCTGCCGCGCGTATCATCAGTCCTCTAAAAATATTGCCATGTGTTAGGCTATAACATAAACAAATTTTTGGTAAAAAGAAATATAAGTTTGGAAGGTTTTGTCGTCAGGAGCCTGAAACGAGATGTCGGTTGTCATAAAAAATGAGCGTAACTCATGAAAACATGCCTTTTCGCAGTGCGATGCATCGTGAGCCAGACTGTTATAGTGCTATGCCAAACGTTTACCGGAGGTGTGTCCCATATATTTCACTGCTGTGACGTAATATTTTGCTGCTGTGCCATACTTTTTCGGCGGTGTCCTGCAAATTTGGCGGTAGTGTGCAACCATTTTTCGCTGTTATGACTGTTCTTTTCGCTGCTGCGCCATACTTTTCTGCTGCTGTGCCAAATATTTTCGCTGGTGTAACTGACTTTTCCGCAGTTGTGCCATAATTTTCTGCTGCTGCGCCCAATCCTAACGGTTTTCCGGTAAGCAGTCGCTCCGTAATTACAGAGAAAAACGCAAAAAGATCTCCGTAATTAAGAAGTGAACTTCCGAAAGTGCAGTGGTTTTCTCCGTAATTACCGAATTTGCCGGTTATCCTAAAGTATGCCGCGGTTTAATCGAAAATGGCATTTATATCGGTCACACAACATAAATATTACCAAAAGGAGTTGGTTTATGAAAAAACCCCGTTTCACCGAAAAAGTCATCCTCCCGGTTTCCAAAACCACTTTGGCTGCGGCACGGGAACATCAGGCGGATTTATCCCGCTTTGGCGCCACCGTGGAACAGTTGGATGATCTCGAATCCCGTATTCAGGCGGCGGAGTCGGTTACCATTGATTCCGTTAATGTGCTTGGACAAAAACAATCCACCGGTCAGAAAAACGTCGCGCTGGAGGCGTGTTATGATTGGTCGCGTGATCTGGCGTTTCGCATGGAATTAGCCTTTGGCAAATCATCGGTTGAATATCGTGCCTTTCCCTCCGGCGCGCTGAACGATGCAAAAACCAGCGAGCGCAGCATGATCGCCCTGATGCCGGCGTTAATCCGTTTTGCCACGGATCATCACGCCGTTCTATCTGCCAAGGGACAAACCGATGCTATCCGCGATACCGGCGCAACCCTGCTTGCCGCGCTAAAATCTGCCAACGAAACGCAGGAAATGCAGAAGCTTTTGCGCACTTCGGATACGCAGGATCGCTATAACCGCTTGAAATCCATTTACGAAGCGGTGAACAACATCAACCGGATCGGGCAGCGGGTGTATCGGGATAATCCCGCTAAATTTGCCCTGTTTAAAAGCCGTTGGCCAAAATATGTCCCGGCGGAAAAAGTTGAGGAATAATCGATTGGTGTATGTTTGTTGGGCGGGTCTGTGACTCGCCCATTGTTACGCTTTTGTTCCCAAACGTATTTAGTTTCTGCCGGTATTGTTGTTTAGCTAGTGCATCGCGGCGGAAATCATACGTCGCATGTTTGTGCTTCGACTCCGCTCAGCATGACGTCAATAGTCAGTCTGAGTCCCGCGCGCGGAAAAGAATGACGAACTATCTTTGCCGAGATACACTAGTCTAGCGACATCACATTCATGCAAACCGGAAAAGTCACCTTTATTTGTTTTCCGGCACAATATACACTCTTGTCGAAGGACGATTTATACTTTGCGGAAACAGAGAATGAAATTCTTTTACCAGATAATCGACTGCCGGCACGCCGCCTTTTTCAGTACCATAAACTACCAGATGGAAATATGGCCATCTGGCATTGTCAGTTTTATTATACACAGTTACAAAAGCAGATCTTGCGCGTTGTTCACCACATCGTTTATCACCCCCGGCATTTGCGCCTGCTTCTAATGCCTTTACCAGTTTCTCTGCCAATGTTCCATCCTTGCGTTGAAATGCTAATACAGCGTCGTCCAAAACGGCATCGCTAACCAGCACATTACCCTGAACGGATAATCCTGTGGCAATACGATGACCACGTGTATTATCCAGTTTATTGCCTGAGAACGCTATCGGCTGTATGGTGGAATCCAGTAATATTAGTGCATATTGCTGATTTTCGGGATCGTATTTGGGATTGCGGATTTCATCCATAATTTCCGCCAGCGAATGTTCTTCCCGCATTAACGCAATGGCGCTTTCCCTGGCTTCATCACTACTCATGCCTTGAACGATGACGGCTCCCTTACCTGGAATTATCTCACCAATACCCTGAACATTAAATGTGCAAGATGCGCCTGCGATACCAATTTGACCGGTTTTGAAATCTACCGCAGCAATAGACCAGGTACCCACTTCAGCAGGTTCCGGATATTCATTTTTTACAACATTATCATTTACTTGCATGGAGTTAATGTGCTGGGCATTGGAACAACTCCAAAACAATGCGCCAAAAAGCAATACCAATAAAAATTTATTAAGCGTCATATTTTTCCTGTAGTTATCATCCTCGCCGGTATAGAGGAGTTGTGATTGATGATCACATTATCCATAAGAAGTTCACAAATAGTGGTTACCTCTTTTGGGAAATTTTATCTATTTTAACCGAAAAATTATCAAACAAATAGCTTCTAAGTAATGGGACAATAATATCTTGCTAATTTAGGTCATGCCCGAATGACTTAATCGGGCATCCAAAGTATTGTAAACAAATGGATTCCCGCTAAAAACTGCGGGAATGACCAACCCCGGGTTTGAAATGATAAAAGTAAATTTATTGTGTCCACCCACTTGCTTCCTGATAAGATAATTATTCCTGTGATTCTTTTTCTGCCATTGCGATATACCAGGTTTTAACAACGAATGTTAATAATCCGGATGTTACAGCCGGATCGAGCGCAGCATATGCTTCAATTTCCTGCCTGCTCACACCTTCTGCGGCAATCATCATCCCACCTGAATCGGCATCGATAAAAGGTCCGCCCATAAATAATTTATTATCCCCATGAAGTTTTGCATAATGCTGGACGTGTTCCATTACGCCGGGCTGTTCTCTAAAATCGACCCCTGTTTTCCATTGTGGACCTGGTGAGTGAAACACCACATGCTTTAATACCATTGTTGATTCCTTTTGATTTGATAAATTCAGATGGTTTGATATGATATTTTGATCGTTAAGGTTTGATATTCCTCTGCCAAACAATGTTGTCGAAAAAATGCCGACAAGCGAACTTACGCTTAATTTTAACCACTGTCTGCGGTTCAAACCGTTCGTTTTGATCATTTCCAAATTCGTTTCCTTTCTAACGTTTGCAGTTAATCTGCTTTCTTTTGTTAACTAACATTGCACAATTTAGCCAAAAAGTGATAAAAAATCACAGCGGAAATGCTTTTAATTGTAAAGCATCTGTGGCAAAAAATGATGAGTAACCTCAATTCTTAATCGCTGTTTTTCCGGGTATTCTTTGTTTTTTTCTTTTTGGGCTTTGGCTCCGGCAGCTCCGCAACGGTTACCCGGATTAATTCGTTCAACCATTCGCGATTTTCAATCTGGTCTTCTATTAAGAAATACAATTTTGCACCGGGGTAGGGCGGTGCTTCAACCACATCCCCGATAAAATCCCTGCCCGCAGTTGTCGGTTTGATAAACAGTTGGTTGTCACAAACCAGCGCAAATATTTTGCCGTTTGAATAAACGCCGTATTCGCCAAACATTTTTTTGTAAGTGATCAACCCGGCGTTTTCTATTTGTTCCAAAACAAAATCCATATACGCTTTGTCTGATGCCATATTTTTTATCTCCCGCTCAATCAATATTTATAATGAATTGCTATTCTTCCGATGCCCGCAAATAGGTGATTGTTTCCATATTCCGGTATGAATAAAATGCGGTGACAACTGTGCCATTTGCCTCAACCATTTCCGGCGTAATAAAATATTTAAAATGGATTTGATTGCCCGTATCATCGGTGATCGTAATAACGCCGGGCAAATCGCCGGTGGTTTCGGCTTCGGCGCCGCTGAGAAACCCGGTGATGTGCAGCCAATCGGGATTTATTTCCGGTGCCCACTCGCCGAGCACCGATGTTCCCGAAACTTGCAAATCGTTCAGGTCGTTTTCCATTTCGCTCAGGTAATAAATGGTGGCGTATTTTCCCTCTAACGCGGTTAACGCTGCCATATCCATGGCAATTTCTTCGATATTCAGGTTAAATGTTGATTTCATCTGCCGGTCGGGGAAATCGACCGTGACGACGAACATCGGGTAACCGCTGTCTTCGATGCTTTCGATGATGCCAAATTCCTGAATCTCATCTTCCGCCGGTTCCTGCAGATCGCCCTCGCCGGATGTGCTGTTGCTTTGATGCGCTGCCGATTGCATATCTGCTGTTGAATCGGTTTGTGCTGTGGTTTGCAGTTCGCTGTGCTCTCCGCTTTGCGGCTTTTCTGATTGGCAGGCGATCAACAGCACTGCTGCGATCAACGCAAAACCAACGGCAATTTGCTTTTTCATGAATGTCCTCTGTTGATTGGCGAATGGATTGTAACGGCGTTAAACTACATATATTTACGCGCGTTTTTGATGACTTCCTTTGTTGTCCACTCTTGATATTTTTCCAGAAATTCCGTGACAAACAAGCTGTCAATTTTTGAATATTCGCGCATCACCCAACCGACAGCGGTTTTGCAAAATCGCTCGTCCCGTTGAATCAGCGTTTTGGATAATTCAGCGATCATTTCCCGGTGTTGTCCGATGCTCTTGCACTGGGCAAACGGCACCAGCGATGCCCGCGCTTTCCATAAATACGGGTCGGCATTCCATCGGCTTAATTCATCGATGATGGTCGGTTGTGTATCCACCAGCGGGCTGAGCAGGCGAACGCACAGCCAATCGCAAACATTCCAATCGCTGATCCAGCGTTGGTCAAACCAGCCGGAAATCATGCGCATCGTCGCGTCGGTTTCGCTGGTTTTCCAATACAACTGGACAAATAATATCGCTGCCAATTTGTATTCGGTGATCGGCTGGCGCATTAAATCGTTCAGCATTTCCGTTTGTTCGCTGATCGGCAACTGTGTAAGGCGTTGTTCTCGCTCCGCCTGCCGGATGATGTCCCGGATATCCGGAATCCCCACGCCCAACGACTGAATATCGTGTTTTACATAGTTTTCCAGCCATTTGGCTTTGTCGCGGTTTTCGCGCTGGCTGATCAGCTGCTGTATGTTTGTTGAAAAGGAATTCATTTCGTGCCTGCGTAATAGCTGTATTTGGTTTCGCGGAAATATGTTGATTTTTTTCCGGAAATAATATATCAATTTTTGGCAGACAACAAAATATGTCCTTTATTGCCGAGCAAGGTTGCTGAGCTACGCCGAAGCATGGTTGCTGAGCGTAGTCGAAGCGTGTCCTATTATTCATCTTTGGATATTTAATTGAAATGCGTAAAATTACCCAAACAAGACAGGATAATAATCGTGATCTATCGTTATCTAAAAACAATGATATGGTGTCTTTTGATCAACAGCGGCTTTTCTCAGATGCATGCGGAAGTAAAACTTGCCGCACTTTTTTCGGACAATATGGTGCTCCAGCAATCGCAGCCGGTGCCGGTGTGGGGCTGGGCTTTGCCCGGTGAATCTGTAGTCGTCGCGTTTGCCGGACAGGAACAATCGGCTGTTGCGGATGCAACCGGCAAATGGCTGGTGCAACTCCGTCCGTTGACCGCCAATAAACAGGGCGCTTCGCTGCAGGTGCGGAGCAAATCCGGAACTATTGCGCTGAACAATGTGCTGGTCGGGGAGGTCTGGTTGTGTTCCGGACAGTCCAACATGGAAATGGGCGTTGGCAGTTTTAATGATGCGGAAAAAGAGATTGCCGCCGCGTATCATCCCGCCATCCGTCTGTTCAATCCCGCCAATAACTACAGCGATGTACCGTTGAGCGAATTTGCCGGCGATGCGCGCTGGCAGGTATGCACCCCGCAAACCATCGCCACTGGCGGTTGGGGCGGATTTTCCGCAACCGGCTATTATTTCGGTCGGGAATTGCTGCAGGAACTGGATGTGCCCATCGGTTTGATCGATGCGTCGTGGAGCGCGACTGCCATCGAGCCGTGGATCGCGCCGGAAGGATATGCGTCGGAAACCGCGCTCCAATCCATTTACGACAATCGCATGGAAAAACCCGCTGTGGGCATTTGGGGCGAGCCGTCGCGTCCGTCCAGCTTGTTTAATGCGATGATTCATCCGTTGCTGCCCGTTGCACTTCGCGGTGTGATCTGGTATCAGGGCGAATCGAATGTTGGTGACGGCATGGCGTATTTCACCAAAATGAAAGCGCTCATCAACGGTTGGCGTAAGGTGTTGAATCAACCGGATTTAGCGTTCTACTTTGCGCAGATTGCCCCGTATAAGGATTATCCGGAAAATGCGTTGCCGGAGCTGTGGGCTGCGCAAATCGCAACGCTGGCGCTGCCGAATACCGCAATGGCGGTCACGATGGATATCGGCGAGCTGGACGATATCCATCCCAAAAATAAACAGGATGTGGGCAAGCGGTTGGCGCTGTGTGCGCTGGCAAAAACGTATGGCAAGCCGGTCGAATACAGCGGTCCGGTGTTTCGCTCGATGCAGGTTGCGGCCGGTAAAATAGTGCTCTCGTTCGATCACGTTGGGGATGGATTATCTTCGCGCGACAACCGCCCGCTCGCTTTTTTCACGATCGCCGAAGCGGATGGCAAGTTTGTCCCCGCCACTGCGGAAATTTTCGGCAAAACGGTGATCGTTTCCAGCCCGCAAACCCCGAATCCGGTGCATGTGCGGTTTGGGTGGAGCCGTTTTGCCCAACCGAATCTGGTGAACAGCGCGGGTTTACCGGCGTTACCTTTTCGGACGAAAGATTGATAAAGGATAAAGGATAAAGGTAAAAGGTAAAAGGGAAACCGGTCAACAGAATTCATTACCAATTTCCAATTTCAATTTTCGTCTTCTACTTTTCCCGTTGACAAAATCATGCGAATCGCGTAACATCTGATCAACAACTTACGATAACGGAACCGGATAATTCTATGAAAACATTGATATTAGGTATTGGCAATTTGTTGATGGGTGATGAGGGCGTTGGCATTCACGCCGCAAATTATATTGAAGAACAGTTTCAGCTTCCCGATGCAGTTGATGTGCTGGACGGCGGCTCCGGCGGGCTGCATCTGCTGGATTATTTCCATCAATATCCCCGGGTGATTCTCGTCGATGCGACGATGGACGGTCAACCGGTTGGCACGATTGCACAACTTACGCCAAAGTTTTCATCGGATTATCCGCCCACGCTAACGGCTCACGACATCGGATTGAAAGATGTGCTCGACGTCCTTTTTTTAATGGACAATCAGCCGGAAATTATCCTGTTTACCATCACCATCGAAGATATGAGTACGATGGCTACCGAAATGACCCCGGTGGTTGCGGCTGCGGTTCCGGCGGTCGCCAAAGCGGTGATGCAGTTTATCAACGAAACACAATAATTGCTATTCCCCGGTTCTCAAATGACCTGTTTTTTCCATCGATTGCGCCATATTTCTCTGATTCTTTTGCTCGCGTTTATTGCCGGATGCGGCAGCGGTCAGCCGGCTTCTGAACCGTTGCGCCCGCAGTTCTCGAGTATTTTCCGCAATGTGATCAAACCGAATTGCGCGATCGCCGGTTGCCACGTCGGGGCGATGCCGGAATCCCAATTAAATATGGAAAATGCGGATTTTACCTATCAGCAACTGGTGGGAAAATCCAGCAAATTTATGCCGGATTGGCAGTTGATTCATCCGGGCGATGCGGGTCGCAGCTATATTATCCAGAAATTAACCGGCGGAACGATTGTCGGTGAGCGCATGCCATCCGGCAAACCGCCGCTGCCCGACAGCGTGATTGTTATCATTCGCGAATGGATTGATGGCGGTGCGTTGCAAAATTGATGTGTCGGTGTACCGCTGCATTTTTGCAAAAAAGAACGCCCCGAACAGAATTGTCCGGGGCGTTTCCCCACCAAGTAGTTGCAGAAGACAACTATTTTTTACCTTTTATGACCTTCTTTACATCTTTGTGCACCAGACTGGTTTTGCCTTCATCTTTGGGTTTGCTGCGGATAAATTTCCAGCCGCCAACCATCGATGAGATCGTGCCGGTTGCTTCCACATAATCGTGATAAGCTGCCAGATAAATGTGGATCACCACAAAAATGGCAAAAAACCACAGCATGAAATGATGGATAATTCGCACGATATGATCGCCGCCCATAAACGGAACCACCCACACAAATAAATCCACAAACCAGTTGTTGCTCATTGCAGTGTAAAGTCCGAATCCGGTAATTGCCGAAATCAGAAATCCAACAAAACCAATGAGATACGCGCCGCCGGCAAGGGCGTTGTGTCCGATGGAATCGGTTGCCTCTTCCCAGATGTGCAGCACGTCCACTTTGATCACGTGAACGATTTCCGCCCATTTTTCCCGGCTGAACGGCAGGAAGTTATTGAAGCGCACGTATTCATTCCCGACAAATCCCCAATACAATCGCAGAAAAGCCACGGTAACCCAAACATACGCGCTCAAAAAATGAATAAAACGCAAACTGCCAAACCAGTATTGTTGAGATGCCTCCACCGAGCTGCTGACAGCCACCGGATTTCCCATGAAATAGCCGGTTACTGCCAACACAACCACACATGCGGCGTTTACCCAATGGAACAATCGCACCGGGAATTCCCAAACATAAATGTAATAGCGCATTTGCGCGTTTTGGACAGATTTTGTTTCACTGGCCATATTAGCGTCCTCCCAAAATATCCAGCACCTGCACTTGATTGATGTGTTTGCCATCCGGATCATACAGGTGAACCGAACAAGCCAGGCAGGGATCGAACGAGTGGATTGTGCGCAAAATTTCCAGCGGTTGCTCGGGATCTGCCATCGGCGTATCCATCAGCGATGCTTCGTATGCGGACATGTTGCCGTTGGGATCGCGTGGCGATGCGTTCCAGGTTGTCGGCACAACCAGTTGGTAATTCTCGATTTTCTGATCTTTTATTTTGATCCAGTGACACAGTGCGCCGCGCGGGGCTTCAGTTAGACCGAGTCCCTGTGCTTCCGCCGGCCAGGTGTATGGCTCGAACCGGTCTTTGTTTGCGGTTCGCAAATCGCCATTTTTAATGTTCTGCAACAGTTCGTTGAAATAATCTTTCATCCAGTATGCCACCAGTTTGGTTTCCAAACCGCGTGCGGCGGTTCGTCCCAATGTGGAGAACAGCGCGGAAACCGGCACATTCAATCTGCCGAGTGCATCGTTTACCACATCCTGCACTTCGGTAACGCCTTTGGCGTAGGCAACCACCAAACGCGAGAGCGGACCAACTTCCATCGGTTTGTCGCGCCAGCGTGGTGTTTTCAGCCAGCTGTATTTTTCATCCACATTTAAAAAATCATAGGGCGGTTTGGGTCCGGTGTAATTCAATTCGGTTTCGCCGTCGTACGGGTGCAGTCCTTTGGAATCGCCGTTGGCGTATTTATACCACGAATGCGAGATGTATTCCTTGATCTGTTCCGGATCGTTGCCGTCCACGTCCAGCACTTCGCTGAGGTTACGATCCAGCACAATGCCGCGCGGGAATTTGAATCGACCCGGATCGTTGTAACCGTTGGTGGGAAATTCGCCGTAGCTGAGGTAGTTGCTCAGCCCGCCGCCAATCGCGCCCCAATCTTTGTAAAACGATGCGATGGCCATCAAATCGGGAATATACACCTGCTCCACAAATTCGATCGCTTCATCGATCAGGCTGCCGACAAATGCCAGGCGTTCGGCGTTAATCGCCCCGGAATCTTCCGGATTGATCGCGCAGGCAACCCCGCCAACCAGATAGTTGGGATGCGGATTTTTTCCGCCAAAAACGGTGTGGATTTTCACGATTTCTTTTTGCCATTCCAGTGCATCCAGATAGTGCGCAACGCCAATCAGGTTCACTTCCGGCGGCAGTTTGTAAGCCGGATGCCCCCAATAGCCTTTCGCAAAAATGCCCAGTTGACCGCTTTCCACCAGTTTGCGCACCCGTCCCTGCACGCTGGCAAAATAGGCTGCCGAGTTTTTCGGCCAGGTGGAAATGCTTTTGGCGATGCGTTCGGATTCTTTCGGATCGGCTTTTAGCGAGCTGACGATATCCACCCAATCCAGCGCATGCAAATGATAAAAATGCACCACGTGATCGTGGATATACAGCACCGCGTTCATGATATTTCGAATCAATTCCGCATTCGGCGGTACGGTGATGTTCAGCGCGTTTTCCACCGAACGAACGGAAGCCAGCGCGTGAATGCTGGTGCAAACGCCGCAAACGCGTTCGGTAAACGCCCACGCGTCGCGCGGATCGCGGCCTTTCAAAATAATTTCGATACCGCGAACCATCGTTCCCGACGAATACGCGTTGGTAATTTTGCCATTGTTTACTTCTGCTTCTACCCGCAAATGCCCTTCGATGCGGGTGATCGGATCAACGACGATACGTTTTCCCATTATTTGCCTCCTTTTTCGTCAATATCGCTGCCCTTTGCGCTGGAATCGATGCCTTCCTGAATCAGCTTGCGCTTCCGCAGATTGGTGACCACCGCGTGCGCCGCAACACCGGCAGCGGTTATGCCGGCAACTGTCATCCCGATTTTATCCGCGTTGCCCTCTATCGGGAATCCGGAAACGTTGGCAAGGTGGTTGTAAAACGGGCCGTTATCCCAGAATTTTTCTTCGCTGCAGCCAATACACGGGTGCCCGGATTTGATCGGGTTGCTGACGCCCTCGTTCCAACCCATCACGCCGCAGGCGTTGTAGGTTACCGGACCGCGACAACCGACTTTGTAGAGGCAATAGCCTTTTCTGGCATTTTCATCATCAAATGAATCGACAAACAAACCGGCATCAAAATATGGGCGGCGATAGCAGGAATCGTGCACCCGTTTGGAATAAAATGCTTTCGGGCGACCGAGTCCGTCCAGCTGCGGCAGCCGGTCGAAGGTGAGCACGTGCATAATAACGCCGGCCATCACTTCGCCGATTGGCGGGCAGCCGGGCACTTTTACGATTGGTTTTCCCTGAATAATTTTATGAATCGGGGTTGCCTGGGTAGGATTCGGTTTCGATGCCTGCACGCATCCGTTCGATGCGCAACTGCCCCACGCGATAATCGCTTTTGCGCCGGCAGCCGCTTCCTGCAATAAATCAATCGATGTCCGTCCGCCGATGCAGCAATACACGCCGTCCGCACCGGTGGGCACAGAGCCTTCCACACATAATATATAGTTACCGTAATTTTCTTTCATCGTTTCCTGCAACGCCTCATGCGCCTGATGCCCGGATGCAGCTTGCAGCGTTTCGGTATAATCCAGCGAAATTCTGTCCAGAATAATATCCGCCACCACCGGATGCGACGAGCGAATAAACGACTCGCTGCAGCAGGTGCATTCCTGAAAATGGAACCACACTACCGGCTGACGCGGTTTTTTGTCCAGCGCGTGAACAACCTGGGGTATCATTGCGGATTGCAGCCCCATGTATGCAGAAATATAGGAGCAAAATTTGAGGAAATCCCTTCGGGTGTATCCTGCTTCGTGCATTTTTTCCCAGTATGTGGGCTGTTTCGATTGGCTCATAATGTCCCCTTTTTTGATGATCTGTGAATGGCGTTTATCATTCGCACAATTTGTTTTTGAATCCGGGAAACGAATGCCGGAATTAAAAACAAACCCTGTGCCAGCAAATACACAAAATAGTTGTGCTTTATAAGCCATTGGTATTTAATAATTTATGGAAAATTTCAAAAGGGTAGGGGGAAGCCGGGTTTTTATCAAATTCCTAAAAATAAGAAAATGTTTTTCAGAATTGGGAAAATAAGGAGTGCCTTCGGCACGAATGCAGGTATCCCCGGTTTTTAGGCAACGATTTCTTTTTAATTGACGTTACGCATTTTAGCCACAGAGCTACAGAGGGGCACAGAGATTTTTGAGATATAGCAAACCGTTTACGGCGGATGCGTTATTATTGATCAGTGTAGGAATCCGGAGAATTTGTGGATAGTGAGAATAGCAAGTGACGAATGAAATACAAAGTTAATTGTCAGACCTCACCCCCATAATCCCCCTCTCTTTAAAGGCGAGGGTGAAGCATTTTGTGCAATATGGTTGCTTGGCTCCCCTCTCCTCTAAGGAGAGGGGCTGGGGGTGAGATCCGAATGAACGGAAATTTCAAAGTATTCATATTGGTGTTTTTCCAGATAATTCACAAATCAATATCAACAAAAAAGGCATTTATTAATGTATGGGTCGCCCGAAATTTTCTCTGTGATGCTTTGTGACTCTGTGGCATAAAAAGATCGGGTGCATAACAACAGTTTTTAAGTTAAACACTCATTGCCCACTCAACCATCGCTGATATTCAACTCACTCATTTTGCGATACAGCGATGACAGGCTGAGCCCCAGTTTCTCGGCAGCCGCTTTTTTATCGCCGCCGCATTGCTGCAAAATTTTGGTGATATGTTCGTGTTCAAATCGGTTTACCGCGGCTTTTAAGTCAACCATGCCGGAAACATGTCCGTTTTGCTGCGGATGGTGATAGCGCAACGGCAAATCTTCCGCAGAGATCTCGTTGCCTGCTGTCAAAATCATCGCGTGCTCGATGGTGTTTCGCAACTCGCGAACATTGCCTTTCCACGGATTGGCGATCAACAACTGCGCCGCACTGCCCGTTAGCCCGGTGACGTTTTTCATGAGATCCGCATTAAAATGCCGGATAAAATGGTTTGCCAGCAGCGCGATATCTTCCCGCCGTTCCCGCAATGGCGGCGCGAAAATGGAAATGACATTCAATCGATAAAACAAATCTTCCCGAAATTGCCCGGCTTCGACGGCGGCTTGCAAATTGGAATTGCAGGCTGCGAGAATGCGCACATCAACCCGGAACGTTTTTATCGCCCCGACCGGACGCACTTCGCGTTCTTCCAAAACACGCAATAATTTAACCTGCATATTTGGTGATAGCGAACCGACTTCATCCAGAAACAGGCTGCCGCCATCCGCCGTTTTGAACAAACCGTCTTTCTCCGCAACAGCGCCGGTAAACGCGCCTTTCACATGCCCAAACAATTCGCTTTCGATGATCTGCTCGGCAATGGCGCCGCAGTTTACCGCAACAAACGGTTTGTCCGCACGATCGCTTTTTTCGTGCAATTGGCGCGCGATGATCTCTTTTCCGGTACCGCTTTCGCCATTGATCAACACAGTAGAGGGCATCGGCGCGATCTGCTCAATCATCTGGCGAATGCGCCGGATTTCCGGCGATTCTCCGATCAACTGAATTTTTTCCGCACCGCGTTTTAGTTGGGTTTTCAACTGACGGTTTTCCCGAACCAGTCCCTGTTTTTCCAGCACGCGCTGAACGCGGGCGAGAATATCCGCCCGTTTGAACGGTTTGGCGATAAAATCGTGAGCGCCTTCGCGCATCGCTTCAACCGCCAATTCCACAGTGGCGTGGCCGGTAATCAGCAACACTTCCACATCGCCGAACGATTGTTTGATGCGTTTCAGCAGCGATAATCCATCCATTTCCGGCATCATAATATCCGAAATAACCAGATCTACAGTGTATTTTCCGAGCAGAGAAATTGCATCTTTGGCGCTCGCTGCGGGCAGTACAGCATAATTTTCGCGACTGAGCACCTTCATCAGCGATTCGCGAATATTCTGTTCGTCGTCAACAATCAAAATGGTTTTCTGCCGGTCGATGGGTCGCTCCTTTTGTTGGATGTGTTTTTGTTAAACGTATGAAAACCGCAGTATTTGGGTAATTGACAAAATATCATTGCCGAAAGTCTGGAGATTCCTGCCTTCGTGCCGAAGGCACTCCTTCGGAGCAGGAATGACCGGTTTATTTCACAAAGAAGCAAGGTTGCAGAGCGAAGCCGAAGCGTTTTCTCACAACCCCACCGGCAACTGGACGAAAAAAGTGGTGCCTTTTCCCGGTTGGCTTTCGCAGAAAATATTGCCGTTGTGCTCTTTTACAATTTGCTGAACGATCGACAAACCCAGTCCGGTGCCAAACGATTTGGTAGAGAAAAACGGGTCGAAAATTTTCTCAACCTGTTCCGTTGCGATGCCGGAACCGGTATCGCGGAATGCGACTTCTACCCACGGTCCGCCGTTGTGCATTTCGACGGAAAGCCGCCCGCCGCCCGCCATTGCATCGATTGCGTTCCGGGTTAAATTGAGCACCAAACGACGCAATTGCTGTGGATCGAAATCGATTTCCGGCAACGATTTTATGTTTTCGCAATCAATTTCGATGCCCGTCGATTGCGCCAGCGGATGCAATTCGCCGATCACCTGTTTGATAAATTCACAGATTTTGCCGCGTTTCATCAGCGATTTTGGCATCCGGGAAAACTGCAGATATTCGTCCACCAATTCGGAAATCCGTTCGATTTCCCGCTGAATCGATGCCAGCAATTGGTTGGCTTCGTCCGCGCTGGCAATCAATCCGAACACTTCCAGCTCATCGCCCAACAGCTCCGCATTCAGGCTCATCGACGAGAGCGGATTGCGGATTTCGTGAGCAACTTTCGCCGCCATTTGCCCGATCATCGCCAGCCGTTCGGCTTTGAGCAGTTCGCGCTCCATTTGTTTTTTTTCGCGCATGTCAATTTCGATGCCCAAATAACCGATGCGTTGCCCGTTCCGGTTGATCGGCGTGATGGACAGCCAGACCGGAATTTCAACCCCGTTTTTGGCGCGATTGATGATTTCGCCTTTCCACTCGCCGTTGGCGTTGATGGACTGCCACATCTGCTGATAAAACGTGTCGCTGGTTTTTGGCGATCGCAGGAATCCGGTGCGCTTGCCGACAACTTCGTCATATTCGTAGCCGAACATCGCTAGAAATGCCCGGTTCGCATCCAAAATAATGCCTTTGGAATCGGTGATGATGATGCCATCCGTGCTGTTTTTGAATGCGCTGCTGAGCAGGCTCAACCACGAAAACAGCGCGGGTGTTATCCGGCAGTTCAGCGCTGCGGATGCTTCATTTTCTTTTTCGAAAATGTTCAGCAATGCGCCGGTTAATTGATCGAATGCATCGTTTATCTGCTCGTATTGCGTGATATCCGATTTGTCGTTGAGCAGTGAAAAGCAGTGGCTTTTTCCCAAACGGATAAACGAAAACAATTGGCTGAGCGGGATGTTTCGCAACCGGTTTGCCGCATGTTGCAACGGCTGAAGATCGGTTGCTGATGGCTGCGCCACTTCCGATGCGAGAAAATTCAGCACTTCATCGACAAAAAATCGGGCGTCCTCCGGCTGCAACAGATGTTCCGGCGAGTTGCCGGTTGTCAGCAACTTGACCCATTAGTGCGTCAATTCGGTTCGATGGAATGTAAATAAGTTCATGTCGCTCATTTTCAAATTACATTATTTTAGCAGATGCGCGGGAGTTGTTCGCCCGGCAACATATTCACCACCCGCCGTCCGCCGATGGCGCTGTGCAACAGCACCTGCCGGGGATGGGCGTCCACCACTTCGCCGATGATGGCTGCATTCCGGCAATGCGGCTGTTCCCGCAACAATTCCAGCGCAGCGTCGGCGATTTCTGCTGCCACAAATGCCACAAAAACACCTTCGTTGGCGACATACAGCGGATCGAGTCCCAAAATTTCGCAGGCGCCTTCCACCTGTTCGTCCAGCGGAATGGCTGTTTGATGCAACTCGATACCGCTGCCGGTTTGCCCGGCAATTTCGTTGAGAACGGTTGCCACACCGCCACGGGTTGCGTCGCGCAATAAGTGTATGTTTTCTTTAAAATTATCGATCATCGCCAGCACCGGTTCGTGCAATGGCGCCGTGTCGCTTTCGATGGTGGTTTCGAACGCCAGCCCTTCGCGAACGGACATGATGGCAATGCCATGCGCCGCAATTTGTCCGCTGACGATGATTTTGTCACCCGCACTGATTCTGTTCGCCGCGATTTTTGCCGCAGGATGAACCGCGCCAATCCCGGTGGTGTTGATAAACATTTTGTCCCCTTTGCCGCGATCAACCACTTTTGTGTCGCCGGTAACAATTTGCACACCGGCAGCTTCCGCTGCAAATTTGATGGCGCAGAGCACATCCCAAAATTCGCTGATGGGCAATCCTTCCTCCAGAATAAATGCCAGCGAGAGAAATTGCGGACGTGCGCCGCACATCGCCAAATCGTTGACGGTGCCGTAAACTGCCAGTTCGCCGATGTTTCCACCGGGAAAAAATATCGGTGAAATCACAAAACTATCGGTGGTGAACGCGGTGTTGCCGTTCAACTGCAAAATGGCACCGTCGTGCCGCTGGTCGAGCTGCGGATTTTTGAACAGATCGAACACGCCGGCATCCAGCAGTTTATTGGTCAGCAGTCCGCCGCTGCCGTGCCCCAATAAAATCTCCGAAAAATCCATTTTGGGCATCGGGCAGCTGAGCTGCATTTTTATGTTTCCATTTTTATCTGCCATGTTGTCCTCTGCGGCGCAAACGCTCAGTGAACTTCCGCGCCGGAAAAGTGATAATATGCCGCGCACGCGCCTTCGGACGAAACCATCGGTGCGCCTTGCGGGGTTGTCGGCGTGCAGCCTTTGCCAAATAACGGGCATTCATGCGGCTTTTTGATACCTTTGAGAATCGATCCGGCGATGCATTCCCGGTTTTCGCGAGTGTCGCTGGCGGGAACGTTAAATTTTGCATTTGCGTTGTATGCGGCAAATTCCGGACGAACATCCAGCCCGCTTTGGGGAATTGTCCCGATGCCGCGCCACTCCCGGTCAACGGTTTGGAAGATGCGTTGTATCACCGCCTGCGCAGCCGGATTGCCTTCCCGGCGAACCACCCGGCTGTATTGATTCTGTAATTCAGCATGTCCGCTTTCGAGTTGCTCAACAGTCATCAAAATGCCCTGCAGTAAATCAACCGGCTCAAATCCGGTGACCACCATCGGCACTTTAAATTGCTCCACCAATGGGTAATATTCATCATAGCCCATAATTGTGCACACATGTCCGGCGGCCAAAAATCCGTCGATTTGCGTTTCTTCATCCGCCAAAATGGCGCTGATCGCCGGCGGCACCAACACATGCGATGCCAAAATGCTGAAATTTTTTAATCCCCGTTTTGCGGCGTGTTCCACCGCGAGCGCGTTTGCCGGTGCGGTTGTTTCGAAACCGACCGCAAAAAACACCACTTCTTTAGCAGGATTTTCTTCCGCAAGCGTTACAGCTTCCAACGGAGAATATAAAATTCGCACGTCGCCGCCGTTGGCTTTTACTTCCAGCAAACTTTTTTGGGAGCCGGGAACGCGGAGCATATCGCCAAACGAGCACAGCGTAACGTTTTGATTTTCTGCGAGATACACCGCTTTATCGATCAATCCGAGCGGGGTAACGCAAACCGGACAGCCCGGACCGTGAATCATGCGGATGTTTTCCGGCAGCATTTCCAAAATCCCGTTTTTGACGAGGCTGTGGGTTTGTCCGCCGCAAACTTCCATAATTTTCCACGGTTGAGTGGTGATGTTATGCAGCCGCTCGATGTATGCTTTTGCCAATTTCGGGTCGCGATATTCACTGAGATATTTCATGAAACCACCTCATTCATAAATTTTCGGGCAACAAATCCATTCAAAAAATGCCGTTATTCCGGTTCCAGTTCGTCGAGTTCACCCATTTGTTTCAGATAGCCAAACACTAGCTGCGCCTCATCTTCATCCACTTTGCTAATCGCCAAACCCACATGCACCAGCACGTAATCGTTCACTTGAACATCATCCAGCATTTCCAAACTGATTTCTTTTATTACGCCGCCAAAGCTCACCTTTGCCATGCGAATTTCGCCATCCAATAGCGTGTATAATTCCTTCACTTGTCCGGGGATTGCCAAACACATTATCATTTCTCCACGGTTTTGTTCATTCGGTTTATCGTAATCGCTCTGTTGTTTTCATTTTACTGTTCAGATGTTGCCGCAAACGGCAAAGTGCACAACGAAACGATGTAAAGGGTTCAACCCAAATTTGTCTAAACGTTTCATTTTTCCACTTTTTCTGCGATATGTTTTTCCGGTGAAATTTCAGATGCCGGTATTTGCCCATTGGTTGCGAAAACCAGTTGCCCGAACGAAATATTTTCATCGTTTGGCGAGAGGTGGCGATGGAAAAACAGTTGATAATCGCTGAGCGTCAGTTTCAATAAATCAATCAATAGCGCATTTTGGAAAACGCCACCGCTGAATCCGAGGTGTTTTAATCCATGCGAAACCGCTATTTTTTCGATCAATTTGATCAGGCTGAAGTGAAAGCGAAACGCGATTTCGGCGGGATTTTTGTCGTTGCGAATGTCATCCACAATTGCGGCGATTGCCGGCTGGTGCGAAATGATTCCGGTCAATTGGTTGTAGCCGAAAGGGTAGGGGACGGCATTTTTCGGGACGCCGTTTTCCCGGACGAATCGCCAGGCGAGACGTTCCAGCAGCATCGCCGCTTCGCCTTCGAACGATACTTTGTCCGCCAATCCCAACACACAGGCGATGGCGTCGAACAAACGCCCCATGCTGCTGGTGGAATGCGCGTGCTCTTTTTTGAGCAATTGGTGGTAAATTTGCCATTCCTGATTCGAGAATTTTTGTTGCAGCAACGCCCGTATTTCGGGGTGATCGCGCAGCAGCGCAAATGCCGAAATCCGCGGTTCGAGTGCCGCTTTGTCGCCGGCGAGCAACGGAAAATAATCGAGATGTGCCGTTCGTTTCATCCGGTTTTCGGAAAAAATAAAACTTTCGCTGCCCCAGATGGCGCTGTCATCGCCGTAACCGGTGCCGTCCCAAATGAAGCCGAGAATATCGGTTTTGGCATCGAGCAGCTCATTTTCTGCCAGCAACGCCCAAAAATGGGCGCGGTGATGCTGCAATTCCGTCACCGGTACATTTGCAGAACTCGCACGCGCTTTCCCGGCGTTGGTCGATTCGTAATTCGGATGCGAATCGACAACAATGGATTGCGGTGAAAATTTCAGCAAACCAGTTAAATGGTCAATTGTCCATAGATAGCGTCGTTCGGTTTCGTAAGAACCGAGATCGCCGAGGTATTGCGAGATAAAAATATTGCCGCGATGGCACATCGAAATGGTGCTTTTTTGACGCGCGCCCATCGCCAAAACTGAGCGGTTTTCGGGGATTTTCAACAAACCGTGGGGATAAATCGGAGCAAACGAACGGGAGCGTCGCATCACGATGCGCGTGCCGCTCAGCGGCGAAAATCGCACCACCGAATCATCTTGCGGCATCACGATGTCGCGATTGTTCGTCAAAACAAAATCGCAAACGTCGTCGAGCAAATCAAAAATTTCTGCGTCGGTTGCGAGAATCGGCGAGCCGGAAATATTCGCCGAAGTGGCGATCACCGGTTGCTGCAATTCCTGCATCAGCAATTCGTGCAGCGGCGTGTAGGGCAGCATGATGCCGAGCGTATCGTGTCCCGGCGCAACGGATTCCGCAATCGCCGGTGCTGCATCCGGACGGGATTCCAAAATGACGATCGGTTTTTCCCGGCTGGTGAGTTCCGCTGCTTCCGCGGGGGATACGGTCGCGTATTTACGGGCGGCGGACAGATCGGGCACCATCAGCGCAAATGGTTTTGCGGGGCGATGTTTGCGTTTCCGCAACTGTTGCACGGTTTTTGGGTTGAGGGCATCTGCCAGCAGCAAAAAGCCGCCCAATCCGCGCATCGCGATGATTTTACCGTTGCGAATCTGCGCCGCAGCCTGCCGGATAGCGGTTTCATTTTTGGCTAAAATTCTATTTTTCCGATTGACCAATTCCAGCCGGATGCCACAGGTGTTGCAGGAATTGGTTTGCGAATAAAACCGGCGGTCTGCCGGATGGTCGTATTCTGTTTGGCAATCCGGGCACATGGCGAATGGCGCCATGGTTGTGTTGGGGCGATCGTAGGGCAATTTGGTGATGATCGAATACCGCGGTCCGCAATTGGTGCAGGTGATAAACGCATATTTGCTGCGGCGATTGTGCGGATCGTTCAACTCGGTTCGGCAATCGTCGCACATGTCCAAATCCGGTAAAATCAACAGGTTGGCGATGCCGTTTCCGTCGCTTTCGCTCACCCGGAAATCGTTGAACTGTTGCTGCGCCACTTCCCGCATTTCGGAATAGGTTACGCTGGCAATCGATGGATAATCCCGCAACAACGTCCGGTAAAATTGCTGCACGACCACTGGCGAACCGTTCACCCGAATGTGCACGCCATCCAGCCCATTATTCACCCAGCCGGTCAGCCGGTTTTCGTTCGCCAATCGATACACAAACGGGCGAAAGCCGACACCCTGAACTTTGCCGTTCAGGTGAATATGAAACGTGCGGTGATCCGCTGCGGTGGGATTCTTGCCCATTAGCCTCAGGTTGCTGTTTTGGTTTCGCGTTTGGTTGCCAATTGCTGAATCAGGAAATTGCACCATTCTTCCATGCCGTCGCCTTTCATGCTGGACAGCACAAACGGCTGTATTTCGGCGTTTACTTCGTGCGCATCTTTGATGACCGCATCCACTGAAAACGGGACATACGGCAGCAGGTCGGATTTTGTGACCAGCATGATATCGGTTGTGAGAAACATGCTCGGGTATTTTTTTGGCTTGTCGTCGCCTTCGGTAACGGAAACGAGCGTAACGCGGATGTCCTCACCCAAATCGTATGACGCCGGACAAACCAGGTTGCCGACATTTTCGATGAACAGAATATCGACATCCGATAAATCGAGATTGGGCATTGCCTGCTGGATCATCTGCGCTTCCAGATGGCAGATGCCGCCGGTGACAATTTGCAGCGCCTGAATGCCGTGTTTGCGGATGCGCTCCGCATCACGTTCGGTTTGCAAATCGCCTTCCAGCACCGCGATATTCACCCGGTTTTTCAATAATTTGATGGTTTCTTCCAGCAAGCTGGTTTTGCCGCTGCCGGGTGATGACACCAGATTGATGAGCAAAATATTTTGATCGAACATCTGTTTGCGGATCATCTCCGCAACGTAATCATTGGCTTTTAATAAATTCAATGAAACGTCGTGCACTTGCAGCGTGCCGACCGCTTTATTCGTTAATTTTTTCATGACTGACCTCGTCGGGTTCTTCGATGACAATTTGACTGACTTTCAACTCGTTGCCTTCCACCACGTTGGATGATGCTTGCCCGCAATCCGGGCAAATAAAGCGTTGCTGCTCAACGGTAAACCGATGCCCGCAGTGGTGGCATTCAACAATAATATTGCGCGTTTCGATGGTTAGGCTGACGTTTTCGTATTGCGTTCCGGCAATCACCAATTCGAACGCGTTTTGCAAATATCCCGGTTCCACACCGGAAAGCACGCCGATTTGCAAATGGATTTCGCTTAAATGGCGCAGCTCAGTTTCGGGAAAATTTTCTTCGAGCGATTGAAAAATGCTTTGACAGATCGACAATTCGTGCATTTTGGTAACTCATTTTCGTTAAATAAACAGAATCCATGCGATGCCAACGCAAATCGCCAGACTCGAAAAGCCATATTGCAGCCATTGCAGGGCTTGCGCGGAACGGTCGATCAGCCGTTGCGCCAACTGCCCCAACGCCCAGCTAAATGCAGACATCGCCACAATAGCGCCAACGCCAAAACCGACGACATAACCAACAGCCGTGACCGTATCGGGAAACGCGAGTGCCGGCAAAATGCCGAACAAATGCGATGTGCCCGCCAATCCGTGTAAAATGCCGATGCCGAAAGGCGCGTGTGCATGCGAATGCTGTGATTTATGCGGTTGTGCAGGTGTTTTCTGGTGCAGGTGAAAATGGGCGTGACGATCGCCGTCGTGCTCGTGTTCGTGATAGTGCAGCCGGGAATTGAGGGCTTTCCGGATGGTCCATAAACCCAGCGCGATCAACACAAATCCCACCAATCGCTCGCTCCATTGCGACAGCGTTTCGATCGGCAAAACCTCGCGCCAGATAAATACAATCAACCCAATCGCCCAAACCCCGCTGGTGTGACCGATACCCCACCACAGCCCGGTAAGCCAGGTGCGTTGGCGTTGATTGACAGACAATGGTGCAACTGCCGCAAGATGATCAGGCCCGATCAGTACATGAACGATGCCTGCCAGCAAGCCAGTTGCTGCAGCAAAAATTAGCCCCGGATCCATGTTTTCCCCTTATACCAACCGTCTCATTTGTCAGTATATTTATTGAGAAATATATCTGATTGTGTTCATTTATTCAAATGAAATATGAGGGTATTTGCTGCCTTTTTTGCCGGAATTTGAGCAAACGGGATGATGGAATTCCGGACGGCGATTGGGCGTCGCTAAACAGCTCGTTCCAATTTTCAGTTAATTTGTTTGGTTGGATATTTGGGGTTTTAGCCGGATCAACATCAGATAAGCAGCGATCAAACCGATAACGGAGAACACCACATCGTTCGGATCATACACATTTCGCCCGCCCAAATTGTGGATTTTTAATTCCTGGAGAATAACAAAAATACCCGCGAAAACGGTGGCGAAGATATAAATGAATTTTTCCTGAACCCTGTTTTCGGGTTTTATCCATTTATTGTTGATCACCAGCCAGATGTATGTGACAGAGAGCGTCCCGACAATTGCTTCACAAAAATTTGAATAGGAAAGAACACATATTGTCCAAAATCCGTCGTCGCTGTTTTCGAGAATAAAGGGTCGGATCAGCACTTTATTTAAAACGAAAGTTACAATTATTGCAATCTGGATTCGGGCTAATACTAAAATGCTGTTCATATCTGCCTGTATTTTATTTTTGTGAAAATACTCAAATCGACATCGGGATAACCACAGTAAAAACAGAACCTTTGCCAGGTTGGCTGGCGACCTCGATCCTGCCGTTGTGTTCCTGAATAATCTGATACGAAATGGATAATCCCATACTCGCCCGTACAACCGCGCCTTTTTTGGAGAATCCCGGATCAAAAATGGAGTCGAGATCTTCCGGTTTTATGCCCTTTCCCGTATCTCGAATAGCTACAAAAACATGGTTGTCTTCAACTTTTGTGGTGATGGTTATCCGCCCGGAGTTTTCGATGGCCTGGCAGGCGTTTTTTAATAAATTGAAAAAAACCTGATTCAGCTTTCGCGCGTGACAAACAAACGGCGGCACATCGCCGTATTCGCGAACAACCTCGATGTTGGTCAGCAAATCATGTTTGATCAGCGCCAAAACGCTGTCCAGGCTTTCGTGAATATCCGCCACTGCCGTTTCGGCTTCATCCAGCCGGGCGAAGGTTTTGAGATTCTGGATAATCCCGCCGAGCCGCTCCGTTCCCTGATCAATCGATTGATCGGCGTTTAAAATAATTTGCATCATTTTCTGGATTTCGCGGTCGCTCGCCGCAATGTCTGGCGGCAAATCGTCCAGCCGGGATTTCAATCGGGCAACCGCTTTGGATTGGGTATTTTTCATGCTGCGAATCACGCCCAGCGGCGTGTTGATTTCGTGGGTCAATCCCGCCACCAGTTGTCCTAACGATGCCATTTTTTCCTGAACAATAATTTGTTTTTGCATTTGCTGCAAAGTGTTGAGCGTATTTTCGAGCTCGATATTTTTCTCTTTCAATTCACGGGTTCGCGCGTCAACTTTTATTTCGAGGGTGTGGTTTTGCGCCGCAAGTTTTTGGTGGGATGATTCCAGTTCCTGCACCATTTCGTTAAAATTATGGGTCAATACGCCAATTTCATCTTCGGTAATAATGGCTGTCCGGGTTGAATAATCGCCCGCCCGAACCTTGTCGATTTCGGTTAACAGCGAATCGATCGGTTTGGTGAATGCGCGTTTCAAAAAAATGACGGAAGTAATAACGCCAAACAAAACAACCAAACGATCGATCATCACCGATTCCAGCGGATTGAGGGTGGAAAACTGGGCGTGTTTATCGCCCAATTCCAATGTAACAGCCAATTCCAGAATCGCCAGCAGCGCCGGAATAAATACGATGATGATAAAAATCACCAAAAACATCATGCCGATTTGCCGTTTTCCTGCCGGATAAAGAATGCCGAACCGCGCAAACATTTGCGATTTAAGGTCCATTTTGAAATCGTTGATCAAAAAATAGATGATAAACGCGGGGAAAATTGCAAAAATAAATAAGGTTGCCGGAATGCCGGACAAGATCAGAAGCATGGGCATTTTTTCAACCGTAAACACTTCTATGTCGCCATATACTGATGGATCGATAAACAGCGGCAGCACGGAAACGGTCGTGAAAATTGTGCCGATGATAAAAATCCAGCCGGTTGACAGACGGTTCAGCCGGTCGACCCGCTGTTTTGCCAGCTCGATATCGCCATCGTTGTTAAATAATTTGTCAATCGGCTTGAACAGGTGATGGGTGCCCCAAAAATTCAACAGCCCGTAAAGGGAGAAGTGCATCAATCCCATCATTAAAAATATGTCGAACGATTTGTGGAAAATAAAGTAGATGCTGTTGAACACCATTATCAGTGGAAAAGCGCTCAACATTGAGAGATAATATCGTTTTTTCATTCTTGGCTGATGATCCGTTTTTGTGCAACATTTCGAGTTTTTGCGACCTATTCCTTCACCACATCGATGACAATATTGCCGGTTTTACGTCCCGTATCAACATATCGGTGAGCGTCGGGAACACCTTCCAGCGGATAACGCCGGTCGATCACTGTTTTTATTTTTCCCGATTCAAACAATGGCACAAGTTGGGTGAGCATTTTTTTCGATTCGGGAAGTGGCAATAATCCGGTGGCAGAAAATTTGGCTTTTTTATTGCTGAATTTCGATGTCCACAGCATTTGAAACAGCAGCGGCATTGCGAGCACCGGCGATATGAAAACACCGTTTTCCGTTAACGCGCTTTTACAGCCCGAAAAAGAAAGCTTACCAACGGTATCGTAAATAATATCGTACTGTTGCCCGTTTTTTGTGAAATCTGTTTTGATGTAATCGATAACATGATCTGCTCCAAGCGATTGCACCAACGCGACATTTGTTGCGCTGCAAACACCGGTTACGATTGCCCCAAAATGTTTGGCCAGTTGCACCGCGTATGTGCCCTGGCTTCCGGATGCGCCGTTAATCAGCACCTGTTGTCCGGGTTGGATATTTGCCAGATTTTTCAGGAAATTCATTGCGGTCAACGCGCCGTCGCAAATGGGCGCGGAATCTGCGAACGGCAAATTTTCCGGCTGCGACACGAGTAATCCGGATTCTGAAATCGTGAGATACTCCGCGTTTGCGCCAAAATTCACGCTGGTTTCCCCGAAAACGGCATCGCCCGGTTTAAATTGGTTTACGTTTTCTCCAACGGATTCAATGATTCCGGCAAAACCGGTTCCCGGAATGGGACTTTTCGGGCGCAACAGACCGAGAAACAACCGTGCGTAAAATGGCGTGCCTTTTCGCATCATGCCTTCTGCAGCGGTTACGGTTGTTGCAAATATTTTGACCAACACTTCGTCGGGTTTTGGTGCGGGTTTTTCAACCTCTTTTAGCCGGAGAACCTCGGGAGATCCATATTTTGTGCAAACAATTGCCTTCATTATTATCCCTTCAGTTTGTTAGCGAAACATAAATTGAGTTGAAAGTAATCATTCCCGATGGAATTTCACAGGTTCACGGTTTTTTTTTCTGATATACTTTTTTTGATGGAGTCGTCATTAAAACAAATAGATTAACTGAAGTTTAAGCAATAATCTACGGAAAAACGGATGAATTGATGCCAACAAAAAAAGCCGGATAAAGATTACCTTTACCCGGCTTTTTGTTGATTTTATATGTTATTGGTACATCAAATGCTCAACGCGGTCACTTTGCTCTGTTTCGTTTAATTTGAATTTTTTCATCATATTATTCAAATTTCCTGTCAATTTGTATAATTCTTCAGTTGAGCGGGCGATTTGCTCTGTTTCTGCAGCGGTTTGCTGGATCACGCTGCTGATAGCTTCGATGTTGCGGGAAATTTGCTCCGATGCACTTGACTGCTCTTCGCTGGCGGCTGCAACTTGCATAATTGTATCTGATACGTTGATTGAATTTGCCAATATTTCTTTCAGGCTAACAGTGATTTCATCGGTTCGCTTCATCCCGGTATCGACGGATGCTTTTGCTGCGCTCATGGATTCGTTCACTTGAATGGCTTCGTTTTGGATTGCTTTGATCATTCCGGCAATCTGGCTGGTTGCCTTGGCTGTCCGTTCCGCAAGCCGGCGGACTTCGTCGGCGACAACGGCAAATCCTTTGCCCTGTTCACCGGCTCTTGCGGATTCTATTGCCGCGTTAAGCGCCAGTAAATTGGTCTGGTCTGCAATTTCATCAATTACCTGAGTGATTTCGCCAATATCGGTGGTTTTTTTGGAAAGTGATTCGATTAATTTTCCGGTGTGTTCAACGGAATCAACAATGGTTAACATGCTTTCGCGCGTAAACTCAATTTTCTTAACCCCTTCAGTGGTTGCGTTTTTGGAACCTGCCGCGAATCCGGCTGCTCGGGAAGCGTGTTTGCTCGTTTCCAAAATGGTGATGGTCATTTGCTCAACTGCGCTGGCGATCTCACCAGCCTGCGCACCCTGTTGATGCGTACCCGCAGATAATTCTTCGGTGCTCGATGTAATTTGTGAACTGGTTGCCGATGTTTCCTGAACAGCCTGGGTTAATCGATAGATTATTTCACGGATATTTTTTACGGCTTTATTGAATCCGTTAAACAATTTTCCGATCGTATCTTGCTTCTCAATTTCCAGATTGACGGTCAGATCACCTTTTTCGAACTGATTCATTGCCTGCAAAATCAACTGAATTTTATTGGAAAGATACGCTTCCCGGGTTTGGATTTCCTGCTTTGCAAGCTCTGCATCTGCCGCTGCATCGGCAGCTAATTGTCCTTTTTGTTCAACCTCTGCAATAGCTGATTTTATGTTGATTACCATCGCGTTAAAAGCCGTTGCCAGATCGCCGATTTCATCATTGTTACGAACCGAAACCTCGACATTCAAATCATTTTCACCCACACGTTTTGCTGCATTTTTGATGTTGATGATCGGTTTTGCAACGGTTTTGGAGATGTAAATCCCGCCGGCGACGGTAGCAATCAGGGCACAAACCAGCGTCATTATCATCAGATTTAGCGCGCCATAAAATTCATCACTTGCGGTTTCCAGACTGTGTTCGATATCTTTTTCAATAAATTCGGTGAGCTGATCAATATATCCTCTGGTTATTTCGAATGATTCTACACCTTTTTCAACGGATCGTATTTTCGCCCTTTGGATGGCGTCCTCATTCCCGGAGGTCAGATCCGCAACTATACTTTCCGATAGTGATTTCCAATCATCAAATGTGGCGTCAAATTTATCTGCCAACGCGATTGCGTCTTTATTTTCCAAAAACGATTTGAATTTTTTCCAGCGGGTTTCCACCTGCCCGAGATTTTCGCTGTGCGCATCCAATAGCGATTTATAGAGTGGTGTATTGGGTTCGGCAAAAACTAACGATCGTTCTGCAACGAGCGACTGTTGCAAATCGCGATCTACCTGCAATAACAAATCAATCGTTGAAACCCGGTTTTTGCCGAGAAAAATTGAGATGTTGTGCAGATCGTTCATTCCATGAATGCCAAGATATCCCACACCAACCAGCATAGTTGTTGTCAAAATAAAAATGATGGAAAGTTTGGTTGTTAAATTATACCGCCTTGTCATGTGAACTCCTTTTATAAATTATTTTTTTGTCAAAACATAAAAAAACATTTAACGGTGCAAATTTCACAGTCTGGTTTGCGGGAGAGTATGAGAGAAAACGCGGATGGTTTTTTTAGACTGTGCAAAATAAACAAATACTGAGGTTTCAGGCTATCCTGTTAGGTTGAATAATCGTAGCATACTGGAGAAGGTTTAATTTTTTAGGTGATTTGTGAGAAAGAAAGGGAAATTCAGCGTCAGCCGGAAATCATTAATATGTAACGTTTATTCATTGATTAACCGTTTGGATACCGCCAATTGTTGCGTAATCCCAAAAATCCAAAAACTAATAATCATTCTTAACCACAAACAATTATTCACTAACAACAGTTTTTGTTAATAAAATGCGTTGATCCGCAATCGTGGATTGCGCTAATTTTTGCGAGTAAACAAGTTGTATGTAACAAAAACAAATAAAAGCACAGACTGTCGAGGCGTTAAATGAAGTTGATTTATACAATGATTTTAGGGATTTTTGTCGCACTGAGTGCCGGTTTGAACGCACAAACCACCCAACAAGACACACTGAAAATGCTGATGCGAAAAGTGGATATTCTCACTCGCGAATTGGAAAAACAGCGGTTGGGCGGTGTTTCAGAACGCAGTTACGAAAGCAAATTCGGGATGGGTCCGGCGGCGTCGCAAATTTATTATCGCTCCGAAAACGGCGCAACCGTTGCCGGATACGGCGAAATTGTGTACGAAAATTATGCATCGGAAAAGGATGACAATACGCCGGGCGGCAAAAAAGACCAGGTCGATTATTTGCGGAATATATTGTATGTCGGTTATAAATTCAACGACCGGTTTTTGTTCAATGCGGAGATCGAATTTGAGCATGCTTTTGTCGCTGCCGATGGCGCGCCGGGCGAAGTGGCTATCGAATTTGGCTATATCGATGCGATGCTATCGCCATTGGCGACCATCCGCGCCGGAATGGTGCTGGTTCCGGTCGGCATCATCAACGAATTGCACGAGCCGCCGACCTTTTTCGGCACATTGCGCCCGGAAACGGAACGCAGTGTGATTCCCACCACCTGGCGCGGAAACGGGCTTGGCGTTTTGGGCAGCACAGAATCGGGTTTTGGCTATCGCCTGTTCGTGGTGGAAGGGTTGAATGCGGCAAATTATTCCGCGACAGGTATTCGCGGCGGCCGGCAGAGCGGCGGCAAAGCGATTGCCGAAGATTTCGGGTTTACCGGCAGGGTTGAATATGTTGGCGTTCACGGGTTGAATATCGGTGCGTCCGTTTTCACCGGCAATAGCGGTCAGGGATTGACGGACTCCACCGGCGCAGATATTGCCGCCCGGACAACGGTATTTTCCGTTCACGGTATTTTCGCGAAAAGGGGATTTGAGCTGCGCGGATTATATGCCCAAAGCAGCATCGACGAAGCGGAATTGCTGAACCGCACGTTGGGTTTTTCCGGCAACAACGCCATCGGTGAACAGCAAAACGGATTTTACCTGACCGCCGCTTACGATGTGCTGCAACTGGCTAAATCCGGCAGCGAAGGGCAGTTGCTGCCGTTCGTGCAATATGAAAAATTGAACACCCAAAAAGAGGTTTCGGCGGGATTTTCGGCGAATCCGAAAAATGATATCACCAACGTTACCATCGGACTGATGTATCGCCCGATTCCCAATATTGCCTTTAAAGCTGATTTTCTCAATCGCAAAAATGAAGCGGGCACCGGATTGGATCAGTTTAATTTGGGTGTAACCTATTTATTTTAAATGAAGTATCTTTTTGCCGGCGAGTGCTTTTCAATGGCTTGTACCACTTGCCGGCAATTAATTTTTTAGACCGGAAACAGCGTTTCCCGAAAGGAACAATCAGGTTGCAATTATTGAAAATTAATCATCGCGAATGGTGTATTGCTGTCGCAATAACGGTTTTGTTTACATCTGCAACATTAAGTTCGTTACATGCGCAGGTATTCAAAAGTCAGGAAAAAGCGCTGGCAGAGGCGTTTGCTACCGCGGATACCGTTCGTCGGGAAACGCTGTTTCTGGATGAAGCGCAGCAACGCTCTGTCGAGGAAGCAGCCAAAATGCCGTTGAGCACCGGGATCATCAGCTATTATGTCGGTGAAAAAGCGGGCACGCCCTATCGTTATGTTTTTTTTGAAGATGAAGTGGTGCGAACCAAAAAAGCCGTGCTGATGGTTGCGATTGATGCCGATGCCGCCATCGAAAGCGTGAGCGTGCTGGCGTTTTACGAACCGATGGATTATTTGCCGGTTGCCCGCTGGTTTAACTTGTTCGACGGAAAAACCGGCGCAGATGCCATCCAGCCCGGACGCGATATCGACGGGGTAACCGGCGCAACGCTCAGCGTGCGAACATTTTCCGGCATCGCCCGGCGAACGCTGGCTGTTTTTGCAGAAATAAAGGAACAATCGAAATGAAATATATGGCTAACGGCAGTTTTCAATCCAATCCGCTGATGCGGTTGACGTTGATTGGCACATTAATATTTTTTGCCATTTTTTGGGTCACTACTTTTGTGATGTATTTTTCCAAAATGGGGCTTTCGCCGCAATCGGTGGTGGATTATTATCTCGGGTCGGAGGCGCTGTACACCCAGCCGCGCACCTTCGGTTCCATGCTGGAAGTAACCCACGGACATCTGCCGGTAATGGCTATGGTAGCGCTGTTGCTCACCCATCTGTTTATTTTTTCCGGGCAATCGTTTCGCACAAAAATCTGGGCGATTGGCGCGCTGTTTATCGCTGCATTATCCGGCGAAGCCGCCAGTTGGCTGGTGCGTTTTGTACACCCGGCATTTGCCTGGCTGAAAATAGCTTCGTTTCTCGCGATGGAAATTTCTATGGGATACATCATTTGGGCGCTGTTCGGGATGATGAATGGGGCGAAACCAATAACAATAAAAGAACAAACAGCCAATAAGGCGGTAATTACCAAAATGAATGTAGAATGAAAACAGGTGAAGTTTTTGTGTTGCGAAATTTGACGTATCTGAAAGTCCGGATAATTATTGTTATTAACTGATGTTACGCGGCAGAACAAATTCGCAATCGATTTATTCGGGGTGCAATCCACAAAAACCAATAGCGCATAACATCCGTCAATAATTCTCAATTCGTACAATGAAACGGGTAAAATGTTTTGGAATTGAGAGCAAATCATCAATTTAAATAGAAATTTAAAAGAGTCCGATTATACCTGGATTTCCAGTTTTTTGATTAGATCATACAAATAGGTTCGGTGGAGTTTTAATTGTTTAGCTGCCTCTGCTTTATTCCCGCCATTTTGCTCGATCATTTTTGTGATATAATTTTTTTTACACAGATTAACATAATCTTCAAGTGGCAAATCTAATTCTTCTGCCGGAAAGCTTAAAGGGTTTGATTGAAAATCGATTGGCAAATCCTGAACATCCAAAGTTGTTTGTTCACCCAGAATGACCGCACGTTCGATGACATGTTCAAGTTCACGAACATTGCCATACCAGGGGTGTGATTCTAGCGCTGTTAAAAATGCCGCTGAAAAATTTTTGACCGGACTGTTGTACAGCTTTATAAATTTCCTTAAAAAATGGGCAGCTAACCCAAAGATATCATTTTTACGATCTCTTAGGGGAGGAAGTGTTAACGATATTGTATTAATACGATAATACAAATCTTCCCGGAAATTTTTTTCATTGACTGAAGTTTTCAGATCTGAATTGGAGGCTGAAATTAACCTGAAATCGACATCGCGTTCATTTGTTTCACCGATGGGACGTATCTTCTTTTGCTGCAATGCGCGTAATAATTTTACCTGCACTTCAATTGGTAAATTATTGATTTCATCCAGGAAAATTGTGCCGCCGTTAGCTGCTTCCAACAAACCGATTTTGCTGGCATGTGCGCCGGTAAACGCACCTTTTGTATATCCAAACAATTCACTTTCGATTAATTTTGGCGGGAGAGCGCCGCAATCAACCGCAATAAAAGATTTGTTACGGCGATGGCTGTTTTGATGGATGGCTCTGGCGATCAGATCTTTTCCGACGCCGGTTTCGCCCTGTATTAATACTGCTACATCTTTATCCGCCACCCGGGCGACGGTTTTCAAAATCTGGGTCATTGCCTCGCTTTTGCAAATGATATTCCCAAATTCATATTGATGATTCAATTCGTTTAACAAGTTTTGACGGCTTATGCGTATCGTTTCGAATTCCCGGGCACTTTTTAATAAACAGCCAAGTTGAATGGCAAAACTTTTTACCAACGCTAACACTGTCGGCGCATGTATTTCCGAAGGAAATTGATCCAGATAAACAATGCCGCAAACTTGATGATCTACAAAAACGGGGACACAAATCAGTGCATGGATTCCTGAGCGAATAATGCTGGATTTACCCATCAAGTTTTCATCAAACGCATTAGCATCCAACTGTATTTCATTTTTCAATTTTAACGATTCCCGAATCACTGTGTCGCTGATCTTTTCTTCAGGTTTAGCAATGGTTACTTTCTGTGCACTTCTTGCCGTCACAATTGTATAGTCTCCATTTTCATTCACCAGTGCAATAAATCCCCGCCCCCCGCCGCTCATCTCAATAATAATATCTGTCGCCATTGTCAACAGCTGTGGTATTTCCATCGTGGCATTCATCAACAAACCAGAGCGGTATAACAATTCATATTGATTACTTTGACCGTTTTCAGAATAGCTAAGAAAATCCGATTGGTATTCAGAAAAATATGATTGAAGATTATGTAAATCTGCAAATAACATCATCGCAGATTCAGAAAAAGCAGGGCTTTTTTCAGAAATTTCCTGGCTGAAATGCCGGAACTGTTTCATTACAATGGTTAGTAATTTCCCCAAATGTTCATGGAATTCAGAAAGCGGTACCGATTGTGTTTTCATTGGTTTTCCCCGGTATTTTTCAAATCAGCATTGATACCATATTTTTTAATCTCTGTAAAGCATTGTATTAGTTCGCTTACTGATTGATACCGTATCACGGGTTCTTTCTCCAAACATTTTGTTAAAATTGTGGTTAATTCCGTTGATATAACACCATCATTCAAATTAGGGGGAATCTCATTATGAATTGCATATATTTGCGCCATCTCATTTCGTTTAAGAAATGGAAGTTTGCCAAAAGTCATTTCATATAAAATTATACCAAATGAATAAATATCACTGCGATGATCCACATGATTGCCGATTGTTTGTTCGGGGCTCATATAAGCCAGGGTACCCATTAGTTGATCCCGGTTGTTGATGGTTGTCAGTGTCTGGCTGCGTGCCAATCCGAAATCCATAATTTTTACGTGTTTCTCGCTCAATAACATAATATTTTCCGATTTCAAGTCCCGATGGATGACACCATTTTCATGAATAAAATTTAGCCCTGCTAAAATTTGTAACGAAATATCAAGTGTTTCAGAAGTTGTTAATTGCCCGTTTTCCTGAATATAAGCTTTTAACGTGTTGCCTTCCAGAAATTCCATGGAGATGTAACGAATGTTTTCATCGCTGCCAGCGTTGAAAATTTTAACTATGTTTTCATGTTTTAATTGACGGGCAATTTCTGCCTCTTTTAAAAAGCGTTTGACGCCTTCTCGATCATTTTCCAGCCGATCATTCAGTACTTTTAGCGCCACAATTTTACTTTGATTTTTATCGGTAGCCTTATATACCACACCCATTCCGCCTTCACCAACTTTTTTAATGATTTTGAAGTGGCTGATATATTTGGTTCTGCGATATTCCCTGTAATATTTTTTTGCTGCAATTCCTCCGGCAATAAATAATGCCACCATACAAAAACCAATGGCTCTAAACCACCAAGTCTGCCAGAATGGCGGTGTAATGGTTATGTTTAGCGATACGCCTTTTTCATTCCATAACCCATCATTGTTTGAACCCCTGGCTTTAAAAATATATTCTCCGGGGTTCAGGTTGGTATAGCTGGTATATCGCCTGTTGCCACTATAAATCCAATCTTTGTCCAGACCATCCAAATAATAAGCGTATTGATTTTTGGAAGGCTGAGCATAATCGAGGGCAGCAAATTCAAACGCAAAATAGTTGTCTGTATAAGGTATTTTAATGGATGTTAAGTGAGTCAGGGATGTATCGAATTTCACTGGTTGTTCAAATATTTTAAACGACGTTAACACTACCGGAGGAATATGCAAATTGGCTTGCACCGTATTCGGATAAAACACATTTAACCCGTTGATGCCACCAAACAACATCTCACCCTTTTGTGTTTTTAAATAACCACCGCGATTAAATTCATTGTCCTGTAGCCCGTCATTAATGTCGTAATTCGTAAACGATTCTGTTTGCGGATTAAATTTTGATAATCCCTGATTAGTGCTGATCCAGAGGTTGCCGTAATCATCTTCTAAAATACCGTAAACGACATTGTCCGGTAGGCCGTCTTTTTCCGTATAATGAATAAATTCATCTTTACCCGGCACAAGTTTATTTAATCCGCCGCCGTATGTACCAATCCATAGCACTTTGTTTGCATCCATGTAGAAACAATTGATAATTTTATGGCTCAATCCGTTCAGGCTTTTGGGATTGTGTTCATATGATTTAATAATGCCTTTCGTTTTATCATATTTATATAGCTTGTCCATACATATCCATAAGTAACCGTCAAGATCTTCATATAGTGCCTGAATTCTTAACTCACCAATGTTTTCAGTGCTATCCGTGTTCAGGGTGATATGCTTAAAACGTTCTGTTCGGGGGTCGAATTTGTTCAAATTTTTGTTTGTAGCAATCCAAAGGTAACCGGAATCACCAACAACAATGGTTCCGGTAAAATTACTGCTCAAAGTATGTGGATTGTTCACGTCTGCAAAATAATGATCAAAATGCTCAGTTTCCGGGTTCAATCGATTAAGACCAATGTCTGTTGCTATCCAGATATACCCCTGATCGTCTTCGGCTATCGACCAGGCGACGTTATTCGACAATGAGTTTTTGTTGTGCAAATCATGTTTGAATTGCTTCAGGGTTTTGTTTTTTCTGTCATATTTATTTACGCCCCCGTTGTGAGTGCCAATCCACCAGTTTCCCTTTTTGTCCTCATAAATGCCCAGAACAAAAGGGCTGCTCAATCGGCTGGTGATAAACGCAGCCTCTTCATGAAAAAATTTATTCCTGCCCGGATTGTATTTGTTAACACCGGCTCCCCAGGTTCCCAGCCATAAAATGCCAGTGTTGTCTTCAAAAATTGAAACAATTCGATTGTTGCTGAGGCTATGAATATTTGCGTTATCGTGGTTGTGATTGATAAAACGATTAGCTGATCGATCATAAAGATCAACACCACCACCATCCGTTCCGATCCAAATATTTCCATGTTGATCTTCGTGGAGTGATCGCACTGCGTTATGGCTTAAAGTGCCATTATTTTTTGGATTATGTTGAAAATGCTCAAAAACTTCAGTTTTTTGGTTAAAGCTGAATAAGCCGCCACCATCCGTTCCGATCCACAACATTCCTGATTGATCGATCAAAAGCGTCCGTATAAAATTAAAATACAGGCTGTCAGAGTGAGTGGTTTTATGTCTAAACCGCTGTATCGTTTCTTCCTGAATATCAAATTTATATAACCCGCCTTCCCATGTGCCAATCCACAAATTATCCACACCATCCTGGCAAATTGAGCTGATATTTTCTGAGCTGATATGTTGAGTCGTTTTTTCAGTATTTTGGTAAGGATAAAATTGCTCCGTTACCGGGTCAAATTTATTTAAACCTGCATTTGTGCCAATCCAGAAAATTCCGCGGTGATCTTGGTGAATTGCGACCACGTTGGAACTGGTAATGCTGAATGGATTTTTCGGATCATATCGATAGTGCCGGAACGTGCCATGTTCACTGTCATAGCGATTCAGACCATCTAAAGTTCCTATCCAAATGATGCCTTCACGGTCTTTATATAAAGACTGAATATAATTATTAGATAACGATGTTGAGTCATTTAGGACATGCTTAAACACCTTAAATACATATCCATCGTATCGGATTAACCCATCTGTACTGCCAAACCACATAAAACCCCGGTCATCCTGCTGAAAACTCAAAATGATGTTTTGGGATAATCCCTGCTCATTTCCCAATTGCTCAAAGTGGAGCGACGGTTGTTGTGCAAACAACACCTGATAAGAAAGCAGTGTGCTGCAGAACAGTATAAGATATCGTTGTACAGTCTGATATTTCTGACAAAGCATAGTGATATTATAGGATTTTTCTTGAATTAACATTAGCACCGATAAATACTTGAATTGTGTAACCATCAAAAAAACAGATGCTTAGGTAAAATATCGAACGTTTGGTACCGAATTTGAATAATACATTTTTATGACAGGGAATTTTAATTTCAGGAGGAAAATATTTGCAATGTAACCAGTTTTATCACCACAACATTTCCCCATACATTTTTCCTGGTACTCAGGAAAGCAACGTTTGTTTAAACACGAATTTAACTTATAAACGCACGTCATTACCATTTTATCTCACAAATTTATTTCATAAAAACAGGAGAGCACTATGAAAGGTATTTCGACAATTTTAATTGGTTTGCTGTTCAACACAATAATGATGGCACAGTGGACACCGGTAAACAATGGCTTGAGTAACACTTCGGTAACGGCAATGGTAGCTGTGTTCGATACACTGTATGCGGCTACAGACGGCGGCGGCATCTTCAAGTCAACAGATAACGGTGATAGCTGGACAAATATCAACGGAAATCTTGGCAACCTGAACGTAGACAATATGTTCATTTACAGCAATGTTGTAACCCTTGTCTTTGCTGCTACTGCTGGCGGTCCATTTTCAACTACAGATGGAAGCAATTGGACAGATAATACCGGTACCGGGCTGGCAAATACTGATGTTACTTTGTACGCTCCCGCAGAGTTGGCGGCCAATAATGATTTCACTATTGGTACTAACGGTGGTGGTGTATATGTTTCGGACAATGCCGACGGACCATGGACAGCCCTCAATAACGGGCTTTCTGGAGATGCCTTGATAATTAACAACTTTGGGGGATACAGAGATGATGATGTTGATTATTTTGCCATTGCCACGAATGACGGTGTTTATATAACTATGGATGATGGCGCTAATTGGATTGCCAAAAATGCCGGATTTAGCGGTGACGATTTGATCGTCAACAAGATACTAACTTTGAGCACAACCCTTTTCGCCTTAACCAACGGCGGATTTTACGTATCCATAGACCTTGGTGATAATTGGCTAACGGTTTTTTCCGGTGAAATATTTCATACCATAAACTTTCTCCCGTTAAATGGCAGCATTGTGTATGTTGTATTTGGTGAAAACGGTTATTATTCTTCTGATTTTATCACCTTTAACGAATTTGATATGACCAATGTAATTGGGGGACCAGTAACTTCACAGGTCAACAACAATACCTATATGTTTATTGGCACCGAAACCGGTGGGGTTTACCGGATGCGTTTAGATGCTATTACCGGTATTGATGATGAAATTCAGCTCCCGCAAGATTTTGTTTTAGAACAGAATTATCCGAATCCGTTTAACCCGTCTACTACTATTCGTTTTTCATTACCGGAAACTGCAGAAGTGCAATTGGAAGTGGTAAATATTCGCGGTCAGGTGGTCGCTCAGTTGATCAATGAACGTCGCGGTGCGGGGATTCATTCCGTGGTTTTTGATGCAACAGGGTTACCGTCCGGGATATATTTTTATCGGATGACAGCCAATAGTGTTTCGCAGGTGCAAAAAATGGTTCTGATGCGATAATAGGATTAACTGTTTATTTCAATACGGTGTAATCTTTTATATTTCGGGAATTAACAGCTAATCAAACTGAATCCAAAATACCAACCCCCCGGATGTCACAGACGCCCGGGGGTTTGTTGATTTAATCAGAAAAATGATGGTTACTTTCCCAAAATTACTTCATCAACATCATCTTTTTGGTTTGCACAAACGATCCGGCGGTGATGCGGTAGAGATACATGCCGCTGGCAACTTTCTCGCCAAGATCACTGCGCCCGTCCCACTGAACGGTGTAGCTGCCAGTATTCTGTGAGCCGGAAACCAGCGTGCGCACCTGCTGTCCCAAAGTATTGTAGATCACCAGTTTTACATTGCTGACAGCAGACAGCTGATAGCTGATCACTGTCGTCGGATTGAATGGGTTGGGATAGTTTTGCTCCAAACCGAATCTGGTGGGGATTTCCACCAGCGGATCGACGGTGGTTTTGCCAAGCCCGTTGCCGAGCAGCACGCCTTCCTGCGCTTCCGTCCAGGCTTTGCCGTAGCGATCCATCGCTTTTTCGTTTTTGCCCTGCGCAGCGGCAGCGTCCCCGTCGCTCAAATAATTTTGGGCTTTGGTGATCTGCTGATCTACTTCGGGTGTACCGGCGTAGGTTTGTGCTTCAGTGATTTTGGCAACCGCATAATCGCGACCGAGCGTGAGCAGTTCGGCGATCGCTGGATCGGCGTCCGAGCCTTCATCGGCGGCGTCTTCCAGATATCCGACAGCGTCTTCCAATTTGCCGTATCCGTCTTCGATATCACCGTTGTCGTATTTGCTTTGGGCATCTGTTACTTTGCCGTGCGCTTTTTGCAACGCTTTGCGGGCTTTTTTATTGGGATTGTTTGCCAGCAACGCGTCGATGGCATTCAGAACCGGATCGAGATCCATGGAAATTTCCCCGCCGGTGCCGGTGTCATTTGCCAATTGAATGGCTTCTGCGGCGTATTCCCAGGCTTTGCCGTATTCTTTTACGGCTTTGTCGAATTTGTCATCGGCGCGTTCGGCATCGCCATCGGCGAGGGCTTCTGCGGCTTTGTTGAGCAGGTGATCGATTGCCGGGTCACCGGCATAAGCTTGCGCATCGGCGATGGTTTCGGTAGCGATGAGTCGCGCCAAATCCACTGTGGCAATGCGGATAGCGCCGGCATCTGCACCTTTGTCCATGGCTTTGTCGAGTTCATCAGCGGCATCTGCGAGATCATTAAATCCGCGATCGTATTCACCGGCGGTGAAGTTGTCGCAACCGTTGTTCAGATAATTCTTGGCTTTTTCAAGTTTTTTGCGGGCTTTTCGAGGTGTGCCGGGATCGAGTATCAGCGCATCGACTTCGCCAATCAGCACATCTATTTCTGCGCAAATGTCCAATTCTGCCGGCGGTGGTGTATCACAGATATACCGACCGATGTAAAGCGACGGTTTGCCCCCGGCAACTGTAAAAAATCCCCCGACATATATATCATTGTCCATGCCTGTTATAGACTGGGCAATGTTATCCAATCCGGAACCCAATGGCGACCAGGTGCTACCGTCCCATTTGGCGATGCGGTTGAGTGTGACGCTGCCATCCCCGGTTTCGGTGAAGTTTCCCCCAGCATAAATGTCGTTGCCGATAGTGGTCATGGCTTGGACATCGCTGTTAAACCCTGGTCCCACGGTTGCCCAGTTGCTGCCGTCCCATTTGGCGATGTAGTCGAGTTCGAGAAGACCATCCCCGCTTTGGGTGAAGCGTCCTCCGGCATAGAGATCGCTGCCGATGGTGGTTAGAGACCAGACGAGGTCGTTGAAGCCGAGTCCCACGGCTGTCCAGTTGCTGCCATCCCATTTGGCGATACGGTTGAGCCCGGTGACGCTGCCATCCGCGGTCTGGACGAAGAATCCGGCAACATAAAGATCGCTGCTGATGACGGTCATGGCATAGACAGAGCTGTTTAGCCCCGCACCAACTGCTGCCCAGCTACTGCCGTCCCACTTGGCAATACGGTTGAGTGAGACGCTGCCATCCCCGCTTAGGGTGAAGTTTCCCCCGGCATAGAGATCGCTGCCTAAAGTGGTAAGGGCATTTACCGATGCGTTTAGCCCGTTACCAACTGCCGACCAGTTGCTGCCGTCCCATTTGGCGACGCGGTTGAGACCGGTGACGCTACCGTCCGCAGTTTGGGTGAAGTCTCCACCAACATAGAGATCTGTTCCGATGAAGGTCAGGGATCTGACAATTCTATTTAGCCCGGATCCCAGCGTGGACCAGTTGCTGCCGTCCCATGTGGCGATGCGGTTTAACGTGACGCTGCCGTCCGCGGTCTGGGTGAAGCTTCCACCGATATACAGAATGCCATTGCTGACAACCATGCTATTAACTGAACTGTTGGGTAGGAATAATCCTTTGCCGCGCGTTCCCAGTATTGACCAGCTACTGCCATCCCATTTGGCGATATTGTTTAACCCGACGATGCTGCCATCACCGGTCTGGCTAAAAGATCCCCCGGCATAAAGATCCGTACCACTGCTGGACAAAGCATTGACAGCTCTGTAAAGTTCTACATCAAGCCCGGCCCCCAGCGCAGACCAGGAGGTACCATTCCATTTGGCGATGCGGTTTAGCCCGGTAACGCTGCCATCCGCGGTCTGGATGAATTCTCCCCCGGCATAGATATCTGTGCCGATCGCGGTAAGGGACCTGACAGGACTATTCAGCCCGGATCCCAACGCGCTCCAGCTGCTGCCGTCCCATTTGGCGATTCGGTTGAGTGTGACACTGCCATCTGCTGTCTGGGTGAAGTCTCCCCCGACGTAAAGATCCGTGCCATTAGTAGTTGTCGTAAAGATCCCAATGGTAGCACTTAGCCCTGTTCCCAGTGCCGACCATGAAGTGCCGTCCCATTTGGCGATGTGGTTGAGTGTGACGCTGTTATCCGCGGTCTTGGTAAACCATCCCCCGGCATAAATATCCGTGCCAATGAGGGTCAGAGAAAAGACGATGCTGTTGAACCCGGTTCCCAGAGCTGCCCAGTTGCTGCCGTCCCATTTGGCAATGTAATTTAGCCCGGTAACGCTGCCATCTCCGGTTTGGGTGAAGTCTCCGGCCGCATACAATTCGCCACCGAGTATGGCAAAGTCTCTTACTGCATTATTGAATCCTGAACCCACCGGTGTCCAGTTGCTGCCGTCCCATTTGGCAATGTAGTTTAGCCCGGTAACGCTGCCATCTCCGGTGCTTGAAAACTGACCTCCGGCATAGATAAAACCGTTAAATTCAATGATGGCGATTACATTAAAATTGAGCCCGGCACCCAATGCTTGCCAGGATGTACCATCCCACTTGGCGATACTTTTTGCAGCAGCGTTACCTACTGTCGTAAAATATCCGCCGATATACAGTTCACCCCCGATGATGGCTGTTGTTAATACATTATTATTCGCCCCGGATACGCCACTGCCGGAAAACTGATCATCCCATAGACCATCACCGGCTGAACTCAAATGTGCCGGAGCGCTGGTGGGTTGCGGTTGGTTAATCGGCACAAAGCGCGGCTCGCCATTGGGCCCGTTTACCATGTGATATCCATTCAAGTCCAGATTACCGGAAAATCCGTTGTTGAGGTTGATGGTGCCGTCTGCGTTCAGCAGATCGGATACGGGTGTCTGTGGTGCAGACATCATCGATTCCTGTGCAAGAACCGGCGAGGCGGCAAACAGCAGCCATAGTGCCATCGCGGTGAAAATGCAACGGAGTGTTCGTTGCCAGGGTTCAATAGTATTGAAAACAATCATTTATAATTCCTCCTGAGTAAGGGGTGTTTAATAAAAACCAAAGACTGTGAAAATTTTCTAATGATGTTCAGAGGTGTTACAAATACAGGTGTGACTGTTTAAGGTTAGTATCCCGCGCTAAAAGTGAACCGTAATTCCGGTCGCGGATTGCGAAATATACATGCGAGTGAAAAAACGTTAGAGTTTTGGGTCACATATTGCAATATCATGTTTTATCAAAGACCAAACTGTTGAATAGTTTATCACAGGAGAACCCGGGGCGGTTACTGCAACCTCAGGAACTTCCTGTGGCGTGTTTCAAACTGTTGCTGCTGTCAATTTAGCTTTTCAGAAGGGTGATTTCTTTTCAATACTGCGCATAATTTTGTCATTTTCGCGCATTGGGCACATTTTTTTGGCAATTTCGCCCCAAAAATGCCCGGTGGGTTGAGAAACAGGAACGCAATAACAACAAACCCCCGGATGTCACAGACGCCCGGGGGTTTGTTGATTTAATCAGAAAAATGATGGTTACTTTCCCAAAATTACTTCATCAACATCATCTTTTTGGTTTGCACAAACGATCCGGCGGTGATGCGGTAGAGATACATACCACTGGCCACTTTTTCGCCGTTATCATTGCGACCGTTCCAAACGATCTGGTGTTGTCCTGCAGCAAACTCGCTGCTGACCAACGTGCGCACCAACTGACCGCTCAGGTTGAAGATTTTGAGCGTCACGTTGCCGGATTGCGGCAGAGCGAAACGGATGGTCGTTACCGGATTGAAGGGGTTGGGATAGTTCTGATCCAGCCCGTATTCGGTGGGAATGACCACAACCGGTTCGACGGTTGTTTTGCCGAGCCCGTTGCCGAGCAGCACGCCTTCCTGTGCTTCTGCCCATGCTTTGCCGTAGCGATCCATTGCTTTTTCGTTTTTGCCCTGTCCGGCGTAGCTGTCACCGTCGCTCAGGTAATTCTGGGCTTTGGTGATCTGGTGATCCACTTCAGGTGTTCCGGCGTAGGTTTGCGCTTCAGTGATTTTGGCAACCGCGTAATCGCGACCGAGCGAGAGCAGGTCGGCGATCACCGGATCGGCGTCCGAACCTTCATCGGTTGCGTCTTCCAGGTATCCGGCGGCATCTTCCAATTTACCGTAACCGTCCTCGATCTCGCCACTGTCGAATTTGCTTTGGGCATCTGTCACTTTGCCGTGCGCTTTTTGCAAAGCTTTGCGGGCTTTTTTGTTGGGATTATCCGCCAGCAGCGCATCGATGGCAGCGATAATCGGATCGAGATCCATGGAAATTTCCCCGCCGGTGCCGGTGTCATTTGCCAATTGAATGGCTTCTGCGGCGTATTCCCAGGCTTTGCCGTATTCTTTTACGGCTTTGTCGAATTTGTCATCGGCGCGTTCGGCATCGCCATCGGCGAGGGCTTCTGCTGCTTTGCTGAGGAGTTGATCGATTGCCGGGTCACCGGCAAAGGCTTGGGCATCGGCAATGGTTTCGGTGGCGATGAGTCGCGCCAAATCAACCGTGGCAACCCGGATGGCTCCGGCGTTGGCACCTTTGTCCATCGCTTTGTCCAGTTCATCCGCTGCGTCTGCCAGATCATTATATCCGCGGTCGTATTCACCGGCGGTAAAGTTGTCGCAGGCACTATTCAGATAATTTTTGGCTTTGATCAGCTTGCTTTTGGATTTCCGTGGGGTGCCGGGATTGTTCAGTAATGCGTCAATTTCCGCAATCAACGGGTTAATTTCTGCACAAATATCTAACGCATCACAGGCTTCAGGAGCAGTGAACAATGCATTCGCCGTCAGGCTGCACGCCGGTTCTGCAGAAAAAGAAGCGGTGACATCCACAGCCTGCCCGTCTGAAACCAGATCAATCAGTGTAACCGTTTGCGGGCTGGCGGTGATGGCATAGCTCTGACCGTTGACATCCAGTGTGCCGCTGGCAGGTTGATGCGCGTAAGTAACAGTTACCTGTTGGGTATAAAGGTTGGTTACCGGATCGCAGGCGGTTTGGGTGCCGGCGGCTAACGCCGTGATGGCACAGGGTTCGCAGTTTTCCGGCGCAGTAAATAAGGCAGTTTCCGTCAAGCTGCAGGTCGGATCTTCGGAAAAGGAAGCGGTGACATTTACAGCCTGTCCATTTGAAACCAGACCAACAAGTGTAACGGTTTGCGGGCTGGCGGTAATGGTAAAGTTCTGCCCGTTCACATCCAGCGTGCCGCTGGTTGGTGCATTTGCGTAGGTAACGGTCACATCCTGGGTATAGGTATTGTCCGCCGGGTCGCAGGCGGTTTGATTACCGGCGGAAAGTCCGGTAATGCCACAGGGTTCCGCAACGTCCAAAATTATGTGTGGGAAATCGAGCGTGGGATCTGCGTAGACCAGTTCCGGGGTTGCGCCAACCTGTAAATCTGCCCGGTGAATACTGCCGTTATAGTTCGAGCCATCCCAAGAATAGCCGCTCATGTAAATCTTATTGTTAATTAAATCCAGATCAAGACTGTAAAAACTTGAAAGGGGCGGGTTATTATTCAGGACCTCTGGGTTACTTCCGTCGGCAAGGTTTGCCCGCAAAATAGCTGAGTTCGGGTATGATTGCGTCCAATAGACTTTGCCACCGGCAACATCTATTGCCATTGTGTTATTTGCATTATAATTGTCCAGAGGGATAAGATGTATAGGATTGCTGCCGTCAATACCTGCCCGCCAGACACCTTCGTTGGTCCAATACATGTAGCCGTTTGGTATATCAAGTACCAAATCATTTACCCAATATTGCCCGGGCATTTGAATTAATTCTGTGGGGTTGTTGCCGTCCAGATCTGCGCGAACAATGCGGGGTGGCTGCGGGCTTTGGGCAATATAATACATGTGGTTGTTTGGCACATCCAACGCAATGGAAACGAGGGTTGATGTCAATCCTCCAATAACGGTTGTTTGACCGGTGCCATTCAAATCGCCCTTATAAAGTGCATCGTTCGTCCAGTCAAACCAATACAGCTTGCGATTGATTTTATCCAAATCCCCGTCAATGGGGCGTGCATGATTGTTATACATCAATGCGGGGTTGCTACCGTCCAGATCCATTCGTAATATTTCGGGTACACCCGATGTACCACCACCATTGATTACATATAGTTTATTACTACCAACGACGGGTACATTTACTGTTACTGACACCGGAATTTGCACCGTTATTGCTGTCGGATCGTTGGTGGTAATTTCAATCGTACAACTATAGTTTCCGGCCGAAACACCTGCCAAATTGATGGTCAGGTTACTGATATCAGCATTGCCGGGAGCAACCACCCCGGATGTTTGGCTTAAGCTCATCAGGTTGCAATCGGTACCCTGAAAGGATGCCGACCAGTGCAAGTTCAGATTTCCGGTTGGCGCATCGTTGGCGATGGTCAATGGTTCTGTGACAACCTCTCCGGTATTCCGTGACAATGAAAAGGCGGCCGGGCTGATATTCGCCAGCGGCGGTGGCAAACTGTTTACGTTCAGATCAACGACGACCTGAATGACCGGGTCATCCGGGTCATTGCTGTTAATATCCAATGTGCATTGGTAATTCCCGGCAATCATCCCTAAGGTGTTGATGCTAACGGTGATTTGTTCATTAGCACCATCAGCGGTTCTGCCGCTTGATTTATCGATCGAAAGCCAGGTGCAGGCGGGATCGTAGGTAATATTCCAGAATAAGTTGCGGGCGTTGGCGCCGCCGGTATTGCTGATGGTAAAAACATCGCTGTCGGTCAGATCCGGGTCCATCGTGAAACTGAGTCCGGTTGGTGAAACAGAAGCTTGCGGCGGAACGGAACTCAATGCAAAATTCAGTGCGGCGTAGGCATTTACGCGACCATAGCCGGTTTCGATATCAAAACCGGCAGCGCCGATATCCACTGCCGTGCTGTTGATGACATCGCGAATATCGTCATTGGTGAGCGATGGTGCATAAGAACGGACTAACGCTGCCACGCCGGCGACGAACGGAGCGGCTGAAGAAGTGCCGTTAAAAGTGGCTGTGTAATCTCCGGCGGAGTATCCGCCAGCGCCGAGAATATCTGTCGTATGGATGCGAGTGCCCGGCGCCATTACGTCCAGGTCTGCACCGTAGCTGCTGCCCCAGAAGGTTTCACCGTCGCAGGAAGAAGGCGATTTGCGTTCGTTGCAGGGACTCATTGCACCAATCGCCATAACATTGGCAAAACTTGCCGGATAGTTAGCAAATGCGCTGTTGCCATTCCCACGGGAGGCTACCAAAATACAACCCATACTGTGCGCATAGTTGACAGCAGCTTCTTCTGTTGCGCTGTATCCGCCGCCAAAACTCATGGAAAGAACATGAGCGCCGTTATCTGCGGCATAGTTGATACTGTTTACTATTGCAGTTAAGGTGAGCGAATTACCGCTGCCCCCCGCTTTAAGCGGCATAATCTTGCAGTTCCAGTTAACCCCGGCGACACCAATACCATTGTTTCCGGTGGCAGCAGCAATACCGGCACATGCGGTGCCGTGGCCATTATCATCCATGGGATCGTTGTCATTATTGTAAAAATCGTATCCGGGAACCATGCGTCCGGCAAAATCCGGGTGGTTGTAATCGACACCGGAGTCGATGATCGCCAGAATGATGCTGTTATCCCCGGTGTGCAAATCCCAGGCAAGCTGGGCGTTAATGTCCGCGCCGGGTGTTCCGACCGTGCCCACGTTGTTGTAGGGAATTGCCTGTCCGGTGTTGTTCAGCGCCCACTGGCTGGCATACAATGGATCGTTGGGAATAGCATTCAAAGTACGAATGAGATTCGGTTCGGCATAGGCAACTTCCGGCAGCTTTGCATATTCGGCAATTGCTTCTTCAATGTCGGTGCCAACAGATACCGTTAGCACGTATGTGCGGGTTAAGCCGAACTGGTCGGCTTTGGCAGCATTGGCCGCTTTTTGGGATACGGTTTTGAAAGCCGGTTCCGCACTGCGCACGCCATAGCGATTGTTCAGCGCATCAAACGCTGCCATTCCGGTTGCGCCGTAAATCGGTCGATGGCTCAATCCGGCCTGTTTTGCCGCGGTTGCCTTAATTTGGACAATAATTTCATTTTCAACATATTCCGGTTGATTTTGGGTATCATCCGTTTGTTGATCTCTGGCAGGCTGTGAAAACAGTGCGCCGGTTGACGCAACTAACAACAAGCCTAACAAAATAAACTTGCGACAAATTAGTTTGCAGAAATTCGCAGAAACCAATTTATTCATTGTGGACATCCTCCGTTAAAGTAAAGGTATTAAACGACTTACGAAATTCTGGATGAGATAATTCCTCACCGGGTGGTTCAATCGCAGATTAAATAAATGGCGAGAACGATTTCATCCTTGAAATGTTAAGAGCATACAATCTGAACAATTGTGCTTCGAAAACCTGATTCTGTTTAGGCCGAAGCATTGCGGAGTAAGCAGTTATTTTAAGATAATTGACGCTAATATGTAGCTACAGCTTAATGAAAGAAGTGAATCACCGGATGATTTGAAATCCGGGGGTGAATAGTTTGGAATGCTGAACCATCAACACACGTTGCTCAATTGCGAAGCACTATTTAAATTCACAAATACGGCGATATAATAACATCCTTTTTGTAATTTCTCGTTGTGACATATCGCACCGCCAAACATATCGTTATCTAAATATTAACATGTTGTAAAATACGACAATCATACGTCGTGCGGAAAGACAATCAATGTCGCATTTTGTTCGATCTTGAATATCAATCAGCCATTGAGAAATGTCTCCCAACGGTTTCGCAATTAAGATGTGGATTGATCATTCCGGCAAACGACTTGTCTGGTTTTTGGGATAAACATCATCATCACTGTTTTGTTTGGATGAACTAAAATAGTGATTTTTCAAAGCGCTTGAATGATTCAACGGTTGTTATCTGATTTTGGCAAATGATAATCTTGCGGCATTTCCCCGATGGGCTTCAGTTGTAATCCAAAATCATCGCGCCAGATAAAATCCTTCGCCCGGGGAACATCCGCCGGGTTCGGAACGATGAGTAGGTAAACAGCTTGCTCGCCATTACCATCCTGTTGTATGTCACATAAAATACGGAGCGCCTCCAATGCGTTTTTTATTTGTCTTGCCTGAATATTATTGGTTGTGCGCCATACCAATCCTTTGATCTGTTGCGAATTGAATGATTCAGAGTTTTGCAAGATGCACCTTTTATGTTGATTGGTATTTCTGCCGGTAGTTAATCGATCAAACCGGTCTTGATGTTTGCTGGATAAAATTACGATATCGGGTGGGCAAAAATCTTTTCAATACTGCGCAAAAATTTGTCATTTTCGCGCATTTACGCTAAAAAATAGATTTTTGTGATGAAAAAAATGGTTGTGGCGAGGGGAAAGAGGCGTCAAACGTATTTTCGCCGATATGCCATTGGGGAAACGCCAAACTGTTTTTTGAACGCACGGGTAAAGTTCGCCTGATTACTAAAACCGACCTCGTAACAGATTTCCGCAACATTTCCGGCATTTTGTTTGAGCAAATCGGCAGCGCGTTGCAGCCGCATGGAGCGGATCAGTTGACCGGCGGGCTGATCGATCAGCGCACCCAATTTCCGGTTGAGTTGCGAAACGCTCATTCCAATGGTTTCGGCCAATTGTTCAACAAAAAAATGTTCTTCGCCAATGTGTGCGTCGATCACCGAAATTATTTTTTCGAGAAACAATTCATCTATCGAAGTTGCGGCAACTTCCGTCGGCTTAATGACCGTTGCGTTGCTGAATCGTTCGCGAAGCTGTGATCGCAATTCAATCAGATTTTTCACCCGCACCACTAATTCTTTGGCATCAAACGGTTTGATCAGGTAATCATCCGCACCGGTTTCGAGTCCGGTGAGTTTGTCTTCCCGGGCAGCGCGGGCGGTAAGCAAAATAACCGGAATGTGGCTGGTGCGCTCATCGGTTTTCAAATGTTTACAGACGGTGAATCCGTCCATTTTGGGCATCATTAAATCACTGATGACCAAATCCGGTATGGTTTCCTGCGCCATTGCCACACCCGTTTCGCCATCTACCGCTTCGATGACGCTGAATTCCGGATCGAGATATGTGCGGATGTAAAGGCGCATGTCCGGATTGTCTTCAATGAGCAGCAGCAACGGTTTCGCAGTGTTTTGGCTGCCGTTTTCCGGTGCTGTCATCTCGGCAGATGTGGTGGAATTGTTGCCAAAAAATTCGTCTGAAACATTTGTTTTGGGAAAAATTTCAGTCGGCGTCGGCATAATTTCGATAACATCCCGTTCAATTTGTCCGAACGGTAATCGCACCGTAAACGCTGAACCTTCTCCCGGTGTGCTGGTCACGGAAATGCTGCCGTTGTGCAGTTCAACCAGTTCTTTGGTCAACGCCAGCCCGATGCCGGTGCCTTCATACGCCCGATTGGGTGAATCGTCCACCTGATAAAAACGGTTGAAAATATTTTCCAGCCGGTCGGCAGAAATGCCTTCGCCGGTGTCGCATACGCGGATTTCGAAATATGGTTCGTTCAAATTTGCACCGGTTTGGAGATCGAGGGCAATATCTATTTTGCCATCGTTTGGCGTGAATTTGAATGCGTTGGACAACAGGTTGTGGCAGATATTTTCGAATTTTTCCACATCGATCGCCGTTTGCAATGGTTGTTCCGGGAAATCAACGGTTAGCGTAATGTTGCGCATTTCCGCCAGCGATTCGTACGACATCGCAATACCGTTCATCAGCGGGATTACATCCACATTTTGCAGATGCAGCGATAATTTTCCGGCATCGAGCCGCGAGAGATCGAGCAACTGGTTGATCAACTTCAACAGCCGATTTGCGTTGCGGCGCATCACCTGCAAAATGGTCCGGGATTTATCCGTTTGCACATCCTCCGCCAGTTTTTCCATCGGTCCCAAAATTAACGTTAGCGGCGTACGAAACTCGTGGGAAATATTGGTGAAGAACCGGGATTTCAGTTTGTCCAGCTCTTTCAGTTTTTCCGATTGTTCGGCGAGCTGCGCGGTTCTTTCCGCGACGATGGCTTCCAATGCCTCCGCCCGTTTTTCTACCAGCGAAACCCGCCAGCGCACCAACGAAAACAATCCCAGAATTCCCAAAATTGTGTAAATAAAATAAGCTAATCCTGTGCGATACCACGGCGGTAAAATGGCAAACGCGAAGGCTGCTTCCTCACTGATTTGCTGCTGTAAATTTTGCGATCGCACCCGGAAGCGATAATTGCCTTCCGGCAAATTGGTGTAATCTTTTTGACTTTCCACCGTCCAGTGCGACCAGTCGTTGTCGAATCCTTCGAGAAAATACTGATAGCGGTTCGCTTCCGGTGCAGCGTAGCTAAGTCCGGAAAATTCAATGCGTAAGGCGTTGTTTTTGTAAGGCAGTTCGTGCACGGTTCCGGGTTCGGAAATATCCGTTCCGCCAAAAATTAGCGAATCGGAATTGACCGTTACCCGGCGAATCAGCATCGGGTAATCCGTTTGAACATTGGGGGTGATCGTTAAATCGTATCGCCGCAATCCTTCATCGTTGCTGAGCCAGAGATAGCGATAATTTGCCGTAGATTCGCCGCCAAAACCGTTGTCCGGGAACATCGTATAAATTTGTCCGTGATCACGCAATTCAGCAAAACGGGGATTGTCCCACACCGTTATTTGGCGATTTTCCGGATCGATGACACCGATTTTTGTCTCGCCATTTTGGATGGCAGCAACCCGGTCAACATCGCCGGGAGAACGTTTTATTTGCATAATACCCAGCGTTGTATCTGCCAGATTGCCGAAAAATGTAGCCGGACGAAATCGATCCTCATCCCAAAAAAGCACGCCTTTATTTGTGGAAACCAGCAATTTCCCGTCGAAAAAATAGGTACTGGCAGGCAATTTGTTTTTTAATGGCGGTGTTTTTTCGTAGTTGGTGATGGTGACATCTGCATCCGTCAATTTGTCGAAAGGCACTCCTTTTTTGAGGGTAAATTTGCGCACATTTACTTGCGAGTTTACAGCCCAAATATTTCCGTCATCGTCTTCCGCAATGGTGTTCACCATATCTTTAATGCCCGGCAGCATTCCGGCAAACGCCCATTTTCCGGCAGTTTTTTTGAGAAACGCCAAACCAAACTCAGTGCCGACAAAAATAAAATTTGGATTGAACCGCGATTGATACAATGAATTGGTGTTTTTTTGATAGATCAATTTGCCGCGATTGCCGGAAATCTGGTGAACGCCGTTGTGCGAAGCGGAGAACAAATCATCATCGATAGACAGCAGATCCCAGCACTGCGCACCAACATTTTCAACCTCCCGGAATTGCGGCGGCGATTGCACAGAAACCCCCGGTTCCAGAAAATAAACGCCGTTGCTGGTGGCGGCGTATAATTTGCCTTTGTGGCGTGTCAGCGTTTCTACCGTGCCCTCGATTCCCAACGATTCATCATAAAAAGTGGATTGCGGCGGCAGCGCCACTCGCGCCAGACCATTGTTCATCCCGATCCACAATCCGCCCTGATTGTCACTGTTCAACGACCAAATGGTTTCATCGCGTAAGTTGCTGTTTTTATTGAGTATATTTTTTATGTTTCCATCCGCATCCGTTATCACGACACCGCCGCTCAACGTACCCAGTGCATACAAATTTGTGCCGGGAATTGCACAGCCGCTGTAAAGCTCGTGTTTCGCCAGATACGCATCAACTGCACTGTTTTGGATTTCAAAAGTGCTGCCGTTATATCGCACCAATTTATTGATCGACGCGCCCAATATGGCGCCATCGGATGTCTGAGCTACAAAATTGACATATCGGAAACCGGTTGAATTGGGGATGATTTGCAGCGAATCGTCCACCATTTTTGCCAAACCCACATCCACGCCGCAGTAAACCATCAGTGTATCAGAAATTGTGATACAGCGATAAAAATTGCTGACCGGCGGATCCAAAACGGTCATTTCTGTACCGTTCCAGCGCGCCAAAAAATGATAGGTCATAAAGTAAACGCCATCGGGTGTAATGAGGGTGTACCAGACATCGGTGAAGTCGCGATAATTGATCGGGAGTTTTGCTTTCAGCGAAACGAATTGGGTTGTGCCTGTTGAATCGGGTGCAAGATATCCCAAATCACCGATTGAGCCGGCGAAGATGCGCCCGGTTTTATCCATCGCCAGCGAGCGGATGGTGGCATTTTGAGGCGTGCGAATTAATCGCCAGTGAACGCCGTCGTATTCCAGAACGCCATCCACATTTCCGAAATACATGATACCGCGCAGATCCTGAGCAATCGCCCAATTTTGCGATGACGCACGATAATCTTTGGGGCTGAAATTTTGAATATCGGGAATGCCGCTCTCGTTAACAAAATTGGATTCTGATTGGGAAAAAGCTGTGGCATAAAATACAAACCATGAAAACACAACGATAGCGGTAAGCATCTGTTGTACCGGGGATTTACGTTGTCTTTTGTTCTTGCTGAAAAAAGACGTCGATATTATTTCACAATTTAAATTTGGCATCATTTTCAAAAAAAACAGCGCTGATTGACGGGTCATCATTTGCATAAAATACGAATTTTGCCAGTAAGTTGAAATATTTTTCATTCGTGGTGTAAAAATTATGGAATGAATCTGACAATCAACATGATTCGGCAGGCACAATTGCAAATATTAATTTTTAAGGTATATAAAAAGGGCGTCGTATTCGGACGCCCTTTTGGGATTTACGGCTTCAAGTTGCGATGGATAAAGTTAAATCAAATTATTGCTTAGCCCAGAAAATAAAATGCCAAATCTTTAACGAATCAGCCTCTGTTTATTAATCCCACATTGGCTGCAACAGTCAAAAAGCTCACAAATAATCTCATTTAATGATGCTCATTAATAATTTTGCTACATGCGCTACTGATTCATCGGTCAATTCCGGGAACATTGGCAGAGAAATGTATTCGTTGCTGCAGCGTTCAGCCACCGGGAAATCACCGGCTGTGTAGCCGAGATATTTGTAGGCATTTTGCAAATGCAACGGAACGGGATAGTGTATGCCACAGAAAACATTGCGCGCCTTCATCTCTTCGATGATTGAATCGCGGTTGTTGGCGCGGATGGCGTAAATGTGATAGACATGCTTCGCATCTGGTATTTCCACCGGCGATACAATTGCCGGAATTTCTGCGAGCAATGCATCATATTGTTTCGCATGCGCCCGGCGGGCGTCGTTCCACTGATCGATGTGTTTCAATTTCACACTAAGCACCGCACCCTGGATGCCGTCCATCCGTCCGTTCCAGCCCACATATTCGTGATAATATTTCTGCGACTGCCCGTGATCGCGATACATTTTGATTTTTTGCGCCAATTCGCCGTCATTGGTGACGATTCCGCCGGCTTCGCCGTACGCCCCGAGATTTTTTCCCGGATAAAAGCTGAAGCAGGCGGCATGTCCGAATTCACCGGCTTTTTTACCGCGATGCATTGCGCCGTGCGCCTGGCTGGCATCTTCGATCACATAAAGATTATGTTCTCTGGCGATCTCGCAGATCGCAGTCATATCCGCCATTTGCCCAAAGAGGTGCACCGGGATGATGGCTTTGGTTTTCGGGGTGATGGCTGCTGCCAGCAGATTCGGGTCTATATTGTAGCTGGTTTCATCGATATCCACAAACACCGGTGTTGCTCCGGCATAGCTGATCGCCTCGGCAGTGGCGATGAACGTATTGGGTGTGGTGATCACTTCATCACCGGCGCCGATACCCAAGCCGAGCAGCGCCAGCCACAATGCGGATGTTCCGCTACTCACGCCGATGCCGTGTTCACAGTTGCAATAGACCGCAAACTGTTTTTCGAAGGTTTCCACAAAAGGTCCGCCGGCAAAAGCGGTTTTTTCAATGACTTGCTGAATCGCGCTATCAATTTCTGATTTAATGGAAAGGTATTGTGATTTTAGGTCGAGAAACGGAACGTTCATTTGTTCTCCGGAAATTTCAAGTTGGAAGATAATATATTTTTATACCGAGACAGTGGGGAAGTGGCAGAAATAAAAATCCTGCATTACCTCAGTTTTATTTGCCAATCCTGCGAATAATTACCGCTGGATTTCCGGCAACAATGGTATTTGGCGGTACGTCTTTAGTGACAACTGCTCCGGCACCAACAATTGCATCCTCACCGACTGTTATGCCGCAGAGCAGTGTGGCGCTGGAACCGATGGATGCCCCTTTTTTGATGCGAGTGGGTACGCAAACCCAGTCATCCTCGGTTTGCAGTTTGCCTTCACCGGCGGTTGCCCGGGGATAAACATCGTTGATAAATGTAACGTTATGCCCGACAAACACATCGTCCTCGATGGTGACGCCATCGCAAATAAAAGTATGGCTGGAAATTTTGCAGTTGGCACCGATTGTCGCACCTTTCTGGATTTCTACAAACGTACCGATTTTGCTATTGTCACCGATTTCGCAGCCGTAGAGATTCACGAAAGCGAATATTTTTACGTTTTTTCCAAGCTTAACATCGGGGGAAATTCTGGTGTAGTCCATATTGTTTTTCTGTTCATCAAGTTTGTTGAATGTTCAATAAAATGAAATTATTTGAAAAAAACTGTCACAATCGAGCTTGCTGTTGTGCATTTGTTCTCGCGGAAAGTTATGGCAATTCGTATTACAGAATGGTTTGTAATGTGTTAAAAATTGATAACGCATTGTGAATATCTATGTTTTGCTAATCATCAGCAGGCTGATGTTTGATAAAAAAACGTGCTATTAAAAACAGCTGTATTAAGGAATTGACGAAGTGCATTATTTCTCGAATGAATAGAAATTGAATGTTAATGCAAATGTAATATTTTTGGATGTAAACTGAAATATATGATGACTTACATTATCCCAGCCAATTTATACGATTACTATTATAGAACCGGTTGATATCTACTACTCCTTTTCTACCAATTCAGAATGGCTTAATTCAAAATTAACATTATCTCTTAATTCAGTTTTCATTTAGCCGCAATTAATCGTTGGTAACTTGCTGACGATTGGGAGATATAAATATTTATTCCAACAGGATGTTTATGTATCAAAAGCTTTATTTGGCGTATCGAAACGGATTTAATTTGATTGTGATTGCTGGATTTATTCTGATGGCATTCCCGGCTTTTTCCCAAACACTAAATCCCGGTGACGGTATTCGGCTCACCTTTTATAACATTTCCGATGCTATTTCGGGCGATTTTTATGTTCAGAAAAACAACAGCTTGCAGTTGCCGTACATTGGCAATCTTTCCACGGAAGATCGGTTGTTTGAAGATATTCGCGACGAGGTTGTTGATAAATACAAGGCAATCTATCGCAATCCCGAATTGAACGTGTTGCCGCTATATCGCATCAATGTTTTTGGAGAAGTGCGAAATCCGGGCAGTTATTATGTGACCGGTGTGGAAAAACTGTCGGATTTGCTCGCAATGGCCGGCGGCGAAACCGATAGGGCAAGTTTGGGCAAAATTTATCTGGTCCAGGACAGCGCAAAGGTTGATATCAATGCAAAAGAAATCTTGCAAAAAGGCGAGCGGATTAACGATATCGGCATGGAATCCGGTGACCAGGTTTATGTGCCGCGTAAAAAGTTTGTTTCACTGTTAAGCGCGCCAACGCTTATTTCTTTAGGTGCGTTGTTTATTACATCTTACGGAATAATGACACGTAACAACGATTGATTTATCGTAAATGGTAATTGTCTGATCATTTGGCGGGAACACCTAAAACTGAATATGATGAACACAATACGTTCTGCACAGAAAAACAAAGCATCTCAGTTTGTGAAAATCGCGGACAAATCTTACGGTTGGTGCGAGCTCGAAGATTTTCAGGTGTTGCTGATTCGGGAACGATATCGCAGTATGCGAACGGGCTTAACCTGCACATTTATTAATTTGGATGTATCTGATTATTTTAACGGAAGCATTATGTTTCCGGCCGAAAGCTATACTGCGTTTTTCAGTAAAGTTGTGAAAATTATATCGGAAAATGTTCGGTTTTTTGATCCGAAATGTGTGATCAGCGATTCCAAAATTGCCATTTTGTTGGTGGACACACCGTTGAGCAACGGTGAGGCATTTATCAAAAAATTGGCGCTGAAACTAACGGAATATTTTGACGAACAACGCAAAGTGGATCTGTTGCTGATTTTGAAACATTTGACACTTTCTGCACAATCTCTGGAAACAACCCTGCAAAACGGGGGGCACTCGAGTCTTGCGCCATCGTTTCAACATCCGTTGAAAGATATGGCCAGCAACATACTTTCAGAATACGACCAATGGCAACCACCGGAATTTCATTCGGAAAGAACGCCGCGACCGGGCACCTCCAAAACCAATGGCAAATACATTGCCGACGAAAATGAATTGCTCTCAGAGCCGGTGTCTTCGTTTTATCAAAAAGACAGAGCGCCGCATTTGGGTTACTTTTTTCTGAAACGGTTGATTGATATTGTTGGTGCACTTTTCGGAATGGCAATATTTTTGCCCGCGGCAATAACCATCGCATTGGTGATAAAACTGACATCCAGCGGACCGGTGCTGTTTCGCCAACAGCGTGTTGGTTATCAGGGAAAATTGTTCACATTTCTGAAATTCCGAAGCATGTATGTGAACAACAACAACGATATCCACAAAGAATACATTGCAAAACTTATTGAGGGTAACACTCACGATATCAATAACGGCTCAGATCATTCGCCGATTTTCAAACTAAAAAACGATCCGCGCATCACGCCAATCGGACGAATACTCCGGAAAACCAGTCTCGATGAGCTGCCGCAGTTTATGAATGTGTTGGTGGGTAGCATGAGTTTGGTTGGACCGCGTCCGCCAATACCATATGAAGTAGATATGTATCAACAATGGCATTTAAGCCGGGTGATGGAAGCTAAGCCCGGAATTACCGGACTTTGGCAGGTTTACGGTCGTAATAAAACCACTTTCGATGAAATGGTGCGCATCGATTTGCAATACCTGAAAAAGCGATCGGTTTGGCTGGATATGAAATTAATTATTAAAACAGCCCTTTTGATTTTTAATCCAAAATCCGGATTGTAATTACGTTCCTTATAAATTTCAGAAATCAATACACTTAATCAAGGTTTCCTTTTGATCATGGAGGAGTCGTTTAAATGTTAAAAATTGGCGTTATCGGATGTGGCTATTGGGGACCCAACCTCATTCGTAATTTTAGCAATAATCCGGATTGTGATATGGCTGTTTGCTGTGATAAAGATGAAGCACGCCTCAACCGTATGCGTGCGCTTTACCCGAGCGTACAAACAACCACAAACTATCTCGATTTAATTCAATCGGATCTCGATGCAGTCATCATCGCAACGCCGGTTTCCACCCATTTTCCGCTGGCTCAAAAAGCATTGGCATCCGGTAAACATGTGTTCATCGAAAAGCCCATAACACGTTCCAGTGCTGAATGTCTGGCGTTGATCGAACTGGCAGAAAAAAATCAACTGACGTTGATGGTCGGGCATACGTTTGAATACACCGCTGCGGTAAATAAAATTAAAGAAATCGTGGATAGCGGGGAAATCGGTGAAGTGATGTATGTAAGCAGTTCCCGCGTAAATCTCGGGCTGATTCAGTCAGATATCAACGTAATTTGGGATTTGGCGCCGCATGATATTTCGATCATTTCCTTTGTCCTGAACAAATTCCCGACATCCGTGAATGCATCCGGACGATCCAATTTTGTTGAGGGAATTGAAGAAGTCGCAACTACCTCACTCAATTTCAATGACGGCACAATTGCGTTTATCCACAACAGTTGGCTGCATCCGAACAAAATTCGCAATATGGTTTTTGTCGGCACCAAGAAAATGTTGCTGTATGACGACATCAGCCAAAATGAAAAAATCAAAATTTTCGATAAAGGCGTAGATCGCCCGGACTATTACGACACTTTTGGCGAATTCTATTTCTCCTACCGATACGGCGATATTTACATCCCGCGCGTTGAGGAATACGAAGCGTTGAGCGTGGAAACAAAACACTTTATCGACTGCATCCAAACCGGGAAAAAACCGCGCAGTGACGGATACAGCGGATTAAATGTTGTTCAGGTGTTGGAAGCGGCGGATGCATCGTTGCGCCGTAAAGGGATCGAAGTTGCTGTTGCAAATGTGTTACGAAACGACAACAAAGTTTTTCAGAGTGTGTGATTTTTGTTAAATCTGCATCTGACTAATACGCCGTTTTTATCCCCGGTTTCGTGCGTTGTTTTAACCAAACAATCAACCCTGTTATTGTAGAAGATGTTGAAATCGAAAAAAATGTTAACCGAAAATTGAACCATCATCAAAGCCAGATAAAATGGATAATCCACCAACAATAACAATTTCCCGACCGGATCAGATAGATGTGGTCAACCCGCTGAAGCTGGCGAATTTTAACGCGGAAGTGTTGAAATTCCCCGATGCTACAATATTCCATTCCATAGAATGGCTGAAGGTTTTGGTGGATTCCTATGGCTATCAGCCGCATTATCTGATGTCGAAGAATGAAAATAATATCAATGCAATTATACCGTTGATGGAAGTGAACAGCCGCCTCACCGGTAAACGGGGCATCTGTTTGCCCTTTTCCGATTATTGCGAACCATTGCTGAGCGACAGCGCTGATGCGGTTAATATTTGGGAAAAATTGAACTGGCTTGGCAAAACCGGCGCCTGGCAATTTATCGAAACCCGCGGAAAAAGTGTGCTAAACACCAACCATTTGCCGAATGAAACTTTTTACCGGCATCGAATATCGCTAACCGAAAATGAGAAAGTGGTATTCAACAATCTTCGCGGCAATTATCGCAGCAAAATACGAAAATCGATCAAAGAAGGTGTGGAAGTTCGCCACCTGACAACAATGGCAGCGATGGAAGATTATTACCGGTTACACTGCCTCACCCGCAAACGGCATGGTTTACCGCCGCAGCCGTTATATTTCTTTAAAAATATTCATAAACATATTATTTCGCAGAATCTCGGTTTCGTATCGCTGGCATTTTACAACAACCAAACGGTTGCCGGTGCCGTGTATTTCCATTTTGGGGATACTCTCGTTTATAAATTCGGTGCATCCGATGCACAGTTTCAAAAGCACAATCCCAATTTTTTGCTGATGTGGGATGCCATTCAATGGGGTTGCAATAACGGATACAAAATATTTTGCTTCGGAAAAACAAGTGTTGAAAATGAAGGTCTGGTTCAATTTAAAGATGGTTGGGGAGCCGAAAAAACAGTGCTGAATTATTATCGATTAAAATTAAATCCCCAAAGTCCGGGGTATAATTTGCTAAAAAAGATGCCAATTTCACTTCTGAAAATGGCAGGTCAAATCCTTTACAAACATATTGCTTAATCGAGAAGATTATGGCTGTCAGAAAATTATACTACGCGGTTAAACCATTAATCCCACGGCATTTACAAATTTGGATTCGTCGGGCTGTCGTGCGGCGGCAGCGCGAAAAATTCAGTTCGATTTGGCCGGTTGACCGGTTCGCAGCAACGCCGCCCAACGGATGGACGGGATGGCCGGAAGGTAAACGATTCGCATTGGTGCTCACCCACGATGTGGAAACAGCAATCGGTCACGATCGCTGTCTGCAATTGATGCAGCTCGAAAAATCACTCGGTTTCCGATCATCGTTTAATTTTGTTCCGGAACGATATTCCGTCGATTCGGAGCTTCGGCACACCTTGACAAATAACGGGTTTGAGGTTGGTGTTCACGGATTGAACCATGACGGCCGGCTCTACGAAAATTATGCAGAATTTTTACGCCGGGCAGAACGGATTAACGGATACATCAAAAATTGGGGTGCGGTCGGATTTCGTTCACCGGCAATGCATCGCAATTTTGAGTGGATACACGAATTGAATATCGAATACGATGCCTCATCATTTGATACCGATCCGTTTGAACCCATGCCGGATGGTGTGGGCACTATTTTTCCGTTCGAAATAAAATCCATGTTTGGCAGTTCATATATAGAACTGCCTTATACGTTGCCACAAGATTTTACACTTTTCATTCTGATGCAGGAAACGAACATCAATATTTGGAAAAACAAATTGGAATGGATTGCCCAAAATGGCGGGATGGCGTTGCTTAACGTGCACCCGGATTATATGCATTTTGGCGATGGCGTCATGCGGAAAGAAGAATTTCCGGTGAAAAGATACGCAGATTTTCTGGATTACATCAACTTGCGATACGGCAATCAGGTTTGGCATGTGTTGCCCAAACAAATAGCAGCCTTTTGGCGGGAATCTGTGATCAAAGCGCCGGCCGCAAACCAACAGCTTCAACAACAGTGATAAATGTTATGAAACAGCAAAACCAGCAACCAAAACCGGTAACACAACTAAACGTCGCAATGATTTCGTTTAGTTACTATCCGGCAGATGTCCGGGTGCGACGGGAAGCGGAAACGCTCGCAACACGCGGTTTTGCAGTGGATATGATTTGCCTGCGCGATAAACAAAAAGATGAATTGCCCGGAGAAAAAATCAACAATGTTATCGTGCATCGGGTGAACCTCCAGCGCAAAAGAAAAGGGAAATATACCTATCTTTATCAATATGGGATGTTCATCATTCGCGTATTTTTTTTGCTAAACTGGCTGGATCTGAAAAATAAATATGATGCAATTTATGTCCATAACATGCCCGATGTGTTGGTGTTTTGCGCATTGCTCCAAAAACTAAAAGGCGTAAAAATCATTTTGGATGTTCACGATCCCGTTCCGGAAATTTTTATGACAAAATTTAAAATTCCCGGTAACCATTTTATTATCCGGTTGCTCTGCCGTTTGGAAAAATGGAGCTTCGCCGTTGCCAATGTGATCATCACGACCAACCTGGCTTTTCGGGATGTTTTTGTGGCTCGCGGCTGCGCACCGGAGAAAATTCATATCATCATGAATACGCCGAACGATGCGTTTTTCCAAAAAGTAGATGTCGAAAATTTGCCACCGAAAACCTCCCGAACCGAGGTTTTCAGACTGATGTATCATGGAACAATCATCAAACGGCACGGCTTGTTGTGTGCGTTGCAGGCGTTGGATCAGCTTCGCAATCAAATTCCGCAGATGGAATTTCATGTTTACGGTCGTGGCGAATATGTGAATAAATTTATCAAGCATGTTCAAAATTACAATTTAAGCAATATCGTAACTTATCACGGCGCAATTCCCAATCCCGAAATCGCGGTGGCTATTGCGGCATCCGATTTGGGTATCATTCCCAATCTGAAAACACCCTTCACCGAGATCAATTTTCCGGTCCGGATTTTTGAATATCTCTCATTGAATTGTCCGGTCATCGTGCCCGATTCGTCCGGTATTCGCGATTATTTTTCTGAAGATGATATTCATTATTTTGAGGCTGGCAATGCTGAAAATCTGGCAGCTAAAATTCTGGAAATATACCTTCATCCCGATCGGCATTCGGAAATTCTCTCACGGGGGAGGGCCGTTTACAAAAACAATACCTGGCGACATTTTGCCCCCTATTTTGTTTATATCATCACTGCCACCATTGCAGGTGAGCAGCCAAAACAAAACATTTTTGTTCCTGATCCTGAGCACGACAGCGAAACCTGTTTTTTTGAAAAAACACTATAATCCACCGAAACACAGGTCTGAATACGACCAAATTAGTATTATTTGATTGAGGCAAAAGCAATATGAATTACGGATCAATACCTTCATTTGATGAGGGAAAATCCACAGCCGGATTAAAAATCAGGATGATTGCAAATTTGATCCTGAAAAACAAATGGCTGTTATTGGGAATTATGAGCGGTTTTTTGATCGCTACTTTTATATTTAACACCGTCACCGCGCGGATTTATGAAACCAAAACCGTCATCAAAAAAGAAATTGACACCTACAAAAACCCGGATGACCCGCTTCGTCAGATCGTGGAAATGCGCACAACAGACGAAGTTGAAACGGAAGTCCGGATTATCACTTCCCGGTCTGTTTTGGAAAAAACGGTTGGTGAATTGCAATTGTATGCCACAATAAACTCGCTGACGCATCCATTTTTTTCGCGCGAAATAAATGATATTTCATTGTTCGAATATCAATCCAGCCTTTCCAAAATAAAATCGGAAAAGCTGCCATCAATTGTAATATCAGCGTTTGCGCCACAACTCTTTTTTGAAACGGCTGTGTTCACGCTCGAATACACCGGCGATGGCAAAGTGCTGCTGTTTTCCGAATTTTCCGATGAGCCGTTGGCAACAGCCACCGCAAGCTCGCGGATGCGTTTCACTTTGCCGGATGCGTTATTATCCGTTGAATGGGAAAAACCGGTCAACTACACAACAATTGTTTTTACGCTCGAAAATCCGGATAACGTAATTAAGCGACTGGCAAAACAGATTGATGTTTCGGCATTAAAAAATACCTCCATATTTGAAGTTGCGGTGCGCTCGGAATCGCCATTTTTAGCCCAGCAAATTGCCAATACGCTCATCAAAAATTTCCGTGAAATCCGGCTGGCGCAAAAACAGCAGATTATACGTGACTCATATTCTCTGGTTGAAGACCAGTTGGAAAAAGTATCCGAAAATCTGAAAAAAGAGGAACAGTCGCTTTCAAATTTTATGAGCGAAAACGAGATTGTCGGATTAACCGAATCCTCGCGCGAAATTCTTACGCTGATGAGCTCGATAGAAGCTGAAAAAATTGATACGGAGCTGCAGCTATCGGAGAATACTGCCCGCTATGCGGCGTTAAAACAGCAGTTAACGGAAAAAGGATATTTCGATCAAACGTATCTCGGGCCGAACAACCGGGCGGAAAATCAGAACACACCGTTTTCGGAATTGCTCCGCAAACTCTCCACAGCCGAGTTGGCCCGGCTGGAATTGTTACAAAAACGCACCGAAAATCACCCGGATGTGTTGGCAGTAAACCAGCAAATTGAAGAGTTGAAACGAAATCTGACAAATTTCAATCAAAGCACAATTTCCGCGTACGAAGTTATTATTCTTTCGCTTACCGAAAAGAAAAATAACCTCGATAAAATGCTCGCAGAATACAGCAAAAAAGTGGCTTCGTTACCCATTCAGCAAAAGCAATTGGTGGACATCCAGCGGCGAAAATCCGCGTACGAAAAAATGTTCAATTTGCTGATGGATAAACGGGAAGAAATGAAAATCGCCGAACTATCAAAATTGCAGGATATAATGGTGGTTGATCCCGCTTTTTATCCAATGGAAGCAAAATTGCCCCGTAAAAAACTGAATCTGCTGATTGCCGGAATGCTGGGTTTTATGCTGTCGATCGGCATCATTTTTTTTAGAGCATACATCAACCCCAGCGTGCAGGATTTAACAGAACTGGAAGCCGCATCACATTTGCCGATTATGGCAATTTTTCCAAATTATAACCGCGATATCCGCAAACAATTGGGGCGCGGATTTTCGATCAATTACCATTTTCCGGTGATATCTGAAAGTCAATATGGTTTTCGGGAATCGTACCGGATCATGCAGGCGCGCTTAAAAAACATGCTGCCCGACCGCAATGTAATCTTATTTACCAGTTGCGAGCCGTCCACCGGAAAAACCACAATTGCCAATCATTTTGCAGTCTCTCTGGCGCTTTCCGGAAAAAAAATATTGGTAATCGATTGCGATCTGAAACGCCCGAGAACCGGGAAATTTTACAATCTGAAAACAGATGAGCCGGGATTAATTCAATTCCTTTCCAATGGCATTGTCGAACCGGCAATTCATCACCATGCGTTTGACGAGCAAGATAATTATGTGCATGTCATTCCCGCCGGCGGATTTGTGGATAATTCCAGTGAATTGTTGAGCAACGAAAAATTTTCGGAATATATCCATTCGATTTCGGGCGAATACGATTACGTGCTAATCGATACGCCGCCGACCAACTGGACAGCAGATACGCTGGTACTCGGACAAATCGTGAAAGATGTAATCTTGGTCATCCAACCCGGTTTGACCAACCGGGATGCGCTGTTCAAAACCCTGCAGGAATTTAGTTCATTCAACATCAATATTGTTGGCAGCGTGATCAACCGATGCGATTTGAATATGCTCGCCGACCGCTACCGGTACGGCTATGGCGGAAATTATTATTATCCATACGGGAGCGAACCAACGCTAATGAAAGCGTTACCCGGTCCCCGAAATTCATCCTGAATCTTGTGACTTTCTCATTTTCTGAATAAGAACCCGGAGTTGTTCAAAAAGGGAATTTTATACAAAACATGGAAGCAATTATGGGCATTTGGACAAAAACCATTGCGGAAGGCGCGTTGGATGCGAGCCAATCGATATCCGATAAACAGATTTGGATCGATCTGGATAACTCGCCGCACGTGCCATTTTTTCACCCGATTATTGTTGAGCTAAAACTGCGCGGATATCCGCTGTTGATTACCGGGCGCGATGCGTATCAAGTGAAGGAATTGGCGGATCAATTTGGCATTCAACTGATACTGGTCGGCGGTCATTACGGCAAAAACAAATTTCTGAAAGCCATCGGATTGGCGATACGGGTGTTACAACTGATGTGGCTGGTGTTGTATCACCGCCCGTCTCTGGCAGTTGCGCACGGCTCACGAGCGATGTCCATTACATGTATTTTGCTCGGCATCCCCTCAATGGCGATGTTCGATTACGAGCACACCGCCGGATTGCCAAAATTCATGAAACAAAAATATGCGCTGGTTCCGGCGCTTTTGCCGGACGATCTGGCGAAATTCCGGCGATACAAACACGTTTCGAGATATGACGGTTTGAAGGAAGATGTGTATGTTGCCGCATTTGAGCCGGACAATGCAATTTATGAAGAACTGGGATTGGCGGCGGATAATTTTATTGTCACCATTCGTCCGCCGGCGACGGAAGCACATTATCACAATTCAGAAAGCGAGAAGCTGTTTGCCGCGCTGATCCATTTTTTCGCTGAACGGCAATTTGTCACAATGGTGATTTTACCGCGAAACAGCCGGCAGGAGGAAGCCATTCGCCAAAATTGGGCGGATTTGATTGCAACGGGCGCCATCATCATTCCCCAAAAAGCGGTAAACGGGCTCAACCTGATATGGCATTCGGATCTGGTCATCAGCGGTGGCGGCACCATCAACCGCGAGGCTGCTGCGCTCGGTGTGCCGGTTTACAGCATTTTCCGCGGGACAATTGGCGCGGTCGATCGCCATTTGGCGAACACAGGTCGATTGGTGCTGCTGGAAAAACCGGATGATGTTTACCAAAAAATTGTGCTGCGCAAAAGAGATATATCCGCAAAATTCATTCCCCAAAATCAGGGAGTGCTGAATCAGGTTGTCAACGAAATCATTGCTAAACTGGAGGTTTAATGCAAAACACGTCGCTCAGGGAACCTGGCTGCCACGGCAGATATTCCAATGGCATCAATAAAAATGAAACTATGAAAGAATACAATCAGCTGCGCGCTCAACTGGTTGAAGTGGCCGTTAACGGTCTGCCGGCAATGTACGATTCCGCAAGCAAACTGTTTATCGAGCGGATGTTTTTGGGTAAAAACGGACATTTGCAAAAAGAGGGAGTGAGCTATCGGTATTCAATAATAACCCTGTTGGGATTACACGAATACGAGCGAAATGGCGGTGTTCCGGCAATCGATTTGCAACTTACTTTGCAACATCTTTTCGACAATACTGAACAAATTGAAAATGGCGGTGATGTCGGTTTATTGCTCTGGCTGTTTGCATTGGCAAAACCGGAAAAACTCGATCAACTCTATTCGAAACTGGATATTGCGAATATTTTTCAAAAATACCCGGATGTCTCGCAGGATTTTGCAATGAGCCTGGGGTGGTTACTCACCGGCGCATCGTACGCAATTATTGCGGATGAAAAGAAAGAACGCTGGAAAAATCTGGCGATCAGTGCATATCGGAAATTGTTAACCAATTATCACGGAAAAGGAATTTTCCGGCACCAGCCAAAATCGACGGTGAAAGGCTTTATGCGCGGCTGGATCGGCAGTTTTGCGGATCAGGTGTATCCGGTTTATGGATTAACCACTTTCGCGAGAGCGTTTGATAACGATGATGCGCTGGCCATTGCGGTTGAATGCGCCAAAACGATCGTTCGTCATCAGGGGGAAATGGGGCAGTGGTGGTGGCATTACGACGCCACAAATGGTCGGATGGCTGGCAAATACCCCGTTTTCGGCACCCACCAAAATGGGATGGCGCCAATGATGTTGCTCAAAGTCGCCGACGCATCCGGTGAAAATTTTCATCCGGCAATTTTTAAAGGGTTGAAATGGCTGAGCGGCGTCAATGAATTGGGCGCGAATATGATCGATTCCGATGAAAACGTGGTTTGGCGCTGTATTCACAAAGACCCGAACCAGCGGTATTGGGACGGTGTTTGGGCGGCTGTCAGGGCATCAACAGACATAAAATCAACGGAATTGGAAATAAAATACGAATGTCGCCCGTACCATTTGGGCTGGATTTTGTATGCGTTCGCAGCACAAAACAGATAATCACAACCAAAGTCGAAACCATCACCGGGTAAACAACCGGTGTAAAAAGTTATATTTTTACAGAGACGGAGAAAAAGTTGTTTAATAAAATTCGCGATTTTAAACCAACCGTAATTTTTTGGGGACCGGACAATCCGGACAGCGAAGACATTGCCAAACGGCTGAATGCATCGCTTCACTTTGTTCATTTTTTGCGCCACAAAGTACCGGTGCTCGCACCAATTAAATATCCTTTTATGTTCTTGAAAACATTGTACTTACTTTTTCGCGAACGACCCTCGGTTGTGTATGTTATCAACACACCGGTTTTTGCACCGCTGTGTGTGTATTTGTATCATTTGTTGACCGGCACCCCGTTTGTCATGAACGTGCACGGACATTCCTACATCGGCAAAAAATGGGGTTGGGCAGCGCCGTTGCAACGGTTTTTGGCCAAACGCGCGCTTACAAATGTGGTCGATCACGCCGGTCAGCAACGGATTTTTCAATCCTGGGGTGGCGATACGATTATGATGGAGCGTCCGCCGTTTGTGCTGTATGAAAACGACCGGCAGATCAACGCGAACATGCCATTTGCGGTAACCGTTATCAGCAATTTTCACAATGACGAACCGTTGCATCTGGTGATCGAAGCCGCGCGGCAACTGCCGGATATCCGTATATTTATTTTAGGCAACACAGCCCGCGCAGAAAAAACAATGCTCGAATCCGCGCCGGAAAATGTCATTTTCCCCGGCTATCTCTATAAACAGGATTATTGGCGTCAACTGTATGCATCAAATGCAATAATGACGCTTACGACATCATCGTATTCGCTGGTTGCTGGCGGTATCGAGGGAATGGCGGTTGGGAAACCGCTGATTCTGTCGCGCCAACCGGTGCTTACGGAATATTTCAGCAAGGGCACTGTTTTCGTCGAACATACCGTCGAAAGCATCGCAAACGGCATTCACGCCGCACAACTCAATGAATCGCAACTGCTGGCTGAAATTGCCGCGCTATCCGGCGAAAAACAGGATCGCTGGAACAGCGCATTTCAGGAGCTGGTCGTGCTGATGGGAGGGGAGCGGTGCAGCTCATCTCTGATCTCCGCCTGAAACAGCGACTGCAACAACTCGACTGGCGATTTATTTTCAAAGGTGCGGTGCTGCTGCCGGTGGGAATGGGGCTTGCCCGGATAATGGGAATGGCTTTTTCCCTGATTTTGGCTGCAGTTTTTTCTCCCGAAGATTACGGTTTTGTGCAATACGGCATCACGTTATCCATGCTCGTTGCCATTGGAACCCAGCCGTATGGGCAGCATGTGATGGCGAGGTTCATCGGAAAACAGCACCACAATCCGCAAGAATTGCCGCAGTTGATGACCAATCTATGGGTCGTCTTTTTTGGCGTGTTAGCCAGCACTCTGGTGATCACCGTCCCGACACTTTACATTTTTGGAAAATTGAATATCGGGATCATCACCATTTTGTTCGGGTTAACGGTTTTTTACACCTATTGGGGAATTTCCAGCGGTTTTCTCTCGCTGGAACGGCTCACAACTGCGTATCTCGGGAGTAATTTTATTCAGCTATTACTGGTTTTTCTGCTGATTTATGCGCTCGATATTCGTTCTCCCATTTTGGCGCTGATGATTTACGGCGCATCCTATTTTTTACCGTTGGTGCTGTTGCAGATGTTTTGGTCGCTGCCGGCCGGATTCAGCATATCGAATGTCAATGGCGATATGATTCGTGAAATCTTGAAATTTTCCGTGCCAATTTGGATATCGCATGCCAGCTATATTTTGTATCGCTCGATACCAATTTTATTTTTGGAGCACAGCGGCGGAAACTCGGAAGTAGGGCTGTATTCGGTCGCGAAAAATCTGGGATTGTTGTTTTTTTTCGTGCCGTCCAGTATTGCCACTATCCTGATGCCAAAAACCGCCGCAACAGCAGCGCAAGAACATCGAAAAATGCTGGTTTCCATGTTGGGAATCACGCTGTTCATAAATACAGGATTATTAATCATTTACGTGCTCTCGGTCGAATGGTTTGTCATGCAGTTTTTTGGAAAACAATATTTGATCGGAATGCCGGTTTATCTGCTTCAGGCAGTCGGAATGACGCTGCTCGGTATTCACAGCGTGATCACTGCGGTGATTGTTGGTAAAGGGCGGGCAAATACAGAATCGGTTAGCCGGCTGATTGCGTTGGCTGTGACGGCGATTGCCGCATGGCTGTTCATTCCCCAAATGGGACCACTCGGCGCAGCAATTACCGTAACTGTCGGGGCGATTGCTGGGCTGATTTCTTATGTGCCAATTGTGCTAAACCGTAGCTAAACCGCTGTAAACCGGAATATTCACGAACATTTGAAATATCAAAACCGGAAGGAAGATGGAATTTTTTTTATCACAAAAATGGCTTTTCAAACTGTTGCGAATTCTGTTTTTCCTGCGCCACGGCTGGCAAAAATTGCGCGGAAATGCGCTGCAATTGAAAGATGTTTTTACAGATTTTCATCAAAAAATCTGGCAGGAAGCCGCCGAAACACTGGCTGTTGAATTTAAGGAAAAAGGTCGCGGATTTTACAAGATTTCTAACAACCGGCGAGAAACCTGGGTAAAAGATTATCTGGTCGAAATTGACTCATTTGCGACGCTTCAGGTGGCGCGCAACAAACCGTTAGTGAGTTCGATTCTCGCTGAAAATGGCGTTCCTGTGCCGGAATTTTGTGTGTTCACTTTGGATAATTTGGCGCAGGCAAAAACCTTTTTGCGTTCTCAGCAATCGCCATGTGTCGTCAAACCTGCGTTGGATAGCGCGGGCGGAACCGGCGTTACCACCAATGTGCAATCTGAATTTGAGTTGATTCGTGCCGCCGTTTTTGCCGCTGCTTTTTGCCCGCAGATTATGATTGAACAACAAGTTCCCGGCGATGTTTATCGCTTTCTTTATCTCGATGGCAAATTGATTGACGCTATTTGTCGTCAACCGCCGCATGTGATGGGAGATGGTCAGTCAACCATTTCGGAATTGATCCGCACCGAAAATGCGCGCCGTGTTGAAAATGCAGGGACTGCTGCGTTGAAAGTGCTGGTGACGGATTTTGACTGCCGCGCAACCCTGAAACGAAACGGTTTATCGCTGAAATCCGTTCCGGAAAACGGGCAGGTGGTCAATATCAAATCCACAACCAACGAAAGCAGCGCCGTTGAGTGCGTTTCGGTGTTGAATGAAGTTGACGGCGAGCTGATGGCGGAATGCGCCCACGCCGCCAAAGTTGTCGGGATTCAGTTGGCGGGCATCGACGTTATTACACCGGATATCAGCGTGTCGCTTAAAAAAAGCGGCGGAAAAATTATCGAAATCAACTGCTCGCCAGGGCTTCACTATCACTATCAAACCCGGAATCCTGAAAATAGCGTGCGCGTCGCTATTCCTATTTTGCAGCGACTGCTGAAAATTCCGGTGCCAAACGGACGGATGGCGTTTTCAGCTACAAAAACTGACGACAGAATATCTCTGAGATAAATCATTTTATACCAAATCCGTGAAAATTGCAAACAGGACATTTGGTGTTTAAATGAAATAAAAACAATATCTTGAAAATTTATTTTTTTGCGAACCAAAAAGATTTTTACAAAGGAAAACCCATGATTTCAGTAAAGAAAAACGAACGTCCGCCGGTTTTGCTGTTGGATGGCGGAATTGTATCTTTGTCAATTGCACGGAGTCTTGGGAGTCGCGGAATTACCGTTTATGCGCTGGATATTCCCCAAAATCATGCCCGGTATTCCCGTTACGCGACGCGTATCCCGTTTCATGGTAAAAATATTGACGAATGGCTGGACTGGCTGACCAGCGAAGCTGCCAAACCTTATCATGGCTCGGTTCTTTTTCCCTGTTCGGATGATGTGGTTGAGCTTTCAGCTGCCAATCGTTCGGTTTTATCGCCCCATTTTATGTTGCCGGAATTTGATGATAATTTGTTGCTCGCAATGCTCGATAAAGCAAAAACCTACCAATTAGCCGGGGAAATTGGTGTGCCGGCTCCCAAAATCTGGCTGGTGAAAAACCGCAGAGATTTGGAATCAATCATCGATGAAGTGCCCTTTCCCTGCGCTTTGAAACCGCGGTTTTCACATGAATTCCGGGGACGTCAGTTTGTCAAAAAATTATTTGTTGTCAATAATCGCGCCGAACTGTTGCGCGAGTTTGACGACATCCAACGATCGGGAAAACAGTTTGGGTTTCGCGCTGATCTGATTGTAACTGAAGTAATTCCGGGAGAAAGCAATGATTCGTTTCAAAGTTATTATTCTTATCTGGATAATAGCGGCGTGCCGTTGTTTCATTTTACCAAACGAAAACTGCGTCAATATCCCAACGATTCCGGAAACGGCACTTACCATATGACGGATTGGAATCCAAAAGTGGCAGAATTAGGATTAAAATTTTTGAAAGGAATCAATTACGTCGGGCTTGGTGCAATCGAATTTAAACTCGACGAACGGGATGGTGAATTAAAATTAATGGAATGTAATCCGCGATTGACAAATGCCACGGAATTAATCCGGCAGAGTGGTTTCGATATTGCATACTTTGTTTACAATCGTTTGGCTGGTCAACCACTGCCGGTGGTTGGCGAATACCGGCGCGGTGCTCGGATGATTCGTCCCGTGCGCGATTTTTTATCCTTTCTTAATGCCCGAAAACGCGGACTAATGACATTTCGGGAGTGGCTGGAAAGTGTGCTGCACCGTTCACATTTTGAGGTATTTGCAATTTCTGATCCAATGCCGTGGGTCATGATGAATTTTTATTACATCAAACGGGTGATGAAATTGGGTAAAAAAAGCGAAGCTGGTCATTCTCCGCAACATGAAATAATTGCCGCTAAACAGTAACTGTTTATCAAATTGTCGTTTAAAAAAGTTGTCAATTACAAATGTTTATGAGAAAACTATCCTTTGTTAGCTGGATTTCGATTATGATTTTCACCGGAGCGCATTTCCGTTCCCGGGGAAAAGGCGTTGAGGAATTAACGGTTGATTGGGTGATTATCGCACAACTGATCGCCTGCGTTCTCGCAGGTTTAATTGGCTTTTTAATTCTCACCAAATCAAAAAACTGGAAAGCGTCATCTACTGCAATGACGTTGTTTGTTGCTGTCGCTTTGTTTTCTGCACTGTTTAATCCATATCCCACAAAAGTCATCGGTTATTGGGTTTTGCTCGCCGGAACGGCCGTTCTGACAATGGCAATGGTTCAACAATCGAAAACAGTAAAAGAGTTGCAGCAAATTGAATTTACCTGGTTTGCGACGATCGTCGGTTTGGTTGTTTATAATGCCATTTTTTCATATTTATTTTTATCGGGTGATGCGGAAAATGCGCCACAGCGATTGGGAATGGGCGCTACACATGCAAATGAATTAAGCTTTCTCGCCGCACTCGGATTCTGGTTGTCTTTTCGCGATACCGCCGGTGCAAAAAGGGTGATTTTATGGATTGTCCGGCTGTGTTGTCTGGTAATTATTGTGCTTGCCAGAACGCGGATGTCCATGTTTTGTTTGCTGATCGGCGGTGTGCTCCATCTTTGGTTTTTTATCGGTAAAGATATGAAATCATTGTATTTACGCGTGGCGTCAGTTGCAATAATTTCCGCAGTTGTTTTGGCGTTTGTTCTAACACTCATGTTGGAAATTCCGGCAATTTCCGAAGCTTTTGAAATGATCAATCGCGGGCAGGATGCCGGAGAAATAACGTCATTTACGGGACGTACGCTCATTTGGTCAAACGCGGTGGACATTATCGTTGAGGATGTTCAATCGTTCATTTTCGGGCATGGTTACTGCATGAGCCGATATGTGCTAAATGCAGGATTTACAGCAACTTTTTGGTTTGCAGATCATGCCCATAATGGCACTCTGGAAACGCTGGTTTCCATGGGATTTATCGGTTTTTTGGCGTTGTTGGGTGTCATTTTGTGCGGTTTCCGTTGGCATATGAATTTCCGGAAAAATGCTGCGGTTTTCGGTTTTTCATTTGCGGTGAAAGCTGCAAGTGTGATTGCGATGACCGTAGTGTATTCGATTACCGAGGCAAATTTGGCAACCAAGCTGGGTCCGGATTTGATGATTTTCTATTTTTACGTATTGGCGATCGATCAGAAAAATGTCATCGAAAATCAATCCATTCAAACACATTCATCGCATCAATTTCCGCCGGGGGAAATGCGCACGTTGGCCGGTGGCGCCGGCGGCAAGTTGGCTGTTCCCGAAAATTCGTAAGCACCGATATCAAATTCACTGCCGGCCGGTCGCGGATTTCCCGCAAAATCGTTGGTAACAATTTGCAAATTAACTCCGGCGTCAATCGCCGGTGAACCTGCCGTAAGTTGATAATTCCCGTTCTGCAAATTCATCAATTGTGGATTAATCATCCACAAATCACCGGAAAATGGGCCGCCTCGCGGTGCAATGCCGTTGGTTGTGTAAATCAGATTCGTGCCGATATCTACATTTTCGCAATCTTCTAAAGTAATGTAATTATTGTAGTTACTGCCATTGCCAAAATCGAGAGTAATATTGTTTTTGACGGTCGCGTTTTTCACCCGGATCATCCTGATGGCGTATTCGCCCATCCCGTTCAGGTTGCGGTGAATGAACGTATTGTTCACAATTTGGATATTTTCGATCCAGTCATCGGCGCGCTTTTGGTGAATATTCAACGGGCAATACCCGGGATCGCTCATCACAAAAATGTTGTTGCGAAAAATAATATTCTCAACAATTTCCCCCGGTTCTTCGGAAATCATGACGATTTGATTGCTGCCGCTGGTGTTCGGGCTGACGCACAAATTCTGTTCAAAAATGATGTTTCGCGCGGTTTTCCAGGTCTGGAACATGTCGATATGCGGATCGGTCAGATTTTCGGGTTCGTGCAAAATATCAAAAATATGATTTTTGCGAATGATGTGCCCGCTGCCGAAAAAGCGAATGCCGTCCGCATCGTCGCAATAGCTGCTGTATGGCGAGCATTCCAGCGTGTGGCTGATTTCATTTTCCTCGATGATGTGGTTTTGTCCCATCACGCGAATACCGCATTTTACGGCGTAAGTGATTGTATTGCCTTTGATGCGGCAATTGCTCACCGTGGCATTGTCCGCATATTGCGGCTCCGAAATTAAATCGATACCTACAAATCCCAGATTTTTTATCGTATTATTGATCACCTGACAAAACTTTCCTCTAACAGAAATGCCATTTTCTACCATTTCAAAATTAACAATATGGATGAAATCTGCCCGGATTTTGAAGCCTTTGGTAATCGCGCCAGATCTGCCAGCAAAAACAATGGGTGCATTCTCATTTCCGGAAATCAATATTTCAGCACGTTCGTTATATGTTCCGGGGAGGACAATGCAGCTATCACCGGGTTGAATAATTCCGGCTGCATATTGTATCGTGCGGAATGCGGTGTTTTCGGTTAACCCGTTGTTGTTATTGTTGCCATTTATCGCGATATAATAATTTGTTGCCAAACAGAGATTCGACAGCAGCAATATTGAAAAAATTCCCAAAAATATGTTTAGATTGATGGCTCTGTATTTCATCGGAGACTCCTTTTTCTTCGATACATTTTTTGTATCGTGACAGAAGCAAAGCAAATACCGGATAATCAAGTCAAATCTTTGCAAATGAATAAAACAATACTTCCTGGCAGTCTTCTAATTATATGTTTTTATTCAGCTTGATGAACTATATCCTAACGGTGCAATTTAATCAATTGTCCGGAAACTCCAGCAATTGAAATGATAACTTAATCCGACTGCAACATTCATTTTTCTGAATATTTTTTGTCATGTAAACATATTTTACAAACCGGATAGTAAATGATTTTTTTTGAAATAAGCAAAGGTGAGTCGGGTAATTCTCGTTCAAGCTTTTCAGGTCTTATTCTGGTTAGAAATAGCGGATGCGCCGTTTGTATTTCTGTATTCTGCTGCTGTCGTGCGGGGCTATGTGCGGCGTGTAAACGAAAAAAGGTCGCTAAACATGCGCTTAGCGACCAATCTGAATTCTTGCTCCGGAGGAGGGATTTGAACCCCCGACCTGGTGGTTAACAGCCACTCGCTCTACCACTGAGCTACTCCGGAATATTCTGTAACAACGGCGCGAAATATATAGTGCCGATCCTGGATTGTCAATAAAAAAATTACAAAAAAATGGGGAACGATTGTCGCCGTTCCCCATCAAAAATGCAACACTATTTCTTTGCTATTTTCTTTTTTGCGGGTGCTTTGGGGGCAACAACTTCGGCTACGGAATTGCTGGTACCAAATGCGTTCGGCACTGCCGGTGCTTCTTCGTCGTTGATCCATTCGCTGTCGTTTACCAGATAGCGAAATTCATGAACGCCGCTGGATACGGTTACATCTGCCTTCCAAACGCCACTGCGTTTTACAAATTTCATCGGGGTTGCATTGCTATCCCAATTGTTGAAATCACCAACAACGGCTACGCTGTCTGCGTTCTGCTTTTCCAGTTGGAAAGTGATTTTCTGATTTTTTGGACTCACTTTGATCATGATATCCTCCATTTGTTTATGTTTAGTAAATGTTATTTACGGACCTCTTTACAACAATCGCGCCAATAGTAATGAATAATTTTTAACAACACAATACTTTTTAACTTTTTTCAAATACGAAATCTGATATCACTAAATTCGGCAATCCTAAAAGATACTGAAATTGATTTTCATTTTTCTGAAAGTAATGTTGAATGTAAATTGCAAACCGGTAAAATTATTGAAACATGAATTTGTCAACTATTTTTGAATTTGGAGCATAAGATGGTCAGGATTACCCGTGTTTATACCAAAACCGGCGATGAAGGAATGACAAGCTTAGCTGGCGGTCAACGAGTTGAGAAAACCGCGCCGAGAATTGTCGCATATGGAACAATTGATGAATTGAATGCGCATCTCGGTTTGGTAGCGGAAGGTTTGCGAGATGTAACCGGCGATTTAGCAATCATCCGAGAAAAGGTGCTCCGGATACAAAATGAGCTGTTTGATCTGGGTTCACAATTGGCGGTGTTGCCGGAAGACCGCCGGGAAAATACGCCGGTAATTCACGATCCGGACGTTTTGCGCCTCGAATCGGAAATGGATGAAATGAACACCGATTTGCCATCCCTGAAGTCGTTTATTTTGCCGGGTGGGGGAGAAGTTTCCGCCAGAATTCATGTGGCGCGAACGGTTTGCCGGAGGGCTGAACGCGAGCTTTATCACGTGTTGCAGGCGGAGCCGCTGGACGGCACAGAACTGCCCTATCTGAATCGTTTGAGCGATTGGCTGTTTGTTGCCGGACGCTATGTTGCGGCAAAATCGGGCATCGAAGAAACGCTGTGGAAACCCGGAAAGCGCTGACGCTGCGTAAAATATATCTGGCAAGCGCCGTTACGCAGTGTTAATTTAGCACGGTCGAAATAATCCCAAAAAACAGCAGAACGGAGGCCATATTATGCAACGAATTTTCAATTTTAGCGCCGGACCGGCAACGCTGCCGCTACCCGTTTTACATCAGGTTCAGGAAGAACTGGTCAATTTTCGCGGGCAGGGCATGTCATTAATGGAAATGAGCCACAGGTCCAAAACATTTGATGAAGTATTGAACGAAGCCGCATCGATGATTCTCGATATTATGGGATTCTCCGATGATTACCAGGTTGTTTTTATGCAGGGCGGCGCCACCGGACAGTTTGCCGCTGTTCCGCTGAATTTGTCTGTCGATGGCAAAGTCGGGGAATACGTTGATAGCGGGTCGTGGGCGATAAAAGCTTACAAAGAAGCTGTGCAACTTGGCAAACCTGCACGGGTTGTCTCATCATCCAAATCCAGTAATCACAACCACATACCAACCGATTTTAAAGCAGGTTCAGATGCCGCATATTTGCATATCTGCTCCAACAACACCATTTTTGGCACCCAGTTCCAAGATTATCCGGATACAGGTGATGTGCCGTTGATTGCCGATATGTCGTCCGATTTATATTGCCGCAGGTTCGATCCCAAAAAATTTGCCCTGATTTATGCAGGTGCACAAAAAAATGCAGGTCCTGCAGGTGTCACCATTACGATTATCCGCAAAGATTTACTGGATCGTTGCCCATCAAATATCCCCACGGTTTTCAATTACAAAACCATCGCGGAAGGCAATTCCATGTATAACACGCCGCCGACATTCCCGATTTATGTGGTCGGTTTGGTGATGAAATGGATCAAAAGCCAGGGTGGCATCGATAAAATTGAAAGCGCCAATCGCAAAAAAGCCGGTATGTTATACGATGTGCTGGATGCCGGTGATTTTTACAAACCGCATGCACAGAAAAACAGCCGCTCTCTGATGAACATTACCTGGCGGTTGCCCAACGAAGATCTCGAGAAAAAATTTGTCGCAGAAGCAACCGCGCAACACATGTCCGGACTCAAAGGGCATCGCTCGGTCGGTGGGATTCGTGCTTCAATTTACAACGCAATGCCCACAGAAGGCGTGCAAACGCTGGTTGCATTTATGAAAGAATTTGAACGCACCAACGGATAACCGGTTGCCAATAAATGCGGAAAATTGATTCTATTGAATATGAATTTATTTGAATTTAGACCCACAATACAGGTTATTTTTGGAACAAACGCGCTGGCTAAACTGGGCGATTTGGTAAAATCGCTCGGTGGCCGGCATGTGCTGATCGTTACGGATGCCGGAATTGTCGCTTCCGGAATTACCGCTAAAGCATTGAATATATTGCACCAATCGAATATCTCCACAAATGTGTTTGATGATGTTCACGAAAACCCCACCGATGCACAGGTGAAAGCCGCCGCAGCTGTTGTTCAATCCGGCGGATTGCCGGATGTCATCATTGCACTCGGTGGCGGCAGCTCGATGGATTGCGCCAAAGGCATCAATTTTTTGGTGACGAACGGCGGTCAAATGGCGGATTATTGGGGGTTTGGCAAAGCCACCCAGCCAATGCTGCCGTCAATCGGCATTCCGACAACCGCGGGAACCGGTAGCGAAGCGCAATCTTTTGCGCTGATTTCCCGCGCAACTGATCACCGGAAAATGGCTTGCGGCGATCTGAAAGCACGTTTTCACACCGTCATTTTAGATCCGCTGTTGCTGGCAACGCTGCCAAAACCGGTTGCCGCCGTAACGGTAATGGACGCATTTTCTCATGCTGTGGAAAGCTTCGTGAGCACCAAAAGAACCGCTTTTTCCCAAATGTTCGCCAAAGAGGCGTTCCGTTTTATCGACGAACATGCGGAATATTTTTTGAATTCCCCATCCCAAATTACTGCCGCAAGTGCCATGCTGATGGGTGCGCATCTCGCCGGTATGTCCATTGAAAACAGTATGTTGGGCGCTGCTCATGCACTGGCAAATCCGCTAACGGCAACCTACGGCATCACTCACGGCACTGCCGTTGGCATAATGCTGCCGCATGTTGTTCGCTTTAACGCGAGTGAGGTTGCGCCGCTGTTTGGGGAACTGATTTTGCACTCGCCGGTAAAATCTGATGCGGTAACATATCTGACAAATCGCATTCATCAATTGCAAGAAAGGGGAGATTTACCCGGATCGCTAAATCAGTGCAACGTGCCCGAAACCGATTTGCCGATGCTCGCAAAATTGGCGGCAGAGCAGTGGACCGGGCGCTTCAATCCACGTCCCGTTGACGAACAAACGCTGCTCGATTTATACCGGCAAGCCTGGTAAATTTCCCAAAACAACCTGACATTTCTATGAATTTTATCATAATTGGACTGATTCTCGGCTGTTTAATTTTCGTTCACGAACTGGGGCATTTTTTGGCTGCGCGTTGGACGGGGATTCCGGTTGCCCGGTTTTCAGTCGGATTTGGCAAAACCATTTGGAAAACCCAACTTGGCGAAACCGAATTCCGGCTGGCGATGCTGCCCATCGGCGGCTATGTGTTGCCGAAGCTGAGTGACGGACAGCTGCATCCGCACGCGCCGGTGTGGCGGCGAATGGTGTTCACTATCGGCGGGCCGTTGGCGAATGTGCTGATTTGCATTCCTCTGTTTGCGCTGCTCAACTTGCTCTCCGGCGAATCCGGGTTTTTTGCGCTGATGATTTCGCCGTGGCTGCAAACATTCAGCACGATGATGGGCATGTTTCAAATGCTGCCCACCCTCTTTTCCAACCCGGAATCGCTGACCAGCGTCATCGGGATTTTTACCGAAGGTGGTCAGGCGCTTTCCGGCGGCTGGAACGCGTTTTTGAGCATCAGCATCATTTTGAGCATCAATTTTGCGGTGCTCAATTTGCTGCCCATTCCGCCGCTGGACGGCGGGAAATTGTTGCTGTATGCGCTGGAACCGCTGCATCCGGTGATGACCCGGTTATCGCTGCCGCTGCATCTCGCCGGTTGGATCGCCATTCTCGGTTTGATGATTTATGCGGTGATGCTCGATATTCATCGATATTTTGGTGGCTCATGAAAAAAGCATATCTATCAATAAATATTGCGGTTTGTGCACTGTTTTTTTTCGCAGCGGCGATTGCTCAAACCGGTTCACCAAAAGTTGCAGCCGCCAACAATGAATGGGCGATGTTTCGCGGCAACGCCCAAATGACGGGCGTGAGCAACGCCGAATTACCCGAACAACTCGATTTGATTTGGCGATTTCAGACGGACGACGAAATTGTCAGCACCGCCGCCATCGTTGGCGAACGGGTTTTTGTCGCGTCGGCAGATGGGCATTTGTACGCACTGGATTTGGCATCGGGCGAACAGATTTGGAAATATGCAGCGAATGGCGATATCAAATCGTCGCCAACCGTTGCGGACGGCACCGTTTTTTTTGGTGATGGCGATGGCATGTTGCACGCCGTTTCCGCGGAGAACGGTTCACTGAAATGGCAATTTCAAACCGATGGCGAGATTATTTCATCGGTGAACATCTCTGGCAAGTGGCTGGTTTTTGGCGGATACGACCAGTTTATCTATTGCCTGAATCGCGAAACCGGCGCGCTGCGCTGGCAGTTGGAAACGGAAAATTATGTGCACAGCACTGCTGCAATTTCCGATGAAAATGCTGTTCTCGCCGGCTGTGACGGCGTGTTGCGATTGATCAATCTGCAAACGGGGCTGCAAACCGATTCGCTGATTTTGGGCGGCTACGTTGCCGCCACCGCTGCCATTTTCGCTGGCGAAGCTTATCTGGGCACATACGATAACCGGGTGCTGGCGATTACGCTGGCGCCGCTGGAAATTCGCTGGGAATATATTCATCCGCAGCGCAAATTTCCATTTTATGCATCTGCGGCGGTTACGGACGAATGGGTGTTCGTCGGCGGGCGGGACAAACTGATTCACGCCATCAATCGCGAATCCGGGCGGGCGCAGTGGACATTCGAGACCCGTTCAAAAATCGAGGCGTCGCCGGTTGTTGCCAACGATGATCTCATTTTTGCAACCGAACGTGGTAGCATTTATCGCCTCTCTGTGAGCACAGGTCAGGAAAAATGGCAATTCACCGCCGGTTCGGCAATCGTTGCTTCTCCGGCAATCGCCGCCGGAAAACTGGTGATCGGCACCGGCGATGGCGAAGTGCTCTGCTTTGGCGCAGCCGGAACAAAATAAAATACCGCAACAATCTTTTTTGCTGACGTAAACACTCCGCAGCATACGAACGTCTAATTAATGCAAGTTTCATTACGAATGATGAATCATCGTTCGGAGAACCGAGAACCAATGGATGAAATCCCGGGTGCAAAAACTGGTCGCAAAAGCCCAAAAAGGTGATCGCCGTGCTTTTGGGCAGCTTGTGAGCCAATACCAGGAAAAATTATTGTATCTGGGTTACGATTTGATGGGGAATTGGGAAGATGCTCGTGACGCTGCGCAAAATTCATTTGTCAAAGCCTTCGAAAAGTTGCCCGCTTTCGAAGGAAGGGCGCATTTTTCAACCTGGCTGTACCGGATAATGGTGAACCAATGCCGGGATTTACAGCGAAAAAATTCCCGCGCCCGAATGGATTATTACGAAAATGACGGTTTGGAATTGGCCGCCGAAAATCAGTTGGCATCATCCAAAACCGGTGAAAATGTGATGCAAAAACTGGAGAACACCGAACTGCGTTTCCAACTGGAGCAGGCGATGCAGCAGCTGTCCATCAACCAGCGAACAGCAATTTCGCTGCGTTTCTTCCACGAATATTCCACCACAGAAATCGCCGAAATTATGACGTGCAGCGAAAACACGGTCCGCATTCACATGTTTCGCGGATTGAATAAATTGAAAGAAATTTTACCAAAGATGAACATAAACTGAGCTATTGCAATGGATAAGTTTGAAGAACAATTGATGCGCTACGAAAACGGGCAAATGAACCCGGCTGAAGCCGCTGAATTTGAAACGTTGCTGGCGCAAATCGATACCGATTTGGAAAACAGCGATTGGCGGGAAATCTGCGAGAATTTGCGGATTTACCGGAACGCCGCGCCATCGGAGGAATTGTTGAAATCGTTCCAATCTGCAATGGCGATGGAATTTCCGGCGAACAGAACATTCAGTTTGCAGGCAACCCTGCGGGGAATTTGGGAGCGTGTTTTTATCGCACCGACACCGGCGTTCCGGCTGGCAGAATTTGCGGTTGTTCTGCTCATCGGTATTTTTGCAGGTCAGTGGCTACTTTCGCCGCAGCCGGTTTTCACGCCATCGCCGGAAGCCGTTTATGCGCCCTCGTTTCAACTGCGCGATGTTTCCAGCAAAGAATGGCAGGATCTCAAAATGTTTTTGCTCGACAGCGAAATGCTGTTATTAGAAATCGACAACATCGCTGATAACGAAACGCCCGACAGCGAATTTTTGGATATGAATGCCCAAACCAGCAAACGGCTGATGCGACAGATGCCAATGGCGGAGCAAGTGAGCGTCCGGATGAACGATTTGCTGCTCGTTCGCTATCTCAGCCGGCTGGAAATGTTGCTTTACGAAATCAGTAATATTGAACCGGATGAAGCGGACACCGCATTGCAAATGCTCAAATCGATGATCCGCGACAGCGATCTGCTCATCGAGGCGCGGCAGTTGCAAATCGCGCTGCGGCAAAATTCCGCAGAGGTGCAGTCACTATGATATCGCATAAAAAAATGAGGACAACTATGAACCGGCAACTTGCCCGATTTGCCAGAATTGTTTGTTGCGTGATGATTTTTGGGGGAGTAATGGCATCTGCGCAAACCGGCAAAATGGATCAGCGTGCCCGTTATTTGCAAGCCCGGAAACAGTGCATGAAACAGGATTGGCATTCTGCGATTAGCGTATATCGCGAAATATTGCAAGATGATCCGTCGGGCGATTATGCAGATGACGCCCAGTTCTGGCTGGCGTTCAGTCTGGAAAAATTGCCCGAAGAGCGCGAAGCCGCGTTCGATGCGTATCAACATTTGCGCGAACAATATCCCAACAGCAATTGGGCAGATGACGGATTATTAAACCAGGTGATGCTCGCGGAAGCGTTGGCGCGGAGCGGAAATGCAAAATATCACCGGTTTTTGCTGGAGCAACTCGGCAGCCGTTACGATGACGTTCGGCATCAGACCGCGCTATCGTTGGGACGATTGGGTGATCCTGCCGCGCTGCCCGTTTTGCGCGAACTTGTCGCGCAGGATGCTTTTGTTGAAATTGCAGATAAACTCATTAAAAAATTGGAAGATAGCGCACCAAAAGCCAGTCAACTTAAACCGTTGCCAAATGACAGTCGCGCCACCCAGAATTTCCAAAATTTCTCTATCGAAAGCGAAGAAGCGCTTTCCGCCATTTCGCAAAACAGCGGTATTTCATTTGAAACCCGGCGATACGAGCAGTATCGCACCATGCTGAAAACCGATGATAGCTGGAATTTCGACGAATTAATTGATTTCGGTATGTGGCATATTTTGGCGCCGGAACAGTTCGAAAAATATTTCAGCCTCACAACCCGTTCCGATCGCGAAAAATGGTTGGACAATTATTGGAAAAGCATCGATCCTTCCCCAACCACAGCCAAAAATGAGGCGCGCGATGCTTTCGAAGCTCGTGTAAGATTCGCCCGGACGCATTTTTACGAATATTGGGACAATCTGGAAACCAAATATTTACAGGATCAATATATTCGCAGCGGATCGCCGCATGCGCCGTGGGATGCCCGTGGCGAGCTGTATATTAAATTTGGCGAGCCGGATTATCGCTCAAATATTGCCTGGCACACCGAAAACTGGCAATATACCCGGCACAATCTGGATCTGATGGTAAAGCAATATGTTACAAATATTTACGGCAACGCGATTACCGCCACAACCATCTCCAATCGCCAAATGCAACGCCGTTTTGACCGGCAATTGGACAAAGAGCGAATGGAGGCGCGATACATTTACACACCCATGTTCGATTTCGCTAATGATGACACGTGGAATGAGTTGAATGGTGTTAAATTTGATGAATCGCTGAACGGCAATTTGGTGCGCATCGAATATTCGTTGCCGGAAAAAGAAGTGCGAACAGACGCCAAAGGCAATTTCAGCTATTCGCGAACCTACGTTTTATTTGATGACGATATGCAGGAAATCCAGCGAGAATCCGCCAGTTTTGACCAACAATCGACCGGTTTATCCAACAACCGGGTTGGCGAAGTGCTGACCATGCAGCTTCAGCCGGGAAAATATAAATTATTGCTGCAGATAGAAGTGCCGCATTTGCAAAAATTGGGGAAATATCAGTTTGATATCACGGTTGGGAACTAATGCGAAATATTATCAAATAAAAATACCTGATCTTTTTCAAATCCTTCATTGTCCCGCGCAAAAACGCGCATTCTGGAATACACCAAACTGCCCGGAAGATCATTATCATATTGGATAAATCCTTCATAAATTGCGGTACGTTCATCCAGTATTTGCGTTCTGACCATGGGATATTCCAACCAAACAGTCCGGTTTGAGCCCGGCACGGTATCTATAAAATAACCTAAAACTGTAACCGTATCGATAGTTGAGATTCCCTGATAATCCCGAACTGTCGCAAATGCGAGATTTTGTGCTGTCAATTCTGCGGATAACACAACCGGCGCACCATAATCCAGAACATAACTTGCAACATTTTCATTCGGGTAGATGACAATGGTTGTATCTAACGGATAATATCCTTCCGCCGTTATTCTCACCGGATATGTTTTATCAAATTGTTCATCACCGCTTAAAATGAAATTCAATAAAAATTCCCCATTGTTTGCAGATTCGACAAATTGTGTATCAAAAGTAATTTGGGCATTTTTAACACCTTCGCCGGTGTATAAATGTTTAATGACACCGGAAATTTTGGTGACTTTTGCAGGGCTGTCAACTGTGAAATTGTAACTCAAATAACGGTCGGAATCACAACCGATAAACAACCCGATTAAATTGAGCAATAAAAACGGTATCAATACTTTTGACATACACACCTCTGTTTTACACCTTCAAATTTATGTTGGAAGATACGATGTTAAATGCTGCGAAAACATTCCCTAAAAAGGGCATTTTGGGTAAACTTTTATGATGGAAAAAACTCGAGGCGCAGCCGTTTGCGCATTTCCCGTTCGTAAAATTTTGGAAACAACCTGCCGATCCAATACGCCAATTTGCCGATGCTCGAAAGCACCAGCAGCCGTTTTTCTTTGCGAATGGCGTTCACAATTGCATTGGCAACTTCCGCTGGTTGATGGATTTTTCCGGTGGTTGACCACTGCCGTTTCGTGATGGCGCCATCGCCGGAAAGCGCCCGGTTTTCGATGCCTGTTGCGGTGAATCCCGGACAAACCAGCAAAATTTTCACGCCCGCGTCAATCAGCTCCGTGCGCAGCGATTCGAAAAATCCGTGCAGCGCGTATTTGCTGGCACTGTATCCGGTTCGACCCAAAAGCGGCGTAAATCCGGCAATACTGCTGGTTACGACAATCATTCCGTTGGACTGAATGAGGTAGGGGAGTGCTGCTTTGGTGCAATTGACTGCGCCGAAATAATTCACTGCCATTACTTTTTCGATCACCTCAATTTGGGTTTCCGAAAACAGGCTGCGATGGGTGATGCCCGCGTTGTTCATCAAAATATCGATGCCGCCGAAATGCGCTGCCAGCTGTTCGATAGCGGTTTGGCAGGCTGCCGCGTCGCGAATGTCGCAACTGCCGAACGCCGTTTTGATGCCGGAAGCTGTCAATTCTTCGGCAAAATCGCGGAGCGAGTTTTCATCCAAATCCAGCATCGCGATAGCGGCACCGGCTTCGCCCAGCGCGCTGCAAAATGCGCGTCCCATTCCGCCCGTCGCACCGGTGATCAACACTGTTTTCCCGGAAATTTCCATCAATTGCTCGATTTTTTGTGATGAATTTTCACGAATGACACAACATCTTTTGTGTTTGAATATTGCTCCAAAGCGGTAGCGTTGGAACGAGGCTATATTTTTTTGAAATTCCTGCGAAGGCAGGAATCTCAATTTTATTTTGATGTTTAAAACCCGTTTTTTCGTGCAATTTCGTGGCAAAAAAATGGTTATCGATTCGCCAAAAAATATTCGAAAACCTCCCGGCTGGTTTTCTGTGGAATGTAGCCAAATTCGGATTTCAGCCGCTTATTGTCCAGCACCGGGCGATAGCGAATAAAATTAGCCTGCTCCGGTCCGTATTGGGTTAAGTTCAATAATTTCAATAAATAAAGCGCTGATTTCACAATTGAAACTGGCAGCGAAACGTATGGTTTTCCCAAAATTGTTGCGATCTCCGGCATGCTCAGCGTGCCGTCGCCGGCGAGGTTGAAAATGCCGGATTTTCCGTTGCGGATGCCATCGAGGATTACTGCTGCAACATCGTTATCCCAGATAAACACAAACGGTGAATCCGCCCCACGCAGCCCCAAAACCACTGGTTTTTTGAATAAATTTGTGATTTGGTTATTCACATTCGCGCCCAAAATCGTGCCCGGACGAAAAATGAGTTGCCGCATTTGCGGGTGGGTTGCGCGAAATTCCGCGAGCATTTCCTCGATTTGCCGTTTGTGATCGGAATAGGCAAATTCCGGATTGCCGCGCAACGGCGCAGTTTCGTCCAGCCAATCGGGATTATCCGGATGATAGCCATACGCCGCGCCGCTGCTGGTGACGATAAATTGCTGTACGTTTGCCGCTACGCATGCATCGAGCAGATTGCGCGTGCCGTTCACTTCCACATCGTGCAGAAATTCGCGGCTCATGGTTTTGGTGGGTGAAACGATCGCGGCGAGGTGCACCACCACGTCAATTTGATGTTCGCGCAAATAATCACCAATTTTTTTCGAACGAATGTCATCCGATATGTAATTGATTTCACTGAACTTACGATTTGCAGAAGGTTCCCGCAAATCGAGCCCGACGACCGTGCCGAATTCTTTCCGGTTGTCAGCGACTTTTTCGCAAACAATGCTGCCGATGTATCCGGCTGCCCCGGTGATCAAAATATTGGGTTTTTTCATCCCGTTAATTTATCAGTTTTTGTGGATTTTGCAAGGCGGGTGATGGTCAGAAAATAAAAACGGGCACAGAAATCTGCGCCCGTCACAAAGCAATCCGGTTAAATTTTAGGAAAATGGGTTGCGCCGTTCGGCGAAATCTTCTGGATGGCGTAGCCGCGCAAACGCCCGTTTCGGAGCGCATCTGTCCACTGGAAAACGGCGCGCCGGCGCACCACTTCGCTGCGTAAATCTTCCGGACAAACCATTTCCACCCGGCTGGCGGCGGGTCCCCACGCGAAGCGGGCGCAATCGACACATTCGCTGTCGTTGAATAGCTGGCGCCGCAACAGCGCGTACGCTGAACCGGAAACCGGAATCACTGGTTCCGCAATAATATCCGTTTGCAACAGCAAATTCACCGGTTCGATGCCATCGGTGATCGCCAGTTTAAATTGCAGCACATCGCCGGGCGCGAAATGGAACGGCTGGTTGTTTCGCTGCAATTTCTGCAGCGAAATTTGCAGCAACTTGCCACTTTGCAAATCGATAAACGGCACCACAAAACCGTTATCCAGCACCATCGAAACAGTTTTGGCAACGCCGCTGCTGTCCACCTGTTGCGCGGTCAACCGGCTGGTTGCTGCGCGGCTGTCGTCCCAGTCAAAACGCAATGCAACACGGCTATCGGGATTGTAAATTCGCCGGTCAGATGCCAGCGTTACTTCGTGCAATTCCTGATCATCGTTGGGTAGCAGCACCTTCACATTTACCGATGCGTGCGCGGATGGCGAAGCCAGTTGGCGGTTGTATTCCGGGTCTTCAAAATGAATGAAATACGGTTTCAACGGCAGCGGCAGTTCGCGCCGGTCGATGGTGCGCAGCGGGAAGGCGAGTGTTTGCGAAAAGCCATCTGTCGCAGATGCGTTGTTTACTTTCGCATTTGCGGCAATCGTCGATCCGTTCGGTTTGCGTTTGATCAGCGTTTGGAGATGTTCCAGCGTTTTGCCGTCACCCGCATCTTTCAGCGCAAAAATGAACACGTTTTCGAGATCGCCAAAAATTCCGGGTGCAATCGGCGTGATGAATTCGAACGATTGATCGCCATCCGCTAGCGTCAGCGCAATGTTCCAATCGCTGATCTCGAATAGATCGCTGTCGCCGGTCAACCGGAAAACGAGGTTACCGTTCCAATCCTGATCCACCGCGCCGTTGAGTGGTGCTGCGAGTTGCATTTGCAATCGGCGGGCGGGGAAGTTGCCACATTCGGCGAAAAATGCTTCGTCCACTGGCGATTCGCTGACCAGCACATTTCTGCGTGGTTCAAAATAGCTCGCCCAGGTTTGCAGCGCCGTTTCGACGGCGCGATTGTTGGGCAACGGCACGGGGCGCGGCACGCGATGCTGCACGGGAACGCTCCCGGAAACAAGGCTTTCGCCGGATTCCGGATTTGCAGCGTCGAAATGCAGCCCGCTTTGGCGGAGCAATTGGTGACGCAGTGCCAGCATCGTTCCGGTGCGATTGCCGGTCAGCAGAAAACGCAGTGCGCCGGGCAACACCGGTTGCCAGCGGTCGATCGCGTTGACGCTGCCATCGGGATTCGCCAGATTTTCGGCACTAAACGCGGGCATCGGCGGGTTGGCGATCACCGGCAAGAAGCTTTTGATGGCCGGTGCGCGGAACTTCGGCGGCAACCCGGCGGTCGGTTTTTCCGATGAAATTGCCGAACGGAATTGCACAAAATGTTGCGGTGCCTGCCACCACAGCGTCATCGGCGGATTTTCCGGCGCATCGCTGGCGGTGCCGATCACTGCGGTTTCGGCGGCAGCGTAATTGACGCTCATCCGCAGCGCGCTGATGCCCCACGGCCAGTCGCCGTTTTCCGGCGAAACCGGTCGATCCGGCAAATACAGCGGCTGAACGCCGTTAACCTGCGGCGGGGCTAACTCAAAGTTTTTCAATGATTTCGGTAGTGCGAATCCGGCGAAATTGCCCTCCCGGAAACGCAATTGCTGCACCGCCGAACGAATGCGAAACACCCGTTTGTTCAGCGAATCGGACAGGCGAATGCCCGGCACAATCGCGAACGAATAGGTGGTGACCAGCGGTGCTTCGGCTTCGCTCAGCAACCGTGCTTCGGCTTCCGCAGCGTTGGCTGATTTGCTGCGGACTTCGCGGTAACGCAACATCGCCAGCGGCGAATCCGGGCTTTGCCTTTCATGAATTTTGGCTGCCCAATCGGCGCTTTGGCTGTAAATCGCAGCTTCGGCCGCGCCAGGCGTTGAAATGCTCGCATCCACTTCCCAAAAATGGCTGGCAACCGGTGTCAAACGGCTGGTGTTGCGGTCGAGACAGAGCAATTCTGCGGCGATCAGTTTCAGCGTCGCTTCGGCGGGTGCGGGACGAAATTCCAGCCCGAGATATGGACTGACCGCAAAACTGAGCGGGAATTTGTTGGTTTTGCCGTCCTGTTCGTTCACTGGCGAAACCACGGTTGCAGCCGGAAACCGGCGGATTTCCCCGGCATTTTCTTCCGGCGATGCCAGCGCGGATGTGAGCAGTTGCAACCCGGCGATGTGCCAGCCATACGGCGGCGAATCGTTCGGCGAAACGCTGCTAACGCCCTGCGATTGGAGCAGGCTGTTTTCCCGCCACAACATCCGCTGTTGCGATGCCGATTGTGGATTTGCTGACGATTGCGGTGGATAATGAGTGCGGAACGTGTCGAACGCTTTTTCCAGCGCAGCGGGACGGCTCAGTCGCGCGGGTGTGTCCGGCAGCGCAGCGGTAACGCTCTGCAAAAATGTCGCGCCCGGTTCGGCGATGGGATGCTGCAGCCGGAACCAGTTTTCTTCCAGCGAAGTGCTGTCCAGCCGCGCCCAACTGCGCATTCTCGCGAGATCAAATCCCGATACGCGAATGCGTTGCTGTGTGGCATCTGCCCAACTCGTGAACGCCAGTGCCAGCGGACTGAGTTCTCCTGCGGTCGCCGACTGGCGATTGAGGTGCATCCGCAATAGCGGATCGATTTGCAAAACACTCACCGCATCGTCGATTGGTGTGGTTTGGTCGAGTAAATCATCGGTTCGCGGCTGCAATCGACCCAAAAACGGGGTGGTGAACAGCAACCATTTCGGCGTCGCAGGCTTCGATGGCAGGAAATCGTCCGGGCTGCTGAGAATGCCCATCTGGCTGCCGTTCGGCAGAAATTGCAGCGTCGTTGCGGCGGCGTTGCGCACTTTTTCCTGACGAATCCAATGCGGCGCGCTCGCCTCGACCAACAGCGTCCGGGATTCGCCGGTCGATTGTCCGGGCAATTTGTCGATTTCGGCAATCAGCGCGTTGCGCAGCCCGTCGCCGAGATAGCCATAGTTGATCTCGCCGAGCCTGCCCACGCCGCCCAGCGGACTGATGCTGCTTTTGTCGCCGATATCCTGCAAAAATTGTTTGAACATCGCCGGAAGCACCAGCCGCACTTCCTGCAGCGCGGTCCAGCGGCGATCGTTTTGCACGACAAATTCCTGAAAATCGGCATCGGGCAGCACGTTGGTCAACTGATGTTCGGCCACTGCCAGAAATTGCCACGGCTGATTTTCCGCGAGATTGAACAGCAGCTCACCGGCGCCTTCGACCAGTTGATTTAACGGGATGTTGTGCTGGTTCAGCAAAATCCGCATAGAGTGTCGGGTGTGGTTCAGCGCGGGCAAATCGGCGGTTTGCGCCGCTGGCAAATTCAAAATAAAATCGTCGTCGATGATGTCCAGCGCCATCGCCTGCGGCCAGGAAATCAAATTACTGACCTCCAGAAAACCGTTGAGCACAAAGGATTCCTGCCAATTTTGTGCAATCCACTGCGCGGTGTAACCGAAGGTAATTTGTCCTGCGGATGAGCCCAAAGCCGGCGTTCGGGTGAGTTGCGGCGGCATATTTTGGCGCTGCAAAAATTGTCCCCAACCGGTGAACATCAGCATTTCGACAAACGATGAGCGCAGATGTAACTTGTGCACGCCGCTGCTTTCGCGCGAAACAGTGAAGGTCAGCGTGACCATTCCCGGCGCTGATTTGCCGGAATTTCGGATGTGCATTCCCGGCAAAAGTTGCAATGCCGTGTTTTGCGCAGCATGATAATCTGTCCAGCGAAACTGCAGCGAATTGTCCCGGAACACCAGCGCGGTTTCGTCCGGCAGTGCCGGCGTGTTGATTTGCAGATCGCGGAAAAGCAAGCCGCTTTCCCAAACAATATCGCCGGATTGCGCGCCGGTGGCATAGCCGAGCAGGTGGAATCGCACTGCTGCGTCGAACGCCAGCCGGTTGCGGTTGCCCAGTTGAATCGCTAAAAGAACCGAAACGCTGTGCTGTGCCGATCCGCTGGCAACGTCGATAGCCAGCTTCAGCGAATTTGGCACAATCGCTGCAGGCGGGTCGTCGGGCGTAAATTGATATTCGGAAATCTGCGGGTTTTCAGGTGTCGCCGGGAACGCGATGGCTTCCGGCCAGTCGAGTCGCCACTCTTCGCCAAAGGTGTAAAAATGCAGTCGCACGGCGTCGATTTCGATCGCCGAACCGTCTGTATTGCGGCGGATGTCGCCAAAAAAGAGGTGCGGCGCATCGCCGATTTCACCGGCGTTCAGCGCCAGCGGCCATTCGCCGGTATCGGAAACCAGCGCAATTTCCGCAAATGCCAGCGACGTATTTGGCGCGGCACGCCGGAAAACAATTTTCGCTGCGTTGCTGAAATCGACCATTTCTTTTTCGTCCGGCAGCGGCAACTGGATGCGCCCGATCATTTCGATTTCGCTGATTTCATTGCCGTCGAGCGTCAGTTTTTCCAGCGTGAGCGGATAAAAATGGAGGTTGTAAATCGTTAAATATTCTGGAATTAGCGCGCTGTTGCTATCTTCGCTGATGCGCCATTCGTACCCGTTGAGATAATTCCGCTCGCGGGAAAGCGCTTCGGGATCGTTGATGTCATCGGCAAATGCCGAAACCGTTTTGCTGCGATCGAAAACGCTGCTGTTCGTCGCAACCGGCAGATCGCGGAACCAGATTTGCCAGCTCGCGCCGTCGTGAATTTGCAGATCGATCGCCTGTTTTGCGGTGGTCAAATCGTATCCGGTTTCCGCTTCGTGCAGTTTTACGCGTGTGCGGATGAACGCCGTTTCGGCAACGCTCGCGGCGCGCGCCAATCCGCGCTGATCGACAAATTCGCCGTTGCCATTGCGATGCGCCGCCATGCTGCCCGCAGTGATTTCCAGCGGGTTTTCGGTTGTCGTGTCCGCATCGTCGAGCCGCCGGATAGTTTGATCATCCACCGGGACAAATCGCCCGGAGATGCCTTCGAGCGCGGATTCGGTTTGCAAATCGATGCTCACCGCGCCGTTTTGTCCGTCGGCGATGGACAATTTTCCGGGGAACGAATCCGTTTCCAGCGTCGGCGAAACCGGCCACACAAACGGTTCGATCAAATGGCGGATCAGCGTCGCATCCTCATTTTTGAGAAACGCGGCAATTGCTGATGCGCGGGAAAGGCTGGCTTTTTCAGTCAATTCCTGCCAGAAATCCGCAAAACTTTCGCGGGTGAGCGGTGTTTGCGGTTGCAGCACCGGCGCGGTGGGATCGTCGGATGCGGCAGCTTGTTCATCCTGCGATTTCGGCAGTTGCGCCAGCGCGTTGATTTCATCGGTGTAGGGCATGTCGAACCGGAATTGGGCGGGCAGAAAATTATCGCCGAGCCCGGTTTCGTCGGGATTTTCGCGCGGATCGAGATGCAGTCCCGGCAGCGACAACGCGGTCAGCGGCAGATCGAACAGCGATTTCCACTCGCCGGCAGCACCGGCATTGCCCAGCAGCGCCGGCCATTTTGCGGCTGCATCGCTGTCCGGCACGCCAAAAGCCCAGTCCGGCGATGGCACGGGAATGTCGTCTTCGGCAGCGCTGAGCAACTCAAACGGCACCAGTTGACGGCTGGCCGCCGGATAATTTGGTGGCGACTGGTTTTGGGTGAGCGGCAGCGCCTGCACCATCGGCAAGTTGGGATGCCGCCGCCAGATCAGCGGGAGGTAATCGCCGAGCACCGATTCCGGCAATACGCCCGCATTGATCAATTTTCGCAATACGGTGATTTGCGCCGCCAGTCGATACGACCAGTTCTGCAAATTTGCTGATAATTGCTGATTGTTTCGCGCGGCAAAAACCATCTGCGCCAATTCGAAAACGATTGGCGATGGGAACAAATCATCATTTTGGACGCTTTGCAGCGGTATCGGTTGCAGCCCGGAAACCCAGTTGTCCATATCCGGCAGCGCGTCGCGTTCGGACGGTTTGCCGCTGCTCAGCCAGAGCAATCCGTTGATGGCAACTTCCGGTGAATCGGCGGTGAGTGCCATATCTGCCAGCGCAAATCCGCTGCCGTTTGGCGACAGCACCAGCGTTCCGGAAACGGATTTCGCGTTGATAAACGTGAGATTCCACGCCTGTTCATTTTGTTGCGTGTTGAGCACATCGGCGGCATCGTTGCCGTAACTGACCGCACCCTGCGACAGCGCGCGCGGCGGCGCAACGGAAAGCAAATCGGATTGGGCAACTTTGGCATCGAGAAAAATTTGTTCGGTCAAATTGAGCACGGGAAGCTGTGCCCAACCATCATCCAATGGCATAAATCCCCATAAAACAGGGGTTTGCAGCGGTGTTGCTTCGTCCCATTCGGGTACGGATTTACCCAAAAATTCGCGCAACGTGCGGGGCGTTTCCACCGGGCTGTATGCCATTTTCAGGTTGGAAAAAGTGAATGCCTCGCTGGTTGCGTTGTTGGTATCGCGCAAATATTGGTAGCTCATTTGTCCGGTGGTGGCGGGAATTTGCGAATCTGCGTCGAGCAAAATACGCAGTTGCCCGTTGCCGTTCGGCTGGATGACCACGTTGTCCGGAATGATGCGCGCCAGCGATCCGGGTGGATTGGCGTTGTCATACGCCTGCTGATCGGTCATTAGCAAATTGAATTGCCCGCGCTCGAAACCCACCGGGAATTCGGTTGCGGCGGCGTTTTCCGGCCACGGAACGATCGGCCAAAACAGGCGCGGCACCGCCATCGGATTGGTGATTTCCAGTGTCACCCAGTTGGGCACCGGTCCGCTGCCGCTGTTGCCGTTCAGCGGGTGGCGCGGATTGACGTAGCGGCTCAGCCGCCGCCATGCGGCGATCAGCTGATTTTCTTCCGCAACAGTCAGTCGTTCGTATTCGACAGTCAGGCGATAGCCGGAAACGGGCGATCCGTCCGGCTCGGGATCTGGCAGCAAGCGGGTGAGCAAAAACGGTGCGGTGACCGGTTGGGTTTGCGGTTCCCACGGCAATGTTGCGCTGCCAAACAGCGATAATCCGCTGGCATGTGCGGATATTAATCCGATGAATCGATCGGTTTCCTCTACCGGTATCGCGGCTGCTAAATTCAGGTCGGTGAACAATTTATCGCGTGCCTGATCGACGGGTTCGAGCACGTCCAGACTGATATCGCCGGCCAGCATTTTGAAGGATTCACCGCTGATATCGCCGCCGCTCCACTGTGCCGGATCAGCCTGCAGCATCACCAGCGTCAGTTCGCCACTGCGCAATTTTTCATCGATTTCGAGCTGTGTCAAATTGACCGGTGTCTGGATTTCCGGTGATCGCTGCCAGCGAAATTCCGGCGCTAATCCCGCGCCGTTGGGCGTCACTTGCAGGCTTTTCACCGCGCAAATTGCGATGATTACGCCGGGCATGGACAGCGCTTCGCCGCCGTTGCCCTGCGTTTCGCTGTCCACAAAAATCGAGCGAAACAGCGTTTCATTTTGTTCGAGCATTTCGGCGGAAATTTGTTGCGTTTTTTGCAGCACATCTGCTTTGGCTTGCCAAAATGGTCCGTCGATGGTAATATCCTGCAACATCGCCAGCGGGATCGAATCCATCCACAATTCGATGGAATCATCGCTATCGCGCTCGTTCATCCATGCGACGAGGACTTCGTTGGCGTCGAACGCCGCCATAATTGGCGTGTCCTGCAAATGATCGTACTCGTCGGTTCGGGCGAGATCGCCCGGCAAATTGGCGGTTTCGTCGTGCCAGTCGTCGAATAACGGCTTTTGGAAATAGTGGATGCGGTCTTTCGCGTTCGATGAATGGATGCGATACACGGTGTGCAAATTGCCCGCACCGTCGATTTGCAACGATGGCGCAACATTGTCATCGCCGGTTGCGGCGGAAATTTGGGTGTGCGACCAGCTATCATTCGCAGCGTCGTATGTGGCGTGGATGAGCGGATGTCCGCTGGATTCACCGAGAAAAACGAGGTGCACATTGCCCTGCCCATCGCTGACTGCACCGGAAATCTGATTACCCTCAACTTCAGGATTTTCAAGCATTTGCGGCGATTCCATTTCGCCGTTGCGAAAACGGCGGGAGTGGATTTTTTCGTCCTCGCGCCAGATGAGCAGCAGGCTGTTTCCCGTCGCAGCGATCCGTTGATATTCGGCTGAACTGCTCAAATTATCGGTCGTGACGTTGCCCTGATCGACCCAATCGCCGTTGCCTCCGGGATTGCTGACGGCGCCGCTGTAAAACCGGATGTTGCGTTTGCTGCCATCTTTTCGAACGATGATTCCCCAGATGCCGTCGCCGCCGCGCGCCAGCACCGGCGCATCAAATTTGGCGCTGCCACCGTCTGCGACGAGCTGTTCTGCGCCCCACGAAACGCTGCCATCCGCGCTGAAGCTGCCGAGTTTGAACATCAATTTTTTCTCGTTGACCCACACGATTGCAACCCTGTCGCCGGCGCGATCAAAAAATACATCGTACGCGTTGCCGTACTGGCTGGATGAATTGGCTGCGCTCGTTGCTTCGGTTCCCGTCGCCGCTGCCAAATCTGCAATGGTTTGGGCAAATCGATAATTCAGCTGCTTTTCGCCGCTGCTGTCCGCCCAAAACAGATAATATTGTCCGTTGCGTTTGAAAATTTTTCGCTGATAATATTTTTCAATTGCAGCTTTGCTTTTCAGATCGTTTAAAATTCTCGGCATTTTAAAACCTCCGGTCGATAGAGGGGTTTTTGTGGGTTTGTTTTCGTTTTTTTATTTTTGCCGCAAATACGCCAAGTGCGCGAAGGGTTTTTTCTGGAGATTCCTGCCTTCGCAGGAATGACAGAGATGGTCACCCCTGCGAAGGCAGGGGTCTCCCGAGACGTTCAAACGAAGAGAAACAATTATCAACCTCCGCGTCCTTCGCGTCTTTGCTGCAAATCATTCTTTTACAACAGCTTAGCCATCAACGGAACAGTATCGCCGGGCGCTGCACTGCCGCGTCTGGCGCGGAGGAGCAACTCACGACCCTGCAATCCTTTTTGCTGACTGGTGTCATACAATCGTTGAACGGCGGCTTTGTCGGATTGCCGCGAAAATGTGTCCTGCAGCGCGCGACCTTCGGTGAGCGTCATCAATCCGTGGTAGCGAATTTGCGCTTTCCCGATGAGCAATTTGTCCGCCAGCAACGGAGCGAGATCGGCGACATCCGGGCGAACCGGCAGCGTGAAATTGACCGTGACGCTGCCGCCGATTTCCGAAAGGATTTCTGCGATCACACTGTTGAAAGGCGTATCGCCGGTTAGCGATTGCAGCGCCGCCAACTGTTCGGCATTCGCGATTCTGCCGTGCCACTGGATGCCGGTATCGGCGATGGTGAGTTGTTCGCGCAGGATTTCCGGCAGATCTGCCTGCTTCGGACGATCGATCAGTCCCGGAACCGCGACGGTTGCGGCGCAATCTTCACCGGCGTTGGTGATCAATTGGGCGACAGCGTTACGGAACGCCACATCGCGGGACACATCGCAGACAATTTCCTGCAGCGCGGCAAGTTCGTCCGCGTTCGGCGCAGCGCCGATCCAGGCGACTTCGCCGGGATTGATTTGCAATTTGCCAATCACTGCAGCAGGAATTTCCGGCGAAATTGTTTTGCTTATCTCTTTATTTTCCAATTGGTTAATGAGGTCGATCACAGCGGTCAAAAACTGCGGTAGCTGTGCCCATTTGCGGAGCGTTTCCGCTTCGGTGTCGTTCATTTCACCGGTCCAGGTGAGCGCGGTGTATTGCTGTCCGGCACTGCCGGTTTCGGTTGTGAACGCCAGTTTGCCGCCGTCCGCGATGATTTTGGGCAACTGATCCAGCCCGAGCGGGGCGGATGCGTTTGTTACATCACCGTCGGTTGCGGTAGCTGCAGCATCGGCGAGGCGTTGGAGCACGGTTTTGAACGCGTCATCGCCGGGCAATGCCAGCAGCGCGTCGCGTTCGGCGGTGCTCATTTCGCCCGCCCAGATCAGCGGACAATCCACCGGTTCCGGGAAATCGATCAGCGCAGCAACCGGCGGCGGCACGCTGACCACCGGCGTGGTGATCGCCGTCCGGCTGTTCCAGCTTTCGAACAAATTGAGGATGACTTCGCGATCCTGAAAATCGCTGAGCAGCGTGCGCAATTTTTGCTGATCCACCGGATTCGGGAATTTCGTGAGCAATTCCGTTAGTTGCGGCTGGCTGAGCGGTGCGCGGATCGCCAGTTGTCGCCGCAGCGCAAAATTCTGCGCAAATCCGGCAGCGGCGATCTGCGACATCAAATTCACGAACGCGATGCGGAAATTGTCGTTTGGCGGCAGACAGGCGTTCATCCGGTCGATCAGATCCTGCGGCGGAATTTGCAGCGTGTCCGCGCCCTTCCAGCGCAGCAATTGCGCGGGTTTGTCGATCACCAGATTGCTCAAATCGTATTTGATTTCCGCACCGAGATTGCCCAAATCGATCACCGGTTGAACAAAAACACCGCTGATAATTTGGGTCGTCACCGTGCTCGGCGTGATATTCGGATCCGCTTTGATCGCATCGATCAGCGCCGAAATCGCCTGCCGGAACGGGTTGTCGCCGTCGAGCGAACGGAGTGCATTTTCCTCCGCAGCGTTGAGTGTTCCCGTCCAGTTCAGTTCCCAACGGGCATCCGGATCGGGCGGGGAAATGACCAAAATCGCCAGTTTCGGCGGCAGTCCGTTTGCGCCGGGCAGAGGTCGTGGCGGCTCAACGTAGCTGATGTCGCGGGTGAAATTTCTATTGTTGTAATGATTGTTCAACTGCGCCACCAAATTGTCCACACCGGCACGAAACGCGGGATCGTTGCCGACTTCCAGCGCGCGAATCGCGGCTTCCTGCTCGGGATTGGGATTGCTCCATTTGAGCGCCCGCTGAAAGTTTGGCTGCAGTTGAATCGAAAAATTCGGGATGGTTGAAGTGAGCGTAAGTCCAAAATTAACAGCTGTTTGGAAAGCAATATTTTTGATGGCTGTAATCAAACCGTTGATGCCGTTTTTGAAATCTGCATCACCGCTGAGGCTGCGAAGTGTGGATTCCTGCGCCGTTGAAATCGCGCCGTTCCAACCCAGAGTCCATTTCGGATTCGGATCGGGCGGATAGGTGACCGCCATTGCAAATTTGCCCGGAACGATGAGCGTGTCGGGATGCGGGCGCTCGGTCGGCGGCGTGTACGGCGCGGTAAATTCGATGTTTTGCGAACTCATTTTGGCGAGCAGCGCAGTCACGGAATTTTGGAAAACCGGCAAATCCGTGCGATAATTTTGCAGCGCAGATTTCTGTTCCGGCAGCATCGCGCCGCGCCAGCGCATTGCCAGCGTTGCGTTATCCGCATCGCGGATTGTGTCGATTTCGATGTGCTGCTGCAGATTTGCGGACAGATCACGGGCTTCCGGCAATTCCGGGTAGCGCAGTTTTGCCAGCACATCCGGCGACAGCGAGCCGAGCGCCGGTCCTTGCGTGAGCGTCACAAATTTTTCGCCGTTGGCGATTTGCATCTGCGATAGCAGCATGTCGCGATCTGCAGCGGTGAAAACGCCATCGACAATCAGCGTGTTGTTTTCGAACGACAGATGCGGAAATCCCGGCGGAATCGCGTATGCCTTGCTCAATTCGGCGCGGGTAAACTGGCGCAGCGGGAAACGCAGCAGAAAATCGCCGAGCGGATTATCGCCGTCCGGCGCAACCAGATTTGGGTCACCGGCGACAAAATTTTCGCCGAGCTGTCGCCGGATAAAGCGGTTGTTTTCCGCATCGTACAGCAGTTCCGTTTGCACCTCGATGTTGCCGCTGAACGACTCGACGATCTGGTAAACCGTTTCGGGATCGGGCAGCGATGCCAGCTTGCGGCGGTTCGTCAAATTGTTGAAGACGTGCAGCGTGTTGCCCTCGCGGCGGATCACAAACAGCAGCTCAAACTGGGCATCCTGAATTTCCCAGCGTTCCCCGGCGATGGTTTGCAGCACCTGTGCATCTTGGGACAATTCAAAATTCGCAGCGGAAAATTCGCTTCGCAACGCATTGGAAATTAACAGGTTATCCAGTTCCTCGGCAAATGTTTTTCCGATGGTGAATCCGGCGGATTCCGGTTGTTCGAAATGCCAGCGCGACTGTGCATCGGCTTTCAGTGCATCCCAGAAATTGTTCAGCAGCAGGTCAATTTGCCGGAAGCGAATGCTGCCGCCGGGCAGTTCCATGCCCTCGCTCAGCGCCACCGGATCGGGTGAGCGATACTCAAAATCCTGCTGAACCGTTTCGTTGACCGGCGAAACGGTAGTGGCGGTTTGCGCAATCAGCAGCAGCCGGTGCTCGTAAAAATAGGGCAGCGATTGCCATTGCAGCACCATCGCACCCTGCTGGAAATTGCCGATGCGGCGCGGTAAATCGAGGCTGCGCGCCGTTTCCGCGTCATCGATGATCGCATCCGCGAAGCTGAACAACTCGGTTTCGTCCGCCAAAACAGTCAGCACGCGATGCGTTTTGCGAATCACGAATTGCTGCTGTCCGTCGCTGATCTGCCACTCGTCCGGATCGCCGGTGGTGACCGTCGCGCTGTCGGAGAGGAACAGATTGTGCTGCTCAAAAACCATCCGCAGCGCGTCGTCAATTTCAGAATTTGCCAGTTTCGCGGCAATTTGACCGGTGATCATCGGGATGTGATCGGGCTGATCCGGATAGCTCGCCGGGATTTCCGGGAACTGGTTTTGCACAAATTGAATGCCGATCGGATCGATCTGCGCGAGATTTGCCAGCGTTTCCGGCCAGTCTGCAAACGCAAATCGCCGCAACAGCGTGAAGGCAATCTGGCGGAACGCCAACTGCCGGAAAAGGGTTTGGTTGCGTTCGATCAGCGCCTGTTCCGGGTGCTGCGCAACGATCACTTCCCAATGTTTGCCGGGCGCGGCGGGTTTGCCGGGAACCGGATTTTCATCCAGCCGGCCGCTGCGCAAAATGACCGGCATCGCTACCGGTTTGGTGCGATCGAGCACCACATCCAGCGCGCCGTCCTGCGGTTCCGGCGTGGCTTCCGGCAGTAATTTGAAATTTTTCTCGAGCCGGAATTTCAGCGTTTCCGATTCAAACACCTGCAAATCGTCGGTTTCCTGCGCGACGGTGTAAATTGAACCGTTGCTGGCAATCGTCCATTCGTGGCGATTTTGTTGGGAAATCGTCGCCGTTTTCAGCAGCGATAACCCGTTGTTTTCAAACGTTTTGATGAGCAGATCCGACACGCGGGCATCGCGCAAATCGATCAACAATTCGTCGATGCGCGGATCCGGGAAGAGCGCCGGCGATTGCCGCAAACTCTGCCAGAGCAGATCGTATCGCCCGTACGGGCGGATGTAATATCGCAAATTGTGGGCGTAGCGATCTTCCAGCAAATGATCGTATTTCAATCGCCCGCTCTCGTCCGGCGATGCGTAAACCGGGTTGCCCGATTGCGGATAAGCGGTCGCCAGCCACGGCCCGTTTTTGGTCGCTTTTTTGACGGTTTGCGGACTCAAATCCATTTCGCCGCCGTGTTCGAAAAAGCGGTTCGTCCAGCTCAGATAATCCGGCAGCATCGATTTGATCGCCGGTTCGGCGGTGGGAATCTCGATTTTTTTCGCCGGTGGCGGATCGGTCTGGTTGCTGTTCAGCGATTCCGCGTAAAATTTGAACAATTGCCATTGTTTTGCTAACGCGTTGCTGGCGGGATTTTGGGCGAAATCCACGGCGAGCGCATCCACCGGAACGGTGAAATAGCTGGCGAGTTCGTCCGTTGGATCGAACCCGGTTTTGGGCAACTCGACCGTGCCCGATTGCAGCTCTTTTTCAATCTTCGGGAGCGTGGTGCGACTGCGGAGCAGCAGGGTTGTTGCGCCGTTCAGCGGCAGCGTGAGCACGTATTTCAGCGCGTTGCCGGTTGCTGGCGGCTTGATCTCGATCTCGCCTTTGGCAAGTTCGGACTGGTTGACCAGCACGCAGCCATCGGCGGGAATTTCCGAAAACAACAGCGTGACGGTAGTTTTCGCATCGCCGGAAATGGGCACTTTGGCGTATTGCGCATCCTGCCGGATTGCCGGTCGCAGGCTGATTTGAACGATTCCTAACAAGCTGTTTTCTTTGGGGTTACCGCCCGCTTCCAGACTAACTGCCGATGACGGTTGGAACAGCAGTTCGACGTGCAAAAATGTGTCAAAACTCGCCAGCGTGTTGTTTTGTCCATCGGTAACCGGATCGTTGCGATAGGCGAGATATGCCTTATTTATCGCTTCCAGCAGCGCCGCGCCGGTGATCAGATCCCCGGTGGATTTGTTGCGCAGCGAAATCGATGCGCACAACCCGAAGCGCTGCAAAATGCCCCAGCCGTACGGGTCCGGACCCGGATCGGTGATGGCAATCAGATCGTCAAAATTGTTTTCCTGCACCGGCGGGCTGATCTGTAAATCGACGATATAAGTGGCAGGCAAACGTCCTTCGGGATCATTTTTGAGCACATCGACCAGCTTGCGCAGCGCCGGGTGAATCGTGTCGTTGCGGTCGCCGTTGACGTTGGTGAATCCCGGCCACTCCGGCCAAACCAGATACGAATCGCGCCACGAAAACCACGGCCCAAACGGCGTTTCTGATCCGCGAAGACGATTGGCGGGATCGCGCAAACGCTGTAATGTTGTCGGATACCATGATTCCCATTGACTGGCTGTGAGCGTGTCGGAGGGGGCGAGCAAAAGTTCGTCGGCGGGCAGCATTTGCACTTCCTGTATTTTGCGAATCGCTTTTGCCAGCCGTTCTTTATCGTCAAATGTGGCGTCGGTGTGCGCGTCGATGTTCAATTCCAGCAGGTGGTATCCGGCGTTGAGCGGCAGCGGATAATCCGGCTGGTCGCCCGGTCCCTGATTCCAGCGGAAGCGGATGCAGCGCAATTCGTCCGGGTGCTGCGTGAACTGAACGCGATTGAGAATGTCTGCTCCGGTGCTGCCGGCGAAGGCAAATGATCCGGGTGTGGGCATCGGGAAATGTGCCAAACCGGGAATCGCGCGCTGGTCTTCCGGCGGCAATAGCGGAAATTGGACGGGTTTCGGCAGCCATTCGAGCTGTTCCGGTCGCCGCTCTTCTTTTTGGGCAGCGGGATCGTCACTTTCCACCCGCAGCAGCAAATTGACCGGCGCGAGTGCGGACGGCACGTCGTTCACCGAAACGGTTTGGAAATAAATATTCCATGCTTCGGGTTGCCATTTTGGTTCGTCACCTGCGGGGAAAATGCCCGCGTCGCGCAAATCTGTCACCGGAATTTCTGCGAATCGCGCTTCGCGGCTGCCGCGTGCGTCGAGTTCAATTTTGATATCGGTCGGCAGCGGACGCGCGTTGCTGGTCGGCAACGATTTGCTTTTCGGTCCGCGAGTGGACGCATCCAGCCCGTAACTGCCGACGGGCATGGTGTCATCTTTGCGGAAAATCAGGCGATAGGTTTTCACCGGTACCATCGGGCGATCATCGCGGGCGCCGGGTTCGCGCCAACTCACGCGCAGTGAATGCGGGGTGATGGCAACCGGCGTGATCACATCGCCGCTGTTTTGCAGCACTTCGTCCGGCGACAGCAGGGCATCTGCGATGCGATAGCTCACCGTCAGCTCGCCATTATTGGGCACCAACGGCGGTTCGCTCGGGTAGCGCGTGGCCACCAGCGACAGCGGGCGACCAAGATTTCCGGCAACATCCGCGGGCGTGATGCTATACAAATAGCTGCGGCCGCCGGCCGGCAAATTCGCCTGATCTTCCGGCGTTTCGTGATTAAAATGATCAACCACTTGAAAACGCGGGCGCAAGCTGCTCAGCAGCGGATTGCCGTTGGCATCGGTTTCGAGCTGTAACGCCTCGGCATTTTTGACGGTGTACACCTGCTCCGGTTCGCTGCCGTCCAGCGCGCGACGCCGCACAATATAATGTAATAAATGATGTTCGGGATCCGCCTGACAGGTTGTGCAGCCGTCTTCCGGCAGATTTTCCCAGGTCAATTCCCAGGCGATGGCGATGGTGTTCGCCGATGTGTAATGCCGCAAATTCTGGAATTGCGGCGAGAAATTGGCAAAATTCGCCGCAGCGATGTTGAAGGTTGTCGCGGATTTTTCCGGGCTGCCGTCCGGCGACGGACTATCCGGCTGGAATCGCTGGCGAATTTTCGGATACGGTAAGCTGTGATTTTCCAAATAGTTCCGCGAAAAATCCAACCACTCGGGACGGTTCACATCATCGCATTCCATCCGGAAAACGATGCCCATTTGGAACGCGATGGAGCTGCCGGTAATCTCCGCATCGATTTCCCCGGTTTCGCTGATCGCATCGACAAATTCTCGGAAATCGGAAATCAGATCGTGAATCACCATGCTCCGCAAATGATCCGCCTGCTCCACCGCCTGGCTTTCCGGCGTGATCGTTCCGTCCGCGGAATAAATGGTTTTGCCATCGTCAAAGGCGTTTTGCAGCGCCTGTTCGTATTCATTTTGATAATCTTTTTTGAAATACGGCGAGCCTTTGAACTGCTCCACCGCGCCGCGAACCGCCGCTTCAAATGCGTTGTCGGTCGGATTTTGCACCCGCTCGTCGATGACGGTTTTGGCGGCAGCGAGCAACTCGGGATCGCCGATCGGCTGATTATCCGCATCGAGCACAAACGCGCCGAGCAAATAATCCGCCAGTTTCACCGTTTCGGTGACCGGATCGGTGTCGTCCGGTGTGCCTTCGCCGTAATTTTCAGCGGACAAAATCACCGCGTCCCAGTTCACTTTCCAGTTCACATTGGCGAGATCGTCCACGGTTTCCAGATCACCGGAATCAGCGTTAAATCGTTGTAAAACAAATGTTTTGCCGCTATCGGGAATCGTCATCGAGAAATCGTTGGAAACTTCAATCGTATCGTTGGGCGGCACCGGTAAAAATCCCTGTTCGCCCTCGCCTTTGGGCAACAGCAGGAAATAAGCGAAAGTTTTGCCGTCTGCCGCCGGTTTGTTGATCACCAGCAAATTGTAATCGGGTGCATGAAATTCGACCATTTTTCCGGTGAGCGAACTGACCGCAACGCCCGGTTGTGACGGTCGCACCGTGCCGTTGCCGCCGATGCGCAGCGCTGCTGACGGCTGTGGACCAACCCGCATCGCAGCCGATTGCGGCGCCGGTTTCGCCGAAACATTTTGGGTAGCGGGATCGATGCCGGGCGTGCCCTCCACGTCTTCGGAGGTCAGTCCGGTGTTCAAAAATGGTTGCACTTTGCCGAGCGCGGCGATCACCGCGCCTTCGTTGCTCTTGAATTTGGCGGTGAATTTCATCCCGTGACCCATAAATTTCGCGTAAATCGTGCCTGTTCCGCGAACACCGGGATCCGGTCCGGTCAGTCCGATTTCGATGCCGGCGGTAAATCCGAGCGTAAAGCTAAGTTTGAATTCTTTGGTAATTTTCACGAAACCGATTTTCAGCCCGATCCAGATGATCAGGCGAAATTCGATGCGCATTTCGATGCCAATGGCGCCGTACACCGCAAAATCATCCTCTTTGACGAGGCTGGTCATGCCGACCAATCGAGCGCCGACCGCCGCAATCGCGTGTGCGGAAATCGATGCGCCGATCACCACGGCCTCAAATCCGGCTTCGATATCCAGAGTTGCGCGCGCTTCCATGCTCACGCCGATCACCATTTCGGTTTCGGAAATGCGGAAAATAAATCCGGCGCGCACCTCAAAAATCACCGGCCCGAACAGTTGCCGGAAACGCAGCATGTTCGGCCAGCCGAGTTCGAAATGGAACAATCCCGGTTCGATGAGCATCGTTGCGGAAAAATCTGATTTTAAAATGGCTTTGCGGGCAAATTCCGGCAGCGCCGGGCGTGCGCCCAAACTACCGTCCGGATTGGAGGAAACATGCGCCAGAAAACGCTTTTTGCGCGGCGCGAGCAGCACAAATCCCGACACAATCGGGTGAGTTCGCAGGTCGTCAGTGTTCTCAAAAAAATCGTTGTAATTGGTGTTGATCCAGCCGCGCACCGCCATGAAAAAGGTGAGATCGCTGCGAAACGCCACGATTGCATCAAATAAATAGGCGCAGGGCAGGAATTTTTCGGCACCTTCGTTATATTTGAGCGGAGAAGGGGAGGCGGAACTCTGGGAAAACATGGCGCGGAACACGATCGTCCAGCGCGGATCTTCGCCGCGTTTTTCCAGATCCAGCGCCCAGTTTTCGACTTTGGCGAGATCACCGGCGGTTCGCGAACTGTCGCGCAGCGCCCGCACCAATTTGCCGATGTCGTTTTCGTCATCCGCCTGTTTGATGCTGGTGATTGTGTAGCGATAGCCAAATCCCAGCCCGATTTCCCGCAGGTAAATTTCCAGTCGCGGAATCATAAAACTGACCTTGCGGACTTCCAGATAAATGAACCACGCCCGCAGCCAGTTGCTGTTTTCGTCGAGTCTGGCGCGCATAAACCCGAACGCTGCGGCGATCACCGGCATGCCTTTCATTTCCAGTTGCCCCTCGCCGAGGAAACCTTTTTGCAACTCGTTATCCACAAAACTGACCATTCCAGTGAGCTTGAACGCCTCGCCGTAAATGATTTCGACCGCCAGTTTTTCGAGGCTGATGCGCGGGAAAACCGAACCTTTTTTGGGGATGCCGATATACAGCCCGTGAAAATCGAGTTTGGCGCTGTGGGTGTCCTGACCGCCTTTGGCGAACATCACCTGTCCGGTGAGTTGAATCGACGGGTCGCCGCCGAATTTTTCGGTGTACGCCAGAAAACCAATGGCGCGTAATTCAAATGTGAAGCAGCCCAAAAAGCTGAAGGTGAGCGGTTCGGGAAATTCGATCAAAAAACCGATGTGCCGGGCAATCACGCTGGCATCGCCGGTGAGCGGACACTCGACCAGTTTGATGGTGATCGCCGAGAGCAGCGCCAGCGGTCCGTTGGGATCGTCGATCGGTGTGGGCACGTATTTCGCGTTCCCGGAAATTTTGAAATAGAGGTGATATTTGCCGTCGTCCACAAAATCCAACCCGAGCGAATCGACCGCGTATTGGAAGCGGATATTTTTGGCGTCGAGCTGATCGGTGTCTTTCAACTGCGCTGCGCCGGCGACGAGCAGCAGGTTTCCTGCGGTATTTTGTTTGAATTGCAGCGCGATATCGGCCATCGCATCGCCGACCAGATCGGGCGGCAGCGGTCCGGTGCCGGAAAGGGTGAAATCAAGAATGCGGTTGTCCACGATCTGCATCTGCGTGCTGTGAAAACGGTAGCGCGTGTTGATGCCGTTGAGCCGCGCGGGATTGTCCAGCACATCCGCGATGAGGGAGATGCCTTTGGCTGTAACGGTGTAACTGGTGCTCCGGAAGGTGATCGGTTCCACGCTCGCTTTGGTGAAATCCAGTTCCACCGATGCGCCCGGTGCGAGTTTTATTTGATAATTGTATCCCTTTGTAACCAGTTTAAAATAATGGAACTTACCGCTGCTTCCGTATGGCACGCCTTTGAATCGCCACATTAAATTCATGTGCTGCATGGCGGGCAATTCGGGCACATCGCCGAGCAGATCGATGCCGCTGTTGTGGTCAATCGCGAACGCGAATGTTTCCCAATTGAACGCGATGCCCCAATCATTTTGGAACGCCAGCGCCCCGACTTTTTGGGATAAATTTACGTTCACTGAAACGGCGTGATTGGTAAATGAGTAGTCACTTTCGGACACCGGATCGACCGAATCGATGTTCACAAATTGATCGAATGTATTGCTCCCGCTGCCGATCCGCAAAAACGGAAATTTGAAATCGGCGCTGTTCAATTGAATATTCAGGTTCGGCTGCCAATCCGCCGCTTTGAACGAACGGACGGTGGTCGGTGATGGTGTTGGATTCGCAAAATCGATGGCTGGCAGCGGCGATTCAAACTGTTGCAAAAATTTCGGCAGATTGGATTGCCCGCGCGTAAATCGAGTCAATACAGCAGTTACGGGATTTTGGGGAGTGGGGGAGAGCTGCAGCACCGGCGGCGCAGTTGCCGGTCGATTGTCGTCGTTGAGCAATTCGCGATCCGCATCGCGTTCCCACGCGAAATTGCTGCGAAAGCTGAACGATTGCGATTGCGGCAAACTCAGCGCCAGCGTCACTTTGTTCAGCGCGTTGCCAACCGGTTGCAGCAACAGCGAAAACGCGTTTGTCCCGCTTGCGGATGTTGCCAGCGCCATTCCCGGTAATTTGAAATTGCGCTGGCGATTGGCGTGCTGCCAATCCAGCCGGATTTCCGGCGATGCGCCGGTGAGAATTTGCAGATTTGCAGTCACATCCACTGCGGCGCTGGTGTCCTGCAAATCATCGCTGAACAGCTTCAGCCAAAAGTTGATGTTCGGATCGTTCCACTTCAGCCCGAACAGATTGCTGTCGAAATGAACGTCTTGCAAATCTATTGTAACTGTATGATTTTCATCGGGTTGGAAGATGTGTATCGCCGATTGATCGAGCAACATCGCATCGCCAACAAATAGCAGCCGCGCGTTGCATTCAATCTCGATGTCCGGCAATTTCGGGCTGGTAATCGTCAGATGTGAAAAGCCGATGCGCAACTCATTCGTCGCCGGATTTGCCGGATCGCTGACCGTCAATTTTACCGACATTTTTTTCCAGCGCAAATTCAGCGGCAGTTCCGAACCGTCGTTCGATGTCATTTCCTGCGCCGGCAATTCGAATTCAACATCCGCGATAAAGCGAAATGCGTCGGAGGGATCATCCACATGCGGATTGATCACCGTGGTTGGCTGTATTTGTCCGCCGGTGGTGGAGATCGTCAACGGATAGGGGTAAATCGTGCGGGATTTGAGCGTTGCTGCAGCAAATCCGAGGTGGGAAATTTCAATTTGATCGCCATTTAGCGTGCCGTCCAAAAATAACGAGGCTTCGGCTGTATCGATCAGGAAAATCTTGGCCATACAAAATCTCCTTTTAATGCAAATTTGCATCAGCAATTAGGGTCAATTGAGCCGGATAATCATCCGGTAAATGATAAAATCAGGTGAGAAATACTTTTTAGAAATGGGTGCTTTTGGGTCGTTAAGTTGCTGAATAGCAGCGATTTACAGAAAAAGGCGCAAGAGATGGAACATCAGCCAAATTTTAGACGGGAAGCATAAACCACTGTGAACGAATATATAATGTGTGAAATTTTTTGCTAAATATTGTAATAGCGACAATTCAGAATAGTTGCTTTGATCCATTTTACGTGTGACGCAGATCATTTTTTAAACAGTTTTTGTAGATTTTTTTTCAGTTCCGGCTAAAATAAATTTAGCATTGCCGCCAAAAACAGCTACGAACCGGAGGTGTTGACAATCTCATGAATTATTGCGATATTCAATAGCCTTCTGATATTGCTCGTTTTAGACCTGCGCAAATGGTTCGATTTCAAATTTACCAACAATTCGAGGGAAAGATGTCCGTTCAACGATTGCGATTGCAGACCATTTTATGGGCTATTATTTTTGGGGTTTTTGTTGCCCCGGCACAATCTGTGCGGATCGGAAAAACCCAGATCACCGGTGTTGAAACCGGAAATTGGCCGGATTTTCAGATATTGCTAAATATTGAAAATGTGAAAGATACGCCAGTTTCCGCACTCAAAAACTGGACAATCGATCTGAATTGGGGCGCACAATCCTGCAGCGTTTTGAACGCCGAAAATCCTGAGACGTGGCTCAACCAGCCCAGCCAGGTGATTATGATTGTCGATAACAGCACCTCAATGTCCGGCAAAACCGGATTTGTGGAACAGGCTTACAAAATTTTTATTGACGGCGTTCGAAAGCATACGGAAGTCAGCATTATCCGATTCCAAAAACCGGATGAGTCTGATGCGTGGGGCGCAGAGTTTATTGTGCAAACCTCGAATTCACAATACTTTATGAAAGATCAGAACCTGTTTTCATCGATGACATCGCGGACATTTTTGTTTGATGCGACCTATCAGGCGCTCAGTTTTATCGATAATTTTATAGAAAATGGTCAAAAATCAGTGGTGGTGCTTTCCGACGGGCTCGATGTTGGCAGTTCGGTGAGTTATTCGCAGCTCGTGCAGCGGGCAACGGATATGAATATTCCACTCTATTTTATCGATTTCAGCAGCCGGCGCGATCGCAACGACAAAGCCAAAGACCTGTCTTCGGATACCTACGGATTTTATGCCGCATCGAGCAATCCGAAGGAGCTTACCGATATTTATTTTCAGATACTTACGCAAATCAATAATCAGGTGATATTCGATGCGAAATATCCGGTTAGCGGCTCCGCGATTCCACCGAATGCTGAGTTGTCGATCAGTATTTCCGACGAAAATGGCAGCGTTTCCGCACATCGGGAAATTGCGATTTCGGCGGACCGGGTGGAAACATTGCGGTTTCAGAATAGTTTGTCGGAACCGCAGGAAATTGCGGCAATCGCCGCAAACGCCGCAGCGGATCGCGGCATTTATCGTGATGACAATTGGTTCAATCTGGGCGTCGCTGCCATTCGCGAAGGCAATTGGGACGCCGCCGAAACGGCGATCAATGCGCTCAAAAATTCCGGTGATGTGTTCGCTGCGGAGCGCGCCAAATTGCTGAACATTGAACGGGCCGAAGCACAGAACGATCCGCAACTGAACACGCTTTATGCGGATTATTATCGCGATCACAAACAGGGAATTTTTGTTGATAAGTTATTGTGGAAACTGATTTTATGGCATGTCGATCAAAAAGATGAAGCAGCCGCAGAAAAATGGATCACTGTGCTGCGAAACGAGTATCCGTGGAGCAAATATTGCGATGACGCCATGATGTTATTAGCCGGAAAACAGCGCACCGCAAAAAATTACGCAGATGCAGAAAAGCTCTATCTGGATATCAAATTATTTTACGATCGCAGTGACCAGTACGGGCAAAGTTTGTTGAAATTATCGGATATGTATCTGGAAATCGGTGAATACGAAACTGCCGAAAATTTCCTGCTTTCGGTGGAAAACCAGTTTGATGAACTCGCCGAAGGCGGTGCGTTGTATCAAAATTTGGCGTTGAGCCAGTATTTGCAGAAAAAATATCTCGCAGCGGCGCGAACGGTGGACCGTTTTTCGCAGCGGCTGCCGGAATCCAGCGAGTTGGCGCGCTCCAAATTGTTGCAGGGCTCCATTTATGCCACAAATCTCAACCAGCCGGATGTGGGAAAAGATATTTTTGCGGGGTTATTTTCGGATGAATCGCTCGATGAGGCCATTCGGAATGAAGCAAAAGAAAAATACGATCAACTTAATTTTACCGGTGACATCGACGCGTTAGGCGAATTGGCGATGAAACAACCGGAAGACCCATTGTTGCAAAAACTGATGCTCGAAAATGGCTGGACAGTCGGTGCGCAATTGCCGTTCCGGTTTCTGGAGTTTGCTGAACAATTGATTGCGGATAAAGAATTGGATCCGGCGTTGCAAATTACAGCTGCTGTAATTCGGGAATATCCGGTTTTGGGCGTTCGCGACCGGGCGCTGCTTTTAGCGGCGCAAGCCTATTTATTGCAGGAAAATTATTCCGCGGAACACGAGATGTTGCTCACATTGCTGGATGAATTTCCGGGATCGAAACACCGGCTGACGGCGCAGCACCAACTTGCGATCAATTATTTGCAAATGCGCAACCAGCGAGACGCGTTGAGCACTTACGAATCGCTGCTCAGCGAAGCGGACGAATCATTTCCGGAATATGAAACTGCGCAGAAAGAATACCATGATTTGCTGCAAAAAGCGTTGATTTCCATTCGTGGCAACATTTTAAATGTTGATCCGAAAGACATCGGTACCGTGAATATTTCCGTTCACGAATTGCCGTCGGATAGCGTCGTAACTGTCGCAATGGTGAGCGATGGCGGTGATTACAGCGTCGGGCTGTCGCTGCGGAAACGGTACACGCTGATCGCCACCGCGCCGGGATATTTGCTGTTTACCGCCGATCTTGATTTTCGCGAACAACTTTCTGCCGACATCGTGGCGCAGGATATTGCGTTAATTTCCATCGAAAAGGGGTCGCGGATTCCGCTGCAAAATATCGGATTCGATTTGAACAGCAGCACGCTCGATGGAGAATCGCTGCCGACGCTGCGGGCGATGGTGCGATTTTTGAAAGATAATCCCGATATCGAAGTTGAAATTGCCGGTCATACGGACAATCTGGGCGACCCGAATTTCAACAAAATGCTATCGGTAAACCGTGCGCTGAGTGTTGCCCGATATTTGCTGGAAAACGGCATTTCGCTGAAAAATGTGACCACAAATGGCTACGCAGACACCGATCCGATTGCCGGAAATGATACGCAGGAGGGCAGGGCGATTAATCGCCGCGTTGAATTGCGGGTGATGAAGTAGGGAGATGTTTTTTGAAAGTATGTGTTCAAAAAGCAAAGCGGAGCTTTTATTCAAATGTGCGTTCCAGGCGGGAGCCTGGAACGAGGGGCGAAAGTGAAGCGGAGCTTTTTTGAAAATGTGCGTTCCAGGCGGGAGCCTGGAACGAGGAGCGAAAACGGGAGCTTGGAACGAGGGGCGAAAACGGGAGCCTGGAACGAGAGCAGAAAACCCATTTACTCATCCACCCATTTACTCATCCACCCATTTACCCAATTGCCAACTAATTTTGTCCGATCAGCGAAAAAGCAGCCCAATCACGCGGATGTGGATATTTCGCCAACGCATGCAATTGCGCTGCTTGCAGCGATCGTGATTTGTTGCCATCCGTTGCCAATTCCTCATAAAACTTGACCATTAAATATTGGGTGGCCTCGTCCGGCACTTTCCATAAACTGACCATCAAACTGGATGTTCCGGCATACAAAAAGGACATGCTCAATCCCGCCAGTCCGTCGCTGGAAATATGCCCGAGCCCGGTTTCGCAGGCGCTGAGCACCACCAGTTCTGCATTCAGCGGCAGCCCGAAAATTTCGGAAGTTGTCAAAATGCCGTTGGTTTCCACGGTTTCGCCGGTTTTGGCGAGCACCAGTCCGCAACGCATGGGATCGCGAACCTGATACCCGTGGGTCGCAAAATGGAGATAATTTTGCACGCCGGCAATCCGCCGGAATTCCGCTTCGCTGGCGTTGCCGCCGATCAGCGATAGCGCCTTCAGCGATTGCGCACCGCTTTCCTGCAACCCGATGCCGCCCGATTCATTCACCCGTTTTGCGATCAGCTCAACCTCGCGTTCCGCGCCGTAGAGTTGCGACCAGATCGCCGGATCGGGCATTTCCGGGTTGCCCAACAGCAGCAGCCACGGACGTTCGCGATTGAATTGCTCTCGGATTCGCGCGCGTGTAAACTTCAGTAATCCGACACTTGGCGCGGTTGCCAATACGTTGCGTTCGACCAGATATTTTTGTTGCGCATCAACCAGGCAGGCGAATGGGAACACATACAAAATATCGTGGGGAATGATCATCAGCGATTCGTTCGGCGATTGTGGCAAATATTCCGCCACGGGCTGGATCAACAGTTCATCCAATTCGCGCAGTGCTTTCTGATATTTTTTACCGCCACCGGCGCCGGTTTGCAACACCTCCGCACCGCGCGACAATCCATCCGAAATACCCAAATTATTCCGCGCCTCGGATACCAGCCGGAACAGCGAATCCGCCGGAATATGTTGCACGGTTGCAAACAATTTTCCGTTCGGCTGGATCACCCACATCGCGATGCCGCCGGGCAAAATGTGATACATCAGCAGCGTTTGTTGCATTTCCCGGGCTTCGTTTTTGATTTCGCGCAGCCCCAAATCCGGCGCGCCTTCCGTGCTGCCGACCGTTCGCGCTGGAATTGCGATGCCCGCCGCCCATTTTTCCAGCAAATCGGTTTCGGCGGAACGGAAGCGATTGTTCGGCGTGTCCGAACTGGCCATCATCGGTTCCTGCACTTTTTTGAACAATTCCTCTGTGCGTTCGGTCGCGGATTGCCGTTTTTCGACAGACAACTGCGCCTCCAATTGCTGCCCCTGCAGCAAATCTTTCAGCGCGCGATTGCGCGATGCCTCGGAAATTTCCAACGCTTTTTCGTGATAACGCGTTTCCGGCTGGCGCATCAAATAGGCAATAAAATCGTCGTAAAGTGCTTGTTTATTCTGCACTTCCAGATAATTGCGTTTCTGCGAAAAATTGACCAGATCACCGGCGATATCTTTCAGTGAGTTTATCGCATTGTCGAACATGCCCACCACCTGAAATTTCGGTGAGTCGTCGATGTTGGCATACGTCGCCGCCAGATTCCAGTACTGACGCCAAATGCTTTCTTTATCGTTGATCGATTCCGCAATTTCCAGCGACTGGTTGAAATGGTCAATCGCGGCATCGTAATTTTCCATCGACCGGAGTACCAGCCCTTTGCTGCCGAGCCAGATGCCAGCGTTGTATTCGTCGCCAATTTCCCGGGCGATGGCGATAGCACTGTCGTAATAGGCAATCGCTTTTTCCGGCTGCGATTGCTGCTGCCACACCTGCCCGATGCTGCCGAGGCGAATCTGCTCCTGCGATTTTGCGCCCAATTTCCGGGCGATCGCCAATGCATCGGTGTAGGTTTTCAGCGCGTCGTCGTATTTTTCATTCGAAAAATAGAACTCGCCGAGATTGCCCAACTGGAACAACTGGCTGCTCAAATCGCCGGTTGTGCGGGTGATGGTTGCGGCGCTGTCGAAATAGCTGAGCGCGCGCTGATAATCGCCTATCGTTTCGTACACCTGCCCGATGCTGCCGAGCCACACCGCTTCGTTGCTGCGATTGCCATTTTTTCGTGCGGTTGCCAATGCTTTTTCATAATTTTCGATAGCCGTGGTGTAGTTGCCCATCGCATTGAACACCTGTCCCAAACTGCCGAGCCATAACCCGTCGTCGTCCGTTTGCGGCGTTTTATCGGCGATGGATTGCGCATCGTCGAGCAGCGTTCGGGCGCTGTCCAGCTTGCCGAGCGTTTTGTATGCCTGCCCGAGAATGCCCAGCCGCATGCCTTCGGCAAATCTGTTCCCGGCTTCGCGCGCCAGCGCCAGCGATTGATTGAGCAGCCCGAGCGCCGGTTTGGCATCCCCTTTGGCGAGCAACACTTGCGCTTTTGCCGCGATAAAATCCGCCATCGCAGCCGTATTTTCTGCGCTTTGCGAATAGCTGATCGCGCTGTCCAGATACGCCAGCGACCGCGAATAATCGCCCAACTGGCGATACAATTGCCCCAGATTCCCGAACCAAACGCCTTTATTTACCCGGTTTTCCGGCGCTCGCGGCAGGTTGAGCGCGGCAGTGTAATATTCGATGGCCTGCGGAATTTGCTGTTGCGATTCATAAATTTGACCCAACATCCCCAGCGAAATTTCAACCGTTTCAGCGTCGCCAATTTCCTGCGCGATGGTCAATGCGCTGTCGTAATGGGTGATGGCGTTGGGGAAATCGCCGGAATCTTTGTAAATCTGCGCCAGATTACGTCGTGCCACCGATTGCCACTGGCGATTGCCTGTCTGATTGGCAGCATCGTTCATTGCCGAAAACGCATCGATCGCATCGGCCGTATTTCCCGACGAAACTGCCCAAATGCCCCGGAAATTAAGGATTCGCAACGTGTTGATTTCTTCGCGAACAACATCGTTGAGCGTTGCCGCCTGATCGAGCAATGCCGGAATTGCAGGATCGGATGCCGCAATTTTTTGCGCAACTTCGGTGAGCAGGTTTGTCAATGCTGCGGATTTTTGCCGCAAATCGCGGTAATCGGATTCACTTTTTGCGTCCACTTTTTGGAGCAGGTAAAAGCTGTTTTGCAAAGGTAAAATTTCCGAAATATCATTATTTCCCAACGGTTTCAGCGTTTTTGCAAATACCTGGGGAATGCTGTCTGTCCGCTGCCAGGGCAAATCGCCACCGGTCGCGGCAGTGGACGCGACAGAAAATTTTCGGGCTAATTTCTGGAACGTTTCGCCGTCGCGGAATCGCTGCACGATGTTTTCGGCCGTTTGCTGATCGGCAACCTGCAGCATGCGAAAACGGACATACGGCTGATCACCGCTGTTTTGGGCTGTCGCGATCAAACAAAAACCTGACAGGAAAATAGCGTAAATCAAAAATACGGAACGCAGCGTCGTTTTCATGCGAATCCTTTCGGCGATAATTATTGCAGTTATATTTTTAGCGAATTTGCATCGCACGGAAGATTGGTAAATGAGTATTATCCATAAAACTTACGAAAGATTTTTGTTTCAGGCAAACCATAGTTGGGCGTTTCCAACTGATGCAAAATTGCGGCATAGCGGAAAATGTTTGCATATTTCAGTAAATTTCGCTAATCTTCGTAACTTCAGAAAAAATAGTAGTTAACGAAATTTTTCACAGTGGTTCTAAGCCAATTACACCGACACCTGATTTGACTTTTGCGCTTTTCAAAAATGAGATTTTTTAGATAAAATCTACTCCAACTTAATACACGTTCATTCATTGCAACCCATTAACCGTTGTAATAAACAGGACAAATATTCGCACACCATTTCCGGAGGAAACGGACGATGAATTTGCTAAAATTTATTTATGGCTGGCTCAAACGATTGCCGTGGCGATTTTCGGTTGGGCTGGTGGTTTCGCTGCTGCTGTGGCTGGTGGTTATTTCTACCATTCTGAAATATTTTGAATTGCGCACCATCGCGGAAGCGATTACGAAAATCACGTTCACCAGTTCCCTTGCCCAAACCGCGTTTTCCGGTGAGTTGGAATATGTGTTTGGTGTGATTCCTGTGTTTTTCGAAGGATTGGTTGTGGTGCTCATTACGCTGGCTGGATTGGTGGTCAGTTACAACGTTGCGGCGGTATTCAACCAAAAAGCCCGGTTTAAGCCGCAAGTTGATGTGCACGATCCGGCGCAACCAACACCCGGAAAAAGCACGATTTTGCAGGAATTTGTGGAAAAATACGGTATTCAGGATTTGCGGATCGGGATTATCAACGCGGGCGGCGGTGCAAAAGGCGCGTATCAGGCCGGCGCGCTGAAAGCGATTTACGAATTTCTCGAAGAAAATAACGCGCTCGACAAAGTGAAAATGATTGCCGGAACGTCCATCGGGTCGTGGAATTCCATGTTTTGGCTGGCGGGATTGGTAAAACCACCCGCAACAGGGGAAATGAGCGCTCACGAAAAATGGTGGAAATCGGTGAGTATCAAAGGATTGGTGGATTTTGCCAATTATTTTCCGCTGGCGAAAAATTCTTTTTTGCACACAACGCCGTGGCAGGAAACGTTTCTGGATATTTTCAAAAATCACCCGTCCGTGCAGCAATATTTGATGAAACATTTGTTTGACGATCCCGATAAAGCGATGCATTTTTACCTCACCCGTTCCAACGTGGAATCGGGGAAGCTGGAATTTGCTACCAATAATGCATCGCTGCCAAAAATGGAGCGCACCAAATGGCAGCGCGGAAAAGCCGTCGGAAAAGAGCCGGTTGTGCCGCCGGAGGAATACGAGCTGATTCAAAAAGGTGACGAGGCGGATGCGCTGGAGCGCATGAAAATGGCCGTTTTCGCGTCGATGGATTTACCGCCGATGTTCCCGTATATGGAAATTGACCAAAAATATTTTGAAGATGGCGGCGTAGTGGACAATTTGCCGCTGCGTTTCGGTGCCGGAATTGAGAAGTGTAACCTGTTGTTTGTGCTGCCCTTAAATGCATCATTTCATGCGGAGGCGGATCACAAATCGGTGTTCAAACGGCTGTTCCGGGTGATGAACATCCGGCAGGGCGTACTCGAACGCGAATCCATGAAAATCACCCGATTGTATAATGAAAAAGCACGGTTGAGCAATCCCCAAAATCCGGCGCTGGTTTCGTTATTCACGATTTGCCCGAACCAGCCGCTGGTTATCGAGACATCCGAATTGTGGAAAACCGATGAAGCGGGGCAGGCGTTCGACCTGATGTACGAAGCCACCAAAAAGGAAATTCACAACAATTTTATGGAATTGGCAGACCCGGATTGGTTGCGGATGGCGTTGGTGAATCCCGACGGAACGGTGGAATATCGCGAAGATTTTTGATCGATTGTGACGATTGCAAAATTTTCCGGTTGAGCGATGCGTATATTTGCTCAACCAAAGAGATGAAAAATAAAACGGTTCAACCGATGAATAAGTATATTATTGTTACAATTTTATTGATTGCCTGCCAAATATTTGCCCAGTCGCGCGGAGCGGAACCCATTTTTGTTGCGTCGGACGGCAGCAACCAGCCGCTGTATTCGAACAGCTATGCGCTGGTTGTCGGGGTCAGCGATTACACAAACGGCTGGCGGGATTTGGCAAACGCGCTGAACGATGCGCTGGAAGTTCGCGCCGCGCTGGAAGCACAGGGTTTTGAAGTGCAACTGCTGGAAAATCCCGATAAATCTGCGCTCGAAGCTGCCATTGGCGAATTTGTCAATCTGAAAGGCACCGATCCCCAAAACCGTTTGTTGTTTTATTTTGCCGGACACGGTCACAGCATGGAGCTGGCGCAGGGCATCAACATGGGTTACATCATTCCGGCGGATGCGCCGATGCCGCCGGAGCCTGCAGAAGATGATCCGGTGAAGCGTGCCAATTTCAAACAGGGTGCGCTGGATATGGACGCGTTTTTCAATTATTCGCGGCGCATCGAGTCCAAACATGTGCTGTTTATTTTTGACAGCTGCTTTTCCGGATCGATGTTTTCGACGATGCGTGGGGCACCATCCGCAGCCGTTTTGAACGCTGCGAAAGAGCCGGTTCGCCAATTTATCACCGCCGGCGATGCCAACGAAACCGTTCCGGATGTGAGCATTTTCAAACAACAATTTTTACGGGCGCTCAACGGCGACGCCGACACTGCGCCAAAAGACGGCTATCTGACCGGGACCGAACTCGGTTTGTTTTTGAAAGACCGGGTGATCCATTACAGCCAGAATCGTCAGCACCCGCAATACGGGAAAATTTACGATGCGGCGCTGGATCGCGGCGATTTCATCTTCAGCGTTTCCGACAGCACCAGCGGCAGCGGCACGGACACGCCGGCAATTGCGATATCGAATTCGAATTCGCAGCCGCGCGCGGAAATCGGTCAACTTTCCGGGTTGGTGCTCAGCGATATCAACGAGAAACCGATCAGCGATGCGGTTGTCACGCTGATGTCGTCGTTCGGCGAATCGAAATATCTGGTTCGCAGCCAATCGCGGCAGGACGGCTCGTTCAGCATGGCTTTCGAGTGGGGCAAAGTGCAATCGCTGCTGGATGGCGGTGCAAAATGGGAACTAACCGTAACCCGCGAGGGATACGGCACATTTGCCAAACCGGTCTCTTTTGCCAACGGGCAGGTCGATCCGGCGGAGTGGGCTGTCGTGCTGACCTCCGATGTGTATGCCGAATATTTCCCGAAACTGGACGCCTGCGCCAGCAATCGGACGGATGCTATTACATTGTTTATGTTCGATTTAAAACCGGTGGGAATGGATGAATCGGTTGTTGATCCGTTTTTGAACGGGCTGAATTACCAGCTCGATCGCGGCATTCGCAATCATCTGGAGAGCTACAATTTGCTGGATGATACGGACATCAGCGTGCTGCGTTGCGATGGGCTTTCGGTGAGTGCGCCGAACGCTGCAACCTCATTTGGCAAACGGCTGAACGCGCCGGGCATTATTTGGGGCATGTTGCAGGGTGGGGAAGCGGCGCTGCAATCGGTGATCACTTTTACCGCGCTGGAAAACGACAACGTGACCGGATACAGTCCCATCACCTACAAAAATGATGTGTTCGAACTGTTTCAACCGGACGCCAAAGTGAATCCGGCGTATCTGGCTTTTTCGTCATTTGTGCTGGGGAATCACTATTTGCGAAACGGAAAAACGCAGCGGGCCCGCGATTGCTTTTTGCACGCCAAAGCATTGGATGCAATTCCGGCGGAATTCAAACCGTTGCTGCAACGGCGGTTGGACGAACTGGACGCGAACAACATCGCCGGGGAAATTACGCCGTTTTGAGGTCAAATATGGTTGGTATCTGTCATATGAATTTAATGTTATTTTGTCCTTCGACTTCGCTCAGGACGACAACTGACGACTTCGCTCAGGACGACAACCGAGGACTTTGCTCAGGACGACAACCGAGGACTTTGTTGATGACGACAACGGACGACTTCGCTCAGGACGACAACCGAGGACTTTGCTGATGACGACAACTGACGACTTCGCTCAGGACGACAACCGAGGACTTTGCTGATGACGACAACTGAGGACTTAGCTCAGGACGACAACCGAGGACTTTGCTGATGACGACAACCAATGTCACACTGAGCGAAGTCGAAGTGTAACGGTTAAACCTAATAAAATTGTTGACAGGCAATTCGTTATGAAAAACATATCTTTACATCTCATTTTACTGTTGGCCATTTGCTGCAGCGCTTTTGCGGGCGACATTTCCCGGATCGGCGGACCGCCGCGGTTGCAGGGTGTCAAACATAAAATTCTGGTGCTGGAATTTGACTCGCCGCAGTTAAGCGATTGGGGCAGGGACATTTCCCAGATCATTGCGCAGCAGGTGCTCGGCACAATCGAAGGTGTGACGAGCGTTGGCGTGATCAACCTGCGGCAAACCGAAAACCGCATCGAATTGACACCGAAACGCATTCACGAAGAAGCGCTGAATCAGAATGCGCTGGTGGTTATTTGGGGCGAATTTTACGAGGACAGCACGGATGTTTGGCTGCATCCGCATTTGCGGCTGGTGCCCCGGAAAGAATTTCCCGTATCCGCATTCGGGCTGATGATTCCCGATCAATACAGCCGTGATACGCTGAAAGCGGCCATCCCGACTTTGCAAGTTAATTTTGCGCCGCTCCGGCTGCCCGTGCAAACGTTGAAAGACCTCAGCCGGTTTTACCGGCAAACGGTTACGCTGCGGGAATCGCCGGATCTCAATGCGCCATCTACCGGACAATTGCAAATGGGCGACACCTATTATTTGATCGAGAAGCAGAACGACTGGACGAAAATCAGCACCCGCAGCGGCAAAACCGGCTGGATTCGTCACACCGTTCTGGATGCCAAAAAACAATTTGAAGATTTGCAGGGAGTTGTAACATTGGCGCAGGGCATTGTGCAATATATGGCTGGCAACTACCGGCTCAGTGCCAATTCTTTCCAGGCTTATCTCGATAAAAATGCCTACCGGCAGGACAGCATGAATCGCGCGTTTGCGCACATCATGTTGGGGAACAGCAAGTTTTGGGGGAAGGAATATTTCAACCGGATACCGAGGGATGAGGATGTGTCCATCGAATATCATCGCGCCAGTCAATTGCTGCCGGGGCATCCTTCGCCGGTGAACCATCTGGCGATTGTGAATATGTTTAAAATGCGATTTTACCCTTCGCGGGAAATGATACCGGCAATTGAGAAAAACCTGATTGAAATTATTAAAACGCAGAATGATCTGGATGCGATCGGGAATTTGCGGATTGCATACCGGATGGTCGAGCATAATCTGGACTGGCTGGCAAAACGGGATGGTTCATCCGAGCCTGCGTCGCGATTGCGCAGCCGTTTGAATGAGAAGATCAGCAAACTGGATGACGTCGCCGAACAACTTAAAGTGCAGCGCATCGCACCCAGAAGGTAAGTTGCGATTGTTTTGATCCGGCATTAAAATGAAAATACGGTGATATGAAAATTGTGAACACTGCAACGCAACATACTATGTTCTTAGGATAAATAAATAGATGAACCTTGCAACTTGTTAAACAGATAGACTGAATATGAGAAATGCGGTATTCAAGAACAAACAACACGACCCAAGAATCAATTACCGGGGTGAAAATGCGTCACGACTGGACAATTTGACTGACGCTGTATTTGGCATCGCCATAACGCTGTTGATTTTCAATTTATCGAATCCCAATTCATTTGGCGACTTGCTGGTTTTTACTAAAACGCTGCCCGCTTTTTTAATCAGCATCTCATTTATTATTTTGATTTGGAACGAACATTTGGGATTTTCGGAGATATACTCCCTGAATGACACAAAGCTGACTGTCTTAAATACATTGTTTATTGCATTGGTAATTTTTTATGTGTATCCGTTACGCTTTTTAACGCTTTTTCTAACCAACTTTTTTTTCAGTACAGATATTGCCGTAAACATTCAAGGAAACCAGGTACCCTATTTGATGATTTACTATGGTTTTGTTGCCTTTGCCCTTTATCTTGTGCTGTTTTTGTTTTACCATAGAGCCTACACCATCAAGTTGGAATTACAGCTTAACGAATACGAGATTTTTTATACCAAATCCCAAAAACAACGATTACTAATTATGTTTTCCGTGCCGTTGCTTTCAATTGCACTGACCTTGGTTTTCAATCAGGTGTCGTTTATTTGGGCTTCTATTGTTGGTGGTATTACCTATTGTCTTTACACACCCCTGATCATCTGGTGGTATAATAAATTTAAAAACAAGTCGAATGAATTTCGCAATAAATGATTTTGCAAAAGTGTTGCCCATTTCTATTTTGCAATTTGTTGTGGAAAATTTCGTTAGATCGTTATCGATTTTGGTGTTTCGTAGTAATCCCCACCTAAATATAGACGGATATCCTGGTATGCCGGGCGTATTGCCATTATGAAGTAGCTGTTCACAATTGCACCCGGGCACTAATTTGTTACAACCGAAAGTCCCGCATTTACGGGGTAGCTGCTCTATTTTGTACCCGAGCGAGGAGCTATGATAGCCGGGCAAGCAGCAATTGCGATGTAGCTGTTTACCAATTGCATCGAGGCATGAAATATTGGCAGGTAGTGTATGCCAAATCGCAGTCCGGTTGTGTCGCCATTCGTTGGGTAACATAAAACCCGGATGCCTCATTGTTATCCTGCGCAAAGTGGTTTATTCGTTTAAGAGAGGATTACGTGTCAAATTTCAGTATGGCGCCGTGATCATTGTGGGAAATTACAGCATATCTGGAACAAAGATTCTAAATTATAAGGCAAATTTCAAAATAGCCCAGAATAATGTATTGAACCGTCAATGTTTTCTCGATACATTCGGCATAAGCTTAATCAAGTAAAGGTAATTTCATTCGGGATACATGCAATGTTCAAATCCTCATTTGACAAACAATTTTAAATAAAATTTCGAAAGCACAACAATTGCTATATGAATAAAAAGAAAATTCTGATTATAAACGGCCACCCCGATAAAGAAAGCTTCAATTATGGACTTTCTGAAGCATACAGGAGCGGCGCAAAAAAATCGTCTGCTGAAGTAAAAGAAATCAGGATCAGGGAATTAAATTTCAATCCTAACCTCCAATTTGGTTACAGAAAACGAACAGAACTTGAACCTGACTTATTAGAAGCCCAAGAAAAACTAAAATGGGCTGACCATATAGTTTGGGTTTATCCAGTTTGGTGGGGTTCTGTGCCTGCAATTATGAAAGGATTTCTAGACAGAGTTTTATTACCTGGATTTGCATTTAAAAAAAGAGAAGGTTCAGTATGGTGGGACAAATATTTTAATGGAAAAACAGCTCGACTAATTTGCACAATGGACCAGCCAAATTGGTATTATAGATTGATTTACAAAAGTCCGTCACATAGCGCGATGAAAAAACTGACAATGAATTTTATCGGAGTAAAGTCTGTAAAAATAACACCAATTGGACCTATACGACTTTCAACAGATGAGTTTCGTCAACAATGGCTGAAGAAAGTTGAAAAACTGGGTGAATTAAATAAATAGGAACCGGTAACAATGATATAAAACAGACAATAAACAGGCAAACAAGATGATGAGAAAATTGAAATTACAAATGCAGGTTACGATTGACGGGTTTAATTCGACAGGGCCAAATGACGAACAGAAATGGGTAACCTGGGCTTGGGACGAAATAAAACAGTATGTTCTTGACCTGGCTAACTCAGCAGACACTGAAATAATCGGTAGAAAATTAGCCGTTGACTATATACCCTATTGGTTTGATGCCTGTAAACATCCGGAAGATCCAATGCATGAAGTAGCTAAAATCAAAGCCAACCAAAAGAAAATTGTTTTTACGAAGACACTTGAAACATCACCGTGGGAAAATACAGAGCTTGCAACAGGAAACCTGGCAGACGAAATCCATAAACTGAAACATCAGGATGGTAAAGACATTATCGTATATGGTGGCAGTTCATTTGTCGCTTCGTTAATCAAACACAGACTAATTGATGAATTTCACTTTTTTATCAATCCCATTGCCATTGGGAAAGGCGTTGCTGCTTTTGGAGAGATAGACAACTGGCAATCGTTAAAGCTCAAAAAATCAATCACTTGCGACAGTGGAATAGTGATACTTCATTACGAACGAACGTAACAATTGAGCAGTAAAAAGAGAAAAAGCACTGCTGATACCATAGGTTAAGCATATCTGCGGGCTAACAGCTTAAAAAAAGAAATTTAGTGCACACAATAAATTCAGAACAATAATGGTTTGTAAATTTCGGGTCATGCCCGCACGCTTTTATCGGGCATCCAAAGTATTGAAAATAAATAGGTTCCCGCTAAAAAAATTGCAGGAATGACTGGTGTGGAAATTTGTTAAATTAAAATTTAATCTGACAAACCGCGATTTCTTTTGATATCTCACTGAAATAGTGACAAGTGTCAATTCCGATTTTTATTCAGCAACTTAGTTTACTGAGGTCACGTAACTATTCACCATTCCGGAAAAAGCACGGAAAATTTGGCTAATTCTGTCACCGGAACAGTGGAGATGTTTTATTATCTGACGTTACGCGGTCACGAAACTGCGGTTCACACATGTGCGAACCCTACAATAGCAGACGTTTTGTTGGTAGGGAACGCATACATGCGTTTCGCAACTGAAACATGTTTTCCGCTACGTCTGAATATTTTCAAACAGTTTGATCAAAATGTGTAACATCTGTTATTTAACAGCTGTTACGCAGTGAATCAAGACAAACCAGCATCCTGAGTAGCCCCAGTGGGGTGTATCGAAGGGTGCGGAATTCCGGTAAACAACCGCATCCTTCGATACGCGCTCTGTGCTAGACAGGATGCTAATTCGTTTTCAGCGCGTAACATCATTTATTATTGTAAACCTGGCTTATTAATTTTAATCTGAACGGAGGTAATATGAAAAAATTTTACAAAGCGAATATGTGGCTTGTTGCGTTTTTGATGGTTTATAGTTTCTCAACGGTTGGATTTGCACAGATAACAATTACATCCAGCGATATACTCGGTTTAATCGGCACATCCCAGGTAAGTATCGAAGATGAACGGTTTAGCATTCCGGTAAATGTGGGCTTGCCCGGCGCAAACCAGATCTGGGATTTCAGGTCGATGGATGTTCAGGATACGTTAATTTACCAATCGGAATTTTTATCTCCCGGACAAACGGCATATGCGGACAGCTTTCCGCAAGCGAATTTTGTACAACATGTTACCGATCTCGACCCTGATCCGGGCAACTCATTTGAATTTTACGGATATCTGGAAGTTGCCAGTTCCTCTATTTCCAACATTGGGTTTGCCTCTGTTTTTTCGCAAACAAACCCGCCGATGGATACAACTATCTTTTCCTATGACGATAATTCCGTATCACCATTGCCGCTTAATTTTAATGATACATGGACGGAAGTCAGCAGCGATACGACATTCTTAGGTCCTGATACATCCTTTTATTTCTTAAGTATTGACTCAACCGTTACGTTGGTTGATGCCTGGGGAACGGTGCAACTGGATATCGGTGATTTTGAATGTTTGCGGATCCGGGACGATGTCAAAACAATTAACAAGACGATCTTAAATGGATCTGTTATTTCCAGCAGCGAAGAAGTTTATATCCAATATAGTTGGGTTTCCAAATCGAACTATGAGGTTGCCAATATCCAGAGCCAATCCGGTAATACCGACCCGCTGTTTACCGATGCATCCGGATATGGTTACCTTATCAGCACCGTTACAGGGATCGATGATCGGGGTGGTGAAACAGTATCATCCGGGTTTGCATTATCCCAGAATTATCCAAACCCATTTAACCCCACAACAACCATTTCTTTTGAATTGCCGGTGGCATCGGATATCCGGTTGGAAGTATTTGATATTACCGGAAAACGCGTCGAAACATTGGTTGCAGATCGATTGGAAAGTGGTGTTCATGAGGTGGTATTCGATGCGTCGCATTTACCCTCCGGGTTTTATTTATATCAATTGAAAGGTGATAGGATAAACCTGGTCAAGCGTATGATTTTGTTGAAGTAATAACGTTTGGTTAAGCAATACATTTATCAAGCCCCGAACAGGTGAAAGCATTTGTTCGGGGCTTTTTTTGTGGTTCAGGTTGGTGCATTTTTTGAAGGTTTTTATCAGGCAACCACTTGCTCAAGATTTATGGATTACCGCTTAAAGATTGCTGGAATGACATGCCCTGCGTGCAGAATTGAGTTTGTTTTGGCGCTACGCAAATTTGAAACCGGACATTTCTGACCACTACCTAAAATAATACTGCAGCCGGGCTTATTTAAAATAAATTAGGGGGGCTTTTATTGGGGAAGGACCCGGCTACAGTTGTTTTTCTGGTTTGTTATTCAATAATTTCAACTATACAGCGGTGGCGGTCTTTTGCCGCGGATGCTGCAGTTAGCAATGTCCGGATGGCGCCGATTGTTTGACCGTGCTTGCCGATTACTTTTCCAAAATCGGATTTGGCTACTTTCAATTCATATATCCGGACATTGTTGCCAACAACTTCTTTTATGGCTACTTCTTCCGGATTGTCCACCAGCATTTTGACGATACGTTCAATCATTTCAGTCATAGCTTTTACCGCTTTCTGTCGTTTCACCGGTCTTGATTAATAAGCGTCTGCACAGTTCTATTTTAGGAATATGGAAATTATCACAGCTTTCATCTAAATTATATAACTGAGTTACGTGTTTTAGCCTCAGAAGCACAGAAGGACACAAAGGTGTTTTGTAAAAATCTTAAATGATAATATAATAAGAAAAGGTTGCTGTAATATTTCTTCCTGATTCTACGTGTCACTGTGCCAATTACAGTTTATGCTTAACATCTTTTTAATTGAATTGGTTTTGTATGATGGTATTTTTTTATGTTTCCAAGTACTGGTTTAAGTTACAGTAACTTTTCGTCTGGTGCAAGTGGTGGTTTTTTGTCTTTTCGAGGGGGTAGAAATGTCCGGTTTATTTATCCGTGAATTGAGTTGGGAATACGGTTTGTTGATAAAACAAGGCGCTTTTTTGTTTTAACCGCAATTGAAACAAATTTTCGGGGATTGTTGATGATTCATTAGAACTTAACAGCCTCGTCTGCTCAGCTAACTAAGCACCTCAGTTTGCCATACATCATTATCGCTAAAGTACGAATATTTTGATTCGATAATTACACCCAATAACAGTTTGCAGTTTTTTTGCAGATTTTCCTAAATAACCGGATGCTTTCCGGCTATTGTATTAATAAACAGCATAATTTTATTTTACCTTATTCAGGGATGAATATGTTATATCGAACGTTACACTTTTTGCTTTTAGGCTGCTCCACATTTCTGTTTGCCCAAACACATCCGGAGCAATTAATCCAGGATGTGTTTCAATCCGAACTGGTTTATCCGCAGGAAAGCGGTGAATTACAATTTACCATCTCTCCTAACCTACAGAATAGCAGACCGGTAAACCTGCTCAGCTCACCGGTTGCGATTGAATATGGTCTCTCAGACAGTTGGCAGATTGAGTTTTCCTGGATGGGATATGTCCATCAGGAAAATAGCTTATCCGGAAATATATCCGGACCCGGTGATGTTGAAATTGGAACAAAATGGCGCTTCTTGAGTCCGGGGCATCGCAACATACAGTCGGCGGTTGGGTTGGATTTGCAACTGCCGACCGGCGGAACTGATGGCATTAATGAAGATGATCCGGCAGTTGAACCCTATGTTATTGCAGCAATGGATTTAAACTGGCTGAATGATGCGCATGTATTTACGCAAGTTGGCGGTGAAATATCCCTAACATCAGAAACGGATGATGCGCCCGGTATATTTATGAATAGTGGGATAATTTATCCGTTCAGAACATTTTGTGTTTCGACAGAACTGAACTGGATAACAGCGGATGAAATTGCAGAAATATATGTTACACCGGGTATCATTAGCACTTATGGTGCGTATGAGTTTGGATTTGCTATACCCATCGGTGTGTCATCTCCTGCGGATACATACCGTATCATTGCCCAATTTTCTATAGAATTTTCACTAAATGGTGATGAAACACCGGATTGAATTTTTGGAGTATTGTAAGATATGAATCTTAAAAAAAAGCTGGTTATTGCATTTCTGGTATTTACAGTTATTAACATTTTAATCAGTGTTAACAATCATATTTTCCGGGAAGAGGTGATTGGTAATTTAAACCGGATTTCCAACAAACTAATGCCGCGTGTTATGTTGCTTAATGATATTGAAAGCCATTGCATGCGAATGATGGAATCGGTTATCAGCGGTATTCTGATAATTGAAAAAAGCCAGGATGATGCCGTTTTAAGTGAATGGCTTGATGAACAACGCTCTTCTGACGTGAGTTTGTTTTATATGGATTTTGCACCGGAAGCTTTGAATGAAGACATTGATGAGAGTGATGAAGATGAAGCTTCTGCCCGGGAAATGCTGATAGAAGAAATTGCGGAATATCAGGAAACCGCAGGAGAGTTGGATACTTTACTGGCATTATACCGGTCAAATGCTGAAAACGAAACCCAGGTTTTGCACATAACCGGTATAAACCTGCATATTGACTCATTGAGAAGTACCATCTCCCGGAAAATTAACCCACAAATATTTCTTCTCACAGGGGACGAGGTTTTAGCGATCAAAGAAGAAATCGAGGAAATTGAGGAAGATATCCTTGAATCTATCAACAATGCCATAAACTACGAAAACCGGCTGCTCACCCAGGGCGAAATTCGAGCGAATCAGTCAACCGAAACAGCATTTTTGATGAACTGGCTTACCATTTTGATCGGGGCGGTTTTGTCTGTGCTTTTGGGGTATTTCTTTGCAACAAGTATATCCAAACCGATCAACAAACTGACCGAGGCCTTTTCCGATGTAGGAAACGGGAATTTGAATGCCAAAGTAAGTATTGATTCACAAGATGAATTTGGCATGTTGGCGTCTTCGTTTAACGCAATGGTAAATGATTTACGGGAAGCCCGCGACAATGCAGAAATAGCAATAAAGGCAAAAACCGATTTTCTGGCAACGATGAGTCATGAAATCCGAACCCCGATGAATGGGGTCATCGGCATGACCAGCCTGCTTTCTGAAACGCCTTTGGACTGTGAGCAAAAGGAATGTGTAGAAACCATACGTGTTAGTGGGGAAACCCTGCTGTCCATAATAAATGATATTCTGGATTTCTCCAAGATAGACTCAGGCAAACTGAGACTTGAGGAACACGATTTTAATCTTAAAGGTATGGTTGATGAAGTGATAGACCTGTTGGCTCCGTCGATAAAGAACAAAAACCTTGATTTGTTAAATATCATCGAATCCGATGTGCCTGCAATCTTGCGTGGCGATGCCACCCGTCTCCGGCAGGTTTTGTTTAATCTTGTCGGTAACGCCATCAAGTTTACCGCAGAAGGTGAAATCCTGATATCCATCTCACGAGTTGAAATAGACAACAATATTGCAACACTTGAGTTTTCTATCAAGGATACGGGAATTGGCATAACCGACAGTCAGATTACCAAAATTTTTGATGCCTTTGTGCAAGCAGATTCATCGATTAACAGGCGTTTTGGTGGCAGCGGTTTGGGATTGGCAATCTGCTCCAAATTGGTCCAGCTAATGGGCGGAAATATCGGTGTTAAGAGTGCACCGGGTATCGGTTCTGTCTTTACTTTTAGCGTTCAGATGACGGTGGTATCTCAGGATCAACCGGAAGACATTCACATTCCGGACGTAATTAAAGGCAAACAGGTTTTGATTGTGGATGATAACCAGACCAATTGCCGTATACTTGCCATGCAATGCAACAAGTGGCAACTTGTACCCCATATCGCAAGCGATAATACAGCAGCAATGGCAATTGTTGAATCCGGACAGCATTTTGATATTATCCTGATGGATTACCAGATGCCAGACGTTGATGGTGTCACATTAACAGAACAGATATGGCAATATAGTAAACGATCCATTCCTACTATATTATTGAGTTCACTGGATATATCTTCGGAAATTTCCCGTTTTCTGGACAATGCTAACACCGACTTTGTTCAAAAGCCTATTAAGATGGACAGGTTGTATACTGCGTTGAAGCTTATGTTGAGCAGGAAGAAATCTATCATCCGCAAAAAAAGTATACAACCCGTAACGCTTGATACCCATTTATTTGAGAAGTATCCATTAAAAATTCTGGTTGCGGAAGACAATCAAATTAATCAAAAACTGATTCTGAGAATCCTGTCAAAAATGGGATACAATGCGGATCTGGTGAGCAACGGACTGGAAGTATTGGAAGCTATACAGCGGCAACAATACGATCTGGTGTTAATGGATGTTCAGATGCCGGAAATGGATGGCATTGAAGCGACGCGTCAAATCCGAAATGATACCGCGTTTGATTCCCTGAGAATTGTTGCTTTGACAGCCAACGCTCTTGAGGGCGACCGGGAAAAATGTTTGAACGCCGGTATGAATGATTATTTGAGCAAACCGTTCAAGTTTGATGAGTTCCAGCATAAAATTGTTATGCAATCTGAGTCGGATGGCTCTCAGGTTACCTGACCCTGATAGGGCATATTAAGTCACTTAACCTACCACAATACCCATTTGTTGGTGCTGATGTAGTGTTACTTTTTGATAGATCATACAAAATTCAGATGCTTCGTCATTGTCCCGCTGCAAATCGGTTCCTTCAGAAAAGGGAGCAACTATTGCCAATCCAAAGCATGACAACGTGGTTATTTTGTGGAATCCAAGCTTGCCGGGAACGAAGAATCTCGTCATTTAATCACTCAATACCTACCATTACCGTGCCTATTTTTGGTAAACCGGAAATTGGATTGCCAGTGCAGCATTATCCGGGAGCGCGCGATAAATGGCTCTCGCATCTTCTCTATCGAGAACAAGATGTATCTTCAATGGATGGTTGGGGGTTTCCAGTCGCCATATTGCTGCAACCGCTCGTTGTGATTCGGAAAATACCTGAGACAATGTAAATAAGCAATGCTCAATTTTTCCGTAAAATGATGCCGGTTGAGATTGGCTGATCCGGATATACAAATTCCCGGAAAATTCCAATTGATAAAAAACATCATCTTTTTCCGGAGCGACCGGCTGGGTATCGTTCAGGTTTGCTTCTATTGTATCTTTTGGCGCTTTTTTGATGATTACCGGTGTTTTTTCTGTTGTAGAATAGGACTGTTGTAATATAAATGGATTGGCGAGCCATTGCATAAATGCGCTATATTGGCTGATGTGAGGGAAATTATTACCAATTTCCGCTTCCTTTATTTCTGATTCCCGCAACTTCACACCAAGAACCTCCAGCCATAGCCGGTTATTTTGTAAATCGATACACAGTGAAATGGAGTCATTTCCGGATAATTTCATCCGCGCGTTCCAAAAGGCTTCCTTATGCGTTAACTCCTTTAGTTGTCGCAGGATCTGATGATCGATAGCGGTTTCAGACGGATTACCCGTGTTTTGCTGCAGTACGTGGGTTTGCGCTGACGGGTTTTCAGGTTGAAAAAATCCATCTGCCGGATTTACAATAGGCAACAGGATTACCCAAATGAACCCGACAAAAACGGGTGCCAACAGTGGCACTAAAAAAGCAATTTTCAAACGATTGTCCGGGAACCTGTTTCGAAAAAAAGTGCGTTTAGTAGATAAACACTTTTGAACCCGGTTGTAAATTACGGTAAACACTGTATAAGTCCTCATCATTAAGCCGGACGCATCCGTGAGTTACCGGCAAGCCTAAAAAGCGTTTATATAAGGTACCGTGGATCAGGTAGCCATGCCCGATTGACAGCGCATAATCACCCAGCACACCCTGGGCAAACCGTTCCGCGGCATTTGGCGGTGGAACAGGCTTACCGTCCTCAATAAACGCCCAGTCCGGCATTCGCCAAATGGGCGATGTTAATTTGTTTTGCACCTGAAACATGCCGCGAGGTGTTTTGAAAATCCATTCCCGTTGGTCGTGGCTTTTGAGCAGAATGTAGCTACCGGTCGAGCAAAGCCCTTCACGAATGGTTTCACTGCCTTTTTTCAGATAAAAGTAATTGTCCATTGTATTGACGATCAGATACGGCCTATTCGGTGTTAATCGTTGTATTCTTTTTTCGAATACAGCAATGCGTTTTTGTTTGACAACAATTTCTTTGCGAATGCTGTTTTCATCCGAAACGGGACCTGTAAGGGGCTGGGTGGGGCTTAAATAAAACAACATTTCCCGTAATGGATAAGCAAATGCAATGACTATTATTAGCAAACAAATGCCACAACCGGTGCCGTAAAGCATCATTTTTCCAATTCCAACCGGATTGGCTGAACGGGATTCGATGGATATGGGTAATGGGTTTTCCGGGTTAACCGGACTGATATTTTCTAACATTTTTTTACTATTTCCATGTTCCGATGGTGCAAATTTTCAATTTACAGCCAGATTAATTTCAGAGAAATACGCGCTCATCGGTTTGAGCGAACCGACGATTACGATTGTCGTACCGACCCGGGCTTTTTGAAACACCTGATCCATATCGGTGTTTGTCAGGGCGATGCACCCGTCTGTCCAGTGGAACCCTTTGCCACCGTCCCCATGAACTTCGATGAGTCCGCCGATCTGTGCTTTTTGTGACAAAACCCCGGTCGATTTTGCCGCACTAAATCTCCGGCGATCCAATTCGTTCGGATAGTTGATTAGCAAAGCCTTGTAATATCTTGTTTGCGACCCGGATTTTTTGTTGCTAATGCTGTAAATACCTTCTGGCGTTTTCCGGTCTCCGCGCTGAATTTTATCACCCATCCAGTTGGGTCCCATTTCGATCGGAGCAGTAAACACCAATTTTCCGGCATTGTAGATGTTGCACGACAGCCCATTTTGTCAATAATGATTACATTCTCTCGATTGCGTTTTGACTGGTTTATGGCGTCTTTAACCCACATTTGCCATTGTGCAAGACCTGCGAAATATCCGGTTAATTGTTTTTCCAATGCCGTTATAGACTGATCGATGAATGCCTCGCTTTTAACCAACCGGGATTGGGCAACGGTGTTTTCACCCCGGTCAATGGCTGATGTTGCTTCGTTGAGCAGTAACCCGCTTTGACCCAGATTTTTTTTGATTTGCCTGCTTAATGGCAGATTGCCATACTGCTTTTCAAAAAGCCGGATTTTCCGGGAAATCCGTGACAATTGTTTGTTAACCGTTTCTATAATGGATTGTTTGCGATGTATGCTGCTTTTTCCGGCTATTTCAGCATGCGATGCGGCAGTGGACAGCGTCTGGATCACGTTTGAATAATCCCGTTGCCAGAACCATTTTTGATTTTCCAGTTTCCAAAGCTCCATCGCTTTCTGCCATTCGGATTCGGCCATCTGCAATTCATCAGGTGCATATTGATGCGCCTGAAAATCCCGGGCAACACGCATCGCAGCCTGATACTGGTTAACCGCCGTGACTGGCGGATCGGTTGCCGGAACCTGCAGAAATATCATGCCCAGGGAGAAGGCGACGCTTCCGCCGAGAATCCAAAACCACATCCAATTGCCTGTTTTCAATTTGACCATTTGACCAGCATACATTGATAAAATTTGATGATCGAAAAAATGATTTGTCCAGAAAAAAAGCCCCGGCCGCAATTCGCGGACCGGAGCTTTATAAAACCAGTGTCAAAGTTCTTTTATGTTTAGCTTTAGGTGCTTCCCTTAGTTCAGCGATGCATTCCGGTTTACTTTGCCACTACCACTGTGTTTGGCGATAGCCACATTCAACTCATTCTGGATTTCGAGCACTTTTTGTTTTCCTGCTGTCAATTTATCGTAAGCCGCAAGAAAATCACCTGAATCAACCAGCGTTGTGACCTGGATTAAAGAATTTTCCAAATCGACCAGTTCCGCTTCCATTGCCTGCAGTGCTGCTTTTCCTTCCTTGCCTTTTGGCGCCTGAGCAATTAAGTCGCGGGTTTCCTGAATCTCGGTTTTGAGAAAATCTGTTAATTCTGCCACATCCGATTGAAAGCGCGCTTTCATGGCTTCCGTTTCCTGAGTCATGTTATTAGCCATTCCCATGGCTTGGCTCAATTGGCGGTTCGCTTTTTCGTAGCTGCGGGACATGAAAAATTTGGCGTTTTGAGCCTCAATTTCTGCCATAGCACTGTTCATGCTATCCATTACAGCGTTGAAATCTTCAGGCATATATCGCTGTGCTTCAGCCTGCTTTGCCGCTTCGATGGCTGTTTGCGTTGCGGTCAATTGTTCTTGAGGAACTTTTGAACAAGCACCCAGTACAACCAGCATTAACACGGCACACAATCCAGTCATCAAAATATTGCGCTTCATGATAATTTTCTCCTTTCTTAATTATCCACACACGCAAGAAGTTGTTTGCGTCCTATTAGTGAAGACGCAAAACGGATCAATTTAATATGATATTTTCCGAGAAAGTGAAGAATTAATATTTTCCCTGCAAGTCATCTTATTGCGTGGTGTGCGGGGGAGGGGTTTTATTTATCGCTTCAATTGATTAAAACATAATTGGTAATGGCGCTATTTGATTGATAACGCTGATCTCAGATGTTTCGTTTCCCGGCTTGCCGGTGGCTAAGCATCTCGTTTTTAACGCATTTCCCCAATCACTCAATATATACTGCTACCAAAAAAAGAAACTCCCGACAGTCGAAAGACCGCCGGGGGATTGGTTTTACAGTCTGGCGTTACGCACTCAATTTTTTGTCGTCGAGCATAACAGGGAAAGATGGTAAAGTAACTTTTTGACGGATCGTTCAAATTTCAGATGAGCCAACTATTTTTTATCCAACACCTCACGAACCCTGATGGCCAACTGGCTGATATTGAACGGCTTTTGCAAAAATTCCGCGCCGGTTTCCGGCAATCCGTATCGCACACCGATCTCTTTCGGATACCCGGACATGAACAAGGTTCGCATTTTGGGGCGGGTTTTGATCAGCCGGTCATGAATCTGGCGACCGCTCATCCCGGGCATCACGAGGTCTGTGAGCAACAGGTGGATATTGGCGCTGTGTTGCCGGGCAATCCGGATCGCTTCGTTTCCGCCACTGGTATCCATCACCGTGTAGCCGCACATTTGCAGGATTTGCCGGATCAATAGCCGGACAGAGCTATCGTTATCAACGATCAAAATCGTTTCTGTTCCGTGCGGGATAACTGCCTGATCCAGCGGGATTTCCGGCGCCGGAGTTGGCTCACCGGCAGCGGGCAGATAAATTCTGAAAGTGGTACCATGTCCCGGCTGGCTTTCGATTTCGACATGACCGCCGGCATCCCGGATGAAACTGTTAACCATTGCAAGCCCTAATCCGGTGCCCATTCCCGGTGCTTTGGTGGTAAAAAACGGCTCAAAAATGTGACCCAACGTGGCTTCGTCCATTCCGTGACCGGAATCGCTGATGGTAAATCGCACATATCTGCCCGGCGTTACATCGGGATGGGAGCGGGTGTAAGCCTTATCCAGAACGGTGTTTTGTGTTTCGATTCTGAGCACGCCGCCACCCTGCATGGCATCGCGGGCGTTGATCGCCAGGTTGATGACGGCCTGATCAAACTGCCCGCGATCCAGTTTTACCAGATACAGTCCGGCATCTTTTTGGATAACTAATTTGATATTATCACCAATCAGTGAGCGCAGCATTCGTTGCAATTCATCCAGCAGCGTGTTGGGATTGGTGACCACCGGCTGATGCACCTGTTTGCGGCTGAAGCTGAGCAGCTGACTGGTGAGGTTTGCAGCGCGTTCACCGGATTTTTGGATATCCATCAGCAGTTCCCGGTGCGCATTGTCGATGTTCAGAAAATCGGATAACAGTTCGGTATTGCCAATAATTACGGTCAGCAGGTTATTGAAATCGTGCGCGATGCCGCCGGCCAGTTGACCCAGCGCTTCCATTTTTTGGGATTGGCGGAATTGCTCTTCCAATTGTTTGATATTGGTAATGTCGCGGGCGATGCAAATCTGACCGGTAACGGTTCCGCGAGCATCGCAAAACGCGCTTTTGGTGGTGAGGAATCGCCGAACGATATCGGTGGTCGATATCACTTCCTCAAATGTCCGGGTTTCTCCGGGGGCTAACGCCTGCCGGTCGAATTCATTGATGAACCACTCATTTTCCGGCGTTTTGAGTTCGCTGTCATTTTTGCCCACGATTTCCGCCGCCGGTTTGCCAAAAAAGCGGGCGCCGGCAGCGTTAATCATCCGGTAGGTGCCCTGTAAATCCTTTACGAAAATGATGTCTGATGAGCTTTCCAGAATGGTATTCAGCAGGTTATAGTTTTCAATGAGTGCGCTTTCGGCATTTTTTCGGTTGGTAATATCCCGGATTGCCGCAGTTACGACCAGGCCATCACTGGTTTTGAGCGGGCTCAGGCAAATATCCACCGGGAATTCCGTGCCGTTTTTTGTGCAACCCGGACAGGTTGAGACCGGCACCCATCGGGCGTGTTTTTGGGATGTTAAAAAATTGGCTGCGATGGTGGACATGTGTTGTGCGGAAACGTTCGGGCATCAGGGTTTCCAGCGGTTTGCCGATCAACTCGCCGCGTTGATAGCCAAATAGCTTTTCCGTTTGCCGGTTGATAATCTGGATCAGCCCGTTTTGATCCGTGATGACCATCGCGTCCGGCGCGGATTCCAGCAAATTCCGGTATTTCGCTTCGATTTGCCGGCGCTGTTCATTCTCAATTTTTAGTGCGATATTGGCTTTTTCAAGATCCCGGGTTCGCTCAGCCACTTTATTTTCGAGCTGTTCATTCAGGTGTTTTAATTCTGCTTTAACCTGCTTTAATGCCGGCGTTTCGAGAATCTCGCGCATGCCGTTCCGTTGGGCAATCGCAAATTGATGATTTTGGGTAATATCAAAAATTGCGGATGCATTGCTTTCTGCCAACGGATATGCACAGAGCACCATCATGCGCCGGTCGCGGATGTATTCACCCAGATTTTTTTCGTATCGTGCGAAAACCTCCCGGTATTGCGAATTGATCCACAATTCTTCCGAAGCGACCCGTAACCCGGAATAGCCGTTTGCCAACGCCTGCTCCGCTTTTTGACGCCATTTGCGAATAATTTGCCGGGGCTGAAAGTTGTCTTTGTCCGGATACCATTGCGAATACAGCAAAATTTCCAACTCGCCGGATGAGATATATTTATCCCAATCCGGAATAATTTCCCTGATTTCCTGATTTATTGCGGGGTCGGGTTGGTTTTTTGTGATCCAGATGCAGCATTCATTGTTTTGCAAACCATCCCTCAAATAGGGAATAAATATATCCAGCAGATCTTGTGAGCTTTCATAAAAATGACAGAAATGCGTTCCCCAGGGCAAGTTGGCCACTGCCGGCAGGGTTGCTTTCTTTTTGTCAAATGAAGTCATTAAGCCTTCCTTAATTGAATAGCAATAGCATACAGCCGCTTCTCGCGTTTCGAGAATGACGGAAGTCCAAAACCGGGATTTTTCCGAAATAAATTCCGGTGACCGTTGCAATCGAACAGTCAATAAAATGAGATAAACCCAACAGTGAAAGCGGATAGCCTGCGGAAAAAGTGCGGTGCGAATTTGTGGATGAAGGGTTATACCCGGTATTACAAACATCTATATAAATTAAACGGGTGATCAAATGATATCAGTTTAAACAAAAGTAATATCGTCTAGTGATTTGTCCTCTGCAACAGGCAATCAAATTCAGATATAATAGTATTAATGATAAAGATAAAATAATATAAGAATTGAGTGTGGCCGGATCAATGGGTATTTCAGGAATTCCCGGTACAGCGCATTGCCAAATTATTTCGCAAAGCTGATCAGGTAACAAAATGGCAAATTTAATGTTGAAATTCAATGCGGTAGATCAATTTAATGAGAAGAAATGGATAAAACAGTGGGAGGAGATAAAAAAATACCCCGGAAACTGCCGTTCGCAACACTGCGAACAACGGTTTCCGGGGTGTTCATTTGACTGCAACAGAATGTCGTTTTCAGGCAACATCCAAACTATTCAGATTACCGGATCATGAACGATAATTTTTTGCTCGTCCAGTCGCCAACGGATTTGGGTTTGATCACTTCCGCATTTCGCGATCCGCCCCAGGCGAGGTTGAGCAACTGATCCATCGGTGATTTTGGTGCGGTCGGCACGCTGCGGTAACCGCTTTGCGTCAGCGAAAAGAAATCGGTTGGCTGGGTCGTGGCGATCACTTTCAGCACGTTCAACCCATGCGGCGGCGTGATGCGCATGTGATACGATTTGATATTTCCATCGGGCGGCATCGGGCTGTCTTGCGCGCCTTCCGCCGGGAATCGCAAATAAACGCCGCCATCCGTTGCCAAATCCAGCAAATAAACATGTACCGGCTGGGTCGATTTATTGGTGATGGTCAACTGAATAATGTTGCCCTCGTTCAATTCCATCAACCCTTCTTCGGTGGTTTCCAGCGCCAGCGGATTGATAATTTCCACGTCGCCGAATGCGTCTTCCTCTGCCTTTTCCCAACGTTCAACCGTGAAATCGATGTTGAGCGATGATGCCTTGTTTTCCAGTTGCAGCACGTTCAATCGCCGGGCTTCTTTGGTGAGCACGTCCATCAGTTGATCGGTGGCGTCTGATGCCGCGACATCAATTTTTTTCAGCGGAAATTGATCGGGACGTTCCAGCACCATCGAGCCGCCATCGACAAAAACGCGGATATCGTATCGCTCGTTCGATGCCACAGATTTGATCAAATCTTCGCGATTGCTGTGCTTTTCCACCGCCGATTTTACTTTGGTGTTGATCGCCGAATTTCCTGCCAAATCAAACAATACCGGCATTCGCAGATCGCCGTACTGATGGGCGATTTCGAACGCTGCGGCATTTTTGGGAATATCGCCGCTGCGCTCCAGCACTTTCGCAGCCGCCTGAAACGGCTTCAGCGCGGTGATCTCAATTTTGCCCAACAGATTGCTTTCCTGATCCGTGGAAGTGGTGCCGGGTTTGTAAACCGCGTAAATCGAACCGACAGTGACGCCGTGTGCCTGTCCGGCGTTGAGCACTACTTTTTCGGCGTTATTATCGCTGGTAATTTCCACAAATCGTTCTATTTTGCCCAAATTGCCAAACAATTGTGCGTCACGGCGCGAGCCTTCGATTTGGGGATTTTGGGTGGAAAATTCCGCGTTCACTTTGGTGTAAACATCATACATCATTGCGCGATAGGTGATGTTCGGATTGGTGCGAACCACCTCGTTGATCGCCGAGGTCATCGCGCCGTGTCCGTTGTGTTCGTAGGCATACTCTTTATCTTTGCATGCGGAAACCAGCACATAATTCAAATTTGGCGGCAGAAATCCGGTTCGCCCGTCGTTGGCGTTGGCATTCGGAACGGCGCGTTCTTCGCCGATGGACGGTGCCAAACGCGGTATTGCGGTTGCCGGTGTGGCATCTTCGCCGCGAAAGCCGGAGCCGGAGCTGCAGCAATCGAGGATGATGGTCACGTTGTCGCTTTTTTGGGTGAGTTGGGTGAGCAATTGCTCCAGTTCGTCGTCGCGAATATCGCTGATGAGTCCGGCGGGATCGCGGCTGTCGTGCGTGACCAGCGTTTCGTCCATACCGTCGGATTCGTCATTGTTGTCATCCGATGTGCGCGAACCGTGCCCGCTAAAATAGAATAAAATCTGGCTATCCTTTGTGGCATTTTTGATCAGGAATTCTTCAAATTGCCCCAAAATATTTGCTTTTGTGGCGTCTTCGTCGAGCAGCATCTTGATATTGGACGACTGGTAACCGAACACATCTTTGACCAGGTTTTCCATCATCAGCGCATCATTTACGCAGCCTTTCAACTGGAATTTTGCCGGTAAATTCGGGTATTTGTTGATGCCGACAATCAGCGCAAAATTATTGTTGCTGTTTTCCGGTGCAGCCATTTCTGTGTTCGAAACCGTTTCTGCGGGTGCATCGGCCGAGCTGTCCTTTTTTTCTGCCGAGCTGTTGCCACAACTCAACAGCGATAGCATCAAAATAAATATAAACAATGGTTTAAATGGATTCATTTGCGGCTCCTTAATAATGGTTGCTTCCGGTTATTTGCCCACTTTTACGATGCGCTTGGTGGTTTCCCAATCCTGCTGATTGACCAGCCGGTAATCGCCCCGGGAAACGCCCTGCATCGCCTGACCGAACAATTGACTGAGCGGATCGGCGGGCACTTCGTCCACGCTTTTGATGGCTTCGCTGGCCAACATGTGAAAATCAACCGGTGTTTTGGTGGCGAATACTTTGTAAACATCCGTGCTGGCATTTTTGCCTTCGGGCACTTTGGCGCGGAGCATCACGGAAATGTCGCGACCCTTTTCCAACCGTTCGTTGCTGCCGCGTTCGTATGGGAAAACCACGTTCACGGTGCCGTCGTTGGAGAGAACTGCGAGATAAATGTATAGCGGTTTATCTGAGGAGTTGGTGATTTTCGCGGTGACAATTTCGCCGCTGCGCACATCCGCATCCGATTGGTCGATATTCGCGAAAACGCTGCGGGAATTGCCCTCTTCGCCGGTCAAAATTTCCAGTTTGATGCGGTTCTGCGATGCCGGATTGTCAATCGACAGCGTGTTAAACCACTTCGCCCACTGGCTCATGCGCGTTTCCATTTTCGGCAGATTTTCGGCGGTCGCCGGAAGGGGCGGGGAGAGTTCGCTGCCGTCACCGGAAATCCAGTGAATGTTGCCGTCTTTTTCTTCCAGCAAAATGTGGTAGCCGTTTTCGGAATCGAGCGCTTTCAGATAGGATTGATTCGCGAGCTTTGTTTTCAACTGCTGCATCACCGGCGAACTGCCCGCATTTTTGAAATACACCCGCAGCGCCAGATTGGGATAATTTTGTTCGGTGACAATCGCGCGGGAATTTTCCGCGATTTTTGCGCCGGAAATGCGCTCGCCTTCGGCGTAATAGCCTTCCACTTTTTTGAGTTTGAATGTGGCGGTGGCTGTGCTCAAGTCGTCAAAATTTTTGGTGCCGGGTGCGAAAACCGCAACCGTGCTGCCAACCGTCAATCCGGAAAGTTGCCCGGCATCCAGCCGCACGCCTTTGCTGCCCACCGGCTGCGCCAAAATGTAGCTTTGGGCTACACTCGCGCCATCGTTGAACACAAAATTATCAAGCGTGGTGCCTTCGATTTGCGGCTCCTGATTCGGGAAATAAAGCTGCACGCTGCCGCGAACTTTATCCATTACATCGCGATAAGTAACACCCTCGGGTGAGTTGCGAATGGCGTCGGTTAAAAAATGGGTGAGCGCGCCCTGCTCTTGTCCGCTGGATTTCAAATATTCGAAAGCGGTTTGTTTGGCCAGACATGCGGAAATCAGCACATAATTTACGTTCGCCGGACGCAAATCATTTTTGCCTTCCGGCATGCCGCGAGTGGCTGCGGTTGCCGGCTGTGCCGGCGGTGTGCGCAAATCCGCTTCCACATATCGCGAGTTCCCCGAACCGCGCGAAATGGTGCCGGAGTGGCAGCTATCAAAAATATAGCTGACGTTTTTGCATTTGGCGGAAAGCCCCATCAGCAGTTCGTTCAGTTGGTCATCGTTGATGTCAAAGGTTGTCCCTTCGGGATCGCGGCTGTCGTAAGGCACGATGGTTTCGTCCCAACCGTCCGGCTCGTCGCCGTTTTCTTCATCTTTCATCAGCGAACCGTGTCCGCTGTAATGAAAAACGATGATATCGTCACGCTGCGCCTGATCGATCAGATGGGTTTTGAACGCATCGATAATGCCTTGATGGGTTGCTCGCTCGTTGGTCAAAATGCGGATGTTGCTCTGCGGAAACTGGAATTTGCTTACCAGCAGATTTTCCATATCCTTCACATCATTCACACAGCCGGCAAGCGACGACACGCGATCGGGATATTTGTAATTATCGATGCCCACCAACAGCGCAAATTTCTGCGGTTCGCGGGTCGGTTCGGGATAATCATGCTGAATCGGCTCGATATTGCCGGTGTCCGGCGTGCTGTTTTGCGGCGGCGGTGCATCTTTGGAACATGCAACCAGCAGCAGCGAAACCGTAATTATTGAGAACATTAATCGCTGTTGGATCTTCATAATTTATCCTTATTGGGGAGGTGGAAATCAGTTTTGCCGGAAAGGCGCAACGTCCGCAAAGTCGAACCAAATCAATCAAACTTTGCGTTTTTTGCGCCTTTGCGGCGATTGTTCAAAAATTTCAATTGGCGTTATTGGCGATGATGACACCGACAAACACACCGGCGGTAAAACCGAGCGGATACGATAAGCTGCGGAATAATTTGGTATACCACGGATCAGATAAAATTTCCGATTTGGTTTTATACAGATCTCCGCGTTCGCGCAGCGCATCGTTTATTTCTTCCAAAACAGCAATTTTCTGGTCTTTGATGCCCAGCGCAGTTTCCATTTCGCCGATGAGCTGGTTGTTCAATTCCGCCTGTTTGCGGTAACCGCTGAGGGTTTGCTCCAGCGCTGGAACCAGCCGTATTTTCTGGGCGTAATCGTTGATCCATTTTCCGGTGAGCAAAAATCCCGGCATGCCGTTGCTATCGGAAACGCGATAGGTTTGATCCGCCCGCAGCAAAAAATCAACCCGCAAAATGGTGGGTGTGGGCACTTCATCCAATCCGCGCGATAGCGGTTCGTCCATCGGCAGCGAATCCAGCGAGCCACGGGATGTTGAATCGCTGAGCAATTTACGCAACTGTTCATCGTTACGTCGCAACTGCTCTTTTAACCGCGAATCGATATCGCGGGTGGTCGGCAGGTCAGTTCCCTGGGCCACCGCCAAGTTGCCCCAACACACCACGACCAGAATCCAGACTGTCCAGCGTGCCGCGCGTGAAATTTGCCAAAAAGTCGATATCGCTATCGATATTGGGGATAGATTCTTTGATTTCATCCAGATTGCCCTCGCCTTCGTTAATTAATTCCTGAACACCTGTGAGCTTATTTTTCAATTCTGCAATTTTTTGCAGGCTCATTTTTTCCCGTTTGGTGATGTCCTCGTATTGCTGGCTCAACATTTCGATCTGCTTTTCTTTTTGATCGATCATTGCCTGCAACTCTTTGAGCATCCGCGCTTTATCGCTGAAAAAGCTCTGGTAAACCGAGTTCCCGACAGCCAAAACAGCTACGATTGTGATAATTTTTCCGATTGTCGTTTGCAAAAATCCAGACATGTGTTCTCCTCCGGCATATTATAATGTTATGTGAAAAACCAAAAAATGCGGTGCGGTAAGTCAATTGCAATTAATCGTCTTCCATTACCAAACGATATTGCAACGGTATGTATTTTTTGAGTTTAGCCCATGTCCATGGACGTTTGACGACTTTCCCTTTTCCGCCGCTGGCTTCGTAAACGACCGGTAAACCTTCGGCGTTGTATTCGGCAAATAAAATAATATGATCCCCGGCTTTGTTGAACACATCGCCCGGTTTCATATCCGTGAACCAATTGTATTTCGGTTTTGCGGCGATCGCCCGGATGGTGCTGGTGCCGTATTTTTGCGGCTGATTCCAGCAGTAGCTCACGAAGCCGGAACAATCCAGACCGGTGGTGCAGGAGGTGACGCCGTGTTTGCTGTGCGATCCGGCAGCCTGCCCCTCGGCTATTTTTTGATCGAAGCGTTCCGGGTGATCGAACCCGCCCCAATCGTAGGGAATGCCGGTAACATTTTCACCGGCTTTGAAATCGGACGCATACGGTTTGCTCTGCGGACAACTGGCAACTGTGTTTTTTTGTTGGCATGTCCAGTTGTGAAAAGCCGCGGCTTTGGCGCGCTCGATCATTTCTGCGCGAGTGATCGGTTTCAGTTTTGCCGCCGACTGATCGTTTTGTGCAAGCGTGGTTAAACCGATAGCAATCAATAAGATAAGCAAATAAAATCGCTGTTGGATTCGCATGGCAATTCCTGTTTGTTGGGTGAATTTCGATGAAATTACGGCTGCTGAACATCCCATATCTGGATGCGCAGTGTTTCCGTGCCCGGCGACATTTGATACAATTTGCCGTTGCTCAACCGGAATTCGTCATCAGGGAAAACGTGGTGATCTTCATCCAGCCCGGCGATATTCGCGGTCCATTTACCGGATGCATCGTAGATTCGCAAAAAGCGATGCACGCTAATCGGCACATTTCCGGAAGTCGTTTCCAGCAAAACAAATGTTTGCTCACCCATCGTCCCGATCAGCTGAACGGAGATCAAAAAGAGCGAATCATTCTCGAAAGTCACCGTAATGGGCGATTTACCTGCCGGCGAAACCGTGCCGCTGTTGCGATCATTCAGTTTGGCGTTGCGATGCTTTTCGAATTGGGCGATCTGTTGGGCGTCCGTCGTTTGCGCCGGATCTGCCCCGCCGCTCACGATGTAAACATCTTCCGTGCCGCGCCGTTCGATCAAAATGTCGCCCGGTGCAGCCAGCAATTGCAGCCGCGTTGGTGCAAAATCCAGTGTTTTTTCGCTGGAAAAACCGCCGTTGGCATCATAAAACACAATCCGGGATTGCAGCGGATCGCTGATCACAAAACCGTCGTCGGGCGATACGTCAAAACTGGTTGGTCCGTCCGGCAGATCGTCTTCGTATCCGGGCGTCACAGCCAATGCGCCGGGATTTTCCGACAGCATCGTTTCTGCGTTGGGGGCGTCCACATTTTGCAGCGGAATTTCGATAACATTGGCAACGTCAATGGCGGTAGCCGGTGGCGTTTTGCCTGGATCGCAACCCATGATATTCACCAAAATGACCAGCATAAATGATGAAATAATTCTATTCATAAAAAGATCCTCAACATTGGGATGAGCAGCTTCCGCTGAAATTTATCAATTCCGTTTGATATTCCGGGTAATTTGTTGCGTTGGTAACTCGTTGAACCACTGAGATTTACAGCTGAAACGTGCAAGGTACTGTTTTTTTGAATCCAATTAACTTCAATAGAGAGAAGGAAATATGCAGTAATGTTATTTGTTGATCAGAAATTAACCAAAAGAAATAATATATCAAATAGTATGGCAGACAATTTTGAAAATAACTAAATCACGGAATGCCGGTAACATACTTCGACAACAGCGTTTTGAACTGCGGATTGTTGTGCAACGGTTTCCAACCCGGTTCGATCAATAATTTGTTCACCGAAAGGCGGGAAGGATTCTCCAGTAAAATGGAGATCAGCCGGGTTGCCATTACCGTATTGCCCGTTTTTACGTTAATCCATGCCAGAATTTCCAGAATCAGCGCGCCGGTGATCGCATCGGTTTCAATGGGCAACAGCGCAACGGCTTTGTCTCCCGCCTGAATTGCCGCAGCTTTTTCACCCAATCCCGCGTAAGCGAGCCCCAATCCGGCGTGAAAAACCGCGGATTCCGGAAACCGTTCGGCATAATATGCGAAGCGGGTTTTGGCGGTGTCGTAATACGCCGTTGCCATCGCCGGATGTTGCATTAACGAGTAGGTTTCGGCTTTATCGAGATAGTAAAACAGGGAATCGTATTGCGTTGTTAAATATTGCAGCGCGGTTTGGTAATTGCCGTCAATTTTTTCGAGATATGTCCACAGGTTGACCAGCTTTACGGGTGCAACAAATTCGGCGGCCTGCTCCACTGCCAATCGCGCCATCTGGGTATTGCCATCGCGACTGACACACAGCTCAACTTTGCCGGAATATGCTTTGTCGATGTCCGGTTCCAGCGCAATTGCGCGATTTAGGTAGCGTTCCGCATCGCTGTATCGGCGCATCAGGTTGAGCGTATTTCCCAAATCATACATAATATCATAATTGCGCGGGTTAAGGGTTGCGGCGCTTTCGAGCTGTTTTACGGCATTTTCCCATTCGCCCTGCCGGCGATAAATATAGCCCGTCGCGGCAATTGCCTCAACGTGGTTGGGATAGCGTTTTTGCACCGTTTCAAATTCGCGGAGTGCTTTTTTGTAATCGCGACTGCCCCAATAAAAATAGAATCCCTGCGCGAGATGGGTTTCCGCCAGATCGGGCGCCAGTTTCGCGGCTTTTTCCACCGATTGTTTGGCTTGCTCGATGTATTCGGTTTTGCCAAAATTCCAGGCCAGCCACATTTGCTCTTTGGCGAGCGCGGCAATTGCGACCGCAAAATCCGGATCGGCGGCAACCGCTTTTTCGAACATTTCTACCGCATTTTGGGCTTCGCCTAACAGCGCATCGCGTGCTGCAAAATCGTTGCCGCGTAAATAAAAATCGTATGCTTCCAGATTGTCCGTGGCTTGCCGGGCAATCGCCTGACGCTCCGGCGCGAGCAAGGTAATGTCCAGCGCTTTTGCCACATTTTCCGAGATGTCGGTTTGCAGTTGGAACACCTCGGTCATCTGTTCGTCGAATGTTTCCGACCAAATGTGTGTGTCATCCGAAACCCGGATGAGGTGTGGGGTAATCCGCACCCGTTCGCTCGATTCGCCGGCATTTTCGCGCTGAACCGTGCCGTCGAGAATAAAATCTACACCCAATTCTTCGCCAATTTGCCGGGTGGTTTTCCCGCTGTCGCGATATTTGTTGGCGCTTTGCCGGGAAATGACGCCGATGCCGGCAATGCTGGCCAGCCGGGTTGTGATTGCGTTGGTAATGCCCGCCGCAAAATAATCGTTCTCCGGACTGCCATAATTTTCGAACGGCATGACCGCCAGCATTTTTCGCTGAACAGGATTTCGCGGCGATGGTTTTAGCCAAAACGTTACAATAAAAATCGCAAAGAATATCACCCCCAACAGCGCCGCGGCAAAAACGATGTGGCGTTTCGGTTTTGGTGATTGGCTGGTTGAAAACGGAATTTCAGTGTTGATTTCCGGAGTAGGGGAGAGCGTTTTTTCTGTGGTGCCGTCGAGTTCGGTTGCCAAATCTTTGGTGCAGGAATAGCGGTTTTCGGGTGATTTTTCCAGACATTTGGAAATGACCGAAGCCAGGTTTTCCGGCACGTCATCGCGATAATCGGTGAGCGGCGGCGTCGGTTCGGACAGAATCGAATACATCAGCGCCTGGGCGTATTCATCACGGAATGGCAGTTCGCCGGTGAGCATTTCGAACATCACCACGCCCATCGCCCAAATATCCGCCCGGTGATCGACTTCCGCACTTTGTATCTGCTCCGGCGACATATACGCCAGCGTGCCGAGAATGCTGCCAGCTTGCGTAATTTCGTTGCTTCCGGGAATTTTTGCCAATCCGAAATCGAGGATTTTCACCTGTCCCTCGCCGGTCAGCATGATGTTGGCGGATTTGATATCGCGATGAATAATATCTTTGGAATGCGCCGCTTGCAAGCCATCTGCAATTTGCCGGGAGATGTCGATCACCTGCTCAACCGGCAGTTGCGACTGGCTGATCAACGATTTCAGCTCCTGCCCGTCCACATATTCCATTACAATAAATATCTGCTGTTCAAATTCTTCGATGGTGTAAATGGTGGCAATATTGGCGTGATTTAACGCGGCAGCAGCTTTTGCTTCCCGTTTGAAACGTTCCCGCTGTTCATCGTCCGCTGCAACCGTTGTCGGTAAAAACTTGATGGCAACTTTCCGGTCCAGTTTTACATCTTCGGCAAGATACAGTACGCCCATGCCGCCCTGGCCCAGTTTTTGGACAATTTTGTAATGCAAAATGGTTTTGCCGATCATCCCTAACACTCAAAATAATGCGCAGAAAAAGTCAATTCATGATTATCCGATAGCCCCAAAAAATAACCAAATTGTTTGAGTTAAACAAAAAAATCTTGAAATCTGCTAAAAATGTGCTATCCAAATATTGCATCGCACAAAAATTATGGGTAAACTTAATCATCAAAATTACATAATCACCAATTTTGCGGTTTACGCACGAAATATAGTTGCCCGGTTCTGCTTCACTTTTTTCTCAACTCGTTTTTCACCGAAAATTTGTTTTAAAATGATACATCAGAGGTAAGCTATGTCAGGTTTAAAAAGGTTCGACAGTAAATGTTTGATCAACATATTTATAGTGTTAACCCTATTTCAAGGCAGTGCGCTGTTGGCACAGGATGGTGCCGTTGTAGCACACTTTTTGAACCGATCATCGAATATTCTGGACTATTATTGGGTGGATGAAAACGGTGATGAGCATAAATATGGCACCGTAAATCTTGGTGGATACATTGATCAGGAAACATATCCGGGACATCGGTGGCGATTCAAATCCGGTAATCAAATAATGGGTGAATACACCACCGGTTCAGAAAAAGAACCGATGTTCATGATCACTAATCCGGATGCCAAACTGCTCGAATTCGAAGATTACACCGCCACATACAATGCCGACGTAATGACTAAAATTCCTTACGGATTTGTAACGGAATATCGTCCGCAAACGTTTTGGAGCAACACCGAAGTTTACGATTTGACCACTGCGGAATCGGCAACCATCGAATTTTATGTGATGTGCGCGGACACCGCACAGGAAGTTCTCGTTGCGCTATCGCAAACCCGCATGCCGTATGGCAATCCCGAAGCAGATGCGCTGACATTGCGTTTCCGCCCGGAAAATCTGGATATCTGGTTACGCACAAAATTTTATGAAAACTGGCCGGATTACGAATTGCTGGAAGCGGATGAGGTTTCCGTCGGTACCAATTTCTGGCAAAAATACCGGATCGATATCAGCAAAACCGAAATCAAAGTTGCAATCGACGGTAAGTATCTGTTAAGAGCAGACTTAACGAATGTAGATTTCCCGCATAAAGGCTATTTCGGTTTCGATATTTTTGGAAATCCAAATTACGAACATACCAGCATCGGCTATATGGGTGTGCTGATCGAGCATCATGGAAAAGCACAGCCCATTGCTGCACAGCCGGTTGTTACCCAGCAGCCGGTGCCGGAAGAACAGCCAGCAACAACATCGACCGGCACGCGCGGCGCGGAAGTGCTCACTGCAACGCTGCCTAACGCAACGCTGGATAAACCCGGAAAATATTACGCCATCGTTATCGCCGTGCAGGATTATGACGATGGTGGACCGAACGATCTCGATTATCCGATTCAGGATGCCCAACGGGTCATCAACACGCTGACGCAATTTTACACGTTTGATATGGAAAATATTACTTTTCTGCAAAATCCCAAAAAAGACCAGATTACCGACGTGTTTGACCGGCATCTCGATAAAATTACCGAAAACGATAACCTGCTGATTTTTTACGCCGGTCACGGATTTTGGGATGAGCGGATGAATCAGGGCTTTTGGCTGCCCGCAGATGCCGAAAAAAACAGGCGATCGCGCTGGCTGTCCAACGGCACAATTCGCGATTACATCAACGGGATTCGCACCCGCCACACGCTGCTGGTGACGGATGCATGTTTTAGCGGCGGAATTTTCAAAACCCGCGCTGCGTTCAACGATGCGGATCGTTCAACCAACGAATTGTATAAATTGCCCAGCCGCAAAGCCCCACTGCCATTAAGTTAATGGTGGAAATTTAAGGTCGTTGTAATTTGTTTTTACGTGAGTTAGATTCATAAATTTCTCATAAAAGTTGGAGTTATGATGTCAAAAAAACAGCGATCATTAAAATGATTCGATCTCGTATTAAATCCAAATTGTTTAAAGAGCGGCATCGCCAGAGTTCGAAACATTTTACTCGGGAGCGTAAATTGCCTTTTAGAGTTTTATTATTGCTCATTGCTCAAAAAAGCTTGAAATCGCTTCAGCTAGTATTGAATGAGTTTTCTCTTAAATTTGAAGATATTGCTTCAAAAGTGAGTAATTCTGCATTTACCCAGGCACGCCAAAAGTTATTGCATACAGCTTTTATCGAGCTATGCCGGGAAACGGTTATTGCGCCTTATTATGCCGATGGTGACTATCGCCGATGGCGTCAGTTTCGATTAGTTGCTGTCGATGGTTCAAGAATCATCTTACCCTATTCAGAAGATATTGATAAAGCGTTTGGCAGTATTCAATATACCAACGGTAAAGACAAGACCGTTATCGGTAAACATGCTATGGCGATTGTTTCAGTCTTCTACGATCTGTTAAATCATCTTCCTCTCGATAGTCTGCTTCAAGCGCATTCCCGTTATGAAGTGGATTTAGCCACCGAACAATTAACTTGCTTGCAAACCGATGATCTCTTGATTTTTGATCGCGGCTATACCACCTATCAATTTTTAGCGACGCTTATCCAACAGAAGCGACAGTTCCTCGGTCGTTGTTCAACGGGCTCTCTGAAAGCATTTCAAGAGATGTTCAAAGCGAATGCACCTGATAGTAAAATCCTAACCCTTACGCCAAGTGATACCCGGCGTAAAGAGTTTTGTGCCTTAGGATTGCCATTAGCGATTCGTGTTCGCCTGCTTCGCGTGGTATTGAATACCGGTGAAGTAGAAGTATTGGTTACCACCCTCCTGGACGAGGAAGAATATTCTCACGACTTACTCAAAGAACTATACTATTTAAGATGGGGCATTGAAACTTTTTATGGCATCATTAAAGGGCGCTTAAACTTAGAGAACTTTAGTGGCAGAAGCGTTGAAGCCATTAAACAGGATTTCTATGCAACCATCTTTATTAGCGCTTTAGAATCCGTCATCACCGAGGATGCGCAGGAACAACTCGATAAAAAAATCATCACTAATAATAATAAACATCCTCAACAAATCAATAAAGCAGTTTCCTTTAATGCAGTAAAAAATGAAGTGATCAACTTACTCTATACTCAGAAAAACCCTGAGAAAATCCTGAATCGGTTAACCGAATTATTTACCACTAATCCGGTATGCGTGCGAAAACACCGGGAGGTTGATCGCAAAAGAACTACCGCTCAGCAGCTCTACAACCACAATAAACGCCTTAGAAAAATATGTTTTTAATACACTTACGCTTAACTTAATGGCAGTGCCGCAAAGCCCTCACCAGCGGCACGCTGAAGGAAGTGCCGGACAAAAGTGTGTTTGTCAAATATTTGTTGAAAAAGCTGGAAGATAATACAGATAATTATCTGTCAAGCCAGGCGCTGTACACCCAGATTCGCGGACCGGTGATAAACAACAGTCCCAACGCGCAAGTCCCTGTATTTGGTGTGATCCGCGAAACCGGCGACGAGGACGGGGAGTTCATTTTCGTTCGCCGAAAATAATAAATTGATGATTTTTTTGCCACGGAGACACAAGGTTCACTGAGTTTGCAGGAAGTTTGGAAACTGACAAACAATTTTAGTTCGATGTATTAATCAATTATCAACGTTTCTCAACTGTTTTATTCTGTGGCAATTGATTGCAAAACAATAACCTATGCGAAATTACCTTTCGTGGCTGGAAAAAATAGACAGCCGCATCCTCATTTTTGCGTTGCTCATTTGCAACAACCTCGCTTTTCCGCTTTCCGGCGGGGAAGAGCAGTATTTGCAATATGCCAAACAGTGGTTTCAGCCGGAGTGGGTTCCCGGCTCGTTTACCCTCACCGAATTTGCCGGGCCGCGCCTGATTTTCCAGATTATCTGCGGATTTTTCCTCCAATTTATTTCAATCGAATGGTTTGCGATGATTGCGCGAATCGCCGCGTTTGCGCTGTTTGCCTTTCCGCTGGCGCGATTGTTCCGGCAATTGAATCTCTCTAACGCCAATATTTTCATCATTTTGCAAATTTTTCTGGTCACCGACCAAAGCCTGTTTGCCCGCGAATGGATGTTCCGCACCTTCGAGCCAAAAGTGTTGGCATATATTTGCCTCTTTTGGGGATTGACCGATTTTTTGGACAAAAAATACATCCATTGGGCGATCTGGCTGGTTGCGGCAAGCTATTTTCACGTTCTCGTTGGGGGCTGGTTTTTCGCAACCGGGATGATTTATCTGCTGCTGAACAATCGCGATTGGCGGCAGATTGCCAAACTGTCGGCGGTTTTTGTGCTGCTGTTGCTCCCGTTTATTATTTATTTGGTGAACGGCGTTTTTCTCAATCAGCCGCAGGTTGGCAGCGCCTTAAATCTCAATTGGGTGTATGTTTATTACCGGTTGTCGCATCACCTCGGGATTTTCGATTCGTGGCAATTTTTTGCGGATAAACATTTGTCCGGCGTTCTGCTCAGCGCGATTTGGTTGGCGGTTTGCATCGTGTTGCTGCGCAAATCACTACCGGATTTCTTGCGATTGCTGATCCATTTTATCATCATCATTTTGGCGATTAATTTGCTATTTGTCGGCGTTGCCGCGATGGACGCGTTTGCGTTCGCCAAAAGCGGTGGATTCGGGTTGAAATTTTATCCGTTTCGCCAAAGCACGCTGGCGATGTTCTTTTTATTTCTGCTCATCGGCGCACTGGCTGAACGGCTGTTTGCCGAAAAAAAGTGGTTCGCAACAGCAAAAATTGGTGTGTTAATTTTAGTTGCAGGATTATTCGTTTCGCAAACGCTGAGCATCGTAAAGCACAATATTCGATATTATAGAGGCGATACTGCATATTCGGAAATGATCGATTTTGTTTGTGAAAATACAACATCCGGCGAACAATTTATTCTCATCGATTTGGGCAATTTCCAAAGCCCGCCGGAATACATGAGCTTTTCCCGCCGAACCGTTCGCGAAAATTTTGTGGTGTTTAAATTCGTGCCTGCCGGGACAGCAAAACTGGCGGAATGGTACGAACGCAATCAGGTGCTGGAAATCATCGCAAAAGACGAATCGCAGCTTGTCCCGCTGATGCAGCAATACGGGATCGATTATGTGATTGCCCCGCACGGCATCGAAGATTCGGCGTTAACTGGCGTTTTTCGAAATGAGAAATATTGGATGTACCGTGCACGATAATATAGCCGGAGATTTCTGCCTGTGCAGGAATGACAATAAAATCGTGCAAAATTTCTGAATTTGCTGCTGAATAAATCCATTCAAATTCATATATTTCAACTTATCGAACAACAAAAACGGCGAAGCGATGGGGGCATTGATGAGCCAATTTCCTGATTTTGCAAATATGGAACTGGATTTGACCGCAGCGAAAGCGGATTTGGCAGCGTGGGAAAAACGATTCACCGAAGAAACCGGGAAATCACCCGACCAAACCCGCTGGATGACCCACGAGCAAATTCCTGTAAAACCGCTGTACACCGCCAACGACCTCCGCGAAGCGAAACACCTCGGTTACACCGCCGGAATCCCGCCGTATTTGCGCGGTCCGTACGCCACAATGTATGTGATGCGTCCGTGGACGGTGCGCCAATATGCCGGATTTTCCACTGCGGAAGAGAGCAACGCGTTTTATCGCCGGAATCTGGCTGCCGGGCAAAAGGGGCTTTCGGTGGCGTTCGATCTGGCGACCCATCGCGGATACGACAGCGATCACCCGCGCGTGGTCGGCGATGTCGGCAAAGCCGGTGTTGCGATCGACAGCATCCTCGATATGAAAATGTTGTTCGACGGCATTCCGCTGAAAGATATCTCCGTTTCGATGACGATGAACGGCGCGGTTTTGCCTGTGATGGCGTTTTACATCGTCACGGCGCTGGAGCAGGGCGCAACCATGGCGCAGCTCGCCGGAACCATCCAGAATGACATTCTCAAAGAATATATGGTGCGCAATACTTACATTTACCCGCCCGAACAATCCATGCGCATCATCGCCGATATTTTTGAATTTACCTCGCAGCACATGCCCAAATTCAATAGCATCAGCATTTCCGGATATCACATGCAGGAAGCGGGCGCACCGGCGGATCTCGAAATGGCCTACACCCTCGCCGACGGTTTGGAATACGTCCGCACCGGGCTGAAAGCGGGCATCGATATCGACTCGTTTGCGCCGCGACTCTCGTTTTTTTGGGGCGTCGGGATGAATTATTTTATGGAGATCGCCAAAATGCGCGCCGCGCGGGTGATCTGGGCATCGCTGATCAAGCCGTTTAATCCCAAAAGTGAAAAATCGATGGCGCTGCGAACCCACTCGCAAACCTCCGGCTGGAGCCTCACCGAGCAGGACCCGTTCAATAATGTGACCCGAACCTGCATCGAAGCGATGGCTGCGGTGCTCGGTCACACCCAATCGCTGCACACCAATTCGCTGGACGAAGCGATTGCCCTGCCGACGGATTTTTCCGCGCGAATTGCCCGGAATACGCAGCTGTTTTTGCAGGATGAAACCGGCATTTGCGATGTGATCGATCCGTGGGGCGGCTCATATTATGTGGAATCGCTGACCCACGAGCTGCTCAAAAAAGGGTGGGCGCACATTCAGGAAATTGAATCGCTGGGCGGAATGGCGAAGGCAATTGAAACCGGTGTGCCGAAAATGCGTATCGAAGAAGCAGCCGCGCGACGCCAGGCGATGATCGACGCGGGGAAAGAAGTAATCATCGGCGTTAACAAATACCGGTTGGAAAAAGAAGCGCCGATCGACATTCTGGAAGTGGATAATTCTGCGGTGCGGGAATCGCAAATTGCGCGATTGCAGAAATTACGTGCTGAGCGCGATGAAACGAAAGTGCAGGCTGCGCTGAATGCTATCACCAAATGTGCGGAAACCGGCGATGGAAATTTGCTGGCGCTGTCTGTTGAAGCGGCGAAAGTGCGCGCATCGCTCGGCGAAATTTCCGATGCGATGGAAAAAATATTCGGACGCCACACCGCAACCATCCGTTCGATTTCCGGCGTTTACAGCAGCGCCTTCGGAGAAAATATGCAAGTTGAAAAAGTTCGCAAAATGACCGACGAGTTCGCCGAAAAAGAGGGACGCCGTCCGCGAATCATGATTGCCAAAATGGGGCAGGACGGGCACGATCGCGGAGCAAAAGTGATCGCCACAGCCTTCGCCGATCTCGGGTTTGATGTGGACATCGGTCCGCTGTTCCAAACCCCGGAAGAAACCGCCCGTCAGGCAGTGGAAAACGATGTGCACATCGTTGGGATGAGTTCGCTGGCAGCCGGACACAAAACGCTACTGCCGCAACTGGCGGAAGCGTTGCGCAAACTCGGTCGGGAAGATATTATGGTGGTGGTCGGTGGCGTGATTCCGTCGCAGGATTACCAATATTTATTCGATCACGGTGCATCCGCGATTTTTGGCCCCGGAACGGTGATTCCCGAAGCGGCGGAACAGGTGCTGATCGAGCTATCCAAACGGGTATTTGATTGATTTAAGGGGACGGGTTTCGACCCGTCCCTGCAATAATGGGTAGGGAACGGTCGCGACCGTTCCGGCTGAATATCGTCAGGATTTATTTCCCCTGCCGCAGCTCGTTCAAATCATCCTCGCCATTCACGAAAATCGACAAATCTTTCAGCAATCCGTCATCAATGCGGTAAATCCAGCCATGCACGGAAACATTTTGACCAGATTTCCAGGCGTTTTGCAGAACCGTTGTGTGGCAAACGTTGATCACCTGTTCCCGCACATTCAATTCGCAGAGCAGGTCAACCTTTTCCTGTTCGCCGGGCAACGCGTCAACTTTCGATTGGTGCTGGCGATACACATCTTTGATGTGCTGCAGCCAGTTGTCGATTAATCCGTGCTCCTGATCATCGATTGCCGCTTTCACACCGCCGCAACCGTAATGCCCGCACACGATGATGTGCTTCACCTTCAGCACTTCCACCGCAAACTGGATCACCGAAAGGCAATTCAGGTCGGTGTGAATCACCTGATTGGCGATGTTCCGGTGCACAAATATTTCGCCGGGCAGCAAATCGACAATCTGGTTCGCCGGCACACGGCTGTCCGAACAGCCGATCCACAAATACTCCGGATTTTGCTGCCGGGACAATTTCGAAAAGAAATCCGGGTCGGATTCTTTCAGGCTCGCCGCCCATTTTCTGTTGTTATCGAACAAGTGTTTTAGTATTCGCATGGGGAAAATTTATGCGAATTAAACCAAATATGAAAATTGATTTGAAAAATGGGGTGTTTTTTGCGGCTAAAATAACGTGGAACGATTATTTTTCAGCGGATGAATCTTCCGATATTTCGATCAAAATATCCGACAATTCGGATGCAAACGGATGCAGAAAATTCGCAAGTCCCAATAATGCGTTGTTTGAAAACGTGCTCGTTTCGGGGAAAAATTTGCGCACCACTTTGTTGAGCAATAAATGAATCCGCTGTTCGAACGTTTGATAATACCGGTCGATCGTTGCTTCATCGAGAAAAACCTGCCGGACACTTTTTAATTCCGCTTCATCCATTTTGTGGTTGAACTCCGTTTCATAGGATTGTAGAAAATCTTCCAGTGATTTCCGGTTCACCTTTTGGGCAGAATATTTTTGATGTTGCCCGGAAATTTCAGCCGGAATTCCGGTCGTTTTGATGCAGCCGATCACAGATTGCACGCCGGACAAAATGTCGTCAATTGTTTTGCGAATCGCCGGATCAGTGGAAATCCGAACGCCAAGTTCATTTTTGCTGATGCTTAATTGGGGAATCAAACCGGGTTTTGGCAGCGGACGGGAAAAATAGCGGAACGTCATTTCCGTCAGGCAATCGTTCAGTTTTTCGCCAAACAAATACCGGCGTTTTTGGGCGTTATTAATAACGGTAATGGTTGTTTTCGAACGGACGCCGGTTTTGGCGTTGGGGGACGGGTTACTGCTTTGCTCAATCATTTTCACGATTCCCTTCAAAAAAAACGCTGCTCGATGTAAACTGAACATCTCCATGCGAAAGGGTATTTCATTTTAAAACGGTTGCGGCTACCCTTAAGTGCCGGTTAAAATTTGATTTACAGATTTTAACCGTAATTATCGAACCAAGTTTAAAAAACTTTAGCCGCCACTGCATATTAATACGTTATGTCATGCATTTGTGTGTTTTGGTGAAACGAGAGGAATGCTTTTTTCGCTGAAACCGGCGTCGATTGATCATTTTTTAAAAAGCGAAGAAAATGTTTTCCGGTTAGGCAGGTAATTTCAAAAAGTTATATTTTTTTTACAGATGTAACGTGCTCATCAAAAATTGCCTCAATTTTAAGATAAAATATTCGGTTGTGATACGGGAATTTGATACATTTTCCGGTTACTAAAATCGTGACTTTTTTGTCCAAAAAATCAACAATCAACACGGTGACAAATGAAAACGAACCGCAAATTTCTATTGATTTTATTGCTATTTCTGCTCGCATGTTCAACCGATCAAGAACCGGAAAGCAAGTTTTTACGCGGACGAATCCTGATTTTGGGTGACAGCATCACCCACACCGGAATTTTCGTCAGTTTTCTGGAATACGAACTTGCCAGAAAATTCCCGGGAGTGGAAATGGATATCATCGCGATCGGGCTTTCCAGCGAAACGGCGTCCTGTCAGACTGAATCGGATCGCGAATTTCCGCGACCATGCGTTCACGAACGGTTGGACAGCGCGCTCGATAAGCTGAAACCGGATGTCGTATTTTCCTGTTACGGGATGAACGACGGTTTGTACACCACCCAAAGCCCGGAAAATATGCAGGCGTATCAAAACGGCATTACCAGATTGATGGAAAAGGTTTTCGGGACCGGCGCAAAGCTGGTTTTGCTGACCCCGCCGCCATTTGATCCGCTGGCTGCAAATGAAAAAGTAACCTGCAGCGATTCTGTCGGATACAATTATTTTCACCCCTATTGCCATTACGACAGCGTGCTGGCGGACTACGCCAATTGGACGATGACGTTGAAAAATGAGAATCTCGCGACGGTCGATTTGAACGCAGTGATGACCGGTTTTATCCGCGAACAGCGGAAAACGGATAGCACATTTGTGCTCAGCCCGGACGGTGTTCACCCGGATTCTGCCGGTCATTGGTTGATGGCACGAACCATTTTGAATGCGTTGGGTGTGGACAGCGAAAATGGAAATATCGCAGCCGTTGCCGCAGAAAAAAGCCGCACGCCGCTATTCAAAAAAATCGACGAACGGCGGACAATTTTATCCGATGCGTGGCGGGTGGCTGTCGGGCACACCCATCAACGGAAATGGGAAGGTTTGCCTGTTGACGAAGCGAACCGGAAAGCAACGGCGTTGCGATCGGAAATTCGCGCGCTGCTCCGGACGGAATGAGCCGGTTTTAGTTGGATGCCGTTTTTCGTTTGTTCAACAAAATCCGGAAAATGCCAACCAGACTGATCGCCAGCCAGAATGCCTCGATCACAAAAGCAGACAGGTTGAATTTATACAGCAGCGAAACAATCACGAACGCGGCGCCGGCCGCGTTCATCAGGCTGAAATTCAGCGATTTGCTGTCGATTTTTTCCAGTTGCAACAACATGTACGCCAGCAAAATCAAAAAAACGCCGATGTTGCCAACGAAGTCAAACCATTGATATTCAATCATTTAGCGGATGCATTTCAGTTTATTTGTCAGTCCAGATTGCCAGTTCGTTACCGCCGGGTTCGATAAAGTGGAAGCGACGTCCGCCGGGGAAAGAGAAAATATCCCGGCTGATTTTACCGCCGTTTATCTGCACTTTTTCGCGCAAATCTTCCAGATGTTCGCCGTAAAAAATAATCAGCACGCTGCCGTTTTCTACAGTTGCGGCGTTTTCGGAACGGTAGATGCCGCCATCAATTTTTCCGTCGTTAAAGCTGGCATATTCTTCGCCCCAATCGGTGAAAGACCAGCCAAAAACAGCCGTAAAAAATGTTTTGGTTTTGGCAATATCTTTCGATTGAAATTCGACGTAATTAATTTGATTTTCACTGCTCATTTATGCACTCCAAATATTGATTATCGTAAACGATTTAGCTGATTTGGGTGGAAATCCACCAAATATTGCCGGACGGATCGCTGATACCGCCGCGTTTATCCGGGTCACCTTCTTTTTGAACGGGATCTTGCACAACGGTTCCACCGGCGGCGATGGCGCGTTTAAAAGTCGCGTCCACATCCGGCACGTAAACGTGCATCCACACCGGAAAAGCGGGATAATCCTCGCCGGCATCGGCGATCATCACGATTGTGTCGTCAATTTTCACTTCAGCATGCATGATGCCGCCATCGGGTGTTTCGTATCGACGGGTTTCCACCGCATCAAATGTGGTCTGCAAAAAATCGATCACCATTTGCGCATCAGCCGCCATGATATAAACAGAAACGCTGGTGTAACCCTGTGGTTTGAAAGTTGCGTTCATAGGTTCACTCCGCGGTTTGATTCAACTTAGATTTGGGATAGTTCTCAACATTCAACAACATGAGCATGACAAATTGGACATTAACTTTTCTTGCATCAATATGAAAATGAGTTTTCTGTTTTCGCAAAGCCTGTCCAGAGAATCGGGAAATGACAAAAAAAGTTAATCTGTCACTCCTGCGAAGGCAGGAGTTTCCTGCTCGAAAAGCTAACATTATATCCAATCAAAATTTAACCTACAGATATTCCGGATGATCCGAAATAAATTTTTGCAATCCTTTGTTGGCGGTTGCGGATACTTTTTTGCGCAACATTGGCGACCAGCCGAGAAATATGCCCGGCGTGCCCAACGCCATTCGCGACCATTTCCAAAAATCGAATCGATCGCGATGAACGATGATTTTGCCGTCGCGGAATTCGAATTGCGCATCGATCTTGTTGAGCACTTTCCGGTTGGTCACCGAAAAAGTGTAGCTCGCTTCCCAGTGGGCTGATCCGGTGGTGTTGTCCGCTGTTACTGCGCCGTAATCCAGCGATAAATCTTTGCCGCGTTCGCAGAGCATGTGCCACATCGCGCCGGCGGCTTTTCCGCGCAAATCAAATACTTCATCGCGAAAATGAATCTCCGGATGATAGCATTCGATCATCGTTCGATAATCTTTTTTTTGGAACGCACGGTAAAATTTGTGGATAATAGCTTCGTTGGAACTCATGAATATTCCTGCCTGTTTCGTATTAAAAAAAACGAAAAATTTTATACATTCAAACTGAAATAATGGTTGTTTCGCTGTCAGTTTTTTGGAAAATATCGGACATTAAGTTGAAGGACAGAAGTAATTTGACAATTAACGTGTGGAATGTCTGGCTGAGAACTCCGACAAATGCCAAACAATACGGCTCAGGAAAAATCGCGTCGAAGTCTTTGTTAATATTAAAGCTATCCTGAGTCCCGATTCCCGGTGCTCAGGATAATATTTCTAAAATATCAACAAAATGTTGTTTCGTTATTTACCTTTTACTGATTTTAGGATAACAAATGAACCAATTAAAACGATCACGATTCCGGTGACCATCAAGCTGTATTTTATGGTGAGATTATCGTTAAAAAATAGAAATCCAGTGCTGCACAATACCATACCGACCGGCGTTAAAGAATAACCGAATAATGAACCGGATTTTGGTTTTACGTCACTCATAAATAGTTCTCCAAAAGAGCGTTAATGGATTGGACATTTAAATTATTTAACTGATAAATATACCATTTTATTTTATTTGTCCCACAATGAAATTGGGAGTGACGTAAAAAAATATTATCCGGGTTTTTAACAATTAACAATTTCAGGCAACGCTATTCGGTGGGAAGCGGGAGCCCGTGCATTCGCAAAAAGCTGAGTTTGTCCCAATAGCCTCTCTGAAACCGAATTTTTCCATCGACGATATGAAAAAAGCCGCAGCCGCGCAAACCCAGCGGATCACGCCATTCGAGGATCGCCCAATCACCATCTTCAAATAAATTTTCGATGATACAGGTCATTTCTGCATTGGCAAATTCTCTGGAGAACATATCCCGGATGGCGGTTTTGCCCTCAACCGGCTCAGCTGCAGCCTGATGATTAACAGCATCTTCGCTGTAAAATTCGGCGATTGCATGGACATCTGCGCGGTTAAACGCATCGACCCATGCTTTAACAATTGATTTGGGATTTTTATGTTGTGCCATATTTTTCCTTTCGATAAAATCGGAAAATTGCCAGTTATGCCCGAGAGAATTTATCGGTCAGCCATAGTTGGGTTGAATGTTAATCTTCCACAACCGAGCGAATTAACACACCCTGTTTGCTGATATAAATGGGTGAATCAGTGACCCAAACAGTTCCCAATCCATTTACAAACGGATAGGCAAGCTGGTACAGCAGCGGGATAACGATGTTGCCCGATTTGTCGATATAACCCCATTTTCGATCGATTTCGATCGGCGCAAGATCCTCCGAAAAACTGCCGCCGTTGGAAAATTGCGGCGCAATCGCCAAAGTGCCATCCGGATCGATATATCCGATTTTGTCATCCCATTTTACACAAGCCAGATTTTGGGAAAAATCGAGCGCAAAATCCAATTCGGGTTCAATGATGTAATTGCCATTTGGGTCGATAAAGCCGAATTTGTTGTTAACGGTTACTCTCGCGCGCCCATTGTGGAAACTCCAACCTTTGTCAAATGTCACCGGGATTACTATTTTCCCTTTGCGGTCGATATAGCCGTATTTGTCATCGAAACGGACACATGCCATATTTTCCGAAAAATCCGCTGCCTCGTCGAACAGCGGTTTAATGGCAAAATCGCCCATCCGGTCGATATATCCATATTTCTCTTTCTTTCTCACAACCGCTAATCCTTCCGAAAATGTTCCGGCAAAATCGAACTGCGGTTTGATAAGGATTTTGCCATCCCTGCCGACGTAACCCCAACGTGAACCTATTTTGAACATCAGGAAAAAGCGGGCGATTTTCACCGGCGCCAGACCTTCGCCGAAAGCGCCCAGCCATTCGCAAGCGATATCGAAAACGGTGTTTCCTTTATAATCCATGCATCTAAAATTGTTGCCTAAATTTTGTGTAAACATCGATTTACCGCGATTGATAATCACCAATCCCTCTCTGAATCTGGGTTCGGGGCTGTGTTTGACGGATTGAACGCGCGTCACGGATTTCACCGTTAGATCAGCCATTGTGTAACTGGCTTTGGCATCCGGAATGTTGATTTCCATTCCGGTTGAATCGATGAATTTCAGTTTGCCGTTATCCAAAACCGGCAGGTATTTCACGACCGGATATTCGACCGGTTTAGCGCTCAATATCCTTTCTGTGGGTGATGTAAATGTCAAATCCCGTTCTTTTTTACAATCTGTGAGGGTTGTTTTTTGTGACGGGTCAAAAGGCGTCGCGTCAATTTTTTCGACGACGAATTGATACAACGTGCGCACGTTGCCATCATGTTTTTGAACGGTAAGATAGGTTTCCGAAGATTCGAGAATTTTCACATTTCTGAGAATACAGCCATTTTTGTAATAGACATCCTCAGCTTGCAAACCTGACGAAAAGCAGAAAACCAGGATCAGAATCAACTTGCGTGCCGGCATGTAACATTCCTTTTTCCGATGTGGTGGAAATATTTTTTTGCAGTCAGATCTTTATAAATGTTATTCAATCAGAATGAAAATCACAAAAAAAAAAGGAATTATAATCAGGTTAAAAAAAAACAGATACCATTTGATGGATAATTCAATATTCAAAACAATTATTACCGATAAGCAGTTGTTTTTCACTGATGATTGATGTTATTTTTGAGCCGTAAAAAAATCGCAGAAAGCCCGATTTACCGAACTATTTGATGCATGATACGTTAACATATTTTGTTAACAATTGCGCAACAATCGAAACGAATAAACACAAACAGACAATAAATGAAAAAACAAACCGGCACCCTGATTCTTGCTAATGCAATATTTAAACTGTTTCCCACCATTGCGATCGTGGCGTATTTGTGGCTGTTGTATGCTTCAAATATTTCTGAAATCCGCACCGATCCGGTTGGCAACCTGATCGTTTTTTCAATCGGGTTGGTTATTTCCTATTTTTTGTATGCCTTTAACGTGCGATTTTCGGTGACGTTTTTGTTGCTGGCCGGCAGCGTTTACGGTGCTTATCGCTGGCTTGGCAGCGTTTCTTTCGGCGAATTTGATGCGTTTTATTATTCGATCGCTTTTTTCATTTATGCAGCGATTTTTGTTGCTGCATGGGTGGTTGGATTCGGTTTTGCCCGGTTCAACTGGTTTCCGTGGGTGGCGGCGCTGGGCGTTTTTGTGTTTGCTGCGACCACTGTTATCAATGATTTTTTCACATTGCAGAGCCAGCTCGATGCGGAATATCTCCGGCAGGTGACCACCACGCTGCTGCCGCGTGATTCGCTGGTGCATCGCTTTGTGACGCTGTTATTTTTGATGATTGTTCCGGTGATGTTTTACAGTGTGTACATCGTTTCAATCAATGAATATCTGCGAAAGCTGAAAGTATTCCAGCGCGAACATTTTGGCTATTTGCTGCGCCGCAGTTTTTTAACCATTGCCATTTTGGCGGTTTTGCTGCTGCTTCCGATGATTTATGCGCACTTTTTTGACATCCCTGAATCGCTGGTCCAGCAGATGAACAGCGCTCAGGCCAACTCTGCCAGTTTCCTCAAAAAGACCACCGATACCGCGACCCAAAAACCGCAGTTTGATTTGAACGATTACGCGCAGTTGCTACCGGAAGTGAAACTCTCCGACGAAACGGTTTTCGCTACGTTTATCGATAATTTTTTCCCGACCCGCGATGGCGGACAAATTCCGCTGCCGGTGCATTTCCGGCGATATGTGCTGAACCGATACGAACCGCAAAACGAGAAATTTGTGCTCGATCCCTATCCGCCGTCATCGGTGCCGAACGATTTGTTTTCGCCATCGATAAAGGATGTGCCGATCGGTTTCGCGATGTGGGACAGCGTGATCGCAGTGTCCACCGAGGAATACGAATATCGCAAAAATATCTCCGCAACCGTGTTCAACCAGTCGCTCGATCCCAACGCGTTTGTTGCGCCGAACACCGGCTGGTTTTACCAGAAATTGCCGGTTGCGCCGGAAGATCGCGAAACATTTACCACGGCGTATCAATGTTCATCGCTGATTTCCATCTGGAATTTGCCGCCGTTTATGTTCAGCACCACCAACCCGGAATTGCAGGCATTCAAGGAACAACGCGCCGAAGCGATGCGCATGGATTCATTCCGTAGCTATGCCAATCTGGATTCTATTTTCTATCGTTATTACACAACCATCGACCGGAACGATACGCTGATCACCCAGCTCGCCGATCAGCTAACCGCCGGAAAAGCAACGCCTTACGACAAGGTTGAATCTGTCGTCGATTATTTTTTGGGCAAAGACGAAACCGGCGAACCGCGATTCACTTACACCCTAAAACCCGGCGCACCGGAAACACCCGGTCAATCGTTTATGCATTATTTTCTGTTCGATAACAAACAGGGGTATTGCACTTATTTTGCCGGCGCAACCGTTTTATTACTCCGCGCGGCGGGCATTCCGGCGCGAATGGCAGTTGGCTATGCCATTTACGATCGCAGCAATAAAAATAACGGCTGGTATTGGGTATATGCGGATCAGGGGCACGCCTGGGTGGAAGTGTATTTCCCGAGCTACGGCTGGGTGGATTTCGATACGACACCGAGCGACGATACCGAGCCGGTGCGTCCGCCCAAACCCGATGCAACGCCGCCGGAAGTGATCGGCGAACCGGTGTTTGCGGTGCTCGGCAAGGTTACCGGCATCAGCGGCGATTCCACAAATGTGCTGGTGCGTCCGTATGTGATTCGCTATCGCACAAAAGAATATGAAATCGCCGATTCGCTGGCGGAAATCATTTCGCTGAAACCGGATGGCGGCACCGTCACTATCGATGATCAAAAAGTGAAAATCGGGGAATTCCCGCTCGACCGGAATATGGTGTTGTCGGCGTATTCCTTCAATTATCAGTTGCAGCAGATTCCCGAATACAAATCAAAACAGCCGTTTGTGGAATGGTTTGCGAAACGTTTCCCGGAACAGATTCCGGTGGACGAAGCGATCATTGTCTATCGCGATGAATCCGTGCCGGAAGGAACGATTTTCGCAGTGGACGGACGCATTGAGGGATTATTGCCGGACAGCAGCGGCTTGGTCATCGCACCGGACAAGATTTTTTATCGCGATCGCAATTACCAACTCGATGCGAAATACATGCAATCGATCAAAATTCGCCCGAAGCATGCGGAAATCATGATCGACGGCGAAGCCACGCCGTTGGGCGATCTGGCGCTGTCTATCGGCGATACGCTGCGCATTCATGCGGAAAGCGGGCACCCCTCGCTGCACGAACTGAAGCCGTTTTTGGCAACGGAATCGTTTACCAACTGGTTCAAAAACAGTTTCCCGGAAATTATTCCGGTGAACAAAGTCACGCTGAAGATCGAGCAAACGCCATTGCCGCAACGCATCTTCCGCTGGCTGCTCACGGCGTTGGCGATTTCCGCGATAACCGCGTTGCTGCTGGCTTCGCTGATGTATGTGTATTACCAGCTTCGCGCAAAACAGGCGAATGAAAAAGCGCGGCTGTATTGGCTCTATCGACTGGCTTTGCTCACGCTGAACCAGCTCGGTTTTCAGCGCATTCTCAAAACGCCGCTGGAATATGCGCAATACACCATCGATCCCAAATTCGGGACGCAGTTTGCCCGATTCATGCAAATTTATCACAAAAACAAATACGCGCCGCAGGGATTGCAACCGGAAGATCACGCATTTGTGCAACAATTTGTCGGACAGTTTAAAGATAAAGTGTTTGGGAAATACAAATGGTGGGAAATTTTACGGAATTTTCTGAATCCCGTACCGACATTGCGGTTTTTGTTTTCACGATAGGAACTTCTGCATGTAGCATGAATTAGATGTGACGCAATGAGATACAATTCAGGTTGCTATTTTTTAGATGTCACTTCCGTTTCCTGCTCACGAAACAGGCTTTGCGAAAGCCGCAAAGCCTGACCGGATTCTGATCCCCTATTTTAACAACATCATTTTCCTGGTTTGCGTAAACCGAATCCCTTCACCGTTTTGCGAATGGACAGCCACGCGATAATAATAGACACCGCTGGCGATATCCGAAGCGTCCCAGTTATAAAAATGCGTTCCGGGCGTTAACACCTGGTTTACAACCGTTGCTACTTCCTGACCAATCAAATTATACACGCTCAGCGTAACCCGACCGGATTCGGGAATCTGGATTTCGAACCGGGTGGTTGGATTAAACGGATTCGGATAATTCTGTTTTAATGCAAAAGCGGTGGGTATTTCCTGCGCATCGTTAATTGCAGAAGGTGCAGCCTTTATTTCGATCCAGTTCAGGTTAAATTGACCAAAATGAAAACCAACATGCATCACTTGCTGCCCGGCAGTTAAGTAAACATCCGGGATCACCAGTTCCTCCCAGAATTGCCAGCCGCCGGTCACCGGAACACTGACGTTTCCGGTCAGGTCTACGCCGTTAAATTCAATGTGCAAACTGCCGCCGCCGGGAACAGAAGCAATTACCGGGACAACCGTGTACATACCATCTACCGGCACATCGATCGTGTATTCTACCCATTCGCCATCTTCAATCCAGCCGATGTCATACCCGCCGCCCGGATCATTTGACGCTTCGATATCCACACCTTCCGAACTACGAAACGGTACACCCCAATTGATGGCGTCATTATCGTGATAGGCTACGCCTTCGCCGCCCACATCGTAAAATTCTGCCTGAACTATTCCGGGAATTGTAAATGGTGATCCCAAATAGGGCGTGCCGTTTCCGAGAACAGAGATCTGAACGCTGTCTGTCACAGAAAGGTTGAGGTTATTCGTTACCGTCAGGCGTACGGTGTAGGTTCCGACTTCAGAAAAGACATGCAGGGTGTCATCAGCAATTGCTGTATTGCCATCCCCAAAATCCCACAAAAAAGAAAGCGGTGAACCGTTCGGATCAAAGCTTTGACTGCCGGTAAAATTAACCCGTAACGGCGCTTTCCCGGATGTTTTATCGGTTAACAATAAAGCAGACGGCGCATTGGGATTCGCCGGTGAAGTACTGAAAGATGCCATCGCTTTGGGAGCCACCGGCATCGAGAAACCATCGGAGAATGTTACCAATCGCTCTTGCGATCCGGCATTATAGGCAACATAGGTTAATTCATCCGCCGCATCCCTGAAAACAGCGTAGGTTGGAATATCAGCGGAAACAGATGTTTCCACCACACCCATTTTCTTCATATTATATAGCCAATGATAGGTATGGGCGCGAGATTCACCGTCAAACGGTTCGTAGGCGATGTCCGCATAATAATAGGACAACGCCAGATTGGGGTCTGCCAATGCCAGATACATCCACAATAAATCCTGCCAGATGATCGGTTGCCCGTTTCGCTCTGCAACAATTTCGTTATAATTATCAACCACGTAGGCGGGATATTTTCCCAGATATAAAGATGCGCTCGAAACCGGTAAAATGTTAATGCCATGAATGAACTCAGGATTCGCACCGAACCAGGTTGAATGCACACCTTTTCCGCCCCACACCATTCCGATTGCCACGTGAGGATATGTTTGGGGGAATACTTCGTTGGCGACATCAAACCAGTAATGTTCAACGGCAGAAGCTTCGGTGGTATATAAGAAAACACCTAAATCACGAATATCCAGTTGCTGCGTTACCTCTCCCCACAGAACAACAGCTGATGCAAAGTTCATCGATTCGGAACTGGATTCCTGATTGTTGCCTTCAGCAAAATCACCGTGACCTGCTGCCCATGAATGTCCGGCATAGGCATCAAATGTTCGCAAAAACGGGAACTGCGGGTCACTTCTTTCCCAATTATTGGCGTCTTTTATCAGCAGGTTAACCATTCCGCCCCAATTCTCCTGGGATGCCCATGCGCTGTCGTATTGTGCGATGGTTGCCGCGCTCAATATGGCATAGCTGGCATGAAAATGATGGTCATTGATCTGATCGTCAGCGCCATATCCGGACGGATAACCGGTTAATACATCCCAATCATCGATGTAAACATATTGCTGTTCGCCGCCGACGGTAAACCAGTCTTCCAGGCGGCTTTTTATTTCATTGAGGAAGTGATCCCGTTCAGCTATTGCGCCAAGCTGGTCTGCGATGTGAACCAGATGGGAAAAACGCGCCATTGCCTTGCCGTTTTCATATGTCGGACCAACGGGCAGCGTTTCACCGGCGACCTCCTGAATATAACCTAACAGCACTGCCCTGTTATAACTGCCTTCATCCGGCAGCGCCGGTAAAATTCCCTGAAACATCAAATTTGTAGAGAATGAATTACCCGTAACCAGTTTCATAACGCCACGGGGCGATTGATACGTATAATTCAACAACGGATTGGCAGTATTTAACCATTGGTGGCGATACAGCGCGGTTAATGTTTCGTTGATATTATTTGCGGCACTGTCTGCTAAAACGGTTTCATAGGTATAAGTGCTGGTCACTTGCGAAGTGGATTCGTTATACTGCCAGTCGATGGTGCTGTTGACAACAAAAGCATAGGCGTGATTCCTGAACAATGCCAGCGTTGCCGGATTTGCATCCGGAAGCAGCGCAACCGAAAGGTAATCCTTGCCATTCAATGACGATTGAAAGGTGCCGGTGCCGGACCAGGTTGAGCCTGTCGGGGCGAATATGCCGTAATGTTTACCATTAATGGTAATGCCCAATACTTCATCCTGTTGATACCAGATTGCAGGTGTTTGCGCAGCAGTAATCACCGCATTGCCGCCCGTAATTCTGAAAAACACATAGGGAAGCCCATGACCCAGCGTTGCTTCCATCGATAACGGACCATTTTCCCATAATGCTGTTACGGTCCAATCGCCATACTGTTGGGTAAGGGTTTGGGAAGCCGATAACCCGCTGACGCCCACCGTTAATTGCTTTGCATAGGGATACAAATAGTCATTGGCTACAAAAATGTGATCGGAGGTATAGCCGATTTCCAGACCGCCGGCAACCGCTTTACAGTTAAGCGGCTGGGCATATAAAATGTTGGAATAGGGAGAGTTAAAAAAGGGATAAATAAGGCTGCTCCAGAAATCATTGGTTTGAACCGGCTGGTTAAATGTGCCGGATACCTTGGGTATGGCATCTGCGCCGTTAAACGTTCGCGGACCCACCGCGCCGGAGGGCAGGGAAGTGCTGTAACTGCCATTACCAACCGGAACCGTTTGCCCCATCGCTGATACCGATAAAAAGCAGAGAAACAACACAATCATAAAACCGGGCAAGCGGTGCTGTAACGTATTTGCGTGAACCGGATCGTTAACATGGCAATTCATTTGTTTTCCCTTTTGTTAGAAGTCGATATGCCGGTTGATAAGCTGCAAAATTGGAATGGTTAATATGCCCCGCAATTCCCGTTTGAAGGGAGCAGGGGAGATGTCCGCTTTGCGCATGTAAAGTATGCGATAGCGAATAACCTATTACGTCAGCCCATTATCCTTGAATCGATAAAATGCTGAGCCAAAATATACTAAAAAAAGCAACGTAAATGGTAATAAATAGTAATTGTTATTTGATAGATCGATGCTGAATGAGTTTCGGTTTGTTCATTATTGCTTTGGGTTCAGGGCATCTTTGCGGCAGAATGCGCAACATTCGTTAACTGATGTTACGCAGTGAATCAAAACCACAACAAACCAGCATCCTGAGTAGCCCCAAAGGGGCGTATCGAAGGGTGCGGAATTCTGGTAAACAACCGCACCCCCTTCGACAAGCTCAGGACGGTGCTTCGATACGCGCTTTGCGCTACTCAGGATGCTCATTCGCTACCATCGCGTAACATCAGATCGTTAAGATATTAACAGCGTGTTTAAAGCTTTGAAATCGGTTTTTCACTTTGAACAAAGGGTGTTTAAAGCTTTGAAATCGGTTTTTCACTTTGAACAAAGGGTGTTTAAGGCTTTGAAATCGGTTTATCACTTTTTACAAAGGGTGTTTAAGGCTTTGAAATCGGTTTATCACTTTTTACAAAGGGTGTTTAAGGCTTTGAAATCGGTTTATCACTTTGAACAAAGCGTGTTTAAAGCTTTGAAATCGGTTTATCACTTTGAACAAGGCGTGTTTAAGGCGTTGGCATCGCTTTATTTTATTTTTTGTTGATCCGTGAATGAAGTTGAGAAAAGGATTTGTCATTAACGATAGATGCCGGTTTTTTATGCGATCGGTGGTTAAGAATTCATCAACCGTCAAATCGAACGAAAAACCAGAACCGCAGCGGATCGCAAAGGTTTCGCGGCGGGCGCAGCGGTAAAAAATATATCTTTCCGCCGCGTTCGCCGCGGTTAATTCTTTCTGTTCCGGAACCTGGAAAACAAATAGGTTCTGAATGATTGCGTATGTTTTCTTAAATACATTCACGAATCAATAAAGCGTGTTTGCGGAATTGAAATCCCTATTCCGGTTTTGCAAAGGGTGTTTGAGACGTTGTCATCGCTGTTTCTGTTGTGAAGGGGAAAATACTAAAGCTTCTCCTGCGAAGCTCAGGTTTACCCACAAGTCAGGATAAAGGGGATCGGGAACAAATCATGTCACCCCTACGGGGTTTGGGGAGCATCGCGTGGCTATCGTAAGTCTATAAACATAACACCGCTACGCGGTTTTGAAGATAACATCCGGTCATGTTAGCAGACGCAACGCCGGAGGAGTGAAATGTTTTTAGAAAAGCATTCATCCGGGACCCAACCGGAACCCCGGAGGGGTGAAATGATAACGCATTTTTTTCAACTTAGAGAAGTGGGTAAACCAGAGCTTCAATGGGGAATTTTTCAAAACTTCCCCCTTCGAAGGGGGACTGAGGGGGATGTGGCATCTGCCATTATTCAATATTTACTATTATCCTGATTTTTATAACGGATAAACATATCACCCCTCCGGGGTTGTTGGCAATTTAATATATCTTCCAGCTATAAACATGCCACCCCTCCGGGGTTGTTGGCTTGGCGTCAAATCATAGAACTGCGGCGCAGTGACATGTTTATAGAATATTATCCCTTATTTCTTAGGGGAAACCCCGGCGGGGTGACATGTTGTTATTAAGCTTTACATTTGTGCGATAATATCGGGATTTTCGGGAATATAAACAAACAGGATGGATTTCCGCTGATGGATTTTGAGCAAAGTTTATTCTTCTAAAACGAATTTGTGCAGGTTCAATATGTTTTATGGAGTTTTCAAATTACTTAAATATAATAGATAATTTTTAAAAAGTCGATTCCAGTTGAAGCAAATTACATTAATCCGTATTACTTTTAGCCATAGTGTGAGATCGTATTTTTTTCGTCCGTTTATCGGCTTTGGTAAAGCCATACACTTTGCAATTTTTGGTATCGCGTGGGCTTATGTGGCTTGCATTTGTACTTACGCCTGTGTTCAAATTATTTAAGTACAATTTTTTCAATACTTTTATCATACTTGTAATTTACTATTTGTTCATTTAGTATCAGTTCAATGGCACTTTCTATTTCTTCAAATGGAACGACAAACCATTCTCTTGGTGTAATTCGCTTTCCTTTAATAATTTCAACGTCAACATTAAGGCAAGCCTCAGCAAAAAATCGATGAAGTAATTGCTCCAATTTGTATGCATTTCTATTGTAACAAGCGTAACTTGAAACTTTAATTACATCTGCATACAAATAGGTTGCTTCATTTTTTGCATTTTTAATCCTTTCGTCAAGAGGAGTAGCAGAAAAACCAATTTTAAATAAGTTCTCAATTCTAGAAATTTCAGGATGTATAGACTTCGATTTTAAAACATATATCCAGCCTGTTTGAATATCTGCTTCTTTAACCAAACCTGCATTTACAAAAAGGTCGCTGTCAACTTTATCGTAGGTATTTGTAATCAGTTTACCGCTCTTTTGGATTTGTTTTCCTAACGAACGAAAAAGCATATTGCTATATGTCCCATTTTCAAAAATTGTAAATGTGCGACCTTCTATACGTTCACGGTCTCCCGATTTCAATTCTCTAACTGATTTTTTAAGATTAGCTTCTTTAAGATAGAGCATTACTCCCTCAATCAAATAAAAGTCACCAACGTGCAAATTCTTTTCAATGTTTCTAAAAGGGAGAATCTTTCGTTTTCCTTCTTTGATTTCTTGATGCACTTTTTGAAACATGGCTTCATACGGCTTAAATTCTTCTTCTTTCAAAGGTTTTCGCTGTGCAATAAAATCCGCTTCTGCTCTTTCATCTTCTTTTGAAATATGCTTGTATTTGAATATGGACAAATCGCTGTCTGTTTCTAGTAAACCAAATTCATCATCATTCAAAATATCATCAATTGAGGTTTTTGGAATTTCGACATCACCTAAAAGATTATGTCTGTCAAAAGGTTTTAATGATATTTTTTGCTGTTCATTTTGTCTGATGTTTTTCAAACGAGCTATCAGTAAGTATTCAGACATGCTTGATGTATTTGGCTCTCTACCATTTTTATCAACAAATGCATTTATTTCTTCAAACGAATCAATCAAACGCTGGTCAGCAGTCTTAACGTTTGAAGCTTTTGCCATTGAATCCAACAAGCCAAACTCATCATCGTTGAAGATGTCGTCTAATGATATTTTCTTCTTATTGCTCATTCAATGCTCTTTGTCTTTTTAATTCACGTAAAAAAATAACGGCCTCCGCCATTCTTTTTTCTTTCGGATCATACGATTGAAGATTTGGTGCTTCTCCTGTTCGTCCAATCCATTCTTTTATTTTCGGCCATAGCATAATGGCTTCTTCCTCGGTCATTTCAATTTTGATGGACTGTATGTGTTCGTCAATCAGTTTTAATACTTGGGTTGTTACCGATTTCGATAAAATTTCAAATGCCTTTTGAAACGGATTAACTTGATCAATCAAGTCAATATGAATGTCATCTATGTTTACAAAGCTGTTTGCCATACGGACAAACTTTTTTCCGCCTTGTTCTTCAATCACACTGTTTTTAATAACTGAATCCACTACAACATGCTGTCTTACTGCTTCCACATCTTCTTCACTCAAATCAGGATATACTTCACGAATGATTTTGGGAATTAAAACGGTATTGATTACTTCGGGTTCAACATTTCCAGGCATTGCTTTCAACATTTGGTCGTCTTGCAAAATCCGTGCTTTTAAATCGTTCAAATCGCTTTCTATTATGTCTTTGGCACGCTGAGAAGTTGGTAGCTTGAAGCCTCTGATTCTAATCGTGTTTTCATCATCATTTTTCTCATCTTCTTCGTTATCATCTTCTTTCAATTTGAATTTGAAGTTTGGAGCCAACACTTGTTCCATCAAAAGGGATGCTGTTATGGCTTTCAGCATATTGTTTACAGCTACTTTCACTTCATCTGTTTCTGCTTCAGGCTGTGCAATCAGGTTGGTGAATTGAGCATGTGTTTTGTTGTTGCTGTCTCTTGTTGCTCTCCCGATGATTTGAATAATTTCGGTTAATGAACCCCTGTAACCAATGGTTAGAGCATGTTCACAATAAGGCCAGTCAAAACCCTCTTTTGCCATGCCTAATGCAATAATGATGTCAATTGCATCAACGGAGTTTGAATCTCGTAAATACGCAGAGATTTTATCTCGTTCTTTTTGATTGTCATTCACCAAATCGGCTACTTTCAAAACTTTACCCGAACGCTTGCTTTTCACATACAACACACCCGTATTTTCATCTTGCGATTCCAAATCACCCAAGGCATCAATGATGTGACCTACTTCTTCATATTTTTCTCTGGAAGATTCCACAGAATTAACACTTGGGATATGAATGATTGTCTTTTTACTTTCATCCAAAATTTCTTCCAAAGCCGACATGGGTTTATCCGGTTGTTTTTTAAAATAGCGACCTGTGTAAAAATGATAGCCTATTCCCAATGATTTCAAGTATTCGTAACCATTCAACTGCTCATAATAGTTGTAAGTAACTTTCGTGAATTTGGCTTCATCTTCAGGTAGCAACACGGGAACATTGTCCCCTCTGAAATAAGAACCAGTCATGGCTACAATATGAGCATTTGATTTTGCCATGATATTCTTCATCACTTCTCCCAAACGGTTATCCCCATCGGCCGATACGTGGTGAAATTCATCTATGGCAATTAGCGCATCATTCAATTTCTTTTCATCCAGTCCGTCAAAGGCAAAACGAAGCGTAGCGTGGGTGCAAATCAAAATCTGTTCGTCACTTTCCAGAAATTCTAAAAAGGTTCTCACCTTACTTTTATCTGAACCTGCTGTGCATAGATTGTATTTCGGATTAACTGTCCAATCGGTAAAAAAGCCATGTTCAGTCAGTTTGGTTGAACTGAACGATGCACCAATTGATTTTTCAGGAACAGCAACAATGGTTTTTTTAATGCCATGCTTTTTGAGTTTGTCTAAAGCAATAAACATTAATGCCCTCGACTTACCCGATGCAGGTGGGGCTTTTATCAAAAGGTATTGAGCCGTTCGGGCATTGTATGCCCGTTCCTGCATTTCACGCATTCCGAACGCATTGGTTTTTTTGCTTTTGCCTGTTTTGCCGTATTCTACTTTTATTAAATCGGGCATAATTAATTTTTCTTTTTAGCTGTTAACGTTCTCGTTTTCTTCTGTTTCTCAAACAAGGTTCCGCTTTTGATCATTTCTTCATAGAGCTTGAACAAATACTCCAAACGTTCCGTGTCGGAAGTAAAGGGTTGCAAGCGGTAACATTGCTCAACGGCACGGTCCAGTTCTTCGTGGGCTTGTTTCAAACCCTTGGGCATTTTATCAGGGTCGTAAAGTTGTGCCATTGTTTTTTCAGGGTGTTTGGCTCGTTCATCCAAAATGGCAAACACATACAAATTCAGGTTTTCTTTTTGTTTGAGAGTAATGTCAGGAAACGGAAAAGTGTTGTAACACAACTTAGCTGAATATCTGTAATCTGTTTTTAGTTTTCCACCAACTGCATCCACCCAAACCATGTGCATCTTGGAATTTACAACGGCAAACAAATAAGGCTCTGCATCATAGATGACCAAAGCGGAATTTGAGATTATGACATCATTTCCAAGGTAACCAGATGGTATATAATCTCTCTTTTCAGATGACACACCAGGCATAATGAGTTGACTTTCTTTTGCTACATTTCTGTCTCTGAATTGATGAGATCTTTTAGCTAATTCATTTGTTCCTTTGTCTTTGCTGGTTATTCGGTGTTTTCTGGTTATTTCAATTCGTTTTTGAATAAACGGAATTTTCTCTACTTCTTTTAAATCATCATCTTCAATCCACAAGCAATAGCGTTTATCACCTCTGATGTATTCAGCAGAGCCAAGTAATAACCTTACAAACTTTTTTGCTTTGGGATTTTCACTTAGCAATTTATTATTTTCCTCTTCGGTTAAGATAAGTCCTCCACCATCATTGGGCATATTGCCGAAGTTCATTTTAGGGAACTTTGAAATTGGCAACATTCTTTCCGCAATGACAACATTGGCTCCATCAAGTAAGTAAGCATTTATGTTTTTGGCTTCTTTTCGAATGTTTCCATAAAACAAATATTTTGGCTGAGAGCTAAGGTTTCTCAGTCCTAATATTATAACTGTTACTCCGGCATTTCCCTTTGCATTATTTGTCCATTTAAAAGATAAATGGGCAAAGCCGATTTCAATATCATTGTTTAGAATGTTTGGCCATAGCAGAGCTACCTGCTGTCCTTGACAAATTGAGTTTGTTGATACAAATGCGAATTTTGCATTAAAGCCTTGTATGTAGTTTTTTGCCTTATAAAACCAAATAGAAATGTAGTCTAAATCTTTATACTTAGGTAGTGCATGAAACACGAAATCCATATCTGATTTCTGTTCTTCATCCTGAACTCTTGCTCCAAGATAGGGTGGATTCCCAATAACATAGACTTCATCATTGTTTCCAATCGAACAAACACTTTTCCAATCCACACGAGCAGCATTGCCTTGCACAATTTTTCCAGCTTGTTTTAGTGGTAAAATCGGTTTGCTTTTTCCATAATCAAACAGCATTTCTTCAAACACTTTGTTCATTTGGTGTTCTGCCAACCACAAAGAAAGTATTGCCATTTCGTGGGCAAAATCGTCTAACTCTATACCATAAAACTGAGAAAGCTGAATGGAAGTAAATTCCATGGCAGGGCTTGGGCTAAGGTCAATAATGCGTTGCAGAATTTTTATTTCCAGCAAACGAATTTCTTTGTAAGTGATAATCAAAAAATTCCCGCTTCCGCAGGCAGGGTCAAAAAATTTAATTTTTGCAATGCGGTTAATCAGCTTACGCAGTTGGGTTATGGTTTTGCAATTTTCAAAGTCTTCATATAGTTCATCTAAAAAAAGCGGTTTGATGAGTTTCAAAATGTTTGGCACACTTGTGTAGTGCATTCCCAAATCACTTCGGTATTCAGGAATCACCACTGCCTGGATCATTGAACCGAAAATATCGGGGTTATACCCAAAAGAAATTGGTTAGGGACAAATAACCATTTTTATGGGATGTGAAAATTAAGCGTAAGCAAAGAAGTTAAGGGTTGCCTATGCTGCTCAATCGTTTCAAAAAATGTCAATATTGCAACCTTGAAATCACTATACTTTTCATAGTAAAAATAATCGATGACCGATTTTCGTAAATACTTCCATAATCGTTCGATAATGTTCAGGTTTGGCGAATATGCCGGTAAATATATCACTTTGCACCATTTATTCTTCTTTAACCATTCCTGAATGAGGTGACTTTTGTAGTATCTGGCGTTGTCACAGATGTTATAGATCTTTTTACCCGGATGTTTCGCATGCTGGGCTTCCCAAAGGGCGATGGTTGATTGGGAATTGATCTGTTCATCTTCACGAAAAACAATGTCGCCAACATCTTCGGCGTTGATGGCAGCATTAATATTCAGGCGTTTACGACCGGTATTTGAGGGAATACCAACATCCTCACCCTTTGGTATCCAGCCATATGCCGGACGGGTATTGTGTTGGGGATGCGCTGCGTCGTTGAAATAGAAAATAGCATTAACATCCTGTTTTTTCAACAATCTGTGTAGCTTTTTAACAAACCGTCTTTGGGCAGCCGAATCCGCTTTTGAAGGAACGGATTTGGTCTTTTTGTAAACAAAGCCCAAACGGTTCAGCAGTGTGGAAACAGCACTTTCACAATAGTGCTTGTTGAAGGTCGCCGCGATAAATTCACCAACAGCAGCGCTGCTTGGATACAGGTATTCAGTCAGTTCTGCAACGAGCCGGGCTTTTTCTTCATCAGTGAGTTTGCCATTGTATCGAAAATAATTGGATGCCAGATAATCTTTCAGTCCGTTGGTGAGATAGCTGTCACGATAGCGGTAGACGGTGTTGTCATCAATGCCTAAAAAATCGGCAATCACCTGGACAGAAAGACCTTTGTCCAGCATCAACAATACAGTGACTTTGATATAAATGCGTTTGTTGGACGGACGCTTCTGCAAAAGCTTTAATTCGCGCCGGGTGTTGTCATCTAATTCTAGCATGGATAAAGATATTCAATTGATGGGATTTTCCCAAACCAATTTAGTGTGAGTATAATATCCTTCCAGTTCAAATCCCCAAGTTCCGTTAATATTTTTCTAGCTTTAGCATTGAATTTTGGAGATTGAATAGGGTCTTTAAACAAACCGCCATTAACGTATTCAAATTTTGCTAAGTGGTCTGGTAGATTTTTGCGTGTGCTTTTGTCCGTATTTAACACATCGAATAATCGGTCAAGAAACAAATGAGCATCGCTGCCGTTTTCGTTGGTGTGTTGATAAAGCGTATTAGTGAAAATGCTATCACCATCAAAAATTTCAGTGTCTTCGGCAAAAAAGCAAAACAATAATCGAGACAGAAAGATATTCAGATTATGAATGCTCTCTTTTGAATTATATACACTAGGATTTTGTGTAATGAGTATATCATATAGCTGAGCCATTTTATAGGCAGCATTGCGGTCAGCTTCATTTTCGTTGGTTGAGTGGTATACTTCGCTACCTGCAAGCGGTAAAAAGAAAGCATAATGGTTTGGCAAGTCCTTGATGGAAATATCTAAATTCTTGCCAAGTCTCAAATCTTTTGCCACCAAACTTTTGTAGTCTGTCAAGATGGCAAAACGTGGTGAGTGTTTTAAAATACGTTCGTCTTTCGCAACACTTTCAATTGAACTCAAAAGTTTGTCGACTTTATCTTCTTTGAAGAACACTTTCTTTTTGTAGAGTATTTCACCTTCGACTTTTGAAAGGTTGAAATCCCCACGTTTCAATCGAGTAATAGAAGTTTTGGAAATACCGTAAGCCAATAAAAAGTCATATAGAAAATCTTCTTTTGAAAATTTCTCAATGATGCGTTTTACATTGTGTTCTATTTCTTGAGTGTTCATTTCTTAGTTGGTTCAATGACGATTGTGAATATGGGATTTTCATCCAAGCGTGGGCAAGGAACGGCTCTTTTGCAAGCTTTGGTTAGCAAGCGGCTTGTGCGGCTGGCTAAAATTGAATTAATAAAAATGTAAGGTGGAGAAAATAAATAATGCAGAAGGGTAGGCAAAGAGTGTCGGTTTACTCGTTGTCCGCTTGAAATATGGTCTGTATGTTGGTCAACTGTCAAAATGGTTTGTCCTTGTGTTAAGGAACGTGTCGTAAATTAATTACTGTTTTATGAAAAGACAAGGTTAAGCAGTGTAAGTATTTCTTGGGTTCATAAATCCCTAAGCTTTAAAATAGGTAGTTTACGAAAAACTATAAAATTAAAGATAGCTATAAAACTTGTCCAAGCCAAAAAGAGATCTTCAAAAATTCAAGTTTTGGCACATTTCAAGGATTTAAATATTGTTTACAAGGTGTCGCAAAAGATACAGTACCCACCCAAAAAATGCAATATGAATTATCCGACACCCATTCAAGCTATCGCTTTGGCAGGTGCCGGAATCCCACCCTGCGACTGTGCGCTAATGGGAAAAAACCGGCTGAACCGGGTTCTTCAACGGCGCTGCAACATCGCTTTCGGGTGGATTTTTCCAGTACCCGAAAAAAAAAGCTAAACCTTTTCCCCGATCATCCGAAAAAAAATATCATAACTAACATAAATGTATCATTTACAACAGGGAGGTTCAATCATGAGCCTGAGATCGTTTTACCGTAATCCCTTTAAGGCGGTCAGCGTCACCGTCGAGCGTTTGGTAAAGTTTGGCAAGGACCATCTGGAGCGCTTAACCGCCTATAATACTGATGACGCGCTAACAGCGACCATCGCTGAAACCGCTCCGCTGCTGGATGCCCTGAGCGCCGCAGTTAACGCGGAAGATACCAGCGCCGTAACCCAACTTAGCCTAACGCAAAAGATGACTGCGACAATGAAGGCGTTTAAAAAGGATGTCAGCCGCGATGAAGGCTTGATTCGCCACACCTGGGGCACAGGCACGCCGGAATACCGCCAGTTTTTCCCCAATGGCATTAGTGAATACAGCACGGCCACGCTCACGGATGCGGAAATATTAATGTCGCGCTTTGTTTCTTCGGCAACTGCCCATGTTGCCACGCTTGGGCAGGCATTTGTGGATAAATTCAGCGCGCACTTGAGCAATTTCAGCGTTGCACGCAAGGCGCAATTGCTGCAATTCGGGGAAGTATCGGAAGCCAAGGCAGATGTGCGGGAAAAACGCCAGGCGATGGAAACCCAATTGCTGAAAAATATTCACACATTGGGCGCGCAGTTTACCGCCAATGGCAGCCGCAGCATGAATTTCTTTGATGAATCGTTGCTGCGCAAAAACAAACGCACTAAAGTGGAAACACCGCCGGCGGAATAAGGTTTTTGGTTAATGTCCTATCATTTTAAAAGATAATCGAAAAATTTTGTGCGTATAAACGGGAGTCCTTTGCGTATGCAGGGGGCTCCTGACATTTTTTTACAGCTTTTCAGTCCATCCGTGATTCGCAGTACTAATAAATAACTGACGTTACGCAGTATATATTATTTGTCAGGAAATCAGCATCCTGAGATACGCCGAAGTAATAGTGGAACGCATATATGCGTTCCCTACGAATAAAACCGCTGCTAATGCAGGGTTAGCACATGTGCGAACCGAGTTTTTGTCATCGCGTAAGATCGATATTTTATTGAGATTCCTGACTTTCGCTTAGCTACATCAGGAATGGCAGAAAAAAAACTTCGCGTACTTTGCGGCTGCGTAAGTGCGTATACAAATATATGTTATTGTTTCAACATCGTCATCCTGAGTCTCGAAAATCGGGAAAGGATAAGTTCAATATAAATAGAGGCTTCGACTTCGCTCAGCCTGACATTATCTATACTGATTATAATCAATTTATTTTTGTCGAGGTACTTAACTTCAATAAATAACGGATGTTTTGAGATAAAATTCGTGGTAGGTTGGGCCGTTTTCCAGACTCGGAATAAAGCGTTCCCCATGCAGATTGCGTTGATCGTAAAGCGCATACCCGCCGGAAAACATGAGCCAATTGTTTTGGCGATAACTCATGTCCAGCGTTAGTTCAAGGCGCTTGCCAATGGTGGCTTCAATCATCGGTGTTGTTTTACCGAAAGATTTTTCCGCACCGAAGCTGAGTTCCGTGCGTTTTTCTCCCTCAAACACATGTTCCAGCGCAAAGGGAAACCGCCATTCCTGCCATCGATAACCGCTTCTGATTTTATATGAAAGACCTTCCCGGTTCATATAAAATGAGGTATTGGGCAATTGAAAACCGCGATATTGCCAGGGCGTAAAGCGACTGGATTTACCGGCAAGGGTTCTGAAAAACTGGTAAATCAACTGATAGCTCATTGCGCTGCCCCAAAATGAAACAACGCTGGCGTTGGTAATCATATCGCTATCGATGTTGTATCCCCTGCGATCATAAAAATTTACAATATTGGTGAGATCGTTAAATACGCCGGTTCCTGTGCCGTAGCTTTGGGCGGATAATTTACCGCTTAAATATGGCAGCATAAAACCGATATGCCCGCTGTTGCCATAGAGTTCATCTTCAATAAATTCGCTAAAGAGCATTTCATTGTTTAACCCGCCGGTCAATAGTAGACCATCCCATCCATTGTTGTTCAATTCATCCGTCAGGGGAGTAAAAAGGGTTTTTTCCGGGATGGCGAATGTAAAACCCCCGGTGTTAAACAAGCTTGCCCGGTAAAACGACAGGAAATTATCATATGTTTTGACCGAACCGGATAATACGGCATTGATATCCGCTTCGGTATTAATCGACCCGTGTCCATAGAAAGGTTTAAAGCCGACCGCGGCTGCCCGGGTTCCATGTCCGTATTCATGATAGGCGAAGGTAAAAGAAGTGGATAAAAATGCGGAACCGATAAACAGCAATAATCCATTGGCAACATTTCGCAACTGGTCTGAGCTGTAAAACAGGAATTTTTTGTCACTCCCGGCTGCGTTTGTTTCTGAAGCGGGGCTGACAATCATATTCGCCGGAACGGTAACCAAATTGATCAATTCCACTCCAAATTGCCCAACCGCCTGATTTGAATACCCGTGAATAACATACCGGGAATCGAAAGACAAGGTTTGCGCTAACAGCGGTTTTGTGGTTATCCCCATGCATGTAAACAGCAGGATAAAAAGAAGGTAATGATTCAGCCTGCGAAAAAACGCGAAAGGGCACAACAATATTGTGATTATCAGCGTTTTATTTTTGTGATGTACCATCAGGTTGTTCTTACTGGCTGCGGATCGATGCTCGATATAAGACATGTGAATGTTCCGGATCAGATTATTTAGTTTATTGTTTTATGTTAATTTCGCGTGTTTAGCTGGTTGAATAATTACAAAGCAGATACGACAGATGTGTTGATAACAGTATTGATAAATAAAGCTGAGAATTGGCATCACAGGGTTTCTCTTTAATGTTGGTGTTGCACATTATACTTTTTGTATTGAAAATACAATGTTTTTGTCATTTCCCCAAATTATCATCTCCAAAATACTCAATCTGTCTTCATATTAAAAGGATTGGAATGACAACGACCAATAGCGTGGGATTATTCCAACATCCGGGCATCTAACCGGTTGCCCTTACCTTTTCTGACAAATTTTTAGCTTGATTTATGTAGCGGGTGTTTTAAATTGCCCACGATTTAATACTATCTTTCGGTTTTGGCAAAATGATGTGAAGATTTGATGGTTATACATCCCCCTAAATCCCCCTTGGAAGGGGGACAATGGTGGGAACATCCCCCTAAATCCCCCTTGGAAGGGGGACGACGGCGGGAACATCCCCCTAAATCCCCCTTGGAAGGGGGACAACGGCGGGAACATCCCCCTTCGAAGGGGAAAGAGGGGGATGTAAGAATTTCGAAAGCAACACAAAGCCGTTAGATGCAAAACTGTAAACAATCTGAACGGCTGCGATTAAGAAATATGACCATTTTTGCTGAAACCTTATGGTTTGGAATATCATAGAATAAATCAACCTCCCCCAACCCCTCCTTGTTAAGGAGGGGAGCCGGAAAATCGCTCCATCACTAAGGGAGCAAGTAAGTCTCCCCTTTATAAGGGGAGATTTAGAGGGGTTGTTTTTTACCATAACAGTTGTCAAATTATCACAAAAAACAAAACCAAATCGAAATAAAAGGAACCTGAATGGAAACACCCACAGAAATGCTCTCGAACGAAACGGTATTGGCTTGTCAGGCCAAAGCGGCGGCGTTGCGCAACAACATCGGTAAAATTATTCGCGGAAAAGACGCGGAAGTGGCAAAAGTTGTGACTTGCATGGTTGCCGGCGGACATTTGTTGCTGGAAGATTTGCCGGGATTGGGAAAAACCAGCATGGCCAAGTCGCTGGCATTTTCCATCGAAGGAAAGCACACCCGCAATGATTCGGACAGTCACGTGGAATTCAAGCGTATCCAGTTTACCCCGGATTTACTTCCGATGGATTTGATCGGCACCTATATTTTTGATGATCGCAATAAAGATTTTCTGTTCAAAGCGGGACCGCTGTTTTCTAATATCGTGCTGGCGGACGAAATTAACCGCGCATCGCCGAAAGTGCAATCCGCGTTGCTCGAATGTATGGCGGAAAACCAGATCACCGTTGGTGAAAAAACCTATCCGCTCGATCCGTTTTTCTTTGTGATCGCTACCCAAAACCCCATCGAATTTGAGGGGACTTATCCGCTGCCTGCCGCACAGCTCGATCGTTTTTTCATGAAATTTAATTTCGGTTATGTTTCCGAAGAAAAAGAAATGGAAATTTACCGCGATTATCTGTCGATCAACAAAATTCCCGAAACCGTTCATCCGGTGATCAAATATGAAGACATCATGATGCTGCGCAACAATGCGGAGTTTGTGTTTGTCCACCCGGAAATTATTCATGCGGTGAGCAACATCGTGCGCCACACCCGCAGCGACGATGCGATTCGTCTGGGTGCATCCACCCGGAGCGGAATTATTTATCTGAAATGTTTGCGGGCATACGCGCTGCTGCACGGCCGCAATTATGTGGTGGAAGACGATTTGAAAACGCTGGCACACAGCGTGCTCAATCACCGCCTGATTTACAAAAACCAGGATGAAGGAGAGGCGGCGCTCAATCGCATTGTGCAACGCGAAGTGGAGCGTCTGGCGAATTTGAATATCGAAAATTGAGTGTGAAACCGGGAGATTTTTGACAGGATTAACATAATCGTTTTGTGTGTTACGATAACAGAATGAAGTTCTGATAATTTTCAGTGGTCAATTGATACGCCGTTTAAAAGAGAAAGGAGATTCCTGCCTTCGCGCCGAAGGCGCTCCTTTGGAGCAGGAATGACACATTTAGCTGTCACCCCTGCGCATGCAGGGGTCTCCCGATAAACGGATAGGCATTATTTTCTGTTAATTCATCCCGTAAATCCTGTAATGCTGTCAAAACAAAACAGAAGCATCATGTAAAGCCTGTCACCCTGTCTAAAAATAGATAAAACCATGAAAATAGTTGTCATCGAAAGTTATACACTGAATCCCGGTGATTTGAGTTGGGGTTCGCTACAATCGCAGGGCGACTGCGATTTTTACGAACGCACGCCAGCGGAACAACTGGTCGAGCGCTGCCGCGATGCGGAGATTGTGCTCACCAATAAATCCGTATTTTCTGCAGATACATTTTCGCAATTGCCAACGTTGCGTTATCTGGGAGTGATGGCAACCGGTTATAATGTTATCGATATCGACGCTGCGAAAAACAATAACGTGATCGTAACCAACGTGCCGGATTACGGCGCGCCGTCTGTCGCGCAAATGGTGTTCGCGCATATGTTAAATTTGACGCAACGGGTTGCTCATCATCACGATGCTGTGTTGGGCGGAAAATGGGAGAAATCCGGTGATTTTTGTTTCTGGGATTATCCATTGGTTGAACTAAACGGGCTGACACTCGGGATTCTCGGTTACGGGAACATCGGCAAAGCGGTTGCGAACATCGCGCTCGGATTCGGGATGAAGGTTATTTTCCACACGCCGCATCCGCCGGAAAACCTGCCGGAAAATGTTGTCGCAGTCGATCTCGAAACGCTGTTCCGCGACAGCGATGTGCTCAGCCTGCACTGTCCGCTCACCGACGAAACCCGCAAAATTGTCAACGCAGAACGGTTGGCGAAAATGAAATCTTCTGCGCTGCTGATCAACACCAGTCGCGGTCAATTGATCGACGAAGCCGCGTTGCGCAATGCGCTCAACGCTAAACGAATTGCCGGTGCCGGACTGGATGTGCTGGACAGCGAACCGCCGAAATCCGATCACCCGTTGTTTGGCGCAAATAACTGCATCATCACGCCGCATATTGCCTGGGCAACCCGTGCATCGCGCCAGCGATTGCTGAATACGGTTGTCGAAAATGTGCAGGCGTTCCTCAACGGCACGCCGCAGAATGTTATCAATTCTTAATCGAGTCAAATTCAATGGGAACAATCAATTGGGATGATTTCCAGAAAGTGGTGCTGTGTGTCGGCACAATTATCGATGCGCAGGAATTTCCGGAAGCCCGAAAACCCGCATACAAACTTTGGGTAGATTTTGGGACGGATATCGGCGTCAAACAATCATCGGCGCAAATTACGGCGCATTATTGTTTATCAGAACTGATCGGCAAACAGGTAATTGGTGTGGTCAATTTTCCACCCAAACAAATTGGTCCGTTTATATCGGAATGTCTGGTCACCGGATTTCATGATCAAAATGGCGATGTCATTTTGGCAATCCCCGAAAAGCCCGTTCCCAACGGCACCCGATTGCTTTAGCGCAGCAAACGAATATCAACACTGGCAAGATCTGCATTTGTAAATTCCAAACACAGTTCGTATCTTCACCTTCGAAATTTTCATAAACAAAGAGGTACCGTTTTGCAGAATATCGAACAATGGATTGTCGCATTTGCCGATGCAGCCTGGGGACCCTGGTTGTTGGTGCTGTTGTTGGGCGGCGGGTTATTTTTTCTGGTGTTTTCGCGATTGATTCCGTTCCGCTATTTCCGGCACGGCGTAAATATTCTTCGCGGAAAATACGACGATCCCAACGACGAAGGGGATATTTCCCATTTTCAGGCACTGTCCAGCGCGTTGGCGGGAACTATTGGTATGGGGAACATCGCGGGGGTTGCCATCGCGATTGCCACCGGCGGTCCGGGTGCGATATTCTGGATGTGGATGAGCGCAATTGTTGGCGTTGCAACCAAGTTTTTCACCTGCACTTTGGCGGTGATGTATCGCGGAAAGGACAGCAAAGGTCATCTGCAGGGCGGACCGATGTATGTCATCACCGAAGGTCTCGGCAAAAAATGGCGACCGCTGGCGGTGTTTTTTTCATTAGCCGGATTGATCGGTTGCTTACCCGCGTTTCAGGCCAACCAACTCACGCAGGTGTTGCGGGATGTCGTTTTTATCCCGAATGGCTGGGTGGGCGATGATCCGTTCATGTTCAACCTGATGACCGGATTAATTATTGCCGGACTTACATCAATGGTTGTATTTGGCGGTATTGCAAGAATTGGGCAAGTTACCTCTAAACTGGTTCCGGCGATGGTTGTGTTGTATCTGCTGGCAGCCATTTGGATTTTAGGCACAAATTACACGGAAATTCCTTTTTATTTGAACCTGATTTTTACCGATGCTTTTACCGGCGCAGCCATTGGCGGCGGTGCGTTGGGAACGGTGATTATCACCGGTGTCCGGCGGGCGGCGTTTTCCAATGAAGCGGGCATCGGCACCGAAGCAATGGCGCACGGCGCAGCCAAAACCGATGAACCGGTTCGCGAAGGTCTGGTTGCCATGCTCGGACCTTTTGTGGATACGATCGTGGTTTGCACAACAACCGCAATGGTCATCCTCATTTCCGGCGTTTGGAAAACCAGCGCGGAAAACGGCGTAACGCTCACATCTTCGGCTTTTGAACAGGCGATGCCGGGTGTCGGTGCGTATGTGCTGATTATTTGTGTGCTGTTTTTCAGCACCAGCACCATGTTCAGCTATTCTTATTATGGCACCAAATGTCTCGGTTTTTTGATTGGCGCAGAGCGTCAACATTATTATAATTACTTTTATGTGGCGTTGATTGTTGTGGCTTCCGTTGTTTCGCTCGATGCCGTTGTGAGCCTCATCGATGGCATGTATGCGCTGATGGCGATCCCGACAATGAGCTCCGCATTAATTTTATCTCCGAAAGTAATGAACGCAGCAAAAGATTATTTCCGGCGAATGGACGCCGAAACAGAACTGGGTTACAGACAACAACTTAGCGAGGATTAATATTTATGATTAAGGGCACAGCTATTGTCCTGACGAACGGTTGGTTAAACAACCTGCATGCCAAAACCTGCCACGGACTGCTCCGCGGCACCGAACGATTTGATGTGTTAGCTGTCGTCGATCCCGTATTTGCCGGAAAAGATGCCGGTGAAATTATGGATGGAAAAAAACGCGGTATTCCCGTTTATGCGAACGTTACCGAAGCCATCGAAAAGGTTGGCAAAACGCCCAAATATGCCGTCGTTGGCGTTGCCGTTCACGGTGGGAAATTGCCCAAAGAGATGCGCAGCGAATTGTTTACCGCCATGCGAAAAGGGCTGTCCGTCATTTGCGGATTGCATTCCTTTTTGAGCGACGATCCCGAGTTTATCCAAATCGCCGAAGAAACCGGTGTCGAGATGTTTGACGTTCGCAAACCCCGCCCGATCAGCGAATTGCGTTTCTGGTCCGGCGAAATTTATGATATCAAAAATGCCGTTGTGGCTGTTTTGGGAACAGATTGCGCGCTCGGCAAACGCACCACCGCCCGGTTTTTGACGGAAACCTGCCGGAATCACGGCATCTCCGCGGAGATGATTTACACCGGACAAACCGGCTGGATGCAAGGTAACCGATACGGTTTTGTGTTCGATTCTACCGTCAACGATTTTATCAGCGGGGAAATTGAGCGGGCAATTGTGGACTGTGCAAAAGAAGCCAATCCCGACGTGATGTTTATCGAAGGACAATCCGCATTGCGCAACCCCAGCGGACCCTGTGGCACGGAATTTTTGCTGTCCGGCAACGCAAAAGGCGTTATTCTGCAACATGCGCCCGGACGCGATATGTTCGAAGGTCACGAAGAATTGGGTGTTAAAATCCCCACACTGCTGGATGAAATTGCGCTCATCAAAATGTATGGCTCCCGGGTGCTCGGCGTCGCGTTGAACGAGGAAGCGTGGACCGATGCCCAAATGCGCAGTTATCAGCACCAGCAGCGCGAGCTGTTGAGTATTCCGGTGGTGCGCCCGTTGGTGGAAGGTGTGGAAGAATTATTGCCTGCTATCCGCGAATATATTCAAACGGGAGCGTAATTGATGCGCTTCCGCAACTGGCTGTTCGCCATTGTGTTGATTGCCGGTCCGCTGTCGGCGGCAGTCGTCGAAATCCGCGATGTGCCGGGTTCCGCAATGGATACCACCCTTCAGGCGCTGATTATTTTGCCGGATAGTTATGCAACATCATCGGAAACGCGGTTTCCGGTGATGTATTTGCTGCACGGACACGGCGGCGATCACACCAACTGGAATGCCAAAACCGGTGTTGCGGCGTTGGCGGATGTTTATCAAATGATCATCGTTTGCCCGGACGGAAATGAGGACAGTTGGTATTTCGACAGCCCGTTCGACCCAAAATCGCAATTCGAAACGCATGTGGCAGTTGAAGTTGTCGCATTTACCGATGCCAGTTTTCGAACCATCAACAATCGCACAGGTCGTGCGATTACGGGGCTTAGTATGGGCGGACACGGCGCGTTGCTGCTGGCTGCCCGTCATCCGGAAACCTTTGGCGCTGCCGGCAGCATCAGCGGTGGATTGGATATTCGCCCTTTTCCGGAACGCTGGGGACTGGCTGAAAAAATCGGTTCGATCGAAGATTTCCCGGCGCGATGGGATTCCCTCTCGGTTGCCGGAAATGTTGCCGCGCTCAAATCTGCCAATCTCGCGCTGATCATCGATTGCGGTGTCAGCGATTTTTTCATCGAGGTCAACCGCAGCATGCATCGCGCGCTGCTCGATGCGGAAGTGCCGCACGATTACAGCGAACGTCCCGGTGGTCACAGTTGGCAATATTGGGATAATTCCATTCGCTATCAATCCTTGTTTTTCAACATTTACTTCAACAAAGCCCGGCAAAATGGCGCACCCGAATAACATCGACTGGATTGTTTTTGACATTGGCGGCGTGCTGATCAACATCGATTTTCAGCCGACCATCAGCATGTTATCCCAAAGATCCGGGTTGCCGGAACAGGAAGTGCGAAACGTGCTGCTGGGGCGCTCCGATGGCGGCGGCGTGCTCGCGGATGCGTTGAGCACCGGCAAAATCGATCTCAAAACCTATCTCTCGGAAACGATCCGGGCGTTGAAAGGCTGCATATCGCCCCGCGAATTAATCATCCTTCGGCAAGCTGAGTTAACGACTGTAAATAAAGCACTTGCGCAAACGCTGCCCAAATTGAAAGTCCGCTATCATCTGGCCTGCTTTTCAAATTCAAACGTGATTCATTGGGGATACATGCTGAAAAATTATGAGTTCTTTCGCCATTTTTCAGTGAAAATGGGATCGCATATCGCCGGAGCCCGAAAACCGGATACGGCGGCGTATCGCTATATTATTGAACAACTGAATATCGCGCCGGAGCGCTGTTTGCTCATTGATGACCGTCCGGAAAACATTGCTGCAGCCGAAACATTCGGGATGCAAACGATGCTTTGCGAAGATCCGCAACATATTGCCAAACAACTTGAACAATTACGATAAACAATGGAATATTGACAGATGAGAACATTTACGAACACATCATTTTTTACTGTTTTGCTCGCAGCAACCGTTTTTTTTGCAAGCTGTTCGGGACGCAACCAGTTGCGCTCACCGGCGGGATCGATGCAGCCGGTCGAACAATTAGCGCATCAAATTGATCGCGCGTTGGCGGATTCGGTGATGATGCAGTCCGACGCTGCCGTAAAAGTGGTGTCGCTGGAAACCGGCGAAACGCTCTATTCGCGCAACAGCCAGATGTTGATGCATCCGGCGTCGAACATGAAATTGCTTTCCACGGCTTCCGCGTTGAAAAATCTGGGTCCGAATTTCCGGTTTAAAACGGAAGTTTATACGGATTCCGCCGCTCATTCGGACAGCGCGATCACCGGAAATCTCTATCTCAAAGGCTACGGCAATCCCGATTTGACCACCGACGATTTGCGCTGGATGGTTAATGAATTGAAGAAAAAAGGTGTTCGCAGCGTTTCCGGAAATCTCGTTTGCGATGAATCGTATCTCGATGATTTGTATTGGGGGAACGGCTGGATGTGGGACGATGTTTCCGCATGGGAATGGGCACCCATTTGCGCGCTAACGGTTAACGACAATTGTGTGGAAATTACCGTCGCGCCTGGCGATACGATTGGCGCGCCGCTGGCGGTGTCTATTGAGCCGGAAACCCGGTTTATGCAGATCGCCAACACCGCGAAAACCGTTGCCGAAAGCGACAGCCAGATTCGCAAAGCATACAAAGCCGAACGCGTTTGGCGACCCATCGCCAAAAATATTTACGAAGTTATAGGCGGGCGCTATCTTACAGACAGAACAAGAACTTACACGGTGGATGTTGTTGATGCATCCTATTATGTCGGAACGTTGTTCAGCGAATTGATGCGCGAAGCAGGCATCATGTTTTACGGAAAAATCGAGCGTGGTTTGCTGCCGGAAAATCCGCAATTGCTGATTCGTCACCAATCCGAACCGCTGACCGAAGTGGTGCTGAATACCAACAAAGTGAGCGATAATTTATCTGCTGAATTGCTGCTGAAAGTGGTGGGCGCAGAGGTGAGCGGCACGCCCGGCACCGCTGAAAAAGGTTTGTCTGCCATTCGCAAGATGTTGCAGGAAGCGGGTGTGGACAGCACAGCCTATCGCATTACGGATGGCTCCGGAGTGAGTCGCTACAATATTATTACGGCGGATTTGTTGATCGAATTGCTCAAAGCGATGGATGCGGATCCCCGGGTTTCGGCGGAATACCGGGCATCGCTGCCGATTGCCGGTATCGACGGCACGCTGCGCAGCCGCATGCACGACACCGCCGCCCAAAGCGTGTTGCGTGCGAAAACCGGAACGCTCAGCGGTGTGACAACCCTCAGCGGTTACACCGTTTCCGCCGACGGCGAAAAACTGGCCTTCAGCATGATGATGCAGCATTTTGTGCTGCCCGCATCGAAAATCCGGGGCGTTCAGGATAACATCGGTGAAATTTTGAATAATTTTTCCCGTCGTCCGGTTGCGGAGTGAGGTTTGAAAATTATAAGTTGAGAAATTCAGGTCGTTTTTGCAGGATTTTTAGGGATAACTGCATTCGCAGGAGAGACAATTTTTTGATTGTCACCCCGGCGAATGCAGGAGTCTCCTGATATTCTTACAATGTTAAATCAATACATATTTCGCATATAAATTTGAAAATTACCCTTGCTTCCAATAATTATAAACTCAAATCGCAAGTTGCAGCGCCCGCTGGCGATACAAATGTTCGAATAAATTGCCTTCGTGTGGCTGATCCCAACTAATTCGGTAGGTCGGCAGCGCACCGATGTTCAGTCGCTCCACGTTGGGCGATGCGAACAATTCCCGGATAAATGCTTCGTCATTTGTAATTGCCGTGACAACCAGCGAACTGCCTATTTGATGCAATATTTCGTTTTGCGGCGATTCGCAAACGCTGAGATACGGAAAAAGAAATTCCGTATTCGCCAGCGGATGATGGTGATCCGCACAAAACGTGACGGTCGGCAGCAGAAATGTGCAGCCGAAATCCCGCACCAATCGTGAGTGTCCGCGAATGGTTTCCGTAACATCAATTGCGCCGGGTTCGGTTAACTGGCTGTCGATCATCTCGCTGATGCGTTCGGCAACGAGGGGATTGGCAAACGCAGGCAATTGCGCCGCCGGATCGTCCAGCGGTCGCGCGGTGAATTCCGCAAATTTTTTGGCGATGGCATCGGCAATTGCTTTGCCATGGCGCGGCACCCACACACCGGATGCGTTGATGCAGCTTCGCCCGCCGTTTGCCGCTGCCGAATCGACGATCACGTCGATAAATTCTTCCCAGCGATCGATCAAATCTTCCCCGATGATAATTTTACTCCACCCCGGACCGTGAATTTGAACGCGCGGATCTTTTTTCCACGGCGCGACGGTTGATTTATCGCCAAACAGCATGGAACGACCGGTTTTCAGCAGAATTTCCGCTGCGCCGGTGTAATTGGTGGGATATATGTTGAACGCCTCCGGCGGTGCACCGGCAGCGATAAACGCGCGGGCAATCCGCAACGGCGTCCACGGTTCCTGGCTGCCCGGTTTCAGCACCAGCGGCACTTTCAACGGGATTGCCGGAACCCACAGCGAATGCACGCCCGGCGAATTGCTCGGAAGAATGGCGCCGAGAGCGTTTGTTTCGCGGAGGAAGCTGAGTGGGCGGTCGTTATGAACGACGTAGCCGCTATCGAGAACAGACAAATCCAGCCCGCGTGTTAAACCGCCGAGCACAGCGCCCATATTTTCCAATACGTGGGCAATTTTCCCCATATTTGCCCGGCACAACGATGCCGGCATTCCGGTGGTGGCGGAGAGTTGCTGCACATAATCATCTGCGGATTGGTTGCTGTTTTCATCAATTGGCAAAGTTGCGTTCAGAAATTGATCAGCAGTTTTTTTGCAGATTTCCAGCAAATCAGTGACCGGTATTAGCTGCAACGCAGACTGCGCATCGGCAATATTTCGTAAATCCCGTGCGATCATTCCGGGATTCGCCTGGCTCACTTCCGCAACCGTTTCACCGGTCTGAAAGTGGGGGAGTGGCTGCAAATCCAGGCTGCGGTAGGTTTTTCCGGCGCGTAAAATGGGGATATGTATCATCATGTAACCTCAATATTTTCAACAGATAATAAATACTTTTTGTTAACCGCAGAGGACGCGGAGATCACAGAGAAAAGTAAGGTAACCGGGAGATTCCTGCTTCCGCGCCGAAGGCGCTCCTTTGGAGCAGGAATGATAAAAAAGACTCAACTTGCAAAACCCATTTTTTGGGATAGTTGTCGCCCGGTAATAAAAAATTAGTAAACGCCGACCACAACACTCTGCTGGAACCGGGAAAACAATCTCAAATTACTTACGCCGTCATACGGAAAATCCGGTAGCGGAACAGCGCGCTCGCCTTCATCGCGTTCGGGGAAGCGCGGCATAAAAAATTCGCGGGTGAGCGTGGTCAGCAGCACACGACCGGTTTGCCCGTAGTCCACCGGCATGTCAAAATTATCCGGGTTGACAATTTCGAACACGGCGCGCGGATGCGGCGGGTAATAGGTAATCGCGTAATTATCCGCCGGATCGTACGGTTTGCATACGGCCAAACCCATCAGCGTGTTGCCGTATGTCGGGCGAAAATCGATGCCGGGCACCAGCTCTTCGCGGGCAAAACGGTGGAATTGGGCGTTCATTTCCGTGCCGCCGCAAAAAATGCCGCTGATGCCGTATTTGCGCAAATCGATTTTATCACAAAGCGCTTCCAGCAATTTTGGCGTAGTGAACACGCAGCGAATATTATCGTGCGCCCGCAAAATTTTCAGCGCCTGATCGATCACATGATCTTTATACAGCGCCAATTCCTGATGTTCGCCGCGTTTGATCAATTTATTTACCCAACGCGGATCGAGATCGACAAAAAAGCAGATGCCGCCGCGATGCTGGCACAAATGTTCAACCGCCAGCCGCAACCGTCGCGGACCGCTCGGACCAACCATCAGCCAGTCTGCGCCGTGCGGAAATGTTTCGCGCGGGAGGGTTTGGCTGAACATTTCGTAATCTGTTTGGAAATCGCGAATGTTGATGCGCGATTTGGGAATACCGGTGGAACCGCCGGTTTCGAAAATATAAATCGGCTGATCTGCCAGCGCTTTTGGCACCCATCGCCGAACCGGACCGCCGCGCAGCCATTCATCCTCAAAATGCCCGAGGAGTTTTAAATCGTCGAATCCTCCGATTTCTTTGCGTGGGTCGAACGCGAGTTTTGTGGCGTAATCGATCCAGAACGGCGTGCCGTTGTTCGGATCAAAATGCCAACGGACGATTTCCCGAACGTGAGCATCCAGCCGCTCTTTGGCGATTTTTATTGTGTTGACCAGAGAAGGCGAAAAAATATCCATGTGATTTTCCTGTTGCGTTGCAGATTGTTGGCGACGATGGCGGCAGCCGCGCCGGAAAAGTTCTGTTGTGATTGCAAATTTATTATAAACAGAAAATGTTGAATCCGCTACTTTTTTCGGAAATTATATGATTTTTCAGGAATGAAAGCGGCTGTTTTTATTGAAGATATTGGATATCCGATTTACGACCCATAATCAGCAGCCGGTCACCGGATTCGATGCAGTAATCCGGTAGCGGCATTGCTCCGGGACGATTCGCAAACGTATGCGCGCCGGTTTGCTGTTTGCGAATTAAAATGACTTCCACTTTATAGCGGGAGCGAATATTCAGGTCGCGCAGTGTTTTACCGATGAAGCTGTTCGGCGGATCAATTTCGACCAGCGAATACCCTTCGGCAAGCTCGATGGTGCGATCTTTGCTGACCGCCGTAACGACGCTGTGCATGCCGCCGGCGAGATCGTATTTGAAAATTTCCCGGTTATACGCATCGATGACGCCCTTTCGCTGGACGGAACCGACCAGCCGGTTGCTGTCCCGGCTTTCCAACACCGGCAGTTCATCTACGTTAAATCGTCCGAAATGATGCATCACCAAATCCAGGTTATCGTCCAGATGCAGCGCAACCGGCGGCGGATGCGCCAGATCCGCCGCAATCACCACGCCGGAAAGATAATCCTCATCTTTCAAAAATTGTTTGATTTCGCCGATGGAAAATGAGCCGATCATCTCATTGTTTTCGCGGACGACAAAAAATTCATTGTGCGGGCTGTGGATCAATCGCCGGATCAAATCGGTAAATGATGAATTGCCCGGCACGCGCTCGATATCGGAATTCAGCACATCGCGAACCTTTATGTTGCGCAATACGTTGACATCCCGTCCCTCAAAAATGTTCAGCCCTTTGCGCTTCAGCTTCATCGTGTAAACACTTTCCTTTTTGAGATAGGTCGCGATGAGTACGGACATGATGCAACTGAGCATCAGCGGGGCAATGACCCGGTAGTCATTCGTCAATTCGAAAATGATCAAAATTGCCGAAATCGGCGCGTGAGTAGTGCCGGCAACCATCGCGCCCATGCCAACCAGCGCATACGCGCCGGAATCCGCGGCAAGCTGCGGCTGCCATTGATGGGTGAGATCGCCGATAAACGAACCGAGCATCGCGCCGATAAACAGCGACGGTGCAAACACCCCGCCGGAGCCGCCGGAACCCAGCGTTGCGGATGTGGCGATAACTTTCAGGAAAATGAGCACAATCAACACCCATTCCACATTTCTGCCCCACAGCGCATCGTTGATCGATTCGTAACCGACGCCATAAATTTGCGGAAACACCAGCGCGATAATCCCCACAACCAGCCCGCCGGCCGCCGGTTTGAGCACCGCCGGAATTTTCAATTGATCGAACCAGTCTGTTGTTCGATACAGCGTGATGATGAACAGCACCGCCAGCAATCCCGCCAAAATTCCCAACACCGCATACGGCAGAAATTCGAATGCGCTAACCACTTTAAAAGCAGGCACTTCGAACGCAGGGAAATCGCCGATAAAATGGCGGGAAATAACCGTTGCCACCACTGCGGAAATAACGATCGGGCTAAATTGGGTAACGCCAAAATCGCCGATGATCACCTCAACTGCGAACAGCGCACCGGCAATGGGTGCGTTAAATGTGGCCGCGATGCCCGCCGCCGCGCCGCAAGCCACAAACGTGCGTAATCGCCGGGCGGAAACCGCCAGCAGTTGCCCGACAGCCGAACCGATCGCCGAACCGATGTGGATGATCGGACCTTCCCGTCCCGCCGAACCGCCGGAACCGATGGTGATGGTTGCCGCCAGAATTTTGCTGATGATCACCCGGGGACGGATCGCGCCGCCGCGAATGGCAACCGATTCCATCACTTCCGGCACGCCGCTGCCGCGCACTTCGTGGGCGATATACTGGACAATCGGTCCGACCAGCAGTCCGCCGACAGCCGGGAGCAGCAACCGCTGCCACCACGGAATATCGAACAGCCAAACGGTTGAATAATCCCAGGTCTGGAAAAATATCCGGTGGGCAAATTTGATGAGAAACCGGAAACCGATCGCACCGAACGCACCCAACGCGCCAATCACAATGGCGGAAATAATCATGAACACATGTTCCGCGCGACGGATGCCGCCAAAAAAAGCCTGCGTTTGGGTAATAAACGCGCGGCGTAACCGGATGAGCTGTAAAGTGGATTTTTTAAGCGTTCTGTTCAGCGGCAATCTTTTTCAACCTGTTAATTTTCGTGCAAAGTTAACGGCAAAACAGGGCAATTGCCATTATTTTTTGAGGGTTAGCGGCATTAAATTGTATTTTGGCTGCGATCTGTGACTTATATGGAAATAAGCAGGAGATTCCTGCATTCGCAGGAATGACGCCTGCCAGCAATGATATTTCGTCAGCTAAACAAGTACACAAAAATAATCACGCAGCTTTTCTTTTGGGATTTCAACACCTAAATTTACACGCTTGAAAAAAAGAATTTGAAAATGGAAAGAATAACAACATTGAAAAAATACATGCGGCTGATGCACCGGAAAAGTGTGCGTTTACAGCGCAAATTAGCAGAATTGGGATTGCCGGATTACAGTATCGTAACCATTTTTTCGGTTGCCATCGGTATCGCCACCGGTTTGGCGGCGGTCATGTTTCATGATTCCGTATATTTGATTCGTCATTTATTATTCGATACCGTCGGGCAACATTTTTCCGGAAAATGGGCCTGGCTGATCATCCTGTTTCCGGCTGCCGGCATGTTGCTGCAAAGTTTGATGATCCAGTTTGCACCGGAAGTCGCCGGGCGTCGCGGTGTGCTGGAAGTGATCAAAGCTGTGGCGTTGCGCGGCGGGCACATCCCATTTCGCACAACGTTATTCCATTTTCTGGCACCGGCGATAAATATCGGTTCCGGCGGAACTGTCGGACCGGAAGGTCCGATTGCCCAGTTGGGTGGCGGTGTTGCCAGTAAACTGGGTGCGCTTTTCGGATTATCCGATTCCCGCCGGCGCATGTTTACCGCAGCCGGTTCCGGCGCTGCAATAGCCGCTGTATTTAATACGCCGCTGGGCGGCGTTTTTTTTGCGCTGGAAGTAATCCTGCTCAACGATTTTCATGCACCCACTTTTTCCGCGCTGATTCTGGCATCGGTTTCCGCGAGCGCGGTATCGCATATGTTTTTGGGCGACCAGCCGGCTTTTGTGTTTACGCAGCTGCATTCAGGAACCGTTAGCCATTATTATCTGTATGCCATTTTGGGATTATCGGCGGGACTTGTTTCGCTGTATTATTTGCGATACAGTGATCAGGTTAGCCGCTTTTTGCGATTATCGGCTATCTCCAAAGCACCGCGCTGGCTGCGGATGACCACCGTCGGGTTGCTGGTTGGGATTTGTGGTTATTATTACCCGTTGATTTTCGGCGTCGGTTACGATGCCATCAACGCCATGCTGGCAGATGCGCTGAGTTGGAAAACCGTATTTGTTCTGTTATTGATGAAATTTGTGCTGGTGCCATTGGTGTTGGGTGTCGGTGGTTTCGGCGGGATTTTTGCGCCGTCGCTGTTTATGGGCGGATGTCTCGGCTTTCTGTTTGCCACCACACTAAACGTGCTGGGCGGGATGAATCTGGATATCACGGCATTCGTTCTGGTCGGGATGGGCGCGGTTCTCGGCGGCATCAATTCGATTCCCATTTCGGCAATCCTGATCATTTTTGAAATGACGCGCGAATATTCCTTTATGCTGCCGCTGATGTTGGGTGTCGTTATCAGCACCACCATTGTGCGGCTGGCGCTTCGCGATTCCATTTACAACCGCAAGTTGGAGCAGCAGGGCTACCGGCTTTCCTCCGGGCGCGATACCAATATTCTCCGCCGCCTGCTGGTTCGCGATAACATGCGAAACGATGTTATGCTGATCGAAGAAAACCTGAGCCTGCCGGAATTGGTAGAGCGAATGCTGGAAAATCCCCACCACACATTTTATACCGTAAACAGCGAGAAAAAAATTACCGGGATGATTTCCGAAAGTGAGCTGCGCCCGATCATCACCGATTACGAAACGCTGCGCTCGCTGGTCGTTGCCCACGATGTTACCCGTCCCGGCGTTATCACCGTTCGCGATGATGACAATTTGCAAAATGTGATGCAGATGTTCGCCAAAAACAACGTGGATGAATTTCCGGTAATATCCGCAATGCAATCGGGAAAAGTGATCGGTGCTATCCGGCGGCAGGATGTGCTGTTGGCATACAATCGCGAAAGCCTTAAATTTAACCTGGTGGATGGGTTTGCCAATGAAATCCGCACGCTGGAAAAAGCCAAATCGGTCAGCGTTTCCGGCGATTACAGTTTGGCGGAACGTCCGGTGCCGCCCCGGTTTATCGGCAAAACCATTGCGGGATTGCGATTGCGCAATGAATACAATGTGGAAGTGCTGATGATCCGGCAGTTACACCCCTTCGCGCATGCCGATGATGCGCATCCGGTAATTATGGCATCACCGGATTACCAAATCCACGAAGGCGATACCCTGGTGCTGTTCGGCAAGGATTCGGCAATCGATAAAACGGCCAATTGGAAATGACGCATCCCGGCACTCAGAATAATTCTTGTTATGCAGGAGTTGTTTTTAACCGCCAATTTAATAAGTTAACGCGCATATTAAGTCAGAGATAAAACAACCGGAAAATGGCATCGTCAAAATGACAATGCGATAAACGACACAGAAAATGACATTGTCAAAATGACAAAGCGATAAACGACACAGAAAATGACATTGTCAAAATGACAAAGCGATAAACGACGCGAATAATGGCATTGTCAAAATGACAAAGCGATAAACGACGCGAATAATGGCATTGTCAAAATGACAAAGCGACAAATGACGCAGATAATGGCATTGACACATCGAATGACAGGCTAATTCCAAATTTTGCTCTTTTTTATGGCAAAAGGTGGTCAAATTTGCCCTTGACAATCCGGCACCAGCCGGTTATCTTTATCCCGAAGCATTTCAAAATATAACCAAAAACACTATCCTAAATTTTATTACGCCAGTGAAACCATGTTTTGATTAAATAGGGATTGGCAAAAATGTATTCTGGCGGTCAGTTTAAAAACGTTAGACAGTTTTTTTGTCGCATATACTAAAATTAAAGAGAATTGAAAATGGGGAAAAATATCATATTATTAACGGCGATACTTTTAATAAACAATATCGATAGCTATGCTCAGAAAACAACATATTATACAAGTTTCCATAAATATTTCGAATGTGTGGATACATTGGGACTGGAAATAGAAGGGATTATAATTGGTGATATTCAAACATTTTTCCCATTACCAAACAACCAATTTCTTTTGAATGATGGCATAGGAGAAAAGTTGGTTCTGATAAATTTCAACTCGAATGATTACAAAATTATATCGGTTGAAAAAACCATGCCCGGATATGATTTTGAGATATTATCAATACAAAAAGATCCGGTTGCAGGTTTTTGGGTGCTTGGTTTTCCCAATTACTTTTTCCATTTTGACAGTGAGGGACGCCTGCTTGAACAATTTGTTGACTTGAAAAATCAAAGTATAGAACACTTTTTTGTATTCAATTCAATGATTTACGCACTAAACATGCGATCTCCAAATGATATTTTTGTATCACGTATCCATCTTTCGAACAACCGCGAAGAAAAAATATTTGACATTGATTTCAACAGGGAAATCCGCAATTCAATTTACAGGGTTGTCGGTGGGGGATTTTTGCCTGCTCAAAATGGAAACTTCATTATTGCGAATTCTGTAGAGAACAAGATATTCAAATACAACAAATCTGGCATATTATTGACCTCATTTGATAGTAACCTAAATATTTTTGAATCCCCCAAAACAGACTTTGGTTCTAACAAAAATGATCTTTTTGAATTCTTTCAACAAAAGAACCCAAGAATAGACATGTTTCAGAAACTGTATTATTTAAATGCAGAAATGTTAATCGCCAGTTATTTTATTGATCGAAGGGATTATATAGAAATTTTTTCAGATGAAGGTATTGTGTTAACTAAAGATTCCATCTTAATTCCCAAACAATTGATTTGCGCTGAAGGTGGATACATATATTTAATCAATGAGCCGGATACAGAGCAACTTCATCATCAGCACTTAAATCACTTTATTACAAAATATAAATTTCGGTTTTAATAAAATGGGAATTTTTACACGCTTGCGAATGTCTTTACCCCAAACTGCCCCCGTTTAATAATCATGGCTGTTTTTGGACGCATTGAATAAAAATTTACTGTCTTAAAACTCAACCGGCGGGCAAATTTACACTTGACAATCCGGCATCAGTCGGTTATATTTATCCCGTAGCATTTCAAAAGATAACCCAACTTTGTTTTACCGGCACAACAACCGTGGAAAAAAACCATGCTTGTTCTGAGATTAGCTTTTTTTAGATTTCTTTCAGCGATCAGCCCTTCGACAGGCTCAGGACAGGCTCAACAGCCCTTCGACAGGCTCAGGACAGGCTCAACAGCCCTTCGACAGGCTCAGGACAGGCTCAACAGCGATCAGCGATCGTCGTTGGTCCTTGTTTCTCTTTTCGCTTTTCAGCCTTTTCCCTTTTTACTTTTACCTTTTTACTTGTTTTACCCTCCCTTTAAGCACAGAAAATGCAAACACTTACTTCTTTTGGGATGACTGGTTTGGTTAGTTTGTGGAGCGTCTTGTTTTACGTATTCATTAATAAACCTAACCAACTTACAATGGAGTGAAAAAATGAGTAAGCTAAAAAAAGCTATCTTGATTGTGTTTACATCCTTTTTTGTCGTGGGTCATTTAGTTCATCCAACACTCACAGCTTCAACGGGTGATGAAGAAGTAAAACTTGAAACTTATGATCCTCAAAGTAATTGGTGTAACCCGCCTGAAGACAGATGTGTTGTTGTCAATCCTGATGAAGATCAGTAATTCTCATATTAAAGAAATGGGAGGTGGAATATTTTACCTCCCATTTCATCTTTTTAACTATGGATGAAAATATGAATAACTTAAACTCATACTTTCGATATATCTTTATCATTTATTGCTTTTGTTGTTTTTATGCATGTCAAACAGAACAAAGAAACAAAAGCGATGTACTACATATCAGCAATCCAAGCCATTTACTTAGTTATATGCAATTATCAGATACCTTGATTTTGGACGAATCCCAATTCAAAATCGGGAATATTTTTAACAACCATAATATAGTCAATAGCTCCGGTGAAATATTTATATTGGATAGGCATAATAATTGTTTTATCAGGTTCAGCAATAGTGGGAAATTCTTAGGATTTGTTGGAAAAAAAGGCAGGGGGCCGGGTGAATATCTTAGCCCTTTTAGTTTATCTTTTGATTTGCAGAATAATATTTATATTGCAGATAAATCTAAACAAAGTACTATCGTTTATGATTCAACGGGTCGGTTTCTATACGAGGTCACTCATATAGATGGATTGTTCAATGGTGGAGAATTGCAGTTTGTTAATAATCTAAGAATTTTATGTATGTATCAACCACAAAGTAAAAATTTCTATAAAAATATGAACCTCTTTCATTTTTTAGATAAGGATTTGAATATCGAACGTTCTTTAACCATCGATTATCCTGAGCTACACCATCAATTTGATTTGAAAGCTTTTTTAAATCCGGACTGGGTAGTTTGTAATGAACATATATTTGTCAATTTCAAAGGTTTACCAGAGGTATACCAATACAAACATACCGGAAAATTAGTTCGTGTGATCGATTTAAATGTAAGTGATTTTCAAATTATTGATAAAAAAGCCCCTGCTGATATTGACATTATTGCGTTAATCAGGTTCTATGGATATTATCATAACTCTTACGAACTTTACCTATTCAAAGATAAATATTTATTGTATCTGTTTTATAAGGATGAATTTCCGAACGATGTCGAAATTCAACCCTTTAAGAGCAGTCTATATCGAAAGTATTTTTACGCGATTTGCGATACTAGTGGGGCGATTATTAAACTTCAAAAGAACATCCTACCCGGAAAGCCCCTTTATTGTACCAAGAACGGGATGCTGTACATCCTGCTATCCGACGAACCCGAAAACCGCAAGATAGGTGTTTATGAAATCGTATTGGAAGAAATTTAGCCTTTTTGCTGTGATGCTGCTGGCAATTCCGGGTTGCCAATCGCAACAAAGCGCCAAAGCAAAACCAGATTGGCAGTCCTTTATAGCAGCACATGCTTTGGAGACTTACGAATATCTGTTTATTATCCATATTTCGCCGCATGATTGTATGGGGTGTTTGCATCCGTTAGAACATTTAAAACAATTGCAGGAACGCATAAATGCAAATGGAGAAAATACATTGGTAATGATCTTCAGCGAGGATAGCGAGGCGTTCTGGAATATTTACAACAGTTTTCAATTATCGGCTACTTTTGTTGACGCAGATGAACTTGCAGAATTGTGTTTGCCTGCGTTGAAAACCACACCTTATTGTTATTTTATGGATTTGCGTAACAAACGGCTCATTTATCACGACGCGCTTCCCAAAGAGGAAGTCACTTTTCTGGCGTTGACCAATTTGGTGGAAAAATATTCCGGAGTTTTGTTTTAGCCATGCCCATCTCCCAAACCGCCGTCCGACGCCCGATAACCACGGTCATGTTTTTTGTCGCCGTGGTGTTGCTGGTCGTTATTTCCCTGCAACAGCTGGCGGAAGGCAAATTACAAAGTCAATCTCTGTAATTACGGAGATCATCTCTGTATTTACAGAGAAAATTCTCTCAAAACTCAGTAAATACTGATTGACAATCAGGTATCAGTCGGTTAACTTTATCACGTAGCATTTCAAAAGATAACCCAACATTGTTTTACCGGCACAACATCCGTGGAAAAAAACCATGCTTGTTTTGAGATCAGCTTTTTTTAGATTCCTTTCAGCGTTCAGCGTTCAGCGTTCAGCGTTCAGCGTTCAGCGTTCAGCGTTCAGCGTTCAGCGTTCAGCGTTCAGCGTTCGGCGTTCTGGTTTTTTCCTTTTTCCTTTCGCCTTTTTCCTTGTCTTACCCTCCCGATAAATACAAAAAATGCAAACACTTACTTCTTTTGGGATGATTGGTTTGGTTAGCTGTAGCAGAGTATGGCTCTCTATTATAATTCAAAAAAACCTAACCAAACCAAAATGGAGTGAAAAAATGAGTAAGCTAAAAAAAGCCACTTTGATTGTGTTTACTATGCTGTTTATCTTTAACTTGCAGATTAACACCTCCATTACGGAAGGTCTGAACGGGGACTTCTCCCTGGCGCAGATGGCAGAGAATATTTTTATCCAGTCAGCTTATGCAACGGGTGGCTATCCCCCTTATTGTCAAGCAGCATTAGCTGAGTGTATAGCATCATGTCCAGGATATCTCTCACCTTGGTGTGAAATCGGTTGTGCGATTGGCTATCTCTCATGTGGAGGCTAATTTAAGATTTGATTAATACAAGTTTTTCCCCATAAGTTATTATGGGGAAAAACACTTAATCAATTAACGTATCAAAAAAAGTGAGATTTAAACCTATGATAAACATTTGTGAGAAAAATTTTCATTTTATTAAAATTTACTTTGTAAATCTTCCGAAATATTTTTTTGTTTTTTGTCGAGGTTGTATTCAACCACTAATATTTCTTTTTATCTGTTTAATTATTACAAATAGTTGCGACAATTTTAATTCAACTAAAAATCCCCAAAGACAAGGTTATTCTGAACCTATATTTGATAACACCTCGGGTAAGGCAGATGGGGTAAGACATCTTTTCACTATATCCAATGACTCCTCTGTTGTATTAAGTCGTGTGGAGGAGATGGTTGTTGACGCAATTAATCCTTTCCAATTATATGTCTTAGACAAAGGCTCGTATCAGGTTAAGTTGTTTGATAAAAATGGCAAAGAAAAAAAGACTGGAGGGGCACGAGGACGGGGAGCGGGAGAGTTTGAAAATCCTATTCAGCTTGGAATATTGAAAGAAACATTGTTTGTAACAGAACAAAATTCACCACGGGCACACGCTTTTAACAGAGAATTAGAATACCAAAATGATTATTTCCTTGAAATCATTCCAATAAGCCTTGCTCCTTTCAGCGACAGCTTATTGGTACTATGTGGGGTCTATTTAGGAAAAGGTATGAACAATAAGCAACCAGACAAAGCCTTTGGTGTTGATGTGGGAACTTTTTCCCCTTTTTCGTTGAAATTTCTCAACTGGCTACAACCGGATTTTCCATTACCCGAACCAGTAAAAAATTATCCATCTAAGGCTAATAACTATACCAATTTTTTGTGGGAAGCTGCTACAATAGCAGCTAAAGCAGACACGGTTTGGGCTGTTTTATATTATCAGAACAAAGTGTTTTGTTTTACAGAAAATGAAGTTTTGTGGGAACGTTCCATAAAAAATCTCCCTGAATATGATGCGGGAGATAGTCGAACAGGCATGCTTTTACCTGTAAAGAAAATATTTAGGGATATAACCGTAGACCAAAGTGGTAATAGTTATATTCTTACCGGTTCTTATGGAAATGAAGCAAACAGAACGATAATCGTTTTAGACAGAGAAGGGAATCAAGATAGGAATGTAACATTACCTTTCAGTGCCTTTAAAATTGTTTATGCTCATCCTGACAGAATTTATGCAATTGGCATTGATCAAGAATCAATTCATTGTTACGTGTTAATATATGACTAAGTCTATGTATGAGACTGATTTAGAAACAGAAATTTATCACTACAAGGTCAACGAGTTAACTATGCAAAACAACACTGTGGTTGAGATTGTTAATTTAGAAAAAAAATACATACACAAAGGAAAACGAATATTTGCATTAGATAACGTTACTTTTTCTGTAAAAAGAGGAGAAGTTTTTGCCATTTTGGGACCTAATGGGGCTGGAAAAACGACTATGATAAAATTATTGTTAAATTTTGTTTTCCCTAATAAAGGAAAATTAAGAATAAATGGATTATGTGTTACAAATCCTCTTGCTCGTGAGAAAGTTGGATATGTGCCAGAAGATTTATCTATGCCTGATTTCGTAAATGCGGCCAAACTTTTGAAATTTTTGGCTGATTTAAGTGCTTGCTCCTCTCAACAAAGCTCAGTAAAAATAAATGATCTACTAAACATTTCTGGGTTATTAGAAGCAAATTTTCCCATAAATATGTATTCAAAAGGAATGAAACGTCGTTTGAGCATTATCCAATCCTTGGTTCATCAACCCAACTTATTGCTTTTGGATGAGCCAACAGATGGATTAGACCCGATAGAGCGTCAAAGAGTGCTTGATATGCTGATAAATTTCAGAAACCAAGGAGGCACAATTCTTCTCTGTTCACACATCTTATCAGAGGTAGAAACACTATGTGATCGTTATATTTTCCTTGATCGGGGACGCTTAGTTCATCAAGGATCTCGTTTAGAAATTAATATGAAGCAATATGTTATTACTTTAACATTGCCAATACCTGAGAACCTTTTGTATGAACTTTCCCAAAAATGGGATTTAGAAAAATCGACACATCAGTTAAAGGTCACAATTACCGACAAAAATCAATTAAATCTCGCTTTGTCATGGTTAAATAAATTCAATCTTCGTCCTGACAATGTTGTCTCACAAAATATGGACCTGAAATCATTATTCTTACAGTTTTTTAAAAACAGGATAGATGAACAATGAAACAATTAGTTCCAATTGTAAAGAATCAATTTCGATGTGTTTTACAAACATTAACAGTAAAAATATGGATAGGTATTGTAATTGTTTACTTGCTTATATTGGTAGTAACATTGGATGTTGATACTTTTAAGAATGGGTTCATATGGTCACTATGGGGAAATGAAGACATTTTAATATATGAATTGATTCTTCCTATGAGTACTAAATTATTAATCATCATAGGCTTTTTTGTTTTTTTTCCTATTGGACTTTCAGATAATGCTGGTGTGTTAATACAGACATCATTCGTAAACTACTGTTTATCAAGGCCTGTTTCTCGTGCAACCTATATTTTCGGTCATTTAATAGGTATTTTCATGGCATATATGATTTTTGCGGGAATATTTGTCACATTGATAATTTTAATATTAGGTTTAAAATCTGGAATCTATTACCACGTTTTTATTCTCAAGCAAATATTATATGTTCCCCTTGCTTGGAATATGCATGCATTGCTGCTGTTTTTAGTACTAACTACACGTTCTAAAGGAGCTGGTTCTGTCGCAGTACTGGTATACTATTTTGGTTTATCTCAACTTCTAAACAAACGTACAAATGGCGGCAATTGGGGGGAAAAACTAACTAATATTACTCTTGATGGTTTATCACACGTTCTTCCTCCAGTAGTTGATATTTCAACGATTGTTACGGAACAAGTAAATGGTAGTGCACATTTATATCAATCACTCTTTATAGCAATATTATCAACATTTGTTTTATCAATTGCTGCAGTTATTGTATATCGGCGTATGGAGTTTTGATTAATTTATTAGAATAATTCGTTAATGTACATTGAATCTCTATTTACTAAAGCAATTGGGAAAGGTCAATTAACATTGACAAAACGATGATGGCTATTCGATTCAACTACCAACAAGCGTGTCCCCAAAAATTATTGTCGAAAGCTCTACTTACAATAATTTGTAAGATTAAACTACTCATGGTTTTTTTGATTATGAGCTTTATTTTGAATTCATGCTCGCCATGTTTCGAAAGTGAAGATAATTTATATCCCAAAAAGCCGGAATTTGAAACATTAGACTCAGCTACTAAAATAGGTGATGTTTTTGGAAAATTGGAATACACACCCTGGTTTGGAACCGGCGGAATTTATATCACCAATCAGTGGGATATTGAAAATCTGGACACCATCTATGTTTCCCAATTGGTGGGAACCCCCACTTGGTATCATGATTTTCCTCATGATGGCAATGTGATCATTCATAATAAGATCGCCAGACAGTTCAAAATGCTCTGGCATGCCTGGGAAAAAGCAGGTGTTTTAACACAAGTTGTTTCCTGGGGGGGCAGCTATGCCAGCCGGAAGGTGAGAGGAAGCTGGTTTTACTTGAGTAGTCATACCTATGGTATTGCTTTTGACATTAACTATCAGGAAAATCCTTTTGGGGAAACACCTGCACAAAAAGGGGAACATGGGTGTGTTTACGATCTGGTGCCAATTGCGCTTGAGCACGGATTTTATTGGGGTGGGCATTTTTGCCAGCCGGATGGCATGCACTTTGAAGTAGCGAAAGTCCTGGATAAAGATGAAATTACGGCATTAAAACAAAAATACGCATATCCCGGGTAATCAATAAGTCCAATTAGGCAAACAAATGAAAACAAATATTATCATCAGAGCATTGTTCCTTGGTGCGTTTATTTTACTATTGTTTACCCCATTCGCCGGGTCGCCGACATTGCTTGATGGTATGGATAATTCACGTTTTTCTTATTTTGCGGCCTTATCAATAACGACTTTGCTATTTGCCGGTGTTGGTATATTCACCGGGGTTGATCAAAAGAAACTTGCCTTAAACTTCATTGATCTGTTTATCGCCCTGTTTCTTTTTTATTCCGCTGTCCGGTTGCTTTTCACGGAATACACTACTTTTTATAATTTTCACTTTTTGAGCCAACTCTACCTGACATTTATATATTTTTGTGTCAAATGGCTTGCTCAAACCCCTGAGTGCCTGCCAGAAAACCGTTATGTGCAATTGCTGATTACCGGGTTTCTGATAACAGGGTTGTTCCAGGCAAGCATCGGGCTGATGCAGTTTTACGGTTTGATGCAATCCTATTCCATGTTTAAAGTGGTTGGCACTTTTGGCAATCCCAATCATTATGCCGCCTACCTGGTTTCCGTGCTGCCGCTGGCCTTCGGGGTGTATTTGTTCTTGGACGATTCAAAGCTTGGTTTGCGCTGGCTCAAATACCTCGGCGTAGTTACGGCGATGGCGATTATCCTGGTGCTACCGGGAACACAAACACGGGCGGCCTGGCTGGCCGGTGGAGTGGGTGTGGGTTTAGTGCTGGCAATAAAATATAATGTTTTGGGGCGGATCCGGGCGACACTCAGTCACTTCTGGAAAGTTACTGCTGCTTTTGCAGGAATCATTGTGGTTCTGTTCGTACTTGTCAGCGTTCTATTTCATTTAAAACCTGATTCTGCTGCCGGGCGGTTGTTAATCTGGAAAATTACAGCCAATATGATCGCGGAAAAACCGCTCTTCGGGATTGGTTATGATCGCTATGCGGTTGATTACAACCATTATCAGGCGGCCTATTTTAACGGCGGGTTGCGTTCAGAAACAGAACAACGGCTAGCACAGCATACCAAACACGCGCACAATGATTATCTGCAAATTTTTGCCGAGGGTGGGTTTATCGGAATTCTGTTGTTTTGCGGGATGATCTTCAGCGCGCTGTTTGCCGGAGCTCCCCAAAAGTGGACGCCAATCTCGCAAAAAAGCGGTGTTACGGAATTGCGAATCGCTATGCAGGCTTCCCTGTTGGCAATTCTGGTCAATGCGCTTTTTTTCTTTCCCATGAAAGTATTGGAAACCAGCCTGCATTTATACTTTCTGTTAGGACTCATTTCCGCGACTTTTAGTTGTAAATCAGTGATCCATTTCGAACTGAAGCAGGTATTGTTAAAAGCTTATGGGGTCTTCATTTTGTGTTTCGCCATATATTTTGGTTATCAGATACACCAACAAAAAACAGCATACGCGAATTGGCAAACTGCTGGGCAGTTGGCAGCTTTGGGGGATTCTGTGCGGGCGTTGTCAACAGCAGAAGAAGCTTTCCCGGTTCTGAAAAATAATGGGGAATTCCTGTTCTTTTATGGCGGGTTGCTGTATAAAAGCAGCCGGTTTAAAGACGCCCTGAGTATATTAAACGAGAGCCGAAAACGGTTTACCGACCCAAATCTGGAAATATTGCTGGCAGAAACCTTCCGGGAATTGGGCGAATTCGACAAAGTTGTCGGGCATTTGCAGATATCAATAAATATGGTGCCGCATAAATTCCATGCGCGTTATTTATTGGCAAAACATTATGCAGATCGCGGTGATACCGCATCGGCTGTAAACCTGGCAAAGGAAATTCTTGATCTGCCGGTGAAAGTGTCGTCAACTGCGGTTCATGAAATCAAGGATAAAGCGCAACAATTATTGAATTCACAAAAAATAAAAATTGAAAGGACATTACCTGATGGATTACAGCCACATACGGTTATTCCTCCACAATAAACGCCTGCAATCGGGGCTTCGTATCACGCTTGGGCTTATATTTCTGGTTGCGGGGCTGGCAAAAATTTTTGATATGGCTGGTTTTGTGCAAACAATTAATCAATACGATATTGTCCCGGCCAATTTCCATCCATCGCTGGCGATGCTTATCGCCTATGGCGAGGTAGCCCTGGGGTTGATGCTCTTGCTGAGCTTTTATCAGAGACTTGCCTTATTTGCGGGCAGTATTTTAATCGTGCTGTTCAGTGGTGTTTCCCTATATTATTACCTGAAAACCGGTAATACCGCTGACTGTGGCTGTTTTGGCAAGCTGCTGGCGCGGCAAAACAACTGGCAATTATTTGTTGAGAATGCCGTTATTTTGGGCGCCTTGCTGGTTTGTTGGAAATTTTCTCCGAATACGGAAAAAACGCAGCCGCAAACTGCTGCCATTGAACATACAAAAGTGAATACCTGATGCCCATCTCCCAAACCGCCGTCCGCCGCCCGATAGCCACGGTCATGTTTTTTGTTGCCGTGGTATTGCTGGGCATTATTTCCCTGCAGCAACTGGCGGTGGATTTGCTGCCGGACATCAGCTATCCGCGCCTGCTGGTGCGCACGGCGATGGGGGATGCCGCGCCGGAAGAAGTGGTGGCGTTTGTCACCCGGCCGGTGGAGCAGGCGCTGGGCGGGGTGAGCGGGGTAAAGCGCATCATCAGCCGCAGCCGCGAGGGGCTTTCGCTGGTGACGCTGGAATTTTACTGGGGGCGCAACATGGATTATGCGGCGCTTTCGGTGCGGGAAAAGCTGGATGATATTCGCACGCTGCTGCCGGAACGGGCGGAACGTCCCCAGGTGCTGCGGCTGGATCCTTCGGCGCGTCCCATTATGGAAGTGGCGGCCGGTGGGGTGGAAATCGGGCGTTTGACGGAGCTTTCCCGGCAGATCATCCGCCGCCGGCTGGAGCAGCTTCCCGGGGTGGCACTGGTGGAAATTGCCGGGGGCGTCGAACGGCACATCGAGGTGCAGGTGGATCCCCAACAACTGCTCACCCAGAATATCACCATCGATCAGATCAGCGCTGCGTTGCGCAACAACAACCTTTCCGCCAGCGGCGGCACCGTCAAAAAAGGGCGCTACCGATTTGCCATCCGTCTGGAAGGGGAGTTTGAATCGCCGGAAGATATCCGGCAAACTGCCGTCACCAATACCATTGCCAGACAACCGGTTCTGCTGGGCGATATCGCCCGGATTCATTACCTGCCGGAAGACCCGGAATCGCTGACGCGGCTAGGCGGGCAGGCGGTGGTGGGATTGCTGATCACCAAAGCCGCCGGAACCAATACCGTGCAGGTCAGCCGGGAAATACGCCGGGTGCTGGCGGAAATCCGCGCGGAAATTCCCGAAATCACGTTTGAGATCGTAGCGCAACAGGCGGATTTTATTGAGGACAGCATTGCCAATGTGTTTTCCACGCTGATATGGGGCGGGGTGCTGGCGCTGCTGGCGCTGGTGTTTTTCCTGGGCAACTTGCGCCACCCGCTGAACATCGGCATCTCCATGCCGGTATCGATCATCGCAACGTTTGTGGCGCTGCGGGCTGCGGATGTCAGCCTTAACCTGGTCTCGCTGGGCGGGCTGGCGCTGGGCATCGGCATGCTGGTGGATAATTCAATTGTGGTGCTTGAAAACATCTTCCGCCTCCGCGAAGATGGGCAGGACTGGGTGAATGCTGCCATCAACGGCGCAGCGGAGGTGGCCATGCCGGTCACTGCATCCACCCTGACCACCTGCGCGGTGTTTCTGCCGGTGATTTATGTGGAAGGCATTACCGGACAACTGTTCCGCGACCAGTCGCTGGCGGTGGTGTTTTCGCTATTGGCATCGCTGGTGGTGGCGCTGACCCTGCTGCCGGTGCTGGCCAGCCGTTTCCGGGGACGACCGCAAATTGTTGCCGGTGCTTTTGGGGCAGAAAACCCGTTGCCGAAAACGCCAAAAAAGGGTATCTTTCAGCGGATCAAAAACATTGTGGTATTTCCGGTAATTTTTCTGATCACCGGAGCGGTGGAAACCGGGCGCAGCGTTGCCGGGCTGTATCTGCGGCTTTCCGCGCCGCTGTTCCGTTGGTTTGAACGCGGATTGAATGCGCTGTATCGCGCTTACCATCGCGGATTGCTGCTGGCGCTGGACCGCAAGGCAGCAGTGCTTTCCGCTTCGTTGATTGTGCTGCTGGCGACGGTGTTGCTGGCGTTGAACCTCAACCGGGAATTGCTGCCGCAATTATATCCCAATGAACTGCGGCTGAATATTGAACTACCGGCGGATGCCACGCTCTACCAGGTGTCGGATGTGGTCGCTGCGATTGAGGAGCAGTTGCTGGCTGATCCGGCGGTGGCGCAGGTGTTCAGCCAGACCGGTTCGCCGCAAACCCTGTTTTCCACGGCAGATGTGGGTGGAGTAAACAGGGCAACCCTGATCATCCGGCGGAATGTGTCCGGCAGTGTTCCGGCGGATGCTTTTGCGGAATATTTGCGGCGCAATTTGCCGCAGCAATATCGCTATATTGCCGTGTTCGAAAACAGCGACGCCACTTACCGGGAAATGCTCGGGCTGGAAGCCAGCGATTTGCAGATTGATGTTTCCGGCGAATTTTTCCCGGCGATTCTACCGGTTGCCGAACAGTTCCGGGAGCAGTTGGCGGCGCAGCCGGGATTTGCTGATGTGCGGCTCTCCCGTCAGGATGGCGCATGGCAATATATTATTTCGGTGGATCGCAGTCGTGCCGCGCTTTACGGCGTGGATACCCGGCAAATTGCCGAAGCGCTGCAAACCAAAGTGAGCGGCATTGTGGCGACGCAAATCAAATCGGGCGACCGGAATATTGATGTAACGGTGCGTCCCGGTCTGGCGCAGCGCGATAGCTGGGCGGATTTTTATAACACGATGCTGAACATCCCCCTTAATTCTTCAGACGGGGGAAATATGGCGCTGCCGCTGCGGGAGTTGATCCGCCATCGCAAGGTGCAGGCTGTGGATGAACTGCTGCGACAGGATCAGGAAACGCTCATCCGCATCGATGCGGCCATCAGCGGTATTTCCCGCAACGAGGCGATTGCCCGCGTTCAGCAGTTGATTGGTGATTTCCGGCAACGGCTGGATGCCGAACAGGTTTCCGGTGTGCGGCTGGGCATCGGAGGGCAACAGGCGGATATTCGCGCGGCAACCACCGGCATCGCTTATGCGTTGCTGCTGTCTATCGCGTTGGTTTATATGATTCTGGCTGCCCAGTTTGAATCGCTGCGCTATCCGCTGCTGATAATGCTGGCGGTGCCGTTTGGCATGATCGGGGCTGTCTGGCTGCTGGCGATTACCGGGAACAGCCTGAATATTATATCCGGGATCGGCTTTGTGGTGCTCACCGGCATTGTGGTGAACGATGCCATTATCAAGGTGGATTTTATCAATCAGGCGCGCCGGAACGGGCTTCCGCTCCGCGATGCGATTCTGGATGCCGGCGCCAAACGTTTTCGCCCGATTTTGATTACGACCATTACCACAGTGCTGGGTTTGCTGCCGATGGTGCTGGTTGGCGGCAGCGGTGCGGAACTCCGCGCTTCGCTGGCGATTGCGGTTATCGGCGGGCTTTCGCTGGCAACCGTGCTGACGCTGATCCTTATCCCGGTGGTTTATGAAGCGATAAGCCGTAAGTAGAGGCGCTTCATGAAGCGCCTTAAAAAGGATATGGATTTACAAAAAACTGGTGGTTGAGCGTAGTCGAAACCACTGTTAAAAGTTAAAAGTTAAAAGGTAAAAGTTAAAAGTTGAAAGTTGAAAGGTAAAAGGCTTGTCCTGAGCACAGCCGAAGGGTAAAAGCTTGAACTGTAAGAGGCGAGGGGCGAAGAGTGAGGAACGAAAAGTGAAAAGCGAGAAGCGAAACGACAGAAATAACAGAAACAACAGAAACAAGGACCAACTCAAAAGCCAAAAGCCAGAATCCAACCCTTCGGCAAGGCTCAGGGTCCGTTAAACTAAAAACAGAAACCATGAAAAAATACGCACGAACATTTTTTATCCTCTTAATGATTGCAATTATTGCGCTGTTGTATGACCAATACCGGAAACTGGGCAATACAGAAGCGGAGAACCGGGCCATTTCGCAGGAGCAGAAGCAGGTGAAACCGGTTGCTGTTAGTGTTGCCAATGCATTTGTGGGCGAGATGGTGCAATACATCACCGCAACCGGGAATACGGAAGCCAAACAATTTGTCGATGTGAAGCCGCTGATCAGTGCGCGGGTGATGGCTGTCCACGTTCGCGACGGTCAGCCGGTTGCCAACGGCGCGGTTCTGGTTGATCTGGATGATCGCGAATACAGGGTCGCGGTTGCGGAAGCCCGGGCAACCCTGCTCAACGCCCGTGCGGAGTATGCCCTGCGCATGTCCGAAATCCGCGATGATCAGAAGATTTCCGGTGATATTGCCGGAACAAACGGCTTTCATGCAGCGACGGAGCAATTCCAGATTTTCCGCGAAAAATACAGCAACGGCGAAATTCCGGAAGCAGAATACCGTCAGGCTGAACGCCGCTACCTCGCCGAAAAAGTGTTTTCCGGAGAAAACCGGGATGACCTGATTGCCCAGCAAAGCGGTCTGGCTGCGGCGGAAGCGCAATTTGCCCGGGCGGAATACGGGCTGGAAAATTGCCGGATTACCGCGCCGTTTTCCGGCATCATCGGCGATGTGCAGGTGCATCCCGGCGATGTGGTTTCCCCGGGACAAACGCTGTTTTCACTGGTCGATTTGCAGCGGCTGAAGCTGAAGCTGGCCATCCTCGAATCGGAATTCGGGTTTGTCCGGGAAAATGAAAATATTACCGCTGTCTTTCCGGCGTTCCCCGGTCGCGACTTCAGCGGAACGATTACCGGGATCAATCCGCAAATTGATCCGCAAACCCGCACCGGCAGCGTCGTCGCGGCAATCGATAATCCTGACGGACTACTGAAATCAGGCATGTTTGGCGCAGCCAAAATTGTAGTGAATCGCTATCCCGGTCGCCTGATGGTGCCGCGCGCAGCAGTAGTGGAACGCGACCAGCGCAAGCTGGTGTTCATCGTTCGCGATGAAAAAGCTTTCTGGTGCTATGTGGACACCGGCTTGGAAAACGATGAATTTATTGAAGTTACCGGCTCCGCCTTTGACCTGAAACCCGGCGAACCGGTCATTGTGGACGGGCATTTTGCGCTCGCGCATAACGCCGACGTGATGATTCAAGAGTAGCTTCGTTCGGCAATTGGGGAACAGGAACAAGGAAAAACTCAAAATTCAAAACTCAATTACTCAACCACAATGAATAGCTGGATCACCCATTGCATCAACCGACCGATTGCCACTTTAGTGGTGTTCGGCGCGATTGCGATTTCCGGCATTTTTGCCGCATTCCAATTGCCGCTGGAAGTGCTGCCATCGGTGCGGTATGCAAAATTGTTTATCCAGACAAGCTGGCCCGGCGCGTCACCCCAATCGGTTGAGGCATACCTGACTTCGCTGATTGAGGGCGAATTGACCCAGGTGCGCGGCATCGCCAATATTCGTTCGGAATCGCGCGAAGGGTCGTCGCGTATCGAAGTGGAACTGCTCCCGGATTACGATGTCGATTACCTGCGCTTCGCTATTCGCGAGCGGATCAGCTATCTGCAGGAAAAATTGCCGGAACAATCGCTGCCGCCGCAGATCATTCCGTATCTCCCGGATGAAATCGAGAGCACCCGTTTTTTGAGCTATCGCGTGTTGGGTCCGTATGACGACGCGTTTTTGCGGGAAACGGCTTTGCGGGTGATTCGTCCGGCGATCAACACCGTTCCGGGCGTTGCCGGGGTGGATGTTTCCGGCGGTCGCGAACGCCAGATCCAGGTGCGTTTTGATGCGGAATTGCTCCGGGCACACCGCCTGACACCCTCGGATATTACGCTGGCGCTCCAGTCCGCCGGAAAGTCATTTGCCGCAGGCAATTTAACCGGCGACGGCGGACGGTTTCAGGTGGTGGTTCGCCAGTCGTTGCAAACGTTGTTTGATATCCGCACGCTGCCCATTCGCCAAAGCGGCGGGCGAATGCTGGTGCTGCGCGATGTTGCCACGGTGGTGGATACGCTTTCACCGGCGTATGCTTTTCAGCGCATTAACGGGAATGCAACCATATTGCTGCACATCGAAAAAGAGCCGCAAACCAACACCATCCGCGTTGCGGATGAAGTGTACGCAATGGTTGCCGCGCTGCAAAGCCGTATGCCGGAAGGCTTGCAATTGCTGAAGGAAGACGACCAAAGCCTGGCCATCCGAACCAATTTGCAGCAATTGTTTTACCGGGCGCTGTTCAGTTTTTTGGTGATATTGCTGGTGCTCACGCTGTTTATGCGGCGGCTGCGATTTGCGCTGCTGGTGCAATCGGTGGTGTTTTTCAGCGTGCTGGCAACGCTGTTGCTGCTGTTTGTTTCCGGTTACAGTCTGAATATTATTACGCTGGCGGGGCTGGCGCTCGGCTTCGGGATTTTGGTGGACAACGCCATCGTTGTGCTGGAAAATATCGATCGCCACGAGCAGCCGCAGCCGGATGGACGACAGGACGCAGCGCGTGTGGCCGCCGCGACATCTGAGGTGCTGCTACCACTCATCGCATCAACGCTCACAACGCTGGCGGCAATTCTGCCATTTCTATTTTTGGATGATGAACTGCAATTGTATTACACGCCCTTTGCCGTGACGGTTTCGCTGGCGCTGCTGGTTTCGCTGGTGATCAGTTTTTTCCTGCTGCCCACGGTCGCATATCACTGGATTTTACGGAAAACCGCGGCTGAACAACCGTCATCGGCGGGAACAATCAACGGACGAATGACCCGGCGTTATCACCAATCGCTGGCGGTTATTTTGAAACGCCCGGTTGTTGCGCTGCTGTTGGCTGTCTGGCTGTTCGGGTTGCCGGTGTGGCTGCTGCCGTCGTCTCTCTCGGAAAATGAAAATGAATCTGGCGCGGCTCGCATCGCGAAACAATCTTACAACGCCGTTTTTGGAAACGCGCTGATACAGGATAACCGAAGTTTTATCGACCATTTTTTTGGCGGCGCTTTACACCTGTTTTATCGCTACGTTAGTCGTGGTGAAATATGGCGTTGGGACAGCGGAACGAATGTCCGTGTGTATGCCTCGCTGCCACCAGGAACGGATATTCGCGAAACCGACCGGATTGCCAGACGCCTGGAAGATACCATCTCCGGTATCGATGGCATTGCGCAGGTTCGCACCCGGGTGAGCCCGACGTATTTTAATATCGAAGTGCGATTTACTGCCGAAAACCAATGGTCGATCACGCCGTTTCTGGTAAAGGAAAAGCTGATTTCCCGCGCTGCGCAAACCGGGAACGCCCGCGTTAGTGTGATCGGCTACGGACCGGGATTCAGCAGCGGTGGCAGCGGGGTTACCATGGCCAACCGGCTGGAACTTACAGGATACAATTACCGGCAATTGAGCGACTTCGCCGAGGGATTGAAATCCCGGTTGGAGCGCGTTACCCGTGTCCGCGACGTCCGCACCGACCAAACCCGCCGGTTTTACAGCTTCGATGCCTTCGAAAGTATTTTCCGGTTCGACCGTCCGGCGCTGGCGAAACACGCTGTTTCACTTGCCGGTGCGGTGCAGCAAACCCGCCCGTATATGTCGCAATATTTATACCGGCAAACCGTTCAACTTGGATGGCGGGAAGTACCGTTTGCAGTGCTGACCAATAATTATCACCGCTTCCAATTGTATGAATTTAACCGGTTGCAGATCGCAAATAGCGCAGGAGAATCGCTGCGGCTGGGTGATATCGGTACAGCGGCATTGCGGCGAACTCAGCCGCTCATCGAACGCGAAAACCAGAATTATTACAAAATCCTGACCTTCGATTATCTGGCACCGTATCGTTTCGGCAAAGAATTTGTGGATAATTTTGTGACCAATACCGCCGTTCCCGTCGGGTTTTCGCTGCGCCAAAGCCAATACAACTGGGGTTTTCAAAAATCGGCAAAAGAAATTACCTGGGTGTTGCTGCTGGCACTGCTGCTGATGTATATGGTGCTCGCCGGGCTTTACGAATCACTATTGTATCCGCTGCTGATTTTTCTGATGATTCCGTTATCGCTGGTGGGCGTGTTTCTGGCGTTTTACCTGACCGGCACCACCTTCGATCAGGCGGCGTATATCGGAGTGATATTTTTACTGGGGATTGTATTGAACAACGGTATTTTGCTGCTGGATCGCTACAACCAGATTCGCAGGGATCAGCAAAATCAACCCCTGACCGAATCGATCCGGCAGGCCTGTGTGGAGCGCGCTCGCCCCATTTTAATGACGACCTTTACCACCATCGCCGGATTGCTGCCGTTGCTGTTGCTGGCGGATACCAACAATTCTCTCGATATCTGGAATACGCTGTCGCTATCGACGATCGGCGGGCTGTGCGGGGCAACGCTTCTCGGTTTGCTGGTGTTTCCCGCGTTAATTTTGCTGCTGGAAAAACTGCGATATTTCGGTAAACGGAATTCGATTGTTTTTCCCTACCGGGAATGACGGGGTGGATAACAATTTTACTCAAAATCCAGCGGCGGCACGTCATCCGTTTCGAGCGGCGGCAGTTCTACCTGATCGCGGACAAGCAGTAAAATTGCACTTTGCGGCACCACAAAATATTCTACATTATCATATTTAATTTCCACCGCGGCTTTTCGCAAAAACAACGCGTAATCGCCGATCCGCGCTTCCATCGGAATGTATTTCGGTGCGTTGTCATCGCTGCGGCTCCACGGCTCATCGCCGATCGATGACGGATCCGCCAACGGAATGCCCGGCCCGGTTTTGAAAATATAGCCGCGCTGAACGTCGTCGCGCTCTTTTACGGTTTGCGGCAAGTATAAACCTACCTGCGTTTTTTCTTCGGAAGTATCGGGACGAATCAACACGCGATCGCCCAAAACGATGATTTCTTTCATGTTAACCTTTGATTTCAATAGATTTACAGACGCACTTATTTGCCAATCATCCGGGCGGCCAGGTCATCGCGCGTCCTCCGAGCAGGTGCAAATGGATGTGAAATACGGTCTGGTTTGCCGATTTGCCATTGTTGAATACCAGCCTGAATCCTTTCTCGCTCAGTTCCAGTTCTTCGGCAACTTTTTTGGCGGTAGTGATCAGTTTGCCCATCAGTTGCTCGTCCGCGTCGTCCAGTTCGGACACTTTGCCGATGTGCTTTTTCGGGATGATCAGTGCATGCACCGGCGCCACCGGATTCACATCGTGGAACGCCATCACATGCTCATCTTCGTAAATTTTTTTGGACGGAATTTCGCCGTCGATAATTTTGCAGAAAATGCAGCTCATAAAATCACCTTGTTTTAATTGAACTTGCAGTCAATAATATAATCAATCGGGATGAAAAAATCGGGGAAAATTTAAACCGGGAAGGAATTGCCGTAAAGGCGAGAAGGGAAAATTGGGTACATGGAATAAAAAAATTACATCCTCGTTCCAAAGCTTCTGCTTTGGAACGTCCATTTTTTAAAAAACTCTGCTTTTCTAAATGGAAGCCCTGCTTCCGGAAAATTGGCATTGCGAAGCGGGTGTTTCGCAACGGGTAAGCGCCCTTCGCACCCTTGCGGCAAAAAATTATTTCAAAAAAACAGATTTGATTTGCGTGGCAGCGACAATAGCGGCGGTTTCCGCACGGAGAATGGCGTTGTCCAGTTTCGCGAACCGGAAATTCGCGGCGTCTGCGGCGGCAATTTCTTTTGCGGAAAACCCGCCTTCCGGTCCGATCGCAATGCTGATTTTCTGAGCGGAATCTCGGCAAAATTGCCCAACCGGTTGTGATTCCCGATCGAGATGCGCCAGCATTCGCAAATCATTTTCCCGTGAATTTCCGGCAGCCAGCCAATCGGAAAATGTCAGCGGTTCGCGCAGTTCCGGCAGCCAGGCGATGCCGCTCTGTTTCATCGCGCTGACAGCAATTTTGCGTGAGTGGTCAATTTTGAAATGGCGCACGCTGGTGTGTTCGCAAATCAACGGCTGGATCGCTGCAACGCCCAATTCGGTCAATTTTTCGATCGCCCAATCCATCCGATTGGGGCGAATGCAGGAAATGGCGATCTGCAATGCCGGTTCCGGACGGGAAATCTGTTCGACGGATTGAATGCTGCATTGAACGGTTTTGCGGCTTTGCCCGGTGATTGTCGCGGTTGCAATCAGCCCGTTGCCGTTGGCGATCGCCACCGTTTCGCCCGCGTGTTTGCGAAACACCCGAATGATGTGGTGGCTTTCATCCGGCGAAAGCTCGATAGTTTCGCTGGTTGACAAGAGATCTGGCGCGTAAAATCGTTCCATTGCTAACTATCTGATTATTAAAAGGATACGCCGGCTTCGATAATCCACTGGCGGTCGCCGGTATCGCTCCAGGCGTGGTCAATTCGCAACAAATAAATATACGGCAGGTGGATGTGCAGCCCGGCGCCGTAACCGGTAAACTGGTTTTTCAGGGATAATTCTTCGGAGTGATTCCAGGTTGTGCCGCTGTCCACAAAAAAGCCCAGACTCAATCCATATTTTAATTGCTGAAAGAAAACCGGCATCACCGGCGCGTTTTCCCACGATAAATATTTGATTGGCACCAGCCCGATCCGCGCTTCAACGTGGTGCATCATCAAATGGCGACCGGTGAGAATTTTGTCGAAATAGCCGCGAATGCGATTGCCGTAGCCGATAAAAATGCGGTCGTAAATCGGCAGCTCGGATTCGGGAACGCTGTTGAATGTGAGCAATTGTTTGCCGCCGATGCTCAGCCGGTCGTGAAGTTTGAAATACACCCGGTTATCAAAATTGAATCGCCAGAATCGCGGTTGTTTTTCGCCCAGCCCGGTGCGGGTAATGTTCCATTTGACATACGCCCCGCTGCGCGGATATTCGAACAAATCCCGTTTGTCGGTGCGAATTTGCAGCCCGAATTGCGGCACAAAATCCGTGCGGTTTCCGGACACACTGAGCTGGCGGTATTCTTCGGGAAATTCCACCCGTTTTGCAGAAGCCGAAAGCTGGATGGAGGTGTTCAGCGTCAACCGTTTGCCGAGCGAAACACCGCCGCCGATATGCCGTTCATCGAAATCGAAAAATTTATTGCCCACCATTTTGCCAAACGCGTTAATGCCAAAAATGAATTTGGCGTTCCGCCCGAGCCAGGGATTGTTGTATCGCATATAAAATGACGGATTGAAACCCAGCCAGCCGCCCAGCGCCAACTGCTCGTTCATGCCCCGGAAATTGGTGTGTGACAGCGAAAAGCCGTAACTCACCTTGCTCCAGTCGCGTTCGTTAATAAACAGCAGCGGCACGGGATACAAATACCATGTTTCGGTCAATTGAACGGTGAGGATTTTGCCCTCGCCCTGCCCGATAATGCCCAATTCCACCCGGTTGAACAGAAACAAATTCATCAGGCGGTTTTGGATGAGCTGGAAATCTTCGAGATTGAGTTCGGCGGGAAAATCAAACGGTATCTCTCGCAATACTACTTCATCGCGGGTTTTCTCGTTGCCAAAAACGATGACACGTTCAATCAAAACCGGGAATGCGTCTTCGTTTTGGGCAACCAAAACGCCGCTCGCAGCACCAAAAAACAACAAAAATAAACCAATAAATCGCATAAATCCTCTAATTACAAAACCCAACAGCTTTATCCAGTTGTATTCATCATCGCAATTATTGCCAAAAAACTGTATTAAATCAACGATTTTTTTTGATGGCAGCAGTTACCCGATCCAGATTGGATTGGTGTGGCAGAAACACGGTTCGCCCTCCGGATGATCGCTGAACACCGACAACCGCAGATATCCGGTTGGTAATCCGTCAGGAAAATCGATGGTTTTCTCAATCGAACCTGCTGCAAAAACGGGCTGGATCAATTGAATAGATTCTTTTTGGCTCGGAACATTTCCGGTGATCAACCGGATTTCGCTGATGTTGCCAAACTCCGCAGTGCTTTTCGCGGAAATTTGAGCAGAGAACGGCGTCGCAGCGGCGATGGTTTCGCCGGGAAAATGGCGTTGTCCGTTTTGTTCGATGCCCAGCCACGCTGCCGGTCCGTTGGAAATCACCGCGCGTTTGCGGGAAAGCTGCGCCAACACGGCGGTTTCGTCGGGCTTTTCGTCCAGAATAATACCGGTGCGGGTTTGTCCGAGCAATTGCTGGCGATGAAAAACCATCTGCAACAGCGGGATTTTCACCTGCCGGAAATTGTTGAAATTGCCGTGCGCGTCTGTTCCGGCAAAAATGCCGATTTGCTTTCCGGAGAGCAGCGCCTCGCGCCATTTTTCAAATCCGTGATCGAAAAAAGCATCTTTTCGTCCGTTGAGCAATTGCCAGCCGCAAAGCGCCGGCAAATGGCGATCGTCTCGCCGCCAAAACCCGCGATTGAGCACCGCTTTTTGGGAAACCGGCGGCACGTCAAACGGGTGCGCCGCGATAATCAGGGAACCCGGATCGTTGGCATTTACCAGCGAAATCAGTTCCGGCAGCGTGAGCGTCGGTCGGTTGTGCAGCAGACGGTCGCCACTGTCGCCCGTTCCGGGATAAAACCGGCGATTGCCTAACAGCAGGCAATGCACATTTTCGTTCCGGCTATTCCCGACCGAAACTTCTTCCCCGGGAATGATGCAAATATCGGGGTGTGCCGTTTGCGCCGCGCAAATGGTTTGCAAAAATTGATCCCAGCGCGGATTGGGTTGGCTAACGTGCCAATCATCAACGGAGGATTCGTCGAGATCGAACGAATGATCGGTGATTGCGAAAAATGACAGCCCGAGCGATTGTGCGCAAACTGCCGTTTCTACGATGGGCGCACCAAATTCCACAGCGTCATCCGTGAAATTGCTGTGAATGTGAATATCGCCCCAATGCATGCCCGGAAGGGCAGGCAAACCGCTTTCGCCAATGGTTATTTGAAATGGTGCTGCGTTCAATCCGCGATAATTATCCTGAGCCAGCAGTTGTTGCTTTCCGTTAACAGTGTATGCCAAGTTTGATAAAATCAAATACTTACCGGGCTCGGGAAAAGCGGTTTCCGGTAGCCAGTATGTGTTGCCGGAAAAATATGTGTCGATTGCAGCGTTCACCCGGAATGTGTGATTGGCAATGGCTTTCGTGTCGCCAAATCGATAAATCGCGACCGAAATATCACCCAGTTTCACCGGAAAGCGGTCGGCATCTTTCACAAACAAAAACAACGGGACAGCGTTACCAACAGTGGCACGATGCGGTAAATCGAACACTATTTCGGGTTCTTTTTTGAACAATCGGGAAGGTAATCCGGGAATGCGAAAGTGGATTTCGGCATAGCCAATCACAAACCAAAGCAAAAATCCGAGCCAAAATGAGACATCAGGTGGTATGGAAGCAGTCATTCCCTTGCGCTTTTCAATCGTAATCGGTTACCGTTTTTCATTCGGGAAGTTACAGCACTTCCGGCAAAAATGCCAGCAAATTTCAGATCTCCGGCGGTGTGGGTGGCGCATCGAAACAGAGGTTTTGGCGAAAAAAAATGTGTTCGAAAAAGCTTTTCAGTGCATTCGCCCCAAAAAAGCACCATATTATTGATAATTAGCAAAACTGTTTGGATGTTCGGCTTTACTGCTTCAACAATGGTGTAAACTCAAATAAAATCTGCACAGCGAGCCAGTCGGGTTCAGCTTAATACCAATCGCTAAATTTTGGGAGAATCTATCGATGGAGATTAACATTTTCAACCTGATTTTGGTGCTGTTTGTGGCGTGGGTTGCCGGTGCGTTGGTGAGTCGGTTGCGATATCCGGCAATATTGGGTGAGTTGTCTGCCGGAATAATTTTCGGTCCGCCGCTATTGGGATTGCTTCAGTTCAACACGGCGCTGGAGGTGCTGGCGCATTTCGGCGTTTTTTTGATGATGCTGTATATCGGCATGGAAATTAATCCGCGGGATCTCAAAAAGGCATCGTTTGGCGGATTGCTGGCTGCGGTTGGCGGTTTTGTGACGCCGATGGCGCTCGGGTACCTGTTGGTGATCTGGTTTGACGGCACGCAGGAAGCCGCGTTGTTTCTCGGCGTTGCGATGGGCGTGACATCGTTGGCAACCAAGTCCCGGATTTTACTCGATTTAAAGCTGCTGGGCACACGCATCGCCCACATCATGCTCGCCGGCGCGGTAATGACCGATACCGCCGCACTGGTGATTTTTGCGGCAATGCTCGGCTTGACCGGTGCAACTGCGTTGGCGTTCGATGCGCTCAGTCTGATCGTTCTCAAAGCGTTGCTCTTTTTTGGGGTGGCTTTTCTGGTCGGGCTGAAAGTGCTGCCGTATATCGGGCGACAGCTATCGCGTGCGGGATTCAATCAGCGTACCGCAAACTTTACGGTGGTGCTGATGGTCGGATTATTGTTTGCGGAAATGGCGGAACTTGCCGGGTTGCACTCGATTTTGGGAGCGTTTATCGCCGGATTGTTTTTGCGGGAAGGCGTTTTTGAACGGAAATTATCGCACGATGTTTCCAAGCTTGTGCACGATATTTCCATCGGATTTCTCGCACCGATATTTTTTGTCACTGCCGGATTTCAGGTGTCGTTATCCGTTTTTCAAACGGATTTGCTGATGCTCATCAGCGTTATTGTTGTGGCGACGATCGCTAAAATTTTTGGTACCGCGCTGTTCTATTTACCGAGCCGGAACGGCTGGCGGGAGGGGCTAACCATTGGTGCAGGCATGAACGGCAGGGGAGCGGTGGAAATTATTATGGCGCAGATCGGGCTCGAATATGGCATTATTTCACAAGATACGTTTTCGATACTCGTTTTCATGGCGTTTTTTACGACGATGACGGTGCCCGTTTTTCTGAAATGGGGCGTGGATTGGCTGCGTCGCCGCGACGAGCTGGTTGAAGCGGAGGACGAACGTATCGGCGTGATAATCGTCGGTGCAGGACCGCTCGCGCGAAAACTGGGGCATATTTTGGTGAAACACCAGCCTGTTTGGATGATTGATAACAATGAAATGTATTGTGCCGACGCAAACGCGGAGGGATTGCCGGCTATCCACGGAAACGCGCTGGAGGAAGCTACTTTGGCGAAGGCATCTGCCGAAAATGCGCGACTGCTCATCGCGTTGACACCCAACCTGAATATCAACCTGCTGGCAGCGCAACTGGCACGACGGGTGTATTGGATTCCCAACGTGTTTGCGTATCGCAGCGCCGGCAGCCAGTGGATGTATCAAAAACTGCTGTCGGAAGATGATGTAACCGCGTTCGACCTTTCCCGCTACGAGTTGGTTGATTGGGATCGCTGGATTACTGAAAACAATGCGGATTTGAGGAGAATCGCCGTAACTGACGAATGCGAAGTGGCGGACTGGGTTGTGCAATATGCGCAAACCCAACCATTTTTACCGCTTGCCATATCCCGAAATAATGTGAGTTATTTTGTTTCGCAACTGGATCAGTTAAAACCATCCGACACCGTTACCGGAATAATTCTTGCGGAGGCAGAAGTTATGGCAAGTGACGAATTTGACCTGCTCGTGACCGATGCGGTCATTCTGGATATCGCCGGGCCACTCGATTATCAGGCGTGTTTCCGGCAGATTTCCGTTGAGCTGAGCACACAAATCGGAATTTCCCCGGAAATCATCGAACAGAAATTTCACGACCGGGAGCATCTCGGCAGCACGGTTTTGGCGCCGGGTTTGGCTATTCCGCATCTGATTCTGGAAGGCAGCGACATTTTTAAAATGGTGATTGTTCGCTCCAAAAACGGTGTGGTCATCGGTGAGGACGTTCAAAATGCCCACGCTGTATTTGCGCTGGCCGGCAGCGAGAACATGCGCGGAACGCACCTGCGGGCGTTATCTGCAATTGCGCAAATCGTTCAGGATCAAGCATTTGAGCGCAAATGGCTGGGCGCGTCGTCTGTTGAGGAATTGCGAACATTACTCCTCGATGCGAAGCGCAAACGGTTTGTCTAAGCCAAAACACCGGTTAACCCATTTGTGATCAGGCGCTTATAAACAAAAAAGCAAAATTTTGATATATATCGCTATCTCAGTTATGGAAATTGCTAAATTTTCCGATAAGAGATAAAAAAGATGCAGCTACCGGCAGAAGAACCGTTGATCGAATTTGAGAAGTATGTTCATTCGAGTCCGTTATTATTTTGCTGAAATGCATCTTTTAAAAGACAACGGAGGTTTTTACATGTTCCACAGGAATGCGGCAAAAAAAGCGATGAATACAACAATACTGGGTGCCTTTATTTTTTTGCTGTTTTTAGGATTTAGTAACCAACTTTTTGCACAAAAACCTGGAAATTTTGACTGGTTCCTAGGTGGAAAAAGTTTGATTTCAGAGCTTGGTAGTGTAACACCGATAGATGCTTATGCACACAATTTTTCAGGCTCTGAAACATATGATAATGGCGAGAAACCCCAATCCAAAATATGGTTCCATGCTGGAAAATGGTGGTGTGTTTTCCCCACAAATTCAGGTGTCGCACAATCAGGTACCTGGATTTTCCGATTGGATGATAATGAATGGACAGCAATTATAAGAATTTCTAGTGAGACAAATGTCCAGGCTGATTGCAAATCGATTGGAGGTGTAACCCATATATTATTACATAGTTATGACGATGAAATTGCATACCTGGTTTCTGTAGAGTATAACGCCTCTAATAGCTCTTATCAAGTTTGGAATAAACGGCCCGGAGGAACGGTCTCAATTAGCTTGCCAAACTCCGAAACAGCAACACTTGAAATCGACTCGATGAACAAAATGTGGCTTACATCCGAGAATGGTTCAACAATAATTGTTAAGCATAGCGATTACCCGTATAGCACTTTTTCAAGCCAGATAAATATTGCTTCAACCAATTCAGATGATATTTCCGCAATTATAGCGATGCCGGATGCAACTATTGGTGTTTTATGGTCGGACCAGGATGACGAGGTATTTTATTATAGTTACCACATCGATGGGGCGAATGAGTCGACTTGGTCAACGCCAGAGGAAATTACCAATGGCGGAAGCGGATTTGGAGACGATCACATTAATCTGGCTGTTTCAAGTGATGGCAAATTATATGCCGGTGTAAAAACCACCGATGGCTCCGATATGTATATTTTGGTGCGAAATGGTGAAGATTCCTGGACAACCCATTTTATCGACGGCTCAGGAACCCGCCCAATGGTGATTTTAAGTGATTATCACAGAACGGTTTCTTTGGTATATCAGGACAAAAATGGTGGGACGAACATCGTTTATAGCGAAGCCTCTATGGACAATTTATCTTTTAGCTCAAGAACAACATTGATTGCAGGTTCGAATTGGAATGTATCCAGCACTAAGCAGGCATATACAAATGAATTAGTATTTATTGCGTCAAATGGAAGTACGGTTGTTGGAATATTTTTAGAGGGAAACTCTCCGCAAAATCAATTTGAGGAAACCTTTACTTCCGGCTGGAATCTGGTTGGCTTGCCGAGCGATATCGTGGATTCCAATTACCTTGGGCTGTTTCCGAAAGCGGAAAACAACACATTGTATAGCTACGATTCCGGCAGCGGTTATTCCAATGAATTGCACATGAACGAAGGGGCGGGATATTGGGTAAAATTCGCATCTTCCGGCAGTGCAGTGTTTACAGGCGATGCGATTAACACGAATGACTACGATCTGGCATCCGGCTGGAACCTGATTTCCGGCATTTCCTGTACCGTTGCGCTGGACGATGTGACCGATAACGGCAACATCATCGAACCGGGAACGCTGTTTGGGTTTTCCGGCGGCGGTTATGTTGCGTCCGATGTAATCGAACAGGGGAAGGGATACTGGATTTTCGCCAATTCTGCGGGTACGATTACACTCGACTGCGATCCGCCGGTTGCACCATTGGCAAAATCGCGCAGTGCGGCGCAAATTCGTTCGGAACTTCAGTTGGATGAACGTCCCCAATTGGTGTTCAGCAATGCGACCGGCACAACCCAAACGCTTTATTTTGCCACCGAAATATCGCCGGAAGCGATGGCATCTTTCCAATTGCCGCCGGTTGCGCCGTTTCCCAGCTTTGATGTGCGCTATCCGAACGATACCCGTTTAACAGGTGACGAATCGCCGGTGATGGAAGTCCGGCTGATCGATCGAACCGTGGTGAGCGCCCGCAATTTACCGCTGAGATCCGGCGAATCTTATGTGCTGGATTTGATGGCCGGACGGCAAGTGGTGGAAAGCATCCCGGTTTCGGAGGGCGAAACCATCACATTGGATCAGCCATATTTGACCGCAATTCAATTGCGTAAATCGTTGGAAATAAACAATGTTATCACCACTTTTGCTGTTGAGCAAAATTACCCGAATCCATTCAACCCGCAAACGGAAATCCGTTTCCAGATTCCGCAAAACGAATTTGTCGAAATACGGATTTTTAATACGCTCGGTCAGGAAGTGCGCAATTTATTGGCTGAAAACCGGGAAGCGGGGAGCCACAACATCATCTGGAACGGGTTGGATAACGGTGGTCGCGAAGTTGCCAGCGGCACCTATTTTTACAGCGTTGTTGCCGGAGAGCACCATATTGTGAAACGTATGGTGTTGTTGCGCTAAATTCAAAATTGACAAGTATTTGTAACCACTAAATCCGGGCATATGTCCGGATTTTTTTTATGCATTTTGAAGCTGCCAGCTTCCGGTTACCAAATTCTCCATCGATTTTAGCTGCGCCAGCACATCCTCCGGGGAAATCGCATTCAGCAACATGTCCACACTTTCCGGGTCGGAGGCGATTTTGGCAACATCCGCGAGCATCAGTAAATGGGTTTCGGGATCGCTTTCGGGATTCAGCATGATGATGAACAATCGCGATTTTTTGCGATCGTGCGCATCCAGAAACAATCCCTTTTGCAGCCGCACAAAAATGCAAATCGGTTGCCGGATATCCGTTAAACGGGTGTGCGGCATTACCACGCCGTTGCTGAGGGTTGTGGGAATTTCATCTTCCCGGGCTAATAATTGTTTGAGAATTTGCTCAATATTCAACTGAGTATGGGTTTCCTTCGCAATGCTCAGGGCATGCCGCAACAATGCTTCCAGCGAGGCAATATGCTCAATCGTAAGTATATGTTTTTTCTGAAGAAAAAGTGGCAAATGCTGAACCAGCCGAATATAGCCGAGCAAGCTGGCATTCGCCATTGTGCCGATATCGAGATCGGTAACGCTGATTCTGCCGGATTCCGCAGCCATTAACGGAATCATCTGGCTGAGCTGATCCGGTGTTAACAAATTGGCTGTCCGGGAAATCAAATTTGCCTCTTTATTGCGCAAATCATACGACACCTGCGACGGTTTTGTGAGCGCTTGCCAAACCGGAATTCCCATATTTGTCCTCGGCGAATCTTTTTTCTCTTCATCGCCGGTCCAGCGGAAAAGGCGATCTTTTTTAACGATATCCGACCAGCGCAGGCAAATCAGCTGGTTTAGCTCGCGGTTATCTGTCAGGGCCAGCACATTGCCGATCCGTGACCGGATTTCATCGGGAACGGTGTTTATTTCCAGCGCATTTCCGATAAATGCGGTGATATTTTCCGACCGGGATTCGCGAACCGCATCGGGGTTTGTGTCCACAATTACGCAGGTTGCTTCTACCTGTTTACGAATATAGCGGGCGATTTTTCGTGCAAATGTATGACCACCGACAATCAGCCAGCCGTTTTTCTCTTTTTCACGAACGCCCAACAGCCCGGCAACTCTTCTGGCGCTAAGTCCCTGAATAAAGATCGTTACGCCGATGACGCTAAAGGTAAACGCTTCGATAAACGGACCTTCTTCGTATCCTTTTGCGGTCAGTTCCAGCGCGAATAGCGATGCCATTGAACCCGCAACAATGCCGCGCGGCGCGATCCACGACAGAAATGCCCGGGCGCGGGTGGAAAGATCGGTGCCAAAGGTGCTCACCAAAATCCCCAACGGACGAATGAGCAGCATGATGCACAGCAGCGTTGCCGCACCTTTCCAGCCGAGATCGATAAAATTTTGCAAATCGAGATTGGCCGCGAGCAGGATAAACAAAAACGCAATCGCGAGATCGGTCAGTTCGGATTTGAATTGTTTGATGCGTTTGAGCTGCGGCGATTTGCTCCAGCCGAGCACCAATCCCGCAACCACAACCGTTAAAATGCCCGCTTCGTGCAGCACGATATCCGAAAGCCCGAATAAAATTACGGCTCCGGCGAGTGCAAAAATGTTGCCCTGATCTTCGTGAATCCATTTTTTGGTGAGCAACAGGTGCATAATTTTTCCGCCCAGCAACCCAAAACCGATGCCAATCAGCACCCGAAAGCTAAATTGTTCAAAATGGGAAATCGGTGAACTTTCCGCGTTGAACCACTCAAAACACAATATTGCAATAAATACGCCGATCGGGTCGATGAGCACACCTTCCCAGTGCAGAATATCGTTGAGCTTTTCTTTAATATTGATTCGTTGCAGCAGCGGGGCAATCACCGTTGGTCCGGTAACGATAATCAGGCTGCCGGCCAGCATCGATAGTCCCATTGAATAATCGAACAGCAAATATACCACAGCCGCGGTGCCAAACCAGGTGATGAGCACGCCGAAGGTCAGCAATCGCCAGATCACTTGCGAGGCTTTTTTAAAACCTTCCGGTTTCAGGGTTAGTCCGCCTTCAAATAAAATGACCGCAACACACAAAGAAATGATGATTTGCAAACCACTTCCCAACGAATCGGTATTGATTAAACCGATAAATTCCGGCCCCAGCAAAATTCCGCCAACGAGCAATGGCACGATCGCAGGCACTCGCATATGCCGGCCAACGCTCAGCAAAATCACGCCGAAAAATATTGCAGAAACAATTGTGGTAAGCCGTATGTAGTATATTTCCATGCGTTAGCTCGTTTTGGTTTGTGGGAAATGGTTGTTTGTGGTGAGATTTGTCTGTGACAACGTGCTCCACCTGCGGCATTTTTTTACAGCTGCAATTTAATCAACGGGTGTTAGCAATGTCAAATGGCTAACGCCTGTTCAATAATTTCGGTTATCAACGCTTCGAACGAAATCCCCGCAGCTTTTGCCGCTTTCGGCACCAGACTGGTGGCGGTCATTCCCGGCAACGTGTTAATTTCCAGACATGAAAACGTGCCATCCGGTCGCAACCGGAAATCTGCCCGGGCGTATCCGGCGCACTGAATCGCCGAAAATGTGCGCAATCCGGCTTCCTGAATAGCAGTCGCCAACGGTTCAGGCAAATCCGCCGGAACGTGATATTCCGTTCGCCCGCTCTGATATTTCGATTCGTAATCGTAAATGCCGCTTTTCGGGACAATTTCCACAATGGGCAGCGCCCGGTTGCCGAGAATAGCGACGGTCAATTCCCGTCCGGGAACAAATTGTTCAATCAGCACCGATTCGTCAAACTCGAATGCCAGTTTAATCGCAGCGTCCAGTTCATCCATTGCATTAACGATTGTTAGCCCAACCGTTGAGCCCTGCGCGTTGGGTTTTACCACAAACGGCAGCCCCAGTTTTTCCACCGCTTCACGCGAAACGACCGTTTTGCGGGTAACGTGCAGCCAGTCTGATGTGGGCACATCGTTTGCGCGAAATAATATTTTCGAAAGATGTTTGTCCATCCCAACCGCGCTGGAAACCGTGCCACTGCCGGTGTAGGGGATTCCGGCGATGTCCAGCAATGCCTGAATTTGCCCGTTTTCGCCATAGCCGCCGTGCAGCGCGTTGAACACTACATCAACCTTTTCGGCGAGCAGCCGGTCAACCGTTTTTAACAGGTTCCGGTTCAGCTCCGATTTGCGTTTTTCGATATCCGGCGGTGTGGTTTTCACCAGTTGCGAGGTATCTATTGTGTTAATATCAATGAAATTATCGCCAAAGGCACAGTCGATTGCAAGCACCGTGTGACCGCATTTTTGCAGTGCGCGGCTGACTGCCACGCCCGTTGAAAATGAAACATCGCGTTCTGCTGATGTGCCGCCTAAAATCACTGCTGTTTTCATTGACGATCGTCCGACAATTGTTGTTGATGAAAATTAAGTTATTGATTTAATTGAAATTACAACTGCGAAATCTTGTCCATTGTTTGACGAATGTAACTCAACGATTTCTCTTTTCCAAATACTTCGATCACGTTGGCCAGCTCCGGCCCGGAGGCTTCGCCGGTGAGCGCAACCCGCACCGGTTTCCACAAACCCGGTCCTTTGATGCCGGATTCTTTTTGCACGGATTTCATTACCGCTTTGAAAGAATCGTTATCGAGCACGTCCAGCGTTTCAATTTGGGCAGCCACTGCTGCCAGCGCTGGCTTGGCGGTTTCCTGTTGCAAAATTTCCAACGCCTCGGGATCAGAAATTTCCAACGTATCTTTATAAAAAATTCGTGCGGCTTCAAAAATCTGGTCGCCGCGATCAATTTTTTTCTGCACCGCGGTGATAATTTTGGCAGTTGTTGCCGCGTTGCTCACATCTGCGCCGGCGTTTGCCAAAAACGGTGTCAGAAATGCCACGAGGCTCGTTTCGTCCATTTGGCGAATGTAATTGCCGTTCATCCAGTTCAATTTGTCGGTATCGAAAACTGCTCCAGACTTGTTGACGCGCTCAAGCGAAAACAACTCCGCCAACTGCGCCATCGTAAAAAACTCCTCCTCAGTGCCGGGATTCCAGCCGAGCAGCGCCACAAAATTAACCAGCGCCTCCGGCAAATAACCTTTGGCGATATAATCTTCCACTGCAACATCGCCCTGCCGTTTGCTCAATTTGGTGCGATCCGGGTTGAGCAGCAGCGGCAGATGCGCCATTTTGGGCGCATCCCAACCAAATGCTTTGTATAATTGCAAATGTTTCGGGACACTCAGTAGCCACTCTTCTCCACGAATAACGTGAGTTATGCCCATCAAATGATCGTCCACCACATTGGCAAGGTGGTAAGTCGGGAAACCGTCGGATTTAAGCAGCACCTGATCATCAACCAATTCGTTCTGCACGCGAACTTCGCCGCGAATCAAATCTGTGAAAACCGTTTCGCCGTCGTTTGGCATTTTCAAGCGGATAACGTGCGGTGCGCCGGCATCCAGTTTGGCGCGGATTTCCGCAGCATCGCGATCCCGCCAGGTACCATCGTAACGCGCTGTTTCGCCGTTTGCCATTTGGCGTTCGCGCATCGCTTCCAACTCTTCCGGGGTGCAAAAGCAATGGTAGGCGTGTCCGTTTTTCACCAATTGCATGGCGTGTTCGCGGTAAATTTCGGTGCGCTGTGATTGCACATACGGACCGAAATCGCCGCCCACATCCGGGCCTTCATCGTGTTGCAATCCTGCCCATTTCAGGCTGGAAATCAGGTTTTCGACTGCGCCTTCCACTTTGCGGTTTTGGTCGGTATCTTCAATCCGCAACAAATATTGACCGCCGTGATGTTTGGCAAGCAGATAGTTGAATAATGCCGTACGCAGCCCGCCGACGTGCAAATATCCGGTGGGGCTGGGTGCGAAACGTGTTCGTACTGATGTCATTTTTTTTGTCCTGTTTTTGATTTTTGATTGCTGTCCGATACCCTTTTGCGATTGCGGCGAACGAAATAAATGATACCGGCAATCACGCCGATGGTCAGCAAAATACCGATAACAATCTGATTGTAAATATCCAGAAATTGCTGAATTTCCTGCCAGCTTTTCCCGATAAACGCACCGAGATAAATAATGATGCCATTCCAGATGAGCGCGCTGATGGTTGCGAGCGCCGCAACGTAAACAACGTTAAGTTTCGATAATCCTGCAGATAACGAAATTACCGAACGGATGCCGGATAAAAACCGGTTGGCCAGAATTATCCAGTACCCATATTTTTCGAACAGCGTGTTTACTTTCACAATTTTCCGGGGATCGATCCATTTGTTGCGATGTTTATTCATGATAAAATCGCTGGATCGTGCCGCGAGCACAAACAGCGCCAGAAATCCCAGCACACTTCCGGCGGTAGTGCCGATCAAAACGCCGGTGTAGCTCAGGCTGCCGGTTCCCACAAAATACGCACCAACCAGCGTAACCGTATCACCGGGAATGGGTGGAAAAATATTCTCGATGAACGCGCTGATAAACAACAGCCCGTAAGCATACATTGTATTCTCACGGGCGAAAAGGGTCAGTTGGTTGATGAATTCTTCCAAACGATTCTTCAGGATTGATTGGCAATTTTTTTCCACGAACTTTTCAGCTCGACGGTGCGATTGTAAACCGGTTTTCCCGGTTTGCTGTCCGGATCGACGCTAAAATAGGCATGCCGCAAAAACTGGAAATGGTCGCCGGGATTTACTTCCGCCAGCGACGGTTCGGCTTTTGCGTTCACCACGCGCAGCGAATCGGGATTAATCGCGTCCAAAAACGATTTGCCCTCCGGCAGATTTCCCGGATCAATTTCGGTGAACAGGTGGTCGTATAAGCGCACTTCGGCATCGATCGCATGTTCCGCGCTCACCCAGTGCAGCGTGCCTTTTACTTTGCGACCGTCGTTGGACCAGCCCCCGCGCGTTGCGGGATCGTAGGTGCAATGGACTTCGGTTACATTACCATCTGCATCTTTTTTGAAACCGGTGCAAACCACGTAATAGGCATGTTTCAACCGGACTTCCATTCCCGGTGCCAGCCGGAAATATTTTTTAGCGGGGATTTCCATAAAATCGTCCCGTTCGATAAACAGCTCTTTTCCAAACGGCACCAGCCGGGTGCCTGCCTCCTGATTTTCGGGATTGTTTTCCGCAGTCAGCCATTGCACCTGATCGTCCGGCCAGTTGTCGATCACCAGTTTGATGGGGTCCAAAACCACCATTGTGCGGGTAGCAATTTTGTTCAGATCTTCGCGAACCCAATATTCCAGTTGTTCATATTCCACCATGCTGTCCGCGCGGGTAACGCCGATGGCATCGCAAAAATCGCGGATAGCTTTGGGCGTAAAGCCTCGGCGGCGCATCCCGGAAAGAGTGGGCATCCGGGGATCATCCCAGCCGTTAACATGTTGTTCCTGAACGAGTTGCAGTAACTTGCGCTTGCTCATCACCGTGTAGCTGAGGCTCAGCCGGGCAAACTCGATTTGGCGGGGATTACCGATGTCCAGTTGCTCCAAAAACCAATCGTAGAGCGGGCGGTGAATTTCAAATTCCAATGTGCAGATGGAGTGGGTGATGCCTTCAATCGCGTCCGATTGACCGTGCGCCCAGTCGTACATCGGATAAATATTCCATTTGTCGCCGGTGCGGTGGTGCGATGCATGCAAAATGCGATACATCACCGGATCGCGAAAATTGATATTCGGCGATGCCATGTCGATTTTTGCGCGAAGCACTTTGGAGCCGTCCGGAAATTCCCCGTCGCGCATGCGTTCGAACAAATCCAGGTTTTCCGCAACGCTGCGGTTGCGATACGGGCTGTCGGTGCCCGGCTGGGTGAGCGTGCCGCGCGTTTCGCGTATTTCATCGGCGGTCTGATCATCCACATACGCTTTGCCGGCGTTGATCAACACTTTCGCCAAATCATACAGCTGATCAAAATAATCCGATGCGTAATATTCGCGATCTTCCCAATCAAACCCTAACCAGCGAACGTCATATTTGATGGAATCTACATATTCCTGCTCTTCTTTTACGGGATTGGTATCATCAAAGCGCAGGTTGTATTTGCCGTTGTAATCGCGAGCAAGTCCGAAATTCAGGCAGATCGATTTTGCGTGCCCGATATGCAAATAACCGTTCGGTTCCGGGGGGAACCGGGTGTGCACCCTTCCGCCGTTTTTGCCATTTTTCAGATCTTCTTCAACGATGTTTCGTATAAAGTTCGTAACCGGTGTAATTTCTTTACCTGCGTTGTTACTGGATAACGGATTTGAAGTGTGATCCGCCATATTCAACTCCCTGTGATCATTCGAAATAATAAATTAGCCTTAGAAAACGCTAAATGTAACAAATTATACCGGCTGAAACAAGATGCAATGAAAGGCGTTCGGCAATGCCCGGAATATATGACAGTTGTTTTTTACAGAGAATTTGCAAACAAAAAAACATCTTGAACCGTAAGAAAATTACCTCTAATATGTTGTAAATACCGGAGATTTTTTATGATACCATCAGTCAATGGCAGCAATGGTTGTGCGATGCCACGGTTAAGCGAAGAAGATGAAGGGTTGTTTGGTGCCGCAATTCTGGGTGGCGGAAAAGGAAAATCCGGTAGTGAAAAAAAGAAATCCGGTAGCGGCGCCGGATGCGGTTTCCTGCTGCTGTTGATCATCATTGCGCTGTTGGTTTTCGTGATTTATTACCGGATTTAACTAAATTTATTGACAATCGAATTATTCATAAGTATATAATTATTCATGAATTAAAGGAGCAAAATATGCAGAAAACTCTCCCCGGAAATGTCTTGCAAAAAGGGTTGATCATATGCCTGCTGCTCATCACTACCGCCGCTGTTGCAGGCGATTGGGCAAGCTGGCGCGGAAAGCATCAGAACGGTGTTTCGGATGAAAAAAATCTGGTATCCGAATGGTCACAGAATGGCAACAACCTGATCTGGACCGGCGATTTTACCGGCAGATCAACCCCGATTATTCTCAACGGCCGCGTTTATGTCATCGGACGAGTAGGGGAGGGCGTATCCATGCAGGAGCGTGTTGCCTGCTTCAGTGCCGAAAGCGGCGAGCTGCTGTGGGATTATCGCTACAATGTGCGCAATACTTACGTGCCGTTTAACCGGATCGGTTGGGCGAGCATGGTCGGCGATCCCGAATCGGGCAATGTTTACGCGATGGGCGGCGGCGGTGTTTTGCACTGTTTCGATAAAAACGGGAAAATTCTCTGGTACCGGTCATTGGTGGAAGAATTTGGCATCCGAACCGGATACGGCGGACGAACAACCAATCCGGTAATCGATGAAAACCGGGTGATCGTCGGTTTCGTTAGTGCGGGTTGGGGCGATCAAAAACCGATGAAACATCGCCACTTTGCGTTCGAAAAAAATACCGGCGAATTAATTTGGACGGCAACGCCGGGCGGAGCGTTCAAAGCGCCGAATATTTACAGCAATCCGGTGATCACGGTTATCGACGGCAAACGATTGTTTATCGCAGGAAATGCCGATGGCGTTGTTTACGCGTTGCAATCGCGCACCGGCGAAAAAGTATGGGAATTTCACCTCAGCCAGCGCGGATTGAATGCCTCCGTTGTTGTGGACGGCAACCGGATTTATGCCGCACACGGCGAAGAAAATCTGGATTCGCCAAAAATGGGGCGCATCGTTTGTTTTGACGGCAGCGGCACGGGAGATATCACCGCAACCAATGAAATATGGCGATTTGAAGCAGAAATCGGTTACACATCGCCGCTGTTGGTAAACGGACGGATTTATTATATTGATAACGCCGCAAACATGTACGCACTCAACGCGACCACTGGCGAAAAATTTTGGGAATACAGTCTCGGGACCGTCGGAAAAGCATCGCCGGTTTGGGCGGACGGCAAAATTTATGTGCCGGAAACCAACGGCCGGTTTCACATTTTGGAGGATGCCGGGAGCGAATGTAAATCATTGAATTTGGTAGAGATAGCAATGCCTGGCGGCAAACGGATGGCGGAGATTTACGGCTCGCCGGCCATTGCGTACGGTCGGGTTTACCTCGCAACCGAAACCGGTTTGTTTTGCATCGGCAACCCGGATGCCGCTTTTTCGGTAACTCCGCCGGAAGGATTGGTCGTGGATGAGCCTGCCGGAAATGCTAACGGAAAAGCCGCGTTGTTACAAATTTTCCCGGCAGAACTTTTAGCTCGCTCCGGCAATCAGGTTCAGTTGAAAGCCAAATTATATGATGAAAATGGCCGTTATCTCCGCGATGCGGATGCGCAATGGCAGGTCAGCGGACCGATTGGCACCGTCGATAAAAACGGCGAATTTACACCAACCGGCGCAACCAACGCCGCAGGGATGATCACCGCAACGCTGGATGAGCTCAAAGGTGTTGCCAGAGTGCGCGTTTTTACAGATTTGCCGTGGGAACAGAATTTCGAAACCTATCAGCCCGGAGAAAATCCACCGTATTGGATCGGCGCGAGCAGTGCAAAAAGCCCCGGCGGAAAATACATCGTTGCAGATATTGACGGCAACAAAGTGCTGGAAAAACCACCGGCAGGAAAAGGTATCCAACGCCATTTCATATTTTGGGGTCCGTCGGATATGAAAGAATATATCCTGCAGGCGGATGTGATGACCTCGCAGGATAAACGCCGCCGTGGCGATATGGGATTGGTCAGCAATGGCTACGTGCTGGATTTGATGGGGAAAATCGGGCGCATCGAAATACGGGCGTGGACATCCGAAAACCGGATTCGTGTGCAAACCCCGTTTGCAGTTGAAGCGAACACCTGGTACACAATGAAAATGACCATCGATTATACCGATGACAAAGCTATTGTTAAAGGAAAAGTTTGGCAAAGCGATACGCCGGAACCGCAGGACTGGAGCATTGTGGCGGAAGACCCGTATCCATCGCCGGAAGGTTCGCCGGGTATTTACGGCGTCTCGAATGCAACAGTATATTACGATAATGTAAAAGTTATGCAAAAATAACTTGCGAAATCAACTTCGTGAAATAGCTATTGAAAGTAAATGAATCGCAATATATCAAACCGAATTTTTTTAAAGGAGCGGTTTCGTATGCAAATAAATTGGAAATTGATGCTGTTACTGATGATGTTCACCGCCGCAATCATTGCGGATGATAAAGGTGATAAAAACCCCGTTTTTCGCATGTATGGCGGCGACCTGGGCCGGAATATGATCGCGAGCGCAACCAATGCGCCGTTATCGTGGGATCCGGAAACCGGCGAAAATATTTTGTGGACAGCCCAGTTAGGCTCGCAAACCTACACCAACGCGTTGCCGTATGACGGCAAAATTTTTATCGCCACCAATAACGAAGCTGAACGCAATCCCAAATTGAAAGGGGATCGCGGTGTGATTATGGCGTTTGATCAGCAAACCGGGAAATTTCTCTGGCAATCGACGCATGAAAAATTGCCGTCCGGAATGGTGAACGATTGGCCGTTGCAGGGCATTTGCTCCACACCTTTTGTTGAGGGCAAACGATTGTGGTATGTTTCCAATCGTTGCGAAATCGTGTGTGTGGACACCGAAGGTTTTCTCGATGGCGAAAATGACGGCCCATATCAGGATGAAGAAAACGCATCGGAAATCGATGCGGATATCATCTGGAAACTGGATATGATTGACGAACTGGACGTATTTCCGCACAATTTGGCTGCGGGTAGTCCGTTGATCGTCGGCGATCTTTTATTCACCGTAACCGGAAACGGGGTGGATGAAAGCCATATTTTGTTGCCATCGCCGGCAGCGCCGAGCTTTTTGGCGGTCAACAAAAACACCGGCGAAGTAATTTGGGAAGATAATTCACCGGGCGAACAAATTTTGCACGGCACATGGAGCAACCCTTCGTATGGCGTTGTGAACGGACAACCGCAGGTGGTTTTCGCCGGCGGCGATGGCTGGCTGTATAGCTTTGTGCCCGAAACCGGCGAGCTGATCTGGAAATTTAACTGCAATCCGGCAGAAGCCGTTTGGGAATTGGGCGGTGCGGGAACCAAAAATAACATCATTTCCACACCGGTTATTTATGACAATCGGGTGTATTTGGGCGTTGGGCAAGATCCTGAACATGGCGAAGCGCCGGGTCATTTTTGGGTCATTGATGCAACCCAAAAGGGCGACATCAGCGAAACGGCGGTTATCTGGCATCGCAGCGGCGAAGATTTTCACCGGACAATGTCCACCGCGGCAATTGAAAACGGGCTGCTGTTTATCACCGATTTGAGCGGATTTTTGTACTGCCTCGATGCCGCAACCGGTGAACATTATTGGACTTACGACGTGTTTGCCGCTGTGTGGGGTTCGCCGGTAATTGCCGATGGCAAGGTGTATATCGGTGATGAAGATGGTGACATCGCTGTGCTGAAAGCTGCAAAAACGAAAGAATTGCTCACAGAAATAAATATGGGCAGCGCGGTTTATTCGACACCCACATTTCACAATGGCGTGATGTATATCGCCAGCCGCACAACGCTGTTTGCGATTGGTCAACAATAGGTTGACCGGCTGAGTAAATGTAATGTTGTGTTTAGTTAGCTGAAAAAATTGGTGAACACAGGGAGATTCCTGCATTCGCAGGAATGACCGGGCAATTGTCCTGTCCCGATTCTCGGGACAGACTCTGCGAAGGTGCCGAAGGCGCTCCTTCGGAGCAGGAATCTCATTTACGCTTTATTATTTGATGTCAAAAAAAAACCTCCGGGAAGTTGATTTCCCGGAGGTTTTTTTATGCAAAAGCGAACCGAATTTATTTTGTAAGCAGCATCTTCTTTGAAGCGGAGAAGTTGCCGGCATTTAATTGGTAAATGTAATATCCTGTGGGCAGGGTTGCCGCATCGAAATCCACGGTGTATGATCCGGCGCCGAGTTGGCCGTTCACCAGCGTTGCCACTTTGCGACCTAACATGTCGTAAACATTCAGGGTTACGAATGTATTTTCCCGCAGGTCAAACGGGATGATCGTGCTCGGGTTGAACGGGTTCGGATAATTTTCCCGCAAAGCTGTCGCCATCGGGATAACGCCGTCATTGTGCTCGATTCCGGTAATCACGCCGGTAACGGTGAACGTGTCCGGTGCTGTTGTGGTGAAACTGTTGGTTGCACCTTCGCCGGGAGGCGAAACGAAAAAGGTGTGTTCGTTGGAATTTTCCATCAACACGATATTCCCGGCGGCGTCGAAATCGATGGTTGCCCGGGCGTTGATGTTATCATCGCCACCGTAAAACATGCTTTCAGTTGCGATGCGAACGGTGTCCGGGAAAAAGCCGTTGATGTCATCCACTCGCCAGATGCCATCCTGATCGAAACCGCTGCCGGCACGGGTGCAATAATATAAAATATCATCGGCAGAAGTGTTCGGATCATCGCCGCTGTCGAGCAGCAAATCATTGGCAATAAAGGTTTTATCTTGCGATAAAAACCACGATGCGTCGTTGTCGGTTACCGGCAGCGTGCCCGAAATATCGTATTTGCGAATGCCGTTGCCATCCGAACCGAGATCGATGGACTGGCGCAAGGTAACGTATAATGCACCGTCGTCATCCAGCATGATCTGGCGCGGGAAGGTGGTACTGAAATCTGCAACCAGTTCCATATTTGCCGGATCGAATGTATCGGCTGTGCCGATAGTTCCGCGCAAAATCTGGTTATTTGCGGAGACATAAATAGTGAAATCATCACCTTCGCCGGTCAAATACAATCCTGTCGGGAAGGACAGCCCATCGATGACAACCTGGGTGCTGTAATCGCGGTTAATGCGCATTACCTGACCGAGATCTTTCAGCGTTACCCAAACGCGCCCCTGCCAGTCGAGATCTGCAAATAACGGTGCGTCGGTGCCATAATTAACCGTGCCGCCGCTGGATTGGTCTGCTGCAACCAAAAACGGATCGCTGCTGGTGCCATCGGGATCGTAAATTGCGATGCCCGTGCCAACCAGACCGCCATCGTTTGAAGTGAAAATCAATCCGAAATTTTGGTCAGTCTGGTCCCGGTTTACTGCGACTCCACGGGTAAAAATATTGTTCGGACCGGAATCAAAAAACATCGTCCAATCAGTAGTGGAGTAGTTTTCCTGTTCCGCATAAACCTGAATAACGTATTGAGAATTGGCAGTTGCGCCGGTGCCATCCCATTCAACATCGTTCAAGCCGTTGGCGCTGGCGCCGCCGTCAATTGTCGCAACGGTGTTGCCGGTAGCCACATCGATGATGGTTACGGTTACCACAGATGCGCCATCATTCAAATAATATGAAATTTTTGCAGCGCTGCCGTCCGAAAAATCACCGTCAAACGGGCTGTCATCCGGATTGGAGATTTTTATTTGCGATGCAAATACATTGGCTAATGCAGTCTGATTCATCAAAAAAACAGAGAAAACCACAGTAACAATTACACTGGCGAGTAACTTCCACTTCATAAGCAATCCTCCTCTTATGGGATAGTGATTTATAAACCCGGTCATCAGGATGTCATTTCCTGATGACCGTAAGTTATGTGAAAATTGAAGTTAACTGAAATTTACTTCGTGAGTGACATTTGACTTGTGGCGGTAAAATCGCCTGCAGTGAGCTTGTAAAAATAATTGCCGGAAGGCAAGCCTTGTGCATCAAAAAGGGATTTGTAAGATCCGGGCTGAAGCTGTTCTTTAACCAGCGTGCGGACTTTTTGCCCGACAACGTTGTAAATTTCCAGCGTTACAAATGCGGATTCCTGCAAATCAAATTCGATAGTTGTGGACGGGTTGAATGGATTCGGATAGTTCTGTTTCAAATGGAAGTTTTCCGGAACGGTATTGGAAACCGGTTCGACACCTACCAAAAAGCCATCGTAAAACCATTTTTCAACTGCCCAACCGTAATAAGATTGGGTGAATGCGGCCTGGCTGAGTTCATCGATATCCACATCACAAACGGATGTGAAACCGCCAACGCGGCCATCGCCGGAGCCTGTGGAATAGCTGCCAGTACGCTCGAAATTCCATGCTGCGATATCAACGGAATCAACAACCCAGCCAAATTCCGGATCGATGCGGTGCAACTGTCCGTAGGTGTAACCGCCGGTTGCGCCAATGAAAATGAAACTGTCAACCGCTGCATAAAGGGAGGGCGGTTCGTTCAAATATGCCAGACCCAAATAGGTCACCCGCTGTCCGATGCCAACGGTATCCGATTCGGATAATTGGCGTTCGAAAATGGTATCTTCTGTGTAACCGGTTTCGGGATCGCCAACTGCTTTTAGAATTGAATAGCTATCCGATTTGCTGACAAAAACCTGTGTGCCATCGCCGCTTACGGTTAAGCCCATGTATCTGCCTTCGGGCAGATCGATAGTGGAAACCGGTGCATCGTTGTGAACAAATGCATCGCCCCATGTGGTTCCGGCAGCGCCGATCGGTTTGAAAACCTTGATCTCGTCGGTTTTTGCATCCGAACCGATATAATCTGCAACGTAAACATACCCATTGTCATCAACTTCGATGGCGAAAATATTCTCGGAGCCGGTGATCATCCGGTAATCTGTGGAAACCAATCCGGTGCCGGTCAGTTCGAAAACCAGAATATTGTGGTCGTTGTCGTTATTCGCGACGTAGATGAAGCTGTTCGGTCCGCCGCTGGCAATTTGCCATGCGCCGGCTAAAGTAACTTGATCCAGCCCGGAAGTCCAGTCGGTGAATTGACCGGTGCTGCCGTATCCCGGCGCTGTTTGTTGCCCGCCAATTGGCGAAGGTACGCGTCCGTTAACCGAATCTGCATCCCAATATCCAACCAGATAATTACCATCCACGTTGAACAAAAATGGCTCGGTAGGTCCGATCGGATCTTCGGTTACCAGCGCAACAAAACGATTGGAACCGATTGCCGCAACGCTGGATGTCTGATAGCCGGTACCGCTTGTGGCGTCATCTAACACCACGTATTCGGTCATCCAGGTATCAGTTTGGGCAAACAGCGACACAGAAAAAATTGTAACAAATATACTGATAAGTAACTTTTGGCGCATTACTTCGGCCTCCATGGTTTGTTACAGGATTTGAATATTTTTAAAGAGTGCCATACTGTAAAATATGGCACTCTTTGAATAAATTTGCTCGATTAAAAAAAGAGTGTTGCCGGGTAGATTAACGAACTAAGGTCATACGCATGGATTTGGCAAAATTACCAAATTTCAATTGGTAAATGTAAACACCGCTGGCAACCTTTTGTCCATTGTTGTCGCGGGCATCCCACTGAAGGGTGTGGGAACCGGCTGAATATTCATCATTGTTGATCAGTGAACGTACTTCCTGACCCAATGTATTGTAAATGGTCAGGCTTACTTTTTTGTTGATCGGTAATGTGAAAGCAATACTCGTTGTCGGGTTGAACGGGTTCGGATAGTTTTGCGACAGCTCATAATTATCCGGAGTGATGATTTCGAACGGCTTGACAGCCAACGGATCGGACATTGTGGAATCACCCCATTCAAAGAAATAAAGGTGATAGCCGTCTCTGGCTAACGAAATCGTATCGCCATCGGCGTTTACGGTAGAATCTATTGTGCTGCCTTTGTAAGCACCAACAAAATCCCGCAAACCGTCGTTATCCAAATCCATTCCGGGTGCAGCAAAAAAGTCGTTGAACAAGCCGCCGATGCTGGTGTAAACATCTGACAGGTTGTAGATTTGTTTTACAGTATAGCTGGCGGGCAATGTAATGTCCCCGGAACCGTCATATTCAACGTCCAGAACCCTGCCACCATTACCGATGTAGAAATCCAGTCCGTCGCCGCTGCTGCTGGTCGGGTGATCCTGATCGCCCATTGCCCATGTGCTGTAAATACCAATATCACCGACAAAAATTTCTTTGATATCGGATTCGGTGACAAATGCATCGGAGAACAGACCTTCGATGACCCACATTCTGGCATCAGCGCCGGCACCGCCGTGCAGATATACCGCAGGTGCGCCGTTTACCGTTGTGAAAATGGGTTTCGCTTTTACGTTAAACGGGCTGAAAGTTGAAGCAAGCGGAACAACACTACCGGGTGTGTAGGTGTCTTCGCCATCAATTTGAATAAATCCGATACCGCCGCCTGCGGCGATATTTGTCCAGCCGGCGACAATAATTTCATCGAATCCGTCTGCGTCAACGTCGCCGATTTCCGTGCTGACAGGAACATAGCCATCCGGGAATGTTGCCGGGGGTTGGACCATTTCTTCGTATGTGTACTCATTGACGATGTTTGCATCGCCGCCGGAAAATGTGCCGGATTCAACTTCCATAATATACAGTTTGGCAACTGAGAAATCGAAAGAGCGCGGCGGGAAAAGCAGCTCGCTTTTGCCATCGCCATCGATATCCTGAACACGAAGACCGTTTTCCGTCCGTCCGGTGCTGATAACTGCGAATGCAGAATCAATCGCTTCGTAGGTCAGTTTGTAAGCCGGCGCGGTTCCGTAATCGTTGTCCGTTCCGGTAAATTCGTAAAAATAAATACCGCGATTGGCAACTTCAAAACTATCGGTTGAAGAATAACCGACGGGGAAAATAATTTCCTGCATACCGTTGTTGTCAAAATCGCCGGTGGTAACCATGCGCGGTGTGGAGCCGCCACCCGCACGGGCAGGATCGAGCGCTGGCGATGCCCAAACAAACTCAAGCTGGTTGTCGCCAACCATTTCATAAACAAATACGCGTCCGCCTTTGGTATATTCGGTAACGATGAGTTCTGGTAATCCGTCGTTATCCAAATCCGGGTTTTGCGCAACCCACATGCCACGTCCGGCATCGCTGGTTAAGGTGTCGCCACCTAAAGTGTGCGGGTTCGCAGTGGCAAGCCTGAATTCATTTTCGCCATCAGCCGGTTGTGCAATTACATGTGTTGCACTGCTGAAAATCATGAAAATCAGAATAATAAGTCCCTTTGTAATTTTGTTTGGCATACACTGCCCTCCTTTTAATTTGGGTTTTGAAAATGATGTTTTAATAATGATGTAAATTCCATTAGATAATTAGCAAAGGTCAATTTAAGTAATATTTACAGATATAAAAAAATATTATCTTATTAATAACGAGAAAAAAAACAGTGTGTTCCGTGACCCAATAATAATCCGACAATAATAAAAAATCCTGAAAAATGTCAAGCGTTTTTTTGAGTAATTATATTTTTTTACCGTGAAAAGTCGAAAATTTGTGCTTTTGGTGTTATTTTGATATCTTATTAACCAGTTATTATACAGAATGCCCAAAATTGGTTCTTGACAAAAAAGTTTAACTCTGCTAAATTCACAATTGAAGATGTAAACTAAATAAGAACATTGTTCGAGCAATGTTTTTACAAGCCGAAACGGCCGCCGCCCACCTGCTCCGGCAGGAAAAATAATAGTAACTGATTTTTTTGCGCTATTATTTGGACGTTTTTACGTTCCACACAGATAAATCGAAAATCCGCTTCAAGTGTATTCAGAAGTCAGGATTTAATTCCCATCATAAATAAAATATTTAAGGTAACTGCGTATGCGCCAACACAGACAGCGTATTTTTACTTTGCTACTCAGTTGGATTATTGCATCACTGGCGTTTGCCGGTACGACTGGTAAAATTTCCGGAAAAATTACAGATGCATCAACCGGTGAAGGCTTACCTGGTGTAAACATCCAGGTTGAAGGTACAGCCCTCGGAGCTGCAACAGATCCCGATGGTGCTTACATTATTCTGAACGTGCCGCCGGGTTTATATAATGTCGAAATCAGCTTTCTGGGATACCAGACAATTCGCGTTAAAGATGTCCGGGTGAATGTGGACTTTACGACACGCGTCAACCAATCCATTTCACCGACAACTGTAGAAGGCGAAGCTGTGGACGTTGTTGGAGAGCGTAACCCTCTGGTTCGTCAGGATTTAACGAATACCCAGGTCGCTATTACTTCTGAAACGGTGGAATCGCTGCCGGTTGACCAATTGCGGGATGTTATCGCGCTGCAAGCCGGTATTGTGGAAGATAACGACGGCTCATTGCACATTCGCGGTGGACGATCCAACGAAGTTGCTTTCCAGGTTAACGGTCTTTCCATCAACAACCCGTTCGGGAACTCGCAGGGTGTGGGCATTGCAACCAATGCCATCGAAGAAGTTTCGGTTTCCGCCGGTACTTTTAGCGCGGAATATGGAAACGCACTCAGCGGTGTGATCAATTTTGTGACCAAAGATGGCGGCAACAAAATTAAAGCCTCGTTGAAAGGCTGGACCGGCGACAATATCAGCAATCGCGATGAAATATTTTTTAATATAGATGATGTTGACCCGCTGAATAATCAACGCGCGGAATGGACGGTTAGCGGTCCCTTGCCGGGTTTTGGCGATAAATTGACGTTTTTCACCTCCGGCGTTTATCAAAACGACAAAGGTCATCTGTATGGCATCCGGGTTTACAATCCGGAAGATTTGCTGTCCATAAACGGCAGCCAGTTCAATGTCGATCCGTTCGGGCTCGAGTTCGGACGCGATGCCAACGGTGTGGTCACTGTCAATGCGGACGAATCGCGCAGGGGCGCGAGCGGTGACCGCGAGATTGTGCCGATGGTCACCCGCGAAGCCATTAATATGACGGGTAAATTGACATATAAGCCATTGAATAATCTTAAGTTAACATACGACGTTATTTTTGATGACGGAACGTCTTACGGCAGTTTCCGGACTTACCGGTTTACGCCAGACGGTCGCCCGAGAACCAAATCGCAGAACACCAGCCATTCAATTGGCATGACCCACACGCTCAGCAAAACCATGTTTTATACCTTGAAATTGGGTGTCAATTATAATGATGCACGGACGATGGTTTTCGATGATGCCAATGATCCGGGATATATTCCGCCGCCTGAAAATGATATCAACCAGTTGGTTTTACCTCAAACGGATATTTTTATCGGTGGTACGGCGTTGGGTCGCACGACTGAAAAATCCCGCTCCGTTTTGGCAAAACTGGATTTGGTAAACCAGATTCACCCCAAACATGAAATAAAAATCGGTGGTGAAGTTGCTCAACACCGGCTCGATCTGCTGTCTTACAGCCTGATTTTTGATAACGCATCCGGTAAATTTGTGGTGCCGGATGAAAATTACGACCCGGACAATTTGAGCTATGCCGAATACGTTCGCGAACCTGTGCAAGCCGCGTTTTATGTTCTGGACAAAATGGAACTCGCGGAAAAATTTATTTTGAACGCCGGTATGCGATACGAATATTTGAACACATATGCCAATTATAATCCGGATCTCGCCGGTTCTGTGGATAATCCCGCCGGTGTTGGCGATCCGTCATTGCTGAAAAAAGCGGAACCGAAACACCGTTTCAGCCCGCGGGTCAGCCTCAGTTTCCCGATTACATCGGAAGGCATTATCCGCTTTTCCTACGGCTTCTTTTTCCAGAATCCCACGTTCCGGAATATTTACGCCAACCCCAGATTTGTGGACGGAAACTTCATTTTTGCGCCGTCATTTGGCAATCCGAATTTGGAGCCGCAACGCAGCATCCAATACGAAATGGGTTTGCAGCAGCAGTTTACAGAAGACATAAAGATAGATTTAACAGTATTTTACAAAGATGTTAACGACCTGATCCAAAGCCGTCGCGTGGTTGCCGGTGAAGTTGCCGCAACCCGGGAATTTAACGTGATCACCAACATCAGTTATGCCAGCGTAAAAGGGTTTACCGTTGCATTCCTGAAACGGCGTTCGCCGGGCAGCCCGTTTTCCGCAACGCTGGATTACACCTATCAAATTGGTGAAGGTGCATACGACGACCCGTTGGCATTGGCTGTGGATACCCGCACCGGTCGCCAGACCGAGCAAAAATTTATCCCGCTCGATTTTGACCGGACCCACACGCTGAACGGAACATTCAGCCTCAGCGATCCCGGCAATTGGGCGGTCAGCGCGATTGGCAAATTGCAAACCGGAACGCCGTACACGCCGGCAGTGCCATCCAATTTCCAGGCTGTCGAATTCGAAGTAAACAGCGACCGCCGTCCGCTTTACACCACTGTGGACATGAAAATGGAAAAATTCTTCAAATTCAGCGGTGCGCGGTTTTCGGTATTTATGCAGGTTGAAAACCTGTTCGATCAGCTTCAGGAACGGTTTGTATTTTCCAATACCGGCAGTTCGCTCACCAGCCTGAACGAAACGACCAATCCGTCACAATTCAACCAGGTATTGAACGCGATAAACAATAGCCCGGAAAATTTCTTCCCGGCTCGTTTTATCGAAAATTATTATCAGCGTGAAGACTGGTTAGGGTCGCCGCGGGAAGTCCGTATGGGCGTTTCCTTCGATTTTTAAAATGAAAATATTAAACGAAACTTATAAAATGGATAAACTTATGAATCGATTTCTTGGCAGCATTTTTTGGATGTTAATGGCATTTATGCTGTTTCCGCTATTTGCCCAGAACAATTTGTCCAAAGAAGTAAACCTCAAGAAACTGCCGCCATCTCAGCGTTTTCAAATTAATAATGATCACGAAAAAGCCCTCAGAAAATCACTGCAGGATGATTCCCGGCACGATCGTTTTAAAGAAACGATCATCAACGGAAACGAAATTCGGGTGCTGATTACCAATCAGGGATCGATTTCGACACCCACCGCAGACAACGCAAATGCGGATCTCGTTTGGCCGTCCGGTCCAAATGGATTGGGTTACGCCTATGAATTCGGCCCGATGATTGGTGCCGAAGTGATCGACGCAAATGGTGATACAATCAACATAATCACCGACGGTTTTATCTCATTGTCCGACGGTGATTACGAGCCGGGAACCGCCAACAAATGGGGCTGGGAACCGCGATTGGGTTTCTCTGATCAGGCATCCAACGAAGTTGCGACATTTACAGATCTCGATCGCGATCTCGATGGAAAACCGGACAGCTGGCCGGAAAACTGGTTCAACGAATCGCTCGGTCGCTATGTGTGGCCTGCTTTTTTGGGGGATGACGCAACCACACCGGATGAAGAAGTATTTTATGTAATGGACGATTTTGACAACGCGGAATTTAACTATTATCCCGTACCATCCGATTCCTCCATTCGCGGATTGGGACTGGAATTGCAGGTTCGCATGTTCCAGTTTAACAATCCATTGGCGGAAGACCTTATTTTTCTGGTTTACACCATTACCAACGTCAGCGAAAAAACGCTGAACAAAGTGCATTTGGGGATGTTTGGTGATCCGCACATCGGTGGTCCGAATGACTTTTCGGATGACAACGCCGGTTTTATTTCTGCATTTAATGAAGATCCCGATCTGCAAAATGCCCGTAACATGCTGTATGCATGGGATAACAATGGCATCGGCGATTTCGGGCGACGTCCCGGTTATTTCGGCTACCGCTTTTTGGAAAGCCCCGGCATTGATGATGACGGAGAAGATAACGACGGTGACGAGCTGATCGACGAAAGCCCGTTCAACGACGCCGGAACGTTTATTTTCGGACCCATCGGTGAATACGGCGCACCAAAAGAACACTGGAGCGGCGATGAAGATGGCGATTGGGACCCCGAATTTGACGATGTTGGCGTGGACGGTATCGCCGGAACCGGCGATTTTGGCGAAGGCGACGGCAAGCCCAACCAGTTGTTTTACCTCGATTTCGATAACAACGGTATTCTCGATCCGGGCGAACCGACCTCCGAAAGCCGTCTCGAAGGCTATCGGTTTGGCGGCGGCGAGCCGAACTTCGGATTTCTGGATATCGCAGAATCCGATCAATTGGGTTTAACCAGCTTTAACGCGCTGCTGTTCGGCGGAAACAACCGTCCCCGTAATGACCAGTTAATGTGGGATTTGATGTCGACTCAAAACCAGCGCCCGGAAGATCCGGAACCGGTGATTGAACAGGAAGCAGACAACGTATTTATTTACGGCAGCGGTCCGTTTACGCTGCGTCCCGGCGAAAGCCAGCGCTTTTCCATCGCCCTGCTGTTGGGCGAAGATTTTTCGGATCTGGTGCAGAATGCATCCACTTCGCAGCAGGTGTTCGAATCCGATTACCGCTTTGCCCAGGCACCCCGCAAACCGATGTTGACCGCCGTACCCGGCGATGAAAAAGTGACGTTGTATTGGGATGCCGGCGCAGAGGAATCGTTCGATCCGTTTGTGGGTCGCGCAAACCCGGATGATCCTTCCAAAGGATTCGATTTCGAAGGTTACAAAATTTACCGCAGTCAGGATGAAAGTTTTAACGATACCAAAACCATCACCGATTCGAAAGGAAATGCCTTCCTTTCCGAACCGATTACCTATCTCAAAAACGGTGTGGAATTGCCCGCGCAATTTGATATTGTGAACGAATACAGCGGACTTTCCGCTATTGAATATACCGGCAGGGGTGTGCGTTACGATTTGGGGAATAACTCTGGATTGACCCACAGTTTTGTCGATTCCAACGGTGTGCAAAACGGCGTCACCTATTTTTACGCAGTCGTGGCATACGATCGTGGTGACGAAAATGCGGGCGTTGCGCCCTCCGAAACCCAGCGCACCATTCGCAGGGACGCGGTTGATCGCCAATATACATTTGATATCAACACAGCCGCAGTGGTTCCCGGTCCCCCGGCAAGCGGTTACATGGGACCCGATCTCACCAATGGAATGGGTGATAATCTGGCAGCCCAAATCGACGGAAACGCAACCGGAACCGTTGCCGTAAATTTCCTCGATCCGTTGCTGGTTGAAAATAATGTTGAATACAATGTTGTTTTCGATACTACGCGCAACGAAGATGATGAACTCGAAGTGTTTTACTCTGTTATTCGCGAGGAAATCAAAACCGTCGAGTTTACCTCCAAAGACACTTTATTCGTGAACCTGAATTTGCCGTATCCGATTTACCCAAGCTCGGTGGAATTGCTGAATGCCGGCGGATCGGTCGTCGATCCCACGCAATACGAATTGCTTTACGAAACAACCCGGATTCGCAGCAGTTCACCAAATTCATTGCCCGAAGGTCAAAAATTCACCTTGCGTTACAAAAGCGCACCGGTTTATCGCAGCCAGTCGCTCGCCAGCGAAGATGACAACCCGGTGTTCGAAGGTGTTCGGGTAGTCGTTGAAGATCGCGAAACCGCGCTCGATCCGTTGACCAAAGATGGCGGCAAAACCGGTTTTAAAGTGATCGCAACAAATACCAACTTTAGCGATGAATTTGCCCAGGTTGGATTGGCGGATGTGGGTAACCCTGCACCGTATCCGGCAGATTTCGAAATTCGATTCTTCGATTATGATACAACCGCAGAAGGAAAGCTGGTAAACCCCGCAGATACATCGTTTGGAACAAACGTTGAAACCTCGTTCAAAGTGTTCAACGTTGAAACCGGTCAGCCGGTTGATCTTTTCATCAACGAACCAACCTCGACCCGTAACCGCCGTTGGGATTGGAACGAAGCTATCCGCTTAATTCGTCCGGGCGCTGCGAACCCCACCCAAACAACGTATCTTGTGCAATTCTCGCCACCGGTGGATACCATCAAAGCGGTTGACGGAACAGATTCGTTGTTGATCGTTGCTGATCCGATTTACCCCGGCGAAGGCGATGTGTTCACATTCTTCTCCCAAAAGCCGTTTGACGCAGGCGATTCCTACCGCTTCACAACCCGTGCTGCAGAATTCAGTAACGAAGCTGCAAAAAATGCATTGCAGGATGTGATTGTGGTACCGAACCCGTATATCGCTTTCAGCGAAACCGAAATTGCCGGTGTCAGCTCCGGTGACCGCGACGACCGTAACATTCAGTTCCGGAATTTACCGCGGGAATGCACCATTCGCATTTACACCATCACCGGTGAATTTGTCGCACAACTGGACAAAAACGATACCCGCGATTATATCAGCTGGAATTTGCTGACATTTGAATCCCAGTCGCTGGCTTACGGTGTTTACATTTACCATGTGGATGCTCCGGGCGTCGGCACAAAAATCGGACGGTTCGCGATTATCAAATAAGTATTTGTAATTGAAAATAACCGGCGTGTAACAGCGCCGGTTAACTAACGAGAGAAAACAACATAAATGAGACAAAAGATGAGCAATATTTGCAAACAACTGCGCGTGATACTGATAACAATCCTGTTTGGTGCGATGCCCGTTTTGTCCCAAAGTTCACAGGATGTTTCATCAATCGACCGGGCCGGAACGACAGCTGGACAATTTTTAAAAATTGGAGCTGGTGCACGAGCGATTGGTTTGGGTAGTGCCTACACCGCATTAACGGATGATATTTTGTCGATTTACTGGAATCCTGCCGGGTTATCCCGCATTCGCGGAAACGGGGAAGCCACCTTCAATCACGCCGAATGGCTGGCCGAAACCAACTACGATTTTGCAGCTTTTTCCATGAATCTCGGATCGATGGGTGCGCTCGGTATCCACATCACATCACTCAGTGTTCCCGAAGAACCCGTGCGCACAGTCGATAATCCCGACGGCACCGGTCAGTTTTGGGATGCAACAATGATATCCGGTGGTGTCAGCTATGCGCTGTCGCTAACCGAAGATTTTTCGATCGGTTTTACCGGAAAATTTGTTCAGGAAAAAATATTCAACCAAACTGCCCGTGGCGCCGCTGTCGATTTGGGTGTGATTTATCGCACGCCATTCCGTCGCTTATGGCTCGGTGCAGCTATTTCGAATTTCGGCACCAAAATGCAGCTCGACGGACGTGATCTCTACATTAATTACGATCCGTTTTCGCAAAGCGGTGGTGTGTCCAATGTGCCCTCCCAATACCGTCTCGAGCGATTCGAGTTACCGTTAACCATGCGTTTTGGTTTGGCGCTGGAAGCCTATAAAAATGACGATATCACTGTGCTGGCAGTTGCCGACGGTGTTCAGCCTAACGACAACGGCGAATACCTCAACAGCGGGCTGGAAGTCGGCGTAAAAAACACCATTTTCCTGCGCGGCGGCTACAAATCGCTCATGATGGAAAACAGCGAACAGGGCTTAACTTTCGGTGCAGGCATTCGCTACGATGCCGCCGGAACCAACCTGAAATTTGATTTCGGCTGGGCCGATTACGGTCGTTTGGAAAATGTCCAGTTTGTTTCTTTCACGGTGCGCTATTAACCCATAGCGATACCCTGAAAACTGATAAAATATTGAAACATACTTGATTTTAAAAATAATAGTGCCTATTTATATACATTCTTTGATGATGCACAGCAGGGCAGTAAAACAGCAAACCACTCCACGAAAGGAGGTGTATTGCCCTAACAGGATTTGACTTCAGCACTGATTCTTTTTACCCTAACAAACTCTAATCATTTAACCCTCTGGAGGTCAATATGAGAAAATTTGTAACGCCAATGTTTATGGTGGCGATGTTGTTCTCGTTGACAGTATTTGGTCAAAACCGTTTCGACCGTCTTGCTACAATTGATGCAATGCCGGAAGATGTCGGTGGTTTCGGTAACTTTGTTGCCGGTGTCGACTTGGACAATGACGGGCTGCTGGAAATTTATACCGTCAATGATGACTGGTTTGATCAGGTTGGTTTGGACCTTGTTCCCCGTATTTATAAATATGAAGATGGTCCGAACGGATGGGAACTCGTATGGAGCACTCGCTTGCCGCTCGAATTCCAGAATACCTGGCCGGCACTCGCTGCAGGCGATCTGGATAACGACGGTAAAGCCGAAATTATCTGGACACCGACCAACAACACCGGTGGTGGCCTGCAGCCGAATCCCGAGCGTATTGTTGTTTTCGAAACCCCGGGTGATGGCAGCAACGGTATGGGTGTAGATAATGGTGACGGCACCTGGCGTCCGAATGCAAGCTGGACAATCGCATCCGTGAACAACGCAAACATCCGTCCTTTCAAAATTGTTATCGCAGACATCGACAGCGATGGCGTTGATGAAGTCGTTGCCAGCTGCCGTGCCGGCGATGGCATCCAGATTTATTCAGTTGATAACGTACCCGATGCAGCCGACAGCTCCGATGTATGGACGCTGGAATTCAGCGGCGTAGCCGGAACGCATTACGATCTGGCAGTTATTGGAAATACCGTTTATGGTATTCAGGATAACGGTAACGTAACATCCGTCAGCTGGGATGGCACCGCATATGTTATTGGTGCAACCCAGGCTGGTATCGCTGGTGGTGGCGCATGGAACTCTGCTCAGGTTGTCGATGTTGACGGTGACACCAATCCTGAAATCATTTTGGCTTCGTGGTCTACCGCGAGCAATAATGTGTATCTGATGCAGCAAAGTGGCGATACGCTGCTTTCTTATTTGATCAAAGATGTGCCTGCTGAAGCCGGTCGTTTGTATGGCGGCGCAGCCGGTGATATCGATGGTGACGGAATGCTCGATTTCGGTTTCGGAACCCGTGGTTCTTCGCCGAATGGCGCAATTTTCCGTTTGGAATATCAGGGTGGCGACGTAACAGATGAAGCCAACTGGGCGCTGCAAATGGTTGACGCAGGTGTTTCTGATGCTCAACAATACGATCTGGCAGGAATGGCAGACTTGACCGGCGACGGAAAAGACGAATTCCTGTATTCCGGAACGCCTCGCGGACTCGGCCTTGGCACTCCGCCCCAGCCGGTTGTTATCCTTTCTGAAGTTAATATGAATGCTCCAGTCGTAGATGCAGTTGTCGACGTACCGAACGATCAAGGTCGTCAGGTATGGGTTGTATGGCAAGGTTCTGCAGACGATATGGGTGGCATGCGTTTCAGCGCAGACCTGAATGGCAACAATCAACCGACGCCGATTGCAACCACAGGTCATGGCCGTGCAACGTTTACATTGAGCGAAAACGGCGATGCATTGCATTATATGTTGGAATCCTACAATATTGATGATGTAACAGCTTCCCATATTCACGTTGGTGAGCCCGGTGTAAATGGCGGCGTAACCGCATTCCTGTATTCCGGAACACCGGCTGGCCCGGTTAACGGTGTTTTATCCAGCGGCGTGATTACCGAAGCTGACTTGCTCGGCGCATTTGCTGGCGATTTCGCAGGATTCGTAGACGCACTGATGAGCGGTGGATTGTATGTAAACGTGCATACTTCTGCCAATCCCGGTGGCGAAATTCGCGGACAAATCATGACCGATCCGCTGACCGCTGCACCGATGGCACCGACAGGCTTCACTATCGAAAAATATGTTGTCTGGCGTATCGATGGCGGTTCGCTGCCGGTTCAAGTTGCTGAAGTTCAGGCTATTCAGTCAAGCCACTATGCAGCAGTTGTTCCGACACTTGGCGATGGCGAAGAGTATGTATCAACCTATGTTGTATCTTCCCACACTGCTAACGCGCTGGTCAACTGGAAATCCTTCCCGAAAGATGGCGTTTCCGAAGACAACCTGGCACCATCCGCACCGGGTAACGCTATGGTAAGTGCAACTCAGGGAACTGTCAACCTGACCTGGGAAGAATCTGTTGATGCAGATTTCGATTATTTCTCCGTTTACAGAAGTGATAATCCTGATGCATTGGGATCGTTGGTCGGTAACACTACCGGTATCGATTTCGTTGAAGAAAATGTGCCCAACGGCGACTGGTATTATCAGATTTCCGCAACAGACTTTAACGGAAACGAAGGCGATTACACTGTAGCATCAATTGTTGTTGGCATTGGTGACGACAATAATCTGCCCAACGAATTCAGCCTCGAGCAAAACTATCCGAACCCCTTCAACCCGTCCACCAGCATTGAATTTGCGTTGCCTCAAACCGTGGACGTATCGTTGAAGATTTACAACATCCGTGGCCAGTTGGTTAAAACACTGGTTGACGGATCCAAATCTGCCGGCCGTTACAGCTTAACCTGGGACGGAACCGACAATTTTGGTTCGCGCGTAGCCAGCGGAACGTATATTTATTCCATCAAAGCTGGTGAATTTGTAAATAACAAGAAGATGGTACTGCTGAAGTAATTGGCTGTAACATTTGATTTTATGTAGTGAAAAGGGTCTTCATTTGAAGACCCTTTTTTTATTCCAAAAAATGAGGCTGCAGTTGATTTACATTTTGGATTTGATCGGGACATTTGTGTTTGCAGTCAGTGGCATTTCCACTGCGCGGGAAAAACAGTTTGACCTGTTCGGTGCCGCGGTGATCGCTTTTGTGACAGCCGTTGGCGGCGGCACGCTGCGGGATGTGCTGATCGGTAGCCAACCCGTCGGCTGGATGATGGACGAAAATTATATTTTGTGCATCGGATTGGCTGTGGTTGCGGGAATTCTGTTGAAAAAACCGGTGCACAATTTGCGGCATACCCTGTTTTTGTTCGATGCCATCGGTATCGGTTTGTTCACCATTTTGGGATTGGAAAAAACGCTGTCGTTTGGTATTTCGCCGGTTATCGCGCTGATGATGGGTGTTGTTTCTGCGGTATTTGGCGGAATTATCCGCGATTTGCTGACCAACGAAGTGCCGCTGATTTTCCGGAAAGAATTTTACGCAACCGCTTGCATTGCGGGCGGTGTGCTGTATCTGGCAATAAAACAGGTGCTCCCGAATGATGATGTGAGTATCGCGATCACCGTTTTGTTTATTATTGCGCTTCGGGTGCTGGCGGTGAAAAAAAAATGGGGATTGCCCATCATGTCCAGATGAAAATCCCCATTATAAGTTGTTGTAAATATTGATGATAATCAGAATCTAATCAGCGCAGAGCCCCATGTAAATCCCGCCCCGAATGCAGCGATGCAAACCAGTGAATTATCCTTTATTCGTCCTTCCTGCCACACTTCGCTCATTGCAATTGGAATAGAAGCCGCAGTTGTGTTGCCATATTTTTGGATATTGCTGACCACTTTTTCCTCCGGAATTCCCAGCCGTGAGCCAACCGCCTGCGTGATCCGCAGGTTCGCCTGATGGGGAATCAGCAAATCAAGATCGTCAACCGTGTAGCCGGTAGCTTCCAGCGCCTCATGAATCACTTTCGGGAATTTGGTGATCGCATGTTTGAACACGTATTGCCCATCCATATTAATTTTCACGCCATCGCCGGGAATTTCCGGGTCGAAAGGAATTGTTTTGGGCAGATACGGTGAGATGCCGGAAAGGGGAGTGGCATGTCGTCCGTCGGCATGAATATGGGTGGTCAGCACACCTTTTTTGGGGTCGTCAATCGCGGAGAGAACTGCGGCGCCCGCGCCGTCCGCAAAAATAACTGCGGTATTTCGGCCATGCGTGGTTTTATCCAGACAGTGGCTGACCGCCTCTGCTCCAACAACCAGAATATTTTTATACAATCCGGATTTGATAAAACTGTTAGCGATTGTCACGCTGTAAACAAAACCGGAGCAGGCATTGCGCACATCAATTGCGGGAATGCCGGGAATACCAAGCTTTTCCCCCAAAATGCAACCGCCGCCGGGAAAAACATGGTCGGATATCAGCGTTGCAAAAATAATGCAATCGATATCCGCAGCCTGCAAACCGGCATTTTCCAACGCCATTTGCGCTGCCGCGTGCGACATGCTGCCAATTGTGTCATTCTCCGTCATCCAGCGTCGGGTTACAATGCCGGTGCGCTCCTGAATCCATTCGTCGGATGTCTCCATCAGTGCTTCCAAATCCTGATTGGTAACCACTCGTTCGGGCAAATAATGTCCTAATCCGGTAATCGCTGCATTTTTCATTGGATTCCCCCTGCGTCGCGTTTTCAAACGATTGTTTTTTAATGCGTTACAACTGCGAAAAAATATACTAAAAAATGATGACAACCGCGAACAATCAAACCATCGATTTTCGCGTCAATCTTTCCAACATATCTTTGGTCATCGCATCCAGCGAAAAATCCGGTTGCCAGCCCCAATCCTTCCGGGCGTTTGAATCATCAATAGAATGCGGCCAGGATTCGGCAATCTGCTGCCGGAAATCGGGTTTGTAATCGCAGTTAAATTCTGGCGTGTATTTTTGGATCGATTCGGTGATTTGCGCGGGCGTTAGCGAAAGTGCATGAACATTGTAATTTCTGCGGGACAATTGGTTCGCCGGTGCATCCGCCAGATCCAGAATCGCTTTGATTGCATCCGGCATATACATGAACGGCAGTGGCGTTTGCTGCGCGATAAACGAGGTGCAATTGTGCTTTTGCGATGCGGCGATATACATCTCAACTGCAAAATCGGTTGTGCCGCCGCCGGGCAGCGTTTCGGCGCTGATAATGCCGGGATAGCGCAGCGATCGCGTATCAATACCATATTTGTGGTGATAATATTGCATCAGTTTTTCGCCGGCAACTTTGGTTACGCCATACATTGTGGAAGGATTGAGCGCCACATCGTCCGGCGTTTTGTCCTTTGGCGCATCGCTGCCGAATACCGCGATAGTGCTCGGCGCCAGCACTTTCTCAACGGATTTTCGGCGGGCAACTTCCAGAATATTCATCAATCCCTGCAAATTTACTTCGTAAGCCATTTGCGGATTCTGCTCGCCGTAGGCGGATAAAATAGCCGCCATGTGAAAGATGGTATCGATATCATTTTCGACCACCAGCTTTGCGGTCATGTGCGCATCGAGAACGTTTAAATATTTGAAATGACAAAACTTACGGACCATTGCTGTGGGCTTTTGAATATCTGTCGCGATAACTCTTTCCGAACCAAAACGTTTGCCTAATGCCACAACCAGTTCCGATCCGATCTGCCCGCACGCACCTGTAACAAGAATTTGCTTCATGAAATTTCCTATCATTTATTAAAATGTCGCAGCCTGAAAAGATCATTAATAAATGCCGTATATTCAAGGAATTGTTAAAATTCTGAACCATACGCAAATAATATTTCCGTCATAAATATAAGAAATTTGAGCAGAATGTTGATAATGAATTGTCGAATCCTGCTGCGATGGGCATACCCGGAATTGCCCGCCAAAATATTCTCCCCGCTTTTGCACCCGGTTGCATTCAGCCGGAAAAATGAGTATGTTTAAGCTGACAAACAGATGAGGCAGTAATGTTAGGCTTTCGTTTTTCCGATTTTCAACCAACCGAAGATGGCGCATCCCAATTTGAAAAATTGCTGGATTTGTTCATGCAAATTTTGACAAAAGTATCCGGGGATGTTGCCGAAGCGCTCCATTGGCTAAATCTGCTGGACAGAAAATATAAACTGACCGACGAAGCATACGGGATGGGCGATTTTATCCAGGATTTGAAAGATAAAGGCTACATAAAAGAAGACGAACCGGGCAGCGGGCAATTTCTGTTGACCGCCAAATCTGAGCAAACCATACGACAACGCTCGCTGGAAGAAATTTTCGGCAAATTGAAAAAAGCCCAACGCGGTTCGCACAGAACCTCGTTTTCCGGTTTGGGCGATGAGCCGACAACCGATCGCAGAAGTTACCAGTTTGGCGACAGCATCGAACAGATTGCCATGACCGACAGTTTACGAAACGCCCAAATTCATCACGGTATCGGAAATTTTCAGATGACCGAAGATGATCTCGAAGTGGTTGAAAATGAGTATAAAACCCAAACATCCACAGTGCTGATGATCGACATTTCTCATTCGATGATTTTATACGGAGAAGATCGCATCACTCCCGCAAAAAAAGTTGCTATGGCGCTGGCGGAGTTGATCACCAAACGCTACCCGAAAGATACGCTCGATATCATCACATTTGGAAACGATGCCCAGCAAATTGAAATCAAAGATTTACCATATCTGGAAGTTGGCCCCTACCACACAAACACGGTAGCCGGACTGGAGTTAGCGATGGATATTTTGCGGCGTCGCAAAAATCCCAACAAACAAATTTTTATGATTACCGACGGCAAGCCAACCTGTTTAAAGGAAGGATTGAATTATTACAAAAATGCCTTCGGGCTGGATCGCAAAATTGTTAACCGGACCTTGCGGCTTGCCGGGCAGTGCCGCCGGTTAAATATTGTAATTACGACATTTATGATTGCCAACGACCCGTATTTACAGCAGTTTGTGCGGGATTTTACCCAGGTGAATAACGGCCGCGCATTTTATTCCTCGCTCAATGGTCTCGGGGAATATCTGTTCGAGGACTACGTTCGCAACCGCCGACGCCGGTTACGTTAGTTTGCAGAAAACAGCCAATTGTCAAATATCATTAAAATTAAAATGATTCCAACTTTTCCCCAAAATTCCTAATAATTAAACGGTATTTGGGTAGCAGTTTGTCACAATAGTCCGGGCAGATGTCATTCCTGCGAAGGCAGGAATCTACAGGTTTTCAGCAATGATATTCTGTCAGCTACACAAGTATTAAACGGGTTTAGAAATAGAGATAGCTGTTTTATTTTTGGATTGCCTTGCATATATTTCTGATAACTTTTCCAAAAGTTAATTATTGTTGAGTGCAGTTTTTTTGAATTACATTGAATAATTGTCCCCATAAAACCATTACTAAAAGGAGCTTTTGCGATGAGTAAATTTGATGAAGCAGTAGAACGCTATCAGGCTGAAATGTCCAAATTGGGAATCAGTTGCGATGTGGATTTGTTGAAAAAAGTAGCTAAAGGCTTAGGACCGTCTATCTACAACGAAGATTCCTCGAAAGTATCTTGCTCAGACAAAGAAGAACTTGCCCGCGTTAAAAACAATTTTCTGTTGAAAAAACTGGGAATGAAAGACAGCCCGGCATTGGACGCTGCAATTCAGGGTGTTTGCGAACAACTCGGCAGCGCAAACCGCAACAAATTCCGCGCAATGTTCTATTATCTGTTGGTTAAAAAATTAGGCAAAGAGTCGTTTTACGCTTAATTGTTCAACACAATTTTTTCAATAAAAAAGGTTTGATGATTTCATTTTCATCAAACCTTTTTTTGTTTAAACTGAATGTAATCAATTGCTTACAGCTCGCAGTATTCGCCGTCGTCAGCCAAATTCCGACAGGGGTAGCGCCAATCATCATTGGGATCGCCGAATAGATTGCGTGCCTCCAGCGGACCCCAGGTTCCGGCAGGATAGCCATAAACCGGGATGTCCGGATTATTTTCCCACGCTTTCAGAATCGGATCGACAAATTTCCAGCATGCTTCCACAGCGTCGCTGCGCGCGAACAGCGTCGCATCGCCGAGCATGCAATCCAGCAACAGCCGTTCGTAAGCCTGCGGAACGTAAGCATCCGCGATATCTTTATAATGAAAATCCATATTTACCGTTTTTACATCGAAGCCACTGCCGGGTAATTTCATGTTAAATTTTAACAAAATACCTTCGTCCGGCTGAATTCGGATGATCAGTTTATTGCATTCGCTGTAAGCGGTGTTGGATTGGGAAAACAGTTTGTGTGGCATCTTTTTAAAATGGATCACCACTTCGGTAACGCGTGTGGGTAAGCGTTTGCCGGTTCGGACATAAAACGGCACGCCGGCCCAACGCCAGTTGTCCACAAAAAATTTCATGCCGACATATGTCGGTGTCCGGGAATTTTCCGGAACGCCTTTTTCCTGCCGATAGCCAAGTTGTTTTTCGCCGCGCACCGTGGCGTTCACATATTGTCCGCGAACAACAAATTTTAGCACATCTGCCTCGCTGATCGGGCGCAATGATTGAAATACTTTGATCGTTTCGTTGCGAACGGCTTCGTCGTTGAATCGCGCCGGCGGTTCCATCGCAACCATTCCCACAACTTGCAGCAAATGGTTCTGGAACATATCGCGCAGCGCGCCGGAGCCGTCGTAATAGCCGCCACGGCTACCCACACCGATATCTTCCGCAGAAGTAATCTCGATATGATCCACATAATTATTATTCCACAGCGGTTCGAAAATGCCGTTGGCAAAGCGGAAAACCAGCAGATTTTGCACGGTTTCTTTTCCGAGATAATGATCGATCCGGTAAATCTGGCTTTCATTAAAATGAGTGTGCAAGCTGTTGTTCAACTCCCGGGCAGTTTGGAGATCGTAGCCAAAAGGTTTTTCGACGATGAGCCGCCGCCAGCCGCTATCTTCTTCGCTCAATCCCATTTGCGCCAATCCTTTGGAAATATCGCCAAATAGAAATGGGGGAACGGAGAGGTAAAAAAGATAATTTCCGCAACATTCGAATTCGTCATCCACTGCCAACAATTTTTTATGCAGTTGATTGTAAGCGTTGTAATCTTTGAAATCCAGCGAGGTGTAATACAATCGATCCAAAAATTCTTGCGTTTTTTGGTCGCTGGTTTCGGGATCGCGGGCAAATGTGTTGGCGCCTTCGAGCATTTTGGCGCGGAATTCCTCATCGGTCATTTCTGCGCGACTGGTGCCCAAAATGGCAAATTTTTCCGGCAGCAACCCGCGTTCAAATAAATTGAATAACCCCGGAATGAGCTTTCGGTAGGTCAGATCGCCGGATGCACCAAAAATAACCATGATACAGTTTTGAGGTTTTTCCATAATTTTTCCTTTTTTCCGGGTTATTTGCGTTTGACGGCATGTCCGCCAAACTGGTTGCGCAATGCCGCCAGCACTTTGTTGCCGAACGATTCTTCCTGACGGGAGCGGAATCGGGCAAATAGCGAATGGGTAATTACCGGTGCAGGCACGTCAAAATCGATGGCAGCCTGCACAGTCCAGCGACCTTCGCCGCTATCCGGCACAAAATCTTTGATGCTCTCCAGTTTCGGATCGTCGGCAAACGCGCGTTCCGCCAATTCCAGCAACCACGAGCGCACCACGCTGCCATATTGCCAAACGTTGGAAATGGCCCGCAAATCCAGGTCATACGGCGATTTCTCCATAATTTCAAAGCCTTCGGCGTATGCCTGCATCATGCCGTATTCGATGCCGTTGTGCACCATTTTCACGAAATGCCCGGAACCGCTCGGACCGCAATGAAGGTAGCCGTTTTCCGGTGCCAAGGTTTTCAACGCCGGTTCGATGTGCTGGCAAGCTTCTTTTTCGCCGCCATACATCAGGCAATAGCCGTTTGCGAGTCCCCAAACGCCGCCGCTGGTGCCGCAATCGATATATTTGATACCCTTTTCATTCAAATTTTCAGCCCGTTTGCGGGTGTCGTGCCAGTTGGAATTGCCGCCATCCACAATAATATCGCCGGTCGAAAGGTAAGGCAACAAGCTCTGAATAACCCTGTCAACAATCTCGCCCGCGGGAACCATCATCCAAACCACTTTTCGTTCAGGAAGTTTACCGGTGAGATCCTGCATGTCTTTTGCCGCGATCGCGCCATTGGTTACGGCTTCTTTTACTGCATCTGTATTCAAGTCGAAAACGACAACTTCGTGACCATCGCGTATCAGTCGGGTAGTCATATTTCCACCCATTTTGCCCAAACCGATCATGGCTATTTTCATTTTGGCTCCTTTGTTATGTTGTGTTGAGTTTTCAGTTAATAGCATAATGAATCTTTGCTGCGCGCGCAAACGCAGAAAAAATTGTTACAGTTTTGTGATAAAATGGCGGAAACAGCAGTGGTCATTCTGTGGAATCCCGGCTTTAACGCACATCCAATCTCTCAAATTATATCAGTTCCCAATATTTCCTGATTTGCTGCAATTGCTGTCGGAGGCAAAAAAATGCGGTTTTGAATAATGCAAAATAATAGGGTAATGGCTCAGTAACGGACACGAAACCGGAGTATTGTAACGAGAACACCTATTTTAGAGAGAACTCGTTGCGAAGCACCGGCAAAGCCATGCTAATTTTTTTAATTTTTCGGCGTGATTATATTTTGATGCAAATATTTTTAGGCTCAGTAAAAAAGCGCAGCGCCTCAACACCGCCCTCGCGACCCATCCCGGATTGTTTCATGCCGCCGAAAGGTGTGCGCAAATCGCGCAGCATCCAGCAATTTACCCAAACAATACCGTAGTTTAGCTGACTTGACAATCGGTGGGCACGGGTTAAATCTTCTGTCCAAATGGTTGCGGCAAGCCCGTATGGCGTGCTGTTCGCGAGTTGGAGCGCTTCAATTTCATCGTCAAACGGTGCGATGGTCACCACCGGACCAAAAATTTCTTCCTGATTGACGCGGCAATCGGACGACAATCCTTCGATGATCGTCGGTTCAAAAAACCAGCCGTTGCGGCAACGTCCGCCTATTTGAACCGCATTCCCGCCGCATAAAATTTCGCCGCCTTCTTTTTCGGCAAGCTGCACATACGATTTGATTTTCTGCAAATGATCGCCGGAAATAACAGCGCCCTGCAACGTGCCTTCGGCTAACGGATCGCCGATTTCCAGATCGCGGGCGTATTCCACAAAATCGTTGCGTAACCGTTCGTACAGCGAATGCTCCACATAAATTCGCGATCCGCACAAACAAATTTGCCCCTGATTGGTGAATGACGACCGCAGCGTTGTGGCGAGCATGTCGTCATAATTGCAATCATCAAAAATGATGACGGGATTTTTTCCGCCCATTTCCAGCGATAATTTTTTGAACATCTGTGCGGCTGTTTTGGCAATTTCGCGACCGGTTTTGGTCCCGCCGGTAAATGAAATTGCCGAAACATCTGGATGTTCGACAATCGATTTTCCGGCGGAATGCCCAAATCCGTGAATAATATTGAGCACACCGGGGGGGAAGTCGATGTCATTGCAAATTTGCGCCAGCAAAAATGCCGTCATCGGGGTGATTTCGGACGGTTTGGCGATCACGCAATTTCCGGCAGCGAGCGCAGGCGCAATTTTCCAACTGAACAGGTACAGCGGCAAATTCCACGGCGAAATGCAACCCACAACGCCCAACGGCTGGCGCAAAGTGTAGTTGATGGCGGTGTTTTCCATCATATGCGATTCGCTGGCGAAATGTAAAATGCCGGAGGCAAAAAATCGAAAATTGCTTGCAGCTCGCGGAATATCGACACTTTGCGAAAGCCACAGCGGTTTTCCGGTGTCGTTGGTTTCTGCAAGTGCCAGTTCTTCCAGTTGATCTTCTATTCGCTGTGCGATTTGAAAAAGCAGTTTTGCGCGATCCTGCGCAGAAGTATTTTGCCACTCCGGAAAAGCGTTTTGGGCGGCTTCGACAGCCAGTTGCACATCGCGATGATCCGAATCGGGTAATTTCGCATAAATTTCCCCGGTTGCCGGGTTGGACGTTTCGATATAATTTCCGGAAACCGGTGCGCAAAACTCGCCGTTGATGTAATTTGCAATTGTTTTCATCTGTTTTTCAGTAGTTAAAATTTGGGTTACAGGCAAGCCGTTCTGCCGCCATCCACCGGCAGGTTGATGCCATTAATATACGCCGCCGCCGGCGATGCCAGAAATGCCGCAGCATTGGCAACTTCGCGGGCTTCGGCAAAGCGCCGCGCTGGAATCGATTCGCGCATTTTTGCGGCCATTTCCTCCGGGGATATTCCGGCGGAATTCGCATGTTTATCAATAATATCGAACAGCCGCTGTGTTTCGGTTGCGCCCGGGAGCACGTTATTTACGGTGATTCCAAATGGCGCCAGTTCACCGGCAAGTGTTTTTGCCCAGCTTGCAACCGCGCCGCGAATGGTGTTGGAAACGCCCAATCCGGGAATCGGCTGTTTTACCGAAGTCGAAATGATGTTGATAATTCTCCCGTAACCGGCTGTTTTCATTCCGTTTACGAAAGCTGTTGCCAGAATTTGATTGCAAATTAAATGGCGATTGAACGCAGTTTCAAACGCGCTCGTTTCCGCGTCGATGGCGGTTCCGGCTGGCGGACCACCACTATTATTGATCAAAATATGCACCGGTTGGGGATTTGTTGATTGCCAATCACTCAACTGAACCCGGAGTTTTTCCGGCTCGTCAAAATCGCAACTCAAAAAGGTGTGCTGTTGTTGCCCCGATGATGGCAGCGATTCACAAATGTATTGCAATTTGTCTGCGTTTCGGGCAATCAGCAACAGATGTGCGCCAAGTTCTGCAAACAATTCTGCAATTGCCAAACCGATACCCTGAGTGCTGCCGCAAACCACTGCGGTTTTTCCGTCCAATCGAATATTCAAAACAGTTAACCTTCTGTTATTTCTGGGTTTGGGTAAAATAAAAACTTAGTTTTTTCTCGATCTGTTTTGGCAAATCGGGAATCGTCGAGCGCGGAATCAGAAATGTCGGAATATTGAATAAATCAGCGAAAACGCGATGACTCTCCGCCGTATTTTTCAGATAGCTGTAGCCGGCGGAGCCGCCGGTGCCGGTTTTGCGTCCGAGCATTCGCAGCACCATCAGCGCGTGCCGGTAGCGCCATGTGGATAGCAATTCGTCCACATCCAGTATTTCCGCGAGTAATTTGAACGGGAGGTGCAAAATCGGTTGATCGCGATACAAATTGATAAACAATCCGGCCAGCATCGCTTTATATGACAGGCGTCGCCGTCCGTTTTGAACCAGTTCATCGTGGCGTTTTTGATTCAAGATGGTTTCAAAATGCAGCTCTGTCATGTGAATCATTTGTTCGCGATGTTTTATTTCTGTTTCTGTAAGTTGTTGTTTCGAAAGGAGTTTACGTTCGTCCGCTAACATTTTTTCGACAGAATTGCTGTAGGCATCCAAAAAGTTGAAACCTTTCAATTCCAGAAAGGGCGTTCGCTCCAGCCAGTTTTCCAGCATATCCAATAGCGATGGGGAATTTTCGGCTTCGATCAGCGCGTCCCGTTCGGTTTTCTCATATAATTCGTGATAAGCTGTTTGGCTGTAGCGAATCCGCTGATCGGTTTTCAGCCCGAGCCGGATTTCCAGCATCCGGAATTGGAAACTCTGAAATCCCGAGGCAGGGGAGAGGTAACCGCGAAAATCGAGAAAATCCAGTGCCGTCATCGTTTCCAAAATGCGGATTTGGTCGATCAGCACTTTTTCAATTTCGACAATCCGGTGCAGCCGCTGAATGGCAATCCCGATGTTGCGTTCATCCACATATTTTTCGCGAAACATGGTGATTACCGATTCCAGCTCATGCAAAATCTGTTTAAACCACAATTCATACGTTTGATGAATAACGATAAACAACATTTCATCGTGAGAGGGCTTCCCGGCTTGCTCGCTGATTGGCGATTGGCTGTCCAAAATGCGATCCAATTGAAGATAACCGGAATAGTTTACCGGCGTTTTGTTTTTTGCCATTTCAATTTGACCTGTGAGATTCGGATTTTTTGAAGATGAGTTTGAGCTATTTTGCAATTGTGATATTAACCAGTCATTCCTGCGAAGGCAGGAATCTCCAGGCTTTCAACAATAATTTAGCTACGCAAATACAATAATAACAGAGTGTTAAAAGAAAAAAATGCAACCGGATTATTGATCGATAAATTCTTTGATCATTTCCTGAAAATCTTTTATCATAAAAGGTTTTGGCATAAACCGAACGGAATTTTCTTTCAGAAAATCTTCGAAATAATCTTGCGGTTCGTAACCGGACATAAAAATAATCCGTTTTTCCAGATGCGGGTATTTTGGGATTATTTTTTTGTAAAGATCGATTCCGTTGATGTCCGGCAATGATAAATCCATAATAACCAAGTGGATAGCGTGTGTTGCCAATGCTTGCTCCGCTGCTTCGCCGGAACCTGCCAAAACCGCTTCCTGATCCAAAAGCTCTACAACATCGCGAAGCAGTTCCGCAATATAATCCTGATCTTCGATAATTAAAATTTTACCTTCCACACGCCTATCCGTTCAATTTCTCTTTTAATAATTGATTTACAACTGCGGGATTCGCTTTTCCGCGGGTTTCTTTCATCACCAGCCCGACAAAAAAACCGATCACCTTATCTTTACCGCCTCTGTATTCTTCGACCTGTTTGGGATTCTTTTCAATAATTTCATCGATAATCGGCTCAATTTTGCTGGAATCTGAAATTTGGGAGAGCCCTTTTTCTTCGATAATTGCCGGTGCGGTTTTGCCCGATTCGAGCATAAATTCATACACCGTTTTGGCAATTTTTAACGATATCGAATCATTTTGAATCAAATTGAGTAATTCCGCAATGTTTTTTGCCGGAATAGGGTAATTTTCGATCGAAATTTTCTGCTCATTCAACACCCGGATAATTTCAGTCATCACCCAATTGCTGGCGAGTTTGTAATCCGGGCAATCTGCAACAATTGCTTCGTAAAAATCTGCCAGCGATTTACTGTCGGCGATCAGTGCAGCGTCGTATTCCGGCAATCCGTATTCGTTCACAAAGCGTTGTTTTTTTGCGTTTGGCAATTCCGGTAATCCGGATTTGATGTCCGCAATCCATTCCTCGGAAACAATTAGCGGCGTCAAATCGGGATCGGGGAAGTAGCGGTAATCGTGCGCTTCTTCTTTGCTGCGCATCGACCGGGCGACGTTGGCGTTGGCATCCCACAACAGTGTTTCCTGCACAATGGTGCCGCCACTTTCGACGATTTGGATTTGCCGGTTGATTTCGTAAATCAGCGCCCGTTCCACATTTCGGAAGGAATTCATGTTCTTGACTTCGGTTTTCACACCGAGATTTTTGTCACCTTTTGGGCGAATAGAAACGTTGGCATCGCAGCGGAGGCTGCCTTCTTCCATATTTCCGTCGCAGATTTCGAGATAGGTTACCAATTGTTTGATGGCCGTGAGATAGGCATACGCTTCTTCCGGCGATTGAATATCCGGTTCGGTGACGATTTCGATGAGCGGAACGCCGCTGCGGTTCAGGTCCACCAGCGTGTCGTGTCCGGCAAGCGCCGGATCGTGGATGGATTTGCCGGCATCTTCTTCAAGATGAATCCGGTTGAGGCGAATATTTTTTTTCACGCCATCCACTTCGATAGGCACAAAACCCGCGCTGCAAATCGGGAATTCATATTGCGAAATCTGGTAGCCTTTTGGCAAATCCGGATAAAAATAATGTTTCCGGGCAAATTGGCTATATTTCGCAATAGTGCAATTTGTGGCTAATCCCATGCGAATGGCAAACTCAACCGCTCGGCGATTGAGCACCGGCAGCACACCGGGAAGCCCCAAAATTACGGGATCGGTTTTGCTGTTCGCTTCGCCGCCAAACGTTGCGCTGGATGCGCTGAAAATTTTGGATTCTGTCAGCAATTGAGCGTGAACTTCCAATCCAATCACGGCTTCAAATGTCATTTGCAATCTCCTCCACCTGGCTCCCGAATGTCAACAGCGTTGTTTCTTCGAATGTATTGGCAAAAATCTGCACGCCGATAGGCATGCCGGAATCATCCGTTCCGGCGGGAACAGACATCGCGCAAATGCCTGACAAATTTGCTGTAACTGTATAAATATCAGATAGATACATTTGCAACGGATCGTCCGTTTTTTCGCCGATTTTGAACGCGGTTGTCGGCGTTGTGGGGGTGAGCAACACATCCACTTCGGCAAAGGCTTTGTCGTATTCCGTTTTGATGAGCCGCCGAACCTGCATTCCTTTTTTGTAATAGGCATCGTAATATCCGGAGGACAACACGTATGTGCCCAACATAATCCGCCGTTTTACTTCCGTTCCGAAACCCTCGCTGCGGGAGTGAACATACATCGATTCCAGATCCGCAGCTTTCTCTGACCGGTGACCGTAGCGCACGCCGTCATACCGGGAAAGATTGGACGATGCCTCCGCCGTAGCAATAATGTAATACGTTGCAATCGCATATTCCGTCAACGGAAGATCAACCGGTTTGGTTTGAAATCCGCGTTTTTTCAATTCATCGATAATTTTGGAGATCCGTTCGCTGATTTGGGGGTCCAGCCCATCCTGAAAAAATTGCCCGGGAATGCCGATGGTCAGCGGTGCTTTTCCGGTTGCAGAAATATCCGACAAATAATCGGGAACCGGACGTTCGGCAGATGTCGAATCATTCGGATCGGTGCCGGCAATTACTTTCAGCAACATTGCGGCATCTGCAACGCTGCGCCCGAAAGTGCCAATTTGGTCGAGCGATGAGGCATAGGCAACCAGCCCGAACCGCGAAACCCTGCCGTAAGTTGGTTTTAACCCGACAACGCCGCAAAATGCTGCCGGTTGGCGAACCGAACCGCCGGTATCGCTGCCCAATGCGAGATCCGCCATTCCGGTTGCCACTGCAACCGCCGAACCGCCGCTGGAACCGCCGCAAACAAAATCCGGCTTCAGCGGGTGATGCGCCGGCCCAAATGCCGAATTTTCGGTGGATGAGCCCATCGCAAATTCATCCAGATTGGTTTTCCCGATGATCAATCCATCCGCATCCAATATTTTTTGAACAACCGTTGCGTCATACGGCGAAACATATTTTTCGAGAATGTTGGACGCGCAAGTTACCGGTTCATCTTTGATACAAAGGTTGTCTTTTAGCGCAATGACCACACCGGCGAGTGCGCCGAGCGGTTTTCCGGCAGCCCGTTTTTGGTCGATCTCCCGGGCGCGTTGGCGCGCTTTTTCGGCATCAACAAAAATAAAAGCGTTCAAATGTTTGTGGGTTTCAATTGATTGAAGATATTTCTCAATTTCATCGCTGAGTAAAAAATCGCCCTGAACAAAGCGGCTGTGTTTTGAAATCGCAGACTCCAAGATAACTGCTCCCTATGTAAACGCATTATTCAAAGCATGAAATAATGTGGTTTCTAAACAAATCGGCCGGCGTTTGATAACCGGCCGATTTATAATAATTGGATTATTGTCGAGGTTTGTAGATTGGACCTGAATGGAATTCGCTCAGGAATTTTCCTGCTGGCGCGATTCCGTGTTCTGAGGTTCTGAAGCTCTCGGCGGCGGCGGGGTTTGCCGGGGACGATCATCAATTTTATCCAGATCGAATTCGTCCTTTAGACCCTTGGTTGCATGTTTAAATTCCTGAATCGATCGACCCAGCGATTTTGCCAGCTCCGGCAATCTTTTGGCACCGAAAAGCAACACCACCAACAAAAAGATGACGACTAATTCTCCAGCACCCATGTTGAACGGCATATTTTGCCTCCTTAATTAACGAATGAATTTTCTCCAAAAAACGGTCAAACTTGCTGTTTGACGGTAACCAGTGAACGTTAGAATTTACATTCTGTTCAAGATAAATCATAATTTTTTGTAGAAAAAGTGCACCTTTAGTCCATCCAGCGTAACAGATAAGCGATGATCACGATGCCCAAAACGCCAATAATATTGATGTTCAGTGAAAAACCGAGCGTAAAACTGACGACATTCAAATTTACGGTTGCCGGTCCAAAACTGAAATCCACCAAATGGCGCAGAAAAAATTGTTTCACCACGCTTTCGGGCAACACCGCATTTATGGCATCGCCAACAACGCTACCGATGACACTGCCCATAACCAACAGCAATGCATAATATCCCAGGCCTCTTCTTCGCATATCAATTTTCCGTTAAGCTGTTATAGATTCAAAAATGTAGCGTCCGTCCTCGGAGCCCAGAATTTTTTCCATCGCACGTTCCGGGTGGGGCATCATACCCAGCACGTTGCCCTGTTTGTTGATAACGCCGGCGATATTATCCACCGATCCGTTGGGATTTGCAGTTTCGCTGATCTCGTTTTCGCTATTCACGTAGCGGAAAACGATCTGATTGTTATCCTGCAAGGATTTGTGCGTATCGGCATCGGCAAAATAATGACCTTCACCATGTGCAATGGGAATTTTCAACGCGTGGTTTTTGGGAATTTTTTGGGAAAAACGGGTAGTCTGATTTTCGTTTCGCAGATACACATATTTGCAAACAAAACGCAAACCGCTGTTCCGCAGCAAAGCGCCGGGAAGCAATCCGGTTTCCACCAAAATTTGAAACCCGTTGCAAACGCCGATAACCGGTTTGCCAGATTTCGCAAAATCTGAAACGGCGCGCATAATCGGCGAAAATTTGGCGATTGCGCCGGAGCGCAGATAATCGCCGTATGAAAATCCGCCCGGCAGCGCAACAAAATCATAACCGCTCAGATCGGCCGTTTTATGCCAGACAAACTCAGCCTGATGTCCCATCAATTGCAGCGCGTGCAGCATGTCGCTATCACAATTGGAGCCGGGAAAAACTATCACAGCGCTTTTCACAATTAATCCTCCAGATAAACCAGTTCAAAATCTTCAATCACCGGATTGGCGAGCAGTTTGCGTCCGGCTTCGCGAGCCATTTCTTCGGCGGCTTCGCGGGATGTGCCGTTCGCAATATTCAGCTCAATCCATTTACCGATGCGAACATCTTCTAATTGATCAAAGCCAAGGTGGATCAGCGCGTTGTGAACCGCTTTGCCCTGAGTATCGAGAATGCTGGGCTTCAGGCGAACTTTAACGGCTATCTTCATTTCGATTTATCCTCTGATTCTGTGGGTTGTTGCCCGTTCTTTTTGACCGCTTTGATGGCGGCATTCAAAAGTCCGGACAAAATATACATTACCGAAAGCGGGAAAAATAAGCTATGCGGATAAAACACAATTCCGATGACACAAACGACAACCAGAAATATTTTCAACGAATTTGCAAAACCGTGACCCAATTTGAAATTGGGCATCATTTCGTAACGAATGTTGCTGATCATCAACAATCCGACCATCAAAATCAGCGCGAAAAATACTTTCGACCAGCGCAGTTGATTCCACATTTCCAGATTAAACAGCACAAAAGTGCAAATCGTAACCGCAGCAGCCGGAATCGGCAATCCGCTGAAATGATCTTTGTGAAATCCTTTTGATTGGACGTTAAATCGCGCCAGCCGGATGGAACCGAAAACCAGCGGTGTAAAGCTGGCCAACAATCCCAACGTGCCCCATTGATAAAAAAATGTGTAATACGCGAGCGTCGATGGCGCCAAACCAAAGGAAATGACATCCGCCAGCGAATCGTACTGAACGCCAAAATCGGATGCGCTGTCGGTGAGCCGCGCCAATTTGCCGTCCAGAACATCGAGCACGGCAGCAGCAATGATCAGCCAAGCGGCTGTCACAAAGCGATTTTCGCCTGCACCGGAGCCATATGCGGTTGCAGATAAAATTGTGGAATAATAGCCGCAAAACATGTTTGCCATGGTAAAAAAACCTGGCACAATACTGGCATTTACTCGCAATTTAACTCCTGGGTTATTTAACTAAATTCAGATAAAATATGAATTTAAGATACTTCTGTTTTTGGCAGCTCAACAATGGTTTTTGCTTCTGTCTGAAGATCGCCTTCGTTGGGGAATGTTGCCAAAATGGTTTCGCCGCAGCGCACGTTTTGCCCGGTTTTAACCAGAACTTTGGCGTTGATGGGCAGAAAAATATCTACCCGGCTGCCATAGCGGATCAATCCCATTCGTTCGCCGACGTTTTTCCAATCACCTTCGCGCAAATTGCAGATGATCCTTCGGGCAATCAATCCGGCAATTTGTTTGAACAGCACCTGATGACCGTACTCATTTTTCACGCCGATAGCTGTTTGCTCATTTTGCGAAGATGCGGCTTCTTTGAACGCCGCCAAAAACTTACCGGTGCGATATGCGAGATAATCCACATGCCCGGAAATGGGCATGCGGTTAACATGCACATTGAAAACGGACAGAAAAATGCTGATCTGATGCGTATTTTTTTTGAAATACTCCGTTTCATGAACCTTTTGAATTGTGACAATTTTGCCATCTGCGGGTGCGATGACGGCCAGCGGATTTCGGGGCACATTGCGATCCGGATCGCGAAAAAAGTACATATTAAACACGGACAAAATGCCCAAAACGATGCTCGTCGTCAATGAAACGGGGTGCGGAAAAAAATACCACACACCCACGCTAACCAGAAAAACAATGATTGTACCGATAATAATGCCAAGTCCATCTCTGGCGAACAAGGTGTTTCTCCTTTGCTTAAATCCGGCGATCAGGCGCCGCCTAAAATACGTTCTTTAATGGATTTATAGGCTTTGAGGTCTTTGTCTTTTCCTTCGGAAAATTTTTCGAAAGAACCGTCTTCCTTCAATCCCCACAAATTAATGGTATCCAATGTCAATTCGTCGCTTAACAGGATCTGGTTGTTAGCTCTGCCAAATTGCAGCGTAAAATTGATCAGTTTCAATTGTTTACGATCGAAAAAGGATTTCAGCACAGCGTTTACTTTTGTGGCAATGCGCATGATGCTGGTCATGTCTTTTCGTTCGCAAATGCCCAGCGCATATGCGTGATACTCGTTGATCATCGGATGTTTTTTGTCGGCATCCTTAAAATACAATTCTACGACCGGGAATTCCAGCACTTTTCCTTCATCCAGCCCGAAACGGACAGCGAGGGATTTTGACGCAACATTATATACCGAAATGATGATCGGGATATCTTCAATTTTGCGAGCAGTAAAACTTTTGTCATCTGATCTGCGATTGAAGTAAGTGGGAACGTTGTAACTTTCAAGATACTCAAAAAAATAGGTGTTCACCTCGTTATTCAACAAGGCAATTTCTGATGCATCTTTCTTTTTTCCGCCATCATTAAACGCGACCAACACCTGGTCCGACTGATTGGTGGCATAAATTTTTTTCCCGCCGTCGTCGACTAACAAATCTTTAATTTCCACAATAATTCCTCCGGTTATTCAATCAACCCCAGCCTTTTAAAAGGCACGTCGATATTTTTTAAACGATTTTCAAGGTTGCAAATTGATTTTAGTTCGTTTTTAGTTAGGTATTTGAGAATTTCATCGTCTTTTAATAATTCATCCAGCAAAGTGGTGTTGTTGTGATATAAATTCAGCGCGTTGCGTTGCACCATCCGGTAAGCTGCCTCGCGGGTGATGCCTTTGTCCACCAGTGCCAGCAAAATGGATTGCGAAAAAACCAATCCGCGTCCGGCATCCAGATTGCGTTGCATATTATCCGCATTTACGACCATCCCATCCAGCAGATGACGGGTTTTTTCGAGCATGTAATATAACGTAATTGTGGAATCGGGCAAAATTACCCGCTCCACCGATGAATGAGAAATATCGCGTTCGTGCCAGAGCGCCACATTTTCCAGCGCAGCCACCAGATTTCCGCGAATGAGTCGCGCCATTCCGCAAATGCGTTCGGAAATAATCGGGTTCTTTTTATGCGGCATCGCCGATGAGCCTTTTTGTTTTGAGCCGAACGGCTCTTCCACTTCGAGCACTTCGGTGCGTTGCAGGTGGCGAATTTCCAGCGCAATTTTTTCCAGCGTTGCGGCTACAACGGAAAGCGCGGCAACATATTCCGCATGGCGGTCGCGTTGCAGCACCTGCGTAGATATTTCCGCCGGTGCCAATCCCAATTTTTCACAAACGTATTCTTCCACAAACGGATCCATATGGGCGAATGTGCCAACCGCCCCGGAAATTTTCCCGACCGAAATCGTGCGGATTGCGCTGAGCATCCGTTCCCGATTGCGCAGCATCTCGCCGTACCACACTGCCAGTTTAAATCCGTAAGTTAACGGCTCTGCATGCACGCCGTGTGAGCGCCCGACCATCACTGTGTTTTTGTAGCGAACAGCTTGTTTTTTCAGGACTTCCAGCACTGCGTCCAATTTATTGAGAATCAGCTCGCCGGCCTGTTTCATCTGGATCGAGAGCGCCGTGTCCAGCACATCGGACGAGGTCATGCCGTAATGCACAAACCGGGATGATTCGCCAACATATTCCGAAACATTGGTCAGAAATGCAATCACATCGTGATGAATTTCCGCCTCAATTTCCAGAATTCGCTGAAAGTTGAAATTGGCTTTTTCGCGAATTTCGGTGACGGCAGACTCGGGAATCCGCCCCAATTTGGCTTGCGCTTCGCATGCGGCAATCTCGATATCCAGCCAGATGCGAAAGCGGTTTTCATCTTCCCAAATTTGCCCGATCTCCGGGAGTGTATAACGATCAATCATCGCATTCTCGGGTTTTGTTCAAGTTTTACAGTAATGTTTTTTTCATTGCCATCGCGGTTAACGGTGAATTGCAGCTCAGTGCCAACCTTCAGATCCGTATTGCGCAACTTTTGGATGAAATCTTCCCGGCTGGTAACGCTTTGCCCGTTCAATCCGGTGATCACATCGTATTCCGCCAATCCACCGCGATCCGCCGGACTGGATTTTTCCATCGCAGTAATGATTGCGCCGTAATTGATGGAAAGGTTGAGCGCACGAATAATCCGCTGATTGAGGCTGACCACCTGATCAATGCCCAACCAGATATTCCGGTCAACCCCGCCGTTTTCACGAATTTCTGAAACTATATTTTGAATCCGGTCGATCGGAATGGCAAAACCGATACCGATGGAGCCCGATTCATGTTGATTGCCGGTATAGATAAATGTATTCATTCCAATAGCTTGCCCCAACGCATTAACCAGCGGACCACCGCTGTTGCCGTGGTTGATTGCCGCATCTGTTTGTATCATATCCAGATAAAGCGCACCTTCGCCGGTTCTGCCCCAGTCGCGATCCACCGCGCTGATGACGCCGACTGTCACAGTCGGCTGGTCGTTTAACGCCACAAGTCCGAACGGATTGCCGAAAGCAATCACCCATTCGCCGACCATTAAATCATCCGATTTGCCAAACGGGATAAACGGAAAACCGTCACCATCCACTTTCAACAGGGCGATATCCGTTGCGCGATCCGAACCGACCAGTTTTGCATTAAGGTGCTGGCCGTCTGTTGTGGTAATCAAAATTTCCCTGGCATTGTTTACAACGTGTTCGTTGGTGACAATAAAACCATCCGCAGAAATAAAAAAACCGGAGCCCAGCGATTCAACTTCTCTTTCGCTCATCCGGTTGCGGTAAAATTCCGGAAAAAACAGGCTCAATGGCTCGCGGCGTTGAAACCGCTGCACTTGTTTAACATTGATGCCCACAACCGCAGGACTGACGGTTGCAACCGCACGGGTGATGGCATTTTGGCGGGACAAATACAAATTTTCTGTGGAAATTGAGATCGGTTGGGGTTCGGTAACGGTGGCTGCAGGCGAAGCACTTGTATCTTGTTCAGATTCCTGTTTAACACTCTGGCAACTCAGCGACGGGATGATTAGCATGCAAAACAAAAAGCTGATCCACAGTTGCGAAAAACGGAACCTGCCGGAATTTTTTTTCCGGATTTCCCGTTTCATGGTTGAATGTTCATCCAGAAACATTTGCCGTTTCCTGAGCAAAATAATCATTTGTTGATTTGTATTTATCATCTTGTTAATAAACAACTTCCTCAAGAACCAACCCTTTTGCCGGTGCCGCCGGACCAGCGGTTGTCCGGTCGCAGGATTGAAATATTTCCTGAAAATCGGCAACGCTGAAACGCCCTTTGGCTACATCGACCATCGTACCGACCAGCGTTCGCACCATGCCGTGCAAAAAGCGATTGGCTGTTACGCGATAAATCCAAAACCCGTTTTCCTGCCGCCAAAATGATTCAGAAATGATGCAGCGTTTGTGTTCCGTATCGGTTTCCACCCGGCAGAATGCGCCAAAATCGTGATCGCCGGTCAGCATTGCGGCAAGTTCCGCAAAAACCTTCGTATTCATCGGTTGAAACACTTGCCAGCAATAATTGCGGTGCAGCGCGGATATTTCTGTCATCAAAAAATATTGATACACTCTCGCGGTTGCATCAAAACGGGCGTTGAATGTTGCGCTGACAATTTCTGCGGATTTCACAACCACATCATCCGGCAAATGCGCGTTCAATCCCATTTTTATGTTGTATTCCGGTAACTCCCGGGTCAGTGGAAAATTAACCACTTGTCCCCGCGCATGAACACCAGTGTCGGTTCTGCCGGCTGCCGTAACCCGCACAGTTTCGCCGGTTAGTTTGTGGATTGCTTTTTCCAGCACATCCTGAACCGTAGGCATTGCAACCTGGTATTGCCAGCCGAAATAAGCTGTTCCGTCGTATTCAACAATCAGTTTAATGTTGCGCGTCATTCAATTTCACACCGGATCATACTGCAATTCTTAAAAAAAAATAACCCTGTCACCGGATGAATGGCAGGGGATCATGAATTTATTATCGATTTCTGCTGCAATTGAAATTGTGTTCTCATCTGTTGCAGCCACTGTATTTGTTCGCAGTTATGAACCATTGTTAAAAATCCCATAAGCCCATAAATATAAGCCATTTCTATGAAAAAGTAAAGTCGTTTTAGACTTTGGGATTTGCGGTTCCCAGCCGGATCATTTTTACATGCTGGATGCGTCGCCGGCTGGCGCTGATCACAATAAACCGGTAATCATCAATTTCTATTTGTTCGTTAATTTTGGGAATGTGTCCGATTTTTACCAACAAATATCCCGCCAGCGTTTCGTAATCACCGTCGGGTATTTTGGTATTTAGCGATTCGTTGAGGTCATCGATTTCGATGCGCGCGTTGATCATCCACGCGTTGTGGCTCAACTTGCGGATCATCAATTCTTTCGGCGAAAATTCTACATCGATATCGCCAAAAAGCTCACTGACGAGGTTGGTTGTGGTGACCATTCCGGCAGTGCCGCCGTATTCGTCAAACACAATCGCGATCGAAATATTATTCTGTTTGAAAATGGTGAGCAGTTGTGAGCAGCGTTTGGAATCCGGCACAAACATCACTTCGCGGATAATTGATTTGAGATCCGGCGGATTCTGGAACAAATCTTTCAGAAAAACTACGCCGACTATCTGATCCAGATTATCGTGATACACCGGTAGTTTGCTGTGTCCGCTTTTTGTGAAATGCCGGTACAGCTCGTCCAACGAAATTGTGTCTTCAACCGCGATCATTTCTGCACGTGGAATGATCGCTTCGCGCACCCGCAGATTGCGGAATCCGAGCGCGCGCCGCAGATATTCAGCTCCGCGCGGCGTCACATATTCAGCGATGCTTTCGCTTTCGTGCAGCAAAATTTCGATATCCTGATCAGAGAAAAAACGCTGCACTTCGTGGTTGCGAAACCCGGCAAAAAACATCAGCGATTCAGAAATTTTACTGATAACAGCAATCATTGGCAGAAACAGGTAATAAAAAAAATGCAGCGGATACGAAACGTATTTAATCACCCAGTCCGCAAGGCTGCGGAAGATGGTTTTCGGTAAAATTTCACCAATGATAAGTGTAAGAAAAACAATGCTTAACCAGGTCCATTCCGGTTCGATAAACCGGTTGAAATAAATGGTTGCCAGCGTCGCAAATGCAACGTTGAAAATGTTATTCCCGATCAGTGTGGAATAGAGAAATTTTTCCGGTTTTTCCAAAAAAGGGAGGATAATTGCGGCAATGCGTTCATTTTGGCGGCGCCATAATTCCACCCGAACTTTGTTCAGCGAGACAAATGCTGTTTCCGTTCCGGAGAAGAAAAACGACATCAGCAGAGAAAAAACAATGATGATCAGATAGCCCATTTGCGGCGTTTTTGCCCTCGGTTACAACACATTAATAATATTCAGATAATCCGGTTTTTGGCGATTGATTTCCTGAAGTGACGATTCGTTTCCGGCGATGGCGACGATGCCGTTGTCCCGGAAATAATCCAGCGCTGCGGCATATGCCACAAAATCCGCCGGAGTAGTGGACAAAATTTCATCGCGCAATCGTTGCAAATCGTCGTCCGATTCGCCGATAAGGTAGCGCATCATTGCCGTATTGCCTTTTTCGTCGGGCAATTCGTAACTGTCAAAATCGCCGATGACGCCAATAATGCTTTTTGTCAGCTCATCCGTGTTGATCCGCGTACCGCGCAAAAATTCGCTGCATTGGTCAAATATCTCCAATGTTTTCAAATGGTTAGGATCGCGATACGATAACATCGTGATAATGCCGGAACGCCGGTTAAACTGGCACATTGCCCCATACGCGCCACCCTGAACCCGAACGCGATTCCACAGCCAGCCGGTACGCAACAATTTGTTGGCAACCAGCGCAGATCCGTGAAAGGTGTAACCGCTATCAAAAATATTGGCGGCTTTTCCCACAAAATTGATTTTTGCGGGGATGCTCAGTCCTTCAAATCCGGTTAGCAGCGCGGTTGTCCACGGTTCCCGGTGGGCTGGTTTTTGGGGCAGATCGTTGATAAACGCCCGGACTTGCGGCTCGATTTCCCGCCAGTGATCTGCGTCGATAGTGGCGTTGCAAATCAGCGCGTCGCGATTGATCAGCGCATCGTGAAATGCCCGGAGATCAGCGACAACGCTATTCCAATCGCTATCGATTCGCGCAACTAACTCACGTAAAAAGATGAGTTGGCTCAGTCCGCCGATCTTTTCGTTAAAGCGACCGGATTGCGTAAAACAGGCGCTCAACCGGCGCATCACCGTGCCGTGTCCGCTGCTTGTGAGGGCGCTTTCCATTCCGGAACGGGCATCCAGCGCCATTTGCCGGAAGCGATCCCGGTTATCGAAATTGGGCAGCAGCAGCACATCGCGCAGCAGATCCAGCAATTTTCCGGTTTGCGCCGCTGTGGTTTTGCCGTCGAACATCAGCCAGGCTGAGGTTTCGCGCGAATTTTTGGGTGTGTAGGCAATCGGTGATTGCGAAATCCCGCCGGTATCGCGTCCGATCCGTTCGGAAAGCGTGACAAAATCCTCATGTTTTGTGCCCATTTCCAACATCGAGCGACCAAATAACGGGAGGTAGGGGAGCAGTCGTTCGGGAATTTGCCGCAAATCGAAGCCGACCGTAAAATACAAAATCCCGCTGGTGAACAAATTGTGATACAACATGGTTTGTTTGCCCGATTCAAGAATATCGATGGGCAGCGGCGTGTGCTTTTGTTTGAGATCCGACAGTTTCAGCCGGGGGATTTTGGCGAGATCTTCCGGAGAATCTTCCCGGTTTTGCATTTCGCGCAACAAATGGGTTTCGTTGATAATTTTATTGCGATCGTCATCGGATAATTCTGCGGCAATTTTGTTCAAATGCGCCGTTTCCTCAGCTGCTTCGCGATCCGCCAGCTGCGGATCGGGCACCAGCAACACGCGGGTGCGATGGGTATTTTCGATCAAATATTTCTGGATCATTTTTTCGAACATGCGCGGGTTTGCCGCCAAATCCGCTTTCACAGCGGAAAGAACGTTTTCGAAACCGAGCATTTCGATGGGATCGGCGCCAAAAATCCACGGTGACAAAATCCTGCTCATCAGCGAAAGCCCGCGCGGCGTTGAACCGGTGTTATTTTCCCGCAGGCGAAATTCCATGGTGTTCATCGCAGCTTCGATGGTGTTTTGCGATAAGCCTTCCCGCACAATTTGCCGCAACGCATCGAAAATAATTTTTTCCACTTTTTCCGCATCTTCCGGGTAAATGCCGCGCAAACCGGTTGTGAAATACATTTCCCGCAAACTGCCGGAAAGCCCGTGCCCGGACAAATCGTCGCCCAAACTGGAATCGATCAGCGCTTTCCACAATGGCGATGCGGGGTTGCCAATCAAAACCTGATCGAGCAGGCTGAAGCGCAGCCGTTCGGTCAGCGCCAGCGTTTCATCCAGCAGCCAGTTAATGGTGACAATCGATTTTTTGGAAATATCCGTGTCCTGCGGGGCGATGTAAACCAGCTTTTCCGTGCGCGGCGATTCGAAACGCGGCTGCAGCGGAATTTCCCGGTTTACCGGTTGCGGCTCGAATTGGGACAAATATTCATCGAGCATTTCGAGACGTTTATCTGGCGCATCATCGCCATAAAAATAAACAAACGCGTTGGAGGGATGATAATACGTTTCGTGAAATTTTTTGAAATATTCATAGTTGAGTGAGGGTATTTCCTTCGGATCGCCGCCGGAATCGACTGCGTACAGCCCGTCGGGAAAAATGGAGCGTCGGCTGCCAAAATAAATTGCCCGTTCCGGTGATGAATACGCGCCTTTCATCTCGTTGAACACCACGCCTTTGAAGCTTAACGGCGACTCGGTGTTCTCCATCTCGTAATGCCAGCCTTCCTGTTTCAATATTTCCGGCGAAATATTTGGGAAAAATACGGCATCGAGATACACATCCACCAGATTGTAAAAATCCTGTTGATTGGTGCTGGCAACCGGATACACCGTTTTGTCCGGATAGGTCAGCGCATTCAAAAAAGTATACATCGAGCCTTTCAGCAGTTCCACAAACGGCTCTTTTACGGGATATTTTCGTGATCCGCACAGCACGGAGTGTTCCAGAATATGCGCCACGCCGTTGGCATTTTCCGGCAATGTGGGGAATGCGACGCTAAACACTTTATTTTCATCATCGTTGACAATTGAGAGGACTTCGGCGCCGGTTTTGTTGTGGCGATACCTATAGGCAATACCGTTAATTTCCGGGATATTCGATTGTTTGACCAATGTATATGAAGGATGCGACATATTAAATTTTACCATAGGTTATCGGTTTCGGTTAGCCGAAGTGCGAACGGCACATCAAATTGAATAGCCGAAATGATACAGAATTTTTTTTCGGAATACAATTAAAAATCTTTTCGAGAGGGCGCAATGCTGATTATTCGGATTCGTCTGCTTCGTCGGTTTCCGGTTCTTCGTATTCGCCGGAAATGTTTTCGGCGATATCTTGCGCGGCTTCCAGATAATTTTCGTCAACCAAAATATAGGGTTGCTCATTGGACGTGTTGAAGCCGGATTCGCCAAACGCGGAACCGAGCCAGTTTTTTTTCAACAAACAGGGAATTTCCTCTGATTTTAAAACATCTGCAATCATTTCCGCGACAATAATGCCGGAAAAGGGACCAATTTTAACCCATTTTCTTTCCTGTTCCATCTATAATTCCTCCGGTTTTTGCCAAATTTTTACGGTCAATCTTCAACGATTGCCGGTGCCAAAAGTTGCAGATTGCATGATGCAGCAACCTGTTTCTGTATTATACAATATTATTGAGGCATTTGAAACTGATTAAACCGGCAGAAAAATTTCCAATCCTTTTTGTGGATAAATCCAACCATTGTTATGTACACACAAAGTTTTTCTCGTCGGATTGAACTGTCGAAAACGTTGTCCGGCAACGTTTATCAATCATTAATCGGCCGCAGTTGCCGATGATGTATCATGTTAAAACTTATACGAACTTAACAAAAGTTTGACCAAAATGACGCAAACATCACAACTCAAGCAATTGCAGCAGGAAGCCGGTTCCGGCGATCCTTTTGCTGCGCTTTGTTCGGCAATGCGCGATGCCGTGCTGGAACTGGACGCCAACGATGCTATCGTTTTTGCAAATGCGGCGGCGGTGCGGCTGAGCGGTTTTTCGGAAAATGAGCTGAAACAATTGCCGCTGCAGCAACTGATTCCCGAGTGCAACCGCCGGCCGATCGAAAATTTGCCTGACTTGCAAGCCGTTTACGCGATCGGCAAATCGGGCAAAAAGATTCCCGTCGAGATTACCGAATCCAGTTTTATTCACAACGGAAAATCCCGGAAATTACTGGTCATCCGCAATTTAACCGAGCGGGTGAATCTGGAAAATGCGCTGGCGGAAAATCAGCAGCAGTTGATCGAAAATGAGATCGAGCATAGTTTATTGATGGAATATGCGCCGGTTGGCATCGTGATTCTGGATTTGGACGGACGGTTTCTCAACGTGAACCAAAGTTTCTGTAAAATTATCCAGTACCACTGTGCGGAAATATCCGGCAAAAAATTTACCGGATTTGTCCTCCCGAAATACAGACAATTGTTACAGCAACAGTTTTTCAAATTGATCCGCGGCGATATCGATCGATTTACCGGGAACATTCGCTTGCTGAACGCAAAAGGGAGCCGGGTTGAATGCAAAGTGAATATGGGCGTTATCCGGATTAACGAAAAATTCCCGCTCCGTTTTGTGATTGAAATTGAGGACATCACCGAGCGCCAAAAACGCGAGTCGGAATTGCTGCTGTTCCGGGAAATGGTCAACAACATCAGCGATGCGTTGTATGTAATCGATCCGCAAACCGGCAACATTCTGGATGTAAATGATCGCGCATGCACGATGCTCAATTACACCCGCAATGAGTTGCTGAAAAAGAGCGTGATGGACATCGAAGCCGTGTTTACCGGCGAACTGAACTGGGATGATTTTTCGGCAGTCTTTGTCGAGCAAAAATTGAGGGTTATCAACAGTCAGCATATTAAAAAAGACGGCAGCCTTCTACCCATCGAGGCGAGCATCACCTATGTGGAATTGAACAAAAAGCATTATTTTATCGGCATCATTCGCGATACGACCGAGCGATTGCGTGAGCAACAGCAATTGGAAGAAAGCCGGGAAAAGCTACGGCGAAGTGAAGAAAAGCTCCGGCTGACCCTCGAAAATGCGCCGATCGGTATTGTCACCTGCAATCTGGATGGCAAATTTCAAATGGTGAACCAGGCGTTTTCGGCAATTACCGGATATTCCGCCGGAGAGCTGGAACATCTGGCAATGTGCAATCTGGTTCACAGCGACGACCGGAAAAAATCGAGATTCCATTTTGATCAGCTAAAAGAGCTGGAAAACACCTCAATTGCCTTCGAAACACGCCTAATGCGCAAAGATAACGCGCTGATTTATGCCATCATCCGGGCAAATATCATTCTCGATATGGATCGGCAGCCCTTTCAATTTGTGGTGCAGATCGAAGATTACACCCGCCGGAAAAAAACAGAGGAAGAATTTTTTAAAATTCACGTTCAGAATGAACAGTTGCTCGATGCCATTACATCGGTGATGATCGGCATTGGACCGGACGGTGTGTTGACCCACTGGAACAGGGCTGCAGAAATACAGTTTGGCATCAGGGAATTGGATTGCGTTGGTAAACGAATTGACAAAATGATGCTGGATTGGGAATGGACGCGCATTATCAAAAGCATTCAATCGGTAATGAAAACCGGCGAAACTGAGAAACTGATCGATATCGCATTCAAAAATACCGCCGGAAACGACGGCTATCTGAACCTGACCATCAGCTCCATGACGATGAACAATTTTGCCCGTAGCGGCATTTTGATTATCGGGGAAGACACCACTCACCAGAAAATTTTGGAACAACAGTTAAATCAGGCGCAAAAGCTGGAATCCATCGGGCAGCTTGCCGCCGGCATCGCCCACGAAATTAACACGCCAATGCAATATACCGGCGATAATATCCGCTTTCTGAAAGACAGTTTTGAAGATTTGAAAGTGGTGCTGGAAAAAATAAACCCGTTTATCGAAGCTGCCCAACAGAACCGGCTGGCACCGGAAATGCTGCAGGATATGGTGTTCGCGATAGACAACGCCGATCTCAATTTTATCCTCAGCGAAACACCGAACGCGCTCAATGAATCTATCGAAGGGGTTGCCCACGTTAGCCGGATTGTCCGGGCGATGAAAGAATTCTCCCATCCCGGGCAGGCGGAAAAATCCTGGGCAGACATCAACAAAGCGTTGGAAAGCACCATCACCGTTGCCAAAAATGAGTGGAAATATGTGTCGGAAGTGGAGACCGATTTCCAGCCCGATTTGCCAAAAGTGTATTGCCTGGTTGGCGAAATGAACCAGGTTTTTTTGAACATGATTATCAACGCGGCGCACGCGATCGCTGCCGCCCCAAAAACCGGCGCAACCGGAAAAGGCAAAATTACCATTCTCACAACATCACATGCAAATGAGATTGAAGTGCGCATCAGCGATTCCGGAACGGGTATCCCGGAAAACATCCGCAGTAAAATTTTCGATCCCTTTTTTACCACAAAAGCGGTTGGCAAAGGCACGGGGCAGGGATTGGCAATTGCCCACAATGTTGTGGTTGTCAAACACGGCGGCGCTATTTCGTTTGAATCTGAGATGGGCCGCGGCACCACGTTTATTATCCGCCTGCCGCTCAGCCCGGAAGAAATTTCAGTTGCGGCAAACTGATGAATAACAATAGGTTGTGTAAACAAATATTTGTGATAATTTTGTTGCTCAGGCGATAAATGAGATGTTGTGTCTGATGCACAGAATGACAGTTTTCGGAAAATCTGTCGAAGAAACAATAACACAAAGCGAAATGTATGATTCATGACATAAAAAGAAGCCGCATTTTATTCGTCGATGACGAAGCTAAAGTGCTGAACGGCATCCGCCGGATGGTACATTCACAAAAACACCGTTGGGAAACAGCGTTTGTGGAAAGCGGAAAAGCGGCGCTGGCAGCGTTGGCGCAGAAGCCGTTCGATATCATTGTTTCGGATATGCGGATGCCGGAAATGGACGGTGTGGAACTGATGCAACAGGTGCAACAGCAGTTTCCCGATACCATCCGGATGGTGCTTTCCGGGCAGGCGGATAAAGAGCAGATCGCCCGTTCCATCGGAATTATTCACCAGTTTCTGACCAAACCGTGCAGCACGGAAATATTGATCGCGACCATCGAACGCGCAATCAATTTGCGCCAAACCTTTGAAAATGATAAACTTAAAAAACTGGTTTCACAAATCAATGCGATCCCGAGCCTGTCGGCAAATATGCAGGCGCTATTTTCGGAAATCCAGCAGCCGGAGCCATCGATCAAACGGGTTTCGGCAATTATTGCGGAAGATTTGGGAATGTCCAGCAAAGTGTTGCAGCTCGTCAATTCCTCATTTTTTGGCGTCGCCGATCGCGTTAACAGCATCGAAATGGCTGTAAAATTGCTCGGGCTGACCATCATCCACGCACTGGTGATCTCATTCCATGTGTTCTCGGAATTCAGAGTGCCGAAACATTCTACGTTTAATGCGGATGCGCTGTGGGATCACTGCATAAAAGTCAGCGGCATTTCCCGCAAGCTTGCAACGCTGCATCATTTGAGATACAAAGAATCGGGCGACGCCCAAATTGCCGGACTGCTGCACGATGTGGGAAAAATTGTGCTGGCGGTAAAAATGCCCGCAGAGTTTGAAAAAATGCAACACGAACTTTCGGGAAATCCGGTGAACCGTTTTGCCATCGAACAGGAAGTTTTTGGCGCAACACATGCGGAAATCGGTGGCTATCTGATGGGATTGTGGGGTTTGCCGGATGACGTCGTTTTGGCGATTGTTGAACATCACGATCCGGAAGTGCTGGCAGACCAACCGGTTTCGGCTGCTGCGCTGGTTTTTGCGGCAAATATTATTTCTCACGAAATTTCAGGTGTTCTGCCGGAAATGCCGGAATTGTTGCTGTCCGAAGTTCAGAAAAAACAGTTGGATGAAATCCGAAAAGTCTATTTTCAATCGGTTCAATTGGAGGAAATTACCGATGTATGACATTCTTTTTGTTGACGACGACCCGAAAATTTTATCGGCATATCGCCGGAATTTGCGCAATCGTTTCAATATTCACACCGCGGAAAGCGGTGCCGACGGGTTGGCGTTGTTGAAAAAAATAAATTTTCCGGTGGTTGTTGCGGATATGACCATGCCGGAAATGAACGGTATCGAATTTTTGAAAGCGGCGCAGGAGATCCGCCCGGATACCGTGCTGATTATGCTTACCGGAAACGCGGATCAAAAAACCGCACAGGATGCGGTAAACGAAGGGCATGTGTTCCGTTTTTTGACCAAACCGTGCTCGCTGGATGAATTTTCGCATACGCTGGATTTGGCGTTGAAACATCACGAGATCGATGCTGCCGAACAGGAATTGCTGGAAAAAACGTTGACCGGCAGCATCAAAATGTTGGTTGAAGTGTTGACCCTCACCAATCCGGAAGCGTTCAGCCGGGCGAGCCGGTTGCGGGATATCGCCAAATTTTTGAGTACTGCGTTAAAGTTGCGCAATCCGTGGCGGTTTGAGGTTGCAGCGCTGCTTTCCCAAACCGGTTGCCTCACATTGTCTGCGGAATTGATGTTGAAAAAAATGATCGGCGAACCGCTGTCTGAATCGGAAATTGAAATGTTTGCCAAACATCCGGCAACCGCCGCCGGACTGATCCGCAACATTCCACGGCTGGAAGATGTGGCGATGATGATCCGCGACCAGCGTAAGCCGTTGCGCAGTTTCCCCACGCCATCGGAAATGCGGGGCAAGCTCGATCAGGCTATCGGTGCCCAGATTCTGAAAGCGGCAATTGATTACGATGAATTGCGGATCAAAAATTTTACCCACCACAGCGCCATTCGCCGGATGCAGGAACGGGTTGCGGAATACAATCCCAAAATTCTTGCGGCGCTGGAACAGTATCACGGCAACGACGCGGAAGCGGAAGATGAAATCCGCGCACTGGAAATTGATGCGCTAAAACCGGGCATGTTTTTAAAAGAAAATATCGTGAAATCGCTCGATGGCGCGGTTGTGGTCAGAAAAGGGCAGGAAATTTCGCTGCTCATGATGCAGCGATTGAAAAATATGGATCAAAAATTTGGCATCAAACAACCGATTATTGTGACGACCAACAGCCGCACGTTTTATCAATCCGGATTGACCCGGCTGGATTAGTGAACTGTGAATTAAGTTAAGAAAACGGGTTGTTTTTGAAAGAGATTCTTTTTGCTGTAACCGCCAATCTTGCCGGTGTCCGGTTTGCGAAAAGTTATTTAGCAACAATATTGTGGTATTTCAAAATGTCGATTACCCTATCCACCGGTAATTTTTCGATGGTGCGTCCGTTTTTCCCGGTGGTTGTTTTGGCGGTGAACATTGAATTGAGAATCGCTTCTTCCGTCGCTTCGATTACAGCTTCAAATAGCGGGGTCATTTTATCATTTCGCAATTCCTGAATGTCGAGCAGTGATTGACCTTTCGAAAAATAGGGGATTCGCAATCCCTTTGCTGTTGAGAATGCGATAACATATTCGCCACTGCCATTGGAACAGTGACCGCCGGTTCTGGCAATGCCAAAAATAGCGCGTTTTGCCAGACGCTTCAGATTTCTCGAAGTGAGTGGTGCGTCGGTTGCAACAACAATCATGCACGATCCGTCACCGGAATTGGTTTCCTGATTGCGCTTTAACGGCGCTTCCACCGGTATTCCGGCAACGGTCAAATTGCCGCCGAAATTGGTTTGAACCAGTACGCCAATCGTGTAGCCGCCGTTATCCGCCGGCAACACCCGCGATGATGTGCCAATTCCCCCTTTGTAGCCAAAACAGATCGTGCCCGTTCCCGCGCCAACGGCACCTTCCGCCACGTATCCCGATTTTGCTGTTGTGATCGCTTCAATCACATGCGCTTTGGTGACATGCCTGCCCTGAATATCATTCAAATAGCCATCGTTGGTTTCACCGACAATCGGGTTGACCGACCGGACGGATTTTTGGTTTTCTTCAAAAGATAGGGTGTAATCAATCAGGGCATCAGCGGCAGTGGGGACAGACAGGGTGCTCGTCAGGATCACCGGCGTTTCAATATTTCCCAACTCATCCACCTGCGTTGAACCGGCCAGCTTGCCGAATCCATTGGCAACATACACCGCAGCCGGCACTTTCTGCATAAAAATATTTCCGGCATACGGCAACACCGCGGTCACACCGGTTCGGATATTGTCATTCTCGATGACGGTCACATGTCCCACGGTAACGCCCGCAACATCTGTAATCGCGTTGTATGAGCCGGTTTCGTAAATGCCGATTTTGATGCCGTGATCCCTGATTCTACCGCTGCTTTGGGCAAAAGAACAAATACTGGATATCAGAATCAGGGTAATTATAACATTGTTTTTCATTCGGATTCTCTCTCGTTGGTTAACATTAATAATGGTAAGGGCATCCGGTGAAATAATCAAATATTAAAATTTGCGTACGAATTGAAAAAAATCGTCAGTGAAGTGGTGGGAAATTTTTGCGAATACGGTTTGCTTCGCAATCGATTTTCGAATTTATTCCAATTTGCATTTTCGGGGTCAGACGCCTAAATTTATCGGCGAAGTAAAACAGACAACCGGAAAATTTGTAAAAAAGGAGCTGTATTTTTGGATTACGTTCACCTGCATAATCACACGGAATTCAGCCTGCTGGACGGCGCGAACAGCGTCAAAAAGCTGGTCGCAAAAGCTGTGGAATACAACATGCCGGCGCTGGCAATTACCGATCACGGGAACATGTTCGGGGCGCTGGAATTTTACAAACAGTGCAAAAGTGCAGGTATCAAACCGATTATCGGGATGGAAGCGTATATGGCGCCGGGCAATCGTCGCGACCGGAAAATTCGCGGCGTTGGCAATAATACGGCGTATCACCTGCTCATTCTCGCCAAAAACAACACCGGTTACCGCAATTTGATGAAGCTTTCCAGCTACGCTTATCTGGAAGGATTTTATTACAAACCGCGCATTGATAAAGAACTGCTCCGCAAATACAGCGAAGGGCTGATTGTCACATCCGCCTGCATGAGCGGGGAAATTTCTTCCTTTCTGCAAGCCGGCGACAAAAAGGGCGCAATGAAATGCGTTGACGAATATCGCGACATTTTCGGCGATGATTATTATATGGAAATCCAGAATCACAACATTCCCGACGAAGTGATTTACGATAAAGTCTATAGCCTTGCCAAAGAAATGAACGTTCCGGTAATCGCCACCAACGATTGCCATTATCTCAACAAAGGGCATCACGATTCGCACGATGTGCTGGTGTGCATCAGCTCCGGCAAAACCGTGAACGATCCGAAACGGTTGCGTTACGGCACCACCGAGCTGTATGTCAAAAATGTCGATGAAATGTATCACATGTTTCCCGGCAAAGCGGAGGCGCTGGAACGCACGCTGGAAATCGCCGAAAAAATCGATGTCGAGATCGAAATGGGCGTTCACAAATTGCCTAATTTCCCGCTGCCGGAAGAAGACAAAGACCTCTCGCTGGATGATTTTCTCAAAAAATTATCGTTCAAAGGTGTTGCCAAAAAATACGGCGACATCGATAACACGCTCGAAGAACGGCTGAAATACGAACTTTCGGTGATCGAAAAAACCGGTTTTGCCGGTTACTTTCTCATCGTGCAGGATTTTATCAATCACGCCCGCGAACAGGGCATTCCGGTGGGATTGGGACGCGGTTCCGCTGCCGGGAGCATGGTCGCGTATGCGTTGGGTATCACCAATGTGGACCCGATTCGTTACGATTTGCTGTTCGAACGATTCCTCAATCCGGAACGGATTTCGATGCCGGATATCGACATCGATTTTTGCTTTGAACGCCGCGAAGAAGTAATCGATTACGTTCGCCAGAAATATGGCGAAGAGAATGTGGCGCAGATTATCACGTTCGGAACGATGCTCTCGAAAGGCGTCATTCGCGATGTGGCACGGGCGCTGGAAATCGATTTGAAAGATGCCGATCGCATCTCCAAACTGATTCCGGTGTTCCAGGGCAAACCGATGAAGCTGGAAAAAGCCTTCGAGGAAATCCCCGAACTGAAGGAAATTGCCCAAACCAACGATCCGAAATTTCAGGAGCTGATCCGCCACGCGAAAGTGCTGGAAGGACTTTCCCGCCATTCCTCCGTGCATGCTGCGGGCATCATTATCGCGCCGGAAGACATCACCAATTTTGTGCCGCTCTATCAAACCGAAGATGCGAATAAACAAAAGGTTACGACCACTCAATTTACGATGGGCGGCTGCGAGGAAATCGGGCTGCTGAAGATGGATTTCCTCGGTTTGCGAACGCTGACGGTGATCAGCAAATGTGTGGAAATGGTTCGCAAACGCGGTATTAAAATTGATATCGAGGAAATTCCGCTGGACGATCCGGCGACGTATGAAATTTTCTGCGACGGCAGCACGGTGGGCATTTTCCAGTTTGAATCGAAAGGGATGCAGGAATATTTGCGTAAGCTGCAGCCTAACCGCATCGAAGACCTCATCGCGATGAACGCGCTGTATCGCCCGGGTCCGATGGAAAATATCGATACCTATATCGACCGGAAATTTGGTCGCCAAAAAATGGAATATCTGCACCCGCTGCTGGAACCGATTTTGAAGGAAACCAACGGGATCATCGTTTATCAGGAACAGGTGATGCGGGTAGCGTCGGATCTGGCGGGTTTCAGCCTCGGCAAAGCAGATATTTTGCGCCGCGCAATGGGCAAGAAAAAGCTCGATTTGATGGCAAAAATGGAGGTGGAATTTGTCGAAGGCTGCGCCCAAAAGAACATCGATCCGAAAACCGCCAAAGAAATTTATCAGTTAATTTTCAAGTTCGCGAGTTACGGATTTAACAAATCACACTCTGCGGCGTATTCGATTCTGGCGTATCAAACGGCGTATCTCAAACGGCACTATCCGGCGGAATTTATGGCGGCAACGCTCACGTCGGAAATCAACGATTCCAAACGGTTGGTGGTGCTCATCGACGAGTGCAAACGGATGGGACTGGAAGTGGTTCGCCCGGATATCCAGTATTCCGGTGCGCTGTTCGATGTGCCGGAAGATCGCAAAGTCAGTTTCGGTTTGACCGCCATCAAAGGCGTCGGGAAAGGTGCGATCCAAACGATTATCGATGCCCGCGAACGCGTCGGCTCATTCACCAATATTTTCGATTTCGCCAAAGAACTCGATTTGCGCGCCTGCAACAAAAAGGTGTTCGAAGCGCTGGTTCAGGCCGGTGCATTCGATTCGCTGGAAGGCAATCGCGCCCAAAAATTTGCGGTCATCGAAATGGCGCTCTCGTTCGGTCAAAAATGTCAGGAAAAAGAGCAGAACAAATCGCAGATCAGCCTGTTCGATATGCCCTCGGATAACGGCGATACGCTGGCGGAATCGCTGCTGCAATACCCGCCGATGCCCGCCATCGAGGAATGGCCGCTCAAAGACAAGTTGCAGCGGGAAAAGGATTTGCTCGGATTTTACATCAGCGGTCACCCGATCGACAAATATGCCAACGAAATCAAATTATTTTCCACGGTTGATTGGGATAAGCCGGAAACCTATCGCCCCGGAACGGTCGTCAAACTGCCCGCGATGATCAGCATCTTGAAACGGCACATGGATCGCAAAGGTCGCTTTATGGCTTTTGTGACGTTTGAAGATAAATTTAATTCCTTTGAAGGTGTTGTTTTTTCTAGCACTTACGAAAAATATGCCGAATATCTCCGCGACGGTGAAATTGTGTTCGTCACCGGAAAGGTGGACGATGCCGGCGATCAAACCCTGAAAATGTTGGTGGATGAGGTGATCCCGATGAGCGAATCCCGCAACCGGATGGCCGGTTCGATAAAACTGAAAGTGGACACGAGCAATATTTCGGAAGATCAAATTGACGATCTCTATCGCCTGATCCAAAACAGTCGCGGCTCAATTCCGCTATTTTTTAACGTGTACACCAATGGCAATGGCGAAGCGCTGCTGCTAAAATCGCGGCGATTCAAAGTGCTGCCAACGGATGATTTTTTGGTGGAAGCCCGCAAAATTCTGGGTGACTCCGCTGTCGAAGTAACCTGATTTTTTGCGATTGATATTCACAAAACGTTTTGCCGTTGATTGACACGGATGTTCACAGATGGTGAACTATTTTTGAAAATCATATTTTAAATCAGCGTTTATCCGTGAAAATCCGCGGCAAAATGGTTGTTTTTCTTTTGAAAAGTGCTAAACCTGTTTTCCCAATCACAAATAACATTATTGGTGCCCCGTGCGAAACCTGCGAATCCGGCAAATCAGCCTGTTTATTCTCACATTTTTGATGGCAACCTGCGCAACCCGCAAACCCGCAATGGTTGAAAGACCGTCTGAAATTCCCCAAATTTCCCGGGAATTCCGGGCGGTTTGGGTCGCGACAGTGGCGAATATCGATTGGCCCGGCGAACCCGGACTCACGCCCGAAATCCAGCAACAGCAAGCGATTGCCATTCTCGACAGCGTCAAATCGCTGAATATGAATGCGGTTATTTTTCAGGTTCGCCCGCAATGCGATGCGCTGTATTTGAGCACGCTGGAGCCGTGGTCGTATTATTTGACCGGCAATCAGGGTGTGCCACCCGTGCCATTTTACGATCCGCTGGAATTTTGGGTTCGCGAAGCCCACAAACGCGGGCTGGAATTGCATGCGTGGTTTAATCCGTATCGCGCCCATCATCCCTCCGGCGGCGACATTTCCGATCAGTCGATGGTCAAAAAAATGCCCGGGTTGGCCAAAGATTTGCAAAACGGTTATTGGTGGCTCGATCCGTCGATGGCGGAAACGCAGCAGCATTCACTGGATGTGATAATGGATGTCGTCCGGCGATACGATATCGACGGCGTGCATATGGATGATTATTTTTATCCCTACAACAACGGCGAATTTCCGGATGACGATAGTTGGGAAAACTACCTCTCCGGTGGCGGAAAATTGAACCGGAAAGACTGGCGGCGTGATCACGTAAATCGTTTCATCAAAACACTTTACGAATCGATCAAATCCGAAAAACCTCAGGTGCGTTTCGGGCTGAGTCCGTTCGGAATCTGGCGACCGGGTAACCCGCCGTCCATTCGCGGATACGATCAGTTTAACATGCTCTACGCCGACGCCAAACTGTGGCTCAATGAAGGATGGATCGATTATTGGTCACCGCAATTGTATTGGCCGGTGAACCAGATTGATCAGAGTTATCCGGTGTTGCTCGGCTGGTGGTCGCGCGAAAACCGGCATTCGCGACACATTTGGCCGGGATTGTTCACCAGCCGTTACGGCAACGATGAGGATACGCGGGAAATTATCAGTCAGATTATGATTGAGCGGGGATTCCAGCACGAAAGTCCAGGTCACATTCACTTCAGTATGCGTGCGTTGATGAACGACAGCAGCGCGATTGCCGGAAATTTGCGTAACGGACCGTATCGCCGTCCGGCGTTGCCGCCCGCTTTTCCGTGGCTGAGCAGCGACTTACCGGCTGCACCGGAAATCAATTGCAGCATCAGCGGTGATTCAATTCTCGTGAAATGGTCACATCCGGACGCGCAACATATCTATCGCTGGGTGGTTCAGACACAATATGAAACCGGTTGGTCTGCCCAAATTACCGGACAATTTGATCGCCAAATCACGCTGCCGATGACCCAATCCATCCTTTCGAAAGAGCAATCTACCGACAGCACCCGGGTTTATCTGGATTCGCAATTGAAAAAAATTGCGGTTTCCGCGGTTAATCAATTCAATAATGAAAGTATGCCTGTAACTTATTCTGTCACGCAGTAGAGCATTTTTTTGCATCACTTCGCAATATTTCAAATCAATAAATAATAATAATTTATCAACTTTGCTTGCCCTGCGCGAAAATACGGTGATCAGTTTGGGCTTGACATTTATCGCGTTCAACCGTAATTTCATGTAAACGTTTACATTTTGTGATAACAAATTCAGGGTGTACCATGCGCGACGATGTACCCCAAATTTTTTCGCAATACCGGAACAGGCGAGTGGCTTTGCTGCTGTTTGCGATGTTGTGGTTTTGGTCCTGCGAATCCGGGCAAAGTGACAAAACAGAACTCGTTTTCTGGGCGATGGGCGCAGAGGGCGAGCATGTGATGAAGCTGGTTCCGCAGTTCGAAGCCGAAAATCCGGGCATTCATGTAACCGTTCAATCCATCCCCTGGGGCGCCGCATACGAAAAATTATTGACCGCATACGCCGGTCAGGCAACGCCTGATGTTTGCCAGTTGGGCAACACCTGGGTGCCGCAATTTGCCATGCTGGATGCCATTTTACCGCTCGATTCACTCATCACAACTTCCCGGATTGTCCAGCCGGAAGCATACTTCGAAGGGGTTTGGAAAACCAATGTCGTCAACAGCAAAGTGTATGGCGTTCCGTGGTATGTGGATACGCGGCTGCTTTTTTATCGCTCCGATATTTTTGAAAACGCAGGCTATGCCCACCCGCCGCAAACTTGGGAAGAATGGGTTGATATCTCAAGAAAAATCAGCAATTTAGATAAGCAAAAATATGCGGTGTTTTTCTCGCTGATTTTTAATGACTGGCAAGTGCCGGTCATTTTGATAATGAGCAACGGCGGCAGCATTTTGAAAGAAAATAACTGCTACGGCGCATTCGACGATCCGAAAACGGTGGCAGCGTTATCGTATTATATCGATTTTTTCCGTAACGGATTCGCGCCGCGAACGATGACGGAATTCGCCAATATTTATCAGGGATTTGAAAACGGCGATTTCGCGATGACCATCACCGGACCGTGGAATGTCAACGAAATACGGCGTCGTTCACCCGGGCTGGCGGGTAAATGGAGCACCGCGCCGATGCCAGAAAAAGTGCACAGCAATTCCGTTGCCGGCGGTGCAAGTCTTGTGGTTTTCCGAACAACCGAACATCCCGAAGCCGCGTGGAAATTTGTTGAGTTTCTCTCCGGCAAAGAAACGCAGATCGAGTTTTTTAACATCACCAGCGATTTACCGGCAGTTCGTTCAGCCTGGGAAAGTCCCCAATTGCAAAATGATCCGGAAATCCGGGCATTTTTTGAGCAGTTGAACACGGTTCAGCCCACACCGCCGATCGCCGAATGGGAGCAAATTGCGGTAAAAATTCAGGAATATCTGGAAAAAGTGATTTACGAACAGGTGACTTTGGAGGTCGCCATTCAACAATTGAATCGTGAAGTTGACCGCATTTTGGAAAAACGCCGCTGGTTGCTGGAAAACGACCTGTTGTATAATTGAGTGAGCTAAAATAAATGGAAACAAAAGCTTACACACCATACTTTTTTTTGGCGCCCGCGTTGGGCACGCTGATTGTTTTTTTCTTTTTGCCCATTGCCGCCGCTTTGCTGTTGAGCGGAACAGATTTCGACGTGTACGCATTGAGTAACGTCGATCGCGCCAGATTCAATTTCCCGCAAAATTACAGCAGGGCATTTGCTGACCCGCTATTTTGGAAAGCGTTGCTCAATACATCATATTTTGTGCTGGTGGGCGGACCGCTGACTATTTTGGTATCGCTATCGGCCGCAATTGCGCTCAATTCGCGACTGTTGCGATTCAAAAAATTATTCCGGCTGGCGTTTTTTATGCCGGTTGTTACCACGCTGGTGGCTGTTGCGGTGGTGTGGCGATATCTTTATCATCCCAAATTTGGATTGGTAAACTACATTATTTCATTTTTTGGCATCGATCCGGTGAATTGGCTGGGTGATCCGTTCTGGGCGATGCCGGCGCTGATTATTCTGGCGGTCTGGAAAAATTTCGGATACAACATGATGATTTTTCTGGCTGGATTGCAGGCAATTCCGGCTTCACTTTACGAATCCGCCCGGATTGACGGGGCAAACTGGCTTCAGCAGCAGCTCTACATTACGATTCCATCGCTGGCACCGACGACTATTTTTGTGACAATTATAACCATCATCGGGTATTTTCAATTATTTGCCGAGCCCTTTGTAATGACGCAAGGCGGTCCGCTGAACTCCACGCTCAGCATTGTGCTTTATCTTTATCAACAGGGATTCCGCTGGTGGCAAATGGGTTATGCGAGCGCAATTGCGTTCATTTTCTTTTTCATTTTGGTGGTTCTGGGCGGGGTGCAATCCTTGGTTCGCAAACATACCGCGAGGTTTGCCGCATGAAACCAAACCGCAAAAACGTGTTGCAGGTGATTGTTTTGCATATTGTGATGACAGGTTTTGCGCTCGTCACATTGCTGCCCTTTTTTTGGATGCTCAGCGCATCGCTGATGCAAAGTGGGGAAGCATCGGTTTTTCCGCCGCGCTTTTTACCGGAAACGATCACCTTCGACAACTATGTTCAACTCTATGAAAAACTTAATGTTACACGATTTTTTCTAAACAGTTTGATTCTATCGGTTTCCGTCACTGTGCTGTCACTGTTTGTCAATTCCATGGCGGGGTTCGCATTTGCCAAATACGCGTTCCGGGGAAAAAAGCAGATTTTCGCCGCACTCATTTCATCCATGATTATTCCCGGTCAGGTGACAATGTTGCCGGTGTTTTTACTGCTCAATAAAATGGGATTAATCAACACGTATTTTGGGGTGATTATTCCGGGTTTGGCCAGCATATTTGGCATTTTTTTGATTCGCCAGTATTTGCAAAGCGTGCCGGACAGCCTTATTGAAGCCGCGCGAATCGATGGCGCCAACGATTTTTTGATCTACCGGAAAATTATTTTGCCGCTGGCGAAGCCGGTTTTGGTAACCCTCGCATTATTTACGTTTATGGGCACATGGAATGACTTTTTGTGGCCGCTGATTGTGATGACGAAAGAAAGTATGTACACGCTTCCAGTGGCGTTGGCGAATTTGCTGGGTGAACATGTTCAGGATGTTGAGATGATGATGGCCGGCTCAGTGATTACCATTATTCCGGTGCTGATCGTTTTTTTGGTGCTGCAAAAGTATTATTTACAAGGAATTATGATCGGTGGCGTAAAGGAATAGCCAATCCTGTTCAATCAACCGTTTTTTCAACTTTTTACTTGACATTCAGAAATATCGGGTTTAAACTAAAAATGAAATGTAAGCGTTTACATTTTTTGCAGCAGCGACTCCACAGATTACCTCGATTACGAATACACATTTTGCAGGCGGCGATATGAAGATCGATATTAAAGAAATTGCACGCGAAGCCGGCGTTTCAACAGCAACCGTATCCAGAGCACTGAACGGAAAAGGCCCCATCAGGGAAGTGACCCGAAATAAAATTTTACGCATTGCCCGGCAGCATAACTATTTGCCCAACTCGAATGCCCGGGGATTATCGCGACGGAAAACGGAAACCATCGGTGTGATTTTACCGGAACTGGTTGATGAATTTTTCATGGACCTGATTCACAGCATCGACGAAGCGGCGTATCGCTCCAATTATTATGTCATGATTTCCAGCTCGCACAGCCACCGGAACACCATCGAAACGCTGATGGCGTTTATGGGCAGTGGCAGGGTAGATGGCGTGATTCTCATGGCGCCGCAACTTCAGGACAGCGAGCTGTTTTCCTTTATCGAAAAAATTAACCGGCCGTTGGTGCTGCTCAATGCCCTGAAAAACCCGGAATATCTGGACCGATACATCAGCTTCAGAATCGATAACTACCGCGGAGCCGCCGCAAATGTTGAGCATCTTGTTGAACATGGCTATAAAAAAATCGGCATGATAAAAGGCCCGGAAGGCAACTGCGATGCCGAAGAACGATTTAGCGGATTTAAAGATACGCTGAAAAAGCACAACATTGATTTTAATCCGGCTTTTGTGGTAAATGGCGATTTTACATCCAAAAGCGGATACTACGGCTTTATGCGACTAATGAGCCAAAGTGATAAACCGGAAGCTGTTTTTGCAGCCAATGACATGATGGCGCTGGGTGCATACGAAGCGGCAAAAGATTCAAATATTGTAATACCGGATCATGTGGCGCTAACAGGATTTGATGATGTATTCCTGACGCGATTATTAACGCCACGTTTAACAACCGTCCACGCCCCGATCACAGAATTAGGAAACAAGGCGGTTTCTTATTTGCTCAAAATGATCTCGGGTGAGGTGGAAGTGGATCAACCGTATCATGAAAGTCTGTCAACTGGTTTGGTAATCGGCGGGTCTTGTGGGTGTCACAAAAATAGCCCGCAAATTATCACTTGATATATTCAACCCATCATCAATCTTTAGGAGGTCAGTATGAAAAGGTTTACTACTTTAGTTTTAAGCCTGGTGCTTTTGTTTATGCTATCAGGTAGTGCCTGGAGCCAGGTTTCCCGGCTCGGGAATGACGTGGTTTGGGCACGTTCCATCGATGGAGCAACGATTACACTGGACGGCACACTCGATGAAGCTGTGTGGAGCCAGGCAGAGCAAATTACCGTGAAATTCGGCGAACAGGGCGCAATGCCCACCAGCGGCTGGCGTTCAGAATTTCAGCCGGATGTCTATTTTGACCAAACCGATGCGATTGTAAAATTCCTTTCCGATACCGATAACAACCAGATTTATCTCGCATTTGAATGCGCAGATTCATCGGTTGGCGGTTTGCAGGATTGGGCACGTTGGGATGGCATTCTGATGTCTGTAAAAGATCGCCTCAGCGCAAACCGCCCCACACCTCCCAGCGAATATTTTTATACCTATTGGTATGTGAATGTGGACAGCTTGATTGTTCCCGGCGCAGAACCGCGGTTTATCGGCAGATTCGGTAATTTTGGCGATACAACCCGCACGCCGGAACAACGCGCTGCATGGGATGCCGGTTTCCGGGTTGTCGGCGGAATATCCAACGACGATACCACACCCGACGAAGGCTATGTTATTGAAATGCGCATCAGCCTCGATGAAATGGGTTACGACATCACCGGTGCAAACGGCGATGTGGTCGAACTGAATTTCTCCATTTGGGATACCGACTGGGTGCATTCCGGTCAACCGGAGCGTATTACATCTTCCCGCACAAGCTGGCAAAGCCCCTGGAATGGGAATGACCACAACGTCGGGCGCATTATGGCACATCCCGATATTACTGTAAATACAGCCACCTTGCCGGAAGTTGGACCGGACGTTCGCGTACCGAACGGAACCAATTTTGCCGCACCGACAATTGATGGCAATCTGACCGACGATATGTGGCAATACGCCTATTCATTCGATATCGCATGGGATGACAGCCTGCTACGCGATACCTATCCGGGCGTTGGCCCTTATCGCAGCGGACAATTCCAGCCGGAATTGAACGGAAATCCCCGTCCGCCGGTTCTGGACGGATCGCATGCAACCATCAAAATGTTCTTCCGCGATAATTTTCTGTATTTGAGCGCCGATGTCAACGATCAGCTGGTGCAAGGCTCCACCCAATTCGACCGGCTGGATGGCGTGCGCTTTTCATTAATGGATCGCGATTCTGTTGATGCGGATAACCGCCACATTTTCTATCAATTGACCGCAACATTTGATGACACGCTCGGCAATCCTTCCGCATACGATAACCTGCCGGTGCTCATCGCCGACGGTGCAGCCGAATTCGCGATGACCTTAAAAGGCGCAACAACCGTGAATGACAACACCGATGTTGACGAAGGCTACACGATCGAAATGAAAGTGGATCTGGCATACCTGAATTACCCGGTTGACCTGGGTGATCACCTGCTTTTTGGCGGCGTTATGCTGGCTGACGGCGATTCATTCGACGATCCGGCACAAGATTACGGCACACGCACCTGGTGGTTCCGCGAAAGCGGCAATGGCCCCGCAACCCCGTGGATGCTGATGGATATCGGCTTAACCGCAATCGGCGATAATCCGGTTGCAACTATTCCCGCACAAATTGAGCTGCTCGGCAACTACCCGAACCCGTTCAATCCCTCTACGACCATTCAATATTCCGTGCCGTTTGCCGGCGATGTTAACCTGATTGTTTACAATTTGTTAGGCCAGGAAGTTGCTACGGTGAAAACCGTTGCGCAATCCGCCGGTGCGCAGTCCATTCAGTTCGATGCGGATAATATTTCATCCGGAATTTATTTCTATCAAGTGAATTTGAACAACGCAAAAACCGGACAATCGATTAAGAGCCAAACCAGCACAATGGTATTGCTCAAGTAACGTATGACCTGCTGTTAAATCTTCATAACCGTGTGCTGTCGTTTTGGCGGCAGCACACGGAAATTTAATCACAGAACAGTTACAGGTGAGTCTATGTATCGTTATACTTGTCGTGCGGTCGGATGCCTGGCTGATTTTTTCAGAACACAATTTTTTGCGTTTGTGCTGGTTTGCTGTTTGTCTATTGGCAGTTTTGCACAGACAACCGGTAAATTAACCGGGCTCGTAACCGACAATTCCGGGCAACCGCTGATTGCCGCAAACGTGGTCATCGACGGAACAGAACTGGGTGCCTCCACCGATCTTGACGGTTATTTTGTTGTGCTGAACATCCGTTCCGGCACTTATACCGTTCGGGTTTATTACGTCGGTTATCAAACAAAAGTGTATGAAAAAGTGCGGATATCCGCCGACCAAACCACACGTTTGGATGTGACACTCGCCGAAGAAGCCGTTGAAGGCCGGGAAGTTGTGGTCACAGCCGAAAAACCGCTGGTTGAATTTAACGTGACAAACGCGGTGGCCAATGTCAACAAAGAGGAGCTGGAGCAGTTACCCATCCAGAACCTCACCGAGATTGTCAATTTGCAGGCCGGTGTGGTGGACGGTCACTTTCGGGGCGGGCGTTTGGGCGAAGTCCAGTATCAGGTTGAGGGCGTCAGCGTCAACAATCCGTATGATAATTCGTCCATTCTGGAGCTGGATCGCTCGGTCATCGAAGAAGTTCAGGTGATCAGCGGCACTTTCGATGCCAAATACGGACAGGCGATGAGCGGTGTGGTGAACACCGTTTTGCGCTCCGGTTCGGAACGGTTCGAATGGAGCGGCGAGCTGTACGGCGGTGATTTTTACACCAGCGACGAAACCCGTTATCCCAACAATCAGGATATCAATCCGGTTGCCATCCAGAATGCGCAGCTCACGCTGAGCGGACCTGCAATGTTGCCCCAAACCACGTTTCTGTTGAGCGGACGCCGTTTTGCCAACGAAGGATATTTGTTCGGCGAGCGCCGTTTTATGCCAACCGATTCCAACGATTTCCAGCAACCCGCATTTTTCCCATCCGGCGATAACGCAACGGTGGCGATGAACGATTCCCGCGAACACAGCGGGCAATTTAAATTGACCAATCGATCCATTAATAATGTGCAACTGAGCTATCAGGCCATTCTCAACGATCTGGAACGGCAAAGTTACAACCACGGTTTCCGGCTGAATCCTGAAGGCATCAAAACGCAGAACACGTTTTCGCTGTCGCACGGGTTGGACTGGACGCACACGTTGTCGCAAAAGGTGTTTTACAAAATCGGCTTGCGCCAGAATTATTTCAAATACACCGATTACAAATATGAAAATTACACAGACCCGCGATACATCGCCGCCGGAAGCCCCCAAAGCTTTGCCAATTATGAAGATGGCGCAATCGTTGAAGGCGTTGATCTCGGGCGATTTGAACAGGAAACGAGTTCATATATTTTCAAATCGGATTTTACTTGGCAGTTGAACAAACTCAACCTTGTGGAAAGCGGTTTCGAATATCAGCAATCGGAAATGTCTTTCGGGTCGCCCGGATATATCCGGTTTATCACCGTAAACGGCGAACAAATTTTGCAACCGATTGCTCAATTACTCCCGGATTTCCCCGGCATTTTAACATACGAACCCATCCAAATGGCAGGTTATCTGCAAGACCGGGTGGAGTGGCGGGATATTGTTGTCCGGGGTGGTTTGCGGCTGGAATATTTTGATGCAAAATCCACCATTCCCAGCGATTTGCGCAATCCTGCCAACGCGATTTCCGCCGCGCCGCAATCCGTTCCGGTCGAAACGAGTGTCAAAATTGCGCTGGCGCCGCGATTGGGATTGAGCTTCCCGCTGTCATCTTCGGCGTCGCTGTATGCCTCGTACGGGCATTTTTACCAGATGCCCGGATTGAGCAATTTATATAACAACGCAGATTATTCGGTGCTGGAGGATTTGCAAATCGGCGGCATCAATTACGGTGTGCGCGGCAATCCCGATCTGAAACCGGAAAAAACCGTGCAATACGAATTCGGGTTGAAACAGGCGTTGACCAACTATCTCGGGTTGGAGCTAACCCTGTTTTACAAAGATATTCGTGATCTGTTAGGTGTAGAATTTATAACCACTTACAACGTTGCAGAATACGCGCGATTCACCAATATCGATTATGGCAGCGTGTATGGATTTACCGTTGCGCTGGATCAACGCGCGATCGGACCGGTCAGCACAACCATCGATTATACACTGCAAATGGCCCGCGGCAACTCCAGCGATCCGGCGGAAACTGCCAACCGCGCCCAGGCAAATAAGGATTCGCGCCCGCGCGATATCGCGTTCAACTGGGACCAGCGGCACACGCTGAACGCCACCGCAATTTATGCCAAACCCAATAATTATTCGATCAGCGCGATTTTGAAAATCGGCAGCGGACAGCCGTACACACCGGCAATCGGTGCGGGTTTTAACGCAGATCTGGAAACGAATACCGGTAGAAAAGACAGTTTTGCGCTGCTCGATCTTCGGGCGGAAAAATTTTTCACATTTGGATTTGCCCGCGCGAGCCTGTTTTTGCGCACCTTTAATTTGCTGAACGAACACTTTGTGAACGGGTTTGTGTTCAGCGAAACCGGATCGCCGGATTATTCCCAATTTCCGGCACGCGACCGATCAACGCTCAATAATCCCGGGCGATTTTACGCCCCGCGCCGGATCGAATTTGGCATTTCCCTGAGCGGGAAATAATGCAACGACTGTCAGGAAATTCTGTTCAGTCCGACAAAAAAACTGATTTTACAGGTGTCACAAATGACAATAAAACAGATACTTAAATCAACAGAAACAATGCACCGCATCACGCTGATTTGGCTGTTTTCGGTTGCATTCTGTTTCGCCCAAAATCTGCAACCGCTGGTGCCACTGGAACTTCGCGGCGATCTGCAATACGAATTGGAAGGTGTGCACGATGCCAACAACATCCGCACGATGTTCTTCAATTTTGGCATGGTTGGCAACTATCCGAGCGATCCCATCAACGTAGATTTGAGCGTTTTCCACTCTGTGGAAGTGCCCAAAGGTTCCAACGAAAATTACAGCGACGGCATCACGCCGTTTGTGCTGGCGCGGGTGATTCAGCAAAACGGATCTGTTGCGTATATCATGCAAACGGGATTTCGCGAGCGGCAGGGCACCAGCCCGTATTTCAACCGGGTGATGCGTTTTGAGCCGCGTCCCGGTTATGCGCAGCCCGATCCGGCGATTAACGCGGGGCTTTCTCCGGCAGTGAGCAACGATCCGCGAACCTGGCCGGATGAATGGATCGACAAATTGAACGATCCGGACGATCCGGGTTGGAGCGGATCGTGGAATGGCTATTTTGGCAAACGCGCCGCCGCTGATCAGGAAAGTTATCTCGTTTTCGACGATCAGTATTACGATGCCTGGAATTATTTCCCGGATTCCCGCGATGAGGGGCAGCCGCCGTTGGAACGCCGCCGTGGATTAGGATTGCGGGTGGAACAACGCGGGCTGCAATGGGCAAACCCGCAAGCTGGCAGCGTTATTTATTGGGTGTACGACATCACCAACGAAGGCACAGTGGATTACATCGACAATATTATTTTTGGATTATACATGGATTCCGGCGTTGGCGGCTCCGCCATCGGGCTGGACGGTATTCCCGAATCGGATGACGATAACGCATTTTGGGATCGCGAAGCCGGAATAAACCTCGTATATACGTGGGATAAAAACGGAAACGGCACGCAGGGACCAACCGGATATCTCGGATATTCATATATGGAAACACCCGGAAACCCGTTCGACGGCATCGATAATGACGACAACGGCGTGACCGATGAAAAACGCGATGGCGGTCCCGGGCAGCTTCTCGAAGGACCGGATGCCATTCGCGCATACGTCGAAGCCAATTACGATCTCGAACAATTTGAGCTATTTTTCGGTGCGCTGGATCAGCGTCCTGCCTTCCGCGAAGGCGTTTGGTACACCGGCGATGAAGATATGGATTGGGTCGCCGAATTCAACGATACCGGTGCGGATGGCGTATTCGAAACCAACGACACCGGCGAAGGCGACGGCATTCCCACCGAAGGCGAACCGAATTTCGACCAGACGGATATCGATGAATCCGACCAGATCGGGTTGACCGGATTTAAAATGAACCGCATTCGCGCCGGCGCCGGTTCCACCACCAACGAGGTGGATAACGTCACGTTTTTCGATGACGGGAAAGAGTGGCCCAAACGGCTGTATGAATTTTTCACCACCGGACCGCAATTCGATAATCCGCTGGTGGAAAATTACAACATCGGGTTTTTGTTCGCATCCGGCCCGTTCCAGTTGCGGGCGGGGCAAACCGAGCGATTCAGTCTGGCATTGGGATGGGGAAAAGATTTGCGGGAATTGCGCAACACCACCCGCGTTGTTCAGCAGATTTACAAAGCAAATTACCAGTTTGCCGTTCCACCGCCACAACCCACATTGCAGGCATACGCCGGCGACGGATTTGTGACGCTGACATGGGACGACAAAGCCGAGCGGGCATTTGATCAGGTGACTAACCGAAACGATTTCGAGGGTTACCGGCTTTATCGCAGCACCGATCCCACCTTTCTCGATCCGAAAGTGATCGTCACCGGAACCGGCAGCGGACCGATCGGCAACGGTCGCCCGATTGCCCAGTTCGATCTTGAAAACGGCGTTTCGGGATTTTCCCAAACCACGGTGGAAGGTGTCGCCTATTTTCTCGGCGAAGATACCGGGCTGAAACACACCTTCACCGATACGGATGTGGACAACGGACAACTGTATTATTACGCGATCACAGCGTATGACACCGGCGCGGATTCCATCGAAATTTATCCGTCGGAAAACGCGATTGCCGTTAGCCAAACCTTGCGCGGCGGTACCATTTTGCCGCCAAATGTAGTTTCCGTTCGACCGAATCCGCCGGCACGCGGCTACCAATCTGCATCCACCGGGGATGTTGAACATATTTCCGGTCGCGGCACGGGAAGCGTTGCTCTGGAAGTGCTCAATCCCTCCGCTGTTCGGGACGGACACGAATACCAGATTCGATTTTCCGGCTCTGCGGACAGCGTTCACGCCGCCAATTACGGATTATTTAATATGACCAACGGCGACACACTATTCCTGTTCGGCGCCGATTTTGACGGCGAAGGTCGCGGTCCGGTTGGCGATGGCATTTTGCCAATTGTCAGCACTATCGAAACAATGCAGATCGATACGACAACCACAGGATTCAGCGCCACCAGCGCTACAAACGCCATCGTTAACTTGCGGTATGCCAATGCTTTACCGGTGGGATTGAAACGTCCCGGTTATCCCGATAACCTGGAAATTGTGTTCAGCGATGTGCCGGTGGATACCTCCATCGCAGGCATCGGCGTGCCGGCAAAACCGGCAAATTTCCGGGTGCTGGCAAAAACCGATTCGGCAGATTTACGGCTGAAATTCCGCTTCCGCGATACGGATAACAACGGCACACTCAGCCAGATTGGCGAATTTATCGAGGTTGTCACATACACGGTCGATCGCCCGACAACCGCGCGTTCCACCTGGCGGTTCGATTACGACACCACCGGATTGGGCGGCAGCCAGTTAATTCCGCCAACCGCCGGCGATGTGTTTCAGGTTAACCTTTTGGTGCCGTATCGCCCGGGCGATGTGTTTGCGTTCAGCGCAAACGGTCACCGGTTGAACAGCAGCCTGGCGGACGTATCTGATGAAAAACCGTATGTTGTGCCTAATCCGTATGTTGGCGCAGCCAGCTTCGAGCCACAGCGGTTTGCTGTCGCCGGACGCGGTGAACGCCGCATCGAGTTTCGCGGATTGCCGCAGAATTCGACCATCCGTATTTTCACCATTTCCGGTGAACTGGTGCAAACGCTGGAACACAACGGCAGCATCATAGAAGGCTTTGTCGGGTGGGATTTGCGCACCAAAGATAATCTGGAAGTTGCGCCGGGGCTTTACATTTATCATGTGGAATCGCCTGATACGGAGCCGTTTATCGGAAAATTTGCTATTATCAAGTGACGGTTGACGTCGTAGAGGCGATTCATGGATCGCCTTTGATGATTTGCGAAATTATTTCCTTTTATAGGAGTTAACATGAGAGATTTTTACAAACTTCTGATTGTATTGCTGATGGTTGGGATATCCGGTTTTGGCTACGCCCAAAGTAAAGCCGGAACCACAATCGGGCAATTTCTGAAAATAGAGCCGAGTGCCAGGAATTCCGCAATCGGCGGTGCCAGCGTTTCGTTGTCCGGCGAGGTGATGTCCGCATATTACAATCCCGCCAGTTTGGGACGCGTAAACGGCATCGGTGCGCAATTTACCCACAGCCAATGGCTCGCGGATATCGATTACAATTATTTTACCGTAGCCCTTCCGATTGCCAGATTTGGCACGTTCGCCATGCAAATTACCTCACTGAATTCCGGTGAAATTGATGTGCGCACCGTCGATCAGCCGCTGGGCACGGGCGAGCGATACAGCGTCACCAATTTTTCGCTGGGCGCCGGCTACGGCATGATGCTGACCGATCGGGTGTCGGTCGGGTTTCAGGTGAATTATTTGCAGGAAACCATTTGGCACAGCAGCACTTCCGGCATTTCGTTGAATATGGGTGTGCAATATCGCGTGTGGGAAAATGGTCCGACATTTGGCGCCAGCATCGTTAATTTTGGCCCGCGAACGGGGTACGACGGTCGTGATCTGTTCATCGATTACGATTTTAATCCGGATATTTATGGCGATAACGACCAATTGCCGGCAGAGCTTCGCACTGACAATTTTTCGCTGCCGACTGCCTTTCGCGCCGGAATTTCTTACCCATTTAACTTCAGTGAAAACAACAGGATGCTGCTGGTTGTGGATGCCATGCATCCCAACGATAACAACGAAAGTGTGAATGTCGGCGCAGAATATCAGGCGTTCGATTACCTCTTTTTACGGGGCGGATTCCGCCATTTGTTTCTGGACGATAACGAAGGCGGGCTGACCCTGGGCGGCGGTTTGAATGTGGGATTTTCCGGCTATAACATCACCTTCGATTACGCATGGGCAGACTACGGTTTGCTGAACGAAACCCAACGATTCACGATGGGATTTCAGTTTTAAATCAACTACAAACCGGATAACCATAAACGGATGCTTCACCCATGAGATACGCCGGTAAACCGGTCTGTTTTGCGGAGATATGGTGGTTATCCATTTCCAAAAATTGGGAGAATGTGCAGTGCAGGAGAAACGGTTTTACCCGACATTCGACAATAAATACGGTCATTTTTCGGAAGACGGGTATGAATTTATCATCAATCGTCCGGATACGCCGCGCCCGTGGGCTAATATTATTTGCAATGGCGATTTTGGTCTGGCGATCAGCCAGGCTGGCGGCGGTTTCAGCTGGCGAACCCATGTTTCCATGAACCGGTTGACCCGCTGGAATCAGGATATGATTCAGGACAATTGGGGTAAATGGCTGTATTTACGCGATTTAAACACAGGCAAAATGCGCTCGTTGGCGTATCAGCCGATTCAGGCGGATTGCGAAAAATACGAAGTGCGACACGGATTGGGCTACAGCAAATTCCAACAAAAATTCACCGATGTTGAAACCGAATGGACACTGTTTGCCGCAAAAAATGATCCGGTGGAAATATGGATTGTCAAACTGAAAAACACCGGATTGCGGGAACACCGCTGGCAACTGGCGTCATATTTCGAATGGAATTTGGGTGCCGCACCGGACAATCACCGCGAATTTCACAAATTGTTTATCGACACCGAATACAGCGAATCGCTGAATGCGCTGGTTGCCACCAAACACATTTGGGAAGTGCCCACCGAGCGCGGTCACTGGAACACGGATTGGCCGTATGTGGCATTCCACGCGGTCAGCGAAACGCCCGCCGGATGGGATACCAGCAAAGATGTGCTCATCGGGCGGCACGGCTCCGTTCACCACCCGAAAGGCATCATCAACGGAAATTTTTCCCGGCAATCCGGGCGATTTCAGGATGCTGTGGCTTCGCTGGCAAATAATGTTCAACTGGCACCCGGCGAATCGAAAACGCTCGTTTTTGTGTTGGGTCAGGCGGATAAAATCAGCCCGAAAAATCTGGTGGATCAGGCGAAGGGCTATATTCAAAAATATTGCAACATCGCTGCCGCAAATGCAGAGCTTGAAGCAGTAAAAAAATTCTGGAAAGAATTAACCCATGAGGTGCAGGTTCACACGCCCGATCCGTCGTTTGATCTTTTAACAAATATCTGGCTGAAATATCAGGCGATTTCCGGACATTTGTGGGGCAGAACGGGCTATTATCAGCAGTCCGGCGCTTACGGTTTTCGCGACCAGTTGCAAACCAGCCAGGTGTGGCTGCCGCACGATCCGCAGGAAATGCTCGAACACGCCAAATTGAACGCCCGGCATCAGTTTGCCGACGGAAAAGTGCTGCACTGGTGGCATCCGCTAACCGAAACCGGCTTGCCGACTGATATGACCGACGACCTGCTTTGGTTGCCCTTTATGCTCACCCGTTATTTTTTGGAAGTCGGCAGTTATGATTTGTTAAATGATGTAATTTCATACTATGATAGCGGAAAAGGCACGATGCAGGAACACTGTGTCCGCGCCATCGATGTTGTGCTGGATCGCTTCAGTCCGCGCGGATTGCCGCTCATCGGCGCCGGTGATTGGTGCGATGGCTTCAGCGCTGTCGGTCTGGAATGGAAGGGCGAGAGCATTTGGCTGGGCATGTTTTTATACGGCATTCTGCGGGATTGGGCGGAAATTCTCGACAAAAAAAGTCCGTTGAAAGATTCGCAGCGCGCGAAAATTTATCGCGATCGTGCGGAAAAGCTGAAAAACGCGCTGAACACCCACGGTTGGAACGGGCAGTGGTATAATTGCGCCACAAAAGACGACGGCACGCCAATGGGCGATCCGGCAAACGCGGAAAACCAGATTTACCTCAATTCGCAAAACTGGGCGATTTTGCACGATGTGGCATCCGGCGAACGCCGGACAGCCGTTGCCGAAGCCGTGCTGAAACATCTCGAAGGGGACAACGGAACGATGTTGTTCCAGCCGGGCTATCGCCAGCCGGATAAATTTATCGGATACATCACCCGATATGCACCGAGCTTGCGGGAAAACGGCGGCGTTTACACCCACGCGGCAACCTGGAGCGTGCTCGCTTTTGCCAAAATGGATCGTCCGGCGGATGCGCTGCGACTGTTCCGAAAACTTAATCCGATGCTGCAAGCGGAAAAAGATGCCGATCGCTACGTTGCCGAACCGTTTGTGCTGCCCGGAAACATCGACGGAAAAGATTCGCCGAACTACGGGCGCGCCGGCTGGACCTGGTACACCGGTTCCGCCGGCTGGCTGTTTTCGATCGCGCACGAATCGATTTGCGGCGTGCAACCGGTCGATGGCGGATTGATGATCAATCCCTGCATCCCGCCGGATTGGGACAAAGTGACGGTTAAAAGAAAGTTTCGCGGCGCGACCTATCACATCACCATCGAAAATCCCGATGCCAAAACCGGCGGAGTCAGCGAAATATTTCTCGAAGGAAAAAGCATTCGCGGAAACATAATTCCGCCGCAGCCACCGGGCGAATATGTTGTAAAAGCTAAACTTATCGGTCGATAAAAAAGCGTCCTTTCAAAAAATGCGGCGTTGTATCAATACTTAATTGGAAAAATACAACGCCGTTTTTATTACGCCATTCAAAGGAAATCCACCATGAATATAATTCTGAAATTGCTGTTCCCGGTTTTGTTGGCCGGGCTGTCCGTTTCATGTGCCAGCGAAAAAAACAGTGCAACGATGGCAAAACAATCAACTGTTGAACCGTCAGATGCACAAATTGCATTTCTCGATTCGCTGCAGCGACGGACATTTCAGTATTTTATCAACGAAATCAACCCGGAAAACGGGCAGGTGAAAGATCGCTCCACCGAAGGCTCGCCGAGCAGCATCGCGGCGGTGGGCTTTGCGATTCCGGCATGGGCGATCGGCGCAGAACGCGGCTGGATTTCCGGCGATTACGCCCGTGAACTGACGCTGAATTGTCTGCGATTTTTCTGGCAATCCGAACAAAGTGCGGACGCGCTGGCAACCGGATACAAAGGATTTTATTATCACTTTATCGATATGAAAACCGGAAAACGCGTCTGGAATTGCGAGCTTTCCACAGTGGATACGGCGTGGCTGATCGCCGGTGTGCGCTTTGCCAGCCAATATTATCACGGCGATTCGCCCGCAGAACAGGAAATCCGTGCGCTGGCCGATTCGCTGACGTCCCGGTTGGACTGGGATTTTTTCACGAGACCGGATTCGCTCATTCATCCGCAAACGGTTTCCATGGCCTGGCGACCGGAAAACGGGCTGAGCAAACTCGGCTGGGTCGGGTATAACGAATCGATTTATCTTTACATTTTAGCCGCCGGAACCGGTTATGAAAATGCCCAAAATGCATACGAAAAATGGCTGAGTTTTTACAAATGGGAAGCGCCGTATCCGGGAATGGCGCACGCGATTTTCCCGCCGCTGTTTGGGCACCAGTATTCACATATGTTCATTGATTTCAGGGGTTTAGCGGATCGTTTCATGCGCGAAAAAGGCATCGATTATTTCGAAAATTCCCGCCGCGCGACGCTGGCGCAGCAGCAATATGCCATCGACAATCCGATGGGCTGGACAGGTTACGATTCGCTGATTTGGGGACTCACTGCCTGCGACGGTCCCGGTCCGCAACCGAACGACAGCCGCAATTTCCGGCACTATTCCGCACGCGGAGCGAGCGGCAAAAATCACATCGAATTTGATGACGGCACCATCGCCCCGACAGCCGCCGGCGGCTCTGTGCCTTTCGCCCCGGAAATCACCATTCCCACGCTGATGGCTATGAAAGAGCGCTACGGCGATCGCGGTTTGTGGGGTAAATACGGCTTTCTCGATTCGTTCAATCCCACGCTGGATTGGGTGAATTCGGATTATCTCGGCATCGATCAGGGACCGATTTTGATCATGATCGAAAATTATCGCAGCGGTTTGGTTTGGGAATACTGCATGCGCGATCCGGTCATCCAGCAGGGGCTTTCGGCGTTGGGGTTTCAAAGGATGAAGGAAAAAGGTTAAGAGAAAAGGAAAAAGGTAAAAGTGAAAAAAATTGTCATTCCTGCGCATGCAGGAATCTCATTATTAACCTCAAAATACGAATAATATGCGATTTTTTTCAATCAGTTGTTTGACAACATTTTTCATTGCGGCTGCATTTGCCCAGCCGAAAATGCTCGACAGTTTTGACACGCTGAACGGTTGGGAAATCCACAAATCCGAGGGCGTGGAAATCGCAACTGCCACAGCGCCGGGAAAATCCGGCGATGCGCTGCAGCTCGATTTCAATTTCGTGAAAGGCTCCGGTTACGGCGGCGTAAACAAATCCATTCCGATGGATTTGCCGGAAAATTTCAAATTCACGTTTTGGGTGAAAGCGGCGGCGCCGGTCAACAATTTCGAGTTCAAATTGATCGATGCTGCCGGCGAGAATGTCTGGTGGCTGAATCAGCAAAATTTTGATTTTCCGACCGAGTGGACAAAAATCACCATCAAAAAGCGGCACATTCAATTTGCATGGGGGCCGGCGCAGGATCACTCGCTCAAAACTATTGAAAAAATTGAATTTATCGTCGCTTCCTCAACCGGCGGAAAAGGCACGGTTTGGATCGACGAGCTAAAATTTGAAGCATTGCCGCCGCCGAGCACGGAACAACCGCAACCGCTTCCGTCCGTTTCGTCCAACGCCAATTCTGCGTCAAAAGCAGCAAATTTACTCGATGAAAATCCCGAAACCGAATGGCGCAGCAAGCCCGGCGACGCTCAGGAAATCGTGCTCGATCTGCAAAAAAATGTCGAATACGGCGGGCTGGTCATCGATTGGGATGCGCAGGATTTCGCCCACGAATTTGATGTGCAAATTTCCCAAAACCAGCAACATTGGGAAACCGTTTACGCAGTTACCAACGGCGCGGGCGGTCGCCGCTGGCTGAATTTGAAGGAAACGGAATCGCGGTTTATCCGGCTGGCGCTCAAAAAAAGCAGTCGTGGAAAGGGCTACGCTATTCGCGACATCGCGTTGCGGGATATCGCGTTTTCCGAAACGCCCGAAGCTTTTTTCGGCGAGATCGCCAAAGATTTTCCGCGTGGTTTTTTCCCGCGATATTTTTACGGCGAGCAGCCGTACTGGACAGCCGTCGGCGTGAATAATGACACCAAAGAGGCGCTCGTTGGCGAGGACGGGCGGGTGGAAATCGACAAAACCGAATTCACTCTCGAGCCGTTTGTTTCACTGGGCGGGCAATTGCTGAACTGGAACGATGTGCAGATTTCCCAATCGTTGGCGGAGGATTATCTGCCGGTTCCCATCGTCAACTGGCGGCACGAAAAATTTGCGCTGGCAACCACGGTTTTCGCCGATGGCGAAGCGGGAAAATCTTTGCTGTATCTGAATTATGAATTGAAAAATACCGGCGATTCGCCGATTTCAGGCAATTTGTATCTCGCGCTGCGACCGTTTCAGGTGAATTCGCCGTGGCAATTTTTGAACTGGGCGGGTGGGACGGCAAAAATAAAATCGATCCAAAAAACGGAACATCACATTTTGGTGAATGAATCCAAAACAGTTGTGCCGTTGACAACCGCAGATGCCTTTGGCGCAGCGGAATTTGACGAAGGCGATATCACCGCGTTTTTGGCGAAAAATGCGCTCCCGCAACGGCAATCGCTAAACGACCATTTCGGATACGCCTCCGCTGCGCTGAAATACGGCTTCGATTTGGCGCCAGGTGCGGTGAAAACCGTGCGATTGGCGGTGCCGTTTCACACCGAAAAAATTAGCGAAACGCAGATCGTTTCCGATGGCGAAGTGCCGGAACGGCTGGCCGCGGTCAAATCATTTTGGGCATCGAAAATCAACACGGTGGCGTTCGATCTGCCGCCCTCCGGCGATCGCATTGTCAACACCATTCGCTCGAATCTGGCGTATATCCTGATTAATCGCGACGGTCCGGGCATCCAGCCGGGATCGCGCAGCTACGAACGCTCGTGGATTCGTGACGGTTCGCTGACTTCCTCGGCGCTGCTCAAACTCGGGGTTCGCGAAGAGGTGCGCGATTTTCTCAACTGGTACGCCGGATATCAGTTTGAAAGCGGCAAAGTGCCCTGCGTGGTCGATCGCCGCGGCCCCGATCCGGTGCCGGAAAATGACAGCCACGGACAGCTCATTTTCGGGATTTACCAATATTTTCTCTTTACCAAAGATACCACATTTTTGCGCGATAATTTTTCGCAAGTGCAACTTGCGGTTGAATATATGGACGAATTGGTGGCGCAGCGAATGACCGCCGAATACCGTGTCGATGACCCGGACATGCGCGCGAAATTCGGGTTGCTTCCGGAATCGATCAGCCACGAAGGCTATTCCGCCAAACCGATGCATTCGTTTTGGGATGATTTTTTCGCGATCAAAGGCTACAAAGATGCGACGGAAATCGCCAAAATACTCGGCGAAACCGAGCTCGCGACGCAATTTGCTGCGTCCCGCGACCGGTTTCGGGAAAATTTGTATCGCTCAATCCGGCTGTCCATCGAAAAGGAAAACATCAATTATATTCCCGGCTGTGTGGAGCTTGGCGATTTTGACGCGACGTCCACTGCGATTGCGATTTATCCCTGCAATGAGCTGAAAAATTTACCGCAACCGTTCGCCCAAAATACGTTCGATCGCTATTTCGAATATTTCAGCAATCGCCGACAGCCCGATTTTGAGTGGCGCGATTACACGCCATACGAGGTGCGGCTGATCGGCACATTTTTGTATCTCGGGCAACCGGAGCGGGCGCACGCGCTCATCGATTTCTTTTTCAGCGATCAGCGCCCGGCGGGCTGGAACCATTGGGCGGAAGTGGTGCGCAAAGGGTACCGCACACCGGGATTTATCGGCGATATGCCGCACACTTGGGTCGGATCGGATTTCATCAGCGCGGCGCGGTCGATGTTCGTTTATGAACATGAGCCCGATCAATCGCTGGTACTCGGCGCCGGTTTGTATGATGATTGGATCGAAAAAGGCATGTCTGTTCGCGGATTGCCGACCTATTACGGCAATCTGGATTATTCAATCAAACAGTCGGAAAACGGCATTTCCATCGAAATTGGCGGGGATTTGCAACTGCCGTCCGGCGGCATTCGCATCCGAAATTTTGCCGGAAAACTGCCAAAATCCGTCCGGATGAACGGTAAAAATGTGCAGTCGTTTGATAAAAAATTTGTTCGGGTTGGGGAATTTCCGGCCGTGGTGGAAATCAAATTTTAATTTTCTATTTTTGAAATCAGAAATCGAATTTTTTTTAAACAATCGCCGGGATTTATAATTTCGATATCGTATTCGTGGGATGGGTAATAGTCGTTTTTGTTGAATGTCACAAGAAATTTGATATTATTTTGGATGGCAGCAACCAAAATGGGTAAATCATTTTCATGTGCATTACCTTCATATTTCTTGATATCAATCGGTTCCGGATTTTCAAGTACTGTCACAGCATTGTCAATAAATCTTTGAAAAATGGGTATGCCGGAGGGAAGTTTCAAATTCAAATTACGTTCACATTCCGTTTGAACCTGCCTGGTAATATATCCGTTGAGCAAGCCAAGTTCAGAAAGTTGCAATAGAATAAATGAAGCGCCATTTTGAGAAAATGACCCGGAAATTATAACATCCGCATCAAACATGATATTAGGAACTTGAGATATATGCTTCATTTTTCTGATTTTTCAGAATTCTGTTTACGTAATTTATATACACCATCGATTAATTCAGCAATAGAGATACCCTCTTTCATGCGCAATTCTTCCAACTCAGCAGCCAGTTTTGGTAAAACAGATACTTTGGGACTCAGAAAAATCCCCTCACCGAGATCGACGAGTGTAACCGGATCGCCTTCATCCAAACGGTAGCGTTTTCGTAGCTCAATCGGGAGGGTTATTGAACCTTTTTTTCGCATCTGGATCGTTTTAGACATAATATTTCTCCTTTTCTGAAATTCGGAAAATCAGAATTAATTTACACCCATATTTCTTTGGATCCAAACTGGGAATACTTAAATATGAAAAAATACAAGCAAAATAAAAACAGTGGCTTATCCACAGCGTTTTTGGTCGGGTGTTTGGTGCTGATTTTGTTCTCCGCATTTTCGCAAGCGATCCGGGCACAGGAAAAATCGCCCCAAACCAAACCGCGCAACGTGATTTTCATCCTCAGCGATGACCATCGCTATGATTTTATGGGATTTATGGGCACGCCCAAATTTCTCGAAACACCGGCGCTGGATCGCATGGCGGCGCAAGGCGCACATCTGCAAAACGCGTTCGTGACCACATCGCTGTGCTCGCCGAGCCGAGCGTCCATTCTCACCGGGATGTATCCCGCCAAACACGGCGTGGTGGACAACGACAGTCCGCTGCCCGAAGGCAACACATTTTTCCCGGAATTTTTGCAGAAATCCGGTTACAAAACCGCGTTCATCGGCAAATGGCACATGGGCAATTCGGGTGACGAACCGCAACCGGGATTTGATCAATGGGTGAGTTTTGCGGGACAGGGCGTTTATTTTGATCCGAAGCTGAATGTTGATGGCAAACGTATCGATCGCAAAGGCTACATCACCGATTTGCTGACGGATTACGCGGTCGATTGGATCGAAAAGCAGGGCGAAACCCCGTTTTTCCTGTATCTGTCGCACAAAGCGGTACACGCGGAATTCCAGCCCGCCAAACGGCATTTGGGGAAATATGACAGTGTGAAACTGGATTATCCCGCCAGCATGGCCAACACCGAAGAAAATTATCGCGACAAGCCGCAATGGGTTTGCGAACAGCGCAACAGTTGGCACGGTGTAGATTTTTTGTTTCACGGGCAAATGGATTTCGATACGTTTTATCGCCGCTATTGCGAAACGCTGCTGGCTGTGGACGAAAGCGTGGCAAAAATTTTCGATACGCTGGAAAAAAACGGTATGCTCGAATCGACGCTGGTGATTTACATGGGCGACAACGGCTTCTGTTTCGGTGAGCACGGGCTGATCGACAAACGGCACGCTTACGAGGAATCCATGCGCGTGCCGATGCTGGCGCACTGTCCCGAACTGATTTCGCCGGGCAGGAAAATTCCCCAAATGCTGCTGAACATCGATATCGCGCCAGCGATTTTGGCAACTGCCGGCGTGCCAACGCCCGAGGAAATGGACGGCGAATCATTTTTGCCGTTGCTGCGCGGTGATCCGGTCGAATGGCGGAAGGAATTTTTTTACGTTTATTATTGGGAGCGCCCATTTCCGCACACGCCAACCATGTTTGCGCTGCGCACCGATCGCTACAAATACATTACCTATCACGGCATCTGGGACAACGACGAGCTGTATGATCTGCAAAACGATCCGCACGAAATGAACAACCTGATCAAAAATGAGGCGTATCGCGGGCAGATTATCGACTATCGGAAACGCATTTTCGATTGGCTGGAAAACACCAACAGCACCTGCATTCCCGTCAAACGGAGCGGATTGTGGCAGGCGGCGGATCGCAAACAAATGTAAAATTGGCACATCTTTGAATGTTCAAAACGGATAGAAAATATGACCCGAATCGATAAAATCAGAATTTCACTGTGCATCATTGTTGCGGGAATGGTGTTGACCGGAAATCCAGTTTTTGCACAGAAAAAAGCAGCTTCGACGAATCTGGAAATCGATAAAAAACAGCGTGTTGAATCAATTATATCGCAGATGACCATTGAGGAAAAACTGGGCCCCCAAACCCAGCATCGCTGGGTTTGGGGCGATCAAAATGAAGCCAAACGCGAGGAATTGCGCCAAAAAATCCGCGACGGTTTGGTGGGTTCCTTCCTCGGTGTTTCGGGTGTGGAATACAGCGGGAATCTGCAAAAAATCGCGGTGGAAGAATCGCGGTTGGGCGTGCCGCTGATTTTCGCGCAAGATGTGATTCACGGCTGGCGCACCACATTCCCGATTCCGCTGGCGGAAGCCGCAACCTGGGACCCGCAATCTGCGGAAACATCCGCCCGGATCGCCGCCATCGAAGCGACGGCGGTCGGCACGCATTGGACGTTCGCGCCGATGGTGGACATCGCCCGCGATCCGCGTTGGGGACGCATCATCGAAGGGAGCGGGGAAGACCCGTTTCTCGGTTCAGTGATGGCGGCTGCCCGCATTCGCGGATTTCAGGGCAGCGATTTGGGCGATCCGCAAACGCTGCTGGCTTGTGCCAAACATTTCGCCGCATACGGCGGCGCGGAAGCCGGTCGCGACTACAACACGGTCGATATTTCCGAACGGACGCTGCGGGAAATTTACCTGCCGCCATTTCACGCGGCGGTGGACGCGGGCGTCGGCTCGTTTATGGGCGCGTTCAACGAAATTTCCGGTGTCCCGATGCACGCCAACCATTATTTGATCAACGAAGTGCTGCGCAAAAAATGGGGTTTCGACGGTATTTTTATCAGCGATTTTACGGCGGTGATGGAGCTGATGCGCCACGGTGTCGCGGAAAATTCCGCAGCGGCGGGAATGCTGGCGCTCCGTTCGGGCGTCGATATCGATATGGTCAGCGGCATTTACAGCGATGATTTGCCGGAAAAGGTGCGCAGCGGAACACTCGACGAAACCGTGGTTGATGCGGCTGTGCGGCGGGTGCTCAACGCCAAATACGATCTCGGGCTGCTGGATGATCCGTTCCGCTATCACGATTTGCAGCGGGAAAAAACGTTGCTGGTGACACCGGAACATCTGGCTGCGGCGCGGGATGTTGCGCGAAAAGCCATCGTTTTGTTGAAAAATGAGAACAATTTGCTGCCGTTGTCCAAAAGTATCGGCACGATTGCGGTGATCGGCGGATTGGCGGAGGACTCGCTCAGCCAGTTGGGCGCATGGCACGCCATCGGCAAACCCGGCGATGCAACGACGATTCTGGCGGGAATCCGGCAAGCGGTTTCTTCGCAAACCAGAATGCTTTACGATTCAGCTTATGCATTGCCATCATTTGCGGCGGTTGACAATTTCGCAACGGCGGAGCAACTTGCCACATCCGCGGATGCGGTGCTGCTGGTCATCGGCGAAACATCGAACATGAGCGGCGAGGCAAAAAACCGCGCAACCATCGATTTGCCCGGCGATCAGCTCGCGCTCGCCAAAAAACTGTACGCCACCGGAAAACCAGTGGTTGTGCTGCTGCTGAACGGTCGTCCGCTGGCGATTTCCTGGCTGGCGGAACATATTCCCGCGATCATCGAGGGCTGGCAACTCGGCAGCCAGATGGGTCCGGCGGTCGCCGATGTGCTATTCGGCGATGTTAATCCGTCCGGCAAATTACCGGTCACGGTTCCGCGAACCACCGGACAAATCCCGATTTATTACAATCACAAAAACAGCGGTCGCCCACCGGATTCGACGGATTTTTACACCTCAAAATATCTCGATGTGCACTGGACGCCGCAGTTTCCGTTTGGCTGGGGGCTCAGTTACACAACGTTCAGTTATGCCGAACCGCAACTGAGCGCGAAAAAAATGGCGCCGGACGGATTGATTCAGGTTGCTGTGCGCGTGTCCAACACCGGCAGCCGTTCGGGTGCGGAAGTGGTGCAACTGTATCTGCAGGATGTTGTCGCCAGCGTCACCCGTCCGGTGAAGCAGTTGCGCGGATTCGAGCGCGTTGAACTGCAGCCGGGAGAAAGCCGCACCGTCACGTTCACCGTCACGCCGGACGATCTGGCTTTTTACAATCAGCAAATGCAGCGCGTGGTGGAACCGGGCGAATTCCGGGTGTTTGCGGGCGGCAACTCGGTGGATGTGAAATCGGTGTCGTTTTGGGTAGAATAATAAAACGTGTAGAGACGATTCATGAATCGTCTTCAAGAATCGTCTTCAAGAATCGTCTTCAAGAATCGTCTTCAAGAATCGCCATTACCGTTGAAAATCGAAAAGAGGTTTTGATGAAATTTTTGTTATCTGTAATTATTTTGGTGTTTACGGCGAATTTCGGGTTCGCGCAACAGGCGATTGTCATTTTCAGCGAAAGCCCGAACGGCGATGAATTTTATGAACCATCGTGGGGATTTGCCAGTGGCAACAGCTTTGTGGAGCGCGTGAACAGCGTCAAATTTCCGGTTGATACCGGGCACCCGTTCGACGGCAACCACAGCTTGCGGCTGCGCTGGAAATCCGCGCCCATCGGCGATTGGGGCATTGCGGTGGCGGCGATCGGCTGGCCGGGAAATGATTTTACGCAATTCGACAGCATCACTTATCAAATCAACGGGCCGGCGGCGATTTCGCAGGCGGATTTGCCGGATATCGGCATCGAGGATGTGAACAATGTTCGCAGCGAACGCGTTTGGCTTGGCGACTGGTTTTCCGGTGTCGATGCGGATTCGACCACCTGGCAACGGGTTTCCGTGCCGGTTTCGGCATTTTCGCCGGGCACGCAAAACTGCGATTTCACGAAAATCAAAACCATTTTTCATTTTCAAAAATCAGCGGACAATGTGCTGCACACTGCGTGGCTGGATGAAATCATCGTGCGAAAAGCCAACGGCACGGTTACCGCGCCGGACCCGCCGCAAAACTTCGTTGTTTCCGGGCACGACAGCCGGATCGATCTGCGATGGGATCGCGTCCCGTCAAATATCGCGGGATACTATGTTTATCGCTCGGCGTCCGCAACCGGAACGTTCAGCCGGGTGAATAATTTTCCGCAGGCGTTGCATTTTGCCAGCGATTTTCTCGGTGAAAACGATCTCACGCGATACTATTTTGTCACCGCTGTCAACCAGGCGTTGGAAGAATCCGAACCGTCCGACACGCTTTCCGCGAGCACCTTCGCGATGACCGATGAGCAATTGCTCACATCCGTGCAGGAGGCGCTATTCCGTTATTTCTGGGATTTTGGGCATCCGGTGAGCGGGCTGGCGCGGGAGCGCAACACCTCGCTGGAAACCTGCACCAGCGGCGGCACCGGATTCGGGCTGATGGCGATTGTCACCGGTGCCGAACGCGGGTTTGTGTCCCGCGATTCCGCAGCCGCGCGAACGCTGAAAATCCTGCGTTTTCTCAAAAATGATGCGCAGCGCTATCAGGGTGCATGGGCGCACTGGATCAACGGCACCACCGGTGCCACCATTCCGTTCAGCCAATTCGATGACGGCGCGGATCTCGTCGAAACCAGCTATCTGGTGATGGGCATGCTCACTTCCCGCCAATATTTCACCGAAAATAACGCGGTGGAAACCGAAATTCGCGATCTTGCCACCGAGCTTTGGGAAGGCGTGGACTGGGATTTTTTCCGCAAAAACCAGTTCGGAACGGTGCTGTACTGGCACTGGTCGCCGAATTACAAATGGCAAATGAATCTGCAAATTCGCGGCTTCAACGAAACGATGATCACCTATTTGCTGGCGATCGCCTCGCCGACAAATCCGGTGCCGGCGTCGCTCTACCAAACCGGCTGGGCGGGTGGCGATTATGTGAATGGCAACACGTTTTACGGGCATTTCATGTGGGTTGGCCCGGACTGGGGCGGACCGCTGTTTTTTACGCAATACACATTTTTGGGATTTGATCCGCGCAACAAAAGCGACCAATTTTGCAATTATTTTGAAAATAATCGCAACACGTCGCTGGTGCATTGGGAATACGGCAAGCGTAACCCACGCGGACATGCGGGATACGATTCGCTGGGGTGGGGCTTGACCGCCAGCGACGATCCGTTCGGATACACCGCGCACGCACCGTTCACAAACGATAACGGGACGATCACACCAACAGCCGCGCTCAGCGCGATGCCCTACACACCCGAACAATCCATCGCCACGCTGCGCTATTTTTATCATGAATTGGGGGAAGATTTGTGGGGCCCGATGGGCTTTTACGACGCCTATAATATGGATGAAAACTGGTTCGCCCGCAGCTACATCGCCATCGATCAGGGTCCGATTATCGGGATGATCGAGAATTATCGCAGCGAATTACAGTGGAATTTGTTCATGTCCAATCCGGAAATCCAGCCGATGCTGGATGCCATCGGTTTCACGACTGTCGGCATCGCTGACGATCCGCCGGTTGCCGGAAAATTTGCGCTCGAACAAAATTTCCCGAATCCGTTCAACGGCGAAACGATCATCCGGTTTTCGCTGCCGCAATCCGAAACAGTGACGCTGGAAATATTCAACACGCTCGGCGAAAGCGTGGGCAAAACTATTGAAAATAAAGCATTTATCGCCGGAACGCATGAGCATAAAATTGACGCGAATCGCTACACTTCCGGTGTGTATTTCTATCGCATCACCGCCGGGGATTTTCAAAAAACGCGGAAAATGCTGTTGATTAAATAGCTGCAAAATTTTTAAAACACTGGGATTTATTCTGAAAAACGATAAATTCTCCCGGGTCTGTTGCGATATATTTCTGAAAAATTAGGAAAACGATGCGCGTAAAAATTGATCGAATGTTGAAAATGTGCGCGATAATCGGAGTCGCGATAATGCTGGGGGCGTGTACCCAAAAATCAGCAAAAATGACGGCTGCGAACCCCAAAAATATCACTGTTCCGCTGCGCGCGATGACATTCAATATTCGTTTTGAAGATTCCGGAACGGGCAAAAATTCGTGGCAAAACCGCAAATCGCTTGTTGCCGGAACGATGCGATTTCACGATCTGGATGTTATCGGTTTGCAGGAGGCGCTGCGCAGCCAGATTGATACGCTGCAACAACGGTTGCCGGAATTTAACTGGATTGGCGTCGGGCGTGATGACGGTGCCGATGGCGGTGAATTTTCACCGGTTTTTTATCGCAGAAACCGGTTGAAGCTGCTCCGGCAATCGACCTTTTGGCTGTCGGAAACGCCGGAAATTGCCGGAAAAATGGGCTGGGACGCCGCATGCAACCGCGTGGTAACCTGGGGATTTTTTGAAGATATCGTCACCGGGAAACAGTTTTATTTTTTCAACACCCATTTTGACCACAAAGGGGAAACCGCACGTCGCGAAAGCTCAAAGCTGGTTCGCCGCAAAATTGCCGAAATCGCCGGTGATTATCCCGCGATTTTGGTTGGCGATTTCAACGCGACCGAGGACACGGAAGTGTATCAAACAATCACCCAAAATGAAAACGCCACCGGCAAACCGCTGCTCGATGCATTTTACACCACAAAACAGGCGCATCACGGCCCGTTGGCATCGTATAACGGCTTCAAACCGAAAGACGACGGGCGGCGAATCGATTATATTTTTGTCCATCCGGAATGGACCATTCGAAAACACGCGATTTTGGCGGAGCGATTTGGCGACCAATGGGCGTCTGATCATTTTGCCGTAATTGCAGAAATGGAACTGAGATAGGAGAGATGCGATGCGAGTAGCGAAGTTGATTGTCAGTTTATTTGCGAGCCTGTTATTTTGGCAATGTGCGGCATCCAAACCGCCGGTTGCTGCGGGTGAACAAACGGCGCAAACATTTCAACGGGAAATTAAAATGACCGTTGCCGGGGAATATCTGCTTTATTTGCCCAAAAATTATGAGACATCCAAAGAAAAATGGCCGCTGATGCTCTTTTTGCACGGCGCCGGCGAACGCGGCAACGATTTGGAAAAAGTAAAAGTGCACGGCCCCTCAAAACTGGTTGCCAATGGAAAAGAATTTCCGTTTGTGCTGGTTTCGCCGCAATGCCCGGAAGGGATGTGGTGGTCAACCGACGTGCTCGATGCGTTGCTCAATGAAATTACAGAAAATTACAACATCGACGAAAACCGGATTTATGTGACCGGATTGAGCATGGGCGGATTTGGCACATGGGCGCTGGCGGAAAAATATCCGAATCGTTTTGCGGCGATTGCCCCGGTTTGCGGCGGCGGTGATCCGGCAGCGGTGCCCACATTTTCACATTTGCCGGTCTGGGTGTTCCACGGCGCGAAAGATAATGTTGTGCCCATCGATCGCTCCGAAGCAATGGTGAATGAACTGAAAAAGAACGGCGCAGATGTGCAATTTACCGTTTACCCGGAAGCCGGGCACGATTCGTGGACGGAAACATATGATAATCCCGCGCTGTACGAATGGTTTTTGAAACAGCGTCGCAAATAATATTGGGTCAATAATTTAACAAAAAGTGCCGGACATTTTCGAAATTGAAATGCCCGGCACCTGATTAATTATTTCAATACTCAAAAATTAACGTTCCACCCGACCGGAACCGCTGCCACCCGCCAGTTTTTCAACTTCACTGACAGAAACCAGATTAAAATCGCCGGGAATCGTTTGCTTCAAACAGGATGCAGCAACGGCAAATTCCAGCGCATTTTTGCTGCTCGATTTCGTGAGCAATCCGTAAATTAATCCGCTGGCGAATGAATCGCCGCCGCCTACGCGATCGACAATTTGAATATCGTAGCGTTTCGAGCGATACGGTTCGCCGCAATCACCGTCATCCAAAAGCATGGCACTCCAGCCATTGCGCGAGGCGGAAAAGCTCTCCCGCAGGGTGATTGCGACAGTTTTGAAATCATATGCTTTTTTCAACGCTTTCGCCACGCGAAAATAAGCGGCTTCGTCGAGCGTTGCGGCGTGAACATTGGTGTGTCCGGCTTTCAACCCGAGGCTTTTTTCGGCGTCCTCCTCGTTGGCAATGCAGACATCCACATACGCCATCAACGGTTGCATCGTTGCCTGCGCTTCAGCTTCGCTCCACAATTTCTGGCGAAAATTGAGATCGCAGCTCACTGTAACACCGGCGGCTTTTGCGGCTTTGCAGGCTTCAACTATTGCAGCACGCGGCTGTTCCCCCAACGCCGGCGTGATGCCCGTCCAGTGAAACCAGCTTGCGCCGCTAAATACCTGTTTCCAATCGACTTCGCCGGGTTCAATTTCTGCAATTGCGGCGTGCGCGCGATCGTAAACAACCTTTGACGGACGCTGGCTGGCGCCGCTTTCCAGAAAATAAATGCCGACGCGATCACCCTTTCGAATGATAAAATCGTCTTTCACACCAAAGCGCCGCAGGTGATTGACCGCAGCCTGCCCGATTTCGTGCTTCGGCAGCCGCGATACAAAATAACTTTCCAGCCCGTAATTGGACAGCGCCACCGCAACGTTGGCTTCGCCGCCGCCATAAGTGACATCAAATTGCTGCGCCTGCACAAAACGGGTGAATCCCGGTGTCGATAGCCGCAACATTATTTCGCCAAAAGTAACCACTTTTTTGCTCATTATTTCTTCTCCAACGGTTGAATCCATTTTATGTGCTGTTTGATGTGCCGGAAAATTTCCTCCGGCGATTGGGAAACATCAATTTTCGGGATACCGGGCGATGGCTCCAGCGTATCGAACTGGCTTTTCAACAATGCTTCCGGCATGAAATGCGCATCGCGATTGGCGATGCGTTCGCGAATTAAATCGAAATCGCCGTGCAAATGAACAAACCAGATTTCGCTGCGAACCAGCAGGTTCAGCAACCGGCGAATGCGGGTGGTCAGCGCAGAACAGGTGACCACAACCGGCGAATTTTCTGCATTGATTGCGGCTGCCAGCGATTCGATCCAAGGTCCGCGATCCGCCTCTGTGAGCGGTTCGCCGCGCGACATTTTATGGATATTCTTATCCGGATGATGGTCATCGCCTTCAATGAAAATCATGCCCGTTTGACCGGCGATATATTTGCCGATTGTCGATTTTCCGCAGCCGGATACGCCCATCAAAACAATTGTTTTTAATGAAGTTGCAGACATAAAAAAATCCTCAGCGGACGCTTTGAATGCTTTGCCGGAGAATGCGGGCATTTTCGGTTAATTTGGCAAAATTGCCGTCTGCGATTGCCTGTTTGTCCAGCAGCGCGCCGCCGACGCCAACAGCACACGCTCCGGCTTTCAGCCATTCGCCCGCGTTGGTCAGCGAAACGCCGCCGGTGGGCATCAGGTTCAGGTGCGGCATTGGCGCTTTGATCGCTTTGAAAAAGGGCATCCCGACCACATCCGCCGGGAAAACCTTGACGATATCCGCACCGGCTTCGTGCGCGGCTAAAATTTCCGTCGGTGTAAAACAGCCGGGCATCACCGGTAAATTGTAGCGATGCGCTGTTTGGACAATTTCCGTTTTGAAAATCGGACTGACCACATATTTTGCGCCCGCGTTGATCGCCAGTCGTGCCGTTTCAGAGTCGAGCACGGAGCCGACGCCGATGAGCACTTCGCCGGGCAGTTGACGCGATGCTTCTTCGATCACTTTCAGCGCGTTGGGCGTGGTCATCGTAATTTCCAGCGCGGAAATGCCGCCTTCCAGCAAAGCTTCCGCCACCCGTAGCAACTTTTGCGAATCGCTCATACGGATTACTGCAACTGCGCCATCATCGATTATTTTTTGAACAATTTCAAATCGTGACATTTTTTCTCCGAACAATCATCTATTTTAACAATAACATTTTCAATAATTTAGATACGCCGTTTGTTTCCAGTCGCGCAAAATACACACCGCTGGCAACCGTTGCGGCATCCCAGACAACGGAATATTCGCCGCCGTTTTTGTGTCCGCTCACCAATGTTTGAACGGCTCTGCCGCTGGCATCGAAAATTCGCAACGTTACCATTCCGGCGGTTGCAATCTGGTATTTGATCGTCGTTTGCGGATTGAACGGATTGGGATAATTTTGCAGCAATTCCGGCGAATCCGGCAGCGCATCGGGGCGATCGTTTATGCCCGTTATTACGCCCGAAACAACCGTATCGATATTCGAAAATGTTGAATTTACATCCCAATTTTCCGCACGAACGCGGTAATAAAATGTGAGGTTCGGCGGCAAAAAGGCATCCGAATAGCTCGTCACATTTGCATCCACCGTGGCGACATTCACCCAATCCGTGCTGTTCATGGAGCGCTGGATCAGGAAATTGGTTTCGTTGTCGGACAAATCTATCCAATTCAAATCAATTTGCGTGATGGAAACAACCGTTGCCGAAAATTCCGCTGGCGTTTCCGGGGTAACGCCGCTTTCAGGCTCTTCGATTGAGAAAGATTCGAACCGCACTTGCTCATCCCGCAAATATGACGGGCTGTTCAGGCTACGGTAAATGCCCCATTTCGGTCGGTTGAATGATGCGCCGTCGCGCCACATATCGAGCAGATAATTGCTGTAAAACAGCGCAGTTGAGCCATCCTGCTTTTTAACTTCCAACTCAATTTTGCCGGTTTCGGAATACAGCACGCGGCAGGTGGCTGCCAGCCATTGCCCTTTCAGCTCGGGCAAATCCGTGCGGATAACGGTCGTTTGCCCGCTGTTGGATGGCGCAAAACGCACTTCCATTTGGTCGGGATTGCCGTATCGCAACGTGATGGTGATGATCGGCATGGAATCGTCGCTGCCGCCTTTGGGCTTGATTTGGAAGACGTGCGTAAAATTTGGTGATGCCTGAAATGCGCTGTCCAGTTTGAATTTCCAGCTGTAAATGTGAGTTTCGCCGAGGGTGCCCACCAGATTTGCGGGCGACGGATCGTAGGTTTTGACTTCGTTGCGCTGGCGGTCGAAATTGATGCAGCGATCGTTATCCGGCGTGGCGTGAATGTGGAAAACGAACACGTTGGTTTGCAACACGTCGTCCCATTCTTCGGTGATGTGCCGACCGAAATCGCCATGTCCGCAGTCGGGCACTTCGTGGGCTGTGCCGCCCAAAACGCTGTCGATCAGCTCGTAAGTATTGCCCGGACCGTCGGCGCTTAAAACCACCGGTTGGGCGGTTGCAGTGGCAAAAACCCCGAACCAAATTGCCAGACCCAAAATCCATCTGGTCAATCCTGATTCACTCAACTGTTGATTATTTTTTGATAACAATTCCAAACCCTCCGAAATAATAAAATTAATTCTTACTTTTTTTGTCGCTGACAGCCCGATCATTCCTGCGAATGCAGGAATCTCCCATTCAAATTTTCGAAATAATTAAGTGCATTCACAAATCTAATTTGCTGATTTCATTCGACTTAAGCCGGACAATTTCATCCGCATTTTGAACGCCGTTTGATTGCGAATTACCGAAAATTTGGATCTGATTCGCTATACGGGAAATGATACGAAGATCCCATTTTTGTTGCGGTGTCCGTCGTAAAAACAGATCAACCGGTGATTCAAACGCCATTTTTTTGTCCGCATAAATGAAGTGCTGCGCCGCCAAAAAGATGATCGTTTCGCCGGATTTCTGCAGCGTTATTGCCGCGTCCGATTCAAATGTATCAACTTTTTGAAGATTGTTGCCCGGATTTTTTCGAATTTCCCACTCGTTTGCCAATAATTTTTCCGGCGATTGCGCCATCGAAACGGATTCGCGATAGCTGGAAAACGGAAACAGCAGCGTCGTGAATGTTGCAGCCGATGTTTCGTTGACTGAAAAAACCGCGTTCTGTTTGCCGTCGCGCCCGCCGAAATCGATTCGGTAATTTGCCGAATTTAACTGCACGATGTCCAATCCGCTGCCATCGGAAAATGCGGTGCGCAGCCAATCGCCATCGTTTTGCAGGGTATATTTTCCCTGCCAGATTTGCTGAAAATCATGCGGTGCGTTTGCAGAAAAACGATCCTGCACAATCCAGAATCCGTCTTTCACGAACAGAATTTCCCGGGAATACGCCACGCCGAGCGAATCGAAACCGTTGTGGATTCCGGCAAAATAATCAAAATCATCTGCAATTTGCCAAGCAATGACTTCGGATTTCGGCAAAAATCGCCATTTCCCGAAACCGGATTTCCCGCTGTTTTGCCGCCATCCGCGAGCGAGCGGAACGCTGTCCGACAGCGCTATATTTTTTACCCACGAATTTTTCCAGTAGCGATACCCCTGAATATTGTAGTTTACCTGATAATTCGGCAAAATTTCGTGCCCGTTGGCAAAGGCGGTGATGCTCAATGCCTCGCCGTGCTGGTGATCCGGTTTTTTCGCGGAAAGCCCGGCAGAAATAGTCATTTGTGCGCCGGTTTTGTGCCAACCGTTGCGCATCACAAAATAGCCGGTTTCCGGCATATCGATCGATCCAACTGTTGGCGTCGCGCTGTCCATCGCCGCAAATCGCGCCAGTTGATCTCCTCGCAGCAGCCAGAAAATAGCGTCCGGCAGCGCATCTCCGGCGAAATATTTGTAAAACGGATCGTCAAACAACAGTGCGCCGATGGCCATTACGCCGTCAATTTGGTTGTTTTCGGCATACGGGCGATCGGTGTCATCCTGCAGCACGGGCGTGCGGCGATTCGGCTGTGCGATGTTCACCAATGCATCGAACATCTTTCGAAATCGCGTGACATATTCATCCGGCAGCCCGATGCCGTTCAATTTGGCAAGCTGGTACACCCGGAAATAATTCTCGATATCACCGTTGTGATAGTGCACTGATCGCTCAAACTGGAACCCGTCGTCGTTCACTTCTTTTTGCAAATGCGTCAGCAATCCTGCAATCGCCTGCTGTTGCCACTGCGCGGCATCGCGAAAATCCGGGAAAACTGCGGCAATCTCGAATAGCGCCACCAATCCACGGGTGTGGTGATTGCCGTAACTGAAATTTTCGGTGCGCTGCGCCAGTTGCGCGGCGTGATGCAGCATGGTTTTCAGAAATTGCAATTGCTGCGCGTCGCTGTAAATTTCGCTGCCCAAATACATGTGGTGACAAAACAGCCAGTTTTGCACCCGCTTTCCGGCGCGAAACCGCTCGTAAATGCCGTTTCCGGCATCGTCATATTTTCCGGCGGCAAAGGCGCGATTGAGATCGGCAACCTGCCGCACAAAATAATCGGGATAAACCGGGTTTTGCTGTTCGTAATAAAACATCAGCGCCATATCGGCGGATTTTTGCTGGCGGGCGAGATGCCGCAATTCATACGCCGAAACCGAATCGCCGGTCAAATCGACGAACGGCAGTTGCCACTGTGTTTCCGGCGCGAAATGGGTCATCTGGTATTCGGCAAGTTTGGCGTGCCCGTCGCGATTGCCGGGATAGCGGCGTTGGTAATCCGCGAACCGCGCAGCCGTATTGCGCCAGTCAAAAAAGTAGCGTTTCGCGGATGCGTTTCGCAGATGTTCGAGCAGTTTCGCGATCGCCAAATCTGTGCTGCCCGCATCGCGCAATTGGATGATTGTTTGCAATTCCAGAGCATCGGCTCGCAACAGCGACAGCAATTCCGCATCGCTCAGCAATCGATCCGCCGGCACTTTTTCGATCGGCGAATCTGCCGTTGCAACAGAGCAAAAAAACGCGACAATTAACACCGTTAATTTCAAAAAATACAATTGTTTGTGAAAGCTACTCATTCCGACTGCAACCGTTTCGAAAGTTGATATTCATAAAGCGACGGCACAGCAATTCCGGCGCGATTTACACCCTCGAAATAGGCATTCGGACCATATTCGAGTTTCACCGGACGGTTGGCGGAAAAGCCCACAAATCGTGCAAACGGGCCGTCCTTGATCGGTTTGATAACCACGGAATCCTGCGCTATATTGTCCGCAAAGGTCAAATGGATATTCCAGAATGTGTTGAATTTTCCGTGAGTCGGTTTCCAATATCCGGCGCCACCGTGCATAAATAAATCGAGCGGATTTTCATTCGCGGAAATGCGGATGTTGTCGAACAAATTCTGGTGATTGGTGCCGCAATGCTGGTCGAGCGACGGCGTTTGCAGAATGTCCACATCCGTGTAAACGCTGCCTTTTGAGAAAGTGTTGAACGAAATGGCGTGCTCCGTCGGGCAATCGACGGTCATATTTTTCACCAGAAAATGGTTCACTTTGCCGACATGCGTGGTGTAATGGGTGCGCCGCCCGCTGAATGTCACGTCGCTGATGGTCACGTTGGCGCAATCGTCGCTCAAAATGGCGTTGTCCGTGTTCACAAAATGCACGTTGCGAATCCACGAATGCGCGGTGCTGGTCAAATAAATAGCGTTATAACCGTGTTCGAGGTGGTGCCCGCCGTATCCCGTTTCGGGAAATTCGATGCGCAAATGTTCGATGCCGATTTCCGTTTGCACTTCCGCGGGTGCGATGGCGCAGTTCCATTCCGCGCGAACATCTTGCAGCAGCGGCTCTTTGATGCGAATGCTGTTGCCCTCAATTTCAGTGATGGTCACGAATTGCTGAATCAGTTCGCGATCGGGATTTTCCCAATGCCGCTCGCCGATGCGGAAATCGCCCTCGCCATACATATGCGTCAACAGCGACGATGTTTCGCCGAGCGGATTGAACCAAAGCAATTTCACTAAATCACCGGATTGCAGCGTTTCGGTTGATGCGGCTGTGAAATTGTGTTCGCCGCGTTTCCCGTTTTCGATGCGCGTGATAATTGGCGTTGGCTCGTCATTTTCTTCGAGATACGGATAAATCCGTTTGCCCGGCATGCGCGTCCAGATGATGCCGCCCGTCCACGAAAACGGCGAAAAAAGCTCGCCGGATTTCACCCGTTTGTCGTATCGCACCAGATATTCGTTCAGTTCAGCAAGTCCTTCTGCCAGCGGCATGTCTTTCATTGGAATGGGCAGGTAAATGGTGGTGCCGTTTTCACCGCTACCGGCGCCCTGCAGCACAAAATCGCTGCGGTCGATATACAGCATTTTCGACAAAATGAATTTTCCGGCGGGAAATTTTACCACCGCGACACCCGGTTGTTCGTGCGCTGCCGCCACCGCTTTCAAAATAGCGTCTGAGTCATCTTGCCCGTCATCTGGAATTGCGCCAAAATCTGCAATATTGACGGTTGTGGCGTGTTCCGGCAACGGCTTTTCGCCCCAGTGATAGCCGGCATACGAAAAATCGGGCAGAAAAATCTGCGCATCGGAGAGGATTTCCGGCGTCCATTGTTGCTGCGATTGCGATTCGCCGCACGACCCCAACAGCGCGATGCACATTGCCAAAATGGTCCCAAATGATTTTAAAATGTTCACGGTTCCAACCTGTCAGTTTTGTTTTTTTGTGATGCCATCCCAATTATCTGTGCGGAATGGCGATGCAGGTAAGTTGCTGTTATTTATTAAATTGCAATCCGGGCTCGATGCCCAGCCATAGCGAACCGCAACGGGATCGGCGATAGCCGGATGCCACACCTTCACGCGATTGCCGGCGATTGCCGCTTTCGCAGGTTTGAAATGTTTGTCGCTGCCGGCGATGGCAAAGCCTGTGAGCGAATCGCCGTTGGCGCGCAGCCCGTCGGCGAAATCAAATTCGATAAAAATCGCCCCATTTTCAACCGTATTTCCACGATACAACGGACCGGAAAATGGCACGGATTGTTGGTGATTTTTGTTCAGCGCGATGAGCGCGAGCCGCCGCCCGACCTCTTGTTTATTTTTTGGATGAATGTCGTCCGGATTGCCGATATCGATGGTCACCGCCATGCCCGTATTCGGCAAATTCAGCGCCATTTGCTGCGCCTCGCGCAGCTCCGCCCACTTGCTTTCGAAGGGCTGCGGATCAGGTTGGTAAAAATTGCCGATCTGCGCAAAATAGAACGGCAACGCCGGTTCGTCCCATTTTGTGCGCCAGTCGCGGATGCAGTTGCGGAATAATTCGCGATAGCTAAATGCCTGTGAAATATTGCTTTCGCCCTGATACCAGATTACCCCGCGAACCGGGAATTTTGTCAGCGGCGCAACCATCGCATTGAATAAAACGGTAGGCCGTTTGTGCAAATAGGGGCGTTTCGGTGCTGGATTTTCGGCGTTGTCCAGCGCTATTTTGAACCGCCAATCGCCTGCCAGCGGAATCGTGTCGTTTGCCGGAGATGCGAAATACAGCTGATCCGCCGCGCCCCAAATACCGCCGCGACTGCCGACATCCAGCACCCGGACAGCAATGGTATTTTCGCCCGGATGCAGCCAGTTTGCCGGAACGCTGTATCGCGTCGGGTGATTGCGTTTCAGGTGTTCACCGGCTTTTTTACCGTTAACGAAAGTGATATCAAAATCGTCGATCGTATCGAGATTGAGCGTCCAGTCGCCGCTATTTTCGGGCATTTTTGGAATCGTTATGGATTTGCGAAACCAGATCACGCCGTCGAATGAATCGTAACCCACACGATCCCACAGGCGAGGCAATTGCATGGATTTCCAGCCGGAATCGTCGAATCCGGGCTGTGCAAACGCCGTATCATTTTGAAATCCCGCATCATTTTTGAGGGTATTTTCGTACCAAAATTTGAGATCGTTTTTGTAGGTTTGCAGGATTTTTTCATCCGCCTGCGGCGTGCTTTTTTTGACGTCGGCGATGTCCTCGCTCAAATTTACAACATCCGTCAGTGCGGATTCGCTCATCCAGGCTTCTACATTTGTGCCGCCCCACGAGGAGTGGATAAGTCCAACAGGAACATTGGTTTCGAGAAAAATATTCCGTCCGAAAAAATAGGCGACTGCGGAAAATTCTGCGATTGTTTCCGGCGAACAACTCGACCAACTGTCGCTTTGCACATCGGATTGCGGAGTGGCTGCCATCGCTTTTTCAACGGTAAACAACCGGATTTCCGGGTAGTTCGCCTCGCGGATTTCCTGCTCAAAATTGGTGATTCGTCCCCAGCTCGCCAGCGGCATGTTCATGTTCGATTGACCGGAGCACACCCACACTTCGCCGATGAGAATATCTTCAAAACGGAGCGTTTGCCGCGCGGTCGAAACGTCCAGCGTAAACGGACCACCGCTCGATTTTGCCGAAAATTCCACAGTCCATTCGCCGTCCGGCGACACCGTTGCGGTTTGCTGCTGTCCGGCAAATTCAACGGAAACGGTTTCGCCCGGATTCGCCCAACCCCATATGTTGATCGGCTTGTCCAGCTGCAAAACCATGTAATCGCCGAACAATTTGGGCAATTGCAAATCGCGATTTTGGCTGCAGGAAAACAGCAGCAAAGCGATAGCAAACAGGACCAATTCTTTGGAGAAATTTTTTGGGGAAGGTATCATTTTTCGACCTTATTTCAGCAAAATCATTTTGCGGGTTTGGCTGGCTGCCGTGCTGTTCAGGCGATAGTAATAAATGCCACTGGCCATGTCCGAAGCTTCCCAAATCACCGAATGAAATCCGGTTGATTTGATGCCATCGACCAGCGTTTGGACGAGTCTGCCGGTCACGTCGAACACCTGCAGTTGCACGGCGTCGGTTTTTGGCAGCCGAAAACTGAGCGTTGTTGTGGGATTAAACGGATTGGGATAATTTTGATAAAGCTCTGTTTCTTTTGGGATTACCGGATCGTTTTGACCCTGGTCATCAACGATGCCCGTGAGCACACCGCCGCGTTCAGTGAGCTGCGCAACGAACAGTGATCGCGGATTCAGTCCGGGCTGGTTGCTGCCTTCAATGTAGCCTTCCGGCTCGGAAAACGAGTTCGGTGGCTTTTGTCCGGTGATGTATCCGGCGCAGCCGATGGCGTAATTTTGGGCAGTCGGCGGTTGCTGAACGTGGATTTCCGCGCCGTTCACATCGCAATTCCAGGTGACGGAATGTGCGGCTGACCAGCCGTGACTCGTGCCAAAATAGCCGCGATTATACAGCCCGATTCGCCGGGGATTGTAGCCCGATCGCGGTCCGTCCAGCTCCCGGTGATTGTCGTAAAGCAAGCCCTGACTCCAGCGACGATGCCCTTCGCTGCCAGCGTATGCGCCTTCCGAAGTGCAATCCAGAAATACAATGCCCGAAGCGCGACTGTTGCCGTTTGACACATAGCTGTGTCGCCCAAAACTGGCGTGGCAATTCTGGAAAAGAATCAATTGCGATGCGCTGTATGCGTTAAAATTATAGCGGCGCTCGCCGTCGATGAGCGACACCGGATCGATCGCCCGGCAATTGTAAACCGTGACGCGCGTTGCGGTATTCGTGTAAACGCCGGAATGCCCGAAATGTAAAATTGTGCAGTCGCGAACCCACGCATCTTCGACGGTGTGCAGATAAATGCCGCTCCACGCGTGATTTTCATCGGTGCCGCCGGCGGTTTCGATGTCGATCCGCAAATCCTCGATCCCGATGTTCGTTTTGAGCAAATTGCGACTGTATTTGTAAATGTATGATTGCGAACGCGCCCGGATCAGCGTATTGAACACCGGCGCATCGATGGTGATTTCGTTGCCGTTGATAGCGGTGATATATCGATTAAAAACAATCGGTTGACTGCCGACTTCCCACGGGATATCCTCCGGTTCCGATCCCGGTTCGCCGGAATGCGTACCGCCAAAATCAATCGATTCCAGCCATGCTTCGGTGCAGGGGTGAACAATCACGATGTTGTCGCCAACGGCAAATGGCGATGCGTCGCTCACTTCAAAAATGCGATCGCCGACAAAAACGGTGTCCGAAGTAATGTTGCGGGTGGTCGCAGAAACCGAATCGCGCCAAAGCGTTGAGGACGCGCCACCGGCGATGATCACATCGCGTTTGCCGGGAATGTTGCCGGTCGCGTGGAGAATGGTGTTGCTCGCCGGATCGTCGCCGTCACCGACGCCGCGCAGCACCACGCCATCCGCATTAATCCGTAAATTGAAGCGAATCTGGTAAGTGCCTGCCGTCAGCAGCAGCGCCCCGCGAAAACCGTTGGCATCCGGCGGCATCCCCGAAACCGCGTCGATAGCAGCCTGAACATGGGCGGTGTTGTCGCCGGAAATAGGGGAGATGCTCATCACTGTCGGCACATCTGGCAGCGGCTCGTTGCTGTTTTTGTAACCCGCGTAGCTAAAATCCGGGATGCGGTTGCCCAGCGAATCCGCAACGTAAACCAGCTTGCCGTCGTTGCCAAAATACACGATTTCCGATTGCCAGGTTTGTGCCTGCAGCGTCCCCAAAACTGCGATGATTATTGTAATAAAGTGGCGTTTCATTTTTCTCTCATTGACAGATAAATACTTAAAAAATGTTGTCACAGAGTACGCAGAGGATATTGCTGTTTGATTAGGTATGAATTTAACTTTTCGAGTGGGAGACTCCTGCCTTCGCAGGAATGACAATGGGAAGGCGATCTGTCTCTCCTGCGAAGGCAGGAGTCTCATGTTTGTTAAAGTTAATGACCGATTACAGCTAATAAACTCTCAGAGAACTCCATGTATCTCTGGTACCCGTTGTTAAATTTTCCAATTATCAATTGCATCATACAATTACTTTAATAACAGCAGCTTACGCGATAGAATTTTCCCGCGAATTTTCAATTGATACACATACACACCGGAGGCAATATTGGCTGCGTTCCAGCGTACGGAATAGCTGCCCGGCGCGTGAAATTGATCGACGATTGTAGCAACCAGCGATCCGTCGATTGCATAAATGTTCAGCGAAACTTGCCCCGGTTTTTCGATGGCGTAGCCGATCGTCGTTTCCGGGTTGAAGGGATTCGGGTAATTTTGAAACAGCGCAAAACCGGTTGCCGGTTCGATGCCCGGATCATCCCCGATGCCCACGGTTTGCGGCGACCAGCGCAGATCGCCGAGCACTTTGCCATCGTTGGCCAATCCGGCGAGCGGCGTGCCGTTCGGGAGCATGAAATTGCCGTTCGCACGGTCAAAATATTGCGGATCGATACCGACCATTCCGTTACCGATGCCCGCGCTGCGATTGGCAATCACCGGACCAACGCTGAATGTGTCGCAATAGCTGATTGTGGCAACCAGCCCTTCGATAATCACGGCTGCGCTGTCCGCCGGACTGTTGCTGAAAATGCTGTTTTTGATTTGCGCGGCGTCGCAATCTTTTGCGTAAACAATGCCCGTTCCGTCGCTGCCGCAATTGTCAAACGTGACGTGGTCGATGCGCAATCGCGGTTGCGGCGTGAACGGCACCTGATCGCCGCCGTACACAAAAATCGCCTGTTTCGCGATATTCCAGAACGTGCAGTTGCTGAATGCCAGCCAGTCAACATTGAATTCGCTACTGCCGATGGCTTCGTCTTTGAGGCTGATGCCGATACCTGCGGCACCGGAAAACAGGCAGTTATTGAACACAATTGAATCTGCGAACGTGCCGGGATAGGCGTAAAAAAAGCTGCCGTCGCTGCCGTCGTTGACATCGCGGAAAAGGCAATTTTCGGCTTTCAAAATGTAATTGCGGTTCATCGGCGCATCGGATGTGCGAATGAGATGCGTTGCCGGCGTTGCGCTGCCGGATATGCCGTCAAGTTCCAGATCGCTCAGATAGAGTTTGCCGCCATCGACAATCTCAAAAATGGTGCGCGAAGTTGCGCCTGCAGCCGTGTTGCGGATCACCGGACGATCGGTGCTGTCCGCCGCGCGGATCGTCAGCGCAACGGAAACAGCGATGTTGCCATCGTTGGGAAATTCGCCGGGCAGGAGTTCCAGAATATCGCCGGGCAAAGCCAGTTGCACCGCATCCGAAAGCGCGTTGGCTCCCGGCGCAACCTGTTTCACTGAAATCGAAAGCGGATACCAATCCGTACCGGTGTTGTCGCCGGAAACCGGACGAATGAGCACCGGTTCTGCGGAAAATTCATCCGCGCCGATATCTTTGGCTGCATCGCGCGGCTGACCGTCCACATCATTTGTGACATCCGGGTAATTGCCAACTGCCGCATCGATCAACGGACTGGCATTTTCCGGTCGCCACAGCGAATCGGTTGCGAGCACCAATTGCGGATCGACAGCCGTAATGCCGGGATTGGCATCGATACCCAGCGGCGAACCGAACATCACATTGCCTTCGTATTGCATGTTGATCGGCGTATCTTCGTAATCGATGATTTGACTGCTGTTGGTGGTGTAAACCACGTTATTGGCAATCATGCAGTCGAGCGGCGGGAGAGTCAGCTCACTATCTTTTCCCGCGCCGACCAAAATCGTGTTGCGGCAATTCACAAAAGTATTGAACATCACCATCGCGCGTTTCACCTGAAAATAACGGTTCAGCGGTGAATTCGGCACACCATTCATAAAAACGAGTGGGCTGTGATAACCGCTGCCGTATAAATCCTGGAAATAGTTGTTGTAAACCTTGTGGTCTTCGCCGATGATGCGCACGCCGCCGGCGCCTGTGTTGTTCGCGCCAAAAAAGAAGTTGCCGTAAACCTCGGCAAAATTGCCGTGACGCAGCGTGAGAATCCCGTCGCAATCGTAAAACGTGTTGTAACGGAAGGTGTTGTGCCCGGATTTGTTGGAAATGATTTCGGTTTCGCCGTTGCATTCCTCAAAATAATTGTATTCGACGGTTGTGTAGGAATCATACATCGACCAATCGCTGGTGCCGATGCGAATGGTTTCGCCGCCGTTGAAACCGAGCTCCGGACGGAAGGCAAAATAGTTGTGATCGATCCGGTGATAATTGGGCGTATTCGACAACCAGACCACCAGCGTTGTGCCGGAGTGGGTTTTGTTTCGGAAATAGCAGTGATCGACGCGGTTGTTTACGCCATACAGCGATATCCATTTGTAATCTGTGTTGATGTTCGCAGGATTGTAATCGACGATTACGGTGTTGGTCAATCGCGAGTGGTTGGCGAGATTTCCGCTGTTTTCCCGGAACTCGATTACCGATCCGGAGGGACGGCTGCCGCCTTTGAAATACAATCCGGAAACAATCAGGTAACTGCCGGCAATGCGTAGCCTGGACGAACCGTTGAGCAACACGCGACCGGGCGTTTCTGCCCGCAACAAAATGGAATCGCCTTCCGTTCCGTTGGCTTTGAACAGGATATCTGCGTTTGTCCAGATGCCGTTGGTCATCGTGATCGTATCGCCGGGCTGAACTTGCTGCAGCGCCGCGGAAATTTCGGAAGGTGTCGATGCCCAAAATTCCTCTGCGATCAGCGAAACGGGCAATAGCAGCACAGCCATTATCCATAATTTTCCAAAAAAGCGGGAACGCCCGGAGGCGCTCCCATGTGCACAAATTTGATTACTCATTTCAGAAGCATCATCTTTCTGGTTTCGGATGTTACGCCGTTTACATCCAGTCTGTAAAAATAAACGCCGGAAGTCAAACCGCTGGCATCGAACGTTACTTGCTGTTCACCGGCTGACTGGATTTCGTTGACCAATGTGGTTACTTCCGCACCGGTGATGTCGAAAACGCGCAGCACAACCGCGCCGTTTTTCGGCAGAAAATAGCTGATTACCGTTCCCGGGTTGAAGGGGTTCGGGTAATTTTGGCGCAGATAAAATTCGACCGGTGTGTTGAATCGATCATCGTCGATACCCACCGCATCGCAGTTGCCTGCCCAGCGCTGATCGCTGATCGCCACACCGCCAAAGCCTTTGTTGCACACTTGCGAATTGTTGGCAAGGGTGTAATCCAGATTTCCCGGATCGGCGTAATTGGGATCGTATCCATAAACTGTGGATGAATCGACCGTGCCGCCTTTGGTTGCGCCGATGCGCCCGGAACCGGGTTCGGGTGACGTAAATGTGTTCACGTTAAACGTATCCACATGGCTTACGATTGAGCCGAGTTCCTGAACTTGTAAAATATAATCATCGCGACCGTGACCGGATTGGCGAGAGTTGGTTACCAGAATATTCCGGGCGATCGTACCGCGGTTATTTTTCACAAACATCATCCGGGTTGCGCTGGCATTGACGGTCAGGTTTTCAAATAATGCGTACGCATCCTGAGTGCTGGTGTCCAGATCTGCATAAAAGCGGATGCACTCTGCGTCGATATTTGTGAACGTGCAGTTGCGAACAATCAGCGAATCCAATGCGCGGTCGATGGGATATTTTTCCGTTTCCGCAATACGGATTGCTTCGTAGCCGGTATTTGTGAAATTGCAATCTTCGATGCGCACCGTTCCGGCGTCCACACCACTCAAAAAGTAAAATGCGTGACCATCACTCGCTAAATCTTTGTTTTGATAGAAGTTAACGAAATCGCAATTTCGGATGGTTACGTTCAAACCGATTTTCGGTTGTGGGAATCCGTCCGGTCCTTCGCCAACGCGAATGGCGTATTTCATGCCGTGAGTTGCCGGATGACCGCCATCAAAAACCACACCTTCCACATTAAAATCATTGTGAACGCGGAAGATTTCCAGATTGTTGCCGTTGGGATCGCTGTGGGTGAAGATCGGTTTGTTGGCCAACCCCGGCGCTGCCATAATGGTCAACGGATGCCGAACCTGAAAATAGACCGTATCGGTTGTGGTGTACACGCCGCCATCGCTTACCAAAACCAATGTATCGATCATGTTATTGAATGCAAAATCGAGTGCCAATTTGAAATCGAACTGGTCATCAACCTCAATTTTGCTGGCGAATAGCGGACTTGCAAACATCAGCAAAATTGTGCTGAGTAAACCTGTTATCGCTAATCTTTTCATAATGCCTCCTGGTTTATTTAATGTTTGTAGATACAATTCATGAATTGTATCTACTATGAATTGTATCTACCATTATCATGAATTGCATTTACCCATTGTTGTTACAATCAAAATTGGTACGCGTAGCCGAGATAAAAATTATTCAACGATTCCTGCACATAATTAGTATTGCTGTAATAGGAATCGTGATAGCGCAATCTGCGCCATTCGTATGCCGCGTCGATGCGACCGAGCTGCCACAATTTCAGGCTGGCGCCGAAAGAATAGCTATCCGTTGCCGGACCTTCGTCGTCGAAAGCTGCGCCGTCGGGAACAAATGTTGCTGGTAAACTGCGATAACCGCCCATCACCGAGAGAAACTCAGTTGCGCGATATTCGACGCCAAATCGCAGTGCCCGGTAATCTGCCCATTTTTGGAACAGCGAATCCATCGGCTGGCTGGTCATCCGGTAATCGGCGTCGCCGTATGGCGCGATATCGATGTCCATCGCAAAAGTGAAATTATCCACTGGCGTAACGCTCAGCCCAAGCTGGAAAGTTGCCGGAACATCAATTTCATCGGTGCCGCTGCTGTTGGTGTTGGTTGCTGTGCCCATCCCGTCGTTCACTGACGAGTTGTTTACTGACAATTGCCAGTCCCGCGCGATGGTGTAGGGCAGCCCGATTTTGGCGCCAACGTTAAATCGCTGGAATTTCAACAACATTCCCAGATCAAAACGGGTTGCGCTAAAATCAGATTTTCCAGTGGTTTGTGTGGTGAGTGTATCGTATGAAAACCGGAATTTATTGTTCCCGACCAGATCAAAATATCCCACTTTGTCGAGCAATTGGCGGTCGTCTGTTTCTGCGGACATCACGTTTACGGCAACGCCCAGTTCCAGCATTTTGAACGCCTGAACCGCAACCGCGCCGTTGATGTTGGTAACATTTCCGTCCCGTTCCCGCAAAAAGCGGTGCCAGTTAAAACTGATCGTATCTGTTGTGGTGCCAACCGGCGGATTGCCGTAAAGATTGAAACCGATATGCGGATCGAGATAGGTATCGTTGCGATCGAAATCGTCGATCAGAATATTTTGCGAGTAACCCGCAGCGACAACCAGTTGCCGTCCACCCAATGCGAATGGCATTGCCGCCATCACATTATTCAAACCGGATTCGCTGAGTTTTTGTTTCCAGTCCGCAGCTTCATCGCTGAAGGGATCGAGCCCCATATCCGGTTCGCGGATCTCGTACGTCACCGAATCGAAGCCGAGCGTTCCGGCTAATTCGTGATCCCACACGCCGTTGTAGCGCGCTTCGGGCGTGTACAACCCTTCCAGATAAAACGGCAGCGTTTGGTAAATGCGGTTCGGGCGATACTCCTGATTTTCCTGCCAGCTCCGGCTTTGGGATATCGAACCGATCGACAGTTGCAGAGAAGTGATGCCTGCCAAACCGGCCGGATTGCGGAACAGATTGCCCAAATCGCCGGAAAGTGCGGTCGTTGCACCGCCCATCGCCATGGCTTTGGCACCCACATCCTGCGGCGTTGCCAATCCCTGAAAAGCCAGTTGATCACCGCGACGCTGGGCAAAAAGGGAAACCGTCACCAGCAATGTTGCTAAAACGATAAATACTTGTTTGTTCATGATTTATGACCTCAATTTATGTCGCGCGTTGCCCACCGTTATTGGAAAGATAATCCCACCGAAAACCGGTGAACGCCGCTTAACAGATCGCCGTAATCGTTATACGAATAGTCAAAACGGTAGCCTTTGTAATTCATGCCCATGCCGAGGGCAATGCCTTCTTCGTCGTAATTCATTTTGTAGCCGCCGCGCAAAAACAGCAGATTGCTGAAACCGTATTCCAGCCCGACATTATATTGCTGGTCGTAATCGCGCGGTTGAACCATGTCGAATGCAACCTGCACCGAATGGGTTTCGGAAATGGTGCCGAGATTGGCGGACGGTCCCATCAAAAAGCCGCTAATGCCGATGTTGAAGGTTTGCGGCAGCGGAAAATCTTTATCGATAAACGCCACATTTTGTCCGAAATGGCGCACCGCCGCGGAAATCTGCACGGTTCGGAAACCGGTGTTGTAAATCAACCCGCCGTCAAAAACCACGGCGCTGGCGCTTTCCAGCCACAAATCTTCCCGGACAAATTTGGTGGTGATGCCAAATGAAAATTGTTCGGTCAGCGATCGCGCCCACGAAACACCGAGAACCATCGCGCCCGGCGAAAATGTGTTGCCGGTGAGTCCGGGCATGTACACATCGTTTTCGTTGAATCCGAGTTGCGAAACGGTGGTTTCCTCAATTTCGCCGACATCCGTCAGCAACGCCTGAAACCCCAAAACGCCCCAGGCTCCGGTATTCCAGCCGATCGCCAGCGAGGTGTGTTTCACATCAAAAAAGTAATCCATGTACGATGCTTCTGCATCGAAACGGCGAACGGTCGTCAGCGCTCCGGGATTCCAGAAAACCGCATCCGCGCCAAAAACGGCGGCAGAATACGCCTCGCCCATACCGGTGGAGCGCGCGCTCATCCCCACTTTCAGAAATTGAAAAGAGGTGGTGCCCACTTTTTCAAATCCGAAAGCAAGGGTTGATATTAAAAGCCCTAAGCTTATAATTTTATTGAAATTGGTGATCATGATGATCTCCTCACTTGATTACCACAAATTTGCCATGCGTTTGTTTGCCTTCCGGTGTGGTGACCACATAAAAATAGACGCCGGAGGCAATTTCTTGATCGTTACGGGATGCCTGAAACCATGCGACAGAATACACCGGTGTGTTGTGTTCGATCGTTTCGATCAACTGGCCGGCGTATGAATAAATGCGGATGGTGCATTCCCGGGGGAGTCCGTAAAACCCAATTTGTCCGGCGGTTGCGCCGCCGCCGCTAAATCCGGAGGAAATGCGGAAAGGGTTGGGAACGGCGTAAATTTTATCACCCTGTTCCGGGCTGAAGTTATCCACCGAACCGATATTTTTTTCAAATTCCACAATGTTGGTGCGACCGCTGGTGTTGCCGTTTTCGTCAACCGAAATCACCGAATAAAAGCGTTTTTCGCCCACTTTGAAATTTTCATCAGTATCGATGAATTCGTAAATATCATCGCCGGTCACAGCGCCTTTTTGGAGCGTTCCGATCAATTCCCACGGTCCCATTCCGGCGATGCTCCGGTAAATCTGAAATTCCTGCAACTCGCCCATCAAACGGGGATGGGTGAATGCTTCCAGATCGCGGGTCCAGCGGATGCGAACTTCCGCGCTGACCGTATTTTCGATCGTATAATTCGGGGCAGGGAAGGGGACGGGAATTTTGTAGCTGCCGTCTTTCGGATAATCTTCCGGCCACACCGGCAGTTGCGGTTCTTCGCCGAGATACGCCGTAAACGCTTTGTGGGCAACCTGGGTAACGTTGCGAACCTCGCTGTTAACGTAATCCGGGTAACCGTATTGCGTGAGATAGTTTTCGGTCATCACCTCGCCGTCAATCGTGTAGCGGCGATCCAGCGATGGCGTGTTTGCCCACTGCGAGATGGTTTGCCCGCCTTCGATGCGTTTGCCCGGCTGCGCACCGTAACCCACCACTTCGGCAAGGGCGTATTCCAGCTTGTCACCGTGTTCGAGGGTGTACGGTCCAAAAACGATGTGCTTTTGACCCGCATCCGCGCTTTGACGATAGGGATACGCGGCGCGTCCGATCCAGCGCGGGCTCGGCGGCTCCGGCCAAGTGGTGCTGCCGGGGGCGTATCTGCCGCTCCAGCGATTGTCCGGATTGATCGATTCGACCATCATTTTGGAGCTGCGGGTGTTCCCGGTGCTTACTTTATTGGACCACGGCTGTTTGATGCGCAGGTTTTCCGACAGTTCGTAATATTCGCCAAAATTGGTGCGCAAAATTTTCACCGCTTCGGATTCATTTCGGGAGAGATCGAACGGATCGACAATCGCGAGATGGGTGGTATCGTATTGCAACATCGCCATTCCCGGTGCCTGCGGGCTGGTGAGTGCGCCGCCGTTCAAACCGGTTTCGGCAAATTGCCGGAAAAGCTCTTTGTTCGGCTCCGGTTTTGCGATCTGGTTTTCGCTGCCGGTTCGCAAATTCATGTTGAAAGACAGCCAGTAGTCTGCGTCCCAAAAACCGTTTTGGTCACCGCGATAAATGCCGCCCTCATACAGCCATTCCTGATAATGGCGCTGATAGCCATACATCGATGGCGCCCATCCGTAGATGAACAATGGCATGAAATCACGCAGTTGCTCAGTTTGCTCGATGGTGCTTTCGTCGCCGTCGGTATCGCCGGTGTATTCGAGGGTGTATTCGTAAATGATCATATCATCGTAATCCGGATAGCTCCACGCCCGCGATGTCCGGGTGACGGTTACGCCGATCGGCGTTGCCCATTTCGCGATGATAATTTCTTCCGCTTCATCCGGATCGTAATCCGGGTTGATGCTGCCGTCATCCAACAGCGGGAAATTTTCGATTTCCACGAGCGACAGCGGATAGCTCCAGATATTCACAGTAACTTCCGCTTCGCTGGCGCCGATGCCGCCGCAAAAAGCATACATCCGGTTGGCAAGTTCCGGTTTGCTGGCGAGGTTGGCAGCCATATACATGCCGCCGCCGAGAATGTTATGTTGACCGCTGTAATCCAGCCCCTGCACAATGGTTGCGGAGCGGGACGGCCATTCCATCAACGGGAAAGAAGTCCGGTTGCCCTGCTCTCCGGTTTGCCAGCCGCGCCCGATTTCCCCGGTGTTAAACACGGTTTCGTGCAGCATGCCGCGATCGTGAATCCGGAAATCCCGGAAACCCTGCGCAACTATCGCCGAACTTACCGAAACGATCAGAATCAGGATCAGTGCAGCCGTTTTTGTTAAGGTTTTCATTCTGTTATCTCCAAAAATTTCTTTCGTTTTCCGCATGACATTTTCAAATCGTTGATCCGAAATCAGAATCGCAGATACATGCCAAAGCGATAATGGCGCGGTTGATTGGCAACCAGATACACGCCTCGGCTGGTGTTGTACGGATCGTTCTCGTATTCAGTCAGGAAAATGTCGTTTCGCAGATTCCAGTCTTCCGCGGTTTCTTTATCGCCGAATGCGCGGGAATATGAAAACACACCCTGATTGAGCAAGTTGAACGCTTCGAAATAAAGATTAAACTGCTGTTTCTGAATGACAATCCCTTTTTCGATGCGCATTTTCCAATCCTTTTCGTTGGGCGTGCGCTGGTTAAATTGCAAGCCCTGACCAGTGTTGTCGAACGTATACGGACGTCCGGTCATGTATCGGAAAGTGGTGCTGAATTTCATTCTGCCAAACGGGTGATAGCCCAACACGGTAAAAAAGTCATCTTCATTGGTGTTAAAGCGCAGGTTGAAAACCGCTTTGTGGGTTCGGTCGAAGTTGAGATACACATCGCCGAGCGCCGGCAGGTTTTCGGTAAATAGTGCGCCGTCTAATCCGGCTTCCTGAAATGTGAGTGGTGCATCCAACGTATTCGGGCGATTTGCGGTTGCGGTTTCGTAATTATAGCGAACGTATCCGTTAACGAATCCGCCGGTTTTTTCGAAACTGATGTGGAACCCTTTGATGTCCGCATATTCCCGGTTGACAAACGTTTGGTAGGAAACATCCTGAAAATCTTTGTAAATCGCATCCTGAATCAAATTGGTGACATCTTTATAATACGCGCTGACATCCAGCCGGATATCCTCGGTGATGCCCTGCACCAAACCAAAATCGTATGAATTGGTTTTCTCCGGTTCCAACAGCGGATTGCCCAAATACACAATGCCGTTGCTCGAATTTACCTGATTGTAAAACACCTGGTTAAAGCTGGGACGCTGGGTAAACGTACCATAATTTAGGTGAAAAACAGAGTTTTCGGAAACGGGGAAAGAAACGCCCACACGCGGTTGAACGATCACTTTCATATCCACATTTTCAACGGCGTCGGGATCGCGGAACGGGGCGTACGGATTTTGAAAAAAAGTGGTTTTGAGATCGTAAAAATCGACCCGCATACCCGCGTTGGCAATCATGCCGGAAAATTCCATTTTGTCCTGAATAAAAAATGCACCTTCGATGGGGAAGTTACGGAAATTCAGGTTCCGGAAGTTGCCGGGTGTGGACAAGCTTTGTTTCATATCCACATTCAGATCGTAATAGGAAAACTGCAATCCGGCTTTCAGCAGGTTGAAGCGGTTGATCTGGCTGCTCAAACTGGCATCGAGGCTGAAGGTGTGCACTTTTTCATCGCCGTAATCGTCCTCCGGACGACCAACGCGGTGATTGGATGGCGCTGTGTAATCTACCCAGTTGGTGTTGTTCGAATAATCTTCGATAAATTCGCCGTCATCCAGCAATTCGATGCGTTGTTCGGTGAGCAAATTCAGCGATTTCATCCGCAAATCCATATATGTCGAATTGCTGAAAACGTGGTTCCAGCTAAACCCGAACTGCTGCGAAACCGAATTCTCTTTGGCGATGCTCAGCGTCCGGTCGAACATCCAGCGCAGATACGCGCTGCCGATATCGTTGCGGAACTGGCGATCGTAAATATATTCGAATTTCATTTTATCCGACGCGCTGAGCTGATACGTGATGTTCCCGACAAACTGGCGATCGATATCCGCCTGAGTGGTCGGAATGACGGGCGAGATAAAATTTTGCCGGGTGGCAAAAAAGAGCTTCGCTTTGTCCGAAATGGGTCCGCCGGTGGAGAAATCGAGCCGGGTATCGTATCGATTATCGTAATCCATCCCGACGCCGCGAACCGCCTGCATCCACAAAATTTGCGAAATGCGGGCAACGCGCAGCGAATCCTGATGGGTCAGATTGCGCGGCGGCCACACGTTAAACGGCGGCAAATAGGTCGGTCCGAAACCGTAGCTGATATCATACAACGGATTCCCGTCGATCGGGTCCGGTTGCAGCCATTGTTCGAGATCCATCAGCAAATTGTAAAATTGCAAATATTGGGAATCGTAAATGCTGCCGGCTTTCGGATCGTCGCCAGTTCCTGTCCATGTTTTGTAATACGGCAGGTTGGATGAAATTTCCATCCGGCTGTTCCATTTGTTGCCACCTTCTTTGGTGACCATGTTCACCACGCCGGATTGGGCGTTGCCGTATTCCGCGCTGAAACCGCTGGTGTAAACTTCCACCTCCTGCAGCGCCGTTGTGATGGGACGAAACGCGCGCGAACGGTTGAGCGGGTTCACAATGCTGCTGCCGCTGACGAGATACAACGCCTCGCCCTCGCGACCACCGCGGAAGTTTTCACCAACCACATCCGCCTGCAGCGAAAGAATATCCGTCACATCCGTAACACCGGCGATGCTCTGGATTTCGTCAACTGTATAGGATTGTTTGGTGGCGGTAACATCTTTTTCAACGCCGAGCGGTTTGTATGCGGTTACCAACACTTCTTCGGCTTCCACAGATTGGGTGGCTAACTGAAAATCCAGCCGGGTGGTTTTGTCCACTTCAACCCGCACTTTTTGTTTCACCTGATCCTGGTAACCAACATAAATCACCCGAACGTTGTAAACGCCCGGTCGCAAATTGAGGATGAAAAAGAATCCGTCCACATCAGATGCGGCGCCGGATGGCGTGTCCAATTCCACAACTTCTTCGCCGTCCCAACGGGATTCGACGACGACGTTAGCGCCAATCAGCGCTTCGCCGGTTTCGCTATCGGAAATTTTGCCGGAAATTTTACCGGTTTCGCCGGCAAAAATCCCGAGAGATCCGCCCACTAATAGCGCGAGACACCACAAAATTTTTCGCACTATCATAAACTGTCCTCCCGGTTATGTTGAAAACACATTGAAATTGACCTCTGTTTATGGGTTAACGCGCCATCCACCCGCCGTCCACGGTGAGCAAATGCCCGTTTACATAATCTGATGCTTTTGATGCGAGAAAAATAGCCACACCCGCCAGATCCGCCGGTGTTCCCCAACGTTCCGCCGGAATTCGCGCGCTGATTGCGCTGTTCCGTTCCGGATTTTCCCGCAGCGCTTTGGTGTTGTCCGTAACCATGTATCCGGGCGCAATAGCGTTGATGCAAATGCCGTCTTTCGCCCATTCGTTTGCCAAAGCTTTGGTAATTTGCGCGACCGCACCTTTGCTGGCCGCATACGACGGCACGGTAATGCCGCCGGAAAAACTGAGCAGCGAAGCGATGTTGATAATTTTACCATAATTCCGTTTCATCATATCGCGAGCACAAAGCTGGCTCAAAAAAAACACGGTTTTGGCATTCAGATCCATCACATCGTCCCAATCTTTTTCTGAGAAATCGATAGCCGGTGTGCGGCGAATAATGCCGGCGTTGTTGACCAAAATATCCACTTTGCCGAAATTCTCCAGCGTGGTGTTAACCACCTGTTCCATCACTGCCATTTGGGAAAGATCGCCGTGCAACGTGAGCACTTTGCGACCCATTTTGCGAATTTGCGATGCAACGTCGTCCCGCTCGCGGTGATCAACCAGCACAATATCTGCGCCGGCGCTGGCAAGCCCCAACGACATTCCGGAACCTAAACCGGTGCTGCCACCGGTTACAATTGCTGTTTTTCCTGATAAATCAAACCAATTCATAATAGTCACATTTTGTTTAAATACCGCGTCGCTGCCAACCGTGCGGCAGCGACGCGATGAATGGAAAATTCAGATTATTTCATCAAAATCATTTTCTGGATTTTTACAAAATTGTCAGCTTCGAAACGGTAAATGTAAATGCCTGTGGCAACGGAATTGCCCAGATCATTTCTGCCATCCCACGCTAATTTGTAAAATCCGGGTTCGAACGATTGATTGGCGAGTGTGCGCACTTTCTGTCCGAGAATGTTGTAAACCACCAGCGAAACAACGCTCGACTTCGGCACCTGGAAATTGAAATTGGTGCTCGGGTTAAACGGGTTCGGGTAGTTCGGGCTGATGTCGAACACTTTCGGCAGCGCCGAATCGTCATCGATGCCAACCATCAGTTTGAAGATAGCTGTAACGGATTTGTGCGCATCCATCGTCAGCGAATCCGGGTTGTTGTTGCCGGTGAGATCGCCGCTCCATTCCAGAAATTCCCAATTGGCTTCCGGAATTGCGGTTAACGTGACCACCGTTCCCGGATCGTAGGTTAAGCCAATCGGCGGAGGACTGAGGGTCACGCTGCCGGAATCGACAACTGCAACCGTCAACGAAACGGTAACCGGTGTGTTGGTTGCCCAGTTCAAATCGCCGATGGCTTCGCCGTCCGAGCCAAGCCCGTACAGGTGCGAAGTGGGCAGCAGGGTGTAGTTCAGGCTGTCTGCGGCTTCGTATTGCGGATCGATGCCATACAAAAATTCCTCGGCAACGGTTGCGCCTTTGGTGCCCTTGATTTCCACTGGCAGCACGTTGAAGGTATCGATGTGGGTAATTGTGGAGCCGTTACCCTGAATTTCCATGATATCCCCATCGCGACCGTGACCGGATTGGCGACTGTTGGAAACGATGATATCGCGAACCACTGCGCCGCCGCTGTTTTTCAGGAAAAATACCCGGGTAGCGGAATTGTTGATGGTGATGTGCTCGAGAATTACCGGCGCATCGGCGGTCAGCGTATCGAGATCGGAGTAGTAACGGACGCACTCCGCATCGATATTTGTGAAAGAGCAGTTGCGGATAATCAGCGAATCCAGCGCGCGATCGGTCACATATTTTTCCGTTTCGGAGATGCGGATCGCTTCGTAACCGAAGTTGTCGAAGGTGCAATCTTCAAAACGAATGGTTCCGGCAACCAGATCGACATCCAGTTTGATGGCGTGGCCGTCTGCCAGCGGGTTGTTCAATTCATAGAAATTTTTGAAATCGACATCGATTGCGGTGACATTTGTGCCGGTGCGAACGGAGTCGCTGCCGGTGTAATGCCGCAGGCGAATGCCATATTTCATACCATAGCTGAGCGGATGTGCCCCATCGACCACCACGCCGCGCAGATAAAAATCATCGAAAACGCGGAACACATCGAGATTAGCGTGTTCGGGATCGCTGTGGGTGATAATGGGTTTTTCCGCCAAGCCGTCGGCAGCGACAATTGCGAGCGGTTTCAAAATCGCCACGTCGGAAGTGCTGTAAGAGGTGTAAACCCCGCCGCTGGTCACCAGCCGGATGGTATCGACAGATGCGTTGTTGTTGGCAAATTCGACCGCGTCACGCAAATCCCAGGTGGTGTCGATTTCCAGAACGTGGTTGGGTACCACAATTTCCTGGAAAACGGCGGATACGGCTTTATCGCCATCCATTAAAACGGTTTCCGGATTGGTGGCGGTTGCCACATCGCCCTGCCATTCGACAAATTCCCAGCCGAGTGCGGCTTCTGCGGTCAGCGTAACGACGGTGCTGCTGTCGTATGTGCCCAAAATCGGTTCGGGATCGAGCAAAATTGCGCCCTGCCCGACGGTGTCGAGTGTAAGCGTGTATTGGGTGAAAATGCTCGCAAAGCTGGCGGTAACCTGCATATTGGAATCGACCGCCACGGTGATCGGATTTTGGGTATCGTTTACATCGCCGAACCATTCCACAAATTCCCAATTGGGACGGGCGGTTGCGGTGATGGTTACCATTGTGCCCTGATCGTATGTGCCGTTTTCCGGTTCCGGATCGAGCGTCACAAAACCCAAACCGAGCGTGTCAACTGTCAGCGTAACTTGCGGCGCGTTGCTCACAAATGTGGCAATCACATCCTGATCGCTGTTCATCGTGATGTTCACGGGGTTGGCGTTCGGCGGGAAAACGTTGCCGGTCCATTGCGAAAAATCGTATCCGGGACCGGGAATTGCGGTCATCGTAACCACCGTTCCGGGATTGTAAATGCCGCCGGACGGATCGAGCGTAACTGTCCCGTTTCCAACGGTTTGGATATTCAAATAAACTTGCGAAGGCAACACTTCCCAACGCAAATCACCCATTGCGCGACCGTCATCGGCGGCGAGGCGTGCCGGTGAGGTTGCACCGAGGCGATAGTCATTTTCGGTCGGATTGTTGTATAACGGATCGTCGCCGATCATCCCGCTGCCAACGCTGGAGGTGCCGTTGGTTTTCACCGGGAAAACGTTGAACGTATCGCTGAAAGAAATGGTTGAGTTGCCATACAATTCAACCGAAGTGCCCTGCGCACCGCCCTGATTGGTGAAAATCGAGTTTTTGATTTCCACATCGGTAACGTCGCGGGGATAAACCATGCGTTTGTTTTCGGCATAGCTGATCGAGTCGAACGTGCAGTGATTGATGCGCACCACCGGATCGCTGAATTCGATGTAAATCGCTTCGCGCCCGATGCGCGTAAAAGTACAGTTGTCCACTTCGACGTATCCGATGTTCGGTCCGCCGGCGGAAGTGCTTTCGCGGAGGAGCAACCCTTCGTTGCGGGCTTCGTCGAGAATGCTGCGGCGCAAAATAATTGAATCGGCGGAAGTGTTGGCGTGCGCTTTCACAATCGCTTCGGTGAAATGGCGCATCACGCAGTCTTCAATTTTCAATTGAAAGCGGATGGAATCCGCCGGTGTGTTGATATCCTGCGACCGCACCGCGTTTTTGGCGTGCGCGGTGGTGCTGCCGTCGATGCTGCCATCGAGATACAGCCCCTGCAGGAACAGCTCGCCGCCGGCCTGAATTTCGAACAACCGTGCGCTGGATGCGGCAGCGTTCGTATTTCGAACGACGGGCATTTGCGCCAAACCTTCGGCTGCGCGAATGGTTAACTTCTTGTTTACAATAATCTTATCTGTGTCGGATGTGCTATACAATCCGCCGCTGGTGATCAATTCAATGATGTCGCCATCGGCAGCCCCATCGATTGCAGCCTGAATGGTACCATCGCCGGCCGGTATTTTGTGCACTACCGGATCGTTGATGGTGGGGTCCCAACGTCTGTCGCCCATCGATGTGCCGTCATCTGCGGCGCCGATCAGCGGGGAGTTGTCGTCGAGTGTGTAATCGTTATTTGCCGGATCAAGATAAAGCGGATCTTCGTTCAGCATTCCTGCGCCAACGCTGGAGGAGCCGTTGGTTTTCACCGGGAAAACGTTGAACGTATCGCTGAAAGAAATGGTTGAGTTGCCATACAATTCAACCGAAGTGCCCTGCGCACCGCCCTGATTGGTGAAAATCGAGTTTTTGATTTCCACATCGGTAACGTCGCGGGGATAAACCATGCGTTTGTTTTCGGCATAGCTGATCGAATCGAACGTGCAGTGATTGATGCGCACCACCGGATCGCTGAATTCGATGTAAATCGCTTCGCGCCCGATGCGCGTAAAGGTGCAGTTGTCCACTTCGACGTATCCGATATTCGGACCGCCGGCGGAAGTGCTTTCGCGGAGGAGCAACCCTTCGTTGCGGGCTTCGTCGAGAATGCTGCGGCGCAGAATAATCGAATCTGCGGAAGTGTTGGCGTGCGCTTTCACAATCGCTTCGGTGAAATGGCGCATCACGCAGTCTTCAATTTTCAACTGGAAGCGGATGGAATCCGCCGGTGTGTTGATATCCTGTGACCGCACCGCATTTTTGGCGTGCGCGGTGGTGCTGCCGTCGATGCTGCCATCGAGATACAGCCCCTGCAGGAACAGCTCGCCGCCGGCCTGAATTTCGAACAATCGCGCGCTGGATGCGGCAGCGTTCGTATTCCGAACGACGGGCATTTGCGCCAAACCTTCGGCTGCGCGAATGGTTAACTTCTTGTTTACAATAATCTTATCTGTGTCGGGTGTGCTATACAATCCGCCACCGTCCACCAGTTCGAGAATGTCGCCATCGGCGGCAAGGTCAATCGCTGCCTGAATGGTACCGTCGCCGGCGCTCACCGGAGTGACGGTTTGAGCAACGGCGGAGCCAATCATCAACAGAACGGAAAGGCTTGCCCAATAGCAAAGCTTGGTAACCATCTTCATCATTAAGGTCCTCCTGTGGATTATTAAATTGAATAAATTTTCTCTATTAAAACCCGAACCAGCGCGGTAATGCCAGCGTCAGTTCCGGGATTGAAACGATCAGAATAAGTGCGAAAATCATTGCGGCATACATTGGAAGCAACGGTTTCACGATTTCAGTGAGCGATACTTTGGCGACGCCGCAACCAACGAACAGCACGGTGCCGACCGGCGGTGTGCACAATCCGATGCACAAATTCAGCACCATCATGATGCCGAACAGCAGCGGATCGATGCCGATGGTTTGGGCAACCGGCAGAAAAACCGGTGTAAAAATGAGAATCGCCGGAGTCATGTCCATAAATGTGCCGACGATGAGCAGTACCAGATTCATAATCAATAAAATGACCAGCTTGTTTTCGCTGAGCGCCAGCAGCGTTGTGGTAATGTTTTGGGGAATATTTTCATATGACAGCACCCACGAGAGCGCCATCGATGTGCCGATCAGCAGCATCACCACCGCGGTGGTTCCGGCGGATTCCAGCAAAATGGATTCGAGGTCGGAAAATTTCACTTCGCGATAAACGAACATCGCCAAAACCAATGCGTAAATCACTGCAATTGCAGCAGCTTCTGTCGCCGTAAAAATTCCCGCGACGATGCCGCCGATGACGATAAAAATCAGCGTGAGGCTGAGCAACGCATCGACCAGACGGCGCCCGACTTCACCCGCAGAAACCCGTTCGCCGCGACCGTAGCCTTCTTTTTTGGCGATAAACGCGGCAACAGCCATCAGCGCCAAACCGAGAATTGTGCCGGGAATATATCCGGCGATAAATAACGCGCCAATCGACACGCCGCCGCTCGCCAGCGAATAAATAATCAGCACATTGCTCGGCGGGATGATCAGTCCGGTGGTTGCGGAAGTGACGTTTACCGCCGCGCTGAAACCCGGATCGTAGCCGTTTTCCACCATTCGCGGATGCATAAATGAGCCGATCGCCGCCGCAGATGCCACCGCCGAACCGGAGATCGCACCGAACAGCATCGACGAAATAATGTTCACCAGTGCCAGCCCGCCGGGAAACGACCCGACCAGCGCTTTGGCAAATTCCACCAGTCTTTTGGCGAGTCCGCCCCGCGCCATCAGCGTTCCGGAAAGGATAAAAAAGGGAATCGCCAGCAGCGTAAATTTGTCCAAACCTGTGGCAACCCGTTGCGCGATGGTGCTCACCGCCGGCGTAAAATCCACATTTACCATCAGCGTCAGCATCGTTGAAAGCCCGATGCTCACGGCAATCGGCACGTTCAGCATCAGCAGAACCGCAAAACTGGCAACCAGAATGAAAACGTCAATAGTCATATGCTTATCGAGGTTAAGTTACTGTTTTTTATTTTATTACAGACTAATCTTCGGGATAAACCAACGCATCAATTGCGTAATAAATCATCAACATCCCGCTGATGGGAATAACGGTGTACACATATCCAACCGGCACTTTAAACGCCGCCGAAAGCTGGTTCAGATACAGCGTTGTGTAAACCAATCGCGATCCGCCGTAAACAAAAACAATTACGGCAAATGCGATAACTGCAGTATAAATAATAAGTTGCGAAACGGTTTTTGCGCGACCTTCCAATTTGCGGGTCAAAATATCGATTCCCAAATGCGCGCGGTTTCGTAACGCCCAGGCAGCACCAAGCAAACTGATCCAGATCAGCAGATAGGTCGAAAGTTCCTCTGTGTACGAGCTGGGACTGTTGAGGATATAACGGGTGATCACCTGCCACGTTACCACGATGACCATCAGCGCCATCAGCCACACCAGAATTTTTTTCAGCATTGCATCAATCAGTTGGGTAAATCGTTTCATTCGGTGGCTCCTTTCAGTGAATCGCTTGCGGCTGTGGTATCTTTTTCCGGCGGCAAATTCTGGATGCGTTCTGCGAGCTTGCCCATTTCGGTGCCTTTCAGGTCATCGTAAATGGGCTGAACGGAAGCTAGAAACGGCTGTTTGTCCGGACGAATGACAGTCACACCTTTCTCGACTACCGCTTTCAGCGATTCCTCGGTCATGTCATCCCATAATTTTCGCTGGAAAGCCACCGACTCTTGCACAGCCTGATCCAGCCATTGCTGTTCCTGCGGCGATAGCTTTTCCCAAACGTGGGTGCTCATCATCAGCACATCCGGCGGGGCGGAATGTTCGTCCAAAACCAGATAATCGCAAAGCTCGAAGAACTTGTTTTGAAAGAAGTTAGGTGGGTTGTTTTCCGCACCGTCCACAACCCCTTGCTGCAATGCGGAATACAGTTCGCCCCATGCCAGCGGCGTGGCGTTTCCGCCGAGCAGGTTCACCGTCTGAATTTGCAGGTTGCTGCGCATCACCCGGATTTTCAACCCGTTCAGGTCTTCCGGCGATTCAACAGCAGTGTTGCGCAGAAAAAAGCTGCGGAAACCGGCGTCGTAATAGCACAATCCGCGCAGCCAGTATTGTTCGCCTTTCAGCAAAATTTCCTGCCCGATTTCGCCGTTGAACACCTGCCAGTAATGATTGGCATCGCGGAACAAATAGGGGAGGGAATACACGCCCATTTCCGGCACGAAATTTTCCACCACCGCAGAGGATACTTTCGCGATGTCCAGCGAACCCAACTGAAGCAATTCCAATGTTTCGCGCTCGTTGCCGAGCTGGCTGCCGGGATACAAAATGACTTTCATTTTGCCGCCGGATAACGCTTCCAGCCGCTCACCCAAATGCGCCATTCCTTTGTGCACCGGCGAATTGACATCCAGCACATGCGCCAGTCGCAGCGTGCGAACTTGTTCGCCGGATTGACAAGCCAGCAGCAGCGCAACGCATCCGGCAAAAATTATGGTGATTGTTTTTTTCATATCGCTCGATTGTTGCTCGATTATTTATTGAAGAAATTCTTCGCGAACCGGTGTGAACACATCAACCAGCACGCCATCTTCCAACGCCACACATCCGTGAACCTGATCTGCCGGAACAAAAAAGCTGTCGCCGGCTTCCAGCACTTCTTTTTTTCCGTCGATATGCACTTCAAACCGTCCCTTTTCCACGAGGGTAACCTGCAGGTGCGGGTGGCTGTGTGCTTCGCCGACGGCGCCTTTTTTGAAGAATACGCGAACCATCATCAGTTCGGGATTGTAACCCAGAATTTTGCGCGATAAGCCATCGCCAACTTGTTCCAGTTCAATGTTTTTGTTTTTGATAAATACGTTTGATGCAGACATTGTCAACTCCATAACTAAATAATATTATTGCACTTACGGCAGCGTTCTAAACAAAATATAAACCGCCGTTAATTTCGATGGATTCGCCATTGATGTAAGACGAAGCATCCGTTGCCAAAAAGAAAATGGCGTTTGCCACATCCTCTGCGGTGCCTTCGCGATCCGCCAATGTTGCGTTCACGGTATTTTTCCGGGCTTCTGCGGGCGTAAATTTGTCGTGAAATGTGGTGTCGATCAATCCCGGCGAAACGCAATTCACCCGGATATGCCTGCTCTTTAATTCCTTCGCAAATCCGCGGGTAAAGGTGAGCACGCCGCCTTTGGCTGTGGCATAAGCCACCGCGCCGCCGCCGCCGCCGTTGCGTGCTGCCAACGTGGACAAATTGACAATCGAGCCGTTATCCGCCATGTGCGGCACAAATGCTTTGCTCACCAAAAACACGCTTTTCAGATTCAGCGTGATCACCTGATCCCAAAATGATTCTTCCATTTCAACGATTTGTTTGCGTCCGATGAGTCCGCCGGCGTTATTGACCAACACATGCACCGGTTTGTTGAATGCCTTGAGTGTTTCCGAAACAAGCTGTGCAACGCCTGCTGAAGTGCTGACATCTGCTTTGACGGCAACGGCATCGCCACCGGCTTTTTTGACCATTTCAACGGTTTCTGCTGCTGCGGATTCGCTGGCGAGATAATTGACAATAACGGACATGCCGCTTTCGCCAAATTTTACGCATGTTGCCCGCCCGATATCGCGCCCGCCGCCGGTTACGACTGCTACTTTACCTGTTAAATTTTCCATATGTAAACTCCAAAATGTGATAGTTTTGGTTCACTAAATCTGATTTTAATTGTTTAAAAACAACACGTTATAATTTCCATTCCAGCGGAAGTTTTTTCCGTCGAATGAAACAGATATTTCTGAATCTGTGGGTGCGCCGTTATTCACCATCACTTGCCAGCGGCGTCCGGTTTTAGCGGCAATTTCGATGACGCTGGCGGTTTCGTTATGCCCAATTACCGACACCGAAACGATGGGGGAGCGGGCATCGCGGGAAATTTCTGCGGCTTCGTTGAAATAGCCATGCGGGACGATGGCGCTGGCGAACAGTTGGTCCGTGGCGTTTCCGCGCAAAATGACAACCTGTTCGGAGCGCAAGTTAAAATCGGGATCGTTGGCACCGGTTCTGCCCAAAATGAATTTCATTTCCGGCGAATTTGCGGAAACCAGCGAATAGTAGCGCTGTCCGTCCACCCAGGTGAATTGCAGCGGCTCGTTGACGATGCCTTCGGCAATTTTCCAGATGTGCTGATAACCGGCATCGTCGCCCATCGGCTGCAATTGCGTGAGATTGGTGTTTAGCGGAACGTTGGTAACCACCATTTGTCCGTTGAAATACACCGGATAATCATATTGATGCGGTGTGTCGCTGGTGAGCCGGAACAGGTCGATCACCATCGGGAAATCCAGTTGATCGTCCTTTAGCAACAATTGGGTGCGCTGCATAGTTACACCGGCGTACTGGCTGTTTGCCCGGGCGCTCATCGCCTGAACATTGCCATTATTACCATCAAAAAAGTGGCGCTCCGCCCAACGATCATCCGCCTCGCTGCGGGAAAAATTGTGCTGGGTTTTTTCGTCCACCACCACCGTATTGTGCGCGATGGTTTGTTTGGCAAAGGAATCATTCTCTTTGGTGTAGCGACCACCGTATTTCGGCTCCATGTTTATCCAGCGGGAAAAGCCGTAATCCGGCACCACTTCGCGATGCTGATCGTAAAAAATAAACTGTAGCTTGTCGAAATGTCCGTGTCCGTCGCCCTGAACGCCGTATTTCATCAGCAACATGGTTTGGTCGGGACCGCTGCCGTTGCGCAGAATGCCCAAACCGCCGCGCTCACCGTCAAAACCGTCGGTAAATTCCACGCTTTTCCAGTTGAGATCGGGAACGTTACTGCCGTCGCCGAAGGCTTTCGCGACAGCCAATCCGGCGCCGTTCAGCATTACCTGATCCTGAATGGCGGCGATGGCCAGCAAATTGTCATCCGCGCCGTAGCGATAGAATGTCAGGTCATTTGCAACCACCGGACCGATATCGGCAATGCTCATGGTTTTGGAGGCATCGTTAATCGGCGGGAAAACACCGTTCGGGAAAATCGTTTCTGCGAGCGAATAATAGGCTTTTTTGAGGATGGCATCGCGATGTTCGTAAATGTTTCGCTGCGGCTCGATGCGTTCAATTGCATCGGCAAACAGGAAAAACGGGCGCACCGCATAACGGCTGTAATACGGTCCTTCCATATAATATCCGTCCGGCGAAAACAACAAATCCATTTGTTTCAGAAATCCGCCTTTGCCGTCCTTTTTGGTGCCGTAGAGGCATTTTTCGATCCACTCCGGCTGATCGAGCACATAAGCCATCATCCCGACCGCCGCAACCGCCCATGTGCCATGATTGTGTATTCTATCGAATTCTTCGTGGTGTTCGACGGCAAATAATTCCATCATTTTGAGAAAAATATTTGCCTCATATGTGTCGCGATCGGCCGGTTTCAGCCAATCGTAAACGCAGTCGTAAGCGATGGCAACGTGGGTGAGCCACACTTCTTCATTCAAGGTTTGGTGAAATAATTTGCCCGGTTTTTGTTTGAACGAGCGTGGATGCGGACCCAATTTTGGATACATTTCGGCATAGCCGTCCAACATTTTTTTGATGAATCGGGCATATTTTTCCTCGCCGGTGATGGCAAAAAGGAGTCCGGCGCGATGCATTTCACGGTAATTTTGTTTGTGGCGTTCGTGGGAATATCCGCCGGCCTCGCCGGGCACTGGCAGCTCGATCGGGTTGTTCAGCGCATGTTCAACGGTTTCCCGATAGTTGGCAATCGTTTTGTCCAACAGCGGGTATTTGCCCATCGCAGCTTTAATTTGCTGTGCTTCAGCTTTGGAAATTGCAATTGAGGGATGTTCACGGGCGATAATTGTGCCGCAAAAAATAACCAGCGCAACCAAAACACTTAAAAAAGAATGATTGAACTTCACAGTTGGACCTCTGTGTTTTTATTGATGTTACATTCGAATTATTACCGGAGCATTCCCATCGTTACCGGATCCATATCGGTGTAATCGCGGTTTTCACCGCCCATTGCCCAAATAAATGTGTAGTTGCTCGTGCCGCTGCCGGCGTGGATCGACCAGCCGGGTGAAAACACCGCCTGCTCGTTGCGAATCACCAGATGGCGCGTTTCGTCCGGTTTGCCCATCAGGTGCAGCACAACCGCGTTTTCCGGTAAATTGAAATAGAAATACACCTCCGTGCGGCGCATGTGTTTGTGGGCGGGCATGGTGTTCCAGTTGCTGCCTTCCGCCATTTCCGTAAAGCCCATCACCAGTTGCGAGCTGTTTATGCCACCGTTAAAAATGTATTTGTAGATCGTGCGTTTGTTGCATTCCGCATCGCTACCGAGATGCAGCGGTTCCGCATCTTTAACCTTTGCGTGGGTTGTGGGAAATGCGGCATGCGCCGGATAGCTGATCAAATAAAATTTTGCCGGTGAATTCGAATCGTTGCTGGAAAAAACTACATCTTTGCTGCCTTTGCCGATATACAGCGCATCGCGGAACGTCAGTTCGTGCGCGGCTCCGTCAACCGTTATTTTGCCGGGCGCACCAACATTCATAATCCCGATTTCACGCCGTTCGGTAAAGTAATCTGCCCTCAACTCCGCAGGGGATGCCAGTTTCAGCGATTTTTCCACCGGCATTACGCCACCCAAAACCGTTCGCTCATCGTCCACATAGTTGAGCACGATTGAATCCGGTCGGAAAATGGGTTCGAACAAAAAACTGTCTCGCAGTTCTTTGCTGTTCATTCGTTCGGTTTGTTTTGAACAGGGAATTTCCCGGAATGTCATATCCATTACAAATCCTCTCAAATCATGTTATATCATATCTCGTTAAACTGATGTATTACATAAGATGTCATACACATTTTTTTTGAAAAAAAATTCCTGATTTCGAAATGGAAAATTTTCAGAAAATCAGGATTTTAACAGGCGTTCAGCTTTGAGTGCTTCAATGAGTAAACGGGTATCTTCCATGGCAACTTCGAGGTGCGATTTCATCGCTTCGTAGGCGCCGTTTTCGTTGCCGTCCTTAATTTCCTCGAAAATATTTCTGTGATAATTCAACGCATTGTGAATAATGTTATGGCGAACCTTGTCCACAATCATCGATTTGATTTTGGGCATCAAATTGAAAAGGGGCGTTGTCAGCAAACTGATCAGCGGATTGCCGGTTGCGTCTGCAATCGTTTTGTGAAACTCGAGATCCAGTTGGGCGTGGCGTTCTGCGCTGATGTTGTCCTGCGAATATTCTTCGAGGTTAAGCTCAAGATTTTCAATATCTTCCGAAGTATGGTGGAGCGCAGCGAGTCGGGCGTTGTGCGGCTCAATAATCTGACGAAGCTCAACGAGATGCAGCGCGTAATCTTCATCAAAATTGATTTCCAGATACAAACTCATGTTTTTGCTGGCGTCCAGTTCTGAAAAATTGTTGACATAAATGCCGCTGCCTTTGCGAATGGAAACCAGTCCTTTGGCGCTTAACACCTGCATGGCTTCGCGAAGAGCGGTCCGGCTGACGCCGAACATTTCGCCGAGTTCTTTTTCAGTGGGTAATTTCTGTCCGGGCATCAGTTTTTTGTTGAGAATATTCTCTTCAATTGTGCGAACAACTTCCTGGCTGAGTGTGCGCGGGCTACCGATAGTCTTGAAAATGTCGTTCAATTTCTATGTCCTTATAAATTTGTATGACATATTACATGTTACAATTTTTAAAATCAAGTTTTTTGTGCAGAAAAATAAACCTTTTTGGGTTCGATGGGCAAGTTATCCGGTTTCGTTTTCTGGAATTGGCAACATTGGTTACCAAATATTTTGGCTAAAGTAGCGGTTTCCAAGTTGTTTTTCCGGTGAATTTTCGCTAACATGATGGGGAATTATAACACTATAATGTGTCATTGAAGCATTGCGATTTCGACAAAAACAGGAGTAAGAAATGCCGGTTTACCTGCAATATTATTTTTGGCTGATTGCGGTTTCGCTGTTTTGTTTTGCCATCGAGCGGCTGTCGCCGTGGCGAAAAAATCAGCCGGTTTTGCGCGAAGGTATTTGGCAGGATTTGTTCTGGCTGATTTTTAACGGGCATTATTTGGGTTTGCTTTTGGCGATTGTCACCGGAAAAGTGGTTGCCGTTTTCAACACCTTTTTGTTTAATGCCGGGCTGCCGGTTCCGGAGTCGCTGGCGCTGTTATCCGATTTTCCGCTGTGGGCACAATTCATTATTTTTTTTATACTTAAAGATTTTATCGAGTGGAATATTCACCGGATGCTGCACACCGTTCCATGGCTGTGGGAGTTCCATAAATTGCATCACAGCATCGAGGAAATGGACTGGATCGGCAATTTCCGGTTTCATTGGGGCGAGGTGGTGGTTTACAAAACGCTCTCGTATTTGCCGCTGGTGATTTTGGGTGTGGACGGAACCGTTATTCTGATAATCGCGATTATCGGAACGCTGATGCAGGATTTGAATCACGCCAATTTGCCGATCGATTGGGGCCCATTTAAATATGTATTCAACTCGCCGAAAATGCATATCTGGCATCACGACGTGGAAACGTATGGCAAAGGCGGGCAAAATTTTGGCATCGTTTTGAGTGTGTGGGACTGGCTGTTCAAAACCGCATATTGGCCAAAAGACCGGGAAGAACCGGAAAAACTGGGTTTCAAAGGCATCGATAATTATCCGAAATCACTGCTGAAGCGCATTATTTATCCGCTGCGAATCGGGAAATCCGACAAATAATGGCTATCGTTCAAAGTAAAAATTCATTAGCATAAGCATCTGTTTTTACAATATTTGAGAAGGGACGAGAATTGAATCGAAAACCGTTTTTTTTCACTCTTTTCCTGTTACTCTCCGCAATTTCAATAGATGGTTTTTCCCAACATTCTGTTGCACGGAAATGGAATGAAGTGCTGCTCGAATCGATCCGGAATGATTACGCCCGCCCGACGGTTCATGCGCGCAATTTATTTCACACGTCCATCGCGATGTATGATGCATGGGCAGCATACGATGCAACTGCCGAAACCTACCTTCTGGGCAAAACCCACGGCGATTTTTATGTAGCGTACGACGCACCGTCAACGCCGGCGGATTTGAAAAGCGCCCGCGAAACTGCTATTAGCCACGCCTGTTACAGGTTGCTCAAACATCGTTTTTCGGATACGCCGGGCGCCAGCGTGTCCATGGCGCTGGCGGATTCGCTTTTTACCGCCTTGGGTTACGATCCGGCAAATATTTCTACCAATTACAGCGACGGAAACCCGGCGCATTTCGGCAATTTCATTGCGGAAAGAATTATCCAACTCGGTTTTCAGGATGGTTCGAACGAACAAAACAGCTATGAAAATGAGTATTATGAACCTGTGAACCCGCCGTTGGTGCCCATCGTTTCGGGCAATCCGGATATCCTTTTCCCCAATCGCTGGCAACCGCTGACGCTGGATGTATTTATTGATCAAGCAGGTAATGTGATTCCGTTGAGCACGCCCACATTTTTGAGCCCCGAATGGGGAAATGTGATGACTTTTGCGTTGGAAAATAATGTGCGAAACATTTACAATCGTGATGGTCATGATTTTTGGGTGTATCACGATCCCGGCGCTCCGCCGTATCTCGATCCTGTAAATGGTGGCGGAACGAGCGCGGAATATCAGTGGGGATTTTCGCTGGTGGCAATTTGGTCGTCGCAACTCGATCCAGCTGATGGCGTGATGTGGGACATCTCACCCGGTTCGATCGGCAACATCCCGAGATTACCGGAAACGATCGAGGAATATCGCGATTTTTACAATTTATTAGATGGTGGCGATACCGGCATTGGTCACGCTGTAAATCCATATACCGGTGAACCTTACGAGCCGCAATTGGTTCCGCGTGGCGATTATACGCGGGTGCTGGCGGAATTTTGGGCAGATGGCCCGAGCTCCGAAACACCGCCCGGTCACTGGTTCACTATTTTGAATTATGTTAACGATCACCCGCTTTTTGAAAAACGCTATCGCGGAAAAGGTACCGCACTCGATGCGTTGGAATGGGATGTGAAAGCCTATTTTACCCTCGCCGGTGCTGTTCACGATGCGGCAGTCAGCGCATGGGGCATTAAAGGATGGTATGATTATTTGCGCCCGATTTCCGCAATCCGCTATATGGCGGATTTGGGGCAAAGCACAGACCCGGCATTGCCAAATTACGCAATCGGCGGTATTCCGTTAGTTGACGGATTGGTTGAAGTTGTCACCGAAGGCGATCCGCTCGCCGGTTTTAATGACGTAAATGTCGGAAAAATAAAATTGTTCGCATGGCGCGGTCCGGATTATATCGCAAATCCCGAAACGGATATTGCCGGCGTCGGTTGGATTCTCGCCGAAAATTGGTGGCCGTATCAACGCCCGACATTCGTGACGCCACCATTTGCCGGATTTATTTCCGGGCACTCAACGTTCTCCCGCGCTGCCGCGGAAGTGATGACGTTGCTCACCGGCGATCCCTTTTTCCCCGGCGGTATGGGTGAATTTCATGCGCCACAAAATGAATTTCTGGTGTTTGAGGAAGGTCCGAGTGTGGATGTTACGTTGCAATGGGCAACCTACCGCGATGCTTCCGACCAAACCAGCTTGTCGCGAATTTGGGGCGGCATTCACCCGCCGGCGGACGACATTCCCGGTCGTTTTATCGGCGAAAAAATCGGCAACGCCGCATTCGAGAAAGCGGAGCGCTATTTCACCGGATTGATTGACGGCGGTGCGCCACCGGCAAATGTGATCGTAAAAGTTTATCCAAATCCCTGCGTAAAAGGCGAATTGTTGACGGTTGATTTAAACCAGCTAACAGATGGACTCAGCGTCGAAATTTTCAATATTTTGGGTCAGCGAATTCAGTTTAACACACTGCAGCCAAACCTCAGTCTGCAGCAAATTGAACTGGATGGCAACGCATTGTCCTCCGGCGTTTATTTTTTACGGATAAATGGCAACGGTTGGGAATCGACCCAAAAATTGCTGATGCTCAGATAATTTTTTATTTTTAAAAAGCGCTGTAATTCCAATGGGTTCAGCGCTTTTTGTATTGTTTGCTTGTCGAAAAGTATTGGTTGTGACTTCGTATATCTCCAAAGCAACATGCTCCCCATAAAGTTCTAATAATTCTATTAATTATCGTGCTAATCTGCCGATTTTAATTCAGTAGAATGTTTGTGAAAATAAAAATTAAAAGTGTTGGGGATTTTTTTATGAAATGGAGCATTCGCACAAAAATGCTGTTAAGCCTTGGATCGATCGGTTTGATGCTGATGGTTCAATTGATTATCAACCGGAACATGACCGAAAATAGTATTGAGCAAATGAACATTGCCCGCGACAAAGGGTTTGCAGGAGCATTATTGGCATCCAACATCAAATTGGATGTGGTTCAGGTGCAACAATGGCTGACCGATATCAGCGCAACGCGAGGTGCAGAAGGGTTTGATGATGGTTTTGATGAAGCCGAAAGTTATGCCAAATCGTTCCGGAAAGACCTCAACAAATTGATGGCGATATATCCCGAAAATCGCGCAGAATATGTCGAATTAGGCGAATCGTTCGAAAAATTTTATGAAAATGGAAAAAAAATGGCAGACGAGTTTATTGCCGGCGGACCGGAGCTTGGCAATATTGCAATGGGTGAGTTCGACGCATTTGCCGAGGACATGGGCAATCGGATTGAAGTGCTGGTAGTGAGGATGAATGAAAATTCGGAGAGATCAATTTCAACCGCTATTTCGGATGCTAAATCCAATGAATATGTTAGTTTAGTATTTGCATTTGTTATTCTGATTGCCACGTTAGTGGTTTCATTTGCGATGTCCGGGAATATCAGCAAACGAATTAATGAATTGCTGAATGCTGCAAAAAATGTAGCGGACGGCGATTTAGCAACGTCCATCGAAATTAATTCCACTGATGAATTGGGCGAACTTGCCGCCGCTTTGAAACAAATGGTTGAAAAGCTGAACGAGGTTGTTGGCAATGTTCAAAATGTGGGCAGCAAAGTGCAAACCAACAGCCAGCAGGTCAGTGCTTCCGCAGAAAGCATTTCGACCGGAGCAACAGAACAGGCTGCCACCGCCGAAGAAGTGTCGTCATCAATGGAAGAGATTGCTGCAAATATTCAGCAAAACGCAGATAACGCCCAACAAACCGAAAAAATTGCAGTGCAAACATCTCAGGAAGCCCAAAAAAGTGTCGCTGAAGTCCTTTCAACGGTAAAAGCGATGCAGCAAATTGCCGAAAAAATCTCGGTGGTTGAAGAAATTTCCCGTCAAACCAACTTGCTGGCGCTCAACGCGGCGATCGAAGCGGCGCGTGCCGGTGAGCACGGAAAAGGTTTTGCGGTAGTTGCCGCTGAAGTGCGAAAATTAGCGGAAAGAAGCCAGGTTGCTGCGGTGGAAATCGGCGAGTTGTCCGTTTCCAGCGTTAAAGTTGCGGAGCGAGCCGGCGACATGCTCAAAAAAATTCTGCCGGATATTCAACGGACAGCCGAATTGGTTCAGGAAATCAGCATTGCGAGCAGTGAGCAGGGTGTGGGCGTGGAGCAAATTAACACGGCGTTTCAACAGTTGGATCAGGTCATTCAGCAAAATGCCGCATCTTCGGAAGAGCTGTCCTCGATGGCGGAAGAATTATACACTGAATCGGATCAACTGAGCCAGGTTATTTCTTATTTCAAAGTTGACCGGAATGCTGTAACGCATACAAAATTTACACCGCGAAAAACGCATTCTGCGCAACCGCCGGTTACCGGAAAGAAAAGCTTGCTTCCCGAAAAGCTAAAAAATAAAGTGGCTGCGTTAATGCCGCCATCCGGCTCCGCCAAACAGAAATCTGAACCCGTCACTTCCGAAATCGAAGATATGGAAGAATTTTGAGCGAATGTCACATCTGATTTTTAGGGCGGGTTTTTCCCGCCCTTTTTTTTTGCCCGTCAGAGAATTAAAAATGTGCTGAATTATCTGACCATGTCAATTAACTTCAATTCTTCGAAAAAACTTGCCATATCAACTGCATTTGAGGATATTATCCACCGTTAAAACTGTTTGTAAATTGTAAAAAATGGTGAGCAATCGGTTTCGCGTTCAGCCGTATTTGCAATTGAACCGGATAACATTGAATCTATCTCATAAAAAAAACAGGAATTTGATAATGAACCGACTGAATGAAATGACGATTGACGAATTGTGCATCCAGACGATCCGAACACTGGCAATCGATGGCGTTCAAAAAGCCAATTCCGGTCATCCCGGTGCACCGATGGGGCTGGCGCCGCTGGCTTATGTGCTGTTCACAAAAATCATGCAGCACAATCCTGATAATCCGCATTGGTTTAACCGCGACAGATTTGTGCTGTCGAACGGTCACGCCTCGATGTTGCTGTATTCGATGCTGCACCTTTGCGGCTACGATTTGCCGTTGGATGAACTGAAACAATTTCGCCAGTGGGGCAGCAAAACGCCCGGACATCCCGAAGCGCACCTCACCGCCGGCGTCGAAACGACCACCGGACCGTTGGGGCAAGGGGTGATGAATTCGGTGGGAATGGCGATTGCCGAAGCCCATTTGGCTGCCACATACAATCGGGATGGCTTTGATGTTGTCAATCATTTTACATACGCCATTTGCGGCGACGGCGATTTAATGGAAGGCGCATCTCACGAAGCGGCGTCGCTTGCGGGACATTTGGGTTTGTCGCGACTCGTTTGGATTTACGATGACAACCACATCAGCATCGAAGGCAGCACCGATTTGGCGTTTACCGAAGACGTGGCAAAGCGCTTTCAGGGATACAACTGGCATGTGCAAAATCTTGGTGAAAAAGGCAACGATATCGCCGCAATCGAAAAAGCGCTGAAACGCGCGCAGCGGGAGAAAAACCGTCCGTCGCTGATTATTTTGCGCACGCACATCGGCTACGGATCGCCAAATATGCAGGACACCAGCGAAGTTCACGGCTCGCCGCTGGGCGAAGATGAAGTGAAATTGACCAAAGAATACTACGGCTGGCCAACCGACGAAACATTTTTGATCCCCGAAAAAGCAGCCGCACATTTTGCGCAAACCAAACAGCGCGGCAAAGGCAAACAGCGCGGCTGGATGCGCAAATTCAATGCGTATAAAACCGCATTTCCGGAACTTGCAGCGCAATTAAATGCCGCAATCAGCGGCAAATTGCCGGATGGTTGGGATGAACAATTGCCGCAATTCAAACCGTCCGATGGCGCGATGGCAACCCGGAAAGCCTCCGGCGCGGTGATCAATTCGTTCGCCGACCGCATCCCGTGGTTTGTCGGCGGCAGCGCGGATCTCACGCCATCGACAAATACGTTCATAAAGTCGAGCGGTTATTTTTCGAAAGAAAATCCCGCAAATCGCAATATTGCGTGGGGTGTGCGCGAGCACGTCATGGCTGCAGCCTGTAACGGATTGGCATTGCACGGCGGGATTCGTCCGTATGGCGCCACATTTTTTGTGTTCACAGATTATGCGCGACCGGGAATCCGGTTGTCTGCCATTATGCATTTGCCGGTCATTTTTGTGATGACCCACGATTCCATCGGTTTGGGCGAAGACGGCCCGACCCATCAGCCGGTTGAACATTTGGCTTCACTGCGGGCAATGCCGAATGTAACGCTCATTCGTCCGGCAGATGCCAACGAAACAACTTTCGCATGGAAAGCTGCGCTGGAAAATGCCGGCGGCCCGACAATTCTGGTGCTCACCCGTCAGGGATTGCCCATTTTTGATCGCAGTGAACTCGGCGGCGCTGACGGCGTGACAAAGGGCGCATATATTCTCGCCAAAGAAAACGGTGAAAAACCGCAGGTGATTCTCATTGCCAGCGGATCGGAAGTGGCGATTGTAATGGACGCCAGAAAGCAGCTCGCCGCCGCCGGAATTGACGCGCGGGTGGTCAGCATGCCCAGTTGGGAATTGTTCCGTAAGCAAACATCGACATATCAAAAAGAGGTGTTGCCGCCATCCGTCAAAGCGCGGGTTGCGCTGGAAGCAGGATCGCCGATGGGCTGGCGCGATTGGGTTGGCGAAAAAGGCATCGTCATTGGCATCGAGACATTTGGTGCCAGCGCACCATACAAAGAAATTTACAAACACTACGGGCTGACTGCCGAAAATGTGGTGGAAAAAGCAAAAACTTTGGTTGGTTAAATTTCGCAATAGTTATTTTTAGAAAGATTATTAAAAAGCCGGTGCAGCAATTTGCACCGGCTTTTTTTGTGGATTTTCTCACTAACGATTCGGGTTCACCCGGCAGGAAATGACCGTGCCGATCCAGCCGACCAGATTCAATCCGGTATTCCAGATCAACATTATCAGCCAGCCCCACGCCCAAACACATGCGCCGATAATAAATTCCAGCCAACTGACCACCAGTTGCACCAGCCCCAAACTGCCGATTTCGAAAAATATTTTGCACATCGACGGGCGGCAAGAAACAATCCACCAGATAAACACGCCCACGCCCGCGCCGAAAAGCACCACGCCAATGGGCAGCAACATCAGCACACAAAATGGACAAGTGCCGAAGTAAATAAATATAAAACCTGCGCTGATGAGCACTTGCCAGAGAAGTACCATCCAATCATCGCACCAGGTTGGGCGGCAGCACCACCACCAAAATAACAAAATGGCGATGGTTATCAGAAAAGCAATTATCGTAACAATTGGGGCGACCCATGCCGCAATCACCGCCCAACCGGCTGTTTGGGAAATCAGCGGATTTACAACCACTTTAGCGCAAATCCAGACTGCCGCCGCCATCGCGGTGATGGTTGCGAAAAATATGATCGCCAATCGCAACAGCCAGCAGTCGATGCAAAATGTGTTCGTCCGGCATCCGGTTAGGGTTACGCTGGCTTCGCGATCCGGGCAGTTGGGATCGGAATGCGCGGCAGTAACGGTGACGGTCGTGCTCGGCGGCGTGGTTCGCAAAAAGCAGCACCCGCCGACGGATGAACCATCAAAAGTGATCGTCGCCTGCGTGCCGTTGCCGAGTGGTGTTGCGCCGGCGGACCATTGCAAATCCACATTTTCCAAATCACCGCCGGTCGCTTCCAGAAAATACACGCCGGAATTTACACAGCCGACCGTATTCACCGTGTTTCCCGCAGTATCCGTGACGGTGATGCCGAGTGTATCGTTTGGACATTCGCAGGCAACCAATGTAATTGCGTCGCTTAAAACCGGACACCCATCGACCAGCACCGCCACGCTAATTTCCACAATTTCGCCTTCCGCCAAATCGTAACTAAAATCTGTCGCGGTGAACCCGGGTTGCAAAACGCCATCCACGCTCCACGAAATTTGCATATCCGCAACATCGGGCTCAACCAGCACAATCGAATATTTGGTGGCGGGGATGCACTCTTCGGCATCCGGATCGATATTGTTGCCATTGGGATCGATGACTGCCAGCCGTGCACGATCCGGGCAGCGTTGGCAGCCGCTGAGCACCACGCTGTCTGCCAGCGGCGGACAATCCGGTGCAACAACCGCCACATTTATTTCCAGCGATTGCCCGGCGGTAACGGTCACATCCAGCGCGTTGCCGGTTTGCCCTTGCTGCAACGTTCCGTTGATAGTCCACGAAAAGGTGAGGTTTCCCCCCGTTGGCTGAACCACCTGCACCGAATAATTTCCCGGATCGAGGCATGCCAATTGATCGACATCTATCGTATTACCCTGCGCATCGCGGACTTCTGCTGCGATCTGATCCGGGCACGGCTCGGTCGGGCAATGCGGTAAATTGACCGTCACCTGACCGGGCGGGCAACCCTGCGGAAACACGATTCGAAACTCTGCAACATAGCTCAAATTAATTGGATCGCCGGCGTCGTATTCGTGGGTGATATCCACAGGGTTTCCGCTAAAAACATCGGACGATGAATTTTCGCCATCGCCAAAATCCCATTCGTAAACGGTTGGTGATGGCGCATTATTTACCGTCGCACGAAGAGAGACAATTCGTTTGCCATCGTTGACGCAATCTTGCGAAATGGACAGTATTTCAACAGTTACAGACGGACACGGGTCGGTATCCGCCCGGCAGGTGAGCCCGTCGAATGCTTCACTGTTGCCACATGTCGGGGCATTGCAGCAAAATGCTTCCACCACCAGTTTTTCGACGTTGCTGCAGGCAAAATCTCCGGTGGTAAAATCGCTGTTTGCGGCGTCGAACAGAATAATCCATTCACCGTTTGGATTGATATTTTCAGTTTCCAACACCGATGTTTCGGCGCCATTCAGCGTGTTGATGACCTTTACACAAACTTTTTGGCAATCCGTTACTGTGCCGGTAACCTCAAGTTTTGTGGGTGGCTGGCCGGAGCCGGGAACGATGCCGGTAATGCCGGAAATAATGATCTGACAAGCCATAATATTCCCCTTTTTAGTTTGTAGCGGGCGGAATGTAAAGTGTTGTAAATGAACGATCTACCGATAGAAAATAGTGAAGTGCAAGCGGTTCAGCGAATAACGAAAAGAGCAAAAGGAAATGTGTTTTTTAAAGATGCCAAATAAAATATGGATATAATTTGAAATATCCAACGGATGCAACCGACAATTTTGTATGGGAAATTCGCGAAACAAATTGGCTGTTTCGCAAATTTGTGAACACACAAATGTCGTTCGCTGCCGAATATTCCGGTTAATTTTCCAAAAAATAAAATGTAAATTTAACCATTTTGTGACGAATGTTTTTTGTTGTCTTTAGAATTCTGTTTTAAATTATGCGTAATCGTTACGACCCAATATTGAAAAGGATACGCGTTGAAATACACTACTGCATTCATTCTGATGGTGTTATTTGGCACAGTCGCATGCCAAAAAGCGGATAAAACCGCAGAGCATTTACAAACAAAACCGGCAGATTCGACGATCGTTTTTCAGCCGCCCGCCGTGACCGAAAATATTGCTCCCGGACAATGCCGTTTGGTCGGCAAAATTGTCGAAACGGGTAATCCGGCGATCGTTGCTGTGGAAAAAGTTATCGGATACGGCGCCGGATTCAATTTGCCGATTGCCGTTGGCAGCCACATCCCGGTTGAATTTGCCCAAAGCGGAACGAGCAGTTCCGACACGGTTTCCCAGCCTCCGAATCCTTCCGAAAAATTGAAACCCGGTGATTTGATTCGCACGGATATTCGCCGGAAAACAGATGCTTTCGATCAGTTAAACAGCAAGTCGATTGTTTTCATCGCTTTTCAATTCGAAAAAATACAGTGATTGTTGAAAATATTAAAATAAGATATTGTTCATTTTACGCCTATTCATAATGGAGGTAATTTCAATGAAACTAATTGGTTATAAACGCCTGCTATTCGCGTTGGCTTCTGTCGTTTTGCTGATTGCAGCGGCATTATTTTTTACAACAGAACGGCAGATTCCCCTCAGCGAAGTCGATTTTAGCAACCGCCCACGGGTGCGATCGTCATTTTCGCCCAAAAATCCGGATGACGCGCAATCCCGGACAAGCTTTGAATTCAACCGGTTCAAAAATCCGGTGACCGGCGAAATTCCGGCGAACATTCGCCAAAAAGAATTGGCGTTTGTGCGAAAACTGACCCAGCAGCAGCAATTGCAAAACAGCAGCATTGCCTATTCCGCCAATTGGGAATTGCGCGGTCCGCGCAACGTTGGCGGCAGAACCCGGGCATTGGCAATCGATCTCAATTTTAACGGCTCGACCAATCAGCGGATTTTGGCCGGCGGAATTTCCGGCGGTGTTTATCTGTCGGAAGATGACGGCGCGAGCTGGAATTTGCGCACCAGTTTGAGCTCGCACGCGAGCGTCACCTGCATTGCGCAAGATCCGAACAACAGGAGTGTGTGGTATTACGGCACCGGCGAAGCTGTGGGGAATTCGGCTGCCGGTGGCGGCAATTTTGCCTATTGGGGGCACGGTATTTTCAAATCGACCGATAACGGCAACAGTTGGTCGCAGTTACCTAGCACTATCAACAATAACGATCCGCACAATTTCGATCAATTTTTTGATCTGGTTTACAATGTGGTGGTTAGCCCCGCCAACAGCAATATTTTTGCGGCAACGTATGGCGCCATTTTCCGCTCGACGGATGGCGGCAGTAGCTGGACACCGGTTCTCGGCAGACAGCAATCGCCTTATAATTTTAGCACGGACGTAGCCGTTGCCAGCAATGGCGATGTGTATGCCGTGATGGGAAAACATGGCGCGCAAATCACGGAATACGGTGCTTACCGTTCGACGGATAACGGCGCCAACTGGACGCAAATTAACCCGCCGGGGTTAACTGCCGACCCGCAACGGATGGTTGTGAACACCGCGCCATCCGACCCGAATACGGTGTATGTTTTGGTGCAGGTTGGCAACGGATCTACCGCTGCGGAGCATCAATTATTCAAATACAACGCGGGTTCGAACAGTTGGACAAATCTCAGCTCTACGCTGCCAAACTTTGCGGACCTCGGTAAATTTGATTCGCAGGGCGGTTACGATTTGTATGTGAAAGTGAAACCGGATAATCCGAACACATTCTGGCTCGGTGCAACCAATCTGTATCGAACCACCGACGGCGGACAAACATATGATTGGGTTGGCGGCTATCACCAAACCGATTTTCTCTATCAAAATCACCATCCGGATAACCACTCGATGTCGTTTTATCCGAACAATGCCAACGCGCTTATTTCCGGGCACGACGGCGGTTTGTCGAAAGCGACCAACGCGCTGGAATCGCCGCAAACCTGGGCCTCGCTCAACAACGGCTATTTGACATCGCAGTTTTATGCGACATCGGTAGACCCGAATCCCGGTGGCGTAAACATGTTGGGCGGCTTGCAGGATAACGGCAGCTGGCTGCTCGAATCCAACACGCCGAATGCGGATTGGGTGAGCGTTTTCAGTGGCGACGGTGCGTATAACGCCATCTCGCCCGGCGGTTTTCCGTTTTATGTGTCATCCCAAAGCGGTAATGTGTTTCGGGTGACGATCAGCGGAAACCAGGCTGTTTACTCGATGGTGACACCGGCGAATGCCCAGAATTTCCTGTTCATCACCCCGTTTGTGCTCGATCCGAACGACTATAAAGTAATGTATATGGCCGCAGGTGGGCAGGTGTGGCGCAACAGCAATCTCGATGGCATTCCATCCGGAAACGGAAATCCGACATCGGTGAACTGGACTGCGTTGACCGGATCAGCTGTCGCAGATGCACAGGTTACGGCAATCGCGATTGCCAAAAGCCCGGCAAACCGGTTGTATTTTGGCGCAACCAATTATCAATCGACAACAGTTTTGAAACGGGTGGATAACGCCGCGAGCAATCCCGCGGGCACGATTATTACGCCGGGCGTAACGCAGGGATCGTATCCGTCCTGTATCGCCGTAAATCCCAATAATGGCGATGAAATTATCGCTGTTTTCTCCAGTTACGGCGTTCAGGGATTGTGGTATTCGTCGAACGCGGGCGCATCGTGGACAAATATTGACGGCAATTTGAGCGGGCAAAGCTCGCCAGCCAAACGCTGGGCGAGCATCGTGCCAACGGCTTCGGGAACGGTATATTTTATCGCAACCAGCACCGGTATTTATTCGACGACATCCGTTTCCGGCACCGTCAGTTGGCAGCAGGAAGGCGCAACGCTGATTGGCAATGTGCCAACGGATATGCTCGTTTCGCGACCTGCGGACGGGTTGATTGTCGCAGCGACGCACGGTCGTGGTGTCTATTCCGCGACTGTCGGTGGTGGCGGCAGTCCGGCAATCGCCAATGTAAATGTGAGCCAGGTGAACATCGAATTGCAGCCAAACCAAACGCGCTCCAGAAGTTTCCAACTGAGCAACGTTGGCGGTCAGCCGTTGAGTTACTCCGTTTCGGTGAGCGGTTTGGGCAACGCGGATAAAGGCGGTTTCCGCAACATGCTCTCCGAAAATTCGGAAATCGATGAAGATTCGCCACGGGCTTTCCCGCCGAAAAAACGTCCGGCGCAACTGCAGCAGATTTCCGCTGCCGGGAAAGTGGGGCAGCAGAGCGCATTTACGCCGCAACATCCGCTGATCGACGTGCTGTATCTCGATGACGGGGACGCGACATCCGATGATTTTATCGGCACCAACGATTTTGTCGATTTCTATTGGGCAACCGAATACAACCTGACCAGCGGTTTCCAGCTTGAGCAAATCGATTTTTACATGCGCACGGAAGGGCTGTTTTCCAACCTCGTTTATGTTGGTGTTTACAGCGATTTGAACGGGAATGCGTTGGATGAAGGGCTTCTGAATTTCAACACAGCGCCGAGCGGCGGATGGTTTACCGTAACGCTGACGCCGGGCATCCAGTTTAACGCAGGGAGCACCTTTTATTTGGTTGTTGGTGCGGATGGCTTGATCAGCTTCCCTGCCGGTGCAGACGTGGACGCGACGATTCCCAACAAAAGCTACTATTTCGATAACTCCAGTTTTACCTGGAAAAACCTGAATACTGTCGGCGGATTCGAGAACGGTGCGTTTCTGGTCCGTGCGCTCGGGACGATCTCCGGTGGCGGAAATACGCCGCCCAACGCGGTTGCATCTGTGCCGACAACAGGTAACACAAACCAGGCAATAACGTTTGATGGCTCCGGATCGAACGATACCGACGGGACAATCAGCCAATATTCGTGGAATTTTGGGGATGGCACAAACGGCAGCCAGGCTGTTACATCGCACACTTATTCGCAACCGAACACCTACACCTGGACACTGACCGTCACCGATGACGATGGCGCAACCGATCAGGCAACCGGGCAAATTACCATTTCCAATACAACCACCTCGCGGTTAACGGTGACGCCCGGTTCGGGCACTGTTGCGGCGGGCGGCAGTCAAACTATTGTTGCGAATTACGACGCCACCAATCAACCCGAAGGCACCTACAACGGGCAAATTTCCATCACCACAAACGGCGGGAATATCACCCTGCCGGTGACGGTTTTGGTGAGCAATCTGGTAGGCATCGATGATGATGCGGCGCAGCCGGAAGCTTTCGAATTAGAGCAAAATTTCCCGAATCCGTTTAATCCGGCAACGACTATTCGTTACAAACTTGGCGCGGCATCGCCGGTATCGTTAAAAATTTACGATATGCTCGGGCGCGAAATCAAAACTCTGGTTGCGAATGCACAGCCGGCCGGCAGTTACGAAATTGTTTGGGACGGCACAAATGCCCGAAACCAGCCGGTGCCCAGCGGCGTGTATTTGTATCGCCTCCTGACGGATAATTTTTCCGAACAACGGAAAATGATTTTGTCAAAATAATTTCACAAATAACCACATTCCATTTGATAAGGCTGCGTTCGCGCAGCCTTTTTTTATTTCAGAATGATGTGCCCGGTATTTCAATTTGATAATCCTGATTTAGAATGTCTTGTCCAAACTGCTGTTTTTATTGATGTTGAGAATTTGAAAATAGTATGGCACAATTGTTGAGGTTTATAGTGTGAATACGGATCAATTTTTCAAATCGATAAAAGGAGAAGCTATGCAAGCTGAACATTTTCAGGCAATTATCATCGGATCGGGGCAGGGTGGGGGACCACTGGCAACGGATTTAGCGGAAGCCGGATGGAAAACCGCACTGATCGAAAAAGGGAATCCCGGCGGAACCTGCGTCAATCGCGGATGCACGCCCACCAAAACCGTTGCTGCCAGCGCCCGGATTGCCCATTTGGTCAGCCGTGCGGGCGATTTCGGTGTGCGAACCGGTCCGGTAGTGATCGACCTGCCTGCCATTCTCAACCGGAAAGATGACGTTGTCGAGCTGTTCCGGAAAAGCGTCAAAAAGTCATTTAAAGATGTGGAAAATCTGACCTTCATCAGCGGCGAAGCGCGGTTTACCGGCGAAAAAGAAATCGAAGTGCAACTTTCCCCGGAGGAAAAACGGCAGCTTCGCGCAGATACGATTGTGATCAATAGCGGATCGCGCCCGGCGATTCCCGATATTCCCGGATTAGCGGATACGCCCTATCTGACCTCCCGCAGCATTCTGGATGTTGAGCACGTTCCGGCGGAATTGCTGATCATCGGCGGCGGCTATGTCGGGGTGGAATTTGCCCAAATGTTCCGGCGATTCGGCAGTGAAGTTTACATTGCCCAACGCGGCGAACAATTGTTAACTCACGAAGATGCAGACGTTGCGGAAAATATTCAACACATTCTCGAAGATGAAGGTATCAAGGTTTTTCTCGATGCCAAAGTGAGCAGGCTGAAAGAAATCGCGCTGTTGAACATCAACGCAAAAATCAAATATTCCGGCGGAAAAGAGAAATTGAAAGTGACCCACGTGCTGGTTGCCACCGGACGAACGCCCAATTGCGAATCGCTGGATTTGTCAAAAAGTAACATCGACATCGATGAAAATGGTTTTATCGCAGTAGATGCCTCGCTAAAAACAAGCTGCGATGGCGTTTTTGCAATCGGCGATGTGAAAGGCGGTCCCGCATTTACGCACATTGCATATGATGATTATCGATTGTTGAGTGACCATTTGCTCAATGGAAAATCGATCGATTATCGCGACCGGATGGTGCCGTACACCATATTTACCGATCCGCAGTTGGGGCGAATCGGTTTAACCGAAAAAGCAGCGATCGAACAGAATTTCGATGTTAAAATTGCCGAAATGCCGCTGTCGCACGCTGCCCGTGCCATCGAAACCGGTGAAACGCGCGGCAAAATGAAAGTGGTCATCGATGCGAAAACCGACCGGATTTTGGGTTGCGCAATTCTGGCGCCGGAAGGCGGCGAAGTGATGTCTGCCCTGCAAATGGCGATGATGGGCGAGTTGCCTTACACCGATATCCGCGATGGCGTTTTTGCACACCCGACAATGACAGAATCACTCAACAATTTATTCGAAACGGTTTAAATTCGAGTTTTAAACATATTGGGTAAATGATGCGAACAATAATCATTGACATTTTAACCAACAGCCATTTTTTGCAATTTTGGCTGGCGATGGTTGCGGCATCGCTGGTTACTTTTGTAATTGATGTAAAAACAAACAATTACCAATTGGGCGGTTTGATGAAATGGGTGTGGGGATTCACCATCCTCTATTCCGGCCTGTTGGGGTTGGGCGTTTATTTTTATTCCGGTCGCCGGCAAATTCGCCACGATTCGCTGTGGCGAAAAGCGTTTCGTTCCGTTGCCCACTGCTATTCCGGCTGTGGCGCCGGCGAAATTTTGGGCATCATTATCGCCGCCGGCATTCTGTCGTTAAGCAACTGGTGGATTGCCGGGATTACATTTTCGCTGGCATATGTCGCCGGTTTTGGGCTGACCATCGGTCCGTTGATGCAGGATGGCGAGCCATTTCGACAGGCTTTTATGGATGCCGTTTACAGCGAAACGGCCAGCATTTCCGCAATGGAGATCAGTGCGATCGGTATGGATTTATGGCTGGCACAAAACGCTACGATGGATCAGCCGGTATTTTGGGCGTCACTGGTTTTTTCGCTAAGTATCGGTTTATTAGTGGCTTATCCCGTTAATGTTTTGTTGATCCATTTGGGTGTAAAAGAAGACATGCACAACCCAAAACACATGACCCACGCCAGCTAGCCATAAAAAAAGGGATGTGGAAAATTTCCACATCCCTTCTCACTGATCAATCGGTCAGTGAGCGTTGCTCTATCCGGAACAAGCTTTTGGGTTATTCCGAAGGTTTTACTTCCGGTTTGCTGATGCCGATGGTTCCGCAGGCGACCCGTGCACCGGCTGCACCGGTGGGTTGGGAAGTCAGGTCATCTTTATCGGCGTGAACAATTACGCCCCTGCCAATAATGGAATGCTCACCGTTTAACGCGATTCCTGAATCGATATACATTTTATTTGCAACGCCATTCTCATCGGCAGTAATGTTGCCCAAATCGCCAACGTGGCGGGTGTCGTCCGTCGGACCGGCGTGCTGCATGTTTTCGGGATTGTAGTGCCCGCCTGCAGAAGTTCCGTCATCTGCGCTGCAATCACCAAATTCGTGAATGTGAAATCCGTGATCTCCCGGTGTCAAACCGGACACGCTCACCACAACCTGAACCGCATCACCGACTTTCGTGAAAACAACCTGTCCGGTAACGCCGCTATTATTTGACGGATGCAAAACCGCAACCGCTTCCAGAACATCCGCTTTTGCCTGCACTTCCGGAATATCGATCGTTTCCTGCTGCTGTTGGCAGGATAAAACTGCGCTGCCGAGCAAAGCGGTTATGGCTAAATGAACTAATTTCATCGTATCTCCTCGTTTAAAAATTGCGATTTATATTAATTGCATTATCAATTTCAGTACGTAAAGAATTGCAATGCGTATGCCAGAAAAAATGAATTACAGCACCAAAATATAGGCTTCAAATGCAAATAATAAAAATGGCACCGAAAATTTGAACATACTAATTTTCTGCAACCTGTTGTTTTTTAACGATCTGAACAAACCGTAGCCGGAAAAACCCGGTTTGCAGTAATGCCGGCGATGGGGAAGTGCAAGTTCAGTTTTATTTCCGGCAGCCGGAAATTACCGTAATTCAGCATTTGGGTATCCGGCTAAACGCAATATCGCATTTATCATTTTGATAGAAACATCTCATTTTGATAAATAAAATCCCGGCAATTCCGGATAGTAGTGCGCCGTCATTGTTTTCAAAAATTCTTCAAAGCGCTTTCCGTTTTTCACAAAATCATCAAAACATTGTTGATAAGTTATTTAAAAACAATTACTAACCGATTCGTATTTATCAAATCAACAATTGCTGAAAAGCGATGAATAAACCCTTTGCGGACAACCGTTGGCATTGTTTTTGGAGCTTTATTAGACAGATCAACAAAATTGAAGAACATCGAAAGGAGTCAATTTATGTATTACACGTTTTATCAGGAAACCAATAAAATCGAACTGGTGTTGAGCGATAAGCTTACAAAATCCGAATTGCTGCAAATTACCCATCAACTGGAATCGCTGTCCACCATGTATAATGGCATAAATGTGCTGATCGACGCCGGAAATTTATCCGCGTACGACATCACCACCGGAATGGATGAGTTGAATATGTTGCGGCACAACCTCAATCGCATCGAGCGAATTGCCATTGTTTCGGATGACAAATTTTATCAGTTTATCACAAAAATTTTGGGCAAACTAACCGATACCGAAATCCGTTCTTTTCCGGTAAAAGAGGTGGAAAAAGGACGAAACTGGATTTTTCCGTCCAGATTGCCCGCATAAATTCGAAATATTTTTGTCATTTGCAAGAGCCGTGAATGGCAAATTCAACCCTAAAAATATCACATCACCAATCAAAAACGAAAGGAGAATTTTGATGCGAAACATCAAATATTTGAGTCGCCCATATTTTTCGATCCGAAATATTATTACAGTATTTCTGCTGCTGTTGCTGATCGGTTTCCCGGGGATCACACAGGTACCCGTCGGCGATAGCCAGATTACCGAATCCATTAAAACAGCCATTTCGGATGATACAATGATCGATCCCGACGCGCTGACACTGTCAACGCTAAACGGGATTGTAACGATGGAAGGTTGGACAAACCACCTATTAGCGAAAGATCGCGCAGTAAAAATTGCCACATCCATAAAAGGTGTGCGCAGCGTTATCGACAGACTGAATGTTCGTCCCGCGTTTGTTCGCGATGAGGTTATTCAGCAAAACGTGATTAACGCGCTGGCTTACGATCCGGCAACGGAATCGTTTGAAGTTGATGTAACATCTGACAACTACACCGTCACGCTAAGCGGAACTGTGGATTCGTGGCAGGAAAAACAGCTTGCCGCGGAAGTTGCCAAAGGCATAGAAGGTGTGCAATCCATTGAAAATAATATTGATGTCAAATTCAATGGCTATCGCAGCGACAGCGAAATAGAAGCGGAAATTCAGCGACGAATGCAATCCAGCATTTGGGTTGACGAAGAAGCAATCAGCGTAAAAGTGGCAGATAATGTCGTTACGATTTCCGGGTATGTCGGCGATCTGCCGGAAAAAAACCGGGCATACACGATGGCGTGGGTTCCCGGCGTTAAAAATGTTAACGATGAAGAATTGGTCGTCGCATCTGTTCTGGATAACGAAATGCAGAAAAAAAATCGCTTTATGACCGTTACGGATGAACAGATAAAATCAACCATCGAAGATGCGCTGATGTATGATCCGCGAGTCGCATCGTACCAACCGAATATTGAAGTTGAAAACCAAGTTGTTACGCTGACCGGAACGGTAAAGGATTTTCTCGCCAAAAGAGCAGCAGGCGAAAACGCCAAAAATACTTACGGCGTGCAAACGGTGAACAACAATCTGTTGGTTGAACCTACCTTTTCACCGGCGGACGAAATAATCGAAGCGCATGTGGAAGAAGCATTGTTGTGGGATCCGGTTGTCGAGAGATACGAAATAAATGTTGATGTCGTGAATGGCGAAGTGCTGCTGAGTGGCACGGTAAATAACACCCTCGAAAAAAATCGTGCCGTTCGGGTTGCCGGCGGAATAACCGGCGTTGTGGACGTGAATAACGCCATCACCATTCAGTCGCCAACCGCTGTTTACTAAAATAACACCACACACCCATAAAAAGAGGGACCAGCGGCATCTTGTCAAGCCTCTTCCGGGGGTTGGCGAGACCCGTATGGTCTCAATTTTTTAATCATTTAAAACAGGAATTTTCAATGAGTTACGAACAAGTGAAAGATGTGCTGCAGCAAGCCAAATTGTTTTACAAAAAAACAGCCGATTTTTACGAACAATTGAGCCGCGAAAGTGAAAAAGAGCGTGTAAAAATGCTGTTGAATTATATGGCAAAACGTGAAAAATCGTTTGAGAAAATAGTGGATCGGTTTCATAACGAGAGCCAGGACAGGATTATCCAGCAATGGATGCAGTTTACACCACCGCGAACCGTTACCAAAACGCTGGATGATTTGGAGAATAAACCGATCGAGTCTGTTGATGAATTAATGCATATGGCGACAACCATGGATAACGCGCTCATCGAATATTACCGCACGCTGGTCAATATTTCCCGCAAACCGGATGTTCGCGATGCGTTTATTAACCTGATGGAAGCGACGCTCAAAAAAGATCGCGAAATGGTATTTAATATGCACATGCAGCAGGAAATTTGATGTTCACGAATTGGCAAAAATTTTACAAATGAACAATAATTTCCCCGCGAAAAACGGGATAGCTTTCCTGCCAGAAATACCGGGAATAATATAAACGGTAAATCAAAAACGATTCGCTCCGCAATTCCAGATAGGAATTAACCAGATGAATTCCCGGATAGTAGCTGAGATACAATCGTTTGTTTTTCCCGGGCAAAATGCTGGCTGAGTAAATGTGCCGGTTCGATCCGGTGGAAAAACTCAGCCCTAATGGTTTAGCAACCCAATATGTAAAACGGTGTATCTTGTAGTATTCTGTAATATATAGCGAATATTGCGTCTTGATTCGCGGAAGCGTAATATTCACGCCATCTGCAGAATAGCCTTTGTATAGCGTCATCGAAATCAGATTGCGGTATTGCTGACGAACAAAAACCCTGTCCAGATCCCAGCGAATAGAGCGAATTTTCCATTTCCGAAGTTGTCGGTTGGTTTCGCCGGAAAGCACATTTGCGGCACCGCCGGCAATTGCCATTTTCACAATCGTTGTTTGTTTTTCGATGGGCAGCTGTTGCCCGATTTCCACCAGATCTTCAACGGTTTCATAGCCGTTCAGCCCTGCCGGAGCAACGGTTTGGACCAATCGCCGCAAATCGCGCATCACCCAATATTCATCGCGAAAATAGGGATGAATACGCGGTCGACGGATGCCCGCCGCGTTGTTAATCTGCGTAAAATATGCTGAGGCAAGCGTATCCCGAACGGGTTCAACCGCCGGTTCAACCACCACTGCGGCTTCTGTTCTTCGCGTTGCGTCGATCGCCTCCAACAGCTCGTCCGGTGATTGCGCCATTGCACCCGACAGCCCGAGACCCAACAACAGCAACCAGATTCGGCGAAAAAATTTCCCATCGAGAAACATATTCAACCCTGTTTGATCCGTTGAATGCCATCCAAAAAATCATCAAGAAAACCAGTTGAGAATGAGAAATTGCGAATTCGAAAGTGCGGGAATTTCTTCCGGAATATTCGGATGAGATTGAAAATTAGCATCGCGAATGGTGCTTTTCAAGTGCAAAATGTGCAGACGATTTTGCCATAAAATGGTGCAAATGTGAAGAAATACAACGCTTTTTGTCAATAAAAATCCGGTTCGCAGAAATCATAATTTTTCATATATTCAAATGAACAAAAATTCGCAGGAATGTATGAAACCAGCAGCTTTTTATTTTATTTTGAAAATGGTGATTACGGCTTTTTTGGCAATTTCAACGATTGCAGTCGCGGATGAAAGTGGGCGATTTCCCGGTTTTTCAACGCATCGGTATGGTGATGAACAGGTTGTCACATTCAATTATTTTCCAGATATACGGGTTCACATCAACATTGCAGCGGCAGCGGATTTCGATCCGCAAAAACCGTTTGGGCTGGCGTTATTTGCCCTGCCAAATGGCAATTCCATCGAGCAAACGATAGGAAAAATTGTGCAACCGGAAGACGACTGGCATTTTGGCATTCAGCATATCGGCGCGCAAACCCGTTTTCTGCGGCAGCAAATTGATGATTATAATTTGGTTACGGTGTATCTGGAGGCAAACCAAAGAAGCTGGCCGATGTGGAAAAGCCAACATTCCAATTATGCGGAAATCGTAAAATCGCTAGTTGAGCACCTCTCATCCTATTTCCGGGATTGCGATCCGTTTGTGATACTAACCGGACACAGCGGCGGCGGCAGGTTCATTTTTTCGGTTTTGGATGCATATCCCGAAATCCCGAATTTTGTCCGGCGAATTTGTTTTTTGGACAGCAATTACGGTTATGAGGATATTTACGGCGATCAAATAATCCGGTGGCTAAACGCATCGGATAAAAATTGCCTCAGCGTTTTGGCGTATAACGACAGTATTGCATTGTATAACGGAAAACCGTTTGTTTCCGCAACCGGCGGAACCTGGTATCGCAGCAAAATGATGCAGCAATATTTGTCAAACACCTTCGAGTTCTCCACTACCGAAGATGACGATTTTATCCGCCACAAAGCGCTGGACGGGCGAATCCAAATTCTGTTGAAAAAAAATCCCGGGCGGGAAATTTTTCACACTGTGCAGGTGGAAAAAAACGGATTTATTCACACAATGTTGAGCGGAACCGCAACAGAAAACGCCGGATATGTTTATTATGGCGATCGCGTTTACGATGACTGGATTCAGCCGGATGCGTTAGAATACCCAAATTTTCAGGTGCCGTTACGGTCACCGTCGGCTCCCGGCGGTTCGCAATTTATGGATTCGCTAAAGCAGATGTCGCGGGATGAAAAGCAAGCTGCCATTTTGAATGAGTTACGCAAAGGGAATTTGCCGTATTTTTTGCGCAAACTGAAAACGCTCGAATTGACAACCGCAGATGGCGATGGAAAGATGCATCGTGTGAAATACCGTGTGATGCCGGATTATCTGGCTGTCGGGTCGGACAGCGATTACTGCAGAATTCCGGTGACGCCGGCCGTTGCCCAACAAGTTGCAAATCAGTTTGGCGCAACTTTGCCAACTCGCAAGTTGGTGGATCATATTTACCGCGAAGCGGAAATAAAAATTGCGCCGGTAACTTACACGCCGGTTGAGCGCCAAAACGAAACGATTGAAAAATTTGTGCTGCACAATTCGGCAATTGAACAGCAGCGAGTTGAAGCCGGCGGAGTACCCGGACAATTGATCGCCGGACACAAAAAGGATGTCGTTTTGAGTAATAAAATTGTCGATCCTGCGCGACCCAATCACGTTGTGATTTACGGCTGGCACAAACTGGATGGCATACGAATTCAACCGCTGACCAATATTCACATCGATTGGTATGTGGATTACAGCCACGGTGCGCGATTAATAGATTCGGAAATTTTTATCGATGAAGAAAAAACGACGGTTCAAGCTGTTTTGCGTGATCCGGTATTGTATAAATTGTTGAGCGACGAAGATGCTCCGATGCTGCAACCCAGCTATTTACCGGACGATGGGATACTATCAAAATAGAGCATTTATAAAAAAAGCGGCGCCGTATTTGATCAAATACGGCGCCGCTTTTTAAATTCGTAAACTACTGTTTTTGCTTTAGTACCGAGGGGGGGACTCGAACCCCCACGGGATTGCTCCCACTAGACCCTGAACCTAGCGCGTCTGCCAATTCCGCCACCTCGGCATCTGGTAATCATCAAGCGGGGCAAATATAATTCGTAATTAGGGTATTCGCAAGATATTTTTGAAGAACTCAATTGAATAAAATAACATTTTTACTCAGAAAATTACGAACCTGAATTTCACCTTTTTTTCACTCCGTTTTCTCCATAAATTCCTCGCGTCATTGGATATTTTATGTATCGTAAGTTATTGAAAGTGTTGCAATTTGAGAGGCAAAAATTTCTCTCGAAATCAACAGATGTTCAGTAAATTCTACAAACAAAGGTAAGGTCTATGCAATTTTCAAAGGTGTTGTGCATTTTTGCCACAATTCTGTTTTTTACCGTACAACTGCCTGCCCAACAGGAAAGCAACGATTTCTCATACGCGCTAAAATTATACAACGAAGGTTTTTACGATATTTCCGCGCAGCAATTCAGCAATTTTCTGGCGCGATATCCCGGGAGCGAGCGATTACCCGAAGCACGATATTATTTCGGGGATGCGTTGTTCAAGCTCAACGAAATTGAAAATGCGCGAATCGAATTTCAGGCATTGGCGGTCAGCTTTCCCGATCACCAGCGCGCACCGCAAGGCTGGTTTCGGGCTGGCGAATGTTATGAATTGCTCAATAAACCGGAAGAAGCCGCAAAAGCGTTCGAAACGGTGAAAATTCTCTATCCGAACGATGCCAGTGCCCCGCGCGCGTTGTTGCGAGCCGGTGAAGCATTGATGAAAGTTGAACAATTCACCCGTGCAGAACAGATTGTCCGGGAATTTCTGAACCGATATGTTGAATCCGCGGAATATCAGCGCGGCAGAGTGCTCTACGGCAAAATTCTGTTTGCCAAAGGCGAGCCGGAACGCGCAAATGGTGAATTTGAATCGGTGCTCAAAACCTCGCAAGATCCCGTCATTCAGGCAGAGGCAAAATTGGGTCAAGCTATTGTATTTAAAGAGCTTGGCTTTAGCAATCGCGCTGAACAGATTCTCACGGAAGTGGTTCAAAAAAATGCCGGCAGTGAAATCGGGTTTCTGGCCGTAAAAGATTTAGGCGAACTTTATATCGATAGCCGTCGCTGGGAAAATGCCATTACGCTATTGCAACGTGAAACAAATAAATACACCACCGCAGGTAAAAACGAACCGCTCAAACTCATTTTGGCTCAGGCAAATTTTTTAAAACAAGACTATTTTCAGGCACGAACAGTTGCGCAGGATTTGGTAAATAGCACCAATCCCCAAACTTCGTTGCTGGCAAAATTTTATGTGGCCAGCAGCCAACTGGAAGAAGGGCGAATCGCGCAGGCTGAACCGGCGCTAAAATCCCTCACGGAAATTTCAACTGAAACGGATGTTGAAAAAAGTGTCCATCGCGCGTCATTGCGTAATTTGATTCGATTGCATGTTCAGAAAAACGAAATAGCCAACGCCAGAACGGTGCTCGGTCAATATCAAAATGTGGCGCCAAACGACGCTGGGAATGAATCGTTGCATCGCGAATTAGTGGAACGCGCGTTTACTGCAAATCAGCTTTCTGCAGGCGTTGACGAAATGCAACGCTATCGCGGTTCATATCCCAATTCAAATTTCCGCGATGAATTGCTGTTTGTTGCCGGAAAATCGTTTTTTGCGAATCAACAATTTGATCGCAGCCTGATCTATTTTGAACAAATTGTGGATGAATATCCAGCTTCCGCAAAATGGGATTCCAGTTTGACATACCGCGATTTTATTCGCTCATTTCACGGTCAAAGCCAAAATAACGGTGTAAAAGAACTTGCCAGAATGATGGGGCAATTGCTCACCGGTGTCGATCGCAAAGTGTTGTTATTCGATTTGGGTAAAATTTATTTATCGGATTTACGCGATTATCGCGAAGCCGCAAAAATATTCGAAAAATATGTGACAGAAACGCAGGATTCCACCGCTGTTGCTGAAGGTTGGTATTATTTGAGCGAAAGCTATTTGCGGCAGGCTGAATACGAATCTTTCATGAATGCCGCAGTCGAAGGCGGAAGTGTTTCGCAAGCGAAAGCGAACGAAACCCTAAAAAAAACAATGGCTTACGTTAAATATTCGCCATATCCCGATAGCCTCACATTCCGTTTTTTGAATATGACTGCGCCGTTGGCAACAACATCGCCGGAAAATTTTTTGAAATATTGGCAGGTGTTTGAGCAGCGCTACCCGGCATCTGCATTGCTGCCCGCTGTTCGGCTGCAACTGGCAGATGCGCTTCAGCAAAAAGGGGATAACGCCGCCGCTTTGTCAAAATTGGGCTCCATTTCCGGCAACACGATTATCGCCGGAACAGCGCAATGGCGCAAAGCTAATTTGCTGATGGAAATCGGTCAAACTGAAAATGGCGTTCAGGGATTAAAAGATTTTTTGCTGAATTTCCCCAAACATCCGTTTCAGGCCAAGGGTTACGCCAAATTAGCAGAATATTATCAGTCAACGGGTGAGTACGAAACGGCTGCACAGTTTTGGGATCGATTGGCAACATTGTATGATTATTCAGATGAAGCCGAAAACGCCCGAAATCTGGCTGTAGAAAATTATTTGCGCAGCGGTGATGACGAACGCGCACTGGTATATCTGACGCCGCAATTGCAGAAATATCAACTGGTTAGCGATCCTGTTTTGGCGAGCTATCTGGCCATTGAATCGCCGGAAACCTTTTATTACGCGGGCAGTGCACGCTATCGCCAAAATGATTTCAACGCGGCGCGCGGATATTTGCTGCAATATCTGAAACTCGCTGATGCGGGCGAAAAGCAGAGCGAAACCCTGCTATTGCTCGGCAAAATGGCCCAGGCGGAACAGGATAACGAGGCCGCATTATTGCAGTTGGCGCTCATCAAAAAAGCGGATGATCCATCGATATTTTATCAAGCAAATGAAATTTCTGCCGATATATTGTTTGAAGAAAAAAATTATACGGAAGCGCTGCGCAAATACGATATGCTCATCAGTGAAAATGCAAATGCCGAAAAATTGATTGATTACGAAGGCCAGAAGCTGCGCTGTCTGGTTAATTTGGGCAGTGGCTCGCTGAACAGCCAATTAACGGCCTTTCGCCAGAAATTTGGCAAACTGCCAAAGGCTGATGACTACCTTGCCGCAGTGGAATATGAAAGTGCAAAAGTGGATTTTACAGCCAAAAGCTTTGACCAGTCTATCAACCATTGCAAAACAATTTTGAGCAAATATAAACAAACAGAATATGCGGACGATGCCCAATTTTTGATCGGTCGCAACTACACAACGCTCAATAAAGGCGATAAAGCACTGGAAGAATTTGAGAAATTTTTAAAAAATTATCCAAAAAGTGATTTAACTGCCAACGTTTACTTAACGATTGCCGAAATTTATTTTCGCGATGAAGAAACAGAAGCCGGTGTAACCGCAGTCCGTCGGGCAGTGGAGGTCGCCAGCAACCCGGAAACGCAACAGCAGGCGTTGGCTTCGCTGATAAGCACCTACAAAAGCTTGCAATTATGGGATGGCGCATTGCAAAACGCCCGCGAATATGTTCAAAAATTTCCCAATGCGGATGACATCGTTGACCAGAAAATTACCATTGGAATTGCGTTAAATCGTCTCAATCGTTTTTCCGAAGCAGTAGATTATCTGAAGGATTTGAAATTTTCAGTGAATAGCGATCAGGAGCCGGAAATCCAGTTTTACATCGGCGAAGCATATTTTAATGGCGGGCAATATGAGCAGGCAATTAACGAGTTTGTGAAAATTCCGCTGTTGTCCCAAAAAACAAAGTTGCAATGGGAAGCCAGCGCGTTGTATTTTGCCGGACAATCCTATGAAAAATTAGGACGAACCAACGAAGCTGTTCGCATGTATCAGGAAATAATTGACCGTCCCGGTATTCAACTTGAGTTGAAACGCCAGGCACGAAAATTGATCGACAACATCAAAAGTGTGAATTAATTTAAGGAGCGATTCATGAAAATGCTCACTCGAGTTGGGGTGATTTTTTGCATTTCAATCGTATTATTGAGCTGTGGCGCTAAAAAATTGGCCATGGAAGATTACAACCGGATGGCGCCGCAGGAACGAATTGCGTATCTGGAAGAGCGCATTTTGAAAAACCCGGATGATCCGGTGCTCAAAAAGCAGCTGTATCAGGAGCATCTGGCTATTGGTAACCGCGATCGCGCATTAGCGGTCATGGAAGATTATTTGCGGCTCGATCCGTATCAGGTTGACACGCAGTTTGAATATGGAAAATTGCGATACGAAAATGGCGATTATAACGATGCTTATCGCGCATTTTTGAATGTGATGCAAAGCAGCTCGGCAGATTTGTATCTCAGCAGGGTTTCGCAATATGTTGGCGGAAGTTATATTCTGCAACAGCTAACAGCGACTTCTGCAGATGAAGCGTATCCCAATTTTTCGCCCGATGGAAAAAAAATTATTTATCAGAAACGCATAAATGACAATTGGGATATTTACGAATTTTCATTCGAAACCAAAACAGAAACAGCGTTGCTGACCGATAAAGCCAACGAAGAATTACCGGTTTTTTCACCGGATGGCAAACGGATTGTTTTTGCCAGCACGGCTGCGGATCGCCGTCCGATTAACGATAAATTCAAAGTGCGCGAAATTAACCGGATGGAAACCAGTGATAAATATATCGCCAGCCTCACCCGGTCCTTCGCAGATGACTGGCTGCCAAAATACAGCCACAATGGCGAGCAAATTGTATTTGTATCGGACCGCGACGATCTGCGCAAAGTATCATATGTCACCAAACAAAGTGATGTTTACATTATGGAAAACGATGGCGATTTTCAATTGCAACTGACCAAAACGCCGGCGACTGATGGCGGCGCAACGTTCAGTGCGGATGACAAATACATCTTTTTTCATTCTGACCGCAACGGCAATTTCGACATCATGAAAATGCGCAAAGACGGCAGCCAGCAAATGACGGTGGTGGATTCTAAAGGCAACGATGTCAATCCCGATTGTTCACCCGATGGGCAATATCTGGTTTACGTTTCCGACCGGAGCGGTAATTATGAAATTTACCGCAGCAAAATAGACGGCTCGGCAGACGAACAGTTGACCTTCAGCCCGGCAGTCGATTCAAATCCGGTGTACTCACCGGACGGACGTTCGGTGCTTTTCCATTCCAATCGCAATGGCAATTACGATATTTTTCTCCTCAATTTTACAGAAAGCAGTTCCGGAGAAAAAACCGTTGCAGGAGTAGTTGAACGGTTGCAGCAGTTGATCAACTAAAAAAATATGCACAAATTTATAAACGCCGAAGTTGCCGGAACCATCCGGTGGCTCCGGCGTTTTTTTTATGTTCAGGAATCGATCCATCAGCGAATTACCATTTGCTACTGATTTTATAACTTGGATGGACAAATATTTTTCAGTAAAATTTGAATCGACTGGTCAAAAAATTGTCATTGTCTAATATGGGTAGAGAAATTTTTATATGAAGCAATATTGTGGTTTGAAATTAATATTAGTGTTTGTCGCAGCGATTACGCTTTCCGCATCCGCACAATCATTTCAGGCGAAAGCTGACCTGAGGGCAGAGCGCTTGCTTCCCGAAGATCAGGATATTCTTCGCGAAATTCCCCGGAATCTGGAGGAATACATCAACAATCATCGCTGGGGCGATGAAGATGAGGAACTTATTATTCGCTGCGATTTCAATATCATTATCGAATCAGTGACTGAGCGGAGCGGACAAAAAGTGTATCGTGGGCAGTTGCTCGTCGGTTCGCAATCCGGCGAGAATTTTCTCGATAAATCGTTCGAATTTCCGTATCAGCGCGGGCAGTTGATGGAACACACGCGCGGCAGTTACGACGCGCTGTTGACTGTCATCGATTATTATGTGAACATGATTCTCGGCGGGGAAATGGATACCTACATTTTACGGGGCGGCACACGGTATTACGATCAGGCCCGGAATTTCGTTTCCGAAGGCCGGGTGAGCTCGTTTGCCGGTGGCTGGTCCAATCGTCAGGAAATGGTGGAGGTGATCCGCAATGGCGATCACGAGGCGCTGCGCGATGCCAAATTCTATTATTACGAAGGATTGTTTTACATCGAGGAACGCAAAGATGCGCAGAAAGCGCCGGAATACGCCAAACGCGTGGTCGAATTGTTGGACAAAGTGTATCGCAGAAGCCCCAACAGCCAGGCGATGAAGCGTTTTATGGATGCTCACTATCAGGAATTTTGCTCGCTGTTTACCTATGATGCAGACAGAAGTAATCTGCAGGCGATGATGCGAATTGACAACCGCCATCGCGAATCGTATGAAAACTGTGTGCTCACCGCCGGCGGCAGCAGAATCGAACAATGATCGAAAAAAAACATCCGGTTACACGTTGAACCGGATGTTCATGATATCGCCATCTTTTACAATATATTGCTTACCTTCCAACCGGTAAACCCCGTTTTCCTTACATTTACTAACGCTTTTGTGGGTTATAAAATCATCGTAGCTGACCACTTCGGCGCGAATAAATCCGCGTTCAAGATCGGAGTGAATGGCACCGGCGGCCCGCTGGGCGTTGGTGTTCCGGCGAATCGTCCATGCGCGGCACTCGTCCTCGCCAACAGTGAAAAACGAGATAAGCCCCAGTAATTCGTAAGTTGTGCGAATAACTTTGTCCAGCGCCGACTCAGTGATGCCCAGTTCTTCCATAAACATTTCGCGATCGTCATCGTCCAGTTGGGAGATTTCCTGCTCAGCTTTGGCGCAAAATGCGATGACCGTAACCTGTTTGCGCGGCGGCACTTTCGCGGCCAGATCATCGGCTTTAGGAATGTCGCTTTCGTTGATATTCAGCGCGAAAACCAACGGTTTCGCGGTCAAAAACTGATAGCCGCGAATCAGTGTGCGCTCATCTTCGGTGAACTCAAATTCGCGGAGCGGAATCTCCTGTTCGAGGTGATCGCGCAGCCGTTGCATCAGTTCGAGCTCTTTTAATCCCTGCTCATCTTTCGCTTTTTTGGCCTGTTTGTCCAGCCGCTCGATGCGGTTTTCAACGATGGCTAAATCGGACAGCAGGAACTCACTTTCCACGGTTTGCACATCGCGCAAAATGTCGATTTTACCGGCGGGATGTGGGTGAAATTCATTCTCGAACGCGCGGATGACCACACACAACGCGTCGGTATTTTTGAGCACCTGCAGAAATTGCGGATCAAATCCTTTGTTGCCGCTGCCATCGCTCTCCATTCCGCCAACTTCGATGTATTCGATGGTCGCGTTAACTTGCTTTTTGGGATTAAAAATTGCGGTCAGTTCGTTCAGCCGGGTATCCGGCACGCGCACGACGCCGCGATGCACTTCAATTTTGCCGCCGCCAAATGCAGCCTGCAAATCCTGACCGGTGACGGTCGAAAAAAGGGTCGTTTTTCCGGATACGGGTAATCCTACAATGCCAACTTCCATTGCCGGTGGTTCTCCTTCAGCGTTAGGTTTTATTTACAGCCGGGAAATTTAATGCGAATGCGGCGGCTTTCCAACGTGTTCTGCATTCTTTCTGATCGATCGCTTGATTGATTGGCGGGAAAACGGTATTTTTGGCAGTTCCAAAACGACGACGAAAGCGAGAAAATGAGTATTCCCGAAAACTTGATCACAGAAACTGCCCTCTGGCAAAGCGGATTGCGACGCATTTGCGGCGTGGACGAAGCCGGGCGGGGACCACTGGCCGGACCGGTTGTGGCTGCCGCAGTTATATTTGATCCGCAATTTTGGATCGAAGGTGTTACGGATTCCAAAAAGTTGACCGAAATGAAGCGCGAATTGTATTTTCAAACGATTTTAGACGGATCGCTGGCGTATGGCGTCGGGATCATTTCTGCGGCGGAAATTGACCGGATCAACATCCGGCAGGCGACGCTGAAAGCGATGCAAACGGCTGTCGCTGCGCTGAAGATTGCGCCGGAATACGTGCTCATCGACGGTAACGACGCGCCGGAACTGCCGTTTCCGCATGAAACGCTGGTGAAAGGCGACAGCCGCAGCTTTACTATTGCGGCGGCTTCCATCATCGCGAAAGTGACCCGCGACCGGATGCTGCTGGCGCTGGATCGCGATTTTCCGGCATACGGATTTGCGCAACACAAAGGCTACGGCACCGCCAAACACATCGCAGCTATTCGCCAGGTTGGTCCGTGCCCGGAGCATCGCCGGTCGTTTCTCGGCAAGATTTTATCCAGATAATCACGTTTTTCGGAACGCATGTATGCGTTCCCTACCCACTGTGAGGCCTGCATGTAGGGTTCGCACATGTGCGAACCGAACCCAACAATCCTGTTTTTCGCCGCTACACTGAATAATTGGCAGATATGCATTGCCAGTTTGTCCGCCCATTTCTAATGTCAATAAATGACGCAACTTGTTGTTATCATTGTAAATAAACCTCCTGACGAACGCTGGCACGGAAGTTGAACATATCAGCGTGATAAAAAAACGGATTGCGTTAAGCAATTAATGCACCGGGAAATAGGCTGGAGACCCCTGCCTCCGCAGGGGTGACATGTAAGCGTTTTACAACTATGGTCATTCCTGCTCCGAAGGAGCGCCTTCGGCGCGAAGGCAGGAATCTCCCGGCTTATTCTCTTGCATTGTCCGAATAGTTTTTCCCAATAACAGAATGAGTAGAGGTAACCGATGAATCTCGAAAAATACACCTTAAAAGCACAAGAAGCATTGAACAGCGCCCAGCAAATGGTCATTTCGCTGGGACAGCAGCACCTTGAACCGGAGCACGTACTCGCTAGTTTGCTGGAAGACGGTGAAGGCTTGGTGAACACCATTCTCAAAAAAATCGGCGGTGATGCCGTTGGCGTAAAGGCGCAAACCCGTCAGGTGGTGAATAAATTTCCCAAAGTTTACGGCACGCCCGGGCAGGTGTATGCATCGCCTAATTTCAACCAGCTTATCAACCTGGCTGGCCGCGAGGCGCAGGAGTTAAAGGACGAATTCGTTTCCACCGAGCATTTGCTGCTGGGGATGATCAGCGTGGAACGCGGCGAAGTCGGCAAAATCCTGAAATCCGCCGGGATCACGAAAGACGCAGTGCTGCGCGCGCTGAAAGAAATTCGCGGGAACCAACGTGTTACCGACCAGAATCCCGAGGGCAAATACCAGGCGCTCGAAAAATATGCCCGCGATCTGACCGAACTGGCGATGCAGGGCAAACTAGATCCGGTGATCGGTCGCGACGAAGAGGTGCGTCGGGTGCTGCAGGTGCTTTCGCGCCGGACGAAGAACAATCCCGCGCTGATCGGTGATCCGGGGGTGGGAAAGACCGCCATTGTGGAAGGCATCGCCCAGCGGATCGTCAACGGGGACATTCCCGAATCGCTGAAAGATAAACGTGTCATTGCACTGGACTTGGGCGCGCTGATCGCAGGCTCAAAATTCCGGGGGGAATTTGAGGAACGGCTGAAGGCAGTGCTCAAGGAGGTCAGCGAATCCAACGGTCAGGTGATCATGTTTATCGATGAAATTCACACGCTGGTGGGCGCCGGCGCTGCGGAGGGTGCGATGGACGCGTCCAACATGCTCAAACCGCTGCTGTCGCGTGGGGAAATCCACTGCATCGGCGCGACAACCATCGATGAATATCGCAAATATATCGAAAAAGACGCGGCGCTGGAACGCCGTTTCCAGCCGATCCTGGTTGAGGAGCCATCGGTGGAGGACACCATTTCGATGCTGCGCGGGTTGAAGGAAAAATACGAAGTGCATCACGGTGTCAAAATTACGGATGCGGCGCTGATTGCTGCGACAACCCTGTCGCATCGCTACATCACCGACCGGCGGCTGCCGGACAAAGCCATCGATTTGATCGACGAAGCCGCCGCCAAACTGCGCATCGAGGTCGATTCGCTGCCTGAGGAACTGGACGAGATCGAACGGCGCATCAAACAGCTCGAAATCGAGGAAGTTGCCCTCAAAAAAGAGAGTGCCCGCGATTCCCGCGAGCGATACGCCAAGCTTCGCGAGGAGCTGGCCAATCTGCGCGAACAGCGCGATAAGTTGAAAGCACACTGGCAATTAGAGAAAGCATCGATTCAGGAAATCCGCCAGAACAAGGCTGAAGTTGAGCAGCTTCGCAGCGTTATGGACAAAGCCGAGCGCGAAAGCAGGCTGGAGAAAGTTGCCGAGATTAAATACGGTCGCATTCCTGAACTGGAACGCGCATCGAACGCGTTGACCGAAAAGCTACAGGAAATTCAGCAGGATCGCAAAATGCTCCGCGAAGATGTGGACGAAGAGCAGATTGCCGAGGTCGTGTCGCGCTGGACGGGCATCCCGATTGCCCGCATGCTGGAAAGCGAGCGCGAAAAACTGCTCAAAATTGAGGAGCGCCTCACCCGCCGGGTGGTCGGGCAGGAAGATGCGGAAGTGGCGGTTGCCAACGCTATCCGCCGGTCGCGTGCGGGACTGGCAGACCAGAACCGCCCCATCGGATCGTTTATCTTTCTGGGTCCGACCGGTGTCGGGAAAACCGAACTGGCGCGGGCGCTTGCGGAATTTTTATTTGATGATGAAAACGCGATGGTGCGGATTGATATGTCCGAATACATGGAACGGCATTCCGTGTCGCGACTGATCGGCGCACCGCCCGGATACGTCGGTTACGACGAGGGCGGACAGCTCACCGAGGCCGTGCGGCGACGTCCGTATTCGGTTGTGCTGCTCGACGAGATCGAAAAAGCGCACCCGGAAGTGTTCAATATTTTGCTGCAGGTGTTGGAAGACGGGCGGCTGACCGACAACAAGGGGCGCACGGTCAATTTCAAGAACACGATTATTATCATGACCTCGAACATCGGTGCATCGCTGATTTTGGAGAAATCGTTGCGGATGACCGATGAAAACCGCGAACTGATTGCGATGGAAATACAGGACGAAGTGCTCAATCTGCTGCGCCACGAGCTTCGCCCGGAATTCCTGAACCGGATCGACGAAACGATTGTATTCCACAGTTTGCAGCGATCGCACATCAAACAGATTGTCGATTTGCAGATTGCCCGGCTGGGCAAACAGCTTGCCGAGCAAAAGATCCGTATCGAGATGAGCGATGCCGCAAAAGAATACATCGCCAACCTGGGCTACGAACCGGCATTTGGCGCGCGTCCGTTGCGCCGGGTGATCCAGCGGCAGATCATCGACGGTTTGGCGAAGGAACTGCTCGCCGGAACCATTTCCGCCGGACAGACCGTGCAGGTTGAACTGATCGGCGAGGAATTGCGCTTTCGGGGAATCGAGGCACGGAAAACCGAGGCGGTTGTAGACTCCCGAAACTAGTGACCAACCTCCGTAACGATGGGTGTGAACTAAAATCACACCCATCGAAATAACGGATCGTTTCAACCGCACTCTGTAATTCTAATTATTTCTCCAATTGTTCTGCAGTAATGAAAATTGATCATCCCAACATGCAATGAATTAAACGAAAACGCCCCACCGCTTATCAGCAATAATTTGTTTTATCGCAGCAACAACATCTTGCGCGTAAAACTGTGCTTACCAGCGCTCAATTTGTAAAAGTAAATCCCCGATCCAGAGAAATGTCCATCGTTTGTGCGACCATCCCAAATGAGGGTGTATTTACCGGGCATGCGGGATTCATTCGCAAGCGTTCGCACCAGTCGCCCGTTCAAATCGAATATCTGGAGGGTGATATCTTGCTGATCGGCAATCTGGAATGTGATATTGGTCGACGGGTTAAATGGATTGGGGTAGTTTTGCTCCAAATCATATTTTTCTGCCAAAGGTGAGACCGGATCAATGGATAATGCACCAATGATACGAAAACGAACAGTTCTCTCCCAACTTCGGTCACCATAATTCTTTGCCGATTCTATTTTAATAAGCGGTGTATAAAAAGGACCGTTGGGTGCCAGCCTACTTGGAAACAGCCGGAAAGTTATAGCAAGTGAATCCCCTGGGTTTATCCACGCAGTTGTCGGAGAAACAGCCAAAGCGCTATCGACACCGACATTTTGGAGATCGATTGCCACGGTTACCGAATCACCGAGTCCACCGCGATTGTAAATATAAAACATAGTATCTACCACTGCGGTGTTCACATCGATAAACCCCAAATTCAGTGTTTGCGTATTTATTTCAATCAATGGGACAAGTCCGGTGATTTTGATTAAATCTTTGCGGATAATTTCGGTTGAATAAAACGCATTCGATGCTCGAAGTCGCACCGAATATGTATCTGCTGCGGAAAATGTGAACCGGGGATTGGCATCCACAGCATCGACAATGCCATCATTATCAAAATCCCATTCATAATTCGTAACGGGCAATCCCGGTGTTGTTACGGATAAATCTGTAAACTGAACGGTTAAGCTATCGCTATTGATAGCCGTAGTTGTGTCAGTAATAAAATTTGCCCGGATAAACCCTTGCGGCAAAGCTTCTGTGGCATCAAATCGGGAATTTATCGGCACATTTGTAAATGTTTGCCGAAAACCGGATGGCCAGCTAATTACCAACGAATCGACAATTGTTGCATTACCCAATCCAAAATGAGCAGACAACGGCGGCTGCGAATTTAAACCGGACTGCCCCAAACCGGAAATTACCCGTGTTTGCCAAACGGCTGAACCGTTTATCATTGCTTTTGCACGCAACACAGCACCAATAGCCGAACGATTGGAAAATGTTCCCTGGCAATTTACTGCCAACCAGTTTTGTTGATTCCCTTGATTATTCTGTATCAAAAAGTTGGGTTGCGGAACGCCGGTTTGTGATGTCGGTTGTCCGATATGTAACACGAACAAATCCATATCACCATCATTATCATAATCAACCCAATTTCCCCCCTGCGGTCCGGGGTATTCGCCGACAATGTCGCCCACGTCTCCGGCAAGCATTGCTAAAAAGTTGCCATCACCCTCATTGCGATAAAGATGTCCGGGACTTTGACCCGTATTTACTTCCCCAACAAACAAATCCAAATCGCCATCATTGTCATAATCGGCCCAACTGCCGAAAGCCGAATTATATCCAGTTGTTACCGGTGGTTGGTCGGTGATTTGGGTAAATTGCCAATCGCCATCATTGCGAAAAAGCCTGTCCGGCGCGCCCGAACCGAACGCACCTGAGATTGCTAAAAACATATCGAAATCGCCATCGTTGTCATAATCTGCCCAACTGGCGCCAATATCGAAAACCAGACCTTCCGCAGTGAGCGGTGTATTTTCAATTGCTTGAAACCGGAACAGATCGCCAGTTTCCATCGCCAATGATTTATAGAGTTCATTTGTACCGCCCCGATTTACAATATATAAATCAACATCACTGTCGTTATCGATATCAATCCATGATTCACTGGCTCCAAATGAACGGTTCTTTAAAAACACCAGGTCTTCATTTTCGATAAACTGCCCGTTTCCCTCATTCCGAAAAAAGCGATCACGAAAATTGTTTGTTCTCAACATTAACATATCCAGGTTGCCGTCGAGATCAATATCTACCCAACTTGCCGAGATAGAAATTGCGCTATCCCCAACGTTATCTATCAATGACATTGAGAAATCCGGTTCACCATTATTTTTGTAAAGGTAATTGGGCAATAACGTTACCGGGTTTCCCTGGGCATTGACGATGGCATAATTAGACACAAATAAATCTGAAAAACCGTCATTGTCATAATCTGCCCAAACGCCGATATTCGATACGGCTGTGGTTGTCACATGTGGACCGGTTACAACGCGCTCAAAACTCCCGTTTCCAAGATTCCGGTAAAACTGGTTTCCCTCTCCGGCAATATATGCGTCCTGATAACCGTCATTATTAATATCCACCCAACTGATACCGACAGATCGCAATGAATCTGTTACAATTGCCCCGGCAGTAGTGTTACGGGTAAAAAATTGTGCCTTCAGCGTTCCTGTTATGACCAACAGAATAAACAATAAAACTATTTGCACCCGATGCAATCTGTTAAAAGCATGTCTCATCAGTTCGATTCCTCCAAAATTTTTGACAATCACTATTAATTGAACTTAAATAACCCCATCTCCCCAACCAATCAATTGGAAGGGGAGTGAGGAAGGATGAGGTATTTGTCTCACAGAGACTTTTTTATTTGCAAAACAGATGATTCAGCCAAAAGATACTGGACAAAAGTTTCGGTTGCGCATCAGCGTATAGGCTGTGTCGTTTATATCAAACATTTTTGGGGATTTATGATGTTGTCATCACGGTGCGGAAAGGGGAGCGGCGTGTAAGCTATTGCATTTGGTGATGAAGCCGGACATACCCCGATGGGGTTTGCCCAACTTGCTTTTTGAAGATGCGGTTAAAAGAAGTCTTATTGTTAAAACCGGCTTCCATTGCGATAGCCAGATGACTGTAATGTTGATAAACAGGGTTGACCAACAGTTGTTTGGCCTCTGATACGCGATAGCTATTGACAAAATCGAAGAAATTAACACCGGCTTCCTGATTGATCACCTGAGATAAATGATTGGGCGAAATGTCGAGCATCTCGGCTAACTCACGCAATTTCAGGTCGCTTTTTCGATACGGTTTTTGGGTAAGCATCAGGTGTTCAAGGTGTTGCAGATATTCCATCGCCAATTCAGGGGAAAGCGCAGACTTTTCATAACGGGTTGTTTTGGGTTGGTCATCAATACCGGGGACGTCCTCAGAAATAACCGGGTGGCGAATGGACGAGAATGCCACTATTTCAACAAAAAGGGCCAGGCTAATAGCCATTGCATATTCAACTTTGGCAATATGACTTTTAAAAATTAGAAACAGCAATGCAAAGACCTGAATGATTAACAGTGTGATAAAAATACGATTGAGCCGCATCAGCCATTGTGTTCCGATATTGGGTTCATCCGATACGCGCTCTTTACAAATTGCCTCAGCCTGGATTAATAACCGCCAAACGAGCAGGCAATACAGGATTGTTTGGCCCAAATGGAAACCCATGATCCAATATCCGCTAATGTTCAACAACAACCCGTGATTGAGCACAATATATCCTTCAACAATGCGCAATGTCGGCAAGCTGAACCATATTGGCAAAGCATTGATAAACAACAAGATAGCCGGGACGAAATGAAGGAGTTGATTGAATCGGTTAGAGCCGGAGTTGCCCTGTATTGTCCGGGCATATAAATAGTAAAGCGGTCCGAATAAAAAATAAACCGGCTGTCCGAAGAACATAATGCGGTTATACGGATCAAGAAAAATAACCTTCTGATGCAGCAACAGAAATTCGCCAAGTAAAATAGCAACACAACCCATTAACAATGCCAGATAGATGAGCCCTTTTTGCCGCTGTTTGGGCTGTGCGAATAATGCCGCAGCCAGTATCATACTTTGAAAAACAGTGCCGATCAGGATTGTTGAAATAATATCAATTGTCATAAATTATCGGTTACCAAATATATTCAACACTCAACCCATTGAAATGAAGCTTATTTAGACTGCAAGCGTTGCACAGCAATATAATTGCCGGACAATATATAGATATGCTTTGGATAATTTTGGCGGCTTGATAATAGCGAAACGCAGAATTGTCGAACAACACGACTTCCGACAATAACCTGATCTCAGATGCGCAGATAAATTATCGGAATTGGATGTGATAAGCAAGTGATTTTCTGTTGGGTGTGCAGATCCATTGATCGGTGATGATTCGTATGAATCACGGTGTTTGTGGAGATATTCATGCGATGCTATTCTTACTTTACCACCACCATCTTGTGAACTTGCGAAAAACTACCGCTGACCATCCGGCAGAAATAAACCCCCGACGGCAGCGTGGACGCATCAAACACCACCGAATGCTCACCGGCGCTGCGACGCTCATCCAGAATCTCCGCAACCACCTGACCACGGATATTCAACACCGACAACGCCACATCGGCAGCAACAGGTAATGTAAATCGGATGGTGGTTGACGGGTTAAACGGGTTCGGGTAGTTAGGGTATAAAATAATAGCCTTTGCGACGGCTGGCTGATTGGCGGGTATGCCAACGGATTGCGGGTTAAAACGATATACATCCGAATGGCTGTAGCTGATGCCATCCACATAAATTGCTTTACATATAACAATATCATCCGACCCATCCCCATCCACATCACCTACACCAACCCCGCTTGGCCAGGAAACGGCCTTTGCCCAAAACACTTCGTAATGGTCGTTGCCTGTTGCTTTCAACACCAGCACAAACCCACCGACATCCAATACCAACTCATTCTGCCCATCTCCATCCACATCACCGCTGAGTAATTTTCGAATATAAATACTGTTTCCCCGGATGATATCCAACAGTAGCACCGCACGGTAACAGTCGTTTCCGCATCCCTCTATAACAGTAATATAATTGTGGCTGCCCCAAGTGCCGCCGAGATAGGCCTCCGGCAGTCCGTCGCCATCCAGATCGCCGGGCGCCAGATGATACATGGCGTTGTAGTAAGGTAGTTGGGCGGTATAATGAATCTGAAAACTGTCATTTGCGACATTCTCCACCCCGTACACCCGACCATATAAATCCGCCTTGAAATATTCCATGAAGCTATCCTGGTCAATATCCCCGACCGCCAGCTTACCGATGCCAAAATTGGGGTTATACATTACATCGCCAATAACCTGAAAGCTGGTATCACCAGCAATATGTTCTCGGATGGTACTGGAATTCGGGAGGGAAACACCAGCAGAATCTTCATTATAGCTTAGGTGAATTAGATCCAAATGACTGTCTTTATCCAAATCATAGATGCCAAAACCTTGTGGCTCCTCCGGTGCGACTGGTTGATGGGTATAGCGGTACTCAGTGGCATATTCACCCGGACTAGCAGCTTCGTAAACCCTTAGTTGATCGCCATAATGGGTATACATCTCCCAAAGTCCGTCATTGTCCATGTCTCCAACCAGTACGGGCACGCTACCCTTTTCATTTAAAGGTACACCAAAATCAACCACCATTCGAAAAAACGAGAATTGTTCATCCCATTCATAAAACCGGTTAATAACTGTGTTTCTATATATAGTTTTATTAACCCCGATCAGCTCTGCCTTGTCGTCACCATTACTGTCATATACTTGCAGCTCGAGATCGTAACCATAAACCGGTGCCTCACCCACCCACTCAAACCGGTCTGCATAAAGGGTTGTATCAATGTCGAAGGTGTTGATTGTAATGGTTTTTTCTGCCCACAGGGTATCTGCAAAACCAAAAGCTTTAGGCGTGGTAGCGGTTTCATCGACCAGATAATTGAATACCGCCTTTGTTTCCCGATCCCGCCAGATCAGCACGCCGCCCGCTTCGCTCACCACTTCATATTGCTCATGCCAGTGCGGCGGCAGTTGCAGCTTATCTATTAACGCCTGGGCGTTGATTTGCTGAGCGGAGAATAGAATCCAGCCAAAAGCAACCAGAAATACTAAACGGTGCATCATGTTAATGCTTCCTTAATGCTAAACGTCACAATGATTATTGATAATATGCTATATTAACGGCAGGAACAGTATCACAATAAAGCTTGATTTAGTAATCGGTTAGGCGGAACGGTCACGACCGTTTATTACCGCATCAACAGCATCTTCCGGGTTTGGGTATAAACGGCACCCGCGCCGGTCAAAGAACCGGTAGCGCTGAGGCGACAGAAATACACCCCGGATGCCACCGGTTCCCCGTTAGTATTGCTGCCGTCCCATGTCGCTTGGTGCCTGCCAACGCCAAAGCTGCCATCGGCAATGGTTGTCACCAGACGACCGTTCAGGTCGAAGATATCCAGTTGAACGGTTGCCGGTTGCGGCAGGATAAAGGCGATGGTGGTTGCCGGGTTAAACGGGTTCGGGTAGGCACTTAGTGTAATGTCGCTGATGCGTTTCTCATTACTAACATCTATACCAACCGGAAATTTCCATTTATAGACGGTGGACTGGGTGATAACCGTGTTACCATCCCGGATATTTTCGGCAATCACCAGTTCAGCAATACCGTCGCCGTCCACATCGCCCGCGCCAATGCCATAGTCAAATTCTACAAATGTCGCCCATTTCAACAGTATCTCATTGCGACTGTTGAGCTGAAACATCATTACGGTGCCACCAACATCAATAACCACTTCATCGTGATGGTCACCATCAAAATCAGCCGCGATAATCTGCCAGATATACAAACCGTTCCCGCCCTGTATTTCAACCGCGCTGACGGGCAGATAGCCGCCCTGGTCATCGCTTTCAAAAACAGTAACCAGATTGCGGGTAAGGCTTACGCCATATCCACCGCCTGCCCATAGCTCCGGCTTGCCATTATTATTCAGGTCATCCGTAACCAGATGATAGTCGGCATTAAAGGTTGGTAGCTGCCCCTGCCAGATTACCGAAAAGCTATCATCCGCTACGCTTTCTATAGCGCTCATTAGCCCAAACAGCCCGCCACCGAAAATCTCCGGCTTACCGTTCCGGTTCAGATCCCCCACGGCAAAGCGGGTTGTGCCTGCCGAGTTCGGCATGATGACTATTGCTGTTTCGGTAAAGCAGGTATCGCAGCCGGTATTTTCCCTGATGATGCAGGCATTCCGGTAAACGCCCGCCGAGTCCATCATGACCCGGATAAAGGCCAGCTCCATTTGGTTGTCCAGATCAAAATCCGCCATGGCATAGCCGGATGGCACTATTCCCTCAAATGGCTCGTGCCGGAAGCGAAACTCTGTGGCATACTGGCTGGAATCCGATGACTCGTATGCCCGAATCCAGTGACCGCGCTGGTAGTATATTTCCTTTCTGCCGTCCTGATCCACATCCCCGCTTAAAACCGAAATACCTACACCCGTTCCTGGCGTCGGGTTGAAATCCACGACCTGGTCAAACAGCCGGGTAGCCGGGTTCCACTCATTGTAAAATGTTGGTAAAAAGTTTAAGCCGTCGTTGGGGTTATAAATACCTATTATCTCATTTCGAAGATTTCCATCCGAATCTGTTAACAGCATATCATAGCTTCTATTGTTTACTGGAGCCGTCCCCATTTTTAGAAACATATCGGTATAAAGGCTGGTGTCTATTTCCCATACCCTGAACGTGTAAACCGTATCCGCATAAATTGTATCCAGCAACGTATATAGGCTTGGGCTTACCGGTGGTGCGATCTGCTTTATTTGGGTTAAGCCGCTTTGTATGGCTTTATAGGTAAGCGCCCCGTTGTCGTAGCTAATCACTTCATAAAGTTTATCCCAATGCGGCGGTAGTTCCAGACCGGCGGGTAGCTGCTGGCATATACCTATCCGGATAAATATTAGTAGGAAAAATGTGATCATCTTGTTCATTATAAGCAACTTTCCAATTCAGTTTTTATCACCGCATCAACAGCATCTTCCGGGTTTGGGTATAAACAGCACCCGCGCCGGTCGAAGAACCGGTAGCGCTAAGGCGGCAGAAATACACCCCGGATGCCACCGGTTCCCCTTTGGCAGTGCTGCCGTTCCATGTTGCTTGGTGCCTGCCAACGCCAAAGCTGCCATCGGCAATGGTTGTTACCAGACGACCGTTCAGGTCAAAGATATCCAGTTGAACGGTTGCCGGTTGCGGCAGGGTAAAGGCGATGGTAGTTATCGGGTTAAACGGGTTCGGGTAGGCACTTAATGTAATGTCGCTGATGCGTTTCTCATTACTCACATCAATACCAACCGGAAAATTCCATTTATAGACGGTGGACTGGGTGATAACTGTGTTACCATCCCGGATATTTTCGGCAATCACCAGTTCAGCAATTCCGTCGCCGTCCACATCGCCCGCGCCAATGCCATAGTCAAATTCTACAAATGTCGCCCATTTTAACAGTATCTCATTCCGCCTGTTGAGCTGGAACATCATTACCGTACCGCCGACATCAATAACCACTTCATCGTGATGGTCACCATCAAAATCAGCCGCGATAATCTGCCAGATATACAGACCGTTCCCGCCCTGTATTTCCACCGCGCTGACGGGCAGATAGCCGCCTTGGTCATCGCTTTCAAAAACCGTAACCAGATTGCGGGTAAGGCTGACACCATATCCACCGCCTGCCCATAGCTCCGGCTTGCCGTTATTGTTCAGGTCATTTGTAACCAGATGGTAGTCGGCATTAAAGGTTGGTAGCTGCCCCTGCCAGATCACCGAAAAGCTGTCATCCGCTACGCTTTCTATAGCGCTCATCAACCCAAACAGCCCGCCGCCGAAAATCTCCGGCTTACCGTTCCGGTTCAGATCCCCCACGGCAAAGCGGGTTGTCCCTGCCGAGTTGGGCATGATGACTGTTGCAGTTTCGGTAAAGCAGGTATCGCAGCCGGTATTTTCCCTGATGATGCAGGCATTCCGGTAAACGCCCGCCGAGTCCATCATGACCCGGATAAAGGCCAGCTCCGTTTGGTTATCCAGATCAAAATCCGCCATGGCATAGCCGGACGGAATAACCGCCTCAAATGGCTCGTGCCGGAAGCGAAACTCTGTGGCATACTGGCTGGAATCCGATGACTCGTATGCCCGAATCCAGTGACCGCGCTGGTAATATACTTCCTTTCTGCCGTCCTGGTCTACATCACCGCATAGTACTGAAATTCCTACACTTGTTCCCGGCGTCGGGTTGAAATCCACTACTTGCTCAAGCCCTCGACTGGTCGGGTTCCACTCATTGTAATATGTCGGGAAATAACTTGAGCCATTATTTGGATTAAACAGACCGATTATTTCATCAAGAAGATTTCTATCGGAATCCGTTAACAGCATATCATAGCTTCTATTGTTTACCGGAACCGTCCCCATTTTTAGAAACATATTGGTATATAGGCTGGTGTCTATTTCCCATACCCTGAACGTGTAAACTGTATCCGCATAAATTGTATCCAGCATGGTATGCAGATACGGGCTTGCTGGCGGTGCAACCTGCTTTATTTGGGCTAAGCCGCTTTGTTTGGCTTTATAAGTAAGCGCCCCGTTGTCGTAGCTAATCACTTCATAAAGTTTATCCCAATGCGGCGGTAGTTCCAGACCTGCGGGTAGCTGCTGGCCAATCGCTATGCCAGATAGGGAAAACAGTAATATCAAAACAGCATAAATCTTCTTCTTCACGTAAAAGATTCCTTTACACCCGATATTTTTATATCAGTAAACAGAAGCGCATACATTAAGCCACCGTTTTAAACCATTGTTATCATCTATCCGGAGAGCTGGTTTCCCCTAAACCGCATCCCCTTAGAAACCGTCGGTAAGTTAGGTATTTACACGGGATGTTGCAATATAATATCAATGTAGTTATAGCGCCGCACCCCATAGGGGTGAAAAGGTTTATCACCACCTGTTAACCGTATATGTGTTAGAGATCAGGTTTTTCCTGCTTATAACTCACATAACGCAAAACAAATCACCCGCTGCTTTGTTCAGGTGAACCGGTATTTTTCGTAATGACCGGTGATTGTTACCAAAATGTGCGGTTTTCCGCCCCAAAATAACGGCTTGCTCAAGTCGTCAGGACGAAAAAAACAAGTCGTCAGGACGAAACCGACGACTCGTCAGGACGAAAAAGGCGTTTCATCAGGTCGAATTTTGGGTAATTCATGGGAAATTTAAGGGGTATTTTTACGATGCAGGGGATGTGTAAGGCGTAAGAAAAACAGTGTCGGCTTCGTGGCGGGCAAAAATGTTCGTTATTATCAGGCAGGTGTTTTTGCAATATGCGGGCAGGCGTTTGGCTATCCGTTACCCACAGCTAAAACTATAAACTGCGGCGACCTGCCGGAACAGCCGGCCGCCGCAGTTCCAAAGGCGGTGCAGCTTATTTCACCTTTTCAAATACGATCTGGTTCAGCTGATCCCGGGTTTCCTTCTTGAGGCGGAAATTCAGCCGACGGGATTTGATACTGTTGCTGGTTACTTCGTTTGCGGTTGCAGCGCCATCGCTGCTAACGCTCAGCACCAGTGTGCCCAGGCTGCCCAGTTCAACGGTTTCGCCCTCCGCCAGATGGCGCATGGCTAATTCCGCCAGATTCTCGAATGCAGAAAGCATATCACCTTTGGTAAGGGAGCTGCGTTCCGATGCCTCTTTGGCCAGTTTGTGCAAATCACAAACCCCGCGCTGGATCACCTGTGCATAATACTTTTTGGGTGCGTCCGGATCAGCGGGATTGCCTTTTTGCACGGTTTGATACTTGGCAGGCATATAACATCCTCCTGATTTCAGTTATGATAAATGGTCTGACACGCCTTGTCAAACCGCCATTTTCCTAACGTTACGCTGTAGTGATGCATCAACAAATTACATTATCTGATGTTATAGCAAATACTTTAGAAAAAAATGTGTATTGGTGTGTTTTTTTATCTGACAGGGTAGGGGAAATGTAATGTTATCTGGTATATTAGAAATTGGTCCTTTCCGCAGGCTTTAAGCATGTGCGATAAATATCGCCGTGTGTTGTCATCCCGGTTTTTTTCGATGTTTTTTTCGAAAAAATACCGGGATCTCCCTGCTTGAAACAGGGGATTCCGGTATTTCGCTGCGCTGCAACCGGAATGACCAGCACTCTTCTAACACACACACGAAGCGAGAAAACAATCTTTTCAACCCATTGGATGCCCGATAACGACATTCGGGCATGACCAATTTTGAGCATGTCCTTCCCGCAATCTTTAAGCGTGTGCGATAAATATCGCCGTGTGTTGTCATCCCGGTTTTTTTCGATGTTTTTTTCGAAAAAATACCGGGATCTCCCTGCTTGAAACAGGGGATTCCGGTATTTCGCTGCGCTGCAACCGGAATGACCAGCACTCTTCTAACACACACACGAAGCGAGAAAACAATCTTTTCAAACTTTTGGATGCCCGATAACGACACTTTGGCATGACAGGCTTATCATTTGTTCAGCGCAGAAAAACAAAATATTGTCAAAACCGATAAATTCAATTAACTTTCCCTCTTGTTAAATATATTAAACCGGGGAAGAAGGTTGACGCAGGATATTCTGGAAGTGCAGGGTGTTTCCAAACGATTTGGCGCGGTTACCGCACTGGATGCGGTCGATGCCACATTTGGCAGGGGTGAATTTGTTTGTATTCTCGGTCCTTCCGGTTGTGGGAAAAGCACTTTGCTGCGGCTGGTCGCGGGTTTCGACGAGCCGGACAGCGGGCGCATTCTGCTGGAAGGAAAGGATGTGCAGGGGGTTCAGCCGGAAAACCGCCATGTGAACATGGTGTTCCAGAACTATGCCCTGTTCCCGCATTTAACGGTCGGGGATAATGTGGCGTTCGGGCTGCGCGTCAAAAAAATGCCTGCCGGTAAAATACAACAGCAAGTATCCGATGCGCTGGAAATGGTGCAGATGCAGGGGTTGGAGAAACGCTATCCCCGCCAGCTTTCCGGCGGACAGCAACAGCGGGTGGCGCTGGCGCGTGCGATTATCAATCGGCCGGGTGTGCTGCTACTGGACGAGCCGCTGGCAGCGCTGGATAAAAACCTGCGGTTGGCCATGCAGGTGGAGCTTCGGGGCATCCAGCAACAACTGGGGATCACTTTCCTGCACGTAACGCACGATCAGGCTGAGGCGCTCACGCTTTCCGATCGGGTGATGATTATGCGCGACGGGATTATTGAGCAGGTGGGTGCTCCGCAGGAAGTGTATAATCGCCCCAAAAACCGCTTTATCGCGGCGTTTTTGGGCACGTCCAACCTGTTTTCCGGCAAATGGGATGCTGCTTCGCAATCCGTTGTGCTCGCCGGCGGACAGCGTTTTTTCGCCGATAACGAAACATTACCTGCCACAGACTTCGACCTGATTGAACTGATGATTCGCCCTGAACGCATCGACATTTTTTCCGCAAAAGACACGAATTTACCCGAAACCAATTGCGTTCCCGGAACGGTGCGGCAGGTGGTGTACGCCGGTGCTGAAACGCTTTGCCAGATTGACATCGAAGGACAGGAACTGCTCGTGCAACTCCTCAACCGCGATTCCCGGTTCTTCCATTCCGGTGATCGCGTGCATATTTATCTGCCGCCGCAACATATCGTCCGGCTTTCCGGTGAAAGCAGCGGACAAGCGGCCGCCGGAGCGATGGGCTAATGCGCGTTTATTCCCGAATGGCTTGGACAGCCGGCCCGGCGCTGGCGATGCTCACCGTCTTTTTTGTTGTTCCGCTAACCATCATTATTTATTACAGCTTCCAGTCGCGCGGTGTTTACGGCGGCATCGAAACAGCCTGGACGCTGGAAAATTACCTGAACATTGCCAATCCGCTGTATTTGGGCATATTGCTGCGGTCGCTAAAACTGGCGCTGCTCACCACGGTCTTTTGCGCACTGATCGGTTTTCCGGTGGCGGTGGCCATCAATAATATGCACGGCAAATGGCAAATGACCGCGCTGATGTTGATTATTCTGCCCTCGTGGATGAACCTGCTGATCAAAAATTATGCATGGATTGTTATCCTGCGGCGGCAAGGTTTGGTGAATACGGTGCTGCTGGGGCTTGGCTGGATCGATCAACCGCTGGAACTGCTCTTTAACGAAGCGGCGGTGCTGGTGGGATTGGTGCACAATCACCTGCCGTTTATGGTGCTGCCCATTTACGCGGTGCTGGAAAAGCTGGATGTCCGGCTGATCGAGGCTGCCCGCGATCTCGGCGCAACCCGTTGGCAAACCTTTCGGAAAGTGATTCTGCCGCAGAGCTGGAGCGGGGTTGTGGTTGGCAGTATTCTGGTGTTTGTCCCGGCGCTCGGCGCGTTCCTAACGCCCGACTTGTTGGGCGGCGCAAATGCCGTAATGATCGGCAACCTGATACAAAACCAGATTTTTACCGTTCGCGATTGGCCCTTCGGCTCTGCCATGGCCATCGTGCTGATGGGCGTTGTGCTGTTGTCGCTGGTTGTGTACGCCCGGTTTGGCAGCCGGGAAGGGGAGGAGCGCATTCTATGAAACGCATTCGCCTCCGATGGGTATTTTTGCTGGCGCTGGTGTTTATCTATCTGCCGGTGCTCGTGCTGATGATTTATTCGTTTAACGATTCACGCTTCGCGATGAATTGGCAGGGCTTCACCCTCAAATGGTATGGCATCCTGTTCAGTAGCCCGGAAACCGCGCTGGCGTTGAAAAACACCCTGATTGTTTCGATCACCGCCACGATTGTTTCCACAGTGTTGGGCACGCTGTTCGCAATCGGGATGCATTTGTATCCGTTCCCCGGCAAACGATTTATCGAGCCGTTGTTCATGCTGCCCATTATTATCCCGGATATCATCATGGCAATTGCCCTGCTGGCATTTTATGTGTTTGTTCAGTTGTCGTTGGGGCATCTATCGATCATCATTGCGCACATTACCTTTCAGATATCGTTTATCGCCTTCGTCGTCAAAAGCAGAATGCAGGATTTCCCGAAGAATATTCTGGAAGCCGCGCAGGATCTCGGCGCGAACCAATGGCATGTGTTCACCAAAATCATCTTTCCGCTGGTGCGTCCGGGAATTGTCGCCGGTGCGCTGATCGCCTTTACGCTGTCGGTGGATGATTTTTTGATTACTTATTTCACCGCCGGTGCGGGATCGTCCACCCTGCCGATCCGTATCTATTCGATGGTAAAGCGCGGCGTAACGCCGGACGTGAACGCGCTATCCACGATGATTTTGCTGGTGACGCTGGCGTTATTATATTTGGGTATCCGGCTGCAGCGCACGGAATCGCGCCGGAGTGGGTAAGCAGGTCACCCCTGACGGGGTGAAACGGTTGGTTACAAAACATCGAATATTTATTTTGATCAATGGAGATTCCTGACTTTCGCTTCGCTGCATCAGGAATGACCGAAATAAACTTTGTGCACTTTGCGCCTTTGCGGCTGTGTTACAACATTTATAAAACATTGAATCCAATCTGCAAGGTTCTATTTTTTAATCCACTTGCTTTTTTACACACTTACATTTTATTTCAAATAAGGAGCCTTCGATGAACAAAGTGTTTACCAAAATTATGCTTGCGGCGTTTACTCTTGTGGGTTTATTCGTCCTGAGCTGTTCGGAAAAGTCGCCGAAACCGGATGCCGCCAACACGGTGAACGCATACGGCGTATCGGTCGATAAAAGCAGCATCGGCGATAAACTGAATATTTTCATCTATCCCGATTATTTGCCGCAGGAATTGGTTGACAAGTTTCAGCAAACCTACGGCGTGACGGTTGTGATCGATTATTTCGATAACAACGATGCGCTGCTCGCAAAAATGCAGGCTGGTGGTGCCGGGCAATATGATATCGTCTGCCCGTCCGATTATGCCGTAACCATCATGAAAAACCTGAAGTTGCTTCAGAAAATTGATCACGCCAACATTCCCAATCTGGTCAATCTCGACACCAAATTTCACAATTTGCCGTATGATATGAATAATGAATACACCATTGCGTATCAATGGGGAACCACCGGTCTGGGCATTCGCTCCGATCTGACGGATGTGACCGGCAAAGATGTGGATACCTGGGATATCGTATTTGATCCCGCGAAATCGCTCGGCGCGTTTACCATGCTGGACGACTCCCGCGAAACCATCGGCACCGCGTTGAAATATCTCGGCTATTCGCTGAACACAACCAACGAAACCGAATTGCGTGCCGCCGAAAAACTGTTGCTTTCCCAACGCAAACGGGTGATGGCTTATGCGCCCTCGTCACCGGCACGCGATTATCTGGTCAGCGGCGACGCGGTTGTAGTGCACAACTACAGCGGCGATGTGTTTATGGGACAGGCGGAAGCCGAAGGTATCATTTACGTGATCCCCCGCGAAGGCGGCGTCATCTGGACTGATAATCTTGCGATACCCGCCGCCGCACCGCACAAGCTGGCTGCCGAATTATTCATGAATTTTATTCTCGATCCCGAAAACGGCGCGGCGCTGACCAACTTCACCCGATACGCCTCGCCAAACAAAGCGGCACTGCCGTTTATCGAAGAAGATATCAAAAGTAATCCCGGCATTTACACGAAAGACCCCACCGTTCTGGAACGGATGGAATACGTGATGGATGTCGGCGAAACCGCCAAATTATATGATGAAATCTGGACCCGCGTCAAAGCCGGCGGCAACTAACAGACTATGACCGCAAAGTAAGGGCACAGCGCTGACGTGCCCCAAATAAAAGCGGGCGACAACAAAGCTGTTCCAACGCAGTTCGAAAACCGATACAGGAGGATTTGCGATGGCAGGATTAACATTTTTAGGTGCGGCGGGAACAGTAACCGGTTCCCGTCACTTGCTGGATGTGGATGGAAAACGGGTGCTGGTCGATTGCGGCATGTTTCAGGGCAGCAAACAAAACCGGCTGCGCAACTGGGATCGCTTCCCGGTTGATCCCGGATCAATTGATAAATTGCTGCTCACCCACGCGCACATCGATCACAGCGGTTATTTGCCCGCGCTCGTTCGCGACGGATTCAGCGGGCCGATTTATTGCACGCATTCCACCCTCGCACTCATCGATATTTTGTTGCGCGACAGCGCCCACATTCAGGAAGAAGACGCACAGTGGGCGAACAAAAAAGGCTTCTCCAAACACAAACCTGCCAAACCGCTGTACACCATCGAAGATGCGGAACGGGTGCCGGAACAGTGCATTCCCATCTATTACAACGATGCGGTGCAGATCACCGATACCATCCGCGCGAAGTTCCGCGATGCCGGGCACATTCTCGGCTCATCGTTCATCGATGTGAAAAAAACGGATGGCAACCGCAGCCGTAAAATTGTGTTTAGCGGCGACTTAGGTCGCCCCGGTCGCCCGATACTGCGCGATCCGGTTCAGGCGTTTAATGCGGATTATCTGGTGCTCGAATCGACATACGGCAACCGCCTGCACCCGGAAAACAACCCGATGCAGGAGCTCGCGGATGTGATCAATCGCAGCGTCGAGCGCGGCGGTGTGCTCATCATTCCCGCGTTTGCGGTCGGAAGAACACAGACGCTGTTGTATGTCATTCGCGAATTGGAAGAACGGAAAATGATTCCCGAACTGAACGTGTTCATCGATTCGCCGATGGGTATCGATGCGTTGAAATTGTTCAAGGAACACATGCCGGATTTCGATCTGGAAAGCCGGGTGGAGATGGTTCGCGGCAAACGGATTTTCCATCCCAAAAAACTGCACGTTTGCAAATCCCGTAATGAATCCAAAAACATCAACCGCTATGCGAATCGTTCGATCATCATTTCGTCCAGCGGCATGGTAACCGGCGGGCGCATTTTGCACCACCTCGTCCAGCGATTGCCGAAAGAGCAAAATACGGTGCTGTTCATCGGTTATCAGGCCGAAGGCACGCGCGGCAGAACCCTGCTCGACGGCAAGCCCGAGGTGAAAATTCACGGGCAATATGTTCCGGTGAAAGCGCAAATCGAGCAGGTTTCCGGTTACTCCGGGCATGCTGATTATAACGAAATCCTGGCATGGCTGATGGGATTCAACAAAGCGCCGGAACGGATTTTCCTCGTCCACGGCGAACCGGACGCTGCAACCGCGCTGGCGGAGAAAATCCGCGAACGGTTTGGCTGGGATGTGGTCATCCCGAAAATGGGCGATCATTTTGAGATCGATCTGTAAACAATTAATTAATTTGAAGATAGGAGGCAATAATGGCAGAAGAAATGGATCAAAATCGGGTTGTCGTTGAGCCGAAAGAAAACGGCCCGTTGCTCGTCAAAGGGCTGAAAACGTTGAAAGATGCGCAGGGAAATCCCGTCGAAATCAAAAAAGATGTGATCGCGCTGTGCCGCTGCGGTGGATCGTCCAACAAGCCGTTTTGCGATGGCACCCACAAAACCAACGGCTTCACCAGCGCTCGCGAAATCAGCAAACCGCTGGATCGCGAACGGGCGTATCGCGGCAAATCGATCACAATTCACGATAATCGAACCATCTGCTCACATGCCGCTTATTGTGTGGACGAGCTCAAAACGGTGTTCAAAAAAAATGCCCAACCGTGGATTGATCCCGATGGCGATTCGCTGGAAGCGATTATCCGGCAGGTTGAAAGATGTCCCTCCGGTGCGCTCAGTTACGAAATAAATGACGAACACAAACGGGATGTCGAAAACCGTGATCCGCAGATAAATTATCTTGCAAACGGGCCGTACAATGTGTGTGGTCACATTTACATCGAATCCGAATTGCAGCCGCCATCTGCGGAGCATTTTTCGCTGTGCCGCTGCGGTGCGTCGAAAAACAAGCCGTTCTGCGATGGTGCCCATCACGATGTCAATTTTGATCGATAAATCACAAATTTTTAACGAATACCAAACCAACAGGGAAGCGCAGATTGCGAGTGCCATATAAGTTCGATAGCTGGGAATCGTTGTATCTGGGAAAACCGGAGCACCTGCTCGCCTGGCATTTTGAATCGCTCGATCCGGATATTTTGAAAGCGCTTTCCGAATTTGAAATTGATCTGCGTGCCGCAATTCTGGATTTGGGTTGCGGCACTGGTATTCCGTCTATCGCGTTGGCGAAACTTGGGTATCGCGTAACCGCAACGGATATTTCGCAAACTGCGGTAAAAATGGCCGCTGATCGGGCGGCGCAAGCTGAAATCCCCGTCACTTTTTTGCAGGATGATATTCTCCAATCCACTCTTCATGTTTCGTTCGATTTGGTTATCGATCGCGGTGTGTTGCACTTGCTCGATTTTGATGAATGGGACAACTACCGGAACCAGCTATTGCGCTGGCTTAAACCGGGCAGCCATTTTTTCCTGAAAGTTTTTGGTCCGGACGTGCCCGGCAAAGATGAGCCGCACCGGCTGTCAACTGAAACAGTAATCGCATTTTTTGAAAAACAGTTGCAATTGCTAACCTGTTCTGAAACAATCTATTACGGTACTCGCAACCCTTTGCCGCAAGCCTTTTTCTACGTGTTCAAAAAAGGTTTGTGATGCTTGCAAAAGGTTCTGGTTTATTGTAAGTTTTCCGATTGCTTTTGAGAAACTTTGTACCGGAATTCACAGTAGAATAACGTCTAAATAATATTGAATTAAACAGCGGAATTTGTAACCGGATGGAAAATAGAAAACGATTAATTTTTATCTTTATTATAATTGTCAGTAGCATTTTTGTTGATCAGGTGAGCAAATATATTGTATCACAGACCATCAAATTTTCCCCGCCGAAGGAATATTTGGGTGGTTTTTTTGTGCTCAAATATGCCGAAAACACTGGTGCGATGTTGGGTTTTGGCTCCGATCTGCCGGAAAATATCCGTTTTTGGTTCTTAACCGTTTTTGTCGGTGTAATGTTGATTGTGTTACTCTCTTATTTGGTGCTCAACCGCGATTTTACCAAAGCACAATCGTTAGGTCTCGCGTTAATCGCCAGCGGCGGCATCAGTAATTTTGTTGATCGCGCGATTAATAACGGGCGCGTTGTTGATTTTATGCATATGGATAGCGGATTCGGCTGGGTAAAAACAGGGATTTTTAATTTTGCGGATGTTTCAATAATGGTCGGTTTGGGGATTATGATAATTTGGGGAGATTGGCGGGAGAAACACAGCGCTAAAGAGGAATCGGAAATCGATAATGAACCAAATTTAATCGGTAATTCACAAAGCGATAATCCGTATGAAATGCCCGAAGACAAGCTACCTCAAAAAGATAGCTAAGTAATTATAAAACAATAACATCACCTTCCTGTGCCGCTTTACATGGAATATCATATTGGTGTTTCAGCAAACGACGGCGGCTTAACTCTACCATCAAATCAACCGCAGTATCATCGTGGTCCGGATCGTGGTGAAACAGAATCAGTTGTTTCACACGCCCCCGAACAGCAATATCCACAGTGTATGTATACGGCGAATGTCCCCAGGAAACGCGATCTTCATATTCTTCGGGAAAATATTGGGTATCGTGTATCAAAACATCAGCTTCGCTGATAAAATTGATCAGGTCAATTTCTTCCTTGTTATCCATGAAATTTTCAAAGCGGTTCTCCAGATCGCTGCCATTTTTGGATTTATATTTCGGTTGGGGAAATGGCTCATTATCGCTGATATAAACAATCGATTTACCTTGGTAATCGAAACGATAACCCAATGTATATCCGGGATGATTTAAGAATTTGGTTTGAATATCAACACCTTCAACCCGTAACGATTGCTCAGAAATAGTAACAAAATCCACAGTAGCGGACATATCCTCAATCGCAACCGGGAAATAGATAGGGTCCATCTGCATTTCGATGATTCTGTCCAATTCCACATTGGGTTCATCACAGCCATAAATGGTAAACTTGTTACCTTTTTTGAATGCAGCCTTAAAAAATGGCAAACCCTGAATATGATCCCAATGAAAATGGCTCAGAAAAATATACGCTTCAACCGGTTTTTTCTGTGAAAGTAATTCTTTTCCGAGTTCGCGAATACCCGAGCCGGCATCAATAATAAAACGGGGTTTTCCTGAATATTGGATTTCAACACAAGAGGTGTTACCACCATAGCGGATAGTATGGGGACCGGGAGTAGGAATTGACCCCCGGACACCCCAAAACTTAATTTTGATAGGATCCATTTTGAACCGGATGAATCAGTTCCTTTATTTTTGAGATCAAGACGTTTGCACGTGTGGGTTTGGTGAAAAAAGCATCGGCACCCATTTCAAGCGCTTTCCGGCGATCGGAATCATAAATTTTACCAGAGTAAATGATGATCCGCGTATCTTCCGTTCCGTTTGTGCTTTTGATTTCTTTGCATAAACGTAACCCATCCAGCTTTGGCATCATTAAATCGAGAATTACCACCCGGGGTTTGTTGGTGCTGATAAACTGGAGTGCCTCGGAACTGTTTGTAACATAATTCGCCGAAAAACCATATTCTTCGACCAGCATCTTGGTTAAATAGGCTTGTTCCAGATTATCTTCAACAATAATTACATCATATGGAGTGTTTTTTCCACTCATCACTTCCAGTGGCATACTGGTGACTTCCGTGTTCATAAGCATTGCTCCTTCCTGCTCATATTTACAGCCGCTAATCGCCCAATTAAATAAATATTTTCCCTAACCGTAATAAATGTTTGAATTGACTCAACAGTTCCCTGTTGCGATGATGGATGGTAAATCAATTTATACCAATCTGGTGACAAAACCCCGATATTTCCAAAGACCATACCCCACAACCGCGTCTCCTGTTTGAGTTGCTTGTGGAAAAATATTGACAAACTTGTAGTCATCCGTTGACTGAAGTCACAACAAATTTTATGGAAAACTTTTAAGAAAAGATAAAATAAAGGTAGGATTTGTTTATTTATTCCGATTTTTGCAGGAAACATACAAAAGCACACTAAAAAATAACAGAAGCGTGTTTGAAGCAACTTTTGTAAGGGTAACCGGAGAACTTTTATCACCAAAACAACCACAATTAATATCAAGGTTTCGAGCATATGCGCTGCTCACAGATAAAAGAAAAATAGCCATCATAATAATATTCAATACTGTCGCTGCATTTAGCCAAATATTTGCAATCAGAAGCACTCCGGTAATCAATTCAAGATATGGCAGCCATATTGCAATCCAACGAGAAAACGTTGCTCCTGTAAGTTGATAATTTTCGACAGCAACGGCAAAATCTAAAGGAAAAAGAATTTTATCGATAGCTGCATAGATCAACATCGCCCCAAAAAATAATCGTAATAACACGACCGTTTTTGGATGAAAAGGTATTGATTTTATTGATTTTACATCCATTTGTAACTACCCTGATTACGGTTCAATTGGCAAACCCATTTCCAGCCAGCCGGAAAATCCGTCGTATAGCACTTTTGTTTTACGAAACCCATTTTTTTGAAGTAATCCTGCAAATGCCGTTGCTTCATAACAATCCGGTTCAAAACAATAAATGACGTAGGACATCTCTTTGTCAAGTTGACTGATAATTTCTGGTGACCGGATAAATTGTTGCCACGGCATGGATACAGCACCGGGGAGGTGATCTATTTCAAACGCATCCGTTTCGCGAACGTCGATTGCTATGGCATGTCCGTCAATAATTAACGAAAAAGCATCCGGCAGGTTGATAAATTCCACAGAATTGTTTGTATGTGAAAGGTCTGGTGAGAGCAACGCCCATCGAATACCATTCGGGTGAAATTGGTTGATTATTAAACCACCGAATAACGTTGCGGTTAGTAATGTGAGCACTCTTAAAATCATCAATCGACCTATACAATAAACCCCGGTTTTTTGACCGGGGTTTATTGACGCTGTTTTTCTATTTGCAATATTTATTCGCTATGAGATGCATCGTGTTCTAAAATGTTAATAAAAACCGGTAAGCTTTTGCTTTGGAATTTCTTATTGTTGGTTTCGATATAGATGTTTGTATTCATACGACCGGTTTTGCTGGGAACTAAATCGACCCGTACCAGATGCGATTTACCTGCAGGGATGACAATGTTTGCCGGTGTAATTTTAACAATATCGTTATCTGCAGCAATTTTTGTGACGTTCAATTCGGCTTGCGAAGAATTTTCTATCTCAAAAAATTCTGTGTAAACCGTATCTGGATTAAGTGTCACTTTTTGAAAATTGATAAAACGTGGATTGATCGAAACGTCTGTGGTAATGTTGGCTTCAACAAAAAGCACTTCGGATTTTGGATCTTCATCCTTAAAAACCAGACGAATAGATTTCCGGACAACTCCTGAAAAACGTTCCGTTTCGATGGTATAGGGAATATGTGCGGTTTCTCCGGGTTCGAAAATCTTTTTTTCCGGTTTAACAGCAGTGCACCCACAGCTGGTTCGGACATCAACCAGTTCAACCATTTTACCGGTATTATTAATAAATTCGATTTGTCCGCTAATTATATCGCCCTGACTAACTTTTCCGTGATCGATCACTTTTTCATGCTTAAAATCAATTTGGGCAAATGCAGCAGTTGAAAAAATCGTGCATCCGACAATAAACCACAGTATGCTTTTCATGACAAATTCCTCTCGATATTCCGGGATAAATCTAAAATTTTCTGAAAATCTTCTGGCAGATCAGCCGAGAAGCTTATTTTTTGTTTTGAATTCGGATGTTCAAATGTCAGCCGAAACGCGTGCAACGCCTGCCGGTCAATCAATTTCAGCAAATATAGTGCATTTTGTTTGTAAGATAAAGTTGAAACTCTATTTATTTGTTTCGTTCTGCCGGCGTATTCCGGATCGCCAAAAACAGGGTGGTGAATGTGGTTGAAATGCGTTCGAATCTGATGCGTTCGCCCGGTTTTCAACCACACCCGGATTAGCGATAAAAAAGCATGTTCTTCCTCAACTTCATAAATTGTGATGGCGGTTTTCCCGTTCTCGGCAACAACAAATTTTTTGCGATCAGATTTACTGCGATTCAACAATGTTTCAATTTTCCCGCTCATCTCTGGCAAATGTCCCCAAACCAGTGCTTTGTATTCACGTTGCGCGGTTTTCTCAGCGAATTGTTTTTGCAAATTGATATGTGCCCGGTCATTTTTCGCAACGACCAGCAGTCCGGTTGTGTTTTTATCCAACCGGTGAACAATTCCGGGGCGTTGCCTGCCACCCACACCGGATAAATCGCTACAATGATACAAAAGCGCATTCACCAAAGTTCCCGAATGAACCCCGGCTCCGGGATGCACAACCAATCCCGCCGGTTTGTTAATTACCAACAGGTGTTCATCTTCAAAAATAATGTTTAATGGAATATTTTCCGGTTGAATGTTGGTAGGAGAAGGGGAGGGGATAACGATATAAATTTCGTCGTTTTCGAGCAACATATGCGATGGTTTTACGACTTCGCCATTTACTAAAATTTGCCCGCTTTTGATTAATTTTTGATAATATGAACGGGAGTGATCGCTGAATCGACCGGATAAAAAAATATCCAGTCGTTGGTTACTTAATTCACTATTTATTTTAAGTTTGTGTTCCATTTGTATCATTTTGTTGCAATTGCAGATATGTGTTTTTTTGATAATAAGGTTGAGATGACCAGGATCATGCCGATGGTGACGGAAATATCTGCAATATTGAATACCGGCAACCGGTAAATTGAAAAATCATGAAATTGCCAAAGTAGCAGATTTATCGTATCAAAATGAACATCAAAAAAATTGATATCAATAAAATCAACAACATTACCACGATACAGTCTGTCAAAAAGATTCCCGGCAGCACCGCCTAAAATGGTTGCTGCAGCCACTCGCAACCACTTGTGATCTCGAATATTTAATAGCACATAAAATATCATTATGGCAATTATAATTGAGATTATATTAAGCAAAGCCGTGTTTTGAATGTTAAATCCAAAAGCTATTCCGGAGTTTTCCACATACGTAAAACGCAAAAACTCACCGAGAACAGTCACGCTGGAGAGCGGTTTTAGGAAGGCAACTGCAAGAAATTTGGTGGATTGGTCTATTAAAAAAATTGCGACAATAACGGATATTGTCGCAATAAAATGGGGCTTTTCGGGCATGGTGGCCATCGATTTAGTTTTTTGTACGCGATTCCTTGTTTTTGCAGGGAACGCAAATTCGGGTGGTCGGTACTATTTCCAGTCTTTTGGCTTCAATTTCTTCGCCGCAGACCCGGCAAATGCCGTATTCGTTTAATTCAATTCGCTGCAGCGCTTGTTGAATTTGCTGGAGATATTTTTCCTCGCGCGATAAAAAAAGGAAAGCTTTTTCACGTTCCATTGCGTCCGTGCCCTGATCCGCCATATGTAGTCCGTATCCTGAATGATCGCCATTGCTTTCCCGATAATTGGATTCCATTGTAACTTCCCGCAGGCGCTCAATTCGGTCGAGAACTTCTACACGCTTTTCCATAAGCAAGTTTTTGAAGTGTAATGTGGTTTTGTCATCCATGTTGATCTCCTTAGTTGACTAATTAACTTCCAAATCATCCTGATTTTTTTGGTACGGGAGAATTACATTCCTTTTTTCTTTTGCTCAATCTTTGCTTCAACCGTTGTTTCTGTGTGTGGAACTGCATCGAGGCGTTCCTTTGGAATCGGTTTTCCGGTAATTTTGCAAATACCGTATGTTTTCAGGTCTATGCGTTTTAAAGCACGATCCAGATAGCCAATATATTTTTGCTGGCGAGAGATCATCAGATACAGCATTTCCCGTTCCATCGCATCAGTGCCGGAATCAGCCATGTGATAAGTGTATCCTTCGGTCTGTTCCTGTGCATCTTTTAGCCTGCTATTCATATCTTCAATTTCTTCAAGCGCTTGCGTCCGCTTTTTCAAAATTAATTGGCGAAAATATTCCAGTTCTTCATCAGTCAAATACGTGCGAGGCGGAGATGCCGGTTTGTCCCCACTATCCAACTCCCCGTTTAAGCCCGCGTTTTTTGATGTTTCACTCATGATTTCATCCTACGTTTTGCGTCTGGTTCTAAAAAATTACCAATTGCAGTTATTCTTCATTACATTTTTGCATTTCTGAAACAATCCCTCATTTGAACACTCAGAGATGTTTATTATTTAGCGTTCATTTAGTTGCGAACCTTTAATGAAAACTGATAATTTTATTACGTTTACACCTCCTTTCAGTGTTTTAAGGTGCAATATTACAAAAAAAAACCACAAAATGCAAAGAAACTTGGCGCAGCGAATATTTATTCGATCACCCGATTTTTTCAATAACTACGCGAAACGAGACATCGTCAATATTGACCTCAACTGCATTTCGATCAGCCGGTAATTCTGTTGTCAAATCGTTTGCGAGCGTTTCCGAACAAATATATGATTTCAACTGCCGCACAGCCTGAGAAATATTTGCCGGGGCATCAAAATAAATCGAAATTCTGTCCTGAACATCAAATCCGGCATCTTTCCGGAGATTTTGGATGCGATTTACAAATTCCCGTGCAATCCCTTCCTGTTCAAGTTCCGGGGTGATGGTTGTGCTCAATCCGACAACCAATTCGCCTTCCCGGGAAACGGCCATATCGCCGCGCTGGCTTTCGCGAATTTCAACTTCGTCAAGTTTAATCTGTTCCGTTTGACCGTTAAATTCAATGGAAAATTCACCATTTTCTTCCAATTGCTCGATTTCAGAATTTCCCCATTGTTGAATGGCTTGCGCAACAAGCTTCATTTCTTTGCCAAATCGCGGTCCGAGCGCTTTAAAATTGGCTTTTGCCGTGCGGGTAACCAGTGAATCCAGCTTTCCGGAAACGGTCACTTCTTTTACATTCAATTCTTCTTTGATGATTGCGCTCATCTGCTGAACGGCGTCCAGCGCTTTTGCCGAACGGCTTGCTACAGCCAGTTCTTTCAGCGGTTGCCGCACCCGGATTCGTGTTTCGTTCCGGAGCGAACGCGCTACGCGAACCACTTTTTGAGCGGTTGCCATTAGCGCTTCTAAATCTTTGTTTTGTAACGATTTCTGTGCTTCCGAAACAACAGGAAAATCGCAGAGGTGAATGCTTTCCGGGTCGTTTTCCGTGCGCAAGTTGCAATAAATTTCTTCCGAAATAAACGGAATAAACGGCGCACACAATTTGGCGGTTGTGATCAGCACTTCATACAGCGTTTGATAGGCTGCAAGCTTATCTTTGCTGTCCTCACTTTTCCAGAAACGGCGGCGATTGCGGCGCACATACCAGTTGGAAACATCGTCCAGCATAAAATCTGCGATGGGGCGCATTGCCGGCATGATGTCGTAATGTTCCATCCGGTCGGTGACGCGCTCAACAATTGTGTAGAGCCGCGAGAGAATCCAGCGATCGATTTCAGGTCGATTTTCCACCGGAATTTGCGGCGCTGCCGGATCGAATTTGTCGATATTCGCATACAGCGCGAAAAACGAATACGTGTTCAAAAATGTGTCGAAAAATTTACGCTGAACCTCGGCGATACCGCCTTCGTCAAAACGTTTGGGCAGCCACGGGTTGTTTTGGGTCATCAAAAACCAGCGAGCCGGATCTGCGCCGTATTTATCGAATATCTGGAAAGGGAACACAATGTTGCCCTTCGATTTGCTCATTTTCTGACCGTTTTTGTCCAGCACCAAATCGTTCACGATAATATTTTTGAACGCGGGTTTGCCAAACAAAACTGTGGCAATATTGTGCAATGTGTAAAACCAGCCACGGGTTTGGTCAACGCCTTCGGCGATAAAATCCGCCGGGAAACTTTTTTCGAAAAGTTCTTTATTTTCAAAGGGATAGTGGTATTGCGCAAAGGGCATTGAGCCGGAATCGAACCACACATCGATGATTTCCGGCGTGCGGCGATACACTTTCCCGTTTTTCTCAAAAATGATCCGGTCAACAAACGGGCGGTGCAAATCCAGCTCGTTTTCGATCGTTTTTGCCGGCACTTTTTCGCCATTCGGGTGTTCGTAAATACCTTCCAGCAATTCGCTGATCGAACCGACTGCCAGCATGTCTTTGCCATCTTCGCTAACCCAAATCGGCAGCGGTGTTCCCCAAAATCTATCGCGGGAAAGCGACCACTCTTTTACATCTTCCAGCCAGTTGCCAAAGCGTCCGGCTCCGATTTCCGGCGGCTGCCAATTGATGGTTTTGTTGAGCGCCACCATTTCTTCTTTGTAGCTCGGAGAATTGATAAACCAGGATTCTCGAGCGTAATAAATCACCGGATTATCTGTTCGCCAGCAGTGCGGGTAGCTGTGCAGATAATCGTTGGTGGAGCGATAAATTTTGTCCATTTGTTTGAGGGCGATAACCACATCTTTGTCAACGCCTTCTTCCACATGTCCGTCACCGTAGGTAAAGGTTTTTACCGGGCGTCCGGTAAATTCGCCGATACCTTCTTTAAATTTGCCTCCGGGCGTTACCGGATTGATCACCGGTAATTTGAATTTTTTAGACATATCGTAGTCATCTTGCCCGAACGCCGGCGCCATGTGCACAATCCCGGAACCGTCTTCCGTCGAAACAAAATCACCGGGCAACAGGCTGAGCACATCGGTAAATTTTTTCGGTTCGAGATCCAAAAATGAAAAAATTTGCTCATATGTAGTCCCGACAATTTCCGAACCTTTGAAGGTATCCAAAATTTCGTATTCGCCATCGAGCGCGGAGAGGCGGCTTTTCGCCAGAACGAGATCGTTGACAAGTTCTGTTTTTTCTTCGCCCGATTTGATTTGGCGGGTATTTTTCACCAAAACGTAATCGATATCTTCGCCAACGGCGGCGGCAACATTGGAGATCAGCGTCCACGGTGTAGTTGTCCAGATCACCAGTTCCGCATCGCGGATCGATGCTTTTGGCGATGACGTAACCTTCACTTTTATATAGCAGTTAGGGTCGCGAACATCTTTGTACGCCTGCGATAATTCGTGCGAGCTCAACGGCGTTTCGATCGTTGGTGATTGCGGCACAATTTTGAAACTTTTGTAAATCAGGCCTTTGTCAAAAATGGTTTTGATCGCCCACCAAACCGATTCGATGTATTCGTTTTTGTAAGTGATGTAAGCGTTATCGAGATCCAGCCAATAGCCCATGCGATCGGTGAGTTTGCGCCAGCCGTCCGCCATTTCGATGTGTTCGTTGACCAACTCCCGGCAGGCATTGTTAAACTTTTCGATGCCGAATGTTTCGATCTCATTTTTCTGAGTCAGCCCCAATTTTTTTTCGACCGCAATTTCCACCGGCAATCCGTGCGTATCCCAACCTGCTTTGCGGGGCACCTGATAGCCTTTCATCGATTTGTATCGATTGATAATATCTTTAATCGTTCGACTCAGCACATGGTGGATGCCGGGACGGCCGTTTGCAGTGGGCGGGCCTTCGTTAAAAATATAAGTGGGTGCATCTTTTCGATGCTGGAGGCTTTTTTCAAAAATGTTATGGTTTTGCCAATAAGACAAAACGTCTTCTTCAACTTTTGGAATAAATACTTTTTCTGAGTATTCCTTAAACATTTGCAAGTCCCTTGTCAATTCTCGCGGGTTATCAATTTGCCGTAAATTTTCGGATGATCCAAACCACAATCAATATCAGTAAATTCAATATAATCAATGATGTAAGTGGAAAATAAAACGTAAAATTTTTTCGTTGAATAATAATATCTCCGGGCAATTTTCCGATGAAAGGAATCCGGTTTCCCCACATCAGCAATACGCCGATAACCATTAAAACGGCTCCGGCGACCAGCAATGCCTTGCCCAGCGATTGCATCGGAATTGGTGCCATAACTACAGCTTTTCGACCACGCGTTTCATCAGTAATGTGAGTTTAGGTTGTGCTTCGTTAGCGGTTTTGATGATGTCGTTGATATCCGCGGGCACCAATGAATCGGGGAAACACTCGTCCGTAATTACCGAAACACCGAGCACATCCATATTCATGTGCCGTGCGACGATGTTTTCCGGAACGGTGGACATGCCCACCACATCTGCACCAATGCCGCGTAAAAAGCGGTATTCCGCACGTGTTTCCAGATTCGGTCCGGTAACGGCGACGTAAACGCCTTTTTGCAGTCGTATTTTTTCGGCAAGCCCGATTTCTTCTGCGAGAGCGATGAGCCGTTTACTGTATGGTTCGGACATGTCCGGGAAACGCGGACCGAACTCATCATCATTCACACCGATGAGCGGATTATCGCCCAGCAAGTTGATGTGATCATCCATCAACATCAAATCGCCTTTGCGAAATTGGGGATTCATCCCGCCGCACGCATTGGAAATCAGCAACGTTTTTACGCCCATCATTTTCATCACACGGATCGGATAGGTAATTTCCTGCATTGTGTAACCTTCATAATAATGAAAGCGACCTTGCATGGTAACCACCGGACGTCCACCGATTTTCCCGAAAATTAATTTGCCGGCATGATATTCAACGGTTGAAACAGGAAAATGGGGAATGTCTTCGTACGAAATGACAGCTTCCTGATCAATTTCATTGACCAGATCACCCAATCCTGTTCCCAAAACGATACCAATTTTGGGATCGAGTTGGGTTCTTTGGCGAATAAATGCGACGGTTTCCTCAATTTTTGCGCGGAGTTCGGTCATCTTTTCCTCATTGTGATTCGTTTTTGCGCTTTTCATCCAATTGACGCTGCAACCGTTCCTTTTCTTCCTTGAGGGCTTTCAGGCGATTTTCTTCCGCTTCCTGCCGTGCTTCCAGTTCATTTTCGCCTCTGCGAAGCTCACGAACCTGAACCAACGCCATATTCCGGTCTTTTTTTACGCCTTTGGTTGCGTAATAAATGCTGCCGACAACAAAACCGATACCGGCAGAAAACAACGGTGGCGGATTATCATTCGCCAACCAAATGGGCAAGCCTGCTGCAAGTCCGGCCGCGCCGCCAATTACACCGCCGCCAATCGCATAGCTCCAGGTGTTTTTGTTGCCACGGTATTTTTTTATCTCGGCTTCGCTGATTAAATGGCCTTCGTAATCAAAATGTTTTTGCGATTTTTCCAATCGACGAACATTCGATAGCGGTATTGCCGTTACTTTCTGATCGGTTCCGCTGACAAATACAATGTCTTCGCCCTGGCGTTCCAGAACCAATCCTTCGTCGATTTTGCCATCGTTCAAATACAGCTTAACTTCCTGATTAACCTTGAGTTCTGTCGGCGTAATCATGCGGCTTCCGGCGCATCCGCTCAACAGTAACATGCCTATTAGGAACAACTTTTTCATCACTATCCCTGCTCCTTGATTTAATGAAACAACCTACTTGTTTTTATTGATATTTTTGATAAGATCGTCAATTTGCAGTCCTTTCTTGAAGAAATCGTCGATGTCCTCTTCCGTAAGCGTTTCATCGGATGCCGATTTGTTCGTTTTCTCTGCGTCGTCGTCTTTCTCATCGTAGGTTTGAACCAACCGACCCTCATCGGTTTCCGGTTCAGCTTCCCTTGTCGTATTCGGTTCTATTGTAATGGGTTCACTTTGGGTTATTTCGGGTTCCGTTCTTTTATCAGAATCGATCATTCTGCTCTGGATTCCGCGATGTTTTCGCCAAATATCCAGCTTTTCCTTCGCTTCGGGGGAGAGCACGTCATCCAATTCCATTACCGAAAGCAATTCAATTTGCGAAACCAGCACGTGACGAATCCGGTTGATAAATGATTCTTTCTGCGATTTCAGCCAGTTGACTTCTTCACGGATTTTCCGGGATTCTTTGCGAGCAGATTCCAGAATTTCCAGCGCTTTCAGCTCGGCTTCTTTGATGTGCAGGTCAGCCGTTCGTTTGCTCGCTTCTTCCGATTGTTTTTTCACTTCCTGCATGTTGAACAGGGTGTCGCGGAGCGTTTTGTCATTGTCCTGATAACTGCGCAAGCGCGTTTCCAGTTCCAGAATTTTGCGGCTGAAATCTTTGTTTTCTTCCTGAAGTTGTTCGTATTGTTCGGAAACCATTTCCAAAAATGTCTGCACTTCAACCGGATCGAATCCGCGTAAGCCTTTTTTAAATTCTTGTTTGCGAATTTCCAACGGGGTTAACTTCAATACATACTCCTGATTATCAATCAACAAAAATTCCGGCGATCAGCTAATTTCAGGTTTTGCAAATATGGAATTAAAAAGCAAGCCCGGCCAGAATTTCAATTTTTAAGACGAGAAATATAACGTCTCAAAGTATCAATTGTTAGTAAAAAAATGTAATTATTATTGTGCCGAAAGGCTCAAAGTGTGGGATTTCTTTCACCAAAAATTGCGGAACCGATACGAACCATTGTCGCACCTTCGGCGATGGCGACCTCAAAATCAGAGCTCATGCCCATCGAAAGCGTATCAATTTTGGCATTTGATAGCTGAAGCTGTTGGGCTTCTTCGTAAATTGCGTGGAGGCGTTTGAAACAAGGGCGAACTTCTTCAGGGTCGTCGCTATAAATTGCGATGGTCATAAAACCGCGAATAAAAAGATTGGGCAATCTGTCCATCGCTTTGAGAAGGGTGATGGCTTCGCGAGGTTCGCAACCGAATTTTTGGGGTTCGTTGCTGGTGTTAACCTGAATCAGAATGGGCATGGTTTGGTTGAATTTGGCACAGCGTGCGTTGATTTCTTCAGCCAGCAAAATATCGTCAACCGATTGAATGAAATCGAACAGCTTTACGGCGTATTTCACCTTATTGCGTTGCAAATGACCGATCAGATGGCGGGTGACGCCAGGTTCCGGAGCGTCGGTAAATTTTGAACGGGCTTCCTGAATCCGGTTTTCACCGATGTGTTTTACACCGGCGTCAATGGCATTTTTTATCACATCCGTGTCGAACGTTTTGGTGACGGCAACCAAGGTAATATCGTCCAGCGTTTTTCCGGCAGCGATGGCAGCTTTGGCTATTCGCCCGTTAACTTCTGCGAGATTTGTTTGAATCGTTTTCGTGTCCATAAATTGGGCTTGCCTTAGCCGTTGTTATTTTCCGGTGACTGAAAACCGAACGGACGGTTGACAGCGTTTTGAATGCCTTGCAATTTAATTTCGCCGTGCTGGTTTTCAAATTTTTCGATATTATCCTGCAATGCGAGCAACAGCGATTTGGTGTGTTGCGGCGTCATAATGATCCGGGATTTTACTTTTGCCTGCGGCACGCCCGGCAAAATCCGGTAAAATCGATGACAAACTCCGCCCCGGAATGGGTGATTATCGCAAGATTGGCGTATTCACCCTGCGCAACTTCCGGCGAAAGCTCGACATTGATTTTTTGCTGCATCTGAGCAGATTGGTCTTTCATAAACAGGTTACTTTCTTTCTGAAATGGCAGAATTCATCTCAATTAATTTCAACAAAAACAGCGGTGGACAATATACTTCCAACACAAAATGATTGCAAGCTGCGAAAAAATAGCACCGCTCATTTCCTGCCCGTAAAATTTTCTTTTTACATTATGATTGTTTGGTGTTAAACTTGGGCATGGCTGGAATACCGGAACACATTATTGATCAAATTCGCGATTCATCCAACATCGTGGATGTTGTCGGGCGATATGTTTCGCTAAAAAAACGCGGTCGGAATTTTATCGGATTGTGTCCGTTTCACAATGAAAAAACACCTTCATTTAATGTAAATCCCGATCGCCAGATTTTCCACTGTTTTGGCTGCGGCGTTGGCGGAAATGTGTATCGCTTTTTGATGATGCACGAAAGTATGGGATTTGTGGACGCGGTGAAACAGCTGGCGCAGGAATCGGGCATCGAAATTCCCGTAACCGAAGAAGTGCGACAGCAGGAAAGCGAGAGCGAACGGCTTCATCGATCCAACGAAATTGCCACTCGTTTTTTTCAGCACCACCTGCAGCATGCGCCGAAAAGCCTGATGGATTATCTCGCAAAACGCGGTATTTCTGAAGAAAGCCTGAAAAAATTTGAAATCGGTTACGCGCCGGAAGGGTGGGATAATCTCCGGAAATATCTCGAAAAAGGCAATTATCCCATTGCGCTTTACGAAAAACTCGGGCTGCTGCTCAAAAGCGAAAAAAGCGGCAATTTATACGATCGTTTCCGGCAGCGACTGATGTTTCCGATCCACAATCCTGCCGGAAAAGTGGTTGGTTTCGGCGGTCGCCAATTGGTGGATGAGAAAAATTCACCCAAATACATCAACTCACCGGAATCGCAAATTTACCAAAAAAGCAACGTGCTGTACGGACTGAATTTTGCGCGTGAAGCCATTCGCGAACACGGATTTGCAATTTTTGTTGAAGGCTACATGGATGTGATTCAATTGATGCAATCCGGTATCCAAAACGTAGCTGCCACGAGCGGAACCGCGCTCACGGAAGCGCATGCGCGACTCATTCGCAGATACGCCCAGCGGGTGGTGCTCTGTTACGATGCCGACAATGCCGGCATCAACGCGGCGGCACGCGGCGGTGAAATATTGTTTCAGAACAACGTGGAAACCGATGTGCTCATTTTGCCGCAGGGCGAAGATCCCGATAGCTACACCCGCCAAAACGGTGCGGACGCATTTTTGAATTTGCTCAAATCGGCATCTGATTATTTTACTTTCCGGCTGAAGCTATTGGCAGATAATAAAAATCTGCAAAACGCCCGCGAACGTTCCGAAGCTGTAAATGAACTGTTGGACGTACTCGCACCGATGCAGGATGCCATTCGCGCCAGCTTTTATCTGGAAAAAATTACCGAAAACTGGCAAATTCCCGCAAATGTGCTGATGACAGAACTGGATAAAAAACAGGCTGCCATTCAACGCCGCGAACGGTTTGGCAGCATGCAAAATGAACCGCAAATGCCGTCTCCTCCAGACGAATCGCCAAAAACAAAACGCCATGCACCGCTGGTTTTGTCGGGCGCATGGGGCGGGGAAAAAGATATATTGTTATTGTTGCTGACTTATTTTGTCGATCTCCACGAATTTGTATTTTCTCATTTGGAGCCATCGGATTTTCTGAATTCGGAGTTCCGGCGTGTGTTTGAAATCATCAAATCGCAACCGCCGGAAATGGGTGAAAATGTGCTGCACCACGTGCTCGATCAAATCGAAAATGAGGAAATGCGTTCGCTGCTCGTTAAAGAAATGTTCGAAAACAATAAAGAATTCCAAAAACCGGTGCTGTATGTGCAGGGTTGCATAAAGCAAATAAAAATAGAAGGTTATCGTTCAAAAATTGATGTAGCGAAACGCCGGTTAAAATCGGTGAAAACCGATAACCCGGAATATTTCTCGATACTTGCTGAAATGCAGGAAGCCATGAACGGCATGAAAACCTGGCAAAATGTGGTGCCGAGCGATGACGGTTGATTGAATCCCCAAAAAGTGCTTTTGAATTTGCTGCGATTTACGTAAATTTTGAAACAAAAATGTGTTCAGCCGCATTAAAAATGGCAAACACGGGAGTTATAAAATGAAGAAAATGATCTGGTTTACATGTTTCGTAGTGTTAATTCCGGCATTGGCAAGCGCCCAATATAAAAGCCAAACCAAAACACTGGAAATGCGGGAAGTGATTGCTGCGCCCACCAATTTGTTTCTCGGATTTTTGAATTCGAATAAATTGACGATGAATCATTCTTTTTCCAGCAGCTTTTCGACCGGTGGCGGCGGCAGTATCATGATGAACGCTTATGTGAACAGCATCAATTATCAATTTAACGATAAACTTTGGTTAAATATGGATTTAGGTATTACGAATTCGCCCTATAATTCATATTTGAAAAATTCCCCGGCGCAGGATCAGCTGAATTCGACCAAATTTTTTGGCGGCGGCGAACTTAATTATCGCCCGTCCGATAAAATGCAGTTGAGCCTCGGCGTTTATTCCACACCATATTTGTATCAGGGCGGCTATTATTATTCACCGCTCAATCAGCATCGATTTGGCGATCAGTAAAACGTTGTAACATTTCATATTAGAACTACCGATCATTTTCAGTCACAATAACGAGGTGAAATGTTTTTTACTTGTATCACCCCGTTGTTGTGACTTATTTTTTGGACTGCAAATTTGATCTGGATTTAAAAATTACAACTCAAGGATTGAAATTGGCTCAAAGAACCCGACGTAATATGTCTGATCCCCGGATCAAACGCATGGTGAATGCGCAGGAAAATCCAAACCGCTCCAAACCCGGACGGAATGGTTCCAATAACGCATCTGCGATTGCATTTCTCAAAGTGCTGGTATTGCTTGCGATAATCGTCAGCGGCATTGCGATTTTGGTGTATCCGAATCAGGATGTGGTTTCGGAAATTTGGAGAAGCGCGTTTCATTCGAATAAAACAGCGGTTCAGCAAAATGATACTGCAGCATTGCCGGCCAAAACACCCGGCGATCTGAATCAGGAGGCTGGAACCGTTGCATCGGAAGATGGCGAATCCAATGAGCAATCAACGGAAATTACCCAATCGCCCCAACCGGTGGAGCGGGGAATTCAGGTTGAAGTGTTGAACGGCTGCGGTGTCAGTGGACTCGCGGACAGGATAACCAAATTTCTGCGCAAACAGGATATCGACGTCGTTTCTACCGGCAATTTCGATAATTTTGATGTGCTAACCACCCGCATTCTCGATCGCAGCGATAACCACGAACGCGCGGAAAAAGTTGCCGAAGCGCTGGGTTTATCAAAAGATCGTATCTTGTTACGCAAGGATGTAAACTTGCAATTAGACGTAACGATTGTTCTCGGTGCGGATTATAAATCGCTGGAACCGTTAAAATAACGAAATAAAATACTTCCATTAAATATCTGTAAATTATCAATTTAAAAAGTTGAAAGAACGAATGACGTCAAAAGAACTGGCGAATATGATTTCGCAATTGGCACTGGAGAAAAAGGGCCAGGACATCACAATAATGGATTTGCACTCGATTTCAGACATCACGGATTTTTTTGTGATTATCAGCTGCGGATCGGATATCCAAACCAAAACGGTTGCCAATCACATCGAAAAAACCCTCAGGGATGAAAAAATTACGCTGTACCACCGGGAAGGGATGAGCAAATTAAACTGGGTACTGCTCGACTACGTGGACGTGGTTGTGCATATTTTCCGCGAAGAAACGCGGGAATTTTATGCGTTGGAGCGGTTATGGGCAGATGCAAAAGTGACAAAGGTGGAAGAGAATGCTGACCTTAGAGTCGTACCTGGCAAATCAAATTAATGATGCATTAAACGCACTCGGATTTCCCGAAAAAGCATACAATTTTGATCGCCCCAAACTGGATGAACATGGCGATATCAGCGTAAATCTGGCGATGTTGCTGACCAAAGATTTGCGGAAAAATCCCCGGCAAATTGCTCAGGAAATTATTGATGCATTGAACTTGGACAACGCAATTATCGCCAAAACAGACATCGCCGGTCCCGGGTTTATCAATTTTTTTATCGCGAATCAAAATCTGCGAAACGCAGTTATCGAAGTACTTGATAAAAAAAATACTTACGGTCATACAAATACCGGTAACGGAAAACGCGTTTTGGTTGAATTTGTGAGTGCAAACCCGACCGGTCCGCTCAGCGTCGGGCATGGGCGGCAGGCGGTTTTGGGCGACACAATCGCCCGTTTACTGGAATGGAACGGCTACGATGTGACCCGCGAATATTATTTCAATAATGCCGGGCGGCAGATGCGGGTGCTCGGCGATTCCGTGCGGCAACGCTATTTGCAACTTGCTGGCGAGAAAATCGATTTCCCCGATGATTATTATCAGGGCGAATACATTACGGATATCGCCCGAAAATTATTTGACGAACACGGCGATTCGCTGAAAAAACTCGCCGATGACGATCTCGATATTTTCAAAAATGCCGCCGAAAGCGAAATTTTTGCAGATATAAAAGCAACGCTGAAACGGCTGGACATCGTTTTCGACACCTTTTTTAACGAATCGGATTTGTATTCGCGGGGCGATATCGATCGATTGCTCCAATTTTTGCGGGATAAAAATCTAGCGTATGATAAAGACGGCGCCGTCTGGTTTCGGGCAACTGAATTCGGGCTGGAGCAAGATCGTGTGATCGTGAAAAGCAGCGGCGAGCCCACCTACCGGCTGCCGGATATTGCTTATCACCGCGATAAATTTGAGCGCGGTTACGATCTGATGATCGATATTTTTGGCTCCGACCACATCGCCACATATCCCGATGTGCTCGCCGGTGTGCGGGCGATGGGTTACGATTCGGATCGCGTTAAAGTATTGATAAATCAATTTGTTACGCTGTTCGAAGGCGATGAAAAAGTGAAGATGTCCACTCGCCGGGCGAACTTTATTACCGTCGATGAATTGATGGACGAAGTTGGCGAAGACGTTACCCGTTGGTTTTATTTGATGCGCAGCATGACCAGCCACCTCAATTTCGATTTGAAGCTGGCCAAAACGCAATCGGATGAAAATCCGGTGTATTACAACCAATATGCTCACGCCCGGATTTGCAGCATTTTGCGCAATGCAGAAGATCAGGGCATCAGGTTTTCGGATAGCAAATCCGTCTCGCGGCTTGGCGAAGCGAGTGAAAAAACGCTCATCAAAAAACTGATGGAATTTCCGCGAATGGTGCAAAAAAGCGGATTGGAACATGAGCCGCATTTGTTAATTATGTTTATGTCGGAAATTTCTACTGCGTATCACAAATTTTATACGGAATGCCGGGTAATCAGCGATGATGCGGAATTGACGCAAGCGCGGCTTGCGCTCTGCCTCGCCACTAAAACTGTGCTGGCAAACGGGTTCAACATTTTGGGTGTTGCTGCTCCCGAAAAAATGTAAGCTCAATAAAAACAATTGTAAAAATAAAAAGGGAACGCTGCCGGTGTTCCCTTCATTTTGTAAATTTTGGGAATGGGAATTGAATTATGTCTATTTTGGTTGTCGGTTCGATTGCGTTGGATTCTGTGGAAACACCTTTTGGTAAAGTGGACAATGCGCTGGGCGGCTCCGCGCTGTATTTCAGTAATGCTGCCAGTTTATTTTCCCCGGTGAATATTGTTGGTGTTGTCGGAAATGATTTTGATTTCGCCGAAATCGACTATTTGAAAGCCAAAGGCTGCGATTTTTCCGGAATGACTGTCGAAACCGGCGAAACATTTCGCTGGGGCGGACGCTACCATAAAAATGTCAACAAACGCGATACGCTGTTCACCCATCTCAACGTTTTTGAAAAATTCAAACCGGTCATTCCCGAAAAATATGGCGATTGCGAATTGATTTTTTTGGCAAATATCGATCCGGAATTGCAACTGGATGTGCTGCGGCAAATCAAAAAACCGCGACTGACCGTGCTGGATACCATGAATTTCTGGATTCACGGGAAACGCGATGCGTTGCTGGATCTCGTTCGAAAAGTGGATGTGATGATTTTGAACGATGAAGAATTGACCGATCTCACCGGAACATTAAATTTATACGAAGGCGGCGCGGAATTGCTGGATATGGGATTGCAGGCGATTGTCGTCAAAAAAGGGCAGCACGGCGCGGTGATGCTGGATAAAGACGGACAATTTTTGGCGCCAGCTTATCCGGTCAGCAAAGTGGTTGATCCGACCGGCGCCGGCGATACATTTGCCGGTGGTTTTTTGGGTTACCTTTCAACTTGCGCGAAAATTGACGACGCAGCGTTCCGGAAAGCGGTCATTTACGGCACGGTTTCCGCATCGTATGTTGTTGAGGGATTTAGCTTTAACCGGCTTCGGGAAATTGGCAAAACAGACCTTGATGCCCGTTTTGCCGAGTTGCAGCAAATGACCCGTTTTTAGTTAAATTTCACTCAACGCACGGGCGAAATCGCTGATCAAATCGCCGGTGCTCTCGATGCCCACCGAAACACGAATTAACCCGTCACTAATTCCCAACGCCTGCCGCTCAGCGGGCGTCATACCAATATGCGAGGTTTGCGCCGGCAGCGTAACCAGCGTTTCCACACTGCCCAAACTTGGTGCAAAAATTGCCAACTCCAGTGATTGTACAAGTTGCAGCGCCGCTTCAGCGCCGCCACTCACTTCGAAACTGAGCATTCCGCCATAGCCGTCAAAAAACCGGCGAGCCATCCGGAAAGTCGAACTTGCGGGAAGTCCCGGATAATTCACCTTCAACACTTTGGGATGCCCGACCAAAAATTGCGCCAAATCCATCGCGTTGCGATTGTGCTGCGCCATCCGCACCGCCAGCGTTTTCATGCCGCGTTCCAACAAAAAGCAGGCATGCGGATCCAGCGATCCGCCCATCCGGTTCAGTTTCGGCAAGGTTTTGGCGATTCCGAATTCATCGCCGCAAATCGCTCCGGCAATAATATCCGAATGCCCGTTGAGGTATTTTGTGCAACTGTGCAAAACGATATCGAATCCAATTTCAGCCGGACGAAAATTGACCGGACTGGCAAACGTATTGTCGATTAATGAAATCAGGTTGTGGGCTTTCGCAAAGCGAATAACTTCTGTGAAATCAACAACTTCCATTGTCGGATTAGTGATGCTTTCCACATAAATTGCCCGGGTTTCCGGGCGAAGTTTTGCTTCCCAATTGTTGGGGTCAGACGCATCAACAAAATTAAATGAGATGCCCATTGCCGGCAAATCATTTACGGCAAACGCATGTGTTCCGCCATACAAACTGCGTTGAAAAAGAACGTGATCGCCGGCATTTAAAATGCTCATCAACGCGGTTGTAATCGCTGCCATGCCGCTGGCTGTTACCAATGCGGCTTCGGTATTTTCCAAATCCGCAATTTTTTGGCTGACTGCCAGTTGGCTGGGATTGTTGTTCAAACGGGTGTAGCGCACATCTTCCGGTTGTCCCACTTTGGTTGTCAAAAAAGTGGATGCCTGAAAAATGGGCGTATTTACCGCACCTTTGATGCGTTCCGGGTGAGAACCGTGAACCGCTTTTGTGAAGATTCCGGATTTTTTTATCGTCATCGGACAAGCTCCGTTATTTGCATTGTGAATTCATTTTCGAGTGTCAAAAAATACGCAAAATTTCTTTTATTTTTGAGTGAATTTTACTATCATCGTGTACGTAAACATCAACAAATGGCAGGGGTAAGCATGCAGTCACAGGGGAATTGGTCGATCGAATACAGCCATTCAGAGGGCACCTTTCATATTGGCAGAACCGCGGAAATGCTCCAGCGGAATATTTTGTCGATTTCTACCGGAACATCGGTTGAATATATTTGCGTCGGTATTTTCCCGTCCCGGGAACAGGCTGTTGACGCCATTTTGGAATTTCGCCGAAACCGCATCCCCGGTTACACGATGTCTCTGCCATTTTAGCGGAAACGCCCCACTTTTGAAAGCTGTAAATTATTATTTTTGCGCAACATCACACCTGTTATTTCTGTGCCCGGTTAAACTAAAAAGCTGATTCCGGACTGTGGAAAAAATTCTATTCCGCTCGATCCGCATTGTGGATTTTTCTAACTATTGATCATTTGAAACCCCGAAGAAAAAATGAAAACCAACCTCATTTTCTACGCTGCTGTCGCTGTTTTGCTCATTTTATTTCTGATAGCTTTTATTCGATTGCGTAAAAAAATTGCCGGAGACGTTCGAAAAGGCATCCGGATTGCGATTGAAAAAGGCACCGTAAAACTGATCGTTCCTAAAATGAAATCCACATACAAATTGCTGATGGGACCGCAGGAATACGAACGCCAGCGCCGCAAACTGGAGGGCAAATTGCTCGTTTTGGAACCGTTGGTGGATGAGGTGAAAACGGTCATCCGCAAACAAAAAGAAGTTCAATCGGTAGAGGAAGCGGTGTATTTTACCGGATATCATCCCAAAATGGTACCGGTCGGCAAATGGCAGTTGTTTGTGTGTTACATGCATGTCAAATCCGCAGTTTCGGCGATGCGGAAGGATGTGATTTCATTTATCGACGATGTTGATCATCAAATTCCGCCGGTGGTCAGCCATAAAGAAGCCTGGCTGAAATTCGGCACCAAAATAACCCTCATTCCCAAAGCGCCGGGATTGGTTTTCAACCCGCCGATTGTCACCTGCTGGTGGTCGGATGATTTGAACCGGACACATTTTTACGTTCGCGGCAAACGCGAAAGTGTTAACCGGGAAGTGAAGGGCGAATTGAGTGCGTTTGTGGGATTGGTTCAGGTGGCTTCATTGCCGTTCACCATCAAATTTTATGAGAGTAAAAATCATCCGCAATTGTCATTTCGCGATTACGATATGAGCCACGCAAAAATGTATCGCAACATTATTGCATCGTTTGCGCTGGAAGATAGCGAAGCACTGCACCATTTGCTGAATGCGTTGGTCGCAACCGGCGACGATGGATTGATCAACAGCATTCTCCAACGGGATCAGGCCGATTGGCTCAAAAAAAGCAAACGGCTGATGCTGTCAGCCGAATCGTTTCAACTGTTTTGGTCGCAATATTCGGCAGTTTGTCCGGTCGTGCGGCAGGAATGGGAATTTGCAAAACAGATCGAAACGCAGCGTGACGGCCGGTTTGTTCGCCCGATTTATTGGGAAACCCCGTTTCCGGTTCCGCCGCCGGAATTGTCCTCAGCAGATTTTGCATTTGCTCCGGTTCGCGAAATGCGGGATTAATGTTCGCCCGCGGCAGACAGCCAGATGCGCATCCGAAATTTCGCGTAAATCCACAGCGAAACACCTCTGGCAAGCATAAAAATGGTCATCGCCAGCCACAGCGCGTGATTCCCGAAAACATCCCGAAACAGCCAATACACCGGCAAATAAAATACAAATGTGCAAATCAGCATCGCGTTGCGCAATGCCTTTCCATCGGTCGCGCCGATAAAAATGCCATCCCAAATATAGCTGAATCCGTTGATGAGCGGCGCGATCGCAACCCAACCGATGAACGGCATCGCCAAATCCGCGAGGTGTGTTTTGTCGGTGAAAATGAAAATCAGATCGCGATAAAAAATGTAATAAAAACAGGATGTTATGGCACCCAATCCCATCGACCAGAAAAAGCTGAGCCGAATCACTTCGCGCAGCGATTTCCGGTTTCGCGCGCCAATAAATTTGCCGATCAAACTTTCTGCGGCGAAAGCAAATCCATCGGTGCCGTATGCGAGAATGAGCAATAGCTGCATCAAAATGGTGTTCACCGCCAGCAGGTCGTCGCCGAATTCCGCGGATTGCGCGGTAAAATACGCCAACGCAAAAACCAGGCAAACCGTGCGGATAAAAATATCGCGATTGATTTGCAAATATCGCCGGAATGTTTCCGATTTAAAAATGACGCTGCGCGAAACCGATCGCCAGTCCGGTTGATAGCCGCGAAACAATAAATACAATCCGGCAATCAGCGACAAATATTGTGCGCAAACGGTGCCAAGCGCCACACCATCAGAATTCATTGCGAAAACCCGCACAAAAATTACGCTGAAAACAATATTTGTAAGATTCACAAAAACAGAGAGATAGAGCGGGAATTTTGCATTTTGCATTCCTAAAAACCAACCGTTGAGCACAAACAGCGCCAGCGTTGCCGGTGCGGCAGTCATGCGAATGTAAAAATAGCGGCTGGCAAAATATTCGACATCTGCCGATGCGTCGATCAAATAAAAACTGAGCCTGGCGGCAGGCACCTGAATTGCCATCAACAGCAGCGCTGAAATCCCGGCAACTGTCAGCGCACGTGCCAAAATCAGCGACATTTCCGGCTGATTTTTTTCGCCGAAAGCTTGCGCTGTCAATCCGGTTGTGCCCATCCGCAAAAACCCGAAGCCCCAATAAATGAAGCTGAACATGGCGCTGCCAACGGCCACCGCACCGAGAAAATGGGTGTCGTCCAATCGCCCTACGAGCGCCGTATCAACCGAGCTGAGCAGCGGCACGGTGAGGTTGCTGAGAATGTTGGGAATAGCCAGACGGAGAATTTGCCGGTTCATTCAGTCGTATTTAAAGTGCTGTAATTACTTGATTTAGTTGATCGATATTTTCGAAATGATGCACGTTGTTCCCGGTCAATTCCTGCAAACAGCCGATGTTGGGAACGATCACCATTTTATTGTAACTTCGCGCCAAAACCACGCCGCCGGATTGTAAAATATCGCGATAATTGAAGATGACCGCATCAACTGCGTTGAAAAATAGCGGCACTTCGGATTCGGGAATATGCGCTGTAATCAAGTGGATATTTGCTGCGCGATCGGCGATAGTTTTCAGCGCGAGGGCATATTTCTGCCCGTCGCGTTTGACGCTCCCGGCGATGACCAGTACTTTATCTGCATCTATTTTTTCGAAAATTTCTACAACTTCGAGAATACCTTTATATGGGGCGATGTATCCGAACATCAAAAAAATGCGCTGGTTTGTGTAAAAACGCAGATTGGGATATTGTTCAGCAAGCTGCGTTTTTGCGCGATCAGCAGGCAAAAGCCGGGCAGGGTAGGGCGGATGTTCAACCACAAAAAAACGGTGCGCCGGGATGCCCAATTCTTTCGATACGGGCTGGATTGCAGATTGGCAGTGAACATGTATTTTCTGTGGAAATTTGCTCCAGATTTTTCTCAGAAATCGATTGGTGCGCTGCCATTTTCCGCTGTGTGGCGAACGATTGTGCACAGTCCAGATGATTTTTCCGCCCAAAAAGCGGTAAATCCCCAAAACCGTAAACTTCCAAAAAACATTGAGTAAGCCCGGAAAATCACGACATTCGAACCAGTGGTGATGAACCACGGATTGCTCGCCGGACAGTCTCCGCAGGATAATTGCCAATGGCACAATCGAGAAGCTCTGCACGGCTATCGGCGAATGTTTGTCGAGCAAATTTCCATAAAGCAATTGCAAATAGGTGTTGTGTCGGGAAAATTTTTCGATATCGGGAATGACATAAATTTTCCCGACAGACGGAGAAATAGCCCGATATACATTGAGCAACGCATTTTCGCTCATCAGCGCGCCTTCCGCATGCAGTGATTCACATAATCGCCATCAGGAATCGGGATCATATTTTCAATTTCTCGATGATACAGATAAACCCACGCGCGAACAATGTGATTCCCCAACTTCACGGTGCATTGCCTGCGTATATATTCCGGTGCAGGTCCGTTGCATGATTCGTATTCATCTAAAATGCGCAATAATTCGAGATAAGTCGCGGAGTTCAATGCGTAGATTTCGCCAACAACCCGGTCTCCGGACTCGGTTGTGGCAATGGCGGCGGGATAATTCCCCAGATCAAACAATTTTCCGCACAAAAATCCCCGTCCCAAAATCTGGGCATGCATGTTCAAAAATTGCTGATATGAATTTTCCGAAAATTCGCTGCGCAATGTGCCGTAAACAAATAAAAGCGTATCTTCCGGGAACGGGAATTTTTGCATTTTTAAATCAATTATGTTGAAATTAGCATTTAAAATTAAAGTGATAAAAATAACGTGATATCATTTGTTGAGCAAGTGAATAACCGGTCATTTTGTAATTTAGGACACCGTATTTATTGAAAAAAACATTTGGAAAAAAAGTCCTGAAACAATATTATTAAAAGTTTTGCGACAGAATTTAATTTTTGTAATTAATGGATTTTCAAAAATCAGTTTTTCACCAAAATTGGCGATAAATGGAATTAGAACTTGAAAACAGGATGTTTTAAAGTGACTAAAAGATGGCGGTATAAATTCTTGTTATTGTTGAGGTTGGCAGCAATTGTATCTATTGTCGGTTTGTTGGCCTGTGCCGGCAATTCGCCGAACACGGTGCTTTCTCAGCCCAAAATAGATAAAGCTAAAGCTGTTGGCAACGCTGCAAAAAATGCAGATTACGATATTTTACAGTATGATGATTTGGATTATTTCTCAGAAATCGCATTTGGCTCGGAGTTTGGTTTTAGCAATTATGAAATCAAAAAATGGGTGAATGATGTTGAGTTGCAGGTGGTGGGTCAGCCGACGCAGCAGGATGTTGCTGCGCTTGCTGCGGTAATCGCCGATCTGAACCAGTTGATAAGCCCCAACTTGCACATCACTTTGGTGGAAAATGGCGGAAACGCGGAAATTCATTTTATTCCGCATTCGGAATTTTATCAATTTGAGCTTCCCGGATTGTTGTTTTACGGCGGTTTTTTTCGGAATTGGTGGCAGGCAAACGGGGAAATTTATCGCGGGTTGGTCGTTATCGGATCGGATAAAACGGATCAAGGGTTGAGAACACATTTGATTCGAGAAGAATTGACCCAAATGTTGGGATTAATGAATGATTCGGTAAAATTTCCGGACAGCATTTTTTTTCAGGGAAACAGTTCAACGCATAAATTTTCAGCGCTGGACAAGCGGTTGATTCGCTATTTATATAGTAACGCGGTTCAGCCGGGAATGAACATGAACGAAGTCAGCAAACACCTAAAAAATGCCCTGGCAAAAACCAACTGAAACCTTTTGAAAACAACAGCTTCATTTTTAATTTACACTTGCATTTACAGGCCTTGTCTTGTATATTCCTCGCCACTTAAAGTGGTATAAAAAAGGGGCTGTAGCTCAGCTGGTTAGAGCGCCACGTTGACATCGTGGAGGTCATCAGTTCGACTCTGGTCAGCCCCACTCATGCAAGCCACGAATCTGCTGTTCGTGGCTTTGCTCAATTGAGCCTTTACTTTTATTTTAAATGAGTTTACGTAGTTACAAATGATGAATCAGCAAATTAAAATCAGCTTTCCGGACGGCAATCAACGCGAATTTGATTCGGGAATTACCGGTGGCGAAATCGCCAAATCAATCAGCGGCAAACTAGCCAAAGTTGCGCTTGCTGTCAAGTTCAACGGAAAAGTTTTGGAGCTTTGGCGTCCGTTACAACAAGATGGCGTGATGCAGATCCTGACTTTTGACGATCCGGAAGGAAAAGAAGTTTTTTGGCACAGTACCGCGCATTTGATGGCTCAAGCTATCAAACGGAAATATCCGAAAGCGCAATTGGGCATTGGTCCACCAATTGACGGTGGATTTTATTACGATATCGAACTCGACCAGGCAATTACCCCGGAAGATTTTGATGCACTCGAATCCGAAATGGCAACTATCGTCGATAAAGATTTCCCAATTAACCGGGATGTGTTGAGCCGGAATGACGCGCTTGAATTCTTCAAAAAACATAACGAAGATCTCAAGCTCGAGTTGATAAACGATTTGCCGGAAGATTCAACTATTACAGCGTATTCGCAGGGTGAGTTTACAGATCTTTGCCGTGGACCGCACGTGCCTTCAACCGGAAAACTGGGAAAACATTTCAAGCTTCTCAGCGTTGCCGGCGCATATTGGCGCGGCGATGAAAAACGGCAGCAATTGCAGCGTATTTACGCCACAAATTATCCCAAACGGCAGATGCTGGACGAGCATCTCCGGCGAATTGAAGAGGCAAAAAAACGCGACCACAGAAAGCTCGGTAAGGAGTTGGATTTATTCAGTTTCCATTCCGAAACTGCGGGCGCCGGATTTGCCTATTGGCACCCGAAAGGTGCATTAGTTCGCACAATTATCGAAAATTTTCTACGCGATGAACAGGAAAAGCGCGGTTATGAATTTGTGGTCAGCCCTCATGTTGTTTCCGCCGAATTGTATAAAACCAGCGGTCATTACGACTGGTTTTTGGAAAACATGTATCCGGTTACCATCGAGGGCGAGGAATATTTCATCAAACCGATGAATTGTCCCTGCCACATTAAAATATTTGAAACCAAACTGCACAGCTACCGGGATTTACCGGTTCGGCTGGCGGAATTCGGCACCGTTTATCGGTACGAAAAAAGTGGCGTGTTGCACGGTTTGTTGCGTGTTCGCGGATTTACCCAGGACGATGCGCACATCTTTTGTACCGAAGAACAATTAAATGATGAGATTGTCGGTGTGCTCGATTTGCTCGAATTCGTGATGCAGAAATTTGGATTCAACGAGTATAAAATTGAGCTTAGCGTTTGGGATCCAGAAAATACTGCAAAATACGCCGGTGAAGCCAGCGAATGGGATCGCGCCGAGCAGGCGTTGGTAGAGGCATTGAGTGGAAAAGGGTGGGATTACACCCGTCACGAAGGCGAAGCTGCTTTTTACGGACCCAAAATCGATGTAAAAGTTGTTGATGCACTCGGACGTTTATGGCAATGCGGCACGGTTCAGTTTGATTTTAACCTGCCCCGCCGTTTTAAATTGAAATATATTGGAACAGATGGCAATTCACACATGCCGTACATGGTTCACCGGGCTTTAGTTGGATCGATCGAGCGATTTGTAGGTGTATTGGTCGAAAACTATGGCGGTCAATTTCCGCTGTGGCTGGCGCCGGTACAGGCCGTTTTGATGCCGATTACGGATCGACATTTGCCATATGCCCGCCAACTGGCTGAGGCGTTGCATCAAAAAGGTCTTCGCGTGGAAGTTGACGATCGTAATGAGAAAGTCGGTTTCAAAATTCGCGAAGCTGAAGTAATGAAAATTCCGTATATGTTGGTTGTGGGCGATAAAGAAGTTGAAGATCAGCAGGTATCGGTTCGTCACAAAGGCGAAGGTAACCTTGGTTCCATGCCGGTTGCAGCATTAGCAGATCGGTTGGTTCATGAGATCGAGAATAAAGTTATATATTCATCATAACACACAGGAGTAAAGTATTAACAAAAAGAACGATACGACCCGGATTAACAACCAGATTCGCGTACCACAGGTAAGGGTCATTGGTCATGACGGGGAGCAGTTAGGAATTATGAACACCCGCGACGCAATGAAAGCTGCATTGGATGTGCGCCTCGATCTGGTTGAAGTTGCGCCAAATGCCTCGCCACCTGTTTGCAGGATCATGGACTTCGGCAAATATCAGTACGAAAAAAACAAAAAAGAGAAAGAAGGACGGAAGAAAACCCATACCGTTACGGTAAAGGAAATTCGCCTGCGTCCCAAGACCGATACCCATGATATGGAAACAAAGATGAAACAGGCAAAAAAGTTTCTGGAACAGAAAAATAAAGTCAAATTTTCTGTGATTTTTAAAGGCCGGGAACTGGCGTATAAAGACATGGGTAGAGTACTCCTTGAAGAAGTATTAAAAGAACTTGAAGAAGATGGTGTCATCGAACAGCCGATTAAGCTGGAAGGGCGACGGATGACCTTATTATTGAACAGTAAACATTAAAATACACATTTAAACCCTGTTCGCGAAAGATTCACCCCCGACCAGAATCCGGAACGAACGTTAATTGGAAAGGATTACACGATGCCTAAAATGAAATCCAACCGCGGCGCGAAAAAGCGTTTTAAATTGACCGCCAGCGGGAAAGTTAAGCATCGCCGAAATTACAAAAGCCATATTCTGACCAAAAAAAGCACGAAGCGTAAGCGCGATCTTCGCAAATACAAATACGTCCACGATTCGGATGTGCCGCGTGTAAAGGAAATGTTGCTGGCTAGCTAATCTGGCTTCGGCGGTTTTTTATGAATTCAAGATGTAACGATTATTGTAACGGAGAAATTAATCATGCCAAGAGCAAAAAATAATGTCGCAGCACGTAAGCGACACAAAAAATTACTGAAAATGGCTAAAGGCTATCGCCTGAGCAAAAGCAATCTGTATCGTACCGCAAAAGATACGGTCGAAAAAGGATTGCAATACGCCTATCGCGATCGTCGCCAGAAAAAACGGAGTTTCCGCAGTTTGTGGATTGCCCGTATCAACGCCGCATGCCGCTTGAATGGCACAACTTATTCGCAATTTATGCACGGTTTGAGCGCGATTAATGTTGAACTGGACCGTAAAGCATTGGCACAAATGGCCATGCACGATCCGGAAGGTTTTAAAGCACTGGTAGATCAGACAGCTGCCTGAGCCATTTGCTGATTTTGAAAAACAAAATAGGAATCGAGCTGTTCAGGTTTGATTCCTATTTTTTTTACACCGGGAAATGCCAATCTGACGGCATTTATTTTTGCACCAAATTCTTGAAAATAACACCATGAAAAATCAAGTATCAGAAGTTCGGAATCAATTTTTAAGCGAAATACAGTCTGCAAACGACGCTAATTCGTTGGAAGCCCTGCGCGTAAAATATTTGGGAAGAAAAGGTTCCGTAACCGGGTTGTTCAAATTGATGGGCAAAGTTTCAGCCGATGAAAGACCCGTTTTCGGAAAATTGTTAAACGAATTGCGCGACGAAGTTGAAACCGCGTTGAAAGAAAAAACCGAGCAAATCGACAGCACGCCAAAAACGGCATCCATCGACCTGAGTTTACCGGGATGTAAACCACGGGTCGGTCGATTGCACCCGCTGACACAAATTGCCCGCGAAATCAAACAAATTTTTGGTCGAATGGGCTTCAGCATCGCCGAAGGACCGGAAGTTGAATCGGATTATCTCAACTTTGAATCGCTGAATACTCCCAAATTGCATCCTGCGCGATCGATGCAGGATACGTTTTATGTGAGTGCGGAATTGCTGTTGCGAACCCACACTTCGCCGGTTCAGATTCGCACGATGCATGCTAACAAACCGCCAATTCGTATTATAGCGCCGGGCAGGGTGTATCGGCGCGATACGCCGGACGCCAGCCATTCACCGGTTTTTCATCAGGTTGAAGGGTTGTATATTGATGAAGGTGTAAGCATGGGCGATTTGAAAGCCATTTTGGCAACCTTTGCCCGTGAAATGTTTGGCGAAGATACAAAAGTTCGCTTTCGACCAAGCTTTTTCCCGTTTACAGAACCGAGCGCAGAAGTGGATATTTGGTGGGAATCTGCCCGCGGCGGTCGCTGGCTGGAAATTATGGGCTGCGGAATGGTCGATCCCAATGTGCTGGAAATGGCGAATGTCGATTCGGAAAAATATACCGGCTGGGCATTTGGGATGGGAATTGATCGTATCGCAATGCTGAAATATTCGCTAAAAGATATTCGGCTGTTCTTTGATAACGATATGCGTTTTTTAGAACAGTTTTGATAGTTTAAATGCATTTTAAACAATAGCTTATACTACTTGTTCGACTCAAAAAAACAAACGTGATTTAAATGAAAATTTCATACAATTGGCTTAAAGAATTCGTCGATGTTGAGATGGACGCCGAAACTCTGGCGGAACGATTGAGTTTGGTGGGTTTCGAAGTGGACGAGGTAAAAACGCAAAGTTTGGACATTTCCGGTGTCGTTATCGGCAAAGTGTTGAGCAGAGAAAAACATCCGAATGCGGATAAGCTTTCGTTGTGCAGCGTTGATGTTGCGGACGGCGAGTCACTATCCATCATTTGCGGTGCGCCAAATGTTGCGGCTGGACAAACCGTAATTGTAGCCAAAATTGGCGCAACGCTGCCGATCGGTTTAACGATTCGCAAAGCCAAAATTCGTGATGTCGCATCCCACGGGATGATTTGTTCGCAGGAAGAATTGGGGCTGGCCGAAAAATCTGACGGCATTTGGGTGCAAAATGACAATCTGGAAGCCGGTACGCCATTGGCAAAAGCGCTCAATTATGAAACGGATTATATTCTGGATATCGGCGTAACGCCCAACCGCCCGGATGGGTTGAACCATATTGGCATCGCCCGCGAAGTTGCGGCGATCTGCGGCAAAAAACTACACATCCCGACACCAAAATTTCATGAATCAACAGAAAAAACGGCAGAAAACATTTCGGTCCGAATCGACTGTCCTGAAACATGTCCGCGATACGCGGCACGATTAATTCGCAATGTAACATTGGGGCCATCTCCGGAATGGATGCAGCGCAGGCTGGAAGCCGTCGGAATGCGTCCGATCAACAACGTTGTGGATATTACAAATTACGTAATGTTGGAAACGGGGCAGCCGTTGCACGCGTTTGATTACGACTTGGTTGCCGGTGGGCAAATCATTGTTCGCGAATCGCAAACTGGTGAAAAATGTGTAACGCTGGATGACAAATCCCATAATATGCAGGCTGGCACAGTGCTCATTTGCGATGCAGAAAAACCTGTCGCGCTGGGCGGTATAATGGGTGGCTTAAATTCCGAAGTAAACGCCCAGACCAGTAATATTTTGTTGGAAGCAGCCTATTTTCACCCGGAAAATATTCAGCGGAGCCTGCGCTATCTGGGTATGAACTCCGAAGCCTCGATGCGGTTTGAGCGCGGTGTTGATCCCAACGGGACGCTGCATGCGCTATCCCGGGCAACGGAATTGCTCATTGCTTACGCTGGCGGAGAAGCTGCAACCGGCGCAGTGGATGAATATCCAAATCCCGTTCATCCAGCAACAATTGAACTTGATGTTCATAAAATCAACCGCTTGCTCGGCACAAGCCTCGATGCTGATTTGATGACGCAACTTCTTGAAAAAATAGAAATTACGGAAAATGGAAATCAGGTAATTGCACCAACTTTCCGACCCGATTTGGAGCGCGTTGCAGACATCGCCGAAGAAGTTGCCCGACTGTATGGCTACGAAAATATCGAAGAAGTGGCATCGACGCCCGTCGCGTATCGGCGTTTATCAAACCCGTTTGATGATTTCGTGGATTCTGTAAAAGATATGCTGACAGGCACCGGATTGCAGGAAGTTGTCACCAACAGTTTGATCAATTCTGAAGAATATAGCAAATTGACCAGCGATCCAATTTATACAGTGCTTAACCCTTTAAATGCGGATTTGGACGGGTTGCGCAACAACCTGATTCCCGGGTTACTGAACGTTGTTCGGTACAATTTGTATCGCCAACGCCGGGACATGGCGATTTTCGAAATCAGCCGGGTTTTTCACCATCCCGGATCGCTCGAAGAACGGGCAAGAGAAGAAGTGCATTTAGCAATAATACTCAGCGGCAAGCGTGAAGGCGACAACTGGCTGGCATCTTCTGATGAGTATAATTTCTATGATATAAAAGGATTTGTGGAGTTTTTGGGCGACAAGATTTCGCTTGACAACTTTGCATTTATTCCGTATGATAACCCATTAGTAGAGACACAAAGTGTCAAAATAACGCTGGGAAATCGGGAGGTTGGCTTTCTCGGTAAGCTTGGAAAATCGATCCAAAAATACTATGATATTGAAAGCCCCGTGTTTGTAACGCAGTTAAATCTTGAATCTCTTTTTGAAAGTTACGGAAAAACTTTCCAATATCAAGATCTGCCCCGTTACCCGTTTGTCGAACGCGATTTGGCACTCATTTTGGCTAACGACATTCAAACCGGAGATGTGTTGCAAACCATTCAGAAATCGGGTGGAAAGTTACTGATAGACACTTCTGTTTTTGATGTTTATGCCGGGAAACAAATTGAATCAGGGTTAAAAAGTGTTGCATTCCGATTGATATTTCAATCGAACGAGAAAACGCTTACAGAACAAGAAGTGAATACTGCTTTTGACAAAATTTTAAATGCTGTAATTAAATCGTATGATGCAAAATTAAGAACCTGACATATGCCTCAGCCGGAAGAAACAACTATGGATCTGCTGTTCAGCAAAGTGGACGCTTTGCTGAAATTGGTAGAAAATCTTAAGGCTGAAAATAACATGTTGAAAAAAAAAATAGCTGAAATACAGCAACATCCGAAAGCGAATCCGGATGGTAGTGAAACGAATGACAAAGAATTGAGCAACCTGAAAAAAGAAAACAAACTGCTGAAGGAGAGAGAGAAGCTAATCAAAAACAAGGTTGAACGTCTGATGGTCAAACTTGAAGATATTGAAAGTTAGCGGGGTCCGAAAGCGTATTTGGGAATCTAAAATGAGCAAAGACAGAGATCTGCATTCTATAAAAGTTGAAATATCGGGAGATACCTACCTTCTAAAATCTGACAAAGATCCCGAACACGTTGCAGCAATTGCCAAATATGTCAATGATAAAATTCGTACATTTACGATCAAATCGGCTGTTAAATCCCCTACAAAAATTGCGGTATTGGCAGCCCTGAATATATCTGAAGAACTTTTGGAATTGCGCGAAAAATATGCAAAATTGATCGGGCAATTAGAGCTGTACGAAAAACAAAGCAAAGAAGTTTCCGATACGATTGATGAAGTTTTAAGTGATTCAGTAAATAGCAATTAAAAAATCCCTGCACCGGTTCTGGTGTCGTATTTGGAAGAACCAACACTATTATATTGGGAGTTTGACTCTATACGCCTATTGCAAACCTTCCTTGTTAGAAGGCAGCATGAATCGTTTAGGCAGGCACCCACTGTGTAAAATTGGAAGGTTCTTCTCAAATCCGCTGGAACTATGCAGGGTTTTTTATTTTAAAAAGTTCGTGTTCGCATATGAACAGAATATTTCTTATTTTTGGTTTAACTTAAAAACTGGTGATATTTGGGTGCTTTTTTAGTTTATTTGGCAGTAAATTTCAGTTTTTAAGTTGACCCAAAATTACTGAAAATTCAATTCAAGCGACAACAGAAACGACGGAAATAAACGGAGGAAACGAACAAATGCTCATAGCCCTGGCGTTGGTAATTGGTATTGTTTTGGGCGGAGCCGGAATATTTTTGTATCTGAAATCAACTTCCAATAAAACATTACTGAATGCGCAACAACAAGCAACTACAATTTTGGCTGATTCGCATAAAGAAGTCGAATCCTTAAAAAAAGAAAAGTTGTTTGAAGCTGAAGAAGAAATTTTTGAACTAAAACAAAAACTGGAACTTGAGTACGAAAAACGACGCGACGGTCTGAAAGATACGGAAAAATCGCTCGACCAAAAGGAATTGGAAATCGATCGGAAGGCCGAAATTGTCAGTAAAAAAGAGATAGAATTACTGAAGTTGGAAGATCAGCTTCGTGGCGAACAGCGAGAACTACGAGAGAAATCCACTGAATTAGCTCAAAAGTTGAATGAACAGACGCAAAAATTGGAAGAAATATCCGGTCTCAACCGTGAACAGGCACGTGAACTGATTGTTTCGGAAATGCGGGCAGCCGCAGAAGAAGAAGGGCAACGCGTTGCTCATACAATTCTGGAACAGTCACGATTGGAAGCACGGCGGAAAGCGCAGGAAATTATCATTCAGGCGATCCAGCAAATCGCTGCTCAACAATCGGTTGAAGCTACGGTTTCAGTTGTGGAGTTGCCGAATGATGATATGAAGGGAAGGATCATCGGACGCGAAGGCCGAAATATTCGCGCATTCGAATTAACAACCGGTGTGGATGTCATTATCGATGATACTCCTGATATAGTTGTGTTGTCTTCTTACAATTCCTACCGGCGGGAAATTGCCAAACGTTGTTTGGAAAAATTGATTCACGACGGCAGGATTCATCCCGCTCGTATCGAGGAAGTAAAAGAAAAAACCGAAGAAGAAATGAAAGAATCGGTTCGCGAAATTGGTGAGCAAACCCTTCTCGAACTCGGTATTCACGGCGTTGCCCCGGAATTGACAGAAATTGTGGGGAAATTGCAATACCGGACTTCATACGGTCAAAATGTTCTGGCTCATTCTGTTGAAGTTGCTCATTTGTGCGGGATCATCGCTGCAGAATTGGGTATTGATGCGCGTTTGGCGCGTCGCGCCGGAATTATGCACGATATCGGAAAAGGGCTGGATAACCACGCCGATGCCAATCACGCAAAATTGGGCGCAGACTGGTTACGGAAATATAACGAGCACGAATATGTGGTCAACGCGGCCGAAGCCCACCACAACGAGCGCGATGTAACCAACGTTTATACGATTATTGTGATGGCATGCGATGAAATATCGGCGAACCGTCCGGGTGCCCGGCGTGAATCGCTGGAATCATTCATCAAACGGATGGAACAGCTGGAAAATATTGCCGCAGAATTTACCGGTGTTCAACGCGCATACGCCATTCAGGCCGGACGCGAAATACGGGTAATTGCCGATACTTCGCATTTGGATGATTCCAAAGCACGCGAGCTTGCCCGCAATATTGCCAAACAAATTCAGTTGCAAGTTGAATTTCCCGGACAGATAAAAGTGACGGTAATTCGCGAGTTCCGCGCCTATAATTTTGCAACTTAATCCGCAGATATCAAATATGAATACCGGACGGCTGACAGTGCTAATTGTCAACCGTCCGGAAATTTTTAAAACAGATTGAATCCATGAGAATATTATTTATTGCAGACCTTGTCGGCGAAGAAGCCGTCGGGCTGGTTGGTGATTTAATTCCTCGAATCCGGCAACGATACAAAGTTGATTTCACGATAGTAAACGGTGAAAATGCCGACAAAGGCAAAGGGATCACCGTTAAACAAATTAAACGCCTGCAGGAAGTTGGCGTCGATTGCCTCACTTCTGGAAACCATATTTGGGAACCCCGAAAACGCGATGTGCTGATCGATTTTAGCGGTTATTTATTGCGTCCGTTAAATTATCCACCCGGAAATGTGGGTGTCGGCTCGCATGTTTTTCAAGCCGCAAACGGCGCCAAAGTAGCGGTGATGAACCTACAGGGACGCAGTTTTATGTATTCAATTGATTGCCCGTTTCGCGCAGCTGAAAAAGAAGTCAAACGGCTTCGCAGCGAAACGCCCATCATTTTTGTGGATTTTCATGCGGAAGCCAGCGCCGAAAAAGTAGCGCTCGGCTGGTTTCTCGATGGCAGCGTGAGCGCGGTTGTCGGCACACATACTCATGTGCAAACCGCCGATGAACGCGTGTTACCCAAAGGCTGTGCATACATTACAGACGCAGGAATGTCCGGCCCGGAAGATTCTGTAATCGGGATGGAGGTACAGCGGGCGATTGAGCGGTTTATGTTGACATCGCACGTGTATTATGCGGTTGCAAAAAGCAAAATACGGTTGAACGGTTTAATCATCGATGTTGATGAAACAACCGGAAAAGCGTCGCGCATCGAGCGGCTGAATTTCACGAAAGAGGAGTTCAACAATGCCGGCTAAAAGAATTGACGGAAAAGAAACCGCAGAACAGCTGCGGAATGAATTGAAAGTAAAAGTAGATGAGCTGTCAGTCTGTGGCAAAACACCCGGTTTGGCGGTCGTTTTGGTTGGCAACAATCCGGCATCGGAAGTTTATGTGCGCAATAAAGGTAAAGCTGCAGAAAAAGCGGGTATTCGCGCCACAACCGAACGCTATCCGGATAGCATATCCGAAGAACAATTGCTTTCGGTGATCGACCAGCTAAATAACGATCCGCAGTGGAACGGCATTCTGGTTCAGTTGCCGTTGCCGGGGCATATCGATGAGCAAAAAGTGATCGAAGCGATTCGCCCGGATAAAGATGTGGATTGTTTTCACCCGTTCAACGTCGGGCGATTGGTGATCGGCAAGTCCGTATTTGATCCCTGCACACCTGCTGGAATTGTGGAATTGTTGCATCGCTATCAGATCGATCCGGCTGGCAAACACGTGGTCATTTTGGGACGCAGTAATATTGTTGGCAAACCGCTGGCGAACCTGTTGGTGCAAAAAGCAAAAGGTGCCAATGCGATTGTTACTGTCGCGCATTCCCGCGCGAAAGATATCGCCGCGTTGACCCGCGAAGCGGATATTCTGGTTGCTGCAATCGGTGTTCCGGAATTTGTGAAAAAAGATATGGTAAAACCCGGTGCAGTGGTAATCGATGTGGGGATTAACCGCGTGGATGCGCCCGAAACAGAAAAGGGCTACAAACTGGTTGGCGATGTGGCGTTTGATGAAGTGTCGGAAATCGCCAGTTTTATTACGCCCGTTCCCGGCGGCGTCGGCCCGATGACCATTGCGCTGTTATTAAAAAATACCGTAAAAGCATTTGAAATTCAGAATGCCTGATCACAACCGCATTTGCTCAAATCGGTAAATCGACGCAAATCGGCAAGTGATCCGAAACCCGCAAATCATTAAATTTTGGCAACACAGACGGCTGACCGTCAACCGCAAACGGCGATATTGCCCGTAACGGATGGATGTTTTTTCCCGCCAGCCAATCCAACCGGATTGGCACTCTGCCTTCAAACGGCTTCAATCGATTCGATAACCAATTCTGCAATTTTACGGAAGCATATTTATCCATTTTTTTTTGGATGGTCGTTTCGTGAAAATCATACACCAGCGTGCCCGTCAACGGCTCGTTAAAATGCGAGTAATCGAAGCCGAAATTTGAAAACGCTTTTGCTACCGGTTGCTCAAAAAATTCCCCGGGGATATTGTAATGTTTGATCGCGCCATGAACGCCGGTGAATAAACATTTATATACAAAACTGCCAAACAGCTTTAATTTGGTTTGCATATTATAAGTATGCGTGTTTAAATCGCCGCCGATGATTTGTTTCAAATTATGCGATTGCATCATTTCGGACAATATTGATTTTAGTTGCAATGCCCGCTGTTTGGCGGAGGTTCGCAAATCGAGATGCACGGTTGCGGCGTCGAAGATGGTTTTTCCGGCGCGGATACTGCAAATTAATCCCCGGCGATGCCCCAACCGCTTTTCGTATGCCCGGAATTCATCTTCAACTTTGTGCAGCATCGGTGTCCGGCAGGAGAGGATCGGAAATCGCGAAAGCACCGCACAGCCATGCAGCGAAAGCGTGTTTTCACCTTCGAAATGCTGTTCGCCAACATCTCCTTTGGTGAGCTCGATAAACGAATTGGCAAAAACGTAATTCATTTTCAATGCCCGCGAAATTTCCTCCGGCACATTTTTGTTGCCGCTTCTGCTCATCCCGATGTCGGTTTCGGTTAACAACAGCACATCCGATTCTCGCAAAACCGGATGATTTTTCAGCAGATGAATAACCCCTTGCAAATTGATCCCACGCTCGATATTCCATGCGGTAACACGCAACCAATCGCGTTCCGGTTCGCGATCAAAATTGTTTCCCCAATCCAATCCATTTTCCACACGATGAATTTCTTCACCGAGATTGCGATATAAATCAGAGCGAAAAAAATCGTTTTGTGATGAATATTGGCGAATTTCACCAAAAAATGGTGTAAGTTTGTGACTTAATTTATGCCGGATATTTTCCAGTTTGATTTCCGGACAACTTCCGTTTGGGGATGATTTTTGTATTCGATTGAATATGCGCATTTGCTCTTGATTTGTTTTTATGAAACGGCTAATTTGCATTTGTCGGTACTGAAAATCAATAAAATAGATAACTTATCCCGATCTACGAAATGACTACCGGAATTATTCATCGCTATCATTTTGCGAATCGACAGCATTACAATCTGGTTCCGGCGGAATTTAAAGATCGTGTAATTGCCCAGTTGATCGATGGAATTATTTTAGGCCTTTTTTGTGGATTGATATTTTTTATCTTTAGCAAAGGTGAAGTTTACAGTATTTGGGCAATGCCATTTGTGCCGGTTTACCTGTTGCAGGTTGCTGATGCACATGTGAATAGTTTTTCGGATTTTTGGTGGGGCGGCGCATATTTTACAATTGATTCGCCGTTTGGAAATACTGTATTTGTAAACTACCCTTCACCGTTGTTGTGGGTCGGATATGCTTTGTATTACACCGTTTTTACAACCATTTACGGACAAACGCCGGGAAAAATGTTCAAAAAGCTGGTTGTGACAACCCAGCATGAACAGAAACCTGGATTTGCCCGGTCGTTTTGTCGGTGGATTGGTTATTTGATTTCAATATTTTCTTTGGGTTTTGGGTTTTTAATTGCAGCCCGGGAGGGACAAGCTGCCTGGCACGATGCCATCTGCGTAACCCGGGTTTACCAGTTTGATGCTAATTCTTGAAAGGAGTGGCAATGCTTGGCAAATTGCAGAAACGAAAATTGAGCGCTCTCACAAAAACAGCCGTGATGGTGCGTTTGATCGAAGCCCCGGAAACACTTCCCGAAGTATTCGACGGGTTATCCGCACACCAAATGCAGGATTTGCGGAATTATTTGACGGACCAGATTATTTATCTCTCCGGAATGACATACGAACAACCGCTCACCAGAGAAGCGGTGACCGCTCGCCTCGAGCCGATTCCCAATTATTATCACAAACAATATTGCCGCGAACCGCTGGAAGCATGTTATAATGAAACCTGCATGACTTCCAATCCCAGTTGTTTTTCCAAAAAAATGCGGTCGCAAATTGATGTGATGGTCGAGATGATCTTGCCCTATCTGCAGGAAAAAACAGACGAGCAGGCAGTGAGTAACGGTTCTTATTGAATACTTCCGGAGACGATCGATATATGAATTTCTTGAAACGAAACAGGGATACTGATCACGAAAAGCAGCGAAAAACCTACGCTTTACCGGACAACCAGGAAGTTATTTTTAACACCAACAGTTTGGTTCCGGTGATATTGCAACATCTGCACACCAAAGAAGTGCTGCATTTGGGGTATATGGATCAATTGGCTTTGAGATCATCGTTGGAACGCAAGGTTGTCTATTTGTACCGGCGTTCAAAGGGAAGGTTGGAGGCTTTCGGTAGTCGAAATAAACTTGAATTTTCCATCGAATCTGTTAAATTGGACAAAACGCATCGGTCACTGTTGATGCTGATTTTACCGAATCACAAAACCGAATCCGAAATTGCTGAACTGCACTCCTTTACCCGGGATGTGCAAATCGGTTGAGCAATTTCCAACCGAAATGGGGGCAAACATGGCAAAAATACAAAAGGTGTTAATTGCCAACAGGGGTGAAATTGCCGTTCGCGTTATGCGAACGTGCCGCGAAATGGGTATTACTTCCGTTGCCGTATTTTCCGAAGCAGACCGGCGTGCACCGCATGTGCTTGCTGCCGACGAAGCGTATTGCATCGGTCCTGCGGTCGCATCCGAAAGCTATTTGAAAATGGACACCATCATCGATGTCGCGAAAATGGCCGGTGCCGACGCCATTCATCCCGGTTACGGATTTTTGGCGGAAAACCGGGAATTTGCGAAACGCGTGATGGACAGCGGATTGATTTTTATCGGACCGTTGCCGGACACCATTCATTTGATGGGCAGCAAAACGGAATCGCGTAAACGGATGATGGACGCCGGCGTGCCGGTGGTTCCCGGTGCACGCGAATCCGTTGAAACCGTTGCTGAAGCCGAAAAATTGGTTGAGCAGCTCGGTGGATATCCGGTGCTGATCAAAGCAGCTGCCGGTGGTGGCGGAAAAGGAATGCGCACCGTACGCAAATCGGCAGAACTGGCGCGCGCGTTTGAAGCCGCCCGCGGCGAAGCGCTCAAAGCATTTGGCGACGATACCATTTACATCGAAAAATTTATTGAAAATCCCAAACACATCGAGTTTCAGATTATTGCGGATAACCACGGCAACGCCGTGCATTTGTGGGAGCGCGATTGCTCCGTCCAGCGCCGTCACCAAAAAGTGATCGAAGAATGTCCTTCAATGGCGCTCACGCCGGAGATCCGCGAAGCGATGGGCAATGTTGCCGTTCAGGCTGCCAAAGCCTGTAATTATCGCAACGCGGGAACTGTTGAATTTTTATTCGATAACGGTGAATTCTATTTTCTGGAAATGAACACCCGTTTGCAAGTGGAACATCCCGTTACGGAAATGGTGATGGGGCTCGATCTGGTCAAATTGCAAATCGAAGTAGCCGAAGGCAAACCGCTGCCATTTGTGCAGGAAGATTTGAAACCGCGCGGTTGGGCGTTCGAATGCCGGATTAATGCGGAGGACGTGTTCAACAATTTTGTGCCGACCACCGGGAAAATCACCCATCTCAAATTGCCGGAAGGCCCGGGTGTTCGGGTAGATAGCGGAATCGCCGCAAATTCAGAAATATCAAGATATTACGACCCGATGGCCGGCAAGTTGATCGTTTGGGCGGAAGACCGCAACAGCGCAATAAAACGCATGAAACGTGCGCTGGAGGAATTTCAGATCGAAGGCATCAAAACGACAATTCCGTTTTGTTTGCTGGTGCTCGATCACCCGAGTTTTATCGATGGCAGTTTCACAACCAAATTTGTGGATAATTATTGGGCGGAATTGCAATCAAAATCAGCAATCGACCCGGAAATTGCGGAAGTGATCGCAGTTGCGGTCGCCTACCATCGCGATGCCCAAAAAATGCCCCAAAACGGAGTGGCGCACGCCAAACAGTTGCCGCCCGTTTCAACCTGGAAACTGCAAATGATCAAATGAGCGAGGCCAAAATGATGAAATATTTCATAAAAAAAGAAGATGGTTTCCAGCCGGTGGAAGTTGCGGTGAACGATGATCATCTGAAAATCAGCAATGGAAAATCAACCCGAGATGTGCAAATTACCGCACTGGAAAATCATTATTATTCGATTGTCATCGATCACCGGTCATATCTTGTTCAGGCGAAGCCGGAAAAACAGGATTTTTTGCTAAACATCAGCCATCGCGAAGCGAAGGTGCGCGTGCTGGATCCCCGCCAAAAGCTGGAAGCGGAGATGTTTGGCGCAGCAGAACAGGACGAGCGTTCCGGCGATGTGAAAGCGCCGATGCCTGGCATGATTTTGCGCGTCGATGTTAAACCCGGCGACGAAGTGCAACCCGGACAGCCGCTATTGGTGATGGAAGCAATGAAAATGGAAAATGAACTCCGCGCACACGACAGCGGAAAAGTGGCAGAAATTTTGGTCAAACCACAGCAAGCTGTGGAGAAAAATGATTTATTGATCCGATTGGAATAGCTGCTCAATTGAAATTGAATCCCACATGAGGCGTCCGGTTTTTGGACGCCTTTTTTATTTGCAAAAATCACGATTAACAACCGCAAAACAATGGTTTTTGAACACCCGAAAAGAGTGGTTATATTTGACGATGGAATCGAAAATGGGAAAAAAATTGCCCCAAAACAGCCAAAAAAACGGCGTCGCAAAACCGTTGTTGGTGATGGCGCATCGCGGCGAAGCACAAATGTTTATCAAAAATTGGCAAATGTCGCGGGTCGATTTTCCGTTTGCAGAGATGTTCGAACAAAACGATGCGCTCCTGCTGATTTGCGGTGAAGGCGTGCAAAATGCCACTGCAAAAACCGCAGCCGTTTGCGGTGCCTTTCGCGAGCAAATTTGCGAAGTGTTAAATTTCGGGATTGCCGGTGCGCTGGATGAACGGCTGTCGATCGGCGATATTTATTCGATCCGAACGGCTTACAGCGAGCTTTCCGGGGAAGCCGTTTTCCAGACATTTACATCCGCCGATGCCGCCGCGGCAATCGATTGCATCAGCGCCAGCCGCAGGGTTCGCGACGGTGAATTTGCCCGGAAATTATTACCATTCGCACCAATCGTTGATCGCGAGCTGTGGGGAGTTGCCTCAGTTTGCAAAATTTTTAGGCTGCCATTTCGCTCGTTCAAACTGATCAGCGATGTGCCTGCCAGGGAAAGCGAATGCGCCCCGATCGCGGAAAATGCACCGGTTTTCAGCGAAGAATTGTTCAACTTTGCCGAAAAAATAATGCCAATTTCGGAATCCGGTTTTGCAGAAAAAAGCGAATTTACCCTTCCCGAACAATTTCATGTGACATTTTCGCAACGAAAACAAATTGAAAATATGATGCACGCGCTTCGTTTAAAGCACCGTATTGCAGAGAATAAAATTTTCGAAAAAGCCGGTGTTGCAAAAATTGCGTCAACCGAATTTCCGCCAAAACATCGAACCGCGCTATTGATTGAATCTTTGAACGACATGCTCAATCCGTTTAATGCGATGTTAAAACAGCGGCTGAATACGCTTTGCGAACCGTTGGAAAACGCCGGTGCCCGCATCAAATTTGCGCGTGATTTTGAAGATGACAGCATCGAGGTAACCGTAAAATTCGGACATCCGCGCCATTTGCATGTGTTCCGCACAGCGCTGGAATCTTTCGATTTTCCGGCTGTTCAGCGATTGCTCAATGGCGATTTTCCGGAGAAAGGCTAAATTTCTGCTGGCTTTAATCAAATAATGCTGCGATGGCAATGTTGGAGAACTAAGCATTCGCAGTGGTGTTCTCAACGTGACGGGATTTTCATTGGCTTTCCTACGAATGCAGGAATCTCCGGTTGATCACACCAAATTGACAAAACGAAACAAAAAAAGCACATAAAATGCGAATCGATAAAATTTTCATCGAACAACAGATCCGACAGCATCCGCAAACGCAGCGGGTGATTGCGGCATTCCCAAAATCGTCAATTCACGAAATTGCGAAAGTTGAGGATGTTTTCGAACGTGCCCGGAAGCCCTATCTGCAAAAACGCGACGCGCTGAATGTGTTTATCGGGAAAAAAGAAGGGCAGTTGGTAAAGCCTGCACCAGAGGCATACGGTGTTTCCGGCGAACCGCATTATTATTTTGTCCACGCATACAACTGCATTTACGAATGCGAATATTGCTATTTGCAGGGCTATTTTCAATCACCGGATTTGGTGATGTTTGTGAATCACGATGAAATTATCTCAGAAATCCGCAAGGTTGCCCGCGCCCATTCCGCCAACGAAACGGTCTGGTTTCATGCGGGTGAATTCAGCGATTCACTGGCGCTCAGCCACATTACCCGTGAATGGGATCAGTATTGGAATGCTTTCGCAGAAATGCCCAATGCAAAATTGGAATTGCGCACGAAATCTGTAAATATTAAATCGATTATGAATTTACAACCCATTGAAAATATTGTGCTTACCTACTCAATGTCTCCCGATGAAGCATCGCGAAATTACGACCGTAAAACGCCATCGCTGACTGCGCGAATGAAGGCATTGACCGCGCTCGCTGAGCGGAAATTCCGGCTCGGGCTGCATCTCGATCCGATCGTTTACACCGAAAATTTTGCCCAAGACTATCGCGAAATGATGATGGAAATCGCCAAAAATATCCCCGAAAATCTCATCGAATATATTTCTCTGGGCGTTGTGCGATTTTCGAAAGACAGCTATTTGGAATTTTCCCGCAACTATCCGGAATCCGATTTGCTGGCTGCAGAATTCGTAAAAGGAATGGATGGAAAAGTGCGTTACAATCGCCCGATGCGGCTGCATATTTTACACACCGTTCGGCAAATTTGCCTCGACGCGGGCATCCAGCCACAAAAGGTTTATCTCTGTATGGAGGATGAACCAGCATCGTCCGCCGGCGCAATCGCACATACTGAAATCAATCGGAATCTCTGACACACCTTCAAAAATTAATCGAATTCCATATAAAATTTCCTAACAAAATCATCGATTATTTCATTTTCAGTAAAGATCCCTGCGAAACAGGCGATGCTTTATCTCTTATGAAATAATAAAATCGAGAATTTTTTCGATAAAATTGATATCAACAAAATATTATAAATAATTGTAAATATGCGACTTATCACCAGAGCCGATTTTGATGGACTCATTTGTGCCGTTTTGCTTTCCGCTGTGCAAAAAATCGATGCTATTTTTTTAACCCACGCCAGTGACATTCACCGAAAAAAAATTGCAGTTAATGAAAGCGATATCATCGCAAATTTGCCATACGATGAGCGTTGCGGAATTTGGTTCGATCACCACACCAGCGAGCAGGAAGTTGCAAAAATGCAGCCCTTCACCGGCAAATTCGCGCCGGAATCCAGTTGTGCTCAGGTTATTTTTGACTTTTTCGCGGATAATCCCGGATTAAAACCGTTCCGGTCACTGGTGGAGATTGCCAATCAAATAGATTCGGCGCAACTTGCCCCGGAAGATGTTCACTCGCCAAAAGGGTGGCACCTCATTTCCGAAACGCTCCAGCCGTTTTACACGTACCCAAATTTGATGTCGCTGGAATCCTATTTCCGGCTGCTGGTCAGTTTGATCGCCAAAGAATCGCTGGCTGAAATTTTCGAAAAACCAGCGGTACGGGAACGCTTGCTTGTGTTGCAGTCGGAGCGCCGTTATTTTAAACAGATGCTGCTCGATTGCTCCGAACAACATGGAAATGTTGTTATTACTGACATTCGTGACGTTGAGCGTCCGTCATTTGGCAACCGGTTTCTGGTTTACAGCATTTTCCCGGAGCAAAATATTTCCATCAATATGTTCAAACCGCAACGAAAAAATGTGGTTGTGCTGGCATGCGGCCACAGCATTTTCAAACGTGATTCGCAAACGCATATCGGCAATTTGCTCAAAAAATATGGCGGTGGCGGACATCGCGGTGCGGGAACTTGTGAAATTGCACCGGAAAAAGCGGGAAAAGTGGTCGCTGAGCTCATCGAAGTTATGAACGCAGACGGTTAATTTTTTCAAATTCCCTCTCCAAAAATTCCAAATCGGCAAATCAATTTTTTTATCCGTTAATAGTCTGGCTTTCGTGTTGAATTTATCCGGCGAAAACCGTATTTTGTCGCTCATAAATCTTCAAACGGAAGGCAGAAATGGCACTTAATTACATCTGGATCGCCTTTTTTCTTATCTCATTTGTTGTCGGACTTATCAAATTGATTTTTTTAGGCGATGTCGACGTGTTTCCAAATATGATCGCTTCGACATTCGATATGGCAAAAACCGGATTTGAACTGGCAATTTATTTAACGGGTGTGATGGCGCTGTGGCTCGGCATCATGAAAATTGGGGAAGAGGGCGGCGTGATTCGCATTCTTTCCCGGCTGATCGGCCCGTTTTTCGCGCGGTTATTTCCCGAAATTCCCCGTGATCATCCGGCAATTGGTTCGATGATCATGAATTTCGCGGCTAATATGCTCGGTTTGGACAACGCCGCAACGCCGCTCGGATTGAAAACCATGAAAGAAATGCACGAGCTAAACCCCGAAAAGGACACAGCATCCGACGCGCAAATTATGTTTTTGGTGCTGAATACCTCCGGGCTCTCGCTGATTCCGTTGACAATCCTGATCGACCGCTCGGTTGTCGGCGCGACAAATCCCACCGATGTGTTTATTCCGATTATGCTGGCAACGTTTTTCAGCACGCTCGTCGGGCTCGTTTCCGTCGCGCTGTATCAGCGCATCAACCTGATCGACCCGGTAATTTTATCCTATCTCGGTGGTGCAACCGCCGTAATTTTTGGGATAATTTATTATTTCTCAACGATCAGTCAGGAAGAAATCGCCCAGATTTCCAACGTTGCCGCAAGTTTGCTGATGTATAGTATTATTTGCGGATTTATCGGGCTGGCGTTTTGGAGGAAAGTAAATGTGTACGAAGCGTTCATTGATGGTGCGAAAGAAGGTTTCAATATTGCGGTGCAAATTATTCCGTATTTGGTGGCAATTTTGGTTGCCATCGGCGTTTTTCGCGCATCCGGCGCATTGGAATATGTGATTGGCGGCATTGGCAAAGTTGTTGGTTTATTTGATGTTAACAGCGATTTTGTGGAAGCACTGCCTACCGCACTTATGAAGCCTCTCAGCGGCAGTGCCGCCCGGGCGATGAATCTGGAAATTATGCAAACATTCGGACCGGACTCGTTTGTGGCGCGGCTTTCGAGCATTTTCCGTGGCGCAACCGAAACTACATTTTATATTTTAGCGGTTTATTTTGGCTCGGTGAACATCAAAAAAACTCGCTACGCGGTGCCCGCCGGATTACTGGCGGATTTCGCCGGCGTTGTTGCGGGGCTGTTCATCGGTTATCTGTTTTTCTTTGGTAAATAATTATGCAACATCCGTTGATCAAATATCTTCGTTCGGAAATGATGGCGCGGCGCGATTCGGCGCGTGCGGAACCGATGGCGGCGTATATGAAAAATATCCAGCCGTTTTTGGGAATTACCAGCCCGGTGCGGGAGGACATTATCAAATCCGCCCGAAAATTGATTCCAATTGACAGTCGCGAAACTTATCGGGACATCATTTTTAAGCTGTGGAACGGCGAATGTCGTGAAGAAAAATACATGGCGCTGGAAGTCGCCCAACGATACAAATCGTATCTAAATTCAGATTCTTTTAATATTTACGAAAAGCTGATTTACGATGCTGATTGGTGGGATACCCTCGATTGGCTGGCAAGCAAAATTGTTGGGCCACTGGTGCAACAAAACCGGAAATTTGAGAAAAATCTCATCCAATGGCGCACCGCAGAAAATTTGTGGACCCGCCGTGCGGCGTTGCTGGCGCATCTCAAACATAAAAAACACACCAATATTGCTTTGCTTTCAGAAACGATTGTGCTGCTCGCGCCGGAAACGGATTTTTTTATCCGCAAAGCCATCGGTTGGGTGCTCCGCGAATATTCCAAAACCGACCCGCAATGGGTCGTCGATTTTGTAAAAACACACGATAAAACACTGTCAAATTTGAGCAAACGGGAAGCCCTGAAAGTTATTGAGCGCGAAAAGGGCGTGACATAATGCGTTCCGGAAAAGTTGCCACAGTGGCGATTCGGCGATTTGACGGCTCGGATTTCCGTAGTGAAGATGATTTGCTGGTGGTGGAAGAGCCGCTGGAAATCCGGTTGGGGTTTGGCGAGACGGAAAACCGGCAGCAAAAGAGCATTGCGGTAACCATGCGCACGCCGGGAAATGATTTGGAATTGGCAGCCGGATTTTTATTCGGCGAAGGCATCGTCAATCAAAAAAGCGATATTTTGAGAATCGACCATTGCCGCGACGCCGGTCAGCAAGAGAATCCGCAAAACATTGTTCGTGTTGAACTTACGCAGGAAATATTACCGGATTTGCAACAGTTGAAGCGCCATTTTTACACAACTTCCAGTTGTGGGATTTGCGGAAAAGCGTCCATTGAAGCGGTTCGTGCGACCGGTTGTGAGTTGCTGCCGGAAGCCGTTCCGCAGGTTGATTTGGACTTGCTGCTGGCTTTGCCGGAAAAGCTGAAGCAATCGCAAACCGTGTTTCGGCACACCGGCGGGTTGCACGCCGCCGGTTTTTTTAGCGTAACCGGCGAACTGCTTTGGATTCACGAAGACGTCGGACGGCACAATGCGTTGGATAAATTGGTTGGCGCAGCGTTGTTTTCCAATAAATTGCCGTTGCCGGAAGGCGTAATTTTGGTCAGCGGGCGCGGCGGTTTCGAGCTGATCCAAAAAACGGTGCGAGCCGGCGGACAAATTTTTGCGGCAGTTGGCGCGCCATCCAATCTTGCGGTGGAACTCGCCCGGCAATTCCGGCTGACGGTGGTTGGTTTTTTGCGTGAAAATCGCTGCAATATTTACACTTTCGATTCGAGAATCCGGTATCCAAATTCATAAATGAGAGCTCCTAAAAATTATGCCTTATATTGAAAACAGCCGATATAAACCACCGGCATTGATGCGCAGTGCACATTTGTTAACTATCTATCCTTCATTATTTCGTAAAATACGCGATGTGAAATATGAGCGTGAACGAATCAACACACCGGAAGCCGATTTTCTGGATATCGATTGGTCGCGAAACGGATCGACCAAAGTGGCGATTATTTCGCACGGATTGGAAGGGCACACCCAACGGAGTTATGTGCTGGGAATGGTTCGGGCACTGAACAAACATGGTTGGGATGTGGCGGCGTGGAATTTTCGCGGTTGCAGCGGAGAGCCGAACCGGCTGCCGCAATTTTATCACAGCGGCTCCAGCAACGATCTGGAAACGGTGATCAACCACGTTCGCGGGCTTGGCAAATATGAGAAAATCGATTTGGTCGGGTTTAGCATGGGCGGTAATATCACCCTGAAATATCTCGGTGAAAAATCCGGCGAAGTGCCGCAGGAAATTGGGCGAGCGGTTGCTTTTTCTGTGCCGTGCGATCTCAAACATTCCTCATTTAAACTGGATAAATTGGGAAATGCGCTTTACATGAAACGGTTTTTGCGATCGCTGCGCGTAAAAATTCGCCAAAAAGCAGCGCTGTTTCCGGATAAGCTCAACGATGACGGCTATCGAAAAATCAAAAATTTCAAACATTTTGACGATCGCTATACTGCAAAATTGCATGGCTTCCGCGATGCAGAAGATTATTGGCAACAGTGCAGCAGCCTGTTTTATCTCAAAGAAATCCGGATTCCCGCACTTCTGGTCAGTGCGCGGGACGATCCGTTTTTATCGCTGGAATGCTTTCCCTATAAAATTGCCAATCGCCACGAATATTTTTACCTCGAAACACCAAAGCACGGCGGGCATGTGGGATTTGTGCAATTCAACAGCTCGGGCATTTACTGGTCGGAGCAGCGTGCGATTCAATTTCTAAATCATTATTAATGCGGGTGGGCAACGTGATCAATATTTTTGATATTTCCCAAAAATTGTCGCCGGTATCGATCAGCAAAATGGAAGATGTTGGCGATATTTTGCAATATTTGCTGCCGTGGGGTGCGTTGCTGGCAGTCGCGTTGCAGGGTGATAAAACCGCAGCTTGGGATTGGCTGATCGCCGGCGGATTGACGACGGTTAGCACCTTTTCGCTGAAGTGGTTGTTCAATTTTACCGCGCTCGGGCGGCGACCCAACGGCGCACCGTTCAGTTTTCCCAGCGGTCACACCTCCAGCGCGTTTTTTGGTGCAGCTTTTTTTCATTTTTCGATCGGTTGGATGTGGGCGCTGTTGCCCTATATTTTGGCGGCGTTCACCGGTTACACCCGAATCCACGCTAAAAAACATTGGCTGCGGGATGTGATTGCGGGCGCTGTGCTGGCAATCGGCATCACGTTTTGGGCTGTCGTAATACGTTGAAAACATAGAACTTACGCTAGATAGATGCGAATTTTCGGACTGAAACAAAATGTGAAACTGGACGATGCGGTAATATTGCGGGCACGGCAATTCGCCGAATCTGTCATTGATACGGTGGATTATCGCGACAGCAACCAGCCCTTTCGCGAAAAAGTGCAGCTGGATCATTTCATCAGCAAAATTGGTGAAGAAGCGGTTGGCAACGTGTTTCGCCAATACGGTTGCGAGGTTACCGGGCCGGATTACCGGATTTACGATGGCAAACAAAAATCCTGGGATTGCGATTTGCGAATCGACGGAATCGGGCTGGCAGTGAAAACACAATCGGCGTCCGCCGCGAAAAAATACGGTCTGTCGTGGACATTTCAGGATGCGCCGAAACGCCGCGATATTATTCTCGATCAACCGGATGCGTGGGTGTGCTTTGTGCTTTGTGATGACTTTAATTCACACAACTGCGTTGTTTATCCGGTTTTGCAAATACACCAACTGAGCTTTCGCCCGCCCAGACTGGCGCATCTGCACGGTAAAAAACAGGTCGTTTACTCCGATGATATTGAGCGACTGTTGTGACGGTTTTTGGCGATTGAGCATTTCGAAACCGCCGGAAATCTAATTTAAAAAATCCCTTCGATTGGTTCGGGGAAAAAACAATGAATTGCGAATAAATGATCAGAAGTCCATTGCGTTATCCCGGCGGAAAATCCCGCGCGGTTAAATTTTTGAATCAATTTTTACCTGCATTTGACGAATTTCGTGAACCGTTTTTTGGCGGCGGATCGTTTATGTTTGCCACAATGCAGCAATTTCCGGCGGCAAAATATTGGGCAAACGATCTCAATTTCGATTTATTCTGTTTCTGGAATGTGTTGAAAACGGATTGCACGGCGTTGGTTGACGCTATCGCTAACATCAAAAAAAACAGGCACAACGGTCGGGAATTATTTTTCGAATTGCTGGAAAAACGCAAAGGGGAGATGAGCGATTTTGAGCGGGCTGTCGATTTTTTTGTGCTGAACCGGATCACTTTTTCCGGAGTGGTGGACAGCGGCGGTTATTCCGAACAGGCGTTCCAATCGCGATTCACAGACAGCTCGATCGAGCGCCTCAAAAAAATTGCGCCGCTGGCTGAGCGCATCCATTTTACGCATGGCGATTATCTCGATTTGCTCGAATCGCCTGGCGAAAACGTGTTTATTTTTCTCGATCCGCCGTATTTTTCCGCAACCCAATCCAAATTATATGGTAAACGCGGCACGCTGCACCAGCATTTTGATCATGAACGTTTCGCCAAATCGATGCGCGAATGTCCGCACAATTGGCTGATCACATACGACAACAGCCCGTTTATCCGCGATTTGTTCAGCGATTTTCACCAACTAAAATGGGAACTCCAGTACGGCATGAACAATTATAAACAGAACGGCGCCGCGATGGGGAAAGAGCTGCTCATTTCTAATGTTGCGCTGCGGTTGAAATAATATTTTTGGCGCGTTTTATCGATGTATCCAGATTTTCGCAGAGATTTTCCCGCCCGATCTGATCCGCCAAACCAATTTTTTCCAACGCGAATAACGGCTGCGTATGCACGCCGGAAAGGATGAGATGGGTGCCTTCGCGCTGCGTTTTTGCGATTACTTCATCGAGCGCTTTTATCCCGGTTGCGTCGATGGAAAGAACGTGGCGCATTCGCAAAATGAGCACTTGCGGTTTTTGATGCACCACTCCCAACGCGCTTTTGAACCGCTCTGCCGCACCGAAAAAGAACGGTCCGTTGACTTCGAAAATTTCCACACCGTCGGGAATTCCGGCCTGATCTTCCATGGGTTCCTCTGCAGCATCCTCGTCATTCATCTGCCGGGTGACGTATCCGACTTTGGTTACCTCGGACATTCTGCGCATAAAAAGCAATGCGGCCAGAACCACACCAACCTGAATCGCAACGGTTAAATCCAGCAATACGGTTAGTAAAAACGTGGCGAGGAGCACCAGCACATCGCTGCGGGGGCTGCGAAAGAGTTTCACAAACAGGTGCCATTCACTCATGTTGTACGAAACGACAATCAAAATTCCGGCGAGTGTGGGCATCGGGATGAGCGCTGCCCATTTGCCAAAAAACAGCATAATCAGCAACAGCGTGATCGCGTGAATAATTCCCGAAATCGGTGTAACGCCGCCATTTTTGATGTTCGTCGCGGTGCGGGCGATGGCGCCGGTTGCCGGAATGCCACCGAAAATCGGCGAAAAAATATTAGCGACGCCCTGCGCAATCAATTCCATATCCGAGCGGTGGCGGCGTCCGGTCATCCCGTCTGCGACAACCGCGGACAGCAGCGATTCGATGCCTGCCAGCAACGCAATCGACAGCGCCGGCGAAAACATCTGCCCGATCAGCTCAAAACTGATGTTCGGCAATTGCGGTTTCGGCAGCGAAGTGGGCACTTCGCCAAAGCGCGATCCGATGGTTTCCACCGGCAAATTGAACAGGCTGACCAGCGCGGTTGTCACCAAAATAGCCACCAGCGAACCCGGCACCAGTCGCGTAACGCGCGGAAACAGTTGCACAGTGGCGATCGTCAGCACGCCCAAACCCAATGCCGCCGGATTGAATGAATCGAAGTGATGGGCGTATTCCACCCATTTTTCGATAAATTCCGACGGAACGGTGGCGATGTCCAATCCCAAAAAATCGCGGATTTGCCCGGCAAAAATAATCAACGCGATGCCGGTTGTGAAACCGACAGTGACAGGGTAGGGGATAAATTTGATGACCGCACCCAGCCGCGCGAAACCCATTGCAATCAACAATATTCCGGAGATGAGTGTTGCTGTCGCCAGCCCGTCGTATCCGTATTGCTGAACGATGCCATACACAATAACGATAAATGCACCGGTCGGTCCGCCGATCTGCACCCGGCTGCCGCTCAGCACGGAAATTAAAAAACCGGCGATGATGGCTGTGTATAATCCCTGTTCCGGTTTTACGCCGGAAGCGATGGCAAATGCGATCGCCAGCGGCAATGCCACAATTCCGACGATGACGCCGGCTGTGAGATCTTTGCTGAAATGGCTAAATGTGTAGCCTTCGCGGAGCACGGTGATCAGTTTGGGTTCGAGTTTTTTCTCAGACATTCAAAATCCTTAAAAAAAACAGTGTCAAACGGGATATTTTCTATATTTGGGTAGCGATCTATCGCATTTGTGATCATAAAACGGAGATTCCTGCATTCAGCAATGAAATTCGTCAGCTACACCAGCACAATTTGCTCATCAAAAATGTGACGAAGTTACACAACACTTTGGTCGTGGTGATAGCAAAATTTTGAATATTTTCAAAATGCGAAAAAGAATTCAGACTTTTTGGAGATACTTTTGGTAACCGTTTTTGCTCAGGAAATACAGCCCTGTAATCGAAATGAGGATTACCGGATAGCGGTAAATTGCCACGACATCATAAATAAATACCGCGCCGTTGGCACCCATTACCACAATCAAAAAAGCCATGATAATGAACATCCGGGCGCGATCGGCGGTGATTGCCGTTGATGCAATAATCAGCGACAGCGCAGAATGGAAGAGCAAAAATCCCACATAGCCATTGCGCGTCGCCTGCGAAAATTGCCATTCGTAGCGAAATGCCCAAACCATCAGCACGTGGATGGTGATTATCACAGCCGTAATCATCATCAACATGCGCTGGTTTTTGCCGAAAGAGGCATAAATTGCATTCGTCGCCAATCCGGCAAATCCGATAAATGCCAACAGAAACGTGATAAATTCTATCGTCATAAAAAACCTCGTTTTTTTAAGTTGTAAAATTGATCAAAACGTTGCAAGATTTCGAAAATAACAAACAATTTGGTTTCATCCAAAAAATCTGCGATCGCGGCGATGCGGGAAATGCCGCAAATCGTAATCTTCATTGACATTTACGCGGTTTCACCGTTAAATTTGATCGTATCATCGAGGTCCAAATCCTAAACCGGAGCACGCCAAATGTCTGCAAAAACTGACACATTTCCGTTTAATCAGAAAATCGCCTGGCAACCGAATCCCCAATGGATCGCGGAAAGTAATCTGCAATCGTTCATGAATGCCCATAATATTGCGAGTTACGACGATCTGTTTCGTAAATCGATTGAAGACATCCAGTGGTTTTGGGATGCGACACTTGCTGATCTGAATATCGAATTTTACAAACCGTATAAAAAAATTGTTGATTTTGAGAACGGCACAGCTTTTCCCAATTGGTGCGTTGACGGGAAAATGAATATCATCCACAACTGCCTCGATAAATGGCAGGAAACTCCAACCCGAAACCGCGTTGCGCTGCGCTGGGAAGGCGAGGAGGGCGAAATCCGGCAATATACTTATGCCGATTTACATCGCGAAGTGAATCGTTGTGCCAACGGATTGCGCTGCCTCGGTCTCGGCAAAGGCGATGCCGTCGGGCTGTACATGCCCATGATTCCCGAGTTGGCAATTGCGTTTTTGGCGATCATCAAAATTGGCGGCATTATTTTGCCGCTGTTCAGCGGATACGGACCAACCGCCGTTGCAACCCGTCTCGAGGATGCCGATGCCAAAGCGTTGGTAACCGCAGATGGCATGCTGCGTCGCGGGAAAGTGGTCGATATGAAATCGCTGGCGGATGAAGCGTTGACAAATGTTCCGTCTGTAAAGCACGTTATTGTGGTGGATCGCATTAATAATGGCGATGTCCATTGGGTGAAAGATCGTGATCACTGGTGGCACGAATTTGTGCCGTTCCAATCCGCCACAGCCAAAACCGAACACACTGCTGCGGAAGATCCGCTGATGATCATATACACCAGCGGCACCACCGGTCGCCCGAAAGGCGCGGTGCACACCCATTGCGGATTCCCCATAAAAGCTGCGCAGGATATGTTTCACTCGATGGACGTAAAACCGCAGGACACGATGTATTGGATGAGCGACATGGGTTGGATGATGGGTCCGTGGGAAGTTTTTGGCACGCTGCTGATTGGCGCAACAATGGTATTTTATGACGGTGCGCCGGACCACCCGGATGTTGAGCGACTGTGGCAAATCGTTGAAAATCATCATGTTACGCATCTCGGTGTTTCGCCAACGCTGATACGTGCGCTCAAACCGTACGGCAACGGACCGGTCAAAAAATTTGATTTGAGCAGCCTGCGGGCGGTGGGTTCAACCGGTAGCCCGTGGGACCCGGAATCGTGGTTGTGGTTGTTCAACAACGTGTTGGGCGGCAAAAAACCGATTCTCAATTATTCCGGCGGCACGGAGATCAGCGGCGGCATTGTTTGCGGCAACTTTTTTAAACCGCTGAAGCCCTGTGCATTTTCCGGCCCGGTTGTGGGGATGGATGCCGATGTGCTCAACGAAAAAGGCGAGCCTGTTCGCGGAACCGTTGGCGAATTGGTGATTCGCCAGCCGTGGATCGGTATGACGCGCGGATTTTGGCGTGATGACGAGCGCTACCTCGATTCATATTGGCGCACATTTGAGAACATCTGGCGGCACGGTGATTTCGCCGCGATCGACGATGATGGTTTGTGGTTTATCCTCGGGCGCAGCGATGACACCATAAAAATTGCCGGAAAACGCCTCGGACCTGCAGAAGTGGAATCGATTGTGAATGCTCATGCCGCAGTCACCGAATCTGCGGCGATTGCCGTTCCGCACCCTGTGAAAGATAACGAAGTGGTTGTTTTTTGTGTGCTTAGCGAAGGAATAAAACCGGACGAACGGCTCCGGGAAGAATTGATGAATTTGATTATTGCAGAATTGGGAAAACCGCTGAAGCCAAAAGCCATCAAATTTACAACTGCGCTACCGAAAACCCGCAACGCAAAAGTGATGCGCCGGGTAATTCGCGCGGCGTTTTTGGGCGAAGATCCGGGCGATGTGAGCAGCCTCGAACATCCCGAAACCGTGGATGCCATCCGTAACGCAAAATGACGCGAATGTTAACACTGAAATGAAAAAGGGGCGGAAGTCATTCGCCCCTTTTTTTTTCGAAATAAAAAACTAACCAGCCAAATCATCCGAAAAAACAGCTTGCACGGGCTCCCGCAAATTGTAACGCGAAGCCATTACTGCGCCATACGCGCCCGCACTGCGAATGGCAATCAAATCGCCGCGCCGGGTTTCCGGGAGCGAAATATCTTTGCCGAAACTGTCGGATGATTCGCAAATCGGGCCAACAACGTCGTATTCTTTTTCAGCCCGATCGCTGGAAATATTTTCAATTTTATGAAACGCCTGATACAGCGCCGGACGGATCAGTTCCGTCATCCCCGCATCGATAATCGCAAATTGCTTTTTGCGACCTTCTTTAATATACAGCACTCTGCTGATCAGCGAGCCGCATTGCCCGACCAGCGCCCGTCCCAATTCAAAATGCACCGATTGGTGCGGTCGAACCGCCAGTTTTTTCTGGAAAATGCCAAAATAGCGCTCAAAATCGACAATCGGATGCTCGTCCGGGTGATAATAATCGATGCCCAAACCGCCGCCCAAATTCACATGTTCGATGCGAATATTGGCTTCATCCAGCCCGTCCTGAATTTCGTTTACCCTGTCGCAAAGCAATTCGTAGGTTGATAAATCCGTTACCTGCGATCCGATGTGAAAATGAATCCCGACCAATTGCACGTTTTTGCACTCGGGCAACTGCGCCAGAATTGCCGGAATATCGCTGCGATAAATCCCAAATTTATTTTCTTCTTTACCGGTGGTGATGTAATGGTGGGTGTGCGGATCGACATCAGGATTGATGCGCAAAGCGATCCGCGCAATTTTTCCGGCGCTTTTTGCCAGCTCATCAATAACCGAAATTTCCTGCGGCGATTCGCAATTGAAACAAAAAATATCCGCCGCCAATGCTGATTTTATTTCCGTATCTGATTTCCCAACTCCTGCAAAAACAATACTTTCCGGAGAAAAACCAACCGCAAGCGCTCGGGCAACTTCACCGCCACTTACGCAATCTGCACCAAATCCATTTGCCAGTAATTCCTTTAAAATGCGCTCTTCAAAATTGGCTTTCATCGCAAAATGGATGTGAAAATTGCCCGGTTTTGCAGCATCATTCGCCGCAAAAATGGTTCGGCGTAACAAATCCATATCGTAAAAATAAAACGGTGTATTAATCTGCTGAAATTTTGAAATCGTGTTTGCAGAAAACATGCTCAATCCTGTTGTTGAATGTGATCAATCGCCGGCATTGCGGCATCAGCTGTGTAAGGGGGTAAAGTTACAACACTCAATATTAATAGTCATCCTCAAATTTCCCAAAAAGTAATACCAAAATTAGCGGATTATAATTTTTGGCATTTGAGAAATTAACGAAGCAGCAACAATTTCCGGGTTTGTTGAAAATGACCGGATTCCATCCGCAGCAGGTAAACGCCGCTGGCAACCGATTTGCCGTTTTCATTTCGCCCGTTCCAAACGATGCGATGTTCGCCGGCAGGTTGGTGTGCGTCGAGCAATGTTTTTATTTCCTGACCCAACATATTGTAAATATGCAGTTTAACATTGTCTGCGTTTGGCAATTGGAACCGGATAATCGTGGATGGATTGAACGGATTTGGATAATTTGGCAACAGTGCAATTTTTGTCGGCAGCGTTTCCCCGGTGTTGCCAATGCCGGTTTGGCTGGAGTCATCGGAAAAAATCGCGGTGAAATTTGCGCGGCTGCTGTCAAAAAAAATGGTCAGATATGGGGGCTGATAATCCCAGTCCGTGATGTTTTCGCCAGTAACGGAAAGCGGCAAAAATATGCTGTTCACCCGCAACGCATTTGCAGATCCGCCGGGATTGAGGATAGTTGCAAATAACGTATCGCCGTAAAATTCGGCGAAAACGCCGGTTGTATCGATGCTCGAAATCAGCGTGTCCGCGCTGCCATTTACGCGTTCGGAAATCACCTGTTTTCCGTCCAAAAACAGCACGGAAAAATCCGTTGGATCTGTTGGGTTTTCGCGAATAAACAGCAGCCGTCCGTCGGTTGCCAATTGAACGAAATTTCCGGTAAGCTGGTCGATTGCCAGCAGTGAATCCGTTGTTCCGGCAACAATCTGATAGCGTTGCTCATTTCGAAAAACCTGCAATCCGGCGGCGTTTTGCGATGGCGGCAACAGCGTAATTTGCGGTTCGGATTCGCTTTGGTGAAACGGAACGAGTGCCGAAACAACGTTCGTTTTCGCTGCAATTTGGTGAACCCGCAATGTTGAATGATGCGCCCATTCCTGATATTTTGGGGCATGTTTGCTGCGAACGGTCTCGAATGCTGCGGCGCTGTCAGGTGTGGCAACCGTGGCTTTCAGGCGCATTTCACCGGCATTCCAGATTGCGCTATGTTGAGCAAAATCAGGATGATACGTTCCGAGACTATCATCGCCGTTGCCATGCAGTTGAAACGTGAATTTACGCGGTTCTGTGCTGTGCATTTCATCCACGATGATAAAAAAATCGCGATCCGCAAACAGCACGCTGCGCCGGATGTCGCTATTTTGGTAGCGCGTTCGCACCTCCGCAAAATCGCTATTGCGCTGCCGGATGGTATTTTCGATGAAAGCATCTACACCGTATAAAAATTGTTCGTTGCCGTTCCACTGGAGTGCGCTGTCCGGTCCGGCATCGTCCACCAAAATCAGGTTGTGTTGCGCGCTGTATTTTGTTTGATAATTGTTCGGATAATCAAAATATCCGGGATGCAGCGCCAGCATTTCGCCGCCGGCGAAAATCATAAAATCGCCCTCATCGGCGTGATTGTGTCCGTTCGGGATAAAAAAATTGGCGGTTCGCGCCTGCCCGTTTTTTCCGGTGAGATGCATCAGCGTGGCGGTGCTGTCCCAACTGTTGCGGAAAACGACCGAACCTGCTTCCGGCAAAAACTGGGTGGGTTGCCAATTTTCCGGCACTTCGCTAAAATCGACGGCATTGGCGATGTAATCTGCCCGTAAATCGTAAATGCCGGAAAGCTTGTTGCTCAAATCCGATTTGATTGCGGCGCTCAACGGCCACGCAAAATGCTGCGGTGTGCCGGGCATGTTGCCCAACATCGCCAGCTCGGGAAAATCCGCATTGAGATAGGCGTCTTCGATGGGAATCAGCCCGCCATCTGGCAATTTCAATTTGGTAATGGTGTTCATCAGCCGGATGTAATGTTCATCGTGCCAGGGATTCCGGATGGTTCGCCCCAAAAAATCCTCGTTGAAATCGCCCAAAAATCGCTCCAGCGATGCGAACACCGGAATGGCGTACAGCATCGCGTAAGTCAAATAATAACTACCTTCTGCGAAGCCGGATTCGCTCTCCGTACTGCTCTGAAAATCCCAAAATGAGCGATCGATATTGTTCATCCCCAATGCCGCCCAGTTTGCCGGTTGTCGGGTGGAATCCGCCGATTCAACATGATTGAAAACGATGGCGCCCATCGTGAGCGCCGCGCTGTAAATGATTCGCAAATTGGCAAAATAGGCAAACTGGTTAAATTGCGGATTGCTGGCTTGCGCGTACAATTTCGAAATGTATTCGTGAATGCGGTTTGCGCCGTTGTTCCAAAGTGTATCCAATGGAATATTGCAACCTGCGAGCATGTCGTAAGCCTGGCAATACGAGATTATTTCACGGGCGCGATAGTGCCACTGGTCATATTGGGTATAGCTGCTAACGGAAATATCTGCGGTTTCGAACCCCTGAAACACCAAATTTTTGAGGGTTTCGCGTTCAGTTTCTGTCAATTTTACCAGTGATCCGTTTTCCGGTTTTCGATTGATGGCGTACACAAACGCGGCGTTTTTGGTGATTTTTGCAATCGCTTCGCGATTTGCCGGTGATTGCGAGAGGGTTTGATAAAGTCCTGTAAATAATTGAAAATGCAGCGGGTTAGCTTCGATTCGCGAAACAATAATGGATGTATCGGCTGCCGAAAAAATGGTTCGGGGATAATGCGTTACTTCCGCATGCCACGTTCCGGTAGGCGTTTGGGCAAATGCCGTAAATCCCGCCATTGCCCAAAAGAACAACATTTTTAATCCTGAAATTCGAAAATACATCGTCATTTTTCCGCGGTTAATTTAAATAAAATGGCTCCGTGGCGGCGATAACCGTTGACAGGAAACACATCTGGTTTCCGGAAAACATTAACAAGTATCGGTTAGGAATCTGTTGACTGAAGGTATTGGGGGAAGGGGAGGAGTAATGCCGATAAAACGGAGATGTTAACTATCGATTAAACAATCATTTATCGCCTTGATAAATAGTGGCAATGCCAAATGTTAGCGGTGCCGTTTTTACATCGCGAAATCCGGCATCGCGCATCAACTTGCAAAAATCTTCGCCATACGGGAACGATTCAACCGTATCGTTGAGGTAGCGATATGCAAACGAATCACCGGAAATCAGCCCGCCGATTCGCGGTAAAATATTGCGAAAATAGAACAAATACAGCCCGCGCATCAGCGCATTTTTGGGGAGAGAAAATTCCAGAATGAGCGCACGGCCGTTTTTTTTCAGCACGCGGTGCATTTCGCTGAGCGCTTTCGGAACATCGATTACATTGCGAATGCCAAAAGAAATTGTGGCGGCATCGAATTGATTATCTGAAAAAGGGATGGCTACGGCGTTTCCGGTTTTGAGCGAAAACCGGTCGCTGATGCCCGCTTTTTCCAATTTCGGGCGACCGAATTCGAGCATTTTTTCCGCCATGTCAATACCGATTCCCGATTTCACCGCTGCGTTCGCCTGTTGCATAAAAATAATCAAATCGCCGGTGCCGGTGGCAACATCCAGCACATGCAATTCCGGCTGATCCGGCAAATGCCGGGCTACTTTTTTGCGCCAAACCACATCCTGGCCGAGGGATAGCATGCGATTCAATAAATCGTATCGATGGGCGATACGGTCAAACATTTTCCAAACTTCTTTACGGGAATGGTTTTTGGTTGTTGTTGCGGGCTCTGTCATATCAAAATAAGTTTAGTTCAATAATTACAATTGTTTACGATAATAAATCCGGTTTCAAATCCGGCTAATGGCAACAAATATAGGGCGATATTTATTGATCGCCAACCCATTTCAAAGTTTTTATCGCGGATCAGGGATTCCAGTCACCGCCCGGCCCGCCGAACGCACCCTGATCATTTCGCGTCAGATCAACATCGTTGAATGCCGGATCGGGATTGCCGGCATTCTGGCAGGGCGAACCGGCGCTGATGTGCAAATTTCCTTCATTGATGAAAGCGGGGTTTAATGCAAGATCGGTAAAATTGTACTGGATGATTGCCAAACCGGAATCTGGTCGGGCAAAATATATCGTTTTTAATCCCTGCGGTGCATCATTTTGATAAAAAATATTGTTCTGAATGTCCACTGCAACCGGGTTGAACAGCACCAACCCGCCGCCGAGGTTGTCAGAATAATTTTTGTAAAACGTATTGTTGTGAATGGTGGCTTGCGATGCCATCACAAACATGCCGCCGCCATAAATGAGGCTTTGATTTTGGTAAAAAATGCAATTTTTGACGGTGATAATTGCGCCGTTCAGCGCGGCGATTGCGCCGCCGGTGTAGCCGTTATTTCCGGTGAAAACCGAATTTCGGATATCTGCAGTTGAATTACGTACTTCCAGAATACCGTTTCCGGTTGAATCGAGCTGCGCATCGCTACTGCCGCCGGAAATTTCGCAGAATATCAGCGATGACGAACCGGTTGCGTTTACAATATGAATGCCGCGCCAGTGGACGTCCGCAGCCGTAAACCGGATTGGCTCGCGATCCGTGCCGATGGCGTCCAATTGCCCGTTCACCGTCAATCGGAATCCCTCTTTAAACTGGATCAGCGTTCCCGGTTCGATGCTGAGGGTTTGATTGGCAGGCACTTGCACATCGCCGGTAACAATGATCGGGGAATCATCCTGTCCCCAAATTCCGCTCACGATACCGGAAACTTCGGTGGGTGTTTTCGGTGGAATCAGCGGCCCTGACGAACGATCCGCACAGGAAAAAAATATACTGGAAAAGACGATCGATACGGCGAGGTAAATAACTGTTTTCATTTTGTTTACCTTTTTTTTGAGAGAGAGTTTCTGATAAAAAATAACCGGATCGATTGCTGAAAAACAAGTGCTTTTTAATTTGTCGGCAATATCCGCCAAAGTAGAAAATGGTTGTAAAAATCCTGTCTGCATTGCAAATTATTGATCGTTTAAATGAAAATCTGTATCTTAATAAAAAACAGTCACAAACGAAAAATTTATGAAAATTGCAAATAGCAAATTGATCAACAAAATTATTCTGTTTACGATTCTGGCGTTAGTGTTTGTGGGTGCGGAAACCAACACTGTTCGCAATTATTCATACCGTGTTGTGAATGTTTATCCGCACGATATCAGCGCATTTACGCAAGGTCTGGTGTTTGCGGATGGATTTTTATACGAAGGCACCGGGATGAACGGCGAATCCGGTTTGCGAAAAGTGAATATCGAAAACGGGCAAGTGCTGGAATCGCATTTGTTAGATGAAAAATATTTTGGCGAAGGCGTTACCATTTTTGAAGACCGGATTATCCAGCTCACCTGGAAATCGAAAACCGGTTTTGCCTACGACCGGGAATCTTTCGGGTTAATCGAAGAATTTTATTACCCGACCGAAGGTTGGGGACTTACCACCGACGGCGAACGGCTGATTATGAGCGACGGCACGGCCAAAATTTATTTTCTCGATCCATTTACATTTGTGGAAACCAGTTTTGTCGAAGTGTCGGAAAATGGCAAACCGTTTTTGGGGCAGCTAAACGAGCTTGAATTTATCGATGGCGAAATTTTTGCAAATGTGTGGCCGACAAACCAGGTTTTGCGAATCAGCCCGATGACCGGTAAAATATTGGGAAAAATAGACTTAACCGGTCTGTTGAATCCGGGCGACCAGCACCCGAATATCGATGTTTTAAACGGCATCGCATACGATCACGAAAACAACCGCCTGTTTGTGACCGGCAAACGATGGCCAAAATTATTCGAAATTCAATTGATACCGTTGAACTAATTTTTTTTAACTGCCAACCTAAATTGCAATACAAACAATCCGGGGTAGAAAAATGAAATGGTTGTCAACCGTAATTCTGGTGATTTCTGTTAGCTGTGTAACGCTTTTCGGGCAAAAAAAAGTGCTCGATCACGATGCGTACGACATCTGGAATCAGATCAAAGAAAAAGATATTTCTCCCAATGGAAAATGGGTGATGTACGTAACCGGACCGGAAGACGGTGATAATGAACTGCATATTCGCAATGTGGAAGATGATACGTATTACAGTGCTTTACGAGCATCCGGTGCTGAATTCAGCTATAATTCCCGCTTTGCGATTGCCAAAATCAGCCCTGCCAAAGAAACCGTGAAAGCTGCCAAAAAAGCGAAGAAAAAGAAGGATGAAATGCCCAAAGATTCTTTGCTGATTGTGGATTTGTCGGACGGCAGCAAAACGGTAATCAACGATGTGAAATCGTGGCGATTGCCCGAAAAAAACGGACAGTGGCTGGCCTATTTATTGGAAGAAATGCCGGAGCCGAAAGACACAACTGCTGCAGATTCGGCAAAACCCGAGCCGAAAAAAGAGAAAAAAAAGGAACCCAAAACCGACGGAAAAAAAGATAAAAAGAAAAAATCCGACGGCAATGTTTTGGCGTTGCGCAAACTGGAAGACGGCAGCGAGTGGCGATACGAACACGTTACCGATTACACTATCGCGAAAACCGGCGTAACGCTGGCATTTGCAACTTCCAGCAAAGATAGCAGCGCGGATGGCATGTTTGTCGTCCTGACCGCCAGCGGCGAACGGATTCCGGTGCAAACCGGCCCCGGCGATTACAAACAGATTGTGCTGGATGAATCCGGTGAGCAGCTCGGATTTTTGTCGAATCGAGATGATTATTCCGCCGATCAGCCGGCATATGCGTTGTATTACTGGTCGTTTGACGGCGATAAGCCGCGCAATTTGGCGGCATCCGGAAACGCTGCGTTTCCGGAAAACTGGTGGATCAGCGAATACGGAAAATTATCTTTTTCCAAAAATGGCAAACGATTGTTTTTCGGTACTGCGCCAAAACCGGCACCGGAGCCGGAGGAAAAAACACCCGAAGATGAAGATGTGAACGTCGATATCTGGCATTGGCAAGATCCGGAATTGATGACGGTTCAATTGGCAAATGTGGAAAAAGATCGCAAAAAAAGCTATTTGGCGATGGCGGATATCGATAAAAAACGGGTTGTCCAATTGGCAACCGAATCGCTACCCGATATCGAAATTGCTGCAGAAGGCGATGCCGATGTGGCGATCGGTCGCACAAATGTGGCCTATCAACTGGAAATTTCGTGGGTTTATCCGGAATATTACGACGTCTATTGGCTCGATCTCAAAAAAAATACGCGTCAACTGGTTGCGGAAAAATTGCAATCTGAAGCGCAGATTTCACCGTCAGGAAATTATTTGTTTTGGTGGAATCGCGCCGATTCCAGTTGGCAGGTTTATGATGTTAAACGCAAACAAATCAACGATTTAACGAAACAAATCCCACAGGCATTTTATAACGAAAAACACGATTGGCCGTATCTGCCGGATAGCTACGGATTCGCCGGCTGGACAGAGGATGACCGCCAATTTTTAATTTACGATCAATTTGATATCTGGGCGTGCGATCCTGCCGGTAAAAATCCGCCGGTTAACGTAACCGATGGCATCGGGCGTCAGCGCGATTTGCGATTGCGATATGTCAAACTGGATCGCGATGCGCAATTTATTTCTGCTGACATGCCGATGCTGCTTTCCGCATTTAATCAGACGGATAAATCCGAAGGGTTTTTCAGGGATACCGTCAAAGGCGCATCTGCGCCGATCGAATTGGTGATGATGCCCAAAAATTTTCCCCGCCCCGTGAAAGCCAAACTCGACGAGCAAATGTTGTTTACCCGCGAAAGTTTTCAGGAATTCCCCGATGTGTGGGTCAGCAACGCCAATTTTTCGAATATGAAACAGGTTAGCGATGTCAATCCGCAGCAATCGGAATACAACTGGGGCACAATTGAGCTGATCAACTGGCGTTCACTCGATGGCGAATTGCTGGACGGGCTGCTCATCAAACCGGAGGATTTCGACAGCAGCAAAAAATACCCGATGCTGGTGTATTTCTACGAAAAAGGATCGGACAATCTAAACCGTCACGTTGCGCCGGCGCCACATCGATCGATCATCAATTTTACATTTTATGCCAGCCGCGGCTATGTCATTTTTGTGCCGGATATTCCATATGAAACCGGATATCCCGGCGAAAGCGCGGTTGAAGCCGTGCTGCCCGGCGTCACGCATCTCATCGAACAGGGCTTTGTGGACGCGGAAAATATCGGCGTTCAGGGGCATAGTTGGGGTGGTTACCAAATTGCCTATCTGGTTACCCGAACCAATATTTTTAAAGCGGCGGAAGCGGGTGCGCCGGTTTCGAATATGTTTAGCGCATACGGTGGCATTCGCTGGCAAACCGGACTCAGCCGGATGTTCCAGTATGAACACACCCAAAGCCGCATTGGCGGCACAATTTGGGATTATCCGTTACGATACATCGAAAATTCACCGATTTTCTGGGTGGATAAAATTCAAACGCCATTGCTGATCATGCACAACGATCACGACGGGCATGTGCCGTGGTATCAGGGCATTGAGTTGTTTGTGGCGTTGCGGCGGCTTGGCAAACCGGCGTGGTTGATCAACTATAACGATGAACCGCATTGGCCGGTGAAATATCACAAAAAACGTGATTGGCAAATTCGTCTGCAACAATATTTTGATCACTTTTTGAAAGGTGCGCCGGCACCGGAATGGCTGGAAAACGGCGTTCCGGCATTGGAAAAAGGGCGCAATTTGGGGTTGGAGCCGGTAAAAAAGTAACGCGGAATTTTGAAAAAGGATTAGAAAACGATTGTCTAAAAATATGTTTTTAAACGATTTGTGCGAATTGCAAAACCGGCGGATTATTTTGGCGAGTCAATCGCCCCGCCGGGTTGAAATGTTGCGGAATCTCGGTTTGCAGTTTGAAATCGTTCCGGCGGATGTGGACGAAAATCCCGAATCATTTCGCGATGCGGCGGATTTTGCGACGCAAAATGCCCGGGATAAAGCGGTTTGGGTAGCCGAACGCGAACAGGCGGATTTGGTAATTGCTGCAGATACAATTGTTGTTCAAAACGGGGAGATTTTGGGAAAGCCGGTAAATGCCGCCGATGCCGAAATGATGCTCCGCAAACTCAGTGGAAAAACCCATCAGGTGATTTCAGCAATTTGCCTCAAAACACCGGATCGGGAAATCACCGATTTTGAATCAACCGATGTGACATTCGTTTCGCTGACGGATCAGGAAATTGTTGCATATATGGCAACCGGGGAATCGAAAGATAAGGCGGGTGGATATGGCATTCAAGGGTTTGCAGCGCCGTTTATTTCCGGAATAAACGGCTGTTATCCGAATGTGGTTGGATTTCCTATCGCGTTGTTTTACAATCACTTACGAACGCTGATTTTCAAATAATCAGAAAAAATTACTGTCCGGTTTTTGCAACGGGCAGTTGTTCCTTATTCCAGGAATTCATGCCGCCGGCAACGTTGTATAATTTTGTGAAACCTTGCGCACGCAAATAATCACCGGCGATGCCACTGCGATTGCCACTTCTGCAAATCAGGATCACTTCTTTATCTTTCCATTCGGTGATTTCGGTTGACCATTGCTCTATCTCCTGAACTGGCATGAGATGCGAGTTAATGACGTGTCCGGTTTCGCTATCGTATTCGGCTTTGGTCCGCACATCAATTACCACAGCATCCGGATTGAGTTCAATTTTTTGCTGCGCTTCGGTTACATTTATGACGTTTACAGCCGGGGAGTTGAGCGTCTGTTCTGCTTTTGCCGCCGCAGCTGATTGTTTCGATGCGGATTGGTTTTCGCACGAAAAAGCTGCAATTAACGATGCGATTAACAAACCATTTACCCAAAATTTCATCCTGTTACTCCTGTATTTTTATTTTCAATCGCTGCGCTGGGGGGAATTCCAGTAAAATTCCGTGATGCCTTTGTCGGTAACAATCCAGATAAAATCGCCGTCCAGCAATAATTGGTGGCATCGATTGTCGAGCAAACCGTCTTCGGTCGTGAACAATCGCCAGTAACCGCGTAGTTTGTCATATTTTAACAGCCCGGAATCCGTCGCAACCCATGCGGCTGATTCGTTCACTTTGATATCGCTATACGGCGGAAATATTTCGAACGCAAGTTGCGGAAAACTTTGCCATTTATCGCTTTTCTGTTCGTAAAGCGTTATGCCGCCGGTAGATGCGAACCAGATTTCGTCCTCAAATGTGCCAACTGCGGTGATTTCCAAATCCTGAATAGAAGCCCGGGATGGCACAAATTCCCATTCCGCCGCATTCGGCAGCCGCCGGAAAATACCGCGAAGCGTTCCCGCCCAAAGCGTATCGGATTGCAGCGCAAACCGGCAAACCGGCAAGTTGATAAATCGCTTATCTTTCGTCTTTTCGAGATTTCCGGTGAGCAGACTAATGCGGGAAATGCCCTGCTGGGTTGCCGCATACAGATAATCATTAACGATTGCGAGATCGTTCACTTCGTTGCTTGCCATGCCTTCCCGGGTGCTGTAATTTTTCCAATTGAGATCGCCATAATCGAACAGTGAAACGCCGAAATCGCTGGCGAACCAAATAGAATCGCCGTCGGCGAGCATCGAAAAAACGTTATCCGACGGCAACCGGGCGATGCGTTTGGCCTGAAAATGCTCCCATTCTGCCGAATTATATGGCCACAACGCGATTCCGGAAATGCCCCGGCGATCACCGACACCGCCAATCCACAAATCGTCACCCTGAAATTCGATGGCTCTGGGTGAAATATCGGGCAGCCCGATGCGATAAAAATCGGCGCGTTGGGAAAACATATCGCCCTGCCCGATCCCAAAACCATCGACCAAAAACCATATCCGGTCGAATCGGTCGCGGATGTAGCCAACCATTAAATATTCATCAAATGTGTTGTCATCGCTCAATCGCCAATCGGACAAAATGCTGAACGAGCCGTTGGCAAAAAAAGTGGGCAGATTCAGCAAGGCTTCCCGGTTGAAAAAAACACCGCGGTTGATCTGGTCATTATTTCTCGGTCGAATGCCGGAGGAATCGCGTTCCGGCGAATCGTATGGCCATCCGGGCGTTTCGGATTTGCTGATCCATTCTTTCGAAGCCGGCTGAAAAATAGAAATGTCGTTTGGCGTAATCGCCCACAAAAATCCGGTTTCGGGATCGTAATACACATCCAAAACGGTGTTGCTCGGTAATCCGCTGCTGGTCGTAAATGGAAAATCCCAATAATTTTCGAGAATGTGATAACGGAGAATTCCGCCATCTTTGGTGGCGATGTATAAATAATGTGTGCCGATTGTCGCGCTGGAAAATGAGTGCGAAGTGCTGTGGCTAATCCAGTCGTCGAGCTCATATCTTGCCCGGCGATCTTGTTCATTGGCAAATTTTTCCTGCCGGACATATTGACCGAAAGCCGGTAAAAACAACAAGATAGCAATTAGAAATATCAGGTGAATACAGCGTTGAAACGTCAATTGGGTCATTCAGTCATGTCCTGTTCATGGAATGAAATTGCATTCTGGATTATTGCATCAGCATCACAAAAAATTGGCAAAAATCAAAATGATAAATTGAGTAGCATCGTCAACCTTCGACACCGTTGCCATCAGCAGAAACGGTTTTGTTGATGTGCTGCAACAACCGGTCACGAACAGTTTGATCTGATCTGAAACGCAGGTGTATGCCGTCTTCCTCGTATTTTTCCTGATCGACAACTGCCATTTCGTGGATGGTGTGCACCAGCCGGGAATGGTGTAACGGAATGCAGATGCTCGTTTCAACAAATGTATTTTCGATGAATTTTACGAGTGCATCAATCAGCGTTTCCGTGCGAATATGCCGGGTTGCGCTGATAAAAACGCTGTCCGGATATTGTTTTCGCAACACTTCCAGTTGGGCTTTTTCTTCAATTTTATCAATTTTATTGAATACGGTTAGCGTCGGTTTATCATGCGCTTTTATGCTTTCCAACACCTGGTTTACGGCGTCAATCTGCTCATGAAATGAGGGATGTCCGACATCGACCACGTGCAGCAGGAGATCTGCTTCCACGGCTTCGTCCAGCGTGCTTTTAAACGACTCCACCAAATGGTGAGGCAATTTGCGGATGAAACCGACGGTATCGCTGAGTAAAATGGTGTGTTCTTTGTTGAGTTGCACCTGCCGGACGGTTGGATCGAGCGTTGCAAACAACTGGTCTTCGACCAGTACGTCAGCACCCGAAAGCAGATTCATGATGGTTGATTTACCAACGTTTGTGTAACCGATCAGCGATGCACGAAACATATTCTGGCGCCCCTGTCGGCGGGTTTGGCGTTGGCGATCGATTTTTTCCAGATCACGGCGGAGATGATCGATCCGGGTACGAATCAATCGGCGGTCGGTTTCCAGCTGGGTTTCGCCCGGTCCTTTGGTGCCTACACCACCAACCTGCCGGGAAAGGTGTGTCCATTGCCGGGTTAGGCGAGGCAGCAAGTATTGCAATTGCGCAAGTTCAACTTGCGTTTTTGCTGTTCGCGTCCGGGCATGTTTGGCAAAAATATCGAGAATTAACGTGCTGCGATCGATAATTTTTGCCTGCAGATTTTTTTCGAGATTTCGCACTTGTGCGGGAGAAAGGTCTGCATCAAAGATCACGGTTTCAACTTTGTGCATCTTCACCAAATCGTGAAGCTCATCCACCTTGCCGCTACCGAGAAAATGTGCGGGGTGATATTGCTGGCGTTCCTGCAACACTTGATCTACAACCACAACGCCGGAGGTTGTCGCCAACTGTCGCAATTCCATCAGGTTTTCTTCAACTTCCCATCGCCTGTCACGGGGTAAAACAATACCAGCCAGAATCGCTTTTTCCGGCTCTTGATGCAAAATATGTTCACTCAATAACGATCAATCCCTTTCATTTGTCCAAATCAAATATTAGCTCAGAAAGTAGGTTTGCGCAACTATTTTTATTGAAGAATCGCTTTCTGGGAGTGACTGATGAAGCTTGTATTATAACGCTAAACAGACTGTAATTTTGAGTTTACAGCAAAAATTTGTTTTTTTTCTTGTAAAAATAAAAATACTACATTACATTCATAGACTTTTTAGAGGGATCACCTGCCGTAAATGGTATTAATTCACAGATTCTTCTGAAAAATAGTAATTTTTTTGTAATAGTTCATATTCAAAGGAGTCGTATTATGTCTGATCGCGTAACTGGCGTGGTTAAATGGTTCAACGATAGCAAAGGCTATGGTTTTATTTCAACAGAAGATGGTGAAGATGTATTTGTTCACTATGCATCCATTCGTGAAAACGGCGGTTTCCGCTCTTTGTCGGAAGGCCAACGTGTTGAATTTACGAAAACAAAAGATCAAAAAGGTGTCAAAGCACAAGATGTTGTAACCTTGTAACACTTTTGAGTCAATATTGAATCATTTCGGAAAGCCCGCAGAATTTTTCTGCGGGCTTTTTTTTTGCAAAAATTTTCAGCGAATCACTTTACGAAATTCTTTGTTTCCAATCTTCAGTGCATTATGTTATCACTCCGTTAACGCGACAGAATAATAATTTCAGATACATCACATCGAAAGGATGTAATGATGAAAGCGATTAAAAATCTGGCTTTAGTGGCTCACGACAATAGAAAAAAGGACTTGATCGAGTGGGTTGAGTGGAATTATGAAATGTTGCTGAACCACAATTTGATTTGTACCGGAACAACCGGCAAAATGATTGAGGCTGCAATTCAGGATAAGCTGACCAGCGAAGGCCGAAGGGATCAATTGAAAGCAATTACCAAGCTCAAATCCGGTCCGCTTGGCGGCGATCAGCAATTGGGTGCGCTGATCACCGAAGGCAAAGTGGATATCCTGATTTTCTTTTGGGACCCAATGGAACCACAGCCGCACGATGTCGATGTAAAAGCTTTGTTGCGTATATCTGTGGTTTACAATATCCCGATTGCCTGTAACCGCTCTTCCGCGGATTTTTTGATTTCTTCGCACTTAATTAATGAAAAATACGAGCCGAAATTAAAAGATTATTCCGGATACATTTCCCGTAAAGTGTTGTAATAATGATGGTTAACGATTACCTTTTGTAATGAGTAACTTGCGTTAAACCAGAGTATTTCCCCAAAAAGCAGAGTATCAAAGATGAAATTTATTAACACAATTTTCAATTCAGCGACAAAAAATCTGGCAAAATGGGTTGTTGTTGTTTTGGCTTTCTCATTTCAATTGCAGTCACAACAAAACCAGGCGGCAGATAATCCATGGAAAATGATGCAATATTTTGAAGGCAGTTGGAGTGGACACGAAACCGGAAAAGCGGGTATCGGCAAAGGCACACGAGAATACAAATGGGTTATCGGAAAAACGTTTTTGTTATCCGAAAATCAGTCTGCCTTCGATCCGCAGGAGAAAAACCCAACTGGCGAGCTTCATGAAGATTGGACGATTTTCAGTTTCGATAAATCCCAACATCTGTTAATTGCCCGCCAATTTAACAGCGAAGGTTTTGTAAATACTTTCGCAATGGATACGGTTGCATCGGATTCTTCAAAATTAGTGTTCGTTTCAACGCACAGCGAAAACGCACCAACGGGGTTAAAAGCCCGTTTAACATTCCATATTTTGGATGAAAATCATTTTGAGGAACGCTTTGAACTGGCGTTTCCCGGAAAAGAATTTTTAGAGTGGCTAAACAATAGTTGGACCCGAAAAACGGAGCATCACTAAAAATGAAAACAGTAGCTAACTTTATTGCTTACATGTTGTTATCTGTGCAATTATTTGCACAGGATACCGATAAAACGATTGTTATTTCTGACGATTTGAAAATCATCCCGTTGTCCGAAAATGCCCTTATTCACGATTCAATGATGCAGGTGGAAGGTTGGGGAAATGTTAGCTGCAACGGATTAATTTATATCAACAATGGCGAGTGTTATCTGTTTGACACGCCGGCGAATGATTCATTATCCGAAATTCTTATCAATTGGTTGGAAAATGTGGAAAAAGTGCGGATCAAAGGCGTTGTGGTAAATCATTATCACGACGATTGTTTGGGTGGGCTTGCCGCGTTCCACAAACGCGGTATTCCATCGTATGCGAACATCCGCACGCTCAAACTGGCTGCAAATGAAAATAATGTCATTCCGCAAATCGGTTTCGATCATAAATTAGTTTTCCAACTGGGTGACAAAGAAATCGTTTGCGAATACTTCGGAGAAGCGCACACAACTGATAATATCGTTGCATGGTTTCCGGCAGACCGGCTGGTTTTTGGCGGATGCATGATTAAATCGTTAAACGCAGGCAAAGGGAATTTGAATAATGCCAACACGTTGGAATGGCCATCGACGATCAGAAAAGTGAAAAAAGCATTTCCAGATGTGCAAACCGTGGTGCCGGGGCACGGCAAATACGGGGATATCGAGTTGTTGGATTATACGATCCGGATGTTCTCGACAAATTAAAAAAAGGGGCGACATCTGTTCGCCCCTTTTTGATAAACCTCATAAAACCAACCGCTTATCAATTTATTTTTTCAAACAATTTTAGATACTCACCATAACCCTGGCTGGCTAATTGGGATTTTGGGATGAACCGCAATGCTGCCGAATTGATACAATATCGCAGCCCGGTGGGTTCCGGACCATCGTCGAAAACGTGTCCCAAATGGGAATTGCCGTATTTGCTGCGAACTTCGGTTCGGGGATAAAACAGCTTAACATCGGTTTTTTCGACGATAAATTCAGGGGCGATCGGGCGCACAAAACTGGGCCAACCGGTGCCGGATTTGTATTTGTCGGTTGAGCTGAACAACGGTTCACCGGAAACCACATCCACGTAAATTCCCTCTTCTTTGTTATCCCAATATTCATTGTTGAACGACGGTTCGGTGCCATCTTCCTGAGTCACGTAATATTGTAACTTGGTGAGTTTTTCGCGCAAAACGTCATCGAATGGTTTGCTGTATTTGTTGGTTGAACTCATTTTCTGATCCCCCCAATGTTTTTTGATGAACGCATCACGTCCGGAGCCTTTGCGGTAGCGCTGGTAATGTCCGGGATTTTTTTTGTAATAATCCTGATGATAATCTTCTGCCGGATAAAAATTGGTGAATTCGATGATTGGCGTAACAATCGGTTTGTCGAATCGCTTCGACGCTGCCAAATCCTTTTTAGATTGCTCAGCCAATTCTTTTTGTTTCGCATCGTGATAAAATACGGCTGAAGTGTATTGATGTCCGCGATCGTAAAATGACCCGCCGGCATCGGTGGGATCAAATTGCATCCAGTAAATGTTCAGCAATTCTTCATATGTAATCTGTTCCGGATCGAATGTTACCTGCACCGATTCGCGATATTTTGTCTGCCCGGAGGAAACTTCCTCATAACTCGGGTTTGGTTTCTCGCCACCCGCATATCCGGAAATAACAGACTTTACGCCGTTAATTTTTTCAAATGGCGATTCCATGCACCAAAAACAACCGCCTGCAAAAGTTGCTTTCTCGTAATTTCCGTTATCAGACAATTGACTATCCGACACTTGATTTAAGTTCGCTTCACTCATGGATTCGTTACCGTTACAGGCAAAAAATAGCCCCGGCAAAATCAATCCAAAAGCCAATATGGTTGCAAAAAATAGTGATTTCATGTGTTGACGACTCCTGTATTTATTTTTAATTTTTTCTACGCTGAAATATAATATGTGTTCAAGATTCTGTAATAACGAAGTGTTCAACAGATTATCACTTTTTTGTGAAGTTTGTTTTCGTTCGAAAATGATGAATTTTTTAAATTGAAGCCAGATTTTTTGATTTGCATTTTGTCAGTTATCCATTATTTTTCATGGTTGACGAATGGAGATAATAATGATACAAAAAATAACAGGATTTCACACGGATCAGGTTGGCGATTGGGTAGCGGATTTGAGCTGCGGGCATACCCGGCATTTGCGGCATAATCCGCCATGGCAAAATCGCAACTGGATATTATCCGAAGGGGAGCGGGTAAAGGTTATCGGAATGGAGATCGATTGCACGGAATGTGACATCGTTGCGGCAGCCGGTGGTAAAAAATCTGCGGAGCAGATTGCCGGTGAGCAAAAAGAACGCCGCATTGCCGAGGCGATAAAAGCAGAGTGTTTACGCACCGCCATTGAATCGTACACCTTTGCCAAAATGAGCGGGATGTGTCAGGAAGGCGCGTGGGAATTTGCTGTTGACGCGCTAAAAAGCATGGATGTGACCGCTGTTTTGGAAGAGTTGCCCTGATAAAAAAAGGCTGTTCACCGAAATGAACAGCCTTAAAATATAGTTAGTTAAATTACTGTAAATTAAGCAATTGTCACTTCTTTGCTGATGTAAATGTCCTGAATGGCATTCAACAATTCAACGCCTTCTGTCATCGGTTTCTGGAATGCTTTCCGTCCGGAAATCAAACCCATTCCACCGGCGCGTTTGTTGATCACAGCGGTTTTCACAGCTTGTGCCAGGTCGTTTTTACCGGACGCACCACCGGAGTTAATCAAACCGGCCCGACCCATGTAGCAGTTGGCAACCTGATAGCGGCACAAGTCGATCGGGTGCTCGCTGGTCAGTTCGCTGTAAACTTTCGGGTGTGTTTTCCCGAAGCCTTTCAGCGCGTTGTAACCGCCATTGTTTTCCGGCTGTTTTTGTTTCACAATGTCTGCCTGAATGGTTGCTGCCAAATGGTTGGCTTGTCCGGTCAGGTCTGCAGAAACGTGGTAATCTTTGTCCTGTTTGAACTCGGGATTCCGGGTGTATGCCCATAAAATCGTAACCAACCCTAACTCATGCGCGTGATTGAACGCTTCGGACACTTCAATAATCTGGCGATGGCTTTCTTCCGAACCAAAATAGATGGTCGCACCGACAGCAACGCAACCCATCTGGAACGCTTGATCGATGTTGGCAAACATAATTTGGTCAAAAGTATTCGGATAGCTCATCAACTCATTGTGGTTTAGCTTCATAATGAACGGAATTTTGTGGGCATATTTACGGGCAACCGAGCCCAACACACCCAGCGTTGAAGCGACAGCATTACAGCCGCCTTCGATAGCCAGTTTCACAATGTTTTCGGGATCAAAATAGATCGGATTCGGTGCAAATGATGCGCCTGCAGAGTGTTCAATTCCCTGATCGACCGGCAAAATGGAGAGAAAACCTGTTCCGCCCATCCGGCCATGGCTGAACAATGTTTGCATATTACGCAATACGGAAACAGGGCGATCGCTGCTTTCCCAAACCTGCGACACAAAATCCGGCCCCGGCAAGTGCAGATGTGATTTATCAATGGTTTTTGATTGGTGATTTAAGAAATAATCTGCTTCGCTGCCCAATAGTTCGGCAATTTTATCAATCCTCATTTCCAACCTCCGGAAGTATGAGTATCGTTAAACATACGGTTAATTTTGACCAAAATTTAGGCCATTTTGGGTGGGTTACAAAGCGAAAAATACGATTAAATGAACAGATTTTTTCCGGTTAATTCGGTTGGCGCAACACATTAATTTGCTGCAGAACATCCCGCTGAACCGATTGAACAAACCGGGCATCGAGCGATACAAGTTGCACCTCGATCTGAAAATTATCCCGGTTTTCCGCGATAATTTTGAATTTGGGTTCACTTTGCGGCGGCCACCACGGCGATTGCAAAATGGCATTTCGCAGCCATTGCTGCGCTGTTTCCGTCGAAGAAAATTGCGGCACATCGACGACAAATTTGTGAACGGAGCCGCCGGCGTCCGGATTGTTGGTTCGCAATATGTTTCCGGCAACCGCCGCATACGGGATCTCTGCGATGGCGCCGTTTTCCTGCTGAAGTTGTAGCGATAAATCGCCGAGCCGCAGCACTGTTCCGCTGATGTCGCCAATCTGCAACGGCTGATTCAGATGCAGCACATTGCGGATTTTCAGGATAACGCCAGCCATCCAGTCGCGCAATACAAACCAGAAAAACCAGCCGGAAATGGCAACAATTACCAACAAAACAGCACCTGTGTAAAACACCCGGTCATCAAAAATGACAGCGAGTGATGTTAGTGAAAACGCAACCCAAACGATGGTTTCGGCGAGCGGCCAAAACCGTTTCAGCAGTGTTTGCGCCGGTTTGCCGACCGACAGGCGGCGTATCATTCTGCGCAAAATACGCAACACAACAAATAATGCAGTGCCGATAATGAGCATCTGAAAAATCGAAAATTGCGATATTTCGAAACTTACAGCCGGATTCATAATAGCTCCATCTCTTGCAATTTCTCAACGACAAACGGCTCCACATGCGGATTGATTTCCCATGTGCCATGATTTTCAATGAGCAATCCGGTGCGTTGCAGCGTGCGCAGCATCGCAGAAACGTCATCGCGGCTGCTGCGGAACAACCGCTGCAATCGCTCATTCGAGAGATGTTTATGGAGCACAAACTGCGTCAGCCAGATTGCCCACTCCGCTTTCAGGTTGTTCATCCGGTCGATGCCGGGATTATCGGGCATCCGAATAGTCAGGCGATCTTTGCCGGCTTTTTCGATATGGCTGATCCACGCCAGCAGCGCCGCCCCGATATTTCCGGTTGAAAAATCAAAATACGCGTTAAACAGCCGCGCCATTTTCAGCCGGGAAATGGCGCTTTCAATTTCGCCGTCGTAAACAAATTCCAATCCGGTGGATTGGTGGCGCAGCAAAATGGCGTTTTGCAAATCTTCTGCGTCAAACGGCTCGCAAAAAATGACGCCGATAAACGATTCGTCAATTGTTTTCAACCGGTTGATAAATTTGTAGCTGTGCGTATTCGCGTTCACGATAAACAGGCAATCTTTTGAAAACCGGTTGATCAATCGCAACAGTTCATCGATCACTGCAAACCCGTTCGCGCCGCGTTCCCACCACAATTCCAGATCGTTGATAATAATCGCACTATCCGGCGGCAACGCCTCTAACACACGCTCCGGCGTGGTTTCGTTGATGTGAGTGGTTTCCTGCAGCGTCCGCAAAAATACAGCCGGGTCGCAACTGCCTGCATCCGGCGCAAATAATTGGAACACCGATTTCCGGGCAAAATGATTGGCGGCAACCGCCCGGCAAAGTGCAGTTTTGCCGCTGTTGCGTTCGCCCAAAACCAGCATTGCGCCGCTGTATCCGGCCTGATAGCGTTTCAAAATTTGGCTGGCTTGTGCCAACGCTTTTTGTCGCCCTACCCAAAATTCATTGCCGATCGCCTGTTTGGCGAGAAACAATTGGCGATAAAACAGTGGTAAATTTTCCAGAATTTCAGGTTGTGGCGAAACCGATTCAACCAACGAAAGGAGCCGCTCGACCGGTGCGGCGCTGTGTTGCTCACCGGTTTCCCAGAGTTTTCGTGCGAGCAAAACGCCTTCGCTGCGGCGATAAAGCAATCGAACCAAGGTATTGTTAATAATGTTTTTAACACGCTGTTTCCCCTCGTCAACACCGGAAAGTACTTTGCGACTTTCCTCTGCGCGAATATACTGCCCGATTTTCCCGGCGTCGCGCACGGCGACATACGGATTCAATTTTTCGAAAGTCGCGTTGCGCTGCTGATCGATAAAATCCATCAGCGATTGCGAAAACTGCAACAGCGATTCTTTTTCCTGAGCGATGCGCCGCAATCCGGTTTGAATAATATTTTGCAACGGTGTGATCGTTTCGCCGATTTCCTGTTCAAACTCCGGCACAGCTTCCATTTCGGACAGGCTAAAACTAACCAGCCGGACAACCTCGCTGCTCACATTTTGCGATTCGCGCAGCGTTGCCGGCAGCTTTTCCAGCTGTTTCTCGACTGGCGCAACCAGCCGTGTTTCGACGAGATAACCCGCCAATTGCCGCAGCGAAACAGACACAACTTCCAACCCGTCAAATTGTTGCGTTTCGATCTGCTGAAACGATGTTTCAGAAATAATATCCACATTTTCCGGCAAATCCTGCACGGCTTCCTGCACATCTTTTCGCAACTCGTTGAGCATTTCGGCAGTGCCGAAACTACCAAATTCGCTTGCCGCGAGCTTCGCCATATTTTTGGTGTCGCCATTTTCACCGGCTGTTGACAGGCTTTCCAGCCCATCGGCAACGGACTGTAACTGATCCAATGCCGTATTTTCCATTTTCAGACTGAGTTGCTCGCGGAATTTTTGGGTAACCACGCCCAGCCGGTTTTGGAGCGCAGCGAGATGCAGTTCCATCACTGCAAAATTGCAAACCAGTGTCATGTTTTGTGACCACGCTTCGGGAATCGCGTTTAAATTTTCGCGGGTTTCCTGCGCATTTTTGGGGATCTCCAGCGAATGATTGAACGAGCGCGGGCTTTCCAACCGGAAGGCGGTTTCGATGGTCGATTGCCGCATTTCTGCGGTTGAGCGCAACAATTGCAACATGATTTGCGCATTGCCGTTCGCCATTTCCCGGTTAATATCTGCCAATTGTTGATCCAGCTTTTGCCGTTCCGAATCGATAACTTCTGCGGTTAAATCGTTGTTTTTTGCATGTTGCTGGATATCGCCGAGCGAATCGCGGATGTGATTGAACCATTTGGTAACAGCCGAAATAAGCTCGTAATGTTCAACCCCAAACGCGGAAAACTGTTGCTGCAACATATTATTGAATTGCGTCGCGATTTGAAATTGCCACAATTTTCGCAAATCCAGCTGCACCGAAATCGGCGATTTGCCAAAGCGGTATTTCAGCCGTTTGCGAAATTTGAACCAGCGCAGCGAAAAATGATCCTGCGGTTGCGGTTGAAGTTGATCAATTTCATAAAAAACAGCAAAGTTGTCGGGTAATGTTTGCACCAGTTCATCCATTCGTTTCTGCAATTGGTCGAGTCCGGTGTTGAGCACATCTTTTTGCGTGGTGACGCTTTGCTCCCGGTACTGTTGCACCGATTGCCGGGTGTGAAAATAGACATCCGTTTGCACCCGGGAGAGCAACTTTTGATAACGGGCAGAGCCGAGTTGGGGCAGTTGTTTTTTGAGGATATCGAAACTGCGTTCGGTGAGGTTTTGTAATTGCGCGACCAGTTGGGTGCTGCCGGACTGCAATTCCAGCAACGTTTGGCTGTAAAAATCGTGCAGGGTCGATTGGGAATCGTCCGATATCGAAACCACGGTTTTGCGCACAGTTTCGTGCGAAGCCTCGCTGTGTCGGAACTGTTCCGGCAGGTTCAGCGCCGGTAATTGTTCGATCAACGCCGGCCATTCGCCGGCAATTTCCTGCGGCGCAGCAGTGCTTTTTTCAGTTTCGATGCCAACGTAAAGTGTTTCAAAATATGAAGATGCGCCAATTAATAGCACGGAGCCGAGCTCCGAAATAATGCTGTCTGTTTGTTCGATAAACGATGCCGCATTTTGGTCGGTAATCGGTGGAAGCCCGATCATCGATAAATCCGCTTCGCCGGATTCGCGTTTCACAATTTCCACAAAGGGGCGTTTTTCCACCGCGTTATTGATGATTTTTACTTCCGCTTCGATCCGTTCATCATCGAGAATGCGGTTGAGATTTTTCTGCACTCGCGCCACCAGCGCGCTGTTATCGACCACTGTCAAAATCCGGGTTTGGGCATATTCCCAATCTTCTGAAGTGCGCAAAAATTTGAGCATATTCAACGCCAGCGTGGCGTTGTTGCTGCCGCCGCGCCACCACAAATCAATGGTTTTTTTGCTGCCGAAACCGCGTTCGGCGTCGTAATCGAGCATCAATATATTGTTGTCCAATTCGCTGAATTGGCGAATGAGATGAGCAAATCGCAGCGGATCGCGGCTGTTTCGTGCCCAACCGAGCATCACCGTGTTGGGATCGATACCGGAAAAACCGTAAATTTGCGTCACCGCTTCCATGCCTTCGTAAATGTTCCGGCATTGCAGCGTCCGGGAAAAAATACCCGGAATATGTGCGTCCGGTTCTGGTTCTGTATCTTTTGTTTTGGCGATTGCTGATGTTGCCCCGGCATTTTCGATCAGCTCGAAATTGGAAAGGATACCGCGTTTGCGAACCAGCCATTCGCCAAATTGCACCAAATGCGGTCGCGTTTCGTTGCCGCCGCTGAACAAAATGATGTTCGGTCGCCAGTTCCGTTGATGTTGCACGGTTTGCGACAGTCGCTGCAGCCCGCTGCGCACAACGGACGACCACACACCTTCCCAGGTATCGCCCGATTCCAGCGTTAATTCTTTTCTTTTGAGATACAAAAAGAGTCCGCCGAGCACAACCGTTGCGCCAACCATCGCCGGGAAGTCCAATAAAATCATAACGATAAAGCATGCCAGCGAACCGATGATGCTCACCCATGCGGGAATGCGAAATTCCGGACGAAAATCGGTGCTCGCCCAATTTTCCAGCGCACAGCTCATGTTCAAAAAGCCGTAAGTGGTGATGAAAAACATCGATACTACCCGCGCGATGATGTCCAGTTCACCAACGAGAATGCCCGCTTCCGCGATCACAAACGTCATCAACAGCGCGTTGCGCGGCTCGTTGGATTTGCCGTGCCCTTTCGCAAAAAATTTCGGGGCGATGCGATCCGCCGCCGCAGCCTGCAAAATTCGCGGTGACGACAAAATGCTGCCCAACGCCGAAGAAATAGTTGCGCACCAAATACCCGCAATCACCGCCGGCGGCCAAAACGCGATTTCCAGCAACACTTTGGGGTTGTTGATCAAATCATCCGATGAAACGGTGAATGCAAAATAAATTGTCAACCCGATGTAAACCACCAGCCCGACCGCGATTGCGGCAATCGAACCGGAGGGAATCGACTTTTTGGGGTCCTCCAAATCACCGGACATGGAAACGCCTGCCTCAAAACCGGTTACCGCCGGGAAAAAAATACCGAACATCAGCATCCACGGCGCCGCATCGGGAATGGAATTGATCAGCGGTTCTGCCGGAGTCAGATCGTGGCTGCCCAAAAAAATTGAAAACAGTGACAAAAGTATCGCGCCGAGAATGAAAAACTGGCTTTTCAGCGCCAGTTCCGTACTGATAAACGTGACGATCGTGACCAGCAGCAGTGCAATGGAACCGGCAATCCGGATGTTATTTTTGGTGATTTCAAATTCCCAATAGCCCAGAAAACTTTCTGAAAAACCGATGAGATACAGGCTCACGCTAAACGCCAGACCAACCGCCAGCGCCAAACCGAGCGTGCCGCCAATTGGCAAACCGAGGCTGCGGGAAATCATGTAATACGTGCCGCCGGCTTTCACTTTTTTGTCCGTCGCGATGGAGGAAACGCTCAATCCGGTGGTGATCGAAATAATGTGCGCCACCAGCACAATGCCGATAGTGCTCCACATGCCCGCGTTGCCAACGATCCACGGGAGGCGCATATACATAATTACGCCGAGAATCGTGAGAATCGACGGTGTGAACACGCCGCTAAATGTGCCGAACTTTTTTGCCTGAGCCATGATTTATTGACTATTTTCTATTGAATATGGAATATTTATCGGTTTGTTGTTGTGGGTTTTGTTTCCACTCAACCACAGGTTTTTCTAAAATTTATCCTTCATCCTTTACCCATTTTCCTTTACACTTTACCCTTCTCACTCTTCACATCCCGAATTGTGTCAGGTCCCAAAATACCGCCGGATACGGTCAGTTTTAGCGCTGCGTCGATGCTCCAGCCGGGATCGCGAACCTGGTCTTCCCGCAAAAACAGAATGAATCCGGATGTCGGGTTGGGCGGCGTGGGCACATACACTTTCAGCAAGGTCTGGTTTTTGGTTTTGTCGAACAGCGTTCCGGTAACAAATCCGATTGTCCAGACATCTTCCCGCAAAAATTCCACCAGCACCGCGCGTTTGAACACCTGCTTTTCCGGCAGCGAAAACGTGGTGGAAAGCTGCTTCCCGATGTTATAAATCGTGCCGATAATCGGGATTTTTTCAGTGATCGTTTCGATAATTCGGATGATCCGGTTGCCAATCACGTTGCTGGTGATCAGCCCGGCGATGTAAAGCACTGCCGCCAAAATCAGGATGCCAAGTCCCGGCACACTGAATCCCAGCCAGTCTTCTACCAAATTCATCACCCGTTGATCGATCGCAACATACAAAAACTGGATGATCACAAATGTGAGCACTACCGGAATCAGCGCGATCAGTCCGCGAAAAACATATTTTTTAGTATGAGTGAAGATATTCTTCATAGATAGTTGTCACCAAATTGGTTGAATCTATTGAATTTGAAGCGTTTGCGGGAAATATCAAAGGTGAAATTAATAATTCGCAGTTAGTAGAGGCAATTCATGAATTGCCTCTACTATCTCCGTGGCTATAGTGGCGACAAATCATTTGCATTTTTCGAACAGCTTAACCGCCTCGCTGAAATGCGGATATTTGCGCATCACCGCCAGCGCCATGGCGATGGCTTCGGTCACGTAGCCGACATAACGCCGGCTGGCGAAACGGCGATAGTTGTAGGCAAACGCACCGGCATCGTGCAGTTTGCGCTGGATGATCGAGTAATCGACCATTTTTTGGTAAATGTCCCAGCTCCAATTGATGGAAACATCGCCGAGCGTTTCATAAAACTGTTTGACCAGCTTCTCGCGTAAGTCCTGCGATATGGGAATATACGAATCCCACAAACAGGAAACGAGATCGTAAACAGGCGTGCCGTAACGGGCATCCTGAAAATCGATGACGCTGTATTCGAACGGTTTTTCGGTTTTGGTGATGAACACATTGCTGCTCTGAAAATCGCGGTGAACAAAAATATTTTCGTTGATATCCAGCACGGTGCAAATCTCCCGGGCAAAATCGCGCAGTACTTCGGGCGCATATTCCATCTGAAAATAGAATCGCAGCAACTGTTCGGCAACGTGGAAATCGAATTCGTACTGATATTTGGCATCGTCAAAGCGGCGATGAAATGCGGGACAGTGGGTTTCGTGACGACATTTTTTTTGCATCCGGCTGATAAATTTCACCATTCCGGTGATCACCGATTTAATGTCCTGCGGATTGGTGTGCAGATAATGCTCGACGGTTGGGGCAGTTTCAAAATGAACAAACACCCATTGGCGGGCAAGATTTACCTCATAAATGCGCGGGGTGGGAATGCCCATCCGTTTGAAATAATAATTGATGTTAACGTGATCGTGCAGCAGACGGGAATCGGGATCGGGAACCTGCATCAGCAACACAGTGGGGGAGGGGAAATAGGATTTTTCGCGAAAAACGATTTTGTAGTACAATCGCGCCGAAGCGCCGCCGGGAATTGGCGAGATGGAAAATTCCGGTGTGCGAAAAAACTCCGCGAGCTGATTTCGTAAGATGTCTAATTCCTGATGCATGCTGCACTTAACTCCGGGGAGAAATATTGATTATTGAAAAATGAATATTGAAATTTGAAAATCGAAATTTGTAACAGGGAAATTTATCCTTTTTTCAACCGGGCTAACTGTTGAATTTCGGGAGTGAGCAACCGGAAATTGGTCCAGTCGTCCATCGGTTTGGCGCCGAGATGTTTGTAAAATTCGATGGACGGTTCGTTCCAGTCCAGCACCGACCACTCCATTCGTCCGCACTCTTTTTCGATGGCGATTTTGGCTAATTTGCTCAGCAATGCAATGCCAATTCCGTTGCCGCGTTGCCCGGGCATCACAAACAAATCTTCCAAAAACAGGGTCGGTTTTGCCAAAAATGTTGAAAATGTGAAAAAATACAGCGCGAAACCCACATCTTCGCCCGATTCGTCCGCAGCGAGCAATGCATGAAAATAGCGGTTTTCACCAAAGCCAAATTTCGCGAAATCATCGGCTGTGGCGACCATCTCATTTTCCAATTTTTCGTAAATTGCCAAACCTTCCACCAATTTCATGATCGATGGGATATCAATTTCAGTTGCTTCGCGAATGCTAAATTTCATTGGAAAACAGTTGGTTTATATTTCATCAAAAAAAATAGGGAACGGTTGGGACCGTTCCTGAAATGTTTAAAAAATTGCGGAGAAATATACAAAAGGAAGTGGGATGTTACAAGCCGTTCGTGCGTAAACTCAGCGGTTGCCGGCAAAAGCTTCCACCAGCCAGAGGCTGAGTTCCGGCACGTAAGTGATGATCATCAGCGCGAACAGCAAAATGGCGATAAACGGCAGCGATGCAGCATACAGTTTCACCACCGGTTTTTCGAAACGGAAGCTGGAAATGAATAAATTGATGCCCACCGGCGGCGTGCTGTAACCGATTTCCAGATTGGTGAGAAAAATAATCCCGAGGTGAACCGGATCGACGCCGTAACTGGTAGCAATGGGAATAATCAGCGGAACGACCACCAGAATCGCGGAAAATATATCCATCAACGCACCGACAACCAGCAGGAAGATGTTCAGCACGATCAAAAACGCCCATTTGCTAACAATAAACTGGCGCACAAAATCGAGGATTTTCATGGGGATTTCGGCATCGATCATGTAATTGGCCATGCCGAGCGCTGCGCCCAAAATCACCAAAATGCCGCCGACCAGCACCATGCTGTCGCGCATCACTTTCGGCAGCCCGGTTTTGATGGAAATATCTCTGTAAATGAACACTTCCACGATCAGCACATAAAACGCTGTGACCGCCGCTGCTTCCGTCGGCGTGATGTATCCGCCGTAAATGCTGCCCAAAATGAGGATCGGCAGCGGTAATTCCCACGCTGCTTCGCGGATCGTCTTGATCAGCGTGGCAAAGTGAAACGGCTGGATTGCCAGATGCAGCCCGCGAACCTTGTAAACATTGTAAACGGAAAGAATGGCAATGAGCAAAATCCCGGGAATCAATCCCGCCAAAAAGAGTTTATCGATGCTCACTTCGCTGATCATCCCGTAAACGATGATGGGCAAACTTGGCGGAAACAGCAAACCGAGGCTGCCGGAAGTTGTCAACAGTCCCAGCGAAAATTTTTCGTCATATTTTTCTTCGAGGAGAATCGGATAAAGCAATCCGCCCAACGCAATGATCGTGACGCCCGATGCGCCGGTGAGCGCTGTAAAAACGGCACAGGTGAGCAACGCAACAATGGAAATACCGCCGGGAAACCAGCCGAACATCGCCCGCGCAAAATTGACAAGCCGTGTGGGCGCTTTACTTTCTGCCAGCAAATAGCCTGCAAATGTGAACAAAGGAATCGCCAGCAGCACCGGTTGGCTGGCAAGGCGATATAATTCGATGATGACCACAGTGGTGTCGATATCGGCGAAATAAAATGCGATCAGCGCGATGGAACTGATAATCGCAAACAGCGGCGTGCCGTAAAGCGCCAGCAAAATGAGTGCGAGTCCGATGAGAATGGTGGTCATTTATTCAGTTGCTTTCAATTTTCAATCAGGCTTTCGGTTGAGTAGATGGTGCGGGCAAGTTGCCGGTAAGCCGTTCCAGAATTTTCAGGAAAAAGCGAAATGCGATCAACGCAAACCCAACAGGAATAATAATTTGCAACGTCCACGAATGCACTTCGCCAAACCAGTCCGTTTGGAATAAAACGGATTCTGCTTCCTTTTCGTACTGAACGAATTTCCATCCGGCATTCGCCAGAACGATGCAAACAACCATCGTTGCAATGTCGGTTACGATGCGAATATAGGGCAAAATTTTCGGCGATGCGATGCGGCTGAGCGCGTCGATGCTGATGTGCTTTTCATCGCGGGTTGCCAGCGAAGCACCGACAAATCCGACCCACAACACCAGATGACGCAGAAAAATATCGCCCCACAAAATCCCGGATTCGAAGGCGTTGCGCATAAACACCTGCCAGAACGCCAGCAGCACCATCACGGTAACCAACCCAATAATGATGCTGTTTTCCACCGCCGCCAGCGATTTATCAATTGTCGAAAGGATTTTTTTCATTGTTTGTATTTGGCTTTTAGCCTTTGGCTGTTTCCCACATTTTTTATCATGGTCGCTGAGTCCCGCTTGCGGGAAAGCGTACTTATTTTGCCGCTTTTCCGGCGCGAAAATCATTCAACGCGTTTTGAACGCGATCGAGCAATTCCTGCGAATACAATTTGCCGACCAGCGATTCCCCGGCAGCTTTGGACGCAGCATAAAATTCTTTCAAATTTGCTTCCGGCACTTTCACAACTTCGACACCGTTTTGAACCATCAAATCGATGGCTTTCTGGTTATCCTGTCTTCCCAGTTGAACCAGTCGTGTCATGTGTTCGCGACCTTTTTCCAGCAAAATTTTTTGATGTTCCGGCGACAGTTTGTCAAACATTTTTTTGGTGATCAGCACTGCGCCGGTCACGTTTGCCAGCGGCACATCCATCATCGTTTTGATGCGCGTATGCCATTGCAGCGAAACGCAGGGCAGCGGCGGAACATATACGGCTTCGATTAAATTGGTTTGCAGCGAGGTGAGCACGTCGGTTAGCGACAGCGGAATGGCGCTTACTTTCAGCGCGGAAAACGTTGCTTCGGCAACCGGATCGCCTTCCCACATCCACATTTTTGTGCCGCGTAAATCCGCCAGCGAAGTGATCGCTTTTTGCGAATACACATAGGCAAAACCGACATCCGCCCAACCGAGAATCACGAAGCCGGCGTCTTCAAATTTTTTCTGGAAATCTTCATACAACAGCGATTTGATATAATCCACTTCTTCGTAGCTGCGATACATCATCGGCAATTCCATGATGCGCAGTTCCGGCACAATTTCACCAAGCCCGACACCGGTAAATCCGGCGCTCTGCAACTGCCCGAATTTCATTTTGCGAAGTACATCTTTTTCATCGCCCTGAATCTGGCTCGGGTAAATTTTAAAGGTAACTTCGCCGCCGGTCAATTTCTCAACTTCTGCGGCGTATTCGCGAAGGACCGTCAGATAGGTCGAGCCTTCCGGTGCAACCGTCGCAAATTTGATCCGTTGGGCGAACGTTAGTTGGGTGAATATCAACAATAATATAAAAAACAATAACTTACGCATTTATCTCGTCTCCTGAGTTTTACAAAATATCATCTTTGCGGGATTGCAAATCTGCTGCTTTTCGTTTGGCGACTGCCGTCAGCAATTCGTATCCCGGCAACACATCTTCCGGCGCTTCGAGCACTTCGCTGAGCATCCGGTCAAACAGTTCTTCATCTAATGTAGTTGTCGCATAAAATTGGGCATAATACACTTTGGTGATCAAAAATTTGCCGTCTGAAATCTCCAAAGCTTTCTCAAAATGTTCCTTTGCTTTTTCCGGGCTGCCGCCGAGCATCGGCGGAATGGAGCCGAGTGTGCTGCCCCAAAAGAGGTGCGCAGAGCCAAAAAAGAAGGTTTCGTCGAGTTCCAGTACCCGGGTCATCATTGCTTTTACTTTGCTGAGATCGAACACAGCTTGCGGATCGTTGCGATTTAAATTCACCCATCCCGCCCAGGCAAACGCCGTCCAAAACAGGGTAGGGAGGTCTTTTTTTTCCAACATCGGCAGCCGTGCGACAAAATCCGATTCTTTAACCGGAATGCCATTTTTGAATGCTTTGGTTTGTTGCAGCCGCAATAATCCATAATCGCGGGCGCGCAAATAAATGCGGCTGGCGCGATCCGGCGCACTGTCTTCCAAAAAAGCCAGCGCCAATCCGGAATAACCCTGGGTGAGCATGTCCAGAATGGTTTTGTTTTTGGGGTCGGCGCGGTGAAATCCTTCAATCAGTTTGAGATTGGCGGTGATTGCCGTTTCGGCAATTTGCAAATCCGGCTCCGCATACAACGCTTCGATGCCGTATTCGAACAAACCGCTGGTGGTGTTCAGCGCAATTTTCTGGATGCTGCAGCTGTTCAACAATAGAAAAACCAGGCTGGCAATGGTGAGTTGGCGTAGATTATTTTTCATGGCATATCGCTGTTGTATTTTCGTATCAGGTTCTATTTCTGTTTTTATCGCTGTCAATATCCGAACATCGGCAGTGCTAATCAAGCAAAATTCAACTTTAGGCCTGTGCATAATGCCAAAAAGGTGCCAACAAAAAAATGTATTGAATTTAAGGGATTCGCAGTGATTTATTGCATTTTACTGAATCTATTCGACAATTTTGGCGAGGATAATTCGACAAAAATTGATATATTTTGCGCCGTTGATTGGATTTTCCCAAACCAGAAAAGGTACCGGTGTGATAAATGACAAAACGCGTGCTGACCCACAATTCCGAATTCAGAAGTTACGACAGACACCACAAATCGGTATTGCTGGTGACATTTTCGTTAACCATTTTGCTGCCGCTGATTGCAATAAATTGGCTGAGTCCGGCGCAACAAGTGTGGTTGAACCGTTTAATGGCGCTGTATCTCTCCGGCACCATCGTCATTTGGACGATTGTTCGGCTGCACCTGAAACGGTTCGATTACAAAAACGATTTGCCGCTGGATATCTGCAATATCATCGCGCTATTTTTGCCCGTTGTGATGTGGCAGCCAACCCAGTCGGTGAATGAAATCCTGTATTTTTGGGTGCTGGTGGGCACGTTGCAGGCCATCATCACCCCGAATGTGGAGGATGGGTTTCCCACTTATACCTTTTTCAAATATTTTACGGTGCACAGTGGACTCGTGGTTTACATCATTTATTCGACCACGGTTTTTGGGCTGTATCCCGATTGGATAAGTATCTGGAAATCAATCGCTTATCTGCACATCTACGCGGTGCTGATTCTCATTGTAAATCTGCTGATCGGCTCCAATTATTTCTACATTTTGCGAAAGCCGAACAAGCCCTCGCTGCTCGATTATCTCGGTCCGTGGCCGTGGTATTTGCTCGCTTGCGAAGCGTTGATTGCGGTGCTTTGTCTGATCGTTTATCTGCCGGTTTGGTTGCTGCGATAAAATCAAAATTTTAGTTTAAATTTCTACTCAACAATTTCCCGTTTCATTATACCGGAAAATTCAAGTCTAGATTCCAGCTCGCGAAAATCGGCGTTAACCAGCTCCCAGCCCTCAGCGCCAAGTTCTGTCAGGTAAACTTCAAGATCTTCTCTTTTCCGTCCTTTAAAAAGCCCAGCTGATTTAACATCCTGTGTGTCAATTATTTTGTATTCGAATTTTCTCATGATTTTCTCCAATTTAATTGCGTTCGTATTTACCTTGATTTTTCAACAATTTTGTAATTGCGGTATTCACCAATTCGCCAGCCGGTCAGTTCTTCAATGGTGTGCAGCACGCGATTTTTCGCCGTGAAATTCGGGCGTTTGAATTTGAATTCCCAATCGCATTCCGCCGCGCGTTTTTGCATGGTTTGCGGATGATCTTTTTGGTCAAATTCAACCACTTTGTCCACCTGCTCGTAATTGAATTCGGCTTTGTCTTTATATCTTTCCGCAATTTTATCATCGGGATGCCACCATTGATCGAGCATTTTTTGCTTCTCAAGTTCCAGCTTCGGATTGCGAACGCGACTGTACGCGTAAATTTTGGGTTTGATGTGTTTCGCCTGCAATTTAAATCCGGGATGCCCATTTTCATATGCCTCAATTGAGGGATATTTGCGGAATCCCTGCGCATCTTTATATGAGCGAATATTTTTTAAATTACGAATCACCCGGATTTCCCGGCGATAAGTTCTCCGGGTAACGCAAACGTGTTTGTATCCCCAAAAGTGGTTGTAATCGAACAGCAATCCCTCAATTTTGGGATCGTTTTGGCAAAGCTCCATTTCCCGGACAATCGCATCGTAATCTTTTTCGTGAATCACTTCGTCGGCTTGCAGATAAACGCCCCAATCACCGCTGATTTCATCGAGCGCGACGTTGGTTTGCTGCGCCAGAATCCGCCCGCCGATGCGCAATTGTTCATCCCAAACTGTATCGATGATGCGGATCTTCTCCGAACCGATTGCCGCAACCTGTTCCCGCGTATCGTCTTCCGATTTCCCGATCACAACAATATATTCATCGCAAATCGGCAGCGCGGAGCGAATGGATTCCGTGAACGGATAACCCATTTTTTCGCCGTTGCGCACCATTGTAAAACCGCTGATTTTCATCATTTTTCTACCATTTTTTGCAAAGAACTTATCGGGAAAACCGGAAAAGCGCAATCGTAAATAAATTTTGCGGGTAATTGCAAATAAAATTGTTTTTGGTCGTGGGGAAAATTCATGGTGTAGGGAAAATTCATGGTGTAGGGAAAATTCATGGTGTTGTAGGGAAAATTCATGGTGTAGGGAAAATTCATGTTGTAGGGAAAATTCATGGTGTAGGGAAAATTCATGAATTTTCCCTACCGTTCAAAAAAAACGGCAAAATTGGTTGAACAATTCTGCCGTCAAATGTCATTTTTTTGTCGGACCGGATGTTAGTCGATGGAATAGCGTTCCATTATGCGTTTGGCGCGGGGATTCTCGCTGTCTGCAAGAATATCGCCTGCTTTTTTGCGGATGCGCAAGCTGTCATCGTTGCGCATTACATCTTCGAGAATATCAATTGCCGCATCTGAATCATCCGCAAATTTACCGAGATACAGCACCAGTTTGTATCGAAGCGCCGGATGCGATTCTTTTTTCAACGCATCACCGAGTTGGGCAACTGCTTTTTCGTTCGATTTTCTGGCCAGCTTGCGATATTTGTCCAGCCGTTCGCGTTCGTCGCGATCCAGGTTTTGGGTAATTGAGTAACCGTCAATCATTATTTCGGGAATTTTAACATTAATTTCGGGGATATCGGGGATGTCGTGCAGGTCCATTCTAAAATGTGGCACATGAACATTGATATCGGGAATATCAATTTCGGGGATGTTGACGCTGATTTCCGGAATATCGATTTGCACTTCAGCCAACTCCCTTTGTGCTTCCGCGATTTCCCGTTGCGCTTCTGCCATCTCTTTTTGGGCTTCGCGCATTTCGTCCTTATATTCGCTGAAATCGAAATCAAATGTGGTTCGCGGTATAGAAATTATCCGGCCATTTTTGAGAATGATGGTTCTGTTTTTGCCTTTTTTCGGTCCGGCGGCGTAAATGCTGCCAACCAATCCGGCAATCAGCAACACACAAATGATACTTACAGTCCCTTTTTTCATCATACATTCCTCATTTTTTTATGGCATCATCTCGATCGAAGTTATTTGATTTCATCAGTTAGAAATCCAACGCGGATATAAATTGTTCTCAATTATTCTTCATTACGGGACATCCGCAAAAAAGATGCAGGGAAATGTGCTAAAACCTGATGTTTTTCCAATAAATGAAATACAATTGTGGAGGCAATTCATGTAGTGTAGCGGCAATTCATGTAGTGTAGAGGCAATTCATGAATTGCCTCTACATCGCGCAACATGAGCTATTCAAACGAAAGCGCGAGGGTTGCGTGCAACGCCATTCCGAGTGACATTGCGTCTTCGTCGATGTCAAACCGGGGATCGTGGCACATGTAAACGATATTTTTTTCAGGATTGCGGATGCCCAAAAAGATAAAGCAGCCGGGAATTTCCTGAGTGTAATAGGCAAAATCTTCGCCGCCGAGAACCGGTGTAATCGGGAATTGCAGCTTTTCTTCGCCAACCACATGTTTGGCGGCTGCCAACGCTTTCTCGACAGAAACCGCGTGATTAAACGTGACCGGATAGCCTTCGGTGTAATCGAATTGAAATTCCGCACCGTGTGCAGAACACAAGCCTGCCAGCATGTTTTTCAATTTATTGCGAATCATTCGCTGAATATCTTTTTCGAAAGTGCGCACCGTTCCGGTGATTTCGGCAGTTTGCGGAATGACGTTGTGCGTTTCGCCCGAATGAAATTTGGTGACAGAAATTACCGCAGATCGCAACGGATCAATATTCCGGGCAACAATCGATTGCAGATTGCTGATAAATTGCGCGCCGATCAAAATCGGATCAACCGTTTCGTTGGGCAACGCAGCATGTCCGCCAACGCCGTTGATGGTAATCTCGAAAACATCCGGTTGCCCGAGTGCCGGACCGCTGCAAATGCCGATATTGCCGGTTGGCAATTGTGGCCACACATGCAGCCCGAAAATTTCGTCCACGCCATCGAGTGCGCCATCGCGGATCATCGCCGGAGCGCCGCCGGGCAGATTTTCCTCATTTGGCTGAAAAATGAACCGCACATTGGCTTTCAGCCGGTCGCGCATTTCGGAAAGCACCCGCGCCGCGCCAATCAGCATTGCCGTATGCGAATCGTGTCCGCACATATGCGCTTTTCCATCGACGATGGATTTGTATTCGGGATTGCCCATTTCCTGCATCGGCAGCGCGTCCATATCTGCCCGCAGGGCGATGCGCCGTTTGGCGCCGGGAATGTTCAAATCGCCAACCACGCCGGTTCGCCCGACATTTTCACGAACCTCGAACCCGAGATGTTTGAGCGCATCTGATGCAATTGCGGCGGTTCGCTCGACATCAAATCCGGTTTCCGGATGACGGTGGATATCGCGGCGGATCGCAACAATATCATCAAAATGGCTATGGCACCGACGCAAAATTTCCTGATTAATTTCCATTCTGCAGCCTCCTGGATTCGTTTCGTTTGGACAATGATTAATATTGTATTGCAACAAATATACAGCTTTTCGACCGCAAATCCACTATCGCGAATGACAAAATAACGCTCCGGTTTAGCGGTTTTGATAACATTCACAGCGAGTTGTAGTATAAATTTTGTGCCAATAATGCAATTAATTGACAAACAAAAGAGTATTCGTATTACATCAATCAAAAATAATCAAACACATATTTAGTTAAATTAATTTTCATTTGACGACAAAACCTAACCACTCATTTGAGTGAACCCGGTCTAAATAACGAAATAAACATCATTGTGTAAACGGTGGGAAATTTGAGCCGTTTTCATGCGATTGCATAAGTTCTGTTAATTGTGGCGCTTTGTTTGGCGAACATGAAAATTGCGGTTTTTGAAATTGATCATTTGAAGATGCAGCTATTTCCATTCAACATAAAAATCGGCAGAAACCACAAAAATCGGGAAATCAGTTTATCGCACCTCTGAAAAAGTAATCTAAAAACGGGAGCACAAACGATGCGAATTCCTCATACTTCTACCGCTATAGTTGAACGCGATCCCCGGTTGCAAAAGCGCGGAAACCCGGTTATGAATGAAACCCCCAACCCGGTACGTCACCGATCCGAGTTGTTTGCGGCAATCGTCGGCGATAGCGCTGCGATTGCCGCTGTAAAGGATTTAACCGCCCGGATAATGAATCGAAAATGGCGCTACGTAATGATTTCCGGCGAACCAGGCACCGGAAAAGAAATGCTGGCGCGCGCGCTGCACACCCACAGTTTCCGGGAATTCCGTCCGTTTGTGGAATGTCGCTGCAGTGAGTTTGCATCGGAAGATGTTGAAAAATTGCTGTTTGGCATCGAAGCAACATCAAAAGAAAACAGCTACAGAGGGCTGCTGGAAAGCGCCGAAAACGGGACGTTGTTTATCGAAGAAATTGGTAAATTCAGCGTTCCCATTCAGGGAAAATTGCTCAAAGTGCTGGAGCAGCAGCGCTTCCGACGAATTGACGGAACAGACGATATTCCGTTGAATGCGCGCATTATTGCCACCACCTCCCAAAATTTATCTGAAGAATTAAAAAGCGGTCATTTTTTGAGCGAATTGTATTACCGGCTGAATGTCGCCAACATATTTTTGCCGCCGCTAAAAGAGCGCGAAAATGATATGCTGGTTTTGGCTGAACATTTTTTGCAGCGATTTGCCGCCGAATGCGACAGCCCGGTTCGGGAATTTTCCGCAGATGCCCAAAAAATGCTGGAGCGCTATCCCTGGCCGGGAAATATCCGCGAGCTGCGCTATGTAACCGAACGGTTGACGTTGCTTTCTGACCGGCGGATAATCACCGCAGAAATGTTGCAGGAAGTGCTGTTCGGGCGATCATTTCCCAATCGCAACGGAGCTGTCGGCGTTGAAAGCATCGAAATTCCCCCAAAGGGGATGAGTTTGCAGGAGGGCGAGAAACACCTGATCGACGCTGTTCTCCGCTTAAACAATTGGAATAAACGCCGTTCTTCGCAAATTTTGGGGATTTCGCGCCCGCGTCTGGATCGCAAAATTGAGAAATACGGACTTTCGCCGGAGCAAAAATAATCCCGGAATATTCCCTTTTTTTTGCGATACGCTTCGTGTAAATTCTCGCGATGAGTATCCGTGACCGATTAAACAGATTGGCAGGCGATGCCGCAACGCCGGAGCCGCAACCGGTTGTGGCAGACTGGGTGGACGACCTTCAGCAAGAGCTGCAAATGTCGGTATTGCAGGAGTCGCGTTCGTTTATTCTGATGAAGGAAACTGTTTGCCCGCTGTTCGATGAGCCGTATTACGAAACGCTGTATTCGCAGGGTTTTCGCGTGCCGCAGCTGCGAAAAATCAGCGCAGATTTCCCCGCAGACTTACCTGACGACCAAATCAACCTCCGCAACGCATTGTTTATCGATACCGAAACAACCGGTCTTGCCGGCGGTACCGGCACATATCCGTTTTTGATCGGCATCGGTCACGTTGAACTGGATCACCTTGTTGTCCGGCAATATTTGCTGCCGGATTTTGTGCACGAATGGCTGATGCTCAAACATCTCGATCAGGCGTTGCTTGCCAGCGGATTCACGGTTTCGTTCAATGGAAAATCGTTCGACCTGCCGCTATTGCGCAGCCGTTACATTCTCAACCGGATGGAAACGGTGATGGACGATTGCTTTCATGTGGATTTGCTGCACGCTGCCCGGCGAATCTGGCGGCGACGGCTGCCGGCTTGTGATCTGCAGTCGCTGGAGCAGCACATTCTCGGCAAAACCCGCATCGGCGATGTTCCCGGCGAAATGGTGCCGCATATTTATTTTGAATTTATCCGCAAACGCGATGCATACATGATTCGCGATGTGCTCGAGCATAATTATCACGACATTGCCAATATGATGATTTTGGCGATGCACATGGCTGCCATTTGCGAAGCGCCGGAAATGCATTTGCAGCACCCGCAGGATCAATTTTCTTTCGCGATGTATCTCATGAAAAATCAATCATTTGCAGAGGCAATCCGATTGTTGGAAAACCTGTTGTCCGGTACTGCAAAACTCTCCAAAGATTCGTATGCCACAGCGGGATTTATGCTGTCGCTGGCGTTCAAAAAATCGGGTGATTCGGCTCGCGCCAAGCTGCAATTGGAGGATTTGCTGGAAAAACAGGTGCTCAATCCGGATGTGATCGAAACGCTGGCAAAATTTTATGAGCACGAAGACAAAGATTTTGCCGGCGCATCGGAAATTACCGAGCGCGGCATCCAATATCTGGAATTGATCCGACAACTCGATCCCCAATCGGCGATGCTCAAATTTTTGCCCAAATTGAAGCACCGGCACAAACGGCTGCAGGGGAAATTGGGTTTGAAATAATCGCAATTTTGGACTATATTACTCGCTTAAAATATTGAAATTAACATCGAAAAGTGGTTTGAAAAATGGGTAAAAGAAGAATAGGCATTTTAACCGGCGGCGGCGATTGCCCCGGATTAAACGCCGTGATTCGCGGGGTCACCAAATCCGCAATCGGGCAATATGGCATGGAAGTGCTGGGTTTTTACGACGGTTTCGACGGATTAATTGACGGTCGTTTCACCATTTTACGGCAGGAAGATGTGTCGGGAATTCTCACGCAAGGCGGCACTATCTTGGGATCAAGCAACACGGCAAATCCCTTTGCCTGCCACGTTGGCGATGGCGAAAACCGCCATGTTGTGGACAAATCGGATGCATGCATGTCGCTGTATGAAGATTTGGGTTTGGAAGCGCTGATCTGCGTCGGTGGCGACGGCACAATGAGCATCGGCGGCAGGCTGGCTGAAAAAGGTGCAAATATCGTCGGCGTTCCCAAAACCATCGACAACGATTTGATGGAAACAGACCTGACCTTCGGATTCGATTCCGCGCGAATGACCGCAACCGAAGCGATCGACAAATTGCACACAACTGCGCAATCGCATCACCGCGTGTTGCTGGTTGAGGTTATGGGGCGCAACGCCGGTTGGCTGGCGCTGGAATCGGGTATAGCCGGTGGCGGCGATGTCATCCTCATTCCGGAAATTCCCTATAATATTGATGAAGTGGTCAGCGTTGTTCGCAAACGCAGCCGTTTTGGCAAACGGTTCAGCATTGTTGTGGTTTCGGAAGGGTGCAAACCGGAGGGCGGCGCGCAGGTGTATCAGCGGATTATCGAAGAAAGCCCGGATCCGATCCGGTTGGGCGGTGTCAGCCACATCATCGGTAAACAACTGGAAGATGAAACTGGGATCGAATGCCGGGTTGCGGTGCTCGGGCATTTGCAGCGCGGCGGCACGCCAACACCACTGGATCGATTGCTGGCAACCCGTTTTTCCGTGAAAGCGGTTGAGCTGTTTAATGAAGGCAAATTTAATCATATGGTTGCGCTTCAGGGCAACCGGCTGGTTGCGGTGCCCGTCGAAAAGGTGATGAATCGCCAGCGTACCGTTCCGCAGGATCACGAGTTGATTCAATCCGCAGTGGCGGTTGGCACCAGTTTTGGACAAAAATTATGAAAATAACACGATTCAACATATTGTAAAAAAAGGATTTGGAAAAACGCAGGGAACAGAAAAAGTTATGCAATTGACCCAAACTTTTTTGGCGCGATTACAAAAAGCATATTCGGTAGTGGTGATGACTGGTTCCGGCATCAGCGCTGCCAGCGGCGTTCCGACATTCCGGGGAAAAGACGGATTGTGGAAAAATTATCAGCCGCACGAACTGGCAAGTTTCGATGCGTTCACCCGCCAGCCGGATGTCGTTTGGGAATGGTATCGCTGGCGACGGAATATTATTCGCAACGCACAGCCAAATCCCGGGCATTTCACGTTAGCGGAATTTCCCAAATATTTTCCGGAATTCCACCTGATTACCCAAAATGTGGATGGCTTGCATCGTCGGGCAGGTTCCCAAAAAATCATTGAATTACACGGGAACATCATGCGCAATAAATGCATAGACTGTACGTATCTCGGCGAAGCCGCTGGCGAAGATGAATCGCAGCCGGTGCCGGAGTGTCCGCAATGCGGCGGGAAATTGCGTCCCGATGTGGTTTGGTTTGGCGAAACGCTGCCAATGGATGAAGTTGTAGAAGCCCAACGCGTATCGCAGGATGCAGAGATATTTTTCTCGATCGGGACATCTTCGCTGGTGGAACCGGCGGCATCGCTGCCATATCTGGCAAAAGGAAACGGCGCGTATCTCGTAGAAATTAATCCCGATGAAACGCCGCTGAGCAGCGTCGCCAATGAGCGCTTTCCGTTTGCGGTTGAAAAATTTTTACCGGCGTTGGAAATATTGATCAAAAAATTGCGAAAACCGGTTGCGTAAGTTCTATAAATTTAATGAGTTAAGGAAATGTTTATGCCGAATTACAAATCGATCCTTGTTTTGGGGATGATTCTTTTCGGGAGCAGTTGCGCCTATTACAACACGCTGTTTAACGCGAAAGATAATTACAACGAAGGTCTCAAAATCTTGCGCGAATCTCCCGAACAAACCACAATACCGGCAAACGCACGAAAGTCTTTCGAAACTACTATCGATAAATGTTGGAAACTGATCGATATTTACAGCGACAAAAGCAAATATGCCGACGATGCGCTGCTGCTCATCGCCAAAAGCGAATTTCATATCGAAAAATATATTCAATCGAAACAACACCTCGATCAATTTATGCGCAAATACAGCGAAAGCGAGTTGCTCCCGGAAGCTAATTTGTGGTACGGGAAAATTTTGCTGTATGAAAAAGATATCGACGGTGCGAATGAATTTTTCCGGCGGGTGATTAATAATGGAAAAGACGGTCAAATTCGCTCGCAAGCCAGTTTCGAATTGGGGAAATATGCCTTTGAGCAGAAAGATTACCCAAAAGCCATTGAATATCTCCAAACCGCGCTAAAAGAAGATTTGAGCGATGAATACAAAGCAGAAGTGATGTATTCGCTGGCGGAAGCGCATTACCAACAGGGCGATTTAAAAAATGCCGTTTCGCAATATGAAAAAGTTGAGAAACAAAACCCGACACTGGATATCGAATACCGTTCAAAAATGCAGCATTCCCGGGCTCTGGTCAAAATGGACAAATCCACCAAAGCGTTGGAAATTTTGCGAAAAATGATCACCGCGCCGCGTTTCAAGCCATTTTTGACCAGCATCAAAACGGAAATCGGCGGCATTTACGAAAAACAGGATGATTTGATAACCGCCGTCGAAACCTACAACGAAGTTATTTCCGAAAAACGCAGCGATGTTGGCACTGCCTGGGCAGCCTATCATCTGGCGCAATTGTATGAAACCGAGTTGAATAATCTGGATTCCGCGGTGTTTTATTACAAAAAAACCAATCAGGTTTACAGCAAATTCGATAGTGCGGAAGTCGCATTGCGCAAAGAAAAATATCTCGGTGAATTCAAAGAAATTGTGGACAACATTGACCGTGACGAGCTGTTGGTCACCCGCCTTACCAGCGAACCGGATTTTCTGGATTCGCTGTATGAGGCGCAATATGAGGACTCTTTCCGAATAGCAAACGGTTTGGGAATCGAAGATACCACAGCATTTGACTCCCTGCTGGCCATTCAACAAATGGATTCTGTTGCGACGGATTCGAGTCTTTTTGGCAGCATCGATTCGCAAAATAGACTGTTCAACCAATCGACAGATACGTTAAATTCCAATAATCCACAGGATACCGATCCGCTGACGGCAATCGCCAATAAAAACAATAGCGGATTACCGCCAAATCCGATACCCGCAGCTGCCGGAAATACCAACAAAAATGTGAAGCCAAAGAAGAAGCTCGAAAAGCGCAAACTGCCGCAAATCGAATTTGACTTGATGAATTCCCGTTATCAATTGGCTGAGTTTTATTTGTTGAAAGAGGAAAATTACGATTCCGCAGCGTATTATTTTGATGACTTTATCCATACGTACGAAGATTCAATTCTGACGCCTAAAGCATATTATTCATTGATTTACATCAATCGTTCGCCGCAGGTGAACAACATGCAAAAGGTTTACGAATACGAAAAAGAATTGCTCGCCAATTATATCGATTCCCCTTTTGCCATCGAAATTATGAAAAACCGTGGCATGTATGAGGAAGCTGAAAAAGAAGTTTCGGCGGAAGAAATTGCCTATCAGAAGTTTTTGGCAGCGGAATCGCTGTATTTTGCGGGGGAGTATCGTCCGGCTATCGAAGCGTATGAAAAAATTGCAGATCTGGATACGTCGTGGAATATCAGCGCAAAAGCCCAATTTGCGGTTGCATGGGTTTACGAACGGGATTTGGGACTGCGCGATTCGGCGTTTACCGCATACGAACGTATTATTAAACGATTCCCGCAAGCTACTGATTTTGTTCGGGTTGCCCGAAAAAAAATATCCCCGCCGGTGGAAAAAGTTGAATCAGCGGATACCACAGCAATCGACGGTGAAACCGGTGTTGGCGACACCGGGGAAGAAGTTCTTGCCGAAAATTCGGGCTCGGAAAATAATGTAGAGGATACAGCTTTGCGCAGTGAAGATATTCTCCGCGAAAAAATTCGCTGGCGAAACCGGCGGGAAGCGCGATAATAATTTTTGTGTAACCAATGGCAATGGCGAATTATCTAAATGATGTAATTAACAAAGCCAAGTTGGCAGAAAAAATTTTAGATGACCTTGTTGAAATCGCGCAGGAGGAAATAATGAGCGTTCCAGTTGAAATTACGGACAAAAACTTTAAAGAAGAAGTATTGGAATCCGAAACACCCGTACTGGTTGATTTTTGGGCTGCATGGTGTGGACCTTGTAAAATGATTGCACCTGTTGTAGAAGAAATCGCAAATGATTATGACGGAAAAATTAAAGTCGGAAAAGTGGATGTGGATCGCAATCAATATGCCGCAGCACAGTTCGGCATTCGCAGCATTCCCACGTTGCTGGTGTTCAAAAATGGCGAAGTTGTGGATCAAATTGTCGGCGCTGTTCCCAAACCGATGATTACCCAAAAATTGGACAAAGTGTTATAAACCACTGAAAAATTTGGAATTAGGCGCCTCTGAAATTGTATGATTTCGGGGGCGCATTTTTTATGCTATGGAAATTATCAAGAATATCAAATTCATCAAAAGCTGCATGGACTGGCGGGATGCGCCAAAGCCCGGATTGCCGGAAGTCGCGTTTGTCGGACGCTCCAACGTTGGGAAATCATCATTAATCAACACATTGATTAATATGAAAAATCTGGCACGCACCAGTAAACAGCCGGGAAAAACCCGTTCGCTGAATTTCTTTTCGATGGACGAACGTTTTTTTCTGGTCGATTTGCCCGGTTACGGATTCGCCAAAATTTCCCAATCGGAACAGAAAAAATGGCAACAGGCTATCGAAGGATATTTACTGAACAGCGAGCAGCTAAAAATGCTGTTTGTGCTGATTGACAGCAAGGTTGGCGCGAAATCCAACGATGTGCAATTGGTTGAATGGCTGCGATTTAACAATGTGCCGTTTCAGGTGATTTGCACAAAAGTTGACCGGGTTTCCAATAACGAAAAAACGAAGCAGGAAAAATTGATCAAAGCCGCTTTGGGATTTGATGAATCAGCCAAATTTCTGTTTTTTTCATCAAAAGACCGCACCGGACGCGGCGCGCTGTGGGGCGAAATATCCGGAATTATTTCCCGCTCGTAATTTTTTTTCCGCAGTCAAAAATCGCAATATTTTTATCAAATGATTATCCGTTCCTCCACGGAAAAATTACACCTGCCATTATCCAACGAAAATTTCTTCCGCTTTTAATTCCGTTTGCGATTAACTAACTTATTCTGTTAACTAAATTTAATAATTATTCAGGGGCTAAAAAATGAAGCTTAAACCGTTGTTTATATTGTTGTTTGTAGGTGTCTGGTTTTCCGCATGCGAGGAAAAGCCTGAAATGCAGGCGCAAGCGCAAGCGCAAGCGGAGACCAAAACCACGTCGGATATGAAAAAGGCAAATACACTTGAGGTTGTCCAGGGCGGCACATACACATATTTGCGCGTCGAAGATAACGACCGCGAATATTGGATTGCCACTTCCAAAACCGCAGTGGATGCCGGATCTTCAGTGTATTTCAAACCGGGATTGGAAATGGTCAATTTCCAAAGTAAAGAGCTGAATAAAACATTCGATGTCATATATTTTGTTCAACAGGTTAGCACCACACCGGAAATGCCCGCTGGCGGCGGATATCCGGGAATGGGGGAAAACGAAAGAACCTCATCAGAAACGGATGCTTCAATTCAGGTTACGCCTGCTGCAGGTGGCGTTACAATCGCAGAATTGTATGATAATCGCCAAAACTATGCAAATAAAACCGTCAAGGTTCGTGGCAAAGTAACCAAATTTAACGCCAGTATAATGGATCGCAATTGGGTTCATATTCAGGATGGCACAAAAAGCGGCAATGCACACGACCTGACCATTACCACAAATGAACGTGTCAACAAAGGTGATGTTGTTACTTTCAGCGGTAAAATTGTGTTGGGCAAAGATTTTGGTGCCGGCTACGCTTACGAAGTTTTGATGGAAGAAGCATCGCAAACCGAATAAATTTCCAAACATAATTTTTTGTTTTTGAGGCGACCTGCGGGTCGCCTTTTTTTTTGAATCGATAATTGGTGATCGAAAAATTATCGATTCTCACTGCCGTTTAACTTTGTTTTAGCCTGCCAAATATAGTTAATGTTAAATCTTATCTTAACTGTTTGTGAGGACTTTGTGAACAATTCACGATACCTTGCATCATGCCGCTTTTATTTTTTTTGAATCAATAATTTCCACAATTCAAAATTGTTGTTTGATTATCAAAAGGCGAATAAATGAAAAAAATGTTGTTTTTGGCAATTCTGTTTGTGATTGTAAGCTGCTGTTTTTGCAACGTTTATGCTGGCGCATGGGCTCAACCCAAAGGCAAGTTTTACACCAAAGCGACTTTTATTTTCTCAGATGCAAACGGTGTTTTGGGCACCACTTCTCCGGCAACTTTCCGGGATTATGCCATTTATTTTTACGGCGAATACGGTTTTTTGCCCCGATTAACCGGAATTATCAGCACACCATTTTTCAAAAAATCCCAAAATGAAGCAAATTTTGTTCGGGGAAAAACCACCGGATATTTTGCCGGGGATATCGAGTTGCAGGCAAAATATCAATTTCTCGACAAACCGGTTGTCGCATCTGCGCTGGTTGGCATCAAACAACCCGCATTTTACGATATTGCAGACATCCCGCCGCTCGGCAACAACGAAACCGATTTCGATGTGAAATTATTGCTCGGTGCATCGTTATATCCGGTTCCCGCGTATCTCACCGGCGATGTTGGCTACCGCATTCGCGGCGGCGATTTCGTTGACGAATTCCATTTCAATTTCGAAGCCGGATATACGTTGAAAAATTTGCTGCTATTGCGATTTGTCGGCAGCGTTATTCGTAATAATGGCGAATCTGATTCGGTGAGCAATTTGTTCGGTTTTCCGTTGACCCAACAGCGGACGCGGTTGGGTGGCGGCTTTATTGTGTTGCTCAATCAGCACATTGATGTGGATGTAACTTATCTGAAAACGACAGCAGGGCTGAACATTCCGGATTCGAAGGAAGTGTTTGTCGGAATTGCATTTAAGCGTTGAAAAAAATCAATTTTCGGAGAAAAATTCGATGAAACGTCGTGACTTTATCAAAACCGGACTTGCCGGAATTGCGCTGGTGTTTGTTCCCGGAATCGGGATTGTAAGCTGCACAAAAAACAGCGTTGGCCCGCTGATCGATCCGATCGACCTGAATTTTTGTTCACCGGTGAATATTCCTGAGGAGGAAGGCGGATTTTACATCCAGTTTATCGAAGGGCGCGATTATCGCCCGAGCGATCTCGAACTTGACACGTGGCGGTTGAAATTTACCCAAACGGTGAATGGTGCTGTTGTCAAAGAAACATCGCTCAGTTTTGATGAAATTGCCACCCGATATCCGGCAGCGGAGGAATCCTTTTTTCAGGCATTCCAGTGTGTGGGAAACTCTCCGGGCGGGTTTCAATTGAGCAACGGCTATTTTTCCGGTGTTCCGCTGCGATTATTTCTGGAAAACGATTTGGGCGTGGATTGGGCGCAGGCAAATCGGGTCTATTTTCGCTGCTACGATGATTATTTCACCAACCACACCAAAGCGCGAATTATGAATGACGACCCGCGTCCGGCGTATCTCGCATACAAATTTAACGGCGTGCCGTTTAGCGCGCGGCGCGACGGTTCGTATGCGCACGGTTATCCGGTGCGCATGGTTGTGCCGGAAATGTTGGGAATGAAAAGCCCGAAAGCAATCATGGAAATTGAGGTAAGCGACCGAGACGAGCCGGACGGCTACTGGGAAACGCGACCGGTGGAATCGACATCGCCGGATGTGCTGTGGGCAGATGTTCCGCCGATGCGCATCAACTCGCGAATTTACAATCCCGTGAATTATCAAACTGTGCGTAAAGGCAGTATTTACAATGTGAAAGGGGTTGCGGTCAGTGGGGTAAATCCGGTGGAAAAAGTGGAGGTCGGGATTACAAAAGTGCGCAATCGGAACCAGATTGACGGTGAAATAAGTTGGCAGGATGCTGTCATCCGCGATCGTCCCGATGCAATGGCGCAGCCCGATTTTGACGATTCCAACGGTGCCGCTTTCGGCGAAGCGCTGTCCCGAATCAATAGTGGAAATTGGCCTGCACCGTATGTTTGGTGCCTCTGGGATGCCAACGTTCAACTGCCAAACACCGCCGGAAAATATGGATTGTTTGTCCGCGCAACCGACAAATCGGGCACGGTTCAGCCTTTCGAAGAACTGACCGCGCAGGAAAAAGCCGACGGCAATAACGCCTGGCACGGACTCATCATTCAGGTTGAATAATGGAAAAACTGCAAATTTTGGTGACTGGTGCAAACGGGCTGATCGGGCACAAATTATGTGAAAAATTGCTGGCGAACGGGCACGAAATTGTTGCGTTGTCCCGATCAGAAACACCGGAATTGCTGCAATCACTGCTCGAAAACACCAAATTCCGGTTGGTTACCGGCGATATCCGGGATGGAGTTTTCAGCAAAAATTTGTTCCGAAACAACCGATTCGATGCTGTTTTTCACATGGCTGTGGAACGCTATTTCCCCGATCCGAAAACAGCCAAAATACCGGATTTGCGATCGCTGCCGGCGTATCAAACCAACTTTGAGGGAACGGTAAATCTGTTGCAAAACGCAGCGGCATCGTGCGTTCGCGCATGGATACAAAGTTCGGCGATGATGGTATTCGATATCGAAAATATATCTGATTTGCCGATAAACGAAGCACATCCTGCCCGGCCGGTTGAATCGAACGGACTGAGCGTTTTGCTGGCAGAAGAAGCATGCACCTATTTTGGTCGGTCAGAAAATCTAAACTACATAATTTTGCGATATCCGGGTGTTTTTGGAATCGGAAAACCGCGTGGCATAATCGCAAAATTATGCGATTATTTCACCACCGAAGGCGGTCAAATTCCGTCTGTTGCAACCAATCGCACCGGCGATTTTTTGTCTGCCGATGACGTTGTATCGGCAAATATTTTAGCGCTGAACCGGTTGCTGGCATCAGCAAATCCCAATCCGAAAAGCGGGTTGCAACGACTGTTTCACATCGGTAGCGGCAGGGAAATTTCGCCCGCAGATGTTGCCCGAATGATGCGCAAAATCACCGGTTCTGAAAAGCCGGTAATTGAATTTGAATCACCAAACCCGCGCCGATTTTGGTTTGATATATCAGCCGCACGTCAGCACCTCGATTTCGAGCCGACGGAATTAGAAATAAGCCTGAAAAATTTTATAAACTACAGCACCATTGCAACGACGGAGGAGCGACAGTGAACCGTATTTCCGCCAACAAACCGTATTTCCCGGAACCGATGCGACGAGCTATTGCTGATGAAATCGCCGAAATTTTAGCCGGTGGACGGTTGACGCAGGGACCGTGGGTATCGCGTTTTGAACAGGCTTTCGCCGAGTACACCGGCGCAAAATTTGCCATCGCCACCAACTCCGGCACTAGCGCGCTGGAAATTTTGCTGCGTTTTTACGATGTTCGCGGTTGCGAAGTGATTGTCCCAACCAACACGTTTTTGGCTTCCGGCAACGCCGTGATTTTTGCGGGGGGGAAACCGGTTTTGGCCGATATTTCCGCCGACACACTTTGCCTCGATCCCGAAGATTTGAAACGCAAAATAACGCCCAAAACCAAAGGTGTGATTCTGGTGCATATTGCCGGATTGATTACACCGCAAATTTCAGAAATACGTGATTTATGTCGATCGCGCGGATTGTTTTTGCTGGAAGATGCCGCACATGCGCCGGGTGCTGCAATCGATCAGAAATTCGCCGGAAATCTGGCTGACGGTGCGGCGTTTTCATTTTTTCCAACCAAACCGATGACCACCGGCGAAGGCGGAATGATCACCACAAACGATCCGGTTTGTGCCGAATTTGCGCAATCGATTCGCTGTCACGGCATCGCGATCGGTACGGAAAATACCGGCGAAAATAAAAATTTATTGCTGCGATTGGGGCACAACTGGCGAATGAGCGAACTGCAGGCGGTTGTTGGCTGGCACCAATTGCAAACGCTGGAAGATGCCATCGCCAAACGCCAAACGGTTGCCAGTTGGTATGCGAATGCGCTGGCAAATTCGCCAGGATTGCGTCTGTTTGAGCCGCCGGAAAATGTGCGGCACAGCTTTTACAAATATCCGGTTTTGATGGAAAAACCCGCTTCGCTCCGCGACGTCAACCGGCAATTGCTCGAAGAATTTGGTGTGCAAAGTGGCAGCATTTATTGGCCGCCGTGCCATTTGCAACCTTTTTATCAGCAACAATTTGGCTACCGACGCGGTGATTTTCCGGTTGCTGAAGCTATTCTCGAACGCACGATTGCGCTCCCGATTTATCCCGAATTATCACGGGATTCTGTCAATCGGGTGGCAGCGGCGCTTTGCTCTATTTTGGCTGATCCGGTGACCGCATGATTTTGGGCGCGCACCAGCCGAATTTCCTGCCGTGGATTGGATTTTTCTACAAAATCGCGCAATCGGATATTTTTGTGCTCGCGGATAACGTCCAATTTTCAACTCAAAATTATATCAACAGAACCCGGATCAAATCTGCGAGTGGCGCGCACTTGCTGACTGTGCCAGTGCATTCCGGTGACGGAAATTTGCTGATCAAAGATATTCGCATCGACAACAGCAAAAATTGGCAAAAAAAGCATTGGAAAACGATTCGGTTGAATTATGGCAAATCGCTCTATTTTGATCGATATGCGCCGTTTTTTGAATCGATGTTTTCAAAAGAATGGCAGTTTTTAGCTGATTTGAATATTGAAACAATAACGTATGTTTGCGAAAGCTGCAGCATTCGTACGCGGTTGATCTCTGGCTCATCACTGAAAATCGATGCTGAAAACCCCACTGACCGGATCGTTCAAATGACCAAAGCGACTGGTTGCGATGCGTATCTATCCGGCAGCGGTGGCAGCAAAAATTATCTCGACCGGCAGCAGTTTTTGACCGCTGGAATTGCGCTGAATTTCACAGCATTTGACCACCCGGCGTATGCCCAACGCCACGGTGAATTTTTGCCAGGTTTGTCGGTGATCGATTATTTATTTAACGCCGCAGATGCCGCACGGAATTTTTTTGAAATTGCCCAATCCACCAAACTAAATTCCCGGAGAAATGATGATGCCTATCGAACAATCCCATGAAAAACGCCCCAAAGTCGCGCTGCTCACCGATACATTTGTTGTCGGTGGCGGTTTGCAGCACATCACCCAAATTGCCCGTTCGATGTCGGAAATCGTGGTCGGTATTTTCGCAAATGGCGGCAGCGAATTTGGCAAATTGGTTGCGTTGCCGAATGTCCAGATTTTCCCCGACGGCTACCATTTGGAAAATTTGCGCCGGTTTCAACCGGATCTGGTTCATGTTCATCACCTCAAACCGCTGCTCGCTGTTTTAAACAACCCGTTTCGGGAAATCCCGTTTCCGGTGGTGTTCACTGTGCATGGCTTGCACATTCATAAGTATGAATTTTTAAAGGGATTTAGCAGCGAGACAAAATATCAACTGCGTTTTCAATTGGAAAAATATTTGCTGAAAAAGGTCAAAAAAGTGATCACCGTTTCTGAGGAAGACGCTGAATTTGTGCGCCAAAATTATGGGATTACGCATCCGGTTTGTATCCCAAACGGTATTGATTACAGCGAAATTAGAACTGCTGATTATTCAAAAACCGAGTTACGACAAAGCTTAAATTTACCGGAAAATGCCCGGATTTTTCTCACTGTTGCCCGTTTTCCGTTTCAAAAAGCACACGATATTTTACTCGCAGCAATAGCCAAGAGTCAGGCGAAATTGCGTCAAAGTGGCGCCAAATTTGTGCTCATTGGCGATGGCGAATTTTTTTCGGAAATGCAACAATTGGCAACATCAACGGGCATTTCCGACTTGCTGATGTTTTTGGGTAGGCGCCACAACGTGCCCGATTTTATGCATGCCAGCGATTATTTTCTCCTCCCATCGCGGTGGGAAGGTTTCCCGATTACGCTGCTCGAGGCAGCCGGATGCAACTTGCCGATTGTTGCGTCGGATACCTTTGGCAATCGCGAAATTGTGTTTCACCGACGCAGCGGATTGCTGTTTGAAAATGAAAATTCAGATGAATTATCAAAAATTTTATGTGATGTTTTGGCAGGAAAATATGATATGCAGGCGTTTGCTGATGCAGCGTATCAGTATGTAAATGCTAACTTTACAGCCGAAATTATGGTTGACAAAATAAGGGATGTTTACGAATCCGTGCTGCAACCCGAGGTTGTTTTCAGCGAAATGGTTTAGCCCTTTTTTGCGCAGATTTCCAAAATTTTTTCAGTGGTTTGCGTCCAGGTAAATTGCTGTTCTGCAATACTTCGCGCCCGCGTTGCGATTGACCGCAGTTCATCCGGATTTCGCAGCAAATCGATGGTTGCAGACGCCAACGCTGCAACATCACCGGGGGGCACCACTCGCCCCAATTGGTGCGTTCGCACCATGTCCAAACCGGGAATATCGGAAACGATCACCGGTTTTCCGCACGCCAGATATTCATATAATTTTAGCGATGAACCGCCAATTTTACTGTTCCGTCCGGCGATTGCCGGCACAAAGCAAATATCGCACTGATTGATAAAATCCGGTACTTTTGACGAAACAATTTTCCCGGTGAAAACGACGTGAGATTGCTCGCCGAGCGATTGCACCAAATTCTCCAGATGTGGGCGCTGTTGCCCGTCACCAACGATTATAAGCTCCACATTTTGGAAGTGTTGACGAATCAGCGGAAGGCTGCGAACCAGAATTTCCACGCCCGCCCAAATGACTAAATTTCCCACAAATCCCAACCGGATGCCGGTTCCGGTTTGCCTGCCGTTTGGGTGAAATCTGCGGATATTCACGCCGTTGGATATTACTGTAATACGTGATTTATCGACTGAAAAGCGTTCGGAAATCATCGATTTCAGTCCGTCGGTTACCGCAATTATTTTGTCGGAAATCCGGCAGTTCCAGCGTTCAATTTTCTCAAATATCGCCACCGCAACATCGGGCAAATTGAAGGCACTTTTAATTTCGTCCGCAACAATGCCGTTCACTTCGAGAACGGTTTTTATCCGCAATAATTTTCCGATAATTCCCGGCAAAATTGTCAAAAAACCTTTTCGGGTGAACAGCACATCCGGACGACTGCGCAAACATCGCCACAGCAACACAAAAAATAGCCGGAATTCGTATTCGACAAATTTCAGTTTGCTGGATTTGAGCAATACATTTATCGGGTAAATTTTGAACGGGAAATTTTCGATGGCGGATTGGAAGCGGGGGAGGAGCAGCGTTACGTCATTGCCGAGCGTTTGCATTTCAGAAACGACTTCCAAAATGTGGGTGCGTTGGGCATCAAAATTTGATAAATCGACCGCGCAAATGTAATATATTTTCAGCATATCAATTTTGAGAGTATCGTTTTAGGAGCCGCTTTTTTCGAGCCGGGCAAAAAGTTTTGGCAAAAATTTCCGGTGTTCGGGATTCACCAAGATGGATTTTTTGCGCAACAGGTTCTGGATTTTGTCTTTCGGTTGTTCGCCATTTAGTGTCCACCAAATCGGATGTGTCAGCAGTTGAATATTCTTTTTCTCCAGAAATGCGGCAGAATTTAGCAGCCCGCCATTTCGCCAGCGACCGCCGGAATCGCTGATGTATTTTACAGCGCCATCGGCGATGGGCGCATACACTTTTGCGATGCCGGGAATGTGCAGCATGTCCAAAACGCATTCAAAATTGGCCGGGCTGTGAACGCTCACAAGTTCTTTATTTACAAATGGATAGTGCGCCGATAAAGTGATGATATCACTATTCAGCGTTTCGAAAAAACATGTGCCGGCATCGAACACAACATGTGGTGCGATGCAGTGACCGAGTTCATGAATGCTGTGGATAAATTGCCGATTTGTGGCGGAAAACGGGTTATAAAATGGCGAGCGGACGCAAATAAAATAGGTTGAGCGAATGCCCATTTCAAATTCGATGCGGGCAATTTGATAGGCGCTTTCAAGATTGATATCAATATCGTGGCGGAGAAAAATGTGGGGAGATGCGGCTAAACGTCCATTTCCAGTGCTTTGCAGATCGCAAAAACGGTAGCCTTGTTGCCGGATTTTTTCCATTAACCGACGATATCCGTCCGGTGAAAAATCGCTGTCAACGTCAATTGCCGGATCAAGTGTTTGTGAATTTATCATTTGCAGCATCGCATTTCATTAAAATTAACGGGGTCAAAACGTAAAAAAACAACCGGTTGAATCATGTTTGTAACTTACATGAATCTGTTCACAAAATCTTCACGGGGAGTTAAAGGAATCTTGAATTATTGGCGTGAGCAAAAAAAACTCCGGAAAAGATCCCGGAGTTTGCGAAAAATTGAAATGATCGGCTGTGCTATTTTTCGGGGGAATACACCTGCAGCACTTTTGCGTTTGGCGTAAAATTGATGTCAGATTTCGCTTTGTCTGCGTAATCGATTTGCGACAAAACAAAGCGCATCGATTCCAGCCGGGCGAGCTGTTTGTTGTTACCTTTGATAATCGCCCACGGGCTGTGTTTGCGGTGGGTGTGTTCGAACATCGCCTCTTTGTAACGGGTGAATTCGTGCCATTTTTTCTGCGCCAGCAAATCGGTGGTGCTCAATTTCCATTGTTTCAACAAATTGGTGCGGCGTTCCTGCAAGCGTCGTTTCTGCTCTTCGATATCGATTGAAAACCAGAGTTTGAACATCAGAATGCCGTCTTCGTGGAGCATATTTTCGAATTCGGGCACCTGTTTCAAAAAATGGTGATATTCGGATTCGCTGCAAAATCCCATTACCGGTTCAACAACTGCGCGATTGTACCAGCTCCGGTCGAAAAAAACGATTTCCCCGGCGGCGGGCAATTGGGCAACATAGCGTTGGAAATACCATTGTCCGCGCTCGCGATCGGTGGGTTTGGGCAGTGCCACAACCCGCATCGCCCGGGGATTGAGGTATCGGGTGAATCTGCGGATTGCGCCGCCTTTGCCCGCGGTGTCGCGCCCTTCAAAAATAATCAGCACCCGTTGTTGGGTTTCCTGAACCCATTTTTGCAATTTCACCAATTCCGTTTGCAATTGGCGCAACTCCGATTTGTAATTTTTTCTGCTCATCCGTTCATTTTTCCAGTGAAATTATTTTTTGCAGCGCCAGTTGCGGATCCATTTTTTGCAGATAATCCGATGATCGCGCCCGTTTATTTTCGACAAAGGGGCGTACCTGGAACAGCCATATTTTTCCATTATAAAAACCGAGTTCAACATCCAGCGCGCCGCTGTACGGTTGTCCGGCGCTGTCGCGCGCGCGATCGCGGATTTCGGTCGCAACGCCCCGAAGTTGTTGTAAATCAGCAGCTTGCAGCAACGATTGATTCAGCGCTGTGATCCCCTTTTTGGTGCCGCCGGATTCCGGCAACAGCGTGTATCGCAATTCGCGGGCAGGGGAGAGGAGCTGATTATCGCCAGTGTGGCGCAGCAAATACGACTCCGCAGCCTGACCTTCGACCGCGCCGCCTGCTCCGCGACTGAACGCGATGGTCACATCGCGGCTATCGTTGCTGGAAATTCCTGTGGTGATCAGCACGCCGGATGTGCGCACATTTACGGTCGGGATCACCAAAATGGATGGGTAAACATTTTCAGGATTAAGCAAATATTTTTGTCGCCAGCCGTAGCTGCGCTCGGTGTATGGCGATGCCCACACATCGCGGATCGCCTGAAAAATCCGGTTCTCGTCGAGAACGTTGAAAACCGTCAGGTTTAATCCGGCGCCGGTAAATTCTTTCAAATCTTCCATATTTGTATCGCTGCGCAGAAAAACCGGCGTTTCGCCGATGGGTTTGCCAAAATTATCCTGAAATGCCTGCCGGACTTGCGCCTCAAATCCCGGTAAAAACGCGATGGTTTTGACAGCCTCGCGCAATTGCGCCAAGCGTTCGAGAATGTTTTTTTCAACCATTTCATCTGATTTTCCGCTCCGGCGATCCAGTGCCGCGCGTTCAAAAGTGAGTTGCAAAAATTGCCAGTAGGTGATTGGTTTTCCCGGCATTTGCTGATCGAAATGTGCCCGGAATGCACCAAACGGAATCACAAAACCTTCCACAACCCGATCGGGAAACAGGTATTTTAACTCACCGAGATTAGCGGCTTTCGGGCCGCAAAGTTTGCCGGAATCGCTGGCGCGCAAGTCGCGCAATTTAACCAGCGAGTTCCGCAAATCCAGCCGGTCTGTGGGCACGGCAACACGTTCGTCCGGGCGTTTGCTGACATCGAACAAAGCCTTTTCTTCAGCAGACATTTGGGCAGCCAGTTTTAGCGTAATTGCGCCGCGCGGCGAGACCGCGTAAAACACGGTTTGTCCGCTAAACGGCAGCAAATCCTGCAAATTTTGGGGCGAAAGCACCGCGTTCGGCACGCCTAAATTTCGCGCCAGCAGTTGCACATGCGAAACCAGATTCCCTTCGGAAACCGTGGCGATACCGGCAACCGGCGTCAGATCTGCCGGCGGTCGTTCGATGACGTATATTTTTTTCGGCGAAAACTCGATGCCATCCGGCGAGCCCTGCACAACTACCAATTCACCCATCGCATATCCCGGATTCAATCCCTGCATTTGTCCGGCATTGGAAATGCCCAGCACCGCATTGGAAACGCCCGCAGCTTTTGCCGCAGCTTCCCGCAATTGTGCGACGCTGTTGCCCAACGGCAGCAAAATGGAGCCGCGCACACGGTCGTCGATAAATCCGTGGCTGAGTGGCTCAAATCCCGCGAAAGTGTTGACATCCGAAAGGTAATGCGTGCGGATCATCCCGACGCTCCATTCCAGCACCCGCCGGGCATCTTCGCTGAGTGACTGAAATTCGCCGAGCGTCATAAATTTGATTTCCGGCGATGCAGTCAACCGGTTGCGAATGGCGTCCCATTCCCACATTTCCAGATAGCCGCAACCGGCGGCGGCTTTTGCCAGTGCGTGCATCAGCGCGATTTCCTGCGCAAGATTTTTCGCGTGAAAATTGATGGCAGATTGGAACAGCATCCGTTCCATTGTGAGGGATAAATTCAACATTTGGAAACGGGTTGTTGTCCGGGGAATTGCCGGCAGGGTTTGCCGGATGCGCAGCAGCAATTCGGAAACATCGCTGATAAACGGCAGCGTATTTCGCAAAGAATCGCTCAAGTTGCTGTATTGCATGATTTTCTGAATCTGCGATGCCACAGGAGAATCCGGCGCCAAACGCGGAAGGTATGAATTGTGCAGCTTCAAATCCGCCGGTCGAAATGCGATTTCGAGATCGGCAATTAAATCGTTGAGAAATGTCAACAGGTTGGGTTTTAGCTTGTCGCGATGCTGATTCCGGAAATCTTTGACACGTTGCACATCGCCGGATTCCGGCTGCCCGTGCAGTTTGATTCGCAAATCCATGAATGCCGGAATGGAATCGCCGAGCACCAGCGACAGCGCGCGGATATTGTCCCACCGGTTGCCGCGGCTTTCGTGCGGCAAATCTTTTGCCCATTGCCGGAGCAGAAAAAATTGTTCGGCGATCATTTGGGTATCGGCAAGTTGTTTGGACAAAAATTGTGCGGACCACGCGGCTTCGTCCTCCGCCTGAATCGCACCGCGATAATAGCGGGCGCGCCGCAAAATCCAGCCATCGTCGATGCGCGTTAAATATTGTTCAATCTGATATTGTTTGGCGCGGGAGAACAAATGTCCGGCGTCCAAAAACGCTTCGGCAGGCGTTCCGGCGAGAATTTGTCCGAGCCAGATCCCCCGTTCTTCAGCAATTTTTTGAACGATATTTTTGGGCAGCGCATGCTGAATCGCACCGGGTTGATTGCAGCGTTCCTGCGGTGGCAGCACTCGCCCGTCCGGGCAAAACCAGCGAATCGCCTGATACGGTCCGCGAACATCCTTTTTGAATTCGGCAATTAATCCGGTGATCGCCGCATCATCTACAGGTTGAGCAAAAACAACCAGTTGCAGCAACAACAAGTTGCAAATTAGCCCCAACATCGTAATATATTTCATCATATTCCTTCTGATACAGTATTTAAAAAAATCACCCAAAGTTACAAAAAACAATGCTTTTGAGCAAGAAACACCGTCGATTAAGCGGATGTGGATGCATAAAAAAAGCGCCAGCCAAAGCTGGCTGACGCAAAATAATTGGCGATGGATTTCCCAATGCCGAATAAATGTCGGTTCAAGTTCAGGCGGGTTGACGGACATCCGGGTCGATCAGTTCAACCGGGTTGATCAGCCCGAAACCGTATGCTTCGTCAAAACCTTCCGGACCGAGATCGATCGCGGTGCGTCGCAGATGATCCACCAAATCTTTTTGATTGTTGATCGGCGTACTGCCGCCGAATTTTTTGTGTTTGGCCAGCATCAGCGCCACAACGCCGGCAACAAACGGTGTTGCCATCGAAGTGCCGCTCAGTCGTGCATAAGTTCTTGTGGGATATGTAGATAGGATCTGATCTCCGGGTGCGACGATATCCACTTCCGGACCACGTGAAGAAAAGCTGGAAATTTTGCGGCGGCGATCGATCGAGCCAACAGCGATCACTTCATCGTGTGCGGCGGGAAAATCAACTTTGTTGAATCCGTCGTTTCCGGCGGCGGCAATCACAAAAATCCCGGCGTCGATGGCTTTTTTGATTGCGCCGTGAATAAATTCATCGGGATATTGGCTGCCGAGGCTCATCGAAATAATGTCGGCTTCCTGCTCGATCGCCCATTCGATGCCCGAAGTTACCGAGCGGGACGAACCGGCGCCGTTATCGCCGAGCACTTTGCCGATCAGTAATCCGGCTTCCGGCGCAACGCCAACCACGCCCTGAGTATTTTTTCGAGCTGCAATAATCCCGGAAACGTGGGTGCCGTGACCCTGCATATCTGCGGGACCGGAAACGCTGCCGGAAAAATCTTTGCTGTCGATCACTGCGCCATCCAAATCCGAATGTGTGAAGTCAATGCCGGTATCCAGCACGGCAATTTTCATATTTTTGCCGGCAGTTAACCGCCACAGCGACGGAATATTGAGCATGGTGATGCCCCAATCCTGTATTTCCGATGTCGCTACAAAAACTTGTTCAATTTTACAGGGGGGCAACCGGTAAATCAGCTCATCGCGGTCAATTTGGCGTAGCTTGCTGCCGTATTCACGTGTCATTTTGGAATTGCTCATTGGTTCTCCCGGTAGTTACGAAATGTGTGTTTTATTTTTGATCCGGTTAAATAAACTGAATTGGTGCAGAAAACTGTGACCGAATACACATTTACCTTTGGAATTGGCAGTAATTGATGAAGAAAAAAGTAAAAAGTAAAAAGGGTGGTTGGGAATTTTCTTTACCTTTAACCTTTCTCTTTCGGAATACAGAATCAGGATTCCGCTCCCGGCAACAGCAATTCATTCACTCGCCGCACCGGCGAAAGCATCAGCGAAAATTTTTTGCGGATGCCTGCATCCGGCAGACTGGCGACCGGCAGATAGCTTTGCCGGAATCCGAGTTTCTGGGCTTCGCCGAGCCGCTGTTCCATGAACGAAACCGGACGCACTTCGCCGCCCAACCCAAGCTCGCCGATGTAAACCGCGTCATTCTCCAACGGACGTTCCAGCCGGCTGGAATAGAGCGCCGCCGCAACGCCGAGATCAATTCCCGGATCTTCGATGCGCAGACCGCCGGCAACTTTTACAAATACATCGTGAATGCCGAAACTCAACCGGCAATATTTTTCGAGAATCGCCAGTATCAGCGAGAGGCGCCGGTGATCGAATCCGCTGACGGTTCGCTGCGGCGTGCCGTAGTTTGAACGGCTCACCAACGCCTGCACTTCCACCATCAGCGGACGGCTGCCTTCGTAACTGCAAACGATGCTGCTGCCGGCCATCGGCTGTTCGTGCACATTCAAAAATAATCCGGAAACGTTGCTAACTTCCCGTAATCCATCGTTTCGCATTTCGAAAACGCCCAGTTCGTTGGCAGCGCCGAAGCGGTTTTTGACCGCCCGGATAATGCGATGCTGTTGGGTGTTCCCTTCAAAATAAATGACCACATCCACCAAATGTTCCAGAATTTTCGGTCCGGCGACCGATCCGTCTTTGGTGACATGCCCGATCAAAAACAATGTAAACGGTTGCTCTTTGGCGAGCTTGAACAATCGCGATGCGCAATCACGAACCTGCCCGACGTTGCCGGGTGCACCGCTCAAATCGCTGTTATACAATGCCTGGATGGAATCGGCGACGACCACATCCGGCTGCTCTTTTTCGATATGGTGCAGAATTGCTTCGATATTTGTTTCGGAAACCGCCAGCATATCGTTGGAAGGAATGGGCAATCGATTGGCGCGATTTTTCAACTGTTGCAGCGATTCTTCGCCGCTGACGTAAACCGTTTTGTGCCCGCTTTGCTGCAGTTTGAGCAGCGTTTGCAACATTAGTGTCGATTTGCCGATGCCCGGCTCACCGGCCAATAAAATTACAGATGCCGGAAAAATCCCCCCGCCGAGCACGCGATCAAACTCCGCGCTGCCGGTTGGCAGTCGCTTTTGCGAATCCGCTTCGGAAACTTCGGACAATTTCACCAGCTTCGATTTCGGGGCAAAATTACTGCGCACGGCGGATTGCGGTTCGATCACTTCCTCGACAAAGGTGTTCCAGCCGCCGCAATCGCCGCATTTTCCCATCCATTTGCTGGTTTGATAACCGCATTCCATGCACACATATGTGGTTTTCGCTTTCGCCATCAGTGAACCTTTGTTCATTTGTTTTCACAAAATATAGGTGAGAATTGTGATTTGTGCAAAGCGCTTTTGATTTTTTGGGGGATATTTTTACGGAATTGATTATATTTGGCGTAAGTTTATGGATTTTGAATAGTTATCCGCGAATCGCGGTGCGAAAAGTTAATGAAGATCAAAATAAATTATCTTTGCGCACTTTACGCCATTGCGGCAATTTTTTTAAAAAAAGTAATGTAACATTATGAAAAACTGGAACTTGGAAAACAGGAAAGCGATCGTCACCGGCGGCACAAAAGGCATCGGACGGGCGATTGCGGAAGAATTGGCGCGACTCGGCGCAGAGGTGCTCATCGTTGCCCGCGATGAAGAAACACTCGGTGAAACCATCGATAATTGGCAAAATAACGGGCTGGATGTCGATGGCGTTGTTGCCGATGTCAGCGATGCGGAGGATCGCGAAACGATCATCAACGTGGCGCGGGAATCGTGGGGAAAACTGGATATTCTGGTGAACAACGTGGGCACAAATATCCGCAAATCAGCGCTAAATTACAGCGAGCAGGAAATTCAGCATATTTTCCAAACCAACCTGTTTTCGGCGCTGAGCATCAGCCAATTGGCGCATCCGCTGCTCAAATCCGGCGAAAACAGCAGCATCGTGAATGTCGGTTCCGTGGCGGGATTGCTGCACATCCGTTCCGGCGTTATTTACGGAATGACCAAAGCCGCGATGACTCAAATGACCAAGAATCTGGCGGTGGAATGGGCGAAAGATAACATCCGGGTGAACTGCATTGCACCGTGGTATATTCGCACACCGCTGGCGGAGCAGGTGCTGCAAAACGAACTTTATCACAACGCTGTGGTGCGCCGTACGCCCATGGGCAGAATCGGCGAGCCGGAAGAAATAGCGGGACTTGCGGCATTTCTGTGCATGCCGCTTGCGTCATATATCACCGGTCAGTGCATCGCGGTGGATGGCGGATTTACGATAAATGGATTCTGATGGGAAAAGGATAAGTGATAAAGGATAAAAAAAGGAAAAAGTTTAAAGGGAAAAGGTAAAATTTGTATTCGAATTTATCCTTAATACTTTATCCTTGGGCAACTTATGATTGAAGCAGTTATTTTTGACATGGACGGGTTGATGATCGATTCCGAGCCGTTTTGGCGGGAATCGGAACCGGTGGTGCTGAACGCAGTTGGTGTGCCGATGACCGCGGACGATGCGTTCGAAACCACCGGATTGCGCATCGATGAAGTGGTGAAATATTGGCACCGCAAATATCCCTGGGATTTGCAGAAACACACCGTCGCCGATTTAAGCGATGCGATTGTTGACGAGGTGATCGCCAGGGTCAACCGATTTGGCAAACCGTTGCCGGGACTTCAGCAAATTATTGATTTTTTTAGAGATAGGCACATACCGCTGGCGCTGGCGTCATCGTCGCCAGAGCGATTGATTTTTGCAATTCTGGAAAAACTGGAACTGCGAAACGATTTCCCGGTGATCCATTCCGCCGAGCACGAAGCCTACGGTAAACCGCATCCCGCCGTATTTTTGCACACCGCAAATTTGCTGAACGTGACGCCGGAACACTGCCTCGTTTTGGAGGATTCGCTCAACGGGGTCATCGCTGCAAAAGCAGCGAAAATGCGCTGCATCGCCGTGCCGGAAGCGCATTTTCAAAAAGATATTCGCTTTTCAATTGCGGACAAACAATTGCCGTCGCTGGAAGCATTCAACGAAACCATTTGGCGACAATTTAATAACGGTTAACGAGGAACAGTTTTGGGTAGATTCAACAGGTCTTTTTTTCGATGGGTTGTTCAGTTTAATGTTCTGTTTTTATTGATGATAAACATTGCTTCACCGGCGCAGGAATTGCCGCGAATCCGCTATCACATCGGCTGGGATCAGCCGAATTTGCGGTTTTACGACGTCACGGTGACGATCGAAAATCCCGACCAACCGGTTACGCAACTGCGCATTCCCAACTGGCGTCCGGGGCGATACATGATCCAGAATTTTGCGCAAAACGTTGTGGAATTTCGGGCGGAAAATGAAAGCAGTAAACCGCTGTCTTTCGCCAAAATAGACAAAGATACCTGGGAAATTGCCAGCGGGAATTCGCAACAACTGGTCGCGAAATACCGCTTTTACGCCAACGAGCTGGACGCTGGAAATACCTATCTGGATGACACCGAAGCATATATTAATCCAGCTACAATTTTGATGTATCTGCCGGGAAAAGAGTTGTTGCCGGTGGCGCTATCTGTCCAAGTACCACAGGATTGGGCGATTGCTACCGCGCTGGATTTTGATGAAACGCTGCGCGCGTATCCCGCTGAAAATTATCACGAGCTGGCGGATAATCCGCTGATCATCAGCGCAACAATGGACAAGCTGGTATTTTCCCATCAGGATGTGCGATATGATGTGGCGATCGTCGGCAACGCCAATTACAACGCCGAAAGAATGCGCGATGACCTCAAAAAGATGGTCGCGGAACAGGTCAAAATTTTCGGTGCTGCGCCGTTCAAACGCTATGTGTTTCTCTATCATTTTGTGGATTATCGTATGGGGCACGGCGTTGAGCACAAAAACAGCACGTCAATTGTCGTCGGGCCAACCGATTTTTCCGATGAATCGACCTACAGCCGCTGGCTGTCATATACAGCGCACGAATTTTTTCACGCGTGGAATGTGGAACGCATTCGTCCGGAGGGCATTTTTTACCCCGATTATTCGCAACCGAATTACACACAATTGATGTGGTGGTTTGAGGGCGTGACTAGCTATTACGAAGGCATCACGCTGACGCGTATCGGCTATTATCCGCTATTTCGTTATTTGGGGAGAATGGCAAATTCGATAACCTCGTTAGAAAACAACGTCGGAAACCGGATCACCAGCGCAGCGCAAGCCAGTTTTGACGATTGGGCAAAAGCATTCGGCGCACCGCCGGGAACCAATATTTCATTCTACCAAAAGGGTGAAATTTTGGGATTTTTGCTCGATCTGGACATCCGTAAACGCACAGATAACGAACAATCGCTGGATGATGTGATGCGTCTGTTGTGGAAAAAATACGGCAGCCAACAGCGTGGCGTGCCGGAAAACGGCATCCAAACAGCGATCGAGGCAGTTGTCGGCAGCAGTTTCGCGGATTTTTTTGAACGATATGTTTCGGGTACCGAAACGCCGGATTACGGCAAATATTTGTCCGTCGCCGGATTGGAAATTGTGGAAATTGACGGCGATTCCAGCCAGCCGGATTTGGGTGTGCGGCTTTCCGGGGATGAGCGCGAAACGCGGATTCGCTCCGTTCGACCGGATTCTCCGGCGGCAAAAGGCGGATTGGCGATTGACGACATTTTGCTGGCCATCAACGGGCAGCGCATTCATTCGGAAAATTATCAGCGGATTATGAACCGGTTTCAGCCGGATGAACGCATTCGCGTGTCGGTTTTCCGGCGCAATCAGCTGCGGGAGTTTGAGGTGCAACTATCGCCAAATCCTGCAAAACGGTGGGTTATCCGCGAAAATCCGAATGCGACTTCCGCGCAAAAAGCAGTGCTCAACAGCTGGTTGAATCAGTAACAGGACGTTTTGGCGACGCTCAGCATATCGCAAGCGAAATCACCAAATTCCAGCATCCAGAACTTGTGCTGAGAGTAGCCGAAGCATCCAGATTACAGCCAGCGTTTGTTGCGAAAATAGAACAGCAACCCAATCACAAGAACAACGCAAACGCCCCAAAACGTCACATAGCCATATTGAAAGCCGAGTTCCGGCAAATTCAGCGGCAGGGACGTATCGAAATTCATGCCATACACACCAGCCAGAAATGATAGCGGAATAAAAATAGTGGAGATAATCGTCAGCACTTTCATCACTTCATTCATGCGGTTGCTGACGATCGAAAAATGGGTGTCCAGAATGCTGCCGGTAGATTCGCGATATGTTTCCACCGTTTCGATAATTTGGACGATGTGATCATACAAATCGCTAATGTATCGTCCGGTCGATTTTTTGATATGCGGAATTTCCTGCCGCTGCATAATGGTCACGGTTTCGCGGAGCGGCCACACCGATTTCCGCACTTCGATCAACTGGCGTTTCAGATAAAATAATTTCTGGATCACATCTCTGTCATCACCTTCGAGCACTTGTTCTTCCATAAATTCCATATCGTTGCCGAGCTCTTCCAACACCAGAAAATAATTGTCCACAACCACGTCCAGCAGCGCATATGTCAGATAATCCGTGCCGCTTTTGCGGATGCGAACCCGCGCCAAACGGATGCGCTCGCGCACCGGATCGAACACATCGCCGGGCGTTTCCTGAAACGTGAGCACAACATCTTTCCGCATGACAATGCTCACCTGTTCCGAAATAATTTGCCGGTGATCGTCCGATGTGCGCAGCATATTGACCACGATAAACAAAAAATCATCAAATATTTCGATTTTGGGGCGTTGGCTGGGGCTGAGAATATCTTCCACCACCAACGGGTGAATATCAAAATGTTCGCTGATTTTTTCCATCAACTGAATATCGTGCAAACCGGTGATGTTGATCCACGTGACGGTTGGAGAATCTTTGTAATCCAGCACCATTTCAATGGTTGCATTGTCGATCTGGTTAAAAGCATCTTCTTTATAATCAATAATTTGGATGACAATTTTATCGGTTCGTTTATCGCCGGTGTAAACCATGCTGCCGGGCGGCAATCCGACCTTCGAAATTCTGCGGGATTTGCGGATCATCGGTAAGCTCCTTTGTTCAACATCGCATAAACTATTCATTTTTTTGACATTCGCCAAACATTTTTGCTAAATTTAAACCTGCAAATTTAAAAAAAGGACGGGCATGACAACAGCGATCAGTTATTGGGGAAAGCAAGAATTACCGCAAATTGAATCAAAACTGTGGCGGTTCGGGCCGTTGCATGTGTGGCTCAAAACCCGGCACGACGAGCTGTGGATTGCGTATCTTCACAGCGACACCGAAGTTGCCGAACAGCCCGACGATTTGAACTGGGAGCGCTGGACGCTCAAAAAATTACCGCCGGAGCTGCATTTTAAACCGATGCTACCCAATTTGCCAATGGTGGTCCGAACGGAATATCCGTTTCGGGTGGTGCAAAGTGTGCAGACCAAAATTTATATCCGTGTGCCGCTGTGGGTCGGGATTGTTCTGGATGGCAATCAGGTGATCGAACTCCCGACGATGCAACTCTCCAAAACCTGGTTTGGTGGTTTTGTTGATGGGGAAATTTGCTATTCGCTGACAACATCCGCCCGGAAAGAAGCGTTGTTTGAAAATGAGCGCGCATTTCTGGCGGTATCGCCGATCCAGATTCTCAACAAATCCGAAGATGAATTGCTGGTGGATAAATTGTGCCACCGCGTTGACCGGCTGAATTTGTATCAGCAAAATGAACGGTTTTGGACGAATGAAACCAAAATTTATTTTCAGGGAACCAACAACATCAGCGATATTGATTATTCCCGCAAAGCACCGCAGGAAAGCAGCGGCGCAAAACTGGTTACGCCGGCGCGACTTGGCTCGCACCGAAGCGTCACCGCAAAAACGTTTGATTCAATAAAAGATTTAGCCAGACTGGAATTTCTACACCGATAGGAGCGCAGCATGAACATTTTGGGATTTGATTTATCCGGATTTATGTCGCCGGAGCGAATGACGTTAACGATACGCGTAACATTGCTGTTGCTGTTGGGTTTTCCGGTAGTTTTTATGATTGGCCGTTGGTTGCGCAGCTATGTTACCCATCAGTTCAATCCGCAGCAGGGGATGATTGTCGGGAAAGTATTTCGCTATTCGGGCATCGTCATTTTAACCGTGATGATTTTGCGGGAACTCGGATTCGAACTGACACCGCTGTTGGGCGCTGCCGGGATTGCCGGTATCGCGTTGGGTTTCGCTTCGCAAACGAGCGTTTCGAACGTGATCAGTGGAATATTTTTGATTGCCGAACAACCCTTTGTGGTCAATGATGTGATTCGAATCGGTGAAACGGTTGGGCAGGTGCTGTCGATCGACACATTGTCGGTTAAGCTGCGGACATTCGAAAACCAGTTTGTGCGTATCCCCAACGAAACCATTCTCAAAAGTCAGGTGACCACCATTACCCGTTTCCCGATCCGGCGGGCGGATTTAATGTTGTCTGTCGCTTACAAAGAAGACCTCGATCGCGTAAAAACAGTATTGAAAGAAATCGCCGACAAAAACACCCGCTGTTTGCAAGAGCCGGAACCGTTGATCATTTTTGAAGGATTTGGCGAATCGTCCATCAGCATCCGGTTTGCGGTGTGGGCGGAAAGCGCGCAATGGCTGACCTTGCGCAACGAAATGTATGAAACCATCAAAAAACGATTTGAGGAAGAAGGCATCGAAATTCCTTTTCCGCACCGATCCATTTATGTGGGTTCGGTTACCAAACCGTTTCCGGTGGAAATGCATTCGCCGGATGGCGCAGAGAAAAAGAGCTGAGATTAGCAGTTGGCGGGTTGTTTTTTCTTTGCCGAAGTGATCCGAAAAACATTGGGAAATAACACATTTCGAGTTGATATGTGCCGGAAGCCGATGGCTGGTTGCGTACATCTGATGTGGTTCTGCGCGGTTGAGATAAAACGTTGCGCACATCCGATGTGAGGCTGCGCGATTGTGGAAAATCACTGCGCACATCCGATGTTACATTGTGCGGTTGTGAAAAAACTCTGCGAACATCGAAAGTGGCGCTGCGCGGTTGTTAAAAAACACTGCACACAATCGATGTGCGGCTGCACAGTTGTGAAAAATCACTGCGACATTTGTTGTGACACAACACTGTTGCGAAGATGGGGTGCCCGCTTAACAAAAACAAGATACCAGAATCCGGAAAAAAAGCAGGAAGCCGTAATGTCTGAACATGCTGCCAGAAAAATATGGGTCGATGCCGATGCCTGCCCGAAAGTGATCAAGGATATCCTGTTTCGAGCGGCGGAAAGGGTGAAAATACCGATTGTTCTGGTCTCCAATTTGTATCTGCGGGTGCCGCCCTCCGATTTTATTTCTGCGATACAGGTGCCCGGCGGGTTTGATGTGGCGGATGATTATATCGTTGCGCAGGTTCAGCCCGGTGAGCTGGTGATTACGGCGGATATCCCGTTGGTGAAACAAGTTATCGAGAAAAATGCGCTGGCGCTGAGCCCGCACGGCAAGCTGTTTACGCAGGGAAACGTGAACGACGCCCTGTTAATGCGCAATATGAAAGAAGAATTGCGGATGAGTGGGGTGGATACCGGCGGTCCGCAGCCGTTCAGCATGAGCGACCGGGAAGCGTTTGCCAATCGGCTGGATCGTATTTTGAGAGGCTGGCAGGAGAAAAAACGGTAGTTCAGATTTTTGTAGTGGTAGATATTGAGTGATTTGATATGCCATAAAGACGAGATTCTTCGTTCCGGCAAGCCGGGACTTCTCAGAATGACCACGATGTGATGATGAGGAGTGGCACGAAGTGCTCCCTTTTCCGAAGGAACCGCTTTGCGGCGGGAAAACGACGAAGCATCTGAGTTTTGAGATATCTACCAAATAGTGACACTACCCAGATTTTTTGTCAATGCAAGGTTTGGCTGCAAAGCCGAAAGCGGGGCTTCGCAGCTTGTGATTGAAAATCCTCACCGCATGCTGATTTCAACGCCGATGGCGTGGCTGGTGAATTTATAAGGATAATTGCTTAAATCCCTGCCGTAACCATTGTCGAATTGAAAAACACCGGCAGCGATCCCAATAATTTGAGATACACCTTTGCCCAAAAGCTCGGGTGGAAGTTGGATGTTAAATACCCGTGCCTGAAACCGATGCTGAATGATGGATCATAGACCAGATAATGCTCCCGCCATACATTAAAGTGGCGGCTGTTGCCCTGCCAATGGATGCTGTAGCGAAAACCGTCATAATCCCGGATGGTAGTTTTGCCATCCAGCTCCGGATCGTAGAAAATATTGTCTTCCAGATTCTGGTTTCCCGGATCGAGCGTGCCGTGTTTAAAAAACCATCGCAAATGGATGTTGGCGGATAATTGGGCATTGGTGCCCAAAATCGCCGGCTTTTTTAGCACCCATTCCGTGTATAAATAATTCCAGCCCATACTTGCCCAGTCTTCCACATTGTATTGATAATATTTCAGGTTGTCCCCGGAAACATCGGGTCCGTGAATGCTGTCTGCAAATGCCTGTTTAAAATATTCGTATGATCGCTTATTGGAAATAAATTGCCCGTTGGACTCGTGCCCGAGCCCGACAATGGCTTTCACTTTGTAGGGATTTACGACGTGCTCTGTGAACAGGTAGATCAGGGGATTTTGTTTTCTGGAAATAACCGGACCGGAATCTTTTGTGCCGAAATAGAAATCATAAACGCCGATATACCCGACGGAAATACCGCTTTCGCCCCATACCTTGTTTTCCTTAAATGGCCAGATGGTATAATTCGGGGTGAGCGTAAAACGATAGGCGGCGTCGCTCAAATAGGGCTGGTTCCGGTGAATATCCGGTATGTTGAACTCAATTTTAGTCCCGCCTTCCAGACCCAGTTTGCTATAGTCCGGCTTAACTTTTTCCTCGCCAAATAACGGGATACTCAAGATCAGGCAGATAAGCAGCAGTGGATGTTTCATTGGTTCTTCCGGAGTATGGTTTAAATATATGTGGAAATATAAATTACGAATGAAGGGCTAAAGTATTAATGTACTGATGTAACGCAAAACATCCGATTATCGATAAATCCGCATCCTGAGATATGCCGAAGTAACAGCGGAACGCATGTATACGTTCCCTACGAAGAAAACCGCTGCTATTGTAGGGTTCGCACATGTGCGAACCGAATTTTTGTCACCGCGTAACATCAGTTAATAACTTAGAATTTTCGCCGTTTTAGTCTAACACGGTAACTTTTTGACGTCAAAAATTGCGTCTTTCAGGAAAATAAATAGGCAAATATTCAACCGCTGCCGCTTTCTGAAGCGTATTAATGATGAACAAAATTGTTTTCACAAAAACTCAAGTTGCTTTATTGTAAAACATAAAGTATACTTATTACGTGGTTAAAAACAAACAACCGATCCGGTTAAACGATACGTTTTAAAATTTTTTTAAAATCACCTACATTTTTTGTCTTCAAATTTTAATACATCTGACAGTAATTAATGGTTCTCGTATTCTAATAGAACTTATTTGCTGTAAAATATTTAGGAGATTATGGAGCAAATGGAAAATCTCAAAATTTTAATTATTGAAGACAATGAGGATGATGCCACATTATTATCATTACTATTAGGCAAATTAACTTTTTACAACCTGAATATAAAATGGGCAAATACTTCAGAAGATGGCATTGTAAATGCCGTACTGTGGAATCCACAGATTGTTTTTGTTGATTATAGATTAGACACTTTGAACGGTCTGGAAGTTATACGAAAGATACAACAACACAATCCTGAACCTGATTTAATTTTAGTCACCGATTATGCAACTGAGTCTATCTTGGCTGAGACCATTCAATACGGCATAGATGATTTTGTGGTAAAAAATAAACTATCGATCAATTTACTGGATGAAGTTGTCAAGCGTTCGCTTCTTCGAACAAAAAAGCGAATCAAGCAATTAAATGTTCTGCTGGTTGATGATAATTTAGATGATCTGGAATTGATGTCAACCCTGTTTCAACGGTTAAAAAGTTGGAATTTTAACATCGAGGTTGCCCAAAGCGGTCAGGAAAGCTTGCAAAAGGTTGAAAAAAGTCAACCGGATATTGTATTTATTGATTACCAGCTTGATGGTTATGTTGGAACAGATTTGATAAAGTCTATGAATAAAATTGCTCATAGCGCTTCGTATGTCTTAATCTCAAATCATAATAGTCTTGATATGTTATTAGATGCGTTGAAATCCGGCGCAACCGATTTCGTTCCAAAAGAAAAATTGAACATGGAATCTCTTGAAAATACATTAAAACTACTGATCAATAAAAAAATGAATTTTATAAATGAGGAAATCAAAAAAGAGAAGCGAACTGCTTAAGCATTAAATAAAACGGAATTGGGTTAGTGAACTGCACCTGATGGTTTGGGAAGTCGCGCCGGAACGATACATGAATAATGAAACCATACTGAAATACGCCTTACTTGCCGGAGCTGTCTATTTTTGTTGTGTGTCCATTGCTCATTTTACCGGCACCAAAATCCCCGGTTTATTTGTGTATTACAACATTCCGTCCTACCAATATCAGGATACCATCATTGCTTTTCTGGCGTTTGGCTGGTCTGCATTTTTATATGCAGGTTCTCAACAGCCGGAGATCATACGACCCATCTTGTTATCCGCTTTGGTAGCGTTGGTCGGCTTGATTTACAATACCGTATCAACCGATTTTGATGCTATAACAGGTGCTGCAACCGGTTCAACCCCATTCTGGATACAGATTTTCTTACTCAGTTGTTATGCCGGATGGCTTTGGGTATTTGCAGCCAGAACAGGTTTGAAACGCTCAGCCCACCCAAAGGATTCCCGCACTTGAGAAATATGACGGACGAACTTTTCTAAAAAGATTTCTATACGGTTGACCATCTAATCAGGTCATCTTTCCATTGCCATTCCAGATACGCCAGACCGCCGACATACAGCCCTTCTCCCGTTAAATGCAGCATGCCGAATATGGATATGGAATCCATAAAATGCGTCAAAAATATAAAGCAAAGACAAGCCCAAACCGCGTTTGCCGATGCCAAAATGATGATGAGCCATTTGCTGCGTTTTTTAAACATGGCTAACGGTGTTGAATATAACCCGTAAACGAGATTCACCACACCCATGAAGATGATAAATTCATGCGGCAAGTTATACCATTTGCTCAACCATGCGCTTAGGAACAACACAATAATTCCGGCGGCGATTGCGCCCAAACCGTCTATCCAGAGAATATTCTTTTTCAATTATTGATGCTCCAATATGAATTTGTGTGATGGTGACACATCGTTCGACACGCCGAATTAAAGCCGGAAAATGAATTATCGCTATGAAGCCTGAGCATATCGTCTGTAAATTATTTCACAAAAGTTAAATGTTAAAGGCTAAAAGCCAAATTCCAAAAACCAAATACCAAATTCCAAATGAAAAGTTAAAAGGTAAAAGTTAAATGCCAAAGGCTAAGAGCCAAGAGCCAAACGCCAAATACCAAATACCAAATACCAAATGAAAAGTTAAAAGGCAAAAGGTAAAAGTTAAATGCCAAAGGCTAAGAGCCAAGAGCCAAAAGCCAAGAGCCAAGAGCCAAAAGCCAAAAGCCAAGAGCCAAGAGCCAAAAGCCAAGAGCCAAAAGCCAAAAGCCAAGAGCCAAAAGCCAAAAGCCAAGAGCCAAGAGCCAAAAGCCAAAAGCCAAGAGCCAAGAGCCAAAAGCCAAGAGCCAAAAGCCAAAAGCCAAGAGCCAAAAGCCAAAAGCCAAGAGCCAAAAGCCAAGAGCCAAGAGCCAAGAGCCAAGAGCCAAGAGCCAAGAGCCAAAAGCCAAAAGCCAAGAGCCAAGAGCCAAGAGCCAAAAGCCAAGAGCCAAGAGCCAAACGCCAAACGCCAAACGCCAAAAGCCAAATACCAAATTCCAAATGAAAAGCCAAAAGCCAAAAGCCAAACGCCAAAAGCCAAAAGCCAAACGCCAAACGCCAAACGCCAAACGCCAAAAGCATTATCATATATAACTTCTCAACAACCAAATGCATCAACTAAGAAACGGAGTATTCCTATGATTCAGAAACCTTTGTTGGTATTAACAGCTGTGCTGGCTGTGTTTTTTGTGCTGGGTTGCGGTAATCAGCAACAGCCGGAGGTATCCAAAGTGCAAATCCCGGCTGAAAAACTTAATCCCTACCAGCCGCTCCCGGATATCGTCATTTCGGAGAACAATCCGCTGACCCCGGAAAAGATCGAACTGGGGCGCATGCTCTATTTCGATAAGCGGCTCTCCAAAAGTCATGAGTTCTCCTGTAATTCCTGTCACGATTTAAAAACCTATGGCGTGGACAATTCCCCGGTTTCTACCGGTCACAAAAACCAGACCGGCACCCGCAATTCGCCAACGGTGTATAATGCTGCCGGACATATCGCGCAATTTTGGGACGGTCGCGCGATGGATGTGGAAGAACAAGCCAAAGGACCAGTGCTGAATCCGGTGGAAATGGGAATGCCCAGCGAAGCCCGGGTAGTGAAAACCCTGCAATCCATGCCCGGATATGTGGACGCTTTCCGGAAAGCCTTCCCGGATGAGCCAAATCCCATCACTTTTGACAATATGGCTAAAGCGATCGGCGCGTTTGAGCGGAAGCTGATTACCCCGTCGCGCTGGGATGAATTTCTGAACGGCACGGAAACCGCTATTACAGATGAGGAAAAGAACGGCTTTATCAAGTTTGTGGAAGTTGGCTGTGTCGCCTGCCACAACGGACCGTATCTCGGCGGCAACGCATTCCAGAAACTTGGACTGATCAACAACTGGCCCGGCAACGAAGATCCGGGACGCCTGCTGGCAACGCATAACGAACTTGATGAAGACAAATTCAAGGTGGCCAGTTTGCGTAATGTTGAAAAAACAGCGCCGTATCTGCACGATGGCAGCATTGCAGATCTGGAAACGGCGGTGAAAATGATGGCGGAATACCAGCTCGATCAAACCCTCTCCGATGAAGACAGTAAAGCGATTGTGAGTTTCCTGAAATCGCTGACCGGCAAACTGCCCGAAGCCTATATTCAGGAACCGCAACTACCGGAAAGCACGCCGGAAACACCGCTGCCCGAAATGGATTAATCCCGGCGCAGATTCGCGTTGGGATCGCAACTATGCGATCTCTGTTTTGCCGCGGATTTCCACGGATGTTTGCGGATGAATTTATCGGCGTTCCAGGCAGGAGCCTGGAACGAGGAAACAAACGCATACATACAGTTGCCTGTAACGAGGCATAGAAAGCCCCCTTCTTTTTCAAGAGAAGGGGGTTGGGGGATGAGTATCTTTGTCTTTATAAATGCCGCGGATTTTCGCAGATGTTCGCGGATGAATTATACGGCGTTCCAGGCAGGAGCCTGGAACGAGGTGGGAGCAAATGGCATTCCAGGCAGGAGCCTGGAACGAGGAAGGAGCAAACGGCATTCCAGGCAGGAGCCTGGAACGAGGCTTAGAAAAGCCCCCTTCTTTTTCAAGAGAAGGGGGTTGGGGGATGAGTTTCTGTTTTTATAAACGGTCATTCAAAATGCCGCGGATTTGCACGGATATTCGCGGATGAATTTATCGGCATTCCAGGCAGGAGCCTGGAACGAGGTGGGAGCAAACGGCGTTCCAGGCAGGAGCCTGGAACGAGGAAACAAACGCATACATACATTCCCTACGGTTCAGCGCAGAAATACGATTCGCATTTGAAGATGAAATTTGCCGATTACTTGTTTAATAATTTGGCACAGGTTATATTGTATCTGTGGGTGACGATACTGATTTACTTTGTGTGAAATCTTAAGTGACGTATCTACAGTTGTTTACTCAAATTCAGGTTTTTAACCGTCTCATTCCGACACGTTTCACGTCTTATTTTTAAGCTTCTGCTATACACCCACATACGTGGCAAAAACACGTTATCTCTTCTTTCATCATTTGCACCGCTCAACAACAACAATTGCATCGCGCAATTGATTTATATACAAGCATTTACCGGTATCGCCGGAAACAATGGTTTGTATTGAGAACCTGCCAAGGAAAGAGGTGCAGTATGGTATCTTTTATCATTTTGATTGCATTTATCGCTTTTGTGGTTTGGGGAATCACTTCGATTTTAAAACATCAATAATTACAGACGGTTTCGTTCTCTATGGTTTCGCGGAGATTTGCATAGGGAATGCATGTTTGCGTTCCGGTGTTTGCCGCGGATTTTCACGGATGTTCGCGGATGTATTATACGGCATTCCAGGCGGAGCCTAGAACGAGGCATAAAAAAGCCCCCTTCTTTTTCAAGAGAAGGGGGTTGGGGGATGAGTTTCTGTTTGTCCTTGTTGCCGCGGATTTTCGCGGAGGGTCGCGGATGAATTATACTGCGTTCCAGGCAGGAGCCTGGAACGAGGTGGGAACGGTTGTTTTAAATGCCGCGGATTTACGCGGAGGGGCTCGGATGATAAACAACGGCATTCCAGGCAGGAGCCTGGAACGAGGTGGGAGGTGGGAATTTAGCAGAATTATGTCTTGAATATATAAGGGGGGCTAAATATATTAAGGGCGGCTTTGTCAACCGTTCGGAATTATGTCGAATCCTTCGCTGACAAATGATTCTATTCTGCACCTGCCACTACCAAAATAATTTCAGTTTTATATAAGTATCTTAACCGGGGAATATTTTGAAACAAACAACAATATTAGGACACAGCACGTTTGAGATTAACCGTATCGGGCTCGGATGCATGGGCATGTCGGAGTTTTATGGGACGTTTGATGAGAAAGAATCCATCAAAACCTTGCATAAAGCGCTTGACATGGGGGTCAATTTTTTTGACACGGCAGATATGTATGGTTCCGGGGCAAATGAACAATTGTTGGGAAAAGCATTTAAAGGGCGTTGGGATGACTTGATTTTAGCGACCAAATTTGCCGTGATGCGTGGACCAAATGGTGAATTTCTCGGACTGAACGGCAAACCGGAATATATCCGGCAAGCATGTGACAACAGTCTTCAAAATTTGGGCGTTGAGGTGATTGATTTGTACTACATGCACCGGAAAGACCCATCGGTGGAAATCGAAGAAATTGTAGGGACTATGGCGGAGCTGGTCAAACAGGGAAAGGTGAAAACCATTGGTCTTTCTGAGGTTGATCCGGAAACCATCCGAAGAGCTCATGCCGTTCATCCCATAACAGCCTTGCAAACGGAATATTCCCTGTGGAGTCGCGAACCGGAAAATGAGCTATTGGATGTTTGCAAAGAACTCGGTATCACTTTTGTCGCATACAGTCCTCTGGGACGAGGATTTTTGACCGGTGCCATAAAAAGCCGTGCTGATCTTGAAGCCGGTGATTTTCGTTTAGGCAATCCGCGTTTTACGGATGAAGCCATCAAGAAAAATGTAAAGTTTGTTGAGGTTATTGACCAAATGGCGCAACGCAAAGGTGTAACCAAAGCACAAATTGCTTTAGCCTGGATATTGAGCCAGAATGATGAAATTGCTACCATTCCCGGTACCCGGAAAATTCATCGGCTGGAAGAAAATCTGGGCGCATTTCAAGTAACGTTAACCCCTGTGGAGCTTGCGGAAATTGAAGAAAATACCCCTCAAACAACCGTTGGTGAACGGTATTAACGGATGTGTAGGTGTCAGATTGTTTTAAGCTGAAAAACCGATTTAACCACAGGGAACGCTGAGCGCGCAGAGAGCCCTGAGGTAAGTGGGCACACAAATTTAATTTGATGTTTTACGAATGTCATCCTGAGTCCCGAGAATCGGGAAAGGATAAATTCAATATAAATAGAGGCTTCGACGTAGTTTATCTGAGCTAGCCGAAGGGCTCAGCCTGACAATATCTAAACCGCTTATTATCAATTTATTTCTGTCGAGGCGCTTATTTGTTTTTTAATGAGTTTAGACTCAGTGATCTTTGCGCGCTCATGCCGAAGGCACCACTTCGTGGGCGGTTAACAAAAATGAAACTAACCTTTATTGAGAATTGCTACAGACAGTACGTCCGTGACGGGGATAACTGCACAGAGCAACGGACCTCACCCCCAACCCCTCTCCTTAAAGGAGAGGGGAGTAAGAATCAAAATTGTATTGTTTGAAAAAACGCCGTAGGGGTGGGCTGTTTGTAGATAAAAGAGCTATAAACATGTCACCCCTCCGGGGTTTTTGGGACGCTTTGGGAATACGTTGGCTATAAACATGTCACCCCTCCGGGGTTTTGGAACGTCTTGGGAATGCATGGCTATAAACATGTCACCCCTCCGGGGTTTTGGGTTGTTCGGTGATTTCTGGATGTGACCGGAACATCGTAGATGTTCCATTATTGTAGTCACGGTATTATAAATTGGTATCCGACCCTCGTAGAGGGTCAATAGCGGATGAAAGCCGAAACCCCGCGAGATGGGATGTTATCGTTCAGTTAAATTACAGGTAGTGTTAGATATTGAGTGATTTAATATACCTTAAAGACGAGATTCTTCGTTCCCGGCAAGCCGGGACTTCTCAGAATGACCACAATGTCATGTTGAGGAGTGGCACGAAGTGCTCCCTTTTCCGAAGGAACCGCTTTGCGGCAGGAAAACGACGAAGCATCTGAGTTCTGAGATATCTACCAAATAGTGACACTACCGGTTTTTTGTATTTGGGTTTTGGAATTTCAGTTGTTATTCCGATTTATCCACACCATACTACATAGAGCCACAATTGTTGATGGGTGCCAAAACCGGAAATAAATTTGCTATGGATAAACAACACCTCGAAAACCTGCTGTTTAAATGGGACAACAAACACACGGACTATTTAAACAGCATATATCATGCTAATATCCACAATCCTTCCTTTATCTATTTATTGATTGATCTATATTTGACCAATACCCAATTAGGACTTTCGTCAAGTTGGCTGATCAAGCATTATTGTGACACCGGCGAAACACTGACGCAGGTTCAGGTTGAACAGATTTTAAACAACCTTGACGCATTAACAGATTGGGGTAGCCGGCTTCATATCCTTCAAATCATTCCAAAAATTCAATTAACAGAACACCTCGCAGGGCAGATAGAACCGGAAATACGAAAGTTGCTTAAATCTGATAACAAGTTTGTGAAAGCGGCTGCATACGAAGCCTGTTTTGAGGTTGTGCAGATAATTCCCGAATTACGCAATGAGTTTAAACGCATTTGTGAGGGTGCTTTGGCAAGCGAAAGTGCTTCCGTAAAGGTTAAGATAAAAAGAATATTGAATAATTTATAAGCAATTGATAACATTGGCTGTGGCAAATACGGGCTAAGGTCTGGCAATAAGCGTGTCACCCCTCCGGGGTTTTGTGACGCTTTGGGAATACATTGGCTATAAACATGTCACCCCTCCGGGGTTTTAGTTGTTTTTTTTATTCGCATGGCTACAGGCAGTACGCCCCTGACGGGGCTAATTGCACTAAGCAACGGACCTCACCCCCTTAAAGGAGAGGGGCGCAAGAATCGAAATTGCATTGGTTGAAAAACGCCGTAGGCGTGGGCTGTCTGTAGATAAAAGAGCTATAAACATGTCACCCCTCCGAGGTTTTTGGGACGCTTTGGGAATACATTGGCTATAAACATGTCACTCCTCCGGGGTTTTGGGTTGTTTTGGGTATTGTCGAGCTATAAACATGTTACCCCTCCGGGGTTTGTCTGGTTTTATTATCTGCTTAGCTACAGGCAGTACGCCCCTGACGGGGCTAATTGCACTAAGCAACGGACCTCACCCCCTTAAAGGAGAGGGGCGCAAGTATCGAATTGGCTATATGTATGTCACCCTTCCGGAGATTTTTTTAGCGCCGGATAAGGTGGCGGAACATCGTAGATGTTCCATTATTGTAGTCACGTATTACAAAACAGGTGTCTGACCCTCGTAGAGGGTCAATGGCTTAAATTCAGCGCAGCACATCATTTAATAAAAAAACAAGGTCCTGAAAAACATGACAAAAAAACAAACCACATTAATTATCAGAATCATATTGCTTGTCGGAACGATTATCTCCCTGTTTTTTGTGCCATGGCCGTTGGTAAAGGCGTGGATAACGCCACTGCCCGATACCGTTCAGGAACAGGTCACGGATGCCATCGGGCTTGGGTTTGACGGTATCATTGTTTATGTCGATGAGGGCGGAAAAGCGCCTGCTTTTTACGCTGCCGGCTGGAAAAACCGGGAAAACAACATACCCGCCGATCCGCATGACTTATTCAAGATTGCCAGTATCGGCAAATTATATGATGCCGTTGCGACTACCAAACTGGTCGCTGCCAATCGCCTGTCATTGGATAAAACGCTTGCCGATTACTTTCCGGAGCTGGCGGGACGAATTGAAAATGCCGAAAAAATCACCTTGCGATTGATGATACAGCATCGCAGCGGTATTCCCAACCTGACAGAAACCCCAAACTTTTGGATAAATCCACCCAAAAGCAGCCAGGAAGCGCTTGAACGGGTGCTGGATTTACCGGCTAACTTTGAACCGGATACCGACTATGAATATTCAAATACGAATTATTTGCTGATTTCCCTGCTCATCGAAAAGGTAACGGGGCAAAGCAAATTCCAATACATCAAATCGGCTATATTGGACCGCCTCGGGCTAAACAACACCTTTGGCTCGATTCATGACGTAAATATGGACGATCTAATGAGTGGTTACTATGTCGGCGTTCCGGAGGATATCAAAACGGCTGATTATGGCTCAATGATCGCGACAGCAGAAGATGTGGGTATATTCCTGCGGGCATTAAACGATGGCTCATTGTTTGATGATGGGGAGCAGGACATCTATTCCTCAATTTACAAATTTAACCATACGGGGTTGATTCCCGGTTACCAGAGCATCGCAGAATACCACAAAGACATCGACACGGTTGTTATTCTATTTATGAACACCACTAATTTTGACGGATACAACTGGAATTTATCGGAAATTGTATATAACCGTATTGTGAAAATAGTGAGAAGTCAGACAAAGGGGTAGGGCACTATATATTGGATAGCTTTATTGATCCGTGAATAAATTTAAGTAAACATACGCAATCATTCAGAACCTATTTATTTTCCAGATTCCGGAACAGAAAGATTTAACCGCGGCGAACGCGGCGGAGGGACATGTTTTTACCGCTGCGCCCGCTGCGAAGCCTTTGCGGTCCGCTGCGGTTCTGGTTTTTTGTTCGATTTAACGGTTGATGAATACTTAACCACCGATCGCATAAAAAACCGGAATCTATCGTCAATAACAAATCCTTTTCTCAACTTCATTCACGGATCAATATAAGCGCAATACCACATGACAGAAAACAAGACAGGAGTCATTTGATATATGAGCAATACAAGCCATCACGATGAACGGATTGCCAACATGACATTTGCCTCGGTATTTCCGCACTATGTTACCAAAGTCGAAAAGAAAGGCAGAACGACCGCGGAATTACACCAGGTCATTGAGTGGCTGACCGGTTATGATGAACAACAGCTGCAATCGCTTATTGAAGCAAAAGTGACCTTTGAGAAATTCTTTCAGGATGCGGTATTAAATCCCAACGCCCACCTGATCACAGGCGTCATCTGCGGCTATCGGGTGGAGGATATCGAAAACCCCATAACCCGACAGGTGCGGTACCTTGACAAGTTGGTGGATGAATTGGCAAAAGGGCGCAAGATGGAGAAGATTTTGCGGAGTGCCTAACAGCGGAATTGTTTTCCCAAACGCATGAGCTGCAACCATGAACAGTAAATACCTGAATATCGCGCTGATCCTGACCTCATTTGTTGGATACCTGGAATGGGGCGGCGGCAACAGCATGTTCCTGTGGCAGGGTGAGATTGAAATCATCGTAAAGCTGTTCACTAATCCCGGGTCTGCCATTCACCCGTTTACCGTGCTCCCGTTATGCGGGCAATTGCTGCTGCTGGTTACCCTGTTTCAGCGAACGCCAAACAAATGGCTGACCTTTGCCGGAATGGGCGGGCTTGGCTTGCTGCTGGTGTTTATGTTTATCATCGGGTTGATCAGCCTGAATGCCCGGGTTACCCTGTCAACCCTGCCGTTTATGGTGACCGCTGTTCGGGTGCTGCGGCATCACCGGGCATCACCGGCGGTAGGGGAGTGAATGAGTCGGGTGTGGTTTGGGAGTTTGGTTTCGAGGGGGATTCGCTTAGGGTAAAATGCTTAACCTGTCACTTATACATACATCTTTTGTCGGAATCTGTTATGGCTGACAACTTATCTCCAAAAATTCGTAGCAAGATAATGTCCAGTATCAAAGGTAAGGATACAAAACCAGAAATGTTGGTTAGGAAGGGATTACATGCACTTGGATACCGTTTCCGTTTGCATTATTCCAATTTACCTGGGAGACCGGATCTTGTCTTGAAGAAATATAATGCTGTTATTTTCGTGAATGGTTGCTTCTGGCATGGACATGATTGTTATATCTTCAAGCTGCCGACATCAAGAATTGAGTTTTGGGAGAAAAAAATATGCAAAAACAAGATTCGTGATAATAAGAAAAAATCAGAATTAAAAAACCTTGGCTGGCGAATAGCAGTGATATGGGAATGTTCTTTGGTGGGTAAAATGAGACTAGATTATACTAGATTGATCAATACTATTGCTGAATGGCTTGAATCGGAAGTGATGTATTTTGATTCTTCAGAACTATAAATATTTCTATTCTATTACTTTTAAATTTAAATCCCCATCAATTACCATATCTGTAACTACTTGTTTTATAAAGTTTGCAACTCGTCTTCTGTTTTTAAAATTGCTATTTTTAAGTATCATTGACGAGTATTGTTTATTTGCTTGGAGTTTCATTAGCTTGGTTAATAACTTAAATGGGACCTCATTTTCCAAACAAAATAACATAGTGGATTTTAATAATTTTGCTAATTCATGTTTTGAGTGATTGGTAATTCTTTTTTGAGTATTACTAGAAGATAATATATGATTTTCGTCGTCAAATCTAACGTTTCCAAAACCAACAAAAACCTTGGCTTCTGCCTCTATGGCCATTTTCAATAGGTTCTTATTTGAGTTACATGCAAAACATATCACTTTTTTATTTTTTAGAATATTAATATTATGCTTATTTATAAACCTACTTTTATGGTAAGAAATATTATCTTTATCAACATAATTGCACCCGTCAAGATAACTCGTGCCTCCATGACACATAAAAAATATTAAGTCATTTTCACTGGCCTCCTTAATCCTGGATATGCACTTATTGTGTGAAATATCGCTATTTTTAAGTTTTAAATAATGTGTATTTTGTGGATATACTTTTTTTATATCCTTGATTACTTTTGACAAGAACTGCAAGTCACGATCAATTGGGTGAATAAAGAATAGTGAATTCATTTCTCTGTATGGAGGTTTATGTAATTTGAAATATAATTTTCCGTGATATCATTAATTATTTTTTTTCCAAGATCCGTTTTCATACGAATAGCTATTGCTAGTTCTCCTAACGACTTATTATTTAATTCTTTGTCTGGATGATTGAAGACTAAGTCTGGAAAATTATAAAATTCATTTTCTATCATTTGCTCGCATGTCGGATTGTTAATATATTTTTCGATTGCTTCACCCATTTTGTCGCGACTTACAAATTCAGCAATACGGGTTGATAAAATAATTCTAAGTGGCTCTTCACCTTGTTTTTTCCCCTGATCCTTCAAAAGGTATTCAACTGCTTCTCTAATTAATCCGGAGTATAGGAATATAATACAGGATTTATTGTGCATACGAATAAACTCGGCTAACTTAAATGCAACACTTTTGTCTTCACTTCCCCACCTATAATCTAATGCTATTAAATCGATTTTGTCTTTTAAATGATTTTTTTCAAGAAAATTCGAAAATTCTTTTAATCCTTTTTCTAATTCTTTCGGAAATTTATCAAGATGTTTTAAGGGATTTATTAGGTTGTACTCAAGTGAGATACCAAATTTCCTTTTTAAGCTTGAGGATATCACTTTTAAGGGAGCATTAATATCCTCATCATCGATTACTAGAATTCGTTTATCCATTTTCCCCAAACACTAACTCAAAAGTTGCACCTTTTAGGACAATACCATTACCTAGGTAACGTATATTGCCACCAATTTTATTCATCAAATCTAAACAAGTATATAATCCTATTCCGGATCCGTCAGTTGTCGTTATGCCTAATTCAAAAATATGATCTGAAACAGATTTCTTTACCCCAATTCCATCATCAGAAAAAAGCATTATCAAATTACTGTTTTTGATTTCAAGATCAATTTGGGCAAATTTTGAAGATGCTTTCTTGGAGTTAGAAATTAGGTTGTCAAGTATAATTGATAATTCCAAGACACTAAATCTAGTAATATAAGTTAGATCTTTGCCGTTTACTTTTATGTCCAATATTCTTTCTTTAAAAATATTTTCGTATTCTTCAATATATTCGACTATGTAGCCAACAAGATCCATCAAATCAGTTGAAGCGATTTCATTAAAATTTGAATGTGTTACTAGATCGCTAATTTTCAGTATTTTGTCTGAGCTGAGTTTGATAGAGCTAAGTTTTGACGAAATTGATTTTTTATCTAGTTTTTGCTCATTGATTTCAGAAAGAAGCAATATCACATTTGAATTTATTTCAACAGTTTCATATTTTATATGGTGTATTAACCCCAAAGCCTCCTTTGTAAGCTCCTTTGAAGTTGCTTGAAGAAATAAGTTCTTTTTTTTCTCAATTTCTAATTGGACTTTATTGCGGGATGATTCTTTCTCGGCATTTAACCGTCTTTTGCGTTCCTCCTCAAAATTTAACTGAGCGACACGTCTTTCATTCTCTTTTTTGTCAAGAATTTTTTTTACTTTGTGTATAGCATTTTGTGTACTAGTGTCAAGAATTTCTGAATCGAATTTTTGGAAATCTTCAAAGACCTTTTCGAATTTTTCTCGTTCTTCCTCAACTAAAGTTTCAATGATAGATGCGTTTATTTTTAGACTAATAATATTTGATGGATTAGTATTTATAATGGAGAAAAGTGCTTTCACAATTCTCTTATCTTTAGCATCCTGGCTTTCACTATACACTTCATCATCAGGAGAGAAAACCCAGTTTTCCGATTCTACTTTTTTCGTAAAATTGCGAATATTCACACCTATATCAACGTCCTCGTCATCGTCGTAAGTATATTTGACAGTAACTTTATCCCAGTCAAGCCCGTCTACAACAAATTTTTCCAGTCTTCTTAGTATTTTAAAAAAGAACTCTTTAGTTAATATATTGAAATACTCATTTTTTTCAACTCCCTCTCTATTAGAAATTTGCCTGAAGTGATCCTCGTTATCTAAAACTTCAACCCGGCCAACTAATTCTCTTGTTCCAAGATTTCTAGCATAACTTTGTACTTTCCGTGTTTCAAGACCTAGCCAATCATTTCCCTCATCACCATAAGGAGTTATTCGAAAACCGTTTATAAACAGGAAAATAGATCCAAAGTCTTTAGTTCTTATACCAGATTGTGTTGCAAAATATATTTTTGCATATCTATTCATGAAGTATAGAACTAGCTTGATATTTTTAAGTCGGCTTTCAAACGGATTTATTTCAACCAGGTTGAATATTTCTCTTCCTTTATCTTGCAAAACAGTAGTGATTGTTTTCCCATCATGACTTATCTCAGATTCTATGCTTGTAGTTGTAAAATCTAGTTTGTCGAATATCCTGTTTTTTATTTCACCATTTATTCTTTCATTAGCAGGACTAAGTTGATCATCTTTAATAAAATCCAAGGCATGCACCCAAATACTAAAGCTGTCCTGCTTAAAGGCTTGGTTGGGATTAATCATTTTTTCAAGATAATTCCTTAATTCTAGTAATTTGCTTTTATTCCATTCTGGATCTTTCTTTTTTTCATTACTTTCATAGTATGTCCAGAGATTTCTAAGCATGCTAATTTCTAAAATCGTACCAGAATCAAAAAGCTCATATCCAGTAAGCTCTTCAAAAGAAGTTTGCTCTATTTTCTTGACTTCAATATCTACATTTTGAATCTCTAGATTAGCATCACCCTCAATTTCAAAGTCTTGCCAGTCTATTTTAAGATGATAAATATCATTATCTTTTTTTCGTGTATAGATATCAAGAAATCTTCCAAGGCGGTCACATGAAAATCTTCCTATACCTTTTGCACCAGCAATTAACCTTCCAAACTCTTCATGCTTTCTCTTCTTTTCCGAATAGGCTATGTTTAACCACTTGGTTCGTATATCAAAACCTGACATACCTTTCCCAAAATCCTGAATAATAATCTTGGATGTTTTTTTTAGGAGTTCTCCGTAATCCTCCGCGGAATTATTTACTTTATTAATCAAGGAATCTGTATTATGCTTTAGATTCTTAAATATAATATTTACTAATTTGGAATTAGCGTCGAATGAATTTTTTACCAATTCAAGCACAGCAATATTATCATTGGTAATTAAGTCTTTTCCAATAATACTTTTTAGTAATACATGTGTTTTAAAATGGTATCTTGTATTGGACATATTATAAAATTTCCTTTAAAACAATACCGCATTGTTCAGCAAACAATGGTGGAATTGCATTGCCAACCTGTGTGTATCTCGGGACTTCAACAGTCCTTTCCTTGCCACCAGTCGTGTATTTCCCCCGGAACTTGAACCAATCCGGGAATGATTGAAGCCTGGCAAGTTCCCTTACAGTCAATATCCTTGGTTCAGCATAGTGTATGTAGTCATCGGGAAGGGAGGTAACCGTTGGGCTAGGCTTGCTACTATCAAGTAGTACTACATTGCTTTTTTTTGTCCTGAATTCCAGATCCAGAACCTTGGCTGTGTTTTTGCCTGGTGTTGCATTTTGCAATATGTGATTGAATTTCTTTCTTGTTGCTTCACGATGATTTGCAAACCGGTGGCTATCTACTGGTTTGCCATTTGCGTTTGTTTTAATCCGCATCAATTTTTGGAAGTTAGAATTCGGTAACGAATACTTGCCAGCCTTGAATCCTCTTGAATCATCACTATCCTCAATCCCATTTGACTTAAGAAGATCGGAAATGGCATCCTCTACTGTATTATCCGGTCCTAAACCCCTTGATTCCAGAAATTTAGACTTGTTTTTATCAAGTAACTCAAAAAATTCCTTAGGGTTATTATCCTTAAAACCTACAAGGATAAACCGTTCCCTTTTTTGGGGAACACCATATCCTGAAAAGTCAACTACCTTCCCATAAACAGAATATCCAAGTTCTTTTTCAAGTCTCTCCCAGATATATCTAGAATATGGGATACTGCGATTGTTCTCTCTCTTGAATCCGGTAGTGAACCCCTTGACATTCTCGAATAACAGGCTTTTAGGCTGGGTTATCTTGATAAACTCGATATATGAATTTACTAGTTTGTTACGGTGGTCATCCTCATTCCTCTTGCCGGCAGTAGAGAATCCCTGGCAAGGTGGCCCCCCTGCAACCAAGTCAACTTTACCCTTCAGTGCTGAGAGTGAATCATGGTGATTATTTATCACTTGGTTGATTTCAAGCTCTTTGCAGGGTAACCATGATGGCCAATTAAAATGGTTAATGTTAGAAATGAGGTTGAACCCAAGTGTATCAAATGCATGGGGACTTTTTTCGATGGCAAAAAGACCATGCCATCCAGACTGGTATAAACCAAGCGATAATCCACCACATCCGGCAAAGAGATCTATATAGGTATAACTATTGTTCATTCGCACTAACCAAATCTTGTTTTCCCGTTATTTTTAGGTGGAATATAAGCTATAGGTTGTTTATTCACAACGGCTTATATAGATTGTTCCAATTGAGCTAGTTGGTTATCTTTCCTGCAACTGATAAAATATTGGCTTAATGATTCGATTAAAATAAATCCAGTTTTGTGTGCAATAATGTAATAACATTATCAATCTCGATAACATATCTGCACAATTCAAGTCAAAAGCTAAATCCAGAATATTCAACAAATCGATATTTCAAGACTTTAGGAAATTGAATTTCTTTAAGGAATGAATGAAATATAAGGAGTAACCAATAACAAAAAAATAGCTTTTTAGGAAAAATTCCTACGAAAATGTAGATGGGTGATATTTATGTTTATGCAAGCTGCCTTTTTGAAGAATAATTTGTGGAAATTTCCCGGGAATTAGTGTGTTCGGTATCCTGTTGTGGGTTAAAGAATCTGTAATCAGTATCCCAAACTCCAAAATCTTGCCCCTCATTATACATGTAAAAGGGAATAAAATCCAAAAATGGTCATATTTAGAATGTGTTATCCCGGAAAAATAATAACACTATCACAGGATTGTGCTTGGAAGCATTTATTGAATTAAAAAAAATCAGCCGAACAAATGCCCGGCTGATTTGAGGATGATACTATGCCTGCAGTATCAATAATGTGTTTGGCGGGTTAGCGCGGCCAGCGGCTTTTGAACAAGGCCTGCTTGTCCGGGTCGTTCTTGAACACCAGTCGCCCGATTTCATTCACGCGGTTGGTGGTTTCGTAAATCTCGTCCAGTTGTTTGTAGCGTTTGCGGTTGCCGGCGTTTTTGGCCGCTTTTTTCAGTTCCTGCTGTGCTTCTGCTTCGCGCATTTGGGTGAGCAGGGTGCGTCCGGCGGCAATCACTTCCGGGGTTTGACCGGCGGCAGTCAGCGCGTCCTGATACTGTTCCGCCAGGCTGAGCAGCACTTCCATCACCGCTGCCATGCGGGTTTCGCTGGTCCGCGCCGCCTGGAATGCCTTGTTCGGGAATGTGTCACTTTGGGGCGACTTCCGGCCAAACACAAACTTCAGCCGGGTTTGTAACGCCTTGCCCCAGTCGTAACACGCGTCGATCGCGGAATTTTTGTTTCCGGTCAGGTTTTTCTGACCGAGCAACAGCACCGGCCCGGATGGCAGCGCCGCAGCGGTTTCAATGCTGGTTTCAAACGCGGTCAGCACTTCGGCGGTAATACCAAAACCGTTCAGGTCCGCGACATTTTCACGGGCATTGGCAAGCGTCACCCGTGCAATTGAGTAAATAACTTCGTCCGGATACTTGGGTCGTATCATCGAACTCTCCTTTCCCTGGATTGGTTTAACTTGAGTGTATTGTAAAGGGTTTCCCTATCCTAAATTACTATGTCATTTATATTCGTTTTTGGGAAACAATACTTTAGATACTAAAAAGCAATTTTTCGGATTTTTTTTGCGGAGCCATACCATACCGGTGGTTGTCTTGCCGGGGAGAAGCGACGATGTATCTGTTTTTCAGACCATCATCAGCATATTCCTAACCGGTTAATGACTGATGTTACGCAGTTTTTCATCATTCCGGAAGCTGCCCGGAACATCCGGTTTGTGCTGTGACCGGAACATCGGGGTGTTCCATTGTTATTAATCCGTGAATTAAGTTGAGAATAAGATGTGTTGTTAAAACAAATCGTTTTTGTTTTAACCGCTGGTTACATGGTGAATCATAATTTCAACGAACCAGCATCCTGAGTAGCCCGAAACGGGCGTATCGAGGGGGGCGGTCAATCAATGAAATCCCGCACCCTTCGATACACGCCTTCGGCGTTACTCAGGATGCTGGTTCCGAGATATTTTTTAACCACCGCGTAACATCAGTTATTAATATAATAATTAGAATCGGACAATAAAGTGGTGTATATTGATGTAACATTCGACTGCTTTAGTGAAGCAAACAGAGTAAATTCGAAATAGATTTCCAATATCAACTAAATACAAGGCACGAACTGAGATGCAATCGATTCGGGTATTCATTGTGGATGACAATCGTCTGTTCCGTGAGGGATTGGTTTCCATGCTTAATGATCATGATGATTTTTTAGTTACAGGATCTGCGGCAAACGGCAATATTGCATTAGCGCAAATTGGAAAAACGCTACCGGATATTGCGCTAATCGATATCGGTATGCCCGAAAAAGACGGGATTGAAGTTACCATGGCATTAAATAAGGATTACCCTGAAGTGAAGGTCATTATTCTTGGAATGCCGGATTTGTCCGATGAAATAATGACATGTATTGAGTCGGGCGCGTCCGGTTATGTCCTGAAAGAATCTTCTTTTGATCACCTTGTAGAAACAATGCGCCTGGCTTATCGCGGCGAAACGTTTTGTTCACCAAAAATGGCGGCATCCCTGTTTTCTCGTGTTGCCGAGTTAGTCGCCAAAGAATCACCCAAAAGCGCTGTAAAATTGACAACCCGCGAAATCGAAATTATCGGGAAAATTGCTGAAGGGCTTTCCAATAAGGAAATTTCCCAACGGCTATCCATTGAAGTGCAGACGGTGAAAAATCACATCCATAACATCCTCGACAAGCTGCAGTTACATAACCGCCTGGAAGCCGTAGTATATGCCCGCGAAAGAGATTTATTAAAAAAGAACCAATAGTACCATTACTATCCGCGCCTTAGTACTATCTTTTCCCGCCTTATTAGCCTGATCAAGGTCTATTGTCTCATTAGTCCCTCCATAGTTAATAATTGAACCTTTCGGTCTATTGTATCCCGTTGCGGAATGCGACATATTACAACTGAAGTTACACACACGTTCAATTCTTACCACTGAGCCTCAGGGATCGCAGAGAACAATTGAATTAATAACAGTAGGTTTACTTTTCAACCATCGTTTGCCCGGACTCGCAGCCGGTTTATTCGGTAACTGAATAATGCATAGAGAATCCCGGCTTGCCGGGGCACGAAGCATCTGAATGTAATGTTATCAACACAGTCTGCAGGTGATAGTCAAATGAGGAAAGAAGGCGTTATGGAAAAAGATACAATAGAGTGCCCGGGTCGGCCAGAGTTACTGACTGATGTGAGCCCACATCTTATTAAGCACCAGCCGGATTTGGAAAGCCACAATCCCAAAATACAATTGCCGGGCGATGAGTTCCGGATGTGGGGTGCCGAAATCGATAGCCTGAGAACACAAGAAGGTAATGCCCGGGCGGAATCCGGGGGAAAACTTACCCATCAAATTGATGACTTAAATGTAAAGATAGAAACTGCGAGAGACAATTTGATCCGGGTGTTTTATTCGATAAGGACTAAGGATCACCTTGAAAACGCGGAAACAAAGCCCGGCTGCCGGACTCAAAATAAGGCAGCGGAAATTTAAGGTTGAATTTCCAATAGCCACTGCAGGGTAAAAAAATTACAAATCGTTCTTATAGTTTCACCAAATAGTAACCTGAATCGAGGAGCTTTTACGATGAAAAAAATAGTCATTTTGTTGATAAGCGCAACCCTGCTTTTTTCTTTCAGTACGGGATGCGCCTGGAGTAACAAAGCCAAAGGTGGCGGAATTGGGGCCGGCGCCGGCGGCGCAGCGGGAGCAGTTATCGGCCATGCGGCAGGGAACACGGCGCTTGGCGCTATCATCGGCGCAGCCGTTGGGGGAACAGCCGGAATCCTGATCGGAAATGCGATGGACAAGCGCGCCGAAGAGATGCGGCGGGATATGCAGGGTGCGAAAATTGAACGCGTCGGCGAAGGCATCAAGATTACTTTTGACTCTGGTCTTTTATTCGACGTGAATAAATCGGACCTGCAACCGGCTGCGAAATCAAATATCGAAAGCCTCGCTAAAATCCTCAACAAATACCCGGATACGAATATTCTGGTTGAGGGGGATACCGACAACAGCGGCAGCGATACTTACAATATGCAGTTATCAGAGCGTCGTGCCCAGACAGTCGCCAGCTATTTAATGGGTCTTGGCGTATCCGGACAACGAATTTCAACAATAGGGCTGGGGGAAACGAACCAGATCGCATCGAACGATACCGAATATGGTCGCCAGCAAAATCGCCGCGTTGAGGTTGCCATTTTTGCGAATGACAAACTGAAAACGGCCGCTGAAAACGGCAGCCTTAACTAATATTAACTTAAACGATAGGCAATAAAGCCTGAGAAGGCTTCATCAGAAAGCAAGGTTACAATTATGCCCTTAATTAATGTCGTGGTCGGTTTAATCGTGGTTGGTGTACTGTTGTGGTTGGTTAATGAGTATATACCGATGGATCGCAAGATCAAAAAAATATTGAATGCTGTTGTGGTCATCGTTGTGGCTGTGTGGCTGCTGGAAGCTTTTGGGTTTTTCACTTTGATGCCCGGCATGCACATGGATATAGGCAGGTAACACTTAAGCAAGCAATAAGCTGCACATCGTCGTTGTGGTGCAGGTAACGTATTAATATCAATTAACTTATATAGAGGACTCCATCATGTTTAATAAAGTAATTTTCGGATTAATTCTTATGACGTTTGCATTCGTTCAAACCGGTTTTGCTGGGGGCGAAGAAAAAATTCAAAAGTATTTCAGCAAAACCGCCACTGAAGTAAAGGCTGCTACCGAGCCGGCGCAAAAACGTGAATTGCTCAACAACGCATTACAAACCATGTCCAAAGCGTTGGATAAGGTCGAGAGCACCGGTTTGGTCTCGAAAGAAGATCGTACAGATATTGATCGCTTGAAAGCGACACTTCAGGATAAACAAGATGAACTGATGGGCAATAATGGCTACGAGCGCGTATCCGATGCGCAACTGAATGCTTATTCTGACTACGTTGTGCAGGATATGGAACAGGCGGACAAGACTATAAGCATAAGTTTGGTCTCTGCGCTTTTGATTGTCATAATTATAATCCTTTTGGTATGATAAGCCCTGTCATCAAACGTTTCGCAGTTAACATCCAGGCACATGTTACACAGGTAATGTTCGCGGTGAACATTACCTGTGTGATAATAGCATTGTTTCTGTTTTCGTGTAGTTCCGGCACTATCACCCGGCAGGGAATCGCATCCGGGGAGGAGCATGTGGCTTTACCGCTGCGCTTCTCAATGATATTCATCATCCATGGCGACGGCAATTATCTCTATCACGATTCCAATGGCATCGCACACAGGGCTGATGAGGAGGCGCTTGCTGCGGCAACAAAGGTAGCAAAGCGCAACCCGCAAGCCGAAGTGTTCATTTTTCACGAACGGCGCAGAGAGCACACTTTGTTCTTTTTCCCGCGACGTGACGGAAGTTTTTATCACTATCGGCATGGGCGGTTACTCGTGAAAGAATCGTACTGGCGCGACCACGGATCCTCTCGTTTCGATTCTGTTGTGGAACGTTACATGAGATATCGTAAGGCAGAACAGTCTGAAATGGTGAAAATATTTCTCTACTTTGGTCACGAAATTCCTGAAATTGATGGCGCAGGCTATGATGCATCGTACAGCCACCGGACGTTCACGATCGACGATCTTACCGATGGATTGAAAGGTATCACACCTGATTCTGCGAGGCTTGATCTCATCGTGCTTTCCACGTGTTTCAACGGCACTCCTCACACTATTGCCAGGCTGGCACCATCTGTGCGTACCGTAGTCGCTTCTCCGGACAATCTCCATCTTTCTTATTTTGATGTTGAACCCTTCGAGCGACTGGATGCCGGCTTGCAAGATGGAAATGTGATGGCATTTGCGACAAATTTTGCCCGGCATGCATTCAACCGGCTGACAGAAGATATTCAGACGGCGGTTACGGTTGCGGTGTATGACGTAGATAGTGTACAGACATATTTGCAGGCAGTCGGAAAAAGCTATAATCACACTCTGGCAGCAATAAAAACGCAACAACCGGCGTCCCTTGAGCACTGCGATTGTGCAGATGAGGCGATATATGTAACACCTGAGATCGGAGAAGGGGTAACAATCTTCTATCGAGCGCCGGGTTTCGGCCGCACAAAGCACAAACGGAATCATTCCGGATGGGGATGCTGGCGCCTTCGCCAGTAAACCATTGTAGTTGAAGATAACAATTGGTTTCGTTTACAAAATAGCGGTAGATCCGGCCGGAGCACCGGCGCTATTCAAACCCAGGAGAAACACATGTTCCTACAATGTCATCGTAATTACAGAAAGAAAATTTGGCTTGTGATTATACTGATTTTTATGGTCGGTTGTGCAAGCGCATCACGTGTGAAAATCAGCGAGTTAACCGCTAATCCACAAAAATATCACGAGAAAGTCGTGACCGTTAAAGGGAAAGTGGTGCAAACACTCTCGATACCCATACTTTCGATTGGCATTGCAAAAATTGATGATGGTACCGGTGAAATTTGGGTGAAGCCCACTGGTCGCTCGTTATTCGAGGGACAGAAAGCTACCGTAAAAGGGGTCCTCAAAATTGCCGCCACTCTTGGGAACGAAACTTTTGGGAATATTGTGGTCGAAGAAGACCCTAAAAATAATTGACAATACAGGAAAGAAACGTCTTTCAACAAGTTGGAGGAAGTTATGACTTTAACAACAAACATAACGCTGATTCAATTTTTGTTGTTATTACTCGTCGCCGGTGTGTGCGGGAGTATTGGGCAAGCGCTATCCGGTTACTCTCGCGGCGGTTGTCTTGCAGCTATTGTGCTGGGTTTTATTGGTGCCTTTATCGGTGTATGGCTAGAAGGCAAGTTTGCATTACCGGAACTTTATACACTGCATATCGGCACAACAACATTTCCGATTGTCTGGTCTATCATTGGCTCGACACTATTTGTTGCCGTGGTTGGCATGCTTACATCACCCCGCCGCCGGGGATAAGGTAGTTTTTCAACATCTCTAACTTTATTTACCGGGCGACAGTGTCGCCGGAGAGGAGCCATACATGCTCTGGACCATCTTTATGATACTTTTGGTTTTGTGGCTGCTGGGTTTAATCGGTGGCTATACGGCTGGCGGATTAATTCATGTGTTGCTGGTTATCGCTGTAGTCGTAGTGTTGATAAGAATCATTCAGGGACGAAAAGTGCTGTAAGAAATTCAGTTTAACAAACAATAAACAAAACTTAACGGAGGAAAATATATGAAACCGATTATGATTATCGGATTGTTACTTATCGTATTTGGCATCAGTGCGCTTGCCTATCAGGGCATCACCTACACATCGCGTGAGAAAATCCTCGATATTGGTCCCATCCAGGCCAGTGCAGACACTGAGAAAACCATCCCGCTGCCACCTATTGTGGGTGGACTCGCAATTGTTTGCGGGGTTGGCTTGGTTGTCGTTGGGCGTAAAAAAAGCTAAAAAGACACAGAAACAGGATCCGGAGTAGCATAAAAAACCTCAGAGAATACGGTTTTTTTCATAGAACGCTTATTAACCAAACAATTTAAAGGAAATTTATTATGAAGACGTTCAAAATGGTGACAGTATTGGTTGTTTTTGGCTTGTCTGCATTGGCTTTTGTTAGCTGTTCCAATGAAGACACAAATAATTTTGAGGCAGAACGAACTGAATTTCAGCAGCAGGTGCAAAACGAAATTGACCGGCTGGATAATCGCATCAATGAATTGCAAAAAGATGCAAAGGAAGTAAAAGAAGATGCCAGAGAAAAACTGGATGAGCAAATTGATGGGTTGGAAGATGTTCGTAACGATTTAAAAAACGACCTGAAAAAGCTCGGTTCAGCTACAAAACAAAGCTGGAATGAAGTTAAAAGCGATATCAGCAAGACAATGAATCGTGTGAAAGAGGCTTTGACCATTGATGAGCCTGCTTCAAAGTAAAGCTAAATCAATTCAGAACATTAACATTTTTTCCACTGAGTATCAATAGTATTGTCAGATACCCAAAACTATAGGGTTTAAATAGTGGAGACTAATCCGCTGCCACCTGTTATGGGTGGCTTTGCGGTTGCGTGTGGCATAGGCTTGATTGTCCTCTGGCGTAAAAAGCGGTAGAATATACCCGCGATGGAAATTAAAACAATAGTTCCAGTACTTTCCATATCTGAGTACCATCAATTTCCTTCTTCGATCCTGATTAGGGTCTATCATCTCATTAGTACTTCCATAGTCCATAATTGAACCTTTCGGTCTATTGTATCCCGCTGCTGAATTCTTCATATTGAACCAGTTAATCAGGTAAAAAAAAACTTTAATCAGACATCAATCTTTCTGTGGATACCTGGTCGCTGTTTCAGATTCACAATCTGGAACCATTGAACCTGTGGTGTTGGGGTACAATTGATTTTCTAAAAGAAATGAGAACGTGTTGTGAAAAAAATAAAATTATTAGTATCGAGCCGCCCAAAATTACTTTCGGAGGTAATCCGGAACCTGATCAACAGCCAGTTGGATATGGAAGTTGTTGGCGAAGTGTTAGATCCTCTTCAATTGTATCTGTATATACAAAAAACGCAAGTGCATGGGATTGTTATTACTCCACTCAATGCAAATGGAGAACCAAAAATTTGCAGCATATTGCTAAATGAGCAACATCATCTCAAAATATTAACGCTATCGTCAAAAAGTGAAGCCGCTTATTTGTATCAATTTGGAATGAAAAGACTGCGTATTGACGATCCGTCGCCACAATCCATTATTGATACTCTACGAAGCGTCTGCGATAACTCAAACGGATATCAAGCACTGTTGGTTGGGTGAATAAATTGAATGCTATGAAAATAAGCACCGTTGAAAAAGGAGTAAATCAATGAGTTTTGCATTTGGGTTTTTGTTGACATGTATAGCTATATGGTGGTTTGCCGGGCAAATGTCAATTGGTAGTAGAGCTGAAGATAGCGGAAACTTTTTTGTTGGGATGATAGGTGCCTTGATCGGAGGTTTTTTGTTTCGAGGTGTTGATCTTACGGAAAGAGGTGTGATGTTCAGCAGCTTAGCCATTGGCACTGCCATATTGTTCATAGAGTCTCATCAAATTAAAAACCTTTCACGAACAATCCGGGTGATCCAAAAATAATTAATCATCATCAAGAAATATGCTTTCAAATCAATAAAGGAGAAAAACATGACTGACAAAAACTACTTCCAAAAATTAACCGATCAGCTGAATCAGTGGAATGATGAAATTGGCAAATTGAAAATCAAGGTCGGTAAAGCCAGGGCAGGATCCAAAATCGCACTTCTCAATCAAATTGACGAATTAAGCGCGATTACCAAATCTGCTCAGGACAAGCTCAAACAGTACCGGGAAACCGGTGAGCACGCATGGGATAATATGAAGACCGGATTTGAAAATAGCTGGATGGAATTTAAGGATGCATTTTCAAAAGCATCTGAAAAGAACAAGTAATTCACAGTGATATACGTGTGGTTCAATATTCGTCAGTGGCAGTTGTTAGGGCATCTTATTTAACACCCGTTATCATACCGTTTTAGCCGCTACCCAAAAATAATCGAGGCAATGTTATGTTTAAAAGAACGCTGTTTAGCCTAAGTCTGGCAATGTTAATATTCGGTCAAATGTATGCCCAAGGTGCGAGTTTTGGACCACAAGTCGGGTATCAAAAAGCCCGCGATGCCGACAAGGGAAATGTTATTGGAGGGGCAGCCCTGCGGATAAAGCTAAACCCGGTAATCGGTTTAGAAGGTGCCATAAACTACCGACAGGAAAAATACGCGAATGAAGCCCTGACCGTGCGGAGCTGGCCCATAATGTTGACCGGGCTAATTTATCCCACATCCATCATATATGGTGCTATCGGTTTTGGCTGGTATAACACAAGTTTTGATTATAACCAAAACTTGTCCGGGTACCAGGCTATTGAAGACAAAACCATACAAAAGGTCGGCTGGCACTTTGGTGCGGGCGTGGATTTACCGGTTGGTCCGGCGTCTAACTTTACGGCAGACATTCGATATGTTTTTCTGAATTATAATTTTAGCGAAATTCCAGGAAGCGGTGAATTGAACAGTAACTTCTATGTTGTTACTGTTGGATATCTGGTTGCGCTATAGTGCTTACAGCTCATGTTTGTAAGTTTATGCTCAATGCTTACCGTTGATGGCTATATCATCTGAAAGGAACTAAATATGTTTTGGACATTCGTTTTGATTCTTACCTGTCTGTGGCTGATCGGTTTTATCGGCGGCTTTATGACAAGTAATTTTATTCATTTGTTGCTGGTTAGCTCCATCATAATGGTACTGGCAAAAGTAATGTATGCACGAAACAAACTGTTATAACCAACAGATTTTTAACAAATTTAAGAACATAAACAGTTCAACGCCGGCAACGCTGGTTCGACATGTTCTGATTTGTACGATTTAGAAACACATGTATATCATGCTAAAGAACTAAATACATGTTATACAACAATTTAAGGAGATAATTATGGTTCAGATACAAAGATATATCAATACTACTTTCATAATCGCAATATTTTGCTTCTCTGTGCTTTTTATAGCAATCGCATATGGACAGGACCCAATCAAGACTCGTCCGCTACAACAGGAGCCACTCTCATTTACCGGCGGTAACGAAGTGAAAACTGCGCTTTTCAGGGAAACAAAAACAGCAATGGAAGCAGCGAAAAAAGTGCAGGCAAATGTTTTGGCGCCAAAAAATTTCAACGATGGAATGAAATACTATAATACGGCTGAAGTTGAGTTCAAAAATGGAAAAGATTTGGAAGACATTCGCAAAAACCTTTTAAAATCGACTGAATATTTTCAGAATGCAATAGATGCGACAATACTCGCTGAAGTTTCCTTCCCCAATTCGATGAAAGCACGGCAAGATGCTAAATTCACTGAGTCTGCAAGCTATTCAACCGAGTTGTGGGAAGAAGCCGAGAAAAAATTTAGAGAAGCGGCCATAGATCTTGAAGATGGCGACCTCAATGATGCCAAAAAGAAAGCCGGAGAAGCCGAAAAATTATACCGCCAGGCCGAACTTGCGGCAATCAAATCAAATTATCTGGAAGGAACCAAAGCGCTTCTTAAGCAGGCAGATGATCTTGATGTGAAAGATAATGCGCCCAAAACGTTGCTCATGTCCCAACAATTGGTTAAGCAAGCCGAAAAAGAACTGAATGACAACCGTTACGATACGGATGTCGCACGTAGTTTGGCACGGCAAGCGAACTATCAGGTGAAACATGCTATTTATTTGTCTAATGCCATTAAACAAATGAAAGACAAAGATCAAACCTGGGAAGATCTGATGTTGGCAGCTGAGAAACCGTTGGAACAGATTGCTGAAAAAATAAATCTGGTTGCTAAATTTGACGCCGGTTTGGGAAACACAACCAACGAAATTGTCTCTACGGTTATGTTTTATCAAAATAATTTGGAAACGTTAGATCAAAATGCTGTTTGGTATCAACAGGAAAACGATTTGAAAGCGGCACTGATTGTTGAATTGGAGTCGAAACTTGGGAATCAGGCGAAGGAAAAATCTGAGTTGGCGCTGCAAATTGCCAATCAAGCAAAAACACGGGAATTATTTACTAACATGGAAAATTCGTTCAATCGGGATGAAGCAAGGGTACTCAGACAAGGTGACGATATTATTATCCGCCTGGTAGGATTGGATTTTCCCATTGCCAAAGCAACAATTGAACAAAAATCTTTTGCTCTATTAACCAAAGTACGTGATGCCATTATGGCGTTTCCGGAAAGCAGCATCTCTGTTCTCGGTTTCACTGATTCACACGGTGGTGATGCACAGAATCTGCAATTGTCAATAGAACGTGCCGACGCAGTAAAAGAATATCTGTTGGCAAACACGAATCTCGATGCAGTTCTGATTGATGTAATTGGTTACGGCGAAAGCAAACCGATCTCCAGTAACGAGACCGCAGTTGGGCGTTCTGAGAATCGTCGCGTTGAAGTGGTCATACATCCTACGATGGCAATCGAAGCTTTGTGAGATGTCCTTTAATCTGAAATAAATAATATCTGTCCCCACAGAAGAAAAAGGGCTTCGTTTTAGTTAGAAATTGACTGTTCGAAGCCCATTTTCATAAATAAACAAAAATGATATCACGTATGCCAAAACCATACTTTATAACATAACAACACTGAAGAGGATTATTAAAATGGGTGATAAAGGCCAAAAAGATAAAGATAAAAAGCAACGGCAAGAATCCAAAAAGAAGAAAGATTCTGCAAAAAAAGCAAAAGAGAAACAGGAAGATAGCCAGAAAGACGCTTCCTGAAAAAGCTGAACACCATAACGAATATAACAGGTTCAGAATTGTGCATTCTTTACGCCGCATTAAATGACACAAAGACTACTTGAAGTGTATCTATCTAAACATCGGACAATAAATTGGAGGCTCCGAATGAGAGCTTTTCTTGAGAATCTGGTAAAGCAAATTGTTGATAAGCCTGAGGATATTTCAATAAATGTTATAAATGGCCACGGAACAATTGTTTTTGAACTAAGGGTTAATCAATGTGATACGGGGAAGGTTATCGGTCGAAAAGGACAGACTGCCAAATCTCTGCGTATTCTTTTGGCTGCTATTGCAGCAAAGCATCATCAACGATCTTATTTGGAAATTTTAGAACCGTTGGCTGAAGATAAGACTCAGCCATACAAAGAACCCGTCAGAAAAAACGCCCGAAAACTGATTTATAAATCCCTCATTAAATCTGAAAGTCGGTGGGCAGATGATGGCGGAAATAATTTGCAAGCATTTCATCTAAACAACAAATATTTCGTTCGAGAAGATGAAATCTAAAAAAATACGTTTTTAGCAATCGTATGGTGCGCAGCAATAGTTCCATTGTTTTCAATCTTGGTATTGGGCTTCATTGGCTAAATGCCTGTTATATGTCGGCTTGTGAAATATGTTGAAGCTGAGAATAGGAAAAGAAAATAAAATGACACGACAAAATATACCTCTCGGAAAAATAATAGGAATCCCAATTGGTTTGGATTTTTCATGGTTTCTTATTTTTGGACTGCTTACCTGGTCACTGGCAACCAGTTACTATCCAATAGAGTTTGCCGGATGGTCAGAATTGTTGTATTGGATTATGGGTGCCATTACAGCAATAATGCTTTTTGTAAGTGTTTTATTTCATGAGTTAGGACATTCTGCGGTTGCATTGCGATATAAGATACCAGTGCGCAGTATTACGCTATTTATTTTTGGTGGTGTTGCACGCATCGAATCAGAGCCGCCAAGTGCCACTATCGAATTTCGTATTGCTATTGCCGGACCACTGGTAAGTCTGGCTTTGGCTGTTGTTTTCTACCTTCTGCAGCCTCTGGTAACAAGTATAGAACCTCTGTTCGGCATGTTTAAATATCTGGCCTTTATCAATTTTGCATTGGTTGTTTTTAATATGATTCCCGGTTATCCCCTGGATGGCGGCCGGGTATTCCGTGCATTTGTCTGGCATGTCACGAAAAGTATGCGTCGTGCAACAATCATCGCGGCGAATGTCGGCAGGTTTTTTGGTTTTATTTTTATCTTTTTTGGGGTATGGCAGATGTTTTCCGGGGACTTGGGCAGCGGGCTTTGGATTGCATTTATTGGTTGGTTTCTGGATCATGCTGCAGCAGCACAGATACACCAGGTCACATATCAAAATCAGTTGTCAGGGCATACCGTTTCTCAGGCGATGAACAGCCATTGTGCTGCAATATCAGAAAAATTGACGCTCCAGCAGTTAGTAGAGGATTATATCCTTGGCAGTGCTCAACGATGTTTTCTTGTTAATCGGGAAGAAAAGCCTGTGGGTATGATAACCTTACACCGTATAAAGGAAGTGCCGCGAGCAGAGTGGTCGATCACGCATGCAAGCCAGGTAATGCTTCCACTGGAACAGCTAAAGCGAACCACCCCAGAAACGGAGCTATGGGCTGCTCTTAAAGAGATGGATCGCGATGGTGTCAATCAGTTACCTGTCATGCAGGATAACCAGGTTATCGGTATGTTGAGCCGTGAAGATGTCATTACCTTTTTACGTACAGTGCAGGAGTTGGGTATCTAAACAGATAAAAAAGTCGATTCGTGACATCAGAGGCTGGTAATTATTTTTAAAGAAACAGTTTTCAACAATATTAAATGGAAAGGGAATACAAATGGATCAATCACTCGAAACGTTAATCAAAGATTTGAATTGCAACGACGGTGTCCAGCGGAAAAATGCACGAGAAGCTATTGTAAAATCCGGAAAACCGGCAGTTCCATACTTGGTTAAAATATTATCTGATTCAAACGACCGCGTGCGATGGGAAGCCTGTAAAGCACTTGGGAGTATTAAAGATCCTGTCGCAGCAATTCCTTTAACAAAGGCACTGGGAGATAAGGTTTCCGAAGTCCGTTGGCTGGCTGCCGAAGCGCTGATTGCAATCGATTCAGCAGCAATAGTTCCTGTTCTTGAAGCCCTGGTTTCGCAAATTGATTCCCAGGATTTGCGACAAGGTGCCCATCACGTTTTGAACGCATTGGCAAAAAAAGATTTGTTAGATAAAGCAACTATTGATGTGTTGGATAAATTAAGTAATAAAGAGCCGAATTCTTCAGTTTATCTGGCAACCCAAACAGCATTAAACACCATTAAAAAAACGAATAGATAGTTCTCAAATTGCACAGAATGGGTACAATTATCGGTTAAACCAATGATTTTTGAAGATTGTCGATTGTGTCTGATATTTTGAAACTCAAAATCGAATCTCAGTTTAATAAACAAACAATAGTACTGGTCCTTTCCATTTTTTAGTACCACAAATTCCCACCTTTTTTACCGAAAAAGGTCTATCATTTTATTAGTACCAACCGTAGTCCATAATTGAACCTTTCGGTCTATTGTATCCATGTACAGAATGTTCCATATTTATACTATTCACATAAACAAGGTATATCCAATGGACACACCAAATAAAACGGTCTTAATAACCATTGTCCTTGTCGCTATCGGGCTTATGCTTGTCTTCGGTGACGGGACAATGAGTAGTAGAATGATGGACGGTGGGATGTTTGAAAACCGGTTGAGTTTGATGAATACATGGGTGTGGACACCTGCCCTTTTTACTCTTGGACTGGGTGTTATTATCGGGTGGGTTTTATTCAAAAAAAAGGTGTGATAATGTCGTTTTAAATATAATAAGCAAAACGTAACAATCGTTTTGTAAATCAATTTTATTAATTCTTGAATTAAATCTAATTTGAAATCAAGGAGATGTGTGCTTATGAAGCTCAACCTCAACTTTTTTATCGCAACTATTTTGGCTTTTTTTGTTTTGCTGGCTTGCCAACAAGAAAAAAAGCTCACCGACCAACAAAAGCAGACACAAATTACTGAATTCATGAAAGATTCACTCAGGGTTAACATGATGATGGATCAAATTGCCTCTGACTACAAACTGCAAAATAAAATGATGCATAAGATGATCGATCGTGCAAAATCGGATAGAGTGGCGATGACCCAAATTGGCAAAATGATGATCGATGACATGGAGATGCGATCCATGTTTGAAAAAATGACCGGAGAGAAAATGATGGGCAAAGACACCGTGTTGACACACGATATGTTGAAAAAAGTGAAGTAATCAGGTCTTTGGCACGAAACGAAATGACAAATGGTAACAGGACCTCCCAATCATTTGATTGCCAATAAAGGGGATGTGAAATAACATTGGATTGAATACCCTTCAAACAAGTTGAATGAATAGATTAATTTATTATTCATTTTATAAAAATCAGGAGTTTACAATGATATTTATTATAGCAGTGCTGGTGACTATTGTTGCATTTATTGTTTGGCGCAGTGCTGCAGCAAAGTCCAAAGAACATACTATTGGCACTCAATCTATTAGCAATGTAAGTATGCTTATCATGTCGGTATTTGGAATTCTTGCCATAAGTCAATGCTTTACACAGGTTCCCGCAGGACATGTGGGCGTTGTGGACTTTTTCGGCATTGTCTCTGAGCGAACCCTTCGTTCCGGAATCAGCATTGTGAACCCAATGGCAAATGTGATCAAGTTTTCAATTCAAACCAAAGAACATAAGGAAACGATGGAAGTGCTTTCGCGGGAAGGGTTGACCATTGGTTTGGAAATTAGTGCGCTTTACCGGCTCAATCCGGATTCTGCAGCACGGGTTTATAAAACCGTTGCCGGCGGTGATTACGAAACCATTATCCTTATCCCTCAATTCCGTTCAATCAGTCGTGCTGTTACGGCAAGCTTCCAGGCTAGCGCACTCTATTCCGCCGAAAGGGATCAACTGGGTTTGGCAATTCAGGATGAATTAGCCCGTATTGTTGCACCGCGAGGCGTGATTATCGAAACGACGCCTCTTCGTAACGTTGCATTACCGATCCAGCTCACCGAAGCCATTGAACAAAAGCAGAAAGCCGATCAGGAAAGCCAGCGCATGGAATTTATCCTGACCAAAGAAAAACAGGAAGCTGACCGGAAACGGATTGAAGCAAAAGGTATTGCAGATTTTCAATCCATTGTTGCCGCCGGTATCAGTGAACAATTGTTACGCTGGAAAGGCATCGAAGCAACAGAAAAACTTGCTAGCTCGCCAAATACAAAAGTGATTATCGTTGGCGCGGGAAAGGACGGACTGCCTATTATTTTAGATACAAAATAGGGAATTTGAATGTTTGCATAAACGATAAACGAGATTCGTTGTTGCTTCACGCCTCATAAAAACAATACACGTCAGTTAGTGGTATGCAACGTCGAATCATTTCAGGTTAGCAATTATAAACCAATACAAAACATCAACCCAAATAGGAGCGTAACCTATGGAAGTTGTGTTGATCTATCCTGAGTTTCCGGATACATTCTGGAGTTTTAAACACGCATTGCAATTTATTCAAAAAAGGGCTTCCTCACCACCGCTCGGGCTTCTCACCGTTGCAGCCATGCTTCCGGAAACCTGGAAGCTTCGGCTAATCGACCTCAATTTAAGAGTGTTATCCCAACAAGATCTTGCCAATGCTGATTTTGCTTTTATCAGCGCAATGACGATACAACGAGAATCAACCTATCAGGTGCTTGAGCAATGTAAAAGTGCCGGCGTTAAAATTGTCGCGGGTGGTCCGCTGTTTACGGCTGAGTTTGAGCAATTTGAAATGGTCGATCATTTGATCCTGAATGAAGCAGAATTGACTTTGCCCGATTTTTTGGACGATTTGGCGAACGGTTGTGCCAAACGTATATACAGCACAACGGCATTTGCCGATATTCAGACAACGCCTGTTCCGAAGTGGGATTTGATCGATCCGGATGACTACGCGACCATGTGCGTCCAATTTTCCCGGGGATGTCCTTATAATTGTGAATTCTGTAATGTGACAGCTTTGTTCGGACACCGGCCCCGAACGAAAAGCGCTGAGCAAATTATTGCAGAACTGGATGGTCTTTATCAATGGGGTTGGCGCCGGGCAGTTTTTTTTGTTGATGACAACCTGATTGGAAATAAAAAACGTCTACGCAATGAATTATTGCCGGCACTAATTGAATGGCGGAAAGATAAAAAGGGGTTTGCGTTTAGCACGGAAGCATCTATTAACCTGGCCGATGATGAGCCGTTGATGCAGATGATGGTGACCGCCGGTTTTGACCGGGTGTTCATTGGTATCGAAACACCGGAAGAAAAAAGCCTGGCGGAATGCAGCAAAAAGCAAAACCTGAATCGCGATCTTATTGAAGATGTAAAACGAATCCAGCGGTTTGGGATGCAAGTTCAGGGTGGATTTATTGTCGGATTTGACAACGATACCCCTTTTACTTTCCAACGTTTGATCGACTTTATTCAAAAGAGCGGTATCGTAACTGCAATGGTAGGTTTACTGCAGGCACCTCCAGGAACAAGGCTCTATGAGCGACTTCAGAAGACCGGGCGATTGCATGAGCAAATGTCCGGCGATAATGTGGACGGAACAACCAACATCATACCTGTAATGAATCTTGATATTTTGCATGCCGGATACCGCAATATTTTAGATCATATATATTCACCGGAAGCTTACTACGAGCGTGTCAGAACATTTTTGCAAACATATAAACCTCATAAAATTAAGGTGCAATTAAGCCGCAAATACATTGTCGAGCAATCCGTGGCATTTATGCGTTCAATTTTGCGATTGGGGATTTTGGGCAATGAACGAGCACATTATTGGCGGCTATTTTTTTGGACACTGTTTCGCAAACCTGCGCTGTTTCCGCAGGCTATAACATTTGCAATTTATGGTTATCATTTTCGTCAAATTTGCGAGCTACGTATCCAAAACGGATTGTAAATATTAGCAGAGAATTCGCCCATAACCATCATGCCTCCCAACTGCAGGTGATGGTGCTGCCCGTTTGCGGATCGTTGCTCACTTTCAGGAAGACGTCAATTTCCTGCTGCATTTCTTCCACATGGCTGATTACCCCTACGATGCGGTTTTCGTTGCGCAGCGCTTTCAGGGTGTCAAACACCAGCCGCAGCGATTCGCGGTCCAGCGTGCCGAAGCCTTCATCGAGGAAAAAGAAATTCTGTTTGGCGCGCGAGAGCTTGTGAACGTGATCTGCCAGCGCTAGCGCCAGACAGAGCGACGCCTGAAAGGTTTGTCCGCCGGAGAGCGTTTTGACGCTGCGGGTTTCCCCGCCGTTGAGGTAGTCGCGAATCACAAACTGGTCGCCGTTCAGCTCCAGCGCTAACTGCTGGCGGGTGAGCGGCTGAAAGCGGAGGTTTGCCGAATGACAGAGGTGCTGCAAATAAATCCGCGACACGTAATTGACAAATCCCCGTCCTTTGAACATTTTCTGCAACACCGCCAGGTTGTCCAGCCGCGCCTCGATGCTGTGTTGCTCGACTTCCAACCCTTTCCGCAGCTCAATTTTTTTGGCGATATCGGCAATTTCTTTTTCCGTTTCGATCACCAAACGATTGTGCTGTTCGATGGTTTCGCTGAGCTGCAACTGCCGGGTTTCCAACTCGGAGTGATCCAGCGGACTGAAAGATTTGCCATCGGTTTCCTTTTGCAACTGGGCGATCTGGGTTTCCAGCGTGTGTTTTTCCCGCTCAAATGTCGCGATAATGTCCTGCTCTTGTTCGATATCCACCGGATTTTCGAGGATGCCGCGAATGTGGGCAATGTCGCTAAATTCGGATGCTTCAATCGCTTGCGTCAGCGATTGTTCGAGTGCCGCAATTTGTCCGGTCACCGTTTCCCGGCGCGCTTCCGCCGTATTCAGCTCAACGCCGATTTTCAGCAACTGTTCATGAATCTGGGTGCGGTGCGCTTCCGCGTCCCGATAATCCGCTTCGATGCGCCGGTATTTTTCGGAATACTCACGAATGTGTTCTTCGATGGTTTCGGGAGCGGCAGCTTTAAAATCATCCGGTTGGATGACCCGGAATTGTTTGGCGAGCGATGCCAGTTCGCTGTTGATCACAGCCAGTTGGGTTTGCGCCGCCGATTGCTGTTTGACCAGCGATTCCCGGGCGCTACGATTGTGTTCGATGCGTTCATCGACGCGCTCGCGCTGTGATTCGGCTTCGGTAAGCTGTTGCTGAATATGTTCCGCGTTTGCCAACGCGGTGGCAACGGCGGCTTGGTCATCCGGTGAAAAATTTTTCCAATGGAAATCGTTGCGCAGTTGCTTCAGTTCCGCTTCTTTTTCGGCGATTTGTTGCTGCAGGTGCACCCGCTCGTCCTGCAGATTTTTTTGGAGCTTCGCCAGAATTTGCCATTGCTGAACATGCCCTTGCAACGTCGTTTGCTGATCGCGCAACGCCTGCAGTTGTTTGTCCTGCTGCGCGACGGTTTTGGCCAGATTTTCGTTGCTCATGGGCGCGGGATGTTCGGTTGCGCCGCACAGCGGACAGGCTTCTCCGGGTTGCAAATCGGCGGCAAATGATTCCAGTTGCGCCTGCACTTTTAGGTGCTGGAAATCGTGCGCCCGTCCGTCAATTTCCCCGGCAAGCGCTTCGAGGGTGGTGGCGGCATCCGCCAGCAATTCGTCCAGCGATTGCCCGATTTTTTTACTGCCCTGCCAGAATTCCAATTCGATGCCCGCCAGGCTTTCGGCGCGTTCCATTTCGTTGGCGGCCAGTTTTTCGTGAACGGATTTCAGCCGGGCTTTTTCCTCGTTCAGCGATTGGGTAATTTGTTTCTGCTGCAAAAACCAGCGGTCTATTTCGTGCAATTCGGTTGTTTGGGTGACCTGCTGTTTCAATGCCGTGACTGCAGCAATCACCGTCGCTTTTTCGCCGGAAAGTTGTTCGCCGGTCTGGATTTCCTGAGCAATCTGCTGCTCTATTTCCGCAATTTGTTGATCGAGCCGCGCTTTGTTCTCGCCCAATTCCCGGATCTGTTGCAGCCGCCCCAGCTCTTCCGCAGCGATGTTCAACTGATCGCGCTGCTCAAAATCCGCTTTGATTTTTCCGAATGTTTCATCGTGCTGCTGTTGCTCTTTTTCCAGGGTTTTTTTGATGGCTTTTTTGGATTGCAGCAATCCCTCGATCTGCTCCAGTTGGGTGTTCTGTTCGTCCAGTTTACTGAGCAGCGTGCTAAAATTCGCCAGACAATATTGATACGCCGACAACCGTTTGCGCCGCGCTTTGATCGCCACAGCCTGCTGATTCATTTGTTCGTTTTTGGCGGTGAAATCCGCTAATTTCGCAAACAATTGCCCCAGTTGTTCGGACGCCTTCAGCGCTGCTTCGAGCTGTTTGCGTTCGGTTTCAAACTGCGCCAGCGCCGTTTTTCCGTCGCGAATGACCTGCTGTTTTTGCTCGATCGTTTCCGCAGTAATGTCACCAAACTGGAGCAGTTGCCCCTCGATATTCGCCTGGCGGTTTTTGGTTTCGCCATACAATTCCTTCACTTTTCCGGCTAAATCGAAGCGATCGAGATTAAAAATATCCTGCATCATTTTGGTGCGCTCAGCGTCGCCGAGCTGCAAAAATTCCTGGAACCGTCCCTGCGGAATGATGATGGTTCGCTTAAAATTATCGTAGCTCAATCCGAGAATCGCTTCCGCGGAAATGCTGCGGGTTTCCCATTCGCCGTTCACTTTTATCTTTTGGGCGCGTTTGAAGGTGTGCGATTTTTTGCGTCCGGGATGGTGCACCTCAAACCAGTATTCCTCGCTGAAATTGTTGCCTGCCAAAAAGTTGAACCCGATAAACAGGTCTTCCGAAGCCAGGTTTTTCAGGTTATAACCGAGCTCGTCATTTTTGTCCAGCCGTTCGATTTTGCCATAGAGCACGTATGTGATCGCTTCCAGAATGGTCGATTTACCGCTGCCGACCGGACCAAAAATGCCGAACAATTGCGATTCAGTAAGTTTCGTAAAATCAATGGTTTGGTCGCTGCGGTAGGAATACATTCCCCGGAGCGTTAGCGATAGCGGGATCATTCGCCGTCCTCCTGCGTTGCGGATTCACGTCCGATCACTTCGCGGAACAGCAAGAGCAATTCATCGTTGGGATCGAGGTCATTATTCTGGCTTTTGAAAAATTGCACGAACAGGGTTTCCACATCCTGCATCGGGTCGGCGGGTTCGTCGTTTGCGCCGGATTGGGCGGCGTTTTTAACGCGCGGGATGATGCCCAGAATAAAATCGTGCGCCTGGCGTAACCGCTGATTTTGCTCGGTGGTGAGAAATGTATCGGTGATCATCGTGATTTCCACAATGGCGTCGGAATGTTCGGTCAGCCAATTCACCGCCGCATCAACCGTTTCGAACGATTGGCGCAATAATTTGCGTCCGCCGGTTAGGGGAATATCGCGGGTTGCCACCGGTTTTCCGGGTTCCGCGTCGATCAGCACCACATATTTTTGCTGATTGGCTTCGCTCATGCTGTAAGCCAGCGGGCTGCTGGCATACACCACCGGACAGGGCGTTTTGGCGATGGTTTGGCGGCGGTGCAAATGTCCGAGCGCCACATACTGGATTTGCGGCGGGACATTTTCCGCGAACACCACATCCGCACCGCCGATGTGCAGCACGGATTTTTCGTCGTCCGGTTCCTCCGGTTTTTCGCCACCTTCGCGCATCACAAACAGGTGGGCGAGGAGCAGGTTGACGCCGTTGCTGTCGCAATATTTTTCTGCGGTTTTCGCCCAACTGTCTTTCAGCAATTCGTTGATGGACAGATCGGCGGATTCCCCGCGCAACGCCTGTTTGAAGCGAATGGCGTTGGCATAGGGCGTCAGCAACACGCGCAGCGGAACATCGCTGCCGGGCAGTTGCAATTCGATAAATCCGGGTGCGGAGGCCGTGAGCGCCAAACCGGATTTGTCCAGCGAAAAGCGGCGCACTTCGCTATCCGGGTATCCCGCGAAAATGATGCCGCTGGCCCGCGCCAACGGATCAGGATTTTCGATTTTCCCCGGCGCGTCGTGGTTTCCGGCAATGGCAATCACCGCGCGATTCCCGCCGTCGGAGAGTCGCGCAAGGGTCTGGTAGAGCAGGTCTTCAGCTTCGTGGGAGGGATTGGCGCTGTCAAAAATATCGCCGGCGATGAGCACCGCGTCAACGTTTTCCGCTTCGGCGATGTCGCAAATTTCCGCCAAAACCGCCCGCTGTTCATCGATGCGGTTGAACTGGTTCAGCCGCTTGCCGAGGTGCCAATCAGCGGTGTGCAATAGTCGCAGTGATTTCTTTTTCTGTTTGGGCATTTTCCGGATTCTCCGCAGCGTTTCTGGATCAATTGAATGCGAACCCCGAGCAAAGTCGAAGATTGGATGCTTCAGCTACACTCAGCACAAGTTCTGGATACTGTTGAATGCCGAACCCTGAGCGTAGTCGAAGGGTGGATGCTGATTTTGCATAGTTGGGGCACACCGTGCCCCTGCATTTTACTGATCTTTCAAAATGTTCAACAAATCTTCGGCGGAGATTTTGCCGCTCACGTCGGTGCCTTCGAGCAGGCTGTCCGCCAGATCTTTTTTGGTGTGGTGCAGCGCGATAATTTTTTCTTCGATGGTATTTTTGGCAACCAGCCGGTAAACGGTCACCGGACGCTGTTGCCCGATGCGGTGCGAGCGATCCGAAGCCTGATCTTCCACCGCCGGATTCCACCACGGGTCGAGGTGAATCACATAATCCGCAGCGGTGAGGTTGAGTCCCATCCCGCCGGCGCGCAGGCTGATCAAAAACACATCGCCGTTGCCGGATTGGAAATTGCGGACAATTTCCTGGCGTTTGCGGGTGGGCGTGCTGCCGTCGAGATATTGATAGGCAATTTTCCGGCTATCAAGATATTCGCGGATCACAGTGAGGTGATCGACAAACTGGCTGAACACCAGCGCTTTGTGATTGTTATCCAGCAACTCGTCCAGCGTTTCCGCAAACAGCGCCAGCTTGGCGCTGCCGAGGGTGGTTTCCGGCACAACCAGTCGCGGATGGCAGCAGGCGCGGCGCAGTTTCATGATTTCCGCGAGAATCTGGAAACGGCGATCTTCCACCGGATTCTCGTTGGCCAAAATATTTTCCACCGCGCGTTGGCGCAACGCTTCGTAAAATGCCTGCTCCTCATCGCTCAAATTTACGGTAAGGGTGATTTCTGTTTTGGGCGGCAGTTCGGACAGCACGTCGTTTTTTAGCCGCCGCAAAATGAACGGCTGCAACAAGCGCTTCAGCCGCCCTTTGGCTTCGGAATCCTGAAATTTTTCGATCGGCGCGGCATATTTTTCGTTGAATTTTTTTAGCGAACCGAGCAACCCCGGATTGATGAAGCGGAACAGATTCCACAATTCTCCGAGGTGATTTTCCACCGGCGTTCCGGTGGTGATCATCTTGAATTCGCCGTTCAGCTGCATGGCTGCCTGCGAGCGTTTGGTGGCGGCGTTTTTGATCGACTGGGCTTCGTCCAGTACAATGGTTTGCCATTTTATCTGCGCCAATCGTTCGATTTCATACGGCAGCAATCCGTAGCTGCACACCAGCAAATCGAACGGGCCGATTTTCCGGATGGTTTCTTCGCGATCGGTTGCGCCCAAAAATACCGGGTTGAGGGTCGGGGAAAATCGCTGCGCTTCGCTGATCCAGTTGGTGGTCACGCTGGCCGGCGCGATCACGAGCGTCGGTCCGTCACTCGCGCGCTCGATAATTGCGGCAAGCGCCTGCACGGTTTTGCCCAACCCCATATCGTCTGCGAGGCAGGCGCCAACGCCCCATTTTGCCAATCGCGACAGCCACTGGAAGCCTTCCAACTGATAATCACGGAGCACAGCCTGCAGGGTGGACGGCGGTTTCGGCGAATGATTTTCGGCATTTTTGATGCGATCGACCGCCGCTTTCCATTCCGCATCACCGGAAAATTCGCCAATTTCACCGGCGAAAGCATCGATAATCGGTGCCATCAGCGGATGAAACCGCGCGCCGTTTTTGGTGCTGTCGCTAAAGGTGCGCAAATCTTCCAGCTGGCGCCGGAACTGTTTGGTCAGCGCGATAAAATGCCCCTCGCTCAGTTCCACAAACCTGCCGGAACTATGCTCCAGCATGTCCAGCAATTGCTTGATCTGGATGACTGTGTGATCATCCACTTTCAGTTCGCCCTGCAGATCGAACCAGTCGTTTTCGCGCTGGACGCGCAGATACAATTGTTGCGGGGAAATCTGCCGGTAAATTTTCAGCTTTTCGCCTTCCGGCCACTCGATGATGGTTTCATCGCGCACGTTTTCCATTTCCGAAAGCGCCTCCAGACAATCCTCCGGCGTCTGGAATCGCCAGTCGTAACTACCATCGTGCGTGACCAGCAAAAACGGGCATTTTTTGAGCACATCGTGCGCTTTGTCTTTTTCCAGTTTGAGATCGCGGCGGGTTTGCTGACGTTTGCCGTCCACTTCTGCGATGATCTGTTCCGGCGATTTTCCCGGCTGAAAATACGGTCCGGATTTCCCGAAGGGACGCACCAGCATGTCCAGCCGGAAACCGTCGCCGATGGGCAGCATGTGCAGGTGCATCGTCGCATCGGAACTCACGGACTCGATGGAACCGAGCTCGCCCTCCACCGCAGAATGCACCGTCACCAGCCGGGAAATATTGCCGACAGCTTCCATCAATTGCTCTTTGGCTGCTTCCGGCACCTGCAACTGTTTGCTGTTCAGAATATTCATGATATCAACATGCGATTGCTGAACCATCAGCAGCCGGAAGCGCGTCGGCTCATCCTGGATAATTTTGACGCCCGCATGTTCAAATTTTTCCGCGAACTTGAGCGCGTAGCCGCGATCCTTTTTTTCCAGCACCAGCGTGGGTTCGGATTTCACCAGCTCGACCTGCGTTTTTGGCGATTCTTCCAAAAATAACAGCGGATGCCCGACCAGCTCCGACAGCGCTTTGGGCACATCAAAATAATATTGAACATTGCCGTAATAGCGCTCTTCACGAAAAATGTGCTGGGCAACCCGGCGATCCTGATCGGTCATTTCATCCACATCCGATTCCAGCAAGCGGCGCAGCGCCACATTTCTGCCGGTTGACCAACTGCCGCTTTTGTTGAGCTTTTGTTCTTTGGGCTGGATTATCGCGGTGTCCATGTTTTTCGGAAATGCGAGCAACCACACCAATCGCGTATCCACCTGTTTTGCAGTAACCGTTTTTCCGCCGTATCCGGCGAGCATTTCCAGCGCTCGCTCCCACGGCTCCAGATTGCCAACCAGTTTGTGTATCGGTTTAATGCCGATCTGCTCTGCCACATCCAGCGAATCCTGATAATTGGCAGAATCCGGTGCCAGCCGGTTGAGCATTCCGGCAAATTCAACCTCCAGCCAGCGATACCCGAAGCGTTTGGCGCGGCGGTAGCCGCCTTCCAGCATATCGCGACCGTGTTTCAAAAATTCCGGAAAATACCAGTTGCTCACCAACGCAGAAAACAAGCCGTTCAGCGTATCGGACGGCTCTTTTAGCATGAACCATAAATTTTCCTGTCCGCTGCTCATTTTAGCATGCAGCACATCGCCGACGATATCGAGCGCACGGTATGCCTGGAGATAATGCACATCAATTTTTATCTCGGTTCGCACCTGATTGCGAATGGTTTGAGCAAAGTTTTGCGGTTTGGCTTTCAGCAACGCCAGCGGATAAAATAAGCCGGAAAACTGGTTGATCGCGGCCGTGCGCTTCCGGGTGCCGGCCAAAATTTCGTTTAAACAATTTTCGTAAGCCTTCACCGAATCCGCATATTTCCCTTTTGCAAACAGCACCATGCCTTTGCAGGCATGATAATCCGGGTATTCCGTTTTCAACGGCTCAATCAGCGCTTCCGCCGCATCCGGATTGCCGAACAGCATTTCGGTGATAAACAGCATCAGCCGGTAGTTAAATACGGGCGTATGCTTATCGGGATTGGCAATTGCCTGCCGCATAAAATCGACGTAAATGGATAGATTACCCAAATTTAGCAAGGTTGAATAAAAGAGGTGGGTCATCGCAAACCGCTGGATTTCCAGCTTGCGGGTTGCAAACCAATTTGCTTTAAACGGGCTGTCGAACACTTCGGAAATAACATTCGATTCTCTGATCGGATCCATTCCGTTCCGAAAGCATTTCTGAAGCATGTCGTTAAATATATTTATATTATTGGTGTAAAATGCCAGCCGGATATCCCGAAGGGCAAAGCGGAGGCTACGCGATTGCGATTGCGATTGAACAATGTAACCGGAATCCAGAAATGCGGGCAACTCTGTGCGAATCTGCGCAGCCATTTCGCTGAACTTTTCAATATCGCTCAGCTTTTCCTGAAAAATGTAGTTGGCGATCAGCGGGTTGCAAGCCACTTCTTTTCGCGAGGCAGTTACCGCTGTTTCAACCAGCAGCTCTTTGGTAATCAGGTTGTCGATATACGGTTTGAGATAAGTTGTGGTTAATTTTTTGCCGCCATCATTTTGAACCCCCGCGGCTTCGAGCAATTTTAAAATTTCCGTCCGGTTCTGGTATTCTTTTGTCAGCGACAAATAATCCACAATCAACCGTTCGGTTACCGTGCTGGATTGATAAAGGTTGAGCAGTTTTTCAGATGTTGACATTGCGGCGACTCCGTTTGAAAAAAGCAAAACAGTGGTTAAAATGGCAATGAAATGTTAAAAATGCCAAACCGTGAATGTACGGACGGATTGGCTCGATTTCAAGGTGAACTTGGGGATAAATCGTTGCTTTTCGGTGATTTCAAAAACTTTTTGAGAAGTACCGCTAATTTTGGCGTGATTTTGAAACATCGCTGGACATCCACCGTGAAAAGATTATATTAAAATACCGTTCACTTTTTTAACAGATGAGGAATTTTGCATGAGCGACAGCACACGAACACCGCTACCGGATCCGGCAACCAAACCGCAGGAAAAAAAATCAACTGAAATCGGCAGCGTTTTTGTCTCCAATTACCCATCATATTCATTCTGGAATACGGATGATGTATCCGAAGCGCACCGGGTTTTGCGCGAACCTGCCAAGCCGGACACACCGCTGGGATTGTACATGCACATTCCTTTTTGCAGAAAACGCTGCAAGTTCTGTTATTTTAAAGTTTACACCGGAAAGAATGCCCGCGACGTGGAAACGTATCTCGATGCCCTCGCTCGCGAAATTGAACTGTTCGGCACGATGCCGGCAGCGCAAAACCGTCCGGTCAACTTTGTTTATTTTGGCGGCGGCACGCCGTCTTTTATCAGCGTAAAACATTTGCAGGAATTGGTGACGCGCGTAAAAGATGTATTTCCGTGGGATAAAGCCGAAGAAGTTGCGTTCGAATGCGAACCCGGCACACTCACGGAATCAAAGCTGAACGCCATCCGCGAGATTGGCGTTACGCGGTTGAGCCTCGGTGTTGAGCACTTCAACGATGATATTTTGAAAGAAAACGGCCGGGCGCATCTGTCGCACGAAATTTACCGGGTGTGGCCGTGGGTGAAAGCGCTCGATTTCGCACAGGTGAATATCGATCTCATCGCCGGAATGGTCGGCGAAACCTGGGATACCTGGAAATTTGCGGTGGACGAAGCCATCAAATTCGAACCGGACAGCATCACGATTTATCAACTGGAATTGCCGTTTAACGCGGTGTATTCCGAGCACATTCGCCACGGCGAACAAATTAACGTTGCCGACTGGAAAACCAAACGCGCCTGGCATAAATATGCCATCGATCAATTGTCCGCTGCGGGATATGATGTTTCCAGCGGTTACACGATGGTGCGCAAATCGGGCAAAACCCAAAAATTTGTGTATCGCGATGCGCTGTGGCGCGGTGCAGATATGGTTGCTGCGGGCGTGGCATCTTTTTCCCACATGAGTGGGGTGCATTTTCAAAACGCCAGCCACTGGGACACCTATCTCGAAAAAGTGGGCAATAACGAGCTGCCGGTCACCCGTGCCTTTTCCACCAACAGCCGCGAACAACTGATCCGCGAAATGATTTTGCAATTGAAATTGGGGCGGATTCCCACATCCTATTTCCGGCAGAAATTCGGCGTAAATATTTTGCAGGAATTTTCCCGCCAATTCAGCGATCTGCGGGCAAATGGCATGTTGGATTTTGATGATCAATTGATTACTTTAAGCCAAAAAGGGCTGCTTCAAGTTGATCAACTTCTGCCGGAATTTTATGATGAACATTATCGAAATTCCCGATACACCTGATCATCGCGGTGCGACATCCGGCGCGTTCCGGGGATGGATCATTATTTTTCTGCTGCTGTTTTGCGCAGCAACTTTCGCAAAACCGTATTCCGCTAATCCGTTGAAATTTAAAAAGTTAGCGCAGGAAAGCGCGCTGACCGCCAGCGTCATTTATCAGGTATTTCAGGATCGCAACGGATTTATCTGGCTGGCAACCCAATACGGACTCGCCAAATACGACGGCTACACCGTCACCAATTTTACCCACATTCCCGGTGATACCACTACCATTTCAGACAACACCGTTCGAGCAATTTGCGAAGATGCCAACGGTAATTTGTGGATCGGCACCGCAGACGGATTGAACCTGCTGGCGATCGCGCCGGCGCAGCAGCGCGGGCAATCCGGGCATCGTTTTATCCGCTTTCGGCATTCACCGGACGACAGTTTGACGCTGTGCAACAGCGATATTCGTTCGATGGCGGCGGGCGCAGATGGCGCGTTGTGGATCGGCACGGTGGAAGGGCTGAACCGCATGTTCAGCGATACGCTGGCCAATGGCGAAGTTGTGCGCCGGATCCAACGCATTCGCGAACCGGCGGTGTTCGCCAACGGCTACATCACCGAAATTTTGCAGGATAAATTACACAATAATATTGTATGGGTCGGGACGCTCGGCAAAGGGCTGCAGCGCGTCGATGCAAATGAACTGTCGGTTCAGACGTTTTCAGCAGATGATGCCTCGCCAATGCCGATCAGCAGCAATTTTGTCATCTCGCTGTATCAATCGCCGGAAGGGTTGCTGTGGGTCGGCACGTATCGCGGCGGATTAAATGTGTTCGATCCGCAAACCGGGCGCAGCGTTCAGTACCGTTTCGACGAAAATGACCCGAACAGTTTACCAGATGACCGCATTTACGGCATTGCGCACGATGCGGAAAACCGGCTGTGGATCGGCACGTTTGGCGGCGGCGTCGCCTGCCTGACCGATCCGGTTCGGGAATTGCCGCCCGGAAACCGCTCGCGCATCGACGGACAATTTATCCGCTACCAAAGCAACTCGCGCGATCCGCACGCGCTCACCAACGATTTTGTGCGCCATTTGATGATCGACCGCTCGGAAAATATGTGGGTGTCCACCAATCGCGATGTGAACGTGGCCGATCTGAAACCGCCCAAATTTGTGCATATTTCCCAAAATCCCTTTTCGGAAAATACGCTGGGCGATAACAACGTGCTGGCCATTTTGCAAGACCGGCAACAGCGATTGTGGATCGGGCATCACACCGGGCTGGATATGCAAACGCCGGACGGTGTTTTTCATAGTTATACGGTCGATCACCGCAATCCGCGCAGCCAGGGCGGATTTGTTTTCGCACTGGCGGAAGATGATTTCGGTTGCATCTGGATTGGCACATTTGGCGGCGGTTTGCAGCGGCTCAACCCAAAAACCGGCGACTTTTTGTATGTGCCGCACGGTGAAAAAAACGGGCACATTTACCCGGACAGCCGCGTTGCGGATCTGATGTTCGACAGCCGGAAACATTTGTGGGTTGCCTCACCGCGCGGTTTGTACCTCTTGAAAAATCAACAGCTTGCAGATGTAAATATTATTCCCGAATCGCTGGAATTTGTCCGGTTTTCCAGCGATTCGGGCGAAGGCGGATTGAGCGACAGCCGGGTTTCTTCAATTTACGAAGATCGCAACGGGCGAATCTGGATTGGCACGGCAAACGGGCTGAGCCGAATGAATCCGGACAATGCGTCGGTAGATTTGCACATCAATTACGATCCGAAACATCCGGAAAATGGGTTGAGTCATCCCGGCGTGATGGCCATTTTGCAGGACCCGAACGATGACCAGGTTTTTTGGCTCGGCACCGAAAACGGGCTAAACCGGCTGCGATTTTCCGGCGATCGCGTGACCGGTGTTCAGCATTATTTTGAGCGCGAAGGCTTGCCAAACAGCTATATTTGTGATATTCTCGATGATGCATCCGGCACTTTGTGGATCACCACCAACAAAGGAATGCTGCGGCTGAATCCGGCGGATACGCTGATGCAAAACATCCGCAATTACGATACCGGCGATGGTTTGCAATCCGGCGAATTCACCATTCGCAGCGGATTTCGCAGCGCCGCCGGCGAGCTTTTTTTCGGAGGAATCAACGGGTTCAACCGCTTTTTCCCGGATCGCGTGCAGGAAAATGTGCACATTCCGCCGATTGCCTTGACCGAATACAAACAGCTTGGCGTCACCGTTTACGATGCGCTGGAATTGTCGCGCATTTCCCACATCGAGATTCCGTATGACGCCCGCTATTTCGAATTTACCTTTGCCGCGCTCGATTTCACTTATCCCAACGGCAATCGTTTCGCCTATTTTCTGGACGGATTCGACAAAAACTGGTCGGAATCCGGCACGCGCCGCTTTGCCAGCTACACGAATATCGGTCCGGGGAAATATGTTTTCCGGCTGAAAGCCGCCAACAGCGACGGGGTTTGGAACGAAGCCGGATTGGCAATTCCCATCGTTATCCGTCCGCCGTTTTGGCAAACCTGGTGGTTCCGGCTGATTGCTGTTTTGGCGATTTTGGGCGTTCTCGCGCTGATTTATCAATATCGGGTGGAAAAATTATTGGAATTGGAGCGCATGCGCGTTCGCATCGCCAGCGATCTGCACGACGATGTGGGTTCTTCGCTCACCAAAATTTCGCTGTATTCGGATTTGCTGCGGGAGGAAGTTGACGCGGAAAATCGCCAATCGCTGCTGTCGCGAATCAACAATCTCAGCCGGGAACTGGTGCTCACAATGAGCGATATTGTCTGGTCGATCGACTCGCGCAACGATACCATCGGCGACCTGCTCGACCGGATGCACGACTTTGCGATGAGTGCGCTTTCGCCCCGCCAAATAGCTGTTTCTTTTGATGTTGAATCGCTCGACGAAGCCAAAAAACTGCCGGTCGATATTCGCCAAAATTTGTATCTGGTATTCAAGGAAGCCATCAACAACGTTGCCCGGCACAGCGGCGCAACCGAAGTCCGGGTGGCATTGCACAACCGCCAGGGGCGTTTCACGATGCAGGTTCACGATAACGGACAGGGCATCGAATTAGCCAAAAAAAGCGGCGGTCACGGTTTGCGAAACATGCAAATGCGCGCCAATCGCATCGGCGGCGAACTGACCATCGCGAACAGCGACGGCACAACCATTCAACTGAACACCACCATGCTTTGAGAAATTTACGGGAATGAACAAAAAAAACAGACCACAACCTTTCGGTGAAGATCGCTCACAATCCGATGCCCAACTGCTCAATTTGATGCAAAACGGTAATTTTCAGGCGTTCCGGGCGCTGTTTTTGCGCCATGCGCGCAGTATTTACGATTTGGCGCACACCCAAACCCAGTCGGACAGCGCAGCGCGCCATCTGCTGCAGATCGTTTTTGAGCGCTTTTGGGACCGGCGCGGCGCGATTGCTCCGACCGATTCCGCCCACGGCTATTTGATGGAAATTGCCGACGATGTTTTCCCGGCGATTCCGGTGAATGTCAATTCTGAAGTGCGCGAAATTGCCGAAGATCCCGATATCGAAAAATTATGGCAAAAATTCGACAGTCGCATGAGCAGCGCCAGCCGCAATCAGCCCTCCGGCAGCGAATTTTCCCGGGCGTTCCGGCGATTCAGCAGCCGGGTGTTGCCGCAACGGCGCTTTCGCCCAACCTATTTATCGATGGTGATTGTCATGTTCGCAATGCTGGTGATTTATGCCTGGTTCAAAAATCACGAAATGAGCGGCATCACCGAAATCCGCACCAAAACCGGCGAAACACTCGAGCGAAAGCTGCCCGACGGCTCGAAAACGACCGTCAGCGAACTGTCGAAACTGCGCTTTGCCAATCGTTTCAGCGATTCGTTGCGGGTGGTATTTCTCACCGGCGAAGCGAGATTTACCGGCATTCCCGAAAATGATCGCGCGTTTGCCATCGTTACCAACGAAGCCGCTGCAACCCTGTTTGGCACCGATACCACTATTTTTAGCGTCGCCAGTCGCGACAGCGTCACCACGGTTATCGTGCAACGGGGATTTGTGGCATTTCGCGCGATTCGCGACAGCGCAGGACCGGAAATCTACATTTCGGCGGGAAATGCCGCAACCTGCCGATTCAATCACGATCCGGTTGCGTTCACAATGGATTCCACTGCGTTGTAACACATTGGATTTTTTGTTTTTTACCCATTTTTCTGCGGTTATATTTGGCAATTAAATTTTTCAATTTACAACCATTTAATGTAGGGAACGGTCGCGACCGTTCCGTTTTTCTGCACCAAACTATTCGCTTTTTACATGAAATTCCAAACCGGGGGAGACCAATGAAAGGAATCGTTTTAGCCGGTGGTTCCGGCACGCGACTGTATCCGATTACCCGTGTGGTCAGCAAACAATTGCTGCCTGTTTACGACAAACCGATGATTTATTACCCGCTATCCGTGCTGATGCTGGCGGGAATCCGCGAAATTTTGATCATTTCCACACCGGAAGATCTGCCGCGTTTCCGCGATTTGCTCGGCGACGGATCGCAACTCGGTCTGACATTTGAATATGTGGTGCAACCGCGCCCCGAAGGGTTGGCGCAGGCGTTTATCCTCGGGAAGCCGTTTATCGGCAACGATTCCGTTTGCCTAATTTTGGGCGATAACATCTTTTACGGTCACGATTTACAGAAAATTTTCAAACGCTGTGCAACGCTGGATGACGGCGGAATTGTGTTCGGATATCTGGTGAAAGATCCGGAGCGATACGGCGTAGTTTCATTTGATAAAGATGGCAACGTACTGAATATCGAGGAAAAGCCGCAGCACCCGAAATCCAAATACGCGGTGCCGGGACTCTATTTTTATGATAATACCGTTGTCGAAATTGCCGAAAATCTGGCGCCTTCCCCGCGCGGCGAGCTGGAAATTACCGATGTGAACAAAGCATATCTGAAAGCCGGAAAGCTGAAAGTGGAGTTGCTCGGGCGCGGATTTGCCTGGCTCGATACCGGCACTCACGATTCGCTTTATCAGGCGTCCAACTACATCGAAGCGATCGAACAGCGGCAGGGGTTGAAAATCGCCTGTCTGGAAGAAATTGCCTATCGCCAAAAATTTATCAATGGCAAACAACTGGCATTTTTGGCGCAGGATATGCTCAAAAATGAATACGGCAAATATTTGATGGACATTTTGAAAGAAGAATAAGGATCGCATCTCTCGATGCAAACAGCGAACGCGGTGGTTGAAATTATTCGCGCTGCTCTTCACACGGAAATGAAAATAGTTAACAACACGGTTAGGGGATGAACCATCATCCAAACATGAGGGATTATAAATGAATATCAACAATCGCATCATTTTGATGCTATTTGCACTGACGGGATTTGGCGCTGTGCTGGCGCAGCCGCTGATCCGCACATCGGCGGACACGCTGAATTTTGAGACCCCGCGATACACATCCACCACCCGGCTGCTGACCATTTTTAACGATGGTAATCAACCGCTGAGCCTGTCGATTACCGATGTTGTGCCGAGCAGCGCCCATCGCTCTGCGGGCGAAACCCGGCACATCGATGCGCAGCAATCGCGCGATGTTATCGAACAACTTGCGAACATCCGCTTCGACGCAGCCGATGTTCAACATCCTGATTATTCTGAAGTTAGCGCATCGCCACATGCCGTGCTCATCAGCGATTCAGTCAACGACTCCAACTTTCCGGGACTGGATCTCGTTACTGTTGAATTCAGCGAAGATCTATTTTCCTACATTTTCAAACTCACATATTCCGGCACACCGGATACCAATTCCGTTGCGGTAATTTCGGTGGACAGCGATCAAAATATGGCGACCGGCAGTTTTCCCGCACCGCTGGGTTTCGGCCCGGTATTTTTTGATATCGGTTCAGAATACGAAATTATTTTTGATATCGGCGGGATTTTGAGCGACACGCTGGGCATTCCGCCGGCAGCCATCATTATCGCCGGCGGCGATACCACGCTCACGCCCATCGGTGTGACGATTCTCGCGTTCAGCGGTAACACCGTGACGGGCACATTTTTGAAATTTCTCACACCAAATCTCGATCTGGATGATGACATGAACGCCGGCGCTATTACGCTACCGGTGGGCACTTTGGGCATCCCGGACTTTGCCCCGAATTACGGACACGGTCGGGTGGGTTCGGAATTGGGCGTCAGTTGGCTGGCGCAAAGTGACACTGCCGGAAATTCCGCAACGCCGTTCGCGGCGCAAATCGCGGCGGGCGGTTCGCTGGATATTGCGATAAAACTTGCCGCCGTTGAGCCGGAAGGCAGCTATCCGGCGCAGTTGAATATCAATAATAATAGCAGCAATCAACCCAATTTGGTGGTCCCGGTAAATGTCGCCATCGGCGGAATTGCCGCACCGGTTATCAGCGTTGTGCCGGAAATTATTTCCGATACGTTGCAACTGAACGATCCACCAAAAACGGTCATCCTCGGTGTGTTGAACACGGGCAGCGGCTCGCTCACCTGTTTTATTGGCGATTCGCTCGGCGAGGGGGAAAACTGGCTGAGTATTGCCGATTTGCCGATTTTTCAGGTCGAAAGCGGCGAACTGCACGAAGTGCAGATTTCCCTTTCGCCGGAAGGGCTGACTGTCGGCGTAACTTACAGCGGCGTGTTGTTTATCAATTCCAACGATCTGGATAATCCGCGCGTTGCGGTGCCGGTTCAATTAACCATCGAACCGCCCACAGCCATTTCCGGTGAATCCAGTTTGCCCGGTGAATTTGCGTTGCACGCCAGTTATCCCAATCCGTTCAACCCCGAAACCCGCATCGTTTTCGATGTCGCTGAACCCGCAACAGTCGAGCTGGCGATTTTCAATTTGCTCGGTCAAAAAGTGCGCACCTTATTTAATGGATTTCGTTCCGCCGGGCAGTTCAGCCAGGCTTGGGACGGGAAAAATGACGCCGGAAATTTGGTTGGCAGCGGCGTTTATCTGGTGCGCTACAGCACGCCGAAAGGCAGTTTCAGCCAAAAAATAATGCTCGCCAGGTAGCTGATGAATCTTGCACATTTGATGGAACCGGTGCCGCCCGGCGATTGGCAGACGATCGGGCTGGCGTTTGTGGGAATTGTGCTGCTGATCGGCGCGTCGGAAGGATTGCGCCGGTCGCTTGGGTGGCCGGAAGAATTCACCCGGAAATTTGTGCATATTTTGGTCGGCGTGATGATGTTTTTCATCCCGATTTTGCTGGACACCGCGCTGCCGATGGTGTTGATCGCACTGTTTTTTATCATCGCCAATTTATTTGCCCTGCAAAAAGGCTTGCTGAAAGGCATGCACGGTGCCCGCCACAGCTACGGCACCGTGTTTTATCCGCTCTCATTTTTGATCCTGGTTGTGCTGTGCTGGCCGGAAAATATCGTTGTCATTATTGCACCGATGATGGTGTTGGCACTTGGCGATGCCGCCGCCGCAATTGTCGGCGAAAGCCTCAAACAACCGCACGAATATGTGCTCATCCGTGACCGGAAATCGTTCGAAGGCTCGTTCACCATGTTTTTGGTGAGCGCTATCGTAATTTTTCTGGTGCTCAATTTTTATCCGTTTCAGCCATTAAATGCCGTTTCCGGCGGCGATGCGCTGTGGTTTGCGCTGGTTGCCGGACTGCTCGTTACCGCAGCGGAAGCGCTCAGCAGCAAAGGCAGCGACAACCTCTCGGTTCCGTTGAGCACCGCGCTGGTGCTGTATTTTTTTCTGAACCATTCGCCGGACGAAAATTTGCGTTTTACGATTGGCGTGGCGTTGGGGTTGGCGGCTGCGCTCGTTTCGCTGAAACTGCGATTTTTGTCCGAAAGCGGCGCCGTTGCCACATTTTTACTGGCCAGCATCATTTTCGGGTTTGGCGGCTGGCGGTGGACTGTGCCGATTCTGACATTTTTTGTGCTGTCCAGCTTGCTGTCGAAAAGTGGCAAAGCGATCAAAAAACAGTTCGATCTCATTTTTGAAAAAGGGGACCGGCGCGATTGGGCGCAGGTTGCCGCAAATGGCGGCATTGCCGGCGGGTTGATGATTGCGTTTATGTTTTTCGGCGATAACCGTTTGTTTCTGCTCTATTTGGCGTCGCTGGCTGCGGCAACGGCCGATTCGTGGGGAACGGAAATCGGGACGCTGTTTCGCTGGCAGCCGCGATTAATCACCAATTTTCGAACAGTGGAACCGGGGACATCCGGCGGCATAACACTACCGGGAACCGTTGGCGGTGGCATCGGTGCGTTTGTGATTGCGCTGAGCGGCTGGCTGGTTTTTCCGGAAATTGCCGGCGATTCGCCGCTATCATTTTTGGCGATAATTTCCGGTTGCGGCATCGCCGGAAGTCTGGTGGATAGCATGCTCGGCGCAACGGTTCAATCGCAATTCCGCTGCCAGATTTGCGGCAAAATTACCGAACGCACATCCCACTGCGACAATTCGCCGACGGCGCTGATATCCGGTTTTCGTCGGATAAACAACGATTTGGTGAATATCCTGTGCAATGCATTCGCGCCGCTGCTCTGCTGGTTTCTGATTCAATAATCAAAAAATGAAAACGATCAAGTGATGAAAAAACAATCATTTATCCTGTTATCTGGATTAACATTTTTGCTGCTGTTCAACAGTTGCCAAAACGAATTGAGCCGCCGGTTGGACCAGTTGGCATTATGGCAGACCAGCGCGCTCAAACTGGAAAAACAGCAAGCGTTGCTGTGGTGGTATTATTTCACCGAAAACCGCCCGATGCAATTGGCAGAATCGTTCGCGATTCATCCGGAATTCACATCGCCGGATTCGATCCGTTTTGCCCGCGAAACGCTGGCGATGATCACAGAAAACAAGTCGCAGCAGGCGGCATTGCGTCCGCTGGTTCGATATCTCGAACAAACTTATTTTCGCTCTCGTGCAGCGGCGGATTACGACCGGATTCGTCAATTGAATGACAGCAAATTTGTGGTGCCGGGAATAGGGGAGGTGCAATTTGGTGAAATCGGCAGATTGTTACCCACGTTGAATCCGGCGAAACAACAGGCTGTATTGAAAGCAGCGTATCCAAATTCAGTTGCGATGGTTGCCATTCGCAACCACATGCGCACGGAGTTGGTTGATGCGGCAGAGCAGTTGGGATTCATTAATTTGAACGCCGCAATGGACAGCCTTTATTTTGCCGGCGGCACACCGGAAATTACGCCGAATCAGTGGATTGTTCAAACGCAATCGGCATATGACAGCCTGTTCCGGGAGCTATTTTGGGATGAAAACACCCAAAATTTCACCGCGACAACTGAGGATTTGTTGCAGGTGATTCAGCACCCCGGAATCAGCCGTGCGATGCCTGCGCAGCAGATGCTATCTACCGGTGAAGATTTGCTGCGCGGGTTGGGAATCCGGTTGAATCGCCAATCGGGATTGACAATCGATACGCTCGAAAACCGCAGCTTTTCCGGAAAAATGGTCGCGATCGAAATTCCGTCTGACATCCGGATGGCCGTTTCGCCCAACGCCGGGTTGCTCAGCTATGTTGAATATTATCAATCGCTTGGCAGCGTAGAATCTGTGCTGATGAATCAGGAACAAAATGTCATTTCGCGATACATTCGTAACCCGTGGCAGCAATCGCTGCCCGGTATTTTCGAACATCTGTTGCAGTCCCCGGTTTGGCTGGCAGCCCATTTTGACAGCACGGAAATAGCGACGGATCAGCTGCGATCGACCGCCACATTCTGGGCATTTTGGCGATCCCGCAGCATCGCTATTGCTTTGGAATTAACGGAAATTTCAGACCCGAACAGCCAGATCGATAATTTCGCCAATCGCCTGCAAACGGTCATGCACTTTTCTGCCGATCGTGATGCGAGTGCCTGGCTGCTGGCGCTCCAACCGTCATTTCCGGAGCTGGAATCCGGGTTTTATCAAGCGGTTTTAGCGCCCCAAATATGCCGCTCTTTGCAACAGGAATTTGGTGAAAACTGGTTTGAAACCATCGAAGCGGGTAAAATTTTAAAAGATTTTTGGGCGAAAGGCAGTCAATTACAACTTTCAGATTTGCAAAATTAACAGATTTTTTTGCTTGCCAGCATCATTCCCAAAATGTATATTTAGTGGACATTAATTCACTCTTTTTGCCGCAAATGCTGTGGTCCAACAATGGATTATCACAGATCGCAGAGCAACAATCCACGTTTTTTTCCGGGAAGTGCAATCCTGCTATTTGATGAGTATATTATCCGCGAATTTTGACGAAGGAACAAAAAAAACAAAAATCTGGACATATGAATAAAAAAGAATTTCTGATTGTAAAAGGCGCACGAGAACATAACCTGCGCAATATTGATGTTTATATCCCGCGTGATAAATTTGTAGTGATCACGGGATTGTCTGGTTCGGGAAAATCCAGTTTGGCATTCGATACGATTTATGCAGAAGGCCAGCGCCGGTATGTAGAATCGCTGAGCGCGTATGCCCGGCAATTTCTGGGTTTAATGGAAAAACCGGATGTTGACTATATCGACGGATTGTCGCCGGCAATTTCGATCGAACAGAAAACAACCCATCGCAATCCCCGCTCGACCGTCGGAACGGTCACGGAAATTTATGATTATCTGCGATTGTTATTTGCGCGGATCGGCCGGCCGCATTGCTACAATTGCGGCGAACCGATTCACCGGCAAACCTTGCAGGAAATTGTCGATGGCATCCTCGAATTGCCGGAAGGCGACCGGATTCAGATTTTGGCGCCGGTCGTTCGCGGCAGAAAAGGGGAGTATCGGGAATTATTTGAAGAAATCAAACGCGAAGGTTTTCTGCGTGTCCGGGTGGATGGCGAGCTGCACAGCGTCGAAGATGAAATTACGCTCAACAAAAAAATCAAACACAATATTGAAGTGGTCATCGACCGCCTGAAAGTGTCCGAGAAAATACGTCAGCGATTGACGGAATCGGTTGAAGTTGCCCTCAAAATGGCCAGCGGACTCATGATTCTCGATCATGTGGATGCTGCGGAAGAACGGCTGTATAGTGAAAATTTTTCGTGTAAAAATTGCAGCATCAGTTATGAAGAAATCGAACCGCGCATGTTTTCATTCAACAGTCCGTACGGTGCCTGTCCGAATTGTGACGGGTTGGGCAGTAAGCTGGAAATTGATCCGCGAATGGTGGTGCCGAATCCCGATTTGAGCATCTCAAACGGCGCTGTCGAACCGCTCGGCGAGGAACGCGCCAGTTGGTATTTTGATATGGTTTCTGCGCTGTCGAAAGAATTTAAATTCAGCCTGCAAACCCCGTGGCGTGATTTGCCTGACGAAGTTCGCCAAATTATCTTGTATGGCTCCGACGGAAAAAAAATCAATTTTAAATTTGAGCGCACTCACTCCAAATTTGAATTCGCATCGCAATATGAAGGTGTGATCAATAATTTGTATCGCCGCTACCGGCAAACGGCTTCGCCGCATATCCGCAACTGGATCGAAGGATTTATGAATCCGATCCCGTGTTCGGAATGCAACGGCAGCCGTTTGCGGAAAGAAACGTTGGGCGTTAAAATCAACGATCTCAATATTTCGGAAGTGACGTCAAAAAATATAAAAAATACCCACCTGTTTTTTGATTCGCTGAATTTGAACGAAACGGAGCGCAAAATTGCCGGACAGGTGCTCAAAGAAATTAAGTCCCGGTTGGAATTTTTGCTGAATGTCGGATTGGAATACCTCACGCTGGACAGGACTGCCGGAACGTTATCCGGCGGCGAAGCGCAGCGAATCCGGCTGGCTACCCAAATTGGCAGCCAGTTGGTCGGCGTTTTGTATGTGCTGGACGAACCGTCGATCGGTTTGCACCAGCGGGATAATTCCCGGTTGATCGAAACGCTGCACCGGTTGCGCGATCTCGGAAACACCGTTTTGGTTGTCGAACACGACCGGGAAACGATTGAACAATCTGATTATGTGATCGATTTGGGTCCGCATGCCGGAAAGCACGGCGGTTTGGTTGTTGCTGCCGGAACACCGGCAGAGGTTGCCGAAGTTCCGGAATCTATTACCGGGCAATATTTATCGTTCAAAAAATATATCGATGTACCGAAAAAACGCCGCAAAGGCAATGGAAAATCGCTGAAATTGAACGGTGCAACCGGCAATAATCTCAAAAATGTGTCCGCAGAATTCCCGCTGGGAAAAATGATTTGTATTACCGGCGTATCCGGTTCCGGCAAAAGCACGTTGATCAACGAAACGCTTTATCCGTTGTTGAGCGCGCATTTCCACCGCAGCAAAAAAATTCCGTTGGCATATGAAACAGTTGAAGGGTTGGAACATCTGGATAAAGTGATTGATATCGATCAATCACCAATCGGACGGACACCGCGATCGAATCCGGCAACATATACCGGCTTGTTTACCTTCATTCGCGATTTGTTCACCCAGTTGCCGGAAGCAAAAATTCGCGGCTACAAACCTGGCAGATTCAGTTTTAATGTGAAAGGTGGTCGCTGCAATGCCTGCGAAGGTGACGGTGTCAAAAAAATTGAGATGCACTTTCTCCCGGATGTTTACGTTACCTGTGAAGTATGCAAAGGCAAGCGTTATAACCGGGAAACTTTGGAGATCAAATATCGCGGGAAAAGTATTGCAGATGTGCTCAATTTGACGGTTGAAGATGCGCTCGAATTTTTCGATAAAATCCCCTCGCTGAAACGCAAATTGAAAACGCTTCACGATGTTGGTTTGGGTTACATCCAGTTGGGGCAGCGGGCAACCACTTTATCCGGCGGCGAGGCGCAGCGGGTAAAATTGGCAACGGAATTATCGCGAATGGGCACGGGACAGACCATTTATATTCTGGATGAACCAACCACAGGATTGCATTTTGATGATGTGAAAATGCTTTTGGTTGTGCTGAACCGGTTGGTAGAAAAAGGGAATACGGTAATTGTCATCGAACATAATCTGGATGTCATTAAAACCGCGGACTGGATTATTGATCTCGGCCCGGAAGGTGGTGATGATGGTGGACAGATCATCGCAACCGGAACCCCGGAAGATGTGGCAAAAAATACAGTGTCATACACGGGTCAATTTGTTAAAAAAGAACTCGACGATTGGGCAATATTCAAGAAAAAACAGTCACAATCCGAACCGTTAACAATTGAAAATGAGACAGTTTAAAAGAAAACCGGTTACTCTTTTTCGTTAAATTTAATTTTTGTCAATATTTGATGATTGGCAGGTAATATAAAATCTTATCCCGGCAAATCTGCCGGGATTATTGGTTCATGTTGTGTTCATCTTCCAAACGGCACGCTTCAATCAGCACATTCATTGTTGAACCCTGAATATTTCGGGAAATTTCCCGGAATCCCGGTTCAAAACGGAACGATCCAATCGATTGCGGGACAGCTTTGTAAACCGCGTCTTCTCCGGCAAGTTTTCCATATTTGCAATAAACCATCTGTCCGGAATGAAATACGATTTCACCTTTATCTTCGGCTTCAATATGTAATACGCCATCACGTTGATTTAAATTCAACAATTGGATAACCTCTGCAAGCGACAAATCTGCAAGATTTCCTTCAAATCCCTTAACTTGTTCGGCAGGCTGTGCGTCAATGGATTTTACACGGTTCGCACGTTCGAGCAACGCCGCTACTTTTTTTAGCAAAATCGGTCGATCTACCGGTTTTACCAAATATTCATCTGCGCCCGCACGAAATCCGCGAATTTCCATATCACGATCTTCCAGGCTTGTCAGAAAAATAAAGGGAACCATGGGAATGGGTGAATTTTCACGAACCATCCAACAAAACTCAATGCCATCTGTGGAGGGCATCATAACGTCTGAAATAATCAGATCGGGAAGGACTTTGTGAGTCATATCCAGTCCTTCGTCCCCATTATGGGCTTGATGAATTTCGTAACCCGCTTTTTCAAGGCTTATTTTGAGCAGACGTAGAACATGATCGTTATCGTCAACAATGAGTATCTTTGCCATACTGTGCTATCTCATATAAAAATAAATGGTTATCTACTAATGTTCTTCGTTTAAGTTGGCGTACTGTTTTCTCTAACTTGAATCTGTGAACTTCTGATGGTTACGTTTCTGCCCATTTCTTTTGCCTTATTCAGCGCATTTTCGGCTAATTTTATGGCTTTACCAACATTATTGCTATCCATTAATGAACTTACGCCAATGCTGACGGTGATGTTCACCGGTTCATTTTTCCGGCGGGATGTTTGCCGTTTGTATTGGAATATATCCTGATCAAAAAACGCCGTTTGCTCAATTGCAGAACGAATTTTTTCTCCGATGTAAAAAGCACCTGATTCTTCCGTTACGTTGAGCAGCATTGCAAATTTATTTTTCCCCAATCGAAAAGCAAAATCCGATTGCCGGGAATTTTGCAGAATAATATTTGCAATTTTCATCAGTGCAAAATCACCGATCAAATCACCATAAGTTTCATTTACCAATTTAAACCGGTCTGCATCAATTAAAAGAACTGAATAATGTTGATCTGCCGTTTGCAATTCCGAAAATTGTGTCACCCATTTGGAAAAGTAATCGATATTGTAAATCCCGGTCAGATAATCAATAAAATGATGTTGCTGCAGTTCGGGAGCCGTTGTTTGTGCACCGGTTTGTCTTTTTAACAGGTTCCGGTTATCGCTTCGCAAGTTTTTGATGATCTTTTTTCTGTGCAACAGCGAACTTACTTTGGCAATCAATTCTTTTGCATTAAAAGGTTTGAGCATATAATCATCAGCACCCAGTTCATATCCGCGCAACCGATGCGTATATTCAGTATAATTCGCAGATAAAAAAATCACCGGAATATCCCGGGTGTTCACATTGCGTTTTAAATTTTCGCAAGTTTCAAACCCGTTCATCACCGGCATCAGGGCATCCAGAACGATTAATCCGGGTTGCGAAGTTTCAGCAATTTCCAACCCTTCTTTGCCGTTTTCGGCACGGAGTACTTCGTAATCGTAAAAAGTAAACAAGTGCTCCAGCGTGTCCAGCATATCAACATTGTCGTCAACGACCAAAATTTTCGCCATAGCGAACTATTTTTCCCTAAATTAATGCCTCGTAATCCTTACTATCGAGTAATTCGTCAACTTCTTGCAAATTATTAATTTTAATTTTGATCAGCCAGCCTTCATTATAGGGATTGCTGTTAACCGTTTCGGGCGTATCTTGTAAGACTGCGTTTACGGCAACGACTTCTCCTGAAATTGGCGCGTACAAATCCGAAACGGCTTTCACGGCTTCAATTGTTCCAAAACTATCATCTTTGGCTACAGTGTCGCCAACTTCCGGTAATTGCAGGTAAACAATGTCGCCCAATTCGCCCTGAGCGTAATCGGTAATGCCGATTGTGGCTATATTGCCCTCAATGCGTGCCCATTCGTGTTCTTTTGTGTACTTCAGTTCTGCCGGGACATTCATGAACGATCTCCTAAGCTTTTTGGCTTAATTCTGCTTTTGCTTTTTCGTAAATTTTTTCCAGAAAATGTGTATCGAAATCACCTTCGATAAACTCAGGTGTATTGATGACATATTTATGAAATGGTATGGTCGTTTTAATGCCTTCCACGACGAATTCATCCAACGCACGGTTCATTCGCCGGATTGCATCGTGCCGGTTGCGTGCTGAAACGATCAATTTTGCCAGCAATGAATCGTAATACGGTGGAACTTTATACGAATTGTAAATATGGGTATCCACCCGGACACCGGGACCACCGGGAAGGTGTAAGTTGTTGATTACACCAGGCATAGGCATAAAATTTCTCACCGGATCTTCCGCATTAATTCGGCATTCAATCGCATGTCCGCGCGGGGTTAGTTCAGATTGTTTAATTTTTAATTTTTCACCGGCTGCAATGCGAATTTGCTCTTTTATCAGATCGACGCCGTAAACCATTTCGGTGACCGGGTGTTCTACCTGAATCCGGGTGTTCATTTCCATAAAATAGAAATTGCCGGTTTTATCTAACAAAAATTCGATGGTTCCGGCGCTTTCATAATTTACAGATCGAGCGCCTTTTACCGCCACATCTCCCATACGTTTTCGCAAATCGGGATCAACAACCGGGGAAGGTGCTTCTTCAATTAATTTTTGATGTCGCCGTTGGATCGAACATTCGCGCTCGCCAAGTTGCAAAACTGTGCCAAACCGGTCCGCGAGAATCTGGATTTCGATATGGCGGGGATTTTCGATGTATTTTTCGAGATACAAATCGCCATTGGAGAAGCTGGCTTCCGCCTCAGCGCGGGCCATCATGAAGCTGCTTTCCAAATCTGCTTCTTTACGGACAATACGCATGCCTTTTCCGCCACCGCCGGCAACAGCTTTCAGCATTACAGGATATCCGGTTTTCTTACAAATATCCCGTGCCTCATCAATTGTTTTTAAAATGCCTTTGCTGCCGGGAACCCCGGGAACTCCTGCGGCTTGCATGGTTTCTTTGGCTACTGCTTTATCGCCCATTTTGCGGATAACAGCCGCACTGGGGCCAATAAATGTGAGATTGATGGAGCTGCACATTTCTGCGAATTCTGCATTTTCCGCCAAAAAACCGTATCCGGGATGGATTGCATCTGCGCCGGTTATTTCTGCTGCAGCGATAATTCTGGTGGTATTCAAATAGCTTTTGCTACTTTCGGCGGGTCCGATGCATACACTTTCGTCTGCAAATATTGTGTGGGATGCGTTTTCATCGGGTGTTGAATATACGGCAACCGTGCGAACACCTAATTCTTTACAGGCACGGATGATTCGTAAGGCGATTTCACCGCGATTCGCAATCAGTATCTTTTTAAACAAGTTTGAAATTCCTCCACGCGTAAGCGGTTAAATGCCAAAAAAGCTGTCAATTAGCCGTTCTTTTCAACAAGAAAAAGAACCTGGTTATACTCAACAGGTTGAGCGTTTTCCAGCATAATTTTGACAATTTTACCACTGAATTCGGATTCGATTTCATTCATCAATTTCATGGCTTCGATAATGCAAAGCGGCGAACCGGGCTTAATCGATGAGCCAACTTCGACATACGGATCCGCATCCGGGGATGGGGACCGGTAGAAAGTACCAACCATTGGCGAACGAACCTCAACAGTATTTGCCGAAGCAGCAGGTGCTTGCGCTTCTGTTGCTGGTAAAGGAGCTGGAGCAGGTTGGGGAGGAGCGGCATAAACCGGATTAAACATTTGGTTTTGAGCGCTACCGGCATTGGACGCAAGTGTGCGTTTGCTGATGCGTATTTTGCGACCTTCTTCTTCAAATTCTATTTCATCAATGTCGCTTTTTTCAACTATTTTGATTAGTTGTTTGATCGATTGTATATCCATTCACCCTCCGGATGCTTTGAATCGGGAAAATATAAGCCTTCACCATTTTCTTTGCAAGGCCTTATTTCCATGGCAAAGCCATGTGATTTAATGTCTTAAATCAAACATAAATAAACAACAAACAATTATATTTTATACAACTGGTGCTTTTCAATAAATAGCCGAACCGGCTCTGGCACAAAATATCGGATGGATTCACCAGCCTTTACGCGTTTCCGTATTTCAGATGCCGAAATTTCGAGTGCGGGAATTTCAACATACGTAAATGCAGATGCATAAGGCGAATCAGGATTGGCAGCCGCACCGGCGCGGCTGAACGCAATAAACTCGCAAAGGGCCAGTAATTCATTAGGTTCATGCCACTGATGAAATTCGTTTACCGCATCGCTGCCCAACAGAAAATGCAACTGATATTTTTCAGGAGGATATACTTCTCTGAAGTGCCTGATGGTATCGATCGAATACGATACACCCGGACGCTGGATCTCAATATCGGATACTTCAAATGCCGGGTGTGGCTCAATTGCCAGTTGAACCATTGACAGGCGATGCTGAACCGGAGTTATCCGGTTATTGTCTTTCAACGCGTGTGTTTTTGCGGGAATAAAGATCAGCTTATCCAATTGGCATCGGGTTCGAACCGTTTCAGCAACAATCAAATGTCCGATGTGGATGGGATCGAATGTACCGCCAAAAAGCCCGATTTTAGTTATTGTTGGCTTCATCAACGGGAACATCTGTTTGGGCTGATTTTATTAGCATACTTAGTTTGCCGATGCGTTCTTTGGCTTTATCAATATTATTGTCTTCCGGAAATTTCTCAACCAAAATTGTGAAATAATTTAGCGATTCTTCGTAGCGTTTTAATTTATAAAGAATTTCGCTTTTCCAGTAATATGCATCGGGAGCGAATGTCGTATCATAATATTTTTCGAGGAAGATATCGAAATATACCAATGCAGCCTCATTTTCACCCATTTTGCGATAGGTGGTTGCATTCGTGTATAATTTCTTTGCCAGCTTTCCACGCATTTTTTGGATGAGTTCCTCACCGTTTGCGGTTAATTCATGTTCCGGGTGTTCTTCCGCAAACGTTTGAAATGAGCGAATCGCCTTTTTTGTATATTCCTGATCCAGCTCCGGGCGTGACGACATATTGTAAAAAGATAATCCGGTTTTGAACTGTGCCAAAACAGCGTAAGTGCTTTGCGGATAATCATTTATCAGCTTCTGATATTCCGATACGGCAATCAGATATTCTTTTTGTTTGAAGTGGGATTCAGCGAGATAGTATTGTGCATCATCAACAACCGGATCATTACTAAAACGAAGTGTGATTACCGTAAATTCGGTGATTGCATCCAGATAATCGCCTTTGTCGAATTTTGCTTTTGCATACTCAAAATATGCGTCGGCATTCATTTCCTTTTTTTTCATTCCATTACCGCCACAGGCAGCAAAAAATGACAGAACCAGAAAATAGAAAATAGATTTCCAAACACCCTTAAACATCATTAATTATTGCTCCTTAATGTATAAAACGTATAAATCACAAATGAGGTTGCCGCGGTTATTATTGCGGGTTCTATCCAGCGTTTTATAAACGAATTACCGGTTTTAGTTCCCGTTGTAAATGATAATTCCGGGTTTTCTATCTCATCTGTATCGATGCCGGATAAGTGGTCAGAAAGCGAATTTTCGATACGCCGGCTGACCAGTAACTGCGCATTTTTATCCAATATTTGCAAATGGTAACGGACTGTAACCGTTCTTTTGAATCGTCGAGAACCGACCAGCCATTTGCGTCCGGACGACCGATAGCTGATTTGCGATGTTGCATCAGAAATTCGAATTTGGTAATCCGCTTGTACACTGCTATCGGCGGATGAATAAACGAAATAATTACGATGAACGCAACTATCCGTTAACATTTTTGATGTCCATTGATTCATTTCGGATGGATCGACCGGGATGATTTGTAAGCGTGAATGATGATCGATATGTGGGGTAATGCTCTGCCAAAAGGGTTCAATAATACAACGGGCGACAAGCTGCTCATTGGTTTCGGTTGTTTCCTGACCACTGGCAATGGCGGGAAACACCAGTGTAAATGCAAGTAACATTTGAAGTAGATGGGTAGCTAAACTGCTGTTATTAATGAGACTAATGGTTCTGGATTTGAAAGAAATTTGTAAAACGGTATTCATTTGCATCAATCCTCATCGGATGCGATATAAACCGTTTTCCCGGTTTCCAGAGATTTGTAAACCATATCCATCATTTCCATTACTTTCACAGCTTCGGCTATTCCCGAAACCAGGTTCTTTTCGCGCCCGGTTAAAAAATTGATGTAGTGTTGAATCTGGTTCTGATACGCCATTTTATACATCGCGCCAGGATATGTTTCATAAAGCGGTGGTGTAAGCTCCAGCCCTTTGCCATGCAGGTATTTTTCTATTTTGAAAGGGGATATGGTTGCTGTGCCGTCAACACCGGTAATCTCCATTTGGAACCTGTCCTTTGCCAACGGAAAATACCAGCTTACAGCAAATGAAATGTCAATTTCACCGGCAAATCGTAGATAAACATTTGCAAAATCTTCCACCTGCACGTCAGTTCTTATTTGGCGGGAAAAAGTTGTCACCGATTCTAGCTTTGGTCGTCCGGTAATCCACCAGCATGTGTCCAACAATTGAACACCCAAGTCAAACAAAACACCGCCACCCGACATGTTTTTGTTAAAAATCCACGGTTGTTTGATGGATTCCAGACTGGATTGCAGCCACTCTGCACGGATATGCAGAATGTCTCCGAGCGTTTTGTTTTCCATAAAACCTTTGATTGTACGAAAATCATTCCGGAAACGGGATTGCATACCAATCATAACATGACGATCCGCTTTTTGGCTGGCGTCATAAATTTTCTGGGTTTCTTTGGCGTTTCGCGCTGCGGGCCGCTCGATAAACAGATGGACACCATTCCTTAAAGCGATATAAGCCATTGGGAGGTGCATGTTGGTGGGTGTCAGAATGAATAAAAGATCAATCTCGACTTTACGAAACATCTCTTCAATATCCCGGAAAGTATTGGGGACGTCAAACCGTTTTGAAAGAAAAGCTGTTTTCCGGTCATCAATATCGCAGAGGGCAACGAGTTGCACACCGGGGATTTTTGCCAGAATCGGAATGTGGATAATTTGGGAAATTCCGCCACACCCGACAACACCGACGCGCAATAAGGTGTTTGTTTCTGTCATGAGCTGAAAACTCCATTAAAAAAAAACCGCACTTTTTAGGGACTAAAAAGGCGGTAATTTAATAAAAATTGGATAAGAAACATTAATTTTTGATTTATTAATAACACAACTAAAAATTAACGTTACTTTGAACGTTCCATCGGCTCTTTCAAGATTTCTTTCAGCAACTTCCCGGGCTTGAAATGGGTTTTCCGCCGTGCTGGAACATAAATAATATCACCGGTTCGCGGATTGCGGGCTTTCGGTTTTGGTTTTGTCTCTTTAACTTCAAAGACACCGAAATCACGGATCTCTATGCGGATTTCCGGGTCGGCTTCTGCTAAAATTTCACGCAGAGCCTGGAACACAATGTTCACGTACTCTTCTGTAACGTAAATTTTTTGACCCATTGCCTTTGCGACTCGCTTGGCAACTTCCTTTTTCGTCACAGTCCTCATCAGGCAACCTCCAAAGACTTTATAAGGGTTCGTTAATTCATGGAGAAGATAACCGCATGGGATAAATTATGCAAGAGAAAAATTGATAAATTTTTGTGTATTAATGAATTATTGCCTCTAAATCGGATGCAAAATTCAACACTTACGTAAAATTTTTCAATCGTTAAGTTATCTTCACTTCAATTTATTTAGCATCTCTTTCAGGTCTTTCAATTTCAACAAGGCATCTATTGGGCTTAAAGTGTTCAAATCAATCTTTCGCAATTCTTCTTCAACAGCCGATGGTTTGGGAATTTCAAACAGACTCAACTGGCTTGGATTGGAGCGGGAACTGTCCCGTCGTCGCCCCAGTTTTGTGGTTTGATTGGGTGTCAGTTCGTTCGCTTCCAGATTTTTCAGCACTTCACGGGCACGTTCGACGACAAGTTCGGGTAATCCGGCCATTTGTGCAACATAAATTCCATAAGAATTGTCCATTCCGCCCGGTTCGATCTTCCTCAAAAATACAACGTGATCATCGTATTCCTTAACTTCCACCCGGAAATTTTTGATACGCGGATACAGCATTGCCAATTCTGTCAACTCGTGATAATGGGTCGCAAACAACGTTTTTGCGGCAACTTTCTTTTGATGATGTAAATATTCAGTCACCGCCCATGCGATGGAAAGTCCGTCGAATGTGCTGGTTCCCCTGCCAATTTCATCGAGCAAAATCAGGCTGCGCGGTGTTGCGTTGTTGAGGATATTGGCTGCTTCCAGCATTTCGACCATAAATGTGCTTTCGCCAAAAGCCAGATTATCCGATGCGCCAACCCGGGTAAAAATGCGATCCACAATGCCGATATGCGCCGACTCTGCCGGAACAAATGAACCAATCTGAGCCAGCAAAGTAATCAACCCTACCTGCCGCAAATAGGTCGATTTACCGGACATATTTGGTCCGGTGATCACCATGATTTGCGTGTCCGAGTTGTTCAGCCGGCTGTCATTTTCGATAAACGGTTCATCCGGCGGTAATAATTTTTCCACAACCGGATGACGCCCGCCGGTAATTTCGATCAGTTCACCTTCGTCGATGACCGGACGAATGTAACGATTTGTTACTGCGTGATGTGCCAGCCCTGCCAGACAATCGATTTCCGCAATTAGCCGGGCGTTCATTTGAATGATTTCGCCCCATTGGGCAACCTCATCGCGAATTTTCTGAAATAATTCGTATTCCAAAACGCCCATTTTTTCTTCGGCGCCGAGCACTTTTTCTTCAAATTCTTTCAATTCCGGTGTGATGTATCGCTCCGCGTTCACCAAAGTTTGTTTGCGAATAAAATAGTCCGGTGCTTTGTTTTGGTGCGCTTTCGTGATTTCAAAATAGTAGCCGAAAACCTTGTTGTAACCGATTTTCAGCGATGGGATTGCCGTTTTCTCGCGCTCGCGCGTTTGCAATTGGACGATCCAGTTTTTGCCCTCGCGGCTGATTTCCCGCAGCTCGTCCAGTTCCGGATTGTAACCCGTTTTGATGATGCCGCCCTCGGTGAGATTTTGGGGCGGATTATCTGCAATGGCTGCATCGATCAGCGCCACCAATTTGTCCACGCTTTGCAAATTATCGCTAAAAAATTGCAAATGCGGCTCGTTTGCATCGTGCAGTAATTGCCGGATCGGCTCGATATACGACAGTGCCCGTTTCAGGGTCATCAAATCGCGGGGGCTGGCTCTGCCGGTGGCGATTCGGCCGAGTAATCGCTCCAAATCACTGATATTCTCGAGATGCTCCCGCAGCGAATTGCGCAACGCTGCCGTTTTGAAAAAAACATCAACGCGATCGAGACGGGTTTGGATGCGTTCCAAACGGATCAGCGGATGAGAAATCATCTGTTTCATGAGCCGTCCGCCCATCGGCGTGAGCGTGTGATCGAGAATGGATAGCAGCGTGCCATCGCTGCGATGCCCGGAAATGGGGTTGGTGATTTCCAGATTCCGGCGGGTCGATGCATCCAAAATCATGTAATCGTCAGCCGAAATCACCGAAAGCGTTTGCACATGCGCGAGATCGTTTTGAAAATTATCTTTGCTGTATTGCAAAATTGCGCCGGCGCTGATCACACCCAATTTGAAATCTTCCGCACCAAATCCTTTGAGATTTTGGGTTTGGAAATGCCCGGTCAGCGTATCGTAGGCAAATTGGTGAGTGAAAATCCAGTCGTCCACTTTCGAGATGACTGCGGAAATGCGTTTGTCGAAAGAAGCCCGTAATTCCTCAAATCGGCTGGACGGCACCAAAATTTCTTTCGGGGAAATTTCCTGTAAAAAATTGATCAGGTTTTCCAGCCCGATTTCGCTGATATACAATTCGCCGGTCGAAAAATCACCATATCCGACACCGGCGTGTTGCCCCTGAATTACGACTGCAGCGATAAAATTGTGGGTTTTGTGATCGAGCAGTTTCTCCGAAATCGCCGTTCCGGGAGTGACAATTTCAACCACGTCGCGTTTAACAACAGTTTTAGCCTGTTTGGGATCTTCCACCTGTTCGCAAATTGCTACGCGGTGACCGGCTTGCACCAGTTTTGGCAAATAATTATCCAGCGCATGATAGGGAAATCCGGCCAGCGGCACATCTGCCGATTTTCCGTGGGCGCGTTTGGTCAGGGCAATGCCCAACACTTTGGCGATCGTTTTGGCGTCATCAAAAAATGTTTCGTAAAAATCGCCCATTCGATAGAGCAAAATCATATCTTTATATTTGGCTTTTATCGCCAAATATTGCTCCATCAGCGGTGTGGTTTCGGATTTTTGGGATGATTGGGCTTTTTTCGCCATAGGATGTCGGTGGTTTGAAAACGTTTTTAGTTGTTGGGTGATCGTGCGAAACGGGTTACATCATTTCGCTGTAAGCCTGGACGATCGGCAGTGAAAAATAGAATGTGCTGCCGTCGTTCGGTGTGCTTTCGACCCAAATTTCGCCGAGGTGAAGTTGGATGATTTCTTTGCAGATAGAAAGACCTAAGCCTGTGCCACGTATGTTAAAGCTTTGATTATCTTCAACTTGCTCATATTTTTCAAATACATACGGCAACTTGTTTTTGGGAATACCAACGCCGTTATCTTTGACGGCAATGCAAACATACATTTTTTCTTTGCCGTCTGTGTTGGTTTTATACATGCTGGATTTTATGATGATTTTACCTTTATCCGGCGTGAATTTGAGCGCGTTGCTCAACAAATTATTGAGGACCTGTTCAATGCGCAGCGGATCGAACATCAGCAGCGGGAGATTTGGGTCGAGATCGGCTTCGACCTCAATTTGTTTGTTTTTCATCAGCACGCGGTGATTATCGATCTGCTGCCGGATAAGCGTATTGATTTCACCCTGTTTCAGATCGACGTTAAATTTGCCCACTTCCAGCTTGGATGCGACCAAAAAATTATCCACCAGTGCGAGCACTTTTTTCACATTGTCCTTCACGATGTCGAGCAGTTCTTCCTGCTCCTGATTGACATCGCCGACAACTTTATTGCGAATCAACTCCACAAATCCCTGAATCACATTCATCGGTGAACGCAGGTCGTGAACAATCATGGAATTGAAATCCGCTTTCATGCGTTCCAACCGCTTGATTATCCGGAGATCGTTCAAAATGAGAAAAAATCCGGTGTGTTTACGCCGCTCATAAAATGGAAATCCGTACACATTAACGGGAATGGTTTCACCGGTTTTGCTGATAATTTCAAGCTCACGGGTTTCAACGTGATCTTTGTTGACGGTTTCAACCAGCAGCGAGATCATCTCTTTTAGCGATGTTTTTGAAGTCGGCGCAAAAAAATCGATGATGTTTCGCTGGCTTAATTTGTTCTCTTTATAGCCCAATAATTGTTCGAAAGCGGGGTTGAGATAAACGATTTTCTGATCGGTATTGCAGGTAACCAGACCAAGGCTCATTGTTTCGGAGAGAGAGCGATAGCGTTCCTGGCTATTTCTTAATTCTTCGTAAAGCATTGAATTTTCTACAGATACAGCTGCCTGGTTTGCGTAATATTCGAGCGGCGTTATTTTTTCGTGAGCGGGTTTCAGACGGTCAACCGGATCCGCAACCAGCAAATAGCCGAGCACATCCTGGCGTGTGTCGAGCGGGATAACAACCAAATCGCCGGATTCCCATTCCATTGTCCGGTATTTTTGCCCGGAAGATTCGGGGGGATTGGTTTTGTGTTTGCTCAAAAAATAAGAGTTGCTGATTTTTTCAGAATTCGCCAATAACGCCTGAAATTCCGGAAACGAAACGCCGGATTGGAGGTCAAATCCGTAATTTATTTTTGAATCGAATCCGATCCGGTTAATCACATTCAGGTGTTTACCGGTTTCATTGAGCAGAAAAATCGCGACGTCGTTCCAGCCCAGCGCTTTGCGAAGGTTGGAATTCAAACGGGAAAGCAGATTGAACAGTGTGAGTCCCAATTTGGCATCACGTCCCAAATCAAAAATCCGGGAAAATTGTTTCACCTGCCGGTTTGCTTCTTTTACGGTTTGAGCGTCTTTGAGCACCTGTTGGGTTTTCTCAACAATTTCTTCCGATTGGTGAATTTGCAAAACCGAAAAACGGTCTGCCGGCCGTTTTTTGTTGATGATGATCGCGCCAATAACTTCATTGTTTACTTTTATCGGGATGAGCAAAATATGACGGTATTGCAGCTTTCGGAAAATCTGCTGGGTGTTGTCGCTCAACCGGCTTTCTGTATCAATATTATAGAGCGCTTCCATTTTTCCGCGACTGACCAGGTTGCTGAGATAGGTTTCTTTATCAAAAAACACCATGTCTTTGTCGTGATTTTCGGTGTTTTGGGTGCGCTCGGTAAAATGGACAAACTTTGGGAAAATAAAACCGAATCCTTTGTTGTGTTGCCAAAAAATTGCGCTGTTGGCTTTGGTCATCTCGGTTAATTTGCGGCAAGTGTATTGAAAAATGGCTTCTTCATCAAAGTGATTGTTGAGCAATTGACCCGCAAAGTTGCTCAATTCCGCTTCATCGGAACGGGTGATGTGGGTATCGAGAACCCGTTTGCCGAGTGCATCCATCACTTCACCGAGAAAATGGATTTCTTTTGCATCCATTTGACGCGGTGATTCGTTGCCGAGCAGCAGCCCGCCAATAAATTGTTCCCGGTATTGAATCGGAATAAAATAAACCTGTTTTACCGTCCAGTTGAGTTCTTTTAGCTCTTCGAACAGCTCCGCATCGTCCTGCTCAGAGAGCATTACCGTGCGGTTCATTCCCAACAAACGTCCAGCCAGGCTGTTAATATTTGGCACTTTAGCTGTTTTGGATCGACGGGTCGGCGGCACAAATTGGGTAAAATAATCAACCTGTTGGGAAAATTTATCCAGATAAAACATCGCCCAATTATCGGTATTGATTTGTTTGGGTAATAAGTTGATCAACCGGTCCATACTGCTGTTGACAGATTTTTCCTGATATATAATTTTCAGAAAATCGTTGATGGACTGGCTAAATCGAATTTTGCTATTTTGCTCATCCTGCGACATCGAGAGGCTGCGGATGAACATCAGGTTGTGGGCAACTTGCTGAAAATCGTCGCTTTCTTTTTGCAGGAAAACCTGTTTTACAGGCAGCGCAGTCTGGAATTTTTGCGAAATCAGTTTTTCACTGGTCAGCAGCATCAACCAGCAGTTGTTTTTGTCGCGCAGCTTATCAATTACCGACAGCGTTTCGCGAAGCTGTTCCGGATGATGATCGACATACAAAATAACTGCGTTGGGTTTTACCCGGTTGTAATAGGATTCCACTTCGTCCAGGCTGCGGACGTAAAACATCTCCAAATCAGGCAATACCAAATTTTGGAGCAAATACCCAAACAGTTCCCGGCGTGGGGTATAAATGACCAATTTAAAAAATCCGGCCATTATTTTCCTCCCACATTGCGGTGATAAATCATCATTAATCCTTCCAAAACCAACCGTTGCTCCACATGTTTGATGTATTTGCTCCGTGGCGCTAATATGTTGCTCTGCCCGCCGGTAGCGATCACATGTGGCGGTTTGTTCAATTCGCCCGAAATCAGTTCGATTAATCCGTCAATTAGCGCAACGGTGCCAAACATGATACCGGATTGCATGCTTTGGTCTGTCGCTTTCCCGATCGCAGATTTTGGGAAATCAAACGAAATTGTCGGTAATTTGGACGTTCGGGAACTCAGTCCGAAAGCCGCAGTTTCCAGCCCCGGCGCAATTGCGCCACCAAGATAAATACCGCCTTCGCTGACCACATCGAAAGTGGTTGCAGTGCCAACATCCACCACAATACACGGACCACCGTATTTGCTAAATGCGGCAACCGCATTGCAAACACGATCCGCACCCACACTATTGGGTGGGTTATAGTCGATGGCAATGCCCAAATCCAGCGCATGGCTGACAACCAACGGTTGTGATTTGAAATATTTTTGGCACATTCGCCGGAAAATTTGGGTGATATTCGGCACCACCGAAGAAATAGCAAAATCGCGGATTTCACTCACATCGACATTCGCCATGCTCAAAAACTGGCGGATAAATGCCATCAACTCATCCTCTGTCCGGTTCACCGAGGTTGAAATGCGCCAGCTATCCAGAAAATGGTTTTGGTGATACAGCCCGATTTCCAAATGTGTATTGCCGATGTCTATTGCTAATATCATAGTTTGCAGTGTATTGTTTTTACTCAGTTTACCCGGACTGGCTGAACCCGGAATTCCCCGGAATTAATAACTTTTGTCTGCCCGCCGTGCTCAATTTCCAGAAATCCGTCATCGTCGATATCCCGAATAACGGCGCTGATGGTTTGATCATTCAAAAGTAAGTTCACCGTTTCATTTTTGAAAAGCATCTTTTTGCGATAGTCGTCTAAAATTTTTCCGGTTTGGTTTGGAATCAACTCGTTGTATTGTTGCCGGAATGTTTCAAGAAAACGGGTCATCACCAATTTTACCGGCCATTCGCGTCCGGTTTCGATCTTTAAAGATGTCGCAAACGGCTGTAAATCCTCAGAAAAATCGGAAATGGATTGATTTATATTCAACCCAACACCTACAATAATATACTGCAACTTTTGACCGGAGAAACTGGATTCAGGTAAAATACCGCAGATTTTTTTATCACCAACCCACACATCGTTTGGCCATTTTAAACCGGTAGCCATTTGCTGCTGAACAGAAGCTGCCAGTTGTTCCAGCACGGTTGCCATTGTGTTGGCAACCAGCAAATTCACCAAATTTAAGATCCGGCTGTCAAACGCCGGGCGCAGCAGCAGCGATGTCCACATACCCAAGCCAGCCGGACTGTCCCAATTACGCCGGTAACGTCCGCGTCCGTTGGTCTGGTGATCCGCCAAAACAACTGTCCATTCCGGGGCATTATTTCGCGCCAGTTCGGCTAATGTATCGTTTGTTGAGCCAACTGCTTTAAAATAATGATAATTAAATGAGCCAGCGGTTGATGTGCCGTATTTCAAATTGATTCTGTATTCAGTTATAAAATGTTCGTCTATTCTAAATTTAATTAAGGTTTTACCGCAAAAAGATAATCAATTTCACCCGGTGATTCCAAACAGATATTTTGAATATTTTGCCGGAAATATCATGTTTTACCGGCAGATAAACCGATCGCATTTCGAAAAACATCCACCAGTTTTTTTGCGGCGCTTGCCGCGGGAATTTTGCCGGACATTACCGCTTTTTCGATTTCCGGTAGTTCGGCGGCAATTTCCGGCTGCTCCAAAAACAGTTTTTCGAGACTTTCTTTGGTTAAATCGTGCAACCACGATTTTGTTTGTTGCTGCCGTTGCCGCATAAATTGACCGGAGTGTTGGGTGATTTCGCAAAATTCGCGAACATTTTGCCAGATCTCCGGGATGCCAGCGCCATTTAGCGCAGAGCAGGTGACAACGGTGGGTTGCCAATTGGCTGTGAATGGCGTCAGATAATGCAGGGCAATTTTCATTTCCTGCATCATGGCTGCTGCGCGATGCTGGTTTTCGCCGTCCGCTTTGTTGATGGCGATGGCGTCGGCCAGTTCGATCACCCCCTTTTTGATGCCCTGCAACTCGTCGCCGCCGCCGGTAATTTGCAGCAGCAGAAAAAAATCGACCATCGAACGGACGCTCACCTCGCTTTGCCCGACACCAACGGTTTCGACAATGACCACATCAAAACCGGCGGCTTCGCAAACGAGCAGGCTTTCGCGGGTTTTCCGGGCAACTCCGCCCAATGTTCCGCCGGATGGCGACGGGCGGATAAAGCCGGCATCGTTCTGCGCCAATTTCTCCATTCGCGTTTTGTCGCCGAGAATGCTGCCTTTGCTGATGCTGCTGCTCGGATCGATTGCGAGCACTGCAACGCGATGCCCGTTTTCGATCAGATAAAGTCCCAAACGTTCAATAAATGTGCTTTTCCCCGCGCCGGGAATGCCGGTTATGCCGATCCGCACAGATTTCCCTGTGAGCGGAAGCAACCGGGTGAGCAACTCCTGAGCCTGTTCCTGATGTGCGGCAGCGTTGCTCTCGATTAAGGTGAGCGCCCGCCCCAAAAACATGCGATTGCCGGAAACGATGCCGTTAAACAGATCCGCGGTGCTGAGTTGGCGGCGTTTATTTGTTGGGGATTTCGGGAGTGCTTTTTGGTCAGTTCCGGGAATGTAACTGCCGGCAAAAGCGCTGCCGCTATCGTCGGGTTGCCACTCAGGTTTGGCGATTTTTTTCTTTCGCGGTTGTTGGGAATCGGGCATTTTCGGTTCCGGTTTTTTCGATAATTGTGAGTATAAAGTTAGGAAAATCTATGGTTTATCAAAAGCGGAAATTGCACTATTTGCGCATTCCGGCGCTGCCGAAAATAGCTCGTTTTTCAGAAAAATAATCCGTAAAAAACAGTGCCATCTTTCGAAAAACGGATAGTTGGGGCGGGAAGGTGGATGCTGTTGATCACACTTTTCAGAGCGAAAAGCAATGGCGGATCATCCTTTTTTGCAGGGAAATTGAAATCCAGTGCGAGATAAACATCGCGTCGTTTTAACGCGCTGTTGTGTTGCGGTAAATTTCTGGCGCCGTAGCCGATGGCAAGATTCAACCAATTAGGCCAAAATTTCCGCCAGTGCTGCGGCAGCAGCGGATCAGCATCTGCGGATAGCCAAAATCGTTGTCCGTCGTAATCGCTAACCAGATATTCGTACGGTTTGTATCCGGTAAAACCCGGTTTGTTCGGCGCATCATTTTTGAAATATTCCGATTTTCGATAGCTGATTTTGAAATTGAAGTGTTGCAACACCGGCAGCATATCCTGCATCAGCGGATAGCTTGCACCCAAAATATTTGCGATGTAATCCGGCACGCTGAATCCCCAGGTATCAAATGTGGCGTCGGTTAGCTCGAATGCGGTGTACAGTATCAGGCTGCTCACGCCGCCATACCACAGCGATTTTCGCCGGTCAATTCCGGCGTATCGATAGGTCATTGCCGAAAATCGTGAAACCTGGATATTCGCAAAAAAATGCCCGAATTTATCAATTTCCCGCCAATGGTTGTTGTACCAATCCATTTTGAAATTGAAATCCCGTTTTTCGCCGGACCACCACGGCTCAATAAAATAAATATAAGTGCCAGCCATTCCGGCGGCATGCAGCGCCAAAACCCATTTTAAGCGCCCGTTGTTTTCATATTTCGCTATTTTATCGGGATGTTGTTGCTTTTCGGAATGCGAGGAATTGGGATGCGCCCAGGCAAGGTGAAAGCCTATGGTCAAAATTGCAATGATCGCCAGTTGCCTAAATTTTGATTCTCGTCCGGTCATTTTAGCATTCATACCATTAATATAATGTAACAAACCCAAACCTATGTGTGATTTTCCACCACCATTTAAATGCAGTATTCATCGATCTGCAAGTATCATGAAATAATGAATCCCGAAATTTTGCATGTTAAAAAATTGCACACAATCAACCGGTTTGGCATACCTAACGGGTTGCTGTGAGTTGCGGGCGAAATCTGAATTGCTGACAGCAAAAATTTAGTGAATTTTTAATCACCTAAATCATTGAAAAACATGCTGTTTTTTACGATTTTGTGAGAATTGTCAAACCGTGTGCGCTGCGTCGAAATTAATGGCTACGAGAGTTGTGTAAAACTTTTACAAAAATTTGTAGTAGTTATTGTTTTTGAAACAACTCAAACTGCTGTTAATAAATAACTTATGACGTTTGTAAATTGTTGGACTGATATTTGTATTTCATCCAATCGGGTCTAACCACTTTTATCTTTGAAAACTGCTGTATTAACAATGCCAATAATAATTTGTTAATCAAATCAAATATCAATTCAGTTTTTTGAATTATCATTAGTTAAAACAATGAATTGCGAAAATTCTTAAATGGAGGAATTGTTCGATGAAGCCCTTAAATAAGGTTCGTCAGGAGTATGAAGAAGTGTATGAGCGCATCGTAAATGTGATTTCCGAAATGGGTGGAGATTCCAATATAAAAGAGCATCGTCGTAAACAATCCAGATTGTATCGCAGGCTGAAAGAATTACAGCGTCGCGAGCATCAATTGGATGCGCTGGAAACGCGGTTGTCGAGCAGCCAGCATATGTTCCATTAATCGAAATGAATAAAATCTCATATCAACGCAGGTATTGCGGGACTATTTTATGAATAGCCCCGCAGTGCCATTTTGTTGAATTCTGATCAGGCTTTGCCGGCCAATTTTACCATAATTGCTTTTTGCACATGCATACGATTTTCGGCTTCGTCGAAAACGATGGATTGTTTGCTTTCCAGCACTTCGTCGGTAATTTCTTCACCGCGATGCGCCGGCAGGCAGTGCATCACTAACGCATCTTTTTTGGCGTGCTGCATTAATTTGCTGTTTAGCTGATACGGCATGAAAATTTTCTTGCGTGCTTCGGCTTCTGCTTCCTGTCCCATACTTGCCCACACATCTGTATATACCACATCTGCGTTAGTTACGGCTTCCACCGGATCATTGATTACCTCGATTTTGCTGATGCCTGCGGCATTGGCGTTTGCCAACGTTTTGGCATCCGGCTCGTAATTGCCGGGGCTGCAAATAACCATATGCAGCGGTACCCGTGATGCAAAATTGATCCACGAATTGGCAACATTGTTACCATCGCCGACATACACGATTTTCATGCCGTCCAGTTTGCCGCGATGTTCCATAATGGTAAATGTATCTGCCATTATTTGGCAGGGGTGATTGTAATCGGTCAAACCGTTTACCACCGGGACGCTGGAATATTTGGCAAGTTCCTCGATATCCGAATGAGCGAACAGCCGCGCCATGATCATGTCGTTGTAACGCGAAATAACCCGTGCAACGTCTTTTACAGCTTCGCGGGTGCCGATGCCGATATCCTGCGGCGCGAGGTAAATCGCGGTGCCGCCAAGCTGGAACATCCCCGTTTCGAACGACACGCGGGTGCGGGTACTCGGTTTGGCAAAAATCATCGCCAGCGAATAACCGTCCAATAATTTGTGCGGTTCGCGGCGTTTGGTTTTGGCTTTCAAATCTTTGGTGATCTCAAAAATGTTGTCAATTTCACTCCGGTTGAGCTCGGTGATGGAGAGAAAGTGGTTGTTCATGGACACTCCTTTGGGATAGAATTTATTTGAATTTTTTTTCAGCGTAGCCGGGATAGCTATTTCCCGCTACAAAATGTATTTTCGTAAGTCCTCATCTTCCACAATGTTATGCAATTTTTCTTTCACAAATTCACCGGTGATGCTGATCGATTTATTTTCCACCTGCGGCGCATCGAACAGTAAATCTTCCAGCAAAGTGGAGAGAATCGTGTGCAGCCGGCGCGCACCGATATTTTCTGCACGACTGTTCACAAAACTGGCGGTTTTGGCGATTTCGAGAACTGCACTGTCGTCAAATTCGAGGGTGATGCCTTCGGTTTTCATCAACTCGCGGTATTGTTTGGTCAGCGCGTTTTCCGGTTCGGTCAGGATGCGCACAAAATCATTCTCCGAAAGGCTTTTCAGCGATACGCGAATGGGGAAACGACCCTGCAATTCGGGAATCAGGTCCGACGGTTTGGACACATGAAACGCGCCGGAAGCGATGAACAGCACATGATCGGTTTTCACCATGCCGTATTTGGTGGCGACAGTAGTGCCTTCGACCACCGGCAGCAGATCGCGTTGCACGCCTTCGCGGGAAACATCGGGACCGGATTTGGCGCTGGAGCCGGCAATTTTGTCAATTTCATCGAGAAAAACGATACCGGAATTTTGCACCCGGCGAATGGCCTCCTGCACAACTTCATCCATATCGATCAGTTTTTGTGCTTCCTGCTGTTCGAGAATGGTGATTGCCTCTGTGATGTTCACTTTGCGTTTTTTCGATTTTTTTGGCATCATATTTCCCAAAATTTCCTGAAAATTGATGCCCATTTCTTCCATCCCGCCGGGCGAGAAAATCTGCATGGTTGGCTGGCTATCTGATGGCGTTTCTATTTCCACCGTTCGCTCGTCGAGGTCACCTTTCATCAATTTCTGGCGAAATTTTTCGCGGTTGCGCTGATATTTATTTTCCGGGCTGCCTTCTTCATCTGCCAGCGAAATGCCGGATTTGGGCAGCGGGGGAGGAGGGAGCAAAATATCCAGCACGCGTTCGATGGCCATTTCCCGTGCTTTTTCTTTCACCGATTCCTTTTTTTGTTCGCGAACCATGTTGACGGAAATATCCACCAAATCGCGCACAATGCTTTCCACATCGCGCCCGACGTAGCCGACTTCGGTAAATTTACTCGCTTCCACTTTGATGAATGGCGCGTTGGCCAATTTCGCCAATCGCCGGGAAATTTCCGTTTTGCCGCAACCGGTCGGACCGATCAAAATAATGTTGTTCGGCATAATTTCATCGCGGAGCGCGCTATCCACTTGCTGCCGCCGCCAGCGATTTCGCAGCGCAATCGCAACGGAGCGTTTCGCCTCGTTTTGCCCGATGATGTATTTGTCTAATTCTTCAACAATTTGCCGGGGGGTGTATTCCCGAATATGTTCACTCATTGTCACTCCTTTTTTTCGCGCACACAGACGTCGTGTCTTTTTTGCCACAGAGGGCTTAGAGAAAAATTTAGAAATGTTTAAACCCGTTTGATTTCGAATGCCGGAAAACGTTAATCTGAGAAAATTTAAAAAAAACCTCAGTGGAACTCTGTATCTCTGTGGCTGCTTTTAACTTATTGATTACAATGATTTTACGGTAATGTGATGATTGGTATAAATGCAAATATCCGCCGCGATGTTCAGACCTTTTTCCACGATTTCCTGCGCCGATAAATCCGAATTGAACTTCAGCGCGCGCGCTGCGGCCATCGCAAACGGACCACCGGAGCCGATGGCTAAAATCTGGTCGTCGGGTTCCAGCACATCGCCGTTGCCGGAAATGATCAGCGCGTTTTCGTTGTTTGCCACTGCCAGCATCGCTTCCAGTTTTCGCAAATAGCGATCGGTGCGCCAGTCTTTTGCCAAATCAACCGCCGCTTTGGTCAAATTACCGTTGAAATTTTCCAGTTTTTCTTCAAATCGCTCAAACAATGTGAATGCATCTGCCGCAGCTCCGGCAAATCCGGCCAACACCTGATCGCGATACAGCGTACGAACCTTGTTGCCCTGATGTTTCATTACCGTGTTGCCGAAAGTCACCTGTCCGTCACCGCCGAGCGCCACTTTGCCGTCTTTTATTACGCCCAAAATGGTTGTGGCGTGAAATGTATATCCCTGCATTCGTTAAGCTCCTTTTTGGGCAAAATCTAATCAGATAAACGGGAAATCACAAATGAAAGTGTAAAAGTCGGAGGGAGGAAGGGAAGGATAACAGATAACGGATAAAAGAAGTCAATGCGCCTCAGAGAGGCGCAAACTTTGTGACCATTGTTAAAAAATCAAATTTGGCGGCGTAGGCGAGCGACCGGAATATCCAGTTGTTCGCGGTATTTCGCGACCGTCCGGCGGGCGATGGGAATGCCTTCTTCGTTGAGCATTGCGGCCAGTTTGTCGTCGCTGAGTGGCTTTTTAGGATTTTCACCGTTGATAATCGTTTTCAGCCGTTCCTTAATTTTCAGCGTGCTGACGTCTTCGCCGTCTTCGTTTTCCATGCCTTCGTTGAAGAAATATTTCAGTTCAAAAACGCCGTAGTCCGTTTCCACATATTTGCCTTTGCACACCCGGCTGACAGTGGAAATGTCCATCTCAATTTCTTCGGCTATGTCCTTCATAATCATAGGTTTAATGAAATCCGGACCTTTGGCGAAAAAATCATATTGCTTTTTGACGATAGCTTCCATCGTTCGCTGCATCGTCATTTGACGCTGTTTGATGGCTTTGATAAACCATTTAGCATTATCGATTTTTTCTTTCAGAAATTTGCGCACATCGCGATCAAGTTTTTTCGGATGCCGGATCATTTTTTTGTATTGATTGCTGATACGCAATCCGGGAATTTTGTATTCGTTCAGCGAAATGACCAGCTCGTCATCAACCATTTCCACAAAAAAATCGGGAACAATGTAATTCTGTTTCGCATCCAGATAGCCTTCACCCGGTTTCGGGTTCAATTTACTGATTTCCTCGAGCGCAAATTTGACTTCGTCCAGCGCAATGCCCAGCATATCGGCAACTTTTTCAAACCGACGATTGATAAAATCATCATACGCTTCCCGCAAAACGCGCAGCGGGATGTCGTATTTGCCATCTCTGTTGCGCATTTCCATCTGCACAATCAGACATTCCTGCAAATTCCGCGATGCGATGCCGATCGGGTCAAACCGGTGGATAAATTTGAGCACACGTTCAACTTTGGCTGGTGTGGATTCAAAAATTTGCGCGACAACATCGAGCGTCACTTCTTCATCCAGATAGCCATCATCGCGAATGTTGTAAATCAAATATTCACCGATCCGGAATTCCTGTTCGGATAGCTTGAGCATCTGCAACTGATCCAGCAAATGTTCAGACATCGATTGAAGATAGGGTTCCGGCATGTCGCGGTCTTCTTCATCGCGATCAACCGGCATTTTCGGGTCGGGAATATCTTCGTCGTCGTTGGGCAGCAAATCTTCGAGATTGAAATCATCCTTTACTTCATCGTTGAGCTTGTCTTCTTCGCTTTTGTTATTTTCTTCAATCTCGTCGAATTCTTCCTTTATTTTATCAATTTCTTCCTGATTTTCATCGACCTCGTCATCCTCGTTCTCCTGAACATCTTCCCATTCTTCGGCTTCTTCCAAAACGGGATTGATTTCGAGTTCATTTTTTATACGTTGCTCCAGCATCAGCATGGGCAACTGTAATAACGTTGAAACCAGAATTTGCTGTGGTTTTAACGTTTGTTGCAAGCTTTGAAATTGTCCTAAACCGAGCCTCGCCATGCGTAGGTTACTCCTTTTCCGTAGTTTTGGCATAGTTTATGTATATTAAAATACATAACCCCGTCGAACGTGTCAAGCGGAAATTGTAATTAATTGAAAAAAAATAACTTAGGTGGTATTTTTGGACGGAATAATACTCGGATTGATCAAAAGATAATTAATAAAAACCTAAAATGGAAGAAAGAATTTCAAAAAAATGATTTATTTTCTTTTGCCTCAAAATCAATAAAAAACACTCATTTGGCTATAAAAATGGGTGAACGGAAAATCGGAATAAATTTGAACAATTTGCGGTTCGACCGGTCAAGTTAGCCTTTTGAAAGCCGATTACAGTTCACAACAAACGTTTAAAACAGGGAAGTTTGAACGCAATGCAAGAAAAAAATGCCTCGCAAGTGCTTAATAATTTGTTGTTTTGGTATATGTCCGCCATAACTTTGCTGCTAACGTTAATCCCGTTTCGATTTGTCATTCCCGGTAAAAATATAAAAATGGCGCTTTGGAGCAATTTGCCGGATGCGTTGATGAATATTGCATTATTCATCCCGTTGGGATTTTTGTTTCAATTAACCCGTCGCGAAAAACGAAATGATTGGGCAATTGGTGCGCTCATTTTTGGGTTACTGTTTAGCAGCGGCATCGAAATTACCCAATTGTTTATCGAAAAACGCTGTACAACATTTCTGGATGTGCTGACCAACGGCGCAGGCGCGTGGCTGGGAGCGTTGGGATACGCGATTGTTCGTCGCTTTTTTGCCGGACGGCAAGCTGCGAATTACCGTATTTTGGCGATCGACCTGCCGCTGATGAACATCATTTATCTGATGATTCCGTTGATGTGGATTAACAGCATGGCGATCGGACGACAGCAGCAACGGCTCTGGCTGATTTTTCCGCTCGGCATCGGCGGGGCGATCATTTTAGGAGAAATTTATCGCCGGGAAATCCGCAAACGCGAACCGCTGTTGATGCTGGCGTTTGCTTTTGCCGCGATGCTGTGGTTTGCCATCGGCAGCATGTTTTCGGTTGCGGAGCGAACCCGGGAAGTTTTGCTGATGACCACATTTGTCGGTTGTATTACGTTGGTTACGGCGATGCGCCAGCCGTTGCGGCAATCGGCAAATTTCCGATACGAGATCGCAACGCTGCGGCTGATTCTCCTCTTTTTTGTGCCCTATCTACTGCTGGTTTTTTTCTCGCCGCTGGCGATGCCGGAGGCAAAATGGGATTTTGTTTTTGGCATTTCCGGCATTCCCAACAAACCGCCGAATGTTTCGATTTTCCGGTTGCTGGAATATCTGGCGGGATTTTCTTTGCTGGGATACATGCTATCGCAAATTGTGGCGCGAAACGAAACGTCGCTATTTTGGAAAAAATTCACGCTGGCGGTGCTGATTTTCTGGATTCCCGGAATTCTGGAAATCATGCGCGGATTTCATCCGCAATACGAAACCAGCGCTCTCGGCTATGCTTTTGCGATCGCCGCAGGCTTTGCCGGATCGCTGATTTACCGGCTGCAACTGGGTTCCATCCGCAGAATTTTGATTCATCGCTCCAAAAATAAATATGAAAAACCAACGCAAGTTCAGCCCTATTGATTATTTGACGGATTATTCATTTCAATTCAACAATCACAACATATTATTTCAAAAAACATTTCATGTTAAGTAATAATGTGGATTGCCGAATTTTTGGCAGCAGTCAATTCTAAATTTCGCGAACGTTTTTCAAATTTATATTTCTTTCACAAATCTTTTTAAATGATTGAACTATTTGTGCCTTGTGGTTAATTTTGAATCACAAAATCATCATCGAACTTTTAAAAGGAGCGTTGGTTATGAAAATTACGGTAGTTGGCGCTGGAAATGTGGGGGCAACCACAGCTCAGCGAATTGCAGATCAGGAATTAGCAAATGAATGCGTATTGGTAGATATTGTGGAAGGAATTCCGCAGGGAAAAGCGTTGGACATGTGGGAATCGATGCCATGCCTGGGCAGTGATTGCCGGATTATCGGGGCAAATGGTTACGAAGAAACCAAAGATTCCGACATTGTTGTAATCACCGCCGGACTCGCCCGCAAGCCGGGAATGAGCCGCGATGATTTGCTCACCAAAAACGTGCAAATCGTAAAAAGCGTAACTGAACAAGTTGCCAAATTCTCTCCGAATTCAATTATTATTGTTGTATCAAATCCGTTGGATGCGATGGTTTATACCGCTTACAAAGTTTCCGGTTTTCCGCATCATCGCGTATTCGGGATGGCTGGCGTGCTGGATACAGCGCGTTATCGCTCTTTCGTTGCGCTGGAACTGGATGTTTCGGTGAAAGATATTCAGGCATTGGTGCTCGGCGGACACGGCGATACGATGGTTCCGCTGCCGCGTTACACAATGGTTGGCGGCATTCCGCTGCCGGAATTGATTTCGCAAGAGCGTATCGATGCAATTGTTGACCGCACCCGCAAAGGCGGCGGCGAAATCGTCGGGCTGCTGAAAACCGGCAGCGCATATTACGCAACCTCCGCAGCTGTGTTGGAGATGGTTGAATCAATCGTAAAAGATAAAAAACGAATTTTGCCCTGTGCCGCATATTTGCAAGGCGAATATGGCTACAAAGATATGTATATGGGCGTGCCGATCAAAATTGGCAAAAACGGCGTCGAAAAAGTGTTCGAACTTGCACTGAACGATACCGAAAAAGCCATGCTGGAAAATTCCGCAGAAGCCGTTCGCGGATTGATGGCAGATATTAAGTTGTAATATTTTCAACCATTTAGTGTTCGTTGAAGCGCTCCAGTTTGGAGCGCTTTTTTTGTACCGAACCGAATCCTGTGGTGTTTTTTGATGAACAAAATATTAAATTGAACCATAAATAAATCAAAATGGTTCAAAAGCGAGGTGCCTTCATGAAATCAATTACCATTCACAACCTGGACGATACGCTTGAGGCATTGATCCGCGCAAAAGCAAAGAAAAACGGGTTAAGCCTGAACAAGACAATTCAACTCTTACTGCGCCAATCGCTCGGTTTAAGTGCGCAGGCTTCGAACGATTACAAAAGTGATTTTCAGGAGTTGTGCGGTGTTTGGTCCGGGGCGGATGAAGCGGCATTTAATGCACAAGTTCAGGATTTAAACGAAGTAAATCCGGATGATTGGCGATGAGAAAAATTCTGTTAGATACCAATGCCTACAGCAGTTTTTTGGGTGGCAATCAGGACGTTTTGGATGCGTTGGCGAAAGCGGACATTGTATATTTGTCAGTTTTTGTATTGGGTGAATTATTTGCCGGCTTTAAAGGTAGTGAAAAGGAAGCTTGGAATAAATCTCTGTTACAGAAATTTATAGAAAAGCCGACGGTTAGCTTGCTCAACACCACCACAGAAACCGCAGAAATTTTTGGAACGATCAAAAACGCACTTAAAAAAGAGGGCAATCCGATTCCTATTAACGATGTTTGGATTGCCGCACATTGTCTCGAGACAGGTTCTGTTTTAGTGACATTCGACACTCATTTTGTGAAAATTTCTGGGTTGCGAATTTGGAAAAACCTTTAATTTCAGCCCGGAATCAATTGGTTACAAACCCGCCCAACAGTGTTTTTTTCTTATTGCCAAATCAGCCCCAAATCGCTATTTTTCCCACAGAATAACAAAAGTAGTTGAAAAATATTCGTACCCGAAACCCCATTTTCTCACGGAGGACCAATGCCAAAACTTAGTTCAAAAGATTATATGGAGATGGAGAGTCGTTATGGTGCACACAACTATCACCCGCTGGAAGTCGTTCTCGCCAAAGGAAAAGGCGTTTGGGTGTGGGATGTGGAAGGCGAAAAATACATGGACTTCCTCTCTGCTTACAGCGCTGTAAATCAGGGTCATTGCCATCCAAAAATATTGAATGCGATGGTCGAGCAAGCCCAAACGCTCGCGCTCACATCCCGCGCATTTTACAATAATGTTTTGGGTGAATACGAAAAATATGTAACCGAACTGTTCGGCTACGACAAAGTGTTGCCGATGAACACCGGTGTCGAAGGTGTTGAAACCGCCATCAAGCTTGCCCGGAAATGGGCGTATGACGTAAAAGGCGTGCCCAACAATCAGGCAAAAGTTGTCTTCGCTGAAGGAAATTTTCATGGCAGAACGCTGACCATCGTTTCTGCATCCACGGACCCGGATTGCAAAGAGGGATTTGGCCCGTATATGCCCGGCATCGAAGTGATTCCCTACAACGATACCGATGCGCTGGCCAAAGCGCTGGAAGACCCGAATGTTTGTGCATTTCTGGTGGAGCCGATTCAGGGCGAAGCCGGTGTAATGGTGCCGGATAACGGCTATCTCAAAAAAGCGCACGAGTTGTGCAAATCCAAAAATGTGCTGCTCATTTGCGACGAAGTGCAAACCGGATTGTGCCGGACCGGCAAAATGCTCGCTTCCGATCACGAAGGTATTCGCCCCGATATGATTATTTTGGGGAAAGCGTTGTCCGGCGGCATGCTGCCCGTATCTGCTGTGCTCTGCGATGACGAAATTATGCTGACCATCAAACCCGGACAGCACGGCTCCACTTATGGCGGCAATCCGCTGGCATGCCGGGTCGCCATTGCATCGCTGGAGGTTTTGCTGGAAGAAAAACTGGCAGAAAACGCCGAACGGTTGGGCAACCATTTCCGGGCTGAAGTGCAGAAAATGGTCGATAAATACCCGCATGTCACGCTGGTGCGCGGGAAAGGATTGCTGAACGCCATCGTTATCGAACCGACCAAAGATGGCAAAACCGCGTGGGATGTTTGTGTTGAACTGAAAAACCACGGTTTGCTGGCGAAGCCGACCCATACCCATATTATCCGTTTCGCGCCACCGCTGATTATTAATGATGAAGAAATTAACTGGGCGCTCGAACGCATCGAAACGGTGCTCAAAAAATTCAATTAAGCGACGAATTGAATTTGCAACTGATCTTCAAATGCCTCAAACCTGTTTTAAATTTTAAATATTGAAGCGGTTTGAGGCATCATTTTTAGTAGGATTTTTTTACGCGACAATTGTAATTGACAACTGATAATTGACAAAACAGGAGGCTCCATGAAAATATTGATATCTGACAAATCTTCGCCCGTTTGCGAGCAAATTTTGCGCGATGCCGGACACGATGTCGATGTAAACACCGGGCTTTCGCCGGAAGAACTGGCGAAAACAATTCCCGCATATCACGGATTAATTGTTCGCAGCGCCACCAAAGTTACCTGCGAAATCATCGATGCAGCCAAATCGTTGAAGTTGATCGGGCGCGCCGGAACCGGTGTGGACAACATCGACGTAGCTTACGCCCGCGAACGCGATATTGTGGTAATGAACACGCCCGGCGGCAACAGCAACGCCGTAGCCGAACTGACGCTTGCGCAAATGCTCAATCTCGCACGAGATGTGTTCAACGCGACAACATCAATCAAAGCGCATCGCTGGGAAAAGAAAAATTTCAAAGGATACGAGATTTCCGGCAAAACGCTCGGACTGCTCGGCTACGGCCGGGTGAGCCGGTTGCTCGGTCAAAAAGCGCTGGCGCTCGGCATGACCGTGCTGTGTTTCGATCCCAAAATCGCCAAAAATATCGAAGATTGCGATGGCATTCAACTGGTTGCAAGTGTGGATGATGTGTTGCAAAAAGCAGATTATTTATCGATGAACCTGACCCGGCGCGATGACACGCGAAACTTCCTCGGCAAAGCCGAATTCTCAAAAATGAAGCGCGGTTCATATTTCTTGAATGGCGCACGTGGCGGTTTGGTCGATGAAAAAGCGCTGCTTGCCGCGCTCGATGACGGCACTTTGGCCGGCGCAGCACTGGACGTTTTCGAAGCCGAGCCACCGGTTGATTTCACGCTGATCGATCACCCGAAAGTGATTTGCACACCGCATATCGGCGCGGCAAGTTTCGAAGCGCAGGAAAATGTCGCGGCTGCTGTCGCGCATCAATTCGCAGATTTTTTCGCCGGAAAAGGTGCGACAAACGCCGTTTGAGTTTCCCGAAACTTTCGAAATTTAAGAAATAATTGTAAAATCCACCGGTACGGGTTTATATTCCTTTGTTACAGATTTGATAACCAAAATCAGCAACAAATAATGAATTCATTATAAGGAGTTACAACGTTGAGCATGTTAACAAACAAAGATTTTCAGGTCAAAGTAGGGTTGGCTGAAATGCTCAAAGGCGGCGTAATTATGGACGTCACCAACGCCGAACAAGCCAAAATTGCCGAAGACGCCGGCGCAGTTGCCGTAATGGCGCTGGAGCGAATTCCTGCAGATATCCGTTCGCAGGGCGGCGTTGCGCGTATGAGCAATCCCCGTTTGATCAAAGAAATCCAGAAAACTGTTTCGATTCCCGTAATGGCGAAAGTCCGTATCGGTCACTTTGCGGAAGCACAAATTTTACAATCACTTGGCATCGATTTTATCGACGAAAGCGAAGTGCTCACACCCGCCGATGAAGAATATCATGTTGACAAATTTGCCTACAAAGCGCCGTTCGTTTGTGGCTGCCGGGAAATCGGCGAAGCCCTTCGTCGGATCGGCGAGGGCGCGGCGTTGTTGCGCACAAAAGGTGAAGCCGGTACCGGAAACATCGTGGAAGCCGTTCGGCACATGCGTTCTGTTCAGCGGGAAATCAAGCGCATCACCACGTTAGGCAACGAAGAATTGGTCACCTACGCAAAAGGCATTGGTGCGCCGGTGGATCTGGTTCGCTACGTTCAGGAAAACGGCAAATTGCCGGTTCCGAACTTTGCGGCCGGCGGCATCGCAACCCCGGCAGACGCATCGTTGATGATGCAGTTGGGCGCCGAATCCGTTTTCGTCGGCAGTGGCATTTTCAAATCGGATGATCCGGCGGAACGCGCCCGCGCTATCGTTTTGGCGACTACCCATTTCAACGATCCGGATATTGTCTGCAAAGCCTCCGAAGGCCTGCGCGATGCCATGCCCGGTCTGGAAATCGGCGAAATTCCCGAAAACCAGATTATGCAAAACCGTGGCTGGTAATTCCGGAACTGACGGAAAAAGAATTGAATTTTACCCGAGCAGCGCAATTTATTTTGCGCTGCTTCTTTTTTTGGCTAAAATTAGAAATCAGGAGATGATCAGATGCGATTGGGTGTTTTGGCGCTGCAGGGCGATTTTTATCTACATTTTGAACGCATTCGCGAACTCGGCATCGATGCCGCATATGTGAAAAAACCGAATGAATTGTGGGATTGCCACGGGTTGATTATTCCCGGCGGCGAATCTACAACTCTGGTTAAATTGCTGAAAAATATTGATTTATACGATGAAATTCCCAAATTCAACAAAAGATTTCCGGTATTCGGCACATGCGCCGGCGCAATTTTGCTCAGCCAACATGTGACCAATCATCCGGTGGAATCGTTCAAATTACTGGATGTGGATATCGAGCGAAATGCCTACGGCACGCAAATCGATTCCTTTTTTGAAGATATCGCACTGGACTTCGGCGGACAGCCGGAAACGGTGGAAGCCGTGTTTATTCGCGCACCCAAATTTACGCGAATCGGTGAAAACGTGCGGATTTTGGCACGGCACAACGGCGATGTGGTGATGGTGGAAAGCGAAAATGCAATGGCAGCCACGTTTCACCCGGAGCTGACCAAATCTACCCGCATTCACGAATATTTTGCGGATAAAGTTCGTAAGTGTCTGTAAATATTTTTTTTGTTAAAAATCATTTTGAATAAAAAAAGCCCGGCTGAAATCAACCGGGCTTTTGCTTTTTAATGTCGAATTTGCTATCGCGTAATGGCAAGTTTCTCAATTTTTTCCAGCGTTTTCTCGCCGTCATCAACCACTACTTTGTAAAGATAGACACCGTTTGCAACCAGATCGCCATCTTCATCGCGCCCGTCCCAGGTTATTTTATTGAATCCTGCGCGGGCGGTATCGCGAATTTCACGAATCAATCGGCCGTAAACCGTGTAAATTTTGATGCTCGCTTCGCCAATGCCGTTCGGTGATTGATATTGAAATGTGAACGTCGTTTCATCAGCAAAAGGGTTCGGGTAATTGATCACCCGGTCGAGCATCAGATTGCTGGCGGATGCCGTCGTAAAACTCAGCTGCGATTCGGAATAATTGTTCAAATTATCCCACGCGGAGATTTTGAGGGTGTGCGTACCGTTGGAAAGGGTAGGGAGGGCGTAGCGCAATTTGCCGCTGGTAAAGCTGTTGACATCGTAAACAAAAAATTCTGTGACATCTTTTCGAATGTTGTCATCGATAATCAGCTCGATGCGGTGCCCGACTTCGCCGGTGAGGTTGATGCCGTTCTCATCGACCAATTCCACCACCAATTCCGATTGTTGCTGAACATAATCGCCGTCAAAAAAATCGGGCTGTTCGGCAAATGAGAAATCGATGCCGGGACCTTCTGCATCAACAACCTGGCTGGCTGTTCCGAAAAACAGCAAATCATTTTCAAATCCGGCGGCGTCGCCATCGTCGCTCCATGCGTAAATGCTCAATCTGCCGGTGCGTGTGTTCCTGTATTTTATGGATTTAGGCACGATAAATCCGGCATCTTCGATTAAGCCGTTTGTCACCGAAACAACCCCTTTGAAAATGGTGCCGCCCTGATAAATATACCGGCGATTGATAATGGTGTTGAATACGCTATCCACCGCATCGTAAACGCGGATGAGCGCTTTACCGTTAAAATTGCTGAGAATTTGTCCGGTGCTGTCTGTGATTGCGGCGTTGAGCGAAACCTTGGAGAGCGCTTTCAGCGTATCCGAACCGGCGCTGGTGATGTTATCCACCCGAACAACTTTTTCTGGATCGGCGAGTTGCAGTGCGACATCGCCAAAAAGGTGGTATTTCTGATCGTTTGTATCGCCGCTTAACGCGATGTTGAACGCATCGCCGAGGACGCGCGAGCGTCTGGTTTCATCAATATTATAAAATAGCGCGGCAACAAAATCTTCCACGAAAAACAGGTTGTCAAAGGAAAACGTCGGGCGCGATGCCGCCAAAGAAATAATACCGCCACCTTCCGGTGCCCAAACCATTTCTTCCGCCATCGATGGAATTGCCGGATTGTCATATTTTCCCCATGTGCAGGTTGCGGCAATCCAGATCGGCAATCGCCCGGAATTCTGGATGAGCGGCAGATCGCGGGCGCGGGTGAGCGCCTGTTCGTGTGCCCAGGTGTTGGGATCGCCGTGCCCGAAGAAGTTGACAATCAGCGTGCCGCGATTAATCTGGTTCAATAAATCTGTGGTTGCTTTGGGTTTTTGGCGACCCAAACCGCCGGCCTGGGTATCGTAATCCACTAAAAATATTTTAGTTACATCAAATTTTTGAGGGATATTCCGGAATATTTTTTCGCTTTGATCGGTGTGATAATATTCCCCGCAACTGCCGCCGCCGGCGCATTCGTCATCCGCAACCAATGTGATGGTCGATTGCCATCCGGCGTAAGATTCCTGCGTATTTTTGTATGCATCCTGATATGCCCGCATTTTGTTGATATAGTTGGTCACATCCGATGGCGAATTGGCGGGCAATCGGGCAATGGGAATTTGCGGATCCAGCCGGCTGATGCTGGTTGCAGCAAATGCGGTGTAAAATAAATCGGTGCACCGGCTGGTGATGTCATCCTGATATGTGATCTGAAATGTGGGGATGTGATTGACATAATTGGGTTGGGCAATGTTTCTGTAATCGTAGCTGCCATCGCCGAGAAGCTGCACATAATGCGGGCGCAGCCGTGCGGGATCTGCGGAATTACTGCCCCAATTTTCATAAGCGTATTTCAGGAAATCGCGAATTGCCGCAGGATCGCCAACGCCGGATGAAAATTCCAGAAAAATATCGTCAACGAGAATGCGTTCTGCTTCCATTTCGCCGGGAGCCTGATTCTCTTTGAAATTTTCCCAATCCTGCGCAACATCGTACAGTTCTTTACTGGTGAGAATCAGCAATTTGCCAACGCGATTCGGATCGCGCAAATTGGGACGATTTTCCACCTGTTCGATACCGGAAACAGATTTTATCGCGGCATCTGCAAATACATAGTAGCTTTTTTTTGCCGAGCCGATCGGTGTAGCCGGTTGATGGAAGGTGACGGTCGAGCTGTTGCTCAGCGGCGTGATTTGGCGAACATTCGCGAAATCGCTGACATCCCAAACGCGATTATTGGACGCCGCAAGATTTGTTACAGAAAACGCCACCGGCGCAGCGCCGATGTCGTAATAAAATTTCAGAAAGTTGTTTTCCGCCTGAAATCGCCGGGGAATCCGTATTTCAAAATAATCCAGAAACATGTAGCTGCCTTCCAGATTCGCGGTGTAATCCACTGTAAACGAATTTGAACCGGCGTTAAGCGTTGTAATATTAACAGAATTGATCCGTTCGGAGCTGGATGTAAATATAATATTATCAGCGATTTGGCTGCCGTTTACCAATAAATCGGTTGTGTAGCGATAGCTGCGATTGTCATACCAATGCGCACCGGAACCGCCCTTTAATCGATATGAAAAATTTCCCGCACCGCTAACAATACTATTGGGCAAATTAAACGAGATGCTTTTTTGTTCGGCAGTGCCCTGAAAACGTTCCCAATACCAATCCAGTCCGGATTCCAGAATGCTGAAATTATCCTCGCTGAAATGAAGCAAATCGGTAAACTGGTCGGGCGTAACCGCACTGGTAATTTGTTGGGATGGGGTAATTTCCATCCGTTTTCCAGTGTTTTGGTTGAAAGTGAGCAGGTAGTAATTGGTTGATCCGTATGGATTTATGCTGTAACTCCAATCGTTTCCGCTATTTCGCCAGCCCTTTGTTGCCCTGCCGAAAAACAGGATCGATTCACCGGCGTCCAGCAGTCCGTTGCTGTTGGCATCGTTAACGGAAATGGCGACCTCGTTCAAATCTTCCGGGCGCGAAGTGGCTGCGCCAACGGGCAGCGGATCGCCACCGTGATTAAACATTTGGATGGTTGTGATATCAACCGTGCTCAAATTTACACCCTGATCCTGCAGGTTAGATCCGGTAATCCGGTAAATACCTTCTTCGGAAACGGGGATTTTGAGCCATGTGCCGCTGTTCAGGCTGTAATCGACGGTGGTGCGCTGCAGCGCAGATTTTTGCGGTAAACCCCAGTTTTTGCTGGCTTCATAATTCAGCAACCGTCTGCGATGGTAATCTTGCTCGACATCGGAAATTGTTGCGGTTCGAGCGGCAAGCTGTCCACCGCTGAGATCGATGCGAATCCGAATTTTTTTGATCACCCGTAAACTTTGCGCAGCCGGCAAATACTGAACCGGTTGAATATGTAATGCAACCGTTCGCATAAAACGCACATCTGCAGGTTCAGTTATTTCAACAATCGTTGCGGGAAAAGGGGCTGCGCCGCTGTAAATACTTTCGTCCAAACGAACCGTTTCCGGCGTTTTCACGCCCACAGACGGAATGCCGGGCAGGGCAATTTTACCGGAATATTCTTCCTGACCGAGAATTTCGTAGCTCATTTTTGCTGCGGCACCTGGTGGAATCGCAAGATTGGCAATTGAAAATGGGAGCATCGGTGCGCCGGGTTGGCGAATCATCCGTGCACCGTCATAATCGATCCGGGTGTAGGTTTGCCCATCCAGTTCAATTTCGGAAAGCTGCGGAGCGGGAAGGCTGAACTCGACGATAATCTGCCGCGTAGTATTCTCGATCAATCGTGTTTGTGCTGTAACAATTGTGCTGGCAGCAATCCAGATCAGCAATCCTGTAAGGCATTTATTAAACATGCAGTTACTCCTGAAAATATATCTGTTGAAATACGATTTTATGTGCAAATTTTGCTGTATTTTACAATCCGCTTTGGCATAGCCAATTATACTGGATAATCCGGATCAAGTTCATATTCTAATCAATTTAATGAATTAACACAAGTGTTTGCGAATATCAATCTGATTGCCAAAAATGCGGATTGAATATTTGCTTTCATTTCAATTTTCCCGGTTTGGTGTGCGTAAATAAAAAAATCTGAAACCATTTTCTTTTATATTTTTAATTTGTATTTTATGCGCGAAATAAATGCAGAATGTTTTTGAATTTCAATGGGGAAATGAAGTACCAGTATTAATCGATGGATGACAAATCAGAAATCATACCAAAAAGCTTATTGTTGTTGCGATTGCTTATAAGATTGATTTCACAAAAAAAAGTTTCATTGTCAATATACGATTGTTTATATTTATCATCTTAAAACGAACAGACGGGTAAAACAGCATTCAAATCGATTCCGAATCAATGGAATCACACGTAAACCGGAGATGTGAGCATGTGCTCGACTTTTTCGGGATACATCTTTGTGTAAAAATTCATTAACTGATTGATCAACCTTGTCGAAAATATGTTGTTGTTAAAATAAAGTCCTTTTGTATAAAAATAGATGTTACGCTGTGTAATGTCTGCTAAAGTAACCGAGAGGAGAACATGGGAACGATAAAGATTAAACGTGGTTTAGATCTTCCCATTTCCGGCGCGCCGGAACAAAAAATTTACGATCAACCGGATGTTCGCCAGGTGGCATTGCTGGGTGTGGATTACCTCGGTATGAAACCAACCATGCATGTGGCTATCGGCGATGAAGTGAAGCTGGGGCAACTGGTTTGTGTTGACAAAAAGATGCCGTTGGTCAGATACACTTCGCCGGGAACCGGAAAAGTAATGTCCATTCACCGTGGTGCAAAGCGCGCTTTTTTATCGATGGTGATTGAACTGAATGGAAAAGATGAAATCACATTCAAAAGCTATTCTGACAGCCAATTGGCTGGCTTAAGCAAAGAAGTTGTGATGGAGCAGCTGATCGAATCGGGACAATGGCCGGTTTTGCGTCAGCGTCCGTTCTCCAAAGTAGCAAACCCCGAAGACACACCCCATTCCATTTTTGTGACAGCGATGGACAGTAATCCGTTGGCGCCAAAAATGAGCACCGTTCTTGCCGGAAAAGAATCGCTTTTTCAGAGTGGGTTGGCAGTTTTGGGTAAGCTAACTGAAGGAAAAATATATGTTTGCAAATCCCCGGATGAAAATATTCCGGTTGGAAATGCGGAACGTGTTGTCGTCGAAAGCTTTGCCGGCAAACATCCGGCCGGTTTGGCAGGCACGCATATTCATTTTCTGGATCCAGTCGGACGCCACAAAAAAGTGTGGCATCTCAATGCACAGGATGTTGTGAAAATCGGGCATCTGTTTACCACCGGAAAAATTATGACCGAACATGTGGTTGCGCTGAGCGGACCGCAGGTGGAAAAACCGCGTTTGGTTAAGACGCGTGTCGGCGCATCTTTGTTTGAGCTGACTGCCGGATCGTTAAAAGCCGGCGAAAACCGGATTGTTTCCGGATCGGTTCTGTCCGGTCGCACTGCAACGCCGGAAGTCGGGTTCCTCGGTCGCTTTCATCAACAGATTACCGTTCTTGCCGAAGGCCGTGAAAAACAATTTCTGGGATGGATCGCACCCGGATTTGATAAATATTCATTTATTAATCTGGTTGCATCGAAGCTTACCGGAAAAAAATCATTTGATTTTACAACGGCATTGAATGGCGGACACCGGGCAATTGTGCCGATTGGTGTTTACGAAAAAGTGATGCCTCTGGACATTCTGCCAACCTATCTGCTTCGCTCATTAGCTGTTAACGATGTGGAGGAAGCGGAAAAACTGGGTGCGCTGGAACTGGACGAAGAAGACCTGGCACTGTGCACATTTGTTTGCCAGTCTAAAAATGATTACGGTCCAATGCTCAGAGAAAATTTAAAAATCATAGAAAAGGAAGGGTAAGGCGGTGAAGTTCTTAAAAGATCTTTTCGCTCAACAGGAAAAGCACTTTCAAAAAGGTGGAAAACTGGAGAAGTTCTATCCGCTTTTCGAGGCGACAGAAACCTTCATTTTTACCAGCGGGAAAGTGACAAAAAATGCATCGCATGTCCGTGATTATATGGATCTTAAGCGGGTTATGATGGTGGTTGTGATTGCATTGGTTCCTGCTATCGTAATGGCGCTTTACAACACCGGTTATCAGGCGAATTTAGCCATGCAGCAAATGGGGTTAACCTCCGTTGATAACTGGCGCGGACCTGTTTTGGAAGCATTGGGAATTGGATACGATCCAAATAACATCCTGTTCAACATGATACACGGTGCGCTGTATTTCCTGCCCGTATATATTGTTACGCTGGCAGTTGGCGGTATTTTCGAAACCATATTTGCGGTTGTTCGAAAACACGAAATCAACGAAGGTTTTTTGGTTACCTCAATGCTTTTCCCGTTGATTTTGCCCCCAGATATTCCGCTTTGGCAAGTGGCCATCGGGATTACATTTGGTGTGGTTATCGGCAAAGAAGTTTTTGGCGGCACAGGAATGAATATCCTCAATCCGGCTTTAACTGCACGGGCATTTTTGTTTTTTGCATATCCGGCAGAGATTTCCGGTGATAAAGTATGGGTTGCCGTTGACGGACTCAGCAAAGCAACCCCGCTAGCAGAATTTGCAGACCCGACAATCAGCCATGCAACCGCAAGCTGGATGGATGCTTTTTACGGATTTATCCCCGGGTCGATGGGTGAAACATCAACCCTGGCCTGCATCCTCGGTGCAATCTTTTTGATCTTCTCCGGTGTCGGTTCCTGGCGGATTATGTTGAGCATGTTTCTGGGAATGGTCGGATTTACGACCTTGCTGAATGTTGTCGGCAGTTCAACCAACCCGATGTTCGCAATGCCCTGGTATTGGCATCTGGTTGTTGGCGGATTTGCATTCGGCACAGTTTTTATGGCAACCGACCCGGTTAGCGCATCCATGACCGAAAAAGGAAAGTGGTTTTATGGCGCGCTGATTGGCATTTTGGCAGTATTGATTCGCGTAATAAACCCGGCATTTCCCGAGGGCGTGATGCTGGCAATACTTTTCGGCAACGTATTCGCGCCGATTATTGATAGAATTTTCCTCAACGCAAATATCAAACGGAGGATGTTGAGAAGTGCAAGTTGATAGCATAAAAAACATTCTGATCGTTGCGCTTGGTGTTTGCCTTATTTGCTCCATCCTGGTTTCCGGTGCAGCGGTTTCGCTGAGCGGTATTCAGGCTGAAAATCGCAAGTTGGACAAGCTGAAAAATATCCTGGAAGCCGGACATTTGTTGAAATCTGACGAACCCGTAGAAAAGGTTTACCGGGAAAAAATTGAGGCGGTTCTGGTCGATTTGAGCACCGGGCAAACAATACCGGAAGCACAACAAACTGGCTTGCTGAATATCGAAACATTCGATATTCCCAAAGTAGCAGGCGATGCCCAATTGGGATATGCAATTCCTGCAAACGAGGATATTGCACAAATTAAACGGCGCCCCAAAAATATGCCGGTTTATCTGGTTAAAGATGGCGACGCTGTTGAAAAAATAATTTTACCGATTTACGGTAAAGGATTATGGTCAACGATGTATGGTTTTTTGGCGTTGGACAGCGATCTCAAAACCGTTCGTGGCATCACTTTCTACCAACACGGGGAAACTCCCGGGCTCGGTGGCGAAGTTGACAACCCACGCTGGAAATCGCAATGGGATGGCAAAAAAGCATTTGACGATGGCGGCGATGTTATCATCAACGTTATCAAAGGTGTTGTCGATCCCAGCTCGCCAGCATCCGGTCATCAGATTGATGGATTGTCCGGCGCTACAATTACAACCCGTGGCGTTGACAAACTCATTGAGTATTGGCTAAGCGACACCGGCTACGGTAAATATTTGGAATCACTTAAAACGGAGGTCAACAATGGCTAAAGTCAAAGAAATGCTGATCGACCCCGTTTTTAATAATAACCCGATCGGTCGTCAAATATTAGGTATTTGTTCGGCATTGGCAGTTACGTCAAAGCTGGAAACATCGATTGTGATGGCACTGGCTGTGACATTTGTAACGGCACTTTCGAACTTCTCGGTTTCGATTATTCGTAACCGCATTCCTAACAGCATCCGTATTTTGGTCGAAATGACCATTATCGCATCGCTGGTGATTGTAGCCGATCAGCTGATGAAAGCATACGCTTTTGATGTCAGTAAACAACTTTCTGTTTATGTTGGGTTGATTATTACAAACTGTATTGTTATGGGTCGAGCTGAAGCATTCGCATTGAAAAACAGTCCGGGAATGAGTTTTATTGATGGTCTCGGAAACGGATTAGGATACAGCTTTGTGCTGCTATTTGTTGGGTTTTTCCGCGAATTATTAGGCTCCGGTAAACTGTTGGGCTATACTGTTCTTTCCCCGGTAACTGAAGGCGGATGGTATGCAGCGAACGGTATGATGTTGCTATCACCCAGCGCATTTATCCTTATCGGCATGCTCATCTGGGTAATTCGTACGTGGAAACCAGAGCAGGTAGAGGAGGACTAAATCATGTTAGAACATTATCTTAGCTTATTTGTAAAATCGATTTTTATAGAAAATATGGCACTGGCGTTTTTTCTGGGGATGTGTACGTTTCTGGCCGTATCCAAACGGGTGGAAACAGCCGCAGGTCTGGGAATTGCCGTGGTTGTTGTGCAAGCCATTACTGTTCCGGCAAATAACTTTATCTACAATATGGTTCTTCGCGATGGCGCGCTCGCATGGGCAGGTATCCCGAATGTTGACCTTAGCTTTTTGGGACTGATCACCTACATTGGTGTGATTGCAGCAATGGTGCAAATCCTGGAAATGTCACTCGATAAATTTTTACCGGCGCTGTATAACGCTTTGGGAATTTTCCTTCCGTTGATTACGGTAAACTGCGCTATTCTGGGCGGCACCTTATTTATGGTGGAACGTGATTATACATTTCCCGAAAGTGTTGTTTTTGGTATCGGTTCCGGTGCCGGATTTGCCCTGGCGATCGTTGTATTGGCAGGTATCCGTGAAAAAATGAAATATAGCAACGTCCCGGAAGGGCTGAGAGGATTGGGCATCACCTTTATTACTGTTGGGTTGATGGCAATCGCTTTTATGCTTTTCTCAGGCATCCAATTGTAAGGATAAAGGGAGATTTTTCGAATGAGTGGAACGAATCTCATATTGTTAGGCGTTGTCTTCTTTATCTTGATTGTGCTGGCATTGGTGGCGCTAATTCTTTTCGCAAAATCGCGATTGGTAACCACCGGTAACGCAAAAATCCTGATAAACGACGACCCCGAAAAAGCGCTGGAAGTTCCGGTTGGCGATAAGCTGCTGAACGCCCTTGCTGCCAAAAAGATTTTTATACCTTCGGCATGCGGTGGCGGTGGAACTTGCGGTGAATGTAAACTGATCGTCGCCGAAGGCGGCGGTGATGTTTTACCGACGGAAAAAACGAAACTATCACGCGGACAAATCCGTGAAAACTACCGGCTTTCCTGCCAGGTTGCTGTAAAGCAGGACTTGAAAATCGAAGTTCCGCCGGAAGTCTTCGAAATTAAAAAATGGCACTGCAAAGTGCGGTCGAACCGGAATGTGGCAACATTCATCAAAGAACTCGTTTTGGAATTGCCGGAAGGTGAAAATGTGGATTTCCGCGCCGGTGGTTACATTCAAATCGAATGCCCGCCGCACGTTGTCCATTACAAAGATTTCGAAATCGAAAAAAGATTCCATGAAGATTGGGACAAATACAATATCTGGCAATATACTTCGAAAGTGGAAGAAGACGTTGTGCGGGCGTATTCCATGGCAAACTATCCCGAAGAAAAAGGGATTATTATGCTGAACGTCCGTGTTGCTTCGCCGCCGCCGCGTATGCCCGATGTGCCGCCCGGTAAAATGTCGTCATTTATTTTCGGGTTGAAACCCGGTGATGACGTCGTAATCTCCGGTCCTTACGGCGAATTTTTTGCGAAAGATACAAAAGCTGAAATGGTATTTATCGGTGGTGGCGCCGGTATGGCACCCATGCGCTCGCATATTTTCGATCAGTTCAAACGTGTTCACACCGATCGTAAAGTGAGCTTTTGGTATGGCGCCCGAAGCATGCGAGAGGCATTTTATGTTGACCATTTCGACAAAATTCAGGAAGAAAACCCCAATTTTGTCTGGCATTTGGCGCTTTCTGAGCCTTTACCGGAAGATAATTGGACGGGGTATGTCGGATTTATTCATCAGGTTTTGTATGAAAATTACCTGAAAGATCACCCGGCACCGGAGGATATTGAATATTATATCTGTGGGCCGCCCATGATGAACGCAGCAGTGATGAACATGCTGGAAAATCTGGGTGTTGAACCGGAAAATATCCTGTTCGACGATTTCGGCGGATAAAAAATATAAAAGGGCAACTGTTAACAGCAGTTGCCCTTTCGTTTAATAAATGTTGTGAAAATGAGAAATGTTGAATATGATCAATCAAAAATGTTCTTTAATTAACAGTGCTAAGCTATTATTTATACTGACGTTAGTTGTCGCTTTGTTTTTTAGCTGCCAAGAGGATAGCAAAGCAAAGCTTCATTTTATCAGCGGGCGAACGATGGGAACAAGTTTTTCCATTAAAATTGTGAAAGACAATCGCCCGAATGAGCAGTATGATAAACTTGAACCGGAAATTAATGCATTGTTGGTTGAGGTGAATCGGCAAATGTCCACTTATTTGCCCGAATCAGAAATTTCGATGTTCAATGTCCAAAATGATACCGGATGGTTCGATGTTTCCCGAGATTTTGCAAATGTAATGAATGCATCCTTAGAAATTTGCCAACAAACAGAAGGTGCGCTCGATATTACCGTTGGTCCTTTGGTTAATTTATGGGGATTCGGTCCGGAAAACCGCCCGACAATTATCCCATCCGATGCAGAAATCGCAGAGCGCCAAAATCTGGTTGGATACAATAAAATTTCGGTTCGGCTTGATCCGCCGGCTGTTAAAAAATCGCAAAGCGGCATGTACTGCGATCTTTCATCTACCGCCAAAGGATTTGGCGTTGATAAAGTTACTGAATATCTTGAATCAGAAAATTTTAGCAACTATTTTGTAGAGATCGGCGGTGAGGCGCGGGCAAAGGGAAACAATGAGCGCGGGCAAATTTGGCGGGTTGGTGTTACCTCGCCGGAGCGTGTGGATAATATTCAGAAAGTCGTTTGGTTGCAAAATAAAGCAATTGCTACCAGCGGCGATTATTTCAACTATTACGAAGTGGACGGCAAACGGTATTCACATACAATTGATCCGCTAACCGGAAAACCGGTAACGCACAAATTAGCGTCGGTTACCGTGGTTGTGGATAATTGTATGGCAGCTGATGGTTTTGCTACAGCAATAGATGTTATGGGGCCGGAACGAGGATTTCAGTTCGCATCCGACCGGAAACTTCCAGTATTTATGATCGTTAGAGAAGGCGATACTTTTGTTGAAAAAATGACGCCAGAATTTTCGGAAATGATGAAAACAAAACAATAGCAATAATAGATAGGGAATCTGTTATGATAAAGTTTTTCGCGGTTGTGGGATTGTTTATGGTGATGTTTGGATTTTTAGGTTTTGCACTGTGGTTTGCACGCTGGAAACAGGAAGGCCGGGCATGTTGCAGTACCGGCATCGAAGATTTGTTGCAGAACGAATTTGATCCCTGTTTATCCTGCCCCAAAAAAGGCACGGATGAATGTGATCATGACCATGATGACGAAAAACATTGTGCAACAAATGTTAGCACCAAATCTTTGGAAGATCAAAAAAACAATAAATCAGTGCCAACTGCAATTGATTGAACGAAATGATTCAATATTTTTTTATAAAAAAGGCGATACTCACCAGTGTCGCCTTTTTGCTTTTAGTAGCCTTCTATTTTCCGAATAATGAAATAGCCGTCATCGCCCTGTGCCTGATACAATGGCATAAAAATATTCCCATCTTCGTGATTGACAATCTCCTGATTATTGCTGTGAGCCAACAGTTCACCTTTTTCAATGGATTGAAAATTCACAAATCCCGGTTCCATCACAAAATTTTCTTCGCTCCGGATTCGATATGAATAGCGAACCTGGAATATTTTCGGAACATCGCGCAATGTTTCACGGAGGTATTCCTGATAATCCTCATAATCCGGATCGGGAACATTTTTTTCATCGATACAGCCGGCACTGACCATCGCAATCCATATCGCGGCTATGTGGCGGTGGATCGAACGTTCGTCATCGTGTTGCCCGGCTTCAAATGCCATTGTCAGGCATCCCTCAACATCCTCAAGATATTGGATCAATGAGCCTTTCAAATGGTTGAGTAAGCCGAGAATGATGGGTGCATGAAAATTCAGGGCAAATTTTCGGCTTATCGGTTTATCCTGAATGATGGTAAACGGGTGGCTTTCTGCCGAGGTCGTGTGTAAATCCAATGCGAAAACCGGAAATCCGGATGTCGTTAAATATGGCTTAATTTCAGAAAAAATATCCGCTTGCTCACTCATCTCCATTGTGGAATGGTGCGGCATTGGCAAGTTTTGTTTTAAACGTTGAATATTTTCAGCAGTCCAAATTCGATTCAAATCCTGATCTTTATAACGAACCCGATCCCGTAATGCCGAAATATTTCCGGAAATGGCCAAAAATTTACCCCTGAAATCGGGTTGTTTTTCGGATAGTAATTTCGCAACATGATTTAACGCATAAATAGCTGCGTGCTCGTTGCCATGCATTCCGCCAAAGCAAATAATTGTCGGACCAGGTTTTTTCTGGTCATATTTCCCTAAAACACGTTGTATATCAACGTTTTGTTCAACAAAAACACTCATTTTCTCTCTCGATAATTTAGTAAAAGCTGAATTTATCTGTTTTTATTCTATCCAATCAAGTTGATAATTATTTAGTCATCATCGGTGGTGTGTTTTGATGGATCAGGGCAAAATCGAATTTTTCACCGATTTATAAAAAAAATGTCAAATAACGAGTTGCTTTGCGCAAAAAACATCGGTGATGTATATTTTGTGAATTGGTCAGTTAAGAAATTTGGAAAGGTAATGGTAAAATTTTCAACTATTTGAACGCTGTTTTTGGGAAATCGCTGTTATTCGGAATTTCATTATTTCTTTGCGGATGCAATACTGCTGAAACTTTGGAGGATGTGCTTGCAGATTATCAGCTGCGAATTTCCCGGATTACAGAAATTGAGAACCCGAAGGCATTCAAGTCGGAACTATTACAATATCCGCGACACCGGGATTTATTTGTCCCGATTGATGACATTCGAATCAGCCTGCTGGATTTTTTTTCTCTCGATGATTGTGATTTGCAAATATTGGTTGCGGAACGAAACAATGCGATGGGGAAAGTGATGTCCTCACCTCAAATTCTTGTTTACGAACACCAGTTTTTAGTAAAGCTTCGCACTTGTCTGGAAAAAATGTCAATGGAACCGGATGCATCGCAGAATTGGCAGGCACAGTTGGCAGAAGTTGATTCACTAAAGTCGGAAAATATATCGAAAGTCATTTGGAATGCGACATTTGCCAGCAGGGCGTTCGAAAAATTATTCTCATTATCTGCGCAATTGCCCGAAGTTGACGCGTTGCCCGGCGGAAATATTGAAATAAATGAAAATATTATCTATCTTACAAATGTTGCGAAGAATATCGGGAATCCCGGGTGGGGTTTGAATGACTCAAAAATGGCTAAAATTTATACGCATTTTGAGTCATTTGCCTATGGCGGTGCATTACTCAATGCGATGGAACAGTTGACATTTTATTTGAATAATGTCGCCGAAATTCTTGAGGCGCGTTTGTCGAAACGTCCGCTATGTTTCGATGGAAAACCCGGCGAAGCAGCAATCCGTTTACAAACGGTTTTTGATAAATTTTATCGCGGAAATGTGCAAAAATATTTGGCATTTACACACAAAAACGCCCGGCAATTGTTTACGGCAATCAATCAACTGGTTGAAATTCAAGATGAAAGCATTCCGGAAGCATTTCGCAATTATCAGAAAAAGCAATTTGATATGGCATCGGAACATGCTGTTTGGCAAAAGTTTGACAGCGCAATCAAACGCCATACGACAGCGTGGCAGGCCGTTTTCGATCAATGTGGCATGATGCCAAATTAATCTATAAACGATTGTATATTAAGAGGTTAACGTGGTGAAAGAAATATTTATTTATGCACCGAATATTTCCAAAGAAAACTTACAGGGATTGTTATATCTGCAAATCGGATGCCTCGGCAATAAAATTTCTGTGAATTTGATTAAACGGAAAACAAAATTCAGAGCGCCGGAATTGGCTGTTATTTGTGAAGATGTTGACGCAGCCGAAATTGCCAACCTGCTCGCACATGTGTTTGATGTTGCCAAAACACTCGGTGGCACGCGATTTGTTTACTTACAGGACAACAAACCGGTCGATCAATTGGATGCCAATGATCAGCCGGAGAAAGTGCGAACCGTTTTGGAAAACGTCAGTGCCGAAGCTATTGATAAAATTGAAATTTATTAACCGTAGAGAACGAGCCGGAAATGTCCAAAAACGATCAACAATTAGTGGATGTATTGGCGTTTGGCGCGCATCCCGATGATGTGGAATTGGGTTGCGGTGGAACGCTGCACACTTTGGCCAGTCAAAATGCGAAGATTGGCATCGTCGATTTAACAGAAGGCGAAATGGGAACACGCGGTACCGTTGCCGAACGCCGGAAGGAAGCGGAAGTAGCTGCCGGAATTTTGAATACTAAATTTCGGATAAATTTGCAAATTCCCGATACGAAAATTGAAAACACCGCATCAAACCGCCGAAAAATAATTGCGGTGATTCGCAAATATCGACCCAGCATCATTTTTGCGCCCCATCCGGGCGACCGCCATCCGGACCATGCGCATGCTGCTAATATTGTAAAAGAAGCAGCTTTTTATGCCGGTGTTCGAAAAATCGATGCAGATTTGGAATTGGCGCCGCATCGACCGCACAGCCTTTTGTATTACATGATTTCGACAGATTTTCAACCCACATTTTATGTGGATATTTCCGCCGGTTTTAGTGCAAAAATGGACGCTGTCCGCGCCCACAAATCGCAGTTTTACAACCCGGATTATCCCGGTGAAACAACGTTCATCGCATCAAAAGAATTTTTTGAATCCATCGAAACCCGGGCAAAATATTTTGGATGGAAAACCGGTGTCCGCTATGCCGAACCTTTTTGGAGCGCGTCACCGATATTACTAACGAATCTAATCGATCAGCTTCGCTGAAAATGGTACCGAGGGTTGAAATTCCGTTTTTAAATATGACCGGTTCTTCACTTTTGTTAATGAATTTGAAAATAATTGCGATAATTTGAACTCTTTGGTAAAAGCGAATGTAGAAGAAACTGGTCAAGAAGCGCATATTTTGAATATTCGGAATAATATCAAAAGATTGAAAAAAGATAACCTCGTTTCAAAAAATGCTTGATTTATTTGGGCAGGTAGCCTAAATTCGCATCTCTGCAGCGAAAATGATTAATAAATAATGAATCGGAGGATGCATATCGATTTGGTTGTTAAGGAAAAGTAAGTTGTTGAAGTAACTATGTTTAACTTTTTAATTATGTTTAACTCCTAATCGAATATGTTGCATCCTAACAGTAGAACCGAATGGTCAGTCGCTCGCCCATTTGCTCGGTTTTTTGTTTATTAATCCAGGAGGATCGTATCAATGAGAGCCAAATTTGCTGCATTTATTGCAATTCTATTTTGTTTTACTCCCATTACATATGTGTTTGCCCAAGGCGAAGCAACCGTGTTGTTCATGATGATCAATGCCGGCGCACGTCAGGGTGGAATGGGCGAAGCTGGTGTTGCTGACCCTAGCGATGCCAACGCAATCTATTGGAATCCCGCCGGTTTAGCCTTCGAAGAAAACACCTTTGACCGCTCAACTCAGGGTGAAGCAACCCTGATGCACGTTAACTGGTTACCTGCATTCAACCTCAGCGATTTGTATTATGATTTTGCTGCCGGAAAATACAACCTTCCGGGTATTGGCACCGTTGGTTTGGGAATCCAGTTCATGAACTACGGTGAAAACAACCAGACAGACGTGAACGGAAACCTGATCGGCACGTTTACCAGTAACGAGTTCGCTGTAACCGGCGCCTATGGATTGAAGGTAAAAGAAAATCTCGGCATCGGTGTGAACCTGAAATTCATTTATTCCAGATTATCACCGGTTCAGGTCGATATCGAACAGGGTAAAGGCGTTGGTTCTACTTTTGCGTTGGATATCGGCGCGCTGTATCACCCCGGATTTATGAAACAATTGAGCATCGGTGCAAATCTCGCCAATTTTGGCCCCAAAATTACCTACATCGACAAAGAGCAGGCAGACCCGATTCCCACCAATTTGCGGGTCGGTATTGCTTACCGGGTGCTGGATTCCGAATTTAACAGGTTTACGGTGCTTTACGACATCAACCGCCTGATGGTGCCGCGTGATGAAGAGGATCGCAGAGCCAGTTTTGTGTCATATTTGGGAAGCGCCTGGGGTGGCGGCGATTTCTTTAACCGCCTGACGCATTCGATTGGTGTGGAATATTGGTACACCAATTTGATCGCATTGCGTACCGGTTTCTTTTACGAAGACCCGAGCTACGGCGCCCGTAAGTTTTACACATTCGGCGGCGGTGTCCGGATTTCATTTTTGGGTGTCGATTTTAGCTATATCCTTGGCACAGTTGAAGATAGCCCGCTTGCTGACACCATCAGATTTTCACTTTCAGCAATATTCTAAATTATTCGAAACTTGTTTTCGGCGCGATTTTAATTTCAAAAATTGCGCCGTTAAAAATTCAGAACATGGAACAGCGATATGTTGAAACGCGTTGTTTTGGGGGGATTGGTGTTTGTCTGCCTGTCGGCAATCGGCTTCTGGCCTGCAAAAGCACAGTCACTCCCGGACACTTTGAAAATTTTGGCCATTCGGGTTGAATTTCAGCCCGATAACGCCACTACCACCACCGGCGACGGAACCTTTGACCTGAGCAGTTCGACAACTGCTTTCCAGATTGATCCGCCGCCGCATAATCGAAGCTATTTTCAGGATCATCTGACTTTCGCCAAAAATTATTTTGAAAAGGTGAGTCGCGGGGCGTTAATCGTTACCGGTGATGTTTTTCCTGCGGGAGAAACGGATGCGTATCGGCTCAGCGAGTCGATGTTAGCTTACAACCCCAACACATCGGCGCAAGCGGTGGATCAGGGAATTGCCCGGCTACTCCGCGATGCGATTCAATTGGCAGACGCGGATCCGCTGATCGATTTCTCAAAATACAATACATTTGTTGTATTTCATGCGGGTGTCGGTCGCGATATCGATTTGGGTTTGGATGACACACCTCAGGACATCCCTTCATTATATGTAACGTCCCAATTTCTGCAAAATAATTTGGGAATCAGCGAAATTGCTGTGGACGGCGGCGCTACATCCATCAAAAATGGAATTGTTTTGCCCGAAACCGAAAGCCAGGAAGGTATTCAGTTGGGGTTGAACGGCATTCTGGTATCCAATATCGGCTCTCATTTGGGTTTTCCGGATCTGTTCAGTCCGTCTGAACGAGCGACAGGTGTCGGGCGTTTTGCGTTGATGGATGCGGGTTTGTTCAACGGTGACGGCTTATTGCCGGCGCTACCGATGGCCTGGACACGCATTTTTGCCGGATGGGAATCCGCAACGACAATATATCAGGCGCAAGGCGATGAACTGGCGTTGAATGCCGTTCTCTCGCCGCAATCGCCGCATGTTTTCAAATTCCCGATAAACGACAACGAGTATTTTCTGGTTGAAAACCGCTACTCGGGTGAGCTGCGGCTGGATAGTTTGCAACTGGTACTCACCGAAGGGCGAAATGAACTGGCGTCGATGCGAGAGGTGCTGGAAACATACCTTGCCGATCAGGTTACGTTTAGCCCGAGGGGCGTGTTGATCGATGCCAAAAACCCCGATATCGCGTTGCCGGGCGGCGGTGCGCTGATCTGGCATATCGATGAAACGGTGATCAATGCGCAAATTGCCCAAAACCGGATCAATGACGATCCTAACCATCGCGGTATCGATTTGGAGGAAGCAGACGGATCGCAGGATATCGGCGAAACGTTCGATTTTCTGAGCGGCATTCAAGATGCCTCACTCGGCTGGGCGCTTGATCCGTGGTACACATCGAATTCCTCACCACTTTTTGAAAATAAATTTTCATCGGGCAGCACGCCGAATAGCCGCAGCTATCTCAACAAAGCGAACAGCCATATCACGTTGTCGAATTTTTCCGCAAGTGATTCGGTTGTGACATTTCAGGCAACGCTGGATTTTTTCCAACCGAACTTTCCGAGAAAAGTTGACCCGGCAGTTTACGGGGTCGCAACCTCGTTAAAAGTGCTGGATGTGAATGCGGACGGTCGTTCGGAAATGATCCTTATAACGGACGCAAATAAAATTTTGGTTATCGACGAAACCGGTGAATCGCAATGGGGAACCGATTCGCTGGAAGTGCTGCAAATTGATGAAAATTTTACACTTATCACACCGCCGGCATTCACTATTTTTCCAAATGGTGATGTGCGAATTACAATCCTTACCCGCGAAGGGCAGGCGTTGAGCTATCTGTTTGACCGGGCACAAAACCGGTTGAACGGGCTGATTTCGGCAGATGATAACGGTAGCCGTTTTTCCACATTCCCGGTTGCGCCAAATGATGGCAGCGAAATTTATTGGGGTGGGGAAGACGGCAGCATCTGGCAGTTCAACGTCGATGAAAACAACGTATCCTTTACTGAAATTGTAACCATTCCCGAACCGGTGAGATTTATTACTGTTGACGCAAGCGGTGAGTTGTTCGCAACCGGGACATCTGGAAATATTTACAATGGTTCCGCGCAGCGAGTTGCAGAAGCTGTTGGCCGTCGATCGCCGCTCGTCGGAAACGGGCTGGTTACTGTTGATGACGATGGCAGTGTGATTAGCGTTGCTGCTGGCGTAACCTCGCCGGAATCGATTATTTTGAATGTCCAAAGTGGATTAGCTGCGGTGACCATTCCTGCTACTTCGGGTCAGCCGGAGTCGGAATTTTTTGTTGCGGCCGGCGATAACCGCATCTCCATTTTCAATGAAAATTTGACGCTTCGGACGGAATTCCCGAAAACGGTTTACACACCCGAAATCTCGACCGATCTATTTATCGCACCGCTGATTGGTGATTTAACCGATCCGTTGCTCCAAATTTCTACAGCAAAAAGTTCGCAACAAACACCGGATATTTCCAGCATTGTGGCGGTTGATCCGTCGGGGTTAATTCTCGGATACGATTTTGATGGCAATACGTTGAGCGATTTCCCGCTTGCTGTTGGCGATTCAATTGTGGTAACGCCCGCGCTGCTGGATATCGACGGAGATGGAGATGTTGAACTCGCCAGTATCAGTAAATCCGGAACGATGTTTGTGTGGGATCTGAACGCCCAATTTGATGCGGCAAATCCGCAGCCGTGGGCGCAAGAGCACGCCACACCCGGAAATACCAATCGCGCCTCGGCAGTTGCCAAAACGACCCAACAATCGTTTTCCGGATTGATACCGGCTGACCGGGCATACAATTGGCCCAACCCTAATCGCGAAAATTACACATTTATTCGATACTATTTAACCGAAGCTGCCGATGTCAATATTCGCATTTTCGATTTGGCCGGCGATTTGGTAAAAGAGCTCAAAGGTACCGGTTTTGCTAATACGGATAACGAAGTTTTGTGGGATTTGAGTACTGTCCAAAGCGGGGTTTATCTCGGTCAAATTGAGGCAAAAAGCAGTAGCAAAACGGAGTCACAAATTATCAAAATTGCAGTAGTTAAATAATATTTAAAAATTTTGGGCGACGTTAACCGAATGAAAAACAACAGCATACATCTATTTTACATACTTGTTTTATCTTTTATCCTTTACCCTTTATCCGTGCTGCAAGCTCAGGACTATGAACCGAATCATCCCGAGCTGGTTTGGAAAACCATTGAAACAGAGCACTTTAGAGTGCACTACCACCAGGGGACCGAGCGCACCGCAAATATCGTCGCAAAAATAGCGGAAGATGTTCATCCGGACATTGCCGGATTGTATCAGTACGAGCCGGATACCAAAGTTGATTTTATCATCAAAGATATCCAGGATTACGCCAACGGCGCCGCATATTTTTTTGATAACAAAATTGAAATCTGGGCGGAAAATCTCGATTACGTGCTGCGCGGCACCCACAACTGGCTGCGCGATGTGATCACCCACGAATACACCCACATTATTTCTCTCCAGAAAGCGCTCAAATTTACCCGTCGTGTTCCGGCTGGCTGGCTGCAGGTTTTCGGATACGAATCTGAACGCCGGGAGGATGTGGTTCGTGGATTCCCGGATGTGCTGATTTCTTACCCGATTTCCGGCATCACGATTCCTGTCTGGTACGCGGAAGGCGTTTCGCAATTTCAGACACCCACGAAACGATTCGATTATCGCGATTCGCATCGCGAAATGCTCCTCCGCGATCGCGTGATGACCGGTGAATTGCTCGATTTCAGCGAAATGGGACATTTCGGAAAAAACAGTATCGGCAACGAATCGAGCTATAATCAGGGGTTCGCTTTTGTGCGCTATCTTGCTGAAAATTATGGTGATACGGTTGTCACTAAACTCGCAATAAACGCATCAAATCCGTTTGCAATTTCGTTCGATGGCGCAATGAAAAAAGCAACCGGTGTCAGCGCCAAAGAGTTGCACAAACGCTGGCACGATGAGATGTTGAAAACATACACAGAGCGTCTTTCGACTGTGCAAGCAAACCTGCAAACCGGTGAACCGTTTGTTGAAGACGGCATCGGAAATATGCATCCGCAGGTATCGCCGGATGGTAAGTTTGTTGCGTATCTGGCAACCGGGGATGCGGACTATCTCTCACAAAATCAACTGGTTATCGAAAATTTGCAATCCGGTGAAAAACAGAAAATTGACGAGCGCATCACCGGTTCAATGAGTTGGTCGCCGGACGGCAACTATTTAACCTACAGCAAAATTGTCCCAACGGATCAATTTCATCTTTATAATGATGTTTTCATTTACGATATCGCCAAAAAAGAGGTGCATCGCATCACACGAAACCTACGCGCCAGACACCCGGATTGGTCCAATAATGGCAATAATTTGACCTTTATTATTGAAAGCGACGGATTGCAAAATCTGTATGTTTTGGAATTGGGTGATTTGGAAAAGGCGCTGGCTCAGGAAAACTGGCTCTGGCGATATTACGATTTGAACTCACACGAAATGCTGGCTGATGGCAACCACGATTCTGAAAAAAATTGGCAGGAAAAATATCGAAAGAGCGGATTTAAAGGTGTTGCATTGCGGCAACTCACGCAATTTGTGGATGGACGGCAAATTTACCACCCGCGATGGGCACCCAGTGATGCAGAAATATATTTTGATACCTCCATTGAATTTGCCCGGGATATCGCGAAAATTCCCGCCGCCGGTGGCGAAATGTCTTATGTGTTGAACGCAGAATATGATGAACGTTATCCCGATTTCAACCCGGTTACCGGTGAATTGATTTACGCCAGCGACGAAACCGGGATTTTCAATATTTACAGCACCAATTTGCAAGCCGGTGCAAAAAAGGCGTGGACAAATGTTGTCGGCGGCGCTTTTATGCCCTCGTTAACGCCGGAAGGCGATTTGTTTTATTCCCAATATGTGAATCAGGGATACAAAATTTACCGCATAAATGATGCGCAACCGGTCGCGCCGGAAAAACTGCGCTACATCGAAAATTATGGCGAGACCATCCCGGAATTGACGGTCAATCAACGGGTCGATAATCCGGCACCGGCTACGCCATACAAAAACAGTTTTTCGAGCGTCACATTTATGCCGCGACTGCTGGTCGATTACAAAACCGTCAAACCCGGATTTTACATTTACACAAATGAGTTGCTGAACCGGCTGTCGTTTTTTGGCGGGGCGGATATCAATCTCGATAAAGACTACGATTTGTTCGGTATTTTTGAATACAACATGCACAAACCGACCGTATTTCTTGAGTTATTCAACCAGTCCGCAAATATTAAAGATAATGTGATACTACCGGAATTCCCGGGTGTCGAGCCGGAAATTGATATTCAGTTCAATTTGTTTCAGGGAAATTTTGGCTTTCGCGGGCATTTTTTGCCGGGCATTTTGGGAAAAATATTCGATACACGGCTGGAATATATTTTAAGCCTGTATCGTGCCCGAATCAAAGGATTTGCATTTAACGACCCGGTGAGCAATGCGCCGATTGAGTTTGCGCCGTTGCGATATAGCTATTTGAAAGGTCAATCCGTAAGTTTATTGCTCAAACACGTGAGCGTCAAACGCGATCTGGATACGGAAATTAACCCGCGCGACGGGCGGTATTTCACGCTGCGGATTCAACGGGAGTGGAATAAATTTTTATCGGATTTCGCCACCGACCGTGCAGAAAATCTGGAAATATTTGACAAGTTCAATTTTAACCGCGTTGAAATGAATTGGGAAGAATATTTCAAAGTGCCGTTCACCGACCGGCACACACTCACTTTGCGGATGCAGGGCGGCTTTATCGATACCAAAGTGGACAGCTTTTTTCACTTTTTCGGCGGTGGTTTGGTCGGGCTGAAAGGCTACCCGTTTTACAGCGTGGAAGGGCGGCGTGTGGCGATCGGCACGGCAACTTATCGATTCCCGCTGTTGCGGAATATCAACAAACAATTTCTGAACATGTATTTCGACAAATTGTATCTCGGTGGTTTTGCCCAATATGGCAACGCATGGTCAGAAAACACGCTCGATTTCGATGATTTTTTGAGTGACGTTGGCGTTCAGCTACGGCTCGATACATTTTCGTGGTATTTTTTCCCGACACGAATATTTTTTGAAGCAGCGTATCCGCTGAAAGTGCAGGTGAATAATGGCGTGTCATATCCCAAAGAATGGAAATATTACCTCGGTGTGTTGTTCGATTTCGATTTGCGGCTGGACTCCCGTCGCTATCTGAAATGATCGAGTGAAATTTGCAAATTACAATAAAAGGTGATTTATGAAACGGCTGTTTGCGTTTTTAACAATCCTGATTGCGATTCCCGGATGGGGACAGCAATCGTTTCCCGAAAGAACAGATAACGTTTTGGTCAACCGGCAACTGCTGAATGATGCACTTGCATATAATATTCAGGATCAGTTGGACGATGCGGTGATCAGCAACGTGCCTCAAAAATCCATCGGAAAATCGGTTTTAATGTCTGCCGTTTTGCCCGGCGCGGGGCAATTTTATGCAAATTCTTACATTAAAAGCGCCATTTTTCTGGCTGCGGAAGCCGTTGCCTGGGGCATGTATGTTTCATACAATAGCAAAGGCGATGATCAAACCGACAAATTTGAGGCATTCGCCAACCAAAACTGGACGGAACAGCGATACTGGACGTTCGTTTATACCTATGTTCAAAGCCGGTACCCGGATGCTGAAGGATTTCCATACGGGCAATATGATGCAATGGTGGAAGATGCCGCCGGACGTTTAGTGATTCCCGATTGGCAAACCGCCGAGGAAGACCTGAAAGAATTTGCATCTTCGCAATATATCAGCGGATTCAGCCACGAATTACCATCGACAACAACCCAGCAATATTACGAAATGATTGGCAAATACCCGGAGCAATTTGGTAACGGTTGGGCGGATGCGTCCTACACTGATCGATATCAGGGTGGTTACGGCGATGCCAGCCGCGAAAATGTAACAGTAATGAACAAAAATTATGTCGGCATGCGCAACGAAGCCAACCAGCTTTATGACAAAGCAGCCTATGGAACGATGATCGCATTGGTCAACCATGTTATATCTGCGATTGATGCGGGGTTCACAACACGGCGGTTTAACCAGCGCCAAATGCAGTTAACCTACAACAATCGCCGGTTGAACGGGGAATATGTTAATATGTTCGGACTGGCTGTTGAATTTTAAAGCAAATGTAATGTAAATTACGCTAATTCAAAACCTGAGTTTTATCAATGAGTAAAAAATCGAAATTCGTTTGTGCGCTAACACAGGTTCTTCTGGCGCTGATTACATTTTCCGCAACTGCGATAAACGCCCAAACCGGGTTGAAATCAACCGATTTCAGTAAATCGCTGCTGACACAAAATGCAACTTCTGCAGTAACATCCGCAAACAGCGATGGGAAAATGCCGGAAATTTTCAGCGAAAAACGCGGTGGCGCGCAGAATGTCTTTTACTCGCTGATTTTACCCGGCGCAGGCGAGTGGGCGATGGGTAACAAAGGCGCAGCAAAAGTATTTTTTGGATCGGAAATGGTGCTGTGGCTGGGATTTTGGGGCGCACAATCGTATGTCAATATTTTACAAAATGATATGGAATCATTTGCTGCGCTAAACGCCGGGGTTCGCACCGCAGGAAAAGATGATCAATTCTGGATCGATGTCGGCACCGCCGGTGATCTCGATGAATTTAATCACGAGCGATTGCTCGAACGCGATATCGATGCCACTTATCCGGAAACTGCGGAATATCAGTGGCAATGGAACAGCGAAGACAATCGCCGCGAATATTTGCAAAAACGCTTCGACCGGCTGGACTGGAAACGCCGCACCAATTGGGTTGTTGGCGCGCTCATTCTCAATCGCCTCGTCAGCGCAATTGACGTAGTGCGATTGCTGCGCAAACAAAATGATGAAACCCAAGCCCGGAAATCAATAATGTATGTCGACTACGCACAAAATAGCTTGCATGGCGAAACCTATCGGCTAAATTTAAGCATTAAATTATAGTCATCCCGATATGGTTAGGGTTGCTCATGTACCGATGGTTTCCACATTTTTATCAGACATTTTTCACCATTCAGAGAGCTGCTGGTGTGCTCTTTCTTTTTATTCCTTCCGTTAATTTTAATCCGGAATTTCATGTTTTCTATCAGATCATCGGTTTGGGACACGCCCGCTCATAAAAGGCAGGAAAATTGAAAAACGTATTCATCACCGGAGCTTCCGGATTTTTGGGAAATTATCTGCTGAAATTTGCACAGGCGGATGTTCATATTCTGGCGCAATACCACACAACCGCGCCTGCGATTACTTCGTCAAATATTGACTGTTTACAAATGGATTATGCGAATCCGGATTGGACGCAAGTTCAGCATTTTCAACCGGATACGATTATCCATTGCGGCGCGATGACCCAGATTGATAAATGCGAACAGCGCCCCGCTGCCGCCGTAACCGCAAATTTGACGTTTACAAAATATCTTTGTGATGTGGCAAATCTAACCGGTGCACGTTTCATTTTTATTTCTACCGATCAGGTTTATGACGGTGAAAACCGCAATTATTCAGAAACAGATGCCGCAAATCCGGTAAATCAGTACGGAAAAATTAAACTTGCTGCGGAAACATTTGTGCTCAGCAATCACCCGAACGCCGTAGTTGCCCGCAGTGCGTTGATTTACGGAAAATCGCTGCACGGGAAAGTGACATTTACCGAATCGATGATCGGCAGATTGCGCGAAGGTCAATCCGTAAACGTATTTGAAGATGAATTTCGCACGCCAATTTTAGTGGATAATCTCGCAGAAGCGATTTGGGAATTGGCTGGCAATTCCTTCACCGGTTTGCTCAATCTCGGCGGCAGTCAACGGATCACCCGGTTGGAAATGGGCAAAATTATCTGCGATATGTTCGGGTTCAGCGAAAACGGATTAATCCCCACAAAAATGGCAGATATCCATCTGCCAGCCAAACGTCCGCAGGATTTATCCTTCGATATTTCTCTCGCAAAACAGGTCTTGACAACACCGCTGACGGATGTTTCTGCCGGTTTGCAACGTGCATTTTCTCACTCCTAAAATAAATAAAAACAATGGATAAGCAGCAGTTGTTGGTCGTTAAAATTGGCGGAAATGTCATCAATGACGATGGTGAGTTGCATCAATTTTTATCAGACTTTGCGGCAATAAGCCAGCCGCGGATTTTGGTGCACGGCGGCGGAAAACTCGCCACAGAACTTGCCAATAAATTAGAAATTCCGGTTCAAATGATTGATGGACGCCGCATTACCGACGCGGAAATGCTCAAAATTGTAACCATGGTTTACGGCGGATTAATCAACAAAAACAGTGTTGCGCAATTGCAGAAATTGGGCTGCAACGCTATTGGACTCACCGGTGCGGACGCAAATATTATGCTCGCCAAAAAGCGCAGTGGTTGGGATCGCGATTATGGTTTTGTCGGTGATATCGAACGGATTGACAGCGAGATGCTCGCCACATTGCTGAACAGCGGTTTAACGCCCGTCCTTGCGCCGCTCACCCACGATGGCAATGGAAATTTGCTCAACACCAATGCCGACACCATAGCTGCTGCGGTTGCGCAGGCGCTGACCGCTAATTTTCGCGTTTCGCTAATGTATTGTTTTGAGAAAAAAGGTGTGCTGGAAAATCCGGAAAATCCGGAATCCGTTATTTCGTCCATTAACCCGTTAACTTACAACGATTTAAAAACAAAAGGAATCATCTCGGCAGGCATGATTCCCAAATTAGATAACGCATTTTCGGCAATTGCTGCCGGTGTTGAAAAGGTGCATATTTGCCACGCAAAGGATTTTCAGAAAATCGCAGGCGGCGAAAGTTCCGGCACCCTTTTGCTGTCCTGAATCAGCGAAACAGCGCTTCGATATCTGAGCGATGATTGAGCATCATCCGCTCCCATTCCAATTTTATCCACGGTGAATAAATATTGCCATTTTTGGCCAGCTCGCGGGTCAATTCATTGATGCTAATCCAGCGGGTTTCGGCAATTTCGTTCGGGTTGAGATGAATTTGATCATCCGAACGCCCGATATACACCGCGCACATCTCCCGTTCCGACCCCACATTTTTATATTTCGCATGATATTTGAACGTGAACAGGTGCTTCAAATCGGTGGTGATGCCAAGCTCTTCGGCGAGCCTGCGGCTGGTTGCATTCTCCAATTCTTCGCCTTTTCGGGGATGACTGCAGCAACTATTTGCCCAAATAAGCGGCCACAAATGTTTCTGCTGGCTTCTTTTTTGGATTAGCAACTCTTTGTTTTTATTGAATATAAAGATTGAAAACGCACGATGCAAAACACCTTCCCCACGATGGCAGGCCAGTTTGTCCGCATAGCCGGTGATGGTGTCGTTATCATCTACCAAAATCAACATTTCGTCGTCGAATGAAACCTGCTTACTGTTTTCTGTCATTTCAAACCTGTGATTAATTTAGCGTTTTCAAACAATTTGGGTAACCATCGCCCGATACCCGGCTTTGCGCATACTTGCAGCAATTTTTTCTGCCGATTCCGGATTATCCGGCAGAGCGATCATTGCGCCGCCACCGCCGCCTCCGGTCAATTTTGCGCCGAGCGCACCGCTTTTCCGGGCAATTTCAATCAACTCCTCCAGCTCCCAACTGGAAACCTGAATTGCGTTCAGTAACCCCTGGTTAATGTTCATCAATTCACCGAGCGTATCCAGTTCGTTTCGGACGATCGCCTTCATCGCGCGTAGCGCTAAAGCGTTGATTTCTGTGAAGATACGTTCGTACATCATTTTGTTCTTTTCCCACGAATGCCGGACGTTCGCCACCATTTTTGCCGTCAAGCTTTCCACGCCGGTGATGCCGATGACCAGCGAAATCGGGTTCTCGACAGCCAGCGGTTTGATGAGCGGCGGTGTTCCGCGCCGGAAAAGAATAAATTTGCCATAAGTTGCCATCGTGTTATCGATGCCGGATGGCGTGCCATGCACAATCTGTTCGGATTTGAACGCAAGTTCGTTCACTTTTTCATCGGTGAGATCAAGTTTGTAGTGCTCCGAAAGCGCCCGGACAATCGCCACGGCTAACGCAGCCGATCCACCCAAACCCATTGCCCGCGGAATGTGCGGGAAAATTTCGATGCGCATGCTTCGGTCATTCAGATCGAGCGTTTTTAAAATCACATCCAGCGATTGGTAAATGGAATGCTCGCGTTTGCGGTCTTTCGTGAGCCGTTCCTCCACGCCCCATCGCGGAATAATCAGGTGCACGCCTTCCTTTGCGTCGATCACTTTGGATTGAATGGCAATTGGAATAGGCGCCGCAATAACGTGGCTTCCGTAAACCGCTGCATGCTCGCCAAACAGAATAACCTTGCCGTAACCGGCGGGCAAATCCACCCGGATTTCTGTTTCTTTTTGTCGGGAAACCGGAACAGAGGTTCTGTCGCGCAATTCTTTCACAATTTCCTCGGCTTTCCACACTTTTATTTCACCGGTCTCGATGAGCCGGTCAACGACTTCGTCGAACAAATCGGGCGGCGCATCCGCTGCCATCGCAACGGTGCGGGCGTGCAAGGTCATGTGCCCCTGCTGAATCCCTTCCGTTGAGAGGGCTTTGATCGCTGAAAAATTTTGTGCCAATCCGACCGCGCCCATCACTTCCATCAATTCGCGGGCGCTTTCGACATTCAAAATGCGCAGCAATGGCGCGACCGATGGGTTCGACTGCACCGGACCACCGACAATCCCCACTTTCAGCGGTAATTTGATGCGTCCGACGAGATCGCCATCATCATTTTTAGACCATTTGGTAAGCGATGAGTAATGATTGCCGCGCGCCGCATAGGCATGCACAGACGATTCAATGGCTCGCCAATCGTTGCCGGTGGCAATTGCAACCGGATCGATGCCGTTCAAAATACCTTTATTATGCGTGGTTGCGCGATACGGATCAACGAGCGCAAATTCATTCGCCAAAATAATCCCGTCGCGAACCTGTTCGCCGTTGAATCCCTTTTTGGTTTCGAGAAATTTTGTGGGAATCACACATTCCGCCGTAACCAGCGAACGATCGGCGAGATTGGACAAAATGCGCAAAAACACTTTGCCGCCGGTGATTTTTTCCACCAGACCGGCAATGCCTTCGCACATTGTGTTGACGAGGTTGGCGCCCATCGCATCACGCGTATCAACCAGCAGGTGAACCACAAGCATGTCCCCGCGATACGATGAATTTGGGTGGATAAACACTTCCACATCTTTTGCGCCGCCGCCACGGGCAACCATATTCGGATGAAAACTGTTGGCGAGGTTTAAAATTTCTTCTTTATTCTGCAATATTGCTTTTTGGGCGTGCGAAGGATGTTCAATATCCATCACCTGCACCTGCCCGATGAGAATGGGCTCGGTGCTTTTTGCCGCAAATCCGCCGTTTTGCCGGACAATTTTCGCAGCCGAACTGACCGCCGCAACAATGGATGGTTCCTCAACGACCATCGGCACGATGTAGTCTTTCCCGTTGATCAAAAAATTGAGTCCCAATCCAATGGGCAAACTGAACACGCCGATGACATTTTCGATCATTTTATCAGCGGCTTCATTATCCAGCACATTTGCCCCGCTGGATAATAATTTGAAGGTATCGGCTGTGATAATTTCGCGTTCTTTCAGAACTTCCAGCCGTTCCTGAACGGACAATTTGTAAAAACCCGGAATGCGGGAGCGATCCATTATGCTGCCTCAAGGTTTCGTTAAACCATACGAATAAACAATAAAAATGCTATCCTGCAACAAAAATAAAAATTTTAATCCGATGAAATATGGACACCGCGATGGGCAATGGCCGCATCAATTGGCGAATACCCGGCTTTCGCAAGTGCCTCGGCTGCGGCTTCGATAATTTCCGGGGAAGTGGCGAATGCGATACCCAAATCGCCGCCACCGGCGCCGGATGGCTTGTAAACCGCACCCGCTGTTTTTGCGATTTCCCGGATTGCGGCATGTTCCGGTGTTATAATCGGTGCGATGCTGCGTTCGCCAAGTTCTGTCATTCGCTGAAAATATTCATCAACGCAATCGAGAAATTTATCGATTTCAGCATTGGCGATGGCATGCGCGCCTTCGAAAGAAATATCACTCATTGCCGTAAGAATTTTGGAAAAACCGGCGGCATCGCGTTGCCGGAACGCGTTTACCCGGCTCACCAGCTCGCGGGTGGAAGCCGGATTACCCGACCAAACCACCAGCATAAACAGATTCTCCGGCAGATCAAGCGGCTCGATCATCGCGTTGAGCGGATCACCCGGCGCAATTTGATATTGCAACACACCGCCGATTGCGGATGCCGCAATATCCACACCGCTGCCCATTTTGCCCTGCGCCCGGTAATGCGCCCGAACCGCCTGCTGAAACAATCTGTATTTATCCGCAAACGGTTGATTGGCAAATTCAAAAATGCCGTTTAATAGCGCGATGCTCAGCGCCGCACTGGAGCCAAGCCCCAATTTTTGTCCGGAATTTTCGAAATAAAACTGGTCTGTTTCCAATAAAAATGAGGATGGCGGCAGCTCAATCGGCGATTCCTGCAAAGCGGATTCAATGGCGGCGGAGAAAAAAACGAGCAGGCGACGGGTTGCGTCATCTGTTTCCGGGAATGTCATTTTGCCGCCTTCCAGCAATTCAAACGGCTGTTGCGAAATGCCCAATCCCGGCGATTCCACCGAATAGTTGCTGTTTTTATTTGCGGAAATATGCACATTCGCGTTTCGATTAATTGCCGCAACAACCGCAGGCGCGCCTTCCAAAACGGCATATTCGCCCAATAAAATCAGTTTTCCCGGTGCGCTGGATGTTAATTTGTGGGTGCTCATTTCAATATCAAATTTCGATGACGGATTGGCGGTAACGATCGAGCAACGATTCAATTGCAGCGTCGTTTTGTTTGATAAATTTCACGGTTTTTGGCGCGGATTTTTCGCGTTTGGCAAATTCCAGCGGCTCAAACGCGTCGGTGAACAGGATGCGTTTTAAAATAGATGGCGGTTTGCTGAGATCGAGCGTTTTTGTGGCGTTGTAAAACGCCAGATTCACATCCAGCGGTCGCCCGTTCTGCAATTGCTCCAGCGATTGAATCGGGCAAAATGAGGAAAACAGCAGCACCGTGGAGCCTTTGTGCAATTCGTAATAGCGATCTTTCATAAATTGCTCAATCGACAAACCGGATTGCCATTTTGCCGCGCTCACCGAATACAGCATTTGCTGATACTCGTCCAGTTGATAATGCTGTTCGATCGATTGATCGACAAAAAATCGCACGCTGAAACCCTGCTCAATAATTGCGTCAATCACCTGCCGGACTTTCTCTTTGTAAATATCCAGTAATAAATCTTTCAGCGGCAGCGGTTGCCCGCCGGTTGGCGATGCATCGTAAAAACTCGCCAAAACGTTGATATGCGAAACATACGGGAATGTTCGATCGTGAATCCGCACGGTGAGTTCCCGGCTGCGGGCATAATTTTTCCAGATGATCCGGCGAATATCATCGCCCGGTGCATACTTTTTGTAGTCGAGCAATTCGCCTTTGGCGGTGCGGTGTTGAATCACTTTTTTGACCGGATCTTCGGAACTTTTGGTGTTGATCAGCACGCCGTTGTTGAGTGTTTTTGGCGGCTCTGTGAACACGCCCAGATGTTCAGATTCGCGATAGGGAAGGGCAAACAGGTGGAAAAAATCTTCGAAATGTATGATTGCGCTGCGAAACCGGTAATCGCGAACGTGCGGTAACAGCATCTGTTTGCGACCCAAAATGCCCATTCTTTTGCCGTTTTCGCGGAGTACTTCGTTGACCAAAATTTCGTCGCTGGCCACGTTATCTTCAAAAAAAACAGTCACTTTCAGAAATCCGAGAAACGGGCGACGGATGCCGTAAATACGCGCTTCGGTATCGACCAGTCCCGGCGTCGGGCTGGTTTGCCGGAACCCCAATTTGATGATATCCTGTTTTTCATCGTCGTCCGTTTCCAAAATACGCTTTTTGAAAATCAGCGATAAATAGGGCAGAATTGTGGTGATCAACCCGAATGCCAAAACCGATGTGCAGGCAAACAGCGCCAATATGCTCAACACAATTTGCACCCGCGCCTGATCACCCGGCAAGCTGGAAAATTCGTGATACCAATAATATGAAAATCCGGCAATGACCAGCAGCAGGACTGCATTTCGCCGGAGAATAAAAAAATTTGAAATATATGCTAATTTTGTTTTCAATCGTTTGTCGGTCTCATTTAATAATTGATTTTTATACGAAAGTAAACGTCGTTAATTTCATGCGGTTTCCAAAAATATGTCTAAAATTTTACGAAAATCTATCATTAATATGTGATTATTGCAAGTTATTCGTAAATGTATCTCCATCGCCGATGCACGGTTTTTTGATTTTATTTCAATCGCCAGACACAAAAAGCAACCGTATGATCGAAACGATTAATGACGCTTTCAGAATACCCTTCCCCAAATTTTTGCGATGGCATTTTTTTGTTACACTGATGTTGGTGCAGCCGGTTTTGGTCGCATCGCCGGACAGCAGCGCGGTTGTACCACAAATCACTAAAAATATCAAAAAAATCCCCGAATCGGTGTTAAAAGGCATCGTTGCGGCGGGCTACCGCAGGGAAAATTTGCTGGAGCAATTGCCGCTTACCGCGTTGGAATTACCCCAAATTTATCTGCCGGAAAATGTCGCGCATCCCCGTTTGATCAGCGAAAACCAATTATTTCGGGCACGACAAAACCTGATTCGCTCACCGTTTTCCAACTGGTTTTGGTTGTTGAAAATGCAGACTGAACCGTATTTGCAGGATTTTTTTCGACCGGAGCCGTTTTTGCTCCGGCAGGCGGAAGACATGAAATCGCTGGCATTTTTATACCGGATCACCGGTGAAAAACACTATCTCTCCGCGCTGGAAAGGCTGTTGGCTGCGCTGCCGGAACCACCGGAAATCGTTAATTTTGAGGGTGGAAAAAATTCCGTCGGTTGGGGCGATTATCTGGAAAGCGCGCAGTCGGCGATTCCGGTTGCTGTGGCGCTCGATCTGGTTTACGACGATTTATCTGATGAAATAAGGACTGATGCGCTCGGAAAACTTGCGCAAATCAGCCGTCAATTGATGGATGCCGTGTTGCTCGCCGGTAACAATAACCACACAACGGTGATGGCAATTGCCATTCTCACCATTGCAATTGTGCTGGATCACCCGGAAAATTTTATTCGAAACGACCGCCAGTCGATGTGGCAAACCGGACTCAAATTTTTATCGCGATCGCTGGGAATCATCGCGCCGGATGGCGGCTATGCCGAGGGCGTTTATTACGGCAATTTTATTTGCAGCCATCTCGCCGCGTTTTCTGTGTATTTCGAAAATGTCACCGGTATCGAGCTGTTTCGGCACCCGTATTTGGAACGACTGGTCAATTGGCTGTTGGCAAATAACAAAGGCAGCGGTCAATATTCAGCGTTCGATGACGCCTATCAAACGCGATTTTTTTATCTGCCGCTGACCATCCCGCAAAGCAGGTTGGCGGGGCAGTGGCGGGCGCATTTTTTGGCGGAGCCACCGCTGGTTTCCGCCGAAAGAAACGTGGTTGAAGCGTTAGCGATTTACGACGGAAGTGACCAGGTTTTACCAGAATATGGTTCGCCGAATCGGTTTTTTGTTGAATCCGGCGAGGTGATTTTCCGGGATCGCGCGGTTCAACCCCAATTTTTTGCGGCGTTTTTATCCGAGCGCGAACAGTGGTTTGCCAGCCGGCATGAGCATATTGACCCGATGAGCGTTGAAATCAGCGCATTCGGCGAAGATTTTATTGTGGATGCGGGGTACGGTAACGCAACTTCCGATCCCAATCGGCCGTGGTTTTTGTCCGGGAAATCCGGCAACGGCATTTTGGTTGATGGGATGGGAACGTATGAAAACCCGATTTTTGGGGATCCGATTGCCAGTAAAATCGAACACGCTTTTCAGACAGAAACTGTTGCGGGAGCGAAGTTTTCACACAGCATCGGCGATGTGCAGTTGATGCGCAGCGCCCTTTTCTCCGGCAATAATATGTTGCTGATGATCGATGAATTTGATGCGCAGCAGCCGCACGATATCCGGCTCAATTTCAATCATCCCGGAAAGCTGCGGCAGCTTCACCCGAATGTGCTGGAAATTGTCCAGCCGACGGCGCGATTGAAATTGCTGACGCTGACGTCCGAAAGCGAATCGCCGCAAATTGTGCAGGATTTTGGATTGTTCACTCCAAAAAGTAAGGGCGTTCCGGTTAACAATTTGCAAATTGGACAGCGCGATGTCCGCAACGGACTTTTTTTAACGGTGATGCTTCCGGAATCCGGGCAAACGGGTGAAATTCAACTATCGCCGCTGGCGATAAAAAACGGCGTTCGCGGATACCGCATCGCCAACGCAGCGGATGAAACCATCACCGAAGTTGCCGTTGGCAACGGGAAAATTCTGGAAAGTTCGCAGTGGAAAACCGATGCCCGCGTCGTTTGGGTGCAAATGGCTGCGGACGGGCAGATTTCCGGGTTGCTGATCAACTCCGGCACTTTTTTTTCAACGGATGAATTTGAGCTCACATTTGAAATTCCGGTTACGTTGGTGTTAAGCCGCACCGCTTTTGGCTGGCAGGGATTTTTGGATGCGCCGCCGGTAAATTTCGAAATGGAAATCAGCGGTATTTTTCCGGGAGCATTCCAATTTCAGCGCCGGGAAGTTGTACCGTTTTTGAGCGATGGCGGCACCACAAAACTGTTGTTGAACGGCAGCGGTCCGCTGGAAATCGGGGCAAATTTTCATCCCGTTGAATTGCCGGAACCGTTCCGTCGATCGCCCGATTTGCTGGGCTGGCTGGCGCGACAGCCCAATTCCGGTGAGGTATATCGCCACTGGCCGGATTATTATCAGATCACCCACCAAAATCAATTGATGCAAGAATTTCGCAGCGGTGTTGCAACGGCAATTCACCGGTTCAGCGATCAGCAGTTTGGCGATCCGTATGCTATTGATTATACTGCATTTGCGATCTTCGGAATTATGCAGCAAAGTTACAATCGCAATTCGCCATCTGCATTTTTTGTGAAAATTCCGCACCGTTATCAATTCGCCGGTGATGCCGGAGATTATCGCTGGAAAATTGTCGAAAACGGCAGATTTTCCCTCGACGATCTGGAAATTCATCACTTTCACGCAGATGTTGCGGATGCCGCCGGCAACCGGTTCACCTATCGGCGAGCCGCAGAATTTGCCGGACATTCCAGCAATTTCGTTAACCTGGAATTGTCTGATCGGTATGAATTTGGATACATGAATGCCGGGCTGGCAGGGCAGGAAAATCAGCAGTTTTTTGGCAAAATTGGATTCGAGCGATCGTTTGTCCGGTTTGGTCAGCGAACCTCGCAAAATGATCGCTACCAATATTTCGATGGCAAATACCGCAATTGGCTGGCGACGTTTTCGCATCAAAACGCCGCCGGCAGCAAACGCCAAACGCTGGATTTGAACGGTTTCGGACGGCGATACGCAGTTTCAATGGCAGGCGAATGGCACGGAAAACAACAACAATATTTGGGAAATGTTCTGTTTTACCCGCATTCGAAAATCAAATTGGGACAATTTATACTGATAGAAAAACAATCGGTTTGGCATATCCGGCAGTGGTTGGGAGATGTGCATTTCCGGCAAAAAACGGCTTCCGTTCGGTTCGCGTTAGCCAATCGAAATCAGCGATTTTCTGAATCGTTGACAACCCGTTTTCAGCATAAAAACAACCAAATTTGGTTCAATTTTCGCAGCGAATCGTTGAAAATCACCAAAAACGGTGTCGCCGCGGTTCGCTGGTCGCATCAATCGCCGGCAAATTGGCAAAAGGATACCCAATTGCGATACGGCTTTTTACCGTTGGAAAACAAGTTCGGCACGGAAATTCACCAATCATGGCAGGTAAATCTGGATCACCATTTCTCGGTTTATCCGGTTTTCGCCAGCGGGTTTGAACGCGATCAACCGCTAAATGCGATCGGCAGCGGTTTCGGTATTCGTGGTCAGCACCGCCTGTTTAGTCAACTGATGATCAATCTATCGAATAAAATTACGGCATTTAGCTATCAAATGTCTGTGGATATAGCAAATCGCAGCGGCGATACCTTGTTCAATTTCCAGATGCAAATCTGGCAAATCGGCAGCCGGCTGATTCGCAACGAAATTCGCTTTGTGCCGTTGTGGAGCAACGTTCAGCCCGGCGTATATTTCAGCTATCAGCGCGGTATCGGCAGTCGGTTGGAAGCTGCTATTCAGTTATATTTTTGAACGGTTTTTCGCGACAAATATTTTTGGTATTCCTTCATTTGTGAAACAAAAATGCCAACAAAAGTAACCAGCATTCCGGTGACAATTTGCGGCGTGATGCTTTCGTTGAGCATTGCCCAACCGATTAAAATCGCCACAACCGGGGTTATGTAAATTATTGAAGATACTGAAATTGCGCTCATTTCTTTCAATAAATAATAGTAGAGCACAAACGCCAACGCCGAGGCAACAATTCCCATGTAAACTACCGCGATTATCGATGCCGCGTGATATTTAATCAACGGCAATTCGCCACTCAATAAACCGATCAGCCCGAGCATAACCACGCCCCAAATCATTTGGTGGAGCGTGAGCGTTACTGTTTCCATATGGCTGAGATATTTTTTTACCATCACCAGCGAAACAGCTGCCGAAAGTGCGCTGATAATTACCGCGATAGACGCCCACACAACCATACCTTCAAAGCGCGTTTGCAATAATTGGTCGTAAAAAACGATGGCGATCCCCAAAAATCCGATGACCAATCCCAAAAATTTTTGCCACTGAAACGCTTCGCTGCGGAAAACGAAATTGGAAACGACGCCCGTAAACAGCGGAAATGTGGCAAAAAAAATCGCCGTTGCGCCGGCGTTGATATATTGTTCGCCCCAATAAATCAATCCGTAATCCAATAAATACAATAGGATAGATGAAATAAATATCATCGAAAAATCTTTTGATGATATTTTTAACGAGCGCCGTTTGTACGCTGCGTATCCGAGCAGGCATGCGAGCGCCACCAAAAATCGGGCGGAAGCGCCCAAAAATGGCGGGATTCCGATCAAGCTGTATTTTATGGCAATCCAGGTTGTGCCCCACACAAAACTCAGGAATGCTAAAATGGCATATTTTCGCAACATTCGTGATTCTTCCCTTATTTTTCAGCCTAAATTTAATTTAATGTTGACAGTTTGTACTCATGAAATTATATTTGCCATGAAATACGACTAAAAATGTCGTATTTTGTTAGAGCGATTTTTTGAAGGTATTTAAGACCACAATAATCAGGTTTATGGCAATGCTTAAATTTAGCAAAAAAGTTGAATATGCGCTGATATCGCTGTTATACATGGCGGACCGGAAAAGTAACGATCTGATCACCAGCAGGGAGTTGGCCCAGCATTTTAACTTTCCGCAGGAGCTGATTGGCAAAGTATTGCAGAGTCTGGCGCGTTGCAGTTATGTTCGTTCTGTGCAGGGTGTCCGGGGTGGATATGAGCTGTCCAGCAACCCGGAAAACATTCGGTTAACGCAGGTTATTCATGCTGTTGATGGTCCGATTCGCGTGGTGAATTGTTTAAATAATCTTGGCGATTGTCAATGTGATCAATTAGATTACTGCAATATTCGTAACCCAATGGAAAAGTTGCAAGTGAAGTTGTTAGAAGCGCTACACGAAATTACACTGAAGGATCTTCAAGACAATACGATTTCATTTACAAAGCCTATCGAAGCTGCGAAAACGCTATCACAAATACCCTTAACTTAACTAAATCCGCTCGAAGGAGACGACCATGACTTACATTATTACCGAACCTTGTATTGGCACATGTGACACCGCCTGTGTTGAAGTTTGCCCGGTAGATTGCATCTATCCGGCAGACGGAATGACCTTGAGTGAAGAAGACAAAGCGAAAATGATCTCCATCAACGAGATGCTTTACATTCATCCCGAGGAATGCATTGATTGCGGTGCCTGCGAACCGGAATGCCCGGTTGAAGCTATTTTCCCGGAAGATGAAGTGCCTGAAAAATGGGCAGATTATATTGCCAAAAACTACAAACGTTTCGATCTGGAGCCGTAGAAAACGATCGATTCGTATTTTTTTCGATTTGAAAAATATGTGATTTAAGCAGTTGAATTTTATCTGTTTATGTGTTTCCGCCGGAATCCGGCTCGGTTCTGGCGGAAATCTCCCGGGTGTTGAATGGAAGGAAATTATCATTTACAATCAAAAGGATAGATTAGGATGAGTAACGAACAACAAATTATTGAAAGTCGGATAAAGAGCGAATACAAATGGGGTTTCGTTACCGATATCGAAAATGATACGGTTCCCCAGGGTCTCAATGAGGACATTGTTCGCATGATATCCTTCAAAAAAAACGAGCCGGAATGGATGCTGAATTGGCGGTTGAAAGCTTACAAACATTGGCTGACCATGAAAGAGCCGCGTTGGCCGAACGTCAAATATTCACCGATTGATTATCAGGATGCGTATTATTACGCAGCCCCAAAACAGACAAAAAATCCGGAAAGCCTGGACGAGGTTGATCCGAAGCTGATCGATACATTTAACAAACTTGGTATCTCGCTGGAAGAGCAAAAATTGCTCACAGGTGTTGCGGTTGATGCCGTCATCGATAGCGTTTCTGTGGCAACAACGTTCAAAAAAGAGCTTTCCAAACACGGCATTATTTTTTGCTCAATGTCCGAAGCGATTATCGATCACCAAGAATTGGTGCAACAATATCTCGGCAGCGTTGTGCCGTATGCCGACAACTTTTTTGCCGCGCTAAACTCCGCAGTTTTTACAGATGGCTCGTTTTGCTACATTCCGAAAGGCGTTCGCTGCCCGATGGAATTGTCCACTTATTTCCGCATCAACGCGGCAAAAACGGGACAGTTTGAGCGCACGCTGATTATCGCGGAAGAAGCTAGCACGGTTAGCTATCTGGAAGGCTGCACCGCGCCGATGCGCGATGAACATCAGTTGCACGCCGCAGTTGTAGAAATTTATGCGCACAAAGATGCCACCGTCAAATATTCAACCGTTCAAAACTGGTATCCCGGCGATGAGCAGGGCAAAGGCGGCATCTACAATTTTGTGACGAAACGCGGTTTGTGCGACGGCGCAAACAGCAAAATCAGCTGGACGCAGGTGGAAACCGGCTCAGCAATCACCTGGAAATATCCCAGCGTGATTTTGAAAGGTGACAACTCAACCGGCGAATTTTACTCCGTCGCGTTGACCAACAATTACCAGCAAGCCGATACCGGCACCAAAATGATTCACGTCGGTAAAAACACCAAAAGCACCATCATTTCCAAAGGCATTTCCGCTGGCAAAAGCCAGAATTCCTATCGCGGATTGGTGAAAGTGGTGAAGGGCGCAACCAACGCCCGCAACTTCTCGCAATGCGATTCGTTGCTGATTGGCGATCGATGCGGCGCACACACCTTCCCGTATCTGGAAATTGGTGATAAATCCGCCAAAGTGGAGCACGAAGCAACCACTTCGAAAATCGGTGAAGACCAGATTTTCTATTGCAACCAGCGCGGCATCAGTACGGAAAACGCCATCGGATTGATCGTAAACGGTTTCGCGAAAGAGGTTTTCCGCGAACTGCCGATGGAATTTGCGGTCGAAGCACAAAAATTACTGGCGATCAGCCTCGAAGGTTCCGTTGGATAATTTATGGTGCAAACGGTTGTTTTAAATGAACTTGAAAACAAAATATTATAAGATAAATACGTAAAAGGAATTGAGGAAGAATAAAAATGCTCGAGATTAAAAACTTACATGCGTCAGTCGAAGGTAACGAAATTTTGAAAGGCCTCGATCTGAAAATCAATCCCGGCGAAGTGCATGCGATTATGGGACCGAACGGCTCCGGCAAAAGCACGCTCGCAAATGTGCTGGCGGGACGCGAAGAATATGAAATCACAGATGGCCAGGTTGTTTTCGAGGGCGAGGATTTGCTGGAAATGGGACCGGAAGATCGTGCCCACAACGGGCTTTTTCTGGCGTTTCAATATCCGGTGGAAATTCCCGGTGTCAGCAACGTCAATTTTTTGAAAACGGCCGTGAATCAAATCCGCGAAGCCCGGGGCGAAGAAAAACTCGACGCAATGGAATTTCTCAAATTGATTCGCACCAAGCTCAAAACGGTTGATATGGAAGAAAAATTTCTCCACCGCTCGGTTAACGAAGGTTTTTCCGGTGGCGAGAAAAAACGCAACGAAATTTTCCAAATGGCAGTTTTGGAGCCGAAACTGGCAATTATGGACGAAACTGATTCCGGGCTGGATATCGACGCGCTGAAAATCGTTGCAAACGGCGTCAATCAAATGCGGGATAGCAAACGCTCCTTTTTGGTGATTACCCACTATCAGCGATTGCTGAATTACATCGTTCCTGATGTTGTTCACGTGCTCGTGAATGGCAAAATCGTGGAATCGGGTGGAAAAGACCTGGCACTGCGGCTCGAAGAACACGGTTACGACTGGGTGAACAACGAAACTGTCGGTGTCTGATTTTGGTAATTGCAATTTGATTGATAAACGTCGAAAAAATGAAGGTAAACAATAATTATGAGCAGTATAAAAACGGATGCCAGTGATATGCAAAACTGGTATGTTTCGAATTTCAAAGCATTTGAAACAAGCCTGAACGGGAGCAGCGAACTGCCGTTTCATCAGGTGAGAAAATCGGCTTTGGAAGCGTTCAACAAACTGGGTTTCCCCGGACGACGGGACGAGGAGTGGAAATACACTTCCGTTTCCCCGATTTTGAAACACAAGTTTCAATTGGATTTACCGTCCAATAAATTGTCTGCCAAAGATATTGAAAAATATGCATTTAAAGCACTTTCGAAAAACCTGGTGGTGTTGATCAACGGTCATTATTCACCGGAATTTTCAAATTATGAAGCGCCGAAAGGCGTTATTGTGGAAAGCCTTTCGGGTGCAACGGAAAAGCATGCGAGCCTCGTCAATAAATATCTGGCGAAAATTGCGGACTTCTCGGAAGATCCGTTTACCGCGCTAAATACCGCGTTTGCCAATGATGGCGTTTTCATTCACATTGCGGACAATGCTGTGATTGAGCAGCCGATTCACCTGCTGTATATATCCGATGCGCGTGAGAAAGAATTTTACGCGAATCCGCGAAATCTGGTCATCGCCGGGAAGCATTCGCAAGCCAAAATCGTTGAAAAATATGCGGCAATCGATGCGGAAAATGTGTATTTCAACAACGGCGTGACCGAAGTTGTGATGAACGCTGGCGCAAAACTGGATTACGTTCGCGTGCAGGACGAGGCGTTAAATGCGTTTCACATCAAAACGCTGCAAGCGCATCAGGTTCGCGACAGCAATTTTACGCTGGTGAATCTGGATATGGGCGGCAAATTGGTGCGCAATAATTTCAATTTGAAACTCGATGACGAACATTGCGAAGGTCATTTGATCGGTGCATACATGGCAACCGGTCGTCAGCACATCGACAACCATACGGCTATCGATCATGCCAAACCGAATTGCTACAGCAACGAAGTTTACAAAGGCATTTTGGGCGGAAAATCCCGCGGTGTGTTCAACGGGAAAATTTTTGTGCGCCAGGATGCTCAAAAAACCAACGCGTATCAAAATAACAAAGCGCTGTTGTTGACGGATGATGCGGTCATCAATTCCAAACCGCAGCTGGAAATTTTTGCCGACGATGTGAAATGCAGTCACGGCGCAACGGTCGGGCAGCTGGATGATGAATCGCTGTTCTATTTACGTTCGCGCGGCATTCCCGCAGATGTTGCATATTCCATGCTGCAATATGCATTTGTATTGGAAGCGCTGGATTATGTCACCATCGATGAAATTCGCGAAGAGCTGGACGAGCAGTTGCTCGAACATTTTCGTAAGCTATAGTTTTTATTTTAGATAGAGGTTTATTTAATGGCAAATGCCACGGTGGCCGATTTGAAAAAACCGGCTCAAAAAGTAAGTTTTGATGTGGAAAAAATCCGGTCGGATTTCCCGATTCTTCAGGAAAAAATGCACGGAAAACCGCTGGTTTTTCTGGATAACGCCGCATCCACCCAAAAACCGAATGTGGTGATCGACACGATCGCCAATTACTACCGTTCGGAAAATGCCAATATTCACCGTGGTGTGTATCGCCTCAGCGAAATCGCGTCTGAAAAATATGAAGCTGCCCGGAAAACGGTTCAGCAATTTATCAACGCAAAATCAGAACGCGAAGTCATTTTCACCGGCGGAACAACTGACAGCATCAATTTGGTTGCCGCATCTTTTGGGCAAGCGTACATCAAATCCGGTGATGAAATTATCATTACCGGGATGGAACACCATTCGAATATTGTTCCGTGGCAGCTGTTGTGCGACAGAACCGGCGCAAAATTGCGCGTTTTGCCTATCGATGAAAATGGTGATTTGGTGATGGAAAAGCTGCCGGAAATGATCAACGATCGAACCCGGCTGATTTCTGTGGTTTACATTTCCAACTCGCTCGGCACGGTCAATCCGGTACGGGAAATTATCGATCTCGGGCATGCGCAGGATGTCCCTGTTTTGGTCGATGCGGCGCAAGCCGTGCAACACCAATTGCTGGATGTTCAGCAGCTTGATTGCGATTTTCTGGCGTTCTCCGGGCATAAAATTTATGGTCCCACCGGCGTTGGTGTGCTCTACGGAAAAGAAAAGTGGTTGGAAAAAATGCCGCCGTATCGTGGCGGTGGCGACATGATATTAACTGTATCTTTTGAAAAAACGACGTTTAACGAACTCCCGTATAAATTTGAAGCCGGCACGCCAAACATTGCCGGCGTTATCGGATTGGGCGAAGCGATCAAATATGTTGAAAATATCGGGTTGCCAAACATTGCCGAATACGAACACGCGCTGCTGGATTACGCGACTGAACGGTTGACATCGATTCCTGAATTACGTATCATAGGAACTGCGCGGGAAAAATCTGCCGTTATCTCTTTTGTTGTTGAGGGCGTTCACCCGCACGACATCGGCACCTGGGCGGATCGCGATGGCATTGCTGTCCGCACCGGACATCACTGCACACAGCCGGTGATGGATTTTTTCGAGGTTCCGGCAACCACCCGGGCATCGATCGGCATTTACAATAACCGCGCCGATTTTGACGCGTTGGTAAATTCTCTGAAAGAAATGATTAAGGTGTTTTGTTAATGGACGAATTGCGCGAGCTGTATCAACAGGTGATTCTCGATCACAACCGTAATCCGAAAAATTATGGCAAAATTGATTGCAATCATGAGGCGGAAGGATTTAATCCGCTCTGCGGTGATAAAATAAAAATTTACGTTCAGGTGGATGGCAACATCATTACCGATGTGCATTTCGAAGCTGCCGGTTGCGCTATTTCCAAAGCATCCGCATCGTTGATGACGGTTGCGTTGAAGGGCAAAACGATTGCGGAATCACAGAATATTTTTTCCCATTTTATCGGAATGATTACCGGCAAATCAAACGCTAATGCCGAAGAAGATTTGCTCGGCAGCCTGATTGTGCTCGCCGGAGTCCGGGAATTTCCGTCGCGTGTAAAATGTGCCGGTTTAGCCTGGCATGCGTTCAACGCAGCCCTGAGCAGCGAAGAAAAAACGGTAACTACAGAATAATTAAAGATTTGTCGGATAGAGGATAGAAATGGTTGAGAGCAAAACAGATGTAAAATCTTCAATTGTTGAAGTGCTGAAAACGTGTTACGACCCGGAAATTCCGGTTGATATTTATGAATTGGGACTCATTTACGATATTTTTGTTGATGAAGAAAACAAAGCGTTTGTGAAAATGACCCTCACTTCGCCGATGTGTCCGGTTGCCGGAACGCTGCCCGGTGAAGTGGAAAGTAAAATTCGATCGATCCCGGAAGTGAGTGAAGCTGTTGTGGAACTGGTTTGGGATCCGCCGTGGAATATGGAAATGATGACCGAAGCAGCACGGCTTGAACTCGGTTTCATGTAACAAGTTTATACAACAATTGTTAGCGAAGTTTAATAAAATTAATTATTTACATATATTTAGTTGAGGACGAATCCATGTCGCAATTTCCATTTATGATGCAACCGACGTATGATCCGGAAGCTGTTCAACCGATGCGTGATGAGCTATTGGCCGTCGGATTTGAAGAATTATACACACCCGAAGATGTTGACAATGCCATCGGGCAAAATGATGATAAAACCGTTTTGATGGTGATCAATTCCGTTTGCGGTTGCGCAGCCGGCAGTGCCCGTCCCGGTGTTTGCGAAGCGTTGCAGCACTCCGTAATTCCCGACAAATTGGTGACCGTTTTTGCCGGACAGGAAAAAGCGGCAGTTGCCCATGTTCGCGAACAATATTTGAATATGTTTCCGCCATCATCTCCCGCAATGGCGATGTTCAAAAACGGTCAGCCGATTTTCATGTTGCACCGTTTCAATATTGAAGGATATACATTTGATCAAATCGCCAGCGTTCTGAAAGGGGCATTTGACCAATTGTGCACGACAAAAGGTCCCTCAATTACGCCGGAACAGTATGCCCAGGTAAAACATGCCCGCGCATGCGGTTCCAAAATTCCCCGTTTCAACGGGTAATTAACACCGATAAAAAACCCCTTAAAACCCCTCCAATATGGAATGCAGGTAGCAATTATTGATGCCTGCATTTCTATTTATATCCAAATTCACTGTGAAATTGACGAGAAATACGAATGGCTAAATGGGTAAACGTTGCAAAACTGAGTGATTTCGAAAACAAACATGTCGTTGTGGTTGATTACGATGACGTGCTGATTGCCATTTTCAAACTGGCAAATGGATTTTACGCGATTGAAGATACCTGCTCCCACGCCGAAGCTTCGCTGGCTGAAGGAAAAATTGTGGATGGCTGCGAAATTGAATGCCCGTTGCACGGCGCACGATTCGATATCCGGACCGGCGAACATTTGAGCTTTCCGGCAGTGACGCCGGTTGAACCGTATCCCGTAAAAGTTGAGGGCACCGACATTTTGATAGAAGTCAATTGGTAATTTCCCGACGGAATCCCGGTTGATTATCTGAGCGATTTTCCGTAATTTTTTCGAATTGACGACACTATATCCACAGTGGGAAACTATGATTTATTGGCTCAAATCTGCAGCGGGACCGGTTGTAAATCGTGGGAAAGCGGCGTATCGCCGGTTTGAAAAATATGCACCGATTGTCTCATTTATCGCCGGATTCGGTTGGGATAACTTCACACTTGGCAGAATCGACAGGGTTTTGGACAACTCTATCCTGTTGTTTTATGTGGTTTTAGCCGGTGTGCTGATTGTGATTCAAAATTTGGTAAACCACGGCGTTCTCAGCAAACCGTTTTGGCTTCGCTATCGCGAATGGTATCCGGTGATTGTCCAATTTTTGTTCGGCGGGCTGTTTAGCGCATACGTTGTTTTTTATTCGCAAAGCGCGGCGTTCACCAAAACCGATTTGTTTTTGGCAATACTTATTTTTCTGCTGCTCATCAACGAATTTCTGCGGGAACGGCTGGACAATCTGTATTTGCAGATGTCACTGTATTTTTTGGTTGTGTTTGCATTTCTCACTTTTTTCCTTCCGGTTGTGATAAAAACAATCAATGTGTGGGTGTTTTTACTCGGTGGATTTCTCAGTTTGAGCATCGTTTTAGGCATCATTTTTGGGCTGCATCATTTTTCAGCCATCAAAAGTCGCGAGCAATTTCAACGGGTCAATTCTCTGATCTTGGGATTGTTCGTCATTTTTAACGCATTTTATTTTTTGAACTGGATTCCGCCGGTGCCGCTGTCGCTAAAATATGGCAGCATTTGCCACAGCGTTGAACGGTTGGATGGCAAGTATCAGATCACGTTTGAGCAACCGGACTGGTATCAATTTTGGGCGCGTTTCAATCCGGAATTTCATTATGTTGAAGGCGATACGGTGTTCTGTTTTGCCTCCGTTTTTGCACCGACAGAATTGGGCACTTCAATTTTTCATCACTGGCAAAAATGGGATGGAAAAAACAGCAGTTGGCATACAACAGACCGAATGCGGTATCAAATTACCGGCGGACGCGAAAGCGGGTATCGCGGCTACACATTCAAAAAAAATATTGCGCCGGGAGAGTGGCGGGTGGATGTCGAAACGGAGTCGGGAAAAACGCTCAGCAGGATGAAATTCGAGGCGATTCCGGTGGATTCTATCCGTGTTGATTTGGTGCAAATCGCTCGTTAATTTTCCACAGGATTTTTGAAAAACAAATCCAGCAGATACCCTTTCCGGCGAAGCTGGCTGTCATTTTCCTGCAAAAACAGCAAAATGGATTCGATGGAAATGCCAAATGAAATGCCGTAATTGATTTTTTTTCGCATGGCAGCATAAATGCTGCCGGTGTATGGAACGTTGATTGGAAAATCCCCTTTTTCCGGGAATTCGCTGGGAACCAGCACCACTTCATTTTCCGCCGAAACCGCGTTTACGATGCCCACCAGTTCAAAATTTGGATAACCATCGCGAATCGCAAGTGCAATGCCGCCGCTAAAGCCGCGGTTAAACAAAGCGTCCAGCAAAAAATCGTGTTTGAAATTGCGGTTCGGACTGCTGACGATGCCGGTTGTCAGCATTTTTTTACCAGATGGGTAGCCGATCAAATACAGCAAACTGCCCCATTCCAATTCTTCCGATCGCCCCAACCGATAGTCAAATACCGGAATATCTTCAGATACGAAAAGTAACTTTTTCCCAATAATCGCAATATCATTTTCATGATCGATTGCCAAAATTTCAAAATCTTCACCCTGCCGCAGATTTGCAAGAAAATTTTTCTGCTGTTTTTTAAAAGAAACGCGATGAATTATCGGCGATTCTTCACCTTTTTCGTTCGCGAAAAACGTATAAATCGTATCCGCAAAATCAACCACATGTGCGCAGGTTAACGCGGCAACCCTGTTCCGGTAATGATAGACAACCGTGGCAGTGCCAACGGCGTAATCGTTGAAAACAGTTCGTTCATATTTGCCGCTTTCAATCAAGTCCGAATTAATATCACCTTTTTGAATCTGGTCTTCGATCGGGAATTGAAAGCTTTCGTAATACGCGGTTGCGTTGACCAGCTTCACCGTTTCCAGCATGTCGTTTAGCGCATCGGAATTTTCACCGAAGGGAAATGCCAAATCGTACCTGCCATCGCTGATCACCCCGGATGGCGTTTGAATAACCTGGCGCATACAGCCGGAGAACAAAAAAAATATTGCAAAAAGGCAACCGATTTGCCGTCCGAATGTTGCAAAAGATGGATGTATCAATGTTGCCATTTTTCACTCTTTGTTTCGCATAAAACAGATTCTAAGTGATTGAAAATAATATCCTTAGGTTTTTCAGAAAACGGACCGATTTCAAAAGCTGTTTCGCCATCAATTAACTGACGGTGAACCTCGATCCGGTCGTTTTCAAACCTCACGCCGATCAACACCGGCATTTTGAAATCCTGTGGCACGTTTTCCTGGCTAACCCGGCAACTCGCGCTATATTCGCCGCCCGGTAATTGGGCGATATTGTGGCTGAAAATGTAAGTTGGAATATCTGTTCCGAACACCCATTGGTTAAAAAACCAATCCCATTTTTCACCGGTAAACAATTCCAGAAATGACATAAAATGCGCTGTTGAAACCTGGCTGCCCGCATATTTACGGTAAAATTCGCCCAATAGTTGCCAGAAGCGGCTGTCGTCCAGCGTTCCGGTATCGGTCAGCATCGAGCGGATCATGTGCAGCACCCACGCACCTTTTTGGTAAATAATCAGCCGGTAATCGCCCTGCGTATCGCTGCTGAGTGTCCGGTATCCAAGCCAGATTGGCCCGGCTTTTTGACCATCGCCCAAAATAAATTTTCGGTTTCCGGTGATCTCTTTTCGCCGGGTTTCGAGCAAATCGTAAAATTTGTCGTCGTTATCTTCCTCTTTTTTAACGAGATCATGCAGATACAGCCAGCCGCAATATTCCGAAAATGCCTCGCTGATCCATTGATCGTGATACGTCGCAAAATCGACGCCGATGCCCCACCATTGATGCGCAACCTCGTGCGCGCGGAAAACCTCGTCGTCGCCGCTGTTGCGGGTCATTTGGAAGGTTTGCCACGACAGGTGAATCAATCCCGGAAACGCCTCGCCGTGACTGAAGGGAATGTCCGTTGCAAAAAAATGATTGAGGGGTAGGGGAGCCAGCATTTCCTGAAAAAGCGTCATGCTGCGGCGAACATCCTTTCCGACCTGAACTTCCATATTCCTGCCGCTACCGATGCCCTGCGCTGCCAGCGAATGGGCGATTTCCCGGTGCCCGGTTTCTGCCATTTGAATGGTAACCGGTGGAATGGTGTCATTTACGATTTTGTAATCTGTAAAAAATCCGATATTAAATGACATGTTGTGCATCGGTTCCGGCGATTTCCAACGGCTGATAATCATTTTATCGAGCGTATCCGCAGATACAAATTCGCCGGAACCGGCGAACTGGAAATTGTCCGGATAGCGATAGGTCACTCGGAAATCCGCTTTTTTGCGGGTGCCATGTTTGGGATACCAATTTCGCGATGACCGGATATAAAACCAGTCTCTGGCGCGCTCAATCAAATCACCGTGATAGTGAAAAGTGATTTCCCGCATTTCACCAATTCCGGTAGTCCGGTCGCATTTTATCCATAAATAGGGATTTTCCTTTTCTTTCACAAATTCAACCGGCTCGCCATTTTCCCAAAAAGCGGAATCAATTTCCAGTTCGGAAAACAGGTTCAGCTCCAGCCAGTTTTGCGATTTCAACAATAATTCGAGTGAAATTGTTGCCGTTGCAGAAAATTTGAGCTGACTGCCTTTTAGCGTCACATCCAAATCGTATTCGGAAATATGCAACCGGCTTTTATCTTCCTCGCGCTGATCCGCCCCGGAAAGATAGTCCGAATGCTGATGAAACTGGTTGATCACTTCCGCAATATATAAATACGATGGCCCGTTCAGCCGGCGCATAAATCGCACTTCTTCTTCCTGAAACGGGTTGATTTCGAAAAATAACGGGTCGGTTTTGCGATCGCTGAAATGGGCATAAAAAAAGCCGTTAGTTTCGCTTTCGAGAACCGTTTTCATGATGGCGCTATCAAACTGTTTTCCGGTTTTCCGGTAAAGATATTTGATGGCGTATTCAACGTCATCGCGAAAATCGCGCCGTGGACTTTTTTCGCTAAAGGTAAGTTTTTTCTGAAGTTCGGGTAACGTTGAATCCGCAAAAACGATGAACAGTGATTTGAATTCTTCGCTTAATGACGGTTTTTCATAAAACCGTTCGAGCTGTTCGGCTTCGACATTCGTTGGCGGTGTGAACGAAAAAACGCCCTCGCCCCGGAAAATTGCCGAATAAACCTTGCCGTTAATCGGTTTGCACAAATATAAAACACCTTTGTTGAGCGTAAATTTACCAACATCGCGAATCAGTTGGAGATTGGTCACTTCCGCCATTTGTCCGGCGTCTGGTTCCAGGTCCATAAATGCGTCGTAAATCTGCCAATATTCCAGCTTTTCGGCGTCTTTTTGGGCACTCATTTGTGAGCCGGTCAGCCACAAAGTGCAACATATTACAGTGATTATTCGAGCCATAGATTTGATTTACGCAATTTTTAGGTTGAAATTCAATGCCATAAATGAGGTATTTTTCAGCCATTCGGAAAAATTAACGTTACCGTTGTGCCTTTTCCGGTTTGGCTGATAACGGAAATTGTGCCGTTCATCTGAGCCGCCAACTGTTTTGTGATTGCCATTCCCAAACCGCTACCGGTTGCGCGGGTGCTGTAAAATGGTTCAAACATCCGCTCCAGCGTTTCGGCGGACATGCCGCAACCGTTGTCCGTTACCCGGATGGAAACGCTGTTTGAACCGCCATTTTTTGTGGCAATATCGACGACAATTTTACCGCCATCCGCAGCTGCTGCGACCGATTGCCGGGCGTTTTCGATAATATTTATCATTACCTGTTTGAACGCATCCTCGTTCAATTTTAGCTGCGGGACGTTTTCCGGGAAGTTGAAAACGAGCCGTTCATCCTGAAATTGCCGTTTTAGCGATTGCAACAGTTCCGCGGGATTTTGGCTCGACAATGCCAGTTCTCGCTGCTTTGCGAATTGCAAAAAATCGCTGACCAGCCGGTTCAGCCGGTTAATTTCGTCGGGAATAAAATCGAACATTTCGTCATCGTGCTGCCGGTATTTTTTGCGCAACACTTCCGCCGATCCTTTGATGATGCTGAGCGGATTGCGAATTTCGTGAGCAACCATCGCCGCCATTTGCCCCAATTCCGCCAAACGGTTTTGCTTTTCCAACGTTTCCCGGGTTTGGAATAACTGCCGGATTGCCAGCACAATTAAGCCTGCAAATAACAAAATAACTGCGGTTCCGGCTGCCGCCGTAACAATCAGGCTGCGCCGGAAAAAATAGAGAGTGGCAAAAATATCTGCCGGTGCTTCAACCAGCAAAACGGCTGTCGGCACACCAAATTCATTTAAAATTGGCGTGTAAGTTGTTAAAAAATAATCGCTTCCAAAGTGAACACGCTCAACGAGCGTGCCCTCTCCGAGCTGTGTATTTTGAAAAAGACTGTCGTTTACCGGAAATTGTCTGGCGCGATTCTGACCGGCTTCGGTCAATTCGGGGGAAATCCACTGTGCTTTATCCGGCGAAATCACAAACACATTTTCCAGCTCACCGGCGCGTTGAAATTCGTAAAGCAACTGCTCCAGCGCAATCAACCGGACGTCGTCCGGTGACAGCCCGAACAAATCGGTAAACACAAATTTTTCGCTGATTTGCAGCGCATAAACTTCACTGTTGCGCTGCGATTGACGGGAGAGTGCATCCAGCAGTTGGGTATCCAGCCGGTTCAAAAATAGCCAGCCCCAAAAATTGAGGAGAATCAGCGCCAAAACGCCGGCAGCAATCACAACAAAAATGGATTTGGGGTTATTCGGCAGACGCAATTTCAATCCTTGTCATCCCGGTTTTCGAATAGCGTTTTCCAGTAATCCACTTCCGCGTCGCTCAGATCGCTCTGAAATTTGGTTTTGGTTTGCTGAAACTTTTTATTGCTGCTGTTTGCTGTGCTGTTTTTGCGGATCATTCGCCCAAATTCTTCGGATGTCAGATTTGAAACACCGTGATCTTTGGCAGTCATCCGAATCACCCGGTCTGATGTCACAACGGTTAGTTTTGCCGGTGCTTTGCTTTTGCGAACCATTTTCCGGATCACATCGTCCGCTTCTTTTCCGGGCGAACTGAAAATTATTTTCAATAATTTTGCGGGAGAAAATGCGCTCGCTGACCGTTGCCGGTTGTCAAAAACTACCGTGATGTGGCAGTTTTGGGTAGCTGCATAATTTTGCAATTGACGAATCAAATAGTCGCGTTGGGTTTCCAGTTCAAGATTCAGCGGGATATTCAGATTCCCACAATTCAACAAATTGTAGCCGTCAATTATCAGCCGGTTCATTTTGCGATCCAATATTTTTTGCCGAGAAAATAAAGTTTTGGGAAAAATAGCCGTAAAACTGAGTTAAATCAAGTGTAATCATCTCTTTGCTACACGATGCAAAATATCGCATCAAAGTGTTTTTATGGCATCGGATTGTTAAAAAAAATGCAGAAACATTGAATAATTACAATAAAGAAATTTAAATCTACAGCAAAGTAGTAGGTTGACCTCAGATTTTTGTGGAAGTTTTAAAATTATTGTCGTATTTTCCGTTGGCACCAAAACAAACAGTTGCTAACGTGTATATTTTCAGGTAATTAGGCAAAATGGACGAAACCGGAAAATCTTTGAAAGCATCGTCAACGCACGGGGAAAACCGCTATCCGGGGTTGTTGCAAACCTGGATTCGCGACAATGCCGAGTTGAAGCCGTTTATCAATATGAAATCCTGGTATTTGCTCGTCCAGTTTTTGCTGCGTTCGCTTAAATCCGACAATTCCGCAGAAATCGACACATTTATTTCCGATCTTTTCCCCAACCTGTTTCGCGATGAAGTACCGTATTTTTTAGCGGCGCAGGGGTTGACCAGTTTGCGCAGTTCGATGCTTTCATATATTATGGAAGAACAAAAAAGACGCGGCGCACGGGAAACCGATGAACAAATTTTAAAAGTGATCAGCATTTTTGACCGCGTTTTTCGCTATCTAAACACCCAGATTCGCCAATATTCCGAACCCAAAAATGGCACAGTGATTGAAATTCTCGATGGAGAATTGCCGGAAAACCGCCCAAGCCTGATGGTTTTGCGCGTTGACGGTCGCCGGTTCGAGGGAACTGTGCGCATGGATCGCCAACTGAAGCAATTCCTCGGTTTGGCAGAGCGTCGTTTGTTGACTTCGGTAAATTGGGACATGTTGATTCACCCGGACGACATGCCGGATGTCCTCACATCATGGCGTAATTCGGTTGAAAATCGCTCACCGGTTTACGAGCTTGGTTATCGTTTAAAACACAACGATGGCGACTGGCGAAACGTTCTGGAGATCGGGCGAATTTTGTATTCAACCGATGGCAAGCCCATCGCCGGCGTAACGGTGCTGATGGAAAGCGACACAGCCGAATTGCTGGGACAATTGCCGCCCGATTACCTGCTGCGATATCTGATCGATTCGCGAAAAGATATGACCTTGCTGGTTGATCAGAATGCCCAAACATTGTATGCGACGCCGTTGCTGGTTCAGCAAATTGCTCAACCGGAAAAACCGGCAAACGGCACGCTGCCGAAAAGCGCCGCAGTTTTGCAAAACGAGAGCGACAGAAAAATTACTGCGGTTAATTTTTGGGAAATTTTGGCTCAATCGCAGAGTGCCGGCAAACATCGAAAAACGATTCAAATAAAAATACAAAATGATGCGCGGGAACAGGACAAAACGCTCGATTTCCGGTTGATAAAATTGGCAAAAATATTTGGCAAACCGGTTTATTTGCTGTGGGCGACCGAAATTAGTGCTCAAAAAAATGATTCGGAGCTTGCCGGTAGATTGGCAGGTTTGCATCGATTCAGCGCCGAACTAAAGTCGCAAATTGATACCTCGCGAATTTACCAATCGGTCGTTGCAGCGATCCGCCAAACGATCCCGGCAGCAGATGCCGCAGCTATGCTATTGTTGACAGACAACGGTTTTCTGTTCGGGTTGGGCTATGGATATCCCGAATCAGAAAATTCCGAACATGTATTTATCGATCGCCAAACGTTTCGCGATTGGGAAAAAAACGACGAAATTGATGTGCGCACGGAAGTATCAAAATTGCTTTCCGCCGAGCTGTTGAAAAATGAAAATCTGCAAAAAGAGCAGCAGCTTGTTGAAATTATCCGGATTCATGGTCAGGCAAAAGTTATTTTGCAGGCTGGAATTACCCACCGTTCGAAAAAATTTGATGAAAATGATCGCCACATTTTTGTGCTGTTGAGCCAGTTTTGCCAATCGGCATTGGAGCGATTGACCGCTGTGCAGGGTGCCCGTGAAAAAGACGCCAATTACCGGATGATTTTCGATCGTTCGCAACTGCCAATGTGGATTGTCCGGGAAGGTGAGGGGCTTTCTTTTAATCGCCAATTCACCAATTTGATGGAAATTACGCCGGAGCGAGCGGTCGAATTGCCGATTTCCGCATGGATTCACCCGGATGATCTGGTGCTTTTCCGCAAAACGCTCAATTATGTTGAAGAAAACAGCAGTATTTATCAGGAAAATTTTCGCCTCAGCCGTGCCGATGGATTGGTAATTCCCTGTTCGGTTAATTTTTTGCCGATAGATTTTCGCGGCAAACCCGCTGTTTTGCTGGAAGCTTTGGAGCTGAATCCGGTCGAAAAACTGGAACCGCAATTGCAAAGCGCCCAAAAACGGGAAACGGTCAGCCAGTTGGCTACCGGACTTGCGCATGATTTCAATAATATTATTGGCGCAATTTTACCGAGCGCTCAAATGATTCTGCAGCAGCCGGAAAATATTGAGCAAAACCAGAACCGGGCGCGGGTCATTTATCAGATGGCGCAACGTGCGGCTGCGATTACCGGTAAATTATTGAATTACTCCAAAAGCGAACCGGCAGTTGAAAAATCCCGATTCAGCCTGCTCGAACTGGTCGAAGATACGCGCGATCTGGTTGAAAAAATGGTCGGTTCTGCGATTGATGTGCAGTATGATTTGCCGGAATCTGCACCCGAAATCAATGGCGATTATGGTCAGGTAACGCAGGTGTTGCTCAATCTTGCATCAAATGCAAAAGATGCAATGCCGGATGGCGGCAAAATAATTATTCGCGTTCGCGAGAAAATTATCGACGCTAAATCCGGTAATTTCAAAGCCTTAAAGCCCGGCAATTATGTGTGCCTGAGTGTGCAGGACAACGGCGGCGGTATTCCGCAGGAAATTCGCAAACAAATTTTTAAACCGTTTTATTCGACAAAAGGCAACGGGCAGGGTTCCGGTTTGGGATTGAGCATTGTGCAGGGAATCATCAAAAAGCATAACGGCTATTTAATGTTGCAAAGTGTTGAAAATAAGGGGAGCATTTTTCACCTGTATTTGCCTTCTGCGAAAGTTGCGGACCAAAAACAGACGACGACAGCCACGCCGAAAGCAGAGGCAAAACGTGCAGAAACCAAGCCGGAAACAAATCAGCCAAAAGTAGCAATTGTCCGCTCACCAGCCCGAAAAGACAGCGACAACGGGCACAACATCACGAATGGCAAAAGCGCGCCGAATGCCCAAACTATTTTGGTAATTGACGACGAACCCCATTTGCTGGAAGTTTACGAAGCAATGCTGCAAATGATGAATTTTAATGTTCTGATTGCCAAAAACGGTCGCGAAGGGCTGCGAAAATATTATGAAAATGCCAGCGACATCGCACTGGTTATTCTCGATTTTGGCATGCCGGGATTGAACGGGGAACAGGTTTTTCGGGCGCTACGGAAAATGAATCCGGCTGTGCAGGTGCTGTTGAGCACCGGATTGGGCGAGCAGCGCGCCGTTGCCGGATTGGTGCAAAACGATGCTGTGCCGCTGCTTCAAAAACCGTTTACTGTTGAATCTTTATCGCGAAAAGTATCAGAGTTGGTTGGAACCGCAGTTTTGAAATGATAATCTCTCACCTCAACTATTGCTAATTCAAATTAATTGTCGTATGGATTTTGCTTTGCAAGCTCCAGAATTTTTCGTGCGGAATCGTATTTGCGAATTTCGGACTGAATGTCATCAACCAGTTTGTGGTGCACATTTGTGAGGTTGTTGCTCTCCAATTCATCCAACCGGATATTAAAAGTGACTTCACGAAAAGCGCTGCCTTTTTTGATCAGCATGTATTTGTAATCTCCGGTAATAACACCTAAGCTCAGGAATATCTTATAGTTAGATACTTCGTTGTTGTTCAGCATGAAAATATATCGATTGGGATCGAAAGGTTTTAGCAAGCTGTTGCCGAGAAAATTTTTTCTGATTTCTTCCGGCACTTTTGGTACTTTCAGCAAATCGATAACCGTCGGAACCAGATCAAGGTTGGAAATATTATGTTTCGTATTGGCACGCAGCGTTTCGATTTTTTCACCATAATATTTTTGCAGCGACTGGGGAATGTAAATCCAGAATGGGATACCGCTTTCTTCTTCGTAAAACGTTCGCAAATGTCCGAAATAGTTGTGCTCGCCAAACGCCTCGCCGTGATCAGATGTGAAAATGATGACAGTTTTTTGCAGTAATTCCGTTTCGACCAATTGTTTGATAATTTCATCAAACTGATTATCCAAAAACCGGATGGATTGATTATATCTGTCCAGCAATGAACCCGAAGGTTGTTGCGAAAAATATGGGTAATGATTGCAGTTGGTATGAACCACGCCCAAAAACGGTTTTTGATCGATGCGCAACAAGCTTTTTTTGAATTCCCTGATCATCAATCGATCGTCTGTTCCAATGTCGTGAACACGCGGCGCAAAGCCAATTTCTTTGTTCCAGAAAATGTCAAGTGAAGGAGTTTCAAAAAAAACATCGAAATTTCGCCAGGCGAAACTTTGGGCAGATACAAAGAAGGTTTGATAATTCAGTGATTTTGCATAGCCGAAAACCAATGGCGATTGGTGCAAAATTTCTGAGGATTGAACGGTAGAAATGCCTGTTAACATAGATGTTAATGACAACATTGTTGTCGTCGCATTTGAGTACGCGTTTGGAAAAATGAACACTTCGTTTTCATGTGATTTCAGGAATTTGCTAATTACCGGCGTTGTATCTGCGGGATATCCAAATGCATGCAAATTTTTGCGTCGCAAACTTTCATTAACGATAATCAGCACATTTGCGGGCACTTCGGCATTCGATTGAGGGATTTGGATACGGTTTGCCTTTTTCAATCCACTGCCAGTTGTGGAATTGTTGTGCCAATAATGATCCATTGCGATGCTCGAAATTGCTGCAACTGAATTGACATCCGGCACCGATGATTGGTCGATTTTTCGGACGTTCAAAAAGATGTAAGCCGAGCCGCCGAGAAACAACAACAATGCGGCAAAAACGCTGTATGGCAAAAATTTTTTATCTCTGTAACGCCCGATTTGCCAATACCAAATACCTGACAACAGCGCGGTAGCTATTGTCAATATCAAAAAATGGGTTATTTTTAGAGAGCTGGTAAGAATTGCGTAAACATCGGTCGGTTCTTCGAGGATGTATTCCCAAGAGTAAAAATTTGGCATTGCATTAAAATAACCGAAGTAGCCGTAGCTTAGAATGAGAATAACGGTTTCAATCAAAAACACAATAAATACGCCCGGAAAAGCCATTAGCCAATGAATACGTTGCAGGCTGACGGTTAACCATGCGAACAGCAACCAGAAAGAAAATGCCGTAACCAGGCTGATAAAATATGTCAGAAAATCATCCGGTTGCCAATTTGAAATATCATCGCTTCGGATTATTGTATCTCCCAACAATTGAATCGCGAGAAGGATCAGAACAATGTTGGGGATAAAAAACTTGTATTTCAATTTATTCAAAGAAGTTAAGTTTCGTATTCGTGTATCTTAGCAGTTCATCTCGTATTGAAACAATTAATCTAAACATTTCTTGGTTGAAAGCAAAAGCAAAAAAACGAATATCCAATAGGCTATCATCGAAATCAAACTTTGATAACTGAATCAGAATTTCGGGAAACTAATCACAATAAATGATATTTATACTTGACAACCATATCCACGTATGTTATATTTTCGCCCGACTTTGAGATTGTTATTTCAGTTTTAGATACTGGGGTGTAGCCAAGTGGTAAGGCAGCGGGTTTTGGTCCCGCCATTCCTAGGTTCGAGTCCTAGCACCCCAGCTATCATTTTGTAAGTATCAATATGCAATCCGGATATAGGGTTGCATTTTTTTAATCAGGTAGAAGGAGAACGAGTAATGTCTGTTATTACCATCGAAGCTAAAAAACGTGAAGAGACAGGACGCCGCAACATTAAAAAGATGCGTAGTAATGGCGTAGTTCCGGGAGTTTTCTATCGCGCAGGTGAGGATGCTGTTTCGGTTGTATTTGATGAAAAAAACTTATCGCAATTTTTAAATCACGCACACGGTTTGGTTGACCTCAAAGTAGAGGGTGAAAAGAACCCGCTCAAATGCGTATTAAAAGAAGTGCAATATCATCCGGTGACTGAAAGAGTACTTCATGTCGATTTTCTGGGTGTCAACATGTCTAAAACTATGCGTATTATGGTGCCAATAAACCTCAAAGGCGAGGCGCGTGGTGTAAAGCTTGGCGGCATGTTGCAGCAACCACTTCGTGAGTTATCTATTGAATGCTTTCCTGAACATCTTCCTGATCAAATCGAAATCGATATTACCAATCTTGCAATTGGTAAATCCATACAGGTAAAAGATTTAAATTATGAAAATGTCCGGATTTTGAATGATCCCAATGATGCAATTGCACTGGTAGAACTGACAAGAGGTGCACTTAGCCAAATAGATAGCGAATCTGAAACAGCCGAACCGGTTGAATCAGAAGAATCCGATGAATCTGCCGAATAATTAATGATTCTGAAATTTTCGTTAAACCGGGCTAATTTAAGTGCATGTTATTATTGGTTTAGGTAATCCGGGTGAAAAATATGAAAAAACCCGGCACAATGTCGGGTTTTTGGTTGTTGATCGTTTAAATAGCCGTTTTAATGGCAGTTTTTCAAAGGGCCGCGGCCCGTATCTTCAGTCAAAAATCTCCCTGGACTCAACCCCCGTTTTGCTCGTAAAGCCGACTACCTACATGAATTTAAGTGGGCAGGCGGTTCGTCATATCATCGAGTATTATAAAACTGACCTTGCCAACGAAATTATAGTCGTTGTAGATGATTTTCATTTGCCGTTTGGAAGCATTCGTATCAAGCCAAACGGAAGTGCCGGTGGTCAAAATGGTCTGAAGTCAATTATTGAAGCGACAAAATCGAATCTGTTTCACCGCCTTAGATTCGGAATCGGAAGCAAACATTCTATAATAAGCGGAGATATGAGCGGTTTTGTATTGTCTGCTTTTAACCGGTCGGAACGCGATCATCTTGCTGAAATGGTGGAATGGGCAGCTGATGCGACAGTTTCTTTCGTAACATCCGGTCCGGAAGCAACAATGAATAAATACAATCGCAATTATCTGGAAGACTCAAACTAATCAATTTAAGGAGGTCTGGAAAGTGAATCAGGGCCTATTGTTGTATTTGTCACTTGGTGCCGGGATTTTAGGGTTGTTATACACTTTTTGGCGATCAAGCTGGGTTACGAAACAGGATGCGGGAACAGAAAAGATGCGCAAAATCGCATCTCACATCTCCGAAGGGGCAATGGCTTTTCTCAAAGCAGAATACCGTGTGCTCATCATTTTTGTGGTTGTTGTAGCCGTTCTTCTGGGCGTCACTGCGGATGATCAATCACATCCACTGGTCGCTTTTTCCTTTATCCTGGGTGCGTTTTGCTCTGCGATGGCCGGCTATATCGGCATGAAAGTCGCAACAAAAGCAAATGTGCGCACAACTAACGCTGCACGTAAAGGCTTAGGACCTGCACTCGAAATCGCTTTTGCCGGCGGTTCGGTTATGGGTATGGGTGTTGTCGGTTTGGGTATTTTAGGACTTTCAGTATTGTTTTTGTTGTATAGCAACATGTTCGATTCTGTCCACAAAGTTATTACCGTTATTACCGGGTTTTCCTTTGGTGCATCCTCAATTGCATTGTTTGCCCGTGTTGGCGGTGGTATTTACACCAAAGCAGCGGATGTTGGTGCAGATCTTGTCGGTAAAGTTGAAGCCGGTATTCCTGAAGACCACCCGCTCAACCCAGCAACCATTGCTGATAACGTTGGCGACAACGTTGGTGACGTAGCCGGAATGGGTGCCGACTTGTTTGAATCATACGTCGGTTCGATTATCGGAACGATGGTTTTGGGTGCAACCTTTATGGTTAGCTCCAGTTTTATGTCTGCAGATACTTACAATGGACTATCAGCCATTCTTTTACCGCTGGCACTTGCCGCAACCGGCATTGTCATGTCGATTATCGGGACATTTTTTGTCCGCGTAAAAGAAGGTGGTAATCCTCAAAAAGCGTTAAATATGGGTGAGTTCGGATCATCGGCTCTGATGGTTGTTGCCGCATATTTTATTATTACCGGAATGTTGCCTGAAGCATGGGTCCATGCAGGCAAAGAATACACCTCGACGGGTATTTTTATTGCAACAATAGTTGGTTTGGTCGCAGGCATTCTCATCGGTGTTATCACGGAGTATTACACCGGAACCGGCAAAAAACCGGTTCTTTCAATTGTTGAGCAATCGTTGACCGGATACGCAACCAATATTATTGCAGGACTTGGCGTCGGGATGATTTCGACAGCACTGCCAATTATTGTTCTCTCAACCTCTATTATTGCAGCTTTTCATTTTGGCGGATTATACGGCATCGCAATTGCGGCAGTCGGGATGCTTTCCAATACCGGCATTCAGCTCGCTGTTGATGCATACGGTCCGATTTCGGATAACGCCGGCGGTATCGCGGAAATGTCTGAATTACCGAAAGAAGTACGTGGTCGCACAGACAAACTGGATGCGGTGGGTAACACAACCGCTGCCATCGGAAAAGGTTTTGCAATTGGTTCAGCCGCATTAACTGCATTGGCATTGTTCAGCGCATTTATGACCACCGCGAAAATCGATTCTATCGACATTTCCAAAGCAACGGTTATGGCGGGATTATTCCTCGGCGGAATGTTGCCGTTCCTGTTTTCCGCAATGGCAATGAACGCCGTCGGACGTGCGGCTATGGCAATGATCGAAGAAGTTCGGCGTCAGTTTAACAGCATCCCGCAATTAAAAGCAGCATTAAATGTTATGCGTCAAAATGATGGAAAAGATTTTAAAGATTGGTCAAAAGAAGATCAGAAAACATTTGAAGCAGCCGACGGAAAAGCCGAATACGGCAAATGCGTTGAAATTTCTACGGCATCTGCAATTAAGGAAATGGTGGCGCCCGGCTTGATGGCAGTCATCGTTCCTGTCGCCATCGGATTGGGCGGCGGCGCCGAGATGCTCGGTGGATTGCTGGCAGGTGTTACCGTTTCCGGTGTGTTGATGGCAATTTTTCAATCCAACGCCGGAGGTGCATGGGATAACGCAAAAAAAATGTTTGAAGAAGGTGTCGAAATCAAAGGTCAGAAGTACTTCAAAGGATCTGATCCGCATAAAGCCGCAGTTGTCGGCGATACGGTTGGTGATCCGTTCAAAGATACTTCCGGCCCGTCGTTGAACATTCTCATCAAATTGATGAGCGTGGTAGCGTTGGTTATCGCGCCGTTCCTCGTTTAGAAAAATAATATTTCTGTTTTGAACATGCGGCGACAAATGCTATATTCTCGCCGCATGTTTATTAATTAATCAATCCTGCTTCGCCCAAAACATGTGGCGAGGCCATAAGACCAAAGGAGAAACAATGGAAAACCGGTATAGCACGATTTATATCGTGGATGTTTCGCAGAATCCGGAAGAAGTTGAAACCGTAACCAGCCGTATCGTGCAATTGATCGAAGATCACGGTGGTGTTATTGTGCTCAACAATCCCTGGGGAAAGCGCCGTATGGCTTACCCGATCAACAATAAAAACAGCGGTTTTTATGTTGAAATTGAATTTACCGCCCAAAGCCGTTTGAATATCCCCCAAATCATCGAAAAAGAATATCGGCTCAATGACCGGGTGATGCGTCACCTGACATACGTTGTGACAAAAGAAGAATTGTTGCAGCGTGGCATCGATATTCGTCGCGCAAAAACCTCGTCAGGTGACGATGATTTCCGTGGCGGAAGAGACGACGACAGACCCAGACGCTCCGGGCCTCGTTTTTCAAACAAAGACATTGAGCCCATTAAAAGAGCAGAGGCTGTCGTAACTGAAAAGGTTGCACCAAAAGCAGATGTCGTTGTTGAAAAGAACGATTCAAATGATGTAGACCAGAATGAAGTGGAGGTGAAAGATGAATAGTGGCAGACAAAGAGCACGCACCGGTAGAACCCGCGCCAACTCGCGCCCGCGCAAAAAACGCGTCAGCCGTCTGAGTGAAAACGGTATTGTATTTGTCGATTTTCGCGATACCAAATTGTTGGTTCGCTATCTCTCGGAACAAGGGAAAATCGTGCCCCGCAGAACATCTGGTAACAACGTCCAACAACAACGCCAATTGGCGATTGCCATCAAACGCGCACGGCATTTGGCTTTGCTGCCGTTTGTATCGGACATCCAACGCTAAATCGACAAAAGACAAGAGTTTAAGAGGTATTTTAACATGAAAATAGTACTCAGACAAGATTTCGAAAACCTTGGCAAAACCGGCGACGTTGTTGAAGTAAAGCCGGGTTACGCCAGAAATTTTTTGGTGCCGCGCAAAATTGCGCTTCCCGCAAAGCCTAATTTTATCAAAATGGTTGAGGAAGAAACGCGCCAAAAACAATTGCGTCAGCGCAAAGATCGTAAAATTGCCGAAGAATTGGCAGCCAAATTAAATGAGGTTTCACTCACAATTTCCGTAAACGTGGGTGAAGAAGATAAAATGTTTGGCTCCGTCACATCACAGGATATTGCCGCAGGTTTGGCTGAAAGCGGACATGAAATTGATCGCCGTAAAATTCAATTGGATGAACCGATCAAAGCTTTGGGAATTTATTCTGTGCCGATAAAGCTGTATCCGGAAGTGGTTGCAAATGTCAAAGTGTGGGTCGTAAAAGAGTAGGCTCGCAGTTCGACAATCGCACAAAGTTGTCTACATTTAGAGAGATATATTCATAAGCGTCCCGATTTCGGGGCGCTTTTTTTATGCCAAAACCTGCAGTAATTGAATTATCCGAAAAGTTTTCATAATTTCCCCCGCAGATAAAAACAACATTCATCAAAGAGAAATTCTTTTGCGACAATCCATCACATATTTTTGGCGATTTCATTTGGCACTCATGTTCGGCGTTGCCGTCGCGACAGCAATTTTGTCCGGTGCATTGATAGTTGGGGATTCGATAAGCGGAAGTTTGCGCAGCCTGTCGTTGGAACGTATTGGAAATATTGATGTTGCGTTAATCAATAATCGCTTTTTTGACGAGAAATTGGCTGACAAAATTGGCACATCTGTAAAAACAACTGGCGAGCAACATCTTGCACCTGTAATCTTGGTCACCGGAAATGCCCGCAATAACCAAAGCCAAACCACCGCAGCGAATGTCAATTTTGTTGGTGCGGATGCACGATTTTTCTCACTTTTCCCCAAAACTGAGGCTCAAACCCCGCTCGACTCGTTATCCCGAAAAGCTGGTTCAAACCGGATAATTTCTGTTGTAATCAACCAAACCCTCCGGCAAAAATTAAATGTGGACATTGGCGACAGAATTCAAATCGGTTTGCAGCAGCAAAGCGGCATTCACCGAGAATCCCTTTTTGGCGATAAAAATACCGAACAAGTCATCCAATCCCAACGCGCCCGTGTTGTCGGAATTATTCCCGATGACGGGATTGGGCGTTTCGGATTGAATGCAATGCAATCGACACCGCCGAACACTTTTATTTCGCTTGCTGATTTGCAATCAATTTTGGCTCAACCCGGGAAAGTTAATGCGCTGTTTGGCAATGTTGAAAACAGCGACAAAGCAAAGCAATCACTTGATTTAGCTTTGGTTGAACATCTTTCGCTTGCGGATTACGGTTTATCGATTTCCAATAAATCCGGCACATTTGTGTTACAAAGTGATGCGTTCGTTATCAACGTAAATCTCGATTCAATTGCCAGAAATACTGCCTCGGAAATGCGCGCAAAACAAATGGCGGTTTACACATATCTCGCAAACGAGGTTCGAAATGACAGCCGGAAAATGCCATATTCAACAATTGCCGCACTCGATGTTGCTGAATCCAGATATTTTGGCGGGTTGATCACCCAAAGCAACGACACGCTGCAACGCATCCCCGAAAATGCAATTGTTCTGAATGAATGGGCGACCGCCGATCTCGATCCGCAAATCGGCGATTCACTGGCGCTGAGTTATTTTATTACCGGAAGCGCAGCAGGTTTGGATACGGGGGAAACACGGCTGAAATATCACGGAGAAGTTAAAATTGCCGGATTGGGTGCAAAACCATATTTGACACCCGATTTTCCCGGGATAAATGATGCGCCAAGAATTGCGGAGTGGCACCCACCATTTCCGGTCGATCTGTCAACGGTTCGGACAAAGGACGAAAATTATTGGGGAAAATATCGTGCGTTACCCAAAGGCTTCGTTTCTTCGGGCACCGGCGAGCGTTTATGGGCGAACCGTTTTGGCAAGCTAACGGCACTGTGGTTGCGGCCGGAAAATGAGGCAACAGCCAATTTCGAACAGGAATTTAACAAAACATTACTAAAAAATATCAAGCCAGAAACAGAAAATTTTGTCTTTCAAGATATTCAAAAACAATTGGTTACGGGTTCTTCTGCAGCTACGGATTTTAACGGCTTGTTTATTGGATTCAGCCTTTTTTTGATCATCTCCTCTGCATTGTTGATTGGATTGCTGTTCCGGTTGTTCGTTGAAAACCGCAGCCGGGAAATCGGAGTCCGGTTAGCGATGGGATTTACACCAGCCAAAATCCAAAAAAATTTGTTAACCGAAACAATGTGGAGCGCCGTCAGTGGCGGCGTTTTGGGTTGCGCACTCGGCGTTGGTTACGCCGCGCTTTTGATTTATGGATTAAAAACCATTTGGGCAAACGCAACCGGAACACAACTATTGTCGTTGCATGTCACTTCGCTCAGTTTTGTTGTAGGATTTTGCGGCGCAACTCTGGTCGCAGCCATTGCTATTTGGCGGACGTTGCGGAAAATCAGCCATCAATCTCCGGTTAGCCTTGTTAACAATGGTATTTTTGATCGCAGTGCAACAACAGGCCGGCGACAGCCTCAAAAAGTAACAACAGTCACCTTTATTTTTGCTCTTTCAATTATTGCTTGCGTTGTTTTTGGAATTTTGGCGGACCCACGGCAACAGCCAATTTATTTTTTCATTACCGGCGTATTCATGCTTGCAGGCGGCGTTTACTGGCTGAATGTAGGTTTGCAAATCTGGCATCGAAAACAGCGCCATTCGGAACGGGCATTTTCGCTCATTGAGGTTGGCATTCGAAATAATTTACGGCGTTCCGGCGGGAGCATGTTGAGTGTCGGATTGGTTGCCAGCGCCGTATTTTTGATCGTCGCAGTAAGCGCTAACCGCAAGGATTATCAACAAGATACGGTAGAAAAAAAATCCGGTGTCGGTGGGTTTTCGTTGATTGCTGAATCGTCGCTACCCGTATTCCAATCGCTGCAAAACAGTGCCGGACTGTTTGATTTGGGATTCTCTGACCGCGAATCGCAGTTGTTGCAAAACAGCGATATTGTTTCGCTGCGACTACTTCCCGGCGAAGATGCCAGTTGTCTCAATTTGTATAAACCGGAAAAACCGAGAATTTTGGGCGTTCCTGCGGATTTTGTTTCGCGTGGCGGATTCTCGTTTCAATCTGCCCAAAACGATGCGGAAAATCCGTGGCAATTGCTCAATCAACCGTTGGAAAACGGCGTCATCCCGGCAATCGGCGATGCCAATTCTGTTCAATGGATTTTGCATTCCGGGCTCGGGCAGGATTATCAAATTACAACTTTTTCGGGCAAAACCCTTACGTTGCGATTTGTTGCTTTGTTGAACACGAGTATCTTTCAAAGCGAAATCCTGATCGCAGAAGATACGTTTCAGAAGTTATTTCCCGAAATTGCCGGCTACCAATATTTTTTGTTGAATCCAGCCGCCGCAAAGCAGGATTCAGTCAGAATCGCAATTGAATCTGCGTTAACAGATTACGGCGTCGATGTTGTTTCAACCACGAAAAAATTGGCGGAATTCCAACGGGTTGAAAATACCTATCTTTCCGTATTTCAAATACTAGGCGGTTTTGGTTTGCTGCTCGGCACAATTGGATTGGGTATTGTTCTGGTGAGAAATGTGCTGGAAAGACGCGGTGAATTTGCCGCAATGCGCGCGTTCGGCTTCCGGCAACAATTGCTCAGAAAAATGCTCGTTACGGAAACCTTGATGCAAGTTATTTGCGGGATGATCATCGGTGTTCTGGCGGCGCTGGTGGCAATTATTCCACAATTATTGGCGCGGTTTGATCAGGTGCCGTGGCTGAATTTGGGATTTACTCTGATTTCGATAGTTGCTGTAGCTGGGATTGTATCGGTTGTTGCGGCGTTTCGCGCTCTGAAAATTCCGCTTTTGCCGGCGCTCCGGTCGGAATTGTAAATTTTGGTGCAACAATAAACCTCACTGCGCACACCGTTTCTGCCAAATTCTCTCAAGACTTGCTAAAATCTTCCGATTTTTGATATGTATAAAAGGATTTTTTCATTGAAAAGGATTTCAAAGGAGTTTTATCATGCCGGCACCCACAGTGTACCTGGTAAATTCGGATACATATTTTCTTGAACAAATGCAACGGCGGTTGCTTCCCAATGGTATTCACGTTGAGGAACAGGATTTGGCAGAATTGCCGAAGCTGTTTGAACCGCGCTTTCAGGAAGATTGCGTAATTCTGAATGTTGATATGAGCAACGTTCACCAACTCATCCATCACAAAATATTCGACCTTCTGCACCAAAAACCGCATCCCGAAATGTATGCGCTCGTTTACGATGAAAGCTTGACAAAAGTGATCAATAATCACGCAGGTGATGAAATAAAGACCTTTGGTGCAAATATTCTGCTCGAGCGTTTGGTGCTTAATCTGCTCACAAACCTGACCAACCTGCGATATCAAGAAGGAGATGTTGATTACCAATTGGTGATGCACGGTCATTTATCTGAGCTTGCGTTACCGAAATTGATTGAATATCTGCAAAAAAGTGGTTTCACCGGTCGGGTTTCTATCGAGGTTTCAGCGGATCAGGAAGGAATGCTTCGGTTTTGCAACGGGAAACTCCGGAAAATTGTCCACCAGGATTTTGCCGAACAGCAAGCACTCCATTTTTTGGCGCTGAACGGTATGCAATATCGAGTGGAACAGGAGTTGGTGAACAGCCGCGCATTAACGGCACATCTCGCAGATTCTCGAAATAGCGCCGCAATTTCACTGAATGACCTGTTGACGGACGTTTTTTATTTTATGCATGAAGAATTTGAGCGAATTATCCGCCCGGAAGCTATTCAACGTGTGGTTGAGGATACATTCCTGATGTTCGGAAATTGGGAAAAAGACGGTTTGTATTTTCTTTACAATCCTGAGTGGCAGGAAAAATTGCAAATTGTCGGTGAAATTCAGTCCTATCAGGTCAGCAATATTCTGGAAATGTATGAAACGATTTTCAGTGATTTGTCCGGCAAAACCAACCTCAACAGCTTTGATGAATTTATAAATTCACTGAGCGAAATTAAGCCGTATATGATGCAAATGCGTCAATTGCAGCCATTGTTGGCTAATGAAGAAATCAATATGCTGTAACCCTTTCGGTTAACTCCGCCAGAATTTCTCACAACACTTGATTTAGGCAGTGTGCGAATGTAACTTTTGACGATCTTCGGGGCAAGGTGATCCCGCCGTATGGCGGGAAATTCCTGACCGGCGGTTAAAGCCCGCGACTCCTTCCGGTTTTCCGGCAGGATTGAACCGGTGAAATTCCGGTGCCGACGGTACAGTCCGGATGGAAGAAGATCGGACTTAAGTTGCGCTGTCATCTGATTTCAGGTGATTGCAATGAATATTTTTGCTGAGAGATAGCGCAGCTCCGCCATTCTGCATCTCCCCGAAGAAAATACAATAACTACTTGTTTTTAGTGGAATTACGGTGGAAAACGTTATCTACATGGAGCGCGCACATTTTCTCGCAAAAAAGGGTGCGGGTTATACATCGCCAAACCCGATGGTTGGCGCAGTTTTGGTAAAAAACAACGAAATCATCGGTGAAGGATATCATGCGAAATCCGGTGAATTTCATGCGGAAATTGCGGCAATCGAAAATGCCACATCACCAGTTCGCGGCGCGACGTTATATTGCAATCTGGAACCGTGTTGCCATCAAACATCGGAAAAGCGCACGCCGCCATGCACCAACCGGATCATCCGTGAAGGCATTAAAAAAGTTGTAATTTCCACTTTGGACCCAAATCCACATGTGAGTGGCAGGGGAGTGGCGACGTTGCAAGCGGCGGGAATTACGGTGGAAACCGGGTTGCTCGCCGAAAAAGCTGCGCTGCTCAATCAGGCTTTTTTCAAATTTATCCAGACCCGCCAACCGTTTGTTCACCTCAAAATTGCTCAATCGCTGGACGGCAGAATTGCCACAGCCAACAACCACTCGCAATGGATTACCGATGAAACTGCGCGCTCACGCGTTCACGAATGGCGGAGCCAAAACGACGCGATTTTGGTGGGCGCAAATACCGTCGAAATGGACAACCCAAATCTGACACTCCGGTTCGCGATGGGCAAACAACCGTTGCGAATTGTCGCGGATAGCCATTTGCGTATCTCCATGAATAACAATCTGTTACAGGATAAATTCCGGCAGTTGACACATGTTTTCACCACAGCCAGTCACAATGCGGAGAAACGCAGGCAGATTGAAGCCACCGGCGCGAATGTGCACGTTATTGCGGCAGATCCGACCGGAAAAACAGATCTTTCCGCGCTTTTGTTTGAACTCGGCAAAATGCACGTAACTTCGCTGTTGGTTGAGGGTGGTGCGGGATTGTACTCCGCATTTATCCGGGAGGCATTATTTGATAAACTTTCGGTTTTTATCGCGCCGCTGATTATCGGCGACGGCGTTTCTGCAATCGGCAATTTGGAAACAGCGACAATCGACGATGCATTGCGACTGGAATTTCCGCGAATCGAGCAGATCAACGGGCAAGTGCTTTTTGAAGGCTACCGAAACCTGGCTGAAACGCTTGGCGATATCGCCAGATTTGCAGCATCCGAAAAAAGTGTGATTTGATAAACTGTTGATAATTCACAACTAACGTCATAAATATTTTCATAAAAAAGAAGAGACAAAACGTGTTTACAGGACTTGTTGAAGAAATCGGCGAAATCGGCAGCGTCGAAACAATTGACGGTGGCGTGCGTTTCAAAATCCTGGCCCAAACAGTGCTTTCGGATTTGCAAATCGGCGATTCGATCTGCGTTAGCGGCGCATGTTTGACGGCTGTTGCAGTGAACAAAACGCATTTCGCGGTTGAAGCTGTTGGCGAAACGCTGGAAAAAACCTCGCTCGGCACGATCGGCAGCGGTTCCCGGGTAAATCTGGAACGGGCGCTGGCAGCCAGCGGGCGATTCGGCGGGCATATCGTTCAGGGGCATGTGAACGCAACCGGTGTTATCAGCCAATGGTTTCAGCGGGGCGAAAATTGGTTTCTGGAAGTTGAGCTACCGCAAACGCTGATGAAATATGTTATTTTGGAAGGCTCAATTTCTATCGAAGGCATCAGCCTGACGGTGGCAAAATTAAACGGTAATCGTGTTGGGATAAACATTATTCCGCACACAGTTGTTGCGACCAATCTCGGCTTCAAAAAGGTTGGGGAAACGGTGAACATCGAAGTGGATGTGCTGGCAAAATATGTTGAAAACATACTGGCACATCGCTAACGGCATAGGAGTAAGTGAATTGAATTCTAATAAATCGACATCAGAAAACGGGCATATCGACAGCGTTTTTGTGAATGCTGAAGAAGCGATCCGGCGGTTTCAAAATGGCGAAATGCTGATTTTAACCGATCACGAAAAACGTGAAAACGAAGGTGATTTTGTGATTGCCGCTGAGTTCGCAACGCCGGAAATGATCAATTTGATGATCACCCGCGGGCGCGGACTGGTTTGCCTTTCCATTACTGCTGAACGCGCAAAAGCGCTGAATTTATCGCCGCAGGCGACGGATAACACAGCGTTGCACAAAACCGCATTTACCGTGAGTGTGGATGCGTTGGAAGGCACAACTACCGGTATTTCGACACATGACCGATCTGTGACGATTCGGAAAATGATCGATTCTAATTGCCAGCCGGAGGATCTCGGTCGTCCCGGGCATGTGTTCCCGTTGGTTGCGAATCCCGGTGGCGTGCTGGTTCGTCCCGGGCATACGGAAGCGGTTGTCGATCTCGCCAAAAGCGCTGGATTGTTTCCCGCCGGTGTACTCTGCGAAATTCTCGACGATGACGGCTCGATGGCTCGTTTGCCCCGTTTGGAAAAACTGGCTGCGGAATTAAATTTAAAAATTTGCAGCGTTGAAGATTTGATCCAGTATCGCTATAAAAATGAAAAACTGATCCACCGGATTGTCGATGTTCAATTGCCAAGCTCGCTCGGCGATTTCGATTTTTACTATTACGAAAGTTTGGTCAATCCGAACGAATTTCACGTTGCGTTGGTAAAAGGCGAACTTTCGGAGATGAAGAATCCGTTGGTTCGGGTGCATTCCGAATGCCTCACCGGCGATGTATTTGGCTCGATGCGCTGTGATTGCGGCGATCAGCTGCATCAGGCGCTTGAAGAAATTGAAAAAGATGGCAGCGGAATTCTGATTTATCTGAAACAGGAAGGCCGCGGAATCGGGCTGAAAAATAAAATTCTGGCGTATCGGCTGCAGGAAAAAGGAATGGATACCGTCGAAGCTAACAATGCGTTGGGATTTGAGGCGGATTTGCGAAACTATTGGTTTGCCGCTCAAATTTTAAGCGATTTGGGTGTCCGCAACATCCGTTTGCTCACCAACAATCCGGATAAAATTACTGAATTGCAAAAATACGGTGTCGAGGTGGTTAAACGGGCGCCCATCGAAATCACCCCAAATCGCGTAAATGAGCGCTATTTGCGCACCAAAGCGGAGAAATTGGGACATATTTTGCACGCCAGTTTTCACGAAGTTTAAAGCGTAGCTACTCAAAAAATCGCTTTATTGTATTGTGCAAATTGATTAAACTTTTGAACGAAACAGGAGATCACAGATTGAATATTCACCGGGGCATATTGGACGGAAGCGGGTTGAAAGTTGCCATTATCGTTGGAAAATTCAACCAATTTATCTGCCAAAGCTTGGTTGACGGCGCGGTTGACTGTTTGGTGCAGCACAAAACCAGTGAATCGGACATCGATATTTTTTGGGTTCCCGGTGGATTCGAAATTCCGCTGGCTGCCAAAACTGCTGCAAAAACCGGAAAATATGATGCGATCATTTGCCTCGGCGCTGTCATTCGCGGCGCGACACCGCATTTCGATTTTGTTGCCGGAAATGCTGCAAGTGGCATCGGCGCAGTTTCGCTGGATGCAGAAATTCCGGTGATGTTCGGGATTATCACCACAGAAAATATCGAGCAGGCGATCGAGCGTGCGGGAACCAAAGCAGGAAACAAAGGTTGGGATGCTGCGCTCTCCGCGATAGAAATGGTGTCTGTTCTGAAAAAAATTGCAAACTAAAATGAGTCAAACCAAAGTTATTTCTTAACTTAACTACAATCGATGATGAGGAATTAAATGCGTTTTTGGCGTTCCATTTATTTATTTGTGAGTGTTTGTTGGGTGAGTTTCGGGTTATCGCAAACCGTGAATCTTCAATTGGAAGTTGTGACGCATCTGAATTCGCCAAGCCGGTTGGAAATAATGGGTGATCAGGTTGTGGCTGCAACCACCGGGGGATTGCTCATTTACGATCCCGCCACCGCGGCAGCCTCGGCATACACCACAAATGATGGATTTTATTCCCATTATTTTACCGCAATCACCCGCGATTCCCGGGGAAATACCATTTTGGGAACGCTCGACGGGCTGTTGTCCACTTTCCATGAGACCGATTTTTCCATCGAAAATGACCAGAACTTGCAGGGCGAGGTGATCGTTGATCTGCTCACAATTAGTGATACGCTGTGGGTGCTTTCAACCAATTTTGTTTCGGTTTATCTGTATGATGCCCAGCGTTCGCGCTATCAGTTCCGTGAATCGTATAAAGATTTTGATCAGCGAGTGGGCCAGTTTTACGCCATCGGTTACGGTAACGGTCGCATCTGGTTGGGCAGCGATGTGGGGTTGGTGAACGCGCCATCGGATTTTATCAGAAATAATTTATACGCCGTATCCAATTGGAACACGTTGACAAGTGCAGACGGATTGCCCGGAAACAGCGTGAGGGATATTGTTCCTATCTCTGGAAATAGTGGGCTTTACGTTGCGACAAATGGCGGTGTCGCGAATTTTGATTTTTCAATATTCCAACGCTGGCCGTCATCAAATTCAGTCATCAACCTTTTTTTAGCGAATGATCAGTTATATGGTGCAACCACCCGCGATGTTTTTGCGATCAGCGAAACCCAAAGCCAAACACTGTATTCGGTAGCGAATACGCCGATCACAGATGTTGTGGTGGATTCGCAGGGCGATATTTGGGTTGGCGTCACCAAACGCGGATTGCAAAACCTGAAATCTGGTGAAAATGTGCTGATGGACGGACCGCTCGATAACTATATCGGTGAAACGTATGTGGATAGCCAACGTCGTTTGTGGTGTTCTGCCGGTCGGTTGGGCGATACCCGAAACCAGGGTGTGTTCCTGAAAACTGAAACAGGGTGGAAAAATTTCTTTTTCTTTGGCGGCACATCCAATTTATTGCGATCGGTAAACTCCTCAAACCCGATTTTTGAAGATGCGGACGGGAATATCTGGATGGGTTCATGGGGTGGCGGCGTTGTGGTTTTTGAACCGGATTTGGCGATTCAAACCATAAACCCCTTTACAGATCCCGGTTCGGTCTGGATTTATTCTGCCAGTCAAAGCGACACATTTGCTGTGACGACAGATCCGAACGCAATTTCTCGACTCTCTCCGGTTCAGGGTTCATCGATACCTGTTACAGTAATTACCGATATTTTTATGGATCAAAACCGCCAATCCATCTGGATTTTGAACTACCAGCCTGCCAGCAACGCGCCACTGGTCGAATATCAATCAACAACTTTCGGCGCAAGTGTGCTCAGTGATGGATTTTGGCAGCGATTCAGTACGCCTTCGGGCATTAATCAGGTTCACAAAATTACTCAGGATCCGTTCGGCGATTTGTGGATGGCAACTTCGCAAGGTGTTCTGCAAATTCGATTTGGCGGTAACCAATACGATTACGAGCTTTACACCGAAAGCGACAATCTGAAAAACAACAATACCCGATCAATTGCCGCAGATTTTGATGGATACGTTTGGTGCGGAACTGAATCCGGGTTGAGTGCGGTGCTAAACCGGCAAGTGTTCGATTTCCGGGAGTTGTATCAGCCGATCGGCTTGCAAATCAACGATATTTATGTGGATTCGCAAAACAACAAATGGTTCGCGACAGATAAAGGTTTGAGCATTCTCAAAGCGCAGGATTCGCCGTTTGACGAAAATAGCTGGATTCACATCATCCCCTTTAACAGCTCGCTGGACCCCGAGCAAGTTGCGGTTCGCCCCAATGTTTATCGCGAAAATTTGCCGACAGAAATTATCCACAGCGTATTTTTGGATGAAAGCACCGGCGATGTTTATTTGGGAACGCAACAAGGCTTGGCCATAATTCGCGGGAATCCGTTTGCCAACGCGTTTACCGATTTTGAGCAGGCAACGGTTGGTCCAAATCCCTTTTTGGTGGGCGAAGATGCCGGCGGAACCCTCAATTTCCGGCGGGTTGTGCCCGGCAGTGAGATCAAGATTTTAACGGCAAACGGGCAGTTGGTCAAACGGCTGGAGCGCGGCGTTTTGGATGAAGTGCAGTGGGATGGACGAAATATGGAAGGTAATTTGGTCGGTAGCGGTGTTTATGTGTATTTGCTCACCACGGAAGACGGGCAGGAAAAAGCAGGCAAAGTTTTGGTTATTCGGCAATAAAAAAGGCGAACCTAAGTTCGCCTTAAAAAAAATGTAAATTAAAATATAAGCAAGTTGCATCAAATTACAGTTCCATCCGGGACAACCGCATTTTTCGGAATCACGACAATCCCATCCTGAATTACATAATTTTTTCCTTCTTCATTCTGCACACCGCGTTTATTGGAAATGGTTACATTCTTTCCGATACGGGCGTTTTTGTCGATAATAGCGCGAGTAATATTAGAATTTTCGCCGACACCGACATTGGGAGTGCCCAAATTTCTATTTTGCTCTTTTTGCTCCTGGGTTTCATAATAATCTGCACCCATCGTAATTACCTGATCAAGATTGCAATTTTGCCCGATAATCGTTCGTAACCCGATAATAGAATTATGTATGTTTGACGGATTGATAATGCTTCCCTCACACATCAATACATTTGATGTATTTGCGTTTAACACTTTTGCGCCGGGCAAAAATCGCGGGTGGGTGAAAATTGGTGCGTCTTCATCATAAAAATTAAACGCCGGCAGCGGACGTGTCAAATCCAGATGTGCATCGAAAAAAGCGCCGATCGTTCCGATATCTTCCCAATATCCGTCAAAAAAGTATGCGTAAACCTTTTTATTTGAAATGGCATACGGGATAACTTCTTTACCAAAATCAGAATAGGAAGTGCCTTCGAGCAATTCCTGAAGCACTTTTCGATTAAACACATAAATTCCCATCGAGCCCAGATGTGTTCTCCCGCGAGATTCGACACCCTGTTCTGCAAACACTTCCTCCGGAACGGCCAGATCGTCCAACAAACTATCTTCTTTCGGTTTTTCGTAAAAAGTTGTAATGGATGAGTTTTTGTCAACTTTCATGATGCCCAATTGATTGGCGCGGTCGCGGGTTACCGGAATCACACCGATGGAAATGTCCGCACCTTTCTGAATATGGTAATTTACAAATTTACTGTAATCCATCCGGTAAAGGTGATCACCTGACAAAATGAGCACATAATCCCCGTAACTATCTAAAAATGTCAGGTTTTGGCGGACAGCGTCTGCGGTTCCCTGATACCAGTCACGGTTTTCGAGGGTTTGTTGTGCGGATAAAATGGTAATAAAATTTTTGGTGAACATGCTAAATCGATATGTCATAAAAATATGACGGTGCAGAGATTCTGCGGCAAATTGAGTGCAGATATATATTTGCCGGTAGCCTGAATGGATACAATTTGATATCGGAATATCAATTAATCGAAATTTACCGGCAATTGGTACGGCAGGTTTTGAACGGTATTTTGTAAGCGGATAAAGCCGGGTTCCCTGACCACCAGCAAGAATCATCGATACTACATTGTTTGGCATAGGTCGTTCCTCTTATCTATAGATTGGCTACAATCATTTGTATTGTATGATTAATCTACGGAATAAGGTCATTTTTTTCAATAGCTAAATTCTGATTATTTATGGCGATAGCGACTAATATTCTGATTTCCGGATGACAACAGACGCAAATTTCAGAACCAAAAAATGTGAAAAATATTTTTATTTGATACGGCAAATACAACGATCTATATTTAAGATCATAAAATTAATTTTATATTTTTAATCATTCTGTCGATAAGAAACAGATGTTTCCGGCAATAAAACAAATTTCAAATATTTTACATTAATCAACAAAGGACTATCGATTATGGCAACTACAGCTGTTAAGGAATATGTAAAGTTCAAAGTAAAGGATTTATCCCTCGCAGAATGGGGACGAAAAGAAATCGAATTGGCTGAAGCCGAAATGCCTGGCTTAATGGCAATTCGGGAAGAGTATCGCGCTCAACAGCCGTTGAAAGGTGCGCGAATTGCCGGATGTTTGCACATGACCATCCAAACCGCGGTTCTCATCGAAACCCTGGTTGCATTGGGTGCAGAAGTTACCTGGTCTTCGTGCAATATTTTTTCGACACAGGATCACGCTGCCGCAGCAATTGCAGCCGCCGGAATTCCAGTTTATGCCTGGAAAGGCATGAATGCTGAAGAATTTGACTGGTGCATCGAGCAAACCCTGTTTTTCGGTCCCGATCGCAAACCGTTGAATATGATTTTAGACGATGGCGGTGATTTGACCAACATGGTTCTCGATCAGTATCCCGAGCTGGTTAGCAGCGTAAAAGGTATCAGCGAAGAGACAACAACCGGCGTGCACCGCCTGAAAGAACGCGAACGCAAAGGTACGCTGCCGTTGCCCACGATTAATGTGAATGATTCTGTCACAAAATCGAAATTCGACAACAAATACGGCTGCCGCGAATCGCTGGTAGATGCAATCCGGCGTGCCACAGACGTGATGATGGCCGGCAAAGTGGCTGTCGTCGCCGGTTTTGGCGATGTTGGCAAAGGCTCTGCGGAATCGCTGCGAGGCGCCGGTGCCCGGGTTATCGTAACGGAAATCGATCCGATTTGCGCGTTGCAAGCTGCAATGGAAGGTTACGAAGTAAAGCGTATGGATGACGCAGTAAAAGAAGCAGACATTATTGTTACCGCAACCGGAAACTGCGACGTGATTTTAGGGCGTCATTTCGAATTGATGAAAGATAAAGCCATCGTATGCAATATTGGCCACTTTGATAATGAAATTGATGTCGCATGGCTGAACAAACATTACGGAAAAACAAAAAACAGCATCAAACCGCAGGTTGATAAATACACGGTTAACGATCACGATGTTATCCTGCTGGCCGAAGGTCGATTGGTAAATCTCGGTTGCGCAATGGGACACCCGTCTTTTGTGATGTCCAATTCGTTTACCAATCAGGTATTAGCGCAAATCGAGCTGTGGAATCATTCGGATCGCTACGAAAACAAAGTTTACACCCTACCTAAACATCTGGATGAAAAAGTGGCACGCCTGCATCTCGAAAAAATTGGCGTAACACTGGATGAATTAACACCCGAACAGGCTGAATATATCGGCGTAACGGTTGACGGACCCTTTAAATCGGATGAGTATCGCTACTAATAGTTGTTGTTTCATTAAATATTTATCAAAATGGTTGTTGCAAATTGCGGCAACCATTTTTTTATCAGCTAAAATTATAATGTGCGATGCATTCAACAATTTCGTATAAATTCCCAACCAAAAAATGTGATTTGGTCAAACTTTTTTCAACCTAAATAGTTGTAATATACTTCGTACGTATCTATATTTTTTTCTTATTCCCTTGCAGGTTGGTAAAAATTGCGAATAAATGCATTGGAAATATTCGCAGAATTTTACAGTTTTTCAGACAGTATTAATCTTACTATTGAATCAGCCGAAAATAGTTATGTGTTATATTTAAAAATAAAATGGCAATAAAGAATGTTGAAGTTTATATCAGGAAAAATAATGAAACAACGACTGCAAAGTACCGCTCTTTGTGTTCTGTTTACGCTTTTATGGGCAATGCCGGCGTTTAGCCAGCAGGAACGTAACGTTGGGATTTTGCCCTTTAACAATACCAACGGTGCGGACGGTTGGATTGGAAAAGGGATTGAGGAATATTTATACGATAAATTGAACGGTATTTCCTCAGTATCCGTATATGAGCGTGAAACGCTTGAGCGAATACTCGTCAGATCAAAAATCAGCTCTGCAAAGGATGTTGATACAAAAACAGCCTTTTCCGTTGGAAAAAGCACCGGAATCGAAGTGTTATTTGGTGGTGATTTTTCACAAAACGGCGACAATCTGACCATAAATTTTCGGATCATCAGCACATACACCGGCGCACCGATTCTCGAAACGGTTTTGGATGGTTCGGTATCGAATTTGTTTTCAAATCTTTCAAGCGGTATTCGTAAAGGTATGGAAGTTATGCAGTTACCGCTGTTAGCCAGCGAAGAGCAATGGCTGAATAGCAAGCCAACAAACTCAATAAAAGCGTATGAATATTACTGCGATGCTTATCTGGAAATTGACCGAAAAACGCCGGTTGAGGCTGTCACCGGAATGTTTCAACGGGCACTAATGGAAGATCCGAATTTTCTGGATGCGCAATATAATCTGGGTGTGATTTATTACAATTCGCGTTGGTATGACAAAGCACAACAGCAATTTGATGAAATCATCCAGAAAAATCCCCGGTATTACAAAGCGCATTTTGGAAAAGGCGTGATTGCCTATCTTCAGAAAAATAATACACTTGCCTCGCAATATTTTAATAAAACATTGCAAATCAATCCGGATTTTGACAGATGTTATTATTATCTCGGCACGGTTTACACAAAATCAGATTCACTGAAAAAAGGGATTCAGATTCTCGAAAAGTCGATTGAGATGAACCCGAATTATGCGCCGGCACACTATCAGTTGGGTGTTGCGGAAATGGAACGAGGTTGGTTTAAACGTGCGATTTCTGCATTGACGAAAGCGACTCAGCTCGACCCGGAATTTTATCTCGCGAACAACAAACTTGGCGAGGCTTATTACGCAATCAATTATTTTGAAGAAGCAATTATTGAATTCCGCAAAGCGATAAAAATGCGCTCATCTTTTGCAACTGCGTATTTTAACTTGGGAAATGCGATTTATCGGCGTGGCGCACTTGCGGAAATTGTCGATGCATTCTGGTCATTGCTGGAGGTGCAGTACGGGCAGGTAAGTTCAGCTGAGCCGGATTTGGCTACACCTATTCAGGGTCTTGAGGGTTTGCGTGCGCGTTCCCGCGAAGTGGGTGATGAGAAAACCATCCAGCGGCAAATGGTTGGCGCGTATCGAACGGCATTGAGTTTTGACAAACGGTTTTACGAAGCCAGCTACAACCTTGCGCTGACCTATGAAAATTTATCGATGCCGGACAGCTCGGAATATTATTACAAACTGGCAATAGACCAAAAACCGGATTTGGCACAGGCGCACATGCGGTTAGGGAAATTATATGAATCGCAGAAAAAATATCGCCAGGCTTTGATTGAATTTAAAGAAGTTGTTCGCCACGAACCGGACTATTTTGCAACGAATCCAAAATTGGGTGAAGAATATCGCTACATCAATATTGTTGAGCTGGTACTCGAAGAAAACATGAACGTTCTGGATAAAAACCCAATGAATCAGGACGCGCTGGAAGTTGTTGGAAAAATTTACCTTAGCCTCGGAAGATTGGGGCAAGCCGAGCAATATTACGAAAAATTGTTGACTGTCAATCCGGATGATCCGCTGGCACAAAAAACGCTGAATCAGATCCGCCGCCAGCTCCGGAAAATGTAATCAACTGTCGCAAATTTGCGAATCACCACCGATTTGCGAACGCAACACCCGCCGCACACCCTCCATTTTTGAAAGATGTTCAGCCAATCGCTGGGCATCTTCCGGCAAACAAATGACTTTCACCTGTGGTCCCGCATCCATCGTTAAATAAGCCTGAACACCTTCTTTTCGCAACTTACGAATTTCGTGAATTAATCGAACCGTTTCCGGATTCCAATATAAAATCGCCGGATTTGCAGACATTGCCAGCGCATGCATTTTGAAACAGCTAAATTCGCTTAAAACCCCCAATTTTTCGAAATCCTTTTCACGCAACGCATTATGCATTTCAGAAATATCGTTCATTGAAGATTGAACCCACGCATCAAAATAGGGTGATGTTTCCGCAGTGAGATTCATTCCCTCGGTAGAGCCGATGGGTTTTTGGGCTTCGGAAGTGATCAAAATCAGCATTTCCAACGGCCAATAATCCGCGGGATACAGCTGTTCCGCAAAGGCATCGCTGCCATCTTTGCGTTTGCCGCGGTGCATTTCAACAAATCCGCCAAAAATCGACCGTGCTGCGGAGCCACTGCCGATTCTCGCGTATTGCGTCAATTCTTTTGGCGACAAACTCAAATTAAGCGCGGCAGATACAGCTTTGGTTAACGCAGCAAACCCGGAAGCCGACGACGCCAGTCCCGCACCAGTTGGAAAATTATTGCTGCTGTCTATCCTGGCGAAAGTTTTTACAGCAAATTGGGTGCGAAAAATATCCAGAAACCGGCTGGTGCGACGGGCTGCTTTTTCATCTGCCGGTTTGTCGTTTAACCACAATTCATCCCGATCAAACTCTGCCGAAAAATGAACCGTGGTTGTGGTGGACAGTGCATCCAGCGTCATCGAGATTGAGCCAACAGCCGGTAAATTCAATCGTAAATCTCTTTTTCCCCAATATTTAACGAGCGCTATATTTGCATGGGCTTTTGCTGTTGCTTTCATTTGGTCTCAACTTTTTATTTGTTTTTGAATATTTTTTACAGAAATCGTGGACTAAATTATTCCGCCGGAATGTAATTGCGGAATAATTTGCACCCAAAATATATTAATTAAAACCCTTCTCTCACAATATCTTCTTGAAAGTAACCTGTCGTTTGTATTATATTTTGCATGAAAAAGAGTGAACATAAATACAGTTTTTGAAGAACACTTAGAAATGGTTAGAAAAATTTGACATGTTGAAGCAGTTACAGATTCGCAACTGGGCATTGGCTGAAAATCTTTCAATTGAATTTCAACCCAATTTGAATATACTCACCGGAGAAACCGGTGCCGGTAAATCAATTTTGGTGGGTGCGATCGCCGCTGTTTTGGGTGGACGCGCTTACACTGAAGTGATCCGCACCGGATTTGAAAAAGCGCAGGTGGAAGCCATTTACGATATTTCAAAATTGCCAAAATTGCGCATGTTTTTGGATGAACGCGGGCTGGAAGCGGGGGAGGAGCTGGTCATTCGCCGGGAAATTTCCCAAAAAAGCAGCTCCCGCGCGTTCGTGAATGACAGCGCCGTAACCGTCGCAACATTGGCAGAAATTGGCAATTTTTTGATGGATATTCACGGGCAACACGAACACCAAAGTTTGCTCCGGAAAGAAACGCATCGCCAGTTTCTCGATGCGTTGGGTCAGCTTGCTCCGGATTTGCAAACCGTTGAAACCAAATATTTGCACGTTCGGGAAGCTGAAAAAAAGCTAAAATCGCTGCAATCCCGCCAAAAAGATTTGAATGAAAAACGTGAATTGTATGAATTTCAGTTTAATGAAATCCAGAAATCGAACCTCGTTGCGGGAGAAGAGGAATCGCTGGAAGATGAACGGCGACTGTTGAGCAATGTGGAAAAATTGAATGAACTGTCCGCGCAATTGAGCGATTTGTTCTCCGGTGAAAATGTCAATTTGCTGGATGGCGTTGGCCAGGCGGAAAACCATTTGGCAGAATTGAGCCGCTATGCCACAGAATTGCAACGTTTATTCGAAGAGTTTAAATCGGCGAGAATCGTGCTCGATGAAACCGCCCGAAGCATTGAGGAATTTCAGAACAAACTGGAGTTCGATCCGCAGCGATTGGAAGAAGTGGAATCCCGGCTGGATTTGATCAGCAAATTGAAGAAAAAATATGGCAATTCAATTCAGGAAATTCTGGATTACCAAAAAGAATTGGAAGATGCGTTGAATCTGCAGGGTAATTTTGAGTTGGAAATACGAAAACTGGAAAAAGAATATCAGCAAGCGGTGAGTGAATATTGCAGTGCAGCACAACATTTATCCGAAAAACGATCAACAATTGCCGCCGTAATGGAAAAACGCGTAGCGGAACAATTGTCCGTTTTGGGGATGACTGCCATGCGGTTTCAGGTGTCCATTTCCAAAACACCGGACAAAAATGGCTTGTTTCGCGAAAAAGAACAACACTTTTTTGCCGATGAATTTGGGGTCGATCAAATTGAATTTTTCATTTCACCGAACCCCGGTGAGGAGTTTAAGCCGTTGATGAAAATTGCATCCGGTGGCGAGATGTCGCGAATTATGCTGGCGCTGAAAACCATTCTGGCTGAAACAGATGAAATTCCCAGCCTCATTTTTGACGAGATCGATACCGGTGTTTCCGGCAGAGTTGCTCAATCCGTTGGCCGGAGCATTGCCAATTTGGCAAAAAGCCATCAAATTTTGTGCATCACACATTTGCCGCAAATTGCGGCGCAGGGAAACTCCCATTTTTCGGTTGAAAAATTTGTTTCCGATGGGCGAACCTACACCCAAATTTTGCCTCTGGACGAATCCGGTAAAGTGGAAGCTGTTGCCCGGTTGATCGCCGGAAACACAATCACGGATACCGTTATCGAAAGCGCCCGCCAGCTCATCGCCGAGGGACGCCAAAACTGATTTCACAACACCATATTTTGTCAATAAAAAAAGCCCGCAACATTTCTGCAGCGGGCTTTAAGTTTTTATAAATCAATGCTTTAGATTTCGAGCAACATTCGCGACGGATCTTCCAGCAATTCTTTTACACGCACCAAAAAGCTCACCGATTCGCGACCGTCAACAATTCTGTGATCATAGGAAAGCGCCAGATACATCATCGGGCGAGCGACAATTTGCCCGTCAATTACCATCGGGCGTTCCTGAATTTTGTGCATTCCCAAAATTGCCGATTGCGGAATATTGATGATCGGCGTTGACATCAGCGATCCGAAAACACCGCCGTTGGTAATCGTGAATGTTCCGCCGGTCATTTCTTCGATGGTCAGCTTGTTGTCACGGGCGCGGGTTGCCAATTTGACAACTTCGCGTTCGATATCCGCGAGGTTCATGCTTTCCGCGTTGCGGATCACCGGCACAACCAGCCCGCGCGGCGTGGAAACGGCAATCGAGATATCCACAAAATCGTGATAAATAATGTGGTCGCCATCGATCATCGCATTTACAGACGGCCAATCCCGCAACGCCAGGCACACAGCTTTGCTGAAAAAGGACATGAAGCCGAGCCCTATTTCATGCTTTTCTTTAAAAACTTCTTTGTATTTTTTGCGAATGTCCATAATTGCGGTCATGTCCGCTTCGTTGAAAGTGGTCAACATCGCGGTTTCGTTTTTGGATGCAACCAGCCGTTTGGAAATCGTTCGCCGCAAGGTGGACATGCGTTCGCGCCGTTCGCCGCGACCACCGGAATCAACTGATTTCTCAACGGATTCTGTCGATTTCGCTGCCGAAGGTTGCGGTTTCGCTTCCGGCTCAGCCGCCGGTTGCTGCGGTTTGTCGAGCGCTTTTTTGGCATCTTCTTTGGTGATTTTTCCACCGGGACCGCTGCCGGTTACGGTTTGTGGAGAAATTCCCGCTTCGTTGAGCATATTTGCCGCAACCGGCGAAATTTTCACTTTCCGGTCGTCGCCGGTTGCGCCGTTGCTGGATTCAGCCGTGGATTCCGGCGCTTTTTGAGCCGGTTTTGCATCGGCCGATTTGTTGCCGGAACCGCCGATTTCTGCGATCGCCGCACCGATTTCCACCGTGTCGCCTTCGTTCACCAAATGTTTCAATGTCCCCGCAGATTCGGCCGGAATTTCGAAAGAGGCTTTGTCGGATTCGATTACGCAAATCAAATCGTCCACTTCTATTTGGGCACCGTCCGGTTTTAGCCATTGGGCAATGGTAACTACGCTGATCGATTCACCGACGGTTGGTACAACAACTGTGAAAGTTTCGGTTGTCGCCGGTTCGGATTCGGGCTTTTGCGATGATTGTTCATTCGATTGCGCCGGTTTGGATTCAGCCGTTTCTTTCGATTCGGGTGCCGGTTTGTTGTTGCCCGCTGCGCCGTCCGTATCGATTTCAGCGATTTTCGCCCCAATTTCGATAGTGTCGCCTTCGCCGGCGAGAATTTTCAAAACGCCGCCGGATTCCGCAGGTATCTCAAAAGATGCTTTGTCGGATTCGATCTCGCAAATGAGATCATCCGCTTCCACGATATCGCCATCTTTTTTCAACCACTGGGCAATGGTCACTTCGCTGATCGATTCGCCCACTGCCGGCACTTTCACATCTTGTTTCATAGAGAACCCCTTGCGGCTAAACAGTTATTTTTCTTTGATTTTTCTCAAATTTTCCAAAAGCTTTTTCGACGATGGCAGCCTGCTCTTTTTGATGCTGTTTGTTGAAACCGGTTGCCGGCGATGCGCTGGCTTCGCGGGAAACCAGTTTAATATCGCTGCCGTCGTATTCGCGAACAATGTATGGCCATGCGCCCATATTTTCCGGCTCTTCCTGAACCCAAACCAACTCTTTCATCGCAGGAAATTTTTTGACAATTTCCTGCAATTGACCCAATGGCGTCGGATAAAGTTGCTCTAATCGCAATATCGCAACGTCTTTCCGTTGGTCGGATTGCTGTTTTTCCAATAAATCGTAATATACTTTTCCACTGCACAGAAGCGCGCGTTTCACGGATTTGGGAGTGACAAAATCATCTTCGATGATTTCGCGGAAGCGTTTTTCGCCGGTAAAATCGGATAATTCACTAACGCAGCCACTAAATCGCAACAGGCTTTTGGGAGTGAACAAAACCAGCGGAATCCGGAACGGATATTTCATGTGGCGGCGCAAAATATGGAACAAACTTGCGGGAGTTGTGCAGTTGGCAATAATCATATTATCCTGTGCGCACAGGCTCAAAAATCGTTCGATGCGTGCCGAAGAATGCTCCGGTCCCTGACCTTCGTAACCGTGCGGCAAATAGAGCACCAAACCGGTGTATCGCAGCCATTTGGTTTCGGATGCGCTGATAAACTGATCGAGAATAATTTGGGCGCCGTTCACAAAATCGCCAAATTGTGCTTCCCAAATGGTTAATCCGTGCGGATTGGAGAGTGAATAACCATATTCGAAACCCAAAACAGCGTATTCGGACAGCAGCGAATTGTAAATCTGGAGCTTGGCTTGTTTGCCGTTGAGATTGTTCAACGGCGTAAATTCTTCTTCTGTTTCTTCCGAATTGAGCACTGCGTGGCGGTGCGAAAATGTGCCGCGTTCGCAATCCTGTCCGCTGATGCGGATGGGCACGCCCTCGTCCAGTAATGTGGCGTAAGCCAACGCTTCGCCGATCGCCCAGTCAAAATTTTTGGCGCTGGTGAACGTGTCCAAACGGTCTTTGTATAATTTGCGGATTTTTGTGAACACCGGAAAATCTTCCGGAATGGTGAACAGGTTTTTCCCCAATTCAACCAGCGATTTTTCATCAACACCGGTAACCGGCGATTCGTCAAAATCTTTGTGCGCCGGTCGCCGAAAACCGGTCCAATCCGCTTTGAATTTTGAAATTGTGGCAGCCATTGCGCTTTCTTTGGCCATATTCAGCCGGTGCTGCAACAATTCCTGAAAATCCTTTTCCATCTCTTTTGCCAGCCCTTTGCTGATGCTGGCTTCTTCGATCAATTGCTTTTCGTAAATTTTTCGCGGATCGTTATGTTGTGCAATTGCTTTGTATAGCTTGGGTTGAGTGAATCGCGGCTCGTCGGATTCGTTATGTCCGTATCTGCGATATCCCAGAATATCGATGAATACATCGGTGTGAAATTTTTGGCGATATTCCATCGCCATCACGATGGCCAGCACAACGGCTTCCACATCATCGCCATTTACGTGAAAAACCGGTGAGAGCGTGGTTTTTGCGACATCGGTGCAATACGTGCTGGAGCGTCCGTCGAGATAATTTGTGGTAAATCCAATCTGATTATTGATCACCAAATGGATCGTTCCGCCGGTTTTGTAGCCCTCCAACAGTGACATTTGAATGACTTCGTAAACCACACCTTGCGCGGCAACTGCGGCATCGCCGTGAATTAAAATCGGGACAATTTGTTTGGCGTCATTATTATAACGAATGTCCAGTTTGGCTTTCACAACGCCTTCCACAACCGGGCTGACTGCCTCGAGGTGCGATGGGTTTGCGACCAAACTCAGGTGCACATCCCGTCCACCGGCGGTGGTAATGTTGCTGGAAAATCCGAGGTGATATTTTACATCGCCTTCAAAAATGGCCTCTTCGTACGCTGCGCCTTCGAATTCCATAAAAATATCTTTATACGATTTGCGCAAAATATTTGCCAGCACGTTCAGCCTGCCGCGGTGCGCCATGCCGAGCACAAATTCTTTTACGCCCAGTTGCGATCCTTTTTCAATGATGGCATCGAGCGCCGGAATCAGCGTTTCGCCGCCGGAAAGCGCAAATCGCTTTTGCCCGACATATTTGGAATGCAGGAAATTTTCGAACACAACAGCTTCGCTGAGACGCCGCAAAATGTGCTGCTTTTCTTCGAGCGAAAATTTGGGTCGGTTCCGGGTCGATTCCATCCGCTGTTTCAACCATTCCACCCGTTCCGGCGTGCGGATAAACATGAATTCCGCGCCAATCGAACGGCAGTAGGTTTCTTTCAAATGAGCGATAATATCCCGTAATTTTGCCGGACCGATGCCAATATCCACACCGGCTTCGAAAGTTGAATCGAGATCTTCTTCGGTGAGCCCAAAATTTTCGATATCCAATGTGGGTTGGTAATGCCTGCGTTCGCGAACCGGATTGGTTTTGGTGAACAAATGCCCGCGTGTCCGGTACGCGTTGATGAGGTTGAGCACGTTAACTTCTTTGCGCCGTTCGACATCGCTTTCCGCAATGACTTGCCCGTTGCCATTCCAGGTTTGTGCCAGTTCAAATCCTTCAAAAAACTTGCGCCAACCGGCGTCTACGTTTTCCGGATTATCTTTATAGCTGCGGAACAGCGATTCTATATATTCCGGGTGCGCATTGCTCAGATACGACCATTTTTCCATTGCGAAACCTTGCCGAATTTATTGTTGATTGCCGGAGGGTGAGAAAATTTTCTTTTCTCTGCGATCGAATAACTTTTTGCCGAATAAACGGCTTTTGCCCTCGTTTACTCTCTTCTATTGCTCAAAAAATTAGTTACCAAACTTAAAAATTTGTGTTACCAAAGTCAATTGCCAATGTGAACTTACGTCGGTTCAATTCAAGGTTGATTTTATATTTTGGGATGAAATGGAAAAACCGGATACTACATGATCCGGTTTGGTAAAATCGATGGTTGAATAATAAATTTTGATCTTTTTCAATGGTTTTCGAAATGCTTTTTTAGAGAAATTTCAGTTTGTCGCGAAACCGCTGAACAAATCCGCGCGGTTTTTGGGGAGATTCCGGAACAGGCATCGGTTCCAGCGAAATGTGATCGATAATTTTCCGGGGATTGTTGGTCACCAGATCATCAATATATGATTGATCCAAAGATTCCTTCAATTCCGTTGCAGCTTTTTGGAGTTTGAAAGTTCTGCCATTCGGTCCGTGCGCATCGGAGCCGATAAAATGCACCAATTTGCTTTCCAGCAACCACAGCGCAATTTTTTGTGTGGTTTTCCCGAAGTCGCCGAGAATGCTGCCGGCATTAACTTGCAGCAAACCGCCATATTTTACAAAATTAATCAGCTTTTCAGGACGGCTATGCAACGCAGAATAGCGCTCCGGATGCGCAATTATTGGAATAAAGCCATCCATCGTTAACCGGTAAAGAGCATCTTCCACACCGGTGGGCATCAAATACAGCGGGAATTCCATCAAAATGTATTTGCCCTGTTCGCAAAGGGTTGCGACTCTGGTTTTTTTTACTGTCTCGTGGATAAAATGATGAAAAAACATTTCTGAACCGGAATGCAACCGGATGTTGATTTGGTGTTCCCGGCATTCTTTGCGCAAAATTTCCAGCCGTTCGAAATAAACCCGTTCCATTTCAGCATCAATTATTTCGTTAAAATGCGATGTTGCGAAAACATCCGTAATTCCCTGATCAGCTGCAATACGTAACATTTCCAACGATTCGCTCAACGATTTAGGACCGTCGTCAAATTTGAAAATAATGTGGTTGTGAATATCAATCATCGTTTCGATTTTTCCTGATTGTTACATCTATCATCGTGAAATAGCCAACAAATATAAGCCGAAAGTTGAAAAAAGAATCATCTTAAATCAACTTTTGTTGCAAATTAATTCTGTTTCGTAATCCGAAAATCAGCCTTTTTTAGGGTTGCTCGGACGGATGTCCAATTCGCTGATTGTCGCACGCGGATCGGCTGAGACAACTGCAAAAACAGCGTGGGCAACATCTTCCGGCGCCAAAGCCGTTTTGGCGTTAGCTGCGATGGGATTATCGTCCAGCATATCCGTTTTTACCGATCCGGGGAAAACAGAAAGCACGCGGATATCATGCGGACGCAGCTCGAGCATGAGCGATTGGGCAAAACCGCGCAATGCAAATTTGGTTGCCGCATATCCGCTGCCACCCTGAAAACCGTATTTTCCTGCCAACGACGCAATATTTACAATAGTGCCGCTTTTTTGTTTGAGCATTTCCGGAACAATGCGTTGGGTCAATTGAAATACCGCCATAAAATTCGTGTCGATCATTTCGGTAAGTTCATCGGATGTGATTTCCAGAAACGGTTTGATATGCAGAACACCGGCGTTGTTTATCAGCACATCAATTTTTCCAAATTGCTGGAGCGTTCCGCCAATCAATCGGCTGATATCGTGCGTATCGCGCAGCTCCGCAGCGATAACTTTTGCCGGGAGTTTGCCAAGCGACTCAATTTTTGCCGCGGTGTCTTTCAGCAAATCCACGTTGCGTCCGGTAATTACGGTTTGGTAGCCATGTTCAGCGAATTTGATGGCGATCGCTTTGCCAATTCCCCGGCTTGCACCGGTTATCAATACAACTTCTGGTTGTGTCATTTGTATCTCCTGTTTTGATTTTCGTTGATCATTAAATTGATGCCGGATAAAAAAGTTCTGCCAAAGCATGTATTTCGAAATTGCAACGCACACAGCCGTTGATCAATTGCAAATCTGTAAAATTTAAATTGGAAACGATGTCAGATCGGAAGGATTGCAAATGTGTGCCGTTCATTTCACCTGCTTTCATTTGCGGTTAAAAATAATACCCTGCTCCCATAATTCCAAGTGTGTTAGAAATTGATATAGTGAACAAAAATAACCTAAAAATCAAAATAAATCTTGACAACTCAATTTCAGGATTGTATAATAGTGGTGAACATTAATTCACTTAAGAATTTTTGGAGGCTAAAAATGTTAGCAACACAAAGTAAAACAACCGTCCGTCGCCGCAGCCGTAAAACAGCGAAAACCGAAGATCCGGATATGCTGGTTAAATTGTATGAACTGCTGCAAGGCGATCGCGATGAAGTTCGGCTATACAGCAATATTTTGAACAGCGAGCTGTGGTTTATCAATCCCGCGTTAAAAAAAGAGGATGCCTATCCAGCGGATCAACCGGTTTACACTACCCGGGAGATCGCTTTTGTATTATCCATGAGCCCGGATGAATTGCGCCGTTATCACTACCTGAAAACCAAACTCGCCTGATTTTTCGGGCTTCCGTTTGTTTGTTTTGGAAGCCCGTATCAGGCAACGATATCATTGGAAATTGCGTATTGTTTAACGCTTTCCAAGCCTTCCTTTTATCGCTGTGAACAGCACCTAAATCATATATTTTTCTTGCATTCGAATTGACCGAAAGTTATATTCTCATGCTTTCACGTAAGTGGGTTGCGAAACCCACTTTTTTATTATATAGAACCGTCGGTTTTTGGATTATCGCCCTCAACGACTTCCAAATTAACACGGCTAATAGCATGGATCAGTTAGTGGAAAAAATTCGCGAAATGATCGAGCCGGTGTTCGATCAGATGAATATTTATCTGGTAGATATCGATTTGCGAGGAAACCAGGGCTCGCAGGTGTTGTCGATTTTTGCAGATACGAAAAGTGGTATATCGCTGGATCAGATTACGCGTTTAACTCGTGAAATTAATGAAATTCTCGATACGACTGATGTCATCGACGGCGTTTACCGGCTGGAAGTATCTTCACCCGGAATTGATCGAGATTTGAAAATGCAGTGGGAATTCGAAAAAAATATCGGGCGAAATTTGTCCGTCAGCTATCAAAGCGGTGATGAACCGGCAAGTTTCAATGGGAAATTAACAGAAGTGACAACAGATACCATCACGCTTGTGTATAAAAAAGAATCAATGCAGATACCATTAAATGCCATTTTAAAGGCAAGGGTTCAGATAAAATGGTAACAAGTTCGGAGGTTAAACTGGCTTTATGAAAAGTGAAATTGTTGCAGCAGCAGCGGAAATAGCCCGCGAAAAACGTATCGACCGGGAAGATTTACGCGACATTCTCGAAGATATTTTTATGACGTTGATGAAGCGCAAATACGGCGAAGAAGCCGATTTTGACGTCATTGTCAACATCGATCGCGGTGACATGGAAATTTATGTTGAAAAAGAAGTAGTGAATGAAGTCACCGATCCGGATTATCAAATTTCACTGGAAGATGCACTGAAAGTTGATCCCGAAGTGGAAGAAGGTGAGCTTTTTGCAGAAGTGGTGAATCCGGAAAAATTCGGACGCCGGTTGATTAATATCGCCAAACAAACCTTGCTGCAACGCCTTCGGGAATATGAAAAAGAAAAAGTGTACGACGAATACAAATCGCGCGTTGGCGAAATTGTCATCGGCGATGTGCATCAGGAAACCCGTGGCGGACTATTTATTGTAGTTGATCGCACGGAAATGTTTATGCCGCGCTCCGAATCCATCCCCAACGAGCGATTGCGGCGTGGCGACAGTGTGCGTGCTCTCATTAAAGAAGTCAACAAGCCGGATATCATGCTGGTTGAAAACGAAGAAGATATGTCGCCAAAGCGACGGAAACGCGGGCATCGCCCGGAAATTATCGTTTCCCGTGCGGATACCCAGTTTTTGATCCGGTTGTTCGAAATCGAAGTTCCTGAAATTTTTGACGGCATTGTGGAAATCAAAAAAGTTGCGCGCCGTCCCGGCGAACGATCGAAAATTGCGGTTGAATCAATCGATAAGCGTATCGATCCGGTTGGCGCATGCGTCGGGATGCGCGGTGTGCGGATTCAATCCGTTGTTCGCGAGCTAAACGGTGAAAAAATAGACGTGATCCCATTTTCGTCGGAACCGGAAATTTTTATCAATCGCGCGATGACGCCAGCAAAACCGATACGGGTGATTTTTAATCGCGAAGAAAACCTCGGCGTTGCGATTATTCCGGATAAAGACATGGGTTTGGCGCTCGGTCGCGGTGAAGCGAATCGTGAATTAGCGCAGCAATTGACCGGTGTGAACATCGAATTGATTAAAGAATCCGAATTTTACGAAAGCACAATGAGCGACGAAACCGAAATGGATATCGAAGATTTACCGGGATTGAGCGCAGCTGTGGTTGATCGTCTCCGCGAAGCAGGCATTAACACAGCCGAAGAGTTAAAGGGGCTCGGTTTGCAGGGATTGATGGAAATTCCGGGAATCGGTCAAAAAACAGCTCAGCGCATTTTGGGGCAATTGAATATTTAAATGGCAAGAATTCAACAGATAGAGCTAAAAGAGAAGTTGATAACGCTGTTGGGATTTGCAAAAAAATCCCGGCAGTTGATATGTGGTTACGAGGGTGTTCGCCGGGGAGTTAGTCGAAATACAATTGTATTTATAGTAATTGACAATGAACTCGCTGAGCACACAAAGGAAAAAATACATCACTTGGCCCGCAGGCAAGGAATACCTGTGTATTCTGCCAAGCCTATAAAAAATGGCGTAAAATTGGTAGATACAACAGGTTACAAAGTGGTAGGAATGAGTCGGGGCGGGTTGGCTGACGGATTTATGAGTACGTTAAAACAGGAGAGCTGATGGCAGGCGGTACCAACAAGAAAAAACTTTTTCAAGTTGCCAAAGAACTTAATCTTGGAAAAGAGACCATCAAGGAATTTCTCGAAAAAAAAGGAATTGAAGTAACCGGATTAAACATGCGCCTCGAAGAGGATGTGTATGAATTGGTCCTGTCGCGTTTTTCCCGAGAGAAAAAAGAAGCCGATAAAATTCATCGGCGTCGTGAAGAACGTCATCGGGATGATCAGTCCGATTCGATCGATACAAAACTTGAAGAAGATGAAACAATTTCGCAAACAGAATCAGCTAAAACTGAAGAATCTGAATTGGAGCAGGAAACAGCCGTCAGTGATGATGTTGCGGATGTTGTAGAAACTGATGACGTTGTTGATGAACAATCAACTATTTCGGATGAATACGAATCCTCTGAGCCGGTTGAAACTAGAGATGAAGAAGACGAGTCTGTTGACCAGGATGACGATTTTGAGGATGACGATGTGGATCTCGAAACGGTTGCAGATGAAGCAGAGCTCGAGGAAGATAGCGAAGATTTTGAAGAAGAATTTGATGAAGATGTGGACGAAGAAGAATTTGAGGACGACGAAGATTTAGAAGACGATGAAGAACCGGAAGAAGAAGTAGAGGATGAAAAGCCGCAGGTTGGAGATATTATTGATCATCCGATGGCGAAAATTTATATGGAACGCCAGCGCAAGCTGGAGGATGAAAAACGCCAACGTCAAATAAATGCGCTTCTACGTATCAAAACCGCACCGGAAAAAGAAGAAAAACCGCGTAAAAAACAACGCAGTGAAGATGGTGTTTCTGAAAAAGAAGCAGCGCTCGATAAAGATGGCAATGTGATTCCTGTTGAAGAAATTGACGAAGCAACAGGCAAGCCAAAGAAGAAAAAAGAGAAGAAAAAAGACCGCGATACTGTCGAAGAAAAAGAAGCGCGTCGCAAAAAAGCGTTCGAGATGTTGCGAAAAGAACGCAAAACATTGCGTACCGAAATTCCCTCAACTGAGGAAGAGGTTGAAGAACCGCTTAAAGAAGGTCGTCGCAAACGCCGCAAAAAGAAGAAAGCCGAAGTTAATCAACAGGAAGTTGATTCAACATTGCGCAAAACACTCGCCGAAATGCGCGATTCCGGAACCGGACGAAAAAAACGCAAAAAAGTACGCGCTGAACTCGATGAAGAAGGAATTGATATTCCCAAAATTAAAGTGTCAGAATTTATTACAACACAGGATCTTGCAAACCTGCTCGACACACCTGTTGCGGATGTTATCCGGAAATGTTTGGAAATCGGCTTGGTTGTAACTATCAACCAGCGTTTGGATATGGATACCATCCGGTTACTCGCTGAAGAATTCGGATACGATATCGAGGAAGAAGAGGAATTTGGTTCTGACTTTATCGAAGATGAATCCGATGAGGAAGATCAACCAGAAGATCATGAACCTCGTGCACCGGTTGTAACCATTATGGGTCATGTAGACCACGGTAAAACATCACTTCTGGATTATGTTCGTAAAACGAATGTTGTTGGCGGTGAGTCGGGTGGTATTACGCAGCACATCGGTGCATACGAAGTGAAACTGGACGATGGCCGGAAAGTTACTTTTCTCGATACACCGGGTCACGAAGCGTTTACAGCAATGCGTGCCAGGGGTGCGCAAGTTACCGATATTGTTGTGCTGGTTATAGCTTCTGATGACCGGGTGATGCCGCAAACAGAAGAAGCGTTGGATCACGCGAAAGCGGCTGGCGTCGCAATAGTTATTGCCCTCAATAAAGTTGACAAACCAAATGCCAACCCCGAGGCAATCCGGAAACAACTGGCAGATCGCAATGTGCTGGTTGAAGACTGGGGCGGTCAATACGGATGTGTGGAAGTTTCGGCAAAATCCGGAAAAGGTGTTCCGGAATTGCTCGACCGAATTTTGCTGGAAGCGGAATTGCTCGATCTCAAAGCCAACCCCAAAAAACGCGCCAAAGGTGTTGTGCTGGAAGCACAATTGGATAGAGGAAAAGGTCCCGTTGCAACAGTGATGGTTGAAGAAGGCACGCTGCAAGTTGGGCAAACCTTTATTATCGGTCAGCACTGGGGACGCGTACGGGCAATGATTAACGAGTGGGGAAAACGCACACCGGAAGCCGGACCGTCAACACCCGTGCAAATTTTGGGCATCGATGGAATGCCGGAAGCCGGCGACAGATTTGTGGTGCTCGACGAAGAGCGCCAGGCTCGCGAAATTTCCAATCGCCGCCAACAGTTGAAGCGGGAGCAGGATTTCCGTCAGGTCAAATTACTCACTCTGGACGAATTGTCAAAACAAATCAAAACCGGCGATGTTAAAGAACTGAAATTGTTGGTAAAAGCCGATGTGGACGGCTCCACACAGGCACTCACAGACTCACTGCAAAAACTGTCCACAAAAGATGTGGAAGTGCATGTGATTCGCCGCGCTGTTGGACCGATCACAGAATCGGATGTCATTTTAGCCGCCGCATCGCAGGCAATCATCATCGGTTTCCATGTTCGACCAACTGTTTCGGCGAAAGACCTCGCTGACCGCGAAAAAGTCGATATCCGTCAATATAAGGTTATTTACGACGCTATTGAAGATGTCGAAAAAGCGCTGGAAGGATTGTTGGAACCGGTCGAAAGGGAAGTTGTTCAGGGACAGGCAGAAGTTCGGGAGATTTTCAAAATATCCCGGATTGGTACCATCGGTGGTTGTTACGTGCTTAGCGGTAAAATCACCAGAAATTCACGGGTTCGCGTTGTGCGAAACGATGTTGAGCTTTACGATGGCAAACTGGAATCTCTCAAACGCTTCAAAGATGATGTTCGCGAAGTGCTGACCGGCTATGAATGCGGTATGAGCATTGTTGGATTTAACGATATCAAACCCGGCGATATCATCGAAGCATACGAAATTGTGATGGAAGCACAAACACTGCGATAATTTGTGGTGTATCGAATAAACAAAATGTGAAGCTGCATTCATGATTGTAGCGGTAATGACTGTTGAAATGTATTTGCATGGCTCGGCTTCTTTAAAAGATAAACGAGCCATTTTAAGACGACTCAAAGACAAGTTGTCCAATAAATACAACATTTCTGTTGCAGAAGTTGATCACCAGGACAAATGGCAACGTGCCCAGCTGGGCATTGCACAAGTTGGCAGTGATTACAAATATCTGGAAAAATGTATGAACACGATTTTCGATATGATTGATAATTACGATGCAGCCGAAGTTGTTGATCACACGATCGAATATCTATAAAAAACAAGATGTTAGCTATGAATCAAGAATCTGTCCGGCAGCGCAAGGCAGCCGACAAGATAAAAGAAATCGTCAGTATTATTATCGACCGGGAAATAAAAGACCCGGATAAGGGATTTGTAACCGTAACCAACGTTAAAATTACCCCCGATTTACGACTGGCATCCGTTTATTTTACCGCACTCGGTGATGATGAAGCCCGGAAAAAATCATTATCCACATTGAATCGCGCGAAAAGTTTTATTCGAAACGAAATGGCGCCGTTGCTGAAAATGCGGTTTGTCCCGGATTTGCGCTTTTTTGCAGATGACACACTCGATTACGCCATGAAAATCGAAGAGCTGATCAAACGTGCCAAAGCCGAAGATGAAAAATTGGGAAATAATGATGATTAAAGGTTATTCCCCAAAAACCGGTGCCATGTTAACCATCGATAAGCCTGTTGATTGGACATCGTTTGATGTCGTAAACAAAATTCGCCGCATCACCGGAATAAAAAAAGTGGGGCATGCGGGCACACTCGACCCATTTGCAACCGGCGTTTTGGTGATTTGCCTCGGACCTGCCACCAAACAATCCGGCGATTTGATGAATTTACCAAAAGAATACATCGCCGAAATTGAATTGGGACGCGAAACGGATACGATGGATGTGACCGGCAAAACTATTTTGGAAAAAGAAGTGCCGACGCTGACCCAATCCGCAATCGAAGCGACATTCGATTCCTTAACCGGAGAAGTTGAACAGGAAGTGCCAGCATATTCCGCAGCCAAAATTAAAGGCAAGCGGATGTATAAATTGGCGCGTGAAGGCAAAGAAATGCCGCAAGTGTTTAAAAAAGTGACTATCGAAGCCATTGATTTACTCGATTTTTCCGAAAAAGCAATTCGCATTCGGGTGCTTTGCGGGCGCGGCACTTACATTCGCACTTTGGGCAGAGATATCGCCAGAGCGCTGAATACAGCCGGTTTTCTCAAAACGCTCGTTCGTACCCGCATCGGCGATTTCCGAATTGAAAACGCACAAAGTATCGAAGAATTTCAAGAGCAATTAATCAAAAGCACAGAAATTGTGTCTGACTGAACATCAAGTTTTACAATGATTTAAATGGAGTAGCGAATCCGCAATATGGAAATAATTGAAGAGATTGGGAAGATTGAACAGCCGGAACCCAGCGTATTGACTGTGGGCACTTTCGATGGCTTTCATCGCGGACACCAGTCGCTACTTAACCGGATGCAATCTATCCGAACCAGTGAAAAAATGCTGTCAACCATCGTTACATTTGATCCACACCCGCGCAAAGTTTTAACCGGACAAGCAGTCCCGATTTTAACGACCCGTCAGGAAAAACTGAATATTTTCGAAGAAAACCAGATTGATCGCGTCGTTGTTCTGGAATTTACGAAAGCCTTTGCCGAGCAAACTTCGCGGGAATTTGTGCGAAGCTATCTTGTTGAAAAATTAGGTGTTCGGCATATGGTTATCGGATACGATCACCATTTCGGACACAATCGCGAAGGTGGTTTTGAAAATCTGCAACGATTGGGTAATGAATTCGGTTTCAACGCTGAACAAGTTGAACCCTTTCGGCAGGATGGTGTCATCGTAAGTAGTTCGATGATCCGGCAATTGCTCGATAAAGGGGCTGTTGATCAGGCTGAAAAATTGCTTGGGCGCCACTATCGATTATTTGCCAGGGTTATTCACGGTGACGGTCGCGGAAAATCGATCGGTTTTCCAACGGCGAATCTTGAGCCCGATGAACCGGATAAATTGATTCCTGCTCAGGGCGTTTATGCAGTCGATGTGTGCTACAAAAATCAAACCTATAAGGGAATGATGAATATCGGTGTCAGACCCACTTTTGAATATGATCACTTGACTTTAGAAGTGCATCTGTTTAATTTTCGCGGTTTGATTTATGGTGAAACTCTCGAAATCCGGTTCAAAAAATATATTCGGTCCGAGAAAAAATTTGATACAATGGATGATTTAAAAAAACAATTGGAAATAGACAAAAATATTTGTGTAAACATGTAATTTAAATGGAGGCGTAATGGCAATTACCCAAAATGAAAAGCTGGAAATTGTTAAAAAATTTGGAACGAGCGAAGGTGATACCGGTCGTACCGAAGTGCAGGTTGCGCTCATCACTCATCGTATTTTATACATGACTGAGCATCTGAAAACCCACCGGGAAGATCATCACTCCCGACGTGGATTACTAAAACTGGTTGGACAGCGTCGTCGTTTGTTGAACTACCTCGCGAAAAAAGACATCAACCGTTATCGCGAACTGATCAAGGAACTTGGATTAAGACGCTAACTTTAGAGGAAAGTAATGATTATTAAAAAAGAAAAAGAAATTGGCGGTCGCCTGTTGACCATTGAATATGGTCGTCTTGCCCGGCAAGCAAACGGAGCGGTTACAGTACGTTTTGGCGATACGTTGATTTTAGCTGCAGCCACTAGCTCTGGCGAACCCCGGGTAGGGATCGATTTTTTTCCGTTATCCGTTGAATATCAGGAAAAAACCTATGCTGCAGGAAAAATACCCGGTGGATTTTTCAAACGCGAAGGTCGTCCCGGCGCAAAAGAAATTTTGAGCGCTCGTTTGATTGACCGTCCCATCCGACCACTGTTTCCGAAAAATTTCAAAAATGAAACTCAGGTTGCCGTTTTTGTCATTTCCAGCGATCAGGAAAATGATGCGGATGTGCTCGGCGCTGTCGGTGCATCGGCTGCGCTTTGCGTTTCCGATATTCCTTTCGCAGGACCGATTGCATCTGTTCGGGTTGGACGAATTGAGGGCGAATATGTTGTAAACCCGACTTTCGCACAGGTTGAAGAAAGCGACATAAATCTAGTAGTTTCAGGATCTTACGACTCAATCATGATGGTCGAAGGTCAATCTTCTGAAATCTCGGAAGTTGAAATGATCGAAGCATTGCGTTTTGGGCATGGCTTTATTAAGGAATTGATTGAGCTTCAAAACGAACTGATTGCCGAGATCAACCCAGTTAAAGTTGAAGTTCCCGAACCCGAAAAAACCGAAGGTCTTGAGGATCGTATCGAAAAACTGGCAACTGGAAAACTGATTGAAGCATTCCAGATTTTAGACAAAAAAGAGCGAAATCAGCGCATCTCCGAAATCAAGACTGAAGTTTTAGAGTCCTTTGAAGAGGAAGAGCGTGAAACGCTAAAAGATGAGATCAAAGGTATTCTTTACGATATCCAAAAACGTGAAGTTCGTGGGATGGTTATCAGTAAAAATGTCCGGATCGACGGCCGTGGCTTGGACGATATTCGCCAAATTGACTGCGAAGTTTCCTTTTTGCCGAGAGCGCACGGCTCTGCGCTATTTACGCGTGGTCAAACCCAGAGCTTGGGCACTTGCACGCTCGGAACCAAAATTGACGAACAAACCGTTGACGCTCTGGAAGGCGGATCCAGCAAAAGCTATATGCTGCATTACAACTTCCCAGGATTTTGTGTTGGCGAGCCCAAGCCGTTTCGCGGCACCAGCCGCCGGGAAATCGGTCACGGTGATTTGGCAGAACGGGCGCTGATGCCTATTTTGCCGGTTGATGAAAGCTTTCCATACACCATTCGTCTGGTTTCGGAAGTGCTGGAATCAAATGGTTCATCTTCGATGGCTTCGGTTTGCTCCGGCTCGCTCAGCCTGATGGACGCCGGTGTTCCGGTTAAATGTCACGTTGCGGGAATCGCGATGGGGCTCATCAAAGAAGAAGATGAAGTGCGTGTTCTCACCGACATTCTCGGTGACGAAGATTTTCTCGGCGATATGGATTTCAAAGTTGCCGGAACGCGCGAAGGCATTACTGCATTCCAGATGGATATTAAAATTGGTGGTTTGACATTCGATATTCTGACTGAAGCATTGGATCGCGCCCGGAATGCCCGGTTCAAAATTCTGGACATCATGGACAAAACGATTGCCCAGCCTCGCGCGGATATCTCCCGCTATGCACCGCGAATCATTTCGTTGATGATTCCGAGTGACAAAATTGGCACGGTAATTGGCCCCGGTGGCAAGGTGATTCGTGGAATTATCGAAGAAACAGGCGCAAAAATCGACATCGACGATACCGGTTTGGTGATCATCGCTTCCGCCGATATGGAAGCGGCATCCAAAGCCAAAGCGCGAGTCGAAAGCTTGGTTGAAGAACCGGTACTCGGCAAAGTGTATAAAGGCACTATCAAACGCATTCTCGATTTCGGTGCGTTTATGGAATTCCTGCCCGGAAAAGATGGCTTGATCCATATTTCCGATCTGGAGCCGGATCGTGTCGAGAAAGTTACGGATGTTGTTAACGTTGGCGATGCTGTCGAAGCTAAGTTGGTTCACATCGATCGTGAAGGGCGCTATAATCTTAGCCGCCGTCATGTGATTGATCCCAACAGCCCGGATCGTGATTACGAACGCAAACGTGCCCCGCGCAACGACGATCGTCGCGGTGGCCGTGATAACCGGGACAGAAACCGTCGTTAACGGTTAAATTGTTGAAATATAATGATTTGCATAAACGGGATTCCGATCTGGAAATCCCGTTTTTTGTTTAACACCCCAATAATTGATAAATATTTTGAAATCTGCCGATCAGAAAACATCTTCACTGTCTATTTTAACAGCCTCAAAAATTGCTGTGGTTGTGCTGGTTGTTCTACTGATGATTGCCGGTGCAAAAACCCGGTTTAGCGTTGGCGATATTCCAATTACGTTGCAGACAGTCGTCGTTTACGGCAGCGGGCTGCTGTTGAATTGGCAAATTGCCGGCGTTGCACAAATTGTTTATTTGCTGACCGGGCTGGTTTTTCCCGTTTTTGCAGGAGACGGTTTCGGGATTGGCTATTTGTTCGGGCGAAACAGCAGCGGATATTTATTGGCATTTCCGGTTGTGGCTGGTTTGATTGGCTATCTTTCAAAAATACAACGAACTCTTTTTTGGCGATGGCTGTCCGTGCAAGCCGGATCAATCGTTCTGTTTACGTCAGGTGTGATTTGGCTGCACTTTTCGATGGGTTCGGCGGACTGGCTTACCACGATCCAAAAAGGCTGGCTTTCTCTGATTCCCGCCGATCAATTCAAAATTTTGCTAACTGTTTTTGCATGTCATTTTTTGTTGATAGCACTAAATATTAAAAAACAGGGCTGAAAAATGAGCACTATTTTACATGCAGATACATTCGGAAATGCATCTTGTAAAATATTGTTTTTACATGGGTTTATGGGATGTTCCAGTGATTGGCTGCCGGTAATCAACCTGCTCGAAAAGGAACATCGTTGCATCGCAATGGATTTGCCGGGGCACGGAAAATCCATTGGAATTGCACAAGATTCAACCTGGGATTTTACGTTTGTCGCTGATGCCGTTATCGAATCACTCGTCAAAATGGATGCTGTGCCGTGCGATTTGGTCGGATATTCGATGGGGGGAAGGCTTGCGCTTTATCTGGTGCTTACTTTTCCCACATATTTCCGGAGAGTGATGCTCGAATCTGCATCGCCGGGATTGCGAACGGCTGATGAGCGAGCTCAACGTGAACAATCGGATCAAAAGTTGGCATTGCGATTGGAAAACGAGCCGTTGTCGAGCTTTTTGGATGATTGGTATCGCCAACCGTTATTCGCGACGATGAGAAATCATGCGAATTTCGATTTGCTGTTTCGCCGGCGGAATCAAAATCAACCCAGATTACTCGCAAAATCGTTGCGGGAAATGGGAACTGGCGCTCAACCATCGCTGTGGAATACGCTTCCAGAGCTTAAAAATCCGATGCTGTTGTTGGTTGGGGAAAAAGATGTTAAATTCAGGGCTATTGCTGAGCACATGCAATCGCGCAATGCGCAAATCTCCATAGAAATTGTGCAAAATACCGGGCACAATATTCATGCGGAATCACCGGATTTATTTGCAAATGCTGTGCAACGGTTTTTGCGCTGAAAAATCAACCATAAAATTTACGTTTCGATACAAACCAAATGCAGGAGGAAACCCGGATGAGTGTAGTTGAATGGAAATCCGCCAAATCGTATGAGGATATTTTATATCACAAAACGGATGATGGTATCGCCAAAATCACCATCAATCGGCCGGAAGTGCATAACGCGTTTCGCCCGTTGACCGTAATGGAAATGCAGGATGCGCTCGCAGATGCGCGCTATGATGCCAACATCGGCGTGATCATTTTAACCGGCGAAGGTGAAAAAGCTTTCTGCTCCGGTGGCGATCAACGCATTCGCGGCGAAGCCGGATATAATGATGAATCGGGAATGCAGCATTTGAACGTGCTGGATTTCCAACGCCAGATTCGCACCTGTCCGAAGCCGATTATAGCGATGGTTGCAGGTTGGGCAATTGGCGGCGGTCACGTTCTGCATGTGATGTGTGACCTGACAATTGCTGCAGATAATGCACGATTCGGGCAAACCGGACCAAAAGTGGGCTCGTTTGACGGCGGCTATGGCGCCAGCTATCTCGCGCGGATAATCGGGCAAAAGAAAGCCCGGGAAATCTGGTTTTTGTGCCGCCAATACGACGCACAGGAGGCGCTCGATATGGGTTTGGTGAACAAGGTTGTGCCGTATGCGCAACTCGAAGCTGAAACGGTGCAATGGTGCCGCGAGATTCTCCAAAATTCCCCGATTGCGATTCGCTGCCTGAAATCCGCAATGAACGCCGATTGCGACGGACAAGCCGGATTGCAGGAACTCGCCGGAAATGCAACCATGCTTTTTTACATGACAGAAGAAGGTCAGGAAGGCAAAAACGCATTCCTGGAAAAACGCAAACCTGATTTCAACAAATTCAAACGGCGCCCGTAAGTTCATGAATAACAATAAGATAAAAATCTGGTGGCTGGCAGCGAGACCCAAAACCCTGCCAGCCGCTGCATCTCCGGTAATTATGGGAACAGCAATGGCACTGGCGGATGGCGTTTTTCACTTGCCATCTGCGATTGTTGCCTTTTTGGGCGCGCTGTTGATTCAGGTCGGGACAAACTACGCCAACGATTATTTCGATTTCAAAAAAGGTGCGGACACAGAACACCGGATCGGGCCGACCCGCGCCACCCAGGCTGGATGGGTAACACCGGAATCGATGAAGCGGGCGTTCATCCTGACATTTGGGCTGGCTTTCGTAATCGGAATGTATCTGGTTTTTCGCGGCGGTTGGCCAATTTTGCTGATCGGCGTTGCTTCCATTTTATTTGGAATTTTATATACTGGCGGGCCATCACCGTTGGGATATAACGGCACAGCAGATTTTTTTGTGCTGATTTTTTTCGGACCGGTGGCAGTTGGCGGAACCTATTATGTGCAATCGTTGGACATCAACACAACAGTGTTGCTGGCAGGATTGGCGCCGGGATTTATTTCAACAGCGATATTAACGGTGAACAATCTGCGGGATGTTTTTTCGGATCGCGATGCAGGAAAGCGAACGCTGGTTGTGCGTTTCGGGGTTGGGTTCGGGCGGATGGAATATCTGATTTGTCTGATTGTAGCTTGTTGTGTGCCGGTAATTTTATATGTACTGCATGGCGGCAGCGTGTTTGCCGTCATCGCTTCGCTGGCTTTGCTGATCGCTGTTCCGGATATCAAAACGATTTGGAAGATCAGCGGAAGTCCGGTGCTGAACAATGTGCTGGCAAATACGGGGCGATTTCTGTTCCTGTTCAGCCTGCTTTTTTCGGTCGGCTGGTTGATCTGACCATCTAATTTTCCGGAGAGAGCGCATACAACAACCAGCCAAGCTGAGATGGGCGACACTCCAGCGGAATTACGAATTTTCGGGATGATTTTGGATTGTTGATAATACCGTAAATTGTTTTGAATGGGTTCAGCGATTGATTCCGGCGCTCAGTTTTTACACCGCTCCAAATGACTGCATTCTTCGAATCTATCAAATTTGCAAAGCATTCGTTGTTACCGGTTACCCATTGTAAGCCCTTGTTAATATTCAGCTTAAAATCGACACCGGTTATCTTTCCGATTGCCGATAAAGCCATTGGCGCCAGGCCATATTGGTGCGCACTGAATATCGGATATTTACAGATGGCTTTTCCGGTGCTCACTTTATATTCCCACCACCATTGCCCGGATTCACCTTGCTGTGCGGCAAGATTAAGTGCACAATTCAATGAAATTTCGCGGGCTTCCGGCGAATCGAATAGCGTCGAAAATACTGTCAATCCGTAAATTGCATTTATTTGAGCAACAAAATTACTGTTGCCGGATTTTAGAATGCCTCTGGCTGAATAAATCGATTGGCTGTAAAAAATGCCTTTTCCACCGTAATTTCTGATCAGTTGATCAGCAACGGATCGCGCAGCTCTGCTCCACCGATTTATTTGGCTGCCGGTCGTCATCGATGCAAAAGACAATCCGGACAACAACCAACCCAGCGATTTTGTTTCGCCCCGCTTTGCATCCGGATAATGTGAAAACAAATTGTCAATATCCAATTGCAGATACAGCGCTGTAACTTTCTCCGGCGATACAAGTGATGTTAACCAAAGCAGTAAACCGGCGTCACCGCCATTTTTGATTACGCTTGTGTCATCCAAAATGCGCTGTAATGTTTGGGAAATATTTATTGGAGAATGCCCGCCCCAGAGTTCAAATTGATACAAACCGAGCAACGAAATCAATGAATAGCGCAGGTTATGGTCTGTGGCGATCAGGTAGCCGTCCGGGGTTTGCACAACCCGGTCGTAAAATAACTGTGCTTTCGGATCGAACATTTCCCCAAGTCCATTCATTGCAACATCAATCAATTGCTTCCGAATGTTCGCGATTTCCGGTTCAGCATACCCGCGATCAACGTTTTTTGTTGACGGGTATTCAATTTGATAATAATCCATATCCTGCATGTTAACTCCATTTTCCCTTTAAATAATCCGCCATTTTTGTGGCGATGTAAATTCTGCAACAAATATAACGGGTGTAATGTTACAAAATATCATATACAGCATTACAATTCGAGTAAAATCAGCTTGCAAAAATAAACGCATTAAGGGTTGTTGGCAGAAAATCAAAAGAAAAGTCCCGCATCTTCATCGATACGGGACCCATTTTATTGCAATTTGGAAGTTGGTTTATTTAAGTGTTGGCAATGGTTTGCGGGGAATTTTCGTATCGCGGTTGGCAGTGTGCAAAACGACGGATGCCACAATTACAGAAATTTGCATCATGTCACTCTCGCTGACATGATCCCACGTATCCATATTTGTGTGCCAGGTGCGCGAGCGATACGACATCGGATCCTGTATAAATTGAAATCCCGGTAAACCGACTTCGTTAAACGCGAGGTGATCGGTGCCGCTGGTGTTTTGAATCGTGACAGTTGTCGCGCCTAAATCGTGAAATGGTGCCATCATCGCCTCAAAAAACGGGCGTGCGGCGTCGTTTTCCTGCAAATAAATGCCGCGAATTTTGCCGCCGCCGTTATCGATATTATAGTACGCGGATAATTTTTCGTGATCCGGCAGCAATTCCATGGTTTCTTTGTTGCCGAAATGTTTTTTCACATAGCCGCGCGAGCCCAAAAGTCCCTGCTCTTCACCGGTCCACAAAGCGATGCGAATAGTGCGGCGCGGTTTTGCATCGATGGCTTTGAGAATGCGGACAGCCTCCATCATTGCTGCAGAGCCTGTTCCGTTATCGGTTGCGCCGGTGCCGCTATGCCACGAATCGATGTGCCCGCCGAGCATCACGATTTCATCTTTCAATTTGCGATCGGTTCCGGGAATTTCCGCAACAACGTTGTATTCCAGCGAATCTTCTTCCAAAAAACGGGTTTGGATGTTGATCGAAAGTTCGACCGGAATTTCTTTTTCCAGCAAACGGGCAATGCGGTTGTATTGCTCTTTGGCGATAATAATCGACGGCATGGAGCGAGATGCAGCCGTTTTGTACGAACCGCCGCTCATCACTCGCAAAGTGCCGTGATCGAGCTGGCTGGAGCGAACGACCACTTTTGCGCCTTCGTCCAGAAACATTTTGTTCAATTTTTCTGTTTTTGCACGAAGTCTGCGCCAGCGCAGAATACGTTCGAGATTGGACGGCCGAGCGCCGGGTGTTTCCGCCATTGCCAATTCTGCCAGTTTTTCATCAGAATAGCGTTCTTCGTCGGCTACTGAGTGGTCATCCGTTTCCTGCGGATTCCCCAAAAGCACAATTGCGCCGGCAAGTTTGCCTTTGTAATCTTCCTCAACGGATTCATCGTCCGGATCAATCAACACCGGGTTTCCGGTTATCACACCGTCCGTGCCGGGTGTCCACGCCTGTGGGTAAGCGATCAGATTCATGTATTGCGGGGATGTCATTTCCGCGGAAAATCGCTCGACTTCCCAACCGTAACCAAACACGCCCCACGATTCGGTTTTTGCGTTAGCGAGTCCCCATTCCGTCAGCTTTTCGACGGCCCAATTTTGGGCATCTCGCAAATTGCCCGATCCGGTCAATCGCGGACCGTACACATCGGTCAGGTAACTCAGGGTTTCCATCACTTCGGAATTTTTAAAACCTTCTTGCTTTATTCGTGTAATTGTTTGTAAATCAACAGATTCCTGGGCGGTTAAACCCATACAAAAACACAGCATTAGCAAATAGACAAGTGACCTAAATTTCATTACGCTTCTCCATACATATAAATGTTTAAATGTGTCTCCAGAATTGAAAAAGCTAAGCTTTTTTGTTGAATAATTGAAGTGAAAATATAGCTGAAATGACAATTTTTTTCGAAAAACTGATCCGCTTTTTTATTGCAAATTTCCCGACACTCGGCGAAGTGTTTCGCTTTGGCATTCCTTTTTTGCTGATTGCGGCGGCGGCGCTATATTTTTCGGGATTTCTGAAAAATCGGCATGGCTGGAAAACCGGATATAGTCGAAAAACGTTTCATTTTATTATATTTTTTCTGGCGGCAACGCTGCATCATTTTTTCGGGTTGCGTATGGTTTGTTTGTTCGGGTTGATGACATCGGTTGTGTTGCTTTTTGCCATTACTCACGGTGACGGAAATATTTTTTTTGAAGCGCTCGCACGAGAAAAAGACGCGCCACACCGCACATATTTTATCATTATTCCATATTTGGCAACCCTGATCGGCGGTGTCTTAAGCAATGTTTTTTTTGAAGATACGGCAATTGCCGGATATCTGGTTGCCGGAATGGGCGATGCGATTGCCGAGCCTGTTGGCACCCGTTTTGGTAGGCATCGTTACCGCGTTCCCGGGCGAAATACGGTGGGTGCATTTCGCAGTTACGAAGGTTCGCTCAGCGTTTTTTTGGTCAGCTTTTCGGTATTGATTGCCTTTGTGTCGCTCAAAACAATGATTCTGATCGACGTGCCGATAATATTTACTGTGTTCATCGTCAGCCTTATTTGCACCCTTGCCGAAGCTGTTTCGCCACACGGATGGGATAATCTGGTCATGCAATTGCTGCCGGCAGCGTTGATGAGCCTGTTTCTCAACGGGTGAGAATTTTTCAATTCGATCATCGCTAAAGATTTAATAATATTGCAGTTACCGCTATTTCTAATTTTGGTGCCAAAAATCTAAAATTATTGACATCTGCTAATTTCTGCATATATTGAAAGCAGGGAAGTGACGGCATTTATTAATTTCCAACGCAAGCTGCCGCACTCCATACATCAGAAAACGCGACAAATTAAATAAACAGGAGTTGAGCATGGAAGATCAAGCCAAGTTGCAAACATTCCAACAGCGCATAGATGCAGGTGAAAAAATTGAGCCAAAGGACTGGATGCCGGAACGCTATCGCCAGCAACTGGTGCGGATGATTTCGCAACACGCCCATTCCGAAATTGTGGGCATGCTGCCGGAAGGCAACTGGATCACCCGCGCACCCTCGCTCAAACGAAAACTGACGTTGCTGGCAAAAGTGCAGGATGAAGCGGGGCACGGGCTGTATCTCTATTGCGCAGCCGAAACGCTCGGCGTTGACCGGCACGAATTGTTTCTTCAATTTTTGGATGGCAAGGCCAAATATTCCAGCATTTTCAATTACCCGACGCTCACCTGGGCGGATATCGGGGTAATCGGCTGGCTGGTGGATGGCGCCGCAATTGTGAATCAAACCATGCTGGCGAAATGCTCTTACGGACCGTATTCCCGCGCGAATTTGCGCATCTGCAAAGAAGAAAATTTCCACAAACGGCAGGGATACGAAATTGTTGCGACGATGGCAAACGGCACGCCGGAGCAGCGCAATATGTTGCAAGATGCCGTAAACCGGTTTTGGTGGCCAACACTGATGATGTTTGGCCCGCCGGACACCGATTCGCCAAACAGCGCAGAGCTGATGCGCTGGAAAGTAAAGCTGTTTAGCAATGATGAATTGCGGCAGCGATTCGTAAATTTGACAGTTCCTCAGGCGCGCGCGGTAAACCTCACGTTGCCGGATCCCGATCTCAAATTTAACGAAGAAACAGAAAATTGGGAATTCGGCGAAATTAATTGGGACGAATTCTGGAGCGTTGTTCGCGGAAACGGGCCATACAATCGTCAACGCATGCGCGCCCGGCAAAACGCATATTCGGATGGCGAATGGGTGCGGAAAGCAGCAGCGGCACATGCAGCTAAACGCAAAAATAATGTGGCTTAAATCGATTACTGTTTTCAGATAAATACATTTTCAGACTAGCGACAATACGGAGGTCCACCGTGGCAGAAGCCAAAAAAGAGATTCACCAATCAGAAATCAGCGACAGCGAATGGCCGCTTTGGGAAGTATTTGTGCAGGAAAAACAGGGTGCACCGCATGAACACGCCGGCAGCTTGCACGCACCGGATTCGGAAATGGCGTTGCAAAATGCCCGCGATGTGTACGCCCGCCGGGAACGATTGCTGAGCATTTGGGTGGTAGAATCGCGGCACATTACCGCAACAACGCCGTCCGATGACGGCCCGTTTTTTGAACCCGGCAACGACAAAGCCTACCGGCATCCGCAATTCTACAAAGTACCACGGGGGATAAAATGAGCCAACCGCAGATTCAACTGGACGAACAAACTCGCGCCGATGTATTCGATTATTTGTTGCGGTTGGGCGATGATCGCCTGATTCTGGGGCACCGGCTTTCTGAATGGTGCGGACACGGTCCCATTTTGGAGGAGGACATCGCGTTGTCCAATATTGCGCTGGATTGTGTCGGGCAGTCGATCAGCTTTTTGAAATTAGCCGGCGAAGTGGAAGGGCAGGGGAGAGATGAAGATCGTTTGGCATATTTCCGCGAAGCGATCGAATACCGCAATTTGATGTTGGTTGAACAACCGAATGAAGATTTCGGCTACACCATCGCCCGCCAGTTTTTGACGGATGCTTACACATTTCTGCTTTACGAATCACTGCAAACTTCTAAATATGAGCCTTTGGCGGCAATCGCCATCAAATCGTTAAAAGAAGTCCGTTATCATTTACGGCACAGCAGCCAATGGGTTATCCGGCTCGGCGACGGGACAGAAGAAAGCCGTGAGCGCATCCAACATGCGTTCAACGATTTATGGATGTTCACCAATGAAATGTTTGAACCGGACGCGATTGAACAGCGTTTGGCAAAACAGCACATCGCTGTCGATAGCGCCACCTTGCGCCCCAAATGGGAACATTTGTTGAAAGAAGTATTCGATGAAGCGACCCTGGAAATCCCCGGTGAGCAGGGCTATTTCAGCAGCGGCAGCCGGCAGGGCAAACACACCGAACATTTGGGATATATTTTGGCGGAAATGCAAATTCTGCCACGCTCGTATCCGGATGCTAAATGGTAAGTAAATTATAACGAAATAAAAATGAGATTCCTGCCTTCGCAGCGCCTGTCCAGAGAATCGGAAAATGACAAATGAAAGAAAATCTGTCACTCCTGCGAAGGCAGGAGTCTCCTGCTCGAAAAGTTAAAATTATACCCATTCGAAGTTTATAATCAGTTTTTATCCATCAAAATAAACGAAAAAATCATGCAACCAACCGCAACCGTTACTGAACAGCAAATCTGGCAATGGCTGGATCAAATTCCCGATCCCGAAGTGCCGGTAATCAGCATCGTGGAATTGGGTGTTGTGCGAAATGTGCATCTGCAGGATTCGCATGTTGACATCGAAATCACGCCAACTTATTCTGGTTGCCCGGCGCTAAAAATGATGGAAGAATCCATATTGCATGATTTGTCGAAAAATGGCGTGACAGATGTTCGCATCAAAACCGTGCTTTTTCCGCCGTGGACAACCGACTGGATGAGCGACGAAACCAAAGAAAAGCTGCGGGAATACGGCATCGCGCCACCGGAAAAAAACAGTAAATCGCCGATTCACCAGCTACGCGAAAGCATCGATTGCCCGTTTTGTGGTTCAAACCAAACCCGTTTGCAAAGCGCGTTTGGCTCAACGGCATGCAAAGCGCTTTATTATTGTGATGGCTGCTGTCAGCCATTCGAACATTTCAAATGTATTTGAACATCCAAAAACCACCGTTTGGGGAATGTCATGAGTTACGAACATATCACGTTTTCGATTGAAAATACCGTCGGAACAATCACTTTCAATCGACCGGATAAATTAAACAGCTTTAACCGTGCGATGGCCCGGGAGGTTCAACTGGTTTTCGAATCGTTCGCGGCGAATGGCGAAAATGCCGGGAAAATTCGCGCGTTGCTGATCACCGGTGCCGGTCGTGCGTTTTGCGCCGGGCAGGATCTCGCAGAAGCTGCACCCGCCGACAAAGCCTGGGCGGATATCCGGAGTATTGTTCATGGCAGTTACAATCCGATCATTAAACATATTCGAAATCTGGAAGTGCCTGTTATTGCTGCAGTTAACGGCGTTGCTGCTGGTGCTGGTGCGAACATCGCGCTGGCTTGCGATTTTGTGATCGCAGCAGAAAACGCTTCCTTTTTGCAGGCGTTTTGTCACATCGGATTAATTCCCGATAGCGGCGGCACTTTTTTTCTGCCACGACTGATCGGCACAGCGCGCGCCACCCAGTTGATGATGCTGGGTGAAAAAATTACCGCAAAACAGGCGCTGGATTGGGGAATGATTTACAGCGTTTGTTCGCCGGATGAATTGCCGGTGGCCGCAACCGAACTTGCCAACCGGCTGGCGAAAATGCCCACAAAAGGGCTGGGGCTGATCAAACGCGCACTTAATCAATCGCTGGCAAACAATTTGGAAACGCAACTGACGATCGAAGAAGAACTGCAGGGACTTGCCGGCAGCACCAGCGATTATCACGAAGGCGTTTCAGCTTTTTTGGAAAAACGCAAACCGAACTTCACCGGAAAATAATTGGATGAATTCAAAAATAAAAATTGGCGTTATCGGCGCGGGAACGATGGGGCGGGGGGTTGCCCAAATTGCCGCCCAAGTCGGTCACAGCGTTGTGCTGTGTGACAGCAACGATGATGCATTGAGTACCGCAAAAACAGATTTGGACAGCATTCTCCGGCGATTGGAGAGCAAAAATCGCCTCGGCGGGAAAACAGCTGCGGCTGTTTTTGCAAATATTCATTTTCACAAATCGGTGAATGAATGCCGGAATTGCGGGATGATAATCGAAGCAATTGTCGAAAACCTGTCGCTGAAACAGCAATTATTTCAATCGTTGGAAAAAGTAGCACCGGAAGACGCTATTTTGGCGAGCAATACTTCATCGCTGTCGATTGCCGCAATCGCCGGAAAATGTGCACAACCGGAACGCATTTTGGGCATCCACTTTTTTAATCCGGCACCGCTAATGCCGTTGGTTGAAATTGTGCCCGGCATTCAGACAGCAAAATCATATGTTGAAAAAGCCAAATTAATAATCGAATTTTGGGGGAAAACGACTGTTATTGCGAAAGATACACCCGGTTTCATCGTAAATCGCGTGGCGCGACCGTTTTATGGCGAAGCGCTGCGGATTCTCGAAGAAGGCATCGCGGATGCAGCAACCATCGATTGGGCGATGAAATCCATCGGCGGATTTCGCATGGGTCCGTTCGAACTGATGGATCTGATCGGCAACGACATCAATTTTACAGTCACCAAAACCGTATTTGAAGCTTTCTTTTTCGATCCGCGATACAAACCCTCGTTTACCCAACAGCGCATGATGGAAGCCGGTTTGTTGGGTCGCAAAACCGGGCGCGGATTTTATGATTACCGCGAAAATGCCACCCAAATGGCCCCAAAAACTGACCTTGCAATGGGTGAAATGATTGTCAATCGCATTTTGGCGATGTTGATTAACGAGGCTGCCGATGCGCTGTTTTGGCAAATCGCCACTCGCGAAGACATCGATTTGGCGATGACAAAAGGTGTCAATTATCCCAAAGGATTGCTCAAATGGGCGGATGAAATCGGGCTCGATATCGTGTTGCGCAGGCTGGAAAACCTGCATGTCGAATACAGTGAAGATCGCTATCGCCCCAGCCCGATTTTGCGCCGGATGGTCAAATCCAAACAATCGTTTTACAGCGATCCCAAATAATCAAAAAAACAAAAACATCTTAACCACTTGAAAATAAAACGTTTATGACACATCGAAAACCGGATGCCGCAACAGTTGTTCAGCAAATGCTCTCGAAAGACCGTTACAGCCAATGGTTGGGAATTGAGGTGTTGTCAATCGAAACCGGTTCGGTGAAACTGAAAATGAAAGTGCGCGAGGAAATGTGCAACGGTTTCGGCACCTGCCACGGCGGTGTTACGTATGCGTTCGCGGACAGCGCACTGGCTTTTGCCGCCAATTCACACGGCAGTGTCAGCCTGCTCATCAACGCCAGCATGAGTTATCCGGCGCCGGTGATGCCCGGAAATGAAATTATCGCTACGGCTGAGGAGCAAAGTTTGACCGATAAAATCGCGATTTATCAGGTGAAAGTTGCCAAAATCAGCGGCGAATTGGTCGGTATTTTCAAAGGAACGGTTTATCGCACCCACAAAGAAATCGCGTTACAGGAAAACAAATGAATCCCACAAATGCATATATTATCGATGGCATTCGCACGCCAATCGGAAAGTTTTGCGGCTCACTGTCTGCTGTCCGGGCGGATGATCTCGCTGCGCTGACCATCGCAGAGCTCGTAAAGCGAAATCCGCAAATTGATCCCGAATTGATCGACGATGTGATGTTCGGCTGCGCCAATCAGGCGGGCGAAGATAACCGCAATGTAGCGCGAATGGCGCTGCTACTCGCCGGATTGCCGCTCACCGTTCCCGGCGAAACCGTTAACCGGCTGTGTGCATCGGGCATGAGCGCGGCGGTGCATGCGGCACACGCAATCCGCTGCGGTGCCGGAGAAATATATATTTCCGGTGGTGTTGAGCACATGACCCGCGCGCCGTATGTGCTCGGTAAAACCGATCAGCCATTCGGCAGAAATGCGCAATTTTATGACACCAGCATTGGCTGGCGATTTATCAATCGCAAATTTGATGAACTTTTCGGCACGGAAGGCATGGGCAATACTGCCGAAAACGTTGCTACAGAATATAAAATCAGTCGCGACGATCAGGATTTGTTCGCGCTGCGATCCCAAAAAAAAGCCGCTGCGGCTGGCAAAAACGGGCGACTGGCTAAAGAAATTATGCCGGTAAATATTCCCCGCAAAAAAGCTGATCCGCTTATTTTCGATACCGATGAATTTATTCGTCACGATAGCACCATCGAAGCGTTGGCGCGGCTGCGTCCGGCTTTTCGCACTGATGGCAACGGCAGCGTAACCGCCGGAAATTCATCGGGCATCAACGATGGCGCATGTGCGCTGCTCATCGCGTCGGAGAATGCGGTGCAGAGCCAGCGTTTAACGCCAATGGCGCGAATTGTCGAATCTGCTGTTGTCGGATTGGCACCGCGAATTATGGGAATGGGACCGGTTTACGCCACCCGGAAATTGCTCCGGAAAACCGGTATTTCGCTGGATGATATCGCAGTTATCGAGCTGAACGAAGCGTTTGCCTCGCAAAGCCTTGCCTGCCTGCGCGAGCTCGGATTAAAAGATGATGATTCGCGGGTAAATCCCAACGGCGGTGCAATCGCGTTGGGACATCCATTGGGAATGAGCGGCGCCCGTTTGCTCCTGACTGCTGCCATCGAGTTGCAACAACGGCAGGAGCGATTTGCGCTGTGCACCATGTGCATTGGTGTCGGGCAAGGCATGGCAACGCTGATCGAACGTGTTTGAGTATTCTTCTAATTACAATAGAAACAGATGATTAACGCCGGAACTATCGCATGCAGCAACCTCGTTTAACGGACAGCAGGGTCGCCAATTTAAGTGCCCGTGCAATTTTTGACAGTTTTGAAAAAAGCTCGAACGAATTCCGGGCGATCACCAAACGCGCCAAATCCCGGTTCGAAAAACGGGAATGGCTGGCGTTTCAGCAGGATGCAACCGAGCGGCTTTCCATTTACAAAAAAACTGTGGATCAGGTTGTAAACGAAATTCGCGGCTTGCTGGAAGACCGGATTTACGACAAACTGGTGTGGGTGAGCATGAAAGCGGTGTATTCAGGGCTGATCGCCGATCAAATTGAATGGGAGCTGGCGGAAACATATTTTAACTCTGTCACCCGACGAATTTTCACCACCGTTGGCGTCGATCCCAACGTGGAATTTGTGGACAGCGATTTCGACCCGCCGCAATATCCGGGCAAAAAACCGGTGTATCGCATTTATCACGGCCCGCAACGAACGGCGCATCTCATTCGCAATATTATTGAAGATTATCGGTTTGATGCAGCATACAAAAATATGGAAGAAGATATCCAGCTTGCTTCGGCGCGAATCGAATCGCATCTGCGCAGCATCAACGCGTTGAAAGTGATTGATCGGGCAGAGATGGTTCGCTCCATTTTTTTTCGGGGGCAGGGTGCATACGTCGTCGGGCGGGCGTTCAGCGGATCGCATGTTTTTCCGTTGGTTTTTGCATTTTTGAATACGCCGGACGGCATCGTTCTGGATGCTGTTTTGCTTAACGAAAATGATGTGAGCGTGCTGTTCAGCTTTACGCGATCCTACTTTTTTGTGGAAGTTGAGCGGTCGTACGATCTCGTATATTTTTTAAAATCGGTGATGCCCCGGAAAAGATCGGCAGAACTTTATATTTCAATCGGCAATAATAAACACGGCAAAACCGAAATGTATCGCGATTTGCTGCATTACATCGCCTCGTCGAACGATCAGTTTGAGATTGCCCGGGGCAAACGCGGTATGGTGATGATCGTTTTTAATTTGCCGGGATATGACCTGGTTTTCAAGCTGATCAAAGACCGGTTTGAGTATCCGAAAACAGGCACGCGCCAGACCGTTTTGCAGAAATATCACCTCGTTTTCAAACACGATCGTGCTGGACGTTTAGTGGATGCACAGGAATTTGAATATCTCCAGTTCGAACGCAGCCGATTCAAAGAATCGCTTTTGGAAGAATTGTTGGCCGTTGCGGGAAACACCGTTGAAATCGAGGGCGACAATGTGATCGTAAAGCATTGCTATGTTGAGCGACGGATGATTCCGCTGGATATTTATGTGGAAGAAGCTACCGACGAAGCTGCGCTGAATGCGGTCATCGATTACGGCAATTCAATTAAGGATATGGCGGCAACCAATATTTTTCCCGGTGACATGATGCTGAAAAATTTTGGTGTGACCCGTCACGGGCGGGTTATTTTTTACGATTACGATGAGCTGTGTCTGTTGACCACATGCAACTTTCGAAATGTGCCTAAAGCACGCAATTACGAAGATTCCATGGCTTCTCAACCGTGGTTTTCGATTGGGGAAAACGATGTTTTTCCGGAGGAATTCCGTCATTTCATGGGATTGAGCGGTCAGTTGGAGCAGGATTTTATGACGAAACACAGCGATTTGCTCAGCGCAGAATATTGGAAGGAAATGCAGGAACGAATCCATAAAGGGGAAGCGATTCTTATTTTGCCCTATCACGAAACCAGCCGGTTGCGGCAAAAATAGCGATCGCAGGAATCTATGTTTTAATATCCCAAACGTTGTAAATCGAAACACAAACACAACAAAAAACCCGGTGCGAATGTACCGGGTTTTTTGTTTATAGATTTGGGTGATAACGTTTATTTCAACAATAACATCTTCCGGCTTTCAACGAATTTCCCGGCAATCATGCGATAAATATAAATTCCCGATGCCACCCGAACGCCGTTTTGGCTCAATCCATCCCACGTAATTGTGTAACTTCCGGGGATCATTTGTTCATCGATCAGTGTGTGCACCAATCGTCCGGTGATATCGTAAATTTTTATGCTGACATCGGTTGCTTTTTCGGCGATGCCAAATTCAATTGTTGTGTTCGGGTTAAACGGGTTGGGATAGTTTTGCTCCAATGCAAAAACTTCCGGCACAAATGTTTCCAGATGGGTTGCCAGTTGACGCGCCAGCGCCAAAGAATCTGCAGGCAGCGGAGTTGTTGAAAAATGGTGAACCGCAAAGACAAACTGTTTCACTTTGACACGCTCTGCGCAAATAATGCCTTTAAAAATAACTTCCCGTTCCAGTTTTACCTGGCTGTTTGGCGCAATAATCGAACCGAGAAAGCGCGTGTTGCGGCTAATTTCCAGGTCGGCGGTTTGCATTGAGTTCAACATAAATCTGGAGGAACTGGCTTCGCCGTCAGGCAGAATATTCATGTTGAATCCGCGCCGGAACAGCGTGAAATCAACCACATTCATTTCTACTAAGCCCTCTGTTGCATCAACCAACAACCGTGAATCTTTTTGGAAATCGATGGATTTGAAATAATATTTGCCGGGTTTGAGCACCAACAGACCAAAAATATCTGCATTTTCGTAAGATCCGGGTTCCAGATTCAGCGTATCGTATTCTGAAACAGTAATGTTATCACCACCGGCAGAAAAGCTAAGCTCAGGTAAATCAATAGGTTGTAAATCGCTATCCTTGAAGATTGAACCATTCAATGTTCCTTCGACCAACACCTCTTTACCGTAGGTAATGTCGCCGTTCACAGTGTTGTTTTGGCGTAATTCGACATCGTTTACGGCTGTCAAATTGCCATTTTGGACGCCGTAAATACCTTCGTGAATGTTGATGATATTGTTCGAAAAGGAATTTCCTTCAACCCGAAGGGCACTTTCGTATGACATGCGATCATTTGCCAGGAAAATAAAATCGTGTGCAAACGGGATAATCCCGTTGCCTTTCAACGGCACGACAAAGGGATTTTCATCGGGATCGTTGCTGGCAAACCGGAGTTGTGCAAACGCCGTATCTGTCGTGGTTGCAGTATATGCAACGGTGACCATTTGTGTGTCGCCCGGTTGCAACGTAAACGGCGCGCCACCGCTAATAATATCGAAATTCATGGTATCACCAACAACGGTGCTGGCGCTGACGCGTAATTCCGCCGTTGCGGCAGCATCGTTCACAATTTTCAGGATTGCCTCAACAGTAGTATTGACGGGTACGTCAATAAATGCCAGCGATGGCGGAATCGCAGCAATATCCGGAACGATCACACGTCCGGAAAGCGCGACTGCGATGCTGCCCATTTGGGGATCGTTGTTGAAAATTGTCAAACTTCCGGTTTTGACGCCGGCGGTAAATCCGGTAAACCGAACATCCAAAATGAGGGAATCACCCGGCAGGATGGCACCCGACGGCGCACTCAGCAGCTTAAATTCAGCACCGGAGGAATCGGTTGTAACTTCAATATTAACAATGTCGAGCGCGGCGGTGCCGTCGTTGTAAACCGTTACGGATTGATCGGTGCTGTCACCCGGCACCACATCTGCAAAATTGAGGAGATTGCTGGAAATGCGAATGGCTGGCGTCGCAACACCGGTTCCGGTTAAAATTACCTGCACTTCCGGCATGTCCGGATCGTTGTTGAAAATAGTGAGAAATGCTGATTTTTCACCTTCAGATTGCGGAGCGAAAGTAATATCAACGGATTGGCTATCGCCGGGATTTATTACAATTGGCGGTGTGGCATTCGTTGAAAACTCATCTGGTGTTGCGCCACTCAAATCGATTGAGCCGATTTCTAATGGTGCTGTTCCGTCATTTGAAATGATCAACGATAAGTTGGTTGAGTTGCCCAAAACTACGTCGCCAAAACCTAATGAATCGCTGCTCACCACAATATTGGGGATGGGCGTTGGCAATGCAATGCCGCGCAACGGCACATTTACGATTTCTTCATCGGGGTCGTTGCTGGTAATTTCGAGATTTGCCAAATGCTCGATCGCAACAGCCGGCTTGAAACGCACCATTATCGTATCGGTTTCACCCGGTTCGATGTCAAACGCCGCAGTGATATTCGGCGTATCGAATGAGCCGTAATTCAACCCCGTAATTCGAATATTTACAATACTTAATGTTGTGTCGCCGGTATTGGTTATCAACACATTTTTAATGGATGTTGTGTTGACAAATATCGAGCCGAAATCGAGGGAATCCGGCGCAACGGCGATATCCGGTGCAACCCCTTTTCCACTCAATGCGATGCTGACATTTTCCATTCCCGGCACGTTGGTGGTTAAGTTCAGTGAAGCGGATTTTTCACCAACGGTCACCGGTAAAAATGTGACGGAAATAATTTGAGAATCACCCGGCGCAAGGCTGAATGGCGCACCACCGTCGCTGATGGCAAAACTACCCGGATCGGTTCCGGCAATTTCACTGGTGCTCACATTTAGATTGCTGCTTCCGGAATTCGAAACAGAAACTGTCAACGTAAGTTGTTGATTTACAAAGCGGTTACCGAACTCAAGAAATTGTGGATTGATCGCGATTCCGGGAGTAACGGCGTTGCCGGATAGGGGAATTGTCAGCGGATTCTCATCCGGATCGTTGCTGGCGATTACGATTGCAACCGTTTTCGAGCCAGCAGATTCAGGGGTAAATGCAACTTCGAGCGTATCCGATTCGCCCGGTGCGAGAACCTGCGGCACCGAAGACAGTAATGAAAATTCAGAAAAATTTGCCCCCGAAATGGACACCGAGCTAATGTCCAGATCGACAAGTCCAACATTACTAATGACAGATTTCAGAACGGAAGTTTGCCCCAAGTCCACATTTCCGAAGTCAAGCTGATTCGGCGCTGCCGCAATATCCGGTTCGCCAACCCCGGTTCCGGAAAGGGAAACGGTCACAGAATCGGAATTGAATGCGGTCGATTTTATCGTCAGAAATGCCGATTTTGCGCCGGTCATCCGGGGTGCAAAACGAACGGTTAATAGCTGTGTTTCATTGGGATTTACGACAAATGGCGCAATCAGATTTGGTAATGAAAATGATGCAACATCAACACCGCTCAAATCTGTATTTGTGACGGTCAGCGGCGTTGTTCCGGTGTTACTGACGGAAATCTTTGAAAATGCCGCCGTGTCAATTGCCACATTTCCAAATGAAACAGAGAGCGGCGTCACCAAAATATTGGCAACAACGCCCGTTCCGAAAATCGTTACATCGGTTGGGTTTTCGTCGGGATCGTTGCTGTTAACTCGCAGAATAGTGAACAGTTGACCCAATTGAACGGGTGAAAAACGCACCACAATTGTATGCGTATCGCCCATTGCAACATTGAAATTCCCGCCGCCATTGACGAATGAAAAATCTACGGTATTGCCGATCAGCAGCGAGTTGGCCACCAGCGTATCCGATCCTTCGTTCAGCACCAGAAATGTGCCTTCAACGGCTTCTGTTAGCGGCACTTCGCCGAAGTTGACCGTCAGCGGCACCACCCGGATATCCGGGATGCCACGCGCCGTTCCGTTCAATGCAACATCGGTTGTGGGTTCGTCCAGATCATCGCTGGAAATCCGCAATGTGGCGGTTTTTTCACCGGGAATTTGCGGCATAAATCTTATCTGAAGCGCAACACTGCTTTGCGGTGGAAGCACCTGCGATCCGCCATTGATGATGCTGAAATCGGCAGAATCCGCGCCGCTAATTTCAGTTGCGGAAATATTTAATGAAGCGTTACCGGTATTCGAAACGGTAACATTTTGGGTGCTGAAACCGCCAATGATCACTTCACCATAGTTTATTACTAACGGCGAAACATCGATTTCGGGCGTGATTGCATTCGCCGTTAGCGAAACATCCACCGGATTTTCGTCGGGATCTGAATTGGTTATTCGCAGTGTTACGGTTTTATTACCAGGCGTTTGCGGTGTGAATTGCACGGTGATTGTATCGCTGCCAAATCGCGGGATCACAAATGGCGCGCCGCGAAGGATTGCAAATTCTGACGCTGTTGCCCCGATAATTTGATTGTCTTCAACAATTAAATCGGCAGTGCCGGTATTGGAAATGATAAAATCTTTTGTGCTGTTGGCGCCAATCAAAATGTCGCCAAAATTATGTGACAGTGGCGCAACATTAATATCCGGTGCAACTGAAATCCCCGAAAGCGGAATAATTGTTTGAGGATCAATTAAATCGTTGCTGGTCAGTGTGAGATCAGCAATTTTGGGACCCGTGCCGAGCGGTTCGAAAATGATATCCAAAACGCGGGAATCGTTGCTGGGCAATACAAACGGGGAATTATCAACCAGTCGAAAATCGGAAAAACTTAGCCCGCTGATTTCCAGATTACTCACTTCTAAATCCTGATTTCCGATGTTGGTGACGGTCACGCTCAGCGTATCGCTGTTGCCCAACAGTAGCGTACCAAAATCCAGCATTTCCGGCGAAACGGCGATAATTGGCGGTCCGACGGTCAGCAGAACCGGGACGGAAATTTGCGGTGCGTTTAATGCATCGCTGTTGACAATCAGTTCGCAGCTGTAATTGCCGACAGCTAATCCGGTTGCGTCCACATTTATTGAAACATCGATAGAATCACCAGCCGGAATCAAGCCGCTGATCGGGTTAGCCGTCAACCAACTGCATCCGGGTGAAATCCGGACTGCGAGATTGTTTGCGACATACGGTTGATTATTGATGATCTGCAAGCCGTCTGTTCCGGTTGCGTTTTCGATGCCGATAGTTGCGCTATTGGTAACGCCGGTCATGGTTAAATATTGGAATAAAATTTCCTGATTTTCACGGATAATCACCTGAAAACTTAATCGCGAATTCGGATCCGCAGCGCGGCGAACATTGGTGTATTGGATAATCAATTGCCGGTTGGCAAAATCTTCGAGAACGTGAACTGTTCCGCCATCCAATCCGGGAATGAGGTCGTCCCAAAATGGCGCGATTACATCGTTTGGTTGTGCGGAATTGGGAATTACAGGGTTGATATTTTGTTGTACTGGTGTGCCAAATGTCAGAAATCCGTTGGCGCTAACCTGAACCTGTCTGCGAATCTGACCATAAAAGGTGAAATCGAAAAACACATTTATCAACGCGAAGCCTTCGTCGCCAACAGTCAGCTGTGTTCCGGTTCCGGAAATATCCGTCCATGAAAAAACGGGGCCGCCGGGTTCGTTGCTATCAATAAATGTATATCCGAAATTATCAGGACCACCAACATTTTCAGTAAGCCCTTTGATGGGTTCGGCTTCTCCGGCATTCAGCGAATATGGGAGTAGTGGAAGACGAGTGCCGTCTTTCAGAATCAATACCGGTTCATTCTCCTGAATATTCCAGGTCAGAGGAGTCGTCCCGGTATTTTTTATTCGTAAACTGCTGTTATCATTGCCATTTACGGGAACCGCAAAATTTAATAATTCCGGCGATACACTGATTTCCGCAGTCGTCGAATTAAGTGAAACAGATCCATTCTGTGTTCTCTGTGCCCACAATCCATGTGAAAGCATCAGTAAGAGTAAGAGTGATATTGGTAAAAATCGTGAGCGACTCCGCATCAGGAAAACCTCCATATAATCAGTAAGAGAACTTATGATACTCGCGTTTGCGGTATTAACAGAGTGATAGTAAATGTTAACCAATTCATACAATTTATTCAACACCTCACGTGTAAATAATTGTAAATACTTAAAGCACTTGTCTGACATAAACAGACTGACATTTTGTTGTCGTATTAAAGTCAAAGACTAAAAGCGGGAACATATCTTATGATCGATGATATGGGAAATAAATTATAAAGAACTGGATAAGAAAGTTCAATCATCGACAATTTTGGAAAAAAAAGACTGATTTTTTGAAGGAAATTGTAAGAATCAGTCAATCTTACGGAACTTCTCGTTTGTGTTGAACCACTAAAAAAATATAAATTACCGAATTGGACGATATATATTACAACTTATCAAATAGGCTTGACGGTGTTTAACAGATTTTGGGTCAGTTCAAAAAATGAAAACGGGTTACCCAAAATTTATATGATTTTTTGATTGGAATTCAACGTTAAACAATTCGGAGAAAAGCATATCTAAAAAAATAACCGTATTCAATCGTTTTGGAAGATCATAAAACCCTTGAGAATATAAGATAATTAAATCTAAAAAGCATGTGATTTTTGTCCGTTTTTAAAGATTTTTTGGACTTGAATTTAGAATTGACTTTGTATTTGGTGCAGATTATATTTGCCATGCTGCAACAAAAACAATTGGGGCTGTAGCTCAGTTGGGAGAGCGCAACGTTCGCAATGTTGAGGCCAGGGGTTCGATTCCCCTCAGCTCCACCAAATACGATTACGGTCATTGAATCAACCGAAGATCGTCAAATTTAGCCAGGTCCCACGCAATAGGAGGCTGCTGAACCCCGCCAGGTCCGGAAGGAAGCAACGGTAAGCGGACCGATTATGTGCCGTGGGGTAGCCTGGCTTTTTATTTTGAAAAACCTCTGTTTACCACAATTAATTTCCCAAAAATGCGGTTTTTGATTTGTCAAATTGACGAAAGACGCTTAGAATCGTATATTGACAAAAATGGTCAACGCAGCGTGAGTTTTAGCATCTGAAAAACGTGGAAAAGAAATGTCGGAAAATTACATTGTTTTAGCCCGGAAATGGCGACCGATGACCTTTGATAATGTTGTCGGGCAGGAACATATTACCAGAACGATTAAAAAAGCTTTGGAAAACAGCCGGCTGGGGCACGGCTTTATTTTCGCCGGGCCGCGCGGGGTTGGCAAAACAACAACAGCCCGGCTTCTGGCCAAAGCCGTAAATTGCCAAAATGGCGAACCGGGCGATCCCTGCAATAATTGCGACAATTGTAATGCGATCAACGCCGGAAATCATCTCGATGTTATTGAAATCGATGGCGCCAGCAATCGCGGCATCGACGAAATACGAAATTTGCGGGAAAACATCCGCTTTTCCCCGGCGAGCGCCAAATTCAAAGTATATATTATTGATGAAATTCATATGCTCAGCAAAGAGGCGTTCAACGCTTTGCTGAAAACGCTCGAAGAACCGCCATCTCATGCAATATTTATTTTTGCGACAACCGAAATTCATCGTGTCCCGTTGACCATTTTATCCCGCTGCCAGCGGTTTGATTTCCGGCGAATACCGACATCTGCGATTGTAAAGCAACTGCAAAAAATAGCTGATCAGGAAAAAATTGCCATCGATCCCGAGGCATTGCATCTGATCGCCCGCAAAGCCGATGGCGGTATGCGCGATGCAACCAGTATTCTCGATCAGCTTTCGGCATTCACGGGTGATCAGGTAACCGCAGAACAGGTTCAGGAAACACTAGGTGTTTTGGGCGACGACCTGTTTTTTGAATTCACAAATTTAATGCAGACAAAAGATGACGCTGCTATTTTGGGTTTTGCCGCACGGTTGTTCGAACGCGGTGTGGACACCATGAATTTGATGCAGGGATTAGAGCTTCATTTCAGAAACATTTTTGTTGCCAGGGCTACCGGCAGTGGCAATTCACTGGACGTTTCAGATGTTTACAAAGAAAAATATCTCGAAACCGCCCAATATTTTAGCGAAAAAGATTTGCTTCATTATCTGGAAATTTTGGTTCAACATACGCAATTGCTTCGGTTTAGCGAAAATCCACAATTGATGCTGGAGTTGTTGCTGCTCAAACTGGCGCACAAGCCACTAAGCCTCGATATTCAAGAATTGCTGGATTTGTTGAAAAATTCACCGGGAAGCATCGGTGGTTCCGGTGGTGATGAACCGCCACCGCCCCGACGTCCGGCGCCAACTGCTCCGGCACCATCGCAAACAGCGCCGCCGGTTTCCGGCAGAAAATTTGAACCACCTGGGCCATCTGCGCCGCGATCCTCCGGCGCACCTGACTCGACAAAACATTCAACCGGAAAATTTGGAAAATTACCGGTGATGGGCAATTTTCCCCAGGCTTCAAAGCCGGAGGCTCAGCCAGAAAAGCAAATTGTTGCGTCCAAACCGGACAACGCCATTCAAGTTGATATTACTATTGATGATATTCGCAAAAAATGGAATTCATTATTGGGTGCCGTTCGGAGAGAAAAAATTGCGTTGGCCTCATTTTTACAAGATGGTGTTGCAAAAGAAGTGGACGGTCAAACCGTGCATATCGCGTTCGATGCAAAAACCGGATTCCACAAAGATCATGTTCAAAAAAACGCGGCAATCATCGAAAACGAGTTGAAAAATATTTTTGGCGTAGCTTTAAAAATACAGACACTTGCTGTCGATTTTGAAGAAGCCGGTATCAAGAAAACAACCCAGTCACCTGAGGAAGTTTTCGAAAATATGAAAAACAAGGAACCGGTCTTGAAAAAAATTATTGAATTATTTGACTGTGAAAATACAGATTGAGAGGAAAAATGAATCCTGATTTTGGCGATATTATGAAAAAAGCGCAGGAAATGCAATCCAATATGCAGCGCATTCAAGAGCAATTGGCCAACATCACTGTTGAAGGCAGCGCCGGCGGCGGCATGGTAAAAGTGACCGCCAATTGCAAAAACCAGATTGTTAAAGTGGAAATCGAGCCGGAAGTCATCGACGCCGATGACAAAGAGATGCTGGAAGATTTGGTTGCTGCTGCCGTAAACCAGGCGCTCGAAAATGCCCAAACCCGTTCGCAGGAAGAGATGCAAAAAGCAATGGGACCCATGATGGGGGGATTAAATTTGGGCGGTTTTAAGCTACCGGGATTTTAATTTTAAAGAGAAATTGAATGAAAGCGCTACCAGAATCACTGCAACACCTAGTTAACGAATTTGGAAAATTACCGGGAATCGGGCGAAAATCAGCCACGCGATTGGCGTTTCACGTGCTTAACCAAACGCAATCGGAAACGGAAGAGCTGGCATCTGCAATCATCAAAATGAAGCGGGAAATACGACAATGCTCCAAATGTTTCAATTTTACTGAGCACGACGTCTGTGAAATTTGCAGCGATCCGAATCGCCGCAGAAATATCATCTGCGTGATTGAAGACGCCCAAACCCTGCTGATGTTGGAAAAAACCAATGAATACAGAGGTTTGTATCATGTTTTGGGTGGCATAATTTCACCGCTGGAAGGCATTGGCCCGGAAAATTTGCGAATAAAAGAATTGCTGCAACGGCTGGATGGCATCGACGAATTGATTATCGTGCTAAATCCCAGCACGGAAGGGGAGGCGACGACGATTTATCTCGCCAAACTGCTGAAAATGCACGGGATAAAAATTACCCGGCTTGCCCGGGGCATTCCGTTGGGCGGATCGTTGGAATTTGTGGATGAATTAACGCTGGGCAAAGCCCTGCTAACCAGAAACGAAGTTTGATTCGATGGGAATTCGTAAATTTCTCAGGCTGGAATGGTTTTCTGAACATCAACGCGGTAGCTTGAATCGGAGTGATGACGGGATGATTAAAGAGTGCGCAACGATCGAAAATTTCGAACAATTATTAATTGACAGCAAATCCAGAGCGGTATTTTTACTCAAACATTCTACGGCTTGTGGAATATCTTCCGGCGCCAAACGACGTTTTGAGACATTTGCGAATGGCAGGGAAAACGCTGATTTCTGGTTGATTTCGGTGATACCTCAACGGGCGTTATCTCAACATATCGCTCAATTTACCGGAATTACACATCAATCACCACAGGCACTTTTGTTTGTTGATGCTAAAGTGGTTTGGCAGGAGTCGCATTGGTCAATTGATGAAAAAAGCCTGGCAGGCGCGATAGAAAAACATATCTCACTGTAAATAAAGAACTTAGCTGCTGGATAAAAAATCGGAAACGAGTTGTTGAACAATTTCCGGCTGTTCCGCATGTACCCAATGCCCGGCGTTTTCGACCGTATGAATGCGGGCTTTCGGGAAGCGATCTCTGATCGCAGCGGTATCGTCCTTCAAAACATAATTTGATTTTTCGCCGATGATAAACAGTGCTTCCCCATCAAATTTACCGTTTGGAATTTCGCCCGCGAGCGCTGCACGATTGTTGTAAAGTGATTGCAAATTGACGCGCCACGAAAATTTGTTTTGGCGATCTCTGACCAGATTTTTCAACAAAAATTGCCGTAGCACAATATCGGAAATTTCCGGCTCAAGCTGTCTGTTGGCATCACCGAGGGAGTGGATAGAGGAGAGCTGCATGTTGAGCAATTTTGTAATTATATCTTCAAATTCAGGATTCGTGTATTTTTTTGGAGCGATATCAACGATGATTAGTTTTTCAATTTTATGCGGGTAAAGCATCGCGAGGGTCATCGCAACTTTTCCACCCATAGAATGTCCAAGAATATTTATTTTTCTGATGTCGTGGTCATGCAAAAATTCGTTGATATCTTCTGCCATAGCTTCATATGTGTGGATGCTGTCATGGGGGGATCGTCCGTGGTTTCGCAAATCAAGTAAAAACATGTGGTTGTGCTCTGACCATTCCTTGCTGAGTGTCAACCAGTTATCAGAAGCGCCCAACAAGCCGTGCAGCACAACAAAAGGCTTACCGGTTTTTCCCAACTCTCTGAATGCTAATTTCATGTAATGAACAAGTCTTTTATGCTGCGTATTAGCCGTTGTTGATTTTTTGTACATCAAGCGGTTGATCGTAGTATTTTTGCGGAATGGGTTTTCTTCCGGCGAAACCGGCATCAATATCGTGATAAAATTCCAAATCAGATTCATCGCTTCGCCAGCACAGAAACACAAGTTTGCCGTCTATAATTGCCGGAAAATCAACCAAGCCGATTTTGAAACTCCAATCCTTGAAAAAACAGCCAATGGATTCCAGCTCAGTAAACAATTCTTGCATTGTTGCAATGCGATCGAGGATTTGGGGGTGATCTTTTGCATCGGAGCCCAGCACGGTTTTCATAAAATCGATATCCAGGCTGATGTTTAGCAAATCGGCCACTATCTGGCGAACCAATGGTAGTGTTTGCCGGGCTTCTGCAGGGGTAAAAAGTCTTTTCGGTTCAAATAAATCGCACATGATAGATTTCACCAGCGTTAAGTGTTAAACAGTAGTGGCACCGATGCCAATCAATGAAGATCTGATTATTGGAGCGACAAGTTAGCGAATGAACATTGGGAAAGCAAGGAATCAGCCAACGGAAGATGTAAATGATCAAAAATTATTTGAATGTGTGAATAATCGACACTTAAAAAACGAATATTAGACCTGATCGAAGTTATTGAAATTTAATATTATATGCAAATTTTTCAGTTCGCGACCGAAGAATTAGATCTGTGAAAGTTATCTTTTTTTTCTACTTGACAGTATAGATTCAATTACCTATATTTTGCCCGCATTAAAAAACAACATACGGGCCCGTAGCTCAGTTGGTAGAGCAGCGGACTTTTAATCCGTAGGTCATAGGTTCGAATCCTATCGGGCTCACACTTCTAAACCCTGCAATTTTGTAAGTTGCGGGGTTTGTTGTTTTGGACAACATCCGGCAAATTCTCGTTTTTGGCATATATTTGGCATTCCTGCAAGTATTAAGTGTATTTGGGAGTACAGGTTTATTTCTCCGCAATGCAATAAAGGTAATGTTCACCTCGCAAATATAGCTCATTATCAACTATCACCGGCGAAGCGGAAAAACTATCATCGAGGGTGTTGATAGCCAGAATTTCGTATTGAGTGCCGTGCTTTATAACCTGGGTATTCCCATTCCTGCTGGTAATATAAATCTTCCCGTTAGCGCCAGCGGGCGATGCATATACCCTCTCAATTCCTTTAAGCCTTTGACGGCTAAAATATTCCTCACCAGTTATGGCATTAAAGCAAGCCAGGATACCGTCATTGCTTTTCAAAAAATACAGCTTATCATCATAGAGAAGGGGAGAAGGCGTATAGGGCGTGTCTTTGTCCAGTGACCAAACGATTGCCTCGGAGCCGGCGATATCACCTTGCGCTTCGGACAAATTTATTGCCTGCAACGCATTGCCCCGAAATCCACTCATCACATAAACCCGGTCATTTGCGGCAACCGGTGACGGGATCACATTTACAGTCATACCACTGCTTTCCCAAAGCACTTCACCGGAAGTCACGTCGTAACTGCGTATTTTGTTGGTTGCGCTCGTAATGACCTGGGTTTTTCCATTACTTTCGGTAATCAGGGGAGTGGACCAGGAAGTCACTTCATCGCGATTTACTTTCCAGAGTTCACCACCGGATTTCTTGTCAAGCGCGACAATAAAAGACTGCCCTTCGTGATCCCAATTGATAATGATTTTATCACCGTGGAGCACCGGAGAACTGCCTTCGCCGAAACCTCGCCGGGTGCTCATGTCTCCCAAATCTTTTTCCCATTTTAGATTGCCCTGCAAATCATAGCAATATAAACCGCGCGAACCGAAATACGCGTACACGTGTTTGCCATCCGTTACCGGTGAATTAGATGCCAGGGTTCCAGTGGTATGGGTGCCTTCATGCGGTAACGTTTCGCGGGCGGTATGTTGCCATAAAATGTTGCCGTCCGAACGGTTAAAAGCGAATATGACAAACTTAACTTCTTCCTGAGAATTCGGCTGTGTATCGCTTTTGATTGCGGTCAAAACAAAAATCTGATCCCCCCAAATGATAGGAGTAGCATGACCTTTTCCAGGGATCTCGATTTTCCATTTGATATTTTTGCTTTCGTTCCATTCAACCGGCGGATCGCCAAAAGGTGACACACCATTTGCGTAAGGCCCGCGCCATTGCGGCCAATTTTTCTCAAAATCATCTCCCCATACCAACATCGGGATAAAGCAAAGAAAGGCCAAAACGTAACTATATTTTCCCATCAAAAAGTCCTCTTTTTTGGTGTTGCTATTGTTTGGGATTTACCAACCCAATCCAGCTGAAGTACGTCGGTATGCGGTTGCTTCAAAATGTGAATAAGAATAGTGGCAAGATGCTGGGGGCGTTGAAATCCTTAGCGTGTTTTTACGCGCAGATATAGGTGATATCCTTTGTTTTCACCGCCAACAAAGGTGAACAGAATCGAGGCTGAAAATCGAATGACAGGGGTTGAAGACCAATGAAATAATAATTCTATTTCACAATTGTCAGGCTTTTACCAACAAGTACATCGCCATGCATGTGCCCGAATATTTCCACAATTTGCGCGTTCATTAATGCGTCGGATGCCGGTTCTTCCAGAGATACTTTGGCTAAGGCGTTGTGCTTATCCCTGGCATAAAATGACTTAATGCGACCATTCTGATTTCTCTCAAATCCTTTTTCGCTATCTACCAGGATTTTTACGCGCTGATTAATCTCGCCGCTTGCTCGAACTGAGCTAAAAGAACCAATATCATTTCCCGGTATCAAAAATAGAAGACCATAAAGGAGGAAAATGGTGATAATGGGTACGATAACTTTCGACCGGCTGCTGAGTTTCATTTGGCTCTCTTTATTTTTTCGTTCGACATAAAATTATTGTTTTCTGAGTAAAATACAACCATGCACCTTGTTGAATAATTTTGAATGCTGGAACGCCAAGATTGTTTCCGTACATTTTTCCGTATTTGTTATTTTAACGTGATATCGCCCCTAAAATTTAAGATACAATGCCCAACAAAAGGCATCACCGGAAACAAAGCATAGCGAAGAAAGAGCGGTGCTTTGTTTTACTGTCCGAAGGTATAATAATAAAAATTTTACTCACATTGGGAAATACCGTGTTTTTTTGATTTTGAAGATATCGAAAATGGGTTAGTTTGGCAATATTTTTTTTGGGATTTTGTAGGTTGCGGAAATTGGCTGGGGTAGGAGGGCAATTAAAAATAATATAAAATTTTCAATTGCCCGATTCCATCCGAAGCAAATCAATCGTAATGGAACTGCCAAAAATCGATTCTGTGCGGCTATCCATAGCCAGTCGCGAATGGGCTAACTATCGAATTAATATCATTTTATGTATCTGCGGACTGTTTGCTCCTGCGGCGGATTGAAATTGCAGGGTGTAAAAATAAACACCGGAAGTAACATTTTTCCCGTTGCTGTCCCGGCCATTCCATTCTATCGAATGATTGCCTGCCGGCAGGTGCGGCGTGGTTTTTTGCCAAACCGTTTTTCCGTTTACATCAAATATTTGCAGCGTTGGCTGTCCTTCGGTGATTAACCGGAAAGGAATTTCTGTTGCCGGATTAAAGGGATTGGGATAGTTTTGCAGCAGTTCAAACTGTGTGGTAATATTTCCGTTAACCGGCCGGGTGCCGGGTTCTGTGATTGTTAATATTTGATTGACAGCCACATCGGTGAGGGTTTGGGATTCGCCCGACGGCCATTGCACATTAATTTCATCGATAACCGCAGCTTTTTTTAAACCGAAAGCCGCCAACAGCGAATGGTTGGAAGCATAGCTGCTGCCCGCACGAATTTCATGCATTTGCTGGTCACCACCGGTTTTGACAAATACTTTTGCCCCGATGCCACAGTAATTGCTCTGGCTGCCAACCAATCGAATATTGATCCAATTGTTCGTATGTGTTTGATTGTTAAACAGTTGGAATTCCCCGCGATCCACATTTAATACCGCAATGTCTATCGCACCATCGTTGTCAAAATCCGCGCAAACGCTTGCACGGCTATCGCCTTCGGTATCTAGCCCCAATTGCGCAGAAACTTCGTTGAAAAAGCCATTTCCGTTATTTCTGAAAAACACATTTTTTTCTGAATATTGATTGGGCCAAAGCATCGCGCCGTTTACAACATGCAAATCCCGGTCGCCATCGTTGTCATAATCCAAAAAACTGACACCCCATCCCATGGTCAGGTTTTCAATTCCTGACGCCGATGTCACATCTGTCAGCGTGTTTCCGTCATCGTTGCGGAGCAAAAAATCGCGGTATAAATTGGTAACGTACACATCGAGGTCGCCATCGTTATCGTAATCGGCGAAATCGACACCCATGCCTGCGCCAGACGGAATGACCACTTCGTCTCGCAGATTTGTGAACGTGCCATCGCCATTGTTCACAATAAGTTCATCCCGCTGGTATTCGTTGACCACATAAATATCGGGAAATAAATCGTTGTTAACATCAAAAAAACCAACAGCTAACGAAGTGCTATTACTGCCAGCCCCGCTGGCTTCTGTGATGTCGGAAAATGTGCCATTTCTATTGTTGTGGTAAAGCGTGTTGCTGTGTTCCACATGATCCTGCGAATGGTTCAAAACATAAATATCCAGCCAACCGTCATTGTCAATATCCGCCAGGGCAACGCTGGTGCTCGGTCCGGGTATTGCCAGACCGGCTGTTGCAGCAACATCTGTAAAAGCTGCATTTCCATCGTTTAAATATAGTCTGTTTGCCGCATTGTGGTTGGAAACAAAAATATCCAGATCGCCATCGTTGTCAATATCAGCGCAAACAGCGCCCATTCCTTCCAGCGTATCCGCAACGCCTGCCGCAATTGCAACATCGCTGAAGGTTCCGTTGCCGTTGTTCAGAAATAGCGCGTTCGGTTTTCCTTTGCCGTTGGTGACGTACAAATCTTCAAATCCGTCTGCGTTAAAATCGCCAACCGCAATGCCGCCGCCATAGTGAAACCCAACGTAATCGAAATGAATTCCGGCGCTATCGCTCACTTCAGTGAACACAGTTTGGCACTCAGCGGGCTGAAGATATCCCATTAAAAATATTGCAAAAATGCCAATTTTTACTGTTAACACCATATCCTTTCCTCCGCAATTGCGACGCTCTGAAACGTCAAATTTTGAAAAAAATCCTGCGTTTATAAAGCCAATAGCAGATATACCACAGCAATCCCCACACGACGGCGCTGGTTACCAGATTGGAAATTGCGATTCCCGACCAGCCGAACAGACCGTTTGTAAACGGCATCACGATCGAATAGAGCCAACCGCCGCCGCCGGCTTCGGCAAATAAATAGATGAAAAGGGGATTCATTCCCACGATGATCAAAAATTTTGTCCACCGGGAAATTTTTTTGATATCGATAAACCAGTAGAAAAATGCCAGTGCCAGCAACGCCCAACCACCGCTGGCCAACACAAACGAGCTGGTGCTGATCCGTTTGATAATCGGCGTTACACCATCCAGCGAATATCCGGCAATCAGGGCAAGCAGCCCGAAAAACACTATCGATTTGAGTTTGTCCATTGCCGTACGATCGCTGAGCAGCCATTTCCCGGCCAGCACTCCCCAAATTGTGTGTGCGGCAGTTGGCACAGCGTTGAAGGAAACCCAATGCCCGGAGGACAATTCGCCGGAGATCAGTAGATCGACATACGCGCCAAAATTGTGGTCCGGCGTAAAGGGCTGATTAAATCCGACAACCGGAAACGTACGATAAATAAATTCCGTTAACGCCAGCAAAAACAGGCTGATAACTGATTGCACGCGAAATGATTTGTTCATCAAAAAGAAAGCGAGCAGATAAGTAAATGACAGTTGCGACAGCACATTTTGAAAGCGGAAAGTGATTTTACCCGGTGCGATGCAATACAACATCCAGCCGAACAGCAGCAGCAAAAAAGCGCGTTGCAGCGCGTGACGGGTGATTTCACTTTCCGGGTCGCCGCGTTCCCGGCGTTTTTTCACAGAAAAAGGGATCGCAACGCCTACAATAAACATGAAAAACGGTTGCACCAAATCCCAAAATCGCAGTCCGTGCCAGGGGTGGTGATGAAATTGTTGCCCGATTGCGGCGATCCACGTTTCCGCAAATTCGGGGCTTACCAGATGATCGTAAATTAACGTGTATTCCGCAATGAGCAAAAACATGGTTAAACCGCGATATAAATCCAGCGAAAGCAATCGCTCATCTGATAAATTGACAGATTTCGGTGGCGTTTTCATTTGATTCCCATTTTGTTGGATTAGCGTTCGTTTTCACCGATTCCCTTTGCCGCAGCGCCAGCGCCATGCACCAAACCGGACGCGGGATCGAAATAAAGCATGGCAATACCGCCGATGTTGTGCCGGACGATATCGATGTTATGACCGCGTTTCGTCAAGGCCTCGCGAACATCCGGGCTCGTTTTTTCGTGCAGCCGCAAACTGCCCAACTGTGGCGGATCCTGTCCGAATGAACCGATAAAATGGTTCGTTGAAAAACGCGGGGCGCTCATTGCTGCGTCGATATCCATTCCGAAATCGATGACATCCAGAATGATTTGCAGCGCCGCCTGATCCTGCATGTCGCCGCCGGCAACGCTGATGGCCAGAAACGGCTTGCCGTTTTTCATCACCAGTGTGGGCGTCAGCGATGTGCGGGGACGTTTGCCCGGACCGATTGCATTCGGATGTCCCCGCCAGTTGTTGTTTATCACCAAACGGCAGCCGTGGGTGATGCCGGTATGTCCGCCGGAACCGGCGGTGCTTCCCAATCCGCTGGGCGTCGTGACAACCACATTTCCCCATCGATCTGCCGCAACGCAGGTGGTTGTGCCGCCTTCGTTCGGGAATGTCCGCCCACCGCCTTCGAGCAGCGCTTTCATGTTTCGCGGATCGCCGGGGCGCAGGGTTTGCGATGCATTTTTCATGTTGATCAAATCTCGTCTAAGCGACGTGTATTTATCGGATAGCAGCGTTTTTAATGGCACATCGACGAACAGCGGATCGCCGTAATATTCATCCCGGTCAGCTAGCGCCAGCTTCATCGCTTCTGTGGTTACGTGGATATAATCCGCCGAAAGAAACCCCATTTCCCGCAGGTCAAATCCTTCCAACAATCGCAGCGTTTGGCTGAGATACGGACCCTGTGTCCACGTATCGCATTTGTAAACCGTGTGTCCGCGATAGCTGATTTCCACCGGATCTTCCACCCGGGTGACGTGCGCTGCCAAATCCTGTTTTCGCAAAAATCCGCCGCGTTCGATATACCATGCCACCAGTTCATCGGCGATATCGCCGCGATAAAAACGGTCGGAAACTGCCTGCAGCTTTTCTTCGCGACTGCCAACGGTGTTGCGTTCAGCCTCGATCAGCCGGCGAATGGTTGTTGCGAGATCAGCATACCAGCTGCGTCCTTCACCGGCCAAATCGTAAATGCGCGAATCGATTTCCTGCCCGCTGATGCCATCAATCCACACGCCATCGCCGGTATCGCGGTATTCATTCGGGCCACCCGCATCCAGAATGTTGAGCATCGGTGCGGCGGTTTGCTCGAATGTTAAATTGCCGTAGCGTTTCAGCGCGGTAACGCACAGATCAATCACCGCCGGAACAGCGGCAGAGCGAATATCGCCGCCGGGAATGCCGTTGCGATAATACCATTCGATAGCGCTGGTATCCAGCGGCGCTGCACCTTGACCGGACAGCACTTTCACTTCGTTATTTTTTGCGTCGTAAATAATCAGCGGAACCTCGCCGCCGATGCAAAACGCCCCGATGTGTTTGACGCTGAGCACCAGCAGTGCGGACACAGCCGCATCGGCAGCATTTCCGCCCAAATCAAACATCTCTATTCCGGCGGCAACGCCTTCTTTCTTTCCGGCGGCAATGATGCCATTTTCGCTCGCCGCACGTGTTCCGCTGTCATCGCCGGCAAATGTTTGTCCGGTGAAACAAACGAGCGCAGACAGGATCAGGTTTTTAAATTGATTTTTCAACAAACACTCCTTTTTAATTGATGAAATGCGTTGAAACAGGTTGTGCAATTTTATTGCGATACGAGATTTGCCTCAAACCCGATTTCCTGTCCCGGCACCAGCCGATCGCATTCGATGCGCAGCGTCGGGTTTTTCCCGCCGGATTCGATTGTGAATTGGCGGCTTTCGCCGGGCAAAAGGTGTTTCAGTGATTCGGCGGAACGAACGCCGTTTATCGCAACAAAGGCATCGTAATAAATGGGCGCAGCACCGGTGTTTTCAACCGTTACCCGTGATTGTGTGTCGCTCGCCTCAAACGATGTGACCCGAAAGCGGTATCCGCAAGCCATGCTGTTTTTCTTCACACGATCCATGCCGATCCAGCGCAGCCACTGTTCGGTAATCATAAATGTGATCCCAAATTGGCGCGCATGTTCTGCCCAGCCGGCGTCCACAAAATCGGAGCGCTCTTTATTCGGGAACAGGATTTCGCCGCCCATCGGCGAGCGTTTGAAGCGCTCCAGCCCGAAAAACTCCCAGCCGCCCAAATTATAGCCGGGTTCCCAGGCCAGATGAAAACTGTCGTCGAAAATGCCGAATTGCAGATCGAGCAACGGAGCATCGGAGGCAAATGGGGTGCGATTGGCGACATGAGCATCCTGCGAAATCATCCACGGCGTGTTATGGAATAGCGTATCGAGATGCCGGAAATATTGTGATTGAAATGCTTTGGACGGGAAATTTTCGCCCATTCTCTCACCCGGATCGTAAATGTGATATTCCGACCACAGCCCGAAACCGACTTCCAGAAATGCCAGTCGGGGATCGTTGTCGTATGTTTGGGCGAGTGTTTCAAAAAATTCCAGAATGAATCGCTGATATTCGGGATGCGACCAATCGGGAAATTCGGTATCGCGATTTTCGCTTTTTTCGACCACGTTTTTGTAATCCGGCAACGCTTTGATATAATCCGGCACGCCGCTTTCGCGACCGGGATAAGTATCCCAAAAGCGCAGCACCGCCTGATGTTTGCGGCTGGCGATGCCTGCCAGTTGTTGCTCGACAATCGACCAGTCGTAATTGCCTTTTTCTTTCACAACGTCGCTGTAGCGCAGATAGGAAAATTCGAGCTGGATGGCATCGGTATCTTTGTGATCGAGCGATTCCCAAAATACCAATCCGGTCATCGGCTGAACGGCGGTGATTTCGCTTTGCAGCGACACGGTTTTGAACTCGCCATCAGCAGATGTGTTCTGTTTTCCGCATCCCGCAAACCAGCAGGCGGTAATCAGAAGAATTATTGGTGATAATTTTGTCATTTCGTTCCCTTTTCGGTTTTTATCCATGAAAACGGGGATGTACTGCGGTTATTGGATTTCAATTTGCTCACCCATTCCGAGAATGTGATACCGCGATTGGAGCGTTTTGGAAAGCATTAACCGCACTTCCCGGGAATAGCCGTGTGTCCAGTAGCGGTTCTGTTCGGTTTCCGTCATCGTGTCGCGGTGCTGGGGTAAAATGTAATCCGGTTCCAGTTCGTTGATCAAAATTACCGATTGCTGAATGTGCATATTGTGTTCCGTTGGCGAAAAGAACAAGACATCCACATGTTTTAAAAACAGGTGATCTTCCAACAGCACCGTATCGCCGGGCTGAAGCAGTGTTTTATCGCCAATGGTAATGTAATAGCCGCAATCTTCCAGATTCGCTTCTTCAAAAATTGCAAATTTGGGATTGCCGTGTATCGCCCGCATTGGTGTAACTTGAACACCGCTGAGTGTGAATGGTTGGCGAGGCGTTGCCGCCTGAATGCGCTCTGCTGGAATGTTCACTTCATCTTTGGCGATTTCCACGCAATTGGTGGGCATCACGAACATGCAGTCCGATTTCTCCGCCAATATGCGCGATGTATTTCTACCAAAATGGTCGCCGTGTTCGTGGGTGATAAAGCTGATATCCAGCAGCGGTGCAATTTCTGCGGCGGAAACGGGTGCGGGAGATTTGCGGTCCTCATTTTCCAATACCAGGTCAGTTCCGATCAGGATGTTGTCATGTTTGATCAGCCAGCCGTTGTGACCCGTCCACCACACAGCCGTGCCGGATGTATGTGCGTTAATTTCATCAATTAATTTGAGTTTTGCATCGTTTGAATGTTGTGCAAAAACGTTGAACATCAGCAATGACATTATTGCAATCGAGAGTTGATAAATCATAAAATTTCCATTTTCTACTATTACTTGATATTGGCGAACTGCCGTGCACCAATCCGTATATTTTGTATAAATCCAGACTCTTGTTTTTATTCCATTTCCACAATCGCCAATCCGTACACATTCACCTGACCGGCGGTGAACCGGATGTTGCTGCGATCGCCATTTTGCATCACCGTGAAATCCACCGGCTGCATGTCGGACAGCGTTCCGCTGAAGCGCACGCTTTTGGCGGATTTGCCCGCCGGCAACTGCAGTTGGATCGCCACATTTTTAACCGGCGTGATGTCTCCGCTGATGGTCACATCGTAGTTCACCAAATGCACCAGCAGCAGGTTTTTATCCGGTTGCAACATCGTACTCATTTCAACATATGGTGAGCTTGCGGAAACGGTAGTCAGGTTGCCGGAGAGCATTGCCAGCAGCTTGTCCGCCGCGCTGTTGAGGTGGCTGCGGAGCTGCGGATCGATGCGGTTGCGGGTGTAGCCTTCGGGAATATCGGGAAACACATCGCTCATCGCGGGACCGAATGTGGTCACTTCACCACCGGCGGATGTCATAGGAATCAAAAATTTCGACAGCGGAATTTCCACCGGCAAATAAGCGACTTGACCGTTGCCGACGGTTTTGGAAATCGCATTCGCGGAGTAGTTTTTCTCGCCGAACATCTCCGCCAAAACGATCCGTTCCTGCGGCAGATTAAATTCATTTTTGAAGCCGGTGTTGCCGAGAACCAGCAATTTGCCGCCGTTTTCTACATATTTTTTCAGCGCGAGCTGTTTTTGTTCGCTGAGCAGCGGGAGGTAGGGGAGATAAATGAGATCGAACCGGCTGAGGTTTTCCGCCAGCAAGTCGTCTTCGACGATCATCACGTGACTGATGCCGCGATCCGTTAGCACCCGCGACGCGGAAAAGGCAAAGCTGAGTTCATCCGCCAAATATTGCCGCAGCGATGCCAGAATTGCGACATTACTGTGCGGTTTTGCGCCGACCAGATGTTTCCGGTTTGCAGCCAGAAAAGCATACATTTCGGTTGCGCCGGGCGGCGTTTCCCGTTTTTCGCGGAAAATGGCGTGGTTGGCCACTGCTTCCGCGATATTCATTTGCGCCATCGCGCTGAGGCATTTTTCCGACGGATCGGGGAATATCGGCGGTGTGATTTCTGTTGCGTACACGATGGTCGGTTTTCCGTGCGATGCTGCCGCCAGAAATTTCAGCGCCGGGCTGTTGGTGATTTTGGTGTCATCGTCGCGGCGGCGCGGTGCGGAATCGAGATATTCCTGCATTTCGGAATAGATGAAATCGTCTACTTTGCCGAGCATTTCCATATTTCCCGCGCCATCATACGCGATGGGACCAAAGCCAAACCCGCCGAACACATTTCCGGAAATCATAAAATGGGGATTGTATTGTTTGGCGACCGTTCGCAACCGGTTGTGGAAGCGCGCTACTGCCGAGCCGCGATAGGTGATCCATTCCATCCAGAAATCGTCACCGCGTTTTTCCGGCAATTTAATGTTTTCGTAATCGGCGCTGCCGTATTTGGCTTTTCCCGCTGCAGCGGGCAGATTGTCTTTCAAATATTGAACAAATTTCTGCCGGGTGAAATTGCAGTAGCAGGTGCCGCCGGCGATGTGCGTCCAGTCCACATACGATCCGTCGATGCCGGTTTCCGCCTGCGCGCGCACTTTGCCTTCCATATAGCGCACATAATCCGGATTATCCGGGCAGCCCCACGCCTCAAAACCTTCGTCGGTTTTCTGTCCGTACGGCGCATATCGGTAATGCGGAAAGCTGTTGTCGGGACGAACCATCATCCAGGTGGTGGGATCGGCAGCCGGTTTTTCGCCGACATAATCCGCGAAATTTTGCCACTGTTCGTTGTAAAATTTCAGCAGGTGAATTTCATTTTTTTGCGGATCGGATTCCGGCGTCTGCGAATCGCCGTTCAGCGAAGTGGACAAATAGCGCAGCACGATGTAGCCTTTGTCGTGATAGCTGTCGTTAAATTGTTTCGCTGCGTCAATCAGGCTGTCGAACTGCGCACGTGTGACGGTTTCAAAATTGGGCGCACCACTGCCAAACGTGACAGTCATGTTGTTCTTTTCCAGAAATTCCGGGTTGTTGCGGTGACCCAAAATCCAGTGTCCCCAATCGGCAACGGGTGCCCATTCTTTTTCGGGCGGATCGTTGGCAAATAAAAGGGTTGAGAAAATGGCGATCAGTAACATCGCCGGTTTGCAAATATTAAATGTGCTCATCAATACCTCCAAATGCTGCGGTTAAAACGAAATGTTCAGTGCAAAAATTATCCGGAATATTCCGGTTTCCAGGTTTCGATGCTGCCGTTGGCCATTGCCTGCAACGCCATGTCCACACAGATGGAAACATCCCGCCCGTTGTCCACATTGGAGCGCGGGGTTTTGTTGTTGCGCACGCAATCCGCAAAATCCAGAAACATGGCGCGGGTGGTTTCAAAATCATCTTTGGTGGGATTGGGAACAGTAATCGGTATCGCCTCGCTGCGTGCCCATGCTTTTCGGGAAGCGCTGGTGATCGCATCCACCGATTCGATGCCTTCATCCGTCAAAATTTGTTCAACTGCTTTTGGTTCTGCATAAAAATGAGCCCGCTGTGCTTCCTCTTTTTGAATCGTGATGGTGCCTTCCGTGCCCATAAAAATGATGGACACATCTTCAAAAGCGTTGGTCAGCACAGATTGATAAATGGCTCTTACGCCACCCGGATATTCAAAAATGGTGTGGACATTGTCATCGGTTTCCCGCCCGTCATTATAAAAATTGATGCCGCCGAAACCGGTAACTTTTTGCGGCACTTTGTCCAGCACCCAGTTCACCACATTGATGTGGTGCGAGCACAATTCTGCCATCAACCCGCCGGAGTATTCGCGATACATTCGCCAGTTGAGCAGTCGCTCAAATTTGGGATCGGGCACCGGATTGCGCCAGTTCATGTTGCGATTGTAATTGCAGCGAATGTGGGTGATCTGCCCGCAGTCGCCATCCTGTATCATCCGGCGAATTTCGTTGAACAGCGGATTGTTCTGCCATTGATACGCCACCTGAAAAACGCTGTTGGACGCTTTCACCGCTTTCGACAGGCTGACCGCATCGCTGGCGTTCAGCGTCATGGTTTTTTGGCAAATAATGTGTTTGCCGGCAGCGAGCGCATCCAGTGCCATTTGGTAATGCAGATGTTGCGGTGTGCAAATGAGTACGGCATCCAAATCTTTGTTTTCCAACAACTTGCGATAATCGGTGTAGCTTTTCGCGCCTTTTTCGGCACCTGCCAAACCGTTCGCCAAATGCGGCGGATAAATATCGCAGCAGGCCGTCACCCGGATGCCGGGCGTCATCTGCAAAATTTCCGCTTCGTACGCGCCGCGATCCCCGGTGCCGATCACCCCGATTAACAGCGTATCATTTTCCGACATCTTTTTATCCTGCGCAAATGCACTCAATCCGAATGAAAGTCCGGCAGTCGCAACCGCACTGCGCTTCACAAATTCGCGCCGGGTAATGTTCTTTGGCATGTTTTTCTCCTTCGATGTTGTAAAATCAGGAGATTCCTGCAGTCGCAGGAATGACAATAAAAACAAATACTTAGATGTCACCACTGCGAATGCAGGGGTCTCCCTGTGAGAATAAATTGTTATCTATTTTTTCAACTTTTATTCAACCAGCACCACCACCGGATGCCGCAGCCGTTCCGCCCAATAGCGGATCGTTTCGAACGGATCATTTTCCCCGATCTCGAACAGCAGATACGCGTTTTCCTCCGCATAGCGGCTGCCTTTGGGGATGAATGTCCAGCGATTGTGCACCAATCGGCGGTTCCAGTAACGTTTGCCTTCCCATTCGCCGATTTGGGTGTGTGGTTGCCACGTCGGCGACGGCTCGCCGATATCGTTGGTATTGTCAAACATCAGGCGAATGCTGCCCAGCGCAAAGCCTTCGGTTTCGTGATAAAAACACAGCCACGGCGCTTCGTTATCGATGGGACCTTTGAATTTTTTTCCGGTTTTGGGATACAGCGGTTCGACGGTGATGTTGCCATCCGAATCCTCAAATGCCAGATGGGTGAACATACTGTCGGTGGTCATTTCATCGTTGCGGAGCAGTTCTACGCCTAAATCCTCAGTGAAGTCCATTTCGGAGTAAAACCTGAAATACGGCACGTTGGCGTAATATTTATACACCGCCGTCAGAAAAATTTCCGGGTGTTTCGGCGCGGGATCCTGCCGGACGGTGCGAATGACATAATTTCCGTGATCGATCTGCGTGCGGGGATTTTGCCAATGGGCGATGGTGGTGTACCACTCAACTTCCGGGCGTTTGAAATTGGGTGCCCAATGCGCCCGGTTTTCGATGTTGGTCATCAGCAATTCCTGACCGTTGCGCTTCATGGTGATTTCGCGAATTTGCCCGGAAGGCTCATTTTGCTCGGAGCTGTTTTCGCTGCGGGTCATGTCCGCACGATAAAATTGATTTTCAACAACCAGTTCTGTGCCTTCTCCGGCAAATTGCAAATCCGTTATAGCCGCATTTGTGGTAGAAAATTTCAGCGCATAATGTTTTGTTTCCATTGCATTTATGGCAACCGGAAAAACCAGCCAAAGCGCCAGCACGTTGTGTTCGGAGATGCGTTCCGTCCGCAGAATTTGCACGGGCGTTTCTGCACCGTTTCCATCGACAGCCGCAATTGCCAGCTGTTTCTGCACCGCTGACAGCGGGATTTGCAGCGAAATTTCCACATATTCCCGTTCGCGGGAAAAACCGACAGATTCCGTAACGCTAATTTTGGCGATCGACTGCGACTGCCCGAAAGTAACGGAGCCCATAAAAAACGCAATCAAAACAAGTGCACGATTAAATAATTTTTTGCTCATATTCACATCCGTTTTAAGGTTGGGGCAAACAGCCGTTCGCCCTATCCGTTGTCTATTCAACCCAAACCACCATCCCGCGTTTGAATGCCGGGACCGTGCAACGCAGCTTCCCGTTTTTCCATTCGCTGCTGATTTTTTTCACTTTGCCCATAAATTCCAGACCGTAAACGGTCGCATTTTTTGTCGCGGGAAAAGAGATGGTGACATTTTTTTCCGGCAATTGGTTAGCGTTTTCTTTGCCTTTCAATCCTTTGAAATTTGCCAAAAATACATGCGTTTTACCGTCCACTTCGGCGATCTGGCTGGCAACAAACGGCGATGCCTGCACCGCCACCGCCGGCTGGAATTTCAAATCGTTGGTCAGGTGATCGGTAAACGCCTGCAATTGATTGTAAAAATGGCTGGATTCGAATTTGCCTTCAAATGCGGCGTCATTAAACCCGGCTTTGATAGCCTGATAATACACTATTTCCGGACTGTCCGGCTGATAGCTGAACCGCTTGCCCGTCGCGGAAAACTGCCCTTCTGCCGGATTTTCAACGCCCAGCAGTTCGTGCAGCGGATTGCTTTCCCGACGTTGGCGCAGGTAATCATATGCGCCGCTTTCTCCGGTGGCGATCAACGTTTTCCCTGCATCGACATAGTTTTTCAGCCAGGCTAATTCGTTATCATCCAGACACTTAACGTCGGGCAAAATGAGCACGTCACCAGTGAAATTCACCAGCGTTAACGGCGTGACAATCTGGAATTCGAGGTGCGATTGCAGCATCAGATACATCATTCCGCGATATGCCGGAATAAATTCATCCACAAAATAATTGCGGGTTTTTTGGGAAAAATACACCCCGACGGGTTTAATGGGTTTGCGCGGCAGGTAGAACGTCAGTTCGTGGTCGTCAATCCATTTGAAAACGCGTTTCCGGGCTTCGTAATCGTTGGAGCGGGACATCACATGCGTAGCTGCGTCCCAGCAGTTGGCGCCGGCCATAATTTGGGACATCATCAAATTTTCGATGGCATCCGCCGGGGTTATTTTCTCGTGATTTTCCCATGAATATGTGAGCATCCAGGTGGCTTTGCCGTTGGCAAATGCGCGGAAAGAATACATCCCGGTCATGAACGCGAACCAGTCCGCCGGTTGGCGATCGGCAGATTTATAGCCGCCCGCGCTGTATTCGTGGGCAACGACATCCACCACCTGATACATTTCGTAAACGTCCGCACCAACGCGCACCGCCGCATCTTCGATGCCGGGATAAATCTCTGCAATCGTGATAAAATCGGGATTCACTGAACGCCCGTTTTTCGCGACATCCGCCATAAATTCTGTGAGTGTACGAATGCGGAAATCCACCCATTTGATGAAATTCGGATCGTTGAAATCGCCCAATCGCATATCGGTGCGGGCGTTCAGTCCGCTGACCGCTTTGAACGCTGCCAGCGTATATTCGTCAAAACTTGCCCAGGTATCTTCCCAACCGTCAAAGTGGGTCATCCAGTACGGGATATCGATAAACACACCGTCGATGCCGGTGGCGGCAATCTGGCGAATGCGTTCCATAAATATCTCGCGCCATTGCATCGCATACGGCGTAATCCATACATCTTCATCACCTGCGGAAATCCAGAACGCGGTTCCGCCGCCAAAAACTGCCGGATCGCCGTCGATGTTTCGCTGCACCCAATCGGGATGATCTTTGAAAAACGTATGCTCTTTTTTGTCCGCATCCGCGGTGATGGTTTCCAGCCCTTCGGTGTAAACAAAGACCTTGTTGCCCACCGCATGCGCTGCATCCGCAACTGCTTTGATTGCCGCGAGTTTTTCAGTCGGCTCCATAAAACTTTCGTAATATCCCGTAAGGCTGTTGTCTGTTTCGATGCCGAAAACATGGGTTTCTGTGGCGCTTTTGATAATGTCTGCAACACTTTGCTGGCTCAGCCCGTGTCCGGCGATGCGCACATAATGGGTCCAGTTTTGCCCGTGTTTTTGCGCTTCCGGCGGTTGGGCGTTCAATGTGAAAACGCTCAGTAACAGCGGAATTACCCAGTTCAGGTAATGACTTAATTTGTGCATAAATTTTTTCTCCAATAGATATTTGACAATCTCAATTTTTGCTTACTGACCACTCACCCTGATGCAACCGGGAATGGTTCCAATCGCCCGAAATGACAGTATTGAATACTTTACCGGAAAACTTAACCCGCGCGCCAGTGTAAATGGTTGACTGGATGACCTCGAAAAAAATGCTGTCGACCTGCACTTTTCCATTGTTAAACGCGACGGTGGTAAACGCACTGTCCGATGTTGCCAGCGTTCCGGTCAGCAAAGTGTCGCTGTGGTTCAGCACCAGTGTTACGGCCGGATTGCCAATAAAATGTGCCGGATCGCCCGTCAGGCTGCCCTGCCATGTGCCGGAAAACCGGTGATCTCCCGGTGGCGGTGTGTTTGCAGCGCCGTCATTCCCGCTGGTGGATTTTCCACAGGCGAGAATGCCCAACGCGAAAATGAGCATTAGCACGCCATAAACGGCGCGCTTTTGGCTGCATCGGATTGAAATTATTTGTGTTCCATTTTTATGCATGACCATCTCTTAAAGTGAGTGATCCATCAGCGTTGAGCGCTTCGCGGCAAGCCCAGCGCACCGGCAAACGGCGTCCTTTTACTTCGATTTCAGCTTTTACTTTCAGCCCTTCCCAGTTGGTGCCTTTTGGTAAAATGAACATTGCCTGACGAACTTTGCGGGGTAGGGGATAACCGGCATCGAGGCTGCCACCGACGTTCACGCTGCCGTCATCGTTGAACACGGTGATACGCAATACGCCCGGAACACCTGCAATACCATCGTTTACAAAACCCATCACCAATCCGGGGTGCTCCTCTTTTTCGAATGACCAAATCCAGGATGGACGCACCCGATAACCGATGTTTCGCGCCAGATCGTCCAGCGAATCCGGAAATTGGTTGTAATAATTCATGATCCGGTCGGCAGAAATGCGATGCCAGTTCCACAATGAGAAATAATTTGCACCGAGGTCTTTCACATGCGAAATGATGCTTTCCGTTCGGGGAATGCCTTCTTTTATCCGCAGGGTTTCCGGTGTGCCGTCGGAAATGCCCTGCTCGATCGTCGCGCCAATCCACGGCGGTCGATTGCTCAGCGAATCAATTTGGGTATTTTCGATAAAAATAGTGTCGGTGCGCAACCAGTTGTGCGAGCGAATGGTGCGATCCAGCATTTCCGAATTTCCCACCCGGCTGTAGTCCGGTTGGGTGTTGGTGGTTAGCGGGGTTTTGTCCCAATTCTGGATTTGATGTTCGAGCATTTCCATAAATGTTTTTTCGGCGGTCAAATCATCCGGAAAGCAATGCCCCTGAAATGGCCAGGTGTGCCCTTCGCCCCAAAAGCCGTACATGCAGGTATCGACATATTCCACATCCGGGTGCCCGTTGTAAATATCGGCAAGCATGCTGTCCATTTGTTTGAACGCGTTCATAAACGCCGGGTGATCGTATCGCGGGGCATAATGCACTTTGCCGGGAATGCCAATTTGATCGGTGGTGCCCAGTTTGACAAACGGCGTTTTTTCAGCCACAAAATCCGGGCAGGAATGCGGTTCGATCACCGGACTCATCAGCTGAATCCGCAACCCGACCTTTTTGCCATATTTTTTGGCCATCTCGAAAATGAGTTTCCAGTGTTCCGGAAAATCCAGCCGACCGGGTTTTTGCTGAATATCGCGCCAATCGACCCGGATATATAACTTGTTGCCCAACGACATTTTCGCCAGTTTTTCGATGGATTCTGCAAGCGATTCGCCTTTGATCTTTGGCGGGCCAACCTCGTCGCAAATGTAGGTAATCAACCCCATTCCGTAGTTTGGCACAACTTCTCTGGATGGCGTTGTGCTGCTGACAACCGAACATCCCGGCACATATTCCTCCGGCGCATATTGTGGAAAGGGACCCTGGTAAAGCCTGTCTTTTACTTCCGGTCCGCCGCCAAAATTATAACCATCCCAATTGTGGGCAGGCACGCGGGCATACGCGGTTTTCGCACCGATGCCGGACAAAACAACCGCTGCGCCGCCGGTTTTCAGAAATGTTCGTCGATCCATTTTCCACCTCACTATTTGAATATTTACTGTTCGTTGAACTTTTTGTGGAGCGCATCGAGCAACGGTGTTTGCCCGTTTTCCGAATAATCACCCATCAGCGGCCAAATGACCAAACCGCGGGCGTTTTGCCGGATAATGTATTCGGCTTTTAACGTGACGGATTCCGGATCATCGAGTGAAATAAGCATCGCGGGCGATTTGCTGACCAGATACGGCGCCTGCGCTTTGGCATCCCAACGGCGTTCGAATAGCGCCATTTTTGCGGCAATATCGGCATAGCGAACGCCGTCATCCGCCGCAAACAACGGGTTTTTTGAACCCGTGTGTTCGCCGTAAATGTCACTGCCATTGTTGAACACATGCCCGAAAAAAACCACGCAGAGATTGATTTTTTCTGCCGGAACACCGTGGGTTTCGTGGTACAGTTTAAATGCGCCGTCCAGACAACGGGCGGAATCACCATGCGCCGGTCCAAACAGTGCGGAATTGTGGTTGCTGATGTTCCCCCACGGACCAAAAAGATCGTAAGTCATGATGTTCAAATAATCCAGAATTGCGGTGATTTTCTGAACCTCAATATCCGGCAAGTGACCGGCAGCGGCCGGCAGGGAAGCGGAAAGTATATATTGTTTTCCGGTTTTTTGCCCATATGCCAGCAGGCTGTCCCGCACCGTTTGCAGCAAAAATGTGAAATTAAAACGATCCTGCGGTGTGCCGTTATGGCGCACATATCCGGGAAATTCCCAGTCGATATCAATGCCGTCAAAGCCATATTTTTTAATGTGATTGACGCACCACTGGGCGAAATTGGCGCGTTTTTCGGGATCGGCGGAAACCTGCGGAAAGTTGCCGGATGTTTCCCAGCCACCGATGGACAGCACAACTTTTGTGCCCTGCTGATGCGCCAATTCGATCATCGATTCGGACGGCTCGTCATTCTCCGGCATATCGCCGGTTTCGCCCAATAGCAAATAGCGATCGGCGACCGAATCCATCCCGACAATTTCCCCGCTTTCCAGCGGATAAAAAAAGGAGTAGTTGATGACCGTCAGTTTGTCGTACGGAATTTCCTGCAGGCTGTGCGCAGCAGAATTTTTTTGCCATTTCCACGACTGGTAGCACCCGATAATTTCTTTTTGCTGAGCAAAAAGTTGCCCGGATATCGCAACCCAAAAAAGTGCCAATAACCAAAATATTTGTAGCATGTTTTTTAGCTTTCAGATTTAACTTTTATCATATTCAAAATTTTAAGCGCATTTTTGTTGTAGATTTTTTCCAGCACATCGTCCGGCAAAAAGACACCGTAAATCATCCAGCGACCCTGTAAATGGTGTCCGGCGGCGGGATCAATGTATTCGTCATCCGTTTCCAGAAACCGGTAATAAATGCGGTAAGCTTCGGCATTCGGTGGGGTATCCGTGCCGAACAGAACGCGATCCTGATATTTGATAAAGAATTTACGTGCGGTATATGGCTGTCGTCCCAACTCGCTGATCCGGGCATCGATGTCCACATAAAAATTGGGATAGGTATCCAGCCAGATGCCCACTTTGCCCAACTCTTCCGGCAGGTTGCCCATGTGTGCGCCGATAAAAATGGTTCCGGGATGCCGTTCGATGATGCGGTTTCGTTGAGCCAGAATGTCATCTTTTGACGGAAATTCATTGCCGTAAAACGACCAGTCCGGGTGATCGCCCAGTTCATCGTATCGCTCGTTGTAACGATCCACCGGTGTGAAAAAGGCTTTGGGATCGGAAACGTGAATCATCACCGGGATGCCCAATTCGCCGCATTTTGCCCAAATCGGATCGATTCGCGGATCATCCACCGGCACCAGTTTTCCGGTTTTATCCTTCCATTTCAACCCAAGATCTTTGGAGATTTTTAATCCGCGAACACCCATTTTTACGGCTGCCTCCAGCCGTTTGGCTTCGTTTTTGCCAAAATCGGGCTCGTCAATGCGGCTGAAATCGGGTCTGAAAAATAGCAGAAATCGTTCTTTGGATACCTTTTGGGATTCGCGCAAATGTTCTTTGTAAAAATCTTTTTCGGAATTGGCGTCCAAACTAACGCATTTCCAGACACCTGCCGCTTCCATTTCCGCCAGATATTTTTCCGTATTTGCCAACTCGCCGAGGTGGTTGTGGATGTCAATCACCGGGAATTTCGGTTTCATGATTTTGGTTTCCTTCACCACCATTTGGCTGACCGGCCGCCAGTCCAGCAGTTTGAGATCGCCGGTTTGTCCATGCAACGAAGCTGTTCCAGACATGCAGACCCCCAAAATTAGTGTAACAATTGCCCAAATGCGCATCTTCGCCTCCTGGCGAAATGGTTTCGCCTTTTTAGTTGATTTACTTTTTATTTTTCAAAATTCAGCGTGCCGAAAACCGAAGGTTTGTGAAACCGTGCTCCGGTCGGCGACCAGGCGTATCCCGTGGACGGCTCACCGGCATCCGCGTTTACTCTGTAAAAATTGATTTTCCACTGTGTTTTGCCGGGCAGAAAGGGATTGTCCGCAGCCGTAATTTCCGCTAGCGGAATAGCGATCTCGACAGTCCAGACGGTATCGCGGTCATCTCTGTTATTGAGTGAGCCATTCACCGAAACGGCTGTTTTTATGGCACTTAAATCATATGCTTTTGTGGCAGCAACATCGATGTTTTGCGGATCGACGATGTAGCTATCGAACAGCACATTGGCCGGTGAAACTTCAATTTCAACGTATGTATTTTCATCCTGATCGGTATCGAGAAAAACTTCCACAACTTCTTCCTCCCACAAATGCTCGTCCCTTTTTGTAAAGGTGCTCCAGATATCGGGATCATTACAGATAAAGCCGACGAACAGCGTTTTTTCATCAAAACAGATTTTCACCCATGTTTGGACGTCGGAATCGGTCACGGGATTGCCGGAACGATTGTCGCGGAGTGTTACCGTTTGTGCGGATTGCCATGCGGTTTCGTCCAGCAATCCGTCAACAGAAATTGCTCCGGTTGCCATAGCTGCGGTAATTTGGAAATCCGGTTGGCGCTGCTGTTGTGGGCCGTTGCAGGCGAGGCAGGTCAGCAGCAATCCGGTAATAATTGCAGTTGCAAATTCAGGGCATTTCATTGTGGCACCTGATGGTTTAACGGTAGAAAATATCCACTGATGTTACGCAACGCGAAAACCTGTAGTTGAACGAAGCGTCAGAATCTGTCGGTTGCGCAATTTTTCTGATCGAGTGCATCGAAGGGTGAGGGAATTTTGGGAAACTTACCGTGTCTTCGAAACGACTCGTGTTGCGAGCTTCTTTTGATTTATGCCGCAAATTATTTCAATCTGCGATACCAGGGTAGCCGTTCGATCGGCGCGTTTACAGCCAATATTTGCGGTCCGTTTACCACGCTGCCGTCGTCGCCCTGCCATGTTCCCGCCGGAAAATGAATGGTTTTTGTAACAGCGCCCTGAGCCATAATCGGCGCGACCAAAATGCTGTCGCCCAACATAAACTGGTCTGCAACTGTGGCGTAACCCTGATGGGGAAACACATATTCCATATGCCGCACGATCGGTTCGCCGGTTTGGGCGGATTCTGTTGCCAATTTCAAAATCAGGTCTGCGAATTGTTCGTGGAGGTTGGCCATATTCCGGCAAATTGCCAGATTTTCCGGCGACAGAATTCGCCAGGGCGCCACGGAAAATTGCATCATTGGCATCAACGCGTGGCACTGGCTGGAACGAACGACCAATTCCTGATCGATAGTGGCGGTGCTCAAAAATGAACCGTATTCGCCGCCGCCAATCATATCCGGGCAAGAAAATGCATAGCCCATCAGCCCGAGCGCCAAAATATCCGGAATTAATTTTTGCAAATCCTGCCAATCATGCGCCTTATCCCTGAGCCGTTGGGCCAACGGCTGTCCGGCCAATTTCCAGCAGGCGCGATATTCATTCAACGGGTAGCGAAGCCCGACCCGGGCATACATTTCCATGTGTCCGTTGGCGTGTGTTTGCTCAAACGAACGATAATCGCCAACGTAAAAATAGTCGTCGCCGCCGTCCAATTTGAATCCGTCCACCGCATATTTTTCGATTAAGAATTGCAGCTGTTGATGGAACCACATTTCGGCTTGCGGATTTGTGAAATCGATGACCGCGCTGACTCCGTTCCACCAGCGAATCATTGCCGGTTCGCCAGCATCGGTGTTTTCGCGAAGCAAATAGCCTTTTTCGGAAATTTCGCGATAAACCGGGGAATCCGGGCTGACAAACGGGCAGACCCAGAGCATTACCTTAAATCCCATATCGTGCAGCCGGCGAATCATTTCGCGCGGATTGCTGAATTTTTCTGCTTTAAATTCCCATGTGCCGTAATCTTCCTGCCAGTTGTCGTCAATCATCAGCACGCCGGGCGGGAAACCGTTGTCGATTATCGCCTGCGCATACGCGAGGATGTCCGCTTCGTTTTGGTCATACATCAACTCGATCCAGGTGTTGTATTGCGGCGCAGAAAACAGCAATTCGTCCGGTATTTTGCCTGCCGGGGGGAAATACTGTTTGCTAACGGAAAGAAACGCATCTTTGAGAGTGGTGCCGGTTTTGCCGGAAAAAATCTGGCTGAACGGGGACTTTGCCGTCAACCGGTTTCCGCCAAATTCGAACATGAACGGATCTTCGCACCAAACATAGCGACCCTGATTTGAAATCAGCAGCGGCTGGCTTTGGTTGCCTTTATTGCTGCCCAGCAGATCGTGTGCGTACGGATTTTTGCCAAACGGCATTGTTGATCCATCGACGACAACGCCGCCCCACCAATGCTCATCGGCCGGAAGTTCGATTGCGAGACGATGGTCACCGGATGTGGAAACAGGTTGGGCAAATAGCCAACCGCTGATCATCGCAACAAACACAATTGCACAGGTTAAGTTATTTTTCATGGATTCCTGAAAGGGTTTTTGTATCGTTGTCAATGGTTCAAAATTACATGTTTTATTACATTGTCTTTCAAAAACATCGTTCAATTCAAAACTGTCTTGTGTTCGCCGGATGATTGTTAAAGCGCTAAAACCATGCTGAATGCGGATATCTGATTTTAAAATAAGTCGCCGGATTTTCCATTGTGTAGGTTTTATCTTTTAGCAGCAGCGCGGTGTTGTTGAGATTTTCAAAACGCCGGTGAATGGCGCGAAACGCCTGGTCAATCGAAAAATAATTGATTTGCAGGTTGATGATTTTTTCATTGGTCGATTCCGGCCAGAGCCGCACTGTGTAATCGATAATCGTGTCAATCGGATAATACAGCTGGATGTTGCCTTCCCAGCGCGATGTCAGCAGCAAACGGGTTTCGTACCCGAGATCCGCTTCGATGCCTTTGATAACATATGCGCCGGGCGGCACATTGGGAATCATAAAATATCCGTTTTCATCCGTTTTTACGCGATAGCCTTCCTCGCGTCCGTCGATGCTGGATTTGCCCACCACAACTACCCGGATATTGGCGGTTTTGGATTCAAATACATCCTCTACACCGTTATTTTCCAACAAAACAGCGCCAACCAGCAAGCTTTTTTCCGGCTGCGGTTCTTCCATTATAATTTGCGATCCGGTTGCACAGCCATGCAGTTGGAACAGTACAAACAGACTGGCGATAATCGAAAAAAATTTGCTCATCATACTCCAAAATTTTTTGTGTGCCCAATTGCGCAAACACGCCGGAAAAAACTGCAAATCCCGATGTGTGTTATTTTACCAACAGCATTTTGCGGGTTTGCTGTCCCGTTCCGGTGATCAATTGGTAATAATAAATTCCCGAAGACATTTGTTGCCCACTCCACTGCGCTTCATAACGCCCCGAAGGTAATCTTCCATCCACCAGTTTGGCGACTTTTTGACCACGGCTGTTGTAAATAAGTAGCTGCACCTGCATGCTTTGCGGGATGTCAAAAATAATCCGGGTTTCCGGGTTAAACGGATTCGGGTAATTTTGGTAGAGTGCCATTTGAACGGGAATATTTTCGCCGGTTTGTGTGATGCCGGTGGAAACGGGCAAGATATCTGCCAACCGGCCGCTGATGCGCACGTCATCCATTTTCCCTTTGAAATCTTTTATAGAAGGATTGGCGAGATCATCCCGGTACCAACTGCCGATTGCCAACGGCTCGCTGTTTGCAAAAAAGCTTTGGTTGAAATCCAGCGTATCCGCAGGCGCCGCGACCGGATTGTTCCACATATAAACTTTTCCGGCTGTAAAATCATAAAACGCCGCAACAAACTGCCATTGATCCGTAACAATTGTAAAATTTGAGGCAACCACCTGCGCCTGATTGTTGGCATCGCGAATGAGAAATTCGAGGTGGTTCGTTCCGTTGGAAATCCGCAACGCGTAATTGGCGGTTTTGGGATTTTTTTTCTGCTCACCTTTGATGATTAAATAATGCACGTCGTTGAGCAATACCGGATAAATCCATGCCGAAATCCCGATATTTTCATCATCGAAATCCAGATCGTTGCTGTCACCGATGAGAAAATAATTGTGTGTCTGCAACGTATCCAGCCAAAGATAAGCGCTGCCTTCCTGCAGGGGAGGGCTACTATCGAAAATGGCCATGTTTTGCAACACGCCGGGATTGTTTGTTGCATCCCATTCGGCGATATCATCGCCACTATTCTCAAATGTCCATCTGCCGCCTTTGCTTTGCGAAAATGCAACGGTTGTCAACAAAATTACGGAAATGATCAACCGGCGAAGCAAAACGGCACCGGAAATTTCCTGCAAATATCCGGACACCGGGAAAACTCCCGGCGTCCGAGACAGATCTTTTTTTGCAAAAAAACTATCGTTGTTGTGAAGCATAAACGTCCTCAATGGTTAGTCCCGACCATAATTCGGGGCTTCCTGCACGCCGATGTACGCTTTTAAAGCCGCGCCGCAATCGCCGCCCCAACAGGGGAATGCCGCATAAATTGCCCGTTTCCGAAAAGTCATGTAACGCATTGGGGAATCATTCGGATACAACTCGCCTTCGTATAATGTTTCGCCGGGCGTGCCGTCCGGATTGAGGGTGTAGAGGTTGCCTTCCCAGGCATGCGCCCAATACATGACGCCATTTACATCGAAATCGAAGCTGCTGGGCGAAAGCCCGTCGGTTTCCAGATAGGGCTCTTCCGCGCCCAAACTGCCGCCGGTAATCGGGAAGCGGGTGATGGTTCCGTCCCAAATTCGATTGATGTACAGATAGCCATCGAACACCCGGCAATTTTTCACCGGTGCGCCGTCCAGATCGATGTAGGTCATGTTGCCACCCGTATCCATAACGTTGATGCCGGCATCTCGGGAAACGATGTATGCGTTGCCATCGGCATCCCAATCGATGGATACAGCGGCATCGGCAATTGCGTAATCCTCGATGGTTGAGCCATCAGCCGAAACGCGCAATACCTTGCTTTCATCCACCGCGCAAACATACAGAAAACCGCCCGGACCGAAACGGAGTTGGCCGCCGACCGGCACATCTGCAAAAACGCTGCGGGTGCCGTCCGGCGCGATTTTTATAATCTGCCCGTCGTTTCGCGCACCGACATAAACGTTATCGTTGTCATCAACTTCGATGCCGTTTGCCCAGTTGATATCTTCTGCGAGAAGTTGCAGCGTGGGCAAAAAGGTAAATGCGGAATTGTTGCTCCAGAATTCCGAGCCTTTTACGGCCACCTGAACATCTACCGTTGCATCGTTAACGTTTGGCGTAATGACGGTCAGCGCGGTTGCGGTTGCGGCTGTAACCGTGCCAACCTTGTTGCCGAAGCGAACCATATTGTTGGCCGCTTCCAGATCAAATCCGCTACCGGTGATCGTAATTTCATCTTTCAGAAAACCGACGGTTGGCGTAATGGCGTTGATCGTTGCCGCCGCTTTTCCGGTGGGATTCGGGTCGGGTTTGTTGGCGCCATAAACCGGCTGGTCGTTTTCTTCGCAGCCTGCAAAAAGCAGGGCGAATGCCAACATCCCGGTAAAAAGGTGTATCTTCATCTTTGGTTTCATTAATTTTTTCCTCCGGTTTTTTCTTTAGCGAATTGGCTTTCCTGATCGCTAAATGAAAGTCCAATATGCTAAGGAACCATTAAAACTGGAAATCGAACGAGAACATGTGTACGCCATCAAAATTTTGGAACGCGACGTAACTATAATCCAGACCCAACGCCAGCGAGCCGGCGCTATACGCAAATCCGCCGCCGATCGTAAAATCTTCCTGATCATAATTGGTTTTGTATCCGCCGCGCAAAAATACCAGATCTTTAAATCCATATTCCAGACCCATATGCATGCGTTCGCCATAATCGCGCGGGTGAATCGCATCCACGGACATGGTGATGTTGTGCGGTGAATCCTGGCTGCCGATAAAATCCATCAGCCCCATTGCCACGCCAATCCGAAATGTCAGCGGCAGCGAAAAATATTCTTCGCGATAAACCACTTCTTTGGAGAAGTTCTGGAAAGACATCGCGATCCGCAGATCTTTGTAACCGGTGTGGTAAATGGTGCCAAAGTCGAATGCGAGCAAGTTTGATTCCGCCGTGTATTCCGTCACTTCATCAAAATTGCCAATATTCGTAGTGCCCAGATTCTCATGCAAATAGCGCACATTTCCGCCCAACGCGAATCGTTCCGAAATCCGCCGGGCATAGCTGACGCCAACCAAAAAATGGTCCGGCGAAAAAGTCCCGGTTTCTTCGTAACCCTGGGCGTCGTTTGTCCGGCGCGTGCCGTTGAGCGTTCCCCAGTCAACGGTGGACAAGTGAACGCCAAAAACACCGTAACCGCCGGTGCTCCAACTGATTGCGGCACTGCTCACATTTATTTCCGCAATCCATTGGTTTTGGTTGAGAAACAGGTGCCCGCCTTCCGCAAAAGCCAAACCGGCAGGATTCCAGAAAACAGCGCTGGCATCGTTTGCCAAAGCTGTGTAGGCATTACCCAGCGCGCTGGCGCGTGCGCCAACGGGAATGGATAACCACTTCATCCCGGATTGGGCAATTTTGCTGATGCCATCCGCCAATGCAGGCGTTTGGAGCAAAACAGCCGCCATCAAAAGGGGAAAAAGGTATTTAAATTTTCTATTCATTTTATCCTCCATAAGGATTTTTCATTCAAACGATACGGAATTTCCGATTACCGGATGATTACAAATTTTTCGATACTGCTTGCCAGCGGTTCGCCTGCCAGGTTTTTGGCGTCATCGATTTGAAGGATATACACGCCGGAAGCCACATACTGGTTGGACTCGGTGATCTGATCCCACTTTTCATCTGCGCTGCCGCTTTGGTGATCGATTGTTTTCACAAGATCGCCGGTAACGGTGAAAATGCGCAGGGTGCAATACGGCGGGAGATTGACAAACAGTAGCTGGTTATCGTCTTCCGTAAAGTTGAAATCCTCTGCTTTCCGGACGTACGGGTTGGGCACAATTCGCACTTTATCCGCACTTGCGGCGCCCGGCTCAAACGCGGTAGCGGCGATTTCGGAACGGTTGGCGTATTTGGAACTTTCCAGCCCTTGCGCATCCACTGCGGTAACGGCATAGTGATACGCTTCGCCGCGAACCACATCGTTATCCGTGTAAGATGTTTCGCTGGAGGGCACTTCTGCCACCATTTCCCAACGCAAATGTTCGCCACTCGGGCGGATTTCGTTGTAGGTATCAACCAGGTATGCGCCGCGTTTGCGGTAAACGCGGTAAAATGCCAGATCCGGCTGACCGGAATCCCAATCCGGTACGGTGCTCATGTCCTGCCATTCCAGCTCGACGCGGTTGGGACCGGAAATCACATTCAAATTGGGTGCCGGCAGCGGGTCGGGAATATCGAGACCGTTATTCCACGCGAACAGGGCACGGTCCATCGTTTGAAACAGCGAATCTTTGCCGGTTGCCAACAGCGCGTTTTTGGCTGCGTCGTCAAATGTCGATGCGCCGCCGCGATACCAGTCGCGCCATTCCAGCCCTTTTTCGATACATAAATCGCGGGAGATGCCGTTTGCGCCCACCGCGTAAACGATCCGGATGGAATCGCCTTTTTGCAAATCATATGGTCCGAAAGCCTGGAAATTATATTCCGCTTCCTGCCCGGACGGGTCGGCCGGCCAATCGGATTGCATTTCAACAGTGAATTTTTCACCGGATGCCGCCCAATCCCAAATGGTTGAAAATCCCGGGAAATCGCTGTCCCAAACGTTGTAAATATTCATGTTTCCATGAACAGACAGCGGTTGGGCTACCCAGTCGGAATTATCCGTTGCCGAGCGGTCGATGTGCAGCGCGGAAAAACCTGAATACGCGTTCGACACAAATTCTGCGGAAGGCATTGGCGTGGTGCCGCCGGAGCCGGTGGCAAAACGAGGATCGCCGGTATCGTCGAATGTCGGTCCGCCGGCTTCAAATTCTGTGTAATCCGGGTGGTCGCCATCCCATCCATATGACAGGTGAATCTGGCGTCCGCCGGAAACCAGTGCGGAGTTCCGTGCTTCGTAAGTTGCCCAGTCATCTTTCCCTTCTTCGTACCAGCGGGAATAGGTAATCCAGGTTCCCTCTGCCGTCTGGAAGGTGTAGCCGATCAAAAAATAGACATCGTCCAGCGTTTGGGTATCGTCCGTATCGGGTTCGGGATCTTCATCCCAGTCAAATGTTACGGTGTAAACATATTCTACGATAACGTAATCATCGTGATCCGGATTGGAAAACGAGTATGTTCGTTTAACCACATCGAATCCCGGTAATGCTTTGTAGCGATTTTCGATCATCATATCGGCAGGCAGGTTCGGGTCAATTGTCCCGTTAAACCGCCGCGACGACAGTTGTTCTTTGCCATCCGCGGTTACCCACACTTCCGGTGGTGCGGCGCGGCGAACTTCCCGAATCCCGTACGGTTCGGTCTGATTGTAGCTCACCGGATCTAAAAATTCTTCTTTTGAGTGGGTCGTTCCATTTTCATCGACCCAGTTTAATATGGCGAAACCGCTGTTACGAAACACAACTGTTCCGTAACGGAACTGGTCCTGCGGCCATTCGCCGGTTGGTTCCACATCATTGGTATTAATGGTTTCGCCGGACTCAACCCGGTATTTGTAATCACCCAGGTTGTGTGTGCGGGTTTGACCAACTGCAATGGATGCGGAAAGAATTAGGATGATACAACTGATCAACAGTTTGATCATGTGCAGCTTTATTTGTTTGTTCATTTTTCCTCCAAATCTAAACTGGTTCGTGTGCATGAAAGCGCGCTTTCCGCATCACAGTTGGACCCGGAGACCAAAGAAAATGTCTCTCGGATTAACAAAATGCGACCATGTGTTCCATCCCAGGTCGATATAATCCTGTTTGTAATCGCCCAGCTTGTCATTGCCCTTTTGCTCGCCCTGCTCATGCGGGAAATGCAGGGAATCTTCGTATCGGGTATAATTCAGGGGATTGGGGAATCCCTTAAAGTTGGTCAGGTTGCGGATTTGCATGTAAAATCCCATGCGGGTGCTAAACATTTTGAACCGTTTTTCCAACAGCAAATCCATATTGTGGTAATCGATAACGCCAACGCGATGTTGTTCGCTCAACGGTGCATCCGGGTTCAGCAGGGTTGTGCCGCCGTCGGACCATTCCATCAGCACGTTCAATCGCCAGTCGCCAAAAAAGGTGCCGTAATCCAGCGGTGTGCGGAAGGTCAGGTTGCTGGTAACTACCGGTACCGGATCATCTCGGAACTGGGTGGCGTTTTCGCGCTGTAAATCGGCCAGTTGCGGGTCTTCATAAATCGTTGCAAATCCCGTTAAACCGGTGCTTTTTACCAAATATTCCACCGATGCGAAACCATACCAGAATCGTCCGGTGCGTTTTTCCAGCCGCAATTGCAATCCGCGAATATCTGCGTAACTGTTGTTGCTGTAAGTGGTTACGTTATTGGCGTTATCCAGCGGAATGATTTCCTGTTGAGTGATCTGGTTTTCCACATCTTTGTAATATCCCAAAACGTGAACCAGAAAATTACCGGTGATGCTTTGCTCGTAACCGATTTCGTACGCGATGGTTCGCGGCCACTCGATATCCACTCTGGGAATACTTGCCGAGGTTCCCGACGGACGGTTGAAATAGAGCTGGTCGTTCACCGGCGGCTGGTAAAAATGACCGTAGTTGAAAAATATTTTGCTGCTGGCGGTCATCGGGTGAGAGATGCCCAATCGCGGACTCAGATACAATTTGTATGCTCTTTCATCGGTGCGAAGGGGATCGAACGTGTTTTCATTGTCACGCCAAACCTGCTCGGTATATGGCAGATTCGAAAAAATATAATCCGTATTCAGGTTGAACGGACTTGCGCCGGGTTGCAAATAATCCGCCCGCAAACCAACGTTGGCGATCATGCCTTCATATTCCAGTTTATCCTGAATATAGGCACCCAGTTTGAACGGGCTTTCATCGTAACGCCACCAGTTCCCCGGATTCACTTCAAATGGCGTTGTTGTTGCGCCATTGTTGATTTCCCGGCGTTCTTTAAACGCGGTGTAATCGATCGAAAAACCGGTTTTCACCTGATTGTATTTGTTGATTTGCGAAACCAGATCGCCGGAGAGCGCCATTCCCCAATAACGGGAGTGATCTTGTCCGCGTCCGCCGCCGGAAATCATGAATTCATTCACGATATCGAATTGTTCGGTGATGCTGCCCAGCTGGCTGCCAACATATCCAAACGGCTGCTCGTCAAACATCACGCCGCCAATTTCAACAATCCCGGTGGTATCGCGCAAACCGATGGGTTCCTGCCGGGTTTGGTAATTGGTGTACTCCAGACGCAAATCGTAAAATGTGCTGGGGTTGATCACGTGGTTCATCGACAATCCACCGCGATATTGAATGGTGCGGATCGGATTGTAATTGGCATCATGCCACATTTTGCGATACTCAAAACCGGAAATGACGTTTTGGGCATACACAACGCCTTCGCGGCTGCCGGAAATCATCCCGTTGGTATCGTCAAAAATGGAACCGCTGACGCCGTTCAAAACGATCATGTTGTTGGTAAACGACAGTTTGGTTTTGGGCGTCAACTGGGTGGTCAGCTTTAACAGCGTGCTGCTGGTGGTCGAATTATCGCGACTGAACGGATACACCAGTTGCAGATTTTCGTATCGCTGCGAAAGCAGGAATGATACGTTTGTGCCCGGCACCGGTCCGCTTATTGTTGCATCAATAATATGATCGGGATTTTGCGCATATTCCCGGGAGCGATGCTGCCATTTCCAGATTTCCTGCAATGCCTGCGGGGTAAAATCATTGTTCGGGTCGGGATCTTCTACCAAATCCTTTGACCATTTATTCCACCCCGGAAATGTGAACGGGTAGTCACCGGCATCGACCATTTCCTGCGTTATGCCTGTGAACGCATCTGCTCCGGCGTAAACCTTCCAAAACGGTCCTTCAAGATCGTACGGGCTGGGACCAAAATGCTTTCGGGCAGCAGGGCTCATGCGGTAATCCACATTAACATTAAAGCGATCCAAACTGCCTTCTTTGGTACGCACGTTGATCAAACCGGAACGTATATCACCATATTCTGCGTTAAAACCGCCGGTTAGAATTTCAACTTCCTGAATGGCGGTGAGGCTGAGATTGGTGACGGGTTGCTGATTCCGTTCATTTCGAGTCGATAGTCCGTCCACGACAATATCCGTTTCATTCAATCCGCCGCCGCGAACCAGCAGACCGGAACCGTCTGCAGATGCGGAAATGTCGATGCCGGCTTCGGTCGCCAGAATTTCCTCGAAGTTATCCAGCGGGCGATCTTCCAGCACTTCGCTGGTGACAATCCGTTGGCTGGAAGACACGTCCAGTTGCACAACCGGGCGATCCGCCTCCACAACCACCGCCTGCCCTTCAACAGCCTGCGTCGTCATGTTGAATGTCAGGGTTGTGGTCTGGTTGATGCTCACTTTCACGTTTTCCATAACTACCGGAGCATAACCGATAATATCCGCCCGAACGGTGTAAACATCCGGCGGAACGTTGATGATGAAGAAATAGCCATCTTCATCCGTTGCTGCGCCCATGTTGGTTCCTTCCAGAAGGACGTTTACGCCCGGGAGCGGTTCGTTCGTAGCTTTGTCTTTAACTTGTCCGGCTAATTTTCCGGTTGCGGCTGCAACGGGAAGTGTGGTCGCGAAAAAAGCCAGGGTCAAGAAAAATACAAACAAACAGTTCGGCTTAAACGATTTCTGCATAATGCCTCCTATTTGTTGGTTAAATTTTCAGAGAAAATTGAATTAAGTTGCTGCTGTTATGCATTCATGATTGTTGCCACAGATGCCGAGATGACTGTGAACAAAAATGTGTAACTCGGTTAAACAAAAAAAGAAAATCAAGAGTTGAAAGTAAGGTGCTCGGGACTTGCAGCTTTTCAGGATTTGTGAACAATCAACTCATGACCGGCAATCGTTGAGCATGTGATTCGTTGTACAGCTCCTTTCTGTTATTTTTAGCGTATGGTCTATCTGAAGATTTATTGTAACGTTTCTGCCCAGTCCGGATTATGATACTCATCGGGGTGCGATGAATGCATCAGCACAAATTGATCGCCGCCGATGCGGTCAACAAAAACAAACTCACTCGTTCCTTCCAGCGCATAAATCCAGATTTCGACAGGCTTATTATATTGTGTCGAAGCTTTAAGGCGTTGAATTTCCATCGGTTCGCCGTATTTCAAATAAATGCGCCCCTGATCGGAGCTGACGCCATTGGTGAAATGCGCATCGCAATAGGCGATTCTTTTGAAATATTCCATCATAAATTCGTTTTCAGAGGTTTCGGGCGTCGTATCGCGTGAGCGCCAAAACTGCAGCAAAAACGCCTGTTTGCCACGGGAATCGAGGGAGTGAAACAATTCTTTTTCCTCTGAGCTGGCTAAATATTGAATCTGTTTGGCATATTTTTGAACATCCGATTTGGCCATCGGGAGCAACATGCCTTCGCTTTCCTGCCCGGTAACAACCCTGAAATATTTTTGCAAGCTCGCTCCGGTATTGCTCGCGATGTCGATAACCTGCACTTTCAGGCGATATACGCCGGTTTGCAGGTTGGCTAACGAAATTTTATCCAGCCGGGAAATATTGCTGCGCGTAACCGGCAATGTCTGGTGGCTCAGGTTCTGCACTTCTTTTCCGGTCAAATCGCTGATCGTATAATTCAGGCTGTAAATCGATTGATTTCCGGTATCGTACGTCAGCCCGTTAATTTCCTGATAAATGGTCAAATCCGTGTTTGCGCCATCCGTCCGGTAAATCCGGTTCGGGTTGGGTATCATCAAAAATCCCTGCCGGACAAATGCGGAAGGCTCGCTCGCCCGTTGCACATGCGATAAAAATACCGGATCGCTGATCGATAACCGGTTGCCGGGCAATGGCTTTACCACAATTGCCGTTTTGATCTGACCCTGTTTTTTGCTATCTGCGTCGCTGATGTTCACAAAAAGTTGCAACGTATCCCCATTTATCGTAAAGCGTTTGAGATCAACAAACGTCAGGTTTTCCCGGCTATCTTTTGTGGCATCAATCGCAACGGATTTCAGCGATTTGCTGGCATGAATCAGCTGTGACTGCAAATCCAGAAATTTGATATTCACATGAAAACGCACCGAATCCGTTTTGCTGTTTTCGTTCACCAATTGTTGCAAATCCAACGCGTATTGCAGTTCGAGCGCGGTAGTGCCATCGTTGCCCTGCAATTGACAAACATCGAGATCAAACGCCAGCATGCCTTTGCTTTGCAACGAAAGCTCAAATGTCGCTAACGGCAAACTGCTCTCCGTTTGCGCTAAACCCCAAAAAGGCAGCACAAATCCAATGCAGCAAAATGCCAGCATCGTTTTTCGGAGATGAGCCAACACATCCAAATGTTTGTTAATTTTGATTTTAGCGACCATCATTTTTCCTGTGCATCATCGATTGCAATCGCCGCGTTACCCGCTGCAAAAGCCCAAACGGACGTGGCGATCATGACGAAACCTGTTCCGGGCAACGAGTGCGGGAACATCAGCTTGTGGGAAAACAGACATCTTAAAACCGGGCTATAAGCTTAACTCAACAACTTGAGAAAGATTTTTCGGCGTATCGGGATTAATATTTTTTGCCATTGCGCGATAATAAGCCAGCATCTGCAGCAAAGGCATAAATAACAGCGGTTTAAGTGAGTCGGAATATTCATCCAGAATATTGATTTCGTAATCCGCGAAATCTGAAAAGCGGCCGTTTGGGTTGGAGTGGAAAACCAGAATGTTTGCGCCTAACTTTTTGAGATCCTTTGCGAGCGGAATTTCGTATCTGCGGGAAGGTTGACAACAGAGAATGCAGATTAAAGTGTCCTGTGTTACCGTGGACATGGGTCCGTGGCGATACTCCAGCGCATGAAAAGCGTGGGAAACGGAAATCGTCATTTCCTGCATTTTCAGTGAAGCTTCGTTGGCGATGCCCAACATGGGACCTTGTCCCAAAAATACAAAATCCTGAGATAGTGGGTTACCAGCAATTTGCCGGATAAGTGGTTCATTTTCAGACATTAACGCAAAACTTGCATCGGGAATATTATTAAGTTGTGACAGCAATTCCGTGTCGTTCGCCGCAACGGCAGCTAAATATATGATGCTCAATAACATCGTTGTAAATGAACCGGTCATCACAACGCTGCGCTCTGTTTCAAAAGGAAATTCCAAACGTTCCCCGCTTTGGGTACTCATTGCGGATTTGGGATTGCAGGAAATGGCAAATGTTGGAATGTTAAATAAATCCCGGGCGATTTCGGCTGATTTTACAGTCTCGGTGGTTGTACCGGAACGGGAGAGGGGGATAAAAAGGTATTTGTTTTTTTGGTTAAAAACGATTTCAGGATAGGTCAAAACTTCTGAAGCCGGCAACGCAAGGGAACGGATACCGGTTATCAGCTCAAATAAAAAACTCGCAGTTTGCGCAAGATAATAGGAAGTGCCGCATCCGGAGAACACCCAGACACGATCTTTAAATTTTTCAACCAGAGAATTCAATGCGTCATTTTGTGACTGCCAATGTGCAATTGCTTTTTTCCAACCGGCTTGCTGCAGGTATATTTCCCGATAGGTAAAGTCACTTTCTTCAGATTTTTCGGACATGAAAGAGCCTCCTTAATTACACTAAACCAGAATAATTTCAATACCCAAATCCCTGAGCCTGTTGAAGTCCTCTTTTTGAATACTTTTGTCTGTAATAATTTTGTCCACATCCTGAATTTTTGCGATCACAGACATGCTTCTTTTGCCAAATTTTGATGAGTCCGCAACCAGAATAATTTCGCGGGCAATTTTCATCATCAGCTGGTTTACGCGTCCTTCCATCATGTTGGGCGTCATCAGCCCATAATCAAAATGAATGCCGTCAACACCCAGAAAAAGCTTGTCGGCATGCAAATTTTTCAACGCATCTTCCGCAAACGGCCCGACCAGCGAGAACGATTTTTCCCGCAAAAATCCACCGGTTAAAACAACTTCATTGTGTTGACCGGCTAATTCAGTTGCAATATTTATGGCGTTGGTAATAACCTTTATGTTGATTTTGAGAAATTTGATTCTTCGGGCAATTTGTGTTGTGGTAGATCCGGAATCGAGAATTATCGAATCGCCGGGGCGAATCATTTCAATCGCTTTTTCTGCGATGCGAAGTTTGGTATCTGTGTGGAGGCGTTCCTTTTCGGTTAATGCAAGATCGGGAACAGAGCCTTCTTTTAAAATTGCCCCACCGTGAACCCTTGAGATAAGCCCTCTTTTTTCCAGAATTTCCAGATCTTTGCGAATCGTAACCTTCGAAATATTTAGCGCTGAAGCGACATCCTTTACAACGAGGCGTTTTTTTTGCGAAATGATGTTCTGTAGTTTTTGTCTTCTTTCCTCGGTTAGCATGGTTTTTACCTTTGCGTTTGAGATAAAACTGTCACCGTATGCTCAGAAGTTCGCCCGTCAATACGAAAGAAGTCGCAAGCTTTAGTTCTTTCTTTATATTGCATTTTCTTTCGTTCTGTTTCGAGTTTATCGAAATGCGCGCATATTGTCAAGGATTATTTCTCATTTCCATTAAAATTTGAAACAAAAGACATGCGCCGCCAGGCACGCCGGCAAACAGGTAAAGCATAAATCAAACCGGCAAGTATTGATAAATTCACAAATTTATCATAGATTAACGCATTACCGAAATCGTTGCGGATATTCAACTCCGATGTTTATCAATGGTAAACATTCCAAAAATGTCACAGCATATTCGCCACTTCATAAAAGAATATTTGGAAATTGTTCAGGTTATTAGGGAAGCAAAGTGAAGCCAAAATTCCCAAAAATCATTTTTTTAGCGCCGCTTTTTTGGGGCGCCGTGTGTGTTGCTCAAACGGATTCAGTAACAACAGAAAAAACGCATCTGCCAAAATTCAGTCATCTCAGCACAGCGCAGGGTTTGTCGCAAAAAGGGGCTTTTAGAATCCGGCAAAATCGCAAAGTATTTTTGGGGCTTGCCACAAGTGAAGGACTAAACCGTTACGATGGCTACAATTACACCGTTTTCAACCATATTCCGCCAGGCTTACTCCGGTTTAGCAGCAACGATATGTTTCGGGTCAGAGCAGAACGTGGCGGAATAAATTGGATAAAGCCATTTTTCCTCCGGCATAATATTATTAATGTAGAGGTGCCGCAGGTCGTCATCACTGATTTCCGGGTGTTCAACAAGTCAGTTTCCATTCAGCCTGAAAACGCTACTGATTCGTTGACCTTGCCGCAACACATTTCTGAAACCGGGAAAATTACCCTTTCCTATCGCGAAAACGTCATCACGTTCGAATTTGCCGCACCGGATTTTAATGTGACGGAGAAAAACGAATACGCCTATTTATTGGAAGGATTCGACCGCGACTGGAATTATGTGGGAAACCAACGCACCGCAACTTACACAAATCTTGATCCGGGCAGTTATATTTTTCGCGTAAAGTGCAGCAACAACGCCAGGATCTGGAATGCAACCGGCACATCTGTAACATTAATAATAACTCCGCCGTGGTGGCGAACCGGTTGGGCTTATCTACTGTATTTTTGCGCAATTGTCGGTTTGTTAATTGCCGGACGAAAGTATGAATTGAACCGCCAGCAATTGCGCTACGAGCTGGAACTGGAACATATTCAGGCGGAAAAGCTATCCGAAATCGATCAGGCAAAAACGCGATTTTTTGCAAATATTTCGCACGAATTTAGAACGCCGCTGTCGCTGATAAGTGGTCCGATTGAAGAATTGCTCGCCAAAACGACCAGCGAAAATGATCGCAGAGGTTTGCAGCAGGTGAAAAAACACTGCGCTCGGCTGTTGGAATTAATTAACCAATTGCTCGATTTATCCCAGTTTCAATCCGGGCAAATGGTATTGCAAACCCAAAAAACCAATTTGACAAACCAGCTCCGGGGATTGGTGATGAATTTTGAATCACTGGCAAATCTTCGCGGGTTGCGATTAACCTTTTCAGGATTAGAGCAGCCGGTTTTCGGTTACGTTGACCGCGACAAGCTGGAAAAAATCGTTTCGAATTTGCTTTCCAACGCCATAAAATTTACCCCCAAAGGTGGATTTGTTTCGGTTGAAATGTATTTGAAGCCGCCAAACGCCAAGCCTGCGCTTATCGAAATCATTGTCAGTGATAACGGCATCGGCATTCCCGCAGACCAAATTTCTCATATTTTTGACCGGTTTTATCAAGTCGATACGACCATCACCCGGAGATTTGAGGGGACGGGAATCGGACTGGCGCTCGTTAAAGAATTGGTGGAATTGCATCATGGGCGCATCAGCGTTGTCAGCGAATTGGAAAAAGGCACCAGCTTTATTGTGCAACTGCCATTAGGGAAAGGTCATCTGAAACCGGCGGAAATTATTGATGATGAATCTCAAATCGCCGAAAACGAATACGGGATTAACGTTGATTCTCAACAAAATATTGTCGCAGAAACTGATCAGAAAATGGAAGATCATCGGGAAAATGCGGATGAAACCAAAATGCGTCCGTTGATATTAATCGTCGAAGACAACCGCGATGTGCGGCAATATATTTGCGAATCATTGAAAAAAGAGTTCCGAACGATAACGGCGGAAAACGGAAAAACCGGTTTGCAAATAGCGCTCAGCGAATCACCGGATCTGGTCATCAGCGATGTAATGATGCCGGAAATGGATGGTTTTGTTTTCTGTGAAAAATTAAAATCGGACGAGCGCACCAGCCATATTCCGGTAATTTTGCTCACCGCGCATGCCACCCAAGAAAACAAATTGACCGGATTGGAAACCGGTGCCGACGCCTATTTGACCAAACCTTTCAATGCACCGGAATTGTTGGTGCGAATCAAAAACCTGACTGAGCAACGCCGCAAATTGCGCCAACGATTTCAGGAGGAAATCCGGCTGTTACCCGCTGATGTGGCGGTCAATTCAACGGATAAACGATTTTTGCAAAAAGCGATAGCCATAATCGAGGGGCATATGTCCGACCCGGATTTTTCCGCAGAAATGTTCAGCACTGAAATGGCCATGCACCGGGTACACCTCAATCGCAAAATAAAAGCACTCTCCGGGCAAACCACAACGTTGTTTATCCGCTCGATCCGGCTAAAACGCGCCGCACAGCTATTAACTCAAAAAAGCGGCAATATTTCTGAAATCGCTTTTGAAGTTGGTTTTAACAATCCGGCGTTTTTTTCCTTATGCTTCCGGGAGCAGTTTGGTGTGTTGCCATCGGAATTTGTGCAACACAACAAATGAAACAGGGAAATTTCCATCGATTTCCGAAATCCAGCCTGCTATTTAACCCATCTCTACACAAATGTTTCGTAAGTATAAAGTTTTGTTTCCTGACTGGTAGAATCCTGGTCGCAATTCCGGTATGTTGATATTGGTATTCATTTAGAATTTGTCCGTGGCTATTCATCGATACTGCTGTTTCGTTGATTTGCTGAAACTAAATGCTGACGCATTAACAACTACGACTTCGGAAGATGGCTATGAACCGGAAAAACTGGCTAACAAAAGCATGTCATTTACACGATGAAGCGATACGGCTGCGTCACCAGGGACATTTAACCCGGGCTGAAAAATTGGCAAAAAAATCGCTGAAAATATTCGAATTCACTCATGAAACCGAGCATTCGGATATCGCCGGCGTTTTGGTGAATTTGGGTAGAATTCTGGAGGCTCGCGGAAAATTAAAACATGCGCAAAATGTGTTTGAACGCGCAACAAATATTTTGTCGAAACTACCCGAAATCAGTTTGGATATGTTTCGCCTCCGGGTGCAGGCAATTCGTGATCTCGGCGCGGTTTACCGGGCTTTGGGTAAATTTGAAGAATCGGAACGAACATTTTATTTGGCAATTAAGATGGGGGAGTCAATGTTCGGTGAAATGGATTTGGATTTATCTGCGATCTGGAATAATCTGGGATTGCTTTATAAATCGCTGGGCATTTATGAAAAAGCAGAAGTGTATTATTTGAAAGCGCTATCCATCAACAATGCGTTGTTGGGTGAGAAACATCTGTATTCTGCTGTCATTTACCACAATTTGGCCGTTTTGGAACAGGCGCGCGGCCGGTTTTCCGAGGGCGAAAGATATGCATGGAACGCTGTGGAAATTCGAAAGTCTGAATTGGGTAGTGATCATCCGGATCAAATGGCAGGCGTCGAGCTTTTGTCCGCACTTATTGATGCCCAAAGATCAAACAGTAACAATAAATATAATTCCTCCAGCCTGTAAAATCCTCCTTTCATAAAAAGGATGAGTGCAAAAGATAGAGCGGTTGTGGTGTCACAATCCGCTTTATCTTTTTTCGGTCAATTCATTTTATATATGCTTGAACTCCATGATTTTGATATGTAATTTGATGCAGTTTTATACCGATTCCCGGACAAAAATCTGCATCAAATAAATATGCAATAACGTAGTTTAGGGAGGTTTCTCACAAAATATTGCCATTCAGTAAAACCAGAATGCAGATTGTGAGTGAACAACCTGAGAGACAATTTGTTATTGCAGATAATGTCCAAAATCAAGGTATAAGGAGATGTAAAATGGTGAATTACAAGCTAACAATCAACATTGAGAAAGATCAGTACGGTTACTTTGCGATCTGCCCGGGACTTCAAAATTGCCACGCGCAAGCTGAAACCTTCGATCATGTGATGACGAACATCAAAGAGGCGATTGAGTTGTGCCTCGAATCGATGACTGATGCAGAAAAAAAAGAATGTTGCGGCAAAGAAATCCCGCCAACGCATGTGGAAATCAGCGAATAACCACAGCATATTTAGCTGGAACAAACCTGATCACTCGACGCCATAACTGCAATTAAACCAACAATTTGTCGCCAAATCGCATTTCCGGATTTGGCGACAAAAATCAACTAAACTTGTGTTTTTGATTCAGCGAACCTGCCGCCCAGCCAACCCATCGGCAAATATGCCCCCACCAAATCCAGCACAATAAACCATGCAGGTGAGGGGAGCATGAAAGCATTTGCAATTCCGCCGAGCATAAAAAATGCGCCGATCCCCAACGCAAATCTCATCTTGTGGCTCGCTGCGAACATCGCCGCGACGGCTGCGCCGACCAAAGTGCCCAACGCATGCGCCAAAAATGGCGATAAAAAGTGAATCGGTTGGAACAAGTGCATGGAATTTTTCAGGCTTTCCATATCGGTCACATCGACGCCGGCGGGTGGCGGGATAATTTCCGATAAAACCATAATCAATCCCATGTTCACAATACTGCCGACGATAAAACCTGCAACTACCGCGAATATATTTTTTGCTGTTGGGCTCATTTGGCTCACCTTTATTTAAATTATTTCAACCGGTATTTTTTACGGATCGCTAAAAGGTATAAATTTCTCGCGAAATTGGCAAAAATTATCGGCGAAATCAGTGAAAAACCGGTTCACTTAATTTACGATACCGGATGTTCGCTGGCGGCGAACCATTTGTAAATAGCGGGGATGACCAGCAGCGTGAGCACCGTGGCGGTGATCAGCCCGCCGACAACAACCGTTGCCAACGGTCGCTGCACTTCGCTGCCGGTGCCGCCGGAAAACAGCAGCGGAATCAGCCCGAGCGCGGTGGTAACTGCGGTCATGAGCACCGGACGGAGCCGCAGCAACGCGCCCTCAACCGATGCCTCATCGACGGATTTGCCTTCGGAAATCAATTGGTTGAAATAGGTGACCAGCACCATTCCGTTTTCCAGCGCGATGCCGAATAGCGCAATAAATCCGATCGACGACGGGACAGACAAATTCTGTCCGGTGAGCCACAGCGCCACCACGCCGCCCACCAGCGCCAGCGGAATATTCAACAGAATTAACAACGTGTTTTTCAAAGAGTTGAAGCTTGAAAACAGCAGTAAAAAAATGATCAGCAGCGTGATGGGAATGACCACCGCCAGCCGCCGGTTGGCTTCCTGCTGCAGCCGGAATTGCCCGCCCCAGGTCACCGGATATCCCGCCGGCAAATCGATATTTGCGCGGATCGCCGATTGCCCTTCCGCCACAAACGAGCCGATATCGCGATCGTTGACATTGCACTGCACGGTGATAAAGCGTTGATTGCGTTCACGGGTAATTTGCCGGGGACCGACCACCGTTTTCACCGTCGCCAGTTGCGATAGCGGCACGTTGATGCCGCCGGGACCGGGAACGAGAATGTTTTCGATCGCCAGCTCCGTGTCGCGGTAATTTTCTGCGAAGCGCACCCGCACATCAAACCGCCGGATGCCCTCGAAAATCTGTCCGGCGATTTCGCCGCCGACCGCTGCGCGAATTACGGTTTGCACATCTTCCACGTTGATGCCGTATCGGGCAATCGCCTGCCGGTCAACCCGGATGAGCAGTTGCGGCGTGCCGCTGACCTGATCCACCTGCACATCCGCCGCCCCGCGTATTTCCGAAATCACCGCGGCAATTTCATCCGCTTTGGTTTTGAGAATATTCAAATCATCGCCAAACAATTTGATGGCCAGCTCCGCGCGCACGCCTTCGAGCAGCTCATCCACGGTCATCTGGATCGGTTGGGTGAAATTGGCCAGCACGCCGGGAATTTCCCCGATTTCATCGCGAATCACGCGCTCCAGATCCTGTTGGCTGCCCGCTATTCGCCACTCGTTTTCGGGTTTTAGCAAAATAAACATCTCCGCGCTGTTGATCGGGTCGGTGTGCGCGCCGACTTCCCCGCGACCGATGCGCGTTACCACGCCGTCGATTTCGGGAATGCCCATCAGCCGCCGTTCGACAATCTGGGTGATGCGCATGCTCTCCGTCAGTGAAATGGACGGGGCCATGGTCAGCCGCAAAACGATCGTGCCTTCCTGCAACGTCGGCGTAAATTCCGATCCCAATCGCGGAAAAATGAGCAGTCCGACGAGCACCAAAACGCCTGCCAGCGCCACAGCAACGCTGCGTTTTTTCACAAAAAAAGTCACCACCGGTCGATATGCGCGGGTCAGCAATCGCAGAAATGCGGTTTCGCGAAGCGCCGAATCGGAAGAATTTGCCGGTCGCCGCATCAGCAGATTTGCCAGCACCGGTGCGAGCATCACTGCGAATATCAGCGATCCGAGCATCGCCAAAGCCACCGCAAACGCCAGCGGCGAAAACGTTTTGCCCTCCACGCCGTGCAGCGTGAACAGCGGCAAAAACACCACGATAATAATGGAAATCGCGAACAAAATCGGGCGCATTACCGCTTTGCAGGCGCGGGCGATCACCTTCAGTTGCGGCTCGTCCGGCGGCGCTTCCCGCAACATCCTGTCGATATTTTCGACCATCACGATGGTGCCGTCAACCATCATTCCGATGGCGATTGCCAGCCCGCCAAAAGACATCAGATTAGCGGAAATATTGAAATAACGCATGCCAATCATCGCAAATAAAATGGAAAATGGGATGGAAATCGCCACCACCAGACTCGGGCGAAACGATCCCATAAACGCGAACAGCACCAATACAACCAACGCAATGCCAATATATAGTGCATCGGTAACAGTTTTGATGCAGGCTTCCACCAGCGTTTTCTGTTCGTAATACGGCACGATGCGTACACCTTCGGGCAGGATGGTGTTGATCTCCGCCATCTTCGCTTCCACCGCGCCAATCACGGTGGACGAGTTGGTGCCGAACAGCTTCACGACCATTCCGGAAACGACTTCTTCCGCGCCGTTGCGGGTTTGCACGCCGCGGCGGATCGCCCCACCGACAGTCACATCCGCAAGCTGGCGCAGATACACCGGCGTACCGTCCACCGCCTTGATGACGATGCTTTCCAGATCGTCGATATTCGATGCAAGTCCGACCGACCGCACCACAAATTCTTCGGAATTTTTTTCGATGAACTGCGCGCCGACATTCAGATTATTGGCGTGAATTTTATCCACAATTTCGGTGATAGTGACGTCATATCGCAGCAGCGATTTCGGATCAACATCCACGTGAAACTGCTTTTCCCACCCGCCGATGCCGAGCACCTCGGTAACGCCGGGAACGGTTTGCAACTGGAATTTGACCAGCCAATCCTGGATCGTGCGCATTTCTTCCAGCGAATATTTGCCGGATTCGTCCGCCAAATAGTAAAACAGCACGAGACCCATTCCGGTGGAAATCGGTCCCATTTGCGGATCGCCAAAGCCTTCCGGGATTTGCTCGCGCGCTTCCTGCAGCCGTTCGTTGACGAGCTGGCGTGCAAAATAAATATCAGTGCCATCCTCGAAATACACGTTCACCACCGACAGCCCAAAGTTGGAAACCGAGCGGATATTCTGCAAATTCGGGATGCCGTTCACAGCGACTTCCACGGGATAAGTTACATATTTTTCAACCTCTTCCGGCGCCAATCCTTCGGTTACCGTGAACACCTGCACCAGTGACGGCGAGACATCCGGGAACGCGTCAATCGGCAATTTCTGGTAGCTGTAAAATCCGGCAGCAATTACGACAATACCCAAAACGAGCATCATCAGCCGATTTTTCAGAACAAAATCTATACTATTTTGCATGTATGTTTCACCTCTCTCAATGTGCGTGGCCGTCGCCAAACGCCCCTTTTTCGAGTTCCGCTTTCAGCGTGAAACCGTTTTTTGCAACGTAAATATCGCCCGGTTGCAATCCGGCGCGAATTTCCACGGCAACATGATTTTCACGCCCGATGCTCACCGGCTGCGGCTTGAATCCGTCCGGCGTTTTCACAAACACCACTGTGCGATTTTCAAATCGCTCCAGCGCAGTTTTGGGCACGGCAACTGAAACTTCGATCGCAGAAGTGACCACTTCGGCGTTCACAAACAAGCCCGGTCGCCAGTGCCCGTTCGGATTCGCAACGATCACCCGGGCGGTGGCGGTGCGTTTCGCTTCGCTCATTGTCGGGCTGATATACGACAATTTTCCGGTGAACGGCGGAAACGTTTCGCCGGCAGAAATAGTCGCCCGCTGCCCGACTTGCACATGCTCCAAATCTTTTTGATACACCGCGAAATCCGCCCATACATAGCTGAGATCGGCGATGATGATATCGTGGCTGTTGTCGTTGACAGCCTCGCCTTTGGTGAGGTGCATTTCGATGATGGTGCCGTCGATCAGCGAGGTGATTTCATACGGCGCGAGGCTTTCGTTGCTTTCGATGATTGCCAGCACATCGCCGGCGCTCACGCGATCACCGATTTTTTTGTGCACTTTTTTGACGATGCCCGGAAATCGCGGAATAATGTGCGCCAGCCGGTCGGGATCGATGACAATTTCACCGGTCAAATCGCGGTGCTGCCGGACAGTTCCGGCACTCGCCGTATCAATTTCGATGCCGAATTCCACCAGTTCCGCATCGGATATTTGCACAATTTCGTTGTGCGAATCGAGTTCACCATGCATTTCCGCCGATTCATTTTCCGGCGCTTCCGGCTGGCTTTCCGAACACGCCAACAGCAGCCAGAATGCTGCCAGCGCAATCATTCCGGCAACGGTTATTTTTGATGATTTATGAGATGTCATTTTGTTTTCCTTGATTTCTTGTCACTCAATGAGATTCCTGCATTCGCCGGAATGACAGATATTAACTTGTCATTCCGGGCTTGTCCCGGAATCCACTTGCGAATATTGCTGATCGACCTCGTTTCCTCCACGTTCTCCGCGCCTTCCGTGGTTAATCCACTCAAAAATCAATGAATTTTCCGGGCGATCAGTCGTTCAATGCGAACGGCAATTTTGTGCAACTCGCGTAATGCATGCAGATAGCGATCACGCGATTCAAACAGCGTTCGCTGGGCATCCAGCACATCCAGAAAATCGAAACGCCCCTGCAAATAGCCGTCGCGGATGCTGGCGTATGCTTTTTCCGACTGCGGAATAATGGTGTTTTTGAGCATCAAAATTTCATTTTGAGTGGCGCTAAATCCGCCGTACACCTCCGAAAGTTCCGTAGCAAGCGCCAATTTTGCAGCCTCAAATTCCTTTTCGGACTTTGCCAGATTCAGCCGCGCTGCCGCGCGATTGCCATTATTGCGATCGGCAATCGGCAGCGGGAGCGACAATCCCACCACAAATGCAATATCGCCGCTTTCGTTCATGTGGCGCACGCCGCCGCTCACGGTTGGATCGGGAATTGCCATCGCATCCGCAACCGCGATTTCGGCTTTGCGATGGGCCATTTCCGCTGCAAAACGCCGTAAATCCGGGTTGTTCGAAAGCTGTTTCTGCAGCGAATCTTCCGGCGGGAGCGTAAATTCAATGTCGATATTTCCGGTGACCCGGGAAAAATGCGCATCGCGGCTGCCCCAGGTTGCCGCCAATCGTTTTCTGGCGGTTTCGCGCATTTGCGCCGCTTTTTTCAGTGAGATTGCGTTCTGCGCCAGCACAATTTCCGCGCGGGAAGCTTCCGCCGGCGATACTTTTCCGGCAGCAACCCGCTGTTCGGTGGTTTCAAGCAGGCTTTCGGACAGCTTCAGCAATTCGGTTTTGGCGTCGATATCCGCCTGCGTAATCAGCAATTGGTTGAACGCGTTGTGCACTTCCGCATACAAATCCAGTCGTTTGCGTTCCATATCCCACGCTGCCAAATCGCTTTCAAAAGCGGCAACATCCACCTGTTTGCGGCGTTTGTCGCTCAATAAAATCTGTTGACTCAACGCAATGGTTGTTTCGATGCCATCTGCGCCGCTTGAGCTGCCGGAACCGCCAAAATTTTCAAATTCGAGATCAATTTCAGGATTCGGGCGATTACCAGATTGAATGGTTCGCGCTTCCGCCGCATGTATTTCGATGATCGCTGCAGCCAATCCCGGATTATGATGGAGTGCCAACGCCAATGCATCTGCAAAAGCAATTTGGCCGGACGGCTGAACCGTTTGGAGGCTGTCCGAAACAGCGCCGGTCTGTTCGTTCAACTGAAAATTTATCGATGATTCGGGGCGGATGGCTGCTGCCCGGTTTACGCTGCATCCGCAGAGCAACAGCAACAGGCACCCAACCCAAAATATTGGATTTCTGAACATAAATACCCCACTATAAAAGTGCGTATGTACCAATTTTTCCGGTTTACGGTATCTTTTCGTAACTGGATTTTTTATAATTGATTGGAGAAAAAAGGTGGGTTCAAATCAAAAGAATGGTGCTTTTAAGCGACTTTATTGCGTTGGTAGAAATGATTGTTGTGCAAAAATTGACATTCTCTATGGGTTCGTCTGCTGAAAAATTTAGCGGTAAAAAAGTGGTGAAAGAAAAAACAGGTGTACGAATATTGAGTTCATTTTTGGAAATACGACTTTGCTCGTCACGGCAATCGGAATTTAGCGACACATCGCGGCATTCACCGCAATGGCTGGCTTCCGAATTGCAGTGCAGCGCCAACGATTTGCTAAATGTTGCCGACTCAATTTGCCCGGAGTTTTCGCAAGAATTGCTGTCGCTGCTGCGCTCCATCGCCACATGGCCATCGTTGCCAATGCACAGCACAAATCCGGTCAACGCGCCGTGCAGCACCAAAAAGTGCAAAACGAAAACGGTTGAAAAGATGAAACTGAGCCGTTTTTTATGGTGATAGAATGTTTTCATTTTTCGGTTTTTTCCGCGCAACAATTTGTTGATTAACATGCAGCGATAATCTGAACAATATCCGCGGCGAAATCAAGTTACTATTCACAAACATAATTTTCCGATCACCGCGGAGCCACCGGATCAGCATATTTTTTTTGCACCGCATTCAGCTCGTTGTGCAGTTGTTCGCGGATCGAAGCGGATTTGGGATCATCGAAAATGTTGTGCATTTCATCCGGATCGGATTGCAGATCGAACAATTCCCAGGTGTCCGGCGCATCGTAAAAATGGATCAATTTGTAGCGATCAGTGCGGATGCCGTAATGCTTTCGAACATCGTGCCAGCCGTGCGGATATTCGTAATAATGGTAATAAATTGCCGTTCGCCAATCCGCAACGGGCTGCCCGGAAAACAGCGGTTTCAGGGATTTTCCCTGCATGTCGTCCGGCACATCCGCGTTAGCCAGATCCAGAAATGTCGGGGCGAAATCGAGATTTTGCACCAAATCGGCATTTACGCTACCCGGCGCAATTTCTCTCGGAAAGCGAATGATCAGCGGCATCGACAGCGACGGTTCATACATGAACCGTTTGTCGTACCAGCCGTGTTCGCCGAGATAAAATCCCTGATCGGAAGTGTAAACCACGATCGTATTTTTCGCCAAATCGTGCGCATCGAGATAGTCCAGCAATTTGCCAACGCCGTCGTCAACCGACAGAACGCAGCGCAAATAATCCTTCATGTATCGCTGATATTTCCAATTCAGCAACGCTTCGCCGCTCAAATTGGCGTCCCGGAACGCCGTATTTACGGAATCGTAATGGGCATCCCACGCTGCTTTTTGATCCGGCGTAAACATTTCGTAAGTGCCTTTCCAGTTTTCCACGATATTTTCTGCATATGTCATGTTTCCGCCGGTACCGGTTTCGGTTTCGTAATCGCCGGGCTGCAATTTCATATCGTACGATAAGTACATATCTGAAATGCGCATATCCGCTTCGGCAGCGGCGGGACGACCGGTGTAATCGTCGAACAGGGTTTCGGGCAACGGCAAATCCTGATTGAATGCATCGAGATATTTGGTGTCCGGCATCCAGTTGCGATGCGGCGCTTTGTGGTGCACCAACATACAGAACGGTTTATCGCGATCGCGATTGTCCAGCGCAGCGATGGCTTTTTCGGTGATGATATCCGTCGTGTAACCGGTGAGCTCTGTTCGTTCGCCATTTTCGATGAAAATCGGGTTGTAATATCTGCCCTGTCCGACCAAAATTTCCCAATTATCGAATCCGGTTGGCGCAGATTTGAGATGCCATTTGCCAATCATCGCGGTGAAATATCCGGCTTTTTGGAGCAGCTTCGGAAAGGTGGTCTGGGTGCTGTCGAACCGGTCACGGTTATCGCGTAAGCCATTCAAATGACTGAACTTACCGGTAAGCAGCACGGCCCGGCTCGGTCCGCAGATCGAGTTGGTGACAAAGCTGTTTTCGAAGCGCATGCCCTCATCGGCCAGCCGATCAATATTTGGCGTTTGGATCAGATCGCTGCCATACGCGCTGATCGCTTTTTCTGCGTGATCGTCGCTCATGATAAACAAAATATTCGGGCGTTTTTCCGGTTGATTGGCGCCAATTTGCCCAATCGACAGGGACACAAATATTGTAATCAGCGCTGCAAAAATTTGATTATTTTTCATGATTCCTGCGGTTTTTTTTAGTGAAAGTTGAATGCCCAATCGGTAATCGGTAATTGGGTTGCGATCAAATAATTAAATGGATATTCCTGCATTCGTAATGATGTCTGAGCAGGTGTCATTCCTGCGAATACAGGAATCTCCGGGCTTTCGGCAACGGTATTCGTCAGCTATGCAATTACTCCGGTAAAACCAAAATAGCCCATTATTCGGCGATGCCGATCAGCGTAAACGCCGCCCAATCTTTGGGATTCGGGAATTTTTTTCGCGTTTCGATCATCGCGTTTCGGAGGGCGAGTCCTTTGTTGCCGTGTTGCAAATATTCGGTGTAAAAATGGATCATCAATTCTTTGGTCGATTCGTCATCCACCTGCCACAAGCTGACCAGCAGCGACCGTGCGCCCGCAGCCAAAAATGAGCGGGTAAAGCCAATTGTTCCCTGACCCAAAACTTTGCCCAATCCGGTTTGGCAGGCGCTGAGCGTTACCAAATCCGCTTTCAGGAAAAAGTTGTTTACGATCGTCCGGGCGTCCAAAATGCCGGGAAATGCGGGTTTTGGCGGCGCCATTTTTGCGGACATTCGGGATAAATCGTCGTTCGGATCGTTCAAAGTTACAGCGAGTCGCGGATCACCGGGAAACGACAGTTGCACCGATTGCGGTTGCAAATCAATATCTCCGGGTTCCAGTTCGCTCAAAACCACAAACGAACTCAGCGGATCGTCAATGCAGGCAAATCCGTGCGTCGCAAAATGCAGCACGCTGAAATCCTGATGCCATGCTTCCAGCCGCAGCCGGTCTGCCTGTTTGCCGATAAACAGCTCCGACCGATCGCCACCGAACAACTGTGCGATCGCTTTTGCCTCGTCCTCTGCGCCGGATAATTGCGAAAATTTTATCTCCAAACCGCACGAATGCACAAGTTGCGGCATTTGCGGATTTCCGATAATCCAGGCTTTGGGATTGCGTTGATCCGCAGGTCGTTGTTGCGCCGCGATCGACGCCCAATCCTGTTCGGACGGCGCGTACGTGAGCACAAACTGATCGCCAAAATACTGCTCTTTGCTGTCCAGCAGCGATGCGAACGGCACAATCCACAGCGATCGGTGCGGAATTATCACCAGTGTTTGGTTGTCGCCAGATGGCAGCGATTGCCGAACCGGTGCGATGAGCAGTTGATACAACTGTCGCGCCAATTTGGTATGCGAGCGAATGGTGGAAATATCGGTCGGCAAAAGGATCGGCACCGCGTTTCGCGATGCGGTTATCCCGCGCGATTGCTGAACCTGCAGCGCAGATCGATATTCGTTGATCAGCGCATCCAGCGAATCAGGCGTTACCGGAACAACCGCACCATTGACATCGTTTTCCGGCGATTTGATAAAAATGGCAATCTGGTTATCGAGTAAAAAATATTCCAGAAAAGTAACGGATGGCAAATTTTCCGGCGTAGTTGCGGCAGCGGTTTCGCCCATTTCGGAGGCGATGCCCTGTGATAATTTTTGTTCGAGATCCGGATCCGGTTGGGAAATTGTGCCGGGAAAAAACTGGTTGGAGGTGATGCCGATTGCCTGCTGCGCCATCATGTTTGAATTGTCGCTTGTCGTGCCGATCGAAAATTCGTAAAAACTTTGCGGCGATTGTGATTCGAGATAGGTGAGCGGCACCGCGCCGGAAACAGGCGGTTTGCTGCCCATTTTGGTTTGCCGAAGCGCGGCGAGTGAACTGCCGCGAAGTTTTTCGATCACCGGTCGCGCGATGCTGAAATCGCTGTTTTTCACCGAAAGATTGATCGCAGTTCGGGCGTAATCGTTGAGAAATTCTGTCTGGTTTTCCAGAAAACTGACCTTTCCCTGATCGGTCGAAAATCTGCCGCCCAAAGATTCCACGATGTCCAGATAGGTTTTGAAATACGCCAATGCTTGCTCGTCATCGCCGGTTGCGGAATAGCATTTTGCCAGCCCGCCGTTGGCATGCCACGCGGTTTCTTCGTCATTGACGGCTGCGTTTTTGGCGAGGGTTTGGTGATAAAATTCTGTTGCGGTTCCGATATCGCCGCTTTCGAAATAGGTTGAGGCAAGGTGTGCCAGCGCACGACATTGACCGCGAGCATCGCCGGCAGTTTGATACAAAATAAGCGATTGTTTGATATCCGCAATCGCTGCCGGAAAATCGCCCTCTTCCCGGAATGCGGCACCGCGCGCCAGATACGCCTGCCGAAGCTGGTTGGAAATTTGGGCATCAGACTGATCCGACAACAGCGCATCCAGCAGTGTTTTTGCGTTGTCTAACTGATTGTTTTTTATGTAGCTCCAGGCAATATTAGCAGAAATGTGCCGTTCTTCGGACACCATACCGGTGCGCTTCGCAATTTGCAGCGCCTGCGAATACAGCGTTTGCGCCTGCGAAAACTGACTTTGTTGCAGATACATATTTCCGGCATTTATCAGCAGCATAACCGATAAGCGGGCTTCAGTTTTCGCGGGTTCCTGCGCTAAAAAATCGCGTAAATCGTCAAATGTTGCAGAATACAAATCGGTGACCAACGCAAAACCGGCACCGGAATTATACCCTTTTGATGACGACTGCAGATCGGCCAACGCATCGTCGAACAGATTTTCGGTTCCCGTAGCGTTTTTGGTTTCCAGAATTTTCAACCCTTTTTCAAAATACCCGAGTCCCCGTTGATATTCTGACTGAGTTTCATAAAAATTACCAACCATGTTGCAAATAGCCGCGCTGGCGAGAAAATCATCAACTGATTCAGCTTTGAGCAGCGCTTCCCGGAAAGCGGATAAAACAGCTTCCTTTAGCGAAAGGTCATCGGGATTTTGAGCGAGTAACGCAGCCGCGGAATCAGCTTTGCTGATCGCTTCAAAAAGTGTATCGCGAGCCGCTGGTTGGGCAAATAATCCGGTGGCAATGGCAATCTTGAAAAATATCACCCAACACAAGCTGCGTTTATATAAATGTATAACCTGAAATTTCATGTTCTGCCTTCTGCGAAAATGGTGATAAACATTTGGCAATCTGCGATAATATGCCCAACATATTCCGGGAAAGCTATTAAAAATCGGGGATTTACAAAGAAAAAGAGCAGTTTTGCAGTTAACCGGAAATCACAATTGCCGGACAACTTTGCAGGGATTTCCGAACGCGAGCACATTTGCCGGGATATTTTTGGTGACGATCGATCCCGCGCCAATCGTCGTGTTGTCGCCGATGGAAACGCCGGGAAAAACGATGCAACTGCCGCCAATCCAAACGTTATCGCCAATCGTAACCGGCGCGGCGGCGGTGTGATAAATGGCGGTGCCGTCGGTTTCGTCCCAATTTTGTTTGATACGATCACTGGCTTTCAGCGGATGGTGCGCCGTATAAATCTGCACATTCGGCCCAATCAGCCCGTTTTTTCCGATGGAAATGCGATTGCAATCCAAAAATATTGCGTTAAAGTTGATAAACGTGTTATCGCCGATAACAATATTTTCGCCGTAATCGCAAAAAAACGGTGCTTCGATCCACACATTTTTACCCAATTTTCCGAACAATTCTGTCAACGCGGCGGTTTTGGCGTCCGCATCGTGCGATTCGGCGGTATTGAACATCCGCAGCAATCGCCGCGCGTTGTGATACATTTCGATCAATTCGGGATCGCGGGAATTATACAGCTGGCTCGCCAGCATTTTTTCTTTTTCTGTCATTTTCATTCGAAATTGAAACCCAACAAAACCGTATTTTCTGAATTAAACTGAATGATGCCTTCATTCGCAAAACCCAGCTTTTGGAGCAAACCGATCGACGCGACATTGCCCGGTTTGGTGATTGCCACAACGCGTTTGAGCTTGAGCGTATGTTTTGCAAAATCCAGCGTGGCTATCGCGGCTTCCGAAGTGTAGCCTTTTTTGAAAAATTCCGGCAGCACTGCAAAACCGATGTCGATATCGGGCATCGTATCGCGTTTGAGCAATCCGCACATGCCAACCGGTATTTGCGAATTTTTCAGCGAAATCCGCCACAATCCGAAGCCGTTTTCCGCGTAGCTTTTAATCGGACCGTTTCGCAAATAGATTTTGGCATCGTCGATATTCCGCACGCCTCTATCGCCGATAAAACGCAGCCAACCGTCGGAATTGACCAATTTCTGGACAAATGGCGCGTCATTTTCATCAAATTCGCTGATGATTAACCGCTCAGTTTCGATGGTTACGGGCATATTCTCGCTTTCATGTTGATGAAACAGTTGATCCATTTTGAGCGAATTTAGGCAGTTTCACGCGTTCTTCAAAATTATTTTCGTGATTTGGCGGTGGAAATTACCCGTCGCTGCCGATTCCGCTGTTGTAGAATTGCGCCATTTACCGTATTATTTCCGATGAATGAACCGCAAAACAAAACCATTCGCGTCGAGTCCATTTCCAAAACTTTTTCCGGTGATCAACCGGCTGTAAATGCAGTGTCCTTCACGATTTCCGACGGCAAAACGCTGGCGTTGATCGGCACCAGTGGCAGCGGGAAAACCACCATTTTGAAAATTCTCAACCGGTTGCTGCGACCGGATAGCGGGAGAGTGCTGATTCGCGGCGAAAACATATCCGGCACTGATGCGACCAAACTGCGGCGGCAAATCGGATACATTATTCAGGGTGCCGCGCTGTTTCCGCACTGGACGATTTCCCAAAATATCGGGTTGGTGCCGCGATTGCTCGGCTGGCGAAAAAAGCGCATCGAATCACGGGTCACGGAGTTGCTGCAACTGGTCGGATTGCCGGACGATTTTCGATTTCGATATCCGGCGGAACTGAGCGGCGGGCAGCAACAGCGCGTCGGGATTGCCCGGGCGTTAGCCGCCGATCCGCCCATCATTTTGCTCGACGAACCGTTTTCCGCACTCGATCCGATCACCCGGCGGCAGTTGCAGGATGAATTTTTGAACATTCGCCGCCAGCTCGATAAAACGATGGTGCTGGTCACGCACGATCTCGAAGAAGCATTTTTGCTCGCCGACGAAATTTTGGTATTAGATAGGGGAGAGGTGCAACAAATTGGCAGCGCGGCCGATTTGCGGGACAATCCCGCCAACGATTTTGTGAAACAATTTGTGGAAAGCCAGCTGCGATAATGCGATATTTTAGTCAACATATTTTATTCCTCAACCTCCTGTTTTTGCTGCAATTTACGCCCGCAAAATCACAGGAAATCGTAACGATCGGCTCAAAAAATTTCCCTGAATCGCGGGTGCTCGGCGAAGTGATGGCACAGCTCATCGAAGCCAAAACCGATTACGCCGTCCGGCGTAAATGGGGACTCGGCGGCACGCTGATTTGTTTCGAAGCGCTGCGCAACGGCGATATCGATATTTATCCGGAATACACCGGCACCGGCGCAACAGCAATCCTCAACGCATCATCGCTGAACGCAAATCCGGACAGTTTATTTGCATTTGTGCAACGGGAATTCCGGCAACAATTTCAGATCGATTGGCTTGCCCCGTTCGGGTTCAACAACACGTATGCGATCGTCGTTTCGCCGGAAATTGCCACAAATACGCTGACGGAGTTGGCGGCAATTTCCGGCGAAATCCGGGCGGGATTTTCTCACGAATTTCTCAATCGTCCGGACGGATATCCGGGCTTGGCGAAAACCTATCAATTGAAATTTGGCGAGTTACGGGGAATGGAGCACGGGTTGGCGTATCAGGCTATCGCCGCCGGTGAAATCGATTTGACCGACGCATATTCCACCGACGGCAAATTGGAAAAATACCATTTGAAAGCGTTGGCGGACGACAAACACTTTTTTCCGCCATATTTTGCGGCGCCTTTGGTGCGCATCGCAACGCTGAAACGGCTGCCGAAATTGGCGGGTGTACTCAAAATGTTGGATAATCGCATCAGCGAATCCGCGATTCGCCAGATGAATTTTCGGGTGGAAGTGCTCAACCAACCGTTTTCTACCGTTGCCCGCGATTTTTTGGTGAATAATAAATTGATCGAAAATACAGCGCCGAAATCGGGGCGCAGCATCGGGCAAATTATTGCGGAGAAAACTGCCGAACATCTGTTCCTGACATTTTTAGCGACATTTTTGGCGGTGCTGGTCGGCGTTCCGGTGGGCATCGCGCTGCCGCAATTCCCGAAATTTGCCGCACCCGTTTTGGGATTTGCGAACATCGTGCAAACCATTCCCAGTCTGGCAATTTTGGGGCTGATGATTCCGTTGTTTGGCATCGGCACTTTGCCGGCGATCATCGCGCTGTTTTTGTATGCGCTGCTGCCGGTGCTGCGGAATACTTACAGCGGCATTCGCTCCGTCGATCCGAAATTGAAAGAAGCCGGTACAGCGATGGGCATGACCCGGGTGCAACGTTTGTGGATGCTGGAACTCCCTGTTTCTACGGGATTTATCATGGCTGGCATTCGCACCGCGACGGTGATCAACATTGGCACGGCAACACTGGCGGCGTTTATCGGCGCGGGCGGTTTGGGCGAACTGATTATCACCGGCATCACACTAAATGATAAAGCACGGATCATGCAAGGCGCTATTCCCGCCGCGCTTTTGGCGTTGGCAATGGATTTTTTGCTGGCGAATCTGGAGAAAAAACTGACGCCAAAAGGGTTGCAAATCGGTAATCCCGATGAGAAAATTTGATCTGGCGATTGCATTTTTGTTAAAATTCAGTTAACGTTGCAAGCATGAAAAAACGACAACAATTTTCGGAAAAACTGACGGCATTTTGGCGCTACCTGAATGCGTCGGAGCAACGGTTCAACATTGCGGTTTTGGTTGGGATTGCCATTTATCTCACCGTGATCGGCAAATTGATCAAAACCCGGCCGGACCACATTTTTTTTGCGCTGATGATTTTTGCTTTTGCAGTGCTCGGTAAAAAATGGGGCAAAATGTTGCTCACAGATTGGGCGCCGTGGATTTTTTTCTGGATGGCGTATGACATGATGCGCGGCGTCGCCGATACGTTCCGGAGCACCATCAATATTGTTCAGCCATACGAAATTGAGAAATCGCTGTTTGGCTGGCTGACACCGGCGGATATTCCGGCGTTTTATTTTCAAAGCTGGCAACAGTTGCACGACGGCGCTTTCCTGAAAACATTTTTTGATGTATTTACTTCCAATATTTATGCGATACATTTTCCGATGCCGCTGATTATCGGGTGGATAATCTGGCACACACTGAACGACAGACGCAATTATTATCAACTGATTTACACGCTCACGGTGCTCAATTTTATGGCGTTGGTAACGTTTATGCTGTATCCTGCCGCGCCGCCGTGGTATGTTTTTGAGCATGGATTTGTTCAGCCGACCGGCGAGTTTTTAGAAGCTGCCGGGGCACTTGTCAATTTTGATAAACTCATTGGTAGCAACGTTTTACGGTCGATTTGGAACACGTTTAATTCCAATAAATTTGCCGCAATTCCATCGCTACATTCGGGATATCCGAGCGCCATTGCGCTGTTTATGTGGCTGCGATTTGGTGGTAAACACTGGCTCTGGATTCTCTATCCTGCGGCGGCGTGGTTTTCGGCGGTGTATCTCAATCATCATTATATCATTGACCTGATTATCGGTTCGCTCTATGCGTTTTCCGCCTACGCGTTCACAAAGTATATTTTGATACCCAAACTTTTTGATCGTATCGTTAATTTTGATTTGGGCTCGAAAGAAATTTTGGTTGTGCAGCGAAACGCCATCAACCCACAGGATTCGTAAATGAAAGCGGTTATCCAACGCGTTACCCATGGCAGCGTTTCCGTTGATGATAAAATTATTGGGAAAATTGGGCACGGTTTTGTAATTTTGCTCGGCATTACTCATGATGACGCAACGGAAGACGCAGATTATTTGGCAGAAAAAATCGTTAATCTGCGTGTTTTTGAAGATGGCGATGGCAAAATGAATCGCAGTTTGACGGATGTCCGCGGCAGCATGTTGGTCATTTCCCAATTCACCTTATTTGCCAACACCCGAAAGGGGCGGCGACCGAGTTTTATCGACGCTGCCCGCCCGGAAATTGCGATACCATTGTATGAATATTTCATGGAAAAATCACGATCATTGGGTATTCCGGTGGAATGTGGTGAATTTGGCGCAATGATGGCAGTTGAAATTCACAACGATGGACCGGTTACCATCATCATCGACAGCCGCGACCGGTTGTCGCCGCGGCGAGATTAACTCAAAAAATAACAATTGTTTACGGAGTGCATCATTTGGACCGAATTCGAGATTTCCTTTATCAATTGATTGACAGATTCCGCGATTTTAACTGGTGGCAAAAAACGTTGACGGTGCTGGCAGGATTGCTGCTATTCGTGTTTTTTATGGATTGGGTTGTGATGCCGCTTTATACCCGGCACGGATCTGAATATGAACTGCCGGATGTCACCGAAAAAAATGTTGATAACGCAATGGATATTCTCGACGACAACGGTTTTATCCCGATCGTTCAGGATTCCGTTTTCGATAGTTTCTACCCGGTTGGCACGGTTGTTCGACAAAATCCGACGGCGTTTTCCACCGTCAAACGCGGGCGACGGGTGTATCTGATTGTCAGCAGCGGTGAAAAACCTATTTTCATGCCGAAACTCGTTTCGGAAACACTGGTCAATGCGCGGCTGAAACTCCGCGAAGTGGGTATCGAGGTCGGGCGTGTGGATTACGATTATTCGGAACGCTATCCGTATCGCGAGGTAGTGATCGCCCAATCCGTTGCCGCCGGCGAACAAATTTACAAAAGTCAGGCTATCAACCTGACAGTCAGCCTCGGTCCGCCGCCGTCATCGTTAGTGATGCCCAATCTCGCCGGAAAAAGCCTGGAATCCGCCAAACGTGAACTCGAGGTTTTGGGTCTCAGCGCCGGCAAACTGGTTACGCGATTGCGCTACATGCCCAATCTGGTGCCGAACACAGTGATTTCGCAATCAGTTGCCACCGGCACAACCGTATCGGAAATCGAAACGTTGGAACTGGTGATCAGCACCGACCAAATTCCCCAACGCGATAACGGTCGATATTAACAGGATTTGATATGTCAATTCACATTTTACCGTCCATTTTGGCGGCGGATCACGGCAAATTTATCGCGGAAATCCAAACGGTGGATATCCCGGAAATCGAATATCTGCACGTTGATGTAATGGACGGGCATTTTGTCCCCAATATCACTTTTGGCCCGAATGTGGTCGCTTCCCTCAAAAAAAACACCCGTTTCAAACTGGATGTGCACCTGATGATCGAAAACCCGGATGACTATATTCCGCAATTTGCGGCTGCCGGTGCGGATATTATCACGGTTCATCAGGAAGCCTGCGTGCACCTGCATCGCACGTTGGCGTTGATTCGCGATCACAGCGCGAAAGCCGGGGTAGCTATTAATCCGGCAACATCACCGGAAACGCTGCGCTGGATTCTCGATTCGGTTGATCTGGTTTTGGTGATGAGCGTAAATCCCGGTTTTGGCGGGCAATCGTTTATTCCGTCATCGCTGGAAAAATTGCAGTTGCTGCGTCGCTGGCGCGATGAATTTCGCTATCGCTATTTGCTGGAAATTGACGGCGGAATTGATACCAAAACCATCGCCGGAGCCATCTCCGCAGGCGCAGAAATGCTGGTTGCCGGGAGCGCGATTTTTGGCAATTCCGATCGAAACAACGCCATCCAAAATTTACGCAACGCCGCTAAAAATCAGGCAGTTAGCAAAAAAATCTGAAGTTTTTTCTTGCTTTTTGAGGTTCTCACCCGCATTATAATAATTATTAATGATCGTTCGGATGTTGGTTGTTGGATTTGCGCTACAGGGAGGCACAGATCATGAGTTTGTTTTTGAGTGAGTTCGAGCAGTTGCAGAACGGGTTGACAGGATGGACAGGCGAATCTGCGCTGTTTGTGCATGTTTACGGGCGTTCCGGTTCCGGTAAACAATATTTGATCCAACAGGCTTTGCAGCATCCGCTAAAACAATTCAGACTACTTTGGCATTTCGATGTTAACTTTTTCTCGCTGAAATCCCGCGAACAATTTATCGAAACGGTCCGGCATATCACCCAACAATTTGCGCCGGAATTTCAATCCTACCTTGCCCAATTTCCACCTCGTTTAGCTGCATCTCTGGCACATTTGGTCGATAGCGCCGCTTCGCAAACGACACAAGATCTTTGGGAAAATCATTTTTTGCACGATTTTTTGAGCTACCTCTGCCGTGATAAACGCGGCGTTATCGTGCTCAACCAACTGTTCGAAAAAAAAGATCAGATCAGCGCAGATAACTATCGGTTTATTGAGCGTTTACAGCAATTACCACTGGTTATTCTTTCCACCGGAGATGCGCCGCTGGAGCAATTTTCAACCGATGCCCAGTTGTTGCAAATCCCGTTAAATCAACGCTCCGTCAGAGAAGCGGAACGGCTGATTGCCACACAATTAAACACCGATGCGATGAGCACCCGCCTCATCACAAACCATCTTTTTGTGAAGTCATCCGGAAATTTGCACAAGATTTGTCTGATGCTGGAAGCGTATTACCGCCCGTTATTGCAACGCGGAACAAAAAAATTCCGCATCGATAACGAACAGCTTCAGCGAACCCGTGTGAGTTCCGATTTCATCGATATTTTTCAGCATTTGCTCAGCCAATTTTCAACCGACGAGCAAGCCTGCCTCGGTTTTTTAAGCCACCTGAAAGATCCGTTGCCGCAGGATGTCTGGTTCAGTTTGTTGCGGGATGCCGGTGCCGGAAAACGGGCGCATAAAATGTGGCTGCAAAGCAGGATCGTTTTTGAAACGGAACATTGCGGCGAAACATATATTGTGGTCGGATGGGAACCGTGGCGCGAATTTTTGCAAAAAAATGTTCCGATTTATTTGTTGCAACCTATTATGAGCTTTCTGTCCCGCAGCCTCGCCCGGCGTGAACTGGCGCATCCGCTGGAATTATCCGGATTATTTTCGGAAACCGGGGATTTCGAAACGGCCATCAAAATGTCGTTGCGTGAAGCCAGGGCACTCGCAGATAATGGCGAAACGATGCGGGCGTTGGATCGATACGCGTTTTTGCGGCGAAATGTGACGCAATTTCCGAAAACCCGGGTGCCGCTCACCGCAATTTTGCGTGATATGGGCGAACTCCAAATGCAACTCGGATTGTTTGAAAATGCTTTCGAATCGTTTCGGGAATTGCGCGACCGCTTAAAAAATGATCAAAAAGATGCCTGGATGCAGGCAAGTTTGCAAATGGCTAACGCATTGTTTCAGATGGATTTACATTCAGAAGCACACTATTTGATAAAGGATTTGAAATACCGGAAAGATGTGCCGGTTTACGTTCACGCATTTTCACACGTGCTCAATGGCGAACTGGAACAGAATTTTGGTCGTCCCGAATACGCGCTAAAAAGCTATGACAGCGCCCGCGCATTGCTGGCGGAAACCCGCGATGAAAAAATAATTCTGCAGCTCTATCAAATTTTGAAAGAACGCTATCAATCGCTGGATGCCGGTGAATCCTATTTGCAATTGTTGCAGGATGTTTGTGCGGCACTGCCAGAAAGCTCGCCATCGGTTACATCGCTGCAGTTGGAGGTCATTCGCCAATTGATCCGGCAACAACATTACGACGAAGCGCTGCCGTTGGCAATCCGGTTATTGCGCCGGAATTACCTCACGCTGACCCCAAAAATGATCGCTCAACTCCGGCTGTATCTCTCTGAAATTTATGGGTTTTACGGAAAATGGTATCTCTCTCGCAGCCAGTTGCTGCGGTTAACATCCGTGCCGTTGCTGACACCATCAAAGCGCATCGAAGCGCAGGTGTTCACCAATTTGGGAATCATCGAAAAAGAGCTCAACAAATTTGGCGCGGCAATTGATTATTTACAGGACGCGCTCAGTTTTTGCAAAGCGCAGCAACTTACTCGACAGACATATCTGATCAAAATTCATCTCGGGCACATTTATTTGCTCACACACAGCTACATTCGCGGTTACGACCACCTGATTGAAACATTGCGCTGGGCGGAAGAACAGCGGGATGACGAGCTTATTTTTTCGGCGCTGCTATTTTTGTCATCCTACAATATGCAGCAGTTGCATTTGGAAACCGCCGGACGATATCTCGAAAAAGCGGGTGAAATTATCCATCGCGAAAGCAGTTTGTTGGACAAGCTAAACTATAATTATTACAAAACCTTATATCTGATAAAAACAAGCGAATTGTCAACCGCAGAAAAACAGGTTCACAAATGGTTGAAACAGGCTGACGGCATTATCAAATTCGAAAATTTGGCGAGGGTTTTGTTGGGTCGAATTTATGCGATGAATGGCGATTTCTCAAAAGCGAAACAGCACTTAATTATGGCGTTGGAAATTCAGAAACGCTATCGGCAACCGGCTGTCGAGTTGCAAATATTGCGGGAATTGGGCAACATTTCCAGAAGCGAGCGTGACGAAAGCAGCGCAGCGCATTATTTTGAGCAAGCTTACATCGTATTTCAGCAGTTGTTGAACAATGTCGGCGATGAAATTATGCGAAAGCAAATGGAAGAATCCCGCGAATATGAAAGCTTGTTGAAATATCAGGCGAACCGTTAACCGACTGAATTTTTGTTAACAAACAACCCAATTTTGTCTGCCATAAATCCCCATAACTGCGCCGTAAGGCTTGCCCTGCTGTAATTTCCCACATGTTGAAACAGATATTTTCCATTGTGTTGTGGGTGGTTTTCCAGCCAATCTGAGATGCAGTTTTTGATCGTTGCAACGTCTGTAAATTCAATAATTTCACCGGCTTTGGCGTTTTTGACGAGATGTGCGAGATCGCCATCAACCGGACACATTGCCAAAATCGGACGGCGCAACGCCAGATATTCGTAAATTCTGCCGGGCGTCAATTGCCGGCTCCCGGGAATCCGCGAATCGACCGCCAGCGCCAACGCATCAAATTGGGCGGCACACAGCAATGCCTCGCGATGCGGGCGATACCTTTCCCAACGAACAATATCATCTAACCCTTTTTCTGCAACCTGCTCTTCAAATTCGGCGGTCCATTTTCCCAAAAACGTAAGCTGCAGTTTTGCTGCCAGATTTTTATCCTGCATTTTCAATTCGGAAATGGCTTTCAGCAAAGTTTCCGGGCAATTGCCTTGTGAATAAATGGTGCCCATCACGCCGATTTCCAGCGGCTGTTTCGGCTGAGAAGATGTTTCGCTTTGGGGCAAATGTTCAAAATCCTGCGGGTCGTAACCGTTGCGAATGGTGAGATGCGGTATTCGCTTAAACTGCAAAAATCTTTCGACGTAATCCCTTTCCAGCTCTGGATTTACGAAAACAACGCCGGTAGCGTTGTTAAGACAAAATTGCTCCAATTTCCCATTCAACCATTTCTGAAATGAACCGGTTTGTGGCAAATACGGATTATTTGACCAGCCGTCCCGATAATCGAGAACTACCGGAATCTTCGACAATTTTCCGGCGAGAATCCCCACCAATCCGGCGGTGAACGGCGGCAGCGTTGCAAAAATGGCATCGACCGGCTGTTGCCGGTGAAGCTTCAGAATCGCCAGTAAAGCAAACGGCAGCCACAGCAACCGGGAATCCGGCACAAAAATTTTACTGACGATCTCGCGGATTTTACCACCGCTCTCGCGATTGTTTTCTGAGGTGTTGCGTGTTTTTTGGGGAAGAAGGGTGCGAATCAAATAAATCAACCGGAAGGGGTCCAGCGAGCCGCTGCGAATAACCTGCACATTTGCCGGTAAATCAGCGGCAAGCGTGGGATCATCCGCATAAAAATAGCTGGGTTTTACCGTCACAACGGATAATTTTACCCGAGCCGGATCGGAAAATTTCAAAAATTTGAGGGTTCGCTGCACGCCGCCACCGCCCATCGGCGGGAAATAGTAGCTGACAAAAACAACGTGCGGTTTACGGGCAGTAACGGCGGATCTGTTCGATGAGTGCATCGAGATCGTTGTCTCCGTTCACGTAATCGGTTTCGTCTGCGTTGATTTCCAAAACGGAAAATTCCTTTTTCGCCTCATTCATCCAGCGTTCGTAGGCATGATTGAGATAGGTGATATAATCGCGCGGAATGCTTTGTTCGAAATCGCGACCGCGTAAGGAAATGCGGTGCATCAGCGTATCCACCGAGGCACGCAGATAAATAATCACATCCGGTTTCGGCAAATACGGCACCATATTGTAAAATAAATCGCGATAAGTTGAATAATCCCGGTCGTTGATATTGCCCTGCTCATAAAGCGATCGCGCAAAAATTTCCACGTCTTCGTAAATGGTTCGATCCTGGATCGCGTGCTGTCCGGCTTCCATTATTTCTTTCTGGCTTTTGAAACGGTGCGCCAGAAAATAAATTTGCAAATTGAAACCCCAACGTTTCATATCTTTATAAAAATCATCAAGATAAGGGTTGTCAATTACGCTTTCAAAATAGGGTTGCCAACCTAATTTTTCCGCCATTTTGCTGGTTACAGTGGTTTTTCCCACGCCAATATTTCCGGCGATCCCGACCAAATAAGGTTTTTTGTTACTCATCGCGTTCCGTTTTCCTCTAATCTGCGCTTCAGAAATTTGCTGTTAAAATGATGATATTAATTCTCAATTTCGTAAATTGCCCAACCATCATACTAAAAAGCGGGCAATAAAGCAACGCGTTTTCTGAAAAATGGCAGAGCGGTACCCGTCATTTCAATTGTTGAAATTAAATCAACGATTCGTGATATTTTTGTGAATGTTGGTTGGTATTTTGCCAAATAAATTTTTAAAGAGGTGAGAATGGAGCATCTGGTGATTATCGGTAACGGCATTTCCGGCGTTACGACGGCGCGACACGTTCGCAAACGCAGTGATATGCGAATCACTATTATTTCCGCGGAAACGGATCATTTTTTTTCGCGCACAGCGTTAATGTATATCTACATGGGGCACATGAAATATGAACACACCAAACCCTACGAAGACTGGTTTTGGGAGAAAAATCGCATCGAATTAATTCGCGGATATGTGACCGGCATTGATACGGATAGGCGGGTCGTGACATTGGAAAATGGCGATGCCATTGAATACGACAAACTGGTGATTTCTACCGGTTCCAAAAGCAATAAATTCGGTTGGCCGGGACAGGATTTGCCGGGCGTTCAGGGATTGTATTCCATTCAGGATGTGGAATTATTGGAAAAAAACATTGAAAACGCCACACATGCGGTCATTGTTGGCGGTGGTTTGATCGGCATCGAATTGGCGGAAATGCTGGTCAGCCGGGGTATTTCCGTCACTTTTTTGGTGCGGGAAGAGCGTTACTGGAGCAATATTCTGCCCAAAGAGGAATCGGAGCTGGTCGGCAGGCATATCGTGGAGCACGGAATGGATTTGCGATTAAATGTGAGCCTGAAAGAAATTTTGGCAGACCCGGACGGGCGGGTTCGCAGCGTTGTAATTGCAGATACGGACGAAGAAATTCCCTGCCAGATTGTCGGATTAACACCCGGTGTCAGCCCGAATATAGACATGGTGAAACAAACAAAAATCGCCACCGGACGCGGCGTTTTGGTGAATGATTATCTGGAAACCAATATTCCCAACGTTTACGCCTGCGGCGATTGTGCGGAAATTGTCGTCGAAGGCGAGGGGCGAAATCGCGTTGAACAATTGTGGTACACCGGCAAAATGCACGGACTGGCACTCGCCAAAACCATATGCGGTGAGCGAACAAAATATGAACGCGGTATCTGGTTTAACTCTGCAAAATTTATTGATATCGAATATCAAACCTACGGTTTTGTGAGCAACAAACCCCGCGATGGCGAAATTAATTTTTACTGGGAATCGCCCGAAAACCGCACCTGTTTCAGGATGGTGTTTCGCGAAACGGATCGCAGTATTGTTGGCGTGAATTTTTTTGGTATCCGTTCGCGGCACAGCATTTGGGAAAACTGGATTCGCGAAAACCGGACCGCTGAATTTGCCATCGAAAATTTGAAATCAGCTAATTTTGATCCGGAATTTTATACAAAATATGAACCGGATATCCGGGCGGCATTCTACCGGCAATTCCCGCCGAAAACGCCACAGCCGAACAAATCGGGTGTTCTCGCCGCGTTGGTCGCGAAATTATTTTAACCTGAAATTTCTGAAAACAAGGATCACAAAAAATGGCATCTGTTTCAATTACATCTGAAAATCATACGCATGAAAATGAAATGACCGGCTTGCAAAAACTGGGTTTGGCCCTGTTTTCTATCGGTTTACTCGTTTTACTGGTCAGTTTTGGCGGTATCGGCGCGAGCCAGCCGTTGTTGTTTTTTGGTTTGAGTATCGGGTTGGCAACAGTCGGCGGCGTGTTGTATATCTACCCCAAAAAACGGTTGCTGCCGGGCATCAAAAACAATCACATCTGGTTCAAGAGTATGACATCTCGCGGGGCTGTTGCGTGGATGACCGGTGTACTTCTCACGGGATTTTATGTGCTACTATATTGGTTTCCGGGAACGTTGGAACATTGGATAAGACTGGCAGATCCATTGAGCATGTTGCTCACCGGAAGCGCTGCAAATCAATGGTTTTTGTATGGATTATTCTATACACTGGCAGTTTTGGTGATGGGCTTGCGGATGATCGTGTTCAAATACCGGCACAATCGATACCAGATTATTCGCACGCTATCAGTGATGTTTTTCCAACTGGGATTTGCCTTTTTGTTGCCGAATTTTTTGCGATTGCTGAACCAGCCGGAATTTTATTTCACCTATTTTTGGCCGTTAAAATACAGCTATCTGTTCCCGAATGATGTGAATTGGCTGATGTCGCAGTCCGGGGGATTGGGCGTTTTTATGGTGTTTTGGGGCGCGATCATGTCATTTATCGCAACGCCAGTGCTCACCTATTTTTATGGCAAACGATGGTATTGTTCGTGGGTTTGCGGCTGTGGCGGACTAGCGGAAACCCTTGGCGATCCGTACCGGCAACTTTCGGACAAATCGCTCACCGCCTGGAAGGTCGAACGCTGGATGATTCACAGCGTGTTGGTTTTTATCACGATCACTACCGCAGCTTTGTGGATCAATTCCGCAACAAACGGGCAAATGCTCGGATCGCTATCCAACAGTTTTTCCAGCACATACGGATTTTTGATTGGCGCAGTTTTCTCCGGTGTTATCGGCGTCGGGTTTTATCCGGTGATGGGCAGTAGGGTGTGGTGCCGTTTTGGTTGTCCGATGGCTGCGGTTTTGGGAATTATTCAGAAAAAATTCTCGCGTTTCCGGATCACAACCAACGGATCGCAATGTATTTCCTGCGGCAACTGCTCAACCTATTGCGAAATGGGCATCGACGTGCGCTGGTATGCGCAACGGGAGCAAAATATTATCCGGGCATCTTGTGTGGGTTGCGGCATTTGCGCGGCTGTTTGTCCGCGTGGCGTGCTGAAACTGGAAAACAGCAAACCAGGCGATCGCTATAATTTGGTGTTGGATGATCAGTTGATTCAGTAGTGAAGGGAAAAGGTTGGCAATAACTGGCAATGGAAGTTGTTGATAATACTCACCTTATCCATTGTCCAGCATCATTTTAAACCAGCCCGAAACGTGCGATGTGCAGTGCGCCGTTCAGTGCGGAAAGCTGCCCGTTTTCGCTTAACCGCACTTCCGGTTCCGGCACCAATTTTAACCGTTCGCGCATTTGCGAGATCGCCGGGAGCAGCAATTTTTCGCCACCACCGACGGCAACGCCGCCGCCGAGAATGATTAAATCGGGCGCGTAAAGCGTGGCGATATTGCGCAATCCCTGCCCCAAATTAAATGCGACTTCCGCCCATTCTGCATCGTCTAATGCTGCGGCGGGTTTGCCATAAATTCGTTCGATTCCGCGACCGGAAATCAGCGCCTCCAGACAATCCGGCGTGCCGCACGCACAGGAGATTTTTTCCGGAAAACGGCAGCGATATGCTACCGACATGTGCCCGATTTCGGGATGCGCGCCGTTCCACCCGCGATTCAATTTCCCGCTGACAACCATCGAACCGCCGCAACCGGTGCTGATCGTCAAATAAACCAGTCGTTCCGGCGGTTGTTGCAATTGTGAAAACTCACCGAGCGCAGCGACATTTGTATCCACATCGAGCCAAAACGGGCAATTAAATTCGCTTTCCATAATTTGTTTGAGCGGCACATTGCGCCATTGCGGTTGGTGAAGCGGCGAAACCACACCGGTTCGCCAGTCCAGTTGACCGCCGATTGCTGCACCAATTGCCGTAATCGGCTGATTTTCTGCGAGTTCAGTGACGAATGATTTGAGGAGATTTAATCCGGTTTGTAAATCCTGCGGCGTTTCGTGGCGAATTGTGCGAATGATGGTTCCATCTGCTTCTGCTGCGGCAGCCAATATTTTGGTGCCGCCAATGTCGAGACCGATATATCGCATAAAAACAATAGGTTAGCTTGGTGTCTCTTCTGTTTGGCCGGTAGCTTTCTCCAGCCATAAAGATTCCCAGAGATGTTGTTTCAATGCCGGAAAATCGGGATGCCAGAGAAAAATCCGGCTGTTTTCAGCCAGAAACAATCCGTTCAACACAGGAATTGTCAGCTTTTTGATGCGCTCCGGTTCTGTCAAAACAGCTACCGTTGTTGGAATTCCGGCGAATTTGTGGCAAAGCCGATCCATTTTTTCGCGGTGTGCAACGGATACATTATTTGCGCCGGTATCAGTTGCGATCAAAACACTGTGCAAATGGGGGAGGAGGTGGTGCAACAACTCTTCGGGCAAATTGGGCGCAGTCACCAAATCGTAAACCATCGCCACTGTGTCGGCATCAATTTCGAATCGATAAACCGGAACGCCCAACACATCACCGTTTTTTTCAAACAAGTTATCCAAAAGCGATTTGCTGATCTCCGGAGAATTGGAAATCATTGCTGTTTCGATAAAATTCATTGGCTCAATCCTTTCAATTTCTCCTGCAATTTCTGCTGCGCTGCGGCGCTAATGACCGGCAACGGGATATTCAATTCCGGTGCTTTTTCCTCTGTTTCCGTTTTTTGGTAGCGGCTGTAATCGATAATTTCCGGCTGGTCTTTTTTCTTGAAAATGGAAAAAAACCGATCGAGTCCGCTGCGCTCTTCCTCATCGCGGATGGCTCGTTCAACGGTAAATTGATAATCCAGTTTTGATAATTGAAACAATTCTTTGACAGCTTTCAGCGTTTCGACAACGTTTTCTTCGAGCAATAGCAGGACATCCAAAACCGATTTTGGCTCTTGACATAAGTCAATGATTTTTTTATGGATAGGTGATGCGTTTTCGAATGTGACAAATGGATTTGTCCGGATATTTTCTGTGTACCCGGGCAGTTCCGCGCTCAACTCTTCAACCGAAAACTGCTGTTCGAGCAACTGGAGTGTGATCGACTGATTATTTAATCCGATGTGATCACTCAAATCCGTGCGCCGGGAAATAGATGTCCGAAAATGTCCGCTGGCTAACAACGCCAATTTTTCCAGCGCCGGCATACCTTTCAAATGGTGAAATTCGGCATCGATGACATTGCCTTCAAAAAAACTGACCGTGCCGTTGAACGTTTTGTAATGCAGCTGCAGTTCTGCGTCGCGACTGTTTTTTTCGATCATCGGGATGAGGTCCAGCAGGTTATATTCTTCGATGCTGCCTTCCCAGTTTAATCCATCCGTTTCGGATGTAAAAATGCTCACATCTTCCAACACATTCCGCAACCGTTGAAAAAATATGTCCGAAAGCAACGGCGTTTGCAACACATCTGCGACGGGTAATTTTTGAATTTTCCGGGTGTCATCGGGCGAAGTTGTGACCGCAACAACCGGAATATAGGCGAAATTACTGTTGTTCAGCAACGTTTGCAAATCCGCAACGCGCTCGTATTGCGCCGGCCAAACCATCGCAATATCGATAAATTCCTGTTCGCATGCAGAAACAAGATTATCCAGATCATCAATTATTATCACTTTGCATTTTTCATTTTCGAAAATTTGCTGGATATCCGGCTCAAACGCCGGATCCGTCAGATAAATTAGCGCATCAAACATTGCGGGATTCCTCCGTGGTGAAATCGTCATCGATCAGATCGTCCGGATCCATGCCGGCGCGTTCGGCAAAATAGTTCAACACAGCCTGAACATCTTCCTGAGAATGGGTTTGCAGCGTACGGAACGTTGCACCGGCGGGCAGAACCAATGTTTTTTGGAGCGCCTCAATTGCTTTGATTGAATCAGGTTTCAGGTTGGTCAAAGCTACAATATACGGTCGTTTATACAAATTTGCGATCTGCGAAAAAATGTAATTTCCATATTCCCATTCCGACGGTTTTTGAGCATCCAGCAGCAAAATTCCACCAATAAGCTGGTTGGCAACCTTTTCCAGCGTCGGAATAAACGCCTCCTGAACGGAAACGCCCAACCCCGCAAAACGGGTTGTGTCGCTCAATTTAATTTGAGTGACATCAATTTCCGAACTCGATTTTACGGGTGCGTTATACAAATTCGCAATGGTGTTGATGAATTTTGAACGACCTTCATTGGCGAGAACCAGCAGCGTTCCCGGTGGCAGTTCCGTTTGACTAACATCGATAACCGATTTTTTGGGCGGCACACTGGCTTTTTCGTGAACGCCGTTTTCCTGCACTTTTTCCGCAGGCGCTTTTTGCTGTTGTTTAGCTTGCGGTTCGGGTGGCGCAACGGGTTCTTTATCTGGTGCTTTAATCGCAGGTTTCGGTTTTGCCGGTGTTACTTTCTCCACTTTTTTGGGAATTTCTGTTTTAACAGGCGTTTTTTCTTTTGCCGAAGTCACCGGGGAATCAACGGTTCGTTGTATTGCCGGTTCTGTGATTTCACCAAATGTGATGATCCGTTTTTGCGCGTATTCCTGCAACATTCGCAAGGTTGCCAAAAACGGCTGTTGGCTATAACGAAGTACATCTTTCAGATTTCCGTGAATTTCAACCAGATCGAGCAGTTTCAATTGCGCCCGGCTTAGCGAAAGGACGCTGGAATTATGCTCAACCCGAACGACCGGATTCGATGACGATTGCCCGACAGCATTCAAAAAATCGTGAAAAACCTGTTGTTCATAATGTTTTTCGGCCAACAGCGCCAACGTGGATGCGCCCATTTCCGGTTCGATATTCGCCTCTTTGAATCCGCGGATAATGAACGAGCCTTCGGCATATTGCAACGCTTTCAGCAGCGCATTTTCACCGGTGAGATTTGAGGTTTGGGCATCCGTAACGTGTCCGTTGGTGATGCGTATCCGGGCATCCCAATTGGCATGGTGGATTTTGACAACCAGATTTTTTTCTTCCAACATGGCGTTTTGCAATAGTTCAGTTAGGGAAAGCGCTTTCATATCGCCATGCGTTAAATTGGTGCGGCGAATTTCCCGAAGGTGGTGGCGGCTGTAAAGCAGCATTTTTGCCGTTACCGCAACCTGCTCCGGTAATTCCGAAAACGCAGAAATTACCCGACGGGCACCCGCTTTGTAATATTTCGGATGTTCGTTGATATCCAGATCCGGCGCGTACACAATCGATGGTTGCTGTTTGAGCAAATGCAGCTGTTGCGGATTTGAATTGAGAAAATCCGCGCTCGCGATCAGCAAATCCACCGAATGATTTTCCAGCGCAGCGGTTAATTCGCCGATGGTCGAGCAGATACTCGTTCGGTAATCCGCTTCTTTCAGCTTATCTTCAATCTGCTCCGCAATCTGGAACAGTTCTTCGGCGATAATAATTTTGTGGTTCATAAAGGATATCCTTTAATTTGCTTAAACTTCGCCAATGCATCATATGCGGCAATTGCAAACGCCACGCTTGCGTTTAGTGAATGCTTTGCACCAAACATCGGAATTTCGATAGCGTGATCCGCTTTCTCCAAAATTTCCTGCTGAATTCCCCAAACTTCATGTCCGACAACCAGACAGCAGGGGAACGGAAAATCGAAAGACCAGTGTGGCGCGCTTTTGGTCGTATGTTCCAGCACAACAATGGGAATTTGCTGCGCTTTGAGCTGATCAACCACAGAAATCGCATCCGGATGATATTCCCACGGCACGGTTTCAGTGGCGCCTAAGGCTGTTTTATCCAATTCTTTTCGCGGCGGATAGCCGGTAATGCCGCAAAGCAACATTTTTTCGATGCGCGCCGCATCCGCCGTCCGGAACATCGAACCAACATTGTATAAACTTCGAATGTTATCGAGCAATGCGTAAACGGGAACACGCTCCGCTGTTTGCAGCGAATCCGGTGTTAATCGCTGTTCGCTGATTTCCTCGAGCGTCAGTTTTTTCATCGTTTCACCAGTTTCGCGACGCTTTCGATGTGGTATGTGTGCGGAAACATGTCCACCGGTTGAACATCCGTAATTTCATAAAGATCAATCAGTTCCGCAAGATCCCGCGACATCGTTGCCGGATTGCAGGATACATAAACAATCCGTTTTGGGGCGATATTCCGGATGGTTGCCAGAACATCTTTGTGCATACCGGCGCGTGGCGGATCGCAAATCAGTACATCCGGCGGCTCAACCGCAAATTTTTCCAACTGAAAGCGGAGATCCCCGGCGACAAATTCGCAATTTGTCACGCCGTTCAATCCGGCATTCCGGTATGCATCTTTTATCGCATTTTCAACGATTTCAAATCCGATCACTTTTTTGGCATTTTTCGCGACAAAAATGGAAATACTGCCGGTGCCGCAATACAAATCCCACACAATATCGTTATTTATTTCGGCATATTTTTTTGTGATTTCATACAGATTTTCAGCTTGCGCCGTATTCGTCTGAAAAAACGAATCCGGGGAAATTTCAAACACAAAATCGCCAAGCTTCTCTTTCAAAATTGGTGATCCGTATAAAACATGCCGTTCACTGCCCGACGCAACTTGCGCAGGTGTGTTGTTTACGGTATTTACAACGCCGCTGACCGCCGGAATTTCCGCAACCAATTTTTCCGCATATTCTTTCAACGCATCCGTCAGCGGTGAAAAACTGACCACATTCACCAGCAATTGGTTGTGGGTGAACGATTGGCGAATCACCAGATGGCGCAACTGCCCTTCCCGGGAAAATAAATTGTAAACCGGGATCGCGCTGTTTTTAAAAAAAGCCTTCGAAAACGCCAGAATTTGATTGGCAAGATCACTCTGCAGCCAGCATTTTTCGATATCCAGAATCCGGTCGAAAAAGCGGGGCACATGCAATCCCAGCGCGAAATCTTTTTTGATTTCCGGGTCTTGCAACTCTTCCGGCGTGAGCCAGCGGTTATCGGAAAACGAAAATTCCATTTTGTTGCGATATCCGAAAATGGTCGGCGCCGGCAACGTCGCGTGAATCCGTTCCGGCTCAACTTGCCCGATGTGTTTCAGCGATTCCGCAACGTGCTGCTGCTTAAACTGCAGTTGTTGCGGATAATCCAGATTTTGCCATTTGCATCCGCCGCAATGCCCGAAATGCGAGCACGGCGCATCCTGCCGGAGCGGGGAAGGCGTTTGTATGGATACCGGATATGCTTCTGCATAATTTTTCCGGGCTTTCCGAACCCGGGCAGTGACTACATCGCCGGGTAATGTATTTTCTACAAATACAACAAAATCATCAAGATATGCAATGCCCTGACCGCCAAATGCTACCTTTTCAATCGACAGTTCAACTTCCTGGCGTTTTTTTAATTTTTGTGCCATTCCCTGCTATTTCGTATTTAATATCATTTTAGTTTCTGTAAATTACACCCACACAATAGTTATCGTTGTGATGGGCGAGTAAATTTCCAAAAAAATGAATTTTGTTGAAAATTTCGGTTTGCGCATAACATTCGTTACACACTGAAGAATTCAAATATCAGCTCGATAAACAAGTTATAAAAATAACCTGTAAAAAAAACTTAACCAAATTAAAACGTAAAAAAAGGCATAAACATTAGAAATATGTAGTATTTAATGCATATTTTGTAACTTTTCGATTCAAACCGAATCTTTTAAATACAAATGTCAAAATTGAGCGAATTGGGCGATATTTAATTTTGCTTGACAACTTAACGCTCAAAAGCCTATGTTTGATAACTGAATGACTTAAACGGAAACCCCCAAAATTAAAAAGGAGATGTATCATGGCTCATCAATTGCCCTCATTGCCATATGACCACAACGCGCTGGAACCCCATATTGACGAAAAAACCATGCAAATTCACCACGGTAAACACCATGCCGGTTATGTGAATAACCTGAACGCTGCTTTGGAAGGCCAATCCAGTTTGCAAAATATGAGCATTGAAGAATTGCTCAAAAATTTGAAAAACGTGCCGGACAGCATCCGCAATGCCGTACGTAACAACGGCGGCGGTCATTATAACCACTCCATTTTTTGGCCGTGTATGTCGCCAAACGGCGGCGGGAAACCGGCCGGCGCATTGGCTGCGGCTATCGATAAAGCATTCGGCAGTTTCGACAATTTCAAAGATCAATTTGCGAAAGCCGGTGCAACGCGTTTCGGTTCCGGTTGGGCCTGGCTGGTGAAAAACAGCGACGGCTCGCTGGCAGTTACTTCTACTGCAAATCAGGACAACCCGATTTCCGACGGACAGTATCCGTTATTGGGACTGGATGTTTGGGAACACGCCTATTATCTGAATTATCAAAACCGTCGTCCGGACTACATCAGTGCGTTCTGGAATGTGGTAAACTGGGACGAAGTAGCCAAACGTTTCAACGGCTAAATTATATAGAATTAATATGTTGTAGCATACAATGCCCGGCAGTATTTGCCGGGCATTTTTTTATTCTGACATTTCGGAAATCGCATAAAGCGCTTCGCTGGTTCGCAAAAAAAGGATATTGTTTCCAAAAACCGGCGATGCAGAAAGTCGCTCGTCCATTTTATTTTGGGCTAATAATTGATATTCCCGTCCCGTTTTTATCACGCTTACTGTGCCGTCGTATGCGCTCAAATATATGCTACCGTCGGCGATTACCGGCGATCCGCGATGGCGATTCCGGTAAACGCTTTCCTGATAAATTTCCTCACCGGTGTTCGCATCGAGACAAATTAAAATACCGTTTTCCCGGCAAATATAAACCAGACCATCAAATACCAGCGGGGAAGGTACATCCGAGGTGTTTTGCGGCAATTTCCAGTGATAAAATTTTTCTGCTCCGGTAATATTTCCGGCGGCTCCGTGCGGATTCAATCCCAAAACCGGACCGTTTTTTGCAGATGGCACAACAATTAATCCTGCCGCGGTAACCGGCGTCGCCACAAATCGCAAATTGGGATTATAACTGCCGGATTGCTGCAGACCGCCGCAACGCCACAATTCTTCCCCGGAATCGGGATTGTGGGCAACTACATAATCTGCGCCGTGTGTAATCAATTGCGTGAGCCCGTTGTGCCGGTACATCACCGGTGACGCATAAGAATGCAAACATTCCGATCGTGCGTCCGTCGCCCGGTTTTGTTTCCAGATTTCCTCACCGGTTGATTTGTCCAGTGCGAGCACCAGTTGGGCATTTTCGTGGAGTAGTTGCAAATACAACCTGTCGCCATCCAGCAATGGCGAAGTCGCAAAGCCCCAATAGGTATTGAATTCGCCATAACGGTTTTCCAGATTTGTTTCCCAAACAAGTTCGCCATCGAGCGAGAAACAAACCAGCTCGCCGGTGCCCAAAAATGCCCACACATGTTTGCCATCCGTTACCGGCGATGGCGCGGTGGCGTTGCTTTCGCCTTGCCGGATGTCGCGATTATTTAGCCCGATCACCCGTTGCCACAACTTTTTGCCATCTGTGCCGATGGCCATCAGCAGGCTGTTGCCGCCGGATTCGGATGTTAAAAAAATGCGCTCACCCCAAATCACCGGTGTTGACGGTGCCGGGCCGGGCAACGCAAATCGCCAAATAACATTGGTTTCACGGTCCCATTTTACCGGTGCATTTTCGGCAGAACCGATGCCGTTCATTTGCGATCCGCGCCACTGCGGCCAATTTTCTGCCGCAGCCGGAACAGCGAAAAAACAGCACAGCAAAAGCGTTGCTGACCAACAAAAAATAGTATTGGAATATGATGATTTTGACATTGTCTTCACCAATCATTTGTTTGACATTACTGAGACATTTTAATAGATTAACTGGCTATGAGCAAAAAAAATGTTGTTTCGGAGATCTTTATGAAAAAAACAGTAGTTATCTTGTCGCTTTTTCTGATTTCTGCGGCTCTTTTTCTGGCGTTTCAGACAGAAAAAGATAGCAGGGAATTTGTCAAAGTTATGGACAAATCATTCGAAAAACCAGTAAATAGCTGGCAGATGTTTGACGGCGCAACCCCGTTGATTTTCCGGGCGGATGCAAATGGTTTTCATCGTGAAAATATTGATGGCGCGATGGCGGAAATGGCATCCGGAAATTTGCCGAATCCGTTGTTTTCGCCGAATGGAAAATTTGTGGCGTCGATTGCATCGGATGCAAATCCGACCCGCGAAGATCAGGAAAATGAGTGGCAGTTGCGCATTTTCGATGATCAGTTTGAGCTGATTTCCCAAATCAAACTGCCGCGATATCTCGACGAAAATGCGCCGGCGATGGCGATTTCCAATCGTGATGGCAGTGTGATCACCGGACGTCCGGCAACCGGTGAGTTGCGGTTTCTGTCGCCAAATGGCGAAATACGGCGAGAAATAACACTTTTTGCTGACGCAGATTTCGATTTGGAACGATCGCTGATTTTGCGTATCAGCGCAGACGGTCAGCGAATTGCGGTGCTGGCAAGCAAACGCGGCGCGGCTCCGGCAGACAGCAACGCGCCAAATCCCGACGGCGAGCCACATCTGATTATTTTTTCCGCCAACGGCGATGAAATTTCGCGCACCCGTTTGCCCGGATTCGCCGCCAATCAATTGCGAATCAATCCCGGCGGCGATCAGTTTTTGGTGAACGGATACACGGTTCACCAAAACAGCGGGGCAATCGAACGCTATGCATCATTATATAACGAAAATGGCAAAGTTGTTTGGCAGGGTGATATTCTTTTCAAACATGCGGCGTTTTCTGAAAATGACGAACATCTCGTTTTGGCGGACAATCAGCGCATTTTGGCGGTCGATATCGCAGCGAAAGGGCAGCTGTGGGACGCAGAATTTGCCCCGGAAAACGGGATGATTTCAGCCGTTGCCATCGCCAATACCGGCGATGCCGCAGTGCTGGTTGCCAAAAACGAATTTCGCGATGGCGTTTTTCTTTTCGAGCAGCCGCAGCTTCAACTTCGTAATCTTTCCGGCGAGATGTTACAAAATATTGATGTATCGCAACACACATTTGAACAGCCCGGTTTGCAGCTGTCGCCAAACGGCGATGTATTGAAAATCGGATTTCGGCATTCATTTCAGATGTATCGGAAAACCATATGAGAACTATATTTAAACAATTGATTTTATTGATGATAACAACTGCGATTCCGGCAGTTGCCCAAACCCAGTTTCCGTGGCCGGTAACGCCGTTTAATTCGTCGCAATTGATTACCGGCAGCTTTTGCGAATACCGCAGCACCAGCGCAAACGGGCATTTTCACAACGGAACGGATATTCCCAAAGCCGATGGTTCGCCGGTTTATGCCTGCAAAAACGGCAACGTGAGCACTATCGACGGCAACGCCGGATCGAACTCGTATGTCCGGGTGAACGATTTGGCCTATGTGCACATCATCCCGAATCCGGCGCTGTCGGTTGGCGATCCTGTGATTGCATCACAAACAATTCTCGGCACCATTTATCCGGGGCAGGGGCATGTGCATTTGACTAACGGATTTTCCGGCGCGGAAAAGATCAGCATTTTGCCCAATTCCGGGCTTACGCCTTATGACGATCCGTGGTCGCCGATTATCCGCTATGTGCTGTTTTATCAAAATAATACCAGCAATTTGCTGGGCGGAAATGTGCTCAGCGGACCGGTGGATATCGTTGTTAAAGTGGACGAGCGCAACGGGCCGAACGGCAGTTCGACATCCGTGCTGAACAACGGTACGTATAAAATCGGCTACAAAATATTCAGCGAAGATACTGCCACAGTTGTTTTTGAACCGCCAAACAACGGACTTCGGTTTCAGTTTGATTCCAAACCGAGCAATTCGGTGGTTAACACGGTTTTTTATCGCCCGCAGTCCAGCACATCCAGCCATGTGTATCAGGTGACCAACAACGTGAACAGCGACAATTTCTGGAACACCGCCAATCACGCGCCCGGCGAATATGTGGTGATGGTTTTCACCGAAGATACCCGTTTTAACACAGACACGATGTATGTGCCCGTGACCATCGAAGAACAAGATGTTACGGCACCGGAGCAACCGCAAATGCGGCTGGTTTCCGAGGCGGAAAACGGCATGCGGATTTTTTGGCAAGCCAATGCAGAAGCGGATTTGTTGGGCTATCGGCTATATTTCAGCTTCGATAATCAGGAATGGAATTTGTTTCGCGGGGAAAATGTTCTCACCGATGTCGTTAACGATACAATCATTCCGCAAATTCTCAATCGCGATGTGTTTTTCCGGTTGAGCGCGGTGGATGATGCGCCCGTGCCCAACGAAAGCGATGTAACCGATGTTTACGGGATGAGCAACGGCAATTTCGATCACAAAGTGCTGATCGTCGATGGCTTTGATCGCAGAAACGGGTGGGGACAGCCGTTTCATCATTTTGTGTTTACCACCGGCGTGATGCTCAAAGATTTTGGCATCAGCTTCGACAGCGCGCCGAATGAATCCGTTTTGGACGGAACCGTTGATCTTTCCGCATACGAAGCGGTTTTTTGGATCAGCGGCGACGAGGCAGAAGTTGACGAGTCGTTCAGCGCAGATGAACAGAATCTGATTCGCAATTTTGTGAACAACGGCGGATATCTTTTCGCGAGCGGTTCAGAAATTGCATGGGATTTGGCAGCTTCGGACAGCGCAACCGCTGCGGACAGCCTGTTTCTGACGGAAATTTTGAAAGCTGAATTCGTCGCGGACGATGCGGATCAAACCGTTGCCGATGGCGTCAGCGGCAGTATTTTTGATGGGATTTCGCTCAATTTCGGATTGTCGCCGTATCAGGTCAGCGCGCCGGATGTTATTTCGCCGGTAAACGGTGCCAGCGCCAGTTTGACATACGGCACCGGCGATGTCGCCGCCATTCAATACAGCGGCACCGGGAAAGTGGTTTATCTCGCATTTCCGTTCGAAACGATCGCAGCCGCAGATGACAGAACAGAAATTATGACGCGGGTGGCGGAATTCTTTTTCAGCATCACGGGCATCGATGAACCGGATGCAGCAACCGCCGCAATTCGCGAATTTGCCCTACTGCCAAATTACCCGAATCCGTTCAATCCCTCAACCACGTTGCAATTTGCGCTGCCACAATCTGCAACGGTTGAATTGACCATTTTTAACGCGCTCGGGCAACCGGTTCGCAAATTACTGAATGACGCAAAAACACCAGGAAGCCACACAGTTGCGTGGGATGGTCGCGACGACAGCGGGAATTTGCTCAGCAGCGGCGTGTTTTTCGCGCGATTTGTCGCAAAAAATCAGCAATCCGGGGCTGCATATCAGGAAACGAGGAAGTTATTACTGATGAAATAGTTTGGCCAAAATAGAAACCAATTTCATTTGCCGGGCGTTTTTACCCGTTGAAGATTGTTTTTTAATTGACATCAAATAAGTATGTGTTACCAGCAAAAAGGGAAGTTGCAATTCATGAAATTTATTCAAAAAATTATCATATTCGCGATTATTTTTAGCCTGAATGCGCTGACAGCGCAGGAAAAACTGCCGGAATTCCATAGCATTCACCAATTCGAGAAAGAGAAGTATAAGGATTACCAAATACCTGAAAAAGATCAGCTTAAGCCGTTTGTTGGAAAGCCGCGACCGCTGCAGGTTCGCACCAATCCACCGAGCAAAGAGGTATTCGGCTATCTGCCGTATTGGGTGTACAATAATTACCCGAATTTGAATTACGATTTGCTGACAACCATCGCATATTTTGGCGTTGATGTAAACGCCAACGGAAATATCACGGACAATCACAATTGGCCGGCAGCCGGATTGATCGACATGGCGCACACCAACGGTGTCCGGGTGGTGTTGACGGTAATTTTATTCAACCCAACTGAGTTGGCAACGCTGCTGAACAGCCCGGCAAACCGGACAAATCTGGTGAACAATCTGCTGGCTTCCGTTCAGTCAGCCGGTGCGGATGGCGTGAGCATCGATTTCGAAAGAATTCCATCGGGACAGCGGAACAACCTGACGGCGTTCATGACCGAACTTACCGATGCGTTCCATTCAGCGATTCCCGGCTCATTTGTGACCATTTTTACACCAGCAGTTGATTGGAACAGTGTTTTCGATTATGATGCGCTGGCTCAAATTACGGATGGATTGGTGATTCAGGGATATGATTATCATTACGGCGGCAGCAGTTCTGCAGGACCAAATGCCCCGTTGATCGGCACCAGTTTGGGCATTTACAACATCACCTGGACGGTGAATGATTATCTCTCGAAAACCGGCGGCAATGCTGAAAAATTAATCCAGACTGTACCGTTTTTCGGATTCGATTGGCCGACGGTGAGCAACCAGAAATATGCGGCAACAACGGGTAGTGGCACCAGTGTTTTTTACAGCGCCGCATATTCCAACGCCCAAACTTACGGTCGCATTTGGGACGCACAAACGCTGACACCGTGGTATGCCTATCAGGATGGTGCACAATGGCATCAGGGCTGGTACGACGACAGTTTGAGCATCGCGCTAAAATTCCAGTTTTTCAAAGATAAAAATTTGAAAGGCACAGGCATTTGGGCGTTGAGTTACGACGGTCAGCGGCTGGAGTTGCAGGGTGCGCTGGCAGATGCATTTGGCTCAACCGCGCCGCCGCTTCGTCCGGCCGCGCTCAACATCAGCAACACCGGTGGCGGTGATGTAAAAGTGGCCGTTCAGTCCGCCAGCGGTGCAACCAGTTACGAAATTTATCGCAGCACTGACGGCATCAATTTTAATGATGGCACCAATTATCCGGGCTCAGCGAATGTGCTCACCACACTTTCGGCGGACACAACATATTTTTTCCGCGTTAGCGCGGTCAACGGCAATGGCGAAAGCAACCAGACCGAAATGTTGGGCGTTCGTCCCGATAACAACAGCGCAGATGTGCTGGTTGTCAACGGATTTGACCGAACCAGCGGCACGACCAACACATTTGATTTTATTCGACAATTTGCGCCATCCATCGTCAATGCCGGATATAGCTTTGACGCATGCGCTAACGAAGCGATACAGGAAGGCATCATTTCGCTGGACAATTATCCGGTTGTCATCTGGATTTCCGGCGAAGAAGGCACCTCAGACGAAAGCTTCAGCAATATGGAGCAAAGCTTTGTTTCGGCGTATCTGGAATCGGGCGGGCGACTGTTTATCAGCGGTTCGGAAATCGGATATGATTTGATTGCACAAGGTTCATCCGCAGATCAGGCATTTTACAACAATTATTTGAAAACCCAATATGTTCGCGATCAGGTGAGCACGCACAGCGCGAGCGCAGTTGCCGGCGGTATTTTTGATGGCATGAGCAGCTTTTTTTTCGATGACGGAAACCACGGCACATATAATGTGGATTTTCCCGATGGCATCAACCCGCGAACCGGCGCGCAATTGTGTTTGAGCTACACCGGTTTTACGCCATCGACGTTTGGCGGTGCCGGCGTGCAATACAGCGGCACGTTTGGCAACGGTACCGAAACGGGCCGTCTGGTGTATCTCGGTTTCCCGTTTGAAACGATTTATCCTGCGTCTGTCCGCGATGAGTTGATGAATCGCGTGCTGAACTTTTTGAGCGATGGCGCTGTGGCCATCGAACCGGTTGCCGGAACCAGCGTGCCGGAGCGTTTTTCGCTGGCGCAAAATTATCCCAATCCGTTTAACCCGGAAACAACCATCGCTTTTGATATTTCCGGTAACGAATCCGCAGAAGTGCAGCTCAATATTTTCAATTTACGGGGACAATTGGTGCGCAAACTCGTCAGCGGAAAATTATCACCCGGACAATATGAAGTGCGCTGGAACGCCCAAAACAGCAGTGGTCAGCCGGTTGCCAGCGGTGTGTATTTGTATCAATTGCGGGTTGGCGATGTCATTCAGGTTCGCAAAATGCAGTTGATTCGCTAATTTTACCGGACATTTTTTTCTGAAATTGAGCTTACAATTTTGATTTCTCTTTGGCAAGGAAGCAAGCGACCGTCAAACGTCGCTTGTTTTATTTTAGCACATAAACTGGAGTAAACATTGAAATTACGACTATTCATTCTGTTGTTAATCGCATTCAGTATTTTCGTGAGTTGCCATTCAAAAAAAGGAATCACAGAGAAAATGGACACCAATCCGCTGCCCGAAATTTTGAACCGGCTGCCAAAACAATTTGCCCCGATTTTGGCTGAACCGGATAAATACCGGTTACAGATTTTATACACCCAAATTGATCGCGACAGCGATAACCAACCGTCGTTTTCCCAATACGATTTCAATTTGAAAACAGATGAATATTTTTATCCCGCCAGCAGCGTAAAACTGGCGGCAACGGCGCTGGCGCTCGAAAAATTGAACGATCTGAACATAGCGGGATTGAACAAATTCAGCCCGTTGACCATTGACAGCGCATCCGCCGGACAAACGGCGGTAACCGGCGATTCGTCCGCAGCCAGCGGCAAAGCCAGCATCGCGCATTACATCAAAAAAATTCTGCTGGTCAGCGATAACGATGCGTTCAATCGATTGTTTGAGTTTGTCGGGCAGCGCGATTTCAATCAACGATTGTGGGAAAAAGGGATGACCGACACCAAAATTCTCCGGCGATTATCCGTTCCCGGTACGCCGGAAATGCAGCAATATGGTAATCCGTTCAATTTTTATGATGGCGAAAAGCTGGTTTATCAGCAGCCGCAATCCTATAATCCGGATAAAATGCAGGTGGACATGGACGGCGTGAAGCAGGGGAGAGGCTACATGAGCGGCGGCAAATTGGTTGAGGAACCGATCGATTTCAGCCATTCGAATTACACGCCGCTGCCGGAATTGCATGGCGTTTTGCGGCGAATTATTTTTCCGGAGAGTTACCCACCGGCGCAGCGTTTTCGGCTGACGGATGAGGATTATCAATTTTTGCGGCGTTATTTGGCGATGCTGCCGCGCGAAAGCGACGACCCGGCATATCCGGATTCTCTCACGCAAATCGACGGGAACGCCAAAACGCTGATGTTCGGCGATCGCAAAGAGAAAATTCCACCGCGAATCCGTATTTTCAGCAAATCCGGCGGCGCATACGGCTATCTGATTGAGAATGCCTATATTGTTGATTTTAAAGAAAATGTGGAGTTTTTTCTGACGGCTGTCATTCAGGTTAACGACAACCAGATTTACAACGACGACACCTACGAATACGACACGGTCGGAAAACCGTTTTTGGCGGCGTTGGGTCGCGCCGTTTACAATTTCGAGCGGAGCCGTAAAAAAGAATATCCGCCGGATTTATCAAAATTCCAGCGGATACATCAAACAAATTGATTTGATTTGCAATTAATTTACGGAAAAAGTTGCGCTTTTGAGCACATTTCCGGCAGCGTCGACCACATCAACCCGCCAGCTTCCCGTCCATTCCGGGGCGAGCGTTTTGGAGCTCCAGGTTCGCCACGGGCTGCCTTTTATGTTCAGATCAACTTTGCTGCGCTCTGTATCGCCATGATACCACACATGCGAAACCTGAACGGAATCGGTCGCACCGGAAATTTTTGTGAAACAATACAGCTGTTCGGTTGTGCTGCTGAAAGCAGTGTCTGCGCCAACGGGCTGGCGATCTTCCACAGACGTGCAAATGACCAGCTCATCCACCTGCAGCGCGGTTGAATCCTGTGCAAACAAAGCTATTGAAAATATTGCACATAGCACAAAAATTAATGATAATTTATTCATTGCTTATCCCTTCGATTGGTTTGAATGACAATCTGTTCACAGTCAAAACTTAAAATCATATTTAACATCCTACAACAATTTTTTGGGAATAATTAACTAAGTTGACAGAAATTAATAATAATATTGAATTTAGCGATAATATTCGGGTTGATGCAGATGGGCGAACATTGCTCATTTTTCGCGATAACGAATGGCAAAAATGGCAGCGCTTTGACGATTCGACCGGGAAATTCTACAAAATGATTTTTGTGGCGCCGGAAAAACCGCCAACCGTTGAAATCAGCGGTATAAAAATGCACGTAACGCAGGATGGCAATCCGGAAATTGACACCACTTGCAAGCTAAAAGCGTTAGGGAAAGTACGCGGTAAAATGCTGGATACCTGCTGCGGATTGGGTTATACGGCATCTGCGCTGGCGGCAAAAAATGAGATTTCCGGTGTGTTATGCATCGAGCGGGATGAAAATATGCTCGCGCTCTGCCGCGAAAATCCATTCAGCCGAGCATTGTTCGAATCGCCGAAAATTGAGCTGCGCCACGGCGATAGCGCCGAAATTATCAAATCGTTGGCGGATCGCAGCTTTGCCGGAATTTTGCACGATCCGCCAAGATTTTCGCTCTCACCCGGTTTGTACGAACAGCAATTTTATGATGAATGCTTTCGCGTGCTGCAACAGCGCGGCAAAATGTATCACTACACCGGCGACCCCAATCGCGAAACGCGCAAACGCGGATTGCCGGAGCGCACCGCGGAACGGCTCAAAAAAGCGGGATTCAGTAAGGTAAAATTGGCATATCAGGGCGTTTGGGCAATAAAATAGGAGATATATCTGCGCCATTAAAAATGGCGAGTGATGCCAAATCCCAATCGCAAATGATCGATTTCGGCTGATTTATCCGAGCCCACAATAAATTGCGAGGGATTGATCCGGCTGTTATTCGTGACAAACAAATGAAAAACGTGCCCGCCGGTTTCGATATCGAGCCCGGTTGCAAAATGATTGTGCGATTTCGTGCCCAGTTCATCTGCCCGGACAAATCCCTGATATCCCGAAATAATGGGATTAAGCTCCAGCCAAAAGCTCCACATTTGGTTCAGATAAAATTGGTAATAATTCCCGAGCGTAAACGTGTACTGATTCTCAACCGTGAAAATATTGCTATTGTATAAATACGATGGCACAATGCCGATCCCGAATTTGTTATTAAACACCATCGTGTTGTAAACCAGTTGGGCATAATATTGGAAATTTTCGCTGGCGAGGCTGCCGCGATTTAGCGATTCCGGCACTTCCGTATTTACCGCAACGCCACAGCGAATCGCAATCACAGCGGGGAGCGTTTCGCTGCGAATCTGGAATAATTTTAGCTTTAGCTGTAAATCCATATTGTCCAACAAATTGCTGTGACCGAGCGAAACCATCATTTTGTCAGTGATACCATAGCTGATCGCCGTGCGAATTTGCGCCGGACCGTCGATGCCCCAAAATGCACGAAAGCCTTCCGTTATCGCAGGCAAAAACCGGTGGGATATTTCATACATAAAATCGCCTTTTCCCAACGATTCGGTTGTCGGGAAATTTGCGGTCATCGTTGAATGGAATAGTGCCAGATCCACTGTTTTTGGCGGTTCGCTGCGCTGCCATTTCGGCTGCGCGATACATTCTATTGAAAGCAAAAAGATGCTGACGCAGATTAACATCGTTATTTTTCGCAATTGATTTTCCTCCGGTTTAAGCTCACAAGTGTCGCGGTAAATTGTTTATTTACTTTCTGTCAGATAAAAATCGAGATGCAATTTTATCGCATTGCTCACTTTCACAAACGCGGCCAGCGACGGCGCTTCGATGTTGAAATCGGAGAGCAACACCACGAAATCGCAAACGATGCGCATACGCCCGTCAGCTTCGATGGTAACCATTCCCGGTATTTCCATTTCGCGGGATACGCCGTGGATGAACATGTTGCCGGTCGTCCAAATATGAAAAGCGGTCACCGTGGAATCAATTTTTTCAACAGACGAAACTGTGCCATCGAATGAGGTAAACTGCCATTGCTGGGTTTCCAGAACATCGCGCATATCGCGGTCGCGTTTGCTCATTCCGGTTTCGAGCGTGTTCAAATCTACCTCAAAATAGAGCTTGCTGTTTGTTTGAAACATCGAATCGCCTTCCCAATACAGGTAGCCGTCGATGTTTTCGGTAACGCCGTCAAAGGTCAGCACAACTACTTCGGATGTAAATTTAACCTGATTGTCTGCTGATTTATCCACATGCCATTCTGTAGAAAAAATGGTCTGCGGTTGGAGCGCGATGAGAATAATGAGTAATGCCAGTCGCATTTATTTTCCTTTTTTAGGTAGGAGCAATTAATCCGGAAGTGCGCCATTTTCAATCCACACCCGGATGGAATCGATAACAGGTTGGGAAATTGGCGGCAAACCGAGCGGCATCCGGGTACCGAGAATGTTTTCGCCGGATATTTTTAGCAGCAGATAACTGCCCGCCGGATTGCTGGGTTCTATTCTGTCCAATCCCGGGTTTTGCGAATTGGGAATATTGACAATTTGAGAATATGCATCGCCGACAGTCAGTTGCGGTCGAACGGCGCCGCCGTGGCAGTTTCCCGATGCACACAGCGGTGTAAACACCGAATCCTGAATTGAGGAAAATTTCGCCTGTATCGACTGAACACCGCTGCCATTATCAAATACCGTATCAGCGCTTTCTGTGATGTGTTCGGAACAACCTGTCATCGTAAGAAATATTGCAGTAAACACCCGGAAAATTATTTGTTTCATTAACCATTCTCCATTATCATTCCTTTATCGCGAGCAGAAAACCAAAATAAATAGGACAGACAACATACACAAATCAATCTGAAAATACGGTCACAATAAATGCTAAAATAAATGGAATGGTTTTTGCTAATTGACAGTTGTTTAATTGCTAATTTTTTACCGCACCAATTAATCGCCGCTGCATTTTTTAACACACAACTGGAGGAGATCCTATGCTTTTAAGTCTTCGATTAAAAAGATGCCGACGTTCATCATGGCATTTTGTTTTGAGCAGTTTGATGGCTTTTATGTTTATCGGCGAGCTTGCCGCAGAAACCGGTTTTGCGAATCAAACCGCAGAGCAACAGCAAACCGGTGATCTGGAAAATCAGGTGATCAATATTTTTGCAGAAAACTGCGCGTTAGCGGGTTGTCATGCCGGCACACCGCCGATGATGAACTTAAAACTAACCGAAGATGAATTTTTGCAGCGCACCGTAAATCAGCCCAGTATCGAAAACCCAAAGATGCTTCGGATCAAACCGGGCGAGCCGGACAGCAGTTATCTCGTCCAAAAAATAATGGGTGCTGAAGGCATTATCGGTCAAAAAATGCCCTTTGGCCGTGATCCATTGAGCAGTGCCCAAATCGCAACGATTATTGAATGGATAAAGCAGATGAAAGCGGCAGATGTCGCCAATCTGGAAGCGCCCAGCCCCGATCCGGTGCTGCCATTCAACGCCTGGAAAGTCGTGAATATCCCAACCGCGCGGATGGTTGATCGCGGAAATTATCTGTTTTTGATCAGCCACCGCTTCTTCCCGAAGTTGGACACCGGATACGATACCTTTTTCGGACTCGATGGCTCGGGCATCATTTTCCTGAATTTGGGATACGCATTTACGAATAACCTGTTTGTCAATTTGGGGCGCAGCAATGCCGCAGATAACGTTCAACTGGATGTAAAATATGGCTTAAAACAGCAATATCCCGGTGATAAATTTCCGGTTGCCGCGGCAATTCAAACGTCAGTTAACTGGCAAAGTGAGAAAAGACCTGGGTTGGATCGCATGCGATCGGAAGCTTTCAAATACAGTTTTCAGGCGATTTTATCCAGCCAACTGCATGAAAATGTTGGACTTACCGTATCACCCGGAATATTGCTCAATCAGGATAGCGAAACCGATGGCGAAGATGCGCTGATTACCATCGGCGTCGGTGGACGGGCGCATGTCTGGAAATCCATTTCCCTGATTGGCGAATGGGTACCGATCATCAGCGGATACACGCCAACCGCAACTTTTGGCGAAATCAACCGGTTTGACACATGGGGCGGCGGTATCGAATTATCGGTCGGTGCGCACGCTTTCCAGATTATTGTCACCAATTCTGCCGGTCTCACCACGGATCAATACATGCGTGGTGGCGGACTGGATCTCAGCGACGGCGATTTCCGGCTGGGTTTCAACATTTTTAGACCGCTACAATTCTAAAGGAGAACATTTATGCGACGTTTGAAATTATATGCACGTTTTTTGAAGCTGCTTGGCTTTTGTTTCATGTTACATCTTGTGTTGAGCGGTTGTGAGCACCTGGCGCTCACGGAGCCGCAACCCATTCCGCCGGGCTCTAACGAAGTGGATACGTTGGCAACGTTTAGCGCGATTCAACGCAATATTCTAGATACGAAATGCGCGTTGTCCGGCTGTCATGTTGGCGGTTCCTCCCAGTTGCCGGGTGTGCTGGATTTAAGTGATGGCGTAGCCTATCAAAATTTGGTGAATGTGCCCAGCATCGAAAAACCGGAATTAAACCGGATAGAACCCGGTCAACCGGACAGCAGCTATCTTTTCCTCAAAATTGTCGGCACCAATATTGTCGGTCAGCGAATGCCTTTCGGGCGTGATCCGTTGACCCAAAGGGAAATTGACGCTGTCCGGAAATGGATCAGCGGCGCTGCAAATAACTAATTGTATTTAAATGATTTACGAACATTATTATAATTCGCAAATCTATCAATAAACCCAAATCGAGGATAATATTTATGAATAGATTTTCAATAATTAAAATAGTTGCAATCGGGTGGTTTGCAATTGTGTTCGCTGTGGGGCAAACTGGCTTTGGGCAAGATGCAGAAAAGGAAAAGGTTGATCTGGAAATTGTCATCAAACCTGTTGGCGATCAAATGTTATACGAAACCACAGAATTTACGGTAACTGCCGGCAGCAAAATCCGGATTATTATGGAAAATACGGCAACTTCGGAAGCAATGCTGCACAATGTGGTTATCCTGAAACCGGAAACAGACAAAGCTAAAATCGGGATTGCAGCCATTCAGGCTGGTGCGGACAAAGGATATATCCCCGATGATCCGGCGGTATTGTTTTACACAGAAATCACAAAACCCGGCGAGAAAAATGAGGTTGTTTTTACCGCGCCAGAACCGGGCGATTATCCATATATTTGCAGCTTTCCGGGGCATTATTTGATGATGCAAGGTGTGATGCATTCTGTTGCCAAAAAGGATGCGGCGAAATAATTCTATCAACACAATATTGAAATGACAAAAAAAGCGAGCAACTCTGTTCGCTTTTTTTGTTTTTTGACATTATTTCTGAACTTGTTTTTTGGGGGGGCGATTTGTGGAGCGCCACTTAAGTCACTGAATTTATTAATGTTTATCCTACTGATTATTTCGACAGAAAACAGCCATTTTATTTTACATCGATCAAATGTCTCAGATTTTCAAACGTTTTTGCACCGATTCCTTTAACCGATTTCAATTCCTCAATGTTCGAAAAATTACCGTTTTCTTTGCGATATGCAATGATTCGTGCAGCAATTGTTGGCCCGATTCGCGGCAATGTTTCCAGTTCCGCGAGAGTTGCAGTATTGATATTAATTATGCCAATCGTTTTTTTGCTTCGGGATGTTTTGTTTGATTTTGGTCGCGGTTGCGGAAGCAATGGCTGCGCATGTGATGTGTTTGTGGAATCGGCAAAAAATGAGTTGTCCGTCGCACTTTTTGATTGTGATAATTGTTGCTGCTGCTTTCGGAATTCAGTTTCAAATTCGCTAAAATCGTACGGCTCTGTGGGATAAATCAGGCTCGCGAGATTCTCACCACCCATAAACAGAATGGCGATAGCTGCAATATACAGCATCGCCGAAAGTTGGCCTTTTGAAAATTTCATCAATTTACTGCGTTTTTTGAGGGAAAATCAGGTGCATGTTGTGCACATTAGTGCAGATTTTTCACTGCGAAAAACCTGCGTTTATTCAAAATTCAATACTTCTTTCAATCGCTGGAAAAACCCTTTTTCCTTTTTGGGCGCCTGAATATTTTCTGATTTGAGCAAATCCGCCAATAATTCTTTATCTCTGGCGCTCAATTTTGTGGGAATCCAGACCTTAATCTGAACCAGAAAATCGCCTTTGCTGTGGCTGCGCAACTCGGGAATACCTTTTCCGCGCAACCGGAAAACCTTGCCAACCTGCGTTCCCGCCGGAATGGTTATTTCCACTTTTTTGTAGCGATCCGGGTTTTCGTGTGGCAGTTCTTTATCAGCAACTTCTAAAGTGGGAATTTCCACGGAACCGCCCATCGCCAGTTCCGGAAAGCTGGCGTAATAATCAAATACGACGCTGTTTTCGTGCCGGACAAACAGCGGGTGATCTTTTTCCTGAATCACGACAATCAAATCTCCGTTGGGTCCGCTGTTGGGTCCCGCATTTCCTTTGCCCTGCACCGAGAGATAATTTCCGCTCATCACACCGGCAGGAATGTTGACCTCGACAGTTTCTTCACCGCGAATGCGACCTTCGCCCCGGCAGGTTTCGCAGGGATTGGTGATAATTGTTCCTTTGCCACGGCATTGCGAACAGGCGCTTACGTTCACAAATCGTCCAAAAATTGATTGGGAAACCTGACGCACTTCGCCGGCGCCCTGGCAGGTCGGGCAGGTTGTCGCTTTTGAGCCGGGACGACTGCCTTCGCCGTTACAGGTGTTGCATTGAACCTGTTTATTAATTTTCAATCGTTTTTTTACACCGGCGGCAATTTCTTCCAAATCGAGTTCGAGGCTAATTTGTAAATCACGTCCGCGTTCCCGGCGATCGCCACGGCGCTGTCCGCCGCCAAAAATATCGCCAAATCCGAACCCGAAACCTTCTTCCATAAATGTCCGTAATGCGTCGGATAAATCAAAGTTCGGGTCGTATCCCTGAGCACCTTTTACGCCATCGTGTCCGAATCTGTCGTATCGTTGCCGCTTTTCCGAATGGCTCAGCACCTCGTATGCTTCGCCAACTTCTTTAAATTTTTCTTCTGCTTCCGGATTATCCTGATTACGATCCGGGTGATATTTCATCGCTAATTTTCGATATGCGCTTTTGACTTCCTCCGGAGAGGCATCTCGCGAAACACCCAAAATTTCGTAATAATCACGTTTCGACATCCCAAACCCCACTAATTTTTGCCATAAATTTCTGAAATTTTGCGTGCTGTAAATTCAACAATCGAGAGAAATTTACTGTAATTCATTCGTTTTGGTCCAATAATTCCGACAACGCCGCTCACGTCGCCAATTTGATAGCGAGCGGTAATAATGCTGCATGCAGCCATTTTTTGTTCATCAATTTCTTCGCCGATTTTGATGCTGGTGGGTTGCTCGTTATCCGCTTCTGCCAAAATTTTCACCAAATCACGGCGTGTTTCCAGCATTTCCATCACCGATGTCAGTGTGCTGACATCCTGAAAATCCGGTGATTGCAAAATATTTTGCGTGCCTTTAAAATACAAATCGATATCTTCGCTGAAATTGAACAATCTGTCCACACGTTGCGAAAACATTCGCACCAAACCAGTGTCTTCATGTTGAATATCTTTCACCACAGCTGAAAATGTGCGTTTGATTTCGGAGATTTTCATCCCCTGCAAACGTTCGTTCAATATCTGGCTGACCAGATTTAATTTGTCCGGCGAAACCAGTTGCGAAATTTCCAGCGTAATTGTTCGCACAAATCCGGATTTTACGGTGATGACAACCAGTAATTTTTCGGATGACAATGGGATTAACTCCATCCGTTCAAAAATGCCCTGCTCAATCCGGGGCGACATCATGATCCCTATTTGTTTGGACAAATGCGCTAAAATCCGGGTCACTTCGTTTAATACATCTTCCAAATCGTAATTTTCGAGCGGATTGATGGTCACGGATATCTGCTCCTTTTCATCGATCGAGAGGCGGCTTTTTTTCATCAGCATATCCACATATGCCCGGTATGCGGGTGTTTGCGGCACTCTCCCGGAAGAAGTGTGCGGTTGATAAATAAATCCGCGCGATTCCAGCATTGCCATAATATTGCGGATCGACGCCGGGCTGATGTTCAGACGGCTGGTTTGCGCAATTAATGACGAGCTAACCGGCATGGCTGTATCGATAAAATTTTTAACCAATTCGCCCAAAACAAGTTTTTCTTTTGTAGAAAGAACCATTTCCGACAAACTACCTTTCGAAAAAAACTGATTTTTTATGTTAACCGGCGGTGACTGAGGCGTAAAAAATTGCCGAACATTCAACCACCGCAGATGAAAAATAATATTACCCAAATTATATAATCGACACAAGTTTAGGGTATTAAAGATCACCATTGTAAGCAATTAATTTTCAATTGCCGAGTGCAATTATATAAAAAAAATATCAGCGAAACAAGTAACGCGCATACATTTTTGAAATTCGCAATTGCACTTATCAAGCTGACCGAATATCATTACTGAAAGCCTGGAGATTCCTGCATTTGCAGGAATGGCCGGACAGGTGTTTTTCCTGTGAATGCAGACATCTCCGGTTTATTGTCACAAAAGTGACATATTGCCTCCCGAATACTTGCATTTTATTCGATGGTTTACAAATTTTGAGTGATCTTTTTGGCGTGTTTAATCTGCGACATTAATAAAATAAAATGTGCAAATACCGTAAACAGGGTAGGCTATTTTACATTATTGTGTAAAATGAGCCCGTTTTTATTGCCGCATTGCCCGTAATGTCTGGTTGCTGTTATTCACCCGTTCACCCAAAATTCCCACAATAAACCGATGAAACAATGCGGCAAGTTCGGGATGTTCCACTTCCATTAACCGTAATTTTTGGGTGGCCAAAAATAGCACCGTGCAAGCTTCATTGGTGACAACAGACGCCGTTGCCGGTCGCTGAAGATATACGCTCAATTCACCGATGACGGTGCCGGGTTGCATTTTTCGCAATCGAATAATCGTGCCGTTTTTTAGCTCCAGTTGCGCTGTAACTTTGCCGGATTCCAGAATATATAAACCAACCGGTTCTGCACCCTGAATGATGAGATATTCATTTTCCGGAATCGTTTTATGAACAAAATACGGGTGCATTTGTTTCGCAAAATTACGTAAGGTTGCTTGCGGCAAATCGCGGTGCAGTGCGCCGGAAACAATCGATTCCAGGATCGAGATATCCGCAAATTCCCCATCCGATTTTTCATCCGGAAAATGTTGCAGCATTTGCTCTTCAACCCATTCCATCCCGTAATCGAGATCGTCAAAATAGATGACTGTCTGATCATCAGCCGCGATATTGGCGGCGGCCAGCTGCCGTTTCATGATTTCAGAAAGATTGGTGAAAATCAACGTAAACGATTGCGATAGCGCCAGCATTTTCAGCTTTTCGAAACTGTTTAATGCGGATGAATCGAGCCCCGTAACCAGCCGGAAATCGAGCAAGACATATCTGAGGCTGGGCAAAGGCGCGTTCAGGGCGCGAACCCGGACGGTTGCCAATATATTGTTTGCAGTGCCAAAAAAGAGAAAACCCTGCAATTGCATGACATACAAAGTGTTGCCATGCTTTTTCAACAATTGTGCATCCGGGCTGGGGCGATCCACATTGCTTTGGAAATTCTCGCCGGTGAGCACATGTTTTACCACATCAATGCGGCTGTAGTTGATCACAAACAGGACAATTGCCACAGCTGTGCCTACGGCCATTCCGGGCAAAAATCCAAAAATAATAATCACCATCAAAATGAGGATCACCAGCACATATTCAATTCGCGGCAATTTGAACCAGGCATTGTAAAGCCATTCCACCAAAAATGTCAGTCCGAGATAAATCAGCAATCCGGCGAGCAGCGGACGGGGAAAATAGGACGGCAGCGCCCAGCCGAACAACAGTGTCGCACCGCAAATTCCGGCGGATACAAGTCCGGAAATCCGGCTTCGCGAACCGATACGGTGGCTGAGCGCCGTTAAACTGAGCGACATATATCCGACAGAACTGCCGCCGATCGCGCTGGCAAGATTCGCCAAACCGGATGCACGCAACTCCCGATTGAGATCGATTTCCCGGCGGGCGATCAGCTCCAATCCGCTGGCGTTTAATAATAATGAGATAATACTGATGATTGTAATCGAGCCGAGATCGCCATATTGTTGCCAGATGGCATCCCAGTGAATTTGGGTTGTATCCTGCGTCATCAGCGGCGAAAATACAGCGCCGCCACGGAATTGATCCATTAGCCAGCCTGCTTCACCGGCATGCGAAATCGGCGTTCCGGTCAGCAATAAAACGAGGTAAAATGAAACAAATGCGACCAAAATGGCGCCGGGCATCGTAAAAAAATGCCGGAATTTTCGCATCAAAACCAATAATAGCACGGCAAAAAATAGACCGGGCAACCATTTCAACAACATATGTGTTTGGAGGAAAACCGGAATGCTTTTAATCGTCAGCTTCTCGCCGGCGATGATGCCGAGCGCCCCTTTTACCAAAACCCAACCTGTGCCCGCCAAAAAGCCGCCGACAACAGGGTAGGGGATAAATCGAACCAAATTTCCGAGCTGGAACCAGCCCAACAACAAAAAACTGATTCCGGTAACTAACGCGGTTAACGCAATGGCTGCGACAACCGTAACAAACAGCGATTCACCTGCAAGTCCCACGCCACTTCCGGCAATGCTGCCGGCAACTATCGCGAGAATAGCGGTTGGTGCATCCTGCGGTGCGGTTACGGTGCTTTGAAATGCGCTGGTTAGTGCGATAATCGAACCCATCGCAAAAGCGCCGAACAGCATCACACCCATCCCGCGAGCAGCAAATTCGGATAGCGGCCCCGAAAAAATCAGCGCCGCATAAGCACTCTGAAAAATGACTATTAATATCCCATTCACCAAACCCGCGGTGATGCTTGGCAGCAAAATGCCCAAATCCTTTGAAAACGATTCCCTCAAGGAAATTTTACCCATATTCTATTCGCTGATAAACTTTTGATAATCCTGGTATCGTGCTAAAATTTCCGTTACGTAATTTACCGGCTCCTCGCCGCGACAATATCCGAATTGAACCACTTCGTCGTTAAAATATTTTTCCTGCGATTTATTGAGCAAATATTCGGCGACATTATCTTCCCACAAATCGGGGCTTTTATTGTATTTGATGGCCAACCGGCGGGCATCTTCCACATGCCCCTGTCCGGTGTTGTAGGATGCCAGCACAAATTTGATGCGATCCGTTGAATCCGGAATATCTTTCCAATAATTTAGCAACCATTCCAGATATTTGGCACCGGCAGTCAAATTTTGCTCCGGATTTGCGCGGTCTTTTGCGCCGAATTGTTTGGCGGTTGCGGGCATCAACTGCATCAACCCTTTGGCGCCGGCCCACGAACTCGCTTCCGGATCGAACTGTGACTCCTGAAAAACCAACGCGGCCATCAGTCGCCAGTCCCAACCAACTTCAACCGATTTTGCCTTCAACATTTCGTCGTATGGTGAAATTTTATCGCCGGTCATCGAGAAAAATTCGCTGCGAACCCTTTGGCTGTAAAAGCGTTTGTTTTGATGATATTTTGCATAAAGCACATTATATGTCGGTTCCGTGCGCATTTGATCCAGCCATTTGTTGATGTTCTCGCGCAGTTTTGGCGAGTTGCGGCGGATTGCCCATGCAATGCGTTGGGGCAGGCTGATTGCCAGCCCGATATCAATATTCTGATGATACGCTGCGTTAATTTGAGCAATATTTTCATCCGCAACCGTGTAATCGATTTCGCCGTTGGCAACCTGGGCAATCAGCGATTCGGTAGAAATATCGCCGGGAACTTCAACAATTTCGATATCCCCGCCAATTTCATCGGATAAATTGACCAGCCGGAGGTAATACGACGAACCTTTCCGGACATGAATCCGTTTGCCGATCAGATCGACCGGATTGGTAATCAGCGTTTTATCGATTTCGTGGCGCTTCATTTGCCGCCAGTTATCCGGCATTCGCTGGATTAGCACTTGCCGGATCAGCGTGTGGTGATCCGAAAAATCAACCCGTTTCAACCGGCTTTTGGTGACCGTCATATTGTAAGCCACCAAATCGCCTTCACCCGCGTTCAGGTTGTCAAAAATATGATCCAAATCTTTGACGACAACGATATCCAATGCAACATTCAAATAATCCGCGAGCATATGGAGCAGTTCATATTCAAACCCCATGGGTTGCCCTTTGTAAACGAAATAGCTGCTGGCGCTGTATCCGGTCAGCGCAACCAACCTGCCTCGCTTTTTGATTTCTTGCATGTCGATATCAACAATTGGCTCGGGCACTTCTGTTACGATTTTTTCGGACGCGGGTGAGATCGTCCCGGTTGTTAATTCTGCCGCATCCTTGACTATTTGCGATGTATTTTGTTGCGCTTTTTGTTGCTCGCAACTATTTGAAAATATTACACTTAATATCACAAGTAACGGGATTGCGAAATTTCTGATCGCTAAAAACATTCCAAATCCCCCTTAATTCATTTAACAATGATGCTCAGCACATTTGTGCTAATAAGCCAAGATAGCGCATTCCTTAATAATATCAAAAAATTTTGATTGGGATGAACATAATTATTGGTGAACAAATGTTGCCAATAATTGGTGGGGTTGGACACTACTTTTCAAAATGAAAACCCGCTGATGAGGTGAAAACGCAGTCCTTCATCTGTATTTGCAGCAACCAGCGAGAACGCCATTTCGCCGACGGCCGGAATCAGCCAAATGCCGCCGCCAAAGCTGTCGTGCCAGTTTTCGCTGGATTCGTTTTCGATCCAAACGTGCCCGATATCCGTAAAGCCCAATATTCCAAAATCTACGGGAATCAAAAATGAACCGCGAACAATTTTAATGCGGATTTCCGAATTGCCGAGCACGGCAGAATCACCGCCGTATCGCTGAAAAAGGAAGCCCCGCAACGATGTCGGACCGCCGAGAAATGCAGCTTCGTAATAGGGATAACTGCCCCAGATTTTTTGCCCATATGCCCGCAACGCCACGGTAATTCGGGAGAATGGGGAAAAATATCCGCGCAAATCCAGAATACCGCGCACAAATGCACTATCATTGTCGAGCGCTTGCGGCGCAACTTCTGCGCCGATCGTTGCGTACCAACCGTTTGATGGCGAATAGCTGAGATCGCGAAAATCGCTCGTGATCCCGGCTGAAAATTTTGCAAGGGTGTTCAGATCAAATCCGTATGGTTTTGTTTGCGTGATCAGCCGTTCGCCAGAGGGGATGCTGGTATCAAAATGTTGCACGGCTGCACCAAAATGGATGGTTGTTTGCGAATTCAACCGGCGAAGCAGGCTCGCTTTTGCCCAATATTGATTGGATTGTAATTTGTAAAAATCGTTTCGCTCCAACGATTTATCCGGTTCGGCGCTGTTGCCCAACCCATAAAAATTGCTGACATCTTTGGGATAATAGCCCAAATCCAGCACGGTGCTAAAACCGAAAAACGCCTGCGGAATTTCCAGATTTCCGCCAAACCGAACAGCAGATGTTTTCGTTGCAAAACTGCCGTTTAAGCGCAATTTGGCGGCGTACGGCTCGCGCCGGAAGCCGTAAAATTCCGTTTTGTGGCGCAAACCCAAAATAAATCCGTCGTCTGCGTTATAGGCAATTTGCGGAAAAAACTCGCCCATTTGCCCGCGCGAAAGCGTTAACGGTTGATATTCGTGACGATTGATAACCGAATCGATCGAACCGGAAATGAATTTTGGCGAATGCGTGCCGCTGATTGTCGTGGTTCCGGCGTGATCGTAAATCTGCAGATTTCCCGGCGCATCATTTCGGACAATATCCGCACCACCGCCACCGATCACCCGAATGCGAATGCGTTTTTCCGCATCGCCTGTGGTGATAATTTTGTCATCGCCGCCAAACAGAAAAATGCGAATTTCGCCGGTTTCGCCCGGAAAAAATGTGCGTTCGTAAACGGTTGTTTCTGTTGAATTTGACGTGCTGATTTTTAACGTAATTTCGCCAGATGTGCTGCGATCAATTACCAATGTTTCCGGCAAATCATGCCCGGTGATTTCCGGCGTTTTCGCCAGATTTTTGTAGAAATATGCCGCAGCTTCCGGGATCATTTTGCGCCGCTTTTTCAGCGTTTCAATCAATGCCGGACCGGAAATTTGATAGATTTCCGGCGGTAAGTTCTGAACGGCCGTTTCGATTACGGAATCCGTCATCGCAGCGACAAAACCGGCGGCACTTTCGCGAAAATCAGCGGCGGTCAGCGTGTTCAAAAATAACCTGTCCGTGTGCCGCGCCTGAAAAGTGATGCTCCAGTAATCCGTTTTCTTTTTATTGATGCCTTCCAATTGCGGAACAACCGTACGCCGTTCGGCAAATGAGGGCAGCAATCCGTCGAATTTTACAAATGCCTGATCGCGATCGATAGGAATCGGTTGCCAAACGCCGTGCGAGCCACCGGAAACCTTCGCCCAACGCCATTGGTCAAAATGGCGATCCCAATCGCTGATGAAAATATCCAGCAAACGGGCAGTGAGATAATTTTTCTGATCGACCGATTGCCCGAAATCATTTTCCAACAATTCCAGCAACTCCGGCGTTCCCAAAATGTGGTTGAATCCGCCAAAACCCGGGGAATTGTTGTCGCCATTTGCTGCAAATTCCTCAATAAACCCGACGATACCGCCAAAATCCGATTGAAATTCGCCCAACGTTGGCTCATCCGGCAACACCACAACTTTGGGGTTTGTGTGTAAAATTCCAGCGGCTTTTGCCAAAACCGGCACAATTGCCGGACCGTACGGATGCGCGGAGCTGTTTTGGTCCCGCACAATTCCGGTGATAAATGTATCGCGGAGTTCTTCCGGTAAAATCCGGGAGGGATCTTTATCGATCGATCGAAATTGAAATTTGCTGCCGTCCGCCGCCACAAAACTGAGCGATTTCGACTGAAATCCTCCGCTGCGTTTGTGCGGGCGCAATCCGCCGGCGGATGTTTGCATACTGAGCACCGGTGCGTTGATAGGTGTCAGCCATTCCTGCCGGTAATGTTTGCCCAACAACCATTGTTTAATGAAACCTGCATGAAAATTTTCGCCCGCAGTAATTGATTTTTGCCCGTCATAGCGCAAAACTTCCGTGCCGGATTGCGCAAAAAGGTTGAAAAATACAAACAGGGCAGAGAAAATCAGGACATTTTTCAGTGGTGCGGTACGCATCGGCACCTCGTTATGTTTTTTAATTTCAAAAATTACACATTATTGGCGTTGGGTGAATTTGATAGCGTTTGAAAATAACACATCACAAATTAATTGTCAAATTGTTGAAAAATTGAGATCAGCGGGATTCCGGAATAATCGCGTCCGCTTCAATTTCGACGAGATACTGATCACCCACGAGCGCAGCCTGAACCAGCGTATTTGCCGGTTGGATTTCGCCAAAGCGTTCGCCGTGGGCACGGGCAACGGCTTCCCATTGATCAATATTTTTGACGAAAATCCGGGTGCGAACCACATCCGCCAAACTACCGCCGAGCGATTGAATCGCGCCCTCGATTTTGTCGATAGCGAAGTGCGCCTGCGCGGCGGGATCGCTGCCGCCGATCACCCGGTCACCGTGGGTTGCCGTCGTCCCCGAAACGGTGATGTGATTGCCGTGACGAACTGCGCGGCTGTATCCGGCAAATTTTTCCCAAACGGTGCCGCTCAAAACGCGAGTGCGTCCGTCTGATCCGATTTTTGTGGGATACGGCTGTGGCATACTTTCGATGTGATGACTTAAATCGCCTGAAGCGGTGAGATAGGGTGGTTTTCGGTATTCGTCCCCGCTGTCGCCGGGAATGGGGGAGAGCTGCGATTGGGCTGCCGCGATCGCCGATTTATCCGCCGCATCCAGCGAAAAATCGAACAATCGCAGATTTTCGGAAACGTGTTCGCTGGCACCGAGCCGTGCGCCGATGATCACGCCGCCAACTGCCGGCTGTTCCAAAATGCATCGGCTGGCAACGTTGGCAATCGAAACACCGTGTTTTTTCGCGATGCCGGAAAGCGTTTCCAGCAATTGTTGAAACGGCTGCCAGCCACCGGCGGCGTCGATAAATCGTTTGTATTTCATTCGCGACCAGGTTCCGGCATTGGGTGCGGTTGGCTCGGTTTTGCCGATCCATTTTTCGGTTAGAAATCCGCCGGCGACTGTTCCGTATGCCAACAATTTAATGTTGTGTCGCAGACACAATTCCGTCATTTTTGCGGCGGGACGCTGGTCGATCAGCGAAAAACAGACCTGATTCGACACAATTTCGATGCCGCTGTTCACCACAATTTGCAGATGGGCTGTATCGAAATTGGTCAATCCGAGATGGCGGATAAGTCCCTGTTTTTTCAACGCTTGCAGATGGAATAAACCGTCCAGCCATGCCGGATCGGGATAATTCCAGGCGTGAAATTGGAGCAAATCGATGCGGTCGGTTTTCATCCGGTCGAGCGCACGTTCCACCGCTTCGCGAACATCGGATTCGCTGATTGCGCCGGGTTTCGGCACCCATTTGGTAAACAATTGGACGCGATTCGGCTCGCCGGTTTGCCGCAAAAATTCCCCGGAAATAATCTCCGCAGAGCCGTAATGATCCGCCATATCAAATGTGGTGAATCCGGCATTTGCGTAAGCGTGCATATGTTTGGCAGTCGCAACGGGATCCAGCGGTTTGCCATCGCGTTCCATATCGGCAATCTGCCAAAGCCCGGTGAGCACCCGGGAAATGTTTAAATCCGGCGCAAGTTCGATGCGTTCAACAGTATTTTTCATCGATAAATCCTGATGGTTTTTGTGATTTTCTATTCCGGCGGCAGGTTGGCAAAAATGTTATCCACATCCGCACCGGATGTTTTGAGTTTGTGCATTTCGCGAAAATAAATGACGCTGGCGATCGCCATCACTGCCAGCCAAATTGGCGTCGAGTGAAAATACCATGCGCTGACTTCCGCGTTGATATCTTTCCAAATGTGCACGCCGAGAAATCCGCCGAGTGTTAAAATGCCCAAAATGCCCAACGGAATCTGAATTTTTCGCGATTTCAAAACAGTAATTCCAGATGCGATGGCCGGGTTTTTACGGTGCAAAAACAGAATGGAAACAGACATCAACAGGAAGTTGACGAGCATCGATGTAACCAAAATGTCCACGCCGAGAAAAAAGTCTCCGGCAAAATGGCTGCCCAAAATTCCGACGGATGCCATGCAGGCGCTGAGCACAATCGCCAATTGCGGTGTGTGGAATTTCGGGTGAACTTTCGCAACGGATTTTGGGAAAATGCCATCTTCCGCCCATGCGAACATCAACCGCGAAACGGACAACAGCATCGCGGGCAAATCGTTGATCAACGCGATAGCTGCGCCGGAAACGATCAGCACCGTCCAGCCAACCGGCAGCAAAACGCCGAGCAATCCGGGCGCTGTTAAATCGCGCAATTGCGCTTCCTGTGAAATATATTGCCACGGCACCGCATGATAAACTGCACCGGTGAACAGCAAATCAAACAGCCCGACAGTGAGGATCGCGATGCCGATTGCCAGCGGCAACGTTCGTCCCGGATTTTTGGCTTCGCCGCCGGCCTGCGCTATCGAATCAAACCCGATAAAACTGGAAAACAGTATCGCCGAAGCAGCCAAAAACGCACCGAAATTGAAAGAAAACGGTTCCGCTGGCGGGATGATTTGCCCGGTTTTTTGGGCTGTCGCAGCGATGAAATCCTGTTGGTTGAAATAAAATCCGGCGATAATCAGCACAAATCCGGTGATAAACATCAGCACCATCAACGGAATGAGCGTGCGTTCGTACAACCGTAAACCGCGTAAATTTACCCAAACAAACACCCATAAAAATGCCAGCGCCAATAGCAGCCGGATGTTGGGAATTTCCAGAAATACGACAACGCCCGTCCAGCCGAGCGCATCAAAAATATCGCGCACAAACGGCACAATAACATACGAAACCACGCCAATCGCAATAGACAACCCGAACCATTGGGAAAAACTGGCCACAAATCCGAGATAGGGATTGAGCGCACGGCTGGCATACACATAACTGCCGCCCGCCCGTGGCATTGCGGATGCCAAAATTGCGTATGGCAACGCAGCCAGCACTGCCGGAATGATTGCAAATAAATAGGCATAAACCACATTCGGGCCGATTTCCGGCACGTTGCGTTGCAGCATAAACGGCACAATATTGATGGATGCGCCCATCATCGAACAAATGCCGGTTGCCGCGAGACCCAATAATCCCATCTGCCGCGTTAGTCCGGTCCGGCGTTGCGTTGACTCATTCATAGATTCGTTTCCGTGCTATTCTGATTCAAAAAATTGCTGTATTTCGTCATCCAAACCGAGGTATTCCCAACGCAACAGCGCGATCGGGACGTTCCCATTGAGCATCAGGTAATCGTGGAATTTGCGCAGCTCAAAATTCTCTTTTTTGAGAATTTTTGCATCGCTTAATAGTTTGATTATTTGCAACTTACCAATCTGATATGTAATTGCCTGTCCGGGATTATATGCAAAAAATCCGGCTTCCTGCACCGCGGTTGCCATATCCATCGGAACGGTTTTCGCGAGATATTCGCCGGCTTGCAGAATAGAAAAAGTGCCCAAAGCCAGCCGGATATCAACCTCAACCCGCAGTGCCCGCAGGCGCATAAAATTGTAGATAATTTCACGGGTTTTCGGGCGATCGTCAAATAATCCGAATTGGTGCATCATTTCTTCGACATAAAATCCGATGCCTTCGTTTGCGCCGGAATCGATATACGCCCGGCGGATCGGGCGGGGATTTTTCCACGAAATCGCCATTTGGAAATAGTGTCCCGGAACGCCTTCGTGAACAATCAGCGGACGCGGATCAATCGCACGGGACAAATTAAAATAGGACAAATCGCGACTCGGTTCGGGAATGTAGCTGATGCCGTTTTCATCCAACCGCGTTTCCGAAGTGAGGTCGTCGACAACGCCCATGTTGGTAAACGGTGCGAGATATTCCGGCACCGGACGGTTGAGATAATGCTGCAGCCAATCCGGCACACTCATGATATTTTTGGATTCCATAAAATCACGGATCGCCTGCTCATCTTTTTTAGCCTGCTCAATTTGCGATTCGGTACCCGGAAAAATAGGCGGTTCCGGCAACGCTGAATTGCGCAATTTTTCGAACGTTTCGAAAGCGACTGAGCGCTGCCATTCCTGTTGACCCTGTGCCAACAGCGTCTCGGGCGAGTAGGGGATGAGGGCAACATTTTTCAGAAAATAAACATAGTTTTCGCGCCCAACGCTGAATTTGTCGCTCATTTTCAACCGGTTTTTTTTCAGCCAACTGGTGTAACTGAGCAATGCGGCGGCGGCGTTGTCGGTCGCTTTCAATAATTTTGAGCGATATTTATTTGAGGTGATGTCACTGAGTTTTGTGAATAATACATCCATTTTTGTCATCACATCGCCGATGTTATCCAACGCTATTTCAGCAAATGGACGGACGCCCTCGGTGAGGTTCGTTTTTGCGGCTTCCACCGTTTTGTGAAAACTGTTGAGCCGGATAATAATTTCGTTGACACGTTCGTCCGTCATGGGAGAGCTGATCAGCAGCAACTCGAAAACCGATCCCAGCGTTTGGTGAACATAAAAATCGGGATTCCGGTGCGGTTGCCGCAACACGTTCAATTCCCAATTGACCCGTTCGATCATCGCGCTGAGGCAGAGAAAATCCACGCTGTCTTCGCGTGTCCATCCGGTTTTCGGTAGCTCATCCAGTTTTTTGCGAAATTCGCTGTATTTCCCGCGATTGTTTTCCAACGCAGCCGGGGAGAAATCCGGCGTCCATCCGGCGGGGCGTTCAACCCGTGGAATATCGTCGCCTGCAACCGGCTGTGTGACTAATCGCCAATCGCGAAAGTCCTCATAAAGTTTTAATAAATCCGGGTTTGTTTGTGCAAAAATATTCGCAGAAATGAACAACAAAAAAATCCAGATTAAAAATCGCATAATTCCCCTCAAAAAATTTACGGTGTTGCGCAATAGCAGAAAAATTGTGGTAATTGATTACATCAAAAACCGGAGTTTGACATGAGCATTTTTTCAGTCAAACTCCGGTTTAATGTATTTCCAACTCAACTTATGATATTCGATTGAATTATCCAACCCGGCATTGATGATGCGCGGAAAAAATATCAGCGGTTTTCAACAGCGCGCATGAGTTCGCGGCTGCTGGCGTAAAATTCCGGCAAATCCATTTCTTTGATGAACACCAAACCACGGGTTGCCCGGATAAGCGGGCTGGCGTTTTCGTAAAACCATTCGCGCCCGAGGCAAATTTTCATCTTTTGGTATTGCTCAACCTGGATGCGCTGTGCCAGCTCAGAGAACGGACCGTCGTGCTCATAACTGGGGAAGGAAGCCGCTTTTTGCGAGCTGAACGAATTCAAAAATGAGGTTTGCATCACAGCAAACATGTTCAGCGAAACCGGCACAAAAATATTCGCTTCCGACGGGTGAAACCGATACCAGACGTTGCGATATCCCCACACTTTGATATCCGATCGACCGGAGCTTTTTTCATATTTTTTCAACGCTTCGGTAACGGCTTGCAGCACTTTGTAATGGGTGTCCGGGCCGCTGGCTTCCGGGTCGAACGCCACGGTCACGATATCCGGGTTTACTTCTTCCAGCAACCGGACAATCGGCACCACATCGCGCTCGATGGTCGGCTCCTCTGTAAAAATATCGCCGGTGTAAAACCCGAGCCGCAGGTGCTTCACATAATCGCAATTCCAGCCGAAATAGCCCCACAAACATTCCGCTTCCCATTCGCGGCTCATTGCTTTCAGGCTTTGGATATGCGGCAAATCTTTTTTTCCGGGATACTCGGTTTTGAAATAATGCATCAATTCGGAGATGCGATTTTTGATGCCTTTGAGATCATCTTCATCATAAACTTCGATGAGATTGCGGAGCAGCCGCCGGGCTTCGCCCTCATTTTTGATGGTGCGGCTTTTCATCGCCACGCCGTCGAGGTATTGCCAAACATCGCGATTGCGTCCGTTGAGATTATCTTTCGCGAAATAACCGGTGTCGTGCAACCCCTCAAATTCTGGTGAATCGAGCACTTCCAGCAATTTTTCCAACTGCCCGATCATAAATTGATTGGACACGGAAGTAAACCCACCGGTGAAACAACTGAAATAATGGGTGTTGCTGGCATCGCGAATGTGACGCACCACATGCGGCAAATAGCCGAGCATGATATCGTCGTGATGCGGCTCGGTGTGTAAAAAGCGTTTGTTGCTGTGTTTCGAAATACCGCATTCCAGTTTGGTCATCAAATCATCGCGGACAGCTTGAAGGGTATCTTTCAAATTTCCGCTGTTTTTTTTGAGCATCACTTTGCCGAGCATGTCTTCACGAAAATCCGACGGGCTGAGCGCGGTAATCGATTTGCGGGCGTTCACCGCTGTGTCCACCACAATTTTTTCGATAGTTTCCGACGCCAGCGGATCTTCCATTTCGATGAGCGCTTTCTGACGCTCTTTCATCAGTTTTGCGGCGCCGCGTGTGATGTAAAATCGGGCGTTCGCCAATTGTTGCAACACCGTTGCGGGATACAGAATGTTCGGCGGATTTTCAATCGCATCGCGGATAACCGACGCTTTTGCTTCACCTGCGGCGATAATGATAGCCACACATTGCGGGTTGTACGCGATGGTTCCTAAACCGATGGTGATCACCAGCCGGTTGCGGGAAATCTCGATGCCACCGAGATCCGTCGCCGCCGAAGCTTGCGTTTCGTAGTTGGTCGGCGTCAGCCGGGTTGTCGAATAATGATCCGATCCGCTGACATTGAAGCCGATGTGCCCGTCCGGGCCGATCCCGCCGAGGAAGAAACCGATCCCGCCCATTCCGCGAATGATCTCCTCATATTCCTGGCACCATTGATCGATGCGTGCCAGCATATCGCGCTGGCGGCGTTCTTCGCGGGTTTTGCCGTAGCGGTAGCGCAGCGAGAGGTCAACGGTGTGGTTTGGCCAGACATCGGACAGCGATTCGCCGGGCTCCAGCCCGATTTTTTCGCAATTAATCAGCATCGCACGATCGCGTGAAAGCCCGAAACTCTCGATATAAAATTGCCTGATATACGCGTAAAAACTGTTGTGCTGTTTGGGATTGATCGGATAAAACTCATCGATTTGAACAAATCGCAGCCCGTTCATTTCCGGTTTTTTGGCGGGATTCAATCCGCTTTCTTCCAGAAATTTGCGCATTTCCGGGTTTTCCCAATTGCGTTGAATATGGGTGACCCATTTGATAAAATGCTCGGGTGTTTTTCCGGTTGGCAGCGAAATTACGCCTTCGGGATTTTGCTGAACCCATTCCAGAAATCGCATCGCAGCCAGTTTTCCGAGCGCCGGAAAATTGTCAACGATGATCGTCGGAATTCGCTCCGTTACCGGGTTAAAATCTTTAAACAATGATTTTTGCAGTGCGGCGTTTTCCACAGGGCTTAACGTCACACGATCTTTGCGTGGCATGATAAACTCACTCTTTTTTGTTTTAATAAATAGTCATCTAAACATCAAACTATACTGAAGTTATCTCCAATGCTTTTCGGACAAAACCGTTGCTTTGAACCAACCGTTGCCGGGCGGTTTCGGCATCCACATCAGCAAGAATCATCACCAATGCCGTTTTGACATGCCCTTTCGCTTTCGCCAATACAGTAACGGCGGTTTCGTAATCGACGCCGGTAACCATCATCACCGTACGTTTGGAACGCTCTTCCAGTTTGCGGGAAGTCATCATCAAATCGACCATCATATTGCCGAATACTTTTCCCATGCGAATCATCGATGCGGTGGTGAGCATGTTCAGCACCAATTTGGTGGCGGTGCCGGCTTTCATCCGGGTGGAACCCATCACCACTTCCGGCCCGACAACCACACAAATGGCGATATCCACCGGAAAGGTAATTCGTTCGCGCGGGTTGCAGGTGACAAAAAGGGTTTTCGCGCCCATTTCGTGGGCTTTTTCCAACGCACCGAGCACATACGGCGTACGGTAGCTGGCGGCAATGCCGCAGAGCACATCGTTTTCGGTGAATCCGCGGGCGAGCAAATCTTTTTGCCCCTGCTCATGTTTATCCTCGCTGCCTTCCTGCGCGCTGATCAACGCTTTTTCGCCACCGGCGATAATGCCCTGAACCATTTCCGGCGATGTGCCAAAAGTAGGTGGGCATTCTGCCGCATCGAGCACGCCCAGCCGTCCGCTGGTTCCCGCGCCGATATAAAATAAACGCCCGTTATTTTTGAACGTTTCGACGAGCAAATCCACCGCTTTCGCGATATAGGGAATTTCCTGCTCAACGATTCCGGGAATTTTTTGATCTTCTGTATTGATAATCCTGAGGATTTCCTCGGTTGTCTTGCTGTCAATTTCTTCCGATGCGGGGTTTCTTGCCTCCGTCACAAGATTTTCAATTTCTTTAAAAACACCATCTTGCATGCTTATCTCTCCTGATGTGAATCGCGCTGGTAGAGTATTGGGTTCAGCGCTGTTTGTATGGTTTCACCTTGCTGAACGCCCGGGCAAAACGCATCGCGATCCAACGCCTGATTTTCATTTTCGGGTGCCTTTAGCTGCATATCAATGTCCATATAAATGATGGTCATTACTTTACGCGGATTTGGCGTTGTGTTCGGTCCGGCCCGGTGGAACGTCCAGCCATAGTGAAAACTTACTTCACCCGGATCGAAAGATTCCTGAATATATTCAAATTGTTGTTTTTTCAGTGCTTCGGCAATTTCTTTCTCGCTTTCATCGCTGATTTTGAAATTGCGTCCGCCGGAGAAGGTGTGGCTTTTGGCGGAGAATGCCAACGGCCCCATATCTAATGAGGTGCGCTGCAACGGAATCCAGACCGTGCAACATTTTTCGGTAGCCAACGGCCAATAATATTGATCGGCGTGCCACGGCGTAAATCCGCCGCCGGGTTCTTTATATAACGCCTGATCGTGATATAGCCGGACACCGCGGGTGCCCAACAGCTCGGCAGCAATGCCGGCCAACCGTTTGCTGAACACAAACGATTTCACAATGTCGCTGTGCTGCCACAGATTGGTAACCTGCAAAAACGCCTGCTGATAGGTATCCCGTTCTGCCATCGGTTTTTCGTGAAGATTGTTCAGTTCGAATACCTTTTTGGTAATTTCCCGGGCGTAAGTATCCAGATCAAACGGTGAAAGCACATCGCGAATTTTGATAAAACCGTTGCTCCGGAAAAACTCAATTTGTTTTTCGGAAAGCGGAAACGGTTCGTTTAATTCCCAATGATTTGAAATGTCTGACATTGTACATCCAATAGTTTTATTTTAATGCTTCCCAATTTCTGGCGCTTAAATCCCACATGATAAAACCGAAACCGAGTGCAGCAATCAGCAGCAATCCCAGACCCATTAGCGTTTCGCCGAGCAACAATTTACCGAAACCGAACAGCGCGGAATAAATCATGATGATACCGGCGAGCCAGTCGAGCAAATCGCGACCCAATCCGGTATCCGCTTTCACATCCGGCGCTTTCGCTGCGATGGGTTTCCACATGCTGCCGCCGGGACGTGTTTTGCGATAAAATTTGATCAGCGTTTCCTCGGTTTCCGGCGCGGTTAAAAATGTAACCGTCAGCCAGGTTATTGTGCTGATGCCAACCGTAATCAACATGACCATTGCAAAACCGTGGGCATCGTTGGTATCCATCCCCAAAACGCTTTGCAACACAATCGAAACAATCAGAGATGCGAGCATCGCCGAAATTTCCGACCATGCGTTAATTCGCCACCAAAACCAGCGCAAAATATAAACCGATCCGGTGCCCGCGCCGATCGCCAGCAAAAATTTCCACGCGCCGGCGATGGTCTCCATTTGGGAAGTAATGAGTGCGCCGGCGATCACCAAAAACACGGTGGAAATTCGAGCGGCCATAACATAATGTTTTTCGGACGCATCCGTTTTTACAAACCGTTTGTAAAAATCGTTGATCAAATATGAACTGCCCCAGTTGAGCTGAGTGCTGACAGTGGACATAAACGCCGCTGCAAAAGAGGCGAGCATCAGCCCTTTGAAACCGGTCGGCAGATAATTGAGCATCACCAAAATGTAGCCGGTTTGTTTGTCTTCGACATTCGGAAAAAGCACCAAACTGGTCAGCGCAACCAGCACCCACGGCCACGGGCGCAACGCATAATGCGCAATATTGAACCATAGCGTCGCCAGCAGCGAATGGCGTTCGTTTTTGGTGGCGAACATCCGTTGGGCAATGTAACCGCCGCCGCCCGGTTCCGCCCCGGGATACCAGGCTGCCCACCAGTTCACCGCCAGATACACAAAAAATGCGGTCAACGGCATCCAGACAGATCCGATTTCCGGCGTAAAATTGAGAATTTGATGATCCGCACCGTATTGGGCAATCAGCCCTGTTTTTAGCCCGTCGATGCCGCCAACGGCATCAACAGCAAAAAACGCCAGCGCAATCGAGCCAACCATCGCGATGATAAATTGCAGAAAATCGGTGACGACCACGCCCCACAATCCGCTGAGTCCGCTGTATAATAATGTTACCAAAACGCAAATCCCGACCGCAACCCATTTGTCCACACCGATAGATAATTCGATAATTTTGACCATCGCCAGCGTTACCCAACCGAGAATAATCAGGTTGATCGGAATTGCGAGATAGAGCGCCCGGAATCCGCGCAAAATGGCCGCCGGTTTGCCGGAATAACGGATTTCGGTGAACTCGACATCGGTGAGCACCTCCGCCCGTCGCCACAACCGCGCAAACAGGAAAACGGTGAGCAAACCGCTCATCAACATGTTCCACCAGAGCCAGTTCCCGGCGATGCCGTGATTGGCTACCAGTTCGGTTACCGCCAGCGGCGTATCTGCAGCGAACGTGGTTGCAACCATGCTGGTGCCGGCCAGCCACCACGGCAGGCTGCGCCCGGATGTAAAATATTCCACAATATCGCCACCGGCTTTGCGGGAAAAATAAAGCCCGATGCCCAGTGCCAGCACAAAATAAACCGCGACAAATGTCCAGTCCAGAAAACTAACTTGCATCGGCGCCTCCGCGTAGTGCGTTCGAGATGATGCCAACCACAATAGTGGTCAGGCTGCCGACAACCGTATATAGCGGCCAGGCGATTTGAACCATTTGGATCACGATCGTCATCACGATCAGCGCAACGATAAACCCGACGATCGCATCCGTTTCTTTTGCTTTCGCATACACCAGTCCGAGCAGAAAAGTGCCGAGCAGACCGCCGTATGTATATGATGCAATACCGAGCGCTACTTCAACGACTGTGCCTTCCAGTCCGATAAAAAGAATGGCAACGCCAACCAAAATCACGCCCCAGATTATTGTCGCCAATCGGGACGTTTTGAGTTGCTGCGCCTCTGTTTTGTCCTTTCCGAACAGCGGCAAATAAATATCGAGCACCGCCGCGCTGGACAAGCTGGAAAGGCTGCTGGAGAGCGTGCTCATCGCCGCGGCAAACAGCGCAGCGACAATCAACCCGCTGATGCCGGGAGGCATTTCTTCCACAATAAATTTGGGAAAAATACCGTCCGAGCGACTGAGTCCGAGTTCCTGAATACTGGCACCGTTGTAAAACGCAAACAGCATCACACCGATGATCAGGAAAACCAGAAATTGGAGCAATACGGTAAAACCGCTGCCGATCATCGCTTTTTTGCTATCCGCGAGATTGCGGCAAGTGAGCACTCGCTGAACAATCAACTGATCGGTTCCGTGCGAAGCCAGACTGAAAATTGCGCCGCCGGCAACCGCCGTCAGAAATGTGTAGGAGTTTTTGATGAAATCGGAGAAGCTGAGTTCGAAACCACTGTAAAACCACTGGAATTTGTTGTCGGGTGCGGCGGCGGCGATAACATCTGAAAATCCGTTGGGTAATTTGTTGAGCATCATCCAACCGGCTAAAATGGCGCCACCCATATAAATTAACCACTGAATCATGTCCATCCAAATGACAGATTTAATACCGCCGATATAGGTGTAAACCATTGTCAGCACACCCACCGCGATAATCGCATAAATATAAAATGCCGTGTTGCTCATTCCGCTGAAAGTGCCGCTGCTTTTCATGATAATTGCCAGCGGAATTGCCGTTGCAAACAGCCGGACGCCGTCGGCTAACAGTCGGGTAATCATGAATGTGACGCTGGCGGTGTTGCGCATCCGTTGCCCAAAACGATCGCCCAAAAAGTGATACGCCGTACTCAAATCGCCGCGATAATACGCCGGCAGCAGAATCACGGAAACCAGCCCGCGCCCGACCACATAGCCGAACACCAATTGCAGAAACGTCATATTTCCGCCGTAACTCACAGCCGGAATGCCGATAAACGTGAGCACGCTGGTTTCGGTCGCGACGATGCTGAACATCACTGCGTACCACGGGATCGATCTGCCGCCCAAAAAATAATCGTTGGCAGATTTCTGGTTTCGTCCGATGTATGCGCCGAATGCCGCAGATGCCGCCATGTAAACAACAACTATAATGATATCAATTGTGGTAAATCCCATTAGTTATCTGCGACCTCCCCGACGTTTTCACCCATTTTTTTCAGTATCGCTTTGAGCACCGCATTGTGAAACGCCCGACGAACCGGATAAACGCCGCCACGTTCCCGGGTGGGATAAACGCGGTTGGTCAGCAAAATCATGGCAATTTTTCGATTCGGATCGACGACAAACGTGGTTCCGGTAAACCCGGAATGTCCGAAGCTGCCTTCGGAAAGCAGATCGCCATACATCGATTTTCCTTTGGATGGCGTATCCCAGCCGATTGCGCGGGTGCTGCCTTCGGGTATATTTTGCGGGGTTGTCCAGTATTTTACTGTCGATGGCGACATGTATCGTTTGTGGGCGTAAACGCCGCCGTTGATCAGCATTTGACCGATGACCGCCAAATCTTCCGCCGTGGAAAACAATCCGGCATGCGACGAAACGCCGTTCAGGAAAAAGGTGTTTTCGTCGTGAACATCGCCGTGAATCAATCCGCGATCCATACTCCCGCCGATTTCGGTCGGCGCAATTCGCGGCAGCAAATCGCGGGACGGATTATACATAGTGTTTTTCAAACCGAGCGGTTGGTAAATCAAATCTGCGGAAAGTTCGTCCATTTCTTTCCCGGTGATCGTCCGGAGAATTTCACCGGCCATAATCAATCCGAGATCGGAGTAAATCACCGAATCGCCGGGTGTAAAATCGAGCGGCAGTTGATAAATGTAATCCAGCGCTTCGGGTTTATTTTTGGCAACCTGCCACAGCGGTGACCACCAATGCGCGCCGGAAGAGTGGGTGAGCAGGTTTCGCACAGTTACGGAATCTTTCAATCCGCCGGTAAATTTCGGTAGATAGCTGTGAACCGGAATGTCCAGCTCCAGCCGGCTTTGTTCCCACAGCCGCATCGCGGAAATGGTAGTGGAAACCACTTTGGTTACCGATGCGAGATCGTATATCGTTTCGGCAGTGACAGCCGGGGAATTGGCATCGTAGGTTTGGCGCCCGAAACTTTTGCTGGCCAACAGTTTTCCGTCGTGAACGATGGCAACCTGCGCGCCGGGGAAAACCGAATCTGCAATAGCTTCTTTGAGCACATCGTAAGCTTCGGTGAACAGTTCGTCATCGATAGCACGTTCGATTTGCATCGGTCGGGCATCGCGTTGCAGCCCGTCGCCGATCGCATAAAATTCCGGGATGGAAACCGGTAATTTCCCACGAACCGGAATTTCCCCGAACACTGCTTTTACCGCGGCGTTGACAGCGGTTCCGCCCGTGCCGTACGCACACAGATAACTCGGCGTGTTTGGCATTTTACGAATTTCGTATGGCGAACCGAATGAAACCACCGCCATCGGCGTTTCGGTTTCGAACAGTTGATCGAGCAGCATTACCACCGTATCCGGCAGCGAAACGGAGCCTTTGTAGCTGCCCCAGGTCACAAACACACCGGCGACGATGGCATCCACTGAATCGGCCATCGCGACAATTTCCTGCGCTTCGGCAACGGTGGTTCGCGGATCGATCATCGCGATCATCGCTCCGGGAATCCGGCGTGAAACTTCGCGATTGAGCGCCGCATCGTAACTGCTGTTTTTACGATCGGTGATGGTGAGAACCATCGCTTTTTTGATATTTTCCGCAGCCAGCGGCAGCACGTTTTTTTCGTCGCGGAGCAGCGTCATTGCGGCTTCGGCGATTTCTGCAGCTTTTTGGCTGTGGGCATTTGTGGCGACAACCTGTTCAATTTTCTCGAAATCGATCTTCGGTTTCTGATACAATCCCTGATCAAATTTTGCCTGCAAAATCCGGCGAACCGATGTGTCGATCCGTTCCGCCGGAATCCGCCCATCTTTGGCAGCTTGCACCACAAAACGATACGTCGATTCAAATTGCGGTGGGATCAAAACCATGTCGATACCGGCATTGATGGCGCGGACAGCCGCATCGCCGCCCCAATAATTATTGGTGATGCCGCGCATGTCCATCGCATCGGTGACTGCCAGCCCCTCAAAACCGAGCTGGTTGCGAAGCACTTCGGTGGTAAAATACGGATCGATCGATGCCGGGCGACCTTCCATTTGCGGAAACGCGCTGTAGGTAATGTGCGAAACCATGACCATTTTTACACCCGCGGCAATCGCTGCGCGAAACGGTGCAAGTTCTGTATTTTCAATACGTTCGGCAGATGCGCCGATGACCGGCAATCCCAAATGGGAATCCACATCTGTATCACCGTGACCGGGAAAATGTTTGGCTGTGGCATAAACGCCGCCATCCTGCAATCCGCGAATAAACGCACTGCCCAGTTTTCCGACCATCTCGGGATTTTCGCCAAACGAACGTGTGTTAATTATAATGTTATCGGGATTGTTGTTGACATCCAACGCCGGAGCATAACCGGCCTGAACCCCAAAAACGCGGGCTTCTTCGGCGGTAATTTTGCCCATTTGATAAGCGTATTCTTCCGAACCGGTCGCGCCGACAGCCATATTTTGCAGAAAATCCGTGCCTTCGTTGATGCGCATGGTGATGCCCCATTCGATATCCGCCATCATCATCAGGGGAATTTTGGCTTCGTCCTGCAACCGCTGGATATCGCGGGCAACAGCGTACGGATTGGCGCGATAAAACATGGCGCCGCCGATGTGATAATCCTTCACCAGCCGAATCATGTGCTGAAAATCCGGGTCGTCTTCATTATAAAATCGAAAAACAAAGGCCGGAGCCATCATTTGCCCGATTTTCTCCTCCAGCGACATTTGGGATATTGTTGCGCTGACCCAATCTTTGGGTGGTGTTTCGGTCCGTGTGCCTGCGCACTGCCACAAAAAGCAGGCAAGTAGAAGCGATACGAGTATTTTTTTCATGATATGCCTATGGTTTGCTGAGCGGTAAAATTGTGAAGTCACAAAAAAAATGACCAATGCGGCTGTCGCGAATGTCTGTGTTTTGCTGACTAAGTTAACACAGTTGGTCAACATTATCAATCATTTACGGTGTAAATATTCCAACTCGAAGTAGAAATTGGCGGATTTTCTGTATCCGACCGGTTCATATATTCTCTTAAAGTTTAATTTTAAAAATATTTTTTATCTACATTTTTTTTAACTGGAAAACATACTATATTAACTGTATATTATGATCAAATAGCAGATGTTGAATAAAAATAGTATCGGTTGCGTTATGATGAAGCCTGTTAATGTAAAACTGACGAATTCTCCGCTCTCCTCATTCAAGTTCAAAAAGATCCATTTACCCGAGTTTGATTTCAACTGGCACTGCCATCCCGAGTACGAACTGATTTTTATGGTGAACAGTAAAGGCAAGCGCTTTATCGGCGACAGTATTGCCTATTACGAAACCGGCGATCTGTTCTTTCTCGGACCGAATTTGCCCCACACCTGGTACACCAATTCCGTAAAAAATCAACTTGGACATCACGATGCCATCCAGATTCAATTTATGGAAAACGTTGCCGGATTGAACATTCGGGAAGCACCGGAATTTTTGACAGTATCCCAAATTTGCGGATTCGCCAGTCGCGGTTTGCAAATTGAGGGCGAAACCCGCGCCCAAATCGCTGAAATTATGATACGGATGGAAAGCGAAAAAGGGTTGGAACGGCTGATAAGCCTGATGGAAATCCTCAACACGCTCGAAAAAGCGGACACAGAAAAAATGTCATTTTTGTCCAGCGTGGAGCTGGCACAGGAATTCCAGCCGGAGCTACAAAGCCGGATAGACAAGGTTTGCACCTACATCAACCAAAATTACAAACAACGCCTCAATCTTGAGCAAGCTGCCAAAATTGCCAATATGAGCGTTACTGCTTTCAGCCGGTTTTTCAAAAAATCGACCGGAAAAACGTTCGTCCAATACGTAAACGAATTGCGAATTGGCCGAGCCTGCAAGCTGCTCATCGAGAGCCAGCTGTCGATTGCCGAAATTTGTTACGAGGTTGGGTTCAACAATTTGTCCAATTTCAACCGCCGGTTTTTCGAACGCCATAAAATGAGTCCACGCCAGTACCGGCAGGAATTCACCAAAAAATTTTAGTCCGGTCGCCGGTTATTAACAACCGGCGATCTATTTTCGGAAAAAGAAATGCCCGGATAATACTGGCAGCAGAATTCCGGGTTCGCTATTTTTTTTCTTTTTGATCGGATCACACGGTTAGGAAATTTTTCTGGAAAGCGGTTGAATATGAAAGAACGACTCGTTTCATTGGACGCATTTCGCGGCATTACGATTGCCGGAATGATTTTGGTGAACAATCCCGGAAGTTGGAGCCACATTTACCCGCCACTGGGGCACGCAGCCTGGCACGGCTGGACACCGACAGATTTTATTTTCCCATTTTTCCTGTTTATTGTTGGTGTGGCAATGGCATTTTCTTTTCCCGGACAAATTGAAAAACTTACCACACAGCAAATTTATCTGAAAATTTTGCGCAGAACGTTAACCCTTTTCGGGCTCGGATTGCTGCTGACGCTGTTCCCGTTTTTCAATTTTGCAGAAATGCGGATTCCCGGCGTGTTGCAGCGAATTGCTGTTTGCTACGCCATTACATCGATTATTTATCTCAACAGCAATTTGCGTCAGCAAATCGGCATCACCGGAATATTGCTGTTGGCGTATTGGGCAATCATGAAATTGATACCGGTTCCCGGCTACGGCGCCGGCGATCTGAGCGTTGAAGGCAACCTCGCCGCATACATCGATTTCAGTTTGCTGAAAGGGCATATGTGGAAGGAAACATGGGACCCGGAAGGTATCCTGAGCACAATTCCGGCAATCGCGACCACGCTTACCGGCGTTTTGGCCGGTCACTGGCTGCGTTCCGGCAAACCCCGCGAAGAAATTGCCGGCTGGATGTTTGTCGCCGGATGGCTGGCGATTGTGGCAGGATTATTTTGGGGCATCGCTTTCCCGATCAATAAATCGCTGTGGACAAGCTCGTATGTGGTGTTCACCAGCGGTTGCGCGCTGCAATTTCTGGGATTTTGCTATTGGCTGATCGATGTAAAAGGCATCCAGAAATGGGCGAAACCTGCCATCATTTACGGCATGAATGCGATTGCCGTTTTTGTGTTATCCGGTTTGCTGGCGCGCGTGTTCATTTTTACAAAAATCAGCGGACCCGACGGGCAATCCATCTCGTTAAAACAATGGATTTACGACACGCTGTTCACCAGTTGGCTAAGCCCGCTAAATGCATCGCTTGGCTACGCGATTTTAAATGTGGTATTCTGGCTGGCGATGATGACAATTCTTTATCGGAAACGTATTTTTATCAAAATTTGAGTTCAAAACAACGAAATATTCGTACAAAAATTCCCGGAGTCTTATAATGCGATATGTTTGGATGTGTTTGTTTTTATTTGGTTTAACGATAAATCTTTCTGCACAGTGGCAATCGGCCGGCGAGCCGGTAAAAGTTGCCGGAAGTGCAGCGGAAGAATTCACAAATCCGGTGTGGTCGCCAACGGACGGGCAATTGATTGCACTCACCAAACCGGATTACCGCGGCATCTGGCTACTGGATTTAGCTGATGGCAGCATTCGCCAAATCAGCGACGAAACCGGCGCCGGATTCGGATTCAGTTGGTCGCATAACGGTGCGGCAATTGTCACCCGCGTTGCCAAATATGAAGGGCGAATTCCCTTTAACGAAATTCTGGTGTACGACGTGGCAACCGGCGATTACCGGAATTTGACGACCACAAAAACCCGTTTTCGCGATGTGCCGCGCTGGAGCAGCGATGACGCGCTGGTTTACGCGTTTGCCAAAAAAGATGTGGTTCAATACGAAACCGGATTTGTTGCCGCCAAAGATTCTGTCAAAAAAAGTAATGCGCTGGTTTACAATAAAAATGGCAAAATCGCTATCAAAAATAACAGCGAAAACGGCGAAGCGATCGCCAAGGTTTACGATCCCGCAAAAGGCGCGCGATACATTAATATAGCGGTTTCACCGGACGGTCAGAAAATCGCATTTGAAGTGATGGGCGGCAATCTGCACACGATGAATGTGGATGGCAGCGAACTGGTGGATTTGGGCGAAGGCTATCGCCCGGCGTGGTCGCCGGATGGCAAATATCTGGCATACATGATCACCGAAGATGACGGTCATCGCTTTACAGCGTCGGATATTTACATTGTTCCGGCAACCGGCGGAACTGCGGTGAACATCACCAAATCCAACGATCGTATCGAGTTAAACCCATCGTGGTCGCCGGAAGGTGATCAAATCGCTTTCGACGATTATAACTCCGGCGAAGTTTATATTCTGGCGATTCAGCCGGCCGCCGTTCAGGAAGAAAATTAGTGGTGTAAATTATCGAGAAAAGATGTAAAACAGGAAATTTAATCATGCGTATATCAAATATAATTATCACCTTAGCGGCGATATTTTCTTTACAGGCAACTGCCCAGGTTACCGGTTTGTCCGGTTGGGATATTTACCTCGATCCGGGGCATAGCCGTACGGAAAACATGGGTATTTACAATTATTCGGAAGCCGAAAAAAACCTGCGCGTTTCGTTGCACACACTGGAATTGCTGCTGACAACTACCGATATCGACACGGTTTGGAGCAGTCGCTACGACGACAATGTTCAGGTTTCGCTCAGCCAGCGAACAGACGAAGCCAACAGTTTGGGTGCGGCGTGGTATCATTCCATCCACAGCAACGCCGGTTCAGCGACGGCAAATAACACCTTGCTGTTGTGGGGGCAATATCAAAATGGGCTGGAAAAAGTGCCCAACGGCGGCAAAGACATGAGCCGGGACATGATTCCGTTGCTCACCGCTGCAATGCGTATTCCCACCATTGGCGATTACGGCGATTGCAGCTTCTACGGCTGCACGTTTACCGGACCTTATTTGCATGTCAATCGCACCACTTTTATGCCGTCCGAGCTCAGTGAATCCGGATTTCACACCAGTCCAACCCAAAATACCCGAAATATGAACGCCGAATGGAAACGGATGGAAGCGTATGCTTTCTACTGGTCGATTTTGAAATATCACGGGCTTGATCGCCCGACCGTCGGCATTTCTGCGGGGTATATTAATGATATCGAACGGGGGATTCCGCTAAACGGCGCGACTGTTGAACTTGCCGGTCAAACTTACACAACGGACACTTATCAATCGCTGTTTTACAAATACACCAGCGATCCCGATTTGCTGCACAACGGTTTCTACTTTTTCGAAAATGTAACGCCTGGACCGCACCAAATGATCGTTTCTGCGGAAGGTTTTGAGCCGGATACACTTACTGTCACGGTTTCGGATACGTTTATTACGTTTACAGATGTGAACCTGATCGACGCCCGCCCGCCGCTGATTTTAGAAACCATTCCCGCACAAAACGCCACGGAAATCAGCGTTTTTGACAATATTTCCATTAAATTTAGTCGCCGAATGAGCGCCGGTTCTGTTCAAAACGCACTCTCTTTTGAGCCGCCGCTAACCTACACAACGCAGTGGCAAAACAGCAATCGCAAGTTGGTTCTCAATCCGTCGGACATGCTGCAGGGCGTGCAATACACAATGACTATCGACTCGACCGCCCGCGATATTTTCAATCACGAATTGGATGGCAACGGCGATGGCATCGGCGGCGATGCGTTTACCCTCACATTCACCACCGAGGAAGAAGATTTGCTGCCGCCGCAGGTGAACGGTGCGTTTCCGCCCCAAAACGCGGTTAATGTCATTTTGCAGCCCATTATCAATCTCGAATTTGATGAAATTATCGATCCTGCGACCATTCAATCCACCAGCGTCGGGCTGAAAAACAGCGTTACCGGCGATCCGGTTCCGGGTTCGTTGCTCGAATTTCAGGTCAGCGATCGCACCGTTTTCAGCTTTTTCCCGAACGATGCGCTGGAACCGTTAACCCAATATTCCGCAACCGTTCAGCCCGGATTGAAAGATTTGTTCGGCAACGAAATCGATACGGAACAACAGTTTAGCTTTACTACTGGAAACGTTGGATATCAGGTAATTACGATCGATCCGTTCCAAAATGACATTTTGACCAACTGGTGGGACCCGCAGCAAAGCGGCACCACAACCGGTATTTTGACCAACGAAACATCGCGCGGAAACAACAGCATTTATTACAATTTGCTCAGTGGCAGCAACCGTTCCATGCGGCTGTCGTATGGCTGGGATGTCAGCGCTGGCAACTGGCTGATTCGCGAATATCTCGGCGGTGGAACGCCCCGCGGTATACTTTTTGACGATACCTACATTTTGCAGGTTTACATTTTTGGCGACGGTAGCGACACCAAATTCCGCTTTGCGATAGACGATAACGCCCCGAACGGCAGCGCAACTGATCACGAAGTGACCGAATGGATGCCCATCGACTGGATCGGCTGGCGGCTCGTTTCGTGGGATTTGGCCAATGACCCGATCGGGACATGGCTTGGCAACGGCGTGCTGAACGGCGATCTGCGCTTCGACAGCTTCCAGATTTCGTATGACAACACAACCGGCAGCGCGGTTACCGGCGCGATATATTTTGACGACCTGCGATTGGTGAAACCGGTTGTCGTGGGCATCGACGATGGGGGAGTGGCGCAAAACATCCCGACCGAACACGAATTGCTGCAAAATTATCCGAACCCGTTCAACCCGACGACCGAAATCCGGTATGCGGTTGCCAACAGCAACAGTCCGGTAAAACTAACGATTTATGACATGCTTGGTCGCGAAGTGCGAACGCTGGTCAACACCAGTCAAACACCCGGAAACTACACTGCGACCTGGGACGGTCGCTCGCAAAACGGAAACCAGGTTGCCAGCGGCACGTATTTATACACGCTCAGCATCGGCGATTTTCGGCAAACGCGGAAAATGTTGCTGCTAAAATAATCCGGGTTTATTGACTGATTTTATTCAACTTACGATACTGCGGAAAGCGGGCGGATGACCTGTCCGCTCCGCTGATTTGCGATGAACGCAACCGTTAAGCAGCACTTTACACCGGACAAATATTCCCATCTGCGAACATTTTCCCATTTCGATTATCCGACCGACAACATCTGCCATTGCTTCATCGTTCCGGTCAAAACAAAGCCATTTGTCAAACTCCCTGTTCGCGCATTCACAAAAATTCCAGAATAATTTTCCATATTTTATAGAACCTATTTTCCGCTGCAGTGTATGTATTTTCAGTAATTTATAAATGTTGCGGCAATTGGCTCGAATGATTATTCCCTTGCGAAAACAGGTTGAATTGGTTAAAATTTGCGATGCTTTTTAATATCAGTATTGTGAGGAAACGATGAACCGGACGGCTGGATTGCCACTGGTGACAATTTTGACGCTGAATTACAACGGAAAGCGATTTTTAAAGAACCTTTTTGATTCGCTTCGCAGTTGTACCTACCCGAATCTCGAAATTATCATGGCTGATAACGCTTCGACAGATGACAGCGTCAATTTTGTGCAATCCGAATATCCGGAGGTGAAAATTCTTCGCAACGCCGAAAATTACATGTTCGCGCGGGGAAATAACGAAGGATTGAAAATTGCCAATGGAAAATATATTTGTGTAATTAATAATGATGTTGAGGTTGCGCCGGATTTTGTGGAACCGGTGGTTGCCGCGTTCGAGGCGAATCCGCATTTGGCGGCAGCGCAACCCAAAATTCTGGCAATGCAGCAACGCGATCATCTGGAATATTCCGGCGCCTGCGGCGGATTTATCGATTGGTTTGGCTATCCGTTTGTCCGGGGACGCCTTTTTCAGGATATCGAAAAAGATAAGGGGCAATACGATCAGCCCTGCGGTTTGTTTTGGGCGAGCGGCGCCTGCATTTTTTTGCGCAAAACCGCGATCGACACGGTCGGCGTTTTCGACGAAGATTTTATGATGCACATGGAAGAAATCGATTTGTGCTGGCGATTGCGCCTCAACGGATGGGATATCGGCGCGTTTCCCGCATCCAAAATCTGGCATCATGTCGGTGGTACGTTAAATAAGGATAATCCCCGAAAGATGTATTGGAATTACCGTAACAACTTGTTTTTATTAATGAAAAACCTGTCACGAAAAAACCTGCTGATCCGCATTCCGATGCGGATGCCGCTCGATTTTCTGGCGCTGGCTGTCGAAACAGCCAAAGGCCGATTGGGCAATAGCGCCGCCATTTTGCGGGCTTACAAATGGGTTTTTACGCATCTCGGATTAATTTTACGCAAACGCCGGGAAGTCCAGCGCGCCCGCACCGTTTCGGATGAAACGATTTTTGAGCGCGTTTATTCCGGCAGCATCGTATTCGAATATTTTGTGCTGGGCAAACGCAAATTTTCCGATTTGCGGGCAGCAGAACCTTTATTGGCTAAAAATCTAAAACCTTTTGAAATCAAATATTCACGCAACATAACCGGAGCAACCTTATCCAATGAACGATAAACTCATTCATCGCGGCAGTGCCGCAATTGCGTTTCTGGTCAGTTTTTTTGTCTATCTTTCGACAATGGCGCCAACCGTTTCTTTTTGGGATTGTGGCGAATTTATTGCATCATCGTATAAACTTGCTGTTCCGCATCCGCCGGGCGCACCGGTTTATTTGCTCATCGGAAGAATTTTTTCGATGCTGCCGATTTTCACCGATATTGCCGCACGCGTAAATTTTATTTCGGTGATAACTAGCGCATTTACCGTGCTGTTTTTGCATCTGATTATCGTTCATTTCATCAAAGATTATTTGAACAATCCGCTGGAAGGTCAGAAAAAAGTTGACCCAAATAAAGGATTCATGCGGTTTGTGCCTCATTTTGGCGGCTTGATCGGCTCACTCTGTTTTGCGTTTTCATACAGTTTCTGGTTCAACGCAGTGGAAGCGGAAGTTTACGCCATTTCAATGTTTTTCACCGCCATTTTTGTGTGGCTGGTTTTGGTCTGGAGCGATCATGCGGAGGAACGCAGCCGCGACCGCTATTTGCTGGTCATCGCATATTTGATGGGTTTGGCGATGGGTGTGCACATTTTAAATGCGTTGGTTTTGCCAACGCTCGTGATGATCGTTTACTACCGCAAATATGAAACAAATATTGTCTCATTTGTTGTGATGGGCATTGTTGGCATTGCGTTGACCGCATTGCTTTATCCCGGCGTTGTTAAAGAAATTCCCGCAATAATCCAGACAACCGGATTTGCCGGATTCGGCGTTTTTCTGATTTTCCTCACGCTCGCACTGGCATATTTCGTTCAGAAAAAAATGGATGTTCCGTCGCTGTTTTTTTCCTCGCTGTTGTTGATTATCATCGGATATTCCTCATTTATGATGGTGTTTATTCGCTCCAATCTCAACCCGAATATCGATGAAAACGACCCGGAAACTATCGAAGCGTTTATCAGCTACATCAATCGCGAGCAATATGGCGATCACCATTTTGACCGGGAAAAACGCCGTCAGGAATCACCCAATGGCAACCGCTACAAAAGCAGCAGCGATTTTTTCTGGAATTACCAGATCAACGAAATGTATGTGCGCTATTTTTACTGGAATTTTGGCGGCATCGAAGATACAAACGATCTGAACCGCGAACGCAAACGCGCAGATGCCAGCCGGTTTTGGTATCTGCCGCTCATTTTGGGGGCGATCGGATTTGCCTATCATGCTTTCCGGGACTGGAAAAAAGCGCTGGCTGTCGGTTTGCTCTTTTTCATGACGGGGCTGGCGATTGTGCTCTACCTTAATCAACCGGATCCACAGCCGCGAGAACGGGATTATAGTTATGTCGGCTCATTTTTCGCGTTTTCGATCTGGATCGGAATTGGCGCAGCCGCCATTTTGGAGATGCTCACCACGGCTTTATCCAAGAAAGATTCGGTCAGCAACAGCCCGGTTGTGTGGGTTACGGCAGTGCTGATGTTTGTCATTCCGGCACGGATGTACACCGTGAATATCAATACACACGATCGTTCCGGGAATTTTGTGGCGTCGGATTATTCCTACAATATGCTTATCAATTCCGAAGATAATGCAATCATTTTCACCAATGGTGATAACGATACATTCCCGCTTTGGTATCTGCAGGAAGTGGAAGGCGTGCGGACAGATGTTCGCGTTGCCAACCTCAGCCTGCTGAATACCTCGTGGTATATAAAACAACTGCGTGACATGGAGCCAAAAGTGCCTATCAGCCTGAGCGATGACCAAATCAAACGCGTTGGTTTGGTGCCGTGGCCGAGCAGCAAAAATTTTGAAGTACCGACAATTCCCGACCGGATCCGCGCCGCGGAAAAACGCGAATACCAGCTTTCAACCGGAAAAGATTCGGTAAATATCCCGGAAAAAATCGTATTCGAAGTTCGCCCGAAACTGGAAGGACCGATGCGCGGTGGAGAACGGCAGGGGTATCTCCGGGTGCAGGATTTCATGATTTTGAACATTCTCGCCAGCAACCGGTTCGAGAAACCGGTGTATTTCGCCGTTACCAGTTCCGATCAAAACCGGCTGGACGGGTTGCGCCAATATCAGCGGATGGACGGATTGCTGTTCAAAGTGACCACCATTCCTGATTGGCAACTGGATGCAAAAACGTTGCACGATAACCTCATCAACCGTTTTCGTTATCGCAACCTCAACAACCCGGATGTGTATTATAATGAGAATATCATCGGGCTGTTGCAAAATTACCGCTCCGCATTTTTCCGGTTGGCGACCCATTATTTATCGCAAAACGATAAAGAAAATTTCAAAGTTGTTATCAATAAAATGTATGAAGTGATGCCGCCGGAAGTGATTCCGTTTACGAACAGCCAGTTCGAAGAAGTGCTGACAAGTTTGGCAATCATGGCAGATGTAATCCCGATCGATACGCTCAAATCCGGTGAGCCGCAGTTGCGGGTATTCCGCGCGCTCGGCGAGGTTGGGTTCAATTACAAAAGTATGGAAGACGCCCGTTTCGGATACGAAAATTTGCTGGACGCATTGGAAAATAACGATTCGCAAAGCCCTGTCATTTATGAATATATGCGCTCGCTGTATCCGCGTCCGCAAATTTATGAAAACGCGCAGCCCGAACAACGCAAACAGGCGGTAGAAGAAGAAACCCGGCAAATTCGCCGGATGCTGGTTCGCGTTTACCGGGAGCTTGGCGCATACGATGAAGCAATTGCGCTGCTGGATAAAATTTTGATCGATCAACCCAGCGACAATTTTGCGAAAACCCAGCTCGACCAGATCAAAAAACTGCGTTCGGAACAATAGTCAGGCTGCCGATGAAAAAGGTTGTATCAAACATTCTGCGATTTTTGATCAGCTTTGGCGTGCTGGGCGGTTTGGTTTATCTGATCGGTTTGGACCGGATTATTGATAATTTTCGTTCGGTTGATCCGGCGCTATTACTGTTCGCCATCGGCATTTTTGTTGTGATTTTGGTGCTGATGGCTTTTCGCTGGCAAATTTTACTCGTCAGCCAAAACCACTCGCCGGGCTATTGGAAATTGTTGATGTTTTATTTCATCGGCTATTTTTTCAATAATTTTCTGCCGACTGCAATCGGCGGCGATGTGAGCCGTGCGTATTATGTCGGACGTGCCAACGGCAACCTGCCGCTCAGCGTCGGTACCGTTTTATTTGAGCGAATTTTGGGCGTACTCGCAACGCTGACCCTCGCCACCATTTCCATGATTTGGGTTGCAAAAGAGCTGGATCCTGCAATTATTTTCACAACCGCGGTGGTTTTTGGCATCGTGATGGTTAGCATGATCGTTTTGTTAAACCCGGCGCTGTTCTCACTTTGCCAACGTATCTTCAGTAAAATCAGTATCTTCTCAATCGGCGAAAAAATAAACAGCATTCTCGAATCCATCCATTTTTATCGCAATGCGAAATTTGCGGTTTTGGGCGGCTATCTGCTGTCGGTAACATTCCAGTTCCTTTTTGTGGCGATGAATTATGTTTTGGCACAATCGCTGGGGTTGTCGCAGGTTACCTTTATCCAGCTATTACTGGTGATTCCGATTACGTTTGTGATGGGTTTATTGCCCTCGGTAAACGGATTAGGTGTGCGGGAATCGGGTTACGTTGTGTTGCTCGCCAATGTTTTTCACAGCGCAACCGCAGGGGAAGCGATTGCGCTTTCGTTGCTGAACACATCCGTCCCGGTTTTGGTGAGTTTGGCCGGCGGCGTAATGCTGCTGTTTTACAAACACAACCATCCGGCAGCCAGCACGGATTCTCCGCCGGTTCCGTAAACAAGTTGTTGCAATATTTTGGATGTTGCGATATATTGATTCAATTATCGGTTTTAATTTACTTCTCAAACCATACCTCCTCGCACCCATTTTTCGAAAACCTTTTGTCGAAAAACCTGACCATTTTATCGATATTTTTTTGATATCTGTTGGGTTTTCCGCAATTTGGAATTATAATGATAACCGTAAACCAGAGGTGAAAAATGATGCGTAAACTATTGTTTTTGATGATTGTTGTGATGATTGCCGGATGCAAACCGAAACCCAACAGCCTCGGTAAACTGGACGAAATTTATGTATTTGCAGATTCAACCGATTGGCAAGATTATCGCGACGCGATACACAGCCATTTTATGAAGGAATACCTCACACCGGTTCCGGAACCGGAATACATTATGAAATGGCGACCCTTTGAAGATTTCTCAAAATACCATTATCAAAACAACGTTTTCTTTTTAGCCAGATTGAACGCTGATGATCCGGTTTCCAAAGAAATCAACGGTTTACTCGGCGAGGATGTTGTTCAGGGTGTCAAATCCGGTGATTATTTTTACATCCCCAAAAAGGATGTGTGGGCGTTAAATCAATATGTTGTATTTTTGGTTGCGCCGGATAAAGAAGCCATGATCCAGCGGCTTTACGATCTGGGCGAGCTGGTTTACGATGATTTTGAGAAATCCTACTATCAGCGGTTAAAAAAACAAATGTTTGAGCGCGGGGAAGATGACAATTTAGCGGAATATATTTCCAATAATTTCCCGTTTACTTTGCGTATTCAACACGATTACAAACTGGTTGATGAATCAGAAAGCGAACACTACCTTTGGCTGCGCCGGATTTATCCCGATCGCGATCGCTCGTTAACCGTTCGCTGGATTCCGGATGCAGATTCGATCACCATCAGCCCAAGCTGGTTGATCAAAAAACGCAACGAGTTGGCAGCGCAAATCCATTCCGGTGATGTGGTGGTTGAGCAGGAGACCATTGCCGAGCAAGTGCGGTTTCAAAAATGGCCGGCAATGCGGCTGGAAGGCACCTGGAAAAATCCCAAGCGAATGATCGGCGGACCGTTCAGAACCATCGCTTTCAAAGATTCGGAAAGCAGCACCATTTACATCATCGACTTTTATGTTCAGGCAATTGGTGAGCGTAAAAAACCTTATCTCGATCAGTTGGATGTCATCGCACACACGTTCCAGTTGGAAACCGAAAAAGGTTGACCGGAAAATTCAACTCATTTAAAAATTGGCAGTTTAAGGAATCTCATTATGAAAATCACTGTTGTCGGCACCATAAATAAAGATTTGATTTTACCCTTTAACGATGTGCCCATTGAAAGTTTTGGTGGTATTTTTTATGATATCGGGATTCTTTCACAAATTGCCCAAGGTGTTGAAATTACACCAGTTAGCTATGTTGGCGATGATGTCGTAACTACCGTTCTGGCAATTTTGCAGAAACTGCCAAATGTTACAACCGAAGGATTGGTAAAATTGCCCGGAACACACCATAAAGTGATTCTGGAATACATCTCACCGTCTCAGCGATCCGAAAAAGCATTGTTTCCGTTTCCCTCGTTGGAATGGGAGCACATCGAACCATACACCGATGCCGATTTCATCATCCTGAACATGATTACCGGCTGGGATATCGAATTGTCAACCTTTCAAAAATTATGCGAAAAATGCGGCGATCGTATGTACATGGATTTCCATTTTCTCGCCTGTGGTGTCGATGAACTCGGCAAGCGAATTCGCAGAATACCGGAAAACCTGCAAACCTGGTTAAGCGGACCACGATTTATGCAGATGAATGAAGACGAATTTGCGACGCTAAACGACCAAAAAGAGAGTGAAAAAGAGTTTTTTCAGAGATATTTCCGTGACGATCAGGTATTGATTTTGACCAAAGCCAGTCAGGGAACTTCGTTGATTTATCGAAAAAACGGCATCACCGGCAAAAAAGATTTTCCCGGTAACAAAATCCCGCGATTGATCGATTCCACCGGCTGCGGCGATGCCTTCGGCGCAGGTTTTGTCACCCATTATCTTGAAAATAACGATATGTTTGAAGCTGCAACATTTGGAAATATTGTGGCTGCGGCAAAAGCAACGCTGCGCGGCACCAACGAAATGTATCGATTGAAAGAAAAAATTTCCGACATCAAAGCGTTAAATCGTGTCAAATAAAAAAACCTCCGGAGAGCAACTACTTTTCGGAGGTTTTTTGTCAATATGGCTTAACAGAACCCTTTTCTCCCCAATCAAAATGTAAATTCTGCGCCGAAAATCCAGTTTCTGCCGGGCATCCGGTAGCGCGCAAGCTCTTCATATTCCGTATCCAAAATATTGTTTAATGACACCGAAAACTGCACGGTCGGGTTGAGTTTATACAGCAACTTGCTGTTCATCACCCAAAACGCGTCGGGTTTTGACGAGGGATAGAGGAACACTTCGTCGATTGCGCTGCGGTAGCGACCGTTCACATTCAGCGTGAGCGTCTGATACCGGAAATCCGAGTTGAGGTGCATGCTGTGTTTCGCGCGATACGCCAAAATATCATCCAGCCGGTTGGGTGACTGATCTTTTGCATCCAGATATGTGTAGTTAAACGAGCCGCGCCAATGGCGTTTCCAATGGGCGCTCAGCGTTATTTCAATACCCTGCATCAATGCCCTGTTTAAATTGCGCACCTGAAAAAATGGAAAGGTGACGCCTTTTTCATCTTTGATATCTACCCAATAAATCATGTCATCGTATTGATAGCGGAACAACGCAACATCAAGATCGGCGGATCTGCTGAATTGCCAGCGAGAACCGATTTCCAGCGAGTATTGCATCTTTTCCGCATCCAGATCCGGGTTGGGTTCAAACAATGTTCCCCCGCCGATTTCCCGCTGGAAAAAGCGCTCCGCAATGGTCGGCGCACGAAACGCCTGCGCCATGAGCAGGCGGATACTCATATCCTCAGTCGGGCGATAAACAAATGATATTTTTGGACTTAGCTGGCTCAATGTTTTGCCGCTGACCAAATGGTTGTGGTCGTATCGAATACCAAAAGTGCTGATCAATTTGGGATGTGGCGTGTATTCATATTGCATAAATCCGGCAATATTATTGATCTGGCGATTGCCGTAAAGCACCGTATCCGGCGAAGATTCGACATGATCAACCTGGGTATCAATCCCAGCAATCAGGTAATGTTTCTCATTTACAAACCAGTCCAATTGTGAAATATTGCCAAATTTTTGCCCGTCGATGACCGTTTTGGTGCCAAACGGCTCGTTGAAAGGAATCTCGTAATTCGGGTCATCTTCATTAAAATATGAGCGCGCGGCATTCAAATAATAATAAAATCGCGATGAATATTTCACATTGCCGTTGGGAACCGCCCAATAATGAACATCCGCGTTAAACTGGCGTTTCACCTGCCGGTCGTCGGTGTATTCATCTTTGACGTTCAGCGGTTTGGCGCCATTCAGCCATGAGTGGGGATAGTCGTTTTCTGCATAACCGCCGCCAACGGTAATTTCTACGTTGCGGTTGTATTTTAAACCGAGCATAATTTTGCTGAAAACATCATAAAATTCATAAGCGGTATTTTGGGCGTGACCGTCCGAATGTTTGCGGCTAACGTTGAACAAATAACTAACCTCGCCGGCTGAGCCGGAATAGCTCAGTTCGGCTTCACTTTGGTAACGGCGCGAATCGTAATATTTGATGGCTTCCGGTGCATCTTCCAGAAAACCGCCTTTTAGCGAGATGGAGGTCAGCGATTTATACGATGGCCGTCGCGTAATCACGTTCACCACGCCACCCATTGCGGTCGAGCCGTAAAGGCTTGAAAATGCGCCTTTTACGACTTCAACTCGTTCGATCAATTTGGTGGGAACGAGGCTCCAGTATGCGCCGCCGGCATCCGATGTCAGCGCCGGACGACCGTCGATCATCAATAAAACGCGATTGCCAATGCCGCCACCGGCGACATCCGAGCTGCCGCGAATGCCCAGGCTTTGCACGTTTACGCCGGTTGTCCGGTACACTGAAACGCCCGGAACGGATTCCAGCGCCTGATCAAATGTGGTCACCGGACGGGATTCGAGTTCCTCCGCGCGGAGAATTACCACGCTGGCAGGTGCCATTTTTGCGGTTTGTTCCTTTCGCGCAGCGGTGACCAGCACGGCTTCACTTTCGATTTCTGTGGGCATGAGCGCGATATCCCGTGAGAGCAATTTCCCATTGGTGATGGAAATTCTCTCCCGAAACGTCGAATATCCCAATCGCGACACTTCCAGCGTATAATTTCCCGGCGGAATATAACGAATAACATAATGACCGTCTGCGCTGGTTTCGCTGCCGAGTAATACGCTATCCAGAAACACATTTGCAAAAGCCAGCGGACTTTTCGTTTGGCTGTCGAATACTTTTCCGGCAACAATTCCCGTTTGTTTCATCAGCGACTGATTGGTTTGTGCAACCGCGAAAGTAATGGAAAACAGTGCCAGCAATATAGATAAATATTTTGTCATTCATTCCTCATTCGAAACAGGGCAATCAATTTGCTGATCAATTAACGCAGAATGCCCGAACGTTTATGTGTCCGAGCATTCTATAATATTACGATAGCCAGATGTGAAACCGGATCACGGAGAATAATTCAGATTGGCTACAATATTTAATCCGGTCAGGTCAATGTTATCATTATCAATCGTGACAGATTTCGGACCAACAGCCTGATCCGGCAAATTACCCTGCGGGGTGGGGAAAACGCCAACGCTATCCGTGAATTGCCAGTACATGCCAATCAACTGGGTTGCAGCAGGATTTTGCGGGTCGCGGGCGCTCACATAAATTGCAGTATAAGTGCCTTTTTCCAACCCTTCGAGGGTATAATTGTATGTTGTGGTTCCGCTTGCAATCGGATCGGTGAAGCCGTCCGGTGCTGCCATTGGAATATACGGGGCTGTCAAATCCTTATAAATCGATACCTGAACTTCGCGGGACGCGGGCCAGGTGCCAACAAACGTAACCGTTCCGGAAACGCTGCCGGTATCCGGTGCAGTCGGATCATCATCGCTGCAACCACTGAAAAAAATAAAACCCACCACCATTCCAACGCCGATAATACCTCTCAACCAGTTACTCATATTCCTTAACTCCTTTAAATTATATTTTGTGTCGTCGTTTTCGACGCAATTGCGTCCGATTTTCAAACGTCAATTAAGCTTGCAAGTCAGGTGCCAAAGTTGAACGATTAAAAGCTCATTGCATTTTCTTGGCGGTATCACATTGTTTATTATACATTTATACACACAAACAGCCTAACCTGCGGTTATTTCAAATACCGGTTTCGTTTCACATTGAAATAAAAGCTGTTTCAATTTGGAAATTTTTGGTGATTAGATGCAGTTTTGTGGCACCTGTTTTGAATTCACGGTAAAAAGATTAGACCATTATTCACTTGCAATGGTTTTCATGGATGGCTTAAATTCGCGGTTTCAAAACAGAAAATAGAAGCTAAACCATACTATTCAATAAGGAAATTTTTAAGTGGATATTCGTGTGCTGAAATTTGGCGGAACCTCCGTCGGGACGCCGGAACGGGTGAAAAATGTTGTCGATATTTTAATAAAAGGGCAGGAAAAACAGCCGCTTGCGGTGATTGTTTCAGCATTCAGCGGTGTTACGGATCAGCTCATCGAAATGTGCACCGTTGCCAGCCGTGGTGACGAAAATTATCTGAAAATTTTAGAGCATTTCATCGAAAAACACAACCAGTTTGCGGATGCATTGCTCGGCAGCGAACGACAAACAATTGCAAATCTGTTCGACGCAAAAATTGCCAATTTACGGGATTTACTGCACGGCATTTTTTTACTGAAAGAATTATCGCTGAAATCGCTGGATTTTGTGATGTGCTTCGGCGAATGGTTTTCCTGCCAGATTATCACCGCAAAAATGCGCGAAGCTGCTGTTTCTGCTGAATTTGTGGATGCCCGAAAATTGGTGCGTACCGATGCCCGTTTCGGTAGTGCACGGGTCGATTTCGCAACAACCAGCGTGTTGACAAACAACTATTTTGCAGCGTCCGAAAAACGGGTGCAGGTTATCACGGGATTTTGCGGCGCCACCGAAAACGGCGAAACCACCACCCTCGGTCGTAGCGGTTCGGATTACAGCGCAGCCATTTTTGGCGCAGCGCTCAACGCACCGGAAATCGAAATCTGGACAGATGTGGACGGCGTAATGACCGCCGATCCCCGCAAAGTGCCGGAGGCGTTTACCCAACCCGTTTTGTCGTATGAGGAAGCGTTGGAAATGTCCCATTTTGGCGCAAAAGTAATTCATCCGCCAACCATGCTTCCGGCGATGCGCAAAAATATCCCGATTCGCATTTTAAACACATTCAACCCGGATTTTTCCGGTACGCTCATCCGGCGAAATTTAGCCGAAAATGGCGGCGAAAAACCCGAATCGCACATCACACAGGCGATCAAAGGGGTTACATCCATTTCCCGGGTGGGATTACTGCGCATCGAAGGCACAGGAATGATCGGCGTTGCCGGCACATCGATGCGTATTTTCAGCGCGCTGGCAGCAGCGGGAATCAACATCATTTTGATTACACAGGCATCATCCGAACATTCGATTTGCCTCGCGGTTGCGCCCGGCGATGCAAAATCCGCCCGCGAACTGCTGCACGAAGAATTTGAGTTGGAAATTCAGGCGAACCGGATCAATCCGCCGGTTTTGGAAGAAAATTTGAGCATCGTCGCCATCGTCGGCGAAAATATGCGCCACACGCCCGGTATTTCCGGCAGATTTTTTAATGCGTTGGGCAGCCGTAAAATAAACGTTGTGGCAATCGCGCAGGGCTCATCGGAGTTGAATATTTCTGTTGTGATTTCCGCGGCGGACGAAACTCGCGCGGTGCGTGCCATTCACGAGGCATTTTTTGGCAGAATATCCCATCGGCTGAATGTGCTGGTTGCCGGAATCGGATTGGTGGGGGGAACGTTGCTGCAACAAATCGCCGAAAATCAGGAGCGATTGCGCACGGAAAATGATTCGGAAATCCGGGTTGTCGGCATCGCCAATTCGCGAAAAGCATTGCTGAATCCCAAAGGAATTTCGCTGGAAAACTGGCGTGCAGATTTCGCGGAATCAGCGGAAAGCGCGTCCATTGAAAATGCCGTTAACAATCTGATTTCACTAAACTTACCAAATTGTGTTTTTGTGGATTGCAGCGCCAGCGAAACGGTTGTGGCAGAATATGCGACACTGCTGAATCACGAAATTTCTGTGGTCACACCCAACAAAAAAGCCGCCGCCGGAGCATTTGACGATTTTGCAAATCTGAAAAAAATCTGTGCCCGCAGCGGTGCAAAATTTCTTTACGAAACCAACGTTGGCGCCGGATTGCCGGTGATCAGCACTTTAAAAGATTTGCGCAACAGCGGCGACCGGATCATCAAAATTGAGGGTGTTTTGTCCGGAACTTTGAGTTACATTTTTAATCGATTCGACGGATCGACGCCGTTTAGCGCAGTAGTTCGCGAGGCGCAACAACTGGGCTACACGGAGCCCGATCCCCGCGATGATTTGAACGGTTTGGATGTCGCCCGCAAGTTGCTCATTCTCGCCAGAGAAACCGGACTGCGCATTGAGTTGAGCGATATCGCGCTGGAAAATCTGGTCAGCGACAGCGCCGGAAAAGCCAAATCTGTCGATGAATTTTTCGAAAAACTTGCCGCAGAAGACGCGCAATTTGCAGAAAAACAATCGGCTGCGCAGCGGGCGAAAAAACGTCTGCGCTACATTGCCACCCTGGAGAACGGCAACGCGACTGTCCAATTAATTGCGGTTGATGAATCGCACCCGTTTTTCAACCTGAACGGCAGCGACAACATGATCAGCTTCACCACCGAACGATACCGGGAAAACCCGCTGGTGGTCCGTGGTCCGGGTGCCGGAGCCGCCATTACGGCTGCAGGCGTTTTTGCAGATATTATTCGTATCATTCAATAAAATCTGGAACTTAGATGAATAGTGAAATTACTATTTTTGCACCCGCAACGGTCGCCAATGTCGCCTGCGGATTTGATGTGATGGGATTCGCCATCGAGCACCTCGGCGACCGGGTGACTGCCCGGCTCAGCGAACAGCCCGGCGTAAAAATCGCCGCCATTCACGGCGACAACGGACGATTGCCGATGGAATTGCACAAAAATACCGCCGGCGTTGCAGTCATGAAACTGCTCGAAACCCTCGATCAGGTGACCAATCTCGAAATCGAAATTCACAAAGAAATGCCATTGGCCAGCGGAATGGGCTCCAGCGCAGCCAGTGCGGTTGCGGCGGTTGTCGCGGTCAACGAATTGCTGGGCGCACCGTTGAGCTACCGAGAATTGCTGCCGGTTGCGATGGAAGGCGAAACCGTTGCATCCGGGCTGGCGCATGCGGATAATATCGCTCCGGCGCTGCTCGGCGGCATCATTTTAATTCGCAGCTACGATCCGCTGGATGTGCTGCAATTGCCCACTCCGAGGGAATTGCGCTGTGTCATTTTGCATCCCGCAATCGAAATCCGCACGTCCGACACGCGCGGCAAACTGCCGGAAAAAATCTGCCTGAAAGATGCATTGTCGCAAGTTGGTAATTTCGGCGCGCTCGTTGCAGGATTGTTGCGTGAAGATTACGATTTGATCGGACGCTCGCTGCACGATGCGATCGCCGAACCCTGCCGGTCGCCGTTGATTCCCGGATTTGCCCAAATCAAACAAGCCGCGCTGGATGCGGGGGCGTTCGGGTGCAGCATTTCCGGTTCCGGACCGTCCATTTTTGCATTTTGCACAAACGACGACACCGCAATTTCAATCGGTAAAGCAATGCAAAATGCCTGCGCAGCAAATGGCGTCGAGAGCAACTATTATTGTTCGCGAATTAATCCGGTTGGCGCCGTCCGCGTTTAACAGCAATCTGCTAAACTTTTGAAAATAATAACTTTATGAAATTTTACAGCACCAACAATTCTGCCCATCGCGTAAGTTTTCGCGATGCTGTTTTAACCGGATTACCACCGGATAACGGGCTATACATGCCCGAAAACATCCCGCAAATTCCGGCTGAAAGAATCCACGCTTTTCGGCAAATGTCGTTTCAGGAAATTGCAACCGCGATGGCTGACAACTTGCTTTCAGAAAGCGTCGAACCGCATGTTTTGCGAAAAGTGATCGAAACGGCCATCAATTTTGACGCGCCGCTGGTTCCGGTCGAACCGGATATTTTTTCGCTGGAATTGTTTCACGGACCAACGCTCGCATTCAAAGATTTTGCAGCGCGATTTATGGCGCAATTGATGGGTCATTTTGTGCAAAATGACAACCGCGAACTCACCATTTTGGTGGCAACTTCCGGCGATACGGGAAGTGCGGTTGCCAACGGTTTTTATCGCGTTCCGGGCATTCGGGTGATTGTGTTGTATCCGTCCGGAAAGGTGAGCCAAATTCAGGAAAAACAGCTAACTACACTCGCCGAAAATATCACGGCGCTGGAAATTGGCGGCACGTTTGACGATTGTCAGGCATTGGTAAAACAGGCGTTTTTAGATGGCGAATTGCAGAATAATTTCCGGTTGACATCTGCAAATTCGATCAATATTGCCCGGCTGATTCCGCAATCATTTTATTACGGTTACGCGTGGTCGCGATTGCCCGATCCATTCGTTGACTCGGTATTTTCGGTGCCGAGTGGCAATTTTGGCAACCTCACCGCAGGATTGATGGCAAAAACAGCGGGCGTGCCAATCACCCGGTTTGTCGCCGCAACAAATGTGAACGATGTGGTTCCGGCGTATTTGCAAAACGGGGAATTTTTGCCAAAAACTTCGGTTCACACTATTTCGAATGCGATGGATGTGGGCAATCCCAGCAATTTTGTGCGAATGCTCGCGTTGTTCGATCACGATTTGGCGCGGATCAGAAAATCGGTTTCCGGTTTCGCATTTACAGATGCGGAAACCCGCAAAACGATGCTGGAAATTTACGATCGAACAGGCTATGTTTTGGATCCGCACGGCGCGGTCGGGTATTTGGGGCTGAAACAATTTCTCGCCGGGCAATCCGGGAAGTGGCAGGGCGTTTTTCTGGAAACAGCGCATCCGGTCAAATTTCTCGATGTGGTCGAATCGACTATCGGAATCTCACCGGAAATTCCGGCACAGTTGACCAAAGCGTTGTCAAAAGAAAAAATCGCTCGCTCGCTGCCAACCGAATTTTCAACATTTAAAAATTATTTGATGGGTGCACTGCGGAAGTAATCGACAAAAAAAATCCCCGCATTTGGCGGGGATTAAATGGCATATCTAATTAATAATCAACACTTTATTCGCCCGATTTAATGTGCTTCACAGCTTCGGTCATTGCGGGCAGAACTTCAAATAAATCGCCAACGATGCCGTAATCAGCCACTTTGAAAATTGGCGCATCGGCATCTTTGTTGATCGCAACAATGAATTTTGAAGACGAAATTCCGGCAATGTGCTGAATGGCTCCGGAAATTCCGGCAGCGATATATAATTGAGGAGAAACCGTTTTTCCAGTTTGACCGACGTGCTCGCCGTGCGGGCGCCAACCTTCGTCGGAAACGGGTCGGGAACAGCCTGTGGCAGCACCTAACGCGTCCGCCAGCTTTTCGATGAGCTGCCAGTTCTCCGGACCTTTCAGCCCGCGTCCGCCGCTGACAACAATATCTGCCTGCGTCACGTCAATTTTGCCGCCTTCGCCGGTTGCAACTTCTTCGACAACCGCTTTGGGATCGGGCAGGGCAGGGGAGAGTGTTTCAACGGAAACAGCCGTTGCGGATTCTACCGCTTTTACACTTTTGGGGCGAAGGGTTGCCAGTGCGGGTGTTGAATTGATGCTGATATCTGCCAGCACTTTTCCGGCATACATCGGACGGGTGAATACAAATTTTCCGCCATCGGCGCGAAAACTGACACAATCCTGCGCTAATCCGGCATCCAGCAGCATCGATACGCGTGCCAGCAAATCTTTACCGGTAAACGTTGCCGCTGCGATAACCGCATCTGCATCTTTTTCTTTGGCGACTGCGGCGACTGCTTTTGCCGCAACATCCGGGCTGTATTTTGAAAGCTTGCTATCTTCGATTGCAACGGCATTGGCAATGCCGTATTTGCCGGCTTCATTTGCCAGCGACGCTGCATCCGGACCGAGCACCACAGCCGTTGCGCTGCCGCCGGTTGCATCTGCCATTTGTTTCGCAGCGGTGAACATTTCGTAACTGACTGCTTTTAGTTTTCCCGCTGAACTTTCAGCGATTACAACAATGTTTGCCATTATTTAATCTCCTGTTTTTTCTCGACTTTGGTTAAATCACTTTGGCTTCTTCGCGGAGCAACCGAACAACTTCTGCGGCGTCTTCCGCACCGTTGGTGAATATTTTTCCCGCATCTTTTGCCGGCGGATAGGCAATTTTTTCAACCACCAATTTAGGTGCGGCGAGCGAAACTTCTTTCACTTCAATAGATTTCTTTTTCGCCTGCATAATGCCTTTTAGTGAACGATATCGCGGTTCGTTCAACTTTCGGTTTGCGCCGATAACAGCGGGTAAACCAAAGGAAACACGTTCCGAACCACCTTCGATTTCGCGCGTTGCAGTCCCGTTGCTGCCGTCAATTTCCAGTCCGATGACGACGGTAACGCAGGGCAAATCGAGTGCGGTTGCAACCAATTGCGGCATCTGTCCGTGGTCGTCATCGATCGCCTGGCGACCGAGAAAAATCAGGTCATAGTTGCCTTCTTTCAACGTTTCGGCAAGTGCTTTTGCAGTAACCAGCGGATCATCCGGGATTCGCTCAACATTGATTCGTACGGCTTTGTGAGCACCCATCGCCAATGCTTCGCGAATGGTTTTTTCGGCACTTGCCGAACCCAAAGTGACGATGGTTACTTCGCCACCGCTTTTTTCGGTGAGTTTCAGGGCTTCTTCAATTGCAAATTCATCGTAGGGATTGATGATCCATTGAATACCGTCATCTGCCACCGATTTCCCATCTCCGGCGATGGTTACTTTTGTCGTCGTATCCGGCGTTTGTTTTACACACACAGCTATGTTCACGTGATGGACCTCCTTAATTAATTATCTAAACTGTTGTTTGCATGTTAAAATCTGGTTATCGTCTGATGTTTCGTTAAATTCAGCTTATTATCAGGTTGCAGCGAAATTTTATTCGCAACGGGCGTTATTATTCGCTGCCAAACGGAATCACTTTCGAAACGAATCAAAGTAATAAAATTAGGACAGATTGCAATAAAATTTGAAAATTATCCGGTCGATTTCTCGCGTAAATTTGTATTTTAAATGCGCTAAGTCAAGTCCGGTATGAATTTTGTATTTGAAAAAATACTTGACATAATTGAAGTGCTCACCTAAATTTGGCGACTTTGTAATTCTCAATGTAAAAGGAGGAAAAATACAGTGAGAACTGATTATTCGAAGCCAGATCAGATAATTGCTGATCAAAAATGGTTTGTGGTGGATGGCGAAGATATTGTATTGGGTCGTCTCGCATCCAATATTGCCCGCATTTTGCAGGGCAAGCACAAACCGAATTACGCACCGCATCAGGATGTTGGCGATTTTGTCGTTGTTCTGAATGCCAACAAAGTGCGGTTAACCGGCAACAAAGCCGATCAAAAAACATATTTTTCCCACTCCGGCTATCCCGGCGGCGGAAAAGAGACGCCTTATAAACGAATGATTGCAAAGCGTCCGGAATATGTGATTGAACATGCAGTGCGGTTGATGCTCCCCAAAAATGCGCTAGGTCGCAAGATGCTCAAAAAGCTGAAAGTGTATCCCGGAACAAATCATCCGCATGATGCGCAACAACCCCAAACCCTAACTTTTTAACGAGGTATTAGATGGAAGTTTATGTCGCAACAGGACGGCGCAAGTCCTCCGTCGCGAGAGTCCGGCTGAAGCCCGGAAGTGGCAAAATTGTTGTCAATGGTCGCGAAGTTTTGGATTATTTTAAACGCGAAACGCTCAAAATGGTTATTGAACAACCTTTCGAATTTACCAACATGTTGGGAAAATTTGATATTGATGCCAATATCATTGGCGGTGGACTTGCCGGACAGGCTGGCGCACTGCGTTTGGGCATCTCCCGTGCGATGCTGGAATATGATGTTAATCTCCGTGGCGAACTGAAAGCCGCCGGATTTTTAACACGCGATTCCCGTGAAGTTGAACGTAAGAAATACGGTCAGCCGAAAGCACGTAAGCGTTTCCAGTTCTCCAAACGTTAAGTCGTTGGATTTACTTATTTTATCACACACACTGTCCCCAAAGCTCCGGCAGGGTGATCTTCCGATCGGAAGAATGCCGGCGTTAAAAGGCAGTGGCGGAATAACCCGAATAAAGGAGATTTTTTGTCAATGAAAGCAACATTAGAAGATTTGCTGAAAAGCGGTGTGCATTTTGGACACCTCACCCGCCGCTGGAATCCCAAGATGCGCCCATACATTTTTATGGAGCGTAACAATATTCACATCATCGATCTGAAAAAAACGCTCGAACATTTGCAAACAGCTTACAATGCGATTAAAGAGACTGTGATGAACGGCGAACCGGTTTTGTTTGTCGGTACCAAACAACAGGCTCAGAATATCATTGTTTCAGAAGCTACCCGTGCGGGCATGCCTTATATGACCGAACGCTGGCTTGGTGGTACGCTCACAAATTTTTCGACCATCAAGAAAAGCATTCGTAAACTTGAAAATCTGGAAAAGATGGTCAGCGACGGCACTGCGGACAAACTCACCAAAAAAGAACGCCTCATGATCGATCGCGAAATCGAGAAAATGAAAAAGGTGTTTGCCGGCATTCAGGAAATGAAGCGGCTTCCCGGTGCGATTTTTGTCGTTGATACTAAAAAAGAAGAAATTGCCGTGAAAGAAGGACGCAAACTCGGCATACCTATTTTCGCAATAGTGGATACAAATTGCGATCCCGATGAAATTGATTTCCCGATTCCCGGAAACGACGATTCAACCAAAGCAATTGGCATTATCACCAAAACGATTGCCGATGCCGCAGTTGACGCAACCGCAGAACTGGAAGCACGTCGCTCCGCCGAAAAGGAAGATGTAAAGAAAGATTAATCGCTTTAAATTTAAAATAAACAGGAGTTAAACATAATGGCTAACATTACAGCAGCACAGGTAAAGGAGCTGCGCGAACTCACCGGTGCCGGTATGATGGATTGCAAAAATGCACTCACGGAAACTGGCGGCGATATGGAAAAAGCAGTTGATTTCCTTCGCAAAAAAGGTATTGCCAAAGCAGAAAAAAAAGCCGGACGTGATGCAAAGGACGGACTTGTTGAAGCATATATCCACCCGGGTGGAAAGTTAGGCGTTTTGATCGAAGTCAGTTGCGAAACAGACTTCGTGGCTAAAACTGACGATTTCAAAGAATTGGTGAAAAACGTGGCGATGCAAGTTGCCGCAACCAATCCCATCGCAATTACGCGTGATCAGGTCGATCAAAAATTGATCGATCATGAAATGGATATTTTCAAAGCCCAGGCAAAAGAATCCGGTAAACCGGATCATATTCTCGAAAAAATTGCCACCGGACGTTTGGAAAAATTCTACACCGAAAATGTTCTGGAAGAACAATCTTTCATCAAAGATGGCGACAAAACGGTAAAAGATTATGTAACGGAAGTTATCGCCAAATTGGGTGAAAATATTTCTATTCGCAAAATCGCACGCTTTCGTATTGGAGACGAATAATGACAGGTCGCCCTCATTACAAAAGGATCTTGTTAAAACTGAGCGGTGAGTCATTAGCCGGTGAAGATAAATTTGGTATTCAGTTACCTGTTTTGCGGCGTTACGCGGAAGAAATTCGCAACGTAGCTGAAACAGGTGTACAGGTTGGCATCGTTGTTGGCGGCGGAAATATCTTTCGGGGTATTTCCGAAGCCGCTCGCGAAATGGATAGAGTTTCCGCAGATTATATGGGAATGCTCGCCACTGTTATCAACTCTATGGCAATGCAAAATGCATTGGAAAACATTGGGCTGGATACGCGGGTGCAAACAGCCATCCGGATGAGCCAAATTGCCGAACCATTTATTCGACGCAAAGCAATTAACGATCTTGCAAAAGGGCGCGTTGTTATTTTTGCTGCAGGTACCGGTAATCCATATTTTACAACCGATACTGCGGCTGTTTTACGTGCTGTGGAAATCAAGGCGGATGTCATTTTAAAAGGAACCCGGGTCGATGGCGTTTATACTGCCGATCCCGAAAAAGATCCGACCGCAATCAAATTTGACGAATTGCCATATATGCAAGTTGTTAAAGAAGGTTTGAAGGTTATGGATGGCACTGCAATTACACTCTCTATGGAGAACCAATTGCCCATAATTGTGTTTAATATGGATGAACCCGGCAATTTAATGCGGGTAGTTATGGGTGAACCCATTGGAACAAAGGTAAGAGGTTAAGTATGACACTTGACAGCATTTTAATGGATGCCGAAGAGCGCATGTCTAAATCGCTTGAGCATTTACAGCATGAACTCGCAACCATTCGCACTGGCAGGGCAACACCGTCATTGTTGGATTCTGTGAAAGTTGAATATTATGGTTCAATAATGCCAATCAATCAGGTTGCCACGGTTTCAGCACCGGAACCACGGTTAATTGTCGTTCAGCCGTGGGAAAAGCGGTTGATCCCTGAAATCGAAAAAGCGATTCTCAGCTCAGATCTGGGATTAAATCCGGGAAACGATGGCAACGTCATCCGTTTGCCGATTCCTGAACTCAGCGAAGAACGCCGGCAAAGCCTGTTGAAACTGGTGAAAAAGTTTTGTGAAGATTGCCGCGTTGCCGTAAGAAACGTCCGGCGGGATGCAAATGAAAGCATCAAAAAGCTGGAAAAATCTCACGAAATTTCGGAAGACAACAGCCACGATGGTCAGGATCAGATCCAGAAATTGACAGACAAATACATACAGGATGTTGACGATTTGTTGGCACAAAAAGAAAAAGAAGTGCTCACAAACTAAGCAAAAACAGTATATTACTTAACATATGAAAAGCCGGATGCTATCGTCCGGCTTTTTGCTTATACATCAGAAAATATGACAAAAATTTTGATCATTGCAGGCGAAGCCTCCGGTGACAAACACGCGGCAGACCTGATTCTTGAATTACAAAATATTCATCCGGAAATAGAATTTACCGGCATTGGCGGTGATGATATGCAGCGTACCGGCGCACATCTGATTTATCACATTCGCCAGCTTGCGGTCCTCGGCATCACCGAAATTATCAAACACCTGCCGTTTATCCGGCAAGTTCAGCGAGATATTGTTGCGGAAATGAAAAGGGGAGTGGATGCCGTTATTTTGGTGGATTATCCCGGATTTAATTTGCGGATTGCCAAACTCGCCCACGAAGCGGGTATTCCGGTTATCTACTATATCAGTCCGCAACTGTGGGCGTGGGGCGAAAAACGGGTTGAGAAAGTCCGGAAATACATTGATTTACTGTTGATACTGTTCCGATTCGAAGTTGATTTTTATGCCAATCATGGCATAAATGCGAAATTTGTCGGACATCCGCTGGTTGATCAGGTGCAAATTTCCCAATCCGAAGACGACTTCCGGAAGCAAACCGGTATTGCACCCGGACAACAAATTCTCGGTTTATTTCCCGGATCGCGGGAGATGGAAGTGCGCAAACTGCTGCCGGTAATGGTTGCGGTTGCGACCATCATCAGAGATCAATTTGGAGCAATTCCGGTAATCGGCAAAGCAAGCCAACTGCCGGATGAGCTTTATCAGGAAGTTATCAAATCTAATGATATCAAAATTGTGGAAGGCAAATCGCATCAATTGATGCGATATTCTCATGCAACAATGGTTGCCAGCGGCACCGCAACGCTGGAAATGGGTTTTCTCCAAACGCCAATGGCTGTGCTTTACGAGGTATCGCCGATTACATATTGGCTGGGACGATTTTTGGTGAAAATTGATAAAATTGCATTGGCAAACATTGTTGCCGGTGAAAAAGTTGTCCCCGAATTTATCCAGAAAGAAATTACCACCGATGCCGTAAGTGCTGCAATTGCGCGCTATTTCACTGATCAAAAATATTATGAAGCCGTAAAATCCCGATTGAGTGTAATCAAAGATGCACTTGGAAAGCCGGGCGCATCTCTCCGGGCTGCCAAACAAATTAGCATGTTTTTAAAAAACATGAACAAATAATTAATCATATTGCAGTTCTTCTAACTCAGCTTCTTTTGAGTAAACAATTTTGCGAATGGTTTCGTGCGATAGATATGCAAATTCGCGTTGCAATTGATCAATAATTACTTTCGGGCGAGTTGCTTCCTTTAGCTTCGAGAATTTTTGACGGATGTAATAATCCCGGATTGCCCGCTCATTTAAAAATCCATTTTCCCAAAGCAGTTGAAATTGTTCATCCGAAACGTATGCTTTTAATGGGTTACCACGCATGTATCACTCCTCCTAAATAGTTGATTATTCAGAACATAAAACCCCGAAATACAGCTCATACATGGTAGCAAATTAGATTCGATGCACCGCTCCTGTTTGGATAAACGAATACCGGAATTGTACATAAACCGGTTATTTTAGCAATTTTGGTAAATCAATTTTGGCGGGTAACGTTTAGTTCAATCACAACGCTTTGTTTGTATAACATCAGTATTATGTTACATTTAAATATATTCATTCAATAAAAACAAGGGATTTTTTTCCCCCTTAAATAAAATTAGTCGTTCAAAAATTGCCCGGTTTTCGGTAACATACTGAAATCATGAATGGAGGATAATTTATATGAATTTCATTTTTAAAGTAGCGATATTAAGCGGCATCATCTTTTTGGTAGCTCAGTTTCTTCCCGGTATTCGTTTGAAAAATTACACAACGGCGTTAATTGTTGCCGTCGTTTATGCGCTATTAAATGCATTATTTTTCTGGGTTTTGTTTATCATTTCACTACCTGCGGTGCTCATTACTTTCGGGTTATTTGTGTTTGTTATCAACGCAGGATTGCTGTGGGTTACGGATAAGTTGATCGAAGATTTTGAAATAAAGAACATACCGACGCTCTTTTTAGCAGCTTTATTTATTACCATCGGTTCGCAAATTGCGCAGTGGCTGTTTTAAAAAATTGCGGTTTCAATTGTATCTTTCTAAAGCACCGGGGAAATTTTTCCGGTGCTTTTTTCATTTATTTCATAAATGTTGCAATATTATTTCTCCCTTTTTTGCCACCCGATTCATACTAAATTATGAATTCAAAAATATGAGAACTTGTTCAGTTTTTCTTCGTTCTATGTGACATTAAGAACAAAGTAACTTATGATTAAAGGAAACCAGATGGCATTTTCTGTTAGATTGTTAGAGCGAATTTGGGTATTACTGTTGCTTCTGAATATTGGAGTGTTGGCGCAGCCCGGCATAATTACCGGCTATGTTAAAGATGCCACATCCGGCGAAACCCTGATTATGGCGAATGTTTACATCGATGGAACCCAGCAAGGCACAACCACAAACAATAGCGGTTACTATACGATGCCAGATGTAAAACCGGGCGAATACACTTTGGTTGCCAGCTATATCGGTTTTCTGGATTTCCGTAAAAAAATCACGATTGCTCCAGGTTCTGCGCTGCGGATTGACATTGAGTTGAGCCCTGCTGTTGTGGAAGGCCAAACGGTTACTGTTGAGGCTGAATATTCTTTCGAGGAAGAAAAGCAGGTGGGCGTTCTGGATATGCAACCCGCACAAGTGCGCGATTTACCCGCAATTTTGGAAGCAGATTTATTTCGGGCAATTCAACTGCTGCCGGGTATAAAAGCCAGCTCTGATTTTTCCAGCGGGTTATATATTCGCGGCGGAAGCCAGGATCAAACACTGATTTTATTGGATCGTACCACCGTTTACAATCCTTCGCACTTTTTTGGGTTTTTCTCAACATTTAATCCAGATGCGATAAAGGATGTGCGAATTTACAAAGGCGGATATCCGGCAGAATATGGCGGAAGGCTTGGCTCGGTCATCGATATTTTTAATCGAGATGGCAACCGGAAGGAATTTCAGGGGCGATTGAGCGTTGGTTTACTGGCTTCGCGATTAAATCTGGAAGGACCGATTCCCAAAGGTTCGGTGATGTTTGCGCTGCGCCGCTCGACACTGGAGCCATTGCTGGCAGCTTTGCGCAACTCGATAGACGATGTGCCGGATGCGTTCTATTTTTACGATCTCAACGGGAAAATCAATTACGATCCCAACGAAAACAACCGGCTGAATTTTGCATTTTACGCCGGAACAGATAACGTCGAATTCCCGTTTGCAGAAGATGCGGAATTCAACCTGAATTACGGCAACCGAACATTCAGCACCAACTGGACGCACGTTTTCTCAAAAAAGCTGTTTTCGAACTTTACGCTAACTGCATCAAATTATTTTAGTTATCCGCGTTTTTTAATCAACTCAACACCTTTTGAGCGAGACAATACAGTTAGCGATTATTCTGTAAAAGGTGATTTCGAATATATTCCGTCCGGAAAATTTCAGTTTAAAACCGGATTTTGGGCCGGTGCATTGGAGCTTGCCGTTCGGAACAGGTTTGATAATGAAGAAACGCTCAACGAAACCATCGATGCCAAATATGGCTCAGCTTATGTGGAAAATCAGTGGAAACCGTCCGAACGGATGAGTGTGAAAACCGGGCTTCGCGGCAGCTACATCGACAGCGGCGATTTTTATCGATTGGAACCGCGCATCTCCGCAGAATATTTTTACCGTACGGATATGCTGTTTCAGGTCGCATACGGGCGATATTACCAATATTTAACGCTCATCACCAACGAAGCTTTCACCGGATTTGACACATGGCTAACCACTGACGATGGCGTGCCGCCGGCATGGGGCGATCAATTTGTGGTCGCACTGAAAACCAAACCCAGCGAAACCTACAATTTTGATGTCGAGTTGTATTACCGCAACATGCGGGAATTATTCGAACTCGACCCGCGCGTGCAAGACCCCGCCGGACTGGATTACAACGAACTCTTTCGTTTCGGAAAAGGCTATGCGTACGGGGCGGAATTTTTTCTGCAAAAGCGCAAAGGCAAGCTCAACGGATTTTTGGGATACACATGGGGAACCAGCCGCCGCCGTTTCCCGGAATACAATAACGATCAGTATTATCCCCCCAAATTTGACCGGATTCACGATGTAAATTTGGTCATGAATTACCAATTGTCAAAAAAATGGCGTGCAACAGTCGTGTTTAATTACGCCACAGGGCAGGCATACACAGATGTTCTGGGCAGCTACGAACTCAATTTCCCGACATCGTCGAACGAGTTGGACCCGTTCATTGTCGGCGGATTGAATGCCTCAAGATTGCCTGCGTATCACCGGCTTGACATTGGGTTTACCCGAAACGGTAAGCTCTTTAAATTGCCGTATGAATTGCAATTGCAGGTGATCAATTTGTATTCGAGACGCAACATTTGGTTCTATTCATACGACCTCACCGAAAACCCTATCGTGCGCGAAGACGTGCGAATGTTGCCGATTATCCCCAACATTTCGTTCACTATCGATTTCTAAACTATGATGACTAATTGAAAAGCTGATAAAAAGGTATCCCATGAAAACATATCGTAAGTTCATTTTATTCAGTGTATTAGCAACAATTTTCGGGTTCACGTTTTCCTGCGATGTGGAGAACACCGATCAGTTTGAACCGGAATATGTTGTTGAATCCTACATGTATGCGCTGGAGCCGTTACCGGAAATCCGGCTGTCTCAAACCATCGGTTTTGGCAAACCGTATAATTTTGAAGATCTGGCCATCAGCAATGCCAATGTTTCTGTTACTTTAGCCGGAATCAACAGCCCGGATGTCGAATTTCGTTATCAGGAAAGCGCCGAGCGCGGTGTCTATCTCCCGGAAAATAATACACATCTCGTGCAGCCGCTGCGTAGCTATTCGCTGGAAATAACCTTTCCCGACGACGATGCAATCCTCCGTTCCACTACGTTGGTGCCGGACACATTTCAGATTTTGACATCAACCGCGGATTCAGTGGTGTTCGGTTCTTCAGCTCAGTTGGAAATAGACCTGTCGTCCAGTTTTTATCCCGGTCGTCAAAATATTTATGTTTTTTCAACAGAATCTTTCGAACCGACAGTTGAAAATCTCACTCCTTTTTTCAACGATTTTTTTGACGAGGAAGAGGATGATATCGAAGATTTTAGAATCAATGAATCGCCACCGTTTAACGAAGAAAATTACGACCGGAATCCGGATGGCTCCCTAACCATCAAATTACCGTGGATTGCCATCACTTTTTTCGGTCCAAATCAAATTTCCGCAAATGCATTGGATGATAACATTTATAATTACATTACATCTGCGGTATTGCAATCCGGCGGTTCTACGCTTTCGCCCGGCGAAATACCGAATATTATTGATCCGATTGATGGGGGAGTCGGTATCTTTGGCAGCTATGCCAGGGTAACAAAAATGCTTTATGTTAAACGGCAATAGTGGTTGTGAAAATTCGTACTTTTTTATTAATTTCCTTTAATCAATGGTGATCAGTCATTAAAATATGGCATCTATTTAGAAATGATGTTATCTTGAAATGATTTTGAGAGGCGATTTGTCCCAATTGGCATGAGAATAACAGCAGACAATATATCGAAATATTTCCAACGCCGGCAGGTGTTAAAAAACATCCATTTTCAGATCGATTCACCCGGCACACTGGTTGTTACCGGACCGAACGGAAGTGGAAAATCAACGCTTGTGCGGATCATTTGCGGCTTGATGGGTGCCTCCAATGGCACCGTCAGTTTTATTGAAAACGGGAAAACACTCGATCAGATTGATGCCGCACAGCAAATAGGGCTTGTCAGTCCATACCTTCAATTATATAAAGATCTCACTGCCTGGGAAAACCTCAGTTTCTTTGCCAAATCCAGAACAGGACATGTTGAAAAAAAGCGGATTTTGGAATTACTAACCGCAGTTGGGCTTCAGAATCGCCTGCACGATCCGCTCAGGGCATATTCATCGGGGATGTTGCAACGTGTAAAATATGCAGCAGCGCTGTATCACCAACCGAAAGTCCTCATTTTGGATGAGCCGACGGCAAATCTGGATGAAACAGGGAAACAATGGGTTTACAGCATTATCGAAACTTACAGACAGTCAAACATTGTCATTATCGCGACCAATGAACCGGAGGAAGTTGTTCTTGCAACGCAGCGTGTGGATGTTACTTAAACAAGGTGGAATGGTTTTCGAAAAAGATTTGCGTTTGGAATTTCGCACGCGGTATGCATTAAATGCAATTGCCATGTTTGCGGTAATTACTTTAACGGCAGTAAGTTTTTCGATCGGACCGACAAAATTAAGCCCGGAAGTGCTGGCACCACTTTTTTGGATCATCCTGTTTTTTGCCGCGATGGCCGGGTTATCGCATGTTTTTGTTCGCGAAGAAGAGCAGCAAACCGCCGATACACTGCGCCTCGTTTTACCGCCGAATGCAGTTTTGATTGGAAAATGGCTCTTTAATGTGGTATTATTATTCGGCTTGGAACTCATTATAGTGCCACTTTATATGCTTATGATGAGCGCTGTGCCAAAAAGTGGCACCGTTTTCTTTACAATTTTAATACTCGGAAGTTTGGCTTTATCCTCTGTAGCTACCATTATTGCAGCGATTATCGCACTTGCCAGCAGTCGTGGCGCGCTTTTTGCAGTTGTAGCTTTTCCGATTGCGCTCCCGGTTTTGATTCCGGCAATTAACGGAACAAAGCTGGCATACGAGGGTGGCGCATTTGCAAACAGCTATTCAGACGTGCAGGTTCTATTTTCGTTTACTATTGTAATTATCACGGCTTCTGTATTATTATTTGAATTTATCTGGAATAAATAACGGAATATCGATATGAGCCTCATCAATAAATTGGGGAAAATTGGATTAGGAATTTGGATGGGTGGTGTTATTTGGGCTGCATTTATGTATGCGCCACGCGCCAAAGCACTTGGCGAAACCACCCGGATTTTGTTTTTTCACGTTCCCTGCGCATGGATTGCAACATTGGCATTTCTGGTTTCTGCCGTTTACAGTGTGCAATATCTGCGACGAAACCGGGTTTCGGATGATATCTGGAGCACTTCATCGGCACACCTTGGCTTGATTTTTACCATTTTGGCCACAGTGACCGGCGCCATCTGGGCGGACGAAATTTGGGGGCATCCGTGGAATTGGGATCCGCGCCAAACGTCAATTTTTATATTACTGTTGATTTATGCTGCATATTTCGCATTGCGCTCCGCTGTTGAGGACGATGAAAAACGTGCCCGTCTCGCCGCAGTCTATTCGATTATCGCATTTCTGACGGTGCCGTTTTTTATGTATATCGTGCCGCGAATTTATGAATCGCTCCACCCGGATCCATTGATCAATTCCGAAGGTAAAATCAAAATGAGTGGACGCATGCGCGAAGTTTTCTTTGCGTCGTTGTTTGGATTTACATTTTTATACGTCTGGATGTTGAGATTGAAGGCAAAACTGGCCATTCGTGAAAATTACATCGAAAAACTAACAATGAACCGAGCAGAAGGATAATCGAGATGATGATTGCGTTAGCAACACTGTTGCCCGATACCCTGAAAACGATGACTCAACCGCAAGAAAAAGTTGTTGGTGAAGATATATATGTCGTAATGATCGTTACAATGATTGTTTGGGGCGGGATTTTTTTCTATTTGATGTATCTGGATAGAAAAGTAAAAAATTTGGAAAAAAGAATCGAAATGGATGAAGAAACTGTATAACCACCATTTAAACGGAGTCAAGTTATGAAGGCTAAATATATCGTCGGGATAGGAATCATTCTATTGTTTCTGGGGTTTGCCGGAATGAACCTGCAACAATCCATGACACCATATGTTTCCGTTGCCGAGGCAAGGGACAAAGGCACCGCAGTGCAAATAAAAGGCTCGCGTGTCAGCGGATCGGACATGTTTGATATTGAACATAAAACCTTCAATTTTAAGATATTGGACGAAGCCGGTACAGAGGTTCAGGTAATTTACGACGGTGTCAAACCGTCGAATTTTGATGAAGCGATGGAAATTGTCGCAAAGGGTCGTTTTAATGGCGATGTTTTTCATGCCAGCGAAATTCTTGTAAAATGCCCCTCCAAATATGAAGCTGAAACCTTTGAGGGAGGAGCCAGATCATGATTACTGGCGTCATTTTAATTGCACTTTCTTTTGTTGCGGCTATTACGGCAACAACTGCATATTATCTATATTACAGGGATGGCAACGATCGAATGTTCGATTTTGCCAACCGCAGCTTTTGGGTTACTGGTTTCGGTGTTCTGATTTCCCTGGTTTATCTCATTTTTCTGATAATGAACCACAACTTCGAAGTTAACTACGTTTACAGTTATTCTTCGCGGATACTCAATAAATTCTATCTGTTTTCCACACTTTGGGCTGGCCAGCAGGGCACATTTTTGCTGTGGTTAACCTATGGATTTATTTATGGCATTATTTTGATGCGGAAAAATGCACGAAAAAATCCATTGCTTATGGTTTACCTCAGCCTTGTCCAGGCTTTCCTTTTGTTGATTTTGCTCAAAAAGAGCCCGTTTACAATGATTTGGCATCAATATGCTGAAGTTCCGGTTGGATTTGTTCCTCAGGATGGCGCCGGGTTAAACCCATTGTTGCAAAATCCGTGGATGGTTATTCACCCGCCGACACTTTTTGTCGGATATAGCTCAACGGTAGTGCCATTCCTGTTTGCAATGTCTGCGCTGATTCGCCGCGATCATCATTCGTGGATAAAAGATGCCCGCCCGTGGGTCATTTTTAACACCATGATTCTTGGTGTCGGTATCATCATGGGTGGATACTGGGCTTATGTAACATTAGGCTGGGGCGGATACTGGGGATGGGACCCTGTTGAAAATGCATCATTGGTTCCGTGGATTTTCAGTATCATTTTATTGCACGGTATGTTGATTCAGCAAAAACGAAAATCATTAGTAAGAACAAATTATTTGTGGGCAGGACTATCGTTTTTAACAATGCTGTGGGGATCGTATCTCACACGGTCAGGTGTTCTAACAGATTTTTCGGTGCACTCATTTGCACCATCCGGGCTTAGTGCTTATCTGGTATTGTTCCAGGCTGTATTTACTGGATTATTTCTGTTCTTCTGGGTTCGGTTCATGATTGATTACATTCGTTCCGGATCTACGCCGGTCGAATTTGGCAAAGGAATGTTCAATCGCGAAACCTTCATTTTCTTTGGAATGATGGCGCTTATTTTCGTCGCATTTTTTGTATTGCTGGGCACTTCTGCGCCGCTTTTCACCCAATGGTTTGGCGACCCGATCAGTCTATCACCGGATTTCTACAACACAATGATCATTCCTGTTTCTGTGTTTATGTTTACGATGATTGCAATTGCACCACTTCTCGCATGGAAAACATCTGAACTGCGCAATAAATCGACCATCATTGGTGCTGCGATTGCCGCACTGATTTTGACAGGTGCCGCAGTAACACTCGGTTTGGGAACCATGACTTCGATCGGTGAACACACACCTTATTACGCGATTGAAGGCACAGTCACACCGGCATTTTTTGAACAACTCCGCGATGTATTATTCAGCGGCGCGTTAAAATATTCGCCATATTTGATGTTCTTTTTGGCATGCATGGTTATCATTATTAACGCAAAAGTTGCCGGATTATTTATCAAACGCAACCTGAGCAAAGCCGGTGGATATATCACCCACATCGGTTGGGGCTTTATGCTGATCGGAACAATCACATCATCAGTATATGACACCAGCGAAAAAGTAATGTTGCCCAAAGGCGAATTCACCGAAGCTGCCGGCGGATATCAAATCCAGTTCATCAGCTTTATCGATATGCCGGACGGACGCGACCGCGTAAAACTTCGGGTTCGCACCACGCACGGCAATGAATATGACGCATACCCGCAATTCTATTATAGCGAATATACCAAAGGCTATATGGTTGCGCCGGATGTTCGCGCCCAATTTGCTCGCGATGTTTACATTTCACCGATTTCCTACACGCCGGCACGGTTGACCAGTCAGCAAGAGGTAACCCTCACCAAGGGTCAATCGACCACGTTGCTCGGCAAAAAAATCACTTTCAACAGCTTCAAAACGGAAATGGGAGCCGCAGCAAAAGTTACCGCAATGGTTACAGTTGAAGCGGAAGTTGATGGAAAAACAACTACTTACGATGTGATGCCAACGCTGGTTGCCAACGGCGGACAAATGTCGCACGAACCCATTCCGATTGAAGATACCGGTTACCGCATCGAACTGACCGGCGTAAATGCCGGATCGGGACAGGCGAAATTGATGGTTTATGCGCCTGCAAAACCGGGTGATGTGCCTCGCGATATGCTGGCAATCGAACTCAGCGAAAAACCGTTTATCAGCATTTTATGGCTCGGCAGCATCACATTTGCGCTCGGTGCCTTTTTTGCACTGACCGGTGGTTTACAAAAGCGTTTTGTCACGAAAAAGCGCGAGGAAATTGAAGAAGTAGCCTAAACTTCATACTTTTTTGAAACAGCCGGGCATTTCTGTCCGGCTGTTTTTTTTATCCACGTATCATCCCAGAACCAACGTGAACACCAACAAAACAACAGCTTTGCTAAACCGGCAATGGGGAAGTGCCATCATCGAAGCACTTTTCCGGAGCTCAATTGATTATTTTGTAATATCTCCCGGCTCGCGATCCACTCCGTTAACGATGGCTGTTGCCCGAAAAAAAAAGGTTAAATCAATCGTCTGTTTCGATGAGCGTGCAGCCGCATTTCATGCATTGGGATACGCCAGAGCAACCGGCAAACCTGCTGCGTTGATTTGCACATCCGGAACCGCTGCAGCCAATTATTATCCGGCAATTGTTGAAGCGGCAACCGATTGTCAACCGCTGATTGTTTTGACAGCCGATCGTCCACCCGAACTACGGGAAACCGGCGCTAATCAAACCATCCTGCAAACGGGCATGTTTGCCGATTATCCGCGTTGGACATTTGATTTTCCCGCGCCGGATAGCGCGGTATCACTCGCAACCGTTTTTTCAACGATAATACACGCTGTTTTCCGCGCGACAAATTCCCCGGCTGGACCCGTCCATCTGAATTGCATGTTTCGCGAACCGTTTATTGATACCGGTTTGATACCCGAAGCTGTTGATTTTACTGAAATTAAATCGACAACATATTCACAGGCGCGGCAACTGCCGGATGAAAATGCAATTATAAAATGCGCTGTGCAAATTACGACAGCGAAACAAAATCTGATTATTGCGGGAAGAGGTTTGGGTGCAATAGATATCGATGAAATTGCCAAGCTTGCCATTCGGCACAACATACCGGTTTTTGCTGATGTTCAGTCACGCTTTTATTCCCCAAATTTAATGAAGATGTCCGTTCCATATTTCGATCAGCTATTGCTTTCAACCACATTCAAAAATCAATTTCGACCGGATGTTGTAATTCAGTTTGGCGCGATGCCGGTTTCTAAACGGCTATCGCAGTGGATGAATGATGTGCGCCCCGAAAATTATATGACAATTGCAAAGTCACCGTTTCGGTACGATCCGAATCATCAGGTCAGCGAGCGGATCGTTTGTGAACCGGCGGAATTTTGCAAATCGTTAAGTTCCCGAATTGGCAACCCAATTGCATCACAAAAAGATAAATTTGATTTCAACGCAGTTACCCAAAAAGTCGAGCGATTGATTGAAAAACACGTCGATTCACAATCGGCTGAGGTTACCGAAATATCTGCCGCTCGGCAAATTATCAGCCACACAAAACCGCATAGCGGATTGTTTTTGGCATCGAGCATGCCCATCCGCGATGTCGATATGTTTTGCAATCCCGTTGCAACGCCTTTGAGAGTTGCCGCAAATCGGGGTGCCAGCGGCATTGATGGGACGATAGCCACAGCTACCGGTTTCGCCACCGGATTACATTCACCGGTTACTGTATTGATTGGCGATCTCGCTCTATTGCATGACATGAATTCACTGGCGCTGCTGAATCACATCGAACAGCCATTGATAATTGTTTTGATAAACAATAAAGGCGGCGGCATTTTTTCATTCCTCCCGGTTTCCGGCGAGAGTGATATTTTTGAACAATATTTCGGAACGCCGCATCATTTTGAATTTTCAAATTTGGCTCGACAATTTGGTTTGGCATATGCGCAGCCAAAAAATAATTCGGATTTCGCGGAAAAACATCTGGATTGGCAAAACAACGGCATACGCGGAATTATCGAAATTCACACCTCACGCGCGGAAAATCATGCGCTGCACATCGCGTTACAAAATGAAATAAAACAATTGGTTGACGATATTTTAACCGGGAGAAAATCATGAAAATCGCATTATTGGGCACCGGTTTGATGGGCTATCCGATGGCTGAGCAGTTGGTTGCAACGGGTCACGATGCGATTGTCTGGAATCGCACCCGCGAAAAAGCGTTGCCATTGAGCGACATCGGTGCGCAAGTTGCTGTTTCTGCGAAAGATGCAATCGAGGCTGCGGAAATAATTATCCTGATGTTCAGCGACGGAAAAGCTATTTCAGATACACTGTTTCCGGTTGTCAACGCCCCAAAATTTGACGGGAAAACGGTGCTGCAAATGGGCACTATTTCGCCGGATGAAAGCAAATTGATCCATTCGCGAATTGTAAAATCGGGCGGGGAGTATCTGGAAGCACCGGTTTTGGGCAGCGTGCCGCAAGTGCGGGAACGCCGGCTGATTGTTATGGTCGGCTCGACGTTGGCGCAATTCCAGCAACACGAATCGATATTCAGAATATTTGGATCGGATATTTATTGGATCGGGGAAATCGGACATGCAGCAACCTTGAAACTGGCACTAAACCACCTGATTGCAGCAGAAACCGCAGCGTTTTCCCTCAGCCTCGGCTTGGTTCGTTCTGCGGGTGTGGATGTAGATATGTTCATGAGCGTACTGCGGCGCAGCGCACTGTATGCGCCCACATTCGATAAAAAGCTCGATAATTATTTAACACGTCAATTTGACACCGCTAATTTTCCCGTTCAATGGCTGCTAAAAGATGTCGGGCTGGTGCTGCAGGAAGCTGGCAAATTAAAGCTCGATACACGGGCAATTGCTGCAATTCATGAAATATTGAACGATAGCAATATAAAATCTGCGAAAAAAGATTACTCGGCATTATACAACATCATTCATCCCGACAATAAATAGAGCGGATCGCATTCAATGGAAATTTGGCAAGTGTTTATGTTATTCGGCATCGGCTCCGTTGCGGGCATGATAAATGTAATGGCCGGCGGCGGCTCAACACTAACATTACCGGCGCTGATTTTTTTGGGGCTGGACGGCGCAACCGCCAACGGAACCAACCGTATTGCGATATTTATCCAAAATATCGCAGCGATACTTTCGTTCCGGGGCGAAAACGTACACCAATTTCGCACCAGTTTCAAATTGGCGGTTTGGACATTGCCCGGCGCGGTCATCGGCGCGATGGCAGCGGTTCGCATCAGCGATGAATGGTTCCAGAAAATTCTGGGCGTTGTGCTCATTTTTGTGGTTATTTCGATGATGTTTTCACCCAATGGGAAAAAAGGGAATCTTCTTTCTGAAGCGCAATTAAAAAAACGAACCTGGTTTGTTTATCCATCCTTATTTCTGGTGGGATTTTACGGCGGTTTTATTCAGGTTGGCATCGGCTTCATTTTAATGGCGATTCTTTTCCATCTGATGCGGCTCGATTTGTTGCTGGTCAACATGCACAAGGTTTTTATCGTTCTGGTTTATACGCTCCCGGCGCTCCTGATTTTTATCTGGAATGGCAATGTGGACTGGGCGTTGGGATTGAGCCTGGCAGCCGGAAATTCGTTTGGCGGTTGGTGGGCTGCCAAATTATCCGTCAAAAAAGGGGATCGCTTTATTCGATATTTTTTATTTGGCGCCGTTTTATTTATGGCTGGCAAGCTTCTGGAATTGTATTAGCCAGTATTGTCCACCTTTTTTTGCTTGACAAAAACTCGGATTTTGTCGAATTTATACGGTCTGGAGCAAAAAGCAGGAACTTGTTTGACATAAAATTGTAACAAACCTGCATTTGATGAATCAAAAGAATTAACAATAGATTTAATGATTTGATACAGGAGATTTTCTGATGGTAGGAACAGAATTAAACTTGAACATAACCGAAAAAGCCAAAAAACAGATTGCCAAAATCATGGTTGACGATGGCAAAGAGGGCTGGTATTTGCGGGTTGGTGTGAAATCCGGAGGTTGCTCCGGATTAAATTATTACATGGAATTTAAAGAAGAAGTACTCGTAAACGACAATATTGTTGACTATGGCGATTTCAAATTGTGCATCGACGTGTTCAGCGGGATGTATTTGAATGGCAGCGAACTGGATTATCGCGATGGGCTGAATGGCACAGGGTTCACATGGCACAACCCTAACGCCAGCAGAACCTGTGGCTGCGGTGAATCGTTTTCGGCATAACGGAGATAAAAAATGGCAGTTGCAAAAACCCAAACCATCGATATCCGCGATTTTTTTGACAACGGCATCATCCGCGAAAAAAGCTTTCGCGAAAAAATTGACGCCATCGATTGGAAAGAATTTCAGGATAACAAAGTTGTGATTACCGGATGTGATCATGTGCCAATCCCCACATGGGCGTACATGATGCTGGCAGCGCACCTTTCGCCATATGCCAAACGCATTTTTTGGGGTGAACCGTGCAGCGCCGTTCCGATTTTTGTTCGCGGAAAATAAATTTTTCACTACAGTTGAAATCAAAAAGCAGGTCATTTTCGGCCTGCTTTTTTTGTTTGAATACGGAAACAGCTTGCGATCGATTTTCCCGGTGGCTTAATTTGATCCTCAAAATGAGATATTTTCATGAAAACTAACGCAGTAATTGAAGAAAAATTAGCCAATTTGCCGACACTGCCGGGCGTTTATTTGTATCGAAATGAAAACGATAAAATATTATATGTCGGCAAAGCCAAAAACCTGCGGAGCAGGGTTCGCAGCTATTTTCAGGATGGCGCCAATCTCGATCCGCGCAAACAGCGGATGGTTCGTCAAATTCGCGATCTCGATACCATTTTGGTCGACTCCGAAGTTGAGGCGCTGATTCTCGAAGCGAATCTCATCAAAGAACACAAACCGCGATATAATGTTACCCTAAAAGACGATAAATCATACCCTTACATCCGCATTACCAATGAGCCGTTTCCGCGCGTTTTTGTTACCCGGCGAATTATTCGCGATGGCTCGCGCTATTTGGGTCCATACACGGAAGTTCGGCAACTGCGTTACATCGTTAAATCGATGAACAAGATTTTCCCGGTGCGATCCTGCAAATTTTTCCTCGATGACGATGTGATCGCCAAAAAGAAGGTGAAAATTTGCCTCGATTATCACATCAAACGCTGCCAGGGACCTTGCGAAGGATTTGTCAGCTCCGCGGATTATACGGCGATGATTCGCCAGGTCGAGCAATTTTTGCGCGGAAAAACCCGCGATTTGCTCCGCGAATTGAACGAGCGCATGCAATCTGAAGCTGAAAAAATGAATTTTGAGGAAGCCGCTCGCATCCGCGATCAAATAAAAATGATCGACGAGTATCATTTTATTTCCCAAAAAGTGGTGCTTCGCGATGAGGAAGATCGCGATGTAATTGCCCTGGCTATCGATGAAGATGACGGCTGTGCGGTGGTTTTTCGGATTCGCGACGGCAAGGTTGTCGGGCGCCAGCATTTTTATCTCGATAACGTTGCCGAGCAACCCACAGAAATCGTGCTGACAACATTTATTCAGCAATATTATCTGAAAGTGGATCAATTTCCGCGACAAATTCTGTTGCCGGAAAGTGTGGGAGAGGATCAATCTGTTATCGAAAATTGGCTCTCCGAACAATCCGGACATAAAATTGAATTGAACGTTCCCCAGATTGGCGAAAAACGAAAATTGATCAGCCTTTGCCAAAAAAATGCAAAATTTTTGCTCGACGAGCTGATGCTCCAAAAAATGCAGTTAAAAGATCACATTCCGCACAGCGTTCAGCAATTACAGAAAAATCTGAATATGGAACATCCGCCACGGCGGATCGACGGATTCGATATTTCCAATATTCACGGCAAAGATGCAGTTGCCTCGATGGTTTGTTTTATCGACGGACGACCGCGCAAAAGCGAATACCGGATTTTCAAAATCCGCAGCAAAGATACGCCGGATGACTTCGCGATGATGCACGAAGCCGTTTTCCGGCGCTACAAACGGGTGCTCGCGGAAAAGCTGGAAATGCCTGATCTTATTTTGATCGACGGTGGAAAAGGGCAGCTAAGCAGCGCAGTTGCGGCGCTTAGGGAAGCGGGTGTCGATGTTGCCAAACAACCGGTTATCGGGCTCGCCAAACGATTGGAAGAAGTTTTTGTGCCGGAACAATCCGATCCGTTGAACATTCCAAAAAGCTCCACCGGTCTGAAATTGTTGCAACAAACCCGCGACGAAGCGCACCGTTTTGCGATTACCCATTTCCGCAAACAGCACAAAAAATCGCAACTGAAATCGCCCCTGGACGATGTGCCCGGCATTGGTCCGGCGCGCAAAAACCATTTGCTAAAAACTTTCGGATCGCTGAAACGGCTTCGGGAAGCGGCGCCGGATGAATTGCAAAAACAGGGTAAATTGCCCGAAAATCTCGCCCGCGAATTGTGGGAATTTCTCCAAAAATCTGACTAAATTTGCCGGAGGTGCTGATGGGTTATCTCGTTTTTTCGGACGAATGGAACCGTGCTTTCGCGGATCAAATCAACCAAAATGACGCGTATCGAAAAGCTGCCGCCGATTGGGAATGGCCGTTGGTACTAATGCTGGAACCGGAAAATACCGGCGTTTGGCTCGATTTGTATCGCGGAGAATGCCGCTCAGCCCGCACAATTTCTGCTAATGATTGGGAGGTTGCCGATTACGCAATTTCCACAAATCTGGCGCAGTGGCGACAAATTTTATCCGGCGAACGCGATCCGATAATGGCGTTAATGCGCGGCAAGCTGAACCTGCGACGCGGCAAATTGCTCAAACTGGCGCGATACGGTTCGGCTGCCAAACAACTGGTTGCGTCTGCGGCAAAAATTCCAACTGTTTTTCCCGGCGAAATAACGGGCACTTCAACCGAAATTATATCACCAAAATCTATCGCAAATCAGAATGACAAAATTTATGTGACAACGAGTCCGGCCGGACTCGATCAGGATTCATTTCCGATGAAGCTGTATCACAAAGCCAAACGGTTGGGAATCTGGAATCCGCAAGATATTGATTTTTCTGAAGATATCATTCAATGGCAAACCTTCGATCCCACAGAAAAAGAAGTGCTGCTGCACCTTTCCGCGCTGTTTCAGGCTGGCGAAGAATCTGTCACGCGTGATTTATTGCCGCTGATGATGGTAATCGCCAAAGAGGGGAGGATTGAGGAAGAAATGTTCCTGACCACTTTTTTATGGGAAGAAGCCAAACACACCGAGTTTTTCCGGCGATTTTTGGACGAAGTTGCACAGGACAACAGCGATTTAAGCCGTTTTCACACCCAAAATTACCGCAGCATTTTTTATGACGCATTGCCAACGGCGATGGACGCATTGCTGACAGATGCATCGCCGGCGGCGCAAATTCGTGCATCGGTTACCTACAATATGATTGTCGAGGGCACACTGGCGGAAACGGGATATCATGCATACTTCCAAATGCTGTCAGATAACGATTTGTTGCCGGGGCTTCGCGAAGGCATCGGTTATCTGAAACGGGATGAATCGCGACATATCGCGTACGGGATATATTTGCTATCGCGATTGGTGAATGCGGAACCGGCACTGTGGCAAACGCTGGAACACCAAATGGAACAATTGCTGGAGCCGGCGCTGGAAATCATCAACGAGTTGTTTGCGGCATATCAGCCAATACCCTTTGGATTGAAACAGGATACCTTCATCGATTTTGCGATGAACCAGTTCAACCATCGCATGAACCGGATCGAAAAAGCCCGCGATACCCAGGTTGTCGATTTTAATTTTGATCAATCCGACTGATTTCTCCGGTGAAAGTTTTTACTTTCGGGCTGAAAAACAAAACCTTTCCTAACGCATCAACAGTGTGGTGCAGGCTGCGTTTTCACGAAAAAGCAGCACGAAACCCTTAAAATCTCATTATTTTGTTTATATTTCCGGATTCCTGTCGAAGATAAATCTCTAAAGCAATTTTACAGCTCTTATTTCAAGATAAATTTTGTGTTTATCTAATTTTCAAAAAAAATTGTTAATCGTACAAACGAGGCATTCATGTTACCAAAAATTGATGTTAATCCCAACACACTATTTGCAGGGAATAAAGGTCTGCCACCATTGCCGGAAGTGGTCACAAAAATTCAGGAAATGATTCGCACAGACAATGTGGATCTCAAAAAAATTTCGGAAATGGTTACCAGCGATGTTTCATTGGTAACCCAAATACTTAAAATTGTGAACTCGGCATATTACGGATTAACCCGCGATGTTACCAACCTGCGTTTTGCTATTGCATATCTTGGCATTAATGAAATTTACCGGATTGTGATGTCACTTTCGGTCGTTTCTTCGTTTAATGTGAAAGACAAAGCGGAGTTAAAAGACTTTTGGCGGCACTCCTTTTACACCGCGCTTTGCACAAAAAAACTGGCGAAAGTATATGCCCGGTTGGAAGAAATTGAGGATTTGTGGTCCTGTTCGCTGCTGCACGATGTCGGAAAACTGGTATATTTGCAGTTTTATCCCAATCACTATGTGGCTATCAAAAATTTAAGCCGCGAAAAAGGTATCGTGTTCAGCGATGCCGAAAAAATGCTGGAAGCGCCTTCCAGTTCCTATTTGGGAACAGCTTTGGCAGATCACTGGAAACTGCCTGCGCAAATTCGCGAAGCCTGCGAATATCATACGCTTGGCGATCTGGAAAATCTTGACCCGAACCACCCGCGAACGGAATTCCGGCGAATTATATGTTTGGGAAATTTGTTCAGTCAATTTTCTGAAGGCTTTTTAGCTGACGAACAAAAAGAGAAGATTATGCAAACGATCATCGATAAAACCGGCTGCAGCAATGAAGAATTTTTGGCACATGTTGCAGATACTCAGGCACTACAATTTGAAGTTGAGGAATTTGTTCGCCAGGTTTTGTAGGTTAAATACTACAATTGTTTGATTTTTAGCCGGCTGCAGGTTAACTGCAGCCGGTTTTTTATTTGAAATACACCTCACAATATTTTCATTTGCTAAATTCCCTATAAATGCTTAATTTTTAAAACCTTTATGGGTATTCACTTTGAAACAGTTGCTGCAACTATTTGCGGCTCATTTTTTTAATATATTCCACTTACATTTAATAATCAGGAGTTTCTTAATATGAGAAATGCCATTTTTTATGGCCTGCTATTGTGTGTTTTTGTATCATTAAATGCACAAGAATTATCATCCGGGATTTCGAAATCCGGGTTTGATTTGACCGTGAAACCGCAAGATAATTTTTATCAATACGTTAACGGAACCTGGCTGGAAACCACTGTTATCCCTGAAGATAAATCCAATTACGGCTCGTTTACAGTACTGGCAGATGCCGCCGAAAAGAACCTCAAAGCGATCATCGATGCTGCCGCCGGTGACAACGCAATAGCCGGTTCCGATGCGCAAAAAGTCGGCGATATTTATCGCAGTTTTATGGACACCACTTTGATCGAAAAATCAGGAATTAATCCGATCCGAGACGATTTGCAGCGAATCACCGCAATCAACAATTATGACGATATTGCGATTTATATGGCAGAATCCAACCGGATGAGTGTGCAATCACCATTTGTGTTTTTTATCGATCAGGACCCCAAAAATTCAACGGAATATATTGGATTTTTTCATCAATCCGGATTGGGAATGCCCGATAAGAGCTATTATTTTGATGACAAATTTGCCGAAACCCGCGAAAAATATGTTGCCTATATTAAGCAATTGCTGAGTTTAGCCAACGATGTGTCCGCCAATGAAAATGCTGCAAAAATTATGGCTATCGAAACCGAAATTGCCAAACATCACTGGACACGAGTTGAAAATCGCGATCGCGACAAAACCTACAATAAATTCGCATCGGCAAATCTTTCGGATGCCATGCCTAAATTCAACTGGAATGCGTATCTGCAAACCGCGGGGTTAACCAGTGCTGATGCGTTTATTGTGCGACAGCCGTCCTTTTTTGCCGGATTGGATTCCGTTTTGCTCGCTTTCCCGGTTTCGGATTGGCAATCATATTTCACCCTTAAATTGATTGATGCAGCTGCACCGTTCCTGAGCAATGATTTTGTAAATGCCCGATTCGAGTTTCGCGGAAAGGTGCTCAGCGGCGTCACCCAAAATCGCCCTCGCTGGAAACGCGGTGTCGATGCGGTTGAAAGCACTTTGGGCGAAGTTCTCGGGCGTTTGTATGTTGAAAAACATTTTAAACCCGAAGCCAAAGCACGAATGACAGAATTGGTGCACAATTTGAGCAAAGCCTTCGAAATTCGCATCAACAATCTGGAATGGATGAGCGCTGAAACCAAAAAACAAGCGCTCGAAAAGCTGAGCAAATTTAATTTTAAAATCGGATATCCGGATAAATGGAAAGATTACAGCGCGTTGGAAATCAAACCGAACGAGCTATTGCAAAACATGAAGCGTTCCGCCGCTGTTGAATACCAACGCGAAGTGAGCAAACTCGGCAATCCGATTGACCGTTCCGAATGGTTTATGACACCGCAAACAGTGAACGCATATTATAATCCGCCGATGAACGAAGTTGTATTTCCGGCAGCAATTTTACAACCGCCGTTTTTTGATATGGCCGCGGATGACGCAGTGAATTATGGCGCAATCGGCGCAGTCATCGGGCACGAATTTAGCCATGGATTTGATGATCAGGGTCGCAAATCAGATGGCAACGGCAACCTGCGCGACTGGTGGACAGAATCTGATGCGGAAAATTTTAGCACTCGCGCAAAAGTGATGATCGACCAATACAACGGCTACAGCCCGATCGATTCGATGAATGTAAACGGCGAGTTGACACTTGGCGAAAACATTGCTGATTTGGCAGGGTTAACCGTAGCATACGAAGCCTACAGCATTTCTTTAAATGGCAAACCGGCAGCGGAGATTGACGGTTTCACCGGACAGCAACGCTTTTTCCTCGGATGGGGGCAGATCTGGCGGCGAAAATATCGCGAAGCAGAACTACGCCAGCGATTGTTGACAGACCCGCATTCACCCAGCGAATATCGCGTAAACGGCATTGTTTCTAATATGCCAACATTTTATGAAGCATTTGGCGTGCAGCCAGCTGATGCCATGTATCGCTCAAAAGATGTCCGGGTTCAATTATGGTAACAGTGGAGGGAAGTTCTTTGAAACTCACCAATTCTCAAAAACGCTACCTGATTTTGTTAAAAGCGGGTAACTTGCTTAGGGTTGATGACGATGCAAAAAATGTAAAAATTCGTGGTTATGATTTACGAATCCAATACAACACGATTCAAAAATTCAAGGAATTGGGACTGATAACCGTTGATGCACGTTTTAATCGCGCGGATCAACCAGCTATACGTTATTACACCATTTCCGAATTGGGAATCCGGATGCTGGAAGACTCATTCAAGTGATAAGACAACCAATGAAGAAACTTTACATTACACGCCATGCCAAATCTGACTGGAGCGATCCGGGACAGGATGATTTTGATCGTGTATTGAATAAACGTGGCAAAAATGATCTGCCAAAAATGGGCAAATATCTGCGGGAAGCAGGTGTTTGCCCGGACCTGATGTTGTCCAGTCCGGCGGTACGTGCGGCAAAAACCGCAAAAAAGCTGGCGGTAGAAATTGGGTATCCGGCTGTAAATATTGTATTTAACCAATCACTTTATTTAGCGCCGGCAACAATGCTTCTAACGATTATCCGACAAACACCGGAAGATACACATACGTTGATGATTGTCGGACACAATCCCGGACTGACGGAGTTGACACATCTGCTTTCCGATGCCGACATCGAAAATATCCCCACTTGCGGCATTGCGACAATTCATTTTAATATCGATCACTGGGCGAACGTTCACCGCAACAACGCACAGCTCATCGATTTCACATACCCCAAAAAACTGTAGTGAAGCGCTGTCTTTATTTAATCATTTCGATCGAGACATATGGAGGACGCCATGAGTTTTATTAATTTTCCGAATGTTTACAGCATGTTGAAAAGCACCGTCGATAAACATCTCGACGAACCGGCTTTTGCATGGTTTACAGCACCCGGTATTCAAACATCGATAACCTGGAAAGAGCACCACGACAATGTTATCCGGGCGGCAAAAAGCCTGAAGGCGCTCGGTGTGAATCACAATGACAAAGTGAATGTGCTCAGCTACACCTGCTATCCGTGGATGCTTGCCGATCACGCCACGATGGCCATCGGTGCGGTGACGGTTGGTATTTACCAATCGCTGTTGCCAAAGGATTGCAAATACATTATTAATCACTCCGACGCTGTGGTTATTTTTGTCGAAAACGATGAGCAACTGGCAAAAATCAAGGATATCCGCGACGAGCTGCCGGCCATCAAAAAAGTGATCATGTTTTACGATACACCGCCGACCGGCGATGACTGGATCATCAGCCTCGGCGAATTTATGAAGCTCGGCGACAGCATCAGCGATGCCGAGTTGAACAAACGCATTAACGCCGTAAAACCGGAAGATATCGCAGGAATTGTTTACACATCCGGCACAACCGGCGTGCCGAAAGGCGCGATGCTAACCCACGATAATTTTTTATTTACCTGCCAATCAATCGAGCAAAGCCTCGATGTTCGCGACGGCGATGTCTGTTTCCTGTTCTTGCCGATGGCACACGTGTTTGCGCGAATTTGCGCGATGGCTTGCACATTTATCGGCGTGCAGGTTACCATGGCACGCGGCATGGATACGATTGTGGAAGACATCAAAGCGAGCCGGCCAAACTGGTTCCCCAGTGTTCCGCGAATTTACGAAAAAGTGTATTCCAAAGTGCTCAGCGGCGCGGAAGCAAAGGGCGGAATTGCGCTCAAAATTTTCCGGTGGGCTGTTGGCGTGGGCAACGAAGTCAGCGCATTGAAACAGCAAAATAAACCTGTTTCCGGATTGTTGGGATTCAAATATAATCTGGCCCACAAACTGGTGTTTCATAAAATTATCGAAGCGTTGGGTGGCAATTTGCGCTGGTGCATCAGCGGTGCTGCGCCGTTGAACGCGGATATCGCCAAATTTTTCCACGCTGCCGGCATCCTCATTCTCGAAGGGATCGGGATGACCGAAAACACCTCGTTTTCACACGTGAACCGCAGCGATAACTATCGTTTTGGCTGGGTCGGATTGCCGGGTCCCGGTGTTGAACAAAAAATTGCCCCGGATGGCGAATTTATGACCCGCGGCCGCAACACCATGAAAGGCTATTACAAAATGCCCGAAGAAACCGCAGCAACCATTACCGATGACGAATGGCTGTGCACGGGCGACCTCGGCGAAATTGATGATGCCGGATTTTTGCGCATCACCGGACGGAAAAAGGATTTGATCATCACCGCCGGCGGGAAAAATGTGGCGCCGTCACATATCGAAGGCGTTATCGCGACGAGCAAATATATTAACCAGGTTTGCGTGATTGGTGATCGCCGAAAATACCTGAGTGCGTTGGTTACGCTCGACCTGGATAATGTTCGAGAATATGCAAATTCCCACGGAATCCAATACGGCTCAGACAGTGATTTGTTGAAAAACGCAAAAATCGCGGAGCTTATCGATAGCGAAGTGCAGGAAAAAAATCGCGATTTTGCATCGTACGAGAGTATCAAAAAAGTGACGATCGTTCCGGAATTCACCGTTGAAAACGGATTTTTGACCCCGACATTGAAAGTCAAGAAAAATGTTGTGATCAACAACTACGAATCTGATATTGAAAAAATGTATTAAAAAATTATCAGATTTTACGACAAACAAAAGGAGGTCAAAACGGTGCATGGTGGCGATCGCATAGCTTCTGTTTTAAAATCGCATGGAATAGAATACCTTTTTACCCTTTGCGGCGGGCACATCTCGCCGCTTTTGGTTGGTTGCAAAAAGCTGGGCATCCGCGTTATCGATGTCCGGCATGAGGCAACCGCCGTTTACGCCGCAGATGGCGTCGCAAGGCTAAAAGGGGTGCCCGGTGTCGCAGCAGTAACAGCCGGTCCGGGCGTGACGAATACGCTGACTGCCATCAAAAATGCGGAATTGGCGCAATCACCGCTGGTTTTGTTTGGCGGCGCAACGGCAACTGCGCTCAAAAACCGGGGTGCGTTGCAGGATATCGACCAAATGGCGTTGATGAAACCGCATGTCAAATGGGCAGTTACCGTTAAACGCGTTAAAGACCTCATTCCAATTGTTGAAAATGCATTCCGGATTGCCAAAGAAGGCGTTCCCGGCCCTGTTTTTGTTGAAGTTCCGGTTGATTTATTGTATGAAGAATCGCTGGTTCGGGAGTGGTACGGGCTGAAAACCGGTGATTCCGGTTCTGGCAAAAGCCTTACCGGTAAAGCGATTCAGCTGTATCTGGATCGCCATGTGAATAAGTTGTTTGAAGGTGCGGAAGAATTTAGCGCAGATTTCAAATCAGGTGAAGCAGAAATTCCCGAACCGCTGGATGCGCGGATTCGACACACGGTTGACCGTTTAAAAAGTGCCCAAAAACCGGTAATGCTCATCGGCAGTCAGGCGATGCTGGACCCCAAAAACATCGACAAACTGGTTACGGCGGTCAATAAATTGAATATCCCTGTGTATCTGTCGGGGATGGCGCGTGGCTTGCTGGGTGGCAATCACCGGTTGGTGATGCGGCACAAACGCCGCAACGCATTGCGGGAAGCGGATTTGGTTATTTTAGCCGGCGTTCCGATGGATTTCCGGCTGGATTACGGCAATCACATTCGCAAAAGCGCAACGCTTATTTCCGTCAACCGCAGCCGAAAAGATATGACCAAAAATCGCAAACCGGATCTCGGGATTCTCGGCGACGCGAGTTTGTTTCTGCGAAAAATGGCTGAGGACATGCCGGAAAACCTGCAATGGAACGACTGGATTTTACAGCTCCGCGAGCGGGACAACCAGCGTGAAACAGAAATTCAAAAAACGGCGAACCAAAAAACCGACGACATCAATCCGCTGCAACTCTGTGCCGAAATAGAAAACCAGGCGGAGCCAAACCGCGTATTTGTGGCAGATGGCGGCGATTTTGTGGCAACGGCTTCGTATATCGTAAATCCTGCATCACCATTGCGCTGGCTGGATCCCGGCGTTTTCGGAACGCTCGGTGTCGGCGGCGGTTTTGCGATTGCCGCAAAACTGGTTTATCCCGATTCTGAAATCTGGCTGCTGTACGGCGACGGCTCTGCAGGCTACAGCATTGCAGAGTTTGACACATACGTGCGGCATAAATTGTCAATAATCGCAGTGGTCGGCAACGACGCCGGCTGGACGCAAATTGCCCGTGAACAAATCGAAATCCTGAAAGATGACGTTGGCACGGTTCTCAGGCAAACAGACTATCACAAAGTTGCCGCAGGATTTGGCGGAAAAGGCTTTTTGCTCAACGATCCGGAAAAAATTTCGGAGACAATTAAAAAAGCAAAAGCGGCTGCCAAATCAGGAAATCCAGTGCTTATTAACGCCCACCTCGGAAAAACAGACTTCCGCAAAGGCTCCATTTCAATGTAAGGCGTAACTATGAACAGACTATCTAATCCGTTGTTTTATTTAGTTTTAGTGATATTTTTTTCAATCAATCTTTTCGCTCAAACGGTCGATTTGACAGCAATCGATCAAGAAATTGAAAAAGCACGCACCGACTGGCAAATTCCCGGTATCGCCGTCGCGATTGTCAAAGATGGCAAGCTGATTCATGCCAAAGGGTACGGCACGCGCACCATCGGTAAAGATGAACCGGTGGATGAGAACACGCTGTTTGCGGTGGCATCCAATTCCAAAGCGTTCACTGTTTCGCTGTTGGGAATTTTAGTGGACGCAGGCAAATTTCGTTGGGATGACAAAGTTGTCGATCACCTGCCAAATTTCCAAATGTTCGATCCATACGTAACGCGCGAAATGACCGTGCGCGATTTGGTGACCCATCGCAGCGGGCTGCCGACGTTTGGCGGCGACCATATCTGGATTGGCAATTCGCTGTCATCGGATGAAATTTTGGTGCGGCTGCGCCATCTTGAACCCAACGGATTATTTCGCTCGTCATACCATTACCAAAATCTGATGTTCATGGTTGCCGGCATGGTTTATGAAAAATTATCCGGCGAAAAATGGGGCGAAGCTGTTGAAAAACATTTATTTACGCCGTTGGGAATGAGTCGCAGCAATACCAGTATCCGGGCGTTGGCGAATGACAAAAATGTGGCGTCGCCGCATGAGCCGCGCAATGGGAAAACCGTTCCGGTTGCATACGATTTGCTGGACAATGTTGCACCCGCCGCAGCGGTAAACGCCAGCGTTTCGGATATGAGCAAATGGATGCTGCTGCATCTGAACAATGGCAAAATTGGTGATTTGCAAATCATCTCGCCAAAAGTTGTCCGGGAAATGCAGGCGATTTACAACCCGATTCCGATTTCTGAAACTGCTGAAAAATTGTATGGCAGAAAATTTTCCGGAGCGGGAATGGGTTGGTTTATTTCCAATTATGGCGGCTACAAAACCGTTACCCACGGCGGCGGCATGTCCGGGATGATCTCGTTGCAAACACTGATTCCCGAAGCTGATTTTGGCGTGATGGTCGTGACCAATTACGCACCGGATTCCCCAACTCGTGCAATTACAAACCTTATCCTCGATGCGTTTTTTCAGCCGGAAACAGCCGAAAAACGCAATTGGAGTGCTGAGTTGTTCGAACAGGTGAACAAACAAAATCAAAAATCAGAACTTGCGGAAAAAGAATTAGCAGCGCAGCGCATAAAAAACACGAAACCCAGCCTGCCTTTGGACGCATACACCGGCACATATTTTGATGCGTTTTCCGGCGACGCCGAAGTACGATTGGAAAAGGGCAACCTGGTTTTCGATTACAACCCGCGACATCTCGGCGATTTGACCCATTGGCACGCGGATATTTTCCGGGTGGTTTGGCGCGATCCGATTTTCGATATGCCTGCCAACTCGTTTATCAGCTTTCGCATCAACGAAAAAGGCGAGGTTGTTTCGCTGGAAACCAGCTTTTATGACCCGATTACTTTTGAACGAAAACATGATTCCCAACAAAAATGAAAACAATTATCGTAGCATCGCATAACCCTGTTAAAATAAATGCGGTTACACTGGCTTTTCAACACGTTTTTTCAGACCAGGAATTTACGGTTAAGGGCATTAGTGTGCCTTCGGGTGTCAGTGATCAACCAATTACCAATGACGAAACCCGGCGAGGTGCCGACAACCGGACCATAGCTGCTATGCAATTTCATCCGAATGCAGATTTTTGGGTTGGCGTCGAAGGTGGCATCGAAGAAGACGCACAGGGGTTGGGTGCTTTTGCATGGGTGGTTATCCGGTCCAACGATCGCCATAGCCATAGCCGCAGCGGCACATTTTATCTGCCGCCAACAGTGGCGGAACTCATTCACACTGGTTTGGAACTCGGCGAAGCAGATGACATCGTTTTCGGAAAAAATAACAGCAAACAATCTGAAGGCGCGATCGGTATTCTCACAAAAAATCTGGTGAATCGCACATCGCTTTACGAACATGCGATCATTTTGGCGCTGGTTCCGTTTATTAATCCTGAGCTGTATCCCATTAAATAATAATAGGTTACCCAATGAAATCTTTTTTGATCGGCGCACTTTTTTTAGTTACTGTCTCGTTGGCTTTTTCTTGCAGCACTTCTTCAAACCAAACAAATACTGATTTGCAAACATTGGTCAACTGGATGTCCGGTTCCTTCAGCAGCAGCGAGCAGGCGATTGCGGACACAAATTTTCGCGATGTTCATTTGCAAATTGCGCCGGTTTGGCAATCGCGCAAAGATGGCTTTTGGCTGTATGTGGAGCAGGCAATTGCGGAAAAACTGGAACGTCCGTATCGGCAGCGCATCTATCATGTTACAGCGCTGGATAACGGAAAATTTAGCAGCGCAGTTTACGAAATTCCTGATCCGTTGCGATTTGCCGGTGCCTGGCAATCACCGGAATTATTTGACGCCCTCACACCGGATTCGCTAAACGGGCGAGAAGGTTGCGCGGTAATTTTAACGAAATCTGATAAACAGACATTTTCCGGCAGCACCAACGGCAGCGATTGTTTGAGTAGCCTTTACGGCGCCGCGTACGCAACTTCTGAGGTTACCATAACCAGTGACAGGCTTGAAAGTTGGGATCGTGGCTGGAACGCAGCCGGTGAACAGGTGTGGGGATCAGAAAACGGCGCTTATATTTTCAAAAGAATAGCGCAGCACCCTTAAATTCAGAAAGGAAATTCGATATGAGTGAGAAGGGTTATGTCAACGTTGCCATCGAAAATGGTATTGGAACGGTTACCTTTTTTCATCCCAAAAAAAATTCATTGCCGGGAAATTTGTTGGTGGAATTGGCACAGGCAATTCTTTCACTTGGCGGAAACGCTGCTGCAAAAGTGGTGGTGTTGCAGAGTGCCGGGAACGGCGCTTTTTGTGCCGGTGCATCTTTCGATGAGTTGCTTTCTGTCGATTCGATTGAAAAAAGCAAAACATTTTTTATGGGGTTTGCCCGTCTGATCTTGGCGATGAAAAGAATCCCAAAGTTCGTAATTACGCGAGTTCAGGGCAAAGCGGTCGGTGGGGGAGTGGGTGTCATATCTGCTTCTGATATTGCCGTTGCAACCGATTCCGCAGCCATCAAATTGAGTGAATTTGCACTCGGTTTCGGTCCGTTTGTGATCGGGCCGGCGGTTGAGCGACGGATCGGAAAAGCGGCGTTTACCGCCAGCGCCATCGACACCGATTGGCGTGATGCGCAGTGGTGCCTGCAAAATGGCATGTTCAACACCGTCACAGATTCGGTTGAATCGCTGGATCGTGCTGTGCACGAATTGGCAGCACGCCTCGCCAAAGCCAACCCGGATGCAGCGGCGGAGCTAAAAGCCATCGCATGGGAAGGCACTGAACATTGGGATAAATTGTTGGAAGAACGTGCGGAAATCAGCGGGCGGCTGGTGCTTTCGGCATTTGCGCAAAACGCTATTTCTGCATTCAAACAAAAATAATTGCTCACGATAAAATGAAAAAAAATAAAGCCTGCGGTGAATGGCATTCACCGATTTCCGCAGAAATGTTGTCTGGCGGCAGCGTCCGCCTCGGCGATATTGCCATCGAAAAAGACACGGTTTACTGGATCGAAAGCTGCCCGACAGAACAGGGGCGAAACACCATATTTCGAAAAAAGCCCGGCGAAACCCCGGAAAACTTGCTCGATGCACCATTTAACGTCCGGTCACGGGTGCACGAATACGGCGGCGGCGCGATGCACGTTACGCCCGGCGGCATTTTTTTCTCGAATGATGGTGACCGGCAAATGTACTTTTTTCAACCCGGAGAATCGCCGAAACAGCTGACCCAATCACTTGAATCCCGTTTCGCCGATTTTTGGTTCGATGACCGCCACAACCGGTTGCTCACTGTTCGGGAAGTGCAAGAGCCCAACGCGGCTGAGTCGCGAAATTTGATCAGTGCGATCGATGTGAACAATCAAAACGAAATATCCGACCTCATTTCCGGCGCAGATTTTTATTCGAATCCCACCATTTCTCCCGACGGCAAACGGCTGGCGTTTTTGTGCTGGCATCACCCAAATTTACCGTGGGATGCCACAGAATTATGGCTGGCTAACATCGCGGATGACGGCTCCATTCACTCTTCCGAAAAAATTGCCGGCGGTGACAACGAATCCATTTTTCAACCGCAATGGGCATCGGACGGAAAATTATATTTTGTATCGGACAAAAGCGGTTGGTGGAATATCTACTGTTGGGATGCCGGAAAAGTTGAGCCGGTCATCGAAATGGCTGCAGAATTTGGGCTGCCGCAGTGGGTTTTCGGGATGTCCACTTTTGGCATTATCGATCACCAAACGCTGGCAAGTGCATTTTCGAAAGATGGCATCTGGCAATTCGGCATCATAGATTTACCATCCAAATCGTTGAATATTCTGGACTTACCCTTTACATATATTACCCAGGTTCGCGCATCGCGAAATCAGATTGTCTTTCAGGCAGGCTCGCCGCAGCAATCCGGCGCTATCGTTTCGGTTTATCTGAAATCGGGAAAACCCGAGATGTTGCGACAATCAACTGCCGTTGAAATAGATCCTGCGGTTATCTCCCAACCGGAAATTTTCCGGTTTACATCCGACGGATATCCGGTTAAGGGATTTTTCTATCCGCCCAAAAATCCGGATGTTGCGCCGTTACCGGAGGAACTGCCACCACTAATGTTGATTTGCCACAGCGGTCCGACCGCAGCAACGGACAACAGTCTTTCGCTAAAAATCCAATATTGGACGTCCCGCGGATTTGCAGTTGCAGACATCAATTATCGCGGCAGCACGGGGTTTGGCCGGGCTTTTCGCGAATTATTGAATACAAATTGGGGAATCGCGGATGTCGCGGATTGCGTAAACGCTGCAACCGCGCTGGTGGCAGAAGGCAAAGTTGATCCGCTGCGAATGGTCATTTCCGGTGGCAGCGCCGGTGGATTTACCGTTTTGGCAGCGTTGACTTTTCACAACGTTTTTGCTGCCGGATGCAGCCGTTACGGCATCAGTGATTTGGCGGCGCTCACACAACACACCCACAAATTTGAGGCACGTTATAACGACCGTTTGATTGCCCAATATCCGCAGGAAAAGCAGGAGTATCGGGCACGCTCACCGCTGTATCATTCCGAAAAACTGGATAAACCGGTCATTTTTTTTCAGGGCAGCGATGACAAAGTTGTGCTGCCCGAACAATCCGAAAAAATGGCCAACGCCCTCCGGCAAAAAGGCATTCCGGTCGCTTACGTGCTACTCGATGGCGAAGGGCACGGTTTCCACCAACCGGACAACATTCGCAACGTTCTCGAATGGGAGTTGTATTTTTATTCGCGAATTTTTAACTTCCGCCCGGCTGATGAAATTTCGCCGATAAATATCGACAACCTAAACAATTGAAAAGATGAAGTTTACATGAAAATTTCCCCATATCAAAAAACGCGGCTGGACAACGGAATAACCGTAATTTCCGAGCATATTCCGCATGTCCGCTCCGTTTCGATCGGCGTTTGGCTGCGAACGGGCACGCGATTCGAGGATAAATCTGTCAATGGCGTCGCTCATTTTTTGGAACACATGATGTTCAAAGCGACCCGGAAACGCTCGGCACGGGAAATTGTTCGGCGCATCGAATCGCTCGGCGGCAACCTGAATGCGTTCACCGCAAAAGAGCAAACCTGCTATCATATCGAAATTCTGGATGAACATTTGTCGAAAGCGATCGATGTTTTGGCGGATGTGCTCTGCCGCGAAGATTTTCCGGAAAAGGAATTTGAGAAAGAACGCCAGGTGATTCTCGACGAAATCCAATCCGCCGAAGATACACCGGATGAGGTTGTGCTGGAATATTTTGCCACAAAAATGTTCCCGGATCATGCGTTGGGCAACCCGATTTTAGGCGTGGAAGACACCATAAATGCGATGACAATGGACGAAATGATGGCATTTTATCGCAGCACATACACCGCCGACCGGACAGTAATTGCCGTTGCCGGACATTTGCAGCACAACAAATTAGTGGCGCAGGTTCAGCAAAAATTTAATTTTCCCCAAAATATTTCCAATCCGGTGAAATTATCCCGACCGAAATCGTTCGGTGCCGGGTTTCACCAATTGGAGCGACCGGTTTTTCAATCGCATTTGTGCATCGGCGTGTCGGGAATAGCCTACGACGATCCGGCAAAATGGGATTTGCTGATCATGAACACCATTTTGGGAGATGGCATGGGCTCGCGATTGTTCCAGAATATTCGCGAGCGATACGGCATCGCGTATGCTATTTTTTCGTTCGCGGAACTGTATCACGATTGCGGTGTTTTTGGCGTTTATCTGGGAACGGATCAACGCAATATTCCCAAAGCACAAAAAATGCTCGTGAACGAACTGGACAAAATTTCGTCTAAACCCGTTTCTCAACGGGAGTTACGCGATGCAAAATCTTACACAAAAGGCAACATCATGCTCCGGTTGGAAAACACAAGCTCGCGAATGAACCGGCTGGCAATGCTGGAAATTTACAATGGAAAATTTCAACCGATCGATCATGTGATCACCCAAATTGAGCAGGTTTCCCGCGAATCAATTATGGCGACGGCGTCCCGGTTGCTCTCACCGGAACGGCGGCTCACCGTGATTCTGTCACCCAACAAATAAATTTGAATTTGCATGGCGATGTCGTAAATTGTTCGCTTGAAAAAAATGAGGAGATAGCGGAGGGCTGATTGGGATTGCACTTCTGCTAAATCAAAGCTATGATTTTTGGAATTCCCGTTGAAATTCGCAACCACGAAAATCGTGTGGGCGCAACACCTGCGCTGGTGGATGCGTTGGTAAAACGCGAACATACCGTTTTTGTTGAACGGGGTGCCGGCGCAAAAAGCATGTTTGATGACATTGATTTTGAAAATGCCGGTGCGACAATCGTTCCGTCACCGGAAAAATTGTATGGGCAATCGGAATTTATTCTCAAAATCCGCGCGCCAAAACCTGTCGAATACGAGCTGATTGAACCGCATCATACCTTGTTTGCATTTTTCCAATTTTTTAACTATCCGGAGATGGTCCGGGCATTATTGGGGCGTGGCGCAAACTGTTACGGTTTTGAGCTTTATCGCGTCGGGCATTTTAGCCGCCCGATTCTGGATGCAGATCGTGCCATTGCCGGACAGTTGGCCATTCAGCAGGGTGCGTATTATTTACAACGCCATCATGGCGGCAGAGGCGCTTTTATTGGACGATCACAGGGAACTGCCTCGGCATCTGTTATGGTATTTGGCGCCAGCGCTGCCGGACTTGCAGCCGCACAATTGGCAGCCGATAGCGGTGCCAAAGTAACCCTGGTTGAGGTTGATGAATCGCTGTTGCAAATTGCAAAACATAATTTGCCGGAACGTGTGCGGTTATGTTTGTTCAGTAATGAGTTATTGCGATCGGAATTTCCCAAAACAGATCTGGTTGTGTTTGCCTATCAACGGGTTGAAATGGCAAAACCGCCAAAGCTGGAAGAAAAAAATGTGGGCTTTCTGCCACGCGGCGCGGTGATTATCGATCTCGATATCGAATACGATGGCGGCGCGCTGGTCACCAGCCGCCCCACAAAAATTGATAACCCGACATTTGTGCAAAACGAAGTCATCCATTTTTGCGTACCGAATCTCGCCGGAACCGTTCCGCAAGCCAGCTCAATCGCGCATAGCGAGGCGCTAAAACCCCTTATTTTTAAGGTTGCAGAAAACGGATTGCTATCGACACTTAAAAATGAACCGTCATTTCGCAGCGGTCTCGTCATTTACGAAGGACAGATCGCCAATGCACAATTGGCGGAAAACCTATCCACACCATTTTTTGATGTAGCCGAAGCCAGTGAATAATGTGCGGAGCGAAGCCGAAATCCGGCATATTTTATCGACAATTCCCATTTTGATGTATCACAAAGTGGATCATCACCGGGAAGTTGGTATCAACGCGCTTCCGCCCGAACGATTTCACGGGCACCTGAAGTGGCTATCGGAAAACGGCTATCAATCCACCACCTTCCTCGATATTTTACACCAGAAACCACTGCCGGAAAAACCGGTCATCATCAGTTTTGACGACGGCTATCTTTCCGTTTTTGAAAACGCTTTTCCGGCGATGCAAGCCATTGGTTTTACGGGTGTTATCTTTGTAATCAGCGGGTTTGCGGGCAAGCTGAACGAATGGGATGTTTCGCTGAATCGCCAGCGATTTCGCCACCTTTCCAAAGCGCAAATACGCGAAATTGCCGCTGCAGGGTGGGAGATCGGTGCGCATTCGGTAACCCATCGCGCGTTGCCGCTGCTGAGCGAAACGCAGGTTCGCCGGGAAATGCAGGAATCCCGCGCACAAATCGCAGAGTGGGCAGATCAACCGGTGATCAGTTTTGCCTATCCTTTCGGGATAAAAACCGCACGCGAACGGCAACTGGCAAAAGAATGCGGGTTTCATTTTGGCTGCAAAGGTGTTCGCGGATCGCAATCGATCGATGTAATGAATTTGCCGCGAATCCCGGTTTATCAATTCGAAACCGCCAAACATCTGGTACAAAAAATGAAACAACCGCTGCCGGCGGCTGAACGCATCAAACTGTCAATACTCGGATTACCGGCGTATCTCGTGCCGATTTACCAATTTTTGTTCAAACGGGAATTATCGCTTGACCGGCTTTAACCCTCAGCATATATTTACTTTAGATGTTCAACAATTACCCCAGACCACGCAAAGCCGGGAGTTAGCAATGGTAGAAACATCGAGCCAATCAGGTGGTATTCAGAAGCCGAAAAAAAAGCTGTACTACTCCCTGAAACAGACAGCCGTAATGCTGGAAATGACGCCCGACGATATCAAACGTTGGGAAACCCATTTTCCCGAAATCAAACCGGTGCGGAACCGCGCGGACAATCGCTATTACACGGAAAAAGATGTGTTTTTGCTGCTGTTTATCAAAGATTTACTCAATGAGCAAAAGCTGTCATTTGAAGACGCCAGAATTGCCGTTGACAAATACCGGGAAGAACTCGTCGAAAAAGAAAATTTGCGATTGAAACAGACACTTGCGGAAATCCGGATGGAAATTGACGAGATGTTAACCGTGCTCAACGAGCCGCTTTAGTTCTTATTTAAGGCTTGATTTACATGATCTCAGATGATATATTTTGGCGCTTTAGATCGGAGCGTGGCGCAGCCTGGATAGCGCACTACCTTGGGGTGGTAGGGGTCGCTGGTTCAAATCCAGTCGCTCCGACAGATGAGGGGAATCGTAAAAGATTCCCCTTTCTTTTTATCAACCGAACCAATGACACAAAAATCACGAGCGAAAATGGCCGAATACGGCGTGGTTATCCCGGTTTACAACGCAGACGGATATTTGCCGGAGCTTTTAGAGCGCATCTCATCGTTGAATATTCCCAATTTGGAAGTTTTGATTGTTGATGACGGGTCAGAAAAACCGGTCGAAGTTGCCAAATATGGCAGCCTGGCAATCCATATTGTCCGTCACGCCGAGAATACCGGGAAAGGCTCCGCGCTAAAAAACGGATTTGCATATTTTCTGAAATACCAGACCATTCGTGCCGTTATTACCATTGATGCAGATTTACAACATACGCCGGAATTGATTCCGGAATTTATCCGTTTATTTGAACAGGGTGGGGGAGATCTGGTTATCGGCACCCGAAAGCGCGATCCGAAAACGATGCCATTGCATCGAATAGCGTCAAACGCGATTACAACCGGCATGATCAGCCGGATGATTGGTCAGCCGGCGTTCGACAGCCAGTGCGGTTTCCGGCTGTATTCGCGGGAAATATTGAGCGCCATTCACCCGACAGAAAAACGGTTTCACCTCGAAAGCGAATATTTGATTCGCAGCGGTTGGGCCGGATTTCGCATCGCCAGCGTCCTCATTCCCACCATTTATAACGGCGCACCGAGCGCCATCCGCAACTTGCCCGATACACTCAATTTTATATCGCTGATTTGCCGGTTATCAATCGAAAGGATGCGCAGCCATGTATGATCGCCACAGGGAAATGATGGTGCAAAAATACGTTATCGACGCGGGAATTACCGATGCGCGGGTGATTGCCGCCATGCGAAAAATCCCCCGCCACTTGTTTGTGGAAACAGCCATCCGGCATCAGGCATACATGGATAAATCGCTGCCGATCGGGTTTGGGCAAACCATTTCCCATCCCACAACCGTTGCCAGCATGACCCAATTGCTGGCGCTGAACGGCTCCGAAAAAATTCTGGAAATCGGAACGGGCAGCGGTTACCAGGCTGCTGTTTTGGCTGAAGTTGGCGTCAAAGTTTATACCATCGAACGAATTGCGGAGCTGGCGCGGCGGGCGCAGCAAATGTTCGATCAACTGGGGTATTATACCATCGGTATTCGCATCGGCGATGGCTCGGTGGGTTGGAGCAATCATGCGCCATACGACCGGATTATTGTTACTGCGGCATCGCCGCAGGTGCCGCAAACGTTGGCCAATCAGCTCGGCGAAAACGGCAAATTGATCGTTCCCGTTGGCGATAAAGTTCAGCAAAAGCTGATGATCGTCACACGGCAGGGCAATAATTTTGATATCATTGAGGCGGATTCGCGCAGTTTTGTCCCGCTGATCGGCAAACGCGGTTGGGCGGATTAATGTCAAGAAAACAATGAGAAATATTAATACAAAGGAAGCCGGTAAATGAAATGGATTCGTGATTTATATGACTGGGTGTTACACTGGGCGCAAACGCCGTATGGACCGATTGCACTATTTGTGCTATCCTTTGCAGAAGCTTCTTTTTTTCCCATCCCGCCGGATCCGCTGTTGATTGCGCTGGCGTTGGGCGCCAGACAAAAGGCATTCAAATTTGCATTCATTTGCACAATTGCGTCTGTAACCGGTGCATTACTGGGATATGGCATCGGGCATTATGCCTGGTGGGGATTAAATGGGGAGTTTTCGGCGCTGGCAAATTTCTTTTTGAACAACATTCCCGGATTTACCGTTGCCAACTTTGAGAGAGTGCAGCATCTTTATCAAAACTGGGATTTCTGGATTGTTTTTACTGCCGGATTTACCCCGTTACCGTATAAAGTTTTCACGATCAGCGGCGGCGCGTTTGCGATCAATTTGCCGATGTTTGTGGTTGCATCAATCATCAGCCGCGCGGGACGTTTTTTTCTGGTTACATTTTTGATCTGGAAATACGGTCAGCAAATTCAGGGTTTCATCGACAAATATTTTAATCTGCTGGCAATTGGATTCACCGTTTTGCTGGTGGGCAGTTTTGTGCTGATCAAATATCTGCTGTAACAACGATCGATACTCGAAATCAGTCCGTCAGTTTCAATTCGGCAGTTGCGTATGCCTGCCGAATCAGCTCGACATCGCGCCTGGCGATGTCGAAGGTCAGTTTCGGCGCGGTTCCGGTGCGCAGCGCTGCCGTAAAATCTGTAAACATGCCGGAAAAACCGGAAATATCCGCGATGCCGGGAAACACCAGCCGCGTTTTTCGTCCCCGAACCATCATAAAAATGCCATTACTTTCGAATGTGAGCGAGCCTTCCCGCCCGAAAATCCGGGAAATCCGCAAACCTTTGAACAGCGTCGGCACTTCCCAGGAATAAAACAGATTGCCGACTGCGCCATTATCGTAATTGAAAATCACCTGCATGCTGCGCTCCAAACCGCCGTTCGGGTGCGGTTGGATGCCCCGCACATTTGTCACGCCGATGCCGATATTCGCCAAAAAATTGACCCAGTGGATGCCGCCTTCGAACAGCGCACCGCCACCGGACATCGCCGCGTCTTCCCGCCAATCGGTATTGTGCTGCTGTTTCATCGCGTTGATATTGATGAACAACATATCCCCGAGCAATTCCTGCTGAACCACATCCCGCACCGCTGAGCGCAGCGGTTTGTAGAAATAATTTTCCGCGACGATCACCTGACTATCATGCTTTTCCCGCGCTGTTGCGACCGCGTCAAAATCCGCCAGCGTGAAAAACGGCGGTTTTTCGACAATCACATGCTTTCCGGCATCCAGCGCTTTCAGCGCCAACGCCAGATGCGACGACGGCGGTGTTGCAATAAACACGGCATCCACTTCCGGCGAGCTGATCGCCGATTCGTAAGTGCCAAAAAAGCCGTCACCGCGCAGCTCCGAATTATAGGTATTTGCCTTTTCCAGCGAACGACTGGCAAAATATCGCAGAACCGGCAGCTTTGCTTTTTCGATGGTGCGGCTGTGTTTTCGGGTAATGTTGCCACAGCCTAAAAAAGCCAGCCGGAGCGGTTTGTCAACACCTGTCGGGCGAAATGTGTTCATCGTCGTCTCTGTCAATTTTGTTTCGATTTACATGTTCAGCAATGTTTCACCAACCCGCAAAGCGGTTGCAGAAATGGTTAAACTGGGATTTACCGCAGCGGCGGTCGGCATAAAACTGGCGTCCATCACGATCAGATTATCAATGCCGCGAAAGCGGCAATCGCGATCGAGCGGCGCTGTTTTGGGATTGTCGCCAAAGCGAACCGTTCCGCAAGCGTGCGAAAATGTGCGGATTTGGTGAATATAATGCGCCCAGGCGCCGGTGCCGCGCATAATTTTTTTGGACAAATCGGTCATCACTTTCAGCGCTGCCAGATCGCGTTTGCTGTATTTGTGGAAAATTTGCGCTTCCGGAAGCCCATACGCGTTTTTTCGAACGCGATCGATGGCGATGCGATTGTTAAATTGCGGCTGATCTTCCACCATCGCCAGCAATCCGGTGAGCAGCTTCACCGCCGGTGCGATCATCGAACCGAACGGCTTCATCACCACTTCTTTCACCAATCCGGGTGGCGGCGTGGGCATTTGCTGCAGGCTGCCCAATTTTTCCGTGGGATATTTGATATCCGGATGCCCGAAATAATAATCGAGAATGGCCAATTGTTTGTGAAAACGCGTTTCTTTATCCGGTTTGCCCGGAAAAATGCCAAAAGTGATAGCGTTTGCATGACGCATCAAAAATCGCCCGATCATTTCGCCGGCCGAATTGTGTTGCGCCAGTCCCGATGCCAGCAGCAGTTGCGGCGAGCTCATCGCCCCGGCGGATAAAACAACCGTGTCTGCGGTAATTTCGTGCAGCTTTTTGGTCATTTTATCGACCGCATGCACGGCGGTTATTCGTCCGTTATTGTGCGCCAACCGGGTGACGATGGTGTTGGGCAGCAGCGTCATTCCTTTGCGGATCAGCTTGGGAATCAGCACGGTTGCCAGATCATTTTTGGCGGAAATTGCGCAGGCGAAAGTATCGCAGGTGGTGCAGGCTGCGCATTTATGGCGCCCGTTTTGTCTGTAATTGATCGCCAGCGGCAGCGGAAACGGGGAGAGCCCCAGCGACTCGGCCGACGTTTTAACTTTTTCGCTGATGTTGCTCAACCGGTCAGGATTTTGGGGAAAGGGCACACTGCGGGGCGGGGCGCTCGGGTCGGCAGAATCTGCGCCGGCGACATCGAGCAGTTGCTCCGCGCGGGAATAATAGGGCTCGAGATCGGCGTATGTTAGCGGCCACTCCGCGCCGGAATCGCCGACAATTTCCGCCGGGGGCTCAAAATCTTTTTCCCGGAAACGGAACGAAACGCCGCCATAAAATACCGACGGCCCCCCGACGCAGGCATAATTTCCCATAATGTCTTTATTGCCGCCTTTTTGCACGCGCATCGGCGTATCAAACGAATAATGGGGTGTGAGATCGACGGACGCATTCATTGCCCAATTGTGCGCGCCGCGTTTCACCCAATCGCCGCGCTCCAGCATCAGCACATGTTGCCCGGCGTTGACCAGCACGTTGGCGAGCATTGAGCCGCCAAACCCGCTGCCAATAATGATTGCGTCAAAATGACGGTTTTTTAAATCGGAATTATTCCGCATGGGATTTATCTATTGTAACACCCTTACCGGGTGATTTTTTCAGGTATTTTTAGAGAGCGGGTTTTGGTGCCGTCGGTTTCGGCGATCAATTGTCCGCAGGCGGCGGCGATATCTGTGCCGCGATTTTTGCGAACGGTGACCGCAAATGGCGCCGTTTCGAGTATTTGCAGAAAATCGGAAATCCGTGACTGTCCCGGCAGATGAAAGCCGATGCCGGTATCGTTATAGGGGATCAAATTGAGTTTGCAGCGCAGCGGGGAAAGCAAATCCACCAGTTCGCGGGCAACTTCCGGTGTATCGTTTACGCCATCCAACAGCACATATTCAAACGTGATGCGCTTGCGGGTTTGCTGGCGTGTGTAATAAAAGGCGCTGTCCATCAGCTTTTCGAGCGAAAATTTATCCGCGACAGGCATAATGCTGCTGCGCAATTCCTGTGTCGGTGCATGCAGCGAAATCGCCAGTTTAAACGGCTGCTTTTCATCAGTAAACTGGATGATGCGCGGGACAATGCCAACCGTCGAAATGGTGATTTTTTGGGCGGAGATGGCCAATCCCTCGAAATCGGACATGATTTTGCTGGCGGCAATCACCCGGTTGTAATTCAGGAACGGCTCGCCCATTCCCATAAAAACGACGTTGGTAATTTTTTCGCCGGTATCGCGCTGGACGCGGATAATTTGCTCCACAATTTGCCCGGATGTGAGGTTCGCCAGAAAACCCATCTGCGCAGTCGCGCAAAATTCGCAGCCCAGCGCGCAACCCACCTGTGAGGAAATACAAATGGTTTTGCGCTTTTCCTCCGGAATAAACACGCTCTCGATGGCTTTGCCGTCGGGCAATTCCCAGAGGTATTTGCGGGTGCCGTCCACCGAATCCTGGCGCAATTTCAGGCGCAACTCAGCGATGCTAAAATGTTTGTCCAGCAATTCGCGAAATGTTTTGGGCAAATTGGTCATTTCATCAAAAGATTGCACCTGATGATGATGCACCCATTTATACACCTGTGCCGCCCGGTAGGCCGGTTGTTTGTAAGGCACAAATGCCGCCTGCATTTCCGCGATGCTCAATCCGGTGAGCGATGGTTTATGTTCTGTTACTGTATTTATTGTCATTTAAACTGCTGTTTTTATGATACCGCGGTAATTTACAAAAAACCCCCGGGATTAAAACAGCAATTATTTTTTGACCATTTGTGACTGAAAATGACCTTTTTAGGGAATGGTAACATTGCGAATTTCACCTTAAATTTATACTGCAAACGGTCATAAACTTAAGATTCTGCAAAGGGAGAATGAGATTCCTGCATCCGCAGGAATGACACCGGAAAGGAGATCTGTCACTCCTGCTCCGAAGGAGCGCCTTCGGCGCGAAAGCAGGAGTCTCTTGCTGGAAAAGTTAAGATTTTACCCGTTCAAAGTTTAAATTGGTGGAAAGCGAACCTTATTTTCGTCATCCCGTAATATCAGCCAACATTAAAACAGAGCGTTTGATGAATGAGCCGGTAGCAATAGACATTTCTTTTTGGGTCGTCATTTTCGGATTCGGCGCGCTGCAGGGATTCTTTTTTTCCGGCATCCTCTTTTTCCAGCAAAAAGGCAACCGATCCGCGAATCGTTGGCTGGCGGTTATCCTGGCTGTGGTGGGCTCTTTTTTGTTTCTGAAAGTAACAATGATGTCCGGGTTTTATGCGCGAATACCACACGCCATTGGTGTCGGTGCACCGTTCTGGTATCTGTTTGGTCCGATGATTTACGGTTACACAATATTGCTCGTCCGCGAAAACCACCGGTTTTCCGCAAAAGCGTTGCTCCATCTGCTGCCGGCACTCTATTGTATTTATCAGGTTTTGCCATTTTACCGGCTTTCCGGTGCCGAGAAAATTGCCGCGATCCAAACGCCGCCGACCGGTCCGCCGGAGTATCACCTGAGTTATCTGATTGTGGGGCTGTTGTTGCTGGCGTATCATTTTGCGGCAATCCGGCTGATCATTCGCGCGGAAAACACCATCGCAGTCAACGGCAAACGCCGCCAAAAAGAGAATCTCCGCTGGGTAAAACGGCAGTTACTGGCATTCACGATGTATATCGTTTTCGATACGGTCGCCGGATATTTGCTGACCGTTTTGGAAATTCCGCTAACCGTTCTGGAATTAACCACAACCTTTATTATGGCGATGTTCGTTCAGATTGTTGCGTTTACCGCCAGCCGCAATCCCGAAAAACTGTTCCCGCAGATGGATCAGGAACCACTGACAAACGGCCGCCATCCGGCGGTACCGGAACCGGATGCACAAAAGGAAAAATACCAAAATTCCGCGTTGTCGAAAGATGTTGCCCAAAACCATCTGGATGCGCTCATCCATTTGATGGAAACCAAACGCCCCTATCTGAACAGCGAATTAAAATTGACCGACCTCGCGGCGATGTTGGGGATATCGCCGCACAATTTATCGCAAATCCTGAATCAGGAGCTGAAACAGCCGTTTTACGAATTTGTGAACCAATACCGGATAAACGCCGCCAAAGCCATGATGCTCAATCCCGAGTATCAACAGTTTACCATCCTCGCGATTGCCTACGATGCCGGATTTAACACCAAAAGCTCGTTCAACCGGGCGTTTAAGGAATGCACCGGCATGACGCCATCCGCCTACCAAAAAGCACACGCTATTTCATCCAGCCACATCCGTTAGGGTTGTAGCTTTCCATTGGGAAGAACGACCGGGACGATTTTTATCCGCATATTTGCCCGCCAATCAACGGTTATTGGCAGTGAAAATTAATTTCAAAAAATCAACCCGAAAGGAAAATATGCAGATGAAAACAATAGCGATGGTTTTGCTGGCAATGCTGTTCACCCTCACCGGATATGCCCAAACGGTTAGCACGTTTGTCGGTCCGGGAATTAATATTGACGACGATATGATTATGGATGCGGCGGGAAATATTTACGGATCGCGCTACACCGGATCGCGGGTGTATAAAGTGACGCCGGAAGGCGTTGTGAGCGTGTATGCCGAGGGCATTGTGTCGCCAAACGGACTGGCGATAGACAGCAACGGGATATTGTATGTTGCGGATAATCAGGGGAACAAGATTTACAAAATCACCTCGGACAGCACCAAAACACAGTATGGCCCGAACCTGTCATCACCCAGCGGGCTGCTGTTTGAACCCGACAGCGATACGCTGATTATCACCCAATGGACCCAAAACCGGATCAGCAAATTAGCGCCCGACGGCACGCTGACCGTTTACAAAACCGGCAACGGTTTGAACGGCCCGGTTGGCATAACGATGGATGAAAACGACAATCTTTACGTTGCCAATTACAACGACGGCAAAGTGTTTCATGTGACCGACGACAGCCTGATTCAACTGGCGGACGTGCCGGGGACGAATTTCGGCGCGGTCGGGTTTCTGGAATATGCCGCCGGAAATTTATACGCCACCGGCATCGGCGTTCACCGGATTTACAAGATTTCGCTGAGCGGGGAAATGACCGTTTTCGCCGGAACCGGTGTGGCTGGTCTGGTGAACGGACCCGCCGATTCCGCCCAATTCAGCAATCCCAACGGCATTTTGGCAAGCCCGGAACAGGACAAATTATACATTTCCGATTTCGGCACCAAATCGATCCGGTTGATTGACAATATTGTATCGGGCGTATCCGGAGCAACCGGGCAACTGCCGGAGAACTTCCGGCTGGAACAAAATTATCCCAATCCCTTTAATCCGGGCACGACCATCGCGTATGAGATTCCCGAGCGCGCAGCGGTTTCCCTGAAAATTTACAATGTGATGGGGGAGGAGGTTGCAACGCTGGTTGAGGGCGTGCAGCAACCGGGACGCCACACCGTCAACTGGAACGCCGGTGACCTGGCGAGCGGGATATTTTTTTATCGCATCCGCTCCGGCGGGTTTGTGCAGACCAAAAAGCTGATGCTATTGCGATAAGCTTGCTGTTTCCCGGGTTAGTTCCAGGAGGATTGCGTAACAATGGCAACAACCATAATTAAGGCATAGCCTAATCCGGGAAGTGCCAAAACCATCAGGACAATATTGGCTAAAACCAGTTGCTCAATTGATTTTAGCCAAAAACCGCCGCCAACAATCAGGGCGACACCCAGTAATGCAACCATCCAGGATTTTATATTGAACGCGGATACCGTGCCATCCGCGATACCCCAAACAAAGAAAAAGAGCAAGATAGCAGCAATAACCACATCAACGCCGAAGAACATCCAGAAGAGCTTTAACTTCATTGTTCATTTCCTTTTTCTGTCACAGTTATCAGGGAATTTCAGCAATGAAATTACCGCATCGCGCGTTAATGTGCAACTGCGCTTTTTGGCAATATGACCGGTGATTTACCGTATGAGCCCTGAGTCCCGCATCGCGGGAAAGGGCTCAATCACCTGAGAGGTACGTACGAGCCCTGAGCCCCGTCGAAGGGTGGAGGGGCTACGACCGGTGATTTCGATGCTTCGACGTGCTCAGCACGGCGCGGGGCTCAATCACCTGGGAGGTACCCCATAAACAGAAAAACCCCGATAAACGGGGTTTTTCTGTGCTAAATGATTCACTCATTTATTTGGGAATGCCCAGCTTTTCCAGCAGTTGGGGCTTATCCGCCAGCGCGACGCGGGCCAGCTTGCGATAATCACTGTAACTGTTTTCCAATCCTTCCCAGCTCTCGTTCCGGGAAACCGTGCTCAGGTGCGAATCCCCTCTGCGGCTCAGCAAGACCTGAAAGGCGGCTTCGGATTCTTCTACCAGTTGTTTACCGGCTTCAAGTTTTTCAACGGTCAGGGCGTTGTTGGCAAGGATTGCCTGCATTGTAACATCGGAAAGCGCGGTGGTATAAAACTGTTTGGCTTGTTCCACCCATAGCGAAAATTGTCGCTCCCGGCGACCATCCACACCCAGTTTCTGAAAGGTTGCCCGGTCATCTTTTGCGGCAATGCGGGCGGTTTTGACATGACGCATATAGGTTTTTTTCGTTACCTTCAGCTTGGCATCAAAGGCATCTTGCGCAGCAAACAATTCGCCATATTTAACTTTTTGCTGCTGGTTCAGGGCCCGGGTATTGCTGAGAATTAACTGAACATCGGTTAGCTTTTGCGGGGTGATGCCCACTTCTTCAAAATGCGCCTTGATGGTATCGTCAACCGCGTTTTGTATTAACGTTTCGACCTTGACGAACAATCTCTCCAATTCCTTGTTTGTTCTTCCCATTGATGATTCCTTTCGAATGGTTTATGTATCCTGTTTGCTGAATATACATCGGCGCGCCCGTTTGGGACTTTAAGAAAAATATCGATAAAATGCCGGAAAGCACCGAACGGGGCAAATTTTGCACTTAAAAAATATTCCCTGTTTTTGCTAAAAAGGATATGTGGGGGATGAGATTGATTGTCGAAGTGTTTTATGATGGCAAATGGCATCAGCGGGAAAGCCAGATCACCGGTTTTGAACGACTGGACCGGGACAAAATTCACCAGGTTTACCTACTTTACCGGGACCTGGCACCAAACAAGGTAGATGCTATCCAGTGGACTGCTGATCTGCTGGGAATTGACCGGTCCACGGTTTACCGTGCGATGAAAGGAGGATGAGAGAATGAATGTCAGGCGATTGGAGATTGGCGATATTATAAATGGGACTGACCGGTCTCAAGTTTACCGGGTGATAAAAGGAGGATGAGTAAATAACAACATGTTACTGACTTACGAATTTAATATTTTTAAAGCATAGTTATTTTATTTGCCTCTATTTGTATTTGACCTCCACCGCTAGTAAATAATTCAATAAATTTCTCATTTATATCTGGCATGTTTTCAAACAATTTAGCGATAAATAGCAAATCGATTGTTCTTAAAATAATGATATTCATATTTCTTGAATGTGTGACCTGCTCTTCAGCAACAGAAGTTTCTCGTCTTTCAGATATACTTTGAACATCCATTTGATCATTAATAATCAATAATCCTGGGATTGCAGATTCAAGTCCGACTCTTTCACGATTAGAGTCAAGCTGATTAATATATTTCCTTTTTATCCCACCTTTTGTTCCTTTTATTTCCACTATTATTGATATTTCTCCATCTATATCCCTTATTATTGCATCTTCCTTAAAGTCTTCAACATCTGTAACATTGAGTTTAAAAAAAGTTCGTAATAAATCAACAACTGTATCTTTTAAAGTATCGCCAGATTGAGTTAGTATGCCTTTAAATTTCTTAAATTGTTTTAGTTCTTTTTGATAACTAGTAATCTCTTTAAACAATTCATTGATTTTCGAATGGAGATCAGGCTCTTTTCCAAACTTAAATTCATTTACCCATTCGGGGACATCTTGTATCCTTTTTGCAATATAATCAGTTAGAGCATTAGTCAATTCTCTAAACAGTTCCTCACAATTAGAACGTGAAAAATTCGTTGTATGGAAAGGAAGAAAAAAAATATTTCCAAGTATATCTAAACCAACTATACTTTGTCCAGACTTTGCGAGAATTTTATTATCAGAATTACTTCTATAAGGCATTTCAATAATTGTTTTTGCAACACCATATTTTTCAATATATCTCTTAAACGCATCATTTGTAGATTTTACAGAAGGAAGACCTCTAGTTAATGTTCTACTTATATCATATAAATTTAGTAAAAACTTAATTAAATCAGAATCATAACAATTTTTATACTTACTACCATAAGAAACTCTATCAATAATTCGATCAACAAGGCAACAAATCCAACCACCATTATTTAATAGGTTCGTGATTTCACGTTCCCTTTGTAGAAGAATATCTCGATTACAATAAACATCTACAAATTCACCCTCCCATGTCGAATGTTTTTTAAAGAATTCTAAAGTTCCAGTTGGCACAATTACTCCATCAAAAGAGTCAAGTGATTCTTTACTATCTACCGGCAAAAAGTATATTGTTACATTTTGAGTTTTCATTTCATCATCATTAGGAAACTCAAAACCAATTTTTTCAAACCCGTATGCTGCAATTTTCATTTGAATATTCTTTCAAACATTTGAGTTAGGATGATTATTCTTCTGCTTAAATTTAAGCATTTTAGTTTAATTTTTCTCAATACCAAAATAGTATGCTATAAACGTAAAAAGTCTCTATAACCGAGATCCAAAAACCTAGATATCAGAAAATATTTAATTTATATCTAAAAACAATAGATTAACAAAGACAGGATTTTACAATTGTTTGAAAAAAGCTACCGCAAGCTTGATTTACAATTTAAGCAAACAATTCTCCCATTCTTGGTCTAATACTTTATCTATTTCTGACACACTATCAACTTTTTTAGAAAAAACAAGACTTGAAAATGAAATAAATGGTTCCTCCGAAGGTAATTCACTTACTCCAAATGAATAATCTATGTAATAAATAGATATATCTATATAAGCTTTTCCTTTCGCAATATAATTTGTATAAAGAGCTATTGGTACCCAATCGTTGTCATTAATGACAATTGAATTTTTTCTTCTTATTATGAGCTGATCTAACAATTTCTGTAAACGCCTTTTTAATCCTTCAATATGTATCTCATAACTTTGTGACTTTATTGTCCATTCTGTTATTTTTAATTTGGTTGGATAGTATATTTTTATTCTTTGTATTGTAATACCTTCTTCTGTTGGTTTTAGGCGTAGTACATTATTTTCTTTCATCAATTCAGCTTTATAAATTAGACTTCTTTCACTTTGAAAGGCCTCCTGTTGAATCGACAATGAATCACGTCCCTGTTCACATGCCTTTATGGATACAATCAGTGCTAATATTGACAGGATAATTGAAGCAATACTTGATGCAGTCTTAAGATTATCTTTAGTATTCATTTTACATCCTGCTCTGCTGTTAATTACTATATACTAATCAAACACTTATGTGAAAATTGAATAAAAAAGTTAATAATATTCCTCACTATAAACGCGTTTCAAAAAATCAAACAATAAAGGAAATATGAAAAGATAATTCTAAAAAGCGCAAATTTCAACTTAAAACCCTCAAATTGATTATCTCCAGCCTACTTATCGGTCTAAATTATTTAATATTAATTTACATATACTTTAGTAGAGCTTTAGTAGGTTTGTTAAATCATATGAACAATAATCAGATAAAAAGAACTATCAAAAAATAATTAATAATTGCAAAATTGCGACATCTATCCAATTCCGGCAGGCAATATTTGGTTGAACGTTCAACTAATAACCGAAAGGAGCCTGCACCATGCTCACCAAAGGCGAAATCGTTCAGGTGTTAGGGCGCACAGTGGAGCGCGTCGGCAAAAAGCTGGATGATGAGGATACTCCCAATGAAGTAACCAGGGAAGAGCTATCCCAGATCATCCAGGAAACGCTCGGCGATGTTCTCACCGAATATGCCGATTAATTCCGGTCCACATTTGCGGTCAGTTTACAAAGTCCGTTGGCAATCTGTTTTTTGCCAACGGCTTTGCTATTGAGGTGAAGATCACTAACAACGGAGCGATACTATTATGTTCAAAAAAATCTGGCAGGCAGCTAAATGGCTGTATGATAACATCAGAAAGGTCAAGAACTGTATCACGCATATTAAAAACAGTCTTCCGCTCAATAGGCATCCTGCAACTGAATTACTGGTACCGGAGCAAAATCCGGTGGGGCCCGAGTAAAACCTGATGGGGCCGGAGCTAAATCCAGTGAGGCCCGAGCATAATCTCGTGGGGCCGGAGTAAAACCCAGTGGTGACAGAGCAAAAACCGGTGGGGCCGGGGCAAAATCTGGTGAGGCCAAGGCAAAATCTGGTGGGGCCGGAGTAAAATCCGGTGGGGCCGGAGCAAAATCCTGTGGGGCCGGGGTCAAATCCGGTAGTGGCTGAAAAAATCGAGTGCTGTTTTGATTTCCGGGAAAGGATAATATATTATTGTGTAATATAATCCGGCATCGGCGTAGTTTATCCTGAGCCTGTCGAAGGATTCATCTTTACACGCCGGTGGTTGAGCGTATCGGTAGCTGAGCGGAGCCGAAGCTACCATCGAGTTCGGCTTCGACGTAGTTTATCCTGAGCCAGTCGAAGGGCTCAGCCTCCGTGGAGGGAGCACACACCGGTGGTTGAGCCCTTCGGCGACGCTCAGGATAAACTACACTGAAACCACCATTTTCAAGTTACACAACCAACAAAAAGGCTCACTAATGAAAGGCTGGACGTATATTCTCGAATGCGCGGATGGCAGTTTCTATACCGGTAGTACGAATAACCTTACATTGCGTTTGGCACAGCATCAGAATGGGGAAGGGGCTAATTATACAAAAAACCGGCTGCCGGTTAAACTGGTGTATGTTGAAGAATATAACAGAATTGATGCTGCCTTTTATCGTGAAAAACAGATCCAGGGATGGAGCAGAAAAAAGAAAATGGCGCTGATAAAAAAAATGCCGGAAGATCTTCACCAACTGGCGGAATGCATGAATGAAACGCATTTCAAGAATTATTCCGGTGGTTAGATCGGTGGAGTAAGTTGTCTCGGTAGCTGAGCGTAGCCGAAGCTACCTTCAAGTCCGGCATCGACGTAGTTTATCCTGAGCCAGTCGAAGGGCTCAGCCTACGTGGAGAAAGCACACACCGGTGGTTGAGCCCTTCGGCGACGCTCAGGATAAACTACACCGAAACCACCTGGGATTTTTTCACTCCCCAATCAAGCCGCCTTCGCGGAAGCTGTAGTATTTGCCCTGCCCGATGATGATGTGGTCGAGCACGGGGATGTTCATCAGCTTGCCGACTTCCACCAGTCGTTCCGTGATGCTGCGGTCTTCCCGCGAGGGCTGCACCTCACCGGAGGGATGGTTATGCATCAGAATAATGCTGGCTGCCGATTCCAGAATCGCGCTTTTGAACACCTCGCGCGGATGCACCAGCGAGGAGTTCAGGATGCCCTCGCTGATCTGCACATCCTTGATGAGCGTGTTGGCGCTGTTGAGGATGAGCACCATAAACAGCTCTTTTTTCAGATGCGCCAGCAGCGGTTCGTATCGCCGGAAGATCACCTCGGGATCAGTTACCTTCAGCTTTTTGCGAATGGGCTGGCTGGCAATGCGCCGGGCAATCTCGAACGCGGCGATTAACGTAACCGCCTTGACCGGCCCGATGCCTTTCAGTTGAAAAAATTGCTGATAGCTCATCTCGGAAAGCTCCGCCAGATTGCCATATCGGGATACAATGGTTTTGCAAATATCCACAGCCGTTTGCCGGCGCGTGCCGGTGCGGATTAAAATGGCGAGCAACTCCGACTCGCTGAGCCGTTCCGGTCCCAGTTGCATCAGTTTTTCGCGGGGACGGTCGCCTTCCGGCCAATCCGTAATTTTTACATGATAAAAATCCGGTTCGTTGATTTTCATCGCAACGATCTTCCGTAACTTTGTTAGTTGTTCGATTTTTTGTGAGAAAAAAGACGGAGGAATATCCTAAAAGCGACGGAATAATTCAAGCGGTTTTTTGGGGAATATGATTTGGTGTGACGGAACACCGTCCTTTCCCGCGATGCGGGACTCAGGACTCGGTATTGAGTGCCCTGAGTCCCGCTTGGTGGGAAAGGGCGAACTACTGTTTCACTTTGGCAATCAAATATTCTTCCACATGATCCAGCATGGTTTTCAGGGAGAAATGCTCGATCACAAATTGCCGGGCAGCATTACCCATTTGTTCTCTTGCGGTCGGGTTGTTCAGCAGCGAAAGCGCTGCTTCGCTCATTTGTGCCACATCATTTGGGGGAACGACAATGCCGGTTTCCGGCGAACGGATCAATTCCGGAACGCCGCCAACCTTAAACGCGATCACCGGACGGGCGTAATGCATCGCCTCCAGCACTACGTTGGGCATGCCTTCGAATGCGGAGGTCAGCAGCACAAGATCGCAGAACGCATACAGCGCAGCGGGGTTTTGCTGAAATCCGTTAAAAAATACCCGCTCGCGAATACCCAGTTGCACTGCCATTTGCTCAATTTCCGGCTGCAACGGACCGTCGCCGGTGATCAAAAAAATGGCTTCCGGGAACTGATTGGCGATATTTTTGGCGACAGCCAGATATTTATCGTGCTGTTTCTGGTGCACCAATCGCCCGAAGATGCCGACCACCGGACGCGCCACCGGTAACCCGAATTGGCGGCGGATGGCTGCTTCGTCGATCTGCGGCAGCGGCTGTATCTCGATGCCGTTATAAATCACCCGGATAAAATCGTCCGGCAGCCAGCCGTATGAGAGATACTTGGCTTTGATCGTTTCCGTGTTGGTAATGATGCCGTCAGAAAGCCAGCGATAGGTGTGGCGATACACCGGTTTGTCAGGCAGCAGCGCCAGTCCCGCGCGGGAAATGAGCACCGGTTTGCCAACGATGTTTTTGGCGATGCCCGCCAAGCGCACGTCTTTGTTCAGATTGGCGATGATCACATCGATGTGGTGGGTTTTAAAGCGCCGGACAAGTGTGGCAATGGTTCGCGGATCAACATCACCGTGCATATCTACCGGGCTTTCGTGCAATCCGGATTCGCTGCAGCGTTGCAAAAAGCGGCTTCCGGGACGTGCACCGCACCAAACCGCGTGTCCGCGATCGCGCATGCCGCAGCCGACCAGCCACATCCATTTTTCGACACCGCCCCAGGTGTCTTTGCCAACGCTGTTCATTAAAAATATGTTCAACTGATATTCCGGGCGTAATATTTTTTTTACTGGCTGAATGACCGCACCCTTCGATACACTCCTTTGGAGTTACTCAGGATGCTGGTTTCAGGTCATTTTCAACCATCGTATATCATCAGTTAGTTTTTAAGAGAATTATGCCTTCGCGCTGAAGGAGCTCCTTTGGAGCAGGAATGACCAACAAGCGTAACAATTTGCAGAACTACCGTTCGCTATTCCATCGTTTGCGCATATTGCAAATCATACAGCCGCTTATAGCGTTTCGATGTTTTCAGCAGTTCGTCGTTGGTGCCGCTGTCTACCACTTTACCGTTTTCAAGCACCACAATTTTATCGGAGCGAATGATCGACGACAACCGGTGCGCAATAATCAGCACCGTGCGGTCTTTCATCAAATTGTCCACCGCATCCTGAATCAGGTGCTCCGATTCCGAATCCAGCGAGGATGTCGCTTCGTCAAAAATGAGGATCGGGGGATTTTTGAGAATCGCCCGGGCAATGGAAATCCGCTGCCGCTGGCCGCCGGAAAGCCGCACGCCGCGTTCGCCGATCACCGTCTCGAATCCGTCGGGCATTTCCATGATAAAATCATAGGCATTGGCCAGCTTTGCCGCGCCGAGTATGGCTTCGCGATCGTAATTGTCCTGTCCGTAGCTGATGTTATTGGCGATGGTATCGTTGAACAAAATGACTTCCTGCGTGACGATGCCCATGAGGCTGCGCAGACTGTGCTGGGTTGCTTCGCGGATATCGACGCCGTCAATGGTGATGCGTCCGTCAGTAACGTCGTAAAATCGCGGCAAGAGATTCACCAGCGTGCTTTTTCCCGCGCCGCTGCTGCCGACCAACGCCACTTTTTCATTTTTACCGATAACGAGATCGATGCCGTTGAGCACGTTTTCATCGGCTCCGGCATAACTGAATGTGACGCCCTCATAGCGGATGTCATGATCGAAACGGTTGATTTCTGTTGCGTCAGGCGCATCGGCGACTGCCGGGCGGGTATCGAGCACTTCAAATATCCGTGCCCCGGAAGCCATGGCAATTTGCAGATTGGTGTTCAGTTCGCTGAGGCTGCGAATCGGTTCCATCATGGCAAACAGCAGGATGATGAACCGCACAAAATCTTCCGAGGAAAGCAGTTCCCCGGCGAGCACCATTTTACCGCCATACCACAACACACCGACCATCACGCTGATGCCAAGTGTTTCCGAAAGGGGAGAGGCCAGCCGTTTCAGGCGAACCTGCCGCAATACTGCGCGATAGTGATCATTGGTGCGTTGGGCAAATTTGCGGGATTCGTAGTTTTCCATCGCAAAAGCCTTTACGACTTTAACGCCGGAAATCACTTCCTGCAAATTGCTGGTGATATCGGAAATGCGCTCCTGAACCCGGCGGCTTTTCCGTTTCAGGCTGCGCCCGATCGACTGGATGGCTGCGGTTGTCAACGGAAAAATAATCAGTGCAATGAGCGCCAGTTGCCAACTGATCTGAAAGAGAATATACACATAAATGAAAATCATCACCGGATCGCGGATGAGCTTGGTAAAACTCCGGTTGAATGCGACGTTGACCGAATCGATATCGTTGGTTATCCGGGAAATGATGGAACCGGTTTTTCGTGAAGAAAAAAAGCTGAGCGGCTGACTCAAAATGTGGTCAAAAACCTGCTCCCGCAATGTTTTTATCACCCGCTGCTCGATGTAACTCACCCAATAAAATTCGTTGAATGCGAACAAGTTTTTCAACCCGAAGCTGATTACAATAAAGAGGCAAAGCAATTTCAGCGTTTCGTATGGCGTGTCGCGATACAGCCAGTATTGCAACTGTTCTTTCAGAAAATTATTGATGTTGAAGCCGCTGCTTTTCGTTTCCGGTTGTTCGGCGCTGGTTGCGGCGGGTTGTGTTTGGGTTGAATCGATCCGCACTTCGGCAGCCGGTTTCGTCTCAAAAAGCGTGGTGATCACCGGGGCAATCATCCACATGGACAGCGTGCTGAAAATGACAAAACCCAGGTTAAAAAACAGCACCAGTGCAAAATGCTTTTTGAACGGTTTCAGATACGCCAGCAGGCGAAGGTAAATTTGCAGGTTATTATCTTTTTTAGACTTAGCCATTAAAAAAATCCGGAAATTGGTTTACTCAATCAGCACCCGAAAACCCCGTCAAATCCAGTGCAGGAACACCGTTAAGGGCGCCCGGCATAATAATCATAATTCCGCTTTTTTCCAAAATGAAAAGGGGACAGCCGGTTGGCGTCCCCCTTATTTTGAATCACATCTTTTCTCCGATAGCAGCGTTACAACGGGATATTCCCATGCTTTTTCGGCGGATTTTTGTCCACTTTATTGCGCAGCAATTCCAGCGCCCGGCAAATTTTCGGACGGGTTTGGCGCGGATCAATCACTTCGTCCACAAAACCGTGTTCTGCGGCCAAATAGGGATTGGCAAACTTTTCCCGGTATTCGGCTTCTTTTTCGGCGAGCGCTTTTTCCGCATCATCCGCTTCGCTGATTTCCCGCCGGAAAATGATTTCGGCTGCGCCTTTGGGTCCCATCACCGCGATTTCCGCGGACGGCCACGCCAGGTTCACATCACCGCGAATATGTTTGGAACTCATCACGTCATAAGCGCCGCCATAGGCTTTTCGCAAAATAACGGTGATTTTCGGAACGGTTGCTTCGCAATAGGCATACAGCAATTTCGCACCATGTTTGATGATGCCGCCCCATTCCTGCGCGGTTCCCGGCAAAAATCCGGGCACGTCCACAAACGTGATGATCGGGATATTAAACGCATCGCAAAATCGCACAAAGCGCGCGCCTTTGATGGATGAATCGATATCCAGAACTCCGGCGAGGCTGTTGGGCTGGTTGGCAACGACGCCGACGGAATTGCCGTTCATCCGGGCAAATCCGACCACGATATTTTCCGCGTAATCGGCGTGAATTTCAAAGAAATCGCCATCGTCGGTTACTTTTCGAATAACATCTTTGACATCGTATGGCTTGCCGGGATTGTCCGGTACGATGGTGAGTAGTTCCTCATCCATTCGCCCGGGTTTGTCTGTCGGCGGAAAATAGGGCGCTTCTTCGAGATTGTTCAACGGAATGTAGCTCATAAATTTGCGGAGTTTGCGCAAACAATCGACATCGTTATTGGTGACAACGTGGCAAACACCGCTTTTTGTGCCGTGGGTTACCGCACCACCCAAATCTTTAAATGATACATCTTCGTGGGTTACGGTTTTTACTACGTTCGGTCCGGTGACAAACATGTAGCTGCGATCTTTTACCATAAAAATAAAATCGGTGATCGCCGGGGAATAGACCGCCCCGCCGGCGCAGGGTCCCATGATTGCCGAAATTTGCGGCACAACGCCGCTGGCCAACGTATTTCGCAGAAAAATATCGGCGTATGCGCCAAGACTGACCACGCCTTCCTGAATGCGCGCGCCACCGGAATCGTTCAGCCCGATGACCGGGCAACCGATTTTCATTGCCAAATCCATTATTTTACAGATTTTTTTGGCGTGAATGCCGGACAAGCTGCCACCGAAAACGGTGAAATCCTGGCTGAAGACACACACAATCCGTCCGTCGATTTTGCCGGTGCCAACCACCACGCTATCACCGAGAAAACGTTGTTCGTCCAGTCCGAAATCGCGGGTCTGGTGCCGTGCCAACATGTCCAGTTCTTCGAAACTGCCTTCGTCCAGCAACACGTCAATTCGCTCGCGGGCCGTCAGTTTGCCCTGTTCGTGCATTTTGTTGATGCGTTTTTCGCCCCCGCCCTGACGTGCTTCTTTCTGCATATTATGCAATTGGGCGAGTTTCTCTTCCATAGTTGTCCATTTATTATTGCTGTCAGCCAACTTAAACCTCTCTTGTTTAGAGTTCTGATTCGCTCTGTTTTGAGGATCGTCTGTAAAATATGCCCCGTTATCAGCTGCAAAACAAATGAAATGCTTGTTACAAGTTTAGCAAAATAAAGGATTTCTATCAAGAAAATTGTATCGTTTATGCGGTGGGCTGGGAATTGGGTTGCGGTGGGTGTTGTTAATAAAACATGTAGAGACAATTCATGAATTGTCTCTACTTGTGAATTGCATTTTTTCATAAGAGGCAATTCGTGAATTGCCTCTACATGTGATTTGCCTTTTCTATGAGAGGCAATTCGTGAATTGCCTCTACATTAATGAAAATATATCTACCAGAAAATGGCGTATAAAACCACCAGAACCAGCAGAATGCTGTATGCGCTGATGTTAAAAGCCGGTCCGGTTTTGAAGATGCTGGCTCTCAGCTCGATGCCTTTCGGATCGTCATATTCCGAAGTGGTCAGGCTGACGCCGGCGATAATCACCATCGTGATCAACATGGTATAGAGCATTTGATCCATAAACGGCAGTTCTAAAGCCGGATTTTTGAGCACAAACGCTACCAAAATCGAAGAAATAACGCCGACAATCGCGCCTTGATTGGTTGCTTTTTTCCAGAACAATCCCATCATAAATACCGCGAGAATTCCGGGGCTAACCAACCCGGTGTATTCCTGAATGTATTGGAACATTTGGGGAATGTTTCCCATCACCGGCGCCATGGCCACGGCAATCAGCAATGCTGCGGCAGCGGTCAGGCGACCGACGGTTACCAGCGTTTTTTCGGATGCGTTTTTGTTGATATATGGCTTGAAAATATCCATTGTGAAAATGGTCGATGTCGAGTTGAGCATCGACGCCAGCGATGAAACAATCGCGGCGGTCAACGCTGCCAACACCAATCCTTTTAATCCGGTCGGGATGAAATAACTGATCAGCCACGGATAAGCTTTATCATAATTAATCCCGCCACTGCCGTTTGAAAATGCTTCCTGCACGCCGGGGATAACCGCAGTTCCTTCCGTTTGGGTGAACATTACATACGCAACGATACCGGGGATAACCACAATCAATGGAATAATCAGTTTGAGAAATGCTGCAAAAGCAATGCCGCGTTGTGCTTCTTTGAGCGATTTTGCCGCCAGCGTTCGTTGAATAATATACTGGTTGAATCCCCAATAATAGAGGTTTGCAACCCACATCCCGCCAACCAGAACGGCAATTCCCGGCAGGTTGGAAAACTCCGGGTTGTCCTTCTGTAAAATCATGTGGAATTTGTCGCCGGCCTGATTGTAAATGTGCGACAATCCGTTAAAAATACCACCTTCCGGTGTTACGTGGTTTAGCGCAATTATTGTGGTGATCAATCCACCGATGACCAACAAAATTACCTGCAGAACATCTGTCCATGCGACTGCGGAAAGTCCGCCATACAGCGAATAGGCTGCGGCGATAAATGCCAACCCTAATATCGCGTAAAAAATCATGCTGCCATCGCCGGTACCGATGATGGTGTCAATGGCTTTGCCTCCCAAAAACAGCACAGAGGTCAGGTTGACAAAAATAAACAAGGCTACCCAAAACACTGCCAAAATGGTTTTCAGGTTGGTGCTGAACCGTTTCTCGATAAATTCGGGAATGGTGTACAGCTCTTTTTCGATAAAGATCGGCAGAAAATATTTGCCGACGATAATCAGCGTTATTGCCGCCATCCATTCGTACGATGCAATTGCCAAACCGATGGCAAAACCGGAGCCGGACATGCCGATAAACTGCTCCGCAGAAATATTGGCAGCAATCAAAGATGCGCCAATTGCCCACCACGGCAATGCCTTGCTGGCCAAAAAGTAATCCTTGGAATCTTTCTGATGTCCTTTTTTATCTCTGGAAACCCACAGCCCGAGACCGACGATTCCCAAAATGTAGCTGATGAACACCGCATAATCAATCGTTGAAAATTCCATATAAAATCCTTAGTTACAGTGTGTTATGTTTAACTTCCGCAAACCAATCGTGATACATGCGCGCTTCAGTTTTCGCGAAATCAATTATTCGCTGGTTTGTTGCAATGTGAAAATTGCTGATTGATCACCAATCGTTATTTTGAAATCACCGGGTTCCACGATGCTGCGATTTTGGCGATCGTGAAATGCCAAATCCGCTTCGTTTAGGGTAAAGGTAACCGTTTTGCTTTCGCCCGGTTGCAGCTCAATTTTGGTAAACCGTTTCAGTTGCTTCACCGGCGGGGAAACGGAGCGAACCAGATCGCTGAGATACAGCTCCACGCTTTCTTTTCCGGCAATGGCACCGGTATTTTTGACGGTTACGGACACATTTATAGGTTGCCCGTCTTCCACTTTGGGATTGGCAATTGCCAAATCGCTATATGCGAAAGTGGTGTAACTTAAGCCGTAACCAAATTCCCACAGCGGACTGCGTTTGTTCAGATTGTCATGAATTTCAATCGGTTTGGAATCGTACGTAACCAGATCGTTAGCGTAACGGGGATAGGTATAGGGCAATTTTCCCGACGGATTTACGTTGCCAAACAGCACATCGGCAATGGCTTGCCCACCTTCGTTGCCGGGCAAATACGCCAGCAAAATGCCATTTGCGCCATCCACAATCGGCGTGATTACCCGCGGACGCCCCTCAATCAGCACCAGCACCACCGGTTTTCCCGTTTCCTGAATCGCGGTTGCGAGATCGAGCTGTGCTTTTGGCAAATTCAAATCGTTGATATTTCCCGGAGTTTCGCAATAGGGCATTTCGCCGAGGCAGATGATGGCGACATCAGATTGCTGTGCGGCTGCGACTGCGGCGGGAATATCCACCGCAACATCGTATTCGCTGCCGGGCAAATAGGTCACGTTCGCTTTCCCGACGGTTTGCTCGATTGCTTCCAGAACTGTTTGTTTTTCCTGAGGATAGAAGGCTTCTTCATTACCCTGCCAGGTGTATGACCATCCGCCGTTCAACACTTTCAGCAGATTGGCGGTCGGTCCGGTCAGCAGCACTTTTGCGGATTTTGACAGCGGTAAAACGCCGTCATTTTTCAACAGCGTCATCGCTTCGCGGGCTGCGTTCAGGCTGGCTTCGGCGGATGCGGCTGTCGCTACCAGTTTTTTGGCATTTTTATCGGGATAGGCATTGTCAAATAATCCCAACTGAAATTTGACCATCAAAATGCGGGAAACGGCATCGTCAATCCGCGATACGGGCACACTGCCTTCGTTCACCAATTCCAGCAGCTGATCGTAAAAGCTGAAATCATAGGGCACCATGCTCATATCGATACCTGCCATCACCGCCATCCGCACAGCTTCTTTTGGCGTTGAAGCAACCATGTCGCGGTCGTATAACCGTTTGATATCTTCCCAATCGCTAACCACAAATCCTTTGAAACCGAGTTCATCTTTGAGCACTTCCGTTAACAGGTAATGATCGCTATGTGTCGGAATACCGTTGATTTCGCCGGAATTGACCATCACGGTATGCACTCCGGCTTCCACGGCTGCTTTAAACGACGGCAGGAATAAATCGCGCATCATCCGTTCGGGAATCCATGCCGGCGTGCGGTCTTTTCCGGAGAGCGGGAAGCTGTATCCGAGGTAATGTTTGATACACGCCGCCACGCGATCCGCATCGCTGATGGTGTTGTTTTCACCTTCCGTGCCGTTCACATACGCAACACCCATTTGGGAAGCGAGATAGGGATCTTCCCCAAATGTTTCCCACATGCGCGGCCACAGCGGATTGCGGCCAACGCCCAACACCGGATTAAAATTCCACGGAATGCCGGCAGCCCGCGTTTCCATTGCGGTGATATGCGCTGCATGGTGCACAAACTCGGGATTCCGGGCGGCTGCCATGGCAATTGCCTGCGGGAACAGCGTTGCTTCGCTGATATAATTTGAGCCATGAATGGCGTCGATGCCGTACATAACCGGGATTTTTAATCGTGATTGTTTTGTGGCAACATTCTGAATTTCGGTGATCAGCGATTGCCATTCGTCAAAACTCAATGCTTTATCGTAAACATTCAACAACGATCCGACATGCTTTTCCAGAATTGCGAATGCCAGTTTATCCTTATCCAATTGATATTTAGTATCGTGCCAACCGCGTTGTTTGGACACGGTTTGGATGGTAACCTGGGTCATTTGCCCGACTTTTTCTTCGATGGTCATTTTCGACAACAGCGATTGCACTTTTGCCGAAACATCGTTTTGGGGCTGTGCAAAACCTACAGAATTTATCAGAACAAGTATTGAAATTAAAATACTAACGGGGCGTAAATATTGCCATTTCATCAAAATATCTCCCAATATTCAATTTATTAAATGGTCATAAAATTCAGCAAAAATCATCCAGCAGCCGGTTTATTCCAGCTCAAACGTTCCGGTCAGCCCCTCCTGCGAGTTGCTCCCGACCAGAATATCAAACGTTCCCGGTTCGACCACAAATTCACCCTGGCTGGTGTAAAAGCCGAGTTCCTTTGCGGTTAATGTGAATGCTACCGATCGTGATTCACCGGGATTGAGATGGAATTTGGAGAATCCTTTCAATTCCTTCACCGGACGAACCTCGCTGGCAACCCTGTCCCGGATGTAAAGCTGGGCAACTTCTTCTCCGGAAAATCCGCCGGTATTTTTGACGGTTACCTGCACTGCGATGTTTTTACTGTCTGTTGCATCGATTTTCAAATTTGAATATTCAAATGTTGTGTAGCTTAACCCAAATCCGAACGGATACAGCGGCGCGTTCGATTCATCGCTGTAATGCGACCAGAACACCATTTCTTCGGGATTCGGTCTGCCGGTGTTCAGATGGTTGTAATAAATCGGGATTTGACCGACGCTGCGCGGGAAAGTCATCGGCAATTTGCCGGACGGGTTGTAATCGCCGAACAGCACCTGTGCGATGGCGTTTCCGCTTTGCGTTCCCAATTGCCACGTTTCCAGGATTGCGGGTATATTTTCCGCAGCCCAGGGAATCGCTAACGGGCGACCGTTCATCAGCACCAGAACAATATTTTTGTTTACCGCGAAAACGGCTTCCAGCAATTCCTGCTGAACACCGGGCAACCCGATTTTGGTGCGGCTCCGGGCTTCGCCGGAATGGAATCCGTGTTCCCCAAGCACCATAATCACAACTTCGGATTTTTTCGCGAGACTGACAGCTTCGGAAAATCCGCTTTTGTCGGTTTCATTGATGTTAAGTTCGCGAATAAATGCCACCTCGCCAATGGTAACATCCGCACCTTTGGCGTATGTTACCGATTTGGTGTATTGCTGCAACCCTTCGAGAACGGAAACTGCGGTGCTGTCATCCGACCCGATTCGCCAACTGCCGAGCGGGCTTGTTTTGTCGTCCGCCAATGCGCCGATAACCGCGATGTTTTTCTGCGATTTTTTGACCGGCAGCAACCCGTTCTCATTTTTCAACAGAACGATGGATTTTTTAGCCATATCCAGCACAGCCGCGTGGTGATCTTTGTGGTAAATCAGCGTTTTTTCTCGCTCTTCATCGCAATATCGGTAGGGATCATCAAATAATCCGAGTTCGAATTTGACCCGTAAAATCCGCCGCACGGCGTCATCGACGACCGCGACATCCACTTTCCCGGATTCAACCAGATGTTTCAAATGTTTGATGTAAATCAGCGACATCATATCCATATCCGAACCGGCATTGACCGCTAATTCGGCAGCGTGCAAAGAATCGGTTGCGAAACCATGCATCACCAATTCTGAGCCGGATGCCCAATCGGAAACGATGAATCCGTTAAATTGCCATTTGTCCTTTAAAATATCGCGTTGAAGAAAAGAACTGGCGGTTGCCGGAGTGCCATTCAACGTATTAAAAGCGTTCATAAATGTGCGGACATTGCTTTCCGCAGCAGCTTTAAACGGTGGCAAAACAACATTATATAATGTGGAAAGGCTGATATCGACGGTGTTGTATTCGCGTCCGGCTTCTCCGAAACCGTATCCGGCGAAGTGTTTGGCACATGCGGCGATGGTGTTTGTCGCTGCCAAATCATCACCCTGAAAACCATTAACTCGCGCAACTGCGATTTTTGCGCCTAAATAAGGATCTTCTCCGGCGCCTTCCATCACTCTGCCCCAACGGGCATCGCGGGAGATATCGACCATTGGCGCAAAAGTCCAGTTGATGCCAACTGCGGATGCCTCGGTTGCCGCAACGCGGGCAGATTTTTCAATCGCAGCCAAATCCCAGCTTGCGGCTTCGGCCAACGGAATCGGTGCCAGCGTTTTGTGTCCGTGAATAACATCTAAACCGAAAATTAACGGTATGCCCAACCGGGATTCTTCAACTGCGACTCTTTGAAATTCCCGGACATTTTTTGCCCCGCGTACGCTCAGCATCGAGCCGACCAAACCGCTTCTCAAATGATCGTATTTCTCTTTGGCGCCGCCATCTTGCGGGACGGGTCCAGTAACTTCCCAAAAACTGGAATATTGATTCATCTGACCCACTTTTTCATCGAGGGTCATTTTTTTTAGAAGTGATTCGACTTTGGTATCGATATCATCAGTTTGTCCAATTGTGGTGGTAATCATAAATAACAACAGTATCCCTGATAAACGTATGACAATTTTGGATTTCATAGTAAATAGTTTCTAATATATGAGTGTTAATTGAAATATGGAACCCGAATTATTAACTATCTGAGGCAATTACAAAGGATTATTTCAACAGCACCATCGAACGAATTTGGCGTTCCGTGCGGCTTTTCAGTTCAAAATGATAGGTGCCGGAGCTGAGCAGTTCGCCATTTTCACCGGTGCCGCGCCAAACAAATTGATGGATACCGGGTTGCAGCCCGGCAAATTTTTCCTGCCGGACGATTTGACCGAGGGCGTTGTAAATATTCAATTCTACATCCGAATCGCGAAGCAATTCGAACGGAATTGTGGTATCGTTATTAAATGGGTTGGGGTAATTCTGCTGCAGGTTGAAACGGGTAGGGGAGTACATCCCGGTATCGGGATCATCCAAAATACCATTCGCCGAAGTATTGTAAAAATAACCGCTTAGCACAACTAACGGTGAATTCCAGTAAATGGCAACTTCGTTGGATGCATAGCTACCGAGGTCGTCGATGTAACACAGTGCGGGCGGTGTATTTTCGTTGAAATGTTCCTGCAAAACCGCATCGTTGAGATACTCGTTCGGTCCGCCGGCCAACAGTCCCGGAATTGGCTCTGCAATATTATCCGCTTCGGAATGCCGGTGATGAATGTGCATCGGATACGTTTCGCCAACACCGGTCAAAAAACTGATGTTGTGTGCGTTCACCCCCAAATTGTAGTGTAGCTGATCTAACGCTGCGGCGCGGTAGTCGCTGTTTCCGGTTTTGTGCCAGCCAAACAGCAGCATAATTCCGCGATTGAGCACATTCCCGTTGCTACCCCAGCCATATTGCCCGGGATTTATGGAAACGTGGAATCCGTTGGTGTTGCGGTAGCCGAGCAGTGTGTTGCAATACGAATCGAGCGAATTGCCGAGCAGCGTGACGATTCCCGAATTTACGGTCGGCTGCCCGCTGTACAGATACGTGATGAGTGCCAAAGCGTTTACATTTTGCCAACCGGCTTCGGTGGAAAACAATCCGGATTGGGAATAATTGTTGACAAAATAGGTATTGTAGGCAGTTTCGCCGGTTGTTTCGAACAATTCTGCGGCTGCCCACAACCGCTCATCGCGATCGTTGCCGTCGCCATATTGCCCGGTTTCCGTGCCTTGCGGATTTTGGAATCCGCCGGGCGGAACGATTGCCGGATTTGCCTGCAGAAAAGCCCAGGCACTTTGTGCGGCTGCAAGGCACTGGTTTGCAAATGTAGAATCGTATTCCGAAAACAGCCGTGCGCCGCGCGCCAATGCAGCGGCAGCCGCGCCGGTTGCGGTGCTGGAAATTTGATAAATAAACCGTTGGGAATTATCCGTCCCCGGCATAATGAAACCGGTGAAATTTTCGGGAGTGAGTTTGTGGTAAATGCCGCCGGAGGCATCCTGCATATTCATCAACCAGCCGAGCGCAAACCGGGCTTCGTCGAGAATATCCGGCACACCGTTGCCGCTTTCCGGAATTTCCAGATCATCCTGCGCAAATTTTTCCGGGAAGTATTCGTTCGCCAGCAATAATTGTCCGGCGGTTACCGCGGCGGGACCGCTGTATTTTCCGAAATCGCCGGCATCGTGCCAACTGTATCGCGCCAGCCGAAAACCGCTTTGCCCGGTGGAGGTGTGCAAAAACCCGTCCGCCTGATGGCATTTTGCCCGGGCGTATTCACCGGCAAAATCGCCAATCAGATCAATGCCGCATCGCTGATAATAAAACGATTTCAGCGATTTGTAATACACATCCCGGTAAACGGTGTCTGCAATAACAAAAGGCGCACTTTGCAGCGCGCCAATGTTAATCCGGTATTCCCCGGAAAGTTGTAAATTGCTGAAGTCACCGCGATATAGCGTCATTCCCGTTGCCGGATCGTTACTGCGAAAGAGCGGCAGTTCACCGGAGAAAACGGCTTGTCCGCTATTCACATCGATCACTTCAAATTCGCTGGCTGTTGCGGTGGAAAATACATATTTGGGTGCATCGGGCAGGTAACCCATTTGATTGATAAACACCTGCCCGAACATCCAGGAGGTCACACCCAACAGAAAGAATAGCGTTAGAAACAACAGTCTTGTGTAGCTTTTTTTCATCAGAAATCAATCCCGAGTGAGTATTTCTGGACATTTTCCAACAATCCGAAATCCGCGTAAGCGAAATCGAACCGGAGCAACACATTGCCCAAAACGGGATAATTTAAACCCATGCCAAACGAGAACGATTCTTCGGCGCTGTCCAGAAACAGGCTGCGATAACCGGCGCGCAAAGCGAACCGGCGGGCAAACAGGTATTCCGCACCGACGTTAACGCTTTCGTAATCGTTATTGGGGTGCTGCGCATCGAATGAAATAACCGCCTGGTGAACCGGCGTGTTCAACGCCTGATAGGTCATCCCGATTTTGAAATTGAGCGGCAGCGCCCAACGGCTGGTTTCCAGCATTGCTGTAATCCGGTCGTTGTTTCCGGTGCTGGCTACGTTGTAATCGTAAAGCACCCGGGCATTATCGCCGTTCATTTGCATTTTCGAACCGAAATTGGTAAGTGCAAAACCGAGGTTCAGGTTTTTGAACGGTGTTTTGTAATGCACGCCAACGTCAATTGCGATGCCGGTAGCGGTCATTTCCCAAATATATTGGTGAATAATTTTGGGATTGAAACCGATTGAGAATTCTTCGGACAGACTGAGCGCATACCCGATGCTGATGGCGTAATCGCCGGCATTGAATGTTTGCCCAGTTCCTTCCGGTTGATCGACGGTGGTTACATCCATTTCGTCCATTCCCAACGCGGTTACGCTAACACCCAAAGCGCCGTATTGCCCGAGTTGCAAAACTGCCGCAACATAATCGAACCGGGTATCCGCAATCCAGTCTGAGTGGTTGAAAATAACGCCGCTTTGTTTCAATTTGGCAATCCCGGCGACGTTCCAATACATCGCGCTGGGATCATCAGCCATTGCGGTAAATGCGCCGCCCATACCCAACGCACGTCCGCCAACGCCAACTTCCAGAAATGATGCAGCGGTGGTTCCGCGTTTCGAGACATTTTCCCTGAAATTTTGTCCCATCAACGCGCCGCTGATCAATAGTGTTATGATAAATGTGATAATGTTTCGCATCTTTAATTCATCCTCTACTGTTTTGCGATGCCGTTTTTTTGCCGCTATTTGACAATGGCAAACTTGCCAATGTGTTTGCCGATACCCGGCGCATCGACGTGATAAATATAAACGCCGTAGGCAATGTCCATCCCGTCATCCGAAATCAGGTTCCAGGATGTCGCACCATTTGTGGTGGAGCTTTGGTGGTCGATAAGTTTTACCAATTTGCCAGCCAGCGTAAAAATCCGGATCGTGCAAGTTTGCGGCAGATGGATGAAGTCGATTTTCCGCTCCCCGCGACCCGCGCCAAAAACCAGCCTCGGCTCCCAGGATGCTCCGGAAATATAGGGATTCGGCACAACTTTAATATTAGCTAACTCGTTTTCTGCCAATGCGTTATCCACTGCTGCGGCTTTGGTGTGAAACTCGAAATAGTCACCATTGCCAAAGGGTTTGGTGGTTCGAATGATAAACTCATCGCCACCTTGCGGGAAACGCGGGATCGAGTTTGGCGGCGGCGGACCAACCACAAAATCGTAGGTAAATTTGAATGCGGGACCGATAAATTCGATGATCGTAACGACATCATTAACGTTCAACGTTCCGGAATTATCGTTGTCAAACATCTCGAATTCCGCAGGGCGATTTTCCGTGAGGTTGAATACGGTGAAATTTACCGGAACCTTGAAATTATACGATGTATCGATAATTTCATCCGCGAACGTAATTTTGTAATCCGCCGGCCAAACGGTTGCCAACGAAGGGAATTGTTTGTGCAACCGCAAACTGTCAACAAACGGCAAATTGCTGTTTCCGATCAACCAACCGCTTTCTTCGCGTAAAATATCGATTGTTGTATCGATATTTACAGTGGCTACCAATCCGTCAATTACCGGGCTGGGATATGCGGGGCCAAACAAGCTGGCATCGATGCCGGTGGCAATCGGCTCTGCAGAATCGCCGTTCATGCGGTAAAAACCGTAGGTCGAGGTTTGGTATCCGGGGAAATTGCCGGTCGATTCAAAAATAACCCGGTAGGTTGCATCGTCTTGCACCGCACCCGGATCGATAATTTGCACGCCGATACTTCCAGTACCGATACCTTCGGTTGCTTCGGCAAAATCGCCGGAAATTTCCGGTTCGATGTAGCCGGCAACCGGCGCGTTTGGCGTTACTGCCGCACAGTTAAAATCGATAAATGTAATATTTCCAACAATATCTTCGGTGATTTGTTTGGTGGTTTCGCTGGGTTGCAGCCCGATTTCGATATCGCCCTGATCGTAAGCCACCAATGCGTAATAATAGGTTTGACCGTTGATCACATCCGTATCGACATAGGAACGGCGTAATCCGGTATCGTTACCTCGCCAAAAACGGGCGCCATCGACGCCAATAGGATCCGGACCGGTGATGCCGTTGATGAGGTCATACTGGGCGATCGGTTTCCAATAAACGGCTGTGCCTTTGGAATCGGTGATGGTTTTGATATCGGTAAACTGCGGTTCGGTGCTGCGATAAATCAAATATCCTTCAAAATCTTTACGGGGATTGCCGATGGAATCGGGCAAAAAGGGATCGCGCGATTCTTCCGCAATACCGTCCCAAAACAGCGATATTTTGCCATCGCCGGGAATTGCTGTCAAAAACGGTTTCAACGGCGGGCGGGCAAAGTTGTAATTCGCGTTGTAAATATTCTGGACGGTAATTTTATTGCGGAACAATTCATCGAGATCGTTGCCGTTGAGCAATGACATCGAGAATCGTTCGCGGTGATCCTGTTTCAATTCGAACGGGCCGGAGGCGAACAACATTTGCAAGTTGGCACGTTGCAACGATGTATCGAAATTGCCGTAAGAAGACATCCGGCGATATAAACCTTCGTCGTGTTTTGGCCAACCGTCGCCGCCGCCGCCGTCCACCAGACGGTAAATCCACATGCTGTTCAAACCGATCTGGTCGGATTCGTCGAGGTCGGTGCGGTCAAAATCCGGTTCACCGGCGGTGGGAATCCCGTCAGCTTCACCTTCATCGGGACCGTTGTACTGGCGATCGAACGGACCAACGCCATCTTTACCAAGATCGTCGTTGAGCGGTTCGTTGCCATCCCAAAAGCCGTTGCCGTTCAAATCGGAGTATGCCTGCCAGTCGCCATCGTTGTCGATGCCGTCATCGCGGCGTTCATCAATCAATCCGTCCAGATCGTCATCAAATCCGTTAAACGGATTGCCCGGACTTTCCAGATACGCGTAACCGATGTAACCGGTGGGCGACCAGGTGCCGAAATCCGATGTGCCCCTGCCATCCTGATCGAAGGCGTAGGCCATGTCCAATTCCAGGTCGAACGATGCGTTGTCATCGCCGGAATCATCTGTTCCGCCAACGCCAACATCGCTCAAATAACCGAAAACGGAGCGATCGTAAGTTGTATCTGAAATATTTACAATATCATACAGCCAGAAAATGTTGTCTTCTGCAAGCACTTGCGACCATTGGAAGCCGCGAACTTCCACCCGTAACCCGAGCCCGCCGCGATTGGCGTCTGCACGGATGGGGAAGTAATTATACGGCGGACGTTGCCATTCCCGGTCAGAGGCGTCGTCCATTACAAAAAAGGTTTCGACGTCTGCATTTTTTACGCCGCGACCAAAATATCCCTGCCAATAGGTGAAGTTATCCACATCGCCATCGCGGTCATCATCGATGCCCGGCTGACCGTCAACTTCTTCCTGATTGATCCAGTTGCTGGCAGGTTGATCCAAAAATGTAAAAATCGCGTCCGGCCACAATTCCGGCCAGCTGCGCGCATCGTTACTGATTGCCGGACGGTCGCCACGGGGATTCAGATAGCCGGGTACCGGCTCCCATCCCCAGGGTTTTCCGCTCACCGGATCGCGGTCAAAATGCTCGCGATATGCCGTTGAAATCGGAGTGATAAACGTATCCACTCCCGCAAGATTAACCGAGGCGCGGGCACCAACGATCATCGCAAGACCGTCCAGATAGGAATGTCCGGAGCCTTTGGGCCATTCGCCGGATGGTTGATCCGGCCATTTGCCAACTTCGCCCTGGTTAAAATATAATGTACGTATTTGGTTACCATCCATAACGCCCCGCCGCCGCAGAGTGTTATCCCCGTAGGGTTCTGCGCGATAAGCCTCAATAACAACCGGGCTTTCCTGAGCGATAGTTATGGCGCTGAAAACCAGCAGCAGCAGGCTAATCCAGCGTATGTGTTTGGAAAAACGCATTGTTTCCTCCAGTTTAATGCCGATAAATTCTGGTTCGATATCGACAAACGTTTTCATCTTTTCTGTTCTCGGTTTAGAAACCAACTGAAACCCCCAACCGCACACGGCGCGGCGGCGAGTAGAATGTCGGGTTCAGGATGTAGTCTTCCAGGGTGTGCAACCCGATAATTTCGCCGGAGCTGGTGCTCGCATCCAGATCGATATCCGCCTGTCCGGAAGAACCGTAAACGTTCCACTCGTTCAAACGATCGAACAGGTTTTCAACCCACAAATAGGTCTGGAAGCTGGTTCCGCCAAATTTGAGCGTTTTATCCATTCGCACATCAAACAAAATTGAGCTCGGTTTAATCCGGTTGTTGCGAATATTGATATTTGCCAACACAAAGCGACCAGATGCCGTATAAGGCGTTCCGGAACCGATTCTGCCGGTCATACCAATATTCCAGTCGCCCGGCGTGCCGGTATTCAGTGAGAAGTTGAAAGTGGAACGCTGATCCCAATCAAGCGGAATCAATTGCTTTTCCGATTCGCGCGGCGGCTGCGACTGGTTGTCGAAAAATACCGAACGCGGGTCGGATGCGTTACCTTCGGCGATCTGATAGGTATAATCCAAACGTGCGCCCCAGTGATCGGCAAAGCGTTTTTCGAATGCCAGAATAACGCCGCGAACGTTGCCGTAATCGCGATTGATAAAGCGACCATATTGCGCTTCTTCATACGTCCGTATAATTTCCGTGCCGGTCAAATTACGGATGTCGCGATAGTACGCTGTAAATTCAACAGCCAACTGGCTGGTCAGACCTTGATTCAAACCGATTTCGTAAGTAGCTGTTCTTTGTGCTTTTAGCTCGGGATTTCCGCGAATGGTATTGAGCGAACCCGATTCCTGCGGAACCGGAAATTTGGTGATATCCGATGAATCTGAAATACCACTGTATAATTGTTCAAAGTTGGGAATCTGGAAAAACAAACCATACGAAACGTGAATCACGCCGGTTGAGGAAATGGGGAACGCGACGCCCAAACGCGGACTAACCTGCGACTGGGTTACGGCGTCCCGTTGATCGGTGTTGAACAACGGCAACAGGTTGGGATTGCGTTTGTCCACCGGAACTTGGGTGTTCGGGTTAAAATAATCGTAACGAATACCGGCGTTTACGATAAAGTTTTCATACTCCATTTTGTCCTGCAGATATGCCGAAAATTCGATCGGCTTTTTGACAAATTCTTCGCGACCAAAAGAGTATTGTTGCGGATAAAAAATTTCGAATTCCGTGCCGGTTTCCTGATCGCTGATGCTGTTTCCGTAATTGTCTAATTCATGCTGGCTAAAAGAGAGCCCTGCACCGATTTTGTGTATTTTCGAAATCTGGCTATTGAGGTCAAATTTTATGATCCGCGACGTGGTGCTACGCTCGTACCGATCGCTTTCGTAACCGCCGGAACGGAAGGTATAGTTCGATTGCGCCTGTCCGTTAAACGTATCCAGATATCGTGGGTCATACGGATCTTCGAAGACATATCCAAAATATTTGCTGTAATTCTGGGCAAATTTCAGGGTATAAAAGGTTCTGTTGGATAATCCGTGGTTGATCTGCAAGCTGTGGTTCATGCTTTCGCGATAGTGCGTTTTTGGTGCATCCGGCGTCAACCGGAAACCATGATTGTAATAACGATTTTCGTTATCATTCCAGATCAAGCCATAATTCAATTTGATAGTCGGCGTGAGATAATAGGTTAACCTGCCGTTCAAAGATTGATAATTTGACTTGTCCATCGGGACAAAACTGCTGTCGCCGCTCGGGAAAAACGGAAAGTCATCCGAAGGCAAATACAGCCGGGCGCCGTTCAAATGTCCATCATCCGACACATTACGGTAGGTTGCGAAAAATTTTAATTTGTTGAATAAGGGTAGTGGACCGCCAACGGAGAATTGCAGGCTTTGCGAGCCGCTGCCGTCCAGTTTGTCCAGCCCCGGGAAAATTTCGTCGTGATCGGTGAGATAGTTGCTGGCATATGCAGACACGTCAAATTCGTAATCATTGCGCCCTTCGCGGGAAACGATATTCACAACACCGGAAAGTGCCTGTCCGTATTCCGCATTGAATGTCCCGCTGATCACCTCCAACTGCTGAATAGCGGAATTTTCAACCACCAAACCTAATCCGTTGTTATAAGGATCGTTCACCGGAATTCCGTCGATCATGTAAGCGACTTCGCCTAAACGTCCGCCACGGAAGTGACCGGCAACGACACCCGCCTGTAGTTCGACGACTTCGTTAAAATTGTCAACCGGAAGCGCTTCGATTTCTTCGGATCCGATATTTTTCGCGCTGGCGGTCAGGTCTTTTTGAATCAACGCCCGTTCTGCGGTCACCACAACTTCGGCGCCTTCGATGGCTTCGGTGCTGATCTCGATATTCAGCCGGGTTGTTAAATCCACATTAACGCGAACTTCGTTAACCGTCAATTCCTGAAAACCGATCATTTGGGCAATAAGCGTGTATGTTCCCGGCGGAATGTTGAGGATATAGTAATAGCCATCCACATCTGTGGATGCGCCATATGGGTATCCATCGAGATAAACGTTCGCACCAATGATGGGTTCACCGGTTGCTTTATCGGTTACCAATCCGGCAATTTTGCCGGTCGTTCCCGAATAAAGCGGTAAAATTAATAAGCTTAAACACAGTAAAATCAGTGGTGTAACAATTCGTTTCATTGCACACTCTTTGTCTTTTTATGGTTAGAAAATATTACCGGAGAAGGCGTGCACCTTCCCCGGTAAAAAAAGCATTACTTCAAGAGCATCATTTTACGAACTTCCATAAAATTGCCCGATTGCAGGCGATAGAAATATACGCCGGTAGCCAAATTGCTGGCATCGAACGTTACGTTGTAAGTGCCGGCAGTTTGTTTTTGGTTGATCAGCGTTGCCACTTTTTGACCGAGTGTGTTGTAGATTTCCAACACAACATCGTTGTTTTGCGGCAGGCTGTAAGTAATGGTCGTGCTCGGGTTAAACGGGTTCGGATAGTTCTGGGAAAGTTCGAACGCTGCCGGAATGGCGTCGTCGATTTTCTCAATACCGGTTACCCATGTGTTACCAACCCATGTGTAGAGCCAGTTGCCCGGAGAAGACCAGGAGTTGTCGTCATTGTAAGGCGACCAGGTCATGATACCTTCACGAACACCACCGGCATCCGCATCGTTCAACGAAAGGTCGAACGGAATGCGATAACCGCTGCGGGGAACGAATTTGGTATCGCCACCGGCGGTTGCCAATTCCTGCAATGACAAACGTCCTTCAATGATGTAACCGATCGGGAATTTGGTGCCCCAATGGTAATCCGCTGATGAAGCGGTCATCAATACAGCATCACCGCCACTGGCCAAAATTACTCTGCCGGGCAGGAAGCGCAGTTGATAATCCGGCTCGTCGCCACGGGAATATCCGGTATGTGCAGCGCCGGTTTGGTTATAAAAACCGATGAACAGGTCCGGAGAATCTTTTTCGTAGCTGTTTGTTGCGGTTGTATCCACAACGTCATCTGTTGCGTCGAATGCGAAATACATATAATCAGCATCGAATGCAAGATAGACTTTGTAGGAAAGGTCACCATCACCATCAATCGTTGTGTTGGTAACAATATGGCTGCCCAACGACGGCCGAACATCAAAAGCTTGAATACCGGCCCAATCACCGAGATTTCCATCTGCAGCAAAGTTATTCGGAGCACCCAAAGATGCTGTTGCGATACCTTTAGCTGTGTTTGAAATCGCGGAGGAGGTTACACCCGGTTCGGATTCGTTACCGGCAGCGTCAACAGCTGTTACTGCATAGAAATAATTGGTTGAAGAATCTGCCAACGGAGAATACAACAGGTGAGACCAGGATCCGGTGTTTTCTGCACGGCCCATACCTTGTTCAACAACGCCTACGCCTTCAGCTTTAACATCTGTGATCGGGCTGGTGCTGTAATACAGGTTGTAGCTTTCACCGTTTTCGCCGGGTACGTCCAGCCAGGTAATCAGGTTGGAGTAGGTATCTGTAACAACGGTCGGAGGAACAGGTGCTATCGGTGCGGTATTATCAACTACCGGATTACCAGTCCACCAGTTATCGATATAGACCACTTTGCCGGCAACGCCGGTGCCTTCGGCCAAAATTTGAATGACGGTTACAGCTGTCGTATCAAAATCGGTCGTGCCTTCCTGATAAACAAAATCATTCAATGGCAGCGCATAATCATGCCATGCGTTGTCGTCAGTCGGAGTGAAGTTGATACCAACTTTGCCGTTTGCGCCGGATTCAAACTGGAATCTCAATTGACCGACACCGGATTCGGCTTTCATGCTGAATTTCATTGAATCACCAGATAGCCATCCACCTAACATATTTCTGGGGTTTTCAACGTTAAAACCTGCGCCGGTATAGCCGTTACCAAATTCATTACCTTGCGTCCATTTCAGTGCATTGGTCGGGTTACCGAGCGGATCGGGAACGCCTGAGCCTTCTTCCATGGTTAACGAAGACTGTCCCCATGTGAAGATTTCAAAATCTGCCGGTAGCACCGCACCGTTAAACATGAACACGGGAACGGAACGCACACCGGAGAAACCGAGCGCATCAAAAATGATGGAACCGTGATGAATGGAGAAATCTTGCGGCGCATCGATGGACATTTCAAAGTGAATACCTTTGATTTTGTCCAAATCCAGTTGATCGTTTCCAACCGTGCCAGACCAACCGGTGCGATAGAACCCATTCATACCGTCAAATGCGGCTGCGCCAACATCTTCCAACGGCAGAACGATTTCGTTCCAGCCCGGTGCGTCATCCAGAATGTATTCGAATGAATACCAGAATTCCGCGTTGTTGCTGTCGTAAGTGTTCAATGGAGCATCACTTACGTCTGTTAATGAAATACGCAGATGCACGTGTCCGGGATCGGATGACGGCACTTCGTTATAGTATTTCATTACCAAATTTTCATACAGCGAAAAATCCCAAACACCGAAAGAATCCGGGTGGAAAATCTGGAATTTAGAGAAACCGCCCCAGGATTGCGCACGCTGGGTAATCCAGTCAACGCGCATTGCTGCGGCGCCTTCTGCCACCAACGTTGTTTCCTGCGACAAATTGATCTGGCTCGTATCGGAGCCATCAACAACGACGATCTGAAGATCGTAACGGGTTGAATCTACGGGTGTGTCCAAATTATCGAACATAAAGGTTTGTGCCTGGCTGATGCCACTCCAAACCAGTAGTCCGACGATCATTAGCAAGCATCGCTTCATGCTTGACCTCCTTTTAGGGTTAATGGAACTTTACTGAAATTTTTCCCGATAGCTAAAAGCTACGGGTCTGTGATCTATCAGCTTCTCAGGATGAGTGATATTTGAAATAAATTCCGTTGAATCCAGTTCGACAGTGTAAACAGACCGCAAACTGTCTGCGAGTTGCATTTTTAGCAGAGCAAATTTTTTATCGAGCAAAAGATTACGAACTTGCTCATCGGTTAAATTGTTATTAAACCGACGGTTAAGCTCTTCAAAATTCTCATGCTTTTTCATTGCTTCAACTTCCGCTTCACTGCATTGCAGCTCATCACGGTAAGATTTTAGCCAGGTTCGGGCTAAAACGGCGTCAATTTGCCACTGCGATTCGTAAAGCACACGCTGGTTTTTGTCCAGATTTTGGGCATACGCGCGATCAACCAAATAAGCATTTCGCACCACAACCGCGATGGCTTTTTTGAGCTGCGGCTTAAAATTAACCTGCGGACGCAAACCGGTGGGCATATTGAACAACGTTTCCAGAAATGTATAAACTGTCATTGTCTGATCGCCAAACGTCACCAGCGGCTTATCCCAATCCGCCTCAACATTGCTGCGGGCAACTTTCAACTCGCTATCGTTGAGATAAACCGGGAAGGGATCTTTCGTTTCTTTGTCTTCCACAATGGCTTCGAATTGCGCCGCCAGCGGAAAAAATGCATCCGGATTGATATCGATATCTTCATCCTTCAGCAATTCATAAATATATTGATCCGAAATTTCCCGGGCTTTGCGATTAAAAATGATTTTGCGAAGCTTCGGTTTGGTTGCCGCGTAATCATTTTCCGCCATAAATTTATCCACTTTACCGCCGGTCACTTTCACAACCATCCATCGCCCGTCCACTGCAATCGGTCCGCCGGTTTCATTATAAGCGAGGTTAAACACAACGTTTTCAACAACTTCAGCCATGTCGCCAAACCCAAATTCCGGGGTGACACCTTTTTCATCTTCAACCGGATTGAGCAGCGCAATTTCTTCAAAAGGCTGGTTTTGTAATTGTTGCAGATAATGCTCTGCCCGTTGTTTGTCCTCGCTAAAAATGTATTGAAATTCGACTTTCTTTTTGAAATGGACATACGCCTGCCGGAATTGTTCTTCCGAAATTTCGACCTGCTCTTCCACGTTTTGGCGATACAGCTCTTTGATCATTTCCTTTTCGCGGATGAATGTGATGTATTTTTCGATTGCCGGTATTTCATGCAATCCAGCAACTTCCGCAGCTTGCGCATATAATTTTTGGTCAATCAGAAACGAAACCTGATTCATATACGCTTCGCGTTCGGTCAATCCGCGGTCCCATTTCGGTTCGAGATGATAGCTGCGAACAACCAGATCCCAATCAATTTCGCGATTCCCGGCAGTGGCAATTACCGGCTCGCTGTTCTGCGATCGGTTGCAACCGGCGAGTGTCCAAACACCCGAAATCAGGACTGCCAGAATTAATATATTGTATAATTTATGTTGCATATTTTCTTTCAGATTCATTGCAAAATCCCCCAAATACCGATCAACACAATAATCAATGTGCCCGTAACTGCCAAATCAAAAAACGATCCGGTATCAAGTGTGCCGGCCTGTTTTGGAGATCTTTTGATGATGCCAAGAATATTTGCCGGGCGAACCATATAGCGGCTCATCACGCCGGTATATGCCGAATGCTGCAGGAAACTGACGCACCAGCCTGTCGCTATCGTAATAAAAAACAGGAAGATAGCATAATACAGAAAATTCATTGTCAGCAGTTGTTCGATCAACGGATGGAACGCAAACGTGGCGGTCCAGTTATTGATTTCGGAAATCAACCGGGCAAAGCCGAGCAACTCGCCGGTGAGCAACGCATAAAGCGCACCGCGAACAGTGAGGCTTTTTCCAAAAATTGCCATTATCACTATTGCGGCAATCGGCGGCGCCACATATGCCTGAAAACTTTGGAGATGAACATACACCCGGGTATCGATCAGGCGCATCAGCGGCGCCCACAAAACCGCCAGAAAAACTATAAACATCGTCGCCAGCCTGCCAACCAACGCCAATTTTTCGCTGTTGGCTTTTGGGTTGAAATGGCGATAAAAATCCATCGTAAATAACGTCGAACTGCTGATAAAAGCGGCAGATAGCGAGGACATTAGCGCGGCTAAAACCCCCGCTAGCGCCAGCCCCTTAATTCCCACCGGCAATAACGATCCGGTAAATAAATTCGGTAATGCATTGTCGCCATTAATTCCCGGGAACAGCGCAACAGCGACCATTCCGGGCAAAATCAAGATGAACATCGGGAGTAATTTGAGGAATCCGGTGAGCAGCGTGCCACTGCGGGCGGCGCAAACGTCTTTGGCGGCGAGAACGTGTTGCAAAATATATTGATCCGCGCACCAATACCAAATCGCCAAAATCGGGGCGCCAAACACCATTCCCGCCCACGGAAAATCCGGATCATCCAACGGCAAAAATATCGAGAAATATGATTCCGGCAGATGGCTGGGCAAACGGCTGATGCCGCCGATGGCGTCCAGGCTGTAAAATGTCACCAACAATGCGCCGACAATCAGCAAAATTCCCTGAAAAATAGCGGTGTGCACAACCGCCCGCATCCCGCCGATGATCGTGTAAAGCCCCGTAATTGCAATCAAAACCATACCGGAACGATAGACATCCCATCCCAAAAACTCATGAAATAAAATTCCGGAGGCATATAAACTGAGAAAAATTTTGGTAAACAAATAAATGACGATGGATAATCCGCTGATGGTCAATTGAATTGCCGGGTTAAACCGATTCCCCAAAAACTCCGGCACGGTGAACACTTTCGATTTGATGAAAATCGGTGCCAAAACCCATCCAACCAGCAGCAAAAACGGAATGGCAAACAATTCAAAATTTGCGGCAGCCAATCCCCGGTTTGCGCCGGAACCGGCTAAGCCGATAAAGTGCTCGCTGGAAATATTCGTTGCGAAAATAGAAACGCCAATTGCGAACCACCCCAAACTGCGGCTCGCCAAAAAGAATTCCGTTGAATCGGTTTTGCGATTTTTGCGGGAAGCAAGCAAACCAATCAACAGCGTGATCGCTAAATAAAGGATAATTACGATTGTATCAGTCTGGGTCATCCGCTACTCTTTATTTATTCATCCTATTGAGTAACATAAATGATGCCAGAGATAACACAATCACCTAAAGCGCGTATTTATAATTACTTACGGCGATTATTGTATGCGATTACCGTTCGCGGATTATAATTTTAATAAAGGGAAGTTATCAATTTAATAACGGGAATCGGTGAAATAATATTAGCGGGATTGCGCTGCGGAAATCTGTTGCAACAACCGGATTGCCGGAGAAAAATTGGGATTTTCTTTCAAAATATTTCGGAGAAGCTGTTGTGCTTCGCCAATTTTGCGGCTATCCAGCAAAAAACCGGCGAGATAATATTGGGCATTGAGACGCTCTTTTGGCGAAAAATCGCGTGCGTACGCCGCGTTTTGCATGCTCGACACTGCGCCCGGCAGATCGTTCATCTGCCGTTTTATCATCGCCAATTGATAATGCGCCATTCCGTTGTTGGGCTGCAAAACCGTCACTTTCTGATAGAATTCGGCGGCTTTTTCCCAATTTTCAGCGGATTTGTAAATCCGGGCAATGCCTGCCAACGGCTCCGGATTTTCCGGAAAAACGGCCATCACCGTTTTGAGCTCGTTAATTGCGGCTGAAATATCACCTTTTTTTTCGTAAACATCCGCCATTTCAAAATGGGTACGCGCCCAATTTTTGTGATCATTAATATATTTGTTGGCAATCTTCGCGGATGTTTCGTTCAAATACGGCGTATAATGTTCAAATCCGTCCGGTTGTTTTGGGAACGGCCAACGGCGGGTCATTTTATGAATTTTCAGCAGCCCGATTTCCCAATCCAGCCCGGTGACAAAATAGGGAAGGGGACGGGCTAAAACTGCCGAATCTGCCGCAAATTCGGGAAACTGTTCGTTGATTTGCCGAAAAAATGCTTTCGCCATCAAAAAATAGCCGTTTGGGTTAGGGTGCAAATGATCGCAAACCAGCTCCGCCCCGATAATTCCGTCCGGTGAGTGTTGTTCAAAAATTTCGCCAACTTCAGCAATTGGGATACTTGAGCGCTTTCCCGTTTCCCGGATAATTCGGTTAATATCCGAACTGGCCCGGAAGCGGATCACATCCAAATCTTTCGCGCTCCGCAACATTTTCGCTGCCAAAACGCTGTCGCCGAGATGCAAATAAATTTTGCCGGCGAGATACCGGGATTTCGCAAACGAGCTATCCATTTGTATTGCAGCATTTATTTCGCTTTTCGCAGAAATCAAATCGGCTTCGGTCATCCGCAATTCAGCGTTGGCAATGGTTTCGGCAAATTTTTCTGTAAGCGCACCATCAAAATCCGGTCTGTGACTGCTGGCGAACGGTGGCAAATCTTTCTCATTGGCGATCAGGTCACCCAAAATGACCGGCACGTTTTGGCTTTGGCATTGCGCTAAAATCAGGTTCAGGTTATCGCTAAAATTGGTCAGCGTTTGGCGGTATTTTTCTGAATTGTACGAAATCGCCCGATCGCCGATCACTGCGCTCATCAGGCTTTCATCATTTCCGGGATTTTTTGCTGCGGGTGCAAATTGTTGAATCAGCGATTTGAGCATCCGGGTGATCCGGAATTTCTGCAATTTCAAATAAAAGCGTATCCAGCCGCCATTTTGCCCGATCGAAAACGCGGACGCGCTGCCGTAAACGCCGTAAAATTCGTTGTGACCCATGTAAATCAACACCAGATCCGGCTGTGCAGCGAGCACTTCGGGCAATAAATCCAGCACGGAAAAGCTGTTGATCGCCGATAATCCCAAATTGATAACTTCAATATTTTTATCCGGTTGCGATTCGGAAAGCATAAAAGAGAGCTGTTTGGGAAAGGGCACCTGATAATCGAATGGAAATCCGGCAGTGCTGGAACCGCCCAAACAAAAAATCCGGAACGTGTCCGGTGATTTTTCTTTGGCAAATGTTTCGGGATAAAGGGTGGGCAGCGCCGGGCTCTCCGGCGGGAAATAGCGCGTTGCCACATACGGATTCAGTTGAAGCACCGGACGCCCGTTTTCACTGGTTTCAACCATCAGCGGCGGCTCCGGAAATGCGTTGAACAACCACAAAACAAACTCCAGCCCGATCAGCGCCAAAAATGGCAGCAGCATCAGCCCGATTTTAAAATAGGTTGTTTTGCGGTTGTTCGGCATTTTTATAAATGTTTCGGCTATTTCAACAACATCATTTTTCGGGTTTGGGTAAATTCCGGCGTTTGCAGTTGGTAAAAATAAACACCGCTTTGCAGTTGCTCGGCATTCAGCACGACAGTGTATCTGCCGGCCGGTTGAACGGCGTTTTTCAACACCTGAACTTCCTGACCCAAGGCATTGTAAACAGTTAACTTAACCGTTGTCGATTTCGGGATTTCGTAATAAATATTTGTCGCCGGATTGAACGGGTTCGGGTAATTTTGTTCGAGATTAAATTTTTCAGGAACGGCGCTGTTTTCATCATCTTCGATGCCAACGGCAATCAGAAAAAAAGTCATGCTGTTCAGGTTTAATCCGCTTCTGTTGACCAAAATCATAAGCTTGTTTGTGCCGGCGGTAAATTCCAGATTATCAATGACCATCGTTTGCCAATTTTGCCACCCGTTTGTGTTCGGAACCGCGATTGGCGCTGTCAACGGCACATTGTTGGCAACAATGCTGATGAGTCCATTTGTGCCGTTATTGGCAACCCTGAAATGTCCCTGATAAATTCCGCTTGCGGCAACTTCAACCGTATAAATGAGCCTTTCGCCGGATTCCATCCAGCCGACGTTGTAATCAAAACCGAGGTTATCTTGCGACAGTTCAATATCTACACCATCGTTCCGGTAGCCATACCCGTTGTTCCAGATGGAACCACTGATGTTGCGATATTCCGTATCAACATAGCCAATACCCTGGCTGCCAAAATCATAATCTACGGCATAAATTTGTCCGGGAATCGTGTGCGCTTTAAACGGTTTCGAAACCGTTCCAAATTCAGGATCGGTGAGCGCGGGAATGACGCCGGGGCGATACTCGCAATTTTCAATTTTCAAATTTTCAGCCAGTTGCATCAGCGTTGCAAGCGCAGCACTTTGTGAGGGCTTCGCGCCGCTGCCGCTCCAATAATTCAACAATGCCTGATAACCGTCAGGACGTTTGGCAGAAAAGGGGCTGGTAATCGTATCCAATTTTTTGTGCGTCCACCAATTCCAGCCGATGTTGTTACTTTCAAACAGCTTGATTGCTTCATAAAACCATGTGTTGGAATTTTCTCCGGATTCGCCCATCCAAAGCGGGACGTTGTGTTGCGAACGGATGGCCGTGTATGCAGAAATCGAGCCCTGATCAGTTTCGCTCCAATATTTGTGGAAGCTGTATCCCATATTCGAATCCCACGGCGGGGTCAATTGGTCGAAATTTGTTGCATACCAGTTTCCTTCAACCAAAATCAGGTGATTTTGGTCATAAACCCGGATCGAATCCGTAATTTCAATATATAAATTTCGTAAATCCAGATTGGTAAATCCATTCGGTAAAACCGGTTCGTTGATCAAATCGTAGCCACCAATTCGTGGATCGTCAAAGTACCGGCGGGCAATTTCCTGCCAGATTTTTACGGTGATCGGCTGATAAATGGATGCTTCGGTCCACAGTCTTGCGGTGCCGTCGCTGTCGCTGATATTCGAATCATTTTGTCCGCCGGGTGCGCAGTGCATATCTAAGATAACATACATATTGTTATCTGCACACTGATCCAGCAGTGAGTCCAACAGCACAAATCCGTTTTCCAAAAACGTTGCTGACTCGATATCGTAAAACAGGTTGTAATGGAACGGCATGCGAATGGAGTTGAATCCCCATTCGGCAATTTGTTCGATATCTTTCCGATTAACATAATTTTCGCGATAAGCCGCGTAAAAAGTTGCGGCATTTGCCTCGCCGATGACATCAACAATTTTATTGTAAATATCTGTCGGTGAGCCGTAACCGGGCGTTTGCAGCATGTAGCCTTCCGGCACCAGCCAGCCGCCCAAACCGTATCCGCGCAATAAAATGGGCGTGCCGTTAGCGTCAACAATTTGTTGGCCGCTCGCTTTTAAAAATGCAAATGCAGATGATCCGGAAACCGTAATCATCAAAAAAGTCAGTAATAGTAATGTTTTTTTCATGGGTTAACCTGATTTCCAAAACCGATTTTTTATATTTTGAGTAGTTTTGCCCTATTTATTTGATCAGCAACATTTTGCGAATCGCGCTGTGTTGCGATGTGCTCAGCCGGAAAAAATAGGTGCCGCTTTGCAGATGCTGGGCATCAAAATTGATTTCGTAATTACCGGGTTGCTGGCGATCGTTGATTAACGTTGCGACCTCTTTACCAACGATGTCGTAAACAACCAGCTTCACGTTGTCATTTTCCGGCAGCGAATAACGGATTGTGGTCGAAGGGTTGAACGGATTCGGGTAGTTTTGCTGCAACGCAAATTTCGCCGGCAGCGGATTCACCGGATCGGGCTCCGTGCCAACCGAAACCGCAAAAATCGTGAGTTTGTTTATGTTGAAACTGCCGGTGATAAAACGCAGCCGCATCACATGAATGCCACGAGTAAGCTGAACATTTTCGGTGAAAATGGACTGCCAGGATTGCCATCCGCCGGTTGCATTTACCGCAATTGGACCGGCAACAACTTCGCCATCCATTTCGATAACAAACGAACCGCCGCCCGTTTCCGAAGCCACCCGGGAAATAACGGAATGGTTTCCGGAATATTCCACATCGACAAGATATTCCACCCACTCACCGGATTCGATGAAACCGATATTGTATCCGGAACCGATATCCGATGCAACTTCGATATCTACACCTTCACCAACGCGAAACACATTTCCCTGATTTGCGACATCGTTATCATTATATGAAACGCCCGCGCCGCCCATATCATAATTTTCCATTTCGATAATGCCGGGAATCGGCTCCGGCTGGATGCCATACGGCGATTTTCCGCAACCGCTGCCAACGGTGATATCGACCGGATCTGTTGAGGTAACGTAACCATCGTTATCCGTTGCGACGGCTTTCAGCTCGTAACAGCCGCTATATGCGTTATCGATGGTAAATTCGTATGGTGAAACATCATCCTGTCCGATTTTGGCATCGCCCTGAAACAGCTCCACTTTTTGAACCGTGCCGTCCGTATCGTTCGATTCCACATCAATTTGGATGGTTTCGCCGGATTGAAAATTGGTGCCCGGTGCAGGATTGATCATATTTATGCTCGGCGCAGATGCCGAATTTTGATAGACCCGCACATAATCGATATACATTTTTACCGGAAAAATACTATCATCCACACCTTGTGCGCCGCCCCAGTCACCGCCAATTGCGATGTTTAAAATGAGGTGAAAGCGCTGATCAAACGGCCAAGCTTGCCAACCCTGATTTTGATTGTTGAATGTAAAGTAATGATTATTATCAACATAAACGCGGATTTGTAACGGTGTCCATTCCAACGCATACACATGAAAATTGGTATCGAAATCCGGCACGCCGGTAACAGCGCCAACCTGCGTTCCGGTTGTGTGATTATATGCCTGGGTATGCACCGTTCCGTGAACTGCTCCGGGTTCGTAGCCAACATGCTCCATTATATCAATTTCGCCACTGTTTGGCCAGCCGCCGTAAACCCAATCCGTCGGTAACATCCAGATTGCCGGCCAGGTGCCGGTGCCTGCGGGCAATTTTGCCCGAACTTCAACTCGTCCGTATTTCCAGTCACCCTGATTGAGCGTCCGCAACCGCGCTGAAGTATATTGTCTGCCGGAGTAATTTTCTTTTAACGCCTGAATAACCAACGTCCCGTTTTCGACATACGAATTGGTATCGCGTGCGGTGTAAAATTGCAGCTCATTGTTGCCACCGCCGTTGCCGTTCACTTCGTGTTCCCATTTTGTCATATTAATCTGGTTGCCGATAAACTCATCCTGCCAGACCAATTGCCAGCTTTGGGCATTCACAACAGTGGAAACGACCAAAAGAATGATTGCGATGGAAGTCAGCTGTAACATTTTACTCATTATTTCACCTGTATTTTTGTTTTCGCAGAAAGGAACAAGAATCATACCAAAAGCTGATTTTGAAAAATATTCAATTCGGCAGGGGATGTGGCGGGTTTTGGGAATAAACGGGCAGAAATTGGTTATAAAATTAATAAGAAAATTATCATTTTGATAACAACTATTTCAGCCCAAGCTCTTTGCACATGCGATGATAATTGGGCGGCGCCAATCCCAACAGCCGCGCGGCATCCGCATCCGATTGGGTCCGTTCGCGCACCAATTGAAAATATTCTTTACGGAATGCTTTTTCGACATCGCGGAGCGGCAGCACTTTGTCCGGCATTGCAAACGAGTTGAGCGGCGTTTCCGGTGCAAGCGATAATCCCAATGCGTTTTTGGCATGCAGTTCTGTTACGGGATTGGCATTTGAAAAAATGATGCGCTGCACCACATTTTGCAACTCGCGAACATTTCCCGGCCAGCCGTAATTGGTCAAAATTTTCATTGCTGCTTCGCTGATTGCCGGAACGGCGCGTCCCATTTCCTGACAATTTTTCATCAAAAAATGTTTGATCAGCAATGGAATATCGACTTTTCGGTTTTGGAGCGGTTGCAGCATCAGCGATATCACGTTCAATCGATAATACAAATCTTCCCGGAAACGCTTTTCGCGAACCTCCTGCTCCAGGTTTTTGTTGGTTGCGGCAATGATGCGCACATTCACTTTTACGCGCTCCGTCCGACCAATTTTATCCAGCTCGCCTTCCTGTATAACGCGCAGAAGCTTGACTTGCGCGGGTAACGGCAGTTCGGCAATTTCATCCAGAAAAATTGTGCCGTTGTTTCCGATCTCAAATAAGCCCGGTTTTTCCTGCTGTGCGCCGGTAAATGCGCCGCGTTCAAACCCGAACAACTCGCTTTCGATGAGATCGTGCGGCAAGCTGCCGCAATTGATCGCCACAAATTTTTCGTAACGCCGCTCGCTGTGATAGTGAATATTTGCCGCGACCAGTTCTTTTCCGGTGCCGGATGCCCCGCGAATCATCACCGTTGCATCGGAATCGGCGCATTGCAGAATTTGTCCGCGCAACCAGTTGATTGCTTCGGAATCCCCGATTATGCGTTTTTCAAATAAAGTAGATTCGATATTCTGGTTGAGTTTATGGCGGGAGCGCTGCTCGGATTTCACCATTCGGCGACGCTCGTAAGCGTTAAAAATGCTTAAAATAAAGTCGGTTGGCTGATAAATATAGCTTTCGATGTCGCCGGGATATTTGGTGCAGTACCACATCGCACCGGCTTCGATGAGCCGGTTGGCAAATTCGAAATCGGTGATGTGCACGGTCATTTTCGTCACAACGATAATCTGGATCGACGGGTCGATTTCCTTTATTCGCCGAATCAGGCTTTCGCCGCTGAGGTTGCCGGCAATCTGAAAATCCATAATTACCACATCGTAGCGATGCTGACGTTTTTGCAGCAATTCCAACGCAGAATGACCGTCGGATGTCACATCCCGGATAATAATTTGTTTCTGAAACGGCTCCAGCGTGTTCTGCACCCGGCGCACGTCAAATTCTTCATCTTCGATCAGCAAAATATTTACAATGCCGTTGGTAAACATGAAAACCCCATTTTCAAATGCTTTATTTACAACAGGTTAAGGAGCTCGATTATCGATCCGGTTAACGTTGCATCGGGATGGTGAGGGTAAATTTGCACCCACCTTCCGGTAAATTTTCCGCATCGAGATCCCAGCCGCAACGCTTTTTGGAAATTTCGTAGGCAAGATAACACCCATATCCGGAATTCTCACTGCCTTTCGTCGAAATGTTCTCCAAAAACAATTTTTTGACCCCTTTTTCAGAAATTTCCAGCAATTGCGGATTGAATCCGCGACCGTTATCCGCAATGATAATTTCGCAGCAATTTTTTTCCGGCAGTTGCCGGGAAACAATGCTGACAACCAGATTTTCTTTTCCGCCGTGCTCGATGCAGTTTTGCAGCAACGGCTCCAAAATTTCCCAAATCACAAATTCGTTGATCGGCACCGGCGGAAAATCCGGATCGAGCTTTAAGTTAAAGCGATAATTCACATGCTGCGATGTCCGTAAAAAAATGTTCAGCACAATAAATTCGATCACTTCGTTCAGATACGTTCGAAAAATCGGTCCGCGCGTAGCCTGAATGGGCGGATCATACCATTTCATATCGTAAATCACCCGCGAAATAAAATTGGCGTAACGGGTTACCCGCTGTTTTACCGGTTCAATATTTTCTGCCGAAAGTTTCCGCAAATCTTCTTTGATAAAGCCCATCACTTTTTCGGCTTTGTGGTGGGTGTGGTAAATTCGTTTGGTGAACAATTCTTCTTTTTGACGCTCTACTTTTTCCCGCAAATGGGTTTCGCGTTCTTCAAAAAGCTGTTGTTGCGCTTCGTCCCGCTCCCGAACGGTATATGAGGAAATATAAAACATTGCCAGCAATCCGAGGATAATCAGCAACGCAAAAATGATTGCTGTTTCGTCGTAACTGGCTATAATTTCGCGAGTTATGAACGAAAAATCCGGCTGATTTTTCACATAAACCGCGCCGACATATTCCCCCTTCGGAACAAACGGCACGAACACGTGGAAAATTTTGCTGTTTTCGGTGATGCTGTGAATCATCTCATCGCGCTGCATAATTTCCTGCAACTGATTTTGGTAAATATCAATTGCCGACTGATATTGGGAAAGATCCGCGTTTTCGTTGATTTTGTGGCTGTAAAAAAAATTGAACAGCTCGACACCGGAATCTATGGCAATAATTCGATCCTGATATTTAACCAGAATGCAAACTTCCTGAACATGCTGCTCCAGCTTTTGCTGACTGAGAATGACGTTAAATGCCTGAATAATGTCATTTGTGTCGATCGTTTGGCGTCCGCTCGAGATCGATGTGGTTTCCAGCAATAATTCCAGCGAGGTTGCGGTGAGGTTGGCCATTCGTTCGGCGGAGTCGCGCTGATACCAGTTTTGGGTGTTCAACAATAAACTTTGGAGCGATGATTTTTGGATAAAAGACACCGCAACCAGAAACGCACCCAGTACTGTAAACAGTACCAGCAAATGTTTCAGTTCGAAATGATACGATCTAAATTTATCAAAAACAGTACTTAATGGTCGTTCCATTGTACTCAGTTTATCCGCATGGTTTGAGAATTAATATCGCGCGTGGCCAACTGCAATGCTTCCGCAACGCTAATTTCATTTTTGATTGCGCGTTGAATATAATAGGACAGCACGTCAGAAATTTTTGTGTAGTTGACCAAAAACGGGCGATGAATGCCATTTTTTAACAATTGATGATAGTATTTCAAATCCTGATGTTCACTAAAATAAACAGAATCCTGATAAACAGATTTGCTGATGGGAATGTATCCGCCTTTTTCAAACAGCAACCGCTGGCTTTCTTCGCGAAGCACAAACTTAATAAATTCAACAGCTTCGCGTTTTTTTGTTGAGAAGCGGGAAACCATCAGATTCCAGCCACCGAAAACCGAAGCCGGATTTTTGCCATCGAGGTGGGGGAGGGCGCAGGGTTCCAGAAATTGCAGTTTTTCGGCATAGGGGGAATCCCGGTAATGGCGAATCAATCCCGGCCACCCGCGAAAAAATGGGATATCGTTATCCAACGCATAAAAATAGGTTTGAACTTCGTCAAAACGGGTAATTTCGTTGGGTGCCAGGTGGTATTTGTGCACCAAATCAACCAGCAGTTGCAGCGATTTCCGGGCTTCGGGCGTATCCAATTGAACTGAATCCCGATTAAAAATTTCAGGATTTTGAGACAGTAACGGTTCCATAAAACTGCACACCAGCCCTTCAAAATTTTTTGCCGAAAACGCATAAAACGGTCGCATTTGCGGCACTTTATTACTGAGCTCAATAAATTCTGACCAAGTTATCGACTCGCGCAACTTATGTGCCAGTGAATCGCCGCCGGGAAATTCTTTCAGCAAATCGGTTCGGAAATACATTAATCCGACATCAATATAAAACGGCGCTGCGATCAGATCTTCTTTATAATAACAGGATTCCAAAGCGACTTCCAAAGATTTGTTTCTTTCGTAAATGGTAAAATACGGGTTTAGCGGTTCCGCCCATCGCGCAAAACGTGCTCCCCAAATCAGATCGATGGCGAAAACATCAATTCGGTCGCTTTTGCTGCGCAACGATTTGGCTAACAGTTGTTTTCGTTCGTTTGTGCTGAATTTTTCGAATGGGAGGTCCACCGGAACAACTTCAATTCTACCCGAATATTCTTCGTTAAACCGGCTGATCAGTTCGCTGTGTGCCTGCGAAATATTATCCACAAAATAAATTTGAGTTGCTGTGTTGGTTTTGCTGAAAACACCCTGACCGCGTTGTTGCGCGAGAATAACCACAATCACCAGCAAAATAATTGAGCCAATAACCCACGAACTTCGCTCGTTAAAAATGCTTCGCTTCTTTTCTTCCATTTAAACCGTTGTTTTTATTGCTTTTTATGATATTGAAATGTCGCGAAACTGGTCGCCATTTCACCCCATTCACGTTATTTGGAACACATTCTCCGGCCTTACCGGCAATCATTTCAGTCAAAAAAACAGGATACAAAAGTTGCCAATCAAGATACGCAACCGGATTACGGGAATCAACGGATTATCACAATGCCTATTGTGATCGCAAAATACGCTTTCTCTTTTAATTTTAACATGGTTAACGTAAATTCAAAGCTGTGTTTTTCCAATGTTCAACAGGAGGTTCCATGAAAATAAAAAGCTATGTAACGGGTCAGTGGTTGCAGGGCAGCGGCGATTTTCGCGATATTCATCATGCAGTATCCGGTGAAAAAATTGCCGAAGTCAGCAGCAGCGGCATCGATTTCAAAGCTGTTCACGAATACGGTCGGAAAACCGGCGGCGCGACGCTTCGAAAAATGAGTTTTCACGAACGCGGACGAATGTTAAAAGCGCTGGCGATGCACCTGCATGAAAAAAGAAAACAATTTTACCCGATTTCATACATGAGTGGCGCCACCAAAAAAGATACCTGGGTGGATATCGACGGCGGCATTGGCACGCTGTTCGTTTTCGCCAGCAAAGGTCGTCGCGAATTGCCCGACGAGCCCTTTTTTGTCGATGGAAATATGGAAATGTTGTCCAAAAACGGCACTTTTGTTGGACGCCATATTTGCGTGCCGTTGGAGGGCACGGCGATCCACATCAACGCATTTAATTTTCCCTGTTGGGGAATGCTGGAAAAACTGGCGCCAACCTTGCTTGCCGGCATGCCGGCGATAATTAAACCGGCGTCGCAAACCTGTTACATTACCGAAGCTGTGGTCAAAGAAATTATCGATTCCAAAATATTACCGGAAGGTGCGTTGCAGCTCGTTTGCGGCGGCGTCGGGGATTTGCTGGATCATGTGGATTGTCAGGATGTTGTGACGCTCACCGGATCAGCGACAACCGGTTTGAAATTGCGAACGCTGCCATCGATTGTGCAAAACTCCGTGCGGTTTAATATGGAAGCAGATTCGCTGAATTGCTGTATTTTGGGCAACGACGCTACACCCGGAACAGCGGAATTTGACTTGTTTATCAACGAAATTGTCAACGAAATGACCACTAAAACCGGGCAGCGCTGCACCGCCATTCGCCGGACAATTGTGCCACGAAATTGCACCACAGCAGTGCTCGACGCGCTCCGCCAACGGCTGGATGAGATGAAAATCGGCGATCCCGCAATTGAAGGCGTAAAGGTTGGCCCGTTGGTCAGCCGCTCACAGGTGGATGAGGTTCGCAAAGTTTTGACACTCCTCAAAAATGATGCAGAAATCGCCTACGGCGGTGATGAATCTTTCGAAATTGTTGGCGGTGATCCCCAAAAAGGCGCATTTTTTCCCAACACGGTTTTGTATTGCGATCAGCCGTTGTGCAACACCGCGCCGCATAATTTGGAAGCATTTGGCCCGGTAACTACTGTAATGCCCTACGATTCTATTGATGAAGCTGTTGAACTGGCAAAAATGGGAAAAGGCAGTCTGGTGGGATCGGTTTTTACCGGAAGCGACGCCATTGCGCGGGAAGTGGTTTTGGGAACTGCGGCGTATCACGGCAGGGTTCACATTGTAAATCGGCATTGCGCGAAAGAGCAAACCGGACACGGCTCGCCATTGCCACACATGGTTCACGGCGGACCGGGACGCGCCGGCGGCGGGGAAGAGCTCGGCGGCATTCGCAGCGTGATGCATTATATGCAGCGAACCGCCATTCAGGGTCATCCGACAACGTTAACACACATCACCCGTGAATGGATGACCGGCGCTGCCCAACCGGAAGATCGCATTCACCCCTTCCGCAAATATTTCGAAGAAATTGAGGTTGGCGACACGCTGACCACCCATCGCCGGACGATTGCAGAAGCGGATATCGTCAATTTTGCCGGCATCAGCGGTGATTATTTTTATGCCCACACCGACGCGATCGCAGCAGCGAAACACCATATTTTCAAAAAACGGGTGGCGCACGGGTATTTTGTGGTTTCTGCGGCAGCGGGGCTGTTTGTTTATCCGGGCGAAGGTCCGGTGCTGGCCAATTACGGGTTGGAAAATTTGCGGTTTATCGAACCGGTTTACATCGGTGATACAATTCATTTAACATTAACCTGCAAACGAAAAACCGCCAAAGAACCGCGCGAGGATGAGCCGCTGAATGGCGTGGTTGAATGGCATGTGGATGTGTATAATCAGGAATCGGTGGTGGTGGCAACGTATGATATTTTAACGCTGGTAGCGATGAAAAACCAACCCAAAACAGGTGACAAATAACACTATGAGTGATGCAATTTTCTGGATTTTGATATTCATTTTGAGTTTGGCAGTTCTAATCAAAGCATCAGATTTTTTTACGCAAGCGGCTGAACAAATCGGTTTAAATCTTGGTATTCCGCAGTATGTGATTGGCGTGACCATTGTGTCTGTCGGCACGTCGCTGCCGGAGCTAATTTCTTCGGTGCTGGCTGTCATCGAGGGGGTTCCGGAAGTTGTCGCCGGAAATGTGGTTGGTTCGAATATCGCCAATATTTTTCTGATACTGGCTTGCGGCGCTATTTTCAGCAAACAACGCCTGCGGGTCGAAAAGAGTTTGTTGCCGGTAGATTTACCGCTGCTGATCGGTTCTGCACTGTTTTTAGGGATCACCGTTTACGACGATCACGAATTTACTTTTGGCGAAGCGGTGCTTTTTTTAATCGCGAATTTCGTTTTCATCGCCTACAATGTTTTCGAAAACAGACAGCGCGGAAATCGAAAAGTTGATGAATTAAATCGGCGCAGAACCTTTAACGGTGAAATCGGTAAACAATTGTTAATACTGGTTTTAAGCGGCGTATTTATCTATTTTGGCGCAAAATATACGATCGATTCGATCATCAAAATATCCGATATTTTGCAAATTGCCACCGGCGTGATTGCTGTTACCGCTGTGGCGTTGGGCACATCGCTGCCGGAGCTGGCTGTCACGTACAGCGCCGCACGAAAAGGCAATGGCGGGATCGTCATCGGCAATGTGCTCGGGTCTAATATTTTCAACACATTTATGGTGATGGGCATTCCCGGATTAATGGCGACACTGCCATTTCCTGATTCGTTGATCAACCCCGGATTAATTATTATGATTGTTGCAACTGCACTGTTTTTGGTAGTTACGGTTGACCGGGAAATCAGCCGGTGGGAAGGCATGTTTTTTGTGCTGATTTATATTTATTTTATCGGAAAATCATTTGGATTGATGTAACCAGAAGGAGCAAAATGGCAAACGTTCACATCCCCAAAACCGGCGAAACCATCGCCGTTCATTCTATTTTTTGCATCGGCCGGAATTATGCCGAGCATGCCAAAGAGCTGAATAATCCGGTGCCGACCGAACCGATTATTTTTACGAAACCACCCAGCTCGGTCATTCACAACGGTGAAAAAATTGTTTTGCCGCCGCAAAGCCAAGCCGTTCATCACGAAGTTGAAACGGTTGTGCTGATCGGGAAATCCGGCAAAAATATCCCGGAACCTGATGCGATGAATTACATCAAAGCTTATGGCATTGGCATCGATGTGACCGCACGCGACGTGCAGAGCCGAGCAAAGGAAAAAGGGCATCCCTGGGCAGTCGCAAAAGGATTCGACACATTCGCACCGCTGAGCGATTTCGTTCCCGCCAGCAATATTGCGGATGCCGCAGATATCAGTTTGCACCTCACTGTAAATGGCGAACGCCGCCAAACCGGCAACAGCAAGGATATGCTTTTCCCGATTCCCCGCCTGATCGCCTATTTATCCAATATTTTTACGCTCAATCCTGGTGATCTGATTTTTACCGGAACGCCGGAAGGCGTTGGCTTGCTCAGCGATGGCGATAAATTGGTTGCTGTGTTAGGCGAAAATCTGGCAACGTTGGCAGTATCAGTTATTCGCTGATTCGAATAAAAAAGCCGCCGATACCTTCCCGGCAACGACGGCTTTTTGACGAACGAGCTACGTGGATTTTATTTTCAAGCTGCAACTGTCACCAATCGCATGTTGGTTTGGCGATTGGATGATATTTTTTCTGCTACCGGCTTGGCAGCTGTTTTCCTCATTTTTTCTTCCTGCAATTTTGCGGTTTGACGCAATACGCTAAACAGTTGTTCCTGCTCAACTTCGATATCGCATTCTTGCAAAATTTCACCCACAATTTTTTGGGCGCTTTTCGCTGTGATTGCGCTGCTGGCAGTTTTGCCACTAGCTTTGCAGAACAGAAACGCGGAAGATTGGTTGCGATTTTCCAGATAAAAATTGAGAAAATGCAGCGTTTCCGTCGCCAAATAGATTCGCCGGATTGCTTTTCCCTTACCAACAATATTTACAAAAATACCGGTTTCATCTTCGCCAAAATCGCCGCAAGGCAGGGTTTTGCCAGCCTTTGCACTCACCCGGATCGCCAATGCTTCGGTTAAAGAAATATCTGTCGTGAGCAGCAAAAACATTAGTGCGGTATCCCGGCGTTCCCGGTTCGAGCCAACATTGAATACCAGAAATTTCCGCAGACGATCCATTTCTTTATCTGTCAGTCCGCCCGGAGTAATATTGAAATTTGACGGAAGTTCAATATTTTCATTAATTTGTGGCGCCACGGCATATCCGCTGGCTTCAAGATATTTCAAAAAATATTTTAACGTCAGCAGATAGTCTATGTTTTTTGATTCGCAGCGTTCGATGCCCGTTGGCGTAATTCGCCATAAATTCATTTTTTCTGCCCGTTTGACAACGTTCAAATCAATGTCGTTTAAATGCTCAACCTGTAGATTTTTGTAAACCATCGGCAATTGATCGATGCAGTTCCCAATAAGTGAAGCGGCAAATCTGCTGCTTTCCAAATATTCCCGAAACGGTGCGATCAATTCATGCATTGGCAAACTCCTTTTATGTTAAAAATGGTGAATATCAAAACGGTGTTTTGGCGAACCTTTTCTATAAACTGTGGTAAAAGCTGATGAATATTGTTATTATTGAACTTATGTTTTTTTTCATGAAAACAGATCGTTTTGACAAAAGCAGTGAACTATCGTTCACTTATATATTAAGCTAAAAATCGATTTTAGTCAAGAAAAAAATGCAGAAAATATATACTTGTGTGCACTACTTTTAACTTCAATATTTGAACAGGGTTATCGGTTATGATTCGAAAAATTTGGACAATTGTGTTGGTCGTTTCACTCATGTGCAGCGCCGCAATGTGGGGTGGGGAGGTCGCTTTGGATGGCGCGGAAGTCGGGAAATGGACGATGGATTATCAGGCTGCGGTGAACCTCGCAAAAGAAAAAAAATTGCCGGTGCTGCTCAATTTCACCGGTTCGGATTGGTGTAGTTGGTGCATTTTGATGGAGCGAAATGTTTTTTCGAAAACGCAATGGCAAAATTACGCCAAAGAAAATGTCGTGATGGTCACGCTCGATTTTCCCAAAAATACTTCGAAAGTGCCCCAGAAATACGCGCAACGCAATTACGATTTACAGGCGAAGTTTGGCGTTCAGGGCTATCCGACGTTTATTATTTTGGATGAGGATGGCGAAACGGTGATCGGGCAGCTCGGTGCCGCCAGAAATCCGACACCGGAGTGGTTTATCGATCAATTCGAAGGCATAACTATGTTCCGGGAAAGTGCGTTGGAACGAAAAGCGAAATCGCTCTCCGGCGAAAAGGTTAAAGCATTTAACGAGGCTGTAAGTGCATATAATTCAACGGTTTCCGATTTTGACAATTGGCTAAATACCGGACCGATGAAAACTGAGGAAAATATACAGATTTACCAGGCTTTTCTCAATAAAATTGAAGCCCTAAAATCCAAAATTGCAGCATTTTAAACAACGGGCGAACCGGAGTTCGCCCAATTTCAAACACAATTATTAGCCCATTTGGGACATGCCAAAAGCCGCGGCACCCAACATGCCAGCTTTATTTCCCAACTGCGCACGCACTATTTCCAGATTGCGCGTGCCCGGTTTGATGGCAATCAGCTGCACGTTCCGGGAAATTTTTTCGACAAACCAATCACCCGCTTCGCTGACACCGCCACCAACAATTATCATTTCCGGATTGAAAATATTGACCAGGTTGGAAATTCCCACCGCAACCAGTTTGATTTCGTCGTTTATCACCTGCACAGCTTCCTGCTCATTATTGCCGTATGCAGAGAAAATATCCAGTGTGCTGTCCACAGGTTTTGCGGGATTCAACATATTGTAATTATTGATCATAGCTGTGGCAGAAGCGTATTTTTCCCAACACCCGTAACCGCCGCAACGGCAGGGAATGCCATTGTAACAAATGCTCATGTGCCCGATTTCTGAACCGGCGTAATTACTGCCGCGAAACAGCTCTCCGTTTAAAATAATACCGCCGCCGATACCTGTGCCCAACGTTAGGCAAACGATATCTTTTTTGCCAACACCGGCGCCGAATTTGGCTTCGCCATAGGCCATCAGGTTTGCATCATTATCGACCCAAACCGGAATGTTGAGCCGTTTTTCCAGCTCCGCTTTGATCGGTACATCATCCCAAAATTTGAAATTAGGTGAGTTACCGGTTAAATGCCCACGCTCGACATCAACAGTGCCGGGCGTTCCCATTCCCATGCATTCAATGTTGAAATTGTTTTTTTCGGCGTAATCCATCGCCTCAAAAGCTGCGGATGCAAGGTCATCGAGTATCACGCTATCCGTCTGATCTGCACGGGTGAATCGTTTAAATTCGCGTAAAATTTTTCCGTCTCCGGAACAGATACCATATTTAATTGAGGTTCCGCCTAAATCTACGCCTAACGCATATGTTTTATTGCTCATAAATTAACCTGTTGTTGTGTTGTAAAATATAATTCATTCAAAACAAATATTCAGGGGTACCATAAATATACAAAATTCATATCAAAAAGCTATTGCAGAAGAATGTCTTAATTGGTTAACTTTTCGGGACTTAATCATATTGAAATAGCAGCGCATCAAAAAGGGGGCTAATGTGCGCAACAAAAATGACCAACCGTTGGAAAATTTATTCGACCGGCTTTCCCGCCAATTTGCGAATGCGACTGACGCCGAATGGCGTTCGGCTGCCGAGAAATTACTGAAAGGTAAATCGTTCGAAAAAACGCTGATCACCCAAACCATCGAAACCCTGTCGCTCTCACCCATTTACGGTGCAAGTGATGTGCCGGAAACCTTCCCAAACGCAAATCCGGGTGAATTTCCATTTCAACGCGGTGCAACGGCCGGTGGATTTTTTAATCGCAATTGGCAAATTGCCCAGGAAATCCGGGCGAATTCCCCCCAAACATTTAATTCTATTTTGAAAAACGATCTCAGTCGCGGACAAAATGTCGTCCATTTGCCGCTGGATTTTGCTACCCGTTTCGCGATGGATCCGGATGCAATTGAATCCGCAGAAACCGCCGTCCCGGTCAGCCGTTTGGCAGATTTTTCAGCCGCAGTTGATGGCGTCGATTGCAGTAACATACCGTTTCACATTTATTGCGGCGCATCAAATATGTTTATTTCTGCAATTGTTGCGGCAGAATTTGAAAAGCAACATCGCAATATTGCAGAGCTTACGGGCAATATCGCCGCAGATCCGATCGGCGAACTGGCAAGCACCGGACAACTCCCAACCAGCATGAATAATTTATACAACGAAATTGCATCAGCTGGAAATTTTTTTGCTGAAAAGCAATCCACCGTTCGCAGTTGGGTGATTTGCGGGGACAAATACCACAATGCCGGCGCGGATACCTTACAGGAAATCGCCGTTGCGCTGGCAACCGGAGCCGAATATTTGCGGGCGATGCTGGAACGCGGATGTTCTGCCGACGCAGCGATCCGGCAAATCACTTTCCAGATTGCCATCGGCGGACAATTTTTTATGGAAGTAGCCAAATTGCGAACGCTACGCATGCTTTGGGGCAACATCGCCCGCGCATTCGGCGTTTCTGAAACCGCGATGGAAATGAACATTCACGCGGTAACCAGCCAGTGGAATAAAACCAGATTCGATGCGCATGTGAACATGCTTCGCGCAACCACCGAAGCGATGGCAGCAATTTTCGGCGGCTGTAACAGCCTGCAAGTTGCGCCATTTGATGAATTGCTGCGCGAACCGGATGATTTTTCCCGGCGGATTGCCCGGAATATCCAGCTCATTTTACGCGACGAAAGCCATCTCGATGCAGTAATCGATCCGGCCGGCGGCGCGTGGTATATCGAAAAATTGAGCGATGAACTTGCCAACGCAGCATGGGGAAAATTCCGCCAAATCGAGAAATCCGGTGGGATAATAGATGTATTGGAAACCGGAAGCTTGCAACAGGAAATTGAAAAAACAGCCACAGAACGCGCCAATCGATTGGCAACCGGAAAAGACCGTTTGGTTGGCACAACCCGATATGCCAACGCCACAGAATCCGTAAAAATTTCTAAACCGGACACTGACAAAACTAATTTTACGCAACGAAAAGCAGAACTCGCCAACAACCGTAAACCAGAAATGCAGGTTAAGATTGATCCGTTGCAACCCGTGCAATCGCTGATGGAAGCCGCACAAAACGGCGCAACGATCGGGCAAATGCGCGAAGCTGTCCGGGAATCAGGCGATGAGTTTCCGCGAGCCAAACCGTTGCAAACCCAACGCGCAGCCGAAGCGTTTGAATACCTGCGGTTGGCAGTTGAGCGCTATTCTGGAAAACAGGAGCAACCGCCGAAGGCGCTGTTGCTAAATTTCGGCGAGCTTTCCGAATACAAACCGAGAGCCGATTTTGCGCGGGGGTTTTTGGAAATTGCCGGACTACAAGTGGTTGATTCAACGGCAGTTACATCGGTTGAAAATGCGATTGGCGAATTCGCTAAAACACAACCGAAAATGGTGGTTTTTTGCGCAAGCGACGATCGCTATCCCGATTTTGTGGCGGAACTGGCAACATCGCTGAAGGGGCAACATCCCGCAAGCGTGGTTGCGTTGGCAGGATATCCTCAGGAGCACATCGCTCGCTTTAGCGCTGCGGGCGTTGACGAATTCATCCACATCCGCAGCAATATTGTGACAACGCTTCGTTCGTTGCTGGAAAAATCGGGCATTCTTTGATACGGTTTTCTGCGATTATTTGGATTTCGTATCCGCTTTTTTAATCTGATTGACCAATTTGATTATCGGGTCGATGATCACCAGTTCCACCTGTCCGCGCGATTTTTTGGCGGCAGTCAACAGCTCCAGATTTCGCTCGACCCACATATCTGACGGTTGCGTTCCCGAAATGAAGTATTTGCCAGCCAACAATCCCACTTCGCAAACATCGCTCAAATCCCGCGACAACGATTCGATCTCCCGCAATACTGGTGATTGCGCGATCACTTTTTCCAGTTCGAGATGATTGCGTTTCCAGAATTTTAGCTGCTCAGACACGCGATACTGATGCTGGTCGGTGGGATTTGCAATCAACGAATCGACCAGCGTTGCAAATTCGCGGGCAACCATCGATTCCGGGCGCGCAGCATCCACAACGCGGGTGAGGGGAGAGGTCGCGGTATATTTTACACCGCGACTGTGGCGGGCGTATTTTTCCAGCGGTTCGACAACATCCACCAACGTTTTCAGCGCGGTAATATCCTGATTATTGGTCAGGCGGCGCAGCATCATTTCGTAATTTTTGTGATGCAGCAAACCGTGCTCTTCCAGCAAAAAACTAATTCGCGCCATCCGGCGATACATGTCGTCGATATTGCGGACGGTCGATGGCGACCACAGCCGTTCGGCGATGGCGGCTGTTCGCGGCCAAATTCTGGAATCGATCGTTTCCGGCGAAACCATTTCCGCCCACATCGTTGCTTCCCCGCCCAAAATATTCTCCAGTTCCTTTTCCGAAAGTTTTGTTCCGGCCGGGACCGGATCGTTCAAATAATGAAACGATGCGGGCTGAACCAGATCGATATAATAGCCGTTTGACAAAATCCCGCGATAGCCTTCTTTTGCAGCGTTGATCAAACTTTCGATGCCGCGCCACGAGTGAATAATTGCCGTTTTGGGCAACGAGGGCTGCAAAATCTCATCCCAACCAATCATTTTTTTGTTGTTCGCTTCGAGAATTTTGATGATACGTTGGTTAAAATGGGTTTGCAGCGCGTGATTGTCCGCGATATCGTTTTTCTTCATAAACGACTGGATTGCTTCGTTTGCATCCCAATGTTTGCCATTGTTTTCATCACCGCCGATGTGAAAATAGGCATCGGGAAACAGCGCGCACATTTCACCAAAAAACGTCTCCAAAAATTCGTACACTTTTTCATTCGTCGGGTCAAGTGTCGGATCGTGAATGCCCCATTTGCGCTCAATTTGATACGGTCCGGGCGCGCTGCCCAACTCCGGATATCCGACCAGCCAACTGGTTGCGTGCGCCGGCACATCAAATTCCGGCACAACCCGGATGCCGCGTTCGGCAGCGTAATCGATCACTTCGCGGATTTGCAGTTGGGTGTAATAAAATCCGTCAGACCCTTTTTCGTGAAGCAGCGGAAAAGTTTTACTCTCAACGCGAAAGCCCTGGTCATCCACCAAATGCCAGTGCAGCACGTTCATTTTTACGGCAGCCATGCCGTCCAGATTGCGTTTGAGAACATCCATCGACATAAAATGGCGGCTGATATCGATGAGCAATCCCCGCCACGGAAAACGCGGCGAATCCTCGATAGTTAGCGCCGGGAAAAAATATCCCGTTTCATCGGCTGAAAGCAGTTGCAGCAACGTTTCGATTCCCCGCAAAATGCCGATATCATTTTGCGCCGTGAGGACAATTTTCTCGCTGGATATTTCCAGTTTATAGGACTCATCAACGCCCAACGCCAGATTGCCGGCTTCGCGGCTGTTCATTACCATCGCACCAGCTTTGCCCGGCTGCGCTTTTGTCAAAAAATGTTGCGGGAAAAACAATCCGGTTTTGCCCGAAAGCCTGCGCAAAAAACGGGTCGCGCCGCTATACAGCCGCTCATCAAAGCTGCCGGTCAATTCAACGGTGAAATCGGCTTTGAGCAAAAATTTGCCTTCGTGCAGCTCGATATTTTTGGGGATTGGCATCAACGCCGGTAAACTTTGGGCGATTGCGGGAAGCGAAAATGCGATTGAAAAAAGGATCACGGAAACAACCAACATCAGGTGAGATTTCATTTTTTTCCTCTACTGCAATTCGGTTTCAGCGATTCGGGTTGGGCTAAAAAAGATCAGGTGCATGCGAACACATGCACCCAATTTATGTATAATCAATAATTTACATCAACAGCAGAAAATTTATTTTGTCAAAATCATGCGCCGGGTTTGGACAACCCCGTTGGCGTTGAGGCGATACAGATATATGCCGCTGGCCAAATCACTGGCGTCAAAAGTGACGCTGTAGCGACCGGGTGATTGCCGTTCTTCCACCAGCGAGCGGACTTCGCGTCCCAGCACATCGAATATTTTGAGCGATACTTTTCCGCTTTCCGCAATATCGTAGGCAATGGTTGTTGCCGGATTGAAGGGGTTGGGATAATTTTGGTGCAGTTGCGCCGATTGGGGAATCTGCGAGTGATCGCCTTCGATGCCAACCACAACCGTTTGTTTTTTGACGAGCCGCAAATTTTCGATATGAATTCTGCCGGAAACCGCCGAGTTACCCGCGTCGTAACCGAGTTGGAAACTATCGAACCGGAGCGCTCCCTGAAGGTTGCCATCGCCGAGCCATGTTCCGGTGGGATCGTTTGCCAAATCCCACGAAACCAGCCGCCAGCCTTCCCAATCGATGGTTTTCCAGGTGCTCACTTCGTGATCGGTTGCGCCGCCGTTTGGGGCGTTTTCGTCGATCGCGAAACGGAATTGGGTGCCGCTGCCATCGCCGTAAACATAGCATTGCAGCACATAAGACGTATCAAACAGCACGTTGCGCGGCGCACCGCCATTGAGATATTCGCGAACCAGATGCGAACTGGCGGAAGTATCCCATTCGTAATTCAGGAACGCAGACTTCCGGGGACGCGGCACTGGCAAAACAATACCGGAAGTGTAACCGAAATAAGTAGTGGGCACAACAACGCCAACGGTCGAACCGCTGCCGGTCGGTTGCCACCAATCGCCGGGGAAGGTGAAATCTTCGACCATTATCGTCTCGGTGTAAATTTCGCCGGCGGTGCCGAAAGTGACCTCCGTGCCGCTGCTCATCGGATTGCCGAGCGTATCGGTTATTGCGTTTGTCAATGAAACGGTGTAACTGGCGTTCGGTGCCAGATTTTCATCCGCCTGAATGGAGAGAATCGAGTAATCTTCCGCACTGGTCACCGAAAAATCGAACGGCACGGCGACCCCGTTTTTGTTGAGAAAAACCGATGTTTCATCAACGGTTGCGGGATCAACAAATTCGTCAAATACAAATGTAATCACATCGTCGATTGCAAAATTATCCTCGCTGGATTGCAAATTGGGATAACTTTCGGTGATGCGCGGACCCACAAAATCCTGATCCAGCGTCCGGAAAGCGAGCTGAAAATCATCGCCTTCGGTGCCATCGCCGTTACCGTCGAGCTGGCGTCCGTTGACATCGCTGGCGCTGGCGGAAAGCGTCATCGTATAATCGGTTGCGAACTGCAAATCGCCGTCAATAACGATAGTTACAGATTTGTTATCGCTCGCCCAATCGAGATTTCCGACGGTTACTGCGGGGTTAAAATTCACCGCACCGGCAAATGTTGCCGGATTCATCGTTTTTGAAAATGCCAGTTCGATGTTGTTATTCACCGGAATGGTATCGCCATCTGCGGGAAAACTGGTGACAATCACCGGTGCAAATGATGGAATCGGATCGGATTCGAACGCACCGGAAGGCTGCGATTCGTTCCAGAAACGGTCGAGCGCAGTGGCAAAATACCAGTACGAACCGTTGTAATCCTGCGTTCCGTCAAATGCGTCTGTGTAATCGAAGTTTGCGTTGCCAAAGGCAATCTGGATAATTTCGTCGGTAGCCACATCCAGCTGATTGTCTTCCGAACGATACACCGCGAACCAGAGATTGTCCGAGGTGCCAGCCGGCGGTGTCACTTGAATCTGATAATTGAGGTCGTCAATTTTGTTGAGCGCGATGGTCGGATTTGCCGGCGGCGTATCGTCAATTAATCCGGTTGCCCGGATTTTGGCTTTGTGCTGGAAAAACCGGGATTTTGCGACATCCCAATATTCCTCATCCCGCCAGGATGCGTAGCTGAAAAACTGCACGCCATCCGCCCAGGAAACGTTGCGAACCGTGTTAATGATCGATTCGTGGCGCCCGAACAAGTTGCTGTTCGAGAAATTATCAGAGAATAACCCGACCGAATACAATCGTCCGGCCTGAATTGCCGGCTGGATAAAATCGCTCCAGCAGTTTGGGCAACCGCCTTCCAGCACGCTGTAAATATCGGACGCGCTGCTCCAGTGATAGTGCATCCCGACAATTTGATCGATATAGCCTTCGTTCAACCACAGCGCGGCATCCTGATAAACAGAGCCGTAACCTTGCCAACCGCCCCAATTATAGCGACCGAGCGCGGCAGGGGAGAGGCGCACCCACGGTTTTACCACCTGAATGGAATCGTGAATGGCATGCACGAGTTCGGTAACTGAGGAACGCCAGTATTCTTCCCACGATCCGTAACCGGAGGGAATGCCGCCGCTAAACGGCGTAAATTGGTCGTATAAATACCGGCCAGCACTATTGATGCTCATATCGCGATATTGTTCTTCGGAAACCATGCCGTCCGGCCAGCCGTCTTTTTCGCGAGCCAGATTTTCGCGGGCTAATTGCAGGGATTTCCCGCTGTTGCTATGTTCGTTCCAGCGCACGAAATCCATGTGCACTCCATCGACATCGTAATTATTAACGATTTCCAGCGCAACATCGCGGAGATGATCGCGGACTGCGGGAATACCCGGCGAGAGCCAGATCAGTTCATTGGGCATCGGATTCCCGTCCTGATCGTGGCAAATCCATTCCGGATGTTGTTGTGCCGGTGTTCCGGCATATGCGAAACGGGATTCGAACGTATTAAACCAGGCGTGCAGTTCCAATCCGCGAAGGTGGGCTTGCTCAACGGCATATCCCAGCGGATCAAATCCGGGATCCTGAAAATTGACCTGCGAACCCCACGGCTCAATCGCCGAAGGATAATACACCGAGCCATACCGTCGGACTTGCCACAGCACCGAGGTCATGTTTGCCTGAACGTGATCGTCCAGTACTTTGCGGATCAGCGCTTTATTTTCTTCTGCAGAGTTGGATGGCTGCAGCCAGTTGAAATCCACAACCCATGTCGCACGGAACTCCGTATTGGGTTGGGCGATAATTGCCATCGACCAGCAGATCGTAATGAACCAAAACAGTCGCTTCATGAAAACATACTCCATTTTGTTAACAAACTCAGTAGCGATTAAATAACTTATTTTCCGTGCCGTTGAATCAGCAGCACGAAAAATGAATTATTCTTTTTTACATAAAAAAGCCGGTGGATGTTGGCCACCGGCTTATATCTAAAAATACGGTTGTTTACTTCGTAAACATCATGCGATTAGTTTGCATTTGACCGTTGAAAGACACACGATAGAAATAACTGCCAGAAGCCAAACCGGTTGCATCGAATTCATATTCATATGAACCCGGTTGCATTTGTTCGTTAACCAGTGTGGTTACCAATTGTCCGGCAACGTTGAATACTTCAAGCTTAACTTGTGCAGCTTTGTGGAGTTTGAACGGAATTTTGGTTGTCGGGTTGAACGGGTTCGGATAGTTTTGTTCCAATGCGAAATCTTTAACCATCACATCGCCATCTTCAACTTCGATAATTCCGGTTGTACCTTGTACCCATTTTTTCACAACACCACCATCAAAGTCGGCTGTGTATGCATACAATTTTCCATCAGCCGGGTTGTTCCAGAAACCAATGCCGCGCGGTGCAGCAACTGAGTCACCAGGTGTCGGTAATGGACTTGGGATAGCACCATAGTTAACACCAACGCTATCGAGGAAAACATTGTTGTTAATCGTACCATCGCGATTCACATCCATTTTATACCAACCGGTGTATGCGGAATCGCCGGTATCCCAATATGATCCAACCCACATATTTCCATCCAAATCCCAGTCAAGAATTTGTCCCCAAAGTTCATTGGCGGGATTTGGGCCACGCAGCGTATCCATTGTCGAATATGTGCCATCGGGTCCGAATTCGCTGTAATAATGAATAACGCCAACGCCCGGATAAATGGCGCCGTGGAACAGATGCTGACCATCATCAGAAGCCAGCATTGTACGTGAAATTGTAGATACAGAATCAACTGCGAAACCGTACAGCAGGAAGTTTTCTTCCAGCGTGATAATTGGCTCTGCAGCGGGAACAACTTTGGTTACATAAATATAACCATTTGCATCTACTGCCGGCTCGGTTAACGATTGAACCGCGCCAAGATAATCGTAACGGTTCATTCCTTCACCGGTTTGCGAATTAATGCGATACAAAAATCCGCTGCAAGTAAGGATGTTTCCGTTATGATCGAGGGTCATACCGCGGTTATTGTAACGCAGGGTATCCGGCTGACCGTTAATTGAAAATACCGATACCGGGGAAATATCTGCCGGCGTGCCATCCGGATTAAAAACCAGCAAACCACTGGCAGTTCCACCACCTGCAAGCGAATCATTTTGGGCAAACTGGCCAATCCACACTTTACCGTCAGCATCAACAACCAAACCGTGTGGGGATGTACCAACCCAAAAATCTTCCACATACGTCCACTGAGCAAACGTCAGTGTCGTAGAGAATAACAATACAAACATCACCCGTAAAAACTTGTTCATAAGCACCGTCCTTTCTGTTAGGTTACGAACATATAAATTAAAATGAACAATGGGTTTTTATTTTCTGCCGTTATAGGTTGCGCCGGGTTTCAGAATATTTACTTTCACAACATTCTGAACACTTTTGGGGTCACCGTTGTTATCGATAATTGTGTGAATACGGGTAACATACATTATATTACCATTTCCCCAAACCATATCATTTGCTCCAACAACATCGATAGCGCCGGTTGGCAACCACAAACCCGGATAGAGCGGTTCGTGGCTTCCGTCCGGGTGGACAATCAATATGGGATCTTGCATATCCGTTGCAAGATAAATATCGCCGTCAGCTGCGATTTCCATATTATTGATAACTATATTTTCACCCAGCTCTGTCGTGAGATCGAACATCTCTTCCGCCGGATCCAGGTTGTTGACGGCGTTTATTTTATTCCGCCAAACTTTTTGAGAACCACCCTGCTCGCCCGCAACATACACATAACCGTTGTATAAGCGAACCGAACGCAGGTTTGTCCCGGTATAATCTGCAACCGTTTCGATGCTTTTATCTGAAGCATTGACTAACGCTAAAGCGTCACCGCTTCCACCGATGTAAATATTGCCAGCCGCATCAAAATCAAAATCAAACTCATTGTTTGGCAATTGATTGCGATAAATTTCCGGAGTTTTTGTATCCAGATTGAATCGATAGAGGTTCCGGTTTCTGCGAACAAAATACAGAAAATTGCCTTCGCCGACCCGCATGTTGATGCCAAAAAGGAATGGATTGGTTGCAAATTCAGCGTCTTTCTGACCATCCGGCGAAAACTGGTGAATTCTACCGGTAGGCGCGATAACAACTGAAATATACATATTATCGTTTACATCCACAGCCATCCCGTTCAGGTCTTCGCTCAGGTTGCCGTATTGTCCGATGGGCTCAATTGCCAATTTTAGCGAATACGGAATAGCATTACTGAATAAATAAGCACCGTTTACGGCAACTTTCAAATCCAGCGAATCAGCAACCACATTGGGTGTTGACACAACCAGTTGGTTAGCGGAAGCCGAAATTACCGTGGCCTGATCTTTACCGAAAAAGACCTGATTTTCTGCCGGATCAGTTGAAAAATTGCTCCCGCTAATGGTAACGGTACCCACACCAGCCAACCAGGTATCTGCCGGTTCCACTCCGGTGACAACCGGGTCCGGTCGATCTGCAGGCTCGTCATCCACATACAAACTTGGTGTTGCACTTTTTTCGCAGCCGGAAATGACAATCGCCAATCCGGTTAAGATGATCACCAACACACGTTTTAAAGTGGTGAGGTTCATTTTTTATCTCCATTTACAAATGGCTTTAACATCAACCTTTTTTAATTTATCAGAATGCAAAATTGAAAGAGAAACGTTGCACGTTATCAAATACGCCGAAAGGCGTATATGCATAATCCAGCGCGATGCGTCCGCCACGATCGCCGTAATCGAATGAAATACCGGTTCCAAAAGATACATCGCGTTCATCAACATCGCTGTGATAACCGGCTCGCAGCGCAAAAATATCCATAAACATATATTCTGCACCAAACATCACTTGCTCCGGTGCAGCACGCGGGTGGTTAACATCTGCAGCAAAAATGAGCGAATGCGGGCTGTTTTCGGCAACGAATAAATCGGCTACGTCCATAGAAATACCGATGTTGAAAATCAGCGGTAGCTGAAAACCTTCGCTCTCAAAACGCACCTCTTCCGAGAAATTGCGGACAGACATCCCAAATGCCAATGAACGGAATCCCGTTTTGTAGATGGTTCCGAAATCAAACGCCAAAACGCCTTCCGAATAGCTTTTTGAAATATTTTCACCACCTTCGGGATCTGGAATTAAACTGCTGGTCAGGTCTTGCCCGGTATATTTGATGTGGGCGCCAAAAGCAAATTGCTCAGAAAGTTGCTGCGCATATCCTAAACCAAAAGAATAGGCACTCGGCGAGAAGTTTTTTGTATCCCGATAGCCACTGGTAACGCTTCCGTCAACTGCCGTTCCAATAAATTCGCCATAATCGATGCTCAGCATACTAATTGCAAAAGTACCGTATCTGCCATTCGACGGCCGGAAAGCGATGCTGCCGGAATAATGAACGATATCCGCAATCCATTTGTTGTAGCTAAGGGAAAAATCCATATAAGCCGGTGAAAGCGCCATCATTGCGGGGTTGTAAAAAACAGACATTGCACCACCGTTCATGGCTGTAAATGCTTCACCCAAAGCAGCAACCCGGGCGTCTGTCGGTACGCTCAAAAACTGGAATCCGGTTTGTGCTAATTTGGGTTCAGCTGCTCTGACATTGAGTATTAAAACCAGCACACCCAGCCAGGCAAATTTGATGATCGATAGCTTTATTTTCATTCTATTTAGATCTCCCAAACTGTTGAGATTGCTTAAGTTACAATTCCTGTTTATTACCGGATAATGACGAATTTCCGGGTGATGTTATCACCTTTCCGGTAGAGCAAATTGCTCGGATCATCAGGATCGTAATAATCGTTGGTTACTTCGATATATGCGATATAAATACCCGAAACAACGATCTGGCGGGATGTGGTTACCAGATCCCAGAATTCATCACCGCTACCGTTTGTGTGCTCAATTTCGCGGATCAAATCGCCGCGTTCGGTAAATATTTTGATGATACATTCAGCCGGCACATCCAGAAAAGCAATCCGTTCAGAGCCATAGCCCAAATCCGATGAAAGCGCAGCCCGAACGTTATACGGGTTCGGCACCACACGCACTGCGTCCAACGCTGTTCCGGCCGGACGCCGTAATCGTGCGGGATCGTTGGTTTGGGTATAAAACCGGCTGCTCTGCAACGGTCCGGCAGGATTGATACCACTGGTGTTGGTTGTGCCGTCGTCGTAGGATACAATATAATAGTAATAATCGAAACCGCGGGAGGCAGTAACATCGTCAAATTGGCCGGTTCCGGCAGGTAAATCCGCGATCATTTCATACGTCGTATCTGGCTGACCGATAGCCCGGAAAATCCGGTAACCGGCAAATCCCGGTGATGATTCCGCATTGCCCGACCAGGTTAACTGAATCCGGTCACCGCCCGATGCAACCTCAAATAAATCCGGAGGTGGGGGAGGGAGGGTGATATCTAAACCTGAATTCCAGTTAGCAATGGCGCGGTTGAATGTCTGGAAAATCGAATCTTGTCCGGAAAACACCCATGCATTTTTGTATTCGTCACGATCGGTTGTTGTCCCGCCATTCGGCAGATCGAACGGTCCGCTATTATTGAACCAATTCAGACCGATTTCAACCCGTTTTTCCCAGCTAATACCTGCTGCAGCTTCCGCCATTACGATAGTTACGCTATCGCCAGCCGCCAACGTATAACCGCCGAATCCTTGCGTTTGCGATAAACCGCCGGCACCGGGATCTTTTAAATCCGCAAAATCATCGCCAACCAAATCCGCATGACGAATGGGCGGGTGCCCGGCAGTCATAATGCCGTATTCGGTGGTCATGTTGTTGGGATTGTACTGATTGTTAAAATTCGCCTGGTTAAACGTGCCGTCAGAATCCTGATACCAGGTTGTTTTGGGCTGCAGAATATCGTCCGATTTATCCGATGCGGATACATCCGCGTGAATGGTGACGAGACCGACATATTGCGGCGCTGCCAGCCGTCCGGTTGACCGATAGTCCGGTGCGCCGATGTTATCAAACACCTGCCCGTCGGAATCGGTTGCCCGGGAATGGCGACCGTGCCAGGAAAACTGGGCACGAAACGGATCGCCAAATGCGGGGTCTTCGCCGCGGGCATCGTTCACTGTGTTTTCACCCCAGGTTGCCGATTGCGGCATGAAATTTTTGCCGTAAGCGCCCATTTCTTTGGATACCGCATATCGATACTGCCACAGCACCCACATATCTTCGATAGATTGGGGATTAGTGGTGCCGTTTAAATCGACCACACCGTTGTTCTTGAATTTGTATTCGTAGATAAAATAATTGTCGTGGTATTGTTGGGAAAACGCGTAAATGGTTCGCGTAAACTCAATACCCATCGATGTTTGCACCCGGTTGACGATAACGCGATCAGCCTTTTGATCGGGGTCAACTTCATCAAGAATGTCATCGAATTGCAGGGTAGAGGAGATATTACCATCGACAATTACCGTCGGGTGATCAAAACGCCCGATCATCCGGAATTCAACCGGCATTGTTTCGTTCGCTTCATCCCAATGCCGTGGTCCGGAGTGGACTACTTTGTGAGGATAAACCACGCCACCCACTAAATCGCTGTAGTTTCTTGCACCGATCCACATGCCTTTTGCGGCTTGCATGTCCTGATCGCGATATTCCGCCGGCCAGCGCAATCCGTCCTGCTGGTCGCTGACCAACCCGCGACGGGCGGTTTCGGGCTCGCAGCCAATCGCCATGTACCAGTTGTGCAAAGATCCCACTTTGATCCATTTGGTTTCCTGAGCGCTGGCTTTTTCGGTTGTAAAAATGGTCGCGAAAAAACTCAGGATCAGCAATACCGGCAAGGTTTTTGTGAGAAAATGTTGACGATTTCGCATCATTCTTTTTATCCTAAAGTTAGGTTTTCCAATTGTTTGCACGTTAGCAAAGTCGATATTAAAAATCGAAACTGAGTTTCACGCCAACGTAAACATCCCGGGGATTCAGGAATTGCAAATATGTCATTCCCGGGTTATCGATATAAGATTTTTTGTTGATACGCTCTTCGTTGCGTTGCGCAATTGCCGGATCATTTTCCGGATTTGCTTCTAACGGATCAAACGCGACATCGGACGGGCGATAATCGCCGGGCTTGTCTTCGCCGTAACCGTTGGCGGGAATGTAGCCGAACTCGCCGGTAACATCTTCGGGCAATCGCAATGAACGCATATAGCTGGTAAAATCTGTTCCATCCACAAATCCGGTCGGTAGCGAACCGCTATAAGCCCAGTTTTTGAAATTAAACAGATTAAATGCATCAATAAAAAACTCAACTTGCATGGGCTTAAAATTGAATTTGCGCGATAGTTTTAAATCAAATCCTTTATAATCCTGCCATTGCATATTGTTTTGCAACCCGGAAATAAAGGTGTTGTTTGTCCAGGTGAAATGCACACCCGAGCGCCAGACACCCAGCAGACCGAGCTGCCAGTTTTCCAACACATGAAATCCGGCAAATTCCGGCCCAAAATCGGGCGGGCTAAAAATATTAATATTGGCACGCAAAAAGGGTCTTGCAACCGGTTTGGATTGGGTGGGAGGATTGTCCCGCAGGTATTCGCGCTGGTCTGTCGGGTTTTCGAAAATCTGGCGAATGCCGAAATAACCGGATGAGGAAACATGATAAGTATAGTTAAAGAAACCTGAATACCAATCACCACCGCGTTTTTCCAATGTAAATTCCAATCCGCGAATATCCTGATAGAAATTGCTGGTCACGAGACTGTAAGTCACTTTACCGTTTGCGTTTTGGTAGCTGGTATTACTTGGTTTATCACTGATATCGCGGTAGTAACCTGAGACCCGCATCAGATAGCGGTCGAACAACGAGTGTTCGTAACCCAATTCGTAAGCTACGGTTTTTTGCAACGGTAAATTCGGATCGGAAATAAAGCTGACCCGGTTGCCGGTTACGCGGGTTACTTCGTAAAGGTTTTCCGCTTCCGGCATTTGACGGAAATGTCCGTAGTTGAAGAACAGTTTTGCATATTCTGTAATCGGGTGAGATACAGCCAATCGCGGACTCAGAAACACCTGTTTGTCTGTATCAACTTGTTCAAACTCGTCTTCTGTTCCCGTCGTAAAATCGCTGGAATAGAAGCTTTGATCATACGGATCGACATTAAACCATTTGCCGCCGGGACTTAAATAATCCAGCCGAAGTCCCAAATTGGCGATCAATCCTTTAAATTCCAGTTTGTCCTGCATGTAAACCGCACCCCGCAGCGGACTACGGTTGTATTCGGTAAACGGACGCCCTGTCGGTAAAACTGTGTTTACAGCGCCATAACTGACATCGTGTTTGCTGTAAACGACCTCAAAACCTGTTTTAAACAGATTGATTCTGTCCAACTGTGAAGTCAGATCAAAACGGAAGGTTGTTGTTTTAAAAATAGAGGTGTCAAATGCGTTTGCACGAACCCCCATCAACATACCATCGATACCGTTGATCAACTCTTCCTCATTACCAAACGGTGCTTCGTCGGTGAAATAACCGGGCACAATTTCGTAAATCCGGTCATTGTTCCGCTCCCGGTTTGGACGAGTGTCATAATCAACCTGTGTATGCTCGAGTTTTACCTCGTAAAAAGTTTTCGAGCTTATCGTATTGTTCAATTTAGCTGAAAGGCTTCGCCATTCAACATCGGTAAGAGCCCAGTATGAATCATAAAAAATGCGGCTATTGGTGGTAAATCCGGCATTTGTGAGGGTGTTGGCAATGCCTTCTGCACTCCGGAAAAATCCCGGTGCGCCAACGTCGTTGCTGCTCACAGATTCAACCTGGTTGAGATAACCAGAGATGCTGAGCTTCATAGACGAAGTAATATCTGAGGTTAGCTTCAACAAATAATTATTCTGGCGATATGAATCACGGCTGAGCGGAAGCATATACATTTCACGCTCTCCGCGATACGATGCGAAAAATCGCAAATTGCCAAGCTGGCCGTTCAGCACCGGTCCACCGACACCTGCGTCGATCACATAATCCGATTCCGTAATATCCAATTGCCGGCGGTGCTGCCACAAAAACAGCCGTTGGGCGGCTTGCGGCGTCAAATCATTGCTGGGATCGTCATCTTGCAGCGATAACGCGGCAATGGCGTTCCAGCCATCGAAAGCCGGATATTGTGACTGGAGATTTTCATCCCATCCACCATTTTCGGTACCGACAAATGCGACCTCGGGATCAACATACGGTCGAACCCAATACGAGTTGGGATCATTAAATGAAGGACCAAAATGCTTGGCTCCCGGCGCACTATTCCGGAATGAAATAGTACCGGAGTAGCGATTCGGACTGCCCTCCTTTGTGATAACGTTAATTAAACCCGCCTGAATATTGCCATATTCGGCGTTAAATCCACCGGTCTGGATTTGAACTTCCTCCACAGCGCTGAGGCTTACACCGGTAATCGGTTCGTTATTCCGTTCGTCACGAAGCGTAATGCCGTCCACCTGAAATGCCAACTCGTTAGAAGCGCCACCGCGGATAGACAAACCCAAAGCACCGGCCTGCAACCCGATCACTTCATTAACTGATTGAACGGGAAGCGCCTCAATTTGGGCGGATTCAATGTTCGCTGTACTTGCGGAAACGTCAGGCTGAACAACCTTGCGCTCGGCAATAACTGTAACTTCGCTGCCGGAAACCAACACCGAAACATCGAGATTAAAATTAATTTCGGTTGTCTGGTTGATGTTAACCCGTGCTTCAGTCACAACAACATCTGTGTAGCCGATCATGTTGGCGCGAACATTATATGTCCCCGGCGGGACATTCAGAATAACAAAGTAACCGTCAACATCTGCAGATGCACCTAATACCGTACCTTCAATAATGATGTTTGCACCGGGCAATGCTTCGCCGGTATTACTGTCTTTTACAATACCGGTTATCTTACCCGTTGTATTTGCATGCAAACTAAATAAAGCACCAAAAAGAAGGCACAAAACCAACAGAAACGGTTTTTTCATGCAACCACCTATTGATAATGTGATAGATTATTGGAAATACGAAAGTTTATTTTATAAAGCATAATCAGCAAAGCAGAAAAGCAATGGGAGTAGGGGAGTGCCATGATCATTACGATCCAGTAATTTGTTGATTAACGTGTCATTGACAATGTATTAAATTTTATTTCAATTGTAAATAAGTTTATATTTTCCATCGTTTTATTCCACCTTTTTTTTGACTGAAAAGCATACAATTATACCGCAATTTCAGAGTTATTTTGGAATATCAGATCAAAATAGTGTCAGTTTGGAAAAACTAACGCAAATCAGACCAGAACTGTGGGCAGGGTAGCAACCCGAATAATGGTATCAGATATGCACAAATAACACATACGACTGGCTAGACGAATGTAATGGAAAACATTTTATGTAAACTATAAATGTATTGGGGATAACGATGAAAAGGGGGGAATTTGGGAAAATTCAACTTTACATAATATAGATTATATTAACAATCTGCGTATGCTGCAAAATAAGGTTTTTTGTCAATCAGGCAGCGGATTTGCTATTGAGATGCGCGTTGCACCCGCTCGCTTAAGTTGATCTATAATCGCGATATATTTTTCATATTTAGCCGATCGTGTGGTTTGCAGTGAGATAATCAGGTTAGGATTTGACACCAATCTTTTCCGGATCTGCCGCTCGACATCATAACTCTGAACCGATTGATTGTCCAGCAATATCGACCCGGCATTGTTCAGCAAAACAACGGTAAGGTTGTCGGGATGGACCGGCGCTGCGACTGAATTCCATTCCGGTAATACAAGCCGTAATCCCCTTTCATTATATATGGTTGTGCAAACCATGAAGAAGATCAGCAATAAAAATGCGATATCCGCCATCGATGAAGATGGAATTTCTATTGAATGCTTTTGTTTGGTGACGTGCATGGCTTCTCCTGAAATTTTTTCACATATGTTATTCGAATATTTGTCAAACGCCATGCCAAAGTCTTTTGCCAAAATTTTTATGTTGTAACATATTGTTTTTGTTGAGCTAACACCGATTCTTCGACATAGGTTTCCGGCAATTTCGCCGTGCATTTTGCACGATTCCACGATAAATTCTGATCTTTTTGGGGAATGAAATACAGATTTTCACTATGGTAATGCGGTAACCCGTCGATAGTTATTTACAGGCAGCACGGAGATAGCTGCAGGTAATAAAGGGATTTTGTTCACAAACCAAAGGGAATTGGGATATGAACTATTACGGTGAGCCAACCCACAATAATTTTTCTAAAGAGCAAATTGAAACGCTGAAAGATATTTTGACAACCCTCAACCAGTTGTCAGACGATCAAAAGCGTGAGTTGCATATTGGTTCGTTGGTCGTTCGGTTGTTAACGAATGACGGTCTGCTATGGTCGCAAATTGACCAGGTGCAAACCAATACGTTTAGTGTAAATTAATACCGCTCCCCTCCCCTGTTTTTATCGATCAGATAAATCAGGGGAACGGGTTTTTGGGTTTGGCTAAATGATCTTTTAAAACGAAACTTCCTGATCCATTGGCGGCATTCCGTCAATGTCCGGTGCAAAATCGGTAAATTTACCATAATTTTTCAGGAAGGTAAGCTTTATGGTTCCGATAGGACCGTTTCGGTGTTTACCGACGATGATTTCCGATACGTTTTCAACTTCTTTGAATCGCGGATCATCGTGATCTTTGAGATAAAATTCTTCGCGATAAACAAACATCACCAAATCCGCATCCTGTTCGATAGCGCCGGATTCCCGCAAATCCGATAGCATCGGGCGTTTATCCGGGCGTGCTTCCACTGCGCGGGAAAGCTGTGAGAGCGCCAAAATAGGAATGTTCAATTGCTTCGCCAGCGATTTCAGCGAACGCGAAATAAAGGATATTTCCTGCTGACGGTTGTCCAATCCTTTTGGTCCGTCCATTAACTGCATGTAATCCACCACCAACATTCCGATGTTTTTTTCAATTGCCATTCGCCGGGCACGCGAACTCAATTTGATGATGTCCAGTCCGGCTGTATCATCAATATAAACAGGAGCTTCGTAAAGTTTTCCGGCGTATCGCAACAGCTTGTTCCACTCTTTATCGCTCAGTTTTCCGGTGCGCAATCGCTGCGAATCGACCATTGCTTCAAAACAAAGCATCCGCTGAACCAGTTGCATATCGCTCATTTCGAGACTGAAAATACCGACGCCGAAACCGCCTTCCAACGCAGCGTTCCGGGCAAGATTTAACGCAAAAGCAGTTTTCCCCATCGACGGACGACCGGCGAGAATAATCAAATCGCTTTTCTGGAACCCGGCGGTCATGTTGTCCAATTGGGCAAATCCGGATGGAACGCCGATGATGCCGGTGTGATCCATGTGGTGCAGCCGTTCGGCTTCTTCAACCGTTTCGTTAACGATGCTGCCGATATCGCGAAACGATTTCTCTTTCTGGTTTTTGAGCAAATCGAAAATATTTTGCTGGGCTTTGCTGAGCACACCTTCAACTTCCGCCTGACTGTCGTACGATTCAGTGAGAATATCCGTGCAGGCGCGAATCAATTTGCGCAGCAATGCTTTTTCTTTGACGATTTGCAGGTGATACTCGATATTCGCGGATGACGGCACCAGCGATGCCAATTCTGCCAGATAAGCAGCGCCGCCAATATCCTCCAGTGTCTCCTGTTTGTTCAGCTCTTCGGTGAGTGTAATAATATCGATCGGTTCATCTTTTTGATAGAGCGCCATCATCGCCAGAAAAATTTTCCGGTGCGTTTCGCGATACAAATCGGTTTCATCGATGCGCTCCAGCGCGATGGCGGTTGCCTCGCGATCGAGCAGCAGCGCACCCAAAATATACCGTTCGACATCGACAGCCTGTGGCGGAACACGTCCACCCGTTGCCAGCGCTTCATCGGACGGCGCTTTTTTTACTCTTCGCTTTTCTGCCATTTAATGCTTTTCCTTCCCGGAAGTTATTCTTTTTCTGATGATATTTTTGCCAAAACCGTGCTGAAATCGGAAATCGCGTCGTCCATTGCCGACATATTTCGCAAAATATACGCCGGATGATAAGTGATAAACAGCGGTATTCCCCGGAAATCATGAAATTTGCCGCGCAACTCCCGCAACGGTGCATCGGTTCGAAGCAAATTTTGTCCGGCAACGCGACCGAGCGCGATCAGCACTTTTGGCGAAATCAATTCTATTTGCCGGTGCAAATACGGGATGCAGGCGGCAACTTCCTCCGGCAACGGATCGCGATTCCCCGGCGGTCGTGATTTTAAAATATTTGCGATAAACACATCTTCCCGACGCATGTTGAAATGTGCCAAAATTTTATTCAGCAACTGCCCGGAACGTCCCACAAACGGCAAGCCCTGTTTGTCTTCTTCCGCACCCGGCGCCTCGCCGATAAACATGATATCCGCGTTTTTGTTGCCATCACCAAACACAAAATTGGTTCGCGATTGGTGCAGCGGACATTTTGTGCAATGCTCAATTTCCTGCCGAAATTTTTCCAATTCACTGATTTTTTGTTCGATAAACCATTCCTTTCCATATAAATCCTGATTCCATTGCAAAAATGCGGCGAGTTTTTCCCGTAAATCACTCATCACTCCCCTCCCCTTTTTTCTGCGCGATCAGCGCGTCAAAAATGGCGCGGGAAACGTCCAGTTTATATTGTTGGGCAATTTTCGCGGAATCGTTTTTTCCGATGATCGTTACAACATTTGTATCACCGGCAAAGGCAGCGCCGGATTCGTTGGGATTGTTCAAAACAACCAAATCCAAATTCTTATTTTTCAATTTGTTACGGGCATTTTTCTCCGGCTGGTCTGTTTCCACGGCAAACCCGACAAATTGCTGATGCGCCTGTTTTTTGCCGCCCATCGTTTTGAGCACATCGACCGTGCGATCCATTTCAACGGCAAAATCGCCGTCCTGTTTTTTGATTTTCTGACCGGAGATTTTTTTGGGGCGATAGTCCGCAATTGCCGCAGCGCTGATGTAAATATCCGCAGCTTCGATATGTTTTTCAACGGCTTGCAGCATCTCCTGCGCACTGCGAACGGCAATTGACGTAACGCCAACCGGCGGTGTCAGTTGCGCCGGACCGTGCACCAAAATCACCGTTGCACCGCGCGCAAACGCTTCCCACGCCAGCGCAAAACCCATTTTTCCGGTGGATCGATTGGTAAACATACGCACCGGATCGAGCATTTCTTCGGTTCTGCCGGCGGTGATCAGCACGGTTTTTCCGCGCAAACTTTCCGGCTGCGGATGCGCCGCCCGATACAAAAATTGGGTGATAAATTCCGGTCGCGCCAGTCGTCCCATCCCGGAATAGCCTTCGGCAAGAAACCCTTCTTCAGGATTGCAAATGAGGTATCCCCAATCGCGAAGTGTGGCAATATTGCGCTGCATTGCCGGATGAAACCACATGTGATTGTTCATCGCCGGAGCGATCACCGTCGGGCAGTGCATCGCCAGCAAAGTTGTGGACACAAAATCATCGCCGATGCCGTTAGCCAGTTTGCCGACGATATTCGCAGTCGCCGGAACAATCACGCCCATTTCCGCCCAATCCGCCGCTTCGATGTGATGCGTCGCCGCAAATTTTTGCGGAAACATATTCGTGTAAACGGGGTGATTCGTCAGCGTTTCGATCGTAAGTTCGGTAATAAATTTGGTTGCGCCATCGGTCATCATCGCCCGGACATCTGCGCCGTAAGTCACCAAATACCGAATGATTTCGCAAGCTTTGTAAGCCGCGATCCCACCGGTGATGCCGACCAAAACCCGTTTTTTCTCAAAAATTCCGGTTGGAAACATAGTTGCGTCCGTGGTTTACGAGCGAATCAATCGCTCAATTTCGATGATGGTTTGCTGCAAATCGTCGTTGATCACCTGCACGTCAAACGATTCGCCTTTGGTGTATTCCAGCGGCAGCCGCTGCAGTCGCCGCTCAATCGATTCGCTGGTTTCTGTTTTGCGATTGCGCAGGCGCGTTTTCAACGCGTCGATCGATGGCGGTTTGATAAAAATCAGCAGCGCCGTTGGAAAATTTTGTTTGATATTCAACGCGCCGTTGACATCGATGTCCAGCAAGACCGTTTTTCCGGCGTCCAGAAATTGCTCGATGGTCGAGCGAAGCGTGCCGTAATAATTTCCGTGAACTTCCTCAAATTCCAGAAATTCACCGCGTTCGGCGCGCGCCAAAAAATCGGCTGTATCGAGAAAAAAGTAATCAACACCATCTTTTTCCGAAAACCGCGGCGCGCGCGTGGTGGCGGAAATCGATAATCGAAAATCCGGATTTCGTTCCAGTAAATGTTTGCAAATAGTGGACTTACCTGCCCCGGACGGCGCAGAAAGCGCAATCAGTTTTCCCTTATTTATGTCTGCCATTCCCATCCCGTTTATTGATTGTTTTCCATTTTTTCGGCTTTGGCGATGACCGTTTCCTTCATTTCAGAGCGATATTTTTTTACGTTTTCGCGAATTTTTGGATCGCTGATTCCCAAAATTTGCGCTGCCAAAATGCCCGCATTTTTGGAATTGTTGATTGCCACTGTCGCCACCGGAATGCCGGCGGGCATCTGCACAATCGACAGCAGCGAATCCATTCCGCTGAGCGCGCTCGATTTCACCGGAACACCGATCACTGGCAACGCCGACAGCGACGCAACCATTCCCGGCAAATGTGCCGCACCGCCGGCACCGGCGATAATTATCTGCAAACCACGTTTTTCTGCAGTTTGGGCGTATTCAAACAATCGCTCCGGCGTGCGATGGGCGGAAACAATCGTCATTTCGAACGGAACGCCAAATTGGGTGAGCATTTCCGCAGCGCCTTCCATCGCCGGCAAATCGGAATCGCTGCCCATAATGATGCCTACTTTTGGATCTGCCATTTTTTATTTTCCCTTTGATTTGATATGCAATATTTCTTTGACGCGAAAGGCGTTTTGCAGCGCTTTTTCCACCGTATCGGCGATGATCGTCACATGTCCCATTTTGCGAAACGGGCGCGTTTCGGCTTTGCCGTAGAGATGAAAAAATACGCCCGGAATTGCCAGTGATTCGCGCAATCCGGTGATCAGCGGCGTGCCGGAAAATCCCGGATCACCCAACAAATTGATCATCACTGCAGGTTTGTGCTGCTCGGTTGAGCCGAGCGGCAAATCGCAGATTGCCCGGATGTGCTGTTGAAACTGGCTGGTCACACATGCTTCAATCGTGAAATGCCCGGAATTGTGCGGTCGCGGTGCGATTTCGTTGAGTAAAATATTACCGGATTTGTTGAGAAACAGCTCCACCGCAAAAATCCCCACACCATCCAGCGCTTCGATTGCGGCGATGGCGATATCGCAGGATTTTTGGGCGATTTCGTCGCTGATTCGCGCCGGTGAAACCAGATAATCGAGGATATTTGCCGCTTCGTCAAACACCATTTCCACCACCGGATAGGTGCGCACCTCGCCGCTGTGGCTGCGGGCAACCAGCACTGCCAGCTCTTTTTCGATGTCCACAACTTCCTCAAACATGGACGGAACCGGCATAATTTTTCCAAAATCCGCTGCGTTGTCGATGCGCTGAACGCCGCGTCCGTCGTATCCGCCGCGCCGGGCTTTTTGCACCAATGGCAAGCCAAATTTTTGGACAATTTCGGGTGTCGGTTCGTCAATCTTTTCGAATTTTGGTACCGGAATATGATGGTTTTGGAGCGTTTGTTTTTGCACCAATTTATCCTGAATAATTTCCAATAATTGGGGTGACGGATAAATGTTGTGACCCTCTTTTTCCAAAGATTTCAACACGACTGTATCGGTGTGTTCGATATCGTAAGTGGTTACATCACAACGGTTTACCAACTCTGTCAACGCAGCTTCGTCATACAATGAACCGACAATCTGGTGATCCGCCAGTGAGCTGGCCGGTGCATCGTCCGTTGCTTCCAAAATCGTAAAATCGAAGCCCATCAATTTGGTTCCGGTGATCATCATTCGTGCGAGTTGACCGCCGCCGATAATCCCAATATGCATCAACGGATATTGTATTTCGTCATTCATTTTCATTGCGATTTCGTGTTCATTTTTATGATGATTGTTGCGGTTGCTCCGCTCAAAATATAAAGAATGCCCAGCCCAACCAGCGCAAATTTCAGCGCCGCTGCCCAAAACGCAATTTGTGGCAAAGCTGAATATTGCGAACCGAATAACAGGTTGATTAGCGCAGTATTTTCGATGGCATCCAGCAGCCCCGCAACGATTTGCGAACCCGCCAGCCACATACCGGTTTTTTGCATCAAATTATTGCTATTTTTCCAGCGAAAGTTGGCAATATTCACACAAAGCAACGCCAGCAAAGTGGCATAAGCTGTCAGAAAAAGATAATCGATGCCCAAACTAAACGCCGCATATTGCCGCGCTTCCGGCGACCACGATTCGATAATTGCAGCCGTTTTGGACAGATCGCCACCAAATTCAAACGATACAATTCCAGATGGCGATACGCTGTTTTTTAACGGTTTATCTACCGTTCGCATCACGACAATCAGCGCGATAACCAGCAATATCAACGGGATCAGAACTCTTTTTTCACCGCTCAAACCAACGATATTCATCGGGAAATTTTGACCTTTCTTTTCACAAATTCTTCGCAAAAATGGGATAAAAATATAGCTTAAAAGGTCTCAAATAAAAAGGTAATCGATGAAAAATTTCGGTGGAAAAATGATTTTTTTCTGATGCAAAACTAAATCTTGCAAAGCAAAAAATCGCTTTGTATCTTCAAAACCTGCCGCCTGATTATTCACCCGAAAGTGAGATTGCCATGTTTTCACGATTGTCTTTTCTCTTGTTTGTTCCGCTTTTATTTATTTCTGCCGGCGCCCAAATTCAGGTTGTCGATGTTTCGCCGCGATCGCAACAACTGGATACGCCGATGAATCCTGAAATTTCCATCATGTTTGACCGGGGAATCAATCCCGGCGATATCACTCCGCAAACGTTCAAAGTCTTTGGGCGATGGACGGGTGTAATTAACGGGATTTGGTCGTTTGCGGAAAACAATCAAAAAGTGGTATTTCAACCGCAAACGCCGTTCAACGCCGGCGAAATGGTGACGGTGATGCTCGCCAAAGGCATCGGCGCAGCAAATGGCGATACGCTCGAAAAGGGCTATGCCTGGCAATTTTGGATCAAACCCAACCGAACCACGCTCAAAATGAATGAGATTCAACGAATAGCGGTGCGGCGACCAGGTGAAGGTCATGTTCAGACATACGGCGCACATGCTGCGGATGTAAATGGCGATGGCTACACCGATTATATGGTGCCAAACGAGGTGTCTAACGATGTGCGAATGTTTCTAAACGACGGCACCGGGCAATATAGCAATTTCACCGTGCATCCGCTAACCGGCGCAGCGCGACCCAGCACAAACGAATCCGGCGATTTTAACAATGACGGTTTTGTGGATTTTATGGTCGGAAGCACCCAAAATAATCGCGTTCACGTGTTGCTCGGCGATGGCAGCGGCGGATTTTCAGCAATCAATTCGCTCACCGCCGGAACGGGTGTGCGCGGGCTAACGCTGCTCGACGTCAACGGCGATGCGGAATTTGATGCGGTTACCGCCAATCGAAATGCCAATAATTTGTCGCTGTTCATCGGAAACGGCAACGGTGGATTTGCCGATGCGATTACCATTTCGACCAGCCTTTTTCAGGAAACCGGCATTTTTTCGGCGGATGCCAATAACGATGGCATTTTGGATATTTTTGTCGGTGCGTTCGGTGGAAACGAAATCGCGCTGTTTTTGGGCGATGGCGAGGGCAATTTGACGCTATCGGACAGAACGCCGCTCACCGGCAGTTCGTGGATGATCGCCACGGGCGATATCAATGGCGATGGATTTGCAGACGCGGTTTCGGCAAATTCGAACACTAACGAAGTAGCCATTGTTCGCGGTACCGGCAGCGGTGGATTGATGCCGGTGACCACTTTTTCGCTCGGTGCACCGTTTGTAATTGCGGTAGATTTGGGCGATCTAGACGGCGATGGCGATCTGGATTTGATAGCCAGCAGTTACGGCAGCGGTTTTGAATCCGGGGTTTGGACGCTTTATGAAAATGACGGTTCGGGCAATTTTATCAATCCGCAATATTTTGACGCCAGCGAAGCAGCATCCTGCGCCGTTTTTCACGATCGCGATAACGATGGCGATCTGGATATCACGGGAATTGATGAAGTTGATGATTTGCTGTTTGTGTTCGAAAACCCGGGAATTTCCGTCAGTGTCGATCACCCACTCCCCTCCCCGACTCGCGGATTTGCTTTGCACCAAAATTACCCGAATCCGTTCAATCCATCAACAACTATCGCATTTGAAATTCCTGAATTAGCTTTTGTAAAAATTGAAATTGTTGATATCAACGGGCGGTTGGTCAAACAAATGGTAAATGAAACATACGCCGCCGGATTGCATCAATTGATCTGGAATGGGGATGATTCTCAAAACAACCCGGTTGCAGCTGGTGTTTATTTTTACAAACTGACGACAAAAAACTATATTGAAACCCGTAAGCTATTGTTAATAAAGTAATTACAAAATATTTTTCCGACACTTGACAAGGTTGCAGAGTTTAACTATATTTGCCCTGCTTTAGACATCACGCCGGAGTGGCGGAATTGGCAGACGCGCCGGACTCAAAATCCGGTTAGGGTGAAACCTAGTGTGGGTTCGAGTCCCACCTCCGGTACGAACCACAAGGCTGTTTAAGTTCAACAATATAAAGAACTTAAACAGCCTTTTTTATTTATATGGGTAGCATGCTGGTAACAAAAATATTTGCTTTTTAGCGCTTTTTTATGTTGATCAACATATGACAGCTCATCCTAACCGTTATAAAATGGTGGGATGGGCTTTTTTTATGCATAAGCAATTGTTGTTTTTGACAATTCGTCTATTATTTATTGCGGATTAGAGCTGTTCTCAGTACCTTTTTTATCATAAGACCTATGAACTCGAATTTTGTCAAGAGTTACCATTAATAAATTTTTTGAATGAATTTCTTAATTGGCTGATAAACAGTGTTGAGTTGGTCCCGAAGGGATGCCTTCGGCATAAACCGTGTTGTTGGGTTAATCAATTATTTTGAAGAAAATACGGAAACCTTCGAGATGATTGACAAATCTGTTTTATAAATTATTGCACCCAGTTTGAGGTTTAGGTTATGAAAAAAGCATATCGAGCGAACAGTATCATATCAATCACCGGTCTGATATTGACAAGCTTTTTGTGTGCCACATTTGCGGGGCAGACTCCCGGAAAATCGAATGGTGCGGATGATAAAGAAGTAGCCCCGCTGGTGTTACAGGCGCTTAACTTTACAGAGAATCCTGTTGATATCCCGAATCCGGACAGAGGCTTCGAAAGAGGCAATGACGACGCTGCCGGCCGGGGAGCCTTTATCCCTGATAAACCGGGCGGTTCAAACTATTGGGGGTATATGACAGTTCCGGCAATTGCCAATACAATTTTAGGCCAACCCTTTGAGATGGCTTACGAAATGACCCCACCGATTTATTTGGGTCCGGAAGGAGTAGGACTTGAGTATTGCAACGTCCCTGTTGAACCCCGCATCGTTCAGTTTTACCTTGTCCTAAATGAATTCTCGTCGAATGCATGGTGCGATAGCTCCCCGGGCAATCCTGCTGACCATACGCGAGTAGGTGCGGATGGACCCATAACACCCTACGGGCTTGATTTTATAAGAAACCAGCTTGAATTCATACGATCCAACACCAACAGTGTCGCGCATATACGCGTTTGCTATGACCCAAAAGGCTGGAACCACTTTGTCTGGACTGCAGATAATCTTAATTATGAAGACGACGGACCCGCATCCGACAAAGAAAAATACTATTATAAGGCAGACTATGATAAACCGGTTACGGCTGAAAATCGTGCGGCTCACATTGCCAAACCAGTCGCTGGGACATGGAGAGGATCTTCGCCCATATTCAGAATGTGTACCGTGCCCGGGTTTACAGATATAAATTGGGTACAGTATCATTATCAACAGCTCAAGCCAATTTTCCAGGAATACTCAGACATTATATGGGCATTTGATTCGGGCACATTTGGGCCATGGGGTGAAACCCACTCAAATTATGATGCGGAAGTACCGGGCCACTACAAGATCATTTTAGATGCACTGCTGGACGCAGTTCCCGATAGTAAACCGATCATGACGCATATTGGCGGGTTCCTGGATTGGTATAACCGCACATATAATACGACGTATGACTTTGGTACACTGGACAGCTTCCCCACCCCGGTGCGCGGAACGCCTGAGGCGCGTTTCGGTATGTTCGACGATTCGAATGGTTGGTCAGCAGACGAATATTCTTATGGTGACAATGGCTCATTGACCGAAGGATACAGAATGCTGGCGCATGATCCGATTTTGCCGGGATATAATCCAAACGGCGTGGATCCGTCACTAACGCGGCCCGGCGTATCACCGGTTATCGGGTTTAATGATTCCGGAACCAACAGGCTTGTAGCCGTCCCGGAAGCGTTAGATGATTCACGGTGGCGGGGCGTATATTTCATTGATTGGGATCGTACCAAAGTGATGAACTTCCTCGGAAAAATGTCTGTCTATGGCGGTGAACAAATCGCTGAAGAGCCTGCCTCCGGCACCAATGGCGGCTATGTTCCCGTCGGCGAACGCCTGGAAAACCCTTTTAACGACGTCATTTTACGATTCCCTTCCATGTTCTATGAACACAGTATTTCCAAATGGACCTACATGTGTATGCAGCAGGGTCCGGGAAGATTTAAGTCGCGGGCAGATTTTCCTTATACACGAGAAAGCATTGCGGTGAAAATAACGTACCCGTGGAGTGGGCAAACAGTACAGGTGCTCTACGACCCGGTATATGAAGGCCAAAGCGCATTGGCATATTACCGCGACAGAATGGGCTACCGGCTGGTGCTGCGCGAGGCAAAGGCAAGTGAATGGGTAAAAAAGAATGGCACCCTAAAGTTCGAAGGGAAGATCCAAAACGTCGGCTGGGGTGTTATTTTTAACAAAAAGGCCGTGAAGGTCATTCTGAAATCCAAATCCAATGGGTTTGTATCCAATGCGGTACTTACGACCATTGACCCGTATGACTGGCAGCCAGCTGAGGTGGGTCCGAATGGTGCAATGCCGGACTCCAGGGCAACGAATACCGCTGCATGGCACGATGTAAACTTCTCCATTAACATGGACGCATTTGGTGATGTGCCTCCCGGTAACTATGATATTTACCTGAAGATCAATGATCCGAAAGAACAAAGCGCAAACAAACGCTCCATACGGTTTGCAAATAAGGGAAACAGTTGGAATGCTGACCTCGGTGCAAACTTGATCGGTTCAACCAGAGTTGCCCCTTAGATTTCACCGACTGAAGCGAAAGAAAATGAGCAATAATTAAATAATACCAATTACGGGTTGAGATTTTGCATTTCTAAACATCCCCCTTAGTCCCCCTTCAAAGGGGGAAACGCTCAAAAGTCCCCCTTTGAAGGGGGATATAGGGGGATGTCTGGCGCGGAATTTCGCAAATTCGAGTACATTTCGTACCAACTCTTACTTCGCATAAACAACCTAAAGGAAACATCATGAACAGAAAAGAATTCCTAAAAACAAGCCTTCTGATGGGAGCCGCTTCGGTTCTGACATCATGGATTCCCAAACACTTGCTGGCGGGTAATGATCCCAAACAAAATCTACCGTGGATACCAAAGGGGGGCGCCACTATCGCAGAGTTAAATGCAATAGTTGAAGCGTATTACGGTGATCCTGATGATGTCAGCGATGTTGGGCGCGCCCGCAAAATGCAGGCATTAATCATGGAGCTAGCCATCAAGGCGAAGACCCGAAATCCAAACTTTCAGGTTGTTCCGCAAGACACTTTGGAATATGCCCATATCGATGGAAATGCAGATAATGAATACGATTGGCATCTTCTTAACTTGCTCGATGGGTGGGGAATAGAAAATTTCAGCCCAACAACTGTGACCCGGCTGGCAAACCTGACCAAGGTAGGCATAAAGGGCACCGCAAACACCAATGGAAGCACCGTGCAAGCCGTTGCCGAAAACCAGAAAATTGCCGCAGAGAATAATATTCTTTGGCACCCGCGCTTAAGTGCGGAAGTGTATCAATCACCGGAGATCGGAAATCCCGGCTATATGCCAATATATTCGCCGTCCTCCAATAGTTACAATATCATCCATCATCCGGTACCTGCCGGTGTAACTCACACCATAAACAGTAACAATGTCGAAAGTATGATGGATGCGAAAAACTATCTATACATGATCAGCACCGGTAAATACACGAATTGGCCGGACTGGGAAGCCAATCCTGCCGGTCGGCTCGATATCACCGACACTGCCGGTTATCTGGCTCCGTTTAAAGGCGGAAGATTCCAACCGACCGGTACACCGGAGGTAGTTGCCAAAGCCATTGCAGAACACGGGAAAGAATGGGACTTTTTTTGGGTGGCGAAAGGCTACACGCAAGATGAAGGCCGGAAGGCGTATATCGAGGAACTCGCGGCTTCTGAGTGGGATGTGTTTTATATAGATGCACATTACGGCGGTGAATCCCTATCCAAGGAAGAGGTTGAAGCCCTTAAATGGAAACCTCATGGCGGCAGACGGCAGGTTATCGCGTATTTGAGTATCGGCACCACAGAATCGTACCGCTGGTATGCCGATGCGGTCATGGTTGAGCCCGGCACACGATCTTTCCGCCGCGGCACTGTTGAAAACGGCACATTTATACCCGCCCGCGAAAGATTTGGGGATGCCAGTATCCCAAATTGGATGTTATGGGCGGCTTACCGCGGACAATACGCCAGTGAATCCACCCCGATTTGGTGGCATCCTGAATGGCGAGACATTATTATCAGAGGCGGCAGCCCGTATAAAAGCCCCAATCATAATCATTCCCAGTTTCCGGATGGCAGATCCTCCATTGACAGGATTGTTGATATGGGATTTGACGGCGTGTATTTAGACAACGTGAGCAGAGCTACCTCGTCCCGTGATAATTGGACGGCATTACAGGCTTACAATAATGCACATCCCCGGTGGTATTTGAAACCGTAGCTCAGGCCAAGAATGGGCTAAACTTCAATAAATATTAGACATTGTGTAAATTTGAGGGCTGAACGGAACCGAAGCCCGGAGGCTAAAGCCCAAGAAATATTAGATAAGGAACCCAAAATGAAACTCAAAATCACATTTCTTCTGTTATGTCTGGTTATGAGCGTTGTAAACGCTCAGGACAATCTGGTGCCACAGGCGCTTAATTATACAGAAAATCCGATTGACATTCCGAATCCGGACAGAGGCTTTTACAGACCCCAAAGCTATGTCATTCCGGTCGATAGCGGAACGCCGGGATTTCCTGATTTGGGAGCCGTTATCAGCGGCACCACGGTCTTTGTGAATGCCAGTATCGTTTATATGGAATTTGACCTGCGAAATTTTTCCTCGAATGCCCCGCTCAACGGAATGCCCTTAGGGCCCTGGAGTGCGGAAGGTGCGCTTCCGCCGGATTACGGAACAACGCAGCCCTTAACACCCGCAGCACTCGATTACGTAAGGACAGCACTTCAACGCGTAAGAAAAAGCCAGGCTGTTGCCATCGTGAAATTTAGTTATGACGGACGCGGCTATACGTATAACAATCGTGACGGATATGACCAATTCATTCATGATTGCGAACCGGGGGCGCCACAAGGCCGGGTTTGGTATGAAACAGGTGTTGCTACAGAATCTGATTTATGCGGTATCCCCGGTCATGAGGACAAAAACTGGGTGCAATATCATCTCTGGCAGCTTGGCGATGTGTTTGGCGAATTCGAAGACTGCATCATGGTCGTGAAAGCGGGTATCTTTGGTCCGTGGGGCGAAATGCACTCGTCATCCTATGCGAGAACCGCGGATGGTTACCACTGGCTGTTGAAAGCGTTGCTGGACTATGTGCCTGCATCCCGTTCAATTTTGGTACATGCGGGCGGCGTCATGGCATGGCATAACGTTGAGTATGGCACCAATTATAGCTTTTCCAATTTAATGCCAGCCCCGGCACGCGGAACTCCGGCACAGCGTTTCGGGATGTTCAACGATAGTTATTCGGCCGGCTCCAGCAGCAACAATTATAGCGACAACGGTTCGCTTTCCGAAGGCTATACACTCATTGGCGGCGATTTTGATCGCAATGCTGCTTTAACCTGGATGAGAAATCAAAATAACTTCTATGGCGGTGAATCCGTTGGGCCCGGTTCTGACGACAATATCTATCCCCGATTTCCAAACGTTCTCAATGAAGCCGCTTATGTGCAAACAACGCATTTGAATACCAGCTGGAACCGGCGCACTTATAAGCTGTGGGGCGATTTTGTGTATAACGAAGAAAATGTCACCGCACCGTTTACGTCGCCACACGATGGCGTGACCCGAACGGCAATCTTTGACCCGGTTTATGACGGCAGAAACGGAATGGAATATATTCGTGACAGATTGGGCTACCGGTTGGTGCTGCGCGAAGCGAAAGCCAGTGAACAGGTCAAACAGAATGGCACCCTGAGATTTGCAGGAAAGATTCAAAACGTCGGCTTTGGTAATATCGTCAACAAGAAAAATGTGTGGGTTATTCTGAAAGCCAAAGACGGTTGCAACACCTACACGGCGCTTACGAACCTCGACGCAAGAGATTGGCAACCGGACCTGGACAGCCGGGCAACGAATACCGCTGCATGGCGTGATTTGAGCTTCTCAATGGACATGAGCGCATTTGGCAAGGTGCCTGCCGGTGACTATGACATTTACCTTAAGATCAATGATCCTAAAGAAACGAGCCCTAACAAACGTTGTATACAATTTGCGAATCACGGTATTTGGAATACTTCCCTTAGCGCTAACTTAATTGGTTCGACGAAAGTTGTCCCGTAGATTATATCGACAAAGGCATACCCAAAAGAACGTTGGCAGTGTAATTCAAATGCAGAAAATGCCAGTCAACAAATGTTGTAAAAATGGCTCGAATGTTGTGGGTAATCCCAGATTCTAATGCAATTACTGCGGGTTTATCGGTGTCATCAAATCCTTGCGAAAATCCTCGGCAAACACGGTCAGACGATCGGAGCCATCCGGACATTGCGAACCACAGCATCCGTGGCAAAAGACGGCCACCGCTGCATACTGGAAATTATCGAATATCAAACCAACTCAGGAAAACAACTGCAGCCGGGTTCTCTCCTTAGAAACCTCCCTCCTAAATTATTTTAATTAAGCCCGGCTGCAGTATTATTAAACCATCTGTTTTATTCTTCGCAGGGATGCCCCCGACGAGAATACTGTCTGAGCCGGGACGGCGAGTTTGATGTTCCGGAAGAACATCATCCGCGCGTATGCTGGAAGCATGTAAGCCGGATAATACGGACAGCCCTCCATTCTTTTTTAGTCCACGCCAGTCGGTCCGGCAAAGACATTACGAAGTCATCAAGCATTCCCTATATGAAAAGCGCATCCAGATACTCAGGAGACAGTAATGCTTCCCGTTTTACCCTTGCTGATTTCAGCGTCAAAAATCTGAACGAAAATTTCTCTCAACCCTGTCGTATCGATTTTAGCGAAGAAATGATCCATTTTGGCAAGCGCGGTGGCAGCCGCCTGTTGATACATCTCAACATGCTCAATGGTTATATTGTCGAACTGCCTTTCGGCAATCAACTTGAGTCAGCCCCTCCGCCGGATTCACTCGACAGCGAATTTGGCTACACAACTTGCTTTCTTTTTGATCACGTATTGCCAGTGCAATAATGATATTGAACGAATAAAAGCTTTTTTCAGGACTGCGGATATATTAGTTTTAACAGTCAGTTTATTAAACAGGATGAAAATTGATCAAATTATTCACCACAAATAAAAACACCATCCGGCAATTTGCATGGCTCATGCTTTTGTTCCAAATTTCAGGCTTGTTTTATTGTGGCGAAAAAGATTGTTTCCACGGCGAAAATGACGATGCCTGCCAAACCATGCTGTGCAGCTCAATGGACAATCTCGGAGAATCGCAGCAAACCTCGCCGCATCCACAGGAAGACGCCTGCCATTGCATGTGCCAGATCACTTATAACATCCATTCTGCCGGCGATTTAGCGTATTTCTTTACCGTCGAAATTTTTGCAGATACGCAACCGGCAGTCCGGATAACCCTTCCCCCGTTTGGCATTGATCACATCCCCAGAGCCTGAAATTTCCCACCTGAATTGAATCACGATTAACATCGGCAGAACAATTATTTTTGCCTGACTTTTTTGCGCCCGGCAGCAGTCATCTGTTGCAACTTGGTGTTGTACAATATTTTTCAACAGATTTTTGTCATTGCAAACCCGGGTAATTACAGGAGAACCATGAATGGGAAAACGCATTTTCATTTGGATGGCTGCGTTTGCATTGGTTTGCTGCACGCCAACATACGTTATTTCACAGAATAGCAGCAAGTTAACGCTCCAATCCGCATTGTCGATTGCAGAGAAAAACGATCATCATCTGAAAAGCGTGCGCCACGAAGCGGATGCTGTCAAAGTCGGTGGTTGGTCGGAATGGTGGCCGGATGATCCGAAAGTTGCCGTGGAATGGGAAGGTATTCCGTCTGGCTCCGGGCTGGATAAATACGAAGAACGCCGGATCACCGTATCGCAGGAAATTGAATTGCCCTGGAATATTTACTGGCGCAACCGCCTTTCCGCACACCGGTCGAACGCTGCGGATATGCGGTTCGAAAGCAAAAAAACGGCAACCCGGAGCGCAGCAATCATCGCGTATGTTCGCTATCAGGCGGCAGCCGGAAACCTGCAACTTGCGGAAAAGCGGATGAAACTAGCCGGGGAATTTCTCGAAAAAGCCCGGATCCGGCGCGATGCCGGAGAGGCGGCAGCGATTGAAGTGGTGCGCGCACAGGTTGAACTGGCGCGGGCGGAAAACCAGCACCGGGACATGGAAAGCAGCCGAATTTCAGCACAGGCAAAGCTGAATCTGTTGCTCGCACGAAAACCGGATCAGCCAATTTTCCTGCAGGATTCGCTGGTTTATCGGCGATTTGTTCCGGTGCCGGAAAGTCTGCAAGCCAACGCGATGGAATCGCATCCGCTGATCAGGGAATCCGGGGATCGCGTAAAAGCGGCACAACAATTTCGCAAGCTGAGTTGGGGCAACATTCTGCCATCGATAGAACTGTCCGGTTTCCGGCAAAAAGTCACCGGAAATTCAGATTTTTATGGGATGGAAATCGGCGTAAAAATCCCGCTGTGGTTTGCCTTCCGCCAGCGAAACGATATTCGGGAAGCATCGGCGCTGCTCGCTGCCAGCGAATCGCAGTTCGACGACATCAAATTGCAGCTTGCGGCGGAAATTGAGCGGTTGTTTGCCCGGTTTATCGCCGCTCGGGAAAAAGCGGAAGACTACCGGAATGCATTACTTGCACCCGCGAACGAGGTATTCCGCATTGCCCGGCGCAGCTACGAAACCGGTGAAGCCGGTTATCTGCAACTGCTCGAAGCACAGCAAACCCTGGTCGATGTGCGGTTGGGATACATCCAAACGCTGGAAGAATATTACACCGCGATTGCCGAACTGGAGGCAGCCGCCGGATTCCGGATTCTGGAATAATGGCGCGTCGGGATGCAATTGCACGCCCGATTGACAATTAAAAAGGAGCATGATTATGAAACATAAATTTTCAGCAACAACATTTTACAGGCTGATTTTGGCGTTGCTTTTTGCAGCAATTTTTGCGGGCTGCGGCAATGAATCAGCCGAAAAACCGCAAAGCCAGACAGACGCAACACAGGTTGCGTTGTGCAGTGCGCATCAGCTACCGGTCAGCGATTGCTTTATGTGCGATCCGGCGTTGCGGGACCCCGAACGGCTGTGGTGCAAAGAGCACGATCGATACGAAGATCGCTGTTTTATCTGCCACCCGGAGATAAAGGAAGCCGGTCGCCTGTGGTGCCGGGAGCATAATTTATATGAGGACGAATGCTTTTTCTGCCATCCGGAACTGAAAACGAAAACAGAAACCGGAACGCCGGAGCAATCTGCAACCGGACAAACGGGGGATGCAAACACGCTCACCGGAAACGAATTGTTCTGCGGTGAACACAACCTCATCGAAAACGAATGCGGCATCTGCCACCCGGATTTGGCGGGTGAGTTGCGTGTCGGGCAGGGATTGAAAATCCGCTTCGAATCTGCGGCATCCGCCGCCAAAGCGGGTGTCCGGTTCACAAAACCCGTGGAAGGTTCGGCGTTTGCCGGAATGGCGTTTCTCGGGCAGGTCAGATACAACCAGAATCGCTACGCCCGAATAACGCCGCTGGCATCCGGTGTCGTCCAGCGTGTGTTGAGCGACGTTGGCGATACCGTCAAAAAAGGTGACGTTTTGGTGGAACTCGCTTCGCCGGAAATCGCGGCAGCAAAAAGCCGTTATCTGACCGCGCTGGCGAACCTGTCATTAAAAGAAGCGGCATTCAACCGGAAACAATCGCTGATCAACGAAAAAATTGCGGCGCAGCAGGATTTTGAGCAGGCAACATCCGAATACGAGATTGCAAAAATGACCGCCGATACCGAACATCAACAGTTGCTGAATTTTGGGTTTAGCGAAAAGCACGTTTTGCAAATCGCGCAGTCCGGTTCGGCGTCATCCACGCTGCAGGTGATCGCGCCGTTTTCGGGTACGATTGTGGAACGCAGCGCGGTGATCGGCGAGCTGTCGCAGCCCGGTGACATGCTGTTTGCGCTGGCGGAGCTTTCGACCATGTGGCTGGATCTTTCCATTCCGGAAGACCGGATCGCTAACATTGCGCCGGGTGATCCGGTGGAAGCGACCTTCGAAGCGCTGCCGGAAGAAATTTTTGCGGGTAACATCACCTGGCTGGCTGCCGGACTGGACGAAAACACCCGCATGCTCAAAGCACGTGCGATTATTCCCAATCCGGGCGCAAAGCTGAAACACGGGTTTTACGGACAGGTGCAAATCACGCCGCAACGGGCGTTTAGCAGCCTGATGGTGCCGGAGGAATCGCTGCATCATTTTGAGAAAAAGCCTTTCGTTTTCGCCCGGGTCGCGGATGATCTGTTCGAAGTTCGCCGGGTGGAAATCGCCGGGAAAAACGGCGGTTCGGTGGAAATTATTGCCGGATTGTCGCCGGAAGATCAGATCGTTTCTGCCCGCAGTTTCACCGTAAAATCGGAATTTCTGAAAGCACGCCTCGGTGCCGGATGTGTTGATGAGTAAGGGAAAAAGGATAAAAGGTAAAGGATAAAGTGAGTTAAAAGCCAATAGCTAAAAATGCCAATAAAGGTAATTCCGAATGTTTGATAAAATTATCGACTTTTCGCTGAACAACAGATTGATTGTGGTCATCATTTTCGCCATTGCGGCTGCGGCGGGCATCCGGGCGATGTTCCAAACCGCGGTGGATGCGTTTCCGGATACAACGCCGGTGCAGGTGCAGATCAACACCAACGCCGCCGCACTCAGCCCGGCGGAAATCGAGCAGCAAATTACCCTGCCGCTGGAACTGGCGATCTCCGGTTTGCCGGGATTGGCCAACGTGCGCTCGGTTTCAAAATTCGGGTTTTCGCAGATCGTCGCCACGTTTGACGACAACACCCATATTTACGATGCCCGCCAGTTAATTATGGAGCGACTGGGCAGCGTGACGCTGCCCGACGGCATCGAGCGACCGCAGCTCGGTCCCATTTCCACCGGACTCGGCGAGGTGTTTCACTACATGCTCCGTTCGGCAGATAACAGCCATTCGCTGGAGGAATTGCGAACGGCGCATGACTGGATTGTCAAACCGGAGTTGCGCAAAGTTGCCGGAGTTGCAGAAATCAATTCGTGGGGCGGATTCGAGAAACAATATCACGTGATCGTTTCCCCGGAAAAGCTCGTCAAATATCGGCTGACGTTTGGCGATATTTTTACCGCGCTGGAAGCCAACAATCGCAATGTCGGCGGCGGACAGATCGTCACCTCCGGCGAAGCATTTCTGGTGCACGGATTGGGGCGGGTTACCACTGTCGAACAAATCAGCAATATTGTCATCCGGTCGCACGAAGGCATTCCCGTTCGCATCGCCGATATCGCCAGTGTTGCCGTCGGTCACGACATCCGGCGCGGCGCGGTAACCGCCCAGGGCGAGGGCGAAGCGGTGCTCGGTCTCGGTTTTATGCTGATGGGCGAAAACAGCAAAGTGATCACCGAAAAATTGCGGGAACGGCTCGAATCTGTCCGGCAATCCCTGCCCGATGGCATGACGCTGGAAGTCGTTTACGACCGGATTGAGTTGGTCGATGAAGTGATGTCCACAGTGAAGCACAACCTCGTCATCGGCGCAATTCTGGTAATCCTCGTGCTGTTTTTGCTGCTCGGGCACATCCGCGCCGGCCTGATCGTTGCGCTGACCATTCCGGTGGCGTTGCTGTTCGCATTCCTCGGCATGCACGAAATGGCCATCGCCGCCAGCCTGCTCAGCCTCGGCGCGATTGATTTCGGCGTGGTGATCGACGGTTCGGTAGTGATGACCGAAAACAACATGCGGCGCCTCGCCGAACGCGGAAATAAGCCCCTCACAGCGGCGGAGCGGCTGGATATTATCCGCACGTCGAGCAAAGAGGTGGCGCGACCGATCACCTTTGGCATGGGCATCATCCTGCTGGTATTTTTCCCGATTTTGACGCTGGAAGGCATGGAAGGCAAAATGTTCCGCCCGATGGCACTCACCTTTATTTTTGCCATGTTTGGCGCGTTGCTCATCGCGCTGATTCTCAATCCGGTGCTGTCCTATTATTTCCTTCCGAAAAAAGCCGCGACCAAACCGGCGCGGGGCATTCAATCGCTGCAAAACGGGTACGAACGGCTGCTCGCAACACTGCTCAATCGTAAAAAATGGGTGTACGGCGCGGTTACCGTATTGATGTTGCTCGCGGGATTTATCGCCACCCGGCTCGGCGGCGAATTTATTCCCAAACTGGGCGAAGGCGCAGTGGTAATCAACACAATCCGTTTGGCGGGCGTGGATATCGGGGAATCGGTGGCATACAACACCCGCATCGAGCAATTGCTGTTGGATGAATATCCCGATGAAATCAAATATATCTGGAGCCGCATCGGCTCCGCGGAAGTGACCACCGATCCAATGGGCACCGAGCTGACCGACATTTTTCTGGCGCTCCATCCCCGCGAAAAATGGCAACGCGCCGGCTCGCAGACGGAACTGGTGGCGCAAATCGCCGAAACTGTGGATGATCTTCCCGGGCTGAATATGGTGTTCACCCAGCCCATCGAAATGCGCCTGAACGAGATGGTTGCCGGGATTCGCTCGGATGTCGGTGTCAAGATTTTCGGCGATGATTTCGATGAACTGGTGCGCCTCAGCGACGCGGTTCAGCGAATCCTGCTCACCGTGAACGGCGCGGATGAGGTTTCCGGCGATCAGTTGACCGGTCAACCAACGCTGGAGATTACCGTCAACCAGAACCACATTGCCCGCCACGGCATCCCGGCAAATGATGTGCTGGATGTGATCGAAGCCGTTGGCGTCCGGCAAGTCGGGGAGATTTTCGAAGGGCAGCGCCGTTTTCCGCTGGCTGTCCGGCTCGATGAACGGCTGCGGCGCGATCCGGAAGCACTGGGCGGCACGCTCATCCCGACGGAAAACGGCGCCATTCTGCCGTTGCGGATGCTGGCGGATATTCAGCTCACCGAAGGTCCGTCCACCATCAATCGGGAATGGGGCAGACGGCTCATCCGGGTTCAGTGCAATGTGCGCAACCGCGATGTTGCGTCGTTTGTCGCCGAAGCCCAATCGCGTATCGAAACCGAGCTGGACTTGCCGGAGGGATATGTCATCGAGTGGGGCGGACAATTCGAGCACCTGATCCGCTCGCAGGAGCGATTTATGGTGGTCATTCCGCTCACGCTGCTGCTGATTTTTCTGTTGCTGTTTCTCAGCCTGCGCAATGTTGTCGATGTTGTGGTTATTTATACGGGCATCCCTTTTGCCGCTGTCGGCGGCATTTTGGCGCTCTGGCTGCGCGGCATGCCTTTCAGCGTGAGCGCGGCGATCGGATTTATCGCGCTGAGCGGCATCGCGGTGCTGAACGGACAGGTGCTGGTTGCCGCGATCCGCAACTTTCTGGACGACGGGTTGCCGCTGCCCGATGCGATCAAATCCGCCGGAAAACAGCGGCTGCTGCCCGTGCTGGCAACCGCCATCACCGATGCCGCCGGATTTATTCCGATGGCCATCTCAACGGGCGTCGGTGCGGAAGTGCAGCAACCGCTGGCAACTGTGGTCATTTTCGGTGTGATCACCTCTACCCTGTTAACCCTGATTGTGCTGCCGGTTGTCTATCTGGCGACATCGCGACAATAAAAATCAGCGAACATCAGATTGGAGATTGATATTTTCGTTGATGCCGGCGAGTTCCTCTGCGTTATCGTCCGCCGGGGAACTGGCTGTGAAACCGTGCTCACGGTTACCGCAACAGCAACATGGATTGGCTAACACTTGTTCTGCCAACAAAGAGTTGATAAAAATAGATACCCGAACCAACCTGATTGTTCGCAGTATCAGTGCCATCCCAAACGACGTTTTGTAATCCGGTATTTTGATAATTTTGGATAAGTGTTTTTATCTCATTTCCGAGCAAATCAAAAATTATCAGGCGCACGTTTGCGGGCTCAAACAATTCATAACGGATTGTCGTTGATGGGTTGAACGGATTCGGGTAATTTCCTTTTAGCGCGACTGTTTTCGGAATAATCGAAATGGTTTCCGGCTGATCCGCAACCATCACCGGTCCGTCACTTTTTTTAGCGGATTTCCTGCCGCTATTTCCGGTTGTTTTCTCGCCAGTTTGCGATTCCGCAATCGTTTCCGGATTAAATTCAAATGCGCCAATATCAGGATTCTCACCATAAAAATTATACCGGAAGCCACTGAAAAGTGTATCTTCATTTAAAAAGAACCACATTCCCCCACCATCCCGGCAGGGTGAATGTTCCGTAAGCTGATAATTACCACCGCGATAATCAACAAAGTCAGGCGCTTTGGTGATATTATTTTGTAACCAATGAATTGTATTATTTTTTATGTTCAACACAGTTTTCATGCCATTTTGAATATTACAATGGTCGATATAAAGCCCGGATTCCGTTAAAATATTATGAAAGCCCAATTGCTGCGGCTCATTATACCAAACGATCGTGTTGAATAATAATGTGCGTGTTTTGTTCATCAGATAAATGCCACCGCCATATCTGGCAATATTTCCGGTGATCGTAACATTGCTAAAACAACTGGAATCGTAGGTTTCGCAGAACACGCCGCCGCCCCACATACCGGAGCTGTTATTGGTGATGGTAACATTGTAAAATTCGCCGGTTGACTGTAGGGAATAAACGCCGCCGCCGGCCAAACCACTCCGGTTTCCAGATATTTTACATTGCCGGACAACCGGATTACTATTCCAGATCAATATTCCGCCGCCAACGTTTGGCGATTCCCAAATCGGGCTATCGACAATGTTTTTTTCACATACAACATTATTGATTATCGCATCCGAAAATTTGAGAAAAATGCCGCCACCCGCATTCGTTCTACAATCTTTGATGATCAGGTGGCTTAAAGTCGGGCTTGCTCCTTCGCAAAAAATCCCGCCGCCATAGTAAAACGGTTTATTGAGATAATTGCGGCGTTTACCGGTTCCATTTTTAATGGTAAGTCCGATTAATTGGCTGGCAGCCGCTTCATTTCTTTGAAACGTAACGACACTGCCCAAACCGCCGCCATCTATCCGGGTTGATTTGATAAAAGTGTCATTTCCGGAAATCAAAAAATGAGAAGCTACGACAATCTGTTTGCCAAGAAAGTCAATGTTTTCAACATATACACCGGGTGAAATGAGTATTGTATCCCCGTCCCCGGCAAATAAGATAGCTTCCTGGATTGTCGTAAATTTTTCGGGAACATGAATAACTTTTGCCAAACCAAAACCATTCATCGCCAACAGAAATAACAACATTTTGGAAAGGATCGTTGACATTGTTTTGCCTCCTATTGGATCAACTGAAATGCAAATGCGGTTCGATAAAAGCATCTGCACAGTTAGGCTGGATACAGAATCCAACCTTTTAAAAAACAGCAATTTCGATTACGCTTTCGGTAAGAATATTTTGGTTACAGGTGTTGCAACCTTCAGAATAAATATATTTAGGGAAAACGTAAACATCTACCAGTTAGGAAACAAAACAGTTAATCCATGAAACATTGCGGGGATTGTTGAGGGAGGTTTTTACTTATTAACTGAAGTTACGCACAAGCATCCGATTATCGATAAATCAGCATCCTGAGTAGCCCGTTTCGGGCGTATCGAAGGGTGCGGTCTATCAATGAAATGCCGCACCCTTCGATACACGCCTTCGGCGTTACTCAGGATGCTGGTTCCGAGATGTTTTTTGACCAGTGCTTAACATTAGTTATTAATCAGAAATACGATCCATAACAGTTTGTATTTGTGCAATTGTAAAACAGCGCAGCTGCTCTAACGGAAAGAGCAGCTACGCTGTTTGGGTTGAAAGCCGGATTGCGCTTATTTATGCAATAAATTCTGCACCTGTTCACCCAATCCGGTCAATTGCCAGCGAACCAGCGAAACCGGAATGCTGCCAATCTCATTCAGTTCATCCATAAATGATTTCATCTTAAATTGCTCACCTTGCGCCTCTTTCTGGCGGGTATATTCTGCGATCGTTTCTTCCAGCAAATGTTTTCCGGTGATGTAACTGGTGCCGTATCCCGGCTGACGCAAATACAAATGTTGCTCAAATATGAGCAGGGTCGGTTCGGTTTTCATCCATCCGCGCGGCGTCCAGTTCGAGTGAATTTTGCCGGCTTCTTCCATCGTCATTTCGTTGGCGTGGGCATACAGCGAGCCGAGTCCGCGGGCAGCGCGCTGGGCAATCATAATCCAGACAATTTCGCGAACGCGGGGATTATCATCATATAATCCGGCCTGCATAAACAGCTCCTCAACAGCCGTTGCCAATCCTTCATCGCGGCTATCGAAAATGTTATACAGCAACGCGTTTCGGCGAATTTCGTTATCCAGCGGATCGTTATCCATTTGCGCCAGCACAAACCAGTGGTAGAAATGGGAATACAACGGACGCGGATCGTAATGTGCGCCAACCAAAAAGAAGTTGCGTCGTTCCTGCGGAACATAGCTGAGCAGATGTTCGCGCAACGCCGGCTCAAAATAATCGGCGACGGTGACGATGTCCTGATCTTTCAGAAAGTCCATAAAACTGCGGGCGGATCGTTCCGCGAGCGCCCGGAATTCTTCCGGTGACGCTGCCGCTTTTAGCTCCGGCAAATGGCGATTGCGATGTTCTTCCATTTTCAGCGATGACCAGGCACGGGCCAGTTCGCGTTTCAGGATCATCACCTCATCATCCCAGGTTAGCGGAACGAGGTGCACGTTTTGCTGATACCAGGTGTAGTTTTCTTTTCCGATACCGGACGGTCCGGTTTTCGATGCCGACTGTTTTACCAGCCAGACAACCAGCTCATCCGTTGCGGATTTTGCCTCGGCAATTGCTTTTTTTAACTGCGCACCGGCACCGTCACCGACAGTTTCAGAAAGTTTATCCAGCGCCTCGCTTTGTTCGCGAATATCGCGGATACCGGCAATCCAGAGATCGCGGGCGTTGCCGGTCAGGTTGTTTTGCGCCTGTTTATTCAGCGGCGCGATGATGTTCAAATCTGCGATAAGCCGCGCTTCCTCCGAAGCCGACAGCGGAAATTGATATGTCCACAACTCTGTTACGGCGTGATGCGTGGGACCTTCGTGCGCCGGAACATCGCTGCGGTCTTCCCATATGGATTTGTAAAACGCGGGATCGCGCACCCACGGTTTCAAAATGCGGTGATTAAAATCGAAGCCGTTCATTTCCGCCAGCAAAATGTGCCAGTCAACTTGCTGCTCAACCGGCCAATCGCTGTAATCGATGGCGTTCAATTTCTGTTGATAGGTTTTAAACACCTCATAACGTTTTTCGAAGGTTGCGGCCGTGTAATCGGGCGCGCCGTCCAGCATTGGCGGACGTTCAAATTTTCGCCATTCGTTGAATAGCGAAACCAGATTATCATAATTTGCAGATGACTGGCTAAAACCGCTGGACATTGCGCCAAACAACACCAGTAAAACAGCCCAACCGATATGGCGATTTATGGCATGTCGAATATTCACTATCAATTCCTCCAAAAATGTGCGCTGAATATCGTTCAAATTATCCCGAGAAGATAAGCGACGTTGATGAGTTATTCAATAGCTGTCGGTGAAGTAATCCGGATTTATGCTGCCGGTGGGACATTATTTTAACAATTGACGAAAAAAAATACATCCGGTTACAGAAAAGCAAAATTCTAAACTGTGCGGGAATAAGTGAAAAAATGAATATCTTATTGCGCCGTTAATTATGCGAATAACAGTTAAAGAAAATTATGAAAAAAATTCCTATTTCCCAGATCGATGCACTGTTTACCAACGGCAGTTATCCGATTGAATTCCTGATGTTTTACCAGAAATCTATCAATATTGCAAAAATCAAATCGGCTATTGAGCAATTGTCCGCGCCGTTTTGGCCGCTGTTTGGAGAATATCGCGATGGCAGTATTTACGCCAAAACCTATTCCGAAACAGATGTAATTACGGAAACGAGCGTTGATAAAAATTTTTCGGCGGGCGGGCAATTTTTCGCAGATGCCGGCAATTCCGCACCGCTGGAAAACGGCAAACTATTTCACATCCATATTATCCGATACAACAACGGCACAGTGCTCATTCCAAAGATGGATCATCTGGCGGGAGACGGATACAGCTTTTTTTACTTTTTGTATCAACTGGCGGTGATGAGCCGATCCCATGCGCTACCGTTGAAAAAACAGTTGATCCGGGCAGTATCGGCACCGCGTCACAATCGAACCGTTTTGCGGGATTTTCAATTTGATTCGCTCCAAATTCCATTGGAAAAGCAACCGGAAAACCTGACGATCACATTTCAACGGGTTGCCAAATCTGCGGTTCGGGAGCAGATAAAAGCTATTGCAGCCAACCGCAACGCCAGGGTTTCCAGCAATGATATTTTAGCGGCGATGGTGATCGAAACATCTGTTGAGTTGCAATCAAGCCCATTTGGGGCAAATGTTAACCTGACAATTCCAATGGATGTGCGAAATCATATCAAATTATACGGCATGAAATATTTCGGAAACGGGTTGATGTTCCACAGGGTTTCATTTGCAACCTGCGATTTGCAACATGCGACCATCGATGATATTGCCGTTCACATCCGGAAAAGCATGCCGGATATCACCCAAAGCAATTATCTGGAATACCTGATGCAATTGGAAACACAGATCGCCAACAAACAATTCGCCAGCCTGAAACCGTACGACCCTGCAATGGGATGTTTGGTAACCAACATTTCCAAATTGCCCACCAATATGCTCGATTTCGGCGGCGGTAATCCGGATGCAGTGATTCCCATAACTGTTGGCAAAAATTCAGTTGCGATCATGGCAGACCAAAATGATTACGTGTTGCGATTTGTCTATTGATTGGCGATGTCTCATTTAGTGAAATCCGGCGAATCCCAAAACGCAATCCCCCCGCCAGATTGTCGCATCTCCCCCTTGAGAGTGGTGTATTGAATGGTTATTTTGTAAACGGACAACATTAGAAAGGAACCGCACGTTATGCAAAAATTGATCGTTTTTAACCATATCACACTGGACGGCTATTTTACGGACATCAACGGCGATATGAGCTGGGCGCATAAACAAGATGAGGAATGGGATGCCTTTACGAGGGAAAACGCCGGCAGCGGCGGCACCTTGATTTTTGGCAGAAAAACTTACGATTTGATGAACAGCTTTTGGCCCACCCCCGCAGCAATGCAACAGATGCCCGATATTGCCAAACGGATGAACGATGCCCCAAAAGTGGTTTTCTCCACAACTTTGAATCAGGCTAACTGGCAAAATACCACACTCATAAAAACCAATATTACCGAAGAAATCCACAAGCTGAAACAGCAGCCCGGAAAAGGGTTGGTTGTTTTGGGTAGTGGCAGCATTGTTGCCCAATTGGCAGGTGAACACCTGATTGATGAATACCATCTGGTACTGAATCCAATTGCGATCGGCAGCGGGCGCAGTTTGTTTGAAGGGCTAGTAAACCATTTATCGCTCCAATTGGACACCTCCAGGATATTCGGGAACAGCAACATTTTGCTCCGCTACCTTCCCGCGAAATAAAGCCCCACTTCCCCACCCCACATATGCATCTTTTTAAAAAAAATTAAACCATGGAAGAACCGCTTCCCGGCAAGTATAAATAATCCACCTTGACTGGCCGTTACAATTAGCTTAACTTGGTATTCAATTAACGGAATTCCGGCCCACCTTGGTAAACCACACTCTGGACTAGAAAACCCAACAACCGATAACTTATGTTATCATATCTACAGGCACTTAGATATAATTATTAACCATTAAAAATAAAATGAACGATGCTAACGGGTATCGTTTTTTCTTGAATCAACCCATATCAAAGGATGAATGATGAATATTTATGTAGGCAATTTATCGCGCCAAACCAGCGAAGATGACTTAAAAGAAGCATTTGAGTCGTTTGGAAAAATAACCGCTGTGAATATTATTAAGGACAAATTTACCAGTGAATCAAAAGGTTTTGGATTTGTCGAAATGGAAGCGAAAGCTGATGCACAATCTGCCATTGATCAGCTAAACGGAACAGATCTCAACGGTAAAAACATTATCGTTAACGAAGCACGCCCTAAATCGGACAACCGTGGCGGCGGTGGTTTTGGTGGCGGCGGCGGTTTTCGCGGACGTGGAAATCGTTAACAGGTATTAATACTCAATGGTCAATTATAATTTACGGATTGGGGGAACCAGATCAAGCTAACTATTCCCTGGCGGTTAAAAAAAAACCTGACCAGATCCACATCGATAAAGGCTCTGGTTCTCGAAGAAACCATAAAAACAATTCGGGTAAATTATAAAGACCATATTGTTTGGCTGCAAAAATCGCTACTTATTGTTGAAACAAACGAAGGGGATAATATTTCCATCATTATACCCCTTTGGCTGTTTAAGCTGAAATTCAACGGGTTAAAATTTCCTGATTAATAATGCCGGAACCGATATTTTTGTGCTGGCTGAATAAAGACTATTCTGACAGAAAAAACAATGGTAAGGGAGTTTAATATCGTATGATCAAATATTCTGATAGTCGTGAAAGTCAGTCATTGGATAAGTATCTTCAAGAAATTAGCGAAGTTCCTTTATTAACCCCCGAAGATGAGATTGAGTTAGCACGTCGGATTAAAAAAGGTGACACCCAGGCTTTAGAAACATTAACCAGGGCAAATCTTCGTTTTGTTGTCAGTGTTGCAAAAATGTTTCAAAACAGAGGGCTGTCATTAAACGATTTGATCAACGAAGGCAATCTGGGTCTAATGAAAGCGGCACAACGCTTTGACGAAACCCGGGGATTCAAATTTATTTCATATGCTGTGTGGTGGATTCGTCAGGGAATTATCCAGGCATTGGGCGATAACTCCCGGATCGTTCGCCTTCCCCTGAACCGGGTTGGGATACTCTCCAAAATAGGCAAAGTATATTCCAAACTGGAGCAAGAACACGGACGTGAGCCAAGTTCCGATGAAATTGCGGAACAACTGGAAATGAAGGGATATGACGTGAGAGAAACCCTCAAGGTTTCCAAACGTCATTTATCCATTGATACGCCGTTCAAGATTGGTGAAAACAACTCGCTGCTCGATGTTATTGAAAACAATCACCAACCATCGCCGGATGCAGAATTAATGGATCATTCATTAAAAATGGAAATAGATCTGACGCTGGCGACGCTGACCAAACGGGAAGCAGAAGTTGTCCGGCTGTATTTTGGGCTGGGAACAGATCAATCGCTGACATTGGAAGAGATTGGCGAACGCTTTAACCTCACCCGCGAAAGAATTCGCCAGATCAAGGAAGTCGCATTGCGTCGATTGCGTCATAAATCCCGCAGCAAAATATTGCGGTCATTTTTAGAATAAATTTTCTGCGTAGTTGTAGATATTGAATAATGATATGCTATAAAGACGAAATTCTTCGTTCCCGGCAAGCCGGGATTCCTCAGATGACCGCGTTGTCATGCTGAGGCGGCAACGACGAAGCATCTGAAAATATTGCGATCAATCAAATAGTGACACTACCGTTTTTTTCGAAGCATCTGAAGACCATTTGACATGTTGATAAACCCGGTGGCAGGCAACCATTTTAGCCGCTGAGAAACATCTCTACCAATTAAAGGAGCAACAAAATGGGCGACAAAGGTCAAAAAGATAAAGACAAAAAGCAGAAGCAAGAATCCATAAAGAAAAATGACTCCGCAAAAAAAGCAAAACAGAAGCAAGAAGAAAAAAAGAAGTAGATTTTCGGGTAAAACAATGAAATTTTCTGCTTCTGCTGCGAAAACCACTGAATCTGCGAATGCTACGAACAACAGAAATTCAACAGGAGGCTGTTAATGAAGGATTTTCTTGAAAATCTGGTTAAGCACATTGTTGACAAGCCTGAAGATGTCCACATCAATACAGTTAAAGGTCACGGAACAATTGTTTTTGAGCTACGGGTTAACGAATGTGACACCGGAAAAGTCATTGGACAATACGGTCAGACTGCAAATTCTTTGCGAATTCTTTTGGGTGCTGTTGCTGCAAAAAACCATCAACGCTCTTTTTTGGAAATTTTAGAACCCTTGCCAGAGAAAACACCTTAACCAAAACCACATGAAACACCGGGTTGTTTGGCTGTTGGTAATTGATTGTTGGATAACTTAGCTGTAAATGTGCGGTAGTGGTAGATTTTGAGTGATTGGATATGCCTTAAAGACGAAAATCTTCGTTCCCGGCAAGCCGGGACTTCTCAGAATGCCCACTTTGTCATGCTCAGGATCCCGGCTTGCCGGGAGACGAAGCATCTGAGTTTTGAGATATCTACCAAATAGTGACACTACCTAAAAATGCATGTGTTCTGTGCCCGTTTGCATCTATCAGGTCCATGCGTGCACCTTTTTGACAGGCGTTTGCATATCTGAACCGCATGCATGCAGTTCGCAAGTCCCCCACCGCACCCCAGAGCTGCAATTTTGCATTTCTGAACCGCGTGCATGCAGTTCGCAAGTCCCCCACCGCACCCCAGAGCTGCAATTTTGCATTTCTGATACACAAGCATGCAGTTCGCAAGTCCCCCACCACACCCCAGAGCTGCAATTTTGCATTTCTGATACACAAGAATGCATCTCCAATATACAATTTTGCATCTCCGAACCGCTCAATTGCGGTTTGGAAGCCCCCCCCCGCTTCACTCCCTCGTTCCAGGCAACACCCTCCCTCGTTCCAGGCTCCGCCTGGAATGCCATTTTCAATAAGTGCCAGTCTTCACTCCCTCGTTCCAGGCTCCGCCTGGAATGCCATTTTCCACAATTCCCCCCCTCGTTCCAGGCTCCGCCTGGAATGCCATTATCTATAAAAGCGCCAGCTTTTATACTAAGCACATGCATGCCAAAGCATCAAAGCGGAGCTTTGGTGACAATATGCGTTCCAAGCCGAGCTTGGAACGAGGGGTAAAGCTGCAAAGCAGAGCTTGTAAAATAGTATGCGTTCCAAGCGGAGCCTGGAACGAGGCTTTAAAGCACTCAATGAAACTTAATCAACTCAACATCAAAAATACCCTGACCCAAAAAATAATTACTTGCACTGGAATAAACCCAATGTTCCGGCTGAGCTACCAAACCCGTTTTAACCGGGTTATTATGAATATATTCAATCTTCTGACGCAGCATTTTCTCGCTGACAATCATCTGCGGATGCACACCTTCCTGCCAAACCTGATGGATGCTCTCGGTTTTATACCGCTTCTTCCAATACGACAATTGGTTTAACAACCACTGCCGATCATCAAATGTTATTTTTTTGATTAATTGGGTCGCAGTATAGCTTTTAAACTCCTTAAAAATCTTTGACAAATCAGCCCCTGACACAATCAAATGCGCATGATTATCCAGCAAGACAAACGCATGAACCTTTAACCCTTTGTTTTCCTGACTAAATCGCAATGCATCAATAAAAATGTCACAGTATTTAGCACGGGTGAAAACGGGAATCCATTCCACAATTGTCATCGTGATAAAATAGAAGTCATTACCAGAAAGAAATTGATAGCGGGAACGCATCGGATGCTCTTCTTTCAAGATAGAAATGTTGGATTTCATGAATTATTTTTTGATTGTAACTGTAAAAAATATCAAAACATGCTCAAAGGTCATAATAGAAATTCAAAATAATAATTTTTTATCGCTATCATGCGTGCAAGCCTTACAAAGCAGAGCTTTTAAAATAGTATGCGTTCCAAGCGGAGCTTGGAACGAGGATTTACAAAACGCCTCCCTCGTTCCAGGCAACACACTTCCTCGTTCCAGGCTCCGCCTGGAATGCCCTTATCCACAAAAGCGCCAGCTTTTATCCCAAGCACATGCATGCCAAAGCATCAAAGCGGAGCTTTGGTGACAATATGCGTTCCAAGCGGAGCTTGGAACGAGGGGTAAAGCTACAAAGCGGAGCTTTTGAAAGAGTATGCATTCCAAGCGGAGCTTGGAACGAGGATTTACAAAACGCCTCCCTCGTTCCAGGCTCCGCCTGGAATGCCATTTTCCATAAAAGCGCCAGCTTTTATCCCAAGCACATGCATGCCAAAGCATCAAAGCGGAGCTTTAGTGACAATATGCGTTCCAAGCTGAACTTGGAACGAGGGGTAAAGCTGCAAAGCTGAGCTTGGAACGAGGGGTAAAGCTGCAAAGCTGAGCTTGGAACGAGGGGTAAAGCTGCAAAGCAGCGCTTTGGAAAGAGTATGCGTTTCAGGCTCCGCCTGGAACGAGAGGGTGAGCGGTAGGAAAAAGAAATAGCCTCAAACTGCACGGACACATCATATTGAACAATTATGTATTGATTACCCTGTCGTATGTTTTGTATGTTAGTCAACACTTACAGCAGTTTAACAGACTAAAGATTTGGGACTCTCAACAAACAATACATTATAAATACCACCTTAAAAGCAAAAAACAAGGTCCAAAGCATTTCAAAAACACCGGAAATGAAGCGATTTAAACACAGCACCGTTTTAATATGTTGCTTTTTTGTTATGCAGGGATGCTATACCCAACTGGATTTGCCCGAAGCAAAAATGCCGGAACCAACGGCATCGAAAGAACCGGCGGTTAAACCTATACCATATCCGCAACCGAAGGATATTTGGGTTGATAGCTTGCTGTTCAAAGCGTCGATCGAGGATCATTCCCGGGGATATGATTTTGACGAAGGCATTTATTTTGAAATTGACTGGGATCAATATCCCCACCGGGATTATTGGCAGGGCATCGCATGGGAAATTGAGCGGTTGGTGGTGTGGGATTTTCGATTTACGGATGTTTGGTTTAAACATTATTCCGGAAGTTGTTCACCACCGGGACTAACTTATAACCATCCGACGATTGTGCCCCAACGGTTTATTGTCCGGTTCACTGAATACCCGGAGGATATCGAGGATTTTCGGTATAAACCGGTTGAGGATCTTGATATTTCTTGTGGATATAGGGTTGTGCATTATTGGAAAACGAACTAAATAAGAAAATAATCAAGGTAAATAAGTAGGCATACTGATAATGCAATTATTAAAAAACCCGCGACCCGCTTCGCGGGGAATCCCGATAAAAACATGCCCTTCCGGGGCATAAATCGGGATGAATACTTCCTTGTATTCAAAATAGTCAAATTATTCTAATTATCAAATAAACCAAATAATCAAATAACCCAGATGATTGTCAGGAACGAACAGCGCGAGCGTAGAGATTGAAGTCGACAGGGCGACTGTAGCAGAAACCGCCGCCGAAGTGGACGTCCCACGCGTCGGAGGCGCTATACCGGTCGGCTGTCCAGATCCAGCGTTGCTTTGCATCAAATACCGGATCAATGTAAAAATCGCCGTTCTTCTTTTCCCGATCCATCAGGCTCATCGCTTCTTCCAGCGTTGGCAGTCGCCAGTCACTGTAGCCAGCATATGTCTCGCGATTTAGTTGGTCGATGTATTGCTGACAATCTTTCCATTTCATGTTACTCGGCGAACCCGATTGCTGCCACATTAAACCTGTGGCATAGTCCATTACCACATTGCCGTCCTTTTGGGGCTGATAAACGTGCACGCAGCCTTTGCCTTCTTTGTGACGGTTGATATCGGCAAAGTCATACTTTTTGAGCATGGCTTTCGTTTGGTCATCACTCAATTCCGTTGCTGCTTTTCGCAAGGAAAAGACCGGATTGATCTTCAGCGCATCCAGTTCCTGTTCATTGCCTAATTTGGCGAGGTTACGCCCTGCTTCTGCGCGTTCCTCAAAGGGCAGCTTGCCGCTGAGCAGATGCGCCAGCGAGCGGCGCAGGCGGTCTAGGTATGCTCTGCCGCCGTTGGGAAATTTGGGATCTTTTGCAATCTCTTCCGGGGTAAGCAGCACGGCAATATTTGACGCCCACAGAACTTGCCGTTCGATGGCTTCGGTTTCCGGCTTCGTTCCCTGACAGAGCGTGTGGGCAAGATCTTGAAGGGTCAGAACGCCCCGCCGAGCTTCATTGTAATACAATTCTTCCATGCCAAACTGGATGGTGGGCGCCCAGTAATCCCCCTCTTCGCTGTGTTGAATCAGCTCTCTGGGAATGTTCCGCTGCGAGACAATCTGGCAACCGGCTAAATATTCCTGAAAGGAGCGGTGATAAAAACCGTAAGCAACTGGTTTGGCTTCCTTTTCATCATCTTCGGTTGGGTCGCTCTCACCACCGCGTCCGATCAGTAAACCGGAATGTTGGTCCACGTAGTCCAGGAATTCTTCCGCAAGATCATAGCTGTCCAGATACCCTTCATTTTTCAACAGCAGAATCGCCTGATCGCGGTTAATATCTGCGGTCTCCTGTTCTTTTTTACCTGTGGATTGCGCCTCGTAACCCAATCGAGCCGCCAGCTCTTGGAGCTTTTTGTCATCTGCCAGCACTTTGGCAAGATTAGCGGAGATTCGCAATCCTTCTTCCCCAAGGTTTTCCTTGCGCCAACGCCGAAGCAGAATGTCCACAACCAGTTTGTAGAGCTTCACCCGTTCATCTGGCAATTGATGTTGGTTGTAGTGGATGATCGCCATAGTGGTGAGCATCATAGGGTTTTTTGCCAGCGCCCGCAGTTTGATTGCCCCTTTTAGCAAGTCTGCGATCCTTATTTTGGCAGTTTCCGTATCAATTTTTCCCAATGCCTTTTTGGCGTTATACCATGCCGTAATAAAACGTTTGATTTTTTCGTTATTCAGATCGGCAATGGTATATTCCTGAAATCCGCTGAGCCGGTTATGCCCGGTGTAGGAGCGAATACGGCAGGTGATGATCATGCGCTTGGGGGCGTAGTTGCTGATCAGTGCATTGACAGTTAGCTGGATACGCTTCCGCTGTTTGAAAGGCACTTCGTCCAGTCCATCCAGCACCAGCAGGCAGTTACCCTGATGCAGGGCATCAAATATACCATCCCTAAACGCATTGGCATTTAATCGATAGAGATTTTTAGATAATTGTTCATTTACGACTCGTAACAAGTGCGCTGTTCTTTCATCTGCCGAAGGTTTTGAAATATTAACGGTTTGCAGTCGGGGCACCAGATCCCGCAGTTGTATAAAAATAGGCAACAGCCCTTTAAAGCAATCTTCCGGGTGCACATTAACGCCCAAAAGATCCTGCGCCACCAGCGCCGAGAGCTTTTTGACAAAGGCGCTTTTTCCGGCGCCCGGATCGCCCAAGAGCATCAGCCGGGAATTTTCAACAGCGGCTTCCCGGACAGTCAGGGTTTTGGTTTTGATTTTCTTCTCGTCCATCCGCTGCATTGCAGTCCGGTCGCTGATGCGGTTGCCTTTTTCATCTACCATGTAGGTGCTGGTGGTGTCCAGATCCACATACACGGCGTCCAGCGTCACCCCGTCGTCATCGCTGGTGTCTTCCCCCAACGCCGAAAGCGGCAGGTTCAGGCATTCTTTGGCAAGGCTTTTCAGATAGAGAGATTTGGCGGATTCGGCCTGTTGCTTTTCGGCTGTTTCTTTCTGGTTTGCCAGCTTTTCGACGTTTTTGCTGATGGCTTCCTGTATTTTTGTATGTGCTTTTGTTTCAGCAAGTTGGTCGGTTTGAATTATGGTTTGTTTGGCAGTTTCCCCAAATATCAACGAATCGACCAGCTCTTTCTCTTGCGCTGCGGCATCGCGGAAGGATTCCGCAAATACGCGAACGATTGCCTCAATGTCAAACCCGGCAATATTTTCGTGATTGGCAATTTCCATGTAGATATCCGCAAGTTCTTTCATGTTGAGCAGTTTGCCAATGAGGATTTTGCTCAACTCACGAATGACGTCGGTATCGTCAAAAAATTGCTGCAGTAATTCGGCTAACTGTTTTTGGTCTTTTTCTTTAAATGGCTTCAGCTGAATAATCGCTGATTCGGTAGCGGTTTTCAGGCAGCGGTCAACTGCTTTTTCCTTTTCCGATACCTCAAATGGCTTCCGAACTGTGCGGTGCAAATGGGAAATCAACTCCTTAGCCAAACCGGAGTAGATGCTTTGTGCGATGCTCATAAGATCGATCATGGCTTTTACCTTTTGGTAGCGAATTACAGGCGTATGGCTAATGCCCCATATAACAGAAAATGTCAGAGATTGTAATATGGAAAGATAAGAAATCAACCAATGAATAGACAGACTTAAAATTAGAAAATTCGATTATGGTTTTACTATTCCAAACACAAAACCCCCGGCAAGCTTGCCGGGGGTTAGATAAATGATACATCGTTGAAATTCAAATTTTATTCGTTGGGTTGCTGTTGCTCTGCACTACGGGATTGCTTCGTGAAGCGCTGCTTTAAATCCTGGTAAATATTCTGGGCACCCGGCACATTCATTCGTGCGCCAAGCTTTACGGAGTTGTAAAACGCCAGAGATGCCTGATACGCTTCACTGCCGGCTAATACAACCGTATCATCCAGCAAATGTTGCAGTTCTTCCACTTTCCGCAGAAATTGGGTTAATTCGGTTACCGCACCAACATCTTTTTTTAATTCATTCAAATCCACAAATGCCGGTACCAGCGATGTGTTCGCCTGTGCATATTCCAAAGACTTTTGCACAAACGGCGATGTACCGTCATTCATCTTGGGCAGTTCCCGGCGATCCTGCGCTGTCAGCGAATGCAGGTATGGCAGCAGCTTGGTTTTTAGGGTGTTCAGCGCATCTTCAATAGCCAGCTTATCCTCAGCCGCAATCTCGATGGAAACGCGATTCTCAAATGCCATAATAAATTCCTCCTAATTCCTGTAAATGATTAATTGTAGTGATTTAACAGTGATAATCGGAGGCGGGTCGCGATGCTTTAGGAAAAAAAATTGCAAAATAATCCGGTAATAGTTAAGACTGTATCAGTTTGGGTATTGTTTGCTTCATCGATAATCAATACTTTGTAAACAGATTAAACGTTTTGGGATAGGTTCCTTAATAATTTCTAAAAAATAATTTGAACCCGGAGCTTTATTGAACCGTGTATTGATCCGGGAAATCTTACCGGAAATCAAGTGTGTTGTTATTGCAGACAAATTCGACCTCACCGCCTCGGTCCCCCTCTCCTTCAGGAGAGGGGGAAGTTATCCTTTACATTTGCGAATCTAGCTCCCCTCTCCTTTAAGGAGAGGGGTTGGGAGTGAAGTCCGGTGTTCACCTGGCACACCATTGAATAACATGTTGATTCTGATAAAATGCTGATCGATGTCTCAAATTTTCTCACGGGTCTATAAATAAAGCATTCAAAGCAGGAACTTTGAACGGGAACGGGGTAGTATTTAGCAATTTCCACAGGATTATGTGCCTGGCATATCATACTTGATCAAAAAGGTCGAAAAAAAACGGAAATTAGTGGCAATGACAAACCAGCAAAACAATTCACCCCCGGTAACAGATAAACAATTATCGCAACGGATTACAACCGCGCAATCGCATCTGCATCAAAAACTTAGCCAAATCCATATTCCTTCGCTCAATCTTTCCGATTACAATCAACGCTATCTCGGTGAAAAAATCGCAAATTTGAAAGGCATTTTAGAGCTTTACGGCAAACTGCTGTTTTTAACGCTGAAAGACAGCACGGTTCCGATCGAGAAATTTGTGTTGGTTGATTACGGCGGCGGCACGGGTTTATTCTCTTTTTTGGCAGCAGAACTGGGTGTCGGAACGGTCATTTACGCGGATATTTACGACGTAAGCTGCAGCGATGCGCAACGGCTTTCCAAAGCAATCGGGCTGATGCCACAGCATATCGTTTGCGGCGATATTGATGAACTGGCGGAAATGCTGCATCAGCAATCCATCCACATAAATGCGATCACTTCGTATGATGTGCTGGAGCATATTTACGACGTTCCGGCACATTTCGACAAGCTGGCAACGTTGCCCGGCAACGGCTTCCGGGTGGTCTATGGTTCGGGTGCGAATATTGAAAATCCATTTACCGTTCGCCTCATTCAACAAAGCCAGTTGAGAGTTGAGCTTCAAAACAGCGATAAACAATGGGGACATAAAGAGCGCGACACGTTGCAATCCTATTTGCAAGTACGTGCAGAAATGATAGCCCGATATGCCCCGGAATTACCCCCTCAAACCATCGACCAATTGGCAACGGATACCCGGGGATTGATGCAGCAGGACATCCACAAATATGTCGATGAATTTCGCGAAACCGGGCGAATTTCCTATCAACCGGATCACCCGACGAACACTTGCGATCCCCATACCGGCAACTGGTGCGAACATTTGATGCCTTTCGATTGGCTGACACAATTGCTGCGCAGCAAAGGATATTCAGTTGAAATTTTATCCGGTCGTTACAACTCCGGCGGTGCGGTTCATAAACAAATCATCAAAATGTGTTTGAATCTGGCGATTGATATTTTGGGACGAAAAGGAATGCTTATTTCACCTTATTATGTGCTTCTCGGCGAATATCCGGCGAAGCATCAATCCATCTGAGCCGGAAGTGTTTTAGCAATTTTATTACTAAACGGGAGAGATCCGAAAATGAAACGATGCCTGATGTTGCTGTGTTTATTCCATCTGATAACCATGAATAGCGGATGTACCACTTATTTCAGCAAGCTGAAGTATAACAATTCAACCACGGAATCTTCTGCAAATATGCCAACTGTTGATGAGGTTGGCGCAGATATAATACTCCGGGATTCAAAACGCGCTTTAACAACTTTAGGATTTGCAACCAGTTTTAAAGTTGCGGAAAAAAACAACACCGATACGGATTTGCGTCAGGGTGAAGTAAAACTCATGACACGAATAAAGTTGGTCAAAAATGGCATTTTTAAACCATATGTCGGCGGCGGATTGGGTTGGTATCGCTATTGGTCGCGGGAAAAAGAACGCGTGATAACCGGTTGTGTTCTTACAACTGCAACATCCGGGTTGTGTACATATTATAATAAAAATAATGATTCAACCCTTTCATCCGGGCTTTTTGCGAGTGCTGCGGCGGGCATTCGGCTGGGCGGACGCGGAACTAATTATTTTATTGAATACCGGCAGGATTTCAGCAAATCGGATGATTTTTTTGATCTGAATATTAACGCTGTAACAATGGGCATTATTTTTTCTTTCCGCTAAATTCACCATTGGCCCATTGAATCCCCATTTCCTCAAAAAACGCTTGTGAATACTGCAACCGGGTTTATTTTAGAATATCTGCTAACGTTAACCCGTTGATTTGCATGTTTTCCTTCATTGACTGGCTCATCATTATTATTTATCTGGTTGCCGCTTTTTCGATTGGTGCGCTAATGACCCGCGTCGCCGGCAGCAGCCTGAATTCCTATTTTATCGCGGATCGCATGCTGCCGTGGTGGTGGCTGGGCACATCGATGATTGCCACAACATTTGCGGCGGACACACCGCTGGCAAGAAATGCCTGACGTCAGTTATCAGTTTTCTTCCAACATCGCTTTTGCGCGTTCTTTGAAATACAACTGGAACATTAAGTGACAATATAATGTCAGTTCCTTTTTTCCTGTGTTGGAAACGGAGTATCGCCAGAAACCGTAGAGCGCGGTCAGGTTCAACAACTTCTCATTATACAATTTCCATGTAAAATGCTCCTGCACGCGCCGGATTCCCGCATCGGAAATCTGTTTCCAGAAACCCGGATCTTCGTCGAGTTTGGCTAAAAATGCCAGAATCGGCTCGCTGATCAATTCGGGAACGGTCGGGTTAATCAGATAACCGCTTTCGCCGTGAATCACAATTTCCGATGGCCCACCAAAATGGGTGGAAAACATCGGCAATCCGCTCACCATCGCTTCCAAAACGGTCAAACCGAATCCTTCAAATCGTCCCGGCTGCACAAAAACACCCTGATGATCTGCAACAATGCGATACACTTCGCCGGTGTCTTCTTTTGGCAAATGAATGCCCAGCCAACGAATTTTTCCATCGAGATTGTATTGTTTGATCAACTCATACATCCGGTGAATTTCGCGGATTTCTTCCGCGTCATCGGATTCGCCGGGATTCACTTTTCCGGCGATAACAATCAGGTTACAGCGCTCCTGCAACTCCGATGATTTCCCGAAACTTTCCACCAAACCGGTGATATTTTTATTGTGATCCAATCGCGCCATCGTGAAAATGGGGATTTTTTCCGGGTTGTCCAAATGCCCGACAATCGATTCATTGGCATCGGAAAACACCAGTTTTTCCAGATATTCCGACTGATTGCGCAGCCGGTGCTCCGTTTCGGAATACGGGAAGAAAATATTTTCATCCACGCCCGGCGGAATCACATTGAATTTCGGGTGAAACAGGTTGATGCCGTTTTCCACCTGCATTAATCCCGGCATCGTAAAAAATTGATAGGATTCGTATTGCCCGATGGTGTCGTCCGTTCCAGCGATTTCCTGAAATGTGCTGGTGATAATAAAATCCGCCATATTCATGGCAATCAAATCCACCACATGCTGTATCGCGAAATGATATTCTTTTTCAAAATTGAACCAGTATAAATCGGAAAACAGGTATTTATTTTTTTCCAGCGCGTGGGCAATATTGCATTGAATCGCGTCGAGTTCTTCGGCGAGCAGCGTCGCAACCAGATTGCCGTCGGAATAATTGCCGATCACCAAATCCGGTTTGCCTTTCAGCTCGCTTAAAATTTCGCGTTTCGCATTTTGGGCAAATCGCTCGATATACGGCCACAATTTGAATCGCGAAATCCATTGCGGCACAACATTTCCGTTGTCATCCGTAAACGGCACGCGCAAAATAAAGCTGTTTTCGGTGTGATGAATTTTTTCCAGGCGCAAGTGGCAGGTCGTTCCATGATTGTCCGGAATTAGCCGGGTGACGATCAGAATTTTTGGCGTGGTGGTCAATCCGTAACTGCGGATGCGCTCCGCCAGCGTGCGTTCCAGATAGCGCACCTGATCCAGAATATAAACCACCTGCCCGCCGGTATCCGGGCGTCCGAGCACGTTTTCCTGCCCAAACCAGCCGTGCGGCGAGATAATCACAATTTTGGAAACCATCGGGATTCGCGCCATAAATTTTTCCAGAATCTGGCTGTCCGGCGACAAAAATAAATCGTGCAGCACCCGCATGGTATCCTTTATTCGCCCGACGGTATCGCCCCATCCCGGTTCAAATCCGTAGTTTCGCATGTCGCGCAGTACGGTTTCGTGCGAGCTTTCGGCGTCGTGATTGTCCAGCTCACCGGTGAGCGTTTCGAGATTGCGGATCAGCTCATCGTAATTCGCTATCGCATCCGGATTAATCAGCAATTGCTGTTCGCCCAGCGAGTGAATTTTCAGAAATTCGAACAATCGCTGGTTCCACTTTTCCGGATTTTGGAACAGACTGCTGGACATATATTTATTGAGATATTCAATGCCGCGCCCGATGCTTTTGACATCTTTTATCGATGGCGAATAATCGTAAAACGGCAGAAAATCGACCCGGAGCGAGCCGTTTGTATCTTTTGAATCCGGGTTAACGTGCCGGTTGCGAAAGGTGAGCAATTCCCGGGTGGATATTTCGTGCACATCCTCGCCGTGAATGCTGATTTTGTAAAATTTATAGCGCATCATTTTATAGCGGTGAATGAGAATCGCCACTTCTTCGGCGATAATCAGTTCCGGCGTACGTTTGAGCAAGCGGTAAATTTTGGAATCTTTTTCCAATAACGCCGGCTTTTCATTTTGTTTGCAAAAATCTTCAAAGGCAAGCAGTAAGTCGTTGTTTAATATATATTTATTATCGCCATGCCAAAGCTGGTACAAAAACATGCGAAAATCCTGAACGTGTTCCTCTGTGACCAAATCACTCATTAATATTTGCATATTCCTCCTCCGTTTCTCGTACTTTATTTTTGGGAAAACCATAATGGTTGAACCCTTCCAAAATTCCTGCGGCAAACGCATTTTTGGCAAAATAGATGTTTTTTAAACCGCGCAGTTTATCCAAATCCGGGTGATGATTCCCGACCACAATGCCGAGCATTTCGCCGCGAAGCATGTCTTCGTCATTAACCGAATCGCCAGCCACCAAAATGTGGTTTAATGGAATATTCCATTTGTAACTCAAATAGCGAATGGCTTTGCCTTTGGATGCGCGATACGGCAAAATATCCAGAAACATACCGCGTGAAAAGATAAGGGTGTATCGAATCCGGTTTTCGGTTAACACTTTGTGAACCATCGCCAGATGATCGGGATTTTTATCCATAAAATAGCTGATTTTGTAATCGCGCTGAGCGTTTTCGCCGTCCTGATAATTCAAAAATTTGAGCGGACGCAACAGCGATACAATTTTGCGCCGGTCCCATCGTTCGTTGATGTGCGCACGCCAGCCGTTATCGATGTGCTGATCTTTTCCGTAATAAATTTCCGATCCGACGGATGAAATGATCACATCCGGCATCGGCACGTTGTGTTCCGCCAACACCTGTTTCGCGGAGCTGACCGGGCGACCGGTTGCCACCCCAAATCCCATCCCGGAGCGGCGGTTTCGAATAAGTCCGGCTAATTCATGCAATGCGTCGTCATCGCCAATCAATGTGTCGTCGATATCTGAAATGAAAATATTGTCCAGTTTGGCGAAAGGATTTGCAGAAATTCCCAGCGCCGCATCCGTATCGGAAATATGCGCCACCCGTTTATCCAAACGGCTCAATTGCTCGAGATACGCAGCGCAATGTGCATCCCAGGAATAATGCTCCCGCGCGCCATTTATGCCATTTTGGGAATATTGCTTCCACATTTCCGGATCGACCAGAATTTTCCGCATGACTGCGCTGAACTGTTCGTGATCAGTAATATCCACCAAAACGCCGTTTTCGCAATTTTTGACGATATCGCGGGGACCGCCGTCATCGTTCGCAACAATCGGCAATCCGCTGGCGGATGCCTCGATCAGCGCGACGCCAAAATTTTCCTTAAATGCGGGATTGGCAAACAGCCCCTGACTTCTGCCGGCAATGCGATACAATTCCGGCACTTCATATTCCACATCGTGGCGTTTGGGAATAGCCAATTTGCCGTAGAGATCGTATTTGTCCATCAATAGCAGCAGATCGATCAGCACTTCCTGCTCGTTGGTGTCCATCGATGTGATGTCTTTGCGAATCCCCGCAAAAACCGCCAGATTTGCGATGGCCTGCAACTCGCGATCTTTGCCGTATGCCTCCACCAATCCGGTGATATTTTTCCGGTGATCGGGTCGTGCCAATGTCAAAATGAACGGCTTTTCGGGATGGGTGAGAAATCGTTCCAGCTCTTTTTGCATAAAAAATTGCGCCTGCCGGAGCGTGTCGCGTTTTTCCGGCTCGTCAACAAAATTATCGTAATTGGAATAAAACGGGAAAAAGCGGTTGGTATCGATGCCCGGCGGAATGACGCTGAGATTGGCGTTCTCGCCGGCATCATATTTTCCGTATTGCTGTCTGGCTTCCTGGCTGGTGCTCGTAACGATCAATTCCGCATTTGCGATAATTTCTTCTTCGGTTTTGATGCGATGGGAAATGTTAAATTTCTTGTCCATTTCTTCGGGCGACATTCCCTTATTTTCCAAATCGCTTTGTTTGATCCTGCCGAGCGAATGTCCGGTGAACACAAACGGCACACCCAAAAAGGTGGATAATTCTTTCGCTACATATCCGGCATCCGCATAGTGACCGTGCACGATATCCGGATAATCATTTTCATCTTTGATAAATTTCAGCGTTTTGTCCACATATTCATCGAGCGAACCCCAAAGCATTTCTTTGCGGATATATTTGCTCCCGCCGCACTGGATGCGCACAATTCGCAGCTTATCTTCAACCGGTTCAATCAGTTGCGAATAATCCGGCGAAACGGTTTTATCGCGAATATAGCGGGTGAACAAATCGACTTTGCGGATTCCGGGCTGTCTGGCGAGGGCTTTCGCCAATTCCAGCACATAAACAGTTTGACCGCCGGTATCCGCATCACGCCCCAGTTCGGGGTTTCTTCCACGAATTAATCCGTGAATATTGAACAGTTGGATGTACAATTGATTGCGGTCTGGCATGTTTTTTTTTGCTCCCATTTTTAACGGCGCAAATTAGCGATTTATATAAAAAAATTATTTTTACAGCATGGTCATTTAGCAGATTGGGCGAATGCAGTTATCGGGCAGGTTTTGATTAACATGTTATTACAACCATTAAATCCGAGATATTTTTTAATATATAAATATTTCGGGTGATTGCAATCTTTTCCTGAAACAGATTGATGAACCGCAGGTGAAAATGGTTCGCTCACCGAAAAACGGATGAGGCATTCGGGACGATAACTACTTTCGAAAGATGTTGAATTTCATTCAGATAATTAGCAAAATCAGTATTCAATCTGCGATGTTACGGGAATTGAAAAGTGGTAATTTCCAAAGCATCGCGTCGATTTCCCGGAACCGGAGCGTTTTGAATGAGTAGCAAACAAACATCGCGTTTTGAAAACGCATTACCCAATAATTCAATCAGAGATATGGAATGACAATACATCGAGCAATTTTTTTCCCAACCGTAAAAACGTTAATCGCATTGACGATTTTTGCAGCCGCCGCACTGGTTTTTCCCGGTTGTTCGGGTCAATCCGGCTCACCGGAAAAAGCGACCAGCCTGGTTATCCCGGCTGTGGAAGCGGTGCAAAGCAAAACCGGATCGCTGCCGTTGATCCAGCGGCTCAACGGTGTTGTGAAAGCGAAAAACCAGGTTTCAATTTATCCCGAAATTAACGCGGTGGTTGTCGAAGTGCTGGTGAAAAACGGCGACACGGTGAAGCGCGGGCAACCGCTTATTCGCCTGCGCGATAAAGAATTCCGCGAACGCCTGCAGCAGGCCAAAGCCGGATATCAGATTGCCGTTGCGCAAGCCCGTCAGGCTGAGGCACGACTCAACGAAATTCAATCGGCGCTCTCACGCTCGAAATCGCTGGCGGAGCAGGAATTGATCAGCGCTTCGGAAATGGAGCAAATCCAGACCCAGTCTATTTCTGCGGAAGCAGATCTGGAACTCGCCAATGCGCGGGTGGCGCAAGCCAATGCAACGGTGCAGGAACGCGAGGAATCGCTGTCGCAAACCGTGATTCGCTCGCCGGTCAGCGGGCGCGTCGGCAACAGAAATGCGGAAATCGGCATGCTCGTATCCGGCAGCAATCGCCTGTTTACGGTTGGCGAACTGGATAATGTGTTGGTTGAAATGGTGCTGACAGACCAGATGCTCAATTATATCGAAGAAGGTCAGCGCACCGAAATAGACAATCAAAGCGCATCCGCAAAGGGTTTGATGGCAGCAAAATTATCGCGCATTTCCCCGTTTTTGCACCCAGTTTCGCACACCACCGAGGCGGAAATTGATATCGCCAATCCGGACGGTCAACTAAAACCGGGCATGTTTGTAACCGTCGATATTTTTTATGGCGAAAGCGAGCAGGCGACGTTGGTTCCGTTGAGCGCGCTTTATGAAAATCCGGCATCCGGCGTAACCGGCGTTTACGTCAGCCGCACAAAACTGGATCGAACGCCCGAAAATGTGGGCGAGATAAAAAATCGTCAGGAAATTCCACTGACCGATCCGGTGGATTTTCAATTTGTTCCGGTGGAAGTGGTTGCCAAAGGGCGAATGGAAGCCGGCATTCGTGGCGTTGATCCGGGTGACTGGGTGATCACAATGGGGCAAAATCTGTTGGCTGGCGCATCCGGCACCGCCCGCGTTCGCCCGGTCGATTGGCAGTGGGTTGCAAAATTGCAGCACATCCAGCGTCAGGATTTGATGGAAGATATTATCAATCGTAAAAAAAATGCGGTCACAGATACCGCATCAACCAGTGGACAAACCCATACATCACCATAAATTATGAATATTACAAATACAGCTGTCAAACGCCCGATCGCCACAACGATGGTATTTTTGATTGTCATCGTTTTGGGTGTGATGGGATTTCGTTTTTTGCCGGTCGATTTGCTGCCGCAGATCGAATATCCGCAGCTAACCGTGCGGACCAATTATCCGAATGTGGGACCTGAGGAAATCGAAACGATCATCACCGATCGTGTTGAAAATGCCGTTGCCGGCGTTCCGAATGTTGAGGTTGTGCGATCGCAATCGGAAGAGGGGCAAAGCCGGGTAACGCTGGAATTTACCCAGGGAACCAACATCGACGAAGCCGCAAACGACGTGAGAGCGGCAATTGACCGGATTCGTGATGATTTTCCGCCGGAGGTGGAATCGCCGCGGCTCTGGAAATTTGACCCGGATAATTTTCCGGTAGTTATTTTGGGCGCAAAATCCAGCCGCGATATGGAAGAGCTCACCCGGATTCTCGAACGCGAGATTTCCCAACGGTTTGAGCAAATTCCCGGCGCCGGTTCTGTGGATGTGTGGGGCGGCGTTTACCGCGAAATTCAGGTTCGGCTGAAACGCGACCGGCTGGCATCCAGCCAGCTTTCGGCAACGGATATTCAGCAGGCGTTGCTGCGGGAAAATGTTACGCTGCCCGGCGGCGATTTGCGCGAAGGTGTCAGCGATTTATACGTGCGGACTCGCGGCGAATTCCAGTCTGTCGAAGAAATTGCCAATACGATTATCACGCTGGTTGATGGCAGACCGATTCGCATCCGCGATGTTGCGGAAGTAGTGGACGGTTATCAGGACCTCAATCGCCTCGTACAAATTGACGGACAACCGATGGTCCGGATGGGCATTCGTAAACAATCCGGCGCCAATACCGTCGAGGTTGCCGAAAATGCCCGTCGCGTAATGGCGGAAATCAATCGCGAACGCGACGATATAGAACTGATGATGGTCATCGACCAAAGCGATTTTATCCAAAATTCGATAAATAACGTTCAGCAATCGGCCATTTGGGGCGGTTTGCTGGCTATTTTGATTCTCTACTTTTTTCTGCGAAACGGTTCGACCACGTTTATTATTGCGCTGTCGATCCCGATTTCGATAATTGCAACCTTTGGCTTGCTCTTTTTCAACGGACTGACGCTCAACCAAATGAGCTTCGGCGGATTGGCGTTGGGCATCGGGTTGATTGTTGACAACGCCATTGTGGTGCTGGAAAATATTGTGCGACAACGTGAAAACGATAAACCGTTGGAGGAAAGCGCCCTCATCGGTACGCAACAGGTTTCCGGTGCAATAGTTGCATCTACCCTAACCACGATGGTCATTTTTCTGCCGATTGTGTTTATGCAAACCATATCGGGAATGCTGTTTAAAGAGCTGGCGCTGGTTGTCGTTTTCGCGCTGTTCTGCTCGCTGCTGGTTGCACTAACGCTGGTGCCGATGCTCGGGAGCCGTTATCTCACTGTTAAATCCGGCGATCATCGCGGGACAAACTTAAAATCACGTATCGGGCAATGGCTGGACCGGCTCGAAGATTCCTACGCCAAACTGCTCAACAAAGCCATTCACCGGCGGAAAACGGTTTTTGGCATAACGTCTGCAATGCTGATAGTTACATTATTTCTGTGGCCGCTTATACCGGTGGAACTCGCACCGCAAACGGATGCGGATGAAATTGATGTTGATCTCGAAATGGCGCAGGGCACCAATATTGCCGTGGTTAATGAATATTTGTATGAGCTGGAACGCATCGTTCGCGAATCCACACCGATGGATCAGGTGCGCCATTTAACCATCGAAATTCGTCCCGGCGATGCGGAAGTTGAACTATCCCTGCTGGGTGCGGATGAACGAACCATCGACAGTTTTGAACTGGCCGATCAGATTCGCCGGAATGTGGAAGGCAAAATTCCCGGCGCGGAAGTTCAGGTGGAAGCACAGTCCGGATTGTGGATGCTGCGGCGATTGTTCGGTTCCGCCGGCGGTCAGGCGGTTCAACTGGAGTTGCGCGGATACGATCTGGCTCTGGCGGATCAGCTGGCGCTGAACATCAAACAAATTATGGAACAGGTGCCGGAAATTAAAGACGTGCGCATCAGCCGCCGCGAAGGCCGCCCGGAGCAAAACCTGATTGTTGACCGCGAAAAAATTGCCGATCTCGGGCTTTCCGTGAGAGATGTGGCGGAAGTTATCCAAACCAACGTCGGCGGCAGCCGCGCCGGTGTTTACCGCGAAGGTGGCGAAGAATTTCCGATTGTCGTCCGGTTACAGCCGGAAGACCGGTTGAGTTCGCTGGATTTGGGCAACGTTTCGCTGCGCACCAACAATGGCGAAATTATGCCCGTTTCGTCAGTTGTGCGGAAAGAACGGCGGCGAACGCCGACATCGATCGAACGCATCGACGGACAGCGGGTAACCTATATTTCCGCCAATCTGCAAAGCGGCGCAGCGCTCGGCGATGTCATCCTGCAAGTTCAGGAACGCCTCCAAAATGTGACCTTGCCCGGCGGTTTTTCGCTGGTTTTCGGTGGCGAATTTGAAGAACAACAAAAAGCACAGGGCGATTTTACGCTTTCCATCCTGATGGCGCTGGTGCTTATTTATATGGTGATGGCAGCGCAATTCGAACGATTTTTAGACCCGCTGATTGTGATGGTCGCGGTTCCAATGGCGATTATCGGTGTGGTTCCGGCGTTGTTAATTACCGGCACATCGCTGAATATCCAAAGCTTGATGGGAATTGTGATGCTCATTGGCATTGTGGTAAACAACGCCATTGTGTTGGTTGACTACATTAACCTGATGCGCAGGGAGCAAAATTTAGGTGTGATGGAAGCCGTTGTGCAATCCGGACGATTGCGGCTGCGTCCCATTTTGATGACCACCTGCACCACGGTACTCGGGATGCTCCCGTTGGCATTCGGCACAGGCGCCGGCGGTGAAATTCAGGCTGCTCTGGCGCGCGCGGTTATCGGCGGGCTGACGGTTTCAACGCTGATTACGCTGGTGCTCATCCCCGCGGTTTACATCAGCGCCAATGACCTTCTCGACAAAGTTCGGGCACGGTAACCATACAGAAATTTAGTCTAATGCAGAGCGAAGCGATTGAAACCGTTTCGCTCTTTTTTTTTGACCAGTCCTCCCCTTCCCGCTTTATTTCAAAATGAAAAACCCGGTTTCATACTGAAACATGGACAAAAAAGGTCGGTTTTTGCAAATCGCTCATAACGCTTTTTTGTTCGTGCAGATTTGACTTTTTATCTGCAAAAAACATTCATTTCGCTCATTTTGCAAAAAATCAGGAATAATTATCGTATTGGCACATGATTTGTCATATATCCATCCTATTTCGAAATGGATAAGTAAATCTTTCACATAAGCAGAGCAGATGGAAATAAGATGGAAGCACTGATTTACGCATTGAATATAATCCTGCCGGTTTCGTATATCGCGGTTACAATTATGTATGGATTATTTTTCTTCCGTTCCGATCGAACATCCAGTAAATACATGAGCAAATTGCTCACCGGAACCGTTACTATCCATTTGATTATTTTGGTGTTACGCGGATATAAATTCGGCTATTTCCCATCAGCCGATATTTTCGAAATGTCCAGTGTTCTGGCATTTGCCGTCGCCGCAACATATGTGTATCTCCAACATCGTTTAAAAATACAATCCACCGGATTTTTCATTTTAATTGTGGTCTGTTTCCTGCAATTACTGTCCTCCATTTTCATCACTTTCGATCCGGAAATTCCGGAAATCCTGAGAAGCCCGATGTTCATTTTACATACCTCGACGGTCATTTTGGGATATTCCGCATTGTTTGTTTCCGCTGCATACAGCGTGATGTATTTGATGTTGTTTTACGACCTCAAAAGTGCCCAATTCAGCGTTATTTACCGCAAAATGCCATCGCTGGAAGAGCTGCTCGAAATGAGCATGCGTTCGGCGTTTATCGGTTTCATTTTTTTCACGATCACCATTTTTTTGGGCATGATGTGGCGCAAATATGAATTTCCCGAACTGTCCCATTTCGACCCGAAAGTGATTACCTCATACGGCATCTGGTTGATTTTCGGAACGGTTCTCTACGGCAAAAAAATTGGCAGTTGGACGGGAAAATGGCTTGCCTACGCCTCCATTGGCGGGTTTTTGTTCATCATTCTTTCGATGGTGTTCATCAAAATGATTGTGGATAGTTTTCACCAATTCGGATAAATCGGTATGAGCGAATTTGACATTTTTATTTTTGGACTGAACCACAAAGTTGCACCGGTTGAACTTCGGGAAAAAGTCGCGTTTAACGAAAGCGAAATCCCGGATATTCTCATTCAACTGGTGACAAAACTGGCATTTTCGGAAGCATGCATCCTTTCGACCTGCAACCGCAGCGAGATTTACGTAGCTGCGCCGTCCACCGAAGATGTTCCGTTTCGGTTGAAAAGCCTGCTCACCGGGTTGCGCGACGGCATCAGCGATGCGGATTTTGAGCATTTCTATTTTTTGCGGGGCGAAGATGCCGTGCAACATTTGTTCGCCGTAACTTCCGGACTGAACTCGATGATTTTAGGCGAACCGCAAATCACCGGTCAGGTGAAAGATGCATTCCGGATCGCTTCGGAAACCGGAACGATCAGCACGCAATTACAGCGATTTTTTGATTCCGCGTTGCAAACAGCCAAACGAGTGCGCACCGAAACAGAAATTGCCTCCGGCGCTGTCAGCGTCGCGTATGCCGCAGTTGAGCTTTCGCAGAAAATTTTCCGTGATCTCGGCAAACAGCAAGTGTTGCTGATCGGCAGTGGCGAAACCGGACAATTGGCTGCCCGCCATCTCAAAAAGAAGGGCGTCGGCAAAATTTTTATCGCGAACCGCACTTTCGAAAAAGCCCACAATTTGGCAAAAGAGCTGGAAGGTCAGGCATTTCCGTTCCCGTTGATGAAGGAATTACTGCCGCAAATTGATCTGGTTATCGGCGCCACTTACGCACCGGAATTTGTGCTGACGAAAAATGATTTCAAAAAGATTCTCCCCTGCCGATCACCCAAACCTTTGTTTATGATAGACATAGCGGTTCCTCGAAATTTCGATCCCGAGATCAGACAATACGAAAACATATTTTTGAACGATATGGATTCGCTGCAGAAAATTGTGGAAGGCAACCTCAACCGGCGTCAGCAGGAAGTGCAGGCTGCCCAACGAATTATCCATCAGGAAATGCTGAAATTCCGCCAGTGGCGGCAATCGTTGAATTTAACACCGACCATCGTTTGTCTGCGGAAAAAGCTTGAAGAAATCCGCGATGTCGAATTAAAAAAATACCAACACCGTTCATCGCCACAGGAATTGGAAATGATCGAGCAGGCCACCCGCGGCTTGATGAACAAAATTTTGCACCTGCCGCTTTCGCAGCTGCGCCGGTATGGCAACGGCACGCAGGAAAGTCAGCAGCGGATTAACGTGGTGCGGGAAATGTTTGATTTATCGGACGAACACTATGAACAATAAAATTATCATTGGCACACGCGACAGCCAATTGGCGCTTTGGCAAACCGAATGGGTGAAATCCCACTTACAAAATCATTTGCCGGAACTGCGGTTTGAAACCGAAGAAGTGAAAACAATTGGTGATCGCATCCTGGACATCCCACTCTCGGACATTGGCGATAAAGGATTATTTACAAAGGAATTAGACGTTGCTCTTTTGCAAAACAGAATTGATTTGGCTGTCCACAGTTTAAAGGATTTGCCAACAATTCTACCCGATGGATTGACCATTGGCGCAATCACCGAACGATGGGATGTCCGCGATGCGTTCATCTCGAAACATGGGAAAAATTTGGCGGAATTGCCGGAAAACGCGGTCATCGCGACGGGCAGTTTGCGCCGGAAAGCGCAGCTGCTCAACTACCGCCGCGACCTCAAAATGGTCGATATTCGCGGCAACCTGAACACCCGTTTCCGCAAATTTGACGATAGCAACTGGGACGGAATGATTTTGGCGGTTGCCGGTATCGAGCGGCTCGGCTGGGCAGATCGCATCAGCGAAAAAATTTCAATGGACGTGATGTTGCCGGCAGTCGGGCAGGGCAGTTTTGCCGTTGTTTGCCGGGAAAACGACAGCCGGATTTTGGAAATTATTCGCAATATCAATCACCGGCCATCCGAAATTGCCGCGACTGCTGAACGTGCCATGTTGCGCACGCTGGAAGGCGGCTGTCATGTGCCGATTGGCGCATTTGCGCAGGTTTCCGGGCAGCAATTGCACATCAGCGGATGCGTTGCCAGTTTGGATGGCAACCGTTTGTTGCGCACGGAAATGGATGCATCTATCACGAATGCGGAACATACCGGATTTTCTCTCGCAAAGGAATTGCTAAAAATGGGCGCCGGCGAAATTCTCGCCGAAATCCGCAAAGACGAGGCGCAATCGAAATGAACGCGCTGAACGGAAAAAATGTGTTGTTCTGCCGCCCGCAGAATGCCAGCGCAGCGTTCGAAACCGCGTTTCGTTCTGCCGGTGCAAATGTGGGATTTTTTGAGCCGTATCGCATCGAATTTGCCGATCCCGCAGAACCGCAAACTACAGAAATTCTCGGCGAGATCGACACGTTCGACTGGCTGCTGCTGAGCAGCCAAAACGGGGTTGATGCGCTGGTGACTGCACTGGAAAAATTGCAGATTGATCTGGCAATTTTATCGAAAATTCCGGTTGGAACGGTCGGCGTAAAAGCGGCGAAACGGCTGATCGAATTGGTACCGGACGCTGAAATTTACGCGAAAGCGGCCAATTTGCAATCGCTGCTGAGCCATATTTCCCAAATTTACCCGGAAGAAACCGTGCGACTGTTGCATGTAACCAGCGTTCAATCGCTGGAAAATATTGCGCCCGAAATTCCCGGAAATGTGACATTGCAACGCGTGCCGCTGTATCAAACCATCGCAAACGAACGATTTGACAGCGAAAATTTGACGGAAATTCTCACCGGCAAATTCGATGTTTTTGTGTTCAGCAGCCCGACATCATTTGATTATTTCCGGCAAATAATTGCCGGCGACGATCTGTTGCGATCAACCGCAATCGCTGTTTTTGGGGAAACGACCGCAGCGCATCTTCGGGAAAACGGCATCGATCCGCAGATTATTCCGGACATTGTTTCGCCGGAAGAATTGTGTAAATCGACCATCGATTTTTTTGAACAATCGATCAAACTTGAACATTTATCGAACCACTAAAAATAAAGCAAGGATATACAGAACCGATGAGTGAACAAAACAACCACCTGTTTATAGACGCCTGTTTTCAGAAACCGGTTGCACGCACGCCGGTTTGGATGATGCGGCAAGCCGGGCGCTATCTTCCGGAATACCGTGCGGTGCGGGCGAATCACGATTTTATCACAATGTATAAAACACCGGAATTGGCTGCGGAAGTAACCTTGCAGCCGGTTGATATTATTGGAGTGGATGCCGCAATTTTGTTCTCCGATATTTTGGTAATTCCTGAAGCGATGGGCATGGAATTGCAATTTCACGAAGGGCGCGGACCGGTGTTCCCCTCGCCCATCCGCAGCGAAAACGATCTGTCTAAATTGCACAATATTGACGCGGCAGCCGAACTGGATTTCGTGATGGACGCGATCAAACTGGTGCGCAATACGCTCGACGGCAAAGTGCCGTTGATCGGGTTCAGTGGCGCACCGTGGACGCTGGCAACTTACATGATTGAAGGCAGCGGCTCTAAAAATTTCAAACATATTAAAGAATGGCGATATGCGCGACCCGATTTACTGCACAAATTGCTCCACGCAATTTCCGATGCGGTGATCGATTATTGTCGTGCAAAAGTTACCGCCGGTGCGCAAGCCATCCAGATTTTCGATTCGTGGGCAGGCATTTTGGACGAAGACGGTTTCAACGAATTTGCGCTGGTTTATGTGAAACGAATTATCGCAGCGATTCGCCAGCAGGGCGTGCCAATTATTTATTTTGCCAAAGGCGCAATGAGCTGGCTGGAAAAAGTGGGCGAAAGCGGCGCCGATGTTGTGGGGCTGGACTGGACGATCAACCTGAGTACCGCACGAAAAACGCTCGGCAATCGCGTTGCGCTGCAGGGCAATCTCGATCCGACCGCGTTGTATGCTTCGCCGCAAAACATTCGTCAATTTGTCAAAAAAATGTTGGCGGAAAACGGCTCGGCAAACGGGCACATCGCCAATTTGGGGCACGGCATTTTACCGGATATTCCGGTCGAACACGCCCGCGAATTCATCAACGCCGTAAAAGAAGAAAGCGTTATTTATCATCAATCTTAAACCATTGGGTTAATGAGATGAAGCAAAATTATAAAGTATCCGTCGATTCAGATTTGTTAAAAAAATACAACCAGCCGGGACCGCGATACACCAGCTACCCGACCGCGCCGCACTTCCACGAAGGCTTTACGCCGGAACATTTTTTACAGGAAATTGAGGTGACCAACGCCAGCAAAAACGCACCGGATTTGTCGCTCTATTTCCATTTTCCGTTTTGCCGAACCCTTTGTTATTTCTGCGGTTGCAACGTGATCATTACCCACAATCCGAAACGGATTGAGCGCTATCTGGACTATCTCAAAAAAGAGATTGATCTGGTGAGTGCCAAAATCAATTCCCACCGGAAAGTGGTGCAATTGCACTGGGGCGGCGGCACGCCGACGTATCTCACACCGGCGCAAATCACGGATATTTTCAGCTACATCAAAACGCATTTCAACTTTGCGGACGATGCGGAAATCAGCATCGAAATTGATCCGCGCACCATCAAAAACGACCATTTATCGACCCTGCGGAGTTTGGGTTTCAACCGGGTGAGTTTTGGTGTGCAGGATTTTAACGTTCAGGTGCAGGAAACCATCAACCGCATCCAAACGGACGAGCAAAACCAATTTGTCATCGACGAAAGCCGCCGGCTCGATTTTGATTCCGTAAACGTGGATTTGATTTACGGCTTGCCGTATCAAACCGTGGAATCTTACAAAAAAACGCTCGATCGCGTAATTGAACTTTCACCGGACCGGCTGGCGATTTTCAACTATGCGCATGTGCCGTGGTTGAAAAAACATCAGCAAATTATTCCCGAAGAAGCCATGCCGGACACCACCGAACGGCTCGCTATTCTGAAACTGGTGATCGAACGGCTCACCGAAGCGGGCTACGTTTACATCGGGATGGATCACTTTGCCAAACCGGACGACGAGCTGACCAAAGCGCTGGCGGAGAAAACGTTGTATCGCAATTTTCAGGGATACAGCACCCGCGCTGGTGCGGAAGTTTATGCGATGGGCATTACCGCCATCAGCCAGTTGGATTATGTGTATGCCCAAAATGTAAAAACCACCAAAGAATACGAAACGATGCTAGACAACGGCCAACTGCCGACGATGGTAGGTTACCAATTAACGAAAGATGACAAAATTCGCCAGTTTGTGATTACCGAAATTATGTGCAACAATCGCGTGTTGAAAGAGGAAGTGACTCGGCGATTCAGCATCGATTTTGACGAATATTTTGCCGGATTTGAAACAAAACTGGAACCGTTTGTGCTGGATGGGTTGGTCGAAATTTTACCCGATCGCATCGAAATTTCCGATGCCGGACGGTTGGTGGTGCGCAACATCGCGATGGAATTTGACGCGTATCTCGAAAAAGATCGCCAGCGCGAAAAACCGATTTATTCCCGCACGGTTTGACTCGGCGAAATTGATCCCGGGGATTCCTGCCTTCACAGGAATGACATATTTGGCGTCACTTCTGCGGATGCAGGAGTCTCCCGCCAACTGCTCCGGGGACAATTGGTCTGACACACATTTTTAGAATTTTGGGGGCACAAATGAAATCTGAAATAAAAACCGACGTTGCCATTATTGGCGCAGGAATTTCCGGGCTGACCGCGGCGCATTTTCTCGCGAAATCCGGAAAAAGTGTGGTTGTTTTGGAGAAAAACAACCGCATCGGCGGATCGATCCACAGCGAAAAACGCGACGGATTTTTGATCGAACACGGTCCGAACAGCACGCTGGAAACCACGCCGATTTTGGGCGAATTATTTGCAGACCTGAACATTCAATCGCAATTGCAATACGCTACCGAAACCGCCAACAAACGCTATATTGTGCGATACGGCAAACTAAACGCACTTCCGGCATCGCCGCCGGCGTTTATCAAAAGCAACTTATTTTCGGCATCCGCGAAATTGCGATTGTTAAAAGAGCCGTTCATCAAACCGGCACCGCCGGAAAAAGATGAATCGCTGGGCGCATTTGTGCAGCGCAGACTCGGACAGGAATTTCTGGATTACGCGATCAACCCGTTTGTTGCGGGTGTTTATGCCGGAAAGCCGGAAACGCTGTGCATCAAAAGCGCATTTCCGAAGCTGCACCAGTTGGAACAGGAATATGGCAGCCTCATCAAAGGCGCGATTTTGGGTGCGCGAAAACGCAAAAAATCTGCGGAAAAAGCCAAATCACACGCCAAAATGCTGTCGTTTCAAAACGGTTTGCAAACGGTGACGGATGCCATCGGTAAATCGCTGGCAAAGCAGATATTCACCGAAACGACTATTGTGAGCATTCGCCGCGATGGGCAACAATTTGAAATCGATGTTCAATCGCCGGACGGCGAATCGCATATTTCTGCAACTACACTGTTGCTGACTATTCCGGCGCATCAATACGAAAAACTGCCGTTCGAATTCGATTTTCCGCTGCAGGGGCAATTTGAGGATATTTATTATCCGCCGGTGAGCATGGTTTATTTTGGCTATAAAAAGCAACCGGATTGCGTGCCGCTGGACGGATTTGGTTTTCTGGTGCCGGAAAAAGAGCAGCGCCAGATTTTGGGAACGCTGTGGAGTTCCAGCATTTTTCCCGGGCGAATGCCCGATGGCGGCGCGGCGCTTACCACATTTGTCGGCGGCAGCCGGCAGCCGGAAAACGCGCTATTGCCGGACGATCAGTTGAGCGAGCTCGTGCAAAACGATCTCCGCGAATTGATGGGCATCAGCCAAAAACCGGATGTGGTTGTCATTCGCAAATGGCAAAAAGCGATTCCCCAATACCGGCTCGGGCATCAACAATTGATGCGCGATATCGAATTATTTGAGCAAAAAAATCCAGGAATGTTCATTTCCGGGAATTTTCGCGGCGGTATTTCCGTTGCCGATTGCGTCAAACAGGCGCACGGAATGAGCGAAACGATTTCCCGGTTTTTGGTTGAAAACAATAAAGTTGCGCTCGAAACCGCGTAATTGCATCGCTTCGAGCTTCACCGGAACGACTGAAACGGTTCCAAAAAAATATTCGAAAATTTAACGGAGCAAACATGTTTACCCCATATTACCGGATGCGCCGTCTGCGCAAAAACCCGCAAATTCGCAACATGGTTCGGGAAACGATTGTCACACCAAACGACTTCATTTATCCGCTGTTTGTGATTCCCGGAAAAGATAAAATCAACCCCATCAGCAGCATGCCGGGCAACGCCCAAATGTCCATCGATCATTTGGTGAAAGAGGCAAAAATCGTTCGCGATTTGGGCATTCAATCGGTCATTTTATTCGGGATTCCGGAGCAAAAAGATGCCTGCGGCAGCGATGCCACCAGCGAAAACGGGATTATTTGCCGGGCGTTGGTTGCGCTGAAAGAAGCCGTTCCGGAACTCTATTTGATCACCGATGTGTGCTTTTGCGAATACACCGATCACGGTCACTGCGGTCCGCTGAAAGGCGATGAAGTGGACAACGATGCAACGCTGGAACTTCTGCAAAAACAGGTAGTTGTGCAGGCAAAAAGCGGTGCGGACATGGTTGCGCCATCCGGAATGATGGACGGAATGGTCGGCGCGATTCGCGAAGGATTGGACAGCGAAGGATTTGAAAATATCCCCATTATGAGCTACGCGGCGAAATTTGCATCCGGATTTTACGGACCCTTCCGCGAAGCTGCGGAATCGACCCCGCAATTTGGCGATCGCAGCAGCTACCAAATGGACCCGGCAAACGGCAACGAAGCGATCCGCGAAACCGCGCTGGATGTTGAAGAAGGCGCAGATATTATTATGGTGAAACCGGCGATGCCCTATCTCGATATTTTGCAGCGCATCAAATCCGAGTTTGGATTGCCGACTGCAGCGTATCAGGTTTCCGGCGAATTTGCGATGATCAAAGCGGCTGCCGAACGCGGCTGGCTGGATCACGATCGCGTAATGCTGGAATCGCTGACCTCCATCAAACGCGCCGGCGCGGACCTCATTTTGACCTATTTCGCAAAAGAAGCGGCTGAGTTGCTGGGTTGAAATAATGGCATTCGATTGAACAATAATTTCGGACGGGTCTCGACCCGTCCCTACAAAATGTTGGATCAGTAGGGAACGGTCGCGACCGTTCCGATGGTTTTTCAACCAAAATCGAATAAACAAATGAACGGGTTGCGACCGTTCCAAAAGAATTCATGTAACTATCTGTTTTTATTTCGGTTGGAGAGAAAATGCGTAACACAGAAAAAAGCAAATTATTATTTCAACGCGCCACGAAAGTATTGCCCGGCGGTGTGAATTCACCGGTTCGGGCGTTCAAATCCGTTGGCGGCGAACCCATTTTTTTCGAACGCGCCGAAGGTGCGTATTTGTTCGATGCGGATGGGAATAAATACATCGATTACGTTGGCTCGTGGGGACCGATGATTGTGGGTTTTTCCCACCCGCAAGTGATTGACGCGATTCGCGAAACCGCCCAAAAAGCGGTCAGTTTTGGTGCATCCACCGAGCTGGAAATCGATTTGGCGGAAAAAGTGATCGACATGGTGCCATCCATCGAAATGGTGCGGATGGTCAACTCCGGCACAGAAGCGACAATGAGCGCCATCCGTTTGGCGCGCGGTTACACGGGACGTCACAAAATTATCAAATTCAGCGGTTGTTATCACGGGCATGCGGATAGTTTTCTGATTCAGGCTGGCTCCGGTGCAACAACGCTCGGCGTGCCGAACAGTCCTGGCGTAACGCCCGGCAGTGCGGCAGATACACTGATCGCGCAATTCAATAATATGCTATCAGTTCAGCGATTGATCGATGAAAATCCCGCAGAAATTGCCGCAATAATAGTAGAGCCGATTGCCGGAAATATGGGGCTGGTGCTCCCGAAAGACCATTTTCTGCAGCAATTGCGCGATGTATGCACCAAAAACGGCATCGTGCTGATTTTTGACGAAGTGATGACCGGTTTTCGAGTCGCGCGCGGCGGCGTTCAGGAACGTTATGGCGTCACGCCGGATATGACGACACTCGGCAAAATTATCGGCGGCGGGCTGCCGGTGGGCGCATATGGCGGCAAAAAAGAAATTATGGAAATGGTTGCACCGGTTGGACCAGTGTATCAGGCGGGCACGCTTTCCGGCAATCCGCTGGCGATGCGCGCCGGTTTGGAAACGCTGAAACTCATCGACCAACCCGGATTTTACGAATCGCTGGAAAGCAAATCTGCCAAACTGGCTAACGGCGTTCGCCAAAATATGGAAAAACTGGGTGTCGATTTTTACCAATCCCGCTGCGGGTCGATGGGTTGTTTGTTCTTTTATCCCGAACCGGTTCACGATTACGAAACTGCGGTAAAATCCGATACAGCCGCATACGGCGTGTATTTCAATTCACTGCTGCAAAACGGCGTATATTTTGCACCTGCGCAATTTGAGGCGTTTTTCGTATCTGCTGCGCACAGCGATGACGATATCGAAAAAACTATTGAGGCAAATTTTAACGCTCTGCAAAAAGCGATTTCGAAATAAATAAAGAGTAATTGTGTAGCTGAGAGAATTGATTGGAGATTCCTGCCTTCGCAGGAATGACCGGTTGATTATCACAAAAATGTTAGATCGTTTCCCAAATACAATGAGGAAAATATTCGAATGAAATATTCAGAAAATAAACGGGGTGTTTTGCTGGTGAATCTGGGATCGCCGGATTCGACGAGTGTCGCGGATGTTCGCAAATATCTGCGCGAGTTTTTGATGGATGCGCGTGTCATCGATGCACCGTATCCCATTCGCAAAATGATTGTGGAATTGTTCATCCTGCCTTTTCGCCCGAAAAATTCGGCGCACGCATATCAGACCATTTGGTGGGACGAAGGCTCGCCGCTGATTGTGCTCAGCCAGCGCCTGCACAACGGCGTGCAAGAAAAGCTGGAAATCCCCGTTGAATTGGGCATGCGTTACGGCAACCCGTCCATCGAAAGTGGCATTCGCAAGCTGATGGAACAGGGTGTGCAGGAAATTTTCCTGTTTCCGTTGTATCCGCATTACGCAATGGCAACTTACGAAACCGTGGTTGTGGAAGCCGAACGGGTGCTGAAAAAATTGAAATCGGGCGTCAAATTGACCAAACAACCACCGTTTTTCGATCATCCGGGTTACATTTCCGCGCTGTTCGAGAGCGCTAAAGAATATCTGGAAAAAGAATTTGATTACCTGTTGTTCAGCTATCACGGCGTGCCGGAGCGTCATTGCAAAAAAACCGATCCCACCGGCGAACATTGTTTTAAAGTTGACAATTGTTGCGAAGTGCCGTCACCGGCGCATTTGACCTGTTACCGGCATCAGGTGTTTCGCAGCACAGAGGAATTTGTGAAACTGGCAAATATTCCCAAAGAAAAATATTCTGTGGCGTTCCAGTCACGATTGGGAATGGACGCATGGCTGCAACCGGCAACCGCGGAAGAAGTGCTGCGGCTGGCGGAAAACGGGGTCAAAAAATTGCTGGTGATGTGCCCGGCGTTTGTTTCCGACTGCCTCGAAACGTTGGAAGAAATTGGCATTGGCGTCAAACAATCGTTTCTGGATGCCGGCGGCGAAGAATTTACCATGATTCCCTGCATGAACGATCACCCGGAATGGGTGGCGCAACTCGCTGAGTGGTGCGAAGTTGAGATGCCTGTTGAAAAATAATTGAGAGGTGTTTATTGCGATACGTTTCCGTAATTTCCGATAAACAACATCGAGAAACATTTATGTGATGAAAAAGCACATTTACCGGAATTTGAAGCTGTTTATCCGCACCTTAAGTTTCAAGCTATTTTTGGTCTTTTTTCTGATCATCGGTGTGCTGTTTGCCATTTATACCCGGCTGAACCACAACCTGCAAATGGAAATATTTGAGGAAATGGTTCAGCACAGCGCTTATCGAAGCGGCGATCTGATCAAATATTCCCTCCATCGATTGATGCTCCTCAACACCCGCGACGACCTCGATGCGACCATCAAAACCATCGGTGATGAGCCGGGCATCGAACATATTCGCATCTACAATAAAGAAGGCGAAATCTCGTTTTCGAATATCGATTCGGAAATCGGTGAAGCGGTTGACATGAAGGCGGAAGCCTGTTTTGTCTGCCATTCTGTGGAGGAGCCGTTCAAGGAATTGCCGGTCGAACTGAAATCCCGCGTGTTCCAAAGCCCGGACGATCAGCACCGGATTATGGGGTTGATTATCCCCATTTATAACGACTTGGAATGCAGCAGCGCCGAATGTCACGCCCACGATGACGACCAGCTTGTGCTGGGAATTATGGACGTGCAAATGTCCATGAAAGAAATGGATGAAGCAATTAACGACGGCGAAAATCAAGCGATGTCCATCAGTTTTTTGATTTTGCTGATCAGCATCGCGATGGTGGCGTTGGCGGTTTATTGGGTTATTTATCGCCCGATTCACGAACTGCGAATCGGCACGGAAAAACTGGCGACCGGCGATATGGATTACCGCATTCAGCTGAAACGAAAAGACACGCTGGGCGATCTCGCCAATTCATTTAATTACATGGCGGAAAACCTGAAAACAGCATACGGCGAACTCAAAGACTGGTCGGAAACGCTGGAAGAACGGGTGCAAGATAAAGCCGCCGAGCTGGAGAGCATTCACAAAGAATTGCTGCATGTGGAACGCATGACGTCACTCGGAAAAATGTCCGCAACGGTGGCGCACGAACTCAACAACCCGATTTCCGGAATTGTCAATTACGCCAAATTGCTCCAGCGAAAAGTGGACCGCACCATGCCCGATGCAGCGGAAAAAGCACAAATTATCGAACGGCTGGATTTGATTCGCGCAGAAGGATTGCGGTGCGGAAACATCGTCAAAAATTTGCTGCTGTTTGCCCGCGGATCATCCGCACATTTTCAGGAAAACTGGCTGCGGGAAATTGTGGATCGCGCGGTCAGCCTGGTGCATCACCACATAGAGCTTGCCAGCATCGACACATCGGTTGATATCGATATTCAGCCCGGAACGTTGGTTTGCGATTTCGACCAACTGTTGCAAGCCATGATTGCGTTGCTGATGAACGCCATCGAAGCGATGCCGCACGGTGGCAAACTGACCATCTCCGCAACAATTCAGAAAGAAAATGTCCTGCTTTCCGTTCGCGATAGCGGTCCCGGCATTCCTGATGAAATTAAGGACAAAATTTTCGAGCCGTTTTTCAGCACAAAAAATGACAACAAGGGCGTTGGGCTGGGTTTGGCTGTGGTTTACGGCATCGTGCAGCGCCATCACGGAAAAATATGGGTGGAAACGCCACCATCGGGCGGCACAACATTTCAGATATTGCTGCCGTTGCAACAGGAAAAATCGGTTCCAAATACAGTTGTTGAGACATGAGGGGAAAAATGAAGCCTTACAAAATTCTCATCGTTGATGATGAGCCTTCGGTGTGTAACTCGCTGGGCGAGTGGTTTCTCGAAGATGGATTTAACGTGGAAACCGCGCAAAACGGTGAGATAGCGTTGCAAAAAATGCACGGCAATACCTTCGATATTATTTTGCTGGACATCAAAATGCCGGGAATGGACGGCATCACGCTGCAGAAAAAAATTCGCGAAATCGATCCGAATATCATCGTGATCATTATGACCGCATTCGCCTCGGTGGAAACGGCTGTTGAAGCGCTGAAACTGGGCGCGTTCGATTACATCACCAAACCGTTTGACCCGGACGATCTTTCCCGGTTGGTGCGAAACGCCATCAAACAAAAGGATTTGAGCGACGAAAATGTGCAGCTAAAGGATCAGATTACCGAACTTCGCGGGATGGACGAAATTGTCGGGACGAGCGACAAAATCCGCGAAGTAATGGAGATGGTGCACACCGTTGCCGAAACCGATTCCACAGTGCTGATTCGCGGCGAAAGCGGCACCGGAAAGGAGCTGGTTGCCCGGGCGATCCACAGTCACAGCAAACGGCGCTATCTGCCGATTGTTGCGGTAAACTGCGGCGCAATCCCGGAAACGCTGTTGGAAAGCGAGCTGTTCGGTCACGAAAAAGGGGCGTTCACCGGTGCGCAATATCGCCGGAAGGGGCGGCTGGAAATGGCCCACGGCGGCACGCTTTTTCTGGATGAAATCGGCGATATTTCGCCAAAAATGCAAGTGGATTTGCTGCGCGTTATCGAAAGCAAACGCTTTACCCGATTGGGCGGCACCACCGAAGTTCAGGTGGATTTCCGGCTGGTTTTCGCAACCAATAAAAATCTGGAAAAACTGGTAGAAGACGGTCTGTTCCGGGAAGATTTGTATTACCGGATCAACGTTTTCACCATTGTCATTCCGCCGTTGCGGGAACGCCGGGCGGATATTTTGCCGCTGGCACGTCATTTTATCGGGAAATATGCCCGGGCAATGGGACGACCGCAAAAAAGTATTTCGCCGGAAGCGGAGGCGATTTTACTTCGCCACCCGTGGCCGGGAAATGTTAGGGAGTTGGAAAATGCCATCGAGCGGGCAATGGTTGTCGGCAAAAAACCAGCGGTCGCAGCGGAGGATTTGCCGTTACAAGTGAACAATTCCAATCACGCTGCCGGCGAAACCCAAACGCTGGAAGAACTGGAAAAACAGCACATTATTAAAGTGCTCGGCGAGGCAGCGGGAAACGTGACGCAAGCTGCCGGCGTGTTGGGTATCGATCGCGTAACGCTGTATAACAAGCTCAAAAAATATAAAATCAGCCGGGATAAGTGAAGGTTTATCTTACATTTATCAACAATCATTTTCCGCCAAACTGGGACAGGCTTGCGGTCGATTTGCAGCGATGCGTGCCCTACGCATTTGCCCACAACCGGCTGGAAATTTCGTTAAAACCGTTTTATTCCGCCGAACGGCAGCAATATTACTCTACCCAGATTTTGGCGGAATTGCTCAAAAACAAACCGCCGGACGGCGCCAAAATTTTGGGCATCACCAACGTCGATATTTTTGTCCCCATTTTAACCTTCCTTTTTGGCGAAGCTCAATTAAACGGGCCGGGCGCGCTGATTTCCACTTTCCGGCTGCGCAACGAATTTTACGGATTACCCGCAGATAACGCCCTGCTGTACGACCGGACGCTCAAAGAGGCGTTGCACGAATTGGGGCATACAATGGGTTTGGTGCACTGCCAGAATTTTGAATGTGTGATGTTTTCATCAACATATGTGGAAGATAGCGATTTAAAACAGGCCCGTTTTTGCCCGGCATGCCAGGATATTTTGGGGATCAATTGCCGTTGAATGGTTTGGTTTTCGCAAAAAAACAGCCTGCAACGCTCACCGGTTTTTGAACCGGATACACGCCGCAGGCTGACATTCACTGATCGTATAATGGTTTTCTAAAATAGTGCTTTTACAAGCTCATCAAATGCCGCTTTCCCGATGACATTTTCCAGATCGGTTTGAACCTCGCCGCCATCCGCCATCGTAACGCCAACTTGCTGTAAAGCCATATTTCCCAGCTCTTTAGCAAGTGTTTGTTTCAGGTGATCGACCATTTCTTTATGCCATTCCAATCCGCGGGTGTTGCCATATTGTTCGGGAAAATGGAAATTTTTTCCGGCGTCCATCACAAACAAATGTTCATCGTGATGAATGAGTTCCTCAAAACCACGGGCAGCCAATGCAGGATTGACTGCCGTGACCACACCCTCGAACGGCGTATATAACGGAACGGTTCTGCCTTTGCGGATCAGCAGCGCTATCAGTTGATGATTGCGATACATCTGCCCGGTTTGCGGCGGGATGAGCTGATCCACCGGCGCAAGAATTTTGAAACTTAGCGGACTAATGCCGATTTCAATTTGTCCGTTACCCACCGGTCTGCCCCAAAAATGATTGGCAAAATAATACCGGTCCAGATATATCCTGTAATTTGCAAAAAGCGATCGCAAATATTGATGAATCAACGGGACAACCGGTTCATTTTCGTCCAGTTGGTCGTCTATCCTGTTGCATCCGCACGGTTCCGAAACGGCTATGGATTCGGCTTCGAGCGGCATAATGCCGCACATGACTTTGTGAAAATCACAATGTTCGCACTGAAATTGCATTTCGCACAATTTGTAATTCACAACACCGGCAGTCATCCAGATGCAACGTTCATCATTCGCGACGACATTCTTTTTAGCAATCATGATACACCCCGTTTAATAAGCGGTAACTTTTTTTGTCAAGTCTGCTTTTTTGACAACATTCACCCGAATCACTTTTTGCGCAACGGCTGGCAGTGGTTCGCTTTCTTCAAATATCGGGAAGTTTTTGGCGATAAACCGGAACGCCGCAAAGCCGATCGCGACGATCATCAGCGTAACGCTGGCTTCCATCCACGACGGGAAATAATTTGCCTGCGTATAAGCTTCCATTCCCGTGATCGAGACATTCAACCGGCTCATGATGAATCCGATAACCACCATCAGCGCGCCGCCAAACAATGCGTGATCGTTTCGGCGAATTTTAGGAATTGCCAGCATAATCATCGGAATGATCAATCCGATGACAACTTCTGCCCAATAAAACCAGGTTTCTGTGGTGTTAATAAACAGATATCCCAATTTGTCCAACCGGGTAATATCCTGAATTTTTATCAACAGCGCGATTGCCAAAATGAATACGAGAATGCGGGCGACTTCCATCAAAATCGGTTTTTCCAACTGTTTGTTGAAAGCTCTGGCGCTCAAAAATGATTCGAAAATTACCATTGCAAACCCGACGGCGACAGCTGTAACAAAGAAGTGAACAGGCAGCAATGAAGAATACCACAGCGGATATAATTTTTCGGGAACGATCAAAAACAAGGATCCGAGTGAAGATTGGTGCAGTGTTGAGAAAATCACACCCAAAATCACCAACGGAACGGTTATATTTTTGATCCACCGCAGCGGTTTTTCCATCCGCAATTTTTCGAAAACCACCGGACTGAATTCCAGCGCCAGCACAGTGGTGTAACAGGTTACGCACCAGCCAACTTCGAACATCACCGAATGGGGATTCCACATAATCAGCGGATGCCAAACGCGCAACGGCTGACCGAGGTCGAACAGCAGCGCGACAATCACCAGCAAATATCCCAAGAATGCGGTCAAAATTGCCGGGCGAACTATCGGCTTTAGCCGTTTGATGTTGAAAATATAGACCATCGCCGCCATCGTGAAACCGCCGGCAGCCAATCCGACGCCGCAAAGCACGTCAAATCCGATCCACAATCCCCACGGGAATTTGTCGCTCAAATTGGTTGATGCGCCCAATCCGTAATAAAACCGGACGAATGTTGCATACAATCCGAGGATTAGCAAAATGCCGAAAATAGCTGTCCAAAATGAAAACCGGACGGGTTTCTGTGATTTCAAGAAGTTCGTTTTCATTATGCTTCCTCCTCTGCAACCGCTTGATTTTCTTCAACTTGTATCTTCTGCAGCGTCATTCTTCGATTGATAATCCACCACAATCCATACATAAACACACCGCTAAAAGACACCACATTCGGGACTTCTTTCATCACTTCCCAGGTTAGTTTCGGGAATGCTTGCTGGAAATTTTTAGATTTGAAACCGATCTGATCCAGCGGGAATGCCGCTAAAACCAGCACAGATGTGCCGCCGGCTTCGGTTACACCGTAAATATAGGGATGGTAGCTATCCGGGTCTTGCTGCATGCGGCGCCGGGCAATCCCGATCAATTCATCCCGTTCGCCAAAAACGGTTGCGCCTTCTTCGCAGGCTTCAGCACATGCGGGCAATTTGCCTTCTTTAATGCGACCGTAGCACATATCGCATTTTTGAACCAGCGGTTGACGGGAATCCCACTCGTATTTCGGGACATCAAACGGGCAGGCAAACATGCAATACCGGCAACCCATGCATTTTGAGGGGTCGTAAGTTACCGGACCTTCTTTTGTTTTTTCAAGTGCACCAACCGGACACACAGAAACGCAACTTGGGCTTTCACAGTGCATGCACATTTGGCGAAAATAAATTTCTTCATCGTTAACCGCTTTGGTTTTGACAACTGTGAAATTGGTTGCTGATAATTCGTAATTCTCGGTATCCGGTTGGTTATGAACTTCATGGCATGCATCCATGCACGCTTCGCAGCCGATACACCGGGTGGTATCGATTAACATTCCGTAGCTCATTTTTTCTCCTTTTTCAAATTCTTTGCGTCGAACAGTTCAGTTTTGGATTCAGCAAGCGACTAAAATCAGCTGCCGGTTTCACAGAATTCCGTTTCAAATTTCTGCCATACTTCGTCATCAAAATGTGCCAAAACACCGACCGGAATATCCCCGCCATCGGCGAGCGTTAATCCGAGTCCGTTATCCGGAACTTGCTCGGCAAAGAAATTTTTGAGCTGTTGAAGTTTTGCTTTTGTCCAGGTTTCTGCTTTTTCAGCAAACTGCCATTGCGGAATTTCGTTGGCAATTTGTTCCGGTTTCAATACGAACAACCAGTTTTTGCTGAGGCTTTCCCAGGTCGGATGTTCGACGACAGAAGAATTGATCGCCATAATTTGCCCGACAACCGGAGATTTGAGAACCAGCGAATGATTCCCTTTACGGATGTTGATCAGCCCCTCCCCTTTTGCAATTTGCAATCCGGGTTCGTGCAGTTCGATGGCATCCGGTTCGCCGACAACACCCATTAACATCGGATGAATGCCAACGGCAATTTCGCCATCGTCCAGAATTTTTGTCCACGTCATGGACGGTTGTAAAAAGATGCCTTTTGGCAATAATGAAAGGGTGCTGGAAATAGGTGATACGCCTAATGCGGGTGCTGCTGCAAGCCCGATTTGTTTTCTGCGTTGAATAACATAATCAACGGAAATGCCCAGCACGATTGTTAAAATAACCATTAATACGACCATGATATAACTCCTTAATTATAATTGATTACATTGTAAATCATTTCACATAAGTATAACACAATTCCTGTGCCACAATATTTACTAACCCTTTAAACAATTGTTTTTATTATACTTAAAAATGTGACGTGTAAAGATTATCATCAACGGTAAACAATCGATCGTTGAATTTATTTACACCGCAATAGCCGCCACAAACACAGTAAAGCCACAAACTGTTGTTATTAAACGACTTAGATTTGTAAAGAAATTCAACGATCGTTGTAAACAAATTCAACGAATTGAAAATTTCGTGTGTTAAATTTTGAAATAGGGAGATTTGCGAAAAAGTAATTCGGAAGGAAATGTGAAGCCAATCGTTTACGAACGTTCGTTTCGTCAACAACTTAAGTCAACATTTTACAAATACTTAGCGAATTGATTCAAATTGCCGCATGCACATAAACAGAGCGCGCGGAACATGAAAACACCCTTTCCACTTGCCGCCCTTCAGTTGCAGCAACGGTTCGCCCCGGCGATTGAGATAACCGAACCATTCGCCAAATTTCGGATCGGGAAAATGCTGCCAACTGTATTCGTGAACACGCTGATACCACGCCAGACAATCCGTCCGTCCGCTGAGCCGATACGCCATTGCCAGCGCGACCAGTGTTTCCAGATGCACCCACCACAATTTTTGATCCCACTCTAACTGTTGCGGCGGATTGTTGCGCACATCCAGAAAATAGAAAATGCCGCCGAATTCGGTATCCCACCCAAAATCCAGCGTTTTTAGCACAACATTTATGCAGCGATCAATCAGCGAAGCATCGCCGGTTCGCTCGGCGATATCCATCAAAAACCACATCGCCTCAATGCCATGCCCGGGATTGACTACCCTGCCCTCAAAACAATCCAGCAATTCACCGTCCGGGGAAACATTTTCCATCAAAATGCCTCTTTCCGGATGCAAAAATTTGCCGAGCACCTGTTCGATGCACATATTAGTGGCATCGTCAACGGTTTGTTTATCGAGCATCCACGCCAGTTCAATCGTCAGATTTGCCAAAATCATCGGCAGCGCCAAATTGATCATCGGGCGCGTGCCCGGCACAATTTTATTGTATTTACCTTTGGGATTATCCGTTCGCCGGAGAATGTTGCGAAATGTGTTTTCTGCGATATCTTTCGCATTTTCATCATTTGCAGCCAGCGCGAATTGGCTGAACCCCATCGCAGCAAAACAATCGGAGAAAATATTGTATGGCTGAACTAGCGGTTTTCCGTCGCGCGTCAGCGAAAAAAACCAGTTGCCGTCGTTATCCATCCCATATTTTTTGAGAAAATCTGCGCCGTTTTTGGCGATATCCAACCAGCTTTCCCGCTGTTCCAGCCGATTGTAAAGCATCGAAAACAGCCAGACCTGCCGGGCTTGCAACCAGATAAATTTATCGGTATCAAATACGCTGCCGTCGCGATTCAGGCAGGTGAAATAACCGCCATTTTCCCGGTCAATCGAAAATTTTTCCCAAAACGGGATCACATCGCTGAGCAGCGCGTTGCGGTATTGGGTTGCCAATTGTTGAAAATCCGGCGCAGTTGCAGAATTATTCCGGCTCATTTTAACAGTGCCTCGGTGTAACGATCAAATAAATGCCGCGCCGCCGGCCACACTGACTGCGGGCTCATAAAATGGGAAAATTCAAACGTAATTTGTTTTTCGACAAACGGCGAAGTGATGCGCAGTTTTTCCAGCAATCGCCGGTAATCCGTTGGCGGAAATTTGATCGGAAAATCGCGCGAAAACGTTTCGGTGTTGTTCCACAGCTCGATCCCGGCTTCCGCGCAAACGGTTTTGATGGTTTCCATATACATCGGCAATTGCTCCAATCGGCAGGTGCCATCCTGAAATGCGCAAATATCGATCGATGAAATTTTGCCGAGCATGTTGCGCCATTCATCGGCAAATTCGTCCATATTTCGCACCATTTCGTTTTCCGCATGCACCACGCCGCTCGAATAATACGGCGATATCAACACCGGTTTTTCCGGCGTAACGTCTTTCATGTGATTGCTGATATGATGATAAAAATCGCGGATACCCGGCACAAAAACGCTGGTTTCGTGGGAAATATACCAGCCGTGAAACGCGGGCGAATCGCCGTATCGCGACAGCACTTCGGCTATAAATTTTTGATTTGCAGCGACTTCTTCGCGCCACAAATCCCATTTGCCCTGTTCAAAAATGCCAGTATCGAAAATGCCAAAATAGAGTTTAACGCCGTTGTTGTGCGCCGCTTCCAAAAACAGTTGCGCGAGATCGGTAGTGTGCGTATCACCGACAATTTTGGAGGGAAAAACGCTGTGGCGTTTGTAGCCACCGCGAATAATGATGGCAGTGTCGATACCAATTTCTTTGAAAATTTCAAATTCCCGCTGCCACTCTTTTTTGCCCCAGTTTTGCGGGGGAATGTCAAATGTTATTTCATCGATAAACGTTCCTGTAATTTTTTTCATCGCTCTCTCAAGTCCGTGGAATAGGTTGTATTTTCAGCAATATCATATAGTTATCAAAACTCAATTTTGTATGTGCGAATCTCATATTTTCTCAATTTCAGCGTGAAAGTCGAATCGCTGTTCGGTGAAACAGGTTCCCCGATTGCTTCGTTGAGATTGGTTAAAAACACTTTTCGGATCGGTGCAAATGTGCTCGCGATTGCAGAAATATCGCTGTCGCCCGGGTTGTAAATCCGCACGATAATGCCGTTGCCATCATCGGCAATTTTCATTGCGCTGATGCAAATTTCGGGATGATCGAAGCGAATTAAACTAATATTCTGCCATTTTTCGGGGAATTTTCCGCTCAACGATTGGGCAAAAACCGGGGTTGTAAAATTGTGCGCCTGATGAAAAACGGCATCGGTGCGCCATGTTTTTTGATGCGGAATCAGCGCATATTCGAAGACATGATTGCCCGGACATTGCGCTTCCGGCGTGGCGATTATCGGTCCTGCCTGAATCACCCGCGAGATAAAATCGTTGCGCGACAGCCAACCCACACAGCGCAACAACGTGAGCGCAATTGTCGCATTTCCATTTTGTTCAACAATTTCGTATTCCGGCAATCCGCGATTGGCGAGCATCAGCCCGGACTGCGCATCGGCAACGCTGACGAATGCGTTTTGGTGGCGCGTCGCGTAATATTCCGACCGCGCCCCCGGCGTCGGTTTGCCATCAAAATAGCACGGCCGTTCGATGACTGCAAAATGCCCGTCCGCAAAACAGGTTTGGGCTGCGCAGCCGCTCGGGAAAAGCACTCGCAGCCGGTGATCTCCCGCCGCGTTGGCAAATTCTGTGCGACATTCGATGCGCCGGGTGTTTGCCAAAAGCGTGATTTCGGTGCTCAATTTGCAGCGCACCGATTCGCTGCTGCGGGATTTCCGGTCGTCGCTCAATCGCGCCGGCAGCAGAAATTCACCGGAAATTTCGATGGTTGCAGAAAGCGCCCCGGATATTTTCAACCGGATTTGCGGCTGGAAATTTTCCGTGGTAACCGTTCGTCCGTTTTCCGCCCACGAATAGGTGTATTCGTCGCCGGTGTCTTCTGTATCTTCAAAAATATGGCAATTTGGATAAGTTGTACCTGTTTGTTTGTCCAAAATATTAAACGATCCGTTGGCGTTCACATCGATGCGGTAAAACGCATTTTCGAGAAACCGATCGCCGGCGCGAAGGTCGGTCTCGGCGGTTGCATCCGCATCCGGCACAATTTCAAAAATGGCGAATCCGTTTGCCGGAAGCGCATCCGCTGCAACGCGAACATCGTATTCGTGATAGTTCGCATCTTTCAATAATTCCATCCGGAACTGCGGTTTTTTGGAAATAATCTCGCAGTGATGCAGTTTCCCCCGGTGGTCTTTCAGCGCGATCGATTGGTGAAACGGTTGATTTTTCTCCGTTACCGGAATGCGGATTTTTGCTGAAAAAACATCGCTACGCTGCCAATTTAAGGGATTGAAAACAAACAACTTGTGCGGCACATTTGTATCAGGATTTTTTTCTGCGATATCGAGAATTGCCCGTTCAGAAATGTAATCGCCGATTTGTCGGGTGCGCTGAAAAAAGGTCATATTTTCGCGATGCACTTCGTCTGTGCTGCAACCGCAAATATCATCGTGGGGATGATTTTTGAGCAACGTGCGCCAGGCTTGTTGCAAAAACGGTGTGAAATCCGAACCGGCTGCCAGTTTTGCCAGCACAGACAACGGCTCGGCATATTTTTCGAGCAACTGCTGGCAGTGGAAATTTGCCTGTTTGATATACATTCGCGCCGAATACACGCTCAGCAAAATCGGGCGATGATAATTGTCGATCAATTCGCCACGAATGGTTTTCAGCGATGGATTTGCGGCGATCACCGCATCCACATAATCCGAAAATGTGCCGTGAGTCAGCTCAATCTGACCGGAACGTTGATTGACGTATTCGATCAAATCCGGCACTTCCGGCTGTGGCGGCAGATGATCTACACCATTATTAAACAACAGGTTAGGCGTGGTTGAACCATTGGCGATTTTTTCGAACGTCGCCAACACGTCATTGAGTGCCTGTGCGTTGTCAGGTTTCTGATTCCGGTAGTCGCCAAATTCAAACGGGAATCCCCAACTGGCTAAATTGCCATAATTGTCCCGCTGATTGAGCGCAAGAATTTGCGTTCCGTCCGGCGCTTCCCAATGAAATTCGTTGCCGGTCTGTTCGATTTCCGCGCCCATTCCGCGCGAAAAAATGAATGATCGAATATCAAATCCGCGCAACAATTGGGGCATTTGGGCGATGTGCCCGAACGGATCCGGCACGTATCCTTCTTTCATCGAGCCGCCGAAATCACGACAAATGCGGTCGCCGAGCATCAAGTTGCGGATCAGCGATTCAGCGCTCACCAAAAATTCATCCGGCAAAATATACCACGGTCCGATGAACAATTTTTTCGATTTGACCAATCGTTCGAGATCTGCGCGTTTTTCGGGTTTCACTTCGAGATAATCTTCCAGCACAACCGTTTGTCCATCCAAAACGAACGCTTTGTAACCGGGAATCGTGTCCAAAATATCGATGATTTGATCAATTGTTTGCACCAGCCGGATACGAAACCACTCGAACGGCCAATACCATGCGCGATCCCAATGGGTGTGCGAAACAACAATTCCATTATATTTTTTGAATTTTTCAGACATAGAAAATCCCCTTTTTAACCCGAAGGTTACACAGAAACAAACAGTTTTGCAATAAAAAGCAGCCGCGAAATTAATATTCGCAGCTGCTTTTTGGAGGTGTGTGTTACAGAAAACTCAAAAACATTTATTTAACGAGCAACATTTTTTTCACTGCGCGGAAGTTGTTGGCTTCCACTCTGTAGAAATACATGCCGCTGGCAAACCGGCTGGCATCGAACGTGAATTTGTGCTCACCGGCCTGCATTTTGCCATTTTGCAACACAGCAACTTGCTGGCCTAATACGTTGTAAATCATCACTTTAACATCCGATGCCTGCGGCAACGAAACCACGAAAGTTGTGGTCGGGTTGAACGGGTTCGGGTAGTTTTGACCGAGCGCGTATGCCTGCGGAATGGCATCCAGATCGCTGTCGATGCCGACGAGCAAGCTGTCATTCGGTACGATAACATCGAAGCTGTAGCTGCTGATGCCGTTATTGGTCACCATTTCAACCAGACTGTTATTCACCGGATTGAATACTGCCTGCGCCGAGGCATTGCCGTTGGCGTTGGTCAGGTATTTCGGCGTGTTTGCCGGTAATACGGCGAAATCGGTCATCAGGCTGTCGCCGGGTTCGCCGAGTAATTCCACAATACGCATGCCCGGGCTGAAACCGTCGAGCGCTGCCACAAACCGGCGGGTTTCCAAATCGGTTGTGAAAATTTCGAAATAGCTGATCGACGTGCCGGAGACCAGACCGGTATCGAATGTATAAACAACTTCGCCGCTGCGTTTGATGTAACGCGGCGCTTTTCCGGGCGCGTTGATGAAGAAATATTCGCCATCCATCACCGGACTGAGCCCGAAACGTGCAGCGTCGGCTTCCGGTAACGGGATTGTGTCGGTCACAGAAAATGTGACGCCATCGGCTGTGCCGAGTACGAATGCGTTGGCGTTGCCACTTCCCGAAACGTAGATTTCCGTGCCGTGATCGTGTCCGCTAACGGAAATCACATCTCCTACCCGACCGTCCAGAATACCGCTGAACGCGGTGGTAAGCATCGCATCTTCATTTTCCCAGCGATAGAGCACGAAATCACCGCCCTGTGCGAGGTTGGCGGCGTAAATCACGCCATCCGTTGTGGCAGCAGCCATGTTCAGGTGAATCAATCCGGTGCCGGTAAATCCGGTCATATCCAGATCTTTCACCAATTCGCCGGTTTCCGCGTCGAGCACTTTCACAAAATTGCCGCCAACGCGACTGACAACATACAGATGATTGGTTGCCTGACTATACGCAATTGTACGCACCAGATTATTGGTGCCAAACCAATCAGTACTATCCGCTAACACACGCCAATCCAACGGATACAGCTCGAATGCCGAACCATTCAACGCCACGCTGAAAGTGCCGTAATTGGTGGTGACGACCAGACTATCGGCAAACGTTCCGGCAGCAGCCGGCGCGAATGCGACCGTCACGAGCAAGGTGGAATCGGGCTGGATCAGCTCATTGCCGAGCAATGTGCTGCTGAACGAGAGCGTATCGCTGAGCGTTGCGCTGAGAATTTGCACATCAGCCGCACCCTGATTTTCGATCGAAAACGAGAGCGTTTCCAAACCGCCGAGCGGCACTTCGCCGAAATTCAATTCGTTGGTTGAGAACACCGGAACGCCGATGGCGCCACCGGGCAACTCAACATCATACGATGCAATGCCGTTGTTTGTCACCAATTGAAACAGCGTCACGGTACCGTCATTATTCATCCGGTATGCCAGATCGCCGGTAGCGTTGGCGTTGCCATTGAATGCAAAGCTCAATTCGCCGGTGGCGTACAGCGCCGGATCGGTTTCGGAATCAGTTATGTCGTAAACCTGAATTTTGTTGCCCAAATCTGCTCCGGGGTTCGCTGCAACGGCGATAAATTTGCTGCCGCCGCCGGCAAAATAGTTCACGCTAAACCAACTGGACGCAACCACGCCGCCGTTGGTTTGGGCAATCACGTTGCCGTTAACATCGATGTGGCTGGTAGCGGTGCCGGTGCCGTTCACCCACAACTCGCTGCCTATGCTTTCCGGAATTGCGGAAATACCACCGCGAGCCAAACCTGCGGCAACCGAAATCGGCGTATCCACTGTAAAGTTGACGCCGTCGGTAGTGGTCAGTCGAACGATTTCCGTGCTGCCGGAACCGCTTGCGTAAATGACTGTATTTGCACCACTTCCGTAAACGCCCATTGCATCGCCGCTGCGTCCGGTGACTATTCCGGTAAATGCAACAGTCGGCACTGCGCTTTCATCTGCCCAGCGATACACCTTAAATTCACCATTGGCAAGCGCAAGGTTACAGGCGTAAATCGCGCCGTCCGCCGCTGCTTTGGCGATGTTCAACAAAAATATGCCGCCGGAAACGCCGGTCATATCCAGCGAACTGAGCGAATCGCCGGTGGCTGCGTCCAGCACATAAACGTTGGTGCCGCCTTCGCGGGAAACCACCAGCAGATGGTCGGTTACGGGATTGTAGCCCATGCCGCGAGTGGTGTTGGCGGTGGTCAGCCAGCTGAAATCGCCCACACCTTTTTCCCAATTTTGGGTGATGGGATCGGCGACAAACAGCTCGATATCAGCGCTGTCGCGCGGCACCATTTTGAATGCACCAAATGAGTAATTTCCGATACCGGTGATGTTGTAAACTGCGCCGCTATCCGGTGCAAACTGGAAAATAAAATCATCAACAATCGCGGGACCGCTGCCGTCGTTCACTTCCCATTCGCCAAATCCGAGATCGGGATTGGTGACTTCGGCTTCGGAAACGTGAATCAGCACGCCTTCATATTTTTCCTGCGAAAAATCGGCGGTGGAAACCATTTCCGGATCGGGAAGTGGATTGCCGGTCGAGTTGACGACATATTCGCTTAAGTTTAGCATTTCCGTGAGATCGTTAAATTCGTCCACCAAACCGGTGATGGTCAGGTTATCGCCAATCTGCGCGGTATCCGCAAATGTTGGCGAGAAAACCCAAACGCCGTTCCATGCGCCGGGCGCATCCTGTAAAAAGAATCCGTTGGCGTTTTTGCCGGTTACTGTGCCGGATGTTTGGACAATTTGTCCGGCATACGGGGATGGTCCTTCGTTGCCATCCGGCGTGGTCTGAATTTGCGCGAGCGATACCATCGGGATAACTACCGGATCAGGAATATCCACAGTGTACGCCGCGATGCCGTTGTTGGTAATCAGTTGGAAAACGGTCAACGTGGTGTCGCCGTTATTGCGAAAACCGAGATCCGCAGTGGCGTTCGCATTGGTGTTATATGCGAAACTCAACGCGCCTTCGCCCAAAAATGTGGGATCGGTTTCGGAATCGGTGATGTCCCAAACCTGCACTTTCGGACCGTTGTCTGCGCTGTTGTTGCCGGTAATCGCGATGTATTTGCGATCGCCGCCCATCATGTATTGCACATTGAACCAGCTCGACGAAACGACGCCGGTATTTACCGCGTTGATCACAGTTCCGCTGCCGTCGATGTGGCTGGTTGCTGTTCCGGAACCGTTAACCCACAGTTCTTCGGTAGATACGCGTTCGAACAAACCGGAGGGAATCGGCGAGATGCCACCGCGAGCTAATCCGCCCGCAACCGCAATCGGTGTGTCGAGCACAAAATTCAGCCCGTCGGTGGTGGTGAAACGGGTGACTTCTGTGCTGCTGGAACCGCTGGCATATAAAATGGTACCGTTTCCTGCACCGGTTACGCCAAAGCTGTCGCCGGAGCGATTGGGAACAATGCCGTCGAATGCGAGGGTTGGCACTGCGCTTTCGTCTGCCCAACGATAAATTTTGAATTGCCCGTTGGCCAATGCCAGATTGCAGCCGTAAATCGCACCGTCATCGGCAACTTTAACAATATTTAATGTGAAAATACCGCCGGCAACGCCGGTCATATCCAGCGCGCCGAGCGAATCGCCGGTGGCTGCATCCAAAATATAAACGTTGGTGCCACCTTCGCGGGAAACCACCAGCAAATGGTTGGTTGCAGCGTTGTAGCCCATTCCGCGAGTGGTGTTGGCGGTGGTCAGCCAGCTAAAATCAGCCACGCCTTTTTCCCAAATTGTGACAACCGGACCGGCTGGCGGCAAGCTGTTTTCCGCTTTTGGCGTTCCGCCGTCGATGTAACTGGCTTGCCAATTTTCCGCCAAATTGTTGTCGGATGCCGGATCGATCAATTCCAGCGTCGGTCCGAAGCCATCCGGTTCGGTCGGCCACGGTGCGATGTCGTCAAAATTGACGGAATCAACTAGTGTGCCCATCGATGTGGCAATGGCAACCGCTTCCCCGCCGTTGCTCAATGCGCCGGATGTCCACACAAAATCCGGGGCAAAACCGTAAGTGTTGTGAAACGCTGCGGAATCGAACGCCACAACCAGGTATTCATTCGCGCCAACCATCGCGCCGGACGGGAATGTAAAATCCACGCCTGCGCTAAACGCATATCCGGACAGATCAACCGCTGCCGCTTCCATATTGAGCAGTTCGATGAATTCGGTTGTATCTGTTCCCGATTCAATCGGGTTGTAATTGATTTCGTTGATCACCAGATTTGGCACAAATTCCTGCGGCATTTCAACTGTATAAGCAGCAATGCCGTTATTTGTAATCATCGCATAAACCGTCAACGTGCCGTCGCCGTTATCTTTGTATGCGAGATCCGCAGTGGCGTTGCCGTTGCTGTTCGGTGCGTTCGTCAACGAATCGATCGCGTACAGCGGCGGCTCGGTTTCGTTGGTGGTGATGTCGTAAAAATGAATTTTCTGCAAATCCGTTGCGCCCGCACTGCCCGCAACGGCGAGTAATTTTGCTGCGTCGCCGGGCAAATATCGCACGTTAAAAAATCCCGATGCGATGGTTGTCGTCGCCACCTGATTGACCACCGTTCCGGCAGTATCCACATGACTGACTGCCGTGCCGGAACCGTTCACCCACAATTCGCCGGCGTTGCTTTCGGGAATTACAGAAATACCGCCGCGCGCCAAACCTGCCGCAACCGGCACACCGTTCGCCGGAGCAAAAGTGATTCCGTCGGTGGTAACCAACCGGAGAATTTCGGTGCTGCCGGAACCGCTGGCAAAAATGACGGTATTCACGCCGGAACCGCTGACTTCAAAAGCATCACCGGCTCGGGATGTCACGATTGCAGCATAGGCAACCGTGGGCGCGCTGGTTTCGTCTGCCCAGCGATATACTTTGAATTCGCCATTCGCCAACGACAGGTTGCAGCCGTAAATCGCGCCGTCATCCGCACCTTTGGCGATGTTCAGTGAAAATGTGCCGCCGGAAACGCCGGTCATATCCAACTGACCCACCGAATCACCGGTAGCTGCATTCAATAAATAAACATTTGTGCCGCCTTCGCGGGAACACACCAACAGGTGATCGGTAACGGGATTGTAGCCCATTCCGCGCGTTGTGTTGGCTGTTGTGAACCATGTAAAATCTCCGACGTTCTTTTCCCAAACATTCGTAACCTGCGCATATGCGGAAGTTATCAGAAAAAGAAATATCGCAACGGTAACCCATAATCGCTGCATAAGACCTCCTTTTGGATTAACTGAAAAAAACCATGAGTAATTGAAGATTTCTATTTAAACGATAACTGATAACAGATTACACATGCGATTCGTGACCGCGAACCGGGCTGACCGGCAAACCGAAAACCGATTGCAGCGCCATCACCACCGCGCCTTTAATGCCGGCTTCGCGGCGGAGGACGTCGGGCAAAACGCCGTCAAAATCAAACGGGATTTCGTGATTTTCCACATCCAGAATGCTGTTGATCCGGGTGATTAATTCGGGAATTTTCTCGATAATTTTGCCGCCCAAAATGATCAGCTTCGGATCGATCGTTTTGATCATCTGCAAACAGACGCCCGCCATCGCGTGCGCATATTCGTCGATCACCGTTGCAATTTCCGGGCGATTATTTGTCAAATATTGTTCGATATCTGCGAGTGTCAAATCCTCGATTTCCTGCTCACTTTTGCCATTGGGCGAATTTCCGTTGATCGCCAACGCTCGCTTGCAAGCCCCAACAAACGCTGATTCGGAAAGCAATTCGCCCAAAAACTGTTGATTTTTATAGAGATAGGTATATTTTTCCGAATTAAAATTGAGCATGTTCTGAATTTTCAGATAACCGATTTCACCGGCGCGCCCCATATTTCCGCGATACAATTGGCGATTAACGATGATGCCCGCACCAATTCCTGCGCCAATCCAGATGTAAATGAGGTTGGCAATCTGGCGACCCGCGCCGAGCACGCTTTCGCCGAAAGCACGGGTTTTTACGTCATTTTCGATGATCACAGGCACGTTGTAGCGTTGCTCGATTTCCGCCGCAATCGGGAAATTGTCCCATCCGCGCAGCGTATCCGCAAAGCGAACACGACCATTTTCGTAATCGATAAATCCCGGCAACCCGACGCCGATGCCCAGCATATCCCCGGCGTTCAGCGATTGCATGAGCATCATTTGATCGATATCGCGGAAAATCAGCGCCAAAACGCTGTTGGCTGAGGCGTTCACTTTGTGCGGATATTGGCGAATTTCGCGGATTTCCGCATCGAGATTGGCGATCGCTACAATCGTATCGCTGCGGCGAATATCGATGCCAACCACAAATTTGTTTTCCGGGTTGAGTTTGAGCAATCGCGGACGTTTTCCGCCACGAACGGACGCCTCGCCTTTTCCCACTTCGGTGATAAATCCCCCTTCGTCCAGCCGGTTCACGATTTCCGAAACCGCCACTTTTGAGATGCGGCTGAGCTTTGCCAACTCGATTCGCGAAATGGGACCGTTATCGCGAATCAGGTTGAGCAACCGGATTTCGTTGTATTGTTTGATCAGTTGGGAATCTGCTTTTTTTATCATCATTTATCCACCTGTAAATACTGATGTTATCGCATCAGCACCATTTTTTTTGATTGCGTTGCGTTGCCGGATTTGAGCACATAAAAATAGACGCCGCTCGCGAATTTTCGGGCATCCCATTTCCGGGAATGTGTACCGGCGGGCAATTTTTCATTCGCCAAAACAGCTACTTCCTGCCCCAAAATATTGAAAATCGAGAGTCGCACATTGGCTGCGGTATTGAGCGAAAATTTGATTTCGGTCGTTGGATTGAAGGGGTTCGGGTAATTCTGGAATAGCTCGATTTCGCCCGGAATTCCGGCACTTTTTTCGCCGATGCCAACAACCGGCAATCCGGCGCGATTGCTGTTGAGCAGCATAATTGCATCCGCGAACAGCACGTTGGTCCCGATAAATTCATCGGTCAATCGCATCACCCGTTGGTTTTGCCCGGCGGGCAAATAGAGATCAGCAATTTTATACCAGCGGCGATGCCCTTCTCTGGTTTGATCGACGTAAACCGTGTCCGTCCCGAATTTGTCGAACACTTCAAACGGCGCGGATGACATTGCGTTAAATTGAGTAATATTAAAATGATAGAGCTCGTACCAACCGCTTTCCGGAATGTCTGCAAAATATTCCATAAACTCGCCGCCGCCGCCAATCGTAAACAGCGATCGCCCGTCGAAACCGGGAATGGTGGTGTAAACCGTCCAGCCGGATGAGCGCTGCACCGAGGGATCATCTTCGTTGATGATGATCGCCGGACGGCGCCAGTTTTCCGGCAGCAAAGGGTATTCCGCCGGTTGCGAATACACCGTATTTTTCAGGCTGTCGAGATCGTCCTCAACGGTATCCACAAACCAAACCACATGTCCATTGAGATTCTTAAATCGTGTATATTCAATCATTTGGATGAGGTCGCCGGTGGTCACATCCGCATCGTTGGCAACGGTTGTGATACCCGGATAAAACGTTGCCGGATCGTTCACATGCGCCAGTTGCAAATTCAGCTCGCTAACATATTGCGATGCCGTTAGGCGATACACTTGCGGCGTCACAAAATCGAGATTGCCATCGTTGATCCACGGTCGCCAGTCCTGGCAAAAGTTGCTGTAGCCATACGGATAAACAATTGGTGCGTTGCTCACCACAACATTCGGATTGACCGATTTGAACGAATCGTAACAGGCGTCCATAAACGCCGAAAGTTTTTCGGCGCGCCACTGCATCCAGCCGGGATCGGCGCTGTTGTTGGGCGGATTTGCCCCGCCGTGCTCGGATTGATACACCGCAACCGTCGCGGAATCGTAACCGCAGTTCAGCTCCGGGTAGCGGATACGATCGAGTTCAACGCCGTCAACATCATAATTTTCAATAACTTCCTGAACCATATCAATCAAAAATTGTTGGGCATCCGCATTCACATGGCTGAGCCATTTGAACTGCAAATTGCCGTTGAACAGCACGGAACCGTCGCGTTTTCTGGCGAACCATTCCGGGTGAACATCATACAAATCGTCGTTGCCGCCCTGTCCGGCGACAAATCCGTGTTCGAACCAGGCCTCCACATGCAGTCCGCGGCGGTGCCCTTCGGCGATAAATTCTTCCAGAATATCGCGCCCGTTTTCGATGGCGGGATCGGTGTATTTTCCGGTGAGATTAAAAAACGTTTCGCTGCGAAAATAGGGATAACCAAATCGCCAGACATCCACAAAAACCGCGTTAAAATTGGCGTCTGCCAGCTTGTCCATAATTTGTGCAATACGTTCCTTGCTGGGCACATTTGCACCGGCCCACGCCAGCCAAACGCCCCGCAACTCCGTCGCCGGCTGCGCCTGCACCGAAAAACCGCTCAGCAACAGCACAAACAGCACACAGCTCAACACATTATTTTTTATATATTTACAGCTATTAATCATACGCAAGTTATTCTATCCTTTTCCTAAATCCTTTATCCTTAATTTTATATCTATTTCATCAACACCATTTTCCGCGCATCTGCAAAAGCGCCGTCGGTTTGCAACCGGTAAAAATATACGCCGGAGGCGTAATCGCCCGCGTGCCAGGTTTCCCGGTAAACGCCGGGCATTTTGGTTTCATTAACCAATTTTGAAACGCGTTTTCCGGTGATATCGACGATATCCAGTTGCACATTCGCGGTTTGCGACAACGCAAATTCGATGGTTGTTTCCGGGTTAAATGGGTTCGGATAATTCTGGCGCAGCCGGAACGTTTTGGGCAATTCAATTTCTCCCTGTTCCGGTTCGGAAATGCCAACGAGCACGTCCGGCGATTTTTTGCGGTTGATCAGAATCATCGCGGCATCGGCGGTGAGTGTTTGTCCGGCGGCGGTCAGCGAGTTGTCAATTTTGAGAACGGTTTGCTCGCCCGGTTGCAAAAAAACCGTGGCAATCGGCTGCCAGCCGCGTTCGGAAAACGCGGTTTGATCCACCACTACTTCGGTGGAATCGCCGTTGTGATAAACCACATGCCGCGCCTGTTTTGACGCCAGCGGACCGCTGACCACAAACGGAAAAACATCGAACCACGCGGCAAACGGCACATCTAATTTGTATTCGATTGCCGCGTAATTGCTGCTGTTGGTCAGCAAAATTCCCGGACGAAAACCGTCGATACCGGATTCGCTCAGCCAGTCACCGCTCAGCGAAACGCCCGGTTCATCTTCATTCAAAATTGTTGCTTTCGGGCGCCAGATGTTGTTGCCGCGTCCCGGCGAAACTGCCGGTTCTGCGTAAAAAGTAGCTTTCAGCGTGTCTGCGAGGCGATCGTTATTGGCCCGCAATCCTTCGTAAAAAAAGAAAATTTCGCCCGGCACATTGCGCTGGCGATTGGCGGCCATCGCGCTCAACAAATATCCCGGATCGATCACGTAATTGCCCAAACGAATCAGCATTCCGGCAAAATACACGTCGCGGTGATTCGGGTAATTCGCCAGCGAATTGTCCAGCGTGAACACATAATCGCTCAGTGAATAGCGATACAATTGCGGAATCACTTCCTCTGCGATGCCGTTTTCCATCCAGCTTTTCGGGTCCTGCAAATATTCCTGATAACTCCACGGAAACACGCTGGGACTCGACGCAACCTTCAAATGTGCCGCCACAGATTTGATGGTATCGTGGGCCATTTGGTAAAATTCGCTGAGTTTGTCGGCACGCCAGCGCATCCAATCCGCATCGCGAAAATCAGCCGGCGGATTTTGCCCGTTGTGTTCGCTGCGATAAATCGCCACCGTCACAGAATCGTAACCGCCCTCAACCGGCATCGCGGGAATGCGGTCGGAATATTCGACGCCGTCGATATCGTAATTTTCCGCCACTTCGCGGGTGAGCGCCAAAATAAAATCGCGCACATCCGGATTGATGGCGGACATCCAGTCGAACCCGTTTTTGACGACCAGATTGCCGTTGCTGTCTTTTAGCGCCCAATCGGGATATTTTTGGAGAATGTGCCCGCCGTTTTGGGAATACGATGTGGAAAATCCCATCTCGAACCATGGCAGCACCTCGATCCCGTTGCGGTGCGCTTCGATAAGCACCCGTTGCAACGCATCGCGTCCACTGAAAGCCGGATGAATGGATTTGCCAAAATATTGATCCATCACCGCGCTGGGATAAAGCGTGTAATCGCCATCCGCGCCGTTGCTGTTCCACACCACACACAGCACCGTGTTGATGCCGGTTTCCGCCAAAAAATCCATCGCTTTGGCAATGCCGCCATCGCTGAACATCACGTTGCTGTCCACATTGGTGAGTTTGATGCCGCGCATCTCCGCCAGCGGCTGGGCAATTAGCCAGCCGCTAACGAACAGAAAAACAATTGTCAACATTCGTTTCATTTATTTCACCAACAACATTTTCCGGGTTTGCACGGTCAATCCGTTTGCGGATAGCCGGTAAAAATACACGCCGCTGGCAACATTTTTCCCGTCGAAAGTGAGCGAATAATTGCCGGCATTTTGCACGTCGCTGCTCAGCGTCTGCACTTTTTGTCCGGTCACGTTGTAAATTTCCACGGTAATTTCAGCGCGTTTCGGCACGAAATATTCGATGGTTGTGCCGGGGTTAAACGGATTCGGGTAATTTTGCAAGAGCCGGAATTGCTCAATCGGGAGCGCTTCGTCATCACCGATGCCAACGAGACCGGAGCGAATTTGCACATAATTGGTGTCGGTCGGGAACATGCCGCTGCCGAGGCTGTCCGCGTAAAAATAGTGGGTCAGCGCAACGCCCGCACCCAACGGATTAACATCCGGGAACGCGGCCAACACCGCACCGCCCGGTGATTTTTCCGCCACAAACGCAGCAATGCCGATACTTGTAAAATTATTGCCGATACCCGCATCGTTCAAAATTGCGGCGAATTCCGCCAGTTTGCGGTTGCCCGCATCCGCAAAAGCCAGCGCACCTTGCGATGCCAGATTGCCGTCGAACAGCGTCACATCCCAACTGATGCCATTCCATTTGTGAATGTTGCCGAGCAGAAAATCCGCCTGATCATACGATTCGATTTCGAAGACGACATCTGCGTTGAAGGGCAATTGGCTGACCGCATCGGTTTCCAGCGCGATGGTGTTCGAGCCATTGCTGCCGTCCGGATCGAGATCGAACGCCACATACCAGAAATTGGTGAAGGTCGCATCAATCATATCATCGCCGGTGATGCCGGCGAACACTTTGCCTTCCGACCAGGTGAGATACATATCGCGCCCGTTGCTGCTGCCAACGTGATCTGTCGGGAAAAAGTCGTTGCTGCCATCGACGCTGATTTCCAGAATATCCTGTCGCGGCGTGCTGGCCTGCAGCAGCGAATCCATGCTCAGCGAAGCGATGCTGTTCACGCCCATCAGCGTGATCATCGCGTGGCGTTTGGAATCGTACGCCAGCGAGGCAGTTGCGTTGATGTTCGGAATAATCGATGCGCCGCCGTTGTAAAACAGCGCGCTGGAATCGGAATCTTCGCCAAAATAATCGAACGTAATCGTGCCGATCAAATCTTCAAAATAACGGATGGAACGGATGGTCGCGGTGCCGGTATTTGAATTGGCGACGGTGATCAAATCGTAATTTCCCAACGTGGTTTTCACTACTGTGGACGTGCCGCCCGGCGATGCCAGAGTGTCCGGCACCGTTGCGATGATCGTACCAGTGTTGGTGAGCAGCCGCACCGGCGGAAAACCGGATTGCGCGCCGTTCACCCAAATGCGTCCACCCGGTTCCATCGGGAAAATGCCGTGACGAGCATTTCCGGCGAGCGGCAGAAAAATGTAGGTATCGACCGCGAGGGTGCTGCCGCCCGTATCTTTCAGAACTGCGACGCTTGGATTGTCCAAACCGGATGAATAAATATAAATCTCGCTGCCGGAACCGCTGACCGCGAACGAATCGCCGTAACGCGCTTCGTCCAAAATGCCGTCGTACACCAGCTCTGCCGGTGCGGATTCGTTGGCAAAACGGTACACCTTGAAAGTCGCTGTTGGGGTAAATTGCCGCGCCATTAAATTGCAAACGTAAATCGTGCCGTCTGCGGAAACGCCAACCTGATTCACCGGCAGCGTGCCGCCAGAAAACAGGCTGTTGTCCAATTTGCCGAGCGAATCGCCGGTTGCGGCATCGAGGATCATCACATCTGCGCCGAACATCCGGGTGGCAACTAACACGTGATCGGTGTGCGGATTATAGGTCAGCCCGCGCGAAACATCGTTACCGGGATTGATAAAATCGTAGTTCACCCAATTGATGGGATATTGATTTTGCGCAACTGCACTGCCGATTGCTAAAACAGAAATCAGCAAAAATTGACGTAACTTATTCATCATCTGGCCTCCTGAAAATTGTATTTGTTTGATTTTCATTTCAAATAATAGCGCAAACCGAGCGACACATTCAGCGATTGCAGCCCGGAAACGCCGTCCAGTTCGATGGGCGGTTGCAGCGTCGGCCACAATTCCCCAACGATAAAGCGATAATTCACCATCGCATCGAGCGCGAGCGCGTTGCCGAACAGCAGTTGCATACCCACGCCGGTTCGTGCGCCCCAATTCCACTCTTCCAGCGTGCGTTCCGGGATGAACGGCAGTGCCGGGGAAATCGTGTCGTCAGCCGGAATTTCGCCGCGAACGCCTTTCCAATACAGTACGCCGCCGGCAAGATGAAAATATGGCCGGAACATCGATCCGCTCCCCAGCCAAAAGCGCCCGCTCGCCCAAAACGCGATGTGTTCCAGCGACAAATCCAGTTTTCCGGACGGATAACCGCTCAGGTTTTCGCTGTCGAATTTGCTGTATTCGACCAATCCCTCGATGAACCAGTTCGGGTTGAATTGCTGCCCGATTGCCACGCTGTAATTCCCGGCAGGTTTGAACCAATCCGACAGGCTGCCGATGGGCATCGAATACGCACCGGACGCGGAAATTCCCCACTGCCCTTCGCTTTGCGCATTCACCGGAAACGCGGTTGCGACCATCGCGAGAGTTGCCAAAACAATCCATTTTGTTATTTTGATTCGGCTAATTGTTGATTCGCTAAGTTTCATAATTTCAATTTGTTTAAAGTATAATTTTTTGTCACCCTGAGCGCAGTCGAAGGGCGGCCTTCACACTTTTGTCACCCTGAGCGCAGTCGAAGGGCGACTTTGCACCAATCACCCTAATAGCTAAACACCAACCCAACACCCAACCGCAGCTTATTTTTCAACGGAAACCAGCATTCACCGGCATCCGAAATACCAAACAAATTTTCCAGCCACTCAGCGCTGCTGCGATCGAAATACACCAAATATTGACCGGCAGCAGTGAACGCCAAACTGTTGCTCAATTGATAGTTCAACCCAACTTGTGGCGCAGCAAAAATTTTCGATCCCTGTTTTGACGGCGCAAAATGGAGCAGGTCGTATTCGTATTCATAATCCAGTCCGGCAACGGTGGAATCGAGATCGAAGCGTTTGATCCAGTGCTCCTCCATCCGCAATTCGCGTTTGAATTTGCTGATACCCAGTTGCAAACCAACAACCCCGGAAAATTTGCCCGACAGCGACATTCTGTAATCAGCACCAACGCCCAAAGTCAATTCCTTCAAATTCTGGTCGGGTGAAAATCGCGCCGAAAAAAGGCTGTCGTTGCTGTCATATCGCAGGGTTTGGTTGACGATTTCCACCGTTGCGCCGGGCAAAAAATCGATGTAGGTATCTTCCCAATAATCCCATTGCCATTCGTCGAGAACGGTTGATTGCGTCAGGTTCATAATATCGCTGCCAACAGCGAAATTAAGCCGGAAACGCTTGCCGATATCGAAATTGAACTGTGCAACTCCGCCGTACCCGCTGCCTTCGCTTGCCCGTGATTCACCGGATTGAAACTGCAAATTTCCCATTCCGGTAACGGATAAGCGGCTGTACTGCGCATTTGCAACAAACGGCAAACTCAATATTATCAATACAATAGAGATGTAATTGGCTCTTTTCATTTTACAACTCCAGATTCACGGTGGTTCGGACGGTGCTTTCCAGTAAATCGTGATTCATGAATGCCAAATCCAGCCCGACCCGTTTTTGGCTCCACACGAAATTCAGCCCCAAACCGAGCGTGAGATTTTCGTAATCGTAACCAAATTTGTAGCCGCTACGCAACACAACCGCATTCATCAGCGTGGCTTCCGCGCCGATGTGCAGCCGCTCGTCTGCATCGTTGGCTTGCGCAGCGTCGGCAATCAGCGTCAGCCGGTTTGGCGATGCCAGATCGCCGATCAGTTCCGCAGAAATTTCCAGCCGCAATTGTTGGGGCATCTTGAATTTTTCGTTGGCGTATTGCGTTTCCAATCCGAAGTTTTGCAGAAACGCACCGACGCGCAAACTGTGGAATCCTGTAAAATAGAGAAATCCGATATCGGCGATGACGTTGCTGGCGTCGTAATTATCGATAGATTCCTGCACATATTTCAGCGTTGCGCCAAAGGCAAATTGTGCCGTCAAACTCCGCGACAGCGACAGCCCGAACGCCGTCGCACCGGCAGTGTAGCTGCCCTGTTGCGCAAACGGCGATGTTTCATTTGCGGACGGTTCAAAAATGCCGGGAATATAATTGGCAGTTCGGGGAATTTCGCCGAAATCGAAATGGATCACCGAAACGCCGATCGCGCCAACCCCGCGCAGGTGATATGCAACGCCCAACGCCTGATGTTTGGTGTCCACATACCAATTGGCGTGGGTCGCAGACAGCGACAGTTGCGCATCGCTGAGCACCACCAACGCCGGATTGACGAACAACCCGTCCGCACCGACATTCGCCAGCGTGATCCCGGCATCGCCCAATGCGGCGTAACGCGCACTTACGGGAATTTGCAGAAAAGCGAATCCGCTGGTGCCGGATTTCCGGAATTCCTGCGCCAATCCCGATTGACACAAAACAATAGTTAAACAAAGCAATAGTGTTTTTTTGATCATTTTTCGACCGTTAATTGACGATTGCAAATTTACCGCGCTCCACTTCGCCGTTATCATTTTCGATAACATAAAAATACATCCCGCTTTTCACATATTGCCCGAAATCGCTGATCTGGTTCCACACTGCGACACCAGAATTCGGGTTTTCGTGGCGAATGGTTTTCACCAAATCTCCGCGAACAGTGAGAATGCGAATGGTGCAGCGCTGCGGCAGAAACACGAACTGGATATCCCGCTCGCGTCCCGGTTCGGAAAAACCGGAGCTGCGGTAAAACGGGTTCGGCACCACCTGAACATTGCTGATATCGCTTTGCGATGGCGAAAGCGTTGTCTGGAAACTGGTTTTGCTGCGATTGGCAAAAATCGACGATTCCAGCGGCGGCACCGCAACAGCGGGATTGACCGCCCAGGCATCGTGCCCGGTATCAAAACTGGTGACGGCGTAATAATAGCCAAATCCCAACGCGACGTTATCATCAGTAAAAACATAAGCTTGCGAATCCGAATTGAAAAATTGCGGATCACCTTTTGGGATTTCTGCGATCTGTTCCCATGGTCCGAATGGCAAAAAGCTGGAGCGATAAATCCGGTATCCGGCGAGATCGGCAACGCCCTGATGTGGGTCGGGAACCAGTTCCGGCGCATTGCTTAAACGGATGATGTTGCCCAATTCGCCCGCAACCGTTACCGGCGTAACGGAAAAATCCGGTGCCGGTGGCGGCATGGGCACGCGATAGTTGTTTTCGTAATTGAAGCTGACGCGATCGCTCAAATACTGAACAGCGGAATCGCCCGCAGCTTTGATTTCTGCGACGGAAAGCTGGTTGCCACGGGTTTTTTCGAACGGCACACCACCGACAAATTCTGCCAGCACAATTTTGATGGAATCGCGACGCGGAAGGTTGAACGGACCGAGGGAGAAGTTTGCGTACAACCTGCCGTCACCCATTTGCGGATCGCTATCATTTGTAAATGCACGGGTTAGGAGCGAAGGATCAGCCATTGCATCGTATTTATCGTCCAATCCCAACACGTTTTCGAACGGCCCGGAATCCTGCGACGGTGCGCCGGTGGACCATGCAAACCCGTTGATTTTTGACACACCGTTCGAGTCTGCGGGAATTTCCAGAAATTTGATGCCGGCAAATCCCGGCGCCACAAATTCATTGGTGATCACATTCCGGTCGTTCACCGGATCGTAAGTGACGAAATCGTATGGGTCGAACATTTCATCGATGCCGGGTGAACTGGCGTAATCGCCGGCGTATGCGCTGATCAGCCATTCATCCGGCTGCCATTTGCCGACTGTGTTTCGCGCACCGTCGGTGAGGTTCGGGTTGGTCAATCGCCAACCGCGATGGTTTGGCGACAGTGCCCAGCTGAACATCAGATACACGCCGTTGAGCGGATCGCGTCGCAAAAAATTAGTGACGGTATATTCGACGATCAGATAATCCTCGTCCGCCCGCGAGCCCGACCACTGACGAACGGTGCGCTTTACGGTGGCAGGAATCGCCTGGTTATCATCCGGCAAAAACCACGCGCCGTTAATACCCCACTCGCTGTCGATAATTTCTTCGGCTTCGTTGGGATTGGTTGCCAGCCAGTAATTTTCACCGTTTTTCCAACGCTTTTCGTGCTTGCTCACCAAATAGCGGAAGTTATCGCCTTCCCATGCAACCATATTATTGCTGTTCACATTTCGCGCGAAATCCGCCCATCCCCAAACTGTGCCGCTGTCGGTTTTGGCGGTGAGGTAAAATCCACCGGAAACAAGGTAACTGTTGCTGCCACCGATCGACTGTCGCACTTCCTCCGCGTTGAATCCCGGCCAATCCAGCCCGTAGGTCACCCGCCGCCAATCGCTGACCGGCTCGCACTCCTGCGAATGGTAAAAAGTGTGCCACAGCCGCCCGCGATCCAGCGTTACCCGAAAATTTCGCTCCTGCGCGTTAATTCCTGTGATCACAAAAACGACACAGGTCAGACTGATGAAGTAGTTTTTCATTGTTCAAATATTCTGTTTATTCGGCTTTCCCGAGAAACGGGACTCAGCCTGACTTATTTTGTCACCCTGAGCGCAGTCGAAGGGTGGCTTCTGTTTATCACAATACATATTTCATAATTCGACCAAGTTATGTCACCCTGAGCGCAGTCGAAGGGTGGCTGCTCTCACTCACCTTTACTTCGAAGATGGCTTGTTTCATTTAAACATGTTGAAAACCGCTTCAAATCATCCCAATTCTTCTGGATCAGTGCCTCTTTCTTCCGCCTGCTCCAACCTTTAATTTGCTTTTCTCTTTCTATTGCGACGATTGACTGGTCAAACTCATCAACAAACTTTAATTCAACTGGTCGTTTTGAATAGGTGTAGCATTTTTGGTCAATTCCTTCGTGATGTTCGCTCATTCTTCTTTCAATATCATTTGTGATGCCGGTGTAATAGCTCCCATCACTGCATTGTAGAATGTAAACGTAGTATTTTTTCATAGTGCTAATAGTTATGTTGTTTAGGCTTCGACTGCGCTCAGCCTGACACAATATTTGTCACCCTGAGCGCAGTCGAAGGGTGGCTGCTCTAAAACTGCATCCCGAACGAAAAGAACACCTGCCGGGGAATATTTTTATAAACCTGGAAATAATTATACAGCCGCACATCGCGAACGGGATTGTTATCCGCATCCGCATACGTTGCGCCGCGCAACACCCAGCGATCGAGTTCTTCCGATCCGCTGATCGGGGTTAAGTGTTTGTTATCAAATAAGTTGAGGATGCGCATGCCCATCGTGAAATCGTAATCGAGCCAGCGCAGCTTTTTCTCCAATCGCAAATCGGTTTGCGATTCCAGCGGGTAACGGCGATTGTTGCTCACATCATTTTGGAACTGGAAATCCGGTGCCCAAAAATACGGCACACCGCTGCTGACCCGGTAAATCACGCTCATCGAGAAATTTTCCAACGGATGAACGCCCAACCAACGGAATCCGCCATGTTTGGGCATCGCGTAAGTGAGATACATATTGAATCGACCGGAGCGATCTTCCGGCGCGAGAAAATCCGCTGCAGAATATTGGGTTCGCTGCAGCGTGATATCCGATAGATTTTCGCCGATCAAACGCGAGCCGAAATTCCCATTTTTGGTTTGGCTGATCGCATACGAAAACTGGTAGCGCCAGCGCCCGTCCGTCCGATTCCGGAAGGTTACTTCCACGCCTTGCGAATTGCCGTAACCGTTATTTTCGTAAGTGAGATAGGTATCCTGCAAGTCCTCCAGCGGACGCGCCGCAGAAACCGAGCCGGTGGTCGCATCCACATAAACCACGGAAATCTGGTCTTTCAAATCATTATAATAGGTGACGATATCGAGCTGGTGAGTATCCCACAAATTATGCTGCAATCCCACCTCATAATTGATGCTCAATTTGGGCTTGAGGTTGGGATTCCCATAGCTGCCCCAGCCATTGTAGGTTTGATTGTCCAACGCCTGATTAAACGAGGGCATCGATCGAAAGTGACCGTATTGCACACGAAACGCGGTTTTTTCCGCAATCGGAAATGAAATGCCTGCACGCGGTGAAACCGTCACCCGCGTTTTGGCCGGTTCCGTTTCCGGATTGCCGACATCCTCCGATCCGGTTGCCGGATAGAACACCCGATAGCGATCGACCGGCACATCCGCGCCAAAATTATAGGCATCCAGCCGCGCGCCGAGGTTCGCCACCATTCCGGCAAACTCCAATTTATCCTGAACGTATCCTGCAGAATACCATGTTTTAGCTTTGTAATTAGTTGCGAATCCGTTTCGCCAGATAAACGCGGAAACCGCTAGCGATGATGATGCGTTGTAATTCTGATCCATCGTCCACGACTCGATGCCGATTTTCAGCAAATTGGTTTTGCTGAGTTGGGAGGAAAAGCTCATTTTGCCTTCCCAATAATCCGTGATCGATGCCTGATTGTAAAGCCGCGACCATGTGAAATACGGACGATATTTTTCGAACCACGGACCGGGATCTTCCAACACACGATCATTTTCCGGTAACCGAACATCTTTCGCAGTTGCGGGTGTCGGCGTTTGCAGCGCGTACAGCGTTTCGCGCTGATGCGTAATCGTTGCTTCCAGATACGATCGCGGCGACGCAATAAATTTATACGACAGCCCCTGTGCAAAAACGGTTTCCTCCCGCGGCGAGTCGTAAACCAACGTATATTTTCGTTTAGCGCCTTCGATGCCCCACAACCCCGACCAGCGGATATCATCCGAACCGCTGCCCATTCCCGAAAGGAAATTCTGATAAAGCCCGGTCAATTTAAATTGATGGGATGGATGCGGTTTAAAACTGAGCACCAACGAGTAGTTGTCCAATTCCTGAACCCGTTCCACGGTGGGTAAACGGGTCGGTTTGTTTTTCATTTCGCCGCTGAAAAAGAAAGTTACTTTGTCACCGTTTTTGCCGAGCGGTCCGCCAAAACTGAATAAATAACGGGTGTAGGGATCTTTTGTATAATCGTATGCGCCCAAAATATTGTCATCGGATGGCGTGTGATTTTTTGCCCAAAGTTCGTAATTTCGCTGTGCCGCCGCGGTGTTGACAGCACCGGTTGTATCATTTTGATAATAGGGATACCACGCTCCCACGTTCCCCCAACGATTCCACTCAAACTGTTGTTTTGAATAAATATAGTCGCCCCAATGATATTGGCCGGCCGGGCGATATTCGGCGATAAATCCGCCATTGAAAGTTGCGCCGCCATCTTTCATCACCACATTCACCACGCCGGATTGCGCATTGCCATACTCCGCGTTAAAACCGCCGGAAACTACTTCCAATTGCTGCACCGCCAATGGATTGATGTCGTATTTCCAGCTATTTTCGGCTTTGTCGCCGGTGCCGTATGCCGGAATACCGGTGTTCGTATTCAGACTTTTAATACCGTTGACGTTGAAATTCACTTCATATTCGCCGCCGCCGCGCACGCTGATGGTGCCGTTCGCGTTGCGGTTGATGCCGGGCGACAGCTCCATCACATTCCGCAAACCCTCCACCGGCAAATCTTCCACTTCGTCGCCGCCGTAATGTGTGGATGAAAATGTTTTGTCGATTTCCACAATCGGGCGCTCCGCTTCGACCGTCACTTCCGTGCCGATATCCACCGTTGCGGAACTTAATTTGGCGTTGTAAGTGGTTGTCCGGTCGATGTTTACCAACAGATCTGTAACCGTAAGTGCAGAATAACCAATATATTCGAAGTGCAGCGTATGGTTTCCCGGCGGCGCGTTGAGGATGACGTAATAGCCGTCACCATCGGATGTTGCGCCTAAAATCGTTCCCTCAATCAACACATTTACCCCGACCAACGCTTCCCCGTTTTGCGCATCAGTGATCACACCGGTTATTTTTCCGGTCGTTTGTCCCGGCAGTTGTATTGAACCGATCAACAAAAAAACGACAGCGAAAAGCAGCAGCGTTTTCTGCTGGCGTAGGGATTTTTCAATTGTTTTGTTGCTGAATGACATGATGAAAACCATCAAGTTGGTTTAGAAATCGTGCTATTTTAATTTCGAAATTCCTGTTTCGTCAGAAATTTGCACATTTATTTTGCCGGTTCCGTGTAAACGGTTTTGAGCAGCAGCTTGGCCAATTCGTCGTTATTTTCCCGCAAGCCTTCGTAAAAGAAAAACACTTCCCCGTTGAATCCTTTAGCGCGATGATACTTTATTGCCGCAATCAAATAGTCACCTGAAATGCGGTATTTGCCAACTTTCACCAACATTCCGGCAAAAATTTTGCGCTGCTGATCCGGATTGGTCCCCAAAAATTCCATTCCCAAAGCGTCCACAGTTTGTTTGTACTGATCGAGTTCGTAACGGTAAATTTGGGGAATAATTTCGTCCGCATAACCGTTTTTCAACCAGTTTGGCCAATCCTGCAAATATTCGTCAAACGACCACGGATACACGCTCGGTGCCCACGAAACCGCGATATCCGGCTTCCGCGATTTTACAGAATCGTGCAATTTTTTTGCAAACGTATTCAACTTGTCACCGCGCCAGCGCTGCCAGTGCAAATCGCGAAAATCGTGTGGCGGCGGATTTCCGCCGTTTTCTGCGCGATAGAGGCTGTCGGTAACATCCGAATAGCCGCCTTCGATGGGTTGTGCCGGTAAACGATCATCACCCTGAATGCCGTCAACATTATATTTATCAACAACTTCCGTCACCAGATCTATCATAAATTGCTGCACTTCGGGATGATAGGCGTTCATCCATTCGAACCCGTTTTTGGTGAGCAAATTGCCATCGCGATCCCGCGCTGCCCACTCTGGTTTAATCTTCAGCAGATAACCACCATTCATTTGATACGACGATGAAAAGCCAAATTCAAACCACGGAATCACCCGCAACCCATGACGATGCGCCGCCTCAATCACTTCCTGCAACGGGTCGCGCCCGACATATCGCGGATCGATCGGATCGCCAAATTCTCTGGTCATCACATCGCTGGGAAACAGTGTGTGCGCCTTATTCCAAACCACCGGATACACCGTATTAAAATGGTGATCTGCCAAAAATTGCATCGCTGCTCCTATCGCAGATGTGCTGGATAAAACATCGCTATCCACATTGGTCAGCCACACGCCGCGCAACTCATTCGGTTGCGGCTGGGCACCACATGCCATTGCGTAAAATAGTATCAGAAATACAAATAGGTAACCAGATTTCATGAGCGACCTTTATTTATTGAATGCCAGATTTGCTCCGTTCGCATGGCAAACGGTTGAAAAACCGAATCGATAATCATCGCAAATTCTTCGCGAGAGACGGGCTTATCCGGCGCAAACTGCGGTGGTTGAACCCAATTCACTCCAAAACCCCGCTCAAACAAGAATTGGATTGCCGGGAAAAACCGATGCTTTTCCGGTACATCATCAAAGATGGCATTTTGAAGCCGGACAGGTGTTTGCCCCAATAATTCCCAAACGATTTGGGCAATCATCCCTCTGGAAAGCGAAAAATGGGGACTTTTGAGTTCGATACTGAGTTGCGTCAACCGAAATCTATCGATGATTTTTGACAACGTTTCTGCGGCATCAGCCAATGAAACCGGTTTTTCGGGATCGAACCGCAGCTGGTTTTCCCAACCGGATGGCAGCGGAAATCCGGTCATCCAACCGCATAACCCGATGCGCTGAATCGCCTGAAATGATTTTTCGTTTGGCGAAATTTCCGCAAACGGCATCAGCCAGCAACCGGCATCGAGCAACGTTTGCTGTAACTCGCGAATGTTTACATTTTTAGGTTGAATATTTTGTTGAACACAGATCGCAGCAGCAGCACCGGCAGCTTGCCCGATTTGCATCACCACGGGTTGCAATCGCGTGCAACCGTTTACGATGTGCGTCACCGAAATGCTTTTTTCCGCGACCAGCAGCCCATCCATTTCCGCCGGCACCAAACAGCCAAACGGCACGTTGAACGCGGGAATTTGTGGGAATTCCTCAATTATATTATGCGGATGTTGTTTGTGGTGATGGTCGAGCGGATAATCGCCAACGGCGATACCATCAGGGAAATACGAAAATTTGTAAGGCAATTCGATGTGATTTGACGTCAACCGGACAACGCCTTTGACGCGCCGACTTTCGCGAATATAGGGAATAAACGGGAGCAAATCCGGTGTCGGGAATTCATCCTCGGCAAGTCCGAGATGAGGCATCCCCAATTCTGTCTGGATAAAATAAACAAAGCCAAGTGTATGATTTTTAGCGATTTGCAGTTTTGATTTGCGTTCGTCTGTCGTCGCAGTTGTGAGATCCAAAAAATAATCGTTGCCGTTATTAGGCCAATTAATCATGAATTTATTGTTTGGCAAACGACCGTATTCGAGCATTTGTTTAGCATCAACAGAGTCGGGGTTTCCACCTGTTTCCCGGCAGCAGCCGCGATATTTTTCCGGATGATAGCCGGGCGGTTGGGGAATTGTTTTATCTGAATCTGCGCCGAAATCTTTCAAAATGGCAACGTATGTCAAATCCTGAATAATGTTATCCGGCTGTTCCGGAGCAAAATTTTCGCCCGATTCTGCGCGACTGTCCCTGCCCAAATCGAATGTGCAACCGGCGCCGGCCAAACCATCACCATATTCGGTAGCGTCGATGGTGATGCCTGCCTCGCATCTCAACAAAATTCCAAATGTATCCGAAAATTCTGCACCCAACACGCGATTACCGTCTGTGATCATACCACGTAAATTCAGTTTAAACAACACTTTCAGATTCGCTTCATTCCGCGTCATTTCTCGAAGTATATCTGCGCCAACTTTGGGCTCAAAACAACAATTGCTCACCCAACCAGTCGCCAGTTTTTCCAAACTGCCGTAATGTTCCGCCAGTTTTTCGCGAAATTCGCCCCACAAACCAGATGGCAAGCGATGATTGCCATCAACGCAACTTACGCCTGCGGCGGTCAACATGCCTCCCAACCACGGCGAAGATTCGACCAAAACAGTGTTCGCCCCCATTCGCGCAGCCTGAATTGCTGCACAAACACCGCTGGCACCACCACCGATGACCAGAACATCGCAAAATATCGTTGAATTACTGTGGTTCATTTTTGCTGATTTCCGAAGCGTTGTTTAGTTGCGTTGCAAGCTGGAATCGCCGTGAATTTGACTGCCGCTGCAATATAATGGAAAAACTATTTGAATTTCAAGAGGAAAGTTAGTAAAGTAAACTAACTTTCTAAAATATTTCGATATTTCGAAAATTTTGCTAACTTTGGCGCATTATGGAATGGTTACAATTAGCTCTGATGATCGGCGTTTTTTTGCTTATGGCGCTGCTGATGTTTTTCCGGATAATTCCGGCGTTGATAGCCCTGCCACTGATGGCGTTCGGGATTCCGCTTGTTGCCGGTGTATCAATCGATGATACCGTGCAACATGTCATCGGCGGCGGCGCTACCCGGCTCGCGAACGCCTACACTGTTGCCCTGTTCGGCTCGATGCTCAGTATTTTGCTGCAAAAAACCGGCGTTGCGGAACAATTTATCAAAAAAGGCGCGGAGCTATCCGGCGATAATCCGTGGTTTATTGCGATTATCATGCTATCGTTAATCACGATGCTATTTACCACACTCGGCGGATTGGGCGCGATTATTATGATTGCCACGGTAGCGCTTCCGATCATGTCATCGGTCGGCATCGGTTCGATGACTGTTGTGGGCATTTTTCTGTTCGGATTGAGCATGGGCGGTATTTTGAACGCCGGAAATTGGGCGCTGTATATTGATGTAATGAAACTCTCCCTCGATCAGATTCGCCCGTTTGCGTTGACGATGTTCGGCATCACTTTTGTCGCTTCGCTGGTGTATGTGACTGTGCAGTTGTATCGCGATGGGCACGATCTTAAATTAAAAAAAATCATAGGTTTAAGCGCGTCAATTATTGCCGTTGTTCTCGGCGGCGGTGTGATTTATTTGCTCCTGCCAACCGAAACACAAAGTGCTGTTCAATCTGCATTTCAAATGATGTTGAGCGGTTTAAAACAACTCGCCGCCGCCGGAATGATGTTGTTAGTACTGACTACTGTTTTTCAACGATTTATCCGCAACAATCGCAGCGAAACCGTCGGGTGGACAGCCTATTTCACGCCGATAATCCCGTTATTTTTGATCCTTATTTTCAACGTCAATTTTATTGCCGCATTTATTTGCGGACTGGTTTACGGATTTATCGCGACATTCCGCAAAGGCAGCCTGAATATTTTTGTGCAATCCGTGCTGGAAGGCGGCGCTGTGGTGATGCCCGCAATTGTGCTGATGCTGGGCATCGGGATGTTGCTGAACGCGATTATCGGTCCCGGCGGCGCGTGGAATGCGACACATCCGGATGGCTGGCCGGTGCTGAATTTGCTCAAACCGGTGATGGCGCAAATCGTTCCTGAACATGGGTTTAGCTACATTTTATTATTCGGATTTGCGGCACCGTTAGCGCTGTATCGCGGACCGCTAAACGTTTGGGGGATGGGCTACGGACTCGCAGCGATTTTTTTAGCCAGTGGCATGCCCGCCGCCGCAGTGATGGGGCTGATGCTGGCGGTGGGACAGGTTCAGGGCATCAGCGATCCGACCAACACCCACAATGTTTGGCTGGCAAACGAGATGCAGCAGGATGTCCAAAAAGTGCTCTGGAATACCCTCCCCTACACCTGGATTTTGGCTGTGTTGGGTTTGGTCGCCGCAGCGCTGATGTTTTATTGAAATAATTCAACATCAAAATAAACAACTATTTATTGATCAAAATTGAACAGAAAAATCAAAATCGGTATTGACGTTGGCGGCACGTTTACCCACGCGGTTGCGGTGGATATCGCCAGATACGATATCATCGGAAAAGCCTGCGTGCCCACAACGCACACTGCCCGCGAAGGCGTTGCCAAAGGCGTGGTGACTTCGCTGCATTTGCTGCTCGCCCAATCCAGCATTGATCCAACGGAAGTGGTGCTGATCGCCCATTCGACCACTCAGGCAACCAACGCGCTGCTTGAGGGAGATGTCGCCAAAGTCGGCGTAATCGGCATGGGCAAAGGCGTTGAGGGGAAAATTGCCAATCGCCAAATCAATCCGAGCAACATCGAATTGGCACCGGGAAAATTGCTGCAAACGGCGTATCGATATGTGGATGTCAGCGAAAAAATCACCAAATCCACAGCCGAAACACTGATTCGCGAGTTGCGCAACGACGGCGCGGAAGTGATCGTCGCATCCGAAGCGTTTGGCGTCGATCACCCCGAAAACGAACATCTGGTGGCGGAAACTGCATCGGAAATGGGTATTTTATCCACCGCTGCCAGCCGGATTTCCCAACTGTACGGATTGCGGATCCGCACCCGGACTGCCGTGATCAACGCCAGCATGATGCCCAAAATGTTGGAAACCGCCAACATGACCGAACAATCGGTTCGCGAAAGCGGCATCGCTGCGCCGCTGATGATCATGCGCTCCGACGGCGGCATAATGGACATCGACGAAATGCGCCGCCGCCCGATTCTCACGATGCTTTCGGGACCCGCCGCCGGTGTCGCTGCCGCGCTCATGTATGCCCGCGTTTCGGACGGTATTTTTATCGAAGTAGGCGGCACTTCCAGTGATATTTCGGTGATCAAAAACGGTAAACCGCAGGTGAAAAGCGCCCAAATCGGCGGCAACCGGCTCTATCTGCGAACGCTCGATGTGCGTACGCTGGGCATCGCCGGCGGTTCTGTGCCGCGCATTTCCGGCAATAACATTATCGATGTCGGGCCGCGAAGTGCTCACATCGCCAATTTGAATTACATCGCGTTTGCGGAGAATCCCGATTTTGGTGATATCGAACTGGAAACGCTGCAACCCAAACCCGGCGACCCGTCGGATTACCTGAAAATTCGCCGAAAAAACGACGATTCGGCATACGCGATCACACCAACCGGCGCGTCCTATTTTCTCGATTTGGTGAAAAATGTCGGGCACGGCGCTGCCAATCGCGATGCAATCGGGCAATTTTTCGGCGCATTCGCCAAAAAACTCAATCGTGATGCGCACGACATCGCCGAAGAAATGTTGACGATCAGCTCCGAAAAAATAAAACCGGTGATTCACCAACTGATGCGCGAATACAAACTCGACGAAAACCTGATCCGTTTTGTCGGCGGCGGTGGCGGTGCATCTGCGATTGTGCCGCATCTCAGCAAATATTTGAAAATTCCCCACGACATTGCGGAAAACAGCGAAGTGATTTCGGCGATCGGCGCGGCGCTGGGCATCATCCGCGATACGGTTGAACGCAGCGTTATGCAACCGACAGAACACGATATTTTGAACATCCGGCAGGATGCCATCGCATCGGTGGAAAAAATGGGCGCGGTACCGGAAAGCATCGAAGTCAGCGTGGAAGTGGACACCCGCAACAAACGGCTGATCGCCATCGCCACCGGTTCCAGCGAAATGCGCGCCCGCGATGTGGATTCGCAAAAACTCGATTCGAACGCGCTGTTGGAAATCGCTGCAACATCAATAAAAACAACCTCAAAAAATGTAAAATTTGCCGGTGAAACCGCATTTCTCAGCGCAGTTGTTCACCAATTTACCGAGCGAAAGATGTTCGGATTGATCCGATCCGACATCACGCAACTGCGGGTGATCGACCGCGAAGGCGTTATCCGGCTGCAGCTCAACGATTGTCTGGTTGCCGGAATTTCTGCCGGAAATGTCCGTTCGCAAATCCAGCAATTCACCAAACAACTCACCAATTACGGCGATGCCGGTGCGTTGGTACCGGACATTTTTCTGCTGGTTTCCGCCAAAATTATCGATCTCACCGGATTGGTGGACGCGTCGCAAATCATGGCGCTGGTGGATATCGAATTGCAAAAAATTCCCGCCGCCGAGCCGGTTGTGGTGATCGCCGCACAAAAAAAATAGGTCAACATGTCCATTCTCGATTACAGTATTATCGCGCTTTATCTGGCAATGATGGTCGGCGTCGGGTTGTATTTTCAGCGAAAAGCATCCGGCGGAATCGACGCGTATTTTTTGGGCGATCGCAAATTGCCGTGGTGGGTGTTGGGCGCGTCCGGCATGGCGTCCAATCTGGATGTCAGCGGCACGATGATCAACGTGGCGTTCATTTACGCGCTCGGCACGATGGGATTTTTTGTGGAATTGCGCGGCGGCATCGTGCTGATTATGGCATTTTTCATGATTTTTATGGGCAAATGGAATCGCCGCGCGCAGGTGATGACCATGGCGGAATGGATGGAATTTCGTTTTGGCAGCAGCAACCAGGGCAAAGTGGCACGCGTGATTGCTGCGCTGGCCGTGCTGACCAGCGCTGTCGCGATTGTAACCTATTTTGCGGTGGGCGCGGGGAAATTTATCGGGGAATTTTTGGGATTGCCGGCAATTTTGGGCTTTTCGCCGGAATTTTTGGCGGCAACAATGATGATCGGTTTGGCGATGATTTACACCGTCGCCAGCGGATTGTTCGGCGTGGTGTGGACGGACGTGGTGCAGGGCGTGCTCATTTTTATTACCATTTTGATCATCTGCGGAATAGCTATCGCCAATTTTTCGGTGCCGGAAATCTTCAGCGTTTCCGTGCCGCTTCGCGATGGCGGATTTCTGGAAATCGCCACCAATCGCAACCAGTGGACGCAACTGCTTCCCGATTGGCAATTGAATTTGCCGGAAAATACGGCGTATTCGATTTACAATTTGTTTGGCATAACGATCATTTTTTATCTGATCAAAACGATTATCGAGGGCAGCGCCGGCAGTGGCGGCTATATGGCGCAACGTTATTTTGCCGCCCGCAGCGATCGTGAAGCGGGTTTGTTGTCACTTTTTTGGACAGTATTGCTGGCGTTTCGCTGGCCGTTTATCGCCGCAATTGCGTTGATGGGCGTTACCATCGGCGTTGAACAGGGACAACCGATTGCCGATCCGGAGCAGGTGCTGCCGATCGTCATCAACCATTTGGTGCCGATTGGTTTGAAAGGATTGCTCATCGCCGGATTGATGGCGGCGTTTATGTCCACATTCGATTCGACGGTGAACGCTGCGGCATCGTATTGGGTGCGCGATATTTATCAGGCATTTCTCAACCCGCAAGCTACGGAAAAACAATTACTTCGGCATAGCCGATGGGCATCGGTTATCGTGGTCGGCGCGGGACTTTTTCTCACCAGCAATGTTTCCAGCATCAACGATATTTGGGGTTGGCTAACCATGAGCATCGGCGCGGGACTGTTTGTGCCGCTTTTGCTGCGTTGGTATTGGTGGCGGATGAACGGATACGGCTTCGCGATCGGAACGCTGGCGGGAAATCTGGCGGCGATCGCCCAGCGCATCTGGCTGCCGGATGTGCCGGAATATTGGCAATTCCTGCTCGTTTCGGGCATTGCGCTATTCGGCACCGTCGCCGGTTCGCTCGCCACAAAACCGACTGACGACGCTGTGCTGAGCCATTTTTTCAAAACCACCCGTCCGTTCGGTTTCTGGCGGCACATCCGTGAAAATTTGCCGGAATTACAAAAACAATCGATCCGCACAGAGAACCGCCGCGATATCATCGCGGTTTGCATAGCGGTGCTGTGGCAATTGTCACTTTTTTTGATGCTGATGCAAATAATTTTCAAACAATGGCATTACTTCACTTACCTTTTTGCAATCCAAATTTTTCTCTCAGCGGGATTGTATTTTTTCTGGTTCCGGCACTTATCTGACGAAATTCCCACGGATGTTTAATAATTTGCAAAAATATTCGTGCGACATCCCGCACATCGCCAACCGTGTTACATGTTATTTTTAAACCGTTAGTAATTTAATTTGAAAACAACACACACGGAGGTGTACTGATGAAATCATATTTCCAAATTCCCGCATTATTCTTATTTTTCCCGTTGCTTTTCTCGCCGCTTTTCGCTCAATCAAACAGCGCTGAAAATAATAGCCGTTTCGAATTGGATGCCGTAAAACAGGTCGTTTACGATCACAGCAACAATTTGGTGTGGCAACAATCCGGTTCGACAGATTTGATGATGGGTGATGTTGTGCAATCGTATGTGGACAGCTTGAACAGCATTGCCTTTGGCGGTTTCACGGACTGGCGTTTGCCCACCAAATCCGAAGCGCAATCGCTGATTTCGAACGAAGTGAAACGGGGCAATCAACTAAAAATCGATCCGGTTTTCGATAACGAACAAGCCTGGATTTACACCAACGAAACGGATCAGGCTGAGTGGCCGACAGTAATTTATTTCACCAGTGGCAAAGTGAGCACCGAACCAATCGGCTATTTCGGCTCTTTTGTGCGATTGGTACGAAACGACACAACTGTCCAAATTGCGGAACTTGCGCACACGGGCAAATAAATTTTACAATTGAAACCAACCGACGATGTCGAATATAATACGACAAAAGCCGTCCGGCAATTTTCCGCCGGGCGGCTTTTTTAATTTTGAATCAGAAAGAGACCTGATTTTTCAGGAATGACATCCTTCCAAAAATTATGCGCCCGTGGGCACCCAGATATTTTTTACCTGCGTTGCTTCGTGCAAAAATTCGTGCCCTTCCCCTTCCTCTGCTGAGCGCCAATTCCGTTCGATGCCGTGGCTGACAAAGGTTCGTTTCATGTTTGCAGCAGATTCGTATTCGGTGTGATAGCTGCCTTCGGCGCTGCCGAAATACCACATGGCGTCCACATCTTCGTGCTGGATGAGCGTTTTTGTGAGGTGATCACGGTTGCCGGTGACGATGTTCACCACGCCGCCGGGCACGTCTGATGTATCCAAAACCTGATAAAAATCGGTGGCGCTCAGCGGATATTTTTCACTCGGAATGATCACCACGCTATTGCCGCGCGCAATTGCCGGCGCCATCAGCGAAACGAACCCGAGCAACGGTTCATCGTCCGGGCAGGCGATGCCGATCACGCCGATCGGTTCATTCACCGCAACCGTGATGCCCCGGAGCGTGGTTTCCTGCACTGTTCCGCCAAATTTATCCGCCCATGCGGCGTATGTGAACAATCGCTGAACAGACAAATCGACTTCGGTTCGGGCAGATTTCGCGGATTTTCCGGTCATCGCAGCAATCCGCGCAGCAAATTCATCCGCGCGGGCATCCAGATTTTCGCCGATGAAATACAAAATCTGGGCGCGATTGTGCCCGTGGCGCATCGACCAACCCGCCTTTGCGGCATGCGCGGCGTGTGCAGCTTCAACGGCATTACGGATATCTTTGCGATTGCCGTCGCCAACCTGTCCGATCAATTTGCCGTTTTTATCGAGCACTGCGGCAACATAATTGCCGTCCGGACGAACCTGTTTGCCGCCGATATACATTTTCGGTGTGCGGTCGATATGCGATTGTGCACCGTTCCCGCCGACAATCGGCGCCGGTCCGGGCGGCACGTGACTGCCCCATTTGGCATTTTTCCCGTTTTCTGAAATTTCAGGCTTGGCATTTTTCCCGCGTTTCTGCCACGCCGGACGCAAATATTCGAACAATCCTTCTTTACCACCTTCGCGACCGTAACCGCTTTCGCGATAGCCGCCAAAACCGGATGCCGCGTCAAACAAATTGGTGCTGTTCACCCACACCGATCCGGCTTTCACGTTGCTGGCAACATCCAACGCGAGATTGATATTTTCACTCCAGATGCTGGCGGCGAGTCCGTAGCGGGTGTTGTTCGCCAGCTCGATGGCCTCTTTCGGCGTGCGGAACGTCATCGAAACGAGCACCGGGCCAAAAATTTCCTGCTGCACCACTTCTGCTGCCGGATGCACATCTGTGATCAGCGTAGGCGGATAAAAACAGCCCTTTTTCGGCATATCGATTTCCGGCTGGAAAACTGTTCCACCTTCCGCAATACCGTTTTTTACCCAATTGTTGACGAGCTCCCACTGCCCTTGATCGACCACCGCGCCAATATCCACACACTTGTCCAATGGATCGCCGACGCGCAGTGTTGCCATGCGCCGTTTCAATTTTTCGTGAAATTTTTCGGCGATACTTTCCTGCACCAACAGCCGCGATCCGGCGCAGCACACCTGCCCCTGATTGAACCAGATCGCATCGACAACGCCTTCCACAGCGCTGTCCAGATCCGCGTCGTCGAATACGACAAACGGCGATTTTCCGCCCAATTCCAGCGATAATTTTTTGCCGGTTCCGGCGGTGGCGCGGCGCAAAATTCGCCCGACTTCCGTCGATCCGGTGAACGCTATTTTATCCAGTTTCGGGTGATTGACAATCAGCGAACCGGTTTCGTCCGTGCCGGTCACAATGTTCACCACGCCGGGCGGTAATCCGGCTTCCGCCAGCACTTCGGTAAACAGCAACGCGCTGAGATTGGTAAACGGTGCCGGTTTCAGCACAACGGTGTTGCCCATTGCGATAGCCGGAGCGATTTTCCACGCCAGCATCAACAAGGGGAAATTCCACGGGATAATTTGCCCGATCACGCCAACCGGCTGATAATCGCGCAGTTCGCTTTCCATCAACTGCGCCCATCCGGCATGATAATAAAAATGGCGGGCAACCAACGGAATATCGATGTCCCGCGATTCGCGGATCGGCTTGCCATTGTCCATCGTTTCCATTACCGAAAGTATCCGGGCATGTTTCTGAATGTTCCGGGCAATCGCATATAGAAATCGCGCGCGATCTTTTCCGGGCATTTGGTGCCAATCGGCGAACGCTTTTTGGGCAGCATCCATCGCGGCGTCCACTTCTTTTTGACCGGCAATCACGGTTTCGCCGAGTTTTTCACCGGTGGCAGGATTAAAACTGCTGTGGAATTTCGCACCTTTTGGCGTCACCCATTCATTATTAATGAACAGCCCGAATTTGCGGTTGTGCTGCTCCAGCCATTGATTCACCGCATCTGCGGATTCCGGCGCGGGTCCGTATGTCATGGTTTCGAAAACCTCTTTTACTCGCATTAATTTCTCCTGAATTATCCCATCGGAATGTGATGTCGCGCGGCATAATGCCCGGTCGCGTAGTGATACAATTGGCGTTCGAGATCGTTCACCAGACTGCTCGCGCCGATTCGGAACAGATCCGGTTTCAGCCAATCGTCGCCTAGTTCATCTTTCATCAGCGCCTGCCAAACCATCGTTTGTTTGGCGTTGCTGATGCCGCCGGCAGGTTTGAATCCAATTTTGTAACCGGTTTTTTCCAGATATTCGCGGATCGCGCGAACCATCACCAAACCGAATTCGATCGTCGCGTTGACACTCTCTTTTCCGGTCGATGTTTTGATGAAATCCGAACCGGCCATCATCGCTACCAAACTGGCCTGATACACTTGTGTCAGCGTTCCCAGATCGCCCGTTGCCAAAATTGATTTCATGTGTGCATCACCGCAGGCAGCCCTAAATTGTTTTATTTCATCGTATAACGCTTTCCAATTGCCATTAAGCACATGTGCGCGGGTAATCACGATGTCGATTTCTTTGGCGCCATCGGCGACTGCCTGTTCAATTTCACCGATTTTTTGCGGCAGCGGAATGAGCCCCGCCGGGAAACCGGTTGCCACGGATGCCACCGGAATATTCGTTCCGCGCAGCGCAGAAACCGCATCTTTTACGCAACCCGGATACACACAAACCGCACCGGTGGTGATGTTCAAATCTGCCACATCGAGCATTTTCAGCACGCTCTCGCGAATCGGTTGTTTCGCCTTTGCGCAAAGCCGTTGCACCCGTCCGGGCGTGTCATCGCCGGCGAGTGTGGTCAAATCGACACAGGTGATCGCACGGAGCAACCATGCTGCCTGCCACTCTTTTTTCACGGAACGCCGTTTCGGCAACGTTGCGGCGCGGCGCTCCACCGCACTGCGATTGATGCGCGAGCCAACCACCCAATCCAGATCCAGCGGCATGCCGGGATTCCGTTCGTGATGACTCGTGGCAGCAATTTTTTCGTCCAAAACTGCGTTGAGATCGTTATTCGATGCCATCATTTTCCTCAATTTGTGAATGAAAATTTGGAGATGTTGCGGAATAAACCTTCGCCGATTTCGCAGCTAAAGTGAATAAAAATAAAGCCAAACGATATGCTGAATCTCCAATTGAAATTTAATCATTTAATCACGTTTGTCAAAAATTTCTTTGAAAAAGATCGGACATCCGGCAGCACGGCGATCTGATAATCTGTTTTCTTTTCGCAGAATCGCATCGTAAATTCTGCATTTCCGGTAACAGCTGCACGAAAAATGAATCCAACTTATGTTGATTCACTAATTTGCTGATAATAAACAAATCAAAATCGATAAACGGAGGACCTTTAATGCATGTTTTGGAAAATGCCCTGGACGCGATCGGGCACACGCCGATGGTCAAATTGAACAAAATTCCGGGCAATTTGAAATCGAATATTTATGTAAAACTGGAATATCTGAATCCCGCAGGCAGCGTAAAAGACCGAATGGCGAAATTTATCGTCGAAGATGCGGAAAAACGCGGGCTGCTGAAACCCGGCGGCACAATCGTTGAAAATTCATCCGGCAACACCGGTTCCGCACTCGCGATGATTGCGGCGATAAAAGGCTATAAATGCATCATCACTATGCCGGACAAAATGAGCGACGAAAAGAAAAACCTGATGCGGGCATTTGGCGCGGAAGTGGTGATCACACGTACCGACGTTCCGGCAGAATCGCCGGAGAGCTATTACAGCACCGCGCGGCGCATCGCCAGCGAAACGCCCGGCTCGTTTTATCCCGATCAATACAATAACCAAATGAATATCGAAGCGCATTACCAAACTACCGGACCGGAAATCTGGGATCAGGTGGATGGCAATATCGATATTTTTGTGGCGGGAATCGGCACCGGCGGCACCCTCAGCGGCGCAGGAAAGTATCTGAAAGAGAAAAAACCGGAAGTGAAAATCGTCGCAGTCGATCCCGAGGGCTCGGTATTTTACGACTATTTCAAAACCGGAAAATTGCCCGAACCGCACGTTTATGCGGTTGAGGGAATTGGCGAGGATTATCTGGTAAAAGCCGTCGATTTCAACACGATTAACGAAATTATTCAGGTGAACGATCAGGAATCTTTTGAAATGGCGCGCCGATTGAGCCGTGAAGAAGGCATTTTTGCCGGTGGATCGAGCGGTTCGGCAGTGCTCGCCGCGGTTCGCTACGCGGAAAAAAATGATAAAGAGCAAAATATTGTGGTGGTTTTGCCCGATTCCGGCAGCCGCTATCTCAGCAAAATTTTCAACGATGAGTGGATGAAAAATCGCGGCTACATCGATTAAACCGGCATAATAAAAATGATACGGAAACGGATCTCACTTTGAAGATCTCTACAAATGCATTTGCGCAAAAAGTGACTCGGGAGATTCCTGCCTTCGCAGGAATGACCATTTAACACAGTTACATAGCTGTCACCCCTGCGAAGGCAGGGGTCTCCTGTTTTAGGAACAGAAATATCCCGAAAATCCTGTAATCCTGTCAAAATTTTTCGCTGAAAACACCAGATTTTTCACGAAAAGGAGAATAAATGAAATTTGAAACCCGCGCCATTCACGTTGGCGAAGAACCGAATTTGAAAGACGGCGGCACCGGCGACGTTGCCATGCCGATCCATTTGGCGTCCACTTACGCACGGAAATTGGTAGATGTGCCCACCGCCGGATACGAATATTCCCGAACGGATAATCCCACACGCGACGCGTTGCAGCATCGGCTGGCGGCGCTGGAAGGCGCGAATCACGCATTGGTTTTTGCATCGGGATTGGGTGCGGAAACATCGCTGATATTGTCGCTGCTGTCCTCTGGCGATCACATCGTTGCATTCGATGATTTATACGGCGGCACGCGACGGCTGCTCAGCCGCGTTTTCGCTGAGCGGTTTGGCATCGATGTAACATATGTTGACGCCCGCAACCCGCTGGAAGTGGAGCGAAATATTCGCCCTTCCACACGATTGATCTGGCTGGAAACGCCCACTAATCCGCTGCTTAAATTGTGCGACATTCGCGCGATTTCCAAAATTGCCCATCAGCACAACTCGCTGGTGGTTGTGGACAACACTTTTATGAGCCCGTATTTCCAGAATCCGTTGGCGCTTGGCGCGGATATCGCGCTGCACAGCACGACCAAATATATCAACGGGCACAGCGATTCCGTTGGCGGAGCGATGATGTTCAACGATGCTGAAATCTATGAAAAAATTAAGTTTACGCAAAACGCAGCCGGTGCGATTTTATCGCCATTCGACAGTTTCATGATTTTGCGCGGCACCAAAACGCTGGCCGTGCGGATGCGCGCCCATCAGGAAAACGCCACGAAAATTGCCAAATTTTTGGAAAATCACAAAAAAGTGCGGCGGGTCATTTATCCGGGACTGGAAAGCCATCCGCAATTTTCGTTGGCCAGCCAGCAGATGAGCGGCTTTGGCGGGATGCTTTCGTTTGAACTCGACGGTGATTTGCAGGCTGCCAAAACATACGTGGAAAGCTTGCAATATTTTGCTTTAGCGGAAAGTTTGGGTGGTGTGGAATCGCTGGCGGAGCTGCCTGCGCTGATGACGCACGCCTCTGTTCCGCCGGAGGAACGCCGGAAAATCGGTCTGGCAGACGGGCTGATTCGCCTGTCCGTCGGTATCGAAAATGTGGATGATTTATTGGAAGATGTTGAGCAGGCGTTCGGGAAAATTTGAGATTTCCATCAGTCTGAATGACGTCTTGAAAACATCATCCATGCGTCAGCATTTCAATAATATTTTTGTGTTGGGGAAATCGTGTGAGCAAATTCTTGCGATTCCCCATTTCAAAATCTGCGAAATCGAATCCGGGTGCAACGGTGCAACCGACCAGCGCAAAACTTTCCGGCGACTGCACTTTTGCGCCAAACCAACTGCCCGCCGGTACAACCGCCTGAAACATCTCACCGGAATCAAAATCATTCCCCAAAAAAATATGAGACAGCACACCGTTCGGATTGATCGTGTAAATAGTCAGCGGTGATCCGGCGTAAAAATGCCAGATTTCATCGGATGCAATGCGGTGCAGCGCCGAAAATTCGTTGCTTTTGAGCAGAAAATAAATGGACGTGCCAAAATTGCGCGCGCCGCCAAATCGCTCCGGCAGCGCAGCCCCGTCAACAGATTCCGCTGATCGGTATATTTCTTTAAAATATCCACCTTCGGGATGTTTCGTGAGGTTCAGTTTGTCGATCCAGTAATTTGCGGAATGTCCGGTTTGCAAATCAGCTCTCCTCCCCTACCTGCAGCACAATTTTACCGATATTCTGATTTTCTTCCATCATCCGGTGAGCTTGCTTCACCTGTCGCCACGGCAAAATTTCGTGGACAACCGGCTCGTATGTGCCTTCCTCGAAACCGGATAAAATATTGCGGACAAAATCATTGGTAAGCTGTTGTTTATATTCGATATCGCGGGCGCGAAGGGTCGTGCCGATAATGCGCAATCGCTTCACCAGAATTTTACGCAAATCGAGTGAATCCACTTTTCCGCCGCCCATCGTTGCCAAAATAATCAGCCGCCCGTCGGTTGCCAACGCATCGATATTTTGCACCCAATACGGCGAGCCGACGAAATCCAAAATGATATCGACACCGCGATTTTCTGTGGCTTCCAGAATATCCGGTAGAAAATCACCGGCTTTGTAATTGATGGCCATTTTTGCGCCAAGTTGGGTGCAAAAATCCAGTTTTTTTGCCGAACCGGCGGTCACAAACGGCACACCGCCCGCACCGCGAACCAGTTGAATCGCCGCTGTTCCGACGCCGCTGGCGCCAGCGTGAATCAGCACGTTGTCGCCGGATTTGATGCCACCGAGCCAATAGAGCGCTTGAAACGCGGTTAAAAACACTTCCGGGATGGCTGCGGCGTTTTCATAACTCATATTTTCGGGAATCGGGATGGCCATTTTTGCGGGGATGGTCGCATATTCGGCGTAGCCGCCGCCGGGAAGCAACGCGCAAACGCGGTCACCTTTTCGCCAGCCGGAAACCGCCGAACCGACTTTTTCCACTTCGCCGGCCATTTCCAGACCGAGCACCGGGCTTTCCCCTTTTGGCGGCAGATATTTGCCTTCGCGCTGCAGCAAATCCGCCCGATTGAGCGCCGTTGCTTTTACGCGAACCAGCAATTCATGTCCGGCGGGTTCGGGTGTGGGATATTCGACCATCACCAGAACATCGGGACCGCCGGGTTCTTTTGGTAAAATTGCTTTCATTTGTTTGCCTGTATCAGATCGGAAAGTGCGTCAACATATTCCTGCGTTTTTGCGCTGCCGCCGAGATCCGGCGTAACATGCTTCCCATCGCCGATCACTGAACTGATGGCTTTGCGAACGCGATCTGCGGCGTCGTGTTCTTCCAACATTTCCAGCATCAGACAACCGCTGAGGATAAGCGCTGTTGGATTGGCAACGCCTTTTCCGGCGATGTCCGGCGCGCTGCCGTGAACGGCTTCGAAAACTGCGTAACCGTCTCCCAAATTGGATGCCGGGGCAACGCCGAGTCCGCCAATCAGTCCGCTGGTGAGATCCGAAATGATATCGCCAAAGAGGTTTTCCATCACCAAAACATCGAACTGGGACGGGTTGATCACCAGTTTCATCGCGGTTGCATCAACGATCGATTCATCATATTCGATATCGGGATAATCGCGGGCGACTTCGCGGGCGACTTCCAAAAACAATCCGTCGCTAAGTTTGAGAATATTCGCTTTGTGAACCGCCGTTACCTTTTTGCGACGGTAGCGTCTGGCGATTTTGAACGCGGTTTCCATAATTCGGCGCGAGCCTTTTTCGGTGATGATCCGCTGACTTTCGATCACGCCCGGCACAACAATGTGTTCCAATCCGCTGTAAAGCCCTTCGGTATTTTCCCGAACGACAATCAGGTCAACATCTTCGTACCGGCTTTTGACGCCCGGAATGGATCGTGACGGGCGGAAATTACAATAGAGATCGAGCCGTTTGCGCAAGTCCACATTTACCGAGCGAAAGCCTTTGCCGATCGGCGTTCCGATGGGACCTTTCAGCGCAATTTTGTTTTTTCGAACAGATTCGAGCGCTTCTTCCGGGAGCGGTGTGCCGTAACGGTTGATCACATCCGAACCGGCCATTTGCACATCCCATTCAATCTCGATGCCGGTTGCACCGAGCACCTGCTGGGTTGCACGGGCAACTTCCGGTCCAATGCCATCACCGGGAATCAACGTAATATTATATGCCATTTTCCCTCCGTGTAACTTTATGTTTTATTTGATGTTAGTCGAGCAAATCTTGCAATGCGGGTTTCAAGCTGGGATAGGAAAATCGAAAACCATTTTCCATCAATCGCCGTGGTAAAATGCGCTGACTGACCAGCGCGGTTTCCTCTGCCATTTGTCCCATCACCAGCTTCAGCATAAATGCCGGTACCGGAATCCACGACGGACGATTGATCACGCTGCCCATTTGCTGGCAAAAATCGGCCATCCGCAGCGGGTCCGGCGAAACGAGGTTGTAAACGCCCTCCGCACCATCGTTTTTGAGCAAATGAAAAATGATGTTCACTTCGTCTTCGATGTGAATCCATGAAAACCACTGTTTGCCGCTGCCGGGCGTTCCGCCCACAAACAATTTGAACGGGAGCGACAATTTTTTCAAAATGCCTTCATCTTTTCCGAGAACGACGCCGGTTCGCAAATAGCAAACACGGACGCCCATTTTTTCGACGGATTTGGCAGCGGCTTCCCACTCGTCAACAACGTCGGCCAAAAAGCTGTCACCTTTGGCTGAGCTTTCGTCCAACAATTCGTCGCTGCGACTGGCGTAAATTCCGGTTGCGGAACCTTGCAACAGAACTTTGGGTTTTTCATTGGCTGCTTCTATCGCCATCACCACCGCTTTTGTGGCGTTTACCCTGCTCTCAAGTATTTGTTTTTTATAACTTTCTGTCCATAGATTATCAGCAATTCCAGCACCGGCCAAATTGATGATGGCATATGCACCTTCTGCATATGCCTGCCAACCGTTGTTGGTTTTTGCATCCCACTCGACGCATTTTACCATGCTGCCAAAATTTTTCCGGGCTTTGCTGGCATTGCGGGTCAGCACAACGATTTCGTAATTCTGCTCCAGCAATAATTTGGATAAATAATTGCCGATAAAACCAGTTGCGCCGGTGATGATAATTCTCATATACTTAAATTTAACCGTTACGTTAACGTTATGTTTTTCAATTAATTAAAGATCAATTTCAAATAGGTCATCGGCGAGAGCAATTCGCGGCGGCTGATGTTTCCGGCAATCATTCCGGAAATCCAGTCCGACACTTTGGGATTTTTGCTGGCCTTCTTGACCACCAGATTCACCAATGCCTTAAACCGTGCGGTGCGTTGTAATTTGTAAGCGGTGCTGAGCTCGTTGCCCAATCGTTTCCACAAACGCTCTTCGTAAATATTTAACGAATTGGCATCGAACGATGCATTGCTGTTCACCAATTCGGAAATGCATTCTGCGGCAATTTTTGCGGAAGCCATCGCGTTTCCGATACCTTCGCCGGTAAACGGGTCGATCAATCCGGCAGCATCGCCGATAAAAATGACGCCATCGCTGTGAACTTTCCGGCGTTTGCTGCCAGCCGGTAAATTCCACCCGACGATATCGCCAATCAGTTCCGCATTTGCAAATCGTTCACGGAATTCCGGTGAGTTCACCGCATCCAAATGCGCCTGGCGCAGCTTCACATTCCTCCGTTTTAATTCGCCGATTACCATACCGATACCCACATTTGCCATCCCGTTTTCCAACGGGAAAATCCAGAAATAACCGGGATTTACGGATTCAACATAATGCAATTCAATCGCGTTGGTCATGCCTTTTACACCGGTATAATAGGCGCGGGTTGCAACCAGCATGTGCTCGGGATCGTTGTCGTACATTCCCAATTTTCGCAAAAGAATTGAGTTGTAGCCATCCGCACCAACCACTACTTTTGCGGTAATTTCGTGCGTTTTTCCGTCGCTATCTTCTCCGGTTACGCCGTAAACTTGACCGTTTTCGATCAAAACATCTTTTACAGAAAAGCCTTCGCGCGTTTCAACTTTTTCTTTGGCAGCCTGAAAAAGGATGTTGTCATAAACTTCCCTGCGGCAAACAAATCCCTGCGAAACGTTTTGTGCCGATGCCACCAGTTTGATTTTCACATGCGTATTATTCGGGGATGAGAACAAAATGGAATCGACAAACGCCTGTGGCGAACGCTCGAGCTGCTCGATTAATCCCAGTTCGCGAAGAAACAATATGCTTTTGCCGGAAATGGCATCGCCGCAAATTTTATCCCGCGGAAATTGTTTTTTATCTAAAAGCAAAACGTTCAATCCCAATCGCTCTGCGTATAATGCTGTTGTCGCTCCTCCCGGACCGCCACCGACAATAATTGCGTCGTACTGATGCTGCATAAATTGAGATTCCTCCGCTCAATCTGATAAATAATGCGATTTCCTGTTCAGGAAAAAAACCGGATCAAATGTAACTGGCAATCGTTGCCGAATACGAAGATCAAGCCAGAATATACTGGAAAAATTGCGGTTTTACAATAGAGTTGAAAATTCAATCTGGGTGGAAAAAACGGGGTTAATCGGCAATTTCATGGCCAAGAATGATGATGCCGGAGGGTTTATCTTTGTCATCGAAGATCGGGCGAACGGATAAATCGAGCCAGCCAATCTGGTCATCCGGACGGGTAAAATTGAAGTGTTTTAATCGAACCGGGTGCTCTTCTTCGATGCAGGTGGAGATGGTTTTCACCAATTTATCCCAATTCCAGCGAATGCCGCACCGCAGCAACGGCTGCCCGATAACCTTGTTTTGCGAAATGCCGGTTACCCGTTCTGCGGCTTCGTTCCAATGGGTGATGCAATCATTTTCGTCCACGCCGATCAGCATTTGCGGAATCATCGCTATCAAATCCGCATTCAACCGGCTGATTTTCCGCATCGCTGTTTCCGCATGCATGCGGTATGCTTTTTCTTTTTGGAAAATTTCCGGAGTAATTTCCTTTTTCTGGAAATTGCGTTCGAGTTCAAAAACAGCGAGATTCACTTCATCAGCGGTAATTTCCCATTCGAAAATATCGAGAATGGCGCCTTCCACGTTTTCAATATCACCGCGCGCGTTGTAAATGGCGCTGGCATTCAGGTTCACATAAATCATGTTTTTGTTTTTGTTTTTCAGATGCGCCTCAAAATTCAACACCTGTCCGCGCGATTTCAATTCCGCCCGCAACTGATGGTATTCCTTAATATCGAAAAACAACTCGCTCATCTGTTTGCCCTGAATTTCGTTGGCGGAATAATCTGTGTAATTTGAAATTGCCGAGCTGATATTCAGCAATACGCCATCGGTGCTCACTTTAAATGCGATATCCTGAACTTCGCCATACAATTTGCGGAATTGTTTGTCCCAATCACGCAGCGATTTGGTGAGCTGCTGAAAATTATCGATGATGCCGATAAACCGTTCCCGCGCCTTTTTCAACTCGTGATTGCGCGATTGCAATTTGCTGTTGTGGCGCTTCAGTTGTTCATTTTTCTTTTGGTGATGGCGAATTTGCAAACAGGATAAACAGGCATCGGCAAGTTTGTGATTGAAGGGCAGCAGTTCGCGCAACACTTTTTCGGACAACGGCTCGTTCGGCGTAATCAGCATCAGCAATCCCACATCGGGCAGCGCCATCAAATTCGCGAAATCACCTTCCGGATCTTCGACAACCCGTGGCAGCGTTGCCAAAAATTGAGATAATCCACTCTCGTCAATATTTTTCGGGAGATTCAGCAGATCAGAATCGTCGTAGAGCGCCTGTTTTTTGCCGAGCCGGTGGAAGCCATACACCCGTTTAAATTCAAATTTCTGCGATTCATTTTTTTTATTGAAATACACTTCCCCGGCGACAGCGCCACATTGCTGTAAATAGGCGTTCAAACTTTCGGATAATAGCATTTCCAACTCCGTGGAATTGCCGATACCCATTGCAATCTGCAACTTTGCCTCTGGAGAAAGTGAAGGCAGGCTCATTCATGCGCTCTTGTTTAAATTGTTTGTTGAAACGCGTTGAAAAATGTTATTTATTTCAGCTTCGCAGTGAATTTTTGAGCACCAAAAAGGTGAAAAAATGCGTTTCTTCTCAGTTCAAGTGAATAGCAAATTGAATTATCGGAAAATATGGTGTCGTGATTAATGAAAAATGCGAAAGCAACATGTTTGCAATCATAGATTTAGAAACAACCGGGCTCGATCCCGGCACTGACCGGATTTTCGAAATTGCCATTTTGCAGTTCGACGGGCAGCAATTGACGGACAGTTTTTGCACGCTCGTCAATCCGGAATTTCAGCTGCTGCCGGGCATCGAACGGCTTACCGGCATTGTTGACAAACAGCTATCGGACGCACCAAAATTTTTCCAAATCGCCCGAAAAATTGTCGAATTAACCGAAAACCGAATTATCGTCGCGCACCATTCCCGGTTCGATTATGCTTTTTTGCGAAAAGAATTTTCGCGTTTGGGCTACAATTTCAGCAGACAGCAACTCTGTACCGAACGGCTCAGCCGCAAACTGTTGCCGGATTTTGGATCGTATAAATTGAGCTATTTGTGCAAAAAACTGAACATTCCGTTGAACGGCGCGCACCGCGCATTGGCAGATGCGAACGCAACGCTGCTACTGTTTCAACACCTCCAGATTTTGGAAAAATGTCCGGTTTCCGAAACAGAATCGCTAAAAGAAAACATCCGCGAAAACATTTTACCACCGGGACTCAACCGCAATGACATCAACAAGTTGGCGGAAGATTGCGGTGTCTATTTTTTTTATGATGAACGCGACCGGTTGATTTACGTCGGTAAAAGCAAAAATATTCGCAAACGGGTGCAGAGTCATTTTTCCGGCGATCTGAAATCGCAAAAATCACTAAAAATGAAGCACCACATCCGGCGCATCGATTACCAGATTACCGGCAGCGAACTGATTGCGCTGTTGCTGGAATCGGATTTGATAAAAACGCATCAGCCAGTTTTTAACCGAAGCCAGCGAACGATTCGCTATCGCTACGGGCTATTTTCCCAACTTTCTGCTGATGGATATTTGACGTTTTCGCTGCAGCGTTTTGGTCCGAAAGGACCGAACGGTATCGACGGGGAACTGGTAATCGCTTTCTCCAACAAAAAGCAGGCGCAATCGTTTCAGGATCGGATCATTGCAAAATACCGGTTGTGCCAAAAATTGTGCGGATTGTATAAAAATCGCGGACCGTGTTTCAATTATCATCTCAAATTGTGCAACGGTGCGTGCGTCGGCAGCGAATCGCCGGAGGATTACAACCTGCGCGCCAATCAGGCGATCGACCAGTTTTGTTACGATTTTCCGGATTTTCTGATTGTCACAAAAGGCAGAAATGCAGAGGAAAAAGGCGTGGTGCTCGTCCGGCAGGGGTTGTATCGCGGATTTGGTTTTCTCCCGGAAGATGCGATTTCAGCATCAGCAATGGAAGCTATTGGCGAACACATTCAGCAGCGCGCGGACAATCAGGATATTCGCAAAATCATCAACGCGTTTTTGGCAAAACACCCCAAAACCCGCATTATTGCGTTGGATAAATAAAGATGTTGATCAAAAAAAAGCGCCAATCCAAATTTTTTTGAATTGGCGCAACTGCAAAATTTCAATGGTTAAAATTGTCTGCAATTTTATTCGATATTTTGAACCTGCTCGCGCATCCGCTCAATTTCTTCTTTAATGGCAACCACGCGGTGGCTGATCTCGATCAGTGTATTTTTGGAAGACATCGTGTTCGCTTCGCGATGCATTTCCTGCAAAATAAAATTGAGTTTTTTTCCGATGGGCGAACCCTGTTCCAAATCTTCTTTAAACAATTCGATGTGGCTGTTCAGCCGGACAATTTCTTCGCTAATATCCACACGATCGGAAATTAGCGCGACTTCCATTTCCAGCCGGTTGCGATCGAGCTTGTTGTCATCAATCAGGTTTTTGAGCCGTTCCATCTGTTTCTGAAATTCCATTCGGGAGTTTTGGGCGGCGTAGGTTTGCACTTCGTTGCCCATTTGCATCACGTTGTTGAGGCGGCTGAGCATATCTTTTCGCAAATTTTCGCCCTCTTCGGATCGCGCAACGTTGAGTTGTTTGATGGTCTGAACCAGCAACTTCTCAACAACCTTTACTAATGAATCATCTGCAACGTTTTCCGCGATATTGAATAAATCTTTGAATTGCAGAAAATCGGAAATTTTTAACGGTTCTTTGATGTCCGCACTCATCCGGAGATCTTCCAGCAAACGGCGATACATTTTAACCAGCGGTGCGTTGATTTGCATCATATCCGGCAGAACTTCGGTTTCGGAAATTGTGATCACACAATTTACTTTCGCCCGGTCAATATGCTTTCGGATCACGTTTTTAAACGCGTCTTCATAATTGCGCAATTGCTGCGGCAGTTTTAGGTAAATTTCCAAATAGCGAGAGTTAAGCGTTCTAAATTCGCAAGTGATTTCACCGTTGGATAACGCGCTTTTTTCGGTAGCGTAGCCGGTCATGCTGTAAATCGGTTTCATAAATTTCCGTTTTGATTAAATATGAATGATATGATTTTTTCTACTCAACAAAATAAAAAGTGCCGAATTATTGCCCAAAAACCTAACTTGTGTTTAAATGGTTTGGCATCAAAAAATAGCATTATTTTTGCCAAAATAACGGGAAAATAAAAAATATACTGCGGTGTATTTGTTTTAGCAACATTTTTCCGCTCAACTCAAGGCGGTTTTATCCGAAAAAGAATAAATCGATGTTTCCAGTTTCAATATTTTATTATTATTTAACCGTATTTTTGATAATTTCCGGGTCTGTTAAATTGAAAAACTTCTGTTCTCAAGACCGGCAATGTGTTATAATTGGACGGTCCAATCAAATAACTGCCTGTTTTTTTGAATAAAAATCATATCGTGTTTAGATTAAGGAGATCACCAAATGCAGTATGTTGGGTCTATTAAAGTTATTCCAGAATTGCCATCCGAGATTAAGCGGCTGGAAGAGCTGGCAAAGAATTTGTCATTCGCATGGACGCCGGAAGCGCGCCAGCTTTTTCGCCAGATTAATCCGGCGCTTTGGACAAAAACCAACCACAATCCCATAAAATTTTTGCGGGAAGTTCAACAGCGCGATCTGGACCGCTGTGTGAATGATCCGGAATATTTGTCGATGTATAAACGGGTTGTCCGCGAATTTGACGAATACATTTCTGAAGAAAATACCTGGTATAAACAAACCTTTCCAAAAGATCGCAATAAAGTAATTGCCTATTTTTCCGCTGAATTCGGGTTTCACGAATCGCTGCCCATTTATTCCGGCGGACTTGGCGTTTTGGCCGGCGATCATTTGAAATCTGCCAGCGATTTGGGATTACCGTTGGTTGGTGTGAGTTTGTTTTATCACCAAACCTATTTTACCCAGCAAATTGACGCACACGGCAATCAGATTGCGCTTTACATTCCGCACAACGGCAACGATTTACCGCTGCACAAAGTAACCAAAGAAAACGGTTCGGATTTGATTGTTACTGTCCCGTTGGGGCAGCGCGATGTTAAATTTGCCATTTGGCGAGCTCAAATCGGGCGCATTCCGGCATATTTGCTGGATGCGAATTTACCCGAAAATCCGCCGGAAGATCGCATGATTACCGCCCGTTTGTATGGCGGCGATGAAGAAATGCGCATTTCACAGGAAATTTTGTTAGGCATGGGCGGTGTTCGCGCGCTCCGCGCGATGGGCATCGAACCACAAGCCTGGCACATGAACGAAGGGCACTCCGTTTTTCTGGCACTGGAACGTATTCGCCAATTGGTGAAAGAGAAAAAAATGTCCTTTTACCAGGCATTGGAAGCTGTCGCCAGCAATACGATTTTTACCACGCACACACCGGTTCCCGCTGGTAACGATGCATTCCCGCTCCATTTTGTTGAAAAATTTTTCCAGCGCTATTGGGAATCCGTTGGCATTCGCCGCTATCAATTTATGGAATTGGGCTCGCAAGTGCAGCCGGAAGGTTACGAGATTTTCAACCTGACCGTGCTTTCTCTGAAACTATCCAAATTCCGCAATGGCGTGAGTAAGCTTCACGGCAGCGTTTCGCGGAATTTGTGGAAAGATGTGTGGTCCGGCATTCCGGTGGATGAAATTCCCATCGGGCATATCACCAACGGTGTGCATGCCAGCACCTGGACAGTTTACGCGATGCGCAAATTATACGAAAAACATTTGAGCCCGGATTGGCACGAGCATGTAGATGAGCCGGTATATTGGCGCGGCGTTTTCGGCATTCCGGATCAGGAATTGTGGGATGCCAAAAACAGTGTCAAACAAATCATGCTCAACCATGTTCGCGAACGTATCCGCTCACAAAATTTGCGAAACAAAGTGGGCACTTTGCATCTCCACCGGTTGGAAGACATGCTCGATCCGAACATTCTCACCATCGGATTTGCACGCCGTTTTGCAACATACAAACGTGCGATGCTCATTTTCCGCGATAAAGAGCGCCTCAAACGCATTCTCAACAATCCCGAACGACCGGTTCAACTGGTGTTCTCCGGAAAGGCACACCCGAAAGATATGGGTGGTCAGGAATTGATTCGTTTTGTGAGCACATTAGCTGCAGAAGAAGGTTTCCGCGGCAGGGTTTTCTTTGTGGAAAATTATGATATGAGTGTTGCCCGCGACCTGATTTCTGGTGTTGACGTGTGGTTAAACAACCCTCGCCGACCGCAGGAAGCATCCGGAACCAGCGGACAAAAAGTCGGGCTGAACGGTGGAATCAACTTCTCCGTTCTCGATGGCTGGTGGGTCGAAGGCTATAACGGCAAAAACGGGTTTGCTTTTGGCGATCGCGAGGATTACCGTAGTTTGGAAGAATTGGACAATTGGGACAGCGAAGCCATTTACGATATCATGGAAAATGATCTCGCCCCGATTTATTACAAACGCGGCGCGGATGGCTTGCCGACCGATTGGATCAAAATGATGAAACACTCCATTGCCAGCGTGATGCCGAATTTCAACACACACCGGATGGTGAAAGATTATGTCAATCAACTGTATCAACCGGCGATCCGGCAGGGCGAAAAATATAGCCAGGATAGCTATCAGCTTGCCAAAGAATACGCCGCATGGTGCGAAAAAATGCAACAACAATGGATGAATGTTCACGTTGAACTGACAGATATGAATTTGAACGAAGAAATTGTTCTGCAATACAACGATCCGCTGAAAATTCGTGCGAAAATCAAAATCGGTGAAATCGATCCTGCAGATGTTAAAGTTCAGGTTTATCTCTTCAAAGAGCGCACGGACGCATTGCACAACGATGAATTTGAACTGGTGGATATGAATCGCAAAAAACAGCTCGAAGACGGTGCATACGTTTACGAGGCTGCGATAACGCCATCGAACAGCGGTAATTATCGCTTTACGATCCGGGTGCTGCCATTCAACAAATCGATGCCAAATCCGGTGGAACTGGGATTGATTCGTTGGCTCGAACAACCGCAATTTCACGGATAATCACCATTCTCAACAATAAAAAAAGCCCGCTTTTGGAAACGAAAGCGGGCTTTTTTATTGATTAATTTTTGGTCAAGTCGTCAAAATCCGCCGCCGAAAAAGGTATTCAACGTATCTTTATTGAACAAATATTCTTCCTCGGTAATATCATCGTAGGCTCGCAAGCGGTTCAAAATGACGCGCGAACGCCAGCGCAATTCCCGTCCGGATTGGGTTGGATTCATGCGAAGAGGATTGGGAATTATCGCGACGAGCCGAACCATTTCATCTAATGTCAGTTCGGAAATGCTTTTCCTAAAATATTTTTGGGATGCTTTTTCGACACCGAAAACGCCATCGCCAAATTCAATTACATTGAGATATATTTCAATAATCCGTGATTTGGACAGATTTTCCTCAAGTTTTTTGGCGATGAAATATTCACGAATTTTACGGACATACGATCGTTCCGGCGTGAGAAACAAATTTTTTGCCGTTTGTTGAGTGATAGTGCTCGCTCCGCGAAACGGTTTACCGGATTTCCAGCTTTCATCGAGCGCTTTTTCTAATTCTTCCCAATCTACGCCTTCGTGTCCCCAAAATCCGGCGTCCTCGCTGAGCGTTACCGTACGGACAAATATTTCGGGAATCTGCTGGTATGGCTGCCATTGTTGTTTGACAGCATATTTTTTGCCGGCAGCTTCTGCTTCCGCTTTGCGAAAGTCCATTAGCGATGTAGTTGTGGGATTTTCTTTTTTGAGATATGCGACATCGGGAATGCTGAGCCAAATGTAACCCGCAAACACCGCAAAGCAACCGATCAGAATTACGATTGCGATCAACACTATTTTGATAAATCTTTTCATAAAAACAAAACGGGATACCGAAAGCATCCCGCCATTAAGTTCAATATAAACAACAGGTTATTTTTCCTGCGACAGCTCCAGTAAAATGCCGTTCATGCTTTTTGGATGCACAAATGCAATCTGTTTTCCTTCAGCGCCGGTTTTGGGCTGTTCGTCGATTAGCTGGATGCCATTGGCTTTCATATTTGCCAAAACGCTGTGGATATCGGCAACACCAACACAGAGGTGGTGCATGCCCTCTCCTCTTTTTTCCAAAAATTTTGCGATCGGGGAATCCGGCGATGTTGGTTCGAGATACTCAATATTCGATTGCCCAACTTTGAAACCAACTACTTTTACTTTTTGCTCAGGCACTTCTTCTTCAAAAACCGGCGTTAAACCGAGCACATCTTTATACATTTTTTTAACGGAATCGAGCGAGTGAACGGCAACGCCAACGTGGTCTATTTTTTCATATTGCATAATTTAGCCCCGATCGGTTTATTCAAGAATCAAGAACTGCGCAATTTGTAGTTTGGCGATTCTTTGGTAATTTCAACATTGTGGGGATGGCTTTCGCGCATTCCGGCGCCGGTTATTTTGATAAAGCGGGATTTTTGCTGCAACTCAGCAATTGTTTGGCATCCGGTATATCCCATAGCGGAGCGCAGTCCGCCGAGCATTTGGAAAATGATGTCGCCGACATGTCCGCTGTAAGGCACGCGTCCCTCAATTCCTTCCGGAACGAGTTTGTCCGCTTCGGTAACTTCTCCCTGAAAATAACGGTCGCGGCTGCCTTGCTGCATGGCGCCCAACGAGCCCATGCCGCGCACCTGTTTGTAGCGTCGCCCATCCAATAAAATGGATTCGCTGGGGCTTTCTTCCGATCCGGCGAACAGGCTGCCGATCATCACCGTATCTGCGCCGGCGGCAAGTGCTTTCACAATGTCGCCGGTGTGTTTGATGCCACCATCGGCGATTAACGGAATGCCGGCTGCACTGGTGGCTTTGTGCACTTCCATAATTGCAGAAATTTGCGGAACGCCAACACCGGTAACAATTCGCGTTGTGCAAATGGAACCGGGTCCGATGCCTACTTTTACGGCATCTACACCGGCGTCTATTAATGCCTTTGCCGCTTCGTAAGTTGCTATATTTCCTGCAATTAACGCGACATCGCCATATTGTTTTTTGAAATTCGCAACTGAATCGATAACCTTTTGGGAATGCCCGTGTGCGGTGTCAATCACGATAACATCAACGCCGCGCTCGATCAATTTTGCGGCGCGAACCAACCCGTCTTCGCCAACGCCGGTTGCAGCGCCAACCCGCAATCTGCCGAAGTTATCTTTGCAGGCAGCCGGGTAATCTTGTTTTTTCTGAATATCTTTAACGGTGAGCAAGCCTTTCAATTCACCGGCCTCATTTACGACCAACAATTTTTCGATGCGGTGTTTTTGGAGGATGGCTTTGGCTTGTTCGAGCGTTGTGCCCACCGGTGCGGTAACCAGATTTTCTTTGGTCATCAGGTTGTCAATCGGTTGATCGATATTTTGTTCGAAACGCAAATCGCGATTGGTGATAATACCGACCAACCGTTTTCCCTCGACAATCGGGATGCCGGAGATATGGTATTTTCCCATAACTTCCAACGCAGCGCGAATCGGGCGATCGGCAGTCAGCGTAATCGGATCGATAATCATACCGCTTTCCGAGCGCTTCACCAAATCGATTTGGGTCGCTTGTGCTTCCAGTGACATATTTTTATGAATGATGCCGATGCCGCCTTCACGGGCAATCGCAATTGCCATCGCAGATTCTGTCACAGTGTCCATCGCCGCAGAAAGCAACGGCGAATTCAACCGGATTTTATTTGTCAGACGTGTGCTTAAATCCGCGTCCTTCGGCAAAATTTTAGAATGCGCCGGCTGGAGCAACACATCATCAAATGTCAGTCCTTCATACACAACTTTTGTCATGCCCTTCTCCTGGGTCTTTGTTTGCTGCACAATTTAATAAGTGAAGCGGATAGCACAACATTATTTTCAAAATAGTTACGGGTCGATCCAACAGGTTTTGGTCATGTTACATGCGATGTATGTTGCGTTAAAACGCAATTGCATTTTTTTGCGTTATAACACACAAATTTCTGGATTTAGGGTTAAATTAGTATTCGAAGTCGAATAAAATTTGTAAACGTTTAAATCGTTGACAACAGCCATCAACAACAAAGCTCCGGAGGTTACGGATGGTTTGCCCAAAATGCGGGACGCAAAACAGCACAGAACATACCATTTGCCGCAAATGCTTGCATCTCTTGCAACCATCCCCTTCTGCCACCCGAACGCAACATGCGCCAATTTTCCAGACGCCATTGCGGCAGGCCGGGGAGCCGAATATTAAGGTGCGACCAGATACAGAAAATCCCGGCGCTGGAGAAAATTCCGCTGATCATCCGACCGGATTTTATTCCCGGTATCAAACCAATCCTGAAATTAACTCCGGTGAAACAGCAGTTAACAAACCTGCTCGCAAAACCGGTTTAATATTAGGCATCAGCAGTATTGTTTTGCTGGTTGCTGCTGCATTCGCTTTTGTTTTTTCAGGAAAAAGCACCACCGGAAATGACAGCGATTTTTTCTCCGCTGCCGAAAAAGTGTATAACAGCGGCAACTATACCCAAGCAATGATTGCATATCAGAAATTTATCGTGGATTTTCCGGAATCGCCGCTCAGTCCGATCGCCAGAGAGCGCATTACTCAAATTCACACACATATTAAATCTCAGGAAAAACAATCACTTACACCCCGAATAGCTGCTTTACTCGAAAGCGCGAATATTGCATTCGAACGAAAACGGTATTCTTTGCCGGAAACGGATAATGCTGTTTTATACACCTCAGAAATACTCCGGTTAGATCCCGCGAATTCTGACGCATTAGCGTTGCAGGCTCGAATAGTTGCATTTTATACAGAAAAAGCCGAAGATGCGGCACGCCAACGCCGGTACCGTACCGCGTTAAGTAATTACAAAATAGTAAACTCCATTTTACCGGGAGATCAGGAAACCAAAGGAAAAATTTTGGCACTGGAAACACAATTGGGGATTCAATAACCGTTTAATTTGATTCTTCGAAAATGTCGTTTTTCACCAAAAAACGCCCGTTAAACTGCATTGGGATACCGGATCGATCCCAATATTGACGAACACGCGCATCGGTTGCAGGGATAGTTGCCTGAATGTGCAAATGCGGCTCGCTGACATCACCACTACAACCCACTGCGGCAATTTGCTGTCCTGAAAAGATCGTGTCACCCAATGTAACGGAAATGCTTCCCAGTTTTAGTTGCGCCAGCATAATTTCGAGCGAATCATGTTGAATGATGATACGGTTACCATAAGCTTCATTTTCATCCATTTTTGGCCCCGCTGAGAGGGAATCGGCATATTGATCAACCACGGCTGTTACGATACCATCGATCGGACTAAAAACGGGTTTTCCGAAAACATAATAATTTTCCGGTGATTCTGGAAAAAAACCAACGGAGCGTTTGCCAAATTCACCGATTGCGATAATATCTAACGCATATTTTTGCGGAACCGGCGGAAGCGCGTGATGCGTTGTGTTGATCAATGGCGAATCGCCGCCTTCTAAAATGTAATATTGTCCGTTTTTTAAAGGAAAGGAAAGTGAAACCGATGTACCGGACTGGAAATTTCCGGAAACAGCCCAGATTGCAAATACAGCGAATAAAAAAGTAATTGCGCTAATAAAAAATCGCCCGAATCGTAAACGATTTTTTGCAATAATACCGGGCTCCGGATGATTCTTTTTCCGAATGCTTATCAACTGAAAAATGGTGGCTGTCAACCAAAAAACCGGAAGCAAATACCGCCAGTAATATCCGTAAATTGCCCAATCGGCGGTTTTGTAAACGAAAATGGTATAAACACCGCTTAACAGCGACATCAAAATGCCGTCAACAAGTTTCGTGTATTTTCCACGTGATTGCCAAAAATACAATCCGGCAGGAACTAATAGATCTTTGGCAAGCAACAAAAACAGTCGATACATGAATTATCCAGTCCGTTATTTTGAGATATTTATAATGCGCTGCTGTATCGCTCAACTTTATTCATTTATTTGTTTATTGGCTTCGAAGCATAATATGTCAAAAGAAAATATCCAACAAAAAATAAAATGCAACAGTTGGCGATCAACGGCACATTTTATCTCTGTAAAATAACCGGCTTATTGACTGATTAACAGGAAGTTAGCCATCCAGATAAATGGGGTTTTAAAACACTGTTGTATATTTTCGCAGTGACAAATGTCACAACGGCAAAAAATATTTTTTATTTTTTTTGTGTGAAACTATTGCACACGTTTAATTTTTTTGGTATCTTCACCCCGAGCGATGGACAGGAATTGATTAATACTTCTACTACTTTATTTTACTGGCTGAAACTGCTGCTTCTTCAATTACCGCGTCTTCAAGGGAGTGAATTCATAACAAATTTTTTGTACTTACCCAAAATGGTAGATTCATTGGAGGCGACCTATGCGTAATAGAGATATGAGAAAAGTTGTACTTATTTTGTATGTCTTAACATTGCTGTTGTTAGGCATCATTTATGTTCAGGGTTCTTTGCTCGCAGATCCGGGTGCAATTGCGACGCTGCAAAACGCAGCTCAAAGCGCAAATAGCGCCGGCGGATATTATGCGAACCCGTTAGTTGATATCCAAATCAGCGGTGATTCCGTTTGGGCTGTCGTTGGTGTCGTTACTGCTTTTTTTGGATTCGTTTGGCGAATTGTCCGTTCGCGCCCTTACGAAGCATAATTCTGTAATTTGTAATCACTTTTGCAACACAGGGATTCCCCCAATCCTTAAAATACCTGAAATTCAGGTATTCCTCTTTACAGCAGATTCTTTTCACAAAAATATGTTTTTCATCTTTTCTGTTAATAATTCCAATACCGGTGATTGTTTTTGAACACGGGAACAATTATTATTGGTTTTATATTTTTGCAACAGAAACGAGGAAAACGACGTGACATTCTTGCGTGTTGATAAATCACCCTATTTCCGCAGGCGATATGTTTTGCTCGGGATTGCTGTTTCAACACTATTGTTTTATTGGTTAATTCCTCTGCCAACTCCATTATTTCCAAATGATTACAGTACCGTCATTTTAGGTGATCCGTCAACCGATAGCACACACAAATTCCCGATTTTGCGTGTCTTTCTCAACCGTGATGAGCAGTGGTGCCTTCCCCCAAATCCTGATCTGAAAATTCCGGATAAGCTAAAAACGACCGTCCTTTTTTTTGAGGATCAATATTTTTATTACCACCCGGGTGTAAATCCCGGAGCAGTGGTTCGCGCGTTTTGGCAAAATTTCAATTCGGAAAAACGGGTCAGTGGTGCCAGCACAATTACGATGCAGGTTGCCCGGCTATTTAATCCTAAATCACGTAATTATGCACATAAAATGCTGGAAATCCTTCAAGCGTTGAAAATGGAAATACGCTATTCGAAGGAAGAAATTTTGCAATTGTATTTGAATCACGCGCCATATGGCGGAAATATTATTGGATATCAGGCTGCATCTTTGCGTTATTTTGGCAAATTACCCGATGCATTAACCTGGGGCGAAGCCGCAACAATCGCAGTTTTGCCCAATGCGCCGGGACTCATTTCGCCGGATGCGGCACCGGACAAACTCCGCGAAAAACGCAATAAATTGTTGCGCAGGATGAAGGAAGCCGGAATTATTTCCGACGAAACGCTGGCGCTGTCCATTCTCGAACCAACGCCGGAATCCTCCCACCCGTTTCCGTGGCAGGCACCACACTTAAGTCAATGGCTGAAAACACGTTACGGGCAAAATGGCGGATTGCTAAAAACCACCATTTTGCCCAAAATCCAATCGGAAACGGAGCGATTGCTCGCCGAACATATTTCGTTTATCAATCCGCAGGGCATCCACAACGGCGTTGCGCTGGTCGTGGAAACACAAACAGGAAACGTTCGCGCTTACGTTGGTTCTCAGGATTTTTTTGATGCAGGGTCGCAGGGTCAGGTGGATGGAATCCGCGCACCGCGTTCATCCGGATCGATTCTGAAACCTTTTTTGTATGCACTTGCGATGGACGACGGGCTCATTCTCCCGCAAACGGTGCTGCATGATGTGCCAACATTTTACGGCGCATTTTCTCCGCAAAACGCCAGCGAGCAATACGATGGCATTGTGCCCGCACGCCAGGCGCTGATCCGCTCGCTCAATGTGCCGGCGGTGCGATTGCTCAACAGCTATGGGCTTTATCCGTTTTATCGATTTCTGCAGCAGGCTGGCGTTGGCACTTTGTTTCGCAATGCGGATGATTACGGATTGCCGTTAATCATCGGTGGCGCAGAAGTGACACCGTGGGATGCGGCGATGTTGTTTCGCGGTTTGGGAAACGGCGGCAATTTTTCACCGCTGACGGTTTTGCAGGAAAATGGTGCGGAATCGAAAAACCGGATTTCAGCAACAATCAGTCCCGGTGCCAGCTTTTTGACGCTGGAAATTTTGCGGGATTTGAAACGTCCGGGTGCAGAATTTTATTGGGAATTATTCCAGAATCAATTTCCGTTGGCGTGGAAAACCGGTACCAGCTACGGGCAGCGCGATGCATGGGCAGTGGGCGTCAGTCCGGAGTGGACGATCGCGGTTTGGGTCGGCAATTTTTCCGGTGTAGGAAATGCCAATCTTGCCGGATCAAAAAGCGCCGGTCCGCTTCTGTTCGATGTTTTTAATTCGCTTCCCAAAAACCCTGGATTAACCTGGTTTACAGTGCAGGAAACAGATTTGCAAGCTATCGAAATTTGTCGCGAAACCGGATTTCTCGCTTCGCAGAACTGCCCGGAACCCATTTTTGCATCGGCACCGCGACACGCTAAACCGTTGAAAATTTGCAACTTCCATCGAAAAATATTTATCTCAGATAAAACCGGATACGAGGTTTGCTCGCGCTGCTGGACAGCCACCGAATATCACGCTCAACAAATGCTGATTTTCCCGCCGGATGTGGTTCAATATGTTCGCGGGAGGGGGCAAATGGTTGGCAAATCGCCGGTTCACAATCCTGAATGCGGCGCAATTGCCGGAAACTCGCCGATCGAAATTTTGTATCCGCAGGAAAACGCCCGGCTGTGGGTTCCCCGCGATTTTGGCAGCGTGCTGCAAAAAGTGACGGCCAGGGCAGCGCATCGCGACAATCGCCATAAAATATTTTGGTATTTGAACGATCGGTTTCTCGGCGCTACCGAAAATCGCCACGAAAAACCGCTGGAATGCAGGCAAGGCTGGAATGAACTGGAGATCATCGATGAAACCGGATTCAGTGATTTACGAAAATTTTTCGTCACGATTCGGCAGTAGCGGAACAGGATTTCAAAATTACCGTTGACTAATTTGGATTTAATGACGATCTTTTTAGCGAACGAAACAAAAAGCAAAGCAGATATCGATGAATTTTTATCGCACTAAATCACTGAAAATCCTGATGTTAACATATTTTTTAACATGGGTGATTGCTTTCAGCTCGATGGCGTTTTGCTGCTGTTTATTGACCAATCATCAGGAATGTAATCACGAAAACAAGATTGCAGGAGCCGAAAACTGCCAACAGATGCCCGAAGAGCAGAGCAATTCCGGCAGCGAATGTTGCGGCTCAACTCAAAAACCAACCGGGCAACAGGAAACCACATTCGATAGTAACCCCATTTTGATGAAAAACTGCACCACGAAATGTCAGGTGCGTCTGTTGTCAGCCCAATTAATGAAGGTTGAACAAACCGGTAATTCACAAAATGTATCGTTGTCGATCGTTAAATTTTTGCCTGGAGATGCAACGACGGCAAAATTTGTCCAGTCAAAGCGGACGCACGCCGTTGCAGTCCCGAGAAATCCCCACGCTCCTCCCCTATTTACCCAACATTGCGCATTTTTGATTTAGCCTTCCCTCTCCCCGATTTTCATTCAATAAAATTGCATTGATCGATTGCAGTTGCTGTTTTTTTGAAAAAACAGAGCCGCATGTGAACTATCAGACGGAGTGGTTATGCGAATGATCATTTTGGGCTGCATTTTATCGGCAACAATTGCCGGATTTGCACAGCCCGACGGACCGAATACAACCGGAAAAATCAACTTATCCGAAGCCAGCAACCTCGCTGAGCTGATTCAATTTGCGGAAACGCAAAACCCCGGGTTGCAATCGGATTTGGCAAAATGGCAGGCTGCAACGCAACAGGCAAGCAGTTCCGGAAAGCTGCCAAATCCAACAATTACATATGGTTACATGGCACAGTCATTGAACGATTTCGGTGAAACGCGGGAGAACCGTTTTACCGTAAATCAGGGATTTCCCTGGTTTGGCACACTGCGCCAGCAACGAAAAATTGCGGAAGCAGATGCCAATCGCGAATTGGCACGGTACGAACGCACCAAACGCGATTTACATTTTCGCATCAAAGCATCATATTTTGAATATGCGCTGATTCGCCAAAAACTGGCGATTATCAGCAACAATATTCAATTGATGCAAGATGTGGAAGAAGTTGTCCTCGCCAAATTCCGAACCGGTGAAAACACTTACGCAACACTGTTGAAAATTCAGGTTGAACTGGAACGGCTGAACGACGAGCAAAAAAGCTACGAGCAATTATTGCCGGTAACGCACGCACGGTTAAATTATCTGCTTAATCGTCCGGCGGATGCGGTTTTGCCGGTCGATCCGCAAATTGAGCTGGACACACTTGCAATCGATTTCGAAACGCTTGCGGCTACGCTTTCCGAAAAAAATCCCGATTTACAAATCGCAACGGCGACATCCGAACAAAGCCGGAGTGCGTTAAAACTGGTTCAAAAAAGCAATTATCCGGTGTTTGGATTGGGCATTCAATATCAGCAGATGGGAAATATGAACGGCGTAAATCTGCCCGATCCGGTGATGATCAGCGTTTCGATGAGCCTGCCGCTGTGGTTCGGGAAAAACAAAGCCGCCGTTGCCGCCGCCCAAACGCGAAAAAAAGCAGCGGATTTCTCGATCGACAACGTTCGAAATATGTTGCTTGCGGATTTACAAGTTACGCTATTTGGTTACAAAGATGCGTATCGAAAAATACGATTGTACGAAACCAAACTGATTCCAAAAGCGCGGCAAGCGCTGGAAGTATCCCAAACTGCATTTGAAACCGGGAAAATGGATTTTCTGGATTGGATTGACGCACAGCGAACGCTGCTCCAGTTCGAACTGGAGTTGGCAGACAGCCGCAATCGCTGCGCCCAAAAACGCGCAGAACTGGAAAAGTTGACCGGATTTTAAAACGCTAATTTGAAAAGGAAACAAAATGAATCCGATAAAAAAATTATGGACATCGGACCTCCGTTGGTTGATCTTCGGTTTGCTGGCGCTGGCGTTTGGCGCCGGTTATTGGCTGAACAGCTCGCCGGCGGATTCGCACGTTCATTCGGCTGCTTCGGGTGACGTTGCCACAGAATGGACTTGCTCGATGCATCCACAGATCCGCCAGCCAAATCCCGGGCAATGCCCGATTTGCGGAATGGATTTAATTCCCGTAAATAACGAATCTGTGTACGATAGCAATCCGCGATCGCTGAAATTATCGCCGGTTTCGCAACAATTGGCGAATATTCAAACGGTTCCGGTGGTGCACCGGTTTGTGGATCGCGAGGTGCGGATGTACGGGAAAATCGCATACGACGAAACGCGTGTTCGCACAATTTCCGCATATTTGCCCGGACGAATCGACCGGCTTTTTGTGAATTACGTCGGGATAAAAGTTGCCCGCAACGATCATTTGGTGGAGCTGTACAGCCCCGATTTAATTTCTGCGCAGCAGGAATTTCTCACCGTGATGCGCTTCAACCCGAACGAACGTACCCGGAAAGCCGCACACGATAAACTGGCGCTGCTCGGATTAACCGAAGCCCAGATTCTCCGATTGGAAAAATCCGCCGAACCATCGGACCGGCTGACCATTTATTCGCCGATGAGCGGCATAGTCATCGATCGCCATGTTCGCGAAGGTGAATATATCCAAACCGGCAGCAAAATTTACACAATTGCCGATCTCTCGCAGGTGTGGCTGCAGCTTTCCGCATATGAATCCGATCTGCAATGGATTCGCTACGGACAAAATGTTGATTTCGAAACCGAAGCTTTTCCCGGAAAAATATTCGAGGGAACGATCGTTTTTATCGATCCGATGCTCAATCCGCGCACCCGCACGGTTCAGGTTCGCGTAAATGTGCAAAATGACGATGGTTTGCTGAAACCCGACATGCTCGCCCGCGCGGTGGTCAAATCGACGTTGGCATCCGGCGGTTTAGTGATGGATAAAAATCTCGCCGGAAAATGGATTTCGCCGATGCACCCGGAGATCATCAAAAACAAGCCAGGCACCTGCGATGTTTGCGGAATGAAGCTGGTGCGTGCCGAAGAACTCGGATTGGTCAGCACAACGGATACCAGCAAAGCGCCGCTGGTTATCCCCGCTTCTGCGCCGCTGATCACCGGAAAACGTGCGGTTGTGTATCTCGCTGATCCATCGGAAACCGGAAAATTTTACGGTCGCGAAATTGAACTTGGTCCGCGCGCCGGTGATTTTTTCGTGGTGAAATCCGGATTGAACGCAGGCGACCAAGTGGTTGTAAATGGTGCATTTAAGCTCGATAGCGATTTACAAATCAAAGCCCGCCCGAGCATGATGAGCATGTCAAGCAACGCTATGCCGGAAAGCCACGACCACAGCGAGATGGGACATTCAGCCGAAAAAATGACCGTGCCGGATGCCTTCCAAAAACAATTGGGAAATCTGGCCGATCCATATTTTGCAATTCACACCGCGCTCAGCAAAGACGCAGCAAATGACGCCAAAACTGCGGCAACAGCGTTCGCCGAAAATCTCAAAAAAATTGATATGACGTTGCTCGGCAGCGAAACAGCGCATGCCAAATGGATGGCGCTTCACGAGCAGTTGAAACGCAGCGCCGGAAATTTAGCCGAGGCAGCCGATATCGCCACTGCGCGAACGGCGTTCGAGCCGATTTCCGATGCGCTGACCGACGCGTTCCGGATTTTTGGCGTGCAAACCGATCAGCCGGTCATCCGCTTTTTTTGCCCGATGGCGTTTGACGACAAAGGCGCATTTTGGCTGCAAAATCGTGAAGGGGTGGAAAATCCCTATTTCGGCTCGGGAATGTATCGCTGCGGCGAGCAAAAGGAAATCTTGAAATAACAACGGTTTACGAAAGAAAATTAAACAATGCCAAATAAAATAAAACCTGAAAACATCATCGACCGATTGATTTTGTTTTGTCTGCAAAACAAGCTGGTGGTGGTGCTGATTACGCTGATGATCATCGGTTGGGGCGTGCTGGTCGCGCCGTTCGACTGGCACATTCCCGGTGTCCAGCGCAATCCTGTTCCGGTCGATGCCATTCCCGATCTCGGTGAAAACCAGCAAATTGTGTTCACGGAATGGAGCGGGCATTCCCCACAGGATATTGAAGATCAGATCACATATCCGATGACAACCGCGCTGCTCGGCATTCCCGGCGTAAAAACCGTGCGCAGTTTTTCGATGTTCGGATTTTCCAGCGTTTACGTCATTTTCAAAGAAGATGTCGATTTTTACTGGTCGCGTTCGCGGATTTTGGAGAAACTCAACAGCCTGCCGCCCAACTTGCTGCCGGAAGGCGTGCAACCGACGCTCGGACCTGATGCAACTGCGCTGGGACAGGTATTTTGGTACACGCTGGAAGGTCGCGATCCGCAGGGAAATCCTACCGGCGGATGGGATTTGCACGAGCTGCGATCCGCACAGGATTGGTATGTGCGCTATTCCCTGCTCTCCGCCGAGGGCGTGAGCGAGGTTGCTTCGGTTGGCGGATTTGTGCAGGAATATCAGGTCGATGTCGATCCGGACGCGATGCGGGCGTACGATGTTTCGCTGGCGGAAGTGTTCGCTGCTGTGAAAATGTCCAACCTCGATGTGGGTGCCCGAACCATCGAAATGAATCAGGTGGAATATGTGATTCGCGGTGTCGGCTTTGTCAAAAAAATTGAGGATATCGAAAATTCGGTGATCAAAACGCGCGATAATGTGCCGGTTTACATCCGCAATGTTGCCAACGTTGCGATGGGTCCGGCGCTGCGACGCGGTGCGCTGGACAAAGGCGGTGCCGAAGCTGTCGGCGGTGTGGTGGTGGTTCGCTATGGCGATAACCCGTTGCAGGCCATCAAAAATGTGAAAGCCAAAATCGCCGAAATCGCGCCGGGATTGCCGAAAAAAATTCTGCCGGATGGCACCGTCAGCCAACTGACCGTGGTGCCGTTTTACGATCGCACCGGTCTGATTTACGAAACGCTGGACACGCTGAACAGCGCGCTGGTGCAGCAAATTCTGGTCACTGCAATTGTGGTGATTTTGATGGTGATGCACCTGCGCAGTTCGCTGCTGATCGCCAGTTTGCTGCCGCTGGCTGTGCTGATGACCTTTATCGCGATGAAATACGCGGGCGTTGATGCCAATATTGTGGCGCTTTCCGGCATCGCCATCGCGATCGGAACGATGGTTGATATGGGCATCGTCATCACCGAAAATATTTTGAAACACCTCGACGCAGCCAAACCGGAAGAATCGCGATTGGCGGTGATTTACCGGGCATCCAGCGAAGTCGGCAGCGCGGTAATTACGGCTGTTGCCACAACGGTGGTCAGTTTTCTCCCCGTTTTCACGATGGAAGCGGCGGAAGGCAAGCTGTTTAAACCGCTCGCATACACCAAAACGTTCGCGCTGATTGCTTCTGTTTTTGTGGCGCTGACGCTGATTCCGCCATTAGCACAACTGCTGTTCACCGGAAAAATTCGCCGGAAAAATCTGAAAATCGCGCTCAGCTATTTGACCGTTTTGACAGGTCTGGCAATCGCATTCTGGTTGAATGTCTGGCTCGGTATCGCGTTGATTATATTTGGTTTATATCAAATTTTTCAATCACGGCTGCCGCAGTCGATCACCAAAAATTCGGAACGATACGCCAATTACATCGCCATCGCTGCGGTCACGTTTATTCTCACAGATATCTGGATGCCGCTCGGTGTCGATCGCGCATTTCTCGTTAATTTGTTGCTGATTTTGCTGATGGGCGCATCCGTTTTGCTGGTGATGTATGCCGTTCAGCGCAATTACGAACGACTGCTGAACACGATGCTCGACCATCGCCGAAAATTTTTGTCGTTTATTTTCGCCATCATATTTTCTGGTGGATTGATTTGGCTCGGCTTCGATTTTTTCTTCGGCTGGCTGCCAAATGCTGTCCGTTCATCGCGTCCGGTGTCTGCAATTGCGCACACATTTCCGGGTTTGGGGAAGGAATTTATGCCCGCGCTGGACGAAGGTTCATACCTTTACATGCCCACGACAATGCCGCATGCGTCCATCGGCGAGGCGCTGGATGTGTTGCAAAAACAGGACATGGCGTTCACGGCTTTGCCGGAAATTGAATCGACCGTCGGGAAAATCGGGCGGGCGGAAACACCGCTCGATCCCGCGCCGGTTTCGATGATTGAAACGGTGATCAACTATCATCCCCAGTTTTTACTCGACGAAAACAGCAGGTTGCGAATGTTTCGTTTCGATGCGGATTCGCTGGATGTTTTCCGCGCTGAAAACGGCGAACCTGTGCCAGCACCGGACGGCGAGCCGTATGTTGTGCGCGGTGCATTTTTGCGGGATGCGAATGGTAACCTGATTGCGGAAAGCGGCGGGCAGCCGTTCCGGGTGTGGCGTCCGGCGCTCGATCCGGCGCTAAACGACGGTCGAAAAGCATGGGCGGGCATCCAAAATCCGGATGATATCTGGGATGAAATTGTCGCTTCCGGGCAAATTCCCGGCAGCACATCTGCGCCAAAATTGCAGCCGATCGCCGCCCGGATTGTGATGTTGCAAAGTGGCATGCGCGCACCGATGGGCATCAAAATAAAAGGGCCGGATTTGCAGAGCATCGAGGCGGTCGGGTTGCAAATGGAGCAATTGCTCAAACAATTGCCATCCATCGAACCGGCGACGGTGCTGGCGGATCGCATTATCGGCAAACCGTATCTGGAAATCGAGATTGATCGCGAAGCCATTTCGCGATACGGCATCCGGCTGCAAACCGTTCAGGAAGTGATCATGGTTGCGGTGGGCGGCATGCCCATCACGATGACGGTTGAGGGACGTGAACGCTACCCGATCCGGGTGCGATACCTGCGCGAACTGCGCGGAAATGTCGATGATCTCGAACGAATTCTGGTGCCTGCGCCCGACGGCGCGCAAATTCCGTTGGCACAACTGGCGCAGATTCATTACATCCAGGGTCCACAAATGATCAAAAGCGAAGATACTTTTCTCACCGGATACGTCGTTTTCGACAAAAAAGCGGGACTCGCCGAAGTGGATGTGGTTCAGCAAGCCCAACAATTTTTGCAGAAAAAAACCGCTGCCGGAGAGTTGACAATTCCTGCCGGCGTAAGTTACAGTTTTGCAGGCACTTACGAAAATCAGGTTCGCTCCGAAGCGCGGCTGCGAATCATTTTACCGCTGGCGCTGGCGATCATTTTTCTAATTCTGTATTTCCAGTTCCGGTCGGTTCCGGTAACGGCGCTGGTGTTTTCCGGCATTATTGTCGCCTGGTCCGGCGGATTCATTTTGCTGTGGCTGTACGGACAAAGCTGGTTTCTTAATTTCTCGCTGTTCGGCGCGGATTTGCGGAACCTGTTCCAGATCGAGCCCATAAATTTAAGTGTGGCGGTTTGGGTGGGATTTCTGGCGTTGTTCGGCATCGCTTCGGATGACGGCGTTTTGATCACCACTTACCTTACCCAGATTTTCCGGCGCGACAACCCGCAGAGCATCGCAGACATTCGCGCAGCAACCGTGGAAGCGGGCAAAAAGCGCATTCGCCCGGCGCTGATGACCTCCGCGACAACCATTCTGGCACTGCTGCCGGTGCTCACCTCCACCGGACGCGGGTCGGATATTATGGTGCCAATGGCAATTCCCACATTTGGCGGAATGCTGATCGCGATTATCACCCTTTTTGTGGTGCCGGTGCTCTATTTTTCATTGGCGGAACGCGGTTGGCTGAAATTCGGGGATGAAGAAATTTGATGTAAAAACACCTCTCGATCAAAACTGAGCATTGATCGAGTATATTTTCAAAAAAATTTTCCAGGCTGGAGCCTGGTACGAAACAGGAATTATCCAAAATTTATTCACAAAAAAATGGAGAAATTACCATGCGTAACTCACTGATTGTTTTAAGTTTAATTGTATTACTCGCAGCATGTGGCGCAAATGACAAACCGGCTGCCGAATCGAATCAACCGAAAACGGAGCAAATTGCATCTGCGGTTGACACTGGTTTGAACAGCATTTTAACAGCATATTTTGCGTTGAAAGATGATCTGGTCGAAAGCAACAGTGCCAACGCCCAAAACGCAGCTAAAACGCTGACCGCAAAAATAGACGCAATGGCTGACGAAGCCGCCGGAATGGTTGAATCGATGGCAACGGCAAAAGAACTCGCCGGAAAAATTGCCGCAGAAAGCGATCTCGCCAAACAGCGCGAAATGTTTTTGCCGCTCTCCGAAGCGATGATCAGCGTGGCAAAAACAGCCGGATCTTCCGGTAATGCGTTGTATGTGCAACATTGCCCGATGGCGTTCAACAATACCGGCGGCGATTGGCTGAGCAATTCGAAGGAAATTATGAATCCATATTTTGGGGATCGGATGCTGCATTGCGGCGCTGTGACTGAAACGCTGGCGGGAAATTAATCGATTTCCTGCGTTGGTGTGAGAAGGCTTCAACCACCAACGCCGGATTTTTTAACGAACACGCATTTCGTAAACAACCGGCGATTTGGAGGGATCGGTGGTGCTGAAGCGCAACTCGATTTTCCGGTTTGATGCACCGGTTTCCGGCAACGGAATTTTGGCACGAAAAACCTGGCTTCGCCCGGTGGGAAGCGCGTTTTCGATGGGAAGCGGTTGCGGTGTTGCGCGGCTGCCGGATTGCAAAAACACGGAAATTTCCGTGCCGTACGGCTGTTCGTAAACGAGTTCAAAAAATATCGCATTTTTTGGAATTGCATTAGATAACCAACTGCCACTGCCGCGAAAAACCGGAACGGTGGTTGCCGCACCAATTTGCCATCTGCCGCTGCCGCCGCAAAAATACAGGCTCATTCGCCCTTCCATATACACCAGTTGCGGACGCAACAAATTTCCTTTTTCCCAACGATCGGTCGGCTGTAAAATATCCTCCGGCTCGCTCCATTTGATGCCATCCGGCGATGTTACCCGGCAAATTTTGGTGCCCACCCCCTTTTCACCGATGACAGCTTGCACAAAAAACATCTGCCAGGTTTCGCCATTGTAAATCACATCCGGCGCGATAACGCCCGGCAAACGGCTGAAAACCGGCTGATCGCCGCTGTGTTTCCAATTGATGCCGTCGGAAGATGTCGCCAGTCCGATCGAGGAAAACGGACCCTGAAATCCGGTGTAATACAATCGATATTCGCCGGTTTCCGGCAGAAAAACAATGTCACCGTAAATTTGCCCGGAGGCATCCCAAAATCCCGGCTGGCTCGGCAACACCGGATTTTTTACATAATATTGCCAACTTTTCCCGTCTGCCGATGTCGCAACGCCGGTTTCGTAACCGAGTTCGCTATCTTCATCGTTGCCGGAATAAATCATCAGCCAGCGATCCGGTTCGCGCAAAACGATCGGCGAAAGTTGGTGAAATGTGTCCCACGCGCCGCCGCTGCCGGAAATAATCTTATCCCGCTTTTTCCAGAACCAGCCTGTTTCATCCCGAACCGCATATCCGATGTGATATTGTTCATCGCTGCGGCTGCTGCCGGAATAGAAGAGCATCAGCGAATCGCCGCTTTGCAGAATGAACGGATCGGAAACATCTTCCGAATCCCAACCCATTCCGCCCGGCTGAAAAATTGGATTTTTGGGGAGTTTGCGAAAAGTGCCGGGAACATCGTGCTTCAGCAACATGGTTCCGGCAAAGGAGTGAACATCAATATTTTCAATACGTTCCGCCCGATGAAACGGCAGCGTTTGTGGCAGCGCAATCGTGCTCAGCAGAACAATCGTCAGCACCGTCAACCATTTATTGTCGATCAAAATTTCGTTTCTCCGTTGTTATTTTCGGCGGATAATGTAAACGGAGATTCGTGATTCGCGACCGTTCCGGGTCACTTTTTTTGGAATCATTTCCCAAACAAAATTGTTATCGGATAGCACTTTAAAAAAATCTTTGGCGATCGGGCGATTCGGTTCCGCCAGCCAAATTTCCCCGCCGGGTGCCAGCATCGTCCGGAACGTATGCAATAAGGGTTGATAGATTGCCAGTTCATACACGACATCCGCCGCGAGAATCAGCGAAAATTGACGTTGCACCGGTGCCATCCAATCGAATTGCAACACTTCCGGCACCGTCGATAAATTGATCAGATAATTCAACTCTGCCAATCGCAACGCGTCGTCCTCGCGATCGTTAAGCACAACGGACGCGCCGCAATATCCCGCAACAATCCCGACCAAACCCATTCCGCAACCCAGTTCGAGCACCGTTGAGTGGTTGGGAATAACATTTTCGGCAACAAACTCGCTCAGCGCGATGGACGACGGCCACAATTCCGCCCAATAGGGCGTTGCAAAACTGTCCATCGTATTTGAGGCTACCGCTTCTTCCAAAGCGGCAGTCGGATCGGTAATTTTGTTGAATTGAAAGGTGTGCCCGCCAATGTCAATTTGCTCAACCGTCATCGGATATTTGCGGCTGAGCCATTGGTAAAGGCTGTCGAAACGCCAGCCCAATTCTTCCGGTAATCCAAAATTATTCATATCACATAAAATAAGCCCCGGAATGCCGGGGCTTCAAGGTTTTTAAATATTATATTTTCAACAGCTTAACGTTGCACTTGAATGTTGCCGTCTTTGTCAAAATTCAACGTGGTGCCTTTCAGCAACGGCAACGACGTACCAAAATCCAGGTTGCCTTTCAGGTTGTAATTCAACTGATCATCGCCTTTGAGCATGTTGTAAAGGGTCATTCCCATTTCCATAAAATTCAATTTGAAGGGGATTTTCAGTTCGCCGGTGCCTTTTTCGTTGACGCTCATCATTTGATCGGCAACACCGCTGCCCCAGTTTTTATCGTTCACATTAAAATTGTAGTTGAGTTTGGAAAGGTTGAGCCCAAAAACATTGGGATTTTCCACGTTAAGTTTCAATTCCAGATCCGCACCGGACAGGCTGAGGTTGTTGAGCTTTAATCCGCCAACGCTGATTTTCGGCAATTTCACGTTGGGAATACTGCCTGCTTTGCTGACCGGAATGCGCACGGCGCCCAAAACCGGCACGTTAAAGGCAAATCCTGCGCTCAGCTCGTAGCCGGTACTGTCCTGTTTTTGCACGCCTGAAAAAGTGTTGTAAATATCTGAAAATTTTAACGTTAGCGGCAGATTCACCGTTTTTTGGCCATTGGCGGCAATTTCCAATCCTTCCTGATTATCACCGCTTAAAAAAGAATTTCCGTTGATATTCAGGTTGTAATCGAAGCTGTTCAAATTGATACCGACGGTATTGGGATTTCGCACATCGATATCAAACATCAAATCGATTGTGTTAAACGACAATCCGGTAACGCGAACATTTTGCACCCGCGCTTCAGGTTTTTGCATTTTGGCAAGCTGGCTTAATGTGCTGCAACCGGAAATCAATCCAGCCAAAACAATAATCAAAACGGGTTTCAACCATTTCGAACGGTTTTCCATTCATTCCTCCTGATTCATTTGCGATTTAATGTTGCAAGTATAGTAAATTAACGACGTTTCACCAACCATATTTTTTGTTGAACATGTAGTTTTAACCATATTTAACGAAAATAGCAGAAGGTTGATTTTTTTTGTTTTTTTTTAATCGAATGAAAGTGTATTTTGGGCGTCGTTATCGCCGCACGTATTTTAATATTCATAAACAAATGTATAGGCTTTTAGAATGAGTACAAACACAACTGATGGTATTTTGGAAATTATGGATGGCGGACACGGCTTTCTGCGCAATCCGCAAAAAAATTTCCAGCCGCAAAAAACGGATGTTTTTGTTCCCGGCAAAATAATCAAGGATTTTAATTTGAAAGACGGGCACCACGTTTTGGGAAAATTGGGAAAAGCGCCCAATCCCAACCAATCGAAACCGTTGAAGGAAATCGTTAAAATTAATGGACTTACGATTCCGAAATATGAAAAATTAAAAGAGTACAAAACGTCCGTTGTCATCGATCCCGAAGAACCGCTGAAAATGCAAATGAGTGAAAATGATATCACCGGACGGATGATCGATTTATTCACGCCGATCGGCAAAGGGCAGCGCGGGATGGTCATTTCGCCCCCAAAAGCCGGAAAAACCTCCATTCTGAAACACGTCGCGAAAGCGGTGCTGCAAAATCACGCAGATGTGGATGTGTTCGCGCTGCTGATCGATGAGCGTCCGGAGGAAGTTACCGATTTCCAACGGGATTTACCCGGCGCAACCGTATTTCATTCGTCTTCCGATCAGGATGTGGAGAAGCATTTGCACATCACCAGTTTGGCGATGAACACGGCAATTCGCATTGCCGAAAGCGGCGGCGACGTGCTGGTAATCATCGATTCGCTAACCCGGATGGGACGTGCATTTAATAAAGATGCGGATTCCGGCGGAAAAACCTTAACCGGCGGACTGGCTGCAAATGCGATGGAATTTCCGCGCCGGTTTTTTGGCGCCGCACGGAATATTGAAAATGGCGGCTCGCTGACCATTGTCGCAACAATTTTGGTGGAAACCGGCAGCCGGATGGACGAGGTAATTTTTCAGGAATTTAAGGGAACCGGCAATATGGACTTGGTTTTGGCGCGCGAATGCGCCGAACGGCGATTGTTTCCGGCAATCAACATCCGGGAATCCGGCACACGGAAAGAACACAAATTGCTCGATATGGATACGTTGGACGAAGTGAATTTTCTGCGCCGGAAAGTTGCCGGCTTAAAAACCGCCGAAGCACTGGAATATGTGCTCAAAAATATGATCTGATTATTCTTTTTCCGAAGGTTTGGGCGGCTGATGATCCGCTGTTACATATTTACCGGGACTCAACAATTCCATCAAAATTTTCGGCTCTTTGATTGACGAAAATCCATATTTTTGATACAAATTATGGGCATCCCTGGTTGCCAGCATCCATCGCCGGATGGTTTGCAACTGCGGATGCACCATAATACATTCCATCAGCCATTTGCCCAATCCCCTACCCTGATGCGATGCCAGCACAAACACATCAGCTAAATATGCGAATGCTGTAAAATCAGTAATTACACGGGCATAGCCGATTTGTGTGCCGTTTTCGTACATCCCGAAACAGAGCGAATTGGCTGCGGCGTGTTTCACAACGTCAAGCGGAATTCCCGGCGACCAGTAGGAATTGCTCAAAAATCCGTGAATTACATCGAAATCTAAACGGGTGGGATCGCAAGTCACCAGCAGGTTTTCGCGTTGGTATTCAACCGATTCCGGCGCCTCGATTTTTTTGGGGACAGCATCCAGTTTCAGCCCGAGAATCATCTTTTTCAGTTTTTTTTCACCGAGGCGTTCCGCTGCTTCTTTTTGTGAAACCCACTCGCGTTTGCGGTAAGATTTTTCCAGCCAGTTTTTGTGGATTTTTTTTACTTGCAAACTGTAAACCTTCACTTTGCAGGTGCCGCTCCATTTATTATAGCGATATTTTCCGAGCGGTTTTTCGCTCAGCAGACCTTCCACGCCGGCTTCTTCCAACGCCTCCTTTTTGGCGGATTCACCGGGCGATAAATCGGGTTCGATAACGCCTTTGGGAATAATCCATTTTTTTCCCTTACGGGAAGTTATCAACAAAACTTCAAATTTTCCGTTTCGGATACGAAAAGGTATTACGGCAGATTGTTTAAAAAACCATTCGGGAACCGTTCGCATAAACGCCTCACATTTATTCCAGAAATTTTTCCCGCACTTCGGGTGAGGGTAACTGGCAACTGTCAAATTTGCCAAACCATTGATAGCGGTGGGTTGCAAACCAGACGTAAATCCGGTCGCGGAGGGTATTCGGCACGATCGACATCAACCCTCCCAGCACTTTCCATTTGCCACCGATAGCAAAAAGAATTTTAATTGCAGCGGTGGATTTTTCAAACACATTTTCATCAGCCGTTTGAAAATTTTCCACAAAAAGGATGGTTTCCGGCATTTCGGCATTCAATTTTAAATTGTGGTTGCTGGCAATGCCTGCCGCGGTTTCCCCCTGCAACGCAGCGAAGGATAACACGTTTGCCGTGTCTATTTTCAGCAAAAATTGGACAGTGCGGTCGCAAAATCCGCAAACACCGTCATACAAAACCAGATTTCGATGTACTTTTGCCATAGCCAACTTTCGTTTCAGGGTGCGACAGATTGCATCAAAATTCCGCAAAGCCATGCGCCGTAAGTGCCCAACGCATAACCCAAAACCGCCAATAATACGCCAACCGGTGCCAATGCCGGATTAAATGCAGATGCAACAATCGGCGCGGAAGCTGCGCCGCCAACATTTGCTTGGCTGCCAACCGCCAGCAAAAAGAACGGCGCGCGAATCACTTTTGCTACGCCAATCATAATCGACGCATGAATAAACATCCAGATCAAACCGACGAGAAAAAGTCCGGGGTTATCAAAAATGGACAGCACGTCCATTTTCATACCGATGGAAGCCACAAGCACATACAACAGCAGACTGCCGATGCGCGAAGCACCTGCGCCTTCCAGCTTTCGTGCGGGCGTGAACGACAGCAGCAGCCCGCCGGTTGTGGCGATCACCACAATCCAGAAAAACGATGATGTTAGGCTCAACCGGCTCAAAGCGGGTGCGTTATTTGCAATCCACGGTGAAATAACATCCGCACCGAAATGCGCAAACGCTGTAATACCAAAACCTACCGCGCAGATCGAAACTGTGTCCGTCAGCGTTGGTATTTTGGCAATGCTGGAGCGATAATCTTCAATTCGCTTTCGCAAATCTTCGATTGCAGAGGTATCACCTTTTAATTTACGATCGATTCGATCGGTAATCCCGGCACCGTAGAGCAAAAATGCCATCCAGATATTCGCCACAATAACATCCACAGCAATCATCGCCGGAAAAATAGCATCGCTGACATTGAACACTTCTTTCATCGCAGTTTGGTTGGCACCACCGCCGATCCAGCTACCGGCAATTGTGGTTAAGCCGCGCCAAACAGCGTCATTTCCCACACCGCCAACAATATCCGGTGCAAAGCTGGCGACAATTAAAATGGCAATCGGTCCGCCGATCACAATACCCAATGTTCCAGCCAAAAACATGATAATCGCTTTGGGTCCCAGCCGGACAATTCCTTTAAAATCGATGCTCAACGTGAGCAGCACCAAACTGGCCGGCAATAAATATCGCGATGCCACGAAATACAAATTGGATTGTTCACCGGAAATAATGTTCAACGAATTGAAAACCGATGGCAAAAAATAACACAACAGCAGCGAAGGCACATATTTATAAAATTTTTGCCAAAACGGATTTTCGCTGTGCGATGTTTGAAAAACGAAAGCTAAAATTCCCAGTAAAATTCCCAGAACAACCGCGTCATTTGTAAATAATGGCGTCATTATTTTTCCTCATTTTGAACAGATGTTTGTGTAAAAAAGAAAGGCTAATATAACACAACTGCACTGAAATTCAAATTGAGGTCATAATTTACCTTGCCTGAAACGGGTTATTTTTTAACCGGTCTGTGGTGCTAAAACCTTAAATTTTCTTTCTTTAGAATTTTGATGCTACCGGGCTAACCATTATATTCTCAGGTTATTCGGAGCCGCCGACAATAACTGGAGATTGCAATTAATTTGTAAATGAAACGTATGAAAGATACGTCTGATAGCTAATTAAACAAGGAGGCATTATGTTCGGTGGACATCCTCGCGGATTAGGCACCTTATTTTTTACAGAAATGTGGGAACGGTTAAGTTATTACGGTATGCGGGGCATTTTGCTGCTGTTTATTGTTGCCGCAACAACCGGCGAAAATCCCGGGTTTGGGATGGACGGGCAAACCGGCGCGGCTATTTACGGTATGTATACCGCATTGGTATATTTGCTGGCATTGCCGGGCGGGTGGATTGCTGACCGGTTAATCGGGCAACAGCAAGCCGTTTTTTACGGCGGGATTATCATTGCTGCCGGGCATTTTTGCATGGCAATTCCCGGTAAATTCTTTTTCTTTACCGGATTAATTCTGATCGTCATCGGTACCGGTTTATTGAAGCCGAATGTCAGCGCAATTGTCGGCGATCTGTATCCGGAAGGCGGCGCCCGTCGCGATGCCGGATTTTCCATATTTTATATGGGGATAAATCTTGGCGCATTCATCGGCCCGCTCATTTGCGGTTATCTCGGTGAGCAGGTTAACTGGCACCTTGGCTTTAGCGCTGCCGGTTTCGGGATGGCGTTTGGCGTTATCCAGTATAAATTAGGCTTAAAACATCTTGGCGATGCCGGAAAATTGAAAGCGACCGATCCGGCGCAACGCAAAAACGATATTTCCTCATTGATCCGTGGCGTAGCCGGATTGCTGACCATTTTTGCAGTACTTTGGGGAATCGATTATGCAGGAATTTTGAAAATCACCTTAACCGGCGTTGCCGGTGCAACCGGCGTTATTATTGTAGGGCTTGCGTTGCTGTACTTCCTTTTTGTTATTTTCTTTAAAGATTTATCTTCAATGGAAAAAAAACGTGTTGTCGTGATCGCAATTTTATTTGTCGGCGCGGCGCTTTTCTGGTCGGGTTTTGAGCAGGCCGGTTCATCAATGAACCTGTTTGCCGAACGATTGACCGATCGAACGATGTTCGGTTGGGAAATGCCGGCAAGCTGGCTGCAATCGGTGAACGCGTTGTTTATCATCATAATGGCGCCGATAATGGGCGGTTTATGGGTGATGCTGGGCGCTCGCAATCCTTCCATTCCCACCAAATTCGGGCTCGGTTTGGTATTGCTCGGTTCCGGTTTTCTGGTGCTGGCGTGGGGTGCGCAATACACAACCGATGGCGGTCCCGGTGTTAGCCCGATGTGGTTGGTCGCCACTTATTATTTACACACCATTGGCGAATTGTGCCTGAGCCCGGTTGGGTTAAGCTCCGTCACAAAACTTTCGCCAAAACCATTGGTTGGGCAAATGATGGGAACCTGGTTTATGGGAACCGCGTTGGGGAATCTGATTGCGGGATTGGTTGCCGGACAGTTTGAAACACTGCCCATCACAGAATTATTCGGCAACGTTGCCACGATAGTTGTGGTTGCCGGTGTCGTTTTCCTGATTTTCGCCAAACCGATCAAAAACAAATTGATTGGTGACATTCAATAGCTTTTTTGAACCAACTGTTTATCTGCAAACGCCACCCAAAGGTGGCGTTTTTTATTTTAGAAGTGTTTCCATTTCTTTCTCTACAAATGGTGAATAGCTTCTTAAATAATTGTCTAAATTAGAAATATGTTCATCAAATTCAATAATATATAATTCGCCAGTAATTTCGGATAAATCATAATCGCCCGGATAATTTTCATAAATAATTCTAGCTGTATGAATGATGTTTTTCATTCGCTCGTGGTTTTTCTGCCAATAAATTAAATGCCTTTTTACCGATGTTAAGTTAATATTTTTGCTATAATTATTCAGTTGCAGAGCTCTGTCTAAGTGTCTGATAAAGTGTATAAATTTGTTGTTGTAAAGTAGCCATAGTTTTGTAATTTTATCAGGTCTTGGTTTTCGAAAAATTTGAGCTTGTAGAATTGAGAAAGAAATTGAGTCTTTCCAGTCTGTTCGATATCCCAACCAGTTTAAATATTCTTTTTTTGAAATATAAATATTTTCAAAACCAGTGTGAACAAACGTGTGAAACGGCACGAAATTTTTGTTGCAGAAGCTGCATAAATCTAAGTGATAGTTATGGTTACGGAAAAAATGGGTGTGATTCGGGCGCTCATTTCGATAGAATTTCATACGGCAATTAAAACACCAATGGCATTCTTGAGGCATAGATTCCTCCTTACTTAAAAACCGGAACAATTGTGGTATGATTGACTTTAAATTACCACAAATAACAAAAATACGCAACATTCGGAATTAAATAATGAACCGATTTTTGAAATACACTCTGCCAATCGCAGTTTTACTGTTGTGCTCATACGCGAAACCGCAATCTGCACAAACCGATGGCGATTCGGTGAGGGTTTCCCACCTTTATTTTGATGAAGAAATTAATCCGGTTGATGAAACCGATCCTGAATTCGGGCGATTTGACGCATACGAAGTTAGTTTTTCGAAAGGCGATTTGCTGTTGGTGCAGGTGAAAGCAACCGGTTTCTCCCCGGCAATTGTGCTCATCGCGCCGGACGATACCACCTACCTGGCCAAATTTCCAAATGATAACGGCAGTAATTCGCTCACATATGCGGTAGAAATACCGTTTGCCGGGGAATGGCTGCTGGTCGTTCGGGCGGATACCAACGCCATCGGCAGCTACCGGATGCGGGCGTGGTGGGCGGATGTCGCGTCGCTTTCGCTTCCGGAGGAAGCGGATTTATGCGATGCCATCAATTTTGTAATTGCCCACGCCAACGCCGATTTTTATTTCATCACTCGTGGCGAAGGCAACAATTTGTATCCCAACGTTCAACTGCCCGGCGCTATCGTTTCGCGAATATCACCGAAAAATGATTTTATTTCGCGATTTTATCAGGGCAACCAAAAATCGCAAGCCCGCGACATTTACAGCAATCTGGTTGGCAAACTCAAATTTTGTAACGGGGATACATGGACAGAATTATTCGAAGATTGGCAAACCATCGATGTGTTGAGCGGGCGAAAAGCGCTGCGATACGAATTGCGGGAAAAAGAGCGGGACGATTACCGGAGCGTCAGCGTCATGTTTTATGACGATTCGGCAAATCCTACCGCACGAAATAAATTTGTAGTTGAGGTTCAGGTGAGCCGAAATGTTGTTCCGGAGAATTAACGAAACAAACAGAAGACGCCGTAATTGCAATTTTTTCTATTCAAGCGAATTGCGAACCCCCCTATTGAAAGGTTATTCAGGAGATTCCTGCGGAGGCAGAAATTTCCAAAGGCTGCTAATCAAACATATTCAATTAAAGCTCTTCGATACGCAGCACGTTGGTCGGGCGGCGTTGGGTGAAGGGCAAGCCTGCTGTAAATACCACATTGTCGCCGGATTCGGCTAATCCCATTTCGATCATCCGCGCTTTCAACGTTTCTATTGCATCATCAACATTTTCATAAAATTCGTTGACCAGAAAAGCGCGAACACCCCACAACAGCGCCAACCGGCAATAGGTTTTTTCTTGCCAGGTCATTGCGATGATGGGCAGCATCGGGCGAAACCGGCTGATCATCCCCGCAGTTGAGCCGGATTGGGTGAGACAAACAATCGCGCTGGCGTTTACCATTTGTGCAGCGTGGCAGGCGCAATACCCGATGGTCGATGCGATCGGATAGGTTGCATCGCGCTGGCGACGTTTCAGTTCCCAACGCGGGCCGCTTTTCGATTCGGTCATCCGAATGATGCGATCCATTGTTTGCACCGCTTCCAACGGGAATGCGCCGGATGCGGTTTCGCCGGAGAGCATCACGGCATCGGTGCCATCGAGAATGGCATTGGCAACGTCGGAAGCTTCGGCGCGGGTCGGGCGCGGATTGTGGATCATCGAATCGAGCATTTGGGTTGCGGTAATCACCGGAATGGCTTTGCGATTGCACAGGCTGATTATCATTTTCTGGATGGAGGGCACTTCTTCTGCGGGCATTTCCACGCCCAAATCACCACGGGCAACCATCACCGCGTCGGTCAGATCGGTGATTTTATCGATCGCCTCAACCGCCTGCGGTTTCTCGATTTTGGCGATCACCGGGGTTTGTTTGCCGTGCGCTTCGATAATCCATTTTATTTCGTTGATATCCTCCGGTTTTTGGACGAAAGACAACGCGACATAATCAACATTCATTTTCAGCCCGAACTGTAAATCTTTGCGGTCTTTTTCGGTGAGACACGGCACGGAAAGAATCGATCCCGGCAAATTCAATCCTTTTTTATCTTTCAGAATACCGCCGTATACAACTTTGCAATGGACATCCAATCCGTCGATTTTTTCAACTTCCAGCTTCAGGTTGCCGTCGTCGAGCAACACTGCGTCGCCCGGTTTCACATCCTGATAAAATGATTTGTAAGATACCGAAACGATCTCATCCGTGCCGGTAACATCCCGCACGGTGAGAATAAATTTTGCGCCATCCACCAGTTCAATTTGCCCGTTTTCGAAAGTTTGAACACGAATTTTCGGTCCCTGCAAATCCTGCAGCACGGCAATCGGTTTGGCAATATCGCGGGAAACACGCCGCACCGTTTCAATCAATGCTTTGTGTGTCTCATGTTCACCGTGCGAAAAATTGATTCGCGCGACATCCATTCCGGCTTTGGCCAACGCTAAAATTTGTTCGTACGTATGGCTGCTGGGTCCAAGTGTGCAAACAATCTTGGCTTTGCGGTGCTGTATGTCAAAGTTCATCAAGTGGTATCTCCTGGTATTTCCACATTTGTCTGCAAAAGGTAACAATACAGTTTGTTATCGGAACAATTCGGGTTCGCAAAAACCAAATTTACGTAAATTTATGACGCATCAAAGCGAAAAGTAGCGGTTGTATGGCGCTGTATTGCCCGTAGAGACCATTCATGAATTACATGTAGAGGCAATTCATGAACTACATGTAGAGGCAATTCATGAATTACATGTAGAGGCAATTCATGAATTACATGTAGAGGCAATTCATGAATTACATGTAGAGGCAATTCATGAATTGCCTCTACTTAATGGATTATCGAATAATTTTTGATTTACACCGTTGATACCTTAAATTATGCCATTATTAATTAAAAAAAGCAGCGATGGAAAACAGAAAAAAAATAGCATTTTACACCTTTGGTTGCCGGTTGAATCAGGCTGAAACGGCAATTATGCAGCAAGGCTTTGATGCGGATGCACATCAAGTGGTGAATTTTAAAGATACGCCCGATGTGTTGGTGGTTAACACCTGCACCGTAACCGAAAATGGTGATGCCGACACCCGAAAACTGGTCAACAAAGCGTTGCGGATTAATCCGGATGTTCAAATTGCACTGGTCGGATGCCAGGCGCAGGTGCAGCGGGAAAAGCTGCTCGAATTGCCGAATGTACGCTGGGTTGTCGGAAATGAACGGAAAATGGATATCGCCGGGATTTTGCAGGACACCGCAGCGCAAAGTGAACCGCAGTTGATTACACCAACTATCCAGCGCAAAAGCTTCACGATTCCCTTTGTGGGATTTGACGATTTACATACGCGTGCCAACCTGAAAATTCAGGATGGCTGCGACTTTTTTTGCGGCTTTTGCGAAATTCCCTATGCGCGCGGACGTGCCCGCAGCCGTGAATTTGAGGATATTTTAAAAGAAGCCCGCAGCCTGACCGCCGCCGGACATCATGAGTTGGTGCTGACCGGCATCAACATCGGCACATACGATTTTGAAGGGAAAACGCTGGTGGATGTGCTTTCTGCGCTGGCAACAATTGAGGATTTGTGGCGCATCCGCATTTCATCGATCGAGCCGACCACCATTGCCGATGCGGTTGTGCAACAACTGGCGATCACCGGAAAATTGTGCCGCTATTTACACATTCCCATTCAATCGGGCAGCGACGCTATTTTGCAGGCAATGAACCGCAAATATTCCGTCGCGGAATTTGTCGGTTTTTTGATGATGGCGCATCGCACCAATCCGGAAGCCTGTTTGGGAACGGATGTCATCGTTGGCTATCCCGGCGAAACGGACGCATTATTTAATGAAACCTACGAACTGTTGCTGGATTTGCCGTTTGCCTATTTTCACGTATTCAGCTATTCCGACCGCGATCATGCGCGGAGCAGCAAACTGCCGGATCAGGAGAAAATCAGCCGGGAAACGATTATCGAACGCAGCCGGCGACTGCGGGAATTGAGCGAGCGGAAACGCACCGTTTATCACCGGCAATTTTTAGGGAAAACCGAATTCGTTTTATTCGAACAACAAAAGAATGGATTTTGGAGCGGATTAACAGACACTTATATTCGCGTAAAAGTAGCTTCCGGTCACGATCTGAAGAACAGAATGCTACCGGTACGATTGGAAGCATTAGATAAACACGGGGTAATTGGAACACTGAAATGAACCGGACATTGATTCGATCCACGGAAAGGGTCCAGTTGGGTATCGCAGTGCTGTGCGTTTTGCTGATGCTGATGTTGATATTTTTACCCGGCATTTTTCCGGCAGTTGAACAACCGCTAATCGACTGGCGTTTTGGCATTATCATTGTTTTCGGGATAATGTATTTGACCAGCGTTTTCATCGCAGCAAAAACAGCACGAACCTATCGCTCGTTGAGCAGGGACCAAAAGCTTATCGGTTTGTTACCGATGCTGTTTTGTCTGATTGCAGCGTTGATTCTGTTTTTTTACTACACCGGCTGCGTTCAGCAATATTTTGAGTGATCAGTTTCTGTTTTACTGACAAAGGTGAGTAGTTTTATCTTTTCACTTTAATGGTAAAAAACCGGAGATCCCTGCCTTCGCAGGAATGACCGGGTATTACAGCTTCAAAATTCTATTCGCCAAACAACCATCCATCCGCGATTCAATTTCGGAAGAATATCTGTGGAAAAAATGTCCCGAAACTGAATCGCGGATGATCCTACTCTATCTCGCCAAGTTGACGATATTTTTGCAAATATTTTTCATATAATTGGGTATGGCGGCTGCTCAAATCGACATGTCTGCCGGCGATAAACATATGCTCAACCTGAGTAGTAATTTCCAGCGGATCGCCGGTGGTGACAATCAGCGTAGCATCCTTCCCTACTTCCAGCGAACCGACCCGTTCCGCAATCCCGAATATTTGCGCGGGATACAGCGTTACCGATTTCAATGCTTCATCTTTTGGTAATCCGTAAGCTGCGGCGGTTGCTGCTTCGTATGGCAGGTTGCGGGTGTGTCCCGGATCGCTGATGCCTTCTGCAGGAGCGATGCAAAAACGAACACCTGCGGCGTGCAATTTTGCGGGACCGGTAAACGGTGTGTCGTATCCTTCCCAACGGCGATCCGGCAGTGAATGAACGTTGTGATAAATCACCGGAATATCCTGCGCTTTCAATTCATCCGCGATGCGCCAGGCGTCGTATCCGCCAACCAGAATCATTTGCAATTGCTCCGTTTTCGCCCAATCTATCGCCGCCTGAATCTGGCGAATATCATCTGCGTGAATAAACAACGGCGCTTTTCCGGTGATAAACGGCGCCATTGCCTCCAGCCGCGTGCTCGATTCGAACGGTTGACCGGATATTTTCAATTGATGATACGCCCGCGCATCTGCGAAAAATTTGCGAATATTTTCCAACTGCTCATCGCGATCTTTCAATTGATCTTCAGCGCTTTGGCGCATCCAGATCCGTTCAATGGCCTTCATTTGCGGCCAGCGGATGTGCAGTCCCACCGGCGATTTTTCGGTCATATTTTCCCATGTCCAGCCATCGAGCGACATTAGCGCGGATGTTCCGGAGATCAATCCGCCCTGCGGTACGCTTTGGGCGAGAGCGACGCCGTTGGCGCGGGTTACGGGGAGTAATTCGCTATCGGGATTATAGGCAACCTCCGCCCGGACTTCCGGCGTGAACGTACCGACTTCGCGATAATCGCGGGTAGCGCGAACAGCATTGATTTCCGATAAGCCGAGGATTGTGTTTGCCGCAATCATTGCCGGATACACATGTTTTCCGTTGATATCAATAATTTCCGCATTTTCCGGTAACGCGGCTTCTCCGCCTATAAAGGTAATTTTACCGTTATCGAACAAAATGGTGGTTGCCGGCATTGTAGCGCCGCTGACGGTGTGTACAGTGCCGTTCACCAACGCGATGGGGTGATCCTGCGGCGGTGCGGGCACCTGATCGCTGGCGAATGCCATCCAGCCGAACCCGGTAAGCAGTAATATTACCAGCGAGTTGCGGGAAATTTTTTCGGCAGTTGATTTCATTAATAACATCAGGGAAATCAGTATCATCTACATGTGCTCCAATTAATATTTGGTGTTTAAATGTTTCATTTTCAGGGTTCTGTGACGCAATAATGGAACATCTACGATGTTCGGTCTTTTTCAAATCATTGCGGTAAATATTTACCTCGTAGAGGTTTTATTATTGTAGTCTATCAAAAACCGGAATATCTAATCCTCGTAGAGGATTTATTCAAAGAATTCAAATAAATACTTATCGTCATATTCAATTGCAAATCGCTTTAATAGTTCAACATATTCTTCGCGAAATGTTCGTTTTCTATGGTGAATTTCCTGATTTTTAATGTAAGAATAAACATCGTCTAATTGAGATCTGCCATATGTAAAAGCAGCATATCCATCTTGCCAATGAAATTTCATTTGAAACCATCCCTTTTCGTTAATAAATGTTGATGAACTTTTTTTTATCGCACCAATAAGATCTGATATTTTATCGTTTGGGTTTAATCCAACTAAAATATGAACATGATCAGACATGCCATTTATGATGAGTGATTTATGATTCCTTTTTGTAATTATACCACTGATATAGCTGAATAATTCTGGCCGAATTTCTTTTGTCAATAAACGATTGCGATATTTGGGCGCAAAGACAAATTGGATATATAATTGTGTGAATGTTCCAGGTTTCATATTTTTATGTCTTTTTATATCCGTTACGAGAATGGTTTTTTTTTGAGTTTTATGTGCTACAATAATGGAACATCTACGATGTTCGTTCCTTTTCAATTCTATTTTGTGCTACAATAATGGAACATCTACGATGTTCGTTCTTTTTCAATTCTATTTTGTGCTACAATAATGGAACATCTACGATGTTCGTTCCTTTTCAATTCTATTTTATGCTACAATAATGGAACATCTACGATGTTCGTTTCTTTTCAATTCTATTTTGTGCTACAATAATGGAACATCTACGATGTTCGGTCTTTTTCAAATCATTGCGGTAAATGTTTACCACGTAGAGGTTTTATTATTGTAGTCTATCATAAACCGGAATATCTAATCCTCGTAGAGGATTGATAATTCAATGTTTACAATCGTTCAAATTAACACAATTATCCCACCCATCGGGAACTCAGGTGACCATCATTTTTGATACACAGGATCGTTGAAGATTTGGGCTGCCAAATCTGTCATCAATTGTTCCCAGCGTTGGGTGCCGATGTATTTTTCCAACTCGATTGTTTCCGCAGCGGTGACGCCTTTTTGGACAACTTTGCCATCGCGATTATCCCACAGCACATAGCGCAGGCAATGCTGGGTTAGTCCGGATGCGGATACTTCAAAGACATCCGTCAATCGATCTTTGATATTTTTGCCGGTGTGCTGAATATCCAGTCGGGAGAGAATGAGCACAAACGGATAATCGCCACCGGGAAGATCGAAACGGGAAGACAATGCGGGCACCGGAATTGTTACCGTTGCTTCCGCCTGCGGAAGGGTTTCGGTGTTCCATTGGATTTCCGCGGCGTTATTGATTGAATAAACCAATGCGGCATCTTTAAACACGGTGCTTTTGCGAATGGCTACGGGGAACTGCCGTTTTAAATAATAGCGATAGCGCTGCACCGGAAATTCTTTTATATCGCGGTCGTAGGTAATTTGCAGGCTGTCAATCATTACGATTGCCAGACGTGCATCGGTCAATTGTGCCTGCTGGTAGCCCGCATCTTTTTGGGATTCCGGCTGGATTAACTTTGTTCCGGCACAACTGGCGATAAAGAGCATCAGAAAAAAGGTTGAACATTTTTTGACCATCGATGACATACAGACCTCGGTTGTGATTGCGTCGTTACTTTTATTGGCATACTGTTTCGTGTAGTGGTAGATATTGAGTGATTTGATATGCCTTAAAGACGAGATTCTTCGTCGTTTCACTCCTCAGAATGACCACGATGTCATGCTGAGAATCCCGGCTTGCCGGGAGACGAAGCATCTGAGTTTTGAGATATCTACCAAATAGTGACACTACCCTGTTTCGTTTTCCAAAATTCAAATACCAAAACACAAAATAAATAAGGGCTTCGACTTCGCTCAGCCTGACAAAGCTTGGTATATTATTATAAAAAAATTATGTCCGCTCACTTTCTAAAACACAAATGCCAAAAATCAAGATAAATAAGGGCTTCGACTTTTTAATGATCGTGTCCATCGTGACGGCAGGAGTATTCCCCGGATTTTTTCATGGTAAACACTTTGCCGCCGGATTTGCCGTTGGCTGTTGCCAGATATCGCTGAATGAGATCCGCACGTTCAGATGCCACCTGCTGACGCAATTGCATATCTTCTTCGCGATCAAACATTTTGCGACCATCTACCCAGGTTTGTTCGCAACGGGTATAAGTGGATAACGGATCGCCATTCCATACGGCAATATCCGCATCTTTGCCCACTTCCAGCGAACCGGTTTTATCGGCAATGCCCAACTGGATGGCCGGATTGAGCGTTACAAATTTGAGCGCTTCCTGCGGTGCGACGCCGCCATATTTTATCGCTTTTGCCGCTTCGGTATTTAACCGCCGGGCGAGTTCGTTACTGTCTGAATTGAATGAAACGTTTACGCCAACGTGATGCATAATTGCCCCATTATATGGAATAGCATCATATACTTCAAATTTAAATGCCCACCAGTCGCTGAAAGCAGATGCGCCGATAGCTGCTTCCTTTATGGTTTCGGCAACTTTGTAACCTTCGAGAACATGTTGGAACGTGCCGATTTTGAAACCGAAATCCTGGGCGATTCGGCAAAGCATCAATATTTCATCCTGGCGATAGGAATGGGAATGTACCAATCGCTCACCGTTGATAATCTCCAGCAATGTTTCCAACTCGAGATCTCGGCGGGGCGGCACGGTGCGCAACTGCACTTTTTTATTGAGTGCGTTGTAACGATTCCATGCATCGCGATAATCGCGGGCAGCGCGGAAACGATCGCGCATGATCGTTTCCACACCCATGCGGGTTTGGGGATAGCGGGTGGTATTATCATCGCCCCAGTTACTTTGTTTTACGTTTTCGCCGAGGGCGAATTTGATGCCGCCGGGTGCGCCGGCAATTTTCATGGCTTCGGGCATTGCGCCCCAACGCAGCTTAACCACCGAGTTTTGTCCGCCCATTGGATTTGCTGATCCGTGTAACTGGTTGGCGGCAGTTAATCCGCCGGCAAGCTCGCGATACCAGGAAATATCGTAACTATCCACCACATCACCGATGCGCACTTCCGCGGTCACTGCCTGGGTGGCTTCGTTTACGCCGCGATCGATGCCCGTATGCGAATGCGCATCAATTAATCCGGGTGTGATATGTTTGCCGGTTGCATCGATCACGAGTGCATCTTTTGGCGCGCTGATGTTTTGTCCGATCTGAACAATTTTACCGGCGCGGATGAGCAAATCGGCATTTTGCAGTATTCCCTGCGATGCGCTGGTCCAGATGGTTGCATTTTTCAACACAACCACGGCAGGTTGCACCGGCATCGATTTCCGGTTATATGCCCCCCACCCTGCTTTCGGCTGATAGGGTTGCACCTGCACGGTATCTTTTCCGGATTTCTTTTCCACGGTTGCCGGTGGTTCGGTTTGGGTTGCCATCCATTCAAACGATTGTCCGTCCGGCGCTAATCCGCTGCCTTTCCAATTATTGCCGTCTCGTGCAGCGGAAAGCAGCAACATCCCGGGCAAACCGAGGCTATCGCCGGAAAAATTCAGGAACAATCGCCGGTGATCGAGTTTGATGGCTTCAAACTTGATCTTCTTTTCTGTCACGGTCTCCAGTTCCGCAGACAGTTTTTCCGGTTTTCCGGTTATATTGAGCGTTCCGCTGACGGACAGCGAGTGTTGAGGAATCTTCAGTTGTAGATCATATTTTCCACGGGCATCCAGCTCCGGCGGTGCGGTTATCTGGCTGCGTTTACCGTTTACCCACACATCGATAATGCTGCGATCGTCATCAAATAAATTTCCGTTGGTGATGAGCAGGTCTGCACGTTTGCCATTGGCGATGCTGCCGATCTGATCATCCACGCCGAGCAACGTTGCCGCATTAGTGGTGAGCGCAGCCAACGCAACATTTTCGGATAATCCCCGTTCGATGGCTTTGCGCAATTGTTTGTGGAAATCCTGTTTTTTATCCAATCCATCGCGGGTGAACATTTGCGATACATTGTGTGATGCCAGAATTGCCGGGTTTTCCGGTGCGAAATACCAATGTTGCAATTCCTGCAAATCGAGATCGATCGCGTCTTCCGGGGTTTCCGCGTTCAGTTTTTCCGGGAAATTGAGTGGGGTAATAACCGGATACGCATGTTGCTGCACGGCATCGGCGATGCGATATTCCATTCCGCTGGCTTTCACCCAGATATTCAGATTAAACTCTTTTGCGATAGCAACTGCGCGCAGATATTCCAGATCGTCGCCCACTTCGAAAACAACCGGCTGCTGTCCGGCGATGGCATCGGCAAGTGCGGCAAGCGCATCGTTGGTTTCCGGTGCGGGTTGCGCCATGTTCAAATCCCATGCGCTGTGGGCTTGCTGATACCATTTGGCATCCAGAAATGTTTGGCGAATAAGTGCGATGATGCCCATCAACGAGGAGGGATAACCGCCGCCGGAGCGTTGAAAAGAGATGTGTTGGGCAACATCCTGCCGAATTATTTGTTCTGACAGATCGCTGCCGCCCAATGCGATGACGGCGCTGTTCCCGCGGAAATTACCGGATTGGGGGACGATCCACGCTGCGGTGAATCCCTGTTTGTGTAAATTATTGAGATCGTTGTCTTTTACACTAAAGGCATCGGTTGCGCGACGCCGTGCATCTACTTTTTCATTCCAATGGGCTGCGCCGCCGGTGGGGTTTTTATTATCACCGGTTTTTTCGGATATGCCGAGATTGCTGAATACATCGATTAATCCGGGATAGATGGTTTTGCCGCTGTAATCCCAAACCTGGGCGGCTTGCGGCGGCGTGATGGCTGCGCCAACGGCTTCGATGATGCCATCGCGGATGATAATTGTGCCGTTTTCCAACACATTGCCGGGTGCGCGCACAATTTTGGCGTTGGTGAGCGCATGTAATCCGGGCAGGTGATCGCGCAAACCTTCTACGGGTTTGGTTTGGGCGATTATGGCGGGCATGATCATCATTATTATTATTGTAACGGCATAATGCATTACCGCGACTGGCTTATTTGTCATTTTTGTATCGGTCAGTGTTGTTTTTCTGATCCGGGAAACAATTTTCATTGAGCATCTCCGGCGCTTCTGTTGTTGTTGTTGATTGACGGGCGAATATACCAAATTCTTTTGAAATAGAAAAGATGGGGTGACATTGGCTATTGGAAATTAGCGTTTTGAATCGAATCCTCGTTGAGGATTGATAATTTCATGCGTTACAATCGATCAATCTACAATAATGGAACATCTACGATGTTTTTTGCAAAAAACCCAGCACCGCCGACTTGTAGAATCTTTTTTACAAAGCGGTTTTGAAGTTTCAACGTCGGTTTTTCATTTTGAACAAAGCGTGTTTAAGGCGTTGAAATCGGTTTTTCATTTTGAACAAAGCGTGTTTAAGGCGTTGAAATCGGTTTTTCATTTTGAACAAAGTGTGTTTAAGGCTTTGAAATCGGTTTTTCATTTTGAACAAAGCGTGTTTAAGGCGTTGAAATCGGTTTTTCATTTTGAACGAAGCGTGTTTAAGGCTTTGAAATCGGTTTATTTTTTTTGCGATGTGTGTTTGGAGCCAATGTTAGGTGTTGTTTCGGTTTGTGGTTTTGCAAAGCGGAGCTTTTGTGATAAGGGCGTTCCAGGCGGAGCCTGGAACGAGGGGGGTGCTTCGGTTTATTTTTTTTTGCGATGTGTGTTTGGAGCCAATGTTAGGTGATGTTCCGGTTTGTGGTTTTGCAAAGCGGTGCTTTTGTGATAAGGGCGTTCCAGGCGGAGCCTGGAACGAGAGGGTGCTTCGGTTTATTTTTTTTGCGATGTGTGTTTGGAGCCAATGTTAGGTGTTGTTTCGGTTTGTGGTTTTGCAAAGCGGAGCTTTTGTGATAAGGGCGTTCCAGGCGGAGCCTGGAACGAGGGGGGTGCTTCGGTTTATTTTTTTTTGCGATGTGTGTTTGGAGCCAATGTTAGGTGTTGTTTCGGTTTGTGGTTTTGCAAAGCGGAGCTTTTTTGATAATAGCGTTCCAGGCGGAGCCTGGAACGAGAGGGTGCTTTGGCTTCGCTCTGCATGACAGGTGATTAGTGGGTTTTTGGATGCACGATTTAGGCTTTTGGGTATGATGTAAGTGGAAAATAATTTGTTGTAAAGCGGAGCTTTTGTGATAAGGGCGTTCCAGGCGGAGCCTGGAACGAGGGGGGGGCGGCTTTGCTCAGCTTGGTTGTGCTATGTGGTGAAATCGAGGGGGCTTTTTACGCCTTTGCCGCCTTTGTTTAGGACGTGGGTGTAGATCATGGTTGTGCTGACATCCGCATGTCCGAGTAATTCCTGAACGGTGCGGATATCGTAACCGTCTTCTAATAAATGAGTGGCGAAACTGTGGCGCAGGGAATGGCAACTGGCGTTTTTGGTGATTGCAGCATCGTGGATGGCTTGTTTTACGGCGCGTTGGACGCTGTTTTCTGCGGCGTGGTGGCGGCGAATGATGCCGCTGCGGGGATCTTCGGAGCGGCGAACGGATGGGAATACGTATTGCCATCCCAATTCTGTTGCGGCGTTGGGATATTTTTTGGCAAGGGCAAAGGGCAGGTAAACGCTGCCGAATCCTTCGTGTAAATCCTGTTCATGCAATGCTTTTACTCTGTTGAGATGCAGTTGCATATCGGTTGTTAAGGATTGCGGAAACATTGTTACGCGATCTTTTTGCCCTTTGCCGTCGCGAACGGTGATTTGATTGTATCCGAAATCGATATCTTTTACGCGAATGCGCAATGCTTCCATTAGCCGAAGCCCACTGCCATACATTAATCCGGCGATCAGTTTTTGGGTGCCAGAAAGATGCCGGAAGATGCGGGATATTTCGTTTTTGGTGAGGACGACGGGCACACGGCGGGGTTTTTTGGCGCGAATGTTTTCTATTTTGCCGAGTTCTTTGGGCAATACAATTTTATAAAGAAACAAAATTGCGGAGAGCGCCTGGTTTTGGGTTGCGGCGGCTACGTTTTCTTTTACGGCAAGATGGGTAAGAAACTGGCTGATTTCTTTTTCGGCAAGGTTATAGGGATTTTTGGCGCTGTTGAATTGGAAGAATTTTTGAATCCATTTCAAATACGCTTCTTCTGTTCGATAGGAGTAGTGCAGCAGACGAATTTTGTTTTTCACCTGCGCTAACAATTCGGATTGTTGCGGATTCATATGCAGTGATCTTTTTATGTAGTGTGAATGTTGTTTTTACGTGCACGGGAATATACTAATTTTTGGTTTGATTTGCAAGAGGGGGGGATATTGAATATTGAATATTGAATATTGATTGGTTATTGGTTATTGGTTATTGGTTATTGGTTATTGGTTATTGGTTATTGGTTATTGGTTATTGGTTATTGGTTATTGGTTATTGGTTATTGGTTATTGGTTATTGGTTATTGGTTATTGGTTATTGGTTATTTTTTGCTTGTGATTGTTTTCCGGTTTCCATACATTATTAATGTTGTTTGACTTGCCCAATTTAACCTTAACATTTTTGTGCCTATTGTTTTTTGAAATCTGTTGGACGATGCATTTTGAAAACATTAAAGAAGATTAATCCGGGTGAAGCCGGCAGTAAGAAGCTGATGAAACGTTATGGCGATGCGTTGGTTTGTGTGCGGTATCGGTATGATGCAGATAAGCAGCGCCGTTTTACGACTGTTGAATTGATTGTTGATGAAGGTGAATGGCAAAAGCGCAATACGAGCTATAAGCCTGATGATATTGTGTATTTAAAAGTTAGTTATGGTGAAGTTAGTGTTGGCGTTTTGATTCGGCAGGCTGGCGGTAATTGGAATGGTTCTATCGGCTATTGGGAATTGCCTTATGAGCGGGTTGTTGCTTTAAATTTGGAGCACCGGATTGCGGAGGTGTGATTTACGGCGATGTTTTTTTGTTATTGGTGTTGTGTTGAACATTTTAGTTATGATGCGGTTGTTTTTGACAGGATTACAGGAAAAGCAGGTTTAAAAAAAAATAAATAAATATTTCTAATAATAGACACTTTCTAAAAAGCATGATTCAAATCATGGATATTATTAGATATTTATTACTAAATAGAACCATATTTAACGCTGATTCAGTTATAACTTTTTATGAATCAGTCTGCAAGTAAACACATAGTTAGATTTCGATTTTGTATTTTTTCAAAAAAGAAAGACTCCAAAAAATGGAGCAAAAGCCAACGCAAAGTAAATATTTTAAAGACGCCCTCTTTTCGTAAGTGAAAGCCAGTTTGCGGGATAAATATTTAAGAGTCGGTTTAATTTAGTGCTGGGTTTTTGCAAGTTTATATTTTGGTTTTGTGGTCAACTGCGGGCTTCTGTAAAAATGTAAGTCAGTTGGCGGAGCTTTGAAAAAACAACGTGTTGCGGTTCTAACTTTCGGTTGTACCGGACGCAACCGCAGGGCTGTGCTTTTGTTCTAAATTTTAGTTTGTGCAAATGGGTTGTAAAATATCAGCAAATTCGGTGCAAGTGTTGCGCCGGTAAACCTTTTTGTTAGAATGCAAATCGAAAAAGACGAAAAGCAAATTGGCTGTTGGAAAAACATAAACTTTTATTTGTTTTGGTTTACCAGTTTGTGGTGAACGTTCGTTTTTTGGTGCCAGTTTCTACATGTCGTGTTTTTGCGTCGGTGGTTGCCAACGCACTTTTTGTCTGCGGTGGTTGTTTTTGTGCAAGTTCGTTTTGTGCTGTTCTAACTGGCGGTTGTACCGGACGAAACCGCAGGGCTGGCAGTTTCTTTCTAAATTATAAGTTGTGCAAATAAGTCGTATAAAATCAGCTAATTATGTGCCGGTGTTTCGCCGGTAAACCTTTTTGTTAGATTGAAAATTCCGTTAATTTCGAAAAGAAAAACTCCCAAAAATGGAGTGATTGCCAACGCAAAGTTAATATTTTAAAGACGTCCGCTTTTCGTAAGTGAAAGCCTATTTGCGGGATAAATATTTAAGAGTCCGTTTTTCGTAAGTGAAAGGTTTTCAGTCGTTTATATTTTGTTTGTTTGCATTTTCGTAGGTTTTGTGTGTTTTTCGCGGCGTATTTTTTCGTGGTAATTTTTAGTGTTGCGGTTCTAACTTTCGGTTGTACCGGACGCAACCGCAGGGCTGTGCTTTCGTTCTAAATTTTAGTTTGTGCAAATGGGTTGTAAAATATCAGCAAATTCGGTGCATGTGTTGCGCCGGTAAACCGTGTTGTTAGAAGGCAAATCGAAAAAGGCTAAAAAGACAAAAACCGATTTTGGCTGTTGGAAAAACATAAACTCTTATCTGTTTTGGTTTACCATTTTGTTGTAAATGTTCATTTTTTGGTGCCAGTTTCTACATGTCGTGTTTTTGCGTCGTTGGTTGCCAACGCGTGTTTTGTCTGCGGTGGTTGTTTCTGTGCAAGTTTGTTTTGTGTGTTTCTAACTGGCGGTTGTACCGGACGCAACCGCAGGGCTGTGCTTTCGTTCTAAGTTATAGTTTGTGCAAATGGGTTGTGTAAAATCAGCAAATTGTGGCGTAGTGTTGCGCCGGTAAACCGTGTTGTTAGATTGAAAATTCCGTTAATTTCGAAAAGAAAAACTCCCAAAAATGGAGTGATTGCCAACGCAAAGTTAATATTTTAAAGACGTCCGCTTTTCGTAAGTGAAAGCCTATTTGCGGGATAAATATTTAAGAGTCCGTTTTTCGTAAGTGAAAGGTTTTCAGTCGTTTATATTTTGTTTGTTTGCATTTTCGTAGGTTTTGTGTGTTTTTCGCGGCGTATTTTTTCGTGGTAATTTTTAGTGTTGCGGTTCTAACTTTCGGTTGTACCGGACGCAACCGCAGGGCTGTGCTTTCGTTCTAAATTTTAGTTTGTGCAAATGGGTTGTAAAATATCAGCAAATTCGGTGCATGTGTTGCGCCGGTAAACCGTGTTGTTAGGCGTATATGAGTAAATTCAATCAAATAATCTATATTAAAACTATTTCATTTATTACTGCTGTCGGTATTGCAGTATTTGGAATTTTCTTTGAGTTCAATCAGGTATTGTTTTTTCTGGCAATAGTTTCTGTAATTCTCTCTTTCACCTTGGATTTTTATACAGTTTTTTTTACCAGGAATTATAGATTGAAGACGAATACTAATGATCTCTTTAACCATAAATTTATTGTAAGTCCAATAGATTTAATCATTAAAACAATTCCAATAATACTACTTTTTACTGGTTTGAAAGATATTTATCACTACTCATTTGTAATTTTTTCGTTAGCAATTATTGTGAATTTGATTGTGTTTTTCCTTAGAAAATTATTAATAATCGACAATATTATTATTTCTGATAAATATATCAGAGTAAATCAAGAAGAGATAACATTTATTACCATTGAAGAAATCACATCTATTCAATATAACGGTCTATTCAATAGCCTTACTTTTTTCAAGAAAAATTCAAAAAGACTTGGTGACATCAGTTTATCCAAATTTGTAAATGAGGATCAGGAACGGATTAAAAGAAGGATTAATGAATTGGCTAAAACTAATCAAATTGAGTTGAGTGATAATTTAGTACAATTTAATCTCCAGTAAGAAGGCTTGTCTAACTATCGGTTGTACCGGACGCAACCGCAGTGCTGTGCTTTTGTTCTAAATTTTAGTTTGTGCAAATGGGTTGTAAAATATCAGCAAATTCGGTGCAAGTGTTGCGCCGGTAAACCGTGTTGTTAGATTCAGTTTTGTGAGTTTTTAAAAGAAAAGGCTCCAAAAAATGGAGCAATTGCCAACACAAAAATAATATTTTAAAGATGTCCGCAAACCAAATCGAAAGCTAATTTGATGAATAATATTTAAGAGTCGGTTTTACGTAAGTGAAAGGTTTTCAGCAGTTTAATTTTTGATTGTTTGTAAATCTGTAAGTTTTGTGGGTTTTTCGCGGCGTATTTTTTCGTGGTAAAATTCAGTTTTTGCGGTTCTAACTTTCGGTTGTACCGGACGAAACCGCAGGGCTGGCAGTTTCTTTCTAAAAAATATCTGTGCAAATAAGTCAAATAAAATCAGCCGGTTGTGTGCAAGTGTTTCGCCGGTAAACCTTTTTGTTAGAATGCAAATCGAAAAAGACAAAAACCATTTTGTTCTGTTGGGAAAACATAAACTCTTATCTGTTTTGGTTTACCATTTTGTGGTGAACGTTCGTTTTTTGGTGCCAGTTTCTACATGTCGTGTGTTTGCGTCGTTGGTTGCCAACGCATGTTTTGTCTGCGATGGTTGTTTGTGTGCAAATCGGTTTTGTGCGGTTCTAACTGGCGGTTGTACCGGACGAAACCGCAGGGCTGGCAGTTTCTTTCTAAGTTATAAGTTGTGCAAATAAGTTGTATAAAATCAGCTAATTATGTGCCGGTGTTTCGCCGGTAAACCTTTTTGTTAGGTATAAAAAATTATCAAGCTATGACATTTAAAAATTTAACGGAATATACATCTTATTTAAAAGGTCTGTCTTCATTTGAATTATTAATTATTGAGCATCAATTAAGAATCAGTGATCCAAAACATCAAATCGTTTTGAATGAGCTCTCGCAAAGAGGATATAACACTCAAGATTTAAGCTATAAAGGAATTTGGAGTAATTATGCGAAGATAATTAATGCAGAATATTCTGAAAACAAATCTCCCATGACTGGGAAGATAACAATAAGATATAATAGCTGGACAATTCTGATATTCTCCGAGTTCGATGAATTTGATGAAGGAAATACATTTCAAACAAACAGTTATACAACCTTTCAATGCGAGTATTTGCAGAATGAATATTTTACTTTCAGGTTATTTTGGAATCCTTTTCTAAAAAAAATATTCAAGCTTGTAAAGTATAACTCTTTCGATATAAAAAACTCATTGATAAACAACAATGTGGTAATAATGAGTAATAAAAAAGAATTGATGTCAAAATTACTCGAAGATCCTGAGATTATTGATCAATTACAGATCTTAAATAATAGTTTTCACTCTACTTTTTCATTGAAGAGAAATTATGAAATTGAAAATAAAAGCAGTTACCTATTAAAATACCGAACGCGCGATATTTTAATCGATTATACACAAATGAATAAAGTCATATTGTTAATTTTTAGCACTTTAAGAAATTTATCCTATTTTCATAATAATTAAATGTCAGTGTAAATAAAAAGAAATATCAACCTAACTTCCGGTTGTACCGGACGCAACCGCAGGGCTGTGCTTTTGTTCTAAATGTTAGTTTGTGCAAATGGGTTGTAAAATATCAGCAAATTGTGGCGTAGTGTTGCGCCGGTAAACCGTGTTGTTAGATTCAGTTTTGTAATTTTTCAAAAAAGAAAAGGCTCCAAAAAATGGAGTAATTGCCAACGCAAAAATAATATTTAAAAGATGTCCGCTTTTCGTAAGTGAAAGGAAAATCGGTTTAAATATCATTTTCGGGAGTTTGTGCACTCACCTACTTTTTTCTTGTTTTCGATAAGTGCGTGCTTTTGTCCGCAATTCAAAAGGTAGGTTTTGGCAGGTTTTATATTTTCCGGTTTTCAAATTTTTTGCAAATTTTACAGTTTCGGTTTCAAAAATTTGTTCTTTTAAATTATTGTAAAATTTAGTGTTGCGGTTCTAACTTTCGGTTGTACCGGACGCAACCGCAGGGCTGTGTTTTTGTTCTAAATTTTAGTTTGTGCAAATGGGTTGTAAAATATTAGCTAATTGTGGCGTAGTGTTGCGCCGGTAAACCGTGTTGTTAGAAGGCAAATCGAAAAAGGCTAAAAAGACAAAAACCGATTTTGGTTGTTGGAAAAACATAAATTTGTATCTGTTTTGGTTTACCATTTTGTAGTGAAAGATCGTTTTTTGGTGCCAGTTTCTACATGTCGTGTTTTTGCGTCGTTGGTTGCCAACGCGCGTTTTGTCTGCGGTGGTTGTTTGTGTGCAAATCGGTTTTGTGCTGTTCTAACTGGCGGTTGTACCGGACGAAACCGCAGGGTTGGCAGTTTCTTTCTAAAAAATATTCTGTGCAAATAAGTTTAATAAAATCAGCCGGTTGCGTGCAAGTGTTTCGCCGGTAAACCGTGTTGTTAGATTCAGTTTTGTATTTTCAAAAAAGAAAAAACTCCAAAAAATGGAGCGATTGCCAACGCCAAAATAATATTTAAAAGATGTCCGCAAACGAAAGTGAAAGCCAATTCGCGGGATAAATATTTAAGAGTTGGTTTTACGTAAGTGAAAGGTTTTCAGTAGTTTATATTTTTGGTTGTTTGCAATTTTGTAAGTTGTTTGTGTTTTTCGCAGTTTGTGTTTCGTGGTAAAATTTAGTGTTGCGGTTCTAACTTTCGGTTGTACCGGACGCAACCGCAGGGCTGTGCTTTCGTTCTAAATTTTAGTTTGTGCAAATGGGTTGTAAAATATCAGCTAATTCGGTGCAAGTGTTTCGCCGGTAAACCGTGTTGTTAGAATGCAAATCAAAAAGACGAAAAACAAATTTGTTGTTGGGAAAACATAAACTTTTATCTGTTTTGGTTTACCATTTTGTGGTGAACGTTCGTTTTTTGGTGCCAGTTTCTACATGTCGTGTTTTTGCGTCGTTGGTTGCCAACGCATATTTTTTCTGCGGTAGTTGTTTGTGTGCAAGTTCGCTTTGTGCTGTTCTAACTGGCGGTTGTACCGGACGCAACCGCAGGGCTGGCAGTTTCTTTCTAAGTTATAAGTTGTGCAAATAAGTTGTATAAAATCAGCTAATTATGTGCCGGTGTTGCGCCGGTAAACCGTGTTGTTAGACAAAACCTTTATCATTCAGACTTATGTTTTTAGAGCTAAACTATAAAGAGTCATTAGACAGAAACAAGATTGTCTTTCAAGAGCCTGCATTTGGCAAGTTTATCGAAGTATTTTTTGCAATATTATCTATTATAATTTTACCATTATTTGCATTTACATATTTTCATGGTTTGTTTGAAAACGGCGAGTTATCCCAAAAAATCATAAGTGTAATAGTTATTGCTATTTTAACGATTTCTGTATCTGCAATTTTATATTCTCAAATAAGAAATATTTTCAAATTCGAAAGTTTTAGTGGCGATTCTGTGGAAAACAATCGGAAACTGTTTGAATTAATTTCAAAAGAAAATGGGTGGGTGATATTACGAAATAATAGAAAATACATGATAATATTATTACCAGTAACTGGCTTTTCATGGAAAAAACAAATATCAGTAATTTTTAATAAGAACAATATTTTAGTCAATATTATGACTTTCGGCTTACATGATATAAAATCACCTTTTCATTATTATTCAACAAAAGCAATATTAGAACAAATAAAATCGAAGTTTAATCAAAACAGCAAATAATTTTATCTAACTTCCGGTTGTACCGGACGCAACCGCAGGGCTGTGCTTTCGTTCTACATTTTAGTTTGTGCAAATGGGTTGTAAAATATTAGCAAATTCGGTGCATGTGTTGCGCCGGTAAACCGTATTGTTAGGATTTTAACTTCTTTAATACTAAAAAAATTTATGAAAAACTTTGAAATAATACTTCAAAAAAAGTTAGAGAAGCCCATTTCAAACAATCGTTCTCTTAAAGCGATTCAACCGATTCTTGGACTTCTTTCCTGGTTATTATGGCTACCGTTTGGGTTTGTAATTATGCTATTTGCAAGTTTACTATCTTTGTGGCAAAAAATAATAATGACTATTAAAGATGAAAAACAGATTGTTAAATCTTCTGTTGCTGATGAATCAGTTAAATGGGCGATAATGACTGGAAATGAGAAACTTAAGTTAGAAAAGCGTATTGCAGGAAGTTTGCCTTGGGATAGCGGTGATTACTTATTTCTAAGAAGTAATCCAGAAATACCACAGTTGAAAGAAAAATTTTTTGGTGATTGGTTTTATTTAGGTTTCGGAGGGGTTTTCCTTCAGAAATGGGATGATATTAGAAATATTAATTGTGACCTACTTTTTATAGACTTTGAAACGAAAGAAATAATAACATTACTTGAAAACATTCCGACGCGATTTTGGAGTGCAAAGATAAAAAAACAGAATGAAATAGAATTCGAGTTTTCATCAGAAATGGAATGTAATGTATATCGTTTAAAATTATAAAATTATGGCAATTATTTAGAACCTAACTATCGGTTGTACCGGACGCAACCGCAGGGCTGTGCTTTTGTTCTAAGTTTTAGTTTGTGCAAACAGTTGTAAAATATCAGCAAATTCGGTGCAAGTGTTGCGCCGGTAAACCTTTTTGTTAGGCGTATATGAGTAAATTCAATCAAATAATCTATATTAAAACTATTTCATTTATTACTGCTGTCGGTATTGCAGTATTTGGAATTTTCTTTGAGTTCAATCAGGTATTGTTTTTTCTGGCAATAGTTTCTGTAATTCTCTCTTTCACCTTGGATTTTTATACAGTTTTTTTTACCAGGAATTATAGATTGAAGACGAATACTAATGATCTCTTTAACCATAAATTTATTGTAAGTCCAATAGATTTAATCATTAAAACAATTCCAATAATACTACTTTTTACTGGTTTGAAAGATATTTATCACTACTCATTTGTAATTTTTTCGTTAGCAATTATTGTGAATTTGATTGTGTTTTTCCTTAGAAAATTATTAATAATCGACAATATTATTATTTCTGATAAATATATCAGAGTAAATCAAGAAGAGATAACATTTATTACCATTGAAGAAATCACATCTATTCAATATAACGGTCTATTCAATAGCCTTACTTTTTTCAAGAAAAATTCAAAAAGACTTGGTGACATCAGTTTATCCAAATTTGTAAATGAGGATCAGGAACGGATTAAAAGAAGGATTAATGAATTGGCTAAAACTAATCAAATTGAGTTGAGTGATAATTTAGTACAATTTAATCTCCAGTAAGAAGGCTTGTCTAACTATCGGTTGTACCGGACGCAACCGCAGTGCTGTGCATTTGTTCTAAATTTTAGTTTGTGCAAATGGGTTGTAAAATTTCAGCAAATTCGGTGCAAGTGTTGCGCCGGTAAACCGTGTTGTTAGAATGCAAATTGAAAAAGGCTAAAAAGACAAAAACCGATTTTGGCTGTTGGGAAAACATAAATTTGTATCTGTTTTGGTTTACCATTTTGTTGTAAATGTTCATTTTTTGGTGCCAGTTTCTACATGTCGTGTTTTTGCGTCGTTGGTTGCCAACGCGTGTTTTGTCGGCGGTGGTTGTTTGTGTGCAAGTTCGTTTGGTGCTGTTCTAACTGGCGGTTGTACCGGACGCAACCGCAGGGCTGTGCTTTCGTTCTAAAAAATATTTTGTGCAAATAAGTAAAATAAAATCAACCGGTTGTGTGCAAGTGTTTCGCCGGTAAACCTTTTTGTTAGATTCAGTTTTGTATTTTTACAAAAAAGAAAAGACTCCGAAAAATGGAGCAAAAGCCAACGCAAAGTAAATATTTTAAAGACGTCCTCTTTTCGTAAGTGAAAGCCAGTTTGCGGGATAAATATTTAAGAGTCGGTTTAATTTAGTGCTGGGTTTTTGCAAGTTTATATTTTGGTTTTGTGGTCAACTGCGGGCTTCTGTAAAAATGTAAGTCAGTTGGCGGAGCTTTGTAAAAACAAAGTGTTGCGTTTCTAACTTTCGGTTGTACCGGACGCAACCGCAGGGCTGTGCTTTTGTTCTAAAAAATATTTGTGCAAATGGGTTGTAAAAATTCAGCAAATTGTGGCGTAGTGTTGCGCCGGTAAACCTTTTTGTTAGAAAGCAAAATGAAAAAAACAAAAACCGTTTCTGATTTTTGGGAAAACATAAGTTTGTATCTGTTTTGGTTTACCAGATTGTGGTGAAAGTTCGTTCTTTTTGGTGGCAACTTCTACATGTCGTGTGTTTGCGTCGCTGGTTGCCAACGCGCGTTTTGTCTGCGGTGGTTTTGTCTGTGCAAGTTCGTTTTGTGCATTTCTAACTTTCGGTTGTACCGGACGCAACCGCAGGGCTGTGCTTTCGTTCTAAAAATTATCTGAGCAAATAAGCTTAATAAAATCAGCAAATTCGGTGCAAGTGTTGCGCCGGTAAACCGTGTTGTTAGAAGGCAAATTGAAAAAGGCTAAAAAGTCAAAAACCGATTTTGGCTGTTGGGAAAACATAAGTTTATATCTGTTTTGGTTTACCAGATTTTGGTGAAAGTTCATTCTTTTTGGTGGTCTTTTCTACGGGTCGTGTGTTTGCATCGTTGGTTGCCAACGCGCGTTTTGTCTGCGGTGGTTGTTTGTGTGCAAGTTCGTTTTGTGCGGTTCTAACTTTCGGTTGTACCGGACGCAACCGCAGGGCTGTGCTTTTGTTCTAAATTTTAGTTTGTGCAAAATGGTTGTAAAATATCAGCAAATTGTGGCGTAGTGTTGCGCCGGTAAACCGTGTTGTTAGAAGGCAAATCGAAAAAGGCTAAAAAGACAAAAACCGATTTTGGTTGTTGGAAAAACATAAACTCTTATTTGTTTTGGTTTACCAGTTTGTGGTGAACGTTCGTTTTTTGGTGCCAGTTTCTACATGTCGTGTGTTTGCGTCGTTGGGTGCCAACGCACGTTTTGTCTGTGGTGGTTGTTTGTGTGCAAATTGGTTTGTGCTGTTCTAACTGGCGGTTGTACCGGACGAAACCGCAGGGCTGGCAGTTTCTTTCTAAATTTTAAATTGTGCAAATAAGTTTAATAAAATCAGCCGGTTGTGTGCAAGTGTTTCGCCGGTAAACCTTTTTGTTAGATTCATACAAAATTTAACATATGGAAATAAAAGCCAAAAAATCTACAATGATATTATCAGTTTTCATTGTTTTCTTTGGAGTTATGGGGGCTTATAGGGAGATAACTTTGGGCGAAGATGTGATTTTTCCTTGGATGATAATTTTAGCAATTCCCCTTGAATTGGTTTTTGTTCTGTTTCTTTTGCCTACATTTCGTTTGTTTTTCTCTGAAAAAGGCATAAAGAGATATTGGAAAATTGGGATAGGCAGGTATATTCTTTGGGAGGAAAACCGGTATTCACTACAGTGGAACAATGTAACGAGTGTCTTTTCAGTTCTTCCACTTTGGCTCCCTATAAAAATGATTGGAGTTGGTGGACGAACAAATCGTCGATATTTAGTATTTTTTGTTGGTACATATACAACCCAAAAAAAGGATGCGATTATTTACATCGTAAACCATGTAAAAACAGAAGTAATAAGTAACGACGTTAAGAAAATAGTCAAAAAGTATAACTAATATAATGACACTCACTAAAAGTGACAGCTTACTATCATAAGTTTTTTCTTTAAAAGAATATTAAAACACTGTTAAACGGTAAATTTGGGAGTGTTTATAATTCGATTTTGTGGTCAATTCTGCGCTGCAGGTTAAATGTAAGTCAGTTGGCGGAGCTTTGGAGAAACAAAGTGTTGCTTTTCTAACTTTCGGTTGTACCGGACGCAACCGCAGGGCTGTGCTTTTGTTCTAAATTTTAGTTTGTGCAAATGGGTTGTAAAATATCAGCAAATTCAGTGCAAGTGTTGCGCCGGTAAACCGTGTTGTTAGATTCGGTTTTGTGTTTTCAGAAAAGAAAAACTCCAAAAAATGGAGCAATTGCCAACGCCAAAATAATATTTAAAAAGATGTCCGTAAACGAAAGTGAAAGCTGATTTGACGAATAATATTTAAGAGTCGGCTTTTCGTAAGTGAAAGGTTTTCAGTAGTTTATATTTTTGGTTGTTTGTAATTCAGTAAGTTTTGTGTGTTTTAGCGGCGTATTTTTTCGTGGTAAATTTAAGTGTTGCGGTTCTAACTATCGGTTGTACCGGACGCAACCGCAGGGCTGTGCTTTTGTTCTAAATTTTAGGTTGTGCAAATAAGTTTAATAAAATCAGCAAATTCGGTGCAAGTGTTTCGCCGGTAAACCTTTTCGTTAGGCGTATATGAGTAAATTCAATCAAATAATCTATATTAAAACTATTTCATTTATTACTGCTGTCGGTATTGCAGTATTTGGAATTTTCTTTGAGTTCAATCAGGTATTGTTTTTTCTGGCAATAGTTTCTGTAATTCTCTCTTTCACCTTGGATTTTTATACAGTTTTTTTTACCAGGAATTATAGATTGAAGACGAATACTAATGATCTCTTTAACCATAAATTTATTGTAAGTCCAATAGATTTAATCATTAAAACAATTCCAATAATACTACTTTTTACTGGTTTGAAAGATATTTATCACTACTCATTTGTAATTTTTTCGTTAGCAATTATTGTGAATTTGATTGTGTTTTTCCTTAGAAAATTATTAATAATCGACAATATTATTATTTCTGATAAATATATCAGAGTAAATCAAGAAGAGATAACATTTATTACCATTGAAGAAATCACATCTATTCAATATAACGGTCTATTCAATAGCCTTACTTTTTTCAAGAAAAATTCAAAAAGACTTGGTGACATCAGTTTATCCAAATTTGTAAATGAGGATCAGGAACGGATTAAAAGAAGGATTAATGAATTGGCTAAAACTAATCAAATTGAGTTGAGTGATAATTTAGTACAATTTAATCTCCAGTAAGAAGGCTTGTCTAACTATCGGTTGTACCGGACGCAACCGCAGTGCTGTGCATTTGTTCTAAATTTTAGTTTGTGCAAATGGGTTGTAAAATTTCAGCAAATTCGGTGCAAGTGTTGCGCCGGTAAACCGTGTTGTTAGAATGCAAATTGAAAAAGGCTAAAAAGACAAAAACCGATTTTGGCTGTTGGGAAAACATAAATTTGTATCTGTTTTGGTTTACCATTTTGTTGTAAATGTTCATTTTTTGGTGCCAGTTTCTACATGTCGTGTTTTTGCGTCGTTGGTTGCCAACGCGTGTTTTGTCGGCGGTGGTTGTTTGTGTGCAAGTTCGTTTGGTGCTGTTCTAACTGGCGGTTGTACCGGACGCAACCGCAGGGCTGTGCTTTCGTTCTAAAAAATATTTTGTGCAAATAAGTAAAATAAAATCAACCGGTTGTGTGCAAGTGTTTCGCCGGTAAACCTTTTTGTTAGGATTTCTCATAATGGACAAATCTGAACAAATAAAAGCCTGGCGTATTCGGTGGTTAACAATTTTATATGAATTAACACATATTGATGTTCAACGAAGATTATGGATTGATAATATTAATTCAACTGTTATCGGCTCGTATAGTGAGGATATTTGTCAATACTTTGATGATCTAGCTATTGATGACAACTATAAATTTCAAATTATAGAAGGATATATAAGCGAAGTAGAATTAAATATTATCTTAGAATTTCACAAAAGGGTAGACAAGTATATTCCAGAAAACGAATCAGATCATGAAATATTAAACGATCCCATTTGGCAAGAGATAGTAGATTCAGGTTTATTATGTTGGTTAAAGTTAAAACATCACATTACAGATGAGGCTGAAAAAAAACTTATATACAAATTAGAAAATTCATTCTTTAATTAAATTTTCATTTTTAGATCATTGTAAAACTTAGTTTTGCGCTCCTAACTTTCGGTTGTACCGGACGCAACCGCAGGGCTGTGCTTTTGGTCTAAGTTTTAGTTTGTGCAAAATAGTTGTAAAACATCAGCAAATTCGGTGCAAGTGTTGCGCCGGTAAACCTTTTTGTTAGAATGCAAATCGAAAAAGGCTAAAAAAACATTTTTGGCTGTTGGGAAAACATAAGTTTGTATCTGTTTTGGTTTACCAGTTTGTGGTAAACGTTCGTTTTTTGGTACCAGTTTCTACATGTCGTTTGTTTGCGTCGTTGGCTGCCAACGCGTGTTTTGTCTGCGGTGGTTGTTTGTGTGCAAGTTCGTTTTGTGCGGTTCTAACTTTCGGTTGTACCGGACGCAACCGCAGGGCTGTGCTTTTGTTCTAAAAAATAATTGTGCAAATAAGTTTAATAAAATCAGCTAATTGTGGCGTAGTGTTGCGCCGGTAAACCGTGTAGTTAGGATTTCTCATAATGGACAAATCTGAACAAATAAAAGCCTGGCGTATTCGGTGGTTAACAATTTTATATGAATTAACACATATTGATGTTCAACGAAGATTATGGATTGATAATATTAATTCAACTGTTATCGGCTCGTATAGTGAGGATATTTGTCAATACTTTGATGATCTAGCTATTGATGACAACTATAAATTTCAAATTATAGAAGGATATATAAGCGAAGTAGAATTAAATATTATCTTAGAATTTCACAAAAGGGTAGACAAGTATATTCCAGAAAACGAATCAGATCATGAAATATTAAACGATCCCATTTGGCAAGAGATAGTAGATTCAGGTTTATTATGTTGGTTAAAGTTAAAACATCACATTACAGATGAGGCTGAAAAAAAACTTATATACAAATTAGAAAATTCATTCTTTAATTAAATTTTCATTTTTAGATCATTGTAAAACTTAGTTTTGCGCTCCTAACTTTCGGTTGTACCGGACGCAACCGCAGGGCTGTGCTTTTGGTCTAAGTTTTAGTTTGTGCAAAATAGTTGTAAAACATCAGCAAATTCGGTGCAAGTGTTGCGCCGGTAAACCTTTTTGTTAGAATGCAAATCGAAAAAGGCTAAAAAAACATTTTTGGCTGTTGGGAAAACATAAGTTTGTATCTGTTTTGGTTTACCAGTTTGTGGTAAACGTTCGTTTTTTGGTACCAGTTTCTACATGTCGTTTGTTTGCGTCGTTGGCTGCCAACGCGTGTTTTGTCTGCGGTGGTTGTTTGTGTGCAAGTTCGTTTTGTGCGGTTCTAACTTTCGGTTGTACCGGACGCAACCGCAGGGCTGTGCTTTTGTTCTAAAAAATAATTGTGCAAATAAGTTTAATAAAATCAGCTAATTGTGGCGTAGTGTTGCGCCGGTAAACCGTGTAGTTAGAAAAATAAGGTCCCTATTTATGAAGCTGAAGTTTTTTACATTTATCTTAATATTTTTGTTGGCTCCTGCTTGCAGTTTTTTGCAGAATAATAATATTCCAATGCTCCGCATGAAACTGAGTGACTTGCTTAATGATAATAACTTTGAACAGGCATCAAATTTATTCTATTATCCGAACTCGTTATCTGACCAGGAAAAGAAATCAAAAAAAGATCAACTGGTTAACAATTTGAAACTCATAAAAAATACGCTTGGTAATATTCAACCACAAAATTATCCAGTACCAAATTCAAATTACGAAATTAAAATCAGCTCATTAGAAAGAGAAGACTTTGTGAATTTAAAGGACCTGACTGGAGGCACTTTTCCGGTTCTCTATTCCAATGCCCTCGCAGGATATTTTGGGATAGATGTAACGGAGTCTAGTATATTTCGACCCAATATTGTAAATATCACTTTTGAATTAGACTCGTTAAGCGATCAGCAACTCAAGGAATTCGAGCAGAATGGGATAAAAGTCAAAAGACTATATACTAGTCAACAAATTAAGTCCAGATATCCTATTGTTTATGAAGAAATTGAGACGGTTTTTAATAATATCAATCCAGATTATCCTGATATTAGTAATTATCAAACAATGATAAATGAGATTCTACCTTTTTTGGAAAATTGCAATTCACAGGAAGAACTAAAAATATTTATTAAAAAATTAAGAAGTATTGATCTATTTGAAGACAAGATCAAAGATGCTGAATTTGTAGAATATGTGAAGAAATACGAACAACTATCAGGTGAAATCTGGATGAAGTGGCAAGCATACAAAGCACAATAGCTTTTCTAACTATCGGTTGTACCGGACGCAACCGCGGGGCTGTGCTTTCGTTCTAAATTTTAGTTTGTGCAAATGGTTGTAAAATATCATCAAATTGTGGCGTAGTGTTGCGCCAGTAAACCGTGTTGTTAGGCGTATATGAGTAAATTCAATCAAATAATCTATATTAAAACTATTTCATTTATTACTGCTGTCGGTATTGCAGTATTTGGAATTTTCTTTGAGTTCAATCAGGTATTGTTTTTTCTGGCAATAGTTTCTGTAATTCTCTCTTTCACCTTGGATTTTTATACAGTTTTTTTTACCAGGAATTATAGATTGAAGACGAATACTAATGATCTCTTTAACCATAAATTTATTGTAAGTCCAATAGATTTAATCATTAAAACAATTCCAATAATACTACTTTTTACTGGTTTGAAAGATATTTATCACTACTCATTTGTAATTTTTTCGTTAGCAATTATTGTGAATTTGATTGTGTTTTTCCTTAGAAAATTATTAATAATCGACAATATTATTATTTCTGATAAATATATCAGAGTAAATCAAGAAGAGATAACATTTATTACCATTGAAGAAATCACATCTATTCAATATAACGGTCTATTCAATAGCCTTACTTTTTTCAAGAAAAATTCAAAAAGACTTGGTGACATCAGTTTATCCAAATTTGTAAATGAGGATCAGGAACGGATTAAAAGAAGGATTAATGAATTGGCTAAAACTAATCAAATTGAGTTGAGTGATAATTTAGTACAATTTAATCTCCAGTAAGAAGGCTTGTCTAACTATCGGTTGTACCGGACGCAACCGCAGTGCTGTGCATTTGTTCTAAATTTTAGTTTGTGCAAATGGGTTGTAAAATTTCAGCAAATTCGGTGCAAGTGTTGCGCCGGTAAACCGTGTTGTTAGAATGCAAATTGAAAAAGGCTAAAAAGACAAAAACCGATTTTGGCTGTTGGGAAAACATAAATTTGTATCTGTTTTGGTTTACCATTTTGTTGTAAATGTTCATTTTTTGGTGCCAGTTTCTACATGTCGTGTTTTTGCGTCGTTGGTTGCCAACGCGTGTTTTGTCGGCGGTGGTTGTTTGTGTGCAAGTTCGTTTGGTGCTGTTCTAACTGGCGGTTGTACCGGACGCAACCGCAGGGCTGTGCTTTCGTTCTAAAAAATATTTTGTGCAAATAAGTAAAATAAAATCAACCGGTTGTGTGCAAGTGTTTCGCCGGTAAACCTTTTTGTTAGATTCAGTTTTCCATTTTTCAGAAAAGAAAAAACTCCAAAAGATGGAGCAATTGCCAACGCAAAGTTAATATTCTAAAGACGTCCGCGTACGAAAGTGAATGCCAATTTTCAGGATAAATATTTAAGAGTCGGTTTTTCGTAAGTGAAAGGTTTTCAGCAGTTTATATTTTTGGTTGTTTGCAATTTTGTAAGTTGTTTGTGTTTTTCGCGGTGTATTTTTTCGTGGTAAAATTCGGTTTCTGCGGTTCTAACTTTCGGTTGTACCGGACGAAACCGCAGGGCTGTGCTTTTGTTCTAAGTTTTAGTTTGTGCAAATGGGTTGTAAAATATCAGCAAATTGTGGCGTAGTGTTGCGCCGGTAAACCGTGTTGTTAGGATTTCTCATAATGGACAAATCTGAACAAATAAAAGCCTGGCGTATTCGGTGGTTAACAATTTTATATGAATTAACACATATTGATGTTCAACGAAGATTATGGATTGATAATATTAATTCAACTGTTATCGGCTCGTATAGTGAGGATATTTGTCAATACTTTGATGATCTAGCTATTGATGACAACTATAAATTTCAAATTATAGAAGGATATATAAGCGAAGTAGAATTAAATATTATCTTAGAATTTCACAAAAGGGTAGACAAGTATATTCCAGAAAACGAATCAGATCATGAAATATTAAACGATCCCATTTGGCAAGAGATAGTAGATTCAGGTTTATTATGTTGGTTAAAGTTAAAACATCACATTACAGATGAGGCTGAAAAAAAACTTATATACAAATTAGAAAATTCATTCTTTAATTAAATTTTCATTTTTAGATCATTGTAAAACTTAGTTTTGCGCTCCTAACTTTCGGTTGTACCGGACGCAACCGCAGGGCTGTGCTTTTGGTCTAAGTTTTAGTTTGTGCAAAATAGTTGTAAAACATCAGCAAATTCGGTGCAAGTGTTGCGCCGGTAAACCTTTTTGTTAGATTCGGTTTTGTGTTTTCAGAAAAGAAAAACTCCAAAAAATGGAGCAATTGCCAACGCCAAAATAATATTTAAAAAGATGTCCGTAAACGAAAGTGAAAGCTGATTTGACGAATAATATTTAAGAGTCGGCTTTTCGTAAGTGAAAGGTTTTCAGTAGTTTATATTTTTGGTTGTTTGTAATTCAGTAAGTTTTGTGTGTTTTCGCGGCGTATTTTTTCGTGGTAAATTTAAGTGTTGCGGTTCTAACTTTCGGTTGTACCGGACGCAACCGCAGGGCTGTGCTTTTGTTCTAAATTTTAGATTGTGCAAATGGGTTGTAAAACATCAGCAAATTCGGTGCAAGTGTTGCGCCGGTAAACCGTGTTGTTAGATTCAGCTTTGTATTTTTTCATAAAAGAAAAGACTCCAAAAAATGGAGCAAATGCCAACGCAGAAATAATATTTAAAGACGTCCGCTTTCCGTAAGTGAATGCCAATTTGCGGGATAATATTTAAGAGTCGGTTTATTTTAGTGCCGAGTTTTTGCAAGTTTATATTTTGGTTTTGTGGTCAACTGCGGGCTTCTGTAAAAATGTAAGTCAGTTGGCGGAGCTTTGAAAAAACAAAGTGTTGCTGTTCTAACTTTCGGTTGTACCGGACGCAACCGCAGGGCTGTGCTTTCGTTCTAAGTTTTAGGTTGTGCAAATCAGTTGTAAAATATCAGCAAATTGTGGCGTAGTGTTGCGCCGGTAAACCGTGTTGTTAGATGGCAAAAAATAAAAGACGAAAAGCAATTTTGTCTTTGGGAAAACATAAGTTTTTATCGGTTTTGGTTTACCACATTTGGTAAACGTTCGTTCTTTTTGGTGGTCGTTTCTAAATGTCGTGTGTTTGCGTCGTTGGTTGCCAACGCGCGTTTTGTCTGCGGTGGTTGTTTGTGTGCAAGTTCGTTTTGTGCAGTTCTAACTTTCGGTTGTACCGGACGCAACCGCAGGACTGTGCTTTTGTTCTAAATTTTAGTTTGTGCAAATGGGTTGTAAAATATCAGCAAATTCGGTGCAAGTGTTGCGCCGGTAAACCGTGTTGTTAGAAGGCAAATCGAAAAAGGCTAAAAAGACAAAAACCGATTTTGGCTGTTGGAAAAACATAAACTCTTATCTGTTTTGGTTTACCATTTTGTTGTAAATGTTCATTTTTTGGTGCCAGTTTCTACATGTCGTGTTTTTGCGTCGTTGGTTGCCAACGCGTGTTTTGTCTGCGGTGGTTGTTTCTGTGCAAGTTTGTTTTGTGTGTTTCTAACTGGCGGTTGTACCGGACGCAACCGCAGGGCTGTGCTTTCGTTCTAAGTTATAGTTTGTGCAAATGGGTTGTGTAAAATCAGCAAATTGTGGCGTAGTGTTGCGCCGGTAAACCGTGTTGTTAGATTCAGTTTTCCATTTTTTCAAAAAAGAAATGACTCCAAAAAATGGAGCAAAAGCCAACGCAGAAATAATATTTTAAAGACGTCCGCTTTCCTTAAGTGAAAGGAAATTCGGTTGAAATATCGTTTTCGGGAGTTTGTGCACTCCCCTACTTTTTCTTGTTTTCGATAAGTGCGTGCTTTTGTCCGCAATTCAAAAGGTAGGTTTTGGCAGGTTTTATATTTTTGGTTTTTCTGTTTTCAATCAGTGTTTTGGTCAGCCATAATTTTTTATTTTTCAGTGCAGTGCAAATTAGTGTTGCGGTTCTAACTTTCGGTTGTACCGGACGCAACCGCAGGGCTGTGCTTTTGTTCTAAATTTTAGTTTGTGCAAATGGGTTGTAAAATATCAGCAAATTCGGTGCAAGTGTTGCGCCGGTAAACCGTGTTGTTAGATTCAGTTTTGTATTTTTACAAAAAAGAAAAGACTCCGAAAAATGGAGCAATTGCCAACGCAAAGTTAATATTTGAAAGACGTCCGCAAACGAAAGTGAAAGCTAATTTGACGAATAATATTTAAGAGTCGGTTTTACGTAAGTGAAAGGTTTTCAGTAGTTTATATTTTTGGTTGTTTGCAGTTTCGTAAGTTTTGTGTGTTTTTCGCTGTATTTTTTTCGTGGTAATTTTTAGTGTTGCGGTTCTAACTTTCGGTTGTACCGGACGCAACCGCAGGGCTGTGCTTTCGTTCTAAGTTTTAGTTTGTGCAAACAGTTGTAAAATATCAGCAAATTGTGGCGTAGTGTTGCGCCGGTAAACCGTGTTGTTAGGTTCTTCTTAAATTCTTTACCGATAAATTGTCTCCGAAAATTTCGTAATTATCATTTGTTATTTAATTTTATCAAATTCATTTGCTTTTTCGGGATATGAATATTTATGGACAAATTTACAACTATAATGTTAAGAATTGCTCAAGCTATGACTGGTGGGATAGCGCTTTATTCTTTTTGTATGTTGTTGCTACATAACGAGCCTTTCGAAATATTCAAATTCGATATTACAAATGGTAAAGTAATAGAGGTCCGTCAGCAAAAACACAACATTTGCTTCGTTACTTATAAATATCAAGTTAATGGCGAACCGGTAGTCACAAGTGCTCGTATTATTAATTCGCTTTTATATGAGAAAGAAGGAAATGTCGTAAATTTTAGAATTGCTTATAATAAAATCTTTCCGTCAATAAACAGAATCAACGATTTTACATTGTACAATGGATATTATGTTGGTTTAGTTTGGGGATTGCTAATGTTTTCGATCTTCGTTTTAATGGATTTAATTGCTGACAAAAAGAAATGGGCTGAAAGATATAAAAGAACTTTTAGAGCATTGTAATTGTAATTCAAATATTTCGTTAAATTGCACAGAAATCTTAGGGTGGAAAATATGACTTACCGAAATTATATTTTGGAGGGTGATCATTTTCCTGTGGCTAAGATAGACTTAGGTGTTGTTGATGTAAGCCGACCAACCTAACTTTAGTTCAAGCCGACGGCGGCATTTTTGGGCGTTTTAGGGAAATCTAATGTAGTTTGCCGCCGCAGCTTAACATGAGCGTTAGAATGCAAATCAAAAAGACGAAAAACAAATTTGTTGTTGGGAAAACATAAACTTTTATCTGTTTTGGTTTACCATTTTGTGGTGAACGTTCGTTTTTTGGTGCCAGTTTCTACATGTCGTGTTTTTGCGTCGTTGGTTGCCAACGCATATTTTTTCTGCGGTAGTTGTTTGTGTGCAAGTTCGCTTTGTGCTGTTCTAACTGGCGGTTGTACCGGACGCAACCGCAGGGCTGGCAGTTTCTTTCTAAGTTATAAGTTGTGCAAATAAGTTGTATAAAATCAGCTAATTATGTGCCGGTGTTGCGCCGGTAAACCGTGTTGTTAGAAGGCAAATCGAAAAAGGCTAAAAAGACAAAAACCGATTTTGGTTGTTGGAAAAACATAAATTTGTATCTGTTTTGGTTTACCATTTTGTAGTGAAAGATCGTTTTTTGGTGCCAGTTTCTACATGTCGTGTTTTTGCGTCGTTGGTTGCCAACGCGCGTTTTGTCTGCGGTGGTTGTTTGTGTGCAAATCGGTTTTGTGCTGTTCTAACTGGCGGTTGTACCGGACGAAACCGCAGGGTTGGCAGTTTCTTTCTAAAAAATATTCTGTGCAAATAAGTTTAATAAAATCAGCCGGTTGCGTGCAAGTGTTTCGCCGGTAAACCGTGTTGTTAGAATAGATTAAAGCTATGAAACCTCCTGATTATACACAATATTCGATTGACGAACTTAAACAGGCGCTTAATTCTATTGATAAAGTAGCTTTTCCTGCAAGAACAAAACAAATTGAAGAAGAGATTATCTCAAGAATCAATAACCCTCAATGGGTAAAAAAAGAGATAAAAACCAAAAAAATCGAATACGATATTTCATTAATCAGCAATTCGTTAGAGAAATCACACTTTATTTTTTTCTTGTTAGACAATGAAAGAATTTATCAAGATGATGCAACGATGGAAATTGCAATCCGTCCAGTTTTTTTTATGTGGGTGTTTTATCTCGCCTCAATTTATGTAGTTATACATTTGACAAAAGGATATAATAATAATTCTTACGAATTACTTGAATATTTAATACTAATGATTCTAGCCATTGTCTTTGTGGTTGGGGCTCGCTCTTACCACAGAGTCGTTGTGATAGACAAAACCAATAAAACAGTTCAGACACTTAATTTGATATTTGGGTTTTCGTTTTTAAAAAAGGAAATTAATTTTAATGACAAGCTAAATTTAATTTTCTACAGACTTACTACCCCCGATGGAATTAAGTATTATATATATTTAAAGTCAGGGAAAAGAAGGGTGACTCTATATTCTGTTTATTCATTCAATAAAAATTTATATATGGCAAAAATAGTTTCAGCCTATACTGGATTGGAGATTCAGTATGAAGGATTCACTAAAACATTGTGGGACCTTGTATATAATTGTCCGCAACCACCAACACACAATGATCAAGAAAATCTTGAAAAGAATTGAGTAATAAGATTATTTAAATGTAATAATAAAGGATATATTTTGGGGCTTTAGCAGCTCTAACTTTCGGTTGTACCGGACGCAACCGCAGGGCTGTGCTTTCGTTCTAAATTTTAGGTTGTGCAAAATAGTTGTAAAATATCAGCAAATTCGGTGCATGTGTTGCGCCGGTAAACCGTGTTGTTAGATTCAGTTTTCCATTTTTTCAAAAAAGAAATGACTCCAAAAAATGGAGCAAAAGCCAACGCAGAAATAATATTTTAAAGACGTCCGCTTTCCTTAAGTGAAAGGAAATTCGGTTGAAATATCGTTTTCGGGAGTTTGTGCACTCCCCTACTTTTTCTTGTTTTCGATAAGTGCGTGCTTTTGTCCGCAATTCAAAAGGTAGGTTTTGGCAGGTTTTATATTTTTGGTTTTTCTGTTTTCAATCAGTGTTTTGGTCAGCCATAATTTTTTATTTTTCAGTGCAGTGCAAATTAGTGTTGCGGTTCTAACTTTCGGTTGTACCGGACGCAACCGCAGGGCTGTGCTTTTGTTCTAAATTTTAGTTTGTGCAAATGGGTTGTAAAACATCAGCAAATTGTGGCGTAGTGTTGCGCCGGTAAACCGTGTTGTTAGAACTGCTAAATATGAAAAATCAATACAAAAAAATTGTTTACGGCATCGTTACTGTATTCATTGTGGTTTTTATTGTTGCGCCAATTGTAAAAAATATGATTCTAAATCTAACTTATAATTTTGGTAACAATTCTTATTCTCGAATTTCTGGACAAAAATACAAATTAGCTGGTCAATGGGAATGTATTTTTGATACCTATCAATGTGGTATAGATGAAAGACATCGCTTTACTTATTCAATTGAAGATGATTCTTCCGGGATAATGAGATATGATTTTTACCCCTACAAAATAAATGGATATAGCTCTAACGTGTTTTCATATTTGTCTTTATTACCTTATAATTTAAAGGAATCAACCACAAACACTTATAATATCAAATTTAAACAACAGTATTTACAAATTTCAGGAATTGATTTACAAGATACTATGTATGCAAAATATCAAATGATTGATGATAAATTATTTATCGATACTATATGGGAAGAAAAAGAGTATTCTCGTAATCCGATATGGGAATTGGCATATTCAGAGAAACTTTATAATACAATAGAACTTTTTAAAGTATGGAAATAAATTGTTTCTAACTTCCGGTTGTACCGGACGCAACCGCAGGGCTGTGCTTTCGTTCTAAATTTTAGTTTGTGCAAAAGGGTTGTAAAATATCAGCAAATTCGGTGCAAGTGTTGCGCCGGTAAACCGTGTTGTTAGATTCAGTTTTGTATTTTCAGAAAAGAAAAACTCCAAAAAATGGAGCAATTGCCAACGCAGAAATAATATTTTAAAAGACGTCCGCGAACGAAAGTGAAAGCCAATTTGATGAATAATATTTAAGAGTCGGTTTTTCGTAAGTGAAAGGTTTTCAGTAGTTTATATTTTTGGTTGTTTGTAAAACCTTAAGTTTTGTGTGTTTTTCGCAGTTTATTTTTTCGTGGTAAAATTCAGTGTTGCGGTTCTAACTTTCGGTTGTACCGGACGCAACCGCAGGGCTGTGCTTTCGTTCTAAAAAATAATTGTGCAAATAAGTTTAATAAAATTAGCAAATTCGGTGCAAGTGTTGCGCCGGTAAACCGTGTTGTTAGATTGAAAATTTCGTTAATTTCGAAAAGAAAAGACTCCAAAAAACGGAGCAATTGCCAACGCTGAAATAATATTTGAAAGACGTCCGCTTTTCGTAAGTGAAAGCCAATTTGTGAGATAATTATTTAAGAGTCGGTTTAATTTAGTGCCGGGTTTTTGCAAGTTTATAATTTTGGTTTTGTGGTCAACTGCGGGCTTCTGTAAAAATGTAAGTCAGTTGGCGGAGCTTTGAAAAAACAAAGTGTTGCGTTTCTAACTTTCGGTTGTACCGGACGCAACCGCAGGGCTGTGCTTTTGTTCTAAATTTTAGGTTGTGCAAAAAGGTTGTAAAACATCAGCAAATTCGGTGCATGTGTTGCGCCGGTAAACCGTGTTGTTAGAATGCAAATTGAAAAAGGCTAAAAAGACAGAAACCATTTTGGGCTGTTGGAAAAACATAAACTCTTATCTGTTTTGGTTTACCATTTTGTGGTGAAAGGTCGTTTTTTGGTGCCAGTTTCTACATGTCGTGTTTTTGCATCGTTGGTTGCCAACGCGCGTTTTGTCTGCGGTGGTTGTTTGTGTGCAAGTTCGCTTTGTGCTGTTCTAACTGGCGGTTGTACCGGACGAAACCGCAGGGCTGGCAGTTTCTTTCTAAGTTATAAGTTGTACAAATATGTTTAATAAAATCAGCTAATTATGTGCCGGTGTTTCGCCGGTAAACCGTGTTGTTAGGTGTATAATTATGAGCAAAAATAATAAAGACCGCTTATTTGACTTATTCCTTGTTGTAATCGGTTTTGTTTTAGGCATAGTTGGAACTGTTTTTGTTAACTATATCAACGAAAACAAAGAAATTGAGAACTCAAAAAACTTAATTGCTTCCTTTGTGTATCAAGAGATTGAAATCTCTCAACACGTCTCTGATAACCTGTCAATTGCAATTGATACTTTTAAAGATGATAAAGTTTTTCCTAATGTTTATGAGTATGCGCATAATACTTCTTTGTTTGTATCGTTGACTTCTCATTTTTCAAAACAAAACATCGAAATACAACAAAATTTTGCGAATGTTGTTAAAAGATTAAAAGTATGCGAATACTATAGGAACGTTTACAACAAGGTTTTGTCAGAACCGAATAGCTATCAATTTGAATTAATCAAACCGTTAGTTATTGTTTACAAAGAACATGTAGATAAACTTATTTTAGATTTAAAGAATCTAAATCAATTTTTAGATCATTAGTTTCTAAAATATAAAGGAACATTCGTAGTGTATAAATAGAATCATCCAACGCATCCGATGCATCTTGCTGGTATTTGTAAACCTTTGTTTTATAACTATTAATCTCATAATGCTGTTTAATGTTTATTGATAAACTTATCAATAATAAAAAAGCTAAAAAATACGTAATTTTTTTCATTTTAATAACCTTACCTAACTTGCGGTTGTACCGGACGAAACCGCAGGGCTGTAATTTTACATATGTTGTTAATTAACGGCGTTTTTCGTGGCATCATCCGGTATGTGCCAGCGTTTCGCCGGTAAACCTTTTTGTTAGATTAAAATTCCGGAAAAGTTGAAAAGAAAAAACTCCAAAAGATGGAGCAATTGCCAACGCTGAAATAATATTTTAAAGACGTCCACAAACCAGAAAGAAAGCCAATTTGCGGGATAAATATTTCAGAGTCGGTTTTCGTAAGTGAAAGGTTTTCAGTCGTTTATAGTTTGGGTTGTTTGCAATTTTGTAAGTTTTGTGTGTTTTTTCTCTGTATTTTTTTCGTGGTAAACTTTAGTGTTGCGGTTCTAACTTTCGGTTGTACCGGACGCAACCGCAGGGCTGTGCTTTTGTTCTAAATTTTAGATTGTGCAAATGGGTTGTAAAACATCAGCAAATTCGGTGCATGTGTTGCGCCGGTAAACCGTGTTGTTAGAAAACAATTATTATGAGTGTCAGAACCTTAATTATAATTCTAATATTTGTTTCGAGTTTTTTTACTTCCTGCAAATTAAAAAACAAGATAAATCTTGAAGGTGATTTGTATTTTCAAATGATAGATTTTCATAAAATTTATTCTGACAAACCATTCATTAGACTTGTCTCGGAAAATAATGAAAAAATGATTCTATTTATGGATTCCAATGATTACGCTCATTTTGAGCAACTAAATTGCAATATGCTAAGATCAGAAAATAAAAAAATTCATGTTATCGCAAAAGTTGAAAAAATTGCCGACAAAAAGAATAATTCATATAAAGTTATTAAGATTGAAAGCATTGAAAAGCTCGACGGTGAGACAGAATGTTATAAATAGAAATAAAAGCTTAATATGACGAATATTATTTGAGAGTCCGCTTTTCGTAAGTGAAAGGTTTTCAGTAGTTTATGTTTTTGGTTTTTTGCAATTCCGTAAGTTTTGTGTTTTTTTTGCAGTTTTTGTTTCGTGGTAAAATTTAGTGTTGCGGTTCTAACTTCTGGTTGTACCGGACGCAACCGCAGGGCTGTGCTTTTGTTCTAAATTTTAGTTTGTGCAAATAAGTTTAATAAAATCAGCAAATTGTGGCGTAGTGTTGCGCCGGTAAACCGTGTTGTTAGATTAATATTCCGTTAATTTCAAAAAGAAAAACTCCAAAAAATGGAGTAATTGCCAACGCAGAAATAATATTTTAAAAGACATCCGCGAACGAAAGTGAAAGCCAATTTGACGAATAATATTTAAGAGTCGGTTTTTCGTAAGTGAAAGGTTTTCAGTAGTTTATATTTTTGGTTGTTTGCAATTTTGTAAGTTTTGTGTGTTTTTTTTCTGTATTTTTTTCGTGGTAAAATTCAGTTTTTGCGGTTCTAACTTTCGGTTGTACCGGACGCAACCGCAGGGCTGTGCTTTCGTTCTAAATTTTAGTTTGTGCAAATGGGTTGTAAAATATCAGCAAATTGTGGCGTAGTGTTGCGCCGGTAAACCGTGTTGTTAGAATGCAAATTAAAAAAGACGAAAAACATTTTGGGTTGTTGGAAAAACATAAACTCATATCTGTTTTGGTTTACCAGTTTGTGGTAAACGTTCGTTTTTTTTAGTACCAGTTTCTACATGTCGTTTGTTTGCGTCGTTGGCTGCCAACGCGTGTTTTGTCTGCGGTGGTTGTTTGTGTGCAAGTTCGTTTTGTGCGGTTCTAACTTTCGGTTGTACCGGACGCAACCGCAGGGCTGTACTTTCGTTCTAAGTTTTAGGTTGTGCAAATCAGTTGTAAAATATCAGCAAATTGTGGCGTAGTGTTGCGCCGGTAAACCGTGTTGTTAGAAAATCAAATGCTATTATTTATGCCAGATTTATTTATAAAACTTTTTGTAGCTCGAAGTGGAATGCCTTTTGGAATGATTTTTGTCATTCTCGAATGGATAACTCTACTCTGCTTTAGCGTAATCTTGATTCATAAGTGTATTAATTCTAAGTCGTATACACATTGGTATTTATATTTTGGTATTGTAATTGGGTTTTGGGTAATCACAAGCTTTTTAGTTACTCTCTGGGCTGAGCAGAATATTGAATGGAATCCGAGTGTAAATGAAACGGAAATAATTGGAAAATGGAAATGTAATGATTCAATATTAATTATTAATTCTAATAAAACATTTCGATTTATCAATGGGCAAGATTTGACACCGAAAGTCGGAATCAATTTAACACAAGGTTTTTGGGAGAAGGCAGTTTTCAATCTTGATCTAATTGATAAATCTGGAACAAAGTTAACCGCCTTTAGAATCATTAAGGTTTCGAATCAGTTTAGAATAATAATTGATAACTATTCTGAACCTGATTTATGGGATGGGAACTTAGATTTTATAAGGTTGAAATAATACCATAACAAATGATTTATTACCTTTGTGGTAACTTGTCTAACTGGCGGTTGTACCGGACGCAACCGCAGGGCTGGCAGTTTCTTTCTAAATTATAAGTTGTGCAAATAAGTTGTATAAAATCAGCCGGTTGTGTGCAAGTGTTTCGCCGGTAAACCTTTTTGTTAGAGCAATGGTAAAACTGTAATGAAATCTGTATTAATCTCGTTGTTTTTATATTTCATTTTTTCAGGTTGTGCTGCAACAAGTAATGCGCATTTTAAAACTGTTTATTTACAAACTCCTGAAATTGAGATTTCATTAGCAATAATAAATAAACCTAATCAGAATTTAGATTCCTTAGAGCTTGCTGTTAATATCAAAAACCGAAATGACAAATCAATATATTCAACACTTTCATTACAGAATTTGAATGAAATGAATAATATTTTTGACATTTGGGTTGGATATTCTTTGCTAAATGATATCACCGAAAATTTAATCTATGCCGAATCCAGCAATAGCAATTGGTTTAAGTCGATTGAAGCTGAAATTCCAGTTCACGAAATAAAAGGTGGTAAATCTAAAAGTTACACATACAAATATGCTATTCATGATTTTAAATCAGACGAAACAGTTTCTGATATTAAAAAATTCGAATATGATATAACGTTCTGCTATATAGATTCACCATTAGAAGCTGGGATTAAGAAAGACAAATCAAATAATAATATAATTTGGTTTAGCAGTTATATCTCATTTTTGAAATGCGAAAATTTAACCGGATCTATGTCATTATATTTACCAAATAATGTAAAATAAAATTTAAAGTATGCAGCTCTAACTTTCGGTTGTACCGGACGCAACCGCAGGGCTGTGCTTTCGTTCTAAATTTTAGTTTGTGCAAAATGGTTGTAAAATTTCAGCTAATTCGGTGAAAGTGTTGCGCCGGTAAACCGTGTTGTTAGTGGTATTCTTTTTATGGACATGCTTATTTTAACATTAGGGGCTTTTGACATTTTTTGTTTATTTATGATGATGTTTAAGTTTTTAGAATTTAAACAGAATGTTATAACCCTAAGCAAATGGCCTATATTTTTTATTTTTGGCTGTGCCTTAACTATGATTATTACCATTACCTCTGCCTATATAGATGACGCTCTCATAAATGCTGACTATGTTCCGTTTTGGGTAATGCTATCAATATTATTTATATATTGTCCGTATTGTTTTGTTATGTTTCGCTATGGGTATAATGATGACGCTTGGTTTTGGTTTAATGGATTATACATAAAAAGAATTAAAAGCAAAGAGATAGATCGTATTGTTTTTATTAAAAAGAAAGGAAAAGTTCTAAAATTTGGATTTCAATTAAAAAACAAGCTGGTAAAAATGAGAAACGATCTTGGAATAGAGGATGTTGTTTCAAATTTTGGTAGATTAAATCGTATCCCGATAATTAAGAAATCGTACTAAGGCGAATACTAACTTGTTTGATTATTCATTGAGCACACTAACTTTCGGTTGTACCGGACGCAACCGCAGGGCTGTGCTTTTGTTCTAAGTTTTAGTTTGTGCAAATGGGTTGTAAAATATCAGCAATTTCGGTGCATGTGTTGCGCCGGTAAACCGTGTTGTTAGATTCAGTTTTGTATTTTTTCGAAAATGAAAAGACTCCAAAAGTCGGAGTAATTGCCAACGCAAAGTTAATATTTTAAAGACGTCCGCGTACGAAAGTGAATGCCAATTTTCAGGATAAATATTTAAGAGTCGGTTTTTCGTAAGTGAAAGGTTTTCAGTAGTTTATATTTTTGGTTGTTTGTAAATCTGTAAGTTTTGTGTGTTTTTCGCAGTATTTTTTTCGTGGTAATTTTTAGTGTTGCGGTTCTAACTATCGGTTGTACCGGACGCAACCGCAGGGCTGTGCTTTTGTTCTAAATTTTAATTTGTGCAAATGGGTTGTAAAATATCAGCTAATTCGGTGCAGGTGTTGCGCCGGTAAACCGTGTTGTTAGATTCAGGGTTGTAATTTTTTCAGAAATGAAAAGGCTCCAAAAAATGGAGTAATTGCCAACGCAAAAATAATATTTGAAAGACGTCCGCGAAACAAAGTGAAAGCTAATTTGCGGGATAAATATTTAAGAGTCGGTTTAATTTAGTGCCGGGTTTTTGCAAGTTTATATTTTGGTTTTGTGGTCAACTGCGGGCTTCTGTAAAAATGTAAGTCAGTTGGCGGAGCTTTGAAAAAACAAAGTGTTGCGGTTCTAACTTTCGGTTGTACCGGACGCAACCGCAGGGCTGCAGTTTCTTTCTAAATAATATCTGTGCAATTAAGTTTAATAAAATCAGCAAATTCGGTGCAAGTGTTGCGCCGGTAAACCGTGTTGTTAGATTCAGTTTTGTATTTTTCAGAAAAGAAAAACTCCAAAAAATGGAGCAAAAGCCAACGCCAAAATAATATTTAAAAAGATGTCCGAAAACGAAAGTGAAAGCCAATTTTCGGGATAAATATTTAAGAGTCCGCTTTTCGTAAGTGAAAGGTTTTCAGTAGTTTATATTTTTGGTTTTGTGGTCAACTGCGGGCTTCTGTAAAAATGTAAGTCCGTTGGCGGAGCTTTGAAAAATCTGTAGTGTTGCGTTTCTAACTTCCGGTTGTACCGGACGCAACCGCAGGGCTGTGCTTTCGTTCTAAATTTTAGTTTGTGCAAAAAGTTGTAAAACATTAGCAAATTGTGGCGTAGTGTTGCGCCGGTAAACCGTGTTGTTAGATTCAGTTTTCCATTTTTTCAAAAAAGAAATGACTCCAAAAAATGGAGCAAAAGCCAACGCAGAAATAATATTTTAAAGACGTCCGCTTTCCTTAAGTGAAAGGAAATTCGGTTGAAATATCGTTTTCGGGAGTTTGTGCACTCCCCTACTTTTTCTTGTTTTCGATAAGTGCGTGCTTTTGTCCGCAATTCAAAAGGTAGGTTTTGGCAGGTTTTATATTTTTGGTTTTTCTGTTTTCAATCAGTGTTTTGGTCAGCCATAATTTTTTATTTTTCAGTGCAGTGCAATTTAGTGTTGCGGTTCTAACTTTCGGTTGTACCGGACGCAACCGCAGGGCTGTGCTTTCGTTCTAAGTTTTAGTTTGTGCAAACAGTTGTAAAATATCAGCAAATTGTGGCGTAGTGTTGCGCCGGTAAACCGTGTTGTTAGAAGGCAAATCGAAAAAGGCTAAAAAGACAAAAACCGATTTTGGCTGTTGGGAAAACATAAACTTGTATCTGTTTTGGTTTACCATTTTGTAGTGAAAGATCGTTTTTTGGTGCCAGTTTCTACATGTCGTGTTTTTGCGTCGTTGGTTGCCAACGCATATTTTTTCTGCGGTAGTTGTTTCTGTGCAAATCGGTTTTGTGCGGTTCTAACTGTCGGTTGTACCGGACGCAACCGCAGGGCTGTGCTTTTGTTCTAAATTTTAGGTTGTGCAAATAAGTTGTATAAAATCAGCAAATTGTGGCGTAGTGTTTCGCCGGTAAACCGTGTTGTTAGATTCAGTTTTGTATTTTTTCAAAAAAGAAAAGACTTCAAAAAACAGAGTAATTGCCAACGCAGAAATGATATTTTAAAGACGTCCACGAACCAAATTGAAAGCCAATTTTCAGAATAAATATTTAAGAGTCGGTTTTACGTAAGTGAAAGGTTTTCAGTAGTTTATATTTTTGGTTGTTTGCAGTTTCGTAAGTTTTGTGTGTTTTTCGCTGTATTTTTTTCGTGGTAATTTTTAGTGTTGCGGTTCTAACTTTCGGTTGTACCGGACGCAACCGCAGGGCTGTGCTTTCGTTCTAAGTTTTAGTTTGTGCAAACAGTTGTAAAATATCAGCAAATTGTGGCGTAGTGTTGCGCCGGTAAACCGTGTTGTTAGAATGCAAATAAAAAAAGACGAAAAACATTTTGGGTTGTTGGGAAAACATAAACTCTTATCTGTTTTGGTTTACCATTTTGTGGTGAACGTTCGTTTTTTGGTGCCAGCTTCTACATGTCGTGTTTTTGCGTCGTTGGTTGCCAACGCGCATTTTGTCTGCGGTGGTTGTTTGTGTGCAAGTTCGTTTTGTGCTGTTCTAACTTTCGGTTGTACCGGACGCAACCGCAGGGCTGCGAGTTTCTTTCTAAAAAATATCTGTACAAATAAGTTTAATAAAATCAGCAAATTGTGGCGTAGTGTTGCGCCGGTAAACCGTGTTGTTAGATTCAGTTTTGTATTTTTACAAAAAAGAAAAGACTCCGAAAAATGGAGCAATTGCCAACGCAAAGTTAATATTTGAAAGACGTCCGCAAACGAAAGTGAAAGCTAATTTGACGAATAATATTTAAGAGTCGGTTTTACGTAAGTGAAAGGTTTTCAGTAGTTTATATTTTTGGTTGTTTGCAGTTTCGTAAGTTTTGTGTGTTTTTCGCTGTATTTTTTTCGTGGTAATTTTTAGTGTTGCGGTTCTAACTTTCGGTTGTACCGGACGCAACCGCAGGGCTGTGCTTTCGTTCTAAGTTTTAGTTTGTGCAAACAGTTGTAAAATATCAGCAAATTGTGGCGTAGTGTTGCGCCGGTAAACCGTGTTGTTAGGTTCTTCTTAAATTCTTTACCGATAAATTGTCTCCGAAAATTTCGTAATTATCATTTGTTATTTAATTTTATCAAATTCATTTGCTTTTTCGGGATATGAATATTTATGGACAAATTTACAACTATAATGTTAAGAATTGCTCAAGCTATGACTGGTGGGATAGCGCTTTATTCTTTTTGTATGTTGTTGCTACATAACGAGCCTTTCGAAATATTCAAATTCGATATTACAAATGGTAAAGTAATAGAGGTCCGTCAGCAAAAACACAACATTTGCTTCGTTACTTATAAATATCAAGTTAATGGCGAACCGGTAGTCACAAGTGCTCGTATTATTAATTCGCTTTTATATGAGAAAGAAGGAAATGTCGTAAATTTTAGAATTGCTTATAATAAAATCTTTCCGTCAATAAACAGAATCAACGATTTTACATTGTACAATGGATATTATGTTGGTTTAGTTTGGGGATTGCTAATGTTTTCGATCTTCGTTTTAATGGATTTAATTGCTGACAAAAAGAAATGGGCTGAAAGATATAAAAGAACTTTTAGAGCATTGTAATTGTAATTCAAATATTTCGTTAAATTGCACAGAAATCTTAGGGTGGAAAATATGACTTACCGAAATTATATTTTGGAGGGTGATCATTTTCCTGTGGCTAAGATAGACTTAGGTGTTGTTGATGTAAGCCGACCAACCTAACTTTAGTTCAAGCCGACGGCGGCATTTTTGGGCGTTTTAGGGAAATCTAATGTAGTTTGCCGCCGCAGCTTAACATGAGCGTTAGAAGGCAAATTAAAAAAGACATAAAACAAATTTGGTGTTGGGAAAATATAAGTTTGTATCTGTTTTGGTTTACCATTTTGTGGTGAACGTTCGTTTTTTGGTACCAGTTTCTACATGTCGTGTTTTTGCGTCGTTGGCTGCCAACGCGTGTTTTGTCTGCGGTGGTTGTTTGTGTGCAAGTTCGTTTTGTGCGGTTCTAACTGGCGGTTGTACCGGACGCAACCGCAGGGCTGTGCTTTTGTTCTAAATTTTAGTTTGTGCAAATGGGTTGTAAAACATCAGCAAATTGTGGCGTAGTGTTGCGCCGGTAAACCGTGTTGTTAGAATGCAAATTGAAAAAGACGAAAAACATTTTGGGTTGTTGGAAAAACATAAACTCTTATCTGTTTTGGTTTACCATTTTGTGGTGAACGTTCGTTTTTTGGTGCCAGTTTCTACATGTCGTGTGTTTGCGTCGTTGGTTGCCAACGCATGTTTTGTCTGCGGTGGTTGTTTGTGTGCAAGTTCGTTTTGTGCTGTTCTAACTGGCGGTTGTACCGGACGAAACCGCAGGGCTGGCAGTTTCTTTCTAAGTTATAGTTTGTGCAAATATGTTTAATAAAATCAGCTAATTATGTGCCGGTGTTTCGCCGGTAAACCGTGTTGTTAGAATGCAAATCAAAAAGACGAAAAACAAATTTGTTGTTGGGAAAACATAAACTTTTATCTGTTTTGGTTTACCATTTTGTGGTGAACGTTCGTTTTTTGGTGCCAGTTTCTACATGTCGTGTTTTTGCGTCGTTGGTTGCCAACGCATATTTTTTCTGCGGTAGTTGTTTGTGTGCAAGTTCGCTTTGTGCTGTTCTAACTGGCGGTTGTACCGGACGCAACCGCAGGGCTGGCAGTTTCTTTCTAAGTTATAAGTTGTGCAAATAAGTTGTATAAAATCAGCTAATTATGTGCCGGTGTTGCGCCGGTAAACCGTGTTGTTAGACAAAACCTTTATCATTCAGACTTATGTTTTTAGAGCTAAACTATAAAGAGTCATTAGACAGAAACAAGATTGTCTTTCAAGAGCCTGCATTTGGCAAGTTTATCGAAGTATTTTTTGCAATATTATCTATTATAATTTTACCATTATTTGCATTTACATATTTTCATGGTTTGTTTGAAAACGGCGAGTTATCCCAAAAAATCATAAGTGTAATAGTTATTGCTATTTTAACGATTTCTGTATCTGCAATTTTATATTCTCAAATAAGAAATATTTTCAAATTCGAAAGTTTTAGTGGCGATTCTGTGGAAAACAATCGGAAACTGTTTGAATTAATTTCAAAAGAAAATGGGTGGGTGATATTACGAAATAATAGAAAATACATGATAATATTATTACCAGTAACTGGCTTTTCATGGAAAAAACAAATATCAGTAATTTTTAATAAGAACAATATTTTAGTCAATATTATGACTTTCGGCTTACATGATATAAAATCACCTTTTCATTATTATTCAACAAAAGCAATATTAGAACAAATAAAATCGAAGTTTAATCAAAACAGCAAATAATTTTATCTAACTTCCGGTTGTACCGGACGCAACCGCAGGGCTGTGCTTTCGTTCTACATTTTAGTTTGTGCAAATGGGTTGTAAAATATTAGCAAATTCGGTGCATGTGTTGCGCCGGTAAACCGTATTGTTAGGATTTTAACTTCTTTAATACTAAAAAAATTTATGAAAAACTTTGAAATAATACTTCAAAAAAAGTTAGAGAAGCCCATTTCAAACAATCGTTCTCTTAAAGCGATTCAACCGATTCTTGGACTTCTTTCCTGGTTATTATGGCTACCGTTTGGGTTTGTAATTATGCTATTTGCAAGTTTACTATCTTTGTGGCAAAAAATAATAATGACTATTAAAGATGAAAAACAGATTGTTAAATCTTCTGTTGCTGATGAATCAGTTAAATGGGCGATAATGACTGGAAATGAGAAACTTAAGTTAGAAAAGCGTATTGCAGGAAGTTTGCCTTGGGATAGCGGTGATTACTTATTTCTAAGAAGTAATCCAGAAATACCACAGTTGAAAGAAAAATTTTTTGGTGATTGGTTTTATTTAGGTTTCGGAGGGGTTTTCCTTCAGAAATGGGATGATATTAGAAATATTAATTGTGACCTACTTTTTATAGACTTTGAAACGAAAGAAATAATAACATTACTTGAAAACATTCCGACGCGATTTTGGAGTGCAAAGATAAAAAAACAGAATGAAATAGAATTCGAGTTTTCATCAGAAATGGAATGTAATGTATATCGTTTAAAATTATAAAATTATGGCAATTATTTAGAACCTAACTATCGGTTGTACCGGACGCAACCGCAGGGCTGTGCTTTTGTTCTAAGTTTTAGTTTGTGCAAACAGTTGTAAAATATCAGCAAATTCGGTGCAAGTGTTGCGCCGGTAAACCTTTTTGTTAGATTCATACAAAATTTAACATATGGAAATAAAAGCCAAAAAATCTACAATGATATTATCAGTTTTCATTGTTTTCTTTGGAGTTATGGGGGCTTATAGGGAGATAACTTTGGGCGAAGATGTGATTTTTCCTTGGATGATAATTTTAGCAATTCCCCTTGAATTGGTTTTTGTTCTGTTTCTTTTGCCTACATTTCGTTTGTTTTTCTCTGAAAAAGGCATAAAGAGATATTGGAAAATTGGGATAGGCAGGTATATTCTTTGGGAGGAAAACCGGTATTCACTACAGTGGAACAATGTAACGAGTGTCTTTTCAGTTCTTCCACTTTGGCTCCCTATAAAAATGATTGGAGTTGGTGGACGAACAAATCGTCGATATTTAGTATTTTTTGTTGGTACATATACAACCCAAAAAAAGGATGCGATTATTTACATCGTAAACCATGTAAAAACAGAAGTAATAAGTAACGACGTTAAGAAAATAGTCAAAAAGTATAACTAATATAATGACACTCACTAAAAGTGACAGCTTACTATCATAAGTTTTTTCTTTAAAAGAATATTAAAACACTGTTAAACGGTAAATTTGGGAGTGTTTATAATTCGATTTTGTGGTCAATTCTGCGCTGCAGGTTAAATGTAAGTCAGTTGGCGGAGCTTTGGAGAAACAAAGTGTTGCTTTTCTAACTTTCGGTTGTACCGGACGCAACCGCAGGGCTGTGCTTTTGTTCTAAATTTTAGTTTGTGCAAATGGGTTGTAAAATATCAGCAAATTCAGTGCAAGTGTTGCGCCGGTAAACCGTGTTGTTAGGTGCAAATATATTTAAGCAGATTGAATAAAATAATGGAGGATTTATAATGAGTTTAAGATTATTCACATCGATATTAATTATACTATGTTTTTCATTGGGCTGTTCAAGACAACTTTCTATGAATACAGTTCAAACTCAAACAATCGTTAAAAGCCCTATACTTGGTTTTAAAAAGCAATTAGACTGCCCAATAAAAATTTTATATTCCAATACATTTCAAATTGAGGACGATGTAGTTAAAACAGTTTTAGTCGCAAGAGCTAAAAAACCAATTGATTTTAAGGAATATGTCGTTGTTTGTGAAGAAACGATTAAAGTTGATAAAAATGATTCATCTGTTGTAAAAAAAATCCATGAAATCAATAAGAATAATTTCAGCGAAATTGCCTTTGAAGTTTCTCCCACTTCAAAATTATTGTTTTATGTAAAATCCGTTACTTTAAATTACAATGAAATGTGGAAAGAGAGTATTTAAATTTCCAACTGCCAACAATCAGGTTCAACGCACCTAACTATCGGTTGTACCGGACGCAACCGCAGGGCTGTGCTTTTGTTCTAAGTTTTAGATTGTGCAAATGGGTTGTAAAATATTAGCAAATTCGGTGCAAGTCTTGCGCCGGTAAACCGTGTTGTTAGATTTTTAAAATCAAAGTTTATGAAGAATATTATAATCATTATTCTATTTCTTGTACAATCAACGATAGCTCAATCATCCAAAGTTGAATATTGGGAGCACTTTTCCGAAAATGATAAACTAGAAATTCTTAAAGATTCTAGAGTAACAGAGACAATGAAAGCAATTTATACTCACACTAAATTGGTTTGGGAAAATCCCATCAATTGAATATCTTTATCCATGCTAGAATTAGATGACAACACCCGGCGCGAATTAAAGCTTTTGCAGAAGCGTCCGTCCAACAAACGCATTTATATCAAAGTCACTGTATTGTTGATGCTGGACAAAGGTCTTTCTGTCCAGGTGATTGCCGATTTTTTAGGCATTGATGACAACACCGTCTACCGCTATCGTGACAGCTATCTCACCAACGGACTGAAAGATTATCTGGCATCCAATTATTTTCGATACAATGGCAAACTCACTGATGAAGAAAAAGCCCGGCTCGTTGCAGAACTGACTGAATACCTGTATCCAAGCAGCGCTGCTGTTGGTGAATTTATCGCGGCGACCTTCAACAAGCACTATTGTGAAAGTGCTGTTTCCACACTGCTGAACCGTTTGGGCTTTGTTTACAAAAAGACCAAATCCGTTCCTTCAAAAGCGGATTCGGCTGCCCAAAGACGGTTTGTTAAAAAGCTACACAGATTGTTGAAGAAACAGGATGTTAATGCTATTTTCTATTTCAACGACGCAGCGCATCCCCAACACAATACCCGTCCGGCATATGGCTGGATACCAAAGGGTGAGGATGTTGGTATTCCCTCAAATACCGGTCGTAAACGCCTGAATATTAACGCTGCCATCAACGCAGAAGATGTTGGCGACATTGTTTTTCGTGAAGATGAACAGATCAATTCCCAATCAAGTATCGCCCTTTGGGAAGCCCAACATGCGAAGCATCCGGGTAAAAAGATCTATAACATCTGTGACAACGCCAGATACTACAAAAGTCACCTCATTCAGGAATGGTTAAAGAAGAATAAATGGTGCAAAGTGATATATTTACCGGCATATTCGCCAAACCTGAACATTATCGAACGATTATGGAAGTATTTACGAAAATCGGTCATCGATTATTTTTACTATGAAAAGTATAGTGATTTCAAGGCTGCAATATTGACATTTTTTGAAACGATTGAGCAGCATAGGCAACCCTTAACTTCTTTGCTTATGCTTAATTTTCACATCCCATAAAGATGGTTATTTGTCCCTAACCAATTTCTTTTGGGTATATAATAGTGTATCACCTGAAGAAATTGATTTTGAAGGGATAGAAACATTATTAGATACGATATGTATATTTAATAACAAATTACAACCACTCTATTTCTTTTTATTTAACAACCTAATAATAATCGCGGACGGGTATCTTGCAGAATCAATGGGATATTATTCATATAAAATTATAAATCAGGATGCTATTTATGTATTGAAATATCTACAGGAAAAGCCGGAAATCAGGGCTAAATACATAAGTTATTTAGGTTTTGAGTTTTATTATGCAGAAGATTCAAAATTTGAATTGGAGAAGTGGCAGTCAGAAATTATTAATAAGAACACTAAACATCTGGGGCAAGCTGATATAAAAAGGATTGGGCAGTTTATAACTGCCTGTATTGCTGAAGCTGAACAAATAAAGATGGATGCTGACAAAAAAGATTGATGACAATAAAGAGAAAGCACATCTAACTTTCGGTTGTACCGGACGCAACCGCAGGGCTGGCAGTTTCTTTCTAAAAAATATTTGTGCAAATAAGTAAAATAAAATCAGCCGGTTGTGTGCAAGTGTTTCGCCGGTAAACCTTTTTGTTAGAAATAATGTAATCCCAACTACATATGAATGACTCAATTTTTAAAGCAAAATGGGAAGACTTAGAAATTTATAAAAAGTTACCCAAATCAGAAATTAAAACTGCATATCAAAATTTTATTAAAATAATTGCTTGCAATTTAAAAACACACGGGTTTGTCAAAAGAGGTAGAAAGCTATACAGAGTATCAAATGATTTAGTAGAAATAATTGATATTGATACAAGAGGTTCATGGCTGGGCTTGAGCAATCATTTTAAAATTAAAATCTGTCTTATGCCGTTATGTTGGCCAGATCTGAGTAAAGAATATTATACTGTTGGCGGTGTCGATATAGAAAAAATTATTCCGAATATTAAAAATCATTACAGGATAACTTGTGAATATGAGTTACTTGCAGATTACTTTACAAGAAAGATAGTAAAGCATGTCTTACCCTATTTTAAACATTTCAACTCTACAGAAAAAGTGGTTAGGAGGATAGAGTTTTTTAATCCAAAAAAAATACTTGACCTTGGTCTTCAGGCAGATTCAAATAAACTAAGTTATTTAATACTATTTTCAGAAATAAAGAACCATCGTAATGTATACGCTAATGAAATACTTATTCAGATCATTAATCAGTTCGAGTATTGGAAGAAATTTCCTGATAGTAATAGTGGTTTTAACTTTAAATTTTATGAAATGTATAAAGAGCTATGTGAATTATTGAAGACCGAACAATGGGTAGAAATCGATAATTGGTTGCTTGCTATTGAAAATATTGAGTTAAAAAAATTAAAATTTAAGCGATATTCTAAAGTAAATATTAAAAATTTCTAACTTCCGGTTGTACCGGACGCAACCGCAGGGCTGTGCTTTTGTTCTAAATTTTAGTTTATGCAAATGGGTTATAAAATATCAGCAAATTCGGTGCAAGTGTTTCGCCGGTAAACCTTTTTGTTATACGTTTCCTCTGTAGGACAATATTAATACTATCTGGAGATATCTTGTATATAAAAATCCTACTTGTAATTATTGCTTTAACAGGACCAAATTATAGTCAAAGTTGGGAACATTACTTCACAGAGTCTAAATTTAATCTTAATACTATCAATACACCTATTCCAGATTCTTTAAAAGATCAGATTCTTAAATCATTCAATTATAGTCATCCCAATTATTCTGATTTTAAATCGCTGAAAGATCATTTTATTTTTTTTGATTTTAGTGGTGATGGATTACTGGATATAATTTATAATGATAATTTTGGAGCAGAATCGAACCTTATTGTTTTTCTTAAAAATACTGGAAATAATTTTGTTGAGATATTTAACGGTTGGGGTAATATAGCTTGGATTGGAACTAATATCCCATGGACAGCTAAAAAATTTATAATATATGACTTTGGATGTTGTGGTGATACAAGAAATTATATTGAAGAATATGTTCCTACGATAGTAGATGACTCTTTAAAATATCAACTATCCTTCAAAGTTATTTTACCAAGTGGCATTCAGATTCCAAAAAAGTTTTTCACTACACCAATAACATTTTTGGTTAAAAAACAGAATTACAATTTGAGAATACAACCCCAAATCAAAAATGAAGTTTTTGAAACAGAATGGGGAAATTCGAAAGGGAATATTATTGTTACTTTCAAACAGGGTACTGTAGGCAAAGCTCTTGCCGAATCTGAAGATGAAACTGGAAGAATTTGGTGGTTTGTAATAATTGATAAACATAATAAAAAAGAGTGGGAATTTTACACTGCTTATCAAAGCTTTAATAGTAAAGAAATTCCATCTTACGCGGGTTGGATGAGTTCCAGCTATTTAGAAGCAATTTATGAGCAATCAAAATAATCTTTTAAGTTTATAACTATCGGTTGTACCGGACGCAACCGCAGGGCTGTGCTTTCGTTATAAATTTTAGTTTGTGCAAATGTGTTGTAAAATATCAGCAAATTCGGTGCAAGTGTTGCGCCGGTAAACCTTTTTGTTAGGTTCTTCTTAAATTCTTTACCGATAAATTGTCTCCGAAAATTTCGTAATTATCATTTGTTATTTAATTTTATCAAATTCATTTGCTTTTTCGGGATATGAATATTTATGGACAAATTTACAACTATAATGTTAAGAATTGCTCAAGCTATGACTGGTGGGATAGCGCTTTATTCTTTTTGTATGTTGTTGCTACATAACGAGCCTTTCGAAATATTCAAATTCGATATTACAAATGGTAAAGTAATAGAGGTCCGTCAGCAAAAACACAACATTTGCTTCGTTACTTATAAATATCAAGTTAATGGCGAACCGGTAGTCACAAGTGCTCGTATTATTAATTCGCTTTTATATGAGAAAGAAGGAAATGTCGTAAATTTTAGAATTGCTTATAATAAAATCTTTCCGTCAATAAACAGAATCAACGATTTTACATTGTACAATGGATATTATGTTGGTTTAGTTTGGGGATTGCTAATGTTTTCGATCTTCGTTTTAATGGATTTAATTGCTGACAAAAAGAAATGGGCTGAAAGATATAAAAGAACTTTTAGAGCATTGTAATTGTAATTCAAATATTTCGTTAAATTGCACAGAAATCTTAGGGTGGAAAATATGACTTACCGAAATTATATTTTGGAGGGTGATCATTTTCCTGTGGCTAAGATAGACTTAGGTGTTGTTGATGTAAGCCGACCAACCTAACTTTAGTTCAAGCCGACGGCGGCATTTTTGGGCGTTTTAGGGAAATCTAATGTAGTTTGCCGCCGCAGCTTAACATGAGCGTTAGCAGCAAATCATGTCCAAAAAGTAATATTTCACATATCTAAAAACTAAAATGTCATTTATTTTATCGTAAAGGGACGTTATGCAAGAAATTAGATTTTTTAGAACATTTTGTGTAATGTTGCTACTACTTTTGAGTCTATTGTCTATAAGTAGCGCACAAGTTGTTAACGGGAGTGTAATACTAAATACACAAGCAGAAGTAAATTCCTTTATCGGAACTTCAATTACGGGCTCTCTTACTATTCAGGGACCCGATATAGTTGACCTAGCACCGTTAACAACACTTACTTCTGTGGGAGATTTCCTGCGGATAGAGTCCACTGTTGCGCTGACCAATCTGGATGGATTAAGCAATATTTATTCTGTGAACGGTGATCTGGATATTAGTTATAATGACGCACTGACCAATTTGGATGGATTAAGTAATATTACTTCTGTGAGCGGTGATCTTTATGTGAGTTATAATGACGCACTGACCAATTTGGATGGATTAAGTAATATTACTTCTGTGAGCGGTAATCTTTATGTGAGTTATAATGACGCACTGACCAACCTGAATGGTTTAAGCAACATTTTTACTATTATGGGCGATGATCTGCTGATAAGTTACAATGCTGCACTGATGAACCTGGATGGATTAAGTAATATTACTTCTGTGAGCGGTGATCTTTATGTGAGTTATAATGACGCACTGACCAATTTGGATGGATTAAGTAATATTACTTCTGTGAACGGTACGCTGTATGTAGGAGCCAATAACACACTGACTAATCTTGATGGATTAAGCAATATTACTTCTGTAGGAGGAAATCTTAATATCGGGAGTTTTGCTGCACTGACTAATCTTGATGGATTAAGTAATATTACTTCTGTGGGTGGGGATCTTTATATAGGAGGCAATGCCGCACTGACTAATCTTGATGGATTAAGCAGTATTACTTCTGTGGGTGGGGACCTTTATATAGGTCGGAATGATGCACTGACGTATCTGCAAGGGTTAAGCAATATTACATCTGTGAGCGGTGATCTGTATATAACTCGCAATGGCGAGCTCAGGAGTTTGGAGGGGTTGAACAGTCTAGCTACAGTAGGTGGTACGCTGAACGTAGGTTACAATGATTCACTGACGAATCTGGAGGGGCTAAGCAGTCTTACTACAGTAGGTGGTATGCTGAACGTAGATTACAATGATTCAATGTCAAATCTGGATGGATTAAGCAGTCTTACTTCTGTGGGTGATTTTCTTGTAATAAATCACAATGCTGCATTGACCAATCTGGATGGATTAAGCAATATTTCTTATTTGGGCGGTGGGCTGCTCGTAACGTCCAATAATGAACTGACCAACCTGGATGGATTAAGCAATATTTCTTCTATGGGTAGGTATCTGAAGATAGAGGCCAATACTGCACTGACCAATCTGGATGGATTAAACAATATTTCTTATGTGGGTGGTTTTCTCGAAGTAAATTACAATGCTGCACTAACCAATCTGGATGGACTAAGTAATATTTCTTATGTAGACGGAAATCTGTATATTACAAACAATATTTCACTAAATCGCTTTTGTGGGCTTTTTTTATTGATAAGTTCAAATGGCTTGGATGGATACTCTATTGTTAATAATAATTTAACTAATCCAACTCAACAGCAAATTATAGAGGATGGACCTTGTACAACATCTTTAACAGTAGGAAACAAATTAAAACCTGAATATTATGAGTTGCAGCAAAACTATCCAAATCCATTTAATCCACAAACCACCATTGGTTTTACGGTTAAAGAATTCACAGCTGTGTCTTTAAAACTGTATAATATTCATGGTCAACTTGTAGCTACACTTGTTGATGAGAGGATGTCAGCTGGTCAATATAAAACTATTTTTGATGCAGGCGATTTGGCATCGGGCGTATATTTTTACTCCATTAAAATGGGTAATTATCTATCCGTAAAAATGATGACTATAATGAAATAAAAACAATTTTCCGGTGTTTTTTTGCGTTTTTGAAGCAATGGCACATTACTATTATTTCTTGTAATTGTTTGGTTTAACATACGCTAACTCTCAGTTGTACCGGACGCAACCGCAGGGCTGTGCTTTCGTTCTAAGTTTTAGGTTGTGCAAATGGGTTGTAAAACGTTAGCAAATTGTGGCGTAGTGTTGCGCCGGTAAACCGTGTTGTTAGATTGAAAATTCCGTTAATTTCGAAAAGAAAAACTCCCAAAAATGGAGTGATTGCCAACGCAAAGTTAATATTTTAAAGACTTCCGCAAACGAAAGAGAAAGCCTATTTGCGGGATAAATATTTAAGAGTCCGCTTTTCGTAAGTAAAAGGTTTTCAGTAGTTTATATTTTTGGTTGTTTGTAATTCAGTAAGTTTTGTGGGTTTTTCGCGGCGTATTTTTTCGCTGTAAAATTCAGTTTTGCGGTTCTAACTTTCGGTTGTACCGGACGCAACCGCAGGGCTGTGCTTTTGTTCTAAATTTTAGTTTGTGCAAATGGGTTGTAAAATATCAGCAAATTCGGTGCAAGTGTTGCGCCGGTAAACCGTGTTGTTAGACAATAAATAGATACTAATTGTATATTGAAACACAAACATCATGAATAAAGACTTGGATTAACATGGTCTGGATTAACTTATGGTTTATCGTAGTGGTTTTCCAAGCACTAATATTAGAAGGTAATCTTTTTAAAATCAAAAGTAATGGTATTTATGTCAGCATTTGGGGTAAATCATTTTTGATCAATGGCTTATGTCTTATTAGCTACGTCATTTTAAGCGCATATTTTAAAGATCGCATAGTTGGTGAAAATGATTTTTCTTTTATCGCAGTTTTATGTTTATTGTACTTATATATTCCATATGTAACTTTTATGTTCCGTTACGAATATAATAGCGAAAGGTTTATTTGGTTTAACGGATTGTGGTTAAAATCAATAGTCTTGAAAGACTTGGTAAAAGTAATTCTAATCAAGAAAGACAATCGAATAACTAAAATATGTTTTCTTCTGAAAAATGGTCAAATTAGAATGAAGAATGATTTCGGTATAGAAAATATGGTAAAGAGCTTTATAAAAAAGAGTTCTGTTCCAATTATTGAAAGACATTTATGACAGACTCTTTAATACAGTATTTTCAAAACATATTAACATACTATTTCATCACTAACCAACTTTGCGCATAAAGCCGACGGCATGAAAAACGCCGAGCCCTAAACGCTGGTCTTTGGATTCAGATCTGTGTGTTTTTCGCGGTGTATTTTCTCGTGGAAATCTTTAGTGTTACGTTTCTAACTTTCGGTTGTACCGGACGCAACCGCAGGGCTGTGCTTTCGTTCTAAATTTTAGTTTGTGCAAATGGGTTGTAAAATATTAGCAAATTCGGTGGCAGTGTTGCGCCGGTAAACCGTGTTGTTAGATTTACCCTAGGGAAATATGCGAATTTTACTAATTCTCTTTTTGTTCACATCATACTTATTTGCGCAATCCGTGCAACAACGGTATCGTAGTCTCGCTTTGAAATGCCTTATGGAAAGACAATTGGAATTTCCCGGTGGCTATATGCTAAATGACAATCCCAAATATATTGAGGAGCAAATCAGAAGCTTTGATTCAGACTCAATTAACTATGAAATAATCTTTCTTGGAAATGCTCACCGTTTAGATTTGATTGCAATTGTGGATAAAATGATTTTTCCGTTAGGAATCCAAACACATTATTTTCTAATCGAACTTGATGGGAACCTGGCGGCTCCCCATTCAATAAATTCTTCCGCTGACTTTCAGCAAGTCATAAATGAAAGTATTTTTCAGCGCGATAATGATTCTCAGATAAGTAAAGATTCACTAATCTCGCTCTACGAGAGTTATTTCATTTACTTTCATGAAAATAAACGGGGGCTCAATAGCAACTACGAAGATGAATTACAAGTAATAGTTTATAATGGAAAAAATGGTACTGAGTTCTTATCTCTTGGGAATGAAAATGATCTGGTAGCTTATATAGGGAAAATGGGAGAAATAACGGACAAAAATTATTGGGAAGCAAAATTATATCGCGTTAATCGTACGTGGGAAAGTGAACCAATATTTTATCAAGTAGTATTTCTATTCTCTTGGAAGGGGTTGGAAATATCCCAATCCTTGATAGATCCATAGTGGTAAATATACTTTAATGAGTACATGGAATTTTATATATCAAATGGCAAAAGATAATTCTCATCCGTTTAATTTATTTTAATCATTTTTTCTAACTAGCGGTTGTACCGGACGCAACCGCAGGGCTGTGCTTTTGTTCTAAATTTTAGTTTGTGCAAATGGGTTGTAAAACATCAGCAAATTGTGGCGTAGTGTTGCGCCGGTAAACCGTGTTGTTATGCTTTTAAGAAATAGAGGTATTTTTTCAATGGACTACGATAAATTCTGTAAAAAATGTAAGCATTACGATTTCAGTCTACAAAGTGGTATTCTTTGTGGGTTGACAACCGGGAAACCATCGTTCACGGATATTTGTGACAAGTTTGAAATTGATTTAAACCGTGAACAAAAATCGCAGGCGAATTCAAATACTCAAATCTCTAAACATCAGTATCTGCCAGACCTTGAAGTTGTATTGAAAAAGTGGGGAATCGCATTAATAGTACTTGGAGTACTTCATTTATTGTTGACCCAATTTCTTGATCCAATATGGGGTGGTTTAATAATAATACTTGGCATTTTAAACCTTTCAATAAAGAAAAAGGAAATGCTAATTGTAAATGGGATTTTACTTTTATTTGTGGGAACAATGAATAGCACCACGGTTATATTTCCCGGAGAAAACAACTTCACATGGTTAATATTCGGAGTTTTCCAGATTTATCTGGGCATAAAAGAAATCATTAAGTTTAACGAGTACAAGAAAGAAGAAATAAGAGAGAATAGTACTATTGTAACAGAACCATTACAGTCAACGTTGAATGATGGCATTTCGACAAAGCATTCTGGATTTGGGGTGGCTTCATTCATAATCTTCTGTTCAATTTTTTTGATCTCAATTATTACATTTATTTCTTCAATAATAATGGGTTTGTCAAATCCAGAAGGTCTTAGTGAAGAGTCGGTTGCGACTGTTATAATCGGTTTTTCAATGATGTTTAGCGTGTTGTTATCTTTAGTCGGTGTTGGATTTGGAATTACAGGGTTAATTACAAAAAACCGAAAAAAAGTATACCCGGTACTTGGCTTGGTTTTAAACACAATTATTTTTATAATTTTTATACTAATGTTTTTATCGGGTGCAGGTAAAGCATAACAAGGTATTCTAGCAGACGCTATACAGCCCGACGATGCACCGGAAAGTGCAACGGTTGTTTGTAGCTTTTGCAGCGCTGCTAAATACATGGCGTTAGATTGCAGATTCCGTTAATTTCAAAAAGAAAGACTCCAAAAAATGGAGCAGTTGCCAACGCAGAAATAATATTTTAAAGACGTCCGCTTTTCGTAAGTGAAAGCCAATTTGCGGGATAAATATTTAAGAGTCCTCGATTCAAAAAGTGTGGTTCTGGCAGGCTTTATTTTTACTTTTTCTGTTTTCTGTCAGTGTTTTGGTCAGTCATAATTTTTTATTTTTCTGTGCAGTGCAAATCAGTTTTTGCGGTTCTAACTGTCGGTTGTACCGGACGCAACCGCAGGGCTGTGCTTTCGTTCTAAGTTTAGTTTGTGTAAAATGGTTGTAAAACATCAGCAAATTTGGTGCATGTGTTGCGCCGGTAAACCGTGTTGTTAGATTCAGTTTTGTATTTTCAGAAAAGAAAAACTCCAAAAAATGGAGCAATTACCAACGCAGAAATATTATTTTAAAGACGTCCGCTTTTCGTAAGTGAAAGCCAGTTTGCGGGATAAATATTTAAGAGTCGGCTTTTCGTAAGTGAAAGGTTTTCAGTAGTTTATATTTTTGGTTGTTTGCAATTTTGTAAGTTGTTTGTGTTTTTCGCAGTTTGTGTTTCGTGGTAAAATTCAGTTTTGCGTTTCTAACTTTCGGTTGTACCGGACGCAACCGCAGGATTGTGCTTTCGTTCTAAAAAATATCTGTACAAATAAGTTCAATAAAATCAGCAAATTGTGGCGTGGTGTTGCGCCGGTAAACCGTGTTGTTAGAGCATCAGGGATAATAGAAGAATGAATAAATGCTTGTATATGATGTTGAAGTTGATTCTGCTTATTCTATTTTTAATTCTTCCAACCAATATTTTTTCAAATAACGAAAAAAGTGAAAATTTTGATTATTTCATTATTGATTTTTTTGCAAATCAAGAATTCCAAAAAAGTAGAACGCTTTTTCCATTGGAGTATACTTATTATGATCCTGGGCTTGAAGTAGATAACGATATAATTACAGTATATTTATCCGAGTCTGATTGGAAACCGATGACGGATACAAGCTATATTCAAAGTGAGTATTTCCATAGGATATATGACAATTTCGATGCAAAACTACGCGATACCGGAAAACGTGTATTTGCATACGAAGGGAGTGAGACTTGTCTCAAAATTTATCTATATTTTGAGCTTAGGGAAGAAAAGTGGTTCTTAATAAAAAAAGAGGATTTCAGTTCGTAATCGGTTCCTCTAACTTTCGGTTGTACCGGACGCAACCGCAGGGCTGTGCTTTCGTTCTAAATTTTAGGTTGTGCAAATGGGTTGTAAAATATCAGCTAATTCGGTGCAAGTGTTGCGCCGGTAAACCGTGTTGTTAGATTCAGTTTTGTATTTTTTCAAAAAAGAAAAGACTTCAAAAAACAGAGTAATTGCCAACGCAGAAATGATATTTTAAAGACGTCCACGAACCAAATTGAAAGCCAATTTTCAGAATAAATATTTAAGAGTCGGTTTTACGTAAGTGAAAGGTTTTCAGTAGTTTATATTTTTGGTTGTTTGCAGTTTCGTAAGTTTTGTGTGTTTTTCGCTGTATTTTTTTCGTGGTAATTTTTAGTGTTGCGGTTCTAACTTTCGGTTGTACCGGACGCAACCGCAGGGCTGTGCTTTCGTTCTAAGTTTTAGTTTGTGCAAACAGTTGTAAAATATCAGCAAATTGTGGCGTAGTGTTGCGCCGGTAAACCGTGTTGTTAGATTGAAAATTCCGTTAATTTCGAAAAGAAAAACTCCCAAAAATGGAGTGATTGCCAACGCAAAGTTAATATTTTAAAGACCTCCGCAAACGAAAGTGAAAGCCAATTTGCGGGATAAATATTTAAGAGTCCGCTTTTCGTAAGTGAAAGGTTTTCAGTAGTTTATATTTTTGGTTGTTTGTAATTCAGTAAGTTTTGTGTGTTTTCGCGGCGTATTTTTTCGTGGTAAAATTCAGTTCTTGCGGTTCTAACTTTCGGTTGTACCGGACGCAACCGCAGGGCTGTGCTTTTATTCTAAATTTTAGTTTGTGCAAATGGGTTGTAAAATATCAGCAAATTGGGTGCAAGTGTTGCGCCGGTAAACCGTGTTGTTAGGATAAAATGAACCAGCTAAAGGTATTCGAAAAAAAAGTATTAGATTTGATGGTTTCAAGTATTTTAGCTGATGAATTATTAAAAGATATTAAAAACAGTCCAAATATTATTGAATACACTACAACAGGGAATGGTTACTTTCTTACAATAAAACATCCTTCCCTTCCGTATCACCGAATAGTTTGTGACAGGCCAATACTAATTGGGGAATATGAAGGTATTAATACAGGTTTCGTAATTTTTATTGAGAAAAATGAATTAATAATTGAATGTCATGGTTGGGACAATAAAAGTATTCCTGAAAATTTCAGAAATTGTGATGTCAAAGTATATATTTCAGAGGATTCAAGTATAATACCACAATCGCATTTAAAATAAGCTTGTGCTTTATCAATGTTTCATAGAGTGTGGTTTTGGCAGGATTTATTTTAGGTTTTTCTGTTTCCCGTCAGTGTTTTGGTCAGTCATAATTTTTTATTTTTCAGTGCAGTGCAAATCAGTTTTTGCGGTTCTAACTTTCGGTTGTACCGGACGCAACCGCAGGACTGTGCTTTTGTTCTAATTTTTAGTTTGTGCAAATAAGTTTAATAAAATCAGCAAATTCGGTGCAAGTGTTGCGCCGGTAAACCGGGTTGTTAGATTCGGTTTTGTATTTTTACAAAAAAGAAAAGACTCCGAAAAATGGAGCAATTGCCAACGCAAAAATAATTTTTTAAAAGACGTCCGCTTTTCGTATGTGAAAGCCAATTTGCGGGATAAATATTTAAGAGTCGGTTTAATTTAGTGCCGGGTTTTTGCAAGTTTATATTTTGGTTTTGTGGTCAACTGCGGGCTTCTGTAAAAATGTAAGTCAGTTGGCGGAGCTTTGAAAAAACAAAGTGTTGCGGTTCTAACTTTCGGTTGTACCGGACGCAACCGCAGGGCTGTGCTTTTGTTCTAAATTTTAAGTTGTGCAAATGGGTTGTAAAACATCAGCAAATTGTGGCGTAGTGTTGCGCCGGTAAACCGTGTTGTTAGATTGAAAATTCCGTTAATTTCGAAAAGAAAAACTCCCAAAAATGGAGTGATTGCCAACGCAAAGTTAATATTTTAAAGACTTCCGCAAACGAAAGAGAAAGCCTATTTGCGGGATAAATATTTAAGAGTCCGCTTTTCGTAAGTAAAAGGTTTTCAGTAGTTTATATTTTTGGTTGTTTGTAATTCAGTAAGTTTTGTGGGTTTTTCGCGGCGTATTTTTTCGCTGTAAAATTCAGTTTTGCGGTTCTAACTTTCGGTTGTACCGGACGCAACCGCAGGGCTGTGCTTTTGTTCTAAATTTTAGTTTGTGCAAATGGGTTGTAAAATATCAGCAAATTCGGTGCAAGTGTTGCGCCGGTAAACCGTGTTGTTAGATTCAGTTTTGTATTTTCAGAAAAGAAAAACTCCAAAAAATGGAGCAATTACCAACGCAGAAATATTATTTTAAAGACGTCCGCTTTTCGTAAGTGAAAGCCAGTTTGCGGGATAAATATTTAAGAGTCGGCTTTTCGTAAGTGAAAGGTTTTCAGTAGTTTATATTTTTGGTTGTTTGCAATTTTGTAAGTTGTTTGTGTTTTTCGCAGTTTGTGTTTCGTGGTAAAATTCAGTTTTGCGTTTCTAACTTTCGGTTGTACCGGACGCAACCGCAGGATTGTGCTTTCGTTCTAAAAAATATCTGTACAAATAAGTTCAATAAAATCAGCAAATTGTGGCGTGGTGTTGCGCCGGTAAACCGTGTTGTTAGATTCAGGGTTGTAATTTTTTCAGAAATGAAAAGGCTCCTAAAAATGGAGTAATTGCCAACGCAAAAATAATATTTGAAAGACGCCCGCGAAACAAAGTGAAAGCTAATTTGCGGGATAAATATTTTAGAGTCCGCGATTCAAAAAGTGTGGTTTTGGCAGGCTTTATATTTTGGTTTTTCTGTTTTTCGTCAGTGTTTTGGTCAGTCATAATTTTTTATTTTTCTGTGCAGTGCAAATAAGTGTTGCGGTTCTAACTTTCGGTTGTACCGGACGCAACCGCAGGGCTGTGCTTTCGTTTTAAAAATATTTGTGCAAACAAGTTTAATAAAATCAGCAATTTCGGTGCAAGTGTTGCGCCGGTAAACCGTGTTGTTAGATTCAGTTTTCCATTTTTTCAAAAAAGAAATGACTCCAAAAAATGGAGCAAAAGCCAACGCAGAAATAATATTTTAAAGACGTCCGCTTTCCTTAAGTGAAAGGAAATTCGGTTGAAATATCGTTTTCGGGAGTTTGTGCACTCCCCTACTTTTTCTTGTTTTCGATAAGTGCGTGCTTTTGTCCGCAATTCAAAAGGTAGGTTTTGGCAGGTTTTATATTTTTGGTTTTTCTGTTTTCAATCAGTGTTTTGGTCAGCCATAATTTTTTATTTTTCAGTGCAGTGCAAATTAGTGTTGCGGTTCTAACTTTCGGTTGTACCGGACGCAACCGCAGGGCTGTGCTTTCGTTCTAAGTTTTAGTTTGTGCAAATCAGTTGTAAAACATCAGCAAATTCGGTGCATGTGTTGCGCCGGTAAACCGTGTTGTTAGATTCAGTTTTATATTTTTTCAGAAAAAGAAAAACTCCAAAAAATAGAGTAATTGCCAACGCAAAAATAATATTTGAAAGACTTCCACGAACGAAAGTGAAAGGAAATTTAGTTTAAATATCGTTTTCGGGAGTTTGTGCACTCCCCTACTTTTTACTGTTTTCGATAAGTGCGTGCTTTTGTCCGCGTTTTTAAAAGGTAAGTTTTGGCAGGTTTTATATTTTTGGTTTTTCTGTTATTTGTAATTTTCAGCGGTTGTGCTTTTGATTATTTGTTCTTTTAAACTGTTGTAAAATTTAGTGTTGCGTTTCTAACTTTCGGTTGTACCGGACGCAACCGCAGGGCTGTGCTTTTATTCTAAATTTTAGTTTGTGCAAATGGGTTGTAAAATATCAGCAAATTGGGTGCAAGTGTTGCGCCGGTAAACCGTGTTGTTAGAATGCAAATTGAAAAAGGCTAAAAAGACAAAAACTGATTTTGGCTGTTGGGAAAACATAAGTTTGTATCTGTTTTGGTTTACCATTTTGTGGTGAACGTTCGTTTTTTGGTGCCAGTTTCTACATGTCGTGTTTTTGCGTCTTTGGTTGCCAACGCGCGTTTTGTCTGCGGTGGTTTTGTCGTTTGCAAATCGGTTTTGTGCTGTTCTAACTGGCGGTTGTACCGGACGAAACCGCAGGGCTGGCAGTTTCTTTCTAAAAAATATTTGTGCAAATAAGTTTAATAAAATCAGCCGGTTGTGTGCAAGTGTTTCGCCGGTAAACCTTTTAGTTAGATTCAGCGTTGTAATTTTTCAAAAAAGAAAAGACTCCAAAAAATGGAGCAATTGCCAACGCAAAAACAATATTTTAAAGATGTCCGCAAACCAAAGCGAAAGCTAATTTGATGAATAATATTTAAGAGTCGATTTTTCGTAAGTGAAAGGTTTTCAGTAGTTTATATTTTTGGTTGTTTGTAAATCTGTAAGTTTTGTGTGTTTTTCGCAGTTTGTGTTTCGTTGTAAAATTCAGTTTTGCGGTTCTAACTTTCGGTTGTACCGGACGCAACCGCAGGGCTGGCAGTTTCCTTCTAAGTTTTAGTTTGTGCAAACAGTTGTAAAATATCAGCAAATTGTGGCGTAGTGTTGCGCCGGTAAACCGTGTTGTTAGATTCAGTTTTGTATTTTCAGAAAAGAAAAACTCCAAAAAATGGAGCAATTGCCAACGCAGAAATATTATTTTAAAGACGTCCGCTTTTCATAAGTGAATGCCTATTTGCGGGATAAATATTTAAGAGTCCGCTTTTCGTAAGTGAAAGGTTTTCAGCAGTTTATATTTTTGGTTGTTTGTAATTCAGTAAGTTTTGTGTGTTTTCGCGGCGTATTTTTTCGTGGTAAATTTAAGTGTTGCGGTTCTAACTTTCGGTTGTACCGGACGCAACCGCAGGGCTGTGCTTTTGTTCTAAATTTTAGGTTGTGCAAATAGTTGTAAAATATCAGCAAATTGTGGTGTAGTGTTGCGCCGGTAAACCGTGTTGTTAGACTTTATTAATAAATATTTTAAAATGACAGATGCTCAGATAAAATATGGTACATGGAACATCAAGAAAGGATTTGTCCCTCCAAAGGACTCCGTGACCTTGTTTGACGAATACAGACCTTCTGACAAGCTCAGCTTGGTCGTCACACAAACGAATTTAACCTCATATCAACAACAAAAAAATATAGATGAGTGGTGTGACAAACTACCTGCATTGAGTGAAGTAAAGTTCCTTTGGATGCCTTCTAAAGTGAATCAGAAAATTTTTGACGCAGTTTGTAAAATGTCAAACATTGAAGGTTTGTGGATAAAATGGAGTGGAATCAAAAAATTAGATCAATTAGCCCAACTTAAAAATCTAAAGTATTTTAAGCTTGGAAGTTCGTCACAAGTTGAAAGCATAGAAGCCCTTGAAAGCTTGACAAATCTTGAAACTTTGGAATTAGAGCAATTAAATAAAATAACAAACTTCAATGTAATCGGGAGCTTAACTCAATTGCAAGGGCTAGGTCTTGATGGTAGTTTGTGGACAGCTCAAAAAATTGATTCTTTGGAACCAGTCAGCTATTTAGAGAAATTGAAATATTTAACTACAACCAATTCTCAAATCAAAGACAAATCATTTGACCCATTATTAGGATTGACTGAATTAGTGCGGTTTAATTGTTCATGGAACTATCCTGAGTCAGAATTTGAAAAATTGAATTCATTGCCTAATCTAAAGTACGGGAATATTGAGACTTCCTGGAAAGAATTGAAAGCCAAAATGAGAATAGAATAAAAAGTGTACCAAAAGAACAATAAGCAATAGCTTCCTTCGGGATGCTAATGCTCTCAGCCAAAAGAATTTTAACAAAACCAATATTAAAAAAATTCCTTTTTTTAAATTGGTGATAAAGCAGATTTTGACAGTGATTCTTATCCGTAATTGTGGTTTATAACCACTGTAGTAAAATCGGGTCTTCTGTTATCTGTCAGTGTTTTTTGGTCATTCAACGTGTTGTAAATTGGTCTTGTGCAAACCGTAGCTCTGCTCGTCTAACTATCGGTTGTACCGGACGCAACCGCAGGGCTGTGCTTTTGTTCTAAGTTTTAGTTTGTGCAAATGGGTTGTAAAATATTAGCAAATTCGGTGCATGTGTTGCGCCGGTAAACCGTGTTGTTAGAATGCAAATCGAAAAAGACGAAAAGCAAATTGGCTGTTGGAAAAACATAAACTTTTATTTGTTTTGGTTTACCAGTTTGTGGTGAACGTTCGTTTTTTGGTGCCAGTTTCTACATGTCGTGTTTTTGCGTCGGTGGTTGCCAACGCACTTTTTGTCTGCGGTGGTTGTTTTTGTGCAAGTTCGTTTTGTGCTGTTCTAACTGGCGGTTGTACCGGACGAAACCGCAGGGCTGGCAGTTTCTTTCTAAATTATAAGTTGTGCAAATAAGTCGTATAAAATCAGCTAATTATGTGCCGGTGTTTCGCCGGTAAACCTTTTTGTTAGAATGCAAATTAAAAAAGTCGAAAAACATTTTGGGTTGTTGGGAAAACATAAACTCTTATCTGTTTTGGTTTACCAGTTTGTGGTGAACGTTCGTTTTTTGGTGCCAGTTTCTACATGTCGTTTGTTTGCGTCGTTGGTTGCCAACGCATGTTTTGTCTGTGGTGGTTGTTTCTGTGCAAATTGGTTTTGTGCTGTTCTAACTGGCGGTTGTACCGGACGAAACCGCAGGGCTGGCAGTTTCTTTCTAAAAAATATTCTGTGCAAATAAGTTTAATAAAATCAACCGGTTGTGTGCAAGTGTTTCGCCGGTAAACCTTTTTGTTAGAATGCAAATCGAAAAAGGCTAAAAAGACAAAAACCGATTTTGGCTGTTGGGAAAACATAAACTTGTATCTGTTTTGGTTTACCAGTTTGTGGTGAAGGTTCGTTTTTTGGTGCCAGTTTCTACATGTCGTGTTTTTGCGTCGTTGGTTGCCAACGCAGGTTTTGTCTGCGGTGGTTGTTTGTGTGCAAGTTATTGTGTGCGTTTCTAACTTCCGGTTGTACCGGACGCAACCGCAGGGCTGTGCTTTCGTTCTAAATTTTAGTTTGTGCAAATCAGTTGTAAAATATCAGCAAATTGTGGCGTAGTGTTGCGCCGGTAAACCGTGTTGTTAGATTCAAAAATTATGGAAACATTCAATAGTAATTGGTTTATTTTCTTTAAAGAAATTATTTTGAAATCTGGAAAATTCAATCTTGAAACACCTGTAAAGATAAATCAGGTTTATGAGGTCACATTCAAAAGCATTAATAACAACATTAATACTAAAATAATCTGTACGATTGATTATTTGGATGACTTATTAATATCAATAAATTTTGATAATCCAAAAACGCCAGGATTATCAAAATATCAAGAGAATGAATATTTTTATAAATACGATTTCTATGAAAACGGTTCCCACGGTTCGCCTGGGCTGGAATATATTGAGCTAAATACAAAAGTTATAAAAAATTTTTTGCTGAACGGGCTACGGGGCTATGAAATTCAGTATTTTAATAACGGTAAACTAAATAAAGCAGATTTGTTTTTTGAGTCTAATCCACTATTCTTTAATACAACAGTTTATTTCGAGAATCGAGGGTGTTTATACCCAAAAGAAATTGGTTAGGGACAAATAACCATTTTTATGGGATGTGAAAATTAAGCGTAAGCAAAGAAGTTAAGGGTTGCCTATGCTGCTCAATCGTTTCAAAAAATGTCAATATTGCAACCTTGAAATCACTATACTTTTCATAGTAAAAATAATCGATGACCGATTTTCGTAAATACTTCCATAATCGTTCGATAATGTTCAGGTTTGGCGAATATGCCGGTAAATATATCACTTTGCACCATTTATTCTTCTTTAACCATTCCTGAATGAGGTGACTTTTGTAGTATCTGGCGTTGTCACAGATGTTATAGATCTTTTTACCCGGATGTTTCGCATGCTGGGCTTCCCAAAGGGCGATGGTTGATTGGGAATTGATCTGTTCATCTTCACGAAAAACAATGTCGCCAACATCTTCGGCGTTGATGGCAGCATTAATATTCAGGCGTTTACGACCGGTATTTGAGGGAATACCAACATCCTCACCCTTTGGTATCCAGCCATATGCCGGACGGGTATTGTGTTGGGGATGCGCTGCGTCGTTGAAATAGAAAATAGCATTAACATCCTGTTTTTTCAACAATCTGTGTAGCTTTTTAACAAACCGTCTTTGGGCAGCCGAATCCGCTTTTGAAGGAACGGATTTGGTCTTTTTGTAAACAAAGCCCAAACGGTTCAGCAGTGTGGAAACAGCACTTTCACAATAGTGCTTGTTGAAGGTCGCCGCGATAAATTCACCAACAGCAGCGCTGCTTGGATACAGGTATTCAGTCAGTTCTGCAACGAGCCGGGCTTTTTCTTCATCAGTGAGTTTGCCATTGTATCGAAAATAATTGGATGCCAGATAATCTTTCAGTCCGTTGGTGAGATAGCTGTCACGATAGCGGTAGACGGTGTTGTCATCAATGCCTAAAAAATCGGCAATCACCTGGACAGAAAGACCTTTGTCCAGCATCAACAATACAGTGACTTTGATATAAATGCGTTTGTTGGACGGACGCTTCTGCAAAAGCTTTAATTCGCGCCGGGTGTTGTCATCTAATTCTAGCATGGATAAAGATATTCAATTGATGGGATTTTCCCAAACCAATTTAGTGTGAGTATAAGAAGTTTATTTCCATCTCACTATGAGAGAAACTTAACTTTTCAGACGTCTAAAATAGAGTATAAGAAATTGTTTGAATTGTGTAAAGCATAGCATTTCTAAATATAGGTTGTTAAATGAATAATTCCTAAAAAACAATTTACTCTATTTTCTAACTTCCGGTTGTACCGGACGCAACCGCAGGGCTGTGCTTTCTTTCTAAATTTTAGTTTGTGCAAATGGGTTGTAAAATATCAGCAAATTATGGCGTAGTGTTGCGCCGGTAAACCGTGTTGTTAGCAGTGCGAGATAAAAATATGGAAACAGAATATATCAAAAGAATTCAAGAATGGTATAAATCAAATTGTGATGGTGATTGGGAGCATAGTTTTGGGCTTTCTATAACTACTCTTGATAATCCAGGATGGAGAGTTGAAATTGATCTGGAAGAAACAGGTCTTGAAGATTCTGTATTTGAAAAAAATATTGATAACGGTGATGATGATTGGATCATGATAAAAACAGAGAAAAATAAATTTATTGGTAATGGTGATCCAAATAAATTAAATGATATTTTAAAAATTTTTATTGAAGAGTTTTTACCAGCACAACATACTAATTATGCTTATGATATTTATATACCAGTAGAAAACTCTCCTGTAAAGGTTTGGCGTCCTGCAAAAGGAATCCGCATTAATGAAAACACTTTCAAGATTATTGAGATTAATCCAGACTTCAAAAAAGATATAAAACTACTTCCAGAAGATTTTATTGACGATGACGAAGTAGATTTTGACAAAATTGGATATAAAGTTGGAGATGTTGTAACAGTTGATTTACAAACAATGTATGATGGAGTTAAACCAATTATTATAAAACACTGCTAACAAAAGCATTAACGCGGAATTGAACCGTCAGCGGTTTATTGGCGAATGAAAGTTTTTAGTGTGGTTCAATCCGGTTATGCTCATCGTTAGACATAAGAAAATAAGATGCGAAAACTAATTCCAATCGCTATTTTGCTTATCATCTCTATTCCTGTTTATTCACAAAAGGATAAGACTATCTATCTCCCTGAAACTGAGGAATTTCTTTATCCTGATTTATTTATAAAGGCAGGAATCCATTCTAAAATTAAGGCTACTTTTGATGTCGTTAACCTTGAATTAAAGAACTTAAAACTTGAATCATTGGATTCACTTGGGTTTGAGATCGCTCGTGATGTAACAAAAAGTAATTTAGATAGATTAGTGTTTGTGAATGATACTGTAAATTATTCAATAATATTTGATTATGTAATCAGTAAAAAAATCAGCAATAATTATATTGAATACACAGAACCTGGATACATAAAAGCCGTTTTTAAATGGATCGATAAGTCTATCAGAGAATATATTAGCTATTCGATTGAGTGTGATAAATCTACAGGTGTTATAACGGGTTCATGGTGGGTCAATACTGATAAGCCTATAATGCAAAAATCCGATATTTTAGTTGAATTACAATTTAATCATGGAAAAACAGAAGCGCAGATTTTAAAAAACAATATTCCAATCTTGGAAAGTGAAATTATTAAAACAGCAGAGAACATAAAAAAAGAATTCTTTGAAGCCAATGATTTTTGTGATGATTTTCATCCCATTAAATACCATTTGAAATTCAAAGTAGTGAGATGGTTTGGTAAAGGAAACTTTTCAAAGGTCTATTAACATTCGTCTAACTGGCGGTTGTACCGGACGCAACCGCAGGGCTGCGAGTTTCTTTCTAAAAAATATCTGTGCAAATAAGTGTAATAAATTCAGCAAATTGTGGCGCAGTGTTGCGCCGGTAAACCGTGTTGTTAGATACAAGAGTTTATTATGCAAACCGGTATCCACAGAAACAGTGATGGTTTTCTTGTTTCTCCACAAATCGACGGAAGTATTTCGGCGGTTGTGGAATCAGATAGACTTAACGACTATATTGAATATATTAACTTTAGTAAAATCAAACAAATCGACATTGTTAAGTATTTTGGGTATAAGTTAACCAATATTGATTTTATTAAAGACTTGGATTTATCTCATATACATATCTGGGATACTGAAATAAGCTCAATAAGTCCGATATATAGCGAACAGTTGATTGACTTGAGGCTTACTGATATAAAAACAAAAGATACTGTCGATTTTTCATTATTACCTAATCTTCGAAAGTGCAGCATTGACGGTAAAATTAAAAAAACTAATCTTCACAAATCTCCCAATCTAAAGTCATTGCACCTATGGCATTTTAATACCAAAGGCAAAAATCTATCTGAGTTACCGTTTGTCCCTAATCTTGAGTCTTTATCCATTGACTGGGGAAATTTCACTAGTTTTTCAGGCTTGGTCAGATTACCGATGCTTCAAAAACTAGAACTTGAATATTGCACCAAACTGGAAAACATTGAAGGAGTAGAAGTGTTGAGTAAAACCCTCAAATTCTTTGCTATTCATAAGTCAACCAAGCTTTCAAATGCGGAACATATTATAACATTGCCAAATTTGGAATCATTACGTCTAAATTCTTGCGGGAAGCTAAACAGCCTTAATTTTCTAAATATGCTTAATAAATTAGAAGACTTTAGATTCGTTGATACAATAGTAGAAGATGGTGACCTATCAATTCTGTTGAAACATCCATCAATTAAAACTGTAGGCTTCTTTAATAAAAAACATTATTCTCATAAAGACAAAGAAGTTGAAGACTATCTCAACTTACGTAAGTGAAAGGTTTTCAGTAGTTTATATTTTTGGTTGTTTGAAAATCTGTATGTTTTGTGTGTTTTACGCAGTTTATGTTTCGTGGTAAAATTTAGTGTTGCGGTTCTAACTTCCGGTTGTACCGGACGCAACCGCAGGGCTGTGCTTTTGTTCTAAATTTTAGTTTGTGCAAATGGGTTGTAAAACATCAGCAAATTCGGTGCAAGTGTTGCGCCGGTAAACCGTGTTGTTAGACAAAACCTTTATCATTCAGACTTATGTTTTTAGAGCTAAACTATAAAGAGTCATTAGACAGAAACAAGATTGTCTTTCAAGAGCCTGCATTTGGCAAGTTTATCGAAGTATTTTTTGCAATATTATCTATTATAATTTTACCATTATTTGCATTTACATATTTTCATGGTTTGTTTGAAAACGGCGAGTTATCCCAAAAAATCATAAGTGTAATAGTTATTGCTATTTTAACGATTTCTGTATCTGCAATTTTATATTCTCAAATAAGAAATATTTTCAAATTCGAAAGTTTTAGTGGCGATTCTGTGGAAAACAATCGGAAACTGTTTGAATTAATTTCAAAAGAAAATGGGTGGGTGATATTACGAAATAATAGAAAATACATGATAATATTATTACCAGTAACTGGCTTTTCATGGAAAAAACAAATATCAGTAATTTTTAATAAGAACAATATTTTAGTCAATATTATGACTTTCGGCTTACATGATATAAAATCACCTTTTCATTATTATTCAACAAAAGCAATATTAGAACAAATAAAATCGAAGTTTAATCAAAACAGCAAATAATTTTATCTAACTTCCGGTTGTACCGGACGCAACCGCAGGGCTGTGCTTTCGTTCTACATTTTAGTTTGTGCAAATGGGTTGTAAAATATTAGCAAATTCGGTGCATGTGTTGCGCCGGTAAACCGTATTGTTAGATTCAGTTTTGTATTTTCAGAAAAGAAAAACTCCAAAAAATGGAGCAATTGCCAACGCAAAGTTAATATTTGAAAGACGTCCGCAAACGAAAGTGAAAGCTAATTTGACGAATAATATTTAAGAGTCGGTTTTACGTAAGTGAAAGGTTTTCAGTAGTTTATATTTTTGGTTGTTTGCAATTTTGTAAGTTGTTTGTGTTTTTCGCAGTTTGTGTTTCGTGGTAAAATTTAGTGTTGCGGTTCTAACTTTCGGTTGTACCGGACGCAACCGCAGGGCTGTGCTTTCGTTCTAAATTTTAGTTTGTGCAAAATAGTTGTAAAATATCAGCAAATTTCGGCGTGGTGTTGCGCCGGTAAACCGTGTTGTTAGAAAAATAAGGTCCCTATTTATGAAGCTGAAGTTTTTTACATTTATCTTAATATTTTTGTTGGCTCCTGCTTGCAGTTTTTTGCAGAATAATAATATTCCAATGCTCCGCATGAAACTGAGTGACTTGCTTAATGATAATAACTTTGAACAGGCATCAAATTTATTCTATTATCCGAACTCGTTATCTGACCAGGAAAAGAAATCAAAAAAAGATCAACTGGTTAACAATTTGAAACTCATAAAAAATACGCTTGGTAATATTCAACCACAAAATTATCCAGTACCAAATTCAAATTACGAAATTAAAATCAGCTCATTAGAAAGAGAAGACTTTGTGAATTTAAAGGACCTGACTGGAGGCACTTTTCCGGTTCTCTATTCCAATGCCCTCGCAGGATATTTTGGGATAGATGTAACGGAGTCTAGTATATTTCGACCCAATATTGTAAATATCACTTTTGAATTAGACTCGTTAAGCGATCAGCAACTCAAGGAATTCGAGCAGAATGGGATAAAAGTCAAAAGACTATATACTAGTCAACAAATTAAGTCCAGATATCCTATTGTTTATGAAGAAATTGAGACGGTTTTTAATAATATCAATCCAGATTATCCTGATATTAGTAATTATCAAACAATGATAAATGAGATTCTACCTTTTTTGGAAAATTGCAATTCACAGGAAGAACTAAAAATATTTATTAAAAAATTAAGAAGTATTGATCTATTTGAAGACAAGATCAAAGATGCTGAATTTGTAGAATATGTGAAGAAATACGAACAACTATCAGGTGAAATCTGGATGAAGTGGCAAGCATACAAAGCACAATAGCTTTTCTAACTATCGGTTGTACCGGACGCAACCGCGGGGCTGTGCTTTCGTTCTAAATTTTAGTTTGTGCAAATGGTTGTAAAATATCATCAAATTGTGGCGTAGTGTTGCGCCAGTAAACCGTGTTGTTAGGCGTATATGAGTAAATTCAATCAAATAATCTATATTAAAACTATTTCATTTATTACTGCTGTCGGTATTGCAGTATTTGGAATTTTCTTTGAGTTCAATCAGGTATTGTTTTTTCTGGCAATAGTTTCTGTAATTCTCTCTTTCACCTTGGATTTTTATACAGTTTTTTTTACCAGGAATTATAGATTGAAGACGAATACTAATGATCTCTTTAACCATAAATTTATTGTAAGTCCAATAGATTTAATCATTAAAACAATTCCAATAATACTACTTTTTACTGGTTTGAAAGATATTTATCACTACTCATTTGTAATTTTTTCGTTAGCAATTATTGTGAATTTGATTGTGTTTTTCCTTAGAAAATTATTAATAATCGACAATATTATTATTTCTGATAAATATATCAGAGTAAATCAAGAAGAGATAACATTTATTACCATTGAAGAAATCACATCTATTCAATATAACGGTCTATTCAATAGCCTTACTTTTTTCAAGAAAAATTCAAAAAGACTTGGTGACATCAGTTTATCCAAATTTGTAAATGAGGATCAGGAACGGATTAAAAGAAGGATTAATGAATTGGCTAAAACTAATCAAATTGAGTTGAGTGATAATTTAGTACAATTTAATCTCCAGTAAGAAGGCTTGTCTAACTATCGGTTGTACCGGACGCAACCGCAGTGCTGTGCATTTGTTCTAAATTTTAGTTTGTGCAAATGGGTTGTAAAATTTCAGCAAATTCGGTGCAAGTGTTGCGCCGGTAAACCGTGTTGTTAGAATGCAAATTGAAAAAGGCTAAAAAGACAAAAACCGATTTTGGCTGTTGGGAAAACATAAATTTGTATCTGTTTTGGTTTACCATTTTGTTGTAAATGTTCATTTTTTGGTGCCAGTTTCTACATGTCGTGTTTTTGCGTCGTTGGTTGCCAACGCGTGTTTTGTCGGCGGTGGTTGTTTGTGTGCAAGTTCGTTTGGTGCTGTTCTAACTGGCGGTTGTACCGGACGCAACCGCAGGGCTGTGCTTTCGTTCTAAAAAATATTTTGTGCAAATAAGTAAAATAAAATCAACCGGTTGTGTGCAAGTGTTTCGCCGGTAAACCTTTTTGTTAGGATTTCTCATAATGGACAAATCTGAACAAATAAAAGCCTGGCGTATTCGGTGGTTAACAATTTTATATGAATTAACACATATTGATGTTCAACGAAGATTATGGATTGATAATATTAATTCAACTGTTATCGGCTCGTATAGTGAGGATATTTGTCAATACTTTGATGATCTAGCTATTGATGACAACTATAAATTTCAAATTATAGAAGGATATATAAGCGAAGTAGAATTAAATATTATCTTAGAATTTCACAAAAGGGTAGACAAGTATATTCCAGAAAACGAATCAGATCATGAAATATTAAACGATCCCATTTGGCAAGAGATAGTAGATTCAGGTTTATTATGTTGGTTAAAGTTAAAACATCACATTACAGATGAGGCTGAAAAAAAACTTATATACAAATTAGAAAATTCATTCTTTAATTAAATTTTCATTTTTAGATCATTGTAAAACTTAGTTTTGCGCTCCTAACTTTCGGTTGTACCGGACGCAACCGCAGGGCTGTGCTTTTGGTCTAAGTTTTAGTTTGTGCAAAATAGTTGTAAAACATCAGCAAATTCGGTGCAAGTGTTGCGCCGGTAAACCTTTTTGTTAGAATGCAAATCGAAAAAGGCTAAAAAAACATTTTTGGCTGTTGGGAAAACATAAGTTTGTATCTGTTTTGGTTTACCAGTTTGTGGTAAACGTTCGTTTTTTGGTACCAGTTTCTACATGTCGTTTGTTTGCGTCGTTGGCTGCCAACGCGTGTTTTGTCTGCGGTGGTTGTTTGTGTGCAAGTTCGTTTTGTGCGGTTCTAACTTTCGGTTGTACCGGACGCAACCGCAGGGCTGTGCTTTTGTTCTAAAAAATAATTGTGCAAATAAGTTTAATAAAATCAGCTAATTGTGGCGTAGTGTTGCGCCGGTAAACCGTGTAGTTAGATTCAGTTTTTTATTTTCCAAAAAGAAAAGACTCCAAAAAACGGAGCAATTGCCAACGCAGAAATAATATTTGAAAGACGTCCGCTTTCCGTAAGTGAAAGCTAATTTGCGGGATAAATATTTAAGAGTCGGTTTAATTTAGTGCCGGATTTTTGCAAGTTTATATTTTGGTTTTGTGGTCAACTGCGGGCTTCTGTAAAAATGTAAGTCAGTTGGCGGAGCTTTGAAAAATCAAAGTGTTGCGGTTCTAACTTTCGGTTGTACCGGACGCAACCGCAGGGCTGTGCTTTCGTTCTAAGTTTTAGGTTGTGCAAATCAGTTGTAAAATATCAGCAAATTGTGGCGTAGTGTTGCGCCGGTAAACCGTGTTGTTAGATTCATACAAAATTTAACATATGGAAATAAAAGCCAAAAAATCTACAATGATATTATCAGTTTTCATTGTTTTCTTTGGAGTTATGGGGGCTTATAGGGAGATAACTTTGGGCGAAGATGTGATTTTTCCTTGGATGATAATTTTAGCAATTCCCCTTGAATTGGTTTTTGTTCTGTTTCTTTTGCCTACATTTCGTTTGTTTTTCTCTGAAAAAGGCATAAAGAGATATTGGAAAATTGGGATAGGCAGGTATATTCTTTGGGAGGAAAACCGGTATTCACTACAGTGGAACAATGTAACGAGTGTCTTTTCAGTTCTTCCACTTTGGCTCCCTATAAAAATGATTGGAGTTGGTGGACGAACAAATCGTCGATATTTAGTATTTTTTGTTGGTACATATACAACCCAAAAAAAGGATGCGATTATTTACATCGTAAACCATGTAAAAACAGAAGTAATAAGTAACGACGTTAAGAAAATAGTCAAAAAGTATAACTAATATAATGACACTCACTAAAAGTGACAGCTTACTATCATAAGTTTTTTCTTTAAAAGAATATTAAAACACTGTTAAACGGTAAATTTGGGAGTGTTTATAATTCGATTTTGTGGTCAATTCTGCGCTGCAGGTTAAATGTAAGTCAGTTGGCGGAGCTTTGGAGAAACAAAGTGTTGCTTTTCTAACTTTCGGTTGTACCGGACGCAACCGCAGGGCTGTGCTTTTGTTCTAAATTTTAGTTTGTGCAAATGGGTTGTAAAATATCAGCAAATTCAGTGCAAGTGTTGCGCCGGTAAACCGTGTTGTTAGAATTTTTTAAGATATTGATATGAATAAATATTTACTAGTGTTGTTTTTTTTATTAGGATATTCTTTTTGCTTTAATAATGATCCAAAAGACTTAATTACATATTATAAGAATAATAAATTACTATTAGATAGTCTACCAAATGAGTTTACTAAAGTCCATCCATATCGTTCACTAATATTAGCAGAAATTTATAAACGAGAATATCGATTAAGAGCTATTTTTGAAAAATCAAATACTAGAAATCAACTTAAATTGCACGATATATATAAATGGAAAGGATCAAAAAAAGATTCAGTGCTAAGAAGTGATATATTGGAAATTACTGATTTAGCTAACAGATATATTCAACTAGATATTCTTTCACTAACGATTAACAATAATACAATTGATATAGGTATCAATAATAGAGAGTCACTTTTAGTTTCCCGCGATACAATTTTTAATATAAATGAATATTATAAAAACTTTGGCAGCTATATCGATGGAAGTATATCCCAACTCGATTCAAACTTATTTTATTATAAACTCAAAGAAGAAAAAAGAAGGGATTATAATTAAATTATTGATTACCTGTAAGTTTTGTGTGTGTTTTGCAACGTATTTTTTCGTGGTAATCTTTAGTGTTGCGTTTCTAACTTCCGGTTGTACCGGACGCAACCGCAGGGCTGTGCTTTCGTTCTAAATTTTAGTTTGTGCAAATGGGTTGTAAAATATCAGCAAATTGTGGCGTAGTGTTGCGCCGGTAAACCGTGTTGTTAGATTTTATCTTTTATTTTCATAGGCTGTGGTAATGAAATATAACGCTATAGAATTAATTTTAATATTTTTAACATTTTTGATAAGCTTATTGACAAGTTCGGTAATCGATTTCCCTTATAATCTTATCCCTTTTATATTTTTATTAGCAATCATAATCTGGCAAAAATTAAAAAAACTTAGTAAAAACCATAAACAAATAAATGAATCAATTGAAGTTTTTGAATATAAATGGATAAATACTAATATTTTATTTACAATATTTTATTCCTTATATATCATATCACAATTTTTTACAAGTGATATCAATAATGTTAAGATATTATATTTTAGATATTTAGACTTCCTAATTTTAATTTCATTGTTTATTGTTTTTCATATTTTCACTATACTCTATCTATTCTTCATGATAGGAAATCGATGTCTGGCAATTAATAAAAATGGAATAATCGCAATTGACAATGAATACAATAATAATAATATTCTACAGGTAGACTATCTTGATACTAATGATCTTCAAGATAAGTTGATTTTTACTTATGCAAACGGGAAAAAATACTCTCTCAAATTGCTTTCAATACAGAAAGAACAACAAAAAGAGTTTATTGCTAAACTTATCGAAGAATTAAAACATAAAAAGTCTATAAAGCTCAATAATTTCAACAAATTATTAAATCGTTATACGTTCAGCGAATCTAATAGTATTGATTAATAAAATTTCTAACTTTCGGTTGTACCGGACGCAACCGCAGGGCTGTGCTTTTGTTCTAAATTTTAGGATGTGCAAATGAGTTGTAAAATATCAGCAAATTCGGTGCAAGTGTTGCGCCGGTAAACCGTGTTGTTAGACAAATTAAAGGAAATTACTGAATGCAATTTTTAGATGTTTTGGTTCCTCTAGTCCCAGGTTTGTTACTATTGTTTAAACCCGAGATCTTTTTCAAAAACGCCAATGAGGAAAATCAGAAAAAGAAATCTAAAATTTTGGGATTCTTATTAATAGGTGCATCAGTAATCTTTTTTATTTCAAAAATATTGTAATGGTTGACAATCGTAAAGTCTTAGTAAATCTATCTTTTTGAGTGCATACAATATGAGTACTGATGAGAATCAACAGTTTAAACCGCATGAATTTATATTGTCTGATACGAATAATGTACTCAAAACAACTATAAAATATATGATTATGATATTGGGCTTATCATTAGCGATTGGCAACATCGCAATTAACATACTTTATACTGATATTGAATTATTTTTGGAAACGGCTTATGGAATTATTATAGGCTTAGTGATTTTGTATTATGGGTATAATTTTACTTCAAACCACAAAAAAACTTACATCAGATTTGAGAAAGATGGGGTTGATTGTTTTTGGAAAAAAGAAAGGGAAAATAGTGGTTATCAATCCTTGACGACCATCTTATTGGACAAAAGAGAACATGAGTCTCATTTTTTCAAATGGTCCGACATAAAAAAAATAGAATTGAACAACACGTCTTTAACTATAAAAACTCAATCAGATATAGATTATGAAATCCTTGTTAGTAAGATTTCTTACAGTGATAGACAAAAAATTAGATCGCTTATTCAATCCTCAAAACAGAATGTCTAACTTTCGGTTGTACCGGACGCAACCGCAGGGCTGCGAGTTTCGTTCTAAGTTTTAGTTTGTGCAAATAGGTTGTAAAATATCAGCTAATTCGGTGCAAGTGTTGCGCCGGTAAACCTTTTTGTTAGATTCGGTTTTGTGTTTTCAGAAAAGAAAAACTCCAAAAAATGGAGCAATTGCCAACGCCAAAATAATATTTAAAAAGATGTCCGTAAACGAAAGTGAAAGCTGATTTGACGAATAATATTTAAGAGTCGGCTTTTCGTAAGTGAAAGGTTTTCAGTAGTTTATATTTTTGGTTGTTTGTAATTCAGTAAGTTTTGTGTGTTTTAGCGGCGTATTTTTTCGTGGTAAATTTAAGTGTTGCGGTTCTAACTATCGGTTGTACCGGACGCAACCGCAGGGCTGTGCTTTTGTTCTAAATTTTAGGTTGTGCAAATAAGTTTAATAAAATCAGCAAATTCGGTGCAAGTGTTTCGCCGGTAAACCTTTTCGTTAGATTCAGTTTTGTATTTTTTCAAAAAAGAAAAGACTTCAAAAAACAGAGTAATTGCCAACGCAGAAATGATATTTTAAAGACGTCCACGAACCAAATTGAAAGCTAATTTTCAGAATAAATATTTAAGAGTCGGTTTTACGTAAGTGAAAGGTTTTCAGTAGTTTATATTTTTGGTTGTTTGCAGTTTCGTAAGTTTTGTGTGTTTTTCGCTGTATTTTTTTCGTGGTAATTTTTAGTGTTGCGGTTCTAACTTTCGGTTGTACCGGACGCAACCGCAGGGCTGTGCTTTCGTTCTAAGTTTTAGTTTGTGCAAACAGTTGTAAAATATCAGCAAATTGTGGCGTAGTGTTGCGCCGGTAAACCGTGTTGTTAGCAGGAAAAGCTTAAATGGAACCTGATTTTTCTAAATATTCACTATTAGAATTGAATGAAAGTTTAAGATCGATAAATAAAGAAAAATATCCAGGTACTTATAATCGATTAATAAATGAATTAAAATATCGATATGGGGATCCAGTCAGTAACAATGACATTTTCATCCATGAATCATTTGATCAGTCAAAACAATTAAATAAATTTGGTATGAGCCTTACAGTTATAAAAAAAGAGCAAAATCAGTTTTTGATAATTCTACTGTTTATACCAATAATGTTTGGGGCTTTCTTGTTTTCGTTTTTTATTACAGGCTTTCTTTTTGGAGAGATTATTCCAAAAGGATGGTTATATATTTCGCTTTTAATTACAATGATTTTAATAGTTTATATAAAATCATTTCTGTTTAGAATAAGTACTGATGAAATTGGGCATATTGTTATTTATGAAGACCATATAACATTTAACGAGAATACAGCTGAAATAAATATTCCTTACAATACAATAAAAAAAACAATAATTACATACAATGACAATAAATTTTGGAAAACTAAATCTAAACTCAATGATAAAATAAAAACATTTATAAAATATCAGATACATGGTTTTATATATCCCTTTTATTATCATAATTCAGTTGGAGACATTGTATTAGACGATAGATCATATCAGATACGCGTAATAAATGAACAGGATAAAAAATCATTACATCAATTAAAAGACTTTTTATCAACATATAATGTGAGTGTTACAATCAGGAATGATTTCTTTTATTAAAAAATCAATTTGTCTAAAAGGGTGTGCTAACTTCCGGTTGTACCGGACGCAACCGCAGGGCTGTGCTTTTGTTCTAAGTTTTAGTTTGTGCAAATGGGTTGTAAAATATTAGCAAATTCGTTGCAAGTGTTGCGCCGGTAAACCGTGTTGTTAGCAAGCTTTAAATAAAGTTAAACAAGGAATTTTAAATGAGATATTTCTTCCTTTTTATAATAGTTTTACTAAGTGGTTGTTCACCAAAATACCTTGAATTAACTCCTTCTGCTGAACCTTTAAATAAATGGGATTACCCCGATGGCTTGAGCTCACAAAATATAATTTTTCATAATGCTGAAGGTATTCAGGTTAGAGATTATAGTATTAGAATAGATCTTGGAAATACAACAGAAGTTTTAGTAGTAAGATACGATATGGAGGCTAATAACGATTCATATAGTAAAATCATATCAGATATTTATCCAAGTAAAGAATTTATAAAGGGCCCACAAATAGACTTACCTGAGCCATCTGCTACTTTTCTAGTCGACATATCCGAACTTAAAGGATATAAAACAGAAGCTGTAATTGCTGTTGTACCTCATTATCAAAAGGGTTTAATTGCCATTGCTTTTTCTGGAAGTAATTATACAGAGCCAGAGTTTCTTAATGAATTCATATCTTCAATTGCTTTTAAAGGAGTCCCTAAAAACATAATTATGGAATCCTTTCCGGATAGTATTAGTTTTTTAGATTTTAAATTCAAAAGGAATGAACATTGCTCTTGGATGGGTCCAAGGAACCTAGAGTGTTATCCAAATGGGCAAATGAACTGGTCAATACATAGCTCACTAGAAAATGCCCAAAAATCGGCTGATTTACAGTTACATCAAACCTTATCAAATGATGTCAAAATATTAAGAGATGATTCAATAAAAGTAACATTTGTTGGCAAGAATACAATAGCTCGTCGTGTAAAACTAAAAGTTTCATATCCAGTTTTACCTTTTATGACCCAGTCTGACATTTTGTACGCATATTATATTGTTACAAACATAGACAACGAGTATATACACTGGGTCGGAAGTTTTTTTGAAGATCAATGTTATCCTGGAAATTTAGCACCACTTTTTTATGAGGTTATGAATTATTCAGAGCCTACTCACCAGAGAATCTTTGGTAAGGGGGAGTTTCCGAGTGTAGACAGTATAAAATCAGTATTGAGTAAAAAGAACAAATCTATCGTATCGATTAGCAAACAATCTATCAGTAAATCATCCTTTATGGTCAATATTAGCTATGATGAAAAAAATGAACCATTTAAACTTTTTGTTAATGTTAAAAACGAACAAAATCAATCTTTAGATTCAGTTTGTGATTTCAAAGAAAAGCTATCTAAAATAAATGAAAATGAAGCTTCGCTAATATTAGATCATCTAGATAAATCAAAATATATTGTTACATACACAAGACCGGAATCATTTAATGAAAAAGAATGGCAAATTATGGATTCATTTTATATGTACTTGATAGAAAATTTTGATGGAATCAGACAGATTGATCATGCTGGATTTTACGATAACAAAAAAATGCTACTTCGCATGTAGCTTGCTAACAAACGTATTAAGGTGACGCTATATAGCGCGACTATGATTCGTAAAATGCATCGGTAGTTTTAAGCTTTGTCAGGCGCACCTTATACTAAAAGTTAGGAAATAAAAAATACGATTAAGTAGAATGAAGATACATAAAGAAAATTCCCTAGTTGCACTAACAGAAAGCGAATTGAAATCAGAAGCCAGAGAAGCAACCTATATGCTGAAGGGCAAAATTGTGGAAAAAGTCTGGAGGCACCGACCCAATGAAATAGTCATCCAGTTTAGTGATGGTACAAGTTTATTCGTGGATATTTCTGAAGGTGGGTTAGAATTATCAATTACAGAAAAATAAATTCTAAAATATTTACTTAAATTTGAGTGTGTTGTCAATAAGTACGTGCATTTGTCCGCGATTTGAAAAGCAAGGTTTTGGCAGGTTTTATTTTTTGGTTCTCTGTTTCATATCTGTGTTTTGGTCAGTCATAAATTTTTATTTTTCAATGCAGTGCAAATCAGTTTTTGCGGTTCTAACTATCGGTTGTACCGGACGCAACCGCAGGACTGTGCTTTTGTTCTAATTTTTAGTTTGTGCAAATAAGTTTAATAAAATCAGCAAATTCGGTGCAAGTGTTGCGCCGGTAAACCGGGTTGTTAGAAGGCAAATCGAAAAAGGCTAAAAAGACAAAAACTGATTTTGGCTGTTGGGAAAACATAAATTTGTATCTGTTTTGGTTTACCAGATTGTGGTAAAAGATCGTTTTTTGGTGCCAGTTTCTACATGTCGTGTTTTTGCGTCGTTGGTTGCCAACGCATATTTTTTCTGCGGTGGTTGTTTGTGTGCAAGTTCGTTTTGTGCTGTTCTAACTTCCGGTTGTACCGGACGAAACCGCAGGGCTGGCAGTTTCTTTCTAAGTTATAAGTTGTGCAAATAAGTTGTATAAAATTAGCTAATTATGTGCCGGTGTTTCGCCGGTAAACCTTTTTGTTAGATTCAGGGTTGTAATTTTTTCAGAAAAGAAAAGGCTCCAAAAAATGGAGTAATTGCCAACGCAAAAATAATATTTGAAAGACGTCCGCGAAACAAAGTGAAAGCTAATTTGCGGGATAAATATTTAAGAGTCGGTTTAATTTATTGCCAGGTTTTCTCAAGTTTACAATTTGGTTTTGTGGCCAACTGCGGGCTTCTGTAAAAATGTAAGTCAGTTGGCGGAGCTTTGAAAAAACAAAGTGTTGCGGTTCTAACTTTCGGTTGTACCGGACGCAACCGCAGGGCTGCAGTTTCTTTCTAAATAATATCTGTGCAAGTAAGTTTAATAAAATCAGCAGATTCGGTGCAAGTGTTGCGCCGGTAAACCGTGTTGTTAGATTCAGTTTTGTATTTTGTCAAAAAAGAAAAAACTCCAAAAAACGGAGCAATTGCCAACGCAGAAATAATATTTTAAAAACGTCCGCTTTCCGTAAGTGAAAGTCAATTTGCAGGATAAATATTTAAGAGTCCGCTTTTCGTAAGTGAAGGGTTTTCAGTAGTTTATATTTTTGATTGTTTGTAAATCTGTAAGTTTTGTGTGTTTTTTGCAGTGTATTTTTTCGTGGTAAACTTTAGTGTTGCGTTTCTAACTTTCGGTTGTACCGGACGCAACCGCAGGGCTGTGCTTTTGTTCTAAATTTTAGTTTTTGCAAATGGGTTGTAAAATATCAGCAAATTCGGTGGCAGTGTTGCGCCGGTAAACCGTGTTGTTAGGCAAGTAAGTGAAATAATAATTATTAAACTTTCTCATACTCACCGAAGGTATCATATGGAACAATTTCAAACTATAATTTCGTTTATAATCTTGATTTTAATAATCTTTTTGTCAGTTTGGGTGGGCAAAATTCTTATTAGCTTGAAAAATGCAGTAAGTGCTCAAAAAGATGTAATAGACTCTTTCAAATCCCAAACTGATTACATAAAAAATATTCAAGAGGTGGTTAAAAATTTATATAACCCTGATGATATAGAGAATATTATACACATAAAAACACAAGTTAAAATTGAGGAACAGATTTCTCTTATAAAAGATGATAGCAAAAAAATAATGAAATCATACGATTTTTTATTAGACAAATACAAAGTATTATATAAGGATTTTTATACTTTTGCTAGTCAAGTTGCTATTTATATATCTGATGACAAGCTACATCCAATTATTGAAGATATAGAAGACAAAGACACAAAAGAAAGCATAACGGAAATTACACAAAAAACAAAAAATGATCTATTTGAGAGCATTAGATTGGCATTAGAAAACCGTAAACAGGCCTAACTTTCGGTTGTACCGGACGCAACCGCAGGGCTGTACTTTCGTTCTAAATTTTAGTTTGTGCAATTGATTGTAAAATATTAGCAAATTGTGGCGTAGTGTTGCGCCGGTAAACCGTGTTGTTAGATTCAGTTTTGTATTTTTTCAGAAAAGAAAAGACTCCAAAAAATGGGGCAAAAGCCAACGCAAAGTTAATATTTTAAAGACGTCCACAAACCAAAGTGAAAGCCAATTTGCGGGATAAATATTTAAGAGTCGGCTTTTCGTAAGTGAAAGTTATTCAGTAGTTTATATTTTTGGTTGTTTGTAAATCTGTAAGTTTTGCGTGTTTTTCGCGGCGTATTTTTTTGTGGTAAAATTCAGTTTTTGCGGTTCTAACTTTCGGTTGTACCGGACGCAACCGCAGGGCTGTGCTGTTGTTCTAAATTTTAGTTTGTGCAAATGGGTTGTAAAACATCAGTAAATTCGGTGCATGTGTTGCGCCGGTAAACCGTGTTGTTAGATTGAAAATTCCGTTAATTTCGAAAAGAAAAACTCCCAAAAATGGAGTGATTGCCAACGCAAAGTTAATATTTTAAAGACTTCCGCAAACGAAAGAGAAAGCCTATTTGCGGGATAAATATTTAAGAGTCCGCTTTTCGTAAGTAAAAGGTTTTCAGTAGTTTATATTTTTGGTTGTTTGTAATTCAGTAAGTTTTGTGTGTTTTCGCGGCGTATTTTTTCGTGGTAAATTTAAGTGTTGCGGTTCTAACTTTCGGTTGTACCGGACGCAACCGCAGGGCTGTGCTTTTGTTCTAAATTTTAGTTTGTGCAAATGGGTTGTAAAATATCAGCAAATTCGGTGCAAGTGTTGCGCCGGTAAACCGTGTTGTTAGAATGCAAATCGGAAAAAACGAAAAACAAACTTGTTATTGGGAAAACATAAAGTTGTATCTGTTTTGGTTTACCATTTTGTGGTGAACGTTCGTTTTTTGGTGCCAGTTTCTACATGTCGTGTTTTTGCGTCGTTGGTTGCCAACGCGCGTTTTGTCTACGGTGGTTGTTTGTGTGCCAGCTCGTTTTGTGCAGTTCTAACTTTCGGTTGTACCGGACGCAACCGCAGGGCTGTGTTTTTGTTCTAAATTTTAGGTTGTGCAAATGGGTTGTAAAATATCAGCAAAGTTGGTGCAAGTGTTGCGCCGGTAAACCGTGTTGTTAGAATTCTAATGGAGTATAAATTGTTAAACACAAGGTGATATTAATGAAAACCGTTTTCCTCAAATTGGCTCTTATTTTTTTCGTTTTTCCTTCATTGTTATCTGCTGGTAATTATTCATTAAATTTGGGCGTCAATCATTCATGGTTTAAATATTACGACGATGGGCTTGATTTACTTAAAAATGATTTTAATCCCGGGTTCTCATTAGGGTTAATGAAAGAGTATAATTTAAAGAGAAAACTTGACTGTAATACGGGTATAAGATTATTTAAAATAGGACGCTATCAGAAATTTGATGAGGAGTTCTATAAAGGCAGTGCAAAGATTAGCCACTATTATATTGGCCTCCCAATCCATTTTAATTATAGTTTAAATTCAAGCTTTTACTCTTTCGTTAACATTGAACCTGGTTTACAAATTCGTTCCACTATAAATACCGATGGTGATTTATTGAATGAGACTGGAACAATAACCGACGAGATGAATAGATTCAATCTGTTTTTAGGTGTTGGGTTAGGTAATACTTTCATGTTAGGAAAACGAAAGATGGGTATCGCAGCATCATTTAATCATGGGATTTTTAGAATATCAAAAGACGAAGAATATTCAGATGGTGATAATGGCTCAAGAAGTTGGCTTAAATGGAAAGCTTTTGAAGTATTAATAAATGTTAGATATTATATTAAATAAGTAAAACTCAATTTTCACTTCTAACTTTCGGTTGTACCGGACGCAACCGCAGGGCTGTGCTTTCGTTTTAAATTTTAGGTTGTGCAAATAGTTGTAAAATATCAGCAAATTCGGTGCATGTGTTGCGCCGGTAAACCGTGTTGTTAGCCTGTTTGGTAGCGACAACCCCTATTAGATCAATTTTATAATGGAATTAAATAAGCAATTTGTTAGCCAAGAATTCAAACTCTTTGGGAATGGGAAGAGTTGGCTTAATTCCGGGCGTTTGTTCAACTGGCTGTTTGCAAGTTTTATGCTGAATTTTATTATATATTATTTTACAGAATATTTGTTGTTCCAATGGATTTTTTCCCCATTAACGATTCTACTTTTGTCAATGCCAATTGTCGGATATAGGACACAAGAAATTGTTCGTGGCAAGTTAATTGGGGATTTTGTAATTGATCCCGATTATATCCGAACAAGTAGTAACAAAATCCATTGGATGGAAATAAGAAACTTCACTTTTCATGTTGACGGATATAGAGGTGAGAAAAGAAAAACTTTAACTGAATATCTTGCTTATCACTCTGTAGATCCAAATTATGCTTCTGGCTTGAAGAATTACATCGAGTACAAACATTTGCACAATCTATACCGTCACTATTTCTTGCTTGAATCACGTGAATCTTATGATTTATTTCTTGAAGTTATTAAGCAGCAGTATTACTTGGGGTATATCCAAACAATTAAATTCCGATCTAGCTTCGGATTTGATTACGCAGAGCTACAAACACATAAAAAATTGCGTGAAAAAGTATCTATGGAAATTAGCCGTAAAAATGGTAACGATACGAATGAATGAGTAGTTTTTGTTTATTATTAAAGAAGAATGCTAACTTTCGGTTGTACCGGACGAAACCGCAGGGCTGTGCTTTCGTTCTAAAAAATAATTTGTGCAAATAAGTTTAATAAAATCAGCCGGTTGTGTGCCAGTGTTTCGCCGGTAAACCTTTTTGTTAGATGGCAAAAAATAAAAGACGAAAAGCAATTTTGTCTTTGGGAAAACATAAGTTTTTATCGGTTTTGGTTTACCACATTTGGTAAACGTTCGTTCTTTTTGGTGGTCGTTTCTAAATGTCGTGTGTTTGCGTCGTTGGTTGCCAACGCGCGTTTTGTCTGCGGTGGTTGTTTGTGTGCAAGTTCGTTTTGTGCAGTTCTAACTTTCGGTTGTACCGGACGCAACCGCAGGACTGTGCTTTTGTTCTAAATTTTAGTTTGTGCAAATGGGTTGTAAAATATCAGCAAATTCGGTGCAAGTGTTGCGCCGGTAAACCGTGTTGTTAGAAGGCAAATCGAAAAAGGCTAAAAAGACAAAAACCGATTTTGGCTGTTGGAAAAACATAAACTCTTATCTGTTTTGGTTTACCATTTTGTTGTAAATGTTCATTTTTTGGTGCCAGTTTCTACATGTCGTGTTTTTGCGTCGTTGGTTGCCAACGCGTGTTTTGTCTGCGGTGGTTGTTTCTGTGCAAGTTTGTTTTGTGTGTTTCTAACTGGCGGTTGTACCGGACGCAACCGCAGGGCTGTGCTTTCGTTCTAAGTTATAGTTTGTGCAAATGGGTTGTGTAAAATCAGCAAATTGTGGCGTAGTGTTGCGCCGGTAAACCGTGTTGTTATATTAAAATTCCGGAAAAGTTGAAAAGAAAAAACTCCAAAAAATGGGGTAATTGCCAACGCAAAAATAATATTTATAAGACGTCCGCGAAACAAAGAGAAAGCCAATTTGTGGGATAAATATTTAAGAGTCGGTTTAATTTAGTGCTGGGTTTTTGCAAGTTTATATTTTGGTTTTGTGGTCAACTGCGGGCTTCTGTAAAAATGTAAGTCAGTTGGCGGAGCTTTGAAAAAACAAAGTGTTGTTGTTCTAACTTCCGGTTGTACCGGACGCAACCGCAGGGCTGTGCTTTTGTTCTAAAAAATAATTGTGCAAATAAGTTTAATAAAATCAGCTAATTGTGGCGTAGTGTTGCGCCGGTAAACCGTGTTGTTAGATTCAGTTTTCCATTTTTTCAAAAAAGAAATGACTCCAAAAAATGGAGCAAAAGCCAACGCAGAAATAATATTTTAAAGACGTCCGCTTTCCTTAAGTGAAAGGAAATTCGGTTGAAATATCGTTTTCGGGAGTTTGTGCACTCCCCTACTTTTTCTTGTTTTCGATAAGTGCGTGCTTTTGTCCGCAATTCAAAAGGTAGGTTTTGGCAGGTTTTATATTTTTGGTTTTTCTGTTTTCAATCAGTGTTTTGGTCAGCCATAATTTTTTATTTTTCAGTGCAGTGCAAATTAGTGTTGCGGTTCTAACTTTCGGTTGTACCGGACGCAACCGCAGGGCTGTGCTTTTGTTCTAAATTTTAGTTTGTGCAAATGGGTTGTAAAATATCAGCAAATTCGGTGCAAGTGTTGCGCCGGTAAACCGTGTTGTTAGAAAACAATTATTATGAGTGTCAGAACCTTAATTATAATTCTAATATTTGTTTCGAGTTTTTTTACTTCCTGCAAATTAAAAAACAAGATAAATCTTGAAGGTGATTTGTATTTTCAAATGATAGATTTTCATAAAATTTATTCTGACAAACCATTCATTAGACTTGTCTCGGAAAATAATGAAAAAATGATTCTATTTATGGATTCCAATGATTACGCTCATTTTGAGCAACTAAATTGCAATATGCTAAGATCAGAAAATAAAAAAATTCATGTTATCGCAAAAGTTGAAAAAATTGCCGACAAAAAGAATAATTCATATAAAGTTATTAAGATTGAAAGCATTGAAAAGCTCGACGGTGAGACAGAATGTTATAAATAGAAATAAAAGCTTAATATGACGAATATTATTTGAGAGTCCGCTTTTCGTAAGTGAAAGGTTTTCAGTAGTTTATGTTTTTGGTTTTTTGCAATTCCGTAAGTTTTGTGTTTTTTTTGCAGTTTTTGTTTCGTGGTAAAATTTAGTGTTGCGGTTCTAACTTCTGGTTGTACCGGACGCAACCGCAGGGCTGTGCTTTTGTTCTAAATTTTAGTTTGTGCAAATAAGTTTAATAAAATCAGCAAATTGTGGCGTAGTGTTGCGCCGGTAAACCGTGTTGTTAGAATGCAAATCGAAAAAGGCTAAAAAGACAAAAACCGATTTTGGCTGTTGGAAAAACATAAACCCTTATCTGTTTTAGTTTACCATTTTGTGGTGAACGTTCGTTTTTTGGTGCCAGTTTCTACATGTCGTTTGTTTGCGTCGTTGGTTGCCAACGCACGTTTTGTCTGCGGTGGTTGTTTCTGTGCAATTTATTGTGTGCTGTTCTAACTGGCGGTTGTACCGGACGAAACCGCAGGGCTGGCAGTTTCTTTCTAAAAAATATTTGTGCAAATAAGTTTTATAAAATCAGCTAATTATGTGCCGGTGTTTCGCCGGTAAACCTTTTTGTTAGAATGTAAGATTATCATGATTAGAAAAGCATACAAGAAATTGATCCAAAATAATAAGTTTGCAATTGCTCTATTAATCCTTTTCCCGTTTAACGAAAATATTTCTCCACATTTAAGTTTTAGTAATGTATATATTGATCGATTCTTCCATTATTCAGGTGAAACCCTATTTTTCGTTGGCACTACAATTTTATTAGGGAGATTATATTTCTATATTAATCAATCAACAATAAAATATATTGTTGCAATACTACAAGTTATAAATGGGATAATACTATTTATTGTAACATCGATATTTCTGATTACTTTATTAGAGTCTGAAATTGATTCTGTCAAATATTATTTCACCGAAAAAAATGAATATCAATATTATGTTCTGAGTAAACGCCGTTCGGCTCTTGACGATATGTTAGTAAATATTTATAAAGAGAAGAAGATATTCTTGTTTATTAAACATAGAGAGTGGGTTTCAAAAACCGAATTTGACGAACTGAATATCGATCAAATTCAGCTTGAAAATGAATACTGGAAATTTTATAGCGCAAACGTCAGATAATAATTCAATTTATTGTTATACAGTTTGTTCTAACTTTCGGTTGTACCGGACGCAACCGCAGGGCTGTGCTTTCGCTCTAAATTTTAGTTTGTGCAAATAAGTTTAATAAAATCAGCAAATTGTGGCGTAGTGTTGCGCCGGTAAACCGTGTTGTTAGAATGCAAATTAAAAAAGACGAAAAACATTTTGGGTTGTTGGAAAAACATAAACTCATATCTGTTTTGGTTTACCAGTTTGTGGTAAACGTTCGTTTTTTTTAGTACCAGTTTCTACATGTCGTTTGTTTGCGTCGTTGGCTGCCAACGCGTGTTTTGTCTGCGGTGGTTGTTTGTGTGCAAGTTCGTTTTGTGCGGTTCTAACTTTCGGTTGTACCGGACGCAACCGCAGGGCTGTACTTTCGTTCTAAGTTTTAGGTTGTGCAAATCAGTTGTAAAATATCAGCAAATTGTGGCGTAGTGTTGCGCCGGTAAACCGTGTTGTTAGAGCAATGGTAAAACTGTAATGAAATCTGTATTAATCTCGTTGTTTTTATATTTCATTTTTTCAGGTTGTGCTGCAACAAGTAATGCTCATTTTAAAACTGTTTATTTACAAACCCCTGAAATTGAGATTTCATTAGCAATAATAAATAAACCTAATCAGAATTTAGATTCCTTAGAGCTTGCTGTTAATATCAAAAACCGAAATGACAAATCAATATATTCAACACTTTCACTGCAGAATTTGAGTGAAATGAATAATATTTTTGACATTTGGGTTGGATATTCTTTGCTAAATGATATCACCGAAAATTTAATTTATGCCGAATCCAGCAATAGCAATTGGTTTAAGTCGATTGAAGCTGAAATTCCAGTTCACGAAATAAAAGGTGGTAAATCTAAAAGTTACTCATACAAATATGCTATTCATGATTTTAAATCAGACGAAACAGTTTATGATATTAAAAAATTCGAATATGATATAACGTTCTGCTATATAGATTCACCAGTAGAAGCTGGGATTAAGAAAGACAAGTCAAATAATAATATAATTTGGTTTAGCAGTTATATCTCATTTTTGAAATGCGAACAATTAACCGGATCTATGTCATTCTATTTACCAAATAGTGTAAAATAAATTTAAAGTATGCAGCTCTAACTTTCGGTTGTACCGGACGCAACCGCAGGGCTGTGCTTTTGTTCTAATTTTTAGTTTGTGCAAACAAGTTTAATAAAATCAGCAAATTGTGGCGTAGTGTTGCGCCGGTAAACCGGGTTGTTAGATTCAAAAATTATGGAAACATTCAATAGTAATTGGTTTATTTTCTTTAAAGAAATTATTTTGAAATCTGGAAAATTCAATCTTGAAACACCTGTAAAGATAAATCAGGTTTATGAGGTCACATTCAAAAGCATTAATAACAACATTAATACTAAAATAATCTGTACGATTGATTATTTGGATGACTTATTAATATCAATAAATTTTGATAATCCAAAAACGCCAGGATTATCAAAATATCAAGAGAATGAATATTTTTATAAATACGATTTCTATGAAAACGGTTCCCACGGTTCGCCTGGGCTGGAATATATTGAGCTAAATACAAAAGTTATAAAAAATTTTTTGCTGAACGGGCTACGGGGCTATGAAATTCAGTATTTTAATAACGGTAAACTAAATAAAGCAGATTTGTTTTTTGAGTCTAATCCACTATTCTTTAATACAACAGTTTATTTCGAGAATCGAGGGTGTTTAAGAAGTTTATTTCCATCTCACTATGAGAGAAACTTAACTTTTCAGACGTCTAAAATAGAGTATAAGAAATTGTTTGAATTGTGTAAAGCATAGCATTTCTAAATATAGGTTGTTAAATGAATAATTCCTAAAAAACAATTTACTCTATTTTCTAACTTCCGGTTGTACCGGACGCAACCGCAGGGCTGTGCTTTCTTTCTAAATTTTAGTTTGTGCAAATGGGTTGTAAAATATCAGCAAATTATGGCGTAGTGTTGCGCCGGTAAACCGTGTTGTTAGGGCAACATAATAAACCAATATCTTCAGCAGAAGGAATCCGAATGAAAAACAAATCATTACCTCTCAATCGTAAACCATCAAAACCTTGCCCAAAGTGTGGTCAGAACACATTTAAAATAATAGATACAGCTCCGAAGCGAGCCACATGGCGCTGCGGTAAATGCAACTATACTCTGGATGAAATCAAAACTTGATCGGATCGCCGCCAAAGGTTTCAGATAAATACACATCCAGAACCGGCTCACCAACAACAGGGGTGCCAACGCGACCGATACCGGCAGCCAACCCCTGCCGGAATGCAATATCAAGCAAATTATTCAAGAGGATTGTCGCGCTGTCAACCATTTTTGCCAGCGACTCTTCACTATAAACAACCCCATCGGGTCGGGTGTCTAAAACATCCAGACAGTCTTCGATATCACAAACAGACACAGGAGAAAGCACACTTAAATCTCGGCTCATCAAACGCCCTTTCATATAAACCAAACCCTAACTATCGGTTCTACCGGACGAAACCGCAGGGCTGTGTTTTTACATAAGTTATTAATTAACGGCAATTTTCGCGGCATTATCCGGTATGCGCCAGCGTTTCGCCAGTAAACCTTTTTGTTAGATTAAAATTCCGGAAAAGTTGAAAAGAAAAAACTCCAAAAGATGGAGCAATTGCCAACGCTGAAATAATATTTTAAAGACGTCCACAAACCAGAAAGAAAGCCAATTTGCGGGATAAATATTTCAGAGTCGGTTTTTCGTAAGTGAAAGGTTTTCAGCAGTTTATATTTTTAGTTGTTTGTAAATCTGTAAGCTTTGTGTGTTTTTCGCGGTGTATTTTTTCGTGGTAAAATTTAGTGTTGCGGTTCTAACTTTCGGTTGTACCGGACGCAACCGCAGGGCTGTGCTTTCGTTCTAAATTTTAGTTTGTGCAAATGGGTTGTAAAACATCAGCAAATTTGGTGCATGTGTTGCGCCGGTAAACCGTGTTGTTAGAGCAATGGTAAAACTGTAATGAAATCTGTATTAATCTCGTTGTTTTTATATTTCATTTTTTCAGGTTGTGCTGCAACAAGTAATGCGCATTTTAAAACTGTTTATTTACAAACTCCTGAAATTGAGATTTCATTAGCAATAATAAATAAACCTAATCAGAATTTAGATTCCTTAGAGCTTGCTGTTAATATCAAAAACCGAAATGACAAATCAATATATTCAACACTTTCATTACAGAATTTGAATGAAATGAATAATATTTTTGACATTTGGGTTGGATATTCTTTGCTAAATGATATCACCGAAAATTTAATCTATGCCGAATCCAGCAATAGCAATTGGTTTAAGTCGATTGAAGCTGAAATTCCAGTTCACGAAATAAAAGGTGGTAAATCTAAAAGTTACACATACAAATATGCTATTCATGATTTTAAATCAGACGAAACAGTTTCTGATATTAAAAAATTCGAATATGATATAACGTTCTGCTATATAGATTCACCATTAGAAGCTGGGATTAAGAAAGACAAATCAAATAATAATATAATTTGGTTTAGCAGTTATATCTCATTTTTGAAATGCGAAAATTTAACCGGATCTATGTCATTATATTTACCAAATAATGTAAAATAAAATTTAAAGTATGCAGCTCTAACTTTCGGTTGTACCGGACGCAACCGCAGGGCTGTGCTTTCGTTCTAAATTTTAGTTTGTGCAAAATGGTTGTAAAATTTCAGCTAATTCGGTGAAAGTGTTGCGCCGGTAAACCGTGTTGTTAGAGAGCATATTGGATTTATACTCTGTTAATGAAGAAAATTTATGTTAAAGAAAGCAATCAAATATTCGCTCCCATTTCTGGCCATTGTATTTTTAAGTGTTCTGTTGATCTATAAGATTAGTGAAGATGGAGATTTCCTTTCATCACTGAGATATAAAAATGTTACCGACTGGAATGAATCTGGCACACAATATTATTTAAGTATTTCTCAAAGAGATTCTCTTTATAGCTATTCAATAAGATTTTCAAATTTTTCCGAGCGGTGGATAACACATTGGATAGGTGATACAACTTATAATTCAAAATTATCGTGCGGTGTTCTTTCACCAGAAAAACAGAAAGAAATTGATATTTGGGGTTATGATTCTACGATAATCTTATTTAAAAAAGATAAAATTCTGCCCCAATCTGTCGGTTTAAGTGAGGTTTATATTAAGTATCCAAATTCTCTAGATACTTTGTTTTTTGAGGTAAGTAACAATGGCGGTACTCTCATAGTTAATGAGAAGGCTAATTAAAGGACATTAATAGAGCCTCTAACTTTCGGTTGTACCGGACGCAACCGCAGGGCTGTGCTTTTGTTCTAAATTTTAGTTTGTGCAAATGGGTTGTAAAACATCAGCAAATTGTGGCGTAGTGTTGCGCCGGTAAACCGTGTTGTTAGAATAGATTAAAGCTATGAAACCTCCTGATTATACACAATATTCGATTGACGAACTTAAACAGGCGCTTAATTCTATTGATAAAGTAGCTTTTCCTGCAAGAACAAAACAAATTGAAGAAGAGATTATCTCAAGAATCAATAACCCTCAATGGGTAAAAAAAGAGATAAAAACCAAAAAAATCGAATACGATATTTCATTAATCAGCAATTCGTTAGAGAAATCACACTTTATTTTTTTCTTGTTAGACAATGAAAGAATTTATCAAGATGATGCAACGATGGAAATTGCAATCCGTCCAGTTTTTTTTATGTGGGTGTTTTATCTCGCCTCAATTTATGTAGTTATACATTTGACAAAAGGATATAATAATAATTCTTACGAATTACTTGAATATTTAATACTAATGATTCTAGCCATTGTCTTTGTGGTTGGGGCTCGCTCTTACCACAGAGTCGTTGTGATAGACAAAACCAATAAAACAGTTCAGACACTTAATTTGATATTTGGGTTTTCGTTTTTAAAAAAGGAAATTAATTTTAATGACAAGCTAAATTTAATTTTCTACAGACTTACTACCCCCGATGGAATTAAGTATTATATATATTTATACTCACACTAAATTGGTTTGGGAAAATCCCATCAATTGAATATCTTTATCCATGCTAGAATTAGATGACAACACCCGGCGCGAATTAAAGCTTTTGCAGAAGCGTCCGTCCAACAAACGCATTTATATCAAAGTCACTGTATTGTTGATGCTGGACAAAGGTCTTTCTGTCCAGGTGATTGCCGATTTTTTAGGCATTGATGACAACACCGTCTACCGCTATCGTGACAGCTATCTCACCAACGGACTGAAAGATTATCTGGCATCCAATTATTTTCGATACAATGGCAAACTCACTGATGAAGAAAAAGCCCGGCTCGTTGCAGAACTGACTGAATACCTGTATCCAAGCAGCGCTGCTGTTGGTGAATTTATCGCGGCGACCTTCAACAAGCACTATTGTGAAAGTGCTGTTTCCACACTGCTGAACCGTTTGGGCTTTGTTTACAAAAAGACCAAATCCGTTCCTTCAAAAGCGGATTCGGCTGCCCAAAGACGGTTTGTTAAAAAGCTACACAGATTGTTGAAAAAACAGGATGTTAATGCTATTTTCTATTTCAACGACGCAGCGCATCCCCAACACAATACCCGTCCGGCATATGGCTGGATACCAAAGGGTGAGGATGTTGGTATTCCCTCAAATACCGGTCGTAAACGCCTGAATATTAATGCTGCCATCAACGCCGAAGATGTTGGCGACATTGTTTTTCGTGAAGATGAACAGATCAATTCCCAATCAACCATCGCCCTTTGGGAAGCCCAGCATGCGAAACATCCGGGTAAAAAGATCTATAACATCTGTGACAACGCCAGATACTACAAAAGTCACCTCATTCAGGAATGGTTAAAGAAGAATAAATGGTGCAAAGTGATATATTTACCGGCATATTCGCCAAACCTGAACATTATCGAACGATTATGGAAGTATTTACGAAAATCGGTCATCGATTATTTTTACTATGAAAAGTATAGTGATTTCAAGGTTGCAATATTGACATTTTTTGAAACGATTGAGCAGCATAGGCAACCCTTAACTTCTTTGCTTACGCTTAATTTTCACATCCCATAAAAATGGTTATTTGTCCCTAACCAATTTCTTTTGGGTATAAAGTCAGGGAAAAGAAGGGTGACTCTATATTCTGTTTATTCATTCAATAAAAATTTATATATGGCAAAAATAGTTTCAGCCTATACTGGATTGGAGATTCAGTATGAAGGATTCACTAAAACATTGTGGGACCTTGTATATAATTGTCCGCAACCACCAACACACAATGATCAAGAAAATCTTGAAAAGAATTGAGTAATAAGATTATTTAAATGTAATAATAAAGGATATATTTTGGGGCTTTAGCAGCTCTAACTTTCGGTTGTACCGGACGCAACCGCAGGGCTGTGCTTTCGTTCTAAATTTTAGGTTGTGCAAAATAGTTGTAAAATATCAGCAAATTTCGGCGTGGTGTTGCGCCGGTAAACCGTGTTGTTAGAATAAAGACAAATATTTTGGCTAAATATTAACAATCAAATAAAATGATTTTCGATCACTAAATTAAACAACAAATGGTGAAAAATGAAAACTGGTATGCCTTTTCCTTCAAATTCATGTGTTAAAAAATATCTATTCATCATTCTGCTTATAACGCCTTTTTTATTGACCAATTGTATAACAATAAATTCTATTCGTGATCCAAATTTTAATAAAAAGATTGAAAAAATATTTATCGCTATCAATGGAAACGAATCGATCGAAGGCTTTTTAGTCACATTAACGGGAAATTTAAAGAATAAATTTTATGAAAAAAATATTCAAACAGAAATTTATTTGAGAAAAGCATTAAGTCTTGACACAGCTGATGATTTAGAGTCAAGAGTCTATAGTTACCAACCAGACGTCATTTTGACAATTATTCAAACTACACAATTATCCGTAAATGGTGCCATCTCTGGAGGTGATTTTGAGCTTTCAATGTTTGAACCTGAGTCTAAAAAGCCGGTTTGGAAAGCTGTTTTAGAAATGGATTCTGGTGGTTGGGGTATGGGAAGTGCTGATGAGGTTGTTGAAAAAATAATTAAACAACTTATTAAAGATAATATAATATAATCCTAATATTGGTTTTGCGTAACTCTAACTTCCGGTTGTACCGGACGCAACCGCAGGGCTGTGCTTTCGTTCTAAATTTTAGTTTGTGCAAATGGGTTGTAAAACATCAGCAAATTCGGTGTATGTGTTGCGCCGGTAAACCGTGTTGTTAGAATTCTAATGGAGTATAAATTGTTAAACACAAGGTGATATTAATGAAAACCGTTTTCCTCAAATTGGCTCTTATTTTTTTCGTTTTTCCTTCATTGTTATCTGCTGGTAATTATTCATTAAATTTGGGCGTCAATCATTCATGGTTTAAATATTACGACGATGGGCTTGATTTACTTAAAAATGATTTTAATCCCGGGTTCTCATTAGGGTTAATGAAAGAGTATAATTTAAAGAGAAAACTTGACTGTAATACGGGTATAAGATTATTTAAAATAGGACGCTATCAGAAATTTGATGAGGAGTTCTATAAAGGCAGTGCAAAGATTAGCCACTATTATATTGGCCTCCCAATCCATTTTAATTATAGTTTAAATTCAAGCTTTTACTCTTTCGTTAACATTGAACCTGGTTTACAAATTCGTTCCACTATAAATACCGATGGTGATTTATTGAATGAGACTGGAACAATAACCGACGAGATGAATAGATTCAATCTGTTTTTAGGTGTTGGGTTAGGTAATACTTTCATGTTAGGAAAACGAAAGATGGGTATCGCAGCATCATTTAATCATGGGATTTTTAGAATATCAAAAGACGAAGAATATTCAGATGGTGATAATGGCTCAAGAAGTTGGCTTAAATGGAAAGCTTTTGAAGTATTAATAAATGTTAGATATTATATTAAATAAGTAAAACTCAATTTTCACTTCTAACTTTCGGTTGTACCGGACGCAACCGCAGGGCTGTGCTTTTGTTCTAAATTTTAGTTTGTGCAAATGGGTTGTAAAATATCAGCAAATTGTGGCGTATTGTTGCGCCGGTAAACCGTGTAGTTAGAATTTCTGAATTCCATGAAGAAAACAATACTATTATTCATTATTGCGGTTTTTCAATTGTCTGGCAATTGCCAAAACACACAATTAAAAAATTATTATACCACAGTTTATGACACCTCTGGTATTGAGGACTTTTATAGCGCAATTAATGGTGGGTGTAGTTTAGGCTGTGCTTTTGGGTGGGATTATAAATGTTCTTCAGTTTTACCACCCCAGGGTAGTTTCAATTATTTACCCATTAATATGTCCGATGGAGATGTTAATACAGCATGGATAGAAGGGAAAAGAGATTATGGAATTGGTGAAAGAATAACAATATATTTTGATACTGATTCAACAGTAAGGAATGTCCCATTAAAAGGAATTGATATTGTCAACGGATATGCGAAAAACTCAAAAGTGTGGCAAGAAAACAGTCGAGTAAAGTCAATAAAAATTTTACACAATGATAAATTCGTTTTTAACCTGACATTGCAAGATACTATTTACCCACAAGGTATATTTCTAAATGGACAAGACTATATTTATCTCAGTCATGGTGATACTGTAACGTTAGTGATAACAGATGTTTATAAAGGTGAGAAATATAAAGACACAGCAATTACAGAGATTAATCTTCACGGCGCTCATTAACACAACAATTCTAACTGGCGGTTGTACCGGACGCAACCGCAGGGCTGTGCTTTCGTTCTAAATTTTAGGTTGTGCAAACAATTGTAAAACATAAGCAAATTCGGTGCATGTGTTGCGCCGGTAAACCGTGTTGTTAGAAAAAATAAGATTAAATCATGAAATCAATTTCCCCACTTCTCATAATATTTTTTTCGTTTTTGGGATGTTCTCAGACGGATTTTAAATCACTGGCTGAAAATGGTGATATTATTTTTCATACATCACGCTCAAGCCAAAGCAAAGCAATACAAATTGCAACAAAGTCAAAATATAGTCACATGGGAATAATTTATATAAATGATGGTAAATATTATGTTTACGAGGCAATACAACCTGTAAAATTAACCCCGTTGGATGAATGGATTAAAAGAGGTGAAAATGAACATTTTATTATCAAAAGGCTTAAAAATTCAAAGTCAATATTAACAAAAGAGAAGATGCAAAAGCTCAAAAAAGCCGGTGAGAAGTATAATGGAAAAAACTATGATATATATTTTGAGTGGTCGGACGATAAAATTTATTGCTCAGAATTAGTGTGGAAGATGTATAAAGAAGCAACAGGACTCGAAATTGGAAAACTCGAAAAGTTGAAAGATTTTGATTTAACGGATAAAATTGTAAAGTCAAAAATAACAGAAAGATATGGAAATAATATTCCAATGAACGAGCCTGTTATTTCTCCGGAAAGTATGTTTAATTCAGAATTACTAAATACTGTTTATAGCCAATAATTTTTTCTAACTATCGGTTGTACCGGACGCAACCGCAGGGCTGTGCTTTTGTTCTAAATTTTAGTTTGTGCAAATGGGTTGTAAATTACCAGCAAATTGTGGCGTAGTGTTGCGCCGGTAAACCGTGTTGTTAGAAGGCAAATAAAAAAAGACGAAAAACAAACTTGTTGTTGGGAAAACATAAACTCTTATCTGTTTTGGTTTACCATTTTGTGGTGAACGTTCGTTTTTTGGTGCCAGTTTCTACATGTCGTGTGTTTGCGTCGTTGGTTGCCAACGCATGTTTTGTCTGCGGTGGTTGTTTGTGTGCAAGTTCGTTTTGTGCTGTTCTAACTGGCGGTTGTACCGGACGAAACCGCAGGGCTGGCAGTTTCTTTCTAAGTTTTAATTTGTGCAAATAAGTTTAATAAAATCAGCCGGTTGTGTGCAAGTGTTTCGCCGGTAAACCTTTTTGTTAGAAATATGATTGTTGAATACAAAAACGGCCTAAAATTTGAATTATTTGACGATTTTGCAATAATTTATTTCCCAGAAGAATACTGGGTTGGTAGTTGGGGTTCAATGCTGGATTTGGTTAGACATAAGATAATAAGCCATGTTAAATATATTTTAATTGATTATTCAAATGTAAAGTTTATTGGTGATGGTAGCTTTGAGTCTGCAATTCTGAGAGAAGAATTCCAACAATTAGGCGGATCAGATGTTATTCATATATCCGTTCCTAAATGTATTAAAAATCTTTGGAAATTTGCAGATCCTAAAAATGAAGTAAAACCTTTTCCCGAATTTATGAGTAAAGAAAACGCACTAAAATACATAACACTTAACCACAGAAAAAATTGAGATTACCTGAATAAAGTTAATTGATGCTTTTTAATGGTATAGTTTTTCCCAAAAAGCAAAATATTATAAAACTATTTCTAACTTCCGGTTGTACCGGACGCAACCGCAGGGTTGTGCTTTTGGTCTAAGTTTTAGTTTGTGCAAATGAGTTGTAAAATATCAGTAATTTGCGGCGTAGTGTTGCGCCGGTAAACCTTTTTGTTAGCCTAAAGGAGAATCGATGCCAAGGTTTTCAATCTTCAGTGATGAAAAAAGACTTGAACAATCGATAAAAGATGTTCATTCAAAACTCAAAGATGGTTGTGACACTAAAGCGATACCAGAATCATTGGCAGATATTTACCAGGAAAAAGAGATTGAAAAATTGTTGCAAATAATAAAAAGCATAAATAATGAAAATCCAAATTCCTTAAAAAAAGCTATCTTTAAATCTGCTGCTTTTACCGCATTGCTGATAAATTTCTTAACTGTATATTTACTTTTTTATGATGGAATAAATCAAGATTGGAATCAATCAATTCGGTTATTTTTATTGTTGTCAAGTAACATTATTGTAATAATTGGCATACTAAATAGATATACTTTTTTATATATTTTTGCAATCGCTTGTGGCATTTTAATGTTGTATCCTGAGGCTCAATTCAGACTTCTAACAAAATATTTATCAACAACATTGTCTATTTATATTATCGCGGTAACTGTTGTAATAGCACTTGTGTTAATATTTTTTAGCTGGATTTTAAAACGTTCTAGCTCAATAGAATTGTATTCGGTAAGTAAAATTCTAAAACAAAATAGTTTAGACTTTGAAGAATTTTTAACAAAGTAAGGTTACTATTTTTGGCTAACTGTCGGTTGTACCGGACGCAACAGCAGGGCTGTGCTTTTGTTCTAAATTTTAAGTTGTGCAAATGGGTTGTAAAACATCTGCAAATTTGGTGCAAGTATTGCGCCGGTAAACCGTGTTGTTAGATTCAAGCAAAATTGAACATATGGAAATAAAGGTCAAAAAACCGATAATGTTTTTATCAATATTCGTCATTGTCGTAGCTGTTGATGCAGCTTTTAGTGGAATAACTTTGGGTAGAGATTTGATACTCAGTTGGATAATAATCCTAGGAATTCCTCTTGAATTGGTTGCTATTCTGTTTCTTATGCCAACGCTTCGCTTGTATTTCTCTGAAAAAGGCTTAAGGAGATATTGGAAAATTGGGATAGGTAAGTATATTCTTTGGGAGGATAACCGGTTCTCACTTCAATGGAACAATGTATCAAAAGTGTTTTCAGCTTTTCCACTTTGGGTCCCTTTAAGAATGATCGGAATTGGAGGACGAACAAATCGTCGTTATTTAGTATTTTATGTTGGCTTTGTTACAACCCAAACAAAGGAATCGATATTGTACATAGCAACTCACGTGAAAAAAGAAGTGATAAGCAACGACGTTAAGAAACTAGTCAAAAAGTATAACCAAAAAAGAGACACTCTCAAAATGTAAGTTTTGGCAAAGTTTATAATTCGGTCTTTGTCAATTCTGCGCAGCAGGTTAAAAGTATTTCAGGTGGCGGAGCTTTGTAAAAATTTAGTGTTGCGTTTCTAACTTCCGGTTGTACCGGACGCAACCGCAGGGCTGTGCTTTCGTTCTAAAAAATATACTGTGCAAATAAGTTTAATAAAATCAGCCGGTTGTGTGCAAGTGTTTCGCCGGTAAACCTTTTTGTTAGCCTATAATATCATATGTGATAAAAATGATCAAAAAACTGCAATTCATATCATTTACATTAACTATAATACTTCTATTCTTTTGCTTCACATGCATCTGTTATATTTTACCAAATTGCGAAACCTTATTTGGCACTATTCCAGAGCGTAATTCAAATCCATTTTATTGGTATACATTTTTAACATATCCCTTTGTTCACGACGGATTATTTCACTGGTTACGAGAAGCACTATTTCTATTTGCAATAGGAATAATAATTGAGCTTAGGTTGCAACCTAAGCTCTTGATCAAAATGGTTGTTGGTTCAGTTACTATATATGGTTTTTTGCTCACAATCTTATCTGAAGGTGATTTACCAGTATATGGGGGAACAGCAATAATATATGGTTATATTGGAACACTTTTAGCGATTACAATAAAGTTCTACCGCACTTATACAAAATTGGAAATTGGAATAACTGCGTTAGTAATACTTTTTGTTATATCCGGTTTATTCTATCTTGAATTAGTCATATACCAGTCATTATATTTAACAAGTTCCTTTGCATTTCTAATCACGTACAGTTTTATAAATAAAAATGGCTTGGAATTAAGTAATAGTTTCGGTGAATAATCCAAAAGATTTTGGCTAACTAGCGGTTGTACCGGACTCAACCGCAGGGCTGGCAGTTTCTTTCTACGTTTTAATTTGTGCAAATAAGTTGTATAAAATCAGCCAATTATGTGCCGGTGTTTCGCCGGTAAACCTTTTTGTTAGATGGCAAATCGAAAAAGACGAAAGGCAATTTTGGTCAGTTGGTAAACGATAAGTTTTTATCTGTTTTGGTTTACCAGATTTTGGTGAATGTTCATTTTTTGGTGGCTGCTTCTACATGTCGTGTGTTTGCGTCGTTGGTTGCTTTGGCGCGTTTTTTCTGCGGTGGTTTTTTGGTAAAAGTTGGTTTGGTGCTGTTCTAACTGTCGGTTGTACCGGACGAAACCGCAGGGCGGTGCTTTCGTTCTAAAATATATTTTTTGCAAATAAGTTGTATAAAATCAGCCGGTTATGTGCAAGTGTTTCGCCGGTAAACCTCATTGTTAGAAGGCAAATCGAAAAAGGCTAAAAAGACAAAAACCGATTTTGGCTGTTGGGAAAACTTAAGTTTGTATCTGTTTTGGTTTACCATTTTGTGGTGAACGTTCGTTTTTTGGTGCCAGTTTCTACATGTCTTTTGTTTGCGTCGTTGGTTGCCAACGCATGTTTTGTCTGCGGTGGTTGTTTGTGTGCAAATTGGTTTTGTGCGGTTCTAACTGGCGGTTGTACCGGACGAAACCGCAGGGCTGGCAGTTTCTTTCTAAGTTATAGTTTGTGCAAATATGTTTAATAAAATCAGCTAATTATGTGCCGGTGTTTCGCCGGTAAACCGTGTTGTTAGATTCAGTTTTGTATTTTCAGAAAAGAAAAACTCCAAAAAATAAAGCAATTGCCAACGCAGAAATAATATTTTAAAAGACGTCCGCGAACGAAAGTAAAAGCCAATTTGATGAATAATATTTAAGAGTCGGTTTTTCGTAAGTGAAAGGTTTTCAGTAGTTTATATTTTTGGTTGTTTGTAATTCAGTAAGTCTTGTGTGTTTTCGCGGCGTATTTTTTCGTGGTAAATTTAAGTGTTGCGGTTCTAACTTTCGGTTGTACCGGACGCAACCGCAGGGCTGTGCTTTTGTTCTAAATTTTAGTTTGTGCAAATGGGTTGTAAAATATCAGCTAATTGTGGCGTAGTGTTGCGCCGGTAAACCGTGTTGTTAGAAGGCAAATCGAAAAAGGCTAAAAAGACAAAAACCATTTTGGGTTGTTGGAAAAACATAAACTCTTATCTGTTTTGGTTTACCTTTTTGTAGTGAACGTTCGTTTTTTGGTGCCAGTTTCTACATGTCGTGTTTTTGCGTCGTTGGTTGCCAACGCACGTTTTGTCTGTGGTGTTATTTTCTGTGCAATTTATTATGTGCTGTTCTAACTGGCGGTTGTACCGGACGAAACCGCAGGGCTGTGCTTTCGTTCTAAAAAATATTTTGTGCAAATAAGTTGTATAAAATCAGCCGGTTGTGTGCAAGTGTTTCGCCGGTAAACCTTTTTGTTAGATATGAAAAAAACAAATAAAAATAGAATCGGTAAAGGCAGAAAGAAATCGAATGAACCAGAACCCACTAACCCATTTTTTTTGAAAGAATATGTTGAGCAAAATTCTGTTTCAAATATTAAATCCTACATGGGCATCACATCTTCAAAGAGATATAAGACCAGGAGAGAAAAAGAAAATAAAATTCTGAATTTTAAAGTTTTGCTAATAATTATATTTGCAATATTAAATATCTTTTCAGGTTTTAAAATTACTGCATACTTGGAAGAAGTGTTAGAAAATATCATTGAATTGGTATTAATTCTTCTTGGAGTTTCATTTGATTCAATCCAATTCACATACGCTGACTATTTTGTCTTGGCATCTATTCCATTCTTTTTCATTTGGTTTTTTCGCTTGTTAACCCGATTGTCAATGATGAAATGGCGGAAAGTAACGGCCAAAATTACTTTTATTGATGTGGTTGAAGATAATCGTGATTACCACAGTGAAAATTTTTCGAATGTTGACGGTTATCCATGGAAAGTTTCAATAGAGTATAAATATTTTATCAATAATAAAAATTATAGTGGAGTATACAAAAAGATATTCTATCCGGCTGATAGTTTTGGCAATGCGTTTGAACATGCAATGGATTTTTCTAAAAAGTATAAAAAGGGTAATGAAATAACAATTTTTTACAACCCTTGGTGGAAAAGTGCCTCTATAGTTGGTATCCAAGAAATAAATAACTACAACTGGGCTCTTGCTGTATCCATTTTTCTAATATTAATCGGTTTTATAATACATCTAATTTAATCTAACTTCCGGTTGTACCGGACGCAACCGCGGGGCTGTGCTATTGTTCTAAATTTTAGTTTGTGCAAATGGGTTGTAAAATATCAGCAAATTGTGGCGTAGTGTTGCGCCGGTAAACCGTGTTGTTAGCCAAATAATTCTCATGAAAAAATACTCAATATTAACATTCATTTGGCTATTCTTTATGTTCTGCTTAAGTGCCATTCTTTACAGCTTTGAGCAAAGTAAGGCGTTGTATACATATCATGCAAATATTTTTGTAAGCCCCTGGAAAACGAAAAACATAACCCATAAGATTTTACTTGATAAACACGTGGATAATCAATACAAATTGCGAATTTTTCTTGTTCAACATAATGAAAGAACAATTGATAATAATTCAGACAGTTTAAAGATTGAGACGATAGAAACAGAAGAGGAGCTCTTTCAACCGACAATTGAGTATTCGAATACAACATTTAGTGATTATGACACGTCAGTACTTAAAATCATAGATTTGAAATATATAAAGCCTCTATCAATTGGCATAACATCACTTACAATCAATTTAGCAGATTGTAAGTTAACGACTACCTTGGAAGCAAAAACAGAAAACCATCTGTTAAAATTATCCGTCATTGGTGATTGATGAACCTCATAATAATAAAATCAATTCTTATTGCACTCGGAAGTTTAGCATTCTCTGGAATCGTTCTATTGTCATTCTTTCATGTGCAAAGAAACGATTTTTGGCGGTTTATTTTAGGTGCTGAAATATTAGTTGGATCATTTATTATTATCTCTCTGTTATTAATGGTCAAATATTTCAAAACTAAGAAGGAAAGCAGCATTATTCAGTTAGGTTATTCCGGATTGATAGGACTCAGTTTAACTATAACAATTATCCTATTTCACTTCGTTTCATATTTACAGAGTATGGTTCAGTATCTATATATGAATGATAAAAATTTAACTGTAAATGAAATTAGTTATTCGATTTTGCAACATCAGTACTATATTTATTTTGAAGCGTTTTCCACGTTTTATTTTTTTTCGATTTTAATTGCAGTTTTTGGATTGATAATACAGAATAGAAAAAAATAATTCAGGGCTAACATTCGGTTGTACCGGACGCAACCGCAGGGCTGTGCTTTTGTTCTAAATTTTAGGTTGTGCAAACAGTTGTAAAATATCAGCAAATTCGGTGCAAGTATTGCGCCGGTAAACCGTGTTGTTAGATATATTTACTCAGTCAAACAACCACTATTAGACTGAACTAAATTATACTGAATGATGCAATTTGATAAGTAAAAAATCGTTATATTGGTTTATAAGAACACATGTAGCTTTAATCGGAGCAATTTCGATCTGGATTGGGTTTTTGGCTATGTTTGCTCCTGAACTTATCTCTTCCGGTTATAAAACCGAGTTGAAAAGGACGGATATAATATACTTCATATGGTTGATATTATATGGAGCACTATTAATAACTCCGCATGGGTGGTTTCTAAAAAAACCTTTATTTATGAGCAAATTAATAATTATATCAATTGGTTCATTAAGTTTTGTTTGGCTCGGAATAACAGGTATTCATGAATATCTAAATGGCGGGAAAGACCCGCTTATTATTCCTTTTTCAATTGCTTCAATTTTTTTAATAATAACTGGTCCACTCTCAATGTATTTAAGAAGTAAGAAAACGTAATATTTAATAATTGAATCATTTAGTGGAAAATAATTTTTGCGTTTCTAACTTTCGGTTGTACCGGACGCAACCGCAGGGCTGTGCTTTTGTTCTAAATTTTAGTATGTGCAAATGAGTTGTAAAATATTAGCAAATTGTGGCGTAGTGTTGCGCCGGTAAACCGTGTTGTTAGATTTCGATTTTGTATTTTTTCAAAAAAGAAAGACTCCAAAAAATGGAGCAAAAGCCAACGCAAAGTAAATATTTTAAAGACGTCCGCTTTTCGTAAGTGAAAGCCAGTTTGCGGGATAAATATTTAAGAGTCCGTTTTTCGTAAGTGAAAGGTTTTCAACAGTTTAAATTTTTGGTTGTTTGTAAATCTGTAAGTTTTGTGTGTTTTTCGCTGTATTTTTTTCGTGGTAAAATTTAGTGTTGCGGTTCTAACTTTCGGTTGTACCGGACGCAACCGCAGGGCTGTGCTTTTGTTCTAAGTTTTAGTTTGTACAAATGAGTTGTATAAAATCAGCAAATTGTGGCGTAGTGTTGCGCCGGTAAACCGTGTTGTTAGAATGCAAATCGAAAAAGACAAAAACCATTTTGTTCTGTTGGGAAAACATAAACTCTTATCTGTTTTGGTTTACCATTTTGTGGTGAACGTTCGTTTTTTGGTGCCAGTTTCTACATGTCGTGTGTTTGCGTCGTTGGTTGCCAACGCATGTTTTGTCTGCGATGGTTGTTTGTGTGCAAATCGGTTTTGTGCGGTTCTAACTGGCGGTTGTACCGGACGAAACCGCAGGGCTGGCAGTTTCTTTCTAAGTTATAAGTTGTGCAAATAAGTTGTATAAAATCAGCTAATTATGTGCCGGTGTTTCGCCGGTAAACCTTTTTGTTAGGTATAAAAAATTATCAAGCTATGACATTTAAAAATTTAACGGAATATACATCTTATTTAAAAGGTCTGTCTTCATTTGAATTATTAATTATTGAGCATCAATTAAGAATCAGTGATCCAAAACATCAAATCGTTTTGAATGAGCTCTCGCAAAGAGGATATAACACTCAAGATTTAAGCTATAAAGGAATTTGGAGTAATTATGCGAAGATAATTAATGCAGAATATTCTGAAAACAAATCTCCCATGACTGGGAAGATAACAATAAGATATAATAGCTGGACAATTCTGATATTCTCCGAGTTCGATGAATTTGATGAAGGAAATACATTTCAAACAAACAGTTATACAACCTTTCAATGCGAGTATTTGCAGAATGAATATTTTACTTTCAGGTTATTTTGGAATCCTTTTCTAAAAAAAATATTCAAGCTTGTAAAGTATAACTCTTTCGATATAAAAAACTCATTGATAAACAACAATGTGGTAATAATGAGTAATAAAAAAGAATTGATGTCAAAATTACTCGAAGATCCTGAGATTATTGATCAATTACAGATCTTAAATAATAGTTTTCACTCTACTTTTTCATTGAAGAGAAATTATGAAATTGAAAATAAAAGCAGTTACCTATTAAAATACCGAACGCGCGATATTTTAATCGATTATACACAAATGAATAAAGTCATATTGTTAATTTTTAGCACTTTAAGAAATTTATCCTATTTTCATAATAATTAAATGTCAGTGTAAATAAAAAGAAATATCAACCTAACTTCCGGTTGTACCGGACGCAACCGCAGGGCTGTGCTTTTGTTCTAAATGTTAGTTTGTGCAAATGGGTTGTAAAATATCAGCAAATTGTGGCGTAGTGTTGCGCCGGTAAACCGTGTTGTTAGAAGGCAAATCGAAAAAGGCTAAAAAGACAAAAACCGATTTTGGTTGTTGGAAAAACATAAATTTGTATCTGTTTTGGTTTACCATTTTGTAGTGAAAGATCGTTTTTTGGTGCCAGTTTCTACATGTCGTGTTTTTGCGTCGTTGGTTGCCAACGCGCGTTTTGTCTGCGGTGGTTGTTTGTGTGCAAATCGGTTTTGTGCTGTTCTAACTGGCGGTTGTACCGGACGAAACCGCAGGGTTGGCAGTTTCTTTCTAAAAAATATTCTGTGCAAATAAGTTTAATAAAATCAGCCGGTTGCGTGCAAGTGTTTCGCCGGTAAACCGTGTTGTTAGATTCAGTTTTGTATTTTCAAAAAAGAAAAAACTCCAAAAAATGGAGCGATTGCCAACGCCAAAATAATATTTAAAAGATGTCCGCAAACGAAAGTGAAAGCCAATTCGCGGGATAAATATTTAAGAGTTGGTTTTACGTAAGTGAAAGGTTTTCAGTAGTTTATATTTTTGGTTGTTTGCAATTTTGTAAGTTGTTTGTGTTTTTCGCAGTTTGTGTTTCGTGGTAAAATTTAGTGTTGCGGTTCTAACTTTCGGTTGTACCGGACGCAACCGCAGGGCTGTGCTTTCGTTCTAAATTTTAGTTTGTGCAAATGGGTTGTAAAATATCAGCTAATTCGGTGCAAGTGTTTCGCCGGTAAACCGTGTTGTTAGATTCAGTTTTGTAATTTTTCAAAAAAGAAAAGGCTCCAAAAAATGGAGTAATTGCCAACGCAAAAATAATATTTAAAAGATGTCCGCTTTTCGTAAGTGAAAGGAAAATCGGTTTAAATATCATTTTCGGGAGTTTGTGCACTCACCTACTTTTTTCTTGTTTTCGATAAGTGCGTGCTTTTGTCCGCAATTCAAAAGGTAGGTTTTGGCAGGTTTTATATTTTCCGGTTTTCAAATTTTTTGCAAATTTTACAGTTTCGGTTTCAAAAATTTGTTCTTTTAAATTATTGTAAAATTTAGTGTTGCGGTTCTAACTTTCGGTTGTACCGGACGCAACCGCAGGGCTGTGTTTTTGTTCTAAATTTTAGTTTGTGCAAATGGGTTGTAAAATATTAGCTAATTGTGGCGTAGTGTTGCGCCGGTAAACCGTGTTGTTAGAATGCAAAAGGTCACTTACTTTCTATTTAACAGAAATGGTAAATATGATAGATGAAACCCTCATTGGCTCAGCGATCAATCGGAATTATAAAGATACACCTCATATATTATTTGATATACTTGGTTTAACCAAAATGGAGTTGCATGAATCAATAAATTTAGCGGACGCTGCGACGCAGGGATATTTGGGAGTTTATTCACCAAGTTTGGCTTTAGCTTTCATTGGTTCTGGTAGCATAATATTTGGTTTACAATCCTTTGCAGATGATCAATTTGTTGACAAATTAGCAAGAGAATTTGAAGTTCTAAGTTTTTATATTAATCCCGCAGAAGAAATAAATACTTTTAGAATACTCAGAGGTGGTAAGTGTATCAGGGATAATTTTAGCAATGACCAATTTCAGGAAATTGGTGAACCACTGGAAATTGAAAAAATCGAAAAAGATCCTACAAAACTGATTGTTAATCTACTTAGCCGTCATTTAAGGGTAGATTTCTTTAAGGAATTTATAAAAAGTGATATTTTAATATTTAAACGTCGAAAATCTTTTTGGGGGAAATTTTTCTAACTTCCGGTTGTACCGGACGCAACCGCAGGGCTGTGCTTTCGTTCTAAATTTTAGTTTGTGCAAATGGGTTGTAAAATATTAGCAAATTGTGGCGTAGTGTTGCGCCGGTAAACCGTGTTGTTAGATTCAGTTTTGTATTTTTCAGAAAAGAAAAGACTCCAGAAAATGGAGCGATTGCCAACGCCAAAATAATATTTAAAAGATGTCCGCTTTTCGTAAGTGAAAACCAATTTGCGGGATAAATATTTAAGAGTCGGTTTAATTTAGTGCCAGGTTTTCGCAAGTTTATAATTTTGGTTTTGTGGTCAACAGTGGGCTTCTGTAAAAATGTAAGTCAGTTGGCGGAGCTTTGAAAAAACAAAGTGTTGCGGTTCTAACTACCGGTTGTACCGGACGCAACCGCAGGGCTGTGCTTTTGTTCTAAGTTTTAGTTTGTGCAAACAGTTGTAAAATATCAGCAAATTCGGTGCAAGTGTTGCGCCGGTAAACCGTTTTGTTAGAATAGAAAAGAAATTTAGTGATGCCCTGGTATCATCTTGAGAAAACTATTTATAAGCATCAGCAAGAAAATATTTACCCAAACAGAAATTATTTTGATCGTAACCGTTTAACTTTAAAGCAAAAAAGAAAAAGACTTTGGAGCCTATTTAATACAGTAATCTTTCTTTCTTTTTTAATATTTTCTATAAGAATTGGGAGTATGACACTATTCCTCTTACAAAGAGAGGATTTTAATGGGCTTTCGATGGAATTACCGACTGGGAGAGGAGAAAAACCAGTCATAAAAAGTAATTTGAAAATCAAAATTTTTATTGATATGGGCCACAATATAGTTGTGAACGATGTATGGTGCAGAAATTATGATAGCTTCGCATATATAATGTATAACATGAATACAACCGATCCATATGCTGTTCCTTTAATTTATGCAGACAAAAGAGCAAAAATGGAAATAATTCTTTATGTGCTTGATGTATTAAAAATAGCAGGTTTTAAAAAGACATATTTTATGCTTAATTCACCGGAAATGCTTTGAATAAGTAGAAATCTATTAAATCTTTTTTTTCTAACTGACGGTTGTACCGGACGCAACCGCAGGGCTGTGCTTTTGTTCTAAATTTAAGTTTGTGCAAACAGTTGTAAAATATCAGCAAATTCGGTGCATGTGTTGCGCCGGTAAACCGTGTTGTTAGATTGAAAATTCCGTTAATTTCGAAAAGAAAAACTCCCAAAAATGGAGTGATTGCCAACGCAAAGTTAATATTTTAAAGACTTCCGCAAACGAAAGTGAAAGCCTATTTGCGGGATAAATATTTAAGAGCCCGCTTTTCGTAAGTGAAAGGTTTTCAGTAGTTTATATTTTTGGTTGTTTGTAATTCAGTAAGTTTTGTGTGTTTTTCGCGGTGTATTTTTTCGTGGTAAAATTTAGTGTTGCGGTTCTAACTTTCGGTTGTACCGGACGCAACCGCAGGGCTGTGCTTTTGTTCTAAGTTTTAGTTTGTGCAAATGGGTTGTAAAACATCAGCAAATTGTGGTGTAGTGTTGCGCCGGTAAACCGTGTTGTTAGATTTAGTTTTGTGTTTTCAGAAAAGAAAAACTCCAAAAAATGGAGCAATTGCCAACGCTGAAATAATATTTTAAAAGATGTCCGCAAAAGAAAGTGAAAGCTGAATTGACGAATAATATTTCAGAGTCGGTTTTTCGTAAGTGTAAGGTTTTCAGCAGTTTATATTTTTAGTTGTTTGTAAATCTGTAAGCTTTGTGTGTTTTTCGCGGCGTATTTTTTCGTGGTAAATTTAAGTGTTGCGGTTCTAACTTTCGGTTGTACCGGACGCAACCGCAGGGCTGTGCTTTCGTTCTAAGTTTTAGTTTGTGCAAATGGGTTGTAAAATATCAGCAAATTGTGGCGTAGTGTTGCGCCGGTAAACCGTGTTGTTAGAAAAATTATGAATAAGAAAAAAATAATAGTTCTACTAATCACTATTTTTTCAGTTACGCTATTGGCTGACCTCGAATTTCGGCCAACACCATACATCATTTCATTAAACAATGGGCAGAATTATTTTAAAATTATTGACGATTCACTTTTTAACTTAAATAATAATTATTTTTCAAACGGTTATATGTATCAAGTTGAAACAGATTCATGTGATTTGCTTTTATGGATGACTAAGCAACATATAGGCTATCGAGTCTTCTTTGTAGAAGAAGATATAAATTATTTTGTAACTTTGGGTGATTGGCCTTCTGATAATGAGCCACAAGATTATCATATGGCAATAGCATTTTATCATCAAGGAAATCAAATAAAATCATATTCAACAAAAAACCTAATTGAAGATAAATCAAAGATAAAGCAGTCAATAAGTCACTACGAATTTTTGAAAAGAGTGATCGGATTTACAAAACGGTACAACTTTTCAATAGAAACAATTGACGGAATGATCTATGAATTTGATGTTAAAACAGGCAAAATAACCAGTAAAGATAAACCGTGGTGGTAATGGTAAACATAGTCCGTCGTTTCTAACTTCCGGTTGTACCGGACGCAACCGCAGGGCTGGCAGTTTCTTTCTACGTTTTAATTTGTGCAAATAAGTTTTATAAAATCAGCTAATTATGTGCCGGTATTTCGCCGGTAAACCTTTTTGTTAGATTGAAAATTCCGTTAATTTCGAAAAGAAAAACTCCCAAAAATGGAGTGATTGCCAACGCAAAGTTAATATTTTAAAGACTTCCGCAAACGAAAGTGAAAGCCTATTTGCGGGATAAATATTTAAGAGTCCGCTTTTCGTAAGTAAAAGGTTTTCAGTAGTTTATATTTTTGGTTGTTTGTAATTCAGTAAGTTTTGTGTGTTTTCGCGGCGTATTTTTTCGTGGTAAATTTAAGTGTTGCGGTTCTAACTTTCGGTTGTACCGGACGCAACCGCAGGGCTGTGCTTTTGTTCTAAGTTTTAGTTTGTGCAAACAGTTGTAAAATATCAGCAAATTCGGTGCAAGTGTTGCGCCGGTAAACCTTTTTGTTAGATTCAGTTTTGTATTTTTTCAAAAAAGAAAAGACTTCAAAAAACAGAGTAATTGCCAACGCAGAAATGATATTTTAAAGACGTCCACGAACCAAATTGAAAGCCAATTTTCAGAATAAATATTTAAGAGTCGGTTTTACGTAAGTGAAAGGTTTTCAGTAGTTTATATTTTTGGTTGTTTGCAGTTTCGTAAGTTTTGTGTGTTTTTCGCTGTATTTTTTTCGTGGTAATTTTTAGTGTTGCGGTTCTAACTTTCGGTTGTACCGGACGCAACCGCAGGGCTGTGCTTTCGTTCTAAGTTTTAGTTTGTGCAAAAGGGTTGTAAAATATCAGCAAATTCGGTGCAAGTGTTGCGCCGGTAAACCGTGTTGTTAGATTCAGTTTTGTATTTTTCAGAAAAAGAAAAACTCCAAATAATGGAGTAATTGCCAACGCAAAGTTAATATTTTAAAGACTTCCGCAAACGAAAGTGAAAGCCTATTTGCGGGATAAATATTTAAGAGTCCGCTTTTCGTAAGTGAAAGGTTTTCAGTCGTTTATAGTTTGGGTTGTTTGCAATTTTGTAAGTTTTGTGTGTTTTTTCTCTGTATTTTTTTCGTGGTAAACTTTAGTGGTGCGGTTCTAACTTTCGGTTGTACCGGACGCAACCGCAAGGCTGTGCTTTTGTTCTAAATTTTAGTTTGTGCAAATGGGTTGTAAAATATCAGTAAATTTGGTGCAAGTGTTGCGCCGGTAAACCGTGTTGTTAGAATGCAAATCAAAAAGACGAAAAACAAATTTGTTGTTGGGAAAACATAAACTTTTATCTGTTTTGGTTTACCATTTTGTGGTGAACGTTCGTTTTTTGGTGCCAGTTTCTACATGTCGTGTTTTTGCGTCGTTGGTTGCCAACGCATATTTTTTCTGCGGTAGTTGTTTGTGTGCAAGTTCGCTTTGTGCTGTTCTAACTGGCGGTTGTACCGGACGCAACCGCAGGGCTGGCAGTTTCTTTCTAAGTTATAAGTTGTGCAAATAAGTTGTATAAAATCAGCTAATTATGTGCCGGTGTTGCGCCGGTAAACCGTGTTGTTAGATTCAGTTTTGTATTTTCAGAAAAGAAAAACTCCAAAAAATGGAGCAATTGCCAACGCAGAAATAATATTTTAAAAGACGTCCGCGAACGAAAGTGAAAGCCAATTTGATGAATAATATTTAAGAGTCGGTTTTTCGTAAGTGAAAGGTTTTCAGTAGTTTATATTTTTGGTTGTTTGTAAAACCTTAAGTTTTGTGTGTTTTTCGCAGTTTGTGTTTCGTGGTAAAATTCAGTGTTGCGGTTCTAACTTTCGGTTGTACCGGACGCAACCGCAGGGCTGTGCTTTCGTTCTAAATTTTAGGTTGTGCAAATGGGTTGTAAAATATCAGCAAATTCGGTGCAAGTGTTGCGCCGGTAAACCGTGTTGTTAGATTCGGTTTTGTGTTTTCAGAAAAGAAAAACTCCAAAAAATGGAGCAATTGCCAACGCCAAAATAATATTTAAAAAGATGTCCGTAAACGAAAGTGAAAGCTGATTTGACGAATAATATTTAAGAGTCGGCTTTTCGTAAGTGAAAGGTTTTCAGTAGTTTATATTTTTGGTTGTTTGTAATTCAGTAAGTTTTGTGTGTTTTCGCGGCGTATTTTTTCGTGGTAAATTTAAGTGTTGCGGTTCTAACTTTCGGTTGTACCGGACGCAACCGCAGGGCTGTGCTTTTGTTCTAAATTTTAGATTGTGCAAATGGGTTGTAAAACATCAGCAAATTCGGTGCAAGTGTTGCGCCGGTAAACCGTGTTGTTAGATTCAGCTTTGTATTTTTTCATAAAAGAAAAGACTCCAAAAAATGGAGCAAATGCCAACGCAGAAATAATATTTAAAGACGTCCGCTTTCCGTAAGTGAATGCCAATTTGCGGGATAATATTTAAGAGTCGGTTTATTTTAGTGCCGAGTTTTTGCAAGTTTATATTTTGGTTTTGTGGTCAACTGCGGGCTTCTGTAAAAATGTAAGTCAGTTGGCGGAGCTTTGAAAAAACAAAGTGTTGCTGTTCTAACTTTCGGTTGTACCGGACGCAACCGCAGGGCTGTGCTTTCGTTCTAAGTTTTAGGTTGTGCAAATCAGTTGTAAAATATCAGCAAATTGTGGCGTAGTGTTGCGCCGGTAAACCGTGTTGTTAGAAATATGATTGTTGAATACAAAAACGGCCTAAAATTTGAATTGTTTGACGATTTTGCAATAATTTATTTCCCAGAAGAATACTGGGTTGGTAGTTGGGGTTCAATGCTGGATTTGGTTAGACATAAGATAATAAGCCATGTTAAATATATTTTAATTGATTATTCAAATGTAAAGTTTATTGGTGATGGTAGCTTTGAGTCTGCAATTCTGAGAGAAGAATTCCAACAATTAGGCGGATCAGATGTTATTCATATATCCGTTCCTGAATGTATTAAAAATCTTTGGAAATTGGCAGATCCTAAAAATGAAGTAAAACCTTTTCCCGAATTTATGAGTAAAGAAAACGCACTAAAATACATAACACTTAACCACAGAAAAAATTGAGATTACCTGAATAAAGTTAATTGATGCTTTTTAATGGTATAGTTTTTCCCAAAAAGCAAAATATTATTAAACTATTTCTAACTTTCGGTTGTACCGGACGAAACCGCAGGGCTGTGCTTTCGTTCTAAAAAATATTCTGTGCAAATAAGTTTAATAAAATCAGCTAATTATGTGCCGGTGTTTCGCCGGTAAACCTTTTTGTTAGGTTCAGGTTCTATGTTGACAAAAACCGATCTATTTGGCTTTACTGTGATTTCGGTGTGTTTATATTTTAATTTTTTTAAGTTTGTCCCAATTTATGGACATAGTGAGTCTTCCGTAATGTTTTTTAATGATCAGAAAGAAATAATTTCAATAATTTTGTTACCAAATAATCCTGAAAAAATAGGCTCACTATATTCGATTAATAAAATTGAATATATGGCAGCTATAATAAAACCGAACCAGGAAGGCGAAGTGTTTTATTTAAAAGATGTTATTTGTGTTTATAAGTATAATGGAAATTATTATCAACAATCAAATATTAATAAAGCTAATTTATCCGAATTTGAAGCGGTCAATTCGATACCGATTTTACACCAGATAAAACAAGAAATGGTTTACAAATTCTATTTGATTCTTGCATTATCAATATTATGTATTGCGTATCCAATTTTATTCTTTTTAAACAATGGTTATAATGGATATCCCAGATTAGTCTTATTTTTTATTTTTCTATGGATGAACTTCGCCAATGCTTTATCTATTTCTAAAGATTGGCAGTATTTTCGAATAATTTTTTCATTGTAAGTCTTGCGTTTCTAACTACTGGTTGTACCGGACGCAACCGCAGGGCTGTGCTTTTGTTCTAAAAATTATCTGTGCAAATAAGTATAATAAAATCAGCAAATTCGGTGCTGGTGTTGCGCCGGTAAACCGTGTTGTTAGGCATTGTGAAAATTAATGAAACTGAAAACAAAGATAAGAAGAATATGGATTAGAATAAAGTATGGTCTGCGCCTATTTCTAAGAGTATTGGCATTTGTATCCTTCTCTTTTAGCCTGATCTTGATCATGGATACCATGGTATCTCAAAGCGGTTTAGTGGTGTGGAAAATTTATGATAAAACAACTGGATTTGAAGATGACGATAAATTTTATAGCTTACGATATCATGGAGAGGGTACTTTAGCTTTGAAAAAAGTAAAGGTTACAGAGGAGCTTTATTCATTGATTAGAGAAAATGATGAGCTCAAAGTAAAAATCAGCCGTTTTTTTAACTTGCCACATAAATATATTTTGAAGCGATATGGTCAAATACTTTATTCAAAATCTGATTTTGAATATTATTTAGTGTTCTGGGTGCTAGCATTATTTTTATGGATTCCACTATTTGCTTTTAATAAATATTTTGAAGTTGATATTTCATATAAAACCATGGCAATAGTTGGTAGCGAGTTAATTAGTATCGCTGGTTGGATTTATCTAATAAGTATAAATTTATAAAATTAAACAATTTGTAACATTAGTTCAATGCCTAACAATTACATGCTTGTGAAAACGGCAGTAATTGGTTTCAAATAAGGTTTTAGAGCTTTTTTCTGTTTTGTGGAAAGATGAAAATTGGTGTGTCTGCTTTGCCGTTTCAACAGATGTTTTGTCGTTAGAATGCAAATCGAAAAAGGCTAAAAAGACAAAAACCGATTTTGGCTGTTGGGAAAACATAAATCTGTATCTGTTTTGGTTTACCATTTTCTGGTGAAAGGTCGTTCTTTGGTGCCAGTTTCTACATGTCGTGTTTTTGCGTCGTTGATTGCCAACGCACGTTTTTTCTGTGGTGGTTGTTTGTTTGCAAGTTCGTTTTGTGCTGTTCTAACTGGCGGTTGTACCGGACGAAACCGCAGGGCTGTTCTTTCATTCTAAAAAATATTCTGTGCAAATAAATTTAATAAAATCAGCCGGTTGTGTGCAAGTGTTTCGCCGGTAAACCTTTTTGTTAGATTAAAATTCCGGAAAAGTTGAAAAGAAAAAACTCCAAAAGATGGAGCAATTGCCAACGCTGAAATAATATTTTAAAGACGTCCACAAACCAGAAAGAAAGCCAATTTGCGGGATAAATATTTCAGAGTCGGTTTTCGTAAGTGAAAGGTTTTCAGTCGTTTATAGTTTGGGTTGTTTGCAATTTTGTAAGTTTTGTGTGTTTTTTCTCTGTATTTTTTTCGTGGTAAACTTTAGTGTTGCGGTTCTAACTTTCGGTTGTACCGGACGCAACCGCAGGGCTGTGCTTTTGTTCTAAATTTTAGATTGTGCAAATGGGTTGTAAAACATCAGCAAATTCGGTGCATGTGTTGCGCCGGTAAACCGTGTTGTTAGATATATTTACTCAGTCAAACAACCACTATTAGACCGAACTAAATTATACTGAATGATGCAATTTGATAAGTAAAAAATCGTTATATTGGTTTATTAGAACACATGTAGCTTTAATCGGAGCAATTTCGATCTCGAGTGGGTTTTTGGCCATGTTTGCTCCTGAACTTATCTCTTCAGGTTATAAAACCGAGTTGAAAAGGACTGATATAATATACTTCTTATGGTTGATATTATATGGAGCACTATTAATAACTCCGCATGGGTGGTTTCTAAAAAAACCTTTATTTATGAGCAAATTAATAATTATATCAATTGGTTCATTAAGTTTTGTTTGGCTCGGCATAACAGGTATTCATGAATATCTAAATGGCGGGAAAGACCCGCTTATTATTCCTTTTTCAATTGCTTCAATTTTTTTAATAATAACTGGTCCACTCTCAATGTATTTAAGAAGTAAGAAAACGTAATATTTAATAATTGAATCATTTAGTGGAAAATAATTTTTGCGGTTCTAACTTTCGGTTGTACCGGACGCAACCGCAGGTCTGTGCTTTTGTTCTAAATTTTAGGTTGTGCAAATGGGTTGTAAAATATCAGCAAATTCGGTGCATGTGTTGCGCCGGTAAACCGTGTTGTTAGAAGGCAAATTGAAAAAGGCTAAAAAGACAAAAACCATTTTGGGTTGTTGGAAAAACATAAACTCTTATCTGTTTTGGTTTACCATTTTGTGGTGAACGTTCGTTTTTTGGTGCCAGTTTCTACATGTCGTTTGTTTGCGTCGTTGAGTGCCAACGCATGTTTTGTCTGCGGTGGTTGTTTGTGTGCAAATTGGTTTTGTGCGTTTCTAACTGGCGGTTGTACCGGACGCAACCGCAGGGCTGTGCTTTCGTTCTAATAAATATTTTGTGCAAATAAGTAAAATAAAATCAACCGGTTGTGTGCAAGTGTTTCGCCGGTAAACCTTTTTGTTAGATTTTATCTTTTATTTTCATAGGCTGTGGTAATGAAATATAACGCTATAGAATTAATTTTAATATTTTTAACATTTTTGATAAGCTTATTGACAAGTTCGGTAATCGATTTCCCTTATAATCTTATCCCTTTTATATTTTTATTAGCAATCATAATCTGGCAAAAATTAAAAAAACTTAGTAAAAACCATAAACAAATAAATGAATCAATTGAAGTTTTTGAATATAAATGGATAAATACTAATATTTTATTTACAATATTTTATTCCTTATATATCATATCACAATTTTTTACAAGTGATATCAATAATGTTAAGATATTATATTTTAGATATTTAGACTTCCTAATTTTAATTTCATTGTTTATTGTTTTTCATATTTTCACTATACTCTATCTATTCTTCATGATAGGAAATCGATGTCTGGCAATTAATAAAAATGGAATAATCGCAATTGACAATGAATACAATAATAATAATATTCTACAGGTAGACTATCTTGATACTAATGATCTTCAAGATAAGTTGATTTTTACTTATGCAAACGGGAAAAAATACTCTCTCAAATTGCTTTCAATACAGAAAGAACAACAAAAAGAGTTTATTGCTAAACTTATCGAAGAATTAAAACATAAAAAGTCTATAAAGCTCAATAATTTCAACAAATTATTAAATCGTTATACGTTCAGCGAATCTAATAGTATTGATTAATAAAATTTCTAACTGTCGGTTGTACCGGACGCAACCGCAGGGCTGTGCTTTTGTTCTAAATTTTAGGTTGTGCAAATGGGTTGTAAAACATCAGCAAATTGTGGCGTAGTGTTGCGCCGGTAAACCGTGTTGTTAGATTCAGGCAAAATTGAACATATGGAAATAAAGGTCAAAAAACCGGTAATGTTTTTATCAATATTCGTCATTGTCGTAGCTGTTGATGCAGCTTTTAGTGGAATAACTTTGGGTAGAGATTTGATACTCAGTTGGATAATAATCCTAGGAATTCCTCTTGAATTGGTTGCTATTCTGTTTCTTATGCCAACGCTTCGCTTGTATTTCTCTGAAAAAGGCTTAAGGAGATATTGGAAAATTGGGATAGGTAAGTATATTCTTTGGGAGGATAACCGGTTCTCACTTCAATGGAACAATGTATCAAAAGTGTTTTCAGCTTTTCCACTTTGGGTCCCTTTAAGAATGATCGGAATTGGAGGACGAACAAATCGTCGTTATTTAGTATTTTATGTTGGCTTTGTTACAACCCAAACAAAGGAATCGATATTGTACATAGCAACTCACGTGAAAAAAGAAGTGATAAGCAACGACGTTAAGAAACTAGTCAAAAAGTATAACCAAAAAAGAGACACTCTCAAAATGTAAGTTTTGGCAAAGTTTATAATTCGGTCTTTGTCAATTCTGCGCAGCAGGTTAAAAGTATTTCAGGTGGCGGAGCTTTGTAAAAATTTAGTGTTGCGTTTCTAACTTCCGGTTGTACCGGACGCAACCGCAGGGCTGTGCTTTCGTTCTAAGTTTTAGTTTGTGCAAATGGGTTGTAAATCATCAGCAAATTTTGGCGTAGTGTTGCGCCGGTAAACCTTTTTGTTAGATTAAAATTCCGTTAATTTCAAAAAGAAAAAACTCCAAAAAATGGAGCAATTGCCAACGCAAAGTTAATATTTAAAAGACGTCCGCGAACCAAAGAGAAAGCTAATTTGCGGGATAAATATTTAAGAGTCGGTTTAATTTAGTGCCGGGTTTTTGCAAGTTTATATTTTGGTTTTGTGGTCAACTGCGGGCTTCTTTAAAAATGTAAGTCAGTTGGCGGAGCTTTGAAAAAACAAAGTGTTGCGGTTCTAACTTTCGGTTGTACCGGACGCAACCGCAGGGCTGTGCTTTCGTTCTAAATTTGAGTTTGTGCAAATGGTTGTAAAATATCAGCAAATTCGGTGCAAGTGTTGCGCCGGTAAACCGTGTTGTTAGATTCAGTTTTCCATTTTTCAGAAAAGAAAAAACTCCAAAAGATGGAGCAATTGCCAACGCAAAGTTAATATTCTAAAGACGTCCGCGTACGAAAGTGAATGCCAATTTTCAGGATAAATATTTAAGAGTCGGTTTTTCGTAAGTGAAAGGTTTTCAGCAGTTTATATTTTTGGTTGTTTGCAATTTTGTAAGTTGTTTGTGTTTTTCGCGGTGTATTTTTTCGTGGTAAAATTCGGTTTCTGCGGTTCTAACTTTCGGTTGTACCGGACGAAACCGCAGGGCTGTGCTTTTGTTCTAAGTTTTAGTTTGTGCAAATGGGTTGTAAAATATCAGCAAATTGTGGCGTAGTGTTGCGCCGGTAAACCGTGTTGTTAGATTCAGTTTTGTATTTATTTCAGAAAAGAAAAGGCTCCAAAAAATGGAGCAATTACCAACGCAGAAATAATAATTGAAAGACGTCCGCTTTTCGTAAGTGAATGCCAATTTGCGGGATAATATTTAAGAGTCGGTTTATTTTAGTGCCGAGTTTTTGCAAGTTTATATTTTTGTTTTGTGGTCAACTGCGGGCTTCTGTAAAAATGTAAGTCAGTTGGCGGAGCTTTGAAAAAACAAAGTGTTGCGGTTCTAACTTTCGGTTGTACCGGACGCAACCGCAGGGCTGTGCTTTTGTTCTAAATTTTAGTTTGTGCAAATGGGTTGTAAAATATCAGCAAATTGTGGTGTAGTGTTGCGCCGGTAAACCGTGTTGTTAGAAAACAATTATTATGAGTGTCAGAACCTTAATTATAATTCTAATATTTGTTTCGAGTTTTTTTACTTCCTGCAAATTAAAAAACAAGATAAATCTTGAAGGTGATTTGTATTTTCAAATGATAGATTTTCATAAAATTTATTCTGACAAACCATTCATTAGACTTGTCTCGGAAAATAATGAAAAAATGATTCTATTTATGGATTCCAATGATTACGCTCATTTTGAGCAACTAAATTGCAATATGCTAAGATCAGAAAATAAAAAAATTCATGTTATCGCAAAAGTTGAAAAAATTGCCGACAAAAAGAATAATTCATATAAAGTTATTAAGATTGAAAGCATTGAAAAGCTCGACGGTGAGACAGAATGTTATAAATAGAAATAAAAGCTTAATATGACGAATATTATTTGAGAGTCCGCTTTTCGTAAGTGAAAGGTTTTCAGTAGTTTATGTTTTTGGTTTTTTGCAATTCCGTAAGTTTTGTGTGTTTTTTGCAGTTTTTGTTTCGTGGTAAAATTTAGTGTTGCGGTTCTAACTTCTGGTTGTACCGGACGAAACCGCAGGGCTGGCAGTTTCTTTCTAAAAAATATCTGTGCAAATAAGTAAAATAAAATCAACCGGTTGTGTGCAAGTGTTTCGCCGGTAAACCTTTTTGTTAGCAATACAATTTTTCTAAGAGGTTCATCATGTCTAAATTTAAAACAGAAGATATCATTTCAACCGAACTCGACGGTGAAGTTATTACAGCCAAAAGAATCATAACTGGAAAAAGAATAAAATATCAAACTATTTATTATAAAGACATTGAAGAACCAGATTCAACTATGTATCCCAAAGACAGACAGCATTTAATGGATGGTAAAGCAAGAATTATACTTTCCCAAATAATTAAAAGATACTATGAAAAGGGATAACTCATTTATCCATTCATGCCTGTATGTAATAATAGTCCAACAGCAATATTATTTTCAGGATGTTTTTCAACTTGCTTTGATAAATAATCAATTATTTCAATAGCTTGCTGAGTGTTTAAATAAAGCATGATAGATTTTAAATATAAATCAGGGTTTTTGTCTTTATCCACAATGATAAAACAATTTTGTAAATCAATATCGTATTTTTCAAGGTTACATTTTGGGTCAAGTATCATACAAATTTCCAGTTCTCGTTGCTAACTTGCGGTTGTACCGGACGCAACCGCAGGGCTGTAATTTTACATAAGTTATTAATTAACGGCGCTTTTCGTGGCATTATCCGGTATGTGCCAGTGTTTCGCCGGTAAACCTTTTAGTTAGAAGGCAAATCGAAAAAGGCTAAAAAGACAAAAACCGATTTTGGCTGTTGGGAAAACTTAAGTTTGTATCTGTTTTGGTTTACCATTTTGTGGTGAACGTTCGTTTTTTGGTGCCAGTTTCTACATGTCTTTTGTTTGCGTCGTTGGTTGCCAACGCATGTTTTGTCTGCGGTGGTTGTTTGTGTGCAAATTGGTTTTGTGCGGTTCTAACTGGCGGTTGTACCGGACGAAACCGCAGGGCTGGCAGTTTCTTTCTAAGTTATAGTTTGTGCAAATATGTTTAATAAAATCAGCTAATTATGTGCCGGTGTTTCGCCGGTAAACCGTGTTGTTAGATTAAAATTCCGGAAAAGTTGAAAAGAAAAAACTCCAAAAGATGGAGCAATTGCCAACGCTGAAATAATATTTTAAAGACGTCCACAAACCAGAAAGAAAGCCAATTTGCGGGATAAATATTTCAGAGTCGGTTTTCGTAAGTGAAAGGTTTTCAGTCGTTTATAGTTTGGGTTGTTTGCAATTTTGTAAGTTTTGTGTGTTTTTTCTCTGTATTTTTTTCGTGGTAAACTTTAGTGTTGCGGTTCTAACTTTCGGTTGTACCGGACGCAACCGCAGGGCTGTGCTTTTGTTCTAAATTTTAGATTGTGCAAATGGGTTGTAAAACATCAGCAAATTCGGTGCATGTGTTGCGCCGGTAAACCGTGTTGTTAGAAAGCAAAATGAAAAAAACAAAAACCGATTTTTATTTTTGGGAAAACATAAGTTTTTATCGGTTTTGGTTTACCATTTTGTGGTGAAAGTTCACTCCTTTTGGTGTTTGTTTCTACATGTCGTGTGTTTGCTTCGTTGGTTGCCAACGCGCGTTTTGTCTGCGGTGGTTGTTTGTGTGCAAGTTCCTTTTGTGCGGTTCTAACTTTCGGTTGTACCGGACGCAACCGCAGGGCTGTGCTTTTGTTCTAAATTTTATTTTTGTGCAAAATGGTTGTAAATTATCAGCAAATTGTGGCGTAGTATTACGCCGGTAAACCGTGTTGTTAGATTAAAATTCCGGAAAAGTTGAAAAGAAAAAACTCCAAAAGATGGAGCAATTGCCAACGCTGAAATAATATTTTAAAGACGTCCACAAACCAGAAAGAAAGCCAATTTGCGGGATAAATATTTCAGAGTCGGTTTTTCGTAAGTGAAAGGTTTTCAGCAGTTTATATTTTTAGTTGTTTGTAAATCTGTAAGCTTTGTGTGTTTTTCGCGGTGTATTTTTTCGTGGTAAACTTTAGTGTTGCGGTTCTAACTTTCGGTTGTACCGGACGCAACCGCAGGGCTGTGCTTTTGTTCTAAAAAATAATTGTGCAAATAAGTTTAATAAAATCAGCTAATTGTGGCGTAGTGTTGCGCCGGTAAACCGTGTTGTTAGATTGAAAATCCCGTTAATTTCGAAAAGAAAAACTCCCAAAAATGGAGTGATTGCCAACGCAAAGTTAATATTTTAAAGACTTCCGCAAACGAAAGTGAAAGCCTATTTGCGGGATAAATATTTAAGAGTCCGCTTTTCGTAAGTGAAAGGTTTTCAGCAGTTTATATTTTTGGTTGTTTGTAATTCAGTAAGTTTTGTGTGTTTTCGCGGCGTATTTTTTCGTGGTAAATTTAAGTGTTGCGGTTCTAACTTTCGGTTGTACCGGACGCAACCGCAGGGCTGTGCTTTTGTTCTAAATTTTAGTTTGTGCAAATGGGTTGTAAAACATCAGCAAATTGTGGCGTAGTGTTGCGCCGGTAAACCGTGTTGTTAGATTCAGTTTTGTATTTTTTCAGAAAAGAAAAGACTCCAAAAAATGGAGTAATTGCCAACGAAAAAATAATATTTGAAAGACGTCCACGAAACAAAGTGAAAGCCAATTTGCGGGATAAATATTTAAGAGTCCGCGATTCAAAAAGTGTGGTTTTGGCAGGCTTTATTTTTACTTTTTCTGTTTTCTGTCAGTGTTTTGGTCAGTCATAATTTTTTATTTTTCTGTGCAGTGCAAATTAGTGTTGCGGTTCTAACTTTCGGTTGTACCGGACGCAACCGCAGGGCTGTGCTTTTGTTCTAAATTTTAGTTTGTGCAAATAAGTTTAATAAAATCAGCCGGTTATGTGCAAGTGTTTCGCCGGTAAACCGTGTTGTTAGAATGCAAATCGAAAAGGCTAAAAAGATAAAAACCGATTTTGGCTGTTGGGAAAACATAAGTTTGTATCTGTTTTGGTTTACCATTTTGTGGTAAATGTTCATTTTTTGGTGCCAGCTTCTACATGTCGCGTTTTTGCGTCGTTGGTTGCCAATGCACGTTTTGTCTGCGGTGGTTGTTTATGTGCAAATCGGTTTTGTGCGGTTCTAACTGGCGGTTGTACCGGACGCAACCGCAGGGCTGGCAGTTTCTTTCTAAGTTATAAGTTGTGCAAATAAGTTGTATAAAATCAGCTAATTATGTGCCGGTGTTTCGCCGGTAAACCTTTTTGTTAGAAGGCAAATCGAAAAAGACAAAAAACATTTTGGGCTGTTGGAAAAACATAAACTCTTATCTGTTTTGGTTTACCATTTTGTGGTGAACATTCGTTTTTTGGTGCCAGTTTCTACATGTCGTGTTTTTGCGTCGTTGGTTGCCAACGCATATTTTTTCTGCGGTAGTTGTTTCTGTGCAAATCGGTTTTGTGCGGTTCTAACTTTCGGTTGTACCGGACGCAACCGCAGGGTTGTGCTTTCGTTCTAAAAAATATTCTGTGCAAATAAGTTTAATAAAATCAGCCGGTTATGTGCAAGTGTTTCGCCGGTAAACCGTGTTGTTAGAAGGCAAATTGAAAAAGGCTAAAAAGACAAAAACCATTTTGGGTTGTTGGAAAAACATAAACTCTTATCTGTTTTGGTTTACCATTTTGTGGTGAACGTTCGTTTTTTGGTGCCAGTTTCTACATGTCGTTTGTTTGCGTCGTTGAGTGCCAACGCATGTTTTGTCTGCGGTGGTTGTTTGTGTGCAAATTGGTTTTGTGCGTTTCTAACTGGCGGTTGTACCGGACGCAACCGCAGGGCTGTGCTTTCGTTCTAATAAATATTTTGTGCAAATAAGTAAAATAAAATCAACCGGTTGTGTGCAAGTGTTTCGCCGGTAAACCTTTTTGTTAGGAACAACTAAGGTGAGAGAGTTGATTTCATCTGATCGAAAAATTGCTTCTGAAATCGGGCGTAAATATTTTAATGGCCAGATTAATTTTGCTGAATTTGAAAATTTGTATCCTGAATCGGAAGATGAAGATATTCAAGATTTGTATTATTTAATTTATCATGAACCAAAGAAAGGTGGTGTTTTGGGAATAAGTGAACGAAAATATAACAGCTACAAAATGGAAGCATTGAAGATTATTGATAAATTAGAAGAGAGTAAATAAAGGTATGGTATACGCACTTGATCTTTTATTCGAAAAGTGTGCTTTTTTCAGGATTTACGAAATCCATTTGTTCTGTTTATTATAACTATTGTGCTCTATTTTTTTTTATTCTTAACATACTGTAAATTAAAGTTCTGCGCTCCTAACTTCCGGTTGTACCGGACGCAACCGCAGGGCTGTTCATTTGTTCTAAATTTTAGTTTGTGCAAACAGTTGTAAAATATTAGCAAATTCGGTGCAAGTGTTGCGCCGGTCCCGAAGGGATGCCTTCGGCATAAACCGTGTTGTTAGATTGCAGATTCCGTTAATTTCAAAAAGAAAGACTCCAAAAAATGGAGCAATTGCCAACGCAGAAATAATATTTTAAAGACGTCCGCTTTTCGTAAGTGAAAGCCTATTTGCGGGATAAATATTTAAGAGTCGGTTTTCGTAAGTGAAAGGTTTTCAGTAGTTTATATTTTTGAGTGTTTGTAAATCTGTAAGTTTTGTGTGTTTTTCGCAGTTTGTGTTTCGTGGTAAAATTCAGTGTTGCGGTTCTAACTTTCGGTTGTACCGGACGCAACCGCAGGGCTGTGCTTTTGTTCTAAATTTTAGTTTGTGCAAATGGGTTGTAAAATATCAGCAAATTTCGGCGTAGTGTTGCGCCGGTAAACCGTGTTGTTAGATTCAGTTTTGTATTTTTCAGAAAAGAAAAAACTCCAAAAATGGAGCAAAAGCCAACGCAAAGTTAATATTTTAAAGACGTCCGCGTACGAAAGTGAATGCCAATTTTCAGGATAAATATTTAAGAGTCGGTTTTTCGTAAGTGAAAGGTTTTCAGCAGTTTATATTTTTGGTTGTTTGCAATTTTGTAAGTTGTTTGTGTTTTTCGCGGTGTATTTTTTCGTGGTAAAATTCGGTTTCTGCGGTTCTAACTTTCGGTTGTACCGGACGCAACCGCAGGGCTGTGCTTTTGTTCTAAATGTTAGTTTGTGCAAATGGGTTGTAAAATATCAGCAAATTCGGTGCAAGTGTTGCGCCGGTAAACCGTGTTGTTAGATTTTATCTTTTATTTTCATAGGCTGTGGTAATGAAATATAACGCTATAGAATTAATTTTAATATTTTTAACATTTTTGATAAGCTTATTGACAAGTTCGGTAATCGATTTCCCTTATAATCTTATCCCTTTTATATTTTTATTAGCAATCATAATCTGGCAAAAATTAAAAAAACTTAGTAAAAACCATAAACAAATAAATGAATCAATTGAAGTTTTTGAATATAAATGGATAAATACTAATATTTTATTTACAATATTTTATTCCTTATATATCATATCACAATTTTTTACAAGTGATATCAATAATGTTAAGATATTATATTTTAGATATTTAGACTTCCTAATTTTAATTTCATTGTTTATTGTTTTTCATATTTTCACTATACTCTATCTATTCTTCATGATAGGAAATCGATGTCTGGCAATTAATAAAAATGGAATAATCGCAATTGACAATGAATACAATAATAATAATATTCTACAGGTAGACTATCTTGATACTAATGATCTTCAAGATAAGTTGATTTTTACTTATGCAAACGGGAAAAAATACTCTCTCAAATTGCTTTCAATACAGAAAGAACAACAAAAAGAGTTTATTGCTAAACTTATCGAAGAATTAAAACATAAAAAGTCTATAAAGCTCAATAATTTCAACAAATTATTAAATCGTTATACGTTCAGCGAATCTAATAGTATTGATTAATAAAATTTCTAACTTTCGGTTGTACCGGACGCAACCGCAGGGCTGTGCTTTCATTCTAAATTTTTAGTTGTGCAAACAGTTGTAAAACATTAGCAAAATTCGGCGTAGTGTTGCGCCGGTAAACCGTGTTGTTAGAAGGCGAATCAAAAAAGACGGATAACCAATTTGTTGTTGGAAAAACATAAACTCTTATCTGTTTTGGTTTACCATTTTGTGGTAAACGTTCGTTTTTTGGTGCCAGTTTCTACATGTCGTGTTTTTGCGTCGCTGGTTGCCAACGCACGTTTTGTCTGCGGTGGTTGTTAGTGTGCAAATCGTTTTGTGCTGTTCTAACTGGCGGTTGTACCGGACGAAACCGCAGGGCTGGCAGTTTCTTTCTAAAAAATATTCTGTGCAAATAAGTTTAATAAAATCAGCCGGTTGTGTGCAAGTGTTTCGCCGGTAAACCTTTTTGTTAGAAAAAATATGAAGTTAAAAGATCAATTATTGTTTCACCTTAAAAATCATATGCACAAACTAATTGATGATAACGATTTTGGTTTATTAGAGGATACAGCAAATTTATCGAACGCTTTGCAAACTGGTAAATTGGAACAATTGCCATACGATGAACAAATATTTTGGCTTAATAAAGTTGATGGAATATATCGCTATTTTATTAGGGATGGAAATCCAAATTACTGTAACAACTCCGATATAAAAAAAATATTAGAAATTATTGGTTCAGAATTAAAATCTTTAAAAAAGAAGTTATAACTAAACTTCAAGCCAAATAGAAAGCCAATTTGAGGGATAAATATTTAAGAGTCGGTTTTCGTAAGTGAAAGGTTTTCAGTAGTTTATATTTTTGGTTGTTTGCAAGTTTGTAAGTTTTGTGTGTTTTTTCTCTGTATTTTTTTCGTGGTAAAATTCAGTTTTTGCGGTTCTAACTTTCGGTTGTACCGGACGCAACCGCAGGGCTGTGCTTTCGTTCTAAATTTTAGTTTGTGCAAATGGGTTGTAAAACATCAGCAAATTCGGTGCAAGTGTTGCGCCGGTAAACCGTGTTGTTAGATTCGGTTTTGTGTTTTCAGAAAAGAAAAACTCCAAAAAATGGAGCAATTGCCAACGCCAAAATAATATTTAAAAAGATGTCCGTAAACGAAAGTGAAAGCTGATTTGACGAATAATATTTAAGAGTCGGCTTTTCGTAAGTGAAAGGTTTTCAGTAGTTTATATTTTTGGTTGTTTGTAATTCAGTAAGTTTTGTGTGTTTTAGCGGCGTATTTTTTCGTGGTAAATTTAAGTGTTGCGGTTCTAACTTTCGGTTGTACCGGACGCAACCGCAGGGCTGTGCTTTTGTTCTAAATTTTAGTTTGTGCAAAATGGGTTGTAAAATATTAGCAAATTCGGTGCATGTGTTGCGCCGGTAAACCGTGTTGTTAGATTCAGTTTTGTATTTTTCAAAAAAGAAAAGACTCCAGAAAACGGAGCAATTGCAAACGCAGAAATAATTTTTAAAGGACGTCCGCAAACCAAAGAGTAAGCCAATTTGCGGGATAAATATTTAAGAGTCCGCGCTTCAAAGAGTGTGGTTTTGGCAGGTTTTATTTTTACTTTTTTGATTTCTGTCAGTGTTTTGATCAGTCAAAATTTTTTTATTTTTCAGTGCAATGCAATTTAGTGTTGTGGTTCTAACTGTCGGTTGTACCGGACGCAACCGCAGGGCTGTGCTATCTTTCTAAATTTTAGTTTGTGCAAAATGGTTGTAAAATATTAGCAAATTCGGTGCAAGTGTTGCGCCGGTAAACCGTGTTGTTAGATGGCAAAACGAAAAAGACGAAGAACATTTTGGGCTGTTGAGAAAACATAAACTCTTATCTGTTTTGGTTTACCATTTAGTGGTGAACGTTCGTTTTTTGGTGCCAGTTTCTACATGTCGTTTGTTTGCGTCGTTGGTTGCCAACGCATATTTTTTCTGCGGTGGTTGTTTGTGCGCAAGTACGTTTTGTGCTGCTCTAACTGGCGGTTGTACCGGACGAAACCGCAGGGCTTGCGGTTTCTTTCTAAAAAATATTTGTGCAAATAAGTTGTATAAAATCAGCTAATTATGTGCCGGTGTTTCGCCGGTAAACCTTTTTGTTAGATTCAGTTTTGTATTTTCAGAAAAGAAAAACTCCAAAAAATGGAGCAATTGCCAACGCAAAAATAATATTTTAAAGATGTCCGCAAACCAAAGCGAAAGCTAATTTGATGAATAATATTTAAGAGTCGATTTTTCGTAAGTGAAAGGTTTTCAGTAGTTTATATTTTTGGTTGTTTGTAAATCTGTAAGTTTTGTGTGTTTTTCGCGGTGTATTTTTTCGTGGTAAAATTTAGTGTTGCGGTTCTAACTTTCGGTTGTACCGGACGCAACCGCAGGGCTGTGCTTTTGTTCTAAATTTAAGTTTGTGCAAACAGTTGTAAAATATCAGCAAATTCGGTGCATGTGTTGCGCCGGTAAACCGTGTTGTTAGATTCAGTTTTGTATTTTTACAAAAAAGAAAAGACTCCGAAAAATGGAGCAAAAGCCAACGCAAAGTAAATATTTTAAAGACGTCCTCTTTTCGTAAGTGAAAGCCAGTTTGCGGGATAAATATTTAAGAGTCGGTTTAATTTAGTGCTGGGTTTTTGCAAGTTTATATTTTGGTTTTGTGGTCAACTGCGGGCTTCTGTAAAAATGTAAGTCAGTTGGCGGAGCTTTGTAAAAACAAAGTGTTGCGTTTCTAACTTTCGGTTGTACCGGACGCAACCGCAGGGCTGTGCTTTTGTTCTAAAAAATATTTGTGCAAATGGGTTGTAAAAATTCAGCAAATTGTGGCGTAGTGTTGCGCCGGTAAACCTTTTTGTTAGCCTAAAGGAGAATCGATGCCAAGGTTTTCAATCTTCAGTGATGAAAAAAGACTTGAACAATCGATAAAAGATGTTCATTCAAAACTCAAAGATGGTTGTGACACTAAAGCGATACCAGAATCATTGGCAGATATTTACCAGGAAAAAGAGATTGAAAAATTGTTGCAAATAATAAAAAGCATAAATAATGAAAATCCAAATTCCTTAAAAAAAGCTATCTTTAAATCTGCTGCTTTTACCGCATTGCTGATAAATTTCTTAACTGTATATTTACTTTTTTATGATGGAATAAATCAAGATTGGAATCAATCAATTCGGTTATTTTTATTGTTGTCAAGTAACATTATTGTAATAATTGGCATACTAAATAGATATACTTTTTTATATATTTTTGCAATCGCTTGTGGCATTTTAATGTTGTATCCTGAGGCTCAATTCAGACTTCTAACAAAATATTTATCAACAACATTGTCTATTTATATTATCGCGGTAACTGTTGTAATAGCACTTGTGTTAATATTTTTTAGCTGGATTTTAAAACGTTCTAGCTCAATAGAATTGTATTCGGTAAGTAAAATTCTAAAACAAAATAGTTTAGACTTTGAAGAATTTTTAACAAAGTAAGGTTAATATTTTTGGCTAACTGTCGGTTGTACCGGACGCAACAGCAGGGCTGTGCTTTTGTTCTAAATTTTAAGTTGTGCAAATGGGTTGTAAAACATCTGCAAATTTGGTGCAAGTATTGCGCCGGTAAACCGTGTTGTTAGATTTAGTTTTGTGTTTTCAGAAAAGAAAAAACTCCAAAAAATGGAGCAATTGCCAACGCTGAAATAATATTTTAAAAGATGTCCGCAAACGAAAGTGAAAGCTGATTTGACGAATAATATTTAAGAGTCGGTTTTTCGTAAGTGAGAGGTTTTCAGTAGTTTATATTTTTGGTTGTTTGCAGTTTCGTAAGTTTTGTGTGTTTTTCGCTGTATTTTTTTCGTGGTAAATTTTAGTGTTGCGGTTCTAACTTTCGGTTGTACCGGACGCAACCGCAGGGCTGTGCTTTCGTTCTAAATTTTAGTTTGTGCAAATAAGTTTAATAAAATCAGCAAATTGTGGCGTAGTGTTGCGCCGGTAAACCGTGTTGTTAGATTCAGTTTTGTGAGTTTTTAAAAGAAAAGGCTCCAAAAAATGGAGCAATTGCCAACACAAAAATAATATTTTAAAGATGTCCGCAAACCAAATCGAAAGCTAATTTGATGAATAATATTTAAGAGTCGGTTTTACGTAAGTGAAAGGTTTTCAGCAGTTTAATTTTTGATTGTTTGTAAATCTGTAAGTTTTGTGGGTTTTTCGCGGCGTATTTTTTCGTGGTAAAATTCAGTTTTTGCGGTTCTAACTTTCGGTTGTACCGGACGAAACCGCAGGGCTGGCAGTTTCTTTCTAAAAAATATCTGTGCAAATAAGTCAAATAAAATCAGCCGGTTGTGTGCAAGTGTTTCGCCGGTAAACCTTTTTGTTAGATTCAGTTTTGTATTTTCAGAAAAGAAAAACTCCAAAAAATGGAGCAATTGCCAACGCAGAAATAATATTTTAAAAGACGTCCGCTTTCCGTAAGTGAAAGCCAATTTGATGAATAATATTTAAGAGTCGGTTTTTCGTAAGTGAAAGGTTTTCAGTAGTTTATATTTTTGGTTGTTTGTAAAACCTTAAGTTTTGTGTGTTTTTCGCAGTTTATTTTTTCGTGGTAAAATTCAGTGTTGCGGTTCTAACTTTCGGTTGTACCGGACGCAACCGCAGGGCTGTGCTTTCGTTCTAATAAATATTTTGTGCAAATAAGTAAAATAAAATCAACCGGTTGTGTGCAAGTGTTTCGCCGGTAAACCTTTTTGTTAGGACTAAAAAACTTGTAAAAAAATGACAGAAATTATCTCAGAGTTAGAAAAAGAATATTACAAATACGGTAAAATCATAGAAGCTCCGAAAAAATTTTTACAATTTCATACGATACCGCAACATGATGGAAGAGCACATATAGAATATGAAGGCAGCGACTTAATTTATGTGATTACTGAAAGAGGAATTAGATTTAATGAAAAAAGGACTACAAACCCGGATGAATTATTATTCTGGTTAATAAGTGATCTAACATTTGAGATAGCAAACGAACTCAGTATAAATGAATGTAAAACAAATGAAGAATATAGAAAAAAACTATTTTTAAGGCAGGAAGCACTAATAGGTCGCATAAACCAAGAATGGGAAAAACAATTAAAAAAATATCATGATAAACTATTGTAAATCTTTGTATTACCTGCAACTGTCGTCCTAACTTCCGGTTGTACCGGACGCAACCGCAGGGCTGTGTTTTTGTTCTAAATTTTAGTTTGTGCAAAAGGGTTGTAAAATATCAGCAAATTCGGTGCAAGTGTTGCGCCGGTAAACCGTGTTGTTAGACTTTATTAATAAATATTTTAAAATGACAGATGCTCAGATAAAATATGGTACATGGAACATCAAGAAAGGATTTGTCCCTCCAAAGGACTCCGTGACCTTGTTTGACGAATACAGACCTTCTGACAAGCTCAGCTTGGTCGTCACACAAACGAATTTAACCTCATATCAACAACAAAAAAATATAGATGAGTGGTGTGACAAACTACCTGCATTGAGTGAAGTAAAGTTCCTTTGGATGCCTTCTAAAGTGAATCAGAAAATTTTTGACGCAGTTTGTAAAATGTCAAACATTGAAGGTTTGTGGATAAAATGGAGTGGAATCAAAAAATTAGATCAATTAGCCCAACTTAAAAATCTAAAGTATTTTAAGCTTGGAAGTTCGTCACAAGTTGAAAGCATAGAAGCCCTTGAAAGCTTGACAAATCTTGAAACTTTGGAATTAGAGCAATTAAATAAAATAACAAACTTCAATGTAATCGGGAGCTTAACTCAATTGCAAGGGCTAGGTCTTGATGGTAGTTTGTGGACAGCTCAAAAAATTGATTCTTTGGAACCAGTCAGCTATTTAGAGAAATTGAAATATTTAACTACAACCAATTCTCAAATCAAAGACAAATCATTTGACCCATTATTAGGATTGACTGAATTAGTGCGGTTTAATTGTTCATGGAACTATCCTGAGTCAGAATTTGAAAAATTGAATTCATTGCCTAATCTAAAGTACGGGAATATTGAGACTTCCTGGAAAGAATTGAAAGCCAAAATGAGAATAGAATAAAAAGTGTACCAAAAGAACAATAAGCAATAGCTTCCTTCGGGATGCTAATGCTCTCAGCCAAAAGAATTTTAACAAAACCAATATTAAAAAAATTCCTTTTTTTAAATTGGTGATAAAGCAGATTTTGACAGTGATTCTTATCCGTAATTGTGGTTTATAACCACTGTAGTAAAATCGGGTCTTCTGTTATCTGTCAGTGTTTTTTGGTCATTCAACGTGTTGTAAATTGGTCTTGTGCAAACCGTAGCTCTGCTCGTCTAACTATCGGTTGTACCGGACGCAACCGCAGGGCTGTGCTTTTGTTCTAAGTTTTAGTTTGTGCAAATGGGTTGTAAAATATCAGCAAATTGTGGCGTAGTATTGCGCCGGTAAACCGTGTTGTTAGATTTCGATTTTGTATTTTTTCAAAAAAGAAAGACTCCAAAAAATGGAGCAAAAGCCAACGCAAAGTAAATATTTTAAAGACGCCCTCTTTTCGTAAGTGAAAGCCAGTTTGCGGGATAAATATTTAAGAGTCGGTTTAATTTAGTGCTGGGTTTTTGCAAGTTTATATTTTGGTTTTGTGGTCAACTGCGGGCTTCTGTAAAAATGTAAGTCAGTTGGCGGAGCTTTGAAAAAACAACGTGTTGCGGTTCTAACTTTCGGTTGTACCGGACGCAACCGCAGGGCTGTGCTTTTGTTCTAAATTTTAGTTTGTGCAAATGGGTTGTAAAATATCAGCAAATTCGGTGCAAGTGTTGCGCCGGTAAACCTTTTTGTTAGATTCAGTTTTGTATTTTCAGAAAAGAAAAACTCCAAAAAATGGAGCAATTACCAACGCAAAGTAAATATTTTAAAGACGTCCGCTTTTCGTAAGTGAAAGCCAGTTTGCGGGATAAATATTTAAGAGTCGGTTTTCGTAAGTGAAAGGTTTTCAGTAGTTTATATTTTTGAGTGTTTGTAAATCTGTAAGTTTTGTGTGTTTTTCGCAGTTTGTGTTTCGTGGTAAAATTCAGTGTTGCGGTTCTAACTTTCGGTTGTACCGGACGCAACCGCAGGGCTGTGCTTTTGTTCTAAATTTTAGTTTGTGCAAATGGGTTGTAAAATATCAGCAAATTTCGGCGTAGTGTTGCGCCGGTAAACCGTGTTGTTAGAGCATCAGGGATAATAGAAGAATGAATAAATGCTTGTATATGATGTTGAAGTTGATTCTGCTTATTCTATTTTTAATTCTTCCAACCAATATTTTTTCAAATAACGAAAAAAGTGAAAATTTTGATTATTTCATTATTGATTTTTTTGCAAATCAAGAATTCCAAAAAAGTAGAACGCTTTTTCCATTGGAGTATACTTATTATGATCCTGGGCTTGAAGTAGATAACGATATAATTACAGTATATTTATCCGAGTCTGATTGGAAACCGATGACGGATACAAGCTATATTCAAAGTGAGTATTTCCATAGGATATATGACAATTTCGATGCAAAACTACGCGATACCGGAAAACGTGTATTTGCATACGAAGGGAGTGAGACTTGTCTCAAAATTTATCTATATTTTGAGCTTAGGGAAGAAAAGTGGTTCTTAATAAAAAAAGAGGATTTCAGTTCGTAATCGGTTCCTCTAACTTTCGGTTGTACCGGACGCAACCGCAGGGCTGTGCTTTCGTTCTAAATTTTAGGTTGTGCAAATGGGTTGTAAAATATCAGCTAATTCGGTGCAAGTGTTGCGCCGGTAAACCGTGTTGTTAGAATGCAAATTAAAAAAGACGAAAAACATTTTGGGTTGTTGGAAAAACATAAACTATTATTTGTTTTGGTTTACCAGTTTGTGGTAAACGTTCGTTTTTTGGTACCAGTTTCTACATGACGTGTTTTTGCGTCGTTGGTTGCCAACTCGCGTTTTGTCTGCGGTGGTTGTTTGTGTGCAATTTATTGTGTGCTTTTCTAACTGGCGGTTGTACCGGACGCAACCGCAGGGCTGGCAGTTTCTTTCTAAATTTTACTTTGTGCAAATAAGTTGTATAAAATCAGCTAATTATGTGCCGGTGTTTCGCCGGTAAACCTTTTTGTTAGATTTTTAAAATCAAAGTTTATGAAGAATATTATAATCATTATTCTATTTCTTGTACAATCAACGATAGCTCAATCATCCAAAGTTGAATATTGGGAGCACTTTTCCGAAAATGATAAACTAGAAATTCTTAAAGATTCTAGAGTAACAGAGACAATGAAAGCAATTTATAATAGTGTATCACCTGAAGAAATTGATTTTGAAGGGATAGAAACATTATTAGATACGATATGTATATTTAATAACAAATTACAACCACTCTATTTCTTTTTATTTAACAACCTAATAATAATCGCGGACGGGTATCTTGCAGAATCAATGGGATATTATTCATATAAAATTATAAATCAGGATGCTATTTATGTATTGAAATATCTACAGGAAAAGCCGGAAATCAGGGCTAAATACATAAGTTATACTCACACTAAATTGGTTTGGGAAAATCCCATCAATTGAATATCTTTATCCATGCTAGAATTAGATGACAACACCCGGCGCGAATTAAAGCTTTTGCAGAAGCGTCCGTCCAACAAACGCATTTATATCAAAGTCACTGTATTGTTGATGCTGGACAAAGGTCTTTCTGTCCAGGTGATTGCCGATTTTTTAGGCATTGATGACAACACCGTCTACCGCTATCGTGACAGCTATCTCACCAACGGACTGAAAGATTATCTGGCATCCAATTATTTTCGATACAATGGCAAACTCACTGATGAAGAAAAAGCCCGGCTCGTTGCAGAACTGACTGAATACCTGTATCCAAGCAGCGCTGCTGTTGGTGAATTTATCGCGGCGACCTTCAACAAGCACTATTGTGAAAGTGCTGTTTCCACACTGCTGAACCGTTTGGGCTTTGTTTACAAAAAGACCAAATCCGTTCCTTCAAAAGCGGATTCGGCTGCCCAAAGACGGTTTGTTAAAAAGCTACACAGATTGTTGAAAAAACAGGATGTTAATGCTATTTTCTATTTCAACGACGCAGCGCATCCCCAACACAATACCCGTCCGGCATATGGCTGGATACCAAAGGGTGAGGATGTTGGTATTCCCTCAAATACCGGTCGTAAACGCCTGAATATTAATGCTGCCATCAACGCCGAAGATGTTGGCGACATTGTTTTTCGTGAAGATGAACAGATCAATTCCCAATCAACCATCGCCCTTTGGGAAGCCCAGCATGCGAAACATCCGGGTAAAAAGATCTATAACATCTGTGACAACGCCAGATACTACAAAAGTCACCTCATTCAGGAATGGTTAAAGAAGAATAAATGGTGCAAAGTGATATATTTACCGGCATATTCGCCAAACCTGAACATTATCGAACGATTATGGAAGTATTTACGAAAATCGGTCATCGATTATTTTTACTATGAAAAGTATAGTGATTTCAAGGTTGCAATATTGACATTTTTTGAAACGATTGAGCAGCATAGGCAACCCTTAACTTCTTTGCTTACGCTTAATTTTCACATCCCATAAAAATGGTTATTTGTCCCTAACCAATTTCTTTTGGGTATATTTAGGTTTTGAGTTTTATCATGCAGAAGATTCAAAATTTGAATTGGAGAAGTGGCAGTCAGAAATTATTAATAAGAACACTAAACATCTGGGGCAAGCTGATATAAAAAGGATTGGGCAGTTTATAACTGCCTGTATTGCTGAAGCTGAACAAATAAAGATGGATGCTGACAAAAAAGATTGATGACAATAAAGAGAAAGCACATCTAACTTTCGGTTGTACCGGACGCAACCGCAGGGCTGGCAGTTTCTTTCTAAAAAATATTTGTGCAAATAAGTAAAATAAAATCAGCCGGTTGTGTGCAAGTGTTTCGCCGGTAAACCTTTTTGTTAGAATGAAATTCCGGAAAAGTTGAAAAGAAAAAACACCAAAAAATGGAGTAATTGCCAACGCAAAGTTAATATTTGAAAGACGTCCGCAAACGAAAGTGAAAGCTAATTTGACGAATAATATTTAAGAGTCGGTTTTACGTAAGTGAAAGGTTTTCAGTAGTTTATATTTTTGGTTGTTTGCAATTTTGTAAGTTGTTTGTGTTTTTCGCAGTTTGTGTTTCGTGGTAAAATTTAGTGTTGCGGTTCTAACTTTCGGTTGTACCGGACGCAACCGCAGGGCTGTGCTTTTGTTCTAAATTTTAGGATGTGCAAATGAGTTGTAAAATATCAGCAAATTCGGTGCAAGTGTTGCGCCGGTAAACCGTGTTGTTAGGATGCCAAAATGTGACAATTTATGATTTTTTTTCGAATAATATAATTCTATCGGAATTCATTCAAACTCACTAATTCTTTTAAGGGGCAAATCATGAACTTATTGAAGCTCTGTTTTGTATTTTTCATCGGATTAACGGTTGTTATTAATGCTCAAAGCCATCCTGAAGATCTTACCACGACAAATAGTCTAAACCAGCCCATCACATTGATTGAAACCCAAACACAAAATATGACAACAAGCACCAGCACGCTAAGTTATGCTTTTAAGATCGGTGATGAAAAAAAAATAAGAAACGCAGGTTATTTCGGAAACGGGATTCGTCCCTTTGTTGAATCAAATCCCGAAGCTTTGGCAGAATGGAGTAAATTTAAGAAAAAGAGGGTTGTTAGTGTTATTGGCTATACAGGAACATTTGCATTTATGGGATTAGGTTTAGCGATCGGTTTAAATAAAGATACTGGCGAACAAGTATATGATCCCCGCGAAGGGAAAACAATTAACAAAAAATCTCCAAAACCTTTGGGATTAACAATGATAGGGTTGTCAGTGGTTAGCTTAATTGTAGGCGGGTACAATTATTTTTCAGCCGGTAATCATATGATTGAATCAGTACAAATTTATAATTCTAACTTAACGAGTGATAATTCATCAAAAATAGAATACAAACTACTACCCGAAATTAGGTCTGATAAAGCACTAATAAGTCTCCATATTTCGTGGTAAAGTGAAAATGAACCAATTTAAAGCAGAGCTATTTGTTTAGCTTTTGTAACTAATGTGTTAATTTCTGTATGGTCTGCAAACTTAAATTTGTTCTAATAATTTGATCTAAATTTAATGTTGCAATCCTAACTTTCGGTTGTACCGGACGCAACCGCAGGGCTGTGCTTTTGTTCTAAATTTTATTTTGTGCAAATGGGTTGTAAAACATCAGCAAATTTGGTGCAAGTGTTTCGCCGGTAAACCGTGTTGTTAGATTCAGTTAAGGAGAAAAATTCAAATGAGTAAGAATGTTAAAACAATTGTTTTTACGGTAATCGGACTTTTAATCGGTTATGTGGGATCGCAATTTCTTATTGATACAATTTTCAAGAAACCTAATATTGAGGAAATTCTTGTGCAAGCAGCGCAAGAGATGAATAAATCTTGCCCAATAATTTTAGACCAAGATACAAGACTCGATACTACATTGGGTGGACCTGGGAAAAACTTTTCATATTTTTATACATTAGTAAACTATTCAAAAGAAGAAATTAATCAGGATACATTGATATCCTATTTAAAACCAAACATTATTAATAATGTAAAAACCCATCCTCAAATGGCAATATTTAGAGAGAATGATATTACAATGAATTATAATTATAAAGACAAAGATGGAGTTTTTTTATTTATTATTTCAGTCACACCGGAGGAATATAAAAATCAATTGTGATGCAATCCTTCAAGATATAATCTAAAGAGTCCGTTTTTCGTAAGTAAAAGGTTTTCAGTAGTTTATATTTTGGTTGTTTGCAAATCCGTAAGTTTCGTGTGTTTTTTTGCAACGTATTTTTTCGTGGTAAAAGTCGGTTTGTGCGGTTCTAACTGTCGGTTGTACCGGACGCAACCGCAGGGCTGTGCTTCTGTTCTAAAAAATATCTGTGCAAATCAGTTTAATAAAATCAGCAAATTATGGCGTAGTGTTGCGCCGGTAAACCGTTTTGTTAGATTAAAATTCCGTTAATTTCAAAAAGAAAAACTCCAAAAAATGGAGTAATTGCCAACGCAGAAATAATATTTTAAAAGACATCCGCGAACGAAAGTGAAAGCCAATTTGATGAATAATATTTAAGAGTCGGTTTTACGTAAGTGAAAGGTTTTCAGTAGTTTATATTTTTGGTTGTTTGTAAAACCTTAAGTTTTGTGTGTTTTTCGCAGTTTATTTTTTCGTGGTAAAATTCAGTGTTGCGGTTCTAACTTTCGGTTGTACCGGACGCAACCGCAGGGCTGTGCTTTCGTTCTAAAAAATAATTGTGCAAATAAGTTTAATAAAATTAGCAAATTCGGTGCAAGTGTTGCGCCGGTAAACCGTGTTGTTAGATTCAGTTTTGTATTTTTACAAAAAAGAAAAGACTCCGAAAAATGGAGCAAAAGCCAACGCAAAGTAAATATTTTAAAAACGTCCTCTTTTCGTAAGTGAAAGCCAGTTTGCGGGATAAATATTTAAGAGTCGGTTTAATTTAGTGCTGGGTTTTTGCAAGTTTATATTTTGGTTTTGTGGTCAACTGCGGGCTTCTGTAAAAATGTAAGTCAGTTGGCGGAGCTTTGTAAAAACAAAGTGTTGCGTTTCTAACTTTCGGTTGTACCGGACGCAACCGCAGGGCTGTGCTTTTGTTCTAAAAAATATTTGTGCAAATGGGTTGTAAAAATTCAGCAAATTGTGGCGTAGTGTTGCGCCGGTAAACCTTTTTGTTAGATTGAAAATTCCGTTAATTTCGAAAAGAAAAACTCCCAAAAATGGAGTGATTGCCAACGCAAAGTTAATATTTTAAAGACGTCCGCTTTTCGTAAGTGAAAGCCTATTTGCGGGATAAATATTTAAGAGTCCGTTTTTCGTAAGTGAAAGGTTTTCAGTCGTTTATATTTTGTTTGTTTGCATTTTCGTAGGTTTTGTGTGTTTTTCGCGGCGTATTTTTTCGTGGTAATTTTTAGTGTTGCGGTTCTAACTTTCGGTTGTACCGGACGCAACCGCAGGGCTGTGCTTTCGTTCTAAATTTTAGTTTGTGCAAATGGGTTGTAAAATATCAGCAAATTCGGTGCATGTGTTGCGCCGGTAAACCGTGTTGTTAGAAAGCAAAATGAAAAAAACAAAAACCGTTTCTGATTTTTGGGAAAACATAAGTTTGTATCTGTTTTGGTTTACCAGATTGTGGTGAAAGTTCGTTCTTTTTGGTGGCAACTTCTACATGTCGTGTGTTTGCGTCGCTGGTTGCCAACGCGCGTTTTGTCTGCGGTGGTTTTGTCTGTGCAAGTTCGTTTTGTGCATTTCTAACTTTCGGTTGTACCGGACGCAACCGCAGGGCTGTGCTTTCGTTCTAAAAATTATCTGAGCAAATAAGCTTAATAAAATCAGCAAATTCGGTGCAAGTGTTGCGCCGGTAAACCGTGTTGTTAGAAGGCAAATTGAAAAAGGCTAAAAAGTCAAAAACCGATTTTGGCTGTTGGGAAAACATAAGTTTATATCTGTTTTGGTTTACCAGATTTTGGTGAAAGTTCATTCTTTTTGGTGGTCTTTTCTACGGGTCGTGTGTTTGCATCGTTGGTTGCCAACGCGCGTTTTGTCTGCGGTGGTTGTTTGTGTGCAAGTTCGTTTTGTGCGGTTCTAACTTTCGGTTGTACCGGACGCAACCGCAGGGCTGTGCTTTTGTTCTAAATTTTAGTTTGTGCAAAATGGTTGTAAAATATCAGCAAATTGTGGCGTAGTGTTGCGCCGGTAAACCGTGTTGTTAGAAGGCAAATCGAAAAAGGCTAAAAAGACAAAAACCGATTTTGGTTGTTGGAAAAACATAAACTCTTATTTGTTTTGGTTTACCAGTTTGTGGTGAACGTTCGTTTTTTGGTGCCAGTTTCTACATGTCGTGTGTTTGCGTCGTTGGGTGCCAACGCACGTTTTGTCTGTGGTGGTTGTTTGTGTGCAAATTGGTTTGTGCTGTTCTAACTGGCGGTTGTACCGGACGAAACCGCAGGGCTGGCAGTTTCTTTCTAAATTTTAAATTGTGCAAATAAGTTTAATAAAATCAGCCGGTTGTGTGCAAGTGTTTCGCCGGTAAACCTTTTTGTTAGATTCGGTTTTGTATTTTTTCAAAAAAGAAAGACTCCAAAAAATGGAGCAAAAGCCAACGCAAAGTAAATATTTTAAAGACGTCCGCTTTTCGTAAGTGAAAGCCAGTTTGCGGGATAAATATTTAAGAGTCCGTTTTTCGTAAGTGAAAGGTTTTCAACAGTTTAAATTTTTGGTTGTTTGTAAATCTGTAAGTTTTGTGTGTTTTTCGCTGTATTTTTTTCGTGGTAAAATTTAGTGTTGCGGTTCTAACTTTCGGTTGTACCGGACGCAACCGCAGGGCTGTGCTTTTGTTCTAAGTTTTAGTTTGTGCAAATGAGTTGTAAAATATCAGCAAATTGTGGCGTAGTGTTGCGCCGGTAAACCGTGTTGTTAGATTCAGTTTTGTATTTTCAGAAAAGAAAAACTCCAAAAAATGGAGCAATTGCCAACGCAGAAATATTATTTTAAAGACGTCCGCTTTTCGAAAGTGAAAGCCAGTTTGCGGGATAAATATTTAAGAGTCGGTTTTCGTAAGTGAAAGGTTTTCAGTAGTTTATATTTTTGAGTGTTTGTAAATCTGTAAGTTTTGTGTGTTTTTCGCGGTGTATTTTTTCGTGGTAAAATTTAGTGTTGCGGTTCTAACTTTCGGTTGTACCGGACGCAACCGCAGGACTGTGCTTTTGTTCTAAATTTTAATTTGTGCAAATTGGTTGTAAATCATCTGCAAATAGTGGCGTAGTGTTGCGCCGGTAAACCGTGTTGTTAGAATGCAAATTAAAAAAGACGAAAAACAATTTTGGGCTGTTGGGAAAACATAAATTTGTATCTGTTTTGGTTTACCATTTTGTGGTGAACGTTCGTTTTTTGGTGCCAGTTTCTACATGTCGTGTTTTTGCGTCGTTGGTTGCCAACGCGTGTTTTGTCTGCGGTGGTTGTTTGTGTGCAAGTTCGCTTTGTGCTGTTCTAACTGGCGGTTGTACCGGACGAAACCGCAGGGCTGGCAGTTTCTTTCTAAGTTATAGTTTGTGCAAATAAGTTTAATAAAATCAGCCGGTTGTGTGCAAGTGTTTCGCCGGTAAACCTTTTTGTTAGCCGTTACTATTATCTTTAAATAATTTCTTATGAAATGAAAACTTTACTTCTTATTTACATTTTAACGTTTACCTGTTATCCGCAAATATCAACTTCTGAAATTGTTGGTATTTATAGCCAAAATAGCGGATTTACTCAACAGATTCTTGAATTAAATTCAGATAATACTTTCCAATATAGATATTTTTTTGATGTGGGTGGATGGAGGTTACCTATTCACGGTAACTGGAAAATAAAGAGTGATACAATATTTTTATTTTCTTCACCATTACCTGAGATACAAGAGGTTAAAGAATCAGAAAGCAGCGACAGTGTAATAACAATAACTGTCTATAACAGAGAAAGAGAAGAGGCTTTTTTATATCCTCAAATAAAACTAAATGGTTGGCATCCAGATTATGACCCATCAATTCATGTTATCTCAACGGATTCTGTAAAATTTGGGCCATTTCTTGTTAGTAAAAATGAGTATAATTCGCCTATAAATAACATCAAACTATATATTGGTAATTTTGTATTGTCATATATACCAAGCGATAAAAATTCAGACACTTTTGAATTAATTCTAAATTTAACCGAAGACGAAATTTTCAATGAAATTTTTTTTGATAATGAGCCATATCTTTATCTAAATAACATGCTTTATCAACGGTTTAATGGAGAGTTTGTGACAGAATATCCATTAATAAAAGTCAAAAAACAGTAGTTGAAGTTTATTAAATATTATCAAAAACTCGGCTAACTTTCGGTTGTACCGGACGAAACCGCAGGGCTGGCAGTTTCTTTCTAAAAAATATTTGTGCAAATAAGTTTAATAAAATCAGCCGGTTGTGTGCATGTGTTTCGCCGGTAAACCTTTTTGTTAGAAATATGATTGTTGAATACAAAAACGGCCTAAAATTTGAATTGTTTGACGATTTTGCAATAATTTATTTCCCAGAAGAATACTGGGTTGGTAGTTGGGGTTCAATGCTGGATTTGGTTAGACATAAGATAATAAGCCATGTTAAATATATTTTAATTGATTATTCAAATGTAAAGTTTATTGGTGATGGTAGCTTTGAGTCTGCAATTCTGAGAGAAGAATTCCAACAATTAGGCGGATCAGATGTTATTCATATATCCGTTCCTGAATGTATTAAAAATCTTTGGAAATTGGCAGATCCTAAAAATGAAGTAAAACCTTTTCCCGAATTTATGAGTAAAGAAAACGCACTAAAATACATAACACTTAACCACAGAAAAAATTGAGATTACCTGAATAAAGTTAATTGATGCTTTTTAATGGTATAGTTTTTCCCAAAAAGCAAAATATTATTAAACTATTTCTAACTTTCGGTTGTACCGGACGAAACCGCAGGGCTGTGCTTTCGTTCTAAAAAATATTTGTGCAAATAAGTTTAATAAAATCAGCAGATTATGGCGTAGTGTTTCGCCGGTAAACCTTGTTGTTAGATTCGGGCAAAATTAAACATATGGAAATAAAGGTCAAAAAACCGATAATGTTTTTATCAATATTCGTCATTGTCGTAGCTGTTGATGCAGCTTTTAGTGGAATAACTTTGGGTAGAGATTTGATACTCAGTTGGATAATAATCCTAGGAATTCCTCTTGAATTGGTTGCTATTCTGTTTCTTATGCCAACGCTTCGCTTGTATTTCTCTGAAAAAGGCTTAAGGAGATATTGGAAAATTGGGATAGGTAAGTATATTCTTTGGGAGGATAACCGGTTCTCACTTCAATGGAACAATGTATCAAAAGTGTTTTCAGCTTTTCCACTTTGGGTCCCTTTAAGAATGATCGGAATTGGAGGACGAACAAATCGTCGTTATTTAGTATTTTATGTTGGCTTTGTTACAACCCAAACAAAGGAATCGATATTGTACATAGCAACTCACGTGAAAAAAGAAGTGATAAGCAACGACGTTAAGAAACTAGTCAAAAAGTATAACCAAAAAAGAGACACTCTCAAAATGTAAGTTTTGGCAAAGTTTATAATTCGGTCTTTGTCAATTCTGCGCTGCGGGTTAAAAGTAAGTCAGGTGGCGGAGCTTTGTAAAAATTTAGTGTTGCGTTTCTAACTTCCGGTTGTACCGGACGCAACCGCAGGGCTGTGCTTTCGTTCTAAATTTTATTTTGTGCAATTGGTTGTAAAATATCAGCAAATTCGGTGCATGTGTTGCGCCGGTCTCGAAGGGATGCCTTCGGCATAAACCGTGTTGTTAGAAGGCAAATCGAAAAAGGCTAAAAAGACAAAAACCGTTTTGGGCTGTTGGAAAAACATAAACTCTTATCTGTTTTGGTTTACCATTTTGTGGTGAACATTCGTTTTTTGGTGCCAGTTTCTACATGTCGTGTTTTTGCGTCGTTGGTTGCCAACGCATATTTTTCTGCGGTAGTTGTTTCTGTGCAAATCGGTTTTGTGCAGTTCTAACTTTCGGTTGTACCGGACGCAACCACAGGGCTGTGCTTTTGTTCTAAAAAATAATTGTGCAAATAAGTTTAATAAAATCAGAAAATTGTGGCGTAGTGTTGCGCCGGTAAACCGTGTTGTTAGCGACAAGAAATGTGAAGTGGACTTTAATATGGGAATTCATAACAATTGTATTTCAACTAAGAATTGTTTCAAGTATTGCAGGTTATTCAGTAAGCTTTTGTGTTGGTTCAGTTTTGGCATTTTTATATTAACAACTATGAATAGTTACGCTCAAACGGACAATAATGGGAATCCAATATTTAATTCAATTTCGATAAATGAGCAACAATTTACCGAGTATAATCTAATATCAAACTATTACACACTAATAAACAATATCGAGAATAAAAACTCGTCGGTTTATGTTTCAGATACACCAACGCTAAATGAAATTGAAACTTCAGCTATTAAACTTCCATCAGATTTCTTTATTATTGCTAAGCTACAAAATGTATCTCACTTAATAATGTTGGTTAGTTCCCCTGAAAAGAAATTTCGAGTTATTAATATTGCAACAGAGAATGAATTAGAGTTTGATTGTGATCTGAATGGTGATATCACAGAAAATCGGGCAAATGAAATAATCCAAGAAAAATTTGATCCAAAAGCAAAAATTGAAAGTGGAATTCTCCATTTTAATGGCAAAAAACTTAAGATTATACCCAATGAGTCAATTAACAATGCAGTTCTTTCATTGATTATGAAAGAAAAATTTTATGAATCACAACCTTCTGAATTCAAAATTCCAACGAAAGACGAGCTAAAAGAAATTATTTTAAAAGAATCTACGGAAGGTGGTAAATTTGATTTTTTTTCTGAAATCAAAGAAAAAGAATATAACGGTGTTCAGATAAAACCCGGAGTATTTACAACATTAGAGTCGATAGCATTATACAAATGGGGACGTGCAAATTATGATTTAGGAATTAATACCATTGAAGACGCCTATGCTATATATGCTGAATTTCGAAATCGTGAGATTACAGATAAGGAAAAAGCTTATATCAAAAAAGGATTTGAAAAAGAATGGGAAAAATAAATTTTTCATGGTCGTTATATTCCTAACAATTTGCCTGATGGTCGCTAACTTCCGGTTGTACCGGACGCAACCGCAGGGCTGTGCTTTTGTTCTAAATTTTAGTTTGTGCAAATGGGTTGTAAAATATCAGCAAATTGTGGCGTAGTGTTGCGCCGGTAAACCGTGTTGTTAGATGGGTTCAATATAAAACATTCAAAGTGAACACTAAATATGCTTTTATTTAAAATAATAATTTTAATATTAATATTATGTACATTCTTTTTTGGACAAGAAATTAATCAAAACTTTCTAAATACAATTTGGATATGTGAAGTCACAAGCGAAGCCAATGATTCATTGTATCTCAATCTTGACTTGTCATTTATTAACTATAATTGTGAAATAGATGAGCACACCTATGGAACATTTAATATTTATAAAGACACTTTATATTTGTCTCAGGAATTTGGAGAGTTTGATTCTACATTTAAAGAAGGATCTATACATAGAAGAGGAAAAGCAATATATAAATATTTAATTTTAGACCAAGATAATATTAAACTAGTTTGTTACAAGGAAAATAATGCATTGCAAGGAATTTTAGAATTTGATTGTGAAAATATTTTAAAAAAGGTAAAGTAAATAAATCACTTTTTTAACCCGTACTGTACGCGACACTTGCGTCGCGCGATGAATTTCGTGAAAGTCCTGGGCAACCGCCCTATTCCGGTGCGCATGTAAGTACTAAATCGTTAGATTTAGTTTTGTATTTTTCAGAAAAAAAAAAAGACTCCGGAAAACGGAGCAATAGCCTACACAAAATTGATATTTAAAAGGAGCCCGTATTCGAAAGTGAAAGCCAAGTTGCAGGATTTGTTTTTAAGAGTCGGTTTACTTTAGTGCCAGTTTTTCGCAAGTTTATAATTTGGGTTTTGTATTCAACTGCGGGCTTCTGTAAAAATGTAAGTCAGTTGGCGGAGCTTTGAAAAAACAAAGTGTTGCGGTTCTAACTTTCGGTTGTACCGGACGCAACCGCAGGGCTGGCAATTTCTTTCTAAGTTTTAGTCTGTGCAAACAGTTGTAGAATATCAGCAAATTTGGTGCAAGTGTTGCGCCGGTAAACCGTGTTGTTAGATTCAGTTTTCCATTTTTTCAAAAAAGAAAAGGCTCCAAAAATGGAGTAATTGCCAACGCAAAGTTAATATTTTAAAGACGTCCGCTTTCCATAAGTGAAAGCCAATTTTCAGGATAAATATTTAAGAGTCCGCGATTCAAAAAGTGTGGTTTTGGCAGGTTTTATTTTTACTTTTTCTGTTTTCTGTCAGTGTTTTGGTCAGTCATAATTTTTTATTTTTCTGTGCAGTGCAAATCAGTTTTTGCGGTTCTAACTTTCGGTTGTACCGGACGCAACCGCAGGGCTGTGCTTTCGTTCTAAGTTTAGTTTGTGCAAAATGGTTGTAAAACATCAGCAAATTTAGTGCATGTGTTGCGCCGGTAAACCGTGTTGTTAGAATGCAAATCGAAAAAGGCTAAAAAGACAAAAACCGATTTTGGCTGTTGGAAAAACATAAACTCTTATCTGTTTTGGTTTACCATTTTGTTGTAAATGTTCATTTTTTGGTGCCAGTTTCTACATGTCGTGTTTTTGCGTCGTTGGCTGCCAACGCGTGTTTTGTCTGCGGTGGTTGTTTGTGTGCAAGTTCGTTTTGTGCGGTTCTAACTTTCGGTTGTACCGGACGCAACCGCAGGGCTGTGCTTTCGTTCTAAATTTTAGTTTGTGCAAATGGGTTGTAAAACATCAGCAAATTGTGGCGTAGTGTTGCGCCGGTCCCGATGGGATGCCTTCGGCATAAACCTTGTTGTTTTGCAAGCTGTACTTGAGTCAGTCACTAAAATATTACTTTATTTATCTACGTTTAAATGGTTTTTCAATACATGGGAAAGATCACCACATTATTTGTCAGTAAAGTTTTTGGGGCTATTGAGTGTAATATCGATAGTAAAAATGCCCTGGCCCAATCAATGGGGATTGAGTTAAACAAGCCGGTTTATATGATTTCGGATACACTGTATTATTCATTTTTTGAAAAGGCAGCCAAAATTGACCGAAATGGCGCAACGCTGCCTCTGAGAACGGGTGCTAATATGCAGATCGATGACTATGGCGCTTTTGGGCTTGCCTGGAAATCGGCAACCACGCTTCGTGGGTCTTATAACCGTGCTGAACGGTATGCCCGGGTTCTAACCAGTGTTTCCACATATGAAGTGGAAACCACGAAAGATGGAGCGTTCATCCATTTGCACCGTTCCGGGGAAAGGCGTCTTGGTATGCGATTGTCGAACGAGGCTACCATTGCCAGCGTCTTAACGATCAGCAGGGAAGTGTCCACAGAAACAATTCATCCGATAGCCGTTTATTTCAAACACCCAGCACCGGAATCCATTGCAGGTCATGAAACCTTTTTTGGCTGTCCGGTGCATTTCGGCTCGGATAGAGACGCACTGCTCATCTCAAAGGAAAGTCTACATGCACCTAACAAGCTTGGTGATGAAAGTATTTCAAAATTCTTTCAATCACACCTTGAAACTGAACTGTCGAAACTTGAAGATGATACCGCCCTTGATGCGCAGGTTCGGCGTCATGTGACACAATCCCTGAGTGAGGGCGTGCCAATGATCTCTGATGTTGCCCTTCATCTTGGTATGAGTGGGCGAACCCTGCAACGACGGTTATCGGCGTTGGGATACTCGTATCAAACCCTGGTTGATGAATCACGACGACAGTTAGCTGAGCGCCTGTTGCGAAAAACCGACTTTTCCCTGGTTGAAATTGCTTTTATGACTGGCTTTTCCGAACAAAGTGCATTTGCCCGCGCATTTAAGCGCTGGGCTGGGCATACCCCCCGAAATTTCCGCATTCGTCATCAAACATAACCTCCAATTGCTGAAATTTGGCATCAGATGTCAAAAATTTGGCAGAGATCGTCAAGAATTAAAATAACCCAATTGTTATTTTTTGCTTGTTACTAAGAACGATATGTCATCGTCAAGGTTGCTTTTTATCAATGGCAGTACTGCACATTTGAAAAGTAATCTCATTTATTCACTATTTTACTTAGGAGCAAGCTATGACACATTTCAATCATAACAAAACGGCTGATTTTAACGGTCAGATTCTCGTTCTTGGCGGGACCGGAAAAACAGGCCGACGCATCGTCACTGGTCTTCAGGCGAAAGGGATTCCGGTTCGAATTGGTTCGCGTTCTGCATCCCCATCGTTTGACTGGAACAATGAGAAAAGCTGGGATGCCTGTTTAGCAGATGTTGAAGCGATATACATCTCTTATGCACCGGATTTGGCTATGCCTGGCGCAACGGATACTATTCAAGCTCTGGTTGACCGAGCAAAACAAAAAGGTGTCCGGCGCCTGGTATTGCTGTCCGGTCGGGGCGAAGCCGAGGCTCAAGCCTGTGAACGCATAGTTCAGGAAAGTGGCCTGGCATGGACAATTGTTCGAGCCAGCTGGTTTTACCAAAATTTTTCTGAAGGCGCTTTTGTTGATATGGTTTCTGCCGGACAAATAACATTGCCTGCAGGCGATACTCCCGAGCCATTTGTTGATGTTGAAGATATTGCGGATGTTGCTATTGTTGCATTAACGGAATCAGGACATTCCGGCGAAATCTATGAAGTGACCGGCCCGCGCCTGATGACATTTGCTGACATCGCTAAAGAAATATCAAAAGCGACACATCGAGACATAACATACGTTCAGGTCCCACATGAGGGTTTTGTAACTGAAGTTGCAAATTCAGGTGCCCCGAAGGAAGTTGTTTGGATGCTGGATTATCTTTTTTCTACAGTATTGGATGGGCGCAACGCCTACCTGACCGATGGGGTGCAGCGTGCCCTGGGTCGCCAGCCACGAGATTTCGCTGAGTATGCACGAACCGCAACCGCCGCTGGCGCATGGTAAAAATAAAGGAAATATCATTATCAAATCGATAAAGGAGCAAACGTATGCGATTTATGCTGAAAGCTACATGGAATCAACCGTTTGATGAAACAATGCAGGCCCTGTTGCCCGCAGAGGAAGCCAGAGCGGATGAGTTAGCCGAGCAAGGGATAATGGAAGCTTTGTATCTCCCGGCTGATCAATCGGGAGCGTGGTCAGTTTGGCGATGTAAATCGCACGACCAGGTCCGGGAAATCGCCCGGACGCTGCCGCTGTACAAGTTTCTGAACTTCGAAATAACGCCGTTGGAAGATTGAGAACAATTCGCTCAGCTATGATTGACAAAGTCAAGTTAGCAACTCGGCTTTGTCAATCCAGCCGAAGTATAACTGTAACCATTTTTTTATAGCAAAGTTACACACCTATGGGCAGTTGTTGAAAAAATAGTTTATAACCCAAATCCACTACCTGATCTAATGGATTCACGTTAAATCATCCATATCGGAATTTATGTTAAAAAAAAAGTGATTCGTGTTAGAGATTTTCTACAAAAATGACTAATTTCGATAGTTACCAACAAAGAGAATCAGAATATGGATAATAAAACTATCAGACACAATTCCATTAGTCAACTTCATGAAACAATGGGATTTAACAAGCCTACCCATCCGTTGATCACCATTATTGATGTATCCAAACTTGCATACGGTGAAGAACTCATTGGAACAAAATTTACATCTGACCTTTATTGCATTGCCCTTAAGGACAAAAGCTGCGGGCTTGACTATGGAAGAACCCATTACGACTTTGATGAAGGCACCTTAATTTTTATGGCTCCCAATCAGGTGTTTTCGGTTAACAAAGCCCAGGCGCTAAATGAAGTCAAAGGTTGGATGCTTTACTTCCATCCGGACCTGATAAGAAATACTAAACTTGGCGACAGAATTGATCATTATTCTTTTTTCTCCTATGCGGTACATGAAGCGCTGCATTTATCCGCTCAAGAAGAAGCAACCATTACCCAAATTATCCAGATGATACAGGCAGAAATCAAAGAACGTATTGATAATCATAGCCAACGGGTTTTGGTCTCAGATATCGAATTATTATTGAATTATTGTACGCGATATTACGAACGCCAGTTTAATACACGAACAGCACAAGGTCAGGATGTCGTATCAAAAGTAGAGTCGTTATTGAACGATTATTTCAAATCCGGGAATTTATTGGAATTTGGCCCCCCTACTGTTCAATACCTCGCCAAGGAATGTTTCCTGTCCCCGGGCTATTTGAGTGATCTTTTAAAAAAAGAAACAGATAAAACCGCAAAAGACCACATTAACCACTTTTTGGTCGAAAAAGCCAAAAATCTACTCCTTGGTTCCAATGAATCGATCAGCGGCATCGCTTATACGCTTGGCTTCAACTACCCGCATTATTTCAGCCGCCTTTTTAAAAGTAAAACCGGCATTACACCACAGGAATATCGACGCCAAAATTAATTAAATGGTGATATTGCCCCACATTCTATAGCTTCTCGCCTAAAAAATCCAAAAAATGTGTTCTTCTTTCCAGAATCTGTGTTAAGGATAGAATGCTCATGTGACTATTTTGTTTCTATCAATCTGTAACCAAATTGAAGGGACAACATAATGAGCAGAAAAATTCTCATCACCGGTGCAAGTGGCGGCATTGGTAAACTCACAAGCATAGCCATTGCAAAAAAGGGAAGTCGGGTAGTTGGCTCCATGCGTTCGCTAAAAGGTAAAAATGCAGATGTCACCGAAGAACTGAAAGCTGCAGGCGTCCAATTGGTTGAAATGGATGTAACGAACATAGCCAGTGTTAATCAGGGTGTTGAAACAGCGATTCAATTACTGGGTGGATTAGATGTCGTCATAAACAATGCCGGTATCGGCACGATAGGAATACAAGAGTTTTTCACCGTTGAAGATATGCACAAGGTTTTCGATGTCAATGTTTATGGGGTTCAACGGGTCATGCGGGCAACGCTTCCACATCTTAGAAAACAATCGCAAAGTACCGTTATTCATATCTCCAGTGGTATCGGCAGATTGACATTCCCGTTTTATGGAACTTACTGTGCTTCGAAATATGCGTTGGAAGCAATGGCGGAAAGCTACAGAGCCGAACTTGCGGGATTTGGCATCGAGTCATACATCGTTGAACCGGGTGCAATGCCGACAGAATTTTTGGATGTTATGCTCCAACTTCAACCAAAGGATGAAGAAAGAAGCATGACATATGGTGAAATGATCCACATACCAAAGGCAGGCATGGAAGGGCTACAGCAATTATTGCAAACCATTCCCGATCAGCATCCGCAAAAGGTCGCCGATGCCATTGTTGACCTGCTGGCAATGCCGTTCGGTAAAAAACCGTTCAGGACTGTGGTTGATTACACTTTCCTGAAAGAACCTGTTGAAGCGTACAACAAACTTTTGCATGACATCACCCGGCAACTTTATACTGCTAACGGGATGGAAGATATGTTGAAACTTAACAAATAAGGAATTTGGAAATGAATAAAACAGTTCTAATTACAGGAACCAGTAGCGGCATTGGTAAAGCCGCTGTCCACTTGTTTAATGAAAAAGGATGGAATATCATCGCAACGATGCGCGACCCCGAAAAAGAGAAAGAATTCCATAACCTGAAGAATGTTCTGCTCACCCGGTTAGATGTGCTGGATCTGCCATCAATTGATCAAGCTATCCGGGAAGGCATCGCCAGATTTGATAAAATTGACGTTCTGGTAAACAATGCCGGCTATGGCGCCTACGGGCCGTTGGAAGCTTTCCCGAGAGAAAATATCATCCGTCAATTTAATACCAATGTCATTGGTTTGATTGATGTTACCAGGGCAGTTATCCCTCATTTCCGGCAGCATAAAAATGGGGTCATTGTTAATATTTCCTCTATCGGCGGGAAAATGACCTTTCCATTGGGTTCCCTCTACCATGGAACCAAGTTCGCCGTTGAAGGCATATCCGAAGCTCTAAGCTATGAAATGGCAAAGATTGGCGTAAAAGTAAAAATCGTAGAACCCGGGATGATAACTACCGATTTCGGCGGCCGTTCCTTTGACTTTCAAAATGATGAAAGTATGATCGAGTATCAGCAATTAATTGCTGCTGTATTCAAAGGTTTTAAAAAATTCGGGAACAATGCCTCACCCGCCAAAATGGTAGCAGAAGTGATTTTTACAGCTGCAAACGATGAAACAAACAAGCTACGGTATCGGGCTGGTGCTGATGCAGAATATCTACTGGGCAATCGCCGAGAGATGGACGAAGACGAATTTATTGCAATGATCAAAAGCCAGTTTGATTTGTAAAACAGCCTTGAAAATTTACGCATATAAAAGAGAGATTCATAACGCAAGCGGGCGCTAAAAATCTGCGCATCAGAGTGAGCCAAGGGCAGTTGGTTCTTCTTTGTGGTATGGGAATATTATAATTGTTGGAAAATTGTTTTAAGAAATGTGTTCAAGTGACCTTATCCCTTTATACTCAGACCGTTAGTAAGCATCGAATGCTAAGACTATTAAAGACAATTTTTTTTTGAAACAATATAATTTCGACCTATCTAAAAAGCGGTTGTACCAGACACAAACGCAGGGTTGTGCTTTTGTTCTAAATTTTAGTTTGGCAATGGATGTAAAACATCAGCAAATTACGAATACGATTAACATTCAATATCTGCAGTTTTTTATCAAAGAAAAGTTTCTTTTGCAACTGTATTTATTTATCTTCTTATCGAAGAATCAAAAAAAAGACCATTTGTTAACAATGAATCTAACCTGCATTTTAATAATAAATAACGGATCTCAGAATTTATTTAGAAGACTAAATTGATAAAAAATAATTATTTGCCAAAAAGCAAATTCTGGAGATATATACCATTTAGAAGATATCTAATATTTGTTTCGGCGATATTCTTTCTATTTTCAGGAATTGGATTTATCATCGATCTACTTTCAAAAGGTTCATTTTCAGAACCGCTGCTTTTTATTAATGTGATTTATTCAGGGATTGTTGCAGTATTCTATGTTTATTCTTTTACAAGAAATCTTAAATTCCTACCGTTTACTATCATATTTCAAATTGTAGTTGGAATTAACATCTGGAAAGGAGCTAACCAATTACCGCTTTCCGAATTTCCCCAAAGAGCATCTTTGGATGCCTTTGGAATTTTAGTAACAATTGTTCTGGGATACATACTGCTTGTTATATTTATTAATAAGGAGGGATTAAGAAATTTTCGGCTTCAGGCTGAAATGGACCTTGCGCAGGAGCTTCATTCGAACCTTGTTCCAAAAATTGAAATAGTTAATAACCGTTTTGAAATATTTGGAGTATCTAATCCTACTGATGAAGTCGGCGGCGATTTAATTGACTATTTCGAAAATGAGACTTCCCATACTTGTTATATTGCAGATGTATCGGGTCATGGAGTTGCGGCAGGTTCATTGATGGGGATGTTTAAGAGCACGATTCGAGTTTTATTAAATAAAGATGAACAGCTAAGTTCAATTTTAACTGAAACCAGCAAGACAATTTACAATTTAAAAAAGAAAACCATGTTTCTTACATGTGCATTTTTGAAATTTAATCCAAATTATACTGTGGAATATTCAACAGCAGGACATCTTCCGATTTTAAAACTTGCAAATGATTCGAACAATTTTGATGAATTGATAATAAAGCATCTTCCAATTGCAGCGACAAAAGATTTTAATTATAGAACAAACAGCACAGTATGGAACAAGAATGATATATTCATATTATTAACTGATGGAATTACAGAGACGACAGATAATAAAGATGAAGAATTTGGAATGGAAAAAGTAAAACAAATTGTTCTTAATAACAGACATGAGGAATTGTCGCATATTTATGAAAAAATAAGTAATAAGTTAGCTTCATACGGTAAACAAATTGATGATCAGTCAATTTTATTAATCAAATGTTTATAATTATCATTAGTTTTATTTTTTTTACTAAAATTATAAATTGAGTTTTGTCATCTTGACGAAGTGAAAATCTAGACTTTTGGTAGTGCGACATTTTGATTGATACAATTCTTTATTTTCGTATATTTCACCAAAAAGAGGTGACTCATGATCACAGAGAATTTCAAATGCAGAAAATGTCAGTCATCAAATGTCGTCAAAAATGGCTCAAATGCTTCCGGTAACCCGAAATTCAAATGCAATGACTGTGGGTTTACCGGTGTCATCAAATCCTTACGAAAATCCGATGAAGTGAAGGAGCAATTGATCAAGGCAGCCCAGGAACGCGTCTCCTCGCGGGGTCTTGGTCGAATGTTTGGTGTTTCCTATAATACTGCCCTTCGTTGGATAAAAAAAAGCACCGGCACTGCCTGATATTTGTAAAACACTGATGCCTTATCGTAAAGGCGATATGCTGGAACTAGACGAGTTATGGTCATTTGCCTGTCAAAAGTCCGACAAGAAATGGATTTGGTTCTCTTTATGCCACTGAAATATCACAGATAATTATTCAACCCTTTTTTTTGTTGCATTCGTAAGTCCTTCGGGTGCAAAAGCAGCAATTTCTGTTTTCCCCCTCTCCAGTCTTTTTAGAAATCCGTCGAGATATTTGTTGCCGATATTTTTTTTATGCACGATCCAAAATTTCAATTGAGAACGCAAATCTTCCTTTGTTGTTGCAAGTTGTTTTGTGCGATCCTAACTTTCAGTTGTGCCGGACGCAACCGCAGGGCTGCTGTTTCTTTCTAAAAAATATATCTGTGCAAATTACTTTAATAAAATCAGCAAATTCGGTGCAAATGTTGCGCCGGTCCCAAAGGGATACTTTCGGTATAAACCGTTTTTTAGCGCAGGCTCATTGCGGTTTAGGGGTAACCACCTGATAAATAACAAGCAGTTTATTACAAATTTCTATACCCTTCATTAAAACGCAATGGCATTCTAAGATGAAATCCGCACCTTTATTTTTTTCGTTTTTTCTTGTCATTTTTTCACTTCAGCTCTCAGCCAAAAGTGTTGCGATCCGGAAAATATTGGATAGCAATTTGTTTGAGATCGAAGGCGGGCAGAAAATTAAATTGGCTTATATTGACGTTCCTTCAGTCATGGATTCCAATCCCAAAAATCGCTCATTTGCACGCTTCGTACAGCGATATGCCAAGGCTAAATTACTAAATAAATCTGTTGAAATTGAATACATTGTATCAGTTGAGGACACAACGGACGTTCGCCGGGTTTGTATGTGGAAAAAATATCCTATGCAAACCGTTGATGTTATCAAAGAATATTTGGAAAACGGTTTTGGTAAACTGTTGCAACAAACCGGATTGCCCGTTGAAGAAGCTTACTTTGCTGCCGCACAAAAGGCAAAAAGCGGACATCGCGGCGTCTGGAATCCAAATTTTTACAATCTCGCTCCCCAAAATATTTATACCACTAACCTGATATTGGGCTACGGCAACGACAACGACGGTTCCCCATATAATGAAATATTGCTAAATACAAAGTTTTTTGCAAACGACAGTGAGTTTGGTATACAATTGTTAAGGATGTATGGGGAATACTCTTTAGAATACAGCAAACCACAAGATGGCGTACTTTACTATATCGTTAATTTATATACGGGCTTTTATGGAAAAAACATTGGGTTTGAGCCGGGGTTTTTCTATATACATATCCCCTACGAACGACGTCACCGCAACTTTGCGTTGCCAAACGCCCGATTGAAAATCGGAGATTTGGAAAAAGCATATTTCAGTCTGGATTTTCTGACTGATTTATACTCCCCTTTTTCGATTGGGATAAATATTGTATCTAATGACAACTGGTATTATAAAATTTGGTTTGGCATAACACCATTGTCCTTAATTACGAGTGAAGATAGATGGATGGCAGCCGTAAAGTCTGAATTTGCAATTTCAAAGAATTTGTTGTTTAATATACAGGGTATTATGGTTGACGATCGCTATGACCCAACACGATATGGTTTCCGGATAGGTATCGGCTTTCAGTTTCCCGTAAGTACTCGTAATCCTGATTTTAATCATAATTAGTCAAACATCCGGACACGAAATTTGGGTCGTACCGGATGCAACATCCAGGCTGGCAGTTTTGTACTTATTTATAATTTGTGCAAAAAAGTTTAATAACATCAGCAAATTATGGCGTAGTGTTGCGCCGGTTCGGAAGGGATGCATTCGGCATAAAACGTGTTGTTAGAAAAAATATGAAGTTAAAAGATCGACTATTGGTTCACATTAAAAATCATATGCACAAACTAATTAATGATAACGATTTTGGTTTATTAGAGGGTACGGCAAATTTGTCGAACGCTTTGCAAACTGGTAAATTGGAACAATTGCCATACGATGAACAAATATTTTGGCTTAATAGAGTTGATGGAATGTATCGCTATTTTATTAGGGATGGAAATCCAGATTACTGCAACAACCCCATTAAAAACTATCGATAATATGACAACTATTGGAAATATTGAAAGTATATGGCGGTATCCCGTCAAAAGTATGGGTGGAGAAGAAATTGCCGAAGGCTTTATGGGCTTTTCCGGCTTTTACGGAGATCGATGCTACGCCTTTAGAAATTCTTTTGCACGTAAAGGCTTTCCTTATTTGAATGCAACGGCGAATCCGCAAATGCTACGTTATCGTCCAAGGTTTCGTTATGCAGAGAAAGCTACCAAGCCACCAAATCTAATGGAAGCGATGCGCATCGAACCAGGTGTTAATCCTGCCAATCCAGATCCCAATGACTTACTTTTAGATGTTGCAACACCGTCGGGCGACCTCGTGTCGATTGATGATCCTGCATTGATAAAAATGCTTAGCGAAGGGTTGTCCGGTGAAAACCATATAACGCTGGTGCGTTCGGATCGCGCCTTAACCGATTGCCGCCCGGTTTCATTAATCAGCCTGCAAACCATCCGCCAGATAGAAACGGAATCAGGAATAGCATTGAATAAACAACGCTTTCGTGCAAATATTTACATCAATCTGTCATCGGAAAAAGGTTTTGCCGAAGATGAATTTGTCGGGCGACGATTGCGAATTGGTGAACGGGCGGAGATGATGGTTTTAGAACGCGATCCTCGTTGCAAAATGATATCGCTCGATCCGGTTACCGGAGAACATAACCCAGATATTTTACGTCATGTTGCAAAAACGCACGCGAATTTGGCTGGTGTTTATTGCGCTGTTTTGGTTGAAGGTATTTTGAAAAAAGGTGATTCAATAGAACTATTAGAAAATGTATAAACCCGGGAATAATTTCCAACAACACTGCAGCAACGAAAGGGACCTTCATTTGGAAAGCAACAATGTAGATGAATTTATGGATAGCCTGAACCATCCATTCAAAGATGGCATTGAGTTGTTACGACAAATCATAAAACAATGTAATGAAAATATCGTCGAAGAAATAAAATGGAATGCCCCAAGCTATCGAATAACTGAACATTTTGCAACATTCAAACTATATCCCCCCAAACATATTCAAATTGTATTACATACAGGTGCAACGAAAAAAGAACTTCCACAGAAATTCCATTTGGATGACCCCCTCAAGTTAATAAAATGGGCAGCGCCGGATCGATGCACAATTACGATTAAATCGAATGATGCAGCAAAAAAAAACGGTGAAGAAATCTCAACCATCATAAAAAGTTGGATTAAACAACTGTAATATGACTGATATCCCTTTCTGAGCAACACCACCTTCAGATTTGGTTGAATTGATTTTCCATTCTCCCACATTTTCGAATATTTTTTGGGTGTCAATCATCAGTTGCATCTTTTCCCATTTATTTTTATCATTGGTTGGTTTGAAATTCAACCGCAAATGAGCAGTAAAAAAATGTTCTGTGCAATATAATAACGGGTAGATACACTATGGTAAAGCTGATTAAGGCTATTCTTTTAATACTAATTTCAACTGAAATGATTTTTGGCCAGTCTGAACCCACAATCCTCACCGACAATATCAGACCGAATTTGACAACCAGTGATTCAATCATATATTTGAATATTCCTGATCGTCCGGCAAATGCGTTAGAAGGCTCGGCGTTTGTCAATCAGGTGAAAAATTTGAGCATCATCGATCGAGAAATAGCGGTCGTCAGTGAAATTTTATCGGGCAATGTCCCTTCTTTCTCTCGAAAATTAAAAGCCATAACAATCAATCAATCGATTAGCGGGAACAGCTATGCGTTGAGTTTTTATACGCTGTGCGATTATATGGCGATTGGATCTGACGAGGATTATTTTTACATACCGATGACCCCATCGACGGCACAATACCTCGCGGACAGTTTGAATTGCATACTGCCAACCAAAAAAATGGTGGATATCATATATAACAATGCAGAATTTAAGCTGCAGCCTCAACCCATTCCGCCATCGGATACAATGACAACCGTCCCGGTTTTTTGGCTACACACGGGTTTAGTCAAACAACAATTTAATCAATTGGGATTTGACAGATCCGCAAACAACATCGTTGGTGGCACTAAAAAAGATATCATCATCTCAAATAAAATTTACAGTCTGGACAGAAATTATGAACGGGTGGTCATTTATGGCTGGCATTTGGGCGTGAATAATCCCATTCAACCGGTGTATAACGGACATATTGCCATGTATGCGGATTATTCGCACGGCGTGCGCTTGATATCCAATTTAGCATTCCTCAATGGCGATTCTGTTCAGGTTGAAGACATCATAACCCAACAAAGTTTGTGGATTTTATTGAGCAATGAAGGTATCATCCCGCAACCCTATTACCCCGATAGTGATTATTTAACTGCGCTAAATGACCATTTCGAAAACGCGCCAATCGATTTTCAATTAAGCCAAAATTATCCCAACCCCTTTAACCCGACGACAACCATAAATTATCAACTGTCAAAAAAATCTGTTGTTGAACTGAGTATTTTTAACATGCTCGGTCAAAAAATGATTACGTTGGTTGCCGGTGAACAACCGGCCGGAGATTATGAAATTAGTTGGGATGCATATTCATTCGCGAGCGGTATTTACATTTACAAGCTGAAGGCTGGCTCTTTTGAGCAAAGCCGTAAAATGATACTTTTGCGCTAAGCTTTTTTATTCTATGATTTAACGGACACAGCTACAGGCTTGTTGTTGTGTCCGAATGATGTAATTGTGCAAACCGGAATATTAATCCATCAGCAATTAACGGCAGCGAGCTCTTATCCTCTGCCGAATAAATACCCAAAAGGGAAATAAATGAGAACAATCGTTGGATTTCTGATTTCCGCTTTTATGTTTTGTAGCTGTCAAAAAAAGGATGAATTAGTCATCTCCAAAAAGGATGGGATTGTTATTATCCACAACCCGGAAAAACCGTTACGGGAGGATATTCAATATCTTCAGTTTAGCGAAATTTTCCGCATTGGAGATAATTCCGATAAAGTGAACGAATTTTTTCATTTGATAACAGACATAAGTGTTGACAAAAACCACAATATTTATATTGCAGTACAGGGCAATAATAGTGTTCAAAAATTTGATCAAAATGGAAATTTTATAAAAATAATTGGCTCAAATGGCAGCGGTCCCGGAGAATACACGTCTCCCGGGCTTATTTTAAACGGCGCCCAAAACGAAACAATAATTTTTGACAGAGCCATAGATAAATTAATACATTTTGATCCAGATGGAACCTTTCTGAAAGAGCGTTGGATTTCAGACAAAACACAGAATCATCTTCTATCGCCTCTATTTCTTGATAGCCATACACTGTTAATGTTAACGAAACTGAATAACCGTGATCCGAAAAGTTTAATAAATGTCAATGAAATTGTGTCGTATAATCTTGAGAATCGGGAAATCAGAAAATTATTAACATTCAATGTTGACCGGCAGGTTCTCACAGGAGAAAGCGGTGCTTTTATGACAAGAAGTAAATGGGAAACCAATTTTGCCATTTCGCCGCAACGGGAAATTTTTGTCTCAAACAGCATGGATTATGAGCTATTTGTTTATGCAGAAAATGGAAATAAAATTAAAGAGATTCGTCGGGCGTATAAAAAAGTGCCTTTGTCCAATAAAGAGAAAGCATCCATAAAAGGTCCTACATTGGGCAATGGTAAAACATTCTCCCCACCCGACTGCCATTCAGATATTTTGGCGTTCTACTTTGTTGTTCCAAATGAGCTTTGGGTTATAACTTCAAATGTAATTAACGAGCAAAATGTCATTGATGTTTTTGATAATGAAGGACAATTCATAAGACAGATATCTGTTAACATACCTTTAAATCTGAAACGTAGTTACAGCAATTATTTGCATGAACTCATCTTTGACGAAACTACAAATTCACTACATTTATTTCAGGTTGAGCGAAATGCGGATGATGTTGAGATCGTTGTTTGTTATAAAGCTAAATATCAATAGAATAACCACTTATGTGATTTATTTTGATACAAAAATGAATATACACAACCTTACATTTCATTCGGTAATTGAAACGAGTTGATCAATAGATGACCCTTCGATTTTCGCTACCCGCTTTTTTGATATTTTGCTCTATTTTTGCGATAGAAATAATCATTGCCCTATTTATCCGGGATACATTTATTCGCCCATTTGTTGGTGATGTTCTCGTCGTAATACTGATTTTCTATTTCATCCGTTCCTTTTGCAAATGCTCACCGATTAAACTTGCTGTTGGCGTATTACTTTTTTCAACAAGCATCGAAATTTCACAATACTTTGATTTAGTAAATATTTTGGGGATAGATGATTACGAGATTGCGCATATCATTCTTGGCTCAACCTTTGATTGGATGGATATTCTTGCGTATCTGTTAGGAACCGCCGGCGCATATTTTTTTGAAAAGTTTTATCACTTTAGCAATTGATCAACACAGTATTTACTAATTCTTGATAAGGTTAAGCAATTGAGCATCCTGTAGATAATGATCATAATTTCACTGTCATTATCTTCGGGATGCTTTTTTTGTTTGTAAAAATGCAAAAAATCATTACAATAGCCTACGAGAAATCCATTGAAAACCTCACTCGCCGGAGAAAACCTGATGAAGAATACGCTTGCCGAAATGCCTTATCGCACAATCGCGCGAATTACCGGAATTTTGTATCTGATAATTATTGTTTGTGCCGGTTTCAGCGAAGGATTTGTTCGTGGCAATTTGATTGTTCACGGTGACGCAACGGCAACGGCCAATAATATTGTGGCTTCCGAATTTCTGTTCCGAATCGGATTCGCCAGCGATTTGATCGCATTTTTGTGCGATGCGGTTGTGTCTATTCTGTTCTATGTGTTGCTCAAACCGGTCAGCAAAACGCTATCGCTGATTGCCGCGACGTTGCGGATATTGGCGCATCCCGCAATTGCAAGTGTCAATATGTTGAATCATTTTATTTCGCTGGAGTTGCTGAGCGGTGCGGATTATCTGAATACTTTCGGGGCGGATCAAATCAATAGTTTAGTGCTGCTATTTTTGGAAATGCACAGCATCGGTTATCTGATTGCCGGCGCTTTTTTTGGCATTCACTGTGTTATACTCGGCTACCTCATTTTCAAATCGAACCTTTTTCCGGGTGTTTTGGGGATTTTTTTAATGATCGCTGCCGTTGGCTATCTGTTGAACAGTTTTGGCATATTCCTCTTTCCGGCACATGAGACATTTTTTGCAAATATTGTTGTTTTACCAGCCGTTATCGCGGAGCTTTCGGTTTGCATTTGGCTGTTGGTAAAAGGTGTAAAAGAACAGCAGATTGCCTGATTTGTTGATGCTTTTTCAAAATTATTTTGGTAGTGGTAAATTGATTTGCCGGTAGCCTAATGATACAAATTTCGGCTTTCGGGTGCGGATAAGCCATCCGGTGTAAAATCACCGTTGCTTTTGCACCATTGAATTCGCTGAATTGCCGAACCGGTCCAGGTGGTTTGGACAATCGTGCCGTATTCATTTTTGGCAGTATTTTGGATTGTATTCTCATTCAAATCGAGCAAAAAATAATTATCCGCATCGCCAGTCCGATACTGCAGGGCAATTTTCTTGATTTCGGGATGAAATTGCATAGCTTTTTCCAATTCAAGCGCAGCAGCTTTTAGCGAAAATTCCTGTCCGGTGTTTTCTACCGGAATAATGAAAAAATCCTGTGGCGGGGCAATAATAACGCCCGAAAGATCATCGCGGGTGCTGTCCGAATTTCCGGAAAAAGCAGCGTAAACCATCAGTCCAAAAAACAAAACAAATACTGCGGCAACCACTTTTTTTATATCAAATTGCATCATTTTATTTCCTTTTTGGATTGAATATATCGAATTTATCAGGTGAAACAAGCTGAATCGCGATTGTTAAAATTAATTAAAATCCCGGTTAAAATAAACATCTTCCAATAAATTGATTCAACATTATAACAGCAGAATCACTACAAATGAAAAACCTTTGGATACTCCTCATCCTCATTTCGATTCAGCATATCGCATTGTCGCAGGAATACAAGACTATCGAAATTGTTAACATAATTGACACAAACCTGTTCCTTTCAAAAAACGGACAATTTGTCAAATTAGCCAATGTGGAAACGGTTCCGATTTCTGCGGACGACAGCGGTTTTTCAAAAAAGATCATCAAATATGCTGAAAAAATGTTGAAAAATCAGCCGCTTAAATACATCGAAACGCAACAGGAATTCCCCGGCGATACGCTGTTTGTCCATTTGTATCAGCGTTTTTTTGTGCCCAACAAATGCTTTAACATCGAATATTTGAAAGCGGGATTCGGCAAATATGCCAACACCGGCGATGCCAAAGATATCGAAACATACGTTGCGGCCGAACAATACGCAAAATCCCGCAATAGAGGGATTTGGAAAAATCATTTGGTTACCGGCATTCCCAATCCTGATGACGCATACAGCATCCACTTCCGCTATTCAAATTCGATGAGAGAAAGAGGCGGTGACCGACCGTTCCGGGTGTTCAATTTGAACTACGATGATTTTTCGGGGAAGAACAGATTGCGGTTGAATTTTTCGAGTATTTTCAATCGCCACACCACAAATTCGGTGGACGATGTTATTGTTTCAGCCAGATTTTACAACCGCAGAAAAGGCGCTGCAGTTGACTTTGGATTGGTTTACGCCCATCAGTTTACCGGTGAAGCCAGGGGAAAAATCCTGTTTCCTGTGGTGGGTTTTGAATATGGCGACCTCGATCAAATGTTTGCATCTTTTCACATTATCGATGAAATTTTGTTGACAGGATTAACTTTGGGAATGAATTTCCGGTTCAACAATCCGCTTGGCGTTCTGACCGTTGGGCAATCTTTTGGAACGGATAAATGGATGCCCTTTGCCAAATTGAAATTCAGTCTGGCAGATGTGATGGTCATTGATTTTCAGGGAAAATATCATTTTGGGGAAAAATACGGAAGTTTCACCTTCGGATTTGGCACTATTTTAAATCACTAAACGGAGAAAATATGGCACAAAATACAGTACTGAACAAACAAAATGCGATGGCGTTTTACGATCTGATGTTCAACCAATGCGAACCGGAAGCCGCAATTGAGCAATTTGCCGGTGATGCGTATATCCAGCACAATCCCCATGTTGGCGATGGAAAAGCGGCGTTCATCGACTATTTTCGCCGGATGGCGAAGGAATATCCCGGCAAAAAAGTGCACTTCAAACGCGCGATCGCCGAAAACGATTTGGTGGTTTTGCACTGTTTTCAGGAATGGCCGAATGATCACAATTATGCCGGCATCGACATTTTCCGGTTCGATGAAAACGGAAAAATTGTTGAGCATTGGGATGTGCTGCAAATAATTCCCGATACTTTTGCCCATGAGAACGGGATGTTTTAAACCGCCAATTAATTTACAGGTTGTCACAAAGAATAATTTCTGGCTTGGTTTCCGCCGCGTTTTATCATTTCTTGATAATATCGATACTCTAAAATGCGGTCAAACAGAATATTTGTGATGAAATTTCAAACGATACATTCCAAACACCATCATTTTAAATGGGATAATTCCCGAAAACCGGTGTTGACGGTTGCGCCGGGCGACACCGTCGATTTCGAAATATTGGAAGCATCCGGCGGGCGCATTCGTCCGGATTCGACAGCAGCAGATATCCTCAATCTCGATTCGGACGTTGCCAATCCGGTAACCGGTCCGGTGTTTATCGACAGCGCAGAACCGGGCGATACGCTGGTTGTGGACGTCATCGATTGCCAAATCAGCCAATGGGGCTGGACGGGCATCATCCCCGGATTTGGTTTGCTGGCAAAAGATTTTAGCGAACCTTATCTGCATCACTCCCGCTATTCATCTGATTTTATTGAATTTACACCGGAGATAAACATCCCCACCCGACCGTTTCCGGGCACCATCGGGATTGCGCCGGCTGCTCCCGGCGAATTTTCGACCATCCCGCCGTTGCCTATCGGCGGCAACATCGATTGCCGGGATTTGACGATCGGCGCCAGATTATATTTGCCTGTTCAAACACCGGGCGCGCTTTTTTCCGTTGGCGATACGCACGCAGCGCAGGGCGATGGCGAGGTTTGCGGCACCGCCATCGAATCGCCGATGACGATTCGCCTCAGGTTTTCGCTGATCAAACAGCAGCAATCGCGTTTTCCGCGACTGTTGGTGAACGCAGAACCGGCACATTCATCCCAAAAAAATGCTGTAACGCTCGGCATCGCAGATTCGCTGATGAACGCGGCAACCGAAGCCATCCGCGAGATGATCGATCATCTCATGAAAACATACGGCTTGAGTGCAGAACTCGCGTATTGTTTGTGCAGCGTTGCGGTTCACCTGAAAATCACCGAAGTGGTGAACGCCCCAAACTGGGTTGTCGGTGCGTATTTGCCAACGGCTATTTTCAAATAACACTATTCGGATACTTACAAATTTTCAACACAAAAAAGGAAACAACGCATCATGGCGAAATTATACAGTATCAATCTCCAACGGGTTGAAAACGATTTATACGAACTGGCCAAAATCGGCTATAATCCGGAAGACAAAGGCATTTATCGTCCCGGTTTAACCGAAGCGGACATGGAAGGGCGCAGATGGCTGATGAAAAAATGTCGTGAAAACGGCATGACAGCGCGGATGGACGGTGCCGGAAATGTCATCGCCCGATTGGGCGACCCGGATAAACCTGCAGTGGTCATCGGATCGCACACGGATTCCGTGCCCAGCGGTGGTATGTTCGACGGAACGTTGGGCGTCATTGGCGGGTTGGAATGTGTTCGCATCATCAACGAGCAAAATATTGCGCTAAAACATCCCATCGAAGTGATCGCAACGAGCGAAGAAGAGGGACGTTTTGGCGGCATGTTCGGCGCGCAGGCCATCGTCGGCGATCTCACACCGTCGTGGATCGAAACCGCCCGTTCCGCCGATGGCGAATATCTGATCGACGCATTGCGAAATTTCGATTTGCACCCGCACGACGCGCTGCATGCCCGCCGGGAACCGGCATCGATGTTGACGTATCTGGAATTGCACATCGAACAGGGTCCGGTTCTCGATTTGGAAAAAACACCCATCGGCGTTGTGGAAGGCATTTCCGGTGTGTTCAAATGGATGGTCCGGTTGATCGGAAAAGCGGATCACGCCGGAACCGCGCCGATGCACATGCGCAGCGATGCCTTTATGGGGCTCGCGGATTTCGGGCACGAAATTTACCGGATCATCGATGAAGAAGGCTCCGACAAAAGCCGGTTGACCGTCGGGAAAGTGGATTTAAAACCCGGATTTGCCCACACTATTCCCGGCGAAGTCGATTTTACGCTGGTTGGCCGGGATATCGACGAAGACGTGATGCGCCAGCTTGCCTCTGCCTGTCGCCGGGTATTATCCGCCATCGCCCGCAAACACCGGCTGATGTTTGAATACGAAGAACGCAGCTGGCTATCGCCGCAGGATTGCCATCCGGATGTAATTTCCGCATTTGAAACATCCACAAAAAAACTGGGCTACGATTACAAAAGAATGCCCAGCGGTGCCGGACATGATGTCCAGTTTTTCGCAAAAATTACCCCGTCAGGAATGATTTTTGTGCCCAGCGTTGGCGGCATCAGTCACGCGCCGGACGAATGGACCCATTGGCAGGATGTCGAAAAAGGAATAAATGTGCTGCTGAACACGGCAGTAGACATCGCGCAACAGGAAAAACCGTTTCATTCGTAACGCCAAATTTTCTGCCGCCCTCTCCCCCACTTTTTATCTCCGCAATTATTCTCAAAATGAAATCATTTCTATTTCATTTTGAGAATTTCCCACGCCCAAACTCAATAAAAACAAGCTAAATCCACTATTTTTCTTTTGGCACAAATCTTGAAGTATTATAGACTAAAAACCAAAAGGAGGTGATACGATGCCCTGTGGCCGAAAACGAAAACGCAAAAAAATCTCAAACCACAAACGAAAAAAACGTATGCGGAGAAATCGCCATAAGAAAAATGGCAAATGGGATTAATTGATTTGTGCCAATAAAAAACGGCACTGATAACCGGTGGTTATTGCCGGAGCAAACGATTGATTTGCTCCGCTACCCGCCCCGGTTTTTCAAATCACGGAAAAATTACAATACACCAAAGCATTCAACAGAAGAAATACCAAACACGTTTTGAACTATGAATCCATCGACCATTAAAAAATCAGGCAACGGCAAAACATCAAATCGCCAACAAACACCGCAAGTTTCGATCGCATTTAACGATATGAAAAAGTTTAACTTACAAACAGAAAATGGCGATGCGGGATTGATCCACGATTTGTATTTTGACGATAGTTCGTGGGCGATAAAATATCTGGTTATCGATTCCGGCGGCTGGTTTCCCGGTAAACAGCTGATTTTGCCGGTGTCGGAAATTGGTGATGCAGTAGAAGCTTTGCAGATTATCCGCGTCAATTTTCGGCGGGAGGATATCGAAAACGGACCCGGAATTGACGAAGTAAAACCGGTTTCCCGGCAAATTGTGCGCACGCTGATCAGCCATCACAAAGTGCTGATCTTGCTGCCAACGGATAATCATTATTTGCCAAACTGGCTCATCAAAATCCTGAAAGCCGTTTCGTCCCAAACCGAAAAAATGCCGGCGCCGGCCGCCGGTCATCACCAACTCCGCAGCGCCCGGGAAATTGTTGGCTACAACGTTATTTATAATGATGAAAAAATCGGTTTTCTGAGCGATTTGATTGTGGACACGGTTGACTGGACGATTCAATCGATCGTTGCAAAACAGCGCAAACCGCTGATGGAAAAATCGGTTCTCATGCTCTCCCCGGAGCATGTGGACACCTTTTATTGGGCTGGTCACCAGATCGAACTATCTGACCCGCCGGTTTAAGCGATCGCTAAAATAAATCAGCAAAGGAATACGATATGTTAAGAAGTATGAACAAACTGCTCGCAACCCACATCGCGGCAACGGATGGAAATATCGGGACATTGTTCGATGTTTATCTGGACGATGTTTTTTGGAAAATCCGCTATTTTGTTGTGGATACGGGCAACTGGCTGCCCGGAAAACGGGTGCTCATCGCGCCGCAATCCATTCTGGAAATGCCGGACAATCCGCCGAAAGTTATCCCGCTGAACCTCACCTGCCAACAGGTGGAAGACAGCCCGTCGTATAACACCGAAAAGCCGATCTCGCGGCAATACGAAATTTCGTTGCACCAATATTATCAGTGGAGCGGATATTGGCTGCTCGGCAATCCGTACGGCATTTTGACGCCCTATCACAATATTCCCGATCCGGAAAAAGCGGCAGACGAAGAATTATCAACTGCGCCGGAACACACCAACGAACACCTGCGGAGCGGGGTGGAAATTATGCGTTATTATGTGGATGCCAGCAACGGCAATATCGGGCATGTGGAGGATTTTTTGATCGAAGATGAGGACTGGCGCATCAATTACCTGATTCTGGACACCCGGAACTGGTGGCCGGGCGGAAAAAAAATGGCAATCGCGCAGCACTGGATCGAAAATGTGGACTGGAACAGCTCGCTGATAAAAGTGGAATTGAGCAAAGAAGTAGTGAAAAACAGCCCGGAATTTTCGTATGAAAATGTCAACCAGAAAGAAATCAAAGTTTAACGGATTGCAAACCGGCCAATCGGTAATTCCGGTTTAAGGTATGATTTTTGGGCAATATGCATTAAATTATGCAAAACAAAAATCGAAAACCCAAAACCTGATTGATCGATGAAAAAAGGTCGTTTGCTAATAATAGATGACGAACCCGAGCTGCGAAAGCTGATGAAACGGCTGTTCCGGCTCGAACATTACGATGTGTGGGACGTTGCGACAGAGCGTGAAGGCTGTGACATTCTCGCGGATGAGGATATTCACGTCATCCTTTGCGATGTGATGCTCGGCAACGTCAACGGCATTGAGCTTCTCCCCAAATTCAAAGAAATCAACCCTTTATGCGAAGTTGTAATGATGACCGCATTTGGCTCCATCGAAGACGGAGTGCAGGCTATCAAAACCGGCGCGTTCGATTACATCACCAAAGGCGATGACGACAACAAGGTGCTGCCCGTTGTTGAGCGGGCAATGAGCCGTGCGAAAATGGCGTACAAACTTGCCCGGCTGGAAGCGCAACTGGATCAGCGATTCGGTTTCGAAAACCTGATCGGCGAATCCCAACCGCTGCACGATGCCATCGATATTGCCAAAAAAGTAGCCGAAACCGACACTCCGGTGCTGCTGGTTGGCGAAACCGGCACCGGAAAAGAGCTGTTTGCACAGGCGATTCATTATTCCGGCGAGCGAGCGTCCAAACCGTTTGTTGCGGTTAATTGCAGCGCATTTGCCAAAGATTTGCTGGAATCGGAAATGTTCGGCTACAAAGCCGGCGCATTCACCGGTGCCAACAAAAACAAAAAAGGATTGTTCGAAGAAGCGGACGAAGGCACCATTTTTCTGGATGAAATTGGTGAAATGGATGTAAAATTGCAGGCAAAACTGCTGCGCGTTTTGGAGAGCCAATCCTTTATAAAACAAGGGGATACGAAACAAACAAAAGTGGATGTCCGCATCGTCGCCGCAACCAATCTCAATCTTGAAAAAGAGATCAGCATCGGTAATTTCAGGGATGATTTGTATTACCGCATCAGCGTGATGAAAATCCGCATTCCGCCGCTTCGCGAACGCCCCGCCGATATTCCCGCGCTCACGCGGTTTTTTGTCGATTATTTTGCCCGGAAAATGAATCGCAATATCACAGCAATCGAGCCGAAATTTTTTGAAAAATTGCAGCAATATAAATTTCCCGGTAACATTCGCGAACTGCGAAACGTGATCGAACGCTGCGTCATTCTCAACGAAGGGCAAACGCTGAAAGCATCCGGATTGCCGGCGGAATTTCACAATATGAATTTCACACCCAAAAAAACCGGCGAAACCACCGCAATTTCGCTCAGCGAAATGGAAAAACAGCACATTCAGCACGTGCTCGAAATGTGCGACGGCAACAAAACCCGCGCCGCAAAAATGCTGGGTATCGGCACTGCAACCCTCTATCGTAAAATAGACAGTTACGGCATTTAACGCTTCTCCCCTCCCCTTTTTTGATCTATCAATATGAAATTCAGTTTCATTCTGATAGAATTTCCAATATCCCACCGCGATTCAATTTATCCCCTAAGCTCAATATTTACAGCAGCTTTGCCAGCTTTTTTCCCTTCTGGCATGTTTGTTGAATTATTCTGTCGTAAGTTCAGAAAATATATCCATTTACTGAAACGGAGAAAATAATGACACTTATCGATTTTTTATTGTTACTGCTCATCGCGGGTATTTGCGGCGCCATCGGAAAAATGTTTGGCGGTTACGCTCGCGGCGGTTTTTTGTTTTCAATCGGCGTGGGATTTTTGGGTGCCGTCATCGGTTCGTGGCTGGCACGACAGCTAACCCTGCCAAAAATATTTGTTCTGGAAGTCGGCAACTCAACTTTTCCGGTAGCCTGGGCAATTATCGGCTCAATTTTGCTGGTCGCGTTACTCGGCGCCATTTTCCGCAGCCGCCGCGTTTGATAATTTATGCTAAAATTGTGGCAACCGGTTTATTCCGGTTGCCTTTTTAATTGATAATTGAACAAGCAAATGATTTCGATAAAATCCAAAATGATCCGGTTTTTCGGGGCGATATTATTTTTGTTGTTGCTGATCGCAGGTTACGCTGCGTATCTGATTCACGAAATCGATCAAAAGAACGATGATATCCGACGCACCAACGAAAAAGCAGCCAAAACCATTCAGTCAATGATCCATTCGTTGAACGAACTGCAACATCAACAAATCCAATTTCTTTTTCTTTCCACCCGCGAACCCGATATTCGCCAGCATTTCGCCAACCAATCGCGGGCATTGCGATCCCGTTTTTGGCAGGATTTTTCGGTTGCCGAACACAATCTCCGCGCTGCGAAAGATCACCAATTAATCGATCAACTCAGGATTGTGTTCCGGAATTATGGCGCCCGAACAGACAGTTTATTGATGATCACAAACGTGGACGCTACAACTGCATACCACAGGTCGCAAGAGTATTTTCAGGCGTCAAACGCTTTATTAACATCACTTTACGAAAGCGATAATTTGTTTGCCAAAAGCACTTTTTTGTCTGCACATCAATCGTTCAAACGGTTGCTGCTGATGTTTGGCGGCGTCAGTATTTTGGGCATATTTCTATCGATAATTTTTTCGGTGCATCTGCGCCGGTTGCTCATCCACCCGTTTACAGAATTGACCCACAAAATCAACTCTTTTTCCGAACGAAATTACGATTTGCTGGCATCCGAAAAAATGCCAGCAGAGTTTCATCCGTTGATGTCCGCTTTTAACGAAATGGCGGGGCGTTTGAAAAAATATGAAAATACCACGCTGTCAAAACTATCGAGCGAAAAGCACCGACTGGAAGGATTGATCAATCATTTGCACGATGTTATCGTGTTGCTGGATCAGGACAAACGGATTCTGACGATGAACCGCCTCGCTGAAAAGCTGTTCCAAATTCCGAAAAAACAATTGGTTGGGGAATATATTTCGGATGTGGCGATTCACAACAACATCATGCTGGAAACGATTCGGCGATTGATTCCGGCAAAAGATCAACCGAAATCCCCGCTCCCGATGACCATCAGCATCGAAAATGCACAGGAAACGATTTCGTTTCTGCCGGAACTGATCTCGATTTATCCCGAAAACGCGAATTCAGATACGCCGGAATTGATCGGTTATCTCATTTTTCTGAAAGATATTACGGAAATTCAACAATCGAATAATGAGAAAAAACGCTTCATTTCGTATCTTTCGCATGAAATTAAAACGCCGGTATCGTCCATCAACATCAGCACCAAATTGCTGAACGATGCGCGACTCGGCAACCTCACAAACGAGCAGTGTGAGCTGGTTGAAACCATCGAAAAACAGTCGCAGCGACTGCTCAACCTCGCCAACGAAATCACCACATTTGAGTCGAAATTCAAATCGAATTAACTATTGTTTTTATTTGACTTATCGTTCAACACGACCTGAGCCGGAACCTTTGGCGAGCTTCTCGACTTCATCCACAGAAACGAGGTTGAAATCGCCGGGAATGGTCTGTTTGAGGCAGGATGCCGCGACCGCAAATTCCAGTGCATCTTTGCTGTTCGATTTGTTGAGCAAGCCGTAAATCAAACCGCTGGCAAAGGAATCGCCGCCGCCAACGCGATCGACAATCTGGATATCGTATCGTTTGGAGCGATAGGGCTCGCTGCAATCTTTTTCATCGAGCAGCATGGCGCTCCAACCGTTTCGCGATGCGGAAAAACTTTCCCGCAACGTGATCGCCACTGCCGAAAATCCAAATGTCGATTTCAACTCCCGGGCAACCTCAAAATATGAGGCTTCGTTCAGCTCGGCAGATTCGACATCGGTGTGTTTCGGCTTCAAACCGAGGCTTTTTTCGGCATCTTCTTCGTTGGCAATGCACACATCGACAAAGTCCATCAGCGGGCGCATGGTAGCCTGCGCCTCGGATTCGCTCCACAATTTCTGGCGAAAATTGAGATCGCAGCTCACCGTGGCACCGGCAGCTTTTGCAGCTTTGCAGGCTTCAATTACCGCGGCGCGCGGCTTTTCTCCCAACGCCGGCGTGATGCCTGTCCAGTGAAACCATTTGGCGTCGTTAAACACTTGTTTCCAATCGACTTCGCCCGGTTCGATTTCCGCAATTGCGGCATGTGCCCGATCGTAAACAACTTTCGAAGCGCGTTGGCTGGCGCCGGTTTCCAGAAAATAAATGCCCACGCGATTGCCTTTCCGCACGATGAAATCGTCCTTCACGCCGAATCGCCGGAGGTGATTGACCGCAGCCTGCCCGATTTCGTGTTTTGGCAAACGGCTGACGAAATAGCTCTCCAACCCGTAATTGGACAGCGCCACCGCAACGTTGGCTTCGCCGCCGCCGTATGTGACGTCAAATTGTTGTGCCTGCACAAACCGGCTGAATCCGGGCGTGGACAGCCGCAGCATAATTTCCCCGAAGGTTACCACTTTTGACATTTTTATAACTCCTGTAAAATCTTATATTTAGGCTTTATGGCATATATCATGTTTCAGATTCCTGCCTTCGCAGGGGTGACAAAAAAGCAGTTAGTCCCGCACAGCGTCGATGCTCTGTTTCAGAATTCTGGCGTTTTCCGTGAGACGGGCAAAATTGCCGCTGTCGATGGCTGTTTTGTCCAGCAATGCGCCGCCGACGCCAACAGCGCACGCTCCGGCTTTCAGCCATTCGCCTGCGTTGGTCAGCGAAACACCGCCGGTGGGCATCAGATTGAGATGTGGCATCGGCGCTTTGATCGCTTTGAAAAATGGCATCCCAACCACATCCGCGGGAAAAACCTTGACGATATCTGCGCCAAGCTCGTGCGCAGTCAAAATTTCTGTGGGCGTGAAACAGCCGGGCATCACCGGCAAATTGTAGCGATGCGCCGTTTGCACAACCTCCGGTTTGAACACCGGACTAACCACATATTTCGCTCCAGCGTTGATCGCCAGCCGCGCCGTTTCCGAATCGAGCACCGAACCGACGCCGATGAGCACCTCTTTCGGCAGTGTCCGCGATGCTTCTTCGATCACTTTCAGCGCGTTGGGCGTGGTCATCGTAATTTCCAGCGCAAAAATACCGCCTTCCAACAGCGCTTCGGCAACGCGCATTAATTTTTGGGAATCGCTCATTCGGATGACCGCCACTGCGCCGCCATTGATGATTTTTTGAACAATTTCAAATCGGGTCATATTTTCTCCAAATGCACACAAATTATTGTTTTTGCTTTATTTATGTTCTTCCAAAACAGTTGCCAGCGTGGCTTCGGGACCGTCGCGAAGAATGGCATCGAGACACTTCGAAACCTGTTGGATGAACGTTTTGCCATTGTCGATATTATCCGGCCAAATGAAGCGGTTGTGGCAAATTTCGCTGACCAGCGCTTCTGTGTTCGCGATTTCGCCCGCATCGAACGCCTGCCACTGTTCCATAAAATAGCTCGCGGCGGCATCGTTGACGGGGTAGCGCGCGCCGTTGATTTCACCGAAAAAATGATTGCCGTCCTGTGTTGCCGCTTTCATAAATCGCAAATACGCAGCGTAACCGAGGCAAATCAATTTGGGAAAATCGCCGGATTTTTGGTGATATCGTGTGATCAACTGCAGCACGCGGTTGCGCATTTTCATGGTCGATTGCACAGTGATATCCAGCAGCGCATGTTTGAGATATGGGTTGCGGAATCGCTGCAACACATCATCGATATATTTGTTGACGATTTGCGAATCCATTTCGAGACACGGGCCGATTTCCCGGCGCATCACGGTTTCCACAAATTTGGAAATTTTTGGGTCGCTCATCATTTCGATGACATATTCGAAGCCGCTCAAATACGCTAACGGCACGCTGATGGTGTGGCTGGCGTTGAGCAAGCGCAGCTTTCGTTCGCGATAATCAGCGATATTTTCCCGCACGATAATTGAGGGATTGCTGTCGCAAAATGACAATTTTTCCTGCAAACCCGAACCTCCTTCGATGGCAAACAAACTGTAACATTCCGAGCACGTCAGCATTTCGTCGCGAAAACCCAGTTGCGCGCTGAGTTGTTCCATCCGCGCTGCGTCCGGTTTTCCCGGCACAATCCGGTCCACCAGCGTGTTGCAAAAACGGTTGGCGCCGATCACCCAATCTTTGAATCCGCCACCCAACTGCCACATATCCGCAAGTTGCAGCACAATACCGCGCAAAACGGTGCCGTTGTTTTCCAGCAATTCGCAGGGCAAAATGATCAGCCCGCGCGATTCATTGCCGCGAAAAGCGAGATATCGCCGGTACAGCACGGCGGTCAATTTTCCGGGAAATGAGGTCGGCGGATCGCGGTCGATGCGATCGGTTTCATCGAAAACAACGCCCGCTTCGGTGGTGTTGGACACGATGATTTCCAGATCCGGGCTTTCCGCGACGCTCAGCACGCTCTGCCAATCGTCATTCGCGACAATCGCTCGGCTGATCGACGAGCAGACCGTGAACGATTCCTGCGGCTCGCCGTTCGTCAAACCCATCGCGCAAAGCGTGTATAATCCGTCCTGATTTTCGAGAATTTCCGACCGTTTCCCGCCGGTCGATTGTGCCACCACAATCCGTCCGTTAAAGCGGTTTTGCTGATTGGCAGTGTGAATAAAATAATCGAAAAAACCGCGCAAAAATGCGCCGGAGCCGAACTGCAAAATTTTTTCAGGCAAGTGAAATGTCGCCGGATCAGGATAACTGATTGATGTATCTAACGTATTTTTTTGGTTAAATTTATCGACAGCAAGCTGCTGATTTAACTGAGGATAGCTCACAAAGTTACGCCCTCCTTCCAAATGGCGATTTCGCGATAATCGTTGATTTCATTTTTTGCCAGCCGTTTGCCGGATGCCACTTCGAGAATGAAATTGAAAAAAGTCTGCGCCAGCGCATCGAGCGTAGTGTTACCTTCCAGCAACTCACCGGCGTTGAAATCGATCCAGTGCGGCTTTTGCTGATAAATAGCCGAATTGGACGAAATTTTGAGTGTCGGCACGGGTGTGCCCAACGGCGTGCCGCGACCGGTGGTGAACAGCACGATTGTTGCACCGGCGGCAACTTCCGCAGTTGTGGAAACGCCATCGTTGCCCGGCGCGGTGAGCAGCGCCAAACCGCCCAATTGAGGTGTTGCGGCTTCGCCATATCCGAGCACCTGCGCGACCGGCGCGCTGCCGCCTTTTTGGGTAGCGCCCAGCGATTTGTCCTCCAGCGTGGTCAGTCCGCCCGCTTTGTTGCCCGGCGAGGGATTTTCGTAAACCGGCTGTCCGTGGCGGATAAAGTATTGTTTGAAATCGTTGATCATCGCGACAACGCGGGAAAACACCGCCTCGTTGACCGCGCGATTCATCAGCTGTTGCTCTGCGCCGAACATTTCCGGCACCTCCGTGAGCAGCGGTGTGCCGCCGAAATCGCTGAGCATATCGGCAATTTTGCCGAGCAGCGGATTGGCGGTGATGCCCGAAAAGCCATCCGAACCGCCGCATTTCAGCCCGATCACCAGATCGGACGCCGGGCATTCGCTGCGCCGGTCATTTTTTGCGATCTCGAACAAATCCGCAATGGCTTCCGCGCCGGTTTCAATTTCGTCGATCACCGATTGCGAATAAAAATAGCGCAACCGTGATGGGTCGATATCGCCGGCGAGTTTCAGCAATCCGTCCATTTGGTTGTTTTCGCAGCCGAGACCGATCACCAAAACGCCGCCGGTATTTGGGTGGCGCATCAGTCCCGCCAGAATTTTGCGGGTGTTGCCGAGATCGTCACCCAACTGGCTGCAGCCGTAGGGATGCACAAATGTGTGCACGCCGTCGATGCCTTTCCCGGCAAAGCGCTCGTTGCAGATCCGCGCGATTTTTTCGGCGGAGCGATTGACGCAGCCGACGGTGTTGACGATCCAGATATCGTTGCGTGTGCCAACGCGCCCGTTCGCCCGGCGATAACCCCAAAAAGTGGGAATTTGCAACGGTTTCCGTGATTCGGCTTTTTGATTTGGCTGATAACTATAATTCAATTCACCGCTCAAATCCGTTGCCAGATTGTGCGAATGCACCCACTCGCCCACCGCGATGGGCTGTGTCGCGTGTCCGATGACGTGCCCGTATTTCACGATTTTCCCGTTTTCCGGTACGTCGCGCAGCGCGATTTTGTGACCAGCGGGCAGATCCGTTTTCAGTAAAATTTGTTGGTTATCCACCGTGATTGCATGCCCTTTTTCGAGCGCTTTCACCGCGACAACCACGTTATCTGCTTTATGTATTTTTACGATATCCAATGCAATCGTGTTGTTTGCCATTATTTCTCCCGCCGGAAACTCCGGCAGTCAATTAAAGATTATACGACGATTTGACCAAATCGTAAGTCAACGCCCTGCTCATCGCCACAGCGTCATCCAAATCAATGATGTGCCGGGCAACCAGTCCCGCCAGAAAATTGCAATCCATTCGCCGGGCAACATCGTGCCGCGCAGGGATGGACGGAAACGCCCGCGTATCATCGTTGAAGCCGACGGTGTTGTAAATCCCCGCCGTTTCGGTGACCATTTGCCGGAAGCGAATCATCCCCTCGATGCTATCGTGAAACCACCACGGCGGACCGAGGCGCATCGCCGGATAATGTCCGGCCAATGGCGCTAACTCTCGCGAATACGTTGTTTCGTCCAATGTAAACACGATCACGCGGAACGCGGGATTATTGCCGTATGTGTTCAGCAGCGCATGCAAATTTCGGGTGTATTCGGTTTGGGTGGGAATGTCCGCGCCTTTGTCCAGCCCGTATCGGGAAAAAATTGCGGCGTTGTGATTGCGCATCGAACCAGCGTGAATTTGCATCACCAAACCGTCGTCGCAGCTCATCCAGGCCATTTCCATCAGCATGTGCGCGGTAAATGCGGTTGCATCGTTGGCTGATGCGTCGCCTGCCAGCGCGCGACTGAAAATGCGTTCGGCTTCGGTTGCGGTCAACGCCTGCGTGAACGGCGTTTCCACGCCGTGATCCGTCGCAACCGCGCCCATCGATTTGAAAAATGCCCGTTGCTTTTCCAGCGCACGGATAAAATCGCGATACGAATGGATCGCAATGCCGGAAACATCGCTGAGCGCGTTGAGATTGGCGCGCCAATCCGGTCGCCGCAAATCCGTCACGCCATCGGGGCGAAACGTCGGCACAATCCTGCCGCGCCATCCCGATTCCCGGATTTTTTGGTGATGCGCCAGATCCGATTCCGCAGCGTCCGTCGTTGACAGCACCTCGATATTGAAGCGATCGAACAGCGCGCGCGGACGAAATTCCGGCGACTGCAATTTTTCGGCGATCTGGTCGTAAATGCGCTGCGCCGATTGGCTGTCCAACTTTTCGGAGACACCAAAAACCTCCGAAAATTCATGCGCCAGCCAAATGCCCGTCGGTGTTCCGGCATACAAATAAAAATGATCTGCGAAAATTTGCCAGATTTTCCGGTGATCGGTTTCCACCGGCGTGCCGTCGCGGGTGGGAATGCCGAGATTTTCCAGCGGGATTCCCTGCGAATAGAGCATCCGGAAAATGTAGTGATCGGGAATGAGAATCAACCCGGTTGGATCGGGAAAAGCGGCGTTTTCGCTGAACCATGCGGGTTCGGTGTGCCCGTGCGGACTGACAATCGGCAGATGTTTGATGCCCTCAAACAATTCCCGGGCGATATCCCGAATTGCCGGATTCGCATCAAAAAAGCGATCCGGGTGTAATTTTAACGGTTTCACAACTCCCTCTGATTTTTTTTTAAACTGACAGAAAAATTCGGCAGCAGCCGGTGGTTTCTTCGAAGCGAACCCATCTTGCCATATGCCAGAATCCAGAATTCAGCATCAAAACCCGAACCACTGCGGCACAGCCATGGTTAATACCGGGAAATAGGTAACGATAAACAGCACCACAATCATCGCGGCAAAAAAGGGCAGCAGCGGTTTTATCACCTGCGTGACGGTCGTTTTGGCGATGCCACAGCCGACAAACAGGCAGGTGCCAACCGGCGGCGTGCAAATCCCGATGCACAAATTCATGATCATCACAATGCCAAAGTGAATCGGGTGAACGCCGAGACTTTCCATAATCGGGAGGAAAATCGGCGTGAAAATCAGGATTGCCGGGGTCATATCCATAAACGTGCCGACGACCAGCAAAAAGATGTTGATGATCAATAAAATCATAAACTTATCATTGGTTAAACTGAGCAACCCCGAGCTGATATCCTGCGGGATATTTTCATACGCCATCGCCCAGGACATCGCCATCGATGTGCCGATGAGCAACATCACCACTGCGGTTGTAATGCCGCAGTCGAGCAAAATTTGGGGAATTTCGCTGAGCTTAACTTCTCTGTAAACGAATACCGAGAGAATGAACGCATACACAACGGCGATGGCCGCAGCTTCGGTTGCGGTGAAAAATCCGGCAAGAATTCCGCCCAACACCAGCACCACCAAAAACAGCGGCGGCAGCGCCACCAGAAATTTTTGCACGCTTTCCCGCAGCCCGAAAGTGACCCCTTTTCCGTAATTGCGTTTGATGGAAATGACACCGCTGACAATCATCAACCCGATGCCCATCAAAATGCCGGGAATAAATCCGGCGAGAAAAATTGCCGCAATGGACACAGCGCCGCCGGTCGCCAGCGAATACACGATCATCACGTTGCTCGGCGGAATGAGCAGCCCGGTTGTCGCCGCGGTGATGGTCACCGATGCGTTAAAATCGCGATCGTAGCCCTCTTTGTTCATCAGCGGAATCATGAATCCGCCGACGCTGGAAACCGCCGCAACTGCTGAGCCGGAAATCGCGCCAAACAGCATGCAGGTCATCACGTTCACATACGACAGCCCGCCGCGAAATCGCCCGAAAATCACGTTCGCGAAATCGATCAATCGCTGCGCGATGCCGCCGCGCCCCATCAGCAACCCGGCGAGAATGAAAAACGGGATCGCCAGCAGCGCAAAACTGTCGATGCCGGTTGCCATCGTGTGTGCCACAATTTTCAGCGCGGGCAGCCCGCCGATCGTGAGGATCGTGAACAGCGTGGATAAACCGATCGCAAAAGCGATGGGCACATTGAGCATCAGCAACACCGCAAAACTGGATACCAGAATAATCGTTGGCCAATTCATATTTGCTTCCTAACCCGTTTTTTTCAATTGATTGAATTTGGTGATTGCTTCGGCGAGAATTTCGAGCCCGTACATCACGATAAAAAATCCCGAAATCGGCACCGCGAGATAGACATATCCCAATTTGATGCCGGTTGCCGGCGCGGTTTGCCCAAGTTTAAAAGTCAGTGAAACCAGTTGGATACCGCCGATCAGCAGCACCGCAACCGCAAATCCGGTGACAAACAGCGCCGCAATTATCGCGGAAATGAGCTGCGATTTTGGGTCGAGCCGCAGCACAAAATAATCGATCCCGAGATGCGCCCGCCGCCGCAGCGCAACGCCCGCGCCGAGCAAACCCACCCAAATCAGCAGATACGTCGCCAGTTCTTCGGTCCAGTTGCTCGGATTTTTCAGCACAAAACGGGTGATCACCTGCCACACGACATCGAGCACCAGCAGCCCCATCACCAACGCTGTAACCGCTTCCAAACCTGTGTCCAAACTTTTTTTCAATTGTTTTAGCATGATCACTCCACCGCCTGAATATCGTTTGCCAGATTGCCGATTACCGTGCCGTCAAATTCGCGCCACAGCGATTTCACGCGCTCCTGAAACGGCTGTTTATCCGGCGTGAACACCTGCAAACCGTTTTCGGTCATTTTGCGCATGCTTTCTTCTTCAAAATCCCGCCACAGTTTCCGCTGATATTCCACCGACGCATCCGCCGCCGCGGACAGCACTTTTTTGTGCGATTCGCTCAGCCCGTTCCACATATCTGTGTTGATCAAAATGACATCCGGCACGCTCGTGTGCTCGTCCAGACTGTAAAATTTGCAAACCTCGTAATGGTTGGAAGTGAACAAACTCGGCGGATTATTTTCCGCACCATCCACAACACCCTGTTGCAGCGAGGTGTACAGTTCGCCCCAGGAAATCGGGGTTGCCGATCCGCCCAGCGCATCGATGAGCTTGATAGCCATCGGGCTTTGCTGGGTGCGAATTTTTAATCCGGTGAGATCGTCCGGTGATAAAATCGGTTTGGCGGTACTGTAAAAACTGCGCGAACCGGCGTCGTAATACGCCAGACCCTTGAGCATCAAATGCTCGCCGGAAGCCAGAATCGATTTGCCGATGTCGCCGTTGAGAATTTGCCAGCGATGGTCGTAATCGCGGAACAGATACGGCAGCGCAAAAACCTTGTATTCGTCGAGAAACGTTTCCAGCATGCTGGTGGAAACCTTGGTCATCGCGATGGCGCCGAACTGCAATTTTTCGATGGATTCTTTTTCGTTGCCCAATTGTTCGTTGGGATAAATCTCAATTTTCAGCGTCGAATCGGACATTTCCCACGCTTTTTTCGCCATAAATTCCATCGCCAGATGCACCGGATGATTCGTCGCCAAACCGTGCGCCATTTTCAATTTGACCACATTGCTTTGCTCACCGCAACCGCTCAACATCAGAAAAAACAGCAGGTTGGAAAGCAACAGCCATCGCACCGGAAAAACCGTTTGTTGAATCGAAGCCATCGGTTGAACCTCTGTTTTGTTCATCGCAGATCGCCCAGTTCGATAAAATCCATATCGGTGAACGCCTGATTTTCGCCGCCCATGCACCAAATGAACGAATAGTTGCGCGTGCCCGCACCGGAGTGGATCGACCAGCTGGGCGAAATCACCGCATCGCCGTTGCGCAGCACGAGATGCCGCGTTTCGTCCGGTTCGCCCATAAAATGGAACACGCGGGCGGATTCCTCAACATCGAAATAGAGATACACTTCCGAACGGCGTTCGTGAGTATGCGGCGGCATGGTGTTCCAAACGTTGCCCTCCGCCAACTCTGTGATACCCATGACAATCTGGCAACTGTCCGCAACGCCGGGGCAAATCATCTGATACAACGTGCGTTTATTGGCGTCGCTGTCGCTGCCGAGTTCAACAATGTTCGCATCTTTTTTGGTAATTTTTCGGGTGGGATACGCCGCATGCGCGGGATAACTCATCACATAAAATTTTGCCGGATTTGCGGGATCATCACTGACAAATTGGATGGATTTGCTACCGCGCCCGATGTACAGGCAATCTTTGTTCGCCAGCGAAAAATCTGCCGAATCAACCGTAATTTTACCGCTGCCGCCAATGTTGATCACACCGATTTCCCGCCGTTCGGCGAAATAATCCGCCCGCAACTCCGCAGCGCTGGTCAGCGACAGCGTATCACCGGCCGGCACCACCGATCCGACAATCGTGCGATCCACATCGACGTAATGCAGCACAATTTTTCCCGGCGCAAACAAATCGTCCACGAAATACGATGCGCGAAGCTCCGCCGTGGTCATTTTTTTACAACTGTTTTTATCCCCCAAATAGCGAATGTTCATAAAATTGCCCTTCGTTTATTGTCGCGAAAATGATTTCCATCCGTTCATTCATGTTTGTACCCGAATTGTTCAGTCGAAGGCATATTACACGGAAATTATATCAAAATAAAGTTTTTAACTGTTAATAACTGTTAATTTTCTGCAAAACAATATCCGTAATTGTCAATTGCGTATCACTTTAAAAGCGTAGCTGTAATTACAAAATTTGTATCGCATTGCGGATTCATCCTTGCGATAAATATAAACTTTTGATAAAATCATCTGAATTGGTATATTTTCTGGCTAATTTTAAATCAATAAACTGTCTTCAACTATCAATTGGTCGTCCAGTAACTACATTATGATTGATCCTCAGATTCATCAAAAATATCTCGACAAGGTTGTCAACAGCAAAGAATTTTCGAACTCGTCCATTTATCAAAATTACCTGAAATATCTGTTTGAGTCCGCCGTTCAGGAAAAGGCTTTGAAAGAAACGACCATCGCCATCGAGTTTTTCGAAAAACGCTCTGATTTTAATCCCGCATTTGATACCACTGTTCGATCGCACACCTACAAGCTGCGCAAAAAGCTGGAAACCTATTATCTCAAAGAAGGTCAGGATGACAAATTCCGGCTGCGCGTTCCCAAAGGGCATTACAAATTGACGGTTATTCCGCACAGCGAAGCCGATATTGAGAGTGAAAGCCAGCTCATCGACAAATTATTGCAGAACAAATATTACATCCTCGGGTTTGCGGCGTTGCTGCTGCTGTCGGGATTTCTGTTGTATCGCAATTCTGTGATTGAAAACAAGCTCGCGGTTTATGAAACACCCGTTGACCCGCAAAATATTTGGCACAATTATCTCAGCTCAGATTTACCGACGCTGATCGTCATCGGCGATCATTTTTTCTTTCAGGAAGAAACCGAACGATATCCGCAACTGCTGGCTATTCGTGATGGAAAAATCAACTCAAATGAGGATTTGGAGCGCTTTAAATTGCAACACCCGGAACTCAGGTTGAAACCGGCTGATGAACCTTATTTTCCATTTCACAGTGTTTGGAGCCTGCCGCCGCTGCTGTCCATGCTTCAGCAAAAAAGTAAAAAAATTGTGCTGCGCAAATCGTCATCGCTGGGCACACAGGTTTTGGATGAATACAATATTATTTATCTCGGGAGCATAAAAACGCTGTATATTTTGAACCACATGCTCATGAACACCCACATACAATACGAAATATCGCCACATAAGGTTATCCATTCACAGCCGGACACTTCCTCCGCAGAACAAATTTTTAAAACCAGCGAACACTCGCCGGGACCAAATGACGATCTTGTTATCGCGCTAAAAATTCCCGGTCCGGCAAAAAATCCGGTATTTATTGTTGCATCGTATCATTCATTGGGAACGCCGGAAATTGCCAATTATTTGACCAATCCGGTGACGCGGCGGGAATTGGAGAAAAAATTTATCGAGAAATTTGGCGAAGTACCGGACTTTTTCGAACTGGTTTTCCGCGTTACCGGCATCGACAAAACAGCTTATTCCACAGAGTTGCTTATTTTAGACAAACTTACCCCACCAGTTGATTAATCCGGTTGGACAACCGGAAATTCGCAGAGCTGATAGATCCATCGCTTGCAGCGGGTGCACTGCCAGTCGTGCAATCCATGGTAATTGTTGAATTTTACGTTATCGCGCCATCCAACCGCCATCAACCAGCAAAATATGACCGTTCACATAATTGGACGCATCAGATGCGAGAAATACTGCTGCGCCTTTCAATTCATCCGGCGTGCCCCATTTTCCGGTGGGAATTCGTGCGCTGATTTCCGCGTTCCGGGTTTCATTTGCGCGCAGCGCGGCTGTGTTGTCTGTGGCAAAATATCCCGGCGCAATCGCGTTGATTTGCACATTGTATCTCGCCCATTCGTTAGCGAGCGCTTTGGTGAGTTGGGCAACGCCGCCTTTGCTGGCAGCATACGCCGGCACGGTAATCCCACCGGAAAAGCTGAGCAGCGAGGCAATATTGATAATTTTTCCGCGCTGTTTTTCAACCATAACTTTGCCGGCTTCGCGGCAGAAACGGAACAGCCCGTTTAAATTGGTATTGATTACGGTATCCCAATCCTCATCGGAATACTCAACAGCCGGTGCGCGACGAATGGTTCCGGCGTTGTTCACCAGAATATCGATGGTCCCGAATGCCGCCATCGTTGCGGCGATTGCCGATTTGATATCGCCAACATCCGCGACGTCGCATGTCAGCGGCAGCACTTTTTTGCCAAGATGTTGAACTGCTGTCACCGTTTCGTCGAGATTTTTCAAATTTGTGCTGACGGCGACGATATCTGCACCTGCTTCCGCCAAACCGATGGCCATCCCCTGCCCGAGCCCGCGGCTCGCGCCGGTGACGATGGCCACTTTGCCATCCAGCCGAAATAAATCGATAATATTTTTTTGAGTCATTTTTATATTCCGTTAATTTGTTATTGTTAAAATTGAGTTTCGAATCATTTGTTTTTAATGGGTTTATCCAAAAAATCACTGATAATTTCAACCGTTTGGGAAAACCACGGATGAAACAGCCAGAACGGATGCGGCGTGTCCGGAAGGGTGTGCACTTCGCTGTAAATGCCGAGCAAATCGAGTTGGGCAATCATCTCGTCGCGTCCCGCGTGAAAGCGCGGAATGGCGCTGTTCACAAACAAAATCGGCGGCGACGATGCGCTGACGTATTGTAGTGGTGAGGCTTCCGTCCACAATTCCGTTTTTTCGAGATAACGTCCGCCGAACCACGCGCCCGCGGCAGAGGGATTTTTGCGCGGATCGTCCTCAAATTGACGCACGTATTCGGATGTGAAATCCACGATGCCATCGATGTTGACCACCGCCTGCACCGCTGCGGAAAACTCCCGGTTTTCGCCGTTGCCATCGAAAATTACAATTCCGTTGGTGAAACCAACCAGCGTGGCAAGTTGCGCACCGGACGAGCAACCCAAAATGGCAATTTTTTCCGGATCGATATTTTGGTCTTTCGCGTTCGCGCGCAGCCAGCGAATTGCTGCTTTCAAATCGTGAACGGCGGCGGGATATTTCGCCTCCGGCGAGAGCCGGTATTCGACCGTTGCGGCAACAAATCCGCACGCGGCGAGTTGCTGCGCCATCGGAACGAGGTGCGATTTATCGCCGGATCGCCAGCCGCCGCCGTGCACCAGCAGAATTGCCGGATGCAGCGATTTTTCGCTTTTCGCCGGGAAAAACATGTCGAGATGCAATTCGCGGTCACCAATGCTTCGATACACCACATCCCGTTTTTCGGCGATATTTTCCGGCAGCGAGTCCTGCACAATTTTGATGAACGGATATCGTTTTCGTTCTTTTTCGAACGCGTTGCGAACGGTGAATGAGGTATCGCGTGGCACGGAAAATCGCGTTTGGGCAGCCAATCCGCCGATCAAAAATGGCGCAACCAACAGACTGTATTTTATCAACTTGAGCATAAAATTAATTGAATAGTTGTTTGAGATTCCGGCCTTCGCAGGAATGACAAATACATATTTTTTTGACACATCTGCGAATGCAGGTGTCTCCCGGCTCGTTTCACTTTACTTGACAAATCCATTAGCTTTTTTTAAAATTTCACCGTCACCGGTTGATTCAGTTTTTCCACCAGCTCATCGAGATATTTCATGAATTCTGATTCCGTGCGAATGCCATCCGGCTCCAGCTCCCACGCTGCCAGAAAATAATATTGCAGCTTCCCGCTTTTTGGTTTGAGCACCACAACTTCGCTGTGATCGTCGCTTTCAAACGACAGAAAATCCGCCTGCCGGAAGAGCACCGCCATCCCCAATTTGTCCGCGTTCAAACTTTGTTTTCCGAAAGTGGCGAGGTAGCCCCAACCGCCGGCATTCACGGATTTGTTGAGCAACCGCGTTTCGGGATGTTTGACGATGCCCGTGCACAGATTTTCCGGATTACCGGAAATGTGCACATCGTGACGGGTGAGCCGGCTGCCCGCGGTGATCGACAAATCGGATATCAGATCGTATGTTTTCCCGGCGATTTCCCAGCCGGAATACACCGTGCGAATTTGCGAATAAATCGCGCCGTTGGCGAGCACATCGCTGCGAAGGCTGTCGGTTTTCGCCACGCGATGCGCTTTGCCATCGTGCCACATGCCGATCGAACCGATGCCCAGCGATTCGCCAACTTTGAGGATGTCCATCCCCCAATCGCTCATTTCGTGATACGAATCGAAGCCGTCCAGCCCGACGTTTTGCAGCACCATTTCCGGTGTTGTTTTGCCAAAAATGTCGGAGGCGTTGCGCCAGTCGAGATAAAAGCGATAGCCGACTTTATCCGATTCCCAGCCCGGACCCTCGTATCGGATGAAAAATGAGTGATCGGTGTGCTCCGGCGGGACGCGCAGCGATTGCACATTGCGAAATTCCCCGCCGATATATTTGCGGTTTTCGAAATGTCCGCCAAATTTATGGGCAATTTCCGCCTGCGTTCGTTTGGGATAATCGCGCATTTTTGCGCCTTTTTCCGCGAAAAACAGGGTGAGCTGATGGCGCTGGTTTGCGGTAAAATCCGCCAGCACGGCGATTGTTTCAGGATTGCCATCGCCATCCGCATCGATTGCCTGACCGGGCAGCTCGGTTTTTCCGGCGAAAACCACAAATGCGCCGGGATTGAATGTCGGCTGCGCAGCCTTGATTTCCGCGATATCCAGATAAATCAACTCGTCCTGACGGGAAATCGCAGCGGGATTTTCCAACGCAATGTTCACCGATCCGGGATATTCCGATCGGATTTCCGCCGTACCGGCGGATTCGCTATTGCAGCCCCAAAACAGCACCGGCAGCAGCGCAAACAGGAGTGACAACTTTTTCATAATAAATATCCTTTTATGTGGGCGTTATTGTTCAACTTTTGGAATAACGAACGATGCGCTAATGGAACGTTCCGTAATATATGCTGTGGATGCGATGACATCGCCGGAAACCAGCGCCATTTCTCCGGCGAGATCAGCCGGTAAAATGGCTTCCGCAGAAACAAACGTTAATCTGTTGATATCCAGAAATCGCTGTTGAAAAATGCGAAACGGCTTTCCGGCGGCATTCTCGAAAACCGGCGTGCCGCGAACACTGATGATTTCATCGAAAGTGAGAATCAGCGACGTACCGCGAATTTCCGCAGCCACAATGGTGATCGGCGCGCGGTTTTCCGGGTCCCATTTTCCGGCAAACGTCCACGCCGCTGTGATCATCTCCGGCGACGGACTGTCCGCTGCGGCGTGCAGATTATCCGCCAGCCAGCCAAATGGTTCACCGGATTTTTGGCTGTTGTAAAAATAATTCCTGTCCGTAAAAAACGCCGGATTGTTGCGCAGCGTGTCCTCGGGATAGGTTTTTCGGAAAATCGGCTGATCCGCCATGTTTTCCGAAAAGCGGCAATCGAGCAAATAAAACTGGGCGTCGTAATGGTGCCGCCCCAACTGAAATCCCGGCACGCCGTCAAAATCGGAATTGCGGATCACCAATTTCTGTCCGGGATCGTAACCGCCGGCGTGCCAGAGCGCTGCCGTGGCTTTCACTTCGTAAAATTGCGAATCGCGGATAAAACACCAGCCGCGCGGACAGACAAAATCCACCGCGCCCTCAAACCGGCAATTGGCGTGATAATACATCCCGTTTTTGTATTCCCACAGCGAAACCGTATCTGCACCTTTGCTGAGCACATTGCAATTTATGATGATGGTTCGCGTGCCTTTCCCGTACACCGCGAATGCGTGCGGACCGATTTCCGGCTGCGAATTTTCGATGGTGAGATTATCCAGCACCACGTCATCGCCGTGAATGTTCACGACCGCCGGACCGATGCAATCCGTTTTCGCGTCCCAATCCGAACGCAACTGGCTGAAACGGATAATTGTGCTGTCCCGGCTTTCGCCGCGCAACGTGATATAATTTTGGGAGATGCGGATTTTCTCCGGATACACCCCGTTTTTCACAAAAATGACCACCCGCGGATAGGAAAATGCAGCGACTTTCGTCAGCGCTTCGGTAATCGTGCGCACATCGCCGTTGCCGGCGGCATCCACAACGAGATCCGCATGCCCGTTCGCCAGCAGCGGAATCGAAGTGAGCAAATTGAGTAAAAACAAAAAATTACGAAAGCGGCTTTTCATAGTTTTCATCGCGACTGATTTTTTGTGAAAAAACCATACGCCCGTCGGAAACAGGCGTATGGCTGTGTGAAAAATATTTTCTCAGGTTAATTCTATTTCATGAACATCATTTTTTTCGTTTGGGAAAAATCGCAGGTTTGGAGGCGATAAAAATAAATGCCCGAAGCAAATTCCCCGGTTTTGAAAACTACGCTGTGGCGTCCGGCGGGCAGTTGGTTGTCCACCAGCGTTGCGACAAGCTGACCCAACATGTTGAAAATTTGCAAGGTTGCGTGCCCGGATTTAGGCATCTGGAATGCGATGGTCGTGCTCGGGTTGAACGGATTCGGGTAATTCTGCGAGAGCGCGTAAGTTGTTGGCAGAGCTTGATTTGAATCGTCGTCATCGATGCTCAAAACCGGCTCATCGACAAACAAGCTATCCGGGATGATGCTTTCGCCGGGCGCGTAAACGCCGGTTGTATCGTAAATAAACCAGTCGAGATAGAAGCCGTAAGTGTTGCCATCGCTGCCATCGCCCCAGCGAATATCACTGGTGGAATTGAGCGAAGTTGTCGTTCCGCTGAGCAGCGGCGCAGGATGCTCGTCCACATACACCGTCGAAACCCCGTTTTGGTAGGTGATGCGATAGGTGTGCCAGCCATCCGCGTTATTTGGCAACGTTGCGGTGACGTCCGCGCGATCCAGTTCAACAACGCCGCCGGGCAGCACGAACAGCCGTTCGCGCAAAATACCGTCGCGATATTCCACTTCGATGGTGCGTTGGTAAAGGGTCGCGTCAATCGGTTTCATGCGGAACGCGATGGTTGCGCCCTGATCCGGCTTGATGCCCCAATCGTTGCCAAACATGATCCGGTTCGCATCCGGCGTGATAAACTGCAGCAGTTTGTTCCCGGCGATATCAGGGTCATCGATCACCCAAACGGTGGTATCGGGCGGATTCACTTCGTTTTCCGGCAGATAGGCGGGATCGTTTTCCTGCGGCAAAACGCCGGCATCGTAAACCATCCATTTGTCGGCTGCGGGCGGCGGATCGTCCACAAACAGACCTTCGGGAATATCCTTTTCGCCGGGCGCGTAAACGCCGGAAGTGTCAAAAATGAACCAGTCGAGATAAAATCCATAGGTGTTCCCGTCGCTGCCATCGCCCCAACGCAGATCGTTGGTGGAATTGGCGGAGGCGGTCACACCGCTCAAAAACGGCACCGGCTGCTCATCGAGATAAACGGTTGATGACCCGTTTTGGAAGGTGATGCGGTAAGTGTGCCAGCCATCTGTGCGATACGCCAGTGGCGCGGAAACGTCCGCACGATCGAGTTCAACCTGACCGTCGGGCAGAACGAAGAGCCGTTCGCGGAGCACGTTATGGCGATATTCGACCTCGAAAACGCGATCGTAAACGGTTGCATCAACAGGCTTTACGCGAAATGCCATCGTTGCGCCTTTTTCCGCAGCCATCGCCCAATCGATGCCATACATGATGCGGTTTGCTCCCGGCGTGATAAATTCGAGCAGTTTGTTGCCGGGAATTTCCGGATCATCGACCACTCGCGCGGTGGTGTCCGGCGGCGTCACGGTATTTTCTTCGAGAAACGGCGGATCATTTTCTGCCGGCAGCACGCTGGCATCGTAAATTGCCCATGGCGCGGGCTGCGGCGGCACGCGATCGACATGCAGCCCGTCGGGAATATTGCTTTCGCCGGGCGAATATGTGCCGGTCGTGTCAAACACAATCCAGTCGAGATAAAATCCGTAGGTGTTACCGTCGCTGCCGTCGCCGAAACGCAGATCGTTGGTGCTGTTTGCCGAGGCAGTTATTCCGCTCAAAAACGGCACGGGTTCTTCGTCCACATAAACGGTCGATGTCCCGTTTTGATAGGTGATGCGATAGGTGTGCCAACCATCGGTTTCGGATGGCAACTGCGCAGTGACGTCCGCGCGATCGAGTTCCACAACGCCGCCGGGCAGCAGGAACAGCCGTTCACGGAGCGCGCCGTCGCGATATTCTACCTCAAATATGCGATCGTAAGCCATTGGATCGATTGGCTTTACGCGAAATGCAACGGTCGCGCCGTCCACCGGATTCATGTTCCAGTCGAGCCCGTACATGATCCGGTTCGCGCCGGGCGTTTTGAATTCGAGCAATTTGTTGCCGGGAATTTCCGGGTCATCGACCACCCAAACGGTTGTGTCCGGCGGCGTGACCACATTATCTTCGAGATACGGCGGAAGGTTGTCAGCAGGCAACACACTGGCATCGTACACCTGCCATTGCTGCCCGGGACTGACAAATCCGGCTCTGCCCGCGCCAGCCTGGACAATTGCGGGCACATCGGCGGTTGCATCCGGCGTGAACGCATACGGCGGTTCGGGCACATCGCCGCGGGTTTCCGGCGCGTTGACGCAGTTGTCAAAAATATTGTTGCGTTCCGCCAAATCGCCCTGCGCAGAAACGCCGACATTCACTAACGTCGGGTTATCGACGTTCAAAAAGTAGTTGCTTTCCACCAGCACATTGGCGTCCATCGTGGAGCCGACGCCATAATTATTGCCAACATAATAATTGTTGTAAATATGCGCCAACGCCGAAAATCGCACTCGCGGGTGACGCTGAACCGTGTCATTGAACCAATTGTGATGATAGGTCACATGGAATTTCCCGGAATCCTGCGCGGCGTTGTTGTCGTCATGCCCGATCAAGCTGGTTTTATCGTGATTGCTGAACGTGTTCCACGAAACCGTGACATAATCCGAACCGCGTTTGATATCCAGCAGCCCGTCGAACGAACTGCGCAAATCGCAATGATCAACCCAAATATGGTGCGATCCTTCCTGAATATTGATCGCGTCATCGTTGCTGTTTTCGATGAGCAAGTTGCGGAGGATGATGTTCGAAACACTCGACAAATTCAACCCGCTGCCGGTGATAACGCCTTTATCCGCAACGCCGATAACCGTTTTATTGGAGCGAAACGGCGCCATGCTGGCCAGCTCGATCGTATCTGCCACGTGGATGATAAACGGTTCCGTACGGAAAATGTAATCGAGAAAATCCGCTGTGGTGGTTACGGTTACGGCAGTGCCGCCCGCGCCGCCGGTGGTGCCGTTTTGCCCCAGCGCATTTTCTGCGGCGAATCCGTCCGGATGGTTGCCTTGCGCAAAAACCGCGCTCCATAAAAACAACGATGCCACTCCCAAAAACACAACTCCTGATGCCTTACTTCGGAAAAATGCCAACATGATCATTTTCCTCATTTTTTGTTGGACAATTGAACTGGTTTACCGATTGGACGACACGGGCGCGGATGATAACCTGATGCAGGATATTTCAGTTGCAGAAATTCACGTCGCGCGATAAAATGGTAACCATTCACCCCATACAATAAAAGTGGTTAACTGTCAAAAACTGTTAACAACACTGGAAAAATTAGCCTTTAAAGTGTTGATATTAAATTATTTAAGTATGACAGTTTGAACAGGTTGACATTCCGTAACACGGCGGCAATTTTACGGACAATTTCAGCATACGGGAATGGGAAACACTGCCGTTTCCGGCGAGGGGAAAAATGACCGCATGCGCGATGAGCTTGGAAAGCACTCAAAAATTTTGTAAAATCACGCCGTATGCGAACCGTCATTTCACTATTGTTGCTGTTCCTGCTGTTTCAGCCATCGGCGTATGTGGCGTTTTTTAAATTGCAACAGCATCACATCCGCAAAGAAATCAAACAGAAAATCAAACGCGGCGTTCCCGATGACGAACTGGTGTTGCTGAAAATTGCCAAAAATTCCGACATCGCATCGGACAATTTTTTCCGGCTGATGTTCGAAAATGAAATCCGGCTGGACGGGCATATGTACGACATTGTCCGGCAGGAAGATCGCGGCGACACAACCTGGTATTTTTGCATCCTCGATGACAAAGAAACCGGGCTTTTCGCCAATCTGGATGACTGGGTAAAACGCGAATTCGATAAACATCCCGATCGCAAAAATAACAATGACCGGCGATTGCAATCGCTGAGCCTGTGGTTTTTCGGGCAAACCGGTGATGACCGTTTGGTCAAACCACATTTTTCGATTGCAGACCATCCGTATGTTTTCCGGTCAAAAACCTGGTTTTCCCAACCCTCTCCCCCACCGCCCAAAAGTTAACCCGCACAATTTCAAAATTTGCAGCGATTACCGGTAGATTTTTCAACCGCGCTGCATATTCGATATTTTTGCCGATGCGGTAATTAAACACCTGCGTACGCGCGTTATTTTCGCGCCTGTGGCATTACCGCAACCGGAATTTTACAACCGAATCAACATCCATTCGAGGTTAACAGAATGAGATACAGGATATTTTTATATCTTTTTATTGCGACAGTTACATCAATTGCCGGCGCGCAGACACTCACTATTCGGGATAAACTTACCGGCGAACCGTTGGAGCAGGTAACCATTTATTCCGAAAAACCGAACGCTGCGACGGTTACGGATAACCGCGGTCACGCTGAAATTTCCGCTTTCAAAACTGCCGCGAACATCCTGATTGAGCGGGTCGGGTATCGCCCGGTTGCGCTCAGCTACGAACAGCTTGCGGAAATCGGGTTTAAATTACAATTGGAACAGGCTCCGTTTTCGATGGGCGAGGTAGTCGTTTCCGCATCTCGGTGGGCGCAGGAAAAGCGCGATATCCCTACAAAAGTCATCAGCATCCGCCCGGCGGATATGAAGCTGCAAAATCCCCAAACGGCAGCGGATTTGCTGAGTACTTCCGGCGAAGTGTTTGTCCAAAAAAGCCAGCTTGGCGGCGGCAGCCCGATGATCCGCGGCTTCGCCACCAATCGCGTCCTGATTGCAGTGGACGGCGTGCGGATGAACACCGCCATTTTTCGCAGCGGTAATTTGCAGAACGTGATTTCGCTCGATCCGTTTGCGACGCAAAGAACCGAGATCACTTTCGGTCCGGGATCGGTGATTTACGGCAGCGATGCGATCAGCGCGGTGATGGGTTTTTACACACTTTCGCCGCTGTTCGCCAGCAACGGGAAAACGCATGTCACCGGGAATGCGGCGATGCGCACATCCAGCGCAAATTTCGAGAAAACGGGACATGCGGATATCGCCTTCGGCGGGAAAAAATGGGCGTTTTTGACCAGCGCAACCGTCACAGATTACAACGATCAGCGAATGGGCAGCAACGGGCCGGATGAATATTTGCGCCGCGAATATGTTGCAACTATCGCTGGACGGGATAGCACGATCGCCAATCCCGATCCGGAAAAGCAGGTCTCAACCGGATTCCGGCAGCTCAACCTGATGCAAAAAATCCGCTTCAAACCTGCCGAAAATTGGGATTTAAATCTGGGGATTCACTATTCCGGCACATCCGATTATCCGCGATATGACCGGTTGCTACGCTATCGCGGCGACAATCTGCGCTCCGCGGAGTGGTATTACGGCCCGCAAATCTGGTCAATGAATGCGCTGAATATTCTGCACAGCGGCAGCAATCGCTGGTACGACAATTTCAGCGCGACAGCGGCGTATCATTTTTTTAAAGAGAGCCGGCACGACCGCGATTTTCGGAGTACCGAACGGCTGCACCGCACAGAAACGGTGGATGTTTTCACCGCCAATCTCGATTTCGAAAAAGGCTGGAAACAACGCCATTTGTTGTTTTACGGAGTGGAGGCGGTGTTCAACACTGTCGGTTCCACCGGCGAGGACGAGGACATTTCCACCGGTGTCCGCCAGCCCGGACCATCGCGATATCCGGACGGCGCGAAATGGCATTCGTATGCGGCGTATCTCAATTACCGGCTAAAAGCCAGCCGGAAAGTGACGCTTCAGGCCGGCACGCGGTTCAATGTTGTGACGCTGGATGCCACGTTCGATACCACATTTTACCCCTTCCCGTTCACAACCGCCGAAACGGAAAACGGCGCGGTAATCGGCAGTTTTGGCGCGGCGTACAAACCCGCGGATGATTGGCAATTCAACGCCAATTTGTCAACCGGTTTCCGCGCCCCGAATGTGGATGATGTCGGCAAAATTTTCGATTCCGAACCCGGTGCGGTGGTTGTGCCCAATCCCGGTCTGGAACCGGAATATGCCTACAATGCCGAATTGGGAATCAGCAAAATTTTCGGTGATGTTGTCAAATTGGACGTCGCCGGATATTACACCTTGCTGAACAACGCCATGGTGCGGCGCGATTTCACGCTGAACGGGCAGGACAGCATCGTGTACGACGGCGAGCTGAGCCGCGTTTTTGCGCTGCAAAATGCAGCCGAAGCCACCGTTCGAGGTGTGGAATTGGGAGTGGAACTGCGACTGCCCGGCGGAGTGGATCTGCTCTCGCGATTCAGTTACCAGCGCGGCGAGGAAGAGCTCGACGATGGCAGCACAGCGCCGTTACGGCACGCAGCGCCGTGGTTTGGCGCAACACACCTCACTTACAGCCGCAGCCGTTTGAAAGCGGATCTATACGCCATTTACAATGGCGAAATCGCTTATGACGATTTGGCGCCGGAGGAACAATCGAAAGATTATATTTACGCCATCGACGATAACGGCAACCCGTTTTCACCGGGATGGTTTACCCTGAACCTGAAATCCGTCATTCAGCTCAACGATGCGTTGAAACTGAGCGCCGGAGTGGAAAATATTCTCGATAAGCGCTATCGCCCGTATTCATCGGGAATAGTTGCTGCCGGGCGCAATTTTATTGCGGCGATGTATTTCACATTTTAAGCAAAAGGTGTGCGGAGATTCTACTTCGCACACCCTTTTTTTCAAAAAAATCTCAATCAAATATTGACTGTTAACAATTTCATTTTTACATTTCGCCAGTTATCGAAATGAGGTGATAAAATGCGCGAATTGACCAAAATATTTAAAGCACTATCCGACTCAAACCGGCTGCGGATTCTCAAAATGCTCGAGATCCGGGCGTTGTGCGTTTGCGAAATCACCGAAATATTGCAGCTTGCGCCATCAACCGTTTCCAAACATCTGGCTATTTTGCGCGATGCGAATCTCATTACCGACAGCAAAGAGGGCAAATGGGTAAATTATGCCCTGAACACAGCGGAACGAACGGATTACGTTGCTGATTTGCTGCCGATTTTAGCCGGTTGGCTCCCCGATGACAGCACGATTGAAGCTGATGCCCAAAAAGTAAGGTCTGTTGATCGTTTCAAACTTTGCGGCGTCTGATTTTTTTGCGATCAATAATTCGATATGTGGCGAAATATAAATGTGAGATGACCATGAGTTGGCGGGAAGAATACAAAATATTGCTGTGGATTACCGGCGGATTTTTGCTGGCTTTTTTTCTGCCCACAGAGAATATCCTTTTTAAAGATGCGCTGTTTTCCGCGTTTTCATTGCTGAAATGGTATGCGCAGGAGCATGTGCTGCTCTGCCTCGTTCCGGCGTTTTTTATCGCCGGTGTGATCGCTGTTTTTGTGAGCCAGGGTGCGGTGATCAAATATTTTGGCGTGGACGCCAAAAAGTGGTTATCCTACCTCATTGCGTCGGTTTCCGGCAGCATTCTCGCGGTCTGTTCCTGCACCGTGTTGCCGCTGTTTTCCGGGATTCACAAACGCGGTGCGGGTTTGGGTCCGGCTATCGCATTTCTCTATTCGGGACCGTCGATCAATATTCTGGCGATCATTTTAACCGCACGGATTTTGGGGATGGAACTGGGCATTGCCCGGGTGATCGGCGCAGTGTCATTCAGCGTGGTGATCGGTTTGGCGATGCACATCATTTACCGGAAAGAGGAAGCCGAACGCAGCGCCGGACAATTGTCGCTCCCCCAACCAGAATCCGGGCGACCGTTTTGGCAAACGCTGTTTCTGTTTGCGGTGCTGGTTTTCCTGCTCATTTTCGCAACCTGGGGCAAACCGGATGTTACGGAAGGATTTTTCTACCAAATATTTGCCATAAAATGGTGGCTGACCGGCATTTTCGGACTACTGCTGGCTGTCGCGTTGGTGTTTGTGTTGCACATTGGCCGATGGTTTGTGGCTGCGGGCGTTGCAATTGTCGCAGCGCTGGCGCTGATGTTTCCCGAATATCCGCTCATTTCGTTTACGGCTGGCGTGATTGCGCTCAGCGTGATCATCTCCATTTCGCCGGGCGAACCGGAGGAGTGGATGCAATCCAGTTGGGATTTTGCGAAACAAATTATGCCGCTGCTGGGCGCGGGTGTGTTGGTCGCAGGATTTTTGTTGGGTGACGCAACCGGCGGTTCGGGCATCATTCCCGGTAAATGGATTTCCGGTTTGGTTGGCGGCAACTCGCTGTTTGCCAATTTTTTCGCCGCGATTGTCGGCGCGTTTATGTATTTCGCCACGTTGACGGAAATCCCAATTTTACAGGGACTTATGCAAGCCGGAATGGGCAAAGGGCCGGCGCTGGCTTTGCTGCTGGCTGGTCCGGCGCTGTCGCTGCCAAATATGCTGGTGATCCGCAGCGTCATCGGCACGCAAAAAACGGCGGTTTATGTTGCGCTGGTGGTGGTGATGGCGACGCTCAGCGGATTGATTTATGGCAGTTTTTTCGGATAATTATTAATCTCGAAATGGAAAGGAATAATCGATGGCTAAATCGGGCAAACGGTTATCATTTATAGATCGCTTTTTGACGCTGTGGATTTTTGTGGCGATGTTTATCGGCGTTTCCGCCGGCTATTTCTATTCCGGAATTGCCGGATTTTGGGACCAATTTTCGGTGGGAACGACCAATATTCCCATTGCTATCGGGTTAATTTTGATGATGTATCCCCCGCTGGCGAAAGTCAATTACGAAAAATTGGGCAAGGTTTTCCGCGACTGGCAGGTGCTCGGTCTTTCGCTGGTGCAAAACTGGCTGATCGGTCCGACGCTGATGTTTGCGCTGGCGGTTATTTTTCTGCGGGACGAGCCGCATTATATGGTCGGGCTGATTTTGATCGGGCTGGCGCGCTGCATCGCGATGGTCATCGTTTGGAACGAACTCGCCAAAGGCGACAACGAATACGCCGCCGGGCTGGTGGCCTTCAACTCCATTTTTCAGGTGCTGTTTTATACGGTTTATGCCTGGTTTTTTATCGAAATTTTGCCCAAATGGCTGGGAATGGACGGCGCAATCGTAAATATTTCGATGGGGCAAATTGCCGAATCTGTTTTCATTTATCTCGGTATTCCGTTGTTTGCGGGAATGATTACCCGACTGGTTTTGGTGAAGAAAAGAGGTGCTGATTGGTATCGCACTAAATTTATTCCGGTTATTTCGCCGATAACGCTCATTGCCTTGCTGTTCACCATTTTTGTGATGTTTTCGATGAAAGGCGAGCTGATTGTGCAATTGCCGATGGATATTTTGCGAATCGCCGTGCCGCTGGTGATCTATTTTGTGATTATGTTTTTTGTATCTTTTTGGATGGGCAAAAAAATCGGGGCGGATTATTCCAAAACCACAACCATCGCCTTCACCGCCGCGTCCAATAATTTTGAACTGGCGATTGCCGTAGCGATTGCCGCATTCGGCATCAGCTCCGGCGAGGCGTTTACATCGGTGATCGGTCCGCTGGTGGAAGTGCCGGTGCTGATCGCATTGGTGAATGTGTCGCTGTTTTTTCAGAAAAAATATTTCGCCGGGAACGCTGCAAACGTTTGAGGTGAGGCGTTATTTAGCCGCGAATAAATACAATTTTGCACAAAACCTTATCAATCAGGAAGCAATTTATGGGAAAATTACTGGTTCAACTTGAAGAATATATCCATAAAAACATCATCGATGCCGGAGAGATTGCCGGCGAGCGGAAAGCGATGCTCGAACAAATTGCTCGATTTATTGCGCAACGGATCGCAGAAAATCAACCAGCGGCGTTGACGTTCATTTGCACCCACAATTCCCGACGCAGCCATCTCTCGCAGATTTGGGCGCAGGTGGCGGCGCATTATTTTGATATTCCGGGTGTGGTCACTTTTTCCGGCGGCACGGAAGCAACCGCGTTTAATCCCCGTGCGGTGCTGGCAATTGAAAAAGCGGGATTTTCCGTGGAAAAAACCGGATCGGAAAACAACCCGGATTATCTGGTGCGCTATGCGGAAGATGCCGCGCCAATGCGCTGTTTTTCCAAAACTTACAACGATGATTTTAATCCGCAAAACGGCTATTGCGCGGTGATGACCTGCAGCGATGCAGACGAAGCCTGCCCGATCGTTTTCGGTGCTGCTGCCCGCATTCCGTTGCGATACGATGATCCGAAAGCATTCGACGAAACGCCGCTCGAAGCTGAAAAATATGCAGAGCGCAGCCAGCAAATCGCCCGCGAATTGTTTTGGGCGATGCGGTTTTTGCGCGATCAACTTGATAAATAAGGTTACGGCTTTAGCCACGGAGCCACAGAGCGCACGGAGATTTTTTTATACCATTGTGGCAAAAAAATATACCGCATTTTCAAATCTTAAAAAAATGAGGGCTTAAACATGTTACACATTCAGGTTGTTGGACCCGGTTGTGCCAATTGTCAAAAACTGGAACAGATGTGCAAAGAAGTTGTCGCAGAGGAACATCTGGATGCGACGGTGGAAAAAATCAGTGATATCAGCAAATTTGCGGATTTGGGCGTGCTGATCACGCCGGGATTGCTGGTCAACGGGAAGTTACTCAGCAGCGGCAAAATGCCGACCAAACATACCTTGGTGCATTGGCTGCAAAACGCAATCGCTTAAATGAACCGGAATTATTGAATCATCCCCGTGCAGAAGTACGGGGATGATTCACTCTAAACTTTCACACATTCATCACTCCCCTTTTCAAAAATTTTCCATAAAATTATTATCACTTGATAAATGAACGGACTGCGTTAATTTATTCTGTTTGCATGAAATGGAGAAAAAGCGATGAATTTGCGATTTAAAATATTATCCGGTTTTTTGGCGCTGACGCTGATGTTGTTTTTAGCGGGCGCCTGGTCGATTTATATTCTCAACACTACCGGCACTTCTGCACACAATTTATTGGAAGAAAATTACAAAAGTATCAACGCTGCCAACGTGATGCTCGAGGCGTTGGAACGGGAAGACAGCGGTATTTTGCTGCTCATGCTCGGTAACTGGGATGAAGGCCGTTCGATTATGGCTGCCGCAGACAGTTTGTTTTGGTCCGGTTTCAATACCGCAAACGGTAACCTCACCATTCCCGGCGAACAAATTCATTTGGACAGCATCCGCATCCGGTACCGGATTTTCCAATCATTGTGGGAAAAACCGATCGTTTCAACCGCAAAAGAGCGAAATATGGACTGGTATTTCGCAGAAATTCACACGGCATTTATCGAGTGCAAAAAAGCGGTTGATCATTTGCGCGATATGAACAGCCAAACCATGTACCAAACCGCAACCGATCTGAAAAACCGTACCAAACGCGCCATCATGCCGGGCATTATTGCGATGATTGCAGCGTTGGTTTTTGCGCTGCTGTTTAATTTTTTTATCAATTATTATGTGGTCAAACCGGTTAGCCGAATCAATAAAGCCATTCGGGAATTTCTGGATAACGGCACACCGGTAGAAGTTGAAGTGGATACACATGACGAGATCGGCGAGCTGCGCGAACTGGTACTCACCATTATTCACAGAACACGTTAGCGGACAATTATCATGCGATTTCAAATAATATATCGATATTTGGGATTTATTTTTCTGCTGAATGCGCTGGGGATGTTGTTATCTGCTGTTGTATCAATTATTTACAACGACGGTTCGACCTATATTTTATTTTACAGTGCAATTCTGGCGGCGCTGTTCGGTATTTTTCCGCTGATTTTTGTGCCACCGGCAGAAGATATTTCCAACAATGAAGGCTTGATTATCGTGGTTGCCAGTTGGCTGGTTAGCTGCCTGATCGGCGCAATCCCGTATGTTTTATGGGGTGTGGAATTCAGCTTTAGCAATGCCTGGTTTGAAAGTGTTTCCGGTTTTACAACAACCGGATCGACCATTTTGGTGAACATCGAAGCTGTGCCGGAAGGGTTGCTGTTTTGGCGGGCAATGACCCACTGGCTGGGCGGAATGGGCATTTTTGTTTTTGCACTTTCGGTGATGCCGTTTATGGGTGAAGGCATGCGCGTGCTGTATCAAAGCGAAATGTCTGCGCTGGCGCTGAACAATTTTCAGCAGCGGGCGAAAATTGCGGTGCATATTCTGGCGAGCGTTTATGTGGGATTGACAGCGTTGGAAACGATAGCGCTGCTCTTTTGCGGAATGGATCTATTCGATGCCGTTACCCATTCTTTTGCCACCATTGCAACCGGCGGTTTTTCACCGAGAAACGCCAGCATTGCCTATTTCAACAGCATTTCGGTTGAAGTAGTTATCATGATTTTCATGATTTTTTCCGGGATACATTTTGCCCTGCTGTTCGGCGTTATTTCGGGTGATTTCAAAAGCATCTGGAAATCGCGTATCGTTCGATATTACCTATTAGCGTTGTTTGCCGGAATCATGATTTCTTCAATCGACCTGTATATTACCCAATATGACAGCTTTGCAACAGCGTTGCGGCACGCTTCATTCCAGATGTTATCGGTTGGAACCTCAACCGGATTTGCTACTGCGGATAGCTCAATCTGGTCGCCGGTTTCGCAAATGCTGCTGATCTTTTTTTCGCTGCAATGTGCATGCGCAGGCTCAACTTCCGGGGGAATAAAAGCGGATCGAATCGTGATTTTGGGGAAATCGATCATGCGCCAGATCCGGCAATTGCAACATCCGCGAGCGGTGCTGCCGTTGACCATCGGCGATAAAGTGATGGAAAAAGATGTCGCGGAAAACGCCGTGCTGTATATCGTGTTGTATCTGTGCATTATTTTTGCGACCACCATTTTGTTGATCGCCCTCGGCACGGATACAACCGAAGCATTCACCGGAACTGTCGCTACAATGGGCAATGTCGGACCCGGATTGGCCGGTGTGGGCTCGGTTGGAAATTTCAACCACATTTCAGATGCCGGAAAATGGATTTTCACTGTCACGATGTTATTGGGGCGGCTGGAAATTTATGCGCTGCTCATGTTTTTTATCCCCAAACATTGGAAGTTGTATGGCAGTTTGTAAAAACCCTGCTTATTTTTGAAGAATAAAATTTTTGCACCCGACACAAATTTTTTGCAAGTTGCACAAAACCAAACTGCCGGGGTAAATCATGCAATCATTTTTTGAAACAAATATACTGCAATTTCAGATTTTGGGACAAACCGCGTTGGCAATGTTTTTGGGTGCATTGATTGGCATCGACCGGGAATTTGCCCAAAAACCGGCTGGTTTGCGAACCCACATGCTGGTTGCCGGTGCCGCAGCGCTCATCGTCAAACTGGCGGAAGTTGCAATAATCCATTTTTCAAACGGCGCAAATGTGGAATTTCTGCGTGCCGATCCGATCCGGATTTTTGTTGCCGTTGTCACCGGCATCAGTTTTTTGGGCGCCGGAACCATCATCCGGCAGGCAAAAGAAACGCGTGTTGAAGGGTTGACAACGGCTGCGGCACTCCTGTTTTCGGCGGTTATCGGCATGGCTGTGGCGCTATCGCAATATGTTTTGGCGGTTGGCGCCACACTTCTGGCAGTGCTGACACTGTGGGTAATGGGCAAATTTCAATATTGGATTAACCAACGCCAGCGCGCGTCGCAGAATTCGTTGCATTAAGCTATTTCTCACAAGAACAATAATAACAACATCTTACAATAATTTTATAATGTGAAAAATTAACCGGTCAATCCGGCTTCGTTGAGAAGATTATATGATACTTGCATTTGCAACACCCATGAAATAGTTTATAGATATGCGAACGTAGCCAGAAATATTGCATGTTTTACGGGATTTGAACGCATTGTGCACACTTGTAAGCCGCGTTGTTGATTGAGTAACACCATTTAAGATTCTGCTCAAAAGCTGTTTGTCACACGCTATTTATCTCACACAGAATTTCATCCCGCTAAATCGCCTTCAGATTTGCTCCAGTTGCTGTAATACTCATACCGAAAATGCATCGCTACATGTATCGCCCCGGTCGTTGTGTGAATTTCATCATTCGCAATTCCGGCTGTTGTTCTTTGAACCAAAACGTGCCCGGTACTCATAAATTTGAAAGGATTTTAGTAATGAACCATCATTCGCGACCACAACCACCCGCTAAAAAAAACGGGAAAAATGATCCTTTTTCCAAAATTCCCTCGTTGTGGCCGTTTGTATTTTGGCTGATAGCCGGTTGGCTGATTATTACCTTGATTTTTCCGGACAATTCCGGCGAAAAGCGGACAATCATTTCTTACACGGAATTTAAACAGCAAATAAAAACGGCAAATGTAACCGCTGTAACCTTCAAAGGCAATCAAATCAGCGGACAATTTAAATCACAATATATTGTGACATTGGGTACCGAAAACGACAGTATTTCTTTTCAATATTTTGCAACGACCAAACCTGATCTGGAAGACCCGGAGCTGGTTCATTTGCTCGAAAGCAACGCGGTTACCATCCGTGCCGAAACCGAAAGTGAATCGTGGTTGAATATATTTCTGATTTCATTTTTGCCATGGATTTTGATAATCGCATTTTTTATTTACATCAGCAGAAGAGCGCGGAACCAAATGCAAGGCATGATGGGCGGTGGCGGGCTGTTTGGCATCGGCAAATCGAAAGCCAAAAAATACCAACGATCAAATGAGGACGTTACTTTTGATGAGGTAGCGGGATTGGAAAATGCCAAACGCGATCTGCGAGAAATTGTGGAATACCTGAAAGCGCCCGAAAAATTTACCGCACTCGGCGCGAACATTCCCAAAGGCATTTTACTGATGGGACCGCCCGGCACCGGAAAAACGTTGCTGGCACAGGCAACCGCGGGTGAAGCCGGTGTTGCATTTTTCAGCATCAGCGGTTCGGAATTTATCGAAATGTTTGTGGGTGTCGGTGCATCGCGAGTGCGGGATATGTTCGAAACCGCCAAAAAAGAAGCACCGTCGATCATTTTTGTCGATGAAATCGACTCGGTTGGGCGGGCGCGCGGCACCGGACTCGGCGGCGGGCACGATGAGCGCGAACAAACGCTCAACCAGATCCTCTCCGAAATGGACGGTTTCGAAGCTCATCAATCTGTGGTGGTGATTGCGGCAACCAACCGCCCGGATGTGCTCGATCCGGCGCTCACCCGCCCCGGTCGGTTCGACCGGCAGATCACGCTGGAACTGCCCCACAAAAAGGCGCGCGAGGAAATTCTGAAAATCCACAGCCGCGCTGTGCCGGTGGACAGCGATGTGGATTTGGAAAATCTCTCCGCACGGACGGTCGGTTTTTCCGGTGCAGATCTCAAAAACCTGGTCAACGAAGCGGCGTTATTAGCCGGACGGATGGATCAGCAAAAGGTCACCGCGGCGGCATTTGACGAAGCACGCGACAAAATTCTGCTGGGCGCGGAACGCGAGGATTTTATCGACGATGCTGAGAAAAAAATTATCGCGTATCACGAGGCGGGACATGCGCTGGTTGCCAAACTGATCCCCGACACCGATCCGCTGCAAAAGGTGACCATCATTCCGCGCGGACAGGCGCTCGGCGTTACCGAACAGCTCCCGGAAAACGAACGCCACAACCTCAAACGCCGTTACTTGCTGGATCGCATTGCGGTGATGCTCGGCGGTCGCGCAGCCGAAAAACTGGTTTTTGGCGATGTATCCAACGGCGCAGCCAGCGACCTGAAACAGGTGACCCAGATCGCCCGGCGAATGGTTTGCCAGTGGGGTATGAGCGAAAAATTGGGTGCTGTGTATTTCCGGCAGGGCGAGGAGCACCTCTTTTTGGGGCGCGAAATTACCCAGACAAAAGATTTCAGCGAACACACCGCACAGATGATTGACGAGGAAATCCGCAACATTATCGGCGATATGGAATCGAAAGCAGTCACCCTGCTCACGGAAAATCGCGAAACGCTCGACGCCGTTGCGGAAGCGTTGCTGGAACACGAAACCCTCGATAACGAAATGATCGATAAACTTAATAAAGACAGTGTATTATCATGATAAAACGAACCCAAAAATCCGGCGGAAATAACGGGAAACAATCAAATTTGTTGTTTGGGATTATCATTGCGATTGTGCTCGGCACGCTCACCGGCGGCTTTTTTCCGGGCATCGGAATGAAGGTTGCGATCATCGGCGATGCTTTCCTGAATGCGCTGATGATGCTGGTGGTGCCGCTGGTCATTTTCTCGATGATTGTTGGCATTACCGGGCTCGGCAACATCCGCCAACTCGGCTCGCTCGGTCGCCGCACGGTGCTGTATTACATGTTTACAACCGCCATTTCCGTAACCGTCGGGTTGATTTTGGTGAATCTTATCCAGCCGGGAAAAGGCATTTCGCCTGGCGAAACGCATGAAAATTTGAGCTATCGCGTTAGCGGGACGGACAATCGCACAGTGGTTTTCCGGGGCGGCGCGCTGGAAAAATCCGGCTATTCGGAAAAATATAAAATTGTGCTGCTCGACCAAAATGTGCAGGGCTCCATCGCGACGATAACGGACAGCGCCATCACTGTAAAGCTGTGAGAAAGCCGTGCGTCGGGCGACCGTTTTTACATCATTTCCGAAGATGGAACGCGGCTGCCCTTCCGGCGGATTGAGGACCGGCTGGTGTCCAAAGAACCGGAAGTGCAGCCGTCGGGCAACGGCATCGAAATCGCGCTGCCCGTTTCTGCGGCGTTGCGCGGTAAACAGGACGGCGACATCGGCGGAACGTTGGAAGAAGTGCTCATCGGCAACGCGGAAACCGGCAAACAGGGCATGATTCCGCGTAACATTTTCGCGGCGATGGCCAACATGGAAATCCTGCCGCTCATCATTTTTTCGCTGCTGTTTGGCGCAGCGCTGACGGTGTTGGGAAAAAAGGCAAGTTCAGCAATTTCAATTATTTCCGCGCTCAACGATACGGTGATGCAACTCATCCACTGGATTATAATTGTCACGCCAATCGGCATTTTCGGGCTGATTGCGGCGCGCATCGGGCAGGCCGGCGGGTTTAGCGGATTTTGGCCGGAGCTGCTCGCGCTCGGCAAATACAGCCTCACGGTAATGCTCGGGCTGGCATTTCACGCGTTCATCGTTTTGCCGCTACTGTTACGGATTGCCGGACAGCGAAATCCGCTGAAATATGCGAGCGGCGTCGGTCCTGCGCTGCTGAATGCGCTGTCCACCGCGTCCAGTTCCGCCACGCTCCCGTTGACGTTACAGGGTGTTGAGGAAGAAAATAACGTTTCGAATCGCACCGCCAGTTTTGTGTTGCCGCTCGGCGCGACCATCAACATGGATGGCACGGCGCTGTACGAAGCGGTTGCGGCGATGTTTATCGCGCAGGTATATGGCATCGAGCTAAATTTTTTGATGCAGGGCGTGATTTTTCTTACGGCGACGCTCGCGGCGATCGGCGCTGCCGGCATTCCGGAGGCAGGTCTGGTAACGATGGTCATCGTGCTGGAAGCCGCCGGTTTGCCCGTCGAAGGCATCGGTTTGCTGCTGGCGATTGACTGGCTGCTCGACCGTTTTCGCACCACAGTAAATGTCTGGGGCGACAGCATCGGCGCAGGCATCATCGAAAGATTGGAGCAAAAAGCGCTGGCGGATTCATGATTTCGTGGACATCTATTTTTATTCACACACTAAATCGGAAAGGAGAATATTTATGAAAAAAAGAATATTTTTTATATACGGGATTTTCAGTTATCTGGCTTTTTTAGTGGTGTTTTTGTATCTGGTTGGATTTCTGGCAAATGCGATTGTCCCAAAATCGATCGACTCCGGAACAACCGTTCCGGCCGGATTTGCGATACTCGCAAACATTGGGCTAATTGCTTTGTTTGGGTTACAACATAGCATTATGGCGCGTCCGGGATTCAAAAAATGTGGACAAAAGTAGTGCCCCAACCGATTGAGCGAAGCACTTACGTGCTCATTTCCACGGTTATTCTCGCTGCTGTGATGTGGTTTTGGCAGCCAATGCCGCAAACCATTTGGCACGTTACTTACCAACCGGCGACTATTTTACTGTGGGTATTATTTGGTCTCGGCTGGGCGCTATTGCTGATTTCCACCCGGCTAATTAACGAAAGTCATTTGTTCGGTTTGCAGCAGGTCCGGGAATATCTGCAGGGTAAACAGCTATCCTCACCGGAGTTTCAAACACCGGCATTTTACCGGTTTGTCCGGCATCCGATGATGCTGGGATTTTTCATCGCATTTTGGGCAACGCCCCAAATGAGCGCCGGACATCTGATTTTTGCGCTCGCCACTACCGCATATATGCTGATCGCCATGCGATTGGAAGAACGCGATATGATTCATTATTTCGGCGAGAAATATCTGGCATATCGCGATCGCGTGCCGATGCTATTTCCGTCACTCAGCGGCCAAAAAGCAGTTGGATCAGCAGAAAATTTTTACCGCGATTCCGATAATTCACAGCAAACAAACCATAAATTCCGCCGGAAAAGGCAGGCTCCCCGCGAACATGCAGACCGGTAATTGTTCAGAAAAATACCCGATTGGGTTCCGGTTCAACACCGGGACCGGGACCCTTTTTTATGTGGTTATATGTTGTTTTGAGTGGACTTTTTCAAAAAATCCCAATTTCGCCATTTCGATTATCACGTTCTTTTCTAGATTAAAAAATTATCCTCGTTGTGTTTTAGATGTTAAGTAGTGTAATATTAATTGTTTATCTATTGGAAATGAGTTTTTTTGTTTGTTCAAACCGATTTGTTTCGGTTTTTGTTTCTTGGAATTTATTTGGTTTTTGGGATCTGGTTTTTGGGATTTAAGAATATCCTGTTAAAAGGGAAGCTGTTTTTTACCTTCACAAATCAGCATAGATTCTTTTATGCACTGTTTTCCGCAATCGATTTTTTGAGAGAAACGCCTGTTTTCACCATTTGTTATCTATCTTTCATCTCTGCCATAAATGTTGAACCTGCAAAAAAAATAGTTTAAATTGCGCATTCATTTTTAGTTCAGGGAGAGGGAATGGCTGCAATTAATGATCCGCAAAATGATTTGTCCCACAAAAAAATATTCGATGAAATCCAGCGAATTACATCAACCGGCAATTTTGTTTGGGATGTGGCAACCAACACCGTTGAATGGAGTAATGCGTTATTTCATATTTTCGGGATCGATCCACAATCGGAAAAAGTGACATCCGAAACGTTTTTCAACGCCATTTATCCGGATGGGCGGCAACGCATCAAAAAAATTATTGATGACGCCGTAACAAACCGGCGACCGCAAAACACCGATTTCCGTATTTTCCGTCCCGAAGGAGACATGCGAATTCTGGAAATGTGTATCGAGGTGTTTACCGGTGAATCCGGAAACGTTACACAAATTCTGGGCATTTGCCAGGATATCACCGACCATCGCCGTTCGGAAACCGCGCTCCACGAAACCGAATCGGATTTGCAGAAAGCATTTGAGATTGCCGCAATCGGGCGGTGGAAATATCTTGTCACCAAAGATCAATATATTTGGACCGAAAGTGCAAAAAAAGTAATCGGATTTCCGGCGGATAACATCCCGCGCACATGGGAAGAATATCAGCAATTTTTTCATCCGGACGATTTGGAAGCCGTTTTGGCGGCTGTGGAAGTAACCAAAACAAGCGGCAAATTTGAACTTGAACATCGGTTAATTATCAACGGAAAAACCAAATGGGTCCGAACAAAATCACACACCGAGTATGATGAGCAGGAACAGCATTTGGTCGCAATCGGCATCATTCAGGATATCTCCAACCGGAAAATTTTTGAGGAATCATTACGCGAAAGCGAAGCCCGCTGGCAGTTTGCGCTGGACGGTGCCGGCGATGGCGTATGGGATTGGGATGTGCCAAACGGAACTGTTTTTTTCTCAACCCATTGGAAAGCGATGCTCGGTTTCGCCGACGATGAAATTGGTAACGGTATTGAAGAATGGGAAAAAAGGGTGTATCCGGATGACAAAGCGTCTGTGTATGAAATTTTGCAACAGCACATTTCCGGCGAGACGCCGTTTTATCAATGCGAACATCGTATGCTTTGCAAAAATGGCGATTACAAATGGATTCTGGATCGCGGAAAAATAATCAGCCGGTTGGATTCGGGTGCGCCTTTGCGCATGATCGGCACGCACACAGATATCACCGATCGCAAACATTTTGAAGAACACCTGAAGCAAAAAGAAGCAGAATACCGTCGCTTAGCCAATAATATCCCCGATATGATCGCCCGGTTCGATAGCAACTTTCGCCACATTTATGTGAATAAACGGGTGTGTGATATCGCCGGAGCAACATTTGAAGAATTGATCGGAAAAACCAATCGTGATCTGGACATGCCCGAACAAATCGCCGGCCCATGGGAGAAAACACTCCAAAGCGTTTTTGAATCCGGCGCGGAAAAACAGTTCGATTTCAATTTTGAAACCACCATCGGGAACCGCTATTTTGAGTCGCGGGTCAGCCCGGAATTTGCCGCAAACGGCGCCGTGGTTTCCGTTTTGGCAATCACCAGAGATATCACGGATCGCAAAAAAGCGGTGGCGGAAATCCAGCAGTCACAGCAAAAACTGCGGGCATTGGCGGAGCACCTCGTGAAGGTACGGGAGGTCGAACGAACCGGCATCGCCCGGGAAATTCATGATGAGTTCGGGCAAATTTTAACCGTGCTCAAAATGGATTTATCGATGGTTGAAAATGAGCTGAAAAAAGAAAACGGTCCGCCGGATTATTCCAGAATTTTTGATGAAATTGAATCGATGAAACAGCTGTTGGACAGCACTGTGGAATTTGTATCGAGCATGATTACCCGGTTGCGCCCGGAAGTGCTGGACAAGCTGGGATTGTTACCGGCAATCGAATGGCATGCCGAAGAATTTGAAAAATACAGCGGTATAAAATGCCAGTTCAACAGCAACATCGAGAGCATTAATCTGGATAACGAACGCGCAACGGCAGTGTTTAGAATCGTTCAGGAATCCTTAACCAATGTCGCCCGGCACGCCAAAGCAACGGCAGTTTCGATCGACATTCAAAAAGCGGCGCCCAATCGGTTGATGGTAACCATAAAAGATAACGGAATAGGTTTTGACGATACTTCTGCGGCGAAAACCGACCGTTTCGGGCTGTTGGGGATGCATGAAAGGATGAAAAATTTTGGCGGGGAAATTCAGATTTCCAGCGCGGTTAGCGTCGGAACCACGGTATTCGTTTCTTTACCGATTCCGGACCCTGACACAATAAATGGTGAAAATTTGTAACAGAAATGCAACATAAAAAAATATCATAAATTGAATATTTTTCTTTAGTTTTTTGGGCAAAATCTCTAAATTGTTGCGTTCCTGATACAGCGAAAGCGGGTAGTATGATAAAGATTCTCATTGCAGACGACCACGCGTTGATTCGTGAAGGCATCAAAAAAATGCTGGAAAAAGAAGTGGATATGTCCATTGCCGGTGAAGTTGAAGACAGCTTTGCAGTGCTGGATTTTGTACGCAACAATCCCTGCGATGTGGTCATTTTGGATATTTCCATGCCCGGAAAAAACGGACTGGAACTGCTCAAAGAAATCAAGGTATTTAAACCGGATATGAAAGTGCTGATTTTAACCATGCACCCGGAAGACCGGTTTGCCATTCGCACCCTGAAAGCCGGTGCATCCGGCTATCTCACCAAAATGAGCGCACCCGTAGAATTGACAAAAGCCATCCGCAAAGTATATACCGGCGGAAAATACATCAGCCCCACACTGGCGGAAAAACTGGCGTTTACGCTGGATTCCACTGCCGATGAACAGGCTGCGCACGAAGCGTTATCCGATCGGGAATACGAGGTGTTTTGCCTCATCGCCGCCGGAAAAACCACCGCCGAAACGGCCAACGCTTTGTCCATCAGCCAAAGCACAGTAAACACGTACCGGTTGCGTATTTTTGAAAAAATGGATTTCCACAACAACGCCGAAATTATCCAATATGCCTTACGGCATAATATCCTGGAATAACCTGACCTCAGGTTTGTTCGCAGATTTCCCACCCCGATATTCTTAACAAAACCTATTTGCAATCCTTCCGAAGCAATTCCAACTGATTGTCTGTCGTAATTTTAACGACATAAATATCGTCCATTTAATGATGCTCTCTAGCTCGTTTTTCACCGAAATTTTAATAGTTTGGGAGCAACTTAATACCACAAATCCACCGAATTGGAAATGAGGTTATGAAATTATTTTTGATCGATGATTCAGAGAAAATCCGGCAGGCATTAAGAAAATATCTTTCTTCGCTGGAAGGTATATCGGCGATTTACGAAGCCCGGAGTGTGACAGAGGCCAGCGAGAAAATTGCTGGTATTTATCCAAATATTGTAATTATTGACTTCAATTTGCCGGACGGAACAGCACTTGATGTCATCGAAAAACTGAAATACAAAACATCGGATGCAACGATAATTGTATTTAGCAGCAGCAATTTTAATCAATATCGCACCGCGGCACTGAACGCCGGAGCAGATTATTATTTTCATAAATCCAGCGAATTCGAAAAAATCTATACCCTTCTCGAAGAAATTCTGGAAAACCGGGACTAAAACCAGAAAGATGCGAGTTTATTTTACGATTCACTTCGACGGTAAATACTATAAGCCGTAGCAATAAATACGACACTTGTTACACATAAAGATTTACAACTTATTTCACAGTTTGAACGATAGAAATAGCCAGATAAACTTTTAACATTACCATGCAGCAGCGTTTGCAAAATTTATCACTGGAAAAAAAATGACTGAGACTTATCAAACATTTCGGCTACTGGATGCGCTTCCGGAACCAATGGTTGCCCTGAATATGGCGGGCAACATCCTCTATTGCAACAAAGCCTGGCGCGAAGCCCCGCCGTCATCGTGGGAAAAAAGCGTTGCCTTTGGCGACAATTATATTTCGGCAATTACCAAAGCCTCAAAACATTGGCTGAGCAGTTCGGGCGATGTTGTGATCGAATTTGCTGCGGTGCTTTACGGGATAAAAGACGGGTTTGAGCTGGAATTTCAATTTCCCAAAAACGAATGGTCTTCGATTCTGGTCAACCGGATTACAGATGATGGCTTACAAACCATTTTGATCCGGCACCAAACCGTCACCAAACAAAAAAACATCGCGCTGCAATATGTTAAATTGAACCAGGCGGTTGAGCAAAGTCCGGCAATGTTTGTGATTACAGATCCGGACGGAAAAATTGAATATGCAAATCCGCGATTTTGCCACGTAACCGGTTACGATACAACCGAGGTCATCGGCAAAAACCCGCGGTTTTTGAAAAGCGGTAAAATGTCGCAAAAGGATTATGAACATCTCTGGAAAACAATCAGTTCCGGAAACGAATGGCGGGGTGAATTCTACAATGTTAAAAAGAATGGCGACTATTATTGGGAGCAAGCCGCCATCAGCCCAATTATTGATGAGAAAGGTAAAACCATAAATTATCTCGCAGTTAAAGAAGATATCACGATTCAGAAACAACTCGAGCTGCAACTGTTTCGCGAAAAATCTTTTATCGATAGCGTGCTCGAGAATTTGCGTGACATTTTTATTATCATAAAAGACGGCAAAATTACCCGTTGGAACAAATCCACCGAAACGGTAACCCAATACAGTCCGGAAAAAATAGCGGAAATGAAACCCGCAGATTTTATCGTTGACGATCAGCGATATTTGATAGACGAAGCATTACGGTGGGTTAACCGCGACAGCTTCTGCACTTTCGAGCTCGATGTTCTCACCAAATCCGATGAGCGCATTCCATTTGAATTTACGCTTTCGGTTGTCAAAGATCCCGATGGAGTTGAGGAAGGGATTTGCGCCATCGGCAGAAATGTCAAACGGCGCAAAACGCAGGAAGAAATGCTGGTGCAATCCGAAAAAAAATACCGCACCCTTTTCGAAGAATCGCGCGATGTTATTTACATCAGCTCGGCAACCGGAAAACTGCTGGATATCAATCCGGCCGGCGTTGCGCTGTTGGGATACGAATCCAAAGCAGCGTTACTGGATGTAAATATTGCGGAAGACCTGTTCACCGATCCGCTGGACCGGGCACGGCTGGTTACCGAGCTGGATAAAAACGGATATGTGAAAGATTACGAAGTGACGCTGAAGCGCAAAGACGGCAAAAAGCTGATGGTACAAATCAGCGCGTCAACCGTTTTGAACGATAGCGACAAACCAAAGGCTTACCGGGGAATAATTCGCGACATCACCGAAAAAACGCAGTTGCAACAACAATTGCTGCACACCCAAAAGCTGGAAGCCATCGGCACTTTGGCAGGCGGCATCGCCCATGATTTTAACAATATTCTGGGCGCGATTTTGGGTTATGCGGATCTGCTGAAAATGGATGTTCCGGAAAACAGTACGGAACAATACAATCTGGATCAGATCATTCAGGCCGGCATGCGCGCCAGTCAACTGGTTAAACAAATCCTTACGTTCAGCCACAAAGCAGAGCAGAAATTTACTGAGGTTCGCATCGCAGGCATCATTGATGAGGTTGTAAAACTGATTCGCGCAACGCTGCCGTCATCCATCGAAATTAAAACGGATGTGGCAAATGACCGGGATATGGTTTTTGCAGATGCCTCCCAAATGCACCAGTTGCTGATGAATTTGTGCACCAACGCCTATCACGCCATGCAGGAAAACGGCTGCGGTTTGCTGAATATAACATCCGAATCGTTTGCCACGGATGTTGAGCATCAGGTTAACGGCTTTATTCTTTCACCGGGAAAATATGTCAAAATCAGCGTTTCGGATACCGGACGCGGCATAAAACCGAATATTCTGAAGCATATTTTCGATCCGTTTTTTACCACCAAACCGGTGGGTCAGGGCACGGGAATGGGCTTATCTGTCGTTCACGGCATCGTGAAAAGCCATAGCGGTGAAATCAGCGTTTCGTCCGAAGTTGACAAAGGCAGCGTTTTTTCAATTTATTTGCCGCTCATCAACCAATCGGCACAGAACGAAGAAGCGGTCAGGGAAATTGCCACATCCGGTGCGGAGCGCATTTTGTTTATTGATGATGAAGAAATGCTGGTCAATATCAGCAAACAATTGTTGGAATTGCTGGGATATTCGGTTGCCGGGTTTACCAATCCGATGGAAGCTCTGGAAAAATTCCGGGAAAATTCCGGGGATTTCGACCTGATCATTACTGATTTAACCATGCCCAAAACCAATATCGAAGATTTGGTCCGGGAATTTCACGAAACCCGCGAAGACATTCCGGTCATTTTAACCACCGGCTACAACAACACTTTTACTGACGAAAAAGCCGAAGCGATCGGCATTGCTGCCTTTTTACGCAAACCGTTAAAAACCAACGAATTAACTCGGGCAATTCGTTTGGTTTTGGAAACAAACAGGGAGGTAACTAAACCACGTTGAAAGTACTAATTGTTGATGATGACAAACCATTCAGTTCAATGCTCAAACAAATGCTGGAAAGAATGGGATTTGACGTAACCCTTGCCGGAAACGGCAACGAAGCGCTGATGATGGTTAAAGATCAGTTTTTCGACCGGGTTTTTCTGGATATTATCATGCCGGAAAAAGACGGGTTTGAAACGCTGATCGATTTTAAACAGCAAATGCTGAAAACCAAAATTATCGCGATGTCTGGCGGCACTTACCATTTGGATGCCGAATTGAACTTGACAGTCGCCAAAAAATTTGGCGTACATGCCACGCTTTCCAAACCGTTCACCAAATCGGAATTGCAGGCTACCCTGCTTTCTATCATGGACGATTAACGCGCTCACCGATTAATATTTGTTAATCGGTGAGCATCCGTTTTTCCTGTTAGATCCCCGGACTAACATCGATACCCACCGAAGCAAGCACCGCAAAAATTGCCCCGATGATCATTCCATAAACCACATGCCCGACAATATGGGCCAGCGCAACCTGAAAATCAGCCTCCTGAAATTTCTCCAGCGGATGCTGTTCCGCCGCAACAACGATGATAAAACTAAAGGCAAATCCGTGAACAAACCCGATAACACCACCGACACAAAAAGCGGTAAAAAAGGTTGTCACATTCAACAGACTGAGGATATGCAGGTAAACTGCAGAAATAATTATCCCGGATAAAAAATGTATTACAAGCCCAACTTTGAGCGCATTATCATATTTTTTAGTAAAGAGACTGCCAACGGCGCGAACCATATCGGCATTTGTCCATCCGCTTTTTGTGATCAGCCAGAGAACAACGGTAATCCCGACAGTGGCGATAGAACCGGCAATTAAAGGAATGAGTATGAGCCTTATCTCCATGTCGCTCTCCTTTATGTATTTTGATAAAATTTAAAGAGTTAGTATTTTATAAATACAGAAGAAACAGAGGTTTAAAGAAACATATCGGTTTCGGAAATACGATAGAAAAAGATGTTGGCACTTCGTGAAATGATCAGAATTACAGAAGAAAAAAACGATAAGCCCAGCCAGAATGATTCAGAAAAAACGCAGAAAGCAGGTCAGATTAAGCGAAGTTATTTTAGTATAATCAAAATTTTCTGAAGATAAAAGTATAAATTCGGCAATTGAAAATTTTGTCCGGAACGCTGCATTCCGGGATCGGAAAAACAACTTTTTACGATTTTGGCTTTGACAAATAATTCAAAAATCATTATACTAATGCCAGTCATACAGATTCTGCATTAAAAAAAGTAATAGTTACGTCACATTAATTGCGAAAGGAATTATCTATGTAATGATAGATTTTGATACTTACTTTCACCGTTAACAATCAAATTAAATATACACTTGTTCCACCCTCCCCTGCTCAACTCCAGGTTTTACCCTCACATTCAATCGCTTCTCCTTTCGAAAATCTACAGCTATCGAATAGCTACTGCTCACTATTTTTATCATAACGTTTTAGACTACAGTTCCGGGTGATTAACCCGCGAGTTTCCACCTTTGCTTTTCGGATGTTGGCTTCGTTCGGACCAAACAATTGGCAGTTATTCCTGTTAAGGTTTGTTTATTCAATTCCGGCAAAAACGACACACACATAGATATTTACTGAGCTGTAAATATCTGCTAAGCCATGTATTCTGTTAGTTTAGGAATTCCATATGAAAAAAGATAAACTCGTATATTGGATAATTACGGCCATTGTAATAGCCTCCTTATTTTATGTGATCAGCGGTGTTTTTGAAGGCTGGTCACTGGATCGGGAAATGGCGAACCGTTCCCCCGAGGCAGCGACAGCTTTAGAAAATGCGCCAAATGTGGACACTGCGAAAGACATCGAATACCGCGCATTTCCGGTGATCGGCAGCCGCGTAGCGATTTGGGTGGTTGCCCAGCTTCACCTGATGTTCGCGGCATTCGTGCTGGCAGTGCCGATTTTTGCGCTGATCATCGAGTTTATCGGCTACTTCACGGGCGACAAACGCTACGATGATCTCGCTTACGAATTCACCAAACTGCTCTCAACCTCGTTTTCATTTACCGCGTCGCTCGGCGCGTTACTGACCTTTATGCTCATCATTTTGTATCCCAAATTAACAAGTTACATGATGATGGTTTTCAGTTGGACATATTTTCCGTATATCCTGCTGTTCTTTCTGGAAGCCATTTTTCTCTATTCTTATTATTACGGCTGGGGAAAATTTTCACCGAAAGTGCACCTGGCTTTGGGCGTTGGATTGAACATCGTCGGCACGATGATCATGTTTATCGCCAACGCCTGGCTCACCTTCATGAATTCGCCGGCGGGCGTAACGGAAACCGGCGCGGTGATGAGCACCTGGGACGCGATCACCAACTACACATGGATGCCCATCAACGTGCACCGACTGATCGCCAATGTTGCGTTCGGCGGGTCGATTGCGGCGGCATACGGCGCGTTCAAATTTCTCGGCGCATCCACCGAAAAGGAAAAAGCGCATTACGACTGGATGGGTTACATCGGCAATTTTGTGGCGATTGCCGCTTTTCTCCCCCTCCCTTTCGCCGGTTACTGGCTCGGGAAAGAAATTTACGCCTATTCCCAAAGCCTCGGGATTGTGCTGATGGGCGGCACATTTTCCTGGCTGTTTATCATCCAGGCAGTGCTGATCGGCAATCTGTTTTTGGGCGCGAACTATTATCTCTGGCTGGGAATGGAGCGGATTGAGGGCGCAGACCGCTATCGCGGGATGATCAAATATTTGCTGGCAGCGATCACCCTTTGCTACATCGTCTGGGCAACGCCGCACTCGATGGTGGCATCCGTTGAAGAATCGCGGGCGATGGGCGGTTCCCACCACCCGGTTCTCGGGGTGCTCGGCGTAATGTCCGCCAAAAATACCGCCGTGAACATCCTCATTTTAACCACATTTTTGAGCTTCCTTTTTTACAAACGCGCCGGAAAAGGCGAGCCGGTCAGCTTTGCGACGCACGGCGCAACCGGTAAAACCGTGGTCTGGATTGTCAGCATCATCAGCGTGATACTGGCGATTTTGCCGGCAATTTATGTGCTGCAATCCGGCCTGACACAGGATTTATCGCGGATGATCCGCGTGGGGCTGAGCGCCCTGCACGGCGTTGCGATTATCGCGGCAACGCTGCTGGCTTTCCGCGATAAAGGCAAACTGGGGCAGGCGATCATCTTCATTTCCGCGGTGTTTGTGGTGGTGTTTTTCGGTGTTTACGGCTATTTCGTGGAGGCGCGCATCCGCATCGGATTTTCTGTGTATCAGGTTTTGGCGGTGCTGAGCACCATGATTTCGGTGATGGGCATCGATATTTATCTCTACAAAGGTGCCAAAAATATCGGCGAAATCCGATGGGGGAAAATCAAGCCCCGGGCGCAGTACGCACTGTTTTTTCTGGCGATCACCTTCACCTGGCTGATGGGGCTGATGGGCTACGTTCGCGCCGGATTGCGCCAGCACTGGCATGTTTACGGCGTGATGCGCGACTATTCGCCGGATGCGTTTACGCCAACGCTGGGATTCGCCGCGGGGGTGGTTTCAGTGATCGTACTGATTTTTTTCACGTTTATCGCGATTGTGTTCTGGCTTGCCGGGCTTTCCGGAAAAAAATCCTGGCAACCGTCAACAGCACACGGCGACGCGGGTGATTTGGTGAAGGAGGTGCAGCCATGAAAAATGTGCTGATCATCTTTGTATTCACCATCGCGGTGACCTCATTTTATTGGTACGTGGGGCAACAAGTCCCGCAAAAAGTGACTTATCCGCCCGAAGAACTGGAAATTTCCACGGATATGACCACCGAAGAAATGGTGAAAATCGGTGAGGAACTTGTTGCAGGGAAAGGCACCTGTCTGGGCTGCCACCAGATTGGCGGGGGAAGCGGCAGCGATCGCTTCCCGAATCTCGGGAACATCGGCGCGGTAGCCGGCACACGAATTGAAGGCATGAGCGCGGTGGAATATCTCGCCGAATCGCTGTACGAGCCCAATAAATATATTGTCGAAGGCTACCTCCCCGGGATGCCCGTCATCAGCAAAGCGCCGATCAATCTGGACGACAACGAAATTTTGACGGTGATCGCCTATTTGCAATCGCTCGGCGGCACGCCATCGATAACCATGCAAACCGAACACAGCTTTACCGGTCAGGCGCCACCCGCAACCGGCGAGGCGAAACAGGCTTCAGCTTCGGCGCCGGCGGCATCGTCAAACATGAGCGGCGAGCAGATTTTCCAGACCTATGCCTGCGCCACATGTCACACGATGACGGCAGAATCCCAACTGGTGGGACCGAGCCTGCACGATGTGGGCAAACGCCTCAGCAACGCGGAAATTTATCAATCGATTCTCGAACCTGATGCTGCCATTGCCGAAGGCTTCCCGCCAAACGTAATGCAAACGACACTGAACGCCGTGGGATTTTATGACCGGGTTTCATCGAAAGATTTGAAAAAACTGGTGGAATACCTCGCATCGCAGCAGGGGAATTAGCTGCTGATTTTTTTAGCGGTGATAAAAAACTTTGCCAGAGAAAGAAAAAGGAGATTCCTGCTCCGAAGAAGCGCCTTTGGCGCATTTGCAGAGGTCTCCCGCCGTAATCGCGTAGCGTTTTTCAATTCACGCACAGGAAAGGTTTTGATCAATGAACTACGTTGTTTTTCTGATTGTCACCATCATCTTGATTGTGTTGCGGTTCACGCGACTGAACATTTTGGGATGGATGATCGTGTGGTGGTTCGCGATCTGGGCTGTGCTCAAGTTCGGCATCGATCCGCCGCTGCCATCTTCCATTATCGGGATGTTTATGGGGATTATCACGCTTGCACTGCTGGCGTATCTCACCGCAAGTACCGAATACATGAAAACCGCCCGCGACGGATTGCTGAAATTCATGACCGACGGAAAATACACCGTTCCGCTGGTGTTGATCGTTTTGGCGATACCCTCGATGGTCGCGCTGAATATTTACGCCAGCATGACCACCGCGCCGCAGCCGCCGGCCAGCGGACGCACCATTCACCCGGTGCCGCCAACGGAAATCACGTTCAAGGGAAAAACCATCAATTTAGTGGAAGGTAAAAATCCGTATCGCGAACTGGAAACGGGCGATCCGGGAGCTTTTGCCGAGCATCTGGAAAACGGCAGGCGGGTGTATTTCCAGAATTGCGTTTTCTGCCACGGCGATAATATGGCCGGCGACGGCATTTTTGCCCACGCACTGGACCCGATTCCAGCTAATTTTCAGGATGCCACCACCATCGCGATGCTGCAGGAAACCTATCTGTTCTGGCGCATCGCTAAAGGTGCGCCGGGCTTGCCGGACGAATCCACTCCGTGGTCATCTGCAATGCCGGCGTGGGAAAAATTTCTCAGTGAAGACGACATCTGGGATGTCATTTTATACATGTACGAATTTACCGGGCACAAACCGCGGGCAAAGGAGGAACATTGAAAATCCTGTTTAGTGCCGTTGCCATTGTGCTCGGCGGAAATTTGCTGTTTGCCCAGGGCATAATGGGCACAGAAGCCCAGCGCGAAGCCGGTAAAAAATTGTATGACGCCAAATGCGCCCAGTGCCACGGCTACGACGGCGACGCCCAAAGCGTGGGTCGCGAATTTTTCCGTCCGCAGCCGCGAAATTTCACCACTGGCATTTACAAATTCCGGACAACACCGAACGGGCAATTGCCCTCGCACGCGGACATCAAACGAAGCATAAAATTGGGCATGCCCTACACCGGAATGCCGGCATGGCCGGATTTCGGCGAAAAAGAGCTGGATAATCTGGCGTATTACATCAAAACATTTTCATCGGATTTTGAGGAATTCGGCGATGTGGCGGCGGTGGAAGTACCGAAAGCACCGCCATTCAGTGAGGCATCGGCGGAGCGCGGACGGATTATTTATGCGGAAAACCAGTGCGTTGATTGTCACGGCGATTTCGGTCGCGGCGACGGAAAATCCGCCCCTACCCTCACCGATCACTGGAACGAACCCATCCGCGCAGCGGATCTGACCAAACCGTGGACATTCCGGCGCGGCAGTTCCCGCGAGGATATTTTTATCACCTTCACCACCGGATTGGATGGCTCGCCGATGCCATCTTACAACATCCAGCCGCCGGAAGACCAGTGGGCGCTGGTGGATTACGTGTATTCGCTGCGCATGTCCGACCGTCCGAACTACGGTGTGATGGTTGTTGCCCGCCACGATGACAAACCCATCGATATTGCCGGCGGCAAGGCGATTTTCGACGGCACGGAGAGCACCCGTTTTCCGCTCGCCGGGCAGGTGATTGAGCCCGGGCGCACGTTTTTCCCGGGTGTGAACGCCATTCGCGTGAATGCGATTTACAATGAAGAAAGCATTGCCCTCATGCTCACCTGGCACGATATGAGCGCGGAAACCACCGGTCACAACAGCCCGAAGTTGCCCGTCACAGAAACTGAACCGGCAGACAGCGCCGCTACGGAATTTTCCGATGCAGTGGCGGTTCTGCTGCCATCCAATTCGCCGGCAGGCGTCGAAAAACCATATTTCATGTTTGGCGACGGCAAAAATCCGATGGACATCTGGTTTGCGGATCTGGCAAAGGATTCGGCGGAATTTTTCACCGGGAAAGGCAGCCAGCAAATTGAATCCGGCAGCGAGCCGCTCGAGATGTTTTCGCAATTCGATCACGGGGAATGGACGGTCATTTTCAAACGCGCGCGCGTCTCAGCGAACGGCATTTCGTTCGAACCGGGCGCATTTGTGCCGATCGCCTTCACCGTTTGGGACGGGTTCAATAAAGAACGCGGCAACAAACGCGGACTGACTTCCTGGTATCACATTTATCTCGCGCCGACCGAAACGGTTTCGCCCGTGCTGCCAATGCTGCAATACGGCGGCATCACGTTTCTGGTGCTCATCGCGATTGTCGGACTCGTGCGCATGCGGCAGAAATCAGAAATTGAAAGTAACGGCAATTCATGAATTGCCGCTATGGTTTACCTATAGCCTTTTGCCTTTTTAACCGGGAATGACACAGCAAACGAAAACGGAAAATATGACCGAAACCCATCGAACATATCAACCATCGTTGATTTCGTGGAATCTCACCCGGCGATGCAACCTGAAATGCCCGCATTGTTACATGGAAGCAGGTCGCAAAGCGGAGAATGAACTGAGCACCGCGGAATGCCTTTCGCTGATCGACGAAATGAAAGCGCTCGGCACCGAAATGGTAATTCTCACCGGCGGCGAACCGCTGCTGCGCCGGGATATTTTTGAGATTGCCCGTCACGCATCGGCGCAGGGCATTTGGGTGGTGATGGGCACCAACGGCGTGTTGATCACCGATCGCGTTGCTGAAAAAATGCGCGAATGCGGCGTGAAAGGCGTTGGCATCAGCATCGATTCGCTGTCGCCGGAAAAACACGATGCGTTTCGCGGCGGACCGGACGCGTGGCATCACTCCGTAAAAGCGCTGGATATTTGCCGGGCGCACGGATTGCAAGTGCTGGTGCAAACCACTGTAATGGAAATGAATCTGCATGAAATTGAAGATTTGATCGCATTTTCCCGCGAAAAAGGCGCGTGGTCGTTCAACCTCTATTTTTTGGTGCAAACCGGTCGCGGGCAGCAAATGAACGATCTTTCGCCCGGGCAAACCAACGACATGCTCAGTTTTCTGGTCGAACGGCAAAACGATTTCCGGCCGATGCTGGTACGATCCAAATGCGCGCCGCAGTTCAAACAGATCGCCTATGCCAAAGGTCTTGGCGGGCTGGAAAGCGGCGGCTGCATGGCCGGCACGCAATATTGCCGCATCATGCCCGGCGGCGATGTGACACCCTGCCCGTACATGACCGCGGTTGCCGGGAACGTCCGCGAACAATCGTTTTCGGAAATCTGGCAATCTGCACCGATGTTTCGGGAATTGCGCGACCCTCAACAACTGAAGGGGCGCTGCGGCGACTGCGAATTTAAAGAATTGTGCGGCGGCTGCCGCTGCCGGGCGTATGCGGCAACCGGCGATTATCTGCAGGAAGATCCGGCGTGCACCTATCAGCCAACCGGCGCGGCGCTGGCAACCGTTCCGCTGCAGTGGAGCGAGGAAGCGCAGGTACGGCTGGCGCGCATCCCGATTGCCTTCATCCGCGAAAAAGTAAAAACCGGGCTGGAAACCTATGCGCAACGCCACGGGTTGCAAATCGTTACGCCGGAGCTGTTTAAAACCGCGTTGAACGGCGCGGAACGGCGTGACTTCTTCCAAAAAATGCCCGAATTTTTCAATCCATCCAAATCCAACGGGGAGTAATTATGGCTGCAGTCAATACACCGTCATTTGTCCATCAGGTTCAGGTTAACGGAAATGCCATCCGGCTGAGCCAAAACGGCAACGTGCAAAATTTCGATATCACCGAACTGCCGAAATCATTTGTCCGCTGGCAGCTCGATTACAAACACAGCATTTACGATGCGATTGAGCGGGACGAATACATCGCGTTCAACGCCGGGCATTTGCCGGTGGTGGGCACCTGGCAACACGATTCGCCGGTGCCGAATCTGGCGAATAAAGGCATCGGATTTACGCCGAAGGATGAGCACATCGAGCACTACCTGAAGCTGGTTGAAAACGCCGTTGAGCAGATTTCCGGATTGCCGCCACACGCCGTGAACGAAACCCGCGAATTGCGGATTCGCACCGCCCGCGAATTTTACAATCACCCGGAGCACATCGACTGGCGCCGGCTCGGGTTGCTGGAAATTTTCGAGGGTTCAACGTTCCGGAATCTTACCGAAAATCCGCTCGCGTCTGTACTGTGGACGGGTAACGCACCGATTTTCGTGAGTTATCAGGTCGATTGCGTGGTGGAAATCATCACGCCGGAAGATCCGCGTTACCGCTTTTCGTGGGCAATGCGCCGGCTGTTCGAATACGAGCCGTTTCACGTGGTGCAAACGATGTATCCATATTCCTACTGTTTTTGGGTCACCGATTACAAAGATAAAACGCCGAAACGGCGCTATCCCGGCAAACGCAGCGACAACACAGTGAACGAAGGCAACGGAAAAATTGAGGCAAAATAAAAGCCACCATTGCAACAAAACTCTCATGCCCAGCCTGCCCCTTTGGGGAATACCGTTATCGGGCATCCATACGCGCGAGAAAAATATGGATTTCCGCTTAATCCCGATATATCGGGACGGAAATGACAAAAAAGTTCGTTACATGCAAATTGATTTAAATCAAAGACTTAAACGAAGCGTAAGTTATGGAATACAGATTGATAAATGCAGATGACATCCGGGCGTTCCTCCGGCAAATGCGATTGGCGGTTGCCCGCCCGGGACGAATATATCTCGTCGGCGAGGCGACGCAGGTGCTGGAAGGCTGGCGCACCTACACCGATGAACTCGTGTTTGCGGCGGAAATCGACGCTGCGGATCGTGCAACATTTGATGCGGCAGCCCGGCAATTTCGCTTTGAAAACGGTTGCCAGCTGCTCGAAGAACATCCGGCAGACCTGATTCCACTGCCCGACGGCGTTGCGGAACGCTCCCGGAAAATTTCGCCGGAAAACGGAGAACCGCACAGCCCGCTGGAATGCCTGCATTTCGATCCGGTGAGTGTAGCCTTTCGTTACATTGCTCGCGGTGATGAACCGGATTATCACATCGCACTGTATTATTTGCGAAACGGGTGGACAAATATGGCGGAAATGGACGCAATTCTGGCGCAGCTGCTGCCGAAATTTTCGATGAAAACCATCGCGCAGGATCCGGCGGAATTTCGGCGCAAATACAAAGGTCTTCGGCAAATGTGGCAGGCAATCCTGCCGGGACAAACGCACCGCAGCCAGCCGGCGTAGGTTTAATAAATCATCGGAATTCGCTCATTGATATAATTAATCCGGTCGCGAATGTAATCGACGGTTTTCTGCCATTCGCCATCTGCATCCGGCTGAAAAAGCGATAGGCTTGCCAACGCTTTTTGCAAATGCGGCGCGCAGGTTTCTGCGACCTGTTCTTTTCCGGCGGAAGCCAGTTTTTCGTTGAATTGTTTCAGCTCGAATCGCACCTGCACCAACAAATTGTGGCGCTCTGCGTCCAGTTGCTGTTTGTCGAGCTGCCGGGAAATCCGGGTGATTTCCAGTTGGATAATCGGCGGGGCCATCTGCCGGAAGGATTTCCAACTGATGTAACCCAGTTCGTTCCAGTCACGCGAATTGTCCGGTGGTTGCTGCGGCATTTTTATTCCTTTGGCGGGCTGATCAGGTTTGGCCATTGCGCCGGATCGGGGAGTTTGCCGCGCAACGCGAGGCTGTCTTTCACTTGCTGTTCAAACAGCCGCCGTTTTTCCGCGAAATCCGGTTCCAGTTCTGCCAGCACATATCCGGCGTGTTTGCGGAGATTTTGCCACGAGTCATTTTGCGGCATCGCTCCGGTGGCGCGAAATTAGTTGCTGAACATATCCAGCCGCAGCTCAAAAAAATGGTGGAATCGCTCTAATTCGACGAGTTCTTCCACATCGAAACACTGTTCGAACAGGCTGGATTTTTCATCGGAAAAATCGCCTTTGATGGCGTTCAGATAGCGCGTGCCAGGTGAATAGATGTCATCAAACCAGATGCGCGATAGCTCGACAGCAAGTTTTTCCCCGGGAACGAATGTTTCCAGCAACGCAAAACATTCGTCCGAAGTGAAAAACAGCAGGAATGCGATCACGCGTCGGCGAATCAGGTTGGGTTGATTTTCTGTATTTTTGGACATGTGCTTTTGCAAAGGATAAAAAAGTTAAAAGTTAAAAGGAAAAAGTTTGACGCAGTTTGAATCCGGCTACTGTTGGAAATGGCGAGTGATTGAGCCTCTATAGTATAAATGAAATGGTTGATTTTTTCAAGTGCAATTCGTGAAGCGGAGATTTGGCATTCAAAGCGGGAGCTTTGAACGAGGGGACAAAACACGATAAAACAAAAACACAAAACCACTAATCTCAGGTTTGCCCATGTTTAAAAAAATATACGTTCCGGTAGATAACTCCGAGCATTCTTTTTCCAGCATTGAGATGGCGGTGCATCTGGCGAAACAGTTTGGCGCCACGCTTTGCGGTTGCCACGCGTATGCCGCAAAAATGCACGACATCCGTTTCAAACAGATGGAATTCACCCTGCCGCCGGAATATCAGGAAGAGCAGGAACTGGAGAAACAGCGCAGCATTCACGACACCCTGATTACCATGGGTTTGGAGCTGATTTCCGATTCCTATTTGCAGGAAATGCAGAAGCTGTGCATCGCCGAAAAAATCCCTTTTCAGCCGATGATGCGCGATGGCAAAAATTACAAAGTGATCGTCGAGGACATCAACACGGGCGATTTTGATCTGGTGATAATGGGCGCGCTGGGGCTGGGCGCAGTGCGGGACAGCCTGCTCGGCAGCGTTACCGAACGGGTGGTTCGGCGTACCAAAACCGATATGCTGATCATCAAAAATACCGCGCCGGTGAGCGAACAACTCAACGGACAAACTACCGGCGACGTGAAGCACGAATCCGGTAACGGCGGCAATATTGTGGTTTGCGTCGATGGCAGCCCGGAATCCTTTGCGGGATTGAAAACGGCTATCGATCTGGGCAAAGCGCTGGACAAAACGGTGGAAGCCATTGCGGTGTACGATCCGTATTTGCATTACACGCTGTTCAACGGCATCGCCAATGTGCTCACGGAAAAGGCGTCCAAAGTGTTCAAATTTAAAGAGCAGGAGCAGTTGCACGAGGATGTGATCGATACGGGATTGGCGAAAATTTACCAATCGCATCTGGAAGTGGCCCGGAAAATCGCCCTCGACGAAGGCATCAACATGAAAATCACGCTGCTGGACGGGAAAGCGTTCGAAAAAATCATCCAGTATGTGCGGCGCGAACGCCCGTGGCTGCTGGTGATGGGGCGCATCGGCGTGCACAGCGACGCGGAAATGGACATCGGCAGCAACACGGAAAACCTGCTTCGGCTGGTTCCCTGCAACGTGCTGCTGTCCAGCAAACGATTTGTCCCGGCGGTGGATATTCGCGCGGAAGAATCGATGACCTGGACAGAAGACGCCACGGCCCTGCTGATGACTGCGCCGGATGGCGTTCGCGGCGTTGCCCGCACAGCCATTCACCGCTGGGCGATGGAGCGCGGGCATTCGGTGATCACCCGGAAAATTATCGAATTGTCGATGTCCACCATTTTGCCGCCGAAGGCGATGCAGGCGATGGGCATCATCGCCGAAGATCTGGCTATCCAAAAAATCAGCGAGCGCGATGGCGAAACCCATATCTGCCGCGAATGCGGATACGCCGCAACTGATCTGCTGCCGGTGAACTGCCCGGTTTGCGGCTCCGGTTCGGAAAAATTCCGGCAACTGGACAAAAAAGCGCTGGAAAACCTGGCACCGCTGGAAGGCGAGATCGAAGAAGAATCGACCTTTGACAACCTCAAATTGAAGTGGACGAGCGACGCCAAACAGGCGCTGCGGGAAGTGCCCTCCGGTTACCAGCGCCGCCGCGCCAAAGCGCAAATTGAGAAAACCGCGCGGGTGCGGAAACTCCCCACTATCACCAGAGATGTGGTGCTGGAAGCCATCGGCGATGTGCTGGAAGACACCCAAAAACTGACCGAGCGAGGCAAAATGCAGAAAACCCAGACCAACACAGCGGCGCCGGAAATTCTCGATAAAGGCGAATTTTCGTGGACAACCGAAGCCTGGAACCGCCTGCAACGGGTTCCCGAAGGATTTATGCGCGACGGCACCCGCAAACGCATGGAAAATTGCGCACGCAAACACAGCACCAACCTGGTCACCATCGAGATTGCCGAAGAGGGCATCCGCGAAGGACTGAAAGCGATGGAAGAAATGATCGCCAATCAGGCCAAAGACAAATCCAACGGGCAATCATGAAAACGTATAAAGACATCATTGGCGATGGCGGCTCGCAAATTCTCGAACAGGTTGCCGAACATCAGCAAAAACTGGCGCGGCGGCTGGCGGATGTGAAACACATCATCGCGGTGATGAGCGGCAAGGGCGGCGTCGGCAAAAGCGCGCTGACGCTCAATTTGGCGTCTGCGTTGGCGCTGGACGGGCACTCGGTCGGGATCGTCGATACGGATATCAACGGTGCATCGATCGCCAAAATGGCCGGCGTTCGGGGACAGCGGTTGCGGATGAGCAGCGACGGCGTGCATCCGGCGATTGGCGATTTGGGCATCAACATCATGTCCATTGACCTGTTTTTGCCGGGCGAAAATAATCCGGTGATCTGGGATGCGCCCACCCAAAAAGATGCCTTCACCTGGCGCGGGATGATGGAGGCGAACACCATCCGCGAATTTTTTGCGGATACAATTTGGGGCAAGCTGGATTTCCTGCTGATCGACCTGCCGCCCGGAACGGATAAGTTACCGAATATTGTGGATTTACTGCCAAAAATTTCCGGCACGCTGATCGTGACAATTCCCTCCGGGCTGTCGCAATTTGTGGTGGAAAAATCGATCAAAATGGCGCTGGACGTGCTGCAAACGCCGGTGATCGGGCTGGTCGAAAACATGTCCGCGATTGTCTGCGAAAGTTGCGGCAAAAGGGAACCGCTGTTCCCTTCCGGGCAATCCGGAAAACTGGCGGCGGCGTATGGCATTCCGGTGCTCGGCAACATACCCTTCGACCCGAAAATGGCCATCGCCGCAGACGACGGGCAACTGTATTTGCCCGCAAACCGCAACCAGCCGGCAGCGCAGGAAATCATCGCCATCGCCGAAACGGTGAAGCGGTTTTTGATGTGATATTCAATTGTTTTGGAATTTAACCTGGAGCCGAATGCATGAAATTTCTTTGTATTGAATGCGACGAAGCCATGAAACTGAGCGAAACGCGCGGTCCGGACGACGGCTCGATGACCGTCATTTTCGGCTGCCCGAACTGCGGAAAATCCGTCGCGATGCTCACCAACGCGATGGAAACGCAAATGGTGCGCTCGCTGGGCGTTAAAGTGGGCGGGCGAACGGTTCCGGCGGAACCGATGGAAACGGTGCGTGCCGCGCTGAATCCCGATTTTGCCAACATTCCCGAACCGGAGGCACAAACCGATCCGGTGGAAATCCCGGCGGAATCGCAAAGCAGCGAAGCAAAATGTCCGTTTTCCGGCGCGGTTTCCGAAGCGTTTTCGAAAACGGAAAATCAAATGAAATGGACGGACGCAGCGGAAGAACGGCTGCAGCGCATCCCCGATTTTATCCGCCCGATGGTGCGCAAAAGCATCGAGCAGCACGCCATCGAAAAAGGTATTTCGGAGATCACGGCAACCGTAATGGACGAAATGAAAGACCTCGTCAGCATGAGGTATTCCTGATTGCCGGCGTATAAAATTTTCTTTTTGTGGTTGCACCTGTTGGCTGTCATCGTTTGGGCCGGCGGGATACTTTATCGACATGTGACAATATTTCTTGCTTTAGCTGAAACAAAAAATGCAACTGCGGAAATTGCCGAAAAGCTGGCGACGCGCACGGGCACGTTTATCCGCGAAGCATTTTAGGTGATCGTCGTAACCGGCTTGCTGAATCTGGGTTTCAGCGGCTATGAGCGACAGTTTGATTTTTCACCACAATTTCTCAGCCTGTTTTCGATAAAAATGCTGCTGGTGATCATTTTATTTGCGCTGCAGGTGGCGATGCAGCACAGCGTTTTTCCGGCGGTGATCCGGGCGAACGGGCAGCAATCGCCGGATTTGGCGATACGAAAAAAGGCGTGGGTGGCAACAATGCTATCGCTCGTTATTGCGATGGCTACAGTTTTATTCGGATTGGTTTTGCGATATTTGTGAGCGAGGAATCAGTAACCGATATCCGGCAAATCTTTCCATTTTGGAACGCCTTCGGGTTTGAAATTTTTGGTGGCGATAAAATTCAATCCCTGATGAAAATTGAGCTTGAATTTCCCGCCGCCAAAATGTTCCAGCAGGAAATTTGCCGGATCGCTCAACAGCGGCATCATGTTCGAAGCATCGTATTTGGCAAGCCCTTTGAATCGCACCGCGTTTTGCCAGGGTTCCTGAACCAGCACCGTCACGGTGGATTCGCTCATGATCTGCACAAAGGTTTGCTGAATCTCATCGTGCGTAGGATTTTCGCGATCGAGACGGCGCAATTCTTTGAGCACATAATCTTTATAAAGCGGCCAAACCCAATCCATCTTGTGAAATCCTTTGTGATTGTTGCGGGTGGAAAAGTATCATTTTTTCAATCGCGGCGCAGTGGATTCGCCGTAAACGGTCGTTCAAAAAATCGACGGAAATTCTTATTTAAATTGAACTAATGCATCCATAAACGTGGCGAAATTATGTGCCGGTAGCGAAATTTCTCTTGACATTTTAGAATTTTTTCCATATCATTTTTTTGCATTAGCGATATGATTGCTGCAAGTGCTTCCGCTATTTACCACTCTACTGCCAACTGAAGCTACACACTTTCCGCCCTTTCTAAATCGTTGTTGTTTTGCGATCGACTGCATTTCCGGATGTATTTCACAAAAATGCGGCGATGTTTCACAAAAGCAATTACCTCTGACTAACTTAATCGTTTATTATTTTTTAACAAATTAAAAATGGTACTGGAGGTTCATCAATGGCCAGAAAGCGTCTGAGTATCCTGTTCATTTCAATTTTCCTGTTGTATTTGGGATGTGGCGGCGAGGACAGCGGCGGTAGCAGCGAAACGACACCGCAGGATAAAACGGCAAACGAACCGGCTGCCAAAGGTACGGATATTTCCATGTATTCGGGAACGGTAACCGGAACCGTTAATTTTAACGGAACGGCTCCCAGTCCCCGGCGTGTCCGGATGGATGCGGAATGCGGCGGTTTTCACTCCGAACCGGTGTTGAGCGAAAACCTGGTTGTCAACGAAAACAATACCTGCAAATGGGTTTTTGTATATGTGAAAGAAGGTTTGGGCGACAGGAAATTTAATCCCCCGGCAGAACCGGTCATTTTCGATCAGGAGGGCTGCCAGTACGATCCGCATGTGTTCGGTGTCCAAACCGGTCAAACGATCAAAATTTTGAACAGCGATCCGCTGTTGCACAATATCCACGCCCTTCCGGAAAGCAATCGCCCCTTCAATTTCGGCATGCCCAAAAAAGGTGACGAACGGGAACGCGCTTTCACAAAACCGGAAATTATGGTTAAAATTAAATGCGATGTTCACCCGTGGATGGGCGCATATTGCGGCGTTGTGGATCACCCCTATTTTGCCGTTACCGGCGATGACGGCAGTTTTACCATCAACAATCTTCCTCCGGGTGAATACGTTCTGGAAGCCTGGCATGAAGAGTTAGGAACAACTACTCAAACCGTGACCGTTGGCGAAAACGAGTCAAAAACCGTCGATTTCTCAATCGGAAGTTAACCGGCGGATTGGGATCAACCATCGCGGCCCCGCAACTACCCACAGGTTTTATCGCGAAATACTGAAAGATAGCACGTCCTCATCTTTTTTACCCGATCCGGCACAACCACATTCGACAGCTGCAACAGAACCGTAGCATGTTATTGAAATGTTGCTAATTCACGATTGCCATATCCGCGATTGGCGCGGATATGCCTGAGCTATCTGTGTCAACCCAAATCAGGAAGGCGAACCCATGGCAACAACTGCCAAAGGAACTGCCGCCGGTTCCCACGATCATCATCACGAATTGGGATTCTGGCGGAAATACATTTTTTCAACCGACCACAAAATTATTGGTTTGCAATATGGATTTACCGCGTTGATTTTCCTGCTGTTCGGTTTTTCGCTGGTAATGATGATGCGCTGGCAACTGGCTTATCCCGGTGAAGTAATGCCCGTTATCGGCTGGATGTTCAGCGAAAGCACCATGCCCGGCGGTGTGATGCTGCCGGAATTTTACAACCAGCTTGGCGCGATGCACGGCACAATTATGGTATTTTTGGGCGTTGTGCCACTGGCTGTCGGTGCGTTCGGAAATTACGTGGTGCCGTTGCAAATCGGTGCGCCGGACATGGCGTTTCCAAAATTGAATATGGCCAGCTACTGGTTTTTCTTCGTTGGCGGTGTAATCATGCTGATCAGCTTTTGGGTGCCGGGCGGCGCTGCAAAATCGGGCTGGACATCGTATCCGCCACTGGCGAACATCGAAACAACCGGTCAAACCCTCTGGCTGACCGGAATGATATTTTTGATCACCTCGTCGCTGCTTGGCGCGGTGAATTTTCTCACCACGATTATTCAGCTTCGCGCACCCGGACTCACCTACATGCGACTGTCATTTTTTGTTTGGGCGCAGTTGGTAACCTCATTTTTGCTGCTGCTGGCGTTTCCGCCGCTGGAGGCCGCCGGTGTGCTGCAATTGATGGATCGCATTGCCGGAACGAGTTTTTTTATGCCCACCGGACTGGTGGTCAGTGGAGAAGTGCTGGACATCAGCGGCGGCGGCAGTCCGTTGCTGTGGCAACATTTGTTCTGGTTTTTGGCGCATCCGGAAGTTTATGTGCTCATTTTACCGGCGATGGGCATCGTTGCGGAAATTATCGCTAACAACACCCGCAAACCGTTGTGGGGATTCAAATTGATGGTTTACTCGTTGATTTTTCTCGGTTTTATGTCGTTCATCGTTTGGGCGCATCACATGTTCATTACCGGAATGGGCACTGCGGTGAGCGCCTTTTTCCAGTTTACAACGATGATTATTTCCATTCCCTCTGTGATCATTCTTTCCGCGCTATTCCTCTCGCTATGGGGCGGATCGATCCGCTTTACTACGCCAATGCTCTTCGCGCTGGGATTTTTACCGATGTTCGGCATCGGCGGGCTTACCGGTTTGCCGTTGGGGCTGGCGCCCACAGATATCCATCTTCACGATACCTATTACGTCATCGGGCATTTCCATTATGTGGTGGCGCCGGGAACAATTCTCGCGCTGTTCGGCGGGATTTACTATTGGTATCCAAAAATCACCGGGCGGAAAATGAACGATCTGCTCGGCAAAATCCACTTTTGGGGAACGATTATTTGCATGAATTTTATTTTCATGCCCATGTTTATCCAGGGTTTGGCGGGCGTTTCCCGGCGGCTGTACGACGGCGGAGAATTGTATGATTTAGCCCAGCCCGTGATGCAATGGAATGAGGTGATGTCCGTTGCCGCATGGGTGATGGGATTGTTCCAGATCGCCTTTATTTTCAACGTTTTCTGGAGTATCAAAAAAGGCGAAAGGGTGTCGGACAACATTTGGGAAGCCACCACGCTGGAGTGGTCTGCCGCGCCGTCGCCACCGGTGGGTCACGGCAATTTTCATGAAATTCCCACGGTTTATCGAGCGGCATACGAATACAGCGTTCCCGGATACGACGCGGATTTCACGCCGCAAAACATCCCGATGGACATTGAACCGGCAAAACAGGAGTCATAATCGCAATGGAAATTCCATACACCACTTCAATTCGCCCGGATACCGGGGTTTACAACGCCAAACTGGGTGTCTGGCTGTTTCTGGCATCGGAGGTGATGCTTTTTGGCGGACTGTTTTCCGCATACATTTTTCTGCGCATCGGTGCGCCAGAATGGCCGGGAATGATCAAAGGAACGATGTACACCTCATCTTTCGATGTGCTGAGCGTTCCCATCGGCACCTTCAACACGCTGGTGCTGATTGCATCGAGCGTCACGATGGTCATGAGCTGGGCATCGCTGATGATGAACAATTTCAAGAAATACCGGATGTACATGGGTCTGACTATCGCGCTGGCGCTGGTGTTTCTGGTGGTGAAAGCGTTCGAATACAACAGCAAATTTGAGCACGGCTATTTCCCTGCGGAGAGCACTTTTCTGGCGATATACTTCACATTAACGGGACTTCACGGGATTCACGTGATTGGCGGAATAATTGTGAACGCCTATTTTTGGGGACCGGGCAGCAACATGTGGAAAACCGATCCAAAGCGTTTTACCAACCGGATCGAGATTGCCGGGCTGTACTGGCATTTTGTGGATCTCGTCTGGATTTTCCTGTTCCCGACGATTTACCTATTGTAAAGGAGAAAAATAATGGCTGAATCGATGAGCATTGAGGAAGTCAAACAGCATGTGCGGATTTATTTGATGGTATTCGGCGCGCTGGCGGTACTAACTGTTGTGACCGTTGGTGTTGGCTATATTCATCTGTCCATTTGGCCGGCGCTGATACTGGCGTTGCTGATCGCGATTGTGAAAGGTTCGCTGGTCGCCTGCTATTTCATGCACCTGATTTCGGAAAAAAAGGTCATTTACCTCACTTTGGGCATGACCGTCATTTTTTTACTCTGCATGTTTGCCCTGGTCGTGTCGTCGTATCACGATCAGGCGGGAGGTATCGTTGTCACTTAAAACCGTTCATATTGTATTTATCAGCGTTTCCGTTTTGCTGGCGATCTGGTTTGGCGGGTGGGCAATCCAGCACTATCTCGCCGGCGATGGCGTTTCCGTGCTGATAATGGGCATCGTTTCACTGGCGCTGGCTGTTGTGCTGATCGTTTACGTAAAACGGTTTCTGCAGAAACTCAAGCATGTGGGTTTTATGTAACATAATTCGCCGCAAAGGCGCGAAGTGCGCAAAGTAGAAATTCACCCCACCCCTAACCCCTCCGAGGAGCAGGGCTGTTAAGTTCTAATTTAGATTTTTTTTATGCACAATTCGCGTCTTTGGAGCAATAACCACAACCCGGAAATTGTTATGTTTACTAAACTTAACTCGAAATGGCAGTGGCTTTGCGCGGCAGCGATCATGTGGCTGCCAACTGCCGTATCCGCCTGTGAAAAATGCTTTGGCGCGGCCGCCACCAACACGCCGGTAACCCGGGGCATCGGTTTGGCGATGCTGCTGCTGTTGCTCGTCACGATTTTTGTCATGGGCGGATTGATCGCTTTTTTCGTGTATATGTGGCGTCGTGCCAGACTGTTCGAATCCGGTAAAATTCTTGTCACCGATCAGGGCAATGTGCTGCATCACCCGCTGTTGGTGAAAAAAGTTGGCAAATCCCGGATGGATTGATCGCGAAAAATACCCGTTGGGTACTGGCGCAACACATTTTAGCCACGACGCCACAGCGGGCTACAGCGTTTTTTTAACAGATCAAAATGAAGACGTTCACTCATGGCGCAGGAGTAAAACATGTTAGAATTGTTACATAAATTCGGGTTACCGGAAGCGGCATCGGCACACGCCGCCGGGCTGGATAACATGCTGGGACTGGTGCACTGGCTCATGCTCATCCTTTTTGTCATCTGGACGCCCTACTTTATTTACACACTGATCCGTTTCCGGAAATCGAAAAACCCGAAAGCGAGCTATACCGGCGCAAAAGGACGGTTTTCCACATTTCAGGAAGCCGGGGTTGTGATCGCGGAAATTGTGCTGCTGGTGGGATTTGCCATTCCCGCATGGGCAACCTGGCGAAACGATTTCCCGGATGAAAAAGATGCCGTTGTCGTTCACGTTATCGGCGAGCAGTTCGCGTGGAATGTTCACTATCCGGGACCGGACGGCGTTTTCGGCAAACGCGATCCCAAACTGATCGACACTGCCGTTAATCCGCTCGGGCTCGATTTCGACGATCCCGCCGGACAGGATGACATCATCACCATCAACGAATTGCGGTTGCCGGTCGATAAACCGGCGATTGTGCACATCACTTCCAAAGATGTGATCCACTGTTTCGCGCTGAACACCATGCGCGTAAAGCAGGACGCTATTCCGGGACTCTCAATTCCGGTTTACTTTACGCCAATAAAAACAGGCAATTACGAGATTCACTGCGCCCAATTGTGCGGGCTGGGACATTACCGGATGCGCGGTATTTTTGTCGTTGAAACCGAACAGGGATACGCAAACTGGATAAACGAACGGCTGGATGAAATTCGCGAATACGGCCGGTAAAACACTGAACGAGCCGAAATAACTGTTTACTGAACCTAAAATCCGGAAGAACGCAACACGTGAACGCTCCATTCAATGATGCCAATAACAAATGGCTGCACCGCTTTGCCGTGATCACAGCGATGGTTGCCGTGGGTTTGATTTTGGCTGGTGCGACCGTCACCAGCACCGGTTCCGGCGATGCCGTGCCGGATTGGCCGCTGTCGTACGGCACGCTGGCGCCACCGATGATCGGCGGCATTTTTTACGAACACTCCCACCGGCTCATTGCGATGCTCACCGGACTGCTCATCGGTATTATGGCGATCTGGCTGTGGCTGAAAGAGCCGCGCCGCACCGTGCGGATGCTCGGTTTGGCAGCATTGATCGCGGTGCTGATTCAGGCGACGCTTGGCGGGTTGCGGGTGCTGATCGTTTCCACAGAACCGGTGCAGGATACGGCGGTGCTGCTCACCAACGGCGCCAGCATCAACGCCACGCGCATCGCTATTTCCATGACCCACGCGGCGCTCGCGCAAATGATAATCGCCATTATTTTTGTGATCGCGATGCTCACATCGCCCGGCTGGCTGGCAAAACCTGCGCAGCGATCGCCCCTGCCGGAAGGTAAATTTTTGCTGAAAATGAACATCGCTCTGGTCGCGCTGATTTTCGGGCAATTGATAATCGGCGCGGCTGTCCGGCACACCGGCGCAGGGCTGATCATCCCGGATTTCCCGCTGTCTTTCGGAGAGCTGATCCCGCCGTTTACAAATTTGCCACACAACCCGAACGCGCCATTTCCCCTCAGCGAATCCGAGCTTTTGCTGAAAGTGGGCATCCATTTTCTGCACCGTGTCACCGCAATCCTGATCCTCGGTTTTGTGATATATTTTCACTATAAATTCAAGAAAAACAATCCATTTGAAAGCATCAGCAAAACCCTGTTTTGGCTGACCGTCGCGCAGATTTTTTTGGGTGCGCTGAACATCTGGACCGGCAAATCGGTGGTGAGCACCGTGCTGCATGTGGCCGTCGGCGCAATGATTTTGGCAGCCGGCGTGATGCTGCTGTTATGGCAAATCCGTGCGATTCGCGATACAGCACTTGCGCCGTTTGTTGGCGGAAACGGGCGGATCGAACTTACCAAATCCGTTGCGGCGGAGGAGGTGAATATTGGTTAATCCCGCCGAAATCCGGGTGAAACGCGCCTTCGCAACGCTGTTGATCAAAGCGCCGGCATTTCTGGCACTCACCAAACCGCGACTGTCGCTGCTGGTGATGTGCTCAACCCTCACCGGATTTTATCTGGCAACTTCGGGTGCGGTTGATGTCGGGCTGCTGATTTTCACGCTACTGTCAATCGGGCTGACCAGCGCCGGAGCATTGGCGCTGAACCAATTTATCGAGCGAAATTTTGATGCGCAAATGGATCGAACACGCCATCGACCGTTGCCCGGCGGAAAAATTTTGCCACGTGAGGCACTGGGCTTCGGCGTTTTGCTTTGCTTTTCGGGATTGATGTTAGCCATTATTTCGATCAATCCGTTGACCGGTTTTTTGATTTTGATAACCATTTTAAATTATGTGTTGATTTACACACCGCTCAAACGGCTGTCGCCGGTGAACACGGCAATCGGCGCGATTTCCGGCGCGCTGCCGATCGTTTGCGGCTGGACAGCAGTACGCAATTCGCTCGATGTTGATTGCCTGATTTTGTTCGGCATCCTGTTTTTCTGGCAATTTCCCCATTTTTTGTCGATCGCGTTGCTCTATCAAAACGACTACTCGCGTGCCGGATACAAAATGTTTCCGGTTGTGGACAACGGGCGGCTGTGGACGGATTTGCACATCATCGGCGCATCTCTTCTTTTGCTGATCACCAGCATTTTACCGGCAGTCACCGGACTGAACGGGACGCTGTATCTGGTTGCCGCAATAATCGCCGGATCGGTTTTTCTCGGTTTGGGCATCGCCCGCGCAATTGCCAACAGCGCGGTTTTTTCCCGGCGGCTGATGCTGGCGTCGTTCGTCTATCCCATTGTTTTATGGGGATTTATGATTGCGGATAAATTGCTGCGTTGACGGTATCCAACCGAAGCTGGCGCTGCGCAACGCAGCGGCATCGCAAAAACCATAACATCAAACACGCTGAGATATTTTATGAACAGAAATCTGTCACCCCTGAAACTGTTGCTGATATCGGGAATCGCGCTGGCGATAATCGCCACGGGATTCTGGATGTGGGCATTCATCAACAAAGCCAACGATGCCCGGGAGTTGCCCGTGCTCAGCGAACTGCAATCCTTTGCGCTGACCGAAAAAAATGACGAAATCCTGTCGCTGGATGATTTGAAAGGGCAAATTTGGGTGGCCGATTTTATTTTTACACGTTGCGGCGGACCGTGTTTGTCGATGTCCAAAAAAATGAGCCAGTTGCAAACCGCTTTCGCCCATGCGGACGATGTAAAACTGGTTTCTGTGAGTGTCGATCCGGAATTTGACACACCGGCAGTGCTCCGCGATTACGCCGACCGCTTTAACGCCAAACCGGAAAAATGGCTGTTTCTCACCGGCGAAAAACCGGCAGTTCTGGAGCTGGCCAAATCGAGCATGAAAGTAACCGTCGAAGAAGCCACTGATTCATCGCCGATCATTCACAGCACCTATTTTATTTTGGTGGACCAGTTGGGAAATATCCGCGGATATTACAACAGCGCCGAGCCGAACGCCCTCAGCCAGCTTGCCGTTGATGTCGAAAAACTGCGTGCGAAAGCCGGTGCCTGATGTTTTCTGTTTACGACCTGCCCGCGCTGAACGCCACGCTGAACGCTACCAGTTTTTTTCTGCTGTTGGCCGGATTTTATTTTATCCGTCAAAAAAATAGTGCTGCCCATAAACGCTGCATGATCGCCGCAATTGCCGTATCCTGCCTGTTTCTGGCATCTTACCTGATTTATCATTTCAATGTCGGTTCGGTAAAATTTACCGGTGAAGGCTGGATTCGTCCGGTCTATTTTGCCATTTTAATTTCGCACACTATTTTGGCAGCGATGATCGTTCCGATGGTCGCCGTCACCCTTTTCCGGGCACTGCGGGAAAATTTCCCGAAACACGTCAACATTGCCCGGTGGACGCTCCCGTTTTGGGCGTATGTTTCGCTCACCGGTGTGGTTATTTATCTGATGTTGTATCAATTGTAATATTTTTACAAAAAAAAACGCGGAGTGTCTGCCACTCCGCGTTTTTTGAATTTTAGCCACATTTTCAATCAAGTTGATTGTCTATTTTAGCAAAATCATCTTTCTGGTCTGGCTGAATTGCCCGGCGGATAAACGATACAAATATAAACCGTTGGCAACCGTTTCGCCGAGATGGTTGGTGCCATTCCACTTCACTTCATGCCAACCGGCGCTCAGAATGGCAGGTTCGGTCAACGTTTTCACGGTTTGGCCGAGCATATTGTAAATTTCCAACCGAACGGTTTGCGATTGGGGCAGAAAAAACCGGATTGATGTTTCCGGGTTGAACGGATTCGGAAAATTTTGCGCTAACTCAAAATTATCCGGTATTTCGCCGGTTTCCGTATCGGCGATGGCCAGCGGGTCGCTTTTTACCGTGAGCACCGAAATTCCCTGACTAACGGTGTTAATCCACAGCTCGTAACCATCTGTTAATATACGTACTTCGATGTTTTCAATTTGAGCATGCGCCAATCCGCCCGCTTCCACGGGAAAAACGCCAAACGTGGTCCCGTCAAACCAACCGAGTCCGGGCGTATCGCCGCTATTATTGTTAAAATTGCTGAACCACACTTTGCCATCGGGAGAAACCGCATACGGCGCAATCCTGTCACCGGGAATTTCTGAATTGTCCGGACCAAAAAATTGGTAGGTGCTGTCGTTTGCGTTCAGCCGGAACATGCCCGCATCGCTACCCACCCATGCGATGCCATTTTCGCCCGGTGCAACCGTTGTGAATCCTTCCGATTGCGGATTCAGCTCCGGAAAATCATCATTGAATCGCGAAAAACGGTAGTTGCCATCTGCACGGACAACTTCAAAAAAACCGGTAGCCCAAACGGTTCCGGGACGCGTGGGATCTTTTTTCAAATTTCCTGCGGGACCAGCTGCGCCAACATCGTTCCAACCGCCGTCTTCGTAATACCGCAGCGAAAAACTGACATCCTGCGCCCAAATTCGACCGAATGAATCTTCCAGCAAATTTTCGATATTGGTAAATTCTTCGATGGTCGAATAACCGTTTTCATCCCATTCGCTAATACCGTTGAAAGTGGGACTGAATACCACACCGCCAGTGGCGGAACGTGCGGCAATCGCTTTGCAGTTATCTGCAAGAAACGGAAAAGGATAGCCAAGTCCATAATTGGCTTCGTTGAAGGCAGTCCAGCGGACACCGTCAAATTTCTGGAAACCGCCGATGCCCGCTGCCGCGTTGGCGGTTGTCCACACGTTGCCGTTGTCATCGATGGTCAAATCGTTGAGGAAATATTCCATTTGGCTGGTGTTGGTTACACGGTAGCGTTGCCAGATTCCGGTGTTTACGTCGCGTTTGGCTGCACCGCCCTTTCCGCAAACCCAAATATTGCCATCCGCATCAATATCTGCATCGTAGCTAAATCCACCGGTTCGCCACACGCCTAAATTTTGCCAACTGCTGCCGTCAAATTGCCAAACAGCACTATTGCCGTCAACCATTAATGCTTTTTCATTGCCATACGCTTTGAACGCCCAAATATCCAGGTTTGGTGTCGGTAATGCGGGAGTTACCCATGTCCCGTCCTGGCGCTGATAATCCAGAGATATTTGCGTTGACGAAATATACCGGTTCATCCAGAAATTTCCGGCGGCATCAACACAATCATCAACCGGAATGCTGACCGGCTCGCCCGGGGAATTTGCAATCGGATGCACCGTAAATAATTGGGTGTTGCTATCAAACGAAATAAGGTTGTTGAATAGATCATCTTTTGTCCAAACGGTGTAACCGCCAGATGCGTTCGGCACAACATTCACCCGTGTGCAACTGGAAACTGCGGGCCAATTATTATCATTTGTGTTGACATCCCAAACGGTCCAGTTGCCCGAATCCGGATTATAACGCATTAAACCGCCCGACCCCCAACTAACGCCGAAAACAGCTGCCCAAACTGTGCCGTCCGGTGCGGTGTCCACGCCAATAGCGCGACCGCCGGGAAACGGCGAATTGTTTACATCAAACAATTGCAGCGAATTTGCGCCTATTGCCGGATCAAATTGCAATACGCCTCGCCAGGTTGCCATCCATAATACGCCGTTACTCGCTTCGGCAATATCCGAAACCCGCGAAGCGCCAACATTCGCCGGATTCCCAATTACGGGATAATCAATATTGGAATAGTTTTCCCATCGATTTTCAGACTGGACAAATTTCGCGAAACCGCCTTGCTCAAATACCGGTTGGTATCCGCCAATATATGGATCACCATTGTGATCCAACCAAATGGCTTCGTTTTCATCCCCCTGAATGCCGGTGTTTGATGCACGATAGTATCGCCAGGAAAATGTTTCAGAACCTTGAGATAACATGATTGTGTTAAATGAAAATAGAAAAAACAGGAATGCAGACATAACTTTACGACTCATAAAAACCCCTTAACGTTTAGTATTACTTTACTTTATAACAATAACAAACTGCACCTCCGCAGTTCGAACAATTCCCTGTTCATCGATTGCTCTGTTTTATGAGGCGAAAAGCCATTGTTGCCATGTCTCCGTCAAATGGTAATAAACTTTTGCTTTTTTTCAAACAGAATAAACTTTTAATAACTTTCATTAGAAACATTTAATGAACATTCATCGCTCTTCGGCAAAACACACACCACAGCAAAAACGATACCAGTTGCAAAGCTTGCTAACTCACATCATTTAAAGATAAGATTCGCAGATGATTCCCCCGATATTTTTGTTTTACGCCGTCTTTTGCAACATGTGCACATCCTGCATTTTTTGCCACAAGGTGCAAATATTTGCACCATCCACCACCGCAACTCGCTAAAAATCACCACAAATGACCGCTGTTTTGTCCGAAAACGGGAGTTTTTGGACTTGGCATGGCATTTGTCAATTGACAGGACAGTCACATTGAGTTATGCAATCAACATATCAAATATTTGAAAAAGAGAGAATTTGCAAAATGTCTGTTACTTATGAATCTGCACTAAAACTGGAATCCGAAAAACAATTTGAACAAGCCTTCCATCAATTCGAAAAACTGCTGTTTTCAACAAACGTCGATCGCGGCGATGTGCTGTTTCATTGCGGTTGGTGTTTGGAAAACGCACCGGAACTGGACAGCAAACTGGCTGTTTTCTGCTATCAGGAAGCCGCGGAAGTTGCAGCAATCGCTTTGTGCCGGATGAACAGCAGTTTTCGGGCAGGCTGGCTGTTGATGCACGAAAAAAATTATCGCGAAGCCGACAAATGGTTTTCTAACGCAATTGCGATACAATGCAAAACGCCGGCGAGTGAATTGATTTACACCGATTCATTGTATTGGCTGGCAGTGTGCAAAGAATCGCAGCAACGCTATTTCGATGCGCTGGACAGTTACCGGGAAGTGGCGGAAATCGCCCCGCAAATGGCACCGGAAAGCTGGTACCGGCAGATCCAGTGTTTGAATAAAATCGGGAATTTTGAGCAGGCGCTGGAAGTCTGCAGCTTTTTTGCGCAATCGCCGCCGCAGGGATTTGACCACAATCGCTATCGCGATTTGCAAAAACTGGTCGCTACCGAACGCGAATGGTTAACGGAATGTCTTACGGTAAGTTTAATATAAATTACAGGTTACGGAAATGAGAGAAACGAAACAGCAACAGGAATTGTTCAGTAGCGGCAATCATCGCATCGACCCGGCGGAGTTGGAATACATGGCATTTTCCGGGCAATTTGAGCAGGTGTATTCCCTTTTCAAACGGATTGCGCCGGATGAACGGAAAAATTACGCCAACAAATATGTGCTCAATCAGGTGGTGTGGGGCGGTATCGTCAAATTGCGAAAATTTTTGGCGGTGCAAAATGAGGAAGCTGCGGATGACGAGAAATTTTTTATCGACGATGTGGTCACGCTGTTCATCGACGATTGCCGGAAAAACCGCAATTTTCCCCGCGAATTTTTCCAGACGTTGCTGTATTGGAGTGATGAACTGGTGAAACTGGTGCTGCAGGATGAGGCAATGTTTTACATCGAAACCGCGCTGGATTGCGGCTGCAACAAATTTCCCGAATTGCAATTGCAGTTTTTGAGCCGGGTTGCCCGCATTTCGGAAGACAAAGGCAATCTTCGTGAAGCATACGTCGTTTTGGTGAATCTGGTCAGTCGCCCGTATTTGATGAACGACCGGAATCTGGTGCAGGAAATTCTGTTCGATCTCTCCCAAACCGCGCTAAAAATTGGTGATACTTCGAATTACAAACGTCTGTTATTTTTGGGCTTACGTTATTTTTACACCGATATGACCGGACGCCAGAATTTTGTATCTCAAATTGGCAAAACGTATCGAAAATCCTACCGCGTGCTCTTTGCCGGAGATGTTTCGGGAATTGACAAACTGCTGTTTTTCATCCACTGGCTGTTCGGTAAAATGCCGGATTTTGGCGCAATCAAACTCGGTTTCATCAATAAATTTTTGAAAATTGCAGTGCTGGCAGTGGTTTACGTCATCAATTATCTGTGGCGAAGCGGCGAAGCAGGGCTGCAACAAATTGCGATTTCCGATTCAGCTCATCAGAATCCCGAAATAAACGGGGTTTTTGAAAAATCGCGGTCGCCGCGCCGGCATATTTTGATCACCCGGGCAATGGGCGGCATCGGCGATTTGCTGATGATGACGCCGGGCATTCACGCGCTCAAACAAAAATATCCGGGCGAAACCATTTTTCTGGCGATTCCCAAAAACTATTTTGCGGTGTTCCGCAACAATCCGGATGTGCAGCTCATCGATATCGAAAATGACAAATTTGATCCGTCGCAATTTCGCAAATGGTTCAATTTTACGGATTGTCCGGCGGCGCGCACCGAAGCCCGCACAGCCCCGAAAGTGAAATTGAGCCGAGTGGAAATTTTTGCTCGCGCGCTGGGCGTCAGCCGGTTCCAGCTCAAAAAATACGGCACCAAACCACAGTATTTTATCAATTACGCCGATTCCCAGTTCGCTGAATATTTTTGGGAAGCAAACGGGCTAAACGAAAAAATGGTCATCGGCGTGCAGTTGCAGGCTGATGAAACCTACCGCAATTATCCGCACACCGAAAAACTGGTGGAAGCACTTTCGCGCTCGTACACTGTGCTGCTTTTTGATGCAAAACCCATCAGCGGATACCACTTCAGCAATGGTATCAAAATTGACCGGTTCAATATCGGGCAGGCATTTGCGCTCGCCGGACAGTGCGATCTGCTCATCGCACCGGATTCTGCATTTGTGCACCTTTCCGCCGCACTGGATGTGCCCTGCGTGGCGCTGTTCGGTCCCATCGACGGAAAAATGCGCACCAAACATTACCCGCTTTGCGAATATCTGGATGCCAGCCAACAGCTTGGCTGCGTATCCTGCTGGCGCAACGAAACCATTCCTTGCAAATTAACCAACATGCGCACCAGCGTTTGCATGGGCGACATTCGCATCCCGCAAATTTTGGCGGCGGTGCATCGCGGACTGCGCGATCTATCCAACAAAAAACCCATTACGAAAGCAACTAATTATGAAATCCTTGAGCAAAGTGTGTGACGCAGCGGACTGGTTCGATCCGGAAATGGTCGAAATCATCCAAAACGAGTTGCACGAAACCCCCTATTTTCACCGGAAACAATGGGAATTCGCCATGATTTTCCGGGCGCTGCGGCAATACGGATTGTTGCAGCCGGACAAAACCGGACTGTCCATGGGCGGCGGAACAGAACGCGTGTTGTACGCAATCGCCAAACATGTCCGGCAATTGATCGTCACAGATTTATACGAAGCAAACACGAGTTGGGACTGCGCCCGGACGGATGATCCGAGCCAGCTCATTCGCGAGAATATGCCGTTTCCGGTGGATTTGCAAAATATCCGGGCGCTACGGATGGACATGCGCCAACTCGATTTCGCCGATAATTCCATCGATTTTTGCTACTCATCCTGCGCGGTGGAGCACATTGGCGAATACGCCGATTTTCTGCAACATTTGAACGAAGTGCACCGCGTGCTGAAACCGGGCGGAATGTATGCCTTCACTACCGAATTTGGTTTTGGTGAAGAAACGATTCACGAATCGCACAATTATGTGTTTGCCGAAGCGTATTTGCAACAGCTTATCGGCGAATGCCGGCTGGTTGCCGCCGAACAACCAAACGCCCGTATCGCACCGAATATTGCGAATTACCCGCTTCCCGGGAACGTAAATGAATTGTGGGATTTTGGTAACGGTGCCATCAATCGCGAACTTTCCGCGCGGTTGCCGCATGTGCAACTCATTCGCGGAAAACACCCGCTCACTTCCGTTTTGCTGATATTGCGGAAAGATGACGCCGCCGAAAAAACACCGCTGCAATTTCCCGGAAAAAACGTTTCCCGGCAATTTTTGCAAACGGGCATCGAGCAGTATCACGGTTGGCTGAACAGCAAAGGAATGGCGCTAAACCCGTTTTCAGGGATGGGAAAATCGCGGTTTTTCGCCGATCACGCCGATTTTTTTGACAAAACCGCCGCAGTTCCGGCAAATGAGGACACGGTTTTTCACACCGATTACAATTGGCTCGGCAACGGCAATCGCGTTTTCGAAGTGAGATTAACACCGGAAGCAAAAGTGTTTGAACGTGAAACGCATCTGCAAATACGCGTGCATCGTTTTGCAACGCTAAACCACAAAATAATTGAATCTGTTTATGAAACCGATTTGCGAATCGGCGATAAACCGAATCACCATCTGCAATTCAGTTTGCAACTGGATGACAATTATCGATATGCAATTTTGGGCAAAATCATCGCCGGTACGTGCCGGTTTTCGCAAATCAGAATTTCTTGCGGGGGCAATTTGCAACTGTCTGCCAATGCGCAACCGGCGATTGCCCATACGAATAACGGAACACACTAAACGGAGCAATAATGGAACTTGCATCCTGGCGATTCACATGGTTTTACGCCAAAAGTCAAATTAAACTGAAATATCGTTACACCTCGCTCGGCTTTTTGTGGAATTTTCTGGAGCCAGCGATGTATCTCACCGTGCTCAGCGTGGTATTTTCTGTGGTGAATGAAATGAACATTCGCGATTACGCGGTGTTCCTGTTCAGCGCGCTGGTGCCGTGGCGCTATTTCGAAAAAATTGTTAACGCCTGCACAGATTCGATCACCGGCGGCGAGTGGCTGCTAAAAAAAATGTATGTGTCGCCATTCGTTTTTCCGCTGATTCGCTGGCTGGTTGCCAGCGTAGAATTTCTGTTTTCGCTGGTGGTATTATTCGTAATTTTCGCAATTCTGAAAGATAACTGGACCATCCACATCCTCATTTTGCCGCTGACCATTATCCCGTGGTCAATTATGGGTTTGGGCATGGGCATGATTGCCGCGGTGCTGTTCGTGTTTTTTCGCGACATCCGCACCATCGTGCAAATGCTCTTGATGATCGCCTTTTTTTCCGCGCCCATTTTGTTCAAACCGGTGATGTTCGACACCCAATCCATCCAGGCAACCATGCTCAAATGGCATCCGGTTACCTATTTTGCGGCGCTGTTCCAAAAACCGTTTTACGAAGCAAGCTGGCCGAGCGCGCTCGATTGGGGCGTTTCGATGGGATTTGCGGGGGTTTCGCTGCTGATCGGTTACGCGTTGGTTCATCGCTATAAATCCAAATTTTACTACTACTTATAGGAAAATAATATGCCTCCGGTTTTTCAACTAAAAGATGTTTCCGTTGCTTTCAACAGACAGGCGATCACCCATCGCAGCCTGAAATCGACATTGGGAAATTTTTTCAACGGCGATTCGTCCGATAAATTTTTTGCCCTGCGTAACATCAGCCTGACCATCGAGGACGGTGAAAATATCGGCATCATCGGGCGAAACGGGATGGGAAAATCGACCCTGTTGCGGGTGTTGACGCGGGTTATTTCGCCGCAATCCGGCAAAGTTTTTGTGGATAAATCGCGGCATATTGTGCCATTGCTGGAACTGGGCATCGGTTTTCAGCCGGATTTGACCGGGCGGGAAAACTGCTTTCTCGCCGGATTGTTGATGGGCTATTCGCAATCCGAAATCGCCGAAAAAATCGACGATATTATCCAGTTTTCCGAGCTTGGCGATTTTATCGATGAGCCGGTCAAAAATTATTCCTCCGGCATGTATGCCCGGCTGGCGTTTGCGCTGGCAACTGATGTTCGACCGGATGTGCTGCTCGTGGATGAAGTTTTTGGCGTCGGCGATGAATTTTTTATGCGCAAATGCATCGTGCGGATGCAGCGATTGATGCGCGCCGGACGCACCACCATTTTTGTGTCGCACAATCTCGATTTTTTGGTGAACCAATGCAACCGGCTCATTTGGCTGTCGCACGGGCAAATTGTGATGGACGGATTGCCGGAAGCTGTTGCCGCAGCCTATCGCGCCGGAGCGGATCACGAACAACATACGGAGGTGCAGTATGCTTAAATTTTTGCGCAATCTGCTGAACGGGATTTTCGCGGAAAAACACCGCAACACCGTTGTGATTAACGCGACAAACATCGGCAGTCACCCGAGCGGGATCGCCGTTTACAGCCTCGCGTTGCTGCGCGAATTTGCCAAAGATCGCAGCGGTTTGCGCTTCATCGTTTATGTGAACCGCAACGCCCGCAACGAAATTTCGCAAATTGCATTTCCCGCAAATTTCACAATACGGTGGATTAGCAAATTTACCGCGCCGGATTTCCGCTTTCCCGGTCACCTGCTGCGGCTGTTTTACGCCAACCTGTTGGCGTTGCGGCATTTACGGCAACCGCTGTTCAACACCAGCCAGCTTGAAGCCTGTTTTTTTCACCCGAACCAGATTATTACGATTCACGATATCATTCCGGTGCTGTTCAAAGAATTTCATGGGAAGCAATATTATTATTTCATGTATTTGCTGCCGCTTGCGTTGCGCACTGCGCGACAAATTTTCACGCCGTCGCAGCACACAAAAATGCTGCTGAACACGATTTTCGGGATTTCTTCAGAGAAAATTCAGGTGGTGCACAACGGTTTTCAGCGAATCGACGATGTAGAAGCAACGCCCGAAACTGCGCCGAAAACGCCGTATTTGCTCTATATCGGGCGGCTTTGCCCGATGAAAAATATCGGTGCGCTGATTGATGCGTTCCGGCAACTGGCCGACCGGATTCCCCACAAATTGGTCATCATTGGCGAAGATGAGCGCTATCTCGATCGCACCCTGAAATACGATGATTTTGTGAATACTGCCGTCAAAAACGGGCGAATTGTGTTCAAAAAATATTTGCCGAAGGCAGAGATGTTTTCCCTGTTGCGCAATGCGGAAGTGTTTGTTTTTCCATCACTTTACGAAGGTTTTGGCATGCCGGTTCTGGAAGCGATGCACTGCGGTTGTCCGGTGGTTACCTCGTTTGCCGCGAGCATTCCGGAAGTTTGTGGCGATGCCGCATTTTACACCGATCCGCACAATCCAGGCAGCATCGCAGACGGCATTTTGAGCGTACTCAGCGATCCGCAGCTCCGGGAAAATCTGATCGAAAAGGGCTTTCTCAAAGCCAGCCAATATCGCTGGGAGCGTTCCGCCGCGCACTATTTGTCCACCTTCCAGGACGCGGTTGCCGCAACCGCAGTCGGCGAATCCTCACCGGTTTCCATCCGCTAATAGTTCAAATCCTTCGCAATACGTTTTCTTTTGGAAACGCAGTTTCCAGTTCAGCTATTGTTGACCCAATTTTGTCCATTTCAAAAAATACCCGGCACAGAAACAGATATAGAACAAATTATCTATTGCAAACTTTATTTTTTGAATTAGCTTTAATATGCTGTATTTAATGCGATAAAACTGGAAAAGTTATGGCGATAAACGTTGCAATTGTTGAGGATAACGATAACCTGCGGATCGGGATGAGTTATATTTTGCGCTCGTCACCGGGATTCCAAATTATCGGTGAATATGAAGATGCCGAAGATTTTTTTCGCGATAAAACCATCAAAGAAGCGGATGTGGTGCTGATGGACATCGGGCTGCCGGGCATGAGCGGCATCGATGCCACGCGCCAGCTCAAAATCAGCCATCCGCGAATTCAGGTGGTAATTCTCTCTGTTTTTGAGGATGACGAGAATATATTTCAGGCCATTTGCGCGGGCGCCTGCGGTTATATGAGCAAGCCGGTGATGCCCGCCCAGCTTACCGATGCTGTGGAACAGGCATTTGCCGGCGCATCGCCGATGTCGCCGCACATCGCCCGGAAAGTGGTGGAAATTTTCCGGCAATTTGCCCCACCGCCAAAAGTGGATTACAACCTCACCGATCGCGAACTGGAAGTGCTGGAGTTGCTCACCCACGGGCTGGATCTGAAAGTTATCGCAGACAAACTGTTCGTCAGCCCGTTCACGATTCGCGCGCATGTGCGGAATATTTATGATAAACTGCACGTCCACTCCAAATCCGAAGCCGTAGCCAAAGCGCTCAAAGAGCGGCTGATTACCAAAAAATAGTTACCGCAATTCTTTTCAGCACCGAAAAAGGGATGGATGAGTACTCCACCCATCCCGCATCCGTTCAAAAAACCTCGCAAAAAATAGAACATCCGATCTATTGTAAAGCCCTATCGAAATTCGCAAATTAGCCAGCGTTAATGGTTGTCTTCCAAAAAGACAAAAATATTTTCATAAATATCCAATGGAGATTTATCATGAAATCGATGCATCAAAAAAATAGGAAATCCGGCAAATTCAGCAAGATCGGCGTTGCCGTGGTACTGTTAACCGGGATGGTTTTCTGGTCATTTTCTGCATGCACCAGCGATGCCGGGGCAACGTCGAAACCCAAATCTGAACGGACGGTTATTGAAGATGGCAAATATATGGTTATGGTTGGCGGATGTAACGATTGCCACACCATCGGTTTCGCGGAAACCGGCGGAAACGTTCCGGAAAGCGAATGGCTCACCGGTTCGCCGGTTGGTTTTCGTGGTCCGTGGGGCACCACTTTCCCGGCAAACCTGCGATTGACGGTCGCCAAAATGACCGAAGACCAATGGGTGGAAATGTGCCAAACCCGTCAGGCTTTGCCTCCGATGCCCTGGCCAAGCCTGAACAAAATGGATGAAAGCGATATTCGGGCAATTTACCAATATATCAAAAGCCTCGAAGTAAAGGGCGACATTGCGCCCGCTTATGTTCAGCCGGATCAGGAGCCGCAATTTCCATATTTTGAATTTGTGCCGAAACACCTGGAGAGACTCGGCGCAAGCGAACACAAATAATCAGTACCCCGGAGATTCCGCCCTGCAGAAATGCGGGGTGGAATCTCGATTTTTTTCGAATCATTTTGTCCATTAATTTTATCAAAAAAATTATTCACCCGACATTTTCATCTTGAATTGCTCCATTGCGCAGGGTAACTTTGCTCCGAATCAGATAAGGAGCATTGTTGATTACCCCCGTCAGCAATTGTTGCCGGAGAAGAAAAACAGCCGCAGCATTCAATGGGCGGTTGCTCTTTTTCGGCATATTTCTCTGTATTTCTGCGCTGTTCGATGGGCGTGCGTCCGCTGAGCAGATTAAATTTCGCAGAATCTCTATCGAGCAAGGGCTGTCGCAATCCAACGTGAACGCCATCACCCAGGATCATCAGGGATTTATGTGGTTTGGCACGCAAGACGGGCTGAGCCGTTACGATGGCTATTCATTCACAACTTACCGCAACAAACCGGACAATCCGCAATCCATCTCGGATAATTATATCTGGAGCATTTTTTGCGACAGCAAGGGCAACCTGTGGGTTGGAACCCAGGGTGGCGGGCTGAATCGCTATTTGCCGGAAACGGACGGATTCGAAAATTTCAAAAATATTTCCGGCGATAATTCTTCTATCCTCAGCAATAATATTACAAACATCATCGAAGATCGCGATGGGCAGTTGTGGTTTGCCTGCTGGTCCGGCGGGATCAGTCGTTGGATTGATGCGGAAAACGGCTTCCGTAATTATTCGCCCAACCCGGAGGACAGCACATCGCTGATCGATGCAAATGTGGGCATTTTGCTGGAAGATGCCCACCAGAATTTGTGGGCCGGGACATGGAACGGTTTGGCAATGTTGCCCAAATCAGCGCGGGAATCGGGTAAATTTGTCCGGTTTCCCTATCGAAGCGGAAAAAAAAACGGGTTGCCCGATCCGAAAATCTGGTCACTGTTGGAAAATCGCAACGCGCCCGGCGATATTTGGGTGGGCACATTTGGCAACGGTTTGTGCATTTATCACCCGGAAACCGGGGAATTTTTGCAGCCGGATCTCAGTGGTTACGAAACCTACACCAGCTATGGCGCTTTCATCAATCATTTATGGCAGGATGCGAAAGGGGTCATCTGGGTCGGTTCGTTCGATAACGGGCTGAGCCGCTACAACCCAAAATCCGGCAGATTAAGCCAATACAAATTTACTCCCGGCGATCCCGGCAGCATCAACAGCAACGAGGTACTTTCCGTTTTTTCGGATAACACCGGAGTTGTGTGGGTCGGCACCGGAAACGGCATTGCGGTGCTCAATCCGTCGTTGCAAATGTTCAACCATTTCCGGTTCATTCCCGGCAGCGATAATGGGCTGAGCCATCACAAGGTTCGCGCAGTTATCGAGGACAGCAACGGCGGGATTTGGGTGGGCACAAAAGGCGGCGGGCTGGATTATCTCGAGCCGGGAGATATTCGCTTCCGGCATTTTCGTAACGATCCGGACAAACCGGGAACGATTGCGGAAGATCGCATTTACAGCCTTTTGGAAGACAACAACGGCGAGATCTGGATTGGCACAGAAAGCCGCGGACTGGATAAATATGATCCCAAACGCAAAACATTTACGCATTTTGAGAATCGCGAAAACGATCCGTCGAGCATCTCCGGGAACAGCATTTCGGCGCTGATGATGGATCGCGACGGGCAATTGTGGGTTGGCACATCCGGTGGCGGGCTGAATCGCTATCTTCAAAATAAACAAGGCTTTCAACGCTATACCAGTAACAGCAATCACAGCGATTCACTGAGCGGCAACTGGGTTTGGTCGATTTACGAAGATCGCGACGGGTTGCTGTGGATCGGCACCTGGGGACGCGGCATCAGCCGTTTTGACCGGAAGCTGAATCATTTCCGGCAATATTTGTTCGATGCCGGCGACAGTTCCGGCATCAGCAACAGCACGGTCACCTGCACCATCGAAGATTTGAACGGCAATTTATGGATTGGCACCGGACGCGGCGGCATCAATTTATATGATCGCGAAAATGACCGGTTTTATCGAATTACCGAACTGAACGGCTTGCCCAATAATTCCATTTACGGCATTTTACCGGACAGCAGTGGTTGTTTGTGGGTCAGCTCAAACAATGGTTTGGCGCGGCTTTCCTGGCTTACCGGCGATGTTGAGCAAGGTTTTTCCGCTGCACCGGAAACCGTAACCGAAAATTTGCGGATCAAACAATTTGATATCAACGACGGTTTGCAGAGCAATGAATTTAATCAGGGAGCGTATTTTTTGGGGAAATCCGGCACGATGTATTTTGGCGGCATCAACGGATTAACCACTTTTCACCCGGCGCAAGTTCAGGAATCGCACCACCTTCCACCGGTTCGGCTAACCAAACTGAAAATTTTCGACAAACCGGTGTTGTTCAAACAATCGCTAAATTCGCAGCAACCGCTGCAATTGGCTTATACGGAAAACTACCTTTCATTTGAATATGTGGCGCCGGATTTTTCTGCTTCCGATAAAAAAATATATGCCTATCAATTGGCAGGTTTGGAGGACGGCTGGATTGATGCGGGAAAACAACGGGTGGTCAATTACAGCCATCTGAAACCGGGCGAATATGAATTTCGTGTGCGGGTTTCCGGCGGCGACGGCGTGTGGAACGAGAGCGGCGACGTGCTGAAATTTGTGATTGCGCCGCCATTTTGGGCAACCTGGTGGTTCAGAAGCGTTTCCCTAATTGCAATAATTGCAATGATTTACGGAGCGATACGCTACCGCTTTAACCGGCTGCTGGAAATCGAACGGCTGCGCAGCCGGCTCTCCGCAGATTTGCATGACGAGCTGGCCGGAAACCTGAGCAGCATCGCCATGTTTGGGGTGATTATCCAAAATGAGCTGAACGGAAATATGTTGAAAAACAGCGGCATCAGCAATATTCTGGAGCGGGTAATTTCGCTATCGCGCGATTCTGTCGCATCGATCCGGGATATTATCTGGGCGATCGACCCCAAACCGGAAACCATCGAAAGCCTGTTGTTCCGGCTGCATGATTACGCGGCAAATTTGTGCACTGCCAAACAGATCGACCTTATTTTTAAAATTCCCGATTCGGACAAACTCCCCAAAACCAACCTTAGCCCGGAACAGCGCCAAAATTTGTGGCTGATGTTGAAAGAAACAACCCAAAATGCCATCAAACATGCCGAAGCAACCATGTTGTCCATCAACGCCGCATACAAAATGGGCGTATTGAAAATCGCCATTTCAGATAACGGCAAAGGCTTTGACACCTGCGCCGCATCATCCGGGAAAGGGCTCAGCACCATCCAAAAACGGGCAAAATTGCTCCGTGGCGAACTGAAAATATCCTCCGAAGCGGGTAAAGGCACCACCGTCAATTTCATCTGCAAATTAAAGCATTAACCCTCCCCTTTTCTCTCTAATAGTTCATTTCAGCATTTTTAACGTTTGATTTTTTCCAAAAATAGTGCAAACGGTCTATTGAAAACGCGTTGCCAAAATTCGAAATTATCCAGCGTCAAACACAACAACGTGTTTGCGAATAAAACCAGGCAGCGAATCGACTGCAACTATAAATTCAAAGTAAACAGGTGTTTATCATGAAAAATTTTTATTGTTTAATATGCGTTTCCATACATCTGCTGTGTTTTGCGCCTTCGATAAATGCGCAAGTGCTCAACGGCAGTTTTGAAACGTGGAGCGACCAAAGCCAGAACAACGGAAATCCGGAGAGCTGGTTTACCACCAACCATCAGTTGACCGGAACGCCGGTAACCCGGAGTACGGACAGCCACGGCGGACAATTTGCGGCACGCGGAGAAGTGCTGACGACGGCATCCGGCGACACGGTTTTACCGATGCTATCCGCCGGAAAATTTGGCGAAGGTTTTCCGGTAACCCAGGCTTACACCTCGCTGGACGGCTTTTATAAATTTTTGCCGCAGGCAAATGACGTGCTGGTTTTTGCGGTGATCATGTTTAGCGGCGATGATGCCATCGGTGCGGGCGGATTATTTGTGGAAAACCAGGTGTCCGCTTATCAGCCGTTTAGTGTGCCGATCGAATATTTTTTGGCGGGCGTGCCGGATCGCGCAATTATCCTTATCACAGCCGGAGATACGCTGGACAGCGTTGCCGGTAATCCCGGAACCGTGTTTTTTATGGATGACCTGCAATTGAACGGCGGCGTAACCGGCATCGATTTGGACGCGGACAACGCAATTCCGGTGGCATATTCGCTGGAGCAAAATTTCCCGAATCCGTTCAATCCGTCCACAACCATCGAATTTTCGCTGACGAAAAGCAGCGTCGTAACGCTTAGTATTTACAACAGCTTGGGTCAATTGGTTGATCAAATAATTGATAACCGCGAGCTGAGCGCCGGCAATTACCGCGAAATGTGGCAACCCAATAATTTGCCCAGCGGCGTGTATATTTACCAACTTTCCACCCGTCACGGCTCTGTTTCGAAACGTATGATTTTGTTGAAATAATAGCTTTGATAGTAATTCATAAATTACATATTATTAATCATTTAAGTTATAAAGAAAGAGAACAATCATGAAAAATGTAGTATTCGTTGTATTGGCAGTTTTGGGATTTTCATTGGCAAGCAACAGCTTTGCACAAGATAAAAAATATGAATTGTATGGCGGTTTGGGCTTCGGAACACCGCTGAGCCCGGAATCATTTACGGATCCGTATAAAATGGGATTTGGGCTCAACATTGGCGGTGATTATTTCCTTTCTCCGCAATTAACGGTGGGCACGGAGTTGTCATTCAACGCGTTCGGGCTTGATGAAGAAGGGTTGAGCAAACAATTCGAATTTGATGAAGAAGATGAAGTGAGTATCAGCGGCGGCGATTTCTCGGATTTCGAATTTCTGGCAACCGCAAAATACTATTTCCAGCCGCTGCTGCAATCGACCAATTTTTACGGATTGGGTGGATTGGGATTTGCAAATTCGCGGATCAGCGACATCACTTTTGAATCGCCCATTTACGGCAAAATCACCTCTGAAAGCGAAAGTTCAACCGATTTGATGATGTCTTTGGGCGTGGGCGTCCGTCGCCAGTTGAACGCCAAGTTGAATCTGCTGGTTGAAGCGCGATACAACATTATTTTCGCGGATGATAACGCCACATATTTGCCGGTGCGCGTCAGCCTGATGTTTTAGAAAGCTAAACTACAACTAACTTCAAATAGATTCGCGCTTGCGGTTAACTGTAAGTTGATGTTTATCAACTAGTTAGCCGTAAGCGTATTTTTTTTGGAATAATTTCGACTGAATTTCCTCTCAATAAATCCCGATTGATGATTCAACAAAATAAACAACTCCATCGAATAATAAGAATTTCGTGTTGCTTGCCGTCCCGGCAGATCGTATCATTCGATCCACGAATATTGTAACCGCATTGGCGCAGTTTCAGTTCAACAAAAAAAGAAGAGAATATTTTATATATGGGTATTGCATCAGATATCGTCATTATTGTGTTATTTGCCTTGCTGGGCGGCATTCTCGCCAATTTCCTCAAACAGCCGTTGATTTTGGGATATATTTTGGCTGGTGTGCTGATCGGTCCGTACACCGGCGGCATCACCGTCTCGAACATCCACGATATTGAAATGCTCGCGGAAATCGGCGTCGCGCTGCTGCTGTTTGCGCTCGGGCTGGAATTTTCGTTAAAAGAGTTGAAACCCGTTCGCAAAATTGCCCTTTATGGCACGCCGTTACAAATGCTGCTAACCATCGGATGGGGGTATTTGTTTGGCTATTTGTTCGGTTGGGATTGGAAATCGGCGTTGTGGCTGGGCGCGCTGATCTCACTTTCCAGCACGATGGTTGTGCTCAAAACCCTGATGAGCAAAGGCTTGATGGGCACGCTTTCCAGCCGGGTGATGATCGGGATGCTCATCGTGCAAGATTTGGCGATCGTTCCGCTGATGATCATTTTACCGCAACTGAACGATATTCAGTCCGGGCTGCCGGCGATCGGTTGGGCGGTGTTGAAAGCGGCGATTTTTCTGTTTCTGATTATCATTTTGGGCACACGCCTGATACCGCTGCTCATGAAATATATCGCCAGAGGGAATTCCCGGGAATTTTTTCTGCTGACCATTACGGCATTGGGATTGGGCGTGGGTTACGGTACCCATCTTTTTGGGCTATCTTTTGCATTCGGGGCGTTTGTGGTTGGCATGGTGCTCAGCGAATCGGATTACGGCTATCAGGCGCTCAGCGATATTATTCCGCTGCGGGATATTTTCGGGCTGCTGTTTTTTACATCCGTGGGCATGCTGCTGGATATTTCCTTTTTGATGAGCAACTATCAATTGGTGCTGTATCTCATCCTGTTTGTGGTGATTGGCAAAGGTTTGATTTTTGGTGCGATTGGCAAGTTGTTTGGCTATGGCAACATCATCCCGATTGCCATAGCTTTCGGGCTGTTTCAGGTTGGTGAATTTTCGTTTGTGCTGGCGCGGGTTGGGCTGAACACACAATCCATCGATGCCAATTTGTATTCGCTGATCCTCACAACGGCAGTGGTCACGATGTTTATCACCCCTCTCCTGTCCAGCTTAACCCAACCGCTGTATTCACTCAAAAAATCCGTGTTTAAACGGGAGAAGCTAGAAACGATCAACCTGCCGGATACGGAATTGAAAGACCATATTGTGATCGCCGGCGGCGGGCAGGTGGGGCAAATTATCGCCAAAATCCTGAAACGGTTGTCGTTGAATTTTGTGATTATCGAACTGGATCATCGCCGGGTGGAATATTTCAAAACGGAAAAACTACCGGTGATTTACGGTGATGCATCGCAGCATATTGTGCTGGAAGCTGCGACCGTGAATAATGCGCGATTGTTGGTGATTACCACGCCCTCAGCGGCGATATCTAACGCAGTTGTGGACGAAGCGCGGAAAATGAACCGGAATTTGAGCATTGTCGCACGTGCCAAAAATCCTGAACACATGTCAGAACTGCACGAAAAAGGGGTTTATGAAGTAGTGCAGCCGGAGTTCGAAGCCAGCCTGGAATTAACCCGGCAGGCGTTAATCCATTTAAACATTCCGATGAACCAGATCAACGATTTTACCGACGTCGTTCACAAAGAATTGTATGCCCCGCTTTATGATTCCGAACATCATTACCGAATTATTTCGCAGCTCAAAAGCGTATCGCGCGGGCTGGATTTAAATTGGATCAATATTCCGGAGAACAGCCAGTTTGTTGGCAAAAGTATTTCGGAGTTGCACGTCCGGGCAAAAACCGGTGTTTCGATTGTTGCGGTTATCCGCGATGAGCAATTTTTCCCGAATCCTCATGCGAATTTCACTTTCGAAAAAACGGATTTGGTGGGTATTATTGGCGAATTTCGCCAATTGCAATCCTTTAAGGAATATATCAAAACAAATTAAAACGGCGCCCAAATCGCTGATTTCGTATATTAAAACTTGTATAATTTCGGCACATTTATTCTGAATTATTGATTACTCATTTCGCATTTGCATCACGCTTCACATAAAAACAAAACATATATATTTTTTATAAGTTGTTTATAATCAGCAACATATAGCGACAATACAAAAACGATTTTTTCAAATTTGCATTTCTGGCACTCCAATTGATCTGATGAGAACTGTAAATTTATTCGTTTACCCAAAAAAATGGAGTCGGGAATGAAAGTTAAATTTTCGTTGTTCTTGTTTTTTATGACAATGTCTGTATTTGTGTTTTATTCGCTGGGAATTTCCAAACCGGATGATAACGGATTGAACGATCCCGGGTGCTCCGGTGGCAATTGCCATAATCACGATGCGGGAATAGTGAGCACACAGATGCTGTCAAATATGCAAATCGAAGTCACGCTGATCGGCGTTACCGCGGGTCAGGAAGTTGCCGGTGAGTTGATAGATGAAAATGGAAATGTGGTAGATGTTGAGAATTCTTCCAACGACAACCCGTTCATTTTAACCGCACCTGCCAACGGAAAATACCTGATTAATGCGGGCTACAGAAGACCATCACGACTGTGGGATTCCACCTCTGTGGTTGTCGGCAGCGCAACCGGAATCGATGATCCGGCATTCAGCGATCTGCCGCAATCATTCGAATTATACCCCAACCACCCCAACCCGTTTAACCCGGAAACGCAAATCCGTTTTACAATTCCGCAATCCGGCGAAGTAAAATTGACAATTTACAACATAAACGGACAGATTATCCGGACGTTGGCAGACGGATTTCTGCAGTCCGGTCTCCACGGTTTTCGATGGGACGGACGTAACGACCGAGGCGAGCTAAGTCCATCCGGAATATATATTTACGAAGTAATTAGCAATGGAAAGCGGCAAGCCAAGCGAATGGTTTTAACCAAATAAAACGTTCAGAAAACAGTGTGCTTTGGGCGTCAGCGAGTTAATTCAACTTTCGCTGACGCCCTTTTTTTGCATAGCAGTCATTTCACAAAAAATCAAACAGCATATTTTTTGAGTTTTCGATACAATTCAGCAGGATTAAATGGTTTCGTGATAAAATCGTTCATTCCGGCGGCATACACATCGCGTTTGGTTTCCATCAACGCAGAAGCCGTGAGCGCAATAATGGGAACCGTCGAATGCAGGCTATCGTCCAGATTTCGGATTTGCCGGGTTGCCTCGAGCCCGTCCATTTCCGGCATTTGCAAATCCATCAAAACCACTGAATAATTGTTTTGTCTCGCTTTCTCCAGCGCGATTTTGCCGTTTTCCGCCGTATCCACCTCGATATCCCATTTATTCAAAAACTTTTGGGCAACGCGGATATTCACACGATTGTCCTCAGCCAGCAAAACCCTGGTTCCTTTCAGCGATGAAAACGTATCTGCAACAAAAACCGATTCCTGTGTTTTCAAAACCTGATTCAGCGGAACACGATACCGCATTACAAATGAGAACTCCGAACCTTTGTTAACCTCAGATTTTACAGATATTTGACTATCCTGCAATTCGAGCAGTCTTTTGGTAATTGCCAAACCCAAACCGCTGCCGCCATACATTCGCGAAATATTGGATCGCGCCTGCGTAAAGCTTTCGAAAATTCGTGATAAATTCTCTTTTTCAATGCCGATGCCCGTATCTTTCACACTGAAACGCAGTTTAGCAAAATCTTTTTTGATTCCCAGGTTTTTCACCGACACCGTTACTTTGCCTTTTTCAGTGAATTTCAGTGCGTTGTTGATCAAATTCGTGAGCACCTGATTCAGCCGGATTGCATCACCCACAACCACTTTTGGCACAGTTTTGCCAATTTTGGTCAACAACCGGTTCGATTGTTCCTCCGCTTTAAAGCTCATCGCGTGACAAATGCTTTCCACCAATCGCGCCACATCGAACGCATTTTCCTCAAATTCGATTTTCCCGGCTTCAATTTTGTTGAAATCGAGAATATCGTTAATCAGCACCAGCAAATTTTCAGCGGAAAATTTCAACGTATTCAGATTCTCGATCTGATCATTGCGGGGATTTTCCTGCCGCAACAAATGGGTCATCCCGATCACGGCATTCAGCGGCGTGCGAATTTCGTGCGACATCATCGATAAAAACTCCGCTTTTGAATGCGACGCCTTTTCCGCTTTCTCTTTTGCCGCGATCAATTCCTGCTCGTAACGCACTTTTTCCGTAACATCTTGCGAAGTTCCGCGCACCGCCCGCACTTTCCCGGTACGGTTTAACACAACATCCGCTTTCGCGTGAATATATTTTACTTTCCCGTCCGGCGTGAGAATACGGTGCAACAATTCATATTTTTTGCCATCAACAATCGATGCCAGAATATATTGGGTCAACTTTTCGACATCTTCGGGGTGAATGGAATTCAAAAACTGATCTCTGGAAAACCGCGTTTGGTCGGTTTCCCAAATTCTGGACATTCCTTTGGACATGATCACTTCATCTTTTCGAACCAGATATTCCCAGCTTCCGATGGCAGCCAAAATTTGCGCTTCATTTAAACGATTTTCACTTTCCCGGAGCAGTATTTCAACCTCTTTTTCCCGGGTGATATCCATGAAAATGCCCGAAACACCGATGATTTTATCGCCGTCGTACTCTGTCCGTCCCATTGCGCGAACATGTTTTTCGATACCCTTTGCAGAAATAATTTTCAGATCCAGATTGAACGGTTCGCCCGCCAGCGCTTTTTCGAACGCGGCCTGAATTATTTCCATACTTTCAGGATGATAGAAATTGATCGCCGTAGCAACGTCCGGCGAAAAATCAATATCCACATCGTGAATATTTTTTGTTTCCTCGGACCATTCCAGCGTGTTGCTGATCTCATCAAAATACCAATGCCCGATTTTGGCCGTTTCCTGGGCTTTTTTCAACATTTTTTCTGAGCGCGAAAGCTTTTCTTCTGTCCGTTTCTTTTCGGAAATATCGGTTTCGACCGCAATATAGCCTCGCCATTCGCCGTTTTCGTAAATCGGCGTTAGCGACAGATACACCCAATATCCAGATCCATCTTTGCAATAATTATAAACTTCGCCGCGGAACGTTTCGCGTGCCGCAATCGCATTATTTATAGCATCCAACGTTTCCTGTTTTGATTTGGGGCCGGAAAGCAGTTCCTCCGGCGTTTTACCCACCAGTTCATCCATGCGATACAGTGACAATTGCTCGAAACTTTTATTCACCCAGGTAATTTTTCCCTGCGTGTCCGTAATCAGCACACCGTTGATGGTTCTTTCCGCAACGAGCGCCAATCGGCGAACATCCGCTTCCGCTTTTTTCAATTTGGAAATATCCGTATGTGTGCCAATAAAGCGTTTGGGTTTACCGTCTGCAGTGCGTTCAATAATTTTCCCATGTGAAATAATCCAAACATAATGCCCGGATTTATGGCGCATGCGAAATTCGATGTAATAATGGCTGGTTTCTTCGTTAATATGTTTTTCGATCTTCTTTTGGGCTAAGGGCAAATCTTCCGGGTGCACCCGAATTGCCCACTCTTCCAGCGAATCGGAAATTTCGTGCGGTTCGTAGCCCAACAGTTTTTTCCAGGTGTTGGAATAAAATACGGTATTGTTTTCAACATCCCAATCCCACACACCCTGGTTCGCGTTTTCCAACGCAAACGCCCAACGCTGTTCGTTGATTTGCAGTTTTCGCTGCAGCTCAAATTTTTCCGTAATATCTGATATTGCGGCAGTTATCGTTATTGCATCGTTTACCGGATCGATCACTCTGGAAATCGTCGCGGTATAATACCGTTTATCAGCGGGGTGTTGATACTCCAGTTTTATCGTTTCACCGGTTTTGAGCACCGTTTTAAAATTGTTTGAAAAGTATTCCCCAAACTCGCCGGTGAAAACTTCCCGGATGGTTCTGCCGATAAAAACATCCTCCGGTATGAACAACCGTGAGGGATCGGACACCCATACCGCGAGAAACCGTTCATTTTCATCAAACTGAAACACGATATCCTTGATAGATTTTACAACCGCTTTCAGATTATTATTGGCTCTGTCCAGATTCTCTTTTGCTTCGTGCAGTTCCGTAATATCCTGACAGGTACCGGTAATATTAACCGGTTGCCCATTTTCATATTCCGTAATAATGTTGGATTGAACAACACACACTGCGCCGTCCGGCCGGATAATTCGCTGGCTAAACTGGCAGCTCCCGCTGGCAATGCATTCCGCAATTTTCGATTGAACGTATTCAACATCATCCGGATGCACCAGTTGGAAATATTCTTCGTTTGACGGGGATGGTTTACCAGGATCAATACCGTATATTCGATACGTGCCTTCCGACCATATTGTGGTTTCTGTTGCTAATTGCAGAACCCAATATCCAACCTTTGCCTGCTTCTCAATTTGCTCTAATAATGCATCTTTGTTCAAGAAGCTATTCTTCACGTCTTTTACCCGGTTTTCAATTCGACTAAAAAATTATATTCTTCCACTCTAAATTTCGACACAAATTATGTGAACGTTAATCCCCTTTATTCAAATCTAACGGCCGGGAATACAGCATCAGAATCAGCAAATTAACGCTGCGGAGTAAGAATAAAGTGCCGTGCTTTGCCCAAAACGATTCTTTTCCGGTAAAATTTGCGGTTCGGAATTTGTTGATTGGGCGCACTTTTAGATATACAAATATTCACTTATTTTGACGAAAGCTTCTCTATTATCGGGTTCAAGGGTCGATGATAAGCCATAATTAGTGATTTTTATTCCACTATTTAAAAAGGATTTTATGGCGATGGATCGACCGTGTAAAAACAAACATCTCCTGCCGGTTGCCCGGCTACCGCTGCTGCTGAAGTTCAGTTTGATACCGGCACGCGCCGGTTTTCCCTCCCCTGCGGATGATTACCTGGAAGGCAAGCTGGATATTAATCGATTGCTCATCCGGCATCCGAATTCAACCTACATTTTCCGGGTGGAAGGCGATTCCATGGTTTCGGAGCGCATCTGCAACGATGATCTGCTGATTATCGACACTTCCATCACACCCAAATCCGGCGAAATTATTTTGGCAGTGCTGGACGGCGGGTTTGTGGTAAAACGCATGATTCAGCGCGATAACCACATTCTGCTGATGGCAATGGACGGCGATTTCGACCCGATTCTGGTAAAACCGGAGCGGGATTTCGAAATATGGGGAAAAGTGACTTTCGCAATCCACAGATATTGAGGCAAAATTTGTTTGCATTAGTGGATTGCAACAGCTTTTACGCCTCCTGCGAAAAAGTGTTTCGCCCGGATTTGCGGCATGCGCCGGTGGTGGTGCTTTCCAACAACGATGGCTGCATTGTGGCGCGCAGCCCGGAAGCAAAACGGTTGGGCATCGATATGGCGCGACCGGCGTATCAGATACAGCAAGTGTTGGAAAAACATAATGTTACGATATTTTCCAGCAACTACGCGCTGTATGGCGATATGAGCCAACGGGTGATGCAAACGCTGGCCGGTTTTGTGCCGGCGGTGGAGGTATATTCCATCGACGAAGCGTTCATGGATTTGCGGGGGATGCGCGCCAACAATTGGCCGCTGTTTGCCGAAACCGTTCGCGATACCGTTCAGCAATACACCAAAATTCCCACCGGCGTGGGTATCGCGCCCACCAAAACGCTGGCGAAACTGGCCAACCACGTCGCTAAAAAATGGCGCGGCTATTCGGGCATTTGTGTGCTGGATAATCCCGCGCTCATCCGCGGTATTCTGAATAATTTTCCGGTGGAAAATTTATGGGGAATCGGCAAACAATACACCAACCGGTTGGGGAAATTTGGCATCCAAACCGCCGGACAGCTCGTTAAAGCACACGATTCCTGGATTTTGAAAGAATTAACGGTCGTCGGGTTGCGACTGGTTGAGGAGCTGCGCGGCAAACCGTGCATCGCGTTGGAAACCGTTCCGGGACCGAAAAAAGGGATCTGCACATCGCGCTCGTTTGGCGATGACGTAACGGCACTCACCGATCTGGAATCGGCAGTCACCGCGTTTGCCGGCAACTGCGCCCGAAAATTGCGGGTGGATAAATCCTGCGCCAAACAGATTTCGGTATTTTTGCACACCAACTGTTTCCGGCCGGATCAACCGCAATATTGCAATTATCGCATCATCGAATTGCCCGTGGCCAGCAACAGTACGCCGGAGTTGGTCACATACGCGCTGCGTTGTTTGCGATTAATTTTCAGGGAAGGATATCGATACAAAAAAGCCGGCGTGATGGTAGATGATATTTTCCCGGAAACCGAAACACAGCTCAACCTGTTCGACGATGTTCAGCGGGACAGGCAGCAGCGGATTTCCGGAATCATGGACTCGCTAAATCAAAAAATAGGGAAAGATGCGTTATTTATTGCGGCGCAGGGTGCCCGGCAAAACGGGTGGCGATTGCGCCAGCAGCGGCTCTCGCCCCGTTACACCACTCGCTGGACGGATTTGCCGAAAGCACGGTTTGGGTAATCGGGGAAATGGAATATCGAATACAACATCAGCTATCCGCTTTTTGCAGATTGGCATATTCGGCGATCAACTTTTTCATCCCGGCGCCTTTGAAAAACACGCTGAGTTTGGTGCCCATTCCCGTGCCTTCCATGCCCAAAATTTGCCCGCGGCCATAGGTTTCGTGAATCACCCAATCGCCGATTTTCCAAATGCCTTCGCTGGTCATCATTTCTGCGGCGTAGGTTGGTGCCTGCGAATCGTCGTAGCTGCGATGGCGGTTATAGCGCGAGTTATCCGTGCCTTCCCAACTGCCGACGGACGTGCGGGTTTTCAAAAATTCGATGGGAATTTCGTTCAGAAAACGGGACGCCATACTGCGGAAGGAATTGCCGCTGCCGCCTGATGTGAATCGCCGCCGTTGACGCGCCCATGTTAAATATAAATAATCCTTTGCACGGGTCATTCCCACATAAAATAAACGGCGTTCTTCTTCGAGATTTTCGTCATTTTCCAGCGATCGGAACAGCGGAAACAACCCGTCTTCCATCCCCGCGACAATCACCAGCGGAAATTCCAGACCTTTGGCGCTGTGCAGCGTCATCAGCGTTACGGCGGAGCTGGTCGGGTCCCAGCGGTCGATGTCGGTCAGCAACGCCACATCTTCCAGATATTGGGCGAGCGTGGCAAATTCGCCGGTCGCGTTTTCGGAAAATGCCGCGATACTGTTCAACAATTCGTTGATGTTTTCCAGCCGGGTTTGGTCGTCGGGCAATGCGCTGAGGTCATACATTCGCGCCAGCCCAAACATGTCCACAACTTCGGTTGCGATTTCAAACGCGCTGGACACCTCAATTCGGTTTTGCAATTTCGCCAGTTGTCCGGCAAATTCCAGCACTTTGCTTTTGGCGCCGGCGGGAAGCCCATCGATATTTGCCACGCTGAACATCGCATTGTGCAGCGAAATGCCGTTGCGATCGGCAAATTCCTGCAATTTTTGGAGCGTTTTTCCGCCAATTCCCCGGGTCGGGAAATTGATAATCCGTTGCAGTGCAATCGAATCGTTATTGTTCACCAACACCCGCAGATATGCGAGCACATCTTTCACTTCTTTGCGATCGTAAAATTTGGTGCCACCGACAATCACATACGGCACATTGGCGCGCCGGAGTTTATCTTCCAGCGCCCGCGATTGCGCGTTGGTCCGGTAGAGAATCGCCATATCCCGAAAATCCAGATCGTGATCGCGTTTGGCCTGTTTCAAAATAGAAACAGCCTGGGCAGCTTCTACGCCTTCGTCCGATGTTTCGACAACCTGGATATCCGAACCGCCGGCTTTATCGCTCCACAAATTTTTGCCGAGCCGTTTGGAATTGTTGCGCACCACCGCGTTCGCGGCATCGAGAATAATTTGAGTGGACCGATAATTTTGCTCCAGCCGCACCACTTCGCAGTCCGGATAATCGCGCTCGAAGCTGAGGATATTTTCAATATCCGCGCCACGCCAGCGATAAATACTCTGATCTTCGTCGCCAACCACACAAATTCGCCGATGCGTTTCCGACAATTTTTTCACAAAATAATATTGCGCTTTGTTGGTATCCTGATATTCATCCACCAACACATAGCGGAATTTTTGCTGATATTTTTTGAGAATTTCCGGCTCGCGAGTGAACAAATCGAGCGGTTTGATCAGCAGATCGTCAAAATCCATAGCGTTATTGCGCCGCAAAGCCGTTTCATATCCGCTATAAATTTTGGCAATTTGTCGGTCTGCAAAATCGCCGGCGCGTTCCTCAAACATTTTCGGACTGATCAATTTATTTTTGCAATCGCTGATTTTGTGCTGCGCGGAACGCGGTTTCAGCGTGGTTTGGTTGATGTTCAACCCTTCCATCACCTGCTGAATCAGCCGAACCTGATCATCCACATCGTAAATGGTGAAACTGGTATCGTATCCGAGATGCTGGCTTTCGATGCGCAAAATGCGGGCGCAAATCGAGTGAAATGTGCCGATCCACATGCCGTCGGTTGCCATTCCCACCAGTTCATCCACCCGGTGACGCATTTCTCCGGCGGCTTTATTGGTGAACGTTACCGCCAAAATTTCCCATGGCTGAACCACGCGACGGTCGAGCAAATAGGCAATTTTGAAGGTTAGCACGCGGGTTTTGCCGCTGCCGGCACCGGCGAGGATCAGCAACGGCCCATCCTGATATTCCACTGCGCGGCGCTGTTCGGGATTGAGATCAGAAATTTTTGAGAAATCCATTGGTTCCGGGGGTTTGGTTTTGAATAAAATAAATCGCAGACCGGCAGGAAATTAAACCAGCACCATTGAAAATGAAAGGGATAATTGAATCAGGGGTTGGCAAGTTTCCAGTTGTCGCTGACTGTCGGGAAAATCGGGCGATTGGTGCCTGCGCGATAGAATCTGGTGGTCGCCCACGGATTGTTTTTAAACCGGACAACCTGAATCGTATCCAACACTGCTTCGTTAATTTTAACGGGAAAAACATTCCGGAGGCTGTCGCAGGTTTGTTGGAGCAACTGAATTTTTTTGTGGATCATCGCATCGTTTTTGACTTGCGGGGCATCGTAATCCAACGCCGGACCGGTTTCTTTATCGACAACATATTTATCGTTAAAATTGGTGTAAAATTCAATCAAATCGTTGTCGGTAAAGGGCATTTTTTTGGTGACATGACTTGCGGATGCCTCAAAAACCCATTTATCCTGCCAGGTTTTCAACCCTTTTTGAACGCTCGGGGCATCTGCCAAATCACGTCCTTTGGCACGCTGAACGGTAAAATAATCGCGAATGGATAGCTGAATGGCATAATCCAGCATGGTATGGTAATCGTCCGCTTTTGCTGTTTCCGGGTTGACATATCGCGTTTTGAAATACGGCAAAAACTCACCGATCGAAACGCTACCATCGCGCCAGGTGAAAAACACTGCATCAAAATTATCCCGCAATTTTACCATCGCGGTAAATTTATCCGCCGCGTTTTGCACATCCAGTAAAAATACGCCGCGTTTGATATCAAAATTCTTTTCCCACTCAACGAGCGCGGGTGCTAACAGGTTAAATGCATCGGCTTTGGTTTTTACTTCCAACGGCGTCATCATGTCAACGACGTATTTTTTTACCAACTCACCATATTTCCGGTAAAAAATAATTTGCTCAAAACGCGAAGCCAGGCTTTTGTATTCGTTAGTTGTCACCGCCGACCGGCGAATGTCCAACACTTGAAAAATTAAATAGTTATCGTTGATTTCTACCGGATCGGAAATTTCGCCGAAAGGCAGGTTTTCGATAACTTCCAATATTTCCGGGCTGATTTGCTGGTAATCCACATATTCACTGATCAACTGATTGGGATCGATTCTGCGTTGCTCCGGATTATTATTTTGCAACTCATCGACTGTTTCGGCATACCCGACTTCGCGCATGCGTTGGGCAACTTTTTGGGCGTTCTCCAAATTATTTTCCGGCCAATACCGAAATTTAAACGTCACTTTGGATTTGTTGATTTCCTCTTTGATCTCGTCCGGCGTTACCTCAATTTTGCTGCGGACATCGGCTTCCAACAGCGCATCGATCATCAATTCCTGACGCAGCTCTTCTGTTTCAGCCAAAATCCAGGTGCTTTTCTCCAGACCTAATTGGTAGCCTTTTTTCGCCAGCAGTTTTTCGTTGATCATAAAATCCAGATAACTGCGTTTTTTTGTATCGATCGTCGCGCCCGGTTTGAGGTGCCCGGATGCATTTTCGTAGCTCATAACAAAATCTGTCGCTGTGATGCACTCTTCCCCGATAGTTGCCACAACCGGTTCTTCTTCGGTTTTTGTGCAGCTATATAAGACAAAAATCGCTGTTACGAATAACAGCGATTTTATTGTTTTGAAAATCACGATATTGCTTATTTTTTTATCCATTCCAGAAAAAATATCTTCCAAATTTGTTTAGTTGAAAACCAATCCTAAAGAGAAGCGATGAACGCTTTCCAGAATTCCCCAGTCGGAATATGCGTAATCGATACGAAATCCGAGGCTGGTCGGTGTCTGATAATCAATGCCGCCACCGAGGGTCAACCCATTAATTCCGGTATCTTCGAACGCATTTTCATAACCACCGCGCAGGAAAACAGTTCCCGCAAAACCGTATTCGATACCAAAACCCATGCTTTCGGTCGAGTTGCTGGGGTGTAATAAATCGGTGGTCAGCGTTACTTCCGAAAAAGAGCCGAGTTGTTTGGAGTATGAAATACCGGCACGGAAAATCTGCGGCAGCGGATAAGACCCGACTTTGTAGGAAACGGGCACATTGTCGATTGTTGTGACATTTTCGTTCGGGTCGAGCACGGTATCCAGATCGCGACCGTCCAAACGAATCTGACCGCCAAAATTGCTGATGCTCATGCCAAGTTTCATGCCTTCAACCGGTGTCAGATAAAATATACCCAAATCAATTGCGGTGGTACCGCCACTGACATTGAATATCTTTTCGTTGATATATTTTCCGGTGAGGCCGAAGCTGAACCTGTCGGTCAGTGATTGTGCGTAAGTAACGCCAACAGCAAAGCTTCTCGCACCGTAGGTTAAGCCATTTCCTTCGGGATTTTCGACCGTTCGGACAGGTTGCTCCCCAAAATCGAGCATTGTGAAGCTGACGCCGATAGCTGCATTAAACATTGGTAACGGCATGGAGGTCGCCAAATATTCGAAATTCGTGCCAACCAGCCATTCGTTGTGCATCAATTCCAACTGGATATTGTTCATCCAAACAATACCCGCAGGGTTGTAATACATCGCAGTCGGATCGTTTGATAGCGCGGTGTAAGCCCCGCCCATCGCCATTGCTCTTGCGCCGACACCAATTTCAAGAAAAGCGGCTGCGTTGGTTCCAACATTGCTGACTTCCGTTTGAAATTGCCCGAAAGCGGAATAACCCAACACTGTCAGCATCAGAATTATATGTTTGATTTTAAGCATTTTATTACCCTATCATTTACAAAGTTCTTGAAAATCCGTCATCAAACGCATTCATATTTATTTGATAATTGCCAATTTGCCGGTTTTTACACCGATTCCGGGCGCTTCAACGGCATAAAAATATATACCGAATGCAACTTCCAAACCGTCTCTTGTGCGTAAATCCCATGTACGACGGCGATTGCTGGTAGATGCGTTGTGCTCCAGCTCCCGAACAAATTTACCCGATGCAGTGAAGATTTTGATTGTGCATTTTTCCGGTAAATTTACAAATTCAACTTTACGATCGCCGCGGCCTTCATCGCGATTGACAACCAATCGTTCGTCAAGGTTGTATGCGATGTAGGGGTCAGGAACGACGTAAATATCATCGAGTTCGCTTTTGGCCATTTCTGTGTTTACGGCATTACCAAAGAGTTCAAATTCAAGAACATCTTCCCGGTCAAATGTTTTACGGGTTACGATTTTGTAAACATCGCCATTTTCCGGGCTAATAAATTGAGAAGAGTCCAGCCCTGCCGGATAATCAAACACAAATCGATAGAGGTTTTTACGTCCCTGAATCGGTTTGACAATTGTGATGTCGTCGCTTTGATCCAGTTTACCAACTTCGTTCCGGTCGAATATGAAAAAGTCCATCTGAATTTCATTTCCGGCATCGGTTACATCCCAAATCTGGAAATTGACCGGGCGGCGCGTTACTGATGAGTCCGCATTTTCACCCAACACGCGGATTTCAAAATCGCTTTTGACACGGAAGTAACTCGGTTCTGTTCTGTCCAGCAGTTTCAGGGTCGAGTTGCCATTTGTCCATCCGGATTTTGTGGTATCGATATTGGTGGTATCGTTTTGCAAAAGGAAATAAAATCCTTCGACAATGGCATCATCTGATTTGGCGTTGTTTGCCGGATCTGACAAATTTAAAACGGTCGCATTTTTACTGATCGATTCCAGTTTTACGCGGCTCAATTCGCCGGTATAATTGGCGGAATCGAGGAAAACATATCTGCCGTCATCTTCAAAAGTAACCCGATAACGGGCACCATTTTGCATGAGCAGCGGGTTGTAAACTTCAATCGAAACCGAACCGGTTGCGTTGCCTTCGACTAAATCGACCTGGTTATCTTTCATTCCGGGTGCTTCCCATCCGGCTAACAATTCCGTCGGGATTACACGAGCCGTGTTTCTATCGAACGCTATTGCGCGCCCTAAAAGGTCTACCTGAACATTGATCGGTGTTTCCGTCGGTGCAATATCAGCGAGGTCGCGTAATGTGGAATCACCCAGTAAGTCGAAAAATGAACTGTGATGTCCACGGTCAACTGCGGAAATAGCATAATAATATGTTCTGCCATTTGTGACATCGACTGAGTCGATGTAATAATGTTTGAGCCCGGAGTCGTTGCCCATATTGTAAGTTGTGCCAAGGTCGCTATCGCTACCCAATTCACTGCCAAGACTAACCGGGTGCAAACCCTGAATACCGTTTGCTAAATCGTAAACAGCACGGGGTTTAAAGAGCAGCGGGTTGCCGAAGGCATCTGTAATGGTGCGAATATCTTCGAATGAAGGCACCGTTGATTTGTAAACATAATACGCTTCAAAATCGCGTTTGTAAATCGGGTCGAATGATTTTTCTGAAATATCATCCCACTGCAGATAAACTTTGTCATCGCCAGCCGTTGCTGTAAGTGTGGATTGGCTGGGCGGTTTGGCAAAGTTGTAATCGTTATCGTAAATAATCTGCATTGTTTTTTTGTTACGCAATGCATCCGGGAAATCGTTACCGAACACCAGCGCGATGGCGTAGCTGTGAGTCTCTTTCCGGGATTAACCGTTTACGACACGCTCTTTAAATTCTACCATACCGCTGCCGTAAACAAATGCAACGTCCGTTGCCCAGTCCGGATCGCGGGAAATGAGACTGTCCGGATTCGGTTGGAGGCGTTGCCAATATTCCTGATCGTTATCCATACAGCATGTATAAGCATGGAATGATACTGACGTTAAACCAACCTGATCCGATTCATCGTTATCTGTAAATTCAAAATCGGGCTCGTTGGGCGTCGGTAATCCATCAGCTTCACCGGCGTCCGGACCGGGATAACCAACTTCTTCCGGTCCAAGTCCGTCAAAACCAACGTCGTCGTTGATCCGGTCGATATCCAGTTGTCCGTTTCCGTTAACATCTTCGCCTTCATCGAGCACACGGTTGTAGTTCACATCTTCATTTGTGAACACACCGTCGCCATCCAAATCTTCCCATGTATCCCAATCGCTATCGTCATCCACACCATTTGACTGGCTTTCGTCGATCAATCCGTCCAGATCGTTATCGATGCCGTCAAAGGATAAGCCGGGGCTTTCCAAAAAGGCAAAACCGAAATAGCCTGTCGGGAATCCGGTATCGGGATCGCGTCCGCTTTTGTTCCAGGTGTAAGTGATGTCATCCAACGTTTGGGCATCTGCGTCGTTACCGGTGTTGATTCCCATATCCGGGTCAACCATCATCCCGACAACCGATTTTTCGATATCTTTACCCTGATTGGTGATGTCGTAAAGGTTTATCAACAAATCTTCCGCCAAACGGCCGTTCCACTGATAGGATCGAACTTCAATTTCCATCCCTAATCCGCGTTTGCCATCCGGCCAGTTTCTGGTGTCGCCTTCAAATGGATAGTATAAAAATTGGTCATTTTCATAATCGTTCATTACATAATATGTTTCCTGATCCGCACGCGGCTTTGCGCCGTTTTCGCCATTCCAGCGTCCCGCGCGAACGCCGGGAACGTTATCGCCAATCTGGCGGGTATCGCCTTCGTAGGATTGTGCCGGCCAATATTCCGGCCAGGTTTCTTTCCGTGCTGTTGTGGCAAACCAGCCAATCGCATTCCGCATCGAAAGATCCAATTCGCCGTTTCCGTTGAAATCTTCGATCGGTTGCAAAATGCCATCACCTTCGCCGGGATCATTTGTTCCCGGTTCGCCATCTTCGCCCACATCTTCGCTGATACCGTAAACGAGCGGCGTGCGCAAAGAGCTCGGAATATCCAGGTTGTAATATCCGGGAATCGGCTGCCAAATGGCAAGGTGCGGGCGTGGTTGGTTCACACGGTTTCCATTTCCAAAATCATACGGATCGGAAATAATCGCGATCGGGTTTCCGTTAACATCGTTAACTTCTGCCGCAACGTAAAAGAAACCGCCAAAAATTGAAGGTACCTGCTGCGCGCCTTTTGGCCACGCGAGGTAGTTTCCGCGATTGTTGCCATCTCCGTTTGAGAGCAAGCCACGGTTATCAATTTGACCAGTTACCAGATTACCATCAATAAAAAGCGTTCTGTAATAAATCCGGTTGCCTTCTTCTTCCTGACTGGTTTTGGACAGCCGGTTGTATTGGCCACGGGAGCTTTGGAGAGAATTGTTTGTTCTTTCGCCAGATTTTTCATTTTTGTCTTTTTCGGAAGCCTCGGCAAAAACCAGACTGTTTCCTGCAAAAGCCAAAATGAAAACGTATATAGAACACTGAACTAAAAATCGCTTAAGCATTTAATTACCTCATTATATAAAATCTTCGTATTCTCTATTCCAGTTTTTTATCTGCCAAATCCGGTTTAGAATTTGAATTCAAAACCGACTTGCACTTTTCTGGGAGCAGAGAAAAAGTCTGGTCGTAAATCTGCTTCCTGAAAGGAGATAACATTTTCGCTCTCAATTTCGCCCACCATTACTTCTGTAATTTCCGGTAAACGAGCATTTTCATCGGCTTTACCACTGGCGGCAAAAACATTTTCCGCGTTCAAGTGATCAAAAATGTTATCAACTTTGAAAAACAGAACGCTCTTTAATCCGGCAAGATTGAGATTTTTCTTTGCCTTCAAATCGATACTCCAGCTCAGCGGCTTGTTTGCGGAGTTACGAAATTCGCGTTCGTTCAACCCAAAATTTTCCAGAAAATCGGGTGAGAACGGTGTGTTGGAATCCAGAAATCCTGTAATACCGACACTCCAGTTGTTGGGCTGCACAAAATTCACATAACAATTGAAGGTGTGACGTTGATCCCAATCCAGCGGAGCCACCTGACGATCGACAAAAACTTCCGTCGCACCGGTTACACTCGGTGTGGCGTTTACCAAAAACAACTCGGTCGGATCGGAGTTGCTACCGTTGGTGAAAGCCATTGTGTAGTTCATTCCGCCATTGAAATTCCCGGAACGTTTGGTAACGTCCACAACAATACCTTTGGACAAGCCATAATCGCGATTGACAAACCGGGTATATTTCACACCGTCAACTGTTTGAACTTGTTCGATACCGAGCAAATTCCGGAAATCTTTATAATATGCGCTGATGTTTACAGCGATCGAAGTTCCGATACCTTGCTGCAAACCGATCTCATAAGCGACTGTTTTTTCCGGCTCCAAATCCGCGTTACCGAGCAACCTGTCTTCCAAATCGATCGGTGAAAGGCTAACCAACGGCTGATTGAACATCCGGCCGTGCGGCGGCATTTGGAAAAAGTGACCGTATGATGCCCTGAATGCGCCTTGCGAGGAAATCGGGAACGAAATTGCAAACCGCGGACTGAGCTGTGATTTGACAGAAGACTGAACCAGATTCTGTTCCGAACCGACCAGCGAAGCTTCGGCGCGATAGTTTGCGGGAACTTTTTCGTTTGGGTTAAAATAATCGTAACGCACACCGGCGTTCAGAATGATATCGGAGCCAAGTTCCAGTTTATCCTGTAGATAGAATGCCATTTCGAAAGGCTTGTTTGAATAATCGCTATAGGATTCAACTTCTTCACGACCAACTTCACGAACCCGGGTCGTATCAAAAATGGTTTCCCAGTTTCGCCAGTATAAATTCAACGAGCTCCAGTAATCGTCAAAGGACATACCGCGCGGGTTTACAAAATTATCCAGCGGCCAATCGTTATTTTCCCATGCGGAGGTTAATTGGAATCCGCGATTGTAGATATCATAATAATGTTGTGTGACCGAAAATCCGGCTTTGATCAGGTTTATTTTGTCAATTTGCCAGTTGAAATCGCCCTGAAAAGCATATTTATCAACATAATTGCGACCGTCTGCATTGGTGTATAAACCGGACGATCCACCGATGTTAAATTGCGTTCCACCCGACAGATTTGTGGTTGTAATAATGAATGGCGCAACCATTATACCGTCATCGCCGGGGAATTGGGCAATTTTATTGTCTTTTCTGAAATATGTATCGCCATCATCTCGTTGATAGGATGCGGCAAAATTGTAAAAGAAATTATCGCTGGGAAAATGCTGAAAACGCAGGAAATGCGAATACCGCCAATCTTGGGCTGTCTGGCGATTATCCGGCGAAAATACGTTCACCCTTGCGGATGAGCCATGCGACTCGCGATAGGAACCAAATCCGGTGTAAGCGACTGTAATTTTTGGGGTTAACGAATACGTCAATTTGGCTTGCAGCGATCCGTAATCGGAAGTAACCGCCGGACCGGTTGAACCGTCACCGGTGATGAGCGAATCCGGAACCCGGATAACGCCACCAGCCTGAAGATTGTCTTTCGCCCATTCGCGATATGCGGCAATTCTCCAGCCGTCTTCCGAACTGAAACGCCGCTTATACCATTGAACGCTTTCGCTATTGTTGTAGCGACCAGTAATGAAAAATCCAAGTTTATCCGACAAAATCGGACCTGTCAGGCTGAACTGAACGTTCTGTTCGGCAACAGCATCAAAATTATTCACATTGCTGTAAATGTTGGTTTTGTTACTCAGCCAGTCACCTGCATAATATTCAACATTCCCGCTGAATTTGGCAGCCGGTCGGCGGGTTACAATATTTACAACCCCGGATTGTGCCTGACCATATTCTGCGTTAAATGTTCCGGTAATCACTTCCAGTTCGGCAACCATATTGTTGTCAACTTCGACCAAACTACCGCCGTTTTGCGCAAAACTATTGTTTACCGCAACGCCATCGACAACATAGGAAACCTCACGAGCGCGACCGCCGCGGAAGTGCAATTGTCCACCACTGCTGACCACACCGCTTTGCAACTGAATAATTTCGCTAAGTTCAGTTACCGGCAGCAAATCTACCGTTTCGGAAGTTACCACAGATGAACTGTGTGTTCTGTCGAGCTCAATTGCAGCGCGTTCGGCTTCGACCGTTACGGTTTCACCTTCAATTGCTGCAGAAGTCATTTTTATTTCCAATGTGGTCGTACGATCCACACTAACCCGGACATTATTGAGGGTGGTTTCTTTATAGCCAACATAAAATACCGTCAATTTATATGCATCCGGTGACACGTTTAGAATAACAAAATATCCGTCAACATCTGTTGCGGCACCCAAATTTGTGCCTTCAAGTACAATGTTCGCACCAATTAATGGCTCGCCGGTATTTGCATCGACAACAGAGCCGGCTATTTTACCCGTTGTTCCTGCATGCAGAACAACAAAACTCATCAGCAGAAAAAGCAGGATAATTGCGGTTGGTTTTTTATTGAACATTAATTATGCTCCTATATTCGCTTAAACAATTTGTTCATCTCTAAATCAAATTTAATCAACAACTTATCTTTTCAGAAAAGTTGTGAATACCTGTGCTGCCTGTGTGCTGCCGTCACTAAACTGGAAGAACGGCGTTTGCCCGACAATAACCAAAGAATCGAGGCTGGCAGAATAATCGATAATAGCATAATCCAGCGGTCCGGTAAGCAATGATCCCTGGTTGGAATCTGCGGAATCCGAAACAATGATCATTTTTTCGTTATACACATCCAGTAAACCGGTTTCATTTATCTGTTGTTGCCCTGCCACCAATGTATCCCCGGGGCGCACCAAAACAACGCCTGAAACGACCGAATAATTATATCTGCCGGCTGCGGAGATGGCCATGACCTGCTCACCAACAACGCTGTAGGCCAAATAGAATACACCATTCAGATCTATCGAATCAGGCGAGAGCTGAACCAGATCGCCAACCCGGACAGTATCCGTAAGACCGGTTGTTTGCCCGATTGCGACAGTATTTAACAAGTCCCAATTACCTGCATAATCCGATATTTCGGGACCGGTATATGCGGTAAATCCCGGTTCATTTGGCTCCAATGCATCATTACAGCTGTAAAAAACAAGAGCCATTAGTATTCCCCAAATTGCCATATACAATGACAATTTGTTCATGCTTGGATTGTGTCTTTGCTTCATGCAGTTCTCCATAAATAGTCCAGCTATTTGTAATTATCAGGCGGATTTATTCGACAATTTTAACCGATGCGAAACCAATCGCAAAAAGCAGGCGGCTAAAAAAATGCGACAATTTGGTTTGACAAAAATTACTGTTTAGTGATCATCTATGTGTAGAGGCGTTGCGATCAAAATGGCTGTGTTTAAAATGTTGGGTCAACACAGTCAGTTAATACTGTTGATAATTGGGGAAGCAAAAACAGCTTGCTTCGGGGTAACACGGGTCAATTACGCTGCACTCTTTCCACACGGATAAGAATTTACGAAATAATCCCTTAAATGCAACTCTTTGAAACAATTTTTTACATTTTTCGTAGGGAACTTTTTATTACGATTTCACTGTTCACCGTAAATGATGCATCTTTGAATTTTTGTGCTGAATATTTCTCGATGGGTAAAACAATAGCAAATAAAATTTATGGTGCCACAAAAAAACTGTTTGACAACCCGATTCGAAATGATTATACTTTTGCGAAATAAAGGAATGAATGATGAACAACGCTTTTCCGAAATCTCTGTTTATTGCAAAAATGTGCTGCATGTGCATGTGTATTTGTATGAGATGATTCGGAAGGGTGATTTGTAACTAATATTAGAAATTAATCACAGCCCTTCCAGGCATCTCGGAAGGGCTTTTTAATAATGGACTAAATTGCGTATGTAAACACGTTTAGCAAAACATAAAATAGCTCTTATCGAGAAAGGCTGAGGGAAAGGCCCTGTGAAGCCTTAGCAACCTGTCAGGATATTTTAGGACAAGGTGCTAATTCCTACCCCGTATGGGGAAAGATGAGAGAGGTGAGTATTTTTTAATCCTCTATCGAATCTTTCCGGTAGAGGATTTTTTTTTGACCAAAAAATGAAAAAAAGCGATATCCCGGGAAAAATTTCGCTTGAACACATAAATCATCACATAAATCAGGAGTATTTGTATCATGAGCGAAGAACGCCAATTCAGGTTCGAAACACTGCAACTGCACGCCGGACACAAACCGGACGGCGCAACCAACGCACGTGCCGTTCCCATTTATCAGACGACATCATTTAATTTCAATAATTCCGATCATGCTGCAGAATTGTTTGCACTAAAACAATTTGGCAATATTTATACCCGAATAATGAATCCCACTACCGCCGTTTTTGAAGAACGGATTGCGGCGCTGGAAGGCGGCGTTGCGGCGCTGGCCACAGCTTCCGGGCAGGCTGCGCAATTTTTGGCGCTGTCAACCATTGTTCAGGCCGGTGAAAATATTATCTCTACAAGTTATTTATACGGCGGCACTTACAACCAATTCAAAGTGACATTCCCGCGACTCGGCATTCATGTGAAATTTGTGGAAGGCGACAATCCGGCAGATTTCGAACGGTTGATCGACGAAAAAACCCGCGCAATTTATGTCGAAACCATCGGCAATCCGCGACTAAACATACCGGATTTTGAGGCTTTGGCAGATGTCGCGCATCGCAATGGCATTCCGCTGGTGGTGGACAACACTTTCGGGGCGGGCGGCTATTTATGCCAGCCGATCAAACATGGTGCGGATATTGTCACCCATTCCGCCACAAAATGGATTGGCGGACACGGCACATCCATCGGCGGCGTAATTGTCGATTCCGGCAAATTTAATTGGGCGAACGGTAAATTTCCGGTTTTCACAGAGCCGAGCCCCGGTTATCACGGACTCAAATTCTGGGAAGTTTTTGGCGCGGATGGTCCATTCGGCAACATCGCATTTATCATCCGGGCTCGGGTGGAGCAACTCCGCGATCTGGGTCCGGCAATAAGCCCGTTCAATTCATTTTTATTGCTTCAGGGACTCGAAACCCTTTCGCTTCGCGTGGAACGCCACAACGAAAACGCCAAAAAACTGGCGGAATGGCTCCGCAATCACCCCAAAGTCAGCAGCGTGACATACGGCGGATTTGAGGATCACCCGTATTACGAAAACGCCAAAAAATATCTCCGGGACGGATTTTTCGGCAGTCTGATAGTTTTCGAGCTGGAAGGTGGAACCGAAGCCGGAAAAGCATTTATCGATAATGTGCAAGTTTCCAGCCTGCTCGCAAATGTCGGTGATGCGAAAACGCTGGTCATCCATCCGGCATCGACCACCCACCAGCAATTGAGCGAGCAGGAACAGCTCGATTCCGGCGTTACGCCCGGGCTTGTGCGCGTTTCCGTGGGTATCGAACACATCGATGATATCATTTGGGATTTTGAGCAAGCACTGGCAAAAGTGCCCGAACCTGAGTTTGCTTAACTACATTATTTTCAACTGTTTGATCCCGGTTTTCGGTAGAAATTCCGGAACCGGGATTACGGTCTGTAACTCAAAATAATCGAGAGAAAAAATGCAGGTTTTGAAATTCGGCGGAACGTCGGTCGGTAGTACCCTACAAATTCAAACCGTCGTGAATATTCTTAACATTCGTGCAAAAAAGAACCGGATTGTGGCTGTTTTTTCAGCGATGGCCGGTGTAACCAATCAAATTATTGCGGCAATTGACGACGCGGTGACCTTCGGTGTCCACGGCTCATCACTCATCCGGATGCTCCAGCAACGCCATTTGGAAACCCTGCGAGAAGTTGCCGAACCGCAATTTTTTACCGCTGCGGAAGAAACCATCAGCGAAGTGCTGCACGAACTGGATCGCAAATTGAGCGGCATCGCGCTGCTCAAAGAATGCTCGCCGCGCACCCGCGATTCGGTGATCAGCATCGGCGAACGGCTGTCGCTACCGGTGATTGCGGCAGCGTTGCGATCGCTGGGCATTCGCGTTTTCGAAATTGATGCGGCAGAAATTATCCGCACCAATCGCCAGTTTACCGATGCCAAAGTGGATCTCGCAACCACCGAAGCGCTGACCAACGCTCGATTGGAAGGATTGCAAAATGGTGAAATTGCATTGGTTAGCGGATTTATCGGCGGCACAGCCGACGGCGATGTGACCACGCTCGGACGCGGCGGTTCGGATTACAGTGCTGCGCTGATCGGACGCGCGGTGCATGCGGAATTGGTGGAAATCTGGACGGACACAAACGGCGTGCTCAGCGCCGATCCGCGCATCATCAGCGATGCCGTGCAACTGCCCGATATCAGCTATCGGGAAGCTGCGGAAATGGCGTTTTTCGGAGCGAAAGTGCTCCACCCCAAAACCATGAGCCCGCTGGAATCCTGCAATATTCCGTTAATTATCCGCAACACGTTTGCGCCGGAGCATCCCGGAACGCGGATTGTGTCCGATTCCCGTCCGGACCTCTCCCCCATCACCGCCATTTCGTCAATCTCGGATGTTTCGGTGATCAGTTTGGTGCAATCACTAAATGTTTCTTCGCCGGTTTCGTCAACGGTGATCAAAGCGTTGGCGGGGTTGTCCGACCCGATTTTGCTGCTCAATTTTGGCATCGCCGATGCAACAATCCGGCTGGCGGTTCACGCTAAAGATGTCCGCAAAATTGTCCAGTTTCTCCGCGAAGAATTAGCCGAACAACTGCGTTTGGGCATCATCCGCGATATTTTTGTCGAAGAAAACCTCGCGTTGATGGCGATTGTCGGGAAGCCGCACCATTTGCAAAACGGCAACCTCAGCCGCATTTTCGAAACGTTTACGCGGCACCACATTCCCACGCGATCGGTTGCCAGCGGCACTTCCAATCACAGCCTTTCCGTGCTGCTGAACCGCACCGATCTGGATCGCGCGATGAAAGCACTGCATGCCGCATATTTTCAATCCGGAGCAGCAAAACCAGCGACAAACCACGTTTCAATGCTTGATGCGTATTAATAATAAAAACAGGAGTTTAGCGGTGTCAACTGTCGATCAAAAATCAGAAACAATTCCTGCAGATACCGGACTGCTCGCACCCAATCCGAACACCCGATTCGCGACGCTTTTTGATGAAAAAAATCCTTTTTTGCCCGAACGGGGCGGCGAGCTGCAACAGGTTCAGGTTGCCTACGAAACGTACGGTAATCTTGCTGAAACCGGCGATAATGCCATCCTCATTTGCCACGCGTTAACGGGCGATGCGCATGTCGGAAACAACCCGCAGCAGGGCGATTTACCCGGTTGGTGGGCGGAAATTATCGGACCCGGAAAATCGCTGGACACGGATAAATATTTTGTGGTCTGTGCCAATTTTTTGGGGAGCTGTTACGGCACCACCGGACCGGTGAGCATCAATCCCAAAACAGGGAAACGCTATGGCGTTGATTTTCCTGAAGTTACCGTCCGGGATATGGTGATTGTTCAGCACGAATTGCTGCAACAATTGGGCGTTCGCGAAATTGCAACGGTCATTGGCGGATCGCTCGGCGGCATGCAGGTGCTCGAATGGGCGGTGATGTACCCGGAAATGGTGCGGCGCATTATTCCCATCGCAACAACCGCGCGGCATTCAGCATGGAGCATCGCCCTGAACGAGACCGCACGGCTGGCAATTATGAACGATCCGGATTGGCAAAATGGCAATTACGACAAACAACCGCTGCGCGGTTTATCGCTGGCGCGGATGATCGCAATGATTTCGTATCGCAGCCAGCCCTCATTTCAGGAGCGTTTTGGGCGTGAGGAAGTGGATTTGGTAAAATTAAATGGCAGCGCCAGAATCTTGAACGATCAGCCGCCGCGATTTCAGGTGGAAAGCTATTTGCGATATCAGGGCATCAAATTGGTAAAACGGTTTGACGCGAACACATATCTGACGATCACCCGGGCGATGGACAGCCACGATTTATCGCGAAATCGTGAACCGTTAACTGTAGTATTATCAAATATTTCCGCAAAAACGTTGTGCATTGGAATTTCATCAGATGTGCTTTATCCGCCCCACGAGCAGCGGGAAATTTCCGAAAATATTCCCAACGCCGAATACCGTGAAATTATCAGCGAACACGGTCACGATGCGTTTTTGATCGAATTTGACCAGCTAAATAAAATGGTTTCCGAATTTTTGGTGAGCTAAAAAAATAGCCGGAAAAGCTGATTTCGCAACTTTTCCGGCTATCTAAAATTTTACAGCAAAAGCTAATTTCTATTAATTTACTCAATCCAGCGAATATTCGAACTCGTAAAAATGGGTACCGTGAGTGATGATGATATCCATTTTTCCTGCCAAATTTACCAATTGGCCGGTCCCGGAATCGGGAACAACTTCGAGAATGAGGTGGCTTTCGCCGCGATTCATCATGCCAAAATGCTGCAACATAAACGAACCGGTTTTGCCCTTCAGTGATCCGGTTACCTGCTCAATAGCCACGTAACCGGCACTTCCTTTTACATCGGTGAGCGCGCTGAGCATTTCGCCGGTGCTTTTAGCCAATAAATCGCCGCCAAACGTTTTGGTGATCGACATTCTGCCAACATTCATTCCATCCGCAGCTTTTGCGAATGGCTCCAGCGGTTTCATTTCAACCGAAAATTCACCTTTTGCGATCATTGTTCACCTCAAACATCCCTATGAATTGCAAATTCCGTATTCTACTTAACCCATTAAATTTACTTAACTTCCATCAATTCAACTTCGAAAATCAGCGTTGAATTTGCGGGAATTTTCGGCGATGGGCTGCGTTTGCCGTACGCCAGATTTCCGGGAATGTAGAATTTGTATTTTGCACCGGCTTTCATCAATTGGATACCTTCCGTCCAGCCGGGAATAACGCGGTTCAGCGGAAATTCTGCCGGTTCGCCGCGATCGTATGAGCTGTCAAACTGGGTGCCGTCGATCAGCGTTCCGCGATAGTGTGTGACAACCGTACTCATCGCTGTCGGGGTTTTTCCGGTGCCTTCCTGCAAAACTTCGTATTGCAATCCGCTGGCGGTTACTTGCACTTCCGGACGTTTAGCGTTTTCTTCTAAAAATGTTTTGCCTTCCATCTCATTCTCAACTGATTGACGTTCGTTTTCTTCACGGATTTTCTTTTCCAAATCTTGCCGGAAACCAATGATGCATTTGTTGATTTCATCATCTGTCAACATGCATTCGTCTTCTTTAATTCCGTCGCGCAATCCGGCCATAACCGCATCCAGATTGATGCCGTCTGCATTGGGTTTAATTCCCTGTCCCATCGTTACGCCCATACTGTAGCTCAAGCTATCTGCCCGGGAATCAAGTTTAAAATCGTTTAAAGCATCCATCCCGGAACCGGATTTATTTTCTCCGCATCCCCACAATATTAATAAACCCATAAAAATCAACACGATAATTCGATACATATTTTACCTTTCACAAATAATTTTGGCTTAAAACAGTTAGTTCACAGCCGGATACATTAGTCATAAAATGCCAGACAAGCAAATCCAAAAACAAAAAACCTGCGAAATACCTGATTTTTTGAATCCCGTTATTGTTAATCATTTCAAGTTACGATTGCGAGAAAGCTTAATCATTTTGCAATCTAATTGTAATATTGAGCAGTTAATTTTCTTACATTAATAACGGACTTAAAACATTACTGAAAAGGTCTTTACAGAAATGATGAACCAGAATTTTACAATCTACATTGTTGAAGATGATCCGTACATCAACGAGATTTTGGAAGACAACCTCTGGCGCGAGGGCTACCGGATCCGCACATTTGGCGATGGCATTAAAGCACACGATGCGATAACCAAAAGTCCGCCGGATCTGGTAATTTTAGACCTGAACCTCCCCTCGATGAGCGGTATCGAATTGTGCAAATACATCCGCGCAAGTGATCAGACAGAGGAAATTCCGATCATCATGCTCACCGCACGGAGTGAGGAAATCGATAAAATTATCGGGTTTGAAGTGGGCGCGGATGATTACGTCACAAAACCGTTCAGCCCCCGCGAATTGCTGGCGCGGGTGAAGGTTCATCTCCGCAGAACTCAGAAAACCAATTTCAGCGAATTCCGGCAGGATGCATTACGGGTGAATTTCGCCACACACGAAGTTTTTGTGGATGAAGTGCCGACCGATTTAACACCCATCCAGTTCAAATTGTTAAAACACCTTTACGAAGCCGGCGGAAAAGCCGTTTCCCGCCAAAAATTACTGGATTTAATTTGGGGCGAAGATTATTTTGGTGATCCGCGAACTGTTGATGTGCACATCACCCGGCTTCGCGAAAAAATAGATCGTGACGGCAAACTGATTATTACTGTTAAAGGTGTCGGCTACCGCTGGAATAAAGTCAACTAAACATCAGTATTCGGTGATTTGCCATCCCGAAAACCATTCACGCAGGATCCTGGGAAAATTATGCGGCAACTCGTTAAGCGCAGCCTGCGAATCAGGCTTTTGGGGATTATCCTCATTTCGTTAACCACCGGATTGTTAATTGTAGGTATAACATCCTATTTTCAATTCCGCGATTTTTTATACAGCCGGGTGGAACGCGAACTTCAAAACTATACGGATTTATCGTTATTTTATTTAAATATGGATAAATTCGTGCAAAAAGATATCGATTACATGAAAGCGTATGCGGACAGCATCGCTCAAATTCTGGATTGCCGATGCACCCTGATTGACATTAATGGGGTTGTGCTGGTTGATTCAGAAATCCCGCTCGATCAAACATCCAAAATCGACAACCATTTGGCCCGCCCGGAAGTGCAATCTTCGAAAGAATCGAACTACGGTTTTTACATCCGGCACAGCAACACGCTGGATATCGATCTTTTGTATATCAGCAAACAATTAATTTACAACAACCAGCCGGTTGGATTTGTGCGACTGGCGCAATTTGCCAACCAATCGGCCAAACTATTGCGCAAAGCGCAGATTTATTTCGCGTTGGGCGGTTTGATTATCCTGTTGCTATCCGCGTTTTTGGTGGTGCTACTTTCCCGCAGAATCAACAAAAATGTGGACATTCTAACAAAAAAAGCGCAACAAATCGCCAGTGGCGATCTCGCAACCATCAATATGCGGGCGTTGGGCAACTATCGCGACGAAATCACCGAATTCGGCAGCAGTCTGAACGAAATGGCAATTAAGCTGTCCGATAACCTCAAAAAGCTATCGCGCGAACGGCGCGATTTGAGCACCGTTTTATCATCTGTAAACGACGGTATTTTGGCAATTGCGCCATCGAAAAAAATCAAGTTTTACAACCAGCGCGCGTTACAATTGCTGGATTGCAGTCTTGCCGAAGTCGATAACCTCTTTTTTTACAAAGTGATACGCAACCAGCATCTCAACTCGTTGATCGATACATTTTTGGCCAAACCATTTTTGATTACCGATGAAATTACGATCGACAAAGACCGCGTTTTTGAAGTGGTGCTCACGCCGTTCGATATGGAACGGGAAGACGGCAAAGGCGTGGTGCTGGTTGTTCGGGATATTTCCCATTTCAAAAAATTGGAAAAAATCCGGCGCGATTTTGTGGCGAACGTGTCGCACGAGTTCAAAACGCCGCTGGCTGCCATCCGAGGATATTCCGAAACGCTGCTCGACTGGGGGCTGGACGACCCGAATGTGAATCGCAAATATATCAGCAAAATTGTGAAACAAAGTTATCAACTGGAAAGTTTGGTGCTGGATTTGTTGCAACTGGCGCGGGTGGAACGGCTTGGCAATATCGAACTGGTGCCGTTTGATCCGCTGATGATCATTTATGATGTGCTGAATGAATATCGCGAAAAAGCCCTCGCCAAAAATCAGGAACTTGCGGATTCGCTAAAATTGGGTCAGGTGCAGGTTGTCGGTGATCCGGAAATGTTTCGCTCCATTTTTGTAAATCTGTTGGATAATGCCATTAAATACACGCCTGATGGCGGAAATATTATGGTTGACGCGCAGCGAAATGGCGATAGTTGCACATTTTCTGTTCGCGATAACGGGATGGGCATCCCCGCAGATGAACAGGGTCGCATTTTCGAACGGTTTTACCGGGTGGATAAAGCACGTTCGCAAACGATTGAAGGCACCGGACTCGGTTTATCAATTGTAAAACATATGGCAGAATTGCAAAAAGCGGAAATCTGGCTGCAGAGCAGGGTTAATGTGGGCAGTTGTTTTTATGTGAAATTCCGGTTGGCTGAATCTTACAAAGAAAAAGCATTGAATAACGGCGTGGCTTAAATGGATTCCGCCGGTTCGACAATTGCGGACATCGAGCCTGCGCATCGCGGAATGCGCCAATCTGCGCCAAACGCGTGAATCTGATCGCGTTTAAATTCCGCACGTTCTTTGCTGGTGGTAAACACAATTACCCTTCCCGATGAATCCACCTCACATGCCATTTGATATGCGGTAGTGAAATTGTGACCGAACAATTTCATCAGCATTTCTACAACATAATCGTACGAATGATCGTTGTCATCCAGCAAAACCACATTGTATTGCGGAATTTTGCGGGTTTTGGCAACCTTTTTTTCCCGAACCGTCTTTTTGGGTTTGGTTGGTGTGATCACTTCGCTCAACGCTACATTCCTTTTTGAAAATCAATAAGAAATCCATTTTCAATAATTTAGCACATTTTTGTGTTGAAACCATCCGTTTTTTTGCCCTCCACATTAAATGTCAGACACCTGATCTTATTTGCCACACAATCATTCCGTAACACTACTGTAACAACCGGCGGCTAATTTTCCGGCATGTTATTGAGAATAATTTATTTTGCAAAACCAAACATCTACGGGAGAAAACAGATGTTGACAAATTTTTACAACCATTCCGGAAAACGATTTTCGGAAATACGGAAAGGGATGACGCAGTTATTACTGCTGTGTCTGATTCTGTTTAATGTATCCATATTTGCACAGGAATCCGGCAGCGTTGTTGGCCGGTTGGTGGATGCCGATAACGGCGATCCGCTGATTGGCGCAAACGTAATGCTGGAGAACACCATTTTAGGCTCGGCAACCGATATCGACGGGATGTTCACAATCATCAACGTGCCCGCCGGAACATATACTTTGGTGGTCAGCTATGTTGGCTATCAGGAAACGCGCATCACCGATATTGAAGTGAAAGCGAACGAATCTTACAAACTGGATTTGGGCGTCAAATCGCAAACCATCGAGGGCGAGGAGGTTGTTGTCGAAGCCCGGATGATCGAAAACACCGGCGCAGCGATGCTCAAAAAACGCCAGCGCTCTGATGCTGTCAGTGACGGCGTAAGCTCCGAAGAATTTTCCCGAACCGGTAGCGGCGATGCCGCAGAAGCCATCAAACAGGTGGTCGGCGCATCGGTAGTGGACGGAAAATATGTGTATGTTCGCGGACTCGGCGATCGTTACAGCAGCACCCAATTGAACGGCGTTGAGTTGCCCAGTTCCGATCCCGATAAAAAAGCCTTCCAACTGGATTTGCTGCCCACCAATTTGTTGGATAACATCACCACAATTAAAACATTCACGCCGGACAAACCGGGCAGCTTCAGCGGCGGGATTGTGGATGTCGCCACAAAAACCTTTCCCGATGAACAAACGCTGAAGCTCAGTTACTCTTCTTCGATGAGCAGCACGGCATCGTTTAACGATAACTTTTTGTCTTACAACGGTGGCGGACAGGATTGGCTGGCAAAAGATGACGGCGCCCGCGCGTTGCCAACCGGCATCGATAATGGAACGCTCGGCGCAGACGGCTTTCCGTCCCGCACCCAGATTCGCCAGGATTTGCGATTCGGCACCGGCGATGTTGCCGCAAACGCCGAACAAATCGGGAAATCTTTTTCAGAAACGATGAATGTGAAACGGCAATCCGTGCCGCTAAATCAAGGTGTGGGTTTGTCTTACGGCAATAAAATGGCGTTGGGCGGCAGTAGCAGTCTGGGCTATCAGGGCAGTCTCACATACAACCGCAGCTACTCATTTTACGATGAAGGCGAAGTGGGCATTTACAGCGCAAATGCGCAAAGTGACGAGCTGATTCCGCAGTTGATCCAGACGGATGCACAGGGCACCGAAGAAGCCAGCATCGGCGCATTGGGCACGTTTTCTTTCAATTTGACCAACGCACAGCAAATTGGCGGAACGGCGTTTTACTCGCGCAACGGCACTTCCAAATCGCGTTCGATGACCGGAAAATGGCCGCAGGAACTGGGCGACGGCGATAACCGCATCGTCAACAACCAGGTGCTGGAATATCAGCAGCGCGATATTTTGTCGCTGCAACTGTACGGACGCCACAATTTTAGCGGACTGAACAACGCATCCATCGAATGGAAAGCGTCAAGTGCTGCAACTTCGCAGGATGAGCCGGATCGCCGGTTGATATTTTTCATCTACGATTCGAGCAACACCGTTGCGCCATACACCATCACCGGATCGAATTTCGACGATCCTTCCCGCTATTTCCGAAATGTGGAAGACGATTCGCGAAACGTAAACCTGGATTTCAGCATGCCGTTCGGCACCGGAACCAGTCAGGCAAAAATCAAGTTTGGCGGCGCATATCAAACCAAAGATCGCGAAGCCCGCGAGCGCATTTTCTCTTACGATACGGATGACAAATTGCTCAACGCAGTCAACGGCGATCTCGATCTGTTTTTCAACCACTCCAATTTTGAATATTCGCTGGATTCCACCCGCTTCGGGCTGCCGGTTACCGGCAACGTAATTTTCGATAACTCGAAAGATAAAAATCAATACGATGCGGAAGAAACCATCGCCGCCGGATACGCGATGATCGATTTCCCAATCCTCTCATCGCTGCGGTTTGTGGGCGGCGTGCGTTACGAAACCACCGAAATTTCTGTAATTAGCCAGGATTCAACACTCGATCGCGGCAACATTGACGAACAGGATTTGCTGCCTTCCGCCAACTTTGTTTATCAATTGACATCGAATATGAATTTGCGAATGGCGGCAACCCAAACGCTGGCGCGCCCGAATTTCCGTGAAATTGCCCCCTACTCCACCAAAGAATTTGTGGGCGGATTCGAATTTGCCGGCAACCCGAACCTGAAACGCACGCTGATCCAGAATTACGATTTGCGCTGGGAATGGTTTAAACGACCGGGCGAAATTATCGCAGTCAGCGGTTTTTACAAAAAAATGAAAGACCCGATCGAGCGGACATTTCCGGAAGGAGTAACGGCTTCCAACCGCATCGAAACGCTGGAAAATGTGGATGAAGCAACCCTTTACGGCATCGAGCTGGAAACACGGGTGAATATGGATTTTGTCGCACCAAAACTGCGTAACTTCAGTGTGGGCGGGAACTTATCTCTGGTTCAATCCACCGTAAATGTGCCAGATATTGAGTTAGCCAACCGCCGCAGCCTCGATCCGGATGCGGATGATTCGCGCCCGTTGCAGGGTCAGTCGCCATATATTTTCAATATCGATCTCACTTACGGAAACCTGATGAGCGGCACAACAGCGTCGCTATCGTTCAACACCTACGGCGAGCGGCTCGCGAAAGTATCCCGCAATTTTACGCCAGATGTTTACGAACAGCCGTTCAACCGGTTGAATTTCACAGTTTCGCAACGCATTCTGCAGCAAGTTTCTGCAAAATTTGCGGTGAAAAACATCCTCAATTCCGCATACGAAGAAACCTATAATTTCAACGGCAACCAAACTATTTACCGGAGATACAAACAGGGAACCGGCTTCTCTCTGGGAATTTCTTACGAAATGTAGTTTTTAAACAACTGCTCCGCACGGATCAGGCGCGTGTGATAAACGGAGCGTTAGAATTTCAGTTTTAACGCTCCATAATTTCAAAAAACTGTTGAAAATAAATATCATTTACATAAATAATTCTTTGATTTTAACTATCACAAACTCATACAAAACATCAATTTAGGAGATCTTCTTTATGAAGCGATTCTTACTCAGTGTTTGCATGTTGATGATACCGTTTTGGGCAATGGCTCAAGTTACGATCACCAACGACATCACGTCCAATACAACCTGGTCTGCAGCAAATGAATATCTGCTGGACGGGTTAATTTTTGTTGATCCCGGTGCTACGCTCACCATCGAACCGGGAACGGTTATCAAAGCCAAACAGCAATCGAGCATCACCACCGGCGACGGCGCCAGCGCGCTGATTGTGCGTCGCGGTGCGAAAATAAATGCGCAAGGCACACCGGATTCGCCGATCATTTTCACCAGCGAACTCGATCAACTAAACGGCAACCTCAGTGCCATCGATCGCGGGTTGTGGGGCGGCGTGATTATTCTCGGCGCAGCAACCACCAACCAGCCGACCACCGAAAACCAGATCGAAGGCATTCCCCCGGCACTCGATGCCAAATATGGCGGGAATAACGATGCTGATGATTCCGGCATTTTCACCTACGTTTCGATTCGCCACGGCGGATTTTCCATCAGCGGTGTGCCCGGCGACGAAATCAACGGATTGACGATGGGTGCAGTCGGCAGCCAAACAATCATCCACCATATTGAAGTTTTTGCCAATCTGGATGACGGTTACGAATGGTTTGGCGGCACAGTGAACACCAAATATCTGATCGCTGCATTTTGTGCGGACGACGCGTTCGATTACGATCAGGGTTTCCGTGGCAAACACCAGTTCTGGTTTGTGGTGCAGGCACCGGACGAAGCGGGTCGCGGTGGCGAACACGACGGTGGCGACGATGACGAAACCGGAACGCCGTTGGCAATCCCGATGATCAGCAACGTTACTTACCTCGGCGCCGGCAAAAATGCAACACCGGCTGGCGACGGCAACGATCGCGCACTCTATTTCCGTGACAACGCCGGCGGTATGTATTACAATAGCATCTTTTACGATTTCACTGGCAACGGGATCACCGTTGAAGATCTGGCTTCCGGCGATGACAGCCGCGTGCGTCTGGAAAATGGCGAACTGATTCTCGCCAACAATTATTGGTTCGAATTTGGCGCAGGCAACGATCTGAACGGCATGTCCACACAGGATTTCGTTCGCGATCACCTGGTCGCCAATCAAAACGTAGTCGCTGACCCGATGTTGCGCGGCACCAATCGCAACGGCGGCAGCAACGGACTCGATCCCCGCCCGATGCTCAACAGCCCGGTTGTCGGCGCTGCCAAGCTGCTGGACGATGGATTTTTCACAGAAACCGGATTTGTCGGCGCGTTCGATCCCAACCAGCCGTTGTGGAGCAACAACTGGACCGCGCTGGATGCCTACGGTCACACCGGCGATATTTCCGGCGGTTCCCGCACGGTTGTCGATGTTTCTGCCGATATCTCCGCAAACACAATGTGGACAGCCAACAACGAATATTTGATGGACGGATTGATTTTTGTGAACCCCGGTTCGGAACTGACCATTCAGCCGGGAACAATTATCAAATCCAAACAGCAATCGAGCATCACCACCGGCGACGGCGCCAGCGCGCTGATCGTTCGTCGCGGTGCGAAAATTAACGCTCGCGGAACGGCAACCAGCCCGATTATTTTCACCAGCGAACTGGATAATTTGAACGGCAACCTCAGCGCCATCGATCGCGGGTTGTGGGGCGGCGTGATTATTCTCGGCGCAGCAACCACCAACCAGCCGACCACCGAAAACCAGATCGAAGGTATTCCCCCGGCACTCGACGCCAAATACGGCGGAACGAATGACGCGGACAATTCCGGTGTGTTTGTTTACGCATCGATTCGCCACGGCGGATTTTCCATCAGCGGCGTGCCCGGTGACGAAATCAACGGATTGACGATGGGCGCAGTTGGCAGCGAAACCGAAATTCACCACATCGAAGTATTCTCAAATCTGGATGACGGTTACGAATGGTTTGGCGGTGCAGTGAACACCAAATATCTGGTGGCAGCATTTTGCGCGGATGACGCTTTCGATTACGATCAGGGTTTCCGTGGCAAACACCAGTTCTGGTTCAGCATTCAGGCACCGGACGAAGCCGGTCGCGCCGGTGAGCACGACGGCGGTGACGACGACGAAACCGGAACGCCGCTGGCAATTCCGGTGATCAGCAACGCCACATACATCGGTTCCGGCAGCGCAGCTTCCCCGGCTGGTGACGGCAACGACCGCACCATTTATTTCCGTGATAACGCCGGTGGAAAATATTACAGCAGTATCTTTTACGATTTCACAGGATACGGCATCACCGTTGAAGATTTGGCTTCCGGCGATGACAGCCGTGTGCGTCTGGAAAATGGCGAATTGGTGCTGAGCAACAACATCTGGTTCGGTTACGGCGCAGGCAACACGCTGACCGCCATCGCACCGCAGGATTTTGTGCAAACCCACCTTACAGCTAACAACAATCAGGTTGCCGATCCGCAATTCGCCAGCATCAGCCGCGAAGCGACCAGCAGCCTCAATCCGCGTCCCGCAGCAGCCGGACCGGCAGGCAGCGGCGCAGTGGTTCCGTCTGATGCATTTTTTACCCAGGTGAGTTACAAAGGCGCGTTCAATCCGGATCCGAACGCAACCTTGTGGATCAAAGGCTGGACAGCGTTGGATCAGGATGGCGTTTTGGGCATCGAAGCATGGGAAACCAAATTGCCGGAAGTGCCGAACAGCTTCAACCTGTCTCAAAATTATCCGAACCCTTTCAACCCTTCGACCAACATCCGGTTCGATATCGTGAAATCGACCAACGTGAAGTTGAGCGTTTACAACATTCGCGGACAGTTGGTAGCAACACTCGCAGAAGGATTCAAACCGGCCGGTTCTTACGTGATTACGTGGAATGCGGTAGATTTGTCCAGCGGTGTTTATTTTTATCGACTGGAAGCAGACGGCTTGGTTGAAAGCCGCAAAATGATGCTTCTCAAATAAAGCAATCACTTCTCCCGTAAAAACGAAGGGCGATACTCATTTGAGGATCGCCCTTTGTGTTTCTATCGCCGCAGCAATTTTCACGAAAATGACATCGATTTGACAGCCTGCCGCAATAACAAATGGTTAATTTTTGACACGCTTTTCAAAGCAGACCTCCTGCTTTTCTCTTAATGCGCCGCCCGTTCTCCCCCGCTCGGGCGGTTTTTTATTTGATTTCCCACAGCGGAATATATCCGGATTCCTCAACAATTTGCTGCCCGGCTTCGCTTTGCACCCAATCGATAAATTGGCGGGTAACGCCGCGCGGTTTGTCCACTGTGTAAAAATAGAGATATCGCGAAATCGGATACAAATCATATTGCACACTGCTGTGCGTCGCCGGAATGCTGTTTACCCGGCAATGCCGGAGATCCTGCCCGTAGCCCAATCCGCCGTAACCGATGGCATTCGGATGGTTGCGAATGTGTTCTGCAATTTCCCCGGTGGTTTGCAGCACCAGCGCATCGGTTGAATATTCGCGATTTTCCAAAATATGCTCCCGGAAATATGCATAAGTGCCGGAACTTTTTGGGCGGCAAATCACCTCAATCGGCGCATCGTTGCCGCCGACTTCCCGCCAATTGCGAATGTCGCCGCTAAAAATTTCTTTCAATTGTTTGAGGGTGAGATCGGAAACCGGGTTTTCGGGATGCAAATAAACGCTCAACGCATCGCGGGCAACCAGCACCGCCAACCCGATTTTCTGAAATTCCTCAGCCAGTTGCTGCACTTCCACAGTGTTGATCGGGCGTGATGCGGTAGAAATTTCCACATCTCCGCGAATCAACGCCTGAATGCCGGTTGCTGTCCCGCCGCCGCTCACATAAACCGAAACGCCCGTATGCGCCACCATAAACGCCTGCGCCCACTTTTCGCTGAGCAGCAGCATCGTGTCCGACCCTTTGATGCGGATAATTTGCGGCGATTGTTGGCGCGTTCCGCCGCAGGCGAGAAGCATGGCAATACAGCCAATCAGCAACATTTTTTGACTATTTTTCACTGGCGTGTCTTCCGAATAATGGGTCCGAAATTCCAAATAAATTATCGTTTTTCCGCAATGGTTTGTAGCCGGACAGTGCGAAACCGCGAATTGCTGTGCCATTGCGATTCCTCTTCGCTGCTCGCCAGAATAGCGCATAAATGTGCCAAAAATTGGGTGTGCAGTCGCGCGGCTTCCAGATTCATCGGTTGATACATATCATCAAATGGCGTGTGATAGCGCGTTTCGCCCCATTCGCGAATCAGGCGCAAACCTTCCGCCGGCGTGAGATGGCGATAGCTCAATCCCTCCATCGTCAGCACGGATGGAATGCCCGCCTGCGCAAAAGCGATTTGATCGGAGCGGTCGAATGCCTGCATCATCACGATATTTTCCGGCAAGTTGGCAACCTGCAATCCGGTTGCAGTGGCGGCTTTCGCCAGAAACGCATCGAGCGATGACAGTTCGGCGCCGATACCAACAATATCATCAAACAAATCGAACATTGCCAGCCCGTCGATATTCACATTTGCAACGGTTTGAAACAGCGGTATTACCGGATGATCCACATAAAATTGCGACCCGAGCAACCCTTTTTCTTCACCGGTGAGCAGCACAAACAGCACCGAACGCCTCAGTTTTTCGCGCGATTCGGACAGTACGCGGGCAATTTCCAGTGTTGCGGCAACACCGGCGGCGTTATCGAAAACGCCGTTGTAAATCGAGTCGCCGGCGACCGCCGGACCAATGCCCAAATGATCGTAATGAGCGCTGACAATCAACGTGCGTTCGGACAAAACCGGATCGTTGCCGGGCAAAAATCCCATCACATTCGGTGAGCGAAAATTCCGCTCGATAAATTCGCCCTTAAACGATAGCCGGGAACTTAACGTAAAATTTTCCTGTTGCCCCTGCTCGGTATTCTGGCGCAATCTATCCAACGGAATACCGGACTTTTGCAGCAATTCATAAGCCGCAATCGGGTTCAATACGGCGCTGAACTGGCTGACGGAACGGTATGCCAACGTCACATCTTCAAACGTAAATTCGCGCTGCAGTCGCTCCCAATGGTGCGAATTCGTGTAAAATTGATCGGCAATCAACAATATTCCTAACGCCCCGCGCGAGATTGCCTGACGCAATTTGGCTTCGGGCAATGCGTAAATACTTTCTGCTTTTCCGTCAAAATATGCGGGGTTTTCCGATGGCGGTTCGCCCGACAGCGCCACAACTATTTTGCCGCGGACATCGGTAGTTTGATAATCGTTATAATCGAACTCCGGCGCAACAATGCCGTATCCGGCAAAAACCATCTCAACCGGTTGCGAAACAAAGGTTTGCGGTCCGGTTTTCATCAGCAAATAATCGCTGCCGAGATTGAGATCGATGATTTTTTCATTATAATGAATCCGCAAAACAGATTCCGCCAGCGGCAGGCTGCCGTGCATTGGTATAATTTGAAAATAATCATCCGTTTGTCGGGGAGATTGCAGGTTGTATCGCCGAAAAACCCCGCGAATATAATCTGCCGCGGCGAGTTCGCCGGGCGTTCCGGTGCCGCGCCCGGTCAATGCATCGCTACCGAGAAACGCCATGTGCTGCCGCAGCGAATCCCGGGAAATTTCACCTAAAACGGGCTCAGATTTGGTTTGGGCAAAACATTGCATCACGCCGAGCAAAACTGCAATCGCAAATAAATGTCGCGTTTTTTTTCTCAATTGGCTCCCGATTCGCACCTGTTTCAACTGTATTGTTCGTTCGTAAATAATATCCCGGCATTCAGAATAAATCAATACTAAAAATCGCCACACAGCAAATTAACCCATATTGCGACATCTATCACAGAAAAATTGAAAATTACTATTGAAATTGATCGCCGGAAATGTGTTAATTATACTCGAATTACGAGAAAAAGAACCGCAGCGATCAATAGCTGCAAACCATAACCCCCGTTAAGGAGACTACCATGAAGCGATATTTTGCTACCCTCTTGGTGCTGTGCGTGATGATTGGAACGCAATCGGTTTTTGCCCAATTGTCCATCAAAAAAGGCTTGAAAGCCGGTTTGAACGTATCAAATTTCAGGGCCGATACAGATGAAGGTGAGGAATTAAAAACCAAAAATGGTTTCAACGGCGGCGTCTATTTGGAAATTGATCCGATTGGCCCGTTGTCATTTCAGGGTGAAGCGTTGTTTACCCAAAAAGGCGGAAAATTAGTTGAAACAGATGGCAGCAACGAAGCAGAAACGACCCTCAAAGTAAATTATTTTGAAATTCCGGTATTTGTGAAATTGCAGGTTCCGGTTGCACCGCCATTGGTATCGTCTAATTTTTATGCCGGTCCGGCGTTCGCGTTCAAAGCCAGCGAAAGCGCAGATTATAAATTGAACGGCGAAGATGTAGATGTCGAAGACGGCGATGATCTGTTCAAAGGATCGGATATGGGTGCGGTTGTCGGTGCCAGCATGTCCTTTTCGACGATGGGCTTGGCATCCGTATTTATCGATTTGCGATATACCCTCGGTTTGTCCAACATCATCAAAGAAGAATTTCAGGAAAATGATGACGACACCGCAAAAAATGGCGTGATTTCGTTGTCGGTCGGTTTGGGATTCTAATTCGAATTAACAAAATGCCACAAAATGAAAACGCCGGCAATTGCCGGCGTTTTTTATTTCTGGATTATTTCGATAGTTGGGGGTTGCGATTTGCCGGCAGCACATTTGCTGCAACCGCCGCATTCGCTTTCAGCAGCGTTTTTGCGAAACAATGTATAGATGATGTAAATGAGTGCAAACCCGACAATTGAAAATGCGATAATTTCTTGAAAATCAATCATTTGCTCACCTCAATTTCTTAACCTAAACCTAATAGCAATCCACCCTGATACACCACCAGCGAGCCGATGTACGCCAGCGCTGTCATGTAAACAATCATGATAATTGGCCAGCGCCAACTGTTGGTCTCCCGTTTCACGATTGCCACGGTGGACATGCACTGGCAAGCCAGCACAAAAAATACCATCAGCGAAATGGCAACCAACGGCGTGTAACGCGGCTTTCCGGTTTCGGGATCGGTTTCGTTGCGGAGCGCATCGCGAAGGCTGAGCGAATTTTCATCGCCACTTTCTACATTATATATGGTTGCCAGCGTGCTAACCAGCACTTCGCGGGCTGCAAATGAAGTAATCAGTCCGATGCCCAGTTTCCAGTCGAAACCCAGCGGTTCGATAATCGGCTCGATGATCTGCCCGATTTGCCCGGCATAACTTTGGCGAATCTGTTCGCCGGCTGCGACTTCTGTTCCGGTATCCATTTTGGGATAGGATGACAAAAACCAGAGCACCAGCGACATCGCCAGAATAATTTTTCCGGCGTCAGTGACAAAAATTTTGGCGCGTTCCCACATTTGCAACAGCGTCCAGCGTAGCGACGGCAGGCGATACGGTGGCAATTCCATCATAAATGATGCGGGCGATCTGCCGCGAATCAGAAATTTTTTGAACACCAATGCTGCAACAATTGCCGCAACCACGCCCAACAAATACATTGCCAGCAATGTAAATCCAGCGAGTGAAAATACCCCGGCAATCCGTTGGTTTGGGATAAATGCGCCGATCATCAGCGTGTACACCGGCAAGCGTGCGCTGCAACTCATGAGCGGTGCAATCATAATGGTGATCAGCCGTTCCTGCCAGTTGCGGATGGTCCGGGTTGCCATAATGCCGGGAATGGCGCAGGCAAAGGACGACAGCAACGGGATGATCGAACGTCCGGAAAGCCCGGCACCGCGCATAAATCGATCCATCATAAATGCAACGCGGGTCATGTATCCGGAATCTTCCAGCAGTGAAAGGAAGAAAAAGAGAAATAGAATTTGCGGCAGAAAAACCAGAATTGAGCCAACGCCGCCAATGGCGCCATCGACAATCAAGCTTTGCAACGCGCCCGCCGGCAGCAGGCTGGCAACCAGTTCGCCCAGCCAGCCGATGCCGGTTTCAATGGCATCCATCGGCGCTTCCGCCCAGGTGAAAATCGATTGGAAAACAACGGAAAACAGCAGCAGAAATACAACCGGTCCGGCGATATGATGCGTCAACACCTGATCAATTTTATCACTGAGACTGCGTTTTTCTTCGGTTATCCGGCAAATAATTGTATCGCAAATGCTATCCACCCAACGATAGCGGACCTTGGCTTCCAGTTGCTGCCATTCGTCATATTTGTCATTAATAATGCTGTTCAGGTTTGGGTAATCTGCGGTACTCAGTTTGCCATTTGACGATGCGGCATTTTCCCGAAAGGTTTTCACTTCGCGGAAAATACGCTGCAGCCGCAATCGCGCTTCCAAATTCGTAAGTTCAGTATTTTCAGCAATTTCACCGATGAATGGTTGGTAAAATGTTTCCAGTGCGGGATCTTTCAGCCATTGCGGCGGCGATACTTTTTTGCTATCCGAAGATTCCAGAATTTCAAAAATTGTGCGCCGTAAGTCGGGAATGCCTTCCCCTTTGCTGCCGATAACCGGAATTACGGTAATCGCCAACGATGCCGCAAGTTCATCAATGTTGATTTCGATGCCGTGCGCTTTGGCAACATCCACCATATTCAGCGCCAGCAATGTCGGCTTGTTGAGCTCCAGCAATTGGCTGACCAGATACAAATTCCGGTTCAGGTTACTGGCATCTGCAACAACGACAATCAGATCAAGCGCATCATCTGAATACAGCGTTTCAACGGCAATTTCTTCGTCCAGCGATTGCGGGTTCAGGCTGTATAATCCGGGCAGATCGATAACTTCAACCTTTGCACCACCGGGCGAAATGAGCATGCCCGATTTTTTTTCAACCGTAACGCCTGGATAATTACCCACTTTTTGGCGCAATCCGGTTAGTGCATTAAACACGGAAGTTTTGCCAGTGTTTGGGTTGCCCACAAGAGCAACCCGGAATTTTTTTATGGAAAATGACTGGTGTGCCGTCAGGTTTTCAACATTTACCGACATCGATAGCGTTATCCCTTTTCAACTAAAATAGAACGGGCAACATCCTTCCGGATCGAAAGGTTATAGCCCCGGAAACGAATTTCCATCGGATCACCCAACGGTGCAAACTTGATCAACTTTACCGGTGTGCCTTCCAGAAGCCCCATTTCCATCAGACAGTTGGTATCGCTGGTGCAGTTGCAATATTCCCGGATAACGCAACATTCGCCCGGTTTCAATTTGTCCAGAGAGTCTTGATTCATTATTTAGCCCCAAACTAAAAAATTAATATTAAACCCCTCAGTAACTATTTACGACACAATTTAGATGGTTGAACGGTTTTTTTCAACACTGTTCGAGAATAAGAATAATTCTCCATTATCCCCGAAAATACCGGACAAGTTTTGGTGAATAATAGCTTTACGGCATCCTGAAAATTTCGCTGTCCGAAACCGGTTTCACGAACCAATTTCAATTTAAGTTTCCAAAAACAATTTTTAATATCGGTAAATAATTTGCTGTTTCTGACAGCGTCTATTATATTTACGGAATCTGTATATGACCGTTGAAAATATGACTATTGAACATTCATTCTTCGAAAGGCCTGCGGTGCAATCATTTTTCCGGAACCAACACAGTTTTCAGATTTTTGTTGAAACTGCGTCTCATGCGATTATTGTCAGTAATTCGACGGGTAAAATTGAATACGCGAATGAATCTGCAGCAAAATTACATTTGTGCAACAGGGATGAGTTGATCGGGCAACCCGCAGAATTGCTTATTCCGGAACGGCTTCGCGAACAGTATCAACAATATATTTCAAAAACACCGTTGAACAATCACCAAAATACCCACACCCACCGGCTGGATACGTTTGCCCTCCGGTCAGACGGATCGGAAATTCCGGTTGATATCAACCTGAACCGTATCGAAATCGATGACGAATACTATCTCATCAGTTTTATTTCGGAAATCAGTCGCCGAAAAGAAGTGGAAAACGCGCTTCGGGAAAGTGAAGCCCGCTATCGCGGATTGTTTGAAGATGATTTAACCGGAAATTTTATCATGGACGGGCAGGGCAATATTTTGATGTGTAATCCGGCATTCGCCAAATTGTTCGGATTTGAAAATCCCCGGGTTGCCCAATATTCCGATTTTATGGAACGCTTTACCGACGATGAAGCCCGGACAGAATTTATTGAAGAATTACACCGCCGCAAAAAACTTGCCCTTTACGAAATTACGCTCCGAAAAACCGATGGCAAGTTGATTTACGTGCTTGCAAATCTCGTCGGCAATTTCAACGACGCCGGAAAATTGACCGGAATGAAAGGCTATTTGCTGGATATCAGCCGCCGCCGGGAAATTGAAGCGCAGTTTCTGCAAGCCCAAAAAATGGAAAGTTTGGGCATTTTGGCGGGCAGCATCGCGCATGATTTCAGCAATTTTGTATCGGTCATCGAAGGGTATGCGGAAATCATTTTGATGAAAATGGATGAAACCGATCCGATGCGAAATTTTGTTGAAAAAATACAGCAAACCAACAAACAGGCCGGTTTGTTAATCAAACAAATACAGGCATTTAGCAGAAGACAGGAAGCACTGTTAATGCGCATCGATCCCAACTACGCCATCCGGGAAATTAAAGAAATACTTGACCGGTTGATTGGGAAAAAAATCAATTTTCAGCTGCATTGCGGCGTGGATATCGGCACTATCATCGCAGATCCGGTTCAACTAGAGCAAGCCATTATGAATCTGGCAGTGAACGCCCGCGATGCCATGCCAAATGGCGGCACGCTCACCGTTCGGACCTATCGCACAAAACTCGGCGAATCGGATGTACTCCACAGCGAAGCCGAGCCGGGCGAATTTGTGTGCATCGAAATTCAGGATACCGGAATCGGGATGGACGAAGAAACCAAATCGCACATTTTTGAACCTTTTTTCACCACAAAACCGCGCGGCAAAGGCACAGGTTTGGGACTTTCGACAGTTTACGGGATTATCAAACAAAGCCACGGGCATATCAGCGTAACATCTTTTCCGGAAAAAGGCACCACTTTCAGGATGTTTTTCCCGATTGTTCCGATTGAAAATGTGGAACGCGTGTAACGCTCCGGCAGGCAAATTATGATCATTTAAAGCGGTTTCATATCGCATTTTATAGCGCAATCCTCACAAATTTTTAACCCATCCCCTCCCCTGTTTTTCGGTTTCCTGTCAATTTTGTGTGTGAAAATTGTAATTTTTCGGCTATATTAATCGAATAATTTTATTAACGCTAAACCCGGAATTTTAGTTGAGTTATGAAAGAAGTTGCCTTTCTAAAACTGAATGCCGAAAAATGGAAAAAGCTGGAAGGGTTACTGAACAATTCCGAACCGGTGGACGCAGATATTTACGCCGGTTTATTTCTGGAAATTACTGACGATCTCTCATTTGCCCGCACCCATTTTCCCGGCAGCAAAACAACGCAATACCTCAACGGTTTGGCCGGAAAACTGCATCAGGAAATTTATCGCAATAAACGAACCGACAAAAACCGCATCATCAATTTTTGGAAAACCGAACTTCCGACACTTTACGCCAACCATCGCAAATCCTTGCTTTACAGCTTTCTGATTTTTGCAATTGCGGTGATGATCGGCACCCTTTCCACGCTGAATGACAATACTTTTGTCCGGCTGATTTTGGGTGACGGCTATGTGAACATGACCGAACACAACATCGAAAAAGGCGATCCGCTGGCTGTTTACAAAGATGCCCGGCAACTGCAAATGTTTTTTGGAATTACTTTGAACAATATCCGGGTGTCTTTTCTCTGTTTTAGTGCAGGCATTTTACTATCGGTCGGAACCGCTTTTATGCTGTTTTTTAACGGCGTGATGTTGGGAACTTTCCACACTTTTTTTTATCTGAATTCGTTGTTGGGCGAGTCGTTACTGGTTATTTATATTCACGGTGCGCTGGAAATTTCGGCAATCATCATCGCCGGTAGCGCCGGATTGGTGTTAGGCAACAGCATTTTGTTTCCCGGCTCATTTACCCGACGGGAATCGCTGCAACGCGGCGCGAAAGACGGTTTGAAAATCGCCATCGGGCTGGTGCCGGTTTTCATTGTTGCCGGATTTCTGGAATCATTTGTGACCCGGTACACCGAAATGCCGGTTGCTTTGAGCCTGCTGATTATTTTGGGCTCGCTCGCATTTATCGGATTTTATTTTATCGCATATCCTGCTTATCTGAACCAAAAGGCAAAAAAATGAACATGACTGAACAAATTGATTTTCGCCAAACCCGCGATTTCAGTCAGGTACTGACCGAAACATTCAACTTTGTCCGCCAGAATATCAAAATTCTGGGGACACATTTGGTTATCGTAATGGGATTTCCGGCAGTTTTGGTAGGTTTTCTCACCGAATACTGGACGCCGAATGCAACCGATTTTCAAACATCCGGATTCGATTTTCTCGATTATTATGCGGCACTGCTGCCGCTTTATTTAATCGCAATGTTGTTGAGCATTTTTTATTCCTGCCTGATTTACGCTTACACAATGTTGTATATCGAACGCGGATTCGACCAGTTCGAAACGCGCGATGTGTTCAATTATGCCAGCCGCTATTTGCTGAAGGCAACCATTGCATCGCTGCTTTCTTTTGTGTTTTTGATGGTTGCGGTTGTGATGTTTATCTTGCCGTTTTTTTATATTCTGGTACCACTGTCATTTTTATATATCGTTATTTTTAATGAAGATAAAGGTATTTTTGAATCCATTTCCCGCTGTTTCGAAGTGGTTTCCGGTAACTGGTGGAACACTTTTGGATTGATCATTTTGCTCGGCGTGATTGTTTACATGCTCACCATTGCGGTTTCCGTGCCGCAAATTTTGATGGGCGTTTTCATCGAATTCAACGCCGCAAAAAATGAAGATATCGAAATGTATAAACTGATTTCGGCATTTTTGGGCGTTTTTACCAATTTAGCGGGATACCTCATTTTTCTCATTTTTCATTTTGGGATTATTTTCCAGTATTTCAGTTTGGTGGAACAAAAGGAAGTTCCCGGACTGCTTCGCCGCATCGATTCCATCGCCCAATCGGAAGAACCCGATGGCGAATCGCCGCCGGCGGCGATAGATTCCAACGCATCACCCGGAGACAAAGAATAGCCGATGATGCAACGTTTACCCATTTTAAGAATCGCTATTTTATTGTTTTTATTGCTTTTACCTGTCTATTCAAATTCTGACAGCGTTACGACAGATTCCAGCAACATCGACATACGCCTGCCCAACGAACAGCAAATCGAAAGCTTTCGCAACAACCCGGATTTCAATTACGATCGCAAAAACAAAACCGGCGTTTCGCTATTTGAGCGCGCCGAAGCATGGTTTTGGGAAAAAGTGCTGCAATTTCTGTTGATGCCCGGATATTCCTGGCTGCGATATTTGATCCTCTATTCTTTTATCGCGCTGGCGTTCGGCTACGCCTATTACAAATTGCGCGGTCAGCAATGGCAGGCGTTATTCGCGGAAAAAAGCGATCTCTCGGTCCGGTTCAGCGAGCATCCCGAAAACTTACAAACGCTGGATTTGCCCGCGCTCATCCGCGAGGCGGAGCAGCAACAACAGTTCCGGTTGGCGGTTCGCTGGCAATTTTTGAAAATTCTCAAAGAATTGGAAACCGCCGGAATGATCCGCTGGCACCCTCACAAAACCAATCGCGCATATCTTTCCGAGTTGGGCGACACAGCCGTTCAGCACGATTTTTCGGAAATTATCGCCGTTTTCGAATATGCCTGGTATGGTCATTTTGATGTGGAAGCAAATCAGTATCAACGCGTTTCCACACAATTTTCTCATTTTCGAAATGAAATAAAAACAACGGTTTAATGAAGAATAAACGCAACATTTTGATCGCTGTAATTTTGGGTATTTTGCTGCTCACGTATCTGGAAACACGGGCGCCAAAAGCGATCAACAAAACACCCAGCTTTTCGCGATACGATAAAATTCCGTTCGGGAGTTTTGTTGTGCACGAATTTCTTACTGATTTTTTCCCCTCGGGCGATATTTTCGAAAACAATCTGCCGTTGCTGCACACACTCGCGGACCTATCAGAAGACGATACGCCAAATTTTCTGTTTATCGATCTCAAATTGGAATTCGACCGTTTTGAAACTGAAGCAATGATGGATTTTACCAAACGCGGCGGCAATATTTTTCTCGCAGCGGAACGCTTTCGCGGAAAACTTGCCGATACGTTGAACATTTCTACCAGCTTTTTCCCGATGGACATCTCCGATTCGTTGCAATTGCAATTTACCAGCCCGTTTTTGCAGGCAGATTCCGGCTATCGTTTCCGGCACGATAACGCCGGGATTTACTTCACCGGATTCGATTCCAGCCGGACGATTATTTTGGCGACAAATTCTCAACAAAAAGTAACCCTGCTGCGCATTCCGAACGGCGACGGGCAGTTTATTTTTAGCTCAACGCCATTTATTTTTACCAATTATAATATGTTGCTGGCAGAAAATTCCCGGTTTATCGCCACTGCGCTGTCATTTTTGAACGATACCGATGTGTATTGGGACGAATATTACAAAGAACGCCGCCGGATGTTTCGAACACCGATTCGTTTTATTCTCAGCCAGCCGGCGTTGAAAAGCGCATATTTTATTATTTTGTTGGGTGTTTTGCTGTTTATCATTTTTCAAGGTCGCCGGAAACAGCGCATCATTCCGGTGATTAACCCGTTGCAAAACACCACTTTGGAATTTGTGAATATTGTCGGCAGGTTGTATTTTAACCAGCGTGACCACAAAAAAATGGCGCAGAAAAAAATCAATCATTTTCTGGAATTTTTGCGGGAAAATTACCGGGTGAACACCGCCGAAATAACACCGGAATTGCACGAAACGCTCGCCCGGAAAACCACTCGCCCACTGGCGGAAATTGAGAATTTGTTTAATTTTTTCGCCGCAATCGGCGATTCCAGACAAATCAGCGTGCAGGAATTGTTGAAACTCAACCGGATGATCGAATCCTGGTATCCGATAACGGAATCGATCCAACGCACAGAATAAGGAAGCTTAACAAATGGATGAATTATCAAAACACCCGCCGAGAGTGGATGTCGGCGATTTGCAGGAAGCCCGGAAACGCATCCGCGCGGAAATTCGCAAAATTATTGTCGGTCAGGAAAATATGGTCGATTTGCTCATTGCCGCGCTGTTGGCGGATGGACATGTGCTCATCGAAGGCGTGCCCGGCGTCGCCAAAACGCTGGCTGCACGGCTGCTGGCGCGCACCCTTTCCGTCGCGTTCGGGCGCATCCAGTTTACGCCGGATCTGATGCCGTCGGATATTTTGGGTACCAACGTTTTCAACCAAAGCAGCGCGAAATTCGAATTTAATCACGGACCGATATTTGCGAATATTGTGCTCATCGACGAAATCAATCGTGCGCCGGCAAAAACGCAAGCTGCGCTATTTGAGGTGATGGAAGAACGCCAAATCACGATGGATGGCAAATTGTATCCGATGGATCAGCCGTTTATGGTGGTCGCCACCCAAAATCCGGTTGAGCACGAGGGCACCTATCGCCTGCCGGAAGCACAGCTGGACCGGTTCCTGTTTAAAATTTCGGTGCCGTATCCCGATCTCGATCAAGAAAAACATATTTTGCGGGAATTTCACGAACGCGGGAATCGCAACGATCTCAACAGCATCCAACCGGTACTGAGCGCGGCGGAAATTTTAGCGTTGAAAGCAAAAGTTCGCGCCATTCATATCGAGGAAAAATTGCTGGATTATATCGCCACATTTGCCGACCAAACCCGCAATCACCCGTCGCTGTATTTGGGCGCATCGCCACGGGCGTCGTTGGCATTGCTGACCGCAGCAAAAGCGATGGCCGCGCTGCGCAACCGCGATTTTGTAACGCCGGAAGATATTCAGGATGTGATTACGCCAACGCTGCAACACCGGCTGCTGCTCACACCAGAGAAAGAAATGGAAGGGCAAACCACGGAAGTTGTTATCCGGGATATTTTACAGCGGCTGGAAATTCCGCGTTAAATTATGAAATCTATGCTCCAAATGATCAAAAATTTATATCTGGCACCGCGATTGTATCAGGCAATCGGCGCAGTTGCCGTGCTGCACATTCTCAGCTATTTTTTCCGCTCGCTGACGTTCGTTGCGGAAATTGCCGGAGTGACACTGCTATTTTTTTCGCTGATTGACATGGTGCTGCTTTTTCGCCAAAACAATGTCATTATTGCGCGGAGGGAATTGCCGGAACGGTTATCCAACGGGGATGAAAACAACGTCCGGATTTTTATCGAAAATCGATTTGCATTCCAAATTCAAACAACCCTATTAGATGAGTTGCCATTCCAATTTCAGATTCGCGATGCCGGATACGATGTCGAGTTGTCCCCGGGAGAAACGCGCCATATTTCCTATACGTTGCGTCCGGTGGCGCGCGGCGAATATCATTTCGGCACGTTAAATGTTTACGTTTCAACGCCGGTTGGTTTGATCAAACGGCGCTTTCGCTTCGAATCGGATGGCGCGATGGTTCCCGCATATCCCTCGTTTATCCAGATGCGCAAATATGAATTGATGGCGATTTCCAACCGGCTGACCGAAGCGGGCATCAAAAAAGTGCGCCGGATCGGGCACACAATGGAGTTCGACCAGATTCGCGAATACGTTCGCGGCGACGACCACCGCACCATCAACTGGAAAGCCACAGCCCGCAAACGGGCGCTGATGGTCAACCACTATCAGGATGAACGGTCGCAACAGGTTTACAGTGTGATTGATATGGGGCGGGTGATGCAGATGCCGTTCAACGAATTGTCGCTGCTGGATTATGCCATCAACGCCAGTTTGGTGATTTCTAACATCGCATTGCTGAAACAGGATCGCGCTGGCATCATCACATTTTCCCATAAAGTTGGCAGTATTTTACCGGCGGAACGCACGCCCGGACAAATGCGCAAAGTAATGGAAACGCTTTACAACCAGCGAACTGATTTTCTGGAATCGGATCACCAGTCTGTGTATCTCACGCTGTTGCGCAGGCTGAATCAACGCAGCCTGATTTTACTGTTCACCAATTTTGAAACACTCACCGCGTTAAAACGGCAGCTCACGTATTTGCGGCGTATTGCCCGGCGCCATTTGCTGGTCGTGATTTTTTTTGAAAATACCGAATTGAAGGGTATTTTGCACAGCGCTGCGGAATCCCCGGAAATGGTTTACCGCAAAACAATTGCCGAGCAATTTGCCTATGAAAAACGGCAAATTGTCAAAGAATTACAGCGTTCCGGTATTTTTGCGATTCTGACATCACCTGAAAATTTAACGGTTGCAACCATCAATCAATATCTGCAGCTAAAAGCGCGCGGATTGATTTAACCATCGCAATAAAGCAGGATACATATTTTCTGATGAACCGTGTGAACATCTCCACTACCCAAAATGTTTCCATTTCATACGAAATTGCCAATATCGGCGAGCGGATTTTGGCTACTCTGATCGACTGGTTTATCCTGTTGGGATTTGCATTTGCGATGTTATTTCTATCGAGCAACGCCATTATTCCCGGCGATATCACCGGTTGGGCAGTATTGTTTATTATCGGATTTTATGACCTGGTTTGCGAAATAACCATGAACGGGCAAAGCATCGGGAAGCGGGCGCGGAACATCAAAGTTGCCAAACTGGACGGTTCACAACCGACATTGAGCAGTTATTTATTGCGCTGGATGTTGCGGTTGGTTGATTTTACGATTACTTCCGGGGCTGGCGCCATTCTGTCAATTTTGTTTACATCCACCGGACAACGGCTTGGGGATCTGGCAGCCGGCACAACTGTCATCAAAATTGGGCAGAATGTATCGCTTTCCGATACAATTTTAACCCGAATTGCGGACGATTATCAACCGACATTCCCGCAAGTGCATCAGTTGACCGATGAAGATGCGGCGATCATCAAAGAAGTGCTGAACACCGCACCGCGACTGCCGGACGCCAAAACCCGCCGATTGGTGATCCGCAAAGCGGCAGAACAGATTGCCCTCAAAATGGGATTGGCACCGGATTTGGCACCGGAAATGTTTCTCGACACCGTTTTAAAAGATTACAATCATTACAACGGCACCGTTGAATAATCCACCCAAACAAAATTAATACAGCAAAAATGACTTGCGGATTTCTTCAAATTCCGCTGTTTCCGGCAGCCAGCGTGCCTCCATTTCCGCTAACGGTGCCTGTGCTTCCAGCATTTGGCGCAGCCAGTCGTTAGATGCCAGAATATCGAACGGCAATTTGATATATTCATATTCGTATGGCGGATTTTTCCACCCGAAATCATCCGGGTAAAGATGAATCATTTCCCGCAGCAGCGCAATAGTCGTCAAAAAGGGTTTGAACGTTTGGCGATTTACCACATGTATAAAACAGCCACCGCAAACCTCATCCGCAAATTTGTGGAATGTCGGCTGAAACAGCAGCGGACGAAACACAACACCCGGTAAACGATACGATTGCATGGCTTCGGCAAATTGCCAGCCATCCACAAATGCCGCCCCAAACAGCTCGAACGGACGTGTTGTACCCCGCCCTTCGGAAATATTAGTAGCTTCCAGCAAACATTGACCGGGATAAACAACCGTGCTTTCCGTTACAGGAATATTTGGCGACGGCATCGCAAAAGGTAATCCGGTTGCTTCGAAATACATATCGCGTTTCCAGCCCTGCATTTCCACAACCGACAACTGGCAATCGGGATAAAAAAAGTGTTGCAAATATTTGGCGATCTCCCCGATGGTCAACCCGTGGCGAATAGCCATATCGTGCCAACCCACAAAGCTGGTGAACTCGCCGTGGCGAAACGGACCTTCCACCTGAGTGCCGCCAATCGGGTTGGGGCGATCGAGCACAACAACTTCGATATTGTTCTCCTGACAAGCTTCCATGCAAAGCGCCATCGTCCAGATAAACGTATAATATTTTGCGCCGACATCCTGCAGATCAATGACGAGCACTTCCAGCCCGTCCAGCATTTTTTGGGTCGGTTTGCGGTTTTCACCATACAACGAGTAAACCGGCACCATTGTCCGTGGATCTTTAAATCCGCCTTCCCATTCAATCATATTGTCCTGGGTATGTCCCCAAAGTCCGTGTTGCGGGCCAAACAGCGCATTTAGCGACAATTTGCCGGACTGATGTGCCGAATGGAACAAATCGACAGCGTGTTCCAGCGATCCGGCAACGGATGCCTGATTGCAAACCAGCCCGGTTTTACGCCCTTTGAACAAATTGAAATTGTTTTTTTTAAGGATATCCAATCCTGTCAAAACCTGCATCACAAACCCTTTCTATATTCAACATACACCGATATTATTGAAAAGAAACCGTGCTGTTGCAACAAACGGTTACTGTTTTTCTCGAATTATTGAACATCAGCCCAACACTTTGGGATTTTTTTACTGATCCGGTTAAACATTTTTTATCATCATAAACAACACTATTGATTGCAAAAAAAACTTCTCAAAGAAGATTCCGGATTGTATATTTTTCGCACCCGGAAAACAAAATGCTTTCTGCGTTTTTATATGAGAATTATCCGGAATTATGTAATAATTTAATACATTTAATTGATCGTTAATCAATATTACCTTACAATTTATATTAAAGCGGCGGCAACGCAACACCATTTTCTCAATTAATCGGATGACAAAAATTCATACGGGGTGAGAACTTTACCGTAATAATTCCAATTATCTAACCAAAAAGCAAATTATGATTGAACACATTATTTTTGATCTGGGCAATGTGCTGATTGATATTCACCCCGAAAAAACGATTGCAGAACTTGCCGGACGCACCGGTAAATCCCCATCGGAACTGCAAGATTTTTTTCTATCGCCAACCCATTTAAATTTCATGAACGGAACGCTTTCTCCCACCGAATTTTACCGTGAATTTGTTAACCGGTACGACTGCCAGATCAGCTACTACCATTTTGCGGCAATTTGGAAACGGCTTATTGGCGAGCCAAAAACCGGTATTGCATCACTTATTCACAAGCTATCCGGAAAATATACATTGAGTGTTTGTTCAAATACGGATCCGCTTCACTGGCGGGTTGCCCAAAAAAATTGCACTTTCTTCATCAATTTCAATTACTTTTTTCTCTCCTACAAACTCAATTTATTGAAGCCGGAAACAACCATATATCACACCATGCTTAAATCGCTAAAAACGGTACCCGAAAAATGCGTATTTATCGATGATACACGCGAAAACATCCAATCCGCCAAATCCATCGGTATCCACGCTATTCACGCCGACACTATTGAAACGATGCTAATTGAATTATCAAAAAGAGAAGTATTATAAATATCTAATTTTTAAGAATAGTATTTGATATTCGCATTAAAAGTTTGTAATATATCAGAAGTGATCAACGGAACATTTTTATATTTAGGTCTCTGGTATTTCATTCTATTATGTATTCTCAATATTACTCTTCATATCATTTTTTTATAAGCTCCTGGATGGGATATATTTGAATTAATATCATTCATTCCAGTTGAGTTTCAATTCTACTCCTGATTCACTCTGTACTTCATTTTACGAATCTTTGCAAATAGAATTGTCTTTCCAGATAATTTTATGTGCCTTAATGGTGCCCAACTCAGAAAAAAAATATCAGCTGTTACCAATCATAAATATTTTATTTACAAATATTTATAGTATTTCTAATATCCATAGCAACTTTAAAAATGAAGGGAGTTGTTTTTAAGCATACTATCTGAATAAAATGACCGAAAGCATTCAAGCCTGGTAAATTATTTGCGATAATGAAAAGTATTCTCATCAGCCTGTTGGGCTCACTTTTAATGATTTGGCTTTACCAATCCAACCATTTATTGTCAAACAGGCATACCGGAAAAGTTAGCCGGCAGTTCTATTTCAAATAGTCAAAAACAGGTTACGCAATGAGTTATTTTCTGAACTACCAGTGCTCAGGATGCCAAAAAGAATACGACATATATACCACAAATTTTCGCTGTGTAGCGTGCTCAGATCCGTTATTGGCGGTTTATGATTTGTATAAAGCACGTAAAGAATTGCAAGGTTTTCAAAACTACCATTTTACATCAATTTGGGGATTTGAAGATCTTCTACCGATTAAGGAACAGCAGCAACCGGTCAGTTTGGGAGAAGGTAACACACCCATTTATCGTTTGGAACGGATTGCCAAATCTTTAAATGTTCAGAATATTTTTCTAAAACAAGAGGCAAACAATCCCGGTGGCTCAATGCGCGACCGGGAAATGAGCGTATTAATTTCGGCAATACAGCCATTCAGATATGAGACCTGTTTTGCAGAAAGTATCGGGACGGCAAGTGTGTCATTCAGCATGTATTGTGCGGCTGCACAACAAAAAAACTTGCTGATGACCAGCGAAACCTTTCCGGAACAATTGGAACAAGAGTGTCGTGAATTCGGTACAAATGTAAAGCGCATTCCGTGGACGACTGCCGAACGCGAGAAAATGCGGGAGATGGTTTTAGCTTCTTCAGACCGGATTTTTGATCAAACGGAACAGGGCTTCACTTTTCGGATAGAAGGTGCAAAAACAATATTTTACGAACTTTTTTTACAGTTTCACAGAAAGATGCCCGATGTGCTGGTGCTGCCATTGGGTGACGGTGTTCTGGTTATGGGATTGTGGAAAGCACTCAGCGAATTCAAAAAGCTCGGTTTTCTGAAAAACGTGACATTACCCAAAATCTGGCTGGTCCAGAGCAGTAAATTTCCGGCGCTTTCCTTATTTATGAAGCAGTTGAAATCGGAAATCCCGGAAGTGACAGATTCAATAGCAGCGGATCTTTATTGTACGAACACAGTATTATACCCCTTGATCAGCAAGATATTGAACACACTTTCGCTGAATATCATTCACATTGAGGATGATGAAATGATTGACGCCTGCAAGCGGTTGGCCCGTAAAGAGGGAATTCAAACATCTGTTGAAGGCGGTGCCTGTATGGCTGCTGTTCAACAATTAATATCACTGAATCAGGAAAATACAAAACAAAACTTCCTGATCATTAACCCGTCTTCCGGCATACGTCGTGCCTGGAATGCTGATTGAGAAATTAAATTCATTAATCACTAAGGAGTTGTTTCAAATGGCAATCACCAAAGATTTAAGTCTTGTTGCAGTTGAGATCCGCAAATGGGATCTTGAAACGAACAAGATCGGTATTACCAGTTTTTTCGTAATGGATAATCAGGAAAAATCACTCGAATTTATCGTTAACATCATGCAACCCCCGGAAATGGTTGAAGAATTTTTAGGGAAATTGCGTTACGAAGCAGAGCTTAAGCTGAAATCCGAAAACGGTACAGATGAATTTTCCATTAATTTTGAAAACGAGACGTTTCTGCGTCAAAAAGTATATAACTATTTCAAACGAATTACATCGGAACTGAATAGTACCAAGCGTAAAAAAGGTCAACCACGAATGATCTTTACGACGCATATGGATATTTACAACGAAACGCAGGACATCACATTTCTGCAGCAACGCCTCCAGTTTTACGTTGTGCTAAACTGGTCTCGGAAATATTACGAACGTGAAGAATTTAAAAAAGCAGTCGAGCCATTGCGAAAACTGATCAAGATAAATCCCGGTTATGGTCCGGGCTATCAAATGCTGGCACGATCACTCAAAAAAATTCGAAAATACGACGAAGCCATGCGCTATTACGAGCGTTATGCGGAAGTTGAAAACACAACCGAAGCGTGGCTTGATTTGGCAAAATCGTATCGCAAAGGCAAGGTATTTGACAAATCCGAAGCCATTTACAATCGTATTTTAGCCGACGACCCGAAAAATCCCGATGCACGGATCGGCATTGCCCAAATCCGTTATGCCACACAGGATCAGGAGTATATCAAATTACTGGATGAAATATTCAAAGATTCGCCGGACTGGACCCGCAGTTGGTTGAAAGAAGAATTTAATTTCCGGATTTATACCAATGACAAAATGGGTTTATCACCCAATCAGGCTGCGAAATTTATGGGTTATGACAAAATCTTTGATCTGACCCAGCGGGCATTTCGCAACGAGATTCCGTCACATTTTAATCCGTCCAGAGCACGACTGAGCTTTTTTAAAGAAGAGTTGGAAAACTGGGCGCAAATGATGAATCGCTTCAACTGCCTGCCCGGCGAAGTCAAATTGTATCCGGACAGAATTCATGCGGAAGATGCCGAAATGGATGAAGCAGAAGCCGCACCGTCGCAAAATACGTCTTCTAACAATGATTCCGGCAGTAAAAACTCAACCAAAGTTGAGGAAATACTGACCCAGCTTCGGGCGCGAAAAGCCCAGCGATTGGCAGAAGCCAGCGGCAATCCGCAACCGCGCAAAAATCAACCGGTTAATCTCACTCACCAAAAGCCAGCTAAACCGCAGGCGGTGGAAGTTGAAGAAACACCGGCAAAACGCAAACGGGGACGTCCCCGTAAAACGGATTGATTGATCGAAAGTAATAAAAACGTTGTCTGATAAACCAGTTCGTAACGTTCGAATGGGTTTCTTTTTGGGTTGAAGGAAATGTTCAGGCAGCAAAACAAAAAGGTCTGCACAATTGTGCAGACCTTTTTTGATGAATGGCTTTTTATATCCGAAACTATCGCCAGAGCTTTTCCCATTCCCAACCGGCGGCAATGCGCAACTGCATATCGGATGTTGCCTGCCCCTCAAAATGCTGGAAATTGGAAATATCTGAGTAAGTCAAATCAAACCGCAAATATGCCAGGTGATGCGGTTTGTAAAACGCCCGAACACCGCTTTGCCAATTCCGCTCGACAATCCCGAACGGAAACGGTTCATCATAGCCTTCTTCCGGCGTAAAATTCAGAAAATCTTCGTTAAACACACCGGCAACACTCCCCTCCCCCTGTTTGGTAAATCGGGTGAAACCGGTGAGTTGCAGCTCCGGTTTCAGCCAGTAATCCAGATCCAGCGCGAGTTGCCAGAAATTATTGCCCAGATAGTGCCCGATTTCCTCGTTGCGATGCAGGTATTTGCCAAACGGCGGCGCAGCGACGTTATACGTGCGGTTCCGCACCTGTGTGTACGACAGATGCAATTTGCTGCCGGAAAATCCCGCCGGATTAGCCCATTGAAATCCGAGCAGCAGCCCCAGTTCCGCAGGCTCAAGATCGCCGGGCGCCTCGTTATCCACCTGATAATCATCAATCAACAATTCGCCGTAGATGTTCATTTGCGGGAAAACATACAGATCCCAGTCGATGGTATAGAGCACGTTGGCGTTGGTTCCGCCGACTTCCTGATTCAAATTGTAGAGATAATAAAAGGACAGCGGATTGACAAATCCCATCTCCCAGGAACGGTTTTCGCCGCCATACAACGCAACTTCGGAGATGCCGATGTAAATGCGATTGCGAAGGTTCAGGCGCAAACTGTGTCCGTTGAGATAGCGGTTGGCGATATAACTGCGGTCATCGATGATCCGCTGGCGATCCAGCTGCATCCCCCAAAACGAAAATTGCAGCACAGATTTACCGAATTTGAGATGATACATATCAAACGGACGGCTATTGGCGGAGAACAGCAATTGGGCATCCCGTCCGGGACCGGACTGCAGCCAGTCCCGCCCGACTTTGATGCTCAGCCAATCCTGCCGGTATTGCAAATAACCTTGCTCCATATAGCCGTATAAATTACGGTATTCCTTGCCAATATAGGTCGATGGCGCATCGCTGAAGACCCGGAGATTGCTGTAAAATGTAAACGATTGGTTGAGATTGCCCATCACTGTTGCATGGGCATCGTATTCGGTTTGGGTATCGGTATCGCGGGAATCTTGCAGATAAAGTTCACCAAAAAATCCCGGTTTTATTGCTGTTGAGCGATCGGGTATTTCCAACGGCAGTTTCAGGACACCCATTGCAGTGTTAAATAATTCGCGCCAGTCGCCCAAACGTGCCAACTGGGCAATTTCCGGGCTGAATTCCCGATAGAGCAAACGGATGATCGATCGGTCTTTTGCGGAAAGCTGCTGCTGCCAACCGATGTTTAGCAGTTCCCGGGCAATGGCGTCCCGTTCCAGCGGTCGCTGGTTGACATCGATACCGGGCAAATACCCGGCAACTTTAAGATAATCGATATAATCATTTGCCCAATGATACGGCGGCAGGGTTTCCTGTCCAAATAACGTCACTGAACTGAAGATAAGCAGAAATAATATGTTGCGAAAACGTTGAATCATGGATCGCCTCAACTGTTGATTTTGTCAGACAGAATCTAATTTTACGGGTTAACGGATGCAATAAAAAAGGAAAGCGGTTAGGTTTTTGGGAGTGAAATAAACTGGGAAATTAGCCAAATGCCGTGTAGGAATCGCATATATACGATCCCTACAAAAAAAGGGAACACAAAACTGTGCTCCCTTTTCTTATATCAAATATGTTACATCATCGAATCAATAGGCGCCTTTGCCGAGGAAAGCCACCGGAATCGTTTCAAACAGGATTTCCATATCAAAGAAAATGGACTGGTTTTCGATATAATAGAGATCCAGCAAACACATTTCCTCGAACGAGAGATTACTTCTGCCGGAAATTTGCCACAGTCCGGTGATACCCGGCTTGGTGTTCCCGCGCTTGGCATACCAATCGTAATTCACTTTGCCATTTTTGATTTTGTTAAAATCATTGATCGGCAAGGGACGCGGTCCAACGATGCTCATATCCCCTTGTAATACATTAATAAACTGGGGAATTTCATCCAGGCTGTATTTGCGGAGGAATTTGCCGACCGGCGTTACCCGGGGATCATCCTTCATTTTGAACAATGCGCCGTTGGTTTCGTTATTTGCCCAGATTTTATCTTTCATGTCATCAGCATTATCATACATGGTGCGGAATTTATAGAACCAGAATTCCGGGCCGCCTTTATACAGCGAACGTCTTTGTTTGAAAAAAACAGGACCTTTTGAAGTTAAGCGGATCATCGCTGCAATAATGGCACCGGCCGGAATGAGTAAAATACTGGCAAAAGCCAGAATAATTAAATCGAAGACCCGCTTCAGTCGGGACTGCCACACCGGCACCCGCAAACGCCGGCTGTCCGTGGATAGCGGCACGCCGGTAACATCTTTTACCTTGATCTGGTTCATCAGTTTTTTAACATCCGGCGACACCATTTTAACCGCAACCCCAAAATGTTCGCAGGCTTTGCGGATCGGTTCGTATTTCTTTTCCAGCATGGAATCGCTGACAATAAACACTTTGTCGATGCCGTGTTCCGGGATAATCGTGTCCACATCGTGGTATTTACCGATAATATACGGCGCAATTTCGGGATGGTGATGGGGCGTGCCGTTGGCGATAAACCCGCGCAAATCGTAATAATCACCGTATGCATCCGTCAGGATTTCGGTAAAGCGCAGGGCAGACAGATCAGTGCCAACCACCAGTATCCGCTGATTGCCAAATCCCTTATTAAACAGGCGCAGGTTGATTTTGTGCATCAGGGTGTGCATGACTTCCAGAATGATGTATTGGGACATCAGAAAGATAATTACCACGCCTCGGGAAAACTCATGTCCCTTGATCAAGAACAGATAGGACATCGTGAGCAGACCGAGGTAGTAGGTCATTATTTTGAGGTGCTGTTTCTGATGCAAAATCGGGCTGCTGTAAACACTCCGGTAAAGCCCGAGGATAGCGGCCAGCGGGAAAAAGATCAGGTTGACAAATAGCCAGGGCTCAAAATATCTGGCTAAGGGTTCATCCAATTCCGGGAAACGAAGATACAGCGCCAGCCGGAAAGCAGCGTTGATCATGATGAAATCGCCAATCATGACGAGCATCGTATAGACGAATCGCCAATTCCGTTTTAGCATGAGGTTAATCCTGTTTCAGTAAAGATTGTTGAATTTAGATTACAGACACTATTTTCGGCAGTTAAACTGCGGACTTTAATGATTGAAAATATTTGTATTTTCGCGCCGCTTATTAAACTTTTTTTGCAACAGAGGCGCAAGGGCTCACAGAGAAAGGTTCATGAAGCCCGTGTTAATTATACTGCAATTGGTCATTACCATTATTTACATCAATATTAAACCAGATTCCTGCTCCGAAGGAGCGCCTTTGGCGCGGATGCAGGAATCTCCTGCTCAAAAAGTTATTTAGTGCAATCTCTCAGGTCTTCCGTGATGCTGCGGCTAAAATGCAAAACATCAGTTGTTAAAAAACAAGCCGACAGTATAACACATTAACCTTATATTGCGCAATTTCTTTTTAAATGCTAATGTTACCGGTCATTTGTGCTGACAGGATAACAGGATTTACCGGATCGTAAGTGCAGATACAAATTTAATTGGTTCTCTGACAATTTTTGTGGAATAAGTTCTGTTACTGCGCCAGCCTGAGCCCTTCGGTAAGCTCAGGATAAACTGCGTCGAAGGTCGTCATTCGATAAAAAACAGAGGCTTTCCCGCAAAGCGGGACTCAGCATGACAGAATATGCATGTTTTAGCTGACTTCCACACTATTTGTCAAAGAACGATTAAATTAATATTTTCAATGTAAGGCTGAGGGAATCGAAGGACAATTCATAATGATAGCGGCTTCGACTTCGCTCAGCCTGACAAGATTTACATTTTAATTAGCAAATTATGGTAGTGTCACTATTTAATTGATATTTCAACATACAGATGCTTCGTCTCCCGGCTTTCCGGGAAAGAATCTCGTCTTTATGGTGTATCAAATCACTCAATATCTACCACTACCCAAATTATTTCTGTCAAGGCACTTATGATGTTTATCAAATTGAGTCTTGTCATTTCCGAATCAACCAAAAACCGTGATATTTTGATGATACAATCAACAATTTATTTTCTTGATCATCATGCATATCCTGTCAAACAAACCACTTCCATGTTTTGATTTGCGACTCAAAATACATCATTATATAGGTGCATTTGTGACTGGCTTAACAGATCGGCAAAATTCATTATATATTCCCATTTTTGTTGATATTCTTCCGTAAATAAAAATCCCCGCCATGAATATGACGGGGCTGGAAAGAACATCCCCCCTGCGCTGCCATTAAGTTAAGGATCAAAGTGGGCAGTTTTGTCACCCTGAGCTAAGTGTCACCCTGAGCACAGTGTCACCCTGAGCGCAGTCGAAGGGTCGATGGGTCGATGGGTCGATGGGTCGATGGGTAATTTTGCCGTGCATATATCATGGTTCGACTTCGCTCACCATGACAGGTTGTGCTTAACTTAATGGCAGCATTTCAAAGGAGGGGATGTCTGATTTCCCCCTTCGAAGGGGGATTAAGGGGGATGTTATCCTGCGGAACGCATATACGCGTTCTCTGCAAATGTTATGTATCTTACGGCTGCTGGGCCAGATACCATTGATAGGTTTGGGTAATGCCATCCCGTAAAGAGATACCGGCTTTCCACCCCAAACCATTCAGTTTGGAGACATCCAGCAGTTTGCGGGGCGTGCCGTCCGGTTTGGATGTGTCAAACGTTAGTTCACCGCTAAAACCAACGATATCCTTAATCAGCAGCGCCAGGTCTTTTATTGCGATATCCTCACCCACCCCGATATTGACAATCTCGCTATCTGCATAGTGCTGCATCAGATACACACAGGCATCCGCCAGATCATCCGCATGCAGGAATTCCCGTTTGGGTGAACCAGTCCCCCAGATTTCCACGGACGGTTTTCCGGCAAGTTTGGCTTCATGAAACTTGCGGATCAGCGCCGGCAGGACGTGGGAACTTTGCAGATCGAAATTATCGTTGGATCCATACAAATTGGTGGGCATCACCGAAATAAATGATGTGCCATACTGGCGATTAAAGGACTGGCAGGTTTTGATCCCGGCAATCTTGGCGATAGCGTAAGGCTCGTTGGTCGGTTCCAGCTTGCCGTCCAGCAAATGTTCTTCCTTCATCGGTTGCGGGGCGAATTTGGGATAAATACAGGAGCTACCCAAAAACAGCAGCTTTTTCACCCCGTTCCGGTAGCTGTGATGAATAATATTGGACTGGATCATCAGGTTATCGTAGATAAAATCCGCCGGATAATCGTTATTGGCCAAAATGCCGCCCACTTTGGCGGCAGCCAAAAATACGTATTCCGGCTGCTCTTTTTCAAAGAAAGCCGCAACGGCTGCCTGATTCCGTAGATCAAGTTCTGCGGATCGTTTGAGCACCAGATTGTTAAATCCGTTTGATGCCAACCGCCGTGCTATGGCGGAGCCAACCAGACCGCGATGTCCGGCTATGTAGATTTTTGATGTTGTTTTCATGTTGGGTGTATGGGTTAGTGGGTGAATGGGTTGATGGGTTATGGGTTGATGGGGAAACTGGGGGAAGTTCAGTCATTCCCGCAGGTTCCCCGATAAATAACTTCGGGGACCTGCTTTAGCGGAAATCCATCGCTATACAGTCAACATATCACCCCGCTGGGGTTTCTCATAAAAATATGGGATAATTTTCTATAAACATGTAACTGCTCTGCAGTTATTTGCATTGAAGCCAAAACCCCGGAGGGGTAACATGTTTATATTCGGAAAATAAATGAAACTATCCAAAACCCCGGAGGGGTGACATTTTATAATGGTTTTAATAAAAAATTTCCAAAGAACTTATCAGCCCTGCCATTTGATGAGGGATGTTGAGGACTGCCAGACATCAAACGAATCGGTAAAAGAGAAAGTTTTATAAAACACGTTCAATAGCTCGATAGCTGTATCTGCAGATGCTATTGGATGAGCCTGTCGAAGCCGGACTTTTTTTACAATTGTTTCAGGAGACTGTCATAATCGGCGTGGGAACATACCCAGAACCAAGGGATGTAATCCGTTTTTATTACACCAACTGCCCGGTAATCCCTGCTTATTCGCACGGAATATACCGGCAGACTTGAATGAATTCTCTTAAATCGGAGTCCGGGATACCAGGGATCTTTACGGAATACAGCATAAGCTACTTTTGCCTGTTTTTTTATTTCTGCAGGCAAATCATAGTAATTTTTTCAAAAATCGGGATGTTGCCTTTGATCTCACAATTTGTCAATGTCCAGATGGGTCGCATTACCCTGTTCATCTTCTTCCAACGCTTCCAAAGCCAGCTTAGCCAATGCGTCTTCAGATTCAGCAAACTTTTTATCCCACAGTTTTTCCGAATCAATTTCATCAAGTATCCAACGCGCTAATGCATTTTGTTCGATTTCCGGAAGCCGGGACATTTTTTTAAACGCTTTTTCCAATAAACGGGTCATCATTTAATACCTGGCAGTTGTTATATGATCATAAATTAAATATAGTCGCAAACTGCATGTGTAGTCAATGGTCAATTTTATTGGCGGGTTGTGATCAGCTTTTAGCTTTTGGCTTTTAGCTTTTGGCTTTTGGCTTTTGGCTTTTGGCTTTTGGCAAGAAAACCCAGGGTTTACCTTCCGCCGCTTTGCCGCTTCGACCCTTCGACCCTTCGACTGCGCTCAGGGTGACACTGCGCTCAGGGTGACACTTGCTCAGGGTGACACTGCGCTCAGGGTGACACTTGCTCAGGGTGACACTTGCTCAGGGTGACAATCGCTCAGGGTGACACTGCGCTCAGGGTGACACTGCGCTCAGGACAAGCCTTTTACTTTTTCCCTTCGGCTTCGCTCAGGACGAGCCTTTTTACTTTTTACTTTTTCCCTTCGGCTTCGCTCAGGACGAGCCTTTTTACTTATTTCACTGCTTCATCTGTTTTTCAATCTTGGCCAACCGGTAATCTGCGACAATCATAATATCGACCAGTTCCCTGAAGGTGGTTTGGGGTTGCCAGCCGAGATGTTTTTTGGCTTTAGCCGGATCACCGATCAGCAAATCCACCTCGGTGGGACGGTAATAACGCGGGTCAATGGCCACAACCGTTTGCCCGACGCGAAAGGCCGGAGAGCGTTCCAGTCCCGGCAATTTGGGATCATCGATATTGGCAATCACCGCATATTCTTCGCTACCGTTGCCCTGCCACTGCAAGGTTACCCCGAAGCCATCAAACGAGGCTTCGATAAATTCCCGAACAGAATTGGTCTGTCCGGTTGCCAGCACAAAATCATCCGGTTCGCTTTGCTGGAGCATGCGCCACATACCTTCCACATATTCCGGTGCGTAGCCCCAATCGCGTTTGGCATCGAGATTTCCCATAAACAATTGTCCTGCTCGCCGATAGCCATCCGGGTAATCGCCCGGGTGATCTTGCGGGTCACAAAAGTTTCCCCGCGCCGGGGCGATTCGTGGTTAAACAAAATCCCGTTGCAGGCAAAGAGGTTATAGGCTTCGCGATAGTTCACGGTGATCCAGAAGGCATACATTTTGGCAACGCCGTAAGGGCTGCGGGGATAAAACGGGGTGCTTTCCGTCTGCGGCACTTCCTGCACTTTGCCGTAAAGCTCCGATGTAGAAGCCTGGTAAAACCGCGCTTTGATACCGGTTTCTTTAATCGCATCGAGAAAACGCAGCGTGCCGACAGCATCCACTTCCGCAGTATATTCCGGCACCTGGAAAGAAACACCGACGTGACTCTGGGCGGCCAGATTATAAATTTCATCCGGCTGCACCTTTTCAAGAATGCGGTTGAGGTTGGAGGAATCGGTCAAGTCCCCGTAATGCAGCACCATTTTGCGGGGCTGTTCGTGGGGATCCTGGTAAATATGTTCAATACGCTGGGTGTTAAAATTGCTGGCGCGACGGACAATGCCGTGCACCTGATAGCCTTTTTCAATCAGCAGTTCAGTTAAATAACTGCCATCCTGACCGGTTATGCCGGTAATGAGTGCCTTTTTCATTGATGCCTCATGATTTTCTTTTGCCATGAATATTCACGAATGGTCACGAATATCTGTAATTTTTGTCTTGAAATCAATGCTTGTATGAATTGACAGATGTCAATCATTGTTTGGGTAAATGGGTGTATGGGTAAATGAGTGAATGGGTATAAGACGCACCTCGTTACAGGCTCCTGCCTGGAATGTCTTTATCCGGTGAGGGATGATTTGGATACAATAATGGAACAGCTACGATGTTCGACGCACCTCGTTACAGGCTCCTGCCTGGAATGTCTTTATCCGGTTATTTGGATACAATAACGGAACATCTACGATGTTCGACGCACCTCGTTACAGGCTCCTGCCTGGAATGTCTTTATCCGGTTAGGGAAGCAAAAGCAGGTGATTTGAACAAAATCATTAAAAACCGCGTAGCGGTTACATTATTGTAGAAAATGAGTGGCAACCGGATAAATAAATCCTCGTAGAGGATTCATCGTGCATTAACCCTCTACGAGGGTTGGTCGGTTGGGTGAAATGATTTGGCTACAATAATGGAACATCTACGATGTAATCTTGTGTATGGTCAATTGTCAATTGTCGATGGTCGATGGTCAATTCCGAGTTCCCCGCCGCGAAGCGGTTCCTTCGGAAAAGGAGCATCTTCGGCGTCGAGTTTCGAGTTTCCGATTCCATCTGGAGCAAAACTACCGCAAAAATAAACCAATAACCTATATAATGAAAAAACCCTGCTGCCGGGTGTACTCCCGGTCGATCAGGGTTATGTTGTTGCTAGTGAAACGTCTTAAACAATAGGGAAATGGAACAACCCAGTATTAATGGATAACTTCATTTTTTTGAAAGTGTCATTTTTTGAAACAACTCGATATACTGATCGGTTATCTTACCCCAGGTGTAGCATTCCGTTATCCTGTTCCGGGAAATCTTTCTTTGGGCAGAAATTATATTGGGATTTTCTTCAAGGGATTTAATCAAGTCGATTAATGAATCGTCATGCTTGCGAAAATATACGCCATATTTGCCATTGTCCAGCACTTCCCGGCTAAAACGGGTATCCAGTGCAATAATCGCACACCCATAAGCCAGGGCTTTTAGCAATGTTGGATTTGTACCACCAAATTCATGCCCGTGAAAATAGGCAAAACAATTATGATAGAGTTCAGCCAATTCATCCTGATCGGTTACATAGCCGGTAAAAATCACGCGGGGATCGCTAACCTGTTTTATTTTCTGGGCATAGTCATCATTATAAGGCACATCACCGACCACGACCAGTTGCTTGTCTGAATTTGATTTTACAAACCGCTCTACAATCACATCCGCATTATTATCCGGGATCAGGCGACCAACAATTAAATAATACCCTTCTTTTTGTAGTTGCCAGCGTTCGATGAGTTCCGGTTGTTTGGAATGTCGAATATTTGCACCATAGGCAATGACGGTTGAATCGGCATTAAATGTCTCTTTATAAATCTTACCCATTTCAACAGAGTCGGTAATAATTTCATTATACAATTTGGTCGCTAATTTGGAAGCAGTGTAAAAATATTTTGCCCCTAATCCTTGCCATTTGGGGCGCAGCCATTCCAAACCATCCACATTGATTGCGGTTCTTTTACCCAAAATACGGGAAAACAAACCAAACGGTCCGTTTGCCGAGTTAACTGCCAGAACAAGGTCATAATCTTTTGTGCAGGCATGTATCATGGATTGGAAAGAATGAACAAACTGGCTGAGCGTTTTTTTCTCTATAGTGTTAATATAAACAAGGTTCACACCATTGACGGTATCGGGATAAGTGGTAAAAAGGTTCTTGTGACAATAAACCGTTACATCAATACCTTTTTTGACCAGCCGCTCACATAGTTCCTTTACAAATGTTTCATAACCGCTATATACGTAAGGATAGCCGCGTGAGCCAATAATCGCGATTTTCATTCTTTGATTCTTTTCTTAATAAGTTTCGCAGGTATCCCCGCAGCAATAGAGTTTTTTTCGATATTTTTTGTTACGACTGAACCCGCAGCTATAATACAGCCATCTTCGATAACAACGCCATCCAGAATAGTGCTGCCGGCACCGATCCAGCAATCATTTCCAATTGTTACACCTTTCCGGCTTTCACCTTGCAGTCGAACGGGTATCTCCGGATGATCGTAATTATGATTTTCCGAAAAGATTCGAACACCCGGGCCCATAATGACATCATTACCAATGGTTATACCACCTTGCCCCCCAAGAAAAGATTGGGCGCCGATGGCTGAATTATTGCCAATAGTAATCCCAATTCCCTTATTTGCGATAACGCCACTACAAACCAAACTTGTGTATTTTGCGACAGTAACATTATTACCAAAACAAATGCCCTCATGAGAGAGGGCATTAATGTGTACAAAATCTTCGATAATCAACCCATTTCCGGCTTGAATCATATAGGGATGCTCAAAACGGGTATATTTTCCAATAAACACCAATCCTTTTACTTTGCGGAAAAAAAATCGCTTGATTAAGCCACGACATAATTGCATACCACGAGTGTTAAGAATGCCAAGCAACTCCCGGTTGGTCAGTTTAACTTTAAACCGGTAATCCGGATTTTTTTTTAGGATACTGACAATTTTTTCAATGACTTTCAGCAGGTGCATTGATACCAACCGCTTTCTCGCAACTCCGGATCAAATCCCGGGCAGCTTTCTCCCAGGAAAATTTTGCTGCCTGTTTTAATGACAGTTGCCGCTTTTGTTCATATAGTTCCGGATCAGTCAACAGTTTATCGATCATATTAGCAATACTTTCGGGGGAATGGGCATCCACATAATTACCGGCATCTCCGCAAATTTCCGGTATGGAGGATGAGTCTGATACAACTACCGGAATCCCGGAAGCCATTGCTTCCAAAGGGGGAAGCCCAAAACTTTCTTCATATGATGGAAAACAAAATACTTTTGCAAGAGAGTAAACTGCCGCTAATTCCTTACCGAAAACCGGGCCAGTAAATATCAAACGGTTTCGAATTCCCAATCTGTCTATGGTAGATTCCACTTCACCCATTTTCCAGTCAAAGCCACCAACAATAACCAGGGGAATATTTTGATTTTCAAGTTTGGGAATTGCACTTAATAAATTAAAGATATTCTTGCGAACATTTAATCTGCCAACATATAACAAAAATTCATCCGGTAATTTATATTTTGACTTAACCGACAAAATTGTTTCAGCGAGCTGTTTGGTTAACGGCTTAAAATTTGTGTTAACGCCATGATGAATGACATCTATTTTGGTTTCACTAATGCCATAGTGGTCAGATATACGCTTCTGCTCCGCATATGAAACCGTATTGATACGATCCGAATGTTTTGCCAAAAATTTTAGCGGCGAGAAATATAATCGCTCTTTCCAGGTGTAATATTCAGGGTGAGTGAGAAATATAATATCGTGAATATAGGCGATTTGTTTGTAATTTGTAAAAAGTGATGGGAAATTTTGATAAACAAGAACATCAATATTGTGTTCTTTGGCCACCTTAGGCAAGACAAACAAATTGGAAACCAGATTATTACCTGCCCAGATATTTGCTAATTTGATATTGGGTTTTTGATATGGAAAAGTGTTTTGACGCTCCTTTTCATCAAGAAAAAAAACAAATTCATGATCTGTATTTGCTTCGGCCAGTTTATTAACCAGGTTTTCAATAACAACTTTACCGCTTGCAGGTCCTTTAAAATACCATTTAGCATCTATGCCGATTTTCATATCGTTTTATTCACTCGAATTGCATCACTCATTATTTGTAGCATTTCTTTACGCCGTAAATTCCATGAAAAATTATCCAAGATCCTTACTTTACATGCTTCTGCAAATTGCAATCTTAAATTAGTGTTATGGTATAGTTCTTCCATGCTATTTTTGAGATATTCTATTACCTCTTTTGTATTTGTTGGCGGTATTTTATATCCTGTGTTTTCGTCAACTTGTAAGGCTGGCCCACCAATATCCAAACATATAACTGGCCTTCCCGCGGCCATTGCCTCGGCACAAACCCATCCACCCGAGTCGTGAAAACTTGGATGCACTAATGCATCGCTATCTTTTAAAACACCAAAAACCTCTTCCCGGGAAAGGTTACCCATGAATCTCGTTTGTTCCTGAATACCAAGTTGGCTAGCCAGATCCTTTAAGTTTTGAAATTCGGGACCTTCTCCAACTATCCAATATTCCGAGTGAATATCACCTGATTTTAAGAACTCCGCAAAGGCCTTTAAACCTAAGTGGTAACCTTTCCAATGCAACAATCTGCCAATACTAACAAAGATCAGATTGGGATTTTTGTTGATTTGGAATTGGTTTAATTTTTCGATGTCTTTTAAAGGCAATGCAACATTTGACATTATTTGTATATTTTTAACACCTGCTTTATGCAATCGTTCTTTGGTCTGTTCGGATGTTGCTAGAGCTATTGTAGCCCGTTTTACGGTTAATTTCCAAAGTATATCGAATTGAACAAGAGATCTTACGATATCTCTTTTATGCTCAAAAATTTTTCCATTTAGATCTAATGACTTGTATAAGCTTTTTGGCGCTGATTCACCACCACCTACCGGTCCCCAGATAAATGGAATGGGTAACAAACATAGTAAGCTTGGTAACCAATATGAGCCAAATGTTGCATGTTGAATTACATCGAAATTAATTTTATTATTAATTTTTTTTATCTTGAAATAAATAGCTATCTGCCATAAATAATAATAAACTCTTGCACCACGAGAACCTTTTTTCCAAAATCTTAGGTAGTATGGTAAATCATAGTATATCCAATGTGTATTTTGCGGTAAAGATTGGTTCTTAGTAACAGGTATGCTATTATTTTCCCTGGTTATAACCCATATCTCATTCTCAATTGATAATTGTTCGACCCAGTTCCAACCGATACCTGCTTCAGAGCCTTTACCGGGTTCACATGCGTAAGCGGATACTAATATTTTCAATACTTTTAATTGTTAACTTTTTCCAGACCCGTGTTTTTTAAAATTGTATGCTCAATTATAAATAAATTCAACAGATAGCTAAAGGTTTTCATGTTTTCACTAAAAATGGATCTATCATTTTCATAAATACATATATGATATATTAAATATAAACCATAAACACCATGGATAATTCTATCAATGATTTCTAAATCTATATTCAGTTTTAATAGATAAGTTTCATAAATTTTATACCAACCTATCTTTTCTGTTAATTCTTTGTGTACTTGATATTTGGAAGTTTTCCGGATCAGTATCATAACTTGGGTATAATAGCGTATAACATCAAAACCAGCAGGTGCAGAATCAATTGCATATTCAAAGTCAAAAACACCAACTTTCGGTTTTGTATTATACATATTCCATGGTGTAAAATCACCATGAGAAAAGTGAAAAGGTAATTGTATAGATAAAACTTTTTTAATGATTATCTCTAATGAATCTTCACAAAGGTGTTTTAAATACGGTGTTTTAATATGGTTAACCATTTTTTGTAATTCTAAGAAAAAATCAGATTCCACCAATACCATTGCACTGTAATTTATTTTTGAAAAATCTTTTACGACATTTAAGAATTCTTCTTTTTCTAATATCATTGATTTATGCGATATTTTTTTAGAATCAAGGGCACTTGTAACAAGACAATATTTAACTTTCCATCTCCCTTCATATAAAACTTCCGGTATATCAATCGCATGAAACTTATGAGAATTTAAATTTTTTAAAATATTTGCTTCAGTTTTTAGACCTTCAATGGCGGCTTCTTTATTGGCAATTTTGGCAAATGCTATTATACTTCCATTTAAATCCATTAAACAAAATACTATCTTACGTTTAGGACCAGGTGCGCCTAAAGATATTGAAAAATTTATTACATTAAGTTCTGGAAATAAACTATTAATAAAACGCAGGAAAGAGCTTAGCTGTGTCTGGTCAATATGTATTTTATTAAAAATATATTTTGCAAAACCACACTTAAATGATAATTGAATAAAATTTTTTAATAATCGTGCTTTTTTTGAGGCTGGAGAGTAAAGAGATAAACTATTAGTTATAGATCGTCTAAACTTATAGTTAACAATAAATCCGCGACCATCATTAAATTTTATTAATACAAGTTCAGGATATGACTGCCTTTCATGATATGCATTGAAGAAACTTTGTACCCATAATTCTGGATTATAATCTGTTTTTGAATCGATATAATTATTAAACTTGCTAAGAATTAGTGTCTTTATTTCATTTGCAATTGCATAGGGAGCTCTATTTATTCGGATTAGATATTCAATTTCTCCTAACCTATGTAATTTAATCCAACTTAATTGATGTTGGGTAAGAATTTTAACAGGTAATTCAGGTTTACGTCTATAAATATATTCTGGTTCATCATATAATAGTATGCTAATATCTGCCTTTTGAGCAACCTTTGGATATAGTTTAGTTATAAATATCTTTTTTAAACCAAATCTTTCTGGATTAACCAAAATATCTAAATAAGACCTATCATAAAAAACAAGATCAGATGAATTACAAATATTACTTTTAGAAAAAAACCGATCAATAGCATAGTCTATTAAATAATATATCTGTCTCGCAAATTGAAATTTGCCATGCTCCTGTCTTGGTATTATTATAGAATCATTAATTTTGATATTTTGGGGTTGACGATGAGCTATTTTATGAAGAGGTGGTAAATACCCCGGACGCCAAAACCTTCTTTCTAAATTAACATTGTCAAGTTGATTTATAAGAAAATCAAGAGTTGTAGATTTTCCAACACCATCAGGTCCATGAAGAGATATAGTAATTCTATTAGATTTAGATTTCAATTCTCTTTTGAATTTACCATTTTAAAAATATTAACAATTTCATCATTTAACTGTGATTCAAGTATTGTTAGTTCAGGATTGTTTATGGAGCTTATAACTTCGCTATTAAATTGTAAATTGCAACAATAACTATTTTTAATGCATTCATTAATTTTAACTTGCTCTTCTTGCAGTATAATATTAATTACTGCATCAGGGTTAGGTAAGAAAATTAAAAAAACATTCATAAGCTTTAATATTAATAAAGCTATCAAACTATTTTTTTTTTCTTGCAAAAAATTCGCTTGATAATAAATGACAAGCTGTTGTCGGCTTTTCATTAATTTTGTTTTAAAAAGCACCTCAACCAGATCCTTTATTATATTATCTAATATATTAAAGAAACTCATCCCCTTTGACATATAACGATAAAGGTTTCTTTGTACACAGTAATCCTTATTTATTTTATGTACTGGTAAGTGAAAAAACATTGGCAAGTCGATATTATTAATCTGTTTTACTAAATGAATTAAAAAAGCATTATTATTACAATTTAGGAGTATCAATGGCCCACACGGTGAAGTAAATACTAATGCCTTTTTTTTGATCCACCCAACTAAATTTTTAATAGCATTTCCAGGATGAGAAAAAATATAGTGTAATATTAAATCTCTTTTTAAATTTTTTAATCCTATTAATTTTTCTAATTGCGTTATTTCAAGATAGTAAAAAAATTGAACTACCGTTTTTGAATTAAGCTTTTTAGATAATATTTGTTTTCCAGCTTGAATAAACTCAAATATCTTTTCTTCATTTTGAATATTATATAGTAACTTCCTCTCATTATTGGCTAAAACAGGTAACAATACTTTTCTAACAAATGGAAGCCAAAGTTTACTTTCGATTTGTTTATCTTCTGAATTAAAAAAATCATTAAAATCAATAAAACCCCATGAAATATTTTTTAAGCTATGAAATTCGAGATATTGCCATTTCCCATTGATTTTTTTTATTCCTATTATTCTTTTACCCCAAATGGGAGGAGGATGAATCGCATAAAATTCATTTTTGTGGAATTCTTTTTTAACCAGTTCTAATGCGAATTCAACATCATTAAATATTACAACATCTATATCCCTACCAACCATCCTTGGAAATTTTTCTAATCCACTTACGACAGTAAAGAAAATATTGTAATTGTTAAATTGAGTTATAATAGATTGTATTATTGCAACTTTAAGTTTGTTGACATCAAGCAACATCAATTAATCCGATTTAAGTTTTGCTACACAAATCATTGTATCACCAAATCTAGGCATGGTTCGAAAGAACCACTTTAACGCACTATTGGCAATTTTATTGGAATTCGTTTCAAATATTTCATTACTAGTATACCAATTTGAAACTGTAAGATCAAACCGATTGAATAATGTTTTAATAAGGGAAAATGTAAACCCCAAAGTGTGGTCCGGATGAATTCTTTGATTTGATTTTAAATTATGAAGAAACAACTTTAGACTCAACAAATTAGGTGTAGTAATAATCAATTTAGTATTTTTATTCATATATTTTTTTACTGATTGTAAAAACAGGCCTGGATTATATAGATGTTCGATTAATTCACCTGCAATTATTACATCAAAATTAACTTTATTTGAATCGAAAGTAAGGTTTTCAACATTATCTACATAAAGATTGGCAACATTATATTTTTCTTTTAAATAATCTAAAACTTCTTGGCTTAAATCCACACCATAAAGTAAGTTAGATTGTTCCATTAACCTCAGATGCAAATACCTACCTATTATCTCATTATCTTTATAATGAATGGCATCTGCACACCCTAAATGTAGTACATTTTTATCTTTACAACTATCTACTAAAAACTGGTTTCTATCCTCAATAAATTTGATTGAAGGAAATTGGTTTTTTCCCATTTCTCTTAATTGCCTCTAATTTCTTGGTTTTTATTAATAAATTTTTTATAACTCTTATTCATATCTATAGCAATATTTTTCCATTGAAATGAATCTAAAATTATTTTATAATTTTCTAGTCCCATTTTTTTTAATTTTAGTTTAGACTCAGATTCTGCATTAATAAGGGCCTTAGCAATTTCTTGAAAATCAAAATTTACAATCCATCCTGAATTTCCATTTTTTAACATGCCTATTGGATTAGCCTGTTTTGTCAATAAACAAGGTAAGCTCATAGCCATTGCCTCGAGCACTGACAAAGACAAGCCTTCCCATCTTGAAGTATGAATAAAAATATCTGAATGATTTAAATAATTATATTTTTTGGGACCAAATAAAGGACCTACGATTAATACTTTATCTTTTATATCATAATTTGAGATCATTTCTTTTAGGTGTGGAGTATTATCTTTATGGTCAGGGCCAACTAATAACAATACCAAGTTTTTAATGTTATTATTACTAAAAGCTTTTAATAAAACATCTAACCCCTTTTGGACTGGATCTAAGCGTCCTACAAACAAAACAATTCTTTTAGAACTCAAGAAAGGATAATCTTTCAAAATGTCGTTATTTATATACTCTTTAGGTATAACATCTAAATTTATCCCGTTTGGTATTTCAACGATATGATTATTTACACCATAATTTCTAATACTTTCAGTATCTCCTACAGAATGAACAAAAAGAGCTCCATTGTAAAGTTTTAATTCTATAATATATTTATATATTAACTTGAGTATTTTTTTTCTAAGTAATATTGATTTGTCTAAACCACCGTGAGCTGTAATAACATAAGGTATATTCAGTTCATTTAACCATCTGGAAATAATGTAATTATGTGGGTTATTTACCGAGTGTAAATGTACGACATCAGGATTACACTCAATTATTTTTTTTTTTATTTCAATTGGAAGTAAAATTGCGGCTTTATGTGGTTTAAATTTATATATCTGAACATTTGGTATACTAATAATTTCTTTATTTGTAAGGGAAAATAAGATTACACAGTTACTTGAATTTTTTGCCAATTCAAGAGTCATATTGTATACCATCTTTTCAATGCCATTTGCTGAATCTGGATTACACCGTCCAAGTAAATAGTGGAGAATTATCATATACCTGTCAATGTTTAAGTTTCACGAATAAACAATTTTTATATATTTTCTATATATTAATAAGGTTGAACATAATATTCTATAGATTTTAAGACCAAACTCATTATTCATTAACTTTATACTTGAGTATCTATTAAATACTTTAAAACCTTCTTTATATCTTATTTCACGAACATTTGGCACATCTAAAGACTTGTTTGAATTATGCCATCTGAAAATGGCAAAGAAATCATTTACATATTTTAATTTATATCCAGAATATAAAATATGAGCAAAAAACTCTTTATCCATTGTTAGTTTAAAATTCTTATCAATTAGTATGCCTGAATCAATAATTTCTTTTCTAAAGAAGAAAGTTGTAGAAGGGATATAGCAATGATAAAGTGAAAGCCATTTAATAGGTATGTGCGAATATACTTTTTGTACCTTCTTATTTGATTGAAAAAGCAAATAAAAATTTGAATAAAATGCATCAACATTCGGGTTATCAATAAAATACTTGCTAATTTTATGAAATGTTTTAGTGCAGTATTGATCGTCAGCGTTAAGCCATCCGATTATTTCACCTGTTGCTAAATGGAATCCTTTATTTAAAGCATCACTTTGACCTTCATCTTTTTCTGAAATCCATTTCAAATGCGGATACTCTTTAACTATTGAAAGTGTATCATCTGTTGATTCTCCATCAACAATTATATGTTCAAAATTGTTATAATTTTGATCTATTACACTATTTATGCAATCTTTTAAATATTTTGCACTATTGTATGATGGAGTAATAATAGATATTTTAGGATATTTTTCTGACATTTGATATACGTTTATTTGTGGAAAAATTAAGTATCAACGAAAATGAAATAAAAATCCAGCTTACAACATCGGCCCCATAACCAATCATATACATAATCAAGGCTATAGTAGATAGAAAACTTAGTCTATAAACAAATTTATCATTTGGGTCAATATTTTTCATTCTAATTTTAATGTACGATTTATATAAGAAACTAGATACAAATAAAATTACTAAAGAAATCCCCAAATATCCCAAATAGTATAGTGTTTGAATAAAACCGTTATGAGCTCCTGCCATCGCCTGATCACCAATTAGTTTTGCATGCACAATGAATCGAGCTCCTAACCCATTTCCCATAAATGTTGCATTATCAATTACAGCATTCCAAATCAACATTCTCCACGAGCCTGTTGCGTCAGCGTCAAAATCGGTAAATGCAGTTAATCTCTGCTGTATAAATGCAATATCAATCTGTATAAAAAAACCCACAATGAATCCAACAACTGCCACGAGGAACATATATTTATAATTTTGAACCCAAAGAAAAATTATGGGCACTGTTGCAAAAAGAATTGCCCAAACAGTGCGATGACTTGTATATGGAATCATAATCACAAAAATAGGTAACAGAAACAGCGGCAATCTATAACTTTTATCAATAAATTGGTAGTAAAGTAATCCAGATAAGAAGCCCAAAGTAATAGTTTCATACGTCAACGCACCAAATTGGCGATTTGCCACACTTAGCGAATAATTATTTGTCAGGACTAAATTAAGAGGTGCTAGAATTATTAATGGCATAAGGTAAGTACTTAGACCCTTAATTAATTCCAATACTTCTCTTTTTCTGACATTAGTTGAAATATATATCATGATAATAATATAATAAAAAACTGAACGAAATTCAGCAATACTCGCATATCCAAATTTAACTCCACCCATAAAAACAGATACAAATACAAAACCAAAAAATAGTCTCACGATATCGTTTTTAAAAAACAATGGAGAGTTTCGGGTTTTACTTATTTTTTGATGAATAATAAAAACCACCATCAATAACAAAGCAATGTCTGTTGGTTGTGTTCGAATAGGCGTAAGAGTTAATGATGTTATTCCATTTTCCCATGAGTTTCTTTCAATAAAAAACATAAATAGAGTGAATATTAAAATAAACTCATTTCTGGTCTTTGCCTTATACAAGAAGTAGATAGAATATAAAATAATAATATATAATAGTGCTGGATGACCTGATATATACATATTTAATTCTGGGATTTAAAATTAGAAATAAGAGATTTCAACCTAATTAATTTCATGGATTTGTTCAATAACCCTTTGCCATCCTTTAAACCATAACCCAATATTGTAATTTTCTCTAACATTTTGTTGTTGTTGTTTTGCTATAAATTCCGTATTCTTGAGCAATTTAATTAAATTATTTTTAATACTCTCTGGTAATGTTTCTACTTGTATGGATGGGAGATCTCTTAATCCTGCGACGTTTGTTGTAATTGTAGGACATCCACAAGCCATACTTTCCAATGCACTTAGTGATGTACCTTCTCTTCTCAAGGTAGGGATCAGTGTTAACCTCGCTGTTGAATAATATTTTACTATTTCATTATTGGTTATATCATGTCTCCAAATGACTTGTTCATCCAATGAATATTTATTGATTAATTCATCACAATACTCTTTATAATCTAAACCTCTTATTGTACCAATAATCAACAATGTATATCCGGGCACTTCATTATTAAACAAATGAAATGCCTCGATTGCCAAATGAATACCACGATCCACAGTTATTTGTCTTGGAACAAGAATTATCTTTTTGTTATGAAATTCTGCAAGCGGTTCAACCTTATTAAACTTTTGAGAATCTACACAATTAGGAATAAACCATTTATTGGGTGCAACTTCCTGAAAGCAATTTTTCTTAGGTTCAACATCAAGACCTAATGTACGGAAATAATGTGTGTCATTTGCAACAATTGTAAATCTGTTAAACGTTTTTTTTGCTATCCATAGATGAATTCGATCATCCAAACTGGTGCTTTCAATATTCCATTCAACACCATGCGACAGGACAATTACTTTTTTGTTAATAAACCAAAGCGGTAAGGCATAAAATGCATAATGAACAATAATGATATCTTCTTTTAGAAGTGACAAAATACGTGTTAGCAATAACAGGCTAAATAAATATTGTCCAATTTTAGGTATAAATCTTCCCAAAAACGGTATATTAAAAACCAATTTCACTTTGGGATCTTTGCTTTTGGAAAAATAGTGATATTGTTTGTTAATCGGTTGGTAAACGGTGCTAACAATACCTTGTTCATCAAGCATTTTAAGCATGTTTGCAATGTAAACCTCCTGCCCACCGACAACAGGTTGATAACAATAGCTTATATGCCCTATTTTTTTTAAATTATTCTTACTCATTCAAAAATTCAGAAACTATTCTTTTAATATTAATACATGATTTACCATCTCCATATGGATTATCAGGAAGCGTCATTTGTTTGTATACGTTGGTTTTTGTCAATAATGTTTTTACGCCATAATAAATCTTGTTTGCATCAGTACCAACCAGGATAGCATTTCCGGCTTCAACACCTTCCATACGTTCTGTTACATCTCGCATTACTAACACAGGTTTATCCAATGAGGGTGCTTCTTCCTGAATACCGCCAGAATCTGTCAAAACCAGGTATGATTTGTTTAACAACCAAATAAAGTATTTATAATCCAGTGGGTCAATCAAATAGACATTTTTACAATTTGACAATATACGGTGAACAGGCTTTTGGACTGACGGATTTAAATGCACTGGATAAACAAATTGGACATCACTAAAATTTTCTGCTGCCTTTCTGATGGCTAAACATATCTGTTCAAAAGGCTGCCCAAAACTTTCTCTACGGTGTGCAGTGATCAAAACAATTTTTTGATCGAATTTTAACATATCAAAATAATTATAAAAATCCATTTCATCAGAGTGATTGACTTGCTCTAGTCCCAATAACAATGCATCTATGACCGTATTCCCAACATTATGAATATTTGTTGAAATATTTTCATTCACAAGATTGTTAACAGCCAGTTGCGTAGGACAAAAATGGATGGTTGCAATTTTGGAGATCAATAAACGATTCATTTCTTCTGGAAAAGGGGAATATTTGTTAAAACTTCTTAATCCGGCCTCAATATGGGCGACAGGTATTTTATTATAAAATCCAACCAATGCGCCCAAACAAGCCGTGGTTGTATCGCCCTGAACAAAGATAATATCCGGTTTTTCATTTACGATAACTTCTGAAAGATTATTAATAATTGTAGCGGACAAATATGCCAATGATTGATTTTCTCGCATTACCTTCAGATCATAATCTGGCACAATATTAAAAAAATTTAAAATATGATCCAACATTTGACGGTGTTGGCCTGTTGAACAAATTATTGTTCTATATTTAGGATCGATGTAATATTGTTTAATAAGGGGAGCAAGTTTTACTGCCTCGGGTCTCGTACCAAATATAAATAATACTTTTATCTTAAGTTTCCTCAATTTTTATTTTTTTTATATCATTAAAGATATTAGTAAATAAATGATCTAAGTTGTTTCTAAAATAAGTTAAGCTCCACCTATTTTCAAAAAGCTTAATTGTATTTTGAGTTGCATTAACACACCACTCAGGACTTTTTCTGCTGGCATCATCAATACACTCGACCAATGAATCAACATCCCAGGAATCAGTAAGAATATTCTGTTGGTCATCAGAAATTATATCGACATACCCAACAGGAATTAAACCTAAAGCCAGTGTTCCCAAGAAAGCTGTACCAATTCCAAAATTTACCGGTGCATGTACAGAAAAATTTGTATTCAATAATAAATTTCGCAATTTTCTGTGAAATGGCTTAAACCGCCAATGATATATATAGTGTATATTTTTTAAATTGAGTTCCGATTTATAGTATTTTAAAATTTCATCTTCAACGGCACAATAGATATATAGGTTTAAATCTTTTCTTTTTGCAAATACCTCTAATAATAAGTCTAAACCTTTTTGAATGTTACCTCCAGTACCGCCTACATAAATAAATTTTTTTAAACCTTTAGAATAATTTTTTAATTTAATATCAACATTCATATGGTTTAAAGGGTAGGATGTCCAGCCTGAATAAATAAATTTATTTTTATATTCCCCATAACCTTCTATCATCCTTGGACAATGACCACAGAATAAAACATCTGCTTTATTAGTCAAATATTCTTCACCTTCAATTAAACCTTTTAGAGATCTTTTAAAATCATAATCATCTTTGACGATATTATTTCTTCTAAAAAACCTTTCATATCTTTCTACAGATTCACTATTAAGACTTTTCCAATATGCACCTGAAACATATTGGAATACTGGAGTATTCTCGGGCAGGCTTTCAATAATCGTACGGCAATTACCACCATGTCCAATAAATAAATCGTATTTCTTTGTTGGTAAAAAGTCTTTCTCCTTATAATCAATAATATCAACATCGAACCCACATCTATTAAGCGCATGTACTAATTCATAAGTAAAACCAGTAATGTTAAAATATTTTATTTCAGGGAGCTCGTACACCGCTGTTTCCCAGGATTTCGGAGATAAACTCACTAAGGCTAATTTGGAACTTTGAGATTTGGGCAAAACATTTATATTCTCAAGAATCTTGCTACTTTGATAAATACTATTCGATGTTTTTCGCCGTATTGATATCAATGAAATGAAGCCATTCAATTTTCTTTGTGAGAGGGCTATTTTTAATGTAGTTTTAATCATTAATATTTATTACTAAATTTTAATTTTTTTGGTAACTAAATAGTCCCTGAATCAACAAATATATTTTGACCGGTTATTGAACTAGCTTTTTCTGACAGAAGAAACTCAACCGTATTCGCTACAGAATTTAGTGAGGTAGGTGTTTTTAGTGAATTTCTATTATAAATTCTGTTTCTTTGACCATCATCCAATTTTTGGCTCATTGAAGTTTCCATGAATCCTGCAACGATACAATTTGATCTTATCCCTTTACTTCCCCATTCCCTAGAAGTATTTTTTGAAAAGGCCTCCAATGCACCTTTTGTTGAAGCATACATTGCAAGCCCTTTATAACCTGTATGCACACTTATAGAAGAAATGTTCACAATACTACCTTGTATTTGATGAAGCAACATATTTCTAATAACATATTTGGTGATTAGCATTGGCGTAAAAACATTAACCTGAAACATCTCATGCAAAGGTTTTATATCAATATTTGTTACAATGTCATCATAAGCAATTGCTGCATTGTTTACAAAGCCATGCAAAGGAATATCATAATTAATGAAACCCTTTGTTAGTAAGTTTTTACAACCTTGAGTATCTAATAAATCAAATGACTTGATATAAATTTTACTTTCATAACTATTCATTAATAATTTTAAATCATTAGAAATTGTTCTGCATAAGCCATGTACAGTATACCCTTTTTCAAGTAAAACTTGAGCAATTTCCAATCCAAGCCCTTTGGATATACCAGTTAATAAAATATTCTTCATTATCTTTTTATTTTTCCGGTTCTTGTTGCTTCAATTGAATCGACAATATTTATTATTCTAGGGATTTTAAAATTTTGTATCTTTTTGTTAAGAAAATCTTTCAAAGTTTTTTCGGAAATATCTTTTTTTATAACTATATCAGCACATAAGACATTTCCAATTACAGAATTTTTTTTTGCAAAGACTCTGGAAATTTTAATATTAGGATGCGAATTAATAACGGATTCTATTTCCAGAGGATTTACTTTATAACCACCAACATTTATTAACTCATTTTTTCTACCAACAAATCGAAAAACTAAAGGATCGTTTTCTACAATCTCTACTATATCACCTGTATTATACCAATTATCATTCAACTCTATAGAGTTAGTATATCCCAATAACTTGTTATTAATGAACAACTCATTATCAACTATTTTCACCATTTTTTTTAAGGCATCTTTTATTTGAAACAGATCGCCATTTGCTGCAAGTACAGTACCTGCCTCAGTTGAAGCATAAACATTCAGTATTTTAGCATTTGGAAAAATTGTAAGCAAACTTTCAGTAAATTTGTTATCAAATTTTTCCCCTCCAGAAGTTATACGCTTGACAGAATTATAAGGCTTTTCAATCGGAAGCAACATTCGAAAAAAAGTTGGTGTTGCAGAAATATTAGTAATATGAAATTGCTCAATAAGTTCATAAATCTTAGAACGTGATTGACCAAATAAAGTAATTATTGAATTATTATTTAGCAGAGCCTGAAAGAAGACTTGTAATCCAGCAATATGTGTTGGATTGTATGAAAAACCCCAAATATCCGACTCCATTTTTGAAGATTTTTTTACCATTCGAGTTACGTTTTGAAACGTATGACTTACCCTCTTTGGAAGCCCTGTTGTTCCTGAGGTATATAATGTGATTCTCCATTTAGAAGTATTATTAAATGAAGTAATCATTTGAGGAGGTGTTAACTCATTTATATTTTTTAAGTCATAACCAGAGGTTAGCTCTTCCTTTGTAATTCCTAGATTCTCAATTTCGATATTTGAAAAGTCATAGTCCAGTAAAATTATTGGACAATCGTGTATTAATGAGCAAACAATGTTTTTAAATATATTATAATAATCATTTGTATAAACATAGCGATTTAAATACCTTAATTGTATTATATCATTAAATAAATCATCATAAGTATAGCTTTTGTTTGAAAAGCTGTCCCAAAAAAACAATTTTTTATGCATTATCTAAATCTAACTTTTTGAATATTTCACCTAAAGTTGATACCAAACCATCTTCAAATACATCTATACCAAATTCTTTTTCAATTCGAACAGTAAATTCAGCTAGATCTAGTGAATCAAATCCAATATCCTTTCGTAAATCCATGGAGAGATTTAATTCGTTAAATTCAGTTAAATCCTTATTATATCTCATAATGTTAATAATTTCCAATATTTTTTCCATATTAAAATCTCATTTCCTTAGCTGGGTTACCAAATACTTTTTTAGGCTTGAGTATGGATTGTGTTACAACTGATCCTACCCCAATAAAACAATCGTTGACAATTTTGGTTTCAATGTTAATCGTAGAACTATTACTAATATATACTCTATCTCCGACATTCGATCTGGCACCAATAACTACACCAGCACCAAGTAAGCATGAATTACTTATTGTAACATCGTGTCCTAAAATAGAGCCATAGAATATGTTGTTAAAATTACCGATTTTGACGTTAGACCCAAACAGTACATTCTCATATATTATATTCCCAATACCTATCTCAGAAAAAGTTATATCTGTTTTTGGATGAATAAGATTTGGTAGGTTTGTAATATTGTATTCGTTTTTTATGCGTTTTATAATAGATTCATGATGTTGGGTTGATTGAAAAACTGTATTAACAACAGCGCATTTCTTATATTTTGACTTAAGTAATTCATCTCCTCCAATGATAGGTACACCAAAGATATCTTTACCTATACATTCTTTATCCTTTTCTAAAAAACCGATAATATTGTAAGTTTTTTTTTGCTCATTAATTGCTTTTATCAACTTTATTATATCTGAGTCTCCAGCACCGATAATCACTAAATCTTGCATCATGTCCTTCAATCAGTAAAAAAATCGTTAATTTTAAACTTATCTGTATTATCTGTAAAAACTAGTATAGTACCATCAGTAGTTTTAACGATGATCCCACCATCACTAAAGACTTCACAAACTGTGCCTGCTTTATAAGTAGGGAAGAAATTCTTTTCAAAAGGAATACCTTTAAATACCTTTACAACTTTCCCATTAATATAAGTATGTGCAAGTGGATATGGTTTTTCTAAAGCACGAATCAAATTATAGATATGTTCAGTATTAAACTTTTGCCAAAGGATTTGCCCATCTTCAATTGACCTTTTTCGGAGATATATAATATTTTCTTTAACTTTCTGACTATTAAAAGTTAAAGTGTTGTTAGATATTTCTTGAAACAAATTTTGTATAAATTCTTTTGCAACAATACTGATTTTTTTGTATAAACTAGAATTATTATCAAATTTTGATATTTCAATTTTTTTATGGTACACTATTGGACCATTGTCTACTTCAGGCGATACCTTAAACAAATAAAAATTATATTCTTTATATCCCCCAGCAATTGACCATATCACAGGTGATCTACCCCTGCCATCAGGTAATTCAAAAGGCGATCCATGAAATCCAAAACAACCTTTTTTAAAAAAACTGAGAATGTTGTTTGGTATTAACCTGTTCCATCCAATTACTAATCCTATATCTGGTTCACAGTTCTTAATATAGTCTAAATCACTTTTCGATTTTAGATTATATTTGTCTGCAAAAAATATTTCGTCTGTCGGAGCATTAACAATATTCTCATAATACTCACCAAGACCGATTTTATCTGCTTTTTCTTTCGAAATTGTAACCAATGTAGATTTATTAAGATACATTAAATCAATATTCAATAAAATATCATATGCAGGCTGATTAACTCCAAAAAAAATCGTATTATAACCTTTATCTTTCATATGATCTTACCAAATTGAATCCTTCTGCGAAATTTAATCCAGATTCCCCACCTCTTACAACTGCTAGAGCTCTTATATATTCCTTACTTCGCGGATGAGGTGGTTGTTTCAGTTCTGTTTCATAATATTTAATTAATTCAATTTTATCTTCTATATAATTTTCGATATTAATATAATAATTAAATTTGAAATTTTTACTTGCGCTAAATGCAGCGTCTGATGAAGATGGTATTTCATAAGCAAATATAGAATTAATATAAGTCGAATAATATGGCTTTGTCGACATTTCAACAAGTTCATATGCTATTTTATGTTCATGATTGAAGTCCCAAGGTGAAGGGGTAAAAATAATATTCGGCTGTATTTTATCTAAAACAGATATTAATTTTTCCTGTAGATTATTTAAAGGGATTGTATCCAATTGGTTATCTTTATAGTCCCATTTTATAACATTACTGATATTAAGCTTACCAGCAACTTGGTTAATAGCATTATCTCTTGAATTTATCGCATATTCCGACCATTTTGGCTGCCAAATTGAAGTCAAGATCAACCAGTATAGTTCGTTAACCTCTGGATTAGATGCCAGTTTTACTAAACTACCCCCCATTCCAAAACATTCATCATCAGCATGAGCAGATATTATTAGTATTTTTCGTTTTTTCAATTCACTAACCGATTTATTTCATTCGTAATAGTATGGATATTTTCCGATGATAATGAACTAAACATCGGTATTGTAAATAAGTTAGAGGAAACATATTCAGTATTTGGAAGTGCAAGGTTTTGATTCTTGTATATTAAAAAGTTATGCACAGATGGATAATGGACACTCGTTTGTATTCCTTTTTTCGCGAGTTTTGATCTAATTTTATTTCGAATATCAGCATTACCGTTTTTTAGTATTAATGGAAAAATATAATTTGATGAAAATTCACTATAATGTTCAAATGGGATAATTATATTACTAGTTTTATTAAAGTTTCTAATATATTCTTTTCTAACTTCTGCTCTTCTATTCAGGTCATTTTGTAATTTATTCAGCTGAACTAGCCCAATTGAAGCTCTGATATCATCTATTCTGTAGTTAAAACCTAATTCTATAACATCGTAACTGGTTGAGTGTCCTTTCGCCCGCTCATATGAAAGTGATGTCATACCATGGGATCTTAACAATTTCGTTTTTTCAAACAATTCACTATTATTAGTTACTAACATGCCACCTTCACCGGTTGAGATATTTTTATTTGAAAAGAAACTAAAACATCCGACATCCCCTATTGTCCCTAACTTTCGTCCTTTATATTCTGAAAGTGGGGCATGGCAAGCATCCTCAATCACTTTAAGTTTATGCTTTTTTGCGATTTCCATTATTCTATCCATATCGCAGGCAAAACCACCATAATGCATTACCACAATTGCTTTGGTATTACCAGAAATCTTTCGTTCGATATCTGCCGGGTCAATTGTTAAATCTTCCAAACTGGTTATATCTGCAAATACTGGTATCGCGTTAACATAACGAATGGCATTTGCAGTTGCCACAAAAGTAAGAGAGGGACAGATCACTTCATCGCCTTCACCGATATCCAGCAAAAGCATAGCCAGATGCAGTGCAACCGTACAATTTGCCAGTGCAACAGCATGTTTAGCACCAAGCATTATAGCAAACCGCTCTTCAAACTCGGCCGTCTTGGGACCTGTAGATATCCATTTGGAACGAAGCGTTTCTAATACAGCTTGTTCTTCTGCTTCATCAAAATTTAATTCAAATAGTGGTATTTTATATGACATATTCGTTTCTTAAATATTATAAAGGTCTGATTTATACATTTTCAGATTACTCTTGTCTTTAAACCAATTAATCGTTTCGGTTATTCCGTTTTCCAAAGAAAATCGTGGCTTCCAACTTGTATTGTTTAATATTTTCTGATTACATCCAAATAACCGATTCACTTCACTTTTCTCGGGGCGGATTCGAATTTCATCAGTAATAAAAGATGCTTGAATATTGATTTTATCAATTATCAATTGAGCCAGATCCCCAATAGCAATCTCTGAATTTGTGGCGATATTGATATGTTCTCCGATTAATTGTACATTTCTGGCAATTTCCAAAAAACCTGAAATAGTATCTTTCACATATACCAAATCACGCGTAGGAGATAAGGCACCCAGTTTTATCTCTTTTTTACCATTAAGAAGCTGGGTGATAATTGTTGGTATAACCGCACGTGCGGATTGCCGGGGACCATAGGTATTAAATGGCCTGACAATTGTCACCGGTAAATTAAAACTCCGATAATAAGATTCGGCAATGGCATCAGCAGCAATTTTTGTAGCAGAGTACGGCGATTGCGGTTGCTTTGGGTGGTCTTCATCGATCGGAACATATTGCGCTGTTCCATACACTTCAGAAGTTGATGTAACTAAAATTCTTTTTGTATTAAGTAGTTTTGCAGCTTGTAGAATATTAAGTGTCCCTTTAATATTTGTATCGACGTATGAATCCGGTGCAATGTAGCTATATGGTATCCCAATTAATGCAGCAAGATGAAATACTGTATCTACATGTTGCATCGCGGTAAAGACGGCATTATTATCCCGTATATCGCCGCTAAAGATTTCTATATTATTTACAATATCTTTTGGAGTATTTTCTAACCATCCCCACGTGTTAAAAGAGTTATAATATACAAATGCTTTAACATCATATCCTGCGGTAACCAAAAACTCAGTTAAATGACTACCGATGAAACCATCGGCACCTGTTACTAGAACTTTTTTCATTAATCCTATATACTGTTAAATAGTTTTTCGTAATCTGAGCGGGCTTTCTCATAGTCTCCCGGTCTTCCAATATCTAACCAGTAGTCTTTAGATTCATATTTTACCACCGGTATATTTTTTTTCAGTAAATTTTTGATTAATGTGTCAATACCAAAATATACGTTTTCGGGTATATAATCAAAGACTACTGGTTTCATTATATAAATACCGGCTAAAATATAGGTTATAATATCCGGTTTTTCTTCTACACCTGTTACAAAATCACCATCGAAAAATACATTGCCAAATGCAAACGGTAAAATTTCTTTTTTAATTACAATATTTAAAGGTGACACATTTTTTAGACTAAAATTATAAAATTTTTCGAAATCAAGCAAGCTTAACACATCGCCATTCATTACAACAAATGGTTCAGTTAATTGCTTTTTCAAAAGAGCCAAAGGGCCTACCGTTCCTAGCGGTTTATCTTCTTTACTAATGATTAACTTTACACCAAAGCGGGAACCGTCGCCAAAGAAATTTTCAATATATTGGGATTTATAATTGGTAGCCAGAAATATTTCATCAAAACCAAACTTCTTAAGCCGCTCGATCTGGATCTCCAAAATCGCTTTTTCTCCAATTGGCAATAGTGGCTTTGGAATGACCTCTGTAAATGGCTTAAGTCTTGTGCCCAATCCACCGGCTAATATGACAGCTTTCATAATGTTTTCCTAAAAAATAATGGCTTTTTTGTATAGCATATAGATATAATACAAACTACCCAAGACCGTTCCGAAAAGCAGATCAACCAGATAGGGCTCATCAAAAAATTGTCTGAATATAATAACACTAGTAGAAAATAGAAGTATTGGGAGTAAATGTATCCTATAAACCGACTTAAAAAAGTCTTTAAATTTTACACCAATAGTTCTTGTTGTTTGGATCATTACAAAACTGATTACGATTAAGGAGGTAATGAGTAAGGCATTAGACGCACCAATTAAACCAAAATACTTGGTTAATAACGGAATAAATATCAGGTATGATACAATTGTAATAGCAGAAAAAAAACCTATAAGCCTTGAGATACCCAATCCAAGTAAAACCAGATTCGGAATTGCTGTAAAACTGCCAACTGTCCCGCTTAAACAGATAATACTCAATATTAACCAGCTTTTATTAGCAAATTCCGCTCCCATCCATAATGTCATAATAGGCTCTGAAAAAAAAATCACTACGCAAGAAATGGGTAAACTAACAGCAGCAAAAATTAAATTGGATTTAATAAAAGATCGTTTTATTTCTTCAGTTTTTCCCAATGCTGCCAATCGGCTGGTATAAGGAAAAATGGCATTCGCTGCGGCAGATAATACACCGCCAATTGCACCCAGAAGTTTGGCAGGCACCACATAAAAAGTTACGGCCGCAGGCCCCAGAAAAAAAGAAATCACAAACCGAACCACATAGGTTGCAAAAATATTTGATATACGGGATAAGAAAAGATACAGAGTAAACGATAGAAATTTTTTGATAATAGCTATATTAAAACCCAGACCGAATGTGTATGAAAGTTTATTTCTTTTGAATAATATCGCATATGCGATTAGTTGTGTTACTGCTATTGAAACATTAACCCAAACTGCCTCTTTAATACCATATCCCATCATCAAAACAACCAATAATAGCAAGTTTAATGTTAGGTTTGATCCCGAATCAATCGTTGTAACGCCACCATATAATTCCAATCCTTTCATTGCAGCGGAATAGGTTGAGGCAAGCATGCTAAAAAAAAAACCGACGGATGCTATTCTCAGGGCACTAACTGCATCTTGATAAAAAATATCTGTAACATTCAATAGTGCTATTATATTTTCACTGAATAAAAAAATTGTTGTGCTTAATACTAAGCCGATCATTAACTGTATGGTAAAAACCGAATTAACAGCATCATTTAACTGTTCTTTCGAATCTGTTGAGTTGTATTCAGAAACAAATTTGATTAACCCCTGACCCAAACCAAAATCGAAAATACCATAATACCCAACAATACTGATAATCAGGATATAAATGCCATATTGCTCAAAACCAAAGTTGCTTACAAGAAAAGGCGTGATTACTAACCCGACGAGAGAGATAAAAACAAAACCACCTGAACCGAATACAGAATTTCGAAATAACGGATGCTTGAATTTATTTTTTAGCATTGCATAATATTGCAATACTACTTCGGTTGTTTTCATTATTATTTACGAAAAAGCTAACTTTCTATTTTAATATTCCAGCCGATGGATCTTTATCCATTAATAATGGATTGTATAATATCATACCAGTGTAAGGATAATTAACCTGGTCAGAAGGATCATAATCATTTTTATCTATGATCATACTGTTTAAAACTGTTATATCCGTCGTGGCCCACCAATTGTTTGTTGCATCGATATCCTCACCGTTATCACTCACAATTGTACCCACAATTTGGGTAATCACCTGAGACTTTGTTGAAAGGTTGTTTCTATTGATAACCGGTTCGCTTTTTGAGTTATATCCCCTGGCTGTTATATAGATCGCCTGAAATTCATTTGACTGAATATTATTGAACGTTATTGAAGGCTTGCATCCGCTAACTTCAATGCCGACGGATAAGTTTTTAACAATATCATTGTTTTTGATTATCGCATCACTTTGAAACCAGCAGATAATGCCGTTTGCATTTTTAGTTATCAGGTTATTGGATATCAATATGTCAGACTGGCTGATACTTATCCCGTCATCATTTGACCCGATAATAATAGAATTTTTAATCTCGTTTGTATTATCCGCATCCGAAACTTGTAAGCCAACAAAATTTTCATCTAATAGAACTTTATCAATACTGCACTGTGATATATTTTGGGATAAGCTAATGCCTGTACTACTAGCACCTGTTATAATCGCATTATTAATTTTGTTAGAATTGTTCCGTATACTTATACCTGAGGTCGTCTTACGAAGTGTTATGCCATCTAAAGTATTGTTCGAAGAGTTAATCAGAATGCCGCGCCAAAAACCGCTATTAGATATATCGTTTGAGAAATGGGAAAACCCTGTTTGGGTTTTGATTACCCTGCCGTTAACCGTCAATCTGCTATTTAACTTTCCCAGGCACCATACTTTTTCTTCAATAGTCAATGTGGCTCCAGCATCCACAAAAACTTCACCTTCCAACACATAGGATTTACCACTTTCCCACATTATGTTGCCAGTTAAAATACCGCTTACATTGATTACTTCACTCAAGTCAAAATTCTGGCTACCGCGGCCAACTTCATAACGGTATTGCCAACCAAACCCATCCTTACTCGCCACCACATTATACTCCCCCTGCGCCACATTCTCAATCTTCCAATTCCCGCCGGCATCGCTAACGGTTGTTACTACCGGGGTATGTTCCCGGTGGTCAAACTCGGTTTCCTGGGAAATTTGCACACCAATGTTGGGGTATTGCTCATTTATGCGCACTAGTGCCGTATCCAGTTCTACGGGTTTGTATAAGGCAAAGGTCACACCGCTGTGGTCGGTTTGCCCTTCCAGGGTTACCTTGCCGGAGAAGGTTACGGTTTCTTCGCCGGGGTCGGTGCCTTTCTTACTGCAGGAAGAAGAAAGAAAAAAGAGTAAAGAAAAAAGAAAAAAGATGAAGGACCTTCTAAAGATAAAAGATGGAAGATGAAAGATGGAAGAAAGGTCAAGAATGGTTCTTGTAATTTTGGGCGTATTGATACAAGAAAATTGTTTTGATAATATATTCTTTTTTGAGGTCATTTTAGTCACCAATCGTTATTGGTTAATTGCTTTTTTTTTAATCTTAATACTTTAATCTTGTCTTTTCAGGGTCGGTGCCTCTTTTACTGCAGGAAAAAAAAAGAAAAAAGAAAAAAGAAAAAAGAAAAAAGAAAAAGGAGAAAAACGAGAAAGTGAGAGATGTATTGCTTTTTGAGATTTGTGCATACTTTTGTGTAATATTGATTTTGTTTTCATTTTAACCACCTAAATTGCATATTTTTTTAAATCGTCCTTTTTCTTCCGTCTTTATTCCTTGTTCTTTCATCTTTTTTCTTTACTCTTTTATCTTTGATCTTTCTTCTGGTCACATTTCGAGACGATTGAACCCAGGATGAGGGCTAATTCTTTTGATTCATTCACCAAGAATCTTCTCTCATCAATATTGCCAATTTCCAATTCATCAACAATTCTCAAAAAGTAATTGCTTTCCCTGGCTTCTCTTAGCGCAATTCGCACTTTCTGGACAAATTCACGGTATGTTGATGCCTGAGATTCCTCATAGTTGGCACCAATTGAAGTCGCTGCTTTTGAAATTTGATACCGAAATACGTCGTATTCTTTCCTGGAAGGGATTGTAAGCAAAAATTTCATGGTTCTGACAGCAAAGTTGAACAACCGTTTACGCAGGTCCGTTTGATATTTTTGTTCAACTTCCTTGACAATTAAATCAATGTTCCCCGGCACTTCCTGATAATCAATCATCACAATGGTTTTCGTTATTTGTCATTGATCTTTTGTCTTTTGTCTTTGATTTTTTGTCTTTGATCTTTTGTCTTAATGGTCAATGGTCAATGGTCAATGGTTAATTAACAATTGACAATAATCAATTAACAAAATTCATTATTCCATATTCAATAGCCAACGGCGGTTTGCGTAGCTGCGGATGGTGGTTCAACTTTTTTCCTGACCTGCCGCTAAAGTGCGGATGGCGGTTCAACTTTTTTCCTGACCTGCCGCTAAAGTGCGAATAGTGGTTCTAAATGTTTACAACCGGCTTGTCACTATGCCGGAAGGGGTTCAACAATATTCCCAACCTGTCGTCACTGTGCGGAAGGCAATGTAACTTTTTGATAGGCCTGTTGTCGTAGTGCAGAAGGGTTTTTAAAAAGTTTCGGCAGGGTTAAACAGTAGCCGAAGGGCAGGTATATTGTTTAAAAACAGGTTGTTAGGGATATTCCGGTTTGTTAAGACCGCTGCAAGAAACATCCCCCTTCGAAGGGGGAAATCTTGTTAGCCCCTCTTTGAAGAGGGGTTGGGGAGATGTAATCTTAAGAGACATCCCCCTTTATCCCCCTTTGAAGGGGGAAATTTTAAGAAAAAACATTTTTTTTCTAAAGTTTTCTGTTCGCATCCGATCACTTAAACATCGATAATTCATTCAATAGTATCTATTCAAACTAAGGAGAGACGCATATGATAGACCTGAGCAGATTTTTTGAAAATCAATTTGACGCCAGGATCATTAGTGACGACCGGCTGCGAAGCTTTACGGCAGATCACATCCAGCGGATGATTGCCAATAACACGGACGGCAGGTATGATCCGCTGATTGAACCCACCAAGACGTTTTACGATGCGTATTTTAACGCGATCCAGACCGAAGATGTGCGCCTGACCGAAAAGCAGGCCATGACATTAACCAAGGATGTGAATAAAACCAATTTTGTCAAAGCGATCCGCCAGAAAGAAGGGATCATCCGGGGCACCTGGGGCAAACAATCGCCGGAATACCGGGAATTTTTCCCGCGCGGTGTGGCAGAATATACCCGCTGCACATTGGCCAATGCGGAGAACCTGATGGCCCGCATCCTGAACCTGTCGGATAAATACAAGGATGTGTTGGGACAGGATTTTGTTGACTTGTTTACCCGTCTCCAAAACGAGTTTGTTACGGCACGGGAACAACAGTTGCAAAAGTCCGGCAAGGTATCGGACCTGAAGCAAACCACCCGGGGCAACCGTGAAGCCCTCACCAACCAGTTGACCAAAAACCTGCTGAGCCTGGCGATTGATTCGATCGGCGAGCCGCAGCGGGTGACGGACTTCTTCGACCAGCGCATTTTGCGACGCAACAGCCGGCGCAGCGCAGGGCCGGAAAATGAACCGGTTTCTGTCAATGATACGGTTATCGAGGATGTTGTTGCCGGTTAATGTGTCATTCGGGGAACAGTTGCGTCGGTGTGATTGTTCCCTGTCGTTTTGTTTTGTCAATTAGCAATTAGCAATTAGCAATTAGCAATTAGCAATTAGCAATTGGCTGTTTTTTACTGCGAATGGTCAATGGTCAACCCATAAGTGGCATATCGTTATGTAAATGGGGTTCAATGGGTTTTGGTTGGGTTAATCTATTGCTGAAGGTGATGGATATAGTTTAAAAATAGTGAACGACATCTTTTTTTGTCCCCTGATAGACATCCCTCTGTGTCCCCTTAAGAAACATCCCCCTTTGTCCCCCTTCGAAGGGGGAAAGTTGTTTAGCCCCTCTTTGAAGAGGGGTTGGGGAGATGTTTCTTTTGCCTTTTGAAACAGCTTCTTTTTATCACCCTAAGAGACATCCCCCTGTGTCCCCCTTCGAAGGGGGAAAGTTGTTTAGCCCCTCTTTGAAGAGGGGTTTGGGGAGATGTTTCTTCAGCTTTTTGATACAGCTTCTTTTTATCCTCTAAGAAACATCCCCCTTTGTCCCCCTTCGAAGGGGGAATCTTTTTAGCCCCTCTTTGAAGAGGGGTTGGGGAGATGTTTCTTTTGCTTTTTGAAACAGCTTCTTTTTATCCTCTAAGAGACATCCCCCTGTGTCCCCCTTCGAAGGGGGAGTCTTTTTTGCCCCTCTTTGAAGAGGGGTTGGGGAGATGTTTTCTTCGGCAAGTAGAAGGGCACGGCGGTGCCGTGCCCCTACGTAATTATTTCATGAGCACTTCGATGATGTAATCCTGCGTATCGGCATCCAGATAGGGATGCATGGGCAGGCTGAAGATGCGGGTCATCACCGATTCGGTTACCGGGAAGTCACCGAGCTTGTAGCCGAGACCGGCAAAAGCATCCTGCAAGTGCAGCGGTTTGGGATAATAGACCGCCGTGGGCACGCCGTTTTCTTTCAGCATTGCCATGTCCGCTTCGCGATTATCGCTGAGGATGGAGTATTGCGCCCATACGCTGCTGCGATCGTCTTTTACCTGCGGCACAATATATTTTCCGGCAAGCGCCTTGCTGTATCGCGCGGCAACTGCATCGCGCAGCTCAATTTCTTCATCAAAGATGGTCAGTTTTTCCAGCACAACGGCTGCCTGCATGGTATCCATCCGTCCGTTGATACCGATGCGAACGTTATCATATTTATGTCCGCCCTGCCCGTGAACCCGGATAGAACGGAGTTTTTCGGCGATACTGTCGTCATTGGTAAAGATGGCGCCGCCGTCGCCATAGCAACCGAGCGGTTTTGCCGGGAAGAAGGATGTGCCGGCTACATCGCCGTGGCTGCAGGTTTTAGTGCCTTTGTAAGTTGCGCCAAAGGACTGCGCAGCGTCCTGCCAGACTGCCATGCCGTATTGTTTGGCAATCGCGTTAATTTCGTCGTAATCGGCCGGCTGCCCGAACAGGTCCACCGGGATAATGCCTTTGGGTTTGTATTCGCTTTGGGGCGATGCATAGCATTCAATGGCTTCAGCCAATGCTTTGGGATCGATGTTGTAGGTTACCGGATCGATATCCACAAATACCGGGCGGGCACCGAGCAGGGCAATCACTTCGGCAGTGGCGATAAAGGTAAAGGGCGTGGTGAAAACGGCATCCCCGGGACCAACTTCATTGGCCATCAGTCCCATCAGCAGGGCATCGGTGCCGTTGCCGCAGCTGATGCAATGCTGTACGCCGACATAATCCGCAAGCTTGCTTTCCAGCTCTTTTATTTCCGGTCCCATGATGTATTTGCCGTGATCCAGAACAGCGGCAATCCGCCGGTCGAGGTTTTCACGAATCCGCGCCTGCTGCGCGGCAAGATCGATAAATTGAATGTTTTTTAGTGCGGTTGTCATATAAATATACCAGTGTTGTTGTGTTGTTGTGTTATCGTTTTACCGTATTTTTGTGTTGCTGAATACGATATGCAGATAATTTACACGAACGGTATTGAATGAATCAATGGATAAATAAATCACTGGTTTGAGGAAGTTGAAAAGGTGAAAGGGAAAAGGTGAAAGTAAAAAGGGAAAATGATGTTTAGATTCTGGATTTGGCTTTGATGAGTATTGCGCCAAAGATGCGTTTAATTTCTTCAGCTTCCTGATCAAGAGTTGATCGTTGGTGCTGATCACCGATTCCTAACCCGGAAATCAGACGAAAAAAGTAGTGTGTTTCCCTGGCTTCTTTTAGGCAGATTGAAATTTTATTTGCAAAATCTTTGGGGCTTGCTGCATCCTGCGCTTCTTCATTCACACTGTGAAATATTTTAAAAAGAGAATTATTGATTTAATTTCACAGGGTGTAATTATCTTGACTTATGTCGGACAAAAACTTTCGTATTCTATTTCTGATATATCTTTTGCCGTATGTCGTTTTAAGATACTTTTCTCTATGTGTTGCATCCTGTTGATTCAGACAGGCTTCGTAATATACAAGTTTCAGAGGTCTTCTATCAGCGGTTGATTTAACTTTGCCTGCTTGGTGTTCTGAGATTCTCATTTTCAAGTCACTTGTGTAACCCGTGTAGAATTTTCTGTCCTTCTGACTCAACAATACGTAAACATAAAAAAAATTCATTTAATTTCACAGGGTAAATTTGCGCCAATCGATGTTACTGACTTCGAAAGTTGATACCGGAAAACATCATATTCTTTAGTTATCAGGTAGTGATTTGAAAAATGCAAACGTCATTATTGCGAATTTTAACAATCGTTCATCTAACTTTATCGCATATTTTGATCCTGGTTCTCTGATCTCTAAAGTAATTTCGGATTCAATAAAATCGTAAGTTACATTGGATAATGATTTAGCTTCCAAAACTTACATCTTTTAAATTTTTTAACTTTTTACTTTTTACTTTTTACTTATCGAGAGATCAACCGCACGGACGCAACATGACCACACCCGTGCGGTTAATGAAAACTGTTAATCCTTGTCCGTCAAGTTGATGATAGTACCTGAAGTTTCTTTATACTCCCGGCTGCAATTACTGCATTTGGCATGATCGTGAACAACATTCAAACGAGTGCCGCAGCGACACATCCAGCCGATTTGTTTGGCGGGATTACCGACCATCAGGGCGTATTCGGGAACATCTTTGGTAACCACCGCACCGGCACCGATAAAAGCAAATTTACCGAGCGTTGTTCCGCAAACAATGGTTGCGTTTGCGCCGATGGACGCGCCGTATTTTACCACAGTTTTGTGGTAAAACTCACTGCCGCGCTGGGGAAATTCACAGCGGGGATTGAGCACATTGGTAAACACCATCGAGGGTCCGCAGAACACATAGTCTTCCAGTTCCACACCTTCGTACACAGAAACGTTGTTCTGTATCTTGACAAAATTTCCGATGGTTACGTTGTTCCCAACGTTGACATTTTGTCCGAGCACACATTTTTTACCGAGCTTGCTGCCGCTTTGCACATGGCTGTAATGCCATATTTTGGTGCCCTCCCCTATTTCGCAGCCTTTGTCAACCATTGCGGTATCGTGCACAAAGTATGGCAGTTTTTCGGCAGGCTTGGCAACTTCCGGCTGTTTTGCATTCGCAGCTGCGCCATGCTTTTCCAATCCGTTCTGGGCTTTTTCGAGAATTTCCAGCACAGAAACGGCATTTTTTCCGTCGGTTAGCGGCTGTTCACCGTTGACAATGCAATCGCGGAAATGCAGTTGTTCCAGATCCAGCGGCATCGGCGCTTCGTATTCGATCACCTGAAAATCTTCATCGCGCTTGACCGGCTCGCCGTTCACCCAATCGATCCCTTTGGGATAGAGCACCAGTTTGTCCGATTGGCGGGAATCCTCGAACACAACCATGCTGCGATCGCCGATGACCACCAGGCGATGCTCTTTAAAGGGATGCAGCCAACTGACATGGATATGTGCCTGAATATTATTGGGATAGGTTAACGTGGTTAAGGTAACATCGTGAATGCCGGGCTGCAGAAAAACACCGCCTTTGGCGTCGACCGCCACCGGATCATCACCGATAAAATATTGCAGCACAGAAATATCATGCGGCGCAAATGACCACAAAATGTTCTCTTCTTTGCGGACAGTTCCCAGATTGAGTCTGTTGCTATAAATGTATTGCAGTTTACCGAGGGTGCCGTCGTTGATCAATTCCTTGATTTTGCGAATCGCCGGATGGAACAGCAGCAAATGCCCGACCATCAGTACACGATTGTTTTTCCGCGCCAGCTCATCCAGCTCTTTGGCCTGGCGGGAAAAGAGGGCCATCGGTTTTTCTACCAGCGCATGTTTGCCGCTTTCCAGCACCGATTTGGCCAACGTAAAATGGGTTTCCGCCGGCGTGCTGATGATGACAGCAGTAATTTCAGGATCTTCGAGAATCCTGCGCGGATCGTTCACAAATGCTGCTTTTGGCGCGGCGTCGCGCACTTTTGCAGCTCGATCCGGATCGACATCACAAACGGTTTTCAACGATTCGCCGAATAATCGGCTGGCTGTGCGAATATGGTTCATCCCCCAACGTCCGCTGCCAATGATTGCTAATTTAAAGGTGTTGTTCATATAAAAAAGTCATTCCCGTGTTAGGTAAATTACTGTTCCGTTAACTGTTGGGGGAATTTAATCTACGGGAATTTGTGTTCAAAAGGGTTTTGGCTAAAGCTCCGCCCCGTCAGTTACAGGCTGCTTTAAAAAACCTGCACGGGGCGATACATATAATGTAATGGGGATTGATCAAACGAACGGATCACCCCAAAAATATACTACGCAAATCCATTAAAAACCGGTGATTAGCGGCATTTGCCAATGCCGTTCGGAAAACAGCCGGGGCTGTTCACCAAAAGGTTGCGCCAGTTTTCACTATAGGTAATATACACCTACCCTGATGACAATTAACAATTATACCACATCAACTATCATCTGATCCTGATTGATCAATGGAAATCCGTTTCCGAGAGTTTGTAAAAGGGAGGTATTTCATCGACAAAATGAATGGATGATTGTTACTTCTTCCCACCGCTAAATCTTCCCTGATCATTTTGCTAAAGTCTTTTGCCATAATACAGTTGTCATAGTCGGCGGTTACACCCATAACTTTAACAGATTTGATCATTTTTTCAGACTGAAACCCAATTTTGTTGCTGTTTTTCCGGCAATATCTCCGGGTTAGGTCATAATTTGCAACGGGATTTGGCATCCCCTATAAAAATCGCGCAAAAAGGTAATATACACCCGCCGGAAAGTCTGTGACTCTACTCACCTAACCGAGCTGTGCTTCTTTTTTGAGCTGAACTGTTTTGAGATGTTCAAGAATGGTGTCCGGAATATTCAGATCATTGTCTTTTCCGGTGCCCATGAAGATGCCGGGTTTGTTATCGCCGTGATAATCGCTGCCACCGGAAATGGCGAAACCGTGCGATTCGGCGAGTGCCAGCAAACCCTCGGTGTATTCCGTTGGCATGCCGGAGTAATACACTTCAAAACCATCCAATCCCAATTCCTTTAGTTCCAATAATTTATCGCGTGCTTCTGCGAATGTGTCGTAATGCATCAGGTGCGAATGTGCCATTATAGCCAGTCCGCCGGCATCGTGAATCATTTTGATGGCGTCGCTTTCGCCGAGTTTGGTTTTATCCATATATGCGGGTTTGCCTTTGGCAAGCCAGATGTCGAACGCTTCCTGAATCGAACTGACAACACCTTTGCGCACCAGGATTTTTGCCACATGTGGTCGCCCGATAGCGCCTTCTCCGGCTTCGTCGAGCAATTCCTGCATGGTGATATCCACCCCGTTTTCTGTCAATTTGCGAATGATGCGCTGGGCGCGTTCGTTGCGTTCTTTCAACAAAAAACTCAGGGTGTTTTTCAACGATTCAGAATAGGGATCGACGAGCAATCCCAAAATATGCATGTGTCCGTTGTTGGGCAATTTGGTGTCCACGCTGATTTCCACGCCCGGCACGGTTGTAATGCCGTGGGTTTCACCCAGCGCCATAAACTCAGGAATACCGTCGATGGTATCGTGATCGGTAAGCGCAATGGCGCTCAACCCTTTGGCTTTGGCTTCCAGAATCAACTGTTCGGGCGTCTGGCTGCCGTCGGAATATGTGCTGTGCATGTGTAAATCGATCATCAAGCAACTCCTTTGCTTTTGCGTGTTTTTCGTATTGCGCTGGCAAATATACAGCATCCGACCGGCAGTCTCAACAGATAATTTATTAACTTTTGCTACACGTTCCCGGTTTTTTTCCCACAACAAAACAGATGTTTATCAATTAGCCATATCTGAATCGCGTTTGGCTTTGAAGGCATTGCCGTCGTTCCATTTTGGGAAGGTGTTTTCCCGGCTGAGCTGGTAGCCAACACGGAACATCAGCCGGATATCGTCGATGGCGCCGCTCAAATCCCAGGTTGCCGGATCGTATTCATCACCCGGTTTGTGATACAGCTCGGCTGTCCATTTGTTGGAAATCGCCAACACCTCATCCTGCGACTTGCTGACGTGTTCGATCCCCATTTTGGTGTAAAGCGACGGGACGCCTTCTTTGGCAAAACTGAAGTGATCGGAGCGAAAAAAGATCCCTTTTTCCGGCTCGGGATCGGGGCGAACGTAACGTCCCTGGGCAGTTGCGGCGGTTTCAACATACGCATCGAGTTGCGAATTGCCTAACCCGATGACGGTGATATCTTTCATTTTTCCAAAAATATTCAGCGCATCCATGTTTAGTGCGGCAACGGTTTTGTTGAGCGGATACACCGGATGCGCGGCATAATATGCAGAACCGAGCAGCCCCTGCTCTTCTGCGGTGACCGCCAAAAAGAGGATCGATCGACGCGGCGGTTCCGGCGCATTCACGAACGCATCAGCCAGTTCCAGCAATGCGGCGGTTCCGGTGGCGTTGTCGCGCGCACCGTTGAAAATATTGTCGCCGTCCATTTCCGGGTTCACCCCAAAATGATCCCAATGGGCGCTGTAAATGATAATTTCATCAGCGCGATCGGTTCCCGGCAGCAACGCCAGCACGTTGTTCGATTTGGAGTAGGAAATGTCGTTGGTCAGCGACAGCGACGCGGTCAGCCCGAACGGTTGGAAAGTGAATCCCGGTTTTGCGGCTTTGGCAATTTCTTCCTCATAATTTAGTCCGGCTTGCCCGAACAGCGAGCGCGCCGCGATACCGGATATCCAGCCCTCGAACTGGCAGCGGGACATATTTTTATCCGCCGCTTCCATGTGAAATTCCGGTCCGCTCCAGCCGGATTGCACCACAAACCACGGGTAACCAGCCGGCGCCGGTTCGTGAACAATCAGCACTCCGGCCGCGCCCTGCCGCGCGGCTTCTTCGTATTTGTAAGTCCAGCGACCGTAATAGGTCATCGCACGACCGGTGAACAGCGCGCTGTCCTGCGTCGCGAAACCGGGATCGTTCACCAAAACGACCACAATTTTACCTTTGGCATCGAGACCGGCATAATCGTTCCAGTTGTATTCCGGCGCAACGATGCCGTATCCGGCGAACACGATTTCCGCATCGCGAACATCGATTTTATCTACCATCCGGCGGGTTTGCGCAACAAACTGGCTGCCCAAACCGAGACTCAATCCCCTGCCGGTGCCTTTTATTTCCAGCCGCTCATCCGGATGACTGGTGATTTGCACCAACCCGACTTCCTGAAAATAGCTGTCACCATTGCCCGGTTTAAGCCCGATTTTGCGAAATTCATCGCGCAAATAGTTAATGGTTTTGGTCTCGCCTTCCGTTGCTGGCAATCGCCCCTGAAATTCATCCGAAGCAAGTGTTTTGATGCGTTGGGTGTATTCTGCTTCATCAATCTTAGTGAGCGCTTTTTGCAAATCCTGCGCAATGGCGAGACTTGCAAACATTGTCAAAAAGAGAACAAATCGTCCGCTGGATGTGATTGAAAAAAATCGCTGCACGGTTTTCTCCTGGATTCTGGTTTCTGGATTTTTTTATTCCGGTGGTTGAGCGGAACCGATACCACCCGCGACCATTCACAATTGGTGAATCTCACGATTTTTGGTGATTATTTTCCACTCGTTTTCTGTGACGGATTGAACCGACAAACGGCTGCCTTTGCGGAGCAGCACCATTTCCTCGAGTTCGGGAATGTCACGGAGTTCCGGCAAGGTTACCGGTTCAGCAAATTCGGCTTCGCTGCGAATATCGACCACGCTCCAGCGCGGATCTTCTGTTTTGCTTTTGGGATCAAAATATTTGGATTCGGGGTCAAACTGGGTGGGATCGGGATATGCTTCGCGAACCACCGTGGCAATCCCGACAATTGCCGGCGGGTTGATCTGACTGTGATAGAAAAATACTTTATCACCAACTTTCATATCGCGCATAAAATTGCGGGCCTGATAATTGCGAACACCGTCCCAAAAATCGGTTGAATTCGGCTGGTTTTTGAGATCATCCCATGAATATGCTTCCGGTTCCGTTTTCATTAACCAGTAGTTCATTGTTTCCCCTGTCGGTTTAAAATGGCATCACCCGTTGAGACAATTCGCTCGTAGTAGAGACAATTCATGAATTGTCTCTACGGGTGAATTCATGAATTGTCTCTACGGGTGAATTCATGAATTGTCTCTACGGGTGAATTCATGAATTGTCGCTACGGGTGATTTGTCTCTCGGGTGAATTGTTTATATCATTAAAAATTTTATCAATTTCAGGGCACTTCGATAAATACCATCCGGGTGCCGGTACCACCGCGAATTTTCAGCTGGAATTTCACAAAATCACCGCTGGATGATTCTCTGGTAATTGTGTTGAATTCTTCCAGAGACTTTACCGGCATGTCGTCGATTTGCAAAATAACATCCAACCGGTAAAACCCGGCACGATCAGCCGGACTGTTCGGCACCAGTTTTTCAACAATCAGCCCTTCGGTAATATCATAGCGGGCTTGCTCTTCTTTGGTCAATTCCCGAACGGTTAAACCGAAATTTTCGAATTCTTTTTCTTCGGGTTCTTTTGTTTCGACCGGAGTTTCTGTTTGCAACTGCTCACTCGCAGGCGCTTCGCCGAGTTCCACATCCACTTCCCATTTTTTACCATCGCGCCATATTACGACAGCTACAACATCGCCGGGACGATTTTGGGCAATTTTAATTTGCAAATCATTTACAGAAACAACCTCGCTGCCGTTCACGGCCAACACAATATCGCCCTGCTGCAATCCGGCTTTTTGGGCGGGTGAATTTCCGGTTACGCCCTGAATCAACGCACCGATCGGCTTTGGCAATCCCACCGCTTTGGCAACGCGATCGCTCACCTGATCGATACTGACACCGAGAATTGCCCGGCGAACGTAGCCATCGTTGATCAGATCCTCGCTGACTTTTTGGGCAAGGTTGATGGGAATTGAAAATCCGTAGCCCTGATAATATCCGCTGCGCGTAGCGATTGCCGTGTTGATGCCGACAACTTCACCGGCGAGATTAACCAGCGCACCGCCGCTGTTCCCGGGATTGATCACCGCATCGGTTTGGATGAAATTTTCGATTTTATAGCGATAGCGGCTGCCATCAATAATATTAATGTTACGACCCAGCGCGCTGACGATGCCGGCAGTAACCGTGGATGTAAAATTTAGCGGGTTGCCAACAGCCATCACCCATTCGCCGATTTGCACACTGTCCGAATCGCCGATGTATGCCGCCGGCAGGTTTTCCGCCTCAATGCGAATAACCGCGATATCCGTTGTGGGATCGGTACCAACCAGCTTGGCATCAAATTCGCGTTTATCGTACAGCTTTACCCGCAACTCTTTGGCATCTTCGATCACGTGATTGTTTGTTAAAATATAGCCGTTGGCAGTAATGACAATACCGGAACCGGAACCGGGCGGGAGAATTTGCTCTTCATCGTTCTCACCGTCGCGTTTTAAAAAGGGATGCAACAGATCGAAAGTGGAGCTGGTTTTGCGAATATTTTCGATGGAAACTACTGCCGGCAAAATTTTTTGGGCAGCACCCACAAAAATAGAATTGGGGTTTCCGTTAAACGGGATTGCACCGCTGATCACCGGACGTTCCGTCTGTTCCTGCGGTTCGGTTTTCCGCCATGCAATTGAATCGCGAATATTTTGCCGTGCACCGGGCTGAACCGAAACGCGCGGCTCTACCGCCGACGGTTGTTTTGCCTCGGGCTCCGGCGTTAAAGGATGGATGCTGCTTTGTTTGGGCAACGGATTGTATCCCGAAGCGCCCGGCACTCTCGAAACCATCCAAACGACAATTCCGATTATCAGAACGCCGGTAATCAACACGGCTAATTTTTTTAATTCGTCCATTTTTTAACATCCCGGGTTTGGGTCTTGTCACTGTGCTTAAGCTTCAAACATAATTGAAAAGCGAAGCGCAAGCAAAGAAAATTTATTTGGTGATACGTAATTTACCGGCAATTTGTTCACTGCGGATATTCAGCGCTGGCAATCAGTTATCGGGTGACGACGGTATCGTAAAAAACGGCTTTAACTTGCGCCATGCGGTTTGTATCTTCCGGGCATGATTTTTGGAAAAATGAATCGAGACATCTGTCAGAAAACATTGTTTTGCGGCATCGGGTTGCTCCTGATTATCTGTTTTGGCGGTGAAACCGCCGTTGCGCAGGAGGAATCCTTTCATCCGTTGGGCGACACAAAACCGGTGACCAGCGAATTTGGCTGGCGGAAAAACCCGTTCAGTGGACGCGGCAGCGAGTTCCATCGCGGGATTGATATCGACTGTTTTGAGGGGGATTCGGTATTTGCCTGGCGCGGCGGCGCGGTGATTTTCACCGGTTACAACAAGCTATCCGGCAATATGATCAACATCGCTCACGCGGATAATTTTCTTTCAAAATACCACCATTTAAAAAAGATTTTGGTAAAAAAAGGACAGTTGGTGAGTCCGGGCGAACTGATCGGTATCGCCGGGAAAAGCGGGCGGGCAACCGGTTCACATCTCCATTTTTCGATTCTGCAAAACAACCAGCATCTCGATCCGCTGCCGTACATAAAAAAGGCGCGACGCGTTTCCGCGCCGCAGCCTGTCCAGCCGATAAAGGTGCCCATAAACAAACGTCTGGCCATTCGCAGCTTCCCAATGGATGGGGATGTTTATATCGATGGTGAGCATCGCGGTCGCACACCCATCGACGTGCAGTTAACGTATGGCGAGCATTTTGTGGAGGTTGATACAGGCGGGAAATATGTGCGATTTATTGGGCGTCTGTGGATTGACCAGAACTCCGGGCACCTGTATGTTGCGGATCTTACGCAAACTCCTAACCAATGACAATGACCCTTTGAAAACAAATGTAACGATACGGCTGATTTTTTAACTGTTTGTTTTTATTGGATATCAGGTGTTTTTTCTTCCCTGCAGAACCAACTCTTCCAATTCTTCAATCCGGAAACGGGCGTATTCAACATGCTCTTTTTGACGCGGATTGGCGCGTTCGATAAAGCGGGCATACGCATCGATGGCGTCTTCAAACATTTCCAGTTTTTCGCAGGTGAGCGCTTTGTTGTAATACGACGCCGGTTCGTTTGGCGATAATTCGATGGCTTGATTGCGATCCGAGAGCGCCTGCCGGAATTTTCCCATATCAAAAAATGCAATGCCGCGCTCGTTATACGCAGGCGCATAGTTCGGATCTATCGATATTGCCAAATTCAGCTCACGAATTTTTTTCTCGTTATCAAAATGATTCCCGAAATCGATCGCACGGAACAACGCCATTGCAGCTTGCGGTTTCAATTTTCCCGCTTCGGCATCTTTCGCGATAGCCATGCTGCCGTCCGCCGGCGAATAACCGGGCATTTCAGAAAGGGCAGTTTTGAATGAATGGATGGCAGCTGTAAAATCCCCACCTTTAGCCAGTTCGATGCCCTGTATATATTGTTGCTCATGAATTGCCAGCGCCGGTTTATCCGAATTGCTGCAGCCCCAGAGCAAAATTCCGGTCAGTAGAATTCCAAAAAACTGTGTGATTTGCTTCATTGTCACTCCGATCCAATAGGTTGTTTTAACTGCGGTTACGCAAAATTGTGACGAAGCAGTGGAAGTGGGGAAAACCAAAAAAGGCGTATGACTGGTGCGGCGGATTCCCGTGTTTCAACTTCCGTGTTTTTCGCCAGAGAATGCGGTGATTTATGACGACCCTGTTCACATCGTTAATAAAAGCAATTTCAAAACTTACCCTGTGTAAATTGTCACAGGTTGGTAACACCGGTTTTTTAACGGTTTACAGATCAGATGCAGCACAAGTTGAACAATGCTGGTTTCCTGCAATATTTTGATGTTTAGTATGATCGTACGAGGGGTTTGCCGCGAAGGCGCTAAGGGCGCTAAGTTTATTAAAAATAATATCATATGGAGATTCCTGCCTTCACAGAGCCAGTACCAAGAGTCGGGAAATAACAACCTGGGCTGGAACGTTGCTCGAATGAGCGCCTTTGGCGCAAATGCATGAGGGCAACAACGATTCCCTTTGCGAATTTTGCGCCTTCGCGGCAAAAAACAGATTACCCAGTTTTGTCAAACAGCCGGTCATTCAGCGCCATTTCACGCGATTGCACGGCATCCAAAAAAGCCCGAATATTTTTTACCCGGTGAAATGCGCTATAACCCGCCTCCAGAAAATCCATAATTTTGCCGTATCCGGCAATGTGCGCGGCTTTGCTCACCGCTTTCAACGAAAGCCCGATCAGCCACATTTGACTGAGATGGTGGATGCTTTTGGTGGCTTCCACCATCAAATTTATTTGATGAATCCGTTGATCGTAATTGTCCAAACTGCGATAAACTTCGCCGTAAATTTCCATATTCGATAATTTGGAAACATCGCGCCGGATAAATTCCGCAGCCATCCGGCGATCCAGATTTTCGGTGAGATCATTTAACTCAATTACTTTGCCGATGCCGTCAATGATTTGACCGTGCAGCAATCCGCTCAATCGCTGATGCAGCGTTTTGATGCTTTCGTTGCGAAAACCAAAATCCTGGGTGCCATAAATCTGGCTGAAAAAGAACTCAACCAACGCGGCAAATTCCGGCTGCGCGGAAAAATCAGCGTAAGTTTCCCGCAACCGTTTGGTCTGAAATTCTTTCAATTCCAGCAGCATATCAGCAATTTTGGCAGTTTCCATTATCCATTTTCCGCAATAGTTGGCAGCAGCGTTAGCGCATCAACAGCATTTTCCGAACGGCAATTTTAGCACCCGCTTTGACGCGGTAAAAATACAATCCGCTGCTAACGGGTGCGCCGTTGGCGTCGGTTGCATCCCAAACTACCATATGATTTCCGGCTTCCTGTTTGGTGGAAACAAGTGTTTTTACGTGTTGCCCAAGTGCATTGTAAACAACCACTTGCACATCGGCAGCGTTCGGTAAAGCATAGCGAATTTCGGTTACCGGATTAAACGGGTTCGGGTAATTTTGAGCAACAGCGAACGCCTCCGGAATCTGATCGCCAACAACGCGAAGCTGCAATTTGGTGATGTCCGGATTGGCGATCAAAACTGCCCGGTTATCCGTCACATTTCGGGTGTCGATCTGCTGTCTCCCTGAAAATAATTGCAGCTCGTACTGCATTCCGTTCATTTCCGGCTGAACGGTGATGCGCAACGGAAAGCGCTCAACCTGCAATTCGATGGTCGCTTCCGCATCTGCAATTGCCCGGACATCGCCGGAAAAACGGGCATCGAAAATGCCCGAAGGTGGCAACGGCGGCAGCGCAAAACTGGTTTCAGTAATCGCGTTATCTTCCATATTTACATTAAGATAGAGCTGCTGGCGATTACCGGCGTTATCCGCAATCGTTACCACGGTTGCATTTTCCGGCGCAACGGCAACGGTTGCTGGTTTGCCGATTGAAGCGCCGCAGGTTAACCCGATATTGCCATCGGCATTCGCGCGAATCCAATACGCATTTCCCGGTTCGATAGCTGTTGCCGGAAAATATGACCCGTTGAAACCATACAGCGTGCCCGGAATGATGATCGCCGATGGATCATCGATAGCGACATTCGCTACTGTGCAGGAAATCCCGCCGATCAGGTTCCAGCCTTCGGTGAGCGATAATTGCAACGCATCGATGGGTTGTCCGTTAACCGGTGCCAGTTCTGCAGCCGCAAATCGCAGCCAATAGCCGTCGCCGACAGTCAGCTCCGTCGCGGTCACATACGATCCGTCGAAGCCAAACAGGGTTCCCGGCAGCGCATTTGGAAACACATCCAAGTAATTGGAATTACTGATGTTAAGCGGCAGACTAACGAGATTCCAACCATCGTCCACAGCGACACCGGCAACGCTTCCGCTGCCATACGCACTGATGCTGATGTCATCCACATACCAGCCATCTTCCTGCACAGAGCCATCCGAGCGCAGCCGAAACCGCAAATACAATTGCGCTGCGCCGGCAAATGGACTCAAATCCATCCGTTCTTTGACCCAGCCGGATTGGAATCCGTCGAAACCGGGCTCGCCGCTGGTTTGCACGCCGTCGCCGCTGCCGGGAATGGTGTGCAATCCGCTCAGAGGCGTCCAGCTTGTGCCATTGGTGGAGGCGTGCACCTGGGCAAAATCCCAACGGCTTTCGATCGCCCATTTTGTCCAGAATTCCAGATATGCCGCGGTGACATCCGTGAAATCGAGCGGCACTTGCAGCGTCAGCGAATTGTTGATATTACTGCCGTAATTCCCCGAAGGGCTATCCGTAAACGAGCGGCTGGCGCTGTGCGATTGGCCGGTGGTGGTGTTCCAACTTTGCCCGGTATTCCAGTTTCCGGTGCCGTTTTCCGCGCCGTCTGTAAAAGAAACCTGCGGCGTGCCAACCAGTAAACCTTGCAAATCCTGCGCAATCGTGTAATCGTTAAATGTGATTTGCACCTGTATTGAAATTGCATGTGCCTGCGGCGCATTTCCTGCAATAGTGAACGTTAGCGGATCAGAGAGCGCCTCGCCCCGGGCGGGAATATCGATCGCATTATTTTTGGACGGCGCGGAAATTTGCACATACGGATCATCGCTGACCAGCGCAACCGATACGCCGGTGGCGTCGCTCAACCCCAGATTTTTGAGTGTAAAACGGATCTCAACACTTTCGCCGGGATCGGGAAAACCGTTGCCGTTGCCGAAATCGTTCAGCACGTAATCGCTGTATTTCACACATTCACCGGCAGCCCACGCGACAAATAAATTCGGGTAGATATTTTCCTCCGCAAGCGGATAAATCCGGCTTTGCGATGGCCAAAATCCATCGCCGGAACCACCCACTTCCGGGGTCATCGAATAAATTTTTGGCTTTGTGACCTGCTCGCCATACATCCAGTCGTCGGAATCGCCGTTGGTGAGATAGCCGACCGTTTGGTCACCGGTTCCCCAGGTGTAATTGTTGAATTGGGTCATATCCCCGGCGTATTCGCGAAATACTGCGGAATCGGGCGTTTCGAACGAGGCGATGTAGCCCCAGGGATAAATCAGCAGATCGGAATAGGTGTGGTAATTCAGCGCCATTTTGAATTCGCGGCTGTTGCAAAAATCGCGGATTGCCTGCGTTTCAGGCTCGGAAAAAGCGGACGGTCCGCGATAGGTGTCGCTGCCCGGCGACGGGCTGGAACCGCTGTTGTCGTAGCCCCACATGTGCCCGTAATTCCGGTTCAAATCCACCCCATAACTGCTGCCGTTGTTCCGGCGATTTTTTCGCCAAAAACCGCCGCCGTTCGGATTGGTTTGGCGGTTGTATTCGTAACCGTCGGGATTGATCACCGGGACAAAATACAGCTCGCGATTGTCAACCAGATAAGTTGCTTCCGGATCGGTGCCGTAATTTTCCAGCAAATAATACATATAATATATAACCGTCATCATGCTTTGCGGTTCGCGGGCGTGATGCAGCGCGTCGTACAGCACTTCCGGCTCGTTTTCGTCGATGTCGGGATTATCGGAAATTTTGACCATCCACACATCGCGCCCCTGATGACTGCTGCCGATCGATTGCTTTTGCGAAATCAGATTCGGATACAGCAGCCGCATCGAATCCAGTTCCGAAACCACTTCCGCCAACGTGTAATAACCACCCATGCTCCCGAATTCGAACCCCTGAACGCTGCTGTTCGCGCGGATGCGCGATTGCTCGGCAGCACTCAATTTTGGCTGCGCCAGAAAATGCGCGGTCATATCGGGAATGAGCACTTCGTGGGCGATGCCGCTGGTTTGCAACGCCGCCAATTCCCGGCTGTTCAGCACGCCGGTGATCGCCATTCCGCGAGCCGTTTTTTCGCGATGAATGTGATCGAAATAAATTTCATTATTCGCCAAGCTTTGAAATACGGAAGGATGGTCAACAAATATTCGAACTTCGCTGTAAACTTCGGTTGTTTGCGCAACTGCGATTCCCCATCCCAAAAGGCAGATAAACAGAACAAGGTTGGACAACTGTTTCATGTGTTACTCCTGTGGAAAAAATGCGGCTTTCTGATAAAATGTATTTCAAAATGTAGCGATTTTTTGGGGATTTCCCAATTGCAAATTGGTATTCGGCAGGAACAGAAAAGGCGCATCGCTGCGCCTTTTCAACATTTTTTTCACTAAAATGGATCGCTGATTTATTTCATCAAAATCATTTTGCGGGTTTGGGTAAATTTGCCCGTTGAAACGCGGTAGAAATACAGTCCGCTGGCCAAATGTGCCGCATCAAAAGAAAATTTGTGTTCACCGGCAGCTATTTTCCCGTTAAACAATTCCGCAACCGGTTGACCGAGTGCGTTAAAAACGGTCACAATCAGATCGCTGTTTTCCGGCAAAGCCACCGAAAATGTGGTGGTCGGATTGAACGGGTTCGGATAATTTTGCGACAGCGCAAACGTTGCGGGCGCTGCAACCGGATCATCATCAATACCGGTGATTGGCGCACCCAACAATTGCAGATACGCACCCATCAGTTCAACTTTATTGCCGGCGCTCATCACGATGTTACCGGTTTCATCCAGCGATACAAAATTGCGCCCTTTCCACTGCTCCGCAAGCTGGGGAAAATAGGCATATTTTTTGACAAACGGCCGGCGCTCACCGCTGGCAACCGGACGAATTTTTTCGCCCGTTCCGCTGCCGGAATTCGGGATAGCGGGGGCAACAAAGCCACCGGTTTCCACCAATCCGCCGAATGACGGCACCACGCCAATCGCCAATCCGTTGCCAAAACTATCGTTGTAAACACCCAAAACATCGGTGTTGTCACTGTTTTTCCAGATCGGCGCGGCGCTGGCGGGAACGAGTTCGTCCATCCAGTTGTTCGGGCCGTTGTAACCAAATGCAAATTCGCCGATGGCGTTTTGTCCGGTAACGCCGAACACATCGCCGCTGCCATCCTCGCCATCGTTCAAACCAAACCATGACCGGATATTGTAGCCGCCCTGTTCGGGATCGTAATTGAAACAATCGCCGCCTTCGAGATACACTTTGCCACCGTTGGTGAGATAGGTTTCCAGCGCCGCGGCTTCCGGATCGCTGCTGCTGAGCACGTGATTATCGCTGAAAACGCCGAGCACCACAAATACGGCTTTGTAACCGCTCAAATCTGTACCGAACTCGAACAAATTGTTGGTCAGATAAACGCTGCCGCCGTGTGCAGCGATGGCAGCAAACAGGCTGTCGCCGCTGGCTGCGCTGGTTTCGCCAGCATCAGATCCCACCCAAACGATAAATTCCGGCGCATCGCCGACATAGCAAACAACATTATTACTTAATTTGCTGACATTTTCCGGTAGCTCGTTATCGACCGCGCGAACGGCGTATTCGTATGCGAAACCGGGAGCGGGTGTATCCACAAAACTTTCGCTGCCGGGCGCAACGCTGCCAACAACTTCGCCATCACGAAGAATTTCGATGCGATCGAGATCATCCAGCGGCGTGCCGTCAGCCTGAATAGCGGGATCATCCCAACTTAACAGCGCATCTGCACCGTTATTTTCGCAAACAAGATTTGCCGGTGCAGCCGGGAACGGCGAACCACCGGCATACCAATTCACTTTTACGGGATTGCTGGTGCTGTCGTTGGCAATTATTTTGGTGTAAATTTCAAATTCATACAATTCGCCATCGCTCAATCCGGTTGCTTCGTATGCGCCGCTGCCACCGGCAACAGAAACGATGCTGCCACCAATTTGGGCAACTTCGATCGTGAATTCTGCAGCGGTCAGCGTATCGCCGTTGAACAGGTTGGTGGGATCTTCCCAGGTCAACTGAATCGAATTTGGCGTGTTGAAATCACTGTAGGCTGCAACGCTTTTCGGCGCGTTGGGATCGAGCGGATCACCTTCGCGAGCGCCTTCGAAGAATACGATATACAGCCCGTCATCGATATCCGAAACCAGCACTTTGCCGGACGGGAAAAAGGGATAAGCGCCCCAATCGTCGGATGTATCGTAAAATCCGGCTTCGCTCAGATTATACGGATCGGATACATCGTAAATTCGTAACCCGTCGCTGTAATGGGAAACGTAGGCATAATTGCCTTTGATGTGGGTATTGTGCGCCAACCCGCCGGGTGCCAGAATTTGGTCGGTCAGTGTAATATTCCCAAGATCGGAAATATCCCACATTTTCATGGTTTTACCGTTGGTTTCCTCGGTCGTCATCAAAAACTGGCTGTCTTCTGTCATCCATGCATTGTGCACATAACCGGCGGCGGGAATATTCAATCGCTGCAATAACGCCGGCTGCGACGGGTTCGCCATATCAAAAATGCCGATTGAACCGCTGCCGCCTTCGGAGATAAATGCGATATTGTCGCGGGCAAAAATATCGTGGCATTCGATGCCAAAATCGGACAACCGCACCGGATTTTCCGGATCAGCGAGGCTGTAAACCCAAACCGGTTCGCTAAAACTGCCTTCCACATAAAGCAACGCATTCGGCACATCGATGTAAATATTATGCGAACTGCCAAATTCCGTTACCGATCCGATCAGCGGCGCACTGTTCGGCAGATCGGACAAATCGATAATCTGCATTCCGCCACTGGCTTCGGTAACCACATACGCATAATGTTGATATGTTTTAATATCCTTCCACAGCGATGTTGCGCTGGAAATAAAATTGATTTCGACAATATTATCCGTATCGGTGATGTCCAGAATACTGGTGCCATTTTGCACGCCCAGCAACGCATATTCGCGACCGTCCGGCGCAACGTAGCCCCAGCAATCGTTGTATCCAACAGACGGATAATCGTTGATATGCGCCAGCAGCGGCACATTTGGCGAACCCTGCGCCAGCAGCACGCCACCCCATAAAATTGTTGCAACCAGCAACATCAGACCACTTTTTTTCATCGATGAGTCCCTGTTTTTAGAAATGAAATGTTAAAATTACCAAGCTTGCCAATTTAATATATCACAGTCGCTTATCGAAGCTTTTTTTCGGTGAATTTGAGTTGCCCGGATTTACAAACGGAGCAGATGCCGGACGGACCGGGCACTTCAATTCGCTTGACATTTTGCCGGTGATGGTTTATTATCATTCGCGATTAACTGTAATCTGAAACTCAATTTTCTCAATTTACGGCACTAACAATGAATAAAATTTTCCGGCGAATCGCCAAATTTCTCGTCTCATTCTTGCTGATGCTTTGGTCGTTTACCATCGGATTGTTCACGCCGAAAGGGCAATACATTCACTCGCTGATTTGCCGGTATTTCGGATTCGTTTTCGATAAACCGAAGCTGCCGCTCATCGAGCAATCCGCATTTTTATCCGGCACAACAGTTCAGTTGACCGAATTACAGGTGCAGCCGGGAAATATGAGCGTGGACGAAATGAGCACCATCGCGGCGATTGTCAAAAAATTTCAGCCCAAACGCATTTTCGAAATCGGCACGATGAACGGCAGAACCACGCTGAATATGGCGCTCAATGCTCCGGACGATTGCCAAATTTTTACATTAGATTTACCGGCAGACGCGGCGGAAAATACCAAATTCAACATCAGCAAACGGTATTTGCGGTTGGTAGATAAAGCGCAATCGGGGGAATTATTTGCGAACAAATCTGCGGTGGAATTTCCGTGTATCCAACGAATTAAACAGCTTTACGGCGATTCCGGCACATTTGATTTTTCGCCGTTCGAGAACAGCATCGATGTTGTGTTCATCGACGGATCGCATGATTTCGATTATGTGCTGAACGATTCCGAAATAGCCCTGAATCTGCTGCGCAACGGCAAAGGCGTCATTTTGTGGCACGATTATCGTCCGGAAATTGATGTGGTGCCGGCGCTCGAAGTGTTTCGCAAACGGCATCCGGAAATTGACATTTCCCACATTCGCGATACCACTTTTGCATTTGCAGCCATTTGACGGCACCTGCGCCACATCACCGGACGACCCACGGCGTTATTTCACCAGCAACATTTTTTTCACCGATGAAAATGCTCCGGCGGAAACGCGGTAAAAATAAATTCCGCTGGAAACGCCACTTCCCCGCTCGTCCGTTCCGTTCCATTTGACGCTGTGAAATCCCGCATCAAATTTCCGGTTAACAAGCGTGTTCACCTTCTGCCCAAGCGCATTGTAAATTGTTATTTCTACATCACTTGCACCCGGTAACGCAAATCGAATTTCGGTTGCCGGGTTAAACGGATTCGGATAATTTTGCTCAACGGCAAATGCGGTTGGCAAGGTTGCAGTCACTTTTCGAAGCGCCAGCTGCGTCACTGCGCGACTGCTTATTTGCAACGGCTGACCGTTCTGCAGCGAGTGCGTTGCAACGACCGCCGTGCCGAGCAATTCCTCCAAAATGAATGAATCGCCGTTGGCGAGCGGCAGATTTTCCGGCGTGACGGTTACCGGATTTCCGTTGTTTTGCAACCGGATGGTCGCTTCTGCGGTGGTCACCGCGAACACATCCCCGGCAAATCGGGCATCGAATCCGACCGGCGCGAGCGGCGGCAAACTGAAGCTGCGGCGATCGATGCGATCGTCAATTGTCGCATTAAAATAGAGTGTTTGCGAAACGTTGCCGCTTTGCACCTGCAATTTTGCCGCTTTCGATAGCGCATCACCACTCATCGTTTTGGGCGGCACAATCGATTTTCCCAATTTCGCCGACGGCGCCTGCAGAAAAATCTCGCCGGAGTCCGAAGCGTTGATCCAGTATCCCCTGCCCTGCCGGATGACGTCGCTCGCACCGTAAACGCCGTTGAAACCGTAGAGCGTTCCCGGAACGATGACCGCAGCCGGATCTGCGATTTCATTCAATGGAATATCGTGAGATATGCCGCCAATCAAATTCCAGCCTTTTTGCAGATGCAGGGTTGCAGTATCGATCAGCGAGCCGGAAATCGCCGCCGTATCGCGGTTCGCAAAATTGAGCCAATAGCCAACGCCAATCGCCAGCGAATCGCCGGTGACATAAACGCCATCGTAACCGTACAGGCTGCCCGGCGTTGCGTTCGGGAATAATTGTTGATAATTCGGATCTGGCGCTGCCAGCGGCAAACTGACCAGATTCCAGCCATCTGCGGATAGCGCGGCGTGCGCGCTGCTGCCATCGGCGATGTATTCGACGTAATATTGTCCGATGCTGAGGTTGTCCGTAAATTCTGATTTGAGGCGCATATCCAGATCCAGCAATTGTCCGCCGGTCACATCCTTCATCCGGAAACTGCCGGATTTCGGCAAATCGCCCGGTTGCCACGAAACTGTCATTAATCCGTTGCTGCCGGGAGAAAAGCGCATCCGCCAAACAATCGTATCGCCCTGCAAATTGGTTTTCCGAAAATCGCGGCGCAAATCGTCTGTCGGGGTCCGGAAACGGGCGTCGAACGCACCGCCGGGTGGCTGTGGCGGTGCATACAAATCGTAAGCGGTATCGAATAAATCACTCGCATCTGATGCAGTGCCAAACTTTAGCGTATCAAACGAAACGCCATTGGTAAAATTGAGATTCACGGCGGCATCAACAATCGCAATTTCAGAGATAACCAGTTCAACCGGAATGGTCACTTCCGGCACATCAGGATCGTTTCCGGTGATGCGGATTTGCGCCGGATAAGTGCCGGCAACCAACCCGTTTGCATCAATTTCAATGGCGATATTTTCCGTTGCTTCGGGCTGCAGAACTCCGGTAAACGGGTTGATTTGCAGCCAGGAATAGACATCCACATTGCTGTCGCTGATGCGCACATCGTCCACCCGCCAGCCGGGAAAATCGTTTGAAAAATCGTCGGTTGAATCAAAATGATAGCGAAACTGAACGGTTTCACCGGCGAAAGCCGAGAGATCGACCGCGCTTTCCAGCCAGCCACCGCTGTTGCCGCTGAGTCCGTCGCGAACGGTTTGCCAGGTTAATCCGCCATCGATTGACACATCGACTATGCAAAAATCCCAACCTTCTTCCGTGTTGTAAGTTTCATAAAATGAAAGTGTTACGGGCGCAACCGCGCTGGTCAGATCGATGGTGGGAGAAACCAGCGCCGTTTTGATGCGATTGCCGGTGTTGTAATTTCCGGCAATTTCGTCGGCACACCACCAGCTGGTGACCGGACTATTTGAGGCGGATTCGCTGCGGTGCCAGAGATCGTCTGAGGCGCCATCGAGAATTTCGGTTGTCCAATTGTTGATACCGTTTTCCATGTCATCTTCGAAAAATATGACCCGGGGATCGCCAATTTTTTGGGCGCGGCGCGCGCGATTTACCGTCACGGGATTGTTCCCGTTGCGTTCGGCGAACGATTGGCGCGGCTGCGGCTTTTGATGTTTTGAACCGGCTGACGCGGGCAACGGCATTTCAAACGCTGTCCAGCGAAGCGCTTCCCCGCCGGGAATATTTTGATTGGCGATCGCCAGATTCCGGCTGACCGTTTCGCCGGGTTTCGCAAAAATGGTCATGCTGCTGCTGTCAACTGCCATCACCGGATACGCCAAACCGCTGCCGCTCAGCGGGGTTGTCATCACGGTATCGGGATTGCTGATGGTCAGCAGCGCGCTGATTTCGCCGGGTTCGGATGGCGAAAAAACGATCTGCAGCGTATCGCGGCTGTTGGCGTTTACGGTGAGATTGTTTGACAGCGGATAAAAATCCGAAATCGTTGTATCTGATAAAATATCAAAACTTGTGTTCGAATCGGTGCTGTTGCGAATGATCAGCGAAAGCGTATCGGAAAACCCGATTTCAACCGGACCAAAGCTCAATTCACCCGGAACGATCGAAAATCCCGCCAGCGAAAACAGCTGCACCAGTTGCAAACTGTTGTTCACGTTTAATCGTCCGCCGGTGGCGGTGATGCCCGCCAGTGCCGGAATCGGGTCCACGCCATTCAGCAAAAACTCCCGGAATTGGAGCGCAATTTCTGCGGGTTCGTCGTGATACGCCTGAATGATTTCCGCACTCGCTGCCGAATACATCAGCGCAATGGCACCGGCAACTGCGGGTGTTGCCATGCTCGTTCCGGTCAAACTGCCGTAGTTGTTGAAAGGCAAAGTGCTCAAAATGCTGGTTCCCGGCGCACCTAAATCGATATTGATTTGTCCGAAAGCCGCGCCGTTATTTTTCGAATCCGTGTGTGTGGTGTTGGTTACGGCAATCATAAACGGGCTTGGGCAGGCGGTTGGAACATCGCCCTGATTGTCCACATTGATGCCCAAATTGGCCGTTGCGCCACAGTTCAAAATGCCCGCTGAGCCGAGCGAATCGTAAATGGCGCACCAGAGGGGGAAGTCGGCGGGATCGCCAAAATCTACCCCGAAGGAAGCGTTTGTGACCACGATAAACGCTCCCGCCGTGCCACCGGATTCGTTGTATCGCTGGCGCATTTCCAGCACATAGCCGTATGCTTCGATCACTACCGATTCCTGACCGGATGAGCCGGCAATTGGCAGCACGCTCGCGCCCCAATTGACGCCGCTCACCCCAACGCCGTTGTTCCCGATTGCCGCAGCGATGCCGGCAACGTGCGTTCCGTGATCGTCGTTGGGAATATTCCCGGAGCTCTGGTAGGCGTTCCATCCGTCAACATCGTCAACGTAGCCATTTCCGTCATCGTCGATGCTGTTTCCGGGAATTTCGCCGGTATTTTTCCAAAAGTTCAGATCCGGGTGATCGAGATCGACACCGCCATCGATTACGGCAATCACGATATCCTCGCTCGTGGCGGTTTGCCCGCCGGTGGAAATATCCCATGCTTCCGGCGCGTCAATATCCGCGTCCACAATGCCGCCGGTTTGCCCGAGATTATTTAACGCCCATTGGGTTGTGTATTGGGTATCGTTCGGAATTGTGTTCCGCCGGGTTACAAAATGGTTGAACTGAACATTATGAACATCCGGGTGCTGTTTTACGGATTTCAATGCGGCGATGCCGGATATTTGCTGCTCGTCAAAGGTAACCAGCCAGATGTTCATTCGTGCGGAAAGCAATTTTTGCGACTGCAATTTAGCAGATTTCAAAGTGGAGGTCACTTGTTGAATATCTGCTCCTGAGCGCAATTGGACCAGCAATTCGCCGGATTTGTATGCAGCTTCTTTGGCAGCAATACTTCCGGTAAAAACAAATGTCATCAACAAAAACAGAATTGCAGTGGCGGGATAAATGGTAAATTTTCGTGCTTTAGCGGTGTTTTTCATTCAGTGTCCTGTATCCGTTTGCGGGATTAAATTAACAATTTTCACAATTGTGGTACATCTGAAAACGATTGGGAAATCAGCATCGCAGCAGAAAAATCAAATGATGCCGGATCACATATTACGGGGAGATCGAAAAAACCGGTGTGCTTCAAGTCAAGAAAATGGAATCGTCAAATCAGTCCGCTTTTGAGCGCTTTGGCAACGGCTTCGGACTGGCTGTGAACATGCAGTTTCCGGTAAATATTGCGGATATGGTAGCGGATGGTATTGGTGCTAACGAACAAAGCATCAGCAATCGATTGGTAACTTTCGCCGTCGGAAAGCCCGTTGAGCACTTCCAGTTCGCGGGAGGTAAGTGCCACATTTTCGGTTTCGGCATCGGTTTCGCGGGAGATGGTTTTGAGCGGCAATTCGTGGAAAATTTTGACGACTTTCCGGGCGATGTGGGCGTTCATCGGCGATCCGCCGGCATGCGCTTCGCGAATCGCGGAAAGCAGTTGGTCACCTTCGGTGTTTTTTACGAGATATCCGGTGGCACCGGCACAGAGCGCTTCCAGAATACTGTCCCGTTCTTCCAGCACCGTCAGCATGATAATATCCAGATTGGAAACTAATTTTTTGACCTGCCGGACACCCTCAATCCCGGAAATTCCCGGCAGATGAATGTCCATCAGCAACACATCGGGAACAATCGTTTTCAGCGAAACCAGCATGCTTTCACAATCGCCATACGCCCCGGTGCAGCGAATATCTTCCGTGCTTTCGATCAACATGACCAGACCTTCGCGGATGTAATCTTTGTCTTCGACAATCGCGACATTAATCATGTAAAACTCCATTTGATGGATTTCAAATCCGGTTTTGAATTGAATTTAACACGGGGGAAAATATCGATCAGAAGAAAGCAGTTAGCCTACCCCTCAGTCTTGAAGCAGGCAAAAATACAACATTATTTCGACGACACCAACTTTTTCGCTTAAAAAAATCGCAACTTTCGGGCAATTTTTTTAATTCGATTATTTTTTACCGAACCTGCGACGGCAACGGCAGCGGAACACCTTCAATTTTTTTCAACTCGGTGGTGATCGAGCCGACCGCAACTTTGGATTTCATCTGAACCGGAATTTTGTATTGATCGTCTGTCAGCCAAATCCACATTTCACCATCCTGTTTAAAAATGGATTCGCCGAGCAACACCGGCTTTACCAGAATGCAGTTGAAACTACCCGCGTCCACCGATATGCGTTCGCGTTTTTGGACAAATACCTGCAAATCGTAAATTTTTTTATTATCGTGATTGATCATATACAGCGGCATTCCCGGCTCCAGCCGTTGGGTGCGCACAAAATAAAACGAACCGAGCACATCCAGCACGTATGCGGGCATATCCAGATCGAAACTGCTTTGATTTTTGATGCGTAGCGGCTCATCGCCGTGATAACGAATCCGCTGGATTTCAGCTTTGCCCAATCGTTGGTTGTAATCGACGAGCAGGTCAAATTTGTAACCGCCTTCGCGCAGCCGCTTTTCAAATCGCCACGAAAACAGTCCACGGGTATCCAGAAATGTTTCCACAGAGTCGCGCACTTTGTAAAAATTATCAAAAAACGATGCGGATCGCGCAGTGGAAACGATCCGGTATGCCTCGTGCGTTTCGTTGATAGACAGTTTTTCCGCAACCGCCATTGTCGCTTCGCCAGCCTTGATGATGCCGTAGCGAATGTTGAACGTCAATTTTTCCCCAACCGAAAACGCCCGGTTTTTCACCACGCGATCCAGTTTGTGCACAACCATCGTGTCGGCTGCAAGGCTGTCTGCAATCGTTGGCATCGGGCCTTCGATTTTCACAGAATCGCTATTTTGCCCGAACAGTTGACCGGCAACCAGCGTCAACAACAGCAGTTTTCGGAAAAATGAATTATTAAACAGTAAAATCATATTATTTTTTCGCAATGCTATCCCTCTTTTGTGCGAATTCCGCAATATTTTTCGCAAATATAAACGCCGGATAAGCCAAAAAATATCCCTAATTCAATTTGATTTTGTGTTGGAGTCAATTGGTGCGGTGAGAAAAATTACAGCAAAGCGCGGATTTTTTCGATATTCGAGCGAAGACGCGGGTTATCGGTGATGTCCGTTTTGGTTTTGTTATAGGCATACAACACCGAGGCATGATGCAGGCTGGAAAAATAATATCCGATGGTGCTTAGCGATTCGTCCGTCAGTTCGCGGCATAAATAGATGGCCACTTGCCGGGCTTTGGACACCCGCTGTTTGCGGGAAACGCCCTGCAACATTTCCAGCGGCACATCAAAAAAACCGGAAACGGCTTTGACGATATCCGGAATGCGAATTGCCCGTTTCAACGTTCCCGGTGGCAGCATCTCATTTTCAGATTGCGGACAAAGTTGCGAAACGATGTAGCGAATATCTTCTGTGCCCAGCGCTTTTTTCATCAGCGAAATTTGCGCGACAATCCGCACAACCACCGAGCGCATGTGGTGAATATTTGTTCCCAGATTTTTTGCAAGATATTGAACCGATGCTTCCTCGAGATCAATTCCGTTTTCCGAAAGATAATGCCGGACAATTTGCTCACGGGTGGTCACATCCGTATGGTGCAAATCGGCAATCAGTCCGCCCTGCGCCAACGCCACCAAAGATGGATTGAACTGGGGCAGTAAACTTGGGGGCACATTCGACCCGATAACCACCTGGCTGCCGCGATGCAACAGATCCTGCAAAATGAGCATCAGCGCTTCCTGCGATTTGGTTTTTCCCGCCAGAAAATGGAAATTATCCAGCAACAGCACATCAACGCTGCGCATTGCCGAAATAAATTTGTTGATCGATTGCGACTGAACCGCGGTGATGTACGCGTGAACAAATGATTCCGCTGTCAGATAAACCACTCGCCGGTTGTCGTAATTCTCCGACAAATTATTCCCCAACGCATGAATCAAATGCGTTTTGCCGGTGCCAACCTGCCCGTGAAAATAAAGCGGGTTAAACACCTGCTCGCCGAGGTTCCGGGAAACGTGCTCAGCAGTTTTCAGTGCGAAGCGGTTATTGCCATTGGCAAAGAAATTTGCAAATCGATATTGTGCATCCAGCCGGTGAGCGCCGGGCGTTTTGCGAACCGCTTCCGGTTTTGGCACGGATGTTTCATCAGCAGAATTTTCGACGGGTGCTTCTTCCGGCTCGGATTTCTTTTTGGCACCGGGAGTTACCTGATATTCGAGCCGGGCATTATCCCCGAAAACGGATCGCACCGCGTTGAGCAGCACCGCACGGTAATGGGAATCCAGCCATTCGCCGATAAACTGCGACTCAATCCGGAGATATAAAATGTTATCAACATATTGCACCGGATTGATCGGCTTGAACCAGGTGTTCATCGTCTGTTCGGATTTACCTTTGGGTAGCGCCCTGGCAATCAGCTCCAGGCATTCCGCCCAAAGCCCTTCCATTGTGACCGGTTGGTTTTGGCTGGATGCAGGATTTCCTGCTAAACGAACATCCGGTGTTCTTTCGTGCATATCCTTGCTTTTTTCCAGCATATTCAACCGTACAGCGGCTAATTCCTTAGACAAACCAATACCCTTCCCATCGTATGGGATAACCCGTATCAAAATTATTATGTGAAGGCGGCGATAGAGGATCAACAGAGACCAAATGCCAGCCTCGAAGCGTGACATTATAAAAAAAGACCACCTAAAAAAACAAATCGGATGGAACAAAAATTTTTAATTTTTTGAGTGTTTCACGTTAAACGAATTTATACCTTTTTAGTAATTAACCACTTAGGGCACGAAAAAAAATATTCACTTTGGTAATCATTTCTTAAGTTGACATCGACTCATATATTTCATATCTTTGGTGTTTTTTAATTTTTCGCAAAAACACCTAACGTTCCCACTACCGCTAAATACACGCCTAAGTAATTGATAATATTTTATTTACATCACCCTATTTACCTAACATCTCTTTAGCTGAACGTTATGCACACCAATCCTGAATCCGGTGTAGTTGATTCTTGCAACACCAATGTAGTATAATCGTTGCGGAGCCGTAATTTAATTACGGTGAAATTTCTATCGCTAAATTGTAGCTAATATAGCCGAAAACCTGATCTTAAGCCCAAAATGTTTCACGGAAAAAGGGAGTAAAAACACAGCTGCTGCAGTGTTTTTACTCCCTTTTTCCGTACACAAAAAAACCCGTTACTGATCGGGTAACGGGTTGCAAAATGGCACACACAAGATGTTGTAAATAGTTGTAAATCAGTCGTACTCAACGTAATAATAGGATGGATGTAAATCATAATCGCCAAAGCCGGTTCGGTCGATAAACAGGAACACTTTCTGGATGGAATAATACCGCCAAATCTGATACGGATAGCTTTCCGCCTCAAACGGATGCCGCTCGATATCATCCGGTTCGCCAAATTTGATGAAGATCCGACCGCGATCATTCAGCCAGCCCGTGTTGTTAGTGCTGGAAAAATTGGCATTGGCAAAGTTCACCCGACGGTAATATTCTTCCATCAATTCATTCCGGGCGCTCGACGGATCCGGATCGCGCAGGCTCCAAAAACGGTCAAAGTAGGCTTTCTTTTCATCGTAATTTTTCTTCAAAAAATATTTGATCGAATCATCTTCGGAAATGTATTTCATCTGCCGGAGCGCCAGGTCCAGGTCTTGAACGGTTGTTGGCGAAAACCGCCAGAAAAACGAAAACGAGGCGTTTTTTACGACCCACTGATCACCGTTGTGAACCATCAATTCCAGGAAATATTGATTGCGATCCAGATAGTAGCGGCTCAATTTCAGGAAATGCTCGACGTATGCTTCCTCGCTGTCCAGCTCGTATAAATGCTCCATTATGACGATGTTATTTTCATCTTTTACGGTATAACGGATTTCGGTCGGTTCATCGGGATATTTGTTAAATGTGCTAAAATTGACGTAAATAAATTCACTCTCCGATGAAAAAGAGTTGGACATCGCCGGTTGATAATCGGTGATTTTTCCGGCGTCATTCGTTGAATAATCGCTAAAAAATATCACATCGCTGAGCGTTACGCGCAGGTTCGTGTCTGTTGGATCGGTAACTTCAAATTTGGCGTTCCGGCTAAACTGGCTGCTGCTGTTGCGATCTACCGCGGTAACGCGCACCTCGTATCGACCGGCGTTGATCGGAATATCGGTTATAAAGGTGTTGCTGATTTCGCCGGAAATGGTTTCGTCGTAATTCTCAACAAAAACAGATTTGTTGATGGTTTTGCTGAATGCAAACTCTTCTTCCTTTTCATTTACAAACATATCGAGCTGGATTTCTGCCACATATCCGGAATCGTTTTTGATGAACGTAAGGTTTTCGTTGCGGATTTGCGTATAAATACGCGCCAGCCGGTCACCGTTATCGCTATCGAACGTGGAGATCACCCGGATCTGAAAATACGGCAACCCTGCCCCAATAGCCAAACCGCCGCTGAATTGTGCTGCGAGCGGCGATGCCCAAATTGCCATCAGCAGCAACATCGATGACATGATCCTGGTTCTCATATTTTTTCCTCAATTACACCATAGAGTTCGTATTCCGATGCGTCCGTAATGTGGACATTTACAAATTGACCGACGTGTATCGCGCGATCCAATGGCGAAACAATCACCTCGTTATCAATTTCCGGTGAATCGCCGGCGGTTCTGCCGATTGCGGTCATATTTTGCAAATCAACTTCGTCGATCAACACCCGCTGCGTTTGTCCGGTTTTTTTGTGATTGTTTTCCAGTGAAATCGTTTGTTGCAACGCCATGAGTTCGGCGTAGCGTTCTTCTTTTAGCTCAGCCGGCAGATCTTCCAGATCGAATGCGCTGGTGTTTTCTTCGTGCGAATAGGTGAAAACACCGGCTCTGTCGAACCGCATTTCTGCAATGAAATTTTTTAACGCTGCGAAGTCGGATTCTGTTTCACCCGGATGTCCCACAATAAATGTGGTTCGCAGCGATACGCCGGGAATTTTTTCGCGGGCTTGCTCAAAAATTTGGCGAATCCGATACGATTTCCCGCCGCGCTTCATCACTTTCAGCATGTTGTCCGTAATGTGCTGAACCGGCATATCCAGATACGGCACAATTTTGCGGCTGTGCGCCATCCAGTCGATCAGCTCATCCTGCACAGTTGTGGGATAGAGGTAGTGCAACCGAATCCACTCGATACCGTCCACATCTTCCAACGCCCGCAGTAACTCGCTGATTTTTTGAGATTTATACAAATCCAATCCGTAAAAAGTTGTGTCCTGCGAAATGATAATCAGCTCTTTTACGCCCTGTTTGGCAAGCATTTCTGCTTCGGCAACCAATTGGGGAATCGGGCGGCTGCGGTGGCGTCCGCGCATCAGCGGAATGGCGCAAAATGCGCACGTGTGGTTGCACCCTTCGGAAATTTTGAGATAGGCAAAATGCTTCGGCGTGGTAAGCAGCCGCTGTTCGTATAAAAATTCCGGCGATCTCTCTTTGGGAAAATCGAGAAAATTGAGCACATTATCAAAATCTTCCGCGCCAAAAAAGCCGTCCACTGCGGGCATTTCGCTGCGCAGCTCCGCACCGTATCGCTGAGAAAGACAGCCACAAACTACAATTTTTTTGTCAGGATTATCTTTTTTGAGCTGTTCGGCTTGCAGAATGGCATCGATGGATTCCTGTTTGGCCATCTCAATAAATCCGCAGGTGTTGATGATGATGACATCCGCATTATCAGCGTCATCGACAATTTCGGCGTTATGCGCCTTCAGCTGACCGAGCAGAATTTCCGAATCGTATGTGTTTTTGGAGCAGCCCAAAGTGGTCAAATGTATTTTCCGGGATGCCGCCGTTATACTTCCATTTTTATTCATTACTTCAATTTACCTTTTTTCAAATACGTTTTCAATTACCCAAAGAGGGCAATTTTACTGCCCCATCAGGCTATCGGCATACAATTTTGCGTCAAATGGCTGCAAATCGTCCATGCCTTCGCCAACGCCGATGTATTCCACCGGCAAGCCCAGGGTGTGGGCAATGCCGATAACCGCACCGCCTTTTGCAGAGCCGTCCAGCTTTGTGAGCACGATGCCGTTAACGCCAACCGCGTTCACAAATTCGCGCGCCTGATTGAGCGCGTTTTGCCCGGTGTTGCCGTCGAGCACCAGCAGGCGGTAATGCGGTGCATCCGGCATCACTTTTTGGATGACCCGCTGCACTTTTTTGAGCTCTTCCATCAGGTTTGCTTTGGTGTGCAAACGACCGGCGGTATCGATCAGCACCACATCCGCTTTTCTGGCTTTGGCAGCCTGTATCGCATCGAAGGCAACGGCAGCGGGATCGGCGCCGGAGCCGTGTTTGACGATATCCACCTGTAGCCGGTTTGCCCAAATTTCCAATTGTTCCACAGCCGCTGCGCGAAACGTGTCGCCCGCTGCCAGCAGCACTTTTTTGCCGTTTTGTTGAAATCGACGGGCAATTTTGGCGATCGATGTGGTCTTTCCCACCCCGTTAACGCCGATCACCAAAATGACGTATGGATGTTGCTGCAACGTCGTTTCGGAAAAAGCGCTTTTGGGGAAAATATTGGCAATTTCATCTTTGAGAATACCGAACAGCGCGGTGGCGTCCTCGAATTTTTCTTTGCGAACCCGCAGTTTCACCGCTTCCAAAATACGCATCGAGGCATCGACACCCACATCTCCGGTGATCAAAATTTCTTCGATTTCTTCCAACAATTCGTCATCGATTTTCTTTTTGGCGGAAATGGCCAGCGAAACTTTATCGAATACCTGAGATTTAGTTTTAGCAAATCCCTTTTTAATTTTGTCAATCCAGATCGACATTGACTATCCTCTGTTATTTTTTTCTTTTTATTTTCGATGTGTATTTACAATATATTCAATAGTTTACGAATTCGTTCATAATTCCGGTTTCATCAAATAGCGTGCAGCGGCGATGCCGATAACGCTGCTCAACACAATCGCGACAAATCCGCTGGCGAAGGCGCTTCGGGAGATCAGGTTCAATTCCCAAAATTGCCAGAGAATGAGCGTTGCAATTTCGCCGCGCGGAAAAACACCCAAAGCCATCATCACCGGATACAGTTTTTGGGACAACCAAAACACCCCAACCACTGCCGCAATTGCGCCAAAACCCAACAACAGCACCGCCGCATTCATCCAGACACCGCTAATTTGTTGCTGGAAAATCATAAAAGCCGATCGCCCGACTTCGATAAACGGTAGCGGATACAATATCATCACTGCGCTGAAAAAACGTTTTTTGGATAGCAAATCGTTGCTGCTGAGCAACAGATTCAGCAGCAATCCGCAGCCTAATCCCAACACGATCAGCGGAAAATTAATGCGAAAGCCACAGTAAATAAACAGCAGAATTAAGCTGATCCGCAGGAACGCAACCAGTTCAGCCGGCCATAAACCGACCGGTTTCATCAATCGTTTGGTAAAGCCGGTAAATGCAAAAGATGCGGCAATCAGCATCAGAATCAGCCAATAACCGACATCACCGGAAATTTTTTGGGGAAAGCTTTCCCGGTAATTTTCCAGCAACACAATCCATGCGTATCCGGTAATTGCCAGCACATCGATAATTGCCGTGATTTGCAACAGCCGGGAAACCGGGCGTTTCCAACCCGGCTGAATCGGGAATCGAAACGCGATAACCGAACCGGCGTTGATGCTTAGCAGGCTGACCAGCAACAAAATTGTCGGGGTGATTTGCCCGTTGAACAGCAGGAAAAATCCGAAACTGCCGATGATTGCGGCGTTGATGAGCACCATCATCGTGGTTTGCCAGAGCAGGCTGCTATCGAAATTGAAGCGGAGCATCCGCAGCTCGAAATTTGCACCTAAATTCATCATAAACAACAACATGCCAATGCTTGCAAATAAGGTAATCAGTCCGGTTGCCGGATTTGCCGGCGTTTGTCGGGCCGTTTTCAGCACCTGCCAGGAAAGGCTGTCGCTGAGTGGCACATCGAGGTAAAATCGCAGCGAATCCAGAAATGGTTTTTCGCCGACAATATTTGTGACACGATGATGCGATATCATGCTGATGCTGGTAGAATCCGGCAGGTACGGCTGTAGCAATGTGAGTGTTTCTGAGGAAATCCGGTATTCGCGGGAAAATGGCGGCGCGCCGGGCTCGGCAGAGTAATTTTGCCAGCTCAGCAAAACCCCGCCCAAAATAAATCCACTGACCAAATATGCCACAAAATCAGCCAGTTTCATTCGTCGCGTCAGGCTCAACACCACGCCGCTGATGGCATAGGCGATCGCCAAATAAATAAAAATTTCGCTCAAAATTTGATTATCCCTCTAAAATTGCCAGCGAAACATGAGTTGCAATTGATTTCCGCCGTTTTCCGGCGTCCCGATGCCGATATCCATTGTTTTCTCGAACCCGAACAAATAGGCATCCACATACGCATCTACCAAAGTTAACAGATATGTCAGCCCGAAATACCAGCTGTTGGTTCCTCGGCGGTCACGAAAAGTAGTGTTGCCGGTGCGTTCATATTTGCGATTATTGTCAACGATTTGATAAATCAGATAGCCGTTTAATGCGGCAACAAAAATGCTTTTGACCGGTTTTTCGTTGTAAAGCTGCCCCCAACCGGGCAACACTGCCGAACGAAGCGTTGCGCCCATCGGCGATTTCAAAGGCTTATCGGAGAACAATCGAGTTGTATCGATGACGCTGGTTGAACGGTCCGGACTTGCATTTTGAGCATGCAACCCAAAAAACGAGAGCAGGCAAAGCAATAGCCAAATTTTAGCCGAATGTAAGAACACTCCCCTGCCCTGTTCTGTTTTTCGATATCCGAATATTTTGTAATTCATTAAATATCAGTAATTTAGCACTATGATTATTTATCAAGCCGGCGCCGGGCAAACCACATTTAAAATTGATGGAACAACCTCAATTTCCAAATGCCGGAGCCGGGTGCCCAACAATTCGCCATCGACGTGGGCAGGTATTCCGGTTTCGCAATCGATCACCAATTTCCGGATATTGTAATACTCAACCTGCGAAATCCCGAGATGCGTTCCGTTGATCGCTTTTGGTAAATGGCGAAAAATTTCGCTGCGCCGCAAAGCGTGCAACATGCAAACATCCAGCAATCCGTCCGATAAATCTGCTTTTGGCAGTAACCGGAATCCGCCGCCGAGAAACTGCCCGTTTCCGACCGACAGCAGAAATATGTCGCGGTGTTCGGTTGCGCCGTCTTTCCCGAGATCAATCGCGTAGTTCTGATACGACAGAATTTTTCTGAAAACCGCGCTCAAATATAGTGAAAATCCATCGAGATAGCGAATTTTTTGACTTTCGACCACTACATCCGCATCGAATCCGATACCCATCCCGTTCAAAAAATAGGTGTCATTTACCTTGCCGAGATCTATCGTTTTGAGAAATCCGGCTTTCAGGATTTGCACAGCTTCGGCGGGATTTTTGGGGAGATGGAACATTCGGGCAAAATCGTTGCCGGTGCCGACGGGAATAATGCCCAGCTTCGCGGAGCCACCGGCAATGCCATTGACAACTTCGTGAATAGTGCCGTCGCCACCAACGGCAACCACCAAATGATCACCGGATTTGAATGTTGCTGCAATTTCGCGGGCATTTCCGGCGTATGCCGTAACATGCAAATGGCTACCCGGCAATTCCGTTTCCAGCAATCGCGATAACGGCTCGAGCAATTTTCCGGCTTTACCGCGTCCGGCGGCCGGGTTGAGAATGACATGCGTCGCCATGTGCGATTATCCGGCGTTTTGCCCGTTGGGAACCACTGCAACGCACTCGATTTCAACGAGCACATCTTTGGGCAAACGACTCACTTCCACCGCCGAACGCGCCGGTGCAGCGGTGGTAAAAAATTCTGCGTACACAGCGTTCATCGCTGCAAAATCGTTCATATTTTTCAAAAAAACAGTAGTTTTGACAACGTGTTCAAATTCCGAACCCGCAGCCCGGAGCACAGCGCCAAGATTGTTTAGCACCAACCGCGTTTGGGTTTGGATATCGGCGTTCAGCACGGCATCTGTTTTCGGATCGATAGCGATTTGCCCGGCGGTAAACACCATTCCGTTAACAATCACGGCCTGATTATACGGTCCAACCGGATTGGGCGCATCGGCAGTTTTTACAATTTTTTTCATACCATTTCCCTCGATTTAAAAGATATCGATCGCTCCCTTGCCTTCGCGGAGGAGCTCCAGTTCGTCATTCACAAAACGAATGACCGTTGAATGCTCGCCATCCACCATCGGGCCGGCATCCAGCAACACCGATGCAGTAAGGGTAAACGGGTTATTTTCATCAAAACTGTTATATAAATTATTGGGAAAATCCGCCACATCGGGATCGTAAGATGTGTTCAAAATGGGATGCCCGAGCAGCTCAACCAAATCCCGGCAAACCGGTGTTGCGGGAATTCGCACACCAATTTCTTTTTGACGGGAAAGCATCAGTTTGGCAATATTTTTTTTGGCATCCAGAATAATTGTGTAGGGTCCGGGTGAACATTTTTTGAGCAGCCGGAATGCATCGTTGGATATTTTCACAAAATCCGCAGCTTGCTGAATGGAGCTGCAAATCATGCTCATGTGGTCAAATTTGGATTTCCCTTTTATCCGATACAGCTGCTCAATGGCCTTTTTGTTGAAAATGCTGCAACCGACGCCATAAGTGGTGTCCGTCGGGTAAATGACAATTTCACCACGCTTTAATGCATCGACGGCCTGGCTCAATATCCGTTGTTGGGGATTCTGATTGTGAATTTCTAAACGTAGCATATTCATATATTTGAGTTAAATTATTATAAGCTCTTAAAATACGGTTTTCACCCTGAATAAACAAATTAAAAAAGCGTTGCAAGATATGTAATTCGTAAGCCACATGCCTTCAGGTCACTGCGTAAATACGACAGGTATTTTGCAGAATATTCAGCCTGAATTCGTGGCTTTTTCTTGTAAAGAACAGGATATCATCTTGCATCAGGAAAAAATTATATGCAGTTTTGTAGGATTATATTGAAGAATGGGAGAAAGTTCTTTTCCGGCAGGACATGTATTTTGTCGAATAATTAAAGCCTGGCGCGTGATCTTCGATAATAATTAGATTATATTTCATCTTATTTTTTAGCTTGATATCAACAATTTTGGATGGATTTTGCCCCGGGATGGCAACAATTTCCGTATTTTATGGATAAACTAATCGCAAATAATACGCTGTGTATGAACTGCATGGCAGACAAAGGCCCGGTTTCGGTTTGTCCGTATTGTCATTTTGCGGAAAACGAAATTGCGGAATCCTCTGCTCATTTGCCCTACAGAACCTTACTCCATTCGCGATATATTATCGGGAAATGTTTAACCAAAACGCCGTTTAGTATCACGTATCTGGGTTTTGATCCCAAAAGTGAACGCAAAGTGCGGATTCGGGAGTTTTTTCCGGAATCCATGGTTATCCGGGAAAAGAGCAACCTGCGGGTGCTATTGCGGAATCCCGATTTCAGCGATGAGTTCGAATTCGGTATTCGCAAATTTACCGAAGAAACACAGGCGCTTGCGGCAGTAAAAGCCCAACCGGGTATCGCCCACATCGTCGATAATTTTCAGGAAAACGGCACCATTTACCGGGTTTCCATTCAACCGGAAGGGCAGTTGTTATCCGATTTACTCGACGAAGACAGTCCGCGCCCACCCCGCGAAAATTTGTTGACAACCTTTCGTCCGTTGATGTTGGTGTTGGAACAACTGCACAGCCAGGGTTTGCTGCACTATGCCCTAACCCCGCAAAATATTGTGATCGGCGATGACAACATTGCAACATTGCTGAATTTCAGTGGCACTGATGCAATTTTGGCACACCATACCAACACGCTTTCCCAATTTCTGGATAGCGAATTTGCACCACCGGAATTTTATGAGCAGATCGAAACTGCCCGTCCGGGATCGGATGTTTATGCGTTGGGCGCCATTTTATTTCGGCTGATTACGGGAAAGCCCCTCCCAAAACCGGATCAGCGGCAGGACGAGCTATTTATCAACGAGCCAGTTGCAACGGGTGTGCCACGCGTTGTGCTGAAAGCTTTATCCTACGCAACTTTTGAAGATACAGAGAAACGATTTAAACAAATCGGTCATTTTCGGCTGGTGCTCACCGAAGTCTGGAAATCGCGGAAATCCGCGCAATCCACGGTTGCGCAAGATGCGTTCAGCTATGTGGATTGCAACAGTTGCGGCATCATGAACGAGGTGTTAACCACCGATTTGGAAAGCGGCACCAGCACCTGTTTCGCCTGCGGACAGCAATTGGTGCTGAGCAAAGCCGTGGATCACCCCACCGCCAGACAAACCATTCATCCGCCGGACAAACAATTTACCCTGCAATCTACCGGAAGCGCATTTTTTGAGGTTCGCCGAAAAGCGCCGACCGATGAACCGGAATTTGTCAAAGTTGCCTGTCCGGTGTGTAAAGCGCCCAACGAGGTGTTGGTCAATGAGCTGGGCTCGCTCGCGCATTGCGTCACCTGCGGAACGCCGTTGCCAAAAGATGCGCTCGAAATCATCGAAGAATACGACTTTTCGTTGACCGAACTGTTACTGGAAAATCCGGAAGATGTGCCGGAAATGCCGGATTTGGAAGCCATCACCGCTGCTACCGAAATAGCAGAACCGGAATCACCGGCGGATGAAGCAGAAACAGAAACGGAACCGGTTGACAAACCGACGGAATTTTCCACCGATGTCGCAGAACCCGCACTCCACGAACCTGACGACATTGCTGAAACGGAAGCAGCATCGATTGACGAAACCGAGATCACAGACGACACAGATGCGGAAACCCTTGCCGAACCAGTAATTGAAGACGCTGCAGCATTTCAGCCGGAAATCGATGAAACTGAATCTGTAGAGCCGGATGTCATCGAAGAGCCGGATGCGGAAATAGCTCCGCCGCCGGAAAAAGTGGTCACGCCTGAGCCCGAAATCCCCGACGAACCGGACGCTGAACCGCTGGAGACCGAACATTCGGTTGAAGAAACATTCGTTTCCGAAGAAAGCATCGCGCCGACAGAGCCGGATATTTTTGATGAGCCGGAAATTGAAACTGCGGATGAACCGGCTCCGGCTGCAGAAACACCCGAACAAACCATCGATTCTACGCCAACCGATTCGTCAGAAATTGCGGAAACTGAAGCGCCGGAAAAGCCAGATGCAACCGCTGCAACAGACGACGATTCCGCCGAATTTCAGTGGGATATTGAGTTGGATAGCATCGAAAAAGATGACAGCAATGTGACAACAGCTCCGCCAAAAGATGCGGAACCGGATTCCGGCGTAGATGTGGGGCAAATCAAAATCCCGGATAAACAGCCGCCAACTTCAACGGATGAGAAGAAATCCGGCATCGGAAAATCGAGCCAAAAACCGGCGACATCGACGCCGCTGGCGGGCGACATCGACGATATTTTGGACAGGGAACTGGGTTTTGGATCAGCTCCGTCAGAAGCCCCGGAAAAAGAACCGGCTGTCAAAGTTGATAAAAAACAAACTGTTAAGCAGCCTAAAAAACCGGCGCCGCAGCCGCAGCCAATCGAAGCCGAAACCGCAACGGTTCCGGAAACCAAGCCTGTCAGCAAAGCCAAATGGCTTTGGGTTGCTGCTGCATTTGTCATCCTTTTGTTTTCCGCTGGCGGTTCTTATTATTGGCAATTGGAAAAGCAAGCCACCGCCGACCGGATGTTTCAAGATTACGTTCAAAAAGCCGACCAGTTTTTTGAACAAAAAGATTATGCAGCCGCATCAACAAGCTATCAGCAGGCGCTGATTTACAAACCGGAAGCCGAATATCCCCAAAAACGGCTGGTGGAATCGCAGGATATGATTTTGGAAGAACTGCGGGCAGATACAACCGCACTTGCCGCGCTGGACAGCGTGGAAGTCCGGTTGAGCAATTTGCTTTTTACTGCCGATTCGCTGGAAAATGCCGGGCGTTTGAACGCAGCCGGTGAAATGTATCAGCAAATTTTGGCAGAATTTCCCGGTGATTCCGTTGCCGCCGGACGACTCGCCGATCTCAATCGCAAAATCGCAACACAAACAGCGCCTGTTCGCACGCAACAAAAACCGGCGCAGATTGAATTACGCCCGGAAGATAACCTCGCGGAAACCGTCGCATCGGCGCCACCATTTGCAACCATCCGGCTGGCGCGGGGCATTTACGAAATCGCCGAGCCAATGATTGTCCGCTTCGATATGCAGTTTGAGGGCATCGGCGGGAGTTATACAACGTTGGTTTCCCAAACTGGAAATGCCATTTTTCAAATCGAAAATGGGGCAAAATTGAGCATCAAAGATGTCGGATTCAGCCGCCGGCAGGCGACTTCCGGCGCAACAATTATTGCAGTAAATGAAGGTGAGCTGCATCTGCGCAACGGCGAATTCCGCGATGCGCAATCGTTGAGTGAAACGCTCGACTATTCTGCTGTGCTTTTTTCGAATCGCAGCAAAGGTGAAATTCGCGATAGCAAATTTACCAATCACGCGGTGGGAATTATCGTGAACGACGATGCATCGCCACGATTGGAGAAAAATGAATTCTGGCAAAATATGACTGCCATTCACGTTACCGGCAGTGCGCGGCCGCGGATTCGCGTCAACCAAATCCGGCGAAATTTTGGCGACGGTATCGTCATTTCCGAACAAGGGCAGCCGATTTTGGAAGAAAATCTGGTTACCGAAAACCGTGGAAACGGGATCGTTTTCAATACGGAACGGTTCAGCGGAACCGCAAAACAAAACACGCTGAACAGCAACAAAGGCGCTGGCGTGTTGATTGACGGCACCTCTCAACCGATTCTGGAAAACAATGAAATTAACCTGAATGAATCCGGCGGTGTGCTGGTTCAGGGAAATGCGCAAGGCATTGTCCGGGAAAACCGGATCGAGCGAAACAGCATTTTCGGCATTCGTTCGGCAAATGCGTCCTCGCCGCAACTGCAACGCAACACAATCAAAAATAATAAAGGTGACGGCATCGAGGTGCTCAACCAGGCGAAACCGTCCATCCAGGGCAACGAAATTTTGCAAAACCGTGGCGATGGCATCAGCCTGTTGATCACCCAGAACGGCGGTTTGATCCAAAATAATACCTGCCGCGGCAACCAGGGTTACGGCATCAGTATTTTGAAAGGCTCGCGACCGAATTTGGTAAATAATGCTGTTGCGGGAAATTATGAAGGTGATATGTATGATGAAACGGCTGAGATAAAATAGCTACTCTCCGCCGGAAAAATCGATGGCAGAAATGCCGTTGTTTTTTCGCCAAATTGCCACATCCACTGAATCCACTTTGCCATCCAAATTAAAATCCGCACTGAAATAACCGTTTACAGCACCTTTTTGCAACTGCCATCCGTTGATTTTATCACGAATATCGATACCTGCATCGCCGGTTGCGTCGCCGCTGCGCATCGCCCAAACACCGCTGCGAATTTCGGTTTGCGCCCGTTCAATCGCAGAATTTTCCGCTGCGGAAAAATCATAAGCCACAATATTGCTATCGAAGCGAACAGCGCGCCGACTAATCACCGGCAGGTGATTGCGATGCTCAACACGGATAAAATATTCTCCGGGAGCCAGTTGCCCGAACGCCAGCGGTGTCTGTCCATCAACATCGGTGATTTGCCCGGCGCTGGTCAGGAGTACTGCGCGCTGTGCCGCGATACCCTTTCCGGCAGCATCCGTCGAAAGCGTCACCAACACCCAATCGGTGACATTTTCCGGCATTGTTGCGATCGATTCACTGCCGCGATATCCCCACGGAAAACCGGAAAATGGCTGCTGCGCTGGTAAAATCATTTTTTGCGCCAGATCGGTGCGCATCATTTCACCGGAAATGGCACCTTCCAACAGCACTTTTATGTTTAGCAAATGCAGGTCAATTTCTGTCGATTGAATGGAGACCGGCACATTCAACATCGCGTCGATGGAACAGTTGTTGTAGATCTGCAGCGTGCCGGAAAATTGCGCAGGCACATCGCTGTTCCGAAACGAAAGTTGAACCGTTTCGCTTTCGCCGGGAAAAATTTTGCCGTTATTCGGATGAATGTTTAGCCACGGAAAATCATCCGGCGGGAGAATTTGCACAGCAAGTTGGTCGCGGACAAACGTTGAGTTAAACGCAATCGGCAGTCCGTCCCCTCCGCCGGGCGCCTCGATCCCGATGCTTCCGGTTTGCAAATTGCCGGTCATTTGCAAATATATCAACCGAATTTCACCGTCCGGAAACAGCACAATTTGAAAAGTGTATTCGCTGCTGCCGGTGTAATCCGCCACTTTCTCAAATTGCAACACCCAGCTATTCGATGCAATATTGTGAGAAACGTAAACATCGCCACTCCGGGTAGGATTTAAATCGCGCCAAAATCCGGCAATCAATCCATTCGGCGATAATGCGTCCGGCAACTGCTGGTGCCAATAACTGTTGCTAATATCGCTTTCGAAGGTCAAAAATCCGTTTGCGGATACGGTTGCTGTCTCAAACAGTTTGCCGTAAAATGGAAAAGCAAAAGGTAACGATACCGGAATCGCGTTATCATCACCAAGCGGCAGCCGTTCGCCGATGGCGGAAATGTCCTGCCATTGAAATGGGATGCCGTTTGCGGAATCACTGCTGTGCCAACGGTAGCCAAAGGAATTCACCGTTTGGTTTGTATTTGCGGCAGTCACTCCCCGAAAATCAACCCCGCCTTTATTCGGCGAAGCTGTTGATAAATTTGAGTTTACGTAATTTGACAGCCGCGAAGTTGTGACAGCTTCCAACCGTTTCACCAACTGCCATTCCAGCGGCGGCGCGTTTGCGGCTGCCAGATTTGCAATCTCGAATGTGAAAAATGAGGAATCGCCCGATGTCGGTTGGATCTGCAATTGTTGCGGCGTGACTGCAATATCTGGAACGCTGCAAACGCCGTCCACCGTAAAAATGGCTTCGCTGGCAGATTGCTGAATCGTGTGTAACCGAAACGGCAACCCGTCGGATGCATAGTTTTGGGATGCTGGCTGGCTGTTGCAATCGAAGGAGGTTTGGTTGAACGGATCGCCGCCATCTCCCCGATTGTGAGTGTTTTCGAGATCCCACCGACCGTCCGCCTGCTCCAGCGCCACCCGGAAATGGCGTGCCGGATCGCCACCGGGCAACCATTCGTTCCGATTGTTCGTTTGCGAATCATCGATGTGCCAAACCAGCAAACCTTCGCCCGGCAAATATTTGTCAAATCCTGTTTTAGTGCGATAAGTGATTAAAAAATATTCATTTACATCTTCCTCAGGATAAATTTTCAGCGCAGAATTGTTCGTTTCAACCGGCGATAGCTGCCCATCGAAAAGCCAATCGGTGATCGCCGCACTGTCACGCAGCGAAATAATTTCCGGCTGAATCCAGCCCAATTGCGTTTTGGACCATACGCTCATGTGCGCCGGCGAATCCGGCGTCAGCCAATTTCCCGATGCCATCAAACACCAGTTGCCAATGCCTTCCGAACTCTGATCGAGATCGTATAAATCCGGCAACCCGAGCGCATGCCCAAATTCATGGCAAAAAATGCCTTTGGCGATCATGCTAACGCCATCGCAGTTTAATCCGGGGGTTATCACGTAATCGCGAATGCGAATCTTGCCGCCGTTTGCTGAGGCATCGTTGGTCACAAAATCGGCACCGTTCCACCATGCGCCGTATGTCCAGCGATGCGACCAAATATTGCTGTTGCCGCATTCGCCACCGCTTTCGGCATGCACAATCGTCACAAAATCCACAAAACCGTCATCGTCGCCGGAATTGGGGATGCCGTCGGGACCGTCGTTATCGTATGCGCCAAAATCGACCAGCGCATCGTTGGATTGGAACGTTTCTTTCAGCAATTCGCCGGTTCGCGAATCGTGCCCCAATCCGTTGCTGGCGCCTTCGTAATACGCATCATTTCGGGATAGTGTCTGCCAATTATAAACCGTTCCGGTGAATGAAAATTGACCGTATGAAATTTCCCGGTAGTAGTCGGAAAGTGTTCCGGTTGGCCAGGGGCCGTCGAATAGCTGCTGTTGTAAATTATTTACAGAAAACGGCTCAACTGATGAATTCGCAAATTTTACGGTCAAAACCGGAATTGCTTTTTCACCGGAGAAATACATTCGCTGTTGGGGGATATTCGATGACTGGTGATTGCCCAAACGTTGGTTGGCTGCCGCAATTTCTCTGGACTCTGCCAAAAAAGCCTGTTTGAATGTGAAAGCTTCGGGTGTTTCCTGAATGCGGGTGAAATAAATCTGAGGTACGGAAACGCCGGGTTTTGGCGGTGCAATCTGGGCGAACAGTTGAAATATTGCCGCCGCAAGAAATAACAGTACCGGGATAATTTTTGACGAAGAAACAGGCATTCGTTTACAGGACCATTTTATTTTACCAACAGCATTTTGCGGGTTTTTATTCCCGAAGGCGTTTTCAAAACCAGCAAATAAATCCCGGATGCAACCGGTTTTCCGGAATTGTCCGCGCCATTCCAACGAATCTCGTGAAAACCACCGGTAAAATAATCGACCGCCAAAACACGAACTTGTGCGCCAAGGCTATTAAAAACACTCAGTTCAAGTTTCGTTAAATATTGATTCTCGGGTACGTAAAATCGAATGGTCGTTTCGGGATTGAATGGATTCGGGTAATTGTCCAGCAGAACAAAATTTTCCGGCAATTGGGTTGGTGTATTATTTTCGGCATCGACAATCTGTAAATTCACAACCTGTTGTTTTTCATTATCATAGCTATCGAAAACGATGGTTGAATTCGGCAGATCAGCCCGGTTCACCCAGTCAAAATTGAAATCTTCGCTCTCCCTTATTTTTTGAAACTGGACAGTTGCCAGCGTTTGGAAATCATTTGAAAATAATAATCCGGCACCATTTTCGCGGCGTTCGATATTGAGCGATAAGCTGCTTTCGCCATACGGCTGTGTTAATTGCGGCGGGAAAAAATTTGCCGATGTAAGCTGATGACTGATTAATGTGGGTGCAGTAATTGCCAACGGATCAAACCGGATCACCAAATTGCCCGATCCGATACCATCAGGGCATTTTCCCTGAAATTCGACAGAAATGTTCCGGTTATCAATTTTATGGATCAACAGTCGCAAATCGCAATTGCCTGCGTGGATGGCAATTGACCAGATCTGTAGAAAAATCAATATTCGCAACAACCGCATGTCATCTCCATATTCACATAACGTATATGCCAATAAAGGGATTGCAGCGATTTACGGATTGCCAAATGTCATCTACACCGATATTAATATCCTGACTAACGGGATCGCCAAACAGATGTTGTCAAGTTCTTTAATGCAATATTTACAACAACTTAGAAAAACAATGAGTCAAATTTTTGGATAAAAAAATTCCCCAACATTTTAATTCCAGTCAATTAAAACGGTTGGGGAATTCAGATACATTTTCAGCATCTTATTATTTGTTAATATTGAGTTTAGCAACTCAATATTATTGCTTTTCGCAAAATTTCTATTCGTCGCGCAAAAATGTGCGAATTATCAATCGACGGGCTTCAATCGGCTGCGAACCAGCGTTTCGCCATGCAGGCTTCGATGAACCGGACAACGATCGGCAATTTCAAATAATCGCGCGCGTTGTTCTTCGCTCAAATCCCCGGTAATTTCGAGCTCCCGGTCAAAGATATCTACTTTACCGGTTTCGCTGTGGCATTCTTCGCAATCTTTTGCATCCATTTTGCGATGGTTGATCCGGACAGTGATAGATTCCATCGGCCATTCTTTGCGATCCGCATACATTCGTACCGTAATTGTTGTGCATGCGCCCAACGCAGCGGAGAGCAAATCATATGGCGCGGCTCCCAAATCCGTGCCACCCACTTTGACTGGCTCATCCGCAACCAGCGGGTGTCCATTTGCCAGAATTTCAGTGTAATAGTGGTCACGCCCGGTTCGGACAACCACCGTACCGCGTTCTTCGCCTAGCAACTCTACAGTATGCTCTAAAGTGATATAGCGCTTCGCCCAAGCCGTAATCACATCACCCACATAACACGAATCTTCTTCTTTTGTTAATAAATGATCCGCATTGCTTAATGTAATAAAGCTTTTGGGATGTTTGGCTGTTTCGTAAATATGTCGTGCGTTTTCGATACCGACGGTGTTGTCCATCGGCGAATGAAAAATCAGCAATGCTTTTTTGAGCTTTGCTATTTTTTCTTTCATCCGGGTGGTTTCCAGATCGTCAAGAAATTGCTTTTTTATCTTGAATTGACGTCCGGCAAGTTCAACCTCGGCTTCGCCGGATGCTTCGATTGTTTCCCGGGCATCATTGAGCAATTGCAAAACATGTGCAGGTTCGCACGGCGCACCGATGGTGACAACTGCTTTACAGGATGGAATATCGGCAGCAGCTTGCAACACGGCAGCACCACCGAGCGAATGCCCGATCAGAATTTGCGGACCTTCGTATTCTTTTGCAAGAAATTCTGCCGCGCTCAGCAAATCCTCAACATTTGACGAAAAATTGGTGTTTGCAAAATCGCCTTCGCTTTCCCCCAGCCCGGTGAAATCGAATCGCAAAACCGCAATTCCCTGCGCTGTTAGCGCACGATTAATATTGCGAACAGCATTCAAATTTTTAGAACAGGTAAAACAATGTGCAAACAACGCGTAAGCACCGGGTTTCCGGGTTACCGGATAATCCAGCCGTGCCGCCAGTTGCTGGCCTTTGGCATTCGTAAAAACAAGTTTTTCGGATCGCATTTTTCCTCCAAATTAAAAAAAGCCCGACCACAGGTGATCGGGCTTAATTCAAACACATAATCTATTGTAAATTAAGAGTTTACAGGCTGAGGCAATGGATCGTTCTGGTTTTTGATCACCCAGTAAAAGACACCGCTCATTATCAAAAATTCAACCAGTGTAATAACAGGATTCAGATCAGCGTGTGGCGCCAACATAAACACGCGTTCCAGCAAAATGCCGAACCATACAAGAATCCCGATTCCCATTACAAATTTGGGGTTGCTTTTGTTTCTGCGGGACAACAACGTGATAAACGGTATCACAAACATAATAACGATCACAAGATAAAGTAACCAGGAAAACATTTCCAGCCGTTGCGTGAAAAACGCTACTTCTTCGGGGATATTGCCATACCAAATCACAATATATTGTGAGAAGAACTGATATGCCCAAAAAACACTGAACCCGAAAAACAGGGTCATCATATCCATTTGGGATTTTTTAAAGGATTTTTCGGGATAATTTTCGATAAAATGTTGATATTTAAAGAAAGTGAATACAGCTGCCAAAGCCAGTCCTGAGTAGAATGCTTCCACAAAGAAATATGCGCCAAACAATGTGCTGATCCACGGGTATTGCAAAGACATCACCCAATCAAACGCATAAATGGTTTGACCGATTACAAAAGTAAAAACCCAAGCTAAAGCCCAGGGGGTGCGCCCTTTGCCATTTGTTAACGATGTTTTGGCAAATTTATTGGAAACCAGCCATGCCAATAACAATAGAACAACATTCCGAATACCGAAGAATTCGGGATTCAGCCATGCGGTTTGGTGTCCGTGCATCCAATTGACAAAAATCTCTTCAAAACTGCCATTTGACATACTGATTCCGAAAAAAATTGCAAAGGCAATTGCCAAAAACAGATTCATGTGCCGCATTGAGAACATCACAGATTTGTAAGGATGATGCCATTTTGCGCTGACAATATCCGCTGCTGCCATAATCGTAATGGGACCTTGGGATACTGCCACAAAAAACATCAAACAATAGAGCAGGGAACCACCGTGAGTAAAAAATTCAAAGACCCCGAGGGCAACCGCACCTAAAACAAATGCCAGTAATACTTTTGAATTCATGCCCACTACTTATCCTCATTTAGAATTATTACGTATTCATTTCCATAATTGTCGGGAGTCAGCATTTTGCTGAAACGCGGCAAACGCCCCATCAATAGCAATCCTGCAAAGGATGCCAATGCACCCAGCAAAATTGTTAATTCGAATGCGATGACGGTATATGCCGGGATGGATGCGAATGGCTTGCCACCGGTAATGAGCGGCCAGTCATAAGATGTCCAGATTGTTAGCGCGTATCCGCTCAGGCACCCCGTCAGACCACCGGCGAGCGTAAAAAATTTCAATTTGCTGGGCTTCCAGTAGTGCTCAACCAGATGTTCAATATCATGATCCGGGTGAGGCATCACCAAACTCATTTGCTTAGGTGTTAATCCCTTTTTCAGAAGCTCTTCCAGCTTGGTCAGAAATTCCGATTTGTCTTTAAATTTAAATTCCATTATTCGACCTCCTCCTTCAATTCTGTGACAGGAAGAACAGGTATTGTTTTGGTGAACATCAGGAACCACATAAAGAACCAGCCAAAACTGCCAATGGTGATTCCCCATTCGATCATTGTGGGTGTATAAATACCAAAGTTGTATGGATCAAAATCTTTCGCCAGCGAGATAACGATAATGTTAAAGCGCTCGAACCACATCCCAATGTTGATTGGGATAGATAAGACCCAAAGATAAATTAAACTGCGACGCAACCGTGTTACAAAAAGGCTAAGCGGTGAAATAACGTTACACAAAATCATTGTCCAGTATGCCCATGCATAATCGCCGGTGAGGCGATAAACAAACTGCTCGTATTCGTAAACGTTGCCGCTGTAAATTGCTAACGCCAGTTCCACAATGTATGCATAGGATACAATCAGACCGGTCAGCATGAGCAATTTAGCCAATTTCTCAAAATCATCAATCGTGATATACTTTTCGAGGCTGAAAATTTTTCGCATCGGCACCATTAGCGTAATTACCATGGCACAACCGGAGAAAATTGCGCCGGCAACAAAATACGGTGCAAAAATAGTTGTGTGCCAACCGTAAATAACACCCATTGCAAAGTCCCAGGACACGACAGAGTGAACCGAAAGTACCAGTGGCGTCGCAAGGGCTGCCAAAAACTTGTAAAGTTGGTTGTAATGCTTCCACTCATTATAAGTGCCTGTCCAGCCGAGTGAGAAAATGCCATACAATTTTTTCTGCAGCACACCGGTTTTAAGGCGACGTGCAATTGCCAGATCAGGAACTAAGCCGATATACCAAAAAACCACAGATACCGTCAGGTAAGTGCTCACAGCAAAAACGTCCCAAACCAACGGCGATTTAAAGTTAACCCAAAGATAGCGCTGATTGGGATACGGGAACAGCCAATACCCGAACCAAACACGCCCAAGGTGGATTAGCGGGAAAAGCCCTGCAGTTAACACAGCAAATACGGTCATGGCTTCGGCGGTCCGGTTGAAACGATTTCGGAATTTAGCCCGAAACAAAAAGAGAATTGCAGAAATCAATGTTCCGGAGTGTGCGATACCGACCCAAAACACAAAGTCCGTAATATAAACACCCCAACCCACCGGATTCATAATCCCGGCTTCTCCCAGACCATTGCTGATCTGAATCGCCCAACAAACTGCTCCGATACCTACGCAGGTAAGTGCAATCAATAATGCCAGCCAGAACAGCGGTTTGGGCTTGCCGATTGCGGCAAATACATCCCGTTCCATCTGCTCCTTGTAGTTGAATGCGTAATATTCTTGCTCGCGAGTGCCGCTGGCATCACCCGGAGCATTCACATAAGAACTCATGCTTGTTCCTCCTTGCGCAAGTAGTGTACTGCGGGACCAACGCCCAATACTTCCAGCACACGGAACTTTCGATTGGATTGCGATTTTTTGTAAACCATTGCGTTTTCATCTTTCATATTTCCAAACGTGATGGCATCTGTCGGGCAGGCATCCTGGCAGGCGGTACGAATTTCACCGTCGCGAACATTCCGGCCTTCATCTTTTGCACGATCTTTTCCACGGCGAATCCGTTGGACGCAGAACGTGCATTTTTCCATAACACCTTTCGGGCGAACCCACACATCCGGGTTTACCATTCTGGTCATCGGCTCTGCCCATGCACCCTGATCAGTCCAATCGAACCAATTAAATCGACGAACTTTATACGGGCAGTTGTTATGGCAATAACGGGTACCGACGCAACGGTTGTAAACCATCACGTTCAACCCTTCCTCATTGTGGTAGGTTGCATATACCGGACAGACGTTTTCGCAAGGTGCGTAATCGCACTGCTGACACATCATTACCAGCGTATCCATCGTGCCGTCTTCAAAATAATACGGCTGGATTCGCAACCAGGACATTTCGCGTCCTTTGAGATGCTCGCTCTCGCCAACTACGGGAATGTTATTTTCGATATAACATGCTGCAACACAGGCGGAACAGCCGATGCAGGATTCCATATCAACAGAAATTCCCCAACGGTAGGTTGGATAATATTCGTTCATATCCGGATAAAGCGATTCGTCCCCTTTTAACCATGGAATCTCATGGGGATGATTTTCTCTCACAATATTTCTGTGACCTTGATCCATAGATCCTGCCATGATAGACAATGACCGTTTTGTGCCGGCATTGCTAACCTGAACACCATCGAGCCGGGAGATGCATTCACCCGTTTCGTTATCAAATGTGAGCATGTCTGTCCCAACCTGATCGCGCTGTAATGTGAACACATTTTTTTGCAATCCGGGTTGAACAAAATTTGCATATTCTTTGGAAGCACCGTTCGATGAAACAGTCACGGCATCGCGCGTTTTAATAACCAAATCGGTATCGTGAATATTCATTGCCTCTGCATCATCTTTGGACATCGAAACCCATTGTCCATAACTGATTGTCGTCAGCGGATCGGGGATTTCATATGCCAGCGGCAACACGCTGCTGCGGCCATCAAACGCACGAATTGAGGGCATAATGTAAGCTGTTGCGCCACTGACCGCGCTCGTCATTTTCAGAGATGCCATCGCGGAAATCACAGCATTTCGCTGCACAGCGACAGAAACTGAGTTGGTCTTATCGTAGCTAAATCCAGCTTGCAAAACACCGTCAACATTTTCTGCGCCAAAGCGGGTTGCCCAGCGTTGCTGAATCCAGTCTGCATAGGCTGCTGTTGTCTCGCCACCTTTTATTTTTTGGGAAAGCTCAAATAAGGCCTCACCTTCGCTGCGCGTGTCGAACAGCTTTTCCTTCAACACCGGTTTGCTAAACGCTGTTAAACCCTGCCGGACTTCGATATCCTGCCAGGTTTCGAAAGTGTGGGATAGCGGTAAAACGAGATCACAATTTTTGGTCGTCTCATTCATAAAATCACTGAAAGCCACCCTGAATCCGGCGTTTGATATCGCCTCGCCGATTCCAGTACTTGACGGTGCATTGCTCATTGGATCTGTATTTGAAACGAACAGCACACCAACCTGGTTTGCCTTCAATTGCTTTGCGAGATTTTCAAGATCCTTTGCTGTTCCGGCGGTATTTGCAACGCTGTGAGAAAAATCGACAGTATTGTTAATCATACCGGAAGCAGCCTGGAGCAATGTTGCCAACAACGCAACAGACAATCCGCCTGGCTGTTCAGTTGCGACGCCACCAACAATCAATAATGGGTTGCGGGCGTTGCGCATTGCGCTGACAATTCCGTTTAATTGATCTGCAGATAATCCTGTTTCCTGTGTAGCTTTGCCAGCATTAACCGATGGCAACTGATCCGCAACACCAGCCGGTAACGCGTTACCACTGCTGAAATTACCCAACAGAAACGCCAGTAAATATCCTTCACTACCCGGCTTTACTTTCAGCGTTTGATTTGCCTTAAAACCGGAAAGTGATGCATGCGGTTCAATGTGCATCCATTTCAAATTGTTGTTTTTCCGGGCTTTTTCCAGCTGAACAGAATTGCTGACCGGATTAACAAATGTTTCGATAACATCTGCACCAACGGAAATCAATAAATCTGACTTGTCAATTTGGTAAGCAGGAATTTCATTTCTACCGAAAACGATTTCATTCGCTTTTCGCAAATTAGCGTGGGTATATGGCTCGTACGAAACATGAGCAGTTCCGGAAACATTCATGAAATCAGACAGCAACGCGGCGGTGGAACCGGATACTTTTCCGGAAAGATAAACATTTTGTTTACCGCTATTGTATGACTGGTTCAGTTGTTCAGCAATCACTTCGTAGGCTTTTGCCCAAGTTACAACCTCAAAGGCCGAGCCTTGCATCCGCTCCAATTCTGTCATGTTTCTTTTTTGGAGCATGGGTGTTTTCAATCGTTCCGGATGGTATAAGCGCATCAGCGAAGACTGCCCGCGCAAACACAGCGCACCATCATTTAATGGATGCCCTTTAATGCCATCCAATTTTACAGCGTTGAATTCTACCAAACGAACTTCGGCTCCGCAACCCGCACTACACTCGGTACAAACAGAATTGCGAAACATGGGTTCACCGGGGAGGTAATCCGGTTCCGTATGAGGAACCAGCAACGGAATAATCTTCTCGGTGCTTTTTTCCACACCACAGGATGTTAAAACCGTTGCGCTTGATGCCATCCCGATAAATTTCAAAAAATCTCTTCTCTTCATTAGAGCTATTCCTCCAGGTGGTCTCAAAATTACTTATGACAAGTCCAACAATCCTGCGGAGCATTTTCTGCTCGATGGCAAGAAACGCAAAATCCCATTCTTAATGTAGTAACCTGTTTAACTTCTTTTACAACCTGCATGTTACCGTGGCATTTGGCGCAAATTTCACCGTTCCCGACATCCATGCCTTTTTCATCGACATAATATTTCACATGCCTTTTATGAGAAAAATAAACGTGTTTGGGAACACTGTGGATGCGCTGCCAAACGATGGGTTCATTATTATCGAGATAAGCTTTCAGTTTTTGCAACTCTTCAGTCCTTGGCGGCAATTTTGTGTGGCATTCTGCGCAGATAGATACCGCCGGAATCGTCGCGAATCGCGATTTATCCACATATTGATGGCAATGGGTGCATTGTAAACCCAAACCGGCAGCCACTTTGCCGTCGCTTAGCGTTGTTATTGCAGATCCGGCGTGAAAATCGTGAGGATAAGCAATCGGCTGCGGATCCGGTTTTTGCCATTCTACCCAAAACGTGGTCATTCCCAGAATCGCCAGTACAAAAACGCTAAACACAAGGGTTAATAATATTGGTACGACAAACCGCATATTTAACTCCTGCTATCTATGGTTTTTTTAGTGTTCATTGTTATTGATTTTTGTATTTCTCTTCGTATTCCTTCATCAAGAACATAGCTGCAGACTCCGCTTCATGCGGTTTGAGTCCCTGATTGGGCATTGCAATATAATCTGCATCCACTTTAACCGGATTCAGAATAAACTGCTTCAGTTTTTCAACATCACCTTCATATTTGGGGAGAACAGAACTGTAAGGCGGGCCAACAACACGTTGTTCAAACTGGTGGCATGCAACGCATTTTGTATTATAGATTTCCATCCCAAGCTCGATAGATGCTTCTGCACCACCGCGTTCAGCACGATCGCTTTCTATTTTTTGCATTCTTTCGAGATGAAGAATATTGAGTGCATAATTTTGATAGTGGAGTGAGTTTTCTCTGGCAATATTATCGTTTATCAAAACGATCAGGAAAAAGAGCATAAAAAAGCCAAAAACGGATTTTCCATGTTTAACCTGAGCATCACGCAGTAACGCATATGCGTAATAACAAACGATCAACAGAACAATTACACCAATCATTCCACTGATAAAAACGCCGTAAGATTTTGCCATAACCGGAAGCGTAATAAAATACCAGAGCAGAAAAATAGTTGACACAATTGACATTCCGAGTGCGATCCCGCCGCCAAATTTGCGAACATAATCGCTGTATTCGCTGGTCATGTCTTTTTTACCACCCATCCAATTGAAGAAGAAAAACAGGATAGCTGCTCCAGTCATAGCCAATGACGCCATCATAAAATGGGAAAATCTTGCAACGACAATCCAATCAAACGTCAGCGGAACAACCGATTGAATCAGGCTCCATCTTTCCGGGAACAAAACCAGTGACAATGTGCTGGAAAATATGAAAAATGTGGCTTTTAATCCACCCAGCGCGGCCAACCCCAGCAGAACATGCACGATGAATGACTTCTCGCGATTTGCGAAACTTTTGCGATAGAGGAACGTTATTAAAACCGCTACGGCAACATTGATTAACAATACTAAAAAATATTGGCTGACATTTGCCGTAGTTCCATAAAGCATTTGGCTGAAACTGATTAACATTGTTAGAACAGGAAAGATACCCATAACCAAAGCAGTTGCCCAATTGCCGAACAGCTTATCAACTAAATCCCGGGAGAGTTTTGTAAACAGGCTGTTTTCTTCATATTTACCGCGAACGCTGAATCCCAATGAAAAAAGGGTTGTTCCAAATAACACGCTTATATATGGAACAAACAACAGCGACATTACGATAACAATATATTTGGCAATCTGTAAATGATCCGCCCGGGGCACGGATAGTAAAGAGTCAAATAAGTTCATACAAACTGCTCCTTAAGAGTTGATTTGCCAGGAGGCATTAAAGAACATTTATATCCAAGAAAACTATCGAAATTTCTTGTGAATTTTTTCCAAAAGACAATTTCAACATTAGCAATAAATTGCCATTTAGTCAAGCAATTTTTAATCAAAATCAGGAATTATTCCTGATTTTTTTACCTGCTATGTGTTCTAAAATCGATCCCGGATATTTTCCAATATCTGATCAGATGAGAGCTGTGAGATCTATTAGGTTTGCTTATGCATTCTCCTTTAACGCGCTCACTAATTCCTGAATTACTTTTTTTCCATCCCCAAACAACATCAATGCATTGTCTGCGGCAAAAAGCGGATTCGGAATTCCTGCAAAACCGGCGCTCAAACTACGTTTGATGATAACAGCTGTTCTCGCTTTATCGACTTCGATAATTGGCATTCCGGCAATCGGGCTTGTCGGATCTGTTTTTGCCAGCGGATTAACCACATCGTTTGCACCGAGCACGATAGCAACATCAACCTGCTGCATGGTTGGATTGATATCGTCCATCTCAACCAGTTTATCGTATGGAATATCCGCTTCAGCTAACAGTACATTCATGTGCCCCGGCATACGACCGGCAACCGGGTGAATTGCAAATTCACAGGAAATATCTTTCGACTCAAGAAAATTGAACAGATCGCGAACGGCGTGCTGAGCTTGTGCAACTGCCATTCCATAACCCGGAACGATAACTACACGGCTGGCTGTTTCCAGTAGCATTGCCAATTCATCCGGTGAAGTCGATTTTACTTTACCACCGTAAATATCGTCACCTTTGGAAATTTGGGAAACCGCGCCGAAACCGCCAAACAACACATTGGTTAATGAGCGGTTCATCGCTTTGCACATGATATTTGTAAGAATCAAGCCAGATGCGCCAACCAAAGATCCGGCAATAATTAGCACACTATTTGAAAGCACAAACCCGGTAGCTGCGGCAGCCAAACCAGAATACGAGTTCAACAATGCAACAACTACAGGCATATCGGCTCCGCCGATGGCAATCACCAACAGCACACCAAGAATGGAAGCCATTGCAACCATCACCCAATACATGTTAACAGCGCCGGGATCCATAACCACTATCACTCCCAGCACGATTGAACCAACAAGCAACAGCACTTTTACAATTTGCTCACCGGGATAACGGACCGGCTGATCCGGCACGACCACCCCTTGCAGCTTGGCAAAAGCGACCAAACTACCCCAAAAAGTAATGGCGCCAATCAATCCCGATAACATAATTGCAACCAACGATTGCAAAATTGGTGCAGCCTCCGGATTCACCAGTTCCGCACCGGCAACCAACACCGATGCGCCACCACCAAAGCCGTTAAAAACAGCAACGAGTTGGGGCATGGCGGTCATTTCAATTCGAACTGCCAGCATTGCGCCAATTGCCGAACCGATCACGATGCCCGCGATAATTAATTCAAAACTCAAATTTCCCTGAGATAATGTGACCAATACTGCCAGTCCCATCCCAAAAGCGCCCAAAATATTCCCCCGGACAGCGGTACGAGGGTGTGTCAGACCTTTAAGTCCCATTATGAACAGGACCGAAGCGACAAGGTAAGTAATGTTTATAAATGCACTTGGCATGAATTAGTCCTTCTTTTTGAACATTTCCAACATTCGATGGGTTACCATAAAACCGCCAACAACGTTTATTGTCGCAAAAACGACTGCAAGAAATCCAAGAATATTCGTCAGCGAATACCCGAGGATATAAGTGGAAGCGACATCCGGATGAAGCATTACTCCGGTTGCAATGACTGCCCCAACCAATGTAATGCCCGAAATTGCATTAGAACCGGACATCAGCGGTGTGTGTAATGTTGGTGGGACTTTTGTAATGACTTCGAATCCGACATAAATCGCCAAAACAAAAACCGTTAGAGCTGATATTAAGTCCATTTCTTTCCTACCGTATTAATCAAAATGTTTACGAGGTAAATCGCTAATTCTATTATAGCTGAAGCGCTTCTTTTACCTTGTTATTTACTATTGCACCGTCGCGTGTGACCATGCTTTCTGCGATAATTTCATCTTCCATGTTGATTTCCAACTCACCTTTTTTCACCAAAAGCGCAACAAAATTAGTCAGGTTTTTGGAATAAGCCTGGCTGGCATTGTATGCCAGTTCCGATGGCAAGTTAGCTGTGCCGACAATCGTAACACCATGTTTTTCAACGACTTCGCCCGGCACTGTAATTTCGCAGTTTCCGCCACGCTCGGCAGCGAGATCGACAATAACTGATCGCGGATGCATATGTTTGACCATATCTTCCGTTACCAGAATCGGTGCTTTTTTACCGGGAATTGCTGCGGTGGTAATAACCACGTCGCTTTCGGAAACAACCTTGGTCATCAGTTCACGCTGTTTGCGATAGAATTCTTCATCCATCGCTTTAGCGTATCCGCCAGATGTTTCCGCATCACCGGCTTCCAGCTCCATTTCAACAAATTTGGCGCCGAGGCTCAGCACCTGCTCTTTTACAGCAGGACGAATATCGTATGCATGCACAATCGCACCCAAACGCCGTGCGGTTGCAATCGCTTGCAATCCGGCAACACCGACACCGACAATCAATACTCTTGCAGCGACAATTGTCCCTGCGGCAGTCATCATCATCGGGAAGATTTTGGGGAGATAGTTTGCAGCCAGCAACACAGCTTTGTAACCGGCGAGGTTCGCCATCGAAGACAGCGTATCCATACTTTGAGCGCGGGTAATACGCGGAACCAACTCTGTTGCAAATACCGTCAGCTTATGCTCTGCATACGCGCTCATTTCGGCTTTTGCGGTTAACGGTTCCTGAAACCCAATCACAATTTGACCGGGCTTGCTGCTTTTGAGATCATTCTTTCCGAATTCGGGATTCGCACCATATCCGCGCACCTGCAACAAAATATCTGCATTGGATAAAATCGCGTTGCGGCCGGCTACAATTTCAGCCCCTTTGTCGCGATATTCATCGTCGGTGAAACCGGCGGCATTACCTGCACCAGCTTCAACTTCAACATCCAAACCAGATTTTTTAAGGATTGTTACACCGGCAGGAACAAGAGCTACCCGTCGTTCGTCAGGAAATGTCTCTTTCAGAACGCCTACTTTCATTTCATTCAGCCTTTTTCGTCTTTTCTGTATAACCTGTAAGAGACTAATTTATGTAATACATTTTTTTCAGAAATTATAAGCAATAGATGAATCCCAATTAAGATTGAAAATCTTAAACGGCTAAGGGAAATTTGGGGGCAAAAAACTGACTGATTTTTTGTTCGGCAGGCACAATTAACAATAATTATTCGAAATAGTCAAGAGATTAAATGGTTTTTCAGGCTGCGAAAAAGCCCTTACAAAAACTGTTTGCAAAGGCTTGATCTTTTTTTAGCAAATTAAATAACCGATGGCGTGGGCGTGCCGCAGGGACCTTGTCGCATCGTCTCAACCTGTTCTTCCGCATGGTATGAACTGCGCACCAGCGGTCCGGATTCAACGTGTTTGATACCCAATTCCTCACCGATTTTTTTGTATTCGGCAAACTCGTCCGGGTGCACAAAACGCTCGACCGGAAGGTGCCTTTTGGTGGGTTGCAAATATTGTCCGATCGTAAAAATATCAACCTGAATTGCAGCAAGATCGCGCATCAGATCAATAATTTCTTCACGGGTCTCGCCAAGCCCAACCATGATGCCGGTTTTGGTAACCATCCCGTTTTGTTTGGATTTTTCGAGCACTTCCAGCGAACGGGCGTATTTTGCCTGAGGGCGAACCCGGCGGTGCAATCGCGGAACCGTTTCCGTGTTATGCGCCAGAATATCCGGGTGCGCATCGAGCACCGTTTTCAGCGGTTCCCAAACGCCTTTGAAATCGGGAATCAGTACTTCCACCGATGTTTTAGGGGATTGCTTGCGGATTTGCAAAATGGTTTCCGCCCAAACTTCCGAGCCCTGATCTTTCAGTTCATCGCGATTCACGGAGGTGATGACCACATGATTCAAATTCATCAATCGAACGGCTTGCCCAACGCGATACGGTTCGTGCCGGTCATATCCCGTCGGACGACCGGTTTTGACTGCACAAAAGCCGCATGAGCGAGTGCAGGTATCGCCCAAAATCATCAATGTTGCGGTGCCTTTGCCCCAGCATTCGCTCTGGTTCGGGCAACGGGCTTCCTGGCAAACCGTGTGTAAATTGTTTTCCCGAACGAGTTCCAGCATATCTTTGTAGCTCTCGTTCACAGTGAATTTTACTTTCAGCCAATCAGGCCGGGTGCGTTTCCGCTCCATTTTGTATCCTTTTTTATTTCAAAATCAGTCGGATGAACGTGCCATCCGGAGTTGCTACAGCCAGTCTTCCTGGAAATTTTCCAGATATTCACGAACACGCTGCAGGAATTTGTCACCCAGTTCGCCATCGACAATCCGGTGATCGTAAGACAGCGTCATGTATCCGATCTGGCGAATCGCGATGATATCGCCGTGTTCTGTTTCCAGAACAACCGGACGTTTTTTGATGGCGCCGACACCCAAAATCGCCACGTTCGGCTGGTTGATAATCGGGAAACCGATCACGTTTCCGAACACGCCGTAATTGGTAACGGTGAAAGTTGCGCCGGTCACTTCATCCGGCTTCAATTTGCGGTCGCGGGTGCGGATCGCCAAATCATATGCGTTGCGCGCGACACCGCGAAAATTCATTTCATCCGCATTTTTGAGGACGGGCACCAGCAATCCGCGATCGGTTGCCACTGCCATCCCGATGTTCGAATAATTGTATTTTACAATATTATGCCCTTCCACCGATGCGTTGATGTCCGGGAAATCTGTGAGCGCTTTGGCCACCGAATACAAAATCAGCGGATTAACCGTCAGCTTCATTTTTTCGCGCTGTTGCCAGCTTTCGCGATTTTTGGTCACGAGCGACAGTGCGTTGGTGAAATCCACTTCCGCAACACCGTAAACGTGCGGCGAAGTATGCTTGCTCATCACCATGTGATCGGCAATGCGTTTGCGGATGTTGTCCATCGGCAGAACTTCGGCGCGTTTGCCTTCAAATTTTTGCTGAACGTCATCCAGCGATGGCATGGGCTGCTGAACTGCCGCCGGTTGCGGTGCTGCTGCCGGTTTTGACGGAGCTGCTTTCGGCTGTGCTGCAGGTGTTTCCGGGGCGGAAGGCGCTGCCGGACGGCTTACGGTTCTGCCCGACTCAATATAATTGAGGATATCTTTTTTAGTGACACGTCCGTCCACGCCGGTTCCGGAAATATTTTCCAGCTCGTCTTTCGATACACCTTCGGTGCGAGCAATGCTGCGAACCAACGGTGAGAAAAACTTCCCGCCTTTGCTCCGCGAAACATCGCGTGAATCTGTCGATTGTGCAGCTTCGGTTACTGCTTCCGGGCTGGCGCCGTTGGTATCGGTCGATTTTTCCGGAGCCGGCGAGGCAGGTTTGCCTGTGCTGCCGGCGGATGCACCGGAGCTGATTTTTGCGATAACGCTGCCAACCTGAACGGTATCGCCTTCTTTGGCAAGAATTTCAGTAATTGTGCCTTCGTACGGACTGGGGATTTCGGAATCCACTTTGTCCGTGGAAATTTCCAGTAGCGTTTCATCTTTTTTCACAGCATCGCCCTCTTTTTTCCACCATTTTACGATGGAACCTTCGGTGATGCTTTCACCCAGTTTTGGCATTTCCACTTCGACAACTTCGCCGCCGGAAGATTTGCCGTTGCTGGAGGAATCTGTCGCTTCAACCGGTTTTTCTGCCGGTTTGGGTTTTTGGTCTTCTGCTGCTTTTTTCGGTTCTGCCGGGGCGTCGGTTTTTGCTGCCGCACCGCTGGCTTCCGTATCGATAATGGCGATGACGCCATCCACTTCAACCGTATCGTTTTCCGATGCTTTTATTTCCACCAAAACCCCTTCGTAAGGGCTGGGGATTTCAGAATCCACTTTATCAGTGGAAATTTCCAGCAACGTTTCATCTTTTTTCACGAAGTCGCCCGGCTGCTTCCACCATTTTACAACGGTGCCTTCCGTGATGCTTTCACCGAGCTTTGGCATTAGCACATCAACTTTCATTGCATGTTCTCCTGTTCTATAAAATTTGGCATTTCCTGCATGCTGCACAAACTGTCGGCAACCGCTTCCGGCGCAGTCATCACTGCATCGCTATCGACCGCAATGTTGCGGACTTCAGCAAATTCGAATAATTTGAGAAATGATGTAACCACATGTTTTTTGACATCTTGCAGCTCAACAGAATATCCAAGTTGTTGACTTAACGACGTTACGCCCATGTGGAAAATGCCGCATGGGATAATCCCGTTGTAATGCGATAAATCGGGTTCGATATTAAATGCAAATCCGTGCATGGTTACCCAGCGCGAAATCCGGACACCCAGCGCCACAATTTTTTCATTGCGAATCCAGACACCGGTGTAGCCATCGCTGCGTTCGCCGGCAATATCCCACAATTTCAGCACGTCGATAAACACTTCCTCAAGCTGGCGCATATAAAAAGATACGCTTTTTCGGTGCTGATGCAAATCGAAAATCGGATAGCCAACCAACTGTCCCGGTCCGTGGTAGGTGACATCGCCGCCGCGATCGACCGGAATCACTTCGATTCCCTGCTGATTGAGAAACTGCGGCGGGGCAATCACATGATTTTCCGTGCCGTTTTTCCCGATGGTGTACACCGGCGGATGCTCAACAAAAATCAGCACATCGGGAATGCGTTGCTCAATCCGCAGCCGTTGCAATCGCTGCTGAAACGTCCAGACCTGACGATATCCGCAGTTGCCGAGATCGATCAGCCAGAGCGTTTTCGGTGATTGTTCTGTATCGTTTGTGCCGGATTTTTGCATATTTGTTATATCAGAAACGCCTGTTCCGCAACTTTGGGAACAGGCGTTAAGTTCATATTTTTCAATTACAAATGAATTGGTTCGCCGAGCGCATCGTGGGTTGCTTCCGCGATAATCTCGCTGAGTGTCGGGTGCGGGTGAATCGTGTGCAACACTTCTGCATGGGTCGCTTCGATGGATTTTGCCAGCGTTACTTCCGTGATCAACTCCGTCGCTTCCGGCCCGATGATGTGGCAACCGAGAATTTCGCCATATTTTGCGTCGTAAATGATTTTCACAAAACCGGTGAGTTCGCCCATACCCTGCGCTTTGCCGTTTACGCGAACCGGGAATTTACCGATTTTCAACTCGTATCCGGCTTCCCGCGCTTTTTTCTCGGTGAAACCGACCGATGCAACCTGCGGCTGGCAATAGGTGCAACCGGGAATATTATTGTAATCGATCGGAATAACTTTGTGTCCGGCGAGGTGTTCGGCTGCCAAAAGACCTTCTTTTGAGCTGACATGCGCCAGCCAGGGCGGGCCGTTGATATCGCCGATGGCATAAATATTCGGCTGGCTGGTTTGGTAATATTCGTTTACTTTGATCCAGTTTTTGTCGGTCAACTGAACGCCGGCAGCTTCCAACCCCAAATTTTCGATATTGCCCTGAACACCGATGGCCATCAGCGCGTATTCCGCTTTCAGATCTTCAGATTTTCCGTCTTTGCTGACCGTCAGCGTTACGCTGGATTTGGTTTTTTTCAGGTTTTCAACTTTGGTGCCGGTGTGAATTTTTATACCCGCTTTTTTGAACGATTTTTCCAGTTCTTTGGAAACATCTTCATCTTCGATGGGCAAAATATTCGGCAGCATTTCGATGATGCTCACTTCCGCACCGAGTGCGTTAAAAAAGTATGCGAACTCAACGCCGATTGCACCGGCGCCCACAACCAAAATGGATTTGGGCATTTTTTTCATGACCATCGCTTCGCGATAGCTGAGCACGCGATCGCCATCAATTTCCAATCCGGGAAATTGCCGCGCACGCGCGCCGGTCGCGAGGATAATATTTTCAGCGGTGACGGTTTTGGTTTCGCCTTCGCTGTTTTTTACTTCGATAGTATTTTTATCTTTGAGGGTACCGAATCCGAGAATGGTTTCGATTTTATTTTTTTTCATCAAAAATGAAACGCCTTTAGCCTGGCGGCCGGCAACATCGCGGCTGCGCTTTACAATGCTTTCGAAATCAAACGAATAATCGCTGACTTTTAAGCCGTAATCTTTGGCATGTTTCATCATTTCATAAACTTCGGCACTGCGCAATAAGGCTTTGGTCGGGATACATCCCCAGTTCAGGCAAACGCCGCCAAGATCCGCTTTTTCGATAATGGCTGTTTTTTTACCCAATTGGGAAGCGCGAATGGCTGCGACATATCCACCCGGGCCGGAGCCGATCACCACTACATCAAAATCCATATTCAACTCTCCATCTGTAAGTGGATGCTACTTTAGTCAAATTTTTTAGTCCGGCAATATACGAATTAAAACCCTCGAAAAACAAATGTCGATTTAATCCGATAGATGCCCGTAAAACAAAAAATCGGAAACTGGGGCGCATTTTTCATTCACACACCGCCAATTTCCGATTGGTACAATTTCATATTTTCATTTAATTCAAACGATTAGCCGATCGATCGACAGAAAAACCATCACTACCAGCATGTAAATATTGATGCGCATAAACATGGCGCGAAACATCCCGTTTTTTTCGCTGCTGCTCAACAATTCCCTGCTCATCCAGATCAGCCAGAACGCCGCGCCATAGAGCAACCAATGCAATACAACCGAATGCCCGATACCGAAAAGCGGAATCATCAAACAGGACAGCGCAGTTGCCAGTGTCCACATAAATGTGAGCCGGGAAATTTGGCGCTGATCGAACAAATTCGAGAGTGTAGGGAAGCCTGCGCGTTGGTAATCTTCGCTTAAATTGAGGATGAGTAACCAGAAATGCGGCACCTGCCAGATAAAAAAGAACAGCCCGATGGCCATTATTTGCGGATGCTCCAACCCCCTGCCGCTGGCTGCCCAGCCGATCGCCGGCGGAATCGCGCCGATCAACGAACCGGGAATAACAGCGAACGCGGTTTTGCGCTTTAACGGTGTGTAAACGCCATTATACCACAAAATATTGAACAAACCGAGCGCAAATGCGGTGAGGTTGGTAAACAGTCCCAGAATTACGGCGCCGCTGACCATCAGCGCAATTGCGATTTTCAATCCGGTTTCCGGTGAAATACGACCGGAGGGAATCGGGCGATACCGGGTTCGCAGCATTTTGCTGTCGTATTGCCATTCCTGAAATTGATTGAGTGCGGAAGAACCGCAGGAAAGCAGGAATGTTCCCAACGCCGGAACGACGAGAAACAGTGATAACTCACCCGTCGCCATGATATAGCCCAAAATAGTCGACATCGCGACCAGTTGGGAAATCCGGATTTTACTCAGCTCGATGACAATGCTGGCCCACTCGCGCACACCGGCAGCTTGATACGTTTGGATCATTTTAACTCTTTAAGATAATCGATGATTGCTGCAATTTCTTCGTCGGACAGTTCGATCTGGGTCATCACCATATTTTCGAACCCTTTCACTTTATCAACATCCGGTTGTTTGATCGAACGGATGAGGTATTCCTCATCAACCGTTACCGTGCGTTCTAAGCCGTCGGTAATCACGGTTTCTGTTTTACCGAAAACACCTTTGAATGACGGACCGATCAAGGGCGTGCCGTCAAATGTGTGGCAGGCAACGCATCCTTTTGTTTTCAACAGCATTTCGCCGCGAGCACTGTTATTTCCGCCACTGTCACCGCTGCCGGCGGCTGAACTCCCGGCGGTAAAAAGCGCACCGGTTTTGCTGTACCAATTATCGTATTGCGCTTTTGGCAAAACTTTCAATTTGGTAAGCATATATGAATGCCGGTCGCCGCAATATTCTGCGCAAAAAACATCGTATGTTCCGGCTGTATCCGGTTGAAACCACATCGCGGTATTCACGCCGGGAACCACATCTTTTTTGATTTTGAATGCCGGAATATAGAAGCTGTGAATCACATCCGTTGAGCCGAGGTTAAGACGAACCGCTTTGCCTTGCGGCACAACCAGAGTGTCTGTTTCAATGCCATTGTCATATTTGAATGCCCAAGACCACATGCGTCCAGTGGTTTCCACAACCATGGCATCTTCCGGAATTGTATCCATTTCTTTGTAGCCCACATAGCCATAATAAAACATGGCCATAACCAGAATTGTGGGGATGACTGTCCAGGTTACTTCGAGCCCGAAGTGTCCGTGAATGTCTTCGGCCTGATGATTGCGAGAATGGTGATATCGAACCATAAAATACACCATTGCAAAAGTTATCGCAATCATCAACACTACCGACACCCAGAACACAAATGCAAAAGTATCATTGAATGTGTCTGTAAAACCCATGTTTTTTCTCCAAAATTCGATTCGTTAATTATGCCGGTCGGAAGCCGAAATCTGAAAATGTCAGACCGATAAATATCACGTAAGTAATCAAACAAACCACTAACATGAATTTGAAAAGCATCGGTTCGTATTTGATGTGCATGAAATACAAAACGACGAGCATCGTTTTGAAACCGGCAATCCCCAATGCAACCGGAACCGTCAGCGCGTGGAGTTGCACACCGGCAACAACCACGGTTATGCCGGTCAAGACGACCAATGCAAACCAAACTACCAGATATCCACCGTATCCCGGGGAATGATGTTCATGTTGACTGTGCTGAGACATTCTTTTTTTCTCCTTTTTGCAGCATCATGTGATAAGATAAAACAATGGAAAGAGGAAAATCCAGATGACGTCAACAATGTGCCAGTACAAGCCGGAGTTTTCCAACTGGATAATATGGCGCGGATTGATTTTATCCGCAGTTGGCTCGGATATCACTTTGATTTCGATATATTCGGTAGTGCCATCAATATTGAGCACATTTCCAAGCTCTTTGCCATGTTCATCGACAACGGCAAGCCGGGTTTTTCCGCGAATCGGCTTCAGAATATCATAATTCATTTTTTCCAGATTGCGGGGTTTCCGGGCGATAAAGTAGAGCATCGTGCCCAAAACAGCTATTCCCAGCAAAACGTGAACACCGTGCAAGCCCGTCATTACATAATAGAGGCTGAAAAATACGTATTCACCACTGCTGTGGGAAAGCAGTTCTTCCGAACCGGGATACAACCCGATATGAAATTTGTGTCCCCATTCGAAATATTTGATGACCATAAAAGTTGCTGCGCAAACAATGGTAACCACCAGCATCCAGATGGATAACTTGCGATTACCGCGCTGTAATGCTTCGATGGATACTGCTACTGTCAGACTGCTGGTCAACAAAACCAGTGTGTTCAGTCCGCCCAAAGCGGTATTCAATTCGATTGCAGCATTGTGAAAATCCAGCGGGTATTTGGCTCGGTAAACGGCATACGCAATAAATAAACCGCCAAATAACAGGACTTCGGTAAAAAGGAACATCCACATCGCAATTTTTGCACCGACAACATCACTGGGATGTTTGTGGGCAACCATTGCGTGTCCGTGCTCATGTTCGTGGCCGTGTGCGCCGGCAACTTGTGCATGACTACTCATTATGCTACCTCCGCTTTCGTATTGTGATCGTACGGTCCACCGGTCACTACCGGAATTTTATCAAAATTTTCCAGCGGGGGAAGTCCGTCAACGGCTGTCCACTCCAGCGTTGTTCCGTTCCATGGATTGCTCGGTGCATCTTCGCCTTTGAGCATCCCGTGGAAAAGGTTGATGAACATAATCAAAATACCAGAGATGAGCACCCATGAACCAACCGTGGCAAGCACGTGGGCATCATGAAACTGCTCGAGGTGATCGTAATACCGACGGGGCATTCCTTCATAACCCATCACTAACATGGTAAAATACAACATGTTAAATCCGATAAACTGAACACCCCACGAAAAGTTAGCCCAGCCTTTGTTATACATTTTTCCGAACATTTTAGGCGTCCAGTAATGCAAACCGGCAAACAATGCCATAATCGTTCCGCCAAACATAACATAATGAAAGTGGGCAACAACAAAGTAGGTATCATGCAGGTGAATATCCAGATCCAAAATCCCCTGCATCAGACCGGTAAAACCGCCAATGGAAAACAGGATAATAAATGAAACAGCAAACAATAGCGGCGGTTCAACGTGGATCGATCCTTTGTAAAGCGTGGCAACCCAGTTCAATACTTTTATGGCAGTCGGTATCCCGACGAGGAAGGTCAGTAACGAAAATACAAAGTTTGCGGTAAAACTTTGACCGCTGGTAAACATATGGTGTCCCCAAACCAGCGAGCCGGCCAACGCAATAGCGAGGCTCGAATATGCAATCGCTTTGTACCCGAAAATCGTGCGGCGTGCAAAAGTGGGAAGAATTTCGGAAATGACGCCCATTCCCGGTAAAATCATAATGTAAACGGCAGGGTGCGAATAAATCCAGAACAAGTGCTGATATAAAATGGGATCACCGCCCAAAGCCGGATTAAACACGCCGATATTCAGGGTTCTCTCAACCAAAACCAGCAATGCGGTAATACCCAAAATCGGTGTTGCCAAAATCTGAATCCATCCGGTCGCATACAAGCTCCAGCAAAACAACGGCATCCGGAAAAACGTCATTCCCGGTGCGCGCATCTGATGCATTGTGGTGACAAAGTTCAATCCGGTCAGGATAGAGGAAAAACCCAGAATAAACACTCCGGTTACTGCCAACGGAACATTCGTTGTCGTTGCTGTGTTGTATGGCGCGTAAAATGTCCACCCGGTATCCGGCAACCCGCCGGCGGTGAACAGCGCAGCCAAAACAACCGTTGCTCCGATAACATAAAGCCACCACGACAGCAAATTCAATCGTGGAAACTGAACGTCTTTTGCCCCTAATTGCAACGGTAGCATGAAGTTACCCAGTGTCGCCGGAATACCCGGAATGATCACCAGAAAAATCATGAATACGCCGTGCATGGTAAAAACCGTGTTGTACATCCGAGCACTCATTATCGTTTCACCGATAGTTAGCTGCTCGAAACGCATTAAAAATCCGAATACAATAGCCGTAAGGAAAGCAGCCAAAACGCCAATCAGATACAAAATACCGATGCGTTTGTGGTCGGTGGATAAAATCCATCCGAAAATGCCACTGTGCTTACCTTTGTATTCGAGGTAGTTCGGCTCCTTATGCTGAACATCCGAATACGTAACACTTGCCATACGTATTATCCTTCCGCACGTTTAGATTTTGATTTGACAATTAACATTACAAAAAACACGGTGGCAAAAAGTAACGTGATACTTCCTGTCACCTTTAAAAAATTGAAATAATATTTTCTGCCTTCGGGATCGTAACTGAAACAAAACTTGATCACCTTTGCAATGGTCGGCCCGGTTCTGCCCTCGCCGGCTTCCAGCAATGCCATTTTCAGGTCAAACGGATTAAAATCGACACCGTGAAGATAGCGGGCAATTTTGCCGTCTTTCGAAACAACGACCAATGCGGCTGAATGCGCAAAATCATCGCCACGGCGTTCGAACGCAAATCCGACTTCCGATGTAATACCGTTGATATTCTCAAGATCGCCGGTAAGCCAGTGCCACTGATCTTCAGGAAATTCCCGATCGAACCGTTGGAAATAATTGTTTTTCTTTTCCTGCGCTAAAATATGGTCTTCATCTTCGTTGATACTGATGGTGATTACCTTGAAATCGCGTCCCGGCTCTAATTGCACTGCATTCAGCGATTCCTGCAATCCGCTCAACAACGGCGAGCAAATTCCCGGACAGGTGTAATAAACAAAAGAAAATACGGTAGGTTTGTCAACCAATTCAGCGATAGAAACAGTATCGCCATGTTCATCCACAAAAGTATAATTCGTATTGATGATTTTACCCAAATGCTCGTTTACACCTATCGGAACATTTGCAGGATCGGTTTCTGCGCTGGCTGTCAGGCTGAAAAACAGTAACAATGCCAGAGCCCAAAAACCGGTTTTTAAGTGAGATAATTCATGATTTACATCAGTTCTTCTTAACAAATACATCTGAAAATCCTTCCTGCTTACGGAATTGAGACGTTGCAGCTTTTCGCGTTGCAAAAATGTTTGACTTAGCTGCCGAATATAGAAATAAAATCATATTCCACAAATAAAAATCTTTACGAAAACACGATAAATTATTGTGAAAACATTCTCATAACGGCAATAAATTTATAAAACCATGATTCAAATCACAAGCGAAAATGATTTTGATCATGTTTTGATCTATTTTATATCAAAACGCGCAATTTGAACAAACAAACTGCGCGTTGATTTTTTATTGGAATTTGCTAAAAAAAGAGGGGTAAACGCCCCGGATCTGATTCGTGAACGAGCCGGTAAACGGCATCGAACACATCTTCGGTGTTTGGTTTAGACCAGTAATCACCGTCTGAACCAAATGCCGGGCGATGCGCTTTTGCGGTAATCGTCAACGGCGGAGAATCGAGCAACCGATAGCCGTTTTGCTTTTCCAGCACTTGTTGCAACATGTATGCGGTTGCACCGCCGGGCACATCTTCATCGATAAATACAATGCGGTTGGTTTTTTGAAGCGATTGGCCGATAACGCCAAACCGGTCGAACGGCAGCAATGTGCGGACATCAATCACTTCTGCACTGATGCCGTTTTCAGCCAGCAATTCTGCGGCATCGTAAACGATCCGGCAGCACGCGCCATACGTCACGATGGTTACATCTTTTCCTTCCCGGATAATTTCCGGAACGCCCAACGGAATGGTCATGTCTGCAATATTTTCCGGCAATTTTTCCCGGATGCGGTAGGCGTTCAGCACTTCGATAACGATTGCCGGATCGTCAGATTTAAGCAAGGTATTGTAAAATCCGGCAGCCTGGGTCATGTTTCGCGGAACGATGACATGCATGCCGCGAACGAGATGCAAAATGCCGCCAAGTTGCGAACCTGCGTGCCATATGCCTTCCAGCCGGTGACCGCGTGTCCGCACGATAACCGGTGCTTTTTGCCCACCTTTGGTGCGCCAGTGCAGCGTTGCCAAATCGTCGGACATTATTTGCAAAGCATACATCAGATAATCGAGATACTGAATTTCGGCGATAGGACGAATGCCGCGCATCGCCAAACCGATCGCCTGCCCGATGATTGTGCATTCGCGAATGCCGGTATCCGACACCCGGAATTCACCGTATTTTCCCTGCAATCCTTTGAATCCCTGGTTCACATCACCGAGATATCCGACATCTTCGCCGAAGGCGACCAACCGGGGATCGCGTTCCAGCGCAGCATCGAAAAAGGTGTTCAGCAATTCAAAGCCCATCACACGACGGGAATTGGGTCCGTATTTTGGCGCAATTTCAGTGACGTTCAACGGCGATTCGGTTGATTCACTATATAAATGTGTTTCGTATTCTTTGGCATTTTCATCGTAGTGGCTGTGTTTCCACGCCAGTAATTTTTCCCTGACTGCAGAATTTTCGCTCCGGGTAAGCCGTAATGCCTGATGCACCGCCACAAAAATATCGCGACGCAACAGAATCTGTTTGCTTTCCAATTGGGATGCCAGGTTTTGCAATTTGGTCGCATACGCAGATTGCTCAGCCATTTTCCGGAGCATATCGGTAACCGCAGCGATCTCTTTACGAATCGGCGATTGAAACGCTTCCCACGCCTGTGTACGATAATCTTCGACCAGTTGGCGGTCTTCGGATTCCATCGCATCGATTTCGGATTCTGTGACAAATCCTTCAGAGAGCATCCATTCCCGCATTTTCACCAGACAATCGAAATCGCGTTCCCACTGCAATCGTTCGCGGGATTTGTAGCGTTCGTGGCTGCCGGAGGTGGAATGCCCCTGCGGCTGGGTCACTTCCGTCACATGCAAAATTGCCGGAATGTGATCGCGGCGGGCGATTTCCGTCGCTTTTTGAAACGTATCGATCAACGCCGGATAATCCCAGCCTTTCACTACATAAATGTCGAATCCGTCGGTTGAACCGGGTTCACGCTGAAAACCGCGTAGCACTTCACCGACATTCGATTTGGTGATCTGAATTTCATTCGGCACAGAAATGCCGTAGCCGTCATCCCAAATAGAGAGGACAACCGGCACCTTCAAAACGCCGATGGCATTTACGGATTCCCAAAACATACCTTCCGCGCAGCTGGCGTTGCCGATAGTGCCAAATGCAACTTCGTTCCCATTTTTAGAAAATTGGGTAAACTGTTGTAATTCCTGAATTTCGCGATATAATTTTGAGGCGTAACCCAATCCAACCAGCCGGGGCATTTGCGCACCGGTCGGGGAAAGATCGGCAGATGACTGATACATTTCGGTGAGATTTTTCCAGCGCCCGTTGTCGTCCAGCATCCGCGTCGCGATGTGCGAATTCATTTGCCGGCCGGCGCTGAACGGCTCGGCTTCCACATCTGCATGTGCGTATAATTGGGCAAAAAATTCCTGAATGCTGTGCACGCCTAACGCAAACATCACGGTCTGATCGCGATAGTATCCGGAACGGATGTCGCCTTTGTTAAATGCATGCGACATTGCCACTTGCGCAACTTCTTTGCCATCACCGAAAATCCCGAATTTGGCTTTCCCGCCCATAACTTCGCGGCGCCCGATCAGGCTGGCCTGGCGGCTTTGGTAGGCAACCCGGTAATCCCGGATAATTTGTTCGCGCGTCAGCGTTATCGATTTCAATTTTACATTTTTAGCTTTGGTTTCAATCATAATTTCTCCTGATCCAGTATGACGATCCGCAAATGGGAGATTTCCCATCCCAGTTCTTCCCCTCCCGAAGATCAGGCCTGTTGTCCTGATGTCAACTTGTCCTGAATATTAATTTGGTGCAACGAACTTGCGCAGCGTATTAAAATAATCGCTGTTGCAGCTTTCTCAAACAGCAAAATAAAATCGTTGCTGCAATCAGAGCGCCGGGAGCCAGCGCCGCGTCAACACCCAACGAAAGAAAAATGCGCCGATTGTCGCCCCGACAGCATCGGCAACGCCGTCCCAAAAATCCACCATTCGACCGGGAACAAATGATTGGTGAAACTCATCCAGCGCCCCGTACACTGTGGCAATAACGATAGCCAGAATCACCATATTTCGTCGCCATCCGGGGAAGCGGTTTTGGTAATAAAACGCCCGCGCGATAAAGAATGCAAACGTGCCGTAAGCGATGGCATGAGCTACTTTATCGTGCCATTTGAAGGTCAACTCCATCGTGGGTAATTTTGAAAATGATGATAAAATAAATATACAAATTGCAATGATTACCGGTGGCGCCTGATACCACCAGAAATTCATGTTTTTTTCTCGATACGCCATCAAAACGTCCTGTTTCCTTTCGATGTTCAACTGTCGTAAATTGTCGGCGCGATTAGCTGCGCTGCGATAAAAAAAGAAAAAAATTATCCCGTCATTCCGCCGCAACTCACAGAATTGGTTTGGTAAATCAGGATTTTTCCCTACTGAATACTACCGAAATCAAGATTTGTTTTTGCCGGATTTATTTTTCTTTGCAGATAACGTTTGTGCGTGCGTTAGCGCGGATTTCCCGAATTTCGCCTGCAGCGAATCCATGATTTTTTCCAGCTTCTCTTTGCGCTGCTGATCCTGATCCCACAGCGTTAACTGCAATCCTTCCTCGCTGACCAAATGGCTGACACCGACACCAATTAATCGCACCGGGCGATCGTCGTGAAAATCCTCAAACAGCGATTTCGCGATCGCAAAAATATCGCCGGTTAAATGAGTGGATTGCTGCATGGTTTTGGCACGCGTGAAGGTCGAAAAATCAGAAAATCGCAGTTTGAGTTGAACCGTTTTGCCGCGCAACTGCTGTTCCCGCAATCGCGTACTGACTTTTTCGGAAAGCTTCAGCAAGGTGCTGATCAAAAATTCGTGATCGGTTTGATCTTCAAAAAATGTCGTTTCGTGGCTGACCGATTTTACCGGATCGCGGTCGTGCACATCGCGTTCGTCGATGCCGTTGGCCATTCGGTGCAAATGATCGCCCATTTTGCCGAATTTTTTGGTGAGCGCATCTGCCGGATATTGCCGCAAATGCCCGATGGTCTGAATGCCAATTTTTTCCAGCGAAATCAGCGATTTTTTGCCAACGCCCCAAATGCACTGCACCGGCAGCGGATCGAGAAATTCGTGTTCTTTTCCGGGCTCGACAATGGTCAAGCCATCCGGTTTTTGAAAATCCGAGGCAATTTTGGCAATGCTTTTGGTCGCCGCAACGCCAATTGACGCACGCAGTTTGGTGTTGTCGTAAATCGCTGATTTTACCTGATTTGCCAACGCTCGAATTTGTTCGGTATCCGGTTTTTTTCCGCGAAATACGGCGTGTCCGGTCATGTCCATAAATGCTTCATCGACACTGATTTTTTGCAGTTTTGGAGAGAATGTTTCCAGAATGGAAAAAATTCTGCGGGAATAATCGCCGTAGAGCTTGCCGTTGGGTTTGACATAAATACCGTTCGGGCACAATTGCCACGCCCGGGTAATCGGCATTGCGGAATGCACGCCAAAAACCCGCGCTTCGTACGACGCTGTGGAAACAACGCCCCTCCCCTTCCCTTTTTGGGGATCCGCCCCGATAATCACCGGTTTCCCGCGCAGCGACGGATTGAGCAATTGCTCAACCGCCGCAAAAAAGGCGTCCATATCCACATGAAAAATGATGCGTTGCCAGATGGTGTTCATTATTGTGGTATAAATACAAGTGCCGTAATTGCAGCAGCTAAACCCACTGCAATCAATATGTTACGGGTATATTGCCCGCGTTTCATTCCCGGTTTGAGAAAACCGGTTTTGCCGCCGGTGATCAGGTTTTGATTCGGAATTACCAATTCACCCTGCAAATTGTAAGTGTCCATTCCCGCCGCATTCATCGATGGAAAATTGAATGTCGTGTTAAACGCACCGCTGACGCCATATGCCTGCTCGGTATCGTCGATGGAAATTGTGCCGGACTGGTTGCTGGAATACATTTCATTTTCCGGAAATTTGCCGTTCGGGAACACAAAAACTGCGGAATCCCGGGCAGCCAAATCCACTGTTCCCTCAAAATTTTCACCCAAATCGATGTAAATATCGTAATTAGCGGGTACCATTTTATCCGAAGGCATTGAATCAGATTCGATGATCAAATGCAAAACGGACGACAGCCCCTCTGAAAATTGTGCGTAATAATATTGATGATTCTCAGTTTTGGATTGCACCTGCAGCACATCCTGAAATTCGATTGCCACATTGCGATACAATTTACTGCTTTTGGCGCGAAACGTTTGCGCCGGCGCATCATTCACCTGAAGTGTCACCTGCCCAAAATTGGTGCTGTCCGGCGCTGCCCACAGCTGGAATGCAGCCATGCAGCAAACCGCAACAATAATCATTTGAAAATTTCTCATCGGTTTCCTCTGTTAATAATACCGGTTGGGTTATTTATCCAGGCGGCGCTTCAACGCGTCCATTCGGGCGCTGACAACTGTGTCATTCTCTGTATGTTTCATATATGTTCGATAATGCGATCCGGCGGATTCTGTATCAGCCTGCTTTTCCGCGATAAATCCCAGATAGCGATAGGCCTCCCAAAATTCCGGATCGATTTGCAGCAATCGTTCAAAAGAACGTTGGCTTGCCGCAAATTGTTGCGATTGATATTCGAGAACCGCACGCTCAAACCAGGCTGCTTTGCATTCACCATCCAATTGAATTGCGTAATTTAACTGTTCACGAGCAGCTTCGTTTTTATTGCGCAGCGAAAAATATTTTGCCCGGTACACAAATACTTCGGCATCTTTCGATAAATCAACATTACTGCTGTTCAGCAACGTCATTGCTTCTTCCTGCAATCCGGTTTCAAATTTGGCCATCCCCAAAAACTTGATCGCTTCCGGTTCCGGCTTTGTCATGGCAATGTAGCGGTTTATCGCCGCAATGGCGGCGTCATTTTCTTTTATCCGGAATAGCGAAAAACCCTGTAACCGCCAATACGCTGCGGCGGGCTGTGCAATCCGGTTCCGGTAATCCAGCAAATAATTCAGCGCGGTTTGATATTCACCCATTTGGTAATTTGTTTCAGCGAGATCCAGATAAATATTTACAGAATCCGGATTGGCCACCAAATAGCGTTTGAAAAAAATATGCGCTTGCTCATAGCGACCGGCACGGGTGTGCAGTTTGGCAATTCGCTTCCAGATTGGCGGATGGTTGCTGCGATATTCCAGATATTTTTCGAGCGAAGCAATGGCTGAATTGTAATCACCGGTTTTTTCCAACACCTCGCTTTTCAGCACGTAAAGGTTTGCCAATTTTGGATTTATCGCCAATGCAGAATCGAGATGCGGTATCGCTGCGGCATAGTTTTCCTGCCGGATTTCATGCTCCGCAAGTGAAAGCAACGCCAGTGCTGACGGCCGTGGGTCCTCAATCGATTTTGGTGCGCAGGCACATATCAAAGAGCCGAAAATCAGCAAAAAGGCGCAACTTTTAAAATAGTGTTGCGCAAAGATCATTCGTACTGCCAGTTGGTTAATTTCCGATGCTTTGTTGTATGGAGCACCGGGTAAAAAAGTTTCTAAAATTTACCGGGAATGCACAACTTCTTGCGGCGCATTCAGCCGGAAAACCTTATCGAACAATCGATTGATTGTCCATTGGGTGACTTTTGGTTTGAAAATACCGGCGTAATCGCGGGCAATTTCCACATCGCGACGCAGCGACAATTCCTTTTGCGGAACCGAATAAAACCAGCGTTTTTCCTGCATTCGTTTGGACAAATAAATTTGCTCCGTTTGTCCCGGCGTTGGCACAAACAGCGCGGGCTTGCCCAATTCCACCAGTTCCATCAGCGTGGAATAGCCGGATCGCGACACAATCAACGCGGATTTATTCATCAATTCCGCCATTTTTTCGCGCGGCAGATGGGAATATACTTTCAAATCGTCGCGGTCGGTTAGCACTTCCTGAGATTCACTTTTGCCGAGCAGCAGCACTTTTTTGCCGGGAATGCGTTCAATTTCCCGCAATACTTTTTCTTCAAAAATAGTGCGCTGCGGTTCCGGTCCGGAAATGCTGACGAGCAGATCAATTTCCGCGGGCACTTCTGTTTTGCGAACGCTGGAAAGTAATCCGGCGAACACATATTTGTGGCGCATGTCCGGCACTTCGCTGAGCCTGCCGCTGAGCAAACCGCCGTCGCCATCCGGGAAATCCGGGATGATAATTTTGTTGAATTTTTCGTAATGATGCCGGTTGAATCGCCCGATAACTTTCCGGGCAACGCCGAATCCGGCGGGCATTTCAAAATAAATCTGGTGGCTGATCAAAAACGAGATAACCCGGCGATGACGAATGCCGTAACACTGGTCGCTGATGATCAAATTTGGCTGAAAACGCGACACAATATATTCGCAAAAAGCATGTTCATCACGAATGCCTCGCAGAAATTTGGGCGATTGCAGAAACAAGGCAAAACTGGTCGAATCATTTTTGGCGTAGGTTAATTCATACGAGGGCGTTTCCACAAACTGGGCTTCCGGCACCTCATTTTTGAGCAGCGCCAGCGCCCGCCCGTTGCTGCCGATGAGCACATCCCATTTCCGGCGAACAAATTCACGGATGATCGGCAAACTACGGGTTGCGTGTCCCAATCCCAGGTTCAGCACTGCAAAAAAAACTTTGCCGGACATTTTTTCTCCGATACGACAGTTTATTAGCATTATTTTGGCGACGTGAAAATATATGCGGAATTCAGGTTTTTTGCAATGACATATGGCAAGCTTAACCGGATTAAAACTTTGCATACGCCAGATTTGCAGAAAATGCAACACATCGGCAGCGCTTTCTGTGAATTTGCTTGACTATTCTTCGAAAAGGTCTAAAATTTCGACGGTTAAAATTGAGGTCCAAACAAACAATCAACAACTGAAGACGGAGGCTGCAACATGTCCAACGCCTATTTTAGAGTGCCAAAACCGACGAACGAGCCGATCAAATCATACGCGCCAGGATCGCCGGAAAAAGCATCGTTAAAACGGAAAATTGCGGAGATGCGCCAAATACAGCACGACATCCCGTTGATCATCGGCGGAGAAGAAGTACGCACCGGCAACACTGCCGAATTGCGCTGCCCGCACGATCATTCGCTAAAGCTCGGCGTGTATCACAAAGCCGGCGAAAAAGAAGTGCAACTGGCGATCGAGGCATCGCAAAAAGCCCGCAAAACCTGGTCGGAAATGCCGTGGGAACACCGCGCATCCGTATTCCTGAAAGCAGCGGAATTGCTCGCCGGACCGTGGCGCGATACACTGAACGCAGCAACGATGCTCAATCAATCCAAAACCGTATTTCAGGCGGAAATTGATGCAGCCTGCGAACTCATCGACTTTTGGCGATACAACGCCTATTACATGGCGCAACTGATGGGTGATCAGCCGGAATCCAGCGCCGGAATCTGGAATCGCATGGAATACCGTGCGTTGGAAGGATTCGTGTTCGCGATAACCCCATTCAATTTTACCTCGATCGGCGGCAATTTACCGACAGCCCCGGCGTTGGTTGGCTGCGTTTCGCTATGGAAACCGGCGTCCAGCGCGGTGCTTTCCGCATATTACATCATGAAAATGCTGGAAGAAGCCGGCGTTCCCGCAGGCGTCATCAACTTTGTGCCCGGCTCCGGTGCGCAGGTCGGCAACCCGGTGATGGCCAGCCCGGATCTGGCAGGCATCCACTTTACCGGTTCCACCGGCGTTTTTCAGGACATGTGGAAAACCGTTGGCGACAACATTCATAACATGAAATACTATCCGCGCATCGTTGGCGAAACCGGCGGAAAAGATTTCATTTTCGCACACCCGACAGCCAATGTGGATGCGCTGGTCATCGCAGCGGTTCGCGGCGCGTTTGAATATCAGGGTCAAAAATGCTCCGCCGCATCGCGGATGTATGTCCCGAAATCGCTGTGGGGCGCATTCAGTGAAAAATATGTCGCGGAAGTCAAACAGATTAAAATGGGCGATCCCGAAGATTTCACCAATTTTATGGCAGCGGTGATTGACAAAGGCGCATTCAAAAGCATCACCGAATACATCGATCACGCCGCCAAATCAGACGATGCCAAATTCCTCACCGGCGGTAAATACGACGACAGCAACGGCTGGTTCATCGAGCCGACCACGATCGTCACCACCAACCCGAATTTCAAAACCATGCAGGAAGAAATTTTCGGACCGGTGCTGACCATTTTCGTTTACGACGATAACAAGCTCGACGAAGCGCTGGAATTGTGCGACAATTGCTCGATGTATGCGCTCACCGGCGCTATTTTCGCACAGGATCGTCACGCAATTGTGAAAATGAGCAACGCACTGCGCAATACGGCGGGCAATTTTTACATCAACGACAAACCCACTGGCGCAGTGGTCGGGCAGCAACCGTTTGGCGGCGGACGCGCCTCCGGCACCAACGACAAAGCCGGCAGCGCCATGAACCTGCTCCGCTGGATGACCGCACGCACAATCAAAGAAACGTTTGTGCCACCGACCAACTGGCGCTATCCGTTTATGGATGAGAAATAGCGCGAATGCGAATTGCGCTGATTCACACCCGGCTGAAACGGGTGGGCGGACTGGAAACGCGGTTGTTTTCATACATCGACGAACTGACTGCCCGCGGGCATGAGGTCACTGTCATCGTTTCCAAAATTGAGCACAACGAGCAATTGCCCGATGGCGTTCGGGTGATCCAGTGTTCGATGAAACGTGTGCCCAAACCCATCCGCATCTGGTATTACGACCGTGCGGTGCAGTCGATTTTACAGCGCGAACAATTCGATTTTGTGCTGGCATTGATACAGATTTCCGGGGTGGACGCATTGCTGGTTCCCGGCAACCATCCCGGTTATTTAAAAGCGGTTCAGCGACGCACCAAATTGCTCGACAGACTGGTGATTTCTGTTGAAAAAAACTGTTTTTCATCGGCGAAAACGCTGTTAGCCTGCTCACAAATGATGAAAGATGAAGTGGTGCAACACTTCGGCATTGCGCCGGAAAAGATTCGCGTGCTCCACCCACCCACCGACAACCAACGTTTTCACAGTCAACTAAAATCCCGAAAAGCAGAATTCCGCGAAACCTACGGCTTTGCGAAAGATAAATTCAGCTTTTTGCTGGTTTCTGCGAGCCATCGCCGCAAAGGATTGCCGCTGCTGATCGATGCGTTTTCGCAGTTGAAAAATGAACCGGTTGAGTTCGTTTTGGCAGGCACACCCCTGAAAATGGCCATGCCGGAGAACATGCGCTACATCGGTTACGCCAAAAAAGCGGAGGAATTGTTCGCCGCTGCGGATGCACTCATTTTACCGGCGACTTACGAACCGTTCGGGCAAATTGTATCCGAGGCAATTATGTGCGGCACACCCGTTTTGCTCTCGCACATGGTTGGCGCGAAAGCGATTGTTTCGGAAAACGAGGGGATGATCGTCAACAGCTTTTCGGCAGATGACTGGGTGAAGGCCATCCGCGAAATGACCCGGCGGCAGTTCAATATCGCCCCGGATTTTGCCGTCCGGCAAAAGTTGCTGCTCCGCAATCACGTTGACGCAATTCTGGATGTTGCGGAAAACAGAAAACATTAGCCGCTATGTAGCGGCACTGCATGCAGTGCCCCGGCAAGATACCATTACCTGTCGCAGATTTACACGGATGTTCACGTTTTTTTTAAAACAATCGCAGCGGCGGTTTACGTACCGAGCACAATCTGCGCTTTTTAACCAAAAACAACCGGAACACCAACCGAAAATTGATGCACACCACCGGAAAAAGCACGGCACAGCAGCGAAAAACGACAGCACACTGCCGGAAATGTTCAGCACACCAGCGATAAATTACAGCACACCACCGGAATATTTTAGCACAGCTACTAAAATTGATAACACACGGCTGGAAATTGGCAGCACAATTGCGGAAATTTGAGGCATAACAGCGAAGAACAATTTCGCATTTAGGGAACGAATGATCCCACCCGCAATGCCTGTTAAAAAACGCGGAAATTTTCCGAAAGCAAATAATCCCAAACAGATATTTTTAGTGAGCAATTCACTCACCTCGCAATTACCACCTTCGCAGCCCATCCAATTGCAAATATTCGTTGTCCGAATTAATTTACATCGATAACTTAAACCACGCTACGGTAAGCGGATAAGAATGCAGCTTCGACAAAAACGGTCGTTTTCACATATATTGAGTTTCTCAAAAACGAATCGGGAATATCATGAAAGCTCGCATTTTTACCGTTGTTGTTTCAATTGTTCTCACATCTGCTGCACTATCCCAACCACTCATTCAATCGAAAACTGATTCTGTAAATCAAACAAATTCAACAGCTAACGCATATTTGCCGTTAATGATCGATCCCGGCATCACCATGAGGATCGGTGCGGAAAATACCGTGTCGATACTCAACGGATTGGCGGCGGTGGAAGACCGTTTCCTCAAAACGAAATGGTTTCCCGAGTCGAGTATCACCGGAAAAATCGGCGGGATTGCCGGCAGATTGGCAAAATACACGTTCATCGATTTACCGGCAGATTATTTTTCCGTGGTGCTGGCGCACGAATATTTCGGGCACGGTGCGCGATACCGCGAGCTGGACATGGACAACATCTTTTATGCATTCGATATGCCCCCGCCCTACGGCAACGGCGGCGGCGAGGCGAGCAATTACGAGTCGGTGGAAATCAGCCGGCAGGAGCTGCTCTCCATCTGGCAAGGCGGCGTTGAGGTGCATCCGCTGATCTGGAAAAATTTGCAAATGCGCTGGATGGCGAACGAGGAGATCAATTATCGCGAAGCGTCCCAATATTATTGGGCACAGCAAATAATGATGGACTATATCCAGAAAACGGATGAGGATTTGGCGAACGGTTCAGCCGACAACGATTTACGCGCATACGTGCGGATTATCAACGCGAACGCCGGTTACAACGATCTGCAACATCTGCCGCTGACTGTGAAAGACCTGAAATCAAAAATGCTGCTAAATGTAATAAATCCATTTTTTTACTATTCGGTTTTTACCATCTTGAAAACTTATTTTGGGGATGGCAATCGCAGCAACAGCATGCCCGTTATCAGCATCGGAAAGGTGGGATATTTGCCCGCTTTCCGCAGCGGATTGACGCCATTTGGCATCGAATTTCATTTTGAAAATTACCTGCGTTTCAACCGCAAGGTTGCGCTGCTCGACCTGAGCTATGGCGATCAATCGCTGGATAACACATGGGGCGGCGTTGGTGTATCGGTGCAAAATATGATTGAATCGCCACATTGGTCAATCAATTTGTATGGCAACATCTGGCAGCAACCGGATTTGGTTTTCGGTAACAATCCTGCCGTCGAAAAGGGCGGCGGGTTGGGCGGCGCATTTTCTGTACGGGGATATTATCATCTGAAAAACACTGCAGTACCGCTTTCTGCCGTCATCGAAATGGGCTACAAATCCACCGGATTTCTGGAAGGCTACGCAATGGATGCATCGCCAATTTTCGCTATCGGTTTAGCCATGCGACATTGACCGCGATTTGCTGTTTCGCAGTTAAGAGGATGCAATAATTAAATTTGATGGTTTATAAATGTCAACCTGTGTTCCAAGATTTGGGAAAGAATAAATTCAATATAAATAAGGGCTTCACGAAACAGGCTTTCATCAGTATTTCACCAGATAGCCATTTGAAAAACAGTGACAACGCTGTTATCCAACTGAATGAATTGGGAAGTGTTCAGGTGTATTTTCTGTAAATCAGTAACCCTATCAAAGGAGAAACATGGGCAATCGAGCCACCGAACTCAGCGAAAAGCAAATACAATTCGTCGAATCGCAAAAAATATTTTTTGTCGGCACGGCAACAGCGGACAGCCGGGTAAACATCTCGCCAAAAGGGATGGACTCACTGCGAGTGATCGACAACAATCGGGTGATTTGGCTGAACGTGACCGGCAGCGGCAACGAAACAGCAGCACATGTGCAGGAACACCCTCGTATGACGTTGATGTTTGTGGCATTTGAAGGCGCACCGCTCATTTTGCGGCTGTATGGCACTGCCAGAGCTATTCACCGTAACGATCCCGAATGGAATGAACTGATCTCGCTTTTCTCTCCGCTTCCCGGCGCGCGGCAGATATTTGATCTTGCTGTAGAATTGGTGCAGGCATCCTGCGGCACCGGTGTTCCCTATTTCGACTACGCCGGTAACCGCGATCAGCTCAGTAATTGGGCTGCCAAAAAGGGCGATGAGGGCATAAAAGCATATTGGCTCAAAAGTAACCAGCAAAGCCTCGATGGCAAACCGACACATATTAAAAACAAAAATATGTAATCGCGGGTTCGTTTTTCCTCTAACACTGTTTTATTGACCATCCTGCGAAACAAATCTTGACCAAGATCGCCAAAACCGATATCTTTTAACAAATCTCGAAAATTTCTCACAAATTCCAACAACCAATGTAAAGGGGCAACTCATGAAGCGGTTAATTTATGTTTTGGTAACAATTGCTGCCACAATTGCAATTCTTAGCTGCGAGCAGCACAGTCATTCATCTGCGATCGAAAGCATAACGATCACCATAAAAGCTGACCAGACAATCCAGATCAACGATGAAAATGTAACGTTGAGCGCGTTGGCAACCACCTTGAAATCACTGAATGTTGACAGCGAAACGGTAGTAAATATTATTGCTGAAAATGACGTGGAAATGGGCACACTTAACGATGTTCAACAAGCCATCAGATCGGTAAACATCGAAAAAGTAATCAACAAAAAAAGCTGATATTGTTTGTGGTTGGTAGCAACTGCACGAACATCTAAAAAAAGCAATTATTATGGTTACCAAAAATAAGTTACAGCCGGGCTCATTTAAAATAATCTAGGAGGGCGTTATAGGGGTAGGACCCGGCTGTACTTATTGTCATTTTTCGTATTGAAAAAAAAGCCAAACCCATCAAAAAACCTCTTTCGAAATCCTATCGTGTTGAGTGCCTGATACTTAAGTGATTGGGTACAATTTATTGCATCTTTTTAGCAAAAGCAATTATTAGAAAATTTATGCTTTGAACTAGAAATTCTGGAATAGCGGAACTTGTTCAAAGTTTTTTTATTGCCGGAGGCATTCCAGACTGGAACTTGGAACACGGTATAAAAAATGCGTTTATTAGTGCTATTTACAATTATTTTCGAATTTGTGTAATGATAGATCGCTACCCAAATACTTATTTTCAGTTGATATGGGATGAAAAACTAAATGCAGGATGAGTAGAAAGAGTTTCCGGAGGCTGTGTTGAAACCGAAAAAAATACAACAGCCGGGCTTATTTAAAATAATTTAGGAGGGAGGTTTCTAAGGAGAGACCCGGCTGTAGTTTTTTATTCAAAGTTAAGATTTTGCAATTCGGTGTTGCTACAAAAGAACGTTTAAGTAACGCCAGAAAATATAGTGAAAAATAACTATCAATTCCAATAATAATTTGCGAAACTTCAATTCTATTTTAGCACCTTCTCATATTTTACAACTTGAGTGCCTTTGTTGTTATACTTTTCGCTCCGTATTGTTTACCAGCCGATAAGAACAAAACTGCTCCACGATGCCGGAAATGCGGTTCGTTCACTAGCAATCAGCTTCAGTTTGGCATTGTGCAATGCTTCACCATATTCTTGTCCGTTCAATATGTTGCTGTATAATTCCACCATCAATTCACTGGTATGTTTATCATTTACTTTCCAGAGTGAGTGGATAATATTCCGGGCACCGGCATACAAAAATCCACGCGTTAATGCAATCATGCCCTCCCCTTTTTCCAGCTTGCCAATACCGCTTTCGCAACTGCTCATCACCAATAAATCAGCATTCAAATTTAGATTGAACGCTTCCGCGGTGTGGAAAATGCCATCATCGGTTGATGTTGTATCGGTAACATCATAAAACAGCAAACCGGAAAGCGATGGATTTTTGGCGTTAATTAACCCATGCGTGGCAACGTGAATGATATTTGCCTGCCGGGCAATCGATGTAAACCGCGCTTCTGTGCTTTCATCCTTTAAAAAAGTGCTGGTTGTTCGCTCATTATCGACAAACAGTTGATTGATTTTCCGGATTTCAATGGCACTATAGGGCAATCCGACGAAGGATTCGCCATCAACGGTGACCGATCTGTAATCCAGTAAACTTTTCAGATATTCAAAAAAGGATGATTTGATGATTGAGCTTTCCAGAACATTTTCCGAGCTGGAAAATACCGGCGCAAACCCAACAAAATCATAAGGTTGAGCAATTTCTGGTTCCGCATTGTTTGGCCTGATTAAGGATGAATGATAATGATATGAAATCTGGTAATCCCGTAACAAATATTGCAAATCGGTAAAACCATCTTTTGCCTGAGAATCTGTTAACAATGATTCAAAAGGTATATAATGCAACTTACCGCCGGGGATTACAATCAGTTTGCGAATGCCGGTTAATTGATTTTTTAACGGGTAAACCAATGTATTGTATAACGTTACACCGGTGATCCGGTAATCTTCAAAATCGATATGTTTTAACGCATTAAAATGTTTGTTCAGGTCTTCGTCAAATTTTTCATCGATTGATTGTTTGTTTATCTGAATATTCCCGGCTGTAATTACAGCGGCAAATAACGTGTTGTCACCATAGAAATAATCGATAATTGCCTCATCTTTGGCTAATCTGGCTTGCAACTCCGACAATGGCTCATCTTCTTGCAGATAACACAGTTGAAAATATTTTGGATACTCTGATTTTAATTTCCCGATTAGTTTGCGATGTTTGGTGTGGGTTGCAAACAAATGATTTTGCAACGCGGTTACCTCGGCGCTGTTTTGCCCGGAAGTGCTTTTTGAATTCAATTTATCAATTTCTAATTGTGTGTTTGCCAAATCCCGGCGCAGTGATTGCTCGGCAGCAAGCAACGAATCCGGGATCCCCGCAAAGCGTCTCGCCTTCGATTCTCCCAACAATTTTCGCAGTGATGTGTACTTACTCTGTTTAATAAACTTGTAGGATTCAGTGAGATATTCTTTGTTTCCGGTAATCCGGTAGAGTTCCAATCCGGCATCGATTCCGGCAGAATATGTTTTATAAAATTCGTCCAGTTCCGCAAAAGTGTTTTGAACATTATTATTCATATAAATAAAATCATTATAATTCCTTACTGCTAATGTTGCCGTTTCAAATGCCAATGTTATCAACGACTTATTGGATTTATGTTGTTCATCCGCGTCGTTAACCAAAGCCATCAAGGTTACCGCTTTGGTGCCTAACAGTTGAAAATAATACCCGTTTACCGGCATTTTATTTTCGGGCGGATTGGTTGTGAAATGGGTTGTGCGGTTATCTGTTCTAAAACTATCGAGTCCCTTTTGGATAGCTTCCAATGCGTTCAAATATTTATGCTGATAATTATATACGCCTGCGATCAGATTATATGTGTATCCAATAAATTCACTATTATTTCCAAATGATTTTCGAAAAATCTCGACCGCTTTATACAATGTATCGATGGCTGCTTCCGGACGGTTTAACTGAACCAGTGAATTACTGATTGTTGTATATGACCAGGCAATATCCGGATGATCGTTTCCCAAAAAAGCTTTGCGAAGCTTCAAGGCTTTTTGGGCATTTTCCAATGATTGTTCATAATTTTTTAATTCGAAATGATCGATTGCGAGATTATAAAACAATCCTGCTGCATCGATATTGTTTTCACCGATATGTGAAACGAGAATATCTAAAGCGTTCTGATGATAAAACAATGCCTGGTCAAATTCGCCCAATGTTTGGTAAGATATTCCCAAATTATTGTAACTGTAACTAATTGCAATATGTTTTTCTCCGTATAATTCACGGCGAATATTTAACGCTTTTTGATGAAAATTAACAGCATTTTCAAATTCAAACAGCTTATAATATACCAATCCAAGATTGTTATAAACACTTGCTACGCTTTCACTTTCCGGGCCAAAAGCGGCGAAGCGATACTGCAACGCTTTTTCATAAAATGAAATTGCAGGCTTATAATCCCCCAGATAATATTTCAAAATACCTTTGGTGTTGAATAGTCTGCCCCAAATTTGATCGGCTACATCGGGTATGTGCTGAAAAACAAATTCCGCATTTTCCAATTGCTGGATCGCTTCGTCAAATTTACCCAATTCCATCAACAGCAAACCATTTTGAAGATGAATATTGCCAATCGAAATATGTTTTCCGTCTGTGTGTAATTGCCCGATCTCAAATGCTTTGTCGAGCAATAGCTGGCTTTGGTTAAATTCACTCAAATTGATTAGTGATTTCGCCGCACCGATATAGCTTTCAATTGCCAATACCCAGTACCTTGTTTCACCTGATGACTTCGCTAAATTTTCGTATGTTTTCCCGGCTGATTTGAACTCAACTGCAGCGCTATCGTAGATTCCTTGCTGATGTAGTTTTTCACCATTGTTGTAATAATTTTCAGCTAAAGTTGAATCGGATTGTGAATAGCCAAATACTGTTAAATAAAGGATGATCAGCCAAATAAACCGGTACATCGTTTTGTCATTTGAAACATGCATCTCTACTCTCCTATCACATCAAAAATTGTCGTTATAATAATAAATTTACCAAAGGCTCGAAAGTATTTCAAAAATCAGGCCATTTTTTAAACGACGTTATTTTGATGTTTTCGCAGAAAAACTGTGTGATTACACCCAACAGCACACACAGGCTGAGTAAAATCACGCTGCAATAAAAAACCTGAATCTCGATAGCTTAAAAACGCTATCATCCAGCGAATTTATGTAAAAACACAATATGTACAGTGAAATCGGGGGAGTGAAATGTCACAATAACCAGATCAGGAATATGCTTAAATGTACTTGTGTAGCTGACAGAATATCATGGCTGAAAGCCGGTCATTCCTGCGAATGCAGGATTCTCCAGTTTATTATCTCAAAAGTGATAAATGGCTACCCAATTATGCTTCAATTGTTCCGGAACTGATGTTTTTCGAATCAACACATGACAAATCAAACGAGCGGATATCTCAATTTATATCCGCTCGTTTGAAAAAATATAAACAAGTGTATCTATTTTAGCAATACCATACTGCGCGTTGCGACAAAATCACCGGCTCGCAAGCTGTAAAAATAAACGCCGCTGCTCAGGTTTTTGCCGTCAAATGTCGCGGTATAACTACCTGCCGGCAATTGGCGATTGACCAGTTCCGCAACGCGTTCGCCGGTGGCGTTGTAAACCGTCAGGTTTACTGCTGCGGCAGTTTTGATATCAAATTCGAGCGTCGTTTGCGGGTTAAACGGGTTGGGATAATTCTGCCGCAATACATAATTTTCGATAACGGTGTTACCGGAATTTTGCGACAATCCGGTGGCTGTATTTTCCAAAACGACCAAAACCGGAACCGTATCCTGCAACGTGTTCATCCGGGTGATCAGCACTTCGGTTTTGTTGTCGCTATCCAAATCTGTGATAGCCACATTGCGCAGATCCGCAAACGGGGAATCGCTTTCGTAAAGTGTTGACCATTCATAACTTGCGGAGTCATCCGGTGCGCCGGTTCCGCTGTATTCCATCCGGTGAATCTGGGTTGCGTCGTCATTTCCCGGCGCGCGACCGGCAAACAGGAAATCCATCAACCCGTCGCCGTCCAGATCACCAACGGCGGAGCCATCGGCGGGCAGGTCTTTTCCACCCAATTTTACAACATCACCGGGCGTAAGGCTGGCGACATCCGATGTGCTGCCGATGTAAAAAATATACCCGTTCGCTGCGTTGTCCGGCTGAATGCCGGCGGTATAAAATTCCAGATTTCCGTCGCCGTTTACATCAAAAAAGCGCATGCCGCGCCGATGCCCGAAATCATCCGGCGCAAACACCTGATTGAGGTCAACCTGCAGGGCATAATTATTTGCCGATGGCGATTCGTAAATTGCCAGACTGAAAAAATCCCAGGTGAACACCCAGATTTCCCCGCGTCCGTCGTTATCGAAATCGACGATGCGCGGATCGTAAACCACACCACCGGTATGATTTAGGGAATTCTCAAATTCGATTGAAAATGCGCCAAGCCCGATGCCGATATCAACGCCGCCGGAGTTCACAACCATCATGGTTCTGCCACCGCCACCGCCGGGATCGCCGTCATCGCCTCGCGATTGCACAACCAGCTCGTCTTCGCCGTCACCGTCCACATCGCCTGCCGCCATTCCGGAAACCTTGAATTCGTGGTTATCCGGTCGCCCGAAATTCCAGGTCTCCGATGGTGTTGCCGGAAAATTGGTGCCGTCAAATTCGAACACATACAATCCGCGCGGATTTGGCGGGCTGTCCGAAATCGCCAGCGGCGTACCGAAATATAGCTCGGGCATTAAATCGCTATCCAAATCGCCCATCGTTATCGCGGTGTACACATTGCCGGCGTTGTTTAAAATCGGTGCCTGAAATGTCCAACGCAGCTCAAACTGGTTGTCGCCGGTGCTTTCGTAATAATCCACAATTTGTCCGGCACTGCGGTTCGATAAAAAACCGGAGATGCTGGGATCGCGACTGATGATAAATTCCATGTTGCCATCGTTATCCAAATCCAGATCCACAATTAAATCCCACCCGCCCCACAACGAATCACCGGCTGCGATTTTATTGGTAATTTCCCAGCCGCTGGCAGTTGTTTGAGCGAACATTACAGATGAACAAAACAGCAGTAACAGTGCTGTTAGCATTTTTTTCATCAGAACCTCCATTAATGATTTGATGAATGATTGGGTTACGGTTTCGAACTATCTATCAGCATTTCATGATTTGTGGATTTTGAACAACCGGTAAACGAACAGAAGAATAACGCTGGCAGCTTTAAAAAAATCGTGATATTTGAAGTTGTTAAGTTATGCGATTCGCCCGACATTGACAAGATTTTTTTAGCCGGTGATATATCAATTGCGAAATTTACCCAAAAATTGCAGCTAATTAAATGATAGTGTTAGCTTTTTGGCTTTTGGCTTTTGGCTTTTGGCTTTTGGCTGTTAGCTTTGAGTTTTGAGTTTTGAGATTTGGAGTTTGGAATTTGGGATTTGGGATTTGGAATTTGGGATTTGGGATTTGGGATTTGGGATTTGGGATTTGGGATTTGGGATTTGAGTTTTGTTTTTTAAGTTTTGTGATTTTGAAAAATCCAGTCTGCCCCGAAAATCAACAGAGAACCATATTGTTTTTAAAGGTGCGTGCCCGTAATTTTGGGCAATGGAAACGGGCAAGCACACAACCTGCTTTTTTGTCGCCGATCTTCACGGCGTTTATGCACAATACCAAAAATTGTTTGCAGCCATTGCCGATGAGCAGCCGCGCGCTGTTTTTTTGGGTGGCGATTTGTTGCCATCCGGCATGATGGCGCTGGCTTCGCCGGATTTTTTTCACGAAGATTTTGTGAACAAAGTGCTCGCCAGCGGATTTTTGAAATTAAAATCGCAGATGGGTGAAAAATTTCCCGGTGTTTTTCTGATTTTGGGGAACGATGACGGCCGGATGGAAGAAGCGGCCATTTTGGACGCCGCCGGTCGCGGCGCATGGCAATACAGCCACAATCGAAAAATCAAGTTTCAAAATTACGTAGTTTACGGATATTCCTGTGTGCCGCCATCGCCATTTCAGCTAAAGGATTGGGAACGATATGACGTATCGCGATTTGTCGATCCCGGCTGCACCGCGCCCGACGAAGGCTTTCACTCCGTTCCGGTTTCCCGGCACGAGCTGAAATATGCAACCATCAAAAATGATCTGGAAGTGCTCACCGATAACGACGACCTCGCCAACGCGATATTTTTGTTTCACACACCGCCGTATCAAACCAAACTGGATCGCGCGGCGCTGGATGGCAAAATGATCGATTATGCGCCGCTGGATGTACATATCGGCAGCATCGCGGTGCGGCGGCTGATCGAACAGCGCCAGCCGTTGCTCACGCTGCACGGTCATGTGCACGAATCTGCCCGGCTCACCGGCGAATGGAAAGACCGGATCGGGCAAACGGTTTTGCTTTCCGCCGCGCACGATGGCGAAGAATTGGCGCTGGTGCGTTTCGATCCTGCCAATCCCGCCGCTGCTACCCGCGAATTGATTTGAAAATTACGGATTCAGTTTTAGCGGCATCGCCGCATCGGTAACCGCGTTAATTTTGATCGCCCAACTGGTGCGTTTTTCGATATCCTGATCGGTAACAATATGAACGTCCAGCAGTCCGTCACTTTTGCGACCCGTTCGCAGAAAATTCATTTCCGCCAAACACAAACTCCAACCCTGCAACCAGGCTGTCAAAATGTGCCGTTGCCGAGGTGTTCCCCGGAAATGAACCAGCAGATCGATATCGCTTTCCGGTCCCGCTGTCGCATTTTTGACACTGCCAAACAAATACAAACCGGCAACGCCAAACGCTTCTGCGTCCATTTCTTTGGCAATTTGTTCCGCCATTCGCTGGCGCCAGCGCCAGAATTCTTCCGGCTGACTTTTGGTTTGTGGTTTTTTGAACCGCTCATCTTTCATTTCCGGCACAATAACCGGCACATCCAATAATCCGATCGCTTTGTTGTAATCGCCATTCATCAGCACATGCAAATTCATGCCGTTGCTAACCTGCGGGATGTCGATGACTTTCACGACATCCGCTAAATGATCGAAATCCTTCAGCAAATCAGACAAAATATTATCTGCATTTTTCAAAAACGTTTCGTTGAAAATATTGCCGTCTTCATCCGGATACAGCGGTAAATAGCGGATATACGATTCCACCAAATCCTGAAAAAAGTGGGTACCAAAGGACAAATCCGGCACGTAATTGCCTTTTTGCCGGGCAATTTCGATGAGCATCGATGCGTTGTTAATATCTGAATATGTGACACTTACACCCAGCGTAATATCGCCGCGACTGCCCCAGCGTCCCGGTCCCATCAGCACAAACTGGCGTTTGGGCAACATCTGGTTCAACTTGCCGACAGCCCGCCCCACAGCCAACAAATCCGCCCGGTTTTTGAGGCTGCTGTATCCTGCCGGGTCCACATAAACGATGTGCGTATTGTTGACAATCGTTCCATTGGAAATAAACCGTTTGGCGGTAAAAATGGTTTTTTCCGGCGGTGTTTCTACCGGAATGCTCGCCGGCGTGCTTTCCAAGGTATAGCTTTGCGCACGGCATTGCAGAAGATAGAGATCTTTCCCATCGCTGGCAAATTCGATGTCGATCGGTGTTTCCAGCGTCGATTCCAACGTTTTCAACACAGAGTGAATTTGGGAGATAAACCCGGTTCGCTCGATCAATCCGTCAAATGTGACAACCGAATGATCCTTTTTGAAATCGATGCCCAACGCGGATGAAAGCACCATTCGCTCGTTCCGCATGATGGATACAATCCGGTCGATCGCCGGATATTCTTCGCCATATTCCCGGAGCAGTTGGCTGAGCTCCACGGTTTCGAACTGATTGTGTTCGAGATGAATCACATCCACTTTTTTGGGTGAATAGCGTATTTTTTCATCCAGCGAAACGTTGACGCGCAATCCGGGCTGACCGGGTGCCAGCATGATTGGGTAATCATCGCTGAGGCGATCGACAGCGCGAGTGCCCAATCCCGGCACAATGCGAACAACGCCGTCGTCGCGCTTTATCCGGCTGGACCAGCGGTATTCGTTCCGGCTGAATCCCACCCCGGAAAACGATGGCAGATAATACGGGCCGATCTTTTGCCCCACCACTTCCTGAATCAAAATACCCATTTCTTCGTGATAATCCAGCAGCTCCCGTTCCATCCGGTATTCGATCGGGTCCGGGCTGAAGGTTGAGGCATACACTTCTGCAATGGCGTCCAAAAGCGCTGCCAATCGCTCCTCTTTTGTGCCCTGATTGGCGATAAATAAACTTTTGTATTTCCCCGCGAACGCGGTGCCCATCCGGTCTTCCAGCAGGCTGGAGCTGCGGACAATCAGCGGTGTTTCGCCCAAATCTTCCAGCGCCATCGATAATCCGTGAACAATTTCCGGCGGAAACTGGGAATTTTTGAACAGCTGCACTATAAACGGATATTCCAGCCGAACCATCCCGATTTCTTTGTATTTCTGCTCGACAATTTCTTCCAGATTGTTATAATTCATGAAGCTCAAAATGGTATCGGACGTGAGATACCAGGTGTTGGGGATTTTGATATTTTCAAACTCCGGCTGGTCTTTGGCAAATTTTTTGAGAATTTGGCCCGCCAACAACAGCCCTGAGCCTTTGCCGCCGAGTTTTCCGTGGCTGCCTGCCGGATAAATCACCCGATTGAGCAATTCATAAAAATCCGATGTCTGGACAAAATGTTTGGCAATTTTGATAAAATCGGTTTGATCGGTCAGCAATCGGCGAATCAGCGAAACGCGAAACCCCTTTTCGCGAGATAGCGGCAATTCCGATTCGCCGGTGCCCATGTGAACAAATCGTTCCAGCGCATCGGCAATTTCCGCCAGCGTTGAGCCGGAATTTTCCAGAATATTCACCAAAAAGCCGGTTTTGTCTTCCTGAATCCATTTTTGGATGTTGCTGTAAATTTCCGCTTCGTTGAGATTGTTGCTGGCGACTTCGAACACTTGCTCGCAAATGCCATATCCCTGCAACGATTTTTTTTCGTGCGGACGGTTCGGATCGTCATCCGCAGTTGATTCTCCGGTGCTGCCGCCAAAATGGCTGAGCAATTGCTCTGCTTCTTCAACACCTTGCCAACCCATGTAATTGGTCATTTTACGGGTGATCCGCATCAGCAATCGCGGATCGGTGCGCCGCAACAAATCCAGAATCACCCACCACGATGCCCGCGAACTGTTTGCGTTGGTTTTACCGTCCTCAAACACTTTTTTGAGGCGATTGTGCAATAAAAATATTCCCAACCGGCTGGCGATAGTGCCGATCAGTTTGCGCTCCTCTTTCAGAAATGGACCTTCATCCGCCACCGGCCGATCTTCCAGATAATACACGCTGATTTTCCCGACCGTTTCATCATGCATAACAATATTGGCGTGCTGCACCCATTCCGTCAGTTCAAAATCATCGCACTGGTGGCGTTCGCCATTGTAAGTGATGATTGCCCGGCAAATATCCGGATATTGCCAGCCGGGCGGGATTGCTTCGCAAATTTTGCAAAACATTAATGACATATCCTTATCGGGATTGTCCAGAATTTCCTCAATCACATATAAACAATTGAGTTCTTTGGCACGCTCTTTTAAAGTTCTGATGAGTTCGTCAAGTTGGGGATTGGCTGAATTCGTCATCGAAAAATCGCCTTTCGCTTTTACCGGCGTTTATGCAGTTTTGGTGAGATGCTGAGTGTTGCAAATATTTGAAAAAACAAAACTTATGCATCCCGGATGTTTGGTTTTCCATCCGGGATGCATTTTTTTGAAAAACATTAAATCCAGCCGCGATCACGGCAGGCTTGCACAACCCGGTTTACGGCGATCACATACGCCGCATCGCGCATGTACAACCGGCGCTTTTTGGCCAATTCGCTGATCGCGATAAATGCCGACGTCATTTTAATATCCAGTTTTCCCAACACCTCGTCGCGTTCCCAGAAATAATTCATGTTGCTTTGCACCTGTTCAAAATAGCTGCAGGTTACGCCGCCGGCGTTCGCCAGAAAATCAGGGATGAGAAAAATATTGCGCTCCCGGATCAGCCGGTCTGCTGCGGGCGTTGTGGGTCCGTTGGCGCCTTCGGCGATAATTTTCACCTGTTTGGAAATTTGCATCACGGTATCTTTTGTGACCTGGTTTTCCAGCGCGGCGGGAATCAGAATGTCCACATCTTCACTGATCCACGAATCTCCGGGTAAAATTTCGTATCCCAAATCCTTCGCTTTGTTTTGATCGATACCGCCAAAATGGTCGGTAATGCCGCGCAGTTCGTTCAGATCGATACCGCTTTTTTTGCGATAGGCAAACGATTTTTGCTCCGCCTGATCCCAACAGGAAACCGACACAACCGTGCCGCCCATCTGCTGATACAATTGAATGGCAAACTGCGATACGTTTCCAAATCCCTGAACACTGGCGGTGGTATTTTGGGGATGCAAATTCATTTCTTTTAACGCCTCGCGAACGGTGAAAATTACGCCGTAGCCGGTGGCTTCCATCCGTCCGAGCGAGCCGCCCATGCCCACCGGTTTTCCGGTGATAAATCCGGGATATTTTCCGCCGTGGATGACCTCGAATTCATCGAGCATCCAGAGCATGTGCTGTGCGCTGGTCATCACATCCGGTGCCGGAACATCGAGAATCGGACCGACATTTTGGGCAACCTGGCGCACCCAGCCACGGCAGAGCCGTTCCTGTTCGCGATCGCTCAAATTATGCGGATCGCAAACCACACCGCCTTTGCTGCCGCCCAACGGAATATCCACTGCGGAGCATTTCCAGGTCATCCACATCGAAAGGGCACGCACGGTATCAATCGTTTCCAACGGGTGAAACCGGATGCCGCCTTTTCCCGGACCGCGGGCATCGTTGTGCTGAACGCGGAATCCGCGAAATACTTTTACTTTGCCGTCATCCATCCGCACGGGAATATTAAAATGATATTCGCGCATCGGCTGACGCAACAACTCCCGGGCAGCACTATCTAGATCCAACAAATCGGCGACACCGTCAAACTGGGACTGCGCCATCTCAAAGGCATTAAACGCTTTGTCCATCATTGCTTATACCTCAATAATTTTGCTTTGTTTTGTTTACAGAGGTTTACCGGGGCAGAAATGGAGCATGTGAGCAACAATGGAAAATGAGTGAAGACAGTTGCCAATCACGCTGCTGTTGAACTATCGCGATAAAAAATGTCCCCTTAACAAACCCCTCGCGATCTGGTGCTCAAATCGCAATTTTTCCCGGCGTTTTCTGCGAAAAACCGGTGGTCGATGCGCACCGGGAATCGTTTCAACGCACATCTCAAATATCGTATTTTTAAAATCGAAAAGGAATGAATAAAAAATTGTTCGCGGGTTTTGCAGCAGTGCTGTGGCGGAAAAACGAGTAAAAAAACGGCAGTTGCCCGAGCGATGCCCAAAACGTTTTTTCAGCGATCGCCAAAGCCGCAGCAGCGACGGTTTTTTGCGGTTATTGCAGCGGGATGTTCAGTTTTTTCCGGTTTTCCGGTGTGTCGGTAAATACTGCCCATTCGGCAATTTTATCGTTTTCGATCACTGCTCGCCACAGCGCATCGCCCTCCAGCGGTTTGAACAAACAAATCGTGTATCCGGTGATGGTCACAACATCATCAGCCGAACGAACGGTGGAAAAATAATTCCGGTAATCCGGATAATATCTGAAAAAATCGGTCCAGATTTCCCGCAGTTTTGCTGTTCCGGTTTGAACAGTATTTTCGCTGTCAATAAAGCGGTGATTTTCGGTCAACAGCGCCATCAAAGCTTCAATATCCTGATTATTTATGGCTTCGTTAAACAACAGTGCGGTAAATTTGGGATCTTTTGTATTCATTCAGCAATCTTCCGTTTTTGCGTTTCCCGGTTAAAAAATTCGTCCTCGCCGGACATATTAATTCATTTTTTGTTAAAAATTGTGATCTGGCTAATTTCTATTCATACAAATCGTTGATGTCGCTGTTGGCGAGATCGACCAGATAGCCGGCGATTTTTGTTGTCAACGCTTCGAGAAAAATACGCCCTTTTTCCGGCGTTGCTTTGGCGGGATTTCCCACACCCGTATCGACTGTGGCTTTGTGCCATTCGCGCTGCGCCCAAACCCAGCCTTCGGCGATGCCCTTTAATTTGAACGGGATGCTTTCGCCGGTTCCCGCTTCGGAAAGCGGCAGCACCAATTCCGGCGCGATGTGCTGCATATTTGCCGTTTCCATCTCTCCTGCGTGATCACCCGGTTCATCAAAAAAACGGTTGTTTTCGAGCACCTGATACCAATTTATTACGCTCATAAACAGTTGTGGATATTGCGGTTGAATCTCCCGCAACATCTGCCGGAAATTGTTGCCGCCGTGCCCGTTCAAAATCACGATTTTCTGCAAACCCTGCCGCGACAGCGATTCTGCGATATCGCGAAACACCATCGCCTGCGTGCCCGGATTCATGTTGATATCCAACTTGATTTCAAATTGCCCGGTGTTCACGCCAAACGGAATCGTCGGCAAAACCACCACTTTTGCGCCGTTTTCCCAGGCGATTCGCGCTGCTTCCGCCGCGATGTAGTCGCATTGCAAATTATCGGTGGCATACGGCAAATGATAGTTGTGCGCCTCGGTAGCGCCCCACGGCAACACAACCACTTCGTATGGCGTATTTTTTACAGTTTTCCAATGGGTTTCGGCTAAAATATAGGGTCGTTCGGACATCACAATTCCTGATAGTTATGTTGAGAATTTACAACGCTTTCAACGCGGCGACATCGCCATTCATGATGGTTTTCAGATTCGCGGATATTTTTTCGATGGGCCAATCCCACCATTTTATTTCGATGAGAGATTGCACCGTTTCGCCGTCAAAACGGCGTTTGAGCAGCTTTGCCGGATTTCCGCCGGCAATCGCGTACGGTTCCACATCCGCTACCACAACCGATCGCGATGCGATAATTGCGCCGTCGCCGATGGTTACGCCGGGCATTATCAAGCTGTCGAAACCGATCCAGACATCGTTGCCGATGACCGTATCGCCTTTGTACGGGAACTCGCTCATATCCGGCATTGCGCTTTCCCAACCGTGCCCGAAAATGTAAAACGGGTATGTGGAAATCCCGTCCATTTTGTGGTTGGCGCCGTTCATGATAAATTTTACACCGCGGGCAAACGCGCAAAATTTCCCGATGATCAGCTTGTCGCCGATAAACGGATAGTGATACAGCACGTTCCGTTCAAAATTTTCAGAATCGTCCGGATCGTCGTAATAGCTGTAATCGCCAACAAAAATATTGGCGCTTTTAATGGTGTTTTTGATATAACAAATTTGCGGAAACCCTGCCATCGGATGTTTTTCTAATGGATTTGGTCCGTGCATTTTACGTCTCTTTCTTTTGCAATATTGTGTTTTACGATTAAATTCGAATGATTATTTAACGGGCAGGATAATCAAAAAGGTGCTCCCTTTTCCCGGTTTGCTGCTCACTTTTATTTCACCGTTGTGGCGTTGGATGATGCTGTAAGCCGTTGCTAATCCGGAACCCAGTTTTACCCGTTCGGGTGAAGATGAAAATTTGAAATCGAATACTTTTTCCAGATTTTCCGACGAAATACCGCGTCCCGTATCCGAAATTTCGATGCACACTTTGTCATCCTGCTGATACGTTTTTATCGTAATCGTGCCATTGCCCTCAATCGCCTGCGCGGCATTGCGGAGCACGTTGAAAAAAACCTGATTCAACTGGCTGGCGTAACAGAAAATTTTGGGAATGTTGCCGTAATTTTTTTCGATACTGATGCGCTGCTGCGTTTCCGTGCCGATCAAAATCAGGCTGCTGTTCAATCCGTCGTGAATGTCGGCAATCTGGTATTCCGATTCATCCAGCCGCGAAAAATTTTTGAGGCTTTTGACCAACGTGACAATCCGGCTACTGGCGTTGACGGTTGTGTGAAGATTGTCGTTCAACAAACTGATGGCTTTTTGGAAATTGCGGCTGTTTCGCAATTCATCCAAATCTTTGCTTTCCGAAATTGCCGTTTCGATTTTTTGGATGCAGCGCCGCAGCACATCCGTGGAGCTGATGACCGTGCCGATCGGGCTGTTAATTTCATGCGCAACACCGGCGATCAACACGCCGAGCGCCGCCATTTTTTCTTTCATCAGCAAATGTTCCTGGGTCTTTTTCAGCTCCTCCATCGTGTCGTACAAATCGATGTTTTTTTGCAGAATTTCGGTTTTCTGCTTCATCAAAATCTGCGATTTTTCTTCCAGCTCATTGTGCGCAGTTTGCAGCTTATCGTTTTTCAGCTTTAGCTCGGAAGCCTGAATTTGCAGGTTTTCGGTCGCGGTTCGCAGCGATGCGGTCATCTGGTTAAACGATCGCGCCAGATTACCGACTTCATCGCGTTTGTCGATCTGCACTGTCACATTCAAATCGCCATCCGCGACCTGCTTTGCCGCTTTTTCCAATTGTTTGATGGGAATTGTGTTGTAGCGAACCAGCCCGCCGATAAAAATGACCGATGCAATAATCGAGATAAAAAACAGCAGGAAGATAACTTTGTGGGTCGATAAATAGGTTTTTTCGGCACGCTGCGCCGCAAGATATGCGTCGCTCTGGTTCACTTTTACCAACGCTGTGAGATCTTTGCTGAAATCGTTAAATGCTTCCCGGCCATCGCCGTTGAGCAAATCAATCGCTTGCTGGCTTTTGTTTTCCAGCGATAGCTGAAAAATGCTAAAACTCAAATCCTGATAAGCTTCCCACTTCCGTTCGAAAGATTTGAACAGTTTGCTTTCTTCAACGGAATACAGGTTTTTGGCTTCCGATTCGGCTTTGAACGTGTTGTACGTATCCAGATTTTCGTTGATCTGGTCGATCAACCGGATCAGAATTTCCGCCTGTTCCTGCTTCTGAATTTTGTCCGTGGCAAACGCATGCTGGAGCTGGTTGAGCCGCAAGTTGGTGGTGTTCAGGTGGATATCGAAAATGGCGATCGCCCGGGGCAATCGGTTGGTGGTAATTTCATCGAAATCCTCTTTCATATCGAACATTTTGGAAATCGAAAATCCGATTACCGCCGCCATAATCAGCAAAATGAAACCGAAACCGAGGAGTTGTTTTACAGCTAATGGGAGGTCTTTGTATTTCATGGATGTTTTCAGATTATTCTTCCGGTATTATAACCAACACTTTTACGGAATCGTTAACGAGATTGTTACTGACAAAACCAATTGCGCCGGCTGTCGCCGAAACGCGTTTGAGCATATCCGTTTCGGATGCCAGCGCTTCCGGTGGATTGCCTTCGCCGGAAAGCATTTTTTTCATCCAGATCGATTTCATTCGCGATGAGGTTTTTCCGAGAAAATGGAAAAATAAATCGCGGACTTCACCTTTCGGTTTCAAATCGAATACTTTTATCGGTGTGCCGTCTGCCCATGTGCGAATATCGCCGGCGTAATAATCCAGCAGTTGGATTTCTTTCACTTCTTCCACAGGTACGTTTTTATGGGCAATTACGGCAACTTGGGCATTGCCAATAGTTGTTAAAGTAACAATTGCAAAGAATGTAAGTATCAGTATTTTCATAGTATTATCCTGCCTCAATATTTTAAATCGTTGAAATTGTCCGATTAAAAAAATACTGAAGCCGCAACGGCAATTACGGAAAATTTATCTACGTTTTTTCGAAATTCGGGTGAATTGTTAATCGTATCTTTTTGATCCGAGCGCACTCTGGCATAGTGTGCTTTTAACCGCAACCGGTCGCTGACGTTAAACGTCATCCCGAAATTTGGCACGGTAATATCTTCATCTTCAAAATGGGAGTGATATGCGCCATCCAGTTTGAGATGCAAATTGGTGATCCAGTGACTGCCAAAAATCACGATTGCTTCGTTTAGTTGATAGCTGAGTGTGAAATAATAAAAATTTAATCCCAGCTCAAATTCATCCAGTCCGGTGTGGATGTAAGTATCGATATACTCCGCTTCGAACGAAAAATTTTGGTAATGAAACGAGAGATCGCCGCCAAAACGGTAATGCGGCAATCCGCGCAACTCGTTTTGGGATTTATTCAGCGAATCCGCCAAACCCACATATTCGTTTCGCTTTTGATACGTTGCGGAAAACCCGGCTTTCAATTCTTTTAGACGAAGCCCTACCCGTCCGCCGAACAAAAAATGGGAGGTTGTATCAACACCTGTTTGCCAATTTGAACGATCGCTGTTGATATTTGAGCTGTTCCCGGTGTATGCCGCGTAATCGATTTTTGCTTTGCCGACAGGAATAAACCCATAGGCCTGAACAAATGCCTGGCGCGGCACATATTCTTCGAGCGGAATAAATTCTTTGAACGATGTTTCGTAAACCAGCGGACGGATGATGTATGGCAAAATGGGTGTCCGGTTATTTATCTCATTGAGATTATTAAAGATAGGAATTTGCAAACCCAGCTTCAGATTGAACTTTTCGTTGGAGCGATAGCGAATCCACGCTTCCTGCAAATCGGCGGAGCCCCAGTTGCGGATCGAGGAATAGTTGTTCACAAACTCAAAATTGACAAACGCACTCCACTTTCTCGCCAGTTTTTTCTGGAAAAAAAAGTTGAGCTGTTGAACCGAAAAGGATGTCTGGTTCGGGTGATTGTTGTATTTTGTCCAATTTTGAAATGAGGTTTGGAAGTAACCGAAAACGTTCAGCGGTGTTTCTTCTGTTTGGGCAAAACTAACAGAGGCAGACGAGAAAAAAGTGACTATAAAAATGATTAAACACAACCGTTTCATGAATAGATCTCCGATGCAATTTTCAAAAATACGGCACAGCAAACAACTCGGTGAATCAAAAACATCGGAATAATATGCATATCTTTCCAGACATATTCAACCGGAAAACGACACGGCCGGCGATCTATCCATTTCGGTTCGTGTGGGCTAAAGCATATATCGTTCGTGTAAAATTGACCGGTGATGCAGTTCGTGACCTGCGATAATCCATGCGATAGCCCGAACACTCATTTCCCCTTTAAACGCAACGCCACGGCGTAACCACGCTGCTTCGTCCATATGAATAAACAGCGATAACGTGGCAATCCGGACACTTGCAAAAGCTTCAGCAAGTTCTGAAAGCGGATAATCATTAAATGTTGCGTTACGGATATAATCGTTTTCTTCAAAACCATGCAGGACTGTTTTATCATTTCGGGCGAACCTCAGGGCGCGATAATTAAAAACACGTTCGGTATCGAGCATGTGACCGACAACCTCCCGAATGCTCCATTTTTCCGGCGCATAGCGGAACGTTTCTTTTTCTTCCGGTATTATTTGGAAAAATGATAGCGTATCATTCAACTGCTCGCTAAGTGTTTCGAGGATATTTCCATCATTAACTTTTTCGATATATTTGCCAAAATATACCGGATATTCCGTTTCTGCTGGTCTATCGATATTTGTCAAAGCCATTTTTTCACCTTTTTATCTAAAATATGTTTAATAATTTCAACCTGCCGACGTGCCGCCGAGTGAATGAATTGTTACCATAACTTTAGCAAATTTGCAAGCTCATTTTTCTGAAGAAATTGGATGCCAGAAGAAATTCGGTAACAGAAATTCGTCGTTTTCGTTATTTGGAGCAGATTCACGGTTTCTATGATAAGTTAGCGCCAAAAAAAATAATTGTGGCGGCGTGGATCAATTTTCAAATTATTTTCTATCGATACACACAGTTGACAGGTTTATTTACGAGGTAATTATGAAAACGGTTTACATTTTGGTTGGTGCGAAAGGCAGCGGGAAAACGCATATCGGCAATATTTTGGCGGATGCTTTTGCCATCCGTTTTATCGAAAGCGAAGCGATTTTCGCAAAGTTGCAAAAAGAAGGCATAACGACCGATGAACATCAGCAACGCGGTTTTGAAATTTTAGAGAATCATATTGACCAAACGCTTTCGGAAAATGCGTCGGTCTGTTTTGAGATCACGGTTTATACACCGCATTCCACTAAACTGGTAAACAATTTGCGAAACAAATATACAGTTGAAGAAATCCGGGTTTTTGCGCCAAATGAAGTGTGTCTGTCGCGTATCCGTTCCCGCCCAACCGCCGGACACATCACTATTTCGGAAGATAAAATTATTGAAATCAACCGGTTAAGCAACGCGCAGGAATTGGATGCAAAATTGATGATAATCAACAACAACCTGACGGATGCGGATATTCAAACGCTGTTTTCCAACACTTTTCTGAAAAGTGGTTGGGGATTTTCACCGGATTGACAATTATCCGTCAATTCTATTTCCAAAATTTATCGGGCGCAAAATCCGCCGGTTTGCTGTAAACCGGTTGCCGAATTTATTTTTGCCATCGCTACGCATGCGAGCGGCGTGGTGCTCAAAATAGTGTTCCAATTCCGTCATCGAACGCAAGTGATATTGCACCGTCCAACAGACCATTTTTTCGTTGCCCTCCCCTTCCCGCTCAAACCATTCGGCTTTTTCAAAACCGTCGAACTGCAGCATTTCATCAATATGATGTGCCATAAAAGTCGCGTAATCCGCTTCAATGCTCCGGTCGATATCCAGATTTACTTCGTAAATGATCATCCCAATGCCTCGGATAATTGTTCATTTTTCAACAAAAAGGGCAGGAAAAATCCTGCCCAAAATTTAAAAAATACCTCGCCAAACAATTCCGCATTTATTGAAAATACACATAAACCGGTTTGTTTTTTTCCGCGGATGTTTTTACAGCCTGTTCAAATGCTGCCACTTTTTCTTGTTCGGTGGCGGTATTTTCTACCAGCATTTGTTCATCCGCAGCAGGAGCCGCAGCCATGCCAGAACCGGATGCGCAGGTAATGGTGATGTGCATCGGTGTGTAAATTCCCCAGGTAATCGCACCAACCAACTGATTGAGAAAGCTCAGTTTTGTTTCCACAACCGCCACGCCTTCGGTGCATTCCATCGCGGCTTTGATGGTGTTTGGCGGCACTAATCCGTAAATCCAGCTGGATGCAAACGGTTTGTCCACCACTTTGGACGAAGGTTGCAAACCGGTTTCCACCCGTGCGTGATAGCAGGATGTTGTCAATAATACAGCAACAATCGCAATTGAAGCCAATGATTTCTTCATGTTAAATCTCCTCAGTTTTGGGGGTTTGTGAGATGTATCTGTTAGGGAAAATTGCCCATTTTCAAATAAAGAACCACTGTAACTATTTGAATTAAGACCTGATTATCTTCATTGATTTTCGCGCGATTTTAGCCATTTGGTTAGCAAACTGCGATTATTTCCGGAAAAACCGGATTGTCGATACAACTGTTCTGCGGCATCATTTCCGGCATCCACTTCCAGATGAACGGCGTTGACACCATTTTCGCGGCACAATCGCTCGATTTCCGGCATGCATTGTTTGCCAATTCCCATTCCGCGAAACTCCGCGGCGATGAACAACTCATCCAAAAAAGCGTCTTTCCCATAATATTCCATGCTATAACCAAAGCAAATGATAAAATATCCGACAGCTTGATCATCCAGTTCAATTAATTTACACAATCCGAAATTTGGATTATTGAGCAGATCTGCCAATGCTTTTCCGTGAATATCGGGATAAAACGGAATATTATCGTAGCGGTAAAACGCTGTCATCAGCGAAATTATTGTTTCAACATCTTCGTTTTCCGGCGATCTAAATTGGAGATTCATTGCTCATATATTTTTATTTCCAAATTTACACAACACCCTCAAATCTTGCAAGCGTAACCAATGACTATTTTTTTGCACCGGCGAAGGGTCTTTACTGTCTTCCGGCGGCAATTGTTGCGGTAAATTTTAGAATTATTGATAGATGGCGGGATTTTTCATCAGAAAATTAAACCGGTTCTTCACCGATTTCGATAATTTCGAATTGCACCAGATCGTTCCAATTGGCAATCCATTCGTCAAATAAATCCGGGTTGTCGGTTTCCATCAATTGAAAACAGCGGTCGCCGTTTTTTTCCAGCCAGCTGTTAACGTAATGCAACCCATCCGGCATCATTCTGCCGGACTGACCGAAACGGGCATAAACAGCGGATTTGCATCCCGGCAAAAATGTTTCTATCACCATATATTGCGTCATCTGCGGGCATTCAAATTTATTTTTATTTTTTACTCCGTTGCCGGCAGCAGCTCGACCGGTTGCTTTCCTGCATCCAGAAACATATCGAACAATTCATACAGCATATAATGATTGTGCCGGGAATTTTGCAGGATTACCGCGCCAAATTTTTTCTCCGGCAAAAATGCCATTTTGGAGAGATATCCGTTGACACCGCCACTGTGGTAAATCATTTTTTCGCCGTTGTAGTTAAAAATTCGCCAGCCCATTGCGTAATACGCATCTTTCAACCGGCGATGCCAGTTGAAACGGCGGCGTTCGCTCAACGTGCGGATTACCGGCGTATAAATATCGGTGAGCACTTCCGGCGCTAAAACGTCCGGATTATAGCCCATCAACGCTTTTAGCCAATTGGACATATCGCTGATGCTGGCGTTGATGCCGGCAGCCGGAACAACTGTGTAATAGCTGTCCTCCACTTCGCCGGAGCGCCATTTTCCGCCCCGTCCCCGGTGCGGTTTGGCATAATTTTCCGATGCAATCATAGCTTTTTGGGTGAACGAGGCGTTGTTGAGACGCAGCGGCTGCAATATTTTTTCCGCAAGCATGCTGCCGTAATGCCTGCCGGTCGCCGCATCGACAATCAAACTGATCAGGCTGTACATGGCGTTTTGGTAACCGTAACAATCGCCAGCTTCGCAGTGGGTATCGAGCGTTGTTAGCGCTTTTACAATTTTATCAAATGACACTTTGTCTTCGATCATCGTGTCGTAGGCATGCGGCACAATGCCGGTGGTGTGGCTCAAAATATGCCGGATGGTTAACTTGCGAACCGCAGAAGTATCTTTTAACGTAAAATCCGGGATATATTTGATCACTTTATCATCCCAGTTCAAAAAACCTTCTTTCACGAGAACGCCGGTTAACGCCGAGGCAAATCCTTTGGAAACCGAAGCCAGCCGGAAAACGGTGTTGGTATCTACCAACGCTTCCGTTTTCGCATCCCGGAAACCGTAGCCTTTTTGAAAAATGATCTTGCCATCGTAAACCATGGCAACGGCAATGCCCGGACCGCTGCCTTCCGCAATATATGCCGATACCCGGCGATCAAACCGGGCAATGATGCTGTCTATTTCAGCGGATGTTACTGTTTGCCCAAATCCCGACTGAGTAATCATCAGTAAAATGAAAATTCCGATCCACAACAATCGACCCAAATTTTTAAAATCCATTTAACAAATCACCCTTACACTATTGTAATCCATTAGCCCACTTTAGTTATCCCAAAACCCATTTTGAATACAGGTTCGCAGGTTCATTATCGGCAATTCACCTGCGAAAGTTCGAAAATAATGGCCGCCGCAGTCCGGTGCAATGGAAAATTTAGGGAATTTCACACAATTTTTGGAAGCAAGTTTTGGGCTATCTCAATTTTTTTGCGATTGGATTCGTGTGGCGATATAGGAATATTGCGGTGTTTCCCAAGTTTCACCGCTGTCCGGGGAGTGTTCAACGGTGCATTTGAATTGATTATCCGAAATTCTGGAATAAGTGATCCGGTTGATTCCCGTCTCATTTTGGAAAAGCATCCCGCTTTGCAAAAATTGCAGTTTGTTGTTGGAAAATTTGCCATCGTAAAACTTGCGATTGCCCAGCGTATTAACGGATGCACCGCTCCACTGTTGCGTTTCGGTGTCAAAATTATAGATTTCACAGCTGATGAAAACCGGTCGATCTTTCCGCATCGGTTGGTGCCGTTGCGTGACCATAATTCCGCTGCCATCCAAAATATATTCGCCGGTCATCCTTGCCGTATTTTGATACACATCGCCTTTTGACGTAATGATTTCGGTTACCAATTCTCACTCTCCGATCAGAAAATTTATTTGAGAAATTTCCGCCGGAACTGCCGGATGAGCGGACCTGTTTGCAGTTTCCTTGCCGCAGCCGATTAAAATTACTCCGATTAAAATCATGAAAAATATGGCTTTCCGATTCATAACACATCCTTTTAAAAATGGAAATTTTTGATTATTTTTGGGCGGCTGATCAACTGAACGGATATTTTATTACAAAAGTTGCCTCAAAAGCGCCGGTTTTCCGGTTTCAGGAAATACTATTTTGGTAAAACACACTTTTTTGGGGAGATAAAATCCAGATGACTCAATCACCAAATTTCGCACCGGGAGCGGTTTCGCTGCGGGTAAAACAACGCTCACAAATGGTTGATTTTTATAAAGATGCGATTGGTTTGTCAGAAATCGGGAACGATGCGGAATCCACCACTTTGGGCGTTGGCAATTTACCACTGGTGCGGTTGATTTCCGGTGCGAAACAACTCCCGCCGCAGCGATCAACCGGTTTGTTTCACCTCGCGATTTTGCTGCCGTCCCGGCAAGATCTGGCGCATTGGCTGCAACATTTCTTCTCTAAAAATAAGCGATTGGATGGCGCGGGCGATCATCTCGTCAGCGAAGCGCTGTATCTTTCCGATCCCGAAGGTAACGGCATCGAGATGTATTGCGACCGTCCCCGCGACAGTTGGACATTCGACGAAAACGGGGTGAAAATGGCAACGCTCCCGGTGGATTTGGCGGGATTGCTGGCGGAAGCGCCGGAAGCACCGTTTGCCGGATTGCCAGCCGGAACAACCCTGGGGCACGTTCATTTGAAGGTGAATAATTTGGAAAAAGCGATCGAATTTTATCGCGATTTGCTCGGTTTTGATCTGATGTGCCGGTTTCCCGGAGCGGGATTTTTGAGCAACAATGGCTACCATCACCACATAGGCGTAAATATCTGGCAATCACGAAACGGGGAAATTCCGCCGGAAGATGCAACCGGTTTGGCGGCTGCATCGTTTGTTTTTGGCGATCGATCCGCGATTTCCCACATTATCGAAAAGCTGGACAACGCCGGATATCCGCACGACATCCACAGTGATCAATTGATCGTTTCCGATCCCGCCGGGAATTTGTTGCTTTTAAAAGATCAACTCTAATGCCGGCAATCCATTAACGGTTTTTTGTTGACCGGCCGGAAGTAAACAAATTTGGAATAAACGGGCGACAGCGGTTCGGGAATATCATCGCCGTCCAACACTCCGTTGATGCGTTGGAGATAATGCGGATTGCCGTTCCGCGAATACAACATCGAGAAATCTTCTGTTGTATCAAACACCCTTCGCCGGAATTCCACATACGGCAAATACAATTCTTTTTCTGTATAAACCGAAAAACGCTGGATATCGGCGTAGTGAATTTCTACCAGATCATCGGTTTCGTTGAATATTTTCAGCAATGTCGGCATGAACAAATGGTTCGGATTTTCGCCTTCCGTTCGCAAATTGCTATACATCGAAAAGCACGGAATCGTTTTTAAACCGAGATACGGCAGCATGCCGTTAATGCCAACCAGCACAACAAAAATCCACATAAACAGTGGCGGTTGGCGATTTACAGCAATCGTCGGACGCAGTCCGTTTGTTTTCAATTTGCCGATCACGACGCTGAAAGCAATCGCCATCAGCAGGGTCGCCCACAAAAACCAGATCGCTTTTTCGATGGTGTAACCGGCTTTTAATCCCGGGATGCCGGAAAAATAATATCCGGAAATGGCGCGTATTGTTAAAACCATGCAGAATGCGGCCGCAGCAAAACGCACCCGAAAGAACAGCTTTGCGATGTCGGTAATCTGAAATCGTTGTTGAAACCCATCGCGCAACCGGAACACAAACTTCGTAAAATCTTCGCTGAGAAAAAGAAAATACAGCGCGAAGGCAAACGCCGAAAAGGTGTGGTGTCCCACAATCCCGAAAATCAGGTGCATCGGTAATCCGATAAAAAAACCGATCGGTCGCAGCCGTTTTATCGCCAGCGTTAAAAACAGACCACCTTCCATGATTAGCGTTCCCCAAATCGCGGCATTTTGAGCCCATTCGGCTGTCGGTAAAAACGGGAATCTGTCCACCAGATCTTCCAGATAAAATTGCGCACCGCAACTGACCTGCGCATTCAAAAAATCGCTGTTGATTTTGTGAAGGGTTGCAAAAAAGTAAACAATCAGCAGCAACGCCGTCAAAATAGGCGCGAAGCTTGCGAACAACTTTTCCCGCTGTTCCGGTTGAACAATGCCAAATTGCGCCCAATTTTGCGGGCTGATCCGCAGCGATTTGCGGTTGACAAAAATTGTCCGGGCAATAGCCAACAGGATGATAAAGTGTATCACCGCTTCCAAAAAAATATGGTTTGGCACGTTGGGCATTTTGTGGACGTAAGTTGCTGTCATACTTGAGATTAGCAGCCCACACAACAGCACCAGCGATGTCGGTCGCAAAAATGTGGCGAAAGCGAAAACCGTGACAACCGCGCCAAGAATTTCCCCATTTTCGATCCAGTATTTGAAATATTGCTGATGCACCATCGCCTGCGATGCCCACAAAAATGTGAAAATCGACAATCGATCCAACAGACCGGCGTCTGCAAAAATATCCCTTTTCTGCATATAAAATCCTTTTAAAATAGATTTGGTGAATACTAAAAAAGCATTGGGAAGATTGGTATCTCACATACCAAAAAACCGTTTCCGGTAATCAGAGACTAACCAAAAATAGGGATAAAAGTGTGACAGGAAGATTTCAGCAGTGTTAAAAATTGATGGCGATTTTGCGCTATTCAAACAGCAAAACGGCTGGCTGGCTGCCAGCCGAATCGTTAGAAATTATTGTTCGTTTCGCAAATCGAGAACGGCTTTGACCACCTGTTCATCGTGATCGAAATAGTGTTTGAAACCGATTTTTTCGCCGGCGCGCTGCATGCCGCGATTCTCCGGTAAAATATCTGCGATAATTTTATCGATGCCTTCCTGCCGTCCGATTTCAACCAGCGTTGCCAATATTTTTGTGCCGAGCCCGTGGCGCTGATGTTCATCGTCGATGGTTACGGCATATTCGGCTTCGTTTACGCCGCGCAGTTTGTTCAATCGACCGACAGCCATAATTTCGCCTTCGCCGGTTTCGGGATCTTTCTTTTCGGCAACCAGCACTATTTCGCGGTCGTAATCGATGAAACAAATTCGGGCCAGCCGGTCGTGCGATACCCGTTTTTCAAAATTGATCGGATAAAAATAGCGCATGTAAACGCTGCGATCGGAAAGCCGTTCGTGAAAACGAACCATCAGCGGCTCGTCCTCCGGGCGGATCGGACGGAGTGTGTACGGCGTGCCGTCGCGCAGTTCCCCCTGCCGGATGTATTGCGCCGGATAAGGACGAATCGCCGGACGCGGCAGTTGTTCGGGCAGAATTTCCGGGTAATACAGCGTCACGGAAACGTTACCGATCCGCAGCGCATCGGTGCTCATATCCAATGGATCGATGATAATTTCCTTGATCCAACGCAACCCGATAACCAGCCGGCTGAATTTCACCAATAATTCTTCCAGCGCCGCCAGATTGCCGTTAAACGACGGCTCAGCTTCCAGAATTGCGGGGAAAATGTGGGCTTGTTCCAACATCCGGCGCGCCAGCGTGGTGTTCAATGGCGGCAGCGCAACGGCGTAATCGCCGATCACTTTGCCCATTTTTCCGCCCGTGCCGCAATACAGCACCGGACCGAACAAGCCATCGGTAAAACTGCCCATTCGCAATTGATAGGCATCTGCAACGGGTTTCCCGCCGATAGGAATTTCGAACGCGCCGAACACTTGTTTCACCTGTTCAGCATTTAATTCCGTTACACCGTTTTCGCGCAGCTCATCGATCATCACATTAATTTCGACCCGCGCGCCGGTAGTTTTGTCCTCGCTACCCGTGATTGCCGGGGTCTCGAACAATCCACGCAAATTATAGGTGCGTTTCCACAAATAATTGAAAATAGTTGCCGCCGTTTCCGGGAACGGAAATGTCGGGATATTGGCGTTGTTGAGGATCGATTTGCCTTCGGCAACCTCATCACCGCCCATCCAACTGGCGAGCAACGGTTTGTTGATTTTGGCAAATGCGGTTAATTTTTTGGCTATTTCGGTGGGATCGCCGTTGGCCTGCGCCACCAAAATCACCAAAATACCGTCGGTTTCGTTACTTTTGGCGAGCACTTCCAGCGTTTTCGCAAAACGATCCGCATCGGCATCGCGCAGCACGTGAACGGGATTTTCGGGAATCCAGTCTTTCGGCAACACATTTTTGAGCTGGGCAACCGTTTCATCGCTGAATGTGGCCATTTTTCCGCCACCTTCGCGCAACCGGCTCCGCGCCTGAATGCTGGCGCCGCCCGCGTTGGTAACGATGGTCAATTTTTTGCCGCGCGCCGCCGGTTGTTTGGACAGCACTTCGGACATTGCGAACAAATCCACCAGCGATTTCACCGGCAAAATACCGCTGCGCCGGAACGCCGCTTCCATCACCTGTTCCTGCCGGATCAGCTCGTGTGGCGTGTCGGTAAATCGTTGTTTTCGGGTATCATTTTGCCCGCTTTTGAGCAGAATAATCGGTTTGGAAAACGCAACTTCCCGCGCTGCGGAAAGAAACGAACGCGCATCGCGAATCGATTGCACATACATGACGATGCTTTGGGTTTGGGGATGATCGCCGAGGTAATAAATGATATCGCTCCAATCGATATCCGCCATATTTCCCAATGAAATAAAGGTGCTGAAACCGACTTTTTCGCGGGAACTCCAATCCAGAATTGCGGCGGAAACCGAGTTGCTCTGGCTGACAAATCCGACATTTCCTTTTTCCGCCATCATCCGGTAAATGGACGCGTTCAACCCGATATGCGGCATCATAAAACCGGCGCAATTGGGCCCCAAAATGCGCATATTTCCGGCGCGGGCACGCTGCACAACTTCGGCTTCCAGCAACAATCCGGTATCACCGGTTTCGCAAAAACCGGACGAAACAATAATGGCGCCTTTTACACCTTTGGCAACGCATTCGTCGATAACGTCCGGCACTTCCGGCGCCGGATTTGCGATAATTGCCAGATCCACATTGTGGTCAATCGCGGAAATGCCCGGATAGGTTTTGATGCCCAAAACGCTGCGGATTTTAGGATTTACCGGCGACACAGTGCCGCCGAACGGCTGGCGAATCAGGTTCCACAACGCCATCCGGCCGAGGTTGTTTGCCTTATCCTCAACACCGATCATCACGATATCTTTCGGCGCAAATACCGGCAGCAACGATTTGCGATCGTAACGGCGGTATTCCGGCGCAAAAATCACTTTATTTGATTGATCTACGGGCATTTTTGTCCTCTGCTTTTCCATTTTTCAACTCACTTGTGACAAAATCTACAAATGAATGGGTAGGGTTGGCAACACAATTAGCGAATATTTTTCCGGCGCAACGGCTATTTTTGGGCGCTTTTCAGAATAATTTCCATCACAGAATTGGTATTCTCTGCGGTTTCGCCGGTGCTCGGGCATTTACCGTTTCCCATCAATTCCGCCACGATCGTTTCGATCAACGGTTGCTGAACGTGTTGGGGTTGCGGGATTTCGAATCGTTGAACGCCGTCATTTGTTTCAAGGATAACCGGCTCGTCCAAAAAAGTGGCGAAAGTAATTTTCCCGTTGCTGCCGACAATTTCGTTGCGATCAACTTCGGTGAATGTGTTGAAATTCCAGATGCCGGTTGCCTGCACATTTTTGCCGATGCGGAACGCCGCGCAAACGGCGTCCTCAGCGGGATAACGCCCCATTTGTCTGCCGGAAATGCCGCTTACCCAACTGATGTCGCCCAAAAAAAATTGCAGCAAATCGATCGTGTGCGATGCGAGATCGACAAAATAGCCGCCACCGGCAATTTCCGGGTCCACCCGCCAATTATGTGCGGCGATATCCGATTCAACCGGTCTGCGAAACAGCGTGATCGTCACCGCTCGCGGTTCGCCGATTGCGCCGCTGTCGAGCAGCGATTTGATTTTCAGAAATCGCTGCTGTGCCCGGCGATAATACGCAACAAACAGCGGCACGTTGTTTTCGATGCAGGCTTCGCGCATTTGCAGACAATCTTTCGCGTTGTGCGCCATTGGTTTTTCCACATAAACCGCTTTTCCGGCGGTTGCTGCGGCAACGGTGTATTCTCTGTGCGAAGACGGCGGCGTGGCGATGTAAATCGCGTTCACTTCGGGATCGTTGATCAGTTGATCCGCATCCGAATACCAGCGCGGCACGTTGTGACGACGGGCGTAATCCGCTGCTTTTTGAGCATCGCGGCGCATTACGGCGACCAACGTTGAGCCGGGAATTTTGTTGAACGCCGGACCGCTTTTCACTTCGGTCACGTTGCCGCAACCGATAATGCCCCAGCGAACTTCTTTTAAAATTTCAACAGTCATCGGATCGTAATGGTTTGTGCCGTTTCGGATTCAATAAATTTGACGGTCAGCACCCGTTTTTCCGCGTCAAAAAAGTAACCGCTGCCGGATTCGTCGCTATTGTTCAGCGAATGCAGATGATTTTTATTGAGCGAAACCTGCGCCGGTGCTGCCGAAATGCCGTGGAATTTTACGCTCAGTTCGCGACCGGTCGCCCCGAAACCGCTATTCAGCACATTCCGCGAAAACAGGCTGTGATCTTTCGTAACATTGATTTCAAATTGGGTGAGCCGGTAGGCATTATTTTGATAAGCCATGCTTTCGCCATCGTCCTCATAAAGCAAAAAACTGCCGTAATCGTTTGCAGAAAACACGTCCAAAGACAGCTCATTTGGCGCATCCGCGCCGGTGTGCTGACGAACCGGCTGCTCGGGAAGAATCCCGCCGCTGCGCAAAAACATCGGCAATTCATCCAGCGGCGCTTCCACAATTATCGTTTTGCCGCCACTGTAAATGGTTTCGTCATTTAGGTTTAACCAATCGCCTTCCGGCAGATACACTTTTTTGAGCCGTTCGCCATCGCGGGTGACGGGCGCAACCAGCAGGTTTTCGCCGAGCAAAAACTGGTGCTGGAATTCGGTTTGATAAACCGATTCGTCATCCTGAAAATGCCAGAACAACGGGCGCAGCAGCGGCGTGCCGGATTCGCTGGCTTCCCACATCAGCGAATAAAAATAGGGCAACAGCCGGTAACGTTTTTCGATAAATTTTTTGCTGATGCGCTCCACCGTTTCGCCAAACGACCACGGTTCCTGTGACGAACTGTTTTCCACTGTGTGAGTGCGGAAAAACGGCGACATCGCGCCAACCTGAATCCAGCGGGCATACAATTCCGGTGTGGGCGTGCCGATAAATCCACCGACATCCGTGCCCGTAAACGGCACGCCGGAAAGCCCCATTCCCAACATCATGCGAATGCCCAATTCCAGATCCGCCCATGTGGACGAATTATCGCCAAGCCAAACGGAAGTGATGCGCTGCTCCCCTGCAAAACCCGCCCGCGTAACGATAAACGGGCGCTGGTTCGGGCGATATTTTCGGAAGGCGTCAAACGTTGCCTGCGCCATTTGGAAGCCGTATAAATTGTGCATTTTTTTGAAACTGCTGAATTTTCCATCATCTTCCGCGAGCACTTCGGTGGGAAAAGCCTGTCCCCAAACCGCCGGTTCGTTCATGTCATTCCAGAATCCGTCGATGCCGGAATCGAGCATCATTGCCAAATGGCTGCCCCACCAATCCCGCGTTTGCGGGCGACTGAAATCCGGGAAAAATGCGTACGACGGCCACACCTCGCCGACGTAAACTTCACCATCGGGATATTTCACAAAATGATCGCCAGCAAGCCCTTCCTGCGCAACGCGGTAATTTTCATCCTGTTTCACACCCGGATCGATGATGGGAATTACTTTGAATCCCATATCCTGCAAAATGTTGAGCATGTTTACCGGATTGCGGAATCGTTGCTTATCCCACGTAAATACGCGATATCCATCCATGTAATGAATATCGAGATAAATGACATCGGCAGGAATTTGCTTCTCGCGGAAGGTTTTCGCGAGGTTCAGCACTTCGCTTTCGGGATAATAGCTCCAGCGACACTGCTGATAACCGAGCGACCACATCGGCGGCAAAAATGTCCGCCCGGTCAGTTCGGAATAAGTGGTAACCACCGAGCTGATTTGCGGTCCGTAGATAAAAAAATAATCCAGCGGTCCGCCATCCGCGGAAAACGATGAGTAGCGTTCGTTGCCGGCGCCAAAATTAAACACCGTCCGGTAGCTATTGTTGAAATAAATGCCGTAAGCCTGCTGATTGTGCAGCCCCACAAAAAATGGGATGCTTTGGTAAATCGGGTCGGTTTTATCATTATATGCGGGTGTGTCGCTGTTCCACATGACCCATTCGCGGCGATATTTGTTGACATTCCCGGTTTTCTCGCCAAGCCCGAAAAAGCGTTCATTTTTGCCGAGCGATTTCCAATTGCGCACCTCATTTCCATCCCAGCCGATGCCCATTCCGGGATCGTCCCGGTTGATCACATTGCCGCGCGCATCCAGCACAGAAATACGGCAAGGCATTTTGTGAATCAAAACACTCAGTTCCCGGGAATTCAGCCGTAAATGTATATCTTCCTCCTGAAATTGGAGGGCAACCGGTTCCCACATCCGGTCAACCAGCGGCGATGTGAGCAAGTCGTTCGGATATCCGGGACGCTCCAGCGTAACGCGGAACATGTTCGATTTATAGAACGTTATGATTACTTTTACATCACCTTCGCATATCAATTCGATGCCGTTTTCTGTGCGCTGAAACGATTGCAAATTGCCGAGGTGCTCATATTTTCCAAACGCGGTATTCATCATAAAAATGACTCCGAAAATTGTAAAAAGGATTCGAAAAAACGCAGGTGAGAACATATTTTTAACTCCGCAGTAATGAAAATGGAAATCGGTGCGATAAATGTAAAACATTGCCTGTGCGATTCAAAATCAAAAAGATCAGGATGATAGCGAATGAAATTCAGTAAAAAAGATGCCGGGAAACGCAAAAGCTGGTGGTGGCTGCTGTTATTTGTGATGATTGTGGTAGTGGTTGGTTTATTTGTGTATCTGAGCAGGTTCAATTATTTGCCCGATTGGTACCGGCAGGAACAGCAGCGAACGGCAGCAATTGCCGTGATCGATTCGCTCGCGAAACAATTTGAACCGCCCGCAGCGTTGAACGAAATCCGGAAACAGCCGGCAAAAAAATTGAATCGCGCCGATGTTCGCCAGCTGGTCAAAAAACTCGACGAAACCGATCGCCGGGCAGACGGATTTCGTATCAGCGATGAAATGCTCAGCGCGATGGCCAAAACATTTGCCCACCAAAATTTGCCGCCAAATGAAACAGATTACATCAATGCCATTCGCAGCACGATTACGCCGGAAGGCGTTTCGGTGGAAACCGTGCTCAATTACAGCCAGATTCCCTGGCAAAAATTGCCAAAACGATTACAAACGCTGGAATCTTTTCTGGAAAAAATGGTGGGCAGCGATCAATCAGAAATTTATCTGAAATGCGCCGGCATTCCGGTGATCTCGGAAAATATGCTGACCATCAGCAAAGATGCAACCCTCACCGTTGGCAAAGTGACTTATCAGGTCAGCGATTTGCTGGCATTACCGTTTGTTCGCAAACAAACCAGCGGCAAATTTGATATCAACGATTTGCCGTACACGAATATCGAATTATTTGACGGAGAAATGGTACTGCGGTAAACAAAAATGCTGCATAAAAAAGCCCGGAAATTTCCGGGCAACAGATTATTTTTTATGAGTTTGCACGAAATTCTTTTATCAGAGCATCGATTTCCAATTTTACCATCCGTTCGACAACTTTGGTTTTGATACCGGACATTTTTTCCATCGCTTCCAGATACTTTTCGAAATAGCCTTCCGCGATTAATCCGGCGATGACATCGGTGATCCGTTTGAAAGCGCCGTAAACTTTCAGCGCCTGCACGCCATGAAATTCATTCATGCATTGTGCCAGAAAAAAGGTTTGCACCCGGCTGATCATCCCGAGCATCATGTGGTTGCGGACTTCCCTTTTGATGTGAATCAACCCCACAAACCATTGGTGTTTCCAAAACATCGGGTCGTATTTGGCGTGGATTAATTGGCGATACCAACTGCTGAACGTCGCTTCGCGATCCGGTCTTTCGTCCGATTTAAAAATGGCGTTTGTCGCCGGATGCGAATACAGCGTATCATAAAATATTTTCACGATGGCCGGTTCCCACACCTCAATTTGCGGCGCAACTTCGTTGAGCGTATCAAAATCACGGGGGACAACGCCGGTCAGTTTGATCAGATTTTCCAGAACTGCATCCATTTGATTTCCCTCGATTTAGAGTAGTTTTTTGGGATAACGCTGCGTTAACAATTCGCTCATAGTTGTAATTGCGCGATCGGAAAGGTAGTGATACGGCTGATCCGGGCGCAGCATCAGCAGCATTACAAATCGCCGCTGCCCGATGCCAAACAACCGGTTCACCAGCCGCAGCCGGTTTTCGATGACAAATGTCGTTTCATCGATGCGCAAACCCTGCAATCGATCCTGCGCCAACATGCTCAGCCAGGCGCTCAGCTCGGCGGTTTGCATGAATTCGGTATCGCCGCTGGCGGCAATCAGCAATCCGGTTTGGTCCATTAATGCGGCACCGAGCAGGTTGCCTTCGCTCATCAGTGTTTTTAATTCTTTTTCTAAACGGCTTTGAAAGGTCGCTTGTTTGTTCATTTTTTTTCGTTTCATGCGTATTGGAACAATTAATCCGGATTATTCAGCAGATTGTTCCTTTTTGAACAATTGTTGGAGCTGCTGTCTGTCGTGTTCAATCAATTTGTTCAGCTCCATTTGCACCATATTGTGAATCACTTTTTGTTTGATACCGGAGGTTTTGCGGAACGCTTCAAAATAGGTTTCGAAAAAGCCTTCGACAAATAATCCGGTAACCACATCTGTCAATCGTTTGAATGCGCCGTATAAAATCCGGGCGTAATCCGGCTCAAATTCGTGCAGGCATTTGGCCAGAAAAAACAGTTGGATGCGGCTCATTCCGGCAATTACGGTGTGAATTGGAATATTCCGTTTAACGTGCACCAGCCCAACCAGCCACTGCGCCCGCCAGAATGTTTTGCTGAAATCATCGGTAAAAAGTTGAACATACCAGTTGAGCAACTGCTCCCGGTGACGTTCTTTTTCTTCCGGTTGAATGAGATTTGCGGTCGGTTGGTGTGCCAAAATGCTGTCGTAAAAAATATTCGCGACTTCCGGACCCCATGCTTCGAGCGTGGTGGCAGCTTCTGTGAGCACTGTAAAATCGCGTTTGGATAAGCCGGTGGTTTTCACCAGCGTTTTCAGAATTTCAAACATGTGTCCTCGCGGATCGGGTGATCGTTCGTTTACCGAAAAAAAAGGAGGCAACACGATTTGCGGGTTGCCTCCGGAAAAACCGGTTCAATCGTTACAGCGCTTTGCGCAATTCTTCGGCGGCGCGTTTCAATTCCAGAAACAGCAGCCCGAGTTTTACGTTTTCGGTGGTCATGGTGATGAGCACGGATTCGCTGCCAACGTTCATCAGCACCACATATCCGTTTTCACCTTTGACGATCACTTGCTTTACATCGCCGCGATTGAGCTCGTCTGAGCTGCGTTCGCCGAGCGATAAAATTGCCGCGCTCATTGCACCAACGCGATCTTCTTCAACATCTTCCGGTAAACGGGATGCGATCACCAATCCGTCGTCACTGGCAACAGCTACACCTTCGATATCCGGTGTGCTGGATTGAAAATTTTTGAGAATCGCCTGCAATTTTTGGGATGTCGTTTGAGACATGATAAACCCTCCATAGTGAATTAGTAGTATTTATAAAATATCATCCGGAGAATAGATTACTCCATCGAACCAACTATTCAAGTTGTGTAAAAACAACACATTATGGTAACAGGAAAGTTAACGGAGGGTTTACCCCTAAACCCCAACGCAGCTTTCACTTACAACAATTAAGTCGTTGCAAATTTATAACAGCTATCGCCGGGGCTTATGAAGTAGATCAATAGTTTCCAATTGTAAATTTTTTCAAAAATTCTGCGATGTTATTCACCCAATCCCGACAAATCCGGATGCAATTTGTGAAAACCCGTTGCCTGCTGATACCGTTTTGCGAGCGCCAGAATCGTCGCTTCGTCGAACAAATTGCCGGTAAAACTGATGCTCTGCTCTGCCGCGCCGTTCGGCACCACAACGCAGGGATGACCGGTGAGATTGGTGATCAGCAAATTTTCGCCAAAACTGGGCGAAATATATGCATCTACGGTTTCGAACAGCGCGGCCATTTCCTGAATCCATAAATAGCGGATGCGGTTGGCGTTGATATATCCCACCGCCGGAATAAATCGCGATGTGCGGAATTCGTTCGGCCAGGCATTTTTGATTTGGCGAACCAGCAAATCGTCATCTGTGGAACGCGTCAGCGCGTCAAATGCTGCGGCGGCTTCCGCACCGAGGATGATCGACAAATCCCAGACGGGTAAATCCGGCAATTCGATGGGAATCAGTTCGAAACCCATTTCTGAAAATTTATCCAGCGCAGCTTGCAAAAATGGTTGGCTCACAGAATCCACATTTTCAAATTCGCTTTTCAGAAAACCGAGCCGCAGCTGGCTGACATCCAGATCCGAGCGGTAGTTGAACGGCAAATTATACAGCGTTTGGTCCTGCCCGTCCGGTCCCAGAATGGCGTTGAAAACAATCGCGCAATCCTCTGCGCTGCGGCACAGCGGGCCAATTTTGTCCATCGACCAACTGAGCGCCATTGCGCCGGTGCGGCTCACCCGTCCGTAGGTCGGGCGCAAACCGGAAATGCGGTTGCGGGTTGCGGGGCTCACGATGCTGCCCCACGTTTCCGTCCCGATAGCAAACGCGACCAATCCGGCGCTAGTTGCCGAACCGGAACCGGCAGAGGAGCCGCTGCTGCCCTGCTCAATGTTCCACGGATTGCGGGTTTTTCCACCAAACCAGACATCGCCCCACGCCAACGCGCCCATCGTCAATTTGGCGACCAGCACCGCGCCGGCTGTTTCCAGTTTTTGAATAACGGTGGCATCCGAATCAAATTCCTGATCTTTGAACGGCATCGCACCCCAGGTGGTTTTGTAGCCTTTCACCGCCAGCAAATCTTTTGCGCCATACGGGATGCCGTGCAGCATGCCGCGATAGTTGCCTTCGGCGATTTCCGCATCTGCACGTTTTGCCTGCGCCAGCGCCAAATTTTCGGTCAGCGAGATAACGCACTCTAGTTTCGGACCGTATTTTTTCAATCGCGCAAGATACATTTGGGTGAGTTCCAGCGATGTGACTTGTCGGGTGCGAATCAGCTCCGCCAATTCGGGTATTGACCAAAACGCGACATCTTCCAAATGTGCCGGACGTCGCACATTTTCCGGGCGGGCAATTTGAAATGGAATTTGCTCGCTATCGAATGATTTTCCCACGGGAATCGGGTTGAACATCATCGCCGGCCAGACACTGTTCAACAGATTCACACTGCGGATATCCTCATATTTGTCGGCATTTTCGCGAATGCCGTCGAGCATCGAATCGCGTTCGGCTTCGGTTAACTTCAACCCGATCACCTTTTCCGCAGCGCGGATATCGGCAATTTCAACTTTGGATTTTGGTGAATCATCCTGTGCAATCGCATAATTTGAATGATTTACTGCCATAAACATCAGCAAAAAAACCAGCACTGTATTTCTGATCATTTTGATCTCCGTTTCGTATTTGATTTCATGAGAAATTACGGGATGCGCGTCACATTAGCAAAACAATCGAGAGGGAAAAAAAGGAAACAATTGTTGACAGCACAATTGCGGCGGAAGCCAGTTGCGTGTCGCTGTTGAGCTGCGATGACAGCACATAAATAGCCGTTGAAGTGGGCAGCGCGAAAAAAATCATCCCGACTTTGAACGCTTCGCCGGTGATGTGAAACCATTGCATCGTGAAAAACCCGATCACCGGAAAAATCAATAATTTGACCACAGTTGCGACGGCGGAAATGCGGGTGTATTCGCGAATGCTCTCGAAAGACAGCGCACCGCCGATGGAAATCAGCGCGAGCGGCAGCGAAATGGTCGCCATCATTTGCAGCGTGTTATCCAGAAATTCCGGAAAACCGTTCGCCATTCGCGAATAGCCAAAACCGGCGATACAGCTGAGAATCAGCGGATTGGTGATGACTGCCTGCATGGTAAATTGCAGCCGTTTGGCATGGCTGATCGTTTGCCCGTTAAACCAAATGAGCGTGGCAACCGCGAAAACGTTGACCACCGGAATCACCACGCCGATCAAAATGCCGAGCTCGCGCATGCCACTTTCGCCGATGGCGTTGAACACCACCGCCATTCCCACATACGAATTAAACCGGTAGCAACTTTGCGAAAAAGAGCCCGCCTGAAACGCAGTTATCCCGAATATTTTGATGGCGATTGCGCTGATGGCAAACATCACCAACACCGTAATCAGCGCCGCGATTGACAGCGCCGGATTAACCGCTTCCGTTGCCCCGCCGATTTTCCAGAATAACAGCGCCGGATAAAAAATAAAATAAACCAGCCGGTCAGCCGTTTTCAGAAATGCATCCGATGTCAGTTGGTAGCGTTTCAGCAAAACGCCCAATCCAATCACTGCAAAAACCGGAAAAAGGGTGTTGAGGATAATCAATTCGCGCCGGGAAGTCCTGTTTGGGGTAACAATTTTATGTTTACTAATTGTTGATTTTTTGCCACAAAATCACATTTTATTAAAAAAGGCGTTCCAGGCTCCAGCCTGGAACGAGGTGTAATTTGGTTGATTTTTTTGCTGTGGCTCCGTGGCTAAAATACTTTATTTATTCAACACAATTTTGATCGATTTGGCGAACGCACCCGCCTGCATGCGAACCAGATACACACCGCTGGCAAACTGTCCGGCATTCCAATTCACAACGTATGTTCCGGGCGATTGCCGTTCGTCCAGCAATGTCGCAACCTGTTCGCCGAGCATGTTGTAAACCGTCAGCTTCACCTGCGATGGCGTTGCCACAGCGTATTGAATGGCGGTTACCGGGTTGAACGGATTGGGATAATTGGCATCCAGCGAAAACGCGCGTGGCGCTGTTTCATCAACTTGCTCAACACCGACGGTTGTGGTGTAGCTGATCACCTGAATATCATCGAGATACCAGCCGTCGCCTTCCACAAAGCCATCGCTTTCGATCACAAATCGTAAATAAACGGTGCTTTCGCCGGCAAAATCGCTGATGTCAATCGACTCTTTTATCCACTCATTTTGAATGGAATGATAGCCCGGTTCACCAGAAGTCTGGACGCCGTCGCCGCTGCCGGGGACCATATTCGGCGCGTTGAGCGGCTGCCAACTGGTGCCGTTTGTCGAGATTTTGACCTGCGCAAAATCGTATCCGGTTTCGATATCCCATTTCGTGTAAAATTCTAAAAATGCTGTAGTTACGCCGGACAAATTGATGGGAAACTGCAAGGTAATCGCATTGTTTGCATTCGACGGATACGATCCGGCGGGACTGTCCGTAAAGCTATTCAACGGGCTAACGTAAGTGTTGCCGGTCAATCCCCAGCTGCCGGGGTTCCAGCCGAGCAACCCATCTTCCGCGCTGTTGCTGAACAAGGCAATCGGCACGCCGACGTTGAACATATTGCGCAGCGTGTCCGATCGCGTCAAACCGTTTTCCATGACCGAAACAGCCAGTTGTGGCGCGTAACCCGGCGGCGTTTCGGGATTAATTTGGGCAAAAACCGTGTCCGATCTGCCGACAGAACGGGCGCCCAATCCGGTCAGCGAACCGCTGCCACCGGAAATAATTTGCAAAAATTCGTCCGCCGGTTCAATTTGAAAACTGACCTCGGCGCTGCTATCCAATCCGGCATTTTGCAATTCGATGACGATCGCAATTTCTTCGCCGCGCTCAAAAAAGCCGTCGCCGGGAACCGCTTCGCTGACCGATGCATTTTTGGGCATCACAAAACTGCCGCCCATCCACGCCAAAAACATATTTGCAGATAAATTTTCGATCGCCAACGGATAAATCCGCGATTGGCTTGGCCAAAAGCCATCCAGACTGCTGCCCACTTCCGGGCTGAAACTGATCACTTTATCTTTCAACGATTGCTCGCCGTACAGCCAGTCGAACGTGCCGCCGTTTGCCACATAGCCGAGTGTTTCAAAAACCGTTCCGAAGGAATAGTTATTCACCCGGGTCATTTCTTTTCCGTATTCAATAAACAACAGCGAATCCGGGGTGAGAAACCGTTCCTTAAATCCGAACGGGTAAATCAAAACGTTGCTGTAAGTGTGATACGATAAATCGAGCCGGAAATCGCGCGACAACACAAAATCGCGATACGCCTGCGTTTCCGGTTCGGAAAACGGTGCGGTGCCGCGATAGCTGTCGCTGCCGGGATTCGGGCTGGAACCGCTGTTGTCATATCCCCATTCGTAGCCGTAATTGCGGTTTAAATCGACCCCAAAACTGCTGCCATTGTTCCGGCGATTTTTTCGCCAAAATCCGCCGCCGTTGGGATTGGTGGATTGGTTGTAAACATAGCCATCCGGATTCATCACCGGGATAAAAAAAAGTTCGCGGTTATTCAGCAAATAGCCAATTTCCGGGCTGACATCGTAATTTTCGAGCAGGTGATACATAAAATAAATGAGTGTCATCATGCCTTGCGGTTCGCGGGCGTGGTGCAGTGCATCGTATAAAACTTCCGGCTCGGCTTCGTCAATTTCGGGATTATCGGAAATTTTGATCGCCCAAATATCGCGTCCCTCAATCGTTTGCCCGATGGAAAATTTTTCGCCGACCAGATTGGGATAATTCATCCGCATGGAATCGAGCTCCGCAACCACTTCATCGTATGTGTAAAATCCGCCCATGCTGCCGAAACCGAATCCCTGAATGCCGCTTTCCGAACGGATGCGCTGTTTTTCCGCCGCGCTGAGCGGCTCGCGATTGCGTATTTCCGCTGCCAGATCGCCGACCAAAACGGTGAAAGCCAGTCCACTGTTTTGCAGAATTTCAAATTCCTGCGGATTGAGCACAGCTTCAATTTCCCAACCGCCGGTTGAATGTCGGGTTGCCTGAATGTGGTCAAAAATGAGTCCGTCGCCGGAAAGCGCCGAAAAATCCGCGCTATTATTGATAGAAATCGCCACTTTCCGGTAGATTTCCGGTAAGGGTTGTGCATTCGCATTTACGAAAAAAAACGCTGCTGCCAGCAGCGCAATCAACATTCCAAATCCGTTTCTGATCCCAAATTTCACAACACTTCTCCTGTTTTTTGCCACTGTTCAAAAATGATTATAACCAAAAAATCCGTCAGATTCACGAAAAAAAACCAATTGGCATTTATCTGTGAACTTCCGTTTCGGCTTGGTCGTAAAGGATAACAAAACAATAGGTTATTCCGTTGGAAAAAGGATGCGAAGCCGGTTCGATTTTCGTATATTTTCCGCCGGAAACGTACAACTGCAAAGGAGTATCGCCTGAGTTTTTTAAATCCCCTGATTTTGTATGCGCTGGCAGCCGCAGCCATTCCGTTGCTGATCCATTTGTTGAATCGCCGGAAAATCAAACGGATTCCGTTCAGCACCATCCAGTTTTTGAAACAGATGGAAAAAAAGCAAATGCGCAATTTGCGCATCCGGCAGTTGCTGTTGTTGCTCATTCGTACGGCGATCATTTTGTTGCTGGTGCTGGCGTTTGCCCGTCCCACGCTGCAAAGCGGCAGCGGCGGATTGCTCAGCGAGCGCAGCAATATTGAGGCGGTAATTGTGCTGGATAACAGCATGAGCCTCAGCGAATCACGGTTGAGCGGCACATTGCTGGACGAGCTTCGCGCCCGGTTCAACAGTTTGCAGGATGCCTTCCGCGCCGGCGACCGGATCACGGTGATCCAGTCCACAGCACCCGCCGCAACGCTGATCAAACAGGAGCCGTTCGAGAGCGGCGTTTGGGAGCGCTCGATCCAGAAATTGCAACCCAATTATCTGAAAACCGATGTGAACAGCGCTATTTCGCAGGCGATTTCGCTGCTCGATCAATCTGTTTTCGCCACAAAAGAATTGTATGTGATCAGCGATTTTCAGCAAAGCGGCATCGATTCCCGCAGTCTGACGGAGTTGTTCGGGCAACCGGAAAATACCGAAATCCAGCCATTTTTGTTACCCATCGCCCACGCCGAAGCAGAAAATATTTCTATCGACAGCGTTACGGTTGTCAACCGGTTGGTGGAAATTAATCAACCGCTGCACATCAAAGCGTATTTTCGGAATCATCATCCGGAAAATCATTTGAACACTTTGGCATCGGTCAGTTTGAACAACAATCGCGTTGCGCAACAGCAAGTGAGCATCGCACCGAACGAATTGAAGGAAGTCCAGTTCCAACTGACTTTGGCGGAAAACGGGTTTGTGAACGGTTTCATCGAAACCGAAAGCGACGCGCTGCAAGAGGATAACCGGCGCTATTTCAATTTTTACGTCCCGAAAAGGGTGCAGCTGCTGCACATCACGCCGAGCGGTGATTTCCGCAGTTTTCTGCCGCTGATTCTCAATCCGGCAATCGATCGCGACGTTTTCGGTTATCAGCGGGAACTTGCCGCAAACTGGAGCAGCCGCAATTTTCTGGAATATGACGTGATCATTCTGGAAGGGCTCGACCAGTTGCCGGAAACGCTGATTTCCCGGTTGAAATCGTTTGTCGAGCAAGGTGGCGGCGCGATTGTGTTGCCCGGCGACCGCATCGTTCCGCCGCAATACAACCGTTTGCTGGAGCAATTTTCGCTCGGAAAACTCGGCGAATTACAGGGTTCGCCCGGCAGCGTCGGGCAATTTTTGACGATCGAAAATTTTCGCTGGAATCACCCCGTTTTTGAGGGATTGTTCGAGGAAAAACCCGGGCAGCTCAACCCGATTGAAGTATATGCGAATTTCCGGGTGAGCGCATCGCTGCAATCGCAGGATTTGCTGCAACTCAGCGACCGGTCGCCGCTGTTGCTGGAAAGTAATCTCAACAAAGGGGTGATTTATTTTATCAGCAGCCCGATGCAGCCGCAGTGGAATCAGCTGCCCACCAAAGGATTTGTGGTGCCGTTGCTGTATCGATTGGTGTATTTTGCGGGCACGCGTAAAATCAGCGACCGGCAGGAAATCCGCACCGGCGAAATTTACCAGAGCCAGTTTTCCAGCCTCGAAGCGCCGTATGAATTCCGGATGTCGCTGTCGCAGGAAACCGATGTGCGGCTGACGCCCGGTTTTCGCGGCTCAAACGTGCTCATCGAATTTGCCGAAACCGCGCTGCCCGGCAATTACCGGTTGCAACACAACAATCAGCAAATCGCTGCGCTATCCGTCAATCCGTGGCCGGCGGAATCGGACGCCCGTTATTTCAGCGATGAATTGCCGGCGCTGTTCCCCGGCAGCCGTTTGCTGGCGAATGACACGCCGATCGCCGATCAGGTGCAGAGCAGCCGTTTTGGGCAGGAATTGTGGCGATATTTGTTGATCGCTGCATTTGTGCTGTTGCTGGTGGAAATGGTTGTCGCCAGAACCGGCTCGAAATCGTTGGTTGAGGAATCAGCAGCCTGATTTAATCATTTTTGGTGTTGCTCGACATTTTCCCGGCGTTCGATTGTTCCACCGATTTATCGCCGGAAATGCGTTTAAATAGCCGCGCGAAATTTTCTCCGCGCGCATCAAATCCGGGTGTCTGCCGTTCGATATCCCGGTACATTGCCGGAGGTTGCGAATCTTCAATCAGTCGGAAACTGAAAATATAACTGCCTTTATCATCCAGCCACATATCTGATCTGCCAAATCGTATATCGTTAAAATACAATGTGTTATCGCTTTGAGTTATCGTGTAAAATCCCCGCGAAAACCAGAGCAGTTTTTGGATCGCCGGCTGATCGATTGCGGCTGAAATTTGCGCCTCATTTTTGGGCACATATTGAAAACGGATGTTGTCGTCAGCATCCAGCAGCGAGTACAAACCGACCCATTGACCCTCGCCGTCATCCGCAATGGCCATCCACAAAATGATATTGAATGGTGTCGGGTTGCTAAAAATGCGTTCAAATGTGATGTTTTGCGATTTCAGCGAATCGGCAAACTTTGCTTCCACATGAAACTTAATGGCAACGCCCAGCAGCAGATAACCTGTTGTAAATGCGAGAGATGCGATATTTATTTTTCGACGCAAATTTGCGTCGTTTGGCAATCGGCGAATCCAGAATGCTGCGATAATCAACGGCAGGGTGTACACCGGATCGATGATAAAAATGGAACCGATCGCCGCCGGATAATCGCTGAATGGCTGGAGCAATTGCGTGCCGTACATCGTGAACCAATCGAGAACCGGATGCGTCACAATGCTCCAGAATGCCAGCCAACTCCAATCGCGCCAACCGGCACCGGCGCCGCGATAATATTTGTAAATGAGCCAACCGAGCACCGGCGCAAAAAGAATGGCAAATACAAATGAATGGGAAAATCCCCGGTGAAAACCCAACTGCGCAACACCCGAAATAAACGGGTTTGCCAACACATCCAGATCGGGAATGGTGCCGCCAACGGCGCCCCATAGCATGGCTTTATTGCCTGCTTTTTTGCCCAAAACAGCTTCGCCGACAGCTGCGCCTAACGCGATTTGAGTTATGGTGTCTATGGTTGAATCTCCGTTTAATGATTACATGTTGACCAACAAAAAAGGCGGTAAAAAGATACCGCCTTTTATTTCAGAAATCAATCAGGCACCGTAATAGAACGTTTCGTTTACAATTTTGCCATTTTTCCATTTTTGGACGGCTATCTGGTCGTATTTTCGCACGCCCCAATCTTTGTGGGTGTAATCGAAATGCCATTTAATGAATGCAGTATCTTCGTTCACCGCGACATCAACTACATTTGCCCCGCGAAATTCGGTGATGCTGCCAAAAAAGTCTTCTTCACGTTTGCGGTTGGCATCTTTTCCGACGGTCGGGGGATTGTTGTTTTCCTGCATGATCACGTCATCAGCATAATATTTTTCAAACGCTTCCATTGCTTTACCTTGCAAAACCATCGCGTTAAGATCCGCTACCATTGAATTCAAATCCATGGGTAAATTCCTTTATTTATAAACGTTTATGTCAATTGTAATTAAACAGAAGGGATTGTCAGATTAACAAACAAAGATTGCAAAAACCGATAAATTATTTGGGCGATCGCAGGGATCGCCCAAATATGAATTTCTCAACCCAAAAAGTGAGAAGTGCAATTATTTGTTCATGCTCATTTCAGCCAATTTGTCTGCGACGAGGGTCAAATCAAATTTGATATCGTCGTAAATCATTTTGTCACCCAGATTTTCGAAGAAGCTGCCGGAGCGGAAACGCACATTCCATTTGGTGCGGTCGATGGAGAACGCTGCGTTTGCAGTCATCGCTTCTTCGGTGAAGCTGATGGTTGCCGGGAATGAAATCTCGTGGGTGATGCCTTTAATCGTCAAATCGCCGGTAACAACGTGAGTGGTTGTTTCACCTTCTTTGGGATTATACGGGGCAACTTTGTTCACTTTCAGCGTTGCAACCGGATGATCCGCAACGGAGAAAAAGTCGTCCGATTTCAGGTGACCAACAAGCTTGCCGTTCCATTCGCCTTCCAGGTCTTCGTTGACAATCGAATTCATATCGATGTTGAAAACGCCGGAGAATTTGGCGCCATCCTGAACCAATTCGCCATCTTTAATGGCAATGGTGCCGTGATGTTTTCCGGTAATTTTTTCACCGGTCCACGCCAAAGCGCTTTTTGCGGCATCAACTTTATACGTTTGGGCAAATGCTGATCCCCAAATAAAACCTGCGAGTACTGCTGCTAAAACAACTAACTGCTTCATAGTTACGTCTCCTTTTATATGGTTTGTTGAATCATTTCGAAATTAATTGCCGGACTTGCTTTTGCTTTCCGGCTTGTTGCTAAACTAACTTTTTGATGAATCCTGAAATTAATAGTTACACTAAATGTTTAGATATTTATTGTCTATACACAGGTATCACTAAAAAAATTATCCTCTCATTTTGTCGAGAATCCGGTTGGCTTCTTTCGCTTCTTCGATGGAAACATGGCTGAACAGCTCATCCCAGCGCTCGACAACGCTATCCAGTTCTTTGAGCAAATTCAAACCTTTTTCGGTGATTAAAACATCAACCGCGCGACGATCTTTTTCGCATTGATGACGCTCGATTAATCCTTTTAACCGAAGCTTTTCTACCAATCGGGATGCGTTCGACATTTTATCCAACATCCTGTCTTTTAACAAGTTAACGGTAGCCGGATTCGGGTATTGCCCCCGCAAAATTCGTAAAATATTGTATTGCTGGACTGATATTTTGTAAGGTCTGAAGTATTTTGTCTGCAACGAACTCAGCCAGCCGCTGGTGTAAAGAACGTTTAAAATCAGTTTTTGATATTCGTTCTTGAATTTGCTTTGTTGAATTTCTTTTTCCAGTTCCACTGTAACCTCGTCTTTTAATTACAGCGGTAATATATGTATAGACATCTAATACTGCAACATCTTTTTGAATTTCTTACGAGTTTTAAAAAAAATCGCAACCTGATTTTTAAACTCAAAACATTGTTTTATATGGGCTTATCGCCAGATCAACCGTGATTTCATTCCCAGATCGAACAGCAACACCTCGCTATTTTTTGAAAATTTCATCATAATTTTATCGGTGTTGGTGATACCAATACCGTCGCCTTGCTGCATTTGAACACCGGAAATTGTCGCTTCGCCGGACACGATTTGAATCCATGCCCCATAATTTTCCCGTAGCTCGTGAACAGTTTCATCGCCGGGGGAAAATAATCCGGCATAAATCCAGGCGTTGGTGTTGATCGGCATGCTGCCGTTTTCGCCGTCCGGCGACACATACATGCAAAATTTGCTCTGCCGTTCTTCCGGCGTAAATTTCAGTTGATGATACTCAAACTGCGTTCCGGTGCGGTCGGGAATCAGCCACATTTGGTAATTGTGTTCGACAACATCGTGGATATTTTCTTCGGAATGAATCATTCCCCGGCTTCCTGCGCTGATCAGTTGCATTTCTCCGGCTGTTATGCCGGCTTTGTGCCCGAAGCTGTCACCGTGGGTGAGCGTGCCGGAAACCACGTAGGTAACAATTTCGACATCCCGGTGCGGATGCGCCGGAAATCCCGAGTGCGGCTGGATGTGATTTTCTACCATCACCCGCAGCGGTCCAAAATTGATCCACGCCGGATCGTGATAATTCGCGAAGGAAAAAGTCATCCAGTTGTCTGTCCAGCCAAAATCCTCAAAACCGCGCTCGCCGCTTCGCCGGATAAGCATTTTTGGCTCAGATGTGCTATTCATAAAATTCCCCATTTTCTATTCATCTTTTCGCAATAATACCGTTTAACGAGCGTCCAGTGCAAGTGCGGTTCAAAATTGAGTCGTTTTGCGTTATTTTCAGATAAAAAAACCCACCCCGAAACAAAAAGTTCCGGGATGGGCAAGGTAGTGTTTTTTACAGCCGGAACATCAGTCCGGCGTTGATGATGTAGAAATTGCTGTTAACATCACCGCTTCCGGGAACCGCATCGAAATCGTAATTCAGGAAAACATAGCGGATATCGGTGCTGAGCTTTGTTTTTCCGCCAACCGGCAGTTCCGCGCCAAAGCCAAAATGCCAGCCGAATTCCTGCGATGTCTCGCTGTTGTCGTCCAGATCGACGCCGGGCAGGTTGTCATCGTATTCGATGGTTGTGTTATACCAGCCTGCGCCCATCGCGCCGTAAACGATCGGAATCGGATAGAACAGTCCGGTTACCATAATGGGCCAATTTTTGACCGTCACCGTTTCGTCGAAAAATTTCTCCTGCCGGTAGCCGATCGATCCTTCGACGCCAAACGATCCGGCGGATTTCAGGCGAACGGCAGCACCGACAAAAATGTTGGTGTTATCCGAATCTTTCGATTTGAAAAACCCGAGCTGCGGTCCGAAATATAGTCCCTGTGCAAATGCCCCGGAGCTGCCTGCAAAGCAAATAATGAGCACCATAAACATAAGTTTTTTCATAATTTGGCTCCTCAATTTCAGGACTTCTCTTTTTCATTTTCCATTTGGCTAACGGTCAGCATCCGGTCAATTTCGTTCATGGTTTGGTTCAGGCTTTGGCGAACGTCGTCCATTTGTTCGTTGGTTGCCATTCGCAATTGCGCGATGCCGTTTTGCAGATCGCTTTTGAGCGATTCCAGATTTTCGATCTGCTGATCGATCGCTTCTTTGCCATCTTCCGTTGCTTCGTTTGCAGCTTCGCCGAGTTCGGCAATCCGCTCATCCAAACGGTTAATTTCTTTCTGAGCCTGCTCTTCTATTTTATCGATTTTCGTATCGATTTCGGATTGCAGGTCCGGTTTTTCTTTCTCTTCGCTGCAGGCTGAAAGCATCAATCCCATTGCAACAAAAAGAACAACCATAATTTTACTGATACTTCGCATAACTTATTTCCTCCGTTGAGTGATGTGTTGTTGTACAACTAAATTGTTATCAAGTTTATAATTATCAACGATTTGGCACCATCAGAACCGCAAACCGAATGCGAGCACAAATTCGTTATTATCTGACAAAATCAATTTTCCCTGAATGTAAGGCAGTACCGATCGTGTCAAAAAGCTGACGCCGCCCAACAGGTTCACGCCAACATCCGTGCTGCTGTCATCATCTCCGTCGCCATTCACAACGATAACGCCCAAACCGCCGCCAGCCCAAAATTGGGTGCCGCGATTCGCCGGAAAATCGTAATGGCCGTCAAAATTCAGCGTCATCAGCGTTGCTTCATCAACAAATACATATTCAATATTGGGATTCAAGTTTACCCGGTTGGTGTATGGAATCAGCAAATCGCCGCCGATAAACGCATCTTCAACATCTGTATAAACGCCGGTTCGGATACCAAATCGTGTTTGGGCGAATACACTCGATTGTGTAACAATGCACACAAGAATCAACATAATTACTGTATAAAAAGCCGGTTTTCTCATAATTTTAGCCTCCGTTTCATAAAATTCACATATTTGGCTTATCGATGCCCATAAATAGCACAACTACTGTGCCAACCCCGGAATTTTCACTTTTAATATTTGTTATTAAATGAGTTAACTGAAATCATCCGGAGGTGTTGAGACAGCATATTTTCTAAAGCCGTTTCAAAATGATACAGTTTATCAATGTAAAAGGGCTGCAAATTTTGGGAAAACGCAGCGGCAATTCCGCAAAATCGCAAACCGTGTTGACTTTGAGTGCCCGGTTGGTTAATCTGTTTCAACTTAAGAAAAATCGAAAGCTACAAATGGACGACGACAGCAAGTATTTGCCAATTCTCGAAAACGCCAACCCGCGGGTAAAGGCAATTTTCGAATCGACCGCAATCCACAAACATTTTTCCGCAGGCACGCAACTCGCGATGGAAGGTGCGGTTTGCCATTACTTTTTTGTGGTGATTTCCGGAATTATCCGGGTGTTCAAACTTGGCGATACCGGACGGGAAATCACATTATATCGCGTGAATCCCAACCAGAGCTGCATTTTAACGTCGTTTGGCGTGCTGTCCCAAACGCCGTTTCCGGCGTTCGCCATTGCGGAAACCGATGTTGAATTACTGATGGTAACCGCAGCAGATATTCGCGATTGGGTGGATCGATACGATGTGTGGCGCAAACATTTGTTCGATAACATGACCATCCGTCTCAACGAAATTTTGAACACGATTGAAAAAGTAGCGTTTCAACGATTGGATGCGCGGCTGGCGGAATATTTGTTATCGCATTTTCCGGCGGATATGCGCATTCTGAAAATCACTCACGAGCAGTTGGGGCGCGAACTCGGATCGTCGCGCGTTCCGGTCAGCCGGATTCTCGAGGAATGGGAAAATGACGGTGCAATTGAGCTGGCGCGCGGCAAAATTGTCATTCTCAATCGCCAGCAATTGCGGGAGAAGTTGCACCAGTAAACAACTTTTTCTATATTTTTATAGAGACGTTACAAAGCAGGAGCTTTGTAACAAGAATTCCCAGGTTTGTAACGAGAATATCGAGTTTTGAGTGATCACGTAACGCGTATTTTGGAAAGATAATGCCCAGGCTTGGCGGTCTCGTTGTGAAGCTCCGGCTTCGCAATGCAGTTTTTTTGGAAGCTCTGCTTCCATCGCATTTACTCAGCGTATAAAAACAGGTAGCTGCATCCGAAATCGGATCGCAGCGAAACAAAAATATTCATCAACATTTTGGGAGCACAATGAATCGTAAACGTAGTTTTCGCTATTTTGGGTTGGGGTTTTTGGCAATAGTTTTGGCGATTACCATTTCCTGCGCCACAAATCCGGTAACCGGCGACCGGGAATTTATGCTGGTTTCCGAACAGCAGGAAATTTCCATGGGCAAAGAATACGACCCGCAAGTAGTTGCAACTTATGGCGTTTACGACGATGCGGAAATCGCCGCATACATCAGCGACATTGGGCAGCGGATCGCCACGGTTTCGGATCGCCCGGGTTTGCCGTATGAATTTAAGGTGCTGGATTCTCCGGTGATCAACGCATTTGCGGTTCCCGGCGGATATGTGTATTTCACCCGCGGGATTTTGGCATATCTGAACAACGAAGCGGAAGTGGTTGGCGTAATGGGGCACGAAGTGGGGCATATTGCCGCACGCCATTCCGCCAAACAAATTTCCCAGCAGCAGATTGCCACAATCGGGTTGGGCGTCGGCTCAATTCTATCCGACGATGTTGCAAAATATGCCGGATTGGCGCAAGCCGGGTTGGGGCTGCTGTTTTTGCGATTCGGTCGCGATGCCGAACGGCAGTCTGATCAGCTTGGCGTGGATTACTCGACCAAACTTGGATACGATGCTACAGAAATGGCCAATTTTTTCGGCACGCTCGATAAAATGAGCGGCGGCGAAAGCGGCGGTTTGCCCGGCTGGTTTTCCACTCACCCGGCGCCGGACGAACGCGTCCAAAACGTCACCCGGATGGCACAGGAACAGCAGGCAAAAAATCCCGCTGCCAATTACGAAGTCAATCGCGAGAAATATCTCCGCAAAATAGACGGAATGGTTTTCGGTGAAGATCCCCGGCAGGGCTATACCGAAGAGGGATTTTTTTATCACCCGGAGCTGAAATTCCAGTTTCCGGTGCCGGCAGATTGGCAGGTTGTAAATACGCCATCGCAGGTGCAGATCGCCAACAGCGACCAGAACGCCGTAATTTTATTTCAGTTAGCGCAACAAAACACCGCCCGCGCTGCGGCTGATAATTTTGCCACGCAAAGCAACGCCCAAAAAGTTTCCGACGATGCGATGCGGGTGCACTCGCTGGATGCCGTTCGGCTGGTTTCGGATATCAACTCCGATGACGGCGTGTTGCGGGTCGTTTCCTATTTTATTGAATATGAGGGCCGGGTATATCTGTTTCACGGATTGAGCAACAAACTCAATTTTTCGCGCTACGGCGACACGATGGAAAACAGCATGCGCGGCTTTAACCGGCTCACCAATCCCCAAAAAATTAATGTGGAACCGAACCGCATTCGCATCAAAACCGTAGCCAAAACCGGAACGCTGGAAAGCACGTTGCGATCCTTTGGCATTGCCGCCGACAAAATGGAGCTGCATGCCCTGCTCAACGGAATGGAATTGAGCAGCACTGTATCGGCAAACAGTTTGGTTAAAGTGGTTGGGAAATAGAGTTTAACGTCTGACAGGAGTTAAGTTTTTTGCCGCTGATTTAAACGGATATCCACGGATAAAAAAGCGCTTTAATTTTCGAGTTTCACTAAAATTTCGACCCCGCTTCGCGGGGTAAAGCCGGCCTTCCCTGGCAAAAGAAATGGAAACATCCCTGTTTCCAAAATGGTCGAATTATTCTAATAATCAAATAACTCACCCCAATAAAGACACTCCCTTCCCGGTCGTAAATCGGGATAAAATCATCAAAGATTTCAAATAATCAAATACTCCAGATGATTGTCAGGAACGAACAGCGCGTGCGTAGCTATCGTCGTCGACAAGGCGACTGTAGCAGTAACCGCCGTAGAAGCCGACGAACCACGCGCCGGAGGCGCTATTCCGATCGGCAGTCCAAATCCATCTTTGGGTTTTATCAAACAGCGGATCGATGAATAATTCTCCGTTTTTCTTTTCCGGTTCCATCAAACTCATCGCCTCTTCCAAAGTGGGTAACCGCCAATCGCTGTAACCGGCAAATCTTTCCCGGTTCAGTTGATCAATGTATTTTTGAGCATTTTCATAATTGATATAATTTGTCGAACCACTTTGCTGCCACATCAACCCGCTGTTACGATCAAAAACCACCTGGCCATTTTTCTGTATTAGGAAATCATTTGCAAAACCGTTTCCTGATTCGTTTTTATACTTATCATAAAAACCCTTATCAATAATCATTTGTCCGGCAGCCTCATTTGAAAGGTTGCTTAACGGCATTGAGCGAAATTTCGGAACCGGCACATCATTAATTCTAACTGGTGTCCCTGATTGTTGTTCTGTAATTACTGGTGCAGGCGGCACAAAATAAAAATCGCCGGTTAGTGATGACGCCTCCCACGGCACCTGTTTATTTTGGGTTTGTTTAATAACCCCAATTCTGACGGATTTAAACACATCTTCAATTTTCAAACCCGGTTCACGGATGTAGTTTAACAGCTCTGTTGAATAAGGGCTATTTCGCCCCTCACCATCAGCAGCTACATAACCCGGGGCAGTGGCATAAGCAATAATGGTTCCGCTCGGGGCATCCATATATGCCAATCCCCGGCTCAAAGAGCGAAAATATCGGGCAAAAGGATTATTGCGGCAGGCATCCAAAATAACAATATTTAACCGATTTTGAGCTTTGTTCATTTCCCCGAGCACTCTGCCAACATTTACAGCTTCGTCATCCACTTCGTGTTCGGCGTGAATATCAACACCAATCGGCAGGAGGTAATTTTGTCCGTTAACCTGAATGCCGTGTCCGGCAAAAAAGAATAACCCAACCCCACCACTTTGCAAACGAGAACCAAAATCGCGGATTTCGTTATTAAAGTCTTTACGATCAATGTTTAATCTCAATCGGACTTTAAAACCCAATGCTGTTAATGTTTCTGCAATGTCACGGGCATCGTTGAGCGGATTGTTTAATGGTGATTCTTTGTAATCGCCATTACCAATCACGAATGCGATTTTTTGTTCATTGACAACAGTAGTGCTAAAAATGGGCTCCGCGCCACGGTTTTGGGCAAAAATGCCATTTGTCCACATTTGAATGATGAGTAACAGTGACAGTAGGATTTTCATATTAAGTTCTCTGTGGTAGTAAAACAAATAATGGTTGAGAGGTAAAATATAAAATATAAAGCTAAAAGAATCAAATAGTTGATTTTACTGATGTACGGAACGAACGGCGCGCACCCAAAGTTTGTTCGCCAATCCGCGAATGTTAATAAAACAATCGCGGAAATGAACCGTCCACGCACCGGTTCCGGCAAGCTGATCCGCTGTCCAGATCAGATAATTGGTTTGGTCGAATAGCGGATCGATATAAAGCTCACCATTCATTTTCTGCGTTTCGAGAATTGTCATCGCTTCATCCAGCGTCGGTAAGCGCCAGTCGTTATAGCCTGCAAAAGATTCGCGGTTCAATTGCTCAATATACGCTTGCGCCTCGCTGAAGTGCATTCCCCTTCCGGACGAACCGCTTTGCTGCCACATTAAACCGCTGTTTTTGTCCGCCACAACCTGCCCGCTTTTGATGCGCAACAAATCATTCTTGAAAAAACCATTGCCCGTTTTATTTTTTGCGGTATCGTACATGCCGTTTTCCATCCGGAGTTTTAGTGCGCCATCTTCGGTGAGGTCGGTTAGCGGCACCGATCGAAAACGCACACCGCCGGAAGGCATTTCCGTGCGCACAAATCGCACCGCTTCCCGTCTGTTCAGATCCCCGGACACACAAACGCCCATTCCAAAATCGATCAGCCAGGGCATTCGCCGGAACATATCCGCAGTCAGCATCCGCCTGAATTTTCCCTCAAATTGCGAATCGATCAACAATCCGTTGCTTTGTTTGGCGCGCTCAACCAACGTAAAGGCTTCTTCGAGAGTTGGTATTCGCCAGTCGCTGTAACCGGCGTATTTTTCATGATTTAGCCGCCGGGCGAGTTCTTCGGCTTCCCGCACCGTTACCGGTTTTTGGGCATAATCTTTTTGCCACATCAACCCGCTGTTGAGATCCAGAATCACTTTTCCATCTGCGGGTTCTGCAAAATCATTCAGGAATCCTTTTCCGTTGGGATTCAACTGTCGTTCAAAAAAATCGTTGTTAAGCACCATTTGTTTGATGTTTCCATTGGAAAGCTCAGCTACGGGCGCGGTGCGAAACTTTTTGGTTGCAACCGGTTGGATAGTTACGGCAGGTGTTGTTTGGGGAATTCCAATATTTGTCATCACCGGCAAACGGCTGTTTTTTGCCATCAAAGTGTCGAGCGGCGCCGCGTTGCCAACCGCTGGATTCAGGATCACAAAATCGCCCTCATCCAGTTCGGGATCGCGTATTTTGCCATATTGCGGGGTTTGCCCGTTTTGATAATCCAGCACTTTTTCCCGCAAAAACAGCCCCAGTTCAACACCGGTAATGTAGCCATCGCCATTCTGATCGGCAGTGCCATTGCGAATACCGCGATCGAAAGCAGCTGCAAAAACACTTTTCGCCGGCACCGTTTCATCGGCGGAGCCGGAGGTAATAAACTGGCGAACCGGTTTGGCAGTGGCAGCGGTAATCAACGGCGGCGTAACCGGCAAAGCACGGGTTTTGAAAATTGTGCCGGAAAAACAGCTGTCGAATAAATACAGCACATGCTTGGCTTCCATTTGTTTCGACCAACTCAAAATCTGGGTCATGTCGAGCGCTTTTTGCAAAAAATCCACCGGATTGTTTTCGTCGGGCATTGGCGCATCGGCGGGCACGAGATAGCCTTTGTCTGTCCCGCGACTGTGTCCGTGACCGGAAAAGAAAAACAACAGCCGGTTTTCCCGACCATAACCGTGGGTATTTATGAAATTTTCGAAGGCGTTTTTCAATCCGTTTCCATCGGGATTTAACACCAGCGTTACGTCAAAGCCGCAACGAACCAGCGTTTCCCGGATTTCTGATAATTCGCCGGGAATGCTTTCCAGATCCGCCCAGCCGTTGGTGTAATCGCTCACGCCAATCAGCAGTGCATAACTGCCGGCGTATAACGGCAGATTTTCCGCCGTTCGGATGGGCATATTCACCGGTTCGGCGCCACGGGTTTGTGTCTCCGGTTGTTCTTTTGAGCATGCGAGCAGCGCAACCAATACCAGCAAATAGCGCGTCCGTAACTTCATCAATTTCATCAAATACGTCCTCTTTAAATGGATAATGCAAATGTGAATCAATCGTTGAATCTAAAACTGTGAAAAATACCGGGAAATTCCTGCCTTCGCGGGCAATCCAGATAACGGATATTAGCCCGGATTTTTTTAAGATAATTTGATTTAATTCACATCACAAACTTTGTATATTTCCCACCTGAAAACGGATGTTTAAACCACAAAAAACACTATTTCTTTAAACCGGGAGGTAAAATGAAACCGGAAATATTGAGCGAACTGATTACCAAAAATGACAAAAAAATTGTGTATCTGGTGATGGACGGGTTAGGCGGATTGCCGATGGGCGGCGACAAAACCGAACTGGAAACCGCCAAAACCCCGAACCTCGACAAATTTGCCGCAGAAGGCATTTCCGGGATGCTCGATCCGGTTTCGCCGGGGATTACGCCGGGCAGCGGACCGGGGCATTTGGCGCTGTTCGGATACGATCCGCTGGAATTCCTGATTGGTCGCGGCGTGCTTTCCGCGCTCGGGGTGGATTTTGAGCTTACCGATCGCGATGTTGCGGCACGATTGAATTTCTGCACGCTGGACAGCGACGGCAAGGTTAGCGATCGCCGTGCCGGACGGATTCCCACCGATGTAAATGAAAAGCTGGTTGCCAAAATTAAAGCGAACGTAAAGCTCAGCGATGGCATGGAATATTCTCTGTTGACCGAATCCGAGCATCGCGCAGTGTTCATTTTGCGCGGCGACGGGCTTGGCGGCAACATCAACGATACCGATCCGCAGCAAACCGGACTGACACCGAAAGAGCCGGTCGGCGAAGATGCCGCATCGCAAAAAACCGTGAAATATGTAAAAGAATTTTTATCCGGCGTGCAGGAAACGCTCAAAAATGATCATCCGGCCAACATGGTTTTGGCGCGCGGATTTGCCAAATTCGATCCCCCGCCATCGATGGAAGCGCGTTACGGGCTGAACGCCGTGGCAATCGCCCAATACCCGATGTATCGCGGTCTGGCGCGGCTGGTCGGGATGGATGTTCCCAAAAAACCGGAAACATACGACGCCATGTTCAATCAATTAAAAGAACATTGGGATTCGCACACCTTCTTTTTTGTGCATTTCAAGAAAACGGACAGCACCGGCGAAGACGGTAATTTTGAGAAAAAAGTGCATGTCATCGAGGAAATCGATGCGTGGGCGGCAAAATTGCGCGATCTGAACCCGGATGTGCTGGTGGTTACCGGCGATCACTCTACGCCATCGGCACTGAAAAACCACAGTTGGCATCCGGTGCCGACCATTCTGTGGTCGGAAAATTGCCGCCCGGATGAAGTCACCCAATTTGGGGAAAAATATTGCATGCGCGGCTACATCGGCAGGATGGCCACCAAACACCTGATCATGTTGGCGCTTGCCAATGCACTCAAATTGAAAAAGTTTGGTGCGTAATTCATTTGAAAATATAGCAATCCCGGGAAAATTAACGGACGGGTCGCGACCCGTCCCTACATGCACAACAATATGCTCGTAGGGAACGGTCGCGACCGTTCCGAATAAATAGCAGACGGATATTCAAATTGTCTTTTCTTGCATTAAAATTACTGCTAACGGTCACAAAATTTTTAACGGACGGGTTGCGACACGTCCCTATATGCACAACAATAAGCTCGTAGGGAACGGTCGCGACCGTTCCGAATAAATAGCAGACGGATATTCAAATTGTCTTTTCTTGCATTAAAATTACTGCTAACGGTCACAAAATTTTTAGCGGACGGGTTGCGACCCGTCCCTACATGCACAACAATATGCTCGTAGGGAACGGTCGCGACCGTTCCGAAAAAAAATTAACGGACGGGTCGCGACCCGTCCCTACATGCACAACAATATGCTCGTAGGGAACGGTCGTGACCGTTCCGACGGGAAAGCAACCCTCTAAACAACCAACCCGAACAAGATCCACAACCTACATTTTTAATTTTTGATTGAATCAAATCTTATGTAATATATCACACAAATTTAAAACGCGACTTACGCGTTATTGTTAACAATACTGTAACTTAAAAGAGCTTACATGCCCGACCGTGTTATTCGGAAGCTGAATCTGTATAAAACATACGCTGTATCCTGGTACGAACAACGTGCCTATATGAAAACGTTGCAGAAAAAATCCTACGATTACGAAACATTGTTTGCCATCCTCGCCGAACTTACCGGCACCACCCCGGAAATAATCAGCGGGTATTATCAGGAAATGCATGACGACAAGGTGTTTTCACTGATCGAATCCGCCATTCGGAACATCCCGGATTTACAGCACCACACGTACGACGGATACGATGTGATCCAGCAAATCGGGATCGAGAAGTACGTGCGCATCGACCGGACGGCGCTGTATTGCATCGTCCGCGCCAAAAAACCGGAGATATTTGTGGAAACCGGCACGCGCTGGGGCATTGGCGCCTGTTTTATTCTGGCAGCGATGGAAAAAAACGGCGGCGGGCAATTATACAGCTTTGATATCGGCATCAACAAAATTCCCGGCGATGAATATTTTTGGCCAAAAAATCATCAGCAATTGGGATTTATGGTGCCGCAACACCTCAGGCATCGCTATACGATTATCGAAGGCGACGCAAAAATAACGCTGCCGAACTTTTTAAGCGATATTCAACCGAAAGTGGACATTTTTTATCACGACAGCCTGCACACCTACGAGCACATGAATTTTGAATTTACCACCATCCGCCCGCATATGGCTGTCAACGGATTGCTGATTTCGGAGGATACCAACCATAACGATGCGTGGTCGGATTTTATCAAACAAACGCCATATAAACTGGAAACCGGCTACTGCTCGCATCTGGGAATATTTGAGGACCGGGAGGTCCGGGCGATTGCGTTGTAGATAATGATCGGGGTTTGGTATCACCGGGCGTTAAGCCCGGTGGTAGAGGGATTTAATCCAAATGGATAAGTTTATTTAAGCTTTTCCAGCAATTCCGGCTGGTCTTTCAACGCGACACCGGCAATTTTGAGAATACGGCTGCGTTCTTTTCCCAATGCGGTCACTACGGTGTTGCGTATCTGGGTGGCTTGCTCGGCATCGCCTGCGGCATCGTGAATTTTGGAATTGGTGGTTATAGCGGCATTTACATTGGTCAACCCGGCCTGCAATTGCTCTTCGGTTAAACCGAATGCCGCCAGTTTGGTTTTAACATCGGCATTGTCCAGGGCATTTTGGTAAAAGCGTCCCATTTGGGCAAACCCGCCGGCCAGCGTTACATCGCGCGAGCCATACAGGTCGAGCAATTCCAGAAATTCCGGTGAATCTTCCAGGGCTATCCGAGCAATTTCCACATCGTCGGAGTAGGTTCGGATCGCAGGGCTTGAACTTTAGGAAAAAGTTTTTGGGGATTCAGTTTGAATTGAAATAGGATGGAATTAACAATATATAAACGAATGGGAACAATCGCTGTAACATTGGATTTTCTTTTCCATAGCGCAAATTTATACCTTATTGTCATACGTTGACATAAAGAAAAAGACGCCCGCAGATATTCTAACGAGCGCCTTATAGAAAACCTGCTGGAAATACAATCTCCGATCACTTCATCAACACCATTTTCCGGGTCTCTGCAAACGGCGCTCCATCACCGGTTGCAGTGAGCCGATAGAAATACATCCCGGATGTCACCAGTTGAGCGTTGTCGTTTATGCCATTCCACTCAACTCCGTGGCTACCTGCCTCATAGCTACCGTCAACAACCGTTTTTACCAATCGACCGTTCAGGTCGAAGATGCGTAGCTGCACGGTTGCTGATTGCGGCAGGTCAAAATTTAGCGTTGTGGTTGGGTTGAATGGGTTGGGGTAGTTCTGGTGCAACGCAAACCGGGATGGCAAATTAGTTGCCTGGTTTGCCAGAATTGTTTTGGGTGCCAACAACTCGGGTGTTACTTCCCGCAGGTCGTAGAACTCAGCGATGGGAAGCTCGTGATCCCCGGGCTTAAAATATGTCTTACCAACGATCCGTAAATCTTTCCCGACATACTCAGTTAAATCAACAGACAAGGTGTCTTTTACGATGACAACCCTCGAAGTATCTGTGTCAAAAATATCACTCTCCAGTGTGCGGATGGTTGACAGCACATCGTCGGTATTGGCGTCGCGGATTTGCATCTTTATCAGGGTTTTCTTACCGTTGCCCTTGCCTCTGATGAAATTGCGTCCCTTGATTTGTAAGGGAACAATGATGCTCATATCGTTTTCGCTCACCGAAAAAGTGGTGAATTCAAAGGCATTGTGGCGGTTAATCTGTGAATCATTAAAGTTGGGTTTAACAAACTGTCTTGCTCCTTTGTTAATCAGGACCGGATCGCCGATACCAATGGAAATATCCCCGTCTGTGGCGATATCCTCATTGCCGCTAAGGTCGTTTTTTAAACGGAAATATACTAACCTGCTATGTGGCGGTGTGTTTTCTTCTTTGGAAACCTTTTCCATATTCAGTGAAATTTGTTGATGCTGGACCCGGTGGGGCGCTGCCTGAAAATCGGTGTGGATAATCTGGGGGACGCCGTTAATAGTGGTTACCGCCGGGTTTGCAGCATCACCGTTCAGGAACGCCGCATTCTGCCATTCCCCGTAATCGCGCCAGACATAATGGGTCTTGCCTTCCTGACCTTCATAGGCATCATCACATTCCGGTCACTGCCGGCTGTCCAACTGGTAACCACCGGCTTACGGTCACAATAATTGCTTACGCCGAACATCACCAACGGTTGCCAGCCGCTGCTTTGCCTTTCCCGGAAACAGATGACCGGTGTATCAAGGGTTTGGGCATCACAAAGAACAGTGGTTTGGGACCGCGCCTTTTCCCCGGTCTTTTCCTGGGGCGTCCACTCGTCAAGCCCTTGCCAGACAACATAAACCCTTTCCTTGCCGTCGTTGTAAGTACCGGCAGTATGAATGGACGGATACAGGTTGTTTGTCAAATCCTGGATACCCGAATTAAGCAGCGTTGCGCCACTGTATCCGGGGGCTCCCTGGTCATTTCTCCGCTCAACCTCACGATACTGGATCCCGGTGTTTTCGTGCCAGGCCAGCATGTAATGCGGTTCCCGGAAATTAAGTGTCGTTGGGTATTCACGGTTGTCAATGGTCGGGAAATCTGCCGAAGAATTGGCAGTGACGTTGGCTGTATAGTTGTCATAGGTAAACCAGAGAGAAATACCGGATGACGTTTCGGTAGAAGCTTTGGGTATTATCCCGCCACCCCGGAATGCTACTGCCGCTGTGCTGTATGCGTTCTCGGTTTGGGATGGCGCGGTAAACTGGCGATAGCCGGCAACCGAGGCGTGTAACGGTTCATCAGGTGCCGACCAATCGCCCGGGCTGCCCATGGTCGTATTCAAATCATAAGTGCCGTTATTGATATCCAGGCTCTCCCACACGACCACCCTTTGATCGGACTGGCTGCCGGAAACTTCATACAGATACGATACTGCGGGATGATGGTGGCTTGTTGAACTGGAAGCGGCAGCTATTCTTACATCTTTCAGCCAGTTGCTGCCGGCATCCTGTTCGGCAGTATAAATATTGCCCCGGTCTTCATACACCAGCCAGGGTTTCTGAGTTATTGCGTCTGCCCAGTGGCGGGTGAGTTTGCTGCTGTTATTGGCGAAGGTGGCTTCCGGTTTGTCCGATATACGTCGCCCCTTCATATTTGCGGTGAGGGTGGCGTCAGCGGTTTTGAACACAACCGCAGTGGTTTTGCTGGTGGGGCTTTCCAGATCGATTTCCAACGGGTCGTATTTCCAGCCGGCCCAGTCCCATATCGTGGCTTTGCTGTTGACGGTGAGTTGCTGGGCGTCGATGGCTTGCACGGAGTAATAGACGGGGTTAATTCCCGTGTAGGGTTGATTCAAAAACACGCCGCCGGTGGATTGATTGTAGGCCCCGGTTGGAGTAAGGGGAGGTGCATAGCCGATAAAAATATCTGGCTGGGTCTCATCACTGGCTAGATACCAGGGATCTTTGAAATCCATTTCTCCCCCCGGGTTATTATTATAACTGAGTAACCGGTTTGTGACCGTTACAGAGACCACCGGCCCAAAGTTCGCATCCTGAAAGGGAATTGCCGGATCGCCAATAAAATTCTCTACCAGGCGGAATTCCGAACCATTTACATTCCAGTCATGATGCTTGATGTTTCCCTGCCCGGGGTAATTCAAAAACCGTTCGTGATTGGTTTTCCCCTCATGTTCTTTACCTTCCAACAGGGTTACTGTGTTTCCGGATTGAATGACTGACCCATCAAGGGAGAGCGTACTGCCGGAAATATTCGAACCGCCGATACGATTGGCCAGGATTGCTGTGAAATCGATTAAATAACTGAGCTGATTTTCCAGGGCATTGTGCATTCGCTGTATCTGCTGATCACTGAAAGAATCCCGGCAATGAGGCAACGAATAGGACATCAAGTTGCCGGTGTCCGGGGAATAATTATTGTTTCCGCAAGGATCAGCCGGAGGCAGCGGAGAAGAAATGTAACCGCAATTGCCAAAGACCCTCTCGCTCAGCTTTGGGTCGGCTGGGGTATCGCAAAGCAGATCGCCGGCGGTGCTGCAGTTGCTGCCGTTAATACACTCTGCTCCGAAAGCGGTTTCATGGGTGTGCAAAAGATAAAAATTATGTCCCACTTCATGGGCCAGGGTAGAACTGTTTACCGCAGCGCTTTTAGTGACGGCCAAAGCGTTGCCAGGCAACTCTGCTACTCCGTTATAATGGTCACCGGCTGTATTGAACAGGTCGTTCACAAAATAAATATTTATTGCCCCGGAATTCCGGTTAATCTGCCACAGTGAGAAACGATTGGCTATATTGAGATCATAGTAGGTATCATTGCTAATATAATCCACGCTGACCTGGTTAAAAACAATCATTGCTGCAGCAAATTGGGTATTCAAATCTTCAAGAGCGGTGTTCATATCGGCAGTTGATATGCCTCCACTGCCATCGCTCTTGCGCACCACATGCATGGCAACACCTATATGGCGTTCTGTTTGTGGGGTATACTCGGCTAATACTTCGTGGGGAATAAACAAAAAAGCTTTCTCTTCCGCCCCGGTAGGAACCGTGGTCGCACATTCATCCGCTGCGGAAATTATGGCAAACGGGGAAAGGATACCGCACCATAAAACGATAGACATTATTCTACGCAACTGCCGCATGGAATTGAAGAAACACATGATAGTTCTCCTTAATTGTTTAAAATTTACAATGACCATGCGGCTGAAATGTGTTATACTTAATAGCCGCATGGCTGGCAGGGGCAGGATTCCCGACAGGTTTTTCGCCCGCTGCCGGTGTGATGGTTAACTCAGCCGTCCGCGGTATGGCCATACCGTGGACGGCGTTATTCAATATCTATCAAACTGGTCACCTCCTTCCAGTTACTATTAATACGTCCCGAACCGGCCCGCTGTAACGAGTTCCTACTGCAATTACGAAGTCATCTGCTACTGCTAAACCGTAGAGCCGGTTATCGATATGCCACAGACCGGGAAAGTTTTTCCAGGAAACACCATTGTAGTGTTTGATCATTGCGCCGTCGCCGGCGATGAAAATATTGTTTGCAGCGCTGCCCCGGAGACGATAGATAAAATTTTGCCAGGGAAGAGAATCCTGCCGGATTAAACCGGAGTTTTGCAACGAATGCCTGTAGATGTCGTACGCGGCGATAATTACTTCCCGCGAACCGTTAAACCAAAGCGAATTGGGATTCCCGCGGTAAATATCAGGAGGTTCAAGAACATCGCTGCGCCAGACCGTCTGCCAGCCGTTGGTTGTGTGCTTAAGGATTATGCTGGGAGTAGTAAATCCCCATCCGCAGACCCACACCTCCCGTCCGTCCGCACCGCCCCAAATATCTTCCAGATCAATCTTCGTCCCGCTTTCGATCCGCTGCCAGTTCGCTCCGTCATAGTGGGCAATAAACCCGTTACTACTAACAACATATAAATCATTACTAGATCGCCCCCACATTTTTCTTGCAGAACCATTTAGTTGGGTAATGAGGCTGCAATCGTTGATGAAGGTAGCGCCATCAAAGCGAGTAATACTTCCGTCAATATGGGCAAATAGCACGTCATTGGCGGAAAAGGCAAAAACGGTTTCTATCGGCGGGTAATCCACACCGCCGCAGGCGTTGGTTTTTATCCGCATCAACGCCCACTGCTGCCCGTCCCAATGCACGGCGTTGAAGGGCAGCCAGGGCTGGGCGCTGTCGCTGTAAATCTCGCCTACTGCCCAGATGTCGTTCTCATCTATAATAGCCACATCCCGCAACACCCCGCTGCCAAAAGGGCTGGGAAATTCAAAAATCTCCCACTGGAAATTGTGGCTGGTGGTGTCCATGGTGGTCAGGTTGAGCGCTTGGCTGGCAGTGGTTTTGTCGTTGCGCAGGAGTTCTGCCCGGTAGGTGTAGCTGTGGCTGGGCAGGAGTCCGGTATCCACCACGGTGGTTTCCGCCACAACTGCAAAGCGCATGCGCTCTGCGCCGTCACGGGTGAGGCGCACTTCCATGCCGCCGGCGTCTTCGGCGGTTACGCTCAGCCAGGCTTCGATCACGCCGGGATCAGCGGTCAGGGTTAGCTGTGGCTCGGGCGGGTTGGTGCCGCTTTTGCTGCACGCAGCGGTCAGGAGCAGCAGGGCGGTTAGGGCGATGGGCAGGTAGGGTTTCATGGTTGCTTCCTTAAAAAAGAAAAAAGATTTAAGAAAAAAGATTTAAGAAAAAAGATTTAAGAAAAAAGATTTAAGAAAAAAGAAAAAAGATTTAAGAAAAAAGAATGGCGTATCTAAAGAGCAGGTAAAAAGCAAAGAATGATGGATCCTGCCCCAAATTGTAGAGACGCTTCATGAAAAATTGTAGAGACGCTTCACGAAGCGTCTTTAAGCCTTTTAAAAACAGGCGTTCAGTGTATTGCAAATTTGCACAATTATTCCTGAATCAGTTTACATCGCCCGGGAACTGTGCCGGTCAACGTTTGTTGAAAATTAGCGATATAACAAAATAAATGTAAATTTCTTCCGGTGTATTTGTGTAGCTGCTAATACCGAAACCGTTGAAACGGTTTCATTGTTGCGTTTTCTTCCCATTAACACCGGGATTAATCCCGGTGTTATTAAAATGGTGTGAGTGTTTCATAGCCGTTTCAACGGCTTTAAAACAACTTGCTACCCAAATACTTTTCGGTTATGAGAGTGGCTTATTTTTTTCATGATGCAAATGTTCAGGATATATGGTAAATTAATTGAAATGAAAACATCTGCGGTCGGCTTTCAGCACTCTAATCTATCTGGTTGTTGAGAAATAACAACAACCAGGCAGTGAGAATTTCAGCCTGTCGTAACCGAGATTCCGGGCGCTCAAACCAGGGATTCTCCAAATAACGGCAGGCTTTTATTTTAGTATCATCATTTTACGGCTTTGGCTAACAACCGGGGTTGTTAAGCGGTATAGATAAACACCGGAAGGCAATCCGGATGCATCAAAAACAGTATCATATGAACCTGCTGCCTGCTCGCCATTTACCAGGGTCGCCACTGTTTCGCCGGAAAGATTATAAACCGTTAATGTTACATGGGTCGCTTCCGGTAGTGAATAACGGATAGCAGTTGACGGGTTAAACGGATTCGGGTAGTTTTGCGCCAGGGCAAACACTGTTGGCAAAGCATCGTCGTTCGGGTTGCCTTTTTTGTCCAATCCGCCACCGCTTTGGTTAAACGTCACCTCCGCAGAATAGCCCGAAGCATTACTTTCAAGATCAACTGCTTTCAGCTTGTATTTGATCTCGATATTATTGACCTGGGGATTTAAACTGACCCCGCTTTCAGTAGCATCTACATAATAATCGTTGCCGGTGGTCGCCAATAATCCCCAACTGCCGGTTCCTTTTTTCTTCCAGACTTCGTATTCGTCCAGATCCGCTTCCGCATTCGCATACCAATCAATGCGCGGGTGCGAGCTTGAGATTGACCGAACCAGGTTTACAGGCGCTAGCGGCGCGAAATCGCGCTGGCGGAGTTTGAGGGTGTTCGAACTATTGTTAATCCAGAGAATATAAATATCTTTATTGTTGGCGATAATTTTGTTATTGCTACCGTTGCCAAATGTAAATTGATCGATAAATTGAGAACCATCCCATTTTTTGTAAGTATCACCGCCATAGACAAAGTGAATTGAATTGTCTGCTGTTTGGGTTATGTCCAGGCGATAGTTGCCATCCGGCGGTCCGAAAGTACCGTAATTTATAAGATTTGTATAGTTATCGTTCCAATCATGGTTGCTAATATTGGTGTGGTCATGGCTCAGATAATAATCCGGGGTGCCATTGGGTAATGGAATATCGCCGTGGTCATAATGGAATGCATGGAGTTGATTTTGGAGCGGAATAACATAAGATTGCGAACTACCAAAACTGTCAAATAGATATTCCGTGGTTTGCCAAACACCGTTATATCTTTCCCGATAGTTGGCATCTCCGGTTACGTAGCTGCCTCCTGTGACTACCTTTGTAAAAGAAACATGTACACGACCGTTGGACAGCGAAATTGACGGAAGACCCCCGGTATATCCGCCGAAGGGACCGGTCTGGTCGGTAACGTGTTTAAAATCCTGCCAGTTAGATTCATCATGCTTTACCATACGATAATACGTTTCATAGCCCGCTTGGGCTGGATTGTAAACTGAATACGCCAGATGCAGTCCATTGGTATCGGTAATTATGTCTATCCCATCTGAATTACTGTTGCTCAAGGAAATATTCGCCACAGCGCTTGTTGACCAGTTTTGCCCGCCGTTGGTGGATTTTTGGGTGTAGATGGCGCTGCTTTTCTTGTACACTATGTATAAGTTTTCGCCAAAGCCAAAAATACGGCTGAGCCGCACACTTTCGGTGAAATTATCGCGCACAGATGTGCGAATTTGGGTGCCATCTACGCTGAATAAATAATACACCAACTGATTGGATTTGTGAAAGACAATATGGATGCCGTAAGAATCCGCATACAGGTCAACACGGTCACTGCTGTTTGCGGCAACATTGAGATCAATAACGGAATTCCAGCTATTGCCCTGTCCAAATACCCCAAATGACAGCAAAATCGCGCTTAAAGTAATAGAGAAAATATAACGCATAACGATTCTCCTTATGAGTTACCTGATAAGTAAGAGTTTTTTGACAGACCGAAAACGTCCATCGGTTAATTCATACAGATAAACGCCGCTGCTTACCTCCTTCCCACGATTGTTTGTGCCATTCCAGGTAATTTCGTGATTACCCGTTTCCATTCGATTGTTTACAAGCGTTTTTACCTCCTTTCCGGTTAAGTCCAGTATTTTTAGTCTGATATGTTGGTTTTGAGAAAGCGTAAATTGAATTTGTGTAATGTTATTAAAGGGGTTGGGGAAATTCTGGATGAGTTCGGATTTTATTAAAGGATTAGAATCCCTGTTCCTTAAACCGGCAGGGGAGGCAGCACGATAAAGATAGGTTCGTACTTTTGGCACTGTTTGAAGATCATAAATATTTATGAATAAATCAGGTTTACCAGCATTAAACACATCAAAAACATTGACACTTTCGATCTTCTGGTTCCAGTTATCCCAAAAATTCACATAATAAATATCAAACTTTTCATTCTGCCGGTTCCAAATCAGGATCACTGTTACAAACTCAAAAGAAAAGACCAGATCGTCCTGACCATCTGCATCGACATCATGAACAAAAAGCCGGGTTAATCCCAATACATCTGTGCCGCGCAAGAAAAATGTCCTGACTTTCCGGTAATTATTGTTGCCATCACCCTCGATCCAATACACCAGGGAAGAAGCAACACCATTCCAGTAAGAACTGCCGCCCATAAAAAACTCGCTCTTTCCGTTGCCGTCAATATCATTGGTTTCCCCGGTCAGGTAGGCGTTGGAAGCGGAAATCGTATCCTGCAGGATGATATCATATTGATTATCCCCGGATGCCTCAATAATATAAAAATACCCGTGTACCTGTCCGGTGGCGAATTCCATTCGTCCATCTAGGTCAAAATCCCCGATGCTGAACCCAGAGGTTCCCCAATGGGGCGGGCAGGTATCATAAACCTCCACAAAATGATTGTTTGCAGGATCATATTCTGCCACATAAAGTTTTTCACAGGGCGGCGAAAGCGAATCATCCCCTTTAAACAGCACATCGATCAGGGAATCCTCATCAAGGTAGTTAAAGCGTTCATAACCGACTGCTCCACCCAGATCCCACATGCGATGGCGCAGGTTTAATACGGTGGGAAAGGAACCCGAAGCCGGGGCTTCGTAATTGTAAAACTTTTGCCCGTCCCGGAAATTTAGTTCTACAAAACCATCATTATCAACATCCGTTGCACCTAAACAGAGTTCCGCAGAGTCTGTAAATATCCATTGTATTATCATGCTACTGTCGGGTTGTATTTCTCCTACGGCAGCTTTTACTAATTGAAAATTCTGTTCAATTTTATATGTACCCGCAAGATCAATTAACCCGTTGTTGTTAAAATCCCCGATGAGCATTTGGTAACCGCTGTTCCCACCAATCGGGTAAATTTTCCAGCGTTTAAAGCGTTGGTTGTAAAGTGAGGTATCAATGGTTGTTAAATCAATCACCTGAGTATTGACGGACGGGTTAAATGTTCCACGGTCGGTAATATCCACATATTTTGTAAGTTTGGTTTCTATATTGGTCATTTTCAGGAGGTTGGGCTCCACTTCCGCCACCTGCCATTCCTGCTCCAGATGGGCGAGGCGCCGGGCGTCCAACCCGCCGGGAATGCGGCTGGCTATGGCTTGCCAGGTGGTTGGTGCACCTGTGTTTGCCGCCGCACCTGTGGGTCTGCTGGTTTGGGCGTCCGTCGCAGCGCTAATAAGAAGGCAAATAAGCAAAACGGGTATGATATTCCGTTCCATCGGCTTGCTCCTGCTTGTAAAAAATGTTTTGTTAAGTTGTTGAGGGTAAACAAATTACTGCTCTTTACAGAAAAATGTGCTGAACAGTAATAAAATTGTCTTGATTGACAGCTGAAATTAACACACACACACACACACAAAGCAAGAAAAATAATAACCTATGTTACGCATTTTAGCCACCCACGATGTGGTGCCTTCGGCAAGAGACGCAGAGACGCACAGAAATTCTTTAAAAAAATCTTAAAAGATGGTGTAAGAAGAAAAGGTTATAATCAGCAAAAACATGCATTTATTAAAAAAAGTTGCCGTGGTATTTCTCTGTGATTCTCCGTATCAGGGTCGCAGCTTTTTCTCCCGAAAGATTGAAGACGATAAATGTCACATGGGTAAGTTCCGGTAAAGACATTTTGCTATCCTTGCTTTTGGCTGTTCCACACTCGCACTTCCCACCAATTGCAAAAAAGCTACCAATATGTTATATTTAAATTGGGTAGTATTTTGATAAATAATTCAAAAGATCATGACAATCGTTTTGAAATAACCCAAATACAGGAGAAGCAATAATGAATACGCCCCCAAAGTGGTTTAAGCCTGTTGCAATTGCAGCATTTATTTGGAATTTATTGGGATGCCTTGCATACCTCTCCGATGTTATGCTAACGCCTGAGGACATCGCCGCCATGAGTGAGGCTGAACAGGCATTATATGCCGCTCGCCCCGCATGGGCAGTAGGCGCGACGGCTATTGCCGTATGGGGCGGCGCGCTGGGTTGCCTGGGTCTAATCCTGCGGAAAAGCTGGGCAAATCTGGTGCTGATGCTCTCTCTCGCCGGGGTTGTTGTTCAGGATATTGCTTTGTTTGGTATGAGCAATGCGGCTGCAATGGCTGGTCCTGTTGTTTATGTCATGCAGGGCATCGTGTTATTGGTAGCCATTGCTCTGGTGCTGCTCAGCCGTAAAGCATTAAAGCTGGGTTGGATTTCCTGAGTTTGAGATACCGGATCAATAAACCCCGTAACATTACCGGTTACAGGGTTTATTTGTAATGAATGGATATCGGACATCCATTTATTTTCAACATTTTGGATGCCCGATTATCCCGATAAAATCAGGACGGACATAACTCAAAACTTGCAAGATATTAATGTCCAATCTCATAGCAGCTTTTACTATTTAAACTGCTTTGGCAGTAGCCGAGTGAAATAATTTCTCCGTCCATCTCCTTTAAAATCAATGGCTATGGCTTTTGATCCAGTTATAAATTGGTTTCCACGCCAGATGTTTGGCTTCGTTTGCAGTGAAAATATCAATATGCCCGAAGTCTTCCAGCGGGTCCAACCCGTTTATGCTCGCAATGTGATGGGTGATATCTGTGCTGCCAAGAAAGGTTGTGCCGTAAATGATATCTTCCCCAAAACCGCCTCCGGCACCCACGTTAAAAATCGGCACCTTGATTTCAGCAAAATGATCATCGAATGGCAAATCGATAACGCCGGAAATCAGTGCATCATATTCTGCGATAAACAGAACCGGCTCAAACGGCGGGGCGGATTCGAGAAAATCATACCATTTTTCATTGGAAATAAACCTGAACGCCGCAGGGAATCCGTTGTCAAGATAGTTGCCGAGATAATGGAAATTTACACCATCCCCAAAAACCTGTCCGCCACCGTAAAACAACGACACCTGGAGATTGGTAAATCCCGGGAAAATCGGCGAAGCGCCGTCCGGATCTGTCCGTGCGAGAAACCCGACTGGCTTGAAAGGGATATCCAGTTGATAAATGCCGTTGTTGATCAAATCCATCTCCAAATAATAATCACCCTCAAATACCTGCTGCCAGTATGAGCCATCCTCAGCGAGAATCGCAAGATCAACCGGTATGTATCCGCTAACCTGACGGCACCTACGGTGTAACTGGGTTTCCTGATTCAACAAGGCATATCCGGTGGCGACGCCGCTGCTGTATCCGCAAAGGATCATCTTGCGGACACCGTTCCCGGTTATCGCGCGGACAAATCGCGCAACGGAAATAGCCGTGTTCAAATCATCCACCTGCCGCTGAATGCCCCAATCCGCCATAAAATCGAAATTGGTTTCGCCCTCCGGCACCAGTGTCCAGGCCTGGTCAATGCCCCAGACATCAACATTCTTTTTGGCAAGATACACTGCCAGCCCGAAATCGTCCGGCGTGTTCGGCGACAGCGTGCCCGGTAGCATCATGCCTGCAAAATCTTTGGCATCACCATGCTGGTAAAAAAAGGTCCTTTTTGTTTTGATGGGATGATTTTTCCGCGATTCCTTTACTACCCGGTGCAAACCGATAACATCATACTGACCGGGGCCAACCTGGATATTCATGCGATAGTGCACGATGTCGTCATCGATGGGAATGCGTTCAAATCCTTTCATTCCACCCTTGCCTTTTTTCTGCAGCGCAACATCCACCTGCAGACCCACTTCGTCGTCCATTTCAATCTGCCAGTTGAAGCTGTTGACCACTTCCATCGCGAGGTTTGCAGAGCCATTAACATCGCTCAACTCGCTTTCGGTTATGGCGATCTCGGGCACCGGTGCTACGGAATATTCCCTGTCACAGCTGTTCAACAACCAAAAAGCACAACACACAATTAACAATAAACGTAAGGATTTCATAAAAACCTCCAGAGATTTTGCGTTTTATTGATTCGTGAATAAATTTAAGAAAGCAAATGCTATCATTCAGAACCCATTTGTTTTCCAGGTTCCGGAACAGAAAGAATTAACCGCGGCGAACGCGGCGGAAAGACATATTTTTTACCGCTGCGCCCGCCGCGAAGCCTTTGCGGTCCGCTGCGGTTCCGGTTTTTCATTCGATTTGACGGTGGATGAATACTTAACCACCGATCGCATAAAAACCCGAAATCTATCGTCAATAACAAATCCTTTTCTCAACTTCATTCACGGATCAATAGATAACATGATTTATTACATCTGTGAGTGAGTTGATATCTTTCTATGAACAATTTTGACAGTATATTTACTGAACCATCATCTGCTGATTGTGAACGCCATCGTCCAGATTGTCGGATCCGGTAAAAACGATTGATGACTCGTGAATAAATTAATTAAACATCACCGATTTTGGCTAATACATGTGGGTCAATAAGGAGTACGTTAAGGACATTCATTAATAAACGAGGATATTTTTTATAGAATGTGGACTAAAGCAAAAAAACAACCCCCGCCCAAATGACATTGGCGAGGGTTGCTCCCATACTGTGAGATTGTATTAACATCTCAAATCTTTTTGCGCATTATAATCTTGTTAGAAACAGGGATCTGCGTTGTTATCAACCAGGTTTCCCAGATTGTCTTTGATGAGATTGTCAATGCCACAATCTTTGATGATGATATCTGGGTATTGGTTGGTGATCACCACGTTATCATAAGATGTAGGGGTAAAAAACCCGAAGCGATACGAATCGCCGACCATTTCAATGTCATAAGTGCCGTTGTTGTTGGCGGCGTTATTGGTCAAACGGTTATGGTTTGCTCCGTCAATCACCAGATAGCCGGCATCAAAATTATCATGGGAATTATTTCCTTTCACTCGCCAGCTTTCAGCCGGGGTCAGCGATCCGGCCGGCGTGCCGTCCGGCAGCGGAAAATTATTGGGCGGCACGTTGCACAATATCAACCCGATATAATTGTTATACAGTTCATTATTATTAAACCGCCCGTTTTTATCGCAGGCCCACACACCAAAGAATGCATTCGTGATCGTATTGCCTTCGATACGGACACGATCGCCATTGATATTGGTGATAGCAAATACCTCAAAAAAATTGGTCATCCATTCAGGCGTTGCAGAAACAAAATTGTCATACAGCCGGGTATCGTTGCCTTCTTCGATGAGAATGGTAAATTCAAAATCGTAAAATTTACAATTCTGGATGCGGGGTCGATAGCTGTCCTGGATGAGCAGGGCGGTGCCGCCGATGGATCCCACCGGGCGGATTTCCAGATTGTCAATCAGTACCCGGTAGGTATCCCTGATGTAAAAACCGGCCTGAATCTCTCCCACATTAACAAAAGCATCGCTGTCAAATGTTACAACGGCGCCAGGCTCGCCAAGAATGCGCACCGGATGGGTAATCATCACCGTGCCGGATTCCGTGTGCATTCCTGCTGCCAGCCGGACAGTGCCTTTTTCGCCAACGGCGTCGATCGCAGTTTGCAGGGCATCGTTGGAGCCTGCCGGAATGGTCACGGTTTTATACAACGTGTTATCGCCGAAAAACGCAACATCGTATCGATCCTGCATCTCAAGTTGATAGACATTGTCATCCTCACTTTCCAGATCGATATTATCCGACTGTTTCAACGGCATTTTATCCTCAACACAGCCCTGCAACACTGTGAAACCAATCAAACCGATTACAATCAACCAACGTTTCATAAGAAACCTCCTTTTGTGTGGTTAATGAAACATCTGTTTCGCGGAAGCGATTATGTCCGCAAACAATTTGGTTTTTGAGAACTTTGATGTATGGAAACAACGGTTGAAAGATAATAAATTTGAGGTGATGGTTGCGAATACCTGACGGACAATTGTTTGTACCACAGGGACAAACCCGGGCAAAAAGACAATAAAATCTGCGCCGAAATTTTTTAGGTGGGTGTGTTAACTGAACGATATACAGACGGAGACATCCCGAAGCGCTTTCGAAACAATTTTGCCAGATGTCCGGGGCTGGAAAAACCGGTATCGATGGCAATGGTGGTTACTGTATCATCGCTTTCCCGGAGGAGTTGTGCGGCGGTTTTTAAACGAATATCGTAAATAAATTCATGCGCCGTAAAGCCGGTCAACGCCTTTATTTTGCGCTGCAACGTTTTGGCACTCCAGGCCATTTCACCGGCAAAATCGTCCAGCGAAAAACGCTGGTTAGCCAGATGCTTTTCCACAACGGAAAGCGCTTTTTTCAAAAACACCTCATCATGGCGGGTGACCGTCACATTTGCCGGCTGAATGCCGGATTCCGTGCGGAACCGTTGCCGCAACATTTCACGATTTTCAATGAGGTTACGCACCCGCACCCGAAGTTCTCCGGCATCAAAAGGCTTGACGATGTAGTCATCCGCCCGGTTTTCCAGTCCTTCCAGCTTGTTTTCCGGGGCAGCCAGCGCGGTTAACAGAATGACCGGTATGTGGCTGGTCCGTTCGTCTGTTTTTAACCAGCGGCAAAGCTCGAATCCGTCCGTTTCCGGCATCATCACATCGCTGATCACTAAATCCGGCATGCTTTCCTGCGCTATCGCGATGCCTTTTTGCCCGTTCTCTGCCTCGGCAATCCGGTATTTATCGTTCAACCGGCTTCGGAGATAGTATCGCAAGTCTGCATTGTCTTCAACAATCAGCACCAGCGGCGCAGATTCGGATACAACCGGATTGGTTGTTGAACTTGCAGCCACTTTTTCTGCTGCAAAAATGTCCCTTACCGCCGGTTGAAAATCATGAACTTCAGGGAGATTTTCACTGATAATTTCTTCATCCTGCAAATGCGATTTTCCGGTTGGCAGTTTGATGAAAAAGGTTGTGCCCTTGCCCGGTTCGCTGGCAACCCGAATGTCGCCGTGATGCAATTCGACCAGCTCCCGCGCCAGCGCCAAACCGATGCCGCTGCCTTCCTGAACCCGGTTCTGCCCGGCATCTGCCTGATAAAACCGGTCAAAAATATGCGGCAATTGTTCCTGGGTTATGCCAATGCCGGTATCGCGGATTTCGATTTCCACAAATGACACATCGCTGCCCGGATCATCGTCGGATGGCAAGTGCAGACGCAGCCGAACCTGCACTACCCCACCTTTGGGCGTAAATTTAAAGGTGTTGGAAAGTATGTTGGTTAGGATTTTCTCGAATTTTTCCCGATCGAGATAAACAACCTGTTCCGTTCCGGGAAAATCCAGGTGTAGCTGTACGCCCAATTGCTCCGCGAGAGATAAAAATGATTGGCAAAGGGTTTTCAGCATTCGCCCGATTTCCGTGGGCTGCGCCTGCAATTTCAAACCGCCCGCATCCAGTTTGGATAAATCCAGCAATTGATTGATCAGACCCTGCAACCGCAGGGCGTTACGGTGCATGATCCGGTAATCATTTTCCGGGGATGACGGTAATTTGCCAGCCAGGAATTGTTCTAACGGTCCCAAAATCAGCGTCAAGGGTGTCCGGAATTCGTGGGAAATATTAGCAAAAAACCGGGTTTTCATGCGATCCAACTGTTCCAGCCGGGTGGCTTGTTCTGCTTTCAATCGCATATGTTGACGGTCCAGGTTTTTGCGGATATACATCCGGCTTGCCAAAACCAAAGCTAACATCGCCAGAATTCCGAAGATACTTTTTGCCCACCACGTTTCAAACCAGAACGGCGGGATGGTAAATGTCATCGCTGCGCCGGTTTTGTTCCAAACGCCGTCATTGTTGCAGGCTTTCACCCGAAAGGTGTATTCGCCGTGCGGTAAATTTGTGTAAGCGGCAAAACGGCGGGTGCCAGCATTTTGCCAGTCTTTATCAAATCCCTCGAGTATGTATTTAAAATTCACACGCTCTGGAATTGTGTAGCTTAATGCGACATAATGCAACTCGATTTCGCGTTCCTCTTTATGGAGAGTGAGCACTGAATTACTATATATTTCGTACTTTTTGTTCGGTGTATCCAATCGTTCAATATAAATTGGCGGTTTGATTGGGTTGAATGACAAATTGTTCGGATTTATAGTTACTACACCTGCGATTGAGACAAACCAAAGCCTCCCATCACGGCTTTTCCAGGCTACAGGTTGGCGGCGTCCGTTAAATTCACTTTTTCGCATTCCGTCTAAATGGTCATAATAGTCGCAGGTTACAGAACTTCTTAAACCATTGAAGTATGCATCGAGCTGTGTTTTTCCTACCCGAAATATTCCCCGGTTGCCACTGAACCATAAATATCCAAAATCATCTTCTAAGATTGAAAATAAACGGTCAAATGCCAAACCGTTGCGAGAAGATATATTGTAAAATATTCCCTTTTTATAACAATACAATCCCATTTCATCAGTAGCAATCCAAACCGTACCGTTTGTATCCTCATATAAAGCATTAACACCAAGAGCATGGAATCCTGCGGTAACATCAATTTTGGCAATCTCACCATTTTGTATTTGGTATAAACCTTTTTTTGTAGTGCCAATCCAAACGGTTTGATCTTTCCTTTCGAGTAGGCATATTATGTTTGCAGATTCACCGTCAGCAATCTGCTTTTTTGTAAATGCTTTTCCATCAAATTCAAGTAGGTTTCCACTGGTTACACCGATTAGAATATTCCCGTTTTGTCTTCTAATCATCGATAATACTTCCGAATATAATGGTTTCAATAATTCTGAAATGTCATATCTTTGCAGTTTTCCATCATTAAGGTGTGCAATTTCATATCTATATCCACACCAAACGCCATTATTGCTATCAGGCAATATACTTGCAATATCTCCAGGTCCGGTAACGCTATTCGCAAACCAGTTAATAGTAGTATCTCTATTAAATTGCACTATGCCACCTTGGCGTATTCCGGCCCATTTCCACCCATTCAAATCTTCACATATGGTGGAACCAAAATTATTTTTAAATCCCTCTTGAACACCAAAAACACTAAATTTGTTGTCAAATAGTTTAAGGACTCCGCCATTACCTGCAAACCAAAAATTATTTTCTCTGTCCTGAATCATATTTGAGTAAAATAAATTTCCCCCTTGGTCCCCGACATTCTCTTTTAAAATCTCAAACCTGTTTTTATAATAACGCATAATTCCGTTACCATCTGTACAAAACCAAAAACTACCCTGCGCATCTTCATAAATAGCTAAAATCAAATGGGTGGTAGGCATTTCTATTGAATTAAATTCTGAAAATTTCCCGTTGACGTAGGAATAAAGTTTTCCAGTGTTACCGGCAATAACAACTTCATTATTTTTTCTTTCAAATAATGCAAATGGGAGCACTTTTGTAGATATAAGTTCAAGCTTATCTGCCCGAATTTTATATAATCCTCCCCATGTTCCAGCAAGAACTTCACCACTTTGGGTTTCTAAAACTGACGATATATTGTTATGCCTTAGTCCATTAGAATTATTGTAAGTTTTAAATACATTGTTTTGAAATCTAACCAGACCATTTTCAGTCCCAAACCAGAGAACATTATTTTTACCTTTTGCAATTTTTTTTACAAAGTTATTGGCTTGATGTTGTGTTAAATCATAGCTGTGAAAGCGCCTGCCATCGAATCGGCAGACACCACCACCACTTGTGGCAATCCACAGGTTACCTTCCTCATCCTCTTCAATATCCAAGATAAAGTTCTCAGTAATTCCGGAATACTTACTTTTATCAAAGAGCTTAAAATCACTGCCATCCCAACGCACAAGTCCTTCTTGAGTGGCAATCCAAATATACCCACGAGAATCCTGAAAAATATCATTGCAGGCATTCATTGGTAATCCGTCTTTGGCAGTATAAATTTTTATATCATACTGCGTAATCCGTTTCTGGGGATCTAATGCTTTCACTGATACACAAAATGAAACCAGTAGGAAAATGATCAAGTGGTTTAATCGAAGGCATTTGACAATAAGCAAATTCATATAACGGCCTCTAATTTTCTTAGCAATAGCATTATATGAAGGAAACTTTTTTGCGATGACGATTGAAAGTTAGCGTGTATATAATGAAGATTCAAGATGTATATTTATTATTGGAGCCAAATGTTGGGTAAATACAATCAGTAAAAACGAGGCATTTTGTCGCGCCAAACAAACACCCTCATAATAAACGGTTTTTGGCTTTTGGCTTTTGGCTTTTGGCTTTTGGCTTTTAACTTTTAACTTTTAGCATTTAACTTTTAACTTTTAACTTTTAACTTTTAACTTTTAACTTTTAACTTTTAACTTTTGGTTTTTGGTTTTTGGCTTTTGGCTTTTGGCTTTTGGCTTTTGGCTTTTGGCTTTTAGCTTATGGCAAGCCTGACGAATTTCACGACATTACCACAAAATATTGCAATGCAGATACAACATTTTCCGCTTATACTGTGGATTTTTGCGACAATCCTGTGGAATATTGCGACAATAGCCCAAAAAATTAAGACAATAGTGCAAAGTAAACCGGCAAATACGCTGATGATGTTGACACAAGTGCCCCATATTGCAACAAAGGTGAAAAAAAATGTCGAAACACCTGAACATTGATTGGTTTGCAAAACATTTTCGGGTTCCATCTTCATTTTTCCTCGGAAAACGCGGCGCACCGCATAGCTCTGTGGTTAAATTCGGTATCATCTGCTCATAAGCCAGATTTCGATATTGTATTGTTTCAAAAGTGCAACGACTAAAATTTTTCCCGGTTGAATTTCTGATATATTAGCTATATTATTAACCTTAATTCAACATTAATCAGTGAAGGGCCGGAAAAAATGGACGAACCATTATCAACATCGTCAGTTACCCAAAGCTTATCCGAAAAAGCATATCAACTGGTCGAAGAGATGATTGTAACGCTAAAAATGTTGCCCGGCACTGCTTTTTCTGAACAGGAGCTGAGCAAAAGGGTTAACATCGGGCGCACACCGCTGCGGGAAGCGTTGCAACGCCTCATCGCCGACAGATTGGTTATTTCGCTGCCCCGGCGCGGGATGATTGTTACGGAAATCAACCTCACCGAGTATCTGGCGATCCTGGAAACCCGTCGCGAGCTCGACCGGCTGATCGCCCGCAAAGCCGCCCAACGCGCCACTCCCGACCAGTGCAAAACCCTCAAACAATGTGCTTACGAATTGGTAAAAGCCGCCGCAGCTAACGACATTTCAGAATTTATGCGCTGGGACAAAGTCAGCGACAGCATAATGGAACACGCCTGCAAAAACAGTTTTGCCGTTTTGGCAAATTCCCCGCTCCACTCCCACTGCCGGCGATTCTGGTATTTTTATCAGGGTAGCGGTGATCTGACCAACGCAGCCGATCTGCATGCCAATCTGGTGAAAGCCGTTGCCAATCAAAATGCCGACAGCGCTGCCGCCGCATCAGACGCGTTGCTGGACTATCTCGAAAAATTCACCCGTCAGGCACTCGGGCTGAACAGCCACCCATAACATCAACAATAACATTTGGTTGTATCGGAGAAAAAAATCATGCGCAGCCATACTTTTTTTTGCATCGATGCGCACACATGCGGCAATCCTGTCCGGGTTGTCGCCGGCGGCGGCCCGTTTTTGGAAGGGCGCACAATGAGCGAAAAACGCCAGCATTTTTTGGCGGAATTCGACTGGATTCGTACCGGACTGATGTTTGAACCGCGCGGTCACGATATGATGTCCGGCAGCATCCCCTACCCTTCCACCCGCGATGATTGCGATGTGGCAATCCTGTTCATCGAAACCAGCGGCTGTTTACCGATGTGCGGACACGGTACTATCGGAACGGTCACCGTGCTCATCGAGCGGGGGCTGGTTACACCGCAAACACCTGGATTGCTTCGTTTGGAAACACCTGCCGGACGAGTGGACGCGCATTATCAGCAAAATGAATCGGGCAAAGTGACATCCGTTCGCATCGTGAATGTGCCGTCGTTTTTGCACTCGGCAAACCTCACGGTGGAATGTCCCGGTTTGGGCGAACTGACCATCGATGTGGCGTATGGCGGCAATTTTTACGCGATTGTGGAGCCGCAGGGCAATTATCGCGGCATCGATGCGCTGGGCGCCGGAAAAATTTTGCAATACAGCCCGCACATCCGCAAACGGATGAATGAAAAATACACCTTTGTGCACCCGGACGATCCGACCATTTGCGGATTGAGCCATCTGGAGTGGAGCGACAAACCGAAACACCCGGAAGCGCACGCCCGCAACGCGGTTTTTTACGGCGATAAAGCCATCGATCGATCGCCATGCGGCACGGGAACTTCTGCCCGGATGGCGCAGAAATTCGCTCACGGGGAGCTGAAAGTGGGCGACGATTTTGTTCACGAAAGCATCATCGGGAGCCTGTTCCGCTGCCGCGTGGAGGGTGAAACAACCGTCGGCGATTACGCCGCAATTATCCCGAGCATCGAAGGATGGGCGAAAATAACCGGTCTCAACACCATTTTTATCGATGATGACGACCCGTACGCACACGGATTTCAGGTGGTTTGAGGCAACAATGGAACAGAAAAGAATAGTGATTATCGGCGGCGGCGTCATTGGATTGTGCGCCGCATATTTTTTGCAAAAAGACGGGCACAGCGTAACGCTGATCGAACAAAAGGAATTGGGTTTCGGATCATCCACCGGCAATGCGGGGTTGATTGTCCCGAGCCATTTTGTGCCGTTGGCAGCGCCGGGCGCAATCGCTCAGGGCATGAAATGGATGTTCGATGCTGAAAGTCCATTTTACATCAAACCACGGCTGGATCTGGAATTTCTGGATTGGCTGTGGAAATTTCGCGGCGCATGCACGACTGCGCATGTCAAAAAATCGCGTGATTTACTGCTAAAACTGCACCTTTCCAGCAAACAGTTGTTCGGGGAAATTTCGCAATTGGAGAACATTGATTTTGGGTTGACCAAACGCGGATTGCTGATGTTGTGCAACACGGATTCCGGCTGGCACGAATTGGAAGAACTGGTGGAACAGGGTCACCAAATGGGGCTGGACTGCCGGATGATGACAGCGCCGGAAATCCACGAAATGGACGATACGGTGCAAACATCCGCCAAAGGTGGCGCATATTTTCCGGAGGACGCGCATATCGATCCGGGCAAATTCCTGACCGAAATGACCCGGTTGCTCCGGGAAAACGGTGTGGACATCCACACCGGCGTAACCGCAACCGGATTCGAAATCGACAAAGGAAGGGTAACTGCAGCCAAAACCCATCGCGGCGATTTCCGGGCAGACGAATTTTTGATTACCGGCGGTGCATTCTCGCCAATAATTGCCAAACAATTGCGGCTCAAATTGCCCATCCAACCCGGAAAAGGGTACAGCGTGACCATAAAACCGGGTGGGAAAATGTTGCAAACGCCCCTAATTCTGGAAGAAGCGCGGGTTGCGGTGACGCCAATGGGCGATCACCTGCGATTTGCCGGAACGATGGAATTGGGTGGGTTGGATTTCAACATCAATCAACGGCGGGTGAACGCCATTTTAAAAGCGATTCCGCGATATTTGCCGGAAACTGATCTTTCAGACGTAAAATCGGTGGAACCGTGGGCCGGTTTGCGTCCGGTTTCGCCGGACGGGTTGCCGTATATCGGCAGGATTTCGCGGTATAAAAATGTGCTGGTTGCCGCCGGACATGCGATGATCGGCATTTCGCTGGCACCGGAAACCGGCAAACTGGTTGCGGATCTCGCCGCCAACCGTTCACCGGAAATTGATATTTCCGCGCTGGCGGTGGAGCGATTTTCGTGATGTTTTAACGTTCCAGGCAGGAGCCTGGAACGAGACCTGTCAATCCTGTTTTCCTGTCAAAAATCAACAAAAAAATAAACAAGTCACTTTTCCCAAACATAATTTTCGGCCGGCACATTCGTCAATTCGCGGTCGTATGACATCCGGTGTTCGAATGTGTAAAAATAGCCGTTTTTGTCCTGCACAGTTACCTGCACGTTGAACAATCCCCATGTCCAGATAATCAATTGGCAATCCGGGTTGGACGGCGTGCGATACACCTGGCGATCCGGGTTCGGAAAGCTGGAATGCAGCCGGTAAGTTACTTGCTGAACAAACGGCACATCGCCACCGGAAATATACAAATACACTTTGTAAAGCGTCGATTTTTCGCGTTGCCGGACAAACACTTTTTTCTCGGTGCTGTTCGGGTCGAACACAGAATCAACGACATGCAAGCTTAAATTTTTCAACATGTTGCCCCCTAAATTCCTTCGTGATCATTGCGCTCCGAAGAATCGGATGGCGGTGGTGGTGGTGGTGGTGGCGGAACCGGCGCCGGACGGATGTCATCGTTGCCGTTGCGATGCTGGTCGCCCTGCTCAATTTCATCCGGTGTTGTGTTGCCGCCAACCGGCGTAGATATGGCAGGTTTGGCAGAAGATTCGCCAAAATAATAGCCCATTATCGAGCCGATCAAACCGCCCAGTGCCGCAGCAACAGCCTGCACGCCTTCGAGCATATTATCAAACGAGCCGCCGGCTTTCAACATCACATAAAACAACGCAATGCCAAAAATGGATACCAGAATCAACGCCAGCAAATGGCGAAAATCGTTGATGATTTTTGCCAACGCTTCCGCCAGCAAAAAACGAATGCTGTTTCGCACCGGGCTTTGACTGCTGTCTTTCGGGCGGGAATAGCGCCCTTTGTTGAAAATCCACGCCAGCCACTGGATGAACAAAACTGCTGCGGCAATCATGCCAAGCAGCACCCAAATTCCGTTGCTGTTTGCAGAAAGATAATCGAGGAATCCCATAGTTTTCACCATTTTTTGTTTGGTCTATATTACGGAAAATCGGGGAATCAGACAAATTTATTTCGGTCGATTATTCGAGATTGAACAACAACTTAACGCCTTCGTTTAACCGGCGGACTGTCCAGTATGCGTAGCCAAAAACCAGCCAAATCAGCGCGAAGAGGATGAACCATTTCAAAATCGTCCAGAATTTGCCAAAAATATCGCCGATGGCGGCGAGCACCTGTCCCGTATCGACTGCCAGCCGCAGCAAATCCGTTTCCAGTTGGTTCAGCCCGGCGATGATATCCACAATGCCGACCATGGAATCCATAATTCCCAACATGCTGGAAAATGTGGTTTTGGTTTCGGTCAGTCCGGGAATTTCCGGACCGTTGATGCTGGGCATGCCCACTTCCACCGGTTTCATTTCCAGATAAAACCACGGGTATTCATCCAGTCGTTCAATTTCCGGGCGGATATTCAGCGACAGGTTCGGGATGCTCAAATCGGGCATTTTTACGGGCATTTCGGCGATATAATCCGCTGCAAACGATACTTTCGTGCGCACTTCGCGCAGCGGCTCCGCCAGTCGCTCGAACGCGCGACCGGATTGGTCGATCGTAAATCTGGCATTAGCGTTCAGACTGGTTAGGGTGGCGCTCATTTTTCGCACCGGTTCCGCCAGTTTTTGATACACATACCAACCACCAAATCCGATAGCGGTAATTAAAATTAGCGGAATCAGCGTATTTATGATCAAAATAAAGCCACGAATGCGGTTCAGCATGGCGTTAACCTCATTGGTTTTCGGTTTAATTCAAAAAAAATGCGGCGCCCCGAATATCGAAGTTTCGGAACACCGCAATTTGTAAATTCTATTGATCATTGCCAACGATTTATTGGAAATATCAATGGTGCTGCAACATTATTTCTGAATCGCTTTCCGCAATTTCACCGGTTTCCGGGCTTTGCGAATGCGCAAATTGAGCATTTCGACAACCACGGAAAACGCCATCGAAAAATAAATATAGCCTTTGGGAATATGCATATCGAAACCTTCGCCGACCAGCGCAACGCCAACCATAATCAAAAAGCTCAGCGCCAGCATTTTCAGTGTCGGGTGTTCATCCACAAATTCGCCGATTGCTTTTGCCGATGCCATCATAATTAACACCGCGATCACAATGGCGATGATCATCACCGCAACATCTTTCGCCAAACCGACGGCGGTAATTACCGAATCGAGCGAAAAAACGATGTCAATGATGGCAATTTGGGTGATTATCCCCGCAAAACTGGCGGCTTTGGACGCCGCATGATGCTCCTCCTCACCCTCCAGCGAATGGTGGATTTCCCGGGTGCTTTTGGCAATCAGGAACAATCCGCCGATCAGTAAAATGAGATCCCTGCCGGAGATTTCCTGTTGCAAAACCGTGAACAACGGCGTGGTGAGTTTCATAATCCAGGTGATGGACAGCAGCAGCAAAATGCGCATCACCATTGCCAACGCCAAACCGACAACGCGACCTTTGTTGCGTTGTTTTTCCGGCAAACGCCCCACCAAAATGGTGATAAAAATGATGTTATCGATACCGAGAACAATTTCCAGAATTGTTAACGTCAGCAGTGCAACCCACGCTTGAGGGTCAGCAATCCATTCCATAAATTACCTTTTTATTTTTGAATCCAAGTATCTGATTTTCATGAAGTCGGTTGTTGCAGATTATTTCAGCGGACCGATTTTTGATTCCACTTTTTTCAGCAGTTCGCCGTTTTGGATGAGCGCCAGCATATTTTCGATATCGAGATAAATCGGGCGATCTTTTTCCAGAAACGCGACGTGTTTGCGGATCGTTTCGAACGCCGCGCAGGTGCCTTTTCCGAATAGCGATTCCGGGCTGGTATCAAATTTCTGACGTTCGCGATTGAGGATCAGCTCCAACGCCTGTGCCGCGTACAGCAGCTCGATTGCCACCACTTTTTGAACATTCGCGAGAATTTGCCGGGCTTTCCGGGCGCTGATCGGCGACATGCTCACATGGTCTTCCTGATTTTCGCAGGACGGAATCGAATCGATACTGGCCGGATGCGCCAGCGATTTGTTTTCCGACACCAGCGATGCGGCAGTATATTGGGCAATCATCAACCCGTTTTCCAACCCCGGATTGGTGATCAGAAACGACGGTAGTCCCCGATTGAGATTTTTATCCGATAACCGGAAAATACGCCGTTCGGAAATATTGCCGACTTCGCAAAGCACGATGCTCAAAAAATCGCCGGCAAACGCTACCGGTTGTCCGTGAAAATTACCACCGGAAATGGCTTTGCTGTATTCCTGTAAATCTGGGAAAATAATGGGGTTATCGTTTGTGGCGTTCATCTCGATGGTGATGGTGTTTTCGATAAAACGCAGCGTATCGCGCACACCGGCCATCACCTGCGGATGACAGCGGAGGCTGTAAGCATCCTGCACCTGCTCAAAATGGCGATCCAGCAACATGCTGCTTTCGGTTAACCGGCGGATATTTTCTGCGGTGTCGATCTGTCCGCGATGCGGTCGCAGTTGGTGAATTTCCGGGCGAAACGCGGAATAAATGCCCTGCAACGCTTCCAGACTCATGCTCATGGCGATATCGGCAAGCTTGACCAATTGTTGGGCATCGTGATAGGCCAGCGCCAAAATTGCCGTGGTAACCTGGGTGCCGTTGTTCAGCGCCAAGCCTTCCTTTGCTTCCAACCGGACTTGCGGAATGCCTGCCCGTTTCATGGCAGCCCTGCCGTTGGTCAATTCCCATTGTTTGGTTTTGGGATCCAAAATGTAAGCACGACCGGTGTATTCCGGATTTTTCACTCGCCCGATATCGGAAAGCACCAACGCCAGATGCGATAACGGCGCTAAATCGCCGCTTGCTCCCAACGAGCCTTGCGACGGAAGCCACGGAATAACGTTCTTTTCGAGCATTTCCAGCACGGTTTCCACCACTTCGACCCGGATGCCGGAAAAGCCTTTGGCGAGCGTATTGGCGCGCAGCATCATCGTTGCGCGGGCAACATCCAGCGGCAGCGGATCGCCAGTACCAGCGGCGTGGCTCATGATCAGGTTTTGCTGGAGCAGGTGCAATTTTTCTTTGTCGATCGAAACAATCGCCTGCGAACCGAATCCGGTGTTGATGCCGTAAACCACCGGCTCGCCATCTTTTTGAACGCCATCCACCCAATCACGGCTGCGTTTCATACGCTTTTGGGCGTCTTCGGAAATATTTACCCGGATTTTAGGATGTCTGGCGGCGGTGACGAGGGTATCGATGGTCAGACTTTCGCCATCGAGTACGAGATGTAAAATATCGTTGGATTGTGTGGGCATTGGCGTTTCCTGCATTTCGGTTTAAAGCAAAAAGCCCGCAATTTGCGGGCTAATTCACTTAGTTGATGATGTCGGGGTGAGAAGATTCGAACTTCCGACCTCCTGCTCCCGAAGCAGGCGCGCTAACCAGGCTGCGCTACACCCCGAATAAAACGCTGGCAAATATATAGATTCTGGATTCCATTATCAAGAATTAATTGCAAATTTCTTTTTGGTTCCGCCGCGCTGGCAAAAAAGACAGCAAATTGGAGAAGTGTTCAAGAGTGTTGGAAAAAAAGTGCGACTGTGTTAAATTGAAAGCTTGTTATGAAATGAACAATATCAACGACTGTAGAATGGAGGATAAACACTCGCATGGAATTTTTTATCGCACTGATTACCGGATTACTTGCCGGTGCCCACACCTCAACCTGGGGAATGTATAAAGATTCACCGCATGAGGGTTTCACGAACCGGCAATTTTTTCGCAGTATTGTTATTAGCGGCATTGCGGCGCCGGTAATCTGGTGGGTCAGCAAACTGGATTTAACAATGGCAGCAAACATCTGGCTGTTGTTCGGTTCAACATATGCTATCGAACGCCTGATTCTGGAATATTACAAAACATTTTTGCGCGAGCAGGATCAATCCAAATACACCATTCCGATGCAATTTGCGGTGTTCGGCAAAGTGGTCAAAAGCCGCAGCGCGCGGCTGAGTGTTGGCGCGGGATATGCGCTGGGCATCATTTTGATCGGTTTGGGTTTAAATTATATGGAAACCAATAAAGATATGTTCAGCGGATGGCTGGGTATTTTTCTGGCCGGCAGCATCGGCGGTTGGGTTTCCGCTTTCGGCGGCGCGTGGAAAGATGCACCCATCGAAGGATTTGAAACATTCAAATTTTTCCGCAGTCCGGCATTTGCGTTTTTTTACGGCGCGCTGGCTGCGCTGTTCACCCAAAATTTCTTTCTGATCGCGCTGTGCGGCATCGGTTTTACAGTTGCCACAATCGAAACGTATAAAACGTTTTTCTTCCCCAGCAAACCGCGCGGCAAATTTGCCGAAACTCCAATTCACTTTCCGGAGATGCTCAAAAAACGGCAGTATTTTGTGCCGCTGTATGTGTTCGTCTGGATTGGGGTTATCGCATGTTTTATTATCGCATTGAACCAGCCGCGATTCGGTTGGTGGTAAACAAAATTTCGAACCTATTTTAATTGAAAAAGGCGGGTAACCCCCGCCTTTTTTTTGATAAATAATGCAGAAATTTGTTTACCGGAACAAGTTGCGCAACACATTCCCGGTGAGCGCACCGACACCACCGCAAATAATCGCAATTAATCCGGTGATTCCGATCAGCAAAAACGGGCTGCCCACGTTCATCATTTCCGCGATTTTTTGGGCAACAATGGCGGCATCGTTAAAATACTGATAGCTTGCCACGCCAATCCAAACCAATCCCGCGCTGGACAAACCCACCAGAAAACTGTTCAACGGTTTTTTGCCAAAAATGAATCCGTAAAATAGCGGCAAAACCAAAATCCACCACCAATATGGCTGAAAATAATAGAGCACGAGCATGGCGATTATCAATAAAATCATAGCGTCACTTCTGTTTAGCGTTGGTTGGTTTTTTGGAAAAATGTTTTGTTGACCAGTCGTTCGTGAATTTCGCCGGGCGAGGTCAAATAAAGCAATTCGTAATACAATCCGGCAACCCAGGGATCGATAAACTGGTCATATTTTTTGGAACCGGGATTCCCGGTTTGCCCGCCGGGATAAATGCCCCACGCGATCGGTTTTGGCGAATCCAGTTGAACGATCATTCGCCACGATGGCCCGTGATTGGCTTTGGTTGCGTTTACCGCAATTGCGTCGCCGTCGGTCGGCAATTTTTTTCGCCCCAAACCGGACATTCGCGCGAGATGCTGAATTTCTGTTCCACGCGCGGTTCCCCATCGCCAGGCATTTCCAAATTCACCGAATTTTTGGGTTAGCTTATCCGTTGTCTCCCGAAATGTTTTTTGAACGATATCGCCGTATTGCTCTACTTCCGGCGTTAGCCGATCATCGAAATATGTGCTGGCAGTATCGGCGGAAAGCAGGCGCATCGTCACGCCATCGTTCGGATAGAGAAAAACGCTGTTGGCATTTCCGGGCAAATCGTCATCCCAAATGGCGGTTGTGAGCGCTTCGAACCAGTGTTCGAAAATTGTTGGTGCAATAAAATCGCGCTGATTGTCAAATTTCCATTTGCGTAATTCGATGAACACTATTCGCTCGCTGTGGGTCATTTGGGTCGAATCCAGCGCTGCCAACATCGTTGGCAAAACGGTTCGGGCGCGCAAATTCCGGTTATCGAGTTGCAACCGCATCATCCCCTGCGGGGTGATTTCGCTGAGTTCACGCAAGCGTTCGTGAATGCGGGCGCCGCGCTCAAATGTGGCATACTGTCCAAGCATCAAATATGGGTAATTTTCGTCCACCGGTTTTTGGTTGGCAGAAGCCAAAAATCCCTGCCGGGGATTTTCACTATACGGCAATTGCGAAAACGGGATGTAATTTTTCCAGTCGTACGCTGCGTCTGTGCCGTCGCTGACGTATCGTCCCTGCTGCGGCCAACGCACCGGGAATTTCCCGGAATGGCGCAGCGCGATATCACCCTCAACTGAAGCAAAAACAATATTTTGGGCAGGGCATTCGAAGTATTGTTGCGCCTCGTTATAATCCTGCAAATTTTCCGCTCGATTCATCAGATAAAACGCTTTCACTTCATTGGATGGATCGTGCGCGGTCCAGCGAAGCGCTGCGACGGTCGGGACGTTATCAGAAAAAGGTGTTTCGTCATCCATATAACTGACCGGTCCGTGATGGGTGTATGCGACGGTATCGAAAACGGTTTTGGCGCCGCGAATTTTGATCGCCTCCGGACGTTTTTGGGTCGGCAGCCATTTGCCATCGAAAAAATATTCGTTTGCCTGGGCATTTTTGAATTTGATTTTATACCAGTCCATCACATCCGTGCCGGCGTTGGTTACGCCCCACGCCACGTTTTTGTTGAATCCAATGATGACCATCGGCACGCCGGGAAGGCTGACGCCATACACATTTACGGATGGGGAAATCAATTGCGATTCGTACCAGATCGACGGGAGGTTGAGTTTCAGATGCGGGTCGTTGCACAAAATCGGTTTTCCGGTGGCGGTTTTGCTGCCCGCAACCACCCAATTATTGCTGCCGTTGTTGGCTTCCGGCTGGATAATCTGATCGAAATCGGTGTGAAATTTGCCGGAAAACAGGCTGTCCGGCGCTTTCGGGCGATCGACCGGCGAGAATGCCCAGCGCATATTTTCGGGCATGATCGCTTCCATTTTGAAAGGCGTTGCCTCAAATAAAGTGGCGGTTGTTTCGCTGCCCATTGCGTTGCGGATTTCGCTGTATTGCACCTCTTCGTTGCGTCCGGTTAAATCCCACGACATCATTTTAAGCACGAGTGCGCTTTTCAACGGCGTCCAGATTTCCGGTTTGTAATCCAGAATTTTGTATTCCAGCGGCAGTTTGCTTTCATCGAGCTGGCGAATCCATGCGTTGACGCCTTTTGCGTAAGCTTCAACCGCCTGATAGGCTTGAGCATCCTGCCGAACAGATTTGAGCGCATTTTCCGCCGCGTAAACCATTCCAACACGCCGGCGAAAATGATCGTGCGCCACAATTTGCGGTTTGTTTCCGAGAATTTCGGCTAGCCGACCGGCTGCAACGTATGTCAGAAATTCCATTTGCCACAACCGGTCGCGCGCTTCCACAAATCCCTGAACCATGTATAAATCGTGATCATTTTGGGCAAAAATATGCGGAATGCCGCGATCGTCCCACGAAATTGCAACGGATTCTTTCAATTCCGGCAGATCGACCGTTTCGTTCAACGGCATTTTTTTGTCGCCATTTGCCCAAAATCCACTGTACGGGTTAAAAAATTTTCCCAGTGGAAAAGGAACCTGCGGCGATATCGAACGATCCAGCGCAGCGAACAATCCAAAAAATATAACAACACAAACAATTGCGGGTGTCCATTTCATAAAGCATCTTCTGTTTGGGTTAGGTAAAAAGTAATTTATCAATTTTCCGGGAGAAATCCATGCACTTATCATTAGAATCTGAATATTTTTTGACCATTTTGCGATTCTCTCTGCAATTGCAAAACGCCTTTCAAATGGTTAGATTTGGCTGAATTGAATAAATATTTAAAGAAAGGAAAACAATGCCAGCAACCCATTTTGATAAACAACAGGCGTATGAAAAAATTTTGCAGCGTGCCGAAGCTGTGTTGTCCGGCGATGGCGATCGCGACCAAAAGTTGATGAATATTTGCCAATTGCTCGAATCGGAAATTCCCTATTTTGACTGGGTGGGGTTTTACATCGTTGATCCGGAATCGCCGCGAGAGCTGGTTTTGGGACCGTATATGGGCGCGGAAACAGATCACACCCGGATCGGATTTGGCACCGGCATTTGTGGTCAGGCTGCGGAACGCGAAGAAACATTCGTAATCCAGGATGTTTCCAAAGAGGATAATTATCTGGCGTGCAGTTTAACGGTGAAATCGGAAATTGTGGTGCCGGTTTTCAAAAATGGTGCGATTATCGGGGAGCTGGATATCGATTCGCATGTTTTGGAGCCGTTCACGCCGGCAGACAAACAATATCTGGAAATTCTGTGTAAATCGCTGGAAGAGATTTTTTAGACGAAAATCCAAATTTTGAAAACAAAAAAGGGCGTTTTCAAACGCCCTTTTTTAGGTCTAATTCTATAAAAATATAATAGTTACGTTTTCCTGTGTTTTAGCTTGTCCTTTAAATAGCGGTTGCTCAGTTCGATTACAATTTTTCCGTCGTCATCCGGCACAATGTCAATTCTGGATCGCCGCAGCCACACACGATTGCCGTTGTAATCGACCAAAATATGCGTATCGCTTTCGTAAATAATTTGATTGATCGTAATTCGACTGCGTTTTTTGTTAAAGAACATCATTGCAAACTCCCATATTGTTCCAGCCAAATGCGGAAGCCGGGATATTTTGCGGGGAATAGTAGCGTAATCAGCGCCGGTTCAATCGTCGTCGTCTTCCAGTGATTTTATCTCTCCGTCCCAGTTATTCCATTTATGCAAATTTAATCGCACACTTCCGAGAAAAGCTTTCATTCTGGCGTGCAGCGGAACGCGCTGGGCATCCTGCGCAAACCATCCTTCAAAATCTTCTTTTAATCCGGCAATGCCCACAAATTTCATTTTACCATCGAGAAAATAGCCATCCACTTTTTCGCCCTTGGCTTTCACATCTTCTACTTTGCCGGTAAAATTGATGTTGGTTTTATTGAAGTTATTGAACGAAAAAACGGTTACATCTGCCGTATCGCTGCGCTCCACATTCGCTCGCGCAAAAAACAGCAGCGAAAAACCATCCTGAACCCGTCCGTTCAAAACGGTGGAGGAATCGAGAACAACTTCTGTCCGGTCGTCATCTTTGTAACGTTTTTCCATGAACATTAGCACTTTGCCTTGTTCATAATCGAAATCGTAGCGGGTGTATAAAATGTGGTCGCCACCCTGTTCCCAGGCTTCGGCGCGGTGCGAAAACACATCCTCGTCGATCAAGCTTTCGTAAGTGTCATCGAGATTGACAAAGGGTATCGCCGAACTGGATTTCATGTGCATCCGGCAGCGGTAAACGTTGCGTCCGGCGAGCGTATCTTTGTTCAGAATCCAGAATTTGAGGCTTCCGACAGTCAAAAAACTGTATTTAACTTTATACTGCAGCTCCTCCCCCACTTTCCATTTAAATTGGGGCAGCGGTTGGGTTGGCTTTTTCAAATCGCCTTCTGCGCGCAGCGAAACTATTTGCAGCAAAGTTGTCAATATCAGGAGCAGTGTGAAAATAAAGCGTCTATGTAGTTGAATCATAAATAGTTATACGTTTGGTTAATGTATCGTTTTAATTGCCGCAATATAGAGTGTTTACGCGCCAAATACAATGAAATACGATTTTGCTTTGCCCTTGTTCCTTTCCAAAAAGCTTGAAATCACTAAATACATTTCATAAATTCGCCGTTCGCGCAGCCATAATTTATGATTTTGCATATATTTAAAATATGCAAAAGTACTGTTTCAATTTGATGAATAATCAATGGAGTTTCGAATGGGATACGACTTCAGGACGATCGAGCAGAAGTGGCAAGCCTATTGGGAGGGCAGCAAAACTTTTCGCACGCCGGATTCCTTCAATCCGGATCAACAAAAATTTTATGTTTTGGATATGTTTCCGTATCCGAGCGGTGCGGGATTGCACGTCGGGCACCCGGAAGGCTACACCGCAACAGACATTATTGCACGATATAAACGCATGAACAATGTCAACGTTTTGCATCCGATGGGCTGGGATGCCTACGGTTTGCCGGCGGAACAATATGCTATCGAAACCGGTACACATCCCGCAGTGACCACGCAAAAAAATATCAATAAATTTCGATCGCAGTTAAAGGCGCTGGGTTTTTCGTATGATTGGGATCGCCAGGTGGACACGACCGATCCGAATTATTATCGCTGGACACAGTGGATTTTCCTGCAACTTTACAAAAAAGGGCTCGCGTACATTGCCGAAGTGCCGGTAAACTGGTGCCCCGCATTGGGAACCGTGCTGGCAAATGAGGAAGTGATCGACGGAAAAAGCGAGCGCGGCGGGCACCCGGTGTATCGCCGGCCGATGCGCCAGTGGATGCTGAAAATCACCGAATACGCCGAACGGCTGCTGGAAGATCTGGAAGGACTGGATTGGCCGGAAAGCACCAAAGAAATGCAGAAAAACTGGATCGGTAAATCCGAAGGTGCGGAAGTAACTTTTCCTGTTGACGGAAGTGAAGAAAAAATATTGATTTACACCACTCGCCCGGACACCTTGTTTGGCGCAACTTACATGGTTTTGGCGCCGGAACACGAGCTGGTGGACAAATTGACCACTGCCGGACAACGCGATGCAGTGGTTGCCTATCGCGAAGCCGCTACCCGGAAAAGCGATTTGGAACGCACCGAATTGCAAAAACAAAAGTCAGGTGTGTTCACCGGCGGATACGCCATCAATCCGGTAAACGGCAGCAAAATTCCGGTGTGGATCGCCGATTATGTGCTGTCCACTTACGGTACCGGCGCCATTATGGCGGTTCCCGGACAGGACGAACGCGATTGGGAATTTGCCGAAATTTATGATCTGCCGATCATTCGCACGGTTCAACCACCGGCGGATTTTGAGGGCAAAGCCTTCACCGGCGATGGTCCGGCAATCAACAGCGACTTTTTGAACGGGCTGCATGTTGCAAAAGCCAAATCCAGAATAATCAACTGGTTGGAAGAAAAAGGCATCGGCGAGAGAAAGATCAATTACAAGTTGCGCGACTGGCTGTTCAGCCGCCAGCGCTATTGGGGCGAGCCGTTCCCGATTTTGCATCACCCGGATGGCAGCACCATCGCCATCGACGAAAGCGAGCTGCCGCTGACGCTACCGGAAATGGAAGATTTCAAGCCCAAATCGGGCGACAAAGATGACAAAAATCCGCAGCCGCCGCTGTCAAACGCGCCGGAAAACTGGAAATTTGTGGAAAAAAACGACGTAATTTACACCCGCGAATTCAACACGATGCCGCAATGGGCCGGCTCCTGCTGGTATTATTTGCGTTTCATCGATCCGCATAACCAAAATGCGCTGATCGATCCCGCAAAAGAGAAATACTGGATGAATGTCGATCTGTATGTTGGCGGGGCGGAACACTCGGTATTGCATTTGTTGTACGCGCGATTCTGGCACAAAGTGCTGTTTGATATCGGCGTGGTTTCCACCAAAGAGCCGTTCCGAAAACTGGTGCATCAGGGCATGATTTTGGGCGAAATGGAATACGTTCTCTATCGCGATGGCAGCGGAAATCCCGTTTCAGTTGAGCAGGTGCAGAGCGATAACACCATCAAAGGCAGTGGCGAAAAAGCAGTTGCCGAAAAATTGAGCGAAGATGAAACCGAAAAACGCGGCGACGCATTTGTTTGGCTGGAAAACCCGGCAATCCGCATCGAAGCGAAATCCTACAAAATGAGCAAAAGCCGCGGAAACGTGATCAATCCGGACAAAGTGGTGGAAAATTACGGCGCAGACGCGCTGCGATTGTATGAAATGTTCATGGGTCCGCTCGAACAAATGAAACCGTGGAGCATGAAAGGCGTTGAGGGCGTTTATCGCTTTTTGAATCGCGTGTGGCGATTGTTTGTGGAAGAAGACGGACGGTTGATGCCGCAAATTCAGGATATCGAGCCGGGAAAAGATGAGATGTTTCATCTGCACGCTACCATCAAAAAAGTGAGCGAAGATATTGAAAATATGCGGTTTAACACTGCCATCGCACAGATGATGACATTTGTAAATGAAGCCAATAAATGGCGCAAATGTCCCCGCAGCGTGATGGAAACCTTCGTGCTACTGCTCAGCCCGTTTGCCCCGCACATCGCCGAAGAATTGTGGGAAAAACTGGGTCACACAACATCGCTGGCGTATGAAAATTGGCCGCAATTTGACGAAAAATATCTGGTGCAGGATGAATCGGAAGTGGTGATTCAGGTGAACGGAAAACTGCGCTACAAACTCTCGCTGCCGGTTGGGCTGGACAAAGCAGCCACCGAAAAAATGGCGATGGAAACCGATCGCGTGCAGGAGTTGATCGTTGGCAAAACGGTTGTAAAAATTATAGTTATCCCTGATCGATTGGTAAATATAGTTGTTCGATAAATTTTTGATGAAAAAAAAGCCTGTCAAATGACAGGCTTTTTTTTTGATCTCATTTTTTGGCAGCCTGCAATCCGCGCCACCACATCACCCGAAAATAAATTGAATCGACTTCCGCAACACTTTTTTCGAACATTTTGGCAATCTGCTTTTTTGTATCGCTCTCATTTTCCTCAAATGTCAACGGGCTGATTTCTTGGGCAAACATGCTGTCCAACATCGTGTTATATAACAACTTATCGACTTCGCTCGGTTCGTAATCGAAAATCGCATCGTCCTGTTGCCAATCATCCAACCGCCATTCGTAACCTTTTCCGGGTTTAAAAATACCGCAATTTTTGGTTTTGTCATTTTTATTTTGATCATCCCGAAGCACAAACACGGTTGTTTTTTTCTCCGGTGGCGGCGTTCCCGGAAACTGAACAGCCAGCTTGATTTGCTCCATTACATCAAATTTGTTCAAATAGGTCGGCACTTTGATAGTGATGACATCTTCGTAAGTGCTGAACAACACTTCTGCGCGGCGATAACGGACGTCCACTGTATCCCAGGCTGCTATTTCCTGCGCATAAGCGCAACAGAAACAGGTGCTTACAATTGCAATCAGAGAAAATTTGCGGATCATATTTCACCAAAAATTAATTGGTTTTTCTGCCAGAAATTTAACAAAACAGTACTTGGATTGTATTGTGTCACTGACAGAATATTATTGTTAAATCATGGGGATTCCTGCCTTCGCAGGAATGACACTTGCCCGGTCATTTCTGCCAAGGCAGAAATCTCAGGTTTATTACCAAATTGATAACCAAATACTTTGGATTAATTTTCTTCCAAACATTTTCCGTTGAATATACGAAATTTTCTGGCGAAACGCTTTGCCAAATCGAGGCTGTGGGTAACAACAACGAGGATATTTTTTTCGGATTGATGAAGATCAAACAGCACATCGGCGAGAGTATCGGCGGTGCTGTGGTCGAGGTTTCCGGTGGGCTCGTCGCACAAAACGATGGTTGGCGCGTTGATCAGCGCGCGGGCAATCGCTACCCGCTGGCGTTCACCGCCGGAAAGCTCTGCAGGAAGATGGTTGATCCGGTGCGCCAAACCGACTTTCTCGATCAGATCCGTTGCGCGGTCGTGCGATTTCCGGGTATCTCCGGGAAAAGCGAGTGTGGGAATCAGCACATTTTCCAGCACGGAATATTGCGGCAGCAAATGGTGATCCTGAAACACAAATCCAACGGTGTGGTTGCGAAATTTTGCCAGTTCCGCGTCCGCCAATTCAAACGGATTTTTTCCATTAATTGAGACAGCGCCGGATGTCGGCGAGTCAAGCGTTCCCAAAATATGCAATAGCGTGCTTTTTCCGGAACCGGAGGGTCCGGTAATCACCAGCGATTCGCTGGCGGAAATGTCAAACGACACATCGCGAAGCACTTCCACCGTTTGGGATTCCGTTTGGTAATTTTTAACCAGATGTTTGACTGACAGCATTTTTCGTTCGCCTCAACCTGTTTTCGTTCGCACCGGAGCCGCATCTGAAACTGGCATCCCGAGATATTGTTGATAGACATTCAGCGTTTCAATCGCCATGTTTTGATCGGAAAAATCGCGGTGGACTGCGGATTTTCCATTTTTTCCCAACTGTGCACGCAAGTCGGGATTTTCCAACAATCCGTGCAGTGCATCGGCCAGTGCGCCGGGTGAATGCGGTTCAAACAAAACGCCCCCGCCGGTGGCGGACAGAATTTCCGGAAACGCGCCGTGATTGGGCTGCACCGCCGGAACACCGTTCGCCAGCGCTTCCAACAAAAACAGTCCTTTCGGCTCGTGATAAACCGTGGGCACGGACAGCACATCGAGGCTGTTCAAAAATGCGATTTTTTCCGCGCGATCAACCTCGCCGACATGCTCGATCAAATGCTCGATGCCGTGGTTGCGAATTGCGGTTTTCACATTCTCAAAATAGTGGTGATCGCGCTTGCCGAGATAGCCCGCAATTTTCAGCCGGATGCTGTTTTCGCCGGCGCGTTTGGCCAGATCTGCAACCGCATCGATCAACACATGCAGCCCTTTTTCCGGACAAATTCGTGCAAGATAGCCAATCACAAACGGTTTGTTTTTATTGACGTTACGTTCGGTTTTTCCGTGTCCGTCCAGACCAATGCCCAATCGTACCGAATGAATTTTTTCGGCGGGCACCGCCAGATATTCGCTCATAAATTTGCGGTAATAATCGCTGGTCGCGATGAAGCCGTCCATGTCTTTGGCCCGTTCGCGGAGCAACGCAATCGCCTGGGTGCGATACGGTTCGATCAGGTCATCGAGAAAAATATCCTCACCCTGCAACGCACACAACACCGGCACATCCAGCGCATTTTTGATCTCCTTTGCCATTCCCGCGAGCATCGAATTGGTGATTTGCACAATCTGCGGTTGATAATCATTTTTCAGCCATCCGACCAGTTTTTGCAATTCTTTTCGCTGGAAACCATCCTCGCCTTTGAGCATCGAAATGGTCAATTCGCCGAGATCGCGGGCGTTGGTGGAGGCGTTCACTTTGGCGAGATAATTCACGATGCCTGGGCGATCCATCAGCCAATCCAGCCAGCCGGAGCGATTGCGCGCCCACGAAAACTTTTGCTCGAGATACACGCTGATGCCGTTGTAAAATACCCGGTCGATGCTTTCCGCAGGCTCGTCCGTGCGCATGGGCGTGTAGGTGGGAATAAGCGCGATGTCATGCCCCAGTTCGCGGATGGCGCGCGCCAGCGAATTATCGCGGATGCAACTGCCGCAATACATGCCGCCTGCGCCGGCTGCGATGTAGGCTATTTTTAGTTTGTTATTCATTTTTTGACGCCATTCAACACTTTTTTAAACCGCAAAGTTTGCAGCGTTTTGCAAAGATATCTGACAGAAAATGGAGATTCCTGCCTTCGCAGGAATGACCGCTGAAAAGGTCAACCGCATCTACGAAGGTCGCGTCTGCTGTTTTGATGCATCAACGTTACCGGAAAAAATTGTTGAGCGCCTGTTTTTCCGGTGCTTTGGTGAGCAGCGAAACCGCAATCAGCACGATTGCTGAAACGGCGAACATCACGGCAACCGGCATCAAACCGCTGCCGCCGACGCTGTAACCGGGATTGTCCCACGCCATCGAGAAATAATAAATCCATAAAATTGCGACAGATATAATCGATGCAATAACGCCACTTGCGGTGCTTTTTCGCCAATAAATCGCGGCGATGGCGATCGGCAGCAGCGCCGCAAATCCGCTAAACGACCACACGGCCAATTTAAAGATACTTTGCCGGACAATCAACGACAGCCCGAAAGTAACCAGCAAAATCGCCAGCGCAAAGGCGCGACCGAGCCATACCTGCCCGCGTTCGCTCAATGTGTTGTTTCGGCGCGTTTTGACGATATCGTGGGTGAACATGGTGCTGAGCGCCAGCGTTTGGGAATCGAGTGAGGACATAATTGCCGCGATCACGCCGGCGGCGAGCAATCCGCCCATCACGCCGGGCGCATATTGCGCGACCATCTGAACGAGCACGCTGTTGGCTGCGGGACCCTGCAATCCCGCAAAATCGATGTTGCCCATCACGCCAAGCAACACGCTGGGAATCCAGACAATCGCGATGCAAACGGGATATAAAATGATCGGCAATCGGAACGTGCGGGCACTTTTTGCGGAAAGCCAGTGCATGAAAATATGGGGAAACATGCCCACAGATAGCGGGATAAACGTGTAGCTGAACAGCTTCACTGGCGGGATTTTTTCGCCGCGAATGAGCAGTTCCGGGCGAATTTCGGCAACAGTTTTCATGGCTGTTTCGATGCCGCCGAGCGACCGGACAATCACAAAAAATGCCGCGCCGCCAAGTATCATAAATACCAGTGTTTGAAAGGTGTTAACCCATGCTGTGCCGCGCAGTCCGCTATAAGCAACGTAAGTGTAAATCACCGCGCAAACGATGATGCTGCCCACCCAGCGGGGAATCGCGCCGCCGGTCATGCTGTTCATCGTTATGCCGCCGCCCATCACGCCGATGAGCAGATACGGAATCATCAGTAAAACGATGACCGCAAACAGCAGCAAACCGAGGGCATCAGATTGATAGCGCGCCCGGAAAAATTCAACCTGGGTAACAAAATTGTGGCGTTTGCCGATTTCCCACAATCGCGGTCCGAGGAAAAAAATGGTCACCGGAACCATCAGCGCGGATGACGACGCCATGAGCGCAAACACGCCAATGCCGTTGTGATACGCTTCGCCGGACGCGCCCAAAATAGAAAATGCGGTCATGTGCGTACCGAACAGGGTCATCAGCAACACAAACGAACCGATCGAGCGGCTCGCCAGAAAAAAATCCGTTCCAGTGCCGCGAAACAGCCGGTGACTGAGCAATCCGATGAGCAGAACAATTGCCAGATAGCCAAAAATGATGCCGGTTATCACGAATCGGCCTGCCTTTCCGATTGATCCGCAACGTCATCCGGCCAGGCAAATTTGATGAGCAACGCCATCACAACTACAACTGCGAAACAATAAACGATGTGATAAACCAACCCGACCGGCAGACCGGCGAGCAGCGAAGCATCGTGCCACAGCCACAAATCGTTGTGCAGCAAATAGAGCAACAGCAGCAATGTGAACACCAGATATTTCATTTTACAACCCGATTTCGATGCTTCCGTACGCCGCAAACGGGTTTCCGGGAATGATTGAATAGCTATCGTAACCTCTTGTAAAATATTCAGTTCCGGCAATGTTTTTCAGGTTCACGCCCAGCCTCGCATTGTTCAACCGGTAAAACACGCCCGCGTCGATGGTGGTGTATCCATCCAGTTCCAGCGCGTTATCTTCATCGATAAACTGGCTGCCGGTGAAGCGCAAACCGGCATTCACGCCAAAACCGTTGGCAAAATCCTTGATTGCAAAAATATTCAGCAAATGTTCCGGCGCGAATGCGGGGCGATTGCCGGAATAATCGAAAACGCCATTTTTGACAAATTCCGTCAGCTCCGCATCGGTAAATGCGTAGTTGGCGAACAGCACCAAATCCTGCAACGGCTCCGCGATGATTTCCAGCTCGACGCCCTTTGATCGCTGATCTGCCACAATTGCGGTGCCGTCGCCCTGCGGAATGGCGAAATCATCTTTTCGCAAATCGAAATACGCCACGTTTGCACGAAGGCGCCCGTTTGCCAGTTCACTTTTTACGCCGAACTCGATCTGGTTGCTTTCCTCGGCATCGGCGTTGACCCCGATTTGGGTGGATGGCGGGGCAAACGCGCTGCCCATGCTGCCATACAGCGACACGCTTTCGCGCGGCGAATAGACCAAGCCAACCAACGGATTCAGCCGGTTGAAATCTTTTTTCTCAACCAAAGTTCCGGCAGGTTGTCCGGTGGTTACGTCGTAAAATGTGCGGTTGTCATCGTAAGAAATATTATCAAACCGCCCGCCGAGAAACACCTGTAATTGTTGAAATAAGGTAACTTGGTCGATCAGATACGGCGCGATGTTGGTAATTGACGCATCCGCATCGAGGTTGGGAATCACGAAATTGAACATGTCTTCGGTCGTCGCATCCGCCGGGTCGTTCAGGCTGACCGGTGAAATTCCGGGGAAACCCGGCTGCAAAACCGGCGGCACAAATCCCAGCCGGAATTCATCCTGCAAACGACTGAATTCCACCCCGGCGAGCAATCGGTGTTTGGCGCCAGCCGTGTAAAAATTCGCCTGCAATTCCAACTGATTGCCGATCATTTTTTGAACATCGTCCAAACTGTTCACAAAGCGGATGACCGTTGTTCCGCCAAAACCATCCGGATATGCGCCGTTGAGCAACGTTCCTTTCGATTGCCAATCGAGTTTGGTGAAATAAAATTTGTTGCGCAGCAACACCTGCGGTGAAATTGAATAGCTCAGGCTTGCTTTAGCGCGATTTATTTTCTGCTCGGAAAAATCGAACGGTGTTTCGTACGCTTCTTCTTCGGGGACATCCGGAATTTGCGGATCAGCCGGATTGCCGGTGGCAAAAAGCAGCGGGAGTCCCGCATCTGGCGAATAATTGCTGGTTGCATATTCGTAATCGGCGTGGAGCGTTATCCGGTCGGAAATGAGCCAGGTGAGCGATGGATTGACGGCGTAGCTGTCGTTTTCTTTGTCATCGCGATGAAAATCGGATTGCTGATACATCCCGTTCACCCGGAATGCGTATCCGCGATCGGCATTGCCATAATTCGAATCGAACGTACCGCGAAAGGAATTAAAGCTGCCGTAGCTGACGCCGGAGCGCGCAAAGCGGTTGAATTGCGGCTGTTTCCGCACCAGATTCACCGTGCCGGAAAGCGGATTTGCGCCATACAAAAACGCCACCGGACCTTTGAGCACTTCCACACGTTCGATGTTGTAAAGATTGTAAAACGTAACTTCCGGTTCGGCGGTGCCGTTGGTGAGCACCAGTCCGTTATCCAGCGAATTGAATCCGCGAATCGTAAAATAATCATACACACCGTTCCCGCTTTGCACATTGACGCCGCTGATATTTCGTAAAGCATCGCCGAGCACCGTGCTGTTTTGGGCGTTGAAAACAGCCTGCGTAACCACGCTAACGCTGGCGGGAGTCAACCGGTTTGGCACCGGCAGTTTGGTTGATGTTAAATTATGTGTCGCAATTTTACCCTCTTTCTGTTCGGTGACAACCACAGAATCGACGAGGGTCATTTCGGGATGCGTATCTTGCGCAAAAACAGATACTTGAGCCATGGAAATCATCAACAGTATTCCACTCATGAACCGGGTTAAATTCATTCAACATATCCTTTCACAATCATTTTTTTAATGTCATTTTTGAAAAATTAACGCAGGCGGGCAATGGAAGTTACAGCATCAGGAAAATTCAACGCAATCCACCCATCCTTTATTTGCATTCGGCAGGAAACCGGATTCGGCTTCCCGCCAATTCGGGATTATTTGACGTCGTAACAAACCAACTCGCTCATATTCCGAACGTATAATTTGCCGTTTGCCAGCGCAGGAATTGTCCAGCATCGACCGGTTAGCGCGGTGTGTCGCCCCAACTCCGTGTATCCGGCTGGCGTTGCTTTGACCAACGCAATTTGGCCATTTTCGCCCTGCACATACAATTTATTATCCGCCAAAATTACGGAGCCTTTGCCAAAATCGCGGTTTGCCCACTGTTCTTCGCCGGTGAGTGCGTTGATGCATTTTAAATTTTTGTTATCGAAACCATACAAATAACCATCCAACAGCACGGAGCCGTTGAAATGATTGCGGAACAGCCGGTTTGTCCACAATTCGGTCACTTCCCAGCGGCCGTTTTTTTGCTGCAATTGCACCAGCGCAGCGCCTTTGTCGTAACCGGATGAAATCATCACTTTGTCCGGCGCAACCTGCAACGGCGGAACAATATTTAATTCGTAAGATGTTTCCCAACGATATTTCCATAATTCTGCGCCGGTTTTGGGATCGATTCCGGCCATGCCGTAACCGATGCTGCTGACAATTTGCGGCTGCCCGGAAATGTGCATCAACATTGGTGATGAATATGAGGTGGTGCCGTTTTGATACGTCCAGATGGTTTTGCCGGTGTGTTTGTTCAGCGCGACCACCGTTTTTCCGGGAGGAATGCTGCCGCAGATAATCAGCGTATCGCCCAAGATTAATGGTGATGAGGCATACCCGCGATTAAACGGGCCATTTTGCTCGTCGCTGAAGGTTTGATGGATGTTCAGTTCCCAATTTTTTTGGCCGTTTTTTGCATTCAGCGAATACAAAATGCCATACGAACCGATCGCGTACACGGTTTCGCCGTCGATGGTGGGTGTGGCTCGCGGGCCGTCGCCAAACTGCTCGTCGAAATGGTCGTTTAGCGCAAACTGCCATATTTCATCACCTGAGCCGGCATTCAGGCAAAAGAGCTTTTCTTTGCCATCGTGCGAAAAAGTGATAAACAATCGATCACCCGAAACGGCAACGCCGGAATAACCATCGCCAATATTTTTCCGCCAAACTTCTGCGGGACCACTATCCGGCCAGCTATCGGCCAGCTTTGTTTCAGCAGAAATCCCGTCGCGAGCGGAGCCGCGCATTTGTGTCCAGTCGCTGCCGTTTTCATCGGGAAAGCCAAAGCCTGCAGCACCGGAAAGATACAGAAAAATCCAGACAATCAGAATCCATAAATATCTGTATTTCATCATACTTAACCTTTCAATTTAAATCGAGGCAGGCGGCTTCCTCGAGGTTGCGTACAAATAAAAATCCATCAACAAAAGTTGGCACCGTCCAGCTGCGGCCGGCGAGCACTTCCATATTTGCAAGTTCGTTAAACTTTTGAGGATTCGCTTCCACCAAACCCACATTTCCGCGAGCGCCGAGCAACACCAGATTTTCACCGACCAAAATCAGCGAGCCCTGTCCGTAGCCACGAGCTTTCCACATTTCCGCGCCGGTAGCAGCGTCGAGGCATTTGAGAATGCTGCCGTCGATGCCGTAAACGTATCCGTCGTGAACGATCGATGTGGCCATTTTATTTTTCATCTCGCGATTTTTCCAGATTTGCTGCACCGATATTTTTCCGGCGGTTGCGGTCATTTCGAAAACGGCAGCGCCAACACCGTATTCGGACGAAATAAATAGCCGGTTCGGCGCGATAAACACCGGTGTTGCAGCGTTTACGTCGTACGAAGTTTCCCACGGGGTTTTCCAGAACAGCTCACCGGATTCCGGCGAAACAGACACCACATGCGATCCGGTAAAAAATATCAATTGGCGAATACCCACGGCTGTTACGATGATCGGTGAGGAATAACCGATGTTATCCGATTGCGATGTCCAAACTACTGTGCCATCCGTTTTATCAAATGCCACCAACGCTTTGCCGGAATTGCCGCCGGTTTCCACATAAACCAAATTTCCGTCCACCAGCGGCGAACCGCTGAACCCCCATTTGGGCACTTTTGCGCCAAAATTTTTGCGCAAATCGTTTTGCCAAACGAGCTTTCCGGAATTCGCATTCAGCGCAAAAACGGAGCCGTAAGTGCTAATATAATATGCGATACCGTTATCCACAGACGGTGTGGAGCGCGGTCCGGGTCCGCCCTGCCAATCCGAAAAATGGTCGCCGGTATGGTAACGCCAAATTTCCTTTCCGGTGCGGGCGTCGAGGCAAACGGCAAATTCGTTGTCGCCGTCGGACGCCATTGTATATGCTTTGTTATCCACAATGCTGATGCCGGAAAATCCCGAACCCAACTCAATTTTCCAGACAATTTTTGGCTCTTTTTCTGCCCAATTGGTGCGCACGGTCGCTCCGGAAACAACGCCGTTGCGATTGGGACCGAGCCATTGCGGCCAATTTTTTTCGATGTCAACCGTTGCGTCGGATGAGTGGATTACTTTTACCATTTGCGGGTCACCGGTTACCGGTTCGCCGTTTTCGGCTTGAGATTGGCAACCTGCCAATATCAACGTCGAAATAGCGACAAAAATAGCGGTCTTTATGTGGTTCATGGGATTCTCGCTGTTGAGTTAAACATCGTGGATTTAAAAAACCGGATAAAAAATAGCTACGCTAAAAACCGCGCTCAGGTTTCCGGCGATAGGTGTGTTACGCAAATTTGTTGAGAATTTGTTGGAATGTTTCGCCCATCCAGCAATTGACAAACTGTTCCGTTTCCCATTCGCTGATTTCCGGAGAACCGTTTTGGGCGATCCGGTTGCTCAGTTGCACAAAAATCCGACGGGCTGCGGCATCGTTGCTGTGCGTGAGTTCTGCCAATTGGCGGGCAGATTGCAAAACGTTTTCGGGAGCCACAACTTCATCGATAAAACCAAAACGCAGGGCATCCGCGGCAGAAAATCGTTCGCCGGTCAACAGCAGCCGCAACGCGGTTGATCGCGGCAATTGGCGCAGCAACCGCTCTCCCCCGCCCCATCCGGTGATGATGCCGTTGGGCGCCTGCCGGAATGCGAACGAAACATTATCAGCCGCAATCCGGTAGTGGCAGGCGGTTAAAATTTCGCAACCGCCGCCCAACGCCTGCCCGTTAACAGCAGCAATGACAAATTTGTTGCCAAAAAATAAACGGTTGAGAATTTTTTGCATGCGAACGGACATTTTCCGGCAGGATTCCGCGGTTTTCAGCGTGGCAAAATAGCGCAAATCGCCACCGGCGCAAAATGAGCTTTCTCCGGCGGCGCTGATGATAATCGTTTGAATCGAATCGTTCGCCGCTATTTCGTCCAACGCATTTTCCCATTCGACCATCATTTGCGCATTCACAGCGTTGTGAACGGCGGGACGGTTCAGGGTGATCAGCGCCAACGGCGATGCCCATTCAATAACTATTGTTGATTGATTCGACAAAATCGCATGTTCTCCATTCGAATAAATTTGCTGATCAACCGTAAAAATCCCGGTCGGAAAATTCGTCGTCTTCCCGGTCATCTTGTCCGCCGAACATGCTGCTCAGCAGGTCGCGGAATTGCAGTCCGGAATCGACCAATTGTTTGCTCAAAAACGAATATTCCGCCAATCCGTGAAGGGCAAATTCCATCAGGAATTGCTGCTCATGCGCTTCGGCTTCGGGATAATAATTTTTTACCAACTCACGCAATCCCGGAACTTTCAGCAATTGCTTCCGGTAGTTTTCTTCCGGGATATCGTTTAAAATATCGATGTGATTGCCTTCGCCGAACCAGCCGACAATCTTCTGATACGGGTTAAATTCCTGCTCTTTTTTGAACTGTTCGGGATTCGGAAAATATTTCGCGAAAACGGTGCGGGTGGCTTTCCCGATCAGAATGTGCGCCACTTTCAACGGACCTTCCTGCTCGCCTTCGTACACCAGTTCAATTTTTCCGGTGATGGCGGGAATCACACCCCAAAAATCCGCAACGCGAACAAAAGTGCGCTCTTCGCCAAACAGCAGCGCGCGGCGCTCGGCAGCGCTGATCAGGTTTTCATACCCGGCGATGGTCAACCGGGCGGAAACACCGCTTCTGCTGTCCACATATTCGCTGTGGCGGGCTTCGAAAGCGATCTGTTCCAGCAATTCCTGCGCAATAGGGCTGATACGAACCATCGATTGCTGCGACAACGCAATATCCGATTCCTGTTCAGTAATTTTTTGGGCTATCTGCACCGTTTTCGGATAGTGTGTCAAAATCTGGCTTTCGATCCGGTCTTTCAACGGCGTAACGATGGAACCGCGATTGGTGTAATCTTCCGGGTTTGCGGTGAACACAAATTTGATGTCCAACGGAATTCGCAGCTTGAATCCGCGAATCTGAATATCGCCCTCCTGCAAAATATTGAACAGCGCAACCTGGATTCTCGCCTGCAGATCGGGCAGTTCGTTAATCACAAAAATGCAGCGGTTGGATCGCGGAACCAGCCCAAAATGGATCACCCGTTCATCGGAATACGGCAGCCGCAAATTGGCCGCTTTGATGGGATCGGAATCGCCGATGAGGTCCGCAACGGAAACGTCCGGCGTTGCCAGTTTTTCGGCATAGCGATCGTCGCGGTGCAGCCAATCGATGGGCGTACTGTCGCCAAGCTCCGCAATAAGGTCTTTTGAATATCTGGAAATCGGCGCGAGCGGATCATCGTTCAGCTCGGAGCCTTCCACAAATGGAACATATTCGTCCAGCAGCTGGGTCATCAATCTGGCAATTCTGGTTTTGGCCTGACCGCGCAAGCCTAACAAAATAATGTTGTGCCGCGATAAAATTGCCCGCTCGATATCGGGAATCACCGTTTTTTCGTAACCCAATACGCTTTCGAACAACGGCTCTTTCCGGTTCAATTTGACAATCAGGTTTTCCCGCAATTCCTGTTTAATGGTTTTGGGGCTATACCCGAATTTTTTGAGATCACCCAACGTTTTTATATGTGCAATTTGCTGCTCATTCATTAACTCTTTCTCCCTGGAAAAAAACTTGTTATTTCAAATATGCTATCTTATCTTAAACCATTACATATGTCGCTTTAACATTCATTGAGAATCTAATCAATCTAAATTTTTAATGAATAAATTCCAAAGCAGTTTCGCCCTTCTTATGATTTTTAACTCGACACTCTAATGAAAATTGAATCTATTTTTCAGTTAATGTGTTTTGATATTAATTCAAGATATCCGCTAAATCTGATGAAATATACACCTTCGGAATAGAAATGCAACCGTTCGTCAAAATTTACGATAACCCTCAATTATTAGCTCATTCGCTGTCACTGGAAATTGCACATCGTTCCGCTTTTTCCAAAAAATATCGCCAATCGCTAACCCTCGCGTTATCCGGCGGCTCCACACCAACATTGCTGTTCGAAACCATGGCGCAACCCCTTTACAACACCCAAATTCAGTGGAAAAATATTCGCTTTTTCTGGGGAGATGAGCGCTGCGTTCCGCCACATGACCCGCAAAGCAATTTTGGCGTTGCTCAGCAAAGCCTGTTTTCTGCGATCTCAATTCCCAAAAGCCGGATCATGCGGATTCACGGCGAAACGAAACCGGAAAAAGCGGCTGAAAATTACAGCAAAAAACTCACGAAATTTCTGCCGCTAAATTCAGAAAACATACCGGTTTTCGACTGGATTTTGTTGGGCATCGGAACGGATGGACATACCGCATCGCTGTTCCCGGATTCCGAAACCATTTCCGAAACAAATTTTTGTGCGGTTGCAGCGCACCCGAGCACCGGGCAAAAACGCGTGACGCTGACATTGCCGGTAATCAACGCTGCCCGGCGCATTTCATTTCTGGTTACCGGAGCAGAAAAACAGAAACTGGTTTCGCGCATTCTCAAAAATGAAAAATCGGTTTCCAATTTGCCAGCCGCAATGGTTCACCCCAAAAACGGAATTCTGGAATGGTGGCTGGATGCCGACGCCGCAAAATGTATTTGATTTCACGTCAATTCTAACCGTTTCATCCTATTTCTTTTACGAAATAATCCGGCATTTTAACGCTATTTTTACTTTACTTACCCGGCGGTATTCCGATAATATCTCTGTCAAAGAATATATAAAATACCACAGACTGAGGTTTAGTTTTATATGTCGGATAATACATTGCAGCAAAGAATGATCGGGATCAGGCAAATTTCTGAAGCATTGTTCAACAATGTTGGCCGGGCAATGTTTATTGTTGAACCGGATTCCCAATTGATTTTTATGTGTAATGAATTGGCACTTTCGATGTTTCACGCCGAGCATCTGGAAGATTTGCTGATGGTCAATTTCAAACAGTTGATCAGCCCATCTCCCTTTATAAACATTGCTGACGAAAACGAACTGAAAAACCAGTTTGCCGTTCCACAGGCTACCCGTTTTTATGATTTTTTGTCACTCGAAGGGTTCCTTTTTCAGGGGCGAATGATTTCCAACGAAGTGTTGATCAGCCCTGACCGGTTGATGATTGTTTCCATTGAAGATTTGACGGAGCGCCGTTTAAGCCAGCGTAGGCTCACCAAAACATCTATCGAACTGGAATTATTTTCGATGAGCATCACCCGGCTTCATCACCTGAGCCTTGGTGAATACAAAAATATCGATGAGCTGTACGCTGCATATCTGAAAAAAGGATGCGAAATTTTCCGAACCGATATGGGGATGATTTATGACCCCGCCACCGGAAAACAACAGCTATATTCTGAAATAATGAGCCTTAGCGATCCGGAATATTCACCGGAAAAAGAATTGCTGGAATTTCACCTGCCGCAAATGCTCCGTCAAAAATGCACTGTCGCTTTTGTGCGCGACTTGCAAGAACCGGAAAATCCGGAAATTTCCGGTAAAATTAATACGGTTATTGCAACTCCGTTCAACATCAAAAACGATGTTTCCGGTGCGATCGCCTTCTTTTCGCCGGAGATGCGCGAATCGGCTTTCCGGCAATTTGAGCTGGAAATTCTTGAAACCATCGCCAATTTGCTGGAACAGCACATCAAGGTTTTTGATATCGAAAAGCAGCAGAAAAATGCAGAATATATCAGCGATCGCTTTTTCCAACTCTCACAGGACATGTTGGGAATTACAGATTTTGACGGAAATTTTCAGCGAATCAACCCCAGTTGGGAAAAAGCACTCGGCACAAATTGCAGCGCGTTACTTTCCCAAAATGTGATTTCGCTGATTCATCCACAGGATTGCGAGATCGCCAATAAAAAAATTCAGGAAGTTATCACCGGTGATCAGGTTGCCCGGCTTGAGAGCCGCTTCCGCAGCGAATCCGGGGATTATCGCTGGTTTGCATGGAAAATTTCCGCAGATGTCGATCAACAATTAATTTTTATTTCCGCCAGAGATATCACAGAAGAAAAATATACCGCAACAGCGCTTCGCCAGAGCGAAAACAGATACCGTTTTCTGATTGAAAACCAAAGTGAAATCGTTTGCCGGTTTTTGCCAACCGGCTTTTTAACTTTTGTGAATGAGGCATTTTGCAAATTTTTCCGGGTAAAAAATGATGATGTCATCGGTTGCAATTTTCAGGATTTTTTTCCGGAAGATATTCAGGCGCAAATTGTTGATAACCTTGCTGTTGCGCGTCAATTTAAGCTGGATTTGTTTGTGCCCTTTTCTAAAAATGAATCACGTTTTTTGCATTGGGTATTCGAACCACTCAATGATTCGCAAATCGGGCACATCGGCTTTTTGGCAGTTGGTCACGATATTACAGAACTTAAATCCACCGAACATGCATTGCGCAAAAGTGAATCCAACAGTCGCACCCTGTTGGATGCGCTTCCCGATACCCTGATTCAAATCAACCGTGACGGAAAAATATTAAACGCAAACATCACGGAAAGCACTCAACTGCCGTTCACTTTAGCGAATATAAAAAACAGCACATTGCAACAAATTTTCCCGGAAGAAATTGCCTGCAAATTTATGGATAGTTTTTGTAAACTGGATCATCAAAACCCGGTCACGGTTTTCGAATTCGGGCTGCCGGGAAACGGCGGCGATTTGCAAAACCATGAAGCGCGCATTGCGAAAAGCCGGGATGAGGATTTTCTGGTAATTATCCGGAATATCACCCGCAGAAAAAGATCAGAATTCGATTTGCACCAATCGCGCGAACGCACGGAAGCATTATTGAATGCGATCCCCGACACGATTTTCCGAATCAGTTCGGACGGTATTTTGCTGGACATAAAATCAGAAGATACAATACTTTGCAAAAACTGTTCTTCCCATATCGGCAAATCACTGGAGAGCAGCGAGTTACCGGAAACAGCCATTAAAAAGATTCGCCAAATGGTGCATCAAGTTACTGCGAGTCGCGAAATGTTGCAGTCTGAACTGATTTTCGAATCCGGTAACAGCAAACATATTTATGAAGCGCGCAGCGTTGCCATCAACGAGCAGGAAGCCGTTTTCATTTTACGGGATGTAACCGAAGCCCGGGAATTTCAGTTGGGATTGGAAAAACTTGCCGCAGATCTGATGGAAACCAAATTTCAACTGGAGCAAAAAACCGATGCCCTCAGCCAAACCGTGGACGAACTGAAACTCGCTAAAATTGCCGCAGAAGCTGCAGCTAAAACCAAATCCGAGTTTTTGGCAACGATGAGCCACGAAATCCGCACACCAATGAATGGCGTCATCGGGATGACGATGTTGCTCACCGAAACCAAGCTTACGGCTGAACAGCTGGAATATGTTGAAACATTGCGCTCCAGCGGGGAAAATTTGCTGCATATTATCAACGATATTCTGGATTTCTCAAAAATTGAAGCCGGGAAAATTGAGCTGGAAAATCGCCCGTTCAACATTCTGAAAATGATTGAGGAAGTGGTTGATCTTTTCGCACCGCAAGCAACAGCAAAAGGGCTGGGTTTGGGCAGCTTTCTGGAAGCAGATGTTCCGGCGATGGTTGTTGGGGATATGATGCGGGTCCGGCAAATTTTGAGCAATATTCTTGGTAACGCACTCAAATTTACGAACGAGGGCGAAGTAACTGTTTATACAAAAGTTATATCAAGAACCGATGAACATCTGCAAATACAATTGAGTGTTCAGGATACCGGGATCGGTATTCCATTGGACAAACAAAGCCGATTGTTCGAATCATTTTCGCAGGTGGATGCTTCAACAACCCGCAAATTTGGCGGCACCGGTTTGGGACTGGCAATTTCCAAACGCCTGGTAGAATTAATGAATGGGAAAATTTGGTTTGAAAGCGAAGAAAACAAAGGCACCGCATTTCACATTCGCGTAACATTCAATATTGCATCACATGAAGCCGCGCCAAACCAGAAGCCATATACGCCGGATTCGCATAAATTCGATCAAAAATTAGTGCTTGTTGTTGACGATCATCCGACAAACCGGTTGTTTGTCAGCCGTCAGCTGGAAAAAATCGGTGCTAAAAGTCAATCTTTTGCTTCGGCAGTGGATGCGCTGGCGGAGATTAACAATGGAAAACATTTTGATTTCGGCATCATCGATATGCAAATGCCGGAAATGGACGGGTTGCAGTTAGCTGAGCAATTGCATCAGTTAGACACCAAATTTCAATTTCCGCTTATTTTGATGACATCATTAAATCGCGATGAAGATATTCAGAAAAAAGTTGAAAAATATTTTAAAATTATACTGACCAAACCTATCCGGCAGGAACAATTTTTTGATGCTGTCGAAAATATTTTTAATGCAAATGCCTCAGTTTTGCCCTCCTCGCATCAGCCGAAACCGCGTCTCGATTCCTCTATTGCGGAAGCAATTCCTCTGAAAATGTTGTTAGCCGAAGATAATCCGATTAACCAGAAACTTACTTCCCGGTTGCTCAAAAAAATGGGTTACGAAATTGATATCGTGCCCGACGGCCTGGCGGCTGTTGATACGGTTTTGAGCAATCAATACGACCTGGTTTTTATGGACATGCAAATGCCCAAAATGGATGGTCTGGAAGCAACGCGCAAGATTATTGAATCGCTCGGGAAAGCACAATCGCCAAAAATTATTGCTATTACAGCAAACGCATTGCAGGAAGATCGCGAAAAATGCATTGCCGCCGGCATGGATGACTACATCAGTAAACCGATAGAAATTAATAAGTTACTGACGATTATCCGCCAATGGGGTGTTAAGCTTTAAGTTGTTTTTGGGATTATTTTGGTGAGCTTGTTGTGTTTTGAAACCTAAAATTTCTTCATCTTGTCAGGATGTTGCAGAAGAGTTTGAGCAGGAGATTCCGTAGTCGTAAAAAGCGCAAGCGAAGTAGGAAGTAGAGGAGTTAATACGCTAAATTATTTCGATAGAGCAACTCGCTAAAGTCAGCCGAATCACTGCAACACCCAGACAATATGAAGATTTTGTTTTTGTAACCTCTCAAAGAAAAAATATACCATCCGATTTGGCATTTTTCAACCGCACAGATATGTAGTATTTCATTTCTCCTTCAGTATTATTAAAAAAACAGCGGCGATCTATAATAGAATTATAGATCGCCGCTGTAAAATAATATCACATGAAGAAGCTTACTTCATCAGGATCATTTTCTTGGACTGAACGAACTCAGCCGCTTTGATGCGATAGATGTAGATACCGCTGGCGACTTTTTCGCCGTATTGGTTGGTGCCATCCCAGATAGCCGTTTTGAAGCCGGCGGTCTGGTCTGCATCTACCAACACTTTAACCAACTGACCCAGAACGTTGTAGATTTCCAACCGCACATCTGCGTTGGTCGGTAATGCATACTTCAACGTGGTGCTCGGGTTGAAGGGGTTCGGGTAGTTTTGCTCAAGTGTGAATTGTACCGGCAATATTTGGTCATCTTCGATGCCAACCGCCGGATCCAGTTTAACAACCGCACGGAAATGATAATCATCGGTTTCTGCGCCCCAGCTGGTACCATTAAAAGTAAACGTTCTGCCAAAGGTACCGGGTGTGGTCTGTGTGACCCAAACTTCCCCGCTCGGCACAGTGAATCCGATGAAAAAATCGCCCAGCAAATCGCTCAACTCTGCTGCATACGAGCGCAGGTCTACCCGGGTCATCGGGCTGGTGTTCTCGAGTGTTGCTTCAGGCGTTACCGTTATCGGCGTAATCAGATCAGTGCCGGGTACGCCGCCGTTATCAGCCCATACATGTAACAGCATATCCGAATTCGGGCGATTGACATCGGTGTAATTACGGATTAACGCCGTTGTCAGTTGCGCTTTTTTACCCTCGGGAACGCTGATCCGCACTGCCGCACCCAAAAGACCCGAGGTGCTGCCGGGACCGAAACTGTTAACAAAATCCACCACACCATTATCAAAAATCAAATGATCGCCAGCGATGTATTCGAACATCGTTGTTTCGGTTGTTGCATTTCCGGCATTGTCTTCAGCGCTGAAGTAATAAGCCACATTGGCACCGGCCAGTTGTTCCGGAATAGTGTAGAAATAGACATCTCCAACCGTACTGTCCGATGCTGCGCTAGTTGTCGTATCACCATCGACCATATAATTGATGGCGGTTGCCGAAACACCGGAAATATCGATCACTTCCGCTTCCCGGACAAAGGCTTCGCTTACACCGGCATAAAACGCCGGACCGGTATGGACGATCAACGGCGGATCGGCATCGATGCTGCTGGCGGTAATCATAACATCATCGATGTGCATGCCATCGACTTCAAAACCGCCATCGCTGGTGAAGCGGAAGCGGATTTTGACATCGCTGCTGCCAACAACGCCGCTCAGCGCGTAGCTATAATTTTGCCACGTCGGAGATGTGCCATCAAAGACATCCAGCTCTATCCAGCTTGAGCCGCCGTCATCTGAGGCTTCAACATACATGTAGTCGAAACCCTGCTCAATATCATATTGCGCATTAAATGACAGCTCGGCGCTGAAGTAAGACGACAGATCGATGCTTGTTGCAAGGGTTGCCGAAATATTCAGGTTGGCTGCGTAATTGCCCCCCGGGCTTTCCGTCAGTGAATGTGTCGGTGAACTTGAAGATTCATCGGTGACAGCCCAGGTCGATTGCAACATCCAATTGCTGCTGCCGTTTTCAAAATCATCAGCAAAAACAACATCCGGCGGAATCGCTTCGCCGGTGATGGTCAGGTGATCCACCCAAACGTTATCCGAATTGGTACCCGACGTTCCGCCATCGGTGATGTAGTAGTTGATGGCGACATAAATCGCCGAGCCGGAGAAGGCCGAAATATCAAAAGAAAATTCGGTCCAGCTACCGGTGGGACCCGGAACCTGAAAGTAGGCAATCTCGGTAAAGTCAGCAGGGTTGCTGCCTGTGGTCGAAACCAGCACTTTCAGCGAATCCGGGAACGAGCCGCCGATGGAGCCGGCATAGAAACTCAGTGTTTCGAAATTGGCTGCAGGAATCCGTGGGCTGATCAACCATTCGTCGATCACAAAGCCGTTGGCATTCTGGAAACTGCTGTGCCAGAAACTTTGACCCGCTTGCGGCAAAACAACACCGCTGCTAAAGTTCAAACCTTGCACATAATCCCAAGACCCTCCGCTGCCGTCATTGTCGATCACCTGCCAGCCGGTCGGCGGTGCTGTTGTATCTGCAAAAACTTCTTCGAAAAGAATATTGAGAACAGGGGCTTCCGGCGTTGCGGAAACTGTATCGGAAGGAACGCTTTCGCCTTCATCATATACAGCAGTTAAATAATAGGAATAAGTAGTGCCGTTGGAAACGCTGCTATCCGCAAAAGCGGCTGCCGGAGCGCCGATCGAATCGATCTGCGAAAATGTGCTGCCATCATCCGAGCGGAAAATTTTGTAGCCGAGCAACGCTACGGAAACATTCATCGCCGGAACGGCATTGTCATCGCTCAATACATTGTTTTCATTATCGTTACGTGTGATTGCTTTGGGTTGGCGAAGCAGTTTCTGGAGCATCGTCGGAGATAGCCAGCTTAAATCCACAACGCCATTTCCGCCAACGGCATTCAGGTTTGCGGGAGGATCCAGCACCGGATTCGCTATCACAACAATGCGAAGCTGTTCGGTGATAAAGGCGTTATCCGCAATCAGGCTGTCCACCTGGGTCATATCTACCGGACCAAAAACGGTGCCAGTCAGGTTGTCGGTAATATAAAAGGTGCCTAATAATGCCAGCGCATCTTTGTCCCAGGTCAGTTTTATCGGACCCTGATTGAGCTCGGGCTGATAATACACCTGAAAAGTGGTAGTATCTGTGGAGCTGGCACGAATATCTGTAATAAAGTCGTTTCCGTTTGATTTCAAGCGTGCGTCAAATGCTTCACTCGGCGGGGGCGGAGGAGCAAGTGCATCGATGCCCACATCAAATGTGTCGCTTGCAACCGCGCTCATCCCGATGTTCAATTGCAACGTGTTTTCGCCATCTGTTACAGTTACGGGCACGCTAAATTCCTGCGCCTGCAGACTGCCGACAAACAGCAATAGAAATAAACATAAGACGGCCTGTCTGGTTTTTTGCATAAATGCCTCCATGTTTGGATGAATTGGTAGTATGTTAGCCGTTGATTTCAATCGTATATTTGGGTGTGCTTAACCGATTGTTTTTCTGAAATTTAGAATTTCTCATTGGTAGATAAAACCGCCCAAACAAATTCAAATACAGGGTTGAAATAAAGAATTATCAAAGGTACTGAAAAAGGGATTTCGATACATAAACTTGAAAATAACAGACAGTGAATATCTTGAAAAAAAACAGCAATTCAAATCCTTTTTTTGGAAAAATTCCTGATAAAATCAGGCGATTTACCGGCGAAAAAATCTGGTTTTTGAATATTCAAATCGAAGGAGATTCTGTTAATTTGCGACAGATTCAGAAATAGCGTCGGCTGAGCTAAACCAATGAGAATTTCGTGAATCTGTTCTTTTGTTTTTGGGTAAACATCCGTAATTTCATGCATTAAAAAATCTTTGGAAATCCCTGCAATTTAATGATATATCAACCTCACTGGAGAACGGAATGAGCAGGCTATTAATCGGGTTAAAAACATTTTTTTTGATAACCGTAGCAACGCTGGTATTGGCTTCCTGCGGCAAAGATTCGACCGATCAATCCGGAAAAATCGGCTATCCGGAAGAAACCGCAAAACTAATTAGCCAGGTGACATCCGGCGTCATTGCGTCAGATGATGAAATCCGGGTGCGATTCACCTCGGAAATTATCAAACAAAACATCGTCGGACAGACGGTGTCGGAAAAAGTATTCGAATTTTCACCGGGAATTGATGGCGTCACCAAATGGGAAAACGTCCAAACGCTGGTGTTCAAACCGAACGCAAAACTGCCCATGCGCGAAAAATATTCGGGCAAACTGATCATCGAAAAATTGTTACCCAAATTGGCGGATAAAAATCCGCTGCCGCTGGAATTCAATTTCGAAGTTGCCGGACGCGAAATTGCCAAAGCGACAACCGATTTTGAGCTGCGCGAAAGCAACAATCCCCGATTTCTGATGGTTTCCGGCGAAATTGCGTTCACCGAACCGGCTGAACCCGAAGCAGTAAAAAAGGCAACTTCGCTGAAGCTGGACGGACAATCGCTGGCGATCAACTGGACGCCGCAATCCGGCGACAAAACCTTTCGCTTCACCAGCGCGGAATTTGAGCGCGGCAGCAAACGCCTGAATTTTGAGCTTGCGATTGACGACTCGCCGCTGGCGCTTTCGCAGGATTATCAAAAAAAATTCAACCTCTCCCCGCTTTCCAATCTGGAAGTTCAGGATATTCAACCACTTATCGATAGCGAAAATCCGGGAATCAGCATCACATTTTCCGATGAGTTGGACGCGACACAGGACATTTCCGGAATGATTTCGGTTGTTCCCCAAACCACATTCAACCTCAAAAAAATGGGAAAAGAAGTGGTGCTCACCGGCGGATTCAACCACGGCGAAACGTATGACGTGCAGGTGTTGCCGGGAATCCGCAGCCGGTTCGGCACGCGAATCGCCGCGCAATCGTCGATGGAAGTATCGATCGAAGAATTGAAACCGCAAATCAAATTCGCCGGCGATGGTGTTTTTCTGCCCTCGGCAAACGAACAAAAAGTGCTGTTTTCAACCCTGAATGTGCGCAAAGTGCGCCTGCAAGTGATGCGGGTTTACGAAAATAACCTCGGGCAATTTTTACAAACCGAGCAAATTGAAAGCGGTGAAAAACGCAGCGAAAGCTTTAATAATATGTATGTGAATCGCGTTGGCGTCAGCGTTTTTGACGATAAGCTGGAAATTGGCGAAACCCGCAACACCTGGCTGCAACACGAACTGGATTTTAAACAATTGATTCCACGCGGCGATAAGGGATTGTATTTATTACACATATCGTTCGAAATGGAAGACATGCTGTACGGCACGGACGAAGAACGCGAAGCCTTCCAAAACCGGCGAGGCTATTACGATGATTATTATTCCAGCCCCTATTCATACGGCTATTTGTATTCGAACGGCAATATTTACAAACCGATTATCAGCACCGATATCGGGTTAACCTACAAAAAAGCGTTCAACAAACACATTGTTTTTGCAACGAATTTGCTAACAACAAATCCGATAAGCGGCGCAACTGTGCGATTTAAAAGTTACCAGAACCAACTGCTCAACACAGCATCCACCAACAACGAAGGGATGGCGGAATTTGCCACCGAAGAAAACAATGTGTTTTACATCGAGGTGGAAGATAACGGACAGCGCAGCGTCATCAAACCGAATGAAATGGGTTGGAATTTATCCACATTTGATACGGATGGCATCAACGATGTCGCCAAAGGCACCCGCGCATTTATCTACACCGAACGCGGAGTGTTTCGCCCCGGTGATGCGGTTAATTTCAGCGTGATCGCCCGGAATGAAGACGGCACATTTCCCGAAAATCATCCGGTAACGATGACAATCAACAATCCGCTCGGTCAAAAAGTATTCGAAAGCACCAACCGGCAGGCGACGGACGGATTTTATCATTTTCAATTTCAGGGCAGCGAGGAAGATCCGACCGGCAATTACGCGGTAAACATCAAAGCCGGCAGCAGCGATTTTGGTCACACGCTCAAAATCGAAACGGTCGCGCCCTTCCGGTTGAAAGTGCAGCTAACACCAGAAAAAACAACACTTTTCAGCGCGGATCGTTTTATAAATCTCAACCTGCACAGCCAATATTTATTTGGCAATCCGGCAAACGGGCTGCTTTCGCGAACCAATATTTATTTGCAGAAACAACCGCCGGTGTTTTCCAAATTCAAAAATTTTGTGTTTGATAACCAAACGCTGGAATTTCAGACCATCGATATGATGATCGATGAATCGCGGTTGGACAGTAACGGCGATGCAACCATTCGCTGGCAATTGCCCGAAACCGGAAATGCCCCGACAGCGCTTTCCGCCCGCTTCGAAAGCACCGTTTTGGAAAAAGGCGGGCGACCGAACACCAACAGCATCACTGTCCCGATTCATCCGTTCGATCGCTATGTTGGCATCCAGTTGCCCGAATTTGACTGGGGTTACGCAAAGGTTGGCAACGAATTAAACATCCAATCCATTTTGGTGGACACGGATGGAAAAGTAGCGCCGGGAAACCCGCTTAACTACCGAATTTACAAAGGGATGCGCTATTGGTGGTGGGAATACGAAGATCGCGAAGATTTCCGGATGCGTTTCAAATCGCACCGGAGTACGGACTTGTTTGCCGAAGGCAGCATCGTTTCGCAATCGCTGCCGGCGGGCATCACATTTACGCCGCCGGACAACGGCATGTATCTTATCGAAATTCAGGATGGCGACAACGGGCACACTGCCGGCGTTTTTATGAACGCGTATCGTTGGGGCGATGCCGCCTCCGGTCGTGATGCCGGATTGCTGGCACTGAAAACCGACAAAGACCAATATCAGGTCGGCGAAACCGCGACCGTTACTTTTCCCGCACCAAAAGAGGGGCGCATTTTGGTGACGATGGAAAAAGGTCAGCGTGTGCTGAGCACCGGCTGGCTCACCCCCACCGGCGATGAACAAATGGAAATTCCCATCGAATTGACCACAGAAATGACACCGACGGTTTACCTGACGCTGTCCGTTATCCAGCCGCACAGCCAAACCGGAAACGACCGCCCGATGCGCACATACGGCGTGGTTCCATTGAATGTGGAGAACAGATCGTCACGGCAATTTTTGGAAATCGATGCACCGAAAGAGTTGCGCAGCAAAGCACCGTTCTCCGTAAAAGTGCGCACGACGGATAAACAGCCAACCCAATTTACCATCGCCGTTGTGGATGAAGGTTTGCTGGATATTACTGCGTTCAAAACGCCCGATCCGTGGAAATATTTCTTCCAGAAATTGCGGTTGGGTGTGGAAAGTTTTGATCTTTTCGGACATGTAATCGGCGCGAACAAAGGCGATATTTTCCGCACATTTTCCATCGGCGGCGGCATGGAGGATTATCGCGAATCGCAATCCGCAGACAACAAACGGCGCCGGTTCAAACCGGTTGCGATGTTCCGCGGCCCGCTGCAAACAGACAAAAACGGCGAAGCAACCGTCGATTTCGAGATGCCGAATTACATCGGTTCGGTGCGGGTGATGGTCATCAGCGCAACCGGCAATCGCTACGGCTCCGCCGAACAGGCAATTCCGGTAAAAACCGAGTTGATGGTGCAGCCATCGCTGCCGCGCGTCATCGGGGCGGGTGATGAATTTGCCATTCCCACAACCGTTTTTGCAATGAAAGAGGGCATCGGCGATGTGACGGTTTCGATGAAAATGGAAGGCCCGCTGGAAGCGATTTCCCCAACGGAAACGCAGCTGAATTTCCCCGCCACCGGCGATAAAGATGTGATGTTCCGCGTAAAAGCAAAACCGGCAATCGGTCCGGCGAAAATCACCATTTCTGTAAAAAGCGCCAATTTCAGCGCGGAAGAAGTTACCGAGATCGATGTTCGCGCCAATTCACCGCGCGTTTCATCTGCGGAAAAACAGTCGATTGAAACCGGAAAAAGCGTCAGCATGCTCATTCCCAATCGCGGCATCGCGGGTTCGAATAATGCGTCGATCACCGTTTCGCTGCGCCCGAATCTCGATCTCGGACAGCGATTGTGGTATCTGATCCGCTATCCGTACGGGTGCATTGAGCAAACCACATCGGCGGTTTTCCCGCAATTATTTTTGAAAGATTTCATCGGCGAGGCGACCAAAAGACAATCGGTTGCGCGGCGCGCAGCCATCGATATCGATGCAAATATCAACGGAGGCATCAGCCGGTTGCGGCGATTTAAACTGCCATCCGGCGGATTTTCCTATTGGCCGGGCAACCGGGAAGTGAGCAGCTGGGGCACTAATTATGCCGGGCATTTTCTGCTCGAAGCCAAAAATTTGGGTTACAGTGTGCCGCAAGATTTGCTCGATGGCTGGGTCAAATTTCAGCAATCGATGGCCAACACCACCCGCGACGATTTGCTGACGCGCACCTACCGCGTTTATTTGCTGGCAAAAGCCGGAAAACCGCACCTCGCCGCGATGAATTTGCTCAAAGAAAACAGCCTGAAAGAGATGAAAAATACCGAAAAATGGCTGTTGGCCGGCGCGTATTATCTCGCCGGTGTTAAAAATGTGGCCAGCGAAATCACCAAAAATCTCAACACTTCCGTGAATGATTATTGGGAATTTGGCAACACTTTTGGCTCAACGCTGCGCGACCGCGCGATTATTCTGGAAAATTTGCAACTGATGGGCAATTGGACGGAAGCGGATAACATCGCCAACGAAATTTCCGAAGCCATTTCCAATGATCAATGGTATTCTACCCACACACTGGGATTTTGCATGCTGTCGCTCGGCAAATACCTCAATGCATTGAAACGCGAGGGCGCCGACAAACCCAGACTGGTTGGCAATATTGCCTTACCGGACGGTTCCAAAATTCCTTTCGATACCGATGATTGGGCTGTGCAAATTCCCATCGAAAGCGGATTTGGCGAACATCTGACCGTTTCCGTCGATGGTGAGAGTTCTGCAAAACGCACTTTCACCACCCTGATTTGGGATGGCATTCCACTGCAAAGCGACATGAAAACCGAGCAGAAAAATCTGGCGCTAACCGTCGAATGGCTCAACGAAGACGGCGCGGCGATTGATCCGGCAAACGTTACTCAAGGGCAGGTTTTTTGGGCACACTTCCGGGTGAAAAACAGCCAGCGGCAGTACCGGAATATCGAAAATGTGGCGTTGGTGCAAGTGCTGCCAACCGGATGGGAAGTGCAAAATACGCGGTTGAGCGGTGAGGAAATGCCCGGCTGGATGAATAATTATCGCCTGAATCGCGAAAATTATCTCGATATTCGCGATGACCGGGTGATGTGGTTTTTCGATTTGAACGGTTACGAAGGCTATGCGGATTTCGTCGTGAAATTGAACGCGGTTACCGTTGGCGAATTCAGCCTGCCGGCGGCGATAGCGGAAGCAATGTATAATGAAGAATATCAGGCATCTGTGGCGGGAAAAACCGTTTTGGTGAAATCGCGTTAGGGTGATGTTTGGGTAACTTCCAGCAAAAAACAGCGGTTGTTGCCCAACACCACAACATATTGTTTTTTCTGCTTTTCGGCATTGATTTTTACTGCACCGGTAATATCGCGTTGCAATAATCCGACGTCGATAATTCCGCTAAAACGAAGTCCTTTTTCGAATACAAAAATACACCGTTTTGCGGTGTCTGTTATCAGCAAATTATCTTTAGAATCAAATGAAATCGCCCGGGGTTGCTCAAACGCCGGGTGTTCTATTTTACGCAAATAATTCCCGAGATAATCGAACACAACAATCGCCTGCTGCCCGGGATCGGCAACGTATAGTTGCAAATTGGCATCCAGTGCCAGATCCGTTGGTTCGAGCAACTGGGCGTACGGGTCGTCCATTCCTCCCAAAACCGCCGTGGCTTCGGAAAACCGGTTGAATTTGATAATCCGGTTGTCCCGGTCTTCCAGCAAAAACAGGTCATATTGCGGCGAAACCGCAACGCTGAGCACCCGGTCAAAATCATACGGCGGATCGAGTTCCGAAGTTAGCTGGCTGAGAAAATTGAGATTTTTATCGAACCGAACCACCCGCCGGTTAAAATAATCTGCCACAAAAACATCCAGCGATGTATTTGCCACAACGTCCGATGGATTATCGAAGCCATCATTTCCTCGGCCAAAACCACCGATTTGATCGAGCAATTTGCCATCCAATCCAAATTTCAGCAATTGGTGATTGCCGCGATCGAGCACAAAAATGTTATTCTGAAAATCGGTGTCGATTGCTGCACCCTTCCCTATTTTTACCGCTGCGCCAATCTTCGGGAATGAATCGACCAAACTCACTTGCCATTGCTGTGCAACGCAAATTTGGGGCAGCAATGCAACAAACATCCAAACGAACAGCAATCGCAGAAGTGTCATTTTTACCATTTTTTCCGTTCAATTTTTCAGGGTATGTACCACTTTTCTGTTATCAAAACAACCTGTAAAAATTCGCTTTGTTTTGATAGCAATAAAAAACGCGATCCGAAAACAGCTGGACCGCGTTTGATAAAATCTGATTAAGCTATTGTTTTCAATTAACTTAATGTTAAAACAAAGATTCGTTATCAGGGTCTTCCGCGAAAGCCCAAACTTTTTGCCAGTAATCGTTATCTTCACGAATTTGTTTGCCCGGACCAATCGGGAACAACTCGCGGAGTTTTTGAACACGTGCTTTTTCTTTGCCGAACAATTCGTTCATTTCATTCAATCGCGATTCCAACTCTTGCATCGAGCCGTGTTTGGCGTTGAATGCATGTTCGATCTGCTGCTGCTCTGCACGGGTCGCTTCGAGATCTGCACGGGCGGTGTTTAGCTCATGCACCAGCGAATCACGATCGGCAGTCGCGGCTGCAACTTTTTCGTTCAACTCTGCCAATTTTGCAATGGCGCTCTGGATTTGGTTATCCGTATTTTCAACATCCCGACGGGTTGCGGTCAGTTTGTTTGCAGCCTCAACTTCGCGGGCGACCAGATCCTGCAGATTGGTTTCTGTTTCTTCAACGCGATTTTGCAGGGTTTGCAATCTTGCCGATTTTTCTTCGGTTTGGGTGGTCAGCTCTTCCAATTGATTTTTCAGATGTTTTGTTTCACCGGAAAGCGATGCCACTTGCTGTTCGAGCGTGTCGCGTTCCTCTTTTTTATCTTGCAAATGCAATTCCAGATTGCTCAGCGCAGATTCAGTTTCGCGCAGTTTTTCGGCAAGTGCGTCAACAATCGTTTGCGTTTCGGTTTTCCGTTCGCTCAGCGATGCCAATTCGGATTTTGTAGTTTCCAGCGATTGGCGGGTTGAATACAATTCTTCGCTGATGCGGCTGGCTTCTTCGGTTTTGCTGGAAACGTTTGCTTCCAAAGATGACAGTTTACCGGACGCCGTTTCGTATGCCACGCGCGATTCTGCCAACATCTGTTCCAATTTGTCGCGTTCCTCGCGAGCGGCTTCTATCCGTTGCAATAGCTTTTCATGCAGCCGTTGAGCCGTTTCAGCTTTTTCATTATACTCGGTGTATTCACTTTTGATAACCGAATGTTTTTCACTGAGTTCAGAATATTCACTTAACAAGGCATTCAGTTTCATTTGCGTATTTTGCAATTTTGCCTGCATCATCGCCGCGTTAGTTTTTATCTGCCGGTCGGTTTGCTGATTGGCTGTTAACGTGGCTCTCGCTTCTTCCAGTTTCGCCTGTGTTTCTTTGTATTCGTTGTTTAACGATTGCAGGCGCGACGCCATTTCTTCACTGTTTTGCAACAGTTCCTGCACACGGGATTCCATTTCGGAAGCGTGATTTTGTGTTTCCATAAGCTGACTCTCCTTTGTCTGAACATCGGCAAGCGCCGCTGTCAGCTTCGCCTGCACATCCTGATAATTTTGATGGGTTTCTTCCAAATTTTGTTCTAAAATTTTAATTTGCGACTGTCTTTCTTCATTTGCGAGTTCAGCTTGTGCGGTAATTTGTGATTCGTATTCGCTGATTTTTCCCGTGGTTTCGGCGAGTTTTTGCTCCAGTTCACTGATCTGCGTTTTTAACGTTTCGCTTTCTTTTTCAGAATCATCTGCGGGTTCCGCAGCCGCAACAGCCGGACGCAAATGCAACAGCATTGCGCCATCTTCGCCAAATTGGATACGTTTTGCCAACAGTTGAACCGATTGTTCGATGCCTTCGGAGTTCACCAGCGTTACGGTAATCGTTTCCATACGTCCGTGCATCATCAAATAAATATTTTGGGACGCCGCATCGCGTTCTTCATCGGAAATCTGATTCATGAAAGAACTGCCGGACAATGCATCTGCCGATTCTCCGAGCAGCGATTCCGCACGGGAATTCATTTTTAACACCTGTCCGTCCAGCGCGTTAATCATCACTGCATCCGGCGAATATTGAAGATACGCATCCCATTTTTCTGTTGGAGAAACTGCACTTTCGGGTGTGTCGATTTCGAATGCCGCTTCTGCTTCAACTGTAAATTGAATAGCCTGCGATCCGTTGTAAACAACCGGCGTTGCCTGATAAACAACATCGATGTTTCGTTCATCAACAGTTTGCATTTTTAGCTGTGTTTTTGGTGCGTCATCACCGGTTTTGAGCATATTGAAAATGATATCCTGAAAACGTTCCCGGTCTTCGGGCGCGATAAAGTCCATCATGTGTTTGTCCGTTAAATCCGCCGGTGAATCCGCTCCCAGCATCGCTGCTCCGGCTTCGTTGATAATCGCCAAACGCCCGTTGGTGTGAATGCCCATGCCGACATTGCTCAGCGACATCATTTTGCGGAACCGGTTTTCTGCGAGATGCAAATCCGCATCCAGTTGTTCCAGCTTTTCGTCTTTTTCCTGAATGGCGAGTTCCAGCGAACGGGTGATTTCTTTTTGGTCATCCAGTTCTGCTACCAGTTGCGGATTGTTTTCGGCCACTTCAACAGCCGCCGGTGCTTCGGCAATCTGGAGCAAACAGATGGCACCGCTCACTTTTCCGTCGAGCAATTGCGGCGTAATGCGGAATTTTCCGCTGATGTACACATCGTCACTGTTGCGCAATCGCAAAGCATCCAGCCTGGTTTCCTGATTTTGCAACACATTTTGAAACGCCTTCAACGTAATTTTGGAATCTTCCGGATGAACCAATTGTGTAAACGGCTTGCCCAGCCACTCTTCGCGATCCCAACCGCAAATTTGCTCAAAAGAGGGATTAATCGACACAAAATCGCCATCCACAGACAGCGTGAAAACGATTTCCGGAACAACATCCATCAAATGGCGATAGGAATCCTTGATAGCCCGAAGATTGCTCAGCGCCTTTTTATATTCCGTTTCATGTTTCAATTCCTGCGATAAATCTTCCAGCGCAACCGTGAAAAATGATTTTTTGCCGATATCCGTGCGATTGAATTCCAATTCCAGCGCAAAAACCGAACGATCTTTTCGCAATCCTTCGACCGTCAGCCGTTCGCCAAAAGCTTTGGAAAGACCCGTTTTTTCAACCGAATCCGCAGCCAGGCGATGTTGTTCGCGATATTTTTCCGGCAATAAAACCGTAAAATCTTTTTTGATCAGGTCATCTTCGGTATAACCGAACATGTCCAACGCCTGTTCGTTGATCATGATAATTTTGCCATTTTCATCCGTTGCGATAACGCCTTCATCAACGGTGTTCAGCACCAGATTTAACAGCTCAACAGATTCCAGCGTTGATTCCTGCGCCGCTTCCAAATCGTCCTGAGCAGATTGCAGCTCGGTATTTTTCTGATTCAGCGCTTCATTAATTTTCTGTAACTGGTTGATTTTATTGAGGAAAACATTCTTGACCTGATCCGAATTCAGAAAACCGATTTTGCTTTCATCCAACAAACTTTCCGGCAGCAATTGCACGATGACGTGGAAAGTTTCGAGCAGTCGGTACGATTCGCCCAATTCGCGATAGCTGTTTTCGTACAGCTCATCTGCGATATCTTTTCCCAGTTTTTCCACTAAAAATTGATAGAATCGTTGGGAAAATCGTGTTAAAACCGGGGTCCATTCATCAAAAGTAGCCGGATGCGTTTCTGCTGCTTCAAACGGGATTTCTTTCGCACCCGATTGGGGAATTGTGTGCACCCATTCAGAAATATTGTGAAAATAAGTTGTGTCCGAATTTTTGAAATGAACCTGTGATTTGGCAATAAATTGTTTCAACAACATTTGGCAAAGCAGAAATTCCTGTGCCGCTTTTTCTTCGAAGATGAGGTTGAAATTTTCCAATTCCATCAACGGTTCGTAGCGATACTGGACGGTTTTCCGAAGCGCCAGACGCGTGAATTTCTGCATCGGATCTTCGTCACACAAATATTGTTCGAGTTTGAGATAGAGTGCCGGAAGTTCCTTTTCCTGAAACGATGGCGGCAATTCCTTGAATCGTGAAACATGCGATAAAACGGAAGTGGCGCGTTTTGGCGCAGAAATCTGCCCTTCCAAAAACTCGACCATCTTTTGCATTAGTGCGATATGCATATCGTTTCCGTTACCGTTTACTTCGGCATGCGACGATTCTTGCTTTCGAAACCACTGTAGCATAACATTTCTCGTAATTTAAAAATTTAACACATCCGATTTTGAAGATTTTGACATGCTAAATACTTGCACTTATTCAGCTTTTGAATAATAAATTAAAGTTGAATTCTCTATGTGAAGTGTCGCGTGTCATAATTTTAAAAAAGGCTAATTTTTATGATCAAATTTTATACAAAAACATTTATAAATATCGTAAAACCAACGAAAAATCTTTAGATATGGCTAAAATTAGTGCAGATTCGGAAAATAACCCGGAATGGGTATTGAATGATTGTAGCTGACTATCTATTTTAACTGGGTCGGATACCGGTTTTTCCTGACGATGCTGAATAATTTTTTGAATATTTTCCAAAAATTGCCGCTGTCCCTCACGGTCTTTTTGCATAAAATCACTGTGAAATTTCCGGTAATCTTCGACGCTAATTTGATATCGCTCAAACAGATTTGTATAAAGCTGTTCCCGAACGGAATCGGCTTCGCTGAGCGAAGAAATTACCTGCATTTCCGCGAGTACGCTATCCCAGGGCACTGTTACGGTTTCAGATTCGTTGTTCGCGTAAACGAAATTGATTTGGAGAAACAAAGTTATCAGTACCAACAGAAATTGCGATGCGCGAGAAATTCCCGGTTTTGCGGTTGCATCCGGCGCTGGAAAATCGATTTCCACGGGATGTGAATTTTTGTTACCGCAACCGATAAAAAAAGATTTTGCTTCACAGAAAAATGAATTGGATTTTCGCAAGTATGTCCCTTATCTTTTTGCTGCCCTGAATTTTTTTATTGACGCAAACAGGTTATTTTATTGAACTTTTAACTCGTGTTTCGGTTCAAATATACAAAATTTTTATTGTCCATATACAGGAGTTTTCGAATGAAGTGGTTTTATGCCGTAATTTTATTGTTGGCGATGACAGTCGTCGGATCACAACCCGTTTATGGATTTGGCAAGAACAAGGTCATTTACAAAGATTTTGAGTGGTATTACATTCAATCCAAACATTTCGATATTTATTTTTATGAAGGCGGTCAGGAAATTGCGGAATTTACGGCAGAAATCGCCGAGTCTGCGTATGTGCAATTGCAGCGCGATTTCCGGTTCGATATTCGTGAACGAATTGTTTTTATTGTTTATAATTCCCACAATGACTGGCAACAGACAAACGTGGTTATTTCCTATCTCGAAGAAGGTATCGGCGGCGTTACCGAGCTATACAAAAACCGGATTGTTGTGCCGTTTGAAGGCTCTTACGAACAATTCCGGCATGTGATTCATCACGAATTGGTGCATGCGGTGATGAACGACATGCTGTATGGCGGCTCTGTTCAATCGCTGATTGTCGGGGAAGTTACACCGGCACCACTGTGGTTTTCGGAAGGTCTGGCTGAATTCCAGTCGCAGGGCTGGGACACGCGAATCGATATGATTGTTCGCGATGCAGTGCTGAACAATTATATGCCGAATCTGCAGGCGTTGCAATATTATCTGGTGTATCAAGGCGGCGCTTCCGTTTTCCGGTATATTGCCAGCACTTACGGACGAGATAAAATCGGCGAAATGCTCCACAAAATGCGCGGCAAAGTTGCTTTCGAAAAAGTGCTTCGGTCATCTGTCGGGGTGGGTTCGGAAGAATTTACCGATCGCTGGCACCGCTATTTGCGGCGGCAATATTGGCCTGATGTTGCGGATCGCAAAGAACCGGTGGAATTTGCCAAACGATTGACAGACCACACACGCGTGCCGAATTACCTCAACGTAAGCCCTGCAATATCGCCGAATGGCGACAAAGTTGCTTTCATTTCGGATCGTCGCGGATCGCAGAATATCTACCTGATGTCCGCACTCGACGGACGGATTATCAGAACGCTCGTTTCCGGCGAACGCTCCAAAAGCTTCGAAGAATTAAAATTTTTGCGTCCCGGAATGAGTTTCAGTCCGGACGGAAAAAAGCTGGCTTTCGCGGCAAAAAGCGGTTCGCACGATGCCATATATATTGTTGAAGTGAAAAACGGCGACATCACCAATTACGATTTGAAAGACCTCGACGGCGCTTTCACAACGTCGTGGTCGCCGGATGGCGAAAAAATTGCCTTCGTAGGCAACAAAAATAACCAAAGCGATATTTACTATCTCAATTTGTCCGATCAGGAAGTTGTGCAACTCACCAACGATGTTTTTACGGATGATCATCCATCGTGGTCGCCGGACGGCAAACGACTGACATTTGTTTCCGACCGGAAGGAATATCTGAACAACGCGCCATTGCCGGACGATTTTCTGATGACGACGCACGACTACGAAAAACGCGATATCTATATTCTGCAACTGGAAGATCAGAAAATTGAACGCGTGACAGATACGCCGTGGTCCGAATCCAATCCGATGTTCGCCCCGGATGGCAAACGCCTGGCATATCTTTCTGATAAAAATGGGATTCACAATCTTTACATCCACCATTTTGATCGCCCGACCGGATATTTTGATCCCGTGTTGATTGACTCCGGCGCAACGACCGATGTAAATCTCAGCCAATTGGAATCGTTGAACGACTATCCGGTAACCAATATTATTTCCGGCGTTTTGCAGTTTAATTGGGACCGGAACGCCAACAAAATGGTGTTTACCTCATTCAGCAAAGGCGGCTTCGATATTTACATGGTAAACAATCCCATGGAAATGTCGCCAAAAGTGCTTCGCGATACGGAATTTGTAAAGGATATGAAAAGCGAAAAGCTGCCGGTTTACGCCCGCAATTGGCAATCCGATAAAAAAACGCCGCAAACAATCAGCAAAAGCGATCAGTCATCGCCGATCAGTTACAGCAATTATGTCTTCACCCGATACAAAATGGATAAAGCAAAAGAGGAAGAAGAAAAAATTGTTGAGTTGGATACAACAACCTATCTCAACGCCGAAGGCGATTTTAAAGTGCGGAAATATAAGCTCAAGTTTTCGCCGGATGTTGTTACCGGTGCAGCGGGCTACAACACCTTTTTCGGCTTCTCCGGATACACCACTTTTGCGTTCAGCGACCTGTTAGGCGATCACAAAATTTTCTTGAATGTTAACCTCGTATCCGACTTAAAAAACAGCGACTTAAGTATATTTTATCTAAACCTGAAAAAACGCATCAGCCTCGGATTTGGCGGCTACCATCTCGCATGGGTTTTCAGCAATGGCTTTCAGTTGCAACGCTACCGGAACTACGGATTGAACGTGCTGGCATCGTACCCGTTCAGCAAATTCAGCCGGTTGGAAGGCAGTTTAAACTGGTATAATATTTTGCTGGAAAACCTGTCGTTATCATCCGAACAGGATGAACGGGTCAGCACTATTTTGCCAACAATTTCGTATGTTCACGATTCGGTTTTGTGGGGATACACCGGTCCGATCGATGGCAGCCGGTATGCGTTATCGCTGCTCGCCAGTCCAAAATACGAAACCAACAGCCGGGATTTCCGCACGGTTTCGGCTGATTATCGCAAATATTTTATGCTCAATCGCGAATACAGCATGGCATTCCGGATGAGCGGTGCAGCCAGTTTTGGCGATAATCCGCAACGTTTTTTCCTCGGCGGCATCGATAACTGGATCAATTACAAAACCAAAGACGGCGGATTCCGCACTAATTCCATCGGCGATATTTTCTTCAGCGAATTTGTAACGCCGCTGCGTGGCGCCAGATATTACGAAGCTGAAGGCTCCCGCTATCTGTTGGCAAATATGGAATTCCGGTTCCCGCTGATCCAGTTTTTGGGATTGGGATTCCCCCCGATTCGCCTGTTTAATATTCGCGGCGTGATGTTTTATGATATCGGCACCGCGTACTTTCCGGGTGAAAACTGGTACAGCAACGACAAATGGCGCGCCACCGAAGTTGGCGAAGACGGCAAACGCCGCTTTAAAGATCTCGTGAGCGGCTACGGCGTTGGCGCACGTGTGTATTTCCTCTACTTTTTAATGCGCATCGACGTCGCGTGGAATTACGATTTGGAAGGCTCCAGCAAACCAATGTGGTATATTTCACTCGGTGGTGATTTGTAAAAAATGATCGAACATCAACCGCTTTTTTTAACGCCCGGCATTATTTGCCGGGCGTTTTTGTTTTAACGCGACACTTTTTTGATTTTTTCAACATCTATTGTTAATATGTCTCGTAAGCTCATTTCGAGACAATTTTTCTGAGACTGGACAGCAAATTGATGTTGATGCTAAAATTACAAAGGGCAAAAACCGGATGGAAAATAGAAAAAGTGCAACTGAAAAATTTATCGGATTGTTCACAGAAATAAATCGCGGCGAAGGCGTCACAGCGCTATTGATGACATTAAATATCTTCCTGATTTTAACCGCATATCTCATCGCTAAAGTTGTGCGCGAACCGCTGATTCTCACCGGTGGCGGTGCGGAAATCAAAAGCTATTCATCGGCGCTGCAGGTGATTATTTTGATGGGTGCGTTGCGATTTTACAGTTGGCTCGCCGGAAAATATCCCCGAAAACAGCTGATCAATTATGTGACGCTGTTTTTTGTATCCAACCTGATCCTGTTTTACGGATTGATTTTGATCGGCATTCCATCAGGTGTTGCATTTTTTCTGTGGGTCGGGATTTTCAGCCTGACAATTATCGCCCAATTTTGGTCGTTTGCAAACGACGTGTACACGCCAGATGAAGGCAATCGCTTATTTGTGATCATCGGATTTGGCGCATCGGCGGGCGGTGTTATCGGACCAAAAATTGCCGGACTGCTGATCGACTTTGTCGATGTTTACGAAATGCTGCTTATTTCCGCCGGAATTTTGCTGACCAGTTTGTTCATCACCAATTATCTTTTTCGCCGGGAAGATGACCGGTTATCAATCAGAAAATCCACTCAGACAACCGATCATTCTGAACCGGAATTTTCCAAAGAAGGCGCGTTTCGGGTCGTTTTTCAAAATAAATATTTGTTGCTCATTGCGTTGCTAATTTTGTTTACCAATTGGGTAAATACGACCGGCGAATACATTATCGGACGGGCAGTGTCCGACGAAGCCGCGCGACTCGCCGCCAGCAGCCCTGCCGGGGATTTTTCGGAAAATACATTTATCGCCCGGTTTTACGCAGATTATTATTTCATCGTGGGAATGGTTGGGCTGATGATGCAGCTTTTTATCGTTTCGCGAATACTCAAATATTTGGGCGTGCGATTTGCGATCATGGCGTTACCGGTGATCGCTTTTGGCGGATACTTCCTTATTGCGTTATTTCCGACGATGCTAAATTTATTGCGTTGGGCAAAAACAGCCGAAAACGCCACCGATTATTCACTAAATAACACGGTGCGGCACATTCTCTTTTTACCGACAACCCGAGAAGAAAAATACAAAGCCAAAGTAGCGATCGATTCGTTTTTCGTGCGCGCCGGCGATGTGCTTTCTGCTGCAATCGTTTTTACCGGCGTTACCTGGCTGTCATTTTCCATCACCGGATTTGCCATTTTCAACATGTCGCTGGTGGGGATTTGGCTGTTGCTGGCGTTTCTCATCGGCAGAAAAAACCGGGAATTGGTGAACACAGTTGACGTCGAAAAACCGGCGGTCACCGTATGATCCGGGTAAAAAGTACGGCATCGGCAAATTCAAAAGCCATTGGCTTTTCGGATGCAATTTCGATAAGTTTGGCTGCTATGAAAAATCGATTCGCCAAACATTCATCCCATTTCCCAATTTTTTTGATGTTGATGAGCTTTTTGCTGCATGCCCAAATTGAAAACAAACCCGTTTGGCAGATGCAACATTCCGGCTTAACCGCATCTTTGCGAGGTATCGATGCGGCATCCGATTCGCTCGTTTGGATCAGCGGTTCATCGGGAAAATACGCAATTACAAAAGATGGCGGCGATACCTGGAATCCCGGCAGCGTACCCGGCGCCGATTCGCTGGATTTTCGCGATGTTCAGGTTTTCGATGAAAACAATGCAATACTTTTAGCCTGCGGTCCGGGCGAAAAATCCAGAATTTACCAAACCGCCGATGGCGGAAAAAACTGGCACCTCCGATTTACAAATCCCCATAATGACGGATTTTTTTGTGCGATGGCATTTTGGGATGCACAAAACGGCATTGCCTTCAGCGATCCGGTTGCCGGAAAATTGCTGCTGATTCGCACCACAGACGGCGGCAAAACCTGGACAGAAGTTGCACCGGATGAGTTGCCGGGCACCATCGAGGGCGAATATGCCTTTGCTGCCAGCGGTACTTGCGTATCGGTTTTCGGTGAAAATAAGGTCTGGATTGCGACAGGCGGGGCGGTTGCGCGAGTGTTCACATCCGTAAATCGCGGGCAAAACTGGCAGGTTTTCGATACAAATATGCGCAGCGGCGCGCCATCGCAGGGCATTTTTTCGCTGGCATTCCGGGATGCATTAAACGGCGTTGCCGTCGGTGGCGATTATCAACAACCGGAGCAACCCGGAAACACCGTTTTGCGCACAACCGATGGCGGAAAAAGCTGGCAATCACCGGTTGGCGCGCAGCAAACTGGCTATCGATCCTGCGTTCGGTATTTGCAAAATGGCGAGCAAAAACTGCTGGTCACAGTCGGTCGCGCCGGATGCAGTTTTTCAACAGATGACGGTTTGAACTGGCAACCCATCAGCGAAACCGGATTTTACACACTCGAAGTTTTTGGCAACAAAGCATGGGCCGCCGGCGCAGACGGACGCGTTGCCACATTAAACCTGACACCTTTAACTGATTGATTTTATTGCGGATAGCTTTTCTTAAATGGAACTGATTTTAATTGTTGTTGCGATCCTTTTTGTTGCCTCCCTCACCCGTTCCACATTCGGTTTTGGCGATGCGCTCGTGGCGATGCCGCTCCTCGCGTTACTCATCGGCGTGAAATCCGCAACGCCGCTGGTTGCGCTCATCGGGCTGAGCAATGCCATTTTGATTCTCGTCGATAGCTGGAATAAGCTCGATTTTAAAGCGGCTTCCAAACTGCTCATCGGCGGCATTTTTGGCATCCCGATCGGCATGTATGCGCTGATTTATGCGCCGGAATCGATCATCAAAGGGATTTTGGGATTGCTGCTGATCGGATTTTCTGTTTACAATCTCGCCAAACCGCGCCTCTCCCCTATCCAAAATGATCGCTGGGCTTATCCGTTCGGATTTTTTGCAGGAATGCTCGGCGGTGCATACAACACCAACGGCCCGCTGGCGGTGGTTTACGGCACTTTGCGACGCTGGCCACCGGCAAATTTCCGGGCAACCATGCAGGGATTTTTGCTGCCAGCAAATTTTTTAATCACCATCGGTCACGGTTTAAACGGATTGTGGACATTGCAACTCGGCAAATTTTACCTGTTTTCGCTGCCGGCGGTTTTTGCGGCATCGTATGTTGGCAGCCTGCTCAATCGCAAATTTGAGGCGGAGCGCTTCACCCGGATGCTGTTCATCATCCTGTTCTTTTTGGGCTTGCTGATGTTCTTTTAATCGCCGCTTTTTTTCCTGCCGCAAATCATTCCGCAAAAAAGTATCACTACGGCATCTTTTCCCCTCGTGCAGCAACGAACAGCGAATACCATTCTTCACGGGTCAATAGCGACGCATCTGCCATTGCGGATGCCCGGATGCGCTCCGGTTTGGTTGTCCCGATAATCGGTTGAATATTCGCCGGATGGCGCAATAACCAGGACAACACAATTGCTTCGCGGCTGGTTTGTTTGGCTTCCGCCAATTGCTGAACCAGCGCGGTTGTTGCCTTCAGATGCGGCTCGTTTACCGCTGAACTATCGCGAAGAATGGCGCCTTGCGCAACTGGCGACCATGCCTGAATAAACATTTTGTGCAACCGGCAATAATCCAGTGTTCCGTCCGTAAGTCTTGCATTGGCATTATTTTGATTGAACTCCACACCTTCGTTGATGAGATGCGAATGCAATACATTCAACTCAACCTGGTTGACAATCAGCGGCTGATCGATGTAACTTTGCAGCAACGCAATTTGCCCGGCGGTAAAATTGCTAACGCCAAAATGGCGCACTTTTCCCGATGAACGGAGTGCAAAAAAGGCTTTTGCGACTTCCTCCGGTTCCATCAACGGATCCGGGCGGTGCAGCAATAAAATATCCAGATTATCCACTTTCAGCCGGTCGAGAATATTTTCCACGCTGGTTACGATGTGCTCAAAACTGAAATCATATCGCCCCGGCAAACCCTTGTCCGGATCATCCGGGAATCGAATGCCGCATTTGGACTGCAAAATAATATCATCGCGAAGATTGGGATGAATCTGCCAAATTTCCGAAAAAATCTGCTCTGATTTACCAAAAACATAAATATCCGCATGATCAAAAAAATTGATCCCGCACTCATACGCGGTTTCGATGGCGGCAATTGCCCGGCTGCGTTCCTCCACAGTGTACGGTTGGCGATGCCATTGACCGCCCAAATTCATACAGCCAAATCCGATATGAGACGCGACCAGATCTGTGTTGGGAATATTAAATTTTTGCATGTTTCAACCCGAATTTGTTGGTGAATAATATTTGATCATCAAACATAAATCTTCAACAAATTAAAGTCCAGTAAAAGAAATTACCGGCTGACCGGGCAAAAAAAAACCGGCGAAAATCGGTTGATTTCCGCCGGCTGATATTTTTTACGAAGGCAGGGCTTCCCGCGATTGGTGGGTGTAAAGCCTGTAATACTGTCCTTTTTGCGCAACCAATTCCTGATGGCTGCCGGCTTCGATAATTTCGCCGGCGCGGATGACCAGAATACGGTCGCAGTTGCGAATGGTGGACAAGCGGTGCGCGATAATGATCGATGTTCTCCCGCTGATGAGTTGTTCAATCCCTTTCTGGATTTTAGCTTCGGCGAGCGTATCGACGGATGACGTCGCTTCGTCCATTATCAAAATTTTAGGATTTTTCACGATCACCCGCGCGAATGAAATGAGCTGTTTTTCACCGCTGGAGAGGTTGCCGCCGCTTTCGCCAACCTGCTCGTTCAATCGCGGAATCAACTCGTCCGCACCAATGATCCGCAACGTTTCCGCCACGCGCGCTTCGGTTGCGTCAAAATCACCGTAACGAATGTTATCGAGAATCGTGCCGGAAAAAACGTGCGGCGTTTGCAAAATGATGCCCATTTGGCGGCGCAAACTGTGCAACGTTCGCCGGCGATAATCCACACCATCGATCAAAACAGCGCCGCCGCGCGGTTGATAAAACCGTGCGATCAGGCTGGCGATGGTCGATTTCCCTTCGCCAGTTGGCCCAACCAACGCGATCGATTCGCCGGGACGGATGTGTAAGTTGAAATTTTTCAACACCTTCTGATCGGCGACGTAATGAAAATCGACATTCGAGAATTGAACCTCGCCGGTAATGTCGTCAAAATCGGGCATGCCCGGTTCATCCGCCATTTCTACCGGTTCGCGCAGTAGCGAAAACACCCGCTCGCCCGCCGAAACCGCACCCTGCGCCGACGCATAAAAATTGGTCAATTCGTGAATCGGTCCGTAAACCAATGTCGCGTAGCTGATGAACGCTGCCAGCATTCCGATGGTCAAGCCGTTATCGGTGAGCACGGATTGTCCGCCGAAAAAAATGATCAACCCCGCAACCGACGCACCGATGACCATCACCAACGGTGCCAGCATCGCCGAAAAAAACGCCGCACGATACGATGCCCGGCGCATTTTCTGGCTTTTTTCGCTGTAGCCGAGGGCTGCGTTATCTTCCTGCGCGCTCACTTTGTTCACTTCGATGCCGTGAACGTGCTCGTTAAAATAGGCGGTCATCTCGCTGTTGATTCGCCGCGCTTCCCGCGAATACACCAAAATTTTGCGGCGCATGTGAACCGATAACAACGCCAGCAGCGGCATGCTGAACAGCACGATCAGCATCAGTTTCCAGTTGTAAAACGCCATGATCCCAAAACAGGAAAGGATCGTGAAAACGCCCCACACCAAATCCAGCGTTCCCCATGAAATAACTTCGGTTACGCGATCGGTATCGGAGGTGATCCGCGAGATCAGCCAGCCGATTGCCGAACGATCGTAATAGGAAAACGAGAGCTTTTGCAGCTTCTCGAACATCTCTTTTCTGAGATCGTAAATTACCGTATGGCGTATTTTACCTGCATACCAGATAAACACAAACACACCGGTAACCTGGGCAATCAGAAATGCGAGATAGGTGTAACCGAAGCTATAAAGTTTGCTGTAATCGGTTTGCAACTCGCCCGTTTTTTGAAAGTTTTCCACCGCCGGTGTGATCGCTTCGTCCAGATACAGCGACCAAATGTATGGAAAAAACGCATCCACTAACGCAACAACAATCGCCATTCCCGCCAGCGGAAAAAACCATCGTTTGTAACGAAAACTGTAGCTGAAAATCTGCCGGAGAAAGGGGCCGAGCGCCCCACCGCCCTCAAATTTTTTGTCTGCTAATTGTTGACTCATAAATTATCACACCTTTCACATCGATATTTTTTGTGCATTTCCGGCATTTGCAGACCGGAAATGCACGGTTTTTTCTGTCGTTTTAGCTCAATTGGGTGACACCGCAATGTTTTCCTGAATTTCAGCTTCGAGCGCATTTTGGATGAGATGGATATCGCGGTAGTAACCGGGAATATTGGCCAGCTCATCCGGTTTGCCTTCCTGCACAATGCGCCCGTGATGGATCACCAACACCCGGTCTGCCTGCTGGATGGTGGTCACCCGGTGCGAAATGATGATCGTGGTTTTGCGCATTTGTTCCTTTTGCAGCGCCTCGAAAATTGCCTGCTCGGTTTCGGTATCCACTGCGGAAGTGACGTCGTCCAGCACCAGAATATCCGGCTCCGTGAGCAGGGTTCGCGCGAGTGCAACCCGCTGTTTTTGTCCGCCGGAGAGTGTCACGCCTTTTTCACCGACCATCGTTTCGTAACCGTCCGGCAGCACAGACTCCAACTGATCCGCTTTTGCCAGTTGTGCCGATGCCCAAATTTTAGCTTTCGAAGCATCCGGATCGGCGTAGGCGATATTGTGTTTTACCGTCGTCGAAAAAAGGAACGGCGATTGCAACACAAACCCGATTCGCTGACGCAGATATCGCGGCGAATAATATTCCACCGGATGTCCATCGATACTCACCTGCCCGGAATCGGGATCGTACAAACCCACTAACAGTTTGATAATAGTTGACTTACCCGAACCGGTTGCGCCAACCAACGCCACTTTTTCGCCCGGTTGGATGCTGAACGATATTCGTTTCAGAATATTTTCCCGGGCATTTTTATCGAAGCGAAATGAGACATCGCGAAACTCGATCGCGCCGCGCAGCTGCTCATTTCTGGCGAAGCCATCCTGCCGCTCCAGCGGAGAATCGAGCACTTCGTGAATTCGCCCGATTGCAACGGTAGCCACTCCGATTTTCGATAAAATTTTGCCAAACTGGCGCATCGGAAACGACAGCATTGTGGCGTATGCGTAAAAACTGAGCATTTCGCCAACGGTAATTTGGCCGTTCATCGCCAAATATCCGCCTGCCAAAACGGTTATCGTAATCTGGCAGCCAACCACAAAATCGGACGCCGGCCAAAAAAATGTGTGCAGTTTCAGATGCTGCAAATCTGCGGAAAGCTTGCTTTGGTTGCGCTCCGCAAATTTCGCAATTTCGTGATTTTCATTGGCAAACGCCTGCACGGTTCGAATCCCGTTTAAATTTTCCTGCACCACGGTATCCAGTTTGTCGGCTTCAACCTGCACCATTTCCCAGTTTTTGCGCTCCTTTTTGAAAAAAACGTAGCTACTGATGATCAGAATTGGTGCCAATGCAGTGCTCATCAGCGCATATTCGAGATTGATCGATGCCATCATCGCAAATGAAAACCCGAACAGCGCAATCGTGCGCATCACTTCCACGATGTGGCTGTGGATAAATCCGCGCACCGTTTGGATATCGCCGGTGCTGCGCTGGAGCAAATCGCCTTTTGGCATTGTGGTAAAATAGGCCATCGGTAATTTTTGAACGTGTGAAAACAGCCGGTCGCGCAAATGTTTGATGGCTTTTTCTGTGCTGTCGGCCATCATCAGTTGCGCAATGTAACTGAATCCGCCCCGAAAAACCGCCAGCAGCAACAGCACAGCGCCCATCATCATCAAAATTACCGGTAAATTTTCCCGCTCAAGCGCCGGCAGCAATTGTTCAAAAATGCGCATCACCGAATCTTTTTGCGCGATTGCAACCGCAGATTCACCGTTTTGAAAATGAGTGATCACATAATCCACCGTAACCTGAATGATGCGCGGTTCGATGCTTTGCAGCGCAATTGCCAAAATCATCAGCAAACCCGCGCTGAAATAATGCCATTTCCAGCGATCCAGTACTGCGAAAAGTCTTCGTAAATTATTCGTCATAACCCACCTCGTAAAAGAAAAAACTGCTGTTCATATTTCGTTTTTCGCGTACAATAAAAAAGCCGCGATCGTTAATTCGATCGCGGCTTTTTTCTGAAAAAAATCAGAACACCTGTTACCGGGATGGGTTAAACCATCGCCGCGATCGGAGAAAAATATCTATATCATCTATCGAAACGCCCGCAAATCGCAGAGTGATTCGGCGCAACGGCAGATTTTGCATGCTGTATTTCCGAGCGATTTTCATCAGATGATTACCAAAATTTAGTTTTAAAATCTATTTATTAATGGTTGTAATTCCAGCCAAATCGTAATAATGAATTATGCAAATTGCAACAAATAAATTTAATTCTTTTTTTCACGAAATCATTTGCGGCTGCTCGTTGCTGCCCGGCGCAGATTTGTTTTCATTGCTAAATATGTTAAAATTATAGCCTTTACGACTCAACAAAAAATAGACAAACAGTCCTGCAATCAGTGGAAAATAGTGCAGGAAAAATCGCCACATCAATGTTAGCGATGTGATCAGATTTTCCGGAACCATGCTTTTGAACAGCAGAAAAAACGCCGCTTCCGCTCCGACAGTCGCGCCAGGTGTTGGGGCAAGCCCCATCAATGCGAACACCACAAATTGATGATAAATGACATCGACCACATCATAAACAACGCCATTGTATGACAGCAAAACGAGAATTATTGCGTATCGCCCGAGCCACTGAACACTGGTGATCGCCAGGTTTATTCCCAAAAACAACTTGCCGTCTGTCAGAATTTTTCGCAGCGTTGAGAAAAATATTCGAATGTGATTCGTAATTTTTGCAACCCGGTTAATCAATTTATTTTCAGAATTGCGATTGCTCCGGAAATGGTTCAGCAGCAGCCAGGCAGCCACCATTATCAACAAAAGAACGGTTGTGAAAATTACCACAGACAGGTTAAGATTATTAAATATCGGCAACAATAAATCAGCAATTTGATCCGGTTTCAGACAGATGACCAGCACCAGAAATGCCGTAAAAAAGATGTAATCTTCGATACTGCCGAGCAATGTCAGTAAGGTTGCTTCGGTTCCGCTAAAGCCTTTTTGCATCAGCAAAGCCAGTTTCGCCGGACCGCCGCCGAGCGATGTCGGGCTGACCGCAGCACCCAAATCGGTGCCCACCGCGATGCGCAATGAATCGCGCCAGGTTATTGTTTTTTTTAGATATATCGACCACAATCGCATCCGGAATGCATGGGTAAACCAGGTGAGCAAACTGAGCGGAACGAGCAACCACCAATGCTGTAAAAACACTCCGGAAACCTGTTTCAGCACCGGCGATTCACCGCTCCAAAATAGCAATCCGATATTTAATACAACACCGATGATGATCGCAGCAATCATCCAGTTAAATAAATGATAAAATTTCGAACGTTGTTTTTTCGTTTTCATTGGGTAATTCTGTTTAATTAAGCTGCGGATTTGACAGACAAATTATTCGGAATCAATAATGATTCGTATAATTCAAACAGTCGGCCGAAAGTGGATTCCCATGAGTAATTTTTTTCGGCATGCAAACGGGCGAAACGCCCCATTTGCTCACGATCCGCCATCATCATCTGTACCATTTTTTCGCGGAAATCGGCGACATCATCAACAGCGGCGAGCATTCCGTTCTGCGGCGATATTCGCTCCGGCAGCGCACCGCCGTTTACGCCGATGACCGGCAAACCCGCCGCCTGCGCTTCGGCAACGGACAACCCGAATGTTTCAAACGGGCCGGCGGAAACATACACATTTGCCGCAAATAGCAAGTCTGCAAGTTCTTGTTTTTTATCAACAAACGGGAGGATGATTATCCGGGGATTCCGTTCGGCAATTGCCAAAAGTCTGGGTTTCAGCACGCCATCGCCAACCAACACCAGCTTTGCGGGATAGCTATCGGGAATGCCGGAAAAGGCTTCTGCCAGCAAATCTACTCGTTTTTCGGAATCGAATCTGCCGGCATAAATAAACAGCACTTCTTCCGGCAGAATTTGCAACCGTCCGCGAATGCTGCTGCCATATTTCGGGGCTGAAAATTGTTGAAAATCCACGCCAAACGAAATGCGGTGAATGTTGTCCACACCCAATTGCCCCAATCGGTCAGACACCATTTGGGATGCACAAACCGTCGCGTCACAGCGATTGTACAGGCTACGAACATACGATCTCGCACTGTTAAAAATCACCGGATTCAACGATTTGATGCCGATTTTATCAGCAAATAATCGTGGATAAGCAGTTGAAATATCAGTATGATAGAACCCCAAAACACGGCTGCGCTGATGCGTCCGGAAACGCAAAGCCGACCACGCCATAAAATACGGGTCAGCAAATTCGATAATGTCGGGTTTTTCTTTTTCGAGGATGCGGTAAATTTTATCCATTCGCCACAATAATCGATACGGCGCGCATCTCGGAATCACCGGCGATTGGATCGTGTAAACCGACATTTCGCTTTTTCGAACGTAACTATCGCGATCACCAGCGGTAATTAACACATGCTCGCAATCGGAATGGAACTGGATAAACTTTTGTTTTTCTTTGATATAGGTTCGTATTCCGCCACTGCTTTCGGTAAAGGATTGAGTAATATCGCAAATCTTCATAAATTGGGTCATTCACTTCCTATTTTTGATTGAAATTTGTAGCCAACCATTTTTTCTGAAATACCGGTACCAAATGTTTTCCGGAATTACGTTCAGATACAAAAACCCGGCTATGGCTAAAATGATAATTTTCAATTATTTGTTGATAATCGCTCAACAACTGGCGATTGACCGCTTCCCACGAAAATTGTTCCGCAAAAGATCGCGCATTCATTCCCATCTTGATTCGGAGCGGTCGATTGTCCAACAGTTTTTCAACGCACAGACACAAATCTACCGGCGAATTTGGCTTTGCCAAATAGCCGTTAATCCCTGTTTTCACTAAACTTGCAGGTCCACCGGCATTGGCAGCAACGACCGGCAAACCGGATGCGAATGCTTCCAGAATCACATTTCCGAATGTTTCCGTGGTTGAGGGAAAAACGAAAATATCTGCCGAAGCGAACCATTTTGCCAACGCCTCGCCGCTTTGGTGTCCGGCAAAAACCGCGTTTTTCAATTTCAACCGGAGCTCATTTCGCATTGGGCCATCGCCGACAATCACCAATTTGTGCGGCAAATTTCGTTGTTCCAGAATTTTTGCCATTTTGATCAGATCATCCAAATCCTTTTCTTTGACCAATCTGCCGACAAACAGCAGCACCGGTTTTGTACCGGCATCGATGGACAAACGCAAACCCACATCGTATTTAGCGGGCGTAAACCGGGTGATATCGATGCCCCGAGTCCACAATTTCAACGATTTTACACCCTGATTTTTTAGCATTTCGATGATGTTTTCTGAAGGGGCAAATGTTGCTGCGCAGCGATTGTAAAATTTGGTGAGAAATTTCTCTGCAAACTGCTCGAGTGCACCGGCGCGGTAATACCGGAAATACGATGAAAAGTGCGTGTGGAAACTGGAAACAACCGGAACATTCATCGACATTGCCAGTTTTTGCGCATAAACGCCCATAAATGTTGGACTTACAGCGTGAATAATATCCGGTTGAAACGCCCGCACAAATTGGGCAATCCTGCTAATTTGCGGCAACCCGAGCCGATATTGCCGGTACAGCGGAAAGCGCACCGAGGGAATTTTAACCACCCGGCTGTTCCAGCGATAATTTTCACCCGGTTGAAATGGCGATATCATTTGGAATTGAACGTTGTTTGCTAACAACGAATCTGCCAACCGGCACATGGTATGGCTGACGCCATCTGCGATGGGTGGCAAGCTGTCTGCGAAATAAACCACTTTCATTTGATACCCTTTTCCAAAATTTATTTTTTTGATATCCGATCAAATTTGGGATAAAATTATTGTGGAAAACCATGCTCCCATCGCGGCACTGCAGATGCCGAGAATTGCGCCCATCGCCACATCCCCTGGATAGTGAACCCCGAGATACACCCGGGAAAATCCGACAGAAAATGCCCATAAATAAAGCAACAGCGAAATTTCCGGAAATATTTGACTGAGCAGGGTGACCATCAGAAAAGCTGCGGAAGTGTGCCCGGATGGGAAACTGAATTTGTCCGGCGGAGCGATCAAATTACGGACACCCAATTGTTCGAATGGACGAATACGTTTGACATTGTTTTTGACGAGGTAATAAACCGGGCGTTCAATCGAGAATGCTAACAGTGCTGAAAATAACAATGTGAGCGTATTTAAACCTGGATTAACTGCCGTCATTAATCCAATAAAAACATAGAGATAACCATCTGCACTTTTCGTTATGAAAATAAACAGGCGATCTGCCAGCCATTTGCCATTCAGCGTAAAAATTTGATGAAACAGTGCACAATCCCAATGGTGCAGATTTTCAGCGATTTTCATTTTGCCTCCGAAATTTTTTCATCGGCAGTAATTTAATCGCCCCCGGTTGCTCAATGATTGAACCGGAACTGTCGTTCAGATACAGTTATATTACATTTAGAAGTGAAGGCTTGTAATTAAATAGTATTGATTTGCAACAAAAATTGCAACATATGCAAAAAACCGTTGTTTATGTTAACTTTTTGTAAACAACGGTTTAGACAAGTTTTCGGGTGGATTAATTTATTGAGGTATTATTTCACAACAAAAAAACAGATTCTTCGACAGCGACGAAGGCATTACTGAATAATTGTTGCGCCTGGTTTTGGATGTTCATCAAATCTTCGTCGCAATGGTTGGGATCGTGATGGATGAGCATCAATTTTCCGACATTCGCCAAACTGGCAACATCGCAAGCCATTTGGTAGGTGCTGTGTCCGTAACCCTGATTTTGTGGATATTCATCGGTTGTGTACTGGGCATCGTGAAAGAGCAGATCTGCATTTTTCGCAAAAGCAATCAACCGCTGGTCTCCGCCGATAAACCCTTCCGTGTCATATGCAAAAACAGCGCTTTTGCCTTCGGGGGTTTCCAGCCGGAAAGAATATGACCCGCCTTTCGGATGTAAAAAATTTCGCATCGTTGAAATTTTCAACAACCAGTTTTCAGCCATTGGCTCATTGACGGGTTTTTGGATAAAGCCGGTATCGTTAAAGTAAACAACCAGATTTTCAGCAATCTGATGAAAATGCCGCTGAAAAGCGAGTTCACCAAAATCGAGTGGAAATAACGGTGGATGGATCAACTGTGTGAATGCCCGTTCTACCGTCCAGTTTAGAATTCGCGGTGATAAAAAGTGGATCTCACAGCGATTATCGTAGGCTGGCGGAAAATAGGGAAAGCCTTCGAGATGATCGAGGTGGAGGTGCGAAAAAAATAGATGAAGTCTATATTTTTCAGGAGGTTGCGAGATGCGGGTCAATTCTTGCTGAATTTCCGAACCGCAATTAATGATGCCTGTACCAGCATCAAAAATAATGGTGTGTTCACCAATATCTGCACGAATGCAAATTGTGTTTACACCGATTTTACTCCTAAATCCTTTTGTGGGCGTATAGCTACCTCGCACGCCATACAACTTAATGCGCAGTGGATTCCGATCCATTGTCGCTCCCTGGTTTTACGTCCTGTTCGTAGCCACGTGGAGCAGCGGTTGACTATGAGCGAGATTCCAAACGGTTGATCCGATCACGAATTTCTGCTGCGCGTTCGTAATCTTCTTTCTCTACAGCTTCCTGCAATTCCCTGCGCAGTTGGTCCAATCGGTTTTCTTCAGAATCTATCTGTTGTTCACTAATATTCTGGAATTCTTCATCGCTGCTGAATGCACCTTTGTTCATCACTTCTTCTTTAATGAAAATGGGCACATTTCTCCGAACAGCTAACGCAATGGCATCGCTGGGTCGTGCGTCAATTTCCATAAGTTCGGAATTGCTTCGCAATTCGATCAGCGCATAATAAGTGTTGTTCCGCAAGTCGGTGATAATAACCCGCTCAATTCGGGCTTTCAACGCATCCAGTGTGTTCAAAAAAAGATCGTGAGTAATCGGACGAGGCGGTGCGACGTTTTCCAAGCCAAGCGCAATAGACGATGCTTCATTATCGCCAATGATAATCGGCAATGTGCGGTCTCCGTTGATCTCTTTTAAAATTACCCCACTGGTTTGAGCCTGGGTCAAAAACAATCCGTTTATTTTTGCCTCAATCATCACGAACCTCAAAAATTATGATTTCGATTCAGTTGCTACCTGATTCATATTCGAAATTATCGAAACTTTCATTAATTAACCGGGAAATAAATTGTACGATTGATGGCTATTATCCGGATATCAATTAAAATTTTGTTACAGTTGTGTAGCATCCAAATTAAATTCATGTGTTAATTAACATTAATAAAATATCAAAAAAAGCGACTGCCATCAATTTTGTAATTTTTTTTGATTCAATCGTAAGCATAATCATTTTTAAATCGCTGGTCAAGCAAGAAGTTACTGAGTACCAATAAATTATTGACTTAGGACTTCTTCATAAAGCTTAATGTATTGCTTCATAATCGCATCGGAATGAAAATTTTTAATTGCGTGGTGCTGTGCATTTTCAGATAACTGCGAAAGCAAATCCGGGGTCTGGATTATTTTCAACACTTGATTGCTCATTTCCAATACATCGCCGACGGGCGCAATATATCCGGTTTCGCCGTGAATATTCAGCTCCGGCAAACCACCGGCATTACTGCTGATGCAGGGTAGCCCGCAGGACATCGCTTCCAGCGCTGCCAACCCGAAACTCTCGTTTCCGCTGGGCATCAGAAAAATATCTCCGACATTCAGCATGCAATACACATCTTCCTGTTTCCCGAGAAAAAATACATCATCCTGCAAACCGTATTTTCGCACCAATTCTTCGGCATGGGAACGCTCCGGGCCATCGCCGATCAGCACCAGTTTTACCGGCGTTTTTTCTTTCACCAACCGGGTGATTTCGATCGTATCCTGCACCCGTTTTACCGGACGAAAATTGGAAAGATGGGTTAAAATTGTTTCGCCGTTCGGTGCAAATTTTTCGCGCAGGCAGCGGCAATCTTCTTCGCTGCTGTGCGGACCGTCGATAAAATTGTAAATCACTCGAATGGGAATTTCCGGCTCAAAAGTGCTGATGGTTGCTTCCCGCAAAAAATTGGAAACTGCGGTTACCGCATCGCTTTTATTTATGCCATATTGCGTTATTTGTTTATATGAAGGATCTGCGCCTACCAATGTAATGTCTGTCCCGTGGAGCGTTGTTACCACTTTCAGACGGTGGCGGGATTTGATCATGTCCCGCGCCAGACACGCAGAAACCGCATGCGGGATGGCATAGTGAACATGCACCAAATCCAGATTATTATTGGTTGCAACGGTCGCAATTTGTGTTGCCAGCGCCAACGCGTATGGCGGGTATTCGAACAGCGGATATTCCGGCACTTTCACTTCGTGAAAAATAATGTTGCTGAAAAATCCCGATAACCGGTATGGCAACGCGTAAGATATAAAATGTATTTCGTGTCCGCGGCGGGCTAAATTTTTGCCAAGTTCTGTAGCAACAATACCGCTACCACCGTAGGTTGGATAACAAGCGATCCCAATTTTCATGCTGTGTTCAATGTTTCCGTGTAGGCAACCACCCGGTTGCGTCCATTCTTTTTGGCCTGATAAAGTGCTTTATCCGCATTCTGGATCAAATCTTCCTCACGAATTGCGTCATCGGGAAAACTTGCGACTCCCAGGCTGATGGTTAATTGCCCGCTTGGCTGAATTTCTTCCTTATAAAATGATGCGTCTTCTACTTTTGCACGAATTCGTTCGGCAAGTTTTATGGCACCTTGTTTTTCTGAGCCGGATAATATTACGGCAAATTCTTCACCACCGTAGCGGGCGACAATATCGTTATCCCGAACGGATGTTTGCAATATTTTACTCACTTTTCGCAATACATCGTCCCCGGCCGGGTGTCCGAGTGTGTCATTATAATTCTTAAAATAGTCAACATCAAGAATCAACAAAGAAAGTTGCGATCCATCGCGGCGGGCGCGGGAAATTTCTTCTTTGATACGCAGCTCGAAAAAGCGGTAATTGTGCAGGCTTGTCATCCCATCCGTGTACGACATCGCGCGTATATTTTCATAAAGTGTAGCATTGCTGACCGCAACGGCCAGCATGTTGGACACAATACCGAGCGTTTCCAGCTGATCCAGCGAATATTCTTCATCTTTAAAATTGGGGCCGAGACAGAGTAAACCGGTTAACTCATCATTTTGATACAGCGGCGAGAGCACCTCAATATCCAGCTCGCGGAGTTGCGGAACCACATCGCGAAATTCTTCGGAAATATTGCGAATCTGAAATGCCTTTTTAATTAACTCCATGTAATGAATCAACTTATCGTGCCGGTGCAACAGCAGTTTTCGCAAATCGGTATTGCGAATTCCCCGCGCATCTACGACGCGAAACGTATCCGTTTGCTGCGGATCGACGAGCAGCAGCACCGCCGATTTTGCGGTAAAAATCCCCAGAATATTGATGAGCGCATCTTTCACCAATTGTTCAAATTCCAATTGCCCCATCACTTTGTAGCTAACTTCGAAAATGCTGCGGAGATCGTAAATTTTTTTCTGCAACTGGCGATTGGTATCGACCAACACGTGATTCAACCGGTTAATTTGTTCGCTGGCGTCGTTCAATTCTTTACTTTTGTGCATTAGCCGGTCTTGTAAGCTCTTTAATCTCAACATGTTGCGAATCCTTGCTTCCAACACGTCAAATTCAAATGGCTTGGTAATGTAATCATCAATACCGGCTTCCAGTGCGGCAACCACATCGCGGTCATCACTTTTTGCGGTCAGCATGATGATGGGCAAATACGATTGCATATCCATATTCCGGATCCGTTTGGACGCGCTGATCCCGTCGAGCGTTGGCATCATCAAATCGATCAACACCAAATCCGGTTCAAATTCACGGATGTGCGTAACAGCATTCTGGCTGTCCTCGCAACTTTCCATCACATAATTCCGCCGTTTGAAATAGGTTGCCAGCAAGCGGTGCACAGACGGATCATCATCGATTACCAGAATTTTGGGTGTAGCCGTTTCATTAAGCTTGTTTACATCCATTAGCTGACGCCTTTTTCGTAAGTTTCCGCTTTAATTTTTATCACAAATGTTGTATTTTACGCGCCTTAAAACATTGATGAATGGGAATATTGGCAATGATTTTTTTTAAAAACAACCGCAAAAATGCACTGTTAAAATTACTAATATCGGGCATTTGGGTATTGACCTTTACAATAACTTTATCCTGCAGCGATGATGGCGATACCACCGGACCGGATGAAAGCCGTTTTCCTGCAGAAGATTTGAGTTATTCCCTGCACATTCAGCCGATATTTTCACAAAATTGTTCGTTTTCACCCTGTCACGATTCCGGCACGCGCGCCGGTGGGCTGGATTTACAGAGTGAACCGCTAAATTTTTTAAGCAACTCAGGATTAGTGGTTTTGCCATTTTCACGGACCCAAAGCTTGTTGTATGAATTGCTCTTTCAAAGCACTCAAAATATTTCCCGCATGCCGCCCAGCAGCGCACGCCTGGCTGATGATGAAATCGAAGCCATCGGTCAATGGATTGACGAAGGTGCATTACCCAATTAATCGCCAAAGTTCCGATTTCATTATTTTTATTCATCAAGATTCCGATTATTTACTTTCTGCTAAACAATGATAATACTGAGGCTACAATTAAAATGAGCAAAATAAAACCGCGCATTTACAAAGGAACCCGCGATTTTTTACCCGAACAAATGGTGCGCAGAAATTACGTTATTAACATCATCAAATCGGTTTTCGAAAAGTTTGGATTTGAACCACTGGAAACCCCAACCATCGAAATGTGGGAAACACTTTCCGGCAAATATGGTGAAGAAGGTGACCGGTTAACCTACCGTTTTACCGATCGCGGCGATCGCGAGGTTGGTTTGCGATACGACCTCACTGTGCCGCTTTCCCGGGTTGTAGCTATGTATCCGCAATTGCCGAAGCCATTCAAACGCTACCAAATCCAACCCGTTTGGCGGGCGGACAAACCCCAAAAAGGGCGTTTCCGGGAATTTTATCAATGCGATATCGACACCATCGGCAGCGAATCCGTTTTGGCGGATGCCGAATTGCTCGCTGTCACCTCGGAAATCCTGACCCGTCTCAACTTTTCTGCATTCAAAATACGGATCAACAGCCGCAAAGTGCTCACCGGAATTGTGGAAGCTGCCGGCGTAAACCCGGAATTGGCACCCGAAATCTTCCGCGCCATCGATAAACTGGATAAAATCGGACATGATGGCGTTGAGAACTTACTGAAAGATTTAGCGATCGGAGATGACGCAGTTCAAAAAATATTGAATATTTTGAATATTTCCGGAGAAAATGCAGATCGGCTGGAAAAAGCGCGCACCGGACTTGCAAATAGCGACATCGGAATCGAAGGCGTTGCGGAAATTGAAAAACTGATCGACTTGCTTCGCAGTTTTGGCATCCCCCGGAACAATTATTTGTTCGATCCCTGTTTGGCTCGCGGGCTCGATTATTACACCGGTCCCATTTTCGAAACCATTGTTGAAGAGCCGCGAATCGGCAGCATCACCGGCGGCGGACGGTACGATAATCTAATTGGCATGTTCGGCGGAAACGGCTTCCCGGCAACCGGCAGCTCGATTGGTCTGGAACGTATCGTTACTGTAATGGAAGAACTGAACATGTTTCCGGATTGGCTGGGAACAACCACCGAAGTGCTGGTAACCGTTTTCGCAGAAGAATTTCTCCCCTACTCCATCCATATTACCAACTTGCTGCGCGACTCGGGAATCAACACCGATTTATATTCCGGAAGCGCAAAACTTCGCGGGCAATTTGGGCTTGCAAATGATAAAGGCATTCATTTTGTCGTTATCGCCGGACCGGATGAGCAGGAAAAACAAACCGTAAATATCAAAGATATGATCAACGGGAAACAGGAATCGTTGCCCTTAAGCGGATTATCCGCATATTTAAAACAACACCTTTCTGTCAACAAAAAGCAATGATTTTCCGTATTGTTTCTGCATATTTTTTCAGTTTTTACGGATATTTTTGGGATATTGGACATTAGCACTTTGAAACATTGGCAAAGATTTTTAAATTAATCCTTGCCGATTAACGAATTCGGAAAATCAATATGAAAATGAGAATATGGAGATTTATTCTCCCAATTCTATGCTTGATACACTTTTCACTTCTGGCGGATAGCTCCGCTTCGCTGGTTCAACTGGAACGTTTAATTGCTACGCTGAAAATACATCTCGGTGATGTGTTGTATCCCGATTTGTATTCCCGATTTCAGAATGAACTGGAACGATTGCGGGAAGCGAACACCGCTTCATCCGATCCGACCCAAATTGACGCGCTCACGAACGATCTCCAACAGTGGACAGAAATAGCTGCCCAAACCCAAAAAGCATTATCTGATGTGCTGGAAGCGCGGGAACGCGCCATCAATATCGGTGCGGAAAATTTATCGACCAACACTTTCCAAAATGCGGAAAAATCGCTGCAAAGCGCCGCAGAAAATCTGCAAAATCAACGCAACACCCGTTCTGCACAAAAAGCCCGCGATCTCTATCAACAGGCTGAGCAGGAAGCGATTCGCGATAAATTACTCGGCGAAGTGCGCATCCTTCTCCACGAAAGCGCCGAACTTGGCGCGGAAACGCTGGCACCAAACCAGTTCCAAAAAACACAGCAGTTGCTTCGCGATGTGGAAAATTTGCTGTCCCGCAAAAATCCGCCATTTATGGCACTTACCCAAAAAAGCCAGCAATTGATCGAAAATGCCCGCCAGCTGTTATTTTTGGTGCATCAACTAAAACCGTTGCAACATTCCAATATCGCACAAGAAACCTTTCTGACCGATTTGCAAAACGAGTTCCGCATTTTGGCAAAAGACCTGTTTACAACCATTCAATTTGATGAAGATTTGTCAGCAGTGTTCAAAGATTTGCGGGCTGCAATAGCCAATGTGCAGCAACAAAATCAGGATTTGATTCAACGAAATGCCGAATTAATCGAAGAAAATCGTATCTTAACCCGCGAACTTGCGGCACATCTCACCGCGTCAGCGCGGCAGGAATTGCTGCAGGGAAAGGTGGAACGGATGCTCGCGCGGTTTCCCGGAAAAATTGAGCAGCAAAACGGTTTTCTGTCGCTAAAACTGGATTCTGTAAAATTTAATCCGAATTCATATGATTTGTCGCCGCAAAGCCTGGGCAGCTTAAATGACGCAGTTCTGTTGCTTAACGAATTTTCCGAATCGCCGGTGATTGTCCGGTACGTGCAAGTTTCTTCGGAAAACCTGATTCAGGATCAGCAATTGGCAAACTGGCGGGCAGAAACGATTTGTGAATATTTGCATCGGATGGACGTTTATTCATCGCGGAATTATCAACCGTTAGGCTTGATTTACAAACCCGACAGCAATGGCGAGACAACTGAAAAACTGGAAATTTTGATCGACCTGCAACATTATTACAGCATCAGCACTTCCGAACTGGAAAAAGTGGAGTAGCCCCACTTTCACCGCATCACAACTGCCGAATCCGTTGCTCAAATTTCTCTAAAAAATATTCTGCATGCGTTGATTTCAGCGTTAACGGCGGCAACAGTCGAATGGTATTTTTGCCGGAAACACCGGTGAAAATACGCTCCTCAAACAGCAGCGCTTTGCGCAAATCTGCGCAGGGTTTTTCCAATTCCACGCCAATCATCAATCCGCGACCGCGAACTTCGCGAACGTTACCTGACATATTTTTTAGCGATTTCAACAAAAATTCACCGGTTTTTTGGGCATTTTCGATCAAATGTTCGGATTCGATAACCTCCAAAACGGCGAGTCCGGCGGCACATGCGAGATGATTTCCGCCAAAAGTTGTGCCCAGCATCCCGTGCCACGCCTCAAATTTTGGATGAATTAACACGCCGCCAATCGGGAAACCGTTGCCCATTCCCTTTGCCACGGTGATCAAATCCGGTTGAATTTCTGCGAATTGATGGGCGAAAAATTTCCCGCTGCGACCGTATCCGGATTGCACTTCGTCGAGAATCAGCAGTGCGCCGGTTTCGTCGCAGCATCGGCGAATGTTCTGCAAAAAATCATTTTCCGCAACCTGAACGCCACCGACGCCTTGAATTCCTTCAACGATAACTGCTGCAATATCATTACTTTGCAACGCATTTTGAACCGCATCGGCATCATTCAGTTTCAGAAAATGCACATTTTCCGTTTCGTTAAATGGTGCACGGATTTTGGGATTATCCGTCACCGCAACCGCGGCAGCCGTCCGCCCGTGAAATGCACCGCCGAACGCTACTACTCTCTTTCGGCCGTTGAAAAAAGATGCCAGCTTTAGGGCATTTTCAATCGATTCCGCACCGGAATTGGTCAAAAACAAGTTGTATTCCGGATAGCCGGACAATTCGCCAAGCTTCGCCGCCAACGCATCCTGAATCGGCATGTTTACCGAATTGGAATAAAAACCGAGTTGGTTGAGTTGTTCCGAAATTCGCTTTACATAATCCGGGTGCGAATGCCCGATTGAGATCACCGCATGCCCGCCATATAAATCGAGATAGCGATTCCCGGCATCATCCCAAACGAAAACGTCCTCGCCGCGAACCGGCGCAATATCGTGACGTGGGTAAACATCAAATAATTTCATTGTTGATCCGATGGATAAATGGAAATGTTGGACTTATCAGAATGCGACCGGTTTCAGCTTTAGTCCGGCGGTTTCCGGCAACCCGAACATCAGGTTCATATTTTGCACCGCTTGCCCGGATGCGCCTTTCACCAAATTATCGATGATGCTGATGATCAGCAATTGATCGCCATGTTTTTCCGTGTGCAAAATGGCGTTGTTGGTGTTCACCACCTGTTTCAAATCCGGGTTGATTTCGGACATTCGCACAAACGGGTGTTCGCTGTAATAATTCGCAAATAATTCCGCAGCTTCGTTCGATGCCAGATGAGAAGTGAGATGAACGGACGCCAAAATGCCCCGGGTAAATCCGCCGCGAAACGGGATAAAATGAATGGCAGCAACCCAACCGCTTTGCAACTGTTGCAGGCTTCGTCGGATTTCTGTTAAGTGCTGATGTTGAAAGGCTTTATAAACAGAAATATTGTTGTTCCGCCATGTAAAATGAGTGGTTTCCGACAACGATTGTCCAGCGCCGGTGGAGCCGGTAATCGCGCTGACGTGAACCGCTTCCGGCAACTTGCCCGCTTTGGCAAGCGGCAACAGCGCCAATTGAATTGCCGTGGCAAAACATCCCGGATTGGCAATTTTTTGCGCCGCCCGGATTCGCTCCCGCTGCAACTCCGGCAGTCCGTAAACAAAACCGTCGGTTTCCGGTCGAAAATCCTGGCTAAGGTCAATAATTTTAATATGTTCTGCAATGGTATTTTTCGCCAGAAATTCGGCGGCTTTTCCGTGACCGACGCATAAAAACAGCACGTCAATGGCATCGTTTAGCGTGTCGGTGAACCGCAAATCGGTTTCACCAAACAAATCAGTGTGAACATCCGACAGCGCGTTTCCGGCGTTGCTGCTGCTGTGCACAAATGCAACTTCCGCATTTGGGTGATTTAACAAAATGCGCAGCAATTCGCCACCGGTGTATCCGGCGCCGCCAACAATCCCGACCCGAATCGTTTTTTCAGAGATTTTCATAATTTTTTCATCGCCGGTTTTACGGTCAGTTTACCATTGGACAACCGCTGACGCCGCAGCGTTATCACACTGGTCAAAACCGCAACGAGTTTATTGCGCATCATTTTTTTCTGGAACGATTTCTTTTTTTCTTCGGGATCGAACATCAGCCCGGTACAGAGGCACATTTTGCGATCGTTGCGCATCAAAATGTCGTAATTGCGGCAGGATTGGCAACCGTCCCAAAACTCTTTGTCGGTCGTCAGTTCGGAAAAAGGCACCGGCGAAAAACCGAGCTCTGTGTTCATTTTCATCACTGCGTGGCTGGTTGTGATGGAAAAAATTCGCGCGTCGGGATATTTTTTCCGCGACAGCGCAAATGACGCATGTTTCAACCGTTTGCCGAGATTTGAGCCGCGAAATTCCGGCTGGACAATCAAGCCGGAGTTGGCAACATATTTATCATGCGTCCACGTTTCAATATAGGTAAATCCGGCAAGCTGCCCGCTCGGTTTGTGAAAAGCGATGATCGCTTTGCCTTCCTGCATTTTTTTGGCGATATATTCTGCAGAGCGCCGGGCAATGCCAATACCGCGAGCGCGAGCGCTTTCCTCGAGCATTTCGGCGATACGTTCTGCGTATTTTTTATGATGATCATTGGCGTTTTCAATCAAAAAATCTGATGCTGCAAACTGCTGTTCCGCTTTCATTGCGGTCTCCCAAGTTAAAATGTACAGGGAATTTAATTCTCTTTAAATTAATAAAATACAACCTTTTAAAGGATATAAATTATACATAGGAAGTTGACAAATTTGTCATGTCGCGCTTTTTAGACCCATTAGGGCCTACGCGGGAACAGGCGACGCGAAAGCGGGGAAAACGGGTTGAATGGTGTAATTTGGGCGGGGGAAACAAACAGATTGCGTGAAGCAGCGATTTGCCACATCCGGAAAATTTCAGAAAATAAATGTTGAAATAACCGATTCACACCAACTGCCTTTGTTTGTTTTTGAAGCAGCCAATATATATTGCCTGAAAAACAAAAACAAAACATTTTTCGTGATATTGAATATTTTCGCAACATTAAAACAATAGTTTGCGCAACGGTTTTCCGGCAGATTTTCGCCAGCAGCGATCGATAAACGATTGCCCGCCAACGGGAATATCGCCGGTGAATGCAGGCGGCGCGCCGCGAAAATCGTACGAATCCCGGAAATCCGCTGGCTGGATGTCGTATTTTTGGCAATACTCAAAATCGATGACTGCGGCTAAACCATCATTTTTCCAAATCAGTGAATCCGGTTTGAAATCGAGATGGGCGTATCCGTTTTCGAATAAAAATGTCAGAAAATTTTTGATTGCGGCGACCTGTTTTTTCCGATAGAGAATTTGCGTTTCGCCATCGACGAATGAAGAAATCAGATAATTTTTTCCGGTTTCCAGCAGATTCGGGACCGGTAGTTTTTCTGCGCCAAGATATTGTAAAAGCTCAACTTCACGAGTTAAAAACCTGCCTCGTCCGGATTTGAATGTTTTGCGAACAGCCGTTTCGCCGCGCCACTCGATCAGCTCAACTGTTGCGCGCCGGGAGTGCCGGCTGAGTTGACGAATCACCGTTTCGGGTGTTTGAAATTGGGCGATCATTTGGCAGATGTGTTGGCAAATTTCGTCATATTTTTCCGGAAATAGCATTTGCAAATATTCCCGGGCTTCGGCGTGATCGTCGCAGGCGTGCAAAAAATTGACTTGCTGCGCCGGCGGCAGTTGCGAATTTATCGCGTCTCGAAGGGTTTGTTTCACCCAAAATGTGTTGGGGTTGTTCAAAAAAGGGAGCTGTTGTTGCAATTTTCCGGGAGTTTTCGGCGGGGTTTGATCGAGCGCCACAAAACACCACACCGGACGACCACCGCAAACCGGATACGGTCCGCGATTCCAGTTGCCGCCGCGCAAACGGGTTGCGGCAATTTCCTGCTGATTTTCGGTGAGCGCCGCATCCAAAACAATTTCGAAACCCTGACGCTCAATTGTTTTGCGAACAAAATCGACGAGCGCATGTTTTTGCGCCCACTCGCGCACGAGAAAAACGGAAACCCGGGCATCGGTTTGCCGGTTATTTGTCCAAAATGCGGCATCAGATCGCGGATGTTTTTTCATCAGCCATGGGCTGTGGTTTTCGGCCAGTTTTCGCGCAAAATCCACTGCCGGTGCCCAGTTGTGTTGACGCAAGGTATCGTCCAAATCCGCCAGGTTTACCGGAACCGAAATTCCCACTGTTTTCCCGATTTTTTCCAATGCTGCCCGATAATCGTGATCGGGATTTCCGCCGGATTCCGGGCCATTTGCGGCGACCGGGAATCCCGATTTTTCTGCTTTGTGATACGCTGCGTGAAAGCCCAAACTCAGCCAGTGCAACCGTGCATCCGGCGCAAAAACACCGTTTGGCAACAGCATCCGGTTTCGCAATAATTCGGCGGAAAGATGCGCCGGAAAATATGGCAGCGCGTTGCGAAATTGGGTTCCGCTGACACCGCTAACACTATAAATATCAAATAGTTGCGAACTGTTTGTTCGATATGGCGAAAGCCATTTTTCCAGCTTCGGAATATCGTCGTCCTCGATCAGCAAATCGATATCTTCACCCGGATGAACATCCGGCAGCGATTCGAACCAGCGCAACACGAGATAGCGGATTCCGTCCGCGTTCATCGCCGAAAAAAATTCCGCAAGTGAGATGCCCGGTTTCAAATACCGGCGCGGCTGATCGTGCGATCGCCAGCAGCGCATCGCCTGTTCCAAAAACCACGCTTTCAGCGATGAACCGTGTTGCAGATCCAGCCCGTTTGCCCGTCGCAGCGGCGAAAAATATATCGCTATTTTATCGCCAAAAACCCGGTTGAACACCCGGCGCAGCAGCCGTTTTGCGGCCGTCAAAAAATGATAGTGAAAGCGATTCACAGGCGATTTTCCGGTTGATCAAACATTCGGTAAATTTAAAATATTTTATGACCCATTTCGTGAAATGACGCATAAGTTTCACTCTGAAAAATTGTAATATAGCAACGTCAAACAAAGAAAGCTTATGGAAAAACCTGACGTTTCGATCATTATTGCATCGTTTAATTCGCGCAACACGATACTGAAAACCCTGAAATCGCTGTTCCGGCAAACCTATCAGGGCGTTTACGAAGTTGTGGTTGTCGATAGCTCAACCGATGGCACCGGCAATCTCATTCGCCGGGAATTTCCGATGGTTCGGCTGTTCACTTTTTCGGAACGCAAATTTCCCGGCGACGCCAGAAACTACGGAATACGGCAATCTACGGGTGAAATTATTGCGTTTATCGATGCGGATTGTATCGCCGATTCACATTGGATTGAAGAAATTGTGCTGGCACACGAGACGCCGCATCCGGTTATTGGCGGCGCTGTGGGCAACGGTAATCCCGAAAGTTATGTTGGCTGGGCATATTATTTTTGCGAATTCAGCCAGTGGATGCCCAATTTCCCCCGCCGCGAAATGGCGGAAATTCCCACCTGTTGCCTTTCCATCACCCGCGCTACATTTAACAATTACGGTCCGTTTATCGAGGGCGTTTACTGCTCGGACAGTGCGTTTCACTGGCGAATCGCCCGCGAGGGCATCCGGGCGCGATTTGTGCCGTCGATTATGGTTTCGCACATCAATCTCACCAGCTTCAGAAAATTTCTGGCGCATGCGCCATTCCACGGAAAAAGTTTTGCGCAAATGCGCTGCCGGCAGCATCAATTTTCCCGCAACCGGCGGCTGGCGTTTGCGCTCCTCTCCCCTTCCCTGCCGTTTTTGTTGTTCGCCCGAACTGCCAAACGGGCGTTTCAAAATCGTGTTTACCTGCGGCAATTTATCACGTCCAGCCCATTGATTTTTCTGGGGTTAGCGGCATGGTCTTTCGGTGAATTTCAGGGCTATCTCAATCCGGAGCAATAAATGTTTTCCCAACGAAATTGGTTGAACGGCAGCGCGCTGATTTTCCTCGGCGAAGCGCTGGCTTTACCCACCGGACTGGTGACGGCGGCATTTTTGAGCCGCCAATTTGGTCCCGCCGGATATGGTTATCTGGTGCTGGCTGCAACGCTGGTCTCGTGGGTGGAGTGGAGCGTGACGTCGCTATTCTCCAGGGCATCGTTCAAATTGCTGAGCGAGCAAGAAAACTGGCGACCGTTTGCTGTTTCGATTTTGCGATTGCATTTTTTGATCGGCGCAGCGTGCGCTGGTGTTTTCTGGATTTCGGCAGATTGGATTGCCGGAATTGTCAATGAACCTGAACTCGCTAAATATCTGAAATTATTTGCTTTAGATATCCCTGTTTTTTGCCTGGCACGCGGTTACCGGAATGTGTTTATCAGCACCGGACGATTTAAACCGCGCGCTTCAGCAGCCGTAATTTATTGGATCGGGCGATTGTTTTTCGTGATTTTGCTGGTATGGCTCGGCTATTCAATTGCCGGAGCGATTGCCGGAATTATTGCTGCATCGGTCATCGAATTGGCAATTGCCGTGCGTTGGCTGAAACTGCCGATCTGGCGACAAACCTCGGTGCCGTTGGGCACGTTTTGGCGATACAGCGTGCTGCTGTTCTGGTCGGCAACTGCCCGGCGCATTTACCAACGTGCGGATTTGCTGGCGCTCAAAATATTCAACGGCAGCGCAGCGCAAGCCGGATTTTACGGCGCTGCCCAAAATTTGCTGATGCTCAGCACAATTTTCATGACCTCAATTTCTCCGCTGCTGATTTCAACCGTGAGCAACATGCTCAGCAAAAATCGTCATTTGGAGGCGCAATCGACAGCTCGGAACGCGTTACGGCTGGCGCTGGGATTGCTGCCGCTGGCGGCGATCGTCGCCGGTTCGGTTAACGAAATTGTGCCGTTTGTATTCGGCAGCGAATTCACGGATGCGGCACCGGTTTTTCAAATCCTGATATTTAGCGAGATAGCAGCTATTCTCATTTCACTGTCAACCGCGCTGATGGTCGCGAAAGGCTTCCCGAATTGGAGCTTGTTATTAAATGCTGCCCTGATTTTTCTGGTGTTGCCGGGATATTGGCATTTCGTTCCGCAATTTGAAATGATCGGCGCAGCGAGCGTAACAACCGGCGGATCGCTGATCGGCGCGATTGCCGGCATGTGGCTGGTTTCCCGACTGATGCCGGGAATATTACCGCTGCAATCGTTATTTCGCAGCGCGATTGTCGCCGGAATTTGTTTCTGGTTGAGTGACATTTGGGTTGCGGAAACCTGGCAACTATTGATCGAACTGCCGGTTTTGGGCGTTTTGGCGGGTATTTTATTTGTGATTTTCGGAGAAATTTCACCAAAAGAGCGGCGAACGATCGTTCGCCAAATCAGCGTGACATTTGGGCGGTAAGTAACAAAATATAGATTGTTTACGGTTTTTCGGCAATCGTTGAATCGGGCAACGCCACAACCACTTCGCTATCGCGAAAAATCAATACCGGATCACTGATATCTTTCATTCGGACAATCATTTGAACAGGTAGTTTTCGGTTGTTTACTTCCAAAATCTCCTGCTGAAAATCGGGCTCTTCAATCACCATTCCTTCGCTAAAAGCAATTCTTTGCAGATCGGTTCGTTTCGGAAAAAAGAAATGGGCGCCGGTCTGGAAAAGCGCTAATTCGTATTCATTTTCACCGGTTTTGTGGGCAACCTGCTTCCGGAAATCATCCTCGCTTGCCAGCGATAAGTAGCTGATTCTTTTAACACTTACGGAATCGGAATAATTAAATTCATGGCGCAACCGGAAATTAAGGAACGATCCCAAACCGAACATATTTACCGGCACTTCGGCAAGTTCGCCGGGCACATTCAGCAGGTAGCAACTGCGCAATTGGTTCTCTGCAATTGTCGCTGCAACTTTTCCGGTGTATTCGCGGGAAAGATTTCCGGCGTTGATCCAACGGCGTTGATCCGTCATTAAAAACATTGCGTAAATCCAGCAAACCAATAGCACGCCGCCGTAGGAAAGCACAAAAATACGTCGTTTAGAGCGATTGGTCAAATACAGCAAATACGCCAAACCCAAACAAATTCCCACCGACGGAATGTATAAATACCAGCGCATCACCAACCGCAAAACCGGCAAAAGCGTGATCAAAGTGAACACCAGCGTAAAAAACAGCAATCGCGACCGGCGAAACAATCCGGCGGAAAAAACCAGCACTAAAATAGCGGCGATCGCAGCAACCGCAAACGCCATCGGGTTTGCCTGAAAATATTGCGCGATTTCGATGTGCCCGCCGGGGATCACCAATAATCCCAGATAAATTGCCAGATTTTTGAACAATAACAGCGGATTTGCCAAATTGTGGTCGGCATTGGAAAACGCCGCATCGCCGATATTCAAATAGCGAAAAGCCAGATATGCGATTAGCACCAGCCAAAAAACAGACGACAGCCGGAATGCTTCTTTCACTCTGTCTTTGAAGTGTCCCACTTCAAAAATAAGGGCATAAGCCAGCGCAACCAGCGGCAGTGAAACCGCCATTTCTTTGGACAATAAAGCGAGAATAAACAACAGGATAGACACAAAGTTATATCGCAAATCTTCTGTTTTGAAATAGCGAATAAAAAACAGCAGCGAGCTGATATAAAAAATACCGCAAATCATGTCTGTTCTGCCGGAAATCCAGAAAATATCGAGGCTGTGAATGGGGTGAAGCAAAAAGAAAAATGCGGCGCTAAGCCCGAAAAAACGGCTGCGAACCATCATAATCGCCAGTAAATAAACCGTAACACTCATTATAATATGCAGCACCAGATTTGTGATGTGGTATCCGGTAAAATTGGCGCCCCACATTTGCAAATCGAGCCAGAGGCTGGCGATCGTGAGCGGGCGAAAATAGCGATAATCCAGCAGCGTGACATTTTTTGCCGCATGTTCGATATGCCCGATATTATCACTGACAAAATAAATATCCAGCGATGGATACAACACCACAAGTCCAATAAAAACAATGGATAAAATGCTCAATAAATTATATCGTTGCGTCATTAATTCTGGCTTTTCAGGTTTCAGATTACCAATGCGGCAGCATTTTTCAGCGAACAAATATCAAATCAGACCAGTATAAAAAATAATTTTCAAAAAGACCGAAGTTTTTTTACTTTTCAGGGATATTTTCAGAAAAAACAATCGACGATCGGAAAACAACTCAATGAGCATTTCGCGAAATAAATTTCACCTGATGATTTGGATTGCAGCGGCGCTGCTGCAGTTTGCCGCACCAACTGTTGCCGAAGCCCAAAATCGCACCCGCGAAACCATCGACAGCCTGCGCTGGGGTTACGAATACAATTCTGCGGAGGCGTATCGCCGTGCCAATCAGGCGCAGCATCTGGACAGCTCCTATTATGTTGGCTATTTGATTGAAGGCTACCATTTTTCCGAACGTGCGGAGGAACTTTCCGGGCTTGCCAAAGCGGTTCCGCCGCTCCGAAAAGCGATCGATTTGTTCGAAAAAGATTTCGGGCGACTGCTGAAACGCCGGATCGACGGCGAAGCCATTTTTGGCGGCGCATGGCGCGATCTGCTCAAACAGCTCGATTATTATGATCTTTCCAATCGATTAATCAACACGTACATCACGCTGGAACAGCCGGATTCCGCATACGCGGCTTCGCGACGGTTGCTCAGCAAAAATCTCGTTTTCGATTTTCAATCGCTGCACTGGATTTCCTGGCTGTATTTCCGGTCGCGAATTTACACCAGTGAAAAATACGATTTTTTGCGCGACAGCATCGAAGAAAATATGCACGAAGCCGTCGCCTATTCCGACACGATGGAAATGCGTTACAAACGGAATGTCGGGTTTATCCGCCGGGAAATTATGGGCGTTTTTGTACCGAACACGCCATTTTACAACGCGTTCAACAGCTCGTTTATCGAAGGTCCGATGAGCACGCTGGCCAACACGCGCGGCATTTTGTACGGCTATAATTTGAACCCGGAGCTGGCTGCCAGCTATTTCAAAAAAATGCCCGGCGATGACAATCTCGCGAAAAATGTGAATCTCGGCTACACCTATCTTTCCGCAGTGGATTTGCGCGAGGCTGAAAAATATTTCTCTGATGTGCCGGATATGGGATCGCGCAGTCGCGGCGGGCATTGGCAGGGATTTTCAATTGTACAGGTCAGCAAAGATACACCGTTTGCCGGTGCGGCGCATCTGCAGGCGGATCGCGACAGCCACGGTTACACCATCGGCTATGGCTGGGATAACCTCTGTCTCGCCCGGATGTATCTCTACGCCGGACAACTGGACGAATGTGCCAGCGCGCTCGCCAAAGCGGAGAATTTTAAAGAGGTGCATTACAACACTTCGTTTCGCGAAGATCAGTATCGATTTATGCTAAAAACATTGCAATTAATGCTCACAAATGCCCGGCTGCAGGCAACCAAATTCGAGAACAAAAATAACTGGATCGCCTTTGACTGGTGGAAACGCTTCCCCGGATTGACGTTGGAAAAATATACGATGCTTTACCGACTAGCCAACGAAATGGCGGATAATCCCGAACGCGAAATGGTTTTTTATCGCCCGTTTCACTCCGAATCGATCATCAGTTTTGACGAGCTCTGGTTCATTATTCAAAATTACAGCACCAATTATTTCAAAAAAGTGTTCAGCGAAGATGCGCAAACTGATCCGCGCGAAAATGTGGATCGCTATTATCGATATTTTTGCGGAATGCTGCAGCGGGAAGATGGCGAGCCGGAAAAAGCATACGACACGCTCACCGAAACGCTCAGCGACGGCAAATTAGATAATCAGTACGAACGATTGCTGATCGCCAGAATCCACCAAAATGCCGGCGAAATTGCTACAGAAGAGAGCTGGCAGCCGCAACGGATTTTTCACACGAACATACTGTATCAAAATTATCCTGAGCTGGTGCCGTTTTCCGGTTTGCAGATGGCTTTCCGACTGAATGTCAACGAATCGCTGGCAAACGAAACCCGCTGGCAAAACATCGAAGACGACTTGCAGGATTTCAACATCAATTGGGATGCCCCGGAAAATGAAAATTGGCCGGAAGTGCAAATCGCCCAAAATGGCGACGGCCAATTGCAGTATCAGGTTATCGTTAATCGCGAAGTTTTTACGCAGGGAATTGTGGATGTATCGCAGCCGGGAGCAGCAAAACGGTTGGTTTATGCGTTATTCCGCATCAATCGAAAATAAAAAAACTGAATCAATTAACCCGGATTTCCGTTTGAAAAGGAGATCAAAAAAGGAGACAGAAAAATGGCAGAACCGGGTTCCGGCGGAAATGTGATTGCGGCATTGTGTAGTTTGTTTATTCCCGGATTGGGTCAATTATTGCAGGGTCGCGCGTTGCGCGGATTGGTTCATTTTGTGTTGGATGTGCTGCTGTGGCTGGTGTTGTTAGGCTGGATCATGCATCTGTGGTCCGCATACGAAGCAGCGAAATTTCGGGCTTGATTATTCCTCGTTTTTCTCCATTGCAGTGCGTTCGGCAGCATCTTTATCGCGACGGGCTTCGGCAATTTGCCACGGTAAATCGATAAATAAATCCTGCCGGGGAAAATTTATAACCATCGAAAATGCGCCGATTACAAAATAAATATGAAAATTAATTGCCGGGCTAAAGGTCAACCAATAGCTGGCAACGCCTACCAAAACAATTAACATTCCCAACAGCCAAACCGTGGAAAATTTGGCTTTCCAAACGCGGAATATATTGCGAACCACATCCGCGTCCGAAATTTCGGGTTGATGCTGAATGGCTTCTGCAACAAATGTTCGGGCAAATCGCAGCGAAAAAAACTGCCGTTTGATTTGCAGAATCACCACCGCCATCAGGATTGCGATGACAAATCCACCCAAATCGATATTGTTAACATACGCAGCCATTTCCGGTTTTACCGACGGACGAATGGACAGCAAATGCCAAACTGCCAAACCGTAAAATAAAGCTGCCGGCAAAAAATACATTTGCCAATGCATCCGTAACTCTTTAATTTGCTTGCGGATAGGTTGTTTTAAATAATCACGTTTAATCATTGTTCTACCGTTTTTGCCAAAAATCTAAACATTTTGTATCGGTTTATCAACCGGAAATAGATTTGCCAACTTTTGTGCACCAAAATTCTTCACAAACCTTTAAAATCCGTTGATTTTGGTGGTTAAAGAGTTTATTTTTATATCTTGTAATCAAATAGGGTTCCTTTTATGAAAATCATCCTTAATTTTTTGAAGATTTTCATCTTTATAATTGCACTGTATATTCTCGCGAGCAACAGCAGTCAATATGTAACGTTGAATCTTCTAAATCAAACAATTCCGCAAGTCAGCCTGTTAGCGGTTATTTTGGTTTCTGTTACCATCGGCGCGGTAATCGGTGCGATTTACATGGCTTTTTCCGTGATTCAACACCAATCTGAAATACGCGAATTAAAGCAAAAAAACAGCCGTTTGATGACCGAACTGGAGAATTTACGAAATATTTCCATCGATGAAATACCAGAAGATGCGCTTTTACAATTAAACGCAGCTCAATATTCCGGAGAAAAAACAGTCCAACAGGATGGCGCAAATGGGTAATGCTCCCGTTTTTGAATTCTTCGTTTTGATGATTGCCGTTGGTGCAATTGCGTTGGTTTACTGGTTTTCCCGCAAACAGAATGTAGCTCCGGTTCAAAAAAGCACCTACCTCGAAGCGTTGGAACACCTTGTTGACGGCAACGATCGCCTGTCCATTGAAAAACTGAAAGAAACGGTGCGCAACGATACCGAAAATGTGGAAGCATATCTCCGATTGGGCGATGTCCTCCGCAAACGCGGATTGCACAGCAACGCAGCCAGAATTCATAAAGACCTGACGCTGCGCGGCGGATTGACTGCCGAATTCCGGGCAAAAATTTACCGTAGTTTATTCAATGATTATCTGGCGCAGCAGGATTTCAAAAATGCCGTGGAAGCGGCCGAAAAAGTGCTGGAATTCGATAACACGCCCGATGCCAATTTTTTACAGCACTATTTGCAATCATTGGCAACATTGAGCCAATGGCAACCCGCATTAGATTTAATTCAGCGGTTCCGGGATAGTTTTCCGGGGTCGATTGAAGAAAAAGCAGCGCTATTTTTGGTATTTCAAGGTATCGAACTACAGGAACAAAATCTGGGAAAAGACGCCCGGGTTCGATTTAAAGAAGCATTAAAAAAAGATAGCGGATGCTCGGCAGCACATTACTACCTCGGAAAATCTTATATTTTTGAGGATCGATTGGAAGATGCAGCCAAAATATGGAGTAAATTTTGTCAGCAATTTCCGCGAAAATCATACTTCGTTTTCTCGGAGCTGGAAAAAGTTTGGTTCGATCTGGATCGTTTTCTGGATGCAGAACGCATGTATCAGGAATTGCTGAGCAACGATCGCAGTAACATTCATGCCGGATTAGCACTTGCACGAATTCACAGCAAAAAAGGTGAATTCGAAATCGCTATGGAAATTATTCAGCAATTGGAAGAGAAACTCCCGGATTCGCTGGAAATTTTGCGGCACAAAATTGAGCATTTCTTTCAAAAAGGGCAGTATAAACAGGCGGCGACCCAATCGATGGCGTATTTCGAAACGGTTCACGGAACGTTAACGCCGGTGTATCATTGCCAGGAATGCCAATATTCAACCGAAACCCCACAATGGATATGCCCAAAGTGCAAAAGTATCAACAGTTTTGGATTATCCTGATTCTGCTGCTGAGCTATTCTGTTTTTGGACAGGATGCCCGGGAATTGGCAGAATTGTATTCGCAAAATCGCACGGAAGAATTGCGCGAATTGCGCGACCGGCAGTCGATCCGCCCGGTTGACTGGCGAAATTTTGTTGAATCGTTATTTATAAGTGACGCAGAAGTTGCTACCCAAAATATGCTGGCAATTTACGGCAGCACCAGCGATAACCGGTTGCGCGGATTTATTCGCGAGCGGATTTCCAATTTTTATTCCGCCCGCGGTTATTACGAAACAGCCCGGCGTATTGAATCTGACAACGATTTTATAGACCGGTTGGTCACACTTAATCGCGCCAGAAATCCGCGGTCGGAATCACCGGCGGATCGTGAAGATAGCCAGCCGATAACCAGCCAGCCTCGCTCCGGAGACGGCAACGGAGAAATGTTCGCTATTCAGGCAGGTGCTTTCACAACGCTGCAAAATGCCCGCCGCGCGACGCAAAAATATCGCCGGTATTATTCAACTACAAGAATTCTTGAGAAAGAAAAAGACGGACAGCCTCTATATATTGTTGTCGTCGGTGAATACAAATCTCGAAATCAAGCGGAAACTGCTTTACCCGAAATAAATAACCGGTTGAATTTGAAGGGATACGTTATCGAGTACTAATACAGGAGCTTTTTGCATGGAGATTCAAATTCTAAAAGAGATTCCTCTCTTTTCGGAGCTGAGCGAAAAAGATCTCGAAAAAGTGATGAATGTTGCCAGCCGGCAAAAATATCACAAAGACAACCTGATCTTGATCGAGGAAGAAATCGGCTCTACCATGTTTGTGATTTTGGGTGGTCGCGTTAAAATTTCCCGCATCAGCGATGATGGACGAGAAGTGATCCTCTCTATTTTAAGTGAGGGCGATTTTTTCGGGGAGATGTCGCTGCTCGATGGACAAACACGGTCGGCTAATGTTACGGCAATTGAGGAATCGGAACTGATGGTGATTCGCCGGGAAGATTTTCTGCAGATGCTGCATGATTATCCCCAAATTGCTATCAATTTGCTCAAAGAGTTGGCACAGCGGATTCGCAAAAGTGATGAGCACATCAAATCGTTGTCATTGCAGGATGCAACGGGACGTGTGGCCAGTACGCTGCTGCGAATTGCCGAAGATTCCGGTTTGTTCCGGAAAGGTCAGGTAGAAATCAGTGAGTTGCCGCTGCAACAGGATCTCGCAAATATGGCCGGCACCAGCCGGGAAACCATTTCGCGGGTGATCAAATCATTGATGGTTCAAGGGTATCTGAAAAAGCACAAGGGGAAAATCATCATTCTGGATTACGAAAAATTCAAGTCGATTTTTTCCGGTTAACAATTTTCAGGGGGATAGGCTTTGCCGGTGAAAATTTTGCTGACAGGTTCCGGTGATACGCATTTACAATTCATTTCAAAAGCACTGGATCGTTCCCGGTATCATGTTGAATTTCTGGATTTTGAAGAACTTGAGCAAACATCGGCACACCTTCCCAAAGCTAAGCTTATTATTTTAAACACACTTCCATTTCCCGAAAACCAGTTCAGCCGTTTTGGTGTTTTTCGTGAAATACCTGCGCTGGCGAATATTCCGGTACTGGCGCTCGTACGCGATAAACCACCCAGATTGCGGTACAGACTGGCTCAACTGGGCATCGAAGCATACCTGACGGTTCCCTTTGACAAACTCGATTTGCAATTGCATATGCGCAATTTATTGCGCTATCATTCGCTATTGAAAAAACAATCCCAATTGCAGCAGGAACGCGACCAGTTAAAATCTGGACTCAAACAGTATTCAATCGCTATTTCGCAATCGATTGATCAAAAAAAGACCCCGCTTCCCTATTCTTCCATCCAATCATTTTTGGAAAATATCGCCCGGATTTGCAACGCTGATTGTGCCTGCGTTTTTCAACAAACATCCGATCATCAGGCGGCTGTTGCGGCAAGTTCCAACCCGGAAATTTTACCGATACAGCATTTTCACACCCAACGTGTGCCCGGGTTTGTTAAAGCGTTGGGTTATCCCCAATCGTTGCACATTCAGAGTTTTTCTGATGTTGGCACGATACCGGTCGATCTATCCGCGTTATCAAACGCGATGCCAAACTCGTTGTCGTTGCATCCGTTTACTGCATGGGATCAATCATCCTGCATGCTCGGGATTTTTAATACAAACGGTACGCTGATCAGCGAAAGCCACCATCATTTGGCAAAACTGATGACACCGTTGGTCAATTTTACTGCGGAATTTTCGCAACATCCAGATGATTTTAATGGCATAAAAACCCAGGTTCAGCAAATTCAGCGATTTGGTGAGCACCTGCTCGATCAGTTGAATTTTGGCATCGTTGTCGTCGATAACCAATTGTTTATTCGATACTTAAATGAAAATGCCGCAACATTGCTGAACATCCGAATTGATCAGGCATTGCACCATTCTCTCGGTAATTTTCTGGATGAGGAAACTATCGAGGAAATGCTGCAAACCGCCAACGATCCTCCGGAATCTGACCGACCTGAAGTCGAATTACGCGATATTCAGGGCAACCGGATGGCTGTCGGTTTTACCGTACGCCCTTTCAAAGATTTTTCTGAGCAGGAAAACGGTTATATCATTTCGCTGAAAGACATCACCAAATCCAAAAAAGTGCAGGAAGAAATGCGCCGGATGGATCGCCTCGCATCGTTGGGCGTGATGGCTTCCGGCATCGCTCACGAAATTCGTAATCCGCTGGCCGGCATCAAAGCGATGGTGCAAACATTTCAGGAAGAAATGGAAGAAATTGATTCGCGAAATGAATACCTCAACCGGATTATCCGGCTGGTAAATCGAATGGATGATCTGTTGCGCACCCTGTTTTCGTACGCCCGTCCGTCCAAACCCAACCGGCGATTTTATGAAATCGACCACCTGCTGCCTGATGTGCTCAGTCTCGTTCGGCAAAATCTGCGAAACAAAAATATCGAATACCTCGAAACCCGTGAAGAAAACCTGCCGCGAATTTTTGTCGATTCCGCCCAAATTCAACAAGTTTTGGTCAATTTGCTGTTGAACAGCGTCGATGCGATCCAGGAAAATGGCAAAATCACGGTATCGTTTCGCCAGTATATGTTGAGTGAGGCGGCTGATCCCAACCATCGTTTCCCCTATTCCGCATACGAAAAAGGCCGGCAGTTTTTGGAGCTTCAAATTTCTGATAATGGCTGCGGCATCCCGCCGGATATTTTGAAACAAATTTTCAACCCGTTTTTTACCACAAAATCGTTCGGAACCGGATTGGGGCTTTCCATCGTTTACCAAATCATGAAAGAAAATAACGGTTACATTTTCTTTGAAAGTGAGAACGGGCAAGGCACGGATTGCTATTTGTATCTGCCCGCAAAAGCTGAATAAATTTATCCTAAACTATTATGAAAATTACACTTGGCACATCGTTTGATATTTTAGATTTACCGATAATTTATGGTTTTCAACACCTTCCGGCATTGGTTGACCGGGTTGAACTGGTTCAGAAAAGCAGTCCGGAAAGTTGTCAGGCGTTGCTGGATCGCGAAATTGAGGTTGCCATTATTTCCCCGGAAGATTATGCGCGGCACAGCAGCGAGCTTTCAATTTTTCCCTCTGTTGTTTGCGCATCGCAAAGTGCGTCGAAAATGGCGCTGCTTTTTTTTAAAGATAACCTGACAGATTTGCACAATATCGCGGCAAGCAACGCGGTCTCATGCTACCGGAATCTGGCAGAGCTGGTGCTAAAAGAATTTTATGAAATCGACGTTAAATGGACGGAATTGGGCGATACAACCTCGCTGGAATCGATTTTTCGGCACAGCAACGCCTGTTTTTTAGAAGGGCAACTGGCAATGAAATTTGCGGCGTTAACAGATCGCTACATCGATATTGTTGAAGAATGGGGCGACAAAACAGAACAGCCGTTCATTCACAAAATTGTAGTGAAACACCGGGAATCTGATTTGCCGGATATGGAATCCTGGTTGATTCGCTCATTGGAATTGGGCTGGCGAAATGTTTCCAATATCGCCAAAAAACTTGCCGAGCCGCCAATCGACTGGTCGTTTTACTTTGACTTATTGAATAGTAATTTGTATTTTCGTGCTGACGAAACCATTTGGGACGCATTGCGCCAATATTTTCAGTATCTGTTTTTTCATGGCCACCTGAACGAAATTCCCGAAATTCACTTGACCGAGTCACCAAGGACTGATTAGTGGATAAAACCAACAACAAATATGAACAGCTCTATTTAGAAGAAATTTCACTGCTGCCGGAAGCGGATGCGGAAGCGTATATCCGTTTAAATTTGCGGCGAATTCTGGCGCATCGCCGTCAGTTCGATATTCCGGTAATCGCAATTGCCGGCGCAGAAGGCAAAACAACCACAAAACGAATGGTCTCGGCTATTTTAAGCCAACACATGAATTTGCTGGAAACACCGCCAAATTGTTCAACAGCCCACGGCGTAACCAGCGCGCTGTTGCGATTGGATGAGTCGCACGATGCCGCCCTGCTCGAAATCGGCGTTATCGATAACAAACAATTTAAACTGGCAGTGGAAGTTGCCGAACCCAGCATCGCAGCTGTAACCAACATCGGCGAAGCGCACCTCGCGACGCTCGGGGATAAATATTTGATTGCCGATGCCAAAACCGAGCTGATTCGCCATTTGCCGGAAGATGGCGTCGCTGTTCTGAATATCGATGACGATTTGGTCAGCACACTCGGCAATTATGCGAAAACGCCGCGCATCATTAAATTCGGGCTGAATACGAACGCGCATTTTTACGCCAGCGACATTCACTATCACGGTCCGGCGGGCATTTCGTTCAAAATCAACGGGTATTACAATATCCACCTGCCGGTTTACAGCTCCACATCTATTTATAACGCGCTGACCGCAATAGCCATTGCGCGGTCATTGGGCATCGATTTTGAGGATATTCAACATGGGTTGGAAAAACGGTTTTCGCTGCTGCGCCATCGCGGCAACCTGCTCAACGAAAAAGGCGTTTACATTCTCGATTATACCTACGATGCAACGGTAAACGCTGTCACAAAAGAACTTGAATCGCTGATTCAGTTCAAAAATTTTGCAAAAAAATTGGTGTTGGTCATCGGCGATATCCGGTATTCCGGTCCGCGTTCGCGTTTGCAGCATCTGAAAATTGGTTACATTGTGGCGGCTTCGCCGATCGATACGGTGATCACCGTTGGGAAAAATGCCCGGCAAATCGCCGAAGGTCTTGAAAAAATGAATCACTCGCAGAAAAAAAATATCACCATACTCGATCATCCGGATGAGCTAAAGGCTGTTTTGCCCAATCATCTGGAATCGGACAGTTGTGTGTTGATGATGGGCAGCCGCGATCTGGCGTTATCCAAAATGGTTAATCAAATTTTCGCGCCGAAGAGTTACATTAAACAAGTGGTTTAAATTATTGCTGCGCCTTCCCGCTCCGGTTTTCCGGAACAGGAACTTTCACCGACCTATCCTGAAAATACATCCTTCCGAATACACACTTAATCTCAACAAAATCAATATGTTGGCATCGTCGGATCAATTTCTCGTGACCAGGCCAGCACACCACCGGTTACATTTTTGACATTTTTGAAACCGCTTTTTTTGAGGAAATTCTGAGCGGATTTACTGCGGGCGCCGGAGCGGCAGAACACTAAAATTTCCGCTTCGGTATCCAGTTTGTCCAGATTGTTCGGCAGGGTGTTCAACGGAATCAGGATGGAATTTTTCAGTGTGCAGATCTCCACTTCGGCGGGTTCGCGAACATCCAGCAGCACAAACTTTTCGCCGGCTTCCATTTTGTCGTGCAATTCGCGCACGCTGATTTCGTCGTCTGTATTTCTTCGAAAAAACATATTATCTTCTCCACAGTTTAGTTCAGTTTCTGACAAAGTTGTTATCGACGGATTTTTGCCACAAACAGGGCATTTCTCATTTTTACGTAATTTAAGCGTTTCAAAACGCATGGTTAATGCGTCGAACAACAGCAATTTTCCGGTGAGCGGGTCGCCAATTCCGGTAATCCATTTAATCACTTCCATCGCCTGAATGCTGCCGATAATGCCGGGAAGCGCGCCGATAACACCGGCTTCCGCACAATTCGGGATCAGCGACAGTGGCGGCGGATCGGGATAAACACAGCGATAACAGGCGCTTACGCGTGCATCAAAAATCGATACTTGCCCCTCAAACCGAAAAATACTGGCATAAACATTGGGTTTTCCCGACATCACGCAGGCATCGTTAACGAGGTAACGGGTGGCAAAATTGTCCGTTCCATCCGCGACAATGTCGTATTCGCGAATGATTTCCAGCGCGTTTTCCGCTCGCAGCGACAAATTGTGGGGAATCAGCCGCACATTCGGATTGAGATCCGCAATGCGCGTTTGCGCCGAACGGGTTTTGAGCTGCCCGATATCGGATTCGCCATATAAAATTTGCCGTTGGAGATTGCTGCGATCCACAGCGTCAAAATCGACCAGCCCGATGGTGCCGACACCGGCAGCAGCCAGATACAATGCCAGCGGCGACCCCAATCCACCCGCACCAACAATCAGCACTTTTGCGGATTTTAATCGCAACTGTCCTGCTTCGCCGATTTCCGGCAGCGAAATATGCCGGGCGTAACGGGAAAGCTCCTCTTTGCCCAGCGAATTTTCGGCAGTGTTGGTAATTTTTGTCAAATTTATATTTCTGCGAGAACGCTAAAAATCGTCATCGGCGTCCATATCGCCCTGATCCCGGTTCCGGCGTTCAGGCTTGTTATTATTGAAGTTAAATCGCACATTTAACATCACCATCGGCGACTGGCGATTCCATGAACTGAAGTTGTAAAATCCAGGTCCTTCGGAAACGGACTCGCGGCTGGCGGAGTCAAACAAATCCCGAATCTGCAAAGTTGCAATCACTTGTTTCTGGATAAATTCATATCGCAGCGCGCTGTTCACCATAAAATATCCCGATTCGCGCCGTTGCGAAGAAACCGAACGGCTGCGGTAACTGCCATCCAGTTGCACCTGAAAATCTCTGGTTATTTTGATCGAATTGCTGATCCGGCTGCCCCAATTGAAGCTTTCGCGATCGAATGATTCATCGAAAAGCGTGCCTTCCACCCGGTAATTATACAAATTTCCGATGAGATTGACATTCCATTTTTGGGTGACATCCAGATTCAACAGAAATTCACTGCCCAACGCATAATCCTTTCCGACATTCCGGGTGGTGTGCAACGTGATGTTATCCGCATAAACCGAGCGAATGCGCTCAATTTTATTGTTGGTTTGCCGGAAGTACGTTTCGACGGAAAACAGATTTTTGCCAAAATAGGTTTGCATGCCCAATTCGTACGAATCGATATATTCCGGTTGCAACGCCGGGTTGCCGATGCGAATGTTATACGCATCAATCCAGGTTTCGAACGGCTCCAGCGACCAACCGCGCGGCCGATCAATGCGTCGGGTGTAGCTGGCCATCATTTGCTGACCACCCGGAAATTTAAAGGAGCTGTGTATCGTCGGGAAATAATCCCACCGGTCAATTTTGAACGGATCGTTACTGTCTTCGTAAAAAATTTCGCGTCCGGTGTATTCGCCGCGCATGCCAAACTGAACGCCCAGCGATTTGTATTCGCCGGCAAACATCCCGTAAATCGCATGAATGCTTCGTTTATATTTTGAATAATTATTGAATTCGGTTTGCTCAACATAATCATTTACATCTGTATCGAACTCAAAAAGTGCGGTGTTGTCGGTCGAATTATCAACATCGGTGGTGTAGCCAAACGCCATTTTTGATGTTTCGGAGAGCGGGCGCTCATAATCAAGCCGCGAACTGAAATCACTGCTGGGGCCATTTTCGGTGGTGCGGCGGCCTTCGGTGATCACTGCGGCATTGTTGAGCAATGCATTGGAGCTCATTTCATCGGATTCGCGTTGGTTCCACGACAACCGCGCGCTGAGCTCGTGTCCTTTCACCCCGAATTTGTGCTGATAATTTGAATGGATCGCGTAAAAATATCCGCTGCGCTCACGCTCGGTTGAATTGGTATAAATGACCGGTTCCGGCGCGAGGCTGGTCCATTCATCGTATTCCTGACTCGCATCGCGATCGGATGTGCGATCGCCAACCCGCGCGCCAAAGCTCAAAATATCGTCACTTGAAAGATAATAATCGAATCCGGCGCGCAACCCCATATTGATTCGTCCCCGTTGCGATTCGCCTTCGGAATACAAAAACGAGGTCACGCCATTCCGGGTGGTGCGGTTTTCATCGATATCGTTGCCGGAATAATTGCGGCGATTGTAGTCGAGGCTCAACACCGTGCTGTATCGCTCGGTTTTGTATTCGACAGTTCCGTCGATGCCGTATTTGTCGTCCAAACCGGCGTTGACATTGGCAAACCCGCTCCGCCCGGATTTGCGATTTTTCTTCAAAATTATGTTGATAATTCCGGCGGTTCCCTCCGGATCAAATTTTGCGGAAGGATTGGTGATAATTTCGATATTGGCGATGGTGCTGGCGGGAATTTGCTGCAGCGCATCGCTGGCATCGAGGATGGTCGGGCGCCCGTCGATGAGCACCCGGAAGCTGCCGCTGCCGCGCAAACTGACGTTCCCTTCGATATCCACCCGGATAGACGGCACGTTTTCCAGCACATCCACCGCAGAGCCGGAAGTTGCAGTAAGCTGCCCCTCCACGTTGATCACTTTTTTATCAATTTGATACGAAATCGGTGCTTTTTCGCCCTCAACTTCCACCGTGTTCATGCTGACAGTGGATTGCCGGATGAGGATATTGCCAACGTCAACTGTGGGATTTCTGCGGGAAATCTGCACATCGTTGATGCGTTGGGTTTGGTAACCCAAAAAATAAACTTCCACATAATATGCACCCGGACGCAAATTTTCCAGCCGGAATGAGCCGTCCGATTGCGAAATGGTGCCGGTAACCTGGCTGCTGTCGGCGGCATTGTTCAACACAATATTGGCGTATTCAACCGCACCTTTTGTTGCGGAATCCAAAATTTTTCCGGAAATGCGCCCCTGCGCAGCGCCGCCCCGGTTTTGCGCGGCGATTGGCGTTATCAATAAAAACAGACAAGCTAACCATCTGTTAATTCTATACATATCAACATCCTTTTTCAACTCGTCGAAATTCCATTTTTCCGGATTCAGATAATCCGAAGCAAAATCCTTCATTTGCAAACCATTTTTTTCAGGCTGAAGAAATAATAGCAATTTTTGATACCCAACTCAATATCATATTTTTTTCGATTGTTGAAAAAAGAAAACCTTCCGAAAGCCGGAAGGTTTTGAAGACAGAAGGATTGAGATTTTCGATTGCATTTACATTTTTGGTAATTCCGGGTGACTGCCTTTTGAGGGCAGATCGCTGCGACCCATCAAAAATTCATCGACCGAATGTGCAGCCTCGCGCCCTTCGGAAATTGCCCAAACGATCAGCGATTGACCCATCCGCCCGTCGCCTGCGGCGAAAACGCGGGGTGCAGCAGTTTGATAATTCGCACCGGTTTGAATGGTGCCGCGCTGGTCGAATGTTACACCAAGTTCATCCAGCCAACTGCCTTTTTCCGGGCCAGTGTAACCGATCGCGATCAGCACCAAATCCGCCAGCCAGGTGCGTTCCGTTCCGGGAATCTCGAGGATCTGATGCGGCTTGCCTTTTTGCATCAACAATTCCACATCTACTGTATTTATGTGAGTTATCCGATTATTTTCCCCAAAAAATGTTTTAGTGAGTACCTTCCATTCACGGTTGCAACCTTCCTCGTGCGATGTGCTGTTGCGCAATTTATCCGGCCAAAACGGCCACGGCTGATGCGCCGGTCGTTCGTCCGGTGGCGTTTCGTGATAATCAAAATTGGTGATAGAAATTGCTCCCTGGCGGTTGGCTGTGCCGATGCAATCGCTGGCTGTATCGCCGCCGCCGATGACGATGACGTGTTTGCCCGCCGCATCGATGCGATTGCTATTGTAACTTGCCGGATTTTCGCCATTGCAAACGCGGTTTTGTTGGGTGAGATAATCCATCGCGAAGTGAATGCCCTGCAATTCGCTGCCGGGAATGTTACTGAGCCGGCGCGGTTTGGTGGCGCCGGTGCACAGCACAATTGCGTCAAATATTTTGAGGTCGGCAACTGATACGCTGTCGCCCACCGCCGCGTTGGTAACAAATTCGATGCCCTCCGCTTTCAGAATTTCCAGCCGGCGGTCGAGCACGCTTTTATCCATTTTGAAATCGGGGATGCCGTAGCGCAACAATCCGCCGATGGCGTCATCGCGCTCGAAAACCGTCACCGAATGTCCGGCACGATTCAACTGTTGTGCCGCAGCCAAACCCGCCGGACCGGAGCCGATCACCGCAACGGATTTTCCGGTACGCTTTTCGGGCGGCATCGCTGTCACCCAACCGTTTTTGAACGCTTTTTCGATGATCGATTTTTCGATCATTTCGATCGTCACCGGCGGATCGGTGATGCCCAAAACGCAGGATTCCTCGCACGGCGCGGGGCACAACCGACCCGTAAATTCCGGAAAATTGTTGGTTGCCGCCAGTTGTCGATACGCCTCTTCCCAACGATGGTTGTAAATCAGCTCGTTCCAATCCGGGATCAAATTGCCCAACGGACAGCCGACGTGACAAAACGGCACGCCGCAATCCATACAGCGGGCAGCCTGTTCGCGCACTTTTTTTCCGGGAAAATGAGTGTAAATTTCACCGTAATCCTGCACACGAACATCCACCGGACGACGTTCCGGCATCTCGCGCTGAAAGGTTTTGAATCCGATTATTTTTGCCATTTGTGCAATCCTAAACTATTGTTTTCATTGTTTTTGAATCAATTTGTCGATGATTTCGGGAGATTCCTGCCTCCGCAGGAATGACAAAAGAAAAGGTAACCCGGTGTCATTCCTGCGATGGCAGGAATCTCCGGATGCTGTTTTATCGAAATCCCCTTTTTCTCTGTGACCGCCGCGCCCTCTGCGGTTTGAAAATCTCACGCGCCACGTTTGATAATCCCGGCAGCCGTATTCCGGTTGTTTTGCCGTTCTTCCGCAATTCGTTCGAGCGCCTGTTTGTAATCGCGCGGCATCACTTTCACAAATTTGGGCAAAAATTCATCCCAATAATTGAGGATGCAACGCGCCAGCGAGCTGTCGGTGAAGAGCAAATGGTTTTCGATGAGCCGTTTCAATTCCGCAACATCGCCGATATTTTCCAGCGATTCAAGATCGACCATTTCCGTGTTGCACAAATAATCGCGGAAGCTGTGCGAATCGTCCAGCACGTATGCGATGCCGCCGCTCATCCCCGCCGCAAAATTGCGTCCGGTTTTGCCGAGCACCACCACCCGACCGCCGGTCATGTATTCGCAGCCGTGATCGCCGATGCCCTCGACCACGGCGTTTGCGCCGCTGTTGCGAACCGCGAAACGTTCGCCCGCAATCCCGCGAATATACGCTTCGCCGCTGGTTGCACCATACAGCGCCACGTTACCGAGGATGATGTTTTCTTCCGGTTTGAACGTTGCGGATTTGTCGGGCGTGATCACCAGTTTCGCGCCGGAAAGCCCTTTGCCGAAATAATCGTTGGCATCGCCGTTGATGCGAAATGAGATGCCTTTGGCGCCAAACGCGGCAAAACTTTGTCCGGCAGCGCCGTTGCAGGTGATGGAAATGGTATCTTCCGGCAGCCCGTTTTCACCGAATTTTCGGGAAATTTCGCTGCTGAGCATCGTGCCCACGCTGCGGTTAACGTTCCAGATATTTGTTTCGATCTGCACTTTTTTGCCGCTTTCCAACGCGGGTTTGGCTTTTTCGATCAGCGAATGATCGAGCTGTTCATCCAATTCGTGATCCTGTTGTTGGGAGCAAAACAGCGTCGATCCGCGATGCTGGCGATGCGGTTTGTGCAGCAATTTGCTCAAATCGATGCCGCCGGCTTTCCAGTGCCCGACCGCCGGATCCATCTGCAATCGCTCGGTGTGCCCGATCATTTCGTTGAGGGTGCGGTAACCGAGTTGCGCCATAATTTCCCGCAGTTCCTGCGCGACGAGATAAAAATAGTTGATCACATGCTCCGGCTGTCCGTTGAATTTTTGGCGCAATTCCGGGTCCTGCGTAGCGATGCCCACCGGACAGGTGTTGAGATGGCACACGCGCATCATCACACAGCCCATCGCAATGAGCGGGGCGGTTGCGAACCCGAATTCTTCCGCACCGAGCAGCGCGGCAATTGCCACATCGCGACCGGTTTTGAGCTGCCCATCCACTTCAACGGTAATCCGGCTGCGTAAGTCGTTTAAAACCAACGTTTGATGCGCTTCCGCCAAACCAAGTTCCCACGGCAATCCGGTGTGTTTCAGCGATGTGAGCGGCGATGCACCAGTGCCGCCATCGTGTCCGCTGATCAGCACCACATCCGCTTTGCCTTTGGCGACGCCCGCCGCGACCGTGCCCACACCCACTTCGGACACCAGTTTGACATTGATTCGCGCCCGCGAATTGGCATTTTTGAGATCGAAAATGAGCTGCGCCAAATCTTCGATCGAATAAATATCGTGATGCGGCGGCGGCGAAATCAGCCCGACCCACGGTGTGGAATGACGCGTTTTGGCAATCCACGGATACACTTTGAACGCCGGCAGCTGCCCGCCTTCGCCGGGTTTGGCGCCCTGCGCCATTTTGATCTGGATTTCATCGCAATTAACGAGATAATGGCTGGTCACACCAAATCGCCCGGAGGCAACCTGTTTGATGGCGCTGCGCCGCAGATTTCCGTTGACGTCCGGCAAAAATCTGTCGGAATCCTCCCCGCCCTCGCCGCTGTTGCTGCGCCCACCGATGCGGTTCATTGCAATCGCCAGTGATTCGTGCGCCTCTTTGCTGATCGAGCCGTAGCTCATCGCGCCGGTTTTGAACCGTTTGACGATCTCCGTCCAGTCTTCAACCATATGCAGCGGAATTCGCTCGCGATCGTTGATGCGAAAATCGAGCAATCCGCGCAGCGTTCCCGCATCCTTGTTGCGCTGATTCACCAAATCTGCAAATTCTTTGTATGATTTTGGATCGCGCTGTCGTGCTGCCTGCTGCAATCTGGCGATGCTCAGCGGATTAAAATGGTGCGATTCGCCATCGCGACGCCACTGATATTTTCCGCCAACAGTGAGATCCAAATTTTCGGAAATCTCCCGCTCCGGAAATGCCAGTTGAAACCGCAGCTGCACTTCCCGGTGAATGCCGTCCAAACCGATGCCGCCGATGCGCGACGGCGTGCCGCAGAAATATTTGTCCACTACCGCATCGCTCAACCCGATTGCCTCAAAAATTTGTGCGCCCTGATAGCTTTGCAGCGTTGAAATGCCCATTTTCGACATCACTTTGAGAATGCCATTGCCGATCGCATCGATGTAGCGGCGAATTGCCGTTTTCGCATCGAGGCTGGACAAAATGCCGCGTTCCTGCAAATTTTCGATGGTTTCGAAAGCAAGATACGGGTTGATCGCGCTGGCGCCGTAACCGACCAGCAAACAGAAATGGTGCACTTCGCGCGGTTCGGCGCTTTCGATAACCAGCCCGCAGCGGGTGCGTAATTTTTCGCGAATCAGAAAATGGTGCACGGCAGATGTTGCCAGCGCAGCCGGCAGCGGCGCATTGGCTTTGTCTGCTTTTTGATCGGAAAGCACGATGATTGCTGCGCCATCGCGAACCAGTTCCGCAGCGCGGGCGCACAATCGTTGAAGCGCGTTTTCCAGCCCGGCAGCGCCTTCCACCACCGGATAAATAATGTCCAGCGTTTCGGAGCGAATATCGCCGACCATCGAGCGGATTTGCGCAAGCTGTTTGTTGGTGAGAATCGGTTGGTCGAGTTTGAACAACCGGCAATGCTGCGGCGTTTCGTGGAAAATATCCGAATCTTTTCCGATGCTCAATCCCAGCGATGTGACCAGTTCTTCGCGCATCGCATCCAACGGCGGGTTGGTCACCTGCGCAAACAATTGTTTGAAATAATCATACAGCAATCGCGGTTTTTGGGAGAGCACCGCCAGCGGCGTATCGTCGCCCATCGAGCCGATCGGCTCTTTGCCGTCTTTCGCCATCGGCGAGAGCAGCAATTTCAAATCTTCCTGCGAATAGCCAAACAGTCGCTGGCGCTGCACCAGCGTTTCCGGGTTGCCGCGATAATATTTTTGGGGATCAGCCAAATCTGCAAAATCGACCTGATTATTTTTGAGCCACTCGCCATACGGTTGACGCGCAGCCAGTTCGCGCATAATTTCCGCGTTTTCGACGATGCGCCCTTTTTTCATATCAACGAGAAACATTTTTCCCGGCTCCAGCCGCCCTTTTGCGGCAACGCGATCCGGTGGGATATCCAGCACACCCGTTTCAGACGCCATGATCACATAGCCTTTTTTGGTGATCGTATATCGCGCCGGACGCAGCCCGTTGCGATCGAGCACCGCACCGATAATTTCGCCATCGGTGAACGGCACAAATGCGGGACCGTCCCACGGCTCCATCAAACAGGCGTGATATTCGTAAAATGCTTTTTCTTCGGGCGACATGCTTTGGTGGTGTTCCCATGCTTCGGGGATGAGCATCAGCATGGCATGCGGGAGCGAGCGACCGGTGTGATAGAGCAGCTCCAGCGCGTTGTCCAGCACGGCGGAATCGCTGCCGCCGGTTGTGGCAATCGGGAAAATTTTTTGCATATCCGCGCCAAAATCATCATTTTTGAACAACGATTCGCGGGTGTGCAGCCAGTTCACGTTGCCGCGCAACGTGTTAATTTCGCCGTTGTGACACAAATAGCGGAACGGCTGCGCCAGTGGCCACGATGGAAATGTGTTGGTGCTGTAACGCTGATGCACCAGCGCCAGCGCGCTCACCAGATGCTCATTTTGCAAATCTTCGTAAAATGTTTCGATCTGGTCTGCCAGCAGCAATCCTTTGTAAACCATGGTTCGGCTGGATAAGCTGGGTATGTAAAAGTATTGTTTTTCTTTGAGTTGCGACTCACGGATTTGCCGTTCCATCACTTTGCGGATGACGAATAATTTTCGCTCGAAATCGCGATTGTTGCGGATGTTGCGCCCTTTTCCAATAAACACCTGCATAATTGAAGGCATCTTATCCTGCGCGGTTTTGCCGAGCACAGACGCATTTACCGGCACGCGCCGCCAACCGAGGAACTCCTGCCCTTCTTCTTCGATCACCCGTTCAAATTTCTGGATGCAGCAGGCTCGTTCTGTGGAGCTTCGCGGGAAAAAAATCAGTCCGGTTGCGTAATCGCCTTCGGCGGGTAATGCGATGCTGAGTGGTTCGCAAACTTCCCGCAAAAACGTATCGGGAATCTGGATGAGAATTCCGGCGCCATCACCCGTGCCGCCATCGTGCCCGGTTGCCCCGCGATGGGTTAATTTGACGAGAATTTCCAACGCCCGTTGCACAACGTCGTGCGATTTTTCGCCATTGAGGCTGCAAATAAATCCTGCACCGCAGGCATCGTGTTCAAATTGCGGATCGTACAATCCCTGTTTGGATGGAAAAAACGAGGTGTTTTCGCAACGATTTCCGTTTTGTTGCTCTGGCAATAGCTCATTGGGCATAGGTCACCCTCCTTTGCGGTTGAATGTGAAAGCGAAGACAGTCGCACCCGAACCGCCGGGTTGAGCCAAATTGTCGCAAAAATGTGATCAAAAAAATTGAAGTGAAGACAGCGCAGAAAAGACAAATATTAAATGCTGTTGAATGCGGACTTGAGTTTTGGGCGCGTCAACGCCGCGCCGCTACATTATCCTTTACCGAGATTATCCCGCAACATCCGCAGTGCTCAATAATTGCATGGTTTGCCGGGTAATCATCGCGCCCATTTCAATTGTTGAAACGGGTTTGCCGTTTGCCACACGTAAATCGGCGGTGTGGAAACCGTTTGCCAATGTGGATTCGATTGCTGACTCGATGGCACGAGCAGCTTCCGGCCGGTTGAATGAATATTCCAGCATCATCGCGATCGACGCGATCATCGCTACCGGATTGGCTTTGCCCTGTCCGGCAATATCCGGCGCGGAACCGTGAACCGGCTCATACAACGGTGTGCCGTCGCCGATGCTGGCGGATGGCAACATGCCTATGGAACCGGTGAGCACGCTGGCTTCGTCGCTCAAAATATCGCCAAACAGATTTCCGGTGAGAATCACATCGAATTGTTTGGGCCAGCGCACCAGTTGCATCGCGCAATTATCCACGAGCATGTGATCGAGTTGAACATCGGGATATTCTGCGGCGACGGAAGCCACCACTTTTCGCCACAGCTGGGACACTTCCAGCACGTTGGCTTTATCTACCGAGGTTAACTTCCCACGACGCAGCCGGGCTAATTTGAACGCTTTGTGAGCAATGCGCTGGACTTCTTTTTCGCTGTAAATCATTGTATTTACTGCACTTTTACCATCTGCTGAAATCTCAGCCGGTTTACCGAAATAGATGCCGCCCGTCAACTCGCGAACAACCATTAAATCAATGCCTTCAATAAGTTCGCGTTTTAGCGGCGATGCATCCACCAGTGTTTCGTAAACTTTCGCGGGGCGCAAATTGCAATACACGCCGAGCGCGGCGCGCAATCCCAACAGCGCGCGTTCCGGTTTCAGGTGCGGCGGGTTGTTGTCGCATTCCGGCAACCCGACTGCGCCGAGTAAAACGGCATCCGCGTTTTGGCAGGCTTTTAATGTTTCATCTAAAATGGGGACGCCGTGCGTTTTTAAACAGCAACCGCCGGCCAAATGTTTTTCAAATGTAAATGATAATTTTAGCGGTTTTTCGAGCGCTTTGAGCAGCTTTAACCCTTCGTTCATCACTTCGGGACCGATCCCGTCGCCGCCGATAATCGCTAATTTTATTTTATCTGCCATCCGGTTCCTCGTCTATTCGTTCTGTTCCAAATTCAGTAAAATCAAGCTGTTAAAAAGGGTGCACCGAGACAGTGGAGCACTTCTTCCAACACGTAATTGACCATTTCTTCGGTGCCGACAGCAACGCCGTTTGGCACGGGCATATCGATGGTGTGATATCCGCGCGCCACTACTGCGGCAATTGCATCCTCGATGTTGTGCGCCGCCAGCGACATACCGAATGAATAGTGCAGCATCAGCGCAATCGAATTCATCATCGCAATGGGATTCGCCAGATTTTTCCCGACAATTTTCTGGTCGGTATCGTGAATCGGCTGGAAAATGCTGACGCCGCTGCCCAAACAGGCGGACGCGAGCATCCCGACGGATTCGCTGAGTTTTCCGGCAGCTTCGTTTACTTTCATGGCGTACCGCGATTCGCTGAAAATCACATCAAATTCATACGGCGAGCGATCGAGCATTTCGATAGCATCGGTAATGTGAACCAGTTCCAACTTCACACCGGGATATTCGGCATGGGTTTCTTCGACAATTGAACGCCACATCCGGGAGCTGGTGGGGCTGCTCAAATCGGTTACTGCGGTCAATTTTCGGCGACGAATTTGAGCCAACTGAAATGCTCTCCGGGCAACCCGGCGGATTTCGCTTTTGCTAAATGTGCTGCGTTCCGGGGTGGTTTCCCAATGCGCATTTTTGTGAGCTATCTCGTGATAATAATAGCCGTTACGCATGGTTTGAACCACCACAAAATCGATATTTTTGGTAACGGTTGACGTTACCGGCAAATGCTGCGGCACCACATTTCGCACCCGAATGGAGCGAATATTGCAATATGCGCCCAGTCCGGTGCGCAGTTCCACCAACGCGTGTTTGGGTCGCAATTCATCGGGATTTTTATCGTAAGCAGCATCGCCGACCGGGCCGAGCAGCACGGCATCGGCAGCCTGGCATGCTTCCAGCGTTTCCGCACTCAGCGGCACGCCAAATTGTTTCATCGATTTGCCGCCAACGGGCAATTCCTCAAATTCGAACCGCAGATCAAACGGTTCTTCCAACGCGCGTAATAGTTTTACGCTTTGCTGCATAATTTCCGGTCCCACGCCGTCGCCCGGCAGCAAAACGATTTTTTTAACACTCGGTCCCTCATGCATGAACAGATCCTCCAATCATGCCTTTTTTCCGGGCGTATGCGAAAATTCCCCCCGCCTCCAGAATTTCAGCCACCTGGCCCAATCCTTTGATGGGAAACGACTCGCCTGTCCGGTAATTAATTATTGTTGCTTCGTCAAAATTGATTTCTGCTTCGTCGCCGGTTTGGAAATGGTTTACCAAAATATCAACCGATTCAGCGGGAATGACAAATCCGCCATCCACCGCGTTGCGATAAAAAATGCGGGCATAACTGGGCGCAACCACGACCTTTGCACCGGCAATTTCCAATGCCGCGGGTGCATGTTCGCGGGACGATCCGCATCCGAAATTTTTCCCGGAAACGATAATCGAAAAGTCGCTTTCGTGCTTTCCTTCTGCAACAAACGGGATGTTACCATTCGGCAATCCGGATGCCTCGATCGGCACACCGGAGAGGGCGTATTCACCGTATTTTTCCCGTTCGCCCGGTTTTTCCAGGCTGTAAACCAAATATTGCGCGGGAATAATTTGATCCGTATCGATGTCATCCCCCACGACAAATACTTTTCCTTTGATCACTTTTTCCATTATTCGATAACCGTTTTCTGAATTTAAAATTTAATAAAAGTATCGTTCTATCTTGTTGAAAACCCGGTTCTCCGCAGAGTTGGCAGTCTGTGGTCGTTCCTGCGAAGGCAGGAATCTCAAACCGGATATTTACAAATTGCACATGTTTTTTTGCGATCTCAAATTATTGATTTCTATGAATATATCCTACACCAAAACCTCGAATTCACGGGGATCAGTAATTTTTCCGGTGATCGCCGAAGCAGCGACCGTGTACGGCGAAGCCAGGTAAACCTGCGCCTGTTTGGAGCCCATCCGTCCGGGAAAATTGCGGTTGGTGGTGGAGATACACACTTCGTCATTGTTCAGCCGGCCGAAGGTATCCGACGGTCCGCCGAGGCACGCCGCGCAGGATGCGTTGCCAATTTTGGCGCCTGCATCTTCGAAAATTTGCCAGAGTGTCCGTCCGTCCATTGTGGCTTCTTTCAACTGCTCGGCAATTTGGATGGTTGCCGGAACAACATACGTATCCACGCCTACCCGGTGATCTTTCAGGATTTCCGCTGCCGCCCAAAAATCGGAAAATTTGCCCCCGGTGCAGGAACCAATATACGCACGATCGAGTCGTGTATCAATCACTTCATCGATAGTGGTTTTGTTATCCGGCGAGTGCGGTTTGGCAATCATCGGTTTCAAATCTTCCGCGCGATAGCGGCGAACACTGTGGAATTTGGCATCGGGATCGTTGTGAAAAATCTCGTAAGTTTTGTCGGTGCGTTGCTGAACATACGCTTCTGTTTTGGCATCCGCAGCGATCACACCGTTTTTCCCGCCGGCTTCGATGACCATATTGCAGAGCGTCATGCGATCTTCCATCGTCATGGCGTCGATGGCGCTGCCGGCAAATTCCATCGTGCGATACGATGCGCCGTCCACGCCGATATCGCCGATGATGTTCAAAATGATATCTTTCGCCATTACGTAACGTGGGATTTCGCCGTCGATTTCAAAACGCATGGTTTCCGGCACTTTCACCCACAATTTTCCGGTACCCAAAATAAACGCAGCGTCGGTATTCCCGATGCCCGTGGCAAATTGCCCGAACGCGCCGGCCGTGCAAGTGTGCGAATCCGTGCCGAACAGCACCTCACCCGGACGTGTCCAGCCTTCTTCCGGCAGCGCGATGTGGCAAACGCCTTTGTAACGGCTGGTGCCCACATCGTAAAAATGCGGTAAATCCTGCTCTTTGGCAAAATCCCGCAAAATATCGATGTTCCGGTTCGCGTGTTTGTCTTCCGTAAAAATATAGTGATCCGGAATAATCACCAGTTTATCGCGATCCCACACTTTGGCGTTCGCGCCAAATTCGCGTTTGAAAATACCGATAGTCGGCGGGCCGCAAACGTCGTGCGTCATCAGCACATCCACGTTCACCCACACATTTTCGCCCGCTTCCACCCGACCGTAACCGGCGGCTTTTGCCAGAATTTTTTCCGTAATATTCATGCCCATTGTCGTTCAGCCTCTATTCTTCAAATGGTTTTTAATTTGACTAAGCTCTCGTTGCGAATCATCTCTTTCAACGCCATTTTCACTGAAACGTCGCTGCCATTCATCGCATTTTTACGCGACACGTTCTTTTGAAAATTCGGAAGTTACTATCCAGCCGCCACTTCTCAAAATTTCTTGCAAATCTTTCTGATTTACAACTTTTTTTTCGTCCGCGACCTTTAAAAATGTTTCGTAAACTTTCTGCAAAGTATCGCTGCCGAGCTCCACACCCAATTCCGCACAGCGTTTTTGCAATGCGTGGCGGCCGCTGTGTTTGCCCAAAACGATATTGTTTCCGGTGACACCGACAGATTCAGGCGTCATTATTTCATAGGTTAGCGCATTTTTCAACACGCCGTCCTGATGAATACCGGCTTCGTGAGCAAATGCGTTTTTCCCGACAATCGCTTTGTGCGGCTGCACCGCGACACCGGTGATTTCGGTGAGCAAATTGCTGGTCGGGAAAATTTCGCGGGTGTTGACGTTGGTTGCGGTTTGCATAATTTCGCCGCGAACGTTCAGCGCCATCACAATTTCTTCCAGCGATGCGTTGCCGGCGCGCTCGCCGATGCCGTTGATCGTGCACTCAATCTGATCCGCACCGTTGCTGATTGCAGCTAGCGAGTTCGCCACCGCCAATCCCAAATCGTTGTGGCAATGCGCGCTTAAGTGAATGTTTTTCGCTTCGGGCAGCTGACGCCGGATCTCCGCGAAAATGTTGCCATATTCTTCCGGCAGTGCGTATCCTACCGTATCGGGCAGGTTAACCGTTGTCGCGCCGGACTCGATTGCCGCGGCAGTCACTTCCACCAAAAAATTGACGTCGCTGCGGCTGGCGTCTTCCGCGGAAAATTCCACATTGCCGCACAAACCGCTGGCGTGCGAAACCATTTCGCGTACGGCAGCCAACACTTGTTTGCGGCTCATCCCCAATTTGTAATGCAAATGAATGTCGCTGGTGGCGATAAACGTATGAATTCGCGGCGAAACCGCATGTTTTATCGCATCCCACGCGCGGTCGATGTCCTCTTTTTTGGCGCGGCAGAGCGCCGCGATGGTGGCGTGTTCCAGCACATCCGCAACCGCTTTCACAGCGACAAATTCGCCGGTTGAGGCGATCGGGAATCCGGCTTCGATGATGTCCACACCCAATTTTTCCAGTTGACGAGCCATGCACACTTTCTCATCGAGATTCATGCTGCACCCGGGTGATTGTTCACCGTCGCGCAAAGTCGTATCGAAAATGTAAATGTTACGAGGCATAATGTGTTTCCTCCCGAGGCTGTTCAACGTGTTGTTTTTTATAGAGAAAGAAGGTGTAGGAATCGACCAGCGCCTGCCAGCTGGCTTCGATGATATTTTCCGAAACGCCCATGGTTGACCAGCGTTCGTCACCCGCCTGCGACTCGATGAGCACCCGAACGCGGGACGCGGTGCCGCTGCCGTTTTCCGCGAGCACGCGCACTTTGTAATCCACCAGTTTCACCAGTGCGATGTCCGGGAAAAAGCGCATCAGCGCTTTGCGCAGCGCGTTGTCCAGCGCGTTCACCGGACCGTCACCTTCGGCGGCGGTGTGCTCGATGTGCCCGTCCACCGTAACGCGGATGCTGGCTTCGCTGCGCGGCTCGTTTTCCGCATCGCGTTCCACATTGATGCGCAATCCGGTCAGGCTAAAAAATGTGGGCACTTTGTTACGGCGGCGTTCCACCAGCAGCTCAAAACTGGCTTCGGCGGCTTCAAAATAATACCCGTTGTGTTCCAACTCTTTCACCTGCTGCACCACTTCCTTCACTTCGCTGGATGCAGCGGTTTCCAGCCCGAGTTCGGCCATTTTGTAAACCACGTTGCTGCGCCCGCTCAAATCGCTGACCAGCACGCGGCGCGAGTTGCCGATGGTTTCCGGGTGGATGTGTTCATACAGCACCGGATCTTTCATCACCGCGCTGACATGCACACCGCCTTTGTGGGCGAATGCGCTGTTGCCGACAAACGCGGCTTCGTCGCGCGTGGCGACGTTGGCGAGTTCGTACACATATCCGGAGAGATCTTTCAAACCCTGCAAACTTTCCGGGCGAACGCAGCTAAAATCTAATTTTAACTGAAGGTTAGCGATTGCAGAAATGAGGTTGGCATTGCCACAGCGTTCGCCAAATCCGTTGACAGTTCCCTGCACATGACGCGCCCCGGCGCGAACGGCGCTGAGCGTATTTGCCACGGCCAGCTCGCCGTCGTTGTGCGCGTGAATACCGATTTTGCAATCGAATTCCGACACGACGCGTTGGGCAATTTCGTAAATTTCTGTCGGCAAACTGCCGCCGTTGGTATCGCAGAGCACCAGCACATTTGCGCCGGCTTGCGCTGCGGCGCGCAGCGTTTTCAGCGCGTAATCGGGATTATTTTTGTAGCCGTCGAAAAAATGTTCGGCGTCGTACACCACTTCGCGACCGTGCGATTTGAGATACGCCACGGAGGAATAAATCAACTCCAGATTTTCCTCCAGTGAAACACCCAGCGCTTTTGTCGCGTGCAGCGTCCAGGTTTTTCCGAAAATGGAGATTGCTGGGGTTTCCGCCTGCAGCAACATCTGCAAATTGTCATCCGTTTCCGGCGAGCGATCTGCGCGGCGGGTGCTGCCAAAGGCAGTCAGTTTGCTGAACTGCCATTTTTCCTTTTTGGCGCGATCAAAAAATACGGCGTCTTTGGGATTGGAGCCGGGCCAGCCACCCTCGATAAAGTGCATGCCAAATTCATCCAGCCGCCGGGCAATGTTCAGTTTATCTTCAACCGAAAAATTTATTTTTTCGCCCTGCGAACCGTCCCGGAGCGTTGTATCAAATAATTCGACAGCCGTTTTCATTGGAAATCCTCTCTGTTTTTGCAATTCTGCGGGTTATTTTTTCACCCAGCTCATCATGTCGCGAAGTTTTTTGCCCACTTCTTCAATTTGATGCGTTGATAATTGGCGACGTTTGGCGTTCAAAATCGGTTGCTCGGCCTGATTTTCCAAAATCCATTCGTGCGCGAATCGACCTTCCTGAACATCCGCCAACATCTGTTTCATCGCTTTTTTGGTGTCATCGGTGATAATTTTTGGTCCACGCGTTAAACCGCCGTATTCCGCGGTTTCGGAAACCGAATAATACATGCCTTCGATGCCGCCTTCGTAAAACAAATCCACAATCAACTTCAATTCGTGCAAACATTCGAAGTATGCGATTGCGGGTTGATAACCTGCCTCCACCAACGTCTCGAACCCGGCTTTCACCAGTTCGGACACACCTCCGCAGAGAACCGCCTGTTCACCGAACAAGTCCGTTTCGGTTTCTTCTGCAAAATCTGTTTCGATAACCCCGGCGCGAGTGCCGCCGATCCCGTCCGCGTACGCCAGCGCCGTTTCGTGCGCATTGCCGCTGGCATCCTGATACACCGCCAGCAAACAGGGCACGCCGCCACCGCCTTCGTAAACGCGGCGCACCAAATGTCCCGGACCTTTCGGCGCGACCATCCAGACATCCACATTTTCCGGCGGTTTAATTTGCCCGAAATGGATGTTGAATCCGTGCGCAAATGCCAACGCTTTGCCGCGACCGAGATTTGGTTTTACTTCTGTATCATACAATTTTTTCTGCACCTGATCGGGCGTGAGAAACATGATAATATCCGCCGCTTTGGTGGCATCGGCGACGGTTGCCACGCGCAACCCGTCCGTCTGCGCTTTTTCCCACGAGCGACTGCCCTGATACAACCCGACAACCACATCGTATCCGCTTTCTTTCAGGTTCAGCGCGTGGGCGTGTCCCTGACTGCCGTATCCCAATACCGCAACGGTTTTGCCTTTGAGCGCGGCTTTGTTTACATCTTTTTGATAATAGATTTTCATTGGAACCTCATCATAAATTGGTGACTGTTAGTGATTGTTTTTTCTTAGTTTGTCTCGCCCTGAAATTCGCGTTTTATGGCGATTCGTCCGGTGCGGGAAACCTCTTTCAGTCCGAACGGGCGAAGCATGTTGATCATCGCCTGAACTTTGTCTTCGCTGCCGGTGGTTTCGATGGTCAGCGTTTGCGGGCTGATGTCCACAATTTTGGCGCGGAACACATCGACGATTTGCATAATTTCCGAACGTTTGGATGGCAACGCCTGCACTTTGATCAGCGCCAATTCGCGATTGACGTAGCTTTCCATCGTGAGGTCGTTCACGCGCAGCACGTCCACCACTTTGTTGAGTTGTTTGGTGATTTGCTCGATAATCCGGTCGTCGCCGTGCACCACAATCGTCATCCGCGACAAGCCTTCTTCCTCGGCATCGCCAACGGAAAGGCTGTCGATGTTGTATCCGCGCGCCAAAAACAATCCGGCAATTCGGGAAAGCGATCCCATTTTATTTTCAACCAGCAAGTTAATTGTATGACGCATCGTTATTCGCCCTCCACCATTTCGTGCAGCGCTGCGCCTGCGGGAACCATCGGATAGCAATTTTCTTCTCGGGCAACCTGCACATCCACCAAAACCGGCAATTCTTTTTCCGCCATCATTTTTTGGAAAACGTCGCGCATTTCGGCGTGAGTGGTTGCACGGAATGCTTTTGCACCAAAGCTTTCGGCGTATTTCACGAAATCGGGATTGGTACTGCCCAATTCCACATGCGAATAGCGATTTTCGAAAAACAGCTCCTGCCACTGGCGAACCATTCCCAAATAACCGTTGTTGACGATCACGATTTTCACCGGAATTTTGTAGGCAACGGCAGTTGCCAATTCGCCGGAGGTCATCTGAAATCCGCCGTCGCCAACGATGGCGATAACCGTGCGATCCGGGCAGGCAACCTGCGCACCCATTGCCGCCGGAAAACCGTAACCCATCGTGCCCAATCCGCCGGATGACAGCCAACTGCGTGGCTGGGTAAATTTGTAATATTGTGCCGCCCACATCTGGTGTTGCCCGACATCCACCGAAATGATGGCTTCGCCACGGGTCAGTTCGGACAATTCCTGCACCACTTCTTGCGGCTTGATCACATTCGGATCTTTTTTGAACCGCAGCGGATGCTCTGCTTTCCACCGATCGATGGTTTTCAGCCATTCGGCAGAGTCGCACGGTTCAACATGTGGCATCAGTTCGGTTAGCACTTCTTTCACATCACCGACAATCGGTAAATCGGCTTCCACATTTTTGCCGATGCAGGTCGGGTCGATATCGATGTGGATAATCTGGGCTTTCGGCGCAAACGCTTCCAGCCGTCCGGTAACGCGATCATCGAACCGTGAACCGATCGCAACGATCAAATCGGCTTCCTGCATCGCCATATTTGCGTACCAGGTGCCGTGCATGCCCAACATTCCCAACGACAACGGATCGGTTTCCGGAAACGCGCCCAAACCTTGCAATGTTGTGGTTACCGGCGCTTTCAGTCGGTGCGCGATTGCGGTCAGTTCCACATTTGCGTTGCTCAAAATTGCGCCGCCGCCGGCATACAACACCGGGCGTTTGGATGCCGCCAGCATTTCTGCAGCCTTTTTCACCTGACGCGGATTGCCTTTGGAAACCGGTTTGTAACCGCGAATTTCCACTTCGCGATCTTTGGCCGGATAATATTCGGTTTTGCTCAACAGCATGTCTTTCGGCAAATCGATAACCACCGGACCGGGGCGACCGGTCGTCGCGATGTGAAACGCTTTGTGAATCGTTTCCGGCAATTCCTCAACATGTTTCACCAAAAAGCTGTGTTTGGTTATCGGCTGGGTGATGCCCATCGTATCCGCTTCCTGAAACGCATCGTTGCCCATCAGCGAGGTCGGCACCTGTCCGGTGAAAACCACCAGCGGAATACTGTCCATAAATGCAGTTGCGATGCCGGTTACGGTGTTCGTCGCACCCGGTCCGGATGTCACCAAAATTACGCCCGGTTTTCCGGTTGCGCGGGCATATCCGTCCGCTGCGTGCGTGCCGCCCTGTTCGTGGCGGATAAAAATATGGCGAAGTTCTGGGCGTTTATACAGCTCGTCGTATACGCTTAACACGACGCCACCGGGATAACCAAAAATGGTATCAACACCTTCATCCAATAGACAACGAACAAAAATTTGTGCGCCGGTCATCAGTTTACCGGCAAATCCGGCATTCCCATTTTCAAATTTTGCAGCATCCTGCTTTTCTTCCCGGGTCGTTCCTACAATCATTTCCAGAACCTCCGTCAAATTTAGTTTTTATAATACTTTAGAGATTATTTCTCGAGCCTTGAATGCAGATAAACAATTGCATTTTTTGAATTATTTTGTTGTTGCCGTTGATGGCACGGTTGATGTTGAGCCATTATTTCCGTTGCTTTTTTCCGGTTGGCGAGCCACCGCCGGTGTTGGTGACCTCAATTGATTAACATCCAGAATTGCGCCGGTATTTGCCGATGTGACCATCGCAGCGTATCGCGCCAGCCAGCCTTTGGTTGCGCGCGGTTTCGGTGCATGCCATGCGGCTTTTCGGCGAGCCAGTTCTGCATCGTCAATCAGAATTGCCAGCTTGTTGTTCGGGATATCGATGTTGATCAAATCGCCCGGCTGAACCAGCGCAATTGCGCCGCCGACTGCCGCTTCCGGCGATACATGCCCGATGCATGCGCCGCGCGTGCCGCCGGAAAACCGTCCGTCTGTGATCAGCGCAACGTGATAGCCGAGCCCCATTCCCATGATATTCGCCGTTGGCGCGAGCATTTCCTGCATGCCCGGACCGCCGCGCGGACCTTCGTAGCGAATCACAACCACGTCACCTTTATTCACTTTGCCGTTCAAAATGCCGGCGCAGGCATCTTCCTGCGATTCGAAAACCACCGCCGGACCGGTGAACTGGTGCATGTGTTTTTCCATCGCGCCGGTTTTCACGACTGCGCCATCCGGCGCCAAATTGCCGAACAGCACCGCCAAACCACCTTTTTCCGAATGGGGATTTTCGACGGACAGAATTACTTCCGAATCTTTTATCTCCGCACCGGAAATGTTTTCACCGAGTGTTTTCCCGGTAACCGTGATGCAATCTTTTTTCAAAATTCCCGGTCTTTTGGCGATCTCATTTAAAATCGCGCTGATGCCGCCGGCACGATCCACATCTTCGATATGCCAGTTGGATGCGGGCGATACTTTGCAGATTTGCGGCACTTTGGCAGCCACCAGATTCAATCGCGAAAGCGGATAATCCACGCCCGCTTCGTGGGCGATTGCCAACGTGTGCAACACAGTGTTGGTGCTGCCGCCCATCGCCATATCCAACGCGAATGCGTTATCTAACGCATTCAAGGTAACAATATCGCGCGGTTTCAAATTGTTTTCGATCAGCCATAAAATTTGTTTGGCAGCTTTGTGCAGCAGCTCCCGGCGTTCTTCGGAAATCGCCAAAAAAGTGCCGTTTCCGGGCAAACCCATTCCCAATGCTTCCATCAAACAATTCATGGAATTTGCGGTAAACATGCCGGAACACGATCCGCAGGTGGGGCAGCCGTTGTCTTCCAATTCCTTTAATTCCGCTTCATCGATAGTGCCGGACTGGAATTTGCCAACTCCTTCAAAAACGGAAACGAGGTCAACCGTCCGGCCGTCGCTCATTCGACCGGCAGCCATCGCGCCGCCGGAAACAAAAATCGTCGGGATATTCACGCGCATCGCGCCCATCAGCATTCCCGGCACAATTTTATCGCAATTCGGGATGCAAATCAGTCCGTCCAATTGATGAGCTTCGGCAACGGTTTCCAGCGAATCCGCGATAATTTCGCGACTGGGCAGCGAATATTTCATCCCGTAATGCCCCATCGCAATGCCGTCGTCCACACCAATAGTGTTGAATTCAAACGGAACGCCACCGGCTTCGCGAACGGCCGCTTTCACGATTTTGCCAAGTTCCTGCAAATGCACATGCCCCGGAATAATTTCGATAAACGAGTTGCAAATGCCGATAAACGGCTTGCTAAAATCGTCATCGGTTACGCCGGTTGCTTTTAGCAAACTGCGGTGCGGTGCCCGTTCAAAACCTTTTTTTATTGTGTCGCTTCGCATGAAATTCTCCATATTCAGCATTGAATATTTGATATTTACCATCTGCGAATATTCAAAATGCGTGTGGCATTCGTATTCGCCCTTGCGATTGTTTTATATTCGCGTGGAGGCTTGGGTCGTGCTACTTACAACTGAGAGCGTTTGTTAGGCGATCTTAATCGTAAGTAGCTGACTAAGGAGGAGAATAATTGAAGAAATAATAATTGAGGGGATAATAGGGAGGCTAATCGGGGAAATGGTTGTTGCAGCATACGGTTTGCCGGACATTCCAGCCCGGTCGCTATACGTTCGTTGCCAAAATGGCATCTTCATCGCCTGACATTGAGAAACAACCATCGTTCCACTACCTCTCACTTACTGCTTACTTTTTTCAAGCCGCATTGTGATTTTGGCTTGAATATTGCGTTAAAAATCAATTGCTAAATTGTTAACATATATCACAAACAAGAATCTTGCCAGAACAGAGAAGACAGTTGTAAACAATTGTTTTCATTATATTTAAATATTCAGTTACAAAGTATTGGTTAAATTAGAGGGTGGTACAATATCACCGATTCAAATTTCGATCGATTTATTATATTTCACTTAATTGTATAACAAACAACATCTTATGCGCATTTGGGAACAATTGTGGCGTCAGGAACTTTTGTACCACCTATTTGAAATTTATTGAAAAAAGATGGCGCGGTTCTGCAATCAAAATTCAAAAAAACTGTCTTATTTTAGACAAGGTGTATATTTCCGGGCAGTAACACAAACGAAAAACCAGCCTCACCTAACATATTTGCCTATTGCCAAAATAATTTCCCATTTGTAATTTAGCGGAAAATCTTTCACCACGAACCGTTTGCGTATTTCGTTTAAAAACAGACATTTGAAAACGATAATTGAACCCGGATTATTTGATATGATAAGACATTTTCCGCTATCCGGCTATCGCAAAACCAATTGTGGCACAGCAATTGAACTACCGGAAAATTGCTATCTAATGATTGCAGGTTTTTTGTCGAATTTTCTATGTTATATTTTTTCATGAATTTAACAATTTCAGCTTAGCTTGTTTCTTTTAATTCATTTCATTCAATCTAAAGGAGATTTTTCATGAAGCTTGTTTCGATGGTTAAGGTGGTATTTGTAGCAGTAGTGATGAGTTGGGGCGCAGCTTCCGCACAGTTTGGGCTGGGTGCAGATGTGGTCAGCAGATATGTTTGGCGCGGAACGGATTTCGGAAACGCAGCTTCTGTGCAGCCATATATTTCTTATACCGCCGGTGTTTTGGAGATTGGCGCATGGGGATCGTACTCCATTATGCCGGTCGATGGCGGTTATGAAAACGATTTGTATGTCACACTTTCACAAGGTCCCGTCAGCATTACGGTGACGGATTATTACTTCCCGAATATGGAAGCCGGAATGGATGAATTTTTCAAATACGGCGAAGACGACAACGGCGCAAGCTACCATTTTATTGAAGCTTCCGGCACATTTACGCAAGGTCCGCTATCATTGTTGGCTGGTGTATTTTTGACCAACGACGATGACAATTCGCTCTATTTTGAAGGCGCATACGAAGCATATGCAAAAGATGATGTTACAGCTTCCGTTTTTGTTGGTGGCGGGAACGGCGCATACACTTTGGAAGATGCCGGCGATGATGATTCTTTCAACGTTGTAAACGTTGGGCTGACAGTCGCAAAAGATATGTTTAGCGCATCCTACATTTTGAATCCCGATGCGAAAATTACCTTTATCGTATTTGGCGTCAGTTTCTAATTTCGATAAAATTTGATATAAAAAAAAGCCGGTGAGGTTCGCTTCACCGGCTTTTTTATTGCTGAAATTCAGATTAAAGTTACGCCGTGGTTTGCAACACGCTCTCCATCACTTCGGACAATTTTTCCAGATGAATCGGTTTGTGCAGAAATGCCTGAATGCCTTTGTGACGGGAAACGGCTTTTTCCTGATCCGCGTAACCACTTGATAATATTATTTTTAGCGAATGATCCATCGCCCGCAATCCGCGAATGGTATCGATGCCGCTCATTTGCGGCATGGCAAAATCCACTATCGCAATATTGATTTCGCGATGTTTGTCAAACAACTGCATCGCTTCGCGACCGCCCTCCGCTTCGTAAACGCGATAACCGAGATAATTCAACAAATCCCGCAACGATTCCCGAACCAACGGCTCGTCATCGACAATCAAGATGGGTGTACCTTTTGTTGCAGGTTCGCTGCTGGTTTTTGGCTGCGGAGGCAATTGCTGCGCTTTTTTTCTGACAACCGGTTCAATAAAAATATGGAATTTTGAACCTTTATTTTCTTCGGACTCAACCGTGATAAATCCGCCATGACTTTTGATGATGCCGTAAACCACCGCCAATCCCAATCCGGTGCCTTTGCGGGGCGGTTTGGTGGTAAAAAACGGATCGAAAATATTGAACAAATGTTTTTCGGGAATCCCGATGCCAGTGTCTTCAACGGAAATGCGGACATATTTTTGGGGCGGCGTCGCTTCGCCCGGTTGGGAATAGCTGTCAATTGTGGTGCGGAAAGTGAGTGTTCCGCCGCGCGGCATTGCGTCGCGGGCATTTACGGACAGGTTGACCAGCGCCTGCGCCAGCTTGCTTTCATCGCCGTTGATACCGGGAATTTTCGCGTCCAGTGCAAGCTCAACTTTGATCAGATCACCAAAGGCGCGCTGCAACATCGTCGCGACCCGTTCGATAATCCGGTTGGGAGAAATACCCCGCAAATTCAACTGGTCAGATTGTGTAAAAATAACCATTTGCCGGGTGAGATCCGTTGCGCGTTTGGTAGCGGTTTGGATCGCGTTTACCCGTTTGATGGCTTCGGTGTTGCCGTCTAATTTCATGCGCAGCAAATCCACATTTGGGGTGATAATTCCCAAAATATTGTTGAAATCGTGCGCAATGCCGCCCACCAAAATTTCCAGGCTCTCCATTTTTTGTTGCTGGAACGCATCCTGCAACGATTTCTGGAGGTTCTCGCTGTTTTCCCCCGCTTCCGCGGAAATTGCCGGATGTTTTTGAAGATCGCAGCGATCCAACGCCACAATGGCGTTGTGTATCAGCAACGAAATAAACTGGTCTTCATCCGAAATGAACGGCTGTTCCGCATCCCGCCAATAAACGATTACACCAAATTTTTTGCTGCTGAGAATCATCGGGATCGCCATCATCGCCATCGCTTCGGCACCGCTGAACCCTACTTCCTGATAGGTTGCTTCATCAATTGCGGTCAGGTATTGGATTTTCTGCGTTTTCAACGCATTCCAGACAATCCCGCCGCTGTTGCGAAGCGTTTTGGATTTTGCGACACCGTTGATCGCATTCGGCGAAAAAGGAAGCAATCGCTCGCTGTTTTCATCCCACAAAAATACGGCGGAGCCTTTGCAGCCCAACAAATGGGTGCTTTCGAACTGCAACGCCTGATAAATCCGTTCGGCATCCTGCATCACCACCAATTTTTCGGCAGCGCGGATCAGCCGTTCCAACCGTTGGCGCTGGTGGCGTTCAACACCCACTTCATCCCGCAGTTGCAAATCGTGATTTTGAAGCGATTTGTAGGTTTCTTTTAACGCCGCAAGTTCATCCCGCGTTTGCGGATCATCCGGAAAAACCGGTTTTAAATCATGTAATATTAACAGATAATCCGTCACTGCATAAAATTCGTTTCGCAGCAAAACCACATCAATCAAAATTGACGTTTTGCTTCCCGCGCTATTTTTCAGCGTAACCGTTGTGTTTCGCAAATTGTCATCGGATTCGCGGATTTGCTCAATCATCCCGGCCATATCGTTCGACAGCAAAAAATCTTCCAGATTACGATCTTGCAACGGATCTTCCGTTCCGGTCAGCCGTTGCCGGGCAGCTTTATTGGCATTTCGGATATTCCAAAACGGATCGGTAATAATCATCGGAATGGGATTATCCGAGAAAAATCCCTGATTATTGGGCAATTGCTGATACAGTTGCAACCAGTTTTCTTCGGCGGCTTCTGCCAGTTGGTTAAACGCCTGACTGAATTCAAACAGCTCTTTTCCACCTTTTTCCGGCAGGCGAATGCTAAAATCGCTGGCGTTGGCGAGATTGTTTTCCAATTCCTGACGCGCTTTTTTGAGCGGATTTGTAATTGACCGGGTGATCAAAATGCTGAAGAGAATTAACAGCAACGCCAATCCGCCGCCAATAATTGCAGTTTTGGCGACGTGGGCGTGGTAACTTTTCACGATTTCCGATTTCGAAAAACCGACAATCGTAAAACCGAGCACCTCTTTATTATAAATGATGCGGTTTCGCAAAGCGAGAACGCTGTCGCTTTCCCAAACGCGATTGCCTCTGGCGGTAATTTCCTCAACTGTCGAATCGAAAATGCTGTCGTTAAATCCGTCGAGACGTTTGTTTCCCGTATCGTTCATCCGGATGAACACTAAATATGGCGTATTGGCAAAACTTTTTACGATTGTCCGGGTTAATTCGTCATTGTTCATCCATAGCGACGGCGCAACCTCGTTTGTCAAACCTGCGGCAGACAATGCGGATTGCCGGTAAAAATTCTGGTAAACTTGCTGATGTACGGTATATAAATTGTAAAATCCGAAACCGATAATCAGCGCCAAAATAACCACTGTTAACGAATTAATTTTTATAGAAATGGGTAGTTTTTTGAGTAACGCATCCATGAGCTTTGCTATTCCGTTTTATTTACGATATTAATAGATCGGAGCATATTCGTTCCGCTTGATGATCTTTTTGGGAAAATCCGCGATTTGTCTGTTAGGGTATGTGCCGGAGTAAGGTCAGTTGTGGAATTCGTATTTCGCAGTTTTACCATTGAATGCATTTGTTCGCAATTATTCGTACGGTTCGAAATTTAAATAAAAATTATTGATAAAAAAGCAATAAATTCAGTAACTATAGCCTAAATACTGCTTTTGGCAAAGCGATTGCAAACGGATGAAAACGAGTGACTGAGTGAAAATATCGCTGCACAGCAAAAATATGCTCGCCATTTTTGGTGGCGACAGCTTGGCGAAAGTGTTGGGTTTTCTGGTTACTGCCTATCTTGCCCGCACACTTGGCGATGTCGCATTCGGCTCAATTCACATCGCGATGGCGGCGCTCAGTTATGCAATCATTGTGTCAACCGGCGGCATTCCGTTGTTTGGAACGCGGGAAATTGCCCGTTCCACCCAAAACCTTTCGCGATTTACCGGAGAACTCCTCACAACCCGGTTGCTGCTCTCGCTAATTGCAATGGCAGCTTTGATGGCTTACGCTTTTTTTCTGCAAACGGATCCGTCCATCCGAAAACTGACGCTCATTTTTAGTCTTTTTCTGCTGCCCAACGGCGCATTTCTGGATTGGTATTTTCAGGGAAAAAGCCAAATGGGCACCGTTGCAACCGGACGAACATTGCAAATGGTTGCCTATTTGCTGTTGGTAATTTTGCTCGTTTCCGCATCGGATGATGTGGTTTGGGTAGCCTGGGCTTGGGTTGCCGGCGCGGCAGTAAATATGCTGTGGCTCGGTTGGCGATTTTTCCGGAACGGCTTCGCGATTTCCCCGCCATCTTCTGCAACTGCGTTAGCTGGTATTTGGCGCAGTTCGTTGCCATTAGGGCTCGCGACTATTCTTTCCCAACTTGTGTTGCAACTGCCATTTTTTTATCTGGACAGATTGAACAAACCCGGAATCGCCGGGCAATACGGCGCTGCTTTTCGGCTGATGCTGGCATTGCTGGTCATCGACCGGATTTTTTACACCGTATTTTATCCGGCAATCAGCCGCATTTCCGACAAAACAGATGGCGAAATTTCCGAAGTTGTGGAACATACGCTGCGAATTGTCACTTTTTTCGCTGTTGCCATTGCCACACTTGCTGCGTTGAGTTCAAGTTTAATAATTCCAATTATTTACAGCGCTGAATATTCACCGGCAATCCCGCTTTTTCAACTGCTTTGCCTATTTTTTTTGGGCTCGTTTGTCAACTCGGTGGTCGGATTTACGCTTGCCGGAACCGGAAATCAGCGGGCGTATTCGCAAAGTTACGGGATTGCGTTTGTGATCTGCATGCTAACGGGCGTGTGGCTAACCTATTGGCAGGGCATCAACGGAATGATTTTGGCGCTCGGCGGTTACCAATTGGTTGCGTTGCTGGCCAGCAGCATTTTTCTGAGACAAACATTGGCGATCCATTGGTTCCGAACCCTGTTTTTACCGCTGATTTTAGGCTGCGCTGCAATCGCATTTTTGTTTCTGCACAGTCAAAACGGCATTTTGATTTGGGGTATGTTTTTTCTAATTTACCTGCCCGTTTTGCTGTGGGCGGGTAAATTCAGCAAAAAAGACCGTGAATTTTTGAAAAGGATGCTGTTGTGAAATTATCGATCGGATTGCTAAAACCGGATGTTCACTGGACGCACTGGCTGCGCCAATCCGGTATTCCGTTTGATATCGCCGGAGATTCGGCGCAGCAACTTGCGGATTTTCCCGCGATTGTTATCAACGATACGGCGCTGTTTCATCCCGCGAAAATCCAGAAATTTATCACCGATGGCGGATGCGCTATTTGCGAAGCTTCTGTTGCCGAAACCATTTTTGTCGTCCCGACCCGGCGATTGAAAATCACCCATTTGCAACCGGCTAACGATAATTTTTTCAACCATTTACCGGCGGTTCAGCTACCGCTGAATTCGCGAGTGGCAACATCGGCGAACGCGCTTGCCAATCAAAACGGCGCATTCACGACCGCTGTTTTGCCGTTTGGCGATGGCAAAATTGTGGTTTTTCCGGACGGCTTTGCGGCGGCTTCGGCCACATTTCGCACCCGCAGGGTGAATTTTCCCCGTTGCAGCGGCGAACGATTTCCCTCCGAACGGGTCTGTGCGGTGGATAAATCCGGATTGCGAAAAATCGTTTTTTCCGCGATTGTCCAGCTATTCGCGCATCGCAAATTACCACTGGTGTTTTGCTGGCCGTTTGCTAACGGCGCAACATCCCGGTTCAGTTTTCGCATCGATACGGATTTTGCACCTCCGAACGAAATCACAGCATTGCATGATTTGCTGAAAAAACACAACATTTCCGCAACCTGGTTTGTGGAAACGCGCTCCGCCCAAAAGCATATCGATTTATTTGCTAAAATGACCGATCAGGAAATTGCGCTGCACTGTTTCCGGCACGCTATTTTTGACACAACCGGCGAAAACGCCCGCGATATTCGACGCGGACTGAACATTTTGCAACACGCCGGCATTCGCCCCAAAGGCTATGCGGCGCCGTTCGGCGAATGGCATCCGCAACTGGCTGCGGCAATTTCCGGGCAGCAGTTCGGCTATTCATCGGAATTTGCCCCCGGATACGACGACCTCCCGTTTTGGCCCGCGATTGGCGACGCCTTTGGCGAAACGATGCAAATTCCCGTGCATCCGGTCAGCACCGGACGATTGCACTGGGCAAAACATTCGCCGGCGCAAATGATCGATTACTATCGCGCGACAATCGACCGGCAGGTTGCCGCAAACGATCCGGTGATTCTCTACCATCATCCCGGGCAAAAAAATCTGGCGGTTTTCGACAGCATTTTTGAATACATCCGCGCCAAAAAAACTCCGGCAGGAACGATGGCTGAATTGGCAGATTGGTGGCAATTTCGCGATGGTTTAAACTGGCGGGCAGACTGGTCGGACAACCAATTGAATCTGGCGGTGGAATTTCCGGCGGAAAATGCCCGGTTGGCGGTTATTTTTCCCGGCGAAAAATGCCGTTTATTCCATTTCGCCGATCAGATAATTGATGAAACAACCGATGCGGTTCAGCTGGATCATCAGCAATTTGTAACCCAAAATTTACCCGGAAAGCAGCACAAATACACCGCTCAAATGCTGGTGCACGACATCACCTGGCGATACAGTCGCTGGAAACAAATTCGCAAAGCGAAATCGAACGACTAACATTATTTCAATAATTTCAATTACTTAGCGACAGAATAATTCCGAATGAAAATTGTATTTGCAACCCACGAAGGCGTTCCGCTGTACGGCGGCGGACCGGATGTCAAAATAAAAGCGCTGACCGCACACCTCCGGGATTTGGGTGTCGATGTGCAATTGTTTGATTTGTGGAATGCCCGCGAGCAGTTGTTTAATTGCGATTTAGTGCATTTGTTTGGGGCGAATTTTGCGGTTTACAATTTGGCGCGAAACCTGAAATATCAAAACATCAAATTTGTCGTGAACCCGATTTTTTACAGCCGCCGCAATCCCAAAATTATCCGGGCAATCAGCCGAATCGATCTGCTGACCCGAAAAATTTGGCAGGGCGTTTGGTGGCAATGGGGATTTACGCGGGACATTTGCAACTGGTCGGAAATGGTGCTCCCGAATACCATCGCCGAAGGCGAATTGCTGCGACTGAGTTACGATCTCCCATCTGCAAAAATCCGGGTGCTGCACAACGGCGTTTCGGCGCATTTTTTGAACAGCGATCCGGCACCGTTCATCGAAAAATACGGTATCCGCGATTTTATTTTGCATGTCGGGCATTTGGGTCCGGCGCGCAAAAATGTGCTCAATCTTGTGCGGGCGCTGGAAAAAATTGATCACCCGACAGTGCTCATCGACCGCATTTTGCAAACCGGCGAAACATCGGAAATTCTGTCGGCAATCCGGAAAAATCCCAATATTTTGTTCATCGAAGGATTACCCAACACATCTGCAATGCTGGCTTCGGCGTATGCGGCAAGCTCGGTTTTTGTGCTCCCATCGCAATTTGAAACACCGGGCAGAGCAGCGTTAGAAGCCGCGCTGGCTGGTGCAAAAATCGTTATTACGCCATATGGCGGCACAACTGAATATTTCGGCGACTACGCAACCTATGTCAATCCCGCTGATGTTTCAGATATTCAACGCGGTATCGAAACCGCATTGCAGGCGCAAAAATCCCCCGATTTACCCCAACACATCGCTCAACATTTTTCGTGGGAAAAAATTGCATCCGAGACAAAAGCTGTTTACGAATCGATCCTTTCCGACACCACTAAAAATGTTTGAAAAATTATAACTCTCTCTCCCGTGAACGTTTTAAACTATTATTTTTTAATAACTTATGCGTTTGCATTTCATCCGGGCATCGACCTATCGATTAAAAAAATTGTAGTATTTTGTGTATAAATATTTTACATAAATTCTTTTCTTGGCTAAAGATTATACGACAGACGTCGATGATGATATTTCTATTTCGACGAAATTCAGATACTTCATTGCGATACCATTTTGTTACTCATTTTAAGCAACCTCAAACAGTTGAGCAAAAATGGAAGATATTATTCTAAGGGAATGGAAGAGCGCAATCCGGACTGCCGCCTTTTTTGACGATCATATTCTTACCAACAAAAAACTTTCCGCAATATTTTTTGATGCGATTTTACACGGCAAGCAACAATTGCTGCTGGAAAATGTCGAGCTCATTCATTCACACATGAATGAAACCGGCTTGACGATTCAACAATTGGTGGACTCGCTGTTTCGGTTGCGGGACAGGTTGCTGATTCTGGCATCCCAAAAGCGTTTCGAAAATTTGCTGAATTATGAGCAGCTCAACGCCAATTTACAGCAGATCATTTATTCCCTGCCGAACATCGTTAAAAAAGCGGGGATCAGCCAAAACGATCCGCAGGAGACATCCAGCATTCTGAGCCTGATGCTGAAAGCGCTGGAAAGCATCGGCGAGGGCATCCTGATTATCGAACCGCGCGTAAACGGCAAAATACTGTTTGTTAACAAAGCGCTGGAAAACATCACCGGATTCAGCAGTGAAGAATTATTGGGTAAATCGCTATTCACTTTGTTTGGGATTTATCACACGCCGGAGCTGGAAAAAGACATTTTTCCGGCAGCCATTTATCACGGCTGGAAAGGCGAAGTCACTCAGCAAGGTGCAAATTTACTACCGCTTTCGATTCACATGGACATCAAACCGGTGCGCGATGAACACGATGAATTGTTGGCGCTGGTGGGCATTATCCGCAATATTACCCGCGAAAAACGCCACCGGTTGGAAATGGCGCTGCGCGAAGATCAGATCACCCGCCAAAACGCCAGACTCAGTTTTTTGGAAGATTTGTCCGCAATTGTGAACGCGACGCTGGATATTCGCGAAACGCTGATCGGTTTTTCACGAAAATTTCAGCGAATTATTCCCTATCAATCGCTCAGCTTTTTTATCCCCGTTTTTCCGAAAGACGGCATATATCGCCTGATTTATGAATGCGAAGCAAACAACACCGGACGCTTTTCGAACGAAAAACTGATCCGCTTTGAACCGATGATGGAATTTAATAATTCCAACACGATTTATTTTATCCAAACACTCCAGAATGATCCCGAACAGAGTTATTTCAAACAGTTGAAATCCAAAGGCGTTCGCGATTTAATCTGCTTCCCGATCCATTTTAAAGATGAAATTTTGGGAATCTTGAGCGTTTCGTTCAGCAATTTTAAAGCGATAAAGCAAGAAGATATTCAGTTTATCGAACAAATTATCAACCACCTGACCGTTGCATTGAAAAACGGCATGCAATTCGACCAGTTGGAACGGCAAAACCGAAAATTGCACCTGTTTTATAATTTATTCAGCTATATCAAGAATAACGCTTCCGCCAATTTTATTTTGAATGAAGCGCTCATCGATATGGCAATTTCATTTTCATACGATCATCTGGCGATTTACCAGAAACACAACGGCGCGGAGTGGCAACGCGTCGCAAAGCACTCGGTGCAGGGCATTTGCGACACATTATTTCCCGATACACTTCCGGTTGATTTCAAACTTCCGAAATCGCCATTCTTTTATGTGAATGACGACGAGGTGCCACCGTTTATCCAGTCTTTCAGCGAAGGCATAAAGCAACTGAATCCGACCACATTTCTGGCCATCGAAGATGCCACATCCATTCACGGCGATGTGATGTTGATGGGTGTTTGCAAACAAATGTTGCCGGATTTATCGTATGTTTCGCATCTGGAATTGATGCGATCGATTCTGAAAGAACTGACGCTCGCGCTGGATCACAACCAATTGTTCCAGCAAACCATTCAGGCGGAGCAGGAATGGAAAATGACGTTCGATGAGGTTCAGATCGGGTTGGTAGTGGTTGATGCCGAATTCAAATCGCGCCGGGTAAACAAAACATTTTGGCAAATTTTCAACAAAGAAAATCACCGTGCTTCATTCGAGCTTTCGGAATTTTTCGACATATCATCGCACAAAATCGCGGTTCATTCGAACCCGGATAACAATCAACATCACAAAAATGTCGATTGGGTTGATGCAGCCACGGGCAAATCGCTCATCCGGCAGTTTTTCCCGTTGTATAATCGCTCCGAGCATTTTATCGGCGGCATTTTTACTATTCAGGATGTGACGCAGGAACGTGACCGCGAAGCGCGGATTCGCTACCTCTCCCGCTTCCCGGAGGTTGATCCCAATATTGTATTGAGTTTGGACAAAGCTGGCAACATTATTTACGCAAATAACGCAGCCAAACAACTGACCCACAATCTGAAGCTCAAAAAAGTGAAGCAATTGCTACCGGTAACGTTGTTGTTTGAATTGCAGAGCAATTCTTTCCCGATCGGGATTGCGCAGGAATATCTGCACAATCTGGAAGATCAGGTGTTCCAGTTCACCGTTTTTGCACCGGAGGAAGAAGATAGCATTTATCTTTCCGGCATCGATATTACCGAACGATTGCTGTTGCAAGACAAGTTAATTTTAACGGAGCGTATCCGAACCATTGGCGAGCTGGCATCCGGTGCCGCGCATGATTTCAACAATTATCTGATGACGATTCTTGGCAGAACCCAATTGTTGCAAATGAACATCAAACAGAAATTTTTGCGGGAAGATCTCGATGTGATCGAAAAAGCCGCGAAAGACGGTGCGGAAATGGTTCGCAAACTGCAGGAACTGAATCACCGACAGGATACGCGTGAAGCAAAACCGCTGTATCTGAAAGATTTGATCAACGACAGCCTGATGTTCTCGCAGCAAAAAATTAAAGCCAAATCGCAAATCAAAGGGCAGGAAACGATCATCACCACAAATATGGACCCGTCGTTGGTGGTTTCCGGCAACCCTGCGGAGTTTCGGGAGATTTTTACAAATCTGATCTTCAACGCATTTGACGCAATGGCTGATGGCGGAGAACTAAAAATTGAAACATGGCGCGAACCCAAAACGCACGAAGCAATTGTCACCATTCAAGATAGCGGCAGCGGAATGCCGCCGGAAGTGCGCAAAAAGATTTTCGATCCGTTTTTCACCACCAAAGGGCGCAATGGAACCGGATTGGGTTTGAGCGTTGTTTATCGCATTACCACCGCGCTGCGTGGCGATATCGAGGTGGAAAGCGAAGTGGGTGTCGGTACCAAGTTTATCCTGTATTTGCCGATCTCAACGGAAATTCCCGATCAGGAACATAAACCGGTGATTGCAATTTCGCCAAAAATCAAAACATCCAGCAACATCAAATTACTGGTTGTTGACGATGAAATTGATTTGCTCAAAACGATTGTCGAAGTGCTGAAAATGAAATTTGACCGGGTGGATATGGCTACCAGCGGCAAAGAAGCGCTGGATAAAATCGGCGAATGCGACTACGATGTTGTGCTGACAGATTTGGGTATGCCGGAAATGTCCGGATGGGAAGTTGCCGAAAAAGTGAAAGCGTTACTGCCTGGTTCAAAAGTAATTTTGGTTACCGGTTGGGGAATGCACGCTGAAGATGAACTGACGCATCACGAAGCATATGTGGATACAATTCTCTCCAAACCATACGACCTGCACCAATTATTGATGATCATTGAACAGGTGTTCAGTGATGATCAGGGTGCTTCGGTGGGCGATTGATCATCCGGTTGTCCGGGCTGCGTGTCCATCGTGTTCAAATGGATTGCCTGATCGATACACATATTCGGGATATCATCGACAATGGGAAAAGCCAGGTTGCAGCTTTCACAAACCAGCTCGGAATTGGCTTGCTCGTAACGCAAATCGCCTTTGCATTTCGGGCAAACCAGAATACTTAACATTGTTTCACTTAACATACTTAGCCTTCCTTATTCACTCCACGCGCCCATAGCGGCATATTTTTCAATTCTTTTTTCAACGAGCTTGTCCGGAGCTATTTTTGTCAAGCGTTTGAGCTCGGTGAGCAATGCTTTTTTCAACAAAACGGCTGCGGTATCGTGATCCCAATGCGCACCGCCGGGCGGTTCCGGCACAATTTTATCAATAATATTGAGTTTTTTGAGATCCGGTGCCGTCAGTTTCATTGCGTCTGCAGCGATGGGCGCTTTGGCGTTATCTTTCCACAAAATTGCGGCGCAACCTTCCGGCGAAATCACCGAATACCAGCAATTTTCCATCATCAAAATAACATCGCCCACACCAATGCCCAACGCGCCGCCGGACGCGCCTTCGCCGATGACCGTAACGATAATCGGAACCGGCAACCGGGACATTTCCAGCAAATTACGGGCAATCGCTTCCGCCTGTCCCCGTTCCTCTGCGCCAAGCCCGGGATATGCGCCGGGTGTATCGATAAAGGTTAGAATGGGCAGGTTAAATTTTGCAGCTAATTTCATTGTTCTCAATGCTTTACGATAACCTTCCGGATTAGACATCCCGAAATTGCGATAGAGATTTTCTTTCACATCGCGGCCCTTTTGGTGCCCGATCATCACTACCCGGAAGTCATCAATTTTGCCGATGCCGCAAACCATTGCGGGATCGTCGGCAAAAGCCCGGTCGCCGTGCAGCTCGATAAATTCATCGCTGATGCGCCGGATGTGATCCAGCGTAAACGGACGATCGAGGTGACGCGCCAACTGAACCCGCTGCCAGGGCGTCAGTTTGGAGTAAATATCCTGACGCAGCGTGTCCGCTTTTTTGCGCAACCGGTTCAAATCATCGGAAATCTCAACGCCGGTTTCACGGGCGTATTCTTCCATTTCGTTGATTTTTTTCTGAAGTTCAACAACCGGTTTTTCGAAATCTAAAATTACCCGAAACGTTTTTTTCAATGCAAAACCTCTGCGATCATATTCTCAAATAACAGGTCAATATACACATTTTTTGATGTATTTCAAAAAAATGGGTCGAATCAATTTAGTTTGCGGATTAATATTTTCCGAACAGGCTGGCGATTTTCAATTTCCAAACCATATATGCAGCTTCGTACATAATTTTCCGCGACATTTTGGAATTTCCCACCGTGCGATCGTAAAAAATAATCGGGATTTCCTTTATGCTGAATCCGCGTTTCCATGCCTTGAAATTCATTTCAATTTGAAATGAGTAACCGTTGGAACGAACCTTTTCTAACGGAATGGTTTCCAGCACTTCGCGACGGAAACATTTGTAACCTGCGGTGCAATCGAACAATGGCAATCCGGTGACAATCCGGGTGTAATAACTGGCAAACATGCTCAAAATTAACCGGGAAAGCGGCCAATTGATCACATTCACACCTTTCAGATAGCGGGAGCCGATTACCAGATCCGCTTCTTCGATGGCTTTCAGGAAATTGGGAATTTCCTTCGGATCGTGCGACATATCCGCGTCCATTTCAAAAATATAATCGTAACCATGCGCCAGCGCATACCGGAAACCGCTGATGTAAGCCGTTCCCAATCCCATTTTTCCGGGGCGTTCCAAAATGAACAGGCGATCTTCCGTTTTCATCGCTTCGTGAATCAGCTCTGCGGTGCCATCCGGCGAATTGTCATCGATAATTAAAATGTGCAAATCAGGTATGTTCAATCCAAAAACGTGTTTCAGTAAGGTAGGAACATTCTCTCGTTCGTTGAAGGTAGGAACGATAATCAGCGTTTTTTTCATCAGCGCTCCAGATTTTCCGCATCCACAAATGGCGCCAGGAAAGTAAACGCGTTTTCCAGCGACCGGGGATGATAATCCAATTCTCGTTTTGCTTTTTCAATTACCAACCCGCCCCGCATAGGTCGCGGCGATGCCTGAACCAGTGCATCCGACGTTACGGGATGGATTAAATCCTGTGAAAATCCGAAAACTTCGGCAATTTTGCAAGCAAAATCGAATCGATTCAGATACGGTTCGCCGGCGATATTAAAAATGCCATATTTCGATTTTTCGATCAGCAGTTGAATGCCGGCTGCCAAATCTTCCGCAAGGGTCGGATTGTTAAATTGATCGGTGACCACATTTATGTTTTTCCCGGATTTCAAACTGTTATACACCCAAAGGAAAAAGTTGTTTTTGACGCCGGCACCGACGCCGTAAACCACATTTGTGCGAATGATAGCATACGGAATCCCGGTCATGCGAACGGTGTTTTCCGATGCCAGTTTTGCTTTTCCATAATAGCCGAGCGGATTGGGCGGATGGGTTTCGTCATACGGGCCGTTTTCGCCATCAAAAATATAATCCGTTGAAACATGCACCAGCTGCGCCATATTTCGCCGGGCTGCGCGAGCCAGGTTTTCCACGCCTTTCACATTGGCGCGCCAGCATTCTTCGCGATGGGTTTCGCAACCGTCCACATTTGTGTATGCGGCTGCATTTATGATCACATCCGGTTGAAAAGCGCCAACCAGATCGCGGGTGGCATTCCAATCGGTGATATCCAAACTTTGATATTTAACGGCCATTTCCGGAATCGCAAATAATGCGTTGCGAGCCGTTGCGAGCAGTTCGTGTTTTCCCTCCAGCGTTTTAACGAGTGCCTGCCCGAGCAGTCCGTTTGCGCCGGTGATAACTATTTTTTTCATGAAAAATCGCTCGTTTTGCATGATTGTTATTGATCAACTCCGGCGGACAATATACAATTTTATGGCAGTTTTGCAAAGCGTTAAACAGCTTTGTCAATTGATTTTGGGAGGAAAACATGCAGCGGGCATTCGATGGAATTTGACTAAAACGGATAGCAAAAACAGAGCTTTCGCTCATTTTTTATCGATAAACGATGTGCTGAACGCAATTATCGGTGGCGGGTACAGGCAACGCAAAGACTGCTTTCCGGCATAAATAACAGCCGTTTGAACGGGATTTCGGCACCGCATTTTTTGCAGTTGCCAAAATCCGGCTGATCAATTTTGGCGAGGGTATTTTCCAGCTTCGGCAGCTTGATGAGTGCATCTTCCAGCGCCGCTTCGTTGAGGCTTTTGCTGTTCAACGCTTCCATCCGGCTCAATCTACCGATGGCGTTATCCGGCGCAATCGGGCGGGTTAACTCTTCCAATCGTTCGATATCTTTTTGGGTTGCATCAATTTCCTGCAACAATTTTTGGGTGATCTGCTTTTTTTCTTCGGGTGACATTTCTGTTCCATTTTTTAATTCGATTTTTTTATCAGCCTTCGGCGCGCAGCACTTCCAGCGGCGGACGTGTGGCGATGCCCCGGCTGTTCAGCATGCCCAACGCGATGGTCAGCAAAACGACCAGCGCTACGCTGCCAACCAGCGACCAGGTTGGCGGCACAAATGCCGCATCGAACACAAAAGTTGCCAGCGCCCAACCGCTGCCGATCGACAAAATCAGCCCGGTCAACGCGGCGAGGCTGCCCAGATAAAAATATTCCAACGCCAAAATCTGGCTGATCTGGCGGCGTTTTGCACCGAGCGTGCGCAGCAAAACGCTTTCACGAATGCGCTGGAATCGCGAGGTCATCACTGCGGCAATCAGCACCACAAATCCGGTGAGAATGCTGAACAGCGCCATAAACCGGATCACAAAACTGATTTTGCTGAGAATCGATTCTGCCGTGCGGAGCACCAGTGCCAAATCGATCGCCGATACGTTCGGGAAATCGCGCACCACCGTTTGTTGCACCTGCGCCGAAACCTGCTGCGATGCCGCGCGGGTAACCAGCACAAAAAATTGTGGCGCTTCCTCCAAAACTCCGGCGGGAAACAACACAAAAAAATTGGGCTGAACCCGTTGCCAGTTCACTTTTCGGATACTGGCGACCCGCGACGGAATGGGCACGCCCTGCACGTTGATGACCAGTTCATCGCCGATATGCACGTTGAGATCGGCTGCGATTCCCTCTTCCAGCGAAACGGGCACGGTATCGTTGACGCTTTCGACCCGTGGAATCCATTTTCCGGCAATTATTTCTTCGGTATTCACCAGCGAATCGCGATACGTCGAGCGATATTCGCGTGACAACGCCCATCGCGGAATGCTCGACGTGCTGTCTTGTAAAATATCATCCACGGTTCGTCCGGCGATGCTTTCCAGTCGCATCGTCACAATGGGCACGTTTTGCAACACCGGCAATCCGGCTTTGCGGATGTCATTTTCGATGGCTTCGCGCTGATCAATCTGAATATCGAACAGCACCAGATTGGGCTGATTGCCGCTATCGGTGAGGGCAACCTGGTTGAGCAATGTATTTTGGGTGAGAAACAACGTGCTGATCAGAAAAATTCCCAATCCCAGCGAGAGTGTCAGCGTTAGCGTTTGGTTGTTCGGGCGATACAAATTTGCCAGACTCTGCCGCCAGATAAAGTTTAGCCGCTGCGGAAAAAAGCGGCGAACCGCCCACATCAGCAGCTTTGCGACGCCCGCCAACGCGCCGAACGCCAGCAGCAACCCGCCAAAAAATCCCATCGCGACAGCCATATTTTGAGCTTGATACATCGTGACCAAAAAAATGAGCACGGCAATGCAGGCAATCACCAGCCATCGCAACGGATCGCGGCCGGATTTTTCCGTTTCAAATGATGCACGAATCGCCAGCAGCGGCGATACCTTTCGCACCGAAAGCAACGGCAGCAGCGAAAAGAGAAAAACCATCGCTAATCCGATGAACAGCCCTTCGCCAATCGCGGCGAACGAGATCGAAAAATCGACATCAACCGGCAGGAAATCGGCTAAAATACTCGGCAATCCGGTTTGAACAACAACGCCCAATATCGCGCCGAGCGTCGCTGCAAATCCTTGCAGAACAATTGTTTGGATCAAAAAAATGGCAAATGTTTGTCGCACCGGCACACCGAGGCAACGCAATATCGAAATACTTTCCAGCTTTTGGCGAATGTAAACGTGAACCGAACTGGCCACGCCCAAACAGCCGAGCAACAGCGCGATAAATCCCACCAAATTCAAAAATCGATAGAGATTTTGCAGCGCCCGCCCAAAGCTGCGCTGTTGTTCCGCAACGGTCGTTGCGCGCAATTCGAGCGCCCGAAGCTGCGGTTTCAGCGATTCTTCCAGCGCATCGGCATCGAAATTTTGGGGGAATTGAAAATATGCGTAATACCGGGCGCGGCTGCCAAAAGTGATCAATCCGGTGCTCTCCAAATCCGCCAACGGAATGTAAACGCGCGGCGCGATGGTTGCCCCGGCGTCTGCCTGTCCGGGTGCCTGTTTTAGCTCCCCCAAAATAGCAAACGCGGTTTGCCCGACCCGCACCGTGTCGCCGGTATTCAATTGATATTGCAGCATCAATCCGCGATCGACCAGCGCACCATCGCCGCGCCGGAAGGCATCGACAGCAGATTCCGGGGCGGTTTCCAACGCACCGTAAAACGGGAACGCACCGGAAAGCGCCCGGATTTGGGTCAGTCGGGTGTTTCCGGTTCGCGGAAAATAGGCCATCGAGCCAAAAACAATTTCTTTTGAGAATGCGCCGTCCACCGACAAACCTGCGAGCGAATCGATCAGCGCAGCGCTTTCCGCTGAAAATTCCTGCCGGGAACTGAGCATCAAATCCGCACCGAGTAGCGATTTTGCCTGCGTTTGCACAGCCGTTTCGAGATTGCGCCCGAACGAATTGATGGCGATCAACGCAGCGATGCCGGCGACAATTGCCGCCATAAACAGAAATAACCTACCGCGTTGGGAACGACTGTCGCGCCAGGCCATCCGCCACACCCACGGATTCACCAAGCTACCAAATATAGATATTTGCTTATTTTCAAAAGGCAATTTTTCATTCATAAAATTTAGTCGATTTCCATTTGTTGTGCAGATTCAACCAGCGCAGTCGGTTCGTCCGAAACAATTTTTCCGCCTTTCAGGCGAATAATCCGTTGGGTGCGATGGGCAAATTCCAGATCGTGGGTCACCAAAACCAGCGTTGTGCCGGCATCGCGGTTCAGCGAAAACAGCAGTTCGGAAACGGCGGTTCCGGTTTCGTCGTCGAGATTGCCGGTGGGTTCGTCCGCAAATAAAATTTTGGGGCGATTGATAAACGCACGCGCCAGTGCAACCCTTTGTTGTTCGCCGCCGGAAAGCTGCACGGGATAGTGGTTCAACCGATTGCCGAGCCCGACCCGTTTGAGCAACTCCGCCGCCGTATCGCGAACGTTGGTTTCGCCGCGTAATTCCATCGGCACCATCACATTTTCCAACGCGGTGAGCGTGGGTATCAATTGGAAATTCTGGAAAACAAAGCCGACAAACTGGTTGCGAACCGCCGCCCGTTCATCTTCATTTAACGATGACAACGAAATGCCGTTGATGAGCACATCGCCGGTGCTGCTGCGATCCAGCCCCGCACACAAACCGAGCAACGTGGTTTTTCCGCTGCCGGACGGACCGACAATGGCGCAAGTTGTTCCGGCTTCGATTTCGAATGAAATTTCGTCTAAAACGGTCAGATTGCGGTCGCCGCTGCGATACGATTTCCCGAGATTTTCAACTTTCAGAATGGCAGTCATTTAACCCTGCTTTTTATTTTTTGATTGTTCGTTTGCAAATACTGATTCATATTTTCGACTGGATTTGAAAAACGTCCGATGACGGACGCAAGTTTCATTAAACCGGAATTTAAGTTGATGCATAAAAAAACTGCTTTTTTCAAGTATTTGATTTTTAACAGCTTAGCCATTTTTTTGTTTGTGGCGCTTTCCGCTCCGCATGCGCAAAACAAAACAAAACCGGAAAATAATACGCAGAAATCCGATCGATCCAAAACGATTCTTTTTTTAGGAAACAGCCTGACGGCGGGTTTTGGATTGGAGCCGTCACAGGCGTATCCGGCGTTAATTCAGGAAAAAATCGACTCGCTGAAACTGCCGTTTACGGTGATCAACGCGGGGCTGAGCGGCGAAACTTCCGCCGGTGGCTTGCGGCGATTGAACTGGTTGCTGCGCAGCCCGGTGGATATTTTTGTGCTGGCGCTCGGCGCGAACGACGGATTGCGCGGATTTCCGCCAGCGGTTACGACTGAAAATTTGCAAAACATCATCAAAAATGTGCGCGAGAAAAATCCGGATTGCGCGGTTGTCATCGCCGGAATGGAGGCGTTGCCAAACATGGGCAAAGATTATGTTACGGAATTTCGTGGCATATTTCCAAAAGTTGCCAAAGCGACTGACGCAGCGCTGATCCCGTTTTTGCTGGCAGATGTCGCCGGAAAACCGGAATTGAATCTTGCGGACGGCGTTCACCCGAACATCGCCGGACAAAAAATTGTCGCGGAAAACGTTTGGGAAGTGCTTAAACCCGTTCTCGAAAAGCGTGCCGGAGGCGGCAATTGAGCCAAACTGAATCGCTAAAATCGCTGCAACTGGTTTCCGTTCGCTGGTGGAATGCCAGCGCATATTACGGCATCAGTTTGGCGGATGCGCTGAATCGCCAGGGTTTTCCGGCAATTGTCGCGGGAAGGGCGGGCAGTCCGCCGTTGCAAAAAGCGCAGGATTGGCAATTGCCGACGTTCACGGAAATCAATCTGGAATCGCTCAATCCGGCAAAAATGCCGGCCAATTTGGATGCGCTGAAAACGTTGATTCGCGATCAGCAGATTCCGTTGATCAACGCCCATCGTCCGGAAGATATGGCGTTTGCGGTGCTGGTCAACAAGCTGTCGCCGACAAAAATTCCGGTGATCCGCACCGTCAGCGATGTCCGTCCGCCAAAGCGCCGGTTTCTCAATAAATATCTTCACCAAAATATTGATTATTTTATATTTAGCTGCCGCGCCAGTTTGGAGCGTTATCAATCGGTTTGGCCGATTTTTGCGGATCGCAGCGCCGTCATTTACAGCGCAATCGACACTGAAAATTTCCGCCCGCTCCCCCACTACCCGGAACTTCGCCGGAAACTCGGGATTTCGGATAATCAGTTGTTAATCGGCATCATCGCGCGGCTGGATCCGGTAAAAGATCACGATACGTTTTTGAAAGCGGCGAAAACAGTTGCCGCGGAAATTCCCGAAGCGCGATTTTTGATCGCCGGCGAGGTCTGCAACATCACCTGGGAAATGCTCGATGCTGCCGCGAAAGCGATGGGCATTCGCGACAAATTGGTTTTCGTGCCGCGCGATGACGCTATTTCCGCCCGCGATTTGATCGGCAGCCTCGATATCGGCGTGGTTGCGTCGAACGGATCGGAAGTGATTTGCCGGATCGCCGTGGAATACATGGCGATGGGAAAACCCATCGTTTCAACCGATATCAATGTGTTGCCGGAAATTGTTGAAGACGGCAAAAACGGGCTGATTTGCAACGCGGGGAACGCTGAGCAAATGGCGGCACATTTACTGCAACTCGCCAAAAATAGTGAGTTGCGCCAAAGTATCAGTGAAACCGGACGACAATTTGCGGAAACGAAATTCAGCTATCCCGCGTTTGTTTCGCAAACGACGGAGGTTTATCGACAGGTTTTGGAACGATTTTCCCGGTGATAAATTCGCTGAAAATTTGCAGGTGTTCTTTTCCCACCGGCAAACTTATTCGCTTTCCACCGTTTCTTTTGCTGCAAAAATTTTGTTGATCTCACCGGTGATCAGCCGTGCGCCGCTGTTCCGTGTGAAATAATTCCATCCCCATTGGAACAGCACCATCATCCGGTTGTCGAACTCAATCAAATACGCGATATGCACAAACAGCCAGATGACCCACGCCAGCCACCCCGACAAATGAAATTTCCAGATTTGCGCGACCGCCGCGTTCCGCCCGATCACCGCCAGATTGCCTTTGTCCAAATAACGGAATGGCGCAGTTTTTTTGGCGCTAACTTTGTTGCGAATGAGGTTGGCGATGTATTTTCCCTGCTGCATGGCAACCGGGGCAACGCCGGGCAGCGGTTTGCCATCCTGTTTGAATAACGCCAAATCGCCGATCACAAAAATATCGGGGTGATTGGGAATAGACAAATCCGCGTTCACCGCGATTCTGCCGCCCCTGTCCGTTTCCGCATGAGTTGCGGCGGAGAGAATTTTGCTGAATCCCGATGCTTTGACGCCCGCCGACCAAACAATTGTTTTTGCTGAAATTAGATCGGAACCATTTTCCATTTTTACCTGAATTTTACCGGGCTGAATGTCGGTTACCATCGTGCCGGTTCTCACAATTACGCCCAGTTTTTCGAGCGCTTTTTTGGCTTTTTCGGATAATTTTTCCGGATACGCCGGCAGGATAAACGGTCCGGCTTCCAGCAAAATTACTTTGGCATCGCCGGTATCGATATTACGAAAATCTTGCCGCAGCGTGGAAAATGCCAATTCGGCAATCGCACCCGCCATTTCAACGCCGGTTGGGCCGCCGCCAACCATCACAAAAGTCAGCAATTCTTTGCGCTTTTGGGGATCCGGTTCGCGCTCAGCGATTTCAAATTGTTCAAAAATATAGCTGCGGATTTGCAGCGCGTCTTCGATTGTTTTCAGTCCCGGTGCGCTTTCCGCCCATTCCGTATTTCCAAAATAGTGGTGCGTCGCGCCGGTGGCAACCACCAGCGAATCGTATGGGAACGTCTCGCCGTTGGCGTAAACGACTTTCGCAACCGGATCAACTTCGTTAACTTCGCCCTGAATAACACGAATATTGCGATAGCGATTGAGCACCGCGCGAATCGGCGATGCGATATCGCCGGGCGACAAACCACCGGTCGCCACCTGATACAACAGCGGCTGGAACAGGTGAAAATTCCGTTTATCGATGAGGGTTACGGAAACCGGCGCATTGCCCAATTTACGGGCTGCGTATAATCCGCCAAATCCCCCTCCAATAATTACGACTCTATGTTGTTGTTTTTTATGATTTTGATTAATGGTGTTCATTTGATCCTTCCTTTTTGAGAATACAATCACAAACGAAATCACGGCAGTTATGTTTCACAAAAGTATTTTTGTTTATGACAATTCTTATCTATAATATCATCATAATTTCACTAATTCAAGGAGAACCTGAGGTGCAACTTTTCAACAGATGTTATCAATTTTTGATATTCGGATTATTAGCGGGGGGAATTTTTAGCATGAATGCTCAGGAAAACGCCAGTGCATCGGAAACGGAACATTCAATAAAAATAAACCAGTGGCAGAAAACAGAGCCATTTTCCGCACCTGTGCCGGCACTCGCCGGCGATGATTTCAAGCTTAGCCAGATGTTGAGTTTTGAACCGGTTGATATCACAACGATCACCAACAACCAAATGGGGTTGAGCTGGAGCAAGTTATCCGCAGACGAATCGGGAAATGTGCTGCTTTCCGGCAGCGGCGATCAACCGCAAATCATTTGGCTGGCGGCGTATCTGGAAACAGATCGCTTCACCAAAGCAACGCTGAAATTGCAAACCGCGCATCTCGCGCGAGTATATTTGAATGGGCAAAAAATTGCGGAAAAATCATCCTCCGATAGCGAAGAACCCGGGAAAATTGAAGAAAAACTGACCCTGGAAACCGGCAAACATGTGCTGGTTGTGAAATCGCTGCGCGATCCGAAAAATGAATCGAAATGGCAGTTAAGTGGTTCAATTTCAACAACTTCGGATGCAGCGATTACCGTATCCACTTCGCCCAAAAAAAATGTCGATGCGCACCTGCTGCTCGATCGCACGATGATTCGCGGCGTGTCGATTTCCGCAGATGGAAAAATAGCGGCGGTTTCATATTCCAAAATGAATCCCGCAACCGCCAAAAGCGAGAGCTGGCTGGAATTGATCGACGTGAACACCAGCCAAAATATTCGCACCTATCAGGGTGGAACGGCAATCGGCGGCATCCAGTGGGCGCCGAAAAGCAATTTGTTCGCCTACGAAGAAAGTAACGATGGCAAAAGCACTGTCTGGATCGTCAATCTTCCCAACGGCACGGTGACCCCGATTTTAAAAGATGTGGAAAATTTCGGCTATTTTCAGTGGTCGCCGGATGAACAATTCATGATTTATTCCATCACCGATGAAGCGGAGAAAAACGATACGGGATTGAAACGGCTGAAAAGCCCGCGCGATCGCTGGTCGTCTTTTCGCAACAACAGTTTTCTGTATCGGGTGAATTTGCCGGACGGCTCCCGCCAGCGCCTGACCGCCGGAAATTTGGGTACTTCTCTGCAATCGATTCACCCGAACGGTTCGAAATTGCTGTTTTCGACATCGGTGGATGATTATGAGCATCGCCCGTACACAAAAACGGCGCTCATCGAACTCGATCTGGAAACGCTGGCAGTCGATACACTGTTCGAAGAAATGTGGTTTGGCAACGTCCAATATTCGCCGGATGGTAAACAATTGCTGCTCACCGGCTCGGCGCGGCTGTTCAATAATAAAGGCGTCAATCTGCCGGATGGCATGATCCCGAATGATTACGACAGTCAGGCGTTTCTGTATTCGTTGGGCGATGGCGCGGTAACCGCTTTCACCCGGGATTTTAATCCGACAATTGACGGTGCAATCTGGAGCCCGGACGGTGGTTCGATTTACCTGACAGTCGGTGAGGGCGAGTATGTTCGGCTGTATAAATATAAACTTTCGGATGGATCTTTTGAGCCCATCAAAAGCGGATTCGATGTGATCAACTCTGTGGATGTTGCTCGCAGAGCACAAATTGCCGTGGTTTACGGTTCCAGCGCGCAAATGGCGCATCGCGTTCACATTATCGATCTCGCAAAAAAACGCCATTCCACACTGTCCGACCCGGCAGCAAAAGAATTTGAAACGTGCGTTTTGGTGATCTCAAAGATTTCAAATTTACCAACGCGGACGGAAAAAATATTGACGGTCGCGTGTATTATCCGCCCAACTTTGATCCGGCGAAAAAATATCCGGCGATCGTTTATTATTACGGCGGAACATCGGTTACGGATCGTAGTTTTGGCGGAAGGTATCCCAAAAATTTATATGCCGCACAAGGTTATGTGGTTTATGTGCTGCAACCCAGCGGCGCTCCCGGTTACGGGCAGGAATTTTCGGCGCTGCACGTCAACGATTGGGGCAACAAAGCCGCCGACGATATTTTGACCGGCGTCGAGAAATTTTTGGAAGCGCATCCGTTTGTGGATCGCGATCGGGTTGGCAACATGGGTGCATCGTACGGCGGATACATGACGATGCATTTGGTCACCCGTTCGAATATATTTGCCGCTGCGGTTTCGCATGCGGGAATCAGCTCGATTGCCAGCTATTGGGGCGAGGGAAATTGGGGATACCTTTACTCATCTGTTGCAACTGCGGAAAGTTTTCCGTGGAATCGCAAAGATATTTACGTCAACCAAAGCCCGCTTTTTAATGCGGATAAAGTAACAACGCCCATTTTGCTGCTCCACGGCGACAGCGATACAAACGTGCCGCGCGGCGAAAGCGATCAGTTTTACGTCGCGTTGAAATTGCTCGGCAAAACCGTTGAATATGTGCAGGTTGCCGGTCAGGATCACCATATTCTGGATTATCGCAAACGATTATTGTGGCAAAACTCTATTTTCGCGTGGTTCGATAAATATCTGAAAAACCAGCCGGAATGGTGGAATGAGCTGTATAAAAATCAATAATCTGATGCGTGCGAATCGTTCAAAATAAGTGATAATTGGAAATGAATCGTTCGGGTGGCGCCATGGTTTTTTGCAAAAAACCATGGCGCTATTTAACATTTCAAATTGTTCCCACCCTTTAGCTTTATCAAAAACTGTTGTTCTCAAGTTTAATAGAATTAATTATTTACCGCAACAATCATCTTGCAGTTCTGGCTAAAACCGGGTAGATAAAGGAGTTGGCATTGGCAAAAGTGTTACCGATCGATCGCATGGCGAAATTGAGCATAACGGAAAAATTGGGTTACGGTGTTGGCGATATGGGATTCAATTTGTATTGGACAACCATCGCCTCATTTTTAGCCGCTTTTTATACGGATATTTTTGGTATTTCCGCCGCGGCAGCGGGAACAATGTTGTTCGTAACCAAAATTGTTGATGCATTTACCGATCCGGCGATGGGCGCCATTGCGGATCGCACCCAATCCCGTTTCGGCAAATTTCGCCCCTATTTGCTATGGGCGGGTTTACCGATGGCGGCAAGTGCTGTGTTAACATTTACAACGCCGGATTTGGCGGAAAACGGCAAAATTATTTGGGCATATGCAACGTACACATTGATGATGCTTTTTTATACGGTATTGAGCACGCCCTATTCTGCACTCTCCGGCGTGATGACCGCGCGAAGCCAGGAGCGAACCACGTTAATCAGCATACGGTTTCTGTTTGCTTTTACATGCGGCGCATTGGTTAACAAATATACTTTGCCGTTCGTTGATTTTTTCGGCAACGGAAACGATGTCGCCGGTTGGCAATTAACGATGGCAATGTATGGATTAGTCGCTGCCGCATTGTTTTTTGTCACGTTCATCACCACAAAAGAACGCATTCTGCCACCGCCCACCCAAAAAACCAATCCGGTTGATGATATAAAAGATCTGCTAAAAAATAAGCCCTGGCTGATTTTATTTGCGCTCGCAATGATTATAATGATGACAATTACCATGCGCGGCGGGTCGGCGTACTATTATTTTCTTTATTTTGTTGAACAGCCGGACCTGCTTCCCGATTACCTGTTTTGGCAAATGGTAGCCTATGCAGCCGGTGCTTTACTCGCGCCCGTAATGACAAAATATGTCGATAAAATGAAGCTTTTAATGATCTTAATGGGAATCGTCGGCGGTTTATCCATCCTCTTTTTCTTTGTGCCGAAAGATATGATTTGGGCAATGTTTACATTGAATATTCTGATCAGTTTGGCGTTAGGCCCAAAATCGCCATTAACCTGGTCCATGTATGCAGACACCGCTGATTATAACGAATGGAAAACCGGCAACCGCGCGACCGCGATGACATTTTCTGCCGCAACGTTTTCGCAAAAACTGGGCGGCGCGTTGGGCAGCGCCGGGATGCTTTGGGTGCTGGCGGCGATCGGGTATGTTGCCAATCAGGCGCAAAGCGGCGCATCCCAAACCGGGATTGTTTGGTTACAAACCGTTATGCCCGGAATTATTGCGTTAATCGCTGTGGTTGTCGTCAGTTTTTACACACTTACCGAAGAGCAGTTGGTCATCATTCAACAAGATTTAAAAGACCGCGCACAAAGCCAGGGTGAATAATTTGGATCGAAAAAACGAGTTAAAAAAACACGAATCATCAGCTTTGATTTACGCATCTGAAAATGGCAGCCGTGTAAATTTAACCACGCCGGTAGCGATGCCAAAAGCATCCGCCTTTTTGTGGAATAAAAAAATGATGATCCAGTTAAACTGTCGCGGTTTTGCTGTTTCCCAATATTTACACAACGATGCCGAAAAATATTCGCATGCGCCAAACCTCGAAATAAAGACGTTTATGCAACCGGAACAGCCATATTATGCCCATCATCCCGGTCGATTTGTTTACATCAAAGATGAAGAAAACGGAGAAATTTTTTCGATACCGTATGAACCTGTTCGGAAAATGCCGGACAGCTTTGTTTTTTCTGCGGGAAAAAGCGATATCAAATGGATGATCCGGCATAAAAATATTGAATTAGAATTTGGCTTAAATTTGCCCAAAGAAGATGTTGTTGAGCTGTGGACGATGAACGTTCGCAATTCGGGCGATAAAACCAGAAAATTGAGCATCTACCCTTTTTTTACCATTGGGTATATGAGTTGGATGAACCAATCGGCAGAATATTCTCAAAAACTTGGTGGCATTGTTGCCTCATGCGTTACCCCGTATCAGAAACTTGCGGATTATCACAAAATAAAAATGCGTTTCGATAAAACATTTTTTTTGCACAGCGAATGGCCAGCTTCATGGGAAACACGACGCGAAGTATTTGAGGGCGAAGGTGGATTGAATAACCCTGACGGTGTTTCGCAGCTTCACTTATCAAACGGTATTGCACAATATGAAACGCCGACAGCGGCGTTACAGTATCGTGTCGAGTTAAAAAAGAATGCCGAAAAAGCGTATCATTTTATATTCGGTCCTGCAAAAGATGAACCCGGAATTGCATCGCTGAAAAAGAAATATTTGTCTGAAAAATTATTTTCGGAGCCGGTTAAAATTTACAACAATTATATAAACGATGGAAAAGGGTGCATCACTATCGAAACACCGGATGCACATTTTAACTTATTTGTAAACAATTGGTTAGCGCGACAAATTTTTTATCACGGAGATGTAAACCGATTAACGACAGATCCGCAAACACGCAATTATTTGCAAGACAATATGGGCATGGTTTACATCAAACCAGATGTTTCCCGCTCGGCATTTTTACATGCGCTTAGTCAACAGGAATCCGGCGGCGCAATGCCCGACGGCATCTTGTTGCACGAAAAAGCGGAGCTAAAATATATCAATCAAATCCCGCATACGGATCACTGCATTTGGCTGCCGGTATGTTTGCAAGCATATCTCGATGAAACCAATGACGTGGAGCTTTTGGACGTAATTGTAAAAAGTAAAGCAGATAACACAGAATTAACTGTTTTTGAACGCATTACCATTGCACTCAACTGGCTGCTGAAAAATCGTGATGAACGCGGTTTAAATTACATTGCGCAAGGTGATTGGTGCGACCCGATGAACATGGTTGGGCATAAGGGAAAAGGGGTTTCGGGCTGGTTGTCGATTGCAACCATTTATGCGCTGAAAATTTGGGCTACGGTGTGCAAACAAAAAAATGAACCGGCATTAGCCACTGAATTTCTGACCCATGCCCAACAATTGGGCAAGATTGTCAATACTTTTTTGTGGGATGGCAACTGGTTTGCGCGCGGCATTACGGATGACGATGTTGCATTTGGCGTATCCAAAGATGCAGAAGGCAAAATTTTTCTGAATCCCCAAAGTTGGGCAATTATGGCGGATTGTGTTGATGAGGTGCAAGTTGAAAACATGATTTCAGCTATCGAAACACAACTTGAAACGCCGTTCGGCGTGGCAATGTTGGCGCCGGCATACACAACAATGCGCGAAGATGTGGGACGTGTAACCCAAAAATTTCCCGGAAGCGCTGAAAATGGTTCTGTTTACAATCACGCTGCCATTTTCTATATTTTCAGTTTATTTAAAATTGGCAAATCCGATCGCGCATTCAAGTTGCTCCGGCAAATGATTCCCGGAAGTGAAACGGACGATTATCTGCGGCGGGGGCAGATGCCAATTTATATTCCCAACTATTATCGCGGTGCTTATTATCAATTTCCGGAAACAGCCGGGCGTTCCAGCCAATTGTTTAATACCGGGACAGTAAGCTGGGTTTATCGCTGTTTGATCGAAGGATTATTTGGAATAAAGGGAACACCTGAGGGTTTGAGTTTTGACCCGCAACTGCCATCGCATTGGGACTTTGCTAAGGTTACCCGAAAATTTCGCGGCGCAACTTTTGAGATTGATTATCAGCGGTGTGAAAATATTTCCAAAGCACGAATTACCGTTGACAGTATCGTTTTGGCTGATTCGATATTTCGTGAAATTGAAAAAAATCGCGTTTATTCCGTAAAGATTGAAATGCCGACAACTATCGATCAAAACCCACAAAGTCGTAGAGGAAATTCATGAATTTCCTCTACGTCTGCGAAAACATTTTATTGATGATTTTTTTACATAACAAAACCGTTATCTCTCAAATCAAAACAATGGAGAATCATGTGAAGTATTTATATTTAACGTTATTGTTATCCTCACTTTTTGGATGTAGTAATGCCCAGGTCAACCCGGCGTATCTTGCGCCATTTGCCCAAAACGCACCAATCATCGATGGTATTGCAGATGAACAGGTTTGGGATTCTGCCGAATGGCGCGCAATGGATAAACACATGCTCGGCGAAATGCCGACGCCGGAAGATTTTAGCGGTCGGTATAAACTGGTGTGGACAGCACAGAAATTATATCTGCTCGCCGAAATCACCGATGATATTTTGCACGATGCTCACCCCGATCCACTGCTAAATTATTGGGACGACGACGCTCTGGAAATTTTTATCGATGAAGACAAAAGCGGTGGCGACCATTTAAATAATTACAACGCATTTGCATATCATATCGCATTGGACAATCAGGCGGTGGATAAAGGGCCGATTTCAGAAAAACCAGACGGTACCGAAACAAAGAATCTCCGCACTTATCCCGATCATATTAAAAGTTGCTGGCAAAGAAGCGCTTCTGCACCATTCAATATTTTCTGGGAAGTTGAGATAACCGTTTTCGGCGATGATTATAAAGATAGCTATTCGGAAAATGAATCACCCGCGCAACCCGTAATGTTAACGGAAGGAAAAGTGTTGGGATTTATGTTAGCATATTGCGATAGCGACAATAGCACACAACGCGAACATTTTTTGGGGGATGTTGTTATTGAACCCGTAAATGGCGATAAAAATCTGGGTTACATTAACGCCAGTGTCTTTGGAGAGCTCAGACTGGTAAAGTAAAACATTTGAAAAATTGAGTTTTCAAATCCATAAAAAAAGCCCGCGAAAATAAATTCGCGGGCTTTTCATTTTTACATCTGTTGAACAAAAGATTAGCGTTCGGTAGATGCCAAAGGTTTGGTCAGCATGTCCAGCTGGGTTCCAAATACATCAACTTTGCCGTTTATGTGCAAATATTTGTTGATGATATTGAAATTTGCATCCACGACACCGGCGTGGCAGCCATCACAGGTTTGTGCTGTGATGTGTCCTACCGGCGGTAAACCGTGGCAGGAACCGCAAACCGCTTGTCCGGCATTACCAACATTCCAATACAACGTCGGGTTATTACCCGCGATTGCATCTTCGGTATATGCCCATGGATACTGGCTTTCATCTTTTTTGAATTCGAATCCACCGTGGCAGTAAACGTTTGCGCACGATGATGCATCGCTGTTGTATGCCGTTGCGCTTTGTCCGTCGAAAGTTGCCAAATTGCTGAAGTTCACTTCTGCATGCGGCGTATCATCGATGTGGCCAGGTGCGCTATAAGCCGAAGGAACGGTGTGGCAATTCATGCACTGGTTGGCAAAAGTGCTCCAGGTATCTCCCGTAAGGTGAGCCTGGTGTGCACCAACGGCGTGATCTGTGTTGGCCATGTTGCCATGCAGATCGCTCGGTGGTGCGGCATTTTCGCTGTTGCCGTGACAAAGGTTACAGGCTTCCGGTCCGCCTGCCGTTTGGTGACAGGTAAGACAGTTTTTGTCCTGTGCCCCGTTTCCGGCATAATCCGTACCGTGACAACTTTGGCAGGAACCGATATCCCAACGCAAATTTTCCGCGATATAATCCGCATGGAAATCGCCGGAATTTGAGTTGGCAAATCCCATCGGGTGTGGATAATGCGAGTGGCAACCGGCAGAATAGCAGGATAAACCCGAAGAACCGCCCAAATAATCTGCACCGTGGCAGCTTTGGCAATTTTCTTCGTTTAACGATTTATCGAGCAACGCACTGCCGTGAAAATCCGCCGAGGCTTGTTCGCTCCAACCTTCCGGGTGTGTGGAAACACTCACGCTATCTTTTTTATCCAGGCAGCCGCTAAAAACGGCCAAGCCCAGAATCAGTAGTAGTCCAATGTAACGTTTACGCATCATAGTTTCACCTGATTAGTTGCCGTGGCACTGTTGACAAATAATTTGCGCATTCTGATCGTGGCAGGAAATACATGCACCGAGGTCGTTCCGCGCTTCTATACTGTGTCTGCCACCATCATTCGGGAAATTATTTACCCAACCGATTTTGTGGCTGCGCGGCAAAACGTTATTGTCACGGTGGCATGCATTACAAAATTCCGGCTCGGAGTGGCAAACGGCGCAATCTTTTGCGTTCATTTGTGCTTCCAGTGCGTGGGTAAATTCGTAGTTCAGCGGGTGAGTGAAACGTGCCAGATTTTCGCCTTCGTGACAATCCTGACAGTATTGCTCAGTGTGGCAAACCATACAGCTCATATCTGCCGACATTTCTTCGGCAGACATCCGCGCCTGATCGCCATGATTGTTTACGAAATTGATGGTGTGGCTCATCGGTTTCAGGTTTTCCAGTGGTGTATGGCAAGTTGCACATTCCACGGAAACCACCTGCTGTTCGTGACAGTTCATACATTCCGCCATTGTGGGCAGGATATATGGAAATGCCTCTTCTTTTTGTGTTACAGCGCTATGGCAGGATTCGCAATTATTTCCGGCAGCGATATGTTGCTCGTGAGAGAATTTTTCGCTGTAGGATTCAATTGAATATACCAGATCAAAATTGCCGACTTCCTCTGCTTCGTGACAGTCCAGACAGATTGTCTTTGCCGGCAAGAGGTTATCCAGACCGGTTTTGCTGCTTTCTGCAGGGGAGTGGCAATCAGCACATTCAATTTCTTCTTCGATCACGTGTTTCTTGTGCGAAAAAACGAACTTCTGATCGTCATAATCCTGTGCGATGATGGCAATCGTCACTCCTGCCAATAGGCTCCATAGTAATAGTATATTGAACCGCTTCATTGCTGCGCACTCGTTATGGTTTCTAATTGTTTTGGCTTAATGTTTCGTTAGCGACGAAACCAGTATAACATGCGGAACAGCCCGCGAACATCGTTATCGTAAAAAGAATTGCTGCTCTGCTGAACATCGGCCATTAATGATAAAAATTCCCATGGGCGAAAATCTACGCCGCCGGAAAAGGCAATGGCGTCTTCGCTAATTTCAACAAGATGCCGTTGGTAGTTATTGTAACTGCCGTATAATTTCAGGGTCAGGTTTGACAAAACCGGGTAGCGGACATCGCCGTAAACGCCGGTATTATCTCCTGCATATCCACCCTGAAACACCAGCCCGATCAATCCCCAGCGATTTCCGGCATTAAGGATCACCTGGCTGGCCTGATCATATTCATAATCGGTGAACAAATATTGTGCGCCGATCTGAATGGGATCGAGGTCGTAGGTGACAGCTCCACGATACTGCTGATACTCCCGGGAACTGCTGAAAATCCGGAAATACGAATCTTCCCAAACGCGCGGGCGCTGGAAATCATACTCACCGGTGAACGACCACTTACTAATGTAGTAATTCAGCCGGTAACGCATTCCCTGCAGTTTTTCGGTTTCCATGTTGTGATCGATCTGAACCTGGTAGAACAAATCTTTCCGGACTTCGCCGTGAAGCGCTGCACCGGCCAGATGCCAAATGTTCAGGCTGTTTCGCTGGCGTTGAAAATAACTGAGATCGACGGCTAATTTCCGCGAAAAACGATATGCCAGAAATCCACCGACAGCCGAACTATCTGTTGATACCAGACGCAGTTCCCGGTCGAAAGGTGTTTCGACACCCAGAAAAGCACCTATTTTCAGATTTTTCAGCGGACTTGCCGAAACCAGCGCGCCATCCATTGTTCCGTTAATCACACCTTTGTAAACAAACTGGCGACCGAGGCGAACTTGAACAACATTTTTGGCATCTTTCCAATCTGCGTATAGGTTGTAGAGCCGTTCGTTCCAGGACGCGTTCCCTTGTTTAGCTACCCGCAAATACGTATTTAACGCAAATTGCGGGTAACTGTTTGAGAACATTTTTAATCGCAGAGCCTGGTAAAAATCACCTTGCTGAACGGCATCCGGCCGTTCAAACGAATAGACAGACGTTTGAAACGAGCCGGATACTCTAACTTGCCCCATTGCAGACATGCTGAACGCTATTATTAGCCAGTAAATCAGGTTTCGCGATTTCATTTTTGCACTCTGCTTCGATTTAACTTCGGTTTAGCGTAATATAATTTCGCCATTAGAATTTAGATACTGCTTTGTGTTCACCTTTTTTAAGGATTACAGCATTCGGTACCGGTGCACCCGTTAAGTATTGATAGCTTTGCTGCAGAATTTGAATGGCATAATCCGGGTTGTGCACACCAAGGCTCTTGTCTTCTTCAACAAATAGCATGTTGTAACCTGCTCCTCGTTGCACAAAGTTAGAGATTGTTGTGTCGCCAAGCGCACCTTCAAAACCGTTACCGGTTGTGTCCAAGCCGGTTGCAATCAAAGCACCTTCAATCAAATGGATCAGACCGGTAACTTCGCTTTGGATACCTTCAATTGAGCCGTCACCGTCAAAGTCTTCCAATGCGCGAATATCGTCGAAGTCTGCGATTGCGCCGTGGCAACCAACGCAAGCATCAACTTTCGGCAGGAAGGTGTGACCGGTATAAGCTGCACCGCCAGGACCTTGACCAAATTCTTTGGTGGAGAGGTGACAGGTTTTACAACTGTTTTCCACGTTCAAGTGGGAAGGATCAGCCCATTCGAAACTGGGATCAGCTACTGCATGATAAGCACTTGCACCCTGCATCATGTCTGCTTGCGGGTTGGCATGTGGACCAAAGCGTCCGTAACCTTGAACAACTTGAGCATCCGGGCCGCGACGTGCGTGGTGGCAATGCATACAAAGTTTACCAACACCGCCTTCAGTAATAATCGGGGAATCACCATTTGCGGTAACCAACGGAACGTCAGCAACCGTCCGCAATTGACCGGGATTATCGGTATTGTGCGGATCGTGGCAGGTAACGCAGTTAATCGGTTCCCACGGTGCAACGCTGGTGTCCGGACGTGCAGCTACGGCACCGCTGCCATAGAAACTGCTTAGGTCGCCAGAAAGGCGATAAGCTGCTGCAACACCTTCGTGGCAACCAGAGCATGATGCACTTGAATGTGCAGTGACATCAAGATTATGCGGCGATTCCAACCATTCAGAATAGAACGGGTGGTGGGTACCGTCATGGCATCCGCTGCAATTATTTACGTTAAAGGAAACCGTAACTTTTGTCGGATCCGGTGTGCCGCCAGCAAGGTGATCCGATGCTGCACCGTGGCAGTTTTCGCACTGCACGTTTACAAATTTTTCGATGGCTGCTTCGTCATAACCGCTGTTACCGGTTAACGGAGACGGCTCATAACCAACTGCGTGGCACGGGAAGCAGAAGCTTTGCGGATGACCACTTTCCATCAGGGTTTGCCATGCGTGTGCGTGACCGGTTTCTGCCCAGTCCGAATGCTGGCTTGAGTGGCAATTTATACAGGATACATCGCCAAGGAAAAACGGGGTGACGGTAGGAATATACATTGCCACACCAACCTGGCGGGTACCGATACCAATATTGGTTCCGTCAGTTGCGTGCACAGAAACAATATATACACCGGGTTCATCCGGTGCTGTCCATTCAACTGTATCACCTTCGGCAGCATGAAATTCACCGCCACTGGCGAACCATTTAAATGTTAAAGCTCCTGCCCCGGCTTGAAGTGTTGTGTTTGCGGTAAACTGAATGGTTGCCCCTTCAGTTACTGAATCAGCTAAAGCGTAAATCGAATCTACACTTATAATGTTAACTGTTACAGTATCGCGAACAATTGTTTCAACGGTTTTAATGATTTCTTTCTCATTTTCGCAACCGCTGAACCATGCAACACCGAGGATTAGCGCAGGCGATAGCACTGATACGATAAAATGTCGAATACGCTTACTCACGGTACGTCCTCCTAACTAAACGTCTGTGTTAGATTTGTTTATTGTGTTTTTTATGGATTCCACAAGCGTTTTAAAGCATTGCGGGGTAATTGGCTTTGTTAAATACTTACTGATGCCCATAGAAAAGACATCCGAACACACAGCCAGATTTTCTGTTGATGAAAATATAATGATGGGGAGCTTTTCATCGAATTTCTGGAGAATGCTGACCAATTCTGTCGTGCGTGATTTTAACAGATCTACATCCAATACCGCAATTCCCTCTTCCAAAGAGAGCGCTGCATCTAAAAAGGATAGTGGATCTTCAAATAATTTCACTGCGACTTGGTTCATTTGCTCATCACTCAGGGTGTTAAAAGCTCTCGAATAATTTGTCATACCTAATATTTGAAACATCTCTAAAATACTCCCAACAGGAAATATCATTTGTTTACCGGTTAGGTATGCAGATTGTATGCCAACCAAAAGCAACAACACAAATAGCTGTTTTTATTGCAGTTAAATAAAAAAGCGTTTTGAGCGTTATTAAATTTAAGAGACATGAATGTCGCCGCAAACAATTAAACGCGCATAAATTGCTATTTATAAACGATTTACGCCGTGTGACACAAATGTCCCACCTGTGACAAGTATGCCTCAACAATGGTGATTTTGACAAAAATTTCAGTGATTTAAGGATTATTGGCACCACATTTTGTGAAAATTATTTTTTATAAAAATTTTCGCGAAAAACGTTGAAAAATAATGCCTGAAACATCGCAGGAAAGGGTGCCACGAGCCAACATATACACCTATGCTACATATATACATAATGTATTTAGAAACAATAACTTATCCTATCCAACAACATGGCTCAATATTCGAAAAGTGGCAGGGGTTTCAACCAATCGCGCTTACTTAAATCCATGTAAAACAGATGTTTGAAACTATCGTTTTACATGGCAAAGAATTTGCAAGGTTTACGGTTTGACATTTAACCAGTTTGTGATTTATTGAATTTGTTGTATAACAATAAACTTTAAGACTGCCGGAACTTTTTATATGACGTTACCAACAATTAACACGCTTCGAAAAAAGACTCAATCACTGAAGTTCCGGATAAAATTTTATCTGATGATACTATTATTGTTGGTCGTCATCGTTCCGCTGGCGCTCCTGATTTATCAATTGGACAAAAATCACGACGAATTTTCTACCAATCTTGTTGAGACAACCACCCATGCTGTTTATCAATCCATATTCGATGCGTTGATGAATAACAAACCGGAACAAATCCAACAGGCTTTGGAAAATTATCGCTATAAAACGAATATCGAAGGGTTACGCATTTACAGACCTAACGGGGATATCATTTTTTCATCGGATCCGGCTGAAGTAGGTAACAATTTTTTGGAGATGGATACGGCTGCGGAACATATCCATTCCCTTCCCGGCGGTGCGCGGGAATCCTTCGTACGCATTGGCAACACCCTTTCACATCAGCATCCCGTTTATATTCAAAAAGAATGTGCACCCTGCCACACAAATTTTGGTCAAATGATTGCCATTATGGATGTTCAGGTCGGGCTTGCGGAATCGGAAACGATGTACAGCTCTACCCGGCGCCTGCTCGTAGCCAGTGCGGGGCTTATCTTCATTATATTATGGGTGAGTATAAATATTTTATTCGAAACCCAGATCGAAAACCGCATCCTCAATTTGATGAACGGATTTCAGGCGTTGGCAAAAGGCAAGCTTGATACCGAAGTGGACATCAAAGGTACTGACGAATTGGGATTGCTTGCACAGGAATTTAACCGGACGGTTGCGCAACTTCGCCAATCGAAATTGCGGGAAGAGGAATTGATTCGCGAAAATCTCGCCCGGGCAGACCGGCTAATAACAATGGGTGAAGTGACCGCAGAAATTGCCCACGAAGTTAACAATCCTGCCGGCATCATTTTAAATCGCGCGGAATTGATTCGCGATGAGTTGCATCAGCACGGCAACGGTGTTAGCGGATACGTCAGCGATATGGATATCATCATCAAACAAACGGAGCGCATCGCCCAAACAACCCACAGCATTTTGCAGTTTGCCCGCAAACTTCCCGACCAGCTCCAAATTGTTGATTTAACTGAAGTTATCAATGTCACCGTTGATATGATTAAGCCAAAAATGAAAAAAAGTAATATTCAAATATCGCTTTCCGGGTTTGATTCACCGGCGTTTACGATGGGTAATTTTAATCAGCTTCAGCAGGTTTTTTGCAATCTGATTACCAATAGCCTGGATGCTGTTGAACCGGGAACAGGGCGCATTTCTGTTGCGCTGGAAACAGTTCCAAACCCGGCAGGAATCGACCAGCACCGCATCATTTTTAGTGATAACGGCAGCGGCATTCCGGCATCTGTGAAACAGGATATTTTTTCTGCTTTTTTTACCACAAAATCTCCGGGAAAAGGCACGGGTCTTGGGCTTTTTATCGTTCGGAATATCATTACTCGCCACAACGGGCGAATTTACCTGGATGAGAATTGTGAAAAAGGCACAACTTTTATTATTGAATTGGAGGCGAGAGATGAGTAACACCGGCAACAACCATATTCTGGTCGTAGATGATGAACAGGAAATGCTGGTGAACTATAACAGGATTTTATCCCGTGCGGGATATTCTGTTAAAACCGTTCTTTCCGGAAACGATGCGTTGGGAATACTGGAAACCGATTCATCCTTTACGTTGGCAATCTGCGATTTAAACATGCCCGGAATGGACGGTATTACGTTGGTTAAACGCCTGAAAGAGAAACATCCATATTTGCCGGTTATCATGGTTACGGGTTATGGCTCGCTGGAGCAAGGCATCGAAGCTATCAAAACCGGTGTTTTCGATTTTATAGAAAAACCGTTTTCCCGGGAGAAGCTGCTCAAATCCGTTGGCGATGCGCTGGCGGAAATCCGACCGGAGGCATTGGTTGAAAGCGGCCCCACATCGATGTTTGACAACATGATCGGGCAAAGCCAAGCCATGCGCAGCGTGTTCGATCTTATCCAAAAAGTCGGTTTCGGAAATGCCAATATCATGGTTACCGGTGAAAGCGGCGTGGGTAAAGAACTGGTCGTGCGCAGCATTCACAAACATTCGCTGCGGCGAAACCAGCCGTTGATTCCCATAAACTGCGGCGCGTTGCCGGCTCCTCTTTTCGAAAGTGAACTGTTCGGTTACGAAAAAGGCGCATTTACCGGCGCGTTTCAGGCTAAACCGGGATTAACCGAGCTGGCGATGGGCGGCACCCTGTTTTTGGACGAAATTTGTGAAATGCCGCAAGAGTTGCAGGTAAAATTATTGCGAATGCTGGAAGACCGGAAAATTCGCCGTATTGGCGGCAAAACCGAAATTCCGGTGGACGTGCGCATCATTACCGCAACCAATCGCGATCCTCAAGAATGTGTGGAACAAGGCTTGCTGCGGGAAGATCTGTATTTTCGCATCAATACCATCCATATCCAGGTTCCGCCATTGCGGGAACGCGATTCGGATATCATGTTGCTCGCGGATCATTTTATTCAAAAGCTCGATCAAAAATATCGCCGTGGCATCAAATCTTTTTCGGATGATGCCCAACAATTGCTCCATCAATACAAATGGCCGGGCAATGTTCGTGAATTATTGAATATCACTGAGCGTGCCTATTATCTGGCAACACCGCCGCTGGTCACAGCGGGCGATTTGCCGGCAAATCTCAAAAACAGCAAAACGGATATCTCGTTTCATCAATGGGATAACCTGACATACAAAGAAGCCAAAGACCAGGTTCTTGAGTCTTTCGAGCTGGATTATTTACAATATCAACTGGAAAAATACGACTGGAATATTAGCCGCACAGCCGAAGCTTGTGACGTCGACAGACGGACCATTCACCGTCTGATTAATCGTGCTAATTTGAAGAAATGAAATCGGTGAAATTAACTATTAAACATACAACTCACGCTATAAGAACACTTACAGGAAAATCTGATTGTTTTGATTGCCTCGTAAGAAGGTACAGTCATGGATAAATTTACCCGAATTATACTAACACTTTTCATGTTGGGAACCTCAACAGCCGTTTTTTCTCAGGTGACAAACACCGCATGTTTTGATTGTCACGATGATCCGGAATTTACGATGGAAAAAAAAGGAAAAGAGATTTCCATCAACGTAAATCCCAAAAAATTCAGCATGTCCGCTCACGCGGATTTAAGTTGTGTGGAATGCCATATCGGATACGATCCCGATGAAGAACCGCACACAGAAGTGGCAAAACCGGTTGATTGCGCAGCCTGCCACGATGATAACACCAAACACATGATGCGCAGTGCCCACGCAGCAGAACTCAACTGTATTTCCTGCCACAGCAATGTTCACCTGCCGGAGCCGAAAGATTTTGCCAAAAACAATTGCGTAAGCTGCCATAAAGATGAGAATAAAGCTTTAATGAGCAGCGTTCACGCAACCATTGATGAACGCCCGGAATGCGTAACCTGCCACACGCCGCACACCGCTTCAACGCTCGGTTCCGAAGCGTGCCTGAGCTGCCATACCGATGCACCGGAAGATATTAGCGGACGAATGGCGGAGTTTTCGCTACCCGAAACGCCCGGCGAATTTGCAAATATGATTCATGGCGACGATCTGGAATGCAGCGACTGCCACGGCGCCCACAACGTATTGAAAGTGGATACGCTGGCTTCGCCGGTGCACCCGGTAAATCTCGCCCAAACCTGTAACGAATGCCACGATGATGTGGTTGAAGAATTCATGAAATCCGAACACAGCGTTGCGCTGGAAGAAGGATTTGAGACCGCGCCAACCTGTATTTTTTGCCACAACGAACACCAGGCCATTACCATCACCGGCAACGGTTCGAAAATGAGCCGGCAACTGGAAGTTGAAACCTGTTTGAGCTGCCACCTCGATAGCGAAGGCGTAAGTGAACGGATGACCCACACATCGTCCTTCATCGGCGGATACAAAACCAGTGTTCACGGGCGCAAGTTTTTTGAAGGCGACACAACCGTTGCCATTTGCAGCGATTGCCACGGCGCCCACGGCGCACTGAAAGCCGGCGACGCATTGTCCAAAGTTAATAAATTTAACATCGCCAAAACCTGCGGCAAATGTCACACCGAAATTGCCGAAGTTTACAACGCAAGTGTTCACGGCGATGCGCTTCACGAAGGATTACAGGACGCACCAACCTGCACCGATTGTCACGGCGAACACAATATTCTGGAACATACCGTTGCAAATTCGCCGGTTGCTCCGGGCAATGTTGCCGTTCAGGTTTGCGGTCCCTGCCACAACTCTGTTCGGTTAGCCAGCAAATTCGGGCTGCCGGAAAGCAATTACTCGTCATATCAGGATAGCTATCACGGATTGGCAGTGCGTTTTGGCTCGACAGAAGTTGCCAACTGCGCCAGTTGCCACGGCGTACACAATATTTTACCGTCAACGGATTCACTTTCGACAATCCACGTCAGCAATCTTGCCGAAACCTGCGGCGAATGCCATCCGGGTGCCAACGCCAACTTCACCGTTGGTAAAGTTCACGTGAGTGCCACCAGCGGCAGCGATGATGTTTTGAACTGGATTTCCTCCATTTATATATTGCTCATTTTGATCACTATTGGCGGGATGGTTGTCCATAATTCTCTCGACTTAGCCAAAAAAGTAAAAGAGCATTACCACGATCAATATGAAAAAGAGATCACCGCTCACGAATTGGCAAAACGTAAAAAACACTACATTCGCATGACGGGGAACGAAAGAATTCAGCATTTTGTACTGTTTACAACGTTTTTTATGTTGGTTATTACCGGATTTATGTTAAAATTTCCTGACGCATGGTGGGTTGTCTTGTTGCGGCAGTGGGGCGGCGAGCCGATTTTTACACTCCGCAGCCTATTACACCGGATTGCAGCGGTAGGTATGGTTGCTGTTTCGTTGTATCATATCGGCTATCTGTTTGCAACAAAACGCGGATTCGGGCTATTCAAGGATATGTTGCCCAAGTTTCAGGATGCAAAAGATCTTGTTTTGATGATGAAATATTATCTCGGTTTCTCGAAATCCCGACCAGCGTTTGACCGGTTCGGGTACATCGAAAAAGCCGAATACTGGGCACTGATTTGGGGAACAATCGTAATGACCCTCACCGGGTTTGCCCTCTGGTTTGAAAACCAGTCGATGGCCTGGTTCTCCAAATTATTTATCGATGTCTGCGAAGTGATTCACTATTACGAAGCATGGCTGGCGTTTCTGGCAATTGTGGTATGGCATATTTATTATGTCATATTCAATCCCGATGTTTATCCGATGAACTTCACATGGTTGACCGGAAAAATAAGTGAAGAAGAAATGGAAAAAGAACATTCTCTGGAATTAGAACGCATTAAAAAAGCCGAAGCGGAGGATGAATCCAATAATTAACCAAATTAACATAATTTAAATAGATTACCAGTTACACTCGGGAGAGCTGCATGAAATTACACTTACCGCGTTCTACTCACAATTGGTTAACGCTGATCGGTGCAACCATTGCCGGTATCGCGTTATCAATGATTATCTTTTTGTTTACAATTTCCGTTTTTTGGCGAGCAGGGCATGCATATTTGGGACTTGTCATTTATATTTTGCTGCCGTCAGTAATGATCATGGGTTTACTATTAATCCCGTTTGGCATGTGGCGGTTCAATAAACGAGAAAAAACTGGCAAACTCGTTTCAGAAAAATTATGGCCGATGGTCGATTTGAATATCCAGCAACATCGACATGCATTTCTGGTGTTCACTATCGGCACAACGTTTCTGCTGTTTGCTTCTGCTGTGGGTAGTTACGAGGCGTTTCACTTTACCGAATCGACCACGTTTTGCGGCGAAATTTGCCACAGTGTAATGAGTCCGGAATATACCGCTTATCAAAACTCGTCCCATGCCCGGGTATCATGCGTGGAATGTCATGTTGGCGAAGGCGCAGACTGGTATATGCGCTCCAAACTTTCCGGCTTGTATCAGGTTTACTCCGTGTTGAGTAACAAATATCCCCGTCCGATTCCCACGCCGATTCATAATTTGCGACCAGCCCGGGAAACCTGCCAAAAATGCCACTGGCCGGAAAAATTTTATTCCCGAAAGTTGCAAAAACAAAGCTACTATTTGCAAGATGAGGAAAATACCCAGTGGGATATCGAAATGATTATGAAAATCGGTGCGGATCGCTCTGCATTAGGTTTAAGTGAAGGCATTCACTGGCATATCAATCCCAATATCAAAGTTGAATATATTGCCGAAGGTGGCGATCGCGAAACGCTGCCTTGGGTTCGCTACACTAATTTGCAAACAGGTGAAGTTAAAATATTTCAGGACGAAGATAATCCATTGGAAGAAGGCGCAATTGCCAGTGAAGAAATTCGAACGATGGACTGTATGGATTGCCACACCCGCCCATCACATGAATTTTTACCACCGGTAAAATTTGTCAATGGTGCCATTACTTCAGGAAAAATCTCGACGGATTTGCCGGAGATAAAAGTATTATTGCTGGAACTTTGCGATCAGAAATTTAGTACAATTGACTCAGCTAAAATGGCCATTGAAAAACAAGTTTTATCCTTTTATGAAGAAGATTATCCCGATATATTTGAAGAGAAAAGGGAATTGATAGACAAAGCAATAGCAGCAATGCAGGATGTCTACTCTAAAAATATCTTTCCGGAAATGGGTGTGCGATGGGATAAATACCCCGACCACATTGGACATTTGGAATTTAACGGCTGTTTCCGTTGCCATAACAACACACATGTTACGCCCGAAGGTGAAAAAATTTCGATGGATTGTAACCTTTGCCACACAATTATCGCACAGGGAACACCCGGCGAAATGGCATTTGCCCAGGCAGGCAACACGTTGGAATTTGTTCACCCGGACGGTGATGAAGACTGGAAAGACGGATTTTGTACCGATTGCCACACAGGACTGAATCCGTAATTTTGGATAAAAGAACCCCAACAAACGTATAGGAAAGGGAAACAGTATGAAGAGATTTCTGTTGTTATTCTTGTCATTATTGATGGTTGGAATGGCATACGCTCAGGACGCAAAAGATGATGAAGACGATGCGGATTCCGCAACGTTAAAATACATCGGCGTTAACGGCTGTAAAAAATGCCACAAAACCGAAAAACAGGGCAACCAATTTGGCATCTGGAGCGAAAGCGCCCACGCCAAAGCGTTTGAAACCCTGAAATCACCCGAAGCGGTGAAAATCGCCAAAGAAAAAGGCATTGCCAAAGCACCGCACGAAGCTGCGGAATGTTTGAAATGCCACGTTACCGGTAATGATAAACCCGCCGAAATGATGAGCGCACGGTTCAGCGTGGAAGACGGTGTTCAGTGCGAAACCTGCCACGGCGCCGGATCGATGTATAAAAAGAAAACCATCATGAAAGACCGGGAACAATCCATTGCCAAAGGTATGGAACCGATTCTGGTAAAAGACGGTAGCGCTGAAAAGCAATGCCGCACCTGCCACAACGCAGATAGCCCCACATTCAAGGAATTCAATTTTGATGAAATGTGGAAAAAAATCGCGCACCCGGTTCCGGCTGAATAAGCTCCGAAAGCGAAAATTTTTACAAAAAAAACGGCGAACACAATCTGCGTTCGCCGTTTTTTTTTATCAGATAATCAAGCCGCCCGTTTCCGGTTTTTCGGCTTTTGGGGATGCCCCGGTTTGTGACCGGTATACTCCTCCCCTATTTTTACGATGTTTGTTTTGCTATTTTGCGACGGTTCAAGTTTTTCCGAGGGTTGTTGCTCCGGTAAATTATTATCGGAATCATACTTTTTCGGCGATGAAATCACGATGTAAAAGCTGTAAAACATCAGTCCGAACATCAGCAAAGAAAGAATTATCACACCTGCATAAGACATGAAAATCTTCATTAAAGCACTCTCCGGTTAAATTCCAACGTTCGCTCCTTCGATTAGTCACGCATTCCTTTGACAACACAATTATACGTTGCAATTTTGCGCCGGTTTCCGGTTTGCACAGTCATTTTTTGGTCCGTTTACACCGTCAGCCCCCAACCTGATTTTTTTGTATGTTTGGATTTCGAACAATCAGAATGTAAATTTTTAATTACTTCAGAAAATAAACAATTTGTATAACAAATGGAGGAAACATGGCAAAATCTAAAACAAACAAGGCTCAGGAGTTTGAGTATCAAGCCGAGTTAAAACAGTTACTTAAACTCATTGTTCACTCGTTATATACGCATCCGGAAGTGTTTCTTCGCGAGTTGATTTCCAACGCTTCGGACGCACTGAATAAGGTTCGATTTCGTATGTTGACGGATCAAAACGTATTTAATGCCGATGCGAAACTGGAAATCCGCATCGATGTGGATGAAAAAAAACATACCTTTAGCATATCCGACAGCGGAATCGGGATGAATCACGATGATTTGGTGAAACGCATCGGAACAGTTGCCAGCTCCGGGACACTCGAATTCATCGAACAGATGAAAAAAAGCGACAAAAAAATTGATGCGGACATGATCGGTCAGTTTGGCGTCGGCTTCTATTCGGTGTTTATGGTAACCGATGAAGTAATTATCGAAACCCGCCACGCGGATGTGGATGCCAAAGGCTATCGTTGGAAATCGGACGGACAGGGCACTTTCACCATCGAGGAAATCGACAAACCGACCCGCGGCACGACTATCAGTTTTACGCTTAACGAGCAAAGCCAGGAATTTAGCCAGAGCCACCGGTTGGGGCACATTATCAACAAATATTCCAACTTCGTAGATTTCCCGATTTTACTGAACGGCGAGCGCGCCAACAAAGTGGACGCGCTTTGGCATCGCAACAAAAGCGATATCAAGCCGGAAGAATTAAATGAATTCTATAAATTTGTGGCGAATGATTTTCAAGATCCGGTCAGCCATTTGCACCTTTCCATCGAAGGCGCGGTAAATTTTAAAGCGATCATATTTTTCCCCGCCACAGCGCCCGGACCTTATGTGCGAATGGACGAGGAAAAATCGCTGCAACTCTATTCCCACAAAGTATTTATACAGGACGACGCCAAAGAGTTGTTACCCGAGTATTTGCGGTTTGTGAAAGGCGTTGTTGATACAGAAGATTTGCCGCTGAACGTCTCCCGCGAGGTCACCCAAAACAGCCCGGCGATGTCCAAAATCCGCTCCACAATTGTCAACAAAATTCTTTCCCATTTGGAAGATATGGCAAAACAGGACCCCGGAAAATTTCAGACATTATACAATAATTTCGGTCAATTTTTGAAATTTGGGGTCAACACGGATTTTAGCAATCGTGACCGGCTGGTAAATTTAATGCGCTTCGAAAGCACCACAACCGAAGCCGGCGCATTCACATCGCTAAAAGATTATGTGACCCGGATGAACAGCGACCAGAAAGAAATTTATTACGTTTCCGGCGAAACCCGTTCCATTTTGGAACGCAACCCGAATCTTGAATATTTTAAAAAGCACGATATCGAGGTGCTGCTCCTCACAGATCCGGCGGATGTTTTTATCGTTCCCAGCTTGAATGAATATGAGAAAAAGCCCATCAAATCGATCGACAATGCGGATATCGACGTCAAAAAAGATGACGCCCGCAGCGAAGAAGCGCTGAACGAAAATCTCTCCAAATCATTGATTACCGTGTTTAAAGAAACGCTCGGCGACAAAGTGGAAGACGTGATGGAATCGCACCGGCTGGTCGATTCTCCGGCAACGCTGGTCATCGGCAAACAGGGAATGGACCCGCAAATGGAAAAAATGATGAAAATGATGCAGAAGGATTTCGCAGGCTCCAAACGGATTCTGGAAATCAACACGTCGCATCCGCTCATCAAAAATTTGTCCAAATTGAACATGGGCAGCAGTACGGACGCGTTGCTGCGCCAATCCATTTTGCAGATTTACGAAGGCGCCGCATTGCTGGAAGGCACGCTGAAAGACCCGACCGAGTTTGTCACCCGAATGACGGAATTAATGGTTGAAGCGACAAAATAGACATGTTTTCATCTGAAAATTCTAAATCCCCGGAGGTGAAAATTTCCGGGGATTTTTTTTGCCGATTACCATCAAAAAACCGTTTTTTTTTCTGGAATTTTCATTGATAATCACTAACTTTTCCAGTATCAACAAAAGGATTGTCAATGAAACTTTCAAAAAGCCTTCCCGAGAATATCTTTCCCAAATCGCTCAGGATTATAGATTTCGAGATTACCGGTGATATAAAAAGAGTGGACAACGGATTGAAATATACTCCGGAGATTTCTGAGCAACTTGCACTCATGCATCACCTTTCTGAAAGTGGAAAAAAACGGGCGGAAAAGCAGTTAAAGGCAGCTGTAGAAAAATATCCCGATGTTCCTGCGTTCAAAAACTACCTCTCAAATTATTACGTCCGAATGGGTCGCAGACAAAAAGGGTATAAAATCAATCACCAAATTGTGTCTGAACATCCGGATTATCTGTTAGGCAAAATCAATTTGGCAGCACAAATGTTATCTGAGGAACGGTTCGATGAAATTCCGAAGATACTCGGTCAAACAATGGAATTGAAAGCGCTGTACCCGCATCGAAAAGTGTTCCATATTTCAGAATACAATAGCTTTTTGCACATTGCCTGCATGTATGAAATCGCAACCGGAAATCTGGATGCGGCAGAAACCCGGCTGAACAACGCGAAAAAAATGTATGAAGAAACAAATTTTCTGGACATCAATCTGCTCGACAAACTAGCAAAAGAAATCATGTTTAGCCGTATGACTATGAATGTGGCCGAATATGAAGAAGATGAAGATTTTGCCAGAGCTCCGGTAGAGCGGGAAATTGATGAGACGTTGCAAACAGATAAAAAACCGGTATTTCAGCACAGCGAGATTGAGGCTTTATATCATAACAGTTTGTTAATCGACCACAAAATTTTAAAGAAAATATTGGCGCTGCCACGGAAATCTTTGATCCAAGACTTGAGAGTTACCCTAAACGATGGTATTCGAAGGTATAATTATTTTGAAGATCTGGTTGAACGATCGGAAAAATGGGATCAAAATAAGTTGAGTTTTCCACTGCATGCAATGTTTTTATTAACTGAACTAAAAGCAGGCGAAGCCTTACCCGATATTTTTGAATTTCTGAGCATGCCCCTCCACGCTTTGGATTTCTGGCTGGGAGATCACCAATCAGAAACGGTCCAGCATTTTATTTACCATCTGGGCAAAGACAGGCTGGATGCGCTAACCGGGTTTATGAAAGAACGGAATATTAACGCATACAGCAAAGGCGCGGTCATCAGCGCGGTTCGAAAAATGGCAGAGTTTGATCCGGAAATACGGGATGTGGCCATTGAATGGTATCGCGAAATATTGGAATACTATTGGGAAAATTTGGACGATGACGATTTGACAGACTCTGAAGTCATTTCATTTTTAATCAATGATTGCATCGAATTTGGCTGTGTATCGATGCTGCCGTTATTCAAAAAATTTTGGGATCAGCAGATAACAATTGATTTTATTACGGGCACCTGGGAAGAAATTGTAAAGGATATTCACGAGCCACCAAAAAGCTTATCCGCTTATACGGTTGTGTATGATTCTATTTTTGATCATTATAATGAAATTACCTCAACATGGAGTGGCTATCTCAGTAAGGAACAACTTGCGGAAAAGAATAAACAACTGCAAAAACGTATCGACAAACTGAACGCTGAACGCAATACCTCAAAGGTAGAAACTGAGGACTATTCGTTTCTCAATGAAGAACAGCAATCTGAGAAAAACACGTTGAAAATTGGTCGCAACGATCCATGTCCCTGTGGCAGCGGGAAAAAATATAAAAAATGCTGTCTGCAAAAGACAACTAATCGCTGATCCAAATAACCGGTTTTAAAATGACATTCGAAATTGTTGTTTTGTTGAAACGTCAATTCCGGGCAAATCAGAATATTCAAAACACCTTCTGTTGTTTATTTATTGTGACCATGTTAACTCAATGTTTACATTGCATTTAGCCTGTAGAAATCTGCTTCATAACCCGACCAATTGTAAGTACTGCAGAATAATTTTTGATGATTGCCAAATTGATTTTGGGAATGTAATTTAAAGGAATTCTTTTCGATAAATTTTTCTCAAACAGGGGCAATCATGCAATTTAAAACGTGTGTATGTTTTGCAATCTTAGTTTATTTTTGCTTACCATTCTCCCTCCAAGCTCAATTTAACAACCTGATTATCCCGGATTTTCAGGTGAACGATAACGCTGGAATCATCGGTGCGGAGCAGCAATTTTTGACTGCGGTTCCCGGTGAAAACGGCATTTCCAGATTAATCTGGCTGGATGACCGTGACGGATATTGGGCTGCGTATGCACAAATGGTGGATAGCACAGGAGATTTCGTTGGCAACAATATTAAATTGTTTGAAAACGAAATGATGTTTTCCAAATGCCGGGAATTTAGTGCTGCCGGAGTTAATGACGGTAGATTCGCGATTCTGACAAAATCACAAAATAAGCTTATTCCACAGACTGATTATCTATTTCTACAACTATTTGATAACAACAGTAATCCAATTGGTGATTTCATCAGTGTAGAGGAAAACAGTGTCATTGAATCACCGGTCATCGCGATGAATAATTCCGGCTATACAGCTGTCTGCTGGGTTGGCAGTGATAGTATATCTCTGTCTTGGCGAGTATTTGTTCGATTGGTCAATCCGGATGGCGAATTTGTTGGAAATCGGTTTTATCTCAGTGAAAATACCGAAGCGCAATTTGCACCTGCAATTACGGCTGCGCCAGATGGCAATTTCTATATTACCTGGCTGGGTGGATTCAATAACGACTATGGATTGATTTATCAACGGATAGATCAATCTGGAAATCTGATTGGTGAAAATATTTTATTCGAATCCGACTCACTGGGAGGAACCACACATCCAGAAATTATGGTTGTAAATGATACTGTCTGGGTGATCTGGAATTTTGGCAATCAGGTTATTTACTGCCGGGTTTTGTCCACCGATGGAACAGCACTCACAAATACATTCCGAATCAATGAACAATTGCTGGTATCTGATTTATTTAAGAATAATACCCTTTCCTATTATAAAAATGAAGTTTTAGCCACCTGGATCAGATTAACGCCGGGAGAAGCTACAACAAGTATTATTTCTCAGAAATTCACAACTGATGCGACGTTTATTGGAAATAATATTACGATTGGGGAGGATATCACAAATAGAACAAGGGCAAGCATGCCGGTTTTATTACAATTTGACAATCAAACAGTGTATTCATGGAAAACCTCCAATTATCGAAATAATGACATTTACCAACAAGTTGTATATTCAGACGGATCGCCTGCAAGCAGCATTATAAACGTCAATGATGATACATTGAGCTATGCCTTTCATTATTCACCGGCAGTGGGCTTAGATGATCAACAAAATTTCGTCGTAACATGGCAGGATGATCGAACAGGTGAACTGCATATCTACGCACAACGCTTTGATAACGCAGGTCAGTCTATTGGCAGCAATTTTTGGGTAGATGACACCAACGCTGTTTTTGACAGATATGATCTTGCCATTGCGGTTGCACCGGGTGGAAATTTTGCTATCGGTTGGCGGGGAAGATCAACAAATGGTGAGTTTAATTTCAAGATTCGCTTTTTCGGAAATGACGGCACACCTGTTTCAGATATTATTACAATAAACGATCAATCACCAATAAATAACTCATATTATCGCTCCCTCTCACTATCAGCTAATAGCGACGGAAAGGTTGTAGCTGTCTGGTCATCGCGGAACGCCGGTGAAAACAGAACATTTTCACAGCTTTTTTCCCAAAACGGTCAAAAAATAGGCGCTAATTCGACAATTTCTGAGGAATCCGTATTTTTGTCGGATGTAACCTGGGTGAATAATAATTATGCCATTGTCTGGACAGAGAATATAAATAATAAAGTACCTTTGTTTCTGCAATTATTTGATACAAACGGCACACCCTGAGGCAATCGGCAACAAATCAGTCCGGATAGTTTATCAAACAATTTTTTCCCGGCAATTTCATCGAACGGTGAAAAAATAGTGGTTGTCTGGCTTGCTGATACCAGTATGAATACACTCATTCCATATACCCGTATTTTAAATGCAGATGGAACAGCCATCAGTAATCCGATTAAGGTTACCGGCTCGCCACTATCGTATGTGAGTATAGACAATTTCCCGGATGTTTCGATGGACGGGGATGGAAATTTTGTGGCTTCATGGCGGGACAATTCGGCCACCGGCATTTCAGTTTTCGGGAAACGGTTCGACGCGACTGGCAATGCTATCGGCAATTCATTTTACCTCACCAATCCCGAAAAATACCACGATGCGTTTTATCCCGGCATCGCATTGGCGAACAGCAATATTTACACCGTTTGGGAATCCCGGCGCGAAGGCGATCGGAATACCAACATCTGGATGAATGTGAAGGAATTTGATAATCCTGTCGGAATCAATTCTGATTTACCTGTCAACCTGCCGCAACAGTTTCGGTTGGTGCAAAATTATCCCAATCCGTTTAATCCCAGCACCACAATTGAATACGAATTGCCGGTATCCGGCGATGTTGAACTGGTCATTTACAACATTCTCGGCGAAACCGTTCGCACACTGCTTCGCGAGAATCAACCTGCGGGAACCTACACCATATTGTGGGATGGCAGAAATAACAACGGAAAGTTTGCTGAAAGCGGTATCTATTTTTGCAAAATGAAAGCCGGCAATTTTTCGGAAATCCGCAAGATGGTTTTAATCAAGTAATTAAACTCAACTAAAGATTTTGACAACTAAACAACCTCAAAAGCGTGAATCGTGATGACAAATATTTCCTTCAATGAGATATGCTAACTGATTCGAATATTTAAATACCTTGCATATGGAGGCGGTAACGATCAAATGAAAAAGACAAAGTTAATTTACCTGTGGTTCTTTTTTGCATACGGGGTAATCGTTTTTACCGGATGCAATAATGCGATAAAACTTACCAAAATAGAAAAGAGACCCCGATGTCCGACAACCGTGGAAGGGCAATTCGTTTCTGAAGAGGAATGGCATGGCAAAGCTCCGGCAATCATTTTTAGGGAACGCGGACATTACAAGATTTATCCCGGTGAGATTATTTCCCTCGATTCAGCCGGTGTGATATTCGATGCAGATCGTCAAAGCCCTGTTTTTGACCCCGAACCGAAATATTACCCATTCAAAGAAATCGAAACGGTGGTCGATTCTGAAGGTAAAGCAATAGCCGGAAAATTCCCAGCTAAGTTGATTACTATTTGGCATATCGAATTACATCTCAAAAATCTTGATAATCCAGAAGTACCGGTTAGTATAATCGAGACCGAACCGAATAAACCTTTCGGTTTCTGCATTCCGCCTGGAAGCTATGCGATAAAAGAAATACGGTTTATCGATGATCATTCTAACATCGATATCAATGCAGATTCGCTTAATATCTCATTGAAAATTCAGGCAAGTCGTGTCAATTACATCGGAGATATTTATCTCGATAGCCAGCCGCCCGAAAACCTTTCTGCAGATTCGCTGACCATCCCGTATAAAATCCATTCGCGACCTGAGGGTCAAGCCATGGCCGGTGTTTTGGGCGGTGCAATTGGTGGAATGCTTTACGCAGCAGATCTGAATGCAATGGGGATCATCGGGGAACATACGTTGTGGTTTGTCAATAATATGGATCATTTTGAGAAAAAAGGAGAAACTTCCATTATCCAAAACATTCTAAAATGGAATAAATAAACAATTGTACAAAACTGTAACATTTTATTAAAAGTCTAAAAGATGACTAGCAAATAATCCCCTGACATAAAAAACGACTAAACATCGAACAACTTTTTCCGATAATTACCGTAAAGAGAAATTGAACATACTCGTCTCCATACAAAAGGAGCCGGAATCCGCGAAGGGTGCCGGCTCCTTTTTTTATGCTCAAACGGCAATCGCTTCTTCTTTCGTTACCCATTTATAGAGGATCGGGACAATCACCAATGTCAAAAATGTGGATGAAACCATTCCGCCGATGATCGTCCAGCCGAGCGGCGACCACAGGCTGGTGTTGGTCAGCGTCAGCGGCAGCAATCCCAGAATCGTGGTCACAGATGTGAGCACAATTGGCTGGAAACGGGTTTGACAGGCTGTTTCCAGCGCCTCGCGCAACGGCGTTCCGCCGCGAATCAGCTGGTTGGTGTAATCCACCAAAATAATTGAGTTGTTCACGACAATCCCCACCAGACTGGTGAATCCGACAAATGCGAAAAATGAGAACGTCCAGCCGGTGAAAAACAGCGCCAGAATGGAGCCGGTGAACGCCAGCGGAATCGCGGAAAAGATGACCACAGGCTGGATGAGCGAACGGAACTGCGCTACCAGCACGGCAAAAATCGAGAGCAGCGCAACGAGCAGCAACTGCCCCAGATCACCAAACGATTCCTGTTGCGTTTCGTATTCACCCGCGATGTAAAACTCACTGCCCTCCGGCAGTTGTATTTCCGGCAACCGCTCGATAATCGCTTCGGTAATTTGTTTGGTTTTATCCGCATCAAAAACATCGGCGGTAACGGCGACGCTGCGGCGTTGGTTGTATCGTCCGAATTGGGCAATGCCTGATTCAAACTGGATGTTGGCAACCTGTTTTAGCGGCACCTGTGCGCCGGTTCGGGTGGTCAGATACACCTTTTCGAAATCCTCGATACCCGGTTTTTCATCGAACGGCAGCCGGACGACCAGCGGATAATTGTCACCGTCGCGCATGGTCAGCTCATCGACGGTGACGCCGGTGAGGCTGGCGCGAACCGCCAGATCGATATCATTTACGGGCAAGCCGATCATCCCGGCTTTATCGCGATTGATGGCCACTTTCAAATCTGTTTTGCGGCGGGCAAACGGGTTGATCACGTTCAGCGTTCCGGGCGTTTCGCGGATAATCCGCTCCAGTTCGAACGACGATTCGCGCATTTTGTCCAAATCATCACCGAGAATTTTTATCTCGATGGGCGCGGCAAACGGCGGTCCATTTTTCAGCTCCGAAAAGGTGATTTCCGCACCGGGATATGTCGCAAATTTCTCCCGCAAATGTGCCAGCGTCGCGTAAAATTTCTCCGGATTCCATTCCGCAAAATTGACAATCACCTGACCGTGATTTTTGTTCAGCTCTTTGGGAATGCGGTTGTAATAAATTTGCGGATTTCCTTTTCCGGTGTTCGATGTGTAATCGCGGACAAAATCGACGGAATCGAGCACGTTTTCCACAAATCGCACTGCCGCATCCGTGCGGGCGAGGCTGGTGCCGTATGGCGTATCCACTTCGATGAGCAGCAGCGGTTTGTCCGCCGTCGGGAAAAAGCTGACGCCCACAACCGGGAACAGCGCAAAACAGCCAATCAACGCAATTGCAGAACCTGCGATAAATCGACCCGGATATTTTAGCGCCGTTTGCAGCGATGGCAGATAAAATTTATCCCGAAAATTGCTCATCAGATTATCGATGGGACCGGTTTTTTTATTCGCAGAAACTTTCAAAAACCGGGCGGCAACGATGGGTGTAAACGTGAGCGCCAAAATCAGCGATGCGGTCAGCGTGTAAATCACCGTGAGCGGCAACGTGCGCAAAAATTCGCCCGGACCGCTTTGCATCAGCGTCAGCGGGAAAAACGAGAGCAGCGTGGTAATAGTTGAAGCGATCACCGCAAATCCCACCTCGCCGGTGCCTTTGATGGCAGCTTCGGTGGCGTTCATCCCCATTTTCTCAAATCGCTGGATATTTTCCGTGACCACGATGCCGTTATCCACCAGCAAACCGAGGGCAATCACCAGCGATGCGATGGAAATTTGCTGCAGCGCGTATCCGCTAAAATCGAGCACGCCGATGGCGATCATCACCGAAATCGGGATAACCGTGCAGATGATCACCGCCGGACGCCAGCCGAGAAACAGAAAAATGATCACACCGACGAGCGCAACGCCCTGCATCAAATTGATGAAAAAATCGTTGATGCGACCGGCAACCGCGGGTGCCTGTTCGAACGCAGTGAGCAGTTGCACATCCGATGGCATCTGCGACTGAAAGGCATCCATCATGCCGTGCAGCCGTCCGGTCAATTCGATGATGTTACTTTCCTTATCTTTCGTAACTACGAGAAATACGCTCTTTTTCCCTTTGTGGCGACCGATGTGCAAATCGTCTGCGTAATCGAACCGCACATCTGCGATATCGCGCAAATAAACCAGCTTTTCGCCGTCGCTGTTGACAACCGTGCTGCCAATCTCATCGATATCTTTGTAGCTGCCGCTGGTTTGGATGCTGAACGATTTGCTGCCCGCATCAACTTCCCCGCCGGGAATATTGGCGTTGTTTTGCTGCAAAATTCCGATCACCTGGGACAGTGAAATATTCAGGTTCGACATTTTCTGAAAATCGAGCGAAACCCGCACCTGCTCTTCCGGATACGCCTCGATTTCAACCGTTCGCACCCCGTTTTGGGCTTCCAGTTTATCTTTCAGAATATCCGCGTAATCCAGCAACCGGTTATACGGCGCTTCCTCCGAAACCAACGCCATTTGCATGATCGCAACATCCTGCGGCGATGCCACGCGGGTATCGAGGCTGTACAAATCTTTGGGCAGATCGCCGCGAACGTTGTTGATTTCGCGGAGCACTTTATCGTAAATCGCATCGATATCCACCCCAAACGCGGCATCGGCGCGAATCACCGCCAATCCTTCGGAAATGGTCGTGATAATTTCGTCGATTTCCTCAACTTCATGAATGGCTTCTTCCAGCGGATCGACAACCAGTTCTTCCATATCTTCCGGGCTGGTGCCGGGATAAATCGCCACAACGATGTATCGCGGAAACGTCAGCGCGGGATCTTCCGAACGCGGCATGTGCAGAAAAGACATAAATCCAACCAGCAACGCCATAATCACTAAAATCAGTACAAATTGGGCATTTTTGATGGAGATTTCCGGGAGTTTCATAGTTGTTTCTACTTTATTTTCTGATGGTAATTTCAATTAATTGAAGGCCGTTGAACCGTTTTTTTTTGAAACGGCTGCAATTCATTTTTCTGCTATCGTCTTGATTTCACTGATGTTACCGACGAGCGAAATCGTTTCGCCATCGCGGACGTATGCAGCACCATCGGTGATCACTTCGCCGATTTTGCCAGCTTCGCTCGCCAGCACCGTAAAATAATCCGTGCCGACATGTTCCGGGCGAACCGTGATTTTCCGGGCGGAAGTGCGCTCATTTACCGGAATCATAATGCTCACCAAATCGCGGGAACCATCGACCAGCGCGCTCATCGGGATGCGATAATATGCGGATTGTTTGGCGGGATACAATTTCACTTTTCCGACGAAACCGTTTTTCAGCAGCAGTTTGGATGGCTCGAGCGTGAGTTCCACCTCAAATGTGCCGGTTTTGGGATCGGCAGCCGCCGCAATTTCGGTCACATATGCAGAGAATTTTGCGCCGGGATACGCATCGAAACGCACTTGCGCTGTGTCGCCGGGCGCCAGCCGAACCACATCGCGATCCGATACGCCGATGCGAATGATTTGCGACGATGCGCTGGCCGTGCCGATTTGCATCGCGGGCATTCCCGGATTGATCAGCTCGCCGCGCTCCACAAAACGGCGCAACACCTTGCCGCTCGCCGGCGCGATGATTTTGGCATAACGCTGATTAAATTTTGCAATTTCGTAATCTGCCTGCGCAACTTCGTATCCGGTGCTGGCGTTTTGATACTGTTCCAGCGTGGCAACGCTGTCTTTCAGCAAATCTTTTACGCGCGCCATATCGCGTTCCGCTTTCTCAAATGCGTTTTTCGCCTGGCGAACCCGGGCGTCAATTTCCGTCAAATTGAGATGGGCGAGCAGCTGGCCTTCGCTAACCGTTTGCCCTTCATTCACTAAAATGCGATCGACCACCCCACCGATTTTGAACGACAGCAACATCTCCGCTTCGGATGCCAGTTTGCCGCTGGATTCGATGGGAATCGGTGCGCTGGTTTGCTCCACTTTGACAATTTTCACGGGATGCGGGCGGTTTTGTGCATCTGCCGTTGGCGTCGCATCGGATTTTCCGCAAGCCGCCAAAACGAGTATTCCCGTCACTAAAAAACTATGGAATATGATTTTTTTCAACATTGTATCTCTCCTGTTTACAGGTATTTAGTTTCGTTTTTTCCGGTGGTTCTGCGCCTCGGCTACGCTCTGCGCACGTCTAACTTTTTATCCTTTAACCTTCACCTATTTTCCTCAAATCTCAATCCATCCATTCAAAATTATCCGCCATTGGCGCATGATCCAGCACATTGCGGATCATATCCGGCGGCACGGTAACTTTGCGTTTGACGAGATCCATCCATGCGCCAAACACCTCCACTTCCGCAGCAATTTGCCCGTCCATTTTATAAATGCGGTGGTAAAACCGGAATTTCCGCAAATCGCGGCTCAGCGATTTGATCTGAAATTCCACCAGCACTTTTTCATACATCATCACTTCCCGCAAAAAACGGACGCTGTATTGCAGCAACACCGGTCCCACCATCAGTTCGCGCAATTTTTGAAACGAAATCTCATGCTGTTCAAAATACACGCCGCGAATGTGATCGGTAATATCGCCGATAACCGTGTGGCGCATGTGCATATTCGGGTCCACATCGCACCACCTGATTTCATATTCTTTGGTAAATCCGGTCGGGTTCATCTTTTTATCTCTCTTTATTGCGTTGTTTGATTAATTTTTAATTTCCAATGGCACGTTCAAAATTTGCCTGTTGAATCAGCAAATCGTAACGGGCGATTGCCAGCGAAAGCTGAGCGTTGGTTAGTTTGTTCCGCGCATCCAAAAACTCGACCAGCAACGCCTGACCTTCTTCATATTTCCGTTTGATGATGCGGAAGCTTTCGCTCGCTGCGCGTTCGCCATTTTGAGCGGATTGCACCGCCGCCTGCGCAGCCTGCACACCGTAAAATCCTTCGATCACCTGCAATTGAATTTGTTTTTCCAATTCATCCGATTGGGTTTTGAGGCGCTTTTCCTCAATTTTTGACTGCTGGATTTTGGATGTCGTTTGAAATCCGTTGAACAAATTCCACTCCAGCCCGACGCGCACCAGCCAGTAATCCTGCGAATCGTTAAATTTGTATTGGTAACCCTGATATCCGGCTTCTCCGGCGGCAAAAATTTTGGGCAGAAAACTGGCCTGATTCATTTTGCGCAATTTTCCGGCGGCATTTTGGGCGGATAAAATCTGGCGAAGCTCCGGGCGTTGCTGCAATGCCAATGCTTTGGCCTCCGCCAGCGCGGTTTGGCTGGCAGATGCGGCGATCGCACTATCCGATTCGATGGCGGATTCCAGCTCGCGGTTCAGCAAAAAATTGAAATACGCTTTCGCGAGATTACGATTTTTTTGCGCAACCGCGATCTTTTGCTCCAGCTCGCTGATTTCAAAATCCGAGGTGCTGATAACGTCTTTCGTAGCTTTTTGCGCTTCCACCAAACGGGTGTTCACGCGCCGTAATTCTATCAGCACAACCATTGTCTGATCGAAAATTTTCAACACCGCTTCTGATTGTAAATATTGAAAATAGCCGCTTTTTATTTCTTTGGTGAGTTCGGAAATAAACGCTTCGCGCTGGGCAGATTGGACATCCACCAAATCCCGCCGTGCGCGATAATTGAAGTAAATATCTGTGTTAAAAATCGGCTGGATAATCTGCAATTTTGTTTCGTGAAAATCGTCCGGTAACAACTGGATTTCCAGATTTTCCAGATTGGTCGGGAAATTGGCGCTGCCGGTCAAACCGTTCAGCGTGCTGTAAATTGGGTTGAACAAATCGCCCACCGGAAAATCAATGGAACGTCCGCCATCCGCCCATGTGTAATTGGCATGAAACGTAACATCCGGCAAATACAATCCGCGCGCCTGCCGAACAGCCGATTGCTGTTGTTGCAACGCCAGCGTTTCTTGCAGCAAACCAAGATTATTCTCGATGCCCTCTTCCACATATCGCGATAAAATTGTCGATTGAGCACCTATCACCGTCGTAAAAACGAGCATCAACAGGAATAAATAACGACTGTATTTTTGCATTTCCTTTTCCTTTAAACTGGTTTGAAAAAACTGACTGTGAGTCAGTTAAATTGTAAAAAAATATTGCGTTAGCCACGCAATATTTTGTTCGGTTCAATTATTTATCCGTGCGTAAACCGTGATATATCTGGTCAAATAAAACATTAATGAGCAACTCTGGTTCGATATGATGGAGCGTGCGCATATGCTCGCCCAAATTATTAATCAATTTAATAACGCCACTAGTTTGTCCCCAAAGCACATACGCCATTAATTTCGGGTTAACTTCGGTGCGGACGCTGCCGTCTTCTATTCCGATTTCAACGGCTTTGGCGACCAGCTTTTTCACATCTTCGGCGAGCAAATGGCATTTAAATCCGTTCGATTCCACATCCGTTTGCTCAATTTTTCCGGGATCCATTTCGTTCATCGCATGAAAATAATTGGAGTGGGTTTGCGAAAAACGATAGTATGCCTTCCCGATTTCCCGAACGAGACAAAGTCCGTCGCCTTCCTGCCGCAACGCTTCTTCGAAATAGCTTTTCAGAACATCCAATCCGCGCAAATAAATGCCGTGATAAATATCCTCACGATTTTTGAAATACAAATATAAGGTGCCTTTGCTGACTTCCGCTGCTTCCGCAACATCATCCATTGTGGTGTGCTCGATGCCCTTTCCGAAAAATAATTCTTCCGCTGCGTCCAAAATACTTTGGCGGCGCTGCTCCTTTTCCCGTTCTCTTCTTTCTGCAATTCCCATTTTACGTCCTAAACTCATTTCAATTTACTGACTGCCAGTCATTTTCTTGAACCGAATATAATTTGCAAAAGTTACATTGTCCAGATTTTTTTTCATTTTTTCTAAAAATTGCATCACTCATAAAAGTGAAAATTCTCTAAACTATTATTTTTATTTGACTTTACTGAAATCAAATCGGTTGAGTTGCACGTTGCTTCATTATTGCCAAAATTTTCCAAGATATATTCTGCTTGATAAAATCCGATTCTACTCATAAATTTTTGCGTAACTTCGCTCCGCTCAACTGTTGTTATTCGAACACTTCCCGGGCCGGGCAATTGAATCTGCAAGGAGACCCCATTTATGATCCCAACTGCGACTGTTTTTTCAAAAATAATATTCGCGTTAATCCTGCTGGCTTCCGCCAGCGCGTTCATTTATTTCATGCGGATGCGTTTTTTGGTGCTCAAAGCAGCAACGCCGATCAATCGTTTTGATCGCCCGATCGAACGCCTGAAAGGCGTTTTGGTGTACTGGCTCGGTCAACGGCGCATTCTCGATCCCAAACACATTGGCGCAGGGTTGATGCACGCGCTCGTTTTTTGGGGATTTTTGGCTGTTTCGATCAACAGTTTGCATTTGATTTTCCGGGCATTTTTCCACGATTTTCACCTGCCCTTTTTTGGACCCGACGGCATTTTTGGCGCTCCGTATATTTTTCTGCGCGATGCTTTCGAAGTTGTGGTGCTTTTTATGGTAGTGTTTTTGGTGTTTCGCCGGCTGGTGCTGCGTCCCCAACGGGTCACGCAATCGCTGGACGCATTGTTTATTTTATCAATGATTTTTACGCTGATGTTCACCGATTTTCTCATCAACGGATCGTTGGTTGCCGCCGGAGAACCGACCGGTGAAGCGTTTTCTTTTATGGCAGCGTTCACCGCCAACCAATTAAATTCAATGAATTTATCGCCAAACGGATTGGCGATTTTACACAGCGTTTCGTGGTGGTTGCACATGATTGTGCTGCTTTTTTTCCTCGCATATTTACCCATTTCCAAACATTTTCATGTGATCACCTCCGCGTTTAACGTCTATTTCCGGAATCTGGAACCGAGCACTTTGCCGCACATGGATTTGGAAGCCGACGACATCGAGCGGTTTGGCGTTTCGCAAATCGAGCAGTTCGACTGGAAAGATATTATGGACGTTTACACCTGCACAGAGTGCGGACGCTGCCAGGCAGCTTGCCCGGCGTACGCGACCGAAAAACCGCTCTCGCCAAAGGTGGTGAACGAACACATGCGCGATCATTTGTATGAAAAAACGCCCTGGATTATTTCGATGGCCAGCCAGTTAAACGGCGGCAAAGGCGCAACGGAAGCGGCAGAATACGCCGGTCCCGCACTCGTTGGCGAAGTGATCAAAGACGAAACGATTTGGTCCTGCACCACCTGCAAAGCTTGCGAAGAGGCGTGCCCGCTGTTCATCGATTTTATCGACAGATTTGTGGAAATGCGTCGCCACATGGTTTTGGAAGAAAGCCGATTTCCTGCGGAATTAACGAGCATTTTCAAAAATCTGGAAAACAGCGGCAACCCGTGGGGAATGGCACCGGATGATCGCGAAGAATGGGCGGAAGGGCTGAACATGCCCACTATGCGCGATGCTGAAGGCGAAGTTGAATACCTCGTTTTTGTGGGCTGCGCCGGCGCGTTCGATCAAAAAGCGCAAAAAACGCTGCAATCAATGGTCAAGATTTTTAACTCCGCGGGTGTCAATTACGCGATTTTGGGGAAAGAAGAAACCTGCACCGGAGACCCGGCACGTCGGGTTGGCAACGAATATTTGTATCAAATGCTGGCTGCCCAAAATGTGGAAACGCTCAATGCCCACAGTTTCAAAAAAGTGGTTACCAGTTGCCCGCATTGTTTCAATACGCTGGCGAATGAATATCCGCAAATTGGTGGAAATTATGAAGTTATCCATCACACCGAGTTAATCAGCGAACTGATCAAACAGGGCAAATTACACCTGAGCAACAGCAACAACCAAACAATTACCTATCACGATTCCTGCTATTTGGGTCGCCACAACGGTGTTTACGATGCACCGCGCGAAATTCTCAGCGCAATTCCCGGCGTAAAGCTGGAAGAAATGCCGCGCTCCCGAAACAAAGGATTTTGCTGTGGCGCCGGCGGCGGCAGAATGTGGCTGGAAGAGGACAAACCGCGCGTCAACCAAAATCGGGTGGACGAAGCCGCAACGGAAACCAACGCAAAAATGATTGCATCGGCGTGCCCGTTCTGCTCCATCATGTTGCACGACGGCATCAACGAAACCAATCGCAGTGAGCAGCTGGATACAAAAGATATCGCCATTTTGGTTGCGGAATCGCTGGACGGAAACGGGTCGGCAAACGGAAAAAATTAATCCTGCCGGTTCACCCAACGGTCGGTGAGTTCTTGCAAAAAGGCTTTTGCATTTTTATTGCCGGTGATATTTCGCATACGCAACAGCTTTTTGGTCACGCTTTTTACACCCGGCAATTTTTGTTCGATATGAATCTGGAGCGACAATTCAATCATCTGAATTGCCGCTTCACCTTGTTTTAAAGCCTGCAAAACGTTGGAAACATACAGCAAATCTTTCGCTACTTTTTCCTGATCACCCGCTTTTTGGTGTCCGCTGAGCGCCTTTTGGTAGGCTTCTCTCGCGGAATCGTATTTCTGTTTTTTGTAATACAATTTGCCGAGCGCCAGTTGGCAGTCGGCGATGCCAATGTTGTCACCTAATTTTTCATACAATTGAACAGCTTGCAGATAATATTTTTCAGCCTCATCCAACCGTTCCATTTCAGACAAAACATTGCCGGTTCCCACCAGCACTTTAGCCTGCCCCGCCTCATTTCCAACAGCTGAAAATCCATTTAATGCCGCGTTGTATTCCTCCAACGCCTCGGGATTATAGCCTCGCTGATAATTGATAAACGCCAGTTGGTGATGGCTCTCGGCTACCTTTTCCGGAATATTCAGATAAAAGTAAATCTCCAAAACGCGTTGATATTGCCGGCGCGCAGAGGACATATCCGCCTGCTGGATATTGATTTGACCGAGCGTCTCCAGCGTTGCGGCTTCTTCTTTTCTGTCCACCATTTGCCGGAAAATGGATACGGCATTCTGGAAATTATTGATCGCGGTTTCAAAATTTTTGCGGCGGCAGTTGAGCCGGGCAATCGCGCGGAGCGTATGTGCCTCATTTTCCAAATCGTGATGGGTTCGGGAAAGGCTCAGCGACCGGCTGTAATTTTCCATCGCATGCTGAATTTCATCCTCTTTTGCATAAATATCCCCGATGCCTTTCAACGTGCGCCCCTGCCCCTGGCGGTCGTTTGCGGTGCGAAATAATTTTAGCGCGGCGTCGAAATGCGTTCTGGCTTCGCCAAGTTCATCGATTTCCAGAAATACATCGCCGATTGATTTGAATGTGCGTGCCTGCAAACCCGGATTATTCACTTTTTGCGAACTTTCCAACGCCTGCTGGAAAATTTCCTGCGCAGCTTCCATTTGCTGCTGTTTCAAAAACAGATTGCCCTTTTCGATGAACGATTCGGCACAGCCCAGATAATTTTCGGTTTCGCAGAAAATTTCAATCGCTTTATCAAAATATTGGATTGCCGCGTCGTACTGATGTTGCAGCACAAAAATCTCGCCTTTGGCGTTGCAGGTTTGCGCTTCCACCTCGCGGTCTTTCATGATTTGGCTGAGGGACATGGCTTTGTCGTACATGCTTTGGGCACTGTCAAATTTTCTGATCGTGCGATACGCATCGCCCATCAAACGCAATGCCACAGCTTCGCGGGTTTTCAAATTATTTTTCTGGAAATACAAAACAGCTTTGTTGAATTGCCCGATGGCGCTGTCCACTTCCCGCATGCCCAAAAAGACCTGACCGAGCACCATCATAATATCCGCTTCGGCTTTTTGATCGTTGAGCATCCGGGAAACGCCAAACGCGCGATCCAGATGTTCTCTCGCAGATTCGTATTCTTTTCGCTGACGAAAAATTTCGCCCATCGCCAGCAGAATTTCCATTTCCAGAACGGTTTCGTCCAACGAACGGGATAGCGGCAACGCCCGCCCGTAATATTCCAGGCTGAGATCGCGCTCCTTTCGGGCTGTTGCATCGCCGAGTGCTTTGAGCGCGGCCGGCAATCCCGGACGAAATCCGGATTTGTGGAATAAATCCACCGCCGCCTGATAATTCGCCTGAGCGGTATCAAAATCCGATTGTGCCGTGTGCAGATCGCCGAGCGCCTTCATCACCCGCCCCTGACCGGGAATTTCCTCTGTTTTTCCCCAAATTTCCAACGCCGCGTTCAACCGGGATTCGGATTCATCAAAATGTTGCCGGAGCAGCTCCACTTCACCGATTTGCAGCAACGCTTCTGCCTCGCCCTGCCATTCTTCAGTATTCCGAAAACAGGTGAGCGACTGTTCGAAACTGGCGATGGCGTCATCAAATTTGCCGTCCGATTTGTGAATGTTGCCGATGCCGAGCCGCGTCTCCCCTTCCCCTTTTTCATCTTTCATAATTTTGAACAGATTTACGGCGCGTTCGTACATGCTCAACGCCGCGTCCATCCGGCGAACGCTTTGGTAAGCATCGCCAATGGCTTTTATCGCCTCTGCTTCTTTGGCTTTGTTGTGCTGTTTTTGGAAAATGACGATCGCACTATTGAAATGTTCGATTGCCGCTTCGGGATCGCGTTGGGTTTGCCAGGCAACGCCCAACGCCATGTGAATATGCGCCTGTTCACCTTCATCGCCGATGCTTTTTGCCAGCACCAACGCCCGCTGATATTGCTCCACCGCAGAGGCAACTTCTTTGCGATAATTGTAGATTTCACCAATTCCGATGAGCACTTCCAGCAGATGTCGTATTTCGCCTAAACCGTTGAAAATACTGGACGCACGGCGATAATGTTTTAGCGCGTGATCGATATGATACTGACGTCGATTGGCGTTTCCCAACAGCTTCAGCACAATTGCTTCCTGCTGACGGTTTTTCAAAATCTGGTGCAGCTTCAGCGCTTTTTCGTAATGTTTAATAGCTTTTTCCCAACGTCCGTAAAACGCGTTCACAATGCCCAGCGATTGCTGGGTTTGCGCCTCACCCGATAAATCTTTCATTTCCATGAAAATTTTTTGGGCGCGCAAATAAAAATCCGTCGCTTCCGAATATTGCTTTTCAGCGAACTTGATATCGCCGATATCTTTCAGCGCCCACGCCATTCCCAACGGGTGGTGATACGATTCGTAAATGCCCAACACCTGTTCATAAATAACCTCAGCCTGATCAAAATCTTTTTTGGCGTACAGAATGTTGCCGCCTTTGTGAAGGGTTTCCACCGTTCCCAAATGATCGCCTTCGATGTGGAAATTTTTCATTGCCGCATCGAAACAGCGGATCGCGTCATCATAATTGCCCTGCAGGTAACTGACTTCGCCCTTAACTTTGAGGATGATTGCTTCCGTGCTGAGGTCGTCATTTTTTTGGAGGGCGTCGAGCGCTTTTTTCAACTGATCCTGCGCTTTATCATATTGGCGAGATTTGCGATACAGATCCGCCAATTCGCCCAACGCCAGCGCTTCGCCGCTGGAATTGTGCATCGAATGATACAAACCGGCAGCTTTGGTGAAAAAATCTTCGGCAGATGTGTATTTCTGGATATCCGAATATGCGGAGGCAATTGCCCGGAGCGCTTCTGCCTCGCCCAATCTGTCTTTCATGGATTTATACAGCGCCATCGCCCAGTTGTAATGCTCCAGCGCTGATTCCACTTCTTTTACCGTCAAAAACGCATCGCCGAGCATTAGCAGCAAGCGGGCTTCTTCGCTGCGCATATCCATATTCCGGTTCAGCGAAAGCGCCTTTTTCAGACTGAGTTGGCAATCGGCAATTTGCAATTGGGTGTAATGAAATTTTCCCGCAACGGTTTCCAGCAATGCCAGCACATTTTTATCGGAGTCCGGTAAAAATCGCCGGGCGATATGAAGCAATTGGTGAACATAGCCGGGTTTCCACTTTTTCAGCCGTTGCTGCAAATGATGTTTCCACGAGTAATATGCCGCGGAAGACAAATTGGTAATAAAATCGCTCCAGTAAATCTTCCTGATCCAATAAAATAGTCGCGTTTTCTTCCGGGTAAAAATACACCTGAATTGCCCGGTAGAGCGATTGCGCATGTTCGCGATTTTCCTGATACGAAAGGTTGTGGATAAATTTGCGGATGATTTCGTGGGTTTGATATTTATCGCCATCTGAGCCGATCACCGCCGTACCGATGATTTCATTGAGCATGGATTCTTCCACCGGCGATTCCAGAATCGCAAAAACCTTGTTCAGCATTTGCAAATCAAATCTGCGAAATAAACTGACGTTTTTTGCAACAACCTGATGGCTTTCGGGCAACCGTTCGAAAAACAATCCGCAAACCCATTGCCCAGGTTTTACATCCTGATTTACAGCCGTTTCGATCTCTTCAATTTCAACCGCTTTTTGTTTGACGAGGTCGATGAGCATGTTCATAAATAGCGGATGGCCGCGGGTTAATTTATACACCCACGATGCCATTTCGCGATCGGGCAACCCGGCATTTTGAAACATCTCCAACGTTTCTGGACCGGAAAACATCCCGATATTGTATTCGATAAAATTGAATCCCACAGGAAAACGCGGCCGCTGTGCGCTCGACAACACCACCCGAAGTTTTGGACAGCAGCCGGAAATATCCGCCAAAAACGTGTCCCAAAACCATTTCTGAAATTCGATACCGGTGTGTTTGGCCATCTGCTCAAAATCATCGATGATGATAACCGCTTTTTGCTCCGGTGAAACGCGCGACTTGATTTCGGATTGGATCGACTCAATCGCTTTGCTGAATGCGAACCGCATCAGATTCGCAGAAACGCGCCAGCCCGGATTCGCTAACCGGCGAAGATTCTCACTTTGCAACCCTTTGCGGATGCCTGTTCCCAACGATGCGTAAGCATTTTTGAGCTGATTGCGAATCGGTTCCAGAACCGCATCCGTAACGGGATTTTCACTATTGGCTGTCAGTCCTTTAGCGATGTGCTCCGCCATTTTAACCGGATCGACAATTTGCGGCGTCGATTCCAAACTGAGGTAAACATACGGAATTTTATCTGATTCCAGAATCTGATCGATAATCTGGTAAATCAGGGTTGTTTTTCCGCAACCACTGATGCCGTTGACATACCAAACCCAGTTTTGGCTGCCGTTTAAAAAATTTTGAAAATTCTGTAAATGATTTTCGCGGGTAACAGGTGCAATATTATAATTTACAAACAATCCTTTTATATTCAGCGCTTTTTCCATTTTGTCGCTTTTCCGGGAATCCTGTGATTCCGCAAACGAATAAAACATACTGTTTTTATTAGACTTACCGAAAAGTTGAAATTTCCGAACTTTCCTTACTCAAATAACGACAAAATTCACTGAAAAATGAGCTTAAATTCATGCTCGCAATAACCTGCAACCTGCGACGGTACGGCAAATTTGACCGGATTTATTACAAGCTCTCGATCACCTTTTTGAGCAGCGCCTGAACCGCGATTGCCACATCGCCGAGCGACGGATTTTCGATTGCCTGCATCGATGCAATCGGGTCGATTGCGGAAACCTCGACGGTTTTATCCGGCATTTCTTTCACGATGACGTTGCACGGCAGCATCAGCCCGATGTTACTTTCCGATTGCAACGCTTTGTGGGCAAATGTTGGGTTACATGCGCCGAGAATCCGGTATTTAGGATAATCGACATCCAGCTTTATCTTCAGCGTTGCCTGAATATCAATTTCTGTCAACACGCCAAAGCCGTTTTCTTTCAGCGCATCAACAGTTCGTTCAAAGGCTTTTTCAAAGGTTGTGTCCAGTTTTTTGGAAAAAAAATAGCTCATTTTTTGCGGCTCCTTTTTCATGTTTTTTTGGTTGTGCCTGTAAATTTTCCCGTCAATCCCATAAATTCATGCTAATTTTGATGTGGACAATTCAACACAGTTACATATAAATATATAAATATTAACCCATGCCAAAGCTGCGGTAATTTCTTTCAGAAATCACCAAAAACGCATTTGTTTATTATGCGATTCTGGTTTACCTTTTGGACTGAAATTTTGGATACCGCATTCTCAAAACGACATACAATTACCGAAACAACTGTTTCAAAAGCCCAATATGGAAATGTTTATTCATACTGAAAGGAGATCTGAATGACCGGACGCATGTTACGATTGCCGGTAATTTTTCTGGCGCTCTGTATTTGGTCGTTGGCGCTTTTTGCCAAAAAACCGGAGCAGAATTTACAGCTCGAAAAATTGGAGAACGAAATAGAAGAAACTATCCGCTATGCGGATATGCGGGTGAGCAAAATCACCGGTGCGCCGGTTGCGCTGTATCGGGTGAATTACCCGGTAAAAGCTGCATCGCCGGAAGTGATGGCGCGGCAGTATTTGCAGGAAAACGCAGTATTACTTCACATGAACGAAAATCTGGCTAATCTCTCCCACACCCGTACCATCGAAACGCCCGGCGGGTTGCACGTCCGTTTTCGGCAAACGGTTGGCGGATTTCCGGTTTACAACAGCGATATTGTTGTAACGCTAAACCGATCGGAAACCGTCACTTTTGTGATGAGCGACTACAAACCGCTCGCCAAACTGGATAACACCGTACCGGCTATCAGCATCGCAGAGGCGACGCGATCGGCAAAAGCATATCTGAATATTCAGGGGCAAATTCAGTTTGAAAAAGCGGAAACAGTGGTGTATCACAACGCCGGCAAAACGCGGCTGGCGCATAAAATCGTTATCGTTCCGGCGGAAGATTTGTTCGGCGATTGGGAATTGCTGGTCGATGCCCATTCCGGCGATATTTTCCGGGTGGAAGATAAAGCGGTGTACGGCGGACCCACAGAAAATGTCACCGGCTCCGGCTGGGTTTTCGATCCCGATCCGCTGACGCATGCGACAGTCAATTACAGCGGACAATTTGTAGATAACAACGATGCCAACAGCGATTCGCTGACTGCCCACACCGTTCAGCGCGATTTGCTGGACATCGAATTCGACGGCACCAATTACCACCTTCGCGGGCCATACGCCCAAATCGTGGATTCGGAATCGCCGTTTAACGGATTATTTTCGCAGACGACCAACCAATGGCATAATTTGCGAAACGCATCCGCTTTCGAAGCGGCGAACGTGTATTATCACCTCGATGCCTCGATGCGTTACATCAACGAAGAGCTGGGTTTCAACCTGATGCCTTATCAATATTCCGGCGGCGTAAAAGGCGATCCGCACGGATTGGGCGGTTCGGACAACTCGCATTATATCACCAGCACCGGGCAACTGGCCTGGGGCGAAGGCGGCGTGGATGACTCCGAAGACGCCGATGTGATTTTGCACGAACTGGGTCACGGATTGCACGACTGGCTCACAAACGGCGGATTATCGCAAGTTAACGGACTCAGTGAAGGTTGTGGCGATTATTGGGCAAATTCATACAATCGCAGCAAAAATTTCTGGACACCGTCGGACCCGCAATATTGGTGGGTGTTCCAATGGGACGGACACAACCCGTTTTGGGGCGGAAGGGTAACGAATTATACCGCCAGCTATCCCGGCGGGTTGGTTGGGCAAGTGCACACCGACGGGCAGATGTGGGCATCCACACTGATGCAGATTTGGGATGACATCGGTCGTTTTGCCACAGATTCCAACTTTCTGGAAGCATTGGCAATGACCAACGGCTCAACCAATCAGCAGGATGCCGCGCAGGCGTTTATTCAGGCGGATATCAACCGGTTTGGCGGTGCGAACCTCGCATCGATCATCACCCATTTTACCAATCGCGGATATAACATCACCGTTCCGGTGCCGCAAATTACCCACTCACCGCTGACCGATACGGAAGACCTGACCGGTCCGTATCCGGTTACCGGAAGCATTACCGCAGCGAATGTGCTCACCAGCGTTCAGCTGATTTACGGCACAAACGGCAGTTTCACCGATACGCTGGATATGAACGCCGTTGGCTCAACTTACACCGCGAATATTCCCGGAACCGGATCGCTGGCAACCTATCAATATTACATTCGCGCCATTGATGCGTTGAATCTGGCGTCCACCAACCCCGCAAATGCGCCGGCAAATTTCCACTCGTTTTCGACGGGAAGCGATGTGCTGGCACCGGAAATCAATCACAATCCGTTGGGCAATCAGGCGTTGCTGGCGTGGCCGGCAACGGTTTCCGCAACGGTTACGGACAATCTGGGCATCGCCAGCGTGACGGTGGAATATGTCGTTAACGGCGGCGCGATGAGCGGCTCGTTTGCGCTCGCAGATGCGGGTGGCGATCTGTTCAGCGCTGCATTTGATATTCCTGCCGGCAGCCTGAATTTCGGCGATATGGTGGAATATCGCATCTCCGCTACGGATGCATCCAACCAGAGCAACCAATCGAGCGATCCGGCGAGCGGTTATCACAGCTTCGAAATTACCGATGTGCTCGGTCTGGTTCTGATTATCGATGACGATCCCGCATCTGCAAAGCTGGAAAACATCAGCGAAAAAGGCACATCCATTCGTGATCTGACCAAACATCCGTTCGGCGTTACCGCCAACAATATGGAAGGCTATCTTGCGACAATGGGTTATTTGGTTTCGGTGGAAACACCGGCAACCACAGATCCGGCAACCTGGGGAAATTACAATCTGATTATTTCGTCCAGCGGAATCAATGAATCGCCGATAGCCAGCGCAACCTATCGCACGGCGCTGGAAAACTGGGTGAGCGATCCTGCAAACAAACTGCTTATCGAGGGCGGCGAAGTGGGTTACGATGCAGCTCAATCGCCGGGCTATTCGTCATTTGCGGCAAATGTGCTGCACACCGCCGATTGGGACGCGGATGACGCCGGAACGCTCAATCGCGATCCCGCGCAGAACAATCACCCGATGGTCACCAATCCCAACACTATTCCGGCGGCGATTGCCATCAATTACACCGCATGGGGCAGCCAGGATGCGGTGGATGCGGTCGGTGGTGCGTACATGCTATACGAAACATCCGGCAGCGCAGACAACGTGGGCATCTCCATTTTTGATGACAACGCCGATCCGCGCAGCGCCCAAATTGTTTATTTTGCATTCAATTTTGCAGAGCTTTCCGACCAAAATCTTGCGGCAAACCTGTTGGAAAACGCGGTGAATTATTTGCTCGCCGCAGAAGACAATACCCAAATTTTCAGCATGTCGCTGCAAAACAGTTGGAATTTGATGAGCCTGCCGATGACCACGGACGACAGCAATTACCAAACGCTGTTCCCCAACGCCATTCAGGCGCCGTTTTATTTTGACGGCAGCTACCAGCAATCGGACGACGTTACCGCCGGCAGAGGCTATTGGCTGCGCAACAGCGTTTCGGAAGCATTGCCGGTTACCGGTTTGCCGGTGGAAGCATTTGAGATTCAATTGGACGAAGGCTGGAATCTGGTCGGCAGCGTGTTTTGCGATGTGCCGGTTGGCAACATCGAGGATCCGGGAAATATTGTGATCCAACCGATTTATGAATTCGACGGCTCCTATCAATCCGCGACCCAGATTTCCGCCGGAAAAGGTTACTGGATTCGTGCGTCTGAGGCGGGAAATATTATCATTGCATGCGCCGGACCGGCGAAAACAGCACCGGTTGCCCAACTGGATTTCAGCGGCGAAAGCCGGATTGCCATCGCCGATGCGAACGGCAACAGCCAGTCGCTGTATTTTAACGTTGCCACGCTTTCCGACAAAAATACCACCGAAATGCGCATGCCGCCGCTGCCGCCAGCCGGTTCGTTCGACGCACGTTTCAGTGGCGATTATCTGGCAATTTCCGGTGCGGAAGCACAAATTGAATTGCAGGCATCCGTCTGGCCGTTGGCTGTTCGTGCGGAAAATATACCGGTTGTTTCCGGTGAGCAATTTGTGCTGCGGGAGATGCTCGGCACGACGGTTATCGCGGAACATCCGGTCCAGGAAGGCATGGAAATTGTGCTGACCAACCCGGCAGTGAAGCGGTTGGCATTTGGCAAAATCACCGCCAATTTGCCGACTCAATTCGCACTGGAGCAAAACTACCCGAACCCGTTCAACCCCGCAACGGAAATCCGTTACGCTTTGCCGCAGCGCAGCGACGTGCAGTTGGTGATTTACAACGCACTCGGACAGCAGATTCGCACGCTGGTTTCCCGCACGCAGGACGCCGGATTTCATGAAATCATGTGGGATGGCAAAGACAGCAACGGTCAGGCTGTTGCCAGCGGTATTTATCTTTATCGCATCGCCGCCGGTAATTTTTCAGCCGTTCGCAAAATGATTTTGATGAAGTAATTGTTGAAAATAACGCCCATTTTCTGAAACAAAAAAACCTTGCGGGATTTGATATCCTGCAAGGTTTTTTTGTTTGGCTATTTTTCGACTATTCGCTCCGGAATAATTGATGCGTCAGATTTGTTGTCAGGAATTTATTTCTGCCAATTGGTGAGCGCGGCTTTCCGCAGGATCGCCAGATGGTGATTGTAAGTAACACAATCCTCAAAAATAATCTCTTGACACCTTTCTTGGTATTGCATATAATACCACATGAGAACATATAAAATTGTGATCGATACAAAAGTATTGGTTTCGGCATTGAAATCAAATCGTGGTGCATCATTTAAGTTGCTATCGTTAATCGATCAGGAGAAATTTGTTCTTAATATTTCAGTTTCACTAATTTTTGAATATGAAGAGGTTTTAAAGCGGAACGAGTTAAATATTCCACTTTCAGATAGTGATATAGACAATATTATCAACTATATCTGCAAAATTGCGGAAAAGCGCGAAATATTTTACCTCTGGCGGCCGTATTTAAATGACCCAAAAGATGATTTAATTCTGGAATTAGCAGTTGAATCTGAGTGTGATTTTATCATAACCTATAATACAAAAGATTTTGAATCAATTGATCAATTTGGGATCAAAGCAATAACACCAAAAGCATTTTTAGCATTAATCGGAGAAATAAAATGAGCACATTAAGCCTTAGAATACCGGAATCTTTACACAAAAAAGTAAAGGAATTGTCACGCAAAGACAATATTTCCATCAACCAATTCATCACTTCAGCGTTAGCAGAAAAAATTTCAGCGCTGTTAACAAAAGAATATCTCGAAAAAAAGGCTCAAAAGGGAAATAAAGAAAAGTTTATGGAGGCATTATCGAAAGTGCCAGATGTACTGCCTGAAGCGCATGATCAATTGTAATACTTCAAACGTGTAACAATGTACACACGGATAAAATATAGCAGGTGACACTCATTTAACGTTGCAGATTTTTCCGATAAGTTTCGCGGAAAAATCTGCAACGCGGATCAACAGTTAAACATTCACTTTTTCACTTGTCGCACCCTGCCGTTCAAAAATTCCGGCATATGTCAACGCTCCACCAGCCAATGCGAGGTCTTTTAACAGATTGGCATCGAGCTCATATTTCCGGAAATCACTCCCGGCAAATGGATTGTCAACACAAAAAGACAGAGCATTAATGCGAGCAGCAAACATGCTGTTTTCGCCTGTTTGCCGGTAAATATGGCAACCGGTGCAGCAATGAGCGCCAAACCTGTCACATACACCCAAAACACGCCGCCCGGAATAAATGAGGGCACCATTCCCGCCATTGCAGATCCATTCATAAAATGAAGAATCCCAAAAACGATAAACGGGCCTGCAAATAATATTTTTGCGATATTTGTTGTCAGCATTTGCATCTGATCCTCCTTTTGTTTGGTTAAAATTGAAATTTCCCGACACCCGGAAGCGCATTTTTACCGGGATCAAATTACGGGAAATTTCGATAATTGCGTCTTCAATAGTATAACCAAACCGTCGGAAAACTGCAAATATGTGAGGAAAGTATCAATTTGGGAAGTATCAGATTATGTTATATTGCATCACCAAATAGCCGATACACACCAGCACGACAACCACAAAAATCACCCAAAACCATGGGCTGCGATGCGGGATGCCTTTGCTACCGAACGGATACGCAGGACGTTTGGTGAACGTAAGCGATTGCCCGCGATTGAGGCGCATTCGCGAATTGACGCCCCAGCCGGAGCCTTCCAGGATGGCGCTGAGGTCGCGGCGTTTCAGCTTCAGCCAGGCGACGATCACTGCCGGCAACATGACTGCCAGCAACGCGCCGAGCACACCGGCGAGCATCACCACCCAACCCAAATCCGCAATCGTTTTGGTGATAAATGCAACCGACGAACCCAACGCCGCAATCGCGATGCCGCCACCGGCGAGCAATCCACCGGCAGGTTGGGCAGCTTGCGGTTTTTCCGGTTCCGGCGGTGGGGCAGCCGGCTCGCCGTTTTTCACACTCGTGACAACCTGAGCGCCTTTTTGCTCCAGTTTTTTCTGTGCTTCGTTGGTCATTTCCTCCAGTTTTGCCGTAACCGCATGACCGAGCCGTTTGAACGGCGCGGCAATCGCTTCCAGCAAACTGATCGGATTTTCGACAATCTGAACCACATGGGCGTGGTGTTCCTGACCATGTATGTCTTTGAAAATACCCCACTTATCCACATGCAAATTCCCGCGATTGCCCGATGTAACCGGCACCGCCACCTCATATAATTTTTTGCCGTCGTTCGAGATAATTTCTGCGTAGAGCATAAACATATTGCTCACCGTGCTGAATTTGGCGTGCAGGTTGCGATCCGGCGCTTTCACCGCCAACGTAAAATGGCGCCCGTCCATCACCAGCGTTCCCATCTCAAACAGCGCCCGGCTTTCAGGATCATACAAATGCGGAAAACTGATGAAGCTATTAGCAAATTCCAGCAACCCGCCCTGATACAACATCAGTTTTTCCAGCAGCCGGATATTGTCCAGATCGAGCGATGTTTTGTGACTCTCTTTCAGCAATTTGCGCAGTTGCTGCACCCATTTTTTGTCCGCCAGAAATCCCCGGATATCCGCAACCGGCAGACGACGAACGCTCACCTGTGGCTCGGATGTCACCCAATCGTGATGCGCCTGCAGCATGTCATTTATTTTTCGCCAGTCGGCGCGATTGAGTTTTGTTTTTTTGCCGAGCACCGGCACCAACGTCTGCGTTACAAAATTCTGAAACGCCTGTTCGTTGACCGGGTTGATGTTGTCGCTCAAATCGAGAACTGCCGTATTGTTGGGAATGGCGATCGGGGCGCGTTCGAGCAATTTTTCCACTTCGCGGATGTCCGAAAGATCGGTTTTTTCCGGCGCAAACATGTCGTCTTCGATGTATTGCAATAATTTGGGATTCAGCCGAACGGCATCGCAGAGCGTAAAATATTGGCTGATTTTTTCACGAATGGCAACAAAGCTGCGATACGCTGCCGCCGTTTCCGCGCCCAGCGGCATAATTTCTGTTCGCTGTTCTCCCTTTGCCAATTCACCTTTTTGATACCAGTCGGAATATTGTTTGGCTTCGTCCAAAAATTGGTTGAGCGACGCTTCTGTCACACCTTCGCCGCCATTCGGGTGCGGCTGTCCGCCAACGGTTTTCAAAACTGCGTCGATCGCAAATCGCAAATTATCGTCGCTTGTGGCGGTTTGCAACACGATCCCGGCTTCATCTAGTCCACCCTGCAATTCTTCCGCTTTGATATTCCGAACATCAGCAATCACCAGTTCCGTCGCTTCCGGTTTGCCGATTCGCCCCAAAATTTTGGTAGCCGCATCGTAAATTCGCGTGCCGTCCGGCGATTCCCGGTTGATTGCGGAAAGCCGGATGGTCGTGCTTTTTGTATCGACGCCGCCGGTTTCGGTCAACTGCGCGAACAGCCATTCGATGGCGGTTTTCACTTCCGAAATGCGGATTCGCCCATCGTTGTCCGTATCCAGACGCCGCAGAAAAACGGCATCCGCGTTGATCGTACCGTGCGGCGCGGTCGAGGCGATCCAGTGCGCTTCGTCCAGCGACAGCGCGAGTTGCAAATCCGCCGCCGTCTCGATTTTCATGTGATACGATTTGCCGAACCGCTCAAAATTGAAGCGGCGATGTTCAGGCTCAACTGTCATTTTTAAATTCTCAACTATATGTTTTCATTTGAATCGCCGTAAAGCCGCGAAGTACGCAACGTTATTTTTCGAGTCGTTTTTGTTTATCTGGAGATTCCTGCATTCACAGGAATGACATCTGCCAGATCATTCCTGCGGATGCAGGAATCTCCGGTTTAAAATAGATCGCTGCTGCATGAAATACGCAACTTTCCTCAATAATTTATTCACTCAAAACGGCTGTTTTTTCAGACAACGGCAACACATTTGCAAACTGCCGCAGATGTTTGTGCAATACTTTCAAATAGGTGTCTTTGTGAACGTAAAAGGACATCCGTTCCAGTTTCATGTAATTGTAACCGCCGCTTAAGTCGATGTTTATATTTTGTTTATCGCGACAGAATTGTATCGCCGAAGCATGATTTTCGGCAGATGCGCGAATAAACCGCGCCATCAGTTCCGCCTGATCATATCGCCCCTGCCAACCGAGTCCGGCGGCTTCCAGCATGCCCAAAACAAACAGGTTGTCCCGCTCCGGATGAAAAATATGCAGATACAATCCCGGATGATCGCCCTGCCAATTGAGCAAATTCCGGTCGATAAACGGATAGTGCAATTTATATCCCGTTGCCAGCAAAACGAGGTCGAACGCGTCAGCGGAACCGTCGGCGAACACAACGGTATCGCCGTCAAGCTTTGCAATATCTGATTTTACAGAAATATCGCCGTGCCCGATGTGATACAACACCAGTGAATTAACAATCGGGTGCGATTCGTAAATCCGATGATCGGGTTTGGGAAAACCGAATTTCTCGGGATCGCCGGTGAAAAATTTCAGGATAAATCCGTCCGCCATCTGTTTCAGTCGCGGCGGTAATTTGAACAATCCGCCCATTGTATCCGCCGGTTTGCCGAGCACGTATTTCGGCACAAAATGATAACCGCGCCGGACGCTGATCGCCACGGATTTGGCGTGATGCACGGCGTCAACAGCAATATCGCAGCCGCTGTTGCCCGCACCGACAATCAGCACGCGCTTCCCTTCAAAAATTTTTGGCGATTTGTATTTCGACGAGTGGAATATTTCCCCGCTGAAATTACCGGGAATTTGGGGAATTTTTGGCTCCGCCAACGTCCCGTTCGCGATAATAATTCCCGCAAAAGTATGGCGTTCGCCGCTTTCGGTGGTCAGTTGCCAATGCTCGCCATCGGGTTCAACCGTGGCAACTTTTGTGTTGAAACGAAAGTGTTCGCGCAACCCGAAATGGGTCGCGAAATCGCTGAAATATTTGCGCAATTCACCGTGCGAGGGATAGTCGGCAACGCTCTCCGCCATCGGGAACTCGCGGAATTCCGTCATTTTTTTGGATGAAATAAGGTGCGCCGTCTGATACACAGTGCTGCGCGGGTTGTTGATATCCCACAGCCCGCCAACATCGCTGTGCGCCTCGAATCCCACAAATGGAATCCCGTATTTTTGGAGATTTCGCGCGCCCGCCAACCCGGATGGTCCGGCGCCGATAATTGCGTATGGCATTCTGTTCATTTGTCCGCCTGTTTCGTTTGCACCGGCTAAACTTATCAAAAACACAATTTTTTTCAAAATTTTTTGCAAGAAATCTAAAATGTGATTGTCAAACCTTTCGAATGCACAAAAAAAAGGAGTTCGCCACTGCGAAATTGCGACAACCCGGGATAAATGTGGAAATCCACAACAACAGATGTCTAGTTCGTCAAATTCAGAAAAAGGAGTTTATTATGATGTATGTTCGTATTTTTTCTCGCGTTGGTTTGATGTTAATTCTCGCAGTTGCGATGGTCGCTTGCACTGAAAACGCATCCGGACCAAATACTTCGGAAGTGTTGAATTCCGGTGATTTAGCGCTGCTACTCGCCGTACAGGACGATGTTCAGCAGCTCGATGACGGCGGCATTGTGCCGCTCGATTCCGCATATGGCGTGTTTTCGATCGGCTGGAACCAGTTTATCACACCCGATCAGCAGGAAGAAACCACCGGCAGCCACGCATTTGCGGTGGCTTACGACGAGCTGAGTGCCATCGGCATTCGCCGGAAAGCAGGCGGCGTCGATCTCGGTGATGTGTCGGTCAGCTACGCCGGAAACAGCATCGCGCTGAGCGAAAAAGCCACCCGAATGGGCGGATTTATTTATAGTTTGTTCAATCACCCCCGCAACACGACAGCACAGGAAATTGAGTTTGTCGGTGGCGAAACGTATCAAATGATAGTCAGCGGATCGGATAATTTCACGCCGCTAACGGTGGCGCTGACCGCACCGCAATCCGCAATTTCTGTGGACAGCCACGCGAATGCGGATACGGTGGATACCGCACAGGATTTGGTCATCAACTGGTCCGGTGGCACAACCGATGATCCGGTGCTGCTCAAAATTGTCACCTGTGATCGCCCCGGCGGACCAAAAGGCAGACACGGGCACAAACCCGGCGATCGCCCGATGCCGCACGAAATGCCCGGCGCCGTTTTCGTAACGTTGGATAACAATCCCGGCACATACACGGTTACGGCTGCCGAACTGCAGGAATTGCTTGGTGATGCTGCATCGCAACATCTGGCGGTTCATGTGTCGCAGGTTGTCAAATCAACAATTACACATGACGGAAATCCGTATATCGCTGCGCTGCGCACCGGCGACCGCGTGACGCTCACTCTTCAGTAAATAATGCGAATCACGAATTGAATTTAATACTGTGAAAAATGTCAGGAGACCCCTACAGCCTCAAAATAGGAGTGTCATTCCTGCGAATGCAGGAATCTCCTCGTAAATTCAATCATATTTGATCATATTCTCTCAACCTTTGATTCGCATAAACAACACAATTACACCGCTTATCTGGCAGGAGGAATCATTTTCTCCTGCCGTTTTTTTCCCACATGAAAATGGGGCTTTTTCCACCGTCATTTATTTTTTATCTTTTGAAATGATGCTGCAAATTGGAATTGTAGAAGATGACGCGGATATTCGCACGGCAATGGTGAACTACCTGAATCGCCAGAAAACCATGCGTTGCGACTTTATCGCGGATTCCGTTGAATCGTTTTTGAAGCTGCTGGAAGCGGATTCGCTACCGGATGTGGTGCTGATGGACATCGGTTTGCCGGGCATGTCCGGCATCGACGGCATCCGGATTATCAAAGATCAGCATCCCGATATCGATATAATTATGCTCACCGTGTATCACGATTCCCACAAAATTTTCAACTCGCTATGCGCGGGCGCGTCCGGATATTTGCTCAAAAATACGCCGCTGGAGGAAATCAAAAATTCCATCGAAACGCTGCACGATGGCGGTGCGCCGATGTCCCCGCAAATTGCCCGGAAAGTGATCCAATATTTTCAGCCGGGCAAAAAATTGTCGCAGAAAAAATCGCCGCTCACGCCCAAAGAAAAGGAAATTGTGGTGGGATTGGTGGACGGACTGAGCTACAAAATGATCGCCGACCGGATGGATATTTCCATCGAAACGGTGCGATACCACATCAAAAATATCTACCAAAAACTGCATGTGCACTCCAAAGCCGAAGTGATCAGCAAATCGCTGCGCGGAGAAATTTAATATTGGCAAAATTGGGCGAACCGGATTTATATTATCGGGATGACTGTTGAAATATCCCAAATTCGCCGGGTGCTGATTGTGCAAACCGCATTTATCGGCGATGTGATTCTCACGCTGCCGTTGGCGCAGGTTGCCGCTCGCATTTTCGGCGATGCGACTATCGATTTTCTGACCATTCCCGCATCCAAAAATATTGTTGAAACGCACCGCAACATTTCCCGGCTGTGGATTTACGACAAACGCAACAAAGATCGCGGCTGGCGAAATTATCTGGCGTTGGCGAAACAGCTTCGCGATCAGCGATACGACCTCGCGATTATCCCGCATCGCTCAATGCGCAGCGCGGCGCTGGCGTGGCTGGCGCGCATCCCAAATCGCATCGGTTTTCATCGCAGCGCCGGACGGATGCTGCTCACCGATGTGCTCCCCTACCCTTACGGAATCCACGAAATTGAACGTAATCTGCATTTGCTCAAACCGTTCGGCGTTTCGCCGTCGTTGGGTGAATTGCCGTCGCTCAATTTTTCCGAAAAAGATGTGGCGAATGTCCAAAATTGGCTGTCGTCACAGCAAATGACTGGCAAAAAACCGTTTATTGCGCTGGCTCCGGGCTCCGTTTGGGCAACCAAACGCTGGCTACCGGAATATTTTGCGACACTCGCAGAGCGGCTGCACAAATCGGGATTTCAGCCGCTGCTGATAGGCGGTCCCGGCGATGTGGCAACTGCGGAAACGGTCATCCGCACAGCCAAATGTGATATTCTCAACGCTGTCGCCAAACTGTCGCTGCGGGAATCGGCAGAATTGATTTCCCGTTGCGCCATGCTGATTACCAACGACAGCGCACCGATGCACATGGGCGTTGCCGTGCGAACGCCGGTTTTGGCGGTGTTCGGTCCGACGGTGCAAAAATTTGGATTTTATCCGGTAGGAAAATTGGATAAAGTGGCAGAAATTGAAGATCTGGAATGCCGCCCCTGCGGCAGACACGGCAGCGACGCCTGCCCGATCGGCACGTTTGCCTGCATGAAAACGCTGCTCCCGGAACGGGTTTTTTCGCTGGCACAGGAAATTCTCGACAACGCCCGGGATTCCGGTTAATGTTGTGACCGAGTTGCTGTCACCCCTGCGTATGCAGGGGTCTCCCTGCTCACAACCTCAGAGCTTTATTTTTTGTAATATTTTATAATTGTTCCGAATGACTAAAACTAAAAAAACAACTGTTTTTGCGAACAAAATGAACACCAACAAATTGAAAATAACCGACGAAATTCCACAAAAAGTGGCGGATTGCCTCAAAAACGGCGGAGTGATCGCACATGCCACCGAAACGGTGTACGGACTCGCCTGCCGCTGGGACGACGAAGCTGCGCTGGAACGGGTCGCAATCATCAAACAACGACCGCCGGAGCAACCGTACTCGCTGCTCGTTAACGATGTGGACAGCATTTGCCAATTAACCGGAATGGACAATTTGCAGATGCGGAATTTTCTCGAAACGCTGTTTCCGGCACCGGTAACGGTGCTGTTGCCACGGATTCGCGATGCCAAAATTGCGTTCTGGAATGGCTTTCCGCTGCTGGGATTTCGGCTGCCGGACGATCCGTTGTGTCAAAAACTGGTTGCGGCTGCCGGTGCACCGCTCATCACCACCAGCGCCAATCTCTCCGGAGAAGCGCCGCCGGTTTCTGCGGAACAGCTCTCTGGAAAAATTGCGCAAAAGGTTGATTTTACTCTGGATAGCGGCAGTTGCAAATACCAGATTCCGTCAACGATTGTTCAACTGAACAACACGCTGGATACGTATCGGGTAATCAGAACCGGTGCTTTTTCCACTAAAGATTTCGATGAAATTTTCCGAAAATTTTCGAGCCGGAAAAAACAATTTTGAAACGATACCAAATGCGCTTAGATTTTCAGCGCAGGGACGTTAGGTAACCAATCGACAAATAAAACAAATTGAGTGCGATGTTTAAAATACTATTTATTTGTACCGCCAACATTTGCCGTACGCCGATTGCCAAATATTATTTGCGCGATAAAGTAGAAAAAGCCGGGCTATCCGGTAAAATTGAAGTTGATTCAGCAGGAACCTGGGCACGCGGCGGGCAGTCTGCAGCAGAAAACAGCATCGCCGTTTGCAAAGAAAACAAACTGGATGCGAGCGAGCACACCTCAACCGGCATTACCGCTGCAATTATGAATGACTCGGATTTGATTTTGTGCATGAGCAATCAGCACAAACTGGATCTCGTTTCCATTTTCCCGCAACATGCCGATAAAATATTTCTGTTGAAAGAATACAGCAACGAAACGCCGGATAAACGCTTATCCATTCCCGATCCTTACGGACGAAAAATCGAGGTATATCGCGAGGTATTTCGTGAAATAGCTTCGGAAGTCGATCGCTTTTTCCCGGAGATCAAACGGTTGGTATCAAACGGTGCTGTTGCGTTTTCGGATCAGGGCAAACGCGCCTGACTGGTTTGCCAAACAACCTGTCGGGCTGACTCAAAATAAGAATGACATTCCGCATATCCGCTAATCAAAAAAACGTTCATATCCTGCCAGTTGCCCTGCAACGATGAAATGCACAATCCCACAAACAAAATGTTGAAAAAAATGATCACAACGGAAGAAAACAGCAATCCGTTTCGCTGCAAATCCGGCTGATTAAAATGGAATTCTTTCAACAAATAAATGAGGTGAAACATGAGCGAAAAACCTAACACGCCGTTCAACCAGAACTGTAATTCGTAATTTACGGCGGGTTTGAACAGCAAAACAATCACGGTTGTCAGCGGAAAAAAATATGGCGCCAGTGCGATCACAAAATTGTCCCCTTCGGTTTCCACCCTGCCGCCGTTGCGCCCAGCATAAATCGAATGCACCCGTTTGAACGACAGTACCGCAAAAATCAGATGGATGATTTCGTGCTCCAGTACGCTCCAAAACGGCTCGCGATGGGCAAAAAAAATAGCCCACAACAAAAAATACAGCGACGCGCCAGCCAAAAACGGCCAAAACGTATGCGCCGGATCGAATCCGCAAAATTGCACAAAATCGACAATCGCCCGGGAAAAGGCAACCGAACCGATCAGGCAGATCAGCGCAAAAGTCAGCTTTCCAAAAAAATTGAACATTGGGTTTTTCGTATCATCCGGGTATATTTAGCATATATTTTGATCGTGATAAATTTAAGCCGAAGTTAACAAATTTACAACCACAACCTCGGTATTTTCAAATATTTGGAGATGTTAAATGGCAAATGAAAAAGAACCGCGCGGTTACCAGAAAGCCAAAGCCAAAGCAGAAGAAATACTCAACGATCCCGATAAAGCTGCCGGGTTGCTGTCCAACGCGGCGGAAAAAGCACAATTTTATCGCCAGCGATTGAAAGATGTTTGGGAGCAACTGGACATGCTGATCCAAATGGCCAAAGCCTATCGCAGCGGCGATTACAAACACCTGCCGTGGAAAACCATCATCGCAATTATGGCGGCGATTTTGTATTTCGTCAATCCGCTGGATCTGGTGCCGGATTTTCTGTTCGGATTTGGTTTTGTGGATGACGCAGCTGTAATCGGCTTTGTCGTCAGCCTGCTAAACGATGAAATAAAGAAATTTAAAGATTGGCAAAGCGGGTTGACTGCGAATAAAAAAGCTTCGTCCACAAATGGCAGCATGCCCGTAAATGCCGGATAATTGATTGTCGATGAACAAAAAATTCAAAAAGAAATTTTACCGCAACGGACTGCTTTTTGGCTGCACAGAGTGCGGCAATTGCTGCACCAAATCCGACGGAATTGTTAGTTTAACCCATGCTGAAGCAGAAAATATCGCCGCCGTTTTGCAAATGCCAAAACCGGAATTTCTCGAAACATTTACAGAATCATTTGACGATGGCGACACGCTTCACTTAAAATCGCGGGACAACGGCGACTGCATTTTGTTGGAAAACGATCGCTGCAGCGTTTATACGGCGCGACCGCTGCAGTGCAGCACGTTCCCGTTTTGGCCGGAAAATCTGAAATCGGCCTATCGCTGGAATATTGTTTCGGAGGAATGTCCCGGAATCGGTCAGGGGCGCAAATATTCGGCGGAAGAGATCGATGCCATCAAAAAATCCATGCGCCGCGACGGCTGATCCTGTTTCCGCAGTTTTCACTGTTTGTTTTATTTTCAACTCTCCTCTCTGAAAATCAGATTTTTCAAAAAATAAATAATATATAATAATTTATATATATAGTTTTGTAACCAGCGATGCTTGCACACATCAAATATTCGTTCATGTGAAAGAACAGATTCGGGCACGTTGGAAACAATATTTTTTATGATTCAAACTAATTATTATCAACTATTTAAAATTTATAAATAAACGCAATACAGAAAACGGTTGAAGCCTCAGGAGCAGAATAAATGAACATACGATTTGTGATTGGTTATCTACTATTTTCACTGATATTTGCGCTCACCGGTTTATCCGATGAGCTCCCCCGGCGATCGATTTCGCTGGATGAAGCGCTGGCAATGAGCGCAAAAAGCAATTATCAACTCCGCATCGCGCAAGCCCAATATGATGAAGCAAAAGGGCAAAATCTGGAAGCGTGGAGCGGATTTCTCCCCCATTTTACCATTTCCGAACAATTTGTAAAATCCGACGATCCGGTGACGGTTTTCGGTCTGAAACTGAAACAGGGCGTTTTTGCCGAAACTGACTTCGCGCTAACTTCCCTCAATGCGCCGGATGCGTTCGAAAACTACACAACGGAATTCAAAATTGAATTGCCGCTGATTAACCTTGACGCCATTTTCGGCAAAGCCGCAGCCGGAATGATGGCGAAAGCCAAACAGCAAGGCGTGGAACGCACCCGGCAGGCGATTGCCCACCAAACCCGTGCGGCATATTTTGGATTGATTCTCACCGATCAAAGCCGGAAAGCCATCGACGAAGCACTGAAATCGGCACAGGCGCACCGCGACGATGCCAAAGCCGCATTTGATCAGGGCATCATCAGTCAGGCGGAATATTTGGCGGCAGAAGTGCGGTTGGCAGAGTTACAGGAACAACAGTTGCTCGCGGAAAATCAGGTGCAAAACGCCAGCGACGCCCTGCGGTTGATTTTGGGAATGGAGGAATCGACAGTTTTGCAGCCAACCGACACGCTGTCGCACATCGCGTTGAAACCGGAAAACCGGGAATTTGAATCGGCATTGTTGAATCGCGCGGACGTGCAGGCGATCCATTTTTACCGTAAAGCGGCATCGCGAAATTTGCTGGCGAAAAGCAGCGCATGGCTGCCCCGGCTGAACGCATTCGGGATGCAGGAATGGAACGCAGCCGACGCATTCGCGAAAGATGCGGACAATTACACCGTCGGTGTTCGCCTCTCGTGGCAAATTTTTGACGGACTCGGACATTTCGGTCGCCGGAAACAGGCTGCCGCACAAAAGCATCAGGCATCGCTGCAATTACAGCAGGCAACGCAGCAGGCGCGTAACGAAATCGGCGCGGCACAGCGCAATCTGCAAGTTGCCGAAAAACGCATCGCCGTGGCGGAACAGGGTGTTCGTCAGGCGAAGCAAAGCCTGCACATCACCGAACAGCGCTATCGCGAAGGGCTGGAAAAAACCAGCGATTTGCTGGATCGCGAAGCCATGTTTACCAACGCAAAATTGCGATTGTTGAAAGCAAAACACGATTTTCAGTTGGCGGTCAGCCAGTTGAATTTCGCAACCGGACAATAAAAATCAGAAAATAGAAACCATTTTAAGGAGTAAAAATGAAGACGGTATTTGGGTTAATTTTGGGGTTACTGTTGGTCAGTTGCGGTGGCGAGGATGCGCCCAAACAAACGGCATTCAAAGAAACGGTTCCGGTGAGCGCGGTTAAAATTGCAGCGCAATCCGTTGGTGCCAGCAGCAGTTACAGCGGCACGGTTGAACCGCTGGAGCGCGTCCGGCTTTCCACACGGCTGAGCGGATGGGTTGACGCCATTTACGCAAAAGAAGGGCAAAGCGTTCAGCAAGGCGCAATATTGCTTAAGTTACAGAATGCGGATTTACAAGCCAAACTCGCCCAGGCAGAAGCCGGCATCGCCGCGGCAGACGCCCAATATGAAAATGCCAAAAAGAATCTCGCACGGATCGAAGCGTTGTTTGCCAGCAAAGCTGCAACCAGCAAAGAGCTGGACGACATGCGAACCGCTTTTACCGCTGCCGAATCGCAGAAAAATGCGGCGCATCAGCAAAAAGAAGAAGTTGAAGAAATGCTGCGCTATTCCCAGCTTCGCGCCCCGTTTTCCGGCGTGCTGACCCGCAGAATGATTGAACCGGGCGATCTCGCCAATCCGGGAATGCCGTTGCTGGAAGTTGAAAATCTGGACAAAGTTAAAATTGTTGCCAAAGTGCCGGAAAATGTGATCGGCAGTTTGGAAAAAGGCATGGCAGTCAACGTCAGTATCGGCGCGAACGAACGCGAATCCGGCTACCGGAATCTCACCGGAACGATCGACCAGATTTTGCCGAGCGCCGATCCGATGAGCCGCCAATTTGAAATCAAAGTGATTATGGATAATCCCGGTCACGACATCAAATCCGGTGTTTTCGCGCGGATTTCACTGAGCAAATCGACCGATGAAACGTTGCTGGTGCCCACTTCCGCCATCTTCAAACGCGGACAGTTGGAAGGCGTTTTTGTGATCGATTCCGAAAGCAAAGCCCGGCTTCGCTGGGTGCGCACCGGACGCAAATACGACAACAACGTGGAAGTGCTCAGCGGCGTAAATCCCGGAGATGTGATCGTTACCGATCTCAATCCGCAATTGCTGGACGGCCAGCCGGTTGACGTTCAACTGAAAAATAGCCCGGTTTCCAACGCCAAAAACACGGAGGTGAACGGATGAAAATCGGAATTGCGGGCAAATTAGCCAACAGTTTTATCGACTCGAAACTGACGCCGCTGCTGATCATCACGGCGCTGATGATCGGGATTTTCGCGGCATACCTCACGCCACGGGAAGAGGAGCCGCAAATTGTGGTACCGATGGTGGATATTTTCGTCCCCTATCCCGGCAAAAGCGCCAAAGAGGTTGAGGAACGGATTACCAAACCGCTGGAACGGATTATCAGCGAAATTGCCGGCGTGGAATATGTGTACTCCGCATCGCGCCCGGATTTTGCGATCGTCACCGCCCGCTTTTTTGTCGGCGACGATACCGAGGAAAGCCTGGTGAAGCTCTGGAGCACCATGATGAAAAACATGAACCAGTTGCCCGCCGGCGTTACCTTTCCGCCACTCATCAAATCGATGTCCATTGACGATGTGCCGATTATGACGCTCACGCTGTGGAGCGAACAATATGACAATTACCAATTGCGGCGCGTCAGCAGCGAACTCACCCAGGAATTGAAAAAACTCACCGACGTTTCCGAAGTGGAACTCACCGGCGGGCTCCGCCGGAAAGTGCGGATTATCCTCGATCAGGCCCGTATGCGCGCGCACAATGTTGATCCGTTGCAGATCGCACAACAAATTCAGGGTGCCAACCAAAACCTGACCGTGGGCAGTTTTCAACAGATGAACAAAGATTATCTGGTTGAAACCGGCGATTTTTTGCAGGATGTCCGCGATGTCGAAAATCTGGTTGTCGGCGTTTTCGGCAATAATCCGGTGTATTTGCGGGATGTAGCCACCATCGTTGACGGTCCGGAGGAAGTCAGCAATTACGTTTTTTACGGCATCGGTCCGGCGGCGAAAGCCGGTCAGGGCGGATTCAGCAACGGGATACCGCAGGATATGCCCGCCGTAACCATCGCCATCGCCAAACGCAAAGGCGCGGACGCGATGAACGTGGCGGATATGGTTTCCAAAAAAGTAGAGGGGTTGCAAGGTCACCTTATTCCATCGGATATCAACATTGTTGAAACGCGGAATTACGGCAAAACCGCATCGGAAAAAGTAAACACGCTGCTCGAACACCTGTTCGGCGCGATCATCGCGGTGACAATTATCGTCGGGATTTTTCTCGGTTGGCGCGGTGGATTGGTGGTGTTTGCATCCGTGCCGATCACCTTTGCGCTCACGCTGTTTGTCTATTATTTGTTCGATTACACGCTCAACCGCGTGACGCTGTTCGCACTGATTTTTGTAACCGGGATTGTCGTGGACGATTCGATCATCATCGCAGAAAACCTGCACCGGCATTTCTCCATGCGGCGATTGCCAAAAATGCAGGCGGCGCTGGCAGCCATCAGCGAGGTCGGCAACCCGACAATTTTGGCAACGTTTACGGTGATCGCATCTGTGTTGCCGATGGTTTTTGTCTCCGGTTTGATGGGTCCGTATATGAGCCCGATGCCCATCGGCGCATCGCTGGCGATGATGTTTTCGCTGCTCGTTGCGCTGATCGCCACACCGTGGCTGGCGTACCGACTGCTCAAACAGGGCGAACACACCGACGAAACCGAAGGGCTGGAAAATTCATTTATTTATCGATTTTACAACAAAACGCTGCTGCCGCTGTTGAACAATCCCCGCAAAGCGAAAATCGTTTTAGCGGGCATCGGCGGACTGCTGCTGCTGGCTGTATCGATGTTATTTTTCCGGGTTGTGGAAGTAAAAATGCTGCCGTTCGATAACAAAAGCGAGCTGCAGGTGATCATCGATATGCCGGAAGGCAGTACGCTGGAACAAACTGCGACGGTGACGCAGGATGTTGTTGCATACCTCAGAGAAGTGCCGGAAGTTGAGAATTATCAATACTATGTGGGCACTTATGCACCGATTAATTTTAACGGATTGGTGCGCCACTACTATCTGCGCGAAAGCGCAAATGTCGCCGATATTCAGGTGAATTTTGTGCACAAATCCGAACGCGACGACCAAAGCCACGATATCGCAAAACGGTTGCGTCCGGAAATCCAGAAAATTGGCAAAAGCTATGGCGCCCGCATCAAAATTGCCGAAGTGCCGCCCGGACCGCCGGTTATTTCCACCCTTTTGGCGGAAGTGTACGGACCCGATTTCGACCAGCAATTGGCAGTCGCCAAACAGATTCGCGAGGTTTTCGAACAAACGCCCGGCGTGGTGGATGTTGACTGGATGGTGGAAGACGATCAACCTATTTACACCATCAGCGTGGACAAAGAAAAAGCGGCGCTCACCGGCGTGAACACCGAGCAACTGGCGCAAACCCTGCGCATCGCGCTGAACGGCGCAGATGTCGGTTTGCTGCACCTGCCGTCGGAAATTGAGCCGGTTGGCATCGAGCTGCGGCTCGGACGTTCACAGCGTTCGTCGGTGGACCAGCTCACCAACGTTTCGGTGCAATCGCGAAACGGACAGCTCATCCCCATCACCGATTTGGTGACTGTGAAAGAACGGTTTGAGGATAAAACGATTTATCGCAAAAACCAGCGTCGTGTGGTTTACGTAATGGGCGATGTCGCCGATCAAATCGAAAGCCCGGTTTACGCTATGCTGGATATGGATGAAAAAATCAAAAAAATTGACCTGAACGCCGGTTATTCGATCGATCCGCTGTACACCAGCGAGCCGTTTCTGGAAGAGCAGGTTTCCATGAAATGGGACGGCGAATGGCAAATTACCTACGAAGTTTTCCGCGATCTCGGCGCCGCGTTTGCAGTGGTTTTGGTGATCATTTATTTGCTGATTATCGGCTGGTTTCAGTCGTTCAAAGTGCCGCTGGTGATGATGGTTGCCATCCCGCTGAGCCTGGTTGGCATCCTTCCGGGGCATTGGCTGCACGGTGCATTTTTCACCGCAACATCGATGATCGGGATGATTGCGCTGGCGGGAATTATGGTGCGTAACTCCATATTAATTATCGACTTCGTGCAACTGCGGCTGGATGATGGCGTGCCGTTAAAACAAGCCGTTATCGAAGCGGGCGCCGTGCGAACCCGACCCATTTTGCTGACTGCCGGAACTGTGGTCATCGGCGCAATCGTGATTCTGTTCGACCCCATTTTTCAAGGTTTGGCCATCGCGCTGATGTGGGGCGCAATGGCATCCACTGTGCTCACGCTGGGCGCAGTCCCGATGATTTATTATTTGGTCGAACGCAAAAATTATCCCGAAACAGCGCCGCAAAACGCGTCCGGGAATGCATCAAATGCGAAAAAATCACCGCAAACAGAACCTTCCGCGACAAAGGACACAGTGGCAGCGGTTAAGGCGCAAAGCAAAAAATAACCGGAGGTAGCCATGAAATTGATCGGTTTAATGAGTCTTTCGGATTACAAAAATGAGATTCGCGAAGTGCTGAAACGCCACAAAGTGCATATTTACAGCGAAGTGGACATTGTGGGTCACACTGCGGATACCCTGCGAAAATACGGCTGGTGGTCATCCAGCAGCGCACCGGACGACAACCTTTATTCCACGCTCTATTTCACGATTGTGGAAAAAGATCTGGCAGAAGCCGTATTGAGCGACATTTCAGAAATGCCGCAAAAACAAGATGACGATCACCCGCCGCGTGCGTTTATGATCAACATCGAAAAAATGGTGTAACAATGATAAGCTAAAATGATGGTATTATTTAACTTAAGCAACTCAGATTTTCTGAACCGCTTTTGACCGAATACCTGCAAACAGCCGGCAAAAAATTAACTTTTGCCGGCTGTTCTGTTTTCGTAACAGCGATCGAAATATTGCCAATTCTCCCCGATTTGTCACCAATCCAAAAAAAATTACCGCAAAATTGTTTCGAAGATAACTTATTTTTTGTAATATCTTCTGGCTGTAATGGTATTTGGGAAGCGGTCTATCTCTATTTGTGATGAGATTCCTGCATTCGCAGAATTGACATCTGTTCGTTCATTCCTGCGAATGCAGGAATCTCCAGGCTTTCAGAAATGATATTCTCCCAGTTTCACAAATACCTGTAATGAAATACAAAAAATCGTTTTCCGTAAGAAATTTTACCCATCATTTTGGAGGCTTATTTTGTTTAATTTCAAATATTTAGCTGCATTTTATTTGTGCATTATTTTGCCGATATTGGCACAGGAAGAAATCAAAGATCCCAACCCGGACCGTTTTGCCTCGGAAATTTCCCGGTTTACCGATTGGGACAAACAAAATGCCGTGCCGGAAAACGGGGTGCTATTTGTTGGCAGTTCCAGCATCCGCGGCTGGATGACCGCCGAATTGTTCCCCGGATTGCCGGTGATCAATCGCGGATTTGGCGGTTCGCATATTTCCGATGTCAACGTGTTCGCGGAAAAAATTGTGCTGCCCTATCGCCCCGCAATCATCGTTTTTTACGCCGGCGATAACGACGTTGCCTATGGCAAATCAGCGGAACGCGTGTTCGCCGATTATCAACAATTTATTGCAACAGTCAGCGAATCGCTGCCAACAACTGATGTTGTTTACGTCCCGATCAAACCGAGTATTTTACGCTGGGAGCAATGGACGGAAATGGCACGCTGCAACGATATGATCCGCGAATTCAGCGAAAAAAATAAACAATTGCACTATGTGGACACCGCCACGCCGATGCTCGGCATGAACGGTACACCGGAAAAACGCTGGTTTATCGAAGACGGTTTGCACCTTTCCCCGGAAGGCTACAAAATGTGGAGCGATCTGGTAAAACCGATTCTCGATGAGTTGCGCAACCAATAACACTAACAGCAAGTTCAGGTAAAATAACAACTTATACGCAATCAGCAAATCCGGTAAAAATGATAGTTGATATCTCTGCGGATCATCCGCATTTCCAATACATCGGGCGTTTTGATCGCGCCGACCCGCAAGTTCCGCATTTTTCGTGGAGCGGCTCGTGCATCCGGTTTCGGTTTTTCGGCACGGATCTGGGTATTTTTTTGCGGCATCTGCCCGACGATCCGGAGCACATGGATAATTTTTACACCGTGGTTATCGATGAAAATCCGCCGCAATTACTGCACGCCACTCCCGAAAAAAACGAATATCGACTTGTCGAAAATTTGCCGGAAACAGCGCACAGCGTCACTATTTTCCGGCGAACGGAGGCGATGTGTGGCGTGGGGATTTTCGAGGGCATCCGGCTGAATGCGGGCGGATTGCTGCTGTCGCCACCGCAGCAGCCACAGCGAAAAATTGAATTTATCGGAGATTCCATCACCTGCGGATTTGGCAACGAAGCTGCATCCGAAACCGAAGGATTCACCACTGCGACAGAGGATGGCTATCGGGCGTTTGGCGCAATCGCCGCCCGAAAACTGGACGCAGAATATCGCGCCATTTGCTTTTCGGGACGTGGCGTCCACCGGAATTACGATGGCAGCCGCACCGGATTGCTGCCGGAATTGTTCGAGCAAATTTACCCACAATCGCCCCAAAAATGGCAATTCTCGCAATGGCAGCCGGATGTCGCCGTTGTCAATCTCGGCACCAACGATTTTGCCAGCGGCATTCCCGAAGCAACTGAATTTATCGGCGATTATTCTGCGTTTCTCGGCAAAATCCGGGCGACGTATCCGGCGGCAACAATCATTTGTGTGGACGGCCCGATGCTTTCCGGCGATACATTGTCAACCTGCCAAAACTATATAAAACAGGCAGTTGCGATCGCAACAAAAAATGGCGATAGCAATATTTTCACCTTTTTGCTCAGCACACAGGGTGCGTTGGGCATCGGCGCGGATTGGCATCCGAACATCGCACAGCACGAGCGAAACGCCGGTGAACTGGTCGCTTTTTTCAAAGAAAAACTGAATTGGTGACATTCCGGATGAATCAACCGTTTATTAAATACAACTTATTGTTTTTGCTGATTTTAAGCGTAACCGCTTTTGCGCAAAAGCAAAAAAGTTCACCCTCACAATTTTTAATCGTTTTGGGCATCGCGCAGGATGCCGGTTTTCCGCAAGCGGGATGCAAAAAACAATGCTGTGTAGCCGTTTGGCAACATCTGGAATTGCGAAAAATGGTCGCCAGCATCGGCATTGTGGATGAAGTTGCCGGCAAAAGCTGGCTGATCGAAGCAACGCCCGATTTGCGATTTCAGATGCGTAATTTGCAATCCAGCTCACCGGCGCTCGATTCCCAGATTCCCGACGGCATTTTTTTGACGCATGCACACATCGGGCACTACACCGGTTTGATGTATCTCGGGCGCGAATCCATGGGCGCCAAAAATATACCGGTTTTTGCGATGCCGCAAATGACTGATTTTCTGCAACTTAACGGGCCATGGAAATTGTTGGTGGAATTGGAAAACATCCGGCTGATGCCGTTGGCTGAGGATTCTGTTATCACGCTATCCGAACATCTGACGATTCAGCCCATCCGCGTTCCCCATCGCGATGAATTCAGCGAAACCGTGGCGTTTCGCATCAACGGACAGGAAAAATCGGCGCTGGTTATTCCGGACATCGATAAATGGAACCAATGGAACCACAATATTATCAACGAGATAAGCAAGGTTGATGTGGCATTTCTCGACGGCACATTTTTTGAAAATGGCGAAATTCCCGGACGCGATATGAGCGAAATCCCTCATCCGTTTATCAGCGAAAGCATGGCGTTATTTGATGCGCTGCCCTCAGCGGAACGCGCCAAAATTGTGTTTTTCCATTTTAATCACACCAATCCGGTGATGCAGCCGGACAGCGATGCACGAAAATTAGTTATCGAAAAAGGCTATAAAATTGCCGAAGAAGGCATGCGAATCCAGTTTTAGTTTTTCCGCAAATCATAAAATAATATCACTTAACATCAAAACGGGAGATCATTTTATGAATGATTCACTTAGCCCCAAAGCCCAGCAGGACGTTCGGGAGATGACCGGTCACATGAATTTTGTGGGAATTATGGGCATCATTCTCGGTGCGCTCAATTGCCTCAGCATTATCGGTGCGATTATCGGCGTGCCGTATATTATCGCCAGTCTGCGCATTCGCGAAGCGGCAGAAAATTTTAATCGCTATTTAAATGAAGGCAGCACGGTTACGCTGGAAATGGCGTTCGAAAAACAGAAATCGGCGTTTTTTATTACCAAAGTTATGCTGATCATCGGTTTGGTGCTGGCTGTAGTGGGAATCATATTTTTTCTGGCGACAATGGCAATGGTTGGCACGATGTCCAATCAATATTGATGTAAAAAAAGCTGCAGGGAAAATTCTCTGCAGCTTTGTAATATTTGATCGAAACAGGAATTGCAATAATTACACTTTCGGGAAATCGCTAAGTTCTTGTAAACGTTTGGCTTGCAACAAATGTCTGTGGTTGTGCGCAACCTGCAGCCAAAGTGCTTCGCCCAAAGTCAGCCGCACAAAAGCGCTGGCTGGCGATGCGAATTTTTTATAATTCAGCGCGTATCCGTCGCTTTCGACAATCATTTGATCCAGTTGTGCAATATTTTTTTCAAATTGCGGCATCACTTCGTCCGGATCTTTCGTGCCCTGTTGCGGCACAAAAACGCCCACCGTTTTCATTTTCCGGGTGCTCTCCGGCAACACAATCCCGATAAACATTTTCCCAAACCAGGTTGGTTTGAACGCATCGGTGCTTTTGCGATCCCGGCTTTTGAGCATGTTCAGATGCTTTTCCATCGCCGGAAAATACATTCCCATGATGATATTCAAATGATCAAAATTTTCCAGCATACTCCATATTTTGGCATCAGGTTTCCAGTTTAGCTGCGCCGGTGAAAACTGGGAAACGAGCGTGGCGCTGGCTTCTGCAACCATTTTATTTTCTGTCAACAACCGTTGCAAATGCGGATGTTTCACTGACTTAACCGATTGTTTTTCTTGAATTTGACTCATCTATTTTTCCTGTTTAAAAATTCATTTTTTCTTTTTGAGAATCGAGATGCCGCGATCCAGCAATGACCGGGAAATCCGCACCAGCAACCGGGATTTTTGAATCAACCGCGCCATCGGCGGGCTGGTTCGGTAATACAATTTCACAAACAGACGCCCCAAAAATGTGGGTTGCAGTTGCGTATCGCGAAAATGCCGGAGCAATTGCACTTCCGGGCTGTCTGCGCTGTAAACGGCTGTCGCGATAAAACATTTGCCACCGCCGCCACCATTTCCGTTACCGGGATCACCACTGCCGGGATCGCCGGAACCCGGGTCGTCGTCGTTGCGTCCGGCGGCAACATTGTCCAGATCTGCTGCACGGGTTTCAAAATTCCGGCGCTGGCGCTCCTCTTCCCCGGCATTCGGGAACGAGCGTTTCCACCATCGCGCCCAGCCGAGCGAATGTTCCGGTTTATAGGGATCGCGTTGCGGGTTATCGGATAAATTTGCGGTATTTTCCGGCGGGAACCGGTGTCCGCCGCCCAACCGCGCAAAGTGAAACCGCATCATCACCATCGCGAAACTGTCCACATTGGAGAGCCAATTTTCGATTTTTCGTTCGGCACCGCCGGAAGTTGGCCAGCTATTTTTGCCGCGCCACCAGTTTAGTCCGTCGTCCCAAACCCGGTTATTTTCGACATATGCGTTCAGCGCCTGTTCCATTTCGCTGTAACTGACGCCGGCGGCATCCGCCAGCCATTGAATGCGCCGCGTCGCTTTAAATGTGAAATTTTGGGTGATATCCCAAAAAGTTGCCGGTTCCAGCTGCATCAATCCGCGTGCCGGTCCGCCGCTGTATTGTTGCCGTGCCCGTGCGCGGTCGCCCTCCCACCAAATGATGTAGAGAAAATGCCAGCGAATCCAGCGCCGTTTATCGGCTTTGTCTGCGCCGGGATCCAGCTCATCCAGCACATTTGAGATGATCCGGCTGAGGCCGTCGTATCGCCCAAAGGCGGAATCACCGGTATTTATCGAACTGCGGAAAATGGCCATTTGCGCACCTATCTATTTGTTATCTATTGATTTGTTGAAAAATACGGCGAGAATTTTATTCTGTAAAGCGATATTTCACGAAATTGTGTTTCCGTTGATCCGGAAAATCTGCAAAAAAAACGCCAACCGGTTGGGCTGGCGTTTGATGCAAAAAAATTGTCACTTATGAAAATATTATTTGATGGCGTTTTTGGGCGGATTTTCCACCGGTAATATGATTTCCAGAACTGTGCCCACACCGCGAATGCTTTTTACGGAAATATCGCCGTTGTGCAATGTGATAATTTTCCGGGTGGTGGTCAGCCCCAATCCCGTAGCTTCCAGTTTGGAGGTGTAAAACGGGTAAAATAATTTGTCCTGCAGCAGCGATGGCACGCCGATACCGTTGTCCTCAACTGTCAAATGAATCCGGTCGTTATTCTGGAAAACCGTGATGGTGATTTGCGGCGCGGCGTTATTTTCGATCGCATCGATGGCATTTGCCAAAACGTTGAGCAACGCCCGTTTAAACATTTCGGGATCGATCGCGCAGAGCACTTCGTCATCCGGAAAAACGGTTTGCAGCTTCACTTCCCGCCGGTCCAGATACGGTTTCAACAGCTTCGCAAAGCGTTTTACAAATAGCACCAAATCTACACATTCAATCTTCACCGGTTCGAAAGATTGCACATCTTTCATCGATTGCAGCAGCGATTCAAGTTGCTCAACTTTCGCCAGCGCGCGATCCATTTGCGCCAGCTTGGCGCTGTCTTCATCTTTCAGCAGCTGATCGCGAAGGGATTGCAGGGTCGTTTTCAACGATTCAGTTGGCGAATCGATCGCATCGCGTACGCCTTCAAAAACGGAATCCACCACTTCCACAAATTCCCGGGCATCTTCCAGCGCTTTTTGGCGTTCTTTTTGAGTAATATCCTGAACAAAAAGCCCCATGTAACCGCCCTGCATGGGATGGATCGTGTAGCCAAAAGTGCGGCTGCCGTATGTGAGCACCTGCGCCCGGGGAATATACCAGTTGATGTTCAACTGGGAATCCTGATTGTTGCGGAAAAAAATGTTGTATAACGTATAAAAATCTTTCGGTTTAACCGTGTTGCGAAAATAGCCTTCTGCGGTTTTGTTCATCGCAACGATGCGCTCTTTCAGCAAATCAAACACCACAATGCCAACGTTGATGTGCTCAACCAGATCGTTAAAATACCAGTGATTGCGCGCCATTTTTTCAGCGGTTTCCAACACCTGCAGTCGTTTGATTTTTTCGTTTTCGGCAACTTCCTTCGCCCGGCTGGTACTCATGAATTTCCTTTCAAGGTATTGAAATTTCACAAAAAAACGCAGGCAAATATGGCGTTTATTTGATGAATTATCGTCAAAAACCCCTGTTGCATTAGCCGGATTCACAACGCGAAATTTGCAAAAACACCCGGTTTCTGCGCCATTTTTCCCGAAAAATATGATTTTCCCATTGAACGCATTGTTCTAAAAAGCTATTTTTAACCTGAAAATTTAAACGCCGGACAGCAACCGATTGGACAAAAAAACAGCACCGGAAATACGATTCCGCGCCATCTCACCCGAATTACGGTCGGCATACGCGCACTGCCGAAAAATCACCGAAAGCCATTACGAAAATTTTCCGGTTGCCTCGGTGTTGATGCCCCGGAAAATGCGCTGGCACGTTTACGCGATTTATGCTTTTGCCCGCCACGCCGATGATCTCGCAGACGAGCATGCGGATCGCGACGGTTTGCTGCGCTGGCGGGAGCAGTTGCACGCGGCAATTTCCGGCGAAACAACGCATCCGATTTTTTTGGCGCTGGCAAATACCATCCGGGTTTGCGATTTGCCGGTTTCGCTCTTTGACGATCTGCTGAGCGCATTTTTGCAGGATCTCGATAAAAATCGATACGAAAATCTGGCAGAGTTGCACGACTATTGCCGCCGCTCCGCCAACCCGGTCGGGCGACTGATTTTGCTGCTCAATGGCTATCGCGATGCGGAACGATTCGCCTGCTCAGACGCCATTTGCACAGCGTTGCAGCTCACCAATTTTTGGCAGGATGTTAGTATTGATCTTGCCAAAAATCGTGTGTATCTTCCGAAAGATTTTTTGGAAAAGCACCGTATTTCAGAAGATCAACTGTTTGGCGGCGATACAAATCCGGCATTTCGCGACTGCATCCGGGTGTTGGTGCAGGAAACACGCGATTTGTTCGATACCGGAAAACCGCTGCTTTCAAGTGTCAGTTTCCGGCTGCGGATGGAGTTGCAACTCACGGTTCAGGGTGGTTTGGCGATTCTCCAAAAAATTGAAGATATAGATTACGATGTGCTGAAAACGCGACCGAAACTGGCTAAAACGGACTGGCTCAAATTGATTTTTCGAACCATAACCAGCGGAAAATAGGATTTCATATGCAACAACAAACCGAACAGCAAATCACTTTCGAAAGCAAAAGTAACTTTCTGTATTCATTCTTTTTTCTGCCGAAAGAAAAGCGGCAGGCGATTTACACACTGTATGCTTTTTGCCGCCAAACCGACGATATTGCAGACGATGCCAGCCCGCTGGAAAAACGCATCCGTCAGCTCAACAAATGGGAAATTGAGCTGAAAAATTGTTTCAGCCGCAAAGTTTCCAACTATTTCGATTCTGTGCAACAGGTTGCCGAGCGCTTCAAAATTCCGTTCGAATATTTTCTGGAATTGATTGCCGGCGTTCGGATGGATCTCAACCATTTGCAATACCACTCGTTCGACGATCTGAAATTGTATTGCTATCGCGTCGCGTCCTGTGTGGGGTTGATGTGCATCCAGATTTTTGGCTATCGCGATCCGATGATCAAAGAATATGCGGAAAATTTGGGCATCGCACTGCAGTTGACCAACATCATTCGCGACGTTGGCACCGATGCAAAAATGGGACGAATTTATCTGCCCGATGATGAATTAAACCGCTTTAGCGTGGACAAAAACGAAATTATGCAAGCCGATTACAGCGATCGTTTTGTGGCATTGATGGAATTTCAGGCGCAGCGTGCCCACGAATTTTACGACAAAGCCAACGCCTGTTTGCCGGAAAATGAACGCCGGAATATGCTTGTCGCAGAAATTATGAAAAACGTCTATTTCAAGTTATTGTATAAAATAGAATCCGAAAGATTTCAGGTTCTGGAAACGCCGATCAAGCTCAGCAAGCCCGCAAAAATCTGGGTAACTGCCCGAACGGTTTCAACGATAAAAATGTTCGGCTAAAATGGACAATCGCCAGGTTGTGATCATCGGCGGCGGCGTTGCCGGAATTTCCGCAGCCGTTCATGCCATCGAAAATGGCTGGCAACCGCTGTTGCTCGAAGCCACGCCAAATCCCGGCGGTCGCGCCCGTTCCCTGTTTGCCAAAGATATTTCCCACACCATCGACAACGGACAGCATGTGCTTTCTGCTGCCTATTTTGAAACGATCTGGTTGTTAAAAAAGCTCGGCTCGATCGATGGCGTGCATTTTCAACCGGCTCTCGAAATTCATTTTCTACTAAACAATCAGCGAAAATTTGCATTCCGCTCAAGCCGTTTTCCCGCGCCGTTTCATTTTTTGCTCCCGCTGCTGCGGCATGCGCCGCTGACTGGTGCTGACTGGCGATTTTTGCGGCGCTTCGGGTGGCAATGGCTAACAACTTCCGCGGAAGAGCTGCGCGGCGCGACAGTCCGCGAATGGCTGGATTCCGTCGGCGACGCCCCATTTTTGGAAAAATTATTGTGGGAACCAATCACGCTGGCAACGCTGAATACGCCGGTTCACAAAGCCAGCGCATTTTTGCTGCATCAAACTTTGAAGCTGGCATTTTTGGACAACGCCAAAACCTGCGGATTGGGAATCCCGAAAACCGGATTGAGCGAATTGTTTGCCAAACCATTTGCAGAATATCTGGCAAAAAACGGCGGTGCGTTACGCAGCGGAACAATCGTTCGAAAAATAGTCGCAGAAAATGGCCGCATTTCTGCGTTGGAAACGCATCGCGGTGAACGGATTGAAACTGAAAGCTTAATCTCTGCAATACCGCCGCATGCGCTCGATCGAATTCTGGAATCATCGCCGGAGGCGCGAAAAACACTCTCGTTGTCACTGGATAAGTTTACGTATTCGCCCATCATCACGGTGTATTTGTGGCTGAGAAAACCGATTCCGTCGCGATTCCCGGCAGCGCTGGTTGATTCACCGGTTCAATGGATTTTTGAATTACCGGCGTCTGGCGATGCAAATTTGCACGGCTATTCGTTGGTGATCAGCGCCGCATTCGATCTGGCAAACGCCGAAGATCCGGCGATTCTCGAGCAGGTGAGCAGCGAATTCCGGCATTATTTTTTGGGAGATCTGCAATCGGATTTCGGGTTGACAGCACATAAAATTATTCGCGAAAAACGCGCCACATTTTTGCAAACGCCGGAAAGCCTGCGCCATCGCCCGATGGCGGAAACCGCGATTGCCAATTTTTTTCTCGCCGGCGACTGGATTGACACAGAGCTGCCCGCAACCATCGAAAGTGCGGCGGTTAGCGGAAAAATGGCGATCGCTGCGCTGAGCGCTAAAACAGGCTGAGTTGTTCCCCATCCCGCCGTTCAACCGGAAACGCGGGGAAATTACCCACATCAACAGACGTCAATTTTTCTTTCAATATTTGGTGAAATGCGCGGCATAAATGCGGTGCGTAAAAATCGTTCGGCGAGTGAAAAAAGACGAACGGTGCGCGTCCGTCATCAATCCAATTTGCGACGGTTGCGGCTAATTGTTGCAAAAAAGGCAGATTGGGTTTTACCGTGTTGTGTCCCACAAATCGCACAAACGGGTGATTTCCGGTTGCCACAAATTGGGCGGGCATTTTGGGTTTGCGTTTTTGAGCGGCAATCACAAACGGGTCACCGCTTTCCATTTCATGCAATACCGTGGTATCGAAAATCGCGCGATTTATGTTGTAATTGGCAAGCAACTCGTTCAGCACGGCGCCGGCGCCATTTTCCCGGAAAAAATCTTCGTTGCGAACTTCAACCGAATATTCAAATTCACCCGGCAATTGTTCCAGAAATCGTGCCAAAGCGGGCAGTCCTTCGCTGCCAAAACCGGGTGGCAATTGCAAAAAAAGGATGCCCAATTTTTCCGACAATGGCGACATCGCATCAAAAAATGCAGCCAGCAATTCGTCCGTATGACCAAGTTTGTGTTCGTGCGAAATGGTTTTGGGGAATTTGAAACTGAAGCGAAAATTTGCGGGTGTTTCAGCGTACCATCGTTTTACGGTATCTTTTTTGGGCAATCCGTAAAACGTGTTATTGCCTTCCACAGTATTGAGCACACCGGCATATTGTTTCAAAAAATCTGCCGGACGGGCGTCAGGGCTAAAAAATTCGCCGACCCATTCGCGGTTTGCCCAAATCGGGCAGCCCAGAAAATACTGTTGTATCATACGCTGAGCCCGTTTTTCGATGGGAAATAATCAAAAATCTGCTATTCTTCAATCCGGTAATCGTCGGTGTATTCCGGCTTTTGGGAATATCCGCTTACAAAAACATTGCTGCGATTGCTCAAAAATCCTTTAAAACGGCGTTGCAGCCATTTCCGGATAACTGTGCGGATCGCCGGGACCATCAACGAAAATCCGGCTAAATCGGTGAGCAATCCGGGGGTAAGCAGCACGATGCCGCCAATCAAAATCAGCAGCCCGTCCACCAGTTCGTCGGCGGGTAATTTGCCGGTGTTCAACTCGCTGCGAATGCGATTCAGCGCCAGAAATCCCTGCGCTTTTGCCAGCGATGCGCCAATAATGCCGGTTACAACAACCATTGCCATCGTTGGCCAAAACCCGATGGCTTCGCCCAATTTGATCAAAATGAGCATTTCGACCAGCGGAATGGTGACAAAAATAAATAGTAATTTGGCAAACATAATTTCTCGTTCGGTTCCAGTTTTCCGGGATTTAAGTGTTTCCCAACACTCTGCGGATTTTTTGACTGAACACCCGGATATCAATCGGTTTCGTCAAAATTTCCGAAACGCCCGCTGCCCGCGCATCCGAAACTGTTTCCGAATTCCGGTAACCGGTCAGCAAAATAATCGGCGTTCCCACACGTATACTGGTAATTTGCTGCGCCAGTTCCACACCGGTGAGTTCCGGCATAGTTTGGTCGGTAATTACCAGATCAAAACCGAACGGATTTTCTTTGAACAGCTCCAACGCCTGCGAGCTTTCATTGACGGCGGTTACTTTGTAACCGAGATGCTCGAGCAATTTGCGCCCGACCATCACCAGCGATTGCTCGTCATCCACCAGCAAAATGGATTCGTCGCCGCGCTCCATGTCTTCAATTTCATCCGCTTCATCCGCGCTGTCCACATCCGTTACCGGAAAATAGATGTTGAATTCCGTGCCAACGCCTGGCGTGCTGTAAATGGACATTTGCCCATAATGGCTTTTGACGATATTCTGGACAATCGATAAACCCAACCCGGTTCCCAAATCAGCCGGTTTTGTGGTAAAAAACGGATTGAAAATTTGCCGCAGCGTATCTTCATCCATCCCTTTGCCGTTGTCCTTTATTTGCAACCGAATAAAATAATCGGGTTTTGGCATCAGCTCAACTTGCTCGTCAACCCACTCATTTGTGAGCGGCTCCAACGTAAGTTCAATAATTCCGGGACTTGGGTGGATGGCGTGAAAAGCGTTGGTGCAAAGATTGATAACAATCTGGTGAATTTGGGTAATGTTAGCCATTACGCTTTCACATTCCATACTGAAATTGGTGCGAATTTCCACATTCGCGGGAATGGATGCGCGGAGCATTTTCACGGCTTCGGTGAGCACAACCTGTAACGGCACCGGTTTTTGATCCATCGAAACGCGACGGCTGTATGCAAATATTTGTTCAACCAGGTTTTTACCGCGAACGCCCGCTTTTTGAATTTGCTCGATGTAACCGCGCTGGCGATTATCTTTCGGCAATTCATACAGCGTCAATTCAGAAAAACCCAAAATTGCACCCAAAATATTATTGAAATCGTGCGCGACACCGCTGGCGAGAACGCCCAACGCCTCTAACCGTTGCGATTGCACCAGTTGGAGCTCCAGTCGTTTCGTTCGCGTAATATCCATCAATCCCAGATAATAGCCTTTCAGGTTGCCATTTGCATCAAAAACGGCAATGCCGTGCAGCTCCAGCACCATGTTTTCAACATTATCCAACGGGATGTCAACTTCGCAAGTTGCCCGTTCTCCGGAATCGGAAAGTTGTGTCAGAAATTGTAGAAATTTATCCTGATCTTCCAACGAAACAAAATTGATAAAACTGCTCGATACCAATTCTTCAACATCCGCATTCAGCATTGCGGCGATTTGCGAATTGGTCGAAACAATTGTTCCCGCTGCGTCCAGCGTCATATAACCGACCGGAGCCAGATCAAAATATTTAGAGTAACTGTAGGAAGAAAATTCCTCCCTTGATAAATCTGTCACTTACCGCTCCTGATTCAATTTAATCTCATTCGCACAGGCATATTGTTGACAACGGAAATTACCGGTCAGGATGACCGTAGATTGAATGCTTTTCTCAACTCCGCAAGAAATTAACAACAAACTAGGGGCAATCCCTCTTTCAAATCGCACAATTTTATATTTTTAATGCGAATTTTCTGAATCCGGCTAATCAACGATCGAGATTTTCACGCCCGAATTTGCTGCAGATTGGACACAATTGCGGATTGTGCCCCCGTGCAGGGCAATACTCACGCCCAAAATAAATGATTTGCAAATGTAATTTAGCCCAGCTTTCCGACGGAAAAATTGCTTTGAGATCTTTTTCCGTTTGCTCAACATTTTTGCCGGACGATAATCCCCACCGGTATGCCAGCCGGTGAATGTGGGTATCTACCGGAAATGAGGGAACGCCAAAAGCCTGCGTCATTACCACAGATGCCGTTTTGTGCCCAACACCGGGCAACGCTTCCAGATCTTCAAATGTTGCCGGAACTTCGCCATCAAATTTATCCAGCAAAATTTGCGATAATTCATATATCGCTTTGGATTTTCGCGGCGAAAGCCCGCACGGACGAATAATTTCCTGAATATCTGCGACAGCAAGCTTTACCATATTTTCCGGTGTTTTCGCCCGCTCGAATAATATTGGCGTCACTTTGTTCACCCGTTCATCCGTGCATTGCGCAGAAAGCAGCACCGCGATGAGCAGTGTGTAAGCGTCTTCATGTTTCAGAGGTATCGGAGGGTTGGGATACAGCCGGTTCAAAATCTCCGCAATCGCTGCCGCTTTTTCAGAAAAATCTGTTGTTGCTGTCATTTAATTTATTGTTTCAATCTATATTTTTTTAAAATACGTGTAGCAAAATTTAACAAACTATTTCCAAAAAAAAAGAATCGATTGGAATTATCATAATTTTCATAGCGAAAAACCTGTTTTTTTGAAAGGATTTCCATCCGTTATCAAAGGGAATTATATTTCGCAATCATTTTTAACAGGTTAAACTCAATACAATATACGGAGTGTTTTTATGAGTGATCAAAAAACTGTTACGTCACGTGGCAATGTGCTCAATTTGGTTGGTGAAAATATTTCTATTGGACAAAAAGCACCGGATTTTTCTGCAATTGGGTTGGATGGCCAGTTAAAGTCCATCAGCGATTTTGCAGGAAAGACAATAATAATTTCTGCAGTACCTTGCCTGGACACCGGTGTTTGCGATATGGAAACCCGACGGTTTAATGAAATAGCGGGGCAACTTGGCGATGATGTTGTCATTTTAACCATTAGTGTAGATTTACCACCTGCCCAAAAACGCTGGTGCGGCGCAACAGGAGTTGACAAAGTTGTTCTGCTTTCTGATCACCGGACTGTTTCGTTCGGCACGAATTATGGTGTGTTAATAAAAGAATGGCGTCAACTGGCACGTTCGGTATTTATTGTGGATAAAAAGGGCATCCTTCAATACAACCAATTGGTTCCGGATATTGCTCAGCAACCGGATTACGACGATGTTATCGCAGCAACAAAAAAACTGATGTAAATAGACTATTTTTCAATTTTCATTCAAAAGGTTTTCACGGCGCTGTGGAAACCTTTTGTTGTTAGAGATGTTATATTTCAAACGGCATGCGATCATGTTTTGGGCGATGTGCCGCAATGAATAAATTTTGTTAACGGAACTGAACATTCGGACATCCATGAAACCGCCGGTAAAATCACCACATCTATTTCTTTATCTGCTTATTTTTTTTGTATTTACATCTCTCTACTTTTGGGGATGTACCGAGCGGGGACGCAGCAACCCGTTTGAACCCGGAGAAAACGACGAGGTAATTTCGCTATCGCTGTTGCCGGAATCAGACCAGATTACGCTGCGCTGGCAACTCAACCGACAGGTTGAGGATATCACAGGCTTCCGGATTTATCGCTCAATCGGTAACCCGGACAGTCTGGCAGAATTCCAGAATTTGTCTCAATCCGCCGGCCAGTTCACCGATTTTCAGGTTCAGCCCGGGCAACGCTATTACTACCGGGTTTCCGTGCTCGGCACAAATGTGGAATCCACCCCCTCAAAGGTGGAAAGCGCGCTCATCGGAAACGGAAAATGGTGGGTGCTCACCACCGACGACCGCAATGTGAAGCTGCTCAGTTACGATTTGCAACACACCCTCCGCGATTACCGGACCGAATTTTTATCCGAAAACTGGGCGACACCGACATCCGGCGATTCGCTGTTTTGGTTTAGCACGCCGACCTACGTCAAAAGCATCGTCAGTTTGAACCGGCAAACCGGACGGGAACGGTTTTTCTATTTCGATTCGCTGTCCAAAGCCGAGGATCTGTTTTTTAACGTGAATGAACGGCAACTGTATTTGCTCGATAATTTGCGCAAACGGCTGTTTGTGCTGTTCAATAATAATTTAATCGGCATCACAAAACTGGACGAAAACCGCGATTACCGGCGAATCAAACAAAGTGCTGCAAGCGATGCCGTTTGGGTGATGAGCGATCAGGCAATTTCACGATATGAAATCAGTTCCGGTGTTGCGCGGCTAACCGCCGATTGGCCGTTTGATAGCGGCTTTACCGGGCGGGATATTGCTGTATTTAGCGGAACTGTTTATGCGCTTTCCGCCGGAACAAATGCCAGCCAGCTGTTGCAAATCGATAATCAAAATAATACAACACCGATCAGTTTGCAGGGACGTTACCGCAAGGTTACCGTAACCGGAGCCGACGCCATATTTCTGGCGCAGGAAATTGATGGCAGCGACGACGCACTGGTGAAAATTAACGCGGCCGGACAGGAAATTTTCCGCAAAGCGGAATTCGGCAGCATCGAAGCCATCGGCATAAATCCGGCAGACCAAACCATCGTGGTGGCGGATATTGGTCGCAGCATCGTTTCCCTGCACGATCCGCAGGGCAACCGCATCAGCGAATCCCGAAACAGCGCCGGCAACCGTATTTTATCGGAACCACTGGAATTGCTGCTCGATTAATAAATTTTTCGCCCCCACCGGTATTCCTGAAAAATAAAAAATATTATTGCATCTAAAATCGTGTAATCCCGTTATCTGATATAAAAATCGTGAAATATATTTTGATTACTCGTCCGTACGGGTTATTTTATATGCTAAAAAATCAATGCGAAAAATAAATTTTCGCAAGCTGTTGTATCTGTTGAAAATACGATCGTCTCAATTATCTGGGATAATCAAGATTTTATAAGATTTTGTTCCGTTTAAAATGCAAAAAAATGTGGCATCGGGTAACAACTCAGGTATTACCCACGTAGATAATGCACTGCCTGTATTAGAAGGAGGAATGGATGGCAAACTTTGAAGTCGCGCGCAAAGACGAAGGCCAGGTAAGTATCCTGTGTTTGTCGGGTTATCTGGATGCGCATACAGCGCCCGAGTTTGAAAATGCCTTGAATACCCTTGTTGCTGAAGATCGCTTCAACATTGTTGTTGAAATGAAACAGCTGCAATACATCAGCTCTGCCGGGTTAGGTGTGTTTATGGGATTCATCGAAGAAGTACGAGACAATAACGGCGATATTAAACTGACAGAGGTAACACCGCGCGTATTTAAAGTATTTGATTTGTTGGGTTTCCCCAGTTTATACGAGTTTTACGACAGCACCAGCGAAGCGACGGGCAAGTTTACCCAGTGAAATGTCAGGATATTAATTTCATGAATAAAACCAAAAAGAGCACTGCTAAAAACACTTTTCGATTGAATCTGCCGGCAAAATCCGAAAATCTGGATATTGTACGCAAGTTCATTTCCGGAATTGCAGCAAATATTGGTTTCTCTGATGACGATATTTATCAGATTGAACTGGCAGTGGACGAAGCATGTGCAAATGTGGTTACCCACGCATACACCGGCGATGATAAAAGTGATCCCAAAATACTGGTCACCGTTCGCACCCGGAAGGACCGCATCGAAATTACCATCGCAGACCGTGGGATGGGTTTCAATCCCAATGATTTGAAATCCCCCAATATGAACGAATACCTCAAACGCATGAAACCGGGCGGGCTTGGCGTACACCTGATCAAAACATTGATGGATAAAGTATCTTTCAACATAAAACCCGGTGTGCGTAACGAAGTAAAAATGGTCAAAATCCGCACCAACGGGTAAAAAAATGACCCAACTGTTCGACTATCTTTCCGAAAAATATCCCCAGCAATCGATCGACGAAGTGAACCGGCGATTGCTGGAGCTTTCCTCACTTTTTGAAATCAGCCAACTGATCAACGAATCGCTGGAGCTGCGGCGCGTGCTCAACAATGTGATGCTTATTCCCATGGGCAGAATGATGATTTCGCGCGGCGGCATCATCCTCAAACAGGATGGCCAATACAAAGTTGTGATGGCAAAAGGTATTTCCAAAGCCTTGCAGGAAACTGTTTTTGATCAAAAAGACATTCCCGAAGATTGTTTTACACCCCAACATTTCGAAAAAATGGGCGAGAGATGCCCGCCAAAACTGAAAGCTTTTGTAGAAGAATCGCGGCTGGAATTGGGTGTTCCGTTTGTAAACAACAACCAGTTGCTCGGTTTTATGATGTTTGGCGCAAAGCTCACGAAAAATGAATTCAGCGATGACGAAGTCAATTTTCTCAATTCGCTGGCGAATATGTCTGCCACGACTATCGATAACGCGCTGCAACTGGAAGAAATCAAACAAATCAACCGGCAGCTCGATGAAAAAGTGCAGGAACTCCGCACGCTGTTCGATATCGCTCGCGGACTTTCCGCAACGCTGGACGCCCAAAAAATTCTACGATTGTTGATTTACGCGGTGATGGGGCAAATGCTCATCACCAAATATGCGCTGCTGCTCAAACGCGACGACCATCTGGTTCGGCAAGAATCGCGCGGTTTCAAAAGCGATCTGCTGGAAGGGCTCTATCCCGAATTACTGGCGCTCAAACTTCCGGAATCCGCAATTGCCGTATCTGAAATCAAAAACGATCGACTGAAGCAACTCTTGCAAAAACAAGAAGTTGAGACACTCATTCCGATGCAGCATCAGGAAAAATTGATCGGCTATTTGCTGCTCGGCAAAAAAATTTCCGGACAAACCTACACGGAAACCGACCGGGAATTTTTATCCACGTTGGTGAGCCAGGCGGTCACATCGCTGGAAAATGCCCGGCTTTTCGAAGAAACGCTGGAAAAACAGCGGTTGGAAGAAGAGCTGAATGTTGCCCGGAACATCCAGAAAAAGCTGCTGCCAAAAACCATTCCCGCATTGGACGGCTACGATTTGTACGGCATGAACGCTTCCAGCAAACAGGTTGGCGGCGATTATTTTGATATCATTCCCATCGACGACCGGCGCATTGCGCTGGCAATTGCCGATGTGTCCGGAAAAGGCGTTCCCGCATCACTGCTGATGGCCAATTTGCAGGCTGCGCTACGGGTGCTCGTGAAAGTCGGTTTGCCTATCGAGGAAGTCGTAAGTCGATTAAATAAACTTATTTACGACAACACCGGGATGGATAAATTCATCACCTTTTTTGTCGCGATTCTCGATAAAGCGACCAACAACATTGAATACGTAAACGCCGGACACAACAACCCCATTTTGCTGCGTGCCGACGGAACGATGGAATTTCTGGACATCGGCGGGCTGATTTTGGGCGTGCTGCCGGTTTACACATACGAAACCGGAAACATCACATTGCGGAAAGGCGATTTGCTGCTCAGCTACACCGACGGCGTCAACGAAGCGGTGAACGCCGATGGCGAGGAATGGGGCGAAGATCCGCTTTACGAACTCGTTTCATCCGCTCCGAAAAACCAGCCGATGCAACAGCTCGTCGAAAAAATTCTCACCGCAATCGAATCGTTTGCCGATGGCGAACCGCAAGCAGATGACGTAACAATGCTGGCGATTCGGCGGCTCGGTTAATCCCGAAATTTTCTGTCATGCACACCCACTTTTTTACATCCCGAAAATCTGATCCCCGAAAAAAATCCGTTTGCCATTCGCCAATTTTGCTGATAGTTTTATTTGGGCTGGTAATCAGCTGTCAGGATCAATCCAATAAAACCGGAAAAATCATGCAAAATGACGCATACAATCGTTTAATTCACGAAAAAAGCCCCTATTTGCTCCAGCACGCCGAAAATCCGGTGGACTGGTATCCGTGGGGCGAAGAAGCGTTTGCCGCCGCAAAAGCGCAGGACAAACCCATTTTTTTATCGATCGGTTATTCCACCTGTCACTGGTGCCACGTGATGGCGCACGAATCGTTCGAAGATTCCAGCGTTGCGGCGCTCATGAACGATGCGTTTATCAACATCAAAGTGGATCGCGAGGAACGCCCGGACATCGACAATATTTACATGACCGTTTGCCAAATGATGACCCAAAGCGGCGGCTGGCCGCTCACGATCATCATGGCGCCGGATAAACGCCCGTTTTACGCGGCGACCTACATTCCCAAAAACCGGCGGTTTAATCGACCGGGATTGATGGAGTTGATTCCCATCATCAAAGAAGCGTGGCAAAATGACCGCGAAAAAATTATGACCTCTGCGGAGCAAATTACCGCAGCACTGAACCGCGTTTCCGGCAACACGCCGGGCGGCGTGCTGGCAGATACATTGCTGAATACCGGCTTCGCCCAACTCGCTCAAAATTATGATAAAAATTACGGCGGCTTCAGCGAAAAACCCAAATTTCCGACACCGCATAACCTTTTGTTTTTATTGCGGTACCATCAACGAACGGGCGACAAAATCTCGTTGCAAATGGTTGAGCACACGTTGCAGCAAATGCGCCTCGGCGGCATTTTTGATCACGTCGGTTTCGGGTTTCACCGATACGCGACGGATGAATATTGGCTCCTCCCCCACTTCGAAAAAATGCTCTACGATCAGGCGATGTTGACCATCGCATACGCCGAAGCTTACCAAATTACCGGCAACGCATTTTACGAAAAAACCGCGCGGGAAATTATCACGTATGTATTGCGGGATATGACCGATGCGAACGGCGGATTTTACAGCGCCGAAGACGCGGACAGCGAAGGCGAAGAGGGCAAATTTTACGTCTGGACGGCGCAGGAAATTGCGGAAATTTTGGGCAAAACTGACGCGGAGTTATTCAACCGCGTTTACGGAATTGAGCCCGAGGGCAATTTTATGGAAGAAGCCACCGGACACCGCACCGGCGCGAACATTCCGCATCAGCGCCAACCGTTGGAAAAACTTGCAGCGGGGCTGAACACAACTGCCGATTCGCTGGCGGCAAATTTGGTAAACATGCGCAAAAAATTATTCGCGGAACGCGAAAAACGGGTGCATCCGTTGAAAGACGATAAAATCCTCACCGACTGGAACGGACTGATGATCGCGGCGCTCAGCCGGGCGGCACAGGCGTTCGACACCCCGGAATTCGCGGCTGCCGCAACAAATGCTGCCGATTTTTTGCTGGAAAACATGCGCCAAAATAACGGCAAATTATTCCACCGTTATCGCAACGGCGATGCTGCAATCAACGGCTATCTGGATGATTACGCGTTTGCAATTTGGGGTTTTACCGAGCTGTATCAAACGACATTTGACACCCGCTATCTGCAAGCTGTAATTGAACTTACGGATATTTTGGAAAACGATTTCTGGGATAACGAAAACGGCGGATATTTTTTCACAGCAGACGCCGCAGAGCAATTGCTGGTTCGCAAAAAAGAAATTTACGATGGCGCCGTGCCTTCCGGAAACTCGGTGATGATGCTCAATTTGCAACGCCTCGCACGCCTCACCGGACGAACGGAGCTTGAAAATCATGCCGAGAAAATCGGGCGGGCATTTTCGGATATGATCCGGCAATCGCCCATTGCCTACACCATGTTGCTTTGCGGGCTGGATTTCGGTACGCGCCAAACCAGCGAAATTGTGATTGTCGGCGACCGCGAAAATGCGGGCACCCAACACCTGATTCGCGAACTGCACCGCCGGTTTTTGCCAAACGCGGTAGTGTTGCATCGTCCCGCGAATGAAAAAAATCCCGAAATCGCCAAAATTGCGCCGTTTACCGCCGAATTATCCGCTATCGAAAATAAAGCGACGGTGTATGTTTGTCGCAATTTCGCCTGCGAATTACCCACAACGGATGTTGAAAAAATGCTATCGTTAATTGAAAAACAGTGATTTTTTTTCGGAACGGGACATTCGCTTCCGACCTTTCTTATGGATCAAACCCTTTGGAATTATACACTTGGTGATGCACTTAAATCCAGAGAAAACAACACTATGGAACTGGAAAAATTAGGCATTGGGCGCATTCAGACAGATCAAATTGGTCCGCAAAAACTGGCGGATTATCCGTTGGCGCGAGTGGTTGCCGTCAATCGGGACAATTATTTGATCCACAACGGCAAAGCCGTTTTAACCGCGGAAATTACCGGAAAAATGCTGTTAACCGCATCAACGCCGCTCGATTATCCGGCAGTTGGCGATTGGGTGCACGTTCAATATTTTGATGACGAAACGTTCGCGATTATCCACGAAATTTTTCCGCGAAACTCTGTTTTAAAACGCAAAACGCCGGGTAAAAAAATCGATTTTCAGGTAATTTGCGCCAATGTGGACACCGCATTTATCGTTCAGTCGCTCGACCGGGATTTCAATTTGCGGCGGCTGGAACGCTATTTGGTGATGATTTACGAAGCCGGCATCCAGCCAGCAATTCTGCTCAGCAAGAGCGATTTACTTTCAGCGGAAGAACTTCAGGAAAAACGCGACGCGATCGAAGCGATTTCACCCGGAACGGAAATAATCCCGTTCAGCAACGTCAGCGGCGATGGTGTTCCGGCAGTTACCGATCGATTAAAAGCGGCGCATACCTACTGCCTCATCGGTTCGTCCGGCGTTGGCAAAACCACGCTGCTCAACGTTTTATTGCAAGATGAACGGTTCGAAACCGGCGAAGTTCGCGAAAAAGATCAGCGCGGAAAACACACCACCACCCGCCGGCAATTGATTATTTTGGATAATGGCGCTTTGTTGATCGATACACCCGGCATGCGGGAATTGGGAAATATCGGCGTGGAATCGGGGATTTCGGAAACATTTTCGGAGATTGCGGAGATTGCAGAAAATTGCCGTTTCAACGATTGCACACATTCCGGCGAAAAAGGCTGCGCGGTTTTAGATGCGCTCGAATCCGGCGAAATCAGCGAAGAACGATACGAAAGTTACATGAAAATCCAACGGGAATCGGCGTATAACGAACGGACATATCTGGAAAAACGGCAGCGGGATAAAGAGCTTGGCAAGCTTTACAAATCCATTATGAAAGGTAAACCAAACAAGCGATGACCGCAAACGCCCTTATTTCAAAACATAAATAAAACAACAAATCAAGATTCATCGCCCGAAAGATACGATTCCGATGCTTTAAGCCAACGGAATAAATCCTCTACTTTTTTTCTGGCCCAGGGTGTTTTGCGCAAAAACTTCAGGCTGGATTTGATACTCGGATCGTAGTTAAAACACCGAATGTTGATAATTTTCCCCAATTCTTCCCACCCGTAATGCTCAACCAGTTGGCTCAACATCATCTCAAGGGTAATTCCGTGAAGCGGGTTGCCAGCTTGCGGATTCTCTTTTTTTTCGGTCATCGGAAAACATTTTTTTTGTTCACATTTGGTTTTCGGGCAAAATCCATTGATCTGCCGGAAATCTGTTTTTTAATTGAGATGTGACAAAATTAATCGCCACAAACCGGTTGGGCAATATATATTCCTTAAAGGAAAGTAACCAGATATTTAATTTTGACGAGCAGCGTATGAATATTAATGAATCTTTTCTGGAATCGAAGCGGTTGCGGTTGCGACCGTTTGAAATGAGCGACGCGGAGCGTGTTGCAGAGTTGGCAAACGATTACTCCATTTACGAAATGACGCTCCGTTTACCGCATCCGTACACCCTGCAGGATGCCGAACAATGGATTGCCATGCATCCGCAGTTGCGCGAAACCGGCACGGAAACACCGTTTGCCATCATTCTGAAACAGGTGAATGCGCTGGTTGGCTCGATCGGTTTGAAAAATATTGATCATTACAATAAATCTGCGGAAATCGGATACTGGATTGGCAGAACCTGGTGGAACAAAGGCATTGTCACAGAAGCAGCGCAACGGCTTTTGAAATACGGTTTTGAGGAACTCGGTTTGAACCGGATCCACGGTCATTTTATCCCCAAAAATGCGGCATCCGGAAAAGTGATGGGAAAAATCGGGATGCGCCGGGAGGGATTGTTGCGACAAATGGTGGTGAAAGACGGCGTTTTTGAGGATATCGTTTTGTATTCAATTTTGGCAGAGGAATATTTCAATATGAAAAAACCGGAAATCTGAATCTAAAAAAAAGCCCTGCAAATGTTGAAATTTGCAGGGCTTTTTTGTTGAAATCTTATGAGTTGGTTAGCCTTCGATCTTATTATTTACTATCAGATCATCTGTCCATTATGTAACCGGCTGTACTGAATTCGTTGTCCGTAGCATTGGTCATTCCCGCAATTTTTTAGCGGAAATTTATTCCGGTGGTAAGGATGCCCGATAAAGACATTCGGGCATGACCGATAGTAAGTCAATTCTTTCAAATAACCATCATTTAACCAGCATCATCTTCCGCTGATGGGTAAATTCACCGGATTGAATTTTGTAAATATACATTCCGCTGGCAACGGCAGCACCGTTGCTATTTAACCCATCCCACACTATTTCATAACGTCCGGCGTTTTGGCGTTCGTTTACCAACGTCCGCACTTCCTGTCCGAGGGTGTTGTAAATTTTCAACACAACATCGTTGCTTTGCGGTAATTGATAGCTGATGGTTGTGCTCGGATTAAAGGGATTGGGATAATTTTGTTCCAACGCAAACGCCTGCGGCAACACACCGTCATCGGCGATGCCCACAACATTCTGGATATTCAAATTATCGATAGACCAGCCCCAGCCAACAGCCGCGCCATCGGCGAACAACCGGAAGCGAATGAGAATTTCTTCGCCGGGCGAAAATGTGTTCAATATATCGATCACCCGGTTTTTATACAGCGTGGAATCGATCGAGCTGGCGTTGCTGTATGCCGTCACCCAATCGGTGTATTCGCGGGCATCGTAACCGTCGAGCAAATATTCCCAGTTTACCCCGCGATCGGCGGAGCCTTCCACAATTACGTAATCCCAAAAATCGTTATCGCCGAAAACGGAGCCGGGTTCGCCCGGTTCAATAATGGCAATTTCGTCGAAACTGATCAGCGCGTTGGTGTTTGCAACGATGATCGGCACCGTCAGCATATAGGTCAGTTCAACGTTGTTGGCATAATTGTGTGCCGTGTGAATGGCGCGATTGTTGAATCCCGTCGGGATCTGGACAAAAAAGCCGTTGCCGATAAAATCGCTGGTCGGGCTGTTGAAATTGTTTGAATATGAGGCCTGCGGCGGTGACAGCGAAATCAACTGAACGGTATTGGATGAAGATTTGAATGTTTCGCCATCTTTAAACGATGCCAGCGAAACATTCACCGAACCGGATGATTGCGGAATCACGTCCAACGTTGTGTCAAACGGAGCAATATTTGCACCCAAAGTGAGCTCGGTTTGCCCGGCGACAATCACCTGTGTTGAATCGAATTCGGATAGCAATTGCAAATTCAAAGTGATGACGCCACCCACGCCGTTGGCAGAAATCAGCCGTGGCGAAAGCGTTGCCGGCGGCGGCGTGTAACCGGCCAACTCCGGCGGAGAAACCGACCAAATACCGCGACCGTGGGTTGCAACCACAATTTCGTCATCAACAATCAGCATTTCATAAATGCCAACTGCCGGTAATCCGTTATTTGCGTATGCCCAACTGGCGCCGCCATCGGTGGTTTCAAAAATGCCGATTTCAGTGCCAGCCCAAATAATATCTGTATTGTATGGCATCACCAACAGGCTGTAAACCGCAACATCCGGGAAACCGGCGCTGCTGGTGCTGTTTGTGCCGAAACCGGAGATGTCTTCCCAGGTTTGCCCGAGATCGGTGGTTTTGAGAATTTTGGGTGCCTCTGCAAACGAGAACAGGGCAAACGCCGCATTTGGGTCGGACGGATGTGTTTCCAATCCGGAGATGCGCCCCATCGGCACCTGGCTGTACACATTTGTCGCGCTGAACGAAAGCCCCCCATCTGTGGAAACGAACAGCGGATTGCTGTTGCTCAAATCGCGCCCCGCCCAAACAACTTGCGGTTTGATCAGCGAAATTTTGATATGAGTGAACGAGCTGTTGCCGATCCAGCCGGAGGGCATCGGGGTTAATGTCCAGCTATTGGCAAAATTTTCGGTTCGGAAAACACCGGATGAACTGACGGCAAACACCAGATCCGGGTCTTGCTTGGATTTGGCAAGTTTGGTGAAAAACGGCCCGTTACCGCTAACACCACCGGAAACAGATTGCCAGCTTTGTCCACCGTTTAACGAGCGATAAATGCTATTGAATTGCGATGTTTCGAGAATTTTGTTGGCATCGCCATAATGCCAGACCGCCTGAAATCCGTCCCCGCTGGGTGCGGCAATCCATGTTGACGATTCGTCGGGATTTTCCGGCGACACCCAGCTGCCGTTATCCTGCGTGCCACCCACATAACGATCGATGCCCGGCGCTTTATCGACGCCATAAAACTGGCTGGTTTGGAATGAGGTAAGCCCGCCACCGGAAAAATCACCAAAACCGGTTTGTTTGAAGGTGGTGCCTTTATCTTCCGATACCGAAACGCCGCCGTCGTTGGCGTTCAGCAATAAATAATCGCCGGCACTGAAGCTAGATTTTGTCAACACAATGTTGTGTTGATCCGGGTGCACGCCTTTCGAGTTTCCGCCAAACTGACCGTAAACATCTGTAATATATTGAGTTGTGCTCCGCCAACTGCCGCTCTGGTTCACCACATTGATGCGCCAGATATTTATGCCGCCAACAAAAACTTCGTTTTCGTCATACGGATTTACGGCGATGGTGTTATCATACCAGCCCTGTCCGCCTAACCAATTGAAACCGCCGCCGCTCAGTTCCGATGCGGCAGACCACGAAGCGGCGCCGTTATCGGATACATACAAAATGGAACCCGTGGACCCGCCAACCGCTGAAATGTAAAGCCGGTTTGTATCCGTCGGGGCGATGGCAATTTCCTGCCGACCGACGCTGCCGATTCCGGTGGATGCGTTCGCCCAGGACAATCCGCCATCGGTGGATTTGATGACGCCATTGCCGTTCAGCGTGGCGTATTGGGTGTTGAAATTTTCGGGATTAGCGATCAAATGTTCGATCCGGATTCCCGTAGAATAATATTTGGTCCAGGTTTGTCCGCCATCTTCGCTGCGATAAATGCCTGCCGTTTGGCTCGATGATGCGTAAAATCCCGGTGCAACGGCGGCAACAACCACATTTTCATCCGCCGGATCGACGATTATTCGCATCACATTTTCGAACTCGGGATTGTTTGCCGTGCTGGTCAACTGCAGCCAGGTTGCGCCTTTGTCGGTCGATTTCCACAAACCGCTGCCGTCCAGCTGATCCACATTTCCAAAACCTTCGCCGGTGCCCATGTAAATAACGTTGGTATTGGATGCCGCCATCGCCAAAGTGCTGGTGGCCAAATTCGGTAAATCTGCTGTCAGGTTTTCCCAGGTTTGTCCACCGTCCGCTGTTTTCCAAACGCCACCGCCAACAGATCCGGCATACCAGGTTTGATGCTGAAGATCATCCGGATCCACAATCAAACCGCGCACGCGTCCGGTCACATTTCCCGGTCCCCGCTCAATCCAGTCCAGCGAATCCGCGCTCGCTTTTGCCGTAGTTAACGCCATTGTGGACTGCATGTTACGTGCTTTTAACAATTCTTTAAATTTATAATTCATCGGGTAACCCGGACGGGTTTCGCCATCGCGGGTGCGGATGCCGTTATGCCATTCGGCATACAAATTCGGGCTATCCTTTTTTTCGACGCCCTTTACTTTCTTTTTCTTTTCGGAAAATAGCGCCGCTTTTTTTAGCGCTATCGCCGTTTGTTCGTCCGCATTTTCTGCGATCGTTTGATCAGCTTCTGAAAACAAATGTGCAACCGGCCCAAAAGACCCGTTGAACAATAAAATAAGTGTCAGGCAAAATGCCAAAACCACAGATCCAATCTGTAATACTTTTTTCATCAATTTTTTACTCCTCTTAAAATACTAAAAATGATTAAATACTTATTTTATATAGATTTATTAGCCAGTAATAAATGTTTGTGTAGTTAATAGAGCATTATTGCTGAAAGCCTGAAGATTCCTGCGAAGTCAGGAATCTCCGGTTTATTATCACACAAGTGATTGAACGCTACCCACATACAATAATAAAATTCGAAAAATCTACTAATTTCCCGCCGGCGCGATTCTTTTTTGCTGAACCACATCAAAAATATAGCTGCCCGGCGCTGCGGTTTCGCTCTCGTCTCCTTTTACGATGCCGGGTTGCGATTGAATTTGCACCTGCGTTGCATCCAGCCAATCGACGGAGCCGTTGATCAGCGAATCTTCGAACAGCACTTTTTCATTGGCGATATCGAAAATAAAAAATCGGGTAATTTTCATCTGCGCTGATTTTGTTACGCTCGTGCAAATTACATGCGTTTTTTCGTCATTCAGGCTGTAACGCACATTATTTTGATATTTATCCGCAGCGACGGTTTTGTATGTTTCCATATGTTGAGTGGCGGGTGTGGGATTGTTGCGGGCATCATCGGCGGTTTCGGTGTGTGTATTTTTACTGCAGGAAAGCAACGCAGAAAACACAAAAAGCAGAAGAAGTTGTTTGGTCATAGCATCCGGAAGTTTACGATCATGGATATTTTCGGGGATTTGGACCCGGAATTACATTTTGCGTAACATCGGCGGCAAACAGGCGTAATTGTTGAAGACGGGTTAATAAAACAAAATTACGCCGGTTTTACAATAACAATCCCTCTTTTTTTGGATTTTTGACAGATCATAATTAACATTCAATATGGCACAACCGTTACAAAATATCGGGCGAATGAGCGAACGCAAATTATTGCAGGAGATATTCGCAAATGCCCGGAATGGTCACAGCAAAATGGTGCTCATTTCCGGAGAATCCGGGATGGGCAAAACGCTGTTGGCAGAGGAAGCGCTGGCTGCCAGCCAGTTTTTGCGGCTCACCGGACGATCCAACGAAGAAATTGATCCGCCGTACGCGCCGATTGCGCAAGCGATTCGCTATTATTTCCGGCAACACCGGGATGATTCCTTTGCGGATCAGCAGCACCGGGAATATCTGTCGCTGTTGCTGCCGGAACTTGGTTCGCCGCCGGAATCGCCGGATCGCGAGCGACTGGTGGAAGCCATCTGCCAAACATTCGCCTATTTTGCGGGGCAGCAGCCGCTGGCTATTTTTCTGGACGATCTGCAATGGGCGGACGACGCAACGCTGGATTTGTTGCCGGATATTTCCGAACGGCTGCAACATTCGCAAATCGTATTTCTGGGAACATATCGCAGCGATGAGCTGCCGCGCGGACACCGGCTGCGCTGGGTTCGCAACGAGCTGCGCCGGCGGCATCACCTCGAAGAAATTCATCTCGATCCGCTGTCGCAGAAAGATTCCACCGCGCTGATGGCGCTGCAACTGGATTCGGAAATCCACCCGCAAATGGCTAAAACCATTTTTGATCAAACCGAAGGTGTGCCGCTGTTTATTGTCGAACTGGCGATTGCGCTGGAAAGCAGCGGCGGATTGCGCAAAACCGGCAACGGGCTCGCGTTGCGAAACGGCTACCACATCCCGTTGCCGGAAAGCATTCGCGATGCCATTTTGATCCGGCTGGACGGGCTATCGCAACCGGCGCGCGATCTGCTGGAATGTGCCGCGATGTATGGCATGTCGTTCAGCATCGATATGTTGATAGAACTGGCCGGCGACGAAACCGGGCTGGATGAGTTATTCGACCGGCAATTGTTCATCGAAACTCAACAGGGCGAAGGCATGTTCCGGCATGCACTCACCCGCGAAGCGGTGAAAAGCGAGATGCTCTGGTCGCAGAAACGATCGATAAACCGCAACATTGCATCGTTTTTGGAAAAAACTGACGCATCGCCGGAGATGATCGCCGAACATTGGCTGGCCGGAAATCAGTTGGAAAAAGCCCGCGACGCGTTTATGAAAGCAGCCAAAAGATCCTGCCAGATTCACGCCTATCGCGATGCTGCCCGCGCCGGATCGCGTGCGCTGGAAATCTGGAATGAGGGCGAAAACGAATCCGAGCGGCTGGAAGCGTTGGTGCAACTGGCTCATTGCGCTCACGTTAGCGGTCAGTTGAGTCAGGCGATTCGGGTGCTGCGGGAGCTGAGCGCCAGCGAAAAGATTCGCCAAACGCCCAAAAAATACGCTGAAATTCAGCGATCGCTGGCAACGGTTTACGGGTTGCAGGGTGCGCGGGATCAGGCGATTTCCGCCCGGACCATCGCCGCCGAAATTTTCGAAAATGCCGGAATGGACGCCGAAGCCGCAACCGAATGGCTGGCAACCGCAGCGCTCTGGTCCGCCACATTGAACGAAAAAATGAGCATCGATTTGCTCGATCGCAGCATTTCCCTCTCCCGAAAAACCGATCGCCCGGATATTCAGGCGCGTGCGATGGCGTTGAAAGGCAACTTGCTTTCCGCGTTTGGCAACAGTCGCGAAGGCATCGAAATGGTCAACGATGCGCTGGCATTGGCGTTGGCAAATCGCATGAATGCTGTGGCATACGAAGTGTATCGCCGGCTCGGCAGCACGCTGGAATATGCCTCGGCGTATGTTGAATCGCGCGAAACTTTTCTGTCCGCATACAATTATTGCCGGACGCAGGGCGATGATGAGCAGGCGGAATTGTGCCTCAGCTGCATGTCGTATGTTCTGTTTCGCACCGGCGACTGGAAACAAAGTATCGATGTTTGCCAAAATGTAATCAGAAATGCCGATTCGCCGATATCATCGCTGGCAATTACGTTGGGAACGCTGGGGCTGATGCGCGGCTATCGCGGCGAAATGCGCCAGGCTCGCAAATACCTGCAGGATTCGCTGGCGATGTCCGGCAAAAATAATTTGCAGCCCATGGTCATCATCTCCCATTGGGGACTGGCGGAAATTTCCGAATTCGAAAATGATGACGAGGCTGCAAAATTGCATTATTTAAACCTCATCGAACTGCGCGAAAAGCTAAATGACAAACACGATTCGCTGCCGGGAATTTTATCCGCTGCACGATTTTTTGCCCAACGGAATCAGGAAAAAGAGCTGACGCTCTGCGCAAACGCGGCAACGGAAATCGCATCGGAAACCGGAAATCCCGAAGCGCTGGGCATTCTCGCTTACGTTTTGGGCGAGCTGGCCTTGCTGAACGACGAATGGCAAGATGCCATCCAGCAGTTCAAACAGGCGTTTGAGCAGGTTGAAAAGCTGGCTGTTCCGGTGGAAATTCTCAAATGCGAATATCGATTGGGGCAGGCGTATCTGGCGAATCGCGATCGCGAAAACGGCGTCCGGCATTTGCACAACGCCTATCGCACCGCCCGGAATTTGGGTGCGCGATCGCTGTCTGGAATTATCGCCGCCATTTTAGAGGATGCGGGCGAACCGGTTGAAGAACCGCGCAATGCGGATGCCGCCACCCGGCAAAACCGCAGCGGGCTCACCCGTCGCCAACTGGAAATTGCCCGGCTGATCGCCGAAGGGCTGACCAATAAAGAGATCGCCGACAGGCTGTTTGTCAGCCCCCGCACAGTGGATATGCACGTCAGCCATTTGCTCGACCGGCTGGATTGCCGCACCCGTTCCGAAGCTGTCCGGAAGGTCAGCGAAATGGGCATGCTGGATTAAAAACCACACCGAATAAAAATCACACAGAATAAAAACACTAAATTTCCCCCCCCAAAACCGGATACTGTATCGCAAATACGGTAACGCTGTCGCGAAAATACGGTAGTACCCCGATTGTTAGCCCCACCCCGAAAAACCTATCTTACCCATGCAGTTTGAAAAACGACAAAAATTTCAATTGAATGGAGGATAGAAATGTCACTCAAAAAATCAAACGGACTGAAAAAATCCATCGGGACATGGGAAGCCGTGGTTGCCAGCGTTGCGCTGGTGGTTGCGGCGAGCACGCTGGTGAGCGATTTCAGCGGATATTTTACGTTCGGTATCGGCTTTGCGGCGGCAGTGCTGATCGGTTTTGGTATCAATTTATTGTTGGGATTATCCGCCGCAAATCTCGGAACTGCCTATCCGCGCGCCGGTGCGCTGTATGATTATGCGCAACAGATTTTCGCCGGGAATACCGGGAAAGCATTGGGCATTTTTTTCGGATTGATCATTTTTTCGATGTGCACTTTTGCCGTTTCCGGGGAAACCGTTGCGGGCGCGGTCAGCTTGCAAGCCATTCTTGATAGCGAAATGAACATCCGTTATTATGTGCTTGCGCTGAGTCTTTTGGCGCTCATCCCGAACTTGTTCGGCATCAAATCAACAGCGTGGTTTAGTGCCGCGCTGCTGATTCTGATGTTGGGCATCCGCTGGGTTTTCGGGGTTAGCGGATTTTTGGGCATCAGCCAAACCGGGCAATGGACGTGGGAACACCTGACAACCGGCGTCGATTTTTCCAATTGGCTGGGCGACGGCGGTATTATCACCGCCGGGCTTGCGCTGGCAATCTGGGGATTTTTGGGCATCGAAGCGGCCAATTCTCTGGCGGAAGAAATGCACAATCCCCGGAAATCGCTGCCGTGCGGAATTGTGCTGGGCTTGCTGCTTATTTTACTCACTTCGCTGGTGATGGGCGTTGGCGTCACAGGAACGGCGCCGCTGGAAACCTGGCAAGCTGCGATGAACAGCCGCATGGGCGGTTTCGGCGAATCGCCGCAAATGGCGGTTGGCGAACTGATGTTCGGTAACGCCGGACGCATTTGGATGGGCATCGCATCCGTTTCCGCAACGCTCGGTTCGCTGGTGGTGATGTTTGCCGTCATGCCGCGGATTATTTACAGTATTGCGCGGGATGGACGGTTTTTCGGACCGCTGTCGCGACCGATCGGCAAAACACATCCGCGAACCGGAACGCCGGTAAATGCAACGCTATTAACATTTGCGGTGAATTTGCTGCCGGCATGGTACAGCAGCGAAGTGATCGAATGGGTGTTCACGGCGGCGTATTTGTGGATCATTTTGTTCATCGTTTTTCACGGGTTGGTGATCGCGCATCACCGGTTGCACCCATCCAAAGCGATGGCTTTTGGCGGAAAACTGTCCACAGTTCTGGCGGCTGCCGGCATCCTTTTTACGCTGGCGGGATTGTATATCGCTTTTGCCGGTTCGCACCTCCATTTCGGGTGGCGGGTGCTGCTGGTGATGGCGATCGCCGGTTTCGCAACGTTTATCGCAATGCGGTTTCCTGCCCGGCAGGTTGCTCCGGCTGAAGAATTTCGCATCGCGGTTTCAGCTGAAGAAATTACCGACGACCTGTTTTTCAATCGCGAACCGGTCTATCGGACGGATGAAGAAATCAGTTACCAAAGATAATTAATAACAATTACTTAACTCACACAAATACAGGAGAAATATCATGTGTACACTTCATCAAATCGATACAAATAAAATGGAATCATTCGGCGAACGATTGCTCGATATGATCAACGGCGCAGCCATAACGGTGATGATTTCCATCGGGCACCGCACCGGATTATTCGACACAATGTCCGTTATGCAGCCGGCCACCAGCGCGGAAATCGCCAAAAAAGCGGGGCTGGATGAGCGTTACGTTCGCGAATGGCTGGGCGCGATGACCACCGGGAGCATCACTCAATGCAGCAACGACACCGGCGAACCGCGATATTTTCTGCCGATGGAACATTCGGCATTGCTGACCCGCGCCGCTGGCGCAGATAATTTCGGCGTTTTTGCGCAATACATTCCACTCACCGGAACGGTTGAGGACGAAGTGATCGACAAATTTTACAACGGCGGCGGCGTGCCGTATTCGTCATTCAAACGGTTTCACGAAGTGATGGCGGAAGACAGCGGGCTTTCTGTGCTCACCAGTTTATCCGAATCCATTTTGCCGCTGATACCGGGGTTGACGGAAAAATTGAAAAGCGGCATCCGGGTGATGGATCTCGGCTGCGGCAGAGGACGCGCGCTCAATTCTCTGGCGGAGGCTTATCCGAACAGCACTTTTTACGGCTGCGATCTGAGCGAAGAAGCCATCGAATTTGCCCGCGCGGAATCGCGTGCCAAAGGGCTTGCAAATATCAAATTTTACGCAACGGATTTGACCACATTTGATATCGACGCGCCCGAAAATGAATACGATTTCATCACCACATTCGATGCGATTCACGATCAGGCGCGACCGGATCGCGTGTTGCGCGGCATTTATCGCGCGCTCAAACCCGACGGCACATATCTGATGCAGGATATCGGCGCATCCAGCGACGTGCGAAACAATATGGAAATCCCGCTGGCGCCGTTGCTCTACACCGTTTCCACCATGCACTGCATGACCGTATCGCTGGCGCAGGGCGGCATGGGACTCGGCACAATGTGGGGCAAAGAGCTCGCGCTGGACATGCTCAAAAAAGCCGGTTTCCGCAACGTTGACGTTCACCAATTGGAACACGACATCCAGAATTATTATTACGTCGTTTCCAAATAATGCAATAGAGAAACTTAAATCCCCGGAATTTCAAACAATTCCGGGGATTTGGGGTGAGGAATTATGGAAAAAACAATAAATCAAATCGAAGAACAATTTCATTTTTTTGAAGAAATCGAGATAAAATCGTGGGGAACCTATTTCCGGGAAGCAGTGCCGGAAACGGTTGAACAGCTGGGCATCAGCGTGATGGACGCCGGCACAGCGCTCGCCGTTGCCACAGCAACAGTGGACACGCTGGCGATGAACCGGGTGATGGGCGCCGGATTACTTTCGCCGATTTCGGCTGCAGAAATTGACGAATTCATCGAGTTTTACCGGCAAAATAATGTGCCGCGATTTTTTATCCAACTGTGCCCGGTTGCGGATGATCTGCACATCCGGGAGCTGTTGGCGGAAAAAGGATTTGTGAAATTCAACCATTGGGTGAAATTATTCCGGCGTATCGAGCCGTTTCCAATCGCAAATACGGCGTTGGCAATTGAACAAATTGGCATATCGCAAGCGAATGATTTTGCTGAACTTATCGTAAGCGGTTTTGGCTGGGATTCTTCGTTGAAACCCATGATTTCGGCGGTGGTGGGATTAACCGGCTGGCATCATTACATCGCATTCGACGGTCGAAAACCGGTGGCTTGCGCGGCGCTGTTCATCGATGGCGAATATGCCGAACTGGCATTTGCAGCAACGTTACCGGAATATCGCGGGCACGGTGCACAATCCGCACTGATCGCCCGGCGCTTCCGCGATGCCGCCGCTGCCGGCGCAAAATGGATGATCTCCGAAACGGCGGAGGAGCTGCCGGATCGCCCGGTACCCTCGTTTCGAAATATGATTCGCGCGGGTTTTCGCGTGGCGTATTTGCGCCCAAATTATCTGTTTACGTTCTAAAAAAAAAGCGCTGCTCAACCGGGCAGCGCTTTTTTTTTACGGAAATTTAGTGCAGCTTATTTCATTAAAATCATCTGTTTATGGGCAACAAATTCTCCGGCGGAAACACGGTAAAAATAGATGCCGCTGGCAACAGAATTGCCGGACTGGTTTTTGCCGTCCCAACGAACCTGATGGTAGCCCGGCTGTAATTTGGCATCCATCACTGTTGCGATTTTTTGCCCGATGGCGTTGTAAATTTCCACCCGGACGTCCGATTGTTCCGGCAGCGCAAAACGGATTTCCGTGGACGGATTGAACGGGTTCGGATAGTTTTGCTCAACCGCAAATTGCACCGGAACACCGCTTTCCAGCCCGCTTTTGCGGACGGATAATCGCTTCACGGCGGGATTTGCCAGTTGCAAAATATCGCCATCGCGGAGCGTGTGGGTGGCAATTATCGCAGTGCCCGCCATCTCCGAAATTTCGAAAATTGCGCTGCCCAGATTTGTCATTTGCAGACGCAACGGATATCGTTCAGCCTGCAAAACGATGGTTTGCTCGCTGCTTTCGCTGAGATACGAATCATCTGCAAAACGGGCATCGAGCAGCGGTTTCGGGGCAACCGGCGGCAACGTAAACCTTGCTTTTTCAACAGCTTCCGGCAAACGGGCATCGATGTACAGTGTTTGGGAAAAATCGTTATCGCCGGAAATGGTAATCGCCGGAAACACGCTCAAATCCGGTTTTTGGAGCGCCGCTATTTTGGCGACCGGTGCGGCACACGAGATCGTCACTGCGCCGGAATCGCTGGCGCGAACCCAATAACCGAGTCCCGGTTTCAGCGTATCCGATTGGGAATAACTGCCGTCGAAGCTATAAAATGTGCCGGGAATAATCACCGAATCCTGATCGAGAATTTGGGCGGTTGCCACCTCGCAGGAGGGACCGGAAATCATGTTCCAACCAGCATCCAAAATTACGGTGAAGGCATCCAGCGGCGTGCCGGTCAATTCTACTGTTTCGGTGGAATCGAATCGCAGCCAATAGCCTTTGCTGCGGGCAAGATGTGTTTCCGAAACATACGCGCCGTTGAAGCTGAAAAGGGTGCCGCTCACATGACTCGGGAACATCGTAACAACAGCAGAATCAGCCATTTGCGCCGGGCTGGCAATCATGTTCCAACCTTCGTTCAACACCATGTTTTGGGTGATTTCCGAGGTTTGCCCGAAAAATGCGAGATAGGTTGCCATCAGCTCATTTTTGGTTGCGGGCGATGCGCCATCGACCAAATCCATAAACTGGAACGAAACACCGACGGTGTTCCCATGGGTTTCGCCGGGCTGCGCGGCGTTGGCAATGCCGCAATCGAACGCCGGGCTGGTGTTGCTGTGAATGATTGCGCCGGTTCCGATCGCAGCGATGTGATCCGGATAGCTGTCGCTGCCGATGTTGTAGCTGAAATCCTGTCCGGCAGTAATTCCGGCTCCGGCAATTGTGGTCAATTCGCCGTTGCTGTTGCCATCGGAAAGCCCGTTGATGCCAAACGTGGTTCCGAAATTGTGTCCGCCGTTACCCGGATCCCAAAACCAGGCATCGCCGCCTTCCATGTAAACGTGGCCGCCGTTGGCGATAAAATCTTCGATGGTTGCGGCTTCCGCACTACCTGCTGTGATCACATAATTGCTGCTGAAATGACCGAGCACCACAAAAAGGTAATCCACGTTGCTCAAATCCGCGGGCAGTTCCGCAACGGTCAAACTGACGATACCGTTGGCATTTAGCGCGTCGGAAATTGCTGCAACGTTTTCGCTATTTTTTGATAATTGCGCAACGGCATCCGAAAAGCTGATTTCGCCCCGGGGATCATTTTTGGCGCGATCGACAATTTGTTGGGCGTTCGCCAACAATGTGGGATTCCAGATTAGCGCATCGATGCCACCGGCAACCGCGCTGACACTCACTTCCTGACTGGTGCTGTCGTTTGCAATGAGCCTGGTAAACAATGTGTAAGTATATGTTTGTCCTGTGGTTAAACCTTCATCTGTGAACGTTTCAACAGTTCCGTTTATGGAATTCAACAGCGACCCTTCGCGCAAAATATCGATCACAAAATCTGTCGGGAAAACCGGTGTTCCGTCCACCAAAGCGGTGGGCGCTGTCCAATCAATCTGGATCGATGTGGGCGTTGTTGCATCGCTGAAAGCCGTGATGTTTGTTGGCGGCAGCGGATCTTCCGGATCGGCGATGTTGATCGCTTCCCACAAATCCGGGTGAAAAAAGCTGGTTCCGGCGTTGCTGGATGAGGCGCCGGTGCTGCAGCCACCGTGGGTGTGGATGCCCAACGCGCGACCGGTAGCTTCGTCGATAACCGGGCTGCCGGAGTTGCCGCCCTGCGTATCGGTATGATAGCGCATGGTTGTGCCGCTGGAACCCATATTCGGCCCGACATGGGTTTGTTCGGTTTGGTTGGTTTCGTCGCGCGGACCGTTGCCGTGTCCCGGTGCGGGACCGTCCACGCCGTAGCCGGTAATGCGAATTTCTGCCGCCGAATAATCCTGCACAAATGCGAACGATTCGCCCTGCGCCTGAATGGGTTGCTCACCCGTTTCCGAATTGTTTTGTACTTCAAATTTTCCCCAGTCATTACCGACGCCGCCATTTACAAAAACGCGGCTGGACTGGATGATGGTATATTGAAATTCCGGCGCGGGATGCTGGACAGTGCCGTCCGGCAGCGACATCGGTACGTTAAATTCCAGCACTTGTGCGGTTGTCGCATCGAGGCAGTGCCCCGCGGTAAGTTGTAATCCGTTGGAAATAATCCAGCCGGTGCAGCCGATCGGCACAATTCGCCCGGATTTTGGATCATCGGAGGGAATCCGGTCGTCATCAGCGCCGCAAATGCTCATCGGCAGCGGCACATTGCCAACCCATTCCCCGACCATCACATCTTTCACCGAAAACCGGACGTCGATATCGCCGGGTGCAGCAAATAATTCAATGCGAATCCTGTCGCCGTTGAAAAATGCGCTGGCATTTTCCCATTCCGCAATTGTCCGGGCAGTTAACGTCTGGCGGGCGCCGTCTGCCAACGCAGTGAGTTGCAAATAGCTGTTTTCACCGAGCGCCACATTTTCAAAAAACACCCGAAGCCACGGTGTTTTGGGCACATACACATCGTCTGAGAAAACCAGAACCGGTTTTTCCGCGGTCATCGGTGCGCTTTTCAATCCGGATTCCATTTCGTATGTGGCCATAAAAAACGGCGTTTCCGATTGTTGGGCAATCGCAGTTCCCGCGATCAACATCGAAAAGACAATTGCCATCCGTAACAACTTCCGGAGGGGTCGCATTGAATTCATGAACGTCTCCTAATCAATTAATATTATTGGATTTAAAAACACAGATTTTCTATTTTGGCATCTGCCGTGGCTAAAAAAACGGCGCATCTGTCTCGATTGTGTAATCGGAAAATTATGCTCACATTTGAACCTTCAAATGATAATAAACCGGAGAGATGATTCCAAAAAATATATGCATCGAATCCCGAAAGTTTTGGGGACTAAAAGATTGGCATTTGGTTTCCCCAATCATTAAATTCTGACCGGTAAATCAATTTGAACATAAAAAAGGTAGGTTCATGCGTCTATTGCCCCAATTTCTGCGCATGTTTTTCGCGCTCTGCATTATCGTTTCCCCCGCGTTTGTTTCGGCAAATTGGACAAAACTAACGTCGCCGACATCGGAGGATCTTAACAAAATCCTGTTTGTAGATGACCGGCACGGTTGGATTGTCGGCGAAGGCGGCACCATTTTGCGCACCACGGATGGCGGCGACAGTTGGGAATCGTTGAATAGCGGTATCAGCTTTAATATTGTGGGCATCTCATTTATCGATTCGCTGACCGGCTGGGTGATCGGCTGGAAAAACGATGCGCCGCCCATCGGGACGCTTCTGTTGAGCACCATTGACGGCGGCGAAACCTGGAGCCAGCAATTGTTTCCGCAGGAAAACCAGATTTTATTCGATATCTATTTTTTTGACGCCATAAACGGCTGGGTTTCCGGCAGAAACGGCACCATCGCCAGCACAATTGACAGTGGCATCAAATGGAATTATTCTCGGCTGGACCCCTCTTTGTTCCAGTTTTTCCCGGTGCGATGTTTAAAATTTTACAACACAAAATACGGTTTCGCCAGCGGCGGGATTATCGATAACGCCGGGATGATCTGGCGATCACTGGATTACGGGCAAAATTGGGACGTAACGCCCATCGGTCCGGAACCGATTTACGATATTCACATTCTCGATTCGCTGAACATACTTGCCGTCGGCGGCGATTTTGAATATGGTGCCATGGTCGCCCGCAGCAGCAACGGCGGCGACAATTGGGAATACATCACTTTGGCGGGAATCAATGCCCGCGGGACGGCCACAGCCGTCGATTTCCGGACGGATTCCGAAGCCTGGGCGACAGTTGGCACATCGGAAAAATACATTATTTCGCCGGATAGCGGCATCACCTGGCAAAGTTTCGACACGCCGGACAGCACCAATTTATTCGACATTATTTTTATGGATTCGCTGACAGCGTTCGCCGTGGGGATTGGCGGCGTTATTTACAGGTACGATCATCCGATTGTCGGCATCTCCGGAAATCCCGCAAATGTGCCGGCAAATCTGCGGCTGGCGCAGAATTATCCCAACCCGTTCAATCCGCAAACTACCATATTATTTGAATTGGAAACATCTGCCCACATCCGGCTAACGGTTTTTGATGCCGCCGGAAGGCATGTTCGCACGCTGATCGATGCACCGCAAATTCCCGGTGAACACCGCGTTTTTTTCGATGGCAGTAATTTGGCGAGCGGGATTTATTTTTATCACATCAACGCCATTTCTTCCGCAACGCGCCAACCGGCATTCAGCCAAACCCGCAAAATGCTGCTGCTGAAATAGCGTTTTGCGCAGTAATTTTGATGCGTTTTCAACAAACAAATCAACCCAAATATCCGCCAAAAACGGGCAGCCTGAAACCAAACGAAATGATACACAACAATTTTTCACCGTTCCCCATTTTGAAAACCGACCGGTTAACCCTGCGAAAACCGGCAACCGGCGACAGCGCAGAAATTTTCGCGTTGCGCGCCAATCCATCCGTAAACAAATATCTTGACCGACAGCCGTGCCATTCGATTGAAAATGCCACAAGTTTTATTTTGAACATCAACAAAAGCATCGAAAATAACGACGCATTTTATTGGGCGATCACATCAAATCTTACCGGAAAATTGATTGGCACCATTTGTTTATTTAATTTTTCGAAAGATAAATCCACTGCCGAAATCGGATATGAGCTACTGCCAGATTTTCACGGTAAAGGGCTGATGCGGGAAGCCGTTTCGATCGTCATCGAATTTGGATTTCGCCAAATGCGCCTCTCATCAATTTTGGCGATAGTCCATTTTGAAAATCTCCGTTCAATAAAATTGTTGGAAACATTCAAATTCACAAAACTGCCAAACGCCAAAGAAATGGATGAACATCTCATCCGGTTTGAATTGGCGGACAGCGAGCCAAAAATCACCGTCAAAGGATAGCTGCAACTTCGAAAATCAATCACCCGTTATTGGAGGAACCCATGCAAACCTGTAAAATGCTGTGCGCGACACTGTTGTTTTTTGCGATTTCGGCGAACGCCAATCCCAAATTTGAGCAATATTTCATCGATAAAACAATGCGGGTGGATTATTTCCACATCGGCGATGCCGCCAGCGAATTTGTCACGCTGGATCATGTGTATCAATACGGCGTTTGGGCGGGCAGCCGCAATCAGTTGATCGACCATTTCGACAACGGTCAATATTATCTGAAAATTTACGACGCCGGCGGCGGCGAACTGATTTATTCCAAAGGTTTCAACACCTATTTTTACGAATACGCCACCAGCGAAGATGCGACGAACGGCATCAAACGCAGCTATCACGAATCGGCGCTGCTGCCGTATCCGAAAGCGCCGGTGCGGATGAGTATCGAAAAGCGCGACAAATACAATAAAATGACAGAAATTTACAGCGTGACCATCGATCCGGCAGCGGTTTCCGTAATTCGCGAAGAGCCGAAAGACCCGGATATTTTGGTAATCCAAAGTCAAAACGGCGGCGTTCCGCATCAAAAAGTGGATATCGCGTTCATCGGCGAAGGCTACACAAAAAATGAAACGGAAAAATTCAAAAAGGATTTGCAACGGTTCACCGATTATTTTTTCAGCAAAGAGCCGTATAAATCCAATCGCGCTAACTTCAATATTTACGGTGTGTTAAAACCTTCGCTGGACAGCGGCGTGGACGAGCCGCGCCACAATTCATTCAAAAATACGGCGCTAAACGCGACGTTCAATTCACTCGGTTCCGAACGATATTTGCTCACCGAAGACAACAAAACGCTGCGCGATATCGCCGCACATGTGCCGTACGACGCGCTGTATATTATGGTCAATCACTATCGTTACGGCGGTGGCGGGATTTACAATTGGTACTGCTCATTTACTGCCGATAACCAGTGGAGCAATTATTTATTCGTCCACGAATTCGGGCATTCGCTGCTCGGTTTGGCGGATGAATATTACACTTCATCCGTTTCGTACAACGAATTTTATCCCGAAGGTGTGGAGCCGGCGGAGCCGAACATCAGCAAAGAAACCGATCCCGCCAAAATAAAATGGCGCGATAAACTGACGCCGGGCATCGAAATGCCCACACCGTGGGAAAAAGCGGATTTTGACTCGATGGATTTGGCGTGGCAACAACAACGGCGGGAATTGAACAATCGCGTGGCGGAGCTGAAGCGCAACAACGCAGCGGCTGCGGAAGTGAAATCTGCGGAAGAATTATACAATCGCCTCGATCGCGAGCACAGCGAGAAAATGCACCGCTATTTACAAAACAGCAAATTTGCCGGAAAAGTTGGTGCGTTCGAAGGTGCGGGCTATGCCTCAAAAGGCATGTTTCGCCCGGAAATAGATTGCATCATGTTTACCAAAAGCGCAAAAACATTTTGTGTCGTTTGCGAAGCTGCCATTCAGGAAATTATCGATTATTACAGCAAATAACCAATTTGCCGAAAACGGAGCAGGATAAACAGGTTAAGCTTTTATCCTGCCCACTTTTCTTTTCATCCTTCATTTTTTTTATCCTTCACCCTTTATCCTTTTTCTTTTACTCCCGATTTTTCTGCAGAAAACGAACCACAGACTGAATCATTTTTCGCGGGAAAAAGCGATAGGATTGTGCAAACAACCGGTTCATCAAACCGGTGACGATCACCGTTTTGCCGCGCTGCATTTTGGCGAATCCGATTTTCGCAACCGACGCCGAAGACATCATGCCCAGTTGCGTAAGCAACGGCTTTTTGAATCCCGCACGCTCCTGAAATTTCGATGCTGTGGGTCCCGGACAAAGCGCGCAAACCGTCACGCCGGTGCCTTTGGCTTCCATTGCAATTGCCTCCGTCAAATGGAGCACAAACGCTTTGCTGGCGTAATACGTTGCCATCATCGGACCCGGCTGAAAAGCAGCAGTTGATGCAACGTTCATAATTTTACCGCTGCCCCGCGCCACCATTTGCCCGAGATAAAAATAGCACAGCGCGGTCATTTCAACGATATTTAATCGAATCATATTGAGTTGGCTGTCCAGCGAAATTTTATCAAACCTGCCAATTATCCCGTATCCGGCATTATTGATCAACTCATCCACCACAATTTCATGCTTTTCGGTCAGCTCGAACAGTTTTTTTGCGGCGCCCGGTTCCGATAAATCCATCCGGATGATTGCGACCGGCACGCCAAATTCTTCTTCCAACTCGCGTTTCCGGGATTTCAACCGTTCTTCGTTGCGGGCAACCAGCACCAGTTCGTACGCTTCCTTTGCATAAATTCTGCTCAATTCGTAACCGATACCTTCTGTCGCGCCGGTGATCAGCACTGTCGGCGCTGCGGATGATTTGTCTGCCATTATCACTTTTTCCGGTGTTTTTCTGATTCGTAATTAAGTTAATTAGTTGTATTCACTGAACTTGAACAGCGTTCAACATATTGCGAAAATTCACAACTTTAATTGCATATTACTTTTGCATAAATTTTTGATAATGCGTAAATTACACTGCAGGAAATGAATAGCGAAACGCTACTGAACACTGCAATTTTTTAGCAAAAATTTTGACGCTGAGCCTGCCAAAATCCGAGACAGTTTTCGCACACACACCATTGGCATTTTCCTGATGCAGCGTTTAAGTAACACATTTTTTACAAGATATTCAACGATTTAGGAGAATTAACCATGAATTCCCCAACCTTGCAATCGCACCACAGCAAAAAAAACGGTGCGGAAACCTCGGTGAAAATCCCGGAAATTTTTGAACAGCAGAAAGCGTTTCATCCCCAGATTGCCAAAACAACCGCCAAAGAGCGCATTCAAAAATTAAAGCGACTGCACGAAGCCATCGAAGCAAATCGCGACGCCATTTACCGCGCGCTGAACGCGGATTTTCGCAAATCCGAAGCAGAAACCGATCTCACGGAAATTATGCAGGTTGTCGGGGAAATTCGCTATGCAATCCGCCATCTCAAAAAATGGCTGAAACCGCGCCGGGTTTCGCCAACGTTGGTCGCGCTCACCACACGAAGCTGGATCCGCTACGAACCGCGCGGTGTTGTGCTGATCATTTCACCGTGGAATTATCCGTTCAATTTGACGCTCGGACCGATCGTTTCCGCGATTGCGGCGGGCAATTGCATCATGGTAAAACCATCCGAATTTACGCCGCAAACGAATGCGATTGTCCGCAAAATTTTGGCGGAAGTGTTCCCGGAAAACGAAATTGCGGTGATCGAAGGCGATGCAACGGTTGCCACAGAATTGCTCAAATTGCCGTTTGATCACATTTTTTTCACCGGAAACCCGAATGTCGGGAAAATTGTGATGAAAGCGGCATCCGAAAACCTCGCCAGCGTTACGCTGGAATTGGGCGGAAAATCGCCGGTGATCATCGACGAAAGTGCCAATATCAACGACGCCGCCAAAAAAGTGGTTTGGGGCAAATATCTCAACATGGGGCAAACCTGCGTTGCGCCGGATTATGTGCTGGTGAACGGCAAAGTATTTCCGGCATTTATGGAAAAAGTGCAGCATTACATTGCCAAATTATACGGCGAAACCGAAGCGGATCGCAAAGCGAACGACAGCTATCCGCGGGTGATCAGCCAGCGACATCACGAGCGATTGGTTGAGTTGATCCGCGACGCCGTTGAAAATGGCGCAACGCTGGCAGCCGGCGGACAGTCTGACGCTGCGGAAAAATACATCTCCCCCACTGTTCTCACGGATGTTTCGCCGGATTCACGGGTGATGCAGGAGGAAATTTTCGGTCCCGTTTTACCGATTTTGCGTTTCGATCATCTCGAAGAAGCGACCGCCACAATTGCCAAATTGGAAAAACCGCTGGCGCTGTATATTTTCAGCCGCAATCGCAAAAACACGGATTATTTTTTGAATCAGACCACCAGCGGCGGCACCTGCATTAACGATGTTGCGCTGCAGTTTTCTCACCTCAATTTGCCGTTCGGCGGCGTGAACCACAGCGGTATCGGCAGTTCTCACGGATTTTTCGGATTTAAAGCGTTTTCACACGGTCGTGCGGTGCTCAAACATTTTTCAAATACGCCGATCACACTGCTGTTTCCACCCTACACGGGCACTGTGAAAAAATTGATCCGGTTGGTTGAAAAAGTTCTATAACCTTATTATATACAATATGTTAAAAATGAAACGGAGCGGGTGAAATGTCTGATTTTAACCAACGGAACGTGCTGATCACCGGCGCAGCCAGCGGCATCGGAAAACTGATGGCCGAGAAATCGGCGGCGTTAGGTGCGAACCTTATTTTGTGGGATGTAAACGCCAAAGGATTGGATCAAACTGCCGCAGAATTGCGCAACACCGGCGCAAAAGTAACCACGTATGTCTGCAATTTGACGGATCGCGCAGCCATTGCCGAAACCGGAAAACGGGTGCTCAGCGAATGCGGCCCGGTGGATATTTTGATCAACAACGCCGGTATTGTGTCCGGAAAAGTGCTCACCGAAATTTCCGATGAAGAAATCGAGCGCACCTTTCAGGTGAACACTTTGGCGCTGTTTTGGACGAGCCGGGCATTTTTGCCGGAAATGATGCGCCGGAAAAGCGGACATATCGTGACCATTGCGTCTGCCGGCGGGATTGTCGGTACATCCAAAATGGTGGACTATTGCAGCAGCAAATTTGCCGCGATCGGATTTGACGAATCGTTGCGACTGGAATTGAAACGGCTGAAATCGCCGGTACGGACGACCGTTATTTGCCCGTTTTACATCGACACGGGCATGTTTGCGGGCGTAAAAACGCGCTTTCCGTGGATTCTGCCGATCCTCAAACCGGAATATGCCGCAAAACGGATTATCGGCGCCATTCGCGGCAACCGGCGGCGATTGGTGATGCCGCGATTTGTCATGTCCGCATACATGGTTCGGGTGTTGCCACTGAGCGTTTTTGATGCGGTGATCAGCTTTTTCGGCATCAACAAAACGATGGACGAATTTACCGGACGAACCGGGCATTAATTACAAAAGGCACCTTTTTGAAAAACGGTGCCTTTTTTTTAAACCGAACTAATTTTCTATTTCAGAACGGTCGAAACCGTTCCCTACCACAAAAAATGCGGCTTTATTTTGCGCCTTTTTTGCCTTTTCGCTTGCCCAACAAATACGCTGCCGTTCCGATAGCCAGCGCAGCGCCAACGGTTTTGGCGACACCGTTTCCGCTGGATGATTGCACGCCTTTAGCCATCACCGGAATACGCGCCAGTTTTTCGCCGGCATCCTTCTGAAACGCCCGGAATTTTTCCTGATTTTCGTGAAATTTGGCAGCCAGCGCCCGTTTTGCGGCAAAATCCGCCGGCGTAATCACTTTCCCGAATGAACGTAAATCCGCCAGTTGAAACTGGTGCTTTTTGAACAGGTGATAAATTTCTTTCACCCGTTCCGTGGTGATATTTCTGCCCAGCGTATAATCTTCAAAACGCCCTTCCATCGCCAGCAACGCGGTTTCTGCGAGGCATGCGTACGCGGTTCCCGGCGGCAATCCAATATCGTATCCGAAATCGATATCGCCGGGGATGCACACTTCCCCGCTTTCGATAACCAGCACATCCGGACGCAGCGCCGCTTCGCGCTCGTTGATATCGGGCGGACGCGCCACGTCGCAAATCACCGCACCGGGTTTGCATTTGCTGATGTCGATCACCCGTTGACCGAATGCGGAGGTGGTTGTCACCACCAAATCGCAATCGCCGAGCAATTCATCCGCCCGGGTTGCGATGGTAACTTTGGCTTTTGGCGTTTCTTTGAGGATGGTTTGTTTGAGATCGATCAACCGTTCCGGCTCGATGGAAACCAGCACGACATCCAGAATCGCCTGCGCCAACAGCCGCGAACATACCGATCCGATGGAACCGGTTGCGCCGATAATCATCACTTTTCCGCGCGTTAAATCGGAGGTGCCCATTTGCACAACAGCCTGTTTGGCTGCTTCCAGTGTTGCCGCAACCGTCAGGCTGTTGCCGCTGGTGATGGCGATATCCGCTTCGTGCGCAACGGTGATGCCCGCATCGCCAACCACGCTGGTAAACGCGCCCAAACCCATAATCCGGGCACCGAGCCGTTCGGCTATTTTGGCCGCCTGGTTCAGCCGGTCGTACGTAAAGCGCTCGCCGCGTTTCATCATTTGGCGGGGCGTCGCACCCAGCGAAATGAGGTGTCCCTCAATTTGCTGCCCGGTTGCCGGCGATTTTCCACCGGTAATCCGGGAAAGATAGCGGGGCGGCATGTATGCAGAAATGGTTTCAACCAAACCATCCGGCAAGTTGCGCGTCCAGCGGTAACTCGGATGTTTGTGGATAAACGAAATGTTCAACGGGTGAATCACAAACGCAAACCGGTTGACATTTGCCTCACCCGGCTGCAAATAACGAACGTGCGGCACCCAGCGTAAATTTGAAAGTAAATCCAGATAAACATCTTCGCTAAACTGTTGTTTTCCATCAGCTTGAACAGCCATTAACGATGCCTCGATAACGGCAGCCGGCCAACGCCCCAGCGCGCCCGGACCATCCGGTGACGGCATCAGCGTAATCACAATCGCCACATCGCGGCGGCGCAAATCATCGATATCCGCCTCTGTCGCGTAATTGACCAGAATGATTTTTCGTTTCAATAATTTGGGAGCGCATTTCCGGATGATCGATACATCGCCGGCGATGATATCATATTTGGCAAAAAGGTCATCGTGATCGAGCCGTTTTTGCCCGATGCTCTCGAAATTCAGCCGTTGATAGGGCATATTTTTGAGCCGCTCCAACGTTGGCGCGGCTGCCGTATCCAGCGATAACCGGCTGCCGACGCCGGGAAAATCCGGCAATCCGAAATACACCAGCGGATCGGCGTAACGCAATTTGCATCCGCGCCGCTCCAAACCAATCGCCATTCCGCTGTGGTTCAGCCCGGGCGTGAGCAACACCCGTTTCCGGCTGAAAATTCCCGGCTGCGCCCGGTCGGCTAAAATGATGCCCCATTTTTCCAATCCGCCGCGAATGGTTGAGCCGTCTGTTACCGGTGTTTTTTTGGCAATGCCCGCCAGCGATTCACCAATATCGTGTGTTTCGCGATATTTGCCAAGTTCCAGCCAAACGGGAATATTTTCCAACGCGATGGCATCCACCTGCCCGTCATATTCCGCGATTATTTCCCGGGCGCGGTGAACCGCTTGCCGGCACCCTTTGCGAATGTATTGAATATTTTTGTTCAGGAATGTTACTGTTTCTGTGGATTCGGTGCTTTCCCAATGCAGGCACAACACTTTTTTCATCATTTTCCCCTCGCGAAAATTGATTTTCGCCCCATAAATGTGTGTTTGATACTATTTGAAATTAACATTTATGGAACATCATTACAGCAAAAAAAGAAGATTTTCGGGGAGGCAAATTTGGATTGGACAAAAAAAATCCCGGCAGAAATACCGGGATTTTTCACATCAAAATGGATTGCGAATATTTAGAATGTATAGCCTAAACGAACCATTGCCATGCGACCGATTTCCGGTGCACCTACAAACTCGCGATGGAGGTTATCCAATGCGTTGTAAATGTTCAGGTCTGCACGCAAACCATGCATCACATTGTGCAGATCGTAACCCACATTTACATCCAGCAGGAAGTAATCTTCCACGCCGGGTGTGGTTGTCAGGTCGTCGTTGAACGGTGCCGGGCGTCCGCCGACATACGGACCGGAGGCAACCGGGAAGCCTTCAACATATCGGCCGGATGCGCCAAAGCTGAGGCTTTTGGGAATTTGATAGCTGAAACCGCCTTTTCCCTTCAGTTTCGGTGCGTTTAATGCCAGCGCCAAATCGGCATTGGCTTCTTCCAGATCTTCATTATTAAAGAAGTTGTCGCTAACTACCGAAACGTTACCGAAGAAGCTCAGTTTTTCGTTGAAGAGATACTGCATCGTAACGTCAACGCCCCAATACTCAACCTGACCAAAGTTACGGTAGGTGAGCATCAGTTCGGGCACTTGACCGACACCCAGATCATTTTCAGCCGGGACGACAATCGCTACCGGTGTTTCTGCTGATGGCAAGCTGCCAGCGGCAAGCCCACCCAGTAAAGCAGCAACTTGTTGAGGAGTGAGGCCTAACTGAGCCAATGTATTGGCAAGTAGAGTATTGCTGGTGATGCCAGCTGCCATTGCGTTCACCAAATCGGTGGAGAGATTAGGCACCAAAACCATCGGTGTTTCAACCAGCAACGGGCCGATGAAGTTTTTCTTTTTGGTATAATATGCATCTGCGGCAAACAACAGTTTGTTGCCGAAAATACCTTTGTATCCGAATTCGAAGGATTGGGTTTCGGTGTTATCCAACGGTTTTACGTCATCTACATCTTGAACAATCGAAAATTCACCGGTTGTCGGATTTACAATTCCCAACACGCCATTCGAGAAACCGTTAACCGGCGTAGCTTGCGGGCTAAGCAACGCAACCAACGCGCCAAGGCTCTGTAATGGTAATGACGGGAATCCATTTGCAACCAGCAATTGCTGGAGTGTTTGTAACGGAATGGCTGCCAAACCGTTATAAACGGTGCCGTAAACGGCATCCAACGGCAAACCGACCGGCTGTGCAGCGCCCAATGTTGCCGGGTTCAGGCTGCGGGCAACCAGATCTGAATTAGCAAATGTGCCGTATGCGGAATTGCGCTGCCAGGTGTAGCCATCGCGGGCACCGCGACCGCGCACGGTGATTAATCCGCCACCAGCAGTTCCGGCAACGATATCCAGATTCAGCGAGTTGTTGCCCGGCAAGGTAACCGCACGGTTGTAAGTTGCACGTAACGAATTGGTATTGTTTAATTTAAACACCAACGCAGCACGCGGGGAGAATTCCCATTTTTCGAAAATGTTGTTATAATCACCGCGAGCAGCAAGGGTTAAGTCCAGTTTGGAGCCCAACTTAAACAGCGATTGCGCATATGCGCCAAGTTCCGTCACTTCATCGCTGCCTTCGTTGCGGCCGTTAATGGTGCCTTCGGTTTCCGGTGTTGTCTGGTCCAAATCCACACCGACGATGACGTTCATATTATCGTTCAGCAAATCAAAATCATATTGTGCCTGAACGTTTAACTGGGTGCTGTTATCAACCACAGCCAAACCGTTGTCATACACAAATGATTTTCCGGCGTTGTTGAAATTTTTGTAAACCTGGGCAAACAATCTGCCCGCCTGCAGACGGCCTTGCAGATAGGAATAGCCAAAATCTTCTGCACGAACGGTGCCGATACCGGTTTGCACGGTGCCATCCAACGCGGCGTAACCGCCGTTCAATGTAAACGAAACTTCGTTGTTGAAACGATATTTCAACAATGCGTTCAGGTTAATTTTTTGATAATCATAATCCCGCGGACGAGCGTTGCCATCCAATTGGATTGCATCGACCGGATTGTTGGGATCGAGTTCCCAGTCATCCGCACGGGAATATTGACCGGAAAATTTGTATGCCAGTTTGCCGTTCGCCTGGCTGACACCGGCGGTACGGAATTGGGTAAACGCCAAATTGCGCTCGCCGCCACCGACAGAAATGGATGTTCCGGGATACTGGAACGGATCTTTAGTGATGTAATGGATAACGCCGGCATCCACACCCGGGCCATACAACGCCGAACCGGGACCGCGAACGATTTCCACTTTATCGATATCGACCGTCATATTTGGCATAATGGAGTGAATATTGACGCCCAACGACGGGACTGCAGCCTGACGGAAATCGGTAAGAATGAAAGCCGCACCGGAAAACGCGTTATTGAATCCGCGGAGAACAACTTCCTGACGGTCAACGCCGGTTTGAGCCATATCAACGCCTGTTGTATTTCGCAAAATCGCAACGGATGTGGGTGCAATTTCGCCGCGAATTTCGGCTTCGCTAATCACAGAAATAGAAGCCGGTGCTTCCAGCGATTTTTCCGCACGGCGGGATGCGCTGACCACAACAACATTGCCAAGTTCTACAGCGGCAGTTGCCAGAGAAAAATTCAAACGGGCGGTTTGCCCCGCAACAACGGTAACACTCAGCGTATCGGATTGATATCCGATAAAATCGGCAGAAACCCTGTAATCACCAGCCGGAACGTTGCGTACTTCATAATTGCCATCAATGTTACTGGCAGCGCCCATCGTGCTGCCGACCACAATGATATTTACGCCCGGCAACGTTTCCCCGGTTTCCGCATCCATGACAGTTCCGGCAATCGACCCGTTTTGTGCCGACGCCGAAAGTCCGAAGACAAGCAGCCAACAGATAAGGACTATTAACCCTTTTTTCATGTAATCCTCCACGTTAAGTAGTATAGTTAAGCATAACCAATAAGATGAACTCAAAATTCAACAGGCTTGTCTAACTTTGCAAATATGGACCAAAATCTGTATCAAACTTGATATTTTACCATCATTTAGCGAATTTGTCAAATAAAATCGTTCCCGCGCAGCTATTTTCATGATACATATCATTTTAATAGATGATATCAAACAAGCTCAAACCGCACCAAAACAAAAAAGCCGCAGGTTATAAAACCCCTGCGGCTTTTTGTTGAGTTGCTGTAATGACTCAGGTTAATTCAAAATAACTTCACGGCTGACCGTTTTTTGAACAGGATTCGATTTAGCTGTTTCCAGATATTCTTCCTGCGTAAACGAATCGACCTGAACGGCGTCTTCGCGGGCAGCGTGGGCTTTTGCCAGAATATCGGCTTCGGCTGAAGTGATGATACCGGCTTCCACCGCTTTCACCACCAGTTTATCCGGACGGTCTTTCTGCAATTTTTTGGACTTGATGGCAGCATAAATTTTTTTGAGAATCGGTTCGCTGTCAACGGCTAAACGGAAGGCGTTTTCCAAACGACCGAGCGCCTGTTTAACATCATCCGGTACGAAAACGCCATTCGTCAAACGATCGCGTTGTTCGCCGGGCGATTGCAGAATTTGGGCAACTTTGTGACCGGTGTAATCGCTGGGTGCTTTGCTGAGCACATTCATTCGCGACCACAGCGCAACCGGACCGGCAAACGGGAATCCCATATTTTGGTAAACTTCTGCAAATGCATTTTGCATCAGCGATAATCCGTAAGCCATGCTCCAATCCAGCAGCGGAATATCCTCTTTGCGGCGGCCTTCGGCTTCAAAACGGCGCAGCGTTGCGGTCAACAAATACAACCACGAAAAAATATCCGCCAAACGTCCGGTAATTTTTTCTTTCCTTTTCAGATCGCCGCCATACATGCCCATTGCCGTATCTGCCAAAAATGCGAAAGATGCGGAAGCCCAGGCTAATTTTTTGGCATATTTTTTACCGGGGCCACTCACCGGAACGCTGGCAAATGCGCCACGGGAAAGGCTGAGCACCATCGCGCGGAACATGTTTCGCACCACGTGCCCGATGTGTTTCCAAAATGCATTGTCGAATGCTTTTACGTCGCCTTCCATCAATGCGGAAATTTCTTTGTATGCGTACGGATGACAGCGAATGGCGCCCTGACCGAAGATCATCAGCGTCCGGGTCAGGATATTTGCGCCCTCCACAGTAATGTTGATCGGGATTGAAAAATAGCCGTGTGCCAGCAAATTACGCGGTCCGCGGGAGATGGCTGCGCCACCGAGAATATCCATTCCATCGTTGATGGCTTTGCGGAGCAATTCTGTCGTGTTGTATTTTGCTATCGCCGTGATGACCGCCGGTTTTGCGCCGCTGTCCAAACCGCCGCAAGTGTAACGCCGCGATGCTTCCAGCAGATACGCCCAACCGCCGATTCTCGCCAACGGTTCTTCGATGCCTTCAAATTTACCGATGTTCAAACCAAATTGCTGGCGAACCCGCGAATACGCACCCGCAACGCGAGCGGCGTATTTGGTGCCGCCAACCGCCGATGCCGGCAGCGAAATTCCGCGACCGACCGCCAGCGATTCCATCAGCATCCGCCAACCGTTTCCAGCTTGTTCCGGTCCGCCGATAATCGAATCGATCGGCACAACTACGTCGTGACCTTCCGTCGGGCAATTCCAGAACGGATTGTATAACGGATCGTGCCGGCGACCGAGCACAACGCCTTCGGTTTTTGTGGGAATCAGTGCGCAGGTGATGCCCAAATCTTCCCCTTTGCCGAGCAGGTTTTCCGGATCACGCAGTTTAAACGCCAATCCCAAAACCGTGGAAATCGCCGCTAGCGTGATGTATCGTTTTTTCCAGTTCAGCCGCAGATACAACTCACCATCGGAACCGCGAAAAACCACGCCATTTGACGAGATAGCGCCGGCATCCGATCCCGCGTTCGGTTCGGTCAGCGCGAAACAGGGCATTTCTTCCCCGCGCGCCAATCGCGGCAAATAGTATTCTTTTTGTTCTTTTGTGCCGTAATGCTGTAACAATTCCGCAGGTCCCAAAGAGTTCGGCACCATGATGGTTGTGCCCAACGGGCCGCTGCGTGTACAAACTTTGCTGACAATCGCGCTGTTTGCGGATGCGGAAAACCCGTGACCGCCGTATTCTTTGCGAATAATCAGACCGAAAAAGCGTTTTTCTTTGAGATAATCCCAAGCTTCTTTCGACAGATCGCGTGTTTGGTAAACTTCCCAATCGTTGGTCATTTTGCAAACTTCTTCCACAGGTCCGTCGAGAAATGCTTTTTCTTCATCCGTTAAATCGGGATACGCCTCGTTCATCAGCCGTTTGAAATCCGGTTTGCCGGAAAACAACTCGCCATCCACCCAAACCGTTCCGGCTTCGATGGCGGTGCGTTCGGTTTGCGAAATGACCGGTAAAAAATTATTGGCGCGCAAAAAACTCACCAACGGACTGGTGACAATGGCGCGGCGAATCGGCGGAACGCCAAACAACAGCGCCACAACGCCCAAAATTGCCCACAGCCAAACGGGTGCGGCAAATCCGGCCAGCAGCACGGCGCCCAGCGCGATCCATCCCCACAGCGAAACGCCAAAAAACCCGAGCAAGGTAACCAGCACCACCGCACCGACCACGCTTGCCCAAACCGGGAATTGCGTTAAAAAACCTAAAAATGCTTCCATAATTTGACCCCTTTAAAAAATGAAACTGATTCGAAATTCTATTTCAAATTTAAAATTGTGATTACTGCATCAGATTTTCGAAAATGCCGGTTGCGCCCATGCCGCCGCCGATGCACATCGTAACGATGCCATAGCGAACGCCACGACGCTGCATTTCGTGCAGCAGCGATGCCGTCAACTTTGCTCCGGTGCAACCGAGTGGGTGCCCGAGCGCAATCGCGCCGCCGTTCACATTTACGATGGATTCATCGATGCCAAGTTCGCGAATAATCGCCAGCGATTGCGATGCAAAAGCTTCGTTAAGTTCAATTAAACCAATATCCTTCAGCGACAATCCGGATTGCTTTAGCGCTTTCGGAATCGATTTGATCGGACCGATGCCCATCACTTCCGGCGCAACACCGGCGACCGCGTAACCGACCAGTTTCGCGATCGGCTGCAAACCCAGTTCTTCAACCATTTGTCCGCTCATCACCACCGATGCCGCAGCGCCATCGGACATTTGCGATGCGTTTCCGGCGGTCACCGTTCCGTTCATTTTGAACGCGGGACGCAATCGCGCCAGCGCTTCGTATGTCGAATCCATCCGCGGACCTTCGTCAATCTTGAACGCTGTTTCCATTTTGACAACTTTGCCGTTTTGATACATCGCAGCTTTCACATGCATCGGCACAATTTCATCGCGGAAACGCCCGGACGAAATAGCATCCGCCGCTTTTTGGTGCGATTTCAGCGCAAAATGATCCTGGTCTTCGCGGGAAATATTGAATCGCTGCGCCACGTTTTCCGCGGTAATTCCCATTGAAATGTAAACATCCGGGTCTTTCGCCAGCAATTCAGGATCAGGCGAAAAATGGTAGCCGGTCATCGGAACCATGCTCATCGACTCTGCACCGCCAGCCACAATAATATTCGAGTGCCCGGCCATAATTGCCTGCGCGCCCATCACTATTGTTTGCAACCCGGAGCTGCAAAAACGGTTGATGGTTGCGGCGGGCACTTCGTCCGGCAGTCCGGCTTTTTGGGCGATCAGCCGCCCCATGTTCAGCCCTTGCGAGCCTTCCGGCATGGCGCAACCGATCAACACATCGTCGATCATTTCCGGCTGCAATCCCTTAACTTTTTCGATGGCGCCGTTAACCGCAACTGCGCCCATTTCTTCCGGTCTGGTGGCAGCCAGCGTTCCGCGTTTGGCTTTGCCGACTGCGGTTCGAACGCTGCTCACAATGTATGCGTTGTTTGACATGTTGATTATCTCCGTCGTTTTTTAAATATCGTTTTTTCTCGATTTCCACAATTGCATTTTCAATAATTACAACCGTTTACATCAGTTGCGCAACGGCTTGTTTGTGGTTAGAATGCTGTGAATTCGCTCATGCGTTTTTTTCTGCTGAAGCAGTTCCAAAAACACTTCGCGTTCGAGATCGTAGAGATATTGTTCATCCACTGTTGCGGGGATGGTGATGTCGCCGCCGGTCAAAATCCACGCCAATCGATTGGCGAGATAGCGATCGTATTCCGTTGCGAAATGCGCCTGCTGCATCAGATATGCAGCAGTTTCCAGCGCGGCGCGTCCGTCCGCACCCAGCACATAAATCTGGCGAACCGGTGGCGGTGCGTATCCCTGATTGGCGAGCCGCAGCACTTCCTCTTTTGCCACAAACAACCGGCGATCCGCATGCATAACCACCCGCGTTTGCGCACCGAGATAACCCATTTCGATCGCTTCGAACGCACTGGTTGCCACTTTTGCTGTGGCGATATTTTCAAACGCTTTCGCCACAAATTCCTGCACCTGGCTGGGAAATTCGTTTGCGGCGCGATTGGCTGCCCATGCAGCCATGTGGGTTGTGCCGCAACCGGCGGGAATCAGTCCTGCGCCGAGTTCCACCAACCCGATATATGTTTCCAGCGCGGCAACCACGTTGGTGCTGGCCATCGCGATTTCGCAGGCACCGCCGAGCGCCATGCCGTGCAACGCAGTCACAACCGGTTTGCGGGCGTATCGGATCGCTTTAATCATCTCCTGAAATCCGACGACTGCGCCTTCCACCAGATCAAATTTGCCGGCTTGCAGCGCAAATGCAGCTTCGCCAAGATTGGCACCAACCGAGAAATTTTTGCCTTCGTTGCCAATCACCAATCCGCGGAAATTGCCTTTTTCCACCGTTCCGATGGCTTGCAAAATACCCTGCACAACGTCCGTGCCCAGCGAGTTTGCTTTGGAGCGAAATTCATACAGCGCAACGCCATCGCCCATGTCCAGCAGCGCAGCTTCTTTGCGTTCGAACACAATATTGTTTTTTCCGGAAAGGATTTGGGGAATGTGAATTTCATCGGAGAATACCGGTTCCGCGATGTATCCGCTGCCCGGAACATATGCCGCCAAACCACCGTTTTCCGAACGATAGAAAGATTTCGCACCATTTTTTTGCATCGCTTTCACCCAGTCGGGAATATCGATGCCGTGTTCCTGCATATCTGCGAGCACTTTCTCAAAACCGAGCGCGTCCCATGTTTCGAACGGACCCATATCCCAGACAAAACCCCAGCGAATCGCTTTGTCGATATCCGCAGGATTGTCCGCGATTTCCGGCACGCAATTGGCGCAGTAGCCCATCAAATCCAGCAGCGTTTCGCGGGTGAATTGTCCGGCACGACCGCTATCATTATATAACGCCCGAATGCGATCCGGCAATTTCCCGACACTGCGGAAAGCTTCCAAATCGCCCAGATCCATCGGTTGGGCCGGCTCATATTGATAGGTATTTTTATTAATCGAAAGAATATTTTTGCCGGCTTTTTTGTAAAATCCGGCACCGGATTTTTGTCCCAGAATTTTGTTTTCAACCATTTTGCCGAGCAATTCCGGTGATTTCAATTTTTCACGATTTTTCTCATTGGGCAGCGCGTCGTAAAGGTTATCCGCAACATATTTTAGCGTGTCCAAACCGACGACATCCGCTGTGCGGAACGTTGCAGATTTCGGATGCCCGATGAGCGGACCGGTCAGCGCATCGATTTCTTCAATTGAATAATCGCCATTTGTAAAATACCGCATCGCTTGCATGGTCGCATAAACACCAACCCTGTTTGCAATAAAATTCGGCGTATCTTTTGCAATGACGATACTTTTCCCCAAATGCACCCGACCGAACCATTCGATTTTGGCGAGAATATCCGGATGGGTATCCGGCGTGGGAATCAATTCGAGCAATTTCATGTAACGGGGCGGGTTGAAAAAGTGGGTACCCAAAAATCTTTTGCGGAAATCTTCTGATCTGCCCTCTGCAATTTGGGCGATCGGTAAACCGCTGGTATTTGTGGCAATAATTGTATTTTTGCCGACGGCGGCTTCCACTTTTGCCATCAACTGTTGTTTGATTGGCAGATATTCGATAACCGCTTCAATCACCCATTCCACATCTTTTAACAAATGTAAATGTTCATCAAAATTTCCCAGCTGAATCCGGTCGATTGCATTTTTATTTGCAAACGGCGCCGGCTTCAGTTTTTTGATTTTTGCAAAAGCGCCTTCAACAACGCTGTTTTTGTTGCCTTCTTTGGCGGGAATATCCAGTAAAACAACTTGCAAACCGGCATTTGCCAGATGTGCGGCAATCTGCGCGCCCATCACACCTGCGCCTAAAACCGCCGCTTTGCGAAAGGGTAAAAAACCACCCGAAGCTGGCATAATGAAGACCTCCTGATTTTTTTTACATATAAGACAGTTTTATTATAATTTGCTCTTGTTTTCAAAAATGAACAGTGTTCAATTTATGGGTAAATTTTTTTACACCGTTTTAATTAAAACGGATTGCTGAATCGCCTGCTCAATCAACTCATCCTGATCTATTTTTACATCAACCCGCTGAAACTGGATCAGCGTTACCAAGCCGTGTAACATCGACCAAATAATATGCGCCCCGAGATACGGCTCGTGAACCTGCATATTCCCGGTATTGCTGCCGTCTTCCAAAGCGCGTGCCAAAACTTCCAGGCTTCGCCGGGCTTTTCGGTATTTTTCAGCCGGGTATCGCGCCATCCGCTCCGGGTTCAAATGATACATAATCTCGTAATATTCGGGATTATTCAACCCAAAACGGACATAATTCCGGCATAATGCTTTCAACCGTTCCATCGGGTCAGTTACTGCCTCGGCGATAGAAGTCTGCGATTCTACCAACCTGTCGAACCCTTCTTCTATCAGCGAATGGATCAAAATATCCTTATTTTCGAAATATGTGTAAATTGTTCCGACACTGCAACCAACCGCGCTGGCGATCATCCGGACAGAAAGTTGTGTTAAGCCGCGTTCAACCAACAACTCCCGGGTAGCATCCAGAATTTGTCGCCGCAAATTATTTTTGACAGCAATAGCCATGTCAATCCTTATGATTTGATTTACCCGTTCGACGCTTGAACAGTGTTCAATTGAAACTTACGACAATTTTGAACAATGTTCAAGTTTTTTTCTTGTGTTATTTATTTTTTTTGGTAAATACTGGTTTGTGGTGAGTGAACTATTGCAAAAAAAAGCTCTCATCCCTCCCGCTTTGGATTGCTTTGCATCGGAGGTAAGCAACGGGAGGGAATGAGAGTGATGCGGAGAGACTTGTTATTTGACGTAAAACCTGTTCATCAAAACATTTGAGCCGGCTTCAACTTTCCAATAATACAATCCGGCTGTCAGGGTATTTGCGTATTGAAATTCGGTACCCGGTGTCTGAAATTTTACGATTTGTTTGCCATCGTTATTCAAAATCTTCAATGAAAAATCTGAGGACGATTGCCCATTCCATGAGAAAACGATCTCTTCTCCGGAGTCAAAAACCTGATCTTTTTTGGGAGCTCTCAGGTTAAACACCTCATTGGACCGGTACACACCGCTTTCCAGACTAACCAGCTCTTCCAGATAAGGATTTGGCTCGAATACCTCGCCAGCCAATTTCTGATCGGGAATCGCAAAAAAGAAAACCGGTATCATTACCAATAACAATACAACAGCGGCTGCCAACGAAAACCAGATTCGGGAATTGCCGGCATCCTTCTCAAACGGTATATTTTTATCAAACTCCTTTTCGTCAATAAACTCCCTGAAAATTTCGCTGCCCCGTTCCTCCACAACCCTGGAAATGTTCGATGCATTGCGGAATTTTTCGAAACATTCCGGGCATTCTATTAAATGCAGTTCGAACTCAGCTAAATCGGATTGGGACAACTCACCGGAAAAATACTTCTCCAAATGAATGTCAATGTCCCCAACTTTATCTTGATAGAAACACATACTTGATCATCCTTTTCCAAATATTATCAAATTCCTTTTAAATGTTTGGAAATCTGTTTAATAAATTTGCAATTAGCGTTTCCAAACGCTTCCGTGCCTCAAAAAGCCGGCTCTTAACTTTTTTAATTTCAATATTTTCTAATATCCCGATTTCTTCATAGGACATTTTTTGGAAATATTTCAAATAAACCAGCTTGCGATGTTTTTCATCCAGCTCGCGAAGCGCACGTTCAATTATTTTTGCCATCTCGCTATCGCGCTCGCTCAGTTGTGCTTCCTTAAAATGAAGCATGCTCAAAATGTTGTCGAGGTTCTGATTGGGATCCTGATCTTCCATCGCAATATGGTCGCTAAACCGCTTCATCGGCAACCGCTTTTGCTGTTTAAAATAATTTTTGCAGGTGTTGTTGATAATACCATAAATGTATTGGGATAGCGTGCCTTTTTCGTGATTAAAATTGCCGGATTGAATTTTCACGATGGCTTCCCACACAATCTCCATTGACAAATCTTTTACATCTTCGATTTTTTCATTCGAACGTCCGAGTTTGTGAAAAACGATCTGGCGGGTTCGCTCCAAATAAACATCGATAATGACCTTTATCGCATCGGGATCATTATCCACAATTTGTTGAACGATTTCTTTCTCGTTGAATAGGTTCATCTATCTTGCTAATAATATCTAAGGGTAGTTGAATTAAAGCTCCGACACAAAATGAGCGTGCGTAAATAACGAGTAGGCTTGATTTGGAGCAGGCTTTTTTTTAAAAACCGACATAAACAATTCCGTTCAACTTAAACTATGAAATAATATCTCACAAGCTAATTTGATTTTTTTTATGTAAAAAATTAGCCAGTGAATACAAGCTCTACAGCTTATTTAATTAAATGATTCGACGATAAAGTTGGATTTTTTTTACGTGGGGAGATTTTTAAAATGTTGCTGAATAACTCCTCAAAAAAAAGAGCCGTCAATCCTGGAGAAATTGACGGCTTAGGAGGAGGTATTGATTTAGAGACACGCAACAGACTACGGCACGTTTTAAAAATATGTTTCAGTTTCCCATGCCGATTTTTTTATTTTTTACGTATTTTATGAACTGCGTTGTTAGAAAACTTATTTTATTTGCGTTGCTAAGCATTTAATAATTAAAAACTTAACACCCAAAGGACAATTGAATGGAATGGATTTTCGATCTTCATTGCGATATGCCGGGATATTTGGCTTACGTAAACAAACTGGACCCGATGAACGAAGACGACATTGGTTGCGCCATTCCCCATTTGCAGCGCGGCAATGTGCGGTTGCAGGTGATGGCCATTTTTTCTCCCCCAAAACCGCAAAAAAAAGACCCGCGCGATAAACAGGTTAAAATGTATCGCAGGATGTTAAAAGAATTCAAAACATATCTGGAACCGCTGCTGGACAAATCCGGAAAACCGGATTTTACCTGGCGTGAGCGCATCAAGGTTATCAGTTCCATCGAAAACGCAACGGTATTTTGCAAAGAGAATGAACCGCTGGATAACGGTTTCGCAAATTTGGAGCAAATGATAAAAGATTGCGGGAAACCACTTTACATCGGTTTTACCCATTGGAGCGAAAATCGTTTTGGCGGTGGAAACGATTGTCATATCGGGCTAAAGCCGGATGGCGAAAAACTGCTGGACTATCTCCACGGAAGAAATATTGCGGTCGATTTTGCCCACGCCAGCGACGAGCTTGCGCACGGTATTTTGAATTACATCGACAAAAAAGGACTGGACATCCGGGTGATTGCCAGTCACTCCAATTTCCGTCCGGTTTGCGATCACGAACGCAATTTGCCGGACGAGCTGGCGAAGGCTGTCATCGAGCGAAAGGGATTGATCGGCATGAATTTCATGCGTCCATATATCGACATTGCCGAACCGGGGCGAATCACCGATCACATTTTATACGGATTAGAAATCGGCGCAGGCGATGCGCTGGCATTCGGTGCGGATTTCTTTTACGAAAAACCGCTGCTGGAAGGCACAGATCGCGAAAGCGTCTATTTTCCCGAACACAACAACGCCGGCAAATTCCCGCAAATTCTGGACAATTTGCGACCGTTTTTGAGCACCGATGAACTTGAAAAATTGTGCTGGAAAAACGCGGAAACGTTTATCCGCGATTTACTCAGCTGATTTTTTGACCTGATTTGCAATGAACAGCAGTAGAGGCAATTCATGAATTGCCTCTACTTTCTCGTAAATCCAGTCAAAAAATATTTGCGTTAAAGTTAAATAAATTCATAAACCTCATCGAAAAATTCCTGTTCAATTTCATCCCCGGATTATGGCATCACTCCCCTACTCCCGGTTTTTGGTGAGAATATCTGCGCGTTCGACGAGGCTGATAAATTCGGCGCGATAGCCGTACGGATCATCGCCTTTGGCAGATTTCGCCAAATGGTAAACCGATGCCAGCGATGCGTTCGCTTTGAATTCGGAATCGCGGAGCAGCATCGCAAATTCGGCAACGGCGGCGGAAAACCGGAAATTTTCGCCGGTTTCGCGGATGGGTTGCGGCGCGCTGTCCAGCACGTTGCTGAATTCTTTGCTCACATCGCCATCCGGCGCTTTGTAACGAATGCGAACCGTAAGCACTTCGTCCGTATCGAACGCCACTTTTTTGATGACGGTTTGGGTATATTTATTGTCGCCGGATTGGGCAACAGCCTTTTTCGCCGGCACAATTTCGTACAGCGCAGTAACGGTGTGTCCGGCGCCGATCTCGCCCGCATCTTTTTTATCATCCGTAAAATCTTCAGTATTCAGCTTGCGATTTTCGTAACCGATCAACCGGTACGATTTTACTTTGGCGGGATTGAATTCAACCTGAATTTTCACATCTTTTGCGATAGTAAACAGCGTCGCGGTGATCTCGTTGACCAGTACTTTTTTTGCTTCCAGAATATTATCGATGTAGGCATGATTCCCGTTTCCGCGATCCGCCAATTCCTGCAGCCGGTTATCTTTGTAATTGCCGCTGCCGAACCCGAGAACGGTGAGAAAAATACCATCGTCGCGCTTTTTCTCGATGAAACGCACCAGCCCCGCCGTGTTGGAAATGCCCACGTTAAAATCGCCGTCCGTTGCCAAAATCACCCGGTTGTTGCCATTTCTGATGAAATTTACTTTGGCAACTTCGTATGCCAGTTGGATGCCTTCGCCGCCCGCAGTGCTGCCGCCAGCCTGCAAGTTGTCCAACGCATCGATAATTTTCCGCTTTTCATTTCCGTCTGTGGAGGGCAACACCAACCCGGCATTTCCGGCGTAAACAACCATCGCAATGCGATCCTGCGGTGATAAATTATCCACTAACATTTTGAACGATTCTTTGAGCAGCGGCAATTTATCCGTCGATTTCATCGATCCGGAAACATCGATCAGAAAAACCAGATTGCTCGCTTTCTGATCGGATTTGGCAATTTCCTTTCCGCGTAAACCGATGTGAACCAATTGGTTATCGCTGTTCCACGGACATTCGCCGTATGCGATGTTGATCGACAATGGATGGTCACCCTCCGGCTGCGGATAATCGTAATCAAAATAATTCACAAATTCTTCCGTGCGAACCACATCGGGATGGGGCATCTGGTTGCGCATGATAAACCGGCGGGCGTTGGCATACGATGCAGCGTCCACATCCGCCGCAAATGTGGACATCGGATTAGCAATCACTTCCCGAAATCCGCTTTCGGTAATCCGGGAATATTCTTCGGTGTTAAATTCCGGGTTTTGTGATTGAAAGCTATTTCCAAACAATAATTTCTGTGAACCATTGGAAGAACCGGACCTTACGGATTGGGTTGAATTAGGCTGGATCATCATCCGATCTGAAATGATGTTAACTTCTTCTGCCTCAATGGTAGTTTCATCCAGATAAAAATCCATTTGTTTTTGCGAATTCGCTTCGATGCTCACACGGTTGCGCACCGATTGATAGCCAATATAATCCACAACAATCTGGTATGTTCCAGCGGGTACATTTTCGATCCGGAAATAGCCGAGCGTATCCGTAAACGCTCCGAGTTTGGTATTCTCCAAACGCACATTGGCTCCGGGCAACGCCTCGCCGGTGGCTTTTGCGCGGACAAATCCCTCCACACTTCCGTAATCTCCGGCAACAATTGCCGTTGTCATCAGCAATAGCAGCAGTAATTTTTTCATCTCATACCTCGTTGGTAACATTCATTTTTGGGTCGTTTGCATTTAGACGACAGCGATCCATTATTCATTTATCTTAAAAACCCATTTTCTTACCAACATTTTCACTTTTCGAAAGATTTTCGTTCGTATTCAATTTGGAAACTTTTGGATAACATCCGATTTTTGATTAATATTCAATACTAATTTGTAACCTTTTATTGTAATAATTCAGGAATTTTTGACGTAACAGGGGGCGTAAAATGGAACCAGATAACGGGTCACTTCAAACAGACGAAATCGAAAAAAGCAACTCAAAAATGGTGGAAATTGACGGGGAAACCATCGAATATGATCAACTGATCCGCGAATACAAATCCCTGAAAGACAACGCCATAACCAACAAAAAACTGTATCGAAAAGCAGTAAGTAAGTATCTTCAGGAAAAGGAGCTTAAGCCTTATCAGGCAGAGCTGATTAAAATGCAGCAAACGCTCGAAAAAACCGGGCAGAAAATGATCATCCTGTTCGAAGGTCGAGACGCAGCCGGGAAAGGCGGCACCATTCGCAGGGTAACCCGTTATATGAACGAAAAACACTATCGCGTTGTCGCGTTGGGCAGACCCACCGAAGAGCAAAAAACCCAGTGGTTTTTCCAGCGATATGTTGCGGAATTCCCGCACGGCGGCGAAATTGTATTGTTCGACCGAAGCTGGTATAACCGCGCGATGGTGGAACCCGTTTTCGGTTTTTGCAGCGATGAGGAATACGAAAATTTCATGCACGGCGTGATCGGTTTTGAGAAAGATCTGGTTCGCCAGGGCACAATTCTCATCAAATTATATTTCAGCGTTACCAAAGATGAGCAAAAACGCCGGTTCGAACGCCGGAAAAACGACAAGCTCCGCCAATGGAAACTCAGCGAAGTGGATTTGCAGGCGCAAGATCGCTGGGACGATTTCACTGAAATGAAATACCGCATGCTCAAACGCACCAGCACCGTGGAATGCCCGTGGACAATCATCCGTTCGGATAACAAACACAAAGCCCGGCTAAACGCCATGAAAGTGATTTTAAACGTGGTGAATTATGAACGGCTGGATAACAAACTGAATTTTGTCCCGGATGCCAAAGTGGTCATTTCCGGTGCGCGAGAACTGGAATTAATGGAATCACAGCGGTTGCGCAGCGGCAAATTCACCGGATAATTTTTGGGGAAAGCCAGCATCGGCGGCATCGTTTTACATCAAAAACAATTTCTATAATTTACTAATTTACAACCATTTAAAGCGGCGGCGGAGAATTCACCGATGTCAAATAATCATAGACCCATCACCATTTTGTGCATTGCCTGTTACTTTAAAGGCGAGGAATTTCTGCGGGAATGCAAACGGCAGGGTTGCCGGGTGTTGTTGCTCACAGCAAAATCGCTGGAGCACGAAAATTGGCCCCGCGAGAGCATCGATGAAATTTTTTACATGGACGAACCGGATTACGAATGGGATATCGAAAACATGATAAAAGGCGTCAGTTTTATGGCGCGCACAGAGCATATCGACCGCATCGTTCCGATGGACGATTTTGATCTGGAAAAAGCAGCCGCGCTCCGCGAGCATTTGCGCGTACCGGGCATGGGCGATACCCGCACCCGCTACTTTCGCGATAAGCTTTCCATGCGTAAAAAAGCCCACGAGGACGGCATTCTGGTGCCACCGTTTGAGCATGTGCTGAATCATGAACGGGTTAACAAATATCTTGCCGCCGTTCCGGGACCGTGGGTGATCAAACCCCGGATGCAGGCATCGGCTGTTGGTATCAAAAAAGCGTTCAATGCGCAGGAATTTTGGGATTTTGTGAACACACTCGGCGATGAGCAATCGCATTATCTTGTTGAACAATTTATTCCCGGCGAAGTGTATCACGTTGATGCAATTATGGTGGACGGTCAGGTGTTGTTCAATCGCGTCAGCAAATACATGGCGACGCCGTGGGAAGTTACCCATGAAGGCGGAATTTTCCGCAGCCACACCGTTCTGCACGGCTCTGCCGATGAAGTTGAACTGAACCGGCTCAATCGCGAACTGCTCAACTCGTTGGGATTAATTCGCGGGGTTTCGCACACGGAATACATCAAAGCAAAATCGGACGGGCGATTTTATTTTCTGGAAACATCCGCACGGGTTGGCGGGGCGCATCTCGCGGAGATGGTTGAGGCATCCAGCGGCATCAATTTATGGCGGGAATGGGCACGGCTGGAATCGTTGCCAAACGGAAAAATGTATGAATTGCCAACATATCGCAACGATTATGGCGGAATTATTACCACGCTGGCAAAACAGGAACATCCGGATACAACGGCATATAGTGATCCCGAAGTCGTTTGGCGAATGAATCGGCGGCATCATGCGGGGCTGATTATTCAATCCGACAAATACGAAAGAATTATCGAACTGCTCGATCAATACGCATTCCGGTTCGATAGCGATTTCCACACAAAAATGCCGGCACCGGAACGCCCGACATCATAATATTTCAAAAAAAATATTTTGATTAATCAATGTTTATCACGAACTTGCGACTGTTTCATTTGATATTTGAACCGTTCACCGAATCTTGATTGCGGTGAAAAAAAAGAGAAAAAAGATACCAGCATACCATCCCTGCAACATCTCGGTGTAACCACCGGATGATGAATCGCCCGGTTACCAAATCGGGCGATTTTTTTTTGCCTAAACCTCATTATTTTATATTTTCGCTAATATATCAGCCGTTATTTCCCGATAAGATAGGTGTTAAATAATCATTATCCATTTTAACACGGATGTCAAAATGAACTGTTTAAGAGATGTTTTTTTTGCACTTATCGTATTTATTTTATTGGGATCGGGATGTAAAAAAATTGTATCTGAAGAAGAAAACCCTGCCGAAATCCCCGCAACTTTTACCTATCGGACAAACAATACGCTTTCCGTTCGGTTTGAAGCCATTCTGCCAACCGGAGAACGGCTGGCCAATCGGCGGTGCATTCTTTCCACAAACGAATTCGACGCCGACAGACTGCCAACCCAGGTCATTTTAGAGGGATTTACAGATAACAACGGCATTTTCGAAACCGTTACGGAAATTCCCTTTGACATTCACGAATTGTATATGCAAATCGTATTTTTTGGTGTCAAAAATGCCGGTGTAATAAGCACCCATTCGGGCAGCGCCGTTTTGCGATTGGGACACGGGATTGGACCATCAGTTGCAAAAAAAGAAACGGAGCGGTTGCCGAAATCATCCGTCGTCGATACCAGCATTTATGCGCCAAATATTATTTTCATGGGCACTTGGGACGATCGCGGCACACCGGATTATCTGGCAGCGGACACGCCAGTGCCAGCCGACGTTTTGATTTCCCTGAACAACGCATTGCCGGAAGAAGTTAGCGTATTCACCTATCATCCCGATTATGTGGCAACCGGAAATGAAACGAACGCCGTAACAACCGGCGAAGTGGATTTGTCGGTGGTTTTTCTTCATGAAGGAACCGGTTACCCAAATTCATTCGGGTACTATACTTATCCGGTTGGCAATCCTCCGGCTGCTGAGGAAGATATCAATCTCAATATTATTTTTCCACATGTTGAATACGAGGTTTTTTCCGATCCGACTGAATATTGGTGGCACACGATCGTTCCCGGAAATACTGTTTCGTTGGGAACGATTCCCGCGAATACGGAAGTCGGTTGGGGATTGTTGTTTGATTCGTTCATTTACTCAAACAGCACGGTCGATCCCGGTTATTACCAATTGTATTCCGATCCGCAATTTAATGAAGTTATAAATCCGGATGAGCAGCAACATATGGTGATGATAAAAGATTTAGCCATAAACAAAGTATTCGTGGGATTTGAGCAGCTCCGGCGAGATAATTATCTGGGAAAAATGAACGACGATTTCAACGATATCGTCATATATTTTGATGCAGATTCGATAGATTTGACAGATGTTCCGCCGGTCGAGCCGCCGCCGGACTGTGATAACGATGGCATTCCGGATTATTGGGATGAATTTCCGTGTGATCCGAGATGTTCTTATATTATAATCAGCGATTATAAAACCTTGGCTATTGAAGATGATTGGCCAACCATGGGTGATAAGGATTTCAATGATCTTGTAATTTCTTACAAGACTGAAAAATGGTTCAATTCATCAAACGAGATAACTGATTTGTTCATTACGTTGCTCGTGCGTGCGGCTGGTTCAGACAAAAATAACGGTTTTGGTTTTGAATTAAACACACTCGAAAGCAATATCAAAAACTTAACCGGGAGTCAGCTTACAACAGGTAATATTCAACTATCTCCCAATGGAACAGAATTGGGGTCATCAAATGCCGTCATCATCGTTTTTGATGATGTTCTTTCATTAATTTCGCCCATCGGTGGCGCAACAACCGTTAATACACAGGAAGGTTACCAAGCGAGCCCTATTGACACAATCAACCTGAGTATTGAATTCGATAGACCTTTGAGTGATTTGCAGTTAAATCCGTTTATATTTGTTGATGGTGAACGCGGGCGTGAAATACATTTGAATAACTACCCACCTACCCAAATGGCTGATAATAGCTATTTTAACACCGTTGACGATGCTTCGGATACTACTATGGGAATATATTACCGGACAGCAGATAATAATAGTTGGGCTTTGGAACTACCGCTTTTTTGGGAATATCCCTTTGAAGGTAGATTCATTGATGAGGCATATTATCATTATAATGATTGGCGAACCTCCGGTGGATCGACATTTACAAATTGGTATATCTCAGGTTACGCTGTACAAGAATATATCTACAAACCTTACGGTCTCGGCAAAGGAAAGTAACAAAAACCTCTGTTTTTTAACCATTTATCATAATTTATAATCGCGTAAATATTGAGCCATTCCGGTGTTGAATTCAATTTCAAATACCGGGATGGCGCGTAAATCCTCGCCAAAAATACGCCGCAATTCCGGAACAAGCCCGGAGATCTCACTGTAAATTTCGACAGCCCCAGGCTCTGCTCCATTTAATCCAACATCTTCCGCCCAATGTGAAAAATCCGCTGCTTCCTCAAAAATTTCGCATTCCTGCAGCACCAGTTGCAGCATGACAACCGGTTTGCAATCGGGCACATCCTCAAATTCGTCCATCACGGGAACAGAAAAAATTTCACCGCCAACAGCCATCTTAATTCGCCGGTAAAACAATTTTTCCAGCGATTCGGATGGCTCACCGATTGGAAATGTCAACCCGAGCCGTTTTACCGCATTGGCCAATTGCTCAACTTCGGGGTATTGCATTTTAACACCTTTGTTTATTTGGTCAGATTTGCTGGGATTCAATTGCAAAGATCCATTTGCGTAATATTCAATTAAATCAAAACTTTACGTGATTTTTTGTTGACAACATCATTTTAACATGTTTAGCTTTAAAACGTGCGAAAATCTTGTGTCTGTTGAGAAAAATTGCTGCTTCTGCAACATGACTGATCTCGCTTTTTACCAAATATTACGGGATATCCGATGAAAAAATCTGCATCACACATCACAATCCTGATATTTTTTATGATATTGTTTCTATTGAATTTGGGACTTGCGCAAACCCGTGGCGCAGAGCCGATAGGAACACCGTCGAATATCCAATCCATCAAATCCGGGATGGGAAAAACGTGGGCAGTTCTGGTTGCCAACAGCGATTACAGCAATTGGCCAAACCTGAACGGCGAGCCATATCGCGATGTTGACAGCCTCAAAAAAGTGCTGGAAGGCTACCAATTTGAGAAAATAATCATCGAAAAAGATCTTACCATGAAAAGCTGTGAACCGTTTTTCCGCGATCTCTATCGCAAAATTGTTGATGAACAAGTGAACAGCCTGCTGATTTATTTTGCCGGACACGGCTATTACGATGAATTGCTGGACAAAGGTTTTTGGGTGCCGGTTGACGCCGCAAAAGATAACACTATCGGCTATTTTGGCGATGAAACAATCCGCAGTTTTGTTGAATTATACAATCGCCAGGCTCGACATGTGCTGCTGATTGCCGATTGCTGTTTTGGCGGCAATATTCTGGAATTTCGCTCCAACAACGAAATAACGCCGTCAGTCGCGGATTTACACAATGTGCTGATTGATATTTCCAAAACATCTGCTTTTGGCATCACTTCCGGCAGAAAGGAGGAACGGGTTGCCAATCGATCGCTGTTTTCCCGGGCGCTGCACGACCTGCTGTCACGGAATCAGCAGGGATTTTTGCGCTCGGCGGATGTGGCGTTTCGCATCAGCAAAAGCGTCCGGGAAGTGCTCAACAATCAGCAACCGCAATACGGGCCGGTCGCCCGGACACATGAATTTGGTCAATTTGTTTTCATCCGAAAACGGGAATTTGTAGAAAACGCGGTGCGCGATGCCAATGAAAATCTGGACCGAAATGCGTTGCATCAAAAAAGGAACACCTTTTCAGCGACAATATCGCAATTGTTGTTGGGTTACAGCCTGCGCACCCGGGATCTGGTCACGGCGTATCAGCATGTGACGGATTTCGGCGTGCAAAATAAAGGCGCCATCGAAAATCTGAATTCAGTTGTGGATGCTTATAATCGATATTATGAGGATTTGTTCACCAACAATATTCGTTACACAAATGAGCTGAGCGAACTGTGGCAAAATCCATCGCTGACCGATACGCTATCCGAAATTTCGGATTTGATTATTGAAAAAGTGCATAAACCTAATGTGTACACATTGGGCAAAGCCATCTCCAAAGCGATCAATCAGGTGAACAGCAATCGGTCGGAAAATAGTGCGGAAAAGCGGCAACTGACCCGCAATATCAACGAAATGACCGCCCAATTTGCCACCGAACTGAATCAATTGCTGCCGGTTTTGGATCAAAAAATCGCCACTTTTTTATCGAATTTAAAAAAGGATTCAGATTCACCGAAACAAAATTGATATAAAAAAACGGAGGTTTATTTTATGAAAGCGGCAAAAACAACGTATCTCAAAATATTGATAATATTAACGTTAACAATAGTTGCATTTAACTGTGCCCCGCAATCGACGGAGCCCGAGGACAATACCGTTCCGTTTGCAAAAGATCCGATTGCCACCTGGAACGATGCCAACGATCCCGAGCACCGGGTGCGGATCGCGACCAACACCGGACAGGAACACGGCGATATCACCGGTTTTGAAATTTTTGATGCCGCACCGAACGATACGATTCCGATGACCGGCAGCCACAACAATCTGAGTATCAAATTCAACTTCCACCGGAGTTCCGGTGTTGCAACTTTTACGGGGAAATTTGATACAACGGGACTAAACCTGATAATCCGGACAGCAAATTCGCACGGCGATTCCCTGGTGTTGATTCAGCCATAAGGCACATTATTTTGATATTTAGACTATTTACTGCGTTTGTAATTTGCTCGAACAGCCAAATCTTCATCGCCTTTTGGGGATATGTTGAACATGGTCATCTGCAATTCGCTTGTGCTATTGCCGGATATCACGATTCGCCACCCCCAATCGGGGCCGGTATTTACATCGTAAAATCCCAGTAAGTTGATTTCACCGGAATCATCGAGCGTCCCCTGAAAGGACATAATTTTGGCGCTCATGTGCCAAGAATCTACCCACGACGCTGTAACCAATTGTTTTTCTTTGTGATAACCCAACAACACAAACCCTTCGTGGTCAATATTTTCATGTTGCCAGGTATAATTCAGCGATAGAAATTTGCCGGCTGCAACCTGCGCAATAGTTATTTGAGAATTAGAATGACTATCCGGCGGATTCACCCAACTCAGCCGCAACAGATTGGTACCGTGCCATTCCCCGCTCAGTTTTTGTTGAATATCGTTCCAGTTCATTTTGGGATTCTCCTCTCTGTTATTCGAGTTCTGTTTTGGTATTTTGATCGTGAACCAACCGCCATTCACCATTTTCTTTTTGGAAAACAAGGTTCAAAAAATGATCAATGTGATACGGTTTCCCGTTCCGGTCGTCCTCATCGTAACTCACCAACAGCAACGCAGTTGCCAAATCTGTTCCCACAAATTTGCGCATGATTTTATAATTGAAGTGCCAGCCGGTTTCGGCAAACCAGCCTTTGATCAACTCGTGAAATGTAGCGGTGGATTCAAAATATTTGCCATTCGGCAAAATAAACATGATGCTGTCACCGGTTGTCACGGTGCTGGCAAAAGCTTCGTAATCCTGATTTTGGATGGCATCCAGATGCTTTTTGAGCGTGCAATCAAAATCGCAGTCCTGCGCCAAAACCGGCAGAAAAATGCAGCTTACCAACAAAAATACGATCGTGCGGATCATAATGGATTTCTCATTTTTTGGGTAAAGGTTTCGGAGAAAAAACAAAACTACAGCCGGGTTTATTTAAATTAAATATAGGAGGGAGGTTTCTAAGGAGAGATCCCGGCTGCAGTAGGCAGGAAAATATAATTCTGAATTGCGGAATGCAAGAATAATCTTTTCGGATATTTCCAACAGCGATTTCTATTGCAGATCATCCAAAGAAGTAGCAAATTCCATAGATTTTATAAAACACAAAATGAAAGAGACACACTTTGGTAGCATTCTTATTTGTTTCCGGACTCGTTTTTTTGATTATTGGCGCGGAAATACTGGTTCGCGGTGCATCCCGGATTGCTGGTGCGTTGGGCATTTCGCCGCTGGTAATCGGTTTGACTGTAGTGGCTTTCGGCACGAGCGCACCGGAACTGGCTGTGAGCATTAAAGCTGTGTTAACCGGTCAATCCGGCATTGCTTTGGGAAATGTCATCGGAAGCAATATTTTTAACGTGCTGTTGATTTTGGGCATCTCCGCCCTCATTGCGCCGTTGGTCGTTTCTGTTCAACTGGTGCGGCTGGATGTGCCATTAATGATCATCTTTTCGGCAGCGGTTTTATTCATGGCGATAGATGGCAATTTAGGGCGAATCGACGGAATGCTGCTGTTTTGCGGATTTATCGGCTACACTATTTTTCTGATTTACCAGAGTAGAAAAGAACGGATTGCCACCGAAGATAATCGCCAAAATCCGGCAAACGGGCAATCCCCGAAACAACAATTGTTATTAAACATTGCGATGGTCTGCGGCGGTTTGCTGCTGCTGATTTTGGGCTCGCGATGGCTGGTGGAGAGCGCTGTCATTATCGCCACACGTTTGGGCATCAGCGAGTTGATTATCGGACTGACGATAATTGCAGCCGGCACATCGCTCCCGGAAGTGGTCACTTCAATTATCGCGAGCATTCGCGGAGAGCGGGATATTGCCGTCGGGAATGTGGTTGGCAGCAACTTGTTTAACATCATGGTTGTATTGGGTTTAAGCAGCGTAGTTGCCCCAAACGGAATGGCTATTTCCGATGCCGTTTTCCGGTTTGATATTCCCGTTATGATTGCCGTAGCCTTTGTTTGCTTACCGATATTTTTTACAGACGGACAAATTTCCCGCTGGGAAGGCGCGCTTTTGCTCGGCTATTATGTCGCCTACACATCATATCTGGTGCTGGCCGCCACCCAACACGATGCGCTGCCCATTTTCAGCTCAGCCATGCTGTTTTTTGTGATTCCGCTGACGGCAATTACCCTCTCCGTGATTCTGTTCCGAGCAATCAAACACAGAGCAACATTGTGATTATTTTTGAACGCCGCACGACTTATGCAAATCAATAATCGGCAAAAACGGCCTGTCCGTTTTCAACCAGATGCGTGTTGATATTCAGCCAGCCATCCGGTGTTTCCAGCCAGATTTCGGCGAGATAGCGACCGTATTTCCCTTTTTTATCTTTGATGGTTTCCACCAGAATTTCTTTTCCGTCGATCAGCTCGCGCAAAAAATCGCGCGACACCAACCCTTTTTCGCGCTCAGCACCGCGAATTTCCGGCGCGTTAATGCGAAAGAGCCGCAGCTTTTCGCCTTTTATCCACATGCTGAAACCCAGATCAATATCCACCGTGCAGGTATCGCCGTCGTAAACGCTGGTCACAATCGCCTGATAATGATATTTGGTGTGCTCCATCGGAAGACCTTTCTGCTAATTCATACAATATTGTTAGTTGGAATGGATTGCAAAAAATTTATTTGCCGCCGGTAACATCCAGAATTGCGCCGGTTGAATACGATGAGTCATCCGACAACAGCCACAAAATGGCTTTGGCAACCTCGATGGCAGTTCCGCCACGTTGTAACGGGATGCTGTTTTTGATGCGATCGACCCTGCCCGGTTCCCCGCCGCTGGCGTGAATATCGGTGTAAATAAATCCGGGGCGAACCGCATTCACGCGGATGCCGGATGCGGCAACTTCTTTTGCCAAACCGATGGTAAATGTGTCGATAGCCCCTTTCGAAGCCGCGTAATCCACATATTCACCCGGCGAACCGAGTCGGGAAGCGCCGGACGATACATTCACAATCGCGCCGCCGCGTCCGCCGTTTTGGGTGGACATCCGTTTAACGGCTTCCCGCGCACACAAAAAACTGCCGAAAACGTTGGTTGCAAATACCCGTTGCAATCGCGCGACATCAATTTGCTGGACAGTTGCTTGCTTTTCGAGAATGCCGGCGTTGTTCACCAACGCATCCAATCGCCCGAATGTGCTGTCGATGTTCCGGAACATCTGCTGCACTTCGGTTTCGTTGGAAACATCCGCTTTTACGGCCATCGAGAGTACGCCCAAATCCTTAATTTGGCGGACGAGCACTTCCGCAGCCGTTTTTTTCTTATTATAATTGATGCAAACAGCATAACCATTATGCGCAGCCAAAGTTGCGGTTGCCGCACCAATACCACGACTTGCGCCGGTAATCAGAATAACGGGTTGTTGCATAGCATTTACTTTTTTGCAAAAGATACAGTGGTTTCCATTATTTTGCAATCGCAATATTGGGTCAGTTTTTTTACGGGAGAGCGTTTGGTTCAGGATCAAATTTCACCGGAAAATAAAAAAGGCAGGTCAAAAAACCTGCCTCTTCATATAAAAAAATCTGTTGTGCAAACTCGCTATCCATTAATATTCTTTCAGATATCCTTCAAAAACTGACCGGTGAGCTTCTTCATCAGCCAACAGCCGGACGCACAAATCCTGAGTTACGTAATCATCACCATCACACAATTTTATCATATATTTGTAATGGCTGATCGCGGTTTTTTCCGCTTCGATAACGCCTTTAATGGTATGCACCACATCCGTGGTTGCCGCTGCGGGCTGCATATACGACTGTTCCGATTTGAAAGCTGCGGACCCGGGAATGGTGCTGCCCAATTCTTTCACCCGTTTGGCGAGCATTTGGGCATGCCCCAATTCATCCGCGATTTCCGCCGTCAGCGCTTTTTTGATTTCTTCTGCCCGGACGCCATCCAGATTGACAGAGTGCGAGATGTAATTCATCACGGTTTCGATCTCTGCCCAATACGCTTTAATTAATCCTTGAACGATTTCATTTTTGTTAGCCATTTGTTCCTCCGTTTCCTCAAATTCTGTTTTTATTTGTTGATTATTTTTTGAACATTTATTGGATGTTCGAGAATCTGATCGGTTAGCAAATTGCAAAGATTCCCAAAAAGTTGCAATCATTTTTGAAATTAACCCACCGCGAAACTGCCATTTACCATAAAAATTCGATTGGTTTGTTGCATGATTTCGCTTATTATAAAAATCATTTCATTTGAATATTTTCGGCGTTGGGTTGGGCGAAAAGGGCGCTTTCTGCCGAAGAATCCCAAAGAAAGGATAGAACTATGTTAAATAAAGGTGACTCCCGGTTCCTCACCGGATTGTTCGTTTTCTTTTTTTCGAGCAGTTTGCTGCTCGCCCAAAACCCGGATCGAGACCGGCTGAACAACTCGCCGCGACATCACGAATGGGTTTCCGTCACTCACGGCGAACGCGCAGTGCAGGCGTTTCTAGTGTTCCCGGAAGTGGAAAATAAAGCCAAAGCAGTTATCGTGATTCACGAAAATCGCGGATTGACAGACTGGGTTTGCAGCGTTGCCGATCAACTGGCGGAAAAAGGATACATCGCAATAGCGCCGGATCTGCTCTCCGGAATGGCACCAAACGGCGGCAAAACCAGCGATTTTGCCGATCAAAGCGCCGCCCGCGAAGCCATCTACAAATTGGAACAGGATCAGGTCACCGCCGACCTGAACGCTATTTTTGAATATGTAAAAAGCCTTCCCGCCGCATCCGGCGATGTTGCCGTAGCCGGTTTTTGCTGGGGCGGCAGCCAGTCGTTTTTGTATGCCACCAACCAATCCAAACTCACCGAAGCCTTTGTTTTTTACGGCACGCCGCCGGATGACACATCGCAGATTGCAACAATTGCCTGCCCGGTTTATGGATTTTACGGCGGCAACGATGCCCGCGTTAACGCGTCCATTCCCGAAATTACCGAAATGATGAAAGCCGCCGGAAAAACCTACGAACCGGTCATTTACGATGGCGCCGGACACGGATTTATGCGCGCCGGCGAAGCCGAAAATGCATCCGAAGCCAATAAAACCGCCCGCAACACAGGATGGAACAGATGGCTCGATCTGTTGAAATAGTTAAGTTTACGCATTAATCATCCCATTTAAAATTGGGTAGCGGCACTTTCATCCACAGTTTTGCATTTGCTTTTTTTAGCTACGATTTTTCAATCAGATTTGGAAATGCATCATTTATTTGGTATGCTTTGCATCTGATTATTTTGAATGTAAAAGAGGAAAAATTGAGAAAATTTCTGGTCTCTTTCTGTGTTGTTTTTTTGGCAATTTTTTTCGCCTGCCAAATGAATCCGTCGGTCATCGGCGATCCGCAATATCGCGATTTCGAATCATTCGAAGCGCTGAGCGAATACCTTCGCTGGCAACCGGAATCGACGCCGTTGGCGAGCGCCCACCGTGGCGGCCCGATGCCCGGGTTCCCCGAAAACTGTATCGAAACATTTGAAAATACCCTTCGATATACGCCGGCAATTCTGGAATGCGATGTCCGTAGAACCGGTGACAACGTTTTGGTGATGATGCACGATGACACCATCGATCGCACAACCAACGGACGCGGAAATGTCAGCGAATTGACTTTTGCGGAAATTCGCGCATTGCAATTGGTGGACAACGACGGCAAACCCACCGGTTTCCGGGTGCCCACGCTCGCCGAAGTGCTGAAATGGGCGGATGGCAAAGCCATTTTGTCACTCGATATCAAAGGTGGCATTCAGCCGGAAACCATCGTCGATACGATTGCCGCATACGCCGCCGAATCGCATGTGATCGTGATTAGCTACAATTTGGCAACCGCCGAAGCATATTTTCAACGCAATCCCCAATTGATGATTTCCGCATCGGCGGGTGATATGGAAGGGTTTAGCCGGTTGGTTGCCAGCGAAATTCCGGCGGAAAATCTGGTGGTTTTCACCGGCGTTTCGGAGCCGGAGCGGGAATTGTATGATGCCATTCACAGTCACAACATTCGCGCAATTCTCGGCACCATCGGTAACCTGGACCGGCGCGCAAACAACCGTGGCATTGGCGTTTACACGGATTTATTGCGTAACGGCGCAGACATTCTGGCAACGGATAACCTGGAAATGGTTGCCACTGCCATTCGCAAATTTGTTTCAGAATAGGGTGATTTGGTGAGATTGCCCGATTTTATTTTGCGGATTCGGAGAGGCGTTTTGCCAGAAATGCCGCAAATTTGAGGTGTTTCGGATGGGCAATTTCCCGGAACGGACGCATCGGGTGGGTTTGCGATGGCCGGATTGAATGCAGCCATTTTTTGAACCGCAACAACCGGTCAACGGCAACGCAAGCAACGGATTTCAGATCGCTATTTGTTGAAATTGCCGCATGAATTTGTTGATGAACATCGCCAAAATCGGCGGCGGCGATACGCAACAAGCCGATGCCGGAAACCAACATTTGCTGCCAGTTTTTTTCCTGCCAGTCGATCATCGTGATGATATTTTTTGCCGATTGAACACCCGAAATAGCTGCATCGAACGATTCTGCATCGAACATCACGCCGGAAAAACCGGCGGATTCCGCATCGCCAATGTCACCCGAAACAGTAGTTGAACCTTTCCCGGCAATCTTCGCAAAGCATGCAATATTGAACTGCTGCATCGTTTTCACAGTTTTTTTGGATTGCAATTTCGCATCCGTTTCCGAAAACGGAATCCCCGCCAGCACATTCAGCCCGACGCTTCGCGCTTCCCGCGCGATTATTCCCGCAGCTTCGGCAACGAGTGACGGATCGTCCAATGTCCACAACTCTGCGAACGCCGGAAAACGAGTGGCTTGCGGCAAAACATCCGCTATTCCGTTCGCTATTTCGCCCGAAAAAATTTGAGGAATCCGGCTTTCCGCTGCCAGTTGTTGGGTCCAAAATCGCAAATCAGCGGGATGCCCGGCGCTGAGCTGCCATCCGCCAACGGGCGGTTGCTGCATTCGCAATAATTGCCGCGCTTCGCTGCTATCGCGATTCAAAAATGGGACATTCGCACGAACGAACAACAGTTGCGCCGCAATTTCCGCATCGCTTAAATGATGTGCTCTGGGTAATTTCATTAATTGCAATCAGTAAAATTTTTGCCACTGTTGCACTGTGGCTCATTAAAAAACCAACTACTTTGTCATTCCATTGAACCGAATCAAAATTTACGTGTATCAACTTTACGAACAAAGCAAAAAGGGAATGAAGATGTTACGCAACCGCTTATTTTCGCTGACCTTAGTTCTATTGTTCGTGAATAACGGGTTTGGATTTTCCCAAACGACACCGGAATATGTGCCGTTTATTCGCGAAAGCGGATTTTTGGGACACGATTGGTATCGCCAGCAAACCAAATTGTGGCAGCAACAGGTGCAACAATCGCCCAAAGATGCGAAAGCCTGGCGAAATTATTATTTGAGCACAGAATACAGTTATTTTGGCAAACCATCGCCGGAAAAACATGGGCAATTGGAACAAATTATCCGGGAAATGCGCAAACAGGTGCCCGATGCGGTGGAAACGCTGGTGTTGAGTCACCGGTTTGACCAAAGCGATCTGGCTTCGCTGGAAAAAGCGCACCGGTTGAATCCCGAACATCCCGAACCGATTTACGGATTGATCGTGAGCCGGGAAATGCGTGGCGAGGACGCGGCTGCCAAAAATTTCTGCCAAAAATTATACGAAACCGGCGAGATTCCCACCGCGTTACTGGATTACAATTATAATACGTTGATGAGCTGCGCGGCAAACGCGATACTGTTTACCAATGGCGATAACGACAGTTATCCGGCATGGGTGCTGCAATCGCAGGGCATCCGGACGGATGTTGCCGTGTGGAATATTTCTCTGCTGCGATCGGATCGCGATTATTTGCGCAGCAAATTGGAAAGCAAATTGGCTGGCGCAGACTTGTCGGATGTACCGGAATTTTCTGCCGAAGATTTTTTGCCGGAGCTGATTCGCTACATTGCGAAACAATCGCCGCAAACGCCTGTTTATACGGCGGTTACTGTCGATACGGATTTGTTGAAACCGGTCAGCAAATCGCTGTATTTGGCCGGATTGGCATCGCGATACAGCGAATCGCGAATGGATAATCTGGTGCCGCTGCAAAACAACTGGTCGCGCTTCCGGACGGATTATTTGTCGAACGACTGGTATCGGGATCAGCAAATTTCCCGGCGTTTGGTGGAGAAATATCTCAACCAGAATTACCTCCCGGCAATGATTATTTTGTTCGAAAATGCCAAAAAAAATAATCAGACCGAATCGGCGGAAAAATTTCGCAGCCTGATTTTGCGAACCGCGGAAAAAGCGGAGCTCAGCGAATCCGTTTCCGCGCAACTCCGGAAAATTGAGAACGAATGAGTTTTTTCAGCAAAAATTACCGCCAGATCAGCGATGAAGATTTGATGGCAGACATCAGCGCGGGCGATACGCGCGCATTCGACGAGTTGTACCGGCGATACAGTCAACGAATGCTCGGCTATTTTTACCGGATGCTCGGCGGCGATGCGGAAAAAGCGCAGGATTTTTTGCAGGATTTGTTCACAAAAATCATCGATAATTGCGACAGCTACCGCAACGGCGCACGATTTTCGACCTGGCTGTTCACCATCGCCGGAAATATGTGCAAAAATGAATATCGCTGGCAGGCGGTTCGGCGCGGCACAGTGAACGGCTTCGACCCCGATTTGCTGCCCGGCGACGGCAGCGATATCGCCGCAACAATCGACATGCGGACACTTCGCGAATTGATTGGGCAAGAATTGGAACAGTTGGATGCGCATCAGCGAAACGCCTTTGTGTTGCGTTTTCAGGAGCAGCTTTCGATAAAGGAAATCAGTACCGTGATGAAATGTGCAGAGGGAACAACCAAATCCCGGTTGCATTATGTGACCCGGAAACTGGCGCAAAAATTCCGGGCGTATCATCCGGAAAAACAGGAGGATAACGACAATGAAACCCACACATGATGTACAAATAGATTGCCAACAATTCGACAATTGGCTGGCACAACAATACTCGGATGAGCTGAGCACTGCCGACGCCGAAAAACTGGAAGCACATTTGCAACACTGTGCCAAATGCAGCGCTGTCGCCCGTAACATCGGCATCGTTCCGACCGTTTTGCAGTCGGAAACGGCGGCATTGCAGCCCAAACCGGAAACACAATTATTGCTGCAATTGCATCTGCAACAGCGACGCAAACTGCAGCCGAAAAGCAGTTTTTGGGGGAAATTTTCGGAGATATTTCAGCATCGTGTGCCGCTGTATCAGGCGGCTTTGGGCATTGCCGTTGTGCTGCTGGTGATGTTGCTCAGCGGAACACCGCACATCCAACCGGACGATCCGCCGCAAAAGAACCGCGAATTTGTCGAGCTCGCCGATTCAACAATGGGCGGCAGTAGCATCGATTCGTCACAAATCGGGCGCAGCCTGTACGAAGACAGTTTGCTGGCGAAGTTTTTTCACACAATTATGTGAGAGAGTGTTTTAGTGTTATTGTGTTAGGAACGCAGATAAAATAACTTCCCGATTTGGGAATGTTGGTATAAGGTTTGTCGTTACTACAAGAACTCACCCCTCCGGCAGCATAAACCACAGCCCGGAAAACCAGTTGCTGTCCCATTCGCGGCGCTCGAGATCGACAATTAACCCCGGAACGAGCGATTCCCGCCAAATCACATGTCCGTTATTTTGCTCGGTTGGCTGACTATTTGGCAACTCGCTTTTTGCCAACGCATTTTCAACCCCGTCCATCGGCTGGTAATAATTCACTTTTATTTTAGTGATGCGCTCGCTGTTGCGTTCAACAAAAAGCGTAACGCCGTGCGCAACAATTTCGTCACTGGATTCCACCACGTTCAGCACAGTGGTTTCGTGGCTGCCCAACCCGATTTCTCCAAAAAACAGCTCGTACGACGTTGAAAACGATTGGCGAACCTCACCGCGCTGCGAAAACATTCGCCGGAAATAATCGATATCGTAAAACGTTTTCCGGTTGCTGTCAAAATAGGTTGCAGGATTGTATAAATTGATGTAATCGTAACCCACCGATGGCCCCCAAATCCAGCCACGGGCAAATTTTCCATTGGAAAAACACACCCAGTTTCCGCTCCGCTTAACGACCGTAAGTTTTTGATTTCTCCGGAGTTGACCGAGAATTTTTCCGTTTGGGCGTTGCCGCACATTTTCCGCCGCAACCGAAACGGACATCACCTCGCCGGCATCGGTGAAAATCGGTGCGTTCGGATCTTCCGGCGCAGCTATTTTGCTGGATTTCGGCGCACAGCCGATCAACAGAATCAGCATCGCGATCTGCCAATAGTTGCAAATTTTCTTCAATTGTTTAGCCTCGTTTTTTCCAATGACCCTAAAAAATAGGGGTATCGCGGCAGATTTTCAACCGATATCTGCTTTTTGTAACTCCTTAATTTTACCGGAATTCGCCCAAAAAGGGGTGGAATTCGCCGGCGCAGTTGGTTATTTTTCTCAAAAGCAAAATGAAAAGGCTATTTTGAAATGAATCGAAAATTTCTACGAACATCCATTTTTTTTCTGATTTTATCAGGATTTGGCGTGTTGAACGCCCAAAGCTACATCAGTTTGAGTGAGGATAAATGCGGCTTCGATCCGGAAGTTTCAGCACAAATGCAGCGATTGCTCGGGCAAAATTGGGGTTACTGTTACGATAGTTTGCTGGTTGATCTCGGTAAATGGTCGCAAAGCCCATACGTGACCGTCGATTCGATTGGCGCGAGTGTACTCAACCGGGCGATCTGGCAGTTGAAAATTACTGCCGAAACGCTGCCGCTGGTTCCCCGACGCACCGTTTTTATTCACGCCAGAACCCACCCGAATGAGGTGCAGGCGTTTTGGGTGACGGACGAAATGATCAACATGTTGCTATCGGAAGACCCGTTCGCGCAGTTTTTACGCGATAATTGCACGTTTTTCATTCTGCCGATGTATAATCCCGACGGTGTGGAACTCGGGCTGCCGCGCCAAAACGCCAACGGCATCGATATCGAAAGCGGTTGGGACGATGCCGTTCAACAGCCGGAAGTGACCGTGCTGCGCAATCGTTTTATCGAATTGATGAACGCGCCGGAGCCGATCGAAGTGGCGCTAAACATGCACTCGGCAATCGCCTGCAAACGCTATTTTGTGTATCATCACCAAAATGGCACCTCGCTCCTGTTCACTCAATTGGAGAAACAATTTATCGGCGATGTGCAAAGCTATTTCCCGACGGGCATCGAACCGTGGGATTATTATGTGAGTTGGGCAAACGGCACGCCGAACCAGTACCCGGAAAGCTGGTGGTGGATGAATCACGGCGAAGATGTGATGGCGTTAACTTACGAAGACATGAATTGCACCACCGCCGGGCAATACGACCAAACAGCGTACGCAACGCTGCACGGCATTTCGGATTATTTGGGTTTAGTGGTTACAGCGATTGCCGGAACGCCGGCGCCAAATTACGGGCAAAATGCCACGTTGGGGCAAAATTATCCCAATCCGGTGCAGCTTTCGGCGGGCACGACGCTATCGACAGTATTTTTGTATCAACTGGCGCAGCCGCAGGAAATCCGGCTGGCGATTTACGATGTGCTCGGTCGCCGCATTGCCGTTGTTGACGAAGGCTATCGCAGCGCAACAACCCATCGCGTATTTTTCGATGCAAGTGATTTGCCCAGCGGCAATTATTTTTACCGGCTGGAAACGCCGCAGGGTGTGCAAATGAACCGGTTTCAGGTGATCCGTTAACGATTGCCACAACATATTGAAAATGAACAGCTTAAATCGAACAGATTTTCTAAAATTGGTGGGTGCGGGAGCGATTGCAGCGCTTTGCGACAACCGTTCGCTAATTGCTGCGCCACCGCCGCAAGTTGGCGATGTTCCGGTGAATATCGTCATTCCCGAAAGCTATCGCCCGCGCACCGATGATGCCTTTGCCGGATCGCTGAAACGCGCCGTTCTGGACATGCTGCAAACCCATTATTCCACTCAAAATATGCCGGTTTGGCGCAAACCGTTTCATCAGATTGATCTGGAAGTCCGGGTGCACTGGATTATCCAATGGATGATGGCCGCGCTGCGCCAGCACCAACGGGTGTATCCGGTCGATCCTGTGCTCATCCTCGCGATGATCATGAAAGAATCCTATTTTTACGAATACGCCGTTTCCGTTTCGCTGGCTGTTGGCATTTGCCAATTTGTGCAACCGACCGCGCAGGAATACCAGATGCTCTGCGCCGGAACGCTGCCCGAACACAGCAGACCGCCGTACCGGATGGCCGATTACGCCAGCAAAAATGCGGAATATTACCAGATTCGCCGCGATCGCCGCGAATTTTATCGCACCAGCCGCCCGAAACGACGCTTCGATTTCAACGAAATGCTGGCGATTATCGCCAATAATGAGTCGGATCGATACGCACGCGATGCGCGGATTTATAAAGATTACATCGAACGGCTGGATGAATTTGATCGCCGCAGATCGGAGGCACGGGATCAGTTTCGTGACTATCTGACCGCGAATGTCGCCCACCGTAACTTGTTTGATCGCAACGACTTAAACTTCATTTTAGGATTCGATGAGCGCTTTACCTACAAAAAACCGCTGTCCGGAATGGTGCTGATGATGGCGCGCCACCTTCGCGCCCGGAACGGCAATGTGCTGCCCGCCGTGGTCGGCTACAACGCCGGACTTTCCACCACACAGGACATCGGTCGGTTTGAGCCATACGGCAAAATCCCGCATATCGAGCAATCCACCGAATACATCAGCCATGTGCTGGTGAATCATCACGAAATTTCCCGCCGGTTGTAAAAAAACGTGCCAAATGCGCCAACATGTTACAAATCGCCCGCCGAAAGTTGCATTCGTCACGGCAGCAGCACAGGAATGATTTAACTTGGCAGTAATAATTTCAACAACTGTATTTTAATATTGAATTTAACGCCTGAATTATGTAAGTTTTCAACTATATAATTTTCCAGAAAAGTCAAATTATTTACGCTGATTTTGTAGTTTTTTTACCATCTAAAATGGTTCGGCATTTCGGTTGTTGGGGAACACCGCGATGCATCTGATGACGGCACAGGTATGAATTTTACGGCAACACTACCGTTACTGCAGCTTTCCTTTTTTATCACACGAATTTCCACTTTCAGGTTTTTCCTCGGGCGATCATTCCCCATCGCCGGATAGTAATAACATGCACTAAACATCAGTAAATAAAATAACATAGGGTAAACGAATGCATCGATTAATTCGCATGATCTGGGTTGGGTTGTTGATCGGGGGGATGTTGCAGGCGCAGTCCGCACTGCAAATGCAGGGCAACGCACTGGAGGTTTTTTCCAGCGCAACCGAAGGGCTGGACGGGTTGTTAACCCGACCGCAATTTTCGCCGTTTCCAACACAGGTGATTTCCTTTGAGCGCATTTCGGACAACCGCAATTTTTTATATGTTTACGATTTGGCTGCCAAAAGCCTGACCGAAGTGCGAACTGTAATTCCCGAAGCCGGTGTAAAACTGGGTCTCGAAGACAGCCTTAAATTGGCAGGCATTTACCATACCCAACTCGATTGGCGACCGGTACTGGACGATCAGGGGCGCCAGTGGTTCGCATTTAAAAGCAACGGCGCTTCGGATAACGCCGATATTTATCTCGGGTTTGCCGGCGGCACAACCTTCCTGCGGTTGACGACAAATGAATCCGTTGACGAATCCCCAAAATGGAGCCCGGACGGTCGGCAACTGGCGTTTATTTCCCGCAGATCCGGCAATGGCGATATTTACGTTGTCGAGGAAGTGGACAACATCATCGCAGAATTGAATCGGAACGCCGACAACTTCCGGCTGAAACAGGTCACCAACACGCCGCTGGAAGAAAAAGATATCGCATGGAATCCCGATCCGAACGCCCAGTTGATCGCATTTTCCCAACTCGTCCGGTTTGAGGGGCGGCAGGTGCCAACCTACCAAATTCGTGTTGCGGATGTGCTGGCAACTCCGGAAGTTTACTACCCCGTAACCAACGATCCGCTGGCAAATTACAGCCGCCCGTCGTGGAATCCGCATACAGGTGCGCAATTGCTGTTTGTCGGCGAAGGCTTGCTCGATGACCAAATGGCATCGCTGTATCTCGTCACGATGGAATATAACGCAGATGGCAATCTTCACAACAAAGATCTGGAAGGATTGAAATCGGAGATTTTCCCGAACGTGCACCTCGCCGGAACATACGGTCTGTGGCTGGCCGGCGGCGACGCAATCCTTTGCCAGGAAAATCGACCGGAGCAAAATTACCCGCTGTACTCCGTCAATGTGCAGCGCCGGTTGGAGAAAAAAGAGCAATCGGTTTATTATTTCGGAAAGCTGCACACAGCCTATCCCTACATTCTGGAATTTGACGCCCGCAAAAACAACTTCATTTTTGTGAATCAGGAAAGCGATGTGTTCAAAATTTATCTCGCGCAAATTTATGGCGACGACATCATCCCCTATCGCCTGCCCGAATACACGCTCACCCGCACCGGTGCCGCCGCGATGGCACAGCCGGTCATCTCGAAAGAATCTCTCGAAGCTGCGGATAACGAGGCAAAAATTATTCCCGTTGCCGGCATCGGGTTGATGCAATATTTGCTGTATGGCGGCGCAGCGGCGGTGGGAACAGCAGCCTACTTTATAATTTCCAACAACGGCGACGATCCGCCACAAACGAAAACCGCCATCGGCTTGCCGCCGAATATGCCGTAATTTTGGGTTTGATGATGAAAAAAGGGTGATTTTGGGTTTTAGCTCGGTGATTTTTGATGATGAATTTGAGGTAAAAATGGAGCACAGGATGAACATTTGGCTACGGCTGATCGCAATCTTTATAGCAGGATTGACCATTTCAGCAATTGCACAACCGGGAATTGCCACAACGCCCGACACATTGAATTTTGCAGAAGTGCTGGTTGGCGAAGACTCGCTGAGTTCGGTGACGATCACCAACAGCGGCGATTCTGCGTTGGTGATCAACGGCATTGTGATGAACAGCGTCGAAGGCAATTTTGCCCTTTCCAACCCGCTGACATTTCCGCTGACCATTGCGCCGGACAGCACATCGCCACCGGTTTCAGTGCGCTTTGCCCCGCTTTCTCCGGGTGCGAAAGCGGCATCGCTGCGGATTTTCACGAATATCGATGGCGCTGATTCGCTAAAAATTGTCCAGTTGCGCGGCACCGGCATCGTGCCGGATTTGCAACCCTCGCCGGACAGCCTCAGCTTTGCGGAAGTGGTCATGAATTCGAGCGACACCGAAATCATTACGCTGGAAAATATTGGCGGCGCACCGTTGCAAATCGACAGCGTTCGGCTGGCGACTGGCGGCGCGGCAGATTTTTCGCTCGTTTCTCCGCCGGTTTTGCCGCAAACCTTGCTCACCGGACAATCGATAAACGTGACCGTGCAATTTTCTCCGCAATTCCGGGGATTCCAAAGCAGCGCGCTGGAAATTGTCAGCAACGATGCCGATGCTCCGCTGACAACCGTTCCGGTGACCGGAACGGGCATCGCGCCGCAAATTACGGTTTCACCCACTTTGCTGAATTTTGGAAATGTGCTGGTTGATCACGATTCGCTGATGACGTTACACATGATCAACACCGGCAACACCACGCTTACCATCGACGATGCGGGAGTCGTCGGTACCAACGCCAACCGCTTCAATTTGGTGAATCCGCCGGTTTTCCCGAACGCGATTCCCGCCGGCGACACACTGACCGTCACGCTCCGTTTCGCGCCGAATATCGAACGAAATTATGTTGCAACATTCGTCATTCTCAGCGACGATCCGGCTCAGCCATCGCTGCAGGTGCCGCTCTCCGGGCGAGGTGTTCACTCACAAATCGAAGTTTCCGCAACAAATCTCAACTTTGGCGATGTTCAGGTTAAAGTGTTGAAAACACTGGACTTCGCAATTTTCAACACCGGCGAAGGCGATCTGATTATCGACGATTTGAGCATTCTCAGCGATCCGGATTCGTTGTTCAAAATACTCAATTTTCCGCCGCGACCGTACAACATTCATCCCGGCGATACGCTCACTTTCCAGCTCGGTTTTCGACCGGATACCGCCGGTGTGCAATCCGCAGCGCTGGCAATTACCAACAACGATCCCGATCCGCAGGATCGCTTGCTGCTCATCAATTTGAGCGGAATCGGGGTAAATCCGGTGCTGGTCGCGAACCCGGAAAATCTCGAATTTGGCAGCGTGCCGGTTTCCGAAGAGTTGGAGCGGACATTTTATCTGAAAAACAACGGCACAGCGCTGCTGATCATCAACACAATTGAACTGACCATCGGCGACACGGCGAATTTTGACATCGTGACTTTGCCAACCCTGCCGGCACAGCTTCAGCCGGGCAGCGATTCCGCTGGTGTAACCATCCGTTTCCGCCCGCAAACGGACGGATTAAAAACCGCGACCGTCACCGTCACCAGCAACGACAGTCTGCAAAACCCGTTTTTTTACGCGCTTTCCGGCACCGGCATCGCGCCGAATATCAACTCCGATCCGGCAAGCATCGCATACGGCGGTGTTCGTGTCGGGCAAACTTTCAGCGATACGCTGGAAATTTTCAACGAAGGTCAGGCGCCGCTGGTGATCACCAATATTATTTTGCAGGGCGCGCAGGTGGATCAGTTTGAAATTGTCCAACTGCCTTCGTTCCCGCTCACCATCCTGCCGGAAAGAGATACGCTGAAGCTGGCGATCGCATTTTCGCCAACATCGACCGGGCAAAAAGCTGCGGAAGTGCGCATCACCAACAATTCGCCGAATGAAAATCCATACATCGTTCCGCTAACCGGATCGGGCACAGAGCCGCAGATCGGCGCATCCACAGATTCGCTGGGATTCGGCACGGTTCGGCTGGGCAGCGCGCCGGTGCAATTTTTTGACGTCGTGAACACCGGCACAGCGATTTTGACCATCAGCGATACCAATCTCGTTGGCGACGATAACAACCAGTTTAATCTGATACTTAACCGGGATATTCCGATAAAAATGTTGCCAAATTCCGATACGCTGCAAATTGGCGTGCGCTTCGCCCCGAACACACTTGGCGAAAAAAATGCCACATTGGAATTGGTCAGCGACGATCCCAATAATTCACTGCTCAGCATTGCGCTGAACGGCATCGGTGCGTTGCCGGAAATTGGCAGCGCCAATGATACGCTCGCTTTTGGCGCCGTTGTGGTCAGCGAAAGCATGGTTGACACCGTATTTCTGCAAAATAATGGCGGCGTTCCGCTGACAATCAACGGGCTGGCAATCACCGGTACGCAATCTCTGAACTTCGGATTTACCGCGCCGCCACCGCTGCCGCGCGTGATTTTGCCGGGTGGCGAATACCCGTTGTCAATTTCATTTTTACCGGATGCCGAAATCGATTTTCGGGCAACACTGGTCGTTTTGAGCGATGACCCGAATCGTCCCCAATTTGAAGTCCCGATGACAGGATTGGGCGTTTTACCGCGATTGTCGCTACCCGCGGATACGCTCGATTTCAATTTTGCGGCGGTGAATCGCCAAAATCTTGTCGAATTTGTGATGGAAAACAGCGGCGGCGCACCGTTGATTATCGATAGCTTGGGCATCACCGGACTGAATCCCGGCGATTTTCAGGTGGTTGATGCAACCACATTTCCGGACACGATCGCGCCCAACGGCAGTTCACTGACAAAAATGCTCAGCGCGCAATCTGCCACAACCGGTAACAAATCTGCCCGGCTGATTGTTTACAGCAATTCGGCAACCGGCAGCGCAACCGGCGTTTTTATGAAAGCCAAAGTGGTCAACCCACCGGCATTTTCTGCGCTAACCGTTTCGGATATTGTTTATCAAACAGCAGCGACCGTTACCGCAACCGTTCAGGCGGATACAACGATACGGAGCGTTTCCGGCGTGGCATTTTCCGCGGATCAATCCGTAAACGAAACGCTCACATTTTCTGTCAACGGCGGCAATTACGAAGCAATAATTCCCGCCAGCGCCGTTACCCTCGCCGGGCTGACAATCGTTACGATTGTTGATGACGATTACCAATTGACGACAGCGGACACCATTTTTTCCACCGTTCGGGTGCCGGCTGGCGCAATTGCCCACAGCTTTCCGGAAGCGACGCAAAATCGCTGGCAAATGTTCTCGCTGCCGATGCAGCCAATCAGCGAAAGTGATCGCGCGATCAGCGCAGTTCTGGCGGATTTTGGTGCGGAAAGTGATGATAATTGGCGCATCTATCGCACTGATTCTACAGGATTTAGCATCAATTATTATGATCGCGCCGCACTCGATGCGATGGGCGATTACGGCCAATTTGAGCCAGGCAACGCTTTCTGGATTTATCTTCGTAACGATGCGCAGGGTTCGGTTGCCAGCACCTCGCCGGACTTCCCGGAAAGCCGGGTTTTGCCCGCCGAGCCATATAATTACACGTTGCAACCGGGCTGGAACCAGATCGGAAATCCGTTCAGTGTGCCGATAAACTGGCGCCAGGTTTCGGCAGATTTGAAGGATTCGCTGGCGGTTTACGCATGGGATAACGGGTGGGGTTCGCTCGCCAAAAAATCGGGCTGGACACCACAAATTCAGCAGGATTTTGCGATGGCACCATTTAACGGATACGCCATTTTCAACCCGACCGGCGCAGCAATGACACTGACTTTTGATCCCTTGGCAGCAACCGAAGGTATCCAATTACCCAAAAAATTGGCGGCGAACGAATGGCAATTGCAGCTTATCGCCGAAGGCGAACGGACATTTGATGTGAACGTTATCGGGATGCGCAACGATGCGCTGCCAACCCGCGACGCGCTCGATTTTCGCAATCCTGCACCGGTTGCCAGTGAATTTGTTTCGCTGCAATTTCACCGGCCGGAATGGCAAAATCGCTACCAAAATTTCTGCAGCGATTTCCGCCCCGTGGATGCGGAAGGGCAAATCTGGTATTTCGATTTGCGCAGCAGCAACCGCGTTTCGGACTTTTTTGTGAACGGTGTTGAAAGTTTGCCAGCCGGATTCCGACTGCAATTGGTGGATCGTAAATACAATAATATTATCGATTTAACGAGCGAAAGTATCGTTCGGCTGCGCGATCTGGATGCGTCCGAAAGCAACCGTTTTGCAATGCTTGCCGGAACACCGGCGTTCATCGAAGCGCAATCCGGTGCCATCGAAATGATCCAGCCGGAAAGCTATGCGCTGCTGAGCAACTACCCGAATCCGTTCAACCCGGAAACGTATATTCGCTACCGATTGTCCGCGCCGGGCAATGTGGAATTAGCAATTTACAATATTTTGGGTCAACAGGTGGTTACGCTGGTGAATCGCGAACAGCCTGCCGGATTTTACGAAATCCGTTGGGACGGGCGCAACACATTCGGGCAGGAAACCGCCAGCGGTGTGTATATTTATCGCCTGAAAGTGAACGATTTTGTGGATTCATTCAAGATGATCAAATTGAAATAGCGAGGGATCGCGCCATCGATATTGCAGAATTGCAGCGGTTTTACAGCGGGTTTTTTATCGAAGATCCGGTGGGGAACAATGCCTTTTCGTTTGCCGAACGCCACAACCGGCGCATTTTTGTGCCGCCGCTGATTACGGGTTCGCTATCGGATTTAAAAATTGGCGAAACTATTGTTTTTTCTGAAATTGAATCCGGGCAGGAACACAACCTGCCCGGTTTGGATCAGTTCATTTTTTGGCAACGCAGCCATCAACCTATCTTCATTTTTGACAATCACAATCACGCTTTTTATTTCTGGATTGCGGCTTATCGCGCCGGTGTTTTTCCGGCAAGATTGCGGCTGGTGCATGTCGATCAGCACAGCGATATGCGCAAACCGGCCGTTTTTCCGAAATCACTTGATGAAATGACCATTCCGGCGGCGTTTGAATACACTAATTTTCAATTGAATGTCGGGAATTTTATTCAGCCCGCGCTGCAGTTGGGCTTGTTTAAATCTGTGGAAATTATTGACAGCAGTTATTCGCTGTCCCGCCGGTTTGAAGAGCCGATTGTGCTAGATATCGATGTGGATTTTTTTGCCGATGCGATGAGCTACATCCGCGACAGCGAAAAACTGGCAGCCATTCGTTCATATCTCAATATTGCACAGCTTGTCACTATCGCGACCAGCCCATATTTTATCTCACAGCAGCACGCGATCGATGTTATTCAGAACATTTTCAGGTAATAAAAGCGGTTATTTTTCCGTGTTCGTCAGCAATCCGGGCAATTCTTCTTCCAGATCATTCGAAAAAACTTCCAGCAATGCGGTAAATTGGTGTGCGGAATACAGCGGTATTTTGTTGATGTTGATATCCGTTTTGGGCACAAATTCATGCATCCGCCAACGGAAGCCGTTTTTGGTTTTCACCACAGATTTCAGATAGCGTTTATTGGTCGCTAATGTGGGTGAAAGGTCGATTTCTATCTCAATTTCATTGTTGATGACAATTGAAGCAATTTGCTCGGACTGATATAGCGACGGCACAAACGCCACATTGAGTTGGGTATGATGACGAAACATCAAATAAATATGAATGCCAAACAGCCAGGCTGGATAGGAATCTTGCAAATCATCAAGTTCGAACGGCGGGACTTGTTTCCGTTTTGCGCGCTCGTTTGAAATCAGTCGCCACAATTCTTCGGGGCTGGGAATTGAGTGATGAATTGCGAGGTGCGAGAGAAACATTTCCAGCGCATACGGCGGTAATTTTTGATAAGTCACATCGCGAATATCCGAAGTTGCCAGCTCAAGTTGCTCTATTTCCGTCTGAAATTCTGCGTTGGTCATGCGGCACAAATTCAACCAATCCGGGTTTCCGCCGATACGCCGCAAATAGTGATACAGCGGCAACTGGTTTTCCTGTTCGCGAAGCGCCTGCTGCACTAACATTTTCCACTGTTCAGATTGGTCCATCATTAAGTAGTAATTTTCCAATGCTTTACGCAGTGATTTATCAGCGGCGTTTTGCAAAAAAAGGATGCGCATTTCCGGCACGCTTTCCTCAATTTGCCCCGATTCCAGTTTGATAAACGCCCGCCGCTTCCGCCAAAAATAATTATCCGGCTCTTCGATCAGTTTTTCGCTGACCAACTCCAGTGCCCGGTCAATATCGCCCTGCTGCTCATAAAAATCAATTTCCAGATCAGCAAGATCATCAACGGAAAGATCCGTGAGATTCGGGATCGAGTTTTGGAGCAAATAATATACTTCGCCCGGCGCTCTTTTCCCGTTGCGATTCGATTGTTTGAGATAATCCATCAGCAAATCCTTGCTGCCGGGATTGCGAATTAATGCACCGCGCAGTGTAGAAAATGCCGGGTTGGATTCACCCAATTGCAAATGGAGAAGCGCCTGAACATCCGCCATAAATCCGGGATTGCGCAAAACAACCTGATATGCCCGAATTAACTGCAACGCCTCATCAAATTCACCGAATTTGATCTGAATTTTGAGCAGACGCCGCAGGAAAACTTCGTCCTCACTTACATGATTCACAGCGCGCTCGTAATCTTTTTGGGCACGGCGCTCATCGCCGTTTCTTTCGTGAAGCATTCCCCGCAAACTGTATGCAGTTTTCAAATCGGGATATTGCCGAATTAATCGGTTGGCGATTGTCATCGCTTTATCGGTCATATCCAGCATCATATAATGCTCGATGAGTTGGGAGAGCAAATCGGGATGGTGGGTGAGTTTTTCCAGCGCAACGAGCAGGGTTTGCTCCGCTTTTTGATACAGTTGCAACTGGACGAATTCTCTATAGAGTGCAAGATAATTCGCGGCAGCTGAATCGAGCGTTTCCGTGTGTAAAATTGTTTTCATCCTTGCAGCATCCTGTTGGTTAAAACGTTTAACTTCCGTATTTCCTGACAACTAATTTAGAACACTTGTTCGATTATTTTGTTGATTTTAAACAAATTCGCGATTTCTAATTTTAATTCCGAAATTCCTTTGTCTGTAATTTTTTGTGAAATAGCCACCGCCAAACAACAGGCGTAAATACAATATTTTTAATTATTTGCCTATCCAAGAAGTTGAAATTTAAACAGCGTCCACAAAAATGGGGATACGAAGATAATTGAATCAAAACGATCGAAAAACCCGCCGTGTCCGGGTAACAGTGCGGAGGTATCTTTTACGCCTGCGTCGCGTTTGAAACGCGATTCGATGAGATCGCCGATTTGCCCGAAAACGCCGACAATTGCACCGCTGACAATCGCATATTCAATCCGCATTTCCGGAACCAGCACAGCGGCCAACCCCCAAAAGCTGATTATTCCAAAAATGAAACCGAACGCCGCACCCTCAATCGTTTTATTGGGGCTGACATTTGGCGCGAGTTTGTGTTTGCCCATCAATCGACCGCCAAAATATGCCGCCGTATCGCAAATCCAGATCGATGCAAAAAATACAATCACAAAATAGCCACCAATGTGAGCATCTGACATCGCATACGTCGGCGACCAACCGGCAAATGCCAATCGCAAGTTCAGCAACGCAGAAAGCAGTAAAGTGATGTAAACAAAGCCGGAAATTGTATAAACGGTATTGGTGCTCGCCAAGCCTTTCTGGATTTGCAAATGCGCCAAAAGCATCAGCGCAATGGTTGCAATCACACCAAAATTCCAGATTTCAGGGTAAAAAAATGTGGCGACCAAAAATACGCTGCTCAAGACCGTGCCCAATATTTTGTGAGCAAAAATCTGTTGATTTTCAAACATACGGTAAAATTCCCATAGCGCCATCCCATTTACAATCAGCGTAAACAGGGCGAAAAAATATCCGCCTTCGTAGGTCAAATACAACAACAGTGGAATGCCCCACAGCGCAACAGAAATCCGTTTTGCCAGTTCCTTCACACGCAACTCTCCTATTTGTGAAATGTTTCTGTCAGTCAGGTTTTGGACAGAACAGGCTAATATAAGGTTTTGGGCGGAAATAACCAGTGGCTGATCCAACAAAATTTCAATATTTTTTTAGCAATTATCCGGATCAGGATAGTTGTTCCTGGCGGGCTAAATCTTTGAGGTAAATATAAATTTCTTCGAGGTAAATAATGGCGCCTTCCCATTCACGGGTTTTTACTGCTGCCATCATTTGCACAACTTTTCCTTTTAAGGGATTCAGTTTTAAAACGGAAATGCTGTTTAATAATCGCCAGGCAACCGGCGTAATTTCGGCGGGATTTTCCATCACAACTAATTTCAATAAATACAAATAGATATATTCGATATTGAGCAACATTTTCCGACGTAAATCGGAGATATTTTCAGCCGCATCATCGATGGATTCAATAAAAAATAACCCGGCAATTTCCTGTCGCTCGTCTTCCGGCTGCAACAAAAACCGGATTTTATGTTTGAGTTTTTCTTTGGTAAATGGCTTGGAGAGAAAGTCGGTTGCGCCGTTTTCGATGGCCTGAATCAGCGTTACGGTATCCGTTCGGGAGGTGATGATGATAACCGGCGTTTTGCGGAATCCGCTCATTTCCCGCAGCGTTGCCAGCGCGCTAAGCCCGTCCATATTGGGCATAATGACATCCAGAAAAACGAGTTTGGGCTGGAAGAGCGGTGCCTTCTCTATCGCGCTTTCACCATCGCTGACGAGCGCCAGCTCAAACTGGTCGTCCGCCAGATAATTTTGAAACAGCCTGCGCATTACCGGATCATCATCTGCCGCTAAAATTCGCAGACGGGCATCTTCCCTCGCCATATTCGCTCCATCAACTTGCCTGATCAATTCAACTTACAGGTAGCGATCAATAAATTCTTTCAGTTCAATGATGCCGTCTTCCAGCACAATTTTATCTGCAAAGGAAAGCGGGGATTCTTCAAAATAAAAATTATCAACCTGTAAATTGGTCACTTTGTCCGAAAACAGTTCTTTGGGTTCGTCGGGCAAAAAGCGCACGGGATAGGTGCGTTTCAATAATACTTTGTCCGATTCCCCGGCGATATACATGGGTTTGTTCATATATTTTGCGAGACATCCGATTGCGAACGTTCCGGTTTTGTTGACGAAGTGTGTTTCGGTAAAACGATCCGTTCCGGTGAGAACAAAATTGCTTTCTTCCACTGCACGCGCGATATCGGCATCGGCTATCAGCTTCACTTTTACGCCGGCTTTGGCAAGCCGTTTAGCCATCGCTGCGCCTTCGTTCAGCGGACGGCTTTCTGTGCAAATCACCCGGAACCGTTTTTTCTGTTTGCGGGCTGCCATCAAAATGGATTCGACAACACTGCTGGAGGAATGAGTGAGCACTGAGTGATGTTCGAGGATCAAACGGCAGCCAAATTTGGCGACGTTGGCGGCGTTTTTTACACCTTGTGCCCGAATCCGCGTAATTTCATCCAGCGTGGATTGTTTGATGACGTCGATATCTTTTTGTTCTTTGGGGATATCCTGAATAAATTTCAGGACATTAAATGTGCGGTTGTAAATTAGCGCCATCAGCGGTTTTGCCCGCACCAGCGCATTTCGCAATTTGGAAAGCGCCTGAATCAGCTCGGTACGGTTGCGATACAGTTGCTTCTGGACAAATTCTTCCACAACATCCAGCGCGATATTTGCCAGAAAAATAGAACCGTGCGTTGAATCATCACGAATTTTGGCAACATCATCCCGCCAGTATTCGATCTCGAGATTGTCGTCTTGTTCGTCGAATTGTTCATCCAATATTGACATTGCTATCCACCCAGTTTAAGTAATCTTTTGACCCTCTATATATCGGAATAGCTAAAATTTCCGGGACTTCGTACGGATGAAGCTCGGTTATTTTTGCTTCCAGATTATCGTATGCAACAACAGTAGTTTTGATAACGAGCAGCAACTCTGCATCATCGCAAATTTCGTTTTTCCATGAATAGACGGAACGCACATCTTTGACAATATTACAACATGCGGCGAGCTGTTCGCTCACCAGCGCAGATGCGATGGATTCGGCTGATTTGATATCGGGAACCGTGCAAAATATCATTAAATAATTGGTTTCCATGGCGCGAAAAATAAGACGATGTGTCAGGTAAATCAAGCAGTTTATTGGGCTGATTACCAAATCAACGGAACCACTTTTTCGACCGGAAAAAAGGACGCTAGCCACTGGCATACAAAACGGGGAAAAGATGGTGGCTTTTCCCCGCGAATGTGTTGCCGTTCCTGGCATTCATGACCGTGCCGACTGGCACGACGAGCAGAAAATAGTGTCTAAATTAATCCATTTGTTTACGAAGGAATGTGGGGATATCCAAATCATCCAGATCGTCGGAACCCGAATTTTCCACACGACGCATTCCGGCTGCAGGCGTTGCAGATTCGTCGGTGCGAATTTTCTTTTCACGCATAAACGTCGGCAAATCCAGTAACCGGGAAGTGGTAGCGGCGTTGGCATCCGTTTTGGTTGCCGGTGGCTGAATGACCACTTTTTCTTCGGTATTGAATCCGGTTGCGATCACGGTGATAAAAATTTCATCATTGAGTTCTTCGTTGATCACAGCGCCGAAAATGACGTTTGCGTCTTCGCCGGCTTCTTCGTAAATAATTGAGGTTGCTTCACTTACCTCATACAAAGACATATCCGTTCCGCCGGTGATATTCACCAAAACGCCGCGCGCGCCGCGAATGGAAACACCTTCCAGCAACGGGCTGGAGATGGCCTGCTGGGCAGCCTGAACCGCTTTGCTTTCGCCGGAGGCGTGTCCGGTTCCCATCAGTGCGTCACCCATTTCGGACATAATTGTGCGAACGTCGGCGAAATCCAGGTTGATCAAACCGGGAACGGTGATCAAATCGGAGATGCCTTTTGTTGCGTGCAGCAACACTTCGTCGGCAACTTTGAACGCATCCAACAACGGGGTGGATTTATCGACCACCGCAAACAGCCGCTGGTTGGGGATGACAATCAGGGTATCCACCTGACGGCGCATTTCCTGTATGCCGGCCTCAGCCCGCTGCAAACGTTTGATGCCTTCAAAATTGAATGGTTTACTGACGATACCGACGGTCAGCGCACCCATTTCTTTTGCGATTTCCGCGACAACCGGTGCTGCACCGGTACCGGTTCCGCCGCCCATACCTGCGGTTACAAACACCATATCCGCACCGGCGATGGATCGCTTCACTTCTTCACGGTCCTCATCAACCGCTTTGCGTCCGATTTCCGGATTCGCGCCCGCGCCCAAACCCTGGGTCAGCTCTTTGCCGATCTGAATACGGGTTTGTGCTTTGTTCTGTTCCAGCGATTGGCCGTCGGTGTTAATGGAAATGAAATCCACACCGGACAATCCTGCCTGAACCATCGTGTTGATTGCGTTTCCGCCGGCTCCGCCGACGCCGACCACCTTCAACTTGGCGTTCAGTTCTGCTCGTTCGTCAAACTCAATGGCCATGAATGCCTCCTTTTAGCGTAAAAGTTCCTTACCCATATTTTCAGCTCCTCCGTGAACCTTAAAAGAAACGCTTGAATATTTTCTTAAAGCTGCCTAACACATCATCCCATCCTGGTTCGTCATCCGTGCCGGCTAATAGTTCGTCATCGTGATATTTCGGTCCGTATAGGCAAAGCCCAACTGCGGTGCTGTAAATCGGGCTTTTTACGGAATCCGTTAAACCGCCGAGATGTTTAGGTATGCCAAGCCTGACCGGCATTCCCCAAATCGATTCGGCCATTTCTGCAGAGCTTTCCAACAATGCTGCGCCGCCGGTGATTACGGCACCTGCGCCCATTAAATCCAGCAGTTCGGATTTTTGCATTTTTTGATAAGCCAATGTTAAAATTTCTTCCATTCGCGGGGCAACAATATCCACCAAAACTGATTTGGAGATACTCCGCGGTGCCCTTCCGCCAACGCCGGGAACGTTAATTGAATCCGTTTCCGTAATTGTCGCGCGGGAAACCGTGCCGTAGCGAACCTTGATTTTTTCGGCCTGCTCCGGTGGTGTGCGTAATCCGACGGCGATATCGTTGGTAACATGCTGTCCACCCAACGCAACCACTGCCGTATGCTGAATATGCCCTTCGAAAAACATGGCGATATCCGTTGTGCCGCCGCCGATATCTACCAACGTTACGCCAAGCTGGCGTTCGTCGTCATCCAAAACCGCGAGGCTGGATGCCAACGGTTCCAGCACAATTTGCCGAACGTTGTAACCTGCCCGCTGCACGCTGCGCATAATATTTTGAGCAGATGTAACAGCCGCTGTTACAATGTGCACTTCCACTTCCAGCCGCACACCGGACATCCCGACAGGATCCGCAATACCATCCTGGTCGTCCACAATAAATTCTTGCGGGATAACGTGAATAATTTCGCGGTCGATGGGCAACGCTAACGCTTTGGCAGCGCTGATAGCGCGATCAACATCTTCCTGGGTAATTTCGTGGTCATCCCGGGAAACGCCGACCATCCCTTTGCTGTTGATACTGCGAATGTGATCACCTGCAATACCGACAAAAACGGAATCCACATCCACGCCGGCCATTGCCTGCGCCTCTTCCATCGCTTTTTCAATCGCATGTACGGTTTTATCGATATTTACGACCACGCCTTTGCGTAAACCGTAAGATGGCGAGCTCCCGATGCCAACAACATTCAGCGTGCCGTCGGGATCTTCTTTGACAATTACAGCACAAATTTTGGTTGTGCCGATGTCTAATCCGGTAATAATTTTACCTTCCATTGATGCTCAACTCTTTGATTTTTCTTCTGTTACTTAACTTTTATTTTGAACAATTACACGATCGGCAAACGTTAAATCGATCGTTCGGATTGTAGGTAACCGATCCATAATCGGTTGTTTGCTGAGCAGCTCGCTTAACAGATAAATGCGTTGGTAGTAGTCAGTAGTGCCTAATTTGACCCGAGCAGCGCCTTTTACCAGCACCAGCTCCGGGGTTTTTTGATCGCGGAAATTAATTTCGGAAATGAATGAAACGAGAGAAGCGTCCACTTCGCGGATTTTACGAACCAATTGAATAGCTGCCAAAATAGCTGTGCTATCTTTTTCGATTGCTTTTTTGGAAAGCCCCGTAATGATGGGGAGTTTTCCCATAAGCATACGCGGCAGTTTTTGTAAGACCATCCCAGTTTCATCCACCATATAAACAGATTGATCTGCCAGGTAAAGAATTGGCTCGCGTTCCTGAACATCGATAAGAATTGACGAAGGCAAAACCCGCGAAACACTTACACCGCGTAAGTACGGATTCTCCAACATCTTATCGGTAATATATGCTAAATTTACATCAAATATCGATTGATTCAGATCAACTTTTGCGAACGATTGAATATTTTTTTCATCCTGATAACGGTTGCCGGAGAACTTGACAAATTCGACTTTAAAATACCCGCTGCGAATGGCAATTTGCTTCACAACAAAAAACAATCCGTAGCCTGCAATTGCCAAAACGGCCACCCAAAAAATAATTTTTGGCGTCGGATACATCAATCCGGGCAAGCTTTTTTTGTTGTTAATTGCCATTTTACATCCTCAAAATTAACTGTTTTCAACGAGCGAAAGTGCTGCGGCTGCTATATCTCTTGCGGCATTTGGGCGCGCCAACGGCAGCCATGCATCTTGTTGTTGCGCCAATAATTCAGGTTGATTCAGTGCGTTTTCAATCGCCGATTGCAACCGGGATTCCCACCCCTCCCCTTCCGGGATCATCGTTGCTGCACCGGCGGTTTCAATCATCCGTGAATTATGGATCTGGTGATCGCCCGCCGCAAACGGATACGGGATCAAAATCGCCGGTTTCTGAACAATCGCCAGTTCGGCCAGCGTTAATGCACCGGCACGGCAAATTACCAAATCTGCGGCTGCATAGGCAGCATCCATATCCTGAACATACGGCATAACCTTCACCCGTTCCGGGTCGATTGCGACAGTTTCTACAACCGATTGATACTGACTTTCACCGGTTTGCCATATCACCTGCAAATCGTATGTTTTCAATAACTTCGGCAGAAGATTTTGCATGGCAATATTAATAGATCGTGCCCCCTGACTGCCACCAAAAATAAAAATAGTTTGGCGATTTTGCGCCAGTTTCCAAATGTCACGACCTTCATTTTTGCTCAACTTTCCCAAATCCTGCCTTACCGGGTTTCCGGTTACTTTCAACTTTTCAGCCATTTCCCGGAATTTTTCGATCGCTGCCGGAAACGCCAGACAAATTGACCTGGCATGTTTCGCAAGCAACCGGGTTGTGACCCCCGGATGCACATCCTGTTCCTGAATGAGCACCGGAACACCTCTTTTTGCCGCAGCAAACAGGATTGGCCCGCTCACATATCCGCCGGTGCCGATTGCAACATGCGGCTTAAAATTGCTGACAATTCGCCAACTGTTCAATAGACTGGACATCATTTTAAACGGAAACAGCAAATTTTTTAAGGTTAAGCTGCGGGCGAATCCTGATATCCAGATGGTTTTCATCGGGATGCCATATTTGGGCACGATTTTCGTTTCGATACCGTTTTTTCCACCCACATATAAAAATTGCGTAACTCCCTGTATTTTCAAAGCTTCGATAGTCGCGAGCGCCGGATAAACATGTCCGCCGGTACCACCGCCGGCAATCAGCACCCGTATGTTCGATCGCTCCATTTTGGTTAAGCCTTTCGCAATGATGGCGTTGCAATTCGTGTCGGTTTTGGCGAACGTCGTGTCGCGCGCCGTGCACGAACCGGCTGAATTTCACCGGCAATGTTCAGCATTAATCCCGCAAAAAAACATGACAAAACGAGCGCGGTTCCGCCATAGCTCACAAACGGCATGGGCAAACCTGTTGCCGGCATAATGCTCAATGTCACCATCATATTTATCATTCCGTAATACACAAAATGCGCTGTAATGCCAACAATCAGGTAACGATGAAAACTATCCTGTGCCTGCAACGTCATTTTGACGCCCTGATACAAAATCACCGAAAATAAACCGGCGACAATCAACGTGCCGAAAAATCCCCACTCTTCACCGATAATCGAAAAAATGAAATCTGTGTGCGCCTCCGGCAGAAAGAACATTTTTTGGGTGCTGTTGGCAAACCCGACACCGCTCGCGCCGCCTTTTCCCAGACTGATCAACGATTGGTGAACCTGATAACCAATGCCCTGCGTATCTGCATTCGGGTTCAGAAATGAGATCACCCGTCGCATTTTATAGGGCGATGTAACCACTGCAACAATCAGTACCGGCACAGCCGCCAAACCTGTCAGAGCGAGGTGCGAAAGCTTTACCGGCGATACAAACAGGATGGTCAATCCGATCAGCAACAGCATCGAAGCACTGCTGAAATCCGGCTGCATCAACACCAAAAGCGAAAACAACGCCAAATGGAACAGGTGCGGAAATAAGCCTTCGCTAAATTGCGACATTATTTTTTCTTTGCGACTGATAGAATCGGCAAAAAACAAAATGATTGCGAGCTTCGCAATATCAACCGCCTGAATTCTGATGATGAAAAGATTAACCCAGCGCGTACCGGCAATTGCCGCATACATCAGCAAAACACCGGCGATAACCAACGGAATCCATGTATAACCGCGAATTTTATTGACCGGTAAACTGAACGCGGTCACCAACGCAATTAACCCCACAAACAGGTTGAGCAAGTGCCGTTTCAGAAAGTAAAAATGATCGCCGCTGATCGCTTCCGCATAAAACGGGCTCGAGCTGTAAACCATAATGATGCCGATAAACATCAACCCAAAAAATGCGAGTACCAGTGGTTTATTCAACTGTCTTTTTTTCATGGCTGCGCTGGAAATTTTGAACTCGTTTCTATTACTTTATTATTTATCAAACCGGGCGGAGCGAAACTGGCGACATCTTCCATCTGCAAAAATTTTTCGGAAATGTCGATCGTTTCCTCTTTTTCTGCCCGCTGTTTTTTCTGTTTGTTCAATAATTTTACCATTTCGTCCGAACCGAGCACGGGAATACCCATTTTTCGTGCGCTGTTGATCACCTGAACATCCGATTCGACGGTATTGCAGACAAATATGAGCTCTGCTGCCAGCACAATATCGCTGTGTCCGCCAAATTCCATCATCACGCCACGATTGGCCAGTTCGGTTAGCGTCGGGTTTGATTTGGGTTCCGGAATTTCGTTGCTCAACAAAATTTTTGCACCTTCTTCCAACAATTGCCCGACCAGTTCTGTGCTTTCCACTTTATCGTTTAAAATGGCAATATTTTTGCCCGAAAGTGAAAGTTGCACCGGATTTTTTGCTTCCTGCAAATCCTTTTTCATGATGAATCCTCCGCAAGTCCCTGCGTTAGTTTTGTATCACCTAAGTTAAATATTATATCATGGTTACAAACTTATTACTTAGCCTTTATCGTAAAAATGTTTGCATAAATTTCGTAAAATTTTTAGCGAATTTTGAACGTTGTCAGCGTCATCAGCGCCAGCAAAATTCCGATAATCCAGAACCGCACAACAACCTTCGTTTCCGGCCAGCCTTTCAACTCAAAATGATGATGTAGCGGCGCCATTTTGAAAAATCGCCGACCTTCGCCGAATTTTTTCCGGGTGTATTTGAAATAGCTGGTTTGGATGATCACACTCACCGTTTCTGCAACAAAAACACCACCAATGATAACCAGCAGAATTTCCTTTTTAATCAATACGGCGATGGCTCCGAGGGTACTTCCCAATGCTAATGATCCGGTATCTCCCATGAAAACCTCCGCAGGATGTGTATTAAACCACAAGAAACCCATCGCCGCACCAACAATTGCCATACAATAAACTGTTAATTCCCCGCTGCCGGGCAGGTGAACAATATTCAAATAATCGCTAAATACAACATTTCCACTAACATAGCTCATTCCGGCAAAAGCCAGCATCGCAATAGCGATCAATCCGGTTGCCAGTCCGTCCAACCCGTCAGTGAGATTCACCGCATTGGAGGTTCCGGTTATCACAAAAATCACCAACGGGATGTACAGAATGCCAAAATCAAATTCCCAGTTTTTAAAAAACGGGACGCTGGTATTTTCATTCAAACCGCTCGTAATAAATTCCGGATTAAAATAAATAAACGAACTCACGATTAACCCCAGGGTTATTTGACCCGCCATTTTATAGCGTCCGATCAGCCCCCGTTTCATTTTTTTGATGACCTTTAAATAGTCATCGATAAATCCCACAACGCCCATCCAGAACGTGCACAAACAAATCATCTGGATATAAAAATTGTTCAATTTTCCCCACAGAAAAACCGAGAGAAAAACGGCGCCCAAAATGATCAATCCGCCCATTGTGGGCGTGCCTTTTTTAGCTTGATGCGTTGCCGGGCCATCGGTGCGAATGGTTTCGCCGATTTGGTATTTCCGCAGCGCGTTGATGATTAGCGGACCGATCACAAAACTGAACAGCAGCGCCGTAATTGCCGCAAATGCCGCCCGGACTGTGATATAGCGAAACACGTTAAAACCGCTTACGATATCGCGCATTTCAAATAGTAAATCTGCCAGCATGCCAATTCCCCTGAAGCGAGTGGATCATCAGTTCCGGAACCTTTTTCCGGAAATTTTTCCCTTTTGAACCCTCTGATTTTCCACGAACAACTGCATCCCTGTTTTTCGAACCAATGCGCGGAAGACTAAATATCGTTAAAATTTGATATAATTCAACACTGCCTCGATGCGCATTCCCCGAGACCCTTTTAACAACAGTGCGTCACCCGTGGATAAGACTTGGTCTAATTCTCGACCAATTTCCTCGTGGCTTTCGCACCATTTTGCAAAAATTGAATCACCTGCAATTTCGACTACAGAATCATGAATCAATCGCGCTGCTGTGCCATACGTAAACAGAATATCCACATGTGTTTGCGCAATCATTTTTCCCAATTGAACATGCTCAGATTCAGAGAATTCGCCGAGCTCCAGCATGTCGCCCAAAACTGCAATTCGTTTCCCGTCGCATGGTAAATCTGACAAATACCGGATCGCAGCGTGCATCGAATTCGGGTTGGCGTTGTATGCATCGTTGATGATCAAAATGCCATTTTTTTCGATCAGTTGCATGCGCTGGTTAGTGGGAACGAACGATTGCAACGCATCGGCAATTTCTTGATCGGTTAATCCCCATTCAAAACCGATGGCGGCGGCCAACAGCGCATTCATAATGTTGTGCTGACCGGGAATTTTCAGTTGAATCGCCTGTTTTCCGTTCAGCAAAAATCGGGGACAACCGAGCCGGTCCTGCCCGTCCGGTTTTGCCCAAGTTTTGCAGGATTTATCCCAACCAACCGTTACCGCATTCCGCCCGTTAAGCGGATAATTTTTCAAAAATTTATCTTCCACATTCACAAAAATCGGTTGTTTGGCAGAAACCGCATCAAACAACGCCGTTTTTTCATGATAAACAGCTGATTCTGTGCCGAAAAATCCGATGTGTCCTTTGCCAATGTTCGTGATCACCGCAGCCGTTGGTTTCGCTAAATTTGCCAGCAGTGCGATTTCCCCGGGATGATTTGTGCCCAACTCCAACACCGCAACATCAATATCATCATCCAGTTGCAACAACATCAGCGGTAATCCGATGTGATTATTTTTATTGCCGGAACTGCGAAAAACTGTGTATCGCTGTTCCAGAATTGTCGCGATCATTTCCCGGGTGGTGGTTTTCCCGTTCGATCCGGTGATGCCGATGACCGGCACATCAAATTGCCGGCGATGCCAGGCGCCCAATTGCTGCAAAAAATCCAGCGAATCGTGCACGATAATTACCGGCATCCGGGTGGAATGATCGGCGAAAACCGGATATTCTGTCCGGTGCAGCGCCCACCAACCATCTTCCACAACCACTGCAGATGCGCCTTTTTCCAGCGCAGACAGCGCGAAATCGTGACCGTCGTGATTTTCCCCGCGAAGCGAAACATACAGCGCACCGGACGAAATTGTCCGGCTGTCTATCGACAGTTGGCAGTAGTTAATTTCATCTGCCGGTGCATCGCAACTTACCAAACCGGGATACCCATTCAGAAAATTTGCGAAACTGTTGTTTTCACTAAACTTGCGCATGTTGAATTTGCTCACGCAGGGTTACAAATTAACTTTATTTTACCGCTATTATCCATTTTTGAACCGGCATCCGGCAATTGTTTAATTACGATGCCGCTTCCCTCAACTTCTACCTGAACGTCCCATTCACCCAAAATCCGCAGGGCTTCTTTCATGCTTTTTCCAACAACCAGCGGCATTTTTCCGGTTTCCGCCAGCGGGCGTGTTTCGGTGAAAAGCGTGATCATTTGCCCTTCCTGAAACTGCGAAAATGCTTCCGGTTCCTGCCGGAAAACGGTGTCACCATCGCCGGTGATATCCACTTTCAGATTGCGTTTTTCCAGTGCTTTTGTGGCATTTTTTACGGACATTCCTTCAACTGCCGGAAGCATATTTTTCATTTCCGGCAATGCGATCTTTGCCAAATTTTGATCGCTGACAGGCTCGTCTTCCACCGCCAAACCAACAATTCGCTGTGCAATTCTGCGAAATACCGGTGCGGCAACCTGGCTGCCGTAATACTGCCCGTTTCGCGGATTGTTGACCACAACCAGCAACACGAATTTCGGGTTTTCCACCGGAAAAAATCCTGCAAATGATGCAATATGGTTTTCTGAAGTATAGCTATTTGTCGAACGATCAATTTTTTGAGCCGTTCCGGTTTTCCCGGCAATCGTAACACCGGTAACGCGGGCAGACTGTCCGGTGCCGTTTTCAACCACACCTTTGAGCACTTCTTTCATTTGACGGGCGGTTTCCTTCGAAATTACCGTCCGCAGTTCGGTCGGCCGATTTTCTTTGATAATCCGTCCGCTTTCATCCACCACCCTGCGCACAACATACGGCTGCATCAATTTGCCATCATTGGCAACGGCGGCATACGCGGATGCAAGCTGAAGCGGGGTGACACCAACTTCGTAACCGATACTCATGTACGACACCGAATATTTTGAAAACTTATCCGGTTTGTGCAAAATTCCGTTGATTTCCGCGGGTAAATCGATGCCGGTTTTTTCACCAAAACCGAAATCCCGGGCATACCGGTAAAATTGCGCTGCCGGAAATTTTTCCGCCAATTTTATCACGCCCACGTTGCTGGAATTTTCATACACCTGCCGGGCGGTCAGATAGGCAAATTTTTGGTGATCCCGCACCGTTTTTTGCGCAAGCTGGTAACGGCCGTTTTCACAGAAAACCAATTCGCTATCCATATTCAAATGTAATTGTTCCAAACACATCGCCAGCGAAACCATTTTAAATGTCGATCCCGGTTCGTACAAATCCGAAACCGCCTGATTTTTGAAATTTTTCACCGGATATTTGCTGTATTCGTTCGGATTAAATTGCGGATAGTTAGCCATTGCCAGCACTTCGCCGGTACGCGGATTGAGCAGCACAGCAGAGCCGTTGTCCGCTTTGTGCTGATTGACAGCGATGCCTAATTCCGCTTCCAAAATACCCTGATAAACAATATCAATCGTCGTTTCAATGTGCTTTCCATTTTGCGGCTCACGGGTCGGCAAATCCATGCTCGGGAACTGACCGCCGTGCGCATCGCGTAAAAAAATGGACGAACCGTCTTTTCCGTGCAAATACTCATCGTATGACAATTCGATGCCCGCACCGGGTTTATTATCGTTATCACAAAAACCGACCAAATGTGCGCCGACTTCTTTAAACGGATAGGAACGGCTAAACTTGCGTTCCAGCAGCAATCCTTTGTCCGACAAATCTCGGATTTGCGCAGCTTGTTCCGGCGTTAAGCGGTGTGCCAGGTAAACAAACGATTTTTTATTGTTAATTTTAGAAAAAATATCACCATACGATTCGTTGATAATTTTGGAAATCTTTCGCGCGACAGCGCGTTTTTCCGCCAATTGAACCGGCTTTGCCGCCAAAGAATAATGCATTAAATCGACCGCCAACGGCTCGCCATTGCGATCGGAAATAGCACCGCGGGCAGCTTGCAGGGTTCGTTTGTGTTCAATGTAACTGCGTGCTTTTTCTTTATAAAATTCGTGTTGGCGTATTTGCACCTGATACAACTTGCCAACAACCAATAGCAAGCCAAAAGCCCACAATCCGGCAACAACCAATAGCCGCCGGGTTCCGGCATCTATTTTTTTTACCGAACGGCGGGTTTTAGTTTTCGTTTTTGTTTTCGTTATCTTTTTGAACATATGCATCCAGCAGGCGTTTATCGACCGTCAAAATGACCGGCTCTTCCACAGATGGCAACAGTTGCAATTTATCTTTGGCAACTTCTGCAATCCGGTGATATTTGATTAAATCGGAATTGATCCGTGCGCGATAGCGACTTTCCGCGCTTTGTAATTTCAGCACATCCGAGCGCAGATCCTGAATCTCCTTACTGTATTCTACAATTTTGTAATCTTTCCACTGATACAAAAGGAATGCAGAGCTTAACATCAACATAATCAGAAAGATAACGCTGATGATATACAAATCGTAAACCGCCCTCCGAACCCCTTTTTTTAAATTCAGATTGGTTTTTTTTGGCATTTTCTGTGATTTACGTCCGGTTACAGGCTTTCTCACAGGTTGCCTGGTTTTGGTTTTTACTATTGCCATTAATCCCTTAATTTCCGGCTTAGCCCTTAAACGCTATCGTTTTTTCCGCGATGCGAAGCTTTGCACTGCGGGCGCGCTGATTATTTTTGACTTCCTCTGCCGATGCGGTCACCGGTTTGCGGGTTACCAATCGCATCTCCGCAACCTTGTCACACACACAGGTTGGGAATTCCGGCGGACAGACACAGTCTCGTTCTTTTTCCTTAAAAAAATTTTTTACGATGCGATCTTCCAGAGAATGATAACTGATGACAGCTATTCTGCCGCCTTTATCCAACATTTGAAATGAGCTTTCGAGCGCAGATTCCAGACGCTCCAATTCCCGGTTTACTTCGATGCGTATCGCTTGAAATATCCGGGCTAATGATTTGTTCAGATGCCGTTCGCCGACAATCGAGCGAACAATTTTTACCAACTCTTTTGTGTTTTTTAATGATTGCGATGAACGTGTGCGCACAACTTCTCTGGCGATGGCACGCCAGTGTCTTTCTTCGCCATACGCTCTAAATATATGTTCTAACTGATCTTGCGTATACTTGTTCAGCACATCTGCAGCACTTTGGCTTTGGCGCTGATCCATCCGCATATCCAAAGGGCCGTCATTTTGATAGCTAAACCCTCGCTCATCCACATCTATTTGCCACGATGAAACACCGAGATCAAACAAAATTCCCTGAACGGGATATTTATCAGCTTCGTAAAGTGCAACATCAATTTGATCGTAGAATGTTTGTCGAAAGTGCGTATTCGGAAAGCGCTGAAGCCGTTGCGATGCGTATTGTATAGCTTCCGTGTCGGCATCCAGCCCAATCAAAAATCCATCATTTTCCAGAAATTCAAGAATTAATTGACTATGGCCGCCGCCACCCAGCGTACAATCAACGTATTTACCGCGCCGATCGATGACAAGGTATTCAACAACCGCCCTCCCCAACACCGGCTCATGAAAACCATAGCCCATGTACACATCCTTGCAGGTTATTAAATATCCAATTCGCTGGTAATTTTTAAGTAATCCACCTCCGTCGATTTTACCAACTGATTGTATTTATCCCGATTCCAGATTTCAATTTTATTTTCGTATCCCATGATCAACACATCCGAGTTCAACTCCGCATATTTGACCAGTTCAGACGTCAGGTTCAAACGCCCTTGTTTATCAACAGTTTGCTCGCTGGCCTGATACATCAACTGCCGGGAAACAACCGCAAATTCCCGATCACTGGCAACCTGATCGCGGATTTGCTGTATTTTTGCCTCCCACGATGTGAGCGGATAGCAGGAAATACATCCTTCGCTGCCGCGAATCAAAATGAGCGTATCTAAATCTTCTTCAGTGAGATTTTTGCGGAATTTGGCCGGGAAATTAATTCTGCCCTTGCCATCCATTTTGCTGTTGAAACTTCCCCAAAATCCGCTCATTTTTCCTATTTTCTCCTTTTCAGTGGAAAAGAGTGGAATCTTCGCCACTTTCTGCCACAAAATATCACATTTTGGAGCTAATAATGCAAGAAAAAAATGGAATATTTTCAGAACATACGATATTCGTCAGCTTGTGCCCGCAACGCAAAACAATACACGTGAACAAATGAATATCAAACCACACAAAAATTGGCAATTTTTCAATAAAAGGGGGTATTATAAATCAACTTCGGAGGGGTACAAGCAACAGAATTTTAGGAAGGAATTGCCGCGATTTTTGGAATCAACGGCAAATCATTTATCGAAAAAATGTGGCTGGCTCAATATTTGTTCATTTTTGTAAAACGTAGACTATTTTGAACATTTGATCAGAAAATCATCATGCTGTCGCCATAGCTGAAAAAGCGATAGCCTTTTTTCACCGCTTCGCGATAGGCGTGCATCACGATTTCGTGTCCACCGAATGCGCTGACCAACATTAACAATGTCGATTGCGGCAAATGGAAATTGGTTACCAGACTTTCGGCAATCTGAAATTGATACGGCGGAAAGATAAATTTATCCGTCCAACCTTGACCCGGGCGCACTTTGCCGTTTCTGCCGGCCATTGTTTCCAACACCCGGACACTGGTTGTGCCGACTGCCAGAACGCGCTTCCCTTTTTCGCGGGCATGGTTGATTTTATCTGCGGAATCGCTGCCAATTTCATAAAATTCAGAATGCATCTGGTGCCGGGAGATATCATCCACCTGGACAGGTTTAAACGTTCCCATCCCAACATGCAAAGTTACCGGGGCAATAACCACGCCTTTGGCTTCGATCTGCTCTACCAATTCTTTCGAAAAATGCAGTCCGGCGGTGGGTGCGGCAACGGCGCCGCGCTTTTCGGCATAAACGGTTTGATAAAATTCCCGGTCAATTTCTTCGTTCGGGCGTTTGATGTAGGGCGGCAACGGCGTTTGCCCGATGCGATCCAGCGTTTCGTAAAAATCGCTTTGGCAGTGCACTTCGATAATGCGTCCGCCGGATACCGTGTTATCAATAATATCGCAGGTAAAATCGTCGCTGAAAACGATGCGATTGCCCAACCGGACTTTCCGGGCCGGCTTGACCATCACTTCCCAAATCCCGTTTTCGAGATTTCGCAGCAAAAAGACTTCTACTTTTGCGCCGGTTTTGTCTTTTGTGCCAATTAATCTGGCTGGAAAAACACGGGTATTATTGATTACCAGACAATCACCGGGTTTGAGATATTCAACAATATCTTCGAAAGAGCGGTGTTCAATTTGCTCTTTTACCCGGTTGATTACCAACATCCGGCTTTTGCCTCTTTCGGGGTTCGGATATTGGGCAATCAATTTATTGGGTAAGTCATACGAAAAATCGGATAACTTATACTTCCCCCCGCTGTCATCCTCAAAAAAGCTCGGTTTGAAATCCATTTTCTCCACGCCTTTTGTAGTTAAAGTGTTCATAAGCCAACGCTGTTACAACCCTTCCCCTTGGCGTCCGCTTGATGAAACCCTCTTGTATAAGAAACGGCTCGTAAATTTCTTCGATCGTATCGCTTTCTTCGCCAACGGCAACGGCGATGGTGTTGATGCCAACCGGACCACCGTTGTATTTTTCGATGATGGTTTGGATGATGCGTTTATCCATATCGTCCAGCCCCAGTTCATCAACTTCCAACATCTTCAAGGCATGATCGGCAACTTCTTTGGTAATTTCACCATTTGCTTTAACCTGGGCAAAATCGCGGGTGCGGCGGAGCAGCCGGTTGGCAACCCGTGGTGTCCCGCGGGAACGCCGGGCAATTTCCATTGCGCCCTGATCATCGATAACAACCTGCAATAAACCGGCAGATCGTTTGATGATGTGAAACAAATCTTCGGCGTTGTAATAATCCAGCCGCAGCACAACGCCAAACCGCGCCCGCATTGGTGCGGTCAGCAATCCCGCGCGGGTGGTCGCGCCAACGAGCGTAAATCTGGGTAAACTGATCTGGATACTCCGGGCGTTTGCGCCACGGTCAATCATAATATCCAGCGTGTAATCTTCCATTGCGGAATACAAATATTCTTCAACAACGTTGTTCAGCCGGTGAATTTCATCGATGAACAATACATCTTTTTCCTGCAGATTTGTGAGTATTCCCGCCAGATCACCGGCTTTGTCCATCACCGGGCCAGAAGTGGTTTTGATATCCACACTCAATTCCCGCGCAACGATATTCGCCAGCGTGGTTTTGCCGAGTCCCGGCGGGCCGTACAGCAAAACGTGATCGAGCGCTTCGCCACGCTGCAATGCGGCTTCGATGAATATTTTGAGATTGTCAACAACCTTTGTTTGGCCAACAAATTCATCAAACGCAGATGGCCGCAATGCCGCTTCGATGGCCTGATCGTCCATTCGCTGTAACGGATCGAGCGCATCCCGATGATATTTTTCTTCTTCTGCCATATTCTTCACCCATTGTTGCCGAACAATCTACAATTCCCGCAGAGCGTTGACAACAATTTCTTCGAGAGAAAGCGTTTTTCCGGCGCGCTTCACAATTTTTTCGATAGCAATTTGCGCATCGCGCGGTTTGTAGCCAAGCTCGGAAAGCGCCATTATTGCTTCGTTTATATGCCGTTGCGGCGAATCGGCAGCTTGTGCCATCGCAGCAATTTTTTGCACTTCAGCCTGTTTGCCAATTTTTTCTTTTAGCTCGAGCACCAGCCGTTGCGCGGTTTTTTTTCCAACACCGGGAATCCGGGTGAGCATTGCCACATCTTCCATGGCTATCGCTTGGGTTAAATCTGCTGTTGAGCTGCCGGACAGAATAGCGATTGCCAGTTTCGGTCCCACGCCGGAAATGGAAATCAGCATCTGAAACAGCTTTTTTTCCGATATTTCCGAAAATCCGTAGAGCTGCAACACATCTTCGCGGACATGTAAATAGGTGAGTAATTGAACCGGCTGGCTGGCATCGCTGCGTTCCAAATACTGGAAGGTGTTTAACGAGATATGCAACCCAATTCCCATTCCGTGGCAATCCACGATGCAGAATGTGGGGGTTTTCTCGATGATGTTTCCCGAAATTCTCTCGATCATCCTCGGTTATCTGGCCCCGCGTTTCAATGACAAAAATTTAACCCTGTTAAAATGGCAAATAGCAACTGCCAGCGCATCTGCGGCATCTTGCGGTGTCGGTGGTTTTGGTAATCCCAACAGATTTTTTACCATCGCCTGAACCTGCTGTTTTGCCGCCGCACCAAATCCGACGGTAGACATTTTCACTTCTCTCGCCGTATATTCAAAAATATTGACGTTTGATTGTTGTGCCGCGAGCATCGCAACGCCGCGGGCGTGCCCCATTACAATTGCGGTATTTACATTTTCGTGATAAAAAATATCCTCAATCGCACAGTGGTCCGGTTGATGCGTTTTAACAACTTCTTCAACACCTTCATAAATTTTCTGGAGTTTTTGGGCGATCGGCAAATCTTTTCCGCGATTATAAATGCCACCGTAAGCCACACATTGCGGTCGATTGTTAATAATTTCAATCACCCCGTACCCGGTAATGCTCAACCCGGGATCAATCCCCAAAATAATCATGCTTACTCGTTACTCAGGCTTTCCATTACGTTTTCATCCATATCAAAATTGGCGAAAACGTTTTGGACGTCATCGTTATCTTCCAACGAATCGAGCATTTTCAACATTTTTTCGGCATCTTTTCCTTCGATGGGCACATAGTTTTGGGGAACGCGGCTTGTTTCCGATTCCTTAATTGCGATGCCCTGCTCTTCCAGCGCTGTTCGAACAGCTTCCAAATCTTCAAACGCAGTGAAAATTTCGTAAGCCTCATCCTCAACTTTCAGATCCTCTGCGCCGGCTTCGATGGCAACCATCAACAGCTCTTCTTCTTCGTAATTTTCTTTTTCAACCCGGATCAATCCTTTGCGATCAAACATCCACCCCACACAGCCGGATTCTCCGAGATTTCCGCCATGTTTGGATAATATGTGCCGCACTTCGCCAACGGTGCGGTTTTTGTTGTCTGTCATACATTCGATAAACAATGCCACACCGCCGGGACCGTAACCTTCGTAATTGATTTCTTCATACACAACGCCGGGCATTTCGCCGGTACCTTTTTTGACGGCGTTTTCGATGTTTTTGGCGGGCATATTGGCTTGTTTTGCGACCTGAATAGCTTGTCGCAATCGCGCGTTCATCACCGGATCGCCGCCACCGGAACGGGCAGCGACAGTAATTTCTTTGATCAATTTTGTAAAAACTTTACCTTTTTTGGCGTCCTGACGCTCTTTTCGAAACTTGATATTCGCCCATTTAGAATGGCCGGCCATAAATCCTCCTGAAACACAAATAATTATAGTTCATATTCACATCCTGTAAACCGTACATAACCGCTGCAAACCCTGCGTTGTGCAGTGCAGATGAATAAAAAAATCGGAATTATGCTAATTATCGCGAGGCAGCGCTTCCGGGGTTTCCGGCGCTGATAATTCCGGCAATACAGGAACAGTATTCACTTTGGTTTTAACAACAAATGATGTAGAAAATCCACGTTGTTTGATGCGTGTGTGCAGTTGTTCAGCTTCTTCGCGGGTGGGGCAATCGCCAACCCGGAGTTTGTATAACGGTGAATCAAATTCGATGTAAACGGCGATACCATCATCCGCAAATTCGTATTCGGCCTCTTTTTTCTGCAACGTGGCTACTTCGATATCTTTGGTTGCGAAAATTTGAATCCGGAAACCATCCACCTGCCTGTTGGATACTTGCGGGTCGCGGTTATCGGTTTTGATTTGGTTGTTGTCAATCGTCGGGGTTGAAATGCTGGCGGCTTCGGGAAAGGATAAATTATCATCGTTTAGCAGCACCGGATCAAACGATTCATCAATCGTTCCGGCAGTTGCCGGTTGGGTGGTTGTGCCACTGTTGGCCGGTGGCATGGTGGAGCTGCAACCACTGCCGGCAATGCCGGCCAATATTCCCAGAAAAAACCCCAAAATCAGTTTTTTAGACATTTTCATTATTTTTTCCTGTTTTGTTTGTCCGGTGTTTTACCGAAATTTATCCCGGAATCTTAAAAAAATATTCAATTCCTGCGGCGGTTACGCCGATGATGCAAGCATAATAATATAAAACAGATTTCAATCTATGTAAAAGGATTTTTGCATTCTCACAGTTTTTCGAACGAAGTATTTGATAGCACAATTCAGCATTCGCATACGAAAAGAATATACTGCACAGTTTAATGATACCTGTCACAATTCATTATGGAAAATGCCTTTTTTTACGTGCCTTGAAAACGGATATAACTTTTAAACAGGAGTGGAAATCGATGAAGCAACGCAGATGGAAATTTGCGCTATTTTTTTTATTGACCATTTTAATAGCCTTTATTGCCCCGGGATGTTTGGAGGAGTTGGACAACGGCCCACCCGTAACCACCATTTTGAACCCGCAAAGTGGCACTGTAATTGACGGTGTTGTGCCAATTCTTGTTACTGCATCCGACGATAAATCTGTTACCAAACTGCGCCTCTTTATCGATGGTACAGAAGTCCGTACTGTTGATGACGATGTGATTCGATACGAATGGGATACCACTCCCATTGCAGATAACCGGCAACATTTCATCACCGCATATGCGATTGATGAAGATGACAACATCGGACCATCTGCCATTACATCTGTAACATTAACAGATCTTTCGCAGGATACGCTGCCGCAGGTTGTTACCATTCAGCATCCTGTAAACGCGCAAATTGTCACCGGTACCGTAAATGTTGCGGTCGGTATCAACCGGTCGATCAACAACCCGATTGACAGTGTGCAAATTTACATCGATGGCTCAAAAGTGCTGACGGATACCCAATTCCCGTATTTGTATCAATGGGATGTTGCTTCGCTGGTCGATGGCTCTGCTCACACCATTTTTGCGATTTCGTATGACCGGTTCGGATACAACATTTCGTCCAATGTTACATCGGTCATCGTCAATAGCGACAACTACGAACTGGATACGCCGGTTGCTTCAATGGAAAACCCGGTTGATCGCCAAACGGTTCGCGGATTGGTAAATCTGGTTGCACGAGTGGATAATCTGGTTGGCGCAAACGCGGTAGATAGCGTGGTATTTGTGGTTGACGGCTTCCGCATTGGCGCGGATACGGACAATACGGACAATGTGTTCACCCGTCAGTGGGATACTTCCACATTGCCGGATGCATCCACACACACCATTTTTGCGGTGGTTTACGATACCGATCAATTCAACGTTTCCACCGATTTCATCACTGTCACGGTTGATTCGGACAACGGATCGGACGTTATTTCGCCAACGGTATCGATTATTTTCCCGGATCCGAATGCCCAGAATACTTTCTCGGTCAGCCAGATTCCTTCAATCCGGGTTGTCGCCGATGCTTTCGATGACACAAAAGTGGACAGCGTCCAGATTTTCATCGATGGCATCAAACAGATTACCGACACCGTTCCGCTGTATGAATATCAATGGAATTTCAGCGGATACGCAACCGGAATTACGCACACCATTTACGTTCGCGCATTCGACCCGTCCGGCAATATGAGTGTTGCCCAAACGGCTGTCAGCCTGCTCCCGTAAATTATTTATGACTGAATTTTTCTATCAAAAAGCCCTCCGTAAAAAGAGGGCTTTTTTTGTGTTTAAAAAATCACCTGCCAAATATAGTCCGCCATTTAGCAATTCATTTTTATTAACGATTACCGCACGTTAAATTTGATCTTGAAAAATTCGCCCGATTTTGGGGAAAGGAAATATCACCCTGTGGAACAGATCAGCGTTTTTGACATGATCAAAATTGGCATCGGCCCATCCAGTTCGCACACAATGGGACCGTGGAAAGCCGCGCAATTAAGCCTTTCGGAACTCCGTGCTGCCAAATTATTGGATAAAGTTGTTCGGATCACCATCGAGTTTTTTGGCTCATTAGCCAAAACCGGTCCCGGTCACGGCACCAACATGGCTGCGGTTTTGGGATTGAGCGGCGAAGATTATCTGACCACCGAGACATCAACAGTCCGGGAACGATTCCGCGCCATTCGCGATAGCGGCAAGCTCAACCTCGCCGGAAAAAATCTGGTGCCGTTTGAGCTGATTATTCATCCCGATCCCCTCCCCTTTCACCCGAACGGCATGCGACTAACCTTCCATTTTTCGGATAGCAAACCGTTCCGCGAAACCTGGTTTTCAATCGGCGGCGGATTTGTCATCAAAGAAGGCGAAGCGATTATCGATGAGCGCCCGCCGTTGCCGTATCCGATCAACCGGGCGGCGGATTTGCTGTATCATTGTCTCGAAAATCAATTATCGATCAGTGAAATCGTCTGGAAAAATGAGATCGCCTGGCGAACACCCGGCGAAGTTGCGGCAAAGCTGGACGACATTTGGGATACGATCAAAGCCTGCGTTTACCGCGGTTGCCACACCGAGGGCGAATTGCCCGGCGGACTGAATGTGAAACGCCGCGCCGCCGGAATGAACTGCAAATTATTGGGCGAAATTCAGCCGCAAAACCGGCAGGAATGGCTGGCTGCGCTAAAAATAATTCATCCGTCGTTTCAGACAATTTTGAAATGGGTGAGCTGTTTTGCGCTGTCCGCAAATGAGGAAAATGCAGCGTTTGGGCGGATTGTGACGGCGCCAACCAACGGCGCATCCGGGGTGATTCCGGCGGTGCTGTTTTACTATCGCTATTTCTGCGATGACGCAACCGATGAAGCTGTCCGCAAATTTTTATTGGTTGCCGGTGAGCTTGGCAGCATTTTCAAAAAGGGCGCGACTATCTCTGCGGCGCTGGGTGGCTGCCAGGCGGAAATCGGCGTATCTTCTGCAATGGCGGCAGGTGCACTCACTGAGTGCCTCGGCGGCAGCGTTGAGCAAGTGTTGATGGCTGCGGAAATTGCGATGGAGCATCACCTCGGGCTCACCTGCGATCCCATCGGCGGATTGGTGCAAATTCCCTGCATCGAACGCAACAGCATGGGCGCAATTAAAGCGATCACCGCTGCCAACATCGCATTGGACAGCGACCCCGCAGCCGCAAAAGTATCACTGGATGCGGTCATCCAATCCATGTGGGAAACCGCCCAAAACATGAACAGCCGCTACAAAGAAACATCCGAAGGCGGGTTGGCATTGCAAATCCCGGTCAATATTATCGAATGCTGATTAGATTGTATTTTTTATCCATTATCCTTAAACCTTTATCCTTTAGCATATGGCAAATATTTTTGAATTCAACGGATATCGCCCGGTGGTGCATGAAAGCGCATTTGTGCATCCGAACGCAACCGTAACCGGCAATGTGATTATCGGGCAAGATGTGTATGTCGGACCCGGCGCAGCTATTCGCGGCGATTGGGGCGAAATCATTATCGAGGACGGTTGCAATGTGCAGGAAAATTGCACCATCCACATGTTCCCGGGGGTCACTGTGCGATTGGAAACAGCGGCGCACATCGGTCACGGGGCAATTATTCACGGTGCAACAATCGGCAGAAATTCGTTGGTGGGCATGAATGCGGTGGTGATGGATAACGTGGTTATCGGCGCGGAATGTATCATCGGGGCACTTTGTTTCGTGCCGGAAGGGATGGCAATTCCCGACCGAAAAATTGTGGTGGGCAATCCGGCAAAAATCGTAAAAGATGTTACCGATGAAATGGCGGCGTGGAAAACTGCCGGCACACAATTGTATCAGCAATTGCCCGGTCAGCTTCGTGACACATTAAAACCCTGCGAACCGCTACGAGAAGTGCCCAAAAACCGGCCGCCGATGAAACGGGATTATTTTCCGTGGAAAAAAGGTCGCTAATAAATCAGGTTGTCGATTTCCGGCGTGACCAGAAAATGGCCAGCGTCATGCCGCTGAAAATGTGCCAGATGCCCCACCACGCTGCAATGAGCGCCATCCCGCCCAATCCGCTAAAAAAATCGAAAATGAGCAGCAAACCCAGCCCGGAATTCTGGATACCGGTTTCGATAGCCACCGCCCGCCGATCTGCTTCCGGCAACCGGAGCAACCGCGCTCCCGTGTAACCGATGGAGATCGCCAACGCGTTATGCAGGAAAACCGCCAGCACCACTAAACCAATGTAATTCATGAAATTATCCAGATTCGCTAACAACGCTCCGGTGATAAAAATGCCGAAAAACGCCATCGAAAAATAGCGGAGCGGTTTTTTGGCGCGTTCCGCCCATTGCGGGAAATGGTGCGAAATGAGCAAACCGACGGTCATCGGTAATCCGAGCAACAGAAAAACCGTGCCCATCAAATCCAGTGGGCTGAGTGCAACTTCTTTCAGAATCGCGGCGGTCGGTTCGTATTGCGATGCCCAAAATGCAAAATTCAGCGGCGTCATCACCACGGCTGCCAGCGTGGATGTTGCAGACATCGCCACCGATAGCGCCGTATTTCCTTTGGCAAAATGAGTGATGAAATTGGAAATATTTCCTCCCGGACATGCGGCAACCAACAACATTCCCAACGCAATGGAGGGATGCGGCGCCATCAGCCGAACCAGCAAATATGTAACCGCCGGTAAGAGCAAAAATTGCCCAGTCATGCCAACCAGCATGGAACGCGGCAGCGAAATGATTGTGCGAAAATCGCTGAGCCGCATATCAATGGCAACACCAAACATCACGATGCCCAAAATAATGTTCAGCGCCAGCAAGCTTCCGGGATCAAAATTGAGTTGAATCGCGTCTATATCTAACATTCGCAGCGGGTATCCTGTGTTCTGTTGTTCGTTTGCGTGAGAAAATACCGGAATTATCTGTAATTCGCAACTGCAGGGTCGATCATATTAAAATTACGAAAAATTCAACATTGGCATGGTGTCTGCATCAATTTCTAAACAATGAAAATAAAAATTGATTTTGCTTTGGCAGCGTTGTACCGCTAATTTTTTAGCCTTAAATTTGATCAACTAAGCAATGAAACCTGAGTTTACACATCCGGGAGTATTTATGTCCAAATTAAAGCAGTTAGCCAATCATGGACAATCCATTTGGCTGGATTTTATTCGCCGTTCATATTTAACCGCCGGTGAGCTGAAACAATTGGTTTCGGAGGGATTGGGCGGTGTCACCTCGAATCCCACCATTTTCGAAAAAGCTATTGCCGGCAGTTCCGATTACGATACTGCAATGCAATCGCTCATCGAAAAAAATTGCACCGTTCAGGAAATTTATGAATCGTTGGCGATCGAAGATATTGCCATGGCTGCAAAGGACTTACGCCCGGTTTACGACGCAACGGATGCCAAAGACGGTTTCGTCAGTCTCGAAGTTGATCCCACTTTGGCAAACGATACGCAGCAAACCATCGAAGAAGCCAAACGCCTCTATCAAGCGGTCAATCACCCGAATGTGATGATCAAAGTGCCGGCAACATCAGCCGGAATTCCGGCAATCGCCGAGCTGATCGGCGTTGGCATTAACATTAATGTTACCCTCATTTTCAGCCTGAGCAATTATTTGCAAGTTGCCAATGCCTATCTGGATGGATTGGAAATTCTCGCCAAAAATGGACCGAAAGTGCCGGGCGGGCATCCGGTGAACCGGGTGGCTTCGGTGGCTTCATTTTTTGTCAGCCGGGTGGATACGGCGGTTGACAATCAGTTAAAAGAAATCGACAACAGCGATCTGGCGGGCAAAATTGCCATCACCAACGCCAAAGTCGCCTATAAAATGTTTGGTGAAATTTTTAGCGGTTCCCGATGGGATGCGCTCGAAAAACGGGGTGCCCGCGTTCAGCGGCCGCTGTGGGCCAGCACCGGCACCAAAAATCCCGGCTATCCGGATACGATGTATGTGGATTCGCTCATCGGCGCGGATACCGTCAATACGCTCCCCCCGGCAACGATGGACGCATTCAAAGATCACGGGGTTGTTGCCACAACCATTACAGAAAATGTGGCTGAAGCCGAGCGCCAACTTGTGCAATTGGGCGATTTGGGAATCAATATCGATGAAATCACCCGAAAATTACAGGATGAGGGTGTTGTCGCGTTTGCCAAATCTTTTGAATCGCTGATGAACAGCATTACCGACAAACGCCAGCGAATGATGTCTGACCAAAAACGGTTTGGCGCATCGCTCGGCAAATATGAAAATACCGTCAACCGGGCATTGCAGCAATTCCAAAAACAGAAAATCGCCAGCCGTTTGTGGCAAAAAGACCACACCATCTGGAAAGATGAACCCACCGAAATTACCAATCGTTTGGGCTGGCTGAGCAGCGCGGACGTTTCGCTGGAAGCTGCCGGCGAGATCGAATCTTTTGTCGATCAGCTTCGCGATGAAGGCTTTACCCACGCCCTGCTGTTGGGAATGGGCGGCTCCAGCCTGGCGCCGGAAGTGTTCCGGAAAACATTTGGGGTGCGGGAAGGGTATCTCGATTTATCCGTTTTGGACAGCACAGATCCCGCCGCAGTGCTGGACGCGTTCGCCAACAGCAATCCGGCAAACACCATTTACATTGTTTCCACCAAATCCGGCGGCACCGTGGAAACCCTCTCGTTTATGAAATTTTTCTACAATAAATGTCTGGAATTATTGGGCGAGAAAAAGGTTGGCGAGCATTTTGTTGCCATTACCGATCCCGGTAGCGGATTGGAGGAAATGGCAAAATCGCTGAGTTTCCGCAAAATTTTCCTCAACGATCCGGACATCGGCGGACGCTATTCCGCACTCTCGTTTTTCGGAATCGTACCGGCGGCGGTCATCGGAATGAACATTCGCCAATTGCTGGAACGTGCCGAAATTGCGGTAGATATGAGCAAACACGAAAGCAATCTTGCGGATAACGAGCCACTGATTCTCGGCACAATGATGGGTGAACTCGCTAAAAACGGCCGCGACAAATTGACACTCGTAACCGCACCGGAAATCAGCGCGTTTGGCGCATGGCTGGAACAACTGATCGCCGAAAGCACCGGAAAAGAGGGACTCGGTATTTTGCCGGTTGACGGCGAAGCCCTGCTCGCGCCAAAGTTTTACGGAAACGACCGCGTTTTTGTCTATCTCAGCCTCAAATCCGATCCCAAAACGACAGCGGCTTTGGACAAACTTGCGAATGCCGGACACCCGATTGTGCGCATCACGTTACGCGATATTTACGATCTCGGCACCGAATTTTTCCGGTGGGAAATCGCCACGGCAATCAGCGGCGTTTCGCTGAAAATCAACCCGTTTGATCAGCCGAATGTGGAATCCGCCAAAATTTCCGCCCGCGCAATGCTCGAAGCTTACAAAAAAGAAGGCAAATTACCCGACGAAACCCCGGCAATCAGCACCGAAAAAATGGCGCTTTTTGGAAAAATAGGCGGCAAAACGCCGGGCGAAGCGCTGTCTGAATTTCTGAAACATCTGCCGGATGGGAATGGCGACCTGATGCCGCGTGGCTATATTTCCATTCAGGCTTACGTAAAAATGGACCCGGCAACTGATGAAGCGCTTCAGAAATTCCGCACGGTGTTACAAAAACGCTATCACACCGCAACCACAATCGGTTACGGTCCGCGATTTTTACACTCCACCGGACAGTTGCACAAAGGCGATGCCGGGAATGGATTGTTTATTCAAATAACTGATGAAATATTGGAAGATGCCGCAATTCCCGATCAGCCCGGAATGGATTTTTCCGCGGTCTCCTTTGGCGTTTTGAAACAATCGCAGGCGCTCGGTGACCGGAAAGCATTGGAAGATGCCGGTCGCGAAGTGATCCGGATTCACGCCAAAAACGTAATTGCAGCGATCAACGAATTGACGGAAAATCTCGCATGACAGCGCAGGAAAAGCTGAAACAACAGGCTGCCCACGCCGCCGTTGAGTGGATCGAAAACGGGATGATTGTCGGGCTCGGTACCGGCAGCACCGTTCGGTTTGCGTTGGAAAAAATCGCTGAAAAAATCCGAACCGGTGAATTGCAACAAATCGCAGGCATTCCGAGTTCCGAGCAAACGGAATTGCGCTCCCGCGAACTTGGCATTCCGCTGACCGATTTTGCTGCACATGCGGTGATCGATGTAACCATCGACGGTGCGGACGAAGTTGATCCGCAGCTCAACCTCATCAAAGGTGGTGGCGGTGCGCTGCTCCGCGAAAAAGTGCTCGCCCAGGCTTCCCGTAAAAATGTGATTATCGTGGATGAAAGCAAGCTATCGCCGGCGCTCGGGTGCAAATGGGCGGTGCCTATCGAGGTTGTTCCGTTTGCGGTGGATGCGGTTTCCAATTTCCTGAAATCGATCGGCGGGACAGTCGTGTTGCGCCAAAAACCCGACGGAACCACGATTTTCACCGATCAGCACAACTGCATCCTCGACACCGATTTTGGCGAAATTGCCCAACCCAACGAACTGGCTGCGCAACTGAACAACTGTGCCGGAATTGTTGAACACGGTTTGTTTCTCGATCTGACCAGCGCGGTTATCGTTGCCGGTTCCGCCGGAATCCGCACCATTCTCCGGCAAAACGCGCCGGAATCATCACCCAAAATATTCGGAAATCAGCCCAAAATTGCATAAACAAAGGCGGTCAAATTGACCGCCTTTGTTGTGTGGAGGAGCTACGAGATACTGCTTTTTTAGTCCACAATTTCACCGGTTTGCACTTCGCCCTCAAACGTTTCCCCGCCAATGTTGATGTTCGCTTTTCCGTCGCCGATTACGATCGTAAAATCGCGTTCGATATTGCGTTCACCATAACCGCTGCCGCTTTGGAATGTGGCAAATGCGCTCACATGTCCGGTAATCGTTCCGCTGATTTTCCGGGACAGATCAAAACGTTTGCCACGCGGTCCGGTTAAATCGGTAACTTGAAGCGTGATGCTGTGATCGAGCGTGCGAACCGCGCGACGGGTAGTGACTGTATCGACCGCGGCGCGGGCGTAAGTACCGTTAATCACCAGATTCCGGAGGTGCGCCTGAGTGACCACAAAACTGCCTTCCAGCTGATTCAATTGTTGCGACAGTCGCGGCGTAATGTGCCGGCCGCTGCCGGAAATTATGTCAAATTTGATGGTTCTGGCGGTATCGCCATTGGTGATCCAGAATTGTTGCGGATCGCCAGCCTGATTCAAAAACTGGTAGTGATACTCCCGCGCGATGGCTGCATAATAATTGCCGTTGATATCGCCGCGCTCGCGATTGATGGTGATCGTCCACATTCCGGCAACCGGATCGTAAACGGCGTCCATTGTTTCGCCGGCGGTTGGTTTGGCTAATCCCTGAAAATTATCGGTGCTGGCGCCTTCCAACGCGTCACCCAACTGATCCACCATTCCGCCATTTTCTTCGCCAACGGCGCTGGCGGTAACTTCTGCGGCATCCGATGTTGCGCTGACATCATTTTGCGATGTCTCCGGCGCGACGCTGTTATCTTTGTCGCAACCGACAAATGCGAACCCACTGAATAATACGGCTGCGAATGTTGCGATAGTTGCTTTGCTGCGAATTCCTGCTGCGATTTTCATGATACATTCTCCTTTGGTTTTGGTATCGTTTGTTGAATTATCCGTTTACTTTTTTTCATCGCATTCGCATTGGGATTAGACAATTGGCATGCCAAAAACTGAAAATGAATATTTTCTGTAAAATTCAACCATTCACAAAGCTAATATTTACAAATACTTGCAGATGGCGATTTTTTAAATTTGGAATTCTGTACTAAATGGGACACTTCGGCGGGCGTTAAAAAAATTGTACCGTACGGTACTATTACTGTCCCGTACGGATGACGAACGTTTTCTTATTTCTCAAAATCTTTATACAGCTTGCTCGTTTGAATACCGCTGTTATTTTGGTATTTGCCGCTGTGGTATTTTTCGTAATCGTCGGAAATGGAGTGGTAATAAATCTGGCAAACTTCCACCCCGGGATAAATCCGAATGGGTTGCACACAAAAAATTTCCAGCGTCCAGAATCCGCAAAAACCGACATCGCCGAAACCTGCGGTTACATGCACAAACAATCCCAATCGCCCAACGGAGGAGCGACCTTCCAGCATCGGTACCAAACCGTCAGTTTCAGTATATTCGATGGTTCTGCCCAAATAAAGTTTGTGCGTTTCCAACAGCAACCCTTCCTCCGGAATGGTGATCAGCGTTGCTTCGTTCTTTTTGCGCATGTCCAATTCGGTATCGTTGTAAACCAGCAGCTCGTTGTGCAGCCGCAAATTGTAGCTGTTCGGATTCAACTGCGATTCCGAAAATGGTTCAATTTTGATTTCTTTTCCCAAACGTGAGTGAATGTCTTTTCCGGACAAAATCATGCCTATCTCCAATTTCCTCGTGAATTTCCAAAACTTTTTTAAATGACCAAGCGTTTACAGAGCAAGAATGATAGCAATATTTTGGGCACGGGAAAACAAATTTTTGTCCGTTTCTCAAATTATGGCTGTCCGTGATGAGGGATAATTCGCGTATATCTGGGATCTTTTCAAGGGAGAATGAAAAATGGCAATTAGTAATCCGAAAATCCGGAAATTATTGGATAATTTGCGCAAATTGAAAACGGCGCACCAGCGGCTCAGCCAGTCTTCCGGCAACCGGCGCATCGCCGAGCAAAAGGTGGAACGCGCATTTCAGATGGTGATGGAACAGTTCAAGGATCCGCAAATTGTTGAATTACTTGATGAGACAATCACCGGCAACGCCAAAAAATTGCAGACGAAAACGGATGAAATTCAGGAAAATCTCAGAAAAAATCACCCTGAAATTGTTGGAAAAGAAGCCCGGGCAATGCAGGCGATGAAAATGAACCGGGAAGAACTTGCCAAACGCCTGCGCGAAGCTGAGTTGCTGAAAAAGGAACAGACTGAGCTGGTCAAAGAAAATCGGTCACTCCGGGAATTGCTGGAAAAAAATCATCGCAAAGCGGTGGCAATGTATGACACGTTGCGAAACGAAAAGTTAGACCGCGCCTCCAAAAAGCAGCGCAAACGAAATATTGAAAAAGGTATCGTTTCAACGATTTTCGGGGTTGGCGCAATTGCTGCAAACACCCAATTTCCATCGCTTGCCGTATTTTCGTACATGTTCGCACTCACCGCATTGCACAAAGCATCCCGCGATTTTGTCGCCGGTGATGACAGCGAACCGGATTAATCCTGTTTCAATCCGGTTTCATTTTGGCTGATATCAACGCACTCGTGAATTAAATTTCGTTATATGCCTGAATGGTTGGCGCATGCCATTTCAATAAAGGCGTATTGCATTTTTGTTAAAAACGTTCAAAATCGTGCACCGGAAATGGTGCGCTAAATAACAAGGTTATTCTTCTTTCCGGCTTATTTTTTTGGTATCTTGTGAAAATTAATTCGAGTTATTTGTTCGGTAAAGGGAGCAACTTTTTCACCAGGGAGAGAACCGGAAATGAGACCGTTTTTATTAGCTCTAACCTTATGTATTTACTTCACTTCTGCACTGCATGCTCAATCTATAAAAATTAACGAAGTTGTGGCATCAAACGGGGAGTCGCTCGTCGATGAAGATGGCGATTACCCGGACTGGATAGAGCTGTTCAACGCCGGCGACACGCCGCTGAATCTCACCGGTTTCGGGCTTTCCGACAACCGTTCAAATCTCCAAAAATGGCAGTTTCCCGATGTTGATATGCAACCCGGTGAACACCGGATTGTTTACGCTTCGGATAAAAATCGCCGCAACGCCGCCAATTATTGGGAAACGAAAATCACCTGGGGCGATTTCTGGCGATACCAACCAGGTTTTACCGAACCGCCCGCAGATTGGCACACGCTTTCGTTCAATGATTCTGCATGGGCATGGGGTCCGAGCGGTTTCGGGTTTGGGGATGGCGATGATTCAACGGTAATTTCCAACAGCGTGCTTTCGGTGTATATTCGCACCGCATTTACCATCGCGGATACCGGCAACATCACCCACGCCATTTTGCATGTCGATTATGACGATGGTTTTGTGGCATATCTCAACGGAACAGAAGTTGCCCGGGCAAATATGGACGGCACGCCACCGGCGTTTGATGAGCCGGCCAACCGTTCGGATGAGGCGGAAATTATCACCGGTGATCCACCGCTCACTTATCCACTGGACAGCCTGCGCCATTTGTTCCGCGAAGGCGAAAATGTGCTGGCAATCCAGGCGCATAACGTGCGCCTCAGCTCGTCGGATCTCACGATGATCCCGTTTCTTTCGCTGGGATATCGCAGCTATCTTCCGGGGATGCGCCCGGTTCATCCGCTGATTGAGCCGATTTTGCCAAAATTGCACACCAATTTCAAATTGTCCAACGAAAGCGAAACTGTCTATTTGAGTGACCTTTCGGGAGTGGTGATCGATTCGCTGGCGTTTGTTAACCTGCCGTCGGATATCGGATGGGGGCGCATGCCGGATGGCAGCGATACGCTATTTTACCTCACTCCGGTAACACCGGGCGCACCGAATATCACCAACGGTTACAGCGGTTTTGCTTCAGAACCGCAATTTTCAGTTTCCGGCGGTTTTTTCGATTCGCCGCAAAGCGTGGTATTGGGTGGCATAAATCCCGGCGAAACCATTCGTTACACAACCAACGGCAACGCGCCAACAGAAACCGCGACGGTTTACAGCAACCCGATCCAAATCAATGCAACAACCGTCATTCGTGCCCGCACATTTGCACCCGGACTGCTGCCCAGCAGGCAATTCACCCAAACTTATTTTTTTGGCGCAGATCACGATTTGCCAGTAGTTTCGATCAGTACAAACGCCAGTCATTTTTTTGATCAGGATTCGGGAATTTACGTTCTCGGTGATGATTACGATCCCGAACCGCCGCATGTCGGCGCCAATTTCTGGCGGAATTGGGAACGTCCGGTGAATATCGAGCTGTATGAAACTGATGGTGCACAGGTGCTTAATCAGGGTGCCGGAATCAAAATTTACGGCGGATACACCCGCAGCTTTCCGCAAAAATCGCTGGTACTGTTTGCACGCAGCAAATACGGCGCCAGCAGCTTCGATTATCAATTGTTTGCCGATAAAAATATCGATGAATTTCAGACATTCGTCCTGCGAAACAGCGGCAACGACTGGGGCAGAACGATGTTCCGCGACGGATTTATTCAGGATGCCGTTGCATCAACCGGAATTGAGCGGCTGTCGTATCGCCCGGCGGTGATGTATTTGAACGGTGTTTATTGGGGCATTCACAATATCCGCGAGAAAATTAACGAACATTACATAGCGTCAAATGCCAATATTTCAGCAGATAGCGTTGAAATTCTCGAAAGCGAGGCGCTGAAAGTGTATGGCGAAGATGATCATTTTGAAGCGATGATCGATTTTGTCGAAGCCAACGATTTGAGCAATCCCGCCAATTATGCCTATATTCAAACCCAGATGGATGTGGAAAATTTTATCCGATACAACGTTGCGGAAATTTACATCGACAACCGGGATTGGCCGGGAAATAATCTGAAATATTGGCGTCCCGCCCGGCAGGACGGTCGCTGGCGCTGGATACTTTTTGACACAGACTTTGGTTTCAACTGGAATGAGCCGGATGCTCACGCATACAACACGCTGGCAATGATGCTCGATCCGAACGGTCCGGGCTGGCCAAATCCGCCGTGGGCAACGCTGCTGTTCCGCAAATTGATCCAAAATCCCTATTTCCGGCGCGATTTCATCAACCGCAGCGCGGATTATATGAACAGCATTTTTTCGCCGGCGGCGCTGATTCCGCAGATCGATGCGAAAGCCGCGGCAATCGCCAGCGAAATCGATACGGCAATGTCGCGTTGGGAACAAAATCCCGCTAACTGGGCTGCGGATGTGGAGCGAATGCGCACTTTTTCCGAAATGCGTCCGCATTATTTTAAATTGCACATCATGCAGGAATTGGGCGTTTCCGATACGCTAAACATTGTGCTCAGTAGCAACTTGCACGGTGCCGGAGTGGTTCAGGTGAATGCGATTACTGTCGGACAATTTCCGTGGTTTGGGCAATATTTCAAAGATGTGCCTGTTGAACTCACCGCCATTGCGCGTCCGGGATTTCGCTTCACCGGCTGGACGGGCATCGAACCGGCAGACTCCGCCCACGTTGTTGTGCCGATGAATCAGGGCGTACTCGCCGTCGCTAATTTTGAACAGGACAATAGCCAGTTCGCAACGGTTGTCATCAACGAAATCAATTACAATTCCGCAGCATCGTTCGATTCGGAAGATTGGGTGGAATTTTACAACAACAGCGGCGAACCGGTGGATATGAGCGGCTGGTATTTCCGCGATGAGGATGACACCCACAACTTCTATTTCCCGGATGGATTTGTGCTGCAACCGGATTCGTTTGCGGTGATTTGCAGCGATACCGTGCTGTTCACATCGGTTTACCCATTTGTGACAAATTTTTTGGGGAACACCGGTTTTGGGCTGAGCGGCAACGGCGAACTGCTCCGGCTGTATAATGCCGCCAACGAAATTGTCGATTCGCTGACTTATGACGATATCGCGCCATGGCCGGTCGAACCGGACGGCAACGGTGCATCGCTTTCGCTGAAAAATCCCAATACCGACAATGCATTGGGAAGCAATTGGGCGGCGTCACTGGGCAGCGGAACGCCCGGCGAAATCAACGATATTTTTGTGGGAATCGACGAAACGGCCGATCCGGCAATTCCGGAAACGTTTGCGCTTTATCAAAATTTCCCGAATCCGTTCAACCCACAAACAACCATATTATTCGATTTGCCGGAATCAGCAAAAGTGAAAGTGCAAATTTTCGATCTGCTCGGTCGGCGGGTTACTACACTTGCCAATCGTCGGTTTAACGCCGGACGATACGAATTGCAGTGGCAGCCGGAAGCGCAGATCAGCTCTGGCGTGTATTTTTACCGCATCGATGCCGGAGAGAAATTTGTGCAAACCAGACGGATGATTTTTATCCGCTGATTATCGCCTGAATATCATTTTTTTTCCCAAACGCGGCAAATTTTTGCCGCGTTATTTTTTTGCCGGTATTGCAAATCCGGTTGGTTTTCCGCAACATTGGTGATGGAAAATTACGGGAAATATCTGTTCCGGGGATTATTTGCGATTACGATTTTCACCCGCTTTTTTGCGATCGGCGCCGACAGTTTGTGGCTGGATGAAGGGCTGAGCATCCGGCTCGCGGCGCATCCGTTCGATCAGATTTTTGCAGCCGCATCGCCGGTGGATCACAATCCGCCGCTATATTTGTATCTGTTGCACTTCTGGCTGAAAATTTTTGGCACCAGCGAAGCTGCCGCGCGCAGTTTTTCGGCGCTCTGCAGCATTGCGGCATTCCCGCTAATTTGGCTGCTGACTCGCCAAATGTTCGATAAAAAAATTGCCCTGCTCACCCTGTTCATTTTCGCAATCAGCCCGTTTCAGGTGTATTACGCACAGGAAACCCGCAGTTACGCGTTGCTCAATTTGCTGTCGCTGGCATCTGTTTTTTGCTTTTTCGAATGGCTGCGGAACAACCGGAAAAACTGGCAAATCGCGCTGCTTGCCGTGAACATTTTATTGGTTTACAGCCATATTTTCGGATGGTTCATCGTACTGTTCGAAAACCTGTGGTGGCTCTATCTCACCCTTCGAAAAAAACCGGCGCCTCCCCTCCCCAACTGGTTGATTTTACAGGGATTAACCGCGCTCGCTTTTCTGCCGTATGCGCTGCATTTGGTGCAATTGGTGCTCCAGATTCAAAAAGGATATTGGATCAATCCGCCGGAAATCAAACATTTTTTGGCTACATTTATCCAGTTTGGCGGCTCAACGTCGCTCGGGATTTGTGTGGGCATTTTTGCACTTTTCGGTATCGGATTCGGCATTCGTTCAACCCAAAAAACTTCGCTCATATGTTTACTGTTTTGGATGCTCACGCCGGTTCTCGTGCCTATCGCGATGTCGCTGGTTTTGCGCCCGTTTTACCTGATTCGCTACCCGATTGCGGCGGCGATTCCGTTTTATATGTTGGCGGCGATCGGCGTTGCCCGATTGCCATTCCGCTGGCGAAACGCTGCGATTGTTCTGCTGATTGGTTTGGGCGGTTGGTCGCTGTTCAATTATTATGCGAACGATACGCGCGCGCCGTGGCGCAATGTTGCAACGGACATCCGGGAGCTGGCAAAACCGGACGATCTGCTGCTGATCGGCGCGGATTTTTGCAAACGGGATGTGTTCGATTATTACGGAAGCTCGCTACCGCAGCGCACCATCGGCATTTCCCGCGAAAGCGATTCGCTGATAACCGCCGATTTACGGCAATCGCTAATATCAACAAAAACAGATATTTACTTTATCGCATCGCATTTCGGAACGGATGAAAAAAAGCTGGTGAGTGAATTGTCGGGAATTGCAAATCTGGTGAAAACGACAGAATATCCGCATCAGGATTTGTTCGGCAGGAAACAGGTGTTTATCAAATTATATCGGTTTGCGGCAAAACCAGCGACGGAAAAATAGTGTTGGTAATGCTTCGATTTCGCTCAGCATGACTGTTGTTATATGATGCTATCGGGTTTTCATGATCACCAACGTGAGGTCATCGTTGGCGCTGGCTGCACCGCGAAAATGCGCCAGTTCGGACAAAATCGCGGTCTCGATGTCTTTTGTGGATTTGTGGGCATTTGCGCAAAGCGCTTCCTGAAAACGCTGCTCGCCAAATTCCACTTTTTGGGCGTTCATCGTTTCCACAATGCCATCGGTGAAAAAACAAAGCACGTCGCCGGGCTGTGTGGCAACTTCGACTTCCGCGAGGCATTCGTCAAATTTACCGTTGTGCAAACCGATGCCCAGCCCATTTGGCGTAACCGTTTCGCAGTCGCCGGTGGCAGCGCGGTAAATCAGCAACGGCATGTGTCCCGCTCGACAAAAGCGCAGCGAGTTGCCGTTGGTCAATTTGGCAAGGTTGATCGTAAAAAAACAGCGCGAATTGAAGATCGGTTTCACCTGTTTGTTGAGCGCCTGCAACACCGTTTTTGGCGAATCAAATTGTTCGATCAAGCTGTGCAAGAGCGCCTGAACCTGAACCATGTGCAATGCGGCAGCCATCCCTTTTCCGGATACATCGCCCACCATTACGTAACTTACGCCTTTTTCCGATTTCGGGTGGATGAAATCGAAATAATCGCCGCCAACCTCGCGGGCGGCTTCGCAATAGCTGGATATCTCAAAATTCGGATGGGCGGGCGGCTGTTGCGGCATCAGGTTCATTTGGATATCGCGGGCAACTTCCAGCTCATCTTTGGCGATTAATTTGTCCGCCAGTTCAAACGCCAGCAGCACATTCAGCAGCACAAATGAGCCGATCGCCCAAAACCAGCTCGCGCCAACCACAGAATAAATGAACAAAAAAAGAATCAGTGAATAAAACAATCGCCGGGATGGCGACAGCTTTCGCAGAAACGCCTCGAACAAATTACCGATTAGCCGGATGGTTCGCTCAACGGGATTTTTTTGCTGATCAACTTTTTGCGCTTCGCGGAGATAATAATCGTAAATGCCCGGTGCATCTCGTTTTACGAGCCGTTCAATTTCTGTGATACTCAAATCGCTGGCGTATAATTTGTAAATTCGCTGAAAAGTTTCCGAGATCGGTTTGCCCATTTTTCACCTGATTTTTACTGATTGAACACGCCAATTTACGGAAAAAGGCGTAAAATTGATTCACCATTTCGAAAAATTAACGATTTTGGGCTCAGCTTTATTTTATTGTGAACCAAATCAATACACAGAATGCCCATTGTTGTAATATGCACCAGAAAATCGGATATAGTTTCATAAAACGGAAAGAAAATAGATGTCAGCAATCAACAAATGTTTAACCTTTTTAGTCGTTTTGTGCACGATGAGCGCCAGCGGTTTTGGTGCGGAGCCATACAAAATTTCGCCGGACAGTCCGGCTGCCAAACGCCAGCACCCGCGGTTATTTTTCACCGAATCCGGCTTTTCGGAAATCGCCGACTACATTTCCAGCTACGAGCCGGCGGATTTCGAAACGTATATTCAGGCGGTGGACACGGCATTTTACGACGATCCCGCCGGAAAAAAACACAACTATCTGCTGCTGGACGCCCAGAATTTTGCATTCATGAGCTACGCCGCATCCAGCGGATTTTTCGGTAATTTTGCCTTCAAATTTACCGCAGATGAATACGCCCAAAAGGCGTTTGAGCACGCTGCAATCATCTCCGAACGCGTGGCTGCCAGCGAAAAATTTCGTGAAACAACGCACTGCAATATTTTTGAATCCGAGGGTCAGGGTGGGTACATAAATATCGCATTATCAATTGTTTATGACTGGTGCTACGATAAGCTTTCGCTGCCGCAGCGCCGCACCATCGCCGATGCGCTGATCACCCTTTACAATCGCCGCGACAAAGAAGTTAATCCCGGCAAAAAAGTGAAAATCGGGAAAACGCTGTTGGTGCACTGCCATCACGCTGGTGCCGGCGGTATTGTGCTTTGGGGCGATCCGCTCGGTGATTCGTACAAAGCCATTACCGATGAAATGTTCGAAATGTCGCTGGCGGTGTGGGTGGATCGCATTTTTGCGCACGGCGATCACGTGATGGAAAACGCCGGCGGTTGGAGCGAAGGCGCGAGCTATTTTTTCGGCGGTACATCGCATGTGTATTTTATGGCTGCGGCGTTTTCTTCCGCTTTGGGCGAAAATATGTTCACCCGATTCGACTGGTTCCGCGATATCCCGCGATATATTTATTTTTATCTGCTCCCCGGCAAAATCAGCGATGGTGAAAAACGCAAAATTTACGCGCAGCGAAACGACACGGTTGCCCTGCGCGAATGGGATGCCGACGCCGTAAAACAGGTAACGCCGGTGATTGCCGCCATCAAAAAATCACAGCCGGAACTCGCCGGATTTTACCGCTGGTTTATTGAAGATAGTGAGCGAAAACCCGAACCCGCCGGATATTACGAAGAAATGCCGCCGCGATTGTACTGGCTGTTTTTCAAATTTTTGTGGGGCTATTCGGATGTGAAATCCGTTACGGCGGAGCAGTTCAAACTGCCGCTTTCCGGGCGGTTCGGGCTTGGCGATGTCATTTTGCTCAGCGATTTGCACAGCGAAAACGCCACAAAAATCAATTTCTACACCTCGCAATATTCGCTGCCGCGCCATGCGGATGAAGATCACGGTGCGTTCACCATTTTCAAATACGGCACACTGGCGCTGGACGGCGGGGTTGCCAAAGGCAAAAGCGATCTGCCAAAATCGAACAAAACCCGCGCTGCGGTTTATCACAGCAAAGTGGCGCTGTATAATCCGGATGATTCCCAATTATACGATTATTCCACCAAAGTGAACGACGATGCAGATGCGCCGTGGGACGCAGCCAACCAGCCGGGCGGCGCCAACCACATTGGCGTACTGCGGAATGCGCACTTCGAGCCGGGCAAATTTGATTTTGTGGATTTCGACGCAACGCGTGCATACAAAGGTGAAAATTATGTCGAGAAAATGCGCCGCGTGCTGCTCTATTTCCGCGATCCGGCGGCACCGGATTATCAAAATAACGAATTTGTGGTGATTTACGACGATATCGCGCTCAACAATTCAACCATCAAACGGCGCTGGTTGTTGCAAATGCCCACTCGCCCGGAGCTGCTCGACGGCGAATGGCAAAAAAAAGGCACCGCATTTTGGCGGGCAAACAGCGGCAGCACGGTTTCCGTAACCAATAATTTGATTGAAGCGCATGGCAGATTATTTGTCAAATTTCTGGAGCCGCAGCATTTGCAACTGCGTTTGCGCGGCGGCGCCGAAGGTGGCGAACACTACTGGTTCACCGATGCCGAAGGAAATTCGCTCTCGAAACGCGGACCATACACGGATTGGGGCGCATTTTGGGCAGGCAGTCACCGGCTGGAAGCGGAAGATCTGACCGACAGCAGCTATTCCAAATACCTCACCGTTATGCAAATCGGCGACAGCCGAACGATGCAAAAAATGGCAGAAATTTCCAAATTATCGGATGGCGTTTTTACCGGCGCGTTCATCAACCGAAATCGCGTGGCGATGTTTAACACCGCAGATACGCCGCAGCTTTCGCTGTCGTATTCGGCAAAATCATCCCAAAAAATGCTGCATGTGATTGAAGGTTTAGCAGCCGGAAGCTATCGCGTTTCGCTGAACGGCAAATCGATTCGTGAGCAAACCATTCAGTCGATGGAACCGCTGTTTTTCGAAAGCAGCAGCGGCGGCAATTTCCGCATCGAACAACAATAGCATTTACCAACAACGCCGGATTGTTCTCACCGGACAATCCGGTTTTTCATTTTTACGCAGTTTTCAACCCACATTTGCTAATTTCCCACCAAAAAACCTCAATTTCACACAAATTTTACTCAAAATCCCTAATTTAGATAATCGTGGAAAATCGCTCGATTTATTGTTATATCTAATATATGCATATTTTAACATAAATGACGGAGGTCGTATTTTGGAAAATTTCAATGAAATATTGGCATATGTTCAGCAAAATTTTACGCTGTTTGCCCTGCGGTTTATTGGCGCGATAGCGACATATATTATCGGTAAATGGCTATCCCGGAAGATCAGCAATTCAATGAGCAAGCTCCTGATCAACAAAGAAGTTGACCAGACACTCGTCGATTTTCTGAAAAAGATCGTCTATTTTGGCTTATTGATTATTACTATTTTGGCGGCGTTAACGCAAATGGGCATCGAAACAACCTCATTTGTAGCGATTATCGGTGCTGCCGGTTTGGCGGTCGGGTTGGCGTTGCAGGGCTCGTTGTCCAATTTTGCCGCGGGCGTTTTGCTGATTATTTTGCGACCGTTTAAAGTGGGTGATTTTATCGAAGCAGCCGGTGTTGCCGGAAAAGTTGAGGGCATCAGTATTCTGACAACCAATTTGGCAACCCCGCAAAACGAAGCTGTTGTGATTCCAAATTCCGCGATAACTTCAGGAAATATAAAGAATTACAGCGCGAAAGAAATGCGCCGCGTCGATATGGTTTTCGGCATTGGTTATGATGACGACATTAAAAAAGCGAAAGACATTTTGAACGATCTGATCGCAAAAGATTCGCGCGTGTTAAAAGATCCCGCACCGAAAATCGCGCTTTCGGAACTTGCCGACAGCAGCGTTAATTTCGTTTGCCGCCCGTGGGTAAAATCTGCAGATTATTGGGATTTGTATTTTGATATGCACGAAGCCGTGAAAACCCGTTTCGACGACGAAGGCATCAGCATTCCGTTTCCGCAACGGGATGTGCATATGTATCAGCACAGTTCCAACGGCAAAGCGGAATAATTGGGTAAAAACTCGATGATTAAACCATTGATAACACCGGGCTCAAACCCGGTGTTATCAACTATTTAAAGCGTTATTTTTTCAAGTTGCCCAACAGCTTTTGCGCTTCCTCAAATTGCTCCTGCGCCCGTCCGATATACTCATTCACTTCGTCTATATATCCATCTGCAGATGCCGACCAAACCCGGTTGAGATAGCGTTCGCCACCGGCGAAATGATTCATGATATCCGCATAATTTGCCAAACCGTGCACATGCGCGATGGTTTCACGCGCTTCTGCAAACGCATCGAGATCTTCCAGCAACAGCGCATCAATTTTTTTGTGCATATCGTAGGTGTGAATGTTATCTTTGTCGCGATTCAATTGGGACACATTTTTTACGAGATTTGCGATACTGCTATCGATCACACCCAAATTTTCGCTCACTTTGCCGCTTTCCTGAGCAGCCTGTTTGTTGCCCATTCGCACAATCACAACGCCGGCGATGCCGACAACCAGCATCGGTAAAAAGTAGTTCCAGTCAACCAATTTGGGGTCCAGCGAGGTGAGATACGAGCCGCCCAAAAAACCGGCGGCAATCAAAATAAAACCAAATAATTTCATTTTTAAATTCCTCTATGTTAAAGCGATTAGCGATCAGCTATTTGCCTTCGATACTTTATCCTTTATCACTTATCCTTTTTCCTCTATTCCGTGCTGCTGCATCAGCCTGCAATCGCGCCCTGAATCACTTTCACCATTGCGAAACCGACACCGACCAGCGCTTCACCGACGATCAAACCGGCGGCAACCGGAATACCGATATCTTCGCTAAAACGATGACCTTTCACGCGATCCAAAACCACACGTCCGAGCGTGCCGAGGCTGTAAGTGAGCACAATATTGAACGGCAGGTAAAATCCTAATCCGACCAAAATTCCCAGTCCGCCAATGCCGCTAAAGCTGAGCAAAGCGCCCAAACCTGCGCCGGCAAGATATTTCATTCGCGGCACATCACCGCCCAAAATGCCTTCGATAACGCTGGCGAGCGCCTGTCCCTGCGGTGCCGGTAGTTTTTCGCTGCCCAAACCATCCGCCTGATGCAGAATAAATATCAGCGTCATCACCAAAATCGGACCGAGCCAGCTGCCCAAGAACTGTCCGATTTGCTGTTTTTTTGGCGTGGCACCAACGAGGTAGCCGGTTTTCAAATCGAGCATCAAATCCGTAGCTTGCGCCATTGCAACGCATGCAGCCGCACCAACCGTAACCGCAGAAATAATTGCCGCACTATCGGCAATGCCGCTGGCTATGAAAATAAAAATCGTAATCGCGATAAGCGTCATCCCGCTGAGCGGCGACCAGTTGGTTCGCCCAATGCATTCGGATAAAATAACGCCGGCAATCCAGATCCAAAGGGTGCCCATGATCGCCATTAATCCACCGCGAACCAGCCCGATTTCCCGCGTTGAGGACACCGCAATAACGAATAACAGAATTGCCGCACCGACGATCGCGAAATACAAAAATTTGATGGGCATTTCATCTTTCGAGAGTCCGGTGCCCATTTTTGCGGCATTTTGCATGCTGCGAATCGCGCTGACGATCAGCGGGAACGCCAGCAAAATTCCGGCAACCGCGCCGCCGATCAGCATCCCGATACCCACCGGACGGAACAATTCCACCCGCAACGTATTCGGGTTGACATCCGCCAAAATATGCCCCTGCGCCGCTAAAATCGGCGCTAAAATCCAGTAACACACATACCCGCCAATAATGAAAAATACGCCGCCGCGACCGGCGATGAACGCCACACCGAGCGTCAGCATCGATACATACCACACACCGTTCATGTAGCCGGGCATCCCGATAATGGCGCCCAAATCCCAGTTTTCAAATCCGGTGGACAGCGAAAGAAAATGCACAATCCCGCTGATCGCCGCGCCGCCGAGCATGAACATGGCTTTGCGCATGCCCGCGCCGGGAGATTTCAAGATTGCCGCAACCGCAACACCACCGGGATAGGTAAGTCTTTCATAATCAATCATTTGCTTGCGCAAAGGTATGATGAACGCGATGCCTAATACAGCACCAGCCATACAGCCAAACACCATCAAAATCGGGTTGAAGCTGGTTTCGCCGAGGATGAACAGCGCAGGCACAGAAAACATCATCCCCGCCGAAGCGCCGTTTACGCCGCTGGCGATCGTCTGGTTGATGTTGTTTTCCACAATGCTTGATCGCTTCATGATGCCGCGCAAAATCCCGAAGCCTAAAATCGCCGCCAGTTCCGATCCTTCGATAGAAAATCCCAGAATCAGGCTGGCGTAACCAATACTCAACGTAATAATTGCACCCAAAAAATAGCCCACAAGAATCGCCGGCCAGGTGAGTTCCGGGTATGGCCCGCGCCGGATAACCCGTTGATCAGTCGTCGTCGCCACAGTTTTCTCCCTTTTTAATTGTTAACCATCAGTTGCAGGATAATACCCGATTAGTTCGTGTTTAACCTGAATAAGGGGATTCCTGCCTTCGCAGGAATGACAATGTTCCGGTCACTCCTGCTCCGATGGAGCACCTTTCGGTGTGACAGCAGGAGTCGCCTGAATCCAAATACAACCGGATTTCAAAATGTAACATCCAATCCAGCTTACAAATTTTCAACAAGTTATCGCAATCGTTGGAAATATTCAAGCGCTTCTGGCAATCGATTTTTTACATTTGCAAAATCCTGCCGAGATAATTTTTTCTTTGTTCATCCGGTGAAAGGTTGTAAATTTTTGGGCTATTGTAAAAAATTTTTAGGAATGATCGGATGAAAAAAGTCTTTATCGAAACATACGGCTGCCAGATGAACGTTTATGACACGGAAATTGTAAAATCCGTGTTGGCGGAAAGCGGCTACGAACTGACCCAAACGGAAACGGATGCGGACATCGTGCTGCTGAACACTTGCTCCGTTCGGGAAAATGCCAACAATAAAGTTTTCAGCCGGATCAACAGAATCCAGTCTGAACGCAACGGAAAAGATAAAGCGCAGGTCGGGATTTTGGGGTGCATGGCCACCAATTTCCGCAAACAATTGCTGGAAAATCCCAAATTACCCATCGATTTTATCGCCGGACCGGACAGCTACAAGCGCCTGCCGCAGCTGCTGGCGGATATGGACGCCAACGGAAATGACGCAAAAAATTGGGACGTAACCCTTTCAGAATTTGAAACTTACAGCGATGTGTATCCCACCCAGACCGAAGGCGTGAACGCATGGATTGCCGTAATGCGCGGCTGCGATAATTTCTGCACTTTTTGCGTTGTGCCATACACTCGCGGTCGCGAGCGCAGCCGCTCTCCCCAAAACGTGGTGGACGAAGCCAAACGGCTGGCGGAACAGGGCTTTCGCCAGATCACGCTGCTCGGGCAGAACGTCAATTCTTACAAATTTGAAGGTAACGATTTCGCGTATTTATTGGAAAAAGTGAGCGAAGTTGAGGGCATCGAGCGCATCCGCTTTACTTCGCCGCATCCGAAAGATTTTCCGCGTCCGCTGCTGAAAGTGATTGCCGAAAATCCCAAATTGTGCAAACAAATTCACCTGCCGCTGCAGGCCGGCAACGATCGCGTTTTGGAAATGATGAACCGAACCTACACCCAAAAAGAATATCTCGATCTCGTTGACGAAATTCGCGAGTTGTATCCGCAAATGGCGCTCAGCACGGATATTATCGTGGGATTCCCCACCGAAACCGACGCCGAATTTGCGGAAACGCTGAACGTAATGGAAGCTGTGCAATACGATTCCGCATTCATTTTCAAATATTCCGAACGCCCGCAAACCATTGCCAAACGCAAATTTCCGGACGATGTGCCGGAACCGGTAAAAACCGAACGCATCGTGAAATTGAACGACATCCAGCGGCGCCATTCCTACCAAAAAAATCTGGCGCACATCGGGCAAATTCACGAAGTGCTGATCGATCAGGAATTCACCAAAAAATCTGCGGATGAATTTCAAGGTCGCAACGATGCCAACAAAATCGTGATTTTCCCGAAAGGCGATTTTCGCCGCGGACAATTTGTGAACGTGGAAATCACCGACGCCACCGTAAATATTTTACGCGGAAAAGTGGTTGAAGTCCTGAATAAATAAGCCGTTACAAGCTTCGTATTTCACCATTGCCAGTTCACGTTTTTTTCGTTTTTATTCAGAAAACAACTGAACACTTTATCGTTGTTCAATCGCAAAACAGAATACCATCATGCCCGAAATCATCCTGCCAACCGCCATTTTTCTTTTTGCCGCACTGCACATTCGCGCCGAATATTCGGGTCCGCGCTGGCAAGTTTATCTGTTCAAGCCGCTCACAACAGTTGCTATTTTGCTGCTCGCCGGTTCGCTCATTTGTGCGGATTCAACCTATCAGCAATGGATTTTGCTCGGGTTGTTGTTCTCGCTGTTCGGCGATATTTTTTTGATGCTGCCGGGCGATCGCTTCATTCCCGGTTTGGTCAGTTTTTTGATCGCGCACCTGTTTTACATTGCGGCATTTTCCCGGGAAATTGTACCGTTTGACAGCATCATCTTTTTGGTGATCTTTTTTCTCGCAGCGGGATTATTTGTGGCCTACGCATGGCAACATCTCGGAAAAATGCGACTTCCGGTTGCGGTTTACGCGACGGCAATCGCTTCGATGGGCTGGCTGGCTGCCGCGCGGTGGGATCAACTGCAATCGCCGGCTGCACTTTGGGGAATGATCGGTGCAATTTTGTTCGTCATTTCCGATACTTCGCTGGCGTTCAACCGTTTCGTGAAAAGATTTCGCAGCGCGCAGTTGCTCATTCTCTCGACCTATTTTATTGCCCAATACCTCATCGCTCGCTCGGTTGCATTTTAGGATTTTTTTGCCGCAAAGGCGCAATTTTTTTAATACTCGTTGCGAAGCTCCTGCTTCGCAACGCTGAAGGTGTCAGTGTAATTCAAAATCTTTTCTTTGAGTGCCTTGCACATTTGCGGCAATATTCCATCGCACGTTTATCAACCTTGACTGAAACCCGGGAATCGAAATATGCAAAAACCAATCTATAAACTGCTGTTAATATTGAGTTTGTTTGCAAGTGATTTTCTTCAGGCATATCCGTATGACGGATATTTGATCACCGGCATTCGCCGATTATTGCGACTGCAATTGGTGATGAACGGCGATTTGCGCGGCACCAAACCGCCGTCCGGCGGGCAGAAAAGCATCGGTGATATGTTGCTCAATCTACAAAACGAACGGGGCGACAGCCTGGCAAGTTTGCCGCCTGTCAGCGAAGATTTTCAGAAAAAAATCGATGCGCTGTTCCCCAATCGTGACGAAAGCTATTCTGTTTCTGTGCTGGAAGTGACACCCGGAAAACCGGTTCGCTACACCGAACGGCAGGCGGACCGCGAATTTAATCCCGGCAGCGTTGGCAAACTGGCGATTGCCGCCGGATTGTTCACCGAATTGCAGCGGCTGTTCCCCGATGCGCCGGAAAAGCGCATCGAACTGATGCGCAACCGCATGATTATCGCGGATCAATGGGCGATGCCCAACCATCATGAAGTGCCGGTGTACGATGTCGAAACCAAAGCATTTGCCGTACGCGCCGTGCGGCTCGGCGACACATTTTCGCTATACGAATGGACGGATCACATGCTTTCCGCCAGTTCCAACGCCGCAGCCAGCACCGTTTGGAAAGAAATGTTGCTGATGCGCCATTTCGGCGAAAATTACCCGCCAAGCCTCGAAGCGGAAGCCGAATTTTTCAAAAATACCCGCAAGGATTCGCTGAAAATCATGGCGCTTTCGGTTGTGAACGACCCGCTGCGCGCCATCGGTATTGCCGAAAATGAATGGCAATTGGGCAGCTTTTTCACAGCAACCGGACAAAACCGTGTGCCCGGCGCACGCAGTTACGCCACACCGCGCGCACTGATGAAATATCTGGTTGCGATGGAACGCGGCAAGCTGGTGGATTCGTGGTCTAGTCTGGAAATCAAACGAATGCTATACCTGACCGCCCGCAGAATCCGTTATTCAGCATCGCCGCGACTGGAAACGGCAAAAGTTTATTTCAAATCCGGCAGTTTGTATAAATGCAAAAAAGAAGAGGGTTTCGAGTGCGGAAAATATCGCGGGAATGTTGATAATTATATGAATTCCGTTGCGATAGTAGAGCATGAGGATGGACGGGTGTATTACGTCGCGCTAATGTCCAACGTGCTCAAAAAAAATTCCGCAGTTGAGCATCAATCGATTGCAACGTTCATCGATAAAATTTTGAGCGAATAAAAAAAAGCTCCCGGAATTCCGGGAGCCCATATTTTTCAATCGATAATTCTTTGTTTTTACTGAACTTCGTATGTGGCGGAATGACTACGCAACACTTCTTCGACCGCCGGAACCAGATCGCGTAAAATCTGCTCGCCTTTGGCATCTTCCACCAATCCGACCAAAATATAACGGCGCCAGTTCGGTCCCCAGCACAACATGGAATCCGCGTGCCAGTTGCGCCATGTGCCGGATTTCCGGTAAATTTTGCAATCCGGCGCAACCCGTTCGATGCTGTTCACAAATTTGTGGTGCAATTCCGGATCAACCAAATAGCCCAACATTTCTTCGCTGCGCTGCCGGTTGATCAATTTGCCCATCGCCAGCAAATAATAATAGCGGCACACCTGCGTTGCCGTTGCAGCGTGGCTGAGGTTTTTCATCGGATCGCCGTATCGCTGCCCGCCTTTGGCATACGGACGCCCCACCCACAATCCGCCGCCGTAACGCATATCGTAAAATTGGTTATGCGGGTTACGGAGCACTTTTTCGATATATTTTGCGCCGCCGACCATTCGGTACATCCGGGTCGCAGCTTGATTGTTCGATTGGCTGATCATAATTCGCAGATCATTTTGCACATCCTGCGAATTCGGGATTTTCCCTTCCTCAATGGCATTTTCCGCTGCCAATAAAATTGCCAGTTTTGGCAAACTGGCCGCGTACATCATCTGGTTGCCGTTGACTCTGGCAAATTTTACATTTTCCGGATCACTCAAATCTACCAAACCGACAGCCAGCCGTTTGTCAGCCATCAATTTCGCCCAAAGGGGATTTTGCTGCAATCGCGCTTCGAGAGATTTTTGAAATTGGGGATCGACCAAATTACGGAGTGGTTTTACGTCATGATCCGGGAGAGAAAGTGGTAAATACGGGTGGTCTGCTGTTGCCTGAGCAGCCACCGGACGACAAAAAAATGCAAATGCCCAAAACACCATCACCAAAAAAATTTGACGCGACTGCACTTCAGTCATAGGTGCCTTTCTAACTAATGGTAATTCTTGGCTTCGCTGCTGCTTCCCTGTATCATCAAACTTCCTGAAATATTGTCCTGCAAACAAGTTACGGACAATCAAGCAAAGCCCGGACAACATATTTTAGTCCGTTCTTATAATATACGAAATTTTTTAAAATTGCATCAGAAATAATTTCGCAACAGCGAAATTGCCTGGCTGTAATACCCGCGGCCGAACAGGTTGAGATGGTTCAATACATGATATAATTTGTATAAATTTTCCCGTTCCCGCCAGCCATCCGGCAATGGAAATGCCTCGCGATAGGCTGCGTAAAAGGATTCGCTGAACCCGCCGAACAGCTGTGTCATTGCCAAATCGGCTTCACGGTGACCGTAATATGCCGCTGGATCGATGATTACCGGTTCATTATTTTCATCCGCGAGAAAATTGCCGCTCCACAAATCGCCGTGCAATAACGATGGCGGCTCTTCGCTGCCAGCCAGTAAATCGGCAATTTTCGCTGCCAGTTTTCCGAATAATTTGGTCAGATCGGGCGTGGCGTAACCGCGTTTTTCCGCAAGTTTGTATTGGAACAGCAATCGCTTTTCCCAAAAAAAATCTGCCCAATTTTGGACGGATTTGTCCGCAGTGCGATTGATTTGCGGCGTTGCGCCAATGAAGTTATCTTCATAAAAACCAAATGTTTCCGCGTGATGGCGATGCAGTTCCGCAAATTGACGCCCGAAACGCTCGAAGAAATCGCCGTGCGGATTTCCGGTGGGAATAATTTCCAGCAGCAACATTTCGCCGGTCACATGCAGCACTTCCGGCACGCGAATGGCGCCGGATTTGCGCAATTCCGCCAACCCGTTCGCCTCTGCCGGAAACATTTTGGGGTGATTCGCACCGGTTTTCAGAAACACTTCGCGACCGGAAGCAAAGCGAATCCTGCTGGTGCTGGCAATGCTCCCGCCGCCGACACCGCTTTTTTGGGCGATCGGTTCACCGGCCCATTGTTCTATTTGTTTGAGTAAATCTGTCATAATTGAGTTTGTGGATCAGAAGTAGCAGCAATTCATGAATTGATGCTACAATCTATCCTGTCCAAAAATTTACAGCGATTTTTTGATGTGCTCGAGCAGTCCGGCACAGGCGTCTTCGAGCAAATCGAGCACGTGTTCAAATCCCTGCGCACCGCCGTAATAAGGATCGGGCACTTCGGTTTCCCGGCAATTCTGGCAGAAATCGGTCATTTTCACAATTTTATGCGCAAATGATCCGCTGCGATCCAGCGATTTCAAATCTCGAACGTTGTCGTCATCCATCGCCACAATTAAATCGAAGGTCTCAAAATCGACCGGTGACTGGAATTGGCGCGAGCGGCTGGTGAGCGAATATCCGCGATTGTCCGCCGTTTGGCGCATTCGCCGATCCGCTTTTTCACCGATGTGCCAGCCGGAAGTTCCGGCGGAATCCAGTTTTATTGTATCGGCCAGCCCCGCTTTTTCGACCATCGATTGCATCACTCCTTCCGCGGCGGGCGACCGGCAAATATTTCCCAAACATACAAAAACGATTCGTTTCATCGGCATTCTCTAAAATTATTTAACAAACTTTTTTAGCCATTTTGCGTCAAATATATAGGTACGATTTGATCAGTTTAACTCAAAATATAAAAATATCATGAAAAATATAACAGTAGAACTCACCCTGCCCGAAAAAGTTTTGTTATTAGCATTTCACGACCAAAAAGGCACGGTAATTTTCAACGCGTCGCATGCGTTGCCGCACGGATTGGCTGGTGCCGCGTTGATGGAACTGACGTTTCGCGAACGCCTGTCGGTCGTCAACAAAAATATTGCGGTTGCCGATGACCGGGAAACCGGCGATCCGCTGCTGGACGATGTGCTGCTGCTCATCCGCGAATCTGCGCGACCGCGCTCGCCAAAATATTGGGTTGCCCGGATTTACATGAAATTTTCGGACATCAAAAAACGGGTTGCCCGGCAACTGGTCGAAAAAGGCATTCTTCGGGATGACGAGCAGCGATTCCTGCACTTTTTTGCAACGCATCGCTATCCGATGATCGACAGCCGGCAGGAAACGTTGGTTCGGCAACAGCTTCACGCAGTTGTGCTGAACAACGCGCCCGCAGATGCGGAAACGATGGCGCTGCTCAGTCTCGTCAAAGCCTGCGGATTGGTCGAGGAGGTTTTCGCGAAACCGGAGCGCCGGCTGGCGAAACAACGCATGCGCATGCTGATCAGCGATGATCCGGTTGGCGATGCCGTTACCGAGAGCGTTCAAGCTGCGGTAATTGCGACGGTAACCGGCGCAATTACGGCGAATACCGCAATTCATTCCTGATCAGAAATAGAACGCGTTCCGGTAATGGCGGATTTCGTGCCGCTCCCGGCTGCCATCAATTATCACCGCGTCGAACCGGAAATCGCAATCCAGTTTGGGATTTTCCGCAATAAACTGATTGGCAATTTTATACAATTGCCGCTGCTTCGCGGGCGTTATCCGTTCTTCCGGCGGACCGTATTTGTGTGAATTTCCCGTTTTCACCTCCACAAAAACGATGCAATTTTTCTCCCGCGCGATGATATCGATTTCCCCGCGCGCCGCGCGAAAGTTGCGCATCAGAATTGTGAACCCGTTTTCCAGCAAAAATTTCACCGCGATATCCTCTCCCCAATCGCCAAATTCTTTCCGGTAGTGACTCATTTTTTCTCCGATTTCGATAAACATCCGCAAGAAGCGGGTGGTTTTTCCGTTTCAGAATCGCTATTATTTTGTTAAAAAAGGAATGACCATGAATTTTGAACAACTTTCCAGCGATTACCGGCGCATCGAATCGGCGATCAACTATCTCGAAGCGCACCATCGCGAACAGCCGGATTTGCAGTCGGTTGCCGCCGCTGCCAATCTCAGCGAATACCATTTTCAGCGATTGTTCAGCCGTTGGGTAGGCATCAGCCCGAAACGGTTTTTGCAATTTTTGACCAAAGAACACGCCAAACAATTGCTCGCACAATCACACAGCGTTCTGGATGCCAGCTTCGAAAGCGGGATGAGCGGCCCCGGACGGCTGCACGATTTGTTCGTGCAATGCGAAGCCGTAACGCCCGGCGAATACAAACAGCACGGCGCCGGTATCGATATCCAATACGGTTTTCATCCGACGCCATTTGGTGAAAGTTTATTGGCGGTTTCCGAACGCGGAATTACTAATTTAATGTTTGTGCGGGAAACCTCCAAAAAATTGCTGGATGAATTGCAGCAACGCTGGAAACATGCGAATCTGGTGCAAAATCAGTCGCGAACCGGCGAGGTGCTGCAACACATTTTTCGCGATGACCAAACGCCGCAGGCACCGCTGCATTTGTATTTGAAAGGTACCAATTTTCAGATGAAAGTGTGGGAAGCACTGCTGCGGATTCCATCGGGACAGGTGATTTCGTACGAAGCGATTGCAACAGCGATCAACCAGCCGACTGCGGTTCGCGCAGTTGCCAGCGCTGTGGGCAAAAACCCCGTAGCTTACCTGATTCCGTGTCATCGGGTGATTCGCAAATCCGGTGCATTTAATGAATATCGTTGGGGAAGCGCCCGCAAAAAGGCGATGCTGTTGTGGGAGGACAGTCGCGAAACCGCTACTCTGTAGCGGCAAATCCTTTTTCGCGGTGTTTTTGGGCGACTTTCACATATTTTTCAGCCCATTGCAAATTTTTTTCATAACTGGATTCGTCCATCGTGCGGATGCATTTGGCGGGGATTCCCGCCATCAGCGAATACGGCTCAACAATCGAATGCTCGCGAACCACAGCGCCTGCGGCAATTACGCTGCCGCGTTTCACCACTGCGCCGGAAAGAACAATGGCACCCATGCCGATCAAACAACCCGGCTCGATGTGGCAACCGTGCAAAATCGCACCGTGCCCCACCGTCACATCGTTTTCGACAACGCAGGGCAAATCGTTTTCCAGATGCAAAATGCAGCCATCCTGAATGTTGCTGCGCTCACCGATGGAAATATAATTGATATCGCCGCGAACCACGCAATTATACCAGATAGACGCGTTCGCCGCCAGCCGCACATCGCCCATCACCTGCGCACCGCGCGCAATAAACGCGGTCGGGTGAACAGTCGGCGAAAATTCCAGTGTATGGGGTGGTAAGTCAGTCTTTTTCATGAGTAGCTTCAACGGTTTCGATGGATAAATCATTATAATTTTTGGCATTCGGCAGCGTGCCGTTGGTGTTGCAATCCGCAATTGTGGGCAGCACATCAGCCAAATCCGGGTGTTCTCCGTTGTTTTCGAGAATCAAACGGTAGTATTCGTGCAGCGCTTCCTGCGCCCGAACCTTGCAGGTTTCATCCTGCCGGCTGTATTTGTTTTTCAATTTTGCGTCCAACACCCGGGCTTTCACATTTCCCCGCCAGTGAATTTCCAGATAATCCCGCAATTCGGCGCGAATATTTTTGTCGTAAACCGGACAGGCAACTTCCACCCGGTTATCCAGATTGCGCGGCATCCAGTCTGCGGAAGATAGAAAAATCTGCTCTTTTCCGCCATCGGCAAATAAAAAAATGCGCGTGTGTTCCAGATAGCGATCGATCGTTCCGGTTGCCGCAATATTCTCGCTCATTTCCGGAACACCCGGCACAACCGAAAACATCCCGCGAATCATCAACCGGATAACAACGCCGGCCTGGCTCGCTTTATACAATTTTTTGATGATTTTCGGATCGGTCAGATTATTCAATTTCGCGATGATATACGCCGGTTTCCCTTTTTTCGCGTTGGAAATCTCATTTTGAATAAGCTTTTCCCAGCGTTTGCGCATATTGAACGGTGCCACCAGCAGGTGCCGGAAAGTTGTTTGCACGAAGTTGATTTCCAAAGCTTCGAACACTTTTTGCACTTCGCCGGTTAGTCGCGGGTCTGCACTCAACAGCGCGTGATCGGTGTATAATTTTGCGGTCGATTCGTTGAAATTCCCGGTTCCGATATTCACGTAACGGGTAATTTTATCGCCGATTTTGCGGGTCACCAAAATCAGCTTGCCGTGTACCTTAAATTTCGGCGGACTGAAAATCACCCGGATGTTTTCGTCGCGGAGCACTTTTGCCCAGTAAATATTCGCTTCTTCATCGAAACGGGCTTTCAATTCCATCACGACCGTTACTTCTTTCCCGTTTTTCGCCGCGTTGATCAGCGCGTTCACCACTTTGGATTTGCCCGCCAGCCGGTAAATGGTGATGTGAACCGACCGCACATGCGGATCGATCGCAGCTTCGCGCAGAAAATAAATCACGTGCACAAATGTTTGGTAGGGATAGCTCAGCAAAATATCCTGTTTGGCGATAGCCGCCAGAATGCTTTCGTGGTTATCCAGATTGGGATGCGGCAACGGCGCGCGCGGTTCGTATTGCAAACTCGCCGGACCGATTTTCGGGAAACCGAGAAAATCCTTAAAATTGTGATAGCGCGAACCCGGGATAAAATTGCTGTTCACCTGATCCGGGTGAATTTGCTGGATCAGGTATTTGAGAAATTTGCCGGGAATTTCGTGATCAAAAATGAAGCGAACCGGCGTGCCGGATTTTCGTTTGGAAATGCCTTTGGAAATTTTTTTGAGCAAACTTTCGGAGAGATCGTCATCGAGATCGATTTCCGCATCGCGGGTTAATTTGATGGTGAACGCATCGAATCGGTCGTATTTGAAAATCGCAAAAATGGCATCGAGATTGAATCGAATCACATCATCGAGCAGGATAATACATTGTTTTTCCCCGACTTGCGGCAAAATTACAAATCGCGACAGCGTTGCCGTCGGCACTTCGATCAGCGCATGATTTTCCGATTCCGGATCATTGGATTTCCACATCCGCACGGCGAGGTAAATCGCGTGATCATCCAGTTCCGGGAAATTCACCAGTTGATCGATCATCAACGGCGTGATCACACCGCGCACTTCAAACCGGAAAAAGTTGCGCACAAATTCAGCTTGCTGAACGTCCAGCTCTTTTTCGTTGATAATATAAATGTGGTGCTGCGCCAGCTCATGTTGAATATTTTGATAGATGTGTTCAAAACGCGCCTGCATGGAGAGCACATTTTTGTGAATTTCGTGCAGCACATCCTGCGGTGCATTCCCCATAATGGTGACCGCTTTCTTACCCAGCTTTTCGATGCGTTTGAGCGTCGCCACCCGCACCCGGAAAAATTCATCGAGGTTGTTCGAGAAAATCCCCAAAAATTTGATGCGTTCCAGCAGCGGCACGGTTAAATCTTCCGCTTCCTGCAGCAATCGTTCGTTAAACGATAGCCAACTGAGTTCTTTGTTGCGAATGTCTGTTCTCATAATATGCGTAGTCGTTTGTGGAAAAATGAGCGCCGGTTCCGGTTCGGAAATAGCAAATTGGATAACGTTTAAATTACAATCTTTTGGCAGCGAGTGTGTTACAATTGTGTTAAGATTTGCCGATTCCGAAACAAATCAATCATTTTGCAGGCGTTTGCAACGCTTTCCACAACTCCCGATAAGCCTTCACCACCGGCGATCGCGGTGCGAGCAGTTGAACCGGCGTCCGGTAAATACCCATTTTTTCCACATCGGAGCGAAAGGGAATGGCTACGGGCAAAATGTTGTCGTACCCGGAAATCATTTCAGCCATCACTTCGCGATGGAGCAGTTTGCGCTTTTCCACCATCGAGAAAAACGCGACAATTTTGCGGGTTTTGTAGCCTTTTTTTTCAAAAAATCGCAATATTTGCTCAAAACTGCGCACCGAAAGCGTGGTGGGAATCAGTGGCACCACAATTTTATCCGCCGCGTTGAAGATATTTTCCGATACGTTGGACAGGTTCGGCGGGCAATCGAGAATAATCAAATCGTAATCTTCCGCCACATCCGCCAGAATTTTGGGCAGACGTTTTTTCGATTTTTTGGTTTCCGCCAATTCCAGATCCATACTTCGAAAACGGAAGTCCGCCGGCAGTAAATCCAGATTCTCAAAATCGGTTGCCTTGATATTTTGGGCGAGCTGTTTGCCGCCCTTTACAAATCCTTTTACGCCGGATTTGATTTTGGGCTTCACCCGGAAATAAAATGTGGATGCAGCCTGCGGATCGAGATCGCAAATGAGCGTTCGTTGCCCGCTCTGCGCCGCCTGATACGCCAGATTTACCGAAGTTGTGGTTTTACCCACGCCACCCTTGCTGTGATATATTGCGATTATTTGCAAAACAAAAAAGCCTGTAAGTTTATATTTTTATACTCGTTACGATGCGCGGCATCGAAACGCCATTTCCGGGGAAGCATCCGTTTTCCCAAAATTATTCCGCAAACAAAGATTTAAACTGCGAACGAATTTCAGTCGACCCAAATTGCGCAAATGTGTCGTGAAATGCGGTCCGCATTTGCCGTTTGCGTTCGCTCAACGTGCCAATCAAACTACCGATTGCTGCAACGGTTTGTACGCCGCTTCCTTTTTTGGAGAACAAATTCAGCCATTCGTACAGCGTATCGATCTGCACACTTAAGTCGTTGAATTTTCCGAGGTTATCTTGCAATTTTTTGAGCTGTTTGATCAACTGTTTCACCTCGCCCGCCGTGAACAGGCTTTCGAAAAATTCCAGCAGATAGCGCAATTTTTTGCAATCAATGCGCAGCGTGTGCAATTGCTCGTCTGGCGAATCTGTGCCGATGGCTTTGCCATCTTTTATCACCCGGCGGTAGCGTTTGTAAATCCGCTGTTTTGCCAATTCAACAGCCGGCATAACCGCGTTCGGTGCCACTTCCGGTTGGGCATATTTCAGATATTTTTGCCAATCGTTCAACAATTCCCCATATTCACTGCTGTTCAGCGCCCGGCGGACTTTCCGCAACGCTTTTTTTCGTTCCGATTGCAAATGGGCGAACACCGGTTCAATTGCCGGGCGAAGCTGTTCCGGCAACAATTGGCGATACGTTGGGGCATCCATCAGATATACATCCAAATCACGTAAATCGTTGGTTTGGCGTTGCAAATCAGCAAAAGCATTTTTGAATTTCTCAACATCGTCCGGCGGGAAAATGCCGCGAATCTGGCTCAATCCGGATCGTGTCCGGCGAATCGCCACCCGGAAATCGTGCAAAAATTCGCTGTCGAGATCGTCAAATGTGCCCTGCTCATTTTGCCGGATGATATCCAGCAGTTGCCCGAAAATTTCCCGCGCGGCATCCAGTGCAGTCATTTCCTGCCGCAAATTGAGCTGCAATTTGCCGCTGTACTCACCGGGTTGCTGACCGGCCGCAGCCATAATTGCCTCAAAAGCGCTGTTGCTCGTTTCGATTGACGGGTGATCCGCAACAGCGTTCGAAAGCTGGTTGAACGCTTCGTCGTAACCGCGCAATCCGACCATCGTTAAATGATAAACCGGTTTTGATTCTGCATTCGTTAACAACTTGTTTATACTCAACCTGGCAATCGTTTTTTCTATCGAATTCAGCACCCGGAAAGATGACGTTTCGATGTGCACATCGCCGCGCAGTTGCAACGCACGCATCTCCAGCAACGGCGCAATTTTTCGGCGCAAATCGCCATCGGGAAAATCTTCAGAAAATTTCGGTGAACCGGTCAGGGTTTCTGCCGCAATTATTTCATTTTGAGATAAATTGTGCAGTTCCCATTTCCGGCCGTTTTTTGCGAGAGCCAGTTGTTTGGCAAACAATCGCCAGTCAAATGTATCAAAATAACGCACCCGGCCAGTTGCAGTGCTCTCTTTTTCTAAAGAAAACGGCAGACCGGATTCGCTCAACAATCGATCCAGATTCAGTTTTTCTGCGGTGCGAAATTCAATTTTCAACATACATAACTCGTTGTTAATATTGCGCTTATTTCGTTGTTCAGATCAGGATTTTTTCTTCTCGGATTTTAATCGCTGTTCAATAGCATCGACAACCGTTTTCAGCGCTTTAACCCGAGCATACAGTTTGCAATTGGATTCGATGATCGTCCACGGCGCGTAAGTGCTGCTGGTTCGGAACAGCATTTCGTCCACCGCAGCTTCGTACAAATCCCATTTTTCGCGATTTCGCCAATCTTCGTCGGTAATTTTGTAGCGTTTGTGCGGCGTGGCTTCGCGCAATTTGAAGCGCCGGAGCTGGGTTTCTTTGTCGATGTGCAGCCAGAATTTGACGATCACTGTGCCAAAATTGGTCAACTGCGCCTCCATTTCGTTGATTTCGCGGTAAGCGCGTTTCCACTCGGGTTCGCTGCAAAATCCTTCCACCCGTTCAACCATTACCCGTCCGTACCAACTGCGGTCAAAAATGGCAAAATGCCCGGCTTTGGGAAATTCCTTCCAAAATCGCCATAAATAATGATGTTTGCGTTCGATATCGTTGGGCGCGGCAATCGGGATTACGTCGTAGCCGCGCGGATCCATCAATTGGGTCAGCCGTTTGATGTTCCCGCCTTTTCCGGCGGCGTCCCACCCTTCGTAAACGATGACCACCGGAATGCGTTTTTGATACAGCGTGTGCTCCAGTTCGCGAATGCGTTCCTGATATTTATCCAGCTCTTTTTCGTAATCTTTGCGATCCAGCGATTTATCGAGATCGACACCGGCGAGAATGGAGGTGCGCAATTCCACATCCGTGCCCGCCGCTTCAACCGCGAGAGCTTCCGATGCCTGCGCTGCTTTTTTGGCGATGTTCAATCCATTTTCCAGTTTCTGGCAAACGATCTGAAATATTTTGAGGGTTGCAAAACGCACATCATGCGATTCGACGATGTGCCACGGCGCGACGGCGGTGTCGGTTTCAGCCAGCATGTCCTCATATGCCGCGAGATACTCATCGTATTGGCGATGGCTGATCCAGTCTTCGTCGGTGATTCGCCAGACCATCGCGGGATCTTTCTGCAATTTTTTGAAGCGTTTTTTCTGCTCTTTTTGGGAAATATGCAGAAAAAATTTGATGATAATTGCGCCGTCGCTGGTTAGCTGGCGTTCGAAAAAATTGATTTCGCGAAAGGTGTGCTCCCATTCGGATTTCGGAAATCGACCGTTCACGCGATCCTGCGACACCCGGCGATACCAGCTCCGGTCGAGAATGGACATCCGTCCGTCCGCCGGCGTTCGTTTCCAGAATCGCCACAAAAACGGGCGGAATGCTTCTTCTTCATTCGGTTCGCGTGCGGTAAAAACGCTAAACTGACGCGGATCCAGCCGCAAAATCAGTCGGTTAATGAGCGTCCCTTTTCCCGCAGCTTCCCAACCTTCAAATAAAATAATTACCGGAATTTTATATTCCAGAATCTGGCGTTGCAGTTGTCCCAAATGGATTTCCAGTTCATCCATTTTTTCTTTGTAAACCGATTTTTCCAGCTTTCGGTTGAGGTCAATTTTTTTTAGCATGTCCGCCCCCACTTTAACAATCGTTGGTTTTCAGTCCGGATTTTATTTGGATATTTGCTCATTCACGGAGTCGTTTGAAGCCGGCTTTTCCGGCAATGCAGCGATAACATGCCAAAGATATGAATTTCCGGTGCTTACGTCAATCAATATCCCAATTTTGGCACTGACAATTATCTTTCAAACTTCCCAATAAAATTACGGATATCAGTTTGGCACTGTTGTTGCCGAATACAATAACAGATGCAAGGCAGATTAACGGTGAGGGGCAAACAAAAACCGTTAACGCAAAGAAAAAGGGAGACACTTATGGATAAGCGAATGTTTAAAAGGGATTTGGTGAGCGCACGAAACAGATGGTTGCTGTTCGTGTTTCTGCCGGTTTTTCTGTTCAGTTGTTCATCCACTTACCGCAGCAGCTACACCGGGAGCGCATCCCGCGATGGCTCCGGAACCGTCCGGAAAACCACCCACCCAAAAAAGGAAAACAGACCCTCACAATCGACGGACAAACGTCCGGTAAAAAAGCAGGTAAACTCCACTAAATTGGATGTTTACGGGTGCAGCTTTCACGGCAGTCCGGCAATTGCGGCGCGTTCCGTTCAGCAAATTGCCCAACGGATGCAGGCGCAAAAAATATATTACAACAGCCGCGATCTCACCGATTGCTCCGGTATTTTCCACAGATTTTTGCGGGAAATGCAGAAAACCTGCGAGCATCAGGATTTTCCGTCGCCCAAAAAATACCGCAGTTCCCGCGATTTGGCGCTGTGGTATCACGAGCGCGGCTCGCTGATTTTGGTGAACGATCCGCTGCGGATGTCACACCTTATCCGTCCCGGAATGGTGATGTTTTATGGCAATCGCGGTAAAAAGTTCGACAAGTTTACCGAACGCGACCTGAAAAATCGTAAAGAAATTCACCACATCGGGATTGTGGTTTCGGTTGAAAAAGACCGCACCGGACGGGTGATCAGCTACAAATTGTTCCACGGCCGTTCGCCGGGAAAATATGCCGCGATCACCGAATACCATTTGCGCACCCCGAGCCGCCGCAATTTGCCGCCATTCGGCAATTACGATCAACCGTGGGTTGCCATTGCACCGTTAGTTGCCGGCGCGGTTATTTCTGAAAATATTCACTGATTTCCGCTGTTTTGTTTACAAAAGGGAGCATTTTTGCTCCCTTTTTTTTTGTGCTCACCACAAAATTTTTGGCATAAAACAAATTTGTGATGTAGATTGATCGCATATTCATGTGTGGGATTTATCTTACAAATATACCAAAAATGGGAGATTTGTATGCATTGCGTGACGCAATCAGCATCCCGGCTAAGCCGTTATAAACCGTTGTTACTATTGACATTGTTGATATATCCTCTTTTTGCCCAACGTCCGATATTGGACGATGAAACAACATCCACAAAACTGGAAAAAGCGCGGCATCTGGATCTGGAAGTATTGAAGCTCTATCAAAACAAGCGATACCAAACGGCCATCGATTCCTCAACAATTGCGCTGAAACTCTATCACGAGGTTTTCGGTGCAAACCATCTGGAAGTGGCGACCACTTACCAAAACATTGCCGAGTTCCAATTCAATCTGCGTGAATATGACGCGGCATTGCAAAATCTGGAAAATGCGCTGCGGATTCGCGAAAAACTGCTTCCCAAAAATCACCTGCTGATTGCCGAAACCCAACGGAAACTCGGTTTGCTCAAAAGCCGGTTGGGTGAATATGGCGCGTCAGATTCGCTCTATCAACAGGCTTATCGCAGCATTTTGGTCACCCGGAAACAATATCACCCGGATATGCGCCCGTTGGCGGAAGATTTGCGAAATCTGGCAGTTCTCTACGAATCGCGGGGGAAATTGCCGCGCGCGCAGCAATTATATGAACAGTCGTATCGAATAATTTCTCTGGCGATCGGCTCCAGAAGTTACGATTTAATGTATCTTAACCGCGATTTACGGGCGTTGGCGCTGCTCTATTCCAAACGCGGGGAATTATCCGACGCATCGAGTTTGTATCAAAAAACATTGACCCAGTTCAGCCGACTGCTCAGCACGGATGACCCGGAAGTGCTGCGTTCCGCCGAAAATCTGCGGGATGTTTCCAAACAGTTTTTAGCGGAATTTAATTTCGATCAAACCGTAACAACGCTGGAAATATCTTACAAATATATCACCAATTCGTTGGGCAAAAATGATGCATATATTGCCGGGTTCGGCGAGGATTACCGGGTGCTCGCCCGGGTGGAAATGAGCAAAGACAAGCTCCGCGACGCTGAAAGACATCTTCACAGAGCCGAAGAAATATGGGATGATACGATCGACAAAATTCATCCGGACAGAATCATTTTAGCCATGGATTTTCGTGATCTCGGCAAACTGTATCAGAAAAACAATCTGTTGCACGATGCGGAAGCCCAGTTTGACAATAATTTCCGGATAATGGTCGTGCAATTGGGTGCAGACAACCCGGAACTGGCGGATTTTGCCAGCGATTACCGGCTGCTCGGCAAATCGGCAGAATTGATGAACGAATTGACATATGCCGAAAAATTATTCAACCGCGCCTATAAAATTGTGATTGAAAAAGCCGGCAGCGGTCATCCGGCGTTACCGGTTATCGGGCGGGATTTCCGGGATTTGGCAGGCGCATACAATGGCAACGATGTTGATAATTATGATAAAATCAGTGCGCTGTTAAAACGATCCATCGATATTTTTGAGGAAAGCGACAGCGAAAACCAGCAGGAAATTTTGGAAACCTGCAACGATCTGGTCATTCTCGCCAAAGCCTACGAACGGCGCAATTATACCGGAAATGCACTGGAAATTTACCAATATGTGTTGCCGCAGATGACCCGTTTTCTCGGTGAAAACCATCCGGATGTTGTTTCTGCAAAGAACGAAATTGCCCGTCTCCGGGGTTCGCAGCTTGCATTTTATCAAAAACCCCGGCCAGCGGAGCTTCAATTAGAAAGTCCAAGCCAGATTGATAACAGATCGCCTGTTTTATCAGCTGAAAATTCACTACCACCCAGAGAAATGGTTATCGATGTCATTCGCTACCCGACCCTCAAAGCGCCGGAAACGGTAACACCCGCTTCCACATTTGATGTAAAAATTTCGCTGACCACCGATTTGCTGACACCGGAAGTGGAGATTCTCGCCGGACAATCGACGTCGCGGGGCGAACTGGTGATGCGCTTGCCCGATCGCGATAAATGGCAGATCGATGTGATTATCGCAGCGCCGCAATTTGAGGTGCTGGACGGCAAAAACATTGCCCAAATTACTTTGCCGCGTGAGGGAAATTCCAGCGAGGCAACCTATAAAATACGGGTGCCGGGGGCGGAATGTGCACCATCGCAGAGCACCATTTATGCAACGCTTTGGCACGAAGGCACTTTTCTGGCAAAAATTTCCCGGCGGATTCTGGTTTCCGGGCTGGAAAATGAGTTGTTTGCCAGTGCTTCCGGCGCGATCGAAAACGAAACAGGCGCCCGTCCGGGCATTCGTTCGGAGCCGAATCTCCGGGGCGATCTCCACGAAATCAACGTCGGCGGCGAAACGATTACCCAGGTGCCCAGCATCAGTTTGGCGAAGGATTACCAGACCCCGGATCTGACCGTCTGGATTCTCAAAGATTTTGAAGCCGAAAACGCCGGGCGTTACGAATTGCAGATCAACTCGCCTTATTTGCAGCCGTATTCCGGTGAATTTGTCATCACTCCGCGCAGTTCGGATTGGCTGGATAAACAAACGCTGACCATCACCCGTGGCGCGGTGCCCATCAACGCGCCAAACGGCACTGTCAGCAACGAAAAACCGGCGCAACGGGTGTTGCGATTGCAGGCGTTCGGAAAACAATTGTATAAAGAACTGGCACCGGCAGAGTTGAAAAGTGCCATCCGCGAATTGCTGCAAAAACGTGGCGACAAATTCAAATCGATCCAGATTTACACCAACAATCCCGGTATTCCCTGGGAACTGATGCACACCGCCGAAGCGATGAACGGATTCGACAAACCGGACTTTTTGGGTACGCGATTCCGCATTGCCCGTTGGCACATCAGCGGCAATTTTAACGTACTGTCCCGTCCGCCGCAGCGCAACAGAATGGAAGAACTGGTGCTCATTTCGCCGCGATACGAAGGCCGGATGGCGCTCCCCAGCCAGCAGAAAGAAATTGCCGCGCTGCAATCGATCAGCGGATTCCGGCAGGTTTCCGGCAAATTTGATCCGCTGCAGGAATTGTTCGGCAATTTTCCGTCGGGAATTATTCATTTTGCCGGTCACGGCGAAGTGCAGCAAAGTTTTGAGAATATTCCGGAATACGTAATTTTGCTGGAAGATGCCAAACTCGATCTGCTGACCTGGCGTGGTATTGCTTCCGGCTCACCGCGCAACAATCCGTTTTTCTTTTTCAACGCCTGCGATGTCGGACAGTCGTATAACGTTGCCAATTTTGTGGATGGCTGGGCGCCTGCCGTGCTGGAAACCGGCGCCAGCGGATACATCGGCGGATTGTGGCCGCTCGGCGATGCCAGCGCCGCGGATTTCGCGGTCAGGTTTTACGAAATCCTCGATGAAAAATTGAAAGACGGTCCGGTCAACGTTGCCGATCTGCTCCGCGAAACCCGCAAAAATTTTACCGAAAACGGCGACCCGACGTTTCTGGCATACATTTATTACGGCGATCCCAATTTTGAATTTGTGCGCAGGTAATAGCAAAACCGTTGTGGTGCCGGAGCATAGCTGAAGGCACCATTTTATCCCTCCTCCCCCATTTACGTGCGGGTTGAAACTTGCATTCCAGTGCCATATATTTGATCATCAAATCAACAATCGCAGTTAGAAAAAGCTGCGATTTCCGGCGACTGCCCACCGCCAAAACCGACAATCGCCTACTTTTCAGGAGTGACTTCACTATGAAATATTTCATATATATTACGTTATTTTGCGGTAGCGTTTTCGGGCAGGTTCAGCTGGCCTGGCAGGATGTTTATATTCATCCGGCACCCGGATCTTTCGATTATGCGCGGGATATCGCCATCGATGCGGACGGCAACACCTATATTACCGGCGAAAGCAACAGCAATTCCCACGGTTTTTTCATGGGATTCACTACCATAAAATATGCGCCGGACGGCACTCGCGAATGGATTCAAGAATATGCCAACAATTTGACCGATCAGGGCACGGATCTGGCGGTGGATCACGATGGCAACATTGTCGTTACCGGATTTTCGTTTACGGCAGACGGCCGCGGGATTTCGGTGGTCAAATACAATCCGGCAGGCGCGATCATTTGGGATGCGTTTTTTCTCAACAAAACCGGCGGTTTCGATAAAACGAGTGATCTCGCTATCGATCAGAATAATGATATTTACATTTGCGGACATATCAATTTTGGCGATGCGCTGGTGCTAAAAGTAAATGCCGCGGGAAAACTGGCGTGGCGAAAAACATTCGCCTATCCGAACGCCAGCGGGCATGTGCCGGAAAATATCGTCATCGATGCTGCAGGAAACGCGGTGGTCGGCGGGCACGTCGGCTTCGGTCCACCCGGCGTTTCTGCGATGATTTTGAAATACAGCCCGGACGGCGATTTGCTCTGGGAAAACGGCACCCGGCTCTTTTTTGAACAGGAATCCGAAAGCACCGTTGCAGTGGACGCCGCCGGAAATATTTTTATCGCGGGACGCGACAGCACCGGATTTACCCTGCAAAAATATCAACCAAATGGCGCAGCGGCGGCACAAACGCGCTACCATATTGCCTCGCGGGACAGCGCCATCGGGTTGATGTATCACACGCTCATCGATTCGCAGGGCAATATTGTTTTGGTTGGCGAAATCCAGCGATCGCCGATTCAATTTTCCATCATCGTTTTGAAATATTCGCCAACGCTGCAATTATTGTGGCAGCGCATCGCAAAATTCGGGCAGTGGCAGCTCAAACCGGTGGCAACGCTGGACAGCAACGATCGCCTGTATATCTGCGGCGGCGATATCAAAACCAAAACCATGGCTTACGATGCTAACGGCAATTTGCTGTGGCAGATCACCGACAACCTGCCAAACTCGGATTTTAACGAGCCAAACGCCATTGTCGCGGATGCCAACGGCAACGTGTTTGTCGGCGGCGTGCAAAAACAATTTTTGAGCGATTACGACTTTTTTACGATGAAATATGCCCCCGTCACCACCGGCATTGCTGCACCGGAAACGGGCGCAGAAACGTTCCGACTGCTCGCCAATTACCCGAATCCCTTCAATCCCGAAACAGTGATTCCCTTCGAACTGCCGCGCGACGGCAAAATGGAACTGGCGATTTACAACATCGCCGGACAAAAAATAGCCACGCTGTTTTCGGGAAATCAATCGGCTGGCAGACACGAACTGCGCTGGATCGGGACGCTGGAAAATGGCACAGCCGCAGCGAGTGGTGTGTATTTTGCGCAACTGGCTTTCGGCAACCAGCGGCGCACGGTGAAATTGCTGCTCGCTCGGTGATCTGGCTTCCGCTATTTTTCCGCCGGGCTTTATGCTTTCAATTTCAGGAGAAGCCTGCCATCGCAGCGGTGACAGCATAAAAATATGGATGTCATTCCTGCGATGGCAGGAATCTCTTTACCAATCACTAAATATTGTTTTTATTAAATTTACATAATCGCCAAACAACTGAAAATCAAAGGTAATTTATGCAATCGCTGGAAAAATGGATCCTCCGGTTTTCGATAGCTCTCCTTTTCGGCTCACCGGTATTCGCCCAGGTGAACCTGCTTTGGCAACGCTGCTTCGATTCTTCAACCACTTTTTTTGCGGACTTTCTGTCGGATATGGCAACAAATTCATCCGGGGACGTGTTTTTCTGTAACAGCATTTTGCCGGATTCGGCAACGTCGCTGGCAGGCGCAACCCTGCGACTGGACGCAGATGGAAATACAATCTGGCAGCAAATGGAAGCCCCGGGATTTCAGAGCCAGACGACCGATATTGTTGTGGACAGCCAAAATCGCACGACCGTACTCGGTTTTTTTGAGGATACAACCGGCACGTTCAGCCTCAGCATCAATCAATATGATTTCGACGGATCGAACCGTTGGGGGCAAATTTTCGAAGTGAATGTCACCCGCTCGCAATTGCCCATTGACATGATGATTGATGATAGCGACAACATCTATATTTATGCGTTGGAAAACGGCGATTTCAAATTGCTCAAATTTTCGCCGGACGGCCTGTTACTCTGGCACCGGAATTACAACTATGGCACCGGCTTTAGCAATTTGCCGGAGGCAATGACAATTGACGACAACGGGAATGTGTATCTTGCTGGAAATATTATACTTAACAGCACCTATTATAAAACCGCTATTGTAAAATATGATCCTGACGGTAATCTGGTAAGCAGCGTCAGCGACACGTTTCACATCACAAGATATGCGGAGCGCGTGCTCGCCACCACGCCGGACGGCGATGTAATGGTTGCGGGCGTTTATGAAAAAAATGTCGTGCTTTTCAAATATGCCGCGAACGACACGGTCACGCAACGGGTCGAATATCCATTGCCGCCGGATTCGCAGGTGTGGAATACCAATGTGTATCAGATTGTCGTGGATGGGTTTGGCAACAGCTATATCACCGGAGAAATACGCACCAGCCCGGACAACCAATATCACGATTTTTTATTGAAATTTAACGACCAATTGCAGCTGCAATGGGCGCGATTCGACAGCCTGCGCTCCCCGCTGATCAGCGCCACAGATATTTTTGCCGTGCTGGATAACGACAACATGCTTTACCAGCTCTCTTTATCCAGCGATTCCGGTAGCGCGGGCATCGCGAAAATATCACCGGACGGGCAAACGATGTGGCAACACAACACCTCGTTGAACGGCGGGTATTTTGTGCCGAAACAGTTTGCAATCGATGCACTTGGAAATCTGATTATCGCCGGTGATGAGAATTTAAACCCGAATGTTACTTCAGTGATTTGCAAATTCAGCCAATCACCAACGGCGCTTGAACAAACCGATGAAATATTGCCGGGAAGCATTCGTTTGTTCGCCAATTACCCGAATCCCTTCAATCCTGAAACGGTGATTCCGTTCGAACTGCCGCGAGCCGGGACCGTTGAATTGAGCATTTTCAACATCGCCGGGCAGAAAATTGCCACGCTGTTTTCGGGAAATCAATTTGCGGGCAGGCACGAACTGCGTTGGAACGGCATGTCCGACAACGGCACTTTTTCGGCGAGTGGTGTGTATTTTGCGCAACTGGCTTTCGGCAACCAGCGACGCACGCTGAAATTACTGCTCATTCGGTGATCTTCAATTACAATTGCACCAGGCTGAAGCCCGGTGCTATAAAATATCGTACCGCAATCATTCTCCCCAAATTCTAATTCCAGCACTGCAAAACCGTTTTGCAATCCGCCAATTTTTCGGTATGTTTTGGTTCGAAAAATGACATTTACGGAGGACCAATGCAGAAAACAATGTTCACATTGTTAGCGATAATGCTATCGACCGGACTGCTATTCGCGCTGGAAAAGGACAGCACCACAACCGACCCGGATTTCAAAAACTGGAAAGTCGATCACCAATATGGCCCGGCGGACACGGTTTCGTTCACGTTGACAGAAGGCACGTGGATGAATCTGGATGTCAGCCCGGACGGGCAGGAAATTGTGTTCGATCTGCTCGGTGATATTTACATCATGCCCGTCAGTGGCGGGAAAGCAACGCTGTTAGCCGGCGGATTGCCCTACGAAGTGCAGCCGCGCTTCAGCCCGGACGGCAGCAAGGTCAGCTTCACCAGCGACGCGGGCGGTGGCGACAACGTCTGGACGATGAACCGCGACGGCTCCGACCGCAAACAGGTGACCGACGAAGATTTCCGGTTGCTCAACAACGCAGTGTGGACACCCGACGGCGAATATCTGGTTGCCCGGAAGCACTTCACCAGCGGGCGTTCGCTCGGCGCCGGGGAAATGTGGATGTATCACCGCAGCGGCGGCAAAGGCTTGCAGCTCACCAAACGCAAAAACGACCAGCAGGACGCCGGCGAACCGTGCATCAGCCCGGACGGGCGATACGTCTATTACAGCGAGGACATGAGCGGCGGCAGCACTTTCCAATACAACAAAGATCCCAACGGACAAATTTATGTGATTCGCCGGCTGGATTTGCAAACCGGTGAACTGGACAACCTCATTTCCGTGCAGGGCGGGGCGGCGCGTCCCCAAATATCACCGGACGGGAATCATCTGGCGTTTGTGCGGCGGGTTCGCGCCAAATCTGTGCTGTTTGTTTACGATCTGCGCACCGGCGAAATGCGTCCGTTGTTCGACGGGCTGAATCGCGATCAGCAGGAAACCTGGGCGATTTTCGGCATCTATCCCAATTTCGACTGGACGCCCGATGGCAAATCAATCGTGTTCTGGGCAAAAGGCAAGATCTGGCGAATTGATGTCGCCAGCAAACAACTGACGGAAATCCCATTCGAAGCTGAATCAACACAATCGATCGCCAAAGCCGTGCGCTTCAAACAGGATGTTGCACCGGCTGAATTTCAGGCGAAAATGATTCGCCACGCCACCACCTCGCCGGACGGAAAATGGGTGGTGTTCAACGCCGTCGGGCAGCTCTGGAAACAGCAATTACTCCCGACTCGTCGGGAAAAAGCCGAACGCCTCACCGGCGACAACGGCTGGTTCGAGTTTTTTCCGTCATTTTCACCCGATGGCAAATCGGTGGTTTACGTGACCTGGAACGATACCGCGATGGGCGCCATCCGCAAAGTGCAACTGCGCGGCGGCAAATCCGAAAAGCTCACCCGGCGCAAAGGGCATTATTACACACCGTCGTTTTCGCCGGACGGCACGATGATCGTTTATCGCAGAGCGGGCGGGAATTCCGTTCGCGGATTCACTCACGCCGTGAAACCGGGAATTTACTGGATTGCGGCAGACGGTGCCAATCAGGTGGGCAACTTTGTGACGGAACGTGGCGAATATCCCCGTTTCAATCGCGCCAGCGACCGTATTTTCCTGTTTCGCGATGGCAGCAGTAAGTCGTTGAAAAGTGTGGACTTATTTGGTGAAGACGAACGCGATCATTTCACCTCAACATACGCAACCGAAGTTGCCATCAGCCCGGACGAACGGTGGGTGGCGTTTCAGGAATTGTATAATGTTTACATCACGCCGTTCCCAAAAACCGGCGGCGCAATTGATTTGAGCAGCAAGAGCAGCGCCATTCCCGTAAAGAAAGTTACCCGAGATGCGGGCACCAATTTGCACTGGTCGGGCGACAGCAAATCGCTGCACTGGGTGACCGGACCGGAATATTTCACCCGCGATTTGCAGGAAACCTTTGCTTTTGTTCCCGGCGCGCCGGACAGCCTTCCGGCAATCGACACCACCGGCGTTGCGCTGGATGTGTTCGTTGCAACGGATGTGCCTGCCGGGAAAGTGGCGCTCACCGGCGCCCGCATCATCACCATGAAGGGTGATGAAGTGATAGAAAACGGCACGATACTTATCGATGGCAACCGCATCACGGCAATCGGCGCATCTGTCACTATTCCGGCGGATGCCAAAACTGTGGATGTTTCCGGCAAAACAATTATCCCGGGATTGGTGGACGTGCACGCGCACGTCGGGCATTTCTCGAACGACCTCACCGCACAGCAGCATTGGCCCTATTTCGCGAATCTGGCGTATGGCGTCACTGCAACCCACGATCCCTCGGCAACCACCGAAGTGGTCTTTTCCCAATCCGAACTGGTGAAAGCCGGGAAAATGGTTGGACCGCGGGTTTATTCCACCGGCACCATCCTTTACGGTGCGGAGGGCGATTTCAAAGCGGTAATCAACAGTCTGGATGATGCGCGTTCGCATTTGCGCCGGATGAAAGCGGTTGGCGCGTTCTCTGTAAAAAGCTACAACCAGCCGCGCCGCGATCAGCGCCAGCAGGTGATTCAGGCGGCTCGTGAACTGGAAATGAATGTGGTGCCGGAAGGCGGCTCGTTCTTTTTCCACAACATGAGCATGATTCTGGACGGGCACAGCGGCATCGAGCACAATATTCCTATCGCGCCGGTGTATGACGACGTGCTGAAACTCTGGTCAGCCAGCGAAACCGGATACACGCCCACGCTGGTGGTCAGCTACGGCACACAGTCCGGCGAACGTTACTGGTATCACCACAGCAACGTTTGGGAAAAATCGCGTTTGCTGAACTTTACGCCCAGGGCGATTGTTGATTCCCGCAGCCGTCGCCGGGATATCTCCCCGGACGATGAATACGGTCACGTCGAACACGCCAAAATTTGCAAAGCGTTGAGTGATCTCGGTGTGAAGGTGAACCTCGGTGCGCACGGACAGTTGCAGGGATTGGCGGCGCATTGGGAACTGTGGATGTTTGCCCAGGGCGGCATGACGCCGCTGGAAGTACTTCGCGCCGGGACGCTGAACGGGGCGCATTACATCGGAATGGATCACGCGATTGGTTCGCTGGAAACCGGCAAACTGGCCGATCTGGTAGTGCTGGACAAAAACCCGCTGGAAAACATTCGCAACACGGAATTTGTGAAATATGTGATGGTCAACGGTCGGTTATTTGACGCGGATTCGATGAATGAAACGGTGACGGGCAACTTCAAGCGGATGCCGTTTTATTGGGAGAATCCCAACACATCCGACGCAATGATCTGGCAACCCGGTGAAGGCATTACCCTGCCCGGCTGCGGCTGCCCAAACGGACATTAGAAACATCCCCCCTGCCTTCGAAGGGAGGCAGAGGGGATGTCGGATTACCCGATTTTCAACATACGGCACACACTAAAAACGCCCCTTGTTTCTGTTTTCGCAGAAATGCTAAGGGCATAGCTTTTGGCGGTCACCCCTGTGAAGGCAGGGGTGACCCGATTATTCCAATTTAATGGAGAATCCTGGATACACAGAAATAACAGGTTTCCCTATAACTGTATCGTTAGTTTTTCCCCACTTCAATAGTATTGTGGGGATAATCCGCCGCACGATTTTGGAATGATAAAATTCCGGGTTTTTGGATAACCCCGGCATCGATATTAATGGATTGTCGAATGGTTTCATTCTGTTGCCAGCCATCATATCCCGCTAAAACAGTTGGTAAATGGACAATGAGCGCGGCAGAAATAGACCGTGAGGCACTCTCCCATAAATAGCTGGGGGTATGATCGACGGCGTAATAATCAATTTTCCCAACCCTGAACATCGGGTTTTTAAAGGAGGTTGGTTTGGCAAACGTGAACCCCATACCTTCGTCACAGCTGATATCGATAATCAAGCTGCCCGGCTTCAGATGGGATATTTCATCCTCGGTAACAAAAAACATAGGATTATCCGGCTCTTGCATAATCCCGTTCACAATAATTTCTGATTCATTGATCAGATCTGATAATGGCTGAACTGTGCCATCATGCTCAACCACCACCATGCGCGCTTCACCCGCATTACCGGAACGGATACGCACATAATGACAATCCAGCACTTCCTCACGCACCTCATGGTCGGGGCGCTGAATGCAAATGGTAATATCTCTGAAACCACGGGCTTTCAGGGCGTAAATTGCGCCACGGCTGACCGCGCCAAAGCTAAAAATAATGACCTTGCGCCGGTTTCCGTAGTGCCCGTCTATCCCCTTCAGTTGCAGGGCATGTAAAACAGCACAATAGCCCGCCATTTCGTTATTTTTGTAAAAGGTGTGACGCCCCATTTGTCCGTTAGGGCTCCAGACAAACATATCTTCAAAGGCGAGCAATGTCTGCTTACGATCTATCGCCGCCTGCGTATGCTCCCGTTGCTGCACACAATGGGGATAGCCCCACAGGATTCCCCCTTCACGCAGTTCTTCAAAATCGGATAACACCGGTTTGGGCAAAATAACATTTCCAAGTTCCGCGAGCAGTTCATGCCGCGAGGCAACGCCTCCGGTTAGATTTGCCATTTCAGCATCTGTAAGATCAAACGGTTTTCCATAACCTTCTTCAAATATCAACTGGCGACGGGCTTTTTCGGTGAGACGTGACAAGTGTTCCGGATGAATGGGAATGCGCCGTTCATCTTCTTTTCGCGATGTCCCGATGACACCGAATGTTAACATATCCATTTTTCCCCTTATTTTAAATGTTTACCGGTTTGAGTAACCAAATCTTCTTAATTTCCAAAATACACCATTTAGATGCTCATGCAAGCGATTCCCAAAGAAGGTTCTCTATCGGGCTTTTTGGAACAAGATATGCGGGATTCCCGGGAAGAAAATGAAAAAGTAGTCCGTTCAAGGGGATTCCGGCTGTCGCGCCGAAAGGCGCTCCATCGGAGCAGGAATGACAAGGTCGTGGCTTTTGCGGTCACCGCTGCGAAAGCAGGGGTCTCCTGATTATTGCAATGATATGGGGATTCATGCTCCGAAGGAATGACAGGCATGTGTCAGAACAGAGTAATTATTGATCCGTGAATGAAGTTGAGAAAAGGATTTGTTATTGACGATAGATTCCGGTTTTTTATGCGATCGGTGGATAAGTATTCATCAACCGTCAAATCGAACGAAAAACCATAACCGCAGCGGACCGCAAAGGCTTCGCGGCGGGCGCAGCGGTAAAAAATATGTCTTTCCGCCGCGTTCGCCGCGGTTAATTCTTTCTGTTTCGGAACCTGGAAAACAAATAGGTTCTGAATGATTCCATTTGCTTACTTAAATTTATTCACGAATCAATAACCCAACGGCAGGAAATTCATCCGTTTAACAATGTGCAGAAACCGGGGATCTGCATGCAAATGCGCCAACCACGGTTCCGTGCGCATAAAAATCAATTCCCACGATTTTTCGGCAAAGGCGCGTTCCAGCATCGCAATCGTGTTGTCATCATCACCCAAACCGGCGTAAACAAATGCGATTTGTACCGGCGGCACGTGAACAAATTTGGTGTAATCATTCATTTCATTCAGGATGCGCCGGGCGTCTGCTGCCTTTCCGGCGATGCCGTAGGCATGCCCCAACCCACCCAATATTTCCGCGAGCCTGCCGGAAAGTCGTGCGGCTGTTTCATAAACTTCGATGGCGTTATCAAATTCTTCCAACTGAATATACGCCATGCCCAGCCAATCATACGCCGGGGCATAATCAGGATGATCCGCAATCACCGCCAGCATCTCCCGTTTCAACCGTTCGAAATCCCGGGTAAAATAGCTGATGGCGCCCAAACCGATCTTGAATCCGGGATCCGGTGACAGCGCAACGGCTGTTTCCGCCATTGCGTATGCCGCATCAAAACGGCTGTTGGCGTAGAGATAATTGGCATACCAGTTATACGCCAGCGCGTCATCCGGGGCGTATTGAATGCCCAGTTTCAGCGCGTTTTCGATAGCATGCCACTGCCAATTTGCTTCCTTAATCAGCCCCGACACCGTATGCGCCAGCCCGCATTTTGGATCAATTGCCAATGCTTTTTCAATTGCTTTGGTGGCTAACGGGAGGGCTTCAGCATGCGGGATAAAGCCATAACACCACAGCACAATATACCCATGCGCCAATTGCGCATAAGGCAGCGCGTCGTTCGGATTGGCTGCTATGGCGGTTTTGCAGCGGAGGATATCGTCATCAAACGATTGACGGAGGATATGCCCGGGTGATGGGATGCTTTTCTCTGGCATGTTTAGTGATCCATTTTGTGTTTTGGTATCGGCACTGCTTTCAATTCATCACTCAATATTAACCACTCCCCCATTTTCCTGAAAGGAAATATTGCGTAATACAATTGATGATCAACCCACATTCTATGGTTCACAAATCACTAAACAACCGTCAATCAACCATTCGCGATTAAACCGGAACCGTAAACTGATCCGATATTTCTGTTGTGGCACGCGAACGATTGTCCCGAACCATTTCCGGCTGATCCAACAGTTTAAATTGATTGATGATATTCGCTAAAGCAGTTGCGATCTCGCCCAGCGATTGCGAAGAAGTGCTTGCCGCACTCACCTGATGATTCATTTGTTCTGTGGCATTGCCAACATCAGCAATAGCGGAGCTGATTTCCTCACTGACATTTGCGATATTACCGATAACCTGAGAAATTTGAACGGAGCTGGCAGCCATTTCTTCTGCAGCGGCACTGTTTTGATCAACAATATCCGAAACCAGTTGCATTGCCGAAATCATATCATTGGACGATTCGCTCATTTTTATCGAAGCAGTTGAAATGCCGTTAACCTGCGCACTGACATTTTTAACCGCATGAATAATGGTCTGAATGGCATTGCCGGCCTGGTTTGAATGTTGAACACCGTTCTGAATTTCTGCCAATCCTTCTTCCATGGATGACATTGCCGAAACAACACTGCTTTTGATGGTATTGAGATGGGTTGCAATTTTATTGGTTGCATTCGATGATTTTTCAGCCAGCTTTCGAACTTCATCTGCGACTACCGCAAACCCTTTGCCATGTTCTCCGGCGCGGGCGGCTTCAATCGCAGCATTCAGGGCGAGCAAGTTGATTTGCGATGCGATATCATCAATCGTTTCAATAATAGAGCCAACCTGCTCAGAACTTTTGTTCATATCCAACATTTTTTCAGCCGATTTATCCACTTTCGTTTTGATCACCTGCATGACGTTCATGGTTGTATTGACAATTTCGGCACCTTTATTGGCAGCGCCGGTCGCATTGGCAGCCATCTCCATCCCCACTTTAACACTTTTGGCAACCTGCTTTATTTCATGCGCCATTTGATTGCTAAAATTTGACGTTTTTGCCACTGCCTCAGATTGTTGGTTAACGCCTTCAGCAACACCGTCAATGGTTCGTTTCATTTCCTGAACCGACAGATTTGCCCGAACGGTTGCATTGGATTGTTCATTTGCTCCAACGGATAGCTGCTGGATGGCTGCGCTGATTTGTGACGTCGCCTGACTGGCAACCGAAGAAGAAGCAGACACCTGGTTAGCGGCAGCATTTAACCGGCGAACCATTTCAGAAATTTCCACAACCTGACGTTTCAAACTGTCAACCATTTGCGTGAACGCCAATCCCAGTCGATCCTTTTCGGATTGAAGGTGGACATCCGCCGTTAAATCAAAGGTTGACAGCTTTTCTGCGGTAGTTGCCATCGATTGTAAATAACCGCCCATTAATTGAAAAGACTGTAACAACTGCCCTACTTCATCTTTCCGGGTTGAGGATATCCGGTGATCCAGATCGCCCAACGAAATACTTTTTGCAATGGCAGTAACGGTTTTGATCGGCCGGGTAATTTTTTTAACCACCAACGAGATGCAGATCAAACTGACGATTGACAGGATAACAAAAAACTGCAGCGCGGTTGCTTTATAACCGCTGATCATATCATGAATTTCAGTTGAAAATTTGGCTTGATTGGTTTCGATGTCGTCAATGTAGGCACCGGTTCCGATCCACATATTTGCTTCCGGTATCAGATAGGATGTCGCCAGTTTCGGAAAAGATTCATTCGCACCGCTATTTATTTTGGGATAAAAATATTTGGTAAATACGCCTTCCCGTTGCGAATTTTTGTTTAACGCCTGAATAAAATATTCCTGATTGGCATCTTTGGCATCCCACAGGTTTTTCCCGTTCAGCTCCGGTTTGGAGCCATGAACAAGGTTTACACCGGTGTTCAATTCATATCCAAAAAAATAGCCTTCCTTGCCAAACCGGACGGGATGTAACAGCGACCGGGTTAGCGCCAGCTTTTCTGTTTCATCCAGATCGGGACGCTGGTAAACAGCTTTAACAATGGCCGCCGCCGTTTGCGTTGTGCTTTGCAGTTCTTTTTCATACGTTTCCGTCAACAATTTATTGGTCAGCGAAGCGGTATATGCTTCATATTTCTGGATGGCATAGTTCGAAATAATGACATTTGCAGCCAACACCAGAACCATAACACCTGTAACAGCTAACATCACCTTACCGTGGATGCTATGCAATTGATTAAGTATCAAAGTCTTCACCATACCCCACTCTTTCAGCGAATTATTGTTGTATCATTATTTTTACAAAGGCACCGAAGATGCCGTATCCAACAGAATTGTCGTAACGAATTATCGATAAATATGAATTGTAACTTTAACAATGCTGTAATATTGGATTCCCGGCGAGGTTGAACAGGTGGGTAAAGTACAATCATCATCCCCCTCCGAAGGGCGAAACTTCAAAGACATCCCCCTTCGAAGGGGGACTGAGGGGGATGTAAATTCTTCGAAGGGGGACAAAGGGGGATGTAAATTCTTTAAATACCTCATCCCCTCAACACACAATTAGCATATGTCATTCCTGCGAAGGCGTTCCTTCTGAACAGGAATCTCCCGACGTTACCCCATCGTCAGCCCATCGTGGGCTATTTCAATGGATTCAATAGCAGCATTGTTACCGCCGGCGTCCAAAGTGGTGCCGGTAATCTTTAGCGGATAGGCTTTGGTCAGTGTCCAGTTCATGGTTGCTGCACCGGTTTCGTCCATCAGGCGGATGGTAACCGGCACGCGTTTGATCACATTCAGTTGAATCTGGTTATACCACTCCCGGAATGCGGTATCGGTTACCGCAGCACCTCTTTTCAGAATGATATTGCCAGACTTCTTTAATCCGGGCATTTTAACCGTTGAGAACTGCGGGCTATTGCCGGACCGGTATTCAATATCATGGGTTTCGCTGTCCAGCCCGGTTACTTCCTGAAATGTCATTGCCACGCCATCCCAATCCACCTGATAATGAAATTGCGGTGCCTTCCATTCGAATGTCGATTGCCCATCGTCTGCCATGCGATCCTCCATCGGTTGTAGTTAACGGTTGTTCTATACAGGTTACCGGTTTACCGGGGTTTTTGCAAGGGATTGTTTTTGGGGTAGAGCTGTTAATTTTAGGAGTTGGACAAGATAGACAGGGTTAATCTAACGACAAGAGTTAAGGCGACCCGCCTTTGACGGGGTCGGCTTGAACGATTGTTATACGCGATAAAAACCAAAAATATAAATTCTAACGATTTGAATAAACTGCGTCTTATACGGTTTATTTTTTCTCGTTTAGCGTTCAGTTTCTACGTCAAGCTGATTGCCATTTTCATTAGCTTTATTATCCATTGCAGTTCCAACAGCAAGACCAATAACCATTCCTATTGGTATTCCGATCCCTATAAACGCCATATTTCCTAAACTTGCTCCAAACGCTACTCCTAAAGAAACTCCAAATGCAATGCCTAAAGCCATCAACCGATTACGGTAATGATTTATCGTTACGAGCTTAAGTTCTTCCTCAATCAATTTCAATATGCTGGACTCCGCTTTTCTCAATTGTTTCAATAAGTCTTTATTCGAACCGGAAAATGAGTTAATCCCTTCAATATCTCGGTTAACTGAAGTAACTATCGCTGAAGGTATTTCTTTTTTCTTTAATTCATTAATCAGTTTATTGAAAAATATATACTTATTCTTCAATTTTTTGTCTTGTTCGATATTTGGTCTTTTGTAAAGTTCTTTAATATTCATTTTTCAACGCCTTATTTTATAAAGTTTTGATCCTATCTGTTTAATATTAAGGACACCGATGGCGGATATTTTTGTTCACATCCTACCCAATTAGCAGTATATATGCAATTGTTTATATTTTAGCATTATCACAAGTATTACGATTTTGCCAAATCAATTTTAACATAAGCGTATAACGCCAGCCTTCTGTGGAGCAAGCGCGTTAGCGACTGCGTCCGCTGAAAGGTCTTGTTATATCCAACGCTTCACAGCTTCAGCAGTGTCGCCGGGATTAGTGTTAAAACAAATTTTGGCAGAAGGAGCAGACTGATGGACAGCGTTGATCAGTTGTTCAAAAACAAGGAAGTGTTCGTTTACAGTTCTGACTCCTGCTCCAATAAGAACACAATCATATGCTGTTTCAGTCAGTGCCTTACTCGTAGTTTCGAAAGCCGTATCTACGTGATTTATGTAGAGTAGTTCAGCACTATATCCAAGCGAATTAAGTTTATCTCGATCTCCTTCTAATGCTACACGTAACTTCTCAGCAGTCAGTCCTGGCCATTTTTTGTAGTCAACCACATCTGGATTCCACCCTACCAAGACAACTTTCTTTCGTTCATCTCTTGCTCTTATTTCTGTTAAGCTGTTAAGGGATATATCGGTTTGCGTTAGCCGCAAGTGGGTGGGAAAAACGAAGCTGCTTTGAAGGAAAAGGTTCGACCACAGAATCACTCCTTTTAGCGGGGCGAATCCCACTTGTCTGCTGCACGCGGTGTTGGGCGGCCAACCTTTATATATGAACATCGTCTGAAGCGAAGAGACGAAACTCCGCAATTGAATTGAACCCTAAGGACTTGTATAGCCTTTGAGCCATCGGAGTGGAATGTAGAACGGCCAAGTGATAACCGGCATCACGCGCATAATGAAGAGCCGTGATAGTCAGAAAACTTGCGAGACCGAGGCGGCGAGCTTCTGAGCGAGTTGCGACGGCATAGATCCCCACAGAACGGGAGCCGAGATATAGCGCGACTTTCGCAATTGGCTGATCTTCGCGCCACGCTTGCCACATATGCGCCTTAGCCTCTGGCATTCCGAAGCGGAACCCTTGGGAAACAATCTTGGTATATGCCGGTTGGTGTTCTTCTGGAATACTCCAGCGCCAGGAAGCGAATTGGATCAATGCATTTGCATCGTGCTCATCCTCAACTTTCCGAACCTGGATGTTGGAAGGCAACGCCGGAAGGTCAGGTAAGGAAGCCAGGCTTCTCGCCATACCATAGATTGGCTCAACATCCTTTAGGCCGCGATCAACTAATCGATGCGACAGATCAGGGGGCCGCGAGGAAGGATGGAGCACCCAAATGAAGGGAACACGACGATCTTGAAAGCGGTTTATAATGGCGTTGACCTGATGCTCGGAGTCGTTGCTGACACTGAATCTGAGTACGCCATTATAGGGAATGATTGGTAGGGGAGTTTCGAACCAGAGAACATCGCTCTCGTCATGGAGGACACAGCCAGGCCCTCGACCCCAGTTTGCCCATGTTTCCCACAGATTACGTTCAATCTCGTTGATAAGTAAGTCTCTATCTTCAAATTCGGCATTCGCCACGGTTTAGATCTCCATTAATGCTGTATAACCCTTCGATAGTCTTTCAAGGCCGCCCAACCAGTGATTATATCGTTTCTGTATATCATGAATAACAAATTCCCATAGTCGATACAGGTTACCGGATTTCCGGGGTTTTTGCAAGAGGTTGTTTTTGGTGTAGAACGGTTAATTTTAGTAGTTGGACAAGAAAGACAGGTTTAATCGAACGCATAGCTCAGGGACGATGCGTAGCGCCGTTTGCTGAAGCATCTTGTTCTGCCTGTTTGTTTAAGTCTCCAAACCGTGCCAGATAATGCCAAACCTTTTTCACTTGCTGTGGGTCGTAGCCGCCACTTTCGACCGCTTCGCCAAGAATTATGGGATCGATGTTACCCTCATGGGCAAGATGCCTGGCAAGCTCAACGTAAACCAGCCCCCTGAATTCCGGATGCTCCGCTGCTACACTAACATGCAACCGGAATCCCTTGTGCCACTCAACGTCACACGGAAGTTTTCTCGCAAGGTCCTCAATAGCCGAACCTTTGAAAACCGGATCAAGGACGATAGCTTGCACGTCTGAGTCCAGGTCAATCGGTCCGTGAATGTGCGCTTCGATATAATTGTCCAGTGCATCGCGATCATCTACATCAGCGCTATGGATCAAATGATGCACTGCGGTTCCTATCCCAAACGCTTCAGGGTTGAAATAGCTGTCGGGATAACAAAATGTCGTTCTTGCCAGGATATGCGGCTCAAGCCGGAGAAACGCCGACCCGAAGCGAGGTGATCCTCCTGAACCAAGGCATCGATGGTTCAATGCACCATACTTGGGGCGCTCGGAAGCAGCAACATCATCATATATGCCAGCGAATGCCTTGTGCTCCCACATCCACCGATCACCACCGCGATAAGCGGTGAGCCCCCCGTTGCTGGTTTTGGTCTCGAACTGTGACTTTACAACACCATCGTCCCTGAGGCACTCCAGAATTGGAATCCCTACCCTATTCCTGCGGTCCGGATGAAAATTGATGGTCACATCAAATCTTCCATTGTCCGGCGCTTGAGCGTAGCGCTCATGGAAATATCGCAATACGCGTTCCTGAGGGGATCCCGCAATTGGAAGCCACGCTTTTGTTCTTTCCTGTTTCATATTCAATTCATCCGCAGAATAGTTCCGGTTCAGCAGCGGCGGTTGCCGGCCGCTGCAACTGGTTGTTAGGCATCTTACGAACTGGATTTCCTCAAAGACAATACCGCCAAGACTGTAAAGAACACTTCCGCGGAGAGAACGCCCGAATACAAAGGAGCAGGTAGTCCATCTACTACAATACTGAAGATGCGCCCCAGTGCGAAGCCGGAAAATAGTAATGCGATCGCAACGAGCGAGAACCTGCTGAAACCAGGCTTTATTGCGCCAAGCAAGAAGAGAGTGGCAATGCCCAGATATGCGCCACCATAAGCCGCACGAATGATATGAAGATGGTTGATCGTCGTCAGTTCAATACCAGGTTCTTTCATCATCATTTGTGGCGCAAAAAGATGAAGTGCTCCTACAACCAACATCATCAGACCAGCCCCATACAAAGCAAAGTTTTTCATGTACATCTCTTACGTTTTGAAATAGATTTGGATGTTTAACGCTCAGCATCAGCGGCGGCGCGCAGCGCCGTCCGCTGCATGCTGTTGTTATGTGTTTCTAACATTTGGTATATGCAAAGTAGGCGATTGCGGGCTTCAAACTTATCAAACCGTAACAATGTTGAAGCGGGCTACAACCGTTGAATTTACTACTATCACGCCTATTTTGTATATACATTGTTAGTGGCAGTTTAATTTTTCTTCCGCCTGTTTGATAATTGTTTCTGCTTTTTCTCGAAACTTAATTTCACTCTCAAATATTGTTTTTCCGCCTATGTCTTCTCCCATACTGGTCCAAATGCCATTGCAGTTATAAAAATACCACATTCCATACCCAAAAGAATTAAGGTATGCGTTATTTACAACTCCAGCTATTTTGTTTTTGTAAATAAATATTTTTTCAATATTAATTTCCAATACTTTGTTTTTTTCTGATTCGCTAATGTTTTCTTTGTTCAATTTTCGGGTTTTCATTTCAGAAACATAGGCATTTATTGGCGATGAGCTATCATTGGAATCTAACAAGTCATTGATTTTCTTTTTTATGAATTGAGAGGAATAAGAGCCTTCGGGAAGAGCATTTTTCCCAAGTAAAATTTCAGGTTTGAGTTTGATTTCTTTTATTTCACCTTTTTCGTGATTTACAAAATAAGAATTGTGTATGTCGCTTTGGCTGATAGATTTTATAGCTTTCCCGTTTTTGAAAAGAATTCCGGCTAATTCATCAGTTGTATAACCCGAATTCATTTTTCCATCTTTTATCATTTGATGATATAAATTTCTCCTTGATTCTTGTGAGTAGTGTGGACTATTGCTATAAGGCAAAAAACCTAAACCTTTGACAATACTTAAATTAACGGGGCGTGAATCACTAATTCCGTTCTGAAACCAACATATTGAACCGGCACTTCCTCCCGACAAAATGATTCCATTTTTTAGTGCTTTTTTCAAAATATTATCTATTCCTTGAGCTTTCCAAATTCCAAGCATATTCAAGGTATTTCCCCCGCCAACCACAATCGCATCAGAATTAAGAAGAATTTCTTCAAATGATTGATTCTTCTCGGAGGAACTTACCCACACTTTTAGAATTATAGAGTCTAATTGCAAGGTATTACATATATTTTCCCAATATTTAATATTATCTGGATTGTCTCCACTTGCAGTTGGCAGGTAACAGATTTTGGGATGTTCTTTTTTTGTCAAATCAGCTACGTATTGGACAAACTTTGTGTTAATATCTCCGCCCCAAATAAAAATAATCTCATCCTGTCTGTCTGCGTTTTGTTGTGCTTTCAGACTCACAATTCCAACGAAAATAAAAAGTAAAAAGATTAGTAATGTAAATGCTCTCTGTTTCATATTTGTTTCTCTTGTTTTAATTGCCACTAACGGTTAGTATATGAAAAGTAGGCGATTTCGAAGCACATAACTTTCGACTAAGCACAAAGTTTGATACGAGCCAAAAGCCTTGAATCGACTACTGTTTCGCCTATTTTTTATATACATTGTTAGCTGTTGCCTTTTATTTATTCTTCCTTGTCATATCAGTAACTACTTCTCCGTCATATTTCCAAAATCCATTTGTTCCACCAAACCAAATGTTGTCTTCTTTATCTCCGACTATAAAGACTATCCGTTCGTAAGTGACATTTTTATTATCAACAAATCGAGTAAATTCTTTTCCGTTATAGACACAAAATCCTTGCATTCCACCAACCCATAAATTACCTTGTTTGTCTTCATAAATTGCTCTGACATTTTTGGTGCAAAGTCCGTCTTTCTCTGTAAAGGTTTGAAATGAATTTCCGTTAAAGGAAGTCAAGCCACTTTCTCTATTACCATTGAAACCAAACCAAATAATTCCCTTACTGTCAACAATAATTATCCTTATTTGGTCGTCACTTATTCCATCTTTCGGCATATATTGAGTGAAAGTTTCCCCGTCAAATTTGTTAGCTCCACCGTGAGACATTGAGGCGAACCATAAGTTTCCGTAATTATCTTCTGTAATTTTTTGAATAACGTTGTGATAAAGTCCATCAGGCATAGTATCGCCAATTTCTGATAAGAGGTTCGTGAATGATTTGCCATCGTAACGATATGCTCCAGCTCCATTTGTTCCTATCCAAAACATTCCATTTTTATCTTGAACAATAGACTGCACTTCATTTGGATTGACCATCGGATATGATTTTTTAAGCCAATCGGTTGAGATTTTATATTCTGGAATTTTTAAATGCGTAAACTTTGTTCCATTAAAAATGGAAATTCCGTTTGCTGTTCCAAACCATAAATCGCCATTATCAACTTGATAAATACAAGATATTTTATTGTTAGAAAGTCCCTCTTTTTCTGTAAAATGAACAAAATTTGAACCGTCAAATTTATAAACACCATCGTTGGTAGTTCCAAACCAAAGATTGTCGTCTTTATCTAAAAAACCGCAATAAACATTTCCATTTGGTTTTTCTGTTTTTCCTGTCGTTATATTGTCTTCAATTTTCTTTTGCTTGACCTGTCCATTACAAGAAGACAAAATAAATATCAAGCCTACAAGTGTAAAATATTTTGGTAAGATTAATTTCATATGTTTTCCTATTGGTTCTTGGTTTGTTTAGGTTACAGCTAACTGTTGTGTATATTCATTGTACTTATACCGCCAAATTGGAGGGATAACAACAGTTGTTTATATATTTATGTTAACATTTCTATTTTTATTTCCTTACACATAACCAGTGATTATATCGTTTCTGTATATCATGAATAATAAGTTCCCATATTCGATACAGGTTACCGGATTTCCGGGGTTTTTGCAAGGGGTTGTATTTGGGGTAGAACTGTTAATTTTAGTAATTGGACAAGATAGACAGGCTTAATCTAACGTCCGCGTAATAGGCGCGAGCTTGCGAGCGTCCTAATTGACGCGATTGTTAGCAGTAAATTTCAGGCGCAATAATTGCTGACCGGTAGGTTCATGTTGTTTTTCTTCCAGATGCTCAAACCCGTATCTCGAGTAAAACTTACGACCGATTACATTTTCTTTAAACACCTCAACTTCAAGGTCTCCATGAAGTTCTTGCGCCTTGTCCATGAGAGCTTTGCCCACTCCCTGACCATGAAATTCCGGCTGAAGAAATATTGCGCCAACCTCGTTACCCATCAACGCAATAAAGCCTCTGACTTCACCATCGATTTGTGCAACCCAGGTATCTGTATTGGGAAGATATATTTCTGCCACATTTTTCCTTTCCTGAGCGATAAATTCCTCAGTCATAAATGGATGGGCTAACCGGGTTGCCACCTCCCATGACGAGAGTACTGCGTCTAAATCTGTATTTTCATATTGTCTTATTTGCACTGATATATTTCCTTTACTGTTAATAGTTCCGGTTCAGCGGCGGCGGTCGCCGTCCGCTTCAACTGGTTGTTAGGCATCTTACGAACTGGATTTCCTCAAAGACAATACCGCCAAGACTGTAAAGAACACTTCCGCGGAGAGAACGCCCGAATACAAAGGAGCAGGTAGTCCATCTACTACAATACTGAAGATGCGCCCCAGTGCGAAGCCGGAAAATAGTAATGCGATCGCAACGAGCGAGAACCTGCTGAAACCAGGCTTTATTGCGCCAAGCAAGAAGAGAGTGGCAATGCCCAGATATGCGCCACCATAAGCCGCACGAATGATATGAAGATGGTTGATCGTCGTCAGTTCAATACCAGGTTCTTTCATCATCATTTGTGGCGCAAAAAGATGAAGTGCTCCTACAACCAACATCATCAGACCAGCCCCATACAAAGCAAAGTTTTTCATGTATATCTCTTACGTTTTGAAATAGATTTGGATGCTTAACCAGTGATTATATAGTTTCTGTATATCATGAATAATAAGTTCCCATATTCGATACAGGTTACCGAATTTCCGGGGTTTATGCAAGGGGTTGTTTTTGGGGTAGAACGGTTAATTTTAGTAGTTGGGCAAGATAGACAGGTTTAATCGAACGTTAAAAAATCAGCGGCCGCGTAGCGGTCCGCTGCATTGCCTGGTTAGCAGCTTACTTCATTCAAAGTAATCTGGATACTCAGAAAGCAACTTTTCAACCTTATGGGTTGCTTGCTCATCACCACGTTCACTTAATGCACGAACTGCTGGTATAAAATCCATCAAATAAACATGGAGTTGATCATGGGCCGGCCCAGTCATCCTGCAACCCTCGATAAGTTTATCTAAATCACTTGAAAGCAATTTCCCTAACTCAGAACCCGAAACATCCCCCTTGAGGCGGTTATCCATTACAGAAAACATTTCTCGGGTATGATCATCCATCAACCACTTCTTGCCTTCATTCAATTCAATTTTCAAAGATGAAGAGACATCTGCAGGCGAGCGGTGATCATGAGTCTCATGATGGGAATGATGATCTCCCCCACATGAAACCATGAACAGAACGAGCACACTGCTCACCGAAAGAGTAAAAAAACGCATAATCGTTCCTTTCATTTGCTAATCGTCAAAGTGTGGCGCGTCTTTAGCCGTTGCCACCACCGCCTTGTTGGGCTTCTTCGTTCTCATTTTCGTCAAGTTCGTGAATCTTGCGAATAATTTCAACAAGGCTTGCTCCCTTTGGCGTCAGAGAATAGACCGTTCTAGGAGGTAGTTCTTTATACTTTTTCTTATTCAACAGCCCGTAGGCTGTTAGCTTCCGGAGTCGCTCAGAAAGGACTTTGGTTGATATGCCAACGATATGTCTTTCCAGAACTCCGGGTCGGTCAATCCCCTCTTTAACTGCAACGAGCACGGAAACGGACCACTTGCACCCGACGACCTGTTCTAAGCATTCGTAGTCTCTACGAGCATTTCTTTTATTTTTTTCTGCCATGATTACCAGTGTTTTATACCAAATTGTGCCCTACCCACTAAAAAGTGCCCTCTTTCTGGAGGCAGAACGATCATATATATTATGGCTGTCAATCTGGATGAACCAGAACAACTTAAATTAAAGAAAGGAATAACAAAATGAGCAAAGCTGTATTCTATCATGCCGGTTGCCCGGTCTGCGTTGAAGCCGAACAAAAGGTAGCGGAAGCTATCGACAAAGGCAAATACACTGTGGAGATTGTTCACCTTGGGGAAAGCAAGAATCGCCTCCCGGAGGCAGAGCAGGCTGGTGTAAAATCCGTGCCGGCACTGGTTCTTGATGGCGTCCCCTTTCATATCAATTTCGGTGCGGATCTGTCTGCGTTGAAATAAAGGTGCCTCTCATTCTGAACCCTCCTGTGGATACGGGAGGGTTCTTTTTGTTTGCCCAACGTTGAGATCAGCGGATTGATGAGCTAGCTTCAGCGAAGCCCATGGGTCCGCTAAATTGAGTTATTATACCACTATTTTTGTTGCACTACAATCGAGTATCCTCAAAAATTGGAATAATATCTTCAATAACCATAGGTAATTTTTTAATATCCAAACCATCATTATTATAATCAGATGAAGTAATTGCTATTACCAGATTCATATCTCTCGTTACCATAATATATTGGCCGCCAGCGCCGAGCGCTAAAAACATATCGTGTTCAGTCTTTCCTCCATGAACCGGATCATTCCACCAGCATTTGTTGCGTTTCGATCTGTACCACCATTGGTATCCGTAGTCAAAAAACTCGCTTTCGGCAACGTACGGCTTTGTTGAATTAACGATCCATTCTTTCGGGACTATTTGTTCACCTTCCCAATTACCATTGTTCAAAACCAACAAACCGATTTTAGCCATATCCCTTGGATACAATTCAAGCCCGGCATCACAAGGAACTACACCATTTTCTTTATCCCAACTAAATTCCGAAATACCCAGTTTGTTAAAAAAAACTTCTTTTGCAAATTCATCGGCCTGCTTGTTTTCAAGTGTATATATTATACCGCCGAGAAGTTTTGAGCATTTAGCGGAGTATCTGAATTTCTCTCCCGGGATTGTTTCCATTGGACTTTTTAGTATGCACTCAATAAAATTATCCGGTCCGGGTTTTTCGGATTCTTCTTCATCATTGAAACCGGCAGTCATCGTTAAAACATGCTTAAGTGAGACTCGCTCATTTTCAGGTGTTTTTAATGAAGCATACTGCGGGAAAAAATTAAAAACGGACTGATCTACATCATTTATTTTATGGCGATCTAAAGCTATTCCCAACAGTAAAGAAGCAACACTTTTGGTACATGAGTTAATTCGATGCTGTTTCGTTCGATTAAAGCCAAAAAAATATTCTTCAAGTATTAGTTTCCGATCTTTGATGATTAATATAGATTCCAGTCGTCCGAATTCGTAATTGATAATCCTCTCCATCAGCCTATATACGACAGTTGTATCTTTTATAAATTTGAAAATAGAATCTGTTTGTAAATTATCATCAAGTTTTTCAGGTTTATGATACTTGTAAACAATCTGATCGTTTTCATCCGGAATCCGCGGGTAAAATAATCTGATAAGATTTTTGTCGGCACGAACAAAGTTTAATGGATCTTTATTACTATCCATTGTATGGACAGCGCCTTTAAGAATTTCACTTTCAGCATCATGGCTGCATATTAAAGTATCCGAATCCAAATCAAGAACGGTAATTCTTTTTGAAATAGAATCATATTGTACATTAATAAACTTCCATTCCATACTATACTCATCGTTTCGTAAGAAACAACCGCGGGCTGTCATTTTTTTAGCACTATCGCTTTTGATAAACAAGGCAACTTTTCGCATACCCGATCCAAAATCAGGAGATGTTTCTTCAGTTGAGATCCACAATCCTTCGATGTCTGTGGCAGTTTTATTGTTATAGCAACTAGTGAGGAAGATTGCCATCGAAACCGCCGCGAAAAATAGTTTTGATGTAATCATCGTTGTACCTCGAAAATACAGGATTTATTGTTTTAAGTGATAACCAGAGATGATACAGTTTCTGTATATCATGAATAATAAGTTCCCATATTCGATACAGATTACCGGATTTCCGGGTTTTTTGCAAGGGATTGTTTTGGGGGTGAGTGTGTTTTATTGTTTTGGTGTTATAGTTTTTGGTTGAAGCGAGTATTTAGTTGTTAAGTGTTTGTAATTGAGAGGCTTTTCGTAAAGAGAAAAAAACTTATGAATTTTCATTAATTCTTTTACAGCATTTTTTTCCCGCGTATCTCATAAGATGCTATCAGCCTTCAATTCCTTAAGCAATTCACTGTGGGATAGGGTTTCTTCATCTAATCTTTCTGCCCGAACTGCCAAATCCTGAATATCTTCAAGCAAGGCTCGAAACGTTTCCATAGAAAGGATAACTTCAATCTTGTTACCGTTTTCATCGGTAATGTATTTTGGTTTTAATTTTTGGATGTCAAACATACGCATACACACTTTCGGTTGGTTTCCGGATAACATACGTATTAAACGCTGGCTATGCAATAGTGATTCAGTCTGTTTCCCTGGGTTCAGGGAAAGCTGGTCGGTGAAAACATTTCCTAACAAATAATATTCGGAGCAATACGATAACATACTTTATAGTGGTATTACGGTGCCGCCCATTCAAATGTCGATTGACCATCGTCTGCCATACAATTTTCCATCGGTTGTGTTTAACGGTTGTTACGGAATAGGAACCAAACAAAATAAATCAAAACAAGAATTATAATCCAATTTGTTGTATATGTGTTACAAGGGCGTGATTGTTAATCATTATTTATGTGACAATAATTTTAACACATGGGATAAGGTAAAATGACACATTACTACTTGTATGCAAAATTACATGAGAAAGGTATATGATTGAATGTGTGTTGCAAAACAAAATTTTTTAAGTTATTGATTCTCCTATACTTTGAACTAATGACTTATATTGTTCTTTATCTATTTCTTTAATTCTCTTGATTATTAATTTTGCTACTAAATTCATTTCTGGAACTTCTATAGGTGTGGCACCTCGTTCAAATGCGGCACTAAGATGTGAATATTCATTATTGATTCTATTTGTAAATATAGTGGGTATGATTTCACCTCCAAAGAATTTTTTTAACTTAGCCATTTCATCAGAATTATCTGGGAACTTATAGTAAAGATAAATTTCTAAAAATTTTCTGGCATTATTTCCGAAATTGTAAAAACTTGTATAGTTGGTATCATCTATTGCTGATATTTTGGAACATTGATAAATCTGATTAAACAAATAATTGAATTCAGTGATATATTTTTTTAAATAGTTTGGCATAGAACAAATTGTCGTGTTCTTATCTTCCCTGCTTAAAATATAATAAGATTTTGAATACTCTTGCTTTTTTCCATTATGATTTAGAAAAGAACCTGTTAACCGTTTTAAGTACTTTAAGAAATCTAGATTGTGTGTTGAGATAAATAATTGTTCAAATCTATTTTTATGTACTATTTCGAAGCTTAGAATACTATAAACAAAAAAAACATGATTAGCATCTAAACTTGAAACTGGATCATCTATCCAAATAATTGGTTTAACCTCTTTTGTAGTTATATCATCTAATTTAGCGATGAAATAGCTATATGCAATCAAGCTGCATTCACCTTCACTCAAATGATAAGCTTTTTTTCCATCCCTGTTTACCTCAAATCTAAATTTCTTTTTAGGTTTTTCTTCTTCTAATAAGTATTCAACTGCTTTTAATGATAGAATGTTATATCCAAAAAAATTATTAAGTAATTCATTTACTCTTTCAGCACCTTTTGTTTCATCTATTAAATCACGCTTTTTATTTTCAATTATTTCATTCTTCTCATAAATTTCATTTAAAATTATATTTCTATTCTTTGTTAATTTATCCACATTTGTTTTTAGTTTTTCTATTTCCGTTTTTTCTGAAGAATAATTTATTGTTGTGATAAAATCCGATACTTCTTTTAACCGCAAGATTTCTTTTGATTTTACTTGTTCTGTTTTAAGTGATTTTGAAAATTTATTGGAGGCCAAGCGAAGATTCTCATAAATATTAAATATACATTCTATTCGATTTGAGTAATCAATTGCTTTTTTGAAAGGTTTAGTATTCAATATATCTTTTTTTCTATTTTCCAATTGTATTTTCAATGATATTAGTTCTTGAATATACTTATCAGAAAGTTTTTGATATATGTTCTTTATTCTTCTGAAATCTGAATGAAACTTTATGTAAAAGGAATTAATTTCAGGGTTAAAACAATTTGCAACCAAGTCAATCTTATTTTGAATTTCTCTTATCCTCTGGTCTATACTAATCTCAAGCTTTTCAGATTTCTCGTCAAAGTGTTTTTCTAATTCGATCCACCTATTTACACTAATTTCATTATTACAAAATGCGCAGTATTTTCTTTTGCTTTGGTGCAGTAATTTACCTTCTTTAACCCACCTATTCATCGTTGCATCTTTTACTAATTCAACTATTTTATCTGTTTCACTTATTCTTTGAGTTACGAGTGATTTAACACTTATATTTAAGTCTGAAATGGTTAGTGAAGGTTTATTGATTGGTAGAATATCGTCTTTCACATTTTCTGCAAGAAGCTTTTCAAGTTCATTTGCTTCATTTCGATTTAAAGCTTTGTATGATGGTGCTATAACAGTCCTTATGTCAGTTTCCAACTTACGAATATTATAATTCTGGTCTCCAAATTTTTCCGTGTTGTATTTTATACCAGTTTTTCTATTTGTTGCTTTTGTATTTAATTGATCAGTTAATTGATCATTTCGAGACTTGTAATTCATTTTTTCTTTATTTAGATTTTCGGTGATCTGCCTTAATTGCAAATATAAACCACTTTCTTCTCCTTCTTGATTAGAACCAATAGTCGTTTCCAGCATTTTAATTTCATTTTCTATTCTCAAGTTATCGATCCCAAGGATCGCAAAAGATTCAATGTTTTCATCAGGGTTAGCAATAAATTTCAAGTTATCACGAACAAAATCTTCATTAAAAACACGGATCGTTTTATCATGTCCCTTCAAATTGTCTGTTGATATTTCAGAATTGTCGTTGAACAATAATGTGAAAACTGGGTTTTCATACTTATCTGAAATTGCACCTGTTTCTGCGGCTCTTAATATTCTTGAAAGTGTTGTTTTTCCTGAGTAGTTTCTACCATATAAGATATTAATTTGATCAAACTCTTTAATATTTTTTTCATTATCAAAAACTGATCTATTCCATTCAAAATTTTGAAATACTGCAAGATTACGTATTTCTTTAATTTTATTAATCATACTATACCCTGCCTATGATTGCGAAATTTTAACTGGTAATTTCATAGTTGCTGTTAATATATGCTCAAAATATATATCACCCAAGTGACACAATCCACAACTTTATACATATTTTCCTACAAAATGCTGTCGCATAATATCTACCAACACAAACACCGTTAACGGGTCAGGCATTCGCCTGCATATTTTCCCCTGCAAATTTGCAATTTTGCAAGTGCGCGGCTATTCAGGTTGTTTTGGGCAGTTTTATGGCGGTTCAGGGCGGTTTTTCCAAAACATCAGGTTCTTTTTTCAAAAGATCAGGTTCATTTTTCAAAAGATCAGGTTGCGTTTGGCAAAACATCGGGTTGTTTTTTGGCAAAAAAACAGGCTCCCGGCAGTTGGTCGGCGTATGTTGGTATTTGGTATTTGGCAGTTGGTATTTGGTATTTAGTAAGAAGGGGTGGTCAATCGTGCTACAACTGGTCCTTCAACTTCAGGTAGGAAAAAAATAAGTGCCGTACAGCGGCTGCCGGGGTGGCAGCCAACCGTACAGCGTATCATAACTAACAGGTCATGCTTTTTCGAACTCGGCGTTATTGAGTTCTTTGCGAATCAGCCGGCCGGGACGGAACAGCAGCCGGCGGTTGAGGATGTTACCGGCGTTTACCGCGTCAGCAGTGGTGGAGCCTTCGCTCTTTACGCTCATGGAAAAGCTGCCGAATTCGCCCAAACGGACAATCTCGCCATCTGCGATATGCAGCGGCAACAGCTCTACCAGACACTCCAGCACAGCCATCGTGTCGGCACGGGAAAGGGAACTCATCCGGGAAATTTCGCCGGACAGTTTTCGGAAATCGCAGGTGCCGGAGCTTTTTACCTGCGCATAAAACTTTTTCGGGGCGGCGGGGTCCGCTGGCTTGCCCCGTTCAACAACATTATACTTTACGGGCATTCCTTTGCCCTCCTAAATTATGGTGAATAATTACCGGCTCTCCTTAGCCGGCGTCAGTTGTTTTAAATACCGCTTTTGGTGCGATATTTTTTTTTATCGGATTTACACGGGGTAACTTTAGCACAAGCGCGATATACCGGTATTTATCGATCAAAAAATGCGACGATCTGCCAGGAGCACGGTGGGATTTGCCGGGGGTTAACAAAAAAACATCGTAGATGTTTAATTATTGTAGCATTGTTTGTCACAGACAAGACATATCCTCGTAGCGGATACATATAAACGACCATGAATCCTCTACGAGGATTTTCAATATAGAACGTCCCATCTCTACAATAATTGAACCGCTACGAGGTTCTTTATGTGCCTTATTGCAATTTGAGGCAGTTTAAACAGTGCATAGAGTTGCGTCATTCCCGTCCCGATTCATCGGGACTATCAGGCAGCCACTAAGAATGGATTCCCAGCCTACCCCTTCGGGGCTAAAGGATTGCGGGAATGACATGTGGTGTTTGCGCAGGGGATTCCTGCCTTCGCAGGAATGACACCGTGATGTTTGCCGGGGGTTAACAAAAAAACATCGTAGATGTTTAATTATTGTAGAATTGTTTGTCACAGACAAGACATATCCTCGTAGAGGATACATATAAACGACCATGAATCCTCTACGAGGATTTTCAATATAGAACGTCCCATCTCTACAATAATTGAACCTCTACGAGGTTCTTTATGTGCCTTATTGAAATTTGAGGCAGTTTGAACAGTGCATAGAGTAGCGTCATGCCCGTCCCGATTCATAGGGATTATCGGGCATCCACGATGATTGGATTCCCAGTCTACCCCTTCGGGGCTAAAGGATTGCGAGAATGATTCGGTGGTGTTTGCGCAGGGGATTCCTGCCTTCGCAGGAATGACACCGTGATGTTTGTCGGGGGTTAACAAAAAAACATCGTAGATGTTTAATTATTGTAGCATTGTTTGTCACAGACAAGACATATCCTCGTAGAGGATACATAAAAACGACCATGAATCCTCTACGAGGATTTTCAATATGGAACGTCCCATCTCTACAATAATTGAACCTCTACGAGGTTCTTTATGTGCCTTATTGAAATTTGAGGCAGTTTGAACAGTGCATAGAGTTGCGTCATTCCCGTCCCGATGAATCGGGACGGGAATGACCATCTCAAAGGAATATTTCCAAAGAACTTAACAGCCTGCCCTTAGAAGGGGGATGAAGGGGGATGTCAATAGCAGTAAATAACACCGTTTTATAAAACGGATTGGAACACTTTCTGTCCCGGATGGCGGGTGTTACTGACCCAGTAATGAATAAGGATAAATGATAACATCGTAAAGGGCATAATCACCAGACTGCCTTCTGCGCCAAACGGTCCCCCGCTTAACCAATCGGGCGTTCCCGGTGTTATGGCAATCAAACTCGGCGAATGCTGACCGCTGGCCGCAAATCCAAACACAGCCGATTGAAAAAAATTCCACCCGAGATGCAGTCCAATGGGCAGCCATAGCCGCCCGGTTTTGAGATAGGCATAAATTAATTGCGGCGTGATCAGGGCTATCATCAGCGTTGAGAGCAGGGTTGCGTTCGGGTTAAAAAAGTGACCGAATCCGAATACAATGGACGATAGCACAATGCTCCATTTCAAACCGATCCCGTCAATCAGGTTTTGGAACAGATAGCCGCGAAAGACCAGCTCCTCCCACCAGGCGACCAACGTTAACTTGAATAAGACCACCAGAACAACCGGGATCGCGAACAGTTGAAAACTTGCGCTGGATGTTTCCGCATCCATCCACCAGGTAAAGCCGTTAAACTCGATCAAACGGGTATAAAGTAAAATAAAGTAAGTGCCCGCCATTACCAACGCGCTGTTCAGGATACCGGAAAGGATATCCAGCATTGCAAATTTATCCCACTTAAGTCCGAGGGACGAAAAGCTCTTTTTATCGATGAACTTTCGCGCAAGAACAACAGCAACAGTAGCTGCTAACGCCAGCAGCATGAATTGCAGATCGGAGCCTTTTTTCAGGCTCCCCAGAATGGTTCTGACAGTAATCATTACTGTGGCGGTAATCGCCAAAAATATTGCCATAAAAGACAGGATTCGCCAACCCGCCCGCAGGTTTCCGGTATTGTTCAAAAATATATACATTGTTGACCTCGTTCTTTCACTGTATGAATATCTAAAAATGCCATTCCCGGCATCAGTTATTATAGTTGACCGGTGAGAGGGGATTTTGTTGCAACAAATGCGTACAGGGCTTTAATCGGGACTGCGGGAGGATTCACATACCACCCTTATCGGGATGGGTTTTGAACGGATTTTATGTTCTATTCAGCTATAAACATGTTACCCCTACGGGGTATTCGTTTAATCAAATGAAACAAACTTTTGGTTGACCAGTAGATGTTTAATTATTGTAGCATTGTTTGTCACAGACAAGACATATCCTCGTAGAGGATACATATAAACGACCATGAATCCTCTACGAGGATGTTCAATATAGAACGTCCCATCTCTACAATAATTGAACCTCTACGCGGTTCTCTATAAATTTCATGCAGTTTGAACAGTGCAAAGAGTAGCGTCATTCCCGTCCCGATTCATAGGGATTATCGGGCATCCACGATGATTGGATTCCCAGTCTACCCCTTCGGGGCTAAAGGATTGCGGGAATGATTCGGTGGTGTTTGCGCAGGGGATTCCTGCCTTCGCAGGAATGACACCGTGATGTTTGCCGGGGGTTAACAAAAAAACATCGTAGATGTTTAATTATTGTAGAATTGTTTGTCACGGACAAGACATATCCTCGTAGAGGATACATAAAAACTTTTGGTTGACCAAATGAATCAAACTGCGGAGCAGTGATATGTTTATAGAAAATGTTACAATACCGTGTCTGTTAACCCCGGCGGGGTGACATAATGTTATTTACAAGGGTTCCTGCTCCGAAGGAGCGCATTCGCGGGAATGACACCGTGTGGTTTGCGCAGGGGATTCCTGCCTTCGCAGGAATGACAGATGGAACAATATAATGATACAAAAAAAAGGTTCCGGCAGCAGGCGCCACCGGAACCGGATGATATTCAATAGTTGTTACGGCAATTACGCAAGATCAAAGCGATCGAGGTTCATGACTTTGTTCCACAACGCAACAAAATCGTTCAGAAATTTCTCTTGCGAATCGTTGCAACCATATACTTCCGCCAATGCCCGCAGTTGGGAATTGGAACCGAAAATCAGGTCAACCCGGGTGCCGGTCCATTTTACTTTGCCGGTTGCGCGGTCGCGACCTTCGAACACGTTCGCATCGTTCGCGGTGGCTTTCCAGGTGGTGCCCATATCCAGCAGGTTCACAAAGAAATCGTTGGTCAGCGATCCCGGGCGATCGGTAAATACGCCGTGTTTGGATTGTCCGAAGTTGGTATTCAGCACGCGCATACCGCCAACCAGTACGGTCATTTCCGGTGCGGTCAGGGTCATTAGCTGGGCTTTGTCCACCAGCAGTTCTTCCGCCGAAACCGAGTATTTGCCTTTGAGGTAATTGCGGAAACCATCGGCAGCCGGTTCCAGTACCGCGAAAGAATCCACATCGGTTTGCTCTTCCGAAGCATCCATGCGTCCCGGCGTGAAGGGAACGGTTACCTTGTGTCCGGCATTCTTCGCCGCCTGCTCAACGCCTGCACAGCCGCCCAGCACAATCATATCGGCGAGGGAAATTTTCTTTCCGCCGCTTTGTGCAGCGTTAAATGCTTTTTGGATGCCTTCGAGCTTATCGAGCACCTTGGCAAGTTGTGCGGGTTGGTTGACTTCCCAATCCTTTTGCGGGGCGAGGCGGATGCGGGCACCGTTGGCGCCGCCGCGTTTGTCCGAACCACGGAAAGTGGAAGCCGAAGCCCATGCGGTGTAAACCAGCTCGGATACGGACAATCCCGAAGCGAGAATCTTGCCTTTGAGTGCGGCAATGTCTGTGTCGTCAACCAGTTTGTGGTCGCATTTGGGGATGGGATCTTGCCAGATCAATTCTTCTTTCGGCACTTCCGGACCGAGATAGCGGGAAACCGGCCCCATATCGCGATGGGTTAATTTGAACCACGCCCGGGCAAAGGCATCGGCAAAGGCTTCCGGGTTTTTGTGAAAATGCCGGGAAATCGGTTCATAAATCGGGTCCATTCGCATGGCCATATCTGCGGTGGTCATGATAATCGGCACGCGTTTGGACGGATCGTGCGCATCGGGCGCCATATCTTTTTCGTCCAGGTTTTTAGGTGTCCACTGCCAGGCACCGGCGGGGCTTTTCACCAGTTCCCAATCGTAACCGAACAGCACATCGAAATAGCCCATATCCCATTGGATCGGGTTGGGTGTCCATGCGCCTTCCAGTCCGCTGGTGATGGTGTCTTTGCCTAATCCGCTGCCAAAACTGCTCTTCCAGCCGAGCCCCTGTTCTTCGATGCTGGCGGCTTCGGGTTCAGGACCAACCAGCCCGGCATCACCGGCGCCGTGGCATTTGCCAAAGGTGTGTCCGCCGGCGGTCAGCGCAACGGTTTCTTCATCATTCATTGCCATGCGGGCAAAGGTTTCGCGGATGTCGCGTCCGGCAGCTACCGGATCGGGATTACCGTCGGGACCTTGCGGGTTCACATAAATCAAACCCATCTGAACCGCAGCAAGGGGATTTTCCAGATCGCGCTCACCGGAGTAGCGGCTCATGGGTTTTTCGCTGGTGGCCAGCCATTCGGTTTCAGCGCCCCAATACACATCTTCTTCCGGCTCCCACACGTCCTCTCGCCCACCGGCAAAGCCGAATGTTTTTAATCCCATCGATTCAATGGCGCAGTTTCCGGCGAGAATCATCAGGTCTGCCCATGAAAGTTTTCTGCCGTATTTCCGTTTGATCGGCTGTAGCAAAAAGCGCGCTTTGTCCAGATTTGCGTTGTCCGGCCAGCTGTTCAGCGGTGCAAAGCGCTGGGAGCCGGAGCCCGCACCGCCGCGCCCATCGCCGATACGATAAGTTCCCGCACTGTGCCAGGCCATCCGGATAAACAACGGCCCGTAATGTCCGTAGTCCGCCGGCCACCAATCCTGCGATGTGGTCATCAGTTTAAACAAATCTTTTTTTACTGCTGCAAGGTCCAGACTTTTGAATGCTTCAGCGTAGTTAAAATCCTTGTCCATCGGATTTGCCAACGAAGAATGCTGATGCAACACTTTAAGGTTTAGCTGGTTCGGCCACCAATCCCGGTTGGATGTGCCGCCACCGGCAACATGGGTTACCGGGCATTTGCCTTTGTTACTCATATTTGTTTCTCCTTTATTTGATTGGATGTATTTCTATCGTTTTTATGCATATTGTATTTTAAACATCGATATTTTTTAACCGCAGAGAACGCAAAGAAAACAGAGAATAAAACGCCCTAAGATGAAAAACATACCAAAACAAAAAATCAACCCGGATAGTTTTGGTCTATAAAATATAAATGAACCGGCTATGACAATCCATTGATTTCAAATTTTACTGAATAGCTAACGGAAGCCTCCGCAATGGTGTATCTGTTCCGGCTTCTGGCTTTTGGCGTTTGGCTTTTGGCGTTTGGCTTTTGGCTTTTGGCTTCTGGCGTTTGGCGTTTGGCGTTTGGCTTCTGGCTTTTGGCGTTTGGCGTTTGGCGTTTGGCTCTTCGAAGTTGTGGTTATCAATCGTTCAAAATATTTTTGGCGTCTCTATCTCATCAATCACACATCGGTTGGCACATTTTTAAGAAATTTCCAAAGCGGTGAATAAATTTGTATTTACCTCTTGTTTTTTTATCATAAAAATTGGAAAATATGTCACTCACATGCCAGCCAGATACTCACTCTCGTAACTGAATGACATGTAATTAAACAGCATTTTCCGGCATCTTTGAATACTAAACGGACGGTTTATGTTACTGAAGATTGACTGTCAACATCCTGATTGCGGAACTACCTATCAAATTGAATCAGCTAAAATCCCGTTGCATGGCGGTAAATTAACCTGCCGTAAATGTAAGCAAAAAATAAACATACCGCCCCGGAGCGAGCTGGAAAAAGCCGCGGAAACCACAGTGGCAACTCCGGTTGTTTCGCCGAAACCGGCTGCGGCAAAACAGGAACCATCGACACCGCAATCCCGGCCGGCAGCGCAACAACCGGTTGCGACGGTCGTTCAAAAATCCGAAACAAAACCGGCCGCTACCGCAGTTGCTGCGGCGCATTCCAACGGAAAATCTCCGGCAACCGGCAAAATTCCCCCTTTTTTGGTGGAGTTGCGTCAGGTGGTTGAGGGGTTGCAATCGGAAGTTGCGGAAATCCGTTCGCTGATACGCCAGCAGGATACCAACGAACAGATCGCCGCGTTACGCGCCGATATTGCGGCACTTGTGGAATCGTTCGCCGATTTGAGCAGCGACACCGACAGCGCCATCACCGGCGATACCAACGAAGAAACCGCGCCGGAAACAGAACCGGACGACCCGCCGATAGAAATGGACGAAACCAATCTCGCTATTTTTGCCGGATGGTTTAGCGAACACGACTTCACATTGAAGGATGTGCGTATCCCGCAAGATGTGGATGGTATTTACGACCGGCTGGCCATCGAACTTGGCGAAAAGTTTGATATGCTCTCCGGTGTTTACGAAGTGATCAAGCGCTATGTTAATTCCGGGAATTATTTTCATTACCAGTTGCAGGAACACAAACCGGAAGATATTTCCGTGATTGTCAATTACTGCTGCAAACTGACCCGCTACGCCTTTTTGCGATCCAAATATAAATCGTCGAATCCCTACAACCGGCGCAACCGAACCATTGCCGCTGCGCCGCAGCGGAACGGCAAAGTTGTCAATTTTTTCACCGGCGGTTGGCTGGAACGGTATGTGTATCGCCAAATCTGCAATTTAATGGAAATCGTAAAAGTGCCGTATCATGCGGTTGTTAATCCCCAAATATCCTCAGAAAACGGCGATGCCAATGAATTAGACATTCTTTTTCTGGTGAATAAACAGCCGTTATGGATTGAGTGCAAAACCAATAATTATCAGGATCACATCCAGAAATATGCGGATTTGCGCAAACGGATGAACATCCCGCGCGATCAGGCAATGCTGGTGGTGTTGGGATTGGACGACAAACTGGCGGCGGATCTCACTGATATTTGGGGATTAACTGTGCTGAACGAGAAAAATTTTATGGAGCATGTTGCCCGGGTATTGCGGGTGTTGTCCGGTAAAACAGCGGCAAACGGAACGGCAACAGACGCCGACGCGGACGAATGATCCGGCCGGTTTGCCAAACCATCTCATCAATCAGCAGAAATCATTTTGTTGATTGATCCCCACTTTTCAATTTTATCTTTTAATTCTGCGGGTTTTATGGGTTTGGATGTGTAATCGTTCATGCCTGCGGCGATGCATTTTTCCCGGTCGCCTTTCATTGCGTGGGCAGTCATCGCGATGATGGGAATGTGCCGCTTCCCGGAATCCAGTTTGCGAATTTCCGCTGTGGCGGTCATTCCGTCCATTTCGGGCATCTGAACATCCATCAAGACCAGATCATAATTATTATTTTGAATCGCCGCCAACGCTTCCACACCGTTCGAAACAATATCAATTTCGTAACCCAATTTGCGCAGCGTAAACTTGGCTACTTTTTGATTAACGCGATTGTCCTCAGCGAGCAATATTCGCAACGGCAGGCTGTTTGTTGCCGTTTCCGGCTGCAACCCTGTTTTTGGAGTTTCAGTACCGTCAGAAATTGCCTCATCTGCGGCGCCGAAAATCCGGTTGAGGCAGTTAACCAGCGTCTGTTGTTTGGTTGGCTTGCTCAGGAATCCGGCAAAATCGCTATCTTCCGGCATCGCAGAATCGACCTGCATTCCGATAGGACTTAACGAAATTAATTTAGTATTTTTGATTGAATCCGCAGTTTTGATTCTGCGGCTTAAGCGTTCGCCGTCAAGTTCCGGCAAATTGGCATCCAGAATAACGCTATCGAACGGCGATTGTTTTTGAGCCGCATCGGACAATGCAGTGAGCGCATTCCGGCTGTCTGCAGCAACGGATACGCAGCATCCCAATGCAATCAGTTGCTCCTGTAACGCTGCGAGAACATTCGGGCTATTATCGACAATCAACACCCGTTTTCCGGCAATCCGGTTATCTGTCGGCGATTTTTGGACGGGTTGTAGAGATTGTTTGGTCAGCGTAAGGGTAAACCAAAAGGTTGAGCCGTTGTCCGGTTCACTTTCCACGCCAATGGTGCCGCCCATCATTTCCACAAGCTGTTTGGAAATTGCCAGTCCCAAACCGGTGCCGCCATATTTACGGGTTGTGGAGGCATCCACCTGCGAGAACGATTTGAACAATCTGTCCAGCCGGTCTTTGGGAATGCCGATGCCCGTATCGCTCACGCTGATGCGAATGGTTGCCTCCGTTTCGCTTTCGGATTCCGCTGTGCAGCGAATGCAAACACATCCTTTTTCCGTAAATTTGATGGCATTGTTGCCCAAATTCACCAAAATCTGGCGAAGCCGTCCCGGATCACCCTGCAAGTTTTCCGGCACTTTGTGATGCAAAATAGTGGTGAATTCCAGCTGTTTCTTTTGCGCGGTAATTGCCAAAACATCGGTCAAATCTTCCAGTGTGTTGCGCAAATCGAAATCGACGATATCCAGTTCCAGCTTTCCGGCTTCCACTTTGGAATAATCCAGAATATCGTTGATTACCGTTAACAAAGCGTTGGCGCTATTGCAAACCGTTTGGGCAAACTGGCGTTGTTGATGGGTTAAATCTGTTTCAATCAGCAAACCGGCCATTCCCAGAATGCCGTTCATCGGTGTCCGGATTTCGTGGCTCATGTTGGCTAAAAAATTGCTTTTGGATTGCGACGCCTGTTCCGCTTCCTGCTTTGCCAGGTTGAGTGCGGCTTCTGTTTTTATACGGACAGAAACTTCTTCCAGCAATGCATCCCTGGAAACGGTTGTCCGTTTCAGATCGGTGACCATCTGATTAAAACTTTCTGCAAGCTCCCCTATTTCGTTGTTTGATGTTGCTTCAATCCGGGTATCCAAATTTCCCTGACTGATGGCGCGGGTGGCATCCCGTAAATCAATCACCGGTTTGGTGATTCTTTTGGACAAATAAAAACCCGAAACAATTGCCAAAACAAAAATAAACAGCAGGCTCAGCAGCGATAATTTCAGTTTTTGAAGAACCGGATCGTATGCTTCAAATAAAGGCAATTCGATAACTACCGCCCAATCCGGTGTGCGCAGCGGTTCGTAAGTGGTAAAAACGTAGGTATCAAGAATGCCTTTGCTGAACGTTAATTCCGATTTATCCCTGAATAAATAATCGTTGAGTATAAAATTTTTGACCGCCTGCAGGTGGGTCAACTGATCCCCTTTCATTACCCGGCTGACATCTTCAAACGCCAGCAGGTTGCCGACGCGATCCACAACAAACGCAACCCCATCCGCCCCAACCTGAATATTCCCAACCAGATCCCACATAAATTTCAGATTGGTTTCTGCAATGAGCATGCCGGTAAAATCGCCAAAAATATCCATTACGGCGACGGCAACCAGTATCATCGGTTCGCTGGTCATTTCATCAACATGCACCTGACCGACGAACGCTTTTCCCAACCGCAACCGCATTTGGATAGCGTTTATTTCTTCGGAAATATTGATCGGAACCATTTTTGATTGGCGGGAAACACCGGCAATTTCTTTGCCCTGCGGATCGCAAAGTGTAATGCTGTGAAAGGAATGTTCTTTTCCCAACAACCGTTCCAGAATCAACTTTTTTTCCGGTTGTTCAACAGCAGAGAGATTGGTTAATGTAACGGTTGCATCCAGCAAATTCAGTTTATCGTGAATAAAGCTTTTTACAACATACGAGGCATTTTGGGCAATGCGTTGCTGTTTATCCGCAATGGCAACATTTTGGGTTTGGAGGCTAAAATAAATATCGCTGACGATGGACACCATTAATACAATCAGGCTCAATCCCAAAAACACAATTGCAAGGGTAACTGTTAAACTTCTGGATTTCATGATTTGTCCCTCAATTCCCAAATCCGTTACCGGATAATTTCATCGGCACGACTGATCAGTCCTTCGGAAACTTTCAGCCCTAATTGTTGCGCCAATTTGTAATTGATCTGCAGCCGGGAAATGGGTGTTGCAACCATAATCATTCCGGCCGGCGTGCCATTGAGAATTTTATTTACCAACGGTACGGCATGTTTGCCCATTTCAGTTAGATCGGGCGTATAGCCGAGGACGGTTTTTTCTTTAAAATAACCGTTTCCGTTTCCGACAATCGGGATTTCGAACTCATCCGCGAAAGTTGTAATCATCGACCAGCCAACGTGGGAGAGGGAAAAATAATCCGGCATCATTAAAATAGCGTCGAAACCGGCGTCTTTTGCGGCACGCCGTTTGTCCAAATCCGTCTGAATATCGGCGATTCCGGTTATTTGCACTTCTTCCAAATGAATACCCGATTGAGCAATGGAATGATGCAACATTTCGACGGCAACATTATTAGTCGGATAATTAGCATCATATACAATCCAAACGCGTTTAACGGAAGGCACCAGTTCGCGCAGCAATTCCAGCCGCATTACCGAAATATCCGGTCCGGGATAGCGAACGCCGGTAATATTTCCGCCGGGATGAAGAATGGTTTCAACCAGATCGTTACCTTCGATTCCCGCCATCACAAAAACGATGGGAATTTTGGTTTCGCGGGTCAATTCTTTTACCCAAAGACTGGCTTCGGTGGGAAAGGTTAACATCAGGTCAACGCTATCTGCTATTATTTGCCGGATTTTCGCTTCATCTGCCGGGTTATTCGGATTTACGCGAACAAAATGGTAATACACATTTTCACCTTCGATGAAGCCCTGCTCTGTCATGCCATCCGTAAATCCCTGGATGATTTCCTCAAAGGCTTCCATGCCAGAAACAATTGCAATTTTGTAGATTTTTTGATCCGGTTTTTGCGGGCTGCATCCGGTGAAAACCAACGCCATCACCAGAAACATAACAATTAATAAAAAAGGTGCGGTTAAACGGGGGCTTTTGAGACTCATTTTAATTCCTGAAGTAATTATCGGATAATTTCGTCGGATCTGCTCAATAGACCTTCCGGAACAGCAATTCCCATTTCCGTTGCTGCTTTGTAATTTATTTGAATATAGCTTTCGGAGGAAAGCACCGGAATCGTACCGGCTGCTGTGCCGTTCAATATTTTTGCTGCCAGTTGTGCGGCTTGTTTTCCGGTGTTTACAGGATCGATATTTACGCCAAACAATGTGGTATAATTTTCGATCGATACAATTACACCGCCAACGGGTATTTTGTTTTCCGCTGCAAATTTACCGATAACCCGGAACGCTTCCGGCACAACGGTTAGCGGCTCCGCCAGAAACAATATGGCATCGATACGGCTTTTGGATAATTGATCGAATTTCTGTTCCAGTTCAGCGGCATCGGCAGCCGGCATTTCCACAATTGATACACCGGCTTTTTTAGCGACGGGTTGCAACGCGGTTAGTTGGCTCGCAACAATCGGATAATCCCGCTGATACGGCACGCAAATCCGCTGTGTCTCCGGCAACAGCTCCATCATAATTTCGAAACGTTTGATGGCGATATCCGGTCCCGGATAGCGAACACCGGTAACATTTCCACCCGGATTGCGCACATTTTCAACCAGCTCCGTTCCCTCAATATTTGCCACCGCAAAAACCACCGGAATTCCGGTTCCCCCGGTAATTATTTTTGCCTCCTGCGATGCTTCTGTGGGGAAAACGAAAATCAGGTCAACCGAATCAGCAACAAATTGTTTTAGAATATGTTGATAATTCGCCATGTCGAAATCGGTTTTCTGAAGATCAAAAACGATGTTTTCGCCCTCAACAAATCCCAATTCCCCCAATTCACCGATAAAACTTTCCGCCGTAACAGAGATATATTCCAACCCGCTAAGAATGCCCACATGCTTTGTGGTTACTTCCGGTTTTTTTTCAACACATCCGCTAAAATATATTTGGGTGGAAAACAACGCAATAACGGTCAACATCCGGATATTATTTACTGACATGTTATTTTTCATTTCAAAAACCCGATTGATATTGGCTTTTTTTATCACAACAAATGCTTCCGGTATTTGGATGATTGCGACATTGTCGAAAAGCTGAATCAGATAAACGCGTATCGAGCAATTGTGCGCATCACTCCGGCTGCATTACAATATTATTAATATTCGAGTTAAACCGGCTGATCTTTACAAGCTTATTCATTCCTAATTTTTTGCGCGGAATATGCACCGCCATCAGAATTTTTTTTTAAAACTTTTTTTCTCCAACCATCGTAATTGCTGCTTATAAAATTGCCGCACCGGCAACGGCCGCACAAACGGACCGTGCGGTTAACAAAAAATCAAGGCTGAATAGTTACAACATTTTCACAACCGTAAAGAGACAGAGGATTGTATGTATATAAAAAACAGAACCGTAAATACCATATTTATATGGTGTTTCCTGATATTCGGGAGTTCCGTCGGGAGAACCCAAAGCTGGCAGCAAGTGACAACAATTGATTCTGCCAACGTGTATTCGCTGATCGATCACGGCGGCGCGATGTATGCGATCACAGACAACCGGATTTTCCGGAGCGATGACGCCGGAGATTCATGGCAGGAGACCGCCGCAAGACCCAACGTATCCGAGATTTTTTACAAGCTGCTATCGCATGGCGATGATATTTTTCTGGGAACGTATGGCAATGGCGTTTTTCGCAGCAGCAACGGCGGGCAAAGCTGGCAATCGTTCGGCAGCGGACCGTCCCAAATTTCCGGGCTATCGATTCTCGGCGACAGTTTGTATGCCGGAACCAGCGGCAGCGGCATTTTCGTCATCAATTTGCAAAATCCTACCGGCTGGACGAGCTACAACAGCGGATTATTCCAAATGGGCGTAACGACCGTTTCCACCAGCGGCAACAATCTGGTTGCCGGAGCCGGGCTGTATCTGTTTATGCGTCCGCGTGGCGCAGCACAATGGTTTGTAATTGATCTGGATGGCACCGGCATTCAGCGCGAAATCAACGATACGTATGTTTTTGGAAACTACCTGTTTGTCGGGACAGACCGGGGCATTTACAAAGGCTCCGTTGACGGACAGAATTTTGGTAAATCGGATATCGCCTTTTTCCCAAATCGCGAAATTGTGGCGTTTACATCGTTTCAATCGCAATTAATTACCGGGCTGATGGTTTTCAGTGAACATTGGGTGTTGACATCGGATGATATGGGCGCTGATTGGGAGGTCCGGGCGCACGAATATTCCGAAATCTGGGATTTGCACGTTTCCGGCAACCGCCTGTGGGCTGCGCGCTCAGACGGATTGTGGTATATCGACATCAGCGGCTGGACAGGCATTGGGGATGATCCGGCGCCAAACCTGCCAGCGGCATATCAACTGGACCAGAATTATCCGAACCCGTTTAATCCGGCAACAACGATCCGTTATCAACTTCCGTCTGCCGGTCGTGTTGTTTTGAAAATTTTCAACATTCTCGGTAGTGAGGTGGCAACGCTCGTCAATGAAAACAAACCGGCCGGTGAGCATTCGGTTGAGTTTGACGCGGGCACTTTGCCAAGCGGATATTATATTTACCAAATCAAATCCAACGGATTTGAATCTGCAAAAAAGATGTTGCTGATCCGGTGATCTGCTTTTGTTGACAACAAAGGACTGAAAAAATACACCATTGCCGTGGATTATTCCTGATTTTGTTGGTTTTTATTTGATAAAAATCGCAACGAATCAGCGGGAATCCACGGCTTTTTTTTTGAGCCTCCACCGATTTTGCAGACAACAGGTAAAATCGTATATTCAATTGATCAATTGAGTATCCCGTTTCTGCGACAGCCCGTTGCAGGCGCAAATTTCCAAATCAGCCGGAAATCGTCCCGGCGATAAACAGGAGAGCAAAATGGCTATCACTACCCCATTGCTAATAAGTCAACGCGTTGTTCAGGTTTGCCTGTTTTTGTTGGCTGCAATTGCCCTGTTTGGCGGATCGGTGCAATTGATTTTGGGTCAGCCCGAAACAACGCCGCGACTGGATAACATCCACCGCTTCCTGGCAGGAATATATTTTTCGCTGGGGCCGTTGGCGATCTGGGCAGGCGCGACCATCCGAAAGCAGGATACGCTGATTTTTTTTCTGGCATTTAGCGTGCTGATGGCCGGCGTGGGAAGATTGCTGTCGATGAGTGTGGTCGGGTTACCCGGACCGGTGTTTTTGGGTTACCTGATCCCGGAATTGCTGTTTCCGGTTATTATGGTGACTGCCCAACTTGTCACCATTAAAAAAATGCGTATGTAAGGGATTGAGTGGTGCGCTGGGGATCATCCGCAAACGCCAGATGTATAAATAAAATCATCAAAACAAACAATCGTCTAGAGTATTTCATGGAATTGATTTGCATCTGTTATCCTTTTGTTTCAAATATAATTACAGCACCCGCAAACCGATACCGACCAGCAGTTGGAATTTGTTTGCCTTTTCGTCAATTCCAATGGTGTTCAAATTTATTTTAACACCGCCGGTAAAAAAAAACGGCTCGTAAATTCTATTCACCTGTCATTCCCGCAGGATTAAACCCGGCGGGAACGAACGCAACGTTTATTTCAAAAACAGAACATCCGTGCTGTTTACTGTTGAATCCCATCAGAAATAAAAATTCATTCCTAATCCGATGTGGGTAGTTATCTCGCTTACCTTATGTTCGCGGTTTCCTGTTCTTGTACTGTAGGAACTGGTTTCCCGGTATTCAAAAACGGCGCTTTGTCTCATATAATTAAACCGGATAGCGGAAAAAACCGACAGCGACGGATTAAACAGGTATTCCGCACCAAATCCCAAATTTGCATGAACCGGTGAATTTAAATCTTCAATAAATTCTTCGAAATTATCTGAATATGAATAGCCTTCCGGTTCAATCGGTTCAACAAACAGATCTTCGTTCTTGTAGCTGGAAAATGCAAATTGTTTCCCGATACCTGCCAAAACATACGGGCTAACCTTTTGCGGCATCACCCGTTTCAGATAATATTTTACGCCAATGCCAATATTGAGAAATTTGTCGCTGTTAGAAATTTTTACTCCGAAATCACTATTATTGACCGGATCTTCGTAGCGTACATGGTATTCTGTCCCGATTTCGTCATAGCCGGAGCTATATCCCACATTCAGCGTTGCACGAAAGCGTTGTGAAAATGAATAACTAAACTGACCTTCCATCATCGTCATGCTTTCCGATACAGAAAAAAGTGAATAAAGCCCATTCCCATATTCATAAATTTCACCAGAATAAACTTCACCCGAATAATACGGGATATAAAAAATCCCGAATGACCACCGGTAGCTATCATTGCCCGGAGGCTGGTCCTGCGTTTGCGAAATGGTTTGATTTGGGTTTTGCGGTTGGGTTGCGGGAAAATCCCCGTTTTGAGCGAGCAAAAACATGGGTAGCAATAGAAAAATGAGCGCTTTCATAACATACCTTTCAGGATCATTTTTTGATTGAAAAACAACTGTTGATTAAAAATAAACAATATTTTTTTGCAATTATATGATATCGCTTAGCTTTTCGAAACTGTTGGCTGAATCCTGTTTCATGTCACCCAAAAAAATTGGCGGTTTCAATATTTGGTGCGACAGTAGCGGATTTGCTACCGCTTAACGGTTGTTGATTGGTGTGAAAACTGATTTTCGGATGGGTCCGTCTGTTGATGATTACGAATAATATAAATGATAAAAAATATTTGGAAGGCTACCATAAAACGGGGTTTTTCTACCGAGCAAAAAGCCATCAAGCTTCATTATATTGGCTGTTACACAAAAAATTATTCCGGCGGATCAACGCCGATGACAATCTTCGAGCCGAAATATTTTGGTGGCGTGCCCAAAACATACACATCCAACAGGGTTTTAACACGGGCAAATTGCTCACGAAAATGCGTTTTAAATGCTGCGCCGCTTTGCACAGCGGCAGCGTTAAATCCCACCGCATCGATACCCATTTTCCGGGCGATAAACACCGCCCGTTGGTTGTGAAACGGCTGCGAAATTATCACCAACTGCGATTGTTCGAAAATTTCGCGGGCACGCACAACGGAATCGAGGGTGCGGAATCCGGCATAATCACAATAAATGTATTCCGCCGGAACACCACGCGCCACCAACCAGTTTTTCATGGCGGTGGGTTCATCGTATTCTATTGTGGAATTATCTCCGCTAACAATGAGGTAATCGATTTTGTTTTCCCGGAACAACCGCAGCGCCGCTTCCATCCGGTAACGGAAAAACAAATTTTCCCGTCCGTCGGATAAATATTGCGCACAGCCGAGCAGCAACCCCGTTCGATAGTTCGGTAACTCTGCCGGATCATTTACAATCCATTCGGCAGTGACGATTTCGATATGCTGCTTTGCAACAACTATCATCGCGGCAGCAAACACCACAGCCGCAACACACGCTATCGCGGTTTTTCGATTAAACAATTTGCGCAACTTATTTTTCACAGGAACAAACACGCGAATCTTTTCCCTTCATTCGACATTCGAACACCCAAAAATTCAATCAATCCGCCATTCCAAAATAGCCGCTGTTGCACCGGATTTCGGGAACACTTCCAGCCGTGCGGCATCCGCTGTCACGGTTTCGTAAATCACTTTGTTGAATTGATCCGGCGCGTTTTCCCAAACTGTGTAGGGATTAAAAACGGTGTGCCACTCCCCTTCCACCAGCAGTTGCACCCGCCATTTTTCCGGCACCTGATAATTTTTTGCGACATCCACAAACCAATAAATTTGCGATGCGGAAAAAGCTCGCGGCATATCAAATTCATACGTTACGCGCAGCGTATCACGGCGTTCTGCCCATGCAAAATAACCGTTTTCGGCGTCGCGGGAACTGGTTGGCTGATGCGCATCGTTCAATGCAGCAATACCGCTGGCATCGCCTTCGAAGACGATTTTCGCCAGTCGCGACATGGTCGGTGCACCTTTCGGGAAGGTTTTTTCGGGGACTACCGGCAGCCAAACCGCCATTTCACTCATCCCGCGATGCGCCCACGCAAAGTAAGGAATTGCCGTTAAATCAACCGGTTGCGATGCATCCAGCTTGCCATTTGCTGCCATTGTTACAAGTTGTCCGGTGAAGCGGATGGCGGTCACATCGCCGGGCAAATCGTCCCGTCGCTCAACGGAGAATGTCGCGTTTTCCGGCAGCAATTTGTCCAGCACTTTGCCGTCCGGCTGATCAACGCCTTCCAGACTATAGATGAGCGGACCGCGCTGCAACGCCAGTTTTCCGGCATTTTCGGTCAATTGTTCACTCGCCAGCACTGTGCGAACGGGCATCGGCAGATTCAATTCCAGCACCTCTCCCCCGCTCCACTGCCGCTCGATCACCGCAAAACCGTTATCCAGTTTTGTGTCGATCAACTCGCCGTTCAGTGTTAGCGTCACCGGCGATGAATCGTTTTTCGCAAATTGATACAATCCACCCGGCAACGCTACATTTTGCGCCCAGCCGGGAATGCGGATGTGCAGCGCTACCGGCGCAGTCGGCGCACGCTCAACGGAAATCCGCACTTTTCCCTCAAACGGATAATCGCTGTGCTGACTGAGTTTCAGCGATTCGTCGCCAACCAAAAGTGTTGCCGTGCTGTTCACAAACAGATTTACGAATGCTGAAGCGCCATTTGTGCCGTAAATATATTGCCCCAACGCCGGCATAAAGCGGCTCATATTCGTGATGCAACAGTTGCAAACCATCCACTCAAAACGTTCGTGATAGCCTTTGCTGGCCAGCACGTTCGGATAAAAAAAGTGATCGCCGTGCAGCGAAACGCCCGCTAACAGCGTGTTGTACAACGACTTTTCCAGCACATCGAGATATTGCGCATCACCAGTGGACTGGAACAGCCGGAAATTCCACATCACATTGGCAATTGCCGTGCAAGTTTCCTGATACGCGCTGAAATTCGGCAGTTCGTACGCCCGCCCGAAACGTTCACCAAATCCCACTGCGCCGAGTCCGCCGGTGATGTACAGCTTTTGCTGAACCACATTATTCCACAATTTACGACTTTTTTCCAGATAGCGAGAATCACCCGTAAGCGCCGCAATTTCCAACATCGCCATATTCATGTATGCCTGCCGCACAGCGTGTCCAACCGCTTCTTCCTGCGCCAACACCGGCTGGTGATCCTGTGCGTACTCGCCCATCGATTTGCGATCGTTGGCAAAAACGCCCCGCTGATCGAGAAAATATTTGGCGAGATCGAGATATTTTTGCGCCCCGGTAATGCGATACAATTTTGCCAAACCGATCTCAATTTCCTGATGTCCCGGCGGATGCTCGATGCCGTTGGGACCGTATGTTTTCACCACCAAATCCGCATTTTTGATGGCGATATCCAGAAAATTACGCTTCCCGGTTGCCCAAAAATGTGCGGCTGCGGCTTCGTACATATGCCCGAAATTGTACAACTCGTGCCCGAAAGCTAAATTTGCCCATCGCTTATCGCCGGAACGGCGCGTCAGCCAATCGGGTTTATTTTTGAGTGCGGTGTAAATATAGCCGTCCGGTTCCTGCGCCGCGCCGATCAGCCCGATCAAGGAATCGACGTATGCATCCAGTTCCGGGTCATCGGATTGCGTCAGCCAGTAGCTTGCACCCTCGATGGTTTTATACACATCGGTATCATCGAACGGATAAATGCCACCCTGCTCGCCGGTTTTCAGCCCCGCTGCAATCGTAAAATTGTTGATCAGTCCGTGCGATTCACATTGCGAAAACGCGTGCGGAATGGTCACGTTCCGGTTGCTCGCCAGCCTGTCGCCCCAAAACCCGGGCAAAATTGTTACGTCATTCAACGCGACGGATTGTATCGGAAAATCCCGTTTTTTGGTGGATTCACAGCCCCAAAACGTTGATAATATTGCAATTGCGAAAAGAACACATTTGGTCGAGCGAATCATCGATTCTCCTGTTTTTTGCGAATTTCGTCCAATCCCGGGTAAAGATATGTCCAGCGGATATTGCTTTCAATATAGAATAAATCTTCTGCAATGCGAAAATCTTCCGCTGCCAGCGCGTTGCTGATTTCCATATTCTGCCATTCGATGGTCGGGTGGATAAATTCGTATTTGCCCGGTGCCGTGGTCACTTTTACCGGCATATCGAACGCGGCAATTTCCGCCACCCAGCGATAGCGCATGGTGTGCGAATCGCCCATTTTGGTGAGCGAAATTTCCAGTTTCGGGACGTCGGTTGTCTGGAAATATTGGGCAAAAAAGCTGTCCAGATTTTTGCCGGTTTTCTGATTGATAAAGTTGAAAACGTCCACCGCGTCGATGCTTTGCAGGCGAAATTCCTGTTGCAACCCGCGCAAAATTTCGATCCACAGTGCATCGTCGGCTATCACGTTTCGCAGCGTGTTGAGCACCAACTGCCCTTTATTGTACATATCGCCGGAGCCGCGTTTTTGCACGTTGTAAATGCCCTGAATCGGGATATCGTTCAGCACACCCTGTTTTTTACCGTTGACATATTTCAGCGCTTCGGCGTAACCCCACATTTCTTCGATATATAACGCCTCAGCGTATGCACCGAAACTTTCGTGGATCCACATATCGGCGATGTCGTTCGACGTCACATTATTGCCCCACCACTCGTGCGCGGTTTCGTGAACAATGATAAAATCGAATTTCAGCCCGACCGCTGCCGGCGCGCGACCACGATACCCGCCGATATACCAGTTGCCATACGCCACCGCAGACTGATGCTCCATCCCGGTGTGCGAGCAATCGACAAGCTTGAATCCGTCGTCGTAAAACGGGTAATTCCCGAAATATTTTTCGAATGCGTCCATCATTCCGTGAACCTGTGCGAAGTGCTTTTTGGCTTTTTCCAGATTTTCCGGCAACACGTAATAATCGAGCGTCAGCGTGTCGCCATCAATTTTGCTGGTGTATAATTCCCGAAAATGGGCATATTTGGCAATATTCATCGTCACGCAATAACTGTTGATGGGATTTGACACAAACCAGTCGGAGCGCGTCCAGCCGTCCGCCAGTTCGGTAGTGCCGCGCAGCCTTCCGTTGGAAACATTTTGCAATCCCGGCGGCGCGGTGATGCGGATCATCATGCTGTCCGGTTCGTCGGATTGGTGATCTTTTAGCGGCCACCACAAATTTGCGCCATCGCCCTGGCAGGTGACCGCAATCCACGGATTTCCGTCGCTGTCGCTATCCCAACTGATGCCGCCTTCCCATGGCGGACGGTGCGCTTCCAGCGGTGTTCCGCCGTAAAATACGGTGATCGATTCCTGTTCGCCTTTGGCGATGGTTTTGGGCATGTGGACAAAAATGAAATCGCCATCGCGATCATATTTCAGCGATGTTCCGTCCGAAAACACAATTTTTTCTATGTCCAATAAATGGTGCAGTTCGATCTGCATTTTGGAAAACGCAGCGGTGCTGCGAAAATGGATGGCGTTGTTGCCGCGAATGGTTTTGGTTGCCGGATCTACCCGCAAATCGAGGTCGTAATACGTCACATCGAAACAACTGCGTTCCGGCGTCAGCGTGCCGCGCAGCGTATCTTCACGGGTAAATGGCTGGGCAAAAACGGATTGGGCAAAACTACTGAGGCAAATCAAAAGCAGTAATAAACAGGCAGGCTTTCGGGACATGGTTTCTCCTGTATTCGGGTTATTTTTGGTTCGAAATATTAATCCGCTTTTCCCGAATAAACAAGAGTGCCCACCGGAAATTTGCATCTCCGGCAAATTACATTCTGACACTGTAAAAATGGCGCTACCGGAATTGGGTGATATTCACTATCACTCCGTAATCTGGCAGCCTATTTTTCTTTCTAATTTTCCAATTTCGAATTTCAAATCCCCCTAAACCGTCCACAACGTGCGATCCAAACTGCGGTATTGTATCGCTTCGCTGATGTGTTCGGGCAAAATGGATTCGTTGCCGGCCAAATCCGCAATGGTTCGCGATACTTTCAAAATCCGGTCGTATGCCCGCGCGGAAAGCCCCAATTGGTTGATGGCCATTTTCAGCAAATTTTGCCCCTGTTCATCCACTTTGCAGTGATTGCGGATTTCGCGGGGCAGCATATCCGCGTTGCAAAACAAGTGCGCCGATCCGGCAAAACGCTGATGCTGAACTTCGCGTGCTTTTTGCACCCGTTCTCGAATCTCGGTCGATTTCTCGCCGCTTTGTTTGGCGGCCAAATCCTGATATTTTACAGCGGGAACTTCAATCTGAATATCAATTCGATCGAGCAACGGTCCGCTGATTCGCGACAAATAGCGTTGAATTTGCGGCGGCGCGCAGCTGCATTCCTTTCCCGGATCGGTGTAATAGCCGCACGGGCAGGGATTCATCGCGGCTGCGAGCATAAAATTTGCGGGATACGTTATCGACAACAGCGCCCGCGCGATGGTCACTTTGCCGTCTTCCAACGGCTGGCGCATTACTTCCAGCACATTTTTTTTGAATTCCGGCAGTTCGTCCAAAAACAGCACACCGTGATGGCTGAGGCTCACCTCGCCGGGACGGGGAAATTTGCCGCCGCCGATCAACCCTGCATCGCTGATGGTGTGGTGCGGCGAGCGGAACGGACGGGTGGCGATCATCGCCGAGTTGTTTTCCAGCAGTCCGGCAACGGAGTGGATTTTGGTGGTTTCCAGCGCTTCTTCCAAAGTGATCGTCGGTAAAATAGTGGGAATGCGTTTGGCTAACATGGTTTTACCGGAGCCCGGCGGGCCAACCATTATAATGTTGTGTCCGCCCGCTGCGGCAACTTCCAGCGCACGTTTGACGTGCTCCTGACCTTTCACATCCGCAAAATCGACCTGATAGTGGCGGCTCACTTCAAAAATTTCGTTGAGATCGACATCATGCGGCGCGATCTCTTCCACGCTGTTTAAAAAATCGACCGCCTGGCGCAAATTGTCGATCGGGAACACTTCCAATTCTTTGATCATCGCGGCTTCGCGAACATTTTCGGTGGGCACCAGCAATCCTTTCATGCCCATTTGGCGAACCATCCACGCGATGGAAAGCACGCCGTGCACCGGACGCACTGCGCCATCCAGCGCCAGTTCACCAACAATGACGTGATCGTGCAGCCGCGCTTCGGAAATTTCGCCATACGCAGCCAGCAATCCGATGGCAATCGGCAAATCGTAACCGGAACCTTCTTTGCGAATATCTGCCGGCGCCAAATTGATGGTCGTTCGCTTTTGGGTCAGCTCGTAACCGGAATTTTTGATGGCGGAGGTCACCCGTTCCCGGCTCTCCCGAACGGCGGAATCGGGCAATCCGACCATCGCAACGTTCTGCAAACCGCGCTCCAAACTGGTTTCCACTTCCACCAAATAAGCGTCAATTCCCATTAATGCGGCAGATTTCACTTTCGATAGCATTTATTCTCCTTTTTCGTCATCCGGTAAAAAAACGCCGGGAGTCACTGCAATAGTCGCAACCAATCTGTTTGAAAAATATTTTGAAATGTGTCCGAATTTATCGTTTTCAGCCAAATATTCAACCCATAAAATGATTTTTTTTAACATCCATTATCTGCCCAAAAATTATTTGAGAATTATGTAACGTAATTTCGGAACCGTTAAAGCGTTTCACCGAACAACCGATTATTGAGATGAAATGAAAAATGTCAGGAAGTTTGATTTGGCAAATTCAATTATCGCGCGTCGAGGATTCGAAACCAGAGTTGGAAAATGCAATTTTGTATCTCATATTTCAACTGAGTTAACACAATGAATATCAGTAATATAGGCTCTATTATTTCATCCGTTGCCCAGCGATTCGCAAACCTCGCTATTCCCAAAAATACACCAAAAAATGAAATCGATTCGATTCGCCTGTTCAATTACGCAAGCCTGATTGTCGCCTGTGTAACCCTGCCGGACACAATAAATGCGATCAAACTTGGCTATCCGGCATTAATTATCAGCAAAACAATCGGGTCTATGGTGTATCTCATTACGCCCTATCTCTGGTTTATCCGACATTTGCTCACCAAAAAATTGATTGTTTACGGCGTTTTGATTGCCAATATTTTTGTATCGGCATCCACTTTTGGCGCATCAACGGGATTTCACTTCAACTATGTTTCGCTGCTGTTTGGCAGCATGTTTGTGTTCGATCTGGAAAAAAAGCACGAGCTGTTTATCACTTATTTTTTCCCGATGGCAGCATTTATGTTGCTGGAAGCTACTGATTATTCTCTATTTGCGGTTGCAAATCTGGATGCCGCTTATCAAAAATATCTCCTGTTCAAAAATTTTGTGGTTGTGTTAATTTCCGCCCAATCATTTGCGTTGATTTACCGGCATCTCAATCGAAAACAACGCCTTACCATCCACAATGCGATAACTGAACAGGAAACGCTCAACAAAGAGCTGCAACGGACAACCGAATTGCTCAGCAGCATTACGGAAAATATTGAGGAAATTTTTTGGGTTGTAGAAAATGGAAAATTTGTTTACATCAGCCCCGCTTTCGTAAAAATATATGAGCAACCAATAGACACATTTTTGGAAGTAAAAAATTTCTCTGATTTATTGGTAATTCCTGAAGATTCTGGACGATTTTTATTGGCATTAAAATCCAACAAATTTACCCAAGATGGGTTTTTGGATATCGAATACCGGATTAAAACCCAAAGCGGAGTGACCAAATGGTTGCATACCCGCACTTTCCCGGTGATCAAAAATGATAAATTACTGCGGATTGTGGGCATGACAGAGGAAATTTCCCGGCAAAAACAATTGGAACATGACCTGATTGCTGCACGTGAATCTGCTGAAAAAGCGGCAAATACCAAATCGGAATTTTTGTCCACGATGAGCCACGAAATCCGCACGCCGATGAACGCGGTCATCGGAATGTCATATTTGCTGCTGCAAGGTAACCCGCGCGAAGATCAGATGGAATTTTTGAAAACGCTGCAGTTTTCGGCGAATAATCTGCTGTCGCTGATTAATGATATTCTGGATTTCAGCAAAATTGAGGCTGGGAAAATTATCATCGAGCAAATCGATTTTAGCTTGCAAGAATTGCTCGAAGGTGTGTATCTGGCATCCGGGTTAAAAGCGCAGGAAAAAAATATTGAGCTGAATCTCATAACCGATCCGGCGCTGCCAAAACATGTGACCGGCGACCCGGTCCGGTTGACGCAAATATTGAACAACTTGATCAGCAACGCTATCAAATTTACGGAAGAAGGTTCTGTAAATATTGAAGTTAAGTGTATCGAAAACCGCGAAGACTGCGTGCTGATTTTTTTCAAAATAAAAGACACTGGCGTTGGTGTCACACCGGAAAACCTGCCACATATTTTTAACAGTTTTACGCAAGAAAGCTCAACCACAACCCGCAGATTCGGCGGAACCGGATTAGGTTTAACAATTACCAAACGGTTGCTGGAATTGCAAAACAGCGAAATTTCCGTGGAAAGCAAACCCGGAAAAGGGTCCGAATTTTACTTCACACTCGAATTTGGTAAATCGGCGGAAACACCGGTTGACAACTTTGAATCTGCACCCATTTCCCGGCAATATGGACACGGCTTAAAAGGTGCAAAAGTGCTGTTGGTGGAAGATAATCGTGTGAACCGGCTGGTTGCCGAACGCTTTTTGCAAAAATGGGAAGTGCTGCTCGACTTCGCAGAAAACGGCAAAATTGCCGTTGATTGCGTTCGCAATAACACATATGACCTTATTTTGATGGATTTACAAATGCCGGAAATGGACGGTTATCAGGCGACAACCGCAATTCGAAACTTGGATTCCGAGCACAGCAAGCTGGTGCCGATTATCGCGCTCACCGCCGAAGCCCTAACCGAAGTTCGCGAAAAAGTGCTGAACACCGGCATGAACGATTTTATCACCAAACCTTTCAAACCGGACAATCTGTTCAATACCATTTCAAAATATTTAGGGAACACCAAATAGCGTTCCCCATTGTTTTTATTTGATTTAGAAATTGGAATGCGTCGTTTTTTAATGCGCCAGCGTCATCATCTTCGTATTCGAAAATTTCAGAAAACCGCTCTCCGGATCAAAAGCATCCAACCGCAAAAAGTAAACACCACCACTCACCGGCTGACTAAAATCATTGCTTCCGTCCCATTTTAACTGATGCTCTCCCGCTGTAAATTCGCCGTCGCCGAGTTGCCGGACGGGTCGTCCCAACAGATCAAAAATCGTCACCCGGATACGGCTGTTTTGCGGCAGCGAAAATTGAATGGTTGTTTCCGGATTGAACGGGTTTGGGAAATTTTGTGCCAGCTCAAAACCGGAAATCAGGGTTTGATCATCGGCAGTTGTTGCGGAAATAGCGCTGTGAAATTTGCGAACGCCGTTGTAATCCACATCGGCAAGCTTGTAAAAATAGGTGGTTTTGTCTGCCAATCGCAGATCTTTGTAAGCGTAATTGTGATAAACGTTGCTGTTTCCGGCACCGGTCAGCGCAGCATCCGTTGCAAAGGTTGCAACCAATTCAAACGGACCGTTTTGGGAATTGGAGCGATATACTTCAAATCCTAAGTTGTTGATTTCACTGGCGGTTGTCCATTCCAGTTGAACCTGGCGAAAGCCGCCGTTTGCGCGCAGCGACGCCAATTCAACCGGCAATGAAACATCGAACAATGTTTCCAGCACAACTGTGTTGCCTACTTTTTGAACATCAAAAATCGGGTTCCCATCCTGTGTTGGAATATTAAACGAACTAAAATCGCCACTTAAACTTGAACAGTTAATTATCGTAAACGTTTGCCCATCCTGTGGTTCAAATCCGTTGATTATCGAAATATTCAACGTACCGCCGAGTGCTAAACTGCTGGACGAATTAATGTGATCATACTGGCTGCCCTGCGAAGTTCCGCCAATTTCAAATGTGCAAACCGAACTTCCGGACAGGGTTTGAGATCCGCTGATCGACAAATTTCCCGCCGCCGATGCACCGCCGGGATTGTAGCCGCCGTTTAACGTTACTGTTGACGCTTTGTGAGTGTCGATCAGCCCGGAACCGGTTAAGATACCTGATGCGGCATTTACAAAATCTTCATCAAAATAAACGGTTTCACCGTTTTGAACGTTGATGGTGCCATTATTCGTGACATCCACTATGAATGTGACGGTGCCCCCGCCGGCATCCTTTGTGAACGTACCGTTGTTAATAAAAGTACCGGAACCGGCAGAAATTACATCCCAGGTTGAATTGCTTTGCTGATGAAATGTTGCGCCAACGCCATTGATTAAGGTTGCACCGTTCTCAAAATCCAATCGTTTGGAGCTCAAACCGGTCCAATAGGAGTCGCCGTTTACGGTTAATGTTCGTTGATTCATTAACGTATTTGTTGTCGCGGTATATAAAAATGTGCCGTTTACAACCAGACTTCCCGATCCGTAAACGCGGCCGGCACGCCACTCGAATGTGCCGTTGATGACAATCGGACCATCGCCGCCAACATACCCTTCCGATGAAGATGAGCCTTCCACATCAATCAGAAAAGTGGTACCGGATGAAAATGTCATACCATCACCCGTGGATGTGATTACTGGCCGGGTGTTGCTCTGGATCATTTGCACGGTGCCATCACCGGTAAATTCCGCGCCGTCAAAAATGAACGGGCGATCGGCAAAGGAAATGACTGCTCCGCTTTCCGTATGAAAAGTGCCCTCAAGTCCCGTTACGGTATCGCCATGTTCAAATTGGATGATGCCAACTTCGGCACTGATTGTGCCGTAATTCAGCAATGTGGGATCAAGTTGGGTTTCATCGTAACTGCCACCCGAATTTCCTGTTTTAGTAATTGTGCCATAATTGGTAAGTCTTCCGCCATCGGTTGCTGCGACAAAATCCAGCCGGGTTTTATTTTCAATATCGAAATTGGCACCGCTGCGGTTGATAAAATGGGCTTCGTGATTCACTTTAATTTCGCCGGCATCCTGCCAAACGATATCGCCGTAATTCTCAAAAGTGAGGTAATCCATACTTTTTTCGCCGGAACCGGAAATGATCATCGAACAACTGGCACCAAAAGATATTTTGGCGCTGCTGCTCCCGGTGATGGTTCCGTTGCTCCAATTTGCTGAATTATTGACCGTGAGAACGCTGGAACCACTCAACAATAAAGTGCCACCCGTAATCGTAAGGCTGCCGACGGATCGATTGCTGGAAACCGTAACCGTTCCGCTGGAAATGGAAACCTGATCGGAACTGCCCGGAATGCCGTTGGGCGACCAGTTGCCGGAAGTTCCCCAATCACCGGTTGAGCCATTCCAAACATAACTTGTTGCGAATAATTGAACGGAGAGAAATAACAGGACGAAAACTGCAAAACCCATACGATTCATCGAAAACTACCCTTCCTTGAATATTAAAACGCCCTCTGTCACTGATGAGTTCAAAATTAACACCGCATCAGTTTGAAAATATGATCACAAACACAATCTTTAATAAATTTACCTGAATTGAATGACGCATGGTTTAAGATTACATTACAACCGGATGACAAAATTTCCCGGATGCCTAAATTATCGTATTTCATGAGTTTATCTTGAAAAATTATCGAATTCCATTTATGGATTTTTCTGTAAACCGATCATCGTTGCAATTTGCCGGCAGATAACCCGGTGACGCCGGTTTTTTGTTTGAGATAAACCAAACAATCACTATTTTTAGGAACAAACGAACCGGATTTAATCTGTAAAAAAACGATCGAATCATATCATATACCATCAAAAAGGGTTAAAAAATGGCAATCCTGATAGAAAAACCGACGATTATCGCGGCAGCGGGAAATAAACCCAAAATCATCGAAGAATACATCGGGCGGGTAAATTCGAAAACATCAGATGTTAGCATTGCCCGGATGAAAAGCCCCGCAGGCTGGGTGGAACCCGGCCAAACCCCGGAATTTGACGAATACACAGTGGTGTTGAGCGGCATGTTACGGGTAAAAACCGCCGATGGCGAAATGGATGTTCGCGCAGGACAGGCGATAATTGTGCCGGGCGGCGAGTGGGTGCAATACAGTTCGCCGGCGGATGGCGGCGCAGAATATGTGGCGGTTTGTTTGCCCGCATTTTCCCCGAACACCGTTCACCGCGATGATGAATAACAGAAAATTATGCGAAGCCTGAGTTATAAAATTGGGTTGGGATATGTGGTGATTATCGCCATAAACATTGCAATAGCAATGTTTTCGATTTATCACATCAACCAGCTTGGCAGCCCGGTCGATCGCATTCTGCAGGAAAAATACCAGAATGTTACCGCCGCAGAAAATATGGCGCTGGCGCTGGAACAGCAAAATCGTGCTGTGGCAAATTTCATCGAAACACCGGGTGATTCATCACTGCTGAGCAATTTTGCAACCTACCGGAACGAATTCTGGAACTGGCACCAACGGGCAATCGAAGGTATTGCGCTGCCCGGCGAACCGCTGATTTTGGACAGCCTGCGCATCGTTTACGGCGACTATCTGTCGCGGATCGATACGCTGCAACTGTTGCTGCGTGATACGCCGCAAACCGCTGCCGTTTTTAACGAAAAAGTAATTATCCCCCGAAGTTTGTTTATCCGCGATTTGAGCGACCGGTTGAAGCAGGTGAATGAAAACGCCATTCGCGAAGCCGACGTGCGCGCCCGTGCTGTTTCCCGGAACGCCACCGCGGTGATTGTCAGCATTGCTGCATTGGCGATTTTACTGAGCATCGCCGCCAGCGTCTGGTTTACCCGCAGCATTTTAAAACCGGTGAAAGAAACTACCGAAACCGTGCGCCGAATCAGCAGCGGCTATCTTAACCAAAAAATAGACATCACCACAGACGATGAAATTGCAGAGCTTGGACGCGAATTCAACAAAATGACCGGGCGATTGCACGAATACGAGCAAATGAATATTCAACAAATTTTGCAGGAGAAACAACGTTCGGAAACCATCGTAACCAGCATTCCCGCAGCGGTGATCGTCACGGATACCAACCACCACATTTCGCTAATGAACGACCGCGCGCGGCTGGTGCTGGGTATTTCCGGCGACGAATGGCGGAACCGTCCGGTCGGGCAGGTGATCGCCGACGCCGCGTTAGTGGAGCTGATAACCGCCCAAACGCCGGTGGCCACCGCGCCCGGGGAAATGCCCAAATTTCTGTTGCAAATTCAGCGCGATGGTGAAACGCTGTTTTATGCCGCCCGCCAAATCGACATTCCCGATCGCAACGACGGCGTGCTTGGTCGGGTTACTTTGCTGCAGGATGTCACCCGATTCAAAAATCTGGATCGGATGAAATCGGAATTTATGGCAACCATTTCGCACGAATTCAAAACGCCGCTCACCTCCATCAACATGACCATCGATATTTTGACCCGCGAAAGCCGCGGCGAACTGAATGCAGCGCAGCGCGAACTGCTCAGCGATGCCAAACAGGATTGCCAGCGGCTCCGGCTGCTCGTCACCGATCTGCTCGATCTGTCGCGTTTGGAATCCGGCGCAGCAACCCTTCAGCCGGAGCCGGTTTCGCTGCCGCAAATTCTCGAAAAAGCATTGCAATCGCTGCGATTCCTCATCGATGAAAAGCCGGTTCTCGTGCAAACCGATTGCCCCGCTTCCCTTCCGCAACTGTTTGCCGATGCCCAAAAACTATCCCGCGTGCTGACAAATCTGATCGAAAATGCCGTTCAGCATACGCCGCCGGGCGGAAACATTCGCATTTCCGCAACGGCGCTCCCGGAGAAAGTGCAAATTTGCGTTGCCGACAGCGGCAATGGCATTCCCGAAGCCGCCATCGATGTTATTTTTGATAAATTTGTGCAGGTTAAAAATTTCCAGAATGCGGAAAAAGGCAATATCGGTTTGGGATTGGCAATTGCCCGGGAAATTGTGCAGGCTCACGGCGGGCAAATCTGGGCGGAAAGCACAGAAGGCAAAGGCAGCAAATTTTATTTCACGATGCCGGTTAATATTGGCAATTGAATATTTTATATTGAATATTTACAATGGGTTAACGCAGTAGAGACAATTCATGAATTGTCTCTATCGGTAATTCATGAATTGTCTATATCGGTAATTCATGAATTGTCTCTACTATAATGATTATAAACCGACATCCGGTTAAACCTGTCATCGTGTCAAAACAACGGCAAAAAATAAACGAAACGATTGAAACATTATGGCGAAACCGCAATCACCTGCGAAAATTTTGCTCATCGACGACGAGCCGAATATTTTAAAAACCATGCGCATGTGCCTCGAAGATTTGGGACATGACATCAGCGCATTTCAGGATCCGGAATCGGCGCTGGCAGCCATTCCCGGCTCGCAATTTGATCTCGCATTTGTCGATCTGAAAATGACGCCGATCGATGGAATGGTGATTTTGCAGGCATTCCGCGAACATGCGCCGCAAACGACAGTGGCAATTATCACCGCGCACGGCTCCATCGAAAGTGCTGTGGAAGCGATTAAAAATGGCGCACACGATTATCTGCAAAAGCCGTTCGATTATCTTGAATTACAAATTTTTGCCCAAAAAATGCTCAATTTTCACCAGCTGAAAACAGAGGTTTTCGAACTGCGCGAGCAAGCCCGGCAAATGGCGGAACAGGGCGAATTGATCACCAGAAATCCCAAAATGCGCGATTTGCTGGAACTCGCATTTCGGGCAGCGGAAACGGATATGAGCATTTTGATTGAGGGCGAAAGCGGCACAGGAAAAGGCGTGCTGGCACGAATGATCCATCGCCACAGCGCCCGCGCACACAAACCGCTGGTAACGGTGAACTGCGCTGCACTGCCGGAAAATTTGCTCGAAAGCGAATTGTTCGGTCACGTGAAAGGCGCGTTTACCGGCGCAATTAAAGATCGTTTGGGCAGATTTGAACTTGCCAACGGCGGCACTATTTTTCTCGATGAAATCGGCGAATTACCGCCGGCGGTTCAAGCTAAATTATTGCGTATTTTACAGGATGGCGAATTTGAGAAACTCGGCGAAAGCCGCACCCGGAAGGTGGATGTGCGCATCGTTGCGGCGACCAATCGCAATCTCCGCGAAGCGATGGAAAATGGTTATTTCCGCGAAGACCTGTTTTACCGGCTGAACACCGTGCGTCTGAAATTGCTGCCGCTGCGGGAGCGCCCGGAAGATGTGCCGGTGCTGATCGCCCATTTTTTGCAGAAATTTTCGCCAAACCCGAATCCGGATTTACAGCCGGAAGCGCGACTGGCGCTACTCAGCTACGGCTGGCCGGGCAACGTGCGGGAACTGGAAAACGCCGTTCAGCGTGCCGCGTTGCTCTCCCGGCAATCACAAATTTCGCTACAGGATTTGCCGGACGAAATTCACCCGGATTCGCCGCAACAAAAAAAGCCGCTTTCCCTCGAACAACTGGAAAAGCGGCAAATTGATTACGTGCTATCGATTACCGAAAGTGTCAGCGAGGCGTCGCAAATTTTGGGCATCGATCCGGCGACGCTGTGGCGCAAACGGAAAAAATACGGATTGGCTGATTAGCTTCTCATCGCCAGATTTTCCCGCCAGTTATACGGACGTTTCTTACGCAATACCAAATTATGCGCTTTCAACCGGATGGAGTTAATATTGATGAATCCGGTCGAATCGGTTGCGTCAAACCCGCCTTCTTCTTCCATGCTGGACAATTCCTTGTCATACAATGATGTCGGCGATTCCCGTCCGATAATCTGCACATTTCCTTTATACAACGCTACCATCACCCGGCCGTCAATGTATTCCTGGCTTTTGTTGAATGCGCTCATGATAAAATCCATTTCCGGCGAAAACCAGAAGCCGTTGTAAATTAGCTCAGCAAATTTTGGGATCATCATATCACGCAAATGCATCACTTCTTTGTCCATCGCCAATCCTTCGAGATCGCGGTGAGCTACCCAAAGTACCGTTGCGCCGGGCGTTTCGTAAATCCCGCGCGATTTGATGCCGATGAAACGGTTCTCCACCAAATCCACTCGCCCGATGGCGTTTTCGCCGGCAATTTTGTTGAGATAGTTGAACATTTCCAGCGGCGAATCGTGGGTGATATCGTTGGTGTGGTCGATGACGGCAACGGGCATGCCATCCATAAAATGAATTTCCAGCACGGTTTCGCTGTCCGGCGCATCCATCGGCGAAACGCTTTTGCTGAACACATTTTCTTCCGGGCGCATTTTCGGATCTTCCAAAATGCCCGCTTCGTGGCTGATATGCATCAGGTTATCATCTTCGCTATACGGCTTTTTTGTGGTTGCAGTTATCGCAATACCGTGTTTTGTGGCATAATTGATCAAATCTGTCCGTCCTTTGAACTGACCCAGAAATTCCGGATCGCGCCACGGGGCAATCACTTTGATTCCCGGATTGAGCGCGTAACAGGTCAGTTCGAAACGCACCTGATCGTTGCCTTTGCCGGTTGCGCCGTGAGCGACAAAACCGGCGCCTTCTTTTTCAGCGATTTCGATCTGGCGTTTTGCCAGACAGGGTCGCGCCAGCGATGTGCCCAGCAAATAGCGACCTTCGTAAATCGCGTTGCCGCGCAACGCCGGGAAAATGTATTTTTTGACAAATTCTTCCCGCAAATCTTCCACATACACTTTGCTTGCGCCGGTTGCCATCGCTTTTTTCTCAACTGCGGCAAAATCTTCGGTTTGCCCGATATTTCCCACAAAACAGATCACTTCGTAGCCTTTGTTGGCCAGCCATTTTAGAATTACAGAGGTATCCAGACCGCCGCTATACGCTAAAATTACTTTTGGTTTTGACATATTTTCTCCTCGTTCGGTTAAAATAAAACGCCAGTTTACAACGCTTTTATGAAAATGAAAAGCGCTAATTCTCACAACTTGATTTTTTGGCAAATTTGTGTGATATTGTCCAATGTTGCCGGATTTGCCAAATTGCGGCGTGAAATTGCGGAATTTCCCGGTGCATCAGCGATCGAAGCGCAACGATTTCAATCGTAAAAATAACGACGTCGATTTACAAAAAGGAAAGTCATGAAACATCTGAAAATATTTACTTTAGCGCTGTTTGTTTCCGGATGGTTTGCCGTTGCGGAAGAGGCAAAGTCCAGTGACCCGATGAGCTGGGATGTGCTCGCAAAAGTGGAAGTGATCGAAAAAAACAATCTGCTCGCGCCAAAATTCAGCCAGGATGTCCAAAATCTGGATGGCACAACCGTAAAATTACGCGGTTACATGATGCCGCTCGATCAGGCAAAAAAGCAGAAAAATTTTATTTTGAGCGCAAATCCGGTGGCGTCCTGCTATTTCTGTTTGCCGGGTGGACCGGAGACAATGGTGGAAGTGAAAGCCACAAAATCGATGAAATTCAGCTACAATCCGATCACCATCAGCGGAACGCTGCAATTGCTGGCGGATGACCCGATGGGCATGTACTACCGGCTGGTTGATGCAACGATGGAAGAATAATAAAATCGCACAAAATTATATTGACTTGGCAGCATACGAAACTTAGCTTAGTCATGTAACTAAACTAAGGTTAAAAATGACTCAGGTTAACATTCACGAAGCAAAAACCCACCTTTCAAAACTTATCGAACTGGTGCTGAATGGCGAAGAAGTTATCATTGCCAAAGGCAACAAACCGCTTGTCAAACTGGTGCTACTCGATGAATTGTTGCCGGAAAGGAAAATCGGCGCTGCCAAAGGTGACGTTTTTATTTCGGCCGATTTTGATGATGATTTGGAAGATTTTGAGGAATACATGCCTTGAAAATACTGTTAGATACCCACGTTTTTTTGTGGATTATAACCAACGATAATCGTTTGACAGAAGCTGCAAAATCAATGTTTGTCGACAAAGATAACGAAGTTTACCTAAGCTTGGCGAGTATTTGGGAGATTGCAATAAAGGTTAGTCTGGGTAAATTAACCTTGAACTCAACAGTGGAAGTATTTGTAAATAAACATGTTAAGGGCAATAATATTAAGATACTAAATATTGAACGACACCACATTTTCGCAGTTGCTACGTTACCATTTTATCACAGAGATCCGTTTGACAGACTGCTGTGTTGCCAAAGCAGTTTAGATCAAATCCCGATTTTAAGCGCCGATAAAAAACTGGACAGCTATCCAATAATCAGACTTTGGGACAACTGAGAATTTTTAGAACTATTTCCGCTTCCGCAATTTCCGCAACACAAACCCCAGCAAACCCAACCCCAACCCCGTAAAAAAAAAATAAAATTTTACCCGCTCGCCGATCTGCGCCAGCAAAAAGCTGAACACCATAATCGCGCCGCCAATAATCGTAATTACCGCGGGGAAATCCAGTTTTTCATATTTCATTTGAGCAGCTTTCGTTTGATTAGCGAATGAGTAACATGCGCCGGGTTTGTTGAACATCGCCTGCGGATAGCTGATAAAGATAAAATCCGCTGGCAACCGCTGCGCCGGATTGATTGGTGCCATCCCACAAAACAACTTTTTCCCCGGGCGATTGCGTTTCACTCACCAGCGATTTCACAAGATCACCCAAAATATTGTAAATATTTAATTTGACGAATGAATTTTCAGCGACTCGGTAGCGAATACTTGTCTGCGGATTGAACGGATTCGGGTAATTTTGGTCGAGCGAAAAACCGGATGGAACCGCAGTTTCACCCGGTTCGATGCCAACGGCATCGATATCCACTTTGGCAGTCCAGATTTGATATGTGCCGCTGGAATTGTCCATCCACATCGGCAGCAATTGCCCGTTCGATGACGTGATATCAATATTATCACCCTGATATCCTGCGCCCAAACCGCCAATCGGCACCGGTTTAAAATTGTGATCACTCACCTCAATTTCCGTCCAACTGTCGCCGCCATCCGTCGATCGCGCCAGAATAACGCCGGTGGAATCGCTGGTTGTGGTGCGGTCATCGTAAAAAATGACGTTTAAACCGCCGTCGTCATCCACATGCAGCGCAGGAAAATACTGGATTTTGCCGTTGTTCAGCGCATCCTGATTTACGCGGATGCCGGCTGACCATGTTTGTCCGCCATCGCCGGAGCGATGCAAAATCACGTCCGGATCGCTGCCGGCAGGCAACCGCCCTTTCTCGGTGGTAATGATATAAATCCAGCCATCGCGCGCGCCGCCGCTGTTGTCGATCTCGATGCGCGGCAGCCCGTTCACCCGGATGTTGGCTTTCTGGGCGAGTTGCCCCTGAATACCGCTCATTTCGAACGCGCTTTCCAGAACTGTCCAGTTCTGTCCGCCGTTGCTGGATTTGGCAAATCCGGTCAAAATTTCCGCAAATGGGGACGTATTCGTTACTCCTGCCCAACAGACGTAAACTGTGCCATCTTTACCAATAGTGATATCTGCACCGCGACCCGCGTTTGCGGGATTGTTGATGCGCAACGGTGTGCTCCAGCTTGCGCCGCCATCATCCGTGTGGGAAATGTGCACCGCAAACGGCGATGCGAATTTCACAAAAACGGCGTAGGTTCGTCCGTAAAACGGACTTTCCGGTGAGGCGTCGGATGCTATCGCTGCGCGCTCAATGTCATCCGTTGTGATGGTGATCTGGTTCGACCAGCTTGCGCCGTTGTCGGTGGAATAATGCGCATATACGCCGGAAAACGGCGGCGTTCCCAACCGGGTGAGAATAAATGTGCCGTTTTTGTCGATCGCGATACCCGGATCACCACCGTGAAAAACGATTGGCTCGCCTTTGCAGGTATCGCTGCCAAACCAGCTATCTCCCCCATTGGTGGACACATACACGCCTTCGCTCACAAAAAACGGTGCAAACGTAATTGAATTCGCAGTTGCAAAAAGCAACTGCGAATTTGTTGGATGTCGGGTTACAAATACCTCTGTCTGGGTAACGGAACTTGGGTAAAGCCGGTAATTTACGCTAACCTGGGCAAAAGCGTTCACACTGAAAATTGCAATCGCTAAATTCAATAAAAACAGATACCTGAACAGAGTATTCATTGTCTCTCGTATGGTTTATTTGTTAAAATTGCAGACCCAATTTTATCGATCCGAAGAAATTTCTCGGCAATCCGGCTTCGTAAAATTCCTGCCGGGCGGAGTTGATATTCACAAATGCCACATATGTTTCGTCGGTGATGTTGTTGACGCCCGCAGAAAGCAACAGATTCAACGGACTGTTTTTGAAAACATCGAGTCCGATCAGCGCGTTAAACAGGCGATAACCCTCTGATTGTTCTGAATTTGCGTCATCTGTGTATAACCCGCTGACATCCCACATCCCGCCTTTCACAAAAAACGCGTGATCGGGCGTCAGATTGAACGATTTCGACAGCGCGATATTCAGGTTGTGGCGCGGCACGCTCGGCACAATATTTCCGGAAAAATCCGATTCTTCGTTGGTAATTGCGCCGTTGTTGCCGACGCTGAGCGACAATGCTTTGTAACTGTCATACGAAAAATCGGAGAACGTATATGCCACATTTAGTTGCAATCCGCGATACACATCCACCGTTCCGCCGATCTCCAGTCCGTTGCGGATGGTTCGGGCAGCGTTCCGGAAAAACACATCGGAAAACACTTCGAACGGCACAATTTCGTTATCAATAATATAGCGGAAAAATGTCGCTTCGAAAAGCATTGAGCGAAATCCGGCGCTGTGCGAACGGAAAATATTGCCTTTGATGCCCAATTCCAGATTGGTGGTTTCCTGCGGTTTCAAATCGGGATTGAGTAAAATCCCCGGTTGCGTGCTGGTCGGGAAGTTATCCAGTTCATTCCCGGCAGGGCTTTCGAAACTTCGCCCGACAGAGCCGTAAATCGCGATAAGCGGCGTAAATTTGTAATTTAGCGCAGCTTTCGGTGTAAATTCCTCAAACCGGCGTTTCGCGCCACGCGAACCCAACAGTTGATCTTTTACGTCAAAAATCACTTTATCGTATCGCCCGGTGAGCAATAAATCCAACCGGTTGTCGATGAGGTTCAAATTGTTTTGCAGATAAAATCCCACATTTGCGATGGTTTCGTCCGTCAGGGTTTGGAGGATATCGCTTTTTTGCCCGCCGAAATTCACATACGCTTCCACCGGTCCGGTCTGGTTCAGCAGATCGAATCCCATCGAAAATTCATTTTTCCGGTTTGCCAATACGCTGCGGTTGATGAATCGCCCGCTGGCGCCCAAACCGTATCGATTGATGATCCGAAAGTTGCTGGACACCCGCTCAAAATATTTGATGGTGCCGTATCCGGTGATCTCCAGTTCATTATTTCGCTCTTTATCCAGTGCGACTTCGTATCGCAAACCGAGCCGTCCCTTCCGGGTGTAGCGATTGGTGCCGCGATCGAGATCGCGCTGGTTTGCCTGCGACGGATCTTCCTCAAAATCTGTTTTGGAGAGCGAGCCGGGCAGGAAAATTTGTCCGTCCACAAAATAGCCGAGCAGTTGCAGTTTGGTGCGGTCGGATGGGCGCGTTTCCAAAACGGTGTTGACGATGTGCCACCAGTCGTTACTTTGCTCGCGGTAACCGTCGGAATTGTGATAGCTATACGTCATCAGCCAGGTGTACGCCGGCGATTTGAAGCCATATTTCAACCCGTTGCGGCGCAAGCCGTACGACCCGAAATCGTTGAACTGCACCAAAAATGTGCGGTCAAAATCCACATCGTTGATGAAGTTGATCACGCCGCCCGGCGCGTTGGTGTATAGCGAGGACGCATTGCCTTTCACAATTTCGATGCGCCCGACCGAGTTGAAATCGATCGCCTCGATGCGGGTTTGCCCGTCCGGTTCCGATTCCGGAATGCCGTCCAGCAAAATGCGCACCCCGCGAATGCCGGAATTGGAGCGGCTGCCGAATCCGCGAATGGAAATCCGCACATCATGATTGCCGTAGCGCGATTGCAAAAACAGCCCCGGCACGGACGATAGCACGTCGCTAACGCCGGCTTTGCGTTCGTACCTAAATTCGCGAAAATCCACCCGCGTTACCGGATACGGAATATCGATGATTTTTTTGCCATAGCGCGTTCCGGTTACCACCACATCGTCCACCTGATACGACAGCGAGTCCGCGATTGCTGCGCTGTCCATTTCAGCAACCGACGATTGCGAATACAACGGTAAACACATTATAAATAATAGGTTAACAATCCAATAAACCTGTTTCATTCTGTCTCCTTAGTGCACCTCATTGTTGATATTGCGGTTGCCAATTTAGCAAAGATCCATTACCAAACATAAGGTTTTCCACATTGGACGGAATGCTCTGGACACACCCCTGACCGGGGTATTTTTTGTAATCCGTTTGGGCAGCCAACGCCGGAAACGGCGTCGCTAAAGTTCACCAAAAACCAGACGAATCTTTAAACCTAACCTATTGTTAAATCTTGACCGGAACGCAACATGCAAAACCTTAAACAGCATTTTTCTTACCGAAAATTTGCCGATGCAACGCACAACATTTTATATCTGGATGATGATTATTTTCTGCAAAAAGAGTCGATCGACGCGCTGCAGAAGTTGGGTCATCGCGTTACCGTTTTAAAAGTGCTGCAAAACGATCCCAGCAAAATGCTGGAAAGCATCCTCAAAACGGCGCTGATGACCAAACCGGATTGTGTCATGAGCATCAACCACGCCGGTTTTGATCCGGAGGGCAAAATAGTCAATATTCTCAATGAGTTACGCATTCCGCTGCTGATGTGGTATCTCGATGATTTCCGGTTTATTTTGGTGGATACGCATCTGCACGCAACCCCAAACACGGCAGTTTTCACTTACGAAAAGCAGCATTTGCAACCGCTTCGCGATACGGGATTTTCGCATGTGTTTCATTTGCCTTCCGCAACTGCGGTTGATCCAACACAGGATTATCATTACGATGAATTTGCAAATTTGGCAAATGCGACGGTGTTTATCGGCAGCACATTCAACAAATCGAAAGCGGCACGGCTGCGTCCGGAGTATCCGCGAATGGCAAAAAAATTGTCGAAAAAGATTGATTTTACTGAACTTCAGCATGATTTATTATTGCAAGCGGAGCGAATTCAGCGCAGCCACTTCCCCACTGCCGCCAAATTTTTTCATTACGCCAGCTATTTGATTTGCGAAGCGACCGAGCAGTATCGCCGCCATTTTTTGGAACATGTTCGCGCGGATTTTTTCCATGTTTTCGGCGATAAGGATTGGGAAAAAGCCAACATCTCGGGAAAAATTCACCCGCCGGTGCACAACCTGACGGCTGCGCCGCACGTTCAGCGAATGGCGAAAATTAACTTGTGTTTGTCCAGCCAGCAGCTCGGCAGCGCGGTTAGTTTGCGGGCGTACGAAATTCCGGCTTCCGGCGGATTTTTGCTCACGGATTGGAAAGATGATTTGGCAGATTTATTCGCCGAAGATGAAATCGTCAGCTTCCGCAGCGTCGATGAAATGAATGATAAAATCGATTTTTACCAACGCCATCCCGAAAAGCGCGAACCGGTGATTCGCAAAGCCCGCGAACGGGTGATCAACGAGCATCAGGTGTTCCACCGTATCCAAAAAATGTTGGAAACCGCTGCCAAAATCGAGTGGTAAGCTGTTGCTTCGGCTTCGCTCAGCGACCAAAATAACCATCGCCAATTGGTCATTCCTGCGAAGGCAGGAATCCCGGGGTTGAATGTCAGAATCAATCAACCCAATAATCAAAAAAAGCCCGGCAAAACACCGGGCTAAAAATACTTACTTCCGAATTTCAAATTTCAAATTTCCACCACTCATACCATATCGTAAACCACGTCCAGAGTTGGTTTGCGATGGCTGATCACCCTGCCCTGCATATCTTCGGGAATTTCCACGCCAAACAAATCCAGCACTGTCGGCGCGATGTCCATCAACTGCGCACCGGTAATTTCCTGACCTTTGCCGGGATTTGCAGGATCGTGTAAAATGAACATCCCGTTTTGGGCGTGATTGCAGGAATCCGGTCCGGTGTCATTATCGAATGTGTAAAAACTGCCGTGCCCGACCGAGCCCACCGAACGCCAGAGCAAATCGCCAAAATAGACCATCAAATCCGGCGCAACATTGTTTACTTTTTTGTAAAGCTCCTCCGGTTTGAAGGTTTTGGTTGGCAACGGATTACCGTTGTGATCGGGAATAGCGCGGATTTTTGCGGCAAATTCATCGCGGAACGATTCGTAGTCACTTTGCGGAATGATGCCGTTCGGCTCGCGTCCCTCAACATTGAAGAAAATGCGGGCGTAATAGCCGCCGCTACCCCACACTTTGGTGCGTTTCCAGTCCACTTTCAGCTTTTCAAACGAAACCGGTTTGCCCGAGGGCGGATCTTCCTCGAATGCCAGATAGCCGTTTTTCCACAGCCACTCGTTGATGCAAATGCCGCCATCCAGCCGTTTTGCACCGTGATCGGAAACGACGATCACCGCCGTATTTTCATCAATTTGATTGAGCCACTGCCCAATTTTCGTATCGATAAACACGTAATAATCGTGAATGGCATTCTCAAATTCGCTGCCCGGCTGATATTTAAAATGCTGCGGATCGTGGTAATCCCAAAATCCGTGGTGAATCCGGTCGGTGCCGATTTCCATCAGCATGAAAAAATTCCACGGTTTATTTTTGAGACAGTAATCGACCACGTTGAAGCGCCGTTCGGTCATTTCGTAAATTTGGCTGAGCAACCATTCTTTGTCGTTCGTGCGGAATTTTTTGACATCAAAATCGTAATCCGGTTCGAGGTTTAACACCTCATTTTTGAACGCCGGCGGCCACGTGAATTCGGCGTTGGTATCGGGCGTCAAAAATCCGGAAATCAGATGCCCGTTTAACGGCTTCACAGGATAGGTTTGCGGCACGCCAATCACCACATTTTGCAAATCCGCCGCGCTGAGGTAATCCCACACGCGTTTTTCTTTCACGTAATCGCCGTTGGCGACAAACATTTTGTCGTACGAATAATCCGAGCGATTGCGGAAGCCGTAAATGCCCAGCACACCGGGATCTTTGGACGACAGCATCGAGCTCCACGCCGGAACCGTAATCGCGGGAATTGCGGAACTTAGTTCACCCCAAACGCCATCTGTCATCAGTTTGCGAAGGTTGGGCAAATCGTCGCGCCAGCGATGAAACACCAGTTCCGGTGCCGCGCAATCCAACCCGATAACAAACACTTTTTTCTTCTTTTTGAAAAAATTAAACAGCCCCATAAATGTTCACCTCTTGTTTCAAATCTCTATTTTTTTTGCGATTACTTTTGATGTTGTTGGGGAGATTCCTGCCTTCGCAGGAATGACAGATGCAATCTTTCCTGTCACCCCTGCGAAAGCAGGAGTCTCCTGATTTTTCCACTATTTTAAATTCATCTCATCATTCGCTTTATTAACATTCGTTTTTATTCATGTTGATCCCGGGATATAATTTTCCGGTTCGCCACACGCTCGTAAATTGCCAGCGTTTTGGCTTCCAGCGAATCCCAATCGTATTCGCGCTCGATGACTGCGCGGGCACGATTCCCGATTTCCAGTGCCTTTTCGGGATGCTGCAGCAGCCAGATCGCTTTTTGGGCAAACGCCAGCGGCGTATCGGCGACCAGAATTTCCGCATCCTGCATTGCGGCGATACCCTCCGCCCCGATTGACGTGGTGAGCACCGCCCGCCCCTGCGCCATCGCGTTGAGCACCTTCAATTTTGTGCCGCTGCCCGCGCGCAACGGCGCGATGAAAAACAGCGCGTTGTCCACATGCGGACGCACATCGTCCACATAACCAACGGCTGTGATGCGCGAATCTTTCGCAGCAACTTGACGAAGCAGTTCGGACGGCTCTTTGCCAATAAATGCGGCGGTGGCGTCGGCTATTTCCTTCGCGATCAGCGGCCAAATATCAGCCAGAAAAAAATCCACTGCATCGCGATTGTAAAGTCCGTCCATTCCGCCCGCCCAAACCATTCGTTTCAGATCCGGCACATGTTTATTCGGTTTAAAAAATGCGGCATCCACGCCGTTGGGAATCATTTCGTAATTGCCGCGCGGCGCATCTCGTTCGAGCATTTGTTGATCGACATCCGACACCGCGATGCAACAATCCACCCGCTCGCAGGTGGCGTTTTCGTAATTTCGCAGCCGATCGGTTTCGCGTTTCAGCATCAATTTTAACAGCGGATTTTTGGCGATTTCCGCCAATCGCTGAATGCGCATCCACTCCACATTGTGGTTGATCAGCACCGACGGAATGTCGCCGGTGGTGGTCAAATAACCGCTCATGTGCAACAAATCGAAATGCACGAGATCGATCCCCTCACCGGAAATCAGCTCGCGAATGCGCGCCTCCACCCGCGGATCAATGTATTTGCGAATGGAAACCGGCATTTCCGAGAACTGGCTTTTCAAGGTCATCCACAAAAACGCGGGGCTTTTTCCGCTGTATTTAATTTGATAAAAATCAACAGTTTTGCACATTTTTTTTACGGATTTGACGTCTGCCGGATTCATCGGTTCGTTGTAAAATCCAATGAAATGAACATCGTGCACAGCCGACAGCGCCTTCAAATTTTGATAGGTTCGCAGATGATGCCCGTGATCGACCGGGAACGGATTTTCGGTCGAGAGAAACAAAATTTTCATCAGGCTGACTCCGTTTCCTTAATTTCCGTTGAAGGCGTGCGATAGACAAATTCGTGCAGCCGGAGATAATTTTTCAGCCCGATAACTGATTTCACCATGCGTTTGGTTTTTTGAACGCGTATTTCGTGTTTGAGATGTTGTTTGTCGCGTTCCAAAATCAGCCGCAAATCATCAAGCGAATGCTCGTGGCGAACCATCAATCGCGGCAATTCGTTCACATTCGATTGGTTTGATACAAAACCGGTGTTGGAAGTGGCGGAGGTTTTGTAATACTTTTTGGCAATGTCGATCACTTTGCGATTGTAAAAACCCAGCGGAAAACTGAAATGGTTGATTTTGTGCCCCAAGTTCAATTCCAGCAAATGTTTGGAATACTCAAATTCGAAGCGGCATTCGTCATCAGAAAGCAGCTCCAACGCCACGTGCCGATGCCCGTGTGACTGGATATCCATTCCGGCTGCAGCCATTTTTTCGAGATCAGACCAATTCATATATTCCGGCTCGCCAACCGCTTTGCTGATGATGTAATAGGTTGCGTTGATGCCGTAATTTTTGAGAACCGGCAATGCGAAATCGATATTATTTTTCCAGCCATCATCAAAAGTGATTACCACAGATTTGTTCGCTAATTCATCCTGTTTAGCAGATTGTTTACCGCTGACCAGCTGCCAAAGCTCGTCCAAACCCATAATTTTATAATTATTTTCTGCCAAAAATCGCATTTGCGCATCAAACTGATCCACAGTGACCCGAAAGGGTGAATTGTAAATCCACGGCAATATTGTATCAGAATGATCCGGCACCACGTGGTGATAAGCCAAAATCGGGATTTCAAACATGCGTCGTCCTTTCGCCGGTGAGCGCGTCAAACCGTTCAACATATTTCGATGTCATATGAGCGAGCGAATAGTTTTGTTCAACAAAATTGCGGGCGTTTTCGCCCATTAGTGTTGCGATTTGCGGATTTTCCGCCAATTCGCGAATCGCGGCGGTCAATGCCAAAACATCGCCGGGTTCGATCAGCAATCCGGTTTTGCGATGTGCGATAATTTTGGGCACATCACCAACCGATGTGGCGATAACGGGTTTTCCGGCAGCCATCGCTTCCAAAACCACCATCGGCAATCCCTCCGAAACAGACGATAGCACATACGCGTCCATCGCGGCAACGAGTTGCGGAATATCGCTGCGGACACCCAAAAATTGCAATCGTTCAGTAATATTTTCCTTCCGCACCCGGGACATCAATTCTTCCTTTAATTCGCCATCGCCGATGATCACAAATTTGATGTCGGGCAGTTCCCGCGACAGCGCCGCCGCACTTTCGATAAAATGTTGAAAGCCTTTTTCCGGTACCAGTCGCCCGATCGTGCCGATGAGCAATTCGTTTTCCCCAACACCCAATTGATTGCGATACTGCAATCGCTGTTCCGGCGTAACCTGTTGAAATCGTTGAACATCGATGCCGTTGGAAATCAGCGTACAACGCTTTTGCGGCAACATTTTTTGGAGAATTTCCTGCACATTTTCGGAAACGGCGACCAATTCATCCACCAATCGAAGCCATGTTTTATCCAAAAGTGTGTAGATTTTCGCGCGAAAACTGTACTCGGTTTCGGTCCACGGATGGATGGTGGCGAGGCTCGGCAACTTGCCCACGCCCGCAGCAGCGAGCCCGTAAAAATTGGCTTTGTAGCCATGCGGATTGATCAGACAAATGTTGTTTTCAGCAATAAATTCGCGAATGGTGCGAATGGTGCCAACGTCAAAAGCGCCACCGCATTCGAACACAACCGCCGGGACACCTTCGCTTTCTGCCGCTTTCGCCAGCTCGGTGGAATTCGGGTCCTGATTTTGGATAACGCCGACAAACGGGTGATAATCTGTGTCCATCAGCCCTTTTGCCAGTTCCAGCACCACGCGCTCCGCACCGAAAACGCCGACACCACTGCGCAGCAACAGCACATTTTTTTTCGAAGAATTACCCAACGACCTTTTCCTTTTTGCACCACGAATTCGCTAAAAAATCATACCTTTATTTTGACAGGATTACAGGATTTACAAAAATTAAAAATCATGGCATTAAAAAAAATACAGTAAATTCTGTAATTCTGTCAAAAAACTCGTGAAAATTTGCGGCGAAATCATTTTTTTGCGATTAACCAACCCGTCACTGTTAGCCCGGTTGCGATGGCGTATTCGCGCCAATCGAATGAAAATTGGCTGAAACCACAGAGAATCAGCCAGAAAATTGCGGCTGGAATTAACGTTACACTAACTTTAGCGAATAATTTTTTCTGACAATTTAAGCTATTAAAAAACAACGCCATAGCGATGCCACTCGGCAGAAAAATGATCGCCCAAAACAGCCACTGTAATTGCCCCGCATTTTGCGAATGCACGTAACGGAAATTCGCGAAAGCGACCGCTGCCGGAGCAAAAACCAACACTGCTCGTTGTTCATTATCAACGAACAACCGGAGCCTGTTGCCTTCGAATGTCACCGCGATTTGCACCGGTTTTCCCGGTTGCAGCACGTTTTCCGCGATGAGCACCGGATTGCTGCCGCCCGGTTGGCTGGCGCCGGTGTTCAAATTCACCATCAGTCCGGAAAAATGCTGCCCGATAATCAGGTTACCGCGATAGTAATTTTCCGACAGCGAAACGATGTGCACCGGACCGTTTTGCAGCGTATCCGCCGGGACGATGCGCATTTTCAGCGAAAATTGGTTGCGCTGTCGCACTGCTTCGATCCATTTTTTTGGCGCATTTGGGGAAAATTCGCTGCGAACATCCGCACTGATTTCCGCGCCGGGAATTGCCGTGGCAAACAACTGCACATCCGACAATTCGCCGTTCCACTGCCAATTGCCCTGCGCATCGCTGCCGATGCTCAACAGCATATCGCTGCGCCAAATTTGCAGATGGGTCTGCAAAACGAGCCAGAGGCTCGAAATGGTCATCGCCAATAGCCAGATCGCGCCAAAAAGAAGCGGCAGCAACGGACGTTTCATCGCTTTCGGCAAACGAAATTCCGGCAGCATTTTTTGCTGAACCAGCAATGCGCCGAGCCAATTGCCGGTGCCGTTTGCCAACACATCCAGCACAGAGGGAAAGCGATCCGGCAGAAACATCTGCCCGAATTCGATGAATATCGAAACGCCGATTCCCGATAAAATGACAATGAACATTCCTTTTTCCCGGAGCAAGTGCGTCCGAAACGCAATCACACCCAAAGGCATAAAAAACAATATGTTCAATAGAAAATCCGACACCAAATTTTCCGGTGTCAGTGACGATTGAAATATAAAATCCTGTAACAATCGCGAAAAAAATGCACCTGCGCCGAGCCACCCGAAATCGAACGGAAACCAGGTGAGCAGCAACATCACGAATAGCAATTTGAGCAGACGCTGCATCGTATCACGCGAGGCTGTGGCTAAAATTGGCTTCGTGCCACAGCACAAAAACGATCATCGACCAGATGGTGCGATAGTGATTTTCTTTCACCGAAAAATGCTCGTTAAGCATTGCCTGCACCGCCGGATATTGCAGCACGCCGGTGCGCTCCACCCGTTCTTTCGACAAGATTTCCAGCACAAAACCCTTTAATTCGCGCCGGAACCAAAGTGCCAGCGGAATCGAAAAACCCTGTTTTTTCTTATACAGCACATCATTGGGCAACGTGCCTTCGAATGCTTTTTTGAGAAAGGTTTTGGTATTCAACCCTTTCAATTTGTATGCGACAGGCACGCTGGACATAAATTTGAGCAATTCGTGATCGAGAAACGGCACGCGAACTTCCAGCGAAACGGCCATACTCATGCGATCGGTGAGCGCCAGCAGGTTTTCCGGCAAATCGATATTGAGATCGGTGAATGCAGCGCGATTGACCAAATGTGCATCGTCATATTTATCGAAATATTGACGAAATGCATTGCTGGTAAAGCCGTTCACGTTCGCCATAAAATCCGGCGAATAGAGCCGTTGTTTTTCCACTACATCGAGATATGTCATGTAACCCATGTAATTGCTATACATATCGCCGATCCCGGATTTCACGAATCGTTTCATCCGTTCGGCAATGCGACCACCGTTGCCGGAATCTGGCAATACATTAACCGCAGCGGGCAATACTTTTTCGCGGAGGATTTTGGGCAATTGGCGATAATATTGCGCCATCAAAATGCCCATATGGCGGGGATAACCAACGGCAATTTCGTCGCCGCCGAGTCCACTGAGCGCAACGGTCACATGCTCGCGCGCAACTTTGCAGACGTAATAATTGGGAATCGATGACGAATTGCTGAATGGCTCATCGTAAAATTCCGCCATCCATTGGGCGATTTCGCGAACGTTGGGTTTTACCACAAATTCCTGATGATCGGCGCCGAACATCTGCGCCACTTTGCGGGCGTCTTTGGTTTCATCGAATGCGCCGACTTCGCCCTCAAATCCAATGCTAAAGGTTTTCACCGGACGATCGGACAGCTCGCTCATCGTTGCGACAACCGCGCTGGAATCGATGCCGCCGCTGAGAAATGCGCCGAGTGGCACTTCTGCTATCATACGCAATTTCACAGCTTCGGTGAACTGGCGACGGAATTCCGAGAGGCTTTCGGTGAAGGTCATTTGCTCGTCAATTTGGTAATTGAGCTCCCAATATTTTTGGGTAAAAACGCGCTCTTTTTCGACAATCAGCAAATGTCCCGGCAACAATTTGTGGATATTCTTGAACACCGTTTTCGGTGCGGGAATGAAACAATTGGTGAAATAGGCATCCAGCGCGCTGTAATCGATCTCGCGCGAAACCACCGGATGTTGCAACAACACCTTCATTTCCGAACCGAAGAGCAGCCGCCGGTCGTCCTGATAATAAAAAATGGGTTTGATGCCGGCACGGTCGCGGGCAATCACCACCCGCTGGCGGCGTTTATCCCAAATCGCGATGCCGAACATGCCGCGCAAATGCGTGACAAAATCATCGCCGTATTCCTCATATAAATGGACAATCGATTCCGTATCCGAATGGGTATAAAATGTGTGACCGAGGGCTTCCAGTTTTTTGCGTAAATCGCCGTAATTGTAAATTTCGCCGTTGAGCACTACCCAGATAGATTTGTCCTCATTGTGGATGGGCTGATGCCCGCCAGCCAAATCGATGATGCTGAGGCGACGCATGGCAAGTCCAATATTTTCAGCAACTTCCATTCCCCAATCATCGGGTCCGCGATGCATCATTGCGTCGTTCATTTTACGCAACACAGCGGGATCGACCGGCTGATTATCTTTGTTGTAAATGCCACAAATTCCGCACATATCAATTCCTCAAATCCGGTTTTCGAATCAGGTTATCGATTCGACGAAGGCTCCACCGGCAACAAAACCGCCGGCTTTTCTGCTCTTTTTTTGAACCAGTTCGGCAAAAACTGAATGAATCCTTTAATGAATCCAAAGCCATAGCTGAAATGCAAAATGTAAAATGAAACCAACAATTTCCACATCGGCAGTTCAGACTGGCCGGCTTTAATTCGAAACGCGGCCATCAAAGAACCGCCGAAATACAGCGCCATAATTACGCCGAGCAGCGCATGCGCCGGCCAAATTGCAAATCCGGCGATTGCCAACGTCAGCAATCCGGCGACAAACGTTGCCGGGATAAAATGACGCAATTGCATTTTTCCGGGATGTTTCTGGAATACCCGAATTTTCCAGAATCCGTAGCCAAAATACTGGCGCCACAATTTTTTGAAGCTGGATCTCGGGTAATACCATGACTTAATTGTTGGCGTGAGCAAAATTTGACCGCCGTGACTGCGTATCCGGAAGTTCAATTCGTCATCCTGGCAGCGCACCAATTCTTCGTCGAACAGACCGATTTTGGCGAACAATTCGCGGGTGAAACCCGGAAACGCAACGGTATCCACAAAACATTCCTGATCCTGCGTGGTGCGGAACCGCGAATTGCCGACGCCAAACGACGACGACATTGCCGCAGCAATTGCCTTTCCGGTTTCCGATGAGTTCACACTGATAATCGGACCGCCAACGCATTCCGCTTTTCCGGCGGACAGCGCATCAACGTTCGCCCGCACAAAATTGGGGTCTGCTTTGGCGTGCCCGTCGATGCGAACGATATATTTTCCCCGCGCCGCGCGAATCCCGATATTCATCGCAATTGGCACAATTCGCCCGGGATTATCCAGCAATTTCACCTGCGGAAATTTTACAGAATACGATTCCACAATTTCGCGAGTGCTATCATCGGACATGCCGTCAACGATCAAAATTTCGGTTTTTTCCAGAGGGTATGTCTGGTTCAGCAGCGATTCAACACATTCGCCGATGAACTTTTCCTCGTTGCGGATCGGGCAGATTACTGTAACTTCTATGTTGTTCATTTTCAATAGCTTAGATTTTTATATTTGCCGATTTGCCGGGATAAAAAATCCGGTCCCGCCAACCAGAACCGCCAAAATTGCCACAATTACGTTGTGCCATTCGATTGATAATCCTGCAAACTGTTGCATCGCGACAAAAAAAGTGGCAACCGGCACCAACAATATTATCGGCAGCGGTAAATGCGGCCGGTGAGCATTTTTTAGCAACCAACGCAATAACGGCACAAACAAAATTCCAACCGGCAAAAAAACCATCCAATAAAAGAGTCGTTCAAAAATACTGAAACGCGAGGCCTGAATTTGAAAAAATTGGCGAAAAAATGCAGCTTCCGGCGCAAATTTCATTTCACTGGCACTCTGTTCGCCATTTTTGAACACCGACAAATGGTTGCCATCAAACGTTACGGCGATTTCTAATGGCTGATTTTTTTCAAAAAAGTGCGATTGCCAGACAATCGGATTATCGCCATTGGTGCCGCTGTGCGGTGTTTGCAACCGGAAACAAAGGTAGCGGAAGTTCTGTCCCAGCATGAAGTTACACGAATAAACATCCGGCGCAAAAGAGAGAATTCGTGCCGGTCCGTGCTGATTGAGCGAAAAACTATCCAACCGCACAACGATTGTGAACGCATTGGATTTTCGCAGCGATGTTAGCAATTTTTGCTTTTCGGCATCGCCGGTGAGCCAGCCGCCGTTCAACCGCAAACCGGATTCGGTGAATTGCAAACTGTCCGGAAAACGAAGTCGCCAACCCGCCGATAGAACCGATTCCGCAGTCAATTTCCGGAAATCCAATGCGATTATCGGTGACTTGTTCGCATCGCGGTTTCGGAAAAAATCTCGCACAGCCGCACCCGAAAATGCTGTATCAAAAACATGCAAATCGCGAATGTCGCCGCGCCACGGTCGATTTTCCGTAGCTTCGTTGCCGATTGAAAGCGTGTAATTTTCATCCCAATTTGTGAAATTCACCTGATTCACCCAGTTCACCGAAACCGTTGTCCAACCTGCGAAATACATCAATCCAACTACCGTCCAAATTGCGATTCGTGCGGTTGAAAACCGGTTCGAAACAAAATCGCGAATGCCGTATCCGGTTAACCGATTTGTGACGGCGAGCGGAATTAATCCGCCAATTGCAGTGCCGGCGGTGTTGGTCAGCAAATCGAGAATCGACGGAAAACGGAACGGCAGAAAAAATTGCGCAATTTCCACAGATAGCGATATTGCAAAACCTAATCGTGCAGCATGTGTTACGCGATCTCTTTTTTTCGACCATTTATCCGAAAATAAAATTGCATACAATGCACCGAACGGGATAAAAACCACAATATTTGCAATAATATCAAAAATCAGCGAAACCAGCCGGGGCGATATTCCGGTGACAAAATATCGCCAACCAAAATCCAATTTTACCGCCACTTCCGACAGCCGGAAATCGAACGGAAAAACAGTTATCACCAGCAAAAAAATGATGTAAATGAAAAATAACCGGCGATTCCAGCGCAAATTTTCCGCAGATGAAATGAGTTGATGGTGATGATCGATTGTCGCAGCCCCGTTCCCGTTTATTTGATCAGCACCATTTTCTTTTCGGTGTGTGAAACTGCGGCGGCGGTTTCCGCAGCTAACTTCAATTGATAAAAGTAGATACCGCTTGGCAGCGTATCGCCGTTGGCATTTTTTCCATCCCAAAATGCGGTGTAAAAACCTTCATTTTGGGGCTCGTTCACCAGCGTGGTAATTTCCTGCCCGGACATATCATAAATGGAAATTTTTACTTTTCCCGGCTCAAAAATTTGATAATTGATCGCCGTTTTCAAATTGAAGGGATTCGGATGGTTTTGCTCCAAATTGAATCCCTGCGGATTTTGGGCATTTGCGTCGTCATCGTTTTCGGAGAATTCGATTGCCCCGAGATCTGGCGCAACGCTGTGAAATGGTAGTCCAACCTGAATGCCGGCATCAATTGCGGGAGATTCCGCTTTCAGCGAAAAATTGTCATTTCCCGGATTCGCGAACATCGGTTCCGCGGAAATCGGGCTGGCATCTTCCGCGCCGCGAATGCCATCGGACAGCGGCAAATACAAATTGCGGTTCACTTCAATTTGCCCGACACCGCTGCTCACATCCACCAAATATTCCGAAAACCAGTCGCAATGTTCCCGGCAATTATTGCCGGTTGTGTAAAAAATATTGTTGATAATTTTGGCGGAAGGCACTACCGGATCGGCACTTCCTTCACCCAAATTTAACGCCTGTAACCCATTGTTATAAAAGGTGTTATTGACAATTTCAATGGGTCCGTCAACCTGACGGATCAGCAACCCGACGTGATTGTTTCCGGCAAAAATATTTTTTCGGATAATTACGTTTTCCACCCGGACATTGTGTTGCCGCCCGACAATCATCCCCGATCGTTTGCGGGAATTTTTTACAATATTTTCTTCAATCACAACATTGCGGATATATTTGAGCACATTCGGATCATCGTTGGATTTCAACTCATCGTAAAGATGAATGCCGTAACCGAAAGTACCGGAAACCGTATTTTTGCGTATCGTATTGTTTTCACCGGACATAACGTAGATGCCGTGATCCTGCGATTCGCCATTATCGCCGCTAATTTCGATAGTGTTGCCCTCGATCAGCCCGTAACTGCCGCGAAATTCGATAGCGCCGTATCGCGGTTGCGGTCCGGTAAAATGGTTGTTCATTAAATGAACATGCAGGCTTGGCGAATCCCAATCGACCACCCGAATCGATTTCGGCAATTGAAAAAATAGACCTTCCACGCGGAAATAACTGCAGTTAACCGTAATTTGTGAGAGCATCACCGGCGTTTCGCCGGGATAGGCAGCCAGCGTTTTGTAAAGTCCGTTGGCGCCGCCCCAACCCGGTTTGATCCAGACTTCGTCGTACACATAGTTACCGCCGCGCATGTAAATGGTGTCGCCCGGCTGAGTGTTTTGGGTGGCAAAATTGATAGAACGCCACGGCGATGTAATAGCACCAGACGCCGCATCCGAACCGTCCGGCGAGATAAAATACACATTTTGTGCGAATACCGGAGCAATCGCTAAAACGTAAAATATTGTCAGATAGATTGTTTTTGTTAACCGATTAAACATATCGTAAACCTCTCCCGATTTTCATTGAATGAACAATTTGGTGTCATCCCTGTTGTGATTTTCCGGTGCAAAGGCTACCGGAAAACCGGTTAGCGAACACCGTTTTGAAATTCCTTTTTCGGGTGGGTTTCATCTATTGAAATGAGATTGTCGCCGGTTTTTTTACCGTTTGCACTTACCGGAACATCGGTTCGAACATTCGCATCCGTGATGTTTTTGAACAACGGATTTTTTTGGACAACTGCCGGCATCAATCGAATCAGATCCGCCAATGCCGCCGGTTTCACCAACAAACACAGCATTGTATAGCTCAGAAATCCGGTTGCTGTTCCGGCCAGAAGTTGCCAAAATTGACTCGCACCGATACTTTTCAACCAATAGTTACACACAAAAATTGCAGCTGCCATTGCCACAGACATCAAAAAATAAGGTGACAGCACTTTGAGGAAATCGCGCATTTTCAATTCGATCAGCCGGAATGGCATCCAGAATCCCAACACGCCGAGCAACATAATGGCTGAACTGAAGGCGACCGTTACACCGAGCAATCCCCAGGGTAACCCACAGACAAAACTGACAGCAATTACCGCGCCGGATGTAAAAGCCCATGCAAAATACTGGTCTGTGCGCCCTTTTACGAGATAAATATGAATGACAGTACTGAGAATAGATTGCACAATTCCCACCGGCGACATGATGATTAAAATCATTACCGAAGGTTCCCATTTGCTGTCATAAACGACATTGATGAACGGATCAGCCAGTGTTCCCATGCCAACCATAATTGGAAACACCAATAATGCTATCGCGCCGCAGGCACGTAAATACATAATTCTAAATGACTTATTGTCTTCCAATCGCGCCAATGCGGGAAACAAGACTCGCCCGAGTGCGGTTTGCACAAATTCAATCGGGTAAGTAATCAACTTGAATGCCAGCGAATAATAGCCGAGCGAGGCGGCACCCAAAAATCGCCCGATAATAAATTTATCCGAGTTACGCGAAAAGTAGTTGAAAATTTTTGAGCCGGTGAGATTTAGTGTAAAACTGAGCACAGTTTTCACTTCTGTGAAGGAAAACTGAAAACCGGGACGCCATTTTTCCGAAACGAACAGCAGCACCGTTAACGCCAGCCGGTTAGCCAGCAGCGAATAAACCAGCGCCCAAACGCTCCAACCCATCACAGCCAGCACAATGGCTACCACACTATCAATAACCAGCGTAATCGTTTCGATGATCGTCAATCGGTCGAAATTCAAATTCCGGCGCATAAGTGCATGATGCACCAACCCAAATGAGGAGATGAAAAACACCAGTCCCATCACCTGCAGAATTGGGGCAACCCGGTCATCCTGATATAATTCTGCAACAAAATGCCCACTCGAACCAAACAGGACGGCCAAAAAAATACCAAAAAAAATGTTGATATAAAAAAGGCTGCTGAGCAATTCCTGAGAAATTTCCTTCTTTTGGATGATTGCGCTGCCGGTGCCCAATTCGTAAAATGTTTCCATGAATCCGATGATCACCATTGCCATTGCCATCAGCCCAAAATCTTCCGGTGCCAGCAATCGCGCCAGCACAATCGAAACACCGATCATCATCACACGAGAAAGCGCCTGTCCGATGATGCTCCACCGGATGCTGCCCAAAACCGTGCTATTTCCTTTATTTTCAACCATATACTGTTCGAACCTGCATGCTTTCGGTGTATTTCGCTAACAAATTGTGATAAAATCAGCCGCGGGTAATTTCGGGCCTGGATCGGTGAACGAATTTTTGTCGTGAAGATTGTTGAGGAAACGCGTTTTGCTCCGATTTGTCAATCGTGGCGTTTTTTTCTTCCTTTACCATATCAATCGCCCGCATAACCAACGCCAAATTTACCCAATAAAAACCGGATACGTTGATGTAAAACCAATAGCTGCCGGCAATGTTTCCGGCTAATACGGCCAGCACACATCCCACGAACCCTAAACCCAATCCTTTCAAGAATTTATCATCCGTCATTTTATAAAGCTTCCAGGCATAGACAATCCCAAGCCCAAAGAAAACCAGGAAGATACAGATGCCAACAAATCCCTGTTCCATTGTCACTTCGATATAGCCGTTGTGAAGGCTTTTGCGGGCGTGATCAACATAAATATTCATATGCGGAGTAGTGTTGTAACCGGTGCCGAAAATGGGAAATTCTTTGATTTTGCCGATTGCGAAATCCCACATGATGTATCGCTGTTCAATTGACCGGTCAATTTCGCCCTCCTGCTCCGTCATATCGATGCGCTGCTGAACAGAAACCGGCACAACCAGCCGCCAGCCGAGCACAAATAAAAATAAAACCAATATAATTCGGCGATCTTTGATGAATCCGAAAAACATCCAACTGACGACGGATGCCAGATATCCGCCCCGGGAAAAGAGGAACATCAGGCAAAAATAATTGAAAACGGTGGTTGCCAAAAACAGCATTTTCCGTCGAAAATTATCGTCGATCATCAATAATGCAAGAATGACGGCAGTGTGCTGAGCGTAAAAAACAGCCAGTTCGTTCGGTCCCAAATAGGTGAATGTGCCGGCAATACGTAGGCTGTCATTATAACTGGATGTGTCTTTTGCAGAAAAATTACTGTAAAAATTGCGATCCATAAACAGCATGGAAAACGCCATCAAAATCAGCAAATATTGGATATGCTTTTTTTCTTTGATATTGTTAACCACAATGAAATACAGCAATGGCAACATGACAAAATTTTTCCAGGTGATAAACCGCGGATCACCCGCGGTAATGGGGTTTCCCAAACCTAAAAACGATGATCCCCGCCACAACGAAAGGTGCGTCCAAAGCACGATAATTACGATGAGAATTTCCAACACCCTGCGATCCAGCGTACTGCCTGCCGTTGTTTCTCTAACGGGCATGATTCGGCTGGTGTAACCAAGTTTTTTTCGGACAATCGTTCGCCGGTCGCCAACGTTGCGATCGTAAAACCAACGGATAAGCATTGCCAGACAGAGAAAATCCAGAAAATCTTTTCCACCGGGAAATTCCACAATACTGTCCAGCAGATTTTGCAATGGCAACAGCGGCACGACAAAAAATATCCCGATTTCTATCCGGTAAAGCAATGTGAGCAATATAACGCTGACAAATCCCAGATAGACGATAAACGGTATATATTGTGTTAAACCAATGCCTATTTCCATAAAAAAACTTTACCAGCTAAATGCAATATTTACAGCAGTTTTAATTTCGATAAATTACGATCCGCATCACCTTTGGTCAGTCAGCGTGAGCATCATCTGACAAATGGGTATGGGGTTCAAACATTTTTATTTTGTGGTTGATGTGCCCGTTTAAAGCGCCGTTTTTCGGTTGATAATCAGGTTTTTGAATCAGATAATCGCGATACAAATTCGGCGATCCGTTTTTTGCCGCTTCCGCAGCTTTGATGATATTATACATTTCCCGAGCGGTCACATAATGCAATTGGTATTTTTTACCATCATTATATCGATTTTCCAAATGGCTGAACATTTCGTCCGCGGCTTTGCCGATCAGGCTATCGTGATCAATTTCCGGCGCACCGTGGCAATGCAATTTGATGAAAATCCAATTCGGTTTTCCGGAAACGTGAATATTTGTTTTTACCCAGTGATCAATTCTGCGCGGCGTGGGTAAGTTAGTGTGATCAATTTCTGCGCTTTCGATGCATGGCAACGAAGCAAACGGACGACCGCGCCAACGCACACCTTTAGGACCCTGGATAATCATCAAATCTCCCCACGGATTTTTCCCGCATTCCACAGGCTCTCCGGTGTCATGAGATTTGGGTTCACCGGCAACACTCTTGGCGTAATAAATGGTGTTTATCATTCGCGGCTGGCAGCGATCCGGTGCGGGATATGTAAAATCCGCGTAACAACCGCTTTCTTTAAGAATCATTATTTCGTTGTTTACGCCGCAATGTTCGCCTCCGCAACTATTATCCAACGCCCAATTACCGTGGATAAAACCATATTTGCGTTTTCCGTTTTCCGAACCCCAAATACCAAATCGGGCATATTCATCCAGCGTTGCTTCAATTTTCTGGCGTAAACTTTCGTCCGTTTCCGGGAACGGCGGGTGATGGTTGTGGTGCAAATGCAACTCCACTTCGCCAAAACCCTGAAGAGAAAGCTGAACGATGCGTTCCAGATGGTCAGCCTCGTGATAGTGCGGCGGATAAAAAAAAGTATGTTGCGGCATTACGCCGTCCGCATCCGAATGGCGCGATGCCATTTCGGGATATTTTTCAACCCACGCAGTTACCCTATTGGTAGCTGTTTGCAAATCAACACCACCGTTTCCGGGTTCGTAATGATCAACAACGCTCACCATTATATGAACCGGTTCGTCCGGATTAATTGGCGGCGTTTTCGAAAAAACTTGCCGCAAATAACCGGGCAACCAGATATCCAATCCTTTTCGATACATCTTCCCGAACATTACCATTGCTCCTAATTGATTCCGCATTTGGTTCTTAATATGCCAAATTCCTTGAGCAAAAAAAGACAGGCAAAACCTTGTTATTTTTAAATATAGCCAAGATCTTTCAGCCGTTGCATTACCAAATCATCGGCCTGATTACCATCGCTTTTATCCGTATTTTTGCGGACAGACAAATTCTGCATCAACAACTCACGCATGGTTTCGCAAACCTCTTTTGCAGATGCTGCCAGATTGTTCTGTTCCGCCCGGTCGTCCGATAAATCGTATAATTCCTCAACGCCATCTTCCCAGTAGATATATTTGTGCGATTTTATTTTCACCATGCTGAATTTGTGAGTAAACCGCTCCACTTTTTTGGCAAATTCGCCGGAATCTTTCAGCCGGTTTTTCACATATTCGGGAATGCGCCCTTCCCATTCCGCGAAAACCGGTCGGTCATCCGCGATTTTCGGTTTACCATTTTTGGGCAGCAGGCTTTTGCCGGGTAAACTGTTCTGCAGCGGTTTTTCGATATCCAGCAATTCTAATATTGTCGGAAAAATATCGACATGCTGAACCGGAACTTCGTAAGTTGCGGGTTGATATAGTTCAGGATAGCGTATCATGAACGGGATGTGAACAATCGGCTCGTACAAACTGGAAACGTGCGAATACAATCCGTGTTCGCCAAAATGTTCGCCGTGATCGGCGGTGATGATCACGATGGTATCATTCAAAATATTTCGTTCGCGAAGCATATCCAGCGTTTCGCCCATCATGTGATCGACGTATGCGATTTCGCAATCATACATATCGATCAGCGACTGGTTTTCCGCATCGGTAACGTTCAGTTCGTCGGTAAAATAAGCCAGCGGATTATCCGCCATTTTCGCCAATCGCTCCGGGTTAATGTCACCGGAAACGCTGCTGAATTTATCGCGGAACGGACGCGGCGGATTCAGTGGATTGTGCGGCTCAATATGGTGAACAAACATGTAAAACGGTTCATTTTTATTGTATTGCGTATCGAGCCATTGGTTAATCAGATGATTGGTTTTCCGTGCACCCTGATCGGATTTGCCGAGCGCTTCCAGCCATTTCCGGTAGATTTTATGACCGCCGCGAACCGCCAGATTTTTGGACGTTACCCCTTTCCAGATTTCGTGGAACGTCCGGTGCCCGCGTTCCAATCCCACAAATGCGCCCACAGCCGGATTGTTCACAAAACCGACGGTGTTGTATCCGTGTTTGCCCAGTGTTTGTGCGATGGTGGGAATCCGGGGGCTTAAACTCTTGTAATCAACCGTTTTATGTGCAGATGGATAAAGCCCCGTAAGCATGGATGCATGCGCCGGCGGCGTCCACACGGCTGTGGAATAAGCATTGTTGAATCGGGCGCCTTCCTCGGCAAATCGATCCAGATTGGGCGTCGTTTTCCGGTGATAACCGTAACTCGACACATGATCGGCACGGAGCGTATCAATCGAAACTAACAGGATATTCGGCTTTTTCATTTTCCGCAAATCTCCAAAAAGTTTATCGTCCCTGATTTTTTCATTCTGTTATTTTTCATCATTTTTTGATTCGATGAACGCAAACAAAGCCGGTTCAACGGTGATTACAGATTACCGCCAGACCGGCAGTGCAGGCATTCATTTCACCCGGAACCATAAAGGCGCAGGGCTGGTATCATGTTTTAAACATCTGATTTTCATAGCTTTACGCTTTTGTTTTTGAGAAGCCCCAAATAATAATTTTGGTAATTTTCGATCATCCCTTTTATATCGAATGCGTTGATTGCGCGGTGGCGGGCGTTCTCGCCCATGCTGCGGCGCATTTGGGGATTTTCATATAATTTGAGAATCGCGCCGGTAATTGCGGCGGAATCGCCCGGCGGAATAATGTAGCCGGTTTGCCCGTTGAGAACGGCTTCCGCATTTCCGCCCACATCCGTTGCGATGATCGGTAAACCGGATGCCATTTCCTCCAAAACAGCGTTTGAAAAACCCTCGTTGCTGATTGGCGTGAGACAGGCAACATCAAAAACGCTGAGATAATCCCGGATTTCGCGGGTATGTGTGATGCGAACAATATGCTTTAACACCGGATCGTTTTGCACCAACCGGGTCATTTCATCGCGATAAGGTCCGGGGGCGCCCAAAGCAACCACCGTCAGCGCCGGTATTTTTTTCGCCAATTGGCGTATCGATTCAAAAAAAATGAGGTGTCCTTTTTCCGGGCGAAAATGGGACACATTCCCAATCACAAAATGATCTTTCGGAATGCCCAACTGCTCCCGCTTTGAAACATCTCCCGGCTTAACCTCCAGCCATTTTTCCAGCTCGATGCCGTTATACAACCGGGTAATGCGCTGTTTCTCAATTCCCTCAACCTGCATTCCCTCTTTCACCCGTTCGCAAACAGAAATGTATTCGTGGATAAATTGCTGGCTGATGCGATCGGCGATGCTATACAATCCGGTGCGATACGTTCCCATGTCCCGCCTGCTGGAAATCACCACCGGCGTTTTTGCCAATCGCGCGATGATGCTGGCGTAATTATCCGCACCCATCCCGAATGTTTGCACGATATCGATATTTTTTTCGCGAATGAACCGGAAAATATCCAATCCTTTAATCAGTGCCGGCGGTGTGTAAATACGCTTCAAAAAAATCGGGACGAAATTGCAGCCAAACTGGGTGAAAAAGCGGTGGATAAATTCAACATCACCGTTCAACGCAATCAGGTGACATTGGAATTTTTCGTGATCCAGATATTTGACCAGCTGATGCAAATGCCTTTCCGTGCCGCCAAACTCATGCAGCCAATCGATCACAAAAAGGATGTTTACTTTCCCGCGATCAACATTGCTATAATTCGAAATAATGTGATTTTGGCTGATTTGTTCTGTTTTTGAAGTCATATTTTATTTTCTTTTTTGAATCATCTTCAATGATTTTGCGAAAAAAATCCCATTTATTGATTGAGCCAGCGGCGGTGAACATATGCGATAAATCCTGCCAAAACCAATCGCGACGCCAGCAATGCCGCACAAAATTCGCCATTAGATTTGGTGATCAGCGGTTCACAAAGGCTCAGCCGTTTCAGCGTGAATAAATCCTGGTTAATTTTGTTGACGTCCTCCGCAACCACGCATGCGCTGCTGTAATTGGCGTTTTCTACCATGTCGCGGATTTCCGGGGACCAGCGCCCGGCGGGATATGCAAAATGCCGGATTTTGGTGCTCAGCAATCGTTCCAGCGCTGTTTTTGAATCCTGAATTTCCGCAATTGCCTCCTCTGCGGGAACGGTATCCAGAAAACAGTGGCTTTTGGTATGCGATCCGATTTCCCCGCCGCTTTGGAGCATTTCATGAATTTCCGGCAAGCTGACAACGCTGCGATTCTGGTTATCCATTGCGGATTCTTTGTGCACATTTTGGGAAATCGCATTCACAATTTGCAGTCGCGGTGCGGGCGGAAAATCGCCGAGTTGATCGATCAAATGGATCACCATTTCCGATTTGTCGGATGATTCCGCTTTTGCACTCGCGATGAGTGATTGCATTTCCGGATGCACGCCCGCAACCTGCTCCAGGCTCGCGATGATTTGCGCACTGCTCATTTCCGAACAGCTGTGATACAGGCGATCCCACCAAAAATCAACCCCGCCGTTAAAAATATTCGCGGGCAAAAACATGGTAAACGGAATTTGGTGTTTCTGCAAAACGGGAAAAGCGTTGATGTAACAATCGCGATAACCGTCGTCAAAAGTAATAATCAGCGGATTCGGCGGAAGCGGTCGGGCAGTTGTTTTCAGTGAAGAATATTCGCTAAGTGAAATAATATCGTAATTTTTCTTCAAAAACGAGATGGTTTTTTCAAAGGATTCCGGCGTAACGTAAAGGGTTGGCAAGCCGTCTTCCACCGCGTGATCGCCCACCCGGTGAAATGTGATAATCGTAACCCGCTGCCCCAAAAAAGCCTGCAGCCATCTGGCAATTGTCAACAAACCGGAATAATAAAGGATGTAACTGACAAAAACTTTTATCATGAAAATTTCCCTGAACAGACCTCCCGGTCTTTTAAGAATGATTTTCGAATTCAGTAAATGTGATGGTTGTTCCGTTTATTTTGGTACCATTTGTGCCGTTTTTTAATTGCGGCTCAGCTTTCTTTCCGTTCGGCTGATCATTCGGCGTGTAATTGTATTCGGGAACGATATCTTTCAATTTGCAGGCAACTTCCGCCGTTGGAATCGTGTAATCCAACAGTTCCAACCCGTTTATTTTTGCGTTGATCTGATCGACAGAATACACGTAGTTGGAGCGCAGCGTTTTGATGCTCGAATGCGAAGTTGCCACCGATTCCTCATGAACGCTGATAAGTTCCTCAAATAATTTTTCACCGGGACGCAAACCAACCACTTCGATGGGAATATCGTCAAACGGTTTGAAGCCTGCCTGGGTAATCAGCTCGGTCGCCATCTCCATAATTCTTATGGATTTACCCATTTCCAGAATAAAAATTTCGCCGGTTTTTCCCATGGTAAACGCCTGCAAAATGAGCTGCACAGCTTCGGAAATGCTCATAAAAAAACGCTCCACATCCGGGTGGGTGATCGTGACGGGACCGCCTTTTTCGATCTGTTTCCGGAAAATGGGAATCACGCTGCCGTTGCTGTTCAACACATTTCCGAAACGAACGGTAACAAACCGCGTGTTGCTGATTTGCCCCAACGCCTGAACGTAAAGCTCCGCCACGCGTTTGGTTACGCCCATAATGCTGGTCGGGTTAACCGCTTTATCGGTAGAAACCATCACGAAGTTGTTAACACCATATTTGTCCGACAAATTTGAAAGATTTCGCGTGCCGAAAATATTATTCCAGATCGCTTCTTCGCTGTTCGTTTCGCTGAGTGGCACATGTTTGTGCGCTGCAGCGTGGAACACCACTTCCGGTTTAAATTGCTGAAAAACACGCTCCAGCTTTTCAATATTGGTGATGGTTGTGAGGCTACTGTGCAACACCAGATTGGGAAATTGCGATGCCAGTTCCATCTGTATTTCGTGCAGATAATTTTCGTTTTTATCGATGAGCAGCAAATATGCAGGCTGGAATTCGGCGATCTGCCGGCAAAGTTCGGAGCCTATCGATCCGCCGGCGCCGGTAACCAGCACTTTTCTGCCGCGCAAATTTTGTTTGATGGCCGACAAATCCAGCTCGACGGGCTTACGCCCGAACAGGTCGGAAATTTCCACATCACGGAATTTCGACAAATGGACGGAACCACTCAGCAAATCATTCACCGCCGGAACAATCCGGTGGCGCAAATTGGCTTCTTTGCAATATTTGATGATGCGTTTCATCTCGTCGGATGATAATTCCGGTTCGGCGATCAACACCTCATCGACCCGGAAAATGGCTGCCAGTTGGGGAATATCTTCCCGGGCGCCGAGCACTTTGTATCCGTGAACGGTTCGGGCGTGCATTTTTTCGTCATCGGTTACAAAACCGACCACATCATATTTATCCCGGCCGTTGATGTCCAGCATTTTCAGCAGCATCACGCCAACTTCGCCGGTACCGATGATCAGCACGTTGGTTCTGCGGCGCGGCGGCACACGAAAAGTTTCATCGAAAAAGCGGAACAGCAATCGCGATCCGCCAATTAATGAGATGCTCAACATCCAGTCGATCAAAAATACCGAACGCGAATGTGTGACCATCCCCAACAGAGAAAACACCGCAACTATCACAATTGCGCTGGTTGAACATGCAGTAATGATATTCACCAAATCCCGCACGTTGACGTATTTCCATAAATTTTTGTAAATGCCGAAATAATAAAATGCCACAACCCGCAAAAAAATCACCAATGGCAAACCGCGGAGAAACAATGCCCATTCATCCTGGGGTATTTGCCAATCAAACCGCAGCTCGAACGCAACGAGATACGACAAGCTGAGTAAAACGATATCCATCGGTAAAATAAAATTGTGGCCGCTGGTATCACCGCGAACGAGTTGATAAATCGCCCGGTGCGATTTCATTTTCATCGAATGGAAAAACACTTTCATATCCTTGCCCAACTGACGGCTTTGGACGTATTCAAGTTCTTCCTTTATTTTCGCGGGCAAAATGTATTTTACATAATCATTTCGCAGGCTGCCGCCGCGCTTTTCCGACGATTCATCGTCATCCCATTCGTTGATGTAACCATCCGGTCGCCAGATTCCCGGCCGTACCGAAAACACCAATTTCTGTTCGGGTTGATAATATTTCAAATATTCCGGTTTTTCCGGTTTTGGGCCAACCAAACTCATATCGCCTTTTAAAACGTTGAATAAAATCGGCCATTTATCAAATTTGAAATACAGCATCATTTCCAGCAGGCTATCCAGCTGGCGGCTGAACGTGCTGTCAGATTTCTTTTTGAGATTTCTGTAAACCTTGAATCTGTATAACTTGAACAGCTTCTCGTTTTTCCCGACACGTTTCACACTGTTAAATTCAGCACGGTTTCGACTGATTTTGACAATCAGGCACAGTGTCAAAAATAATGGTGATAAAAGAACAATTCCGAGCAGCGATCCGATTAAATCTGTCAGTTTCTTCAACATTTTTTGCTCCAGTTTCAGCCTTGTGAGTGTTCATAATTCGCGAATGAAAAAGCTGAAATAAATTAAACTTGTACCGTTACCTCTATTTCTGACTCCAAAACATCACCAACTTGAATTTTGTATGTTTTCACAAAATCGCGCCAGGCCAGCTCCTCCTCTTCATCAAAACTGAGCCTGTGCAATGTTAACAATTCCATATTTCCCGTCATCACCACAATGCCGTCTGAAACCCCGAGAACTGTTCCCGGCACAATGTTTTCCCAATTACTGATGTGCGATTTCAGATGCGGATAATGCGCAATCCGTGCTTCCCAAATAAACAGCTTGCGTCCGCGCAAATACGAAAACGCACCCGGATACGGATGGGTCAACGCCCGCACAAAATTGAATAAATCGAGTGCGCCTTTTTGCCAATCAACAATACCGTCTTCGGGGCGGCGTTTGGGCATTTCAGTCGCTTCCGCGTCATTTTGTTGAATGGACGGCAAATTTCCGGCATTTACCGCATCGAGAATTTCAACAATCATTTCGCGTCCAGCTCGCGCAACTTTGTGATATACGGTTTGACAAGTATCCGCCATCGAAATGGGGAATCCTTTTTGCGCAACCATTTTTCCGGTATCCACGCCTTCGTTAAGTTGCATGGCTGTGTTTCCGGTTTCTTTTTCGTTGTGGATAATCACCCAGTTTACCGGCGCGCGTCCGCGAAATCGCGGCAGCAGCGATGCGTGCATCCCGATGCACCCGAATCGGGGAATTTCCAGAATTTCTGCGCTGACCAATCGCGTCCAGCCGATAACAAAAATGATATCCGGTTTCAGCTCGCGCATTTGTGCAACAGCCGCCGGATTGTTGGTGCTTTTCACCCGGAATAACGGAATGTTGTGTTCGATCGAAATTTCCTCAAAATCCACCGCGCCGGAGGTTTTCAGCGCGATTTCTTCGGTGAATGTGAAAATGCCAACCACGTTTCCGCCGTAATTAATAATTTCCTGCAAACATTCCCGGCCTTCTTCCACAGCCCCGACAAATGCAATCCGAATATCTGTTTTTTGATTTTCTAACATATTAATTATCCTTTATTTACAGCACGCTGCGAACCAATTGAAAAGCTTCCGCGGCACGAACGCCAACCCGGGCGCCCCAATCTTTTGCCCGAATTTCAATACCTTCCGGCGAGCGCGGATGCGGATATTCCCGCACTTCCGATCGATACTGGCTGAACGCTTCCACTTTTTTCGCGATTGTTTCCGTTACGTCGTAAAATGTATTGGGCGTGAACCGGGAATAGAATTCTGTTGCCGCCCACTCTGTCGATGAAATTGTTTCGTAAGTGTAAACCGAATGCACGTTGCTGCCGGGCAACGGGCGAGTTGCGACCATTGTTGCCTCAAAAATCACCCGGTGATCTTTGTTAATGTCACCGCCGTGATGGGTGAACACAACTTCCGGTTGCAGTTCAGCCAGCACTTTTTCGATGGTTTGGGCCATTTCCAGCGCGGTGAATGTATCCAGTTTTTGATCGGGCAATCCCACAAAAACCGGCGGTTCGATACCCAGAATTTGCGCGCTCTGTCGTGCCCAATTTTCCAGATTTTCCTGCATTTCCGCAGCGTAGCGAACGGTTGCATTTTCGCAGAGGATCACCGGCGTAACGCTGTGCCCTTCTTTGGCAAAACGGGCAGCAGTGGCACCGCAGCCCAAAACCTCGTCATCCGGATGTGCAGCTAATATCAATATTTTCATTTATTTATATCCTTAAAAAATCACTAACAGCGATTGCCGCGGCCGCTAAACAGCGCCGGAAATGTTTTTAACAAAATGTGGATATCCTGGCTGAGCGAGAAGTTGTCCACATAGCGGACTTCGAACGCCAGCTTTTTGTCGATCGGTAAATCGTCCCGCCCGTTCACCTGCGATAACCCGGTAATGCCGGGTTTGACAGCCAGCGCCCGCAGTTGTTCGGCGGAATACGTTTTCACGATTTCCGGAATTTCCGGACGCGGACCGATCAGGCTCATTTCACCTTTCAAAACGTTGATGAGTTGCGGCAATTCGTCCAGACTTGTGCGGCGCAAAATGCTGCCCAACCGGGTGATTCGCGGATCGCTTTTCGCGGTTAATCCGGGACCGATTTTGTCTGCATTGTTCACCATTGTCCGGAATTTGATCATTTTGAACAAACGACCGTTCATTCCGACGCGCGTATGCGAAAAGAATGCGGCGCCCTCGCTTTCCAGCTTTACCGCGATTGCCAGCACAGCAAACAGCGGCGAAAGCAGCATCAAAGCAACGCCGGCGACAATCCGGTCGATCACATTTTTTGCCAATGAATAGGGTGCATTCGCCTGCGCAACGGCGATGTCTGTCATTTCCATCAATTTGCCTCCTCTGAGCAAATGAACGGCTTCAGAATGGTTGGTTGATTGCGACACTTTATCCTTTGTCAAGTATTAATGTTATTTACGATGACGCTCTGCAATTTGGCGAATGGTGTCAACGATATAAACTAACTGTTCATCGCTCATCCGCGGATAAAGGGGAATGGAAATAATTCGCTCATAAACATCCATTGATTTGGGGAAATCATCCGGCTGAAAACCGTATTTTTTAACATAATACGGCTGCAAATGCAGCGGGATAAAATGCACGCTGGTGCCCACATTTTCCGCTTTCAGCAACTCGATAAATTCGTTGCGCCCGATGGTCAGTTGATCGGGATCGATCATCATCACAAATAAATGCCAGCAGTTGTATTCGCCGGTGCCGCGCAATTGCTCAAAGTAGCGGGCATAATATTCCGGAAAACGGATGCCAGGAACATCTTTCAGCGCATTAAAATAACGTTCGGCAAGTGCTTCCCGCCGTTCGTTGAAGGCATCGAGCTGTTTGAGCTGCTGCAATCCCAGCGCAGCTTGCAAATCGGTAAAATTGTATTTGTAGCCAAGTTCGTGAATTTCGTAAAACCATTGACCTTCGCTGCTGTAACGTTTCCACGCATCTTTCGAAATACCGTGCAAACTGAGCACGCGCAGCCGGTTAGCCAGTTCGTCGTCATCTGTGGTGATGGCACCACCTTCGCCGGTGGTCATATTTTTGGTGGGATAAAAACTGAATGCCGCAGCACGCCCCATCCCGCCGATTTTTTTGCCGCGATACATCGTTCCGATGGCGTGTGCCGCATCTTCGATAACATGCAATCCGTGTCGTTCGGCAATCTCGTAAATGGCATCCAGATTGCAGGGTATGCCGCCGTAATGCACCGGCATGATGGCTTTGGTTTTCGGCGTGATTGCCGCTTCAATTTTCACCGGATCGATATTAAAATCGTGCGGATCGATATCCACAAAAACGGGTTTAACCCCAAGATATTCACATACTTCTGCGGTTGCCACAAATGTCATCGGCGTGGTGATTACTTCATCACCGCATTCGATATCGTAAGCACGCAACAGCAAGTGAAGCGCCGCCGTGCAGGAACTGACGGCAATCGCATGCTTGCTGCCGACATATTCGGCAAGCTCATTTTCAAACCGGATGGTTTTTGGTCCTTTGGTCAACCAGTCCGATTTTAGTGTGTCTATAATTTCCGCAATTTCCGCATCGGAAATACTGTGCTGGCAGTACGGTATAAATTCGGTTGCTCTTTTGCGTTCAGTGTTCAGCATCGTCGCCATATTGTGTTGTTTTTCCTGACGTTATAACGAGTTGTTAATTGCCATTTGGCGTATATTTGTATCCGTAATAGCGATAATCATATTGATACGGCATCACATTTTGCATGTTGTTCATCACCAAACCGGTGACCTGCACGTTCACATCCGCAAACATATCGATCGCCCGTTTGACGATGCTGCGCGGCGTGTGACCGGCTTTGAGCACCAGCACGATGTGATCAACCAACTTTGCCAAAATCAACGGATCGCTGACCGGAATTACCGGCGGCGAATCGATGATAATATTGTGGAAATATGTGCCCATCCCTTTGAGGAACACTTTGATTTTATCCGATTTGAGCAGCTCGTTCGGGTCAACATCTGTTTTCCCGCTAGTGAGCAGCGCGAGATTTGGCACGGATGTTTGCTTCAGGCAGTTGCGGATCGTCAGGTTGAGATTGAGCACATCAACCAGCCCTTTTTCCCGGCGAACCTGAAAAATATTGTGCAGCGTCGGGCGACGCACATCAAAATCGATCAGCAGTGTCGGCGTGTTCAATTTGTAAGCTGTTGAACGGGCAATCAGCGCTGCAATGGTGCTTTTGCCTTCACCGGTCAGCGCGCTGGAAACGAGGGTAATGCGAGTGCGTTTGCCATTACTCAGCGAATCCAATTTGGCAACCAACCGCTCGATTTCCGCATTCCCCGGCGAATCCGAATATGAAAAATTTTTGAATGTATTATTGTTCATCGTTTTAATTCTCCCACCCGTTGACCGGATTCCGCAGCTTTTTTCCGGGCTTCTGTCAGGTTTATTTTTTGGTCCGTATTATTGCGATCTTTGATCTGGTCTTTTTCGAGATATGGCAGCACACACAACACCGGCAGGTTGAAAAATTCTTCTGTTTCTTCCACTGTTTGCAGCGTGCCGTCAAAATATTCCCGCACATAAACCGCCACAAATCCCAAAACCATGGAAACAACCATTGTGATCAGCGCCAGCATGTTTTTGCCGGAGCTATCCGGTTCCAGCGGTTTGGTCGGCGGTTCGATAATTGAAATGCGGCTGGCGGCATTGGCACGTTGCATCGCTTCTTCAATTTGCGTGCCCTGCGCCTGTTGCAGCAACAGATTGTAAATATCGCGATTCAAACCGACTTCTTCTTCCAGTTTCTCCAATGCAGATTCCTGCGATTGATTCAGCGTGGTCTGCTGGCGGGAAGAATTCAGCACATTATTCAACGCGTCGATGCGTTTTTCGGAGATCTGTAAATCCAGTAATGCCAGCGCTTTATTCGCCATTGACGAACGAATTGCGGGATCCGCAGTTGCATTTTGCCGGGCGTAATATTTTTCAAATTCGGTACGCAGGCTTTCCCGTCCCAGATTGATGGACCGGCTGACCCGCATCAGTTCCGCACTGCCCGGTGCAAATCGTTTTAGTAATTGGGCTTCTTCATTAATTTTCTGGCTGATATCGACAATCTGTGAGTTTATCGCAAGACTAACCGGAATACTGTTGCCAGGATTATAATTCCGCAACAGATCGTTAAGGCGCATCAGATCGTCACGTTTTTCCCGCATCGTCAATTCGGATGTGACAATTGCATCGCGAATGCGCTGTGTGGATTCGGCTGTGAGCAATTCCTCAGAAGTCTGGTTTCCCAAAACGTTGCGGCGATAGCTATTATAACGGCTCTCGGATTCCTTCAGTTTTTGCTGAAATTCTTCAATTTGCTCCACGCTGAATTTGAGCGCGCTCTGAATATTGGATACTTCTTTCTCCAAAAAATCTTCGCGGAAATACTCGATCAGCGTTTTTACAATAAGATGCGCAATTTCCGAATTATTGGCTTGCGCACGAATTTCAACCATATTTTCCTGATATTGTTTTACGCTGATTTTTTCGCGTAATTTTTTAATTAACAGGAAGTTAACGATTTCGTCCAGCGTTTTGTCCGGCAAATTTTCCTGCATTGCCAGCGCTTCGGAAATGACGGCTTCATTTTTATCCAGTCCCACCGTTTTGATGGTATGGGTCAGATAATCCGAACTGAGAATCTGCTTTTTCCAGTCCCGGTAGCCATCCACACCCAAAACGCCCGGCAGCAGCTTGCTCAATTGAGAAGGCAAACGGCTGGAGTGAATTTGAATGATCGAATAGGACTCGTAAGTGCCTTCTTTAAAAATAATGGAGGACACACCCAGTGCCATAACCAGCAAAAACGGCACTAAAAAGAACCATTTCCGCCGGAAAAAGATTTTCAGATAATCACGCCATTCGAAATTATTTCGCGAATCAAAAATATTCATCTTGTCACCAAAATTGCTGTAGTTGCGATTGCGCCAGTTATAAGCGATGTAATAATGGCAGTTGCCAATTGAGAAGGTCGTTTTTCGGGAACATAAAGCGTACTGCCCTGCCGGAGCATCGGCACCGGCCGTGTGCCGGGGTTGGTCAAATAATCTTTAAGATTCAATTTGACAATGCGGGTATTTCCGTTTTCGACAACGACATAAGTTGTCTTTTTCAAATTGGCATCGGCAGTTGGGCCGCCTGCTCTGCCGATGGCTTCCATCAAGTTTAAGTTTTCTTCAAACCGCTGCGGTCCGGGTGTTTGAACAGCGCCAACGATAAAAACTTCTGCCTTTTCTGTCAGCGGTGAAGGCGTGTTTTCGCCGGTCGGTGTTAGTCCGTTAATATTGATTGTATCTCGTGGGCGAATTTTCGGCAATTCGGCTAACTTGCCGTTTTGCAAGGCATATGCCAAATTCACGGTCAACACTTGACCGTTTCCATCATTTCGGACGATCGAAATGTTATCCAGCGTTGCGGATTGGTTTGGGCCGCCCGCTTCCAAAATGATATTCCATAAATTTGGAATTTCTTCGAATGAAAATTTGCCGGGCTGTAAAACATTGCCGGTTACGTAAACAACATTTTGTCCGTATTCCACCACCGAAATATTGAGCTGATTAACCAGTTTATTATAAATCGCCATTTTCGAAACGATGGTACTCCGTACTTCACTGATAATCAGACCGGCAACATTAATTCTGCCAATAATCGGCAATTCGATATCGCCATCGCGGCTGACCGTGCTGATCGTATTCATTTCCGGATATTCCCAAAACGAAATATTCAACCGGTCTCCATTTTGCACCCGGTACGAAGCGCTCTGTCCAAACACAGCTATTGACAAAAGCATAACCAAAATCAGAATACCACTGACTTTGCCATTCCTTTGAACAATTGTCGGATTAACCCAATTCATCTATCCCATCCCTGAGTTTTGTGATTCATGCATACCAATTTCATTAATTTCGCTATTCATTTATATTTTGGATTTCGTTCGTAATTTTGTGTGTCGATACGATTTGATTTCAGCAATCATACCCGTCAGAAAATCGATGAGCTGTTCTGCTAAACCAATAAACAGATGTCGCATACTATCTTGATATAGAAAGTAAAAATTCGGATTGATAACCGAAGGCGAGTGAGGAAGTATGTTTGAAGCGCTGTGTTTAATATTTCCGGTATTGCCTTTCACAGTCTTAATTCGTTGATAAATAACGTTTTCCAGACAATTCATGTTACCTAATCCTTTAGGGTTTAATGATAAAAACCAAATATTCTGCGAGCAGTTATCGCAAAAAATGCATCCATTTTTTAACGGATTGAAAGATGACCGGGTGGTAAAATTGAGCAAAATTCAGCAATATTATCGATGAATAAATGCCCTGCACACCCAATCATTTAAAGCCCCCTTACGTCAAAAACCCAAATCTTCCCAGACGTGACTTTCCCTGTTTGACCGAAAGCAGAGCAGGCTTGATCGCTGAATATCCCCTAAAGGTAAGAACTAACTTAAACCTTATTTGATAAAAGAGATATAGTAGAAGCGACTTTTGTTTCGTAAAACTTTTACAACAACAGCCGAAACTATTCCTACTCAATTTTGATTTTCCTTTATAAATACGATAAATAATTAATTAAACAAGCCGCTTTAAACACCAGTTAAGCTCATTTATTTGTTACTTTCGATTCAACTTCGGAATTATGCGTCACTTCTTTTCCCATTCTGATCAACCGGATCAACGCGAGAATTTCTTTGGTTTCAGCATTCACAGAGTTGATCAACCGCTCCAGAAGCAACCGCTGCGATAAATAGCGCTTCGCAAAAAACGGTTGTTGGAACCGCTGCGAAATCGCGAAAATCAAAACAGCCAACACGATTTGGACAGACAGCATTGGCAAAAACCACCAACTCAATAGCAAACCGGTTTTAAAACCGGCGAACAAAAATAACAGCGGGAAAAATGTTTGAGCCAACCGGTAAACCAAAGATTCGGCTTGCCGCATGTTGCCACCGGAAAACTGGCGGGTCAATTGCCACGGGAAATTACCCACCAACGCAATCGCTTTCGGCTTGCTGAGCTGTCCCGCACCTTTGAATGCAACCGTTAAAAACGACCAAACCTGGCTTGCCAACACTGCGGCAACCAACATTCCCCATCCCACCAACTGCGTAGTTGATATTGTTAAATTTTGCAATATTGGTATTTGCACATTTTTCACACCTGAATAAGCCAGCAAAAACGCAACAATGGCAATGCTCATTGCAACGCCGTTAAATTTACGTGCGCGAGTGAGCATTTGCGTAATTGCGCGGGCATGTCCCACCGGCAAATCGCCCGGAGCGGGATCGCCGGAAACGATTGCACCGTTCTCCGATACTTCATTCCAAATACCGTTGATTCCCAACCGAACGCCGGAAATGTTCCGGCTGCAAAGGGTAATTTCATCAATTTCCGCATCGCTGATTAAAGCATCGCTAAAATCAGAATGATCCAGTTGGGCTTGCTGCAAATTGGCAAACCGCAAATCGGCTTTCAGGAATTTTACATGTTGAAAATTAGCGCCGGCACAATTGGCGCGCTGCAAACACACATCGCTAAAATTTGCTTTGGAAGCATTTATTTTGCTCAAATTTGCACCGCGAAAATTGGCGCCATCGGCATTCGCGCGGGCGAGCGTTGCGCTGGATAAATCTGCTCCGGCAAACAACACAGCTTCCAGATTGGCGGAATGCAAATTTGCTTTCGATAAATTGGCGCGGCTGAAATCTGCTCCGGCGAGTTTCGTGTTCCGGAAATTGGTGTTTCGCAAAACGCTTTCCCGGAAATCCACGCCTGTAATATTTTCCGCCTGACTAAAATCCACACCGCGCAAAAATGCGTTGCGAATTTCGGCTTGCGCCAGATTTGCGTATTGAATATCCGCACCCAGCCAAAACGTATGATTGAGCAATGCACCGCGCAAATCTGCGGAAACCAGACTTGCTTTACCCAATTCCGCTTTGTTTAAATTTGCATGTTCCAAATTTGCTTCGTTCAGTATTGCTTCAGTTAAGTTGGTGCCAACACATATTGCTTCGCGTAAATTCGCACGCAAAAAATTTGCCCGCACCAAAAAAGCATCGCTGAAATCGGCTTTTTCGAGATTTGCTTTCCGGAAACTGGCGGATCGCAAAAACGCTTTTTGGAAATTGACGTTTCGTAAATCATACCCGTCAAAATCCACTTCGCGCAAAAAGGATTTTGATAAATCGGCAAAATTCATTTGCGCACAGTTAAAATTCACGCCGGTTAAAAAAGCACCGGAAAACACGGCATATTGCAGATTCGCGTTCGCCAGATTCGCATCGCCCAAATTTGCCCCGTTTAATCTGGCATGCGCCAAATTCGCAAAGGACAGAGTGGCAAAAGTTAAATTCGCTTTATCGAGATTTGCTTTTTGGAGGTCGGCACTGTGTAAATCCGCACCGCGTAAATTGGCTTCGCGCAAATCGGTTTTAGCCAGATTTGCACATCGCAAATTGATTTCATGGAGATCGAAACCGCGGAGAGAATAGCCGGAAAGATCGGCATTTCGGAGGTCGGGCGATATTTCAGGAAACTGTTTCCGCCAATGATTCCATTCCCGGGAACCATTTTGCAGCAATAATATGTGAGCTTGGTTAGCCATTATCTCCTTCCCTGGACATTCGGCTTATATTGATTACACTTCACACAACTAACAGTACGCCTGAAGATACCAAAATTGCAGCGCAGACACTGTGAACTGTTTCACAGTCTGATAATTCAAAATTATAATACACCGCAGATTAAATTATCGATGAAAAGCAATATCGCTTGAACCTTAATTTACACAATACGTACATTTACTTTTGATAAAACCAGTTATTTCAGACGCTCAGGATACATTTTATGCAGGTTTCAACAGATATTTTTATCATCACCAGTGATTGGCAAGATGCCGGAAATCGCCACATTTTGCAATATTTTGGCGTTTGCCGGGATGGCAATCCGGTGGAGATAATTATTGATACCGAAAAACCTGTCTTTTTTGTCCCGCACGATGCGCCATTACCCGCGTTTCCATTTCCCGTTCAACAACGCCCATTACAACTTAGCAACTTTGATCGGAAAGTTGTGGACGGGCTGTATTTTCGCACACAGCGGGAATGCCGCAAAGCGGAGCAAATCCTCAAATCTGCCGGCATTCCCACATACGAAGCGGATATTCGCACAGACCGCCGATATTTGATGGAACGGTTTATCTACGCACAGGTGAGCGTTAGCGGCATCGCCGAATCGTCCGGGCGGCGATTGCGATTTCACAACCCGAAACTAACGCCTTGCCAGGTCACCCCTAAATTGGTGGTTGCATCGATCGATATCGAAACAGGTGTCGATTCCGGGCGGCTGTATTCCATTGCCATGCACATCTCCGGCAACACGATCGAACAGAAAAAAGTACTGATGGTTTCCCCGAAAACGCTCGACAGCCCGGATTATCTGGAATTCTGCCCGGATGAACGTACGATGCTACTCCGTTTTTTCGAACTGTTCCGGCAAAGCGACCCGGATATTATCATTGGCTGGAACGTCATCGGATTTGATCTGTCTTTTTTGGAGAACAAATGCCGGGAACACGGACTTTCGCTGGATATCGCCCGGAGCAAAACGCCGGTGCACATTCGCCGCCGCCAAAAAAGCGGGTTGATGGCGATCGATATTTCCGGTCGCGCAGTACTGGACGGCCCGCCGATGCTGCGCTCCATCTTTTACAGTTTTGTGGATTACAGTCTGGAAACCGTCTCGCAAACGCTGTTGAATCGCGGCAAACAGCTCTCGACCGAGGTCGATAAAATTCGCGAAATTGACCGGATGTTTGCGGAAGACAAAGTTGCGCTGGCAGCTTACAATCTCGAAGATTGCGTGCTCGTTACCGAAATTTTCCAAAAACTCGGGCTGATCGAGCTACAAATTCGCCGCTCCCAAATCACCGGATTGCTGTTGAAAGATGTGGGAATTTCAACCGCGGAATTTGATCACATTTATCTGCCGCGACTCCATCGGCGCGGATTTGTCGCACCCAATAAATCGGATGTTCAGCAAATGGAGCACACCGCCGGCGGCTACGTAATGGACCCGGTTATCGGCATTCACGAACACGTTATTTTACTGGATTTCAAAAGCTTGTATCCTTCGCTGATGCAAACATTTCATATCGAACCGTTATCAAAAATTTTAAACGATGTTAATCCGTTGGTTACGCCGAGTGGACATCAATTTTCCCGAACCGAACATTTTATGGAGAGTGTGATTTCGGATTTGATGGAGCGCCGCGCCGCCGCCAAAAAAGCGGGCGATGCGTATCTTCAGCACGCCATCAAAATTTTGATGAACAGCTTTTACGGCGTAATGGGATCGGACGCCAGCCGGTTTTACGATCCGGTTTTGCCGACCGCCGTCACCAAAACGGCTCGCTGGCTGCTCATCGGCAGCAAAAATTTTCTGGAAGAAAAAGGGTATCAGGTGCTTTACGGCGATACGGATTCGCTGTTCGTAAAAATTCCACCCGAAAAAATGATCGACCCGGAAATTTTGGGAAACGAGCTGGCCGCGGAATTGAATACCTACTGGCAATCGCGGGTTGCGGAGATGTCGCTGAAATCATACATGGAAATTGAATTCGAAAAATATTACCGGAAATTTGTGCTGCCGATGGCTCGCGGAAAAACAGGCGGTGCCCGCAAACGATACGCCGGATTGCGCATCCAGCAATCTGCCGAAAAACTGGAATTTGTGGGCATGGAATATGTCCGGACAGACTGGACACCGCTGGCGAAAGATTTTCAGTATCAATTGTATTGGCGGGTGCTGAAGGAAATGCCGGTCACCCAATGGTTGCGGGAATATTTGCGCGATCTGCGCAGCGGCAAAAAAAATGAGCTGTTAATTTATCACAAACGATTGCGAAAACACGCGGATGAATACACCAAAAATGCCACGCCACAGGTTCGCGCTGCGCGTATTTTGATGGCAGAAAAGCTGTTCCGGGATGTTCGAACCGTTCGATACGTGATGAGCAGGCACGGCGCGGTTCCGGTGGAAACCGGTCCGCATGACATCGATTACATGCATTACATTCAAAAACAGCTCCGTCCAATCGCAGATTCGCTGCTGATTTTGCAGGGCAAATCTTTTGAAGAACTTTGTCAGGATGCTCAACTATCTTTATTTGATGACCAGGATTTCGAAATTTAGCGGGCGTTTCAGCTCAAAAAATATCCCACGGGAATGTGTTCAAAAAAAATTCCCAAAATATTTACTAATTTCCCAATAGCTTGCATCGATAGTATAATTCAGCAGCTGTAAACTTTTTTAAGAGATCATCTCGTTCGGCTCTCTCCATAAAAATCCTACCCTAAACTTTTTTGATACAGCCGGACGGGATCTCTTTTTTAGCACTTAACCGCACTCAAAACACACAATCATACAACTTGTGCAATTTTAGCAAAATCCGGATGATCGCCGATATGGCTAAATTTGTGGGTCCACAAGACCGATTCGCCTTTCACCAGAAAAAGCCCCGGCATCACCATCGGATCGCCAACGGGCTTTCCGATGGTGTGCCCTTTTGCCGTTGCCCGAATGCTGCAGGCTACCGACATCGGCGAAAAAATTTCCATAATGCCGCCGCGTTTGATGCCAAAACCGTGGTAAAAGTGTAACGGAATATCGGAGACTGCCCGAGCCTCCGGCCAGTATCGATCGAAGAAAGATTGTCCGTCTTCCACAGTGCCCTGATAAAAGAACAGCACCTTGGGATAGTTCGGATTTTTTTCCGCCGCTTTGCGGATATCTTCGACCGTTTCCCGGCAGAACAGTCAACCAAAGTGCCGTAAAAAAACCAGCAATACCGGTTCGTCGCCAAGCTGGTCGGCAAACGTTCCCGGTTTCAGGTTTATTCCGCTGACTGCTGAATTCAGTAATTTTGAATCGATTTTATTCATTTTTTTCTCAAAAAGATTATGATTTTGTTAGCGTTTTTATCGTTTCCAACACTTCAGTTGCATGACCTTCCGGCTTTACTTTTTCCCAGGCTTGGCGAATAATGCCTTTCGGATCAATCAAAACGGTCGAGCGAACGACGCCCATATATGTGTTGCCGAACATCGATTTTTCCTGCCAAACGCCATATTTTTCCAACATTGCGTGGCTTTCATCGCTCAACAGTTGCACTTTGAGATCATATTTATTGATAAAATTGGTATGCTTCCGGCAACTATCGGGACTAACGCCGATCACAACGGCGTTTAACGCTGCGAATTCCGGCATCGCGGCGCTGAACTCTTGTGCTTCGAGCGTGCATCCGGACGTGTTATCTTTGGGATAAAAATACAGCACCACCCATTTGCCGCTAAAATCCGTCAGTTGAACGGGCGAGTTGTTCGCATCCGGGATGTTAAACGCAGGTGCCGGTTGATTAATTTGGGGCAAATATTCCATGCTAAATCTCCTCAAAATCGTTGTTTTCAAATAAATACCAGAACTGAAACTATCGTTGGAAACAAACGATGTCAAGCCATTTCAAAAGTGAGCATTTACATTTTGAACCGTTAGCGAATAGCCAATTTTCCTTTGACATTTTGTTCATTTTGATATACATTATTTTTCCGATTTTTTGAAACAATCGAAAAGCAATGTTACTTTTTTCTGACTGACAACTCCCTTTTGGAACGCATGCATTCAGTCGAAAAATTGAACACTAACCTAATGACCGGGCACTGTTGTAAACCAATATGAATCGTGAAAATTTGTTCAAAACATTCATTGAAGATAAATTAACGTACAGCAACTTAATTGATTCTGCATCGGAAGGCATCATTATTACGGATGCCAAAGGTGCAATAATATTGGTTAATCGTCGCGCTGGCGAAATGTTCGGTTATTCGCAAAATGAGCTGATTGGCAAATCCCTGGAAATTTTAATTCCCCAACGATTTCGCAATCACCACGAATCGCATCGCACAAACTACCTGAAAGCGCCGAGCCGCCGATCGATGGGCATTGGGCGTGATTTGGTGGGCTTGCGAAAAGATAAATCGGAATTTCCGATAGAAGCCAGCCTCAGCCCGATCAAAACGGACGAAGGCGTTTTTGTCCTCAGTTTTATTATTGATATCACCCTTCGCAAAGAAACCGAAAAAGCGCTTGAGCGCGAAAAAATTCGCATTCAGGAATATCTGGATATCGCAGGTGTAATTTTGATGGTGATCAATAAAGATGAAACCATCGAAATGATCAACAAACGCGGCTGCGCAATTGTCGGATATGATGAAAAAGAGTTGATCGGACAAAACTGGTTTGACAAATGTATTCCGGAGAATAAGCGCGATTTTATCCGAAATCACTACCGGAAAATATTAACCGATAATCGCGCGGCAAATGAATCTTTTGATCATTTAATTGAAACGCGATCCGGTGAAGAACGGATTATCAGTTGGCGCAACGTGTTGTTGAGAGATGATATTCAGGAAGTTACCGGAATCCTTTGCTCCGGCGAAGACATCACCGAACAGGTGAAAGCCCAAAGGCAGGCAAAGTTGCACCAGCAACAGCTTGCCCAGGCGGACAAAATGGCGACTTTGGGCATTCTCGTTTCCGGCGTTGCCCACGAAATAAATAATCCGACCAGTTTTATCATGCTCAATGGTAAAATATTTTCAAAAGTATGGAGCGATATCGCGCCGATTTTGGAATCGCATTACGAAAACGAAGGCGATTTTGTGATTGCCGGAATGCCATTCAGCCGCGCATACGAAAAAATTTCACGATTGATCGACGGTGTTTCGGAGGGTGCAAAGCGCATCGAAAGGATTATCCGCAGCCTGAAAGATTTTGCGCGGCAGGATAGCGGCGAGTTAAACGAAAGCGTAAATATCAACGAAATTATTGAATCAGCCATCATTATCGTTCATAATCTGATCAAAAAAACGACGGACGATTTTGCATTTATTCCCGGAGAACAGCTCCCGCAAATTCGCGGTAACTCTCAGCAATTAGAACAAGTTATCATCAATTTATTGACCAATGCCTGTCAATCGCTAACCGAAAATCAGCAAAAACTGAACATCACCACAAATTTTCACCCGAAAGATTCGATCGTCAGCATTTGTGTTCGCGATGAAGGCACCGGCATTTCGCAGGAAAACCTTGCCCATATTACCGATCCGTTTTTTACCACCAAACAATCATCCGGCGGAACCGGACTTGGGCTATCAATTTGTTATAATATTGTGAAAACTCATGGCGGTACGTTAAATTTCCAATCTGAATTGAATAAAGGAACTGCGGTAACCGTTAAACTGCCCGTTCATCCGGGCGAAAAAACCGGAGAGATGATCGATACTGACGCATCCGCAACGGCTGAAAATAGTTAGAAACCATTGACAATATTATGAAAAAACAACCCTATCCGCATCAACCTGTTCTGTTAATAGATGACGAAACCCAGTTTTTGGAAAGCGCTGAATTTACGCTCAATTCCCAGGGCATCGATAACACATACACCTGCTCCGACAGCCGGAAAGCGATTGAAATGATCGCCAGGTTACGCCCTTCCATCGTATTGCTGGATCTAACCATGCCGTATGTAAAGGGCTGGGAATTGCTGCCGCAAATCGTTGCAGATTTTCCGAACACGACCGTCATCATTTTAACGGCAATCAACGAAGTGGATTTGGCAGTGCGCTGCATGAAAGACGGTGCATTCGATTACATGATAAAACCGGTAGATGACGTGCGGCTGGTAACGACCATCCGCAAAGCGATCGAGTTACGCAGCGTTCAATTCGAAAACCAGATGTTGAAAGATTACCTGCTTTCCGATAAACTGGACGATCCGGACGCTTTTTCCGAAATCATCACCCGTAACAAAACTATGCGCCAGATTTTCCAATACGCCGAAGCCATTGCCCGCAGTCCGCTGCCGGTGCTGGTTACCGGCGAAACCGGTGTGGGAAAAGAATTAATTGCCCGGGCCATTCACAAAGTGAGCAAACGTCACGGCGATTTTGTTCCGGTGAACGTTGCCGGTGTGGACGACAACCTGTTTTCCGATACGCTGTTCGGGCATAAAAAAGGGGCGTTTACCGGCGCGGATTCCGACCGGAAAGGGTTGATTGAACAGGCATCCCGGGGTACGATATTTTTGGATGAAATTGGTGACCTGGCGATGGAATCGCAGGTAAAACTGCTGCGGCTGCTGCAGGAAGGGCGTTATTATCCGATCGGATCCGATACGCCCAAACCGACAGACGCCCGCGTAATTGTCGCCACAAACGCTGATTTGGAAAAAGCCCAGACAACCGGAAAATTCCGTAAAGATTTATTTTATCGCTTGCAAACACACCGGGTGGAGGTGCCGCCGTTGCGGCATCGCAAAGAGGATATTCCAATGCTCGTCGATTTTTTTCTAGAAAAATCGGCCAACATTTTAGGAAAAGCCACACCCACCCCACCGCGCGAGCTGTATCCGCTGTTGGAAACCTACCATTTCCCCGGAAATATTCGTGAGTTGGAAAGCCTCATTTTTGATGCCGTCAGCCGGCACAAATCGCATGTGCTTTCCATCGAATCGATCCGCGACAAAATCGGGCACACTATCGAATTTGCCGAGGAAAACCCGGATCTTGTGCCGGTGGAACACCAAATTATTTTTTCCGAACAATTGCCCACACTCAAAACCGCCGAAACCATGCTGATTAACGAAGCCATGCGCCGTGCGGATGGTAATCAGGTCATCGCCGCACAAATTCTGGGTATCAGCCGTCGCGCCCTGAATAACCGCCTGAGCCGCTCTAAACGTTAAAACACCGTCTGATCCGCTCTAAATTTAAACATCCGTTCCGCTATCGTTTTGGCACTGGCAAAACCGGTGCCACAAATCGCCTGTTGCACACCTTGCTTCAACCCGGTTAAACTATTATAAACACTTGCTTTAAGCCCTATTCTATAGTGTTTTTGCTACGAAATGTGGCTACTATTCTCACGATTTTCTCATCACGTATATTCAAAATATACAACTACTTACCGCTACGAATCTGTTTTGGCAGGTTATTTGTAGATAGTAACAGAAGCAATAATATTGCAGGAGGAAATCAGTGATGAAGCTTAACAACATTTTAGTGCCGACAGACTTTAGCAAGTTCTCTGATAAAGCTGTCGAAAGTGCATTTCTGATTGCGGCGCAATACAACGCCAAAATAACCTTGCTGCACTCCATTCTGCTGTTTCATGAAGAAGGCGATAACGGATTGCAACTTCATGAATACAGCGAATACATTAAAGAAAAAGAGAATGACTCGCGTCAGTTACTCAAAGCACATTCAGACTCTGCCGCAGAACACGGAGTGAAGCTGGAAACCAAAGTATTGCGCGGATTTTCCGCAGCCGATTCCATTCTGGAATTTGTAAAGGAAAACCCTGTTGACCTTGTAGTGATGGGAACACACGGCAGAACCGGTTTAAAAAAATGGGTGTATGGCAGCGTAGCTGAAAAAGTTGTCCGCCTTTCGCCGGTGCCGGTTTTAACCACCCACTATTCTGAAAAACCGTTCCGGATTAACAAAATTCTGGTGCCGGTAGATTTTTCAGATTACTCCAAAAACGCTGTCGAATATGCGAAAGAACTGGCAAATCGTTTCGATGCGGAGTTGGTTTACCTGCATTCGATTTATAACGAATTTCATCCGTCCTATTTTGCCGGCGGAGCGGAAACGCTGCTGTCGCTGGATCCGAAATTGAAAGATCGCAGCATGGCCCGGCTGAAGGAATTTGCCGGAAACAAACACAAATCAACCTGCCTGATTTTGGAAGGATCCGCCTATCACAACATCGTGGATTACGCGGATAACAACGAAATCGATTTGATTGTGATGGCCACTCGCGGATTAACCGGGCTGGATCATTATCTCATTGGCAGCACAACCGAACGAGTCGTAAGATTAGCAAAAACACCGGTTTTGACAATCGAAAGATCGAACTGAAAATTTGAGGGGAGCCAAATAACAATGGCTTTCTGGGGGCTATCCGGGGGTTGAATTCAACTTTTGATCCCCGGGTAAATTTACCCGATAGAATGACAATTTATTCACCTAAGGCCGTTTCCGGGAGTAGGTTATGGAAACCATACATGACGCTTTAAAAAAGCATCCCTTTTTATCAGGATTTAGCGATGATATTATCGAAAAACTAATCCCTATTTCCGAACACAAAAATTTTTCTGAAAACGAAATCATTTTTCGGCAAGGCACCAATGCAGACAATTTTTATCTTGTCGAAACCGGTTTGGTCAGTGTCGGGTTCGATCCAAAATTACACAGCCCCGTAAATATCCAACAAATTACCGATGGCGAAGTGCTCGGCTGGTCCTGGCTGATTCCGCCTTACCACTGGCAATTTGATGCAAAGGCAGTGGAAGAGAGTAAAACCATCATGCTGGATGCCGTAAAGCTGCGCCAAATGTTCGAATTTCAACATGAAATCGGATATAATTTCAGCCGCAGAATTTTGCAAATTGTATCCAAACGGCTGTCTGCAACCCGCATTCAATTTTGGGATATTTACAAAATGCACTATTTGCTGGAACATAACAATTTGTAGCATAAACCGGCTAAATCACCAGGAGATGTAACATGACTGTAAAAGAGGTCCTCAGCAAACATCCTTTTTTTAAAGAATTTAACGAAACCCAGCTCAACCGCATTGCGGAAGGGAGTTCATTTATACAATTTAATGCCGGACAATTTATTTTTAAAGAAGGTGAAGATGCCCGCCAGTTTTATTTGATTTTGAACGGGATGGTTTCGCTGGAAGTTCATGTGCCGAATCGCGGACCGGTAAATATTGAGCGCATTGACGCACAGGATGTTTTGGGGTGGTCCTGGCTGTATCCGCCGCATCGCTGGCATTTTGATGCCCGCGCAGAAGAAGAAATTACGGCATTGAATATCGATGGCAAATTTTTGCTGAAAATGATCGAGGAAGATCACGAAATAGGTTTTAACGTGATGCGACGTATCGCAATGGTAATGGAACATCGCCTGCAATCTACCCGCCTGAAATTAATGCAAGTTTATGATATTTATAAAGAACCGGTGCTCGAGCGCCAAAAATGGCAATCTCTCCTTTAGTGTTTCCATACAATCAGGGTTTGGGGTTTAATTGGCTGAAGGGCTGATAACATAAAAAACCCGCTTTTTTCAAAGCGGGTTTTTTTATTGCAAATTTGCTGTTACGATCGTTAGCTGTTGATAATCTGGCGTAAAACGGTCTGCAAAATACCGCCGTTGCGATAATAATCAACTTCAACATCCGTATCCAAACGGGCAAGCACCTGGAATTTTTTCACCGAACCATCTTCCGCTGTGGCGGTTACGCTCAGTTTTTTGGCAGGTGCGAGATCATCGGAAATACCCGAGATATCGAACGTTTCCCGACCGGTTAAACCCAGGCTGGCATAACTGTCACCGGGCAAAAATTGCAGTGGCAATACGCCCATGCCAATCAGATTGCTTCTGTGAATTCGCTCGTAACTTTCGACCAGCACTGCTTTTACACCCAATAAAAATGTGCCTTTTGCAGCCCAGTCACGGCTGGATCCGGTGCCGTATTCTTTTCCGGCGATAACAATTAGCGGCGTGCCATCTTGCTGATAGCGCACTGCGGCATCGTAAATAAACATCTGCTCGCCATTCGGGAAATACACGGTGTATCCGCCTTCCACGCCGTCCAGCAACTGGTTTTTGATGCGAATATTGGCAAATGTGCCGCGCACCATTACTTCGTGATTGCCCCGCCGGGAACCGAATGAATTGAAATCTTTCCATTCGACGCCGTTAGCTTCCAGATATCGGGCGGCGGGACTGTTTTTGGCGATGGCGCCTGCCGGCGAAATGTGGTCTGTAGTAACCGAATCGCCGAGTAATGCGAGCACCCGTGCACCGTTGATGTCTTCCGGGTTTTCCGGTTTCAACGGCATATTTTCAAAAAAAGTTGGCTTGCGAATGTAAGTCGAATCTGCTTCCCAATGATAAATCTGGCTTTTGCCGTTTCGCAACGAGCGCCAGTTTTCATCGCCATCGTAAACTGCACCGTATTTTTCGTTGAACATTTCCGGCGAGAGTGATCTTTCTACCGCTTCGCGAACTTCTTTCAGGCTTGGCCAAATGTCTTTCAAATACACCGGATTGCCGTTTTGGTCGTTGCCGAGCGGTTCGGTAGCGAAATCGAAATCAACTTTTCCGGCGAGTGCGTATGCCACAACCAGCGGCGGCGACGCCAGATAATTAGCGCGAACCGTCGGGTGAACACGTCCCTCAAAGTTCCGGTTACCGGAGAGAACGGAGCAGGCAACCAGATCGCCTTCGCGGATTGCTGCGTCAATTTCTTCCGGCAGCGGACCACTGTTTCCGATACAGGTTGTGCAACCAAATCCGACCAGGTTGAACCGCTGTGCGCGAAGTGCATCCATCAAACCGGCGCGTTCCAGATATTCCGGCACCACTTGCGATCCGGGTGCGAGGCTGGTTTTTACCCACGGTTTGGATTTAATGCCTTTATCCAACGCTTTTTTGGCGACCAATCCGGCTGCCACCATTACTGTCGGGTTCGATGTATTGGTGCAGCTCGTAATTGCAGCAATAACGACAGATCCGTTTTTCAGATCAAACGATTCGCCATGATATTGGCTGCTCACGGCTGTATTGCGCTGCGATTTCACCTGCGATTTATACAGCTTTTCGAACGATTCTTCGAATGCGGGTTTCATGTTGCTGAGCAACACGCGATCCTGCGGACGTTTCGGTCCGGCGAGGCTCGGTTTAACCTCGCTCATATCCAGTTCCAATGTGTCTGTGTAAACCGGATCGGGAATTTCATCAGTGCGATACATGCCTTGTGCTTTGGCGTAAGCCTCGACCAGATTAATTTGTGCTTCCGGGCGACCGGTGAGCCGCAAATAGTCCAGCGTCATTTTGTCGATCGGGAAAAAGCCCATCGTTGCGCCATATTCCGGCGCCATATTGGCAATTGTCGCGCGATCGGCCAAAGCCATATTTCTCAATCCTTTGCCGTAAAATTCCACAAATTTTCCGACCACGCCTTTTTTGCGGAGCATTTCAGTTACGGTCAAAACGAGGTCCGTTGCGGTTGCGCCTTCCGGCAATTCGCCGGTTAATTTGAAACCGACAACTTCGGGCAGTAACATATAATATGGTTGTCCGAGCATTACGGCTTCGGCTTCGATGCCGCCAACGCCCCAGCCGAGCACGCTCAATCCATTGATCATCGTGGTGTGCGAATCGGTGCCAACCAGCGTATCCGGATAAGCGACGGTTTTGCCATCCACTTCTTTCGTCATCACCACGCTGGCGAGGAATTCCAGGTTCACCTGATGCACAATACCGGTTCCCGGCGGTACAACGCTGAAATTCTGGAAACTGCCCTGCGCCCAGCGCATGACAGAATAGCGTTCTTTGTTGCGTTCAAATTCTTTTTCTGTGTTGATCAGATACGATTCGTCAATCCCAAAAGAGTCAACCTGAACGGAGTGGTCGATCACCAGATCGGCCTGAACAATCGGGTTGATTCGCGAGGGATCGCCATTGAGGTCGCTCACCGCATCGCGCATAACCGCGAGATCGACCACCGCCGGAACGCCGGTGAAATCCTGCAATACCACCCGCGCCGGCATATACGGCACTTCTTTGGCGGGTACTTTGTCCGCACGATAGGATTGGACCGTTTCAATATCTTCTTTTTTTACCAGACGTCCGTCTTCGTTTCGCAGCATGTTTTCGAGCAACACCCGGATTGAAACGGGCATTTTTGCCAGATCGACGCCACTTTGTGCGGCCAGTTTTTTCAGGCTGCAAAAATGATATGTTTTGTTTCCAACTTTGAGTTGATCTAACACCCCAAAGCTATCTTTGGAAATCGCCATAAGTAATCGCTCCTCATTTTTTCTGTTGTTCGGTTAGCATTAAAGATAATAATTTTTGCATGTGAATGGAAGTGGTTTTATCTGTTTTGAGCGTTGATCAGGTGCTCGATTGCGATAAATAAATCCAAAATTTCCTCGGCAGATAGTGCAATTTCCTAACCATCGCGGTTTCTGTTTTTACCCGGATGTGAAGTTATTCCTTTACGAAAAAATTTAATCATCTGAAAAAAAGAAACGATTATTTAAGTGCTATCAAATTCCAAAAGGAGATCGTGTTTGATGAAAGCTAACATTAAAATGAAGATCATTGTTTTTGCATCAGCAATTGGAATCTTGCCCGCTCTGATTATCACTTTGATGATTTATTCCAAAAAAAATGATGTATTTAACAATCTGAATAATGAGATTGGCAAATTTTCAAAAGAAAACATCACCCAAATCAGTAAAGATGTTTACAATCTTTGTGAAACAGCTTATACGCTAATTCAACAACAATTGACAGCAAGTTTGCTGGTCAGTGAAAATGTGTTGAAAAATAGCGGAGGTATCCGGCTTTCGAACGAACAAATTTACTGGACGGCAGTCAACCAGTTTACAAAAAATGAATCGCAAATTCTGTTGCCCAAAATGCTGGCCGGCTCGAAATGGCTCGGTCAAATCAACCAATTGAGCACTCCGGTTGCGGTGGTGGACGAAGTGAAACAAATGGTTGGCGGCACCTGCACTATTTTTCAGCGAATGAACGAAAAAGGCGATATGTTGCGCGTTGCCACGAATGTGGAAAAGCTGGATAAAACCCGGGCGATCGGCACATTTATTCCGGCGATAAATCCGGACGGGCAGGCAAATCCGGTAATTTCGACGATTATGCGTGGCGAAACATTTTACGGACGTGCATATGTTGTAAACGCCTGGTATCAAACCGCTTATAAACCGTTGTTCGACACTGCCGGCGAAATCATTGGAATTATTTATGTTGGTATCAAACAGGAATCGGTGGAAAGCCTGAGGAATGGCATTATGGACATCGTCGTCGGGAAATCCGGCTATGTCTATGTGTTGGGCGGAAAAGGGAATCATCGCGGGCACTATATTTTGTCGAAAAAAGGCGAACGCGACGGCGAAGATATTTGGGAAGCAAAAGATAGCGACGGCAATTTTTTCATTCAATCGATTGTCAATAAATCGCTCCAGCTAAAATCGGGCGAAGTTGCAATGGAGCAATATCCCTGGAAAAATATTGGCGAAACCGAATCCCGGATGAAAATTGCGGCACTCACCTATTTTGAGCCGTGGGATTGGGTGATCGGCGCCAGCACCTACGAAGATGATTACTCCCATTCCCGCACAGTTATCGACGAAGTGCTTTCCGGATTGACAACTTACGCAATAATTATCAGCTTTATTATGCTCACGATTGCGGTCATTTTATCCATCGTACTCGGTAACAAAATTGGCAAACCGATTCAGGAAATATCCAAAGCTGCGCGGCAGGTTGCCGAAGGCGATTTGAGCCAAACCGTCAACATCGAACAGGATGACGAAATTGGTTTTCTCGCCAGATCTTTTAACAAGATGGTTGAAAATCTGCAAAAACTGATGGAAGAAGTAAACGCCAAAAACAAAGCGTCCAAAGAGGCTGCGCAAGCCGCAGAAGCGGCAAAAGATGCCGCAGAAAAGCAGCACGAATATCTGTCTGAAAGTGTGGAAATTATTCTGGCGCAAATGGATAAATTTGCCGATGGCGACCTCACCGTTAATCTGCCGGTTTCCCGGAAAGACGAAATCGGGCGGTTGAGTGACGGTTTCAACCGATCCATCGAAAATATCCGTAAAATGCTGAAACAGATGCAAATCGCGGTTCAGACAACTTCAACCGCATCAACAGAGCTTAATTTACTGAGCCAGGAACTCGCGAAAGCGGCGGATATGCAAACCGACCAAACCCACGATGTATCGGTTGCTATCGAGCAAATGACCCAAACGATTGTCGAAAATGCCAAAAATGCCACCCGTTCCGCCGATGTGGCAAAAGAAAATGGATTGCTCGCCAGGCGCGGCAGCGAAGTGGTTGAGGAAACCGTTCAAAAAATGTCGGAAATTGCCGGAATTGTCAAAGCTTCCGTTAAATCTGTGGAGAAATTGGGGCAATCCGGCACGCAGATCGGTGAAATTATTTCGGTGATCGACGAAATTGCCGACCAAACCAACTTGCTGGCGCTGAACGCAGCCATCGAAGCTGCCCGCGCGGGCGATCAGGGAAAAGGTTTTGCAGTTGTTGCAGACGAAGTGCGCAAACTGGCGGAACGCACCACCCGCGCCACCAAAGAAATCGCGGATAAAATTTCCAGAATTCAAAGCGAAACGCTGGAGGTGGTGGATGCGATGAAAAAAGGTGAATTTGAAGTGAACAACGGTATTTCTCTCGCTGGAAATGCCGGCGATGCGTTGGGGAAAATCGTGAAAAGCGCCAACGATTTTATCGATATGGTGAGCCATATTGCCGCAGCAAATGAGGAACAATCGACCACCAGCGAGCAAATCAGCCGCAGTATCGATCAAATCAAACAGATCTCAAATGAATCACAGCAGAGCGTTTACAACGTTTCGAAAAACAGCAACCGGTTGAACGAATTGACCGGAGAATTGAGCAAAGCGCTGGATAAATTTGTGATCGATCAAAACCGGAAAGCCGCGGCAAACAAATCTGCCAAAAACAGTGAAACAGTAACTTTCTAAATTTCTGTTTTCATTAAGTTTGAAGCAGCTTCAATTCACTCTCCGAAAACCGCCAGACAGGCGGAAACATCCGAAAAATCTGCTAAAAGCGCATCAGGTTGGTGCGCTTTTAGTGTATCGAAATCAGCGCCGCCGGTGGCAACGGCCAGCGTGCGGAATCCGTTGATTTTTCCACATTCGATATCACGGGGCGTATCGCCGATCACCCAAATATCACGGTTATCAAATTGCATCCGGGTGTGCGCCATCGCCCGCTCAACGGCGAGTGGCGGCAGCAAATTTCGCTGAATGGCATCATCGCCAAATGCGCCAAACTGAAAATGCTCGAACAGCCGAACCGCGCCCAATTTTTGCGCCGCACCGGATCGAATATTTCCGGTAACCAGACCGCAATAAAAACCATTTTCGCGCGTTTGGGCGAGCAATTCGGCAACGCCGGGCAGCACGGTAACCGAACCGTTCCGGGACAATTCCACCGGCAGGTGGGCTGTGTATTTTTCCAAAATCTGGTCGATGAGGGTCACTTCTTCCGTTTCCGGAAATCCGTTTTCGCGGAGCAAATCCTGTAGAATCCAGCGATCGGTCATTCCCGCAAATCGCAAAAAATCGTGACGTAGCGGTTTTTTCAACACATCATCTGCGGCGGCGAGCATAGCACGTTTTCCGGCGCCGCCGCAACTCACCAGCGTTCCGTCTATATCAAAAAGCAGTAATTTGGGCGAATGCGTCATAATTCCTTCCATTGTTTTCGCTGGATAAAATACGCTTTTTCGTCCGCATCTGGCAATAAATCTGAATTTTTTTGACATTTTTTCGTTTCAAATATTGGATAATTTCCCGGCTTTTGGTAAACTCTGCCATCCATTACGGACATATCAGAACAGATCCACCATAGCTTAAAAAGGTAACAGCGATGAACAGAACCATCGTTATTCTGTTATTTATGTGCAGCGCAGTGTTCGGGCAAATTCGCATTACGGAAGTGATGTTCGACCCCGTTGGCGCAGAGCGCACCGATGAATTTGTGGAATTATTCAACGCAGGAACTACTGCGGTAAATCTCGATGGCTGGTTTATCGGCGATAGCGTTTCGGTTGATTTACTCGTTTCGCTGCCGGGATTCGGGCTTACGGTGCAACCCGGACAATTTGCCGTGATTTTGGACCCTGATTACATCGCGGATTCGTCCCGGACTTATGAAAGCATCATTCCGGCGGCGGCGTTGCGGCTCACGTTTGAAACCGCCACATTCGGCTCGAACGGGCTTTCCAACAGCGCACCGGAAACGGTGGTGTTAATCAACGCGCTTTCCGACACGATCGATGCCTATCGATATAGCACGGATAATTTACCCGGCTTCAGCGATGAGCGGCGAAACCCGCTTTCCGACGAATGGGAGAACTCACGCAGTTTGAACGGAACGCCCGGAAAAACAAATTCAGTCAGCCCGAAAGCGATCGATCTCGCGCTCACACGGTTCGATTTTCAGACCGGTGATTTTGTGCAAGGTCTCGATTTTCCATTCACTGTCCGGGTGAAAAATTTGGGTGAGCAAACAATTGATAATTATACGCTTACTTCATTTTTTGACACGAACAGAAATGGCGCCGTTGAGCCGGCGGAAATCGTTGAGAATTATCCGCAATTGCAATCCATTGCCAGCGGCGATTCGGTCGAGTTGAGCGGAACATTCCGCAACGTCGGTTTCGGCGAATGGGATTTCGGTGTGTCAATTTCAACGCCCGGCGATGCGGATAGCAGCAACAATATTATTGTGAAAACCATTTTTGTGGACGATCCCGGCGCGGTGGATCTGGCGATAAATGAAATTCAGTTTGCCCCGGAAACCGGGTTTGACGAATGGATCGAGCTGGCGAATTTCGGGAACAGCGAGATCAACCTGCGGCAATTATTTTTTGCAGATTCCCGCGATACCGTGTTGATTTCCGAAGAAGATCGCTGGCTTTCGCCCGGCGAACTGGTTGTGCTCGCCGGTGATTCGGCAGCAGCGTTTCAATACAATTTTCCGGTGGAAAAACTGATCGTCGTTCGCGGATTTCCCGGTTTGAACAATGATATCGAATCGCTGCGAGTGCTCGGTCCGTCGTTCGCGACGTACGATTTTGTGCCGTACACATCGGAGTGGTTCGGTCGCGATGTGAATCGCGGCACCACGCTGGAAAAAATTCGTCCCGAATTTAACGGGCAAATTGCCACCAGTTGGGCGGCATCAGTTGCGGCATCGGGCAGCACGCCGGCGGCAACCAATTCGGTGCAAATCGATCTCACGGTAACGGGCGAATCCATAGACTTCTCCCCTAACCCATTCTCCCCGGACAGCGACGGATTTGAGGATTTTTGCATCATTCGCTATCGGCTGGATGTCGCAACGGCAATCGCCAATGTGCGCATTTTTGATTTGAAAGGCAGGCTGGTCCGGCATATCGCCAATCACGAACCGGTTGGCAGCCAGGGGCAATTTATCTGGGATGGCAAATCGGATGACGGGCGATTGATGCCTATCGGCAGCTATGTTGTATATTTTCAGATACTTAACACAGAGAAACGGATAACCCGGGAATTTGTTAAAAGCGTTGTTTTGTTCAAACGATAGTCCGGTTGATTTTGATATTCTACTTTCAATTGCTGCACCTGCGTTGTAATTTTCAAACGATTTAACGACATTTATTTCACCACATTCAACACGACCGAACCAAACGGAGGATGAACATTATGGCGAAGAAGGGCTACCGGATCGAGAAAGATTCGATGGGGGAAATGCAGGTACCGGTTGATGCGTATTGGGGCGCACAAACACAACGGGCCGTTGAAAATTTCCCGATCAGCGGTTATCGTTTTCCACGGGCATTTATCCGGGCACTGGGCATGATTAAACACGGCGCCGCCCAAACCAACCTGGATTTGAAACGGTTGGACAAAAAAATTGCCAAAGCCATCATGCAAGCTGCAGAAGAAGTAATGGAAGGCAAGCTGGATGCCCAATTTGTGCTGGATATTTTTCAGACCGGCTCCGGAACATCCACAAATATGAACACAAACGAAGTGATCGCCAATCGTGCTAACGAAATTTTGGGCGGAAAAATCGGCGATCGTCACCCGATTCACCCGAACGATCACGTTAACAAAGGTCAATCGAGCAACGATGTGATTCCGACAGCCATGCACATTGCCGCGTTGGAAAGCATTGTTACAACGCTCATTCCGGCGTTAACGGCACTCCAAAAAACATTCGATAAAAAAGCCAAAGAATTTGATAAAATTGTAAAAATCGGGCGAACCCACCTGCAGGACGCCACGCCCATCCGGTTGGGACAGGAATTTGGCGGCTATGCCAGCATGCTCAAACACGGCGTAAAACGGTTGGAACACACCGGTAAAAATTTGTCTGAACTGGCGATTGGCGGAACCGCCGTCGGAACAGGCATCAACACCCACCCGGATTTTGCAAAAGGCGTTTGCAAACGCGTATCCGAAACAACCGGCATAAAATTTTCCGAAGCAGATAACCATTTCGAAGCACAGGGCGCAAAAGATGCATATGTGGAAGCCAGTGGCGCATTAAAAACCGTCGCAGTTAGTTTGATGAAAATTGCCAATGACATCCGCTGGTTAGGCTCCGGTCCGCGCTGCGGCATCGGCGAAATTTTACTGCCGGAAGTCCAGCCCGGTTCATCGATTATGCCCGGCAAAGTGAATCCGGTTATCGCCGAAGCAATGTGCATGGTTTGTGCGCAGGTTATCGGCAACGATTCGGCTATCGCCGTCGGCGGGATGTTCGGCAATTTTGAGCTGAACGTGATGATGCCGGTAATGGCACACAACATGCTGGAATCGATCACCCTGTTGAGCAATGCGATCAACGTATTTAATGAAAAATGTGTGTCCGGCATCCGCGCGGATGTTGACCGCAACACAGAAATGATTGAGAAAAGCCTGGCAATGTGCACATCACTTGTGCCGCACATCGGTTACGATCAATCGGCTGCGATTGCCAAAGAAGCCTACAAAAAGGGCAAAACGGTGCGGGAAGTTGCCAAAGAGAAAAATGTGATGGATGAAAAAGCATTGAATGATGCACTCGATCCCTGGTCGATGACCGAACCGAGCTAAATGAAATAGTACAAAAAAAGGGGCTGACGCTCATCCCTGAGTGTTCAGCCCTTTTACATATTTGGTTTTTTTACCAACGCCTATACCCAAACCGAACGCACTTCCCTGTGGGTACTGTCGAATATAACTCTCGACGTCAGCACTATTTAGAATCGAACTATTCCGCACAGCCTTTAGCCGATTTTTATTATTTTAGGATAAAATGAGGCAGGATTTTTTTAACAGAGAAACTATTTCACAACGGCGCTTTCCTGAAATTATACAACCAAAATTACGATATGCGCAAATAAACCAACGATCGCCAACCAGCTGAGCATGCGAAACGAAGGTGCATATTTTTTCTCTTTATGGGCTGTTTGGCGGCTGGTGATCAAAAAACCGGTGAGAAAAAGTGTTCCGAGATAGAGCATCATCCAGCGTGCGGCTGTCATTAATTCTGCATCCCAGTTCGGAGAGAATGTAGCGTTTAACCATTCACTGGAAATAGATTGCTCGATTACACTCCCAAATATGGAAATTATCGTTGCAATCACAACGAAAACCCAGGTGAGCACGCCGGTCATGCGGATCGATTTTGCCCAAAAATCAGGATTAAACCTGCGACGCACTGCGATAATCGAAGAATTCATCATAATATATTCCCGGTAACAATTTGAGTTTTGTATAATATTCCGTTTTCATGAAAAATATCATCTAATAAAAAGGCTATCCATTTTTTTGGCGTGCGGTTTCTCACATTTCAATAAATAAAATATTGATAATAATCTTACTGTTTTTCGGTATATAGGTCACATATTATTCACTAAATTTAAATATTTGCCATTTATTATTCATTTTTACAAATAGCTAAATAGCGTTAGACAAATGGTGTTCACGCATATTGAAATTGCATAACCCTGGATTTGCCGGGATGTTGTTATTGGTAGAAATCCATTCAAAACACGGAATTTTGCCGTATAATTTAACGGTTGCATTTGCGTTGCAAATCTTTAAATTTGGCCACGGGTAAATAATGGGGTTTATTAAATGCAGGAACGAATCGAAAAAATTATTGAGTTTTTGATAGAAGAAATATTTGTTCGGGAGCGTTCCAAAACGTCGAGTGTTGAAGAATTATCCAAACTCCTGTTAAAAAAAGGCTTCACTCAAAAAGAAATTCACAGGGCACTTGAACAACTATTACATACATTAGATATGAAAGCATTTCAAGGATGGAAACGCCGTGACCGTTCAACGACGCCGGCACTTAGAATATTAATTCCGGAAGAACTTAGCTTCTTCTCCAAAGAAGCTTATGGCTATCTGATACAATTACAGGTTTTGGGATTGATCGACGCTTTAAAGGTCGAGCAAATTATCGAGCGCTGCTTTTTGATGGGCATGGGAAAAGTGGGCATCGATGATATTAAAACTGTTGTCAGCCAATTTCTGCTTGGCAAGGAATTGGGAACTTTTGATACAGATGCCGTGTTTTATCCGGGTAACGACAAATTAAATTGAAATGGAATATGAGCGAATCAAACGGTAAAACCTTGGTTGTTGTAGAATCTCCCGCAAAAGCGAAAACAATCAATAAAATATTAGGCAATCAATACAAAGTGACTGCATCTGTAGGGCATATTATTGATTTGCCAAAAAGTAAGCTGGGCGTTGATATCGATAATGGATTTGAGCCGGAATACACGGTTATCAAAGGTAAAAATGACATTATCAAACAGTTGACATCTGAAGCGAAATCTGCCAGCAATGTATTAATCGCCACTGACCCTGACCGCGAAGGTGAAGCAATAGCGTATTTTATCGCAGACAGCATTAACAAGGTAAATACCAATATTCGCAGAATTGAATTTAATGAGATCACCAAACCCGCGGTTTTGCGAGCAATCGAAAAGCCACGCGATATTGATATGGATCGCGTTCAGGCACAACAGGCTCGCCGCGTATTGGACCGGATAGTTGGTTATCAGGTCAGCCCGATTTTGTGGCGATCCATTTACAAAGGTTTGAGCGCCGGACGAGTTCAATCGGTCGCTTTGCGTCTCATTTGTGAGCGCGAAGTTGAGATTGAAGGTTTTCAAACCATTGAATATTGGAGCGTTACCGCAAATCTGGAAACCGTTTCCAAAGAGAAATTTACTGCAAAGCTGGTAAAAATTGATGGCAAAACGCTAAATCCGGAAAAGTTCCGGATCGGCACTCAAGCCGAAGCACAACAACATTATAAAAAACTTCAAAACGCAGAATATAGTGTTGAAAATATTAAACGGGAACAGGTCAAAAAACACCCGCTTCCGCCGTTTATCACCAGCACATTACAGCAAGACGGTGCCCGTCGATACGGCATGAGCACCTCCCGAATTATGCAGGCTGCCCAAAAATTATACGAAGGCATCAGCATCGAAGGAAAAGGCGAAGTTGGACTGATCACGTATATGAGGACTGACTCTACCCGTATCAGCCCGGAAGCGCTGACATCGGTTCGTGAATATATTCAGCAAGCTTACGGTGCCGAATATTTACCAGATAAACCCAATTTCTACAAAACGAAAAAAAGCGCTCAGGATGCTCACGAAGCCATTCGTCCAACCTATATCGGCGCTGAGTTTGAACCACAACGGCTGAAAAAATATCTCACATCGGATCAATTCAAAATTTACGATTTGATTTGGAAACGATTTGTCGCATGCCAACTGAAACCGGCCATTGCTGATAGAATGACCATCGATATCATTGCGGCGAAAGATTACACATTCCGTGCAACCGGCGAAGTACTTGTTTTCCCCGGTTTTTTATCTGTCTATCAGGAATCTGCGCCCGATGACGTAAAAAGTGACGATGACGATCAGCAAAACCCCGAAAATCTGCCCAAACAAATTTCGGAAGGCGAAATCCTCGATCTTCTTGAATTGCTGCTCAAACAGCATTTCACCAAACCACCGGCAAGATACACGGAGAGTTCGCTGGTTAAAATTCTGGATAAATTGGGAATCGGGCGGCCGAGCACATATTCGTCAATTATTTCCACCTTATTGAACCGAACTTATGTTGAAAAACAGGATCGGTCATTAGTGCCAACGGCTCTGGGAAGAACGGTTAACGAGTTGTTAATTAAGCACTTCCCAAATATTTTCAACGTTCAGTTTACTGCTGAAATGGAAAATGAACTGGATAAAATCGAACAACATGAGGCATCCTATCTTGAAACGATGGACAGCTTTTACCAGCCGTTTAAACAAACGCTGGATCATGTTAGCGATCAAATTCAGAATATTAAAAAGTCGCTGCAAAAAACCAGCGAAGAGATGTGCGACAAATGCGGTAAACCGATGGTGGTAAAGTGGGGACGCAATGGCCAGTTCCTGGCTTGCAGCGGTTTTCCTGATTGCAAAAACACCAAACCACTTCCCGAAGAAGTGGAACAAACCGCAACCGATGAAAAGTGTGAAAAATGCGGCAGCCCAATGGCAATTCGCAAAGGACGATATGGCGAATTTCTGGCGTGCACGCGATATCCTGAATGTAAAAATGCCCGACCGATAACAACTGGTGTTCCCTGCCCTGTTGATGGCGGCGAAATTGTTCAGCGCACTTCCAAACGCGGCAAAGTATTCTACAGCTGCAATAATTATCCAAAATGCAAATTTGCCCTTTGGAATTTACCCCGCGCAGTAGAGTGTCCAAATTGCCATTACCCGCTGATGGAAGAAAAAACCACGCGCAAAGATGGTATTTTTCTGCAATGCCCGGAATGCAAACATCGCCAGAAAGTAGAATCAACTTCGTGACGGCATTTTTTGCACAATCCACAAGTTTTCTCTTGACTTTTATCGATCTCCTAACTATGATACAGACGAGTGTTTAATAAAATCATCGTTTCTGGAAGATGCCTTTACGGAGACTTGGGAATCTTCAAATGAATAAATTTCTTACTTCAATTTTTCTTTGTCCCCTCATCACTTTTGTTGCTATTCTGTGGTATTAATTGCCACGAGCAACCAATCTAAAGCCTACATTAATTAATTTTTTTAGGACAGGTTGGTAACAACAACATTAAGTGAAAAAGGGAACTCCTTCATGTGGAATGGCTTAGACCAGTTTATACACTATCTCACGCATCAGAAACGCTACTCCAAAAGTACTGTAACTTCGTATCAAAACGATCTTTCTCAATTTATAGATTATACTGAGAAACGTTTAAAAGCAGATAATCCGGATATCAATTTGATTTCCAATCGATTGATTCGTGATTTTATGGGAGAATTGCTAAAATCCGGATTTAGCAAAAGAAGCATCAGCCGAAAGCTTTCGGCAATCAAATCATACTTTCGTTATCTCCAACGATCTCAACAAGTTACAGATAATCCTGCTACAGCCGTATCCGCACCACGTAAGGAACGGTTGCTGCCAACGGTGATCAGCATTGAGCAAGCCCGGGAATTAATGACCCTCCCGCCGGATGACGATTTCGAAGGATTGCGGGACCGTGCTATTCTCGAATTATTGTATGGCTCAGGCTTACGATTGAATGAATTGCTCACTTTGCGTTTTGATCAGGTGGATTTGGTAAACCAACAGTTACGAATTATGGGGAAACGCCAAAAAGAACGGATTTTGCCACTTGGCAAATATGCCAAAGCAGCTTTGGAACGTTATTTCGATAATCGTTCTTCAGAAATCAATCTTTTTGAGGATCCGTCGATAATATTTGTTAGTAGAAAAGGTAAGAAATTGTATCCTTTAGCGGTTCAGAAAATGACAAAAAAATATTTGAGCCAACTTTCCGAACAATCGCATCTGAGCCCGCATTTATTAAGACACACATTTGCAACTCACTTGCTCGATAACGGCGCAGATATTATGGTCGTCAAAGAACTGTTGGGTCACGACAACCTTTCGACCACACAAATTTATACACATGTCAGTAAAGACCGATTAAAAAAAGTATATCAAAAAGCCCACCCAAGGGCAGAAAAAACCAAACAACCTCTCAATTTCGAATCAAAGGAGGGTTCGTTATGAACTTAGCAATCACGGCACGCAAGTTTAAACTGCAAGACGATCTTCGAAGCTATATCGAGGAGAAAAGTCAGAAGCTCAGCCGTTTTTATGAGAATATCATCGATACGGAGGTCATTTTAGGATGGGAAAAGCAACAACGCTATGTTGAGCTGAAAATCAAGGTTGATCATAGCATGATTGTTGTTAAAGAATATTCTGAAGACTTACGTAAGTCTTTTGATTTATTGCTGGATAAAGCCGAAAGACAGCTGAAACGCCACAAAGCGAAACGTGGCGCGAAAGAGAAAGATATTATTTACAGCGCATAATATATTTCACTAACGATATAAACAAAAAGGGATGCAACATTGCATCCCTTTTTTTGTTGTCTAAAAATGAAATTAATCGGTATATTTGACGCTTAACATAGTTGTAACAAAGTGATTAACGATAATTTTCATCGAGAAGGAATGCGGATTGTCAAAATTGTGGGATAAAGGCGCCGAAATTGATGCGCGAATTGTCAATTTTACCGTTGGTGAAGACCCTGAGCTGGATTTGAAATTGATCAAATATGATTGTCAGGCTTCCGCCGCGCATACCGAAATGCTCGGAAACATCGGCATTTTAAACGAAAACGAAGTTGTATCGTTAAAAAAGGCATTGAAAGAAATTGAAACTCTTGCAGAAAATGGCAAATTTGTAATTCAGAAAGAACAGGAAGACGGACACACCGCAATCGAAAATTACCTGACAGAACAACTCGGTGAAACGGGGCAAAAAATTCACACTGCCCGCTCCCGGAATGATCAGGTGCTAACCGCACTGCGCCTTTATTACAAAGCTGAATTAGGCGAAATTCTTAATTCCGCAAAGCTGTTGACGGCAGCGTTAAAAAACATTTCTGCTGAAAATGGCGAAATTCCATTGCCCGGATTTACCCACACCCGCAAAGCCATGCCCGCATCGGTTGACATGTGGTGCAGCTCTTTTGTGGATTCGATGAAAGATAACCGCAGATTGCTGAAATTTGCGCGGAAACTGGTGGATCAAAATCCAATGGGTACGGGTGCAGGGTTTGGCATTCCGCTCGACATTGATCGTGAACTCACCACAGAAATAATGGGTTTTGCCCGCATTCAAAAAAATCCGATGTATGCACAAAACAGTCGCGGAAAATTTGAAAGCACCATATTACATGCCTTATCGCAAGTAATGATCGATTTGAACAAAATGGCAACAGACCTCATTTTCCTCAGTTTACCGGAATTTGGCTGTGTCGATTTGCCGGAGGCGCTTTGCACCGGCAGTTCCATTATGCCGCAAAAGCAAAACCCGGATGTGCTCGAACTCATCCGAAGCTGCTATCACACGATCCAGGCAAATGAGATGGAAATCAAATCGCGTGCGGCAAATCTCATTTCCGGATATCATCGCGATATGCAGCTTTCCAAAGGACCGGTGATGCGCTCATTTCAGATTACGCTGGATGCGCTGGAGATGATGACGCTGGTGATCGAAAAATTGCGTATCAACGAAACCAATTGTCGCGCAGCGATGACGCCGGAACTTTACGCGACAGAGGCGGCGTATAATCTGGTAAAAAAGGGCATGCCTTTCCGCGAAGCGTATCGCACAGTAGGTGCGAAATATCGAAAAAAATAGGGTTTTAATGATTTCCAATTTATTGAAAAACAAAATGTTAGCTGTGTTTTTTTTAGTAATTTTATCCTGTGAAAAAAATCTGGATCCGGTCGTAAATTATCAATCCGCACGCTATCAGCTGGATTTTGTTTCGACCTGGAGCATGGCAACCCACCCCACCAATTACCCGGCAAATGCACACTACTCCCCTATTTTTGGCGTCACTCACACAGCAGCAATCAGTTTGTGGAATTCCGGCGAGCTGGCTTCTGATGCCATCGAGGAAATGGCGGAATTGGGTGCGACGAACCTGTTAGATGCATTCGCAAAAACGCAGCAATCGATGAAAAATTCCGGCACTATTTTTATCGGCGAGCGATTGGACACACCGATCAATTATTCGATAATTTTTGATATCGATGTGAGGTTTCCGCAGGTGACGGCGGTCAGTATGCTGGCACCCAGCCCGGATTGGTTCATTGGCGTTAGCGGACTGAACCTCTATGAAAACGGGAAATGGGTCGAGCAAATTTCCATCGATTTGCCGGTTTACGATGCCGGAACAGACAACGGGGCTGTCTTTCGATCAGCAAATGACGATGCCGATCCAGCGACGCCAATCGCATTATTGAGCACTTCGCAAACTGATTTTTTGAACGGAACCCCCACTATCGGCACTTTTATTTTTACCCGAATTGATTGAAAAATTAAACAATAAAATCACAAAACAACCATATTATAAACCATTAGAATTGAACAACTTACCCATGAGAAACGATTTTGTAATTGCCGCACTCTACAAGTTTACACCGCTAAAAAACTATCGCGAAATACGCGAAAATTTATTCGACGTCTGTTCCGAAAACGGCGTATTTGGAACCATTTTGCTGGCTGAAGAAGGCATCAACGGAACCATTGCAGCAAACCGGGAAGGCATTGACGCAACACTCAGTTTTTTGCGAAAGATCCCCGGATTAGCGGACATCGAGCACAAAGAATCGCTGCACACAGAGATGCCGTTTCAACGGCTGAAAATCAAATTGAAGCAAGAAATTGTGACGATGGGAATTCCCGGAATCAATCCGCCGGAAGAGGCCGGAACCTATGTTTCGCCGGAAGAATGGAATGCGCTGATCAGCGATCCAGACGTGCTGGTGATCGATACGCGCAACGATTACGAATTTCAGGTTGGCACATTTAAACGCGCCATCAATCCAAAAACCGGACATTTTACCGAATTTCCGGCGTTTGTGGAGCAACAACTCGATCCTTCCCGGCATAAAAAAGTTGCCATGTTTTGCACCGGTGGCATCCGTTGCGAAAAAGCAACGGCATTTATGCAACGCAAAGGGTTCGAAAATGTGTATCACCTCCGTGGCGGAATTCTGAAATATTTGGAAGAAATGCCGGAATCGGCCAGCCTTTGGGATGGCGAATGTTTTGTTTTTGATGAACGCGTTACGGTCGATCACAAATTACAGCGTGGTCAATACGCACTGTGTAAAGGCTGCGGAAATCCCGTGCGCCTGAGTGCAACTGCAGAAACAGTATCTGAAACGATTTGCGAGGATTGCGCACGAAAGGAAAAATGATGACCACGAATCATTCAGCGATTACAAAAGGTATATTGATTTTTACTATTTCACTGTTGTTCAGTAACTGCCAAGTCGATCAAAAACAGGTAGATAGCGCATATATCGCAGAAATAAACGAATGGCATAAAGGCCGGATCGAACGATTGACTCAACCTGACGGATGGCTAAGTTTGGCCGGACTTTTCTGGCTCAAAGAGGGATCACAAACGATCGGTGCTGCGCCATCGAACGATATTGTTTTTCCCGAAAAAGCGCCGGCGGAAATTGGTGTGTTAACGCTAACCGACGGTGAATTGCACATCAAAATTTTGCCCGGCATCGATGTCAAATATGAAAATATGCCGGTTCAGGAAATGCGGTTACAAAGCGATGCAGACGGCAAACCTACCAAACTCGAATCCGGTTCGCTGAGCTGGTATATTATTAAACGGGGCGAAAAATATGCCATCCGTTTGAAAGACAGTCAGCACCAAAATATCGCTAATTTTACGGAAATCGAGCGGTTTCCTGTGGATGATAAATGGCGGGTAAAAGCCAAACTAATACCTTACGATCCGCCAAAAACCATTGAAATTCCTAATATTTTGGGAACTGTGGATACAACCCAATGTATCGGTGCTTTGGAATTTCAGATTGCCGGAAAGACCTACCGGATTGATCCGGATGGTGATATGGATGACGACGAGTGGTTTCTGATTTTCGGCGATAAAACAAATGGCGAGATCACTTACGGTGCAGGCAGATTTTTATACGTTCCCCGACCGGATGAAAATGGGGAAACAGTTATTGATTTTAACAAATCATATTGCCCGCCGTGTGCATTTACGGAATTTGCAACTTGTCCATTGCCCCCTTCACAAAACCAATTGGATTTGGCAATCACAGCCGGCGAAAAAAATTATGAACACGGCACACACTGATTCTAAATCGAAATAAAACAAAAAAAGCCGGGCAAAACCCGGCTTTTTAATTTCAACATTTTCAACTATTTACGAAATAACTGCTTCGGTTTCGTAAGCCTCTTTATACCACGCAACGGTGCGTTTCAAGCCTTCCTCAAACAGCACACTCGGCTCATATTTGAGATGCATTTTCAACCGCTCGATATCCGCGAAAGAATGTTTGATATCACCGGCACGCGGTTCCGTACGAATCGCTTCGACGTTGGTGCCGAGAATTTCGTTGATCATCACCACCAACTCGTTCAATGTGGTGCGCTGGTGAACAGCGGAATTCATTACGATGCCGGGCGGGCAATCGGCTTCCGTGGCGCGAATATTCACTTCGATGGTGTTCTGGATGTAGGTAAAATCACGGCTTTGCTCGCCATCACCATAAATAACGGGCTGCTTACCGTTCAAAATTGCTTTGATAAATTTGGGGATCACCGCGGAATACTGCGAATCCGGGTTTTGCTTCGGACCAAATACATTAAAATAACGCAGCGCAACCGTGTGCAAACCATAAATATTGGCGAAAACCTGGCAATATTTTTCCGCTGCCAATTTGGAAACGGCATACGGCGAGAGCGGGTTGGGCGTCATATCTTCCTGTTTTGGCAAGCTCGGGCTGTCCCCGTAAATGGATGAGGATGAGGCATAAACCACGCGCTTTACTTTGGCATCGCGGGCGGCGTAAAGCACATTCAGCGTGCCGTTTACACCGGCTTCGTTGGATGCGATCGGATCGCTGATGGAACGCGGCACGGAGGGTAACGCAGCCTGATGCAACACAAAATCCATCCCGTCCACAGCTTCGCGAACATTGTGATAGCTGCGAATATCGCCATCCATAATTTCAATTTGATTGGCGATTGAAGCCAGATTTTCCCGGCTGCCGGTGGAAAAATTATCTAAAATTCTGACTTTGTGACCGCGTTTGACCAATTCTTCCGCGATATTCGATCCAATAAATCCGGCTCCGCCGGTTATCAAATAGTTCATCCTGATACCTCTTCGACACGTTTACGATTTGCTGTTTACGAAATTTCCTTAATTTTCTCAATTTCTTTGGCAGTTAATTTGCGGACATTCATCCGGTCGACCACAAAACTGGTGGATTGAAAAATGCCGTCAACCAAAATGGCGACGCGCCATTCGCCCCGCATTTCCCGCAAATATCCACAAATTCCGGCGAGTGAGCCTTCTTTAACTTCAACATAATCACCCACTTTCAGATACTGCTCAGGTTTTAATGTATCGGTATTTTCGATCAAACGCTTTAGCTGATCAATCTGCCAATCCGGAATTGATGCGGGTTCGCCGCCGAATCCAATCATTTTTACCACACCATGGGTTTGAAGTGCAAAAATTTTATCTTTCAATTCCATATTCACAAAAACATAGCTGTTAAACAGCGGCGCTTCCACCCATTTCCGGCGATCTTTCCACTGGCGCAACTCTTTTGTGATCGGTAAAAACGAAGCAATTCTTTTCTCTTGCAGCAATTCAAAAACTTTTTTCTCATGTCTTGGACGCGTATATAGCGCATACCAGGGCATTTATCGCTCCCTTCGTTACACATTCGTGTGATGTCAGTTTTTTGTTTTGCTGCATATTTAGTTGATATTTTATGGCTAATCAAGCCAAAAATTAATCACTTTTAACCGCCGCCTTTTGACCCATCGCAAATAATGAAGCTGTTGGAATTAAAAAGCCGCCATTTATTCGGTAGCATTCATCGCTTCCTGAACAGAATTTAGCCATTCGTTCAACTGGGTGTGTTGGGGATTATACTGCCTGGCCTGATCCAACACATCATACGCCGACTGCAAATGACCAGCTTCCACATATAACGATGCCAGTTTTTCATACGCTTCCGGATCTGACGGGCAAGATTTGATCAACTGCAACAGCAAATGAATGCCTTCATCAAACCGCTCTGCCGAAAGGCAGGCATCCGCCAGATTTTTTTGATAATCCACAACATTTGGCGCAATTGCCACCGCTTTTTGGAACGCAACAATCGCATCGGCGATAGTGCTGTTTTGCCAATGCATCATTCCCAGCGCATTAAACGCCTCGTGATCAGCTGGATTGGCCACCACATATTTTTGAAGAAGCGCAAATATTTCGGCAAATTTTTGCTGCGCAGCCAGCAATTTTTCCAGCTTTTCGGCGATAGTTTTGTTGCCCGGCGAAAGCTCGAACGCACGATACAGCACGTTTTCCGCCGCATCGGTTTCGTTCAAATGCAACCGCCAATCGGCTTCTTCAAGCAAAATATCGATCAACAGTTGTTCCGGCCGTTGCAGGTCTTTCCATTTATCGAGAAAAATTTGCCGGTTTTCTTCCAACGATTTTAAGTAATTGATATTATTCGCTTTAAAGCTGCTATTTCCGTGATGGTGAATAAACACATCTCTGGCAATCGCCAGTTTAAAACCCGCCTGACTGGCGCGCAGCGAATAATCGTCATCTTCGTAATTGCCTTTGCCGAACCGCAAGTCCAGCACGCCAATTTCCTCAACGACCGCGCGGCTGACGGCGAGACAAAATCCGACCAGGCGATGAACGTATTGCACTTTGCCGTCAAATAATTTGGCGTAATTTTTGGCGAAATCCTGTAATTCCGCTTCCGTTTGATAGCTGACACCGCGCTCCAGTTGGGCACCGGCAACATAGTTGCTCATCGGACCAACCAACCCCACAGATTCGTCATTTTGAAACGGGCGCAACAATCGCTCCAGCCAGCCTTCGGTAACAATAGTATCGTTGTTCAACAAAACGATATACTCGCCGGTTGCCAATCGGATGCCCTGATTATTGCCGCCGGCAAAGCCTTTATTTTCCGTATTCAACATGATTTTGTGATGTTTGATTTTCCGCTGCCAATTGCGCAGAAATTTGGGTGTGCCATCCGTTGAGGCGTTATCCACCACAATTACTTCGTATGGTTTGCGGGTAAATTGCGCGATGCTGGCGAGGCAGGGCTTGGTTTTATCCAATTGATTGTATGTCAAAATGACAATCGAAACGAGGGGATTTTTCTTCGTAGCTAAACCGGATTGCACATTTTTTGGCAAAATATACGGTTGAACGTGAAAATCGGCAGTTTTCACCGGAAGCGCGCCAGCGGTTACGATATAATCCGCTGCGACCACATTTAGCCAGCGTTGGTGCAACCGGCGAACATTCTCGTTCACTTTCGCGAAACGCTCCGGACCACTTTGCGATTCGTGATGAACCAACACACTTTTGGGCTGATAGACCAGTTTCCACCCGCGCATCCGCAATTTGAAGCACAAATCAACGTCTTCGTAACCATTCCAATAGCCTTCGTCAAACCCGTCAACCAGTTGAAAAGCGGTTTTGCGAATCATTAAACTGGCGGCGGTGAGTGCGGTATATTCCATCAGAATATTCGCGTATGCCTCGCTATTGGGTTGTTTGTAATAATCGTGATACAACGCCAGCGGATCGCCGCTTTTGCGATCATCCACAGCGACAACGCCAGCATGTTGCAACGTGCCGTCCGGGAACAGCAACTTGCTGCCAACGGCGGCAACATCAATATCTGCGTCCAGAATTTCAGCCAGATGATCCAGCCAGCCAACTTTCGGCTCCGTATCGTTATTCAAAAAATAGAGATATTTGCCAGCAGCAGCCTTTGCGCCGATGTTACAAGCTTGCGAAAAACCGAGATTTTCCCGATTCCGGATTACCCGAATGTGCGGATGCTGTTTTACAACTTCATCGAGAAATTGCGGCGTGTCATCGGTCGAGCCGTTATCGACCAAAATAATTTCGAAAGTTGTGCTTTCCTGAGGCAATGAAAATATGGTCTGAATGCAGTTTTTCGTGAACGCTATTCTGTTAAACAACGGAATAATGATGGATGTATTCGGGGTATCTGTTTCGCTGCCACAATTTACGTTGACTTTCTGCGCATTTCCGAGCGCATTGGCTTTTGCCGCAACGGCTTCCGGAACGTTCGGTAAAATTGCAATTTCGCCGACCAATGTTTTGCATTCGGCAACAGCACCGTTTTTGGCATACGATTCCGCCAGCCAAAGCATGATTTCCGGCTGATTCGGCATTAATGCGAGCGCGGTTTTGTATGCATCGATCGCGCGATCGTGCTGTTCAACCCGGGTAAAATACCGGCCCTGAATGCACAACGCTTCGGTTTTTTGTTGTTTTCCGGTAGAATTTTCAACATACAGCTGGATCGCTTCCAGCGATTTTTCGGATTCGCCGGATTGAAACAGACACTCCGCAGCTTGCAAATATGCCGGTGCAAATTCCGGAACCAGTTGCGATATCTCACCAAGCATCGCTAATGCTTTATTTAAGTCGCCACCATCTTTTGCGAGCAGCGCCGCCCGAAACATCGGACGGAACGCATATGGCAAATCGATGTGGCTGTATTTCATTTTTTGGAGAATATGTTGATAATTTTCAGAATCGTCATCCGGCGAAAAATATCGCTGCAACAACTGCAGCGCATCGGTATTTTTCCCGGCGTAAAACAACATATCCGCATCGGAAAGCACGCCCAATTCCCGGTAAAAATTGAAATCGGTGGTAAAACTTTCGGATGTTTCGGTAAACGCATCGGGAAAATCGCCATTTTTGGCTTTCTGAACAACCGTCAAAATCAGCCTGCGAACCCGCGATTCGGAGAAATGCGTTTTATACAACGCGTTCACTTGTTTGCCAAACTGGTTGCGAAGTTTCGGTTCGCAAATAAATTGTGTTGCCAGCTCCAGCAATTCTTGTTCATTGGAAACAACCGGGTATCCTTCCGGTAAACCCTGTATTTCCGTGTTTTCCCGGCTTTGAGGAAAATCGATGACAATCGTCGGCAACCCGATTTTGAAGGCATCGTTGCGAACCATTCCCCCTTTGTATGGAAATCCTTCGATCAGAAAATCTGCCGATTGATAATACGGCACCAGATTTTTCTGTAGATTGGAAATGTGAAAACGATCTTCAACACCGCTGCCTTTTATATATTTATCAAATTGCTCTTTGCCGCTGCTCACGACCAGTAAATGATGATGCTCGCGATTTTGCCGCAGCAATTTGATGATCGAATCGCAATACGACCACGCCGATCCCAAAATTTTGTAAGTTGTTGTTACAGATAAAGATAGCGTCGATTTTTTGGGGATTTCGTACAATTCCTCCAACTGGGTTCGGTTGGATTTTTTCTCACCCGGTTTGTATTCCAATTGGGATGTCAACGGGATCAGGCAGGCGCTGTTGACACCGCGATATTTTTGGGAATAATGCGCACCGAGCCGGCGAAATTCCACCACCGTATCCGCAACGCGGCTGCCCAGCCAGAACAGGTGATCCGCATGATTGACAAAGATAATCGGGATTTTGCCTTTGAATAAATTACAAACCGCCACCGAAATTGTGTCCTGCGGATTGATGACCAGCACAATCAACTTTGGCTGCACGCGTTGGATAAACGCGTTCAACTCATGAAATCGCCCGACAAAGGTAGGTTTGGAGGCGTATTCCACACAATTTTTATCGCCAACCAATTCGCACATTTCTGCTTTTGTGAAATGCGAATGGATCATTTCCGTGCTGAAAAACGCGGTTTTTTGCCCGTCACCGGTAAGTATGCGAATCCACTGGCGGATCATTTCCGAATGCCCGCCCATGTGCGCGATGGTTGTGGCAAGCACCAACACATCGGTTTGGTCAGCATTTTCTGGTTCAAATTGTGGTGTCGCATCGGATTTTTGGATGCTTTTTGCGCAATCCGACAGCATTTTTTCCAACTCGTCATCTGCAAATTTGCCCGGCATTTTTTCGTAAGCAGCAATGCCGGCACCGGCGATATTGTTCAGCACGGTTTCATAATCACGTTTGGCCAACGCTTTTCGGGCCTGTTGCTTCAGGTCGTTGAATCGTTCATTGGTAAGTTTCAGATTTTCCATCGCTGTTTCCTTTTTTAGAGATAAATCTCGTCCCTGATATCAACAAATTTGCGGATGCTTTCGGCGATAAATGTTATATCAGCTCTGTTCAATGCGGGATGCACCGGCAGGCTCAAACACCTTTTGGCAATTTTTTCAGCAACCGGTAAAGACTTGTTTATTTTGTTTTTATATGCTTCCTGGAGATGGGGCGGAATGGGATAATGCACCATCGTTGGGATTCCGTTCCATTTCAAATATTCCTGCAATTCGTCCCGCCGTTCACTTTGGATGACAAATTGATGCCAAACCGGTTTCAAATAATCAGGGAACAGCGGCAGCGAAATTTCCGGCTCGAACTCGAATAAATTTTTCAAATAAAACGCCGCGATTTGCTGGCGATGTTTGTTCCACTGCGCCAGCCGCTTCAGTTTTACGCGCAAAAACGCAGCCTGCAGTTCATCCAACCGGCTGTTGTTTCCCTGAACCACATGCACATATTTTTTGGATGAACCGTAGTTGTGCAGCAACCGGAGTTTTTCTGCCAATACGTCGTCGTTGGTAGTGATAGCACCGCCATCGCCCAGTGCGCCGAGGTTTTTCACCGGGTAAAAACTGAATGCCGCGGCATCGCCCAACGTGCCGACCGGTTTATCCCGATAACATGCGCCGTGTGCCTGAGCGGCATCTTCAATCACTTTAAGTTTATGTTTTTTAGCGAGTTGCCAAACATGTTCCATTTCCACAGGTTGTCCGTACAAATGCACGACAATGATCGCTTTGGTTTTTGGCGTGATCGCGTCGTAAATCTGTTTCACATTAATATTGTAGGTCAATTCATCCGCATCCACCGGAACGGGTGTCGCACCAACTTCGCTAACCGCCAGCCATGTGGCGATAAACGTATGTGCCGGGACAATCACTTCATCGCCCGGACCGATGTTGTAGGCACGCAAAATCAGCTTGATCGCCTCTAATCCGTTGCCGACGCCAATGGCATGTTTGGCACCGCAACATTCGGCGAACTCTTTTTCGAATGCGGCAAGTTCATCCCCCATAATAAACCAGTTGGATGCCAAAACACGCTGGAATGCCGCGGTTAACTCAGCCTGCAATTCGAGGTGAGTTTGTTGAATATCAGTAAACTGTATTGCCATTTTGCTCCCTTATCGCACGTTTAAATTCCTCGTGCTCCCGGTAATAATCCGATTCTTCGTAATACTCCGAAGCAAGCACCAGACACACCGAGCCGGATGAAAAATTATCGATATATCGCCAAACCATGTTGGGAATGTAAAGTCCATAATATGAACGATTTAGGTGGTATGTTTCCTGGCGATGGCCGTTGTCCACATGCACATCAAAACTGCCGGACATGGCGATCAACAGTTGATGCAGATCTTTGTGCGCATGCCCGCCGCGATCGGCACCGCCGGGAACGTCATACAAATAATACACCCGTTTGATGTCGAACGGAATGTGATGCTGCCCCTCAATAAAAGTGAGGTTCCCGCGCCGGTCGTGTACAATTGGGAAATCGACAATCCTGCAACTGTTTTGAACCGCAACCGTTTTCGGGGTGGCGGTAATTTTGATATCTTCCATGATACCCTCTTATCTGTTTCTCGCGGAAATATTTAAGCGGTTTTTTGCACCGTTTATGCTATACAACTCCTCCTTTAACAGGAACCGTATCTCCAATAATTTCCGTATGTTATGATCGTCGTATAATCGGTGGCCGCCTTTGCTGCGATATGGATTCAGATAGCCTTCAAATTCTTTTTCCCAATAGCGCAGCGTGTGCGGTGAAATGCTCAGTAATTCGCAAACTTCCCGGACTTTCAACAATTCTGCCTGATCGATGTTCATAGTCACCCTAACAATTTCATCCATGAAAAATTGGCCTTTCACTCTAACTTTCTTCAACATTCGGCGAACTTTTGCGGGACTTTAACACACCCTGACATATCCGTGAATTTTTATTTTTCGCGCGGAAGAATAGCGATTAGAGGCATTAAAACTCAGCGATTTAAAATAAATAATAACAATACCTTAAAAACAAAAACTGTTTTGCCTGCCGAGAACCGGAACCCAATTTCGCGCTCCGGTTTCACAATTTCCGGAACAAAAACACCCGGTTTTTCACCAAATTCCCCAACCGGCTTGCGACGCTGATTTTCAAAAAATAGTTCAAGATACTTTTCAGGTATGTCGTTAATGATTCCAAAAATAACAGGATGAATTGCTGCAACGCAACACGCAGCAACCGGATTTAACAGGAATTATGGAGGATTCTATAGATGGAACAACCGCTCATTCTCGAAATCATTCAGGATACATTCGACAGCCTGCAACGGGTTGGTTTGCTCGAAAATCACGTTATTGCGGATGATAACACCATTCTGCTCGGCGCGGGATCGCCGCTCGATTCCATCGGTTTCGTAACGTTCATCACCGAATTGGAAGACCGGGTTGTGAGCCAGGGCAATGCGCCGGATTTTGCGCTGGTGCTCAGCGAAATCCACGATTTCAACGCGGATGCGAAGCATTTGACCACCGGAACGCTCGCGAAATACATCGGTCATGCAACCGGAAAAACGGAAGCCGCAGAAAATGACTAACGGGCAAACCATGGCAATTACCGGCACCAGCAAAGGGTTGGGTCGAGCAATTGCTGAATTTTATTTGCAAAAGGGATTCCGCGTTGCCGGATGCAGCCGCAGCGACGCGACGCTGGCGCACGAAAATTATCACCATAGCACAGTGGATGTGACCGACGAAGCCGCCGTTGCCCGCTGGATTCGCACGGTGAAATCGCAGTTCGGGCGCATCGACGTGCTGATTTGCAACGCCGGCAGCGCTCCCGCAACCCTGCTCCTCACAATGACGCCGGGAAAAACCCTCGATAACGTTTTGCGAACCAACGTGATGGGCACTTTTTTTGCCGCACGCGAAACCGCAAAAGTGATGATGCGCCAAAAATCCGGACGAATTATCACGGTTTCGTCGATGGCGGTTGGATTACACCAGATTGGAACGTCGGCGTACGCCGCATCAAAAAGCGCAATTGTTGAAACCACCAAAATTCTCGCGAAAGAATTGGCGGAATTTGGGGTGACAGCAAATGTGATCGCACCGTCGATGGTGATGACCGACGCGGTGGATGCGCTCGGCGAAGCCGTTATCGCAAAAGCGTTGAACGATCTCACGCTGAAACGCCCGCTGAGCATCGAAGAAATTTGTAATGTTATCTCGTTTTTGATCGCACCGGAGAGCGCGTGCATCACCGGACAGGTGCTGCAAATGGGACTGGTCAGTTGACCAGCAAAAGGAGTTGAACGTGGCTTTTTTCAGCACAATTGGAAATTTTGAAATCATCACCATTCCGACTGGCGCATGGCGGCAGAATTGTTACGCCGTTCACCACATTTCCGCAAATCATGCAATTGTGGTTGATCCGGGCAGTGATGCTAAAGCGATTATCGCTGCGTTGAAAAATAACGGTGCGAATGTGCAATACATTTTGATCACACACGCCCATCACGATCATGTGGGCGCAGCAGCGGACATCTGCCGCGAATTTGATTTGCCCTGCACGCTGCATCCGGAAGATTTGCGGTTGCTCCGGCACGCGCCGATGTATGCGCTGCGATTTGAGGGCAAAACTATCGAAGTCCCGAAAAACTGCCAGACATTCGATCAAATTTCGCCCATCGAATTTGGCGGAAACACTGTTTCCGTAATCCACACGCCAGGACACACGCGCGGCAGCGTGGCAATTGCGTTCGACAATTTCATTTTTACCGGCGATACGCTGATGAAAAACCACCTCGGCAGAACCGATTTACCCGGCGGCGACCGCGAAAGATTACTGCGCTCGGTCGATGCGATTTATGAAAACGCATCGCCGGATACCGTCATTTTTCCCGGGCACGGTCCGCAGTGGACCATCGGCGAAGCAAAAATATGGCTGGCGGAAAACGATTTCTCCACGGAAACCCGCTCCGCCGAATTCGCCGGACAGTTTTAAATGAAAAGGATTCGCTGAAAAATAGCTTTGTCCTTCGACTTCGCTCAGGACGACAAACTTGTCACGCTGAGCGCAGTCGAAGTGTCACACAGAACCAAAATTGATGTGTCACATAGAACGTAATTTTAACGTCACGCTGAGCGAAGTCGAAGCGTCACACAGAACCAAAATTGATGTGTCACACTGAGCGAAGTCGAAGTGTGGCAAGTTTCATAACACTTGAAAAATTGGAACTTAAACCGTTAAAAACCTTTGCGATCTTCGCGCCTTTGCGGCAAAAAAAAGATGAATAAAAAAGAAACATACGGCATCGGGATAATCAGTGTGGGCAAATATGTCCCGTCCAAAGCGATGACCAACGCAGCAGTGGCAGAACTCACCGGGATTCCCGCCGAAACCATCGAGCAGAAAACCGGTGTGCGCAACCGCTTCATCGCCGCGGATGACGAAACGGCATCGGGCATGTCCGCCGTCGCACTCAATCAGGCGTTGGCAATGGCGCAAATTTCGCCGGAGGCGCTGGCGCAACTGGTCGTTTGCACCTTTACCGGCGATTACGTTTATCCCGCAGTTGCCTGCAAAGTGCTCGATTTGGTCGGCGCAAAAAACGCCGGCGGGTTCGATATTATGGCAAATTGCACCGGTTTTCAGGTTGGATTGGGCGTTGTTTCCGACCGGATGCTGGCGGATTCGTCCGTAGAATTTGGCGCAGTAATCGGCACGGCGTTGCAATCGCGATACATCAACTGGCGCGATCCCGATTCCGCCATTTATTTCGGCGACGGCGCTGGCGCGGCGATTCTCGGCAAAGTGCCGGAAGGCTACGGCATCATCGCGAACGAGATTTTCACGAATGCAAAGGTATATGATTCTGTTCGACTTAGGGGCGGTGGATCCAGCTTCCCCATGCGCCCGGAAAACATCAACGACGGGCTGCAATATTACGAAATGAACGGCATGGAAGTGTGGAAACAGGTCGTGCAATATCAACCAAAAGTGATTCGCCGTGCGCTCGAAAAGGTTGGCAAAACCGTAGCGGACGTCGATTTTTTCATTTTTCACCAGGCAAATTTACGACTAATCGAATATTTGATGGGCAAAATGAAACAGCCGATGAGCAAAACGCACACGAACGTCGCGGAAATCGGAAATACGGCTGACGCGTCGCTGGCAATCGCGCTTTGCGATGCGGTCACTGCCGGAAAAATCAAACGCGGCGATACGGTGGTCATTTCCGGCGTCGGCGCGGGATTCACTTTTGGCGCAACCGTGATCCGGTGGTTTTGATGAGCGAAACGCGGCAACATACCGCTATCGCGGGATTCAAAAATTTCGAGGATATTCGCGTCGGCGATACGGCGGAATTCACTCAAACGATCACTGAGCGCGACGTTCAGGCGTTCGCAAATCTCACCGGCGATCACAACCCGCTGCATCTCGACAGCGCATTTGCGCAGGAATCCGGTTTTCGCCAGCCAGTGGTTTACGGGATGCTCTCCGCGTCGTTCATTTCCACGATGATCGGCATGTATATTCCCGGCAAAGGAGCACTGTGGACGGGACAATCGCTGCAATTTTTGAACCCTGCGTATATCGGCGATGTGCTTACCATCCGCGCGGAAGTGGCGCAAAAATCGCCCGCGAACCGTCTGCTGGTGCTGAAAATTGCGATTGAAAATCAACACGGGAAAGCGCTGATCACCGGCGAATCAACCGTGAAAATGCTGGAAATAAAGATGAAAAAAGCAACACCGGAAGACGGCACACAAACCATTTTGATCACCGGCGGCAGCCGGGGAATCGGTGCGGCGACCGCAAAGCTGCTGGCTGCGGAAGGGCATCGCGTTGTGATAAATTATGCGAATGTGGAAGATGCCGCAAATTCTCTCGTCCGGGAAATCAGTAAAGCGGACGGCAAAGCCATCGCCGTTCGCGCGGATGTTTCGGATGCGGAGCAGGTTTCCGCGATGATCCGCGAAGCCGAAGCACAGTTTGGCGCAATCACCGCAATTGTTCATTGCGCGGCATCCGGCAGCGCGCTGCTGCCGTTCGAATCGCTGGAGTGGGCGCATTTTCAACGGCAGATTGATGTGCAATTGAAAGGCGCGTTCAACTGCGTCAAAGCGGTGTTGCCGGGGATGATCGCCGCAAAAAACGGCGCAATTGTGCTGCTCGGCTCCATCGCCTCAGACAACGTGCCGCCAATAAATCAGTGTGATTACGTGGTTGCAAAATCCGCAATTTCATCATTTGCAAAAAGTCTGGCGGCGGAACTGGGGCCAAAAGGCATCCGCGTGAACACGGTTGCACCGGGAATGACCCAAACCGCGATGATCGCCGGACTGCCGGAGAAAGCCCGGATGCTCGCCAAAATGCAATCGCCGTTGCGGCGGTTGGCAGAGCCGGAAGATATCGCCAACAGCATCCGCTTTTTGCTGAGCCCACAGGCGCGGCACATCACCGGCGAAACGATTCGCGTGTCCGGCGGCGCTATAATGCTGTAAAAAAGCGGTCATTCCTGCGCAGGCAGGAATCCCGAAAGCAGAAGTGTAAACAAATTATAAACAACGAGTTAACCATGATCGAATTTGCCACAAAACAGGACGTTTACCCGAATTTCACAAAAATTGTGGATATCGTTTCCGCGCAAAATCCGTTGCAGAAAAAGAGCATCCGCAATTTTGTCAACCGGCAGGATGAGCGCTATTGGGATTTCGCCGAAAACCTCTGCAAACAGCTCCGCCGCAGCTATCTGACCACCGACGAAGAATGGGCGGAAGCCGCACGCTCATACAATTGTACCTGCAAAGAAATTTTGCACCTGCAAATCCGCTTTCAGGAAACGGGCGTTTATCCGACCGAAAACGCCGGCGCTGCCAACGAAAATGTCTATTCGCAGGACAGCAAAATGCGCGCATACATCGTCGGGCTGCTGTTTTCGTATCTGTTCTGGCCAAATCATTACCAGATGTTCGCGTTTTTTCAGGATCATCTCGCAAAAATCTCCGTATCGGATTGCCTCGAAGTTGGTGTTGGTCACGGGCTGTTCACCACGGAAGTGAAACATTTGTATCCGAATGCGAAAATGACCTGGATCGACATCAGCAAAACCTCGCTGGAACTGGCGACTGACATGCTCGGCACATTTGATATCGATCCCGCCGAAGTGCACGCCATCCACGGCGACTACCTCAAAACTGACCTTGGCAATCAAAAATTTGATTTTCTGATCATGGGCGAAGTGCTCGAACATGTGGATGATGCGCCCGGATTTATGGCGCGCGCGTATCAATTGCTGCGTCCCGGCGGACGAATTTTTATGTCAACCTGTGCGAATTGTCCGGCAGTGGATCACGTATATCATTTTCACAACATCAATGAAATCAGAAGTTTAGTGCGCGACGCCAGATTGACAATTGTTGACGATTTGGCGCTCCCGGCTGATCCGGTGGACGAATCGGAATGGGGAAAGAAACTCGTGACCGTTAATTATTGCGGCATTTTTGGACGGGAATAATTTTGAATGGAGAAGCACATGGAATCAGTGAACACCTCCCTGATTGGGAAGCGGCTGGCGCCGGATGCCAGCTACGCCGATTATCTCGCGGCAGCAAACACGCTCAAAAATGATCCGGCTTTTGCGGAACTGAAACCGCTGAAAGTGGCTATTTTGCGAAATTTTACCGTCGATCCGCTGCTGCCCGTGCTTACCTGCGAGATTGCTTCGACCGGGCAAAAACCTGAATTTTATATTGGAAATTACGATACCATCGCCGGTGATGTGCTCAATCCGGACAGCCAATTGTTTGCATTTGACCCGGATTTTATCATTTTGGCGAACTGGTTCGACAATCTTTCTCCGGCAATCGCACAGCGATTTTTGACGCTTTCCGGGAAAGAAATTGCCGAAATCACCCGGCAAATTTTGGCTGAATTTGAAAATTATCTGCAAATGTTGGCGGAACGCACCAACGCGACTGTGTTGGTCAATAATTTTCCGCTGCCGCAATTTACGACGCTCGGCATTTTAGACGGGCAATCCGGGCGAAATCACACCAATACTATTTTGCTGCTGAATCTGGAATTAATGGAGATTGTCAGCCGTTTTTCCAACGCATATCTGGTTGATTTTATGGCAATTTCAGCGAGAATCGGTGGCGCAAACGTGTTTGATGAGCGATACTGGCATATCGCCAAAGCGCCACTCAGCCGACACGCGCTGGTGCCGTTCGGTCAGGAATACGGCAAATTTTTCCGGGCGCTTTCCGGCAAAACCCGCAAATGTCTGGTGCTGGATTGCGACAATACGCTTTGGGGCGGCATCGTTGGCGAAGATGGCGCGGAGAATATTCGCATTGGCACAACATACCCCGGATCGTGCTTCCGCGATTTTCAGAAGGAAATTTTGAACCTTCAGCAACGCGGCGTGATACTAACCATTTGCAGCAAAAATAATGAAAAAGATGTGCTCGATGTGCTGCACAATCACCCGGAAATGCGCATTCGCGAAGAACATCTGGCGACATGGCAGATCAATTGGGACGACAAAGTGACCAACATCCGGCGCATCGCAGCCGAATTGAACATTGGGCTGGATAGTCTTGTTTTTATTGATGATAGTCCATACGAATGCGAATTGGTTCGCAGCCAGTTGCCGGAAGTTGAAGTGTTGCAGGTGCCCAAAGAACCGTCGCAGATGCGCAACGCGCTGAGCGCCGGTGCCTATTTTGACGCACTGAATTTTTCCGGCGAGGACAAACAGCGCACCCGCATGTATCGCGATCAGGTGCAGCACAACCGGATGCGATCATCGGCGAATTCGTTGGATGATTATTTGAAAAATCTGGAGATGGTGGCGGATATTGGACAGGCGGATGGTGTGAGTATTCCGCGAATCGCCCAGCTCACCCAAAAAACCAACCAGTTCAACCTGACCACAAAACGATACACCGAAGGCGACATCCGCCGGTTCGCAGAAAGTGCGGACAGTGAGGTGTTTTTTCTACGTCTGCGCGACCGAATTTCCGATCTGGGCATTATTGGCGCAGCGATTGTCACTTACGACAATCTCACCGCCGAAATCGATACTTTTTTACTCAGTTGTCGGGCAATCGGACGCGGAGCAGAGCGTGCGCTGCTGGCGCATATCGTCGAAAATGCCTGGCAAAAAGGGGCAATCCGCGTTCGCGGAAAATATATCGCAACCGCGAAAAATAGTCAGGTTGCCAATTTTTATCCGGAAAACGGGTTCACCGCAATCGAATCGGCCGATAGCGAAACGATTTGGGAGCTCACGCCGGACGATCAACAGCCGAAATCAGCATTCATAAAAATTAACAAAATAACGCAGGAGCGCGAACATGCAATTTAGCGAAGATAAACTGAAACAGGTGCTGGCAAATACTTTCGAAATTGGCAGCGAACTGATTAACGACGATACGTCTGTGGACACGGTGGAAACGTGGGATTCGCTGAAACACCTCAACCTGATTCTGGCGCTGGAAGCCGAATTTGACGTGACGTTCAGCGAAGAACAGACTGTGGAAATGCTCAATTATCCGCTCATCAAAGCGGTGTTGCAGGAGCACGATGTGCAATTTGAACCGGCGGCAATCTCCGCAGACTAATCGAAAACGAGAAACAAATATGCAAGCCATCAACACCATTTTGGGAAGAATGCGCGACAAAGGCGATCAACCCGCTATTTTCTGGAAAAACAACGCTTTAAGCTATCGCGATTTTTGCGAAATGATCGACAAATGGGACGCGCTGTTGCCGCAAATCGGCGTCGGTGCGGGTAGCGTTTGCGCCGTGCTCAGCGATTATTCACCGCAAACTTGCGCGCTGTTTTTTGCACTGATGACGCGCAAAGCGATCATCGTTCCGTTCACCCCGGAAATCGAAAAAGACATGCCAGAGCTGCTGCCAATTGCCGGCGCGCAACACCTGTTTCGCTTCGATCGCGATGACACCTGGCAGCACGAATCGCTCCAACATGCGCAAAACGCGCTGGTGGAAACATTCCGCAGCCGGCAATCGCCGGGGCTGATCGTTTTTACATCCGGCTCCACCGGAAAACCCAAAGGCATTTTGCACGATTGCGAGCGGGTAATGCAAAAATTTGTCGCAGAGCGCAGCGGCTGGCGCACAGTGCTGTTTTTGATGATGGATCATTTCGGCGGATTCAATACGCTGCTTTCCGCGTTTGCGTATGGCGGCGCAGCGGTCTGTTTACCGAGCCGATCACCGGACGATGTTTGTGCGGCAATTGCGGCATCCGGCGCAAATTTACTGCCCACAACACCGACATTTTTGAATTTGCTGATCGCTTCCGGCACATATCGTTCACACGATTTATCTTCAATCAAATTAATTACTTACGGCACAGAAGTAATGCCGGATGCGACGCTGAAAAAAACCCGCGAAATTTTCCCGAACGCCAGATTGAAACAAACCTACGGTTTGTCCGAACTCGGTGTGCTGCGCTCAAAATCGGAAAGTGATGACTCGCCGTGGGTGAAAATCGGCGGTGACGGATTCGAGGTAAAAATCATCGACAGCACGCTTTGGGTACGCTCGCAGGCGAACATGATCGGCTATCTCAACGCGCCAAACGCCATCGACGCGGACGGCTGGATGTGCACCGGCGACAAAGTGCAGGTGCGCGGCGAATACATGCGGATCCTCGGGCGGAAATCGGACATGATCAACGTTGGCGGACAAAAAGTATTCCCACTGGAAATCGAAAATGTACTGCTGGAAGCGGAGAACATCGGCGAAGCCAGTGTTTTTGCGCAGCCGCACCCGATTATGGGGCAGGTGGTTTACGCAAAGGTGGCACTTATTCAGCCGGAAAATCCGGTAATGCTCAGCGAACGGTTGCGCAAACATTGTTTCCAGCGATTGGCAAAATACAAAGTGCCGCTGCGCTTTCGCATCGCCGCAACAGATGATTTGCACAGCGACCGTTTCAAAAAAATCCGGCAGGAATAACCATGATTTTAACCGGCGACATAACCGTTTTGCGGCCTTTGGCGATCACCGATGCAGCGCTCACATTTCGCTGGCGGCAAAGCCAACGGGCAAAATTTCTTCAGCGCGGCGCGAAAACGGTGGAAGCGCAGGAACAGTGGATCGCAACGGCAATTCAGTCCCGCGACCTGAATTTTATCATGGAATATCGAGATGAGCCGGTGGGCATGATCGCGTTGCAGGAAATGAACCTTCTCCACAAAAACGCGGTGCTCGGGCGGCTGCTCATCGGCGAACCGGAGAAAGTTGGCAATGCGCCGGTGGCATTTGATGCAGAGCTGCTGTTGCTGGATCACCTGTTTCTCGACCTCGATTTTCACAAACTATACGGCGATATTGCAGAGGATAACATCGCGATGATCAAAACACGTGATTTTCTCGGCTATCACCGGGACGGGCTGTTGCGCGATCACTACAACTTCGATGGCACCTTCAAAAACGCGGTTGCGGTATCGCTGCTGAAAAATGAATATGTTCAAACTACCCGAAAAAAACTGGTCGATTTGATTCGACTTCTCGGAAAAATGGGCTGACAATCACTTCGTTTTTCCCGTAAACCGATGGCCATTCGCCAAAATTTTCTGTGCAAAAATTTTACACAACCACTGAAGTTTTTCACGCTGCGGTCGATAATTAATTTAAATGCTCTGATCTTTCAATTACTGAAAATTTCCGAAAGGAACTCAGTTTTTCTCTTATGGAAGAAGTTGCGCGATTAGCCTGTCGCATGATGTGGCCGGCTTTCAGAAAGGATTCAGCGCTTTACAGGATGTGAAATTAAACAGACGAGGGAATGTACTGTGGCAGAAATGTTAAAAATCGGCGAATACGAAATCACAAGGATTGTGACAGGTTCAGAAGCAACCAACTGTTATATTGTATATCACGAGCCTACCAACGAAATGTTACTCATAGATCCGGGTGATGAGCCGCGGAAAATCAGCCGTGCACTCAACGAAAATCTGGGTGAGCTGCGTTATATTTTATTGACGCACGCCCATCATCAAAATGCCGGCGCAGCAGCGCGAATCAGCGATGAATACAGCGTTCCCTGTGCCGTTCAAAAAGGGGATCTTCGCCTGCTCCGCTGCATGCCGCAAACGGCTTTGGAAGAAGTTGGTCGTGTCATTGAGGCACCTATGGGATACCGCGCTTTCGAAGGCGAACCGGAATTTTATTTCGCCGGCGAGCAATTTTTTGTTACCCACACACCCGGACACACCGCCGGCAGCGTTTGTTACCGCTTCAACGGATTCGTTTTTACCGGCGATACGCTCAATCACAAAGCCGTGACCGATACAGATTGTCCGGGCGCATGCCCTGAAAAACTGGATGCTTCTATCAAAAAATTGTTTGAAAATTGCGAAAACAATCCGGTTATTTTCCCGGGAAGGGGCGCAAGCTGGCAGTCGAAACAGGCAAAACAATGGTGGGAAAAAACAACTGCAAAAGAGCTGGAGCTTGAATTAAGTTAATTGCTTTAAACTATTGATTTTATTGTTGGTTAATATCGTATAAAAAGCGGATGTTTTCAGAAATTGAAACGTTCGCTTTTTTTATACTATCGCAATATCAATCACCAATTCCCGCTGAATATCAAACTGTTTGTTAATTTGTTTATCCAACGATACACCGTTTATTTTATCGATCATCATATCGAACTGGCGATTTTCCCGCAATTGTGACAGCAACACACCTTCGAAATTAACCGTTCCGTGGTGTTTTTTATCGAAATAGGCAACGAGAATCCGGTCCCGGACATCGAGCGCACTGAGCACTTCCACCAAATTTCCGACGTCGCGCAGTTCCGAGAGTTCCTGATAATCCACGCTTTCTTTTACTTCTTTCACGTCGCCGTCATCAAACCGGAAATCGATAATTCCGCCGCCGTGTTTGGCATAAATTTTCCGGGCAGTGTTACCTTCGATAATTTGCCGCTCAACGCTGATCACCCTTCCGGAAAATTCTTCTTTAGAAATGGAAGTTATTTGCAGCGTAATGGGCATATCATCGATTTCGCCATCAAATCCGATGCGCATAATTTCAGCGATACCGCCAACGCCGATCGCATCGATCCGGTGTTTCAGAACGGCAGCAGACATTGCGCCAGGGCGAATGATATTTGTCGCCGCGCCGCGCCGTTTAAACAAACCCAAAAAGTTCCTCCGGCTGTTTGGCAACCAAAGACTATTCCGGTCCACGGCTTTTCTGTTTGAACGGTTTGTATTGGGTAACATTCATGATCCTTTTATTCAACGATCCACAAGCTATAGCAAAAAAATCGGCTAAATTGCATATTTTATAAGTTTCGCCTAAAAAATTATAAAATATTTCCACAAATAAAGTGGCATTGATCAAAAATCCATTTTTTCTGATATAATATCGAATGTTTCAATCGGCAAAGCACTCGTTATTTGGAAAAGTTGCAAAATAAATTCTCAATTCTGCTTTGATCGGCAGAGGCAAAAAAGTATCTTTTCCATGCTTTTTTGCAACGGAAATTCTGAAACGAAAAGAGTTTGAAAAATATGGCTTTAACTTTAAAAATTAATCATCGGGATGCAGGCTGCAAAGCACGCACCGGTGAATTTGTGAGCGATCACGGCGCGGTGGAAACGCCCGTTTTTATGCCGGTCGGCACGATCGGGACGGTCAAAACATTGTCGCCGCAAGATTTGAAAGCCTGTGCATCGCAAATGATGTTATCCAATACCTACCACCTTTTTCTGAAACCGGGGCTGGAAGTGCTGCGCCATTTTGGCGGGCTGCACAAATACAACGGGTGGGATCGCCCAATTTTGACCGACAGCGGCGGTTTCCAGATTTACAGCCTTGATTCGATGAAAACCGTCTCCGAAGAAGGCGTGGAATTCAAATCGCATTGGGACGGAACGAAGCACATGTTTACGCCGGAAAATGTTGTGGATACGCAGCGCATCATCGGTTCGGATATTATGATGGTGCTGGATTATCTGACCGGAAATCCCGCAGATCACGATATTTCGAAAAATGCACACGAAGTAACGCTCCGCTGGGCGAAACGTGCCCGCAATCATTTTCTGGCAACGGAGCCGTTGTATGGCTTCCGGCAATTCCAGTTCGGGATTGTTCAGGGTGGCATTTACAACGATTTACGTGCCGAAAGCATCGCCGGGTTGGTGGATATCGGTTTTGATGGCTACGCCATCGGCGGACTGGCAGTTGGGGAAGATGCGCCAACCCGCCGTGAAGTCACCGATTTTTGCACCGATCGCCTGCCGGCTGATTTACCCCGGTATCTGATGGGCGTCGGCAAACCGGAAGATATTCTCGATGGCATCGAACTGGGCGTAGATATGTTCGACTGTGTGATTCCCACCCGGAACGCCCGCAACGGAACGGTGTTCACGTGGAACGGCAAAGTGAATTTGCGCAACACGCACCACAAACTTGCGACCGGACCCATCGACCCGGATTGCGCCTGTTTCGCCTGCAAAAATCATTCGACCGGCTATATTCATCACATGCTTAAAGTCAATGAAATCTATGGGTTACGACTTGCGACAATTCACAATGTGCATTTTTATCATCACCTGACAATAGCGGCACGCGGGGCAATCAAAAACAATCTTTTTATGGATTTCAAATCCAAATTTTTGGATAACTATTTTCAAAACAAATCGAATTAGCCTTAGCTATTTCAAAAGCCGGAAAATATCCGTATATTTTTCGCCGGAAATTTAACAGAGGAGAGTCTTACGTGGATACACAAATGTTTGGCGGTTTCGCCTATTTATTACTGATCATTGGTATTTTTTACTTTTTCATTATTCGCCCGCAGCAAAAGCAGAAAAAAGAACGCGACAAGATGTTAGCCGCGTTGCAAAAAGGCGATAATGTGGTCACCCTTGGCGGCATTTACGGCAAGGTTTTGGGCTTCAAAAATGAAGAAAAAGTGGTTGTGCTGAAGGTAGATACCAACACAAATCTGGATATCGACCGCAGCGCAATTACCCAGGTTGTAAAAAGCAAAGGCGGCGATGCCTAATTGTAAGTAACTGATAATTTGTAACTTAGTGATGGATTTTCAATGGCTGTTTTACCGGTAATTAAATACGGTCATCCGACGCTTCGGAAGGTTGCCGAACCGCTGACAGATGCGGAAATTAATGATGATCTGCGGGAAGTTGTTGCCAATATGATCGACACGATGCGGGCGTACGACGGCATCGGTTTGGCTGCACCGCAGGTCAACATTTCCAAACGATTTTTCGTAATCGATATGGGATTGCTCGACGAAGAATCCGATGCGGAGGTGTTCATCAATCCGGAAATTATCAACAAAGAAGGTTCGGAATCGATGGAGGAAGGCTGTTTGAGCATCCCCGATATCCGCTCGGATGTTCAACGGTCAACCCGGATGACGGTTCGCTACCTCACTATCGACGGCGATGAAATTGAGGAAGAAATGGATGATTTGCTCGCTCGCGTGTTTCAGCATGAGCTGGATCATCTCGACGGCGTGCTGTTTATCGACCATCTCTCATTTATTCAACGAAAATTGTTGGAGCCAAAATTGCGAAAAATTCAGGGGGAAAGTTCGCTAACGTGAGAGATTTACGCATCGTTTTTATGGGAACGCCGGAATTTGCCGTTCCCACTATGGCTGCAATCCACAACTCCCGGCACAACATTGTCGGCGTTGTCAGCCAGCCGGATCGACCGCGTGCCCGCGGAAAAAAAGTGCTGCCCACAGCGGTGAAACAGTTTGCACTGGATAACAACCTCTCCCCTATTCTTCAGCCGGAAAAAATGAAAGACCCCGCATTTATCGACGCGCTGCAATCGCTGAACGCGGATGTGTTTGTGGTGGTCGCGTTCCGGATTCTGCCGGAAGCCGTTTTTGCGATGCCGAAATTTGGCACGATCAACCTGCACCCATCGCTGCTGCCGCGCTACCGGGGCGCCGCGCCGATCAATTGGACAATCATCAACGGCGACAGCGAAACGGCGATCACAACTATTTTTATCCAAAAAGAAATTGACGCCGGCAACATTATTTTGCAGCGCAAAATGCCTGTTTTTGCTGAAGATACAGCCGGAAGCCTGCACGATCGCCTCGCCGAAAAAGGTGCAGAAATGATGCTGGAAACGCTCGATCAAATCGCTGCAGGAACAGTTTCGCCCACCAAACAGGATGACTGTTTGGTGACCCCCGCACCAAAACTCACTAAAGAAATTTGCCACCTCAATTTCGCACAACCGGCGAAAACTGTTCGTCAGTGGATTCACGGATTATCGCCGTATCCGGGTGCATTTGCGACGCTGAATGATCAGCAGCTGAAGTGCTTTCGCGCCAGCGTCATCGATGAACAACCGCAACCCGAAGCTCCCGGAACCATTGTCCGCGCGGAAAAGGATGCGCTGTGGATCGCCTGTGCACCGGGAATTGTGGCGATTGAAGAAATGCAGCTGCCCGGAAAACGCCGCTTATCTGTCGATGAATTTTTGCGGGGAAACCCGCTGCCGGTGGGTAAAATATTGCGTTAATCTGCGGCTCACGCCAACAAACACGCCAACGCAAATACGATATATTCCAGAAAAAACATACCCCAGATTATCAAATAAAATCGCACAATATCCGGTTTTTTGGCCGGATCGACCCGTCGGGCGAGCAGCCACAAAATGGCTAATAAAATCGCGTGACTAACTGCCAAAACCGATGGTTGCACACCGGATAAACCGCTAAATCCGGCATAAATCAAGCCTGCGTAACAGAGTGTCAATAATGCCATTCCGATGTTGAAAACTCGTCGCGCGCCCAATTTTAGCGATAGCGTTTTGATGGCGAATTGCTCATCGCCAGCCATATCCGGGATATCTTTAAACCACGCGATAACTAAACTTAATCCGAAAATAAATGCGGTGAGCGCCCAAATATGAACCGGAATTTTGTCAATTCCGCCAAATATTTCGTTGAAATGCAGGAATAGAAGCAGATTCACTAAAACACCGCGAACCGTAAAAATGCAGGCTGCCGCCCAAAAATGGAACCGCTTCAATCGCAGCGGCGGCAGCGAATACGCCGTGCCGATCAGCAGACTGGCAACCACCGTTAGCAGCAGATATTTTCCGCCGAACATCGCCAGCACCAGCGCAATTGCAATCGAACTCAGCACCAGCGCCCAGCCAGTGTGCATCGAAAAAATGCCGGATGCCAACGGCAAATCCGGTTTGTTGATCCGGTCAATGTCAATATCGGTAATTTGGTTCAGCCCGACGATGTAAATATTTGCGCCGAGGCAACTCGCCAACGCCAACAGCAGCGCCGCCAGCTGCGGATCCGCAGCGTTGGTGTGGGCAAACGCCATCAAATACAATCCCGAAACGCTGAGCGTTGTGCCGATGATGGTGTGCGGACGGCTAAATTTCAGAAACGCACGGAAATACCTCACAATTTTCTCCCCTGAAACAGCCCGAATTTGATCAGCCCTTCGCGATAACCGCGAATCATTTGTGTCATCGCCATTGCTCCGCGAATGGTGGACCAGCCGGATTGCACTAGTCCGGTAATGCTGTCCCAGCGGAAAACGGACTTTACCACGGCGTTCCAAAACGGTGCGACGGCATCGCTCCAGTCTGTGGTTTCGATATTGGTAAATCCAATGTTTTCAGCAATTTGGGCATATTCGTTTATCGATAAAATATAGGGCAGATGATAAACATTGTAGATGCGTTTCAGCAGTTCCTGCTCATCGCCGGAGAGCGCCGGCGGCAGGTTGCGATGGCACCAGGTTGCCATTAAAAACGTTCCGCCGGGTTTGAGCAAATCGTAACATTTTTGGATAAATTTTTCTTTTTCGGGCATGTGTTCGCCGCTTTCCAGCGACCACAGCAGATCAAAACGCCCGTTTTCGAATGGCGGATTGAGCGCATCCGCAACCTGAAACCGGACTTTTTCGGACATTCCGGCGGCTGCCGCGCGTTCAGTTGCGCGATTCACCTGATACGGGCTGAGCGTGATTCCGGTAACTGCCGCATCAAATTTTTCCGCGAGATACAGCGAACTACCACCGATGCCGCAACCGATATCCAGAATTTGTTTTGGCGATTGCACATTTCCCCAACGCAATAATTCATCGATCAAATCGACCTGCGCCTGCAGATGATTTTTTTCTTCCGTGCCGTCTGCGCCGTAATAACCGTGGTGCATGTGCTCCCCCCAGGTTTTCTCCCACAGCGCAGAAGAGTTATCGTAAAACTGTTTGATGTTTTCGTTGAGCTGATTTTTTTCGGACATTAGCTTCCTGTTTTTTAATGATTTACGAATCAATCCAGCAAACACCAGCCTGCCAATCCGATCAACATAAAACCGGTGATTAACAGTGAAATTTTCTGGTGAATCGTCATTGGATCGGGTGAGCCTTTGGCAGCATCGTTGATTTCGCGAAGCCATATTTTACGCAGCGGTTTGATTGCGATAGCAAAAATTGCCATCGGGATGAAAAAAAATCCGGCTGTATTTCCAACCGCCAACCGCAGAAAAAACCGGATTCTTCGTCCGATCGTCATTTTTTCCTGCACATTTTCCGCTTTCGGCGCATCGAAAACGATTGCCGGTTCGCCCTCTTCCATTTTGGTGCCAACAATGGCAATACCGTATTTTTCTTTCAACACCCAATGCGGCTGTACGTAGCGGTATTTGATATCCAAAAATCCGGCATTTTCGAACCACCGGAAATATTCGTTTTCTTCGGGAAACAGCATCCAGATGTCCGCCAACCAGCGCCCGATGCGATTTTCCGGGCGCAGCGGACCGATCATCAACGCCTTTCCGCCCGGTTTCAGCACCCGGAAAGCCTCCGCTATCCCGCGTTGCGGTTCCGGCCAATATTCAATACTGCCGGCAGAAACATAGCGATCGAATGTATCTGTCGGAAATCCCAAATCTTCCGCATCACCCAGCCGGAAGTTGCACTGTTTCAAATCCGGTTTCTTTTTGGCATAGCTCATCTGGTGCGGGCTTTGGTCGATGCAGGTTACGTTTTTCGCCGAAATTTTGCGAACAATACCTTGCGTTGTGAATCCGGTGCCGGAGCCGACATCCACCGTCCGGAGCGTTTCGGGTTGCAAATCTGCCAATTCCAACGATTCTTCGCGCATCCGTTCGGTCCAAAAAAACGGGTTTACATATTTATCATAAAAAATCGAAAGGAAACGGTAAAACCAGAAAGCCTCTTTTTTATGCTGAACGTTACGCATCATAAACCCTTGTTTTGATAAACGTTACAAAAAATTAATTGCGATTTGTTTGCCACATGCTGATCAGCTTTGGAATATCGCCAACAGATTCAAATCCGGCCGGACAACCACGATCCTCGACAACTGTGTTGATTTCGGAACCGCGAATGGATTCGAGACGCACATCGACCGTTGCATTCAGCGATTCTGCAATCCGGCGGGTCATGCCCAATTCGGTTGGCGCAAACAGCATTCCGGCATCACCGGAATGTAAAATTTCCATCGATAATCGATTGCGATTATCGCGCACAATAATTGTCGCGCCATGCTCGCGAACTTCAAATTTTTCGATTGTCGCGCCGGTGTAAGTTGCAAACCGATACAGTTTTCCGCGATGCAAAAATCCCATGATAAACCCCGGAAACGCGCCGCGAATCCAAGGAATTATGGCGATCGACGCGGTTACGCTGATGCCGTTTTCACCAAAATGATTGCACTGCAGCCAAACCCACGACTCCGGAAACGATTTGCCCCAATCTTTTTCGATATACCCGCGACCGCCGCTAAAATCGATGGTTTCGCCGTTAAGCGTCAGTTCACCGCCAATTTCGTGATCGAGACTAACGACGCCATGATAACATTGCATAAACGGTGCCCATGCGTACCAGCCCATAATTCCGGGAGAAAGCAGCGTTATTGGCCATGTTTCGATATTTCGAAATGTCAGCGAGCCATTCAATTGTATATCGGGATGATTAATGTAGAGGGAAATTTGCGATGTCGAAAAATAATTTTCGCCGATGTGGATATCAAATTTATCCGGTTTTGCGCGAAATTCGCTTTCCGGAAAAGGCACAAAAATTACGGCGCCATTTGCACCATCGAATACCTGAATAAATGCCTGCGTTCGTTCTGGTGTTCGTGCCAAAAAAATTCCCGGAATCACAACAATGCTTCGTTTAGCCTGCGCATCCACCAATTTATAATACCAGCCTTCGAAAAAAACAGGGTGTTTTCCATGACCGTGGAAGCTATCCGGATTTAGCGTTTTTCTGAAATAATTGCGCATCTGTCGGGCGATTTCACCTTTTCGGTTGGTAACACAGGCGGTCAGGGTTTTAAAATACGAAATATGCTAAAATTAGCGGCCCGGCAATGGCGCCAATGATACCGCCGGTTCCCATCGCCGATTTTATTGAAAACGCGTTCGGACGTATTCCTGAAACGAACATATAAACGACAAATCCCAATCCGCTGCCAATGACAAATCCCAACAGCAAACTGACAATCGCCATGCCGATAAAGCGGCTCCAGAAATTCGGATCATCCGGTTTCAGGGCAATTATCAACACATTCATCAATACAAAATGTATCTGATGCATTCATTTTCCTTTTAGACGAACGGCGTTTTTACGATAGTTGCGCTCGCACTGCGCCCACGTGCAACGATTTCAATAGTGTTTCCGGTTGCGGCATGCGCTTTGGCAACATACGCCAGCCCGATATTTTTTTCGAGAATTGGCGAATAGCAACCGCTGGTCACTTTGCCGACGGTATCGCCATCTTTTTGCACATCGTAATCTTTGCGGGGAATCATCCGGTCTTCCAAAATGAAGCCAATCAACCGGCGGGAAATACCTTCGGCTTTTGCTTTTTCGATGGCGGCTTTGCCAATGAAATCGGGTTTGTCCAATTTGGTAATCCAGCCAAGCCCGGCTTCCAGCGGCAGGGTTGTTTCGTCGATATCGTTGCCGTAGAGGCAATATTTTTTCTCCAGCCGCAGCGAATCGCGGGCACCCAGCCCGATCGGCGCGATATCGAACGGTTTGCCGCTATCGAAAACGGCATCCCACACTTTTTCGGAATATTTTTTATCGAAATACAGCTCAAAACCCGGTTCGCCGGTGTACCCCGTTCGCGAAAGGATCATTTCAACACCTGCCAATTCGCCATTCAGGAAACAGTAAAACGGGATATCAGCCAGATTTACTTTGGTCAGTTTCTGCAAAGTTTCTTCTGCTTTCGGTCCCTGCACCGCCAGTTGGGTGATGTCATCGCTGATATTTTCGATGTTCACGCCATCCATTTTGTTGGCCAACATCCAGTCGTAATCTTTCTGCAAATTTGAGGCATTTACGACCAATAAATAATCATTACCGCGATTGTAAACGATCAAATCATCCACTATCCCGCCGTTTTCGTAACACATTGCGGAATATTGGGCCTGATTTTTCGCAATTTTTGATGCATCGTTAATGGTTATTTTATTGACCATTTCCAGTGCATTTTTCCCGCTGAACACGATTTCGCCCATGTGCGAGACATCGAAAACGCCAACCGAATTGCGCACGCATTTGTGTTCTGCCAAAATACTGCTGTATTGAATCGGCATGGAATATCCGGCAAACGGCACCATTTTGGCACCCAAACGGGTGTGAATATCAAAAAGTCCGGTTTTTTTCAGTTCCACGGTAAGCTCCTGTTTTTATTTTTTTGCAATTTTTTTACCGTTGTTGTGCATTGAAAAAATTCAATCTCTGATCTTAAAGTTTCGCAGAAATATATTTTCGCACTTAAACAGTTGTTTTCTTTTACTTTGGCGATTAATATTTTTTCATTACACGAGTTATATTATCGCGTGAAGGGAATGTACTGGATTGCTTAACCAGATTCAATATTGTTGAATTTTTATTGTTCGAAACCTGTATCGGGAGGATAAATAAGCATGAGTGGCACAAAACGCAATGAGAAAAATAATTTGCCCTAAAAAACTTGACCCTTTGAACTCACCGCCAGTTCAAAGGGTCATGTCATTGGAGGAGGCCTATGTGGGAGGAAAACTCTCACAAGTGCTTGCACTCATCATTTTCGGCAAGCCAGGGCCAAACTTTAGATATTTTTTAGTTTTTTTGCATTATTCAGCAATTTCCGAAATACGGAGTAGCTCCGTTTTTCCAATTCTTCCAGGGTTTGATTATTTTGGATGGTGAAATCTGCCCAGCGGCTTTTTTCCGGAACCGGGATTTGCCGGTTAATCCGGTTTTTTATTTCTGCATCTGATAGTTTATCGCGGGCTTTTATTCTGTCGGCGCGGTTGCGATAATTTGCTGAAACAACCACAATGGAATCGAACATATTTTCCATCCGGATTTCGTAAACCAGCGCCGCATCGATGACAATAACCCGAAATTTACCGGTATCGCGGGCACTTTCTATTTCATCAATCAATTTTTCAACCAATCGCGGGTGCACGATCCGGTTGAGAATATGCAATTTTCGCTCATCTGCAAAAACGGCGTCGCCGAGCAGACGGCGATTCACCCGCCCGTTTCGAAAGAAATATTGCTTACCCAAATCTTCCTGAATGAGTTTGCGAATTTCGCGATCATGATCAACCAGGTCACGCGCAACATCGTCTGCACTGATTACTTTTGCGCCAAATTTTTTAAAAAAACCGGCTACGGTAGATTGCCCGCAGCCCATTCCGCCGGTTACAGCGACAATCAGTGCATCGTTTAAAGAATCTGCCATGAAAATTTATTTTCCGTTTGTTCAAAATGTGTATGTAATGGTCAGCCGGTGCACAAAATCGTTCACTTCGTTAGCACCCTGACCGCTGATAAAATCTGGCCCTTCGAATAAATAATTATCGTTGATATCCAGATCCATCAAAAAATTACCGATGTGGAGGCCCACACCAACTGTTACGTCGATATCGTTAGTTCGGGTTAAAGCCAAGCTTTTACCATTATTTCGATCGCTAATGGTCAGCTTATTTTCCGAGAAAGTTTGAACAGCACCCAACCGCAACACCAGCCATTTTTTTGCGTATGTCTCGCCACCGAGAAAAAATGCGGGCATGTTTGCGATACGCCGGGTAATTTTTTGGCTGTCGGGGTCATCGGTTTCGCTTCGGGAAAAACCGAACATTTCGACACCTAAAATCACCAGATTTTGCGGATTGATCCGGTAATGAAAGCCCAGATTCATCCGGAATTCCAGAAAATCCGTATCGATATCCCGGTTTGCCATTTCCAACGTTGTGCTGAATTGGTTGATCAGCACCACCGGCACGTATTGAATACCATCCTGTGCGCCCAGAAAAAAGCGTCCACTAACACCAAAACCGGAGCCGCTCCACTTTTCTTCAACGCCTGCGACAACGCGCTTAAAATACGGTAATCCGAAATATGCGCCAAAATCGTATGTTTCGCTAGAAACGCCGCCGGCAAATTCAACGTAGGTTGCTGTTTCGTCAAAATCCAGTTGAAGTGAATCAGAATCCGTTCGCTCGATTTGCTCGGTTGCCAATCCGATCCGGAATCCGACTTGATTTTCCCCGATCATCGAACCGAGCGTAAAATCTGCACCTTCCAGATTTCCGAATGTCGGCGAAATTGTGTTGGGAAAGGGCAAACTAAATTGCCGGTTGAGATACAAAGCCCCGAGCGCTTTATCGCCCAACGGCAAATGCACACCCGCAGAAAATGTGTTGGATTGATTTTTGAACCGCAGCTCCGAAATAACCAGATTTGGAAATCGGTAAACACTTGCCGGAAAGGTTCGCAAATTTGACACGTCGTATGTAAAAATACCGGTGCTTCCCATTGATCCCACCCGGGTTTCACCCGGAATTGCCGGCATCGAAATACAGCATAAGCCAACAATCAACCACTTCAGCAAGAATATTTGTTTCATTTTGACTCCCGCTAACGATTTTTCCAGTCCGGAATCACAAGCCCTTCCTGCCGAAAACGGATTCCCTTTTTGTATTTGATTCCTGTAAAAGTTAATGAAAACCTAACAAACTAAGCAATAGGGTTTTCAGAATCAAGCAGTTGTTGAAGCCGTATTTTTTGCTTGCGAATAAATATTGTTTGGTTAAATTTGCCGTGGGTTATGGCACTGCTACCTTCTTTTATCCTACTTCTGCTCAAACGATTGCCGGATTGTGCCAATTGGTTCACTGAACCATTATCGAAACGGTAATATAAATGGTCTATTACAGCACAAATAGTAACATATCAGCTCTGCTGGACAGGGCAATTCAAATCGCCACGAGTGCTCATGCCGGGCAAACGGATAGAGGCGGCATGCCCTATATTACCCATCCGCTGCGGTTGATGATGAAACAGCCTACCCTCGAAAACATGATTGTGGCTGTTTTACACGATGTTGTTGAAGACAGCGATTGGACGCTGGATGACCTGCGCAACGAGGGATTTCCCGAGCCAATAATTGCTGCGATAGACGCCCTCACCCACCGCGAAAACGAACCCTACGAAGCCAACCTGCAACGCATTCACCAAAATGCAATGGCAATCGCCGTAAAAAAATCAGATCTGGAAGACAATATCAATGCACTTCGGTTAGCAACGCTGCACGAAAAGGATTTCCAACGATTGCAAAAATATCACAAAGCTTATCGCTTTTTAACACGAAATACAGAGTGATCATCGGTTTGGAAAAAACGAAAACGGCAGTTGATTCATCGACAGAATTCCCGAATTACCCAAACGGACCCATCCGCACACATTGGGTAAAAGTTAACGGGCTAACCACATTTTACCGCACAGCCGGAAAAAAAGGCGATATCTTATTGCTCATCCACGGTGGTGGTAGCGATCACTCCGGGTTTATTTGGAAACACACTTTGCCGGCGCTGGCTACCCGTTTCCGGGTGATTGCGCTGGATTTACCGGGATACGGCAGCAGCGAGCTGCCATATCTTTTGCCCGATCAATCGATTCTCTCTTTTCACAGCCATTTTATCCGCGAATTTTTGGATGAATTGAACATACCCAAAGCGCATATTTGCGGATTTTCAATGGGCGGCGGGATTGCGTTGGGATTCGCAATCGCTCATCCGGAGCGCATTAAAAAGCTGGCGCTGGTCAATAGCTATGGTTTGGAAAAACCCGTTTTCGGGGGACTGTTAACCTATTTAATTACCCGCGTCGATCCGCTTTGGCTGAGTTTGCGCTGGCTGATTCGCCATAACCGCTTTATCGTTCGGCGCGGTTTGCGCTGGTCGATTTGCGAACCGGAAAACATTACCGATGAGCTGGTGGACGATGCCTATCAGGCGCTCCGGCTGCAACGGCTGCATCCCGCATGGCGCATATTTCAGCATCAGGAAATTACACTGCAGGGATTTCGGACGACATTTTTGGATGATTTGGAAGGGTTGGAAAAACCAACGTTGTTCATTCTCAGCGAAAAAGACGAACTGATTCCGCACAAATTGGTAAAACCGGCGTTACAGCAGTTGAAAAACGCTCGGCTGTATATTTCCCGGAATGCCGGGCATTTGCTGCCGCGCGAAAAACCGGCGGAATTTAACCGCGTGTTGATGGATTATCTGTCAGATAATTTTGTGCCCAAATCTGGCGAAAAACCGGTTACCGCAAAGAAGAAAGATAGCTCTGTTTCTGAGCCAAAGCCTGATACGCTTCCATAATATTTTTTAAGCGCACTTTTTCCGGCTCTGTCATCATTCTGTTGAAATTGCCATTTTTCCCGATGTAGCGAATCGCCGTCGGGCCAGGCTGCATCACTGCTTCCAACATCCGCAAATCTTTTTGGGCTACCTGTGCATCATACCATTCCCACTCACCACCGGAACCTTTTCCGCGCTCCATTTTGCCATACAATGTGGTTATCGGATAATCTTTGTCACCAACGTTAATTTCATAAGAATCAATGTTTAAGCGCGAATCGCCGGAATAGTAAATTCGCATCCGCAGCCACACATCACCGTTTTCATTTTTTCCGATATAGGCTTCAAAACTGTTTTTGTAAACGTAATGCGACACATTTTTATTGTAATACCAGGTGATGCCGCGCTGCCGGTCTTCTTCTTTTCGCAACTTTGAAAGCGCTGCTTCCAAAACGCTGTCATCAAACGGCGGCGGCGTAATTTTTACCGGCGGTTTGGATTTCCGGGCAACCGGCACGGCTCGTGTTTTGGCAGCAGGCTGTGTTTGGGTTTTGGGTGCAGGTTCGTCACTCGCAAGTCCACGGCTATTCTCTTCTTTACCGTCGATAGTTGCCATCAACTCTGCCGCACGAAGCGCATGGGGCGAATTCGGATAGCGTTCATTCAATATCCGGGAAATTTCCCGCGCTTTTTCAAAATCACCTTTTTCAAATGCATTAATAAATTCGGCGAGCAGGCTATCTTGCGGGCTGGTTTCGAGAATCGTTTCGTTTACCGGCAGTTGTTCTGCTAACCGGTTGGCATCGTTGGATTTGTATTGCGCAAAAAAATAAAAAATCAACGCAATATAGGCTAAAAACAATCCCCAAATGATGGCTAATGTTTTGTTACCCATATTTTTTTTGCCACCGTTGGGTCGTTGTTGCGGCGTTTCTTTCTGGTTCATAAAACCTCCGATGCCATTGACGCAATTTTATCAGGATAAACACTTGATTTCAAAACAATTTACATACAAATAATATAAGGTCGGACAAAAGCGGGTTCAATGATTAATCGCAATATTTTGCTTTTTGGATACGAAAGGAATCCGGCTATTGCGCAAAACACAACAGCCGGATAAAATAATTTTGGATTAAATAAACAGGCTAAACGGATAAAGCAGCTAATTTTTGGAGCGCTTCGGTAAATTCCCCATCGATTGCTTTGCCGCGATTGCGGGCATACCACCCGTGAAGTTTAGCCAAAATAGCATTTTTGGGCTCGCCGGCAGCCAGCCCTGCGGCAAAAATTTCAACCGCTTCTGCCGGGCGCGGCCCCCACTGGAATAGTTCCGTGCCGTCCTCGCTGAAAGCGACCAGTTTGGGAATGCTCCGTTTGCCATCCGTGAGATATTCATCCATAATTTCGGGATGACTATCGCGGGAAAGAATCCGCAGTTTGACCAAATCGTTAAGTTCAGCCATTTTAACGATTTGCGGTAAAATTTGTGCGGAATCGCCGCACCAGTTTTCCGAAAGCACCATCCAGATTTGTGGCTCTTCGATTTGCGAAACTGCCTCCCGAAGCGCTTCGGAAGGTGCGTATGTTTTGCTGACCCGGTTGCTCCGTTGCAAATTCAACCGAATGAAATCCCACTGTTTTCGCGCAGTTTCATCCAGCGATTCGGGATCTGTTTCTTCGGCATATCGCTGAAATTCGCTGAAATAATCGGAATAAGTGCTCCCCTGATTCAAAATTGTTGCAATTAACGGTGATGTTTCCATCTCTTCCATCCTCTCAAATTAATAGTTGCTGAACAGCCCCATTTTATTATCGTCCAGCAGTATGAATCTTGGATGTGGAAATGGAATCAATGTTACACAGTTTGTGGCGGCAGCAGCTCTTCTTGTGCAAGTTTTCCTTTGAAAAATTTTACGCCCAGATAGAAAAACGGTGTATCGAGCAACGCCACCGTTGCTTTGAACATGTAACTGTAAAAAATGAGTTCCAGAATTTTGTCCGCCGGTAGAACGTCCCAAAAAGTAATCAGCATAACTGCAACAGTATCAACTATTTGGGAAACCATTGTTGAGCCGTTATTGCGCAGCCACAAATGTTTGCCATTGGTGAGTTTTTTCCAGAAATGGAAGACATGCACGTCCACCAATTGGGCTACCAGATAGGCGATCATGGATGCCGCTGTACCGCGAACGATATAATCGTAAACATAATCGTAAGTCAGCTCTTTGCCAGGTGTTCCCTGCTGCACAGTTGAAAACCAAACCGATTCCGGCGGTAAATAATAACCGATTGTGGTGACAATCAGCATAAAAATATTCATCGCGAAACCGACCCAAACCAAATAGCTGGCGCGTTTTTTTCCGTAAAGTTCACAAACCAGATCGGTTGCCAAAAACGTCACCGGATACGGAATGATACCCACCGGAACGCCAACGCCAAAAATCGTTACGATTTTAGTGATACCAATAATATTTGCCATTATCAGCGAAGAAATGAAAATCGCTGCCAAAACCAGAAACAACCGTTCACGAAAATCCAATGCGATCCGCCTTATATTGATTACATTTATTTTTGAAATTTAGGCCGGGAATATACACACCAAATGCTGTTTTCGCAAAACGGTGTAATTTTTGCAAAGTTTGCTTCGGTACTGCGAAATACGTATTTTTATCTGCCATTTAACGAAAGAATACAGATGAAACGTTACACGTCGATCGAATTGTTCAAAGAAAATTTCAAGTTTTCGTGCGGGCATTTTACGATTTTTTCGGCGAAACACCGGGAAAATTTGCACGGACATAATTTTCAGGTGATGGTGCGGTTTACATCCGAAGTGCTGGAACACGGCATGACATTCGATTACGGCAAGCTGAAACGCAAAACGGAACGGCTCTGCAGCGATTTGAACGAGCATTTTCTGCTGCCGGGAGAATCGCCATATTTGCGGATCGAACAGCACGAAGATTTGGTTTTCGCCCATTTCGACACGGAAAAAATACCGTTTTTGCCGCGCGATGTGATTATTCTGCCCATCGCGAACGTAACGCTGGAGGAGCTTTCGCGATGGTTTTTGGAACAATATCTGGAAGATCAACAGGAATTTGAGGCGTTTGGCGTTCGGGAAATTGAGGTGAAAGCCTTTTCCGGTCCCGGTCAATCTGCTTCAGCAATTTGGAAACGCAGCCCATGAAACCCATTTTATTTATCACCGGCGGCAGCGCCGGAATCGGCAAAGCGACAGCAGAACTGTTTGTGCAGAAAAACTGGCGGGTGATCAATTTATCGCGGAGGGAATGCCCGGTTGCCGGCGTTCGCAGCTTTCAGGCAGATGTGAGCAAACCTGATTTTCTGACCGAATTTGCCGGGGAAATGCGCGAATTGTTGGCAAACGCGCCAAAAATCTGCCTCGTTCACAACGCGGCGTTGTTGAATAAAGACAACCTGCACACATTGGATGAATCCGCATTTCGCAACGTTTTGCAGATCAATCTGGTTGCCCCGCAGGTGCTCAACCGCTTTGTGCTGCCTTTCATGAAACCGGGATCATCAATCATATACATCGGCTCAACACTTGCCGAAAAAGCAGTGCCCGGCGCGTTTTCTTACGTTGCCAGCAAACATGCCCAAATGGGAATGATGAAGGCAACCTGTCAGGATTTGCACGGAAAAGGGATTCACACCGTGGGCATTTGCCCGGGATTTACAGATACGGAAATGCTCAACACTCACCTCAATCACGATGAAAAAATTTTGGCAGCCATCAAATCGATGAATGGGTTTAACCGGCTGGTAGCGCCGGGCGAAATCGCCGAAATGATTCGGGTTGCGGCACACCAACCGGTGTTAAACGGCGCTGTCATTCATGCCAATTTGGGGCAGATCGAGCGATAAAACGCTTACCCTTTTATCACTTTGCAGTCGCGGATTTTGCCACGAACTTCGCACCCTTCGGGAATATAAACGGTCACTTCCGTGCGATCATCTTCATTAATAATATCGCCTTCCACCACGCTGCCATCTTCCAGCCGGATGGTCACTTCGCGACGATTGTTGCTGCCGGTTGATTCGCCGATAACAATATTGCCACGCAGCAACGATTTATCCCGCAACGTGATATTCCCGTTGATCGTTTCGATATCGCGTTCCACCAACGAGCCGGTAATATCTACTTTTCCGTTGATAACAGATATTCCACCGCGAATTTCACAACCGGAATCGATTGAAATACCGCCGTTTACGGATTCAACATCGCCACCAACCTGCACTTTGTTTCCGATGGAAATTCTGCCGTTCACCGTGCTGACATCACCGACTTTCGATGCATTATCGATTTCAACCTGACCGTTTACGGACTGGCAATCGCCTTTTACACTGCAATCTTTCCCGACATAAATGCTGCCGTTGACAGTGCTCAAATCGCCAATGTGAATTTCGCCGTCATCCACCCGTAAATTTTTGTTAACGGACATATCGCCGTCACATGCGCTGATGGCGCCAGCCATCACAAACAACAACGGTAAAACGATCCGGATACCGTGTTTTTTCAACATTTTGATGCCTCCAATTGATTTTCTTTTAAAACAGAATATTGCAGGAATAACGAATTTTCAGGCGACTTGTTGCAGTTGCAAGTTACGAAAACGTTCTGAAAAGCGGAAATTTTAGTGATTGGATGGCGGTGCGGGTTTTTGATGCGGTTTTTCGGAAAAATCAGATGCTCATCAATTCGCTTTCGGTTTCCTGCAACTCGCACAAAATGGCATCGCGATTGGCTTCGGCACCGGCAATTTTTGACTCGATTTCCGATAATTTTTGGGCGTCGCGTTCTTTGGCGTATGCCAGCCAAAAACTTTCGACCCGCCGGGTCAAATCTTCAAATTGCTGCTGCAATTCTCCGGCGCGTTGGCGCAGAAAATGGCGCGACCCGTCAAACCCGTTCAACAAATGATCGATGCGAATCGGTTCTTCAACGCCTTCGGGATGAATGGTGGTTTCGCCGTTTTCTTCCATCCGCAGCAAATGCGGGTAATCCAACCGGATATCGGGATGATCCGGCAGCGGCACACGGGCGAGTACCTCGATCATCGGGAACAGCGCGTGCAAATATTCAAAATGCGCAGTTACGCGAGATAGAAAATCGCGCCGGGTCGTCCGGCGACCGTTCACCCAAAACGTGATCGAATTGTCATACGCATTCATTTCCACCAATGCAGCGTTGTTGCCGTCCCGAACGATAAATCCGTTTTGCCACAGCGTGTCCGGCTGAATAAACGGATACAATCGCGCAACCACTTTTGCGACCAGATTTTTGGGCAGAAAACTGTATCGATACTGAAAAATAAGGCTGTGGGCAAAATCCCACGAGGCGTTCAGCGATTGATCAGATAACCAGTGCGGCACCATGTACACGCGATCGGTTTCGTCTTCCACATCAAAACAAAGCTCGAAACGCTTCATCAAATCGATAAAAAATGGCAGGTGCGAACGGCTGTAGCCCAACGGCTGGATCATTTGCTGAATGTCTTTCGCCTTCAGAATTCCGGGATTCGGAAACGGTGTTTTGATAGAAAGCACCCGCCCGACAGCTTCCGTTAGCCAACCGGGACGCTGCACCAACAGATGCGACAGCCGCATATCATCCTGAAATCCGGTGATCACGCCGAGATCGTTCAGCCAGCCCAACAGCGTTTCGCGGCTGAATGCATCCAGCCCTTCGCGGTCGCAAAGCTGGTCAAATTCCATCCGTTCGATAAAATCTTTGCGGCTGATTTCCAGCCGGGTTTTTACGTTTAACCAGCCGGGCTGCCATACGGTTTGCATGTTAGGCATTTGCGGCAACACTTTTTTCAGCGCATCGCGCAGTTCGTGAATGCCGGTGCCGTCGCTGGCAGAAATGTTGATAAATTCCTGAATTTGCGGAAATTGGCGCTGCAAATGCTGGCGATTGAGCTCTTTTACACCGCGATCTACCCGGTTCAGCAGCAAAATGACCGGCGATCGTTCGCCAAAAAACTGGATCAGCTTCAGCCAGTTTTGCAAATCGGCGCGATTGTTTTCTTCGCCGGCATCCCAAACCAACAGATACACCGTGTTTGGCGTCATAAAAAACCGGTGCAAATTCAGCTCGGTTTCTGTCCGCCCGAAATCCCAAATGTTCAGCTGCATCCGTTTGTGCCCAACCTGAAACGGCCATCGCTGAATGTTGATTCCTTTGGTAGATTTTTCGGCGGGGTCAAAAGTCCGTTCGATCATCCGGCGAATGACGGCTGTTTTGCCGGTTCCGGGGTTGCCCAAAACCATCACTTTGGTTTCGTTGATGAAGCGTTTTTCCTGCTGCATCAACATAAAATCGATCAAATCCGCCGGTCGCCGGGAAAAATTTTCACCGGGCATCGGCAACATCGGGTTGCCGCTCAACTCCAGAATTTCCAGTTCGGGTAGCTCAGAAAGTTCAGCCGGAAGGGTTTTTAGCTGATTTTCGGAAGCGGAAAGCCATTTCAGTTTGCGCAACTCGCCGATCTCACGGGGCAGTTCAACGAGTTCGTTATCATCCAGCCAAAGTTCCTGCAAATTGCTCAACCGGAAGATTTCCCGGGGCAGCCGTTTCAATTTATTGTGCTTTAAATTCAACCGGGTGAGGTGGGTCAACGTGCCAATTTCCGGCGGCAACTCCGTCAGTTGGCTGGCAGACAGGTTCAGCACATTATTGTGCTGCGCATGTTTGATGATGTTGAGGAGTTCTTCCCGGGTCATTTTTTGGCAATCGGTTTTGATTAAGGGGAGAAGTTAAACAATCTTAGGCGTTTATGCAACTTTTTTGCGTGGGAAAACAGCGGGGCAAAGTTACATAAATTTGCGCAAATCGACTTCGCCACTGCGGATTTGGCGGTTAAATTCGTGATAAAATTCGGCGGTGCCCACGTCAATCCAGGTTCCGGTAAAGGGATGAATCATGACGTTTTTGCCTTCCGCAATCGCTGTTTTGTAAAAACGGTTGATCACAGACTGGAATTCCGGTTTCAGATAGCCGCGCGCCTCCGGCGATAACACCTGATGTCCGGTAAAAATGCCGGTCAGGTCGCTTTCCGCCAACGTCACATTTTTGTCCAAAAACGTTTCCAACCGGAAATCCGGGTGATATTTCACCAGCGTATAATCTGCCGTATTTCGCGATGGCAGCACGTTCATCGTTGCCAGTGCGCCGGTTTCGCAGTGGTATTTGTAAAATTCACCGAGATTGATATCGCAAAGCACATCGGCGTTCACTACCAAAATTGATTCGCCATCAAAATGGCGTTCCGCGTTGGCAATGCCACCGCCGGAACCGAGGATTTCCGGTTCGTGGCTAAAAATAATTTCCAGCCCGTAACGGCTGCCGTCGCCCAAAGTGGATTGGAATTTATCGGCAAAATGGTGCAGATTGATCACCACCCGCTCAATGCCCTGATTGGCAAGTTTGATCAACACCAATTCGATAATCCGGTAGTCGCCCAAACACAGCAGCGGCTTGGGAATATCTTTGGTGAGATTCCCCATCCGTGTGCCGAAACCGGCGGCCATTATCATCGCGATGCGTAATTTGGTTTGTTTATTGCTAGTTATCATGTGTTACTTTTTCGGCAATACCAACAGAAAATAAAGGATAAATGATAAAGGATAAATTTTCCGGCAACCACCATTCGAAACGCTACTGCGGAGCTACTCAGATTGCAGATCACTTTATACCGGAATCATTCTTCAATATTCAACGCGCGCATGAAGTTGGAAATTTTGTTTTCCAATTCGTCCCATTCTTTTTCCGGTTCGGAACCGGGCACAATTCCGGCGCCGGCATACAACAGCAATTTGTTGTGGTAAACCATTCCGGAGCGAATGGCGACGGCAAATTCCGCGGCGTTTTTGCTGAACCAGCCGATCGGCCCGGCGTACCAGCCACGGTCGAACGGCTCCAGTTCACTGATTTTTGGCAGCGCCAAATCTTTGGGATATCCGCCAACGGCGGGCGTCGGGTGGAGCATGTGCAGGATTTCGCTATCGCTGATAAACGGATGCAATGTGCCGCGAATTTTGGCGTACAAATGCTGCAATCGCGACAACTTCAGCACAAAAATTTTGTGCGGGTCCACGATATTTGCACATAATCGGCAAAGGATTCGCGCAGACTGTCCACCACAAATTGGTGTTCTCGCAAATCTTTGTCGCTGTTCAGTAATTCCAGTTCCAGCCGTTCATCGACTTCGGCATTGCGGCTGCGCGGGCGGGTTCCGGCAACCGCTTCGCTCATCAAATCGCGGAATTCCCGGCGATAAAGCCGTTCCGGTGTTGCACCGATAAACGCTTGATTTTTAAAGGTTTGGAAACAAAAATAAAATGCGGTCGGATCGACTTCCTGCAATCTGCGGAGCGTTTGCATACCGTCCAGCGGTTCGGCAAATTCGAACTCGGATTTCCGAGCAAGCACAATTTTACCCAAATTGGTTTTCTCGAAACTGCGTAACGCGGTGGTGATATTTTTCGCCCAGCCGGTTTTGTCCGGAAAATCTTTGCGGGAAAGCAGCTCCGGTTGCTCGTCTTCAAACGCCTGATCGTCCCATTCAATGGCATGCAATTGCCGGATAATCCGGTCGAGCTGCGTTTGGTGATTTTCGCTGGGGTTGAACATAAAATTGCAGGCAAAATAAGTTGCTTTGCGATCGGAATATACCTCGAACAGTGGCACCACAAACCGGTACGACCCGAATTTCAGCCAGTGTTCTTCTTTTTTGTCGCTGTGCTGAAACTGGATGCCGCCGTAATAGCGCAACCGCGGGTATTTCCGGGTGAGGTATTGCTTCAGCCGGGAAAAAATATTGCCGTAATTGCCGGTCTCCACATTTCCGGCAACTGTATCGGCTTCGCCAACGCCCGCCATTTCGAACGTGTGCTGGCGATCCCGCCAGTATGTTTTTACGGCGTGCTGCTGTTTCAATAACCACTGTACAAGATTGATTTTATTGATTTTAACTTCAATCCGAATCAACCGTTTATCGGTAATATCTGCATGAACTTCGATATTCTGAAAGAAACGGGTAATCTTTTTGTGCAGCAGTTCTTTTACAGAATCCTGAGTAATGATGATTTGCATAATCCCGACTTCACCTGTCTTTGTGCATTCTTTTACAAGTTTTCTAATGTACCATTTTTTTTTACTTAGTCAACAAATATCGAAATCGGGATTGTTACTGAGATCCGTTATTTTGGCGCTGTTCCCGCTTCACCCGGCGGCGAACTTCGTTAAATTTGGCATGCCAAAAATTATGCTCCCGCAGTGTTTTGGAAAATTTATGACGACCGTCGCCAATGGCAACCATGTACACAAACGGCGTATTTTCCGGGAAAATGGCGGCTAAAATGGACGCTTTTCCGGGGTTGCTGATTGGCCCGGGCGGCAGTCCGGCATATTTATAGGTATTGTATGGCGAATCAATTTCGAGATCGCGGAATAGCAGCCGGCGCGGCGGTCCCGGCAGCACAAACTGAATGGTCGGGTCTGCCTGAAGTCGCATTCCCAATCGTAGCCGGTTGTGATACACGGATGAAATAATCACGCGCTCCGAGTCCACCAACGCTTCGCCTTCAACAATCGATGCCATCGTCAGCGCATCGCGGAGGGTCCATTCGTATTTTTTGAGCTGCGCGATCACGCTGTCCGGCTGAAAAATGCGCAGGGTATTTTCCACCATTCGGGTAATTATTTGTTCTTCCGGGGTTTTCCACTCAAAATGATAGGTTTCCGGGAGCAAAAACCCTTCCAGATTTGGCGAATTTCCCACCAGCTTTGCGGTGAATGTGCTGTCGTAAACCAGACCCACAAACGTCGTCGAATCGATGCCCACTTTTGCGGCTAAAATTTCCGCCATTTTGTTTGAAGTGATGCCTTCCGGCAACGTCACTTTAAATTGTTTGGGTGTTGCATTTTCGAGATAAGTCAATAATTCATAAGCGTTTAAACCGGGCGAAATTTCGAAAATTCCGGAACGGATGGAACGGTCTTTTCCGGTAACTCGCCCGAGCGCCCGAAATACCATTTTATTCCGCAACAAATCTTCGGCAAACAGCGAATCGGTAACTTGCCGGAACGTTGCACCGGATGGCACCCGCAGCGTCACGTTTTGGTGATGCAGCCGTTCATCCACCGGACGCGATTCCAGATATATCCAGATGCCGGTGGCAGCCAATCCCAAAATGATCAGCAAAACACCGGACAAAATGATTGTTTTTAGACTAAATTTCACGCGTTTCCAGATCAAATAACCACCAAAAACCAGTTTACTGAATATCAATGTTACGCGTTTGCCGCAAAAGTTTTTATCAAATTTCAACTGCGATACCCGCGCCGTTCGTTTTTAAATCCATTATTTGCGGGCACAATTTAATGCATTTCGTTGCTCAACCGAATCATTTCCTGCAATTTTTCTTTGGCTTTTCCGGAGTCGATCGACTCGCGGGCTTTGACAACGCCTTCGGCGATATCGTTCACAACGCCGGATACTTTGAGCGCACCGGCAGCGTTAAAAATGGTCACATCGCGCGGTCCGCCCGGTTTGCCGTCGAGAATATCGAGCAGGATATTTTTGTTCGTTTCGGCATCGGCGCCGCGCAGCGTTTCAACCGGCCAGGCTTGCAGCCCGACATCTTCCGGCATTAAATCATATTCACTGATCTCGCCGTCGGTCATTTCCATTACATGGGTTTTTCCGCAGATGTTCAGTTCATCCAATCCGTTTTCACCGGAAACCAGCATCACCCGGAACACGCCAAATTCACGCATAACTTCTGCAATCAGGCGACTTTGCCGCGAATCGTAAACGCCGATGAGATGGTTTTTGGTCAGTGCAGGCTTGGTCAGCGGATCGAGAATATTGATCATCGTTCGCGCGCCAATACTGCGCCGCACGCCGGCAAATTGTTTGAACGTGGGTTTGTATCGCGGCGCAAAAATGAACGCCAATCCAACTTCGCGAATATTTTTGTAAAATTCATCGGGAAACAACTCGATTTTCAATCCCAATTCCCGCAACACATCCGCGCTGCCGCACTGGCTGGAAATGGAATGATAACCGTGTTTCACCACAACCGCGCCCGCACCCGCCGCCACAAATGCGGATGCCGTGGAAATATTGAACGTATTCAAATTATCGCCGCCCGTTCCGCTGCAATCCACCGCGTTTTCGTCGGTAATCGATAGCGGTGTCAGCCGTTCGCGATAGGCATCGACCGAGCCGGCGACTTCGTCCACCGTGCTGCCTTTCAATTGCAACGCCACCAGAAACGCAGAAACCTGCGCCTCGGTTGCCTGCCCGGATAAAATTTCGTCCATCACCTGATATGCTTCGGCACGAGAAAGGTCTTTTCCGTCCATAAATTTTGCAATTGCTTGCTTTATCATTTTTTACCCTGCCCTATTTTAACAATTGACGAAAATAATTTTCGACAATCGGATGTGCAACCGGATGCGGCGGAACATCTGCCAGCACCGGAATAAATTCGTTGTTGAACTGCCATTCCCCGGCTTTCCGGGAGATCTCCAGATGCCCAAGATACTCACCTTCGAATCCTGTTTCCAAAAAGATTGTGCCTTTTTCGATCGTTTCGCGTTGGGTTTGATTGTGCCCGAGAATTACAGCGGCGATGCCCGGATGCTGCCCGACAAACGCAGCCGCATTTTCGAAACTGCCGTGATACAGCAAAATTTGCAACGCGGATTCGTCCAATGGCCAATCTGCGGCTTTCGCAGCCGGATCGTTCACCCGAATTTCCGGCACGCTGATAAATTCAAAAACTGCGGGATTAATTACACCGTAGATATTTATTTTTAATCGATTTACATCCGTTGTAACGATGCCGGGCAGTTGTGCGTTTTCACCGGATTTCCAATCCAGATTTCCGCTGAGGTGCGGCAAATCCAGTTGCAGCGCAGCGGTTTCGCGAAAAATAAAATCCGCAGATTCCACAAATTCCTGATCGCCAATGTTCAGCGCGTCATATTTGGCGATGGACAACAATTGCAGCATCGTGCGATTCGCTTCCGGCAGCGGATAGCTGAGCAGCGCATCGCCGGAATCGAGCAGCAGCAAATCGGGATGTTCGCGGCGCAAACTGTCAATCAGCGTCAGCGTGCGGGTCATTCCGCCAACAATCGCGCCACCACAGTTGCAATCGCGAAGCGCGCCGTTCAGGTTGGATGTGTAAACGATGTGAATCGCTGCGATATCCGGGTTTTGTGCGGAACAACCCGATGCAAACAACAACGCCATCGCAGCAAAATACCATTTTTTGATCAATTTTTTCATTCGGTTTTAATGACAGTGGTTTATTCGGAAAGGGCATTTCGACGGTGCGCAATGCCCAAATATCTTAATTATTTTTTAGAATTATTTCCCGCCGAGCACAACTTCCGGCAGCCAGGTTGCCAGCTCTGGAAATAAAATTACCAGCACCAGTCCGATCAATTGAATTGCGATAAACGGAATTATTCCGCGATATATATCCGATGTGCGAACCTGCGGCGGCGCAACGCCTTTCAGATAAAACAGCGCAAATCCAAACGGCGGCGTGAGAAACGAGGTTTGTAAATTCATCGCGAACAGAATTCCCAGCCAGAGCAAATTGACATCCATTTGATTAAATATCGGCACAACAACCGGCACAATAATAAAAATGATTTCGATAAAATCGATAAAAAATCCGAGCACAAAGATGATCACCATCATCAACGCCAGAAATTCGTGCGGCGCAAATTGGTGGTGCATAATAAAATTGGTGAGATGCACATCGCCATCCAGCCCGCGAAACACCAGCCCAAACGCTGTCGCACCAACCAAAATAATGAACACCATCGAAGTGAGAAACGTGGTTTCGCGCATCACGGCACGCAGCGTTTCCAGATTGAATCGCCCCTGAACGATCGTGAGCAAGGTTGCGCCAAACGCACCAACCGCAGCCGCTTCCGTGGGTGATGCGATGCCCGCAAATATGGAGCCCAGCACGGCGATTACCAAAAAAAACGGCAGCACAAAAGCGTTGATTATTCGTCGCGCCATCCCTTCCCGGTGAAATGCCGCACGCTCGCTGGCCGGCATTGCCGGCGCAGATTTGGGTTTAAAAATGCTGATAATCACGATCCAGAGCAGATACAAACCGACCAGCAAAAATCCGGGCAGCACCGCGCCCATAAACATATCGCCAACCGAAACGTTCATCACACTGCCGAGCAGCACCAAAACAATACTCGGCGGAATAATTTGACCGAGCGTTCCCGATGCAGCGATCGTTCCGGTCGCCAGTTCAACACTGTATCCCCGTTTGAGCATTGTCGGCAGGCTGAGCAATCCCATCGTGACAACCGTTGCGCCAACGATGCCGGTGGAAGCCGCCAACAGCGCACCGACAACCACCACCGAAATCGCTAATCCGCCACGCAATCGCCCAAACAGCATGGCCATTGTTTCGAGCAAATCCTCCGCCAGTCCCGATTTTTCCAACATCACGCCCATATAAACGAACAGTGGCACGGCGATCAGCACGTAATTATTCATAATTCCCCAGATTCGCAGCGGCAAAAAGCTGAACAAATCTGTGCCGAAAACCATCAAACCCATCAACACCGAAAGCCCGCCAAGCGTAAACGAAACGGGATATCCGGTGAGCAACGTCAGAAAAATTGCCAGAAACAGAATCAGCGGCAGCAGTTCGACCATTATTGCTCCCCGGATTTCTGTGCGCCGGAAATTTCCAGCCACGATTTTGCGGCTTCAGAAATAGCTTGTAAACTGAGCAAAAACATTGAGATGGGAATCATCGACTTCAACACATATCGCGCCGGAAGTCCGCCGGGATCGGGCGAGGTTTCACCAACAGCAAAAGAATTTTGCACAAAATCGATCGATGAATAAATGGTAATAATTGCAAAAGGAAGGAGTAGCACAAAGCTGCCGATCAGGTTTACCCAGGCTTTCGTTTTTGGTGAAAAACGGGTGTACAGTACATCAACCCGAACGTGGCGATCATGTTTCAGCGTAAACGGCGCAGCCAGCAAAAAAACAATCGCGAACAAATGCCACTGCATTTCCTGCACCGCAACGATGCTGTTTTTCAAAAAATAGCGGGTGAACACATCGTAACAAACCACCACAACCAGCACAGTAGCCAGCCAGCTGACCGCGCGACCGAGGCGCTCGCTCATGGCATCGACAATTTGAATGTAAGTGTGCAGCATCGTGAACCATCCGGAAGCGTTTATAATAGAAATGCCATTTTAACAAAAAAATGGCATTTCCAAAAATCATTTTCGCAAGAGTAAGTGATTTATGCACAACTATTTGGCGATTTTAAACCTTTGCAATCAAATTGTTGATGGCGAATGATTAATCGCGATCGCGTTTGATGCTGCAGCCAAATGGTTTGGTAACCGCGTCCGCAACGGCTTTTCCGGCAAGAATCGAATCCAGCGCATCTTTCAACCCGGTTTGTTTCACTTGCGATTCCCGCTGCGAATCGTCGATGTGCCCGTGATACAGCAACTGCAATTTCGGTGAGAGCACGAAAACTTCCGGCGTTACTTTCGCACCAAATTTATCGGCAATCGCGTTATCCTCATCTTTCAGCACCGAAAAAGTGATACCGTTTTCCGCACAATGCGTTTTGATCATCGCGGCATCTTCCCGGCGATTGGCGTTAATTCCTAAAAAAGTAACTTTTTTGCCGCTATATTCTTTGAACAATTTTTCCATCCGTTCATTATACGCATTGGAAACCGGGCAGCGGGTCGATACAAAAATGAGCACAATCGCGGACTGATTTTGGTAATCCGTCAAACTGTGGTTTTTTCCGTTGTAATCCGGCAACGTGAAATTATCTGCCGTTTCGCCCGGTGCGATAGCCTGAAGACTGAAAAAGCTCATAATGCTCACCCAAATTAATATTAGAATGATATTCAATTTTTTCATGATACAACCTCCTCGAATTATCTTAGCGAATTTTTGCAACTTTGTCAACGGTTGCCCGAAATTTGACAAAAACTGACGAACCGGGTTCGACATTTTTTGCAAAGCTGCGATTCATTTTACTGTTTTCTGTTCCTAAAAGTTCGTTTTACACCTGTTCTGGTGACTAAATGATTTAAAATCAGTTATTTATCAATCGATTGGGCGCGTTGATTTGCCAAATGCATGGCTTTCGCTTCCCGCAAAAATACATAAAATGCCGCCATTGAGCAGATGATAAATCCATAAAAACCATCACAATAACCCTTTTTTAAAATATAACTTTTGAAAAACCGCCCCGCCGGACCGAACAGCAATTTTTTGATCGACCCACGGTAATTTTTATTTTGCAATTCCCGTGCCGCAAGTTCGGAATAGCGATCCTGCCGGTGAACGTGATCAGAAATCGAATTGTATGAATAATGCAGCAGATCGCCCCGCAAATGGGTTTGCGGCGTTTCTGACGGAAACGTCAGTGTTTCGTGAACAAAATCGCCCTGCCATCGGGCAATTCGCCGGTCGAACAACCGGGTTTTGGTGTCCGGATACCAGCCGCTGTGGCGAATCCATGTGCCGCAATAATTGGTGAGCCGGTTGAACGAATAAACACCCCGCAACTGGTTTTTCACCTGCCGGACTTCGCTGATCAATTCGTCAGAAAGCGCCTCATCCGCATCCATCGAAAGAATGAAATCGTGCTTTGCCTGCGTGTTTCCGAAATTCTTGTTTTGGGCATAACCATCCCAATTTCGCGACATAACCGTTGCTCCCAATGATTTGCAAATGGCTACTGTGTCGTCTGTGCTGTGGGCGTCCACAATAATAATTTCATCGGCAATTTCCTGAACGGAGCGGATACAACGGGCGATGTTTTCTGCTTCATTTTTGGTGATAACGACCACTGAAATTGGCGTCATTTGCAAAATCTTTCCGGGCTTATGATCGATCGGATGAATCTACAAAACCATCTGATATAAATAAAGTGAAAACAGCAGGTAAACAGTGTGGGTGTGTTTCTCCACTCGGAATGAAACAAATTGTGCAGCGTAAGCCATAAATAAACAAAGCTTTACCAAATTCCGGGCCGGGAATAGTGATAAAGCTTTGATTTAGTGAGGAAAATATTTTCAGCGGATAATCGTATCCGTTGAAGAAATGTTGTCTTTTTGTTTGAATTCCATTTTTGCCTCGGATTTTCCGGGGAAAACCGACAATCCGCCCAGCACATTGGAAACACTGCCGCTTTCGGATGGGGCAAATGTTTTCAATTTTTCTTCCACCGGATTGTCGAAAATGAAGAGGTAAGCGACGACAGACAAAATCAAAATTGCCAGAACCGCGGCTGCCAACACAAAAATGGATTTGGAAATCCGGGCTTCGCTTTCGGTCTCATAAATTTGGATGACGTGCGTTACCGCGGAAATCATCCCGTTATTTGCAGCACTTTTTAATTGGATAATCGATTCGTTTTCAACGGTGAGCTCTTTAAAATTAACCGCCAACAAATCTTTCGAATGCCCTAAAAACTCCCGCGCCTGATTTACCAGGTTGGTTGGCATCGCGTAATAAACAGCTTTTATCTCATTTGAAAACAAGTCGTTAGAGCTCATTTTCGGGTTGCCGCGCATTAGGCTGAGATGCTTGATTTCCATTTTGCGAACCAACGAGCGGAGCATCTGCTGATTAGCTTCCAAAACCTGGGCATTTTTAGCAACCTGAATCCGGTTGGCATAGCTGGCAATTCGTTGCGCATAGATGCCAATATCGCGGGTTGCGGCTGCGGCTGCGCTATATTTTGAATCGATTTGCAGGATTATCCGAACACCCCAAAACATTGTTGTGCTGAAAAAAATTAACACAACCATCCAAAATGACAGCTTTTTTACAAATTTCCGAGCGACTCGCATGTCTCTCTCCAGTTTCTCGCACTCAATGAACAGAACGGCTGACTACTTTTGCTTTTTTCGATTAATGATGATCGGTTTATCTTTAGCCGTTTTGCTGTTTTTGTTGGGTAAGGAAATGTAAAACTCTGTGAATTCTCCGCGTTGAGAAAACGCATGAATTTTACCACCCATTTTTTTAACTTTTGATTCAACTGCTTCAAAATCTGTGCTCAAACTATTATTTTCATTATCTTTATGCATTCCAAAAAACCGCTGGTTCAACACCAGCCCGTTTGCAGAATTATGCATATTCCCGTTGGAATTTTCACTTTCCGGCAATGCGAGCATTGCTTCTTCCGCGGGTTTATTTAACATCGACATCCCTTTACCGTCGTCACGCAGTGTAAATTCATAAGCCTTTTCGGTGCTTTTTATCGATAACAGCTGGATCAGCGCTGTGGGAGTTTTTCCGGCTGTTTTCCGCTCCCGGGGCGATTCGATGCTGGTGTTCACCACTTTTTTGAGCAATTCTGTCAGCACATCGCGAACGCTCTGGCGTTCTTCAAACGGGATTTCCAGCGCGTTGAAGCGGCTGAAATCGACCTGAACTTTTTTACCAGCTTCGCGGCTGATGCGTTGCACATAACTTTCGATCGAGCCCAAAAAGCGGCGGCATTCTTCTTCCCTTTTTCCACGGAAACGCACTTTCAACTTATTTATGAGGTGATCGACAATGTGTTTCACCTCGTCGAGAATATTGTGCAATTCATCCAGTTGCGCATTCAATTCTGCATTTTCCGATTCTGTCAACTCGGTTTTACCCTGCAACAACAATACCAGTTTCTCAAATTTACCGGCTTTGTCTTCGAAAATGCGTAAATCCAGAAACGCCGAATTTTCTTTTATCCCGATCAACGCGCGGGAAATTCGCTGCAAATTCTCACCGAGATTTTCGTGGAAGTTCTCTTTTTTCAACAATAAATGAATGCCGGCAATTTCGCTGGCGCATTCGTCGATAAATTTTTCCAGCAAGCTGGGATCAACGTGAATAACCCGGAACAACAAATCAATCTGTTTCTGGATTTTAGCTTGCGAACGGCGCAATTTTTTCACAGAAGCCACTTGTTGAGTGATATCGCGCACCGTAACCATCAGCGAATCCACTTTTTCATCTTTGATAATTCGCGAGAACGCAAATTCCATGTGCCGCGTAATTGTGCCATTTTCAGGATCATCAAAATTGACATCGATTTCGCGAATGGGATTGAGCTCTTCAACATACCGATCGGTGACCACGGAGTGAAAAATCAGCTTCAGATAATCGTCGATCACGCCCACCAATTCCGGCGATATCAAATCTTTGAAAAAATCGATGGCGGTTTGGTGCTGCAACGCCTGGCTGCCAAACATGCGCTCCAGCGCTTTTGAGCGTTTTCCGGTAATTTGCAAATTCGGATCGACGAAGAAAACACCTTCGTTCACGTTTTCCAAAAATTGGTCAACCGTGGTGTCTGCTGTTACAACCGGTTCCGTTTTGGGTTTTTGGCGAATGATGACAACACCGCCGGTTACGTGTCCGCTCTGATCTTTTATCGGTCGCCCGGAAGCGTTGATAAACTTACCTTCTTCGTGATCTTTCGCGTTCACCATCAAATTCATTTCGTCCACATTTTCGCCGAATGTTGCCCGCAAAAATGGTAATTCCGCATCATCAACCGGCTGGTGCGATTGCGGATCGATCATGCTCACATGGCGATACCAGCTTTCATTTGCGCCAGCTTCTGCGGAAATTCCCAATAATTCTTCCGCGGCGGGATTGTAATGGAGCAATTTTCCGTTGGCATCTGTGGCAACCACGCCATCCGCCATACTATTAATGATATCCAGATAGCGGCGGGATTGTTCGGCGTATTTTTTTGCCAGCAAAATATGACGGGTGACATCCAAAAATGACCAGGCTTTGCCGATAACCTGATCGCCAACCATTAGCGGACGAATATAGCATTCCAGATATTTGCCATCCTGCAGGATTATATTTACCGTTTGCAATTTGGAAATCTGGCTGTTAAATGAGAAAATATTTTCTGATAAATCATTAATATTACGAATTTTAGCTTTGATGACATCAACCAATTTATCGGCTTCCGGTTTCATTGCCAGCAGGGCGGGCAGATCCCAAATTTCCTCAAATTTTTTGTTGATTTTAATCTCATTGTTATCGCTGTTGAAAACCATCATTGCATCGTTGGTCACTTCAATGGTGGATTGATTTCTGATAGCCGATTTTTCCAGCATCGATTTTTCGGCATCCACTTTCTTTTTCAGCGCCAACATTTGATATCGCGATTTTTTCATTTTTTCAACAACGTTGAACAATTTATTTCCCAACGGACGCAAAATAAAAAATCCGGCAAAAAATATGGTACCCATAACAATCAGCCACAACGCCAGCATCATTCCGCTTTCGATTCCGGATTGCGCTTCCCGGGCTTCGACATAAGTTTTTTTCACATTTTGCAGCAATGCCGGCAATTCATTCGATGCGAGTCGATAAACCCGTTGGGAATGTTCGTTGCCGTTTACCACTTTTTCCATCGGGAGTTGATAAATCAGTTTGGCATTGACAAAAAAATCGGTCATCAATTTGTCGAGATTGGTGCTGGGATGAAAATACACATCTTTCACAACATCCGATTCCAACTTTTCCAAACCGAGCACATCGCTACCGTAAAGCAATCCCTGATGGTAATCCTGCAGCAATGTAACGCTTTCTTTCAACCGTGCAGCTTCAGTTGCAAACTGCTGTTTTTCCTTACTTTGCGTTATCTGAGTAACCTGAAAAGCGATTTGCTGAACCAACGCTTCCTGTTTACTGACAACCGCGGTTGCATTGTAAAAAGGATCCGAATTGGGTAATATAAACTTGACCGCAGCAAAGGCGATGGTTACGAAAACGCCAATGATACTTAACGCGATTACGTAATTTAACGCATATTGCTTCAGATCAATCTGTTCGTTTGCACTCAAAATAACATCATTGTTTTGAGATTGGGCGCGTGAATTCATTTGCCTACCCCGTTTGTATTAAACTCATCCATGTTTCAAAAATCATTTTCCTATGAAACTACTTTTTTGATAATAACTATATCGGACAGTTAGGTTGGCAACATTAGCAAAAAACCGGTCGATTATTCCCGTTATAAAAATGAAAAAAACCGCCGGTTTTTGAAATTATTTTGGAAATTTCGATGTCAGTCGGCTGCTTTCCTATTTGTCCGGCTGCTCCGGTTGCAACTCATCCCACGCCCGGAAGGCCCGCCGCAAATGCGGAATAGTAATTGAACCACCGACAACCAACCCGATAGACATCGCCTCTTCGATTTCTTCTTTTGTGATTCCGTTTTCTTTGCAACGCACAATATGATATGAGATACAGTCATCACAACGCAGCACCAGCGATGCTACCAATCCCAACAATTCTTTGGTTTTGACGGGCAACGCCCCATCCTGATACGCCTGATGATCCAGATTGAAAAACCGTTTGGTCACCAATCCGGCGTTGTTCAAAACCGTATCATTTAATGCCTCGCGCTCTTCCCAAAACTTGCGGATATTTCCGCGCATGGGAACAGGAAAATCTGTTTTTTTCGAACCGGACATAACGATCTCCTCAGTTTTTGATTCGTGAAAATGTTGTTCAATTTAATGACGGGAACGTGCAGCCGGATTGCGCCACAACGGCCAATAAGGGCTTGGCTGATGCTGATCCGATCGGTTAGGCAGAAAAAAGTGCAGCGGTGCGTTGAATCCCATGAGCGATCCCCAGGATTTTACATTTCGCAAAACGCTGATCGCCTTAACGAATGGCATTCCATAATTTTCGCGAATTTTGAACACCAGAAAAAGCGGGATAACGCGCACCATCGCAGAAATCAGAAATAGCAGCTTGTATCCGAAATCGACGCTGAACGGCATCAACGCCATCAACATGTCAAAATTTTTGGCCATCACGCCGCCAACCAAAGCGCCGATACCGGCGCAAAAGCCGTTCAAAACAGACCAAAATGCGAAATATGCTGAATTCCCTTCCTCCGGTACCATCCGGAACAGCAGGTTTACCGTGCACAAGTTATAGCCTGCCCACATAAATCCTCCGGTCAGGTTGAAAATGGGAATCAGTAAAAAAACCGTCATATCGTTCGGGCCCGTCAACAGCCAGCAAACCGGTAAAAATGTTGTCACGATGGTAACCAGTACAATCACAGGTTTATTCCCGATTTGATCGGATAAATGTCCCCAAATCCACATGCCAATCAAATCTGCCAATGAGGTTAAAATGGTAAAAATCCCGATTGTGCTGTAACTCAGCTGCAAATCTTCCAGCATATAAACAATAAAAAACGGTGCGGCAATGTTTGTGGCAAATGAGCGTATCATTGAAAATTCAATTAGCCGCCTGAACTCAGGGTTTTTTAACGGTGCACGATAAATTTTTTTGAATTGTGTATTTACAGAATAATTATTGGGTAGATCCGGTTTTTTGGTGAGCAAATAACTGCTAACCATACCAGCAACAACGGCAAAGCTAAATAGAATTTCAAACGCACGTAATTGTGAAATTCCCGGAAACCAGTTTGGCAGTACATCCAAAAAACGGCTGCCTGCCAATGTAACCGTAACCGTAACAACACCCAACAAGCTGTTTCGTAATCCAAAAAATCGTCCGCGAATATCTGCCGGCACTAATCCGGCCATCCACGATAGCCACGCAATTCCGGAAAACGATGCGAGAATAGCAGAAGTAAGCACCAAAATCAGTAACCCGTATAATGCGAATTGTGGCGAATCATCTCCCTTCCAGAAGCTGAGTAAGACAACAGGAATCCACATGCATCGCGATACGAACGAAAACCCGGTTGCCAGCAGCTTGCGCCGTTGAAAACGCTCAACCAGATAAGAGCCCAAAAATTGTGATGTATTTGCAAAAAAAGGAATAGCTGCAAGCATACCGACTTGCACCGGAGTGGCATTCAATGCGAGCGCGAATGCCGGCAAAAACACGCTGCCGGTCAGGTTGACGAACATCTGCGCAAACAATCCATCTGCAATGGATAAACGCAATGCTGAAATCGTTTTAGGAATCGATAAATTTTGGCTACTCATTGCGTTCAACCGCCCATTCTGGCTTGTGTGCGCGCGAATTTAGGAATTCCGGCTACTGAATGCAATTATAGAGAATTTCTTCCGGAACTGAATTTGCCAGTATTTTTTTCAGAAAGAATTAGATCGACCGCGAATCCATTTTATTGACGCAAATTGTTGCTTTTTTTGCCGGAAAAAATATTTTATTATAAAAAATTCAAAAATTAACTTTTTTTTTGTAATTCGTCACATTAATTTTAAGCAATTGATAAAAGGAGATTTAAAGTATCTGAAGACTTTCTTCAGTAAATATCACGACCCGTATCGTTTCTTACCGAAGTTTCGAAAAAGCATCCGACCAATTTTTCTTTTTCGTTCGCTTCCCGAACCGATGAGCTGTGACACCAAACATCTCAAATGAATATTTAATCAAGGACATTGTAAATGGCTACAGCAAAAACCGGAGATACCGTCCGCGTTCATTATACCGGTAAATTAATTGACGGATCAATTTTCGACTCATCAGTAAACAGCGAACCAATGGAATTTACAATCGGTGACGGGCGTTTAATTGCCGGATTTGACAATGCTGTTAATGGCATGTCAATTGGTCAAACCAAAACTATCAACATACCCTCCGACGAAGCCTATGGGCCACGTTACGACGAACTGGTTCAAATCGTAGATCGTTCAGATTTACCGGAAGATATGGAACCAGCTATCGGGCAACGCCTGGAAGCTGTCCAGGAAAATGGAAATGTTATTAACGTGATTGTTTCCCAAGTAGAAGCTGACAAAATAACCATAGATGCCAACCACCCCCTCGCCGGGGAAGATCTGGTTTTTGATCTTGAATTGGTGGAGATTCTCTGATACAGCAATTTTAATTTTGAAAATCTCTCTAAATGTATTTGCTGATCTCCGACTTGTCGTATTGCCTCAGGAAGTAGAGTTACTGCGTATGTATAAGGTTCTTTACTCTCTTATCCTGGCGATGTCGTTCCACAAGGTTTTAGGGATAAGCAGAATTATTCACTCATACTCTCATTTTCAAGGAGTTTTTTTATGAATATTTACGTAGGTAACCTGGCGTTTAATGTGTCAGAAGATGAACTTCGTGACACATTCGAAGCTTTCGGTGCTGTTGAATCTGTAAAGATCATCAAAGACCGGATGACTGGCGAATCGCGTGGGTTTGGCTTCGTTGAAATGCAAGTTTCTCTCGAAGGAGAAACGGCAATTCGCGAGATGGACGGCAAAGACTTCAAAGGCCGCAAACTGGTTGTTAACGAAGCGCGCCCCCGCACTGAAAACAGCCGTGGTGGCGGCGGTGGCGGACGTAGCGGCGGTGGCGGCGGATTCCGCGGTGGACGCGGCGGCAGCGGCGGCGGCGGCGGTAGAGACCGTGACAGAGACGGTGGTGGTCGTGGCGGCAACCGTCGGTTCTAAAAAACGACAGAAAACCTGACTTAAACGTAAAGCCCCAGTTGAAAAACCGGGGCTTTTTTTGTTATCTCGAAAATTTTCCAGCTAAACGTAAATATGATATTTCGAAATTTTGGCACAACAGAATTGAACGTATCTGCCATTGGCTATGGTGCAGGTACTATCGGTGATCCACGTATCCCGGAAAAAGTTGCTGAAACAATGCTCAACACTGTTTTGGACTCGGGTATAAATCTCATCGATACCGCGCGAGGATACGGCATTTCCGAGGAACGCATTGGCAAATACATCTCTCACCGGCGCAACGAATTTGTATTATCCACCAAGGTTGGTTACGGCATTGATGGAATTCCTGACTGGACTTACGATTGCATTATAAATGGAATCGAAGCTGCGTTACAGCGGTTGCAAACAGATTTTATCGATATTGTTCATCTACACTCCTGCTCTGTTGATATTCTGCAAAATGGCGAAGTGATTGATGCGTTGGAAAAAGCACGCTCGGATGGCAAAACGCGCATCATCGCATATTCCGGTGAAAATGATGCACTAAAATACGCGGTTCAAACCCAACGTTTTCAAAGCGTTATGGCTTCGTTGAATATTTGTGATCAACGCGTTATCGATCATCCATTGCCGGCAGCCAAAAATCAGGGAATGGGATTTATCGCAAAAAGACCCGTTGCAAATGCGCCGTGGCGGTTTTCCGAACAGCCAAACGGGCATTATTGCGAGGAATATTGGCATCGATGGAAAAAAATGGGGCTCCATTTTGATATTGGCTGGCAGGAGCTGGCATTGCGTTTTTCGGCATTTACTTTCGGAAATGACAGTTGTATTGTTGGCACAATGAATATTGATCACTTAAAAGAAAATATCGCGATTGTTGAAAAAGGCAAGTTGCCGGAGGAAATCGTAACTACCTGCCGGAATGCATTTCACCAACACGGTCAGCAGTGGATCGGGCAAATTTAAGCGGAATTGCTTTGCTGTAAATTAGCAAACTTGCGTGTTATTAATTACACATCCTAAATTAATTTCCACACAACTATCCGTCGAACAACTTTCTCTCCAATTCTATAACTATTTGATATTATTGAAGATGCGTAAACAATCGCACTCCGTGGCACAGCTTTTGATGCTATCTATTACTTACAGGATATTCAATTCATGCAAAAATATCCTGATAAATAAGGAAGTCTAATTACATTATGGAGTTTAATTTATGCGAAATAAAATATTTCAAATCTATATATCAATTGTATTAAGTGTGTGTTTTATAGTGTCTGGATGCAGCGAAGATACTGTTTCAAACGGAACGCCGACACAAAAAGCACTCGTTCAAGGCCGGGTGACAGATGGCGACGGATATTCGCTCGCCAAAACAACCACCGGTATCGAAGGTGCAACCGTAACACTCGCACGTTTTGAGCAAGACGGTTCCATCAGCATTGTTTCAACTGATAGCGTGGTAACTGCTGCAGATGGTTCATTTTTGCTGGAATCCAGTGTGGAAAGTGAATCCGGGCTTGTGGTTATTGCAGAGAAAGACACTGCAATGTGGATGGCACGCCTCAGCGCAACGGTTAAAAAAGGCGAAGTTGTTCAATGTCAGCCGCATACGACAGAATCCACTCAGGAAGCGGAAGTTTACAAAGAAAATGTTGAACAAAATACCGTTGACGAAACTTCCCAGCCGGATGAAGCTGCGTTAATTAATGCAGATGTTGCAATAGCGCTTGAAAATGAATCCAACGCAGATGCTTTAATGGCTACGGCTCTGGAAACACAGACACAAGCTCACACAGACATTTTGCTAAACCCGGAAATCGGGGCAACTATTGCAGAATTGGAGATGGTCAGAGATACAAAACATAACGCCCAAATCAATCTCGAATCGAGCCTTTTTGCTGCTGCAGAAAATCAGGCTGCAACCGCAGCCGCGGTGGAAAATTATCAAAAAGCACTGATTAACGCATATGTAAATGCAGAAATATCAGCGAATACCTATGCAAAAGTACGCGAAATTTCCACAAAAGTATTAATGAATGCACTAACGTCCACAGATACCGATTTGCAATTCCGGGTAAATCAATCTGCAAGTATGATGGAATCGCATGCATTGGAAGTTGCCGCTCAAACTGCATTTTCGGATTTTGGAGCAACCAATTCCGAAATCGTGGCAGTTACAAATGCAGCAATTGCGTTACGTGCTTCCATCAGCGCAGCGGAAACTGCGCAGGAAATAAGCCAGTCTTATGAAGCTTTCAAATCTGCAGTAATTACTGCATTATCAATCTCAGCCAGTTCGCACGCTGCCGCGATTACCACAATTAACACCTCGATTAATGGTACCGGCGGTGTGAAAGCAATATTGGAAACTGCGCTGGCTATCGCAATCACCCCTCAATTGGTTATAAATGCTTACCTTACATTTTTCAACTCGATTGAAACACTTGTTACCAGTAGTTTGATTTCTGCAACACCGGAAGAAGTCCAGCTGATTTCCGAAGCACTCATCCTGATCAACATGAACGTATAAGCATTTACAGACATCTATTATCAGCGGAATAACCTCACAAAAGGGCAGGTCATGCAACCTGCCCTTTTGTTTTCCCGGATTGTGCATGTATATTTCTTTTGAAATTCGATACTATTGCGACAATTTGCCGTTTGCGTTGGGAAAAATAGGGAGGTTTGAGATATGCTGTCATCCATCGACACGTTTTTTGAGCAGAAAACCGCTAACCAAATTACAATATTATCTCTGATTCTCGTGATTTTATTGGGTGCAATTGATTATCTCACCGGATTCGAAATATCATTTTCCATTTTTTACATGATTCCGATTGCCATTGGCGCGTGGTATGCGGGCAATCGCACCGGATATGCGCTGTGTTTGTGCTCCGCATTTTCCTGGCTGGTCGTTGATATGTCCACCAATCACATGTATTCGCATCCGGTTATCCCATTCTGGAATGCGGGTGTCCGGCTGAGCTTTTTTTCGGTGATTGCCTATTTGCTCATCAATCTCAATTCATCTATGGAACGGGAAAAAGCGTTTGCCAGTCTGGACGGCTTAACCGGCATAATGAATGCCCGGGTATTCAAGGAAACGCTCAAAACGATATTTTCGCTGGCAACCCGTTACAATCACCCAACGACACTGGCGTATATCGATTTGGATAACTTCAAAAAAGTTAATGATTTACATGGACACAACGCCGGAGACGAACTGCTAAAAGCGGTTGCAAAAACCCTCGAAAAAACGGTGCGGGAAACGGATTTTGTTTGCCGTTTGGGCGGCGATGAATTTGCGGTGTTGTTACCGGAAAACGACGCAAAAGGTGCATCGCGAACCTTTGAAAATATGAGAAAACAATTGTTGAAACTGACCGAAAATCCCCAATGGCCAGTTGGCTTCAGCATTGGTGTTGCCGTTTTCCACAGCCCGCCGCCAAAACCGGACGACGCCATAACCTGCGCCGACCAACTGATGTACCGGGTAAAACAGGGCGGCAAAAACGCGCTGATTATCGAAGAAATTGCATCTGCGAAATCAGATAAAACCTGATACGTTTAACGGAGTTAACCGAAAAATCATTTGACCAACTGCATTTTTCCCGTTCGAAACACACCAGATCCGGTTCGCAAGACATAAAAATAAACACCGCTGTTGAAATTGCTTGCATCGAACGAAACCGTATGTACTCCGGCAAGCAAAATGCCATTCAATAATGTGGCAACTTCCCGCCCGGACAAATCAAAGATACGCAGTGAAACAGTTTCAGCCGTTCCGATCGAAAATTCGATCTGCGTTTCAGGGTTAAATGGATTGGGATAATTTTGTTGCAATATCACATTTTGCGGCACCACTTCCGGTTTCCCGGGAATCCCGGTTGCCGGTTGCACAACACATTGCGTCGTATCAACAAATCCCCCGGTACCAACATAATTATCACATAATGACACCGTCATACCGACATCAATTAAACAGTTATACGGCTCTCCGGCAACTTGTGGCGTGCCTTTATACAGATAACTAAAATCAAACCGGCTGTTTGTTCCGGTGGCAATCAAATCCAGAAATTGCCGATTGTCGTAATCGGAGAACGGCACCACGAAAACATCACCCGCATAAACCGTGTCGCTGGATTGATTGGATAATACAACGCCCTCGGTGTGAACAATTTCGATCACAAAAGACATCCCGCTAACTTTTTTTAGAGCAGTTGAATCGACCAGAAAACTGAGTGTATTATTCACACACACCAGATCGGACGCAATAGCATATGCAAAAAGCGTATCGCAGGATTCTTTTCCGACAACCAATTGGGAAACCTGTATTTGTGAAAAAACCGGGAAAACGGCCAATAATACCGTCCCGAAAACAAGACCAATTGCTTTGCGAAAACAGGTGGCGAACATAATGTTATCCTTCGCTTTACCAAATTTTGGATTGTGCCATGGTGTTTGTGCTTCAAATTAACACGAACATTTTTGAGATGCAACCGGATTTATCCAGGCAAATGATGGGGAAAATCATCCAATAAGTATGCTGAAAAAATGGTGGGATTGATAAAAAATTTGGGAAAAACATCGAAAAAGCTTACACTTAGCTAACATTCAAAAGTGAAGAATCTTATGTCTCCAAAAGTGAAAAAAAATGCTCGCTGCCCAAATTGCGGGGAAAAAATTACCGGCACTTTTTGCGCAAACTGCGGTCAAAAACAGCAAGAGTTGAATATTCCGCTGCAACATTTGCTGTCGGATTTTTTGGACAGTGTGTTCACGCTCGATTCCCGGATTTTGCGCACTTTCACATTACTCATATCTAAACCGGGCGAATTGACCGAACGATTTAAAGCCGGGCAACGCATCCGTTTTATGCCGCCGTTAAAATTATATCTATTTGTCAGCCTGGTGTTCTTTTTTGTTTTGACACTCACGGATGTCCGGATATTTAAAGTTACAAATTCATCTCAAAAAAATGCGGTTTCGACATCCGGCGAAATGAACGTAATTGGCCTCTCTGTCGATACTACCGAAACGCCAACAGACAGCATTTCCGCTGAATCCGATTCATCCGCAAATTCAATGAAAGAACAATTTTTTAGTAATTTGAGTAAAGCGACAAAAAATCCAGCGGTGATCAACACAGCCATCGTTCACCGAATGCCGCAAATGATGTTCCTGATGGTGCCTTTTTTCGCACTTCTCTTGAAATTGCTTTATTTACGCCAAAACCGCTTTTATGTGAACCACCTCGTTTTCGGATTTCATTTTCATTCATTCGCATTCATCGTTTTTCTGGTTACGCTCCTGCTTTTTTGGCTGACAGGCCAGCAGGCAGTTACCATTTTGTGGATGGCGTTGCCAATTTATCTATTTGTTGCGATGCGGCGGGTCTATCACCAATCCAAAAAACGGACACTACTCAAACTGGTTGCACTAACTGTAAGCTATTGGGTCGTTCTATCGATCGCGGTAATTATCGTTGCTTTTGCCGTTATTTTGTATTTTTAAATAAAAAAAAGGCGGTAATTGAACCGCCTTTGAAAGTCGCAAAAAGTCATTTTGGTAAATTTATCGCGGGTTGCAGCCCAGTCCCGGCTGGTTGGTCAACCGAAGTTTTCCTTCTGTGGCGTGAATGCCGTCAAACGGGTCGTGAGTGAGCAGTAAATTGCTGTCCAGATCCGCCCAATCCACCAGCGGAGCGAGTTGCGCCGCAGCCGAAATCGCCAGCGCAGATTCGATCATGCAGCCGAGCATAATTTTCAACCCCATCGCACGGGCAACGTGAACCATCTGCAATCCTTCCAGCAAACCACCTGATTTCATAAGTTTGATATTGATGCCATCGTAAACGCCTTTCAACCGGGGAATATCTTTGGCGGTTTTCACATCCTCATCTGCAACCAACGGCAGCGGACTGCGTTCGCGCAGCCAGGCAACATCGTCATACGATCCGGCGGGCATGGGCTGTTCCACAAACTCCACATTTTGGGTCGCCAGCCACTGTATTTTTTCCAGCGCGAGCTGCCGGTCGGTCCAGCCTTCGTTGGCGTCCACCCGCAGTGGTTTGTCGGTTTCGGCGCGAACGGCGCCAATAATTTCGTCATCGTTATCAACGCCCACTTTTATTTTGAGCAATGGAAAATCCGCTGCTTCGCGAACCTTTCGCCGGATTTCTTCCGGCGATGCAATGCCGATGGTAAAGGTGCTCAACGGTGCAGCTACCGGATTCAAGCCCCAAATGCGATACACCGGCAAATCCCATTTTTTGCCGAACCAATCCAGTAACGCCATATCCAGCGCGGCTTTGGCACAACTTTGATCAGTGATCGCTTCGTCCAGTTCCGCTTTGATTTCCCGGTAGTGAAACGGGTGATGTGTCCGGTAAATATCCGCAATCGAGCGGATCCGATCGAGGGTCAGCTCAACACTCTCGCCATAGCGCGTATTTGGCGAAGCCTCGCCATATCCTGAAATACCGTCTTTTTCCAGCGTTACCACCACACATTGTTTAGTGTCCAATCCGCCACGGGAAATTTGCCACCGTTCTTTCAGTTGCAAATCCATAATGTCTGTTTTGATATTCATTGTTGCACAATCCTGTTTATTTTTTTAATCCGGTCTTAATTTTCCGATACAATTTCAGTGAAAATTATTCGACCACCCGCCGGACAAACATAATCGATTTCGAGCGATACGGGCTGAAAACCGGCGATGCCGGATCGAGGGAATTGACCGCCACTTTCCCACCCTGATGAATAAATTCTTTCCCACCGAGGCTGATGCCCACATGTGTCACCCGTTTTCCGTTGCCAAAAAAGAGCAGATCGCCGGGCAGCACATTGCTCCAATTTTCATCGGGTTTTATTTCGATGCCCTCCAATGCCTGCTGCCGGGAATCGCGGGGCAGTTGCATCCCGTTGGTTTTGAACACGGTTTGGGTAAATCCGGAGCAATCGTTGCCTTTGCTGGAATTTCCGCCCCATAAATACGGCACACCCATCATCCGCCGGGCAGTCGAAATCAATTTCGGGCGCAATTTTTCCGATGGCAAATCGGTGGGAATTTCGGCGATATTTTTCACTTTATCCGCCAAAATATAACCTTCCCGGCCATCCGGCGTGGCAACCTGCATCCATTTTCCGCTGTGACCAACCGGACGCAGCCGCGCGTTCAACACGACGTCTGCCACAGGTTCGCTGGTGTCATCCGGCTTGCTGTAAACCATTGGATATAAGCCACTTACAACCACATTTGCAGCATCGTTCCAGTTACTAATACCGGCTGCATCGGTGCGGTGGAGCGCCGTAAAATCGACCCATCCGACGTAATTGTAATCGGTTTGCACCAAATACCAACCGCGTTCATATCGCAGCAGGTTCAGGGTTCTGCCCATAATTGTCTGATCGATGATTTGTGCCGCATGGCGCGGTTCATCGCGGAGCTGTGTCACGCTCACTTTCACCAGCGCAAATGTGCTGTCGCCGAGTGCGGCATCCGGCAGTTGCATCAATTGATTGTCATATTTATTGTTGCCGAGCAGCGAATCCGCCAGCGCGATAACTGCATCGTATGCGCCGGGCACCGTGGTTTCGCCGGTCAGCTGCCATTTGCCGCCCTCGTTTTTCAACCCGGCTTCGAACACATCCAACGCACGATCCGCGATCTTTTGGCTGCCAATTTGTTTAACGCGCTGCGAAAATAGTTCCTGAATTTTAGAATCCGTGGAACACTGGAACAGAAAAACGGCACCGATCAACAAAACGAAATTGCGGAAAGTCTGCGATTTGAATTTTACATTTTTGAAATTATAAGCCATTATTTCTCCTGAAGTTACAAATATTTATTGAGCGATTTCCGGCAGGTGCCATTGCCCCTGATATTTCGAATACAAATGTTTTGGCAACTGCACCAGCAGCGGTTTTTCCGATTTTTTTAACCAACGGACAATCGCGTCCATTTGATCCGCAGGCATTGCGGTGCAACCGATAGTCGGGTCGTCTGCGCCGCCCCAAATGTGCAAAAAAATGCACGAGCCGGCACCGGGCTGAATGGGATTTACATTGTGATCCACAAAAACGCCCAAATGGTAAGGCTCCCCTACCCGGATCATTTTTTCGGAGGAATGCCAGTCGTGTGTGGCAACCGTGTCGTTATCGACGAGCGTGTTGTAATATTGCGATGCTGCATCGTCCACACATTCCAGCAATTCAGTTACATGAACGTATGGCATATTGATTGGCATTATCGAATCGAGCTCGGCAAAACCGAAAACGCTGCTCAGTGCGAAAACACCGGCAGGGCTTTTCCCGTCACCCTCGCGTTTTTGCAGCATCTCACCGGATTGCACGGGATGTAAACCAGCGCCCCATCCCAGTCCTTTTTTTCCGATAACAATATCGATCGGCGCAGCAACGTTTTTCCATTCCGCGCCCGTTTTTTCAAACCGCCACAATTTACCTGAAAATTGCTCCGGGCTATCGGCAATAACCACAATTAATTGCCCGGAATCATCCGGCAAATGCCAGTTTACGGCATCCTGCGCAAATCCGATACTGGAAACCAACGCTGCCGCAATAATTCCATAAATGAAATATTTCATATTTTTTTCCAAAAAAATTGATATTCGGTGAAGTTTGAGATACATTCGATTTACAGCATCACAGTCGAAAATGTACGCATTACATAAACAAAATCCACTCTTATTACCCTGATTTATATACGAATTTTGCATTCCGTGCTGTCTGCATAAAAAAATAGCGCAATTCGAAAAAAAATGTAACGCACTAACACATATACACATCTTAATATTAAAATGTAACGATGAGGTATTTCGTATGACGGTCGAGAGATATATTCGGATCTTTGCAGGTAGTTTTATCATGCTATCGGTGGTTTTATTTAACGCGCAGAACGCCGGTGAAAGTATTTTTGCTTCGCCGAACTGGTTGTGGTTCACCCTTTTTGTGGGTGCGAATTTGTTTCAATCCGGCATCACCAAATGGTGTTTGATGGGCACAATTCTTAAAAAATTAGGCATTCGCAGTACTTGATACCAATTTATTTCCCTAAATAAACCCATCTCTAAACGGCAGATCGATGTTCCGATCTGCCGTTTTTGGGTTTGATTTATGTGTGGGAAAATGTGATTTCCAGCCAGTCGCCTACCAGATTATCCGCAGACATTTTGTAATAGCTCAAAAAGTTCGGCAGCGCAAAATGATGCCGTTGGTTTTGCACCTGAATAACCAACTGATCGCCAAATTGTTCAATTTTGTAGTCATCCGTTTTCACAAATGGCAGGTGAATTTTCAACACATACAATCCGTCATTCGACGTAATACGGTAAGTTGATTCTTTGTGAAGAATTTCCGCCGGATCATTTTCCCCATACAACGCTTTCGCAATTTCTTCCAATAATTCCAGCCCGAACACCTCCCGTTGCTGATGCGGCACGGAAAGCACCGGCAGCGGCGCAAAACTATTGTTGATTTCGGTGAGATATTTGGCCTGCGCATCGAGGTAGTGCTGCCAACCCGGATCTTTTTTGGCGGAATCCGGCAGTACGCGATTGACGATCACGGCATCCACATTGTAGCCATACAGTTGCAAATAGGTGTAGGCCCGCCGCGCTTCCTGAATCACCATTTTTTCCGGATTGAGTACCAACCGGATCGCCGTAATTTCCGGATTGCAGAGCACGTCGTGAACATTTTGCAATTTTTCGAACAACGTTTTTAGCTCCTCGTAACCTTTATCCAACGGGATTCCGGTGGTTTTGCGAACTGCCAACCCCACCGTTTGGAACGCCAGTTTTTGGAACGGAAACGCTTTAGTGAGCCACCACTCGGTGGCTTGCGGCAGCGTGAGAAATGTCAGCGTTTCGCCGGTTGGCGCACTGTCGATGATGATCACTTCAAATTCATCCGAATTGTAAAATTGCTCCACCCACAGCAGCGCAGAAGCTTCACCCATTCCCGGAATCGCCGCCAATTCTTCGGCCGCAATTTCGTCGATGCCCTGCCATTTGAACACCATCAACATCAGCTCACGCATGTTTCCCCAGTATTTTTTCATCGAATAATACATGTCAATTTCCTGGGCAAACAGGTTTTCGGAAATTTGCACCGGCTCCGGACCCAACGGATGATCCAACGCATCAGCCAGACTGTGCGCCGGATCGGAAGAAATGACCAGCGTTTTATACCCTTTTGCCGCCGTTTTTAGCGCGGTTGCGGCTGCGCAGGTGGTTTTGCCCACACCGCCTTTGCCGGTCAATAAAATTATTCGTTTGCTCATAAGTTGATCAGTTCGATTGTTAACTCGTATTCGGTTTCTCAAAATTATGGAATTTCCTGATTCGCAATCACAAAAATATACCGAATTTGGCGCGATCAAACAAACCCAACCGGATCTGCGGCGATATTTGCGCTGGCAAAAGTGCATTATTTTCGATAAATTAAAATTAGATTGGGATGGTCTTTCGGAAAAAACATTGACACCACAATACAACAGGAGATCCATGCAACAGCGCAAGCCGATCACCCCGGAAATGATCGAAGCCAACAAAGGCATTTTCGACGAACATTTTAACCCGGATTTTGCAATAGATTTGGTCGAACACCTGATGCAGCACATCGACAGACTCTATTTTCGTTCGGAATTCATCGGTTTCGATCCGCCACCCGAACGCAACGATCCGGAACGTCCGCTGATATTTTGCAGCAATCACTCCGGCATGGCGTTTCCGTGGGATGCCATCGTGTTTGTATCCATGCTGGCGCTTCGCAATGGCTACGATTTCAAAAAATCTGTCCGGGCCTTAACCGCGCCGATGCTCTCTATGTCCACATTGATGAATCCGTTTTTGGTCGAAAATTTCTGGAAACGCGGCGGCGGCGTGGATGCAACATTTCTTAACTTCAGTACGATGATGCAATATCAGGAATCCAACCTGCTGGTTTTCCCCGAAGGTGTTCCGGGAATTGGCAAAGGGTTTAACAAACGCTATCAATTGCAGCGATTTGCGACCTCGTTTGTGCGTCATGCCATCAAATACCGGACAGATCTCATCCCCTACTCCACCGTTAATGGTGAATTTATCAATCCGTTGAATGTCAAATCGGATTTCGTGAACATGCTTTCCCAAAAAGTTGGCATTCCGTTTATACCGGTTGGCTTGATGACGCTATTCGTGCCATTGCAGCCGTGGCTGTTTTATTTCGGCTTTCCCTGCAAACTGACATTTGTGATGGGCAAGCGCATTAAACCATATGAAATGATTGACAAGCCATACGAAGAAATTACGGACGACGAATTTCAGGAAATTGCGGATCGAATAAAAGAACAAATGCAGACGGAATTAAACGAAGCTGTAAAAAAATACGGGAAACAACCCTATCGCTTTCGGGAATTGTTCAAACTTTGGCGGAAAAATTTGCGGGATATCCCCTATTTTATGCCATTGCTGTGGCCGTCATTATTTGCAGAATTCGACAGGCTCGCCCGAAAAGGGCGGGTTCAACCGCTTAATATCAATTTATACAAAGGATTAAAAGCTCATTTGAAAAACCCGATCACTTTTGCGTTTTACATTCCGCTTCTGGGATGGATTCCCATACTTATCCGCGGTTACCGGGAGCGAAAACAGTTAACTCGAAAATAAATCTATTGTTTCGCGGAAATTCTTACGATATATTGTTAACATATAGATGTTTATATTAGTCATAATTTTGGAATGTAAAAAATATGCTTACAACAGACAAACTGGACGCTGCAGCAGAAATGCTGAAAGCCATTGCGCACCCCACGCGTATCGCCATTATTAATTTGCTGGAAAATAGCAATCGCCTGACAGTTACGGAGATTTTTGAAACGCTCGGTATCGAACAGGCTGTTGCATCGCATCATTTACGAATTTTGCGGGACAGAGGTGTGCTGAACAGCGAAAAAGATGGCAAAAACCGTTTCTATTATTTGAAACACGACCGGTTGAGCCAGATCATCGAGTGCATCGATAAATGCACTTCTTAAGCTACTGTTTATTTTATACTTACCGGATTGATTTTATATATTGCGAACAGCCCGAACTTTAACAAAATATCGCGGGCTTTTCGGATAACAAAAACCGCCCCGATAGCTGACAATCCACACACGACCATTCGATAAATCTTCATCCGCCGTAAAAATGTAATCTTGGCTTTTGTCAAATACCGGATCGATATAGCCACTTTCACTTAAATCTGAATTCATCAAAGACAAAGCTTCTTCCAGCGTTGGCAATCGCCAGTCGGTATAGTTCAGAAATTTTCCAAACCCTAAAAAATTACCGTGATTTAAGCGGCGGATGTATCGTTTCGCGCGGGAATAATCCATATCAATTCCAGAGCCGCTCCGTTGCCACATCAAACCGGTATTCAAATCGGATACCACAGTGCCGTTGTGCTGCAATTGAAAATCATGCAATATACTTTCGCCGGAGGGATTTGCCCATGAGAAATGATATTGGTCGGTGCAATAAAAACGATATTTTGTGAGAAGCTCGGATGCCAGTTGGTCATCCAGATTGTGAACGGGTTTATGCCGGAAACGGTAGCGAACATGATGAGCGTTAGGCACATCATGTGACGGTTGCACAACAGCAACTGCACGAGTTACTTTGTTTTCCATAAAATTCACCTCAGCGTACGCGTAAAATGATGATTAAAACCGGGTGATCAATGCCAACTATTCCATGTACAGAAAATGATTACGAAAATGTCGTTAATACTCCGATGCACTTTCAAATTACAATATTTGATGCATTTATGCAAAATATCGTTATAATTTTTTTATGGAATTGCTTTCGAAAAGCAAATAAACAGGAAGGCGGGTTTATCAGAATCAGCAGTTTTATTTCATTTGGCAAAACTGGTTATAACGGTTTTGCCAAACATTGAAATCGGACGATTTAATGCATCGCAATTAATTATCAGCAACCATGAACGCTGAAGGTTTCCTGAGTTGGAATTGCCCCATCAACGATTTGAGGTCCATTGTCATTTGGCGCATATCGACCACCGCTTCCGATATTTGGGCAACCCCGGTTTCCGATTCGGATGATACTTTGGAAATTGTCTCAATTTTGACAGAAATATCCTCGCTGGTGGTGGATTGCTGTTCATTTGCTGCGGCTATTTGTTGCACCATTTCCACAACTTTATCTGCACTGCTGACAATTTTTTCCAATGCGTTGCCGGCTTTATCCGCCAGCTCGATGCCTGCGGTAACTTCGGAGCTGCCTTTTTTCATGGCATTTACTGCGTTTTCAGTTTCATTTTGAATATTGCGAATCATTTGGGCAATTTTTTTGGTTGCTTCGGTTGTGCGCTCCGCCAATCGCCGCACTTCATCGGCAACAACGGCAAATCCCCTCCCCTGATCGCCGGCGCGAGCAGCTTCAATTGCCGCGTTCAGCGCGAGCAAATTGGTTTGATCGGCAATATCGTCAATCACCATAATTATTTCACCGATTTGTGCGCTGGCATCGCCAAGTTTTTCCACAGTTGCGGTGGAGTTGATGACGGTTTCGGCAATCTGGTTGATTTTTTCAACCGTTTGACGAACGATTTCGCCGCCTTCGCGGGCAGTTTTGCCACTTTCGGTAGCTTGCCCCGCTGCAAAAGTGGTATTTTGGGCAGTGTGAACAATGGTGCGGGTCATTTCTTCCACAGCCGCGGCCGCATCTGCAGATTGCATTGCCTGCGATTTGATGCCAATAGATAATTCTTCTGACGAACTGTTGATTTGGGAGGAAGCATCAGCTGTTTTCTCAACAACTTGCTGCACTTCCAGCATCATTTCTTCAATTTTTTCGACCGCACGATTGAAACCGTCGAACAACCGCCCGATTTCATTTTGGTCATCCGTATTTAACTGAACGGACAGATCGCCGTTGGCAAATCGTTCCATTCCCGCCAAAAGTGTATTGACACTGTGCGATAAATATTCCCGTTGCGATTCCGCTTCCGATACCGCCTGCTGAACTTTTTGTTCGACACCGGATTTTTCGGCTTTTAAATCACTCATCAATTTATTGAGATTATCTGCCATATTATTGAAACTTGATCCGAGAAGCCCGATTTCGTCGCTGTTTTCGATGCGAACCCGCACACCCGTTTCGCCATTGGCGAGCTGTTCTGCAGCCGTTGCCAAATCTTTTACGGGCGTGATGATGTGGTTGCTCAACTGCACCACAAAGACAATCGTAAAAACGAGCCCCAGCAACGAAATTGCAACAATGGATAAATTGCCAAATGAATACGACGATTCCATCCCCTCGTGATTTTGAGCAACCCGTTTCGCGATGGTTTTTTCGGCTACGTTTGATTGATCCATCACTTTTTCGTATGCGGCATCGAATCGCACATCCGAATCGCTGCCCACCGCATTTGACCCTTTTTTGTTGGAATTGTATCGCTTTTCGCCGACCTGCAGCAGGTCATTGAGTGCCATTTTTAATTGTTGCAAATCCTGAATTAGCTGGTCATCCGTAACGGGATGAATTTGCAAGCCTTCGATCGTTCCGCCCTGAATCATTTTGTCGCAATAATCCGCAGATTGTTTCCAAAAACCGTACACGTTTTCGATGGATTCACCTTCATCGCCGGAGAGGATTTCCTCAAACCACAAATGTCCTTTTGTGGTAAGATATTTAATTTCTTTGACCGTTGACAATAATGGCAAATCTTCGTCAACAAGCATATTGGCGCTATTGAATAACGATCGCAACTCGGTAATTCCCATAATTCCGCTTCCGATCAGCAACAAAATAACCGCACCAAATCCGATATTCAGCTTCTGCCGAATGCTTGCGTTTTGTAACATCCTTTATCCCTCCGATAATAAATTGTACTTATAGACTAATTTCAAATCTCGCCCCAACAGCGATGGAATTTTGAAGTTGTAAATCCATTCCCGGATTGACGATATATTGCAAATCCGGCTGCATCGCAAACCACGGAAACAATTGAGCCCGATAGCTGAGCTCGATTACAGTTTCAGCGGTTTCGACCGGTTGACCGGATTGCGCCATCCACTGCCGGAACGGTGATCCGTTACGTACCATCGCAACAGCAACGCCCAAAGCATCCGCATCGCGCCCGGAAAAAATACCGCTGTAAACCGCGCCGGCGCTGTAAAACAAACCGATTTGATTGTATGTGCTGTTGGCAAATCCCACATTCGCAAAGCAGGACAAACCCTGTGCCGGATCGGAATATTCCCGGAACAATTGCCGCTCTCCAATCAGATAAACACCCATATTGCTATTATTGAATGATGCTTCATCGATTGAAGCAAAATCCGCCGTATAACGCCAGCCACCGATTGCGATTTTTTGATACGGTTCCATAAAAATTCCCGAACCCCGGATGCTCCCGATCTCACCGGTGAGCAACAGCCCGTCATTGCTGTTGAAGCGATGAATTTGAGTGCCCTCCGGTTTATCCGGATTGCCCGAAACCGCATCGAACGCTGCAAACTGTCCGTAAATATCATCTGCGGGCGAATAACGCAACCGAAGCGCCACCGAAGTTGCGGGGAAAATGGACGGACCATTTTGCCCCGTTTGGGCAAATTCCGCACCAATCCCGAAAGAACTGTTGATAAAAAATCCGGCTGTTTCAGTTACGTAAAACTCTGAATTTAAATCAATTAAACCTATTTTTAGAGACCAGGTATCCTGAGCAAAATTTTGCTCCAGCCACATTTCGTAAATTTTCCAGGTGTTGAACGCGTCAATATTACTGACACCCTGAAAATCACCGATATGGTCGCCGGGGCTGCCGCCGTAATTTCCCAAAACATATAAAAACATCGTAGCGCCGTGCCATCCCATCAGCTCATCGCCGTCAAATGCCATTGCGATATCAATATTATTCAACCATTCGCTACCACTCGCAATACCGCCGGAAACGTTGGAAATCATGTCTCCGGTCAGCACGGTTTCCAGCTCAATGCCTTTTTCTGCAAGTTTACTGCGCAACCCAATCCAGCCATTGGTCATTGACGTCCAGCCGGCGTTTTCTTCCGACTGGATCAACGGCATTTCCGACGATTCGCCGCTGGACTCATTTTCGGTGCTCTCTGCTTTTTCGGCGAGCGGTTCGGATTGTGTTTCCTTACTTTTCTCTTGTGCTTTTTTTTGTTGATCAACATCTTTTTGTTGCTGGGCATTTGCAGTAGTTGTTAAAAACAGCGATAAACTCAGTAATAACATCCAGTTCCATGCCTTTTTCAATGTAGAATTTTTCATCTTATCAGGCTCCATTATAATTGTTAAACTGCTTTCAAAGGTTATAATCGTTAGAGAATAACCTTTCATTAAAAAAAACCATTGATCTTGCAACATATATTTTACCCGTTAGGCGTAAAAAAATATGATAACCGTCATGTTTTAAACCAGTGGGCTTAAACGAGAAATAGTATCCTCTAATAATGTTTGTTGTGTTTGTAACCATGTGTTAATTTTCAAAAAAGGGAAATTTTTGAAAACCAGCGGAGGCTTGAATTGGCAAATCACGACCATCACCACACACATTCTCACCCAAAGCCGAATAACATCCGGATGGCATTTTTTCTCAATCTGGGGTTCACAATTCTGGAAATTGTCGGGGGGTTTTTAACCAATAGCGTTGCCATTTTGTCGGATGCGTTGCACGATTTAGGTGATAGCCTCTCGCTGGGTTTGGCGTGGTATCTGGATAATTTTTCCAGAAAAAAGCGTAACAAAAAATTTTCCTACGGCTACCGGCGATTTTCGTTATTGGGCGCGCTGATAAACGCCGTTGTGCTGATTGTCGGATCGCTGTTTATTTTGTCCGAAGCGGTGCCGCGCATCATTTCGCCGGAACATTCGAATGCGCAGGGCATGATCGCATTCGCAATAATTGGCGTTTTGGTGAACGGCTTTGCGGCGTTTCGGATGAAAGACGATCACTCGATGAACGCACAGGTCGTCGCCTGGCATTTGCTGGAAGATGTGTTGGGCTGGGTCGCCGTTCTGATTGTCGGGATAACGCTACTGTTTACGGACATCCATATCCTTGATCCCATATTATCAGTATTAATAACGCTTTACGTGCTTTACAACGTTCTCGGAAATCTCCGGAAAACGCTGGATTTATTTCTGCAGGCTTCTCCGCCAGATATAAATATTGATGAAATTGAAAAACAATTTCTGCAAATTGAGCAGGTGAATTCTGTCCATCACACCCATGTCTGGACGCTGGACGGCGAACATCATGTGCTGTCCACACATTTGGTGATTGACAATGCAGCTTCAAAAACAGAAATTATGGTCATCAAATCGCACAGTAAAAAAATCATCGAACCGATGAATATTGAACACATAACTGTAGAAATAGAGTTCGAAGACGAAGATTGTGAAATGAGGGAAACTTGAGGAAATTCGAACGGATAAAGTGACAGGAAACTTATGGAAGAGAAACTCACCGAGCTCGCACGCTGGAAAACGCTGGACAGCCGTATTTTACACAAAAATCCGTTTTGGACGTATAAAATGGATCGATTTGAGATTCCCGGTAAAATGCGCGGCGAATATTATTTTGTTACCACCAACGGTTCCAGCATGGTTATTCCGGTAACGGATGACGGAAAAATTGGCTTGGTAAAGCAATATCGTTATTTATGCGACCGCGATTGTATCGAATTTCCCTGCGGAAGCGTGAAACCCAACAGCGATCACCTCGAAACCGCACATGCAGAACTTGCCGAAGAAGCCGGAGTGCAAGCCGGAAATATGCAACTAATCGGCGAATACAACCCCTACAACGGCGTTACCACTGAAATGTGCAACGTATATTTGGCAACAAATTTGATCCAAACAGAATCGAAACCGGATGCAACGGAAGAATTTGAGCGACTGTGGCTTTTGCCCGCAGAATTGGATGCGCTGATTCGCGCCGGCGAAATTTGGGATGGCATGACGTTGGCCGCCTGGGCGTTGGCACAACCGCATTTGCGCTGATGCGCCAATTAAAACGTGTATCGCAAGTTCACATTTCCGCTGGTGAAATACTGGATGTTTTCCTGAAACAGCTCATCGGTAACGGAACGCGTAAAATTTTCGGATTTATTCGGGGCATAATTCAGGAAAACCAGCAGCCGTTTACTCGCCGGATAAACAACCGTTAATCGCGGCGATAAGCTTTTGAATTTCCTCACTTTACGACGTTCCCGCTGCGGTGTAAATCCCCACTCATCCCGCAAAAACAGGGTAACGCCTGCGGTTACCTGCAATCCAAAAACATCGTTGTGGCGCAACCCGGTGTTCAAAAAATGGGCGGTCAGTTCCCGGTTGATTTGCTGGGCAAATTCATCTTGAAAAAAGGAGCCGTTGTCCTCTTTTTCCAACTGATAAATATTGGTGAACGCCAGATTTTGCGTCAGATCGATGCTCAGCGAATCGCTGTACACCAATTTGCGGAAAACATAACTGCGCACCGTTGGCAGCAATTCCTCAAAATCGAAAGCGGTATAATTCGCCAAAATTTTAATTTGCTGATTGTGCCGAACTGTCGGGCTGATTTTGTGATCGAAAGTAGCGGCAAGCTGGTAAACGCGGTTCCAGTTGTTGTTCTGGCTGCGCCCGGATCGCAAATAAATCTGGTGAAACAGATACATATTTCCCTGCAATCCCGCTGAAAAATATTCGCTGAAACGCTTCCGGTAACCGGCATCGATGATAAAGCGCTGCTCATCGCGATCCTGCCGGTTGCGCAGCTCCGCGCTGGCGGTGTTGTCGTCCGGCGTTGGCGTGTTGTATTCCAATTTGGTGAACGAAAATTTGCCCCAGAGCATATTTCCACGGGTTGAGCGGTGGCGCAACGCGGTGGTAAATGCGGTTTGCAGCGTATTGATATCCGTATCCACATTGGGATTATCGTTTTGCGATTGTGAGAAAAAAATGCTGTTTTGCAGTTGCCAGCCGCCCCAAAACATCAGGTGCTGCAACTGGTTTTCCAATGCCAGTTCTTCCCGGCGGCGGGTTTGCGCAGTGGGACTGACGGGCGAAATGGACTGGTCGATATCACGATTTTTAAAATTGGTCAAAAATGCCAAGAATGAGTGATCCGACAAATTGTATTGCAGCTGATTGAACAAAAATCGGGTGTTCATATACACCGTTTCCTGCGGCGGTTCACTGCCGGCGGGCGATTGGATAAAATAGCGGTTTTCCGAATATTGGTAGCCCAATCGCAACGAGTCGCTGGCACGATCGGAAAACTGGCGCGTCCATCCCGTAAAAAAAGTGTGCTCCTGATTTTTCCGCCCCGGAAACGCCCGGATCACGCTGCTCGCGTCGGTGTAATTTAAATACTCACCCATATTTAAGCGAAAAACTTCCAGCCCCATTTTGCCATACCAACCCTGATCAGCCGTATCAAAAGATTCCTCCAGCGCCATGCCCGCAGCCGGTTTCAGCGCGATATTCGGGTTCACCTGCCAGCTCAATTCCTGCGCCAGCAAATGTTTGTTGAATTTTCGACCGGAGTTATCATCCGAAAAAATGCGCGATTCGATAATCGAGCGCGTTGAAAATCGCCCGGAAATCGGCAATTGCCAATATACTTCCAGCGTGTTTTCGTCCCGCCAGTTATCCTTTTGGGACGATTGGCGAAATAAACTGCTGCGCAATTGGTTGTTTACGGAGATGCGGGATTGTTTGCCGGTGGGAACAATGGTTTGCAAATTAGCAGACCACACCCAGCTGATGTAATCTTTCGTGAAATCCAGCTGATAAACGGAGGGCGTTTGCCCCTGCATTTGGGAAACGCAGCTAAACATTAATAAAAAAAGGAGTTTATATCGGATGCGGAAAGCATTCACGGCTTCTCTTCCGGAACGACCTTGTAGATGGTTTCGTCGTCGCGTTTGAGATTGTATTTTTCGCGGGCTACTTTTTCGATGTGGTCGATGTCTTTTTGCAATCGCTCAATTTCCTGCTGAAGCCGTTGGTTTTCCGCCTCCAACTGTTGCTTTTGCACCACCAACTCATTGCGTTCCCGGTATAGCGAATACAAATCGAAAATGGATTTGTTGCCGGTAAAAAACGCAAAAATAACCAATGAAAATGCCAGCAACAAAATCCACAACGGCAGATATTTGTAATACACCGTCACCGTGTAGGTTTTTCGCTTTGGCGATGTTTTGGTTTTGATTGGTTTTAGTGACATCTTTTTCTTGGCTATTGAGTGAAGCTAAACTATTGTATTTTCTACGTTTCTGAACTTGCTTTTGTCCTTTTCAACATCCAGACAACCGGACAATTTATCCGGCTGTCTGATGTTAATCATATTCTTATTTTCGCAAATTGACAAATAACCCGCAAGGGCTTTGCCGTTTTTTTAGCGCAAAATGGATTTGCCGGGGAAAACCGCCAGCTCGCCCAATTCTTCTTCGATGCGCAACAGTTGGTTGTATTTGGCAATCCTGTCGCTGCGGGAGGCGGAACCGGTTTTGATTTGTCCGGCGTTCACGGCAACCGCGATATCCGCAATGGTAGCATCTTCAGTTTCGCCGGAACGGTGCGAAATAACCGTTGAGTAACCGGCGCGATGCGCCATTTGCATACAATCAAAGGTTTCCGTCAGCGTGCCGATTTGGTTCACTTTCACCAAAACAGAGTTGGCAACGCCGGATTTGATGCCCTGGCTCAACCGCTGAACGTTGGTCACAAACAAGTCGTCGCCCACAAGCTGAACTTTTTTGCCCAATTTTTCGGTGATCAGTTTCCATCCGTCCCAATCGTTTTCGTCCATGCCGTCTTCGATGGAAATAATCGGGTATTTGTTCACCAGATTGGCGTAAAAATCAACCATTTCTGCGGCGTTCAATTTGCGCCCTTCCGATTCCAGATGATACAATCCGGTGGCTTTGTCATACAGTTCGCTGGAGGCAACATCCAGTGCAAAAAAGATGTCTTCGCCCGGTTTGTATCCGGCTTTTTCTACCGCTTCCATAATCACTTGCAAGGCTTCTTCGTTGGAGCCGAGGTTTGGTGCAAATCCGCCTTCATCGCCAACGGAGGTGCTGTAGCCTTTTTTCAGCAGCACTTTTTTGAGACTGTGGAACACTTCTGTGCCCATCCGCAGCGATTCGTGGAAAGAATGCGCATTTACCGGCATCACCATAAATTCTTGCAAATCCACACTGTTATCGGCATGCGATCCGCCGTTGAGGATATTCATCATCGGCACGGGCAATGTTTTCGCATTTACGCCGCCAAGATATTGATACAACGGTAATCCCAGCGCTTCCGCAGCGGCTTTGGCAACTGCCATCGAAACGCCCAAAATTGCATTTGCACCCATTTTGCTTTTGTTCGGCGTGCCGTCCAAATCGAGCAGCGTCCGGTCGATACCGATCTGGTCGGTAGCGTCCAAACCCATGATTTCCGGCGCTATTTCATCATTTACATTTTGCACTGCTTTCAAAACACCTTTGCCCAAAAAACGATCTTTTTCGCCGTCACGCAATTCCATGGCTTCGTGCTCGCCGGTGGATGCACCGGATGGCACCGCAGCGCGTCCGAATGCGCCGCTTTCGAGATACACATCAACTTCAACGGTGGGGTTACCGCGGCTGTCTAAAATCTCACGTGCGCTAACCGAAATAATGTCTGTCATTTCGCAATCTCCTTTATCGCAAAGCGATTAATTTTATGAATTAATAACCTGCGGAAATTAAAGAATCCGCGCTGCTATCGCAAGCTAAGATGCATTAATTTGGTAGGCAAATACTGCCTTTAAAAACAGAAAAACGGGTGTTGGCCGGTTGTCCCAAAAGTCTTTATTTCACAATAAACGAAGGGATAGCGGACGGCTTTTCGAACCTCTATTTCCGGATAAATTGCCCATGACCAACCACCCCAGATATCTAATTTTTAGCCACCCCAATTTTTTTTTGATTGTTTAGTGATTTTCGATATATTCCGGTTCTGGAAATAAATTCTATCTTCAATATAATTTCACATTTAACCGAAAGGATCAGACTGTATGAACCAGGGCGGATTTTTCGATTGGTTTCTTTCGATAACAACGGAATTGGATAGCATCCTTTGGGGAACGCCCATGATCATTTTGCTGATCGGGACGGGTGTTGTCCTGACAGTGATGACGCGTGGCGTACAATTTACCAATTTCATCAGCTCGCTGAAGCTCATTTTTGCCAAAGAATCGCGTTCCGATGAAGGAACCGGCGATATTTCGCCATTTGCCGCGCTGATGACCGCTTTGGCTGCAACCGTCGGAAATGGAAATATTGCCGGTGTCGCAACGGCAATCGCCATCGGCGGACCCGGTGCACCGGTCTGGATGTGGATTGCCGGACTATTCGGAATGGCGACCAAATATGCCGAGGGCTTTTTGGGCGTGCGTTACCGCGAGCTGGCACCGAACGGCACAATGGCCGGCGGACCCATGTATTATGTTAAAAATGGCTTGAAAAATAAATCGCTCGGCAAATTTTTGGGCATCGCCTTTTCCGCTTGCGGTGTTATCGCCTGTTTGATCGGCACGGGAAATATGGCGCAGTCCAATTCAATGACCGCATCGCTGGCAAACACGCTCAACCAGTGGATTAATCCCGGCTCAACTTCCGCAACGCAGGCACCGGCGTATTATTATTACATCATCGGATTGACGATTGCTGTATTGGTCGGGCTGGTGATCATCGGCGGGATCAAAAAAATTGGCAAAGTTTCTGAAAGACTGGTGCCAAGTATGATCGTGTTTTACATCGTTTTCGCATTGTGGGTCATTTTCGCAAATTTTGACCAGATTCCGGCTGCTTTCGTGCTCATTTTTGAATCCGCTTTCGGTTTCGAGGCATTAAAGGGCGCAGTTGTCGGGGAAGTGATTCGCAGTGGTGTCAGTCGCGGGTTGCTATCCAACGAAGCCGGATTGGGCACCGCGGCGATTGCCCAAAGCGCATCCGCATCGGACGAGCCAACCAACAACGGGCTGATCGCCATGACCGGCGTTTTCATCGATACCATTTTGGTGAATACGATGACCACGCTGACCATCGTACTCACCGGCGCTTACGTGAACACACAGGCCTGGCTTGGCAAAGATGTTGAAGGCACCATCACCAGTATTTTGGTTACCCAAACGGCCTTCAACTCGGTAATTCCATATGGTTTTGGCGGCGCGATTATCGCCATTTCCTCCTTCCTGTTCGGCTACACAACCTTGCTCGGCTGGTCGTATTTCGGTGAAAAATGTATCGAATTTATCGGCGGCGACAAAACAGTGATGCCGTTCCGGTATATTTTCATCATATTTCTGTTTGTTGGCGCTGTGGTTACGCCGCTGGCGGGAGAAAGCCTGCATTACATCAACATCATCTGGAATCTCGGGAACATCGGTAACGCACTGATGGCAATTCCAAACCTGGTTGGCTTGCTGTTTATGGCCGGACTGGTTGCACGGGTTACCCGGGAACGTTTCTCAAAATAATGACATTTAATTTTCAACAAAAAAAGCGCTGGAAGTAAACTTTCAGCGCTTTTTTAATGTACTGTTTTTATTCAGTTTCTATAATTTTTTCAACAATTTACTGAGAATTTCTTCCTGCTTTATTGCCATTTGTTCGCGATTGTAAATACTGCCCGGCACTGCCCGGTCGCTGCATTTTTCCGCGCTGAAACCGCATCGTTCACACGTTTCATTCACTTCCACCTGCGGGATTAACGGATCATCCCAAAACGCCACAGCGCGTTTAAACGCCTCGTTCAGCACAAAACAGATGGTCACGCTGATCAACCGGTTGTCCACCAATTGCGATGGATAAGCCAGATTAACGCTGAATACTTCCCGTTCATCATTCGAAAATTTGAGCCGTTGGGCGCCAACCAGCGGTTTTTGGGGCAACTCGCCGTGCCATTTTCCCATTTGCTTCATTAATTTGATGCCCATCCAGCGACGGCAGTAGTGCTCTTTTGCGCCTATCCCATTGGGAATAAACAACTTGGACAGGTTGAAAATTTTGGTCATTTCAAAATTATCCGTGCCAACTTCGTGATGAAACCTGACAAAAATAATTTCACGTAAATTGAAAAATCGCGGCATTAACGCACTCAATCGATACAAAAACATTTCCGGCGTAACACCATATTTTTCAATGAGTTGCAGAATTGTGTTACCGTCCCAGTGCGGTAATCCGAGGAAATTACGGATATCTTCTTTCATTTGGCTGCGGTTCATCATCAGCGCGCCGGCAAAATAGGATGCCTTAAAATTATTGAGCAATTGTTCAAACGAGGCAATCATCCGCACGGCAGATTTCGGGCGCTCTTTCAATTTGAGGTGTTGAAATCCCAATTCGCGTCCCATTTGGAATGCCTTTTGCGAATCGAGCAACTTCTTTTGTAACAATAACTTAGGCTTTCCGTGGCAGATAAAAACCGAACGAATTTCATCAACTTCCGGGTAACCGGAAAGCGTGTCTTCATCAATCTCATATTGATATTCATTTTGCAACAGCTGTTGTAACGTCTCTTTTGTCAGTGGTGGCGAGGCTGGTAGTTGATGTTTTTGGCTAAAGGCATCGGCGGCATTTTCGATATCTTCAAAATAATTGTGATGCATTTGTTGATAAGAGCGCAACGCAGCGAGCAGCAAATGTTCCACCCGCATGTTGTAATCCTGCCCGATTTCGAGAAAAGTGCGAATCAGCGCGCCCGATTTTTCCGGATCGCCTGTGATCAGCGCCAGCAAATCCTGCGGCGAAACGCCATACATCCGAAACGGGAATTCTTTGATCACCGGAGAAGAAAATACCACCGGCAGCGGGTCAAAATCTTTGTTCATTTGCAACGAAACCAGTTCATCAAACGAGATTTTCAGCGCTTCTGCCAACTGAAAAATTTTTTCGGGCTTCGGATACTTTTTGCCTTTTTCTATTTCGCTGAGGTAGGAAATTGATAAATCGGTTTTTGCTGCCAAATCTTTTAAGGACATCCCATTTTCGAGCCGGAATTGCTTCAGTTTAAACCCCATCACGAGTCGCAAATTTTCGCTATTCACATTCATACAGATTTTCCAGCGGTTTCAATTGTGTTGTATTTATTGAACTTGCAGTAGAAATATATTTCAAAAGCGCAATTTATACAATAATATTTCACTATTAGCGAAACTTTTCTGAGAACCAAGCCGTAACCTCGCTTTTGAACAGCGTAAAACTTTTTCCAGCGAAATTTCGCTTGATTTTGGTTGTGCAAATTTTTAGCTTTTGTTTTTAATCAGCGAGACAAAATTACGATTTAACACACTTATCATTTAATGACCAATAAAAACATATAGCGGCGATCATTTTTTAAAAATGAAGAAAGGAGCCGTCATGAATACAACCGAGAATGCGGATAATCCCGGCAAACAAAACGCTCAACAGGCGTTTGAAACCCACCAAAACCAGGAAAGCCACCAACAAAGTTTTCTGAATGCGCTGTTTATGGGCGATTTCCGGCAGGAATTGATCGAATCACTGTCGGCACAACCTAACCAAAACCGCGAGGAATTCCGGGTTTTTTACACAAAAATCAAACACTTGATGCGCACAATTGATTCGGATGAAATTGATCGAACCGGTAAAATTCCCGCATCGATCCATCGCAAATTGGTGGAATTGGGCGCGTTTGGGATGCAGATTGATCCGGCATTTGGCGGGATGGGACTTTCTCAAACTGAATACAATTTGGTTATGAAATTGATCGCCAGTCGCGATGTTAACCTGACTGCGTTAATTTCTGCACACCAAACGATTGCAATTATTTTGCAAAAATTTGGAACGGAAGATCAGAAAAAACAATATGTTCCGCAAATGACAAAAGGGATGTTTGCCGCTTTCGCGTTGTCGGAAAACGACGCCGGCGCTGATCCTTCAAAAATTTCGGCAAGTGTTCATGAATCGCCGGACGGCGACGGATTTATTTTAAATGGCGAAAAAGTGTGGACGCCGAACGCCAACGCCGCGGCTTTTTTTGTGGTTATCGCAAAGCATGATTCTGCGGGTGATCGCAGTGCGTTTATCGTCGATGCCAACAGAGACGGCGTGGAAATTGCCCATTCCAATCAATTTATGGGCATGCGGGCGTTGGATAATTGCGTTATCCGCTTTAATAATGTGCTAATTCCCACTGAAAAGCTGTTGTGGGAAAAAGGCAGAGGCTCGGAACTGGCGCAAATTACCGAAAATTACGGTCGGATGGCGTTGCCGGCCTGCGCTGCGGGAAGCGCCAAAACCTGTCTGGAAATTGCCCGGAGCTGGGCTGCGGAACGCAAACAATGGGGGCGATATCTCGGACATCACGAATCGATTGCCCACAAGATTGCCAATATTGCCGGATACACATTTGCGATGGACGCAGTTGCGGATCTTGCGGCAAAAATGACGGATAACGAACCGGATATCCGGATGGAAACGGCAATCGCCAAATTATACAACACTGAAGCGGTTTGGGACATTATCGATGACACGCTGCAAATTCGCAGCGGACGCGGCTACGAAACAGCCGAATCGCAAAAAAATCGCGGCGAGCAACCGTTGCCGGTGGAGCGTTTGATGCGCGATTGGCGAATTTCTACCATTATCCACGGCTCCAGCGAGATGATGCGGGTGTCTATCGCCAGCGAGGTTTTGGGCAAACATTATCAGAAAACCAGTGTTCTTTTCGATCGCAAAGCCAGCCGGAAAAGCAAATTTGCGGCACTCCCGGGATTTCTGGCTTACTACTCGCAGTGGTATGCAAAACTGGCGTTTTCTGTCAGCATTTTCCCAAAATTCCGTTCGTTCGGCAGACTGGCAAAGCATGTCCGTTTTGTGGAACGCACTTCGCGCAAACTTGCCCGGCACACATTTCACGGCGTTTTGCGATACGGCAGCAGGCTGGAAAAACGGCAGGCATTTTTGGGTCGATTGGTGGATATTGCGGCAGAATTATTTGCAATCACCGCCGTTACCCATCGCGCCCATCAGGAATTTTTGCAGGGAAATCGCAACGCGGCGAACATCGCGGATATTTTTTGCCGCCAGTCCCGCCGACGTATCGACTTGCTATTTCACGAATTATGGAAAGATAACGATCGTGTGAATTACAAATTGGGTCGTCAGGTACTCGATAAACAATTTACATGGCTGGAAGTTGGCAGCGCGGGCGTAACCTGTCGCGATAAATCGTCGAAGAAAAATATTCAGGAAGAAGATCCGGTCGTTGCAGAAATCATGACGTCCGTTTTCCTGAATTAGCAATTTTTTGAAACGATCAGGATGACAATTTTGGATTAGCGCGGTGGCGATTGCCATCGCGTTTTGTTTTTTTAGCGAGATTGTTGTGAAAGGCTTCGGTGAGATCGACACCGGTTTGGTTGGCGATGCAAATCAGCACAAACAGCACATCCGCCAATTCATCGGATAGCGAAACGTTTTCATCAGATTTTTTAAAACTCTGGTCGCCATACGTCCGGGAGATAATTCGCGCCACCTCCCCCACTTCTTCGACCAGTTGGGCGAGGTTGGTCAATTCCGAAAAATAGCGCACACCTACCGATTGAATCCACTCATCCACCAATTGTTGACAATCTTTTATTGAGAGATTTTCCATTTTTTCCATCGTAATTTTCCCATTCTTTTCTGCAATTATGGTGAAAATCTGCCCGAAAGTCAATGGGTGCAAAAATCATTCGCAAAAATTACGCGGGTGTGTATTGACGGAATAATTTGATAAAGCGCATCATTTGCGGGACGTTGGAAAATTTCACTTTGCCCATCATAAATGCGACCTGTGCTTTGGTTTTGCCGGATTCCATATCGACATACGTGCGGTCGGATGTTTCCACAACGCAGGTGGCTTTTCCGGAAAAACCTTCTTTCACCTGACATTTTTTGGGGGTGATGTTAACCGTAAATTCCCCGCCTTCGCTGCCGGAAATTTTGAAATGCATCACCGCTTTAAATCCTTCGGCTTTCTCGGCATCAAATCGCTCCGGCAAACTGAAAATGATGCTCCGGACATCCGGCGCAAGTTCCTGTTTGGTTGCTTTTCCATTGGCGACGGCAGTTTGTGTACCCGATGATTTGCGCGGTTCCGGTTCGATAGCAGCTTCAACCGTTTCGGCTGTATCATCAATAATATCAGCGGCTTCCGAAAAATATTTTCCCGGGTTTTCCGGCGCCGGTTCTGTTTCGTCAGCAATCGCTTCTTCCATTTCATGCGAGTTATTTTCCGTAACAGAAGCATTTTCTTCAACCGTTGGCTGAGTGTCATTCGGCAAAGCTGTGTCGGGCGTTTCAGTGGATTGCGGATCGTCTCTATCGGATGAATTTTCGGATTCACCCGGATTTTCTGTGATTCCTGAAATCTGTTTTTCACGATCGTATGCTTTTTCCAACGCTTCCAGAAAATGACTTTCTTCGGCAGATTCCGGGTCCAGTTCATCGTCCTCAATTTCCTCATCCAGCAAATCTTCATCAATTTCTTCGATAGCCTTTTCATAAAATGAGAGATCGGGCAATTCTTCCGGTTCTTCATTCGCTTCGAAAAAAGCATCCGTTTGAGGTGTGGATTCCGGTTCGACTGCAACCGGCGGTGCCGCCGTTTTGCTGCTTTCCGCAGCATGATTTTTTCCGGGAAGGGCTTTTGCACGAATAAAACTGGCGCCGTCGATGATTAATCGCGCCAAAATTTCCCGCATGGATTCGGAGGAACCGTTGAGCTGGGTTGCCATTCGCGCGTCGCGGAAATAGCGGTTGCTCTCATAATCGGTTAGCGTTCCGTTGCAGCCGTAAATGAGCATGCATTTGTTGGCGACATCAAACGCAAATTCGGTAGCCTGCAATTTTGCCATTGTGCATTGTTTTACGGACTGCATGCCCTCGTCGTAAAGCCATGCAGAATAATAAGTTAGCTGCCTGATTGATTCGAGACGAGCGACCAGTTCGGGGAAATCGTGCCGCACATTTGGCGGCAAAAATGCCGGGTCCGGTGCCTGCGCGATGTATTTTATCGCGCCGTCCAAACAGTATTCGCTGAGCGCGACAGCAGATGCCGCAGCCAGCAAACGCTCCAGCAAAAAGCATTCGTTGATGTAATAATAACCCATGTTTTCCTGCCCGATAATTTGGGTCATGGGCACTTTGGCGTTTTCAAACGTGAGTTCAGCCAACGCCGTGCTTTGCCAGCCGAGCGTTTCCAGCAGACGAATGCTTAATCCGGGCTGATCGCGATCGACAACAAACAGGCTGATGCCGCTGGCGCCGGCTTCCGGATCGGTTCGTCCGGCGACAATCCAGAAATCGCCGTCGCCGTTGATCGCAAAACTTTTGACACCGTTCAACAAATAATGATTGCGCTCCTGCACGGCAAACAAATTCATGGCAGACGGATCGATTTTACCGGACGGTTCGTGAATGGCGAGCCCGCCGATTTTTTCACCGCTAACACTTTTTTCCAGATAATTCCGTTTGATAAAGCGGCTGCCGTGTTTATTGATGTAGGTGAGCGCCACATGCGCATGCGCTGCGATGGCAGTTGTCAGGTGAGCATATCCCGCACGGGTCAATTCCTCAATCGCAACGATTACCCGAAAAATGGATTCGTCCTGAATTTCTTCTTCGTCCGGCATCATCGAACCCAAAAACCGGGTTTCGCCGAGTTTTTTCCACAATTCACGGGAAATTTTTGGCTCGTTTTGCGGGTAGCTGGCAGAAATTTGCTCGTCAATTAATTGACGTAAATGCTCTCGATTTTGCTCAATCGAATCCGAAAAATATGGCGACTTCATTCCTTGATGCACTCCATTTTTGGTGAACCACAATCATGCATATTTCACAAAATCGGGCAGAAAAGTGGAATATTTTCCCGCTATTTGCCCTCAGAATGATAACTTATGCGATTTTGCAAATATCGGTTTGATGTAAAGCAAGGATTTGGATATGCGTTTTGTGGTGTGCTGCGTCGGAAAAAAAAGCGGGCAACACTTTTTTGCGTTGCCCGCGAAATGCTTATTGAGCGCGTTAGTTGTAAAATTTTTTCTGATTCATCCCGTAATCGCGGATAATTTGCGCAGGCGTGAAGCGCGCGCCGTGCTGATTTTCCAGCAATTCCAGCGTTTTGAGCGCATTTTGCGGTGTGATGCGATCGAGATAGCGAAACGGGCCGCCCAAAAACGGCGGAAATCCCAGCCCGAATATCGCGCCGACATCGCCATCGCGCGGGCTGAACAGAATGCCTTCTTCCAAACAGCGTGCGGCTTCGTTGACCATCACCAGCGCCAGGCGATTCTGAATTTCGGTGGCATCGTGTTTTTTCCGCTGTTGTCCGCCAAAAAAGCGATACGCGGTGGTGTTCACTTCTTTTTTCTTTTTCCCGAGCCATTTCTGGATCAGGCTGACATTTTGGTGATAATGATAAAATCCCATTTTATTTTTGCGCCCTTTAAATCCGGCGTCGCTCATTTTTTGCATCACGTCACTCGGTTCTGCACCGCGATCGCGGAACATCGGGCCGAGCACCTCGGAAACGTGCGCACCAACATCGATGCCCACTTCGTCGATGAGCGTAACCGGACCGACCGGAAAACCAAATTGCTTCATCACCCGGTCAATATGCACAATTTCGCCACCTTCGCTGAGCAGCATCAGCGCTTCATTGAGCATCGGCGAGAGAATCCGGGTGGTGTAAAATCCCGGGCCATCTTTCACCACAATTACAGTTTTGCCCTGTTTGATGCCCACTTCCACCGCGGTTGCGGTTGCCCAATCGGCTGTTTTATCTGTCACAATAATTTCCAGCAACGGCATTTTCGGCACCGGCGAAAAGTAGTGCATGCCCAAAACCAGCTCCGGGCGTTTCGCATTCGCGGCGATATCACCGATGGGCAGCGACGATGTGTTGCTGGCAAAAATGCAATCATCGCGGGTAACGGCTTCCGTTTCGGCGAGCACTTTTTGTTTCAGCCCGAGGTCTTCGAATACCGCTTCGATAATCAGATTCGCTCCGCGAAACGGCGCATATTCGGTGATGCCGGCAATCCGGCTCATGATTTGGTCACGTTCAAAATTGGACATAATTTTGCGGCGCACTTTCACCTGTAAATCGTCGTAAACGGTTTTTTCGCCGCGGGCGAGTGCGTCGGTGCTCACGTCTTTCAGCAGTACCCGATAGTTTTTGTTCGCGCTAACTTGTGCAATACCGGCGCCCATAAATCCCGCGCCCAGCACACCGATTTTTTCAACCTTGCGCACCAGTTCTTTTTTGGGATTTTTTTTCAGGTCGGTCATGTTGAAAAAAATCTGCACCAACTCTTTTGCTTCCGGCGATCGCACCAGTTCTTCAAACGCCTTTGCCTCGGCGGTGTAACCGAGCGATTCGCTTTTTTCCAACCCGGTTTGCACCGTATCGATAATTTTGAACGGCGACGGATAGTTGCCCTGTGTTTGCCGCTGCACCATTTTTCGGGCTTGTTTGAACACAATATTGCGGGTTACCGGCGTGCTTTCCAGAATTTTATTGACCAGCGGCGCCTTCTTTTTGCGTTTTTTGAGCGGGTGTTTCACCAGTTTTCGGGCAGCCTGTTTTGCCGCGTCCAGCAATCCGTACTGGTGAATCACTTCGTCCACCAATCCCATGCGCTTCGCCTGTTTCGGGAAGATATTTTTGCCGGTGAGCATCATATCCAGCGCCCGCTGCAAGTCGATCAGCCGGGGCAATCGCTGTGTGCCGCCACCGGCGGGCAGCAATCCGAGTTTTACTTCCGAAAGTCCCAAAATCGTTTTCGGCGAATCGCTGGCGATGCGGTAATGGCAAGCCAACGCCACTTCCAGTCCGCCGCCGAGCGCTGCCCCGTGAATCGCTGCGACAATCGGTTTGGGGAAATTGGCGATGCGATCCATAATCGCCTGTCCCTGCCGGCTCAGTTTTTCGATGCTGCCGGCTTCTTCCAGTGCAAACACAAAATCGAGATCCGCCCCGGCAATGAACGTATCCGGCTTGCCGCTGATGAGCACGGCGGATGTTACGTCTGCATCATTCTGCAGATTTTCCAAAAGGTTGTTGAATGCTTCGACGAGGTAGCCGCCTAATTTATTGACTTTTTCGCCTTCCTGGTCCAGCCAAACGACCGCCACGCCATTGTCTTTTTCCACCCGAATGTAAGACATATTTACCTCGAAGTTGATCGTATTTGATTAAGCATAGCGTTCCAGAATAATGGCATTGCCCACCGCACCTGCTGCACAGGATGCGATCAGCGCCAATTGACCGTCCTCTTTTATGAGCCGGTTGACCGCCGTTGCCACCAGCCGTCCGCCGGTTGCGCCAAACGGATGCCCGATGGACAGCGAACCGCCCCAATTGTTCAGTTTGTCCTCCGGCACTTCGCCAACCTTGCTGCTGCGACCGAGATTTTCCTGCGCAAATTTGTCCGAGTTGAGGCATTTGAGATTGGCGACCATTTGCGCCGCAAACGCTTCGTGAAATTCGAAAACATCGATATCGCTTAGTGATAAACCAAGTTTATCCAATACTTTAGGTGTGGCGTATGCGGGACCGAGCAATAGCTCGTCATCCGGATTTTGGGCGGTGTACGCGTAACTTTTAAACACCGCTTTCGGTTGAAAACCGTGTGCTTTTGCGGCATCTTCGCTCATGATCAGCACGGCGCTCGCTCCATCCGTCAAAAACGATGAATTGCCGGCAGTCAGCGTGCCATACGGTTTCACAAAAGCGGGGCGTAATTTGGCGAGGCTGGCCATCGTGGTATCGTCGCGGAAACCGTTATCTTTGTCGATCACGGAAAACTTTGGCGGCACCGCAGCCGGGAAAATTTCTTCCGCAAGATTTCCGTTTTCCGTTGCAGTTGCGGCGTTGAGGTGCGAACGCATCGCGTATCTGTCCTGTTCTTCGCGGGTTACGCCGATTCGTGCGGCCATCCGGTCGCAATCCTGCCCCATGCTTCTGCCCGTTGTAAATTCGGCAATTGCCGGGATTTCAGGCAGCACATCGCTAAATTTCAGTCCTTTAAAAAAGTTCAGCCAGTCCAGCGGTTTTTTGTAGCGCTGCGATTCAACCAGTTTCATGCGGAATTTTTTGCGGTAGCGAATCGGGATGTCGGTGAGGCTTTCCGTGCCGCCGGCGATGACAATATCTGCCTGTCCGGTCTGGATGAGATCCACCGCGTTGGTTATCGCTTTATTTGCGGAAATACATGCCAAAGTGACCGTTGCCGCCGGCGTGTGATTGGGAATTCCGGCTGCCAGCGCGGCATCCCGTGCAACGTTGCTGTTGCTGATATCACCGATCACCCGACCCATAATTACCCAATCCACTTTGTCCGGATCGATCTGCGTTTTGGTGAGCAACGACTGAATTGCCATACGTGCTAAATCGTATGAATTCAATTGCTTAAAACCTGTGGATGATTTGAGAAACGGCGTTCGTCCGCCATCAATGTAAACCGCTTTTCGTAATGTACCGTTTGAATTAGCCATGTTTTTTCTCCGAAAATATGAGTGCGCTCATTCGCAAAATTGATAACGAATCAGCGATCAACTCAAATAGATTACGAATAAAGGAAATGATTCGCAAGAGAGGTAATTTTTTAAATGGGGAGGTTTTATCGCCAAAAAAGAAAGAGCCGCCCCAAAATTGAGGCGGCTCCAAAACAATCATCGAAGTTAAGAATCTTCGAAAGCTTATTCCTTTTTCGCAGATTTTTTGTCTGATTTTTCATCAGTTTTTTCTGCTTCAGGCGCTTCTGCTGCAGGTTCTTCAGCGGTTTCAGTTTCAGCCGGTGCGTCAGCTTCGGCTTCTTCTGCTTCCGGTGCTTCATCAACTGTTTCAACTTCTTCCGCTTTTTCTGTTTCTTCAGCTTCTGCGGTTTCAGTTTCAGCAGCTTCAGCTTCAGTGGCTTCAGCTTCAGTGGCTTCAGTGGCTTCAGTGGCTTCAGTGGCTTCAGTGGCTTCAGCAGCTTCTGCTTCTTCGTCTTTCGCTTTCTTTTTGGCAGGGGCTTTACGGCCTTTGCCTTCTTCCGGCGATTCTTCCATTTCCGGCACTTCATCAACCATTTCTTTCAGGGTCGGCGCCGAACTTGCGTGTTCTGCCATGTAAGAATCTACCACTTCGCGTTCTTTATCTTTCAGATATTCGGTTGCAGACAACACAATGCGTTTGTTGTCTTTATCGAATTCGATGACTTTCAGCGGCACTTCGTCGCCCACTTTGAAGTGGTCGGAAGCGCGCTTCATGCCGGGAATGCCCAACTCTCGCAGGGGAACAAATGCATCAACCCCCAAAGGTAACCCGACAATCACACCTTTATCGATCAACCGGACAATCTTACCGTCCAGCACTTCGGTGCCAACTTCATAAGCATCTTCAAAAGCATCCCACGGATTGGCATCTACCTGTTTGTGACCCAATGCGATGCGGCGTTCATCTTTGTTGATGTCCAGCACGACCACATCAATTTCTTCACCTTTGCGGATAACTTCGCTGGGGTGGCGCACTTTGCGTGTCCATGACAGATCGGAAATGTGAACCAAACCGTCAACACCTTCTTCCAGTTCAACAAATGCGCCGAACGGAGTCAGGTTTCGCACAACGCCACGGTGTTTGCTGTCCACCGGGAATTTTGTTTCGATATCTTCCCACGGATCCGGGGACAATTGCTTCAAACCGAGCGAAATCTTGCGTTCTTCCGGTTCGATGCTCAGCAGCACCGCTTCAACATCGTCGCCAACTTTGAGAATTTGCGACGGATTTTTGATGTGATGCGACCAGCTCATTTCGGATACGTGAATCAATCCTTCGATACCGTGTTCCAGCTCAATAAATGCGCCGTAATCCGTCAGGCTCACTACTTTGCCGGTCACTTTGGAACCGATCGGGAAACGTTCGGCAATATTTTCCCACGGATGCGGTTTCAGCTGTTTCAGACCGAGTGAAATACGGGATTTTTTCTCGTCGAAATCGAGAATCATCACATCGATTTCCTGATCCAGATCGACCAGTTCGCTGGGATGATTGACACGTCCCCACGAAAGATCGGTAATGTGCAACAGACCATCCACGCCGCCGAGGTCGATAAACACACCAAAGTCGGTGATATTTTTGACCACACCACGACGAACCTGGCCTTTTTCCAATGTGGAAAGAATTTCTTCGCGTTTGCTTTCCAGCTCTTTTTCAATAATCACGCGACGGGAAACGACGATGTTTTTACGTTGTTCGTTCACTTTCACAATTTTCATGTCCAGTGCGCCACCAACGAATGCATCAAAATCGCGAATCGGTTTTACGTCAACCTGCGAGCCGGGGAGGAATGCATCCACACCGTCCAGATCCACCACAAAACCACCTTTGATGCGGCGAACAATACGCCCTTGCAGAATTTCGCCGGATTCCTGTGCTTTCATGAGGCGATCCCATGTGCGCAAGAAATATACTTTACGGCGAGAAACCTGCACGTTTCCGTCTTTGTCTTCCTGAGATTCGAGGAATAATTCTACTTCGTCGCCAACTTTGAATTTGTGGATATCGATAAATTCTTCCAGCGGCAACATGCCTTCGCTTTTGAATCCGATGTCAACAACTACAAAATTGGAACCGATGTCCAAAATTTTCCCTTTTACAATTTCTTCCTGTTTGAATTGGGAGAAACTTTCTTCATACATGTCCTGCAGTTCTTTTCGATCCAGCTCTGCCTCAGACATAAGTTTGTCAAGATCTTCCAACTTCACAACTTGACCAGGCTGAAACGGTAATCCGTCATCGGCCTTTTTTCCGGAGTTTGCCGGCGTTTGGGGTTTAACTTCTTCTGTCATTAAAAAAAATCCTCCTTTATAAGATAAGATGCCCCGTTTTGGGGATTAAACAGCCCTAAATTTAGAGCCCATCAGATAATTCTCAAAATGATTTTTCAAAAATAAAAGCTAATAAATGCCATTTTGCGATTTAAGCAACGCAACATATTTGCTCACGCCTTCTTCCAGGCTGGTAAACGGTTTTTCGTAACCGGCGCTGCGCAACGTTGTTAAATCCGCTTCGGTGAAAGCCTGATATTTTCCATGTAACGTTTCCGGAAAAGGAATGTGTTTGATGGCGCAGTTATCATATTGTTTTTTCATGATATCGGCGATTTTCCGAAAGCTTTGGGCAGACCCGCTGCCGCAGTTGAAAATGCCGCTTTTGTCCGGATGATCCAGAAAAAACAGGTTGACATTCACCACATCATCCACAAAAATAAAATCGCGGCGGAAATCTTCGCTGCCTTCGAACAGGCGCAACTCACCGGAATCTTTTATCTGATTGTGAAATTGAAATATCACCGATGCCATTTTTGCTTTGTGATTTTCCTGCGGTCCGTACACATTAAAATAGCGCAATCCGACAATTTGCGCAGGTGCATCCGGCATCATTCGCCGTACGGTTTGGTCGAACAAAAATTTGGAGTAGGCATAAATATTGATCGGATATTCGCAGCGCCGTTCTTCGCGAAACCCGTTATCGCCATTACCGTAAACGGAGGCGGACGATGCGTAAATCAGCCGGACACTGTTTTCCAGACAAAAATTGAGCAATTCTTTACTGAAATCGTAGTTCACGCGCATCATAAATTTGCCGTCATATTCCATGGTATTGGTGCAGGCGCCTTCATGAAAAATCGCATCAATGTCATCCGGATCGAGATAATCCAGTTCATCTAAAAATTCGTCGTAATCTATAAAATCGAGGAAGTTTAAGCGATTTAAATTCATGTGTTTAGCGCTATTTTTCAGGCTGTCGACAATCAGAATATCGTTGATGCCGCGATTGTTTAATGCGCGCACCAAATTGCTCCCGATAAAACCAGCGCCGCCGGTTACGATAATCATCGTGATTCTCCTTAAATCATCAGATCCGTTGTAAAAGAATATGAACCGGAAATTAGGCTTTTAAATACGGAAAAGCCAATTATTTATCAAATTCGAAAACCGCCGGTTTGTGCTTTTTTGACAGCCGGATGGATCGCAATTTTCGAAAAAAATTATGATTCTTTTTCTGTGATTGGGTGGGTAATGTAAAAAACGGTGCCTTTGCCGGGTGCCGAATCTCCCCAGATTTTGCCGTTATGGCGCTCCACGATTTTTTGGCAGATAGACAGTCCCAAACCGGTTCCCTCATATAATTTTTGGGAATTCAGTCGCTCAAACGGTTGGAAAATTTTGGCTAATTTAGACGGATCGACACCAATTCCTTCGTCGCGGATATGAAACAACCACATACAATTTTCTTCTTTCGCACCAATGTGGATAACCGACGGTTTGTCTCCGGAAAATTTTAGCGCATTGTTTATCAAATTAAGCCATAACCGGTAAATCTGTTCGCGGTCGCCGAAAATTTCGGGTAGCTGCTCCATTTCAATTGTGGCGTCTGAATTCTGAATTGCGGAATCCAGATCCTGCAACACTTCATCGATGAGCAAATTCATTGGCAGCCATTCATTTTCGAACGGTTTATTTCCGGCACGGGAAAGCGCCAACAAATGGTCGATCAGCCGGCTCATGCGTTGGCTGCCATCGTGGATGAAACTGAAATATTCCTTTTCTTCTTCGCTCAACCGGTTTTTTAAACCGGAATCCAGAATTTCAATAAAGCCTTTTATGGTTCGCAATGGCGATTGCAGGTCATGCGCAACGATATAGGCAAATCGCTCCAATGCCTGGTTGCTTTCCTGCAGCTCTTCTGTTTTTCTGGCGAGTTGTTTGCGCAGGTGAATTTTGTCCAGGGCATTTTCCACGGCGCGTGTCAGCGATTCCTGTGTGAGATTATTTTTGATGAGATAATCCTGAACGCCCGTTTTCAGAGCGCTGACAGCAATATTTTCGTTGCCCTGTCCGGTTATCATGATGATTGCAATACTTTCGATGGCATCACCCGGGATGTGATCCAGAAATTCCAGCCCGTCCATATCCGGAAGTTCGTAATCCAGCAGCACGCAGTCCGGTTGTATCGAACGGAATTTGCTGACGGCCGCTTCCCCGCTTTCTTCCTCAAAAAAATCGCATCGGGATTCAAACGAGGGTAACAGCAATCGACGGTAGTATTCTCTGTCAATCGGGTTATCTTCAACTATCAGTATTTTTAATCTTGAATCCGGGTCCGGTTTCATAGTTCAGACTCTCTCAGGTAAAATAGTGGTTAGTAGCCAATAATCTCTAATTACCTTAATTGCGCTCATAAATCCATTTAGGTGAACCGGTTTTTGCACATAACTGTTGGCACCGGCTTTGTAACATCTGTCAACATCTGCGGGATCGTTCGATGTTGTGAAAATGATCAGAGGTATTTTTTTTAAATCATTATTTTTTTTGATGTTAGACAACACTTCGAAACCGTCCGTGCCGGGTAAATTCAAATCCAGCAATACGATGCCGGGCCGTTCCGAAAGCATAGCTGCGGCGTACTGACCGCGTTTATACAAAAAATCCAAAGCCTGATCGCCATCGATGCAATGGTAAATGGGATTTTCGGCACCAAATTTTCGCAACGCCCGGTAAATGGCTTCGTAATCTTCCGGGCTGTCGTCAACGATTAAAATCGGGAGTGTTTTTCGCTTCATTTTTATTTTCTGACAGTGTAAAATAAAATGTCGTTCCTTCATTAATTGCAGAGTTTAACCATATTTTTCCGCCATGGCGTTCGATAATTTTTTGCACGATTGTTAAACCGGCACCCGTGCCGCCACCGAATTTATCCCGCGCGTGTAACCGTTTGAAAATTCTGAAGATCGTATCAAAATGCTTCTCCTTTATGCCAATACCATTATCTTTGATGTAAATGGTAACCATTTCGGCATCCGCTTCAATGGCGCCGGATTCGCCCGGCAAAATGTAACCGATTTCCACCGTCGGGTTAGGCTTATCATTGTATTTAATGGCATTGAGGATCAGATTCTGGAAAACTTCCGCAATGCGGGCGTTGTCGCAATAAACGATGGACATTTTTCGCGGTATCAATACAGCTGTGCCGCTTTCTTCAATTGTAAAGTGAAGCCGCTCCAACACACGCTGGATAATCAACCCCAAATCTGTTTTCGCAAATGCCAAATCCACCCGTCCGACACGGGAATATTGCAACAGCGATTCCAATTGCTGATCCATTCTTAGCGTAAGCATTTGCAATGTTTTCAGTTTTTCTTTACCGGCATCGTCTAAAATTTTATTGTAATCTTCGATGATAAATCCGGCATAATTCTGAAGCCCCCGCAACGGTTCTTTCAGGTCATGTGAGACAATATACGCAAAATTTTCCAGCTCTGTATTGCTCCTTTGCAAGTCATGCGCATATTTTGCCAACCGGGCTTTTTGTTGCTTTTGCTCGGTGATATCCCGGTTAAGTGCAACAACGCCAATGGGTTCCGATTCCGCGTTATACACTTTGGAAACGGATGCGAACACATACATCGCCTTTCCGTTTTTGTGATCCTGAATTACCTCTCCGCGCCACATACCGTTGTCTTGGAATTGTTTCCGCACGGTTTCGTCATCGGTATCCTCGTATCGCGTGTTAATAATATCGTTCATGCTTTTCCCGATCACTTCTTCCGATTTGAACCCATACATTTTTTCGGCGGCGTAATTCCACCAATTGATAATAAATTTCGGGTCGGTGGAAATCACCGCTTCCGATACATTTTCCAAAACGGTAGCGAGAAAACGCAGCTCTTGCTCAATTTGCAGCTTTTCGGTTATGTCGCGCAATATTACTGTGTACAACCGCTGGCGACCGGCTTTCACCTGCGAAATAGATGCTTCGATAGGAAATTCCTGCCCGTCGGAACGAAGCCCGGAAAGCGGCATCAGCGCACCCATTTTGCGATTGGTAACACCAATTTTTCCAAACTGTTGAATGTGCCGGCTGTGCGCATCCCGGAAACGTTCCGGGATAAACCGGTCCAGTGATTGACCGATGGCATCGGTTGCCGGACAGCCGAACATTTTTTCGGCAGATGCATTGAAATACAAAATATGCTGCGTTTCGTCGATCGTGATAATCGCATCCATCGCCGAAGCGAAAATTCCGGCCAACTGCGATTGGCTTTCGCGCAGTTCTTTCTCCGCCTGTTTGCGTTCGGTGATGTTCAAATATGTGCCGGTGAGCCTCGCGGGACGCTGGTTTTCGTCCCATTCGGTAATTTTTCCGCGAGTGAGTATCCACCGGTATTCGCCATCTTTGGCGCGTTGCCGGAATTCCGCTTCGTAAAACGGAATTTCTCCCTTCAGGTATCGATCCAGTTGTTGCATTTTAACGGGTAAATCGTCCGGGTGAACCACAGATTCCCAATCTTCTTTTTGGGGAAGTTCGGACGAATTGTAGCCCAACTGCTTAACCCATTGATTTACCACCCGTTTATTATTGATAATATCCCAATCCCACATGCCCAAATCCGATGCCCAAAGCGTCAGCTCCAACTGCTGCCTTTTTAGCAATAGCTCTTCTTCAACCAGCATCCGCTCTTCGATTTCTTTTTTGAGCTGTGCGTTAGCGGTTTCCAATGCTTCCGTTCGTTTGCGCACCAGTTTTTCCAGCTCATCGTGTGCTGCGATCAACTGTTTTTCATATGTTTTTCGTGCCCGGATTTCAGATTCGAGTTCAGATTGTTTGGGCAAACGGAGCGCTCGCGGAATCAGCGGCCAAAGCATTACCGCAGTTGCAACCGATAAGCCGGCAGTAAACAATTTCACAACGCCCTCAAAACGGTAAATCGGCTCCCAAAGTGTCCAGATGTTCAACAAATGGGTTGTGCCGCAAGCCAAAATAAACAGCGCAAACATATAAAAAACCCATTGATATTGGAATTCTTCCCGTTTCCGGACAAACACAAACAGCGCAATCGGGATGCTATAGTACGAGATTGTTGTTAGCCCGTCCGAAATAATATGCAGCCACAACACCCCCGGTTGCCAAAACAGGCAATGGCCATGCGGCATAAAATCCGCAACAAAAAGCTTTTGGAAAAATTCTATCATAACACACCCGTGTGTTTGGATCAGTCTTTTTTATAACAAAATTGATGGCAGAAACAGGACATGGCTTACGCAGCCCAAATCGGTCAAATCTGATTGATTTTATTAAGTTTTAAGGTAATACTTTTACGACAACGTTGTCAATTAAAAACAGGCGGGCAAAATAATTTTGGCGACACATTCAATCAAACAAAACAATTCCTTAACTTACAGCCAAAACCAGAAAAAAAAACGGCTGTCCCCGAAAGCACCGGAAACAGCCGAAACCTTTAAAAATAAACCTTAAATTTAGAAATTCAGCGAGATACCCAAATCGCCTTCCCATTGGTTCATCTGCAATTCTATCTGTTGCTGTTCAGGTGCTTCCATGGGATTTACACCCGATACGCTGTTCGAAAACGCGTGCATCAATGCAGCATTCAGCGTAAACGATTTTGTGAGTTTGTGGGAAATACCCATTGTGGCGTGATGTTGAATTACGCCGGGCGCCAGAATATTGAACATCGCTTCCGTTTCCGGAACCGGTTGATCCGAATATGAATATCCGGCACGAAGGGTTGTGAAATCGGTAATGGCCATTTGTGCGCCAAATTTGAAAACCATAATATCTTCCCAGCCAAAACCGCTGGCATTTTCGCCGCCGAGCGCCTCAAATTCGGGATTCATGGAGCCGTTTGCCAACATCGGCAGAACCATCGGATTGCTCACGGCATTCACGTCACTGTAATAAATTTCCTGCACATCAAACGCCAGCGTCAATTTTCCGGTCGGGCGAAACGCCAGTCCGGCAGTCCAATTGGCGGGGATATCAAAATCGCCTTCGCCGGCGAACAATCCGCAATATTTATCAAATTTGCTCATGTTCATTTTACTTTGATAGCTTAATCCCATCGATAATTTTTGGGTGATTTGCCCCAGATAACCTACCCGAACACCAAAACCGGTAGCGTTATCGTAGCCGTTGTTGGTCAGATTTGCCGGATCGGCGGACATGCCGGAAAACGCGTACAGCCCTTCCGCCTGAAACCGCTGATAGCCAAAAATCGCTGAAACACCGATAGCCTGATTCGGCACAATTTCCCGCGAAATCGTTGCCATTACAAACATTTGGGACAAATCCACGCCGGTAATCGCATCAAAAGATAATTGCGGATTATCGAACGTTCTGGTGGCGTAATCCGTGTTCATTCCGCCGTTTCCGTACAGGGCAAAAGCCAGCGCATTATTTTTGCCAAACGGAATGGAAACACCAATATTGGGAATCAAAAATAAGCTGGATTCGCTTTCGATAACGCCGGGCGTCAACGGAAACGTGCCCGGATAACCGGACGGTGCGCCGGAAATCGTGTATTGTCTGTTCGGATTAAACATCGATACACCGAGATCAAATTGACCTTTCAGAAATACAGCGCTGGCCGGATTAACCGCAATTCCCAGCGGACTGAGATACAACGCAGCGCCTGCGCCAGCCAAACCACGATATTGAATACCATAGCCATGACGAAAATAACCGTTGGTAGCAAAACTGCTGCTGCCCAACAACGCCAGTAGCACCACAGCAAAAAATGTTTTGAAGGTTCCTGATTGTACCCGAGACATTACATAACCCCTTTTTGTTTAATAATATTTTAAAAGAATCCATCCGTTTGTTAGAACTTTTTGCCCTGCACATTTGAAGAAATGGCGGGATTTACAAAATTATCATTTTCACAAACTGCAAAGTTGCTGCCAAAAACAAACATCTACTTAGATATATATAAAAATGCTTGCAAATAAGCATTTTCGCCATAGCAACACTCAAAAACAGCCCGCTAACAGGTGCCACGCATTTCACCATTTAAGTTTTCACAAACTATTATTTATATTGAGATTAAAACTGAAAATTAACCACAATTGATCATACAAACCGTGGCATGATTTATCCGGTGGGAATAAAAAAAAAGGACGAATCATTCGCCCTTTTCAAAAAATTTACATCGATCGTTGTAAAATAAACCGGGAATTGCAGTTACATTTATTCCCCGGCTATTTTCTCAGCAGCGATATATCGCTTAACCATATCTTCCAGCACAAACAGCGGCACCGCGCCCTGCGATAAAATCACATCGTGAAATTTGCGTAAATCGAACTGTTCGCCCAATGCTGCTTCGGCGGTTTTGCGCAATTCGCGTATTTTCAATTCGCCAATTTTATACGACAACGCCTGCGCCGGCCATCCGATGTAGCGATCAATTTCCGTGTTCACCTCATGCAGCGAAAGCGCGGTGTTCGACGCCATAAATTCCACCGCGGCATCGCGCGACCAGCCTTTGGCATGAATGCCGACATCCACCACCAAACGGCAGGCACGCCACATTTCGTAAGTCAATTTTCCGAACAGTTGATAGGGTGTTTCGTAAATGCCCATTTCTTCGCCGAGGTATTCGGTGTATAACGCCCACCCTTCTCCGTAAGCGGATAAGTAATTGCTTTTTCTAAAATTAGGCACGTTTTCCATTTCCTGTGCCAGCGAAATTTGCAGATGATGTCCCGGCACACTTTCGTGCAGCGTGAGCGCCGGCAGCACATACAGCGGACGGCTTTCCAACTTGAAAGTGTTCACCCAATACAGCCCGGCGCGACCGTTTTCCAGCGAACCACCGACATATCTGCCACCGGTATATTTTGGCGCAATATCTGCCGGAACCGGCTCAACGCCGTATGAATTCCGGGGCAAAACGCCAAAAAATTCGGGTAATTTCCCGTCTGCTTTTTTGGCGAAATAGGACGCTTCCATCAACAGCTCGCGGGGTGTTTTGGCGTAAAATTGGGGATCAGTGCGCAAAAAATTGAGGAATTCCGCAAAACTGCCCTCAAATTTGAGATCTGCGATAATTGTTTCCATCTCCGCACGAATTCGCGCGACTTCTTTTTGCCCGATTTCAAACACTTCTTCCGGCGTCATGGTTGTGGTGGTAAAAAATCGGACGCGATACGCATAAAATTCCTTTCCGCCCGGCTCCGCCGATACGCCCGGTTCGGCTTTCGCACCGGGAATATATTCTGTTTCCAAAAATTGCTTTATCTTTTTAAACGATGGAATAATATGCTTTGCGATTGCAGCTTTGCCCAATTCTGCCAATTGTTTGCGCTGATCCGCAGCAATCGATTCCGGCATATTATCAAACGGATTGAACAATGGGCTTTCGTCAGGTTTCGCAACAATTTGCGCATCGATGGCGGTGAAAAAATCCGCAGTCATGAGCATTTTGGGGAGCGTTTTGCCTTTGCGCAAACCCGTCCGCATCAGCTTGATGTGCTGATTTGTGTAATCCGTAAACGCCGCCAGCATGCTGAGGTAATTTTCGTAATCTTTCGCATTTTCAAATGGCAAATCGCCGACGATGAACAAAAATGAGGTGTAAAATCCACCCTCGCTGCTGACCGGTGTGAGATATGCTTCGTGCTCAACTTCCGCAACGCGATTTTCCAGAATAAATTTGAACACATCGTAATTGACGCGATCCGTTTCCGACAGCTTTTCGCGATCGACCGCGGCCAACCGCCGGAGCAATCCGCGATCGAACTCAGCCCGGCGCAGCTCGTCCGCAGCGCTGACGGCCGGTAATTTTCCGGCGAATTCTGCTTTCCCCATACTCACTGCCAAATTGGGATTTTCCTGCAGCCGGAACTGCCATTCATCGTCAAAAATTGAATACAGCTCATTTTTAATAGTATCGGTTGTTTGCGCAACCGCCGCCCCAACCGCAAAACAGATTGCCAAAAGTATCCAGCGAAAATAAGTCATCGGGTAAAATTCCTCAGTTTTGGTTAATTTTTTTGTTTCAAATTATCATAAATTGCGGACAGCGCGAACAAAAATCTGATAATAATCCGGCACCGCCGAACACTCGCCAAAATCGAAATCGACAATCCAGCCCATGTTACCCGGGAACGTATCCGACGTGCGCAAACCCATTTGCCGGTTGGAAAAATAGCTGTGAATATGCAGTTGCGCGCTATTTTTATCCGGCTCGAAAAGGGTCAGCGCTTCTGCGACAGTCGGCAGTCGCCAGTCGCTGTAACCCGCATAATTTTGTGAGTTGAGATCTTTAACATATTGTCGGGCGGCGGCTAAACTCAACCCAAACTCGCCGGTAAATCCGCCCTGCTGCCACATCAGTTTGCTGTTGCGATCGATGATGACCTGCCCGTTTGCAGCCGGTTCAAACTGGTTCTCGAATCCTGCACCGCTCAACCGATACGTTTGTGTGTTCGGATCAAAATCATCCTGTATTTTTTTAATATTTAAATTGAGATTGTTGGCAATATTTTTCAGCTCCGCTTCGCTGACCGGTTGGGGTGTGCTGCGAATCTGTTCTGCGGCAGCACCGCTGAGCGGTTTTTCGATCGTGTTTTTTGGGGAATCCAACGCAAGAGCAGGATCGATAAGTCCGTCACGGGTCAATCGCCGGCGCTCCGTTTGCTGCGGCGGTTCGGTTGTTTCGTCCGCAACCGCGAAATAAAAATCGCCCACCAGCGATGATGATTCCCACGGAACTTGCGCGCCGTTGGTGCTGCTGATGACTTCCGCCCGCGTTTTTTTGAACACGATTTCAACCGGTGTGTCCTGCGAAACAATCTGTTTGAGCAGCGCTGCGGTGTACGGGCTGTTGCGCCCGCTGCCATCCGCAGCGACAGAACCGGGCGCTGTGGCATAGGCGATCAGCGTGCCGCGCGGTGCATCGATGGACGCCAATCCGCGACCAGCTGACCGAAAACTGCGTTCGTACGGATTGTTCCGGCAGGCGTCAAGTATCAGAATATTCAGGCGGTTACGCGCATCCGCCATTTCGCCGAGAACCCGCCCGAGATCCACGCCTTCGTCATCAACTTCATGTTCGCGAATGATATCCGCATCAACCGGTACGAAGTAATTTCGCCCGTTCACCTGAATGCCGTGTCCGGCGTAAAACAGCAATCCGATGCCTTTTTGGTCGCGCAAATGGTCGCCAAACCGGCGAATTTCATCGATCATCGCCGAACGGTTTGCATTGGTGAGCAGCGTTACCGAAAAACCCAATATTTTCAATTTTGCAGCGATGTCCGTTGCATCGTTCACCGGATTTGCCAACGGTGAATCGCGATAGCTGCCGTTGCCGATCACCAACGCCGTCCGCGCTTCCGAGCGATCGCGATCGACAGAAATCGGCACTGCTCCGCGAGTTTTTTGGGCAACAACTTGCCCGTTAACCGCGAGAAAAATCGCCAAATATACCAAAAATGTTTTCGGGAAATTCATATTGTCCCACCGAAAATGGTGCTGAAAATGTTGATCACCATTGAATATAATGGCTGATCCGCATTTAGACAACCGCAAACATCCCGTATGGAATTCCGGCTGATGATCGCTCGATTTTGTTCGATACTATTTTTTAAAAAGGGGCAAAAATGGGGATTATCGCATATTATTTCGTTGGTGTTGCGCCACTCAAAAAATGGACTGCTTCGCTGATTTTGCTGCCGGTTTCGCTGTATTATTTGTTCACGCGCGGGAATTACACACTCATCGACAACGCAGATTTGGTGATTCACGAAGCCGGGCACTTTTTTTTCATCTTTTTCGGCAATTTTATTTACGCGCTCGGCGGCACGCTGATGCAGATTATTTTTCCGCTGTTTCTGGCGTTTTATTTTTGGCAAAATGACTATCGAACCGGATTGCAAATTATGATTGCCTGGCTGGGTCAAAACTGGATCAACATCAGCGTTTATGTGGCGGATGCGCAAGTGCGCCAACTCCGCCTGCTCGGCAACGGCAAACACGACTGGTTTTACATTCTCGGCGAACTGGGCATTCGCGAATATTGCGTGGAAATCGGCTGGATTTTTATGGGTTTCAGCACAATTACTTTTTTGATTGCCCTGTCGATTCCCTTATTTTACGAACAGTAAAAATCAGGAGAAACGATGTCGTATCAACAATTTTTCGATTTTGCCAAAATTCTGGCGGACGCCGCCCAAACCGTGATCCAACCGTGGTATTTCAACCAATCGCTGGAAGTTGAAACAAAATCCGATGCCAGTCCGGTAACCATCGCGGATCGTGCGGCGGAAAAACGCATGCGCGAACTCATCGAAAGCAAATATCCTGAACACGGTGTGATCGGCGAGGAATTTGGCAATTCGAACGCGGAAGCCGAGTTTGTCTGGGTGCTCGATCCCATCGACGGCACAAAATCGTTTGCCAGCGGTTGTCCGCTGTTCGGCACCCTCATCGCGCTGCTGCACGGCGGCAAACCGGTTGTCGGCGCAATCAATTTACCGGCGCTCAACCAATTGTGTATCAGCGACGGCAGCCAAACGTTGTTGAACGGAAAACCGGTCCGGGTGCGCAACACGGAGCATCTTCAAAACGCCGTGCTGCTCACGACCGATGTGAATGCGGTGGGCAAATACCAATCCGCCAAAAAATTCGATCAACTGATGCAGCAAACCCGTTTCACCCGCACGTGGGGCGATTGCTACGGTTACGTGCTGGTTGCATCCGGCTGGTCGGATATTATGATCGATCCGGAAATGAATCCGTGGGATTTAATGGCGCTGGTTCCGGTTATTCGCGGCGCCGGCGGCGTGATCACGGACTGGCAGGGCAACGATCCTGTTACCGGAAACAGCATTGTGGCGGCCGCTCCCGCCCTTCATCCGCAAGTGATTGATATTTTAAATCGTTAGCGCATCTACATTTCCGGAAATCGAACCGCCGGTTTCCGGAATCCCTTCTTTTTCAAATCCCATTGGCAAGTTTGTGATTTAGACACATGACGCAGCTCACATTTGATGTTATTTGCAGCTAAGTTGTAACCGTTTCTAAACATCGTGAGATGATACAAGGAGGTCGTTTTGCAGAAAAAGCCGCTACGAATAATGGTCGGCGCAGTGTTGCTGATCAGTTGGATGCATGCACAGGAAAATGCGCCCGGAGAAGCCTCGCCGATCAATACTGTTTCCGTTTCCCCGAACAGCACATTTGTTTTATCCGCCGGTACGGATCATATTTTACGCATTTGGGATGTGGCAACCGAAAGGCTGGTTCGCCAAATTCCCGCCCACGATTTTTGGATCACATCCGCAGAATGGTCGCCCGATGAATCGAGCATCGTAACCGCCAGCAAAGATGGTTCCATAAAGCTCTGGAATGCCCAAACCGGAGATTTGCTGAGAACGCTCGAAGGTCACAACGGCGCGGTAATGGCTGTTACCTTTTCGCCGAACGGGCGATTTGTGCTCTCCGCCAGCCACGATAACATGCTAAAATTGTGGAACAGCACAACCGGCGAAATCGTCCGGACATATTCCGGGCACGATTTTTCGGTAACTTCGGTGAGTTTTTCCAACGATGGCACGTTTTTTATTTCCGGCAGTCTCGATCGAACTGTGAAACTTTGGCGAATCGACTTGAGCGAATCGCTGGCAACATGGGAAGGTCACAGCGGCGGCGTGTTGACCGTTGCGCTCAGCCCGGACGGACAGATGGCACTTTCCGGCGGAAATGATAAAGCCATTTTTCGCTGGCGGGTCGGCGATGGAAAAAAAATGCGGGAATACAAAGGTCACTCCGGTTCGGTGAAAACAGTTGCGTTTACGCCTGCCGGCGATTGGTTTATTTCCGGTGATAAAAACGGGCAAATCCGCATTTGGGAAACAGAAGACAGCAAAAGCCGCAACATTTTAGAAGCAAACAATCGCTCAATAAACGCACTCAGTTTTAACAATATCGGCGATAGATTTTTCTCCGGTGGCGATGACGGACAGCTCACGCTTTGGTCACGAATTTACAACGAGCAAATTACCGTATTTGTCGAATCCGCAAATAACCAACTGCAGCCGCAAGTAACCACAAACCCTTGATTTTATTAGACATGAATAACAAATAAAACGCGCAGCGATGCTAAATCACTGCGCGTTTTTTGTTGTTGTTGTTTTATTTTCAGTCCCGGAATTTTAAACCGGGAATCATGCAGATTTTACAAATCGCCCAATTCCTGTTGTGCTCTTTCGTAAAAAATACTTTCCGGCGGAATTTGCCCGAAATACGATTTTGCCAACTCAATTTCCCCGCGAAAACGTTCTGCCAATCCGGTGTAAAAAATTTCGCGACCGGACGTTTCCAGCGCAAATTTTTCAGCCAGATTTTTGGCTTTACCAAAGCTGGCAATCGCCTGCTGTTGAAAGGTTTCGCGGCTGTTTTCATCCGGCGTTGCTTTCGCAGAAGTCGATAACGCCAAATATCCCAACCCCATCGTAAAATGATATTCCTGCAATAATCGCTGCGATTGGGCAATCATCTCCCGATCGATATTTTCTGATTCTGCAGAAAATCCGGCAACCTGATCTTCCAGAATAGCTGCAACCGGCTGGAAATTTTCCAGCGATTTTACCATTCCCGAATACCGGAAAGCTTCGTAATTTTCCCGGCTGGTGTTCATCACTGCCGCCAGCGCCTGAAAATTGCCTTCCAGCGATTGGGATGAACTGCGCAAACCGGATTGGCTGCGCAATTGTTCCATCGGCATCAATTCGAATTGGGAAAACTGGTAGGGCAATTGGTTATCGTAAACCCCCAAATATCCGGAGTTTGTGTCTGTCAGCGACCAAATTGAGATTACCCCGATCAGGAAAACGGCTGCCGCAGCAGTAGCCCACCGCTGCCAGTTGAACACCGGCATTGCCACAATATTTTTTGCCGGGTTTTCGGTACGCGCAAAACCTTGCTGTTGCACCGTCGGCACTATTTTGAGCAGGTTTTCCCGCGTTGGCGATTGATAACCGAATTGTTGGCTAATTCTGGAAATTTCCTCAACGTTGACTTCCTCGGAAATCCGTTCCAGCCGGATGCTCAGTTTGCGAAAAAATGCCGGCAAAAACCGGAGCTGCCCCAAAAATTGCCGGGCGTCCGATTCTGTCGGCGCAGCGAGCAGCCGGATTAACAGATCGTCAATTTGTTCGTAGCTCAGCACCGCATCCGGTTTGTTGAGCATGGCTGATTGGACCATCGAACGGCATTCGTCGATCAGGTTAATCAATAATTTTGTTGCGGGATTATTTTCCGCATCCTGTCTTATTCTTTGTCCGAATGCGTTGTTTTCCGGTTTTTCCAACCAGGAAACAAGTTCTTCATATGTTAAATTTATTCCCATTTCTACTTCTCCTTCAAACTCACCACAAGTTTGTTTACGTCAATTTTTTGTCGCGTTCCGGCGAAAATGCTGCACCTGCATCTCACCGTATGTTTTCAGATAAACCAAAACCTAAGCTAAAGCACCATTTCTTTTTCATTAAAATAACCGCGCATCACTTCGCAAAAATATTCAAAAAAAGTATAATCGTTGTTCAACTCCCGCAGCAACCCATCGCTGACGCGATGAAAATCCATTGCGGTGTTGGTTTCCAGCCAGTTGCTCAATAATTCGTAGCGTATTTTTTCCGCGTACACGGTTTCATCTTGTAATAAATCATCCGAAAACGGATCACCGTTTTTGAGCTGGTGATACCCATCTTGCCACCACACAATTACATTATTTAATTTTTCCGGCACAGATGTTTGCAATTCAGACGGTGAGGATTTACCAAAATTGCGTTCGAACAACGCCAGCCCTTTTCCGATGATTGTTGGCTCTACATTCATAATGCACCTCTCGAATTTTTTGTCCATTTGCTCCGGCTCCGTTTGCCGTGATCGCCGTCACTAACTAATAAGAGGTGAATACGTTCGCTTTTTCTCAAAAAAAATGAATTTATTCTGCCGCAATGTTCCAATAAACGCAAAAGGTTTAAAATGATCTGCCGGCATCTCAACATGCAAAACAGAGCTTTTTAAACCGTATGCGAAATTTGCGTCTTTGCGGCAATCCCTGTTTGGCGAAAATTATGAAATTACTCCGATTCCAGTTCGCGCAGCAAACCGCGGAGCCGGTAAACCGCGAGATCAACCATTTTTGGTGTGATTTGTCCGCGAAAAGCGGGCATTTCTACGATCATTTCTTTGCTGAAATCGCCCCACACATACAATAGATAGAGGTTCAGATCACGTTCAAAATTTTTCGGGAGCTTTTTTTTGGCGCTGCGCAATTGGTGAACAACGTATTCAAACAGCTGTCCGCGAGTGTCGTCCGCCATTTCCGTGGACAGCTGGCGCAGGTCATCTGTTTCGACATCGGCAAGATGTTTGAGATATTTTTTCATGTAATGCGCCGTGGCGTTGTGACAAATAACACTCAGGTAGCTCATGAAACGGTATTCATTGTCACGCTCTTTAAAATTGCTCAACGCCCGGAAGTCTTTTTGGCAAAGGATCTCAAAAACCCGGGCCTGAATATCGTTCACGCATTCGTTGAACTGGAAACCGAGTCGCGGCACGTTCCATTTGGCGCAGTAATGAATTACTTTTCGTTCGATGTAGGGTTGAAATTGCTCCATAAACAGCAACCATCCCCGACGATGTTGGGGTGATTGTGCATCGCTGCATGCGTCTAACAATTCAGGAAGTGTCATTTTCTGCAATTTTGTTTTTTCGTTGATACGGCGATTCCGCCGAAGAATGGGAAAGATTTGTGATTTGCTGATTTTTTGGCAAAATCCGTTTGCATTTTCGCCGGATTTACCGGGATAGTTGCAGCCATTCCACAAAGGGCAAACCGGCAACGCGCTCGATTTGTTGCAGCGAACCTTCCGCAACAAACCCGGTGCCATTTCGGGACTTTAGATTGACGCCGGTTTTCTGTAGCGATTGCTGTTGCCCGGCGGTTAAATCGGCGCGGGTTTTACCGCTAACTGTCAATATTCCGGCATCTCCGGCCATTGCCAGCGTTGCCATTTCCTGACGTAAATTACCGTTTACTTTTTGCCAATCCAACCGCGATGCACCGGAACAACCGACCCAAAAGAGCAGTGATACAATAAAGCAGAATGTGAAGTTGCGCATTTTTTCTCCGGTATTGAGCTGTCAAATATAGCCAATTTCAGGCGCTTTTCACAATTTTGTTTGAAAATTTATACATTTTTTAATCGGGCAAACGGTTGGGTTATCTTCCAAAAATCCATCTGTTTACCAAAAACAATTGCAGGTTGCCGGCTCATATTTAATGAATAGCAACCTGCAATTTTTATCATCTATTCAATTATTCGGCGGACTGATTGGCATTTGCCAGATCAATCAAAAATGCGTATTCCAGCGCAACGGTGCGATATTTTTCGAACCGGCCGGATGCGCCGCTGTGCCCGGCTTCCATTTGGGTGTGCATCAACAGCGGATTATGGTCCGTTTTCAGATCGCGTAATTTTGCCACCCATTTGGCAGGTTCAAAATATTGCACCTGCGAATCGTGCAATCCGGTGGTGACCAGCATTGCGGGATAATCCTTTGCTTCCACGTTATCGTATGGCGAATACGATTTCATATATTCATAATAAACAGGATCTTTCGGGTTGCCCCATTCGTCAAATTCGCCGGTTGTCAGCGGGATGGTTTCGTCCAGCATAGTCGTGACGACATCCACAAATGGCACCGCCGCAATCACGCCTTTGAACAAATCCGGACGCATATTGATTACCGCGCCAATCAGCAAACCGCCGGCGCTGCCGCCGAGGGCAAATAATTTTTCGCGATTGGTGAAATTCTGTTCGATCAAAAATTCGCCGCAATCGATGAAATCAGTAAACGTATTTTTCTTTTTGAGCAATTTGCCGTCTTCGTACCAACTTCTGCCCATTTCCTGACCACCGCGAATGTGCGCGATGGCAAACACAAATCCGCGATCCAGCAGGCTCAACCGATCGGAACGGAAGGTTGCATCCATGCTGATGCCGTATGAACCGTAGCCATACAGCAGCAACGGATTTTCACCGTTTTTCTCAACACCTTTTTTGTAAACAATGGAAAGCGGCACTTTAACACCGTCGCGAGCAGTCGCGTCCAATCGTTCGGTTATATAATTTGCCGGATCAAACCCACCCAAAACTTCTTCCTGTTTGAGCAGATTTTTTTCGCGCGTTTTCATATTATATTCGTAATTGCTCATCGGTGTGGTGAGCGAGGTGTATTTGTAGCGCAGCAAATCGGTGTCGAAATCGAGATTTTTATCGCTGTAAATGGAGTATGCGGGTTCGCCAAAATTGAGATAGTGATCGGATTTATCCCGCTGATTAATGATGCGCAGTTGCCGCAGCCCGTTTTTTCGCTCGCGCAAAACGAGATAATTGTTGAACACTTCCATCGTTTCCAGCAAAACATCCTCGCGATGCGCTATCACTTCTGTCCAGTTTTCTTTTCCGGTGTTGCGAACGGATGTTTCCATCAGCCGGAAATTTTTGGCGTTCAGATTGGTGAGAATGTAAAATTTATCCTGATAATTGAACACTTCGTATTCGTGATCGCGTTCGCGCGGCTGAATAATCTGGAACTCGCCATTGGGATTTGTCGCATCCAAAAAGCGGAATTCCGATGAAAGCGTGCTGCTCGATGCGATAAAAATATATTGCTCGGATTTGGATTTATACACATAACAATCGAACGTGTTATCGGCTTCGTGGAACACTTCCGCATCGCCGGCGGGATCGCTGCCCAAAGTGTGGCGCATGATTTTGTGAGGACGCAGTGTGCTGTCTTTTGTGGCATAAAACAACGTACGATTGTCGTTTGCCCAGGTGGATGTTCCGGTGGTATTCGGCACACGATCGGCCAGAATTTCGCCCGTTGCCAGATTTTTGATGTGCAGCGTGTACTGCCGACGGCTGACGGTATCCACTCCAAATGCGATCAACTGATTGTCCGGACTGACCTCCAATCCGGTAAGTTGATAATAATCATGACCTTCCGCCATTTCATTTACATCCAGCAAAATTTCTTCTGCGGCATCCAGGCTGCCTTTTTTGCGGGCGTAAACCGGATATTCTTTGCCGGTTTCGTAGCGGTTATAATAATAATAACCGTTGTATTGATATGGCACAGATTGGTCATCCTGTTTGATTCGCCCAACCATCTCGTCGAATAGTGTATTTTGCAGCGTTTTCGTATGCGCCAGCACTGCATCGGTATAATTATTTTCCGCGACCAGGTAATTAATCACCTGGGGATTTTCGCGTTGGTTCAGCCAATAATAATTATCGATGCGGGTATCGCCGTTGGCGGTTAATTTTTCCGGTTTTTTTTCAACATCTGGTGGCACGGTACTCCCCTGTTTCGTTTGTGAACAATTCCAAAATGTTATCGAAAAAATCAGCACGATCCAAATGTGTTTCGTTTTAAAATCGGCAAACATGATTCACCTCAAATTAATTGTATTTATTCGGATAACTGCGAAAATAAATCTACCACTAATCCGGTTCACATCAAATGGGTGAAATATTTCTGTTTTTTTAGAAAAATTGAATAACAGGTTTGATCTTTTGATCAAAATACTTATATTTTTCTGCCATTTTTGATGGCGGAATTAACACACCAAAGCTCTAATAATCAAAGTTGTCAGGTCGATTTGCAGCGAATTTCCGTTGCAATCGCATGGATTTGAATTTTTCAAATCATCAACACTCATTTTATGCCACAGCAAAAAGGAGGAAACGGCATGTTTCGTGCGACAGTTCACCCTGCGCCACGCGCACTTATCTTCTTGTTATTTCTGATATTTAGCACATTTGCCAGTGCCGCAGATGTGTTCATCAACGAAATCCACTACGATAACGACGGCACCGATACCGGCGAAGGTGTTGAAATTGCCGGCCCGGCAGGGACGGATCTTTCCGGCTGGCAAATTGTGCTTTACAACGGGGCAACCGGCGCATCGTATGGAACCATCAATTTAACGGGTATTATTCCCGATCAGGACAACGGATTTGGCACGCTGGCGTTTTTCCGTTCCGGCATCCAAAATGGCGATCCGGACGGATTGGCGTTGGTGGATGATTTGGGAAATGTTATCCAATTGTTGAGCTACGACGGAGAATTTACCGCAACAAACGGTCCGGCAACCGGTTTGCCCAGCACCGATATTATTGTAAATGAACCGACAACTTCGCCGGTTGGCGAATCGCTGCAACTGGGCGGCAACGGCACCATTTACGAAGAATTTAGCTGGAATCCGGCGGCAGCGGAAACATTCGGAAGCATCAACAATTCGCAAAGTTTTGTGGCTGCGCCGCCGGCGCCGAACATCGCGATTTCGCCGTTGGCGATTGATTTTGGGACGGTGGAAATTGGCAACGCGGCAGGTCCGGCCACAATTACCATTGCCAACACGGGCACCGCAGATTTAATGGTCAGCGCGATTTCCGATCCCGCCGGTGAGTTTGTGCTGACAAATCTGCCGGTTTTGGCAGCGACCATTCCCGCCGGTTCATCCGTTTCGTTCGATGCGAATTATCTGCCCACAGATGCGGGAGCGGATAACGCAACAATCACCATCACCAGTGACGACCCGGATTCCCCGGCGATCGAAGTCCAGCTTTCCGGCGAAGGCACAGCACCGCCGCCAGCAGTTCCGGTGGTCATCAACGAAGTGGACAGCGATCAGGACGGCACGGACATGGCGGAATTTGTGGAGCTGTTCGATGGCGGAACGGGCAACACGGATTTATCCGGATTGGTGCTGGTGCTGTTCAACGGCACATCGGATGTTTCGTACGCCGCGTACGATCTGGACGGATTTTCCACAGATGCCGACGGTTATTTTGTCGCCGGTAACGCTGCCGTGCCCAATGTGGATTTTGTTTTCAACAATAATTTTTTGCAAAACGGAGCTGATGCCATCGCCATTTTCGCGGGAGATGCCGCAGATTTTCCCAACGGAACCGCCGTTTCCACCGCCAATTTGATTGACGCGATGGTATACGATACCGACGATGCGGACGACGCAGAATTGCTCGCTTTGCTGAACGCCGGACAGCCGCAAATCAACGAAAACGGTAATGGGAATGCCATCGGCGAATCGATGCAGCGCATTCCAAATGGCAGCGGTGGCGCTCGCAATAGCGACACATACGCGCTTTTTGCACCGACACCCGGCAGCGAAAACGGTGTTTCCGTCGGCACAGAACCGGATATCGCGGTTTCGCCGACGGCGATCGATTTCGGGCAAATTACCATCGGCGCAAATGCCGCTGCAACCGTCACCATCCAAAATAACGGCAGCGCGGATTTGACCGTTTCCGCCATTTCCGATCCCGGCGGCGCGTTCGCTCTCGCCAATTTACCGACGCTACCGACAACCATTTCCCCGGGAAATACAGCAACCTTTGACGCCACTTTTTCACCCGCGGCGGTTGGTGCAAATGCCGCGAGCATCAGCATTTCCAGTGATGATCCCGATTCGCCAATTGTCGAAATTCAATTAACCGGTGAAGGCGTTGCGGCGCCAATTCCCGACATCGCGGTTTCGCCGCCGGCGATCGATTTCGGGCAAATTACCATCGGCGGAGATGCCGCTGCAACCGTCACCATCCAAAATAACGGCAGCGCGGATTTGACCGTTTCTGCCATTTCCGATCCCGGGCGCGCGTTCGCTCTCGCCAATTTGCCGACGCTGCCGGCAACCATTCCTCCGGGAAATACAGCAACCTTTGACGCCACGTTTTCACCCGCAGCAGTCGGCGCAAATGCCGCGAGCATCAGCATTTCCAGCGATGATCCCGATTCGCCGATCGTTGAAATTCAGTTGACCGGCGAGGGCGTTGCGGCGCCGATGCCCGACATCGCGGTTTCGCCGACGGCGATTGATTTCGGGCAAATTACCATCGGCGCAAATGCCGCTGCAACCGTCACCATCCAAAATAACGGCAGCGCGGATTTGACCGTTTCCGCCATTTCCGATCCCGGCGGCGCGTTCGCTCTCGCCAATTTACCGACGCTGCCGGCAACCATTTCTCCGGGAAATACAGCAACCTTTGACGCCACTTTTTCACCCGCGGCGGTCGGCGTAACTTCAGCAACCGTCAGCATTTCCAGCGATGATCCCGACTCGCCAACCGTTGACATTCAGTTGACCGGCGAGGGCATCGACAATTCGCCACCACCGGCACAGGATTTTGTGCTGCTGGCCAACGACCGGATCAACATCGAAAAATTCGGCTCGATTCATGGAAACATCCATTCGAACGACAAAGTTGAGATCGAAAAAGGACGCAATGGCGTTATTTACGGCAACATTTCCGCTGTCGAATCGATCGAAATTGAAAAGCGCAACACTGTCGATGGCGATGTCATTTCACCCGAAACAGACATTGACGGCACGGTGAACGGTTCGATTTTGGAAGCATCTGTCGATGCTGTTCCGATACCGCAGCTCGCACAGTTTACTTCGGGAAAAACAGATATTTACGTGCACAAACGCGGCAGCAAAATTTTGCCACCCGGCAGCTACGACGATATTGAAGTGGACGATCGCGCCACGCTGCAATTGAGCAGCGGCGATTATTTTGCAGAAGATTTGACGCTCCAATCGCGGGCAAAACTGGTTGTCGATGTTTCCGGCGGTCCGGTAAATCTTTATTTGGAAGAAGATTTGCAACTCGACGAACGTGCCGAAGTGGAAATTTCCGGCGGCTCAACTGCAGATTTTACAGTATTTTGCGGCGACGATCGCAACATCAAAATTCGCGAAAAAGCAATTATGCGCGGCAACCTGATTGCGCCAAACGCAACGGTCAAACTGGAAGATGACAGCTATCTGAAAGGCGCAATTATCGCCGATCGCATCTCGATTGAAAAAAATGTGGTGATCGTTTCGCACAGCGCGACTATTCTGCCGAAAGCGCCACAGGCGCCGGAAGAAATTGCCGCCGTGCCAGAAACGTTCGAGCTGCGCCAGAATTATCCCAACCCGTTCAATCCAACCACAACGATTCAATTTGGTTTGCCGGTGGACGCGGTGGTTTCGCTCAACATTTACAACGCCCGCGGTCAGTTGGTGAAAACACTGGCAAACGGCGTATTGCCGGCCGGAATGCATCAAATTATCTGGAACGGCACGGATGAGCGCGGTGTTTCCGCAGCCAGCGGTATGTATTTTTATATGCTGCAATCCGGTGATTTCCGGGAAACGCGCAGGATGATTTTATTGAAATAATTATTTTTTTCATCGCTTTCTGCAAAAGCCCTTGCCATTTTGGCAAGGGCTTTTTTATGTTTCACTGAACAACATCCGGGGATGCAATGAATGACGCAACTGATGAATCTATGAAACTTACGCACGTTGTGGCGGTGATCGGCTATGTGTATCGCGATGGCAAATTTTTGCTGCTCAAACGCAACAATCCGCCGTTGCTGTGGGCACCGCCAGGTGGTCGGCTCAATAAAAATGAAGACCCCAAAAACGGCGTAATTCGCGAAGTGCGGGAGGAAACCGGGCTGGACGTTTCCGTGCTGCAAACCGCCGATACCTGGTTTGGTGAAATTCAGCCGGGTAAATTTATGCTGGCGATTGATTATCTGGTGAAAATCACCGGTGGAACGCTGCGGCTTTCCGATGAACACAGCGATTTCGCATGGGTGAGCGTGGATGACATTCGCCAAGCTAAAGGGGTGGATTTGGGTGATCCGAAAGTCGGGTTTAAAGCGGATGATTTCGCGGCTGCGGAACAGTTGATATTTAAATTGAACAACACCTGAACCATCTGCCGCAAAACCGGCCACGGTTGCAAATGACCGGCGATTTTGCTAACATATCAGCGAATAAAACATCAGGATTTTTGGCGATGCAAATTAAATATTATCAAATTGATAGCCCCGTTCCGGGCGAACTGACGATCGAGCGATCGCGGTCGCAGGCAATTGTGCCGTTTCTGTTTTTGCTGATATTCACATGTTTTTGGTATTACGGCATTCTTTTTCTTTCTTTCGAGAGCGAGAGCTACAATATTTTTGAGCGCATCCGGATGGTGGTCGAACGCGACCCATTTTTGATTATTTTTCTGTTGGTTCCGGTCGCATTTCTGATCCCGCAATTACTGAAATATGCCCGGATGGCGCTGGTCGGCGAGAAATATTTTTTCCACGGCGGACGCGGCATCATCGAAAAAAACGGGCAATATCTGGCGAGTTTCAGCGAGGTGGAAGCGCTCCGCTGGCTCAGCAATCCGTTGAAAACGCGCAACCAATTGCAACTGGCGATGCGGAATGGCTCGGCACATTCGCTGATTTCCGCCGGTAATGCCGGCGCTATTCAGGAATTATCAGAAAAAATTTCCGCGATTCTGGAATGTCCGATCGAGCATCGCGATTTGCCCGCAGACAAACCGACACCGGAAGAAGAATATGATTAAAATAATCTGATATTTTGCTTCATCTGCCCACCGAAATCACCACAAAAAACACATCGGTTTGCGGAACAGCAAAGCGGTTCTTCAATTTAAATAACTGACGTAACATCATTTAACAGGAAACACGCGCAGCGCTTTTGCGTATGACAGTAACTTGTAAAACCAATTGGCTGAAACCCTAATTTCGGAATTTCCGAGCATACCACCGAGTTCAGATGCCTCATATGAAAAATGATTTTCACTCACTATTTCCTCTCGAAGCGCTGTATGCGGGAATCCGCCAAAACACACCGCCATTTACGGAAATTCCCGAATCGGAAATTCCCCAACCGCAGCGGCAATTATTGGCGCACAGCAATGATATGACGCCGACGCTGGAATCTTTTTATCGCCAGAATATCGCTTTGAACGTATTGCACAAAACCGTTACGGATGAATATTTGCACCGGATGGTAACGCTCGATTGTGAGAATGACGAACCGGTTTTATTTGGCGCGATCTGCATTCATTTGCTGCAATTTCCCGAGCCAATCCGCAGCAAAACACTGGCTTGCCGGCAACCGCTCGGGGGCATTTTACGCGATCATCCGCTGCCGCACAGCAGCGAGCCGCTCTTTTTTTTTCGGGTGCTTTCGGATGCGATCATCAACCGGGCGTTCGGCATGACGCAATCGCGCTGGCTGTTCGGACGACTCAACCGGCTGCTGTTGCCGGACAGTCAACCGCTGGTCGAAGTGGTCGAAATTTTGCCGGAAAAATCCCCAAAATAGAAATCGGTTGCGGCAATTTCAGTTATGTTTTAGGTTAACACTTGCGCGAAGAAACATCAATTATTGAATACCCGGAAAACAGGATTTTGAAATGAACCGATCGAGCCAAACATATGATGTTGTGATCATCGGCGGCGGACCAACCGGCGCGACCGCAGCGGCCATTTTAGCGATGAACGGACGCCGTGTCGCCGTGATCGAAAAGGAGCGTTTTCCGCGCTATCACGTTGGCGAATCACTGGTGCCGTATTGTTATTTTACGCTCAATCGCATCGGGATGGTTGAAAAACTCCGCAAAACCCATTTCACCAAAAAATACAGCGTGCAATTTGCCAGCACGCGCGGCAATATTTCGCAGCCATTTTATTTTGGCGAACACCTCAATCACGCCGCAGCGCAAACCTGGCAGGTTCGCCGCAGCGAATTCGACAAAATGTTGCTCGATAACGCCCGCGAAAAAGGCGCTGATGTGTTCGAAGGTTGGCGCGTTCGCGAAGCGCTGGAAAGCAATGGCGCGATAACCGGCATTATTACGCAAGATAGAAACGACAATCGCAACGAATTTATCGCACCGGTAACCATCGACGCCAGCGGTCGAAACAGCTTTTTCGTAAACCGGAACGGCTGGCGGGTAATGGATGAGCAGCTCAAAAAAGTATCGATCTGGACGTATTACAAAGGCGCCAAACGCGATGCAGGCATTGACGAAGGTGCCACCACCGTTGCCTACATTCCCGAAAAAGGCTGGTTTTGGTACATCCCGCTGGCGGATGATGTTGTGAGCGTTGGCGTTGTGGCGGAAAAATCCTATCTCTATCGCGAAACGCGCGATCCTCAGGAAATTTTTCAGCGCGAAATCCAAAACAATCGCTGGATTGCCGAACACCTCGCACCCGGCACACCATTCGGAGAATTTTGGGTGACCGGCGATTATTCCTATCGATCCAAATATTGCGCTGCCGATGGCGTTGTGCTGGCCGGCGATGCCTTCGCATTTCTCGATCCGGTATTTTCTACCGGTGTGCTGCTCGCGCTGATTGGCGGGGAATTGGCCGCAGATGCAGTGGAAATCGCTTTGCAGCAGAATAATTTCCGCGCATCGCAATTTTCGGAGTACAGCGATGTGGTCAGATACAATCTGGAAGCGATGCGAAAACTGGTCTATGCCTTTTATAATGATACATTTAACTTCCGTTCATTTTTCGAAAAATATCCGCAATTGCGCTCGGATGTCACCGATATTCTGATCGGAAAAACCGACCGCAGTTACGACACGTTGTTTAACGCCATGCGCGAATTTGCCGAATTACCGGCTGATTTACCGCACGGTAAACCGTTGATCGCAGAAACAGTTTGAGGCATTTTGGAACCGAATTTTATTTATCGCAAACGGGTAGAATTTTCTGAAACTGATGCGGCAGGCATCGTTCATTTTGCCAATTATTTTCGCTATATGGAAATGGCTGAACACGCGTTTTTCCGGTCGCTGGGAGTTTCCATTCATCCCAAAAACAGCGAATATGGATTTCCGCGCGTGTTTGTGGATTGCAATTACCGTGCGCCGCTGCATTTTGAGGATGAGTTGGAAGTGCATGTCTATGTCACGGAAAAACGAGAGAAGAAGCTGACCTACCGTTTCGAAATCTTTAAAGTGAGTGCGCAGGACCAATCTGCAGATCAGCCATTGGAAGCCGTTGCCACAGGCGCTTTTGCTGTTGTATGTGTCCATTGGGATCCGCAGACAAAATCGATGAAAGCCCGCCCGATTCCGGCAGAAATCGCCGAAAAAATCACTGTTTCTCCAAAATAATACAACTTTTTTTTCACACCTTTCCAACAACCGTCCAACTGCAACTAACACTTTTACAATTACTTGAGCATTGAAAAATGTCATGCGTTCCGGCGCTTGCCTGAACGATGAAAAAATTATCTTGATAAGATTTTTTGCAAAGTTTAACTTATCGCGGCTGTATTGAGCATCGAAACTTCTTATTAACGACATTTCGATGAAAAAGTTTAATAAATCTGAAGGAGGATTATTATCGAATCTTAATACTGCTCTCCTATCTTTGCATTCTATTTTTTACAATCAGGAAATTCTGGTGTACGCTTAGCTTAGTTATAATTAATCCTATTATGGAGGAGTAAATGAAGAAATTTTTAACCGTAATTTTTGTTCTCATGTTTACAGCCGTTCTCTTTGGACAGGGTAATACCACTTCAACGATGACCGGTATTGTAAACGGAGACAATGGTGAACCGCTGGTTGGCGCAAATGTGGTAGCGGTTCACAATCCTTCGGGAACGAGATATGGCGCCAGTACCCGTATTGACGGGCGATTCACGATTCCCGGTATGCGGGTTGGTGGTCCATACTCAGTCACCGTTTCATATGTTGGATTTAATGATCAGGTTGAAGAAAACGTTAATCTTAAACTTGGTGTTACTTCGCATTTTGAATTTAACATGAAAGAGGCTGCAATTGAGATCGCTGGCGTTACGGTTGTCTCAAAACCCGGCTCCGTAGGCGAGAATTCTGGAACAAGTACTCAAATTTCCACAGAAAACCTTGAAGAACTCCCGTCGCTGGATCGTAATTTAAACGATTATGTACGGCTCACCCCTCAGTCCAGTCAGTATGGCGAAGGTATAACATTTGCCGGTATCAACAACCGATACAATGCAATTTATATCGACGGTGCTGTTAATAACGACGTTTTTGGATTGGCCGGATCCGGTACAAACGGTGGTCAAACAGGCATCTCCCCTTTTAGCGTTGATATTATCGATCAGTTGCAAGTCGTGCTTTCTCCTTACGACGTAACACTGGGCGGATTTGCAGGTGCCGGTATTAACGCTGTAACCAAATCTGGTACCAATACCATTAAAGGTACTGCTTATACGTATTTGCAAAATCAAAGTCTGGTTGCAAAAACAAACGGCACACTTGCCGATCGCCTGGACATTGAGCGCGAAAAAGTTGACGATTTTTCCAAACGAGTTTACGGCTTCTCCCTCGGCGGACCGATCATGAAAGACAAACTCTTTTTCTTCGGTAACGTCGAATTTCAAAAAGACGAAACACCACTGCCATTTGAAACAGAAAGTTACACATCCGTTGCCGGCAGATATTCCGTATCAGATTTGAATAGATTGCGTAACCATCTTATCAACACCTATGGCTACGACCCCGGAACATTCGGTAATGTTTCAGATGAACTTGATGGCTTAAAGATTTTTGGAAAACTGAACTATAACCTCAGCAAAAACCATTACTTAACATTGCGCCATCAGTATACAAAAGCTGAACAATATGACCGGACTGCGGGTAGCAGCAGCACGATCAACTTTTCAAATAACGGCATTTATTTCCCGAGCACCACAAACTCAACCGCACTGGAACTGAACTCTCATTTTGGATCCCAGTATTCAAACAATGTGATTTTGAGCTATGTGACTGTTCGTGATGACAGAGATCCGCTCGCCGGCGATTTCCCATATGTATTTATCGAAGATGAAAGCAGCGGACTGATTCGTTTTGGATCGGAAGAATTTTCAACCGCAAACGAATTGAATCAGGACATTTTTGCTTTTACCAATAATTTTAATTGGTATCGCGGCCAACACACCTTCACATTTGGAACACACAACGAATTTTATGACATTTATAATGTGTTCATCGGCCAGAATTATGGAACATACCGCTATGGCAGCATTGATGATTTTATCAATGGCGCTCCGGCACAAGAATATGACCGGGCGTATTCGTTGGTAGATAACCTTACCGGCGACGGCACCGCAGCAGCAGCAGACTTTAAAGCAATGCAGCTGGGTTTTTATGCGCAAGATGAATGGACGATGAGTCCCAAGCTGAGATTAACCGGCGGTCTGCGGGTCGATATTCCGGTTATCACTTCCGATCCGGTTGAAGATACCTACCTGAATAACACGGCACTGCCGCTGATGGCTGACAAATATCCGATTGCGAAGGACGCAGTTGCCGGCAAAGCGCCGGATGGACAGCTCATGCTTTCTCCCCGTTTGGGCTTCAACTATGATGTTAACGGTGATAATCGCACCATCGTTCGCGGTGGCGCCGGTTTGTTCACCAGCCGTATCCCCTTTGTTTGGCCGGGTGCGATGTTCAATAATAATGGCTTGACACAGGGTCGCGTCAGTGAAGGCGATATTACCGGTGACGTCGATTTTATCCCGAATATTCAAAACCAGTACACCAACCCGGATTTTACAGTTCCGTCGGGCCAGATTGATCTTTTCACCAAAGATTTCAAATTCCCCCAAATTTTCCGCTCAAATTTGGGTGTTGATTTCCAAATGCCGTTTGGTATTTATTCAACCGTGGAAGCGCTCTACACCAAAACGGTTAATAATATTAACTATACCAATATCAACTCCGACCCAACCGTTGATTACACATGGACAGGCTCTCCGGATGACAGAGAAGTATTTACCAGAAGCAGCATTGATCCGACCTACAGCGCTGTTTATCTGGCATCCAATACGTCCAAAGGTTATGGTTATAACCTGACCGTTTCGTTGGCGAAAAACTTCGATTTCGGCTTGAACAGCACATTGGCATACTCCTACGGCGATGCAAAAGCGTTGAGTGAAGGAACTTCCTCACAAAACTCTTCCCAATGGAGAGGTCAAGTGAACATCAATGGCAGAAACGACCCATCCTATGGCCGGACAGACTTTGCCGTCGGTCACAGATTCCTTTCATCACTGAGTTACAAACATAACTGGACCTCAGACAAGAACATGGCTACAACAGTTTCATTGTTCTTTAACGGCCAATCAGGCTCTCCGTTCTCTTATGTAATTGGCGGAAGCAATGCCCGTAACATCAACAACGAAACGGGCAGCACCAGCAGAAACCGCAGCTTGATTTACATTCCCGAATCAGCATCAGATATCAATCTGGTTGATTATGTAAGTGGCGGCCAAACAGTAACGGCTGCAGAACAGTGGAGCCAACTGAACGCATTCATCGAAGAAGATGCTTACCTGAAAAATAACCGTGGAAGTTATGCTGAAAAGAATGGTGCATGGGCTCCGTTTGGCGCAACTTTCGATCTCGGTATTCGCCAGGATGTTGGTATCAACGCCGGTGGACAAGTTCATCGTATTCAGTTCCTGGTTGACATTTTCAATATTGCTAACCTTTTGAATAGCAATTGGGGCACTGTTTACACCGTACCTGGCGATTTCAACAACTATTTCCTGTATCAATTTGAAGGGTATGAGTCAGATGGCACAACCCCCAGATTCACATACCGGAAAGAAAATGTTGGAAAAGATGATTATGATATCGCCGGTTTGGCTTCTCGTTGGCGGATGTCATTCGGTATGCGTTATTTTTTCAACTAAAAAATTAGCACAGAGTAACAAAAAAGGCTCCTTTACGGAGCCTTTTTTTTACCGTTCATTAGAGGAAAATTCAATTGAAAAGAAGATTACTAAACCTGATTTTTCCAGTGCTGCTCATGTTGCCCGTTACCATCCTGGGCGGTGGAGAGCAACCGTATCTCATCCTGATTTCGTTTGATGGGTTCCGGTGGGATTATCCGCAGCGGGGATTAACGCCAAATCTGGAACGCGTTGAAAAACAAGGTGTTAAAGCACTTTCTCTGGAGCCTGTATTTCCTTCCAAAACCTTTCCGAACCATATTTCAACGGTAACGGGTTTGTATCCGCAAAATCACGGCATCATCATGAACAGCATTTTCGATCCATATTCCGGGGAACGATACAGCCTGGGCAACCGCGATGCCGTTCAGGATGACAAATGGTATCTCGGTGAATTTTTTTGGGAAACAGCCGAACGGCAGGGCATTATTACCGCCAGCTATTTTTGGCCGGGATCGGAAATTTTACTCGACCATCGCCACCCCACATACCGGGAAATGTACGAACACAACCGCCCGTACGATGCGCGGGTTCAGGGTGTTTTGGACTGGTTGCAATTACCGGAAGCCGAGCGTCCCCATTTTATCACGCTGTATTTTCACGAAACCGACAGCAAAGGGCATGATTTCGGTCCGGATTCGCCGGAAGTAAACGCCGCCATCAAACAATTGGATGAGCTGCTCGGGCTGCTGCTCGACGGATTGCAAAAAAATAATATGCTGGAAAAAACCAACATTATGATCACTTCGGATCACGGAATGACCAATGTCGATATCGGGCGAATCATCGATGTGCAACAACTGCTGGATGGTTTCGATTGCCAATATCACGAAATTGGACCGGTTATGATGGTTCAACCCAAACCGGGCGAACTGGATTCCGTTTACCAAAAACTACAGCAAACCGCCAAAAATTTTGCGGTTTACAAACGGGATGATGTGCCGGAACATTTCCATTTTTCCAAACACCCGTTTATTTCCGATATAGTTTTGATAGCGGAAATGGGTTGGAGCCTGCACACAACCGGCTCCGCAGATCGTTACCGGCAACGCCACAAAACCGGCGGCAACCACGGTTACGACAACCACCACATGGATATGCACGGCATTTTTTACGCAATGGGACCGGATTTCAAAAGCGGATATCCGACCGGAACCGTGCGCAATATTGATGTTTATCCGCTACTCTGCGAAATTTTCGGCATCATGCCGCGCCAAAATCTTGACGGCGATTTGTCGCGCATTTCGTTTGTTCTGAAAAAATAGGCATGCCAATTTGATGTGAGCAACTGGTCATTCCTGCGAAGGCAGGAATCTCTCGGCTTTCAACAACTATTTTAAATTATATTTTGGGCGAGAAAAAAATAGAACGGGGCAACATTTGCCCCGTTCTATTTATTCAAATTGTTCTTTAAATGTCGCGAATTGCTCTTTAAGCGATTCCAGCTCTGCAGTTAACGATTCCACTTTTTCTTCCAGCAATGTTAACCGGGAAGCGCCCGCAGCGGTTTGCGGCATAATCATCGTGGTTTCTTCCTGCAATTTTTCGATATCCGGCTGCCCGGACATTAAATGAATAAAGCGCGGCTCCTTTTGTCCCGGCCAAACAGGCAATTGCATCACTTGCGGGAAAGGTTTGCGGGTATCTGCGGATAAATCTTTCAGTACTTCTTCCACTTCCGTTAACGTGGAAAAATCAGCCATTCGCTCCGTTCGGCTGCGAATTTCGCCGATGGTTTGCGGTCCGCGCAGCATCAAAACGCTGAGCACAGCCATTTCCCGTTGATTCAGAAAAAATACTTCGCGCATGCGGTGTTCGTATTTTCGAACCCGGCTGCCACTACCGGATACAACCACCAACATTTGCTTTTTGCGAAGCTGCTGAAGGGTATCTTGCACCAGATCTTCATCATATTCCACCACCGGTGAACGGTTGGATTTCTGGTTGCTGGCTGTCCGGATCGCATTGGGCGTAAGTGGATAATATTCAGGGGTGGTCAGTTGTTTCTCCATCAAAACACCCAAAACGCGTACTTCTTCTGCGGAAAACTCCGTCATATATTTCCTCCCCTATACTATTGTTTTTGATACAGTTACTGATTCGCAGCAGCTTTGTGATCCAATATCCCGAGCGGTTCCAGCGTTGTTTCAGAAAGATGTTCGTCGGGCGTCAACTGAATCATGGCGTGCCGCAGAAAGCGCGGTAAAATTCTTTCCCGGGTCAGCAAAATGTTTTCGGGATCTTCGAGATGCGCAATCATATCGTAATATTTTTCTTCGCCGTGTTCCGTTACAACCTGATGCTTTCGTTCCGGCTGGCGGAAGTGATACAACATGCTCATCGGGTCGGCTTCCGGATGAAATTGGGTACCGATCATTTCGTTGGAAATACGCACGCCCATCAGCGCGCGTTCCAGCTTCGGGTTTACCCGCTGCAACTCGCGGGCGAGAATATTGCCGCCCAGCTGCGCCAGCTGTTTTTCGTTGGGCGAGATCACTTCAAACTGGCGGAAATCTGCCACATAAAATTGGCGTGGCAGCAAATTGAACAGCGAATCGTTATCCGCGGATGCCGTTTTTACCACCGGAATAATCCCGAAGGATCGCTTATCCCGTTCCTGCACAACAGCAAATTTGAAAAATCTGGCCATCATTTGAAATGAATGACAAATGAAAAACACGAATTTTTTAGATTCGGGATTGCCCTCGTTGTGGTTCCAAATGGCATCGATCAGCCGGAAATAGCGGTTTTCCCATTCCATTCCCACGCCATCGTACGGGCTGCCCGGCCCACCAGTGGAAATGTAAATATCATAATCCAGCCCCGGCGTTTCGGTTTTGTATCGCGTGTCGTAAATATCGAGCATCACACCACGATTGGCGACCGAACCGCTGGCATTCCCCACAATTTCTTTAATACAGCGCATTCCCTGATTTGGCTCATTATTATACAAATCCAGAACAGCAATTTTTACAGGAGGCAAACGCATAAACACTCCAAATTATATTGATAAAACTAACACCCGGCGTAAATGTTCAAATTGTTTTCCAAACGCCTTTACAAACTATCTCTTTATTATGATAATCGGCAAAGCTAAAAAATCTTTGTCTTTTTTTTATTTTTTCAATGTTCAATATATCATAATCAGCCCATATTGCAAAATGGAAATCTTGCGGTACCATCGGTTAATGCAGTTTATCAACCGGTGAGGAAAGCGCTCCGGAATCGGTTCGCACCGAGAAAATTCTTGAACGTGAAGCGAAAGATTGCTATTTTATTAAAAAATAGAAGGGATAAAACTTGACACGATTTGCGACATTTGATGCTGAAATTCAGGAAGGGCGTACGCTAAAATTACCTACCGATGTGTGTGACAAATTGCGGCTGGATGCCGGCGACAGGGTGGAAATTTCCATTAAAAAAATTAAATCCGGACGGCTGGATCTCATTCTCGCGGAAAATCCACTGGTTCAAATCCTGAATTTACGGCGACCAACAGAACCGGAAACGAACAATCAATGAAAACTTTTGTCGATCAATCTGCATGGATTGCGTTGGTAAATCCCCAAACGCCAACCGAGACTCGCATTGCCAAAGAATTTGAACGCGCACTGTCCGAAGGCGATCGATTGTTTACACACAACATTGCCATCGGCAATGCCATGAGCGAAATAAAAAAGCAACACGGAGCTGTTGTCGCCAACAAATTTTACGAAATAGTTGATGCCGCATACAGCGGTGCCCACCTGAGCATGCTCTGGATTGGTCGCCGCACCCAAAAAGAAGCGGTTTGGTTGATGAAAAAACACAGTTCACTAGACCTCGACCTTTACGATTATGCCTGCTTTATCCTCATGCGAAGAAGACGATTGCGCACGATTTTAACCACGAAACCCGATTACAAACAGCTGCAGCTCAGCGTGATTCCGGAACCGAAAGAGTGAATTGAATGGTTATTACCCAGCAAGTTGTACTCGATGAAGCGTACCGCACCCTTGCGTTTTGCGGTGGAATGGGTCGCGGTTTTTTACGTCAAAAAATTGCCCGGGAATTGGTTGCCAAAGGCAAAAAAGTGTTGATGCTCAGCAGCGGATTGCAACATTTTCCCGGAACCGGCGAGATGGTGGTTTGCTCCCACCCCGATTTACTGGTGAAAGTGCTCCACAAAAAATTTGACACCCACCATTTGTTATACGCAGCCAATCGGCTGGAAGAGCAATATTTACAAGGGTTTCCATTGGAAAAATGTGCGGAAATCCGGTCGCTGTTACCCGATGTTTTTCTGCTGCTGGAATTGGGGAACAGCATGCAACACTGTTTTAATCCCAATGAAGATTCGGCAAGCTGGCAAGGTGCTCAATGTTGGGATCAACTGATTTATCTGGTTGATATTCAACGAATGGATTCGGTAGATTTCGAATCGCAGCACAGTGTTGGCGCAAATTTACAGGCTCCCGGAAATTCACCGGAAACGATGCTGGAATATCTGACCGATCGCGAAAGCGGCGTGAAAGAAATATTCGAGCAAGCGTGGCCGGCGATGTTGGTTTTTGCCGGAGCAGATATGCCCGCACGGGAAAACCGGGCCATCACTTTCTCCCGGGAACTGTTCGCGGAAGGCATTTTTAACGTGGCTGTCGGCGATTTGCAAACCAATTTGATCAAACGATTACCGGCGATATGATGTTTAGAAAAAACAACGTTGTTTACATTTGCGGCGGGAATGAAATCGCCAGCGCTACGGCCGTACGGCTACACAACAGCGGTTTCGAAATCGTATGCGTTGTGAATGAAAATGAGAATAATCTTCGCTATCATTTGTGCATCGGCGATGCCATTTTCCAGGGTCAGAAAATTCTCGAAAACGTTACCGCAGCAACCATCGATGAATCGCTGTGGAGCGATACAGACGGTGAAAATCGCCCGTCGAAAATTCATCAGGCGCTGCAATATTTGTTGAAAGACCGCAAAATTGCAGTAATTCCACAGACGGATCTTTCCGCCGCGATGGACGCGCTGCCGCCGGATGTGATCGTCAACTTCTATTCCGATAATTATTCGCCCATCACCATCGACGACGCCCATTTGGTCATCGGTGCGTTTCCGCTGCACCAGCCCGGCACAGATTGCCATATTGCGGTAGAAACGCGCGAAACGTATCACATCGGTCGATATTATACGCCCAACTGCCACATTCCCGAAGCGATCAGCGATCCATTTTTTAAACACCCGTTTGACTGGTGCAAAAGCCCGATTGGCGGTGTTTGGGTTTCCCTCAAAAATATTGGTGATATGGTGCATTACAACGAAGCCATCGGCAGGGTGGACAGCATCGAGATCCGCTCGCCGTTTGACGGCCAGATATGGGGATTAACCCATAGCGGTAAAATTATCGAAGCCCGGGCAGCCGTTGCGCAAATTTTCCACCATACGCCAAGCGATGCGTTCCGCTATTTCGGATACCGGGAGCAGGCGATTTCCGGCGGAGTGCTGGAAGCACTATTGCATTTTGCAATGGAATAAGGTGCAAAAAACCCCTGCCACGTTTTGATGAAAGCTATATTTATTTCGCACACCTAAACGATTATTATTTAAATATTTAGATCGATATTTTGAAGCCATTTCCGTGCTTTTGTGGCACCTGTTCCACTATAGCGGAAATTGCAATGTCAATCGATATATATATGATTTTATTGAGTTTGTATCAATGCGTAATTTCTGGCAAGCAATTTGTAATTTGTTACTTTAGTTGTATTCAAAAAGCGTTTTAGAAGAGAAAAATTTAATAGATTATTGTGGAGGTCAATCATGAAAATGCTCAAAAACATTCTCGTGATACTGTTGATTTGCAATGGCTTGTTGATGGCCCAAAAAGGCTGGATAATGGATAAAGCGCACTCAAGTGTCGGTTTTGAAGCTGAGCACATTGTGGTATTGAGTGACGATTATGATGAGGAAAAAGGCTATCCGACGGTTGGTGTGACACAGGGATTTTTTGAAGAATTTGAAATTCAGTTTGTTCCGGGGGAGAACAATTTTGAAAACAGCAAATTTGTTGCACAAATAGCCGCTAAAAGTATTGATACGGATAATGTTATTCGCGATATGGATTTGAAATCGGAGAACTTTTTCTTTGTTGAAAAATTCCCGATGATCACTTTTCACAGCAAATCGTTCACAAAAGTGGATAACAGCAAATACAAGATGACTGGCGAGTTAACCATGCGCGGCGAAACCCGCGAAGTGGAGCTGGAAGTATTGCTGACTACCGTATCCAACGATATTTCGAACTATGTATCTTTCACCGCAACCGGTTTGGTTGACCGGTTTGATTTCGGGATGAAGTGGAGCGACATATTCGAAAACGGCCGGTTTCGGGTTTCCCAATATATCAAGCTTAAAATGCAGGCAAATTTCGTTAGCTTTGCCAAATCATAATTGACACGCTGGCGTTATTTTAAACCGGATGACAGAGCCGCCGCAATCCCAGTTTGTTTGTTGGCAATAAAAAATATCGTGTGTTTTAAAAAAATGGAGTTAATCGTGAATATTTTCACCGCACTGAAAACAGCCGCTCTCACCGCATTACTTTTTATGCTGGCTGCAACTTTTCAGCCCGTTTCTGCACAGGAAGAAGGACTGGATGAAACCGAAAACGTGGCATGTGAACCGGAAAACATGACCACGCCCTACGATGCATTTGCTGATGAATCTGTCACCATGGATCAAATACGAATTTGGTACGATTACGGTCGCGAATATTACAAAAAAGCGCAGTATGGCAAATCCGAAGATAACTATTCAAAAGCTCTCCCCTATTTCTGGAAAGTTGTGGTTAACGATCAAACCGGTGCTTTTAAAGTCGTTTACGGTAAAATTGTGGATTGCTACCTGAACCTGAATCAGCCGGATAGCGCAATGTTGGCAACTTATCGCGGGTTAAAATTATATCCGGATTATCCGTCGCTGCATTATCATGCCGGGTATTTGCAAAAAAACAAAGGGAACATCAACTGCGCAATTTTGCATTACGAAGCGTTGGTTTCCGATGAAACACAAGACCCGGATGCGTTAAAAAATTACTATATGGTGTTGTCTCAATTGTACTTACAGCTTGAAGATGAACGCGCCATCGACGCACAGCGGAAAGTCATCGAATACGATCCGGAAAATGTGGAAGCCGCAACAACGCTGGCACGAATGATGGACTTTTTTGGGATGGACCCGCTGAAAGCCCGTGAAGAAGCATTTCTGAAAGATACGACCAATGTGCTGAACGCCCGCCAATACGGCATGATTGCATTCGAATCCGGGCAATATGACAAAGCACTTCGCGCATTTAACGCAGTGCTGGTTCAGGAACCGGAAAACGTGGAAGCTTTCAGCTACATCGGGCGCGTTTATGAATCGAAAGATCAGCTTTCCAATGCGATCAACGTTTACAAAAAAATCATCACTATCGACCCGGATCGGCTCAATACGTTATGTGCGTTGGCTTCTGTTTACGGGAGATTGAACGAGTTTTCCGTGGCACGTTCGTATGTCCGGCGGGCAATTAATAAAGATGCCGGTTATGGGCTGGCTTACATGGTGATGGGTGAAATTTATGAAAATGCAGTTATGAATTGCTCCAACAAACGCGAAAAAGATGGCTACAGCTACGATGACAAACTGGTATTTGAAATGGCTCGCGAAGAGTATCGCAAAGCCGCATCAAAAGATCGGAATGTTGCTTCTTCTGCGCAAAACCGCTTCAATCAGCTGGCGCCGTTTATTCGCACAAAAGCAGATAAACACATGCAAGGAAATCGCGACACATTGAAAGATGGGTGTTATGCATGGATTAATCCAAATCTGTAACTGTCACTAATTTTTAACTTAGCTTTTTTTTCTGAACATACATTACCTCCTCATTAATGAACCGCTGTTCTTAACCTTGTGTTTGGACGGCGGTTTATTATTTTGTGGCACCTCAATTTTGCCATACAGCTCATCCAGCAACTGCGCAGAAATTTTCATAAAATCATACTCTGTAACAATGCCAACCAGTCGCCCGGATTTTACCACCGGCAAACAGCCGATTTCGTGTTTTTGCATCATTAAAACAGCATCGACAGTAAACATTTCCGGTGATGCGGTTATGGGATTGCGAATCATAATATCGCTGGCACAGACAGCCGCATTTTTTCGCCCTTCGTTGGCACGTACATAATGATGAATAATGCTTCGCGAGGTAATCAGCCCGACCAACTCCCCGTTATCGCCCTCCACGGGAATATGCCGCACATCTTTCCAATCCATTATGCTGGTCACCAAATCCACCAAATCCGTTTGCTGAACGGTGAACAAATCGTTTGCCATAATTTGTTCAACCCGCCCGAATTTATTGATCCAACTGCCCGCTTCATCGATGGTTGCCAGATCCCATTTGTGCACCGGCGTGTTGGTTTTTTGGCGTTTTACAATGCCGGCTGTCAGTGCAACCAGCGATTCATCGCCGTAGCCTTTTTCTTTCAAATTGGTGAATGAACGCAACATCCAGCGGGAGCCGGTGTTTCCCGATTCCACTCTTTCCTGAATAATGGAGAGGTATTTGTCGATATCCGACGCATCGATATTGGCGCGTTTCAATCCTTCTTTGGCGATTGGCAGCAACTCTTTCAACACCAGATCCTGCGCCGTGTAACGGCTATCGTTGATCCAGTAAAAGCTGGCATCGAGCCCGTTTCGTGCAGCATTTGTGAAGTTTTCGACTGCCAGATCGAACTCAATTTTATTGGGCAAATTGCGATATTCGTCCGGCATTCCGTGCATCAGTCCAAACCAGAATGCCGCGTTGGCCACTTCGTCCACAACGGTTGGACCTGCGGGCAGCACACGGTTTTCGATACGCAAATGCGGCTTGCCATCCAAAATGCCGTAACAGGCTCTGTTCCATCGATAGATCGTTCCGTTAAAAATGCGCAATGCCGTAAGGTCCGGTATTTCGCCATTTTTGAAGATATCCCAGGATTTTTCGGCGACATCCGCGTACAGCAGCAAACGGAATCGCGATACGTCATCCTGAAAAATTTCCAGAATTGAATTTCGCACCCACTGATCGGAGAATGACACCCGCGAACGACCTTTGCGCAAATGATGCGACATATTTCGTGTATCGATGGCTTGCTGAAACAGCGCGATGCGGGTTTCGTGCCACAGCCGCTTTCCAAAAAGCAGCGGCGAATTGGTTGCCACAGCGAGCACCGGCGCGGTAATCAGTTTCGAAAAATTGTAGGTGTCGATAAATTGCGCGGGGCTCACCTGATAATGGATTTGAAAAGAGGTGTTGCAAAATTCGAACGACGGATAATCCTGTTTGAAAATCAGTTCATCTTTGCCCAAAATATGATATTCGAACGGGCCGCCGCGCATACGGCGCAGGCTGTTGAACAGCGCCTCATAACGGGGCATGGGTGTCATGTTATCCAGTTCCAAATCCATATTCCGGATGGTTGGCAGAATGCCGCAAAGGATAACATCACCGCGCATCATCCGGACTGCTTTGCATGCTTTTGCGAGCGCAGCGTGTATTTCTGTTTCCAATTTGCTCAAACAATCGCCGCAAAATTCCATGGGATCGAGATTGAATTCCAGATTAAATTTGGCAAGTTCAGTTGTGAAGTGCGGATCGCGTATGCGCGGCAACACGCTTTCGATAACCGGCGCCGGACGCCAGAATTCATCGATCATACACAATTCCTGCTCAGCGCCGATTCGGGTAATATTGCTTTCAATTACACCGGATTTGATCATTTCATCCAGCGTACGCAAATCTTCCAATAGCGATCGCATAAACGCCTGCAGTTCCAGCGATTGAACAGCTTCTTTTACATTCAAATTACCCATTGGCAACCCCTTGGATTCAGAACTGTATTCAATATTCTATATGAATAAATTTCGCAATTATTTGTAACGTGCTGGTAGAAATCGTCGGTTGTCAGTCAATTCGAAAATCATGCTGCATTTTACGGCAGCATCGTTTAAAAGTCAAATCAGCTGTTTTGGGTTTAACTTTTCGTTACGGTGCTCGCCGTGTATAAAAGTTAAGCATTTTTTCGCGTTAACGATATAGCTTTATCGGCAGATGTATTTTTTTATTTTGAACCACAAGTTTTACTCCCGGCTCAGTATTCATGTAATAAAAGGGTGCCACAAAATCGTTAGCAGCCACGCGTTGCACAGAATCCATAAATTCCAATTTTTCAATTATTTAAGTAAAAAAATAATCCATTTCGTTTAAATCGCTCCAATTGTGTGGCAGAGCGATTTCGAACAATCTCCAAACACCCATTTTTGTAAGCACATATTTTTATTAGGCTTACGCGAAATGAAATTTTATTGGCAAACGCTTTGCTATTATAGCGAACATTTGATTAAGGAAGAATTTTGTGACTGAATACTGGATCATCTTTACCATCGGATTTTTTAGCAGCTTCGGGCATTGTATTGGTATGTGCGGGGGATTTGTTACAGCATACACCATTCAATTGCAAACCGGGGAACGCTATTCTACCAGTTTATTTCATCGGTTAACGCCGCACTTTCTGTATAATACCGGCAGAGTGTTTACGTACAGTTTGCTGGGGGGGCTATTCGGATTGGTCGGCGAAACGTTGAATGTCATTGGCGGATTGCATGCATATCAGGGGGTTTTGCAAGCCGTTGCCGGTGTTTTGATGATTTTGATCGGTCTCGATATGGGTGGTTGGGTGCCATCCAAATATTCTTCCAGCTTTCCGGGGTACGACCTGTTTAAGCGATTAATCGGCCGTTCGTTACGCCAGGTACATAACGGTAAGATGTTAGGTTTAGGGTTTGTTATGGGGTTCATTCCATGCGGTCTGGTGTATGCTGCCGGCGCAAAAGCTGCGGCTTCCGGCGGCATACTCAGCGGCATGGCGACGATGTTGTTTTTTGGCTTGGGAACATTTCCGGCACTGATTGCCGTTGGGTTGAGTGCGACGGCTGTTTCCGCAAATTTCCGCAGCAAGGTGTTTAAATTTGCCACAGTTTTGGTGATTGTATTGGGAATTGTTACCACTTATAAGGGATTTAACAACGCATCCACAGCGTTTAACAAACCGTAACTCAAGAAATTCAATGCCACTAAAGGATTCCGGTTTGGTCGAAGCGCCCGAAAAAACACCGGTGACGACAGACGTTGCCTGTTACCATTGCGGTCTGCCATGTGCGGATGAAACCGTTCATCTGGACGAAAAGGCTTTTTGCTGCAATGGTTGCAAAATGGTGTTCGAAATTTTGAACGAAAACGACCTTTGCCAATATTACGATTTGAACGAAAATCCCGGTGCACGCCCGAAAGCGGTGGAAATGCCCGAGCGTTTCGCGTATCTGGATGATGAAGCTATTCAGCAGAAACTGACCGATTTCCGGGATGACCGCCTCACGAAAGTGACGTTTTACATTCCGGCCATTCGCTGTAGCTCCTGTTTGTGGCTGTTGGAAAATCTCTACAAAATCAATGCGGCGTTCAGCCAGTCCAAAGTTGATTTTTTGCGGAAGGAACTATCGGTAACGTTTCGCCATTCGGAAATTTCGCTGCGGCAAACGGTGGAACTGTTGGCAGCGCTGGGTTACGAACCGCTGATCAATCTGGATGGCGTGGGCAATCAGCAATCGCAACAGCGCACCAACCGCAGTTTATACATTAAAATAGGTGTTGCCGGATTTTGCTTTGGCAACATTATGTTGCTCAGTTTTCCGGAATATCTGGCCATCGGCGATACGATCACTCCGGGTTTTCGCCGGTTTTTTGGCATTATGAACATTTTGCTATCGCTACCGGTGCTGTTTTACAGCGCTATCGATTATCTGAAATCCGCATATGCCAGCTTGCGCCACCGCGCCATTAATATTGATGTGCCGCTATCGCTGGGCATTTTGGCGATGTTCGGTCGCAGCCTGATCGAAATTTTGTGGCACAATAGCGCCGGATACATGGACTCATTTGCCGGACTGGTATTTTTGCTGCTCATCGGCAAAATATTCCAGCAAAAAACGTATGATAATTTATCGTTCGAACGTGACTATAAATCTTTTTTCCCCATCGCCATTACCCGCAAAACCGGCAACAGCGAAACCAGCATTCCGCTGGAAAAGCTGGAAGTCGGCAATCGCGTGGTGGTTCGCCATCAGGAATTGATTCCGGCGGACAGCGTGCTGATCAACGGCGATGGCATGATCGATTACAGCTTTGTTACCGGCGAAGCCGAACCGGTTGCCAAATACTCCGGCGATTTGGTTTACGCGGGTGGACGGCAGGTTGGCAGCGCCATCGAAATGGAAGTTGTGAAAGATGTGTCCCAAAGCTATCTCACGCAATTGTGGAACAACGATGCATTCGGCAACCCGGATGCGCACAACATGAATTCGTTTGTGAACAGCATCAGCAAATATTTTACCATCGCGATTTTGAGCATTGCCACAATCGCCGGCATTTTCTGGCTGCAAACGGATATCACGCTGGCGCTGAACGCGTTTACCGCTGTGCTGATCATCGCCTGCCCGTGTGCGTTGGCGCTTTCCACGCCGTTCACGCTGGGCAACGTCCTGCGCATTTTCGGACGGAATCAATTTTATCTGAAAAATACGCAGGTGGTTGAAAATCTCGCCAAAATCAGCAGCATCGTTTTCGACAAAACCGGAACCATTACCCAGCCGCGCAGCGCAGATGTGCAGTTCGTTTCGCTGAACGGTCGTCCGGATTTGAGCAATGAACATCAAATATTAGTGAAATCGTTGGTAAAACATTCGACGCATCCGCTGAGCTTCAACATCTTCCACTCAATTCTGGCAACCGCAACCGGTTCCGTAGAGGGGTACCTGGAAAAACCAGGTCTGGGGATAACCGGTACAGTAAATGGCCATGAATTAAAAGTGGGATCAAAGGTGTTTATTGGGGGCAATATTGAGGCTCAGCGGGACAATGCGTCGCAGGTGTTTGTATCGATTGACGGACAGGTGAAGGGATATTTTAACATTTCCAACAGCTATCGCACCGGATTGCACGACTTGATCAACCGATTGAGCGCAACTTTCCGGCTGTCTCTGATTTCCGGCGATAACGATCGCGAACGCGAAAACCTGCAACAATTTTTCGGCGAAACAGCGGAATTGCGATTCAGCCAGTCGCCCCAACAAAAGCTGGAATACATCAGCGGTCTGCAACATTCCGGTGCAAAAGTGCTGATGATCGGCGATGGCTTAAACGACGCTGGCGCATTGAAACAAAGTGATGTCGGCATTTCCATTTCGGAAGATCTGAACAGTTTTTCCCCGGCCTGCGATGCCATTTTAAACGCGAATGCTTTCGAACGACTGGGCGATTTCATGCGTTTTTCGCGAACCGGGATGAACGTCATCCGGTTCAATTTGCTGCTTTCACTGCTGTACAATATCGTCGGATTATCTTTCGCGGTTTCCGGAACGCTCTCTCCGCTGATTTGCGCAATATTGATGCCCATCAGCTCCATTTCGGTTATCGCGATTGCCAGCGGTGCCACCGGTTTGTTGGGACGCCGTTTCGGATTATGGCAATAAACCATTGATAAAACAGAGGTTATAATCAAATGGGTGTAATAATTTTGTTAATCATCGCATGTGTTGTTTTTGCCGGAGGCTTTTTGCTGGCGTTTTTGTGGGCTGTAAAAACGGGTCAGTTTGATGACCGCTATACGCCATCCATGCGCATTTTACTGGATGATCAACCTTCAAACGAGCAGAAGAAATCTAACAGCGGAAAACTTAACATCCATCAATATACATCATCGCACTTTACATCTGACAGCAGGTTTTTAACACAAAAACGGAGGAATGTTTAATGGCCGTAGAGAATTTTTACTACGACAACAAGATCGTGCGGGATTTTGCATACGCAACGATGTTGTGGGGGGTCGTGGGAATGCTCGTCGGGGTGATTGCAGCACTTCAGGTTTTTTGGCCAGAAGCCAACCTGGGATTGCAGTTTACCACTTTCGGGCGTATCCGTCCGCTTCACACCAATGCCGTAATTTTCGCATTTGTCGGTAATGGCATTTTTATGGGGGTTTATTACTCTTTACAGCGCCTGTGCAAAGCCCGTATGTTTAGCGATTTTTTAGGCAAATTGCACTTTTGGGGCTGGCAAATTATCATCGTTTTGGCGGCAGTAACGTTGCCGTTAGGAATCACTACATCCAAAGAATATGCCGAACTGGAATGGCCGATTGATATTTTGATCGCAGTCGTCTGGATTATTTTCGGTGTCAACATGATGGCAACCATTATCAAACGCCGTGAACGGCATATGTATGTTGCCATTTGGTTTTACATCGCCACATTCTTTACCGTAGCGATGCTGCACGTCGTTAACTCGCTGGCAATTCCGGTCAGTTTATTCAAAAGTTATTCCGTATTCGCAGGTGTTCAGGATGCACTGATCCAGTGGTGGTATGGTCACAATGCGGTGGCTTTCTTTTTAACCACACCGTATCTGGGTTTGATGTATTACTTCCTGCCCAAAGCTGCAAACCGTCCGGTGTATTCCTACCGGTTGTCAATCATCCACTTTTGGGCTTTGATTTTATTTACATTTGGGCTGGTCCGCACCACTTGTTGTATAACGCATTACCGGACTGGGCACAATCGCTCGGTATGGTTTTCTCGCTGATGCTCATCGCGCCATCATGGGGTGGTATGCTGAACGGGTTGTTAACGTTGCGCGGCGCATGGGACCGGGTTCGCCAAGACCCAATTCTGAAATTTATGGTTGTTGCAGTAACCGCATATGGTATGGCAACGTTTGAAGGCCCAATGCTTTCAATCAAAAGCGTAAACGCGCTTTCGCACTTTACGGACTGGACAATTGCCCACGTTCACATTGGCGCACTTGGCTGGAACGGTTTCCTTACCTTTGGTGTGCTTTACTGGATTTTCCCAAAAATTTTCAGAACAAAATTGCACTCCATCAAATTAGCCAACTTCCATTTCTGGATTGGCACGCTGGGAATTTTATTTTACGCAATCCCGATGTATTGGGCTGGCATCACCCAGGGTTTGATGTGGAAACAATTTAATGCCGATGGCTATCTGCAATACCCGATCTTTTTGGAAACGGTGTTGCAGCTTATCCCGATGTATATGTTACGTGCCTTTGGCGGCGTGTTATTCCTCGGCGGAACTATCGTCGGTGTTTATAACCTGATGAAAACAGCAATGGCCGGCAATTTGTTAGCGGACGAAGCTGATTCCGCGCCCGCATTGGAAGCCGGACCGTATGTTGATCATGGCAAAAACGTTTACGGACACCGTTTTCTGGAAAGCCGTCCGATTCAGTTTTCAGTACTTGCGGTAATCGCCGTTGCGATTGGTGGTGCCGTCGAGTTCATCCCGACAGCTTTGGTAGAATCGAACATCCCGACCATTGCCAGCGTTAAACCTTATACGCCGCTGGAGTTAGAGGGACGCGATATTTACATCCGCGAAGGCTGTTACACATGCCACTCACAGCAAGTTCGTCCTTTCCGCAGCGAAACAGAACGCTACGGCGAATATTCCAAACCGGGCGAATTTATTTACGATCACCCATTCCAATGGGGATCCAAACGCCTCGGCCCGGATTTACACCGCATCGGTCAAAAATACCCTGATGCATGGCATTACAACCACATGATGGATCCGCGCTCAATGTCACCGGGATCAATCATGCCGCGTTACCCGTGGTTAAGCGAACAAGATGTTAATAAAGCATTGACACCCGGCAAAATTTCCGCAATGACAACGCTCGGTGTACCGTATCCGGATGGTTACGATCAGTTCGCGCTAAAAGATTATGATACGCAAGCCCAGCAAATTGCAGACGGTTTAAGCCAAAACGGCATTACAGTTGAAAAAGATAAAGAAATTGTCGCGCTGATTGGCTATCTGCAACGATTGGGTACCGATATCAAAATGGAACGGACTGCCCGGCTGGAGACCAAATAAGTGAACTTGGGGTTATAATATTGAGTGTGGGCGCTAAGGCGCATAGGGGGCAACTGTGGGGGTTGTTGGCGCCTTAACGCATCACCTCAGTAATAGCCCGAAACGAGGTACTAATGTATAAAGCAATTTTGGAAAACATCAACGGTGTGGAAATTTGGCCGGTTATCGGGCTGGTTATTTTCTTTGTTTTTTTCGTTGGAGTGCTGATTTGGGCATTCAGATTAAAAAAAGAAGAAGTGGACCACATGGCCAACATTCCGTTGGAAGATGGGGATGAACATATTAAAAACGGAGATTTATCCAATGGCTAGAAAAAAAATAAAAGATGAACTTCTAGACCACGATTATGATGGCATTCAGGAATTGGATAACGATTTGCCACCATGGTGGTTGTACATGTTCTATTTCACCATTGCATTTGGATTCGCGTATCTGCTTTATTTTCACGTACTTGATATCGGCGATTTGCAAGCGGCCGAATATCAGAAAGAAATGCAGGCAGCCGAAGCAATGTTCGCTAAAAATAATGCCGAAAACCCGACGCAGTCACTGCAAAATATGGCTGTTTTAACAGACAGCGAAAATCTCGCAGCAGGTAAAGAAATATTCATGACCAACTGCATGGCCTGCCACGGCGCAAACGGCGAAGGCGGCGTGGGTCCGAACATGACGGACGAATATTGGATTCACGGCGGTGCTTTCAGCGATATTGTGAACACAATTGTGGTCGGTGTACCGGCAAAAGGGATGATTTCCTGGAAACCGATTTTAACACCAACCCAAATTCAGCAGGTGGCCAGCTACCTTGTTACATTGCAAGGCACAAATCCGCCGAACGGAAAAGAACCGCAAGGTGAGAAATATTCCGGCAGCTGAGTTCAAGTTGTAAAAAAACCAAAATATTCCACAGAGGTGGGTTTTATTTGGGGAAATTTCAATCGCACACCGGTGACGATACCAGCCGGTGTGCTGTTGATAAACAAACCTCTGAGGTATCGGCAGTATAAAGAACGGTTAATAAAATGGACGTGATTAAAAAATTACAACAACAACCGGACGACAACGGCAAGCCGCAAAAAGATTCCGAAAAATATCGGGATCACGTTGCGACTGTTGACGACGAGGGTAAACGAATTTGGGTTTATCCCAAAAAACCTTCCGGGAATTTCTACAAAGCACGCACTTATGTAAGCTGGGTGCTGCTCGCATTTCTGTTTGGCGCTCCGTTTATCAAAATCGGTGGACAGCCGCTGCTGCTGTTCAATATTCTGGAACGTAAATTTATCATTTTCGGTGTAAAATTCTGGCCGCAGGATTTTCACCTGTTCGCCCTTTCCCTGCTGACATTTATCGTATTTGTTATTCTGTTTACGGTTGTGTTTGGCAGATTATTTTGCGGCTGGGCTTGCCCGCAAACCATTTTTCTGGAGATGGTTTTCCGCAAAATCGAATATTTTATCGAAGGTGATTCAAGCCAGCAACGCAAACTGAACAAAGCACCCTGGAATTGGGAAAAAATCTGGAAAAAAGGAACGAAGCTCAGCATTTTTTATGCGCTCTCATTCCTTATCGGCAACACTTTTCTGGCTTATATTGTTGGCGTGGATGAATTGTATAAAATTGTTACGGATCCGCCGAGCCAGCATTTGGCGGGATTAACCGCGATGATTTTCTTCTCCACCGTTTTCTTTTGGGTATTTTCCTGGTTCCGGGAACAAGCCTGCGTAATGGTGTGCCCGTACGGCCGCCTGCAAGGCGTTCTGCTGGATCAAAATTCAATCGTCGTTTCATATGATTTTAATCGCGGTGAGCCGCGTGGCAAACGCCGCCGCAATGTTACGGAAGCCAATCTGGGCGACTGCATCGATTGCACGATGTGCGTACAGGTTTGCCCGACAGGCATCGACATCCGCAACGGCACGCAGTTGGAATGCGTCAACTGCACCGCCTGCATCGACGCTTGCGACGAAATCATGGACAAAGTGGAAAAACCGCGCGGTTTGATTCGCTATTCATCATACAACGGTATTGTCGAAGGTCAGAAATTGAAACTGACACCGCGAATCGTCGGTTATACCATCATCCTGACAATCCTGTTGAGCTTAACCGGTTATTTGCTCACAAACCGGGTTCCTGTGGAAACGTCTATCTTGCGCACACCCGGAACATTATTCCAGGAAACGCCGGATGGCGAATATCAAAACCTGTATAATATTAAAGTGGTCAACAAAACTGCGGATGAAAAAGTAATCACGTTGAAATTGAACAACATTGCCGGATCTATTTTTATGGTCAGCGGCGAAAAACTCAACGTGCCAAATGAAGGATTCGGTGAATCCGCATTTTTTGTCCGGATTCCCAAAGAACAAATTTTGCATCAAAAAACGCCCATCGAAATTTCCGTAATTGCAGACGGGCAAGAGCTGGAAGTTGTGAAAACAGCTTTTTTTGGTCCGGAAAAATAAGCGCTTTGTGAAACGCATTTAATTCAAACAGGGTGATATTAACAATAGGATAAATATAGAATGAACAAGGATTTATATTGGCCGATAGGCATCAGCGTAACACTGATTTTGTTTGTTGCAGGTCTTATTGGATTTGTGATTTTTTCGAAAACCGTACCGGTAAATCTGGTGAGTGAAAATTATTACGAAAACAGCCTGAATTACCAACAGCAGATCGACGAATCGCAACGTGCATCCGAAGTTAAAAATGACATGACGATGCAATATGATTTACAGCAACAATCATTGAACATCCTGATCCCTAATTTGACCGATAATTCAATTGTGGACGGAGAAGTTTACTTTTTCCGCCCATCTGACTCGCGAAAAGACCGGCGGATTGCCCTGGCAGTTGATGATGGGGGTCAACAATTGCTAAATCTTGCAGGTTATGACAAAGGATTGTGGCGCGTCAGGCTATCCTGGAATGTGAATAAAACCAGTTTTTACACAGAAGAAGTTCTGGTTATTCAGTAGATAGTATTTCTTCATTTGCAGGCAAGCTGTAACATGTTTTACCGTATGAGTGGTGGAAATTTTCTTGATAAAATCATATTCAACAGATCAACCAGAGCGACAGGATTCTTCAGCAAGATTAACCGAATTAACTGAAGAATTTAGTTTCGAAAATACGGTTGTATCGCCAAAATTTCGATCTGCATCGTTTCTGATGGCCGCTTCCGAGGAATTAGGGGCGATTGCTGTTACCCAAAAGCATATTTTGTTGGTCGATGACGAACCAAATTTGCTAAACACGATCGAATTTATTTTGGAAGCAGCAAACTACCGTGTTTCAACCGCTGCCGATGGGCAAAAAGCTTTGGCTAAATTACTCGATTATCAGAAAAACAACATTCAGGTGGATTTGCTGATAACCGACATCCGAATGCCACGACTCAGCGGCGTCGAGCTGATTGAACGGATAAAACAATTGGGTCTGCAAATTCCGGTGATGGTTATGTCCAATCACGGAAATCGCAGCATGAAATTACAGTTGAAACAAAAAGGTTGTGATTTTTTTCTGGATAAACCGGTCAACGATGACGATTTGTTGCGAGCTATCGAAAACATTATTGGACACTGATGAGATACCAGACCATCAATTTGATAAAAAAAAACACTCTGCCAATTGACAGAGTGTTTTTTTTGGGGAAAATTTGCGATTTCGGTTTAGCGCAACAGCACCATTCGTTTCATTTCGCTCACCGAACCGGCGGAAACGCGGTAAAAATAGACACCGCTGGAAACAACGCCACCACTGCTATTCGTCGCATCCCACACAATACGATGACTTCCAGCTTCTTGCGTTTGCGATAACAGCGTTTTCACTTTTTGACCCAACGCGTTGAAAATAGCAATTTCCACCGTCGAACGTTCCGGCAGTTGATAGCGGATTTCCGTTACCGGATTGAACGGATTCGGGTAATTTTGGAACACCTCAAATTGGTTGGGCACAGCCGATGAATTTTTGAAAATCCGCAATTGGCTAACACCGACACCCAGTTGCAACTGTTGTCCGTTTTGCAGCGGTAATTCCTGAATTTGCTCGCCATTGCGGTTTATTTGAACAACAACATCATCCATTTGCCAATCGGAAATTTGCACAGAAACAGCGCGTTTGCTCGTTACGGTGATTTCGGCATTTTCGCCGGCGGCGATTCGCATATCGCCGGTGAAACGGGCGTCAAATCCATTATTATCAATAAATTGCGGCGGCAAAGAATAGCTGCGAAAATCCGCTGTTTCGGGGAGATTTTCACCCAAAAACAGTTCCTGCGAATGTGCTCCGCCAATTTCTGAAAAGGTCAATTTCCCGAATCCGGCTAATTCGGCATTCGGATCGGCAGCGATTTTCGGCAAATCGCCGGATGCGCAGGAAAGCTCAATCGTTCCGGCAGCCGATGCGCGAATCCAGTGACCGCTCCCCTCCCCGATCGTATCTGTCAGTTGATACGAACCGTCGAATTCATACAGCGTTCCGGGAATTATAACATTTCCGGGATCACTGACGCTGCTCAACGATACATCGCAGGAAATCCCGCTGATCATATTCCACCCTTCATTTAGCGAGATGCTCAACGTTTCAATCGCATCACCGGCAACAGAAACGGCTTCGGCTGTCGGAAATCTCAGCCAATATCCCACGCCCGGTGTCAGTTCGGATTCGGTTTGATAATTTCCGTCAAATGAATACAACGTTCCGGGAATATGATTAGGGAAAAGGGCTGAAACGGAGCTATCGGAAGCGTGAAATGGCAATCCGATCAAATTCCAGCCTTCGCGAACGTTGGCGGTGAAACTGGATTGCTCTACCGAGCCTTCAAAATAAACGATGTATAATCCGGCGGAGATATCGGAAATGAGCACTTTTCCGGACGGAAAAAACGGATATGCGCCCCATGCATCCGCTGTATCGTAAAATCCGGCTTCAAAAATATTGTCCGGATCGGAAATATCGACAATTCGCAATCCCGATTCGTAATGGGAAATATAGGCGTAATTTCCTTTGATATGCGTGTTGTGCGCCAACTGGTTCGGCGCAAGGTAAGTATCTCTTAATATTGGATTTGTGGGTGTTGAAATATCCCAAAATTTCACGGTTTTGCCAAACGTTTCTTCGGTGGACATTACAAAATTCTGGTCTTCCGTCGGCCACACATTGTGCACATAACCGGCAGATGGAATTGTGATCCGGTGGATCAGCGACGGGCTGGCGGGATTGGTCACATCATAAATGCCGATGCTCGGCTGACTGCCTTCGGCGATATACAGCACACCGTTTTTTGCATACATATCGTGGCTGTCCGGGCCAAATTGGGTGAGCGCAACCGGATTAACCGGATCGGCCAAACTGTACACATGCACGGAGGTGTTAAACCGGAAATCGTCGGAGACGTAGAGAATTGCAGCATCCGTATCAATATAAATGTTGTGCGGATTTCCGGAGGTGTTCAGCGTAAACGAATTCACCAAAGTTGCGGAAGTTGGCAGGTTCGATAAATCTATAATTTGCAATATTTTACTGGCTTCCGTCATTGTGTAGGCATAGTGCTGGTAAGTTTTGATATCCTTCCAGGTTGAAAATGCACTGCCGATAAACGTAACTTCCTGGGCGTTGGCGGCATCGGTAATATCGACGATACTCGTGCCGCTTTTTACCCCCAGAAGGGCGTATTCGCGCCCCTGCGCGTCGATGTACCCCCAGCAATCGTTGTAACCGGTGCCGGCGTAGCTGTTCAATTGTTTCAACAGCGGCACGTTTGGGCTGCCTTGCGCAAATGCACTTCCGATAAACACAGCGGCAAAAATAATCAGCGTTCTCACAACGCTTTTCGATACTCTTTTCATGAAAAATCCCCGGAAATTTTTTAAATGATACGAAATAACAGTTACGGTAGAGCGAATGAGTCAGAATCATATTTAACAAATGATTCAGGTTTATCAAATGATTTTTTTTGTGGATATTTTGGGAGGAACGGTTCTGTCAAAAAAAATGCCATCAACAATGATTGGTTGATGGCATTAAAATTTATGCAATCGCTAACTATCTGTTTTTAATACGCTTCGCTAAGCAAATTATCCGGGTTGATCAACCGGTAATTGCCGTAACCCATGTCATCCTGAAAAATTACCTGCAATTTGTGGCTGCGATATTGCCAGATTTCGTAAAAGCCCATCATCGAACCATCCGATTGGCGGGCGATATTATCCGGTTGCCCCAACATCACATAAACTTTGCTGCGGTCGTTCAAATTGAACGGCGCGTTCGAGCCTTGCTGAAACAAGATTTTGGCCGTTATGGCGCGTTCGTAAAATTCCGCCATCAGCTCGTTGAATTGCGTTTTCGGTGTGGGATCGCGATACAGCCAGAATGCATCGATGGCAGCTTGCAGCACAGCAGCACCGGGTTCGGTTTTGGCGAGTGAATTCAGATAATCCCATTCGTCGTGGCTGGCGATCAGGCGAATTTCCTGCAAAATTTCATCCGTATCGCGAAAGCGCAGGTCTGTGGGGCTTTGGAAAATCGCATACGGTTTCTGGCGTTCCAGATGCACCTGCCCTTCTCGCGGATAAACAGCAACCGCCAACCGGCAATTTCCGGGATCAAAATCCGAGGTGTAAACCGTTCCCATTACCGGAATCCGGGCGCGTTTCAGCGGCAGCACATTCCGGGAAATTTCCTCAACCCGGTCATCGCGGATGATCTGCACTACATATTCTGCTGAATCGTTCGGAGATGGATTTTGAGTGTAAATCTCAAAATAATAATACATACGATCGCGGTTCAACCCATAAACCCGATGCGCATCCGGTAACACACTCGATATCCTTCCTTTGCCCTGCAGTTGGATAACATCCTTTTTGCCCAACATCAGATCGCTAATATCAACCGCGTACGGCTTTTCCAGATCAACATTAAACTGAATCCCTTTCACCAATAATTTGTTGACATTTTTATCGGTAACCGCCGCTTCCGCGCGATAGTAGCCATCCGGCAACCCGAAATTGATCCGGAAATAACGATTCCATTTGTATGCAGCGATGTCGTCATATTCCCTGACCCAAACCGTGTCCGAAAGCAGATCGCTTTCGATGCGCTGCCCATCTTCCCTGATGATCGCCAGATCAATTTCATATGTTGCCAAAAAACCGTTTCCGGTATTTTCAAATACCAAATCCGTAGGTGCAACTTCAATAATAACAGATGTTTGTAATTTCCCTGATTTTGCATCAATCCCGCTCCAGACATCCATGTAAACCGCTGGCGAAGGGTTCCGCCATTCATTATGGATGATGGTTCCGTTTCCCGTTACCGATTGCGGAAATGCGAAAAATACCGCCCAAACACCCAATGCCAGACCGATTTTCCGAACCGAAATTTTGCCCAATTCCCAAACATTTTTCATAATTGCACCCCAATGCAAGCTGCCAAAATTGCAGCGAAAACATAACCCAAGCGTAAGATTTTCCTCGGCTGACAATCGGACGGGAGGAAAGTGGAAGTTGCGATCATTCAGAAATACAGCCGTCACAACTGTTAATACGAATTTCATGCCATTAATTTATTTTTCGTGTCATCGATTTTTTCATGAAGAATGTTCGCCTGCAAACCATTGTATTCTATGAGTTAAAAAATCCATTTTCCGCGATTGGTTTTGGGCATGTTTCCCAGCGATTCGTGCAGTCGACGAAATTTTATGCAGCTGATGACGATATTCAATACGCCAGCAGTTTCGTTGAGTCTCAATAATGAAGATATTATTTGTGACCGGAACGAATTTTGTGTATAATTTTGGCATTATATCAAAACAGAAACTGTTGGAAATAAAGGATATGTTATGAAAAAGCATGGCTACGGTGAACATCCGATTTACCAAGATTTGCAACGCCGCATTTTGATTTTGGACGGCGCAATGGGCACGATGATCCAGGGTTACAAATTACAGGAATCCGATTTTCGCGGCGAGCGTTTTGCTGATTATCCCTCGGATTTGAAAGGCAATAACGATCTGCTGAGCATCACCCAACCGCAAATTATCAAAGAAATCCATCGCCAATATTTTGATGCCGGGGCGGATATTGTTGAAACAAACACCTTCAGTGCAAACGGCATTTCGATGATCGATTACAAAATGGTTGATCTCGTTTATGAAATAAATTACGAATCTGCGAAAGTTGCCTGCGCTGCGCGTGATGAATTTGTAGCGGAAAATCCCGGTGCGGTGCGCTGGGTTGCCGGCGCGCTGGGACCGACGAACCGCACGGCGTCGATGTCGCCGGATGTAAATCGTCCCGCTTTTCGCAACGCCACATTCGCGGACATGCGCAACGCGTATTACGAACAAATTCGCGGATTAGTGGAAGGCGGCGTAGATTTGCTGATGGTGGAAACCATTTTCGATACGCTGAACGCCAAAGCCGCGCTGTTCGCCATCGACGAATATTTTGAGGCAACCGGCAAACGCCTGCCAATCATGGCGTCCGTTACGATTGTGGATGCCAGCGGGCGAACGCTTTCCGGGCAAACGCTGGAAGCATTCTGGACATCGATCAATCACGCGGATTTGCTGAGCGTTGGCATCAACTGTGCGCTCGGGGCGCAGGAAATGCGCCCGTATATCGAGGAGCTTTCCGGCAGGGCGAATGTTTTCGTGAGCTGCTACCCGAATGCCGGTTTGCCGAATGAATTTGGCGGCTATGACCAAACGCCCGCTGAAATGGCAGCGCTGCTGGCTGATTTTGCGGACAGCGGATTTTTGAATATCGTCGGGAGTTGCTGCGGCAGCACACCTGCGTTCACCCGCGCTATCGCCGAGGCGATGAAAAACCGATCGCCCCGCCAAATGCCCGAACTTCCGCCCTACCCCCGTTTTTCCGGGATGGAGCCGTTGGTCGTTCGCCCGGACAGCAATTTTGTGAATGTCGGCGAACGCTGCAATGTTACCGGCAGCCGGCGTTTCGCTAAACTCATATTAAACAATCAGTTCGACGAAGCGCTGGACGTTGCTCAAAAACAGGTGGAAAACGGCGCGCAAATTCTCGATATCAATATGGACGAGGGCATGCTCGATTCCAAAACCGCGATGGTTCATTTTCTCAACCTCATCGCGTCCGAGCCGGATATCGCCAAATTGCCGATCATGATTGATTCCTCAAAATGGGAAGTGATCGAAGCCGGATTGCAATGCGCACAGGGCAAATGCATCGTCAATTCGATCAGCATGAAGGAAGGCGAGGACGTTTTTCTGCAGCACGCCAAACTGGCGCGGCGCTACGGCGCGGCGGTGATCGTAATGGCTTTTGACGAAAAAGGTCAGGCAGAAACGGTCGAGCGGAAAACGGAAATTTGCACCCGCGCTTTTCGCCTGCTCACCGAGGAAATCGGTTTCCCGCCGCAGGATATCATTTTTGACCCGAATATTTTCGCGGTCGCAACCGGCATCGAAGAACACAACGATTACGCTGTGGCGTTCATCGAAGCGACGCGCCACATCAAAACGCATTTGAAAGGCGCGCTGATCAGCGGCGGCGTCAGCAATATTTCCTTTTCGTTTCGCGGCAACGATCCGGTTCGCGAGGCGATGCACTCGGCATTTTTGTATCACGCCATCAAAGCCGGGATGGACATGGGCATCGTCAACGCCGGGCAAATCACAGTATATGAAGACATCGACAAAAACTTGCTCAAATTGGTGGAAGATGTGCTGCTCAATCGCAACAACGAAGCCACAGAAAAACTGGTGGATTTCGCCGAAACCGTGAAATCGCAGGGCAAAAAAACCGTAGCGGATGCGGAATGGCGCAAACTGCCGGTTGAGGAACGATTGAAACACGCGCTGATCAAAGGCATCGTGGAATTTATCGAATCCGATACAGAGGAAGCCCGCCAAAAACTGGAGCGACCGCTAAAAGTGATCGAAGGTCCGCTGATGGACGGGATGAACGTGGTTGGCGATCTGTTCGGCGCGGGAAAAATGTTTCTGCCGCAGGTGGTCAAAAGCGCCCGGGTGATGAAACGCGCGGTGGCGTATTTGCAGCCATACATGGAAGCAGAAAAAGCGGAAAACGCCGCCAAAACCGCCGGAAAAGTGTTGCTGGCAACCGCCAAAGGCGATGTGCACGACATCGGCAAAAATATTGTGGGCATCGTTCTGGCGTGCAATAATTACGAAATTATCGATCTCGGCGTGATGGTTCCGGCGGATAAAATTCTCAAAGCAGCCAAAGAACACAACGTGGATGTGATCGGCATCAGCGGATTGATTACGCCATCGCTGGACGAAATGGTGCACGTTGCCCGCGAAATGCAACGCGAAAAATTTACGCTGCCGCTGCTGATCGGCGGCGCAACCACCTCGAAAGCACACACGGCGGTGAAAATCGATCCGGCGTACGAACAGCCGGTGGTTTATGTGCTGGACGCATCGCGGGCGGTTGGCGTGGTGAGCAATTTGCTCAGCAAAACCCACCGTGATGATTTTGTGCAAGCGCTGAAAAACGAATATGTTGAGGTTCGCGAAGCACATCGCCGGAAGCACGGCGACAAACAACTGGCGGCAATCGACACCGCACGCGAGAATTCGCTGAAGCTGAATTTTGGCGAAAACGAGATCACAAAACCGGGCTTTTTGGGCACGAAAGTATTTGAAAATTATCCACTTGCGGAAATCCGTGAACGCATCGACTGGACGCCGTTTTTCCAGACCTGGGAAATGAAAGGCAGCTACCCGAAAATTCTCGAGCACGAGACATACGGTCCCGAAGCACAGAAATTGTTCGACGATGCGCAGCAACTGCTGAATGAAATTGTCGATAAACAATTGCTCACCGCCAACGCGGTGATCGGCTTTTTCCCGGCAAATTCGGTTGGCGACGATATCGAAATTTATACCGACGAATCGCGGAAACACGAGCAGACCGTGGTTCACACTTTGCGGCAGCAAATGCAGCGCAACGATGATCGGTCCAACATCGCGCTGGCGGATTTTGTTGCCCCGGCGGACAGCGGCGTTGCCGATTACATCGGCGGATTTGCCGTCACCGCAGGCATCGGCATCCAACAATTGGTTGCCCGTTTCGAGGCAGAACATGACGATTACAACGCGATTCTCGCCAAAGCGTTGGCAGACCGGCTGGCAGAAGCTTTCGCGGAATTGATGCACGAGCGCGTCCGAAAGGAATTTTGGGGATACGCACCCGACGAAACCCTCGACAACGATGCGTTGATTCACGAAAAATATCGCGGTATTCGTCCGGCGCCCGGTTATCCGGCCTGCCCGGATCACACCGAAAAACCGGCGCTGTTCGAGTTGCTTGCAGCGACCGCCACAACCGGTATTTCTCTCACAGAAAATTTTGCAATGCTGCCCGCGGCATCGGTGAGCGGCTATTATTTTGCGCATCCGGAATCGCGATATTTCGGCGTCGGGCGCATCGGGAAAGACCAAGTTGCCGATTACGCCCGCCGAAAAGGCATGAGCATCACCGAAGCTGAACGCTGGCTGGCACCGATTTTGGGATACGAGGCATAGCATGATCACAGGAAAACAGATCCGCATGATTGCGTTTGACGCAGACGACACCCTTTGGGTGAACGAACCGTTTTATCGCGAAGTGGAATTTGCCATCGAAGATATGTTAAGCAATTATGTGGATTCCGAACAATTTCTGGATTTGCTGTACGAACGTGAGCTGGCAAATCTGAAAGTGTTTGGCTATGGCGCAAAAGGCTTCACGCTCTCGCTGATCGAAACGGTGATTGAGCTGACCGACCATCGCGTGACCACCGGACACATCCAAAAAATCATCGAAATGGGCAAATCGCTGCTCACCAAACCGATTGAATTTTTACCGGATGTCGAAAGCACCATCAAAAAACTGTCGGCGGATTTTCCGCTGATGATCATCACCAAAGGTGATCTGTTTGATCAGGAAAGCAAAGTTGCCCGCTCCGGCATTGCGCCGCTGTTTCAGCATGTGGAAATTGTCAGTGAAAAAACGCCGGAGGTGTATCGGCGGATTTTGGAACAATACGACATCGCGCCGGACGAGTTTTGCATGATCGGCAATTCGCTGAAATCGGATATTTTGCCGGTGCTGGAAATCGGCGGAAACGCGGTGCACATTCCCTTTCACACCACCTGGGTTCACGAACATGTCGATCCCGAAATTTTGGCAAATTACCATTTTACGACCGTCACCGGCATCAGGAAACTGACGGAAATTTTTAATCTAAATTCAGATTTTTGAACAAGTTGTAACACCAAAAGGTTACCCGATGACCAAAACAGAATTAGCTAAAGCAATTTACGATACTTGCCACATCACCGGCGAATTTTTGCTGCGCTCCGGCGCGGTCAGCAACGAATATTTTGACAAATATTTGTTCGAAGCACAGCCAAAAATCCTGAAAGCGGTCGCAGAACACCTGCTGCCACTCATCCCGAAAGACACAGAATTGCTCGCCGGACTGGAAATGGGCGGCATTCCGGTGGTGACAATGCTGTCGCAGTTGAGCGGCATTCCGGCGCTGTTCGTGCGCAAAGAAGCCAAAACTTACGGCACCTGCAAACTGGCGGAAGGCGGCAATATCGCCGGAAAAAAACTGCTGATCGTGGAAGATGTGGTCACATCCGGCGGGCAAATTTTGCTTTCGGCAGAAGATTTGCGCAAGCTCGGCGCGAAAATTGAATCGGTTGTTTGCGTCATCGACCGGCAATCCGGCGGGCCGGAGAATCTGGCCAAAGCCAATTTGCAACTGTTACCATTGCTGACGATGAGTGAAATCAAAACGGCTGCCGGCGTTTTGTGATCCGTTTGACCGCTTAATTTAGTGCGAACGTAAACTACAGTAATTGCTAATCGTTTACGGACTCAGTTCGATAATCAATTAGTAAAACAAAATCACAGGGAAGTGATGAGCGAAACCTACACATACAGTATTCCGAAAGCGGATTATGCTTCTCTCGTTGACGGATTTCTCAACAAAAAGTGCCAAAACCTCCGTTATCAAATCATTAATAATTACCAGGATTTTCAACACTGCCGGGACGATTGGAACGCGTTAGTCGAGCAATCGCTCAGTAATTACGTTTTTTTGCGGCATGAGTGGTTCGAGGTCTGGTGGAATAACTTTGGCGGCGGTAGTCAGCTTTTTGTTGTGATGGTTTACGCTGATGAACAGCTCGTTGCCATCGCACCGCTGATGATCGGCAAATGGCGATTGCGATTTGTAAGCGTTCGCTGCCTCAAATTCATGGAAAATGACGAATCGCCGCGCTGTGAATTTATTTTTCACCCGAAATATTTTTTTGTTTTGTCGCGATTGATCAATTTTATCAGCCGACATTCCCGGTCATGGGATTTGGTTTTATTTCGCAATATTTCATCATTTAGTCCAACTTTTATCGCGCTAAAACATTTCCTCTCAAAACGAAAATTTGCTCACGGTTTTCAGGATGCGCTCGTTTCGCCGTTTATCCAATTTAGCGGAAATTGGGATGATTTTCTCGGAACGTTGTCCAAACGATTCCGGCGCAGTATCCGCCAGTTCCGGCGCAAAGCCTTTGCCAATGGCAACGTAACCTACGAAGAAATTAATGTTTCACCGGCAAATGCGGTGCTGATGATGAACACACTTTCCTCAATTGGCAGCCACAGTTGGAAAAATCCCATCAATTCGGATATTGGCAGCGGGCAAAACCGGCGCAAATTTTTTGCGGAGCTGAGCCGGATCAGCAGCTTTCACGGCTGGCTAAAAATCTGGATTCTTCGGGTTGATGATAAACCCGTGGCGTTTCACTACATACTTAACTACAATAATATCAGCTATTTACTACGTTCGGAATTTGATGAAAATTATCGCGATTTGTCGCCCGGCAGCACGTTGCAGACAATCGTTATCGAAAACTTTTTCCGCAATCACGGTCAGGAATTTGATTTTTGCGGCGGCGATGACGCATACAAAAAACATTGGACGAAAGAAAATCGTCACCACAAAACCGTGTTTATTTTTTCTGATTATATCAAAAGCCAGTTGCTGTATTTGATGGAATTTCAACTGCTTACGCGATTGAAAAAAATCAGGGATCACAAAAAAACGCAGCACCAACTGTTGCGGATTTCCAATGTTGTGGGTGGCAATTTCGCCATCTTTCAGAAGCTGCGTAACCTTAGCGAATAAAAAAAAATATGATATATTATAGACGGTTCTTTATCGGAGGAAAAATTTGGTGAAAGATAAATTGCTGATGTTCGTAATTTTTCCATTGTTTTTTCTGGTTTCCATTTTGTCCACAGTTTTTATTTGTGAGCACATCAGCCTGATTCCGGATTTGGGTAACAAAGAATACCTGTTTATCGTGGTTGCTATTACGAGCATTTATTTTCTCAACTTTCAATGGGTTAGGCGTAAGTCCAAATATATAATCATACTTATCGCTAACATTTTGGCAATTGAAATTCTGTTACAAATTGCCGCTTTGGCGGGAATTATTCCGGGAATGCGCATCATGTGGCGAACGCCGTTTGGGCGCAGCTATCACAGCGCGGAAGGGTTCAGTAACGGATTTATGAATCGCCAAGGTTGGCATTACGCCAATTTTGATGCGGATTCCACCGCGCATCGCATCGCGCTGATCGGCGATAGTTTTATCGAGGCACACGAAATTCCCACAAAAAAACACCTCGGTGTTCGGCTTGAATCTGCGCTCAATTCCAAAAACCCGGATGACCCGTTTTACCGGGTGTCCGCGTTGGGCATTACCGGCGCGGGTCCTGCCCAATATCTGGAAATTTTGAAATTCGGATATCGCCATTTGCAGCCGGAAACGGCGATTGTGTTTCTGTTTTTGGGCAACGATTTCAGCAATTCGCTGCACGAAGCGGAATCCAACATGCGCAAACCACCTGTTGAATACATTTATTATACGCTGGATGATTCCGGAGAGCTGGCATTGTTGCCCGGTAGCGAAAAAGCCCGCGAAAATCTGTTTGACGCAATGGAGAGCAACTATTCGCTGAGCCCGGGACAGTTGGTAAAAACCGGATTTGGATACATTTTACTACCGCAGATTGTTGGAAATGTGTTTCAAAAAATACGCTTTATGCTGAAGAAAAACAAACACTTGCAAGAATCAGCCGACGAAATTGAACAAGATTTCAACCGCATCGGGTTGGCTTTCGATGCCTTTATTTTTCGTCAACCGGTCGATTCAACCGGGGAAAAAGCGTACGCCATCGTCGAAAAACTGATGTTAAAAATGCAACGATTTTCCGAACAAAAAGGAATCGATCTGATTTTCGTGACGATTCCCCATTTCCCGGAAGTGTTTTTCCGAAATCAAACCGGTGCCAACTGGTCGATGGTTTACAACAATTACAATTTTTTATCGCCGGAAAACCGCTTGAGCGAATTTGCTGCCAATCAGCAACTCACATTTTGGAAAACCGGTGCGTGGCTGCAAGAATCCGGGATGACGGTTGAAGACGTTCAATCGCTGTATTTTCTAGATGGTTCGGGGCATCTCACGCCAAAAGGGCATGCGCTGTTTGCCAAATTTATTGGTGAACGGCTGCAGTATCATTTTCGGCAAAAGCAGGCGTTTCACATCGCCGAAACGCCGGAGCAGTAATCACCGGAAAATTCGCGACCGAAACAAAATGTGTTTGCAAAAACGGAATTTTTATCTAACTTTGGGCGTCAATAAAACAAAAAATAGAAGCGAATGTTTACAATCAACCACAATTTGCATCATCATCACCTGACGGATCAGTAACCGGCAGCGCTTGTGGTTGACAAAATATAGTCCACAACAATTTCAAAACCCGCTGCCAGATTGGTGAGCGGGTTTTTCTTTTTTGAGGGATTTATGCGAAAAGCAACGATTGAACGCAACACCAGCGAAACCCAAATATCGATGACTTTGAACATCGACGGCAGCGGAAAAAGTCAGATTGAAACGCCGGTAGGATTTCTGACCCACATGCTGGATGCGTTCGCAAAACACGGTATTTTTGATCTTACAGCAAAAGTCAACGGTGATATGCATGTGGATGCGCATCACACCATCGAAGATACCGGCATCGTTTTGGGCGAAGTGCTCAAAGCTGCGCTCGGCGACAAACGCGGCATCAAACGCGCCGGATTCTGGATGTATCCGATGGACGAGGCCTTGGCCAGCGTTGCGCTGGATTTATCCGGTCGCCCGTTTTTGGTGTGGGATGTGGATTTTTCAACGTCCGCGATCGGCGATTTCCCGACGGAATTGTTCGAAGATTTCTTTTTGGGATTTACCACCGCGCTCGCTGCAAATGTGCATGTAAAAGTGCACTACGGGCGGTCGGATCATCACAAAATTGAGGCGGTGTTTAAAGCGCTGGCAAAATCGCTGAAAACCGCCTGCGAAATTGAACCGCGCATCAAAAATGATATTCCCAGCACCAAAGGGAAACTTTGAGAGCAAAAAATTGCATATTTAACCTTTTATTTTTATTTAATTTAACCTTTATCATTTATCCTTTATCCTTGATAACAACATGATTGGCATAATCGATTACGGCGCGGGGAATTTACGTTCCGTGCGCAAAGCACTGGATTTTTTGGCAGTTGAGAGTCGCATTCTGCACAGCGCAGCGGATTTTTCCGGGCTGTCGAAAGTTATTTTACCGGGCGTTGGCGCGTTTCAGGCGGCTGTGGACAAGCTCCGCGAATTCGGCATGGCGCAACCCGTTTGGGACTGGATCGCTGCGGACAAGCCGTTTTTGGGCATTTGCGTGGGGATGCAAGTGCTGTTCGAAAGCGGTGCGGAATCGCCGGGCGCAAAAGGGCTGGGCGTTTTTGCCGGCGATGTGCCCAAATTTGACCATCACAAAGTGCCGCAAATCGGCTGGAACCGGCTGAATTTTCGCAAAGCCTCTCCCCTGCTCAACGGCATTCCGGATGGTTCATATTTTTATTTTCTGCACAGTTTTTATTGCAAACCTGCAGATCCTGCAGTCATTATTGCGGAAACGGATTACGGCATCACGTACACCGCAATCGTTCAGCGCGGCAACGTTTTCGCGGTGCAGTTTCACCCGGAAAAAAGCGCAGAAAACGGGCTGAAATTGCTCAAAAACTGGATCGAATTGTGATTGATCAATTCAAATCCACCATCATTTTCTCATATTTTGGGGATCGTGCGCAATTTTATTGCCACATGCACCTATTTTCCATCAACTATGGGAGAAAAATATGAAGCGAATCGCAGTTGAATTTTTGATCGTTGCAGCGTTCATTTGTACCACCGCATTCTCGCAGGTGTTGCTGCCGGATTTTTCCGTAAATATTCCCGCATCAAATTTAAACGGCTTGGGCAGAACCGCCATCGCCGCCGGTTCGGACGGCAGCATGGCGATTGCCTGGCTGGATTACAACCCGTATGACGACCAGTTCGCACAGTTACCGCGAATTGCGGTGCAGCGATTCAACGCAGCCGCGCAACGGGTGGGGCAAACCCATTTTTTCAGCGGCGAAAACGCCTGGATTCAGGATTACATGATCGGAAATCCCGATATTGCGATGGTTCCCGGAAACACCGCGCTCATCGCAATGGAGCACTACGGCGACGACACATTTGGTTTTAGTTCAGAAGTGGGCATCGGTGGGGTGGATGCCAACGGCAATTTGCTCGATTTGAACAATACCGTTGGCGTGGTTTATTGGCTAATCAATGTGGAAAATGAACGTGAAGAAAATCCGCGAATTGCGGCGGCGCCATCCGGTTCGTTCGCCGTTTCGCTAAACGGATGGACGTTCGATACCGGTTTTAGCGCAGTTGCCGTGCAATTGTTTGACGCTGCCGGAAATACCGTCGGCGATTTTTTCAACCCGCATTTTACCGATCCGGGACCGAACGCCAACCACATGTATTCGGATCTCGCGTTAACGGACAATCTGGCGCTGGTCGTTTGGGAAGACGGGCGGCAAGACAACAATTTTGATATCAGCGGACAATTTTACAATTCGGCTGGCGCTGTTGGCGGAAATTTCAACATCAATTCCGGCGATGCAGCCGGAACGCTGAACCTGCGCCCGGCTGTGGGCATGACGCCCGCAGGAAATAGTGTGGTCGTTTGGGCAGATGCGCGTATGGGCACCGCTGAAATTTTCGGTCAGCGATACGATGCGGCTGCGCAGCCGGTCGGCGCGAATTTTCAGATATCGCAAAATAGCGGCATCATTTGGGATCGCCCGGAAATCGCGGTGCGCAGCGACGGCAGTTTTATGGTGGTTTGGACAGACAGTTTGCCCAGCGTCACCGGTGTGGAAGCGTTTCGCGCCCGCGGGCGGCAGTTTGCCGCAAACGGCGCTCCGCTCGGCGATGTGTTCGTGATTCCCGATGTGCAAAATACCGGTTCCGGCTATGTGAACATCGCGACAAACGGCAGCGCCTATTTTCTTTCTTGGCTGGATAATCGCCTAAATTCAACATATTTGAATGCTTACGCAAAAGCTATCGGCAATATTTCCACCGGTATCGACATACCGGACAACGATGGCGTTCCGGCGGAATTTGCACTTTTTCAAAATTATCCAAACCCATTTAATCCACAAACAACGATCCGCTTCAACCTGCCGGAAGCAGCGGAAGTTTCGCTGGCAGTGTTCGATCTCACCGGTAAAAAAGTGCACACAATCCTGCAAAAATCGTTGCCCGCAGGTGTTTTTGAACAGCCATTTTTTGCGGAAAATTTGCCGAGCGGCGTTTATTTTTATCAATTAACCGCAAATCCCAACAGCGCTTCGGGTAAACCGTTTTCCGAAATCCGCAAAATGATTTTGATAAAATAAGTAACCATAATCAACAGAAACGAAGTATAAACAATATGTTAGCAACCCGTTTAATTCCCTGTTTGGATGTGGACGACGGTCGCGTGGTCAAAGGCGTAAAATTTACGGAAATCCGTGACGCTGGCGATCCTGTCGAACTCGCCAAACTTTACAACGACCAGAAAGCAGATGAACTGGTTTTTCTGGATATTGGCGCATCGTACAAAAGCCGCCAAACCATGCTGGATGTGGTGGAGCAAGTTTCCCGCCAGGTGTTCATTCCGCTGACGGTCGGCGGCGGCATTCGCACGGTGGCAGATATGCGCGAAACGCTGCAAGCCGGCGCAGACAAAGTGGCGATGTGCACATCGGCGCTCAAAAATCCGGCGCTGCTCAGCGAAGGTGCGGAGCGATTCGGCGCGCAGTGCATGGTGCTTTCCATCGATGCAAAACGCAGTCCCGACGGGTCGGGATGGCACGCCTACAGCCACGGCGCGCGGCAGAATACCGGCATCGACGTGATCGAATGGGCGCAGCGCGGCGAGGCGCTCGGTGCGGGTGAAATTTTGCTCAATTCAATCGATGCGGACGGCACAAAAGCGGGTTACGATCTGGAATTGACCCGAAAAGTATCCGAAAGCGTGCGCATTCCGGTGATCGCCTCCGGCGGCGCAGGAAATCCGGAACACGTTGCGGACGCGGCAATTGTTGGCAAAGCCAGCGCGGTGCTGTTGGCATCGCTGCTGCATTTCGGGGATTACACGGTTAGCGATTTTAAATCTGTGATGGAAAAGAGAGGAGTGTCTGTGCGATGGTAATCGCTTCGATTGATTTGATGGACGGCAAAGCCGTGCAACTGAAACAGGGTGCAGAAAAAGTGCTCGAGGTGGAACATCCGCTCGATTTGGCGAAAAAATTCAACCGCTACGGCGAAGTCGCGGTTATCGATCTGGATGCTGCGCTCGGCAACGGCAACAATAAAGATGTGATCAAACCGATTTTGAAAGCTGCAGAATGCCGCGTTGGCGGTGGAATCAAAACGGTTGAGCAGGCAAAAGAGTGGATCAGCTTGGGTGCCAGAAAAGTGATCATCGGCTCCAAAGCGTTTGAGAATGACGCGGTTAACCATCAGTTTTTAAAGGAGTTAGTGGATGCGGTTTCGGCACAGCACATCATCATCGCTATCGATGCGCGCAACGGCGAAATCGTCACAAAAGGCTGGAAGCACCGCACCGGACTCGATTTGCTCGAAACGGTTCCGCAACTCGATAATTATTGCAACGAATATCTGTTCACCTGCGTCGAACGCGAAGGCATGATGCAGGGCAGCGATCACGAATTGATCCGCAAATTGCTGGCAAAAACCACCCGCCGCGTCACCGTCGCCGGTGGCGTCAGCACGCTCGACGAGGTTCGCGAACTGGCGATGCTCGGTACCGATCAACAGCTCGGCATGGCGCTGTACACCGGAAAAATCGATCTGGCAGATTGCTTCATCGAATCGCTGAACTGGCGGAAAACGGAGCTGCAGCCAACCATCGTGCAGGATCGCGCCGGGCAGGTGCTCATGCTGGCATACAGCAATCACGAATCGCTGCGGCAAACTTTTGCCACTGATAACATGCATTATTTTTCTCGATCACGAAATCAACTCTGGCAAAAGGGCGAAACATCCGGACATTTTCAGCAACTCCACAGCCTTCGGGCGGATTGCGATCAGGATACGCTCCTCGCGATTGTTGACCAAACAAATGTTGCCTGCCATCGCGGTGATTATTCGTGCTTTGGCGACCGCAATTTTTCCTGGTTGGAATTATATAACGTCATTTCCGATCGTTTTGAAAATTCTCCCGATGGCTCATACACCGCAAAATTGAAATCCGGTGATTTGCTATCAGAAAAAATTCTCGAAGAAGCGCAGGAAGTTGTGGAAGCGGAAGAACGCGATCACCTGATTTGGGAAGCTGCGGACCTGTTATTTTTCCTTACCGCGAAACTTGTCCGGCATAATATTGGTACAGAAGAGGTTTTACACGAACTTCGGCGGAGGCGGAAAAAATAATTTCGTAACATCATTTATTACAATAGTTTACAAAAAGCCATCTGCAAATTAATGCGATGGCTTTTTTTATTTCGTCAAAAAAAATTACACGATTTAAAAAAATAATTCAGAATTTTGGGGTAATTTCAGAAATATATATAAAGGGCATTTATTGATTTTGGCTACTCGTATCTGAGCATTTACGAAAATATTGAAATTGATGTTATAATTTATTTTTGCTAATATCCCGAAAGAATATGATGCACCAAGAAAGCGGGACCCTCATTTTGTTTGAAAATCGGGATTTAGAATTAGTCGAAAAAATCAAATCCGGCGACCAGCAAGCCGTCGAGGATTTTTTTTCACAACATGATTTATTTCGCAAAATTAAATATATGGTTTACGGAAGAAGCAACGGAATCCTGCATAGCGAATTGCGGGATTTGATATCTGAAGTATTCGAAGCCATTGTCAATAATTTGCGCTCAGGACATTTTGATCCGAGGCGTGGCAGCTTAAACGCCTATTTACAAGGTATCATTCGGAATAAAATTTACAACTTTTCTCAAGATTTTAAGAAAAACCGGCAATCCTATTCAATCGATGATAACAATACAAATTTGTTCAAATCACCGATCGAAGATTTTGAGTTGAAGGATTTATTAGGCAAAGCGCTAAACAACTTAAAGCCGGATCAACGGCAGATAATCGTTTTGAGATATTTGCATGACAAAGGTGTTGACGAAATTGCAGAGATGCTTAATCTGGACAGTAAACAGGTCCACAACAAACTTAATTATTCGCTGAGGCTCATACGGGACTTTGTATTCAGCAATGGACTCCGGGAATAATGGCGCATTATTTAACGATTTAACTAAATAGAAAGCTGGTATAGAGTGAATATCATCAACAATTTACAGGATAAATTAATGTCGTGCGCAGATCATCGGGAAGAATTGATTGATCTGTATCTCATGCACAAAATGGATGGCAAAGATATGATTATTTTTGAAGAACATTTCTTTTCCTGTAAATCTTGCTGTGATGAATTGGATTTTCGAATTTCACTTCGGGAGGCATTGAGCTCGGATATTCGGTCAGAATCCGTTTTACCAATCCATGAGAATGCCAGCCAACCTGCAAATTCTGTTTCCATGCCAAAAATTACACCCGAAAAAAATGAGTGGAAAAAATATTTTTCTTATGCTGCCTCTGTTGCGGCAGTTTTTCTCGCAGTTTTTTTGTATCTCAATCAGGATAATCCATTCAATCCGGCAAACAAGTTAAACCATGAGCAATTGGCTGAGGCATATGGCAGTAATTTTAGAACTTCGGAATATTTTGAATCCCAAATACGACTTCAAAATCGGGAGCAAAACCTGATACAGCTCGTTACCCAAAACACCGAATTTCAAAATAACAGCAGTATTCAATTTGAATGGAAAACATCTTTATCTGAACCCGCATTTAAGTGGGAATATCTTACTTTTTTTGTATTGAATTCATTAGAAGAAAAAATCTTTGTGAGAAAGCTGGACAGCCATACAATAATCTTAACTGACCCTTTGGAACCCGGCTTGTATTACTGGCTTCTTGAATCTGAGTTAGAAACTGAACTGGTTGGACGATTTGTCGTTTTACCGACAGATGTTGAAACAACAATTGGCAATTAATTGCCAATTAACATAAAAGCGCTCCAAAATCGGGGAAATGCGGTATCAGTATTTTCCAATAATTTTATCTTGGCATTTTTCAACGCTTTACGATACGTTTGCCCTTCCAAAATATTGTTATAAAAATGAATCATCAATTCGCTTGTGGGCGTATCTGCTACTTTCCATTGGGACACGACAAGGTTTTTAGCGCCGGCCAACAAAAAACCCCGTGAAACTGCCAACACACCCTCACCTTTCATAATTAAACCGCTACCGCTTTCGCAACTGCTTAGCACTAACAAATCTGCGTTTAATTCCATATTATAAATTTCTCCGGCATATAAGACACCGTCATTTTCTGATTCAGAGAAAAATGGGTGATAATATGCAATACCGGACAGGTCGGGCTCATTCATATCAACAAAACTGTGAGTTGCCAAATGAATGTATTTATATTTTCCAGCCAGTTTTTTGAAATTATCTTCCGTAGCCTGTTGTGAATATAATCCCTTTGTGTCATAGTTTTTATTTTTGAATGAACGGATTATCTCACTAACCTCTTTTCTCGAGTTTGGCAGCGCATTATAAAATATATTGTTTTGATCGTCAGTTGCATTCTTTTCTTCCGGAATTAACGAGGAAATAAATGACAAATCTAACGGTGAATCTGAATCAAAAATGGCATCGTCAAACGTTGGCGCAATTCCCAAAAATGAGTTCTCGACCAAATGTTGCGATTGTTTTTCTGTATTCGATCTCAAAAACAATCCACTCGAAAAGTAATAGCTAATGTTTTGTTTATAAAGAAAATATGGCAATTTTTTGTAATCAAGATCGCTCACACTTTGCGTATCCGGTTTCTCGGTTAATAAACATTCGAACGGAATTTGAATCAATGCTTCATCCGGAATGATAATCAAATCTGTCTTTCCCTGAATTGAGCCGAGGACTGGTTCAATCAATATTTGATAGAGTTGGTAACTCAATTCCGGAAACTGACTTCTCGCGCTATCTTTCCGAAGCGATTGCATAAATGATTGGCAAAGTGCCAAAAAATTCTCGTCAATTGGTATCGATTTTATAGAAACACCAGAATCCGATATCACAAAAATCAACAAATGATTTTTGCTGATAAAATATTCCAGAAATAACGTTTCCGGATTAAGATGCTTTTGTATTTCACTGAAACTTGGCGGTGTTGAGTACACTTTTAAAATATTCTCTAATCCGGGATATTTACTGAAATTGGTTTTTAATCCATCCAACTCACTTTGTAAGTTAAATCTGATTGTTTCATATAGATTTGTTAGCTTATTGTCCAGCGAATCGGCAAATTTATGCTTTTGCAATTGCTTTCGCAGCAAGATATTCGTTGATGTTAATTCATAACGCAGTTTCTTCTCTTTTATCAAAAGTGAATCCGGCAATCCTGTTTGATCTCTGAATTTTGATGCGTTCATTGCATCTTTTAAGATTGCATATTTGGATTTATCAGTCATCTGAAATGCTTTTTCCAAATATACCGGGTTTTCAGTTTCTTCAAATAAACTGTATGCGGTCATAACCCCTTTTTCCAGAATAGAATATGTATTCTGAACGAGTTGGTAGATTGTTTCGGAAGACAGATAACTTGTGCGATATTTTTCAACAAATTCCGATGCCGCTTCCAACGTTTCGAAGCATTTCACCAGATGATTAATATTGCTGCTGTTACAGTATTTCGCTAAATACACATCAGATTTTTCTTTTAAGAGGTTCACGACAATCATATCCATCGGAACGTCAGTAGCTTCGGGATTTTCGCCAGAAATTGTATAATCAATAGTATCTTTGGATAATATCGTAAATGCTTTTTGGTGGTACTCCAGCGCTTTGTCAAACATTTTATTTTCAGAATAATAACGCGCTATTAATTGGCAACTTTCTGCAGCTCCGAGTGGGTGAGAAACTTCCTGAAAATAATGAAACGCATTTTCAAACGCACCCAAAGCCGATCTTGAAGTATAATCGGTTAGTTTTTCTTTTCCGATCAAGATATAATTTTCTGCAATCAGCCTTTTAATATCTGTTCGCACAGTAATATTTTTCTTAAGCCAATCTATATTTTTATAATAATAATTCATGGCAAGATCGTGTTTACCTGTGGCTGCATAATATTTACCGAGTTTTGTATAGCAGTCAATAATTATTGGATCATTAGGAGCATAAGATGAGAGTATGTGTGATTCGGCATCTTGCAAATATCCGAATGCTTTATTAAGTTCACCAATTTGTATAAAATAACTACCTAAATTAATATTACACATAGCAATATAAGCTTCATATCCTTCCTGATATTTCAATCTTGTTTGCCATAATAAAAGCGCCTTTTCTGTATAATTTATAGCATTCTCAAAATCGCCTTTGTTCCCATACACCTTTCCGATCTCCGTGAGCAATTCACCTACTACCCTTTTTTCTGGTGTATTTGCCAAATTCTTTTTTTCTGTTATCGCATACCCCTTAAATAGATACTCAATGGCTTCCTCGTATCTACCCTTAATTCGTAAATTACAGGCTATTCTTTTGTATGTTTGTACAGCTTTTAACCATGATTTATTTGATTCAAAAATGGGTTGCGATTTCTTAATATAGCTATTCGATTCATCAAAATCGCCTATACGATCGGCAGAAACTCTGCCACGTTGATAGTACATAAATGCATTGCAATGTTCTTCTGTTTTTCCTTTCATAAAGGAAATTTTTTTTATCGTTTTCAATCCACTTTCAAATTCCCGTTGATCGACAAATAAATGTACTTTTTTGCTAAATATTTTATCTAAAATATCAACTTTATTAATACTGATACCTTGGCTATACCACTCTGCATCAGAAAGATGTGATAACGCTATTTGAAACCCCTCTTCTATTTTCCAACCTTTTTCACGCCATAAAACACTCAATAAATATTTTGCATGAATATAACTCGTCCATTGTTTTTCTGCTTTATAAATAGACGCAGCGGATTCAATGTATTCAATCGCTTTATCAATATCATTGCCATGAAACCGACGTCGGCTATGGTGTTCAAATTCTCGGGCTATTTCTATGGAGGGTGTGGCGATAGCTTCTAGTCTTTCAACAGTATGTTGGGCAAAAACCGTTGAATAATTTATATTAAAAAGAGCTGTACACCATAAAGTGGCAACAACTGTTTTTATAACCGGAAACAATTTTAACCTAAGGATTGCATTAAAAAAATAATGACTGAATTCAATTCTCATCCATTCCCCAATCATCATCAGAAGCAGTTCAGCAAAAAGCATACGATTTTAACCCTAACCTCAACAAAATAATAATCAATACATTGTTAATATTCAAGGTAAAGCTCACTATTTTGAAATAAATTTCAAAATTTTTCTGTTTACATAAACCTGTAATGCTTTTGGAAACATCAACTATTAAACTTTCTTGATTCCAACCTGTTATTATTTAAATTATTGGCTGAATAAACGAATTGTTAGATATAAAAAAAATTTGAAGAGTAATGAAAATCATTCAATCGAAATCGATACCCGGGCGTTTTTTTGAATACGGCTCCGACGAAAAACTGGATGCCGTTGCGCCAATATTAGACGATGTTCGGAAACATGGCGATTCCGCAGTCAAAAAATACACCCGACAATTTGATAAAACCGATTTGCTAACGCTTTCGGTGATATCCTCTGAAATTGAGCAGGCATACAAAGAAGTGGATGCTGCCACTGTAAAAGCGATGCAACAAATTACAGAAAACATTCGCAAATTCGCCGAAAAACAACGCACTCAAATCACAGATTTTGAATATGAAATTGAGCCGGGTGTTTTTGCCGGACAGCGGGTCATCCCGTTGGAAAGAGTGGGTGTTTATGTGCCCGGAGGCAATTTCCCGCTCATTTCTACTTTGTTGATGGGTGTTATTCCTGCACAAGTGGCCGGTGTTCCGGAAATCTGTGTTGTTTCGCCGCCAACCTGGCACGACGAAATTCATCCCGCAATTTTGGTTGCAGCAGATATCGCAGGCATTACAGAAATTTATAAAATTGGCGGCGTTCAAGCGATTGCAGCACTGGCTTACGGCACGGAAAGTATAAAACGGGTTGATAAAATTGTCGGACCGGGAAATAAATATGTTGCACAGGCAAAAAGAGATGTATTTGGCGCTGTCAGTATTGACATGATCGCCGGGCCGACTGAAATTTTAATTATCGCAGATGATAGCGCCGACCCGGAAATTATCGCAGCAGATTTACTCGCTCAGGCGGAACACGATGCCGACGCGCGACCGGTGCTGATCACAACTTCAGAAAATCTTGCAAACGCTGTCGTTTTAGCGGTTAAAACGCAACTTCAAACGCTGAGTACTCGCGCAACAGCGGAAAAATCAATAGAAAATAATGGACTCATCATTTTAGTTGAGAGTCTCTCCGAAGCTGCCAAAATTTCCAACCGTAAAGCACCGGAACATCTCGAAATTCAGGTGAATGAACCTATCGAATTTTCCACACAGCTAACCAATTTTGGCTCACTGTTTATCGGTCAGAATAGTGCTGAAGTTTTGGGTGACTACTCCAGCGGGCTCAACCACACATTGCCGACAAACACAACTGCGCGCTATCGCGGCGGGTTAAGTGTCCACGATTTTTTAAAAATTTGCACAACTTTGCGAACAACCGAAACCGGATTAAAAAATATCGGTCCAGTTGCTGAAACAATGGGAAATGCTGAAGGCTTAGCCGGTCATGCCCGTTCGGTTCGAATACGCCTTGATAAATTAACCTGATCCGGATTCTCAATATTTTTTTATTGATTCACACATGAAATAAATCCAATAAAACGGATGATTATTCTAACCCGTTTTTCAAGCCCGATTTTTTACAATTGTGACCTGTAACTGTGTTCGCTCTCGGCTTTCTAACGATATTATCACCGTTAAAGAAAATTATATCGTTTTTCCCTAACCGGTCTTTCAAAACATTTGCATAATACGTTTTGAAAACCAGACTGATCTTAATAATTGTTTTTTAATAGGTTATCGAACAAGTGAATCAATAATAAACGGGCTTCAGTTGGTCATATTATAGCTCGATCACAACAAATTTTATCGATTTTGAACCCATTGTTAAAATCATAAATACGATTAAGTTAAACCTGTTTTTGTCGATAATTTTAACTTTCAGATCGATAAAAATATGTTGTTAAAAGAATGAATAGAAACTGCATGATGCGGCAATCTCAATAAGAGAACCATCATTCTGTAAAATGTAATTGTTTACAAACGAAAGTGGTTGCAAATTAACCCTTTCAATTAAACATTAAAATTTTGATTGAAAATATTCAACAATTTCAGGAGAATGGGATATGCGATATTTGCTTTTCTTGACCTTAGCCGTTTTGATGATCGGCTGCGGAAAAAAAGAGACCCGTGTAGAAATCAGTGAAGAGGAACGTCCTGCCGAATTTTTGAAATTTGGCAACCAGTTTTATCAGGATAAAGATTACGAAAACGCTTTTCGCGCATACGGGTTTATTTATTATAATCACCCAACCAGCCGGGAATATATCGACGCGGCAATTGGTTTGAGCCGTTGTTACGGCGCTTTGGAGAATTATGATAAAGCTTTCTCGATTTTGCATGAATTGCTCCAAAACAACCTGATCCCAACAAAAGTGCCCGATATTTACAACGCTATTGCAGAATTTTATGAAAGAAGCGCCGGCATTTCCGAAGAATTATCCGGAGCCGGTGAAAAAGATTTTCACACAGCTATTGATTATTACAAAAAATCCATCGAATATCCCAACAGCGAAAATATGACTGCAAAAGGATTTGCCCAGTATCAGATTGGCTCCCTTTATGAATCCATGGCCGATTTCACGAAAGCGCTGAAAGCATACGAAACAACCAGAGATAATTACACCGGCACCGAATGGGCGACACGGGCGGAAGAAAGCATTATTGCGCTCAATCAACGGATTCAGCGGCGAAATGAGTATCAACAAAGTGGCTTGCTTCCGGATTCAACAGGTGCGACACCTCAATAAAAGCATCAGACGAGAAATAAAATGGAAATTCCAGTAGAATTACTGCACAAATTACCAAAAACCGATTTACACATCCACCTCGACGGTTCATTGCGGATCCCGACGCTCATCGATTTGGCAAAAAAGCAAGGCGTCGAATTACCTACGACTGAAGAAAAAGCGCTTGCCGAAATTGTCATGAGTGGCAAAAAATGCAAAAATCTGGGCGAATATTTGCGCGGATTCGACATTACGCTATCCGTCATGCAAGAACCCGATGCGCTCTATCGCATCGCGTACGAGTTGGCGGAAGATGCGGCTGAGGAAAATGTGTGGTATATGGAAGTGCGCTACTCCCCCATTCTTCACACCCAAAAAGGGTTGAAATTAACCGAGATAGTTGATGCTGTAAACGAAGGTTTACGGGCAGCAGAGAAAAAATTCAATATTAAAACCGGTGTTATTATTTGCGGGATGCGAAATATCAATCCGGAAACGTCCATCAAACTGGCAGAATTGGCCGTTGCCTACAAAAACAAAGGCGTTGTCGCATTCGATTTAGCCGGTCAGGAAGAAAATAATCCTGCGAAACATCACCGCGAAGCATTTTACTTAATCCGTAACAATAATATTAACACGACGATACACGCCGGCGAAGCGTATGGCTGGGAAAGTATTCACCAGGCGATTCACTATTGCGGCGCTCACCGGATCGGTCACGGAACCCGGCTTTTTGAAAGCGGCGATTTGCTCAATTATGTAAATGACCACAGAATTCCGCTGGAAATTTGCCTGTTGAGCAACATCCAAACTGGTGCAGCTGCAACTTTGGAGAAACATCCACTGCGATTTTATTATGATTACGGCTTGCGGCTATGCATCAATACAGACAACCGGATGATATCCGATACAACTGTTACCAACGAGCTTTATCTGGCTGCAAAACACCTGGATTTAGATCTCGAAGATATCAAAAGTATCATTGTTGATGGTTTCAAAAGCGCGTTTTTGCCAAACCGGGCAAAATCTATCATGTTGAATATGGTAAATGAAGAGCTGGCTAAATACTGATTTTACAATAGTTTGAAAAACAAAAAAGCCCCGCAATTTTTAATTTTGCGGGGCTTTTTTTATGGTCAATTATTTATGTTATGCTTCAACATTTGCACCGTGGCATTTTTTGTATTTTTTGCCACTTCCGCATGGGCAAGGGTCATTACGCCCGACCTTATTTTCAACACGAACCGGTGATGGTTTGTCGCTGCGTTGCTCCCCGGCTTTCTGAATATCAGATTTTCCCTGAGTCAAGCCCATGTTGGTTGAATCCTGATGCACGAGTTGGATTCGGCTGGGCAATCCACGACGCGGCGACGGCGCTTCAACAAATTGGGTTCGCCAGATCATTTCGAGCACCCGCTGGTTGATCGCCTCCATCATATCCATAAACATTTCGTAGGCTTCTCGTTTGTATTCGATCAGCGGATCTTTTTGCCCGTAAGCACGCAATCCGATACCCTCTTTCAACAAATCCATCTGATGCAGGTGATCTTTCCAGTTTTCATCAATTATCCGCAGCGTGATATATTTTTGGAAATCGTTTAACAACTCATCACCAACTTTGCTGCGTTTATATTCATATAGCCGCCATGCTTCTTCTTTCACATATTCGCGGATATCCTCAGCCCGCATGCTGTGTAATTTTTCATCCCCGATGCTTTTGAAGTCAACTGTCAGCGTCCGTAAAATGATGTCATTCAGCTCATCAATATCCCAATCATCAATATCTTTTTTCTCATCGGCATGAATATCGAACTGGGTTTCGAGAAATTCATCGATCATTTCCTTCAAATCATCTTCTGAAACAGGTTCGAGAAGCGCTTTACGGCGTTTTTTGTAAACAACTTCGCGTTGTTTATTCATTACATCGTCATAATCTAACAACCGTTTCCGGATAGAAAAGTTTTGTTCTTCAACGCGTTTCTGGGCTTTTTCGATGGCTTTGGTAACCATTGAGTGGGTGATCACTTCACCTTCTTCGGCTCCCAAACGGTCCATCACTTTGATGAGCCTGTCCGAGCCGAAAAGGCGCATCAATTCATCTTCGAGAGACAAATAAAACCGCGTTGCACCGGGATCTCCCTGTCGTCCGGATCGTCCACGCAACTGCCGGTCAATTCGCCGGGATTCGTGGCGCTCGGTTCCGATAATATGCAAACCGTAAGGAGTGCCGTCTTCACCGGCAAATTTGCCGTTTCCGCGAACTTGTGGCGAAAGCTTAATGTCCGTTCCGCGCCCCGCCATGTTTGTTGCAATCGTAACCGCGCCCGGCTGCCCGGCTTTGGAGATAATTTCTGCTTCCTGTTTGTGATATTTTGCGTTCAATACACTATGTGGAATCTTCTGGCGTTTCAGCATCCGGCTCAACGTTTCAGATACATCCACAGAAACCGTTCCAACCAAAACAGGACGCCCCAAATGATGCAATCGTGTGATCTCCTCGATTACCGAATTCAATTTTTCGCGTTTTGTACGGTAAATATAATCTTCATTATCCTGCCGCGAAATGGGTTTATTTGTAGGAATTACTACCACGTCCAATTTGTAAATATCCCAAAATTCATTGGCTTCTGTTTCTGCTGTGCCGGTCATACCAGCTAACTTGTCATATAAACGGAAATAATTTTGAAGAGTGATGGTTGCCAATGTTTGCGTTTCACCCTCGATCTTGACATTTTCTTTTGCTTCCAACGCCTGGTGTAAGCCATCGCTGTAGCGGCGTCCATACATGATTCGACCGGTGAACTCGTCAACAATCAACACTTTGCCTTCCTGAACAACGTATTCGTGATCTCTTTCAAAAAGGCTATAAGCTTTCAACAATTGCGAAATATTGTGTAATTTCTCATTTTTGCGGGCATATTCGATCTGGATTTCGTTCTTTTGAACTTGTTTTTCTTCCGGTTTGATAGAATCGTCACCCTCAATTTTACTAAATTCTTCAGCCAAATCCGGCAATACAAACTCATCCGGATTGTTTGGGGACAAGTCGTGACGACCCTTCTCGGTAAGGTTAATCGAATGATGTTTTTCTTCTATGCTATAGAACAACTCTTCATCGACTTCATGAATACGTTTATCACGAATAAATTCGCTTTCGATGTCAAAAACCAATTTTTTAATGCCTTGACGCTGGTATAGCTTTTCCAGTCGTTTATTTTTTGGCGCTCCGCGCTGGGCTATCAATAACTTAAGCCCAGCCTCCGAACCATCTTCATCATTTTCCATCAATTTTTCAGCTTCAGCAATCAAAGCGTTAACATACCGGGTTTGTTTGCGAACCAAATCATCAACGAGAGGTTTTACTTCATCATAATTGTGTGTTGCATGTTCAACCGGGCCAGATATAATTAGTGGTGTTCGCGCTTCATCGATCAAAACACTGTCCACTTCGTCAACGATGGCATAATGATGCCCGCGCACCTGAACGATATCTTCGGGAGCGCCGGACATATTGTCCCTCAAATAATCAAAGCCAAATTCATTATTCGTGCCGTAAGTAATATCGCAGTTGTAAGCCTCGCGGCGTTGGGCGGGTGTCATTTGGTTGAGGATCACACCAACTGTCAATCCGAGAAATTTGAATACTTCACCCATCCATTCCGCATCACGTTGGGCAAGATAATCGTTTACAGTTACCAAATGCGCACCTTTTCCTTCCAGTGCGTTCAAATAAAGCGGCATAGTTGCAACTAACGTTTTACCTTCACCCGTAGCCATTTCAGAAATTTTACCCTGATGCTGCACAATTCCGCCGATCAACTGAACGTCGAAAGGAACCATATCCCATTCGATTTCGTTACCGGCTGCCATCCATTTTTTACCGACCATACGCTTGCACGCTTGCTTCACAACAGCAAAGGCTTCCGGTAACAGCTCGTCAAGTGTTTCACCGTTTTCAATTCGATCCTTAAATTCTTGCGTTTTGGCTTGAAGTTGTTCATCGCTAAGCTTTTCAAATTGCTCAAAATTTTGGTTAATTTCTTCGAGAACCGGCTGAATTTTTTTAATCTCTCTATCATTTTTACTGCCAAAAACCTTTTTTAGGACGTTACTTAACATATATAACCCCGTTTTCTATGTCAGAATTACTGCCAAAACGACGTTTTGGCAGCCAATAAATAGTAAACACCAATAATAACAATGAATCAGCAATAAGCATACCATGTTCAGTTTATAATATCATTGAACTGATTAAATTATACCCTGAATGCTTTTTTTGCAATCACTTTTCAGAAAATATCATGGAGTACTTTGAGTGGATTATTAAAAATTACAGGCTGGAAAATTGATACATTTTTTCGAGGAAGGGTGTGATTATAAACGACTTATAAATATTACATCTCAAATAATAAAAAGGTGTAACTAAAACGGATTGTCAATTGATAGAACGTTCTCAAATCGTATCTTGATCTTTGACGATTTTATCCCGTTTTAAAGGAACTTTAATATGATTGTACTTCACTAACTGATTCGTTTCTTTTAACTCTTTAAAAATGGAGTCAAGAATTCCATTTACAAAGCGCCTGCTTTTAAGGCTACAGAAATCCTTACTGATTTCTAATGCCTCGTTGATGGAAACCTCGACAGGAATATCCGGGAAATAGATTATTTCACAAAGTGCGATCCGGATGAGCACACGATCCAACACCGCAATTCGATTAAAATCCCAATTCCGCAGATGATTCCGAATAAGGTCGTTTAGATTATTTTCAAATTCTGTTGTTTTGCGAATCAGGTCAAAAGAAAATGAAGAAATGGGTTCTTCAAGACTTTCGCCAACTCTCTCGGCAACTGAATTAACATCTTCCCGCAAAAATTCATTTGCAAAAAGCACTTGTAATGCTATCCTTCGCGCCAATCGTCTAGACTGCATATCTCAATCCCTGATCATTTGTGTAGAAAGCGGACGTGTAAGAATACACATAACTATGAACATCAATCGTGCGCTTAATCAACGGTATACAATTTATTTCGTAAATAATTATGATCCCTAAATGAGCAGAGTTCATGTTATTCGCCACTTTCGTTCAAAGAATAATTTGGACTACAAAATTAGTCCTATTTCCAAAGATCAATTACATCTTTATTTCTCAGGTTGCGGCTGTGTGTCATCTGAAGCTTTATTATTGAACTCACCATAAGCTTGAATAATATCACGAACCAATTTATGGCGAACCACATCAGCTTTTTCTAAATAAATAAATTCAATGCCATCAACATTCTTAAGTACGATTTGAATTTCAGTCAACCCTGAACGTTGGTTTCCCGGTAAATCGATTTGCGTATCATCGCCATTTACAATGGCTTTTGAATTAGCCCCCAAGCGAGTGAGAAACATCTTCATTTGAGTCGCCGTTGCATTCTGAGCTTCATCCAAAATAACAAATGCGTTATTCAATGTTCTACCACGCATATAAGCCAATGGGATAACTTCAATAATACCTTGTTCAAGATACTTTTTTATAAGATCTCGAGGTAGCATATCCTCAAGTGAGTCATAAAGAGGTCGCAAATATGGGTCAATTTTTTCTTTGAAATCACCCGGCAAAAAACCAAGACTTTCACCAGCCTCAACAGCAGGTCTGGCGAGAACAATTTTTTTAACACGTTTTTCTTTTAAGGCTGCAACAGCAAGTGCCACGGCCATATAAGTTTTGCCCGTTCCTGCGGGTCCAACGACAATAACCAAATCATTACGCTTTACAGTCCCGACAATTTTTTGTTGTCCTTTTGTTCGAGCTTTTATATACCCGGTTTTTGTAAATAGGACAACCTCGTCAAGTTCATCAGATGCAGCAAGCCTGTTTTCATCAGATAATGCAGTAGCGGAACTAAGTTCAGCTTTATTAATATGGATTATTGTTTCAACATCTTCAATCGAAAGATGTTTGTTTCGATTCGCAGTGAAGACTATTTCGCTCAAAATATTTTCGACTTGCTCTACTTCATCCCGTTGAGCACCACGTACTTTGAGTTGGTTTCCTCGTGCAATCAACTGAACGTCGAAATTTTTCTCAATCAACCGCAGGTTTTTGTCGCCAACACCGTAAAGGATTAAGGGATTAATTTTATTAACTTCGAATAAAATTTCAAAAACCCCATTCTCTTCCTGCATACCAACCTTTCAAAAAATAGTTTGTTATCCTAAAAATATAAAGGCTCTCAGGCAAACCCAAGAGCCTTTAGCAATTCTCTAAATTTGATAATTAAATTTCCTAAATAGCATACAAAGAATCATATTTACAGAAAGATAACAAACCCACTAGCATAAAGCTATGCTGTAGTCTTCGATTACGGTAATCGCAAAATCATATGCGGATAAATGCGTGCCGGATCTTCACCGATGACATCACGGTTTGCTTCATAGATTTTTTGCCAGGTAAACGCGTTACCCATGGATTTAGCTATGGAAGTAAGGCTTTCTCCACGTGTTACCCAATGCTCTCCGGCTTTACGGAGTAATGGGATTTCAAAAACCTGATTCGGATAAATCAAATCCGGATTTTTGATTTGGGTACGGTTAGCAGTATAAATACGTATCCAAGCGTAAGGATCACTGTATGTTTCAGGTTTTTTTGCAATTTTCCATAGATAATCACCATTTAATACTGTGTATCTTTTTGAACCAACCGAGTTCAATTTGCCTTCAGCCTGGCGAATCAGACTATCGCAGCGATTTAAAATTTCAAACGGGTCCGGACCTGCACTCCGTTTGTCTTTGCGAAGTTCTGCCAAACGGGTTTTATATGCTTCTAACTCATCTTGACGTGCATAAATGTCCTGAGGAGAAAGGTTTACAAAACCACTAAGATCATTTTCAAGGGCTTTGCATTGCGCAACAAAATCATCATAACCAGCTTTGTCAGTTCCCAACATGTCGTAAACGCCTGCCCAACATTCGTCTTTTTGAGCATTTGTTGCGGTTATTTTTTGTTCCATGTCAGCAATTTTTGCTTCTAAATCTGCAATAGCAGCTTTTGCATCTGCTTCGCGTGATTGCCATTTGCTCAACTCAACATTGTACTCATCCATTTTCATGTTTTTATAGTCGTAACTATATTGTTGAGCAAAGGCACCAAGTGTGAACATCAGCAACAGCAAACTGATGAACGATGTGTATACTTTTTTCATGGTTATATTGCCTCCAGAATATTCTGTTTTGAAATCTGCGATATTGCGTTAATTATTCACCGAATTGCTTTAACCGCTCAGCGGTTGCAGCGGATTTGGCATTACAGTCCTGCAGTTCATTTTCAGCTTGGCTAAGCTTATTCTGAACTTCACGCTGTTTATCCTGCAAGTCCTTTAATTTTTGCTCGGCTGATAATGCAGCCTGGCGGGTTTCTTCCATCACACGAATTTGATCTTCGTTTGGATGTTTTGTACAACCCACAGCCAGCAAAAGCGAGCCGCCTATCGCAGCTGTCAAGATGGCATTTTTAAGTTGTTTGGCATTGAACATAGAGATAGCCTCCTCATTAATGTTTAGCGTACTTTCCAATTGTACTAAAAATAAAAATTTTTGTCAAGCGATTAGTAAGTAATTTAAATAAAGTAATTATTTTATTGTATTTATGTGTAACTCTTTAAGCTGTTCGGCAGCAACTTCGGACGGTGTCTGTTCCATTAACCCAACTGCGCTTGCTGTTTTGGGAAAGGCAATGACATCACGGATCGATTGAGCTTTTCCAAAAAGCATTACCATTCGGTCAAAACCGAAGGCAATTCCACCGTGGGGTGGTGCTCCAAAACTTAACGCTTCCAAAAGGAATCCAAATTTTAACTCTGCTTCTTCTGGCGTAAGGTTCAATGCACTAAAAACTTTTTCCTGCAACTCGCGCGTGTGAATACGGATACTTCCACCAGATATTTCATTTCCATTATAAATCAGGTCATATGCTCTGGCGCGTGCTTTTTCGGGTGCGGTTTCGAGCAAGTGTGCGTCTTCCGGCTTTGGTGCAGTAAAAGGGTGGTGACGCGCAACATATCTGGATTCTTCATCATTAAACTCAAGCATCGGGAAATCAACCGTCCAATGCAGATTATGGGCATCTTTATCAATTAGATTTAAATCTTCTGCCAGTTTGTTACGCAGAAAACCTAAAATCGATTGTGCAAATTCCGTTCTTTTATCCGCGACAACAAGAAGGAGAGTATCTTCCTTTAACTTAAGTTTGTTAATCATTTGTTTTTGTTCAACTTCGCTCAAAAATTTACTGATTCCGCCTTCGAATACCCCACCCGTAAATCGTGCATACGCCAAACCACTTGCACCAATACTGCGTGTCCATTTGATTAAATCGTCAATTTGTTTCCGGCTGAGGCTTGCCATAGATTCTTCGATTACCAAAGCGCCAATATAGCCATTTTGGGCCGCAACACTTTGAAATACATTAAATTCCGATTCTGCGAAAATATCTGTGATTTTGTTTAACTCCAACCCAAAACGTGTGTCCGGTTTATCACTGCCAAAACGATCCATTGATTCCAGATAAGTCAGCCGTTGTAAGGGTGTGTTAATGTCTAAATTTAGTGTTTCCCGGAAAAGAAATTTCATATACTTTTCCATCATGCCCATTACATCTTCTTCATCGACAAAGGACATTTCGATATCAACCTGGGTAAATTCCGGCTGGCGGTCTTTGCGCAGATCTTCATCACGAAAACATTTGACAATCTGAAAATACCGGTCTAACCCCGAGATCATCAAAATTTGCTTATAAGTTTGCGGTGATTGTGGTAAAGCATAAAATTTACCACTTTGAAAACGTGAAGGAACCAGAAAATCACGCGCACCCTCCGGTGTGCTTTTAGTCAGGATTGGTGTTTCGACTTCAATAAATCCTTCATTTGTGAAAAATTTTCTCGTCGCCTGAGCTATGTTGTGCCGCATGATTAACAAATCCTGCAGTTTTTTTCGTCTTAAATCCAGATAACGATATTTTAACCGCAAATCTTCCGAGACTTCGACATAATCTTTAATTTCGAACGGTGTTGTTTTGCTTGGGTTCAAAATTTCGACATCGGTAACATGAACCTCGATAGCACCCGTCGGTAGCTCAGGATTAATCGCTTCGTCCGGTCGTTTTTCGACCAACCCTTTGGCAGAAATAACAAACTCTGTCCGAAGTTTTTTGCTGATTTGATAACTGGATTCGTTATCCGGGTAAAATACAAGTTGGACTTTTCCCGTTCGATCTCGTAAGTCTATAAAAAACAAGCCTCCGTGATCGCGCCAGTTATCAACCCAACCACTGACAACGATTTCTTGATTGGCATTTTCGACGTTAACTTGTCCACAATAGTGTGTTCGTTTAAATCTCATTTCATTCCCCAGGTTTTCATATGAAAGGGAGCAAATTTAAGTCGGGATGATAGTCCAAGCAAGCTGAAATTAAGGCGGGCAAATAAAAAAGCCTGCCGAATTGGCAGGCTTAATATGTTTCAAGGAATATTGCAAAAATTTAGAAAATAAATGGCACTCTTACGTTCACAGGACCACTTGCACCCGAATCGAAACGCCAAATCCGGATGGCCCGGGTTATACATTTCTCAAGATCGGCATCACCAAGTGTCGTGTTGATAACATTGGCACGAGTGACTCTTCCATTTTCAGCAATACTGATTTCGATATCGATCCTTCCGCGGATGTTCGGATTCAGACGTGCGCTTTTTTGATAGCAATATTCAACAGAATTTTTTTGACGATTGATTGCCGCTGTAATACTCTCTGCATCGCGCGATCCTGAACCGCTGGTGATATTCAGATTTTCTGCCGAAAGCGAAACATCGCCTCGTCTTTCGAAATCGCCACCACCACCGGCACCACCAGTTGCAAGCATGTCATCTATTCCGGTTCCTTCACCGTCGAATCGTCCGGAGCCTTTACCACCACGCTGGGAACGTTCTCCACTGCCTGCTGCGGGGCGAATCCCGGATGTTCCTTCAACAACATCACCGATATCCGAAACTCCGCCTGCACCACCGGAAAGATCACCTAACACATCCTGATAAGCCAATTGACCGGAGCCGGAGCCACCGGCGCCTGTTGCGATTGCAAGAATACCCGTTCCACCGGCTTGTTGTTGCATTTCACGGGCACGGCGAGCAGCATCTTGTTGGGTACCGCGACGACGTTCACGACGTTCGGTTTGAGATTGTTCTACCCGTTCACGCCCTTTTTCGCTGACTTCTTCTACAGGTTCTTCCTGACGGGATGCCTCGCTGCCACCGCTTATCAAGCTTTGATTAGCCTGTGGTTCTTCTACAATCAGTTGAACGTCATAAACCTTTTCGATTACCCGGCGTTTGATAGCATCCAATTGATCCTGACTCAAACTCCAATCTCGAAAAGCCGCATAAAACGCAATACCATACAGCACAATAAATGTTACCAGTAAGATGCTGTAATAGCGTTTGTCCATAGAATCCCAAAAACTGCGTTCAAACTCTTTTGGGAAGCCCGCTAACCGGAAACCGGGACCGGCGGGGGACATTGGATTTCTTGCATTCATATCAACGCCTCTGTATACAATTCTATTTGGTTATTTTTCGCGTATTGTTAATAACCGCAATTTGTTGAATTCCGATGATCCACAAGTGTAAATCACCTTAAACAACGTTTGAAAGGAAACATCCTGATCTGCCATTACTATCACTTCATTGGTGAAGCGGATGCCAAAATCGCGTTCATTTCTTTTTGCTTCATTTGCCCGGCGCATCAATTCTTTGAACAAAGGTTCAATTCGTGTTTCTTCCGGGCTTAAGTCTGAGATTGTCATCACACGCTGATTGGCAACCAAAATATTTTCTCTGGTTACCGAAACAGTCAGTTCGTCATGCGGCTCATCCACACTTAAAGAATATGGCAAACGCATATCACTGGACGGTGTAACAATCGCGTCAGACGTTGAAAATGTCTTCAGCAAAAACAAAAGGATGATGGTCATGGCATCCATCATGGATGTAAGGTTCAGTTCTTCATGCACTATGGTTTTGTGCTTTTTGGAACGCGATGGTGCAAATGCCATTCGTTTATTCCTTAGTTAAATTGTTAATTCTAAATAACCTGGCCTATATTGATTTGCGGAAAAAGCTCCTGCTGATTGCCTTCCGCATCAACATAAACCGTAACATAGTCAATAATTTTAATGATGTGTTTATAAGCGACATCCGCTTCCGCAGAAATTATGACGCTTTTTTCATCAATAAATCCCTGACCATTAACTTTCTCTTTTATTTCCTTAAGCTTACTCAATAGCGTATCATAATCGTAACTGCCGTCTTCCATCAATGGAATGGTAGGTTCCCGGCTGTCACCTTCTGTCTGAGTCGCGGCATCTCCTGTAAGGTAGCCTGCGCTATTACCGATATAAAATCCCTTTTTGGAAATAATGACCGTCAGGCTAAAACGCTGTTCCTGTTCGGTGTTTGCGTTTTGCTGATTGTTTCCGTTTTGATCAGCGGATGCTGCCGGCGGTAAATTAAGCTCCCGAATCGAGAGCTTAACAAATTCCGCACTGTAAAGCAAAATTGGAATCAACACAACCATCAGGTTCATGACTGGACGGATATCCAGTGGAATTTCCGAGACTTTGTTATGCGATCGTAACGATGGTTTATAAGCCATAGCTTAACAGTTCCGTTTTTTGATTATTCAATTTATGCGACGATTAGCGACTGCCGGTAATCAAGTTGATCAATTTTACCAAATGCTCGTCCATATCGTCGATAATCTGTGCTGTTTTGTTCTGAATAACATTATACAGCACGATTGTGGGAATGGCAACTGCCAGTCCGAAGATTGTGGTATTCATCGCCGTAGAGATACCGGCAGCCAACAATCTTGTTTTCTGATCTTCCGGAATATCTGCATTACCGACGGAGGCAAATGCAATGATCAGACCGTAGATCGTACCCATCAAACCTGTCAAAGTCGCAACGTTTGCAATCATCGACAGATAATTGGTGCGTCTTTGCAGGCGCGGAATCACTTCCAAAGTTCCTTCGTCAACAGCATTCTGGATAGAACGGAAATCCAGGCTGTCGCTTTCTGCAACTTTCTTTAACCCTGCCAAAACAACATAAGGCAATGCCTTTTGTTTACCTGCTTCGCAAAGCTCAATTGCGCGTTTGATGTTACCACTGGTTACATACTTGCGAATTTCCATCATAAATTTGTCGGAATTCACATTCGATCTTACCATCACATAGTAAATACGTTCAACTGCGATGGATATGGCAATTATAAGAAAGACCAGAATCAACCACATGAAAACAAAGCCCTCGGAACCGGGGTTGAAGGATCGAAAAAATTCACTCCAAAACTGGCTACCCATAAGAATTTTCTCCTAAATGTAATGTTGGATATTAATACCGTATATCAATTTTTATCGGATTGAAAATAAATTTAATTACAGATTAATTATTATCGGTCAAAATCTGCTTTTGTTAAGCAAAGTTTTGATATTTTTGATCGGCTTTACAGTTTGTTGTGTCCTTGAAGCCAACTGCAATTCCTCGGATTTGCCGGAGAGTTCCGATTGAAAATCCTTTGCAACGCGGACCTCATCAAACTTAACGGCTTTCCGGCGATCCAGTATTTGAACTTGCGGTAGTTCCTGGCTTCGTTCAAGATTAAAACCACCCAGCTCAAGTGTCCCACCTGTGGTTTGCTGCTGATTTTGTTGTGGTTGCTGCTGCCCTTCTTCACCGGCACCAGTTTGGGCAAATGTGGCCGAGAAAGTGCCCAAAAGCATTACCACAAACGAACAGCAGAACAAATATTTTAGCATATTTTCCTCGCTTATCAATTCGTAATTCGGTTTTTGTTCAATGTATTTACTTTTTTCAACTGCTCTGCAGGAACATCCTGCTCACCCATTTTGGAGCGAATATTTTCCAAAACATTTGAAATTTCACCGGGTAACATTTCTGCGAAAAAGTAGAAACGTAATCCCCGGCGGGGTGGTCCGTCAACATCGGTTACAGATACGGCAAACAGGTTTGTCCCATCTTGTAAAAATTCGGAATAAGTATCGAAGTTGATAATTTCGACCTTCTGAAAACCGGAGGAATCGACCCCGGTAATATATACATCGTTAAGATATAAACGGTAGCCGTTATCCCCGGTGATCGCGATAAATCCGCCAACCGGCTTGGAACCAAAGTTGATTTTTTTCCGGAAATAGGCCGTTAATGTGTCAGGCTCTATCGAGACTCCTGCATCGATCGCCAAATTTTCCATATTTGAAATTGCAGATTTTGCCAGAGAATCGGGTGAATGTTGACGCTCACCGGATGTATCGATGAGAACTTCTTGCATAGCGTCATCCATCGAGCGGTCCTGCATATTCAGCGGATTTTGTAATGTTCCGGTTCCGGTTCCGCTTTCTATTGATGCAATCCAAATTGCCGTAGGCGATACTCCCAGCGAGTCGAATTTCTGGAAAATCATTGTCGGCGGTAAGCCATTATCTTTTGCAGAATTCCAACCGGAATCTTCAAAGTTTAACAAGTTCCAACCCGCTGTATACCGGGATGATGCCTTCCAACTCACATCGCTGGAGAGTGTTTTTTCTTCTCTGGGCATGTCCGCAAGATAAGTTCCCGGATCGAGCTTAACCAGATTCGCCAGAATTAACTGAGTCCAGATATTTTCCGTTCCTGTTTCTTTGCTAATATCATATGCCGCAGCAAAAATATTTCTCGCATTTCCGGAGAGTTCATAATACTGATCACCGTAAAAAATGCTTCCGAGTTGAAAATTCGCGTTTGAAGTAGAGTCAAATCGTTCCAGAAAAACATCGCCTTTTTGTTGAGCACTTTCGGCTAAATCGAGCATGGTTTGACCAGCTTCATATGCAAAATTAAACATATCCTGTTCGATAGTTGCCCGGGTGTCATTGTTAATCTGATTTTCTTCCGCAAGCGTAATTGTATTGCGATATTGTGCAAGAGCAATTTTAGCATAATCTATTGAATTATATATGATTTGCATCAAGTATTCATCTTGATATGCGTAATAATCGCGTCCTTGTTCGTCAACAGCCGATTCACCTTGTTCAATCAGGTTTTCCAGGTTTGGTAGCGAACTTTTATACATACCTAATGCATCAAAAGTCAGATCGCCATATTGATCACCCAATACACCACGGGTCAACAGCACTTTCCGACGTGATTCTTTTACATATTGGTTTTCAAGTCCTAATTCATTTGCTACTGCAATATTTTTCAAATGCGCATCGATGGTAACCTGAACTTGCGGCGCAACCAGCGTTTTCAACACCTGATCATCGTAAACCAAGGACAACATACCCTGATTGGGATTTTCAACACGGAGATATTCGTCAATAAAATCTGCTGCACGTTCGGCAACAGTAAATTGAATCGACGATATTTTTTCTTTGGTTTTGCCATACCAACGAAGCGCAACCTGGCGGCTGCTATCAACTTCAACTTCCTTCTGAACCACAACCGATGTATCTTCAACAACAGGTTCTGGCAATACAGGTTCTGCAGGTAAGCTATCCAGTGAAATATCAAGCTTTTCTGCAAGTACTGGAATATTAACCATTACATTTTTATAGCGATTAACAGACTCTTCATATGCCGGAACAGCTGCCCGGAAAACCTGAGTTTCCTGAACCAGTCGTTCTTCAGTTGTCATATTTGGCGGAAATTCTTGTTCTGTGATAGAATTCGCAAGTTCTTCATAAGCTTCCGCGATTCGATACATCGCTTCAAACCCACGAATTGAGCCGGATTGAACAACTTTCGCAAATGCCTGTTCAACTTCTCCAAGACGATCCCGTTTCTGTTGCAATTGAGCCCGAAGCTGTTCTTGCGGGTAACCCAATTTGATCGCTCTATATTCCGTATTCAGAATTTGTCCCAATTTATAATTGGATTCTGCAGCAAAATACAAGTTGGGGTCTTGACCCGTCCGCTTCAATTCTTCACTGCGCTGGATCGCTTTATTAAATTCGATTTTAGCCAATTCAATCTGATTTTGATCGAAGTAATATTCACCACGATTGTAATAAGCTTCAATTGTTTTCGGGTCATTCGGGTAACGTGTCGCAAATTCTTCATAAATGCTATTTGCATTTTCCAGATCATCCATTTTCAGGTAAAATCTGGCGTTTTCAAATAATAAATCTTTGGATTCCGGATTGCTCGGATACGTTTGTATATAAAGATTGTTCGTCCGAACGCCATCAGCCCAGGCTTCTGCTTTGGCGTAAAAAATGCTTGCATTAAACAATGCGTTTTCTGCTTCCGGTGTACCCGGGAACGTTTGAAATACCCGTTCATTGGTCCGGGCAACATTTGAAAAATCTTCAATTTCTTTGTAATCGGCCGCAATATTGCCCAATGATGCCAACACCTGTTTGGAATCCGGATAATTTTCAATTAACAGATTGTAGGTTTCAATGGCTTGTTGCCACTCCCCTACCTGTTCAAAATTTCGGGCGCTGCGGAACAATGCGTTATCAACGAAATCCACGTATGCTGCCGCATCTTCAAAAACCCGGCGGTATTCTTTCGCAGCTTCCAGATAGCTGTTTTCCTGCTCTAAGCGTTCACCATTTTTAAATATCGATTCACCGATACGGCTTTTGGCCAGTTCAACCTGACTTTCGGGAATTTCTTCTGTCACCAGAATTTTCTTGGCCACAATTTCGGCATCCTGATATTGCCCCAGAAAAAAATAGCTGTTCATTAACGAGACGAGACCAATATTTTTCTGTTGGGATTCCGGAAATTTGGTGACCATTGTTTTGTAATATTTACGCGCAAGTGCATATTTTTTATGCGCATAGTAAAGCTGGCCGGCAGATGCCAAAATTTCCGGGGTTCGCGGGGAATCCGGGAACAATTTGATGTAGTTGTCAAATGCTTCCGCCAGCATTTTTTCTTCTTTGCTCAAATCCTGAACCTGGCGATTGGCGAGTTGCTCATCATTATTATCGGACATCGTTTGAATTGCCCGGCTGAGTGTCACCAGCGAATCAGCGACGGTAATTGCGTTAATCGCTGCATCCAATTGGTGATCGGTTTCCAAATAATCGTTGCTAACACGAATATATTCGGTGAATGATTCTTCCAATCGTCCCAGTTTTGTATCCATTACGAAAGCCATTGACCAATTTATGTCGTAGGCATTTTCGTCTGTCGGATAATTTTGGAGATACGTCTGGCACAAATCGACGAATTGCGCATATTTTTGCCGTGAATCGTTTGCAGTAACCAATGAATCACTATCGGACAATTCCGCAATACCGTACAAAAAGGTGATATTTGTTCTCAGCGCTTCTTCAGTAATGCTATACGCATCATCAAGTGCGTCGATACGTTCCGGCGAATCGGTGCTTTCCAGTTGTTTGTACCACGCTGTGTTCGGACCGTAAGTATCAAACAATTTTGCGCGTTCATCAAATGCGGCGATCGGTTCTGTTGATGCAACATAGGCATCAGCTACTTTTTTTTGTATACTTGGCGCAAATTTATAGCTGGGATACATATCCAACAGCGAATTATAAGCATTGATTGATTCATCCCAACGGGTAATTTTCGCATACCTGTCACCGAGATTTTCCATCACTTTGATGCCATATTCAGGCGTGCCGAGTCTTTCGACAAACTGGCGAGCGTTATTAACACCATTATTGGCATATTGTTGATCCACAAAAGATGCTGCAACAAACTCCAGCGCTTCGGGCTCAACATTTGCGCGGATTAACTCGCCGGTTTTGTCAATCTCTTTAAATTTCTGAATATCCTGAACAACTGCCGTAAAATAGACAATTGCATCGGTGTAATTTTCCGGGTTTTCACCGGCTAAACGATAATAACTCCATCCAAGTTTATAAAGCGCTTCATCATATCTCGGTGAATCTTTGTACTGAAGCACATTTTTATAAAGCTGAATGGCTTTGTTCAGTTTAACAACCGTTTCTGCCTTTGAATCGTCCGGCTGCGGTGCGAAAAACCGTTCAGCCAAATTCATGTAAGCTTCGGGAGCAAATTCGCTTTCGGGATATTCATCGATAACACGCTGGAATATTTGCCCGGCAGTGTCTTCTTCTCCCATTTTCTTCAGCAGAAATGCTTTGTTGTAATAACAGTCATCAATCAATTCCGAGTTGGGAAAATTATTGATAACCAAGTCATAAAGCTCAATCGCCCGCGAATAGTCGATTCGTGGTTCCTGAGGAACTGTTGGCTCAACCGGAATATCACCGCGCTCAAATGCAGCTAACTGCGTTTCATATTCTTTTAACGCAGGTTCAAAATCGTTTTCAATTCGCCGTTCGAGATCAAGCTGGGCTTCCTCAATATAATATTCAGCGATTCGGACCAGAATTTTATCCTGATTGCTGTTTTCTTCAGCAGTAACATCAAGGAATTCTTGCGTTACATCGATGCCCCTGTCCCGAATTCGTTCCTGAGAACGAAGCAAACGGTCTCTTTCTTTTGCGAGTGCTTTTCGCATCCGAACGAGTGTTTCAACAGAGCGGCTGCTTAAAAGAGAGTCCGCCTTTGTTTCATCTTTGGCAAAAATTGAAATTGGTAAGGCTATGAGTAACAGGCTTAGCCAAATATGTTTAAAAAGTCTGGTTTTCAAAGAAGTCAACTCCATTTTGGTTGCTCTTCATTTTATAAGTTCAAGTTTAATTCAACCGACAAACAGCGTTTTTTAACTACTGCTGTGGGTTGTTTTCTTCTTCTGGCGCTTCAGATTCTCTGGTATCGAAATAACTTTCCTTGAATGCGCGCTCTCGTTCTGCACGAAGCCTGGCACGTTCTTCCATACGGGCACGCATGGTCATTAATCGGATTTCAGCTTCAATTTTCTTAATTTTATCTTCGATAACCTGTTTTCTCTGATCAATCGACTGGTTAACCTCGTCCAATACGGATGATACTTGAGTCAATTCACCCTGCATGGCCCGTTTTTGATCGAAGTAAACACTAATAATTCCAAAGGCACCCAAATCGCCCCAACGGTCAAATTCGGGATAGGGATTTGGCGCAACGTCGGATTCATTTACCGCAACAAACAATTCGTCATATTTTTTGCGTAACTGAACCAAATTTCGGCGTTTCATTTCCAATTGACTAACCTTAGCGAAGTTCCGTTCCGATTTTGCTGTCGCGATGCGGTTATCTGTTACGGTCACCAAACTATCGATTCGACCTAATTCACTATTGATCGCGTCATATTGCTCCAACATCAAATCATATTGATGCTGCTTTTCAGCAACGTACTTTCCGACCGGGAAATCATCAAAATAATTCACAAAACCACTCGGGTTGTAAATTTCCGGCGGGAAAGACTCGAGCACTGCTGTTAACCGCACCTGCAAACTGTCCAATCTTTCAACAACCTCAGTATTTCCGGACTCTTCTGCCATCAGCCGAAGCTGGTTAGCTTCTTTGATTTGGCGAACAACTGTTTCAGCCTCCCGATACATTGCCGTACCCGCAGGGCTGGATTCCGCCAGATCCTGATCCTGAATTTCCTTTTGTAAGCGATCTGCAACTGTCGAGGCTTTCAGATACGCTTCTCTATCATTATGACGCAATGCTTTTTCTTTCATGCCCTCGGCCTGAAGCAGCAATGCCTGCAACTGTTCCTGCTCATTCAGATACTCATCAATCGGGCGTTTATTCTGTTTTTCCTGATACATTTCGCGATACATACTGATCGCAGTTGTCGGCTCTTCCATAATTTGATTGATGTAAGCCAATAAACCGGTTGCTTCCATGCGATAGGGTGATGCGTAATATTCAGCAAGTAAGCGATTCGCATAAACGCGTGCTTGACTGAAATCACGCGTTTCACCTATATTTTTGGAACGCTCTTTTTCAAGATAGCTCCAGGCTAACGCATTCAAAATTTTATCATACCGCTCAAAATTCAGAGCAACCAAATTCAGGTAATTTATCGCAGCATCGTAATTTTTTTGCTGATATTCAGTTAAGCCAAGTTTGTAATATGCGCGATTTCTTAAATGTGCCGGACTGCTGTTATCATTAACAATGCTCTGAAATGTCTGGATCCCTTGTTCAATTTGCCCGGCTTCTATGGATGCATTCCCCATAAAATAACGGGAAATCTGAAAATAAGGGCTGGTGACCGGCATATTCATCCAAATGTCAATAGCTTTGTTATTTTCGTTTAGCTCGTAATAGGACATTGCTAACAAAAATGGCACATCAACAAAAGACGGGTCGTCGATTGATGAAACGGTTTGGCTAAATGAGCCATATTCGATCACATCGGCAAAGTTCTTCAGGCTGTAGCTGAGTTGAACTAGCCTGTGATAAGCGTTCGGAGCAAAGGCAGATCCCGGATATTCCTTAATTAATGATAAATAAGCATCTCGGGCATGCAATAACTGGTCATTTGCAAACCGGCTTTCAGCAAGGTAGAAATACAAATCATCCAAATTTTCAAATCCGTGCTGAGGATAGGTATCCAGAATATCGCTTAACAGTAATTCCGACAATACAAAATCGCCGTAATTGAACATCGTGTAGGCTAAATCCAATTCCCGATTGAACATACGTAAAATATCTTCTCGCGAGGAATTGTTGATAAAATTCTGCCGGATCAGCTTCACGTCTACCAAACGGCGTTCGTACTGCACCTCCTCCGTTTGCTTCCAGGATACAAAGAGATCGTAAATTGTGGGCTGTTTATTAATGGGAAGATTTTGCGTATCCCCCGCAGCTACATCACCAAAAGCAGCCATTAACTCGTCCCGCGATTGGTTCAATTGTTGAACCAGTTCCGGATTTGACTGCAATTGATCCAGTTTGATCATTTCCTCTGAGACATAAAGCATTTGGAGTGCATCCTCAAATACTTTTTTCTTCTCGAAATCAACAATTCCATCTTCGATGGTCTGTTTTATTCGTGAAGATAACTCATTGGAAAAGTTGTCTAAATCCCGTATTCCGGCACGATGCAAGCGCTGCTGGAACTCGTAAAGATCGTTCAGTTTTTGTTCAAGGCTATCAAAATAGCGCTGCCGAGCTTCTTTGGGATCTTTCAGACGGAAAGCCATTTCCTGGTTGATTAGCTCCATCAGGCTAATCAAAAATTTTTCTTCACCTATCCGCCCTTCGCCCTGCTGCAGAAAGAGATCGTACGTATAATTAGTAACGGCAGCCTGGAGTTCCAGATCTGCCGTTTTATTAATTAACTCTTTCAATGCTGCGGGGTCTGTTTGAGTATCTTGGGCGAGGATAGTGGAGAATTGGAAACAAATTACTACGATTAGAAGAACCATTCGCCTCATGTCGAGCTTCCACTATTTATTATGCAACAGACGTTATTAGTTACGAAATTCGTAACTACGTCAGTTAGATTTTAGTGGCGGACTTTTTCGGCGATTCGTAATCGGTTGAGTGCCCTGGCAAGGGCTATCTCGGCACGATGAACATCAATTTTTTCTTTCCGGTTTTGCAACCGCTGCCGTGCCCTGTCTCTCGAACGCTCTGCACGACCGATGTCAATGCTCTGTGCCTCTTCCGCTGTTTCCAGCAAAAGTAGCAACCGATTATTTAGCACCTCTAAAAAACCACCGCTAACTGCGTAGTATTGAGTTTTTTCCGGTAAATCTATTTTCACTTCACCGACTCCAAGTTCGCTGACCATAGAAGAATGGTTTGGCAAAACCTGGAAACGCCCCATCACCCCAGGAGCTGAGCAGCTTTTTGCATGCCCGATATTCTCCTTGTGACTTGGCGTGGCTAATTCGATATTGATAAACTTTTCAGCCATAACACTATTCACAATTATCGTTGTTATTCTGACGAACTTTAATTAAAAGTATTTCTAAATAAAATTTGTGAAGAATATCAATAAAACTGATTATTCTTGCATTTTTTTAGCTTTTTCAATGGCATCGTTGATGTCGCCAACCATATAAAAGGCCTGTTCAGGTAAATCATCCAACTCACCATCTACAATCATTTTAAAACCACGAATGGTTTCTTTCAACGGAACATATTTTCCCGGGGTTCCGGTAAACGTTTCAGCTACAAAGAACGGTTGGGAAAGGAAGCGCTGAATTTTTCGAGCCCGCTGAACGACCAGCTTGTCTTCGTCAGACAATTCGTCCATACCCAAAATGGCGATAATGTCTTGTAAATCCTTGTACTTCTGCAATGTTTCCTGAACTGTTTTTGCAACGGCATAGTGCTCATTTCCAACAATATTTGGATCAAGGATTCGTGATGTCGAATCCAGTGGATCTACAGCCGGGTAAATACCCATTTCAGAAATCTGACGGGAAAGTACAGTAGTTGCATCAAGGTGTGAAAATGTTGTTGCCGGTGCAGGGTCTGTCAAGTCGTCTGCAGGTACATAAACGGCTTGTACCGATGTAATCGAACCTTTTTTGGTAGAAGCAATGCGTTCCTGCAACTCACCCATTTCTGTTGCCAACGTTGGCTGATAACCGACTGCTGAGGGCATCCGGCCCAACAATGCGGATACTTCTGAGCCAGCTTGAGTAAAGCGGAAAATATTATCAACAAACAGAAGAACATCTTTTCCTTCTTCATCCCGGAAATATTCTGCAGCGGTTAGGGCTGTCAGTGCAACTCGCTGACGAGCGCCCGGCGGTTCGTTCATCTGACCGAAGATAAGGGCTGTTTTATCCAACACACCACTATCCTTCATTTCCATATACAGGTCATTGCCTTCGCGGGTGCGTTCACCAACGCCTGCGAATACTGAATAACCACCGTGTTCTGTTGCAATGTTACGAATCAATTCCTGAATCAACACTGTTTTACCGACGCCTGCGCCGCCAAACAAACCGGTTTTACCACCTTTCATATATGGCTCAAGAAGGTCGATCACTTTAATACCGGTTTCAAGAATTTCCGTTTCCGTGCTAAGCTGATCAAAATCAGGTGCAGAACGGTGTATGGGTAAATATTTTTTTGCTTCAATTTCGCCTTTTTCATCTATGGGTTCGCCAACAACGTTTATCAAACGACCCAATACGCCCGGTCCGCTGGGAACGGTAATCGGCAGACCTGTGTCGTTAGCTTCGGTTCCACGAACTAAACCGTCTGTGCTGTCCATTGCAACGGTGCGAACCATATTTTCGCCCAGATGCTGCTGCACTTCAAGAACCAAAACCGAACCGTCTTCCCGTTCGATTTTCAGCGAATTGTAGATCTTGGGCAGGTGTTCTTCCGGGAACTGTACGTCCACAACCGGTCCAATAATCCGTTTTACCACACCTTTACTCATAATAAATGGTCCTTCTGTTTAAACAACCGCTTGATTTTCCAATTTTACATATTGATAAATACCGGCGGTTTTGCGACATCAGATTGTCACACTGTTGTTAGTTAAAAAAATCCGCCGTGAAACACAGAAACCATGTGCCTAAAACTTTAACATGCTTTGCATTTTTGTGTATTCATTTCATAAATCAAAAACAAAAGTTGATTTAAGATGATTTCAATGCTTCGGCGCCGCCGACAATTTCCAAAATTTCTTTCGTAATCGCTGCTTGCCTTGCTTTGTTGTATTGCAATGTCAATTGCCGGATAATTTCATTGGCATTATCTGTGGCATTTTCCATTGCAATCATTCGGGCAGCCTGTTCGGATGCGAATGATTCCAGCAACGCACGCCAAACCTGGGTCCGGATATGTCGTGGAAGCAGTGCTTCCAAAATAGCCGACTGGTCTGGTTCGTAAATATAATCGCCCGATTGCTGGGTTTCGAAATCTTCCAGACTGATCGGCAGCAACTTATCGACCACCAAATTTTGTCTGGCGACCGATTTGAACTCATTGTAAATTATTTTAACCGCATCGGTTTCGCCGGTTATAAAGCGTTTGATCAGTGTATTTGCAATTTCATTTGCATGTGCAAATTGCAGATCATTATAAAAATCCACTTTTCGATCAATAATATTATATCCGCGTTTGCGGAAAAAATCATGCCCCTTTTTACCGAGCGTAACCAACGAGAGGTTCAGATCGCGATGCGCACCCGCCTCCATAACCGCTTTTTTGATAACATTGGTATTAAAAGAACCGCATAGTCCCCGGTCAGAAGTAATGACAACAAGCGTTATATTCTGAACGGGTCTGCTTTTTAACAATTCCAGCTGTGGGTTTTCCACACTGGCAGTCAGGTTCTGTATTAATTCCCGTATTTTTTCAGCATATGGACGGGCGGAGAACATGCGATCCTGGGCTCTGCGCATCTTTGCGGCAGCCACCATTTTCATGGCTTTTGTGATCTGCTGGGTATTTTTAACGCTTTTGATGCGCGTTTTAATTTCTCTCAGGGTTGCCATTTACTCGCCTCTGTATCACGGTTTGAACATTTTCAGAAAATCGCTGATTGCTTTCCGCATTTCCTGATCGAGAGCGTCATCAATTTTCTGTTTTGTGCGCAGCGTTTCTAAAATGGCCGGACGCTGGGCTTCCAGAAACTCGATGTATTCAGTCTGGAATTTTCCCATGCTGTCCACCGGCAATTTATCCAGTTCTCCGGCATTTGCGGCAAATATAATTGCAACCTGTTTTTCTACAGACATTGGCACGTATTGCCCTTGCTTGAGCAGTTCGACCAGCCGTTGACCGCGAGTTAACTGAGCCTGGGTTGCTTTATCCAAATCGGAACCGAATTTCGCAAACGCTTCCAGCGAACGATATTGCGCAAGATCCAAACGCAAGCTCCCGGCAACTTGTTTCATTGCCTTGATTTGCGCTGATCCACCCACCCGGCTAACGGAGATACCTACGTTCACAGCAGGGCGCACGCCTGAGTAAAACAGGTTTGGCTCAAGATAAATCTGTCCGTCAGTAATGGAGATTACGTTTGTTGGAATGTAGGCGGAAACGTCTCCAGCCTGAGTTTCGATCACTGGTAATGCTGTTAATGAACCACCACCTTGCGATTCACTGAGTTTTGCCGCGCGCTCCAGCAAACGGCTGTGCAGGTAGAAAACGTCGCCGGGGTATGCTTCGCGTCCGGGCGGACGGCGGAGCAACAATGCCATTTGACGATATGCAACTGCATGTTTGGAAAGATCGTCATAAACGGCAAGGGCGTGCATGCCATTATCGCGGAAATATTCGCCCATTGCGGCGCCCGTGTACGGTGCGATATACTGCAACGCTGCAGATTCAGAAGCATTTGCAGCAACGACGATGGTGTAATCCATTGCGCCGTTATCTTCAAGTATTTTAACAACCTTAGCAACGGTAGATGCTTTTTGCCCGATAGCTACATAAATGCAATAAACGGGCTTATCAGAATTTTGGTAATCTTTCTGGTTGATAATCGTATCGATTGCGATAGCCGTTTTACCGGTTTGGCGATCGCCGATGATCAACTCCCGCTGTCCACGACCAATCGGAATCATCGAGTCGATGGCTTTCAGACCGGTTTGCAACGGTTCAAACACTGATTGCCGGTAAATTACACCCGGTGCTTTGCGTTCTACTTCAATAAATTGAGTGGTATTGATCGGGCCGCGACCGTCCATCGGTTCTCCAAGCGGATTGACAACCCTGCCGAGCAATTCCTTGCCTACCGGCACCGATGCAATTCGCTTGGTGCGTTTCACGGTTGCGCCTTCTTTGATGTTTTTATCTTCACCCAAAATAACAACGCCAACGCTGTCTTCTTCCAGGTTTAACACCATTCCGTTTACGCCATCTTCAAAGGTAACCAGTTCTCCTGCCATCACCTTATCCAAACCATGAATCCGCGCGATGCCGTCGCCAACCTGCAATACCGTACCAACTTCATAGGTATCTGACTGTTTATCAAAACTTTCCAGCTGTTTTTTGATAATCGCAGATATTTCTTCCGGTTTTACATCAACGGCCATATAGTATTCCTCTTTTAAAAAGCGTTACTTAACTACGACTCAGCCAACGAAGTCCGCAATGTATTGAGTTGATTGCGCAAACTTGAATCAAATACCCGCTCTTGCACTTTTACAATAAAACCACCCAACAGGGTCGGGTCGGTTTGCTGTTCCAATTGCACATCTTTCCCATATAATTTGTCCAGATGTGCCTTCAAGGCTTTAATTTGTGCCGGTGAAAGTGGTGCTACGCTGCGCACCTCGCCACGAATAATGCCTTTGTGTTCATCCATTAATTGATCAAATGAACCAATAATATCCGGCAAATTTGCTTCCCGGTTCTTTTGGAACAACAATTGAATAAAGTTATAAGTGAGTAGCTGCAGGCGTTTTTTATAAAGCTCTGCAAAGGTTTTGCGTTTTACACTGCTCGCGATTACTGGCGAAGACATCATTAAGCGGAATTCAGCACTTTTCTGATAGTCATTTGCCAATAGCTGCAAATCAGCTTCAATAGATGAAAGCAGTTTCTTTTCAACTGCTAGTTCAAACAACGCCTTTGCATACCGATTGCCTACGCGGGACCCTTTCACTGCGAACTTCCTTCTAATTAACGTTTTTCTTACCAAACGACGAGATAGAATCGTCGATCAGCTTTTGATGTTGTGATTTATCGACGACCACACCAATCAATTTGGATGTGGCATCGACCACAATATCCGCAACTTCCTGCCGCAACGATGCAACAGCCGACTGACGTTCTTTGTCAATATCTTCCTTTGCACGCTGCATGAGTTTTGTAGCTTCGGTTTGCGCTTCGGAAACAATACTTTGGGCTGTTTTTTCAGCCACTTTTTTGCTTTCATCACGCATAGCCTTAATTTCATCCTGAACAGCATTTAACTGACGCTGTTGTTCCGCGAGCAACTTTTCAGATTCAGTGCGAGCCTGTTCCGCTCGTTGCAAAGCATCACTGATGGTTTTCTCGCGGCTTTCCACGGCGTCCAAAATCGGTTTCCATGCCACTGCACGCAATACAATAACGACAGCTACAAACGTAATAACCGACCAAATGAACATACCGGGATTTAAGCTTAATAATTCCATAGCTAACCCCTATCAGACTTTGGTTCCGAGCAAGAAGCAGATAACCAATCCAAAGAATGCAGCACCTTCAATTAACGCTGCGGCAATAATCATTGCAGTACGAATATCGCTACCGGCCTCCGGCTGACGCGCCATTCCTTCAACTGCCTGACCACCAATACGACCGATACCAATTGCAGCGCCAATTACAGCCAATCCGGCTCCAAGACCTGCTGCCAACCATGCTAAAGCGACACTTGTCATTTTTGTCACTCCTTTTTAATAGTTTGTGTGTGTTTTACGGTTTTTATTAATGAGTTTATTTGCGGGTAAGTTACACCCCAAAACCCCAATGTCGTAAGATTTTTCACAAATAATACAAATATAAATCAAATTAGTGGTCGGGGTGAGCAGACATCCCGATAAACAATGCTGTAAGCATAACAAAAATAAAGGCTTGCAAAAAAGCCACAAATAGCTCCAGCATATTAATAGCCACTGCCAAAGGCACAGAAACTGCCGCAATTGCGACATTGCCCAAAACAATGATTAACCCTAACAATGCAAAAATCACAGTGTGCCCGGCTACCATATTAGCAAAAAGTCGCATAGCTAATGCAAATGGTTTTGTGAAAAGCCCCAATATCTCGATCGGAACAATAATCAAATACATCGGCAATGGCAAACCGCTTGGGGCAAGATGTTTCAAATATCCACCGATTCCGTTTTCCTTAATTCCGTAGAATTGAGTCATCACAAATGAAACAGTCGCCAGCGCCGCAGTTAATGCAATATTGCCTGTGGCTGTTGAATTTCCGGGGATTAATCCGAGTAGATTGCAGGTTAGAATAAAAAAGAAAAGACTACATAAAAAGGGTGTCAAACTTCGTCCGAGCGATTTGCCCATATTCGGAATGGCAATTTCATCACGAACAAAAAGCACCATGGCTTCCAATGCGCCGGACATACCTTTAGGCACAACATCTTTTCGCCTGTATGCAAGCTTGAATATAACAACCAAAACCAGTAGTGCCAGCCACATCATTACTATATTAGATGTAATGGATAGGTCAACCTTAACTCCAAAAATATCAACCGGCGGAAATGACGGAAGGTGTATCCCCCAAACAGTATTACTATCCTGCAGGTGATGCATTATCCAATCGCCAAGCGTCATATTTTCAGCGTGACTGTCATCGCCACCACTCAAGAGGAAAACCGCACTCATTAAATACCCCTCTGTGCCTCATTTTTGTTCGCGTTCCAGTAAACCACCAATACTTCCAGACAAAGAAATGCAAAATATGCTGAAACGAGAGATGCTGTTAGTGGTACCATTAGCATTTTTAAAGCCCTAATTAAAACAAATAATGTTAAAAAAATCAACAAAAATCTAAAAATCATCCCGCCAAAAAAAGACACCATAAATTGGCGTGGCGGTTTTTCAAAACCCCAACTTATTATTGCGTAACCCAATATTGCATTCAAGTAAGCCAAACCGATCCCTGTTGCAATTGCCCGGCTCGTTTCATGATCAGCAGAATCTGCAACAACGCCAATTGCAGCCAAAACACACAACAGTAAAACGGCCAAACTTGCGAATAGGAATGTTGTGAATTTCATTTTTCGGAATGATTTTGATTGAATTTAGCAACTAATTTAAAAAATATGTAAAAACCGGTAATTAATGCAAAAATTAAACCGGCCAACATCATCCATGGGCCGGTTTCCCATTTTCCATCCAGATAATTTCCAAGGTAGGCGAAAACTGCAATTAAAGTAACCAATGTCCAGCCGAAGTGTAGCAGTGGCGCTACCTCCCGTAACACTTCGACAAACGATTTCTTCTCTTTTTTTCGATACAACTTGTCCGTCTTTTTGACCGGTGTTCCACCGTTGTTATTTACGGACATCATCACGGGCTTGCTCTTTATTGCCCGCACCAGTTTTCTCGTAATCGCCTTTACCATTAGTCAGCGCTTTCAGTTTGTTTCCGGACATATCGGCGTGTCCGTTGAAAAATGCGCCTTCATCAATAATCAATTTACCAGCTGACAAATTACCGTTCAGTGAAGATGTCTCTTCCAATGTCAACCGTTCTTCAATATATATGTTGCCTTCTACCTTACCGGCAATCCGGGCATTTTTCGCATAAATTTCGCCAAAAATTTCGCCGGAACGACCAACCCGGACTTCATCTCCGGCTTTGATAAGTCCTTTTAGCTTCCCATTAATCTGCACACTACCTTTAGTTTCAATCGTTCCTTCGAGGAAGGTGCCTGCATTAATGATGTTCAATTCGTTTTGACCGGTATACTCCGTTGTGCTTTTACCGATTTTCTGAAATGCCATGCTTATTCTCCTAAATTGTTCAAATCCATGAGATATAACCGAGGATTCTGCGGTTTACCATTTTTCCAAATTTCGAAATGCAAGTGGGGACCCGAAGAAACTCCGGAATTACCCACCAAACCAATCACATCACCCTGGTTCACTTCCTGGTGAATACTAACCAAATTTTGTGAATTATGACTATAATACGTTAAATACCCGCCCGGATGGTATAAAATTATCGAGTATCCAAAATCATTTGTCCAACCGCTGAAGAGCACCCTTCCATCTCCTGCAGCCTGGATGGGAACTCCCTCTTTGGCGACAATATCCAACCCGGGATGTTCCGGCCAGCGAAACTCCTGAGATACAAACCCGACAACCGGCGATTTAAGCGGAAGCGTTGTTAAAAGCGTTGCTTTTGCCTGGGATTCAACCAGCGTTTCAGGATCATACGATTGTTCCCGGGCGCGCTCGGCAAATTTTATATAACCTTGTAAACTATTGCGAACTTTATCTTTATAGGCTTTAATTGTATCAATCTGAGCCTGTAATTCATACCCGACTTTTAACTGTTCACGAAGCTGGGTGAGCTCGTTTTCGCGTTCAGCTTTTTCAAGTGCGGCTTGTAAAACACGGCTATACGTTACGATACCAAAAACAACACTAACCATGGCAATAGCCAGAAACACAACAATAAAATTGAGCGTCGAGTATTTCAGACGGAAGCTTTTTGGTGGTGCTTCCTGATTATCCGGCACCAACAATATGTTTAGAAACTTTTTTTTGTCTTTCTTATGCACAACAAACCCAAATAGTTAAGTCATTGAAAATCATAGTAGGAAAAGTAATATTGAAAACACAAATTTTCCTAATACATTTTCACATAATTTTTGCAGAATCCGGGCAACGGATTGCGGGATTCTTCCATTTTTTAATTGATTTATAAATGCCGGAAAAGCCGATTCCGGATTAAACAGGCGGGAATAATAATATTATTTGAGATAGGAATACGTGATGCGAATAACACGCTCACCCATTTGATGCACTAAAACTTAATTTGATCTAAAATATCCATCAAGCGCTCCAAATCTTCACTCGAATAATACACGATTTCGATGGAGCCACCTTCTTTTTTAGTACGCAACTTTACCTGCGTGCCAAATTTTTCACGCAATTTACTTTCAATTCGGTTGTTATATGCGGATTTTCGTTGTTGTGCGGTTTTTTCTGGCGATTTGCTTTTTACTTTTTCCTGGGCTTTTCGGGCAAGCTGTTCAACCGAACGAACGGATAGATTTTCGTTAACCGCTTTTTTCCAGATTTTTTCCTGCTCTTTTTCATCGGCAACGCTCAATAATGCCCGGGCATGACCCTCCCGCAAACTGCCTTTTTGCAAGCTGTCCTGAATTTTCGATGGCAATTTTAACAAGCGAATAACGTTCGAAACCGTTGTCCGGTCTTTACCTATTTTTTTGGCGACTTCTTCCTGTGTCAACCCGCATTCATCGATTAATTGTTGGTAACCTTTGCCTAATTCAATGGGATTTAATTGCTCGCGCTGCACATTTTCGATCAACGCGATTTCCAGCATTTCCTCATCCGAAGTAATTTCTTTGACGAAAGCCGGAATTTTTTTGATACCCAGATCGATTGTTGCACGCAACCTGCGTTCCCCGGCAACCAATTGAAAATTCCCATCGCCCATCGGGCGAACCAACACGGGCTGAATCACACCTTTTTCCCGAATGGATCGTTTCAGATCTTCAAATGCGGCATCATCAAAATTAATTCGTGGTTGAAACGGGTTGGCTGTAATGATTGCAACTTCCAATTCCTGAATGGCTTCGCCGGTAACGGCCGGCACTGTTTCGATGTCGGTTGGAATAAGTGCATGAAGCCCCTTGCCGAGATGCGCTTTACCTCTCATTGAATAACACTTTCTTTGGCTAAAACTTCCTCTGCTAATTTCATATAATTTTCCGCGCCGCTGGATGTCGCGTCAAACATCACAATCGGCAAGCCAAAGCTGGGTGCTTCGCTCAATCGAACATTTCGCATAATTGCTGTTTGGAACACTTTTTCTTTGAAATAATCGCGAACCTCTTTTTCAACCTGATTGCAAAGATTCAACCGGCGATCATACATGGTTAGCAAAACGCCATATATTCCCAATTTCCGGTTGAGGTGCCGTTGAACCAAACGAATGGTGTTCAGCAGCTTGCTCAATCCTTCCAAAGCATAATACTCACATTGAATGGGAATGAGCACGCTATCCGCTGCGGTTAATGAGTTCAGGGTGAGAATTCCCAGCGAGGGCGGACAATCTATTATAATGTAGTCATAATCCTGTTGAATAGTGCGTATTTGCTCTTTGAGGATTTTCTCACGGGCGATAACCTGCACCAGTTCCACTTCTGTGCCAACAAGGTTAATGTGTGATGGCACCAACGATAAATTCGGCACCTTGGTAGACATAACAATTTTTGCAATGTCTTCGTTATTGACAAATACGTCGTAAACGCTTTTGTCTAACCCCCGGCTGTCGATACCCAAACCGGATGTTGCGTTCGCCTGAGGATCCACATCTATCAGCAGAACATTTTTTTCTGCAACGGCAAGACAGGAAGCCAGGTTAACTGCGGTGGTTGTTTTACCTACGCCGCCTTTTTGATTTGCAACTGCTACGATGATCCCCATAGTACTCACTCATTCTTATTATTTGACGTCGAAAATATAAAGGTCTGCCCTCTGAAATACAAGCTTAAAACCTGATCGTTAAAGGCAGTGCAAGCATTTGTTTTTTATCGATTTACTAAAAGACGACATTTTGAAAAAGAAATCTGCCGTAGCCACAATTTGTGTTGCTGGAAAGCAACAATCCATTTGTTACCGTCAGGTCGATAATCCCGGGGTGCTAAACCTTTTTTTAAGGTAAGCACTTGCTTTTACAAAACGTTAGCGTTGAATTTACCATCCTGGCTGATTAAGTGTCCCTGCTGCGGATGCAGACAATGATATAGCATAATCTTTCAAAATCCGGAATATTATTGTGATCAGAATCGGTATTTCTGATTTACGTTTTTTATTCCGATTCAGCAAGCTCATTTCGGCAATGTGTTTTTAACTCCCGGGCACGTTTATAACGTTTTTCAAGTCGTTGTTGCATGGCTTCCGGAACAGCGATTGCCAGTAATTCATCCAGTTTTTTTTCGGCGAGCAAAAAATTCCCGCGATGCACATCAATTTCTGCCATTTTCAGCAGACAATCTGTTTCGTTGTAATGATTGTTGCCATCGATCGATCGCACGGTATCCAGCAATTCCTGATATAATTGATACGCCCGGTCAAATTGTTTGCTGCGAAAATAAATTTCCACTAATGTCCATTTGAAAAAACGGCTGTCGGGATAGCGTAGACAATTTTGCAATGCCAATTCCTCGGCATCTTCCATCCGTCCGGCATCGATATAAATCCACGCCAGTTGATCCTTCCCGAAGGAGCTGACAAACTCACCATTTTTGATGGAAGTTTTAACCATTCGAATGCCCTTTTCGCGATCATCCGACACAAAAGGTAACCAGCTTAACCCTTTGGTTTTACTGCTTTTCCAGTATTTGTAACTGCCGACACCCATGTATGCATCAAAAAAAGTTGAATCGATTGCCAAACTTTTTTCCAAACGATTCACGCCACGGGTTGCGTTCCGGTAAGCTGCCCAGGATTTGCCGCGTTTGCTGCTCATAAAACTGCGATACAAATGGGCGCTTCCCTCCAAAAAATACAGCCAGGGATCGTTCTGCAGCGAGTCATATAACGATTCCGCAGTTTGCACGGTTTTTTCCATCAGATCGTCAAATTCCTGCTGGCGGGCGTAGTCTTCCCGATCCAGAATTTCTGCCTGAATAGTGGCGCCGGTGTAAAAATAACCTGCCGGATGCTCCGGATATGTCGCGATCAGCCTGCGAAAGCGTGTTTCCGCTTCGCTAAATTGGTTGTTGATCGTTTCATCAATTCCAAAATGAATCTCTTTCCGGAGTGAGTCCGTCAGCGTTTGTGCATTTGTCGCGGACAAAACGACAAATAACGTTATCCAGCATGAGAAAAAACAGAAAAACTTCAGAGATTTGATATATGACATTAAGGCATCCGTGCGATGTTATGCGTTGGTAAAACAGATACTCATTTTACTGTGAATCCGTCAGAATTCAAAATGAAAAATTTTAGATTTTCCGCGATTGTGCAATGAATCAATGTCCCTAACCGTTTTCTGCGTAAGTTTTCAGCTTGAGCAAATGCAGTGCAATTTGCGATAACTATTTGTCTGTTTTACAGTTGGCAGTCACGTTTTCTGCAGCACAACTTCCCGGTCATTTACATAAACCTGCATTTTCGAATCACGATTTCCAAAATTATTTCGATAATTGGAGATTATCGTTTTTTCTCATTTTTTCATTTTCATTATCTCATTATAAAACAAGAAGATAGAACAAATATATACACTACAAAATGCATCATGGAAGGGAGCATCTATGTGGCTAAAACCACGATCGGTTAGTAAATGGCTGATGTTTCTGCTATTTTTAGCCTGCTTTTCCGGCAGTAAATTATTCGCTCAAACAACTTACACGTGGAAAAGCGACAGCATCGGCAGTTGGCAAAATGCCGATTTGTGGATTCCCACTGGCATCCCCGGCAATAATGACGGCGTGATCATCGGTTCCGGCATAGTTTCGATGGAAAACGCAACGGTTACCATCCGTGAAATTACGCTTTCCGGCGGAACGTTAACCGCAGCCGGCGCAAAACTGACCGTTACCGAACGGTTCAGTTGGCTGAACGGCAATATGCTTGGCGATACCCTTTCTGCAGCGCTGTCGGATACCGTGGAGATCGGGGAAAACGCCGATTTTATTATTCAGGGCTCCGGTACTCGAAACGTTGCAAAATTTTACATCCGTAGCCGCGGATACACCACCTGGAACACATCAAACTCTTTGGAACTCGCCCGCGGTTCCATTTTCGAAAATACACCAACTGCAACTTTCGAGATGCAGAGCGATCGCCGGATAAAGGGATTACAACCCGAGCCGGGAATGTTTATTTCGCGCGGCACGCTCGTTAAATCGGCGGGTGGCAGTCGCAGCTACATCGAAGTGTTGATGGAAATTAGCGGAAATATCGAACTAAACGCCGGAAGCCTGCAACTGGATGGCGGCGGAAGTTTGGGCAATTTATCGGCAAATATTGTGTCCGGCAGTGAACTGCTCATCCGCGATGAGCCATTTTCGCTGGATAGCGCCGCTTTTTCCGGCAACGGCACAATTACCGTCAACGATGCGCCAATTACCCTCGGCAACGGCGATATTTCCATTGGCAACGGCGTTACGTTATCGCTGCTCAGCAGCGGCACAGAATTGACCGGCGATGCCGATCTGGTTATCGATGGCATTCTCAACTGGAATCGCGGAAAAATCACCGGAAATGGTGTGATCACCAACAATAATCTCATTCAAATTACCGGCGACCGGAGCAAAACCGTTGGCAAAAATCTGGTCAACAACGGCACCATCGACTGGACGGAGGGCGGCGGTCTCAATTTTGAAAACGGCGCTTCGCTGACCAACGCACCATCCGCATCTTTCAATATTATTGGAGATGGAAACATTTTACTGAGCAGCGGCACGGGCAGCAAGTTGATCAACAACGGAACGGTCAGCAAAACAGTGACGACCGGAAACACCACCATCGGACTCGAATTCCACAATCGCGGCGCATTCAATATCAACAGCGGCAGCATCCAGTTGACTGGGACCCGCGATTCAACGGGAACTATCCAAATTGACAGCGGAACAACCCTGGAATTGCTGGACGGCAACCACGAATTTCTCGAAAACGCCCGAATCATCGGGTCCGGATTGTTGGCAATTTCGGGCGATTCCGTTTTATTTGACGGCACGTATCACGGCACCGGCGAATTTCGCATCGACGGCGGCGTGGTCACATTTGATCAGCCGGATACGGTGCAACAATTATCGATGAATGGCGGCACGTTAAACGGCAACGGTGCGTTGGTTGTTGCCGGCGCGTTCAATTGGCTGGATGGCGATATCGAAGGCGATAGCGATATCCGGCTGAAATCCACCACCGCGATGAGCGGCACTTCGTCGAATGTAAAATATATTCGCGATCGCACGGTCATCAACGAAGGCAGTCTGGTTTGGAGCGGCAACGCCGATTTGCGGTTGAATCGAAACGCGGAAATTATCAACGAAACCGGCGCAACATTGACCATTCAGACGGATGCGGATGTGCTCAAAGAATTCGGCGCTCCGCTGGGCGGGCTCATTACCAATCGCGGTACGCTCATCAAATCGCTTAGCGAAGGCACCACAACAATAGAAGCCGATTTACAAAATAACGGCGAATTGGCCATTCGCAGCGGAACGCTTCGGTTCAATCAGCAAATTGTCAACGCGGGCAGCGGCAGCATTTCCGGAACGGATACGTTGAATGTGCAAAATGCGACATTCACCAATAATGGCGTGATTCGTCCCGGTCATCCGGTCGGCAGTTTGCGGGTCGTTAACGATTTACCGACATCCATCAGCAGCGTTATCGATTTGGAAATACAGGGCGTTACACCCGGTTTCACTTACGATCAGTTGCAGATAAACAGCACCGCATTTTTGGGCGGAACACTGAAATTTTCCGTTAAAAGCGGATTTACGCCGGCGCTGACGGATACGTTTTTTGTGATGACTTATGCCAGCTACAGCGGTGCTTTCGCCACTGTTACCGGTCCGGGTGGCAGCACATTTTCTTCGGGATACAAAAATAACCGGTTTTATATCACCAACGTAAATTTGCTGAATGCTGCGCCATCGGCGCTCGATGACGAATTTACCATTTTGGAAGATCACCCATCCCTGCTGAATGTTTTGGCGAACGACAGCGACCCGGATAACGACCCGCTGAGCGTTTCCGTGGCGACCTCTCCGGCGCATGGCACTGTCAGCGTCGTCGCCGATACATCATTTTTATATACGCCTGCGGCAAATTTTTTTGGTGCGGATTCGTTCGATTACGAAGTGAGCGATCCGGATAACGCAACAAATATTGCAACGGTTTTCATCACGGTTCAACCGGCAAATGACCCGCCGGTAATTACGACACTACCCGACATAACTTTCGATGAAACAGAAACTTACACCATCGATTTGGATGATTTTGTGAGCGATGCCGATCACAGCGACAGCGAGTTGAGCTGGTCTGCAACCGTGCTCACAGCCCAAAAACATGACGGGAATTTGGCAAAGAAATCTGAAGTGATGGAACCGGAAGTTGCAACCATTGAATTGGTGAATGTCGATACAGCGGATTTGCAAATCAGCATCGATCCAGCAACGCATATCGCCAGTTTTACGGGCAGTTCTGTGGGGCTGAATGTATTTACCGTGAGGTTCGCAGTGTCCGATCCGGTAGGTTTCAGCGATACGGACACCATTTCCGTGACCGTCAGCGGAACACTGTCGCCGCCGGTGCTGGTCAATCCCATCAGCGACGCGGTATTTAATGAAGACAGCGGACCAGTTGTGATTGCCAACGATTTGAACACGGTGTTCAGCAACCCGGAAACGACGCCGCTCGTTTTCAGTGCTGTTTCGTTAAACAGCAACATTCAGGCGATGTTGCAGGGCAGTAAACTGTCGGTAACGGCATCGCCAAATTACAATGGCAACGGCACTGTAATCGTTTCCGCAAACAATACGATCAGCACATCGGATACTTTTTTGGTGACTGTTTTATCGGTGAACGATCGCCCGGTTGTCAGCTTGCCGAATGTCGCGTTTCCGGCGGATGATGTTTATCAACTCGATCTCGATGATTTTGTGACCGATGTGGATAACCCGGATGCCGTGTTACTGTGGACGGCGCAGGTGCTTACCTCAACCACCGGAAATCCCAACGATCTCACGATATCGATTGATCCGGTTTCACACGTTGCGGCCTTTTCTGTAACGAGCGGTAATTTTGGCACTTACAGCGCCAGATTTAACGTGCAGGATCCCGGTGGTTTGGGCGCAGCGGATACCATCACGGTTATCGTCACCGAGTTTTTTGTGAACACGGCGCCGATGGTTGTCAATCCGGTTCCCGATGCGCAATTCCCGGAAGATGCATCGCCAAAACGGCTGCCGGCAAAGTTGAGCAACGTATTTTTTGATCCGGATATCAACCAGACACTCTCCTTTTCCGTGAGTTCAAATAGTGCGGATATTGTGGCAATTGTGCTGGGCGATAGCGTGCAAATCAGCTATCCGCCCGATTTCAACGGGAGTGGCTTGGTGTTTATCACCGCAACGGATGACAGTAGCGCGGCTGCCAGCGATACGGTGCAGGTAACGATTCTGCCGGTCAACGATCCGCCGCAAATCAGCGGATTGGCTCAGCAGATCAGCTTCTCCGCCAACGCATCTGTGACGATCAATTTGTGGATCGCAGTGTCTGATCCCGAAACAGCAGATTCGCTGTTAAACTACAATTTTTCATCATCTAACGATTCATTGCTGTTCAGCTTCAACGCTGCAAATGGCGATTTAACACTATCCGCAAACCCGGCATTCGGCGGAACCGCGAATTTGTTCGTAACCGTTAGCGATTCACAAAACGCCGCCGCCAGTGATACGATCAGCGTTACGGTTCAACCCATTTCTGGCATCGATGATGATCTGCAAATGCCCGAAAATTTTGCGTTACAGCAAAACTTTCCCAATCCATTCAACCCGGAAACAGCCATCAACTTCCAGTTGCCGACTGCAACGACTGTCCGGTTGATTGTTTACAATATGCTCGGGCAACAGGTTCGGGAACTGGTTAACGCAGCGATGACAGCCGGATTTCACAACGTTCGCTGGAACGGACTTGATGATCGCGGCAACGCGGTAACCAGCGGCATTTATTTTTACCGGATGGAAATCGCGGGGCTGAACGGAACTGTTACAGGTCAACACCTCATCCGTAAGATGGTATTGATGAAATAACTTGAACCGATAATCATTTTGAGCCGGTGGTTTTTGAAATCACCGGCTTTTTTATTCGGATTTTTTGAAAACATATGTTCATCAAGCCGGCATCAAACCGGCATATTTTGCACTATTTTTTACAACTTTAGTCACTTCAACAGAATTCATTTTCTCAAATCAAAAGTTTGTGCTGTCTGTCATTCCCCCCCTAACCGCAATACCTACATTATTGTAGCTTAATATTTACAAAATCATAGTGGTTATACTACTTAGGTCGTGTAAATTCAACAATCAGGATAGTTATCAGGCTTTAGGGCATTGAACCGGAATCGGGTTACGATATCAACAGGAGCGTTGATTTGGTATGGGGTTTTTGGTGATTTATTTGGGCAACAGTCACATCACTACCATCAATATTCAAACATCCCCTGTAACGCCGATTCAATCGAATTTGCAAAGGTGTTACAGTTTTGCTAAAGATTCAAAAAAATGAATTTTCAGTCAATTTTTCAAATATTTGTCCGATAGATGAAATGATCGATAAAACCAGAGATTTCAAATGTTATATAAAACTACAACCTATCTCATAAGATTAATCAACTGAAAGGACGCAATGATGCAACGAGACAAAGGATTCGGTGTGATTCTCACGCTGTTATTCCTGTTGCTAGTCGGGATGACTGCCACTGCACAAACCACTTACACGTGGAATGTGTTAAACGGCACATGGGATACCGCTACGAACTGGTCGCCCAACGGTATTCCCGGCGCAACGGACAATGTCATCATTTCCAATGGCACCCTGGATTTGAATGGTGTAGATCGAACGCTGAACAATATGTCGATCTCGCAAGTTTCAAATGGGGATACCCGTATCATCATGAACGGTAATTTAACGATCAATGGTACGATGACCTGGGATAACGGCTATTTTTTAGGTGATACATTAACCGCAGGTATCGACGATACGCTGACAATTGCGGTCGGTGCTGCACTGGAAATGAACACCGGCAGTAAAAAAAATGCAGACAACATCGCGATTGTCAACAACGGCAGCTTTAACTGGACTGCCGGAAACTTCGATTTAACCTACCTAACGTCAACCCGTGAAAGCTATTTTCTGAATAACAGCATCGTTAATATTACGATGACGACAGACAGAAATTTGCTGGGTGGCGAATTCACAACATTTGAGAACCTGGGCACTATCAACTTCTCAAATACGGCGGCATCGCCGATTACCCAACTCAGCCTGTTTTTTAATGATCAGGGAACTGTAAATGTAAACGCAGGTACACTGGATGTTCGCGTTGGCGGGATATTCACCAAAGCGACCCACAATATTGCCAGTGGTGCAGTAATCTGGATCCGGCGTGCCGGTTTCACAGTGGACAGCCTTGTAACCAGCGGCTCCGGTGTTTCTTTAATCGAAGACGCAACGATTACATTAAATAACGATCTGGTTACGCAAAGTGGTGCAACCACCTATTTGCAGTCATCCGAAATAACCGGCGCAGCCAATGTGGTTGTTGACGGAACGTTTCAGTTTGACAGAACCCGGATCGGCGGCACCGGTGAAGTTTTGGTTAATCCGGGCGGCTCGTTCGACCTTGTTTCGCCACAACCGAAAAATATCGCACGGCTGATTCGCAACAAAGGCACAATCACCTGGGATGACAGCTCGATTGTCGATCTCGAAGCGGGTGGCGATATCATCAACGATACAACCGGCACAATGCTGATTTCCGGCGCCGGAACGTTTTCGCTGGTTGGTGGCGCAGGCTTGTTCACCAACTACGGCACCGTTGTTAAAAACGGTGGCGGCAGAACGATTTGGAATGTTCCTTTTGTCAACAATGGTGAAATTTCGCTATTGAGTGACTCACTGAGATTTATCAAAGCATTGACAAACAACGATAGCGGCGCAGTTTCCGGCGTCGGTTTTCTGGATGTATCCGCCGGCGCGGGCTTCACCAACCGTGGCGCCTTCCAACCCGGCGATACGCTCGGTGCTTTAAATTTTGTGGGAAATTATGCAAACACAACTTCCACAACTGATCTGGATATTCAGATTGGCGGGAACACACCGGGCGCATACGACCAACTACTGGTCACCGGCAGCGCCCAATTGGGCGGCGTATTGTCTCTGTCGCGGGTAAACGGGTTCCATCCTGTCCCGACAGACACGTTCCACGTTGTCAAATACGGCAGCCGTACCGGAACGTTCAGCTCAGTTGATTTTCCCGGCCACACCTACAATCTGGCTTACACAGACAGTAGTGTGATGTTAACCGAAATCCAGCGCGATAACTTTGCACCGGTTGCTGTTGTTGACAGCATCACCACCGATGAAGAAGTTGCCGCCAGCGTTAACGTGCTCGCCAACGACAGCGATGGCGATGTTGATCCGATGACGATCGCCAGCTTCACGCAGCCGACCGGCGGCGTTGTTGCCCAAATTGGCGACAGCTCATTTACCTACACACCAAACGCAAATTTCTTCGGCGCAGACAGCTTTACTTACACGGTCGCTGACGGTTTCAACGGCAGCACAGTTGGTACGGTTCGCGTTACCGTAAACAGCATCAACGACAATCCGGTGCTCGCGGGACTGCCCGATCTCGTTTTCGATAACGACAGCACCGAAGTACTCGATTTGGGACCCTTCACCAGCGATGTCGATCACGACAAAAACACGTTGGTTTGGGCGGCAACGGTGATCGATGCACAACCGTTACCCACTTCAAAAGTAAACAATCCGGCGTTGGCAGTGGATGTTTCCCAATTGAATGTCGCGATCAGCGATTCGATTGCAACATTTACAGCAACTGCGGATAGCGGCGGAATTTTCACCGTTGTGTTCTCCGCAACCGATCCGCTGACCGGCAGCGATACCGACACAATGGTAGTAACGCTGAACATCGGCAACTTCCCGCCGGTGGTTTCTGCACCAATCCCGGATTTCAATTTTGATGAAGATTCCGGTCCGGTGGTCGTCGAATCCGACCTGAACAATGTGTTCAGCGATGGCGATATCGGCACCATTTTCTCATTCTCAGCCGTTTCCGAAAACCCGGATATCCAGGTTTCGGTGAATGGCAACGAACTTTCGGTCACATCGACCGCAAATTTTGTCGGCTCCGGCAACGTAATCGTCACCGCAGATGACGATGCGGACACCGTCAGCGACACATTTTTGGTCACTGTCGATCCGGTCAACGATGCACCGGTTGCGGCAAATGTGCCGGATGTTAATTTCAACGAAGATGCAACCACAACATTAAACCTGAAACCGTATGGCAGCGACATTGACAACCTGGTTGGCGAACTGAGCTGGACAGCAACGGTTATCGCTGCACAGGCGCCGCCGAGCAAACGCGGCAGCAGCTATCAGGTTACACCTGCGGATCTGACCGTAAACGTCACCGGCGACACGCTGGCGAATTTTTCTGCCACGGCAGACAGCGGCGGCGTGTTCACCGTTGTGTTCACCGTCAGCGATCCGGGCGCACTCAGCAGCAACGATACGGTTACCGTAACGGTTAACCAAACGGCTGATGCACCGTATGTCGCATCCGCAATTGCAGATCTGGCTTACAACGAAGACGAAGTTCCCGCAACCGCTTCGGCAAATCTGAACGCTAATTTTGCCGATCCCGATCCGGGAACAACCCTCAACTTCTCGGCTGTTTCTGATAATGCGGACATCTCCGCAACCGTCAGCAACGACAGCCTGCTCATCAGCTCCACACTCAATTATAACGGCGCGGGAACCGTGGTTGTCACGGCGTCCGATGGCGGATTATCCGTCACCGATACCTTTGCCGTTACCATCAGCGCAATCAACGATGCGCCGGTAGTTGCCGCTATTCCGGATGTCAATTTCACGGAAGATGGCAGCACCACCGTCGCGCTCAACGATTATGTTGATGATGTGGACAACCTCGATTCCGAAATTGGTTGGGCTGCCGAAGTGCTTTCCGCTTCCGGCACCGTCACCAAAAACGGCGTTACCCGCGAAGTGACCCCGGCGGATCTGACCGTCACTATCGACGGCAGCAACGTAGCGACCTTCTCCGCGAGCGCGGATTCCAACGGTGTGTTCACCGTGAAGTTTACCGCCGCAGATCCGGGGCTCCTCACCGATACGGATACCGTTTCCGTCACGGTCAGCTCGGTGAACGACGCGCCGTTCCGCACAGCGACCATCGCCGATGTTGCATTCAACGAAGATGCCGGTCCGGTAACGGCTTCGGCAAATCTGAACAGCAATTTCAGCGATCCCGATCCGGGAACAACGCTGGTTTTCTCGGCAGTTTCGGATAACGCAAACATCACGGCAACCGTCACCGGCAGCCAATTGACCGTCAACGCCGCAGCCGATTTCTTCGGCACCGGCAATGTTGTCGTCACCGCTTCGGACGGCTCGCTTGCCGCAACCGATACATTCGCCGTTACCGTAAACGCGGTAAACGATGCGCCGGTAGTTGCCGGCATCCCGGATGTCGGTTTCTCCGAAAACGGTTCGCAAGCGGTTTCTCTCGATGATTATGTAACCGATGTGGACAACCTGCCCGCAGATATAAGCTGGGCTGCAGAAGTGCTTTCCGCTTCCGGCACCGTCACCAAAGGCGGCGTTTCCCGCGAAGTGACCCCGGCGGATTTGAATGTGAGTATCGATGCCAACCGCGTGGCAACATTTACCGCCAGCACAGACAGCAACGGTGTGTTCACCGTGAAGTTTACCGCAACCGATCCCGGCACACTCGCCGATACCGACACCATTACGGTAACGGTTACGCCGGTGAACAACGCGCCGGTTGTTGCCAATATTCCGGATGTTTCCTTCTCCGAAGATGGCAGCACCATCGTCGCGCTCAACGATTATGTTGAAGATATTGACAACCTCGACAGCGAAATTTCGTGGACTGCCGAAGTGCTTTCCGCTTCCGGCACCGTTACCAAAAACGGACTCATCCGCGAAGTTACGCCCGCAGACCTGACCGTTTCGATCGACGGCAGCAATGTCGCGACCTTCTCCGCAACCGCGGATTCCAACGGTGTGTTTACGGTGAAATTTACCGCAACCGATCCGGGTCTGCTCAGCGATACCGATACAATGACCGTCACCATCAACTCCGTTAACGACGCACCGTTTGTGGCAGCCGCCATCGCGGATTTCGCGTTCAACGAAGATGAAGGTCCGGCAGTGGTTTCCGCAAATCTGAACGCCAATTTCGGCGATCCCGATCCGGGAACAACGCTGGTTTTCTCAGCAAATTCGGATAATCTGGATATTACCGCAACCGTCACCGGCAGCCAGTTGAGCGTTAACGCTTCCGCCGATTTCTTCGGCACCGGAAACGTGGTCGTCACTGCTTCGGACGGTTCGCTTTCCGTGACCGATACATTTGCTGTGACTGTCAACGCCATCAACGATGCGCCGGTCGTTGCCAATATCCCGGATGTTTCCTTCTCCGAAGATGGCAGCACCACCCTCGCGCTCAACGATTACGTAGCTGACGTGGACAACCTCGACAGCGAAATTTCGTGGGCTGCCGAAGTGCTTTCCGCATCCGGCACCGTCACCAAAAACGGTCGCACCCGCTCAGTCGTTGTGGAAGACCTCACCGTAACCATCGATGGTAACAACGTTGCAGCTTTCTCCGCGACAGCGGATTCCAACGGCGTATTCACCGTCAAATTCACCGGCACCGATCCCGGCGACCTCAGCGATACGGACACGATGACCGTTACCGTCAGTTCGGTAAACGACGCACCGTTTGTCGTCACGCCGATTTCCGACGTAACCTTCAACGAAGATGAAGGTCCGGTGACCGCAACAACCACACTGAGCTCGAATTTCAGCGATCCCGATCCGGGAACAACGCTGATTTTCTCGGCTGGTTCGGATAATGCAAACATCACCGCCACCGTCAACGGCAACTCACTGATCGTTAACGCCGCCGCCGATTTCTCCGGCACTGGCAACGTGGTCGTCACTGCTTCGGACGGTTCATTGACCGTTACGGATACTGTGGCAGTCACCGTTAACGCAGTGAACGATGCGCCGGTAGTGGCCAATATTCCGGATGTAACGTTCTCCGAAGATGGCAACTCAACCGTCGCGCTCAACGATTACGTTACTGACGTGGATAACCTCGACAGCGAGATTTCGTGGGCTGCCGAAGTGCTTTCCGCATCCGGCACCGTCACCAAAGGCGGCGTCACCCGCGAAGTAACGCCCGCAGACCTGACCGTCACCATCGACGGAAACAACGTCGCGAGCTTCTCCGCAACAGCGGATTCCAACGGTGTGTTCACCGTGAAATTCACCGGCACCGATCCGGGTCTGCTCAGCGATACCGACACCGTTACCGTTACGGTTAATTCGGTGAACGATGCACCGTTTGTGGCTTCTGCCATCGCGGATGTGTCCTTTAACGAAGACGCCGGTCCGGCGACCGCATCGGCAAACCTGAACAGCAACTTCAGCGATCCCGATCCGGGCACAACCCTGCTCTTCTCGGCGACTTCCGCAAATGCAAATATCACGGCTTCGCTCTCCGGCAGCCAGTTGACCGTCAACGCCGCAGCCGATTTCTTTGGCACCGGCGATGTGATTGTCACTGCTTCGGACGGTTCGTTGACTGTGACCGATACATTTGCCGTTACCGTAAATGCAGTGAATGACGCTCCGGTCGTTGCCAATATTCCGGATGTTTCCTTTACGGAAGATGGCAGCACCACCGTTGCGCTCAATAACTTTGTAAACGACGTGGACAACCTCGACAGCGAGATTTCATGGGCTGCCGAAGTGCTCTCCGCATCCGGCACCGTCACCAAAGGCGGCGTCACCCGCGAAGTTACGCCCGCAGACCTGACCGTCTCGATCGACGGCAGCAACGTGGCGAGCTTCTCCGCGACTGCGGATTCCAACGGCGTGTTCACCGTCAAATTCACCGGCACCGATCCCGGACTGCTCAGCGACACGGACACCATGACCGTGACCATCAGTTCGGTGAACGACGCCCCGTTTGTGGCAGTTGCCATTCCCGATCTCGCATTTAATGAAGATGCGGGTCCGGCAGTTGCTGCGGCAAATCTGAACAGTAATTTCAACGATCCCGATCCGGGAACGACCCTGTTGTATTCGGTCAGTTCGGATAACGCGAACATCACGGCGGCGCTGTCCGGCAGCCAGTTGAACGTCAACGCAGCCGTTGATTTTTCCGGCACGGGCAACGTGATTGTCATCGCTTCGGACGGTTCGCTGACCGTTAGCGATACCTTCGCCGTTACTGTAAACGCGGTGAACGACGCACCGGTTGTTGCCAATATTCCGGATGTTTCCTTCTCCGAAGATGGCAACGAAACCGTCGCGCTGAACAACTTTGTGAGCGACGTGGACAACCTCGACAGCGAAATTTCGTGGGCTGCCGAAGTGCTTTCCGCATCCGGCACCGTCACCAAAGGCGGCGTCACCCGCGAAGTTACCCCCGCAGACCTGACCGTCTCGATCGACGGCAGCAACGTGGCGAGCTTCTCCGCGACTGCGGATTCCAACGGTGTGTTCACCGTGAAATTTACCGCAACCGATCCGGGTCTGCTCAGCGATACCGACACCGTCACCGTTACGGTGGGTTCGGTGAACGATGCGCCGTTTGTGGCATCCGCTATCGCCGATCTCGCGTTCAACGAAGACGAAGGTCCGGCAACGGCTTCGGCTGATTTGAACAGCAACTTTGGCGATCCCGATCCGGGAACAACCCTGAATTACTTGGCAAGTTCGGATAACGCGAACATCACTGCCACCGTCACCGGCAGCCAGTTGACCGTCAACGCTTCCGCCGATTATTTCGGCACCGGAAACGTAGTCGTCACTGCCAGCGACGGCGCACTGAGCGTTACCGATACGTTTGCCGTAACCGTTAATGCAATCAACGATGCACCGGTAATTGCCACCATCCCGGATGTTTCCTTCCCCGAAGATGGCAGCACCACCGTTGCGCTCAACGATTACGTTGCTGACGTGGACAACCTCGATTCCGAAATCGGGTGGGTCGCCGAAGTGCTTTCTGCTTCCGGCACCGTCACCAAAAATGGCAGAACCCGGGCCGTTACGCCGGCAGACCTGACTGTTTCGATCGATGGTAACAACGTGGCAACTTTCTCCGCCTCCGCGGATTCCAACGGTGTGTTCACCGTTAAATTGACCGGCACCGATCCGGGCGATCTGTCCGATACGGACACCGTTACCGTGACCATTAGCTCGGTCAACGATGCACCGTTCGTAACTTCGGCAATCGGCGATGTATCCTTTGTTGAAGATTTGGGTCCGGTGGTTGCATCAGCGGATCTGAACAGCAACTTTGCCGATCCCGATCCGGGCACAACGCTGATCTTCACCGCAACCGCAAGTGCCGGCATTCTGCCGACAATCAGCAACGGTCAATTGACTGTAAATACGCAACTTAACTACACAGGCACCGGCAACGTGGTGGTTCGCGCCAGCGATGGCAGCGCATCCGTTACCGATACGTTCAGCGTAACCGTCAGCCCGGTTAACGATGCTCCGGCAATTGCTCCGGCAATGCCCGATATTTCGTTCCCCGAAGGTGAATCCACCACGCTGGCGCTGAACGATTACGGCACCGACCCGGACAACCTGGACAGCGAACTGAGCTGGACAGCAACCGTGCTCTCCGCAACTTCCGGAACATTGACTGTTGATATCGACGGCAGCAACGTTGCCACCTTCTCCGCATCCGGTGCGGATAGCGGCGGCGTGTTCACCGTTAAATTCGATGTCAGCGACCCGAGCGCACTCAGCGATACGGACACGATTACCGTGACCATCGCCAACGTGAACGACGCACCGGTGATTGCCCCGGCGATCCCGGATATCAGCTTCCCGGAAGATGGCTCCACAACGCTCGGTTTGAACGAATATGTCAACGATATCGATAACCTCGATAGCGAACTGAGCTGGGCTGCCGAAGTGCTTTCCGCTTCCGGCACGGTTACCAAAAACGGTGTCACCCGCGAAGTTACACCGGCGGATCTCACCGTTTCAATTGATGGAAACAACGTCGCATCGTTCGCCGCATCGGCGGATTCCAACGGCGTGTTCACCGTCAAATTTACCGTTACCGACCCGGGCGCACTCAGCGATACGGACACCATTCTGGTGACAGCCAACAGCGTCAACGACGCACCGGTGATTGCCCCGGCGATCCCGGATATCAGCTTCCCGGAAAATGGTTCGTCCACCCTTTCGCTGAACGATTACGTCAGCGATATCGATCACAATGACAGCGAACTGAACTGGACAGCCGAAGTGCTGACCGGAAACGCCAGCCAGCTGACCATCGCGATCGACGCCAACAACTCGGCGACCTTCTCCTCCTCAGCAGACAGCGGCGGCGTGTTCACCGTTAAACTGACCGTGACCGACCCGGGCGATCTGTCCGATACGGACACGATTTCCGTGACCATCGCGGATGTGAACGACGCACCGGTAATTGCCCCGGCAATGCCGGATGTCAGCTTCCCCGAAGATGGCAGCACAACTGTCGCGCTGAATGATTACGTAAACGACATCGATAACCTCGACAGCGAACTGAGCTGGACAGCCGAAGTGCTCACTGCATCGGGAACGTTCACCAAAGACGGACGCACCCGCGAAGTGACACCGGCAGACCTCTCGGTCGCCATCGATGCGAACAATGTCGCAACCATCTCCGCAACCGCGGATTCCAATGGCGTGTTCACCGTGAAATTCACCGTAACCGATCCGGGCAACCTGTCCGATACGGATACGATTGCAGTGACCATCGCCAGCATCAACGATGCACCGGTGATCGCTCCGGCAATCCCGGATGTCACCTTCCCCGAAGATGGCAGCACAACCGTAGCGCTCAACGATTACGTTAGCGATGCGGATCACAGCGACGCTCAACTGACCTGGACAGCACAGGTGCTCACCGCTACCGGCGGCAGCACAGCCGTGCAAATCGATCCGTCCGACCTGAACGTAGCGATCGACGGTAACAACGTTGCTACCTTCTCCGCAACAGCGGACAGCGGCGGCGTGTTCACCGTTAAATTCACCGTATCCGATCCGGGCAACTTGTCCGATACGGATACCATCACCGTAACCGTGGATAGCGTAAACGACGCGCCGGTGGTTGTCAACCCGATTGCCAACGTTGCCTTCAACGAAGATGCAGCACCGGTAACCGCGACAGCTAACCTCAGCGCTGTGTTCAGCGATGCTGACCCGGGAACGACTCTGGAAATTACCGCCACAACCAGCGATGCAAACGTGACTGCAACGATCTCGAACGATAGTTTGATCGTCGGCGCAGCCGCGAACTACTTCGGAAACGCACAGGTTTTTGTATCCGCAAGTGACGGCATTGCCAGCGTTACAGACACAGTAGGCGTGACCGTGGTTGGCGTGAACGACGCACCGGAAATCACTCCGGCAATGCCGGATGTGGCATTCGGCGAAGACGAAAGCGCAACGCTGAACCTCGATGATTACGTTGCCGACGTGGACAACGCAGCCAGCGCAATGCTCTGGACCGCAGAAGTGCTCACGGCAACCGGCGTTACCCGCGGCGTATCAGTTGACCCGACAGATCTCGATGTAACGATCGATCCGGCAACCCGCGTGGCAACCTTCAGCGCAACTTCGGATACCAGCGGAATCTTCACCGTGAAGTTCACCGTCAGCGATCCGGGCAACCTCACCGATACGGATACGGTTACCGTAACCATCTCCGGTGAAAACGATCCGCCGGCAATCGCCAACGCCATTGCCGATGTAACCTTCGACGAAGACAGCGGACCGGTTGTCGCAGCCGGAAACCTGAACACTGTGTTCAGCGATCCCGATCCGGGAACAACGCTGTCATTCTTTGCAGCATCAAATGACCCGGATATTCAGGTATCGATTTCCAACGACAGCCTGTATGTCACCTCATCGCTGAACTACTTCGGCGTTACCAGCGTGGTTGTCAGCGCAGACGACGGCACCTTTGCCGTGGACGATACGTTTGATGTCACCATCAATCCGGTGAACGACGCACCGGTGCTGGTCAATCTGCCCGCAGCAATCGAATTTGCGGAAGATGACAGCATCACATTCTTCCTCGATACACTGGTCACCGATGTGGACAACACGATTCAGGAAATTGTGTTCAGTCTCGCACCGTCTGATCCGGTTATTTCGGATAATGTGGATCTGATTCTGGATCCGGTTGCCCGCACCATCAAACTGGTTCCGAATGAAAACTTCAACTATCTCGGTGGTCAGGTGTACGTTACCGCAACGGATATCGGCGGACTGAGCGACAGCGATACGCTGGACTTCAACATCCTGCCGGTAAACGATGCGCCCTACTTCCTGGTTGAATTTGAATCGGACACTGTCAAACAGGATTCCACCATCGGTGGCAATATCTGGGAAATCGTCGAAGATCCGGAAACAGAGGATGCACTTCTGACCTACACCTTCAGCGGCAATCCCGATTCGTTGCTCGTCACTTACGACGAAAATACCGGTGATGTAACCATCACGCCGGTATCCGGATTTACCGGAACGGTTGCGCTGGAATTCACCGTCAGCGACGGCGAACTGAGTGCATCTCAAACACTTACGGTAGTTGTTGAACCGACGGTTGGCATTTTTGACAATCCGACGGCACTGCCGACATCGTTCGACATCACCCAGAACTACCCGAACCCCTTCAACCCGAGCACCTCGCTCAAATTCCAGTTGCCGACCGCAACGGATGTGCGACTGGTGATTTACAACGTGCTCGGTCAGAAAGTCCGCACGCTGGCTAACCAGCAATTCCAGGCGGGCTATCACGAAGTGAAATGGGACGGCATGAACGATTACGGTGTGCGCGCTGCAACCGGCGTTTACATCTATCGCTTCGAAGCCGGCAAGTTCTCCAAAGTGATGAAGATGACCTTGATGAAGTAATTGATTCTACAAGACTTGTGGAAGCCAAAAATCTGCAAGTCTTGTGATTGCAACATCTGAGTTTTAAAAAAAAAGCCCTGCAGGTTTGATCATCTGCAGGGCTTTTTTTATGCCAATTTCCAAAAGAGTTGACCGGGAATCGTTTAAGCGGTATTTTCTGCAAAAAATATGAGGAGAAGATAATGCCATTAGAATTTTACAAATTTTTGCATATCATCAGCGCGATTTTAGTGTTGATGGCGTTGGGTTCTGCCGCTGCCAATAGCGCTGTAAAAGCTACCGGTCAAAAGCTCTACGGGATGTTGCACGGTATTGGCATTTTGATAATGCTGGTCGCAGGATTTGGTGCGCTCGCCAAATTGGGAATGAATTTCTCCGGTTGGGTGATCACTAAAATTGTGCTGTGGGTGGTTCTCGGCGGAATGCTGACGCTCATCAAAAAGATGCCGGATAAAGCGATGTTGCTCTGGTACGCATCATTCGCAGTTGCCGCGATTGCTGCATTTATGGCAATTTATAAACCGTTTTAAGTGAAAATTTAGCTATAGTTTTATCATTTTTGTAGGGGCACGGCATGCCGTGCCCCTACTGTTTTTAACCAAAATCAAACGTTATGCATCACCTGGTTTTCTGCGTTCCCGGAACAAAATCGAAAACCGCGGTTTGGATGGCGGTGGTTTCCTCGCCGGTGAATACCGCAAAAATGGTAGCGACTCGTCCGCCAAACGCATCCACATTCAGATAATCCCCGAAAAATACGTCTTTATTGCACTGGAACGGCTTGATTTTATTGAGCTTATGATTTGTGAAGGTTTGTCCGCCGTCGAGGCTGCGGGCGAGATAAATTTCGGTGGTTGTATCGTACGAGTTGCGGCGATCGTAATACGCGATATTCACCGAACCATCCACCGGATCAACCGCCATCCACGTAAAAAATTGCGCTTTTCCGTTGAAAATCGGATCGTCGTTCACGCGAATGTGTTTTGACCAGGTTTCGCCGCCATCGCGCGAATATTTGAGAAACACGTCCGGATCGCCGTTGCGCTCGTCAATCCAGTTGACGTAAACGCTGCCGCGATGTGCTCCGTCGCTCAAATCCGTTTTGGTCACCGGGAAACCGTTGCAGCGGGAAATTCCCTCGATGTCGATGCTCCAGCCGCCAACCAGTTCCGTGAGCACTTTTTCTTTGGTGAACGTGACGCCCGCATCCAGCGATTTTTTGAACACCAGCCCGCGCGGTCCGCTCCACGCGATATACACTTCCCCGTTCGGACCGGTTGCCGGAACCGCGCCTTCGACGGTGTAATCGCCGTCGTTGCAGTCGCCGCCGATGTCCGAAATGCGATACGGCGAATCAAATGTTTTCCCGCCGTCGGTGGATCGCGAAAAGAAAATCTGGGTAGAATCGTACGGCGTTGCGCCGTAATAGGCATCGAACCGCGTCCACGCGATATACACATTGCCTTTGTTTGGCGATGTCGCGGCATTGTCCGTGATCATCCACGGCTTGTCCTCGTGCGGGCGCAGCGAATTATCGTGATCCACCACTTTCACCGGACCGTTCCAATTTTCCGTATTTTTGTCCGAATACGTCACCCAAATGCCGCTGGCTTTGCGCAAATTAGTGCGCAATCCGCGAAACGCGATAAAGCAGTGATAGGCAATCCCATCCGCGTTGAACGTCATCACATCGTCGCCCTGAACGCGCTGTTCCGGGTTCATTTCGGTGATAATTTTCCAGGTTTTGCCGCCGTCGTTGGAGTGATAGCGCATGTTCACCACCCGTGTTTCGCCGGCGTCGGTGTCGCCATAGCGAATAGACGCGCCAATAATATTATCCGGATTGGTCGGGTTGATGGCGATGGACGGTTCCACCGGACGTTTGAACCAATCCTCGGAAAGCGTCGCGATGTGATATTCCTGCGCAACAACGGACAGGCTGAGCAACATTACGAAAAACAGATGTTTCATTGGGATTCTCCGACTGTTATTAATTTTTGGCGATTTGTCATTTTTTGGCGATTCGTGATTTTCGGCGATTCGTCATTTTCGGCGATTCGTGAATTACGGCGATTCGTCATTTTCGGCGATTCGTCATTTTCGGCGATTCATGAATCGCCGCTACTTTATCCGAACCTTCGCATAATTTGCGGTTTCCCGGACAATCGGATCGGAGCTGGTGAGCAACGCTTCCACCTGTTCGCGAAAACGCGTTTCGTTCAATTCCGCGATCAGATATAGCGTGCAGGCCTTCAACCACTCATCGGGCGAAGCGAGCATTTTCTCGAAACATTCATCTTCGGTAAGTTCGCTGATAGCAAATTCGCGGCGACTCATTTCGATCAGCGCATCCAGCGAATTATTTTCGACAATCGGGATAATCAGCCGTTTCAGCGAGGTATCCAGCACATTGTCCAGAAATTCAACCGCGTTTGCGCGAATATCCTGCCGGTTGCTAACCACACCCAAATAGGCGTTATACATATCGCGCGGGCGATAGCGCAGCCCCAGCAACCGGAAAATACGTTCCAGATTTGCGTCCAGTTTTTCCTCCAGCGCTTTGATGAGCAGCCGTCGCGCCTGCAATACCCGCGAGGCTGCAACGCTCTGTTCGCCATCGGCGATGGCGCTGCGCTGCTGCACATTCAGCACGGAAAGCGTGTCCATGTAATCGTGCGTTTCGTTCAAAATAATTGTTTCGATGGTTTTTTCCGGGAACTTCAGCATCGGGAAATCGCGGCGCATTTTGTTAAGCGCCCGCAGCACTTCGTAGCGCATCAGTTGTTTATCGTGATCGAGCTGGTTCACCAAAATTTCTACCGATTCCTGCACGCCAATCATGCTGATCACCCGTGGCAAATTCATCCGGATGCTCCGTTTTGTTTCGGGATGCGTCAGCCGCGCGCTCAATTCCGGCAACACCTGCTCGCCAAATTCCGCCAGCGCCTCACGGGCAAATTTTCGGACAGATTTATCACCGATGAGATCGATCAGTTTGGGAACAAACGCTTTTTCGTGCAAAATGCCGATACTGGTTGCCGCCGTCTGAATCACTTCGATATGTTGATCCGCAACCAACTGCCGCAAAAACGGCTGCAACGCCGGCAATCGCGCCTCACCAATCGCTTTGGCAACGCTCACGCGGATGTAAGATTTTGCTTCCGGATCTGCCAGCGTTTCCGTTCCGGACAACATTTTTTCGATCAAATTCGGCAAATCAAACGCTTCGCGGATATCCGGATTTTCGCCGTATTCCCGAGCCGCAAACATCAGCGCTGCGGCGTTTACGCGGTATTCTTCCGACTGCAAAAAATTTTGCAGAACGGCAACTTTTTGTTTTCCGGCAGCTTTTTGCACCAGATAACCAACCGCCTCCAACCGGACATTCTGGCTTTCATCCGTAAGCAATTGGGTTGCCGCGTCGGAAATATCGACCGTTTCGTATTTGCTCAACAAACGCAACGCCTGTTCGCGAATTTCTGCGGATTGGTGATCCAGCAATCGTTTCAAATGATCGACAAACTGTTGATTTTTAACGTTTTCCAGCAATTTTAGCGCATACAAAATTTGCCGCGAATTGTCGCCTTCGAGAATTTTCAACAGACTGTCGAACAGTGCCGCTTCTTCCGGGTTCACTGAAAAATCCTCCAAATCGATGGTTCGTTTTTCAATCGCCAGCCGGAACGCGTTGATGTATTCGCGGCGAACCTGCCAAATCAGCGCACCCCAAATTACAATCAATCCGATGATCAGCAAACTGACCTGTCCGGTGGAAAATCCCAACCACACGTTAAAAATAATGAGCATCACCCCGCCAACACCGGTCGCCAGGCTATCCACAAAAACATCAATAAACGATTTTGCCTGCGTTTTAACCGACGATGGCACCGGCAAATACAGCAGCTCGAAACTGGCTTTATTTATTGATTGTTTGAAACTGCCATCCGCTACTTTGATGAGCACCGCCGCCCACAATTCCGGGAAAATGAGGATGGAAACCGCGCCCACAAAAATCCCGAGTGGCAGCAACAGCAGCGAAGCGACCACACCCAACTTGCTCAACATTCGCCGGGTGAGGAACAGCTGGATGCCCAGCGAAACGATACTCAAATTGGAGAGCCAAACCCCGAAAAATGCCGTTCGCCCATCTTTGCTGCCAATGCTCGCTTCCACAACTGCGTTAAATTGGTAATCCACCAAATTCGCCACAATCACGCTGACGCCGACAATTGACGCCAACACCGTTAAGTGTTTGGAATTTTTGAAGATAGCGAGTGGATTCCCGGCAGATTTTTGTTTGAATTGGCGTTGCTGATAATTTTTTTCAACCCGTTGATCAGTGGGGCGTTCCCGCCAGACAATCCGCAAAATGAACAGACAGATGCTCACAAATCCGAAACAAATCAGCAGCAGGTTTTCCGTGCCGATCACCAGCGCGAGGTTGGTTAAATATCCCCCGAAAATCCCGCCGGAAATAGCGCCCGCGCCGATAAAACTGAACAATCGCCGCGCCTCGCGAGCGTTGAAAACATAGTTCGCCATCACCCAAAATTGCGAAGTGGTGATCGCCCCGAAAATCGCCACCCACACATAAAACACGTACACAAACCAGCTTTGCTGAATATCAAATTTGAGCAGCGCCCAAAAAGCCAGCAGACACAGCAACACAATAACCAACGTGCCACGAATCAATTTATTCAGCCGCAACTGGTTCGAAAAACGGGTGTAATAGGTCGAAACAACCGCCGCCGCAATCGCCACCAGAATAAATACATACGGCAACTGGCTGGCGTTGAACCGGTCCAGAAACAACGAGTTGCGCACCGGCTTGAGCATCAGCAACGATGAAATGATCAAAAAAACGTATGCAAACATCAGTAATGCGCGCTTTAGCTCACCATCGCGAATGTCGAATAATTTTTGGAACAGTGTCTTCATTTAATGCGCGATTTCCCGCTCTGTGGTCTGTTTTGTTGCCTGACAAACATACGAAGTGCCGTTGAATATTGCAAGATTGATAAAAGGATAAAGGATGAAGGAAAAAGGATGAAAATCCGGAACTTGTGCAGAGTCCCGATCTCGGGAAAGCATCCGGCATTTTTTCAAAAATAAATTTGAATAATTCGTCCGGGCACGGGTAATATTAGATGTGATGGAAACAAAACCAACGGACATCGCGGAACGCGAACTCATTTTGCTCAGCCAGCAGGGCGATAAACTGGCGTTTGCGCGATTGGTGCAGTTACACTACCGACAGGCAATTTCGCTGGCGACTTACTGGACGGGCAACAGCGATGCGGCAATGGATATTTCGCAAGATGCTTTTGTGCGTATCTTCCGTAATATTGCCACTTTCGATATCGAAAAATCGTTCGCGGCGTGGTTGTACACGATTGTGAAACATCTGAGCTGGAACCACAATTCGCGAAAAAAAAGCCGCTGGATGGTGTTCACGGATTTTTTGGTGAACAGAAACAGCACATTTGTGGAAAATTTCGGCGGCAGTGAGGCGCATTCCGGCGAAACCGATTTGGAAATCGATGAGCAAAAAGCCCAGATTCGCCGGGCGATGCAACAGCTTTCGGCACCGGATCGCGAAATTATTCTGCTAAAAGATGTGCAGGATTACACATACAAAGACATCGGCGAAATGCTCAATATTCCTGCCGGATCAGTGATGTCCCGATTATTTTATGCCCGCAAAAAGCTGGCAAAGTTGGTTGAAAAGGAGGTGAACGATGAATAACCCGATCGATCGCTATAAAGTACTAATGATGAAACAACTCGACGGAGAAATTTCACCCGGCGAAGCGCGGGAACTGGCAGAAATGTTGTCGGAAAATCCGGCGCTGCAATCGGAATACAATATGCTGAAAACCGCAAAAGAGAAAGCACAAGCTATGAAATCACATCATTTGCCGGAGCTGGCATGGGAAGATTATTGGGGAAAATTATACAACCGGATGGAACGCGGCATCGCCTGGATTCTCGTTTCCATCGGTGCAATTCTTGTTTTGGGCTATGCACTGTGGGAATTTTTGTCGCAACTTACGGCTGATTCAACACTGCCTGTTGCGCTCCGATTTGGCATTTTCGCCCTGTTTTTTGGCGCACTGATTTTGATTTTCTCGGTTTTCCGCGAGAAAATTTTGCTGCGAAAACACGATAAATATAAGGAGATTCAACGATGATCGAGCTGAGCACAACGGAAAATATTCATGGTAAATCCATCAAAAAATCATTTGGCATCGCCAAAGGCAACACGATCCGGGCACGGCATATCGGCAAAGATATTCTGGCAGGACTGAAAACGATTATCGGCGGCGAGATTGAAGAATACACCAAACTCATCGCGGAAGCGCGCGAACAGGCGATCGACCGGATGGTCGAAGATGCCCGTTCACTCGGCGCAAATGCAATTGTAAATGTCAGATTTTCAACATCTTACGTAATGGGTTCCGCGTCGGAAATTTTGGCGTACGGCACCGCCGTTTTTGTCGAATAATCATTGCGGAACGACTGCGATCGTTCCCGGCAATACACAACACGCAACTTTTTTATGCTTCGGAGAAAAAAAATGAAACCGTTAATCACAACTTTGCTGGTGATCGGAATTCTCGCCGGCGTGATTGCCTGCGGCACAAACGGCAACGCGCAGGATGTGCCGGATACCGTTTTGGGCAACTGGGAAGGCAAATTGAAAGTGCGGGCGATGGAGCTGCGGCTGGTGTTCCGTTTCGCGAAAACTGCCGAAAAAGTGACTGCCGAAATGGACAGCCCCGATCAGGGCACAACCGGCATTCCGGTGAGCAACGTGAATGTTAATGGCGATCAGCTGACTATCGAAGTGTCAACAATTAATGGCACTTACAGCGGTACGCTATCGCCGGACGGCAACACAGTGGACGGCAAATGGAAGCAGAGCGGAATGGAATTTCCGTTGGAAATGAAGCGGGTGAGTGAACTGACCAAACTTAACCGCCCGCAGGAACCGCAGCCGCCATTTCCCTATCAAACGGAAGATGTGACATTCAAAAATGATGCAGCGGAAATCGAGCTTGCCGGAACGCTGTGCATCCCCGCCGGCGACGGCCCGTTTCCGGCGGCAGTGCTCATTTCCGGCTCCGGCCCGCAGGATCGCGATGAATTTTTGCTCGGGCACAAACCGTTTTGGGTGATTGCGGATGATTTGGTTCGGCGCGGCATTGCCGTGTTGCGCTTCGATGATCGCGGTGTCGGCAAATCCACCGGCGATTTTGGCGCAGCAACCAGCGCAGATTTTGCCACAGATGCTTTTGCAGCGATAACTTTTTTGCAATCGCGCAGGGAAGTTGATCGCAGGAAAATCGGGCTGATCGGGCATAGCGAAGGCGGATTGATTGCGCCGATCGTCGCGGTTGATCATCCGGACGCAATCGCGTTTATCGTGATGCTGGCCGGTCCGGGGCTGCCCGGCGACCAGATTTTGGAGATGCAATATCAACTTATCGGAAAACAATCGGGACTCAGTGAAGAATTTTTGAAGCTTACCAAAGAAAACAGCCATAAAACTTATGAAATTATTAAAACTGAGCCGAACAATCAAAAAGCAGCCCAACAACTGCGCAACTTATTCGACGAAAATTGGGCAAAAATGAGCGATTCTTTAAAAGCTGAAGCGCAAAAATCCGGTGATCCCAAACAGCAACTCGAGCAAAACATTCAAATTTTGACCAATCCCTGGTTTCGCTTTTTTTTGAGTTACGATCCGCGACCGACGCTTGCAAAAGTACAGTGCCCGGTTTTGGCAATTAACGGAGAGCTGGATTTGCAAGTGCCACCAAAGGAAAATCTGGCAGCAATAGAAACCGCGCTTAAATCCGGTAATAACAGCGATATAACCGTAAAAGAATTTCCAAAACTCAACCACCTTTTTCAGACATCGACCACCGGTGGACCGAATGAATATGGCAATATCGAGGAAACATTTGCCCCGGTTGCACTGGATTTTATGGGAAAATGGATCGTCGAACGGTTTGTGAAATAGATTCTTTTGGCAGGATAAAATGAATGTTTACAAAAAAAGCGTCCAGTTTTGCACGCTTTTTTTGTTGATCTAAACCACGTCGATTTCACCGGCTGATGTAAAGATGTGGTGCGGACGCCATGCAACTGAGTTGATATCTTCGCGGGTGCTGACACCGGTGAGCACCAGAATCGTCTCCAATCCGGCCTGAATGCCTGCCAGAATGTCTGTCTGCAAATTGTCGCCGACTATCACGGTATTTTCCGAATGCGCATCAATATTATTGAGCGCCGCCCGCATAATCCATGCGCTCGGCTTACCCATGTAGAGCGGTTTTTTGCCGGTGATTCGCTCAATCGGCGCACATAGCGCGCCGCATGCCGGGTAGCCTTTCGGCCCGGCAACGTCCGGATTGGTGCCGATAAACCGCGCACCTTCCATAATATGATACGACGCCTTGCGGATCATTTCCCAATTGTAAGATCGCGTTTCCCCGACAATCACAAAATCCGGATCGATATCCGTAATCGTGAAGCCGATTTTATACAATTCATGCGTTAACGCGCCTTCGCCGATGACAAATGCCTTTCGCCCGTCCTGTTTTTCTAGAAAATCCGCGGTCGCCATTGCCGATGTGTATAAATTTTCCGCCGGAACGTTGATGCCCGCAGATGCCAGCCGGTTTTGCAAATCCTGCTGCGTTTGTGACGGATAATTGGTCAAAATGACCAACGGATTGCCCTGTTTCAGCAATCGCGTAATAAATTTATCCGCGCCGGGAATCAGCGCGTTGTTGTGCAGTAACACCCCGTCAATATCGCAGATGACGTTTTTCATTTTGCTCCCAAATCGAATTATTTTTTGCGAATCGTATCCAACCCCCACTGAATCACTTTCAATTGAAAACGCACTGCATTTTGAAAATCCAGCGGTTTCAACCCGAACTCTCTGATCTCTTTTGCAATGGATTCGCCATTCGCCAATTTGAGGCGCAACGCCGGTAACTGTTCTTTGAAAGCAAGATATCGCTCCGGCGTTCCGGTATATTTCAGTGAGGGATTTTCCACAATAAACAACGGCAGTTCGGTTACCAGACACAGCGGATCGCCGCCCAGTGAACGGATAAATTCCATTGAGCTAAGGTGAAATTTTTCAGCAGTTTGCGGATCGTTTTTCGCGAGAAAATATGCCTGCATCGCCCGGCCTTCCGGTGTGGTGGTAAATCCCGGCGCGATGTAATCAAAACCCTTCTCCCCGCCCCTGTCGTGATCGTGTCGCCGCAATCCGAGTTCGTTGGCGAGCAGCACAAATTTTTGCTGAATGCGTTCCGTTCGCTCAATCCAGTTGCGGTCTATGAGCAACATTGCGCCTTCCGAAAACGCCATTCCGTGCAGACTGATGTGCAAATCAAACGGCCCAAATTTCCGCCAGATTGCCGTTGCCAACCGGTTTTCCGACCGCATTTCCGGATAGCCAAACTCGATATCCTGTCCGGGTTGCTCGCGAAAAACGTGGTGAATAAATTCCGGAATATCCGGCCATTTGCGAATCCACGACTGATTTTTTGCCTCGCCATCCGGGTTGATGTGCGGAAAAATCACAAACCGGAATTCCGCCAGAATATCGGCGAACGCCTCGCGATGGCGCAAGATTTCGCAAATGAACATGCGCAGCGTTTCCGGTCCAACCGGCTCATCGGCATGCGATCCGGCAATCAGGCTGACGGTTTTGGCGCCGTTGCCCAAAATAACCGCATCAACCGGACGACCGCCCTCGCTCTTTCCGGCAACGCGACATTCAGCAATATCGCTATTTGCAGCGCACGACTGTTTGATTTCTTCCCGAACGGCATCGCTTTCGCGAAAATTTTCCGGCAATTTGAAGCGTTTTAGCATTGAATCACCTTGTGATAGACAGTTTATTGGTTTTCGATTTTTCTCAAAAATTATCCGCCAAACAACGCAAAACCCCGCCGCGCTTCGCTGACAAATGTTGCCACTTTTGCAGCAGCTTTCCGTCCGTCGGCAGCCTCGACGCCGGTGTGCGCATCCACCGCAGCCGGACGAACGATGCGAATCGCATCGAACACATTTTCGGGCGTCAGCCCGCCGGCGAGCATCAGCGGTTTTGGGGAAATCTCCACCAGTTTCCGGCTGATTTGCCAATCGTGGGTTTTGCCGGTGGCGCCATCCGCGCCGGTTGCCGGATCGTGCGTATCGGTGATAAAGCCATCGACCAGCGGCGCGAGCGTTTGGGTCATGTTTTCTAACTCGCTCAAATTATCCCCGCGAACGATGAGGCTTTTTAAAATGAACACCTCCGGTGCGGATTTCCGCAATTGTTGTAATTCAGCAAGTTCAATATTTCCATGAATTTGCACGGTTTTTGCGTGCAACGTTTCGCACAATTCCAAAATTTCCGCCGCCGTATTGAGATAGGTAATCAACACGCCGCAACGATTTTCCGGCAGATTTTTGATTATCGCCGCCGCATCGGCATCGCTGATATCTTCCGCATTCACGGTCAATCGCAGCGGAAAACCGAGCCAATCCACGCCCGAATCGAGCAGCAGTTGCGCCTCCGCAGCATCGATGATGCCGGCAATTTGAATGATATGTTGCATTACACAAAATAATCCATCGCGGCAACAAATACAACCGGGATTCCGCATTCTCATGCGGCAACCGTTTGCTTTTTTGCTAACGCTTGAGTAACATTTATCTTTAAATTTATCACGATAAAACAAACTACAGCGAAGAAAATGAGCACAATCTCCGAAACACAGCTGGACGAAATTTTTGGCATTGGCAGCGCCGTTACATTTAAACAGGTCATTGAAGAAGCGCGGATGCTGGCAAAAATTCCCCGCCCGATCATGATTCAGGGCGAACGCGGAACGGGCAAAGAGCTGCTGGCACGCGCCATTCATTTGGAAAGCGACCGAAAAAAACAACCGTATGTTGTGGTCAACTGCGCCGCGTTTCAGGAGGATTTGTTTGCTTCGGAAATGTTTGGCCGGGAAAAAGGCGCTTACACCGGCGCGGTAGATTCGCGTCCCGGCAGGCTGGAACTGGCCGACGGCGGCACGCTGTTTTTGGACGAAGTGGCGAATATGAGCCGTGCGGTTCAGGAAAAATTGCTCCGTGTGATCGAATATCAACAATTTGAACGGCTCGGCGGCAGCAAACCGATTTCGGTGGATGTGCGGATTATTGCCGCAACCAACGCTAATCTCGATCAACTTATGGAAAAATCAGAATTTTTGCCGGATTTGTATGACCGGCTATCGTTTGCGGTACTCACTTTGCCACCGCTGCGAAAACGGCGGGAAGATATCCCATCGCTGATCGAACACTTCATTTGTCAACTCCACAAAGAAATTCCCAACCTCGAACACAAATCGTTTACGCCTTCCGCGATTCAGGAACTCCAGAATTACCATTGGCCCGGGAACATCCGGCAGCTCAAAAACATTATCGAGCGCATTTATATTTCCGACGAAGACGGCACCATCAACGCCTCGGAACTGCCGATCGAAATTACATCTGTGGAACCGATCCGCGGTAATTTCTACGAAAAAGTGCGTGCGTACGAAATCAACCTGTTGCTCAATTCTCTGAAAGATTTTAACGGTAACCAACGCGCCGCAGCCGAAAATCTTGGGATGTCTTACGACCAGTTCCGCCACTTCTACAAAAAATACAAGTTGGAAGATTATCTGGTGTAAAACACCGACACCGTTGGCGCAATACACCAACCCGTTTTCATAAGTTCAATAAAAACAATAGATTTATTTTGGCATTCTGATTGCAATATTATGGCATGAAGCCTGTGAAGGGGCTGTTAAATGACCAAAATAAATGACAATATGAAACAGATTTCCAGAAATTGCCGGGCAGATTTTCTCACTGGAAGATTTCCGGTTTATCCGCGGCATTTCTGAGAAATATCTTTTTCAACAAATAAGCTTGAGTTTTTTGGGGTGTGTTATGGTGCAGCAAGACCGTTTTCAATATGAAATGAAGAACATTCTGGAAGCAAAAACTCTGCTGGTTGTGCGGGCTGCAAAGCGCGTTCACTACCGGTTGGGCAATGTTTCCGATCAAAAAAATTATCTCGATGCATTACAACGTGAGTTCGAAGCGGATCATATTCGCTTCAAAAAAGAAGAACCGCAGCCGGAAGAAGACCTGCCTTCACGAAGATTGAAAAAGGATTATCTCTGCTTTGGCAACATGCTGGTGCGAACTATTAATGGAAGTATGATTCCCGAAAACGATATTTTAAATTTTCGTAAAGAGTTGAAAAGATTAAACTTGCAATGCGGGCTAATCGTTGGATTTTCGGATGACGGCATCGTGGTTGAACGGGTGACACTCACCGAATCGAATAAACACAATTTATCCTGAGCAAACGGAGCACATTATGAAAACAGTACCGCTATTTGAAGAAGAACAGCAATTTCGCCAACCCTGGCTGATGGCGCTGCTCGGCATTACTGTAGCGCCGATTACACTGTTTTTGATTTATGTGATGATTTCGCAGCTGATTTTTGGTATTCCGGTGGGCAGCAAACCGATGCCTAACGCAATGGCCATCTGGTTCATGCCGTTGATGGTGCTGATTTGCAGCGGCATCATCTGGCTATTTTGGAAAAGCAAACTGACTGTTCGGATCGATTCTGAAACGCTGATTATCCGCTTTTTCCCATACACGAAACGGGAAATACCGCTCGCGAAAATCCGGGAATTTGAAGCGCGGAAATACAATCCGCTCGGCGAATACGGCGGTTGGGGCGTTCGATTGGGCTGGAAAGGCGGCAAAGCCTACACGGTCAGCGGAAATCACGGTGTTCAGTTTGTATTTCGCAATGGCGAAAAATTGTTGATCGGCTCGCAAAAAGCGACAGCATTTGAAGCTGCGCTGCGGAGCGCCCTCGCTGAAAAAATAGATGAATAAATTTTTAATAATATTACACTTACAACACTCATTTTTCGGAGGATTTTATCATGAATATTTTTCAAAGAATCACAAAACTGGTCGAAGCCAACGTCAATTCGATGCTGGATAAAGCCGAAGACCCGGAGGTGATGGTTCGCCAAATCATTCGTGAAATGGAAGAAAGCATCATCGAACTGCGCCGCGAAACCGTAAAAGCCGTTGGCGCCCGCAAATTGCTGGAAAAGAAAATGCTGCTGCTCGACGAAAAATCCGCTGATCTCCAACAAAAAGCCACGCTCGCGCTGGAAAACGGAAACGAAGATTTAGCCCGCAAATTGCTGGAACAAAAAATCGATGTCGAGAAAGAGAACAACCAGCTCGCAAACGAAGTAGAAACAGCAACTTATCTCGCTGATAAAATGAAACAGGATTTGGTAAAACTGGAAGATCAGGTGCAAATTGCCCGTCGCCAAAAAGAGGAATTGATTCGCCGTAAACTCGCCGCAGAACGCAAAATGAACGCCACCGGCGCCATTCGCAAAACCCGCGATGCGTTGGAAGCGCTCACCGGCGCCACCAATAGTGCGGACGCGAATATCAACGCCATCGAAGCGCAAAAAGATAAAATTCTGCAATTGGAAGCCGAAGCCGAAGCAATGGAAGAATTGATGGAAGGGAAATCCGCAGACGCCGAAAGCGAAAAAGAACTGGAAAAAATGATCCAAAGTAAAGCGGTGGAAGACGAGTTGGCAAAGCTGAAGAAGATGCTCAGCGATGGCAAAAAAAAGTAGCGAATTGAATCGTTTTGGGATAATACCTGGATTTTTTCAAAAAATGTAGGGAACGGTCGCGACCGTTCCGGAAAATGTAAACAGGCAAATTTTATCAACAATGAAAACGCAATCACCAAACTTTCCCGTCCGAAAACCCAACCGAATGAAAGGGTTTGATTATTCTTCGGACGGCTATTATTTCGTCACTATCTGCACAGAAGATAAAATTTCTGTTTTCGGTCAAATTACTGAAGGCAAAATGATTCTGAACACATTTGGCGAGATAGTGATCAATTCATGGCTTTGGTTGCCCAAACAATATGAATATGTATTTCTGGATGAATTCACGCTTATGCCAAATCATTTTCACGGTATTTTGATCATCAGAAATGAGCGGAACGGTCGCGACCGTTCCCTACCCGTCAAGCCGTTGTCACAGTTGATTGGCGCGTTCAAAACAGTCTCATCAAAAGCGATTCACAATGCCGGAAAATCTGATTTTCGATGGCAAAAATCATTTCATGATCATATCATACGCGACGAAAAAGGATTATTCAGAATTCGTAAGTATATTCAAAACAACGCTTTAAAGTGGCAGTTTGATTCCGAAAACAACAACGAAATTACTGCAAGTGCTAAAAAGGAATTTTGGGAGCAATTTTTAACTATTGATCATTCAATGGGAGAATCACCATGTTAAAACTATACCTCGCCTGCCTTTTGTTTGGTGGCTTATTTATCATCATCTCCCTGTTTTTTGGCGCGGATGCTGACGCGGAAGCCGATGTGGACGTGGATGCCGACGTCGATGTGGATACGGATGTGGATATGGACGCCGACGCCGCAGATGTCGAGGTTTCCGGGGAAGGCACTGTTGAAGCCATCAAATTTCTCAGCTTTCGCAATTTTGTGTTTTTTGTAGCTTTTTTCGGGCTGACCGGCAGCCTGCTCACCTGGATTGGCAGCAACTTTTTGTTGACGTTTGGGGCAGCCATTGCGCTGGGCTTTCTGGCGGCAACTGTCATGCATCGCGTAATGAAACAACTGGCGGCAACCGAAGTGGGCGAAACGCTGAATCTCGACCGGTTGGTTGGCATGCCGGCAAAAGTGACGATCAACGTTTCCCGGGATCATCGCGGTAAAGTGACGCTCGAAGCCGTCGGGCAACGCATGCAGCTCCTCGCCCAAACTGCGGAAGAATCGGAACGCGATGAGTTCAGCGTTGGCGAGCTGGTTTACATTTTGCATGTAAAAAACGGTATTGCATTTGTTGTGGAAGAAGCTTTTATCAATTCCGCAACCATTTGATCACCCGTTTATTTATAAATACGCAGATGTAAAACAATGGAGGATGTCGCATGATTACCAAAGATTACAACCGCACATTATTTCTTTCGATGATTTTGATCGCCCTCGGCGTGTCGATTTCCACCACAATGGGGGATTCTTCGGGCACCATTGGCACGGTGATGATCGCCGTTGGCGGCTTATTTTTTATCATCGGAATGACCAAAAGAAGAAAATTTGAGCAGAAAAATCACCACCCAAAATCATAGAAAGGTTAGCTTATGATATTCGTTGGTTTACTGATTTTGGTTTATGTGGCGGTTTGCCTCTATCGCGGAAAATTGTATTGGGAATTGGGCATTTCCCGCCGCAGCAACAGCCCCTATTTTTACTGGTTTGGCATCGGAACTTATTCGGTAGTCGCGTTGATGATGATTTATGCCGGCTACATAAATCTATAATAAACATTTGTTTGCAATTCAACTTAACCAACTTAACTTTTAGGAGGGTTGTGATATGGATTTCATAAGTGCTATCATATTTATCGTTGTTATCCTCGCTGTTGTTGTGGTGATGATGGTCAGCCGGTTGCTGATTGTCTGCCATCCCAACGAAGTTGTGATACTTTCCGGACGCAAACGTAAACTGCCGGACGGATCGATTGTCGGTTACCGGCTCATTCGCGGCGGTCGCGCCGTGCGTATGCCGGTGCTGGAAAAAGCGGCCCGCATGTCGCTGGAATCGATTCCGTTGGAGCTTTCGGTGCGCAACGCGTATTCCAAAGGCGGCATTCCGTTAAATGTGGATGCCATTGCCAATATCAAAATCGATTCGACAGAGCCTGCGTTCGGCAACGCCGTCGAGCGTTTTTTGATGAAACCGATGCAGGAAATCCACCAGATTGCGAAAGATACGCTGGAAGGTAACCTGCGCGGCGTGCTGGCATCGCTGACGCCGGAAGAAGTGAACGAAGACCGCCTGAAGTTTGCCCAAAGCCTTATCGAAGAAGCGGATAACGATCTGAATCAACTCGGTTTGCAGCTCGATACGCTGAAAATCCAGAATGTTGCGGACGAAGCGGGTTATCTCGATTCGATCGGTCGCCGCAAAACCGCAGAAGTGCTCTCGACCGCGCGAATGGCGGAAGCGGAAAAAGCCGCAGAAGCAGAGCAGGCCGAAGCACAGTCCCGCCAATATGCGGAAATTGCCAAAGCAAAAGCAGATCAGGAAATTAAAGCGGCGCAAATTTCTGCGGATCGCGAAGTGAAAATGGCCAAAGCCCGCGCCGATGCCGCTGCACGTCAGGCCGAAGCCGAGCAGGAAGCCCTCGCGAAGGAAGCGGAAGCAACTTCTCTGCGGAAAGCAGAAGTGGCAAAAGCTATGGCAGATCAGGAAATTCGCACATCGCAAATTAAGGCAGATCAAGAAGTTAAGGTATCCCGCGCTATCGCAGATCAACAGATCGAAACTGAGAACAATAATCTGCGTATGAAAAAAGCGGAACTGGAACGCGAAGCCATTATCATGGAAAAAGAAGCGGAAGTTGCCGGACAAAAAGCCCAGGCAAAATACGAACAGGATCTGGAAGAAGAGCGCATTTTGCTGCAACAAAAACGCCTGATGGCAGACGTTATCGAACCCGCAAAAGCCAAAAAAGAAGCGATGGAACTGGAAGCACGCGGCGAAGCTGCGCCGATTCTCGAGAAAGGTAAAGCGAACATCGAAGTGCTGGATCAGATGATCAAAACCTACCTCAGCGCCAAAGGTGAAGGCGAAAAAGTATTCATGCTGAACATGTTGCCGGATATTATCAAACAACTGTCCGACACGGTGAACAAGGTCACGATCGACAAAGTGAGCGTGATCGACAGCGGCGGAAACGGCAGCCACGGCGTGGCAAATTTCATCAACCAGTTGCCCGCGGCGGTGGTTTCGCTGGCGGAACAGATCGAAAATGCCACCGGTGTGAACATTCTCAACCAGTTCAAACAAAAACCGGAAATCGGTCAGATTGTCCACCACAACGGTGAGCACGACAAAGCGAAGGAAGATGAGAAGTAGGTTGTAAACACCTCACCATCAGCACGAAACGCTTGTTCCGCGCTGATGGTGCGTTAAAACGAACGAAAAAAAATATTTAAAAAATACATCGCGTTTTTCTAAAAACGAAAAGAACAGAAACATGACTAAAAATAAACTACTCAAATTGTTAGGTTTTATCGTTGTAATTGTTGGTGCGGCGATGTCAGTGTATTTTGATAGCAATAGCCCGGAAAATGCACAATATGAAAAGATTGGCTATATCCTTTTTTTTATTGGGGTTACCATATCTATAAAATTCAGCGATGTAAAGAAAAAACCATCCAAAGGAATAACGAATGTTTAATTTTTTCAAAAACAAAAACACCGGAGAAGAATTTGATCCACTACGGGACTTGACACTTTCGAAAATGAAAGTCGGGTATTTTGTTGAATTCGATTTAAAAACATGGCAGGTGACTGCATACAATAAATACGATTTTGGCGACGGCTTATGGAGCGAGGAATGGGAACTGACCTCCGGTCGCGAAAAAATCTGGCTGGAAAAACGCGAAGATGACGAAGTGGAATGGACCGTCAGCAAAAAGCTGCCACTCGGCGCAATTGCGGAAGATGTGCGCCAGCACGTCAAAGATTTCGACGATCCGCCGGGGCAAATTTCCGTGAAAGAAAAAACGTTTTATCTGGATGAATCTGGTTCGGTCTATTATTATCCGGGTGGCAACACGCAACAGCAGGGTCAGGGCATCATCGCATGGGAATATATTGATGATGACGACGAAAATTTTGTGAGCATCGAGCAATGGGGCGAGGATGATTTTGAAGCGGCGCAAGGCTATTATGTGAAAGAATTTATGTTTAGCAACATCCTGCCGTCGGGAGATGCGCAGGCTTGAGCGGGGGCAGGGTAAAGGAAAAAAAGTAAAGGATAAAGTAAATCTCTTGACTTTTTTAATTTTGAGATATGAATGAAACAAAAATGGCTAAAAAGACTAAATCGATAAAATACAAACACTTAAAGAAGGGGTTTGTTTTGAAACAAACAATCAGATTTGCACTTTTCGGATTTGTTACATTGCTGCTGTCGAGTTGCGGCGCATCGAATCCGGTTGAGAAAATGCAACGCGAACTGAACGAATACCCGGAATATTCCATTATTCTGGAAGATATGAAAATGGAAGGCACTTTTTTTAAGGATTACTTTCATCAATATAAAATCATTCATGCGGAAAAAGCCGGCGATTCGCTGGCATATTTTACCAATCAAACGGAATGGCTTTTGGTTGATGAAGATTTTTTCAGCAATTACCAACGGTATTTGGGAATGACAATCGCTTCCAAATCTGCCGAAGGCGATGTGAGCGACTCGCCGCAACCGCCGGGCTACCAATATGTTGGCGATGAACGCTACGGCCAATGGCGAACCGACAACAGCGGCGGCAGTTTTTGGGAATTTTACGGAAAATACGCCATGCTGCAGGCGCTGCTCGGCGGCTGGAATCGCCCGATTTATCAGGATGACTGGCGCGATTACCGCACTTCCCGGCGCAACAATCAGCCGTATTTCGGCAAAAATCGCCAGTGGGGCACCGACGGAACCGCAACGAAAAAAACGAATCCAACGTTCTTCCAACGCCGCCAAATGCGCGAACAGGCGTCCAAACAATCCTTTACGGATAAGCTGAAACAACGCACACGCCGCAGCAATATGAGTAAATCCCGAAGCCGCAGCGGTGGTTTTGGTAAATAATCAAATGAGGTAATAATGGAAAATAACGATCAAAATCAGGACAATAAAAAAGAAATGGGAAAATGGGTTGCCGTTGGCATCGCTATTGGAACGGCATTGGGCGTTTCAATGGATAATATAGGGCTTGGCATCTCGTTGGGTCTTGTGATCGGTCTGGCAATCGGCTCAGTAAAATCCCGAAATGATAAAACGGAGTAAAAAATGACTTTAGACCAAACCATATCCGGGTTAATTTACCTTATTGCAGTGTTTATCCTTTTTTGGCTGGGCAAAGTGGTTTATGGTATAACCAATCCGCGCATCAATTTACGCGACGAATTGGTGAAAAAAGATAATCTAGCAATGGCGCTGGCGGTGATCGGCTACTATTTCGGGCTGATTATCGCGTTGGGTGGCGTGCTCTCCAGCGAATCCGCAGGATTGTTCATCGATCTGTTCGAGATATTTTTTTACGGCATCATTTCGATTGTGCTGATGAATTTCTCGATCAAAATCAATGACAAAATCATCCTCAGCAAATTTGACAATATCAAAGAAATTATCGACGATCAAAACGCCGGAACGGGCGTTGTGGAAGCAGCCAACCACATTGCCGTGGGCATGATTATCGCCGGTGCGATGAGTGGCGATTACGGCGGATGGGCAACTGCGCTCACCTTCTGGATTTTGGGACAGGCTGTGCTGATTGTCGCAGGTATCGTTTACGCCAAAATTCTGCCGTTCGATTTGCATGCGGAAATCGAAAAAGATAACGTTGCTGTTGGCGTCGCGTTTGCGGGTGTGCTGATCGCCATCGGTAACATCGTGCGCATCGGCTCGACCGGCGATTTTATTTCGTGGCAGCAAAACCTCACCACGTTTTTCGGGTTCGTAATTTTCGGGCTGGTGCTGCTGCCGGTTTTGCGTTTTCTGACCGACAAAGTGTTGCTTCCCGGCGAAAAACTCACAGATGAACTGGTGAATCAGACAAAGCCGAATATCGGCGCCGGCGCGGTGGAAGCGTTTGCCTACATCGGCGCGTCGTTTTTGGTTGGTTGGGTTATCTAGCTGGTTTCTGGATTGGGGTTTCTGGTTTCTGGATGCTCTGAAAAATGCAAACTAAAGTGTAGAATGTGAAAATGAGTTACAAAAAATTACAGATATGGCAGCTATCTCGTGAAATTGTGATTGATATTCACAACATGACGCTGGAAACGTTACCAAAATTTGAGATGTTCGAAACAGGATCACAAATTCGCAGATCGAGCAAATCGACCAAGTCTTTGATTGTGGAAGGATACGGCAGGCGATATTATAAACAGGATTTCATACGTTATTTGTTGAACGCACTTGCATCAAATGATGAGACCATCGATCATTTGGAAACGCTCTATGAAACGAATTCTTTAGCCGATTCCCGGCTATACGAAAGTATCCATGAACGGCTCATTTCTCTGGGAAAAATGCTAAACAATTTCATCAATTCCGTTCAAAAAAATCATCAGATGCCTTCGATTTATGTAAAAGAAGAAATGCCAGACTATCTGAATTTTCCGGAAACCGAATATGACCAAACAAACTAAAATTTCAACCAAAATCGATTCGGAATCCAGAACCCAGAATCTCTCCGGCAACTGGCTGCTGAAAGCCTGCATTTTCGCCACCGGATTATCCGGAATTGTGGCGGAATACGTGATGTCCACGCTGGCGAGTTATCTGCTCGGTAACTCCGTTTTGCAGTGGACACTCACTATTTCCATCATGCTGTTTGCGATGGGCGTTGGCAGCCGTTTCAGCAAATTTGTGGATGACGCGTTGCTGGATGCGTTCGTCTTCACGGAATTACTGCTCTCCGTTTTATGTGCGATCAGCGCCACAACTATCTATTTTTTATCGGCTTACATGAATCCGATCACGCCGCTGATTTACACGCTGTCATTCGCTATCGGTTTGCTGATCGGGCTGGAAATTCCGCTGGCAACCCGGCTCAACGATTATTTCGAGGATCTGCGCATCAACATCAGTTCGGTGATGGAAAAAGATTATTACGGCGCTTTGCTCGGCGGATTGCTGTTTGCGTTTGTTGCCCTCCCCTACCTCGGCTTAACATATACGCCCATTTTGCTCGGCGCAGTAAATTTTGCCGTTGCGGCGGCGCTGTTTTGGCAGCATCGCGATTCGCTAAAATTTCCCAAAACGCTCACTGCCGGATTTTTGATTGTTCCCGCGTTACTCGGCGCATTGGCCGTTTCGGCGGAGCCGATTGTGTTGTATGGCGAGCAGCAAAAATATGTGGATAAAGTTGTTTATCAGGAGCAAACGCCCTATCAGCGAATTGTGATTACCCAATTCAAAAATGATTACTGGCTGTATCTCAATGGAAATGAACAATTTAGCAGCTACGACGAACATCGCTATCACGAACCGCTGGTGCATCCGGCAATGCTGGCGAGCGTTGCGCATAAAAATGTGCTGATTCTCGGTGGCGGCGATGGATTGGCTGCGCGGGAAATCCTCAAATATCCCGACGTCGAAAAAATTACGCTGGTCGATCTCGATCCGGCGATGACGGAACTCGGCAAGAATTACCCGGTTTTTTGCCAACTCAACCAAAATGCGCTCAGCGATCCCCGGGTGCAGATTCGCAACGAGGACGCATATACATTCTTGCAGCAAACCCGGGAAATTTTCGACGTCATTATCATCGATTTGCCCGATCCGAAAACCATCGAGCTGGCGCGATTGTACACCCGGGAATTTTATCAACTGGCGAAACGCCAACTGTCCAAAGGCGGGATTGTGGTTACGCAAGCTGGCAGCCCGTTTTTTTCGCGGGAAGCGTATCTCTGCATATTGCAAACGATGCGAACCGCCGGATTAGCAGCCATTCCGTTTCATAATCACATTCCCACGCTCGGCGAGTGGGGTTGGGTGCTGGCAATGAATGCGGAAATCGACGAAAATCGTTTGAAAAATCACCTGCTGTCGCTATCATTTGATGATTTGGAAACACGTTTTTTGAACCGCGATGCAATGGCAGCGATGCTCCTTTTCGGCAAAAACGAACTGGACGGTATCGCATCGATTCGCGTTAATTCCGAACTGGAACTCGCATTATTTGATTATTACAAAAATGGGTCGTGGGAATTTTATTAAAAACCGGCTGTTGGCATTTTGCCTTTGGCTATTGGCACTTAAAATTACAGATTATCTTTATGCGAAACTTCAGAAATCTTAAAATTTGGCAAGAAAGCATTCTAATGGTAAAAACCATTTACTTTTTAGCCACATTGTTGCCGGTTGAAGAAAAATTCGGATTGAGAAGCCAAATATGTCGAGCGGCAATTTCAATACCATCAAATATTGCTGAAGGCTGCAGCCGTAATAGCGAAATAGAATTCAAGCGTTTTTTAGAAATCGCATTAGGCTCATCATTCGAACTGGAAACACAGCTCTATATAATTCAGGAAATTCCTTTAATTACTTCAGAAAAAATTCAACCAATAATCGATCAATTACACATATCACAAAAAATGATAAACAACCTGATCGGCAAAATAAAAGCCAATAGCTAACTGCCAAAAGCCAAATGCCAATGAAAAATATTGCCCAAAACATCATCAAATTTGTCATCAAGGAAAACCTGCACCGCATTTTGCTGATCATGTTTTTGCTGATTGTTTTTGGTGCGGTGGGCATGGCGCTTTTTGAACCGAATGTCAATTGGGATAACGCGCTGTGGTGGAGCATCGTCACGTTGACCACTGTCGGATATGGCGATATTGCGCCAACTACGTTCGGCGGGCGCATTGTTGGCGCTATCATCATGATTTTGGGCATCGGCATTTTGGGGATGTTCACGGCAACCATCGCCAGCGTATTTGTGGAGCAAAAACTGAAAGTGAATCGCGGAATGAGCAATTACGATTTCACCAATCACACGATTATTTGTGAATGGAATTATCGCGCCAAAGAAATTTTGAGAGAGCTGCGGTCGGACAGTCGCGTGCTGGATCAACCGATCATTTTGATCGCAGATGTTGACGAAAAACCGGTGAATGACGAAAATCTCCATTTCATCAAAGGCGAAGTGGACGAAGCGAATTTGCAGCGCGCCAATATTGCTGCTGCCAAAACGGTCGTCATCCTCGGTGATGACAAACTCGATAACAACGCCCGCGATGCACAAGTGGTGCTCGCCGCACTGATTATCAAATCCATCAACCCGAGCGCTTATACAATTGTGGAATTGGTGAACGAACAAAACGTGGCCCATTGCCGTAAAGCGCATGTGGACGAAATTATTGTTTTAAATGAATTTAGCAGCCGTTTAATTGCCCGCGCAGCGCTCGATCACGGTATTTCGAAGGTGATGAGCGAACTGCTCAGCGCCAGCACCGGCAACAATTTGTATCAGGTGCCGGTGCCCCGCGAACTGGCCGATCAATCTTTTTTGGTTGTGTTTTCGGAGATGAAACGCACCCGGAACAGCATTGTGCTGGCGGTGTATCGCCGGGAGCAGGATATCGTGATTTCCAATCCGGATGTAAATTTGGTGGTAGCCGCGAACGACCAGTTGGTGATCGTTTCGCAAAACGAACAGTAATGTTGAGGTGATGAAATGTCCCTTTTTTCAAGAATCGCAGGAATTATTCGCGCAAACCTGAATTTCCGGCGCGATGATGTTGACATCGACGATAGCGTTTACGACGAAATTCGTGATTCGCAGCGCGAATACCAGCGCCAAAAACAGCAGCAAAATGATGCCAATCATCACCGGAATGATGATCCGTTGGCCAAACATTACGCCAATCTCGAAGTGCCATACGGCTCGGATCTGGAAACTGTCACCAAATCGTGGAAAGCGTTGCTGCGCAAATATCACCCTGATATTCATTCCGGCGATCCCGAAAAACAGAAAATTGCGAATCAACTTGTTCAGGAATTAAACCAATCTTATAATGAGTTGAAAAAAAAGTTGCGCTGAAAAACTATCATAAACAATTGTTTTCTATAGATTTAATCAACATAATTAATTCACTATTACAACAGGAGGCTTACGTATGGCCATGTTTAGCAAATTCGAAATGGTTAAGGATTATTTAATGGAACTCGGCTTTGCGATTATTCGCGAAGATGAGGATGAAGAGATCGTTGTTGTAAATGATCCCGATAATGGCATCAACAATATGGTCATCGATTGCGAAGACCCGATTGTGATTATGGAGCAATTGATTATGGAAGTGCCGGAAAAACCCGGCGATTTGTATGAGAAATTGCTGAAAATGAACCGCACACTGGTTCACGGCGCATTTGTGCTGGATGAAGAAGGCAAACGCGTTATTTATCGCGATACGTTGCAGCTGGAAAATCTCGATAAAAATGAGCTGGAAGCCTCGATTGTCGCGCTTTCCATGGGCATTGCGGAATTTGGCAACGAATTGCTGAAATACGCCAAACGCTAATTTTTTTCTCGTTTAACTATTTGATAATATTTAATTTGAAACCAAACTTCAGGAGATAAAAAGATGGGTATTTTTTCGCGCATATTCAAAATTTTCCAGTCGGAGGCGCATTCAGTTGTGGATCAACTGGAAGATCCGATCAAATTGACCGAACAGGGCATTCGCGATTTGAAAAAAGATTTGGCTCAAGCCATGCGCAGCCTGGCGGAGGTAAAATCGCTGGCCATCCGCATGCGCAAAGATGGCGAAGATCAGAAACAACTGGCTGCCGATTACGAACGCAAAGCCATGATGCTGCTCCAACGCGCCCAAAGTGGCGAAATGGACGCCGCCGAAGTTGATCGTTTGGCAACCGAAGCGCTCACCAAAAAAGAAGATTCTTCGCGCCGCGCAAAGGAATTTATGACCAATCACGAGCAGCAGCAGAAAATGGCCGATCAGTTGCAGAACAAAGTGAATAAACTGAAATCTGCGATTTCCAAATATGAAAACGAACTGGTCACCCTTCGCGCCCGCGCCCGCACTGCGGAATCGATGAAAAAAATCAACAAACAAATGGCGCAGGTCGATGCATCCAGCACCGTTGCGATGCTCGAAAAAATGAAAGACAAAGTGACCGAAGAAGAGTCGCTGGCGGAAGCCTACGGCGAAATGGCCGATACAACCAAATCGGTTGACGAAGAAATTGACAAAGCGTTGGCGGGTGCATCCGTGGATGCCGCAAAAGATTCGCTGGCGGCGCTGAAAGCCAAAATGGGCTTAAAAGAAGGCGATGCCAAATAGTTGTTTTTTAATCAGTTGCGAAATTTTTTAATAAAAAAGGGGCGTATTTAAAACATGCCCCTTTTTTATTTCAAATTGATTTTTTGTGACACCCGAACGATCGTTTGTTAAAAAGACTCAGTATTCCGGCAACAAATTTTTCGGCGCATTGTTCAACGCCGGGTGCACTTCGTCCTTCGGTGATAAAATCGGATTTACATCCAGTTGCCAGTCGATGCCAATTTCCGGATCGGACCATTGGATGCCGTATTCATCTTTTCCATCGTAAAAATCGGTGCATTTATAGGTCACGTTCGCGGTTTCGCTGACCACATAAAATCCGTGGGCGAATCCCGGCGGCACGTAAATTTGCCATTTGTTGCGCTCGGAAAGCGTTACACCGACCCATTTTCCAAACGTTGGCGAGCCTTTGCGGATGTCCACTGCCACATCAAAAATTTCGCCGGAAACCGCCTGAACCAGCTTGCCCTGCGGTCGTTTCAATTGATAATGCAATCCCCGCAAAATGCCTTTTGTGGAAAACGAGTGATTGTCCTGCACAAAATTTTCGCGAATACCGGCTTCGGCGTATTTTTCCGCATGAAATGTTTCCATAAAAAAGCCGCGCGGATCGCGGAACACCCGCGGCTTGATGACCAGAACTTCCGGAATTTCCGTTGGCTCAACCGTAATCGACATGAACTAACGCCTCTTTTGTTTGGGTTTTAATGTTGGCGATCCGACCGCCAGATATGTGTATCCGTGCGCAACCAGATCTTCGTAATCGGGAATCATCCGCCGCCCGTCGATGATCAGATACGGCGGCGAAACCGTGTTTTCGATAACCGCCGAAAGCCCGCGAAATTCTTCCCAATCAGTAGAAATAAACAGCGCATCGCTACCGATCAGCGCTTCCCGGACCGATTTGCTATACACAATTTTCTGATAATCCGGTGATTTTTCGGGTTCATAATATTTTTTTGCTTCTTCGATTGCCAGCGGATCGTATGCCTGAATTCGGCGAACGCCGTATCCGAGCAGCGTTTCGATGGCTTTGAGGGATGACGCATCCCGGATATCATTCGTCTGTTTTTTGAAAGCTAACCCTAATATTGATATAATTTTACCCTCAAAATTAAAATTGGCTTCCTGAATCGCTTTTTTCACCAGATAGGTTTTCTGGAATTCGTTGATCTCGAAAGTGGATTCCAATAAACGGGTGTTCACATCGTGTTTTTTCAATTGAAAAATGAGTGATTGAATATCTTTGCCAAAACAACTGCCGCCAGCGCCGTTGCTCATGTACGATCCCCACGTGCTGATGCGCTCATCGGCGGTTACGCCGCGCCGCAAATCATCCACCCGAACGTTGGCAATTTTTTCACCGATGCGCGCGCCCACACCATTCCAAAATGAAATGTAAGTGAGCAGCAACGTGTTGGAAACGTATTTGATCGCCTCGGCAGTTTCCGGCGTGGTTTCAATATATTTAATCCGCACATGATTGACAAACTGGGAATACACCCGCCGCAAAATTTTGAAATCATCTTTGCTGTCGCAACCGACCACCACCCGCGATGGTTTTCGCGCCTGCGAAACCGCCGTTCCCTCCGCCAGAAATTCCGGATTGGTGGCGATGCCCACATTTTTTGCGCCGTGTTCGTGCAAAATGCGCTGCAACCGGCGGATCGTGCCAATCGGCACGGTGCTTTTATCGGTGATCACTACTCGCCGGAGATCGCTGCGTTTTGCCAATAACGCGGCAATTTTATGCACGGCGCTATCGTATAATTCCAGATTGCTGGAGCCATCCGCATTGGCCGGCGCCGGCAGGCACAGAAAAATAACGTCCGTACCTTCAATAATTTCATCAATTTTATGGGTGAAAAACAGATGTTTGCCAAGGTTATCGCTAATGATATCCGCCAGTCCGGGCTCGTTGACAAACTGGTGAATCCGTTCGGGATTTCCGGTTGCGTATGCATCAATTTTTGCTGGATTCGTATCGTATCCGTGCACCTCGTGCCCGTATTCCGAGCAGATTGCGGCGTGCACCAATCCCACATAACCTGTGCCGGCAACAATAATTTTCATGTCGAAGACCTCGCTGTAACATGTGGCAGGATCATTTTTCGCATTGGGCTAAACCACCAAATAATGGCGTATCAACGAATTTGACATCATACGAACCATTTGCCGGGGTGATTAATTGAGAGGCATTGCGAAAAAAAGATCATCGTACCGATAAGCATTTATTGAGCGATTTGCACAATCAATTGTCGCGAAAAGATTGTGCATCAATTTAAAGCAGTTATAAATATTATCCAAAAAAATGAATTTAACTGAAAACAAAATTAATCATTCAGAAAACTCAATAATGTAATGTAGCGCAACATCAACCGTGGATTCAATTGTTTTTCTGTATTTTTCCGGCGAATTTGATTGGCGATAAAATCCGGGATTCGCCGGTCGTGGCGGTCAATTGCATCTGCAGCCCAGCGTTTTACGGCCGGATGCTGGAGCAGTTTTCGCGCTTCCGCATCGGGATTTACGGCTGTTTTACCGGTCGCCATATTTTTTCCACCAACCAGATTTTGGCGGGTGATCATCCGTGCAGCTTCTTTGAAGCGGTAAATTTGCGGTGCATCCAGCGGATTTCTGCCCCACAATTCGTTCGGCAAAATTGCCGCTTCCGGAAAATAGGTGTTCCAGTAATAATTATAGAGCCGGTCGCTGGCGCGGAGCGATTTGTCGGTATCGAGGCAGCTTTGCAGCACTTCGTAATCCAGAAACGGGCTGCTGCAGGCTGTGTGCTGCTGAACGCCGATCGCCTTCGCGATAGACAAACTGCGGGCCATTGTGAAATTGTGCAACGATTCCCGAAAGTCCTCATGGGTGTGTCCGGCCAGCCGGTTGATTTCCAAAATGCCGCGCGCTGCGTTCAAAAACCAACATTCGTAACCGAGCGTGAGAATCCCGCCAAGTTCCTCGTCCGGCAACGCGTGCACATCGTTATAGAGCAATCGCTGATAATGGTTGATGCTTTTGATGGGCGTATTAAATTTATCTTCACCGCGAATGTGGGAAATCATTCCGCGAACGTCGTTCGGCAAATCCAGAAAACTCTGCCCGCCCATGATACAATCGCCGCTCAATTCGTCCATAAAAAAGCTGTCCGGCGAATGTGCTGCGCGATGCTGCCAATCGAAAACATCTGTGTGTTCCAGCGAAATCGCCAGGCGCGTATGCCGTGCAATATCGTCCGAAAATCTCGGCAACAAATCCCAATTGACCGGTGCCGGCCGAACCGGCAGATTATAGTGCCGCGCCAGTTTCAACGCGGATTTGGATGCGCCGCGATTCCATAAATTCGGGCGAAAGCGTTGCAGCCAGGTTGTCAGCAATTGGCTCGCGTAATCGTCGCGCAGTCCGATGTGATAATCCGCGTCGTCAAATCTGCTAAAATATTTGCTCAGCGCATCGTGGACTTTTTCACCGGCGGCGGGCAATTCTTTTTCCCGATACACCGGCGGTTTGAACTCGAAAATTGCCGGCGGCGTTTTGCCCAGCCGCTGCGATTCCAAATCCACTGTCAGGGTTTGCCCGGGCATCCGGCGCTCCACATTTTGGAACAGCGATTTCGCAAACGGTAAATAACCGTATTTCAGGAATTCCACCACCGATTCTTCGGAAAGTTTAGCCACTTTCCGGAAAGCAAATGGGTTTCCGCTCAGAAAAAAACCGGACTCGGATTCCCAATAATACAGCGGCATAACCCCATATTTATCGCCGGTGACCAGCAGCTTTTGGCGTTCCTTATCCACAATCACCAAATTGAACAACCCGCCGGCAATCGATTTCAGCCCTTTGGCAAGCGTGCTCACGCTGATTTTGTGAAGAAATTTCTGCAGGTTCACTTCGGCATCAATTGTGTTCACATCGTCGAGATAAAAATGACCGTCCAGCAGCACGGCAAATGCCGGATTATCGACCACCTGCCACGAGCTTTCCGAGACATCGTTATTTGTCGTAATGTTAATATTATCAAAGGAATAGAGGGAATTTGCGAACGCATGCACCTGCAAATATTGCGGCACAACTGCCAACGTTGGCGCATTCTGGATGACGGGATCAAAAACGGGAATAAAGCTTGCCGGAAAGCTGTGCTTCGTCGCTGGCGGCGAGGAAATTTGCCGGGAAATTGCCCGGGCGGACCGGTTATCAAAGCGTTTTCTATGTTCAAAATTGGATTGAAAATGCATTGGTGAATCCCTGCTTTCCGCAATTATTTAACTTCCGTGTGCGATTTTCGCACGCTCCGCTAATCGAAACTATCGGAGAAATGTGCGAAAACCATTACTTTTCAACCGGTTGGCAATTGATCAGGCGTCGTTTCCGTAATGCTGCGAAATCCATTCCTGATATTGCCCGCTTTTGATTCGCGAAACCCATTCCGAATGATCGAGAAACCACTGAACGGTTTTGCGAATACCGCTCTCGAACGATTCTTCCGGCTGCCAGCCGAGTTCCGTGCGAATTTTGCTGAAATCGATTGCGTATCGCCAATCGTGACCGGGACGATCTTTCACAAAAGTGATCAGTTCGCGGCGCGATTTGCCACCGGATTGCGGCAGCAGTTCATCCACAATATCGCAAATGGTGTGCACCACATCCAGATTGCGCATTTCGTTATCGCCGCCAATATTGTATGTTTCCCCGCGTTTGCCGGATGTCATAATTTGCCAGATCGCCGTGCAGTGATCGCGCACAAACAACCAATCGCGCACGTTTTGACCGTCGCCATAAACCGGCAGCGATTTGCCTTCGGCAGCATTTAAAATCATCAGCGGAATCAGTTTTTCGGGAAATTGATACGGTCCGTAATTGTTCGAACAGTTGGAAATCGTCACCGGAATGCCATATGTGTGATTGTATGCGCGAACCAAATGATCGGATGACGCTTTGGATGCCGAATACGGGCTTCGCGGCTGATACGGCGTGGTTTCCGTGAAAAACCCGGTTTCGCCGAGACTGCCGAACACCTCATCCGTGCTGACGTGGTGAAACAACGCCAGCTTTTCGCGATTGTGGCGCGCCAGTTCCAGCAGGTTAAACGTCCCGATGACGTTGGTTTGGATAAATTCTCCCGGTCCAACAATCGAGCGATCTACATGCGATTCCGCCGCGAAATGGCAGATGGAATCCACTTCATATTTGGTGAATACACGCTCGACGGCGGCGTAATCGCAAATATCAACCTGTTCAAAAAAGTAACGTCCGGCAAATTGTTCGGCGATGTCCGACAAATTTTCCGGATTTCCGGCGTAAGTCAGTTTGTCCGCGTTCACAACGCAACCGCTAAATCCGGATTCTTCAAATAGATAGCGAATGAAATTTGCGCCGATAAAGCCACATCCGCCGGTAACTAAAATTGTTTTCATTGGTATATCCCGGTGTTGATTTTTCAGTGATTTTGTGTGCAGAAGATAACGGAAACGAACAATCGGGTCAATTTAAAAATTCAATTTTCGGCGGGCAGTTCAATGATCGGGAAAATTTTCCCGCCGGAATTTGGTTATCTGTGTCGTTGCAAAGGATTTATCATCGGTAATCTGTTGCAAAATATGAGTTGATTTTCGAGAATCACGAAAGTATTGTTGCATATGAAAAATACATTTATCCCCGAACTTCGTTCAATTGAACGCCCCGAAACGCCGTCGATCGGCTTTATTTTTTCGAACGGAAAAATTTTACTCGCATCGGAAAACCCGGAAAATCCGTTACCGGATATATCGATAAACCCCTTTAATAAAATAAACTTACAGCGATTATTGAACATCGGTTTCTGGAATAATAACCCGTGCGTCGCAGCGGAATTGCCGGATGACGCCGAAATTCCTGCGCCGTTCCAATGGCTGCCGTTGCGGCAGTCTTTCGCTGTGTTAGGGGAAACCGCATTTTCGATTGCCGGACGCGCACACCACATGCAGCATTGGGATCGAACCCACCGGTTTTGCGGCAGTTGCGGCGCCCCATTTCCTGATGAGCTGACCACAAATGTGAAAATTTGCAGCCGCTGCGAAGCCAGCCACTTCCCCACGCTGTCGCCGGCGGTGATTGTCGCGGTTACGCGCGGCGCTGAAATTTTGCTGGCGCGTTCCGCCCGTTTTCGCAACGCCAAAATGTTCAGCGTGCTGGCCGGATTTGTGGAGCCCGGCGAAACGCTGGAATCCGCCGTTGCCCGCGAAGTGTTCGAGGAAACGCGCATCAGCGTGGAGAACATCCGCTATTTCGGCAGCCAGCCGTGGCCGTTTCCGAATGCGCTAATGATAGGTTTTACAGCCACTTACGCCGACGGTGAAATTGATCTCGCAGATGACGAACTGGTAGAAGCCGGTTGGTTTTCCGCGAAGAATATGCCGCATTTATCGCAACCGCCGAGCATCGCCCGCAAATTGATCGATCATTTTTTGGCTGAAAATGGAGTGGGGTGAATCGTTGAGTTGATCTCAGCGAAAAATTTTTGCCAACGGATCGACGCCGTTCCATTTGCCCACGCTGCCGATGGGCAGAAATCGCGCGAACAATTCTTCGCTGTACCAATTTTCCGAACGGGTCCGGCGCATCGCATCGATGTGATCGGGATTTTTGTAGGCGTATTCGCGAATGGCGGCCGGGTTTTCCCAAACGCTCAATGTGGCTTGCCGGATAAACGGCGCTTCCCCGATGCCAATTGACAGTATTCGACCGTTTGCGGGATCCAGCGCGGCGCTGGTTTTTGGCACCATTTGCCAAAACGCCCGCAATCGCGACGGGCGAATGGTTGCCCGGGTGAGCACCGCAACCGGGTTTTCGTCCGGCGACATTTTTGCGATCGGCAAAAACGGATTGCTGCTGTTCCATTGCCCGTTCGCCTGAACTGGCAGTAAAAAAATCGTCCACATTTCGCTTGCGTGGCGATTGTATTTGGCAACCAACCGGGATTTGTTGAGGAAATTTTCGGCGGCTTCGGGGGAATTCCAAACGCACAGCAAAGCATATCGCGACCAATCCGGCTGCAAGCTGAAACCGCTGCCGTGTCCGCAGCCCATCAATTTCCAAAAGCGCAAATCACGCATTCGCAACAGATGCAATCTGGAAATACCCATTTGCGCCAACGCCCAAAAGCGTTGACTTTTCGGGAATCCCCAAAAAGTAACGGTCACCAACGGCGTTCCGCCGGCTAGCGCCGCGCTGATTTTCGGGTTGTTCAATTGAGCGGTCAGAGCCATTCGATAGTGTTCGCGAGTGATTCGAGGGTTTTCACATTATCATCAAAAATTTTGGATTTCTCGCCGTGCGGACAAAAAAAGGTGAACCGGATATGCAGCGCGCCTTTGCCCATCGACCGGTAGCCGTAGAGCTGGCGCATTTTGAAGGATTTTCCGCCCAACGCAATTTCCGAATCGAGTTTTTTACCACTTTCCAGCGATCCGTGGACTTCGCAATCTGAGGATCGCGGGTTAATTTGCAGTAAAATTTTACCATCCGGCTGGTTGATATACGGAAAATTGGATGCGGCAAACTGCTCAATTCGTTTGATCAATTCGCGCCGCAACCCGATGGAAACCTGTCGCGGGATGGCCATTTCAACAATTTTGTCGAACACCCGTTTGTCGGCGGTTTCCCAATCCTTAAAATAATTGAGATTGGTGATCACAAATTCCGGCACCACTTTTTCTTTGCGGCTGTTTTCCCAAGCCGTCAAATTGTCCAGCAATGCCTGGCTGATGCGATACCCGCGCCGGAATTGGCAGATAAACATCTGATATATCAACCCCAATTGCAAATACATCCGGTTGTTGATTTCCCGGTTGATGCCGATCAAATCGGGCATTTTGAACGGTTCGGGCGTGCTTTCGGGTAATCCGTCCCGCTTATTGACTTCGATGACAATTGTGATCGCCGGAAATGCGCCTCGTTCCGATTCCAGTTTGGAATCCAGCCGTTTGGTGAGCACCGCCGTATTCCATTCGTCCAAAATTTTGGGCATTTTGAGCAGTCCGTGGGCGTCCACCACATCGCCCATCAACAGGTTGAAAACGGTGTCGTCGCGGCGCTCCGGCGCAATGTTGAAGGTGTTCAGTGTCCATCGCTCCGGCACTTTAAACGAGAATGAGTAGGCATCATTTTCGATCTCAACCGGATTTTTCAACAGCTCTTTAATTTTTTCGTAAACGTCGTTTGCGTCCGTTTCGGTGAGGTCGTTAAAGCCTTGCCAGACAATCGTTTTGCGCGGTTTGCTGACCTTGTTTACTTCGTCTTCTACTTTGCCGAAATCGCCCGGCGCCTCAAAAAAAATCACGTTGAAACGATCGTCACCCACTTTTTGCAAACTGGGTTTGCTCATATCGCCGCGACCGGCGTATTGGCGTTCGCTTTTGTCCGGATCGAGCGGGTTAAATTTGATGATTTGGGCACGCTGATCGGAGAGCAAATAATAGATTTGGTTTTGCTCCGCCGGTTTAAAAAAATTTCGCAGATACCAACTGAAACCGAGAATCAATGAGCCTGTGAGCAAAATAGCGAACGATTTGAACAGTTGCGCACCCGAATGCTCGATCACATCGCTGCCGACGGTTGCACCGGATCGCGCGATGATTTCAAAAACAACCACCCAGCATGCCCACAGCAGCAGCACAATGCCCACAAACGTGACAAACATGATGATCGGATGGGTAATTCGCGAAACCGGCATTGCGTTGGGTTCGCCATTCCAGATTGGCACTTCGCCATCCGAATCGTAAAATTCCCGGATTTTCCGGGGCAAATGCGTTGCCAAATTTTCGCCTCAGTTGATATTCGTAAACACTTGATATTATGATATTTAACGCGATCGACTATTGCTCATTCGCTGTTGAAACGCGGTTTGATAAAGCAGCGTTGCGCGATCTTTAATCGCCGTCGATTCATCTGCACTGATGGCTTCCGGTTCATCCGCAACAGTGCGTTCCGCAGAAATAATGTTGCCGCCGGTTCCCCAAAAAATTTGTTGCGAGAGCTGGGTTTTACCGCCGTTTCCATCCGCGAGATGCTGGACTTCCCGAAAAAAAACCGGTTCGCCGTTGGCAAAATAGAACTGCCCTTCCGCTGTTCCGCCCGCCGCCATTTTGCGATTTTCAACGATGGTTTTCAGCGAATCGCCCGAAAAAAAGGCACTGAAACGGATGATTTGCGGTCCGTTAGCAAACTGCCCGTCCACCGATTCGTATTCGCCGAGTTGCGCATCGATTGCCGCAACTGTTTTCTGCAGCGCAGAAACCGCCGGTTGCGGATTGGGATTTCGCAACGGTTTGATATTTTCATCCGTAGCTTTTTCCGTTTTCGCACATGCGACCACAAACAGAAGCAACATCAATATTTTTAATAATTTAAATTTGGAAAATAATTTCATTTTCAACTTTCAGTTTTTGGTGTTCAATTTCCGGCGCAATCCGAATCGCGCTTTTCGCGAAAGGCAATGACCGATTTCACCATCAGTGAACCGCCGAAATTCATCTCGCCGACAGACAGCGTGCCGCTGGTTTTAACCCCGCGAAATTCAACGTAAACCTCCTCCTCCGGTGCTTTGCTGATTTCCTGATAGCGGGTGGTGAGATACAGTTGCATTTCCGCGTCGCAGTTAACCAGCCAGGCTCCGCCGCCACACTCGTTGAAAATATTCAGCGTATCTTTCAGCACCAGAAAACCTGCAAACGCCGGCTCTGCAACTTTGGTCATCCGGTTATCTTCCGGCTTTGGCGACGGTTTTTCAGCGGATTCCTGATTCGCGCCACAGCTTACCAATAACACCGTCAGTCCGGCAAATAACAGCCATTTGATCATCAAATTCTCCTTTCGGAAATATATTTTTCACGGTTAAAACATTTGTTTTTTGAGCACATTTGTATTCAATATTTTCATTCGGCAGATAATGTTGTATTCGGGCAGCGATCGATTACTGTTCGAAAATGAACCGTTCATTCCCGCTTTCCTGCCAGTCGTTCCCACGAAGGCAGAAATCTCCAGCTTGTCATCATCTCACTATTTTTTATCAGACAACCCGTTCCAATTTGGTTATTTTTATAAATTATTGGATTTTGACTTTTAATTCAACGATGTTTTGATAAATTTATGAAATTATGAAAATTAGCGAACGAAAACAATGATGAAACTGTCCCGGCATACCCTCCGGTTTTTATTGATTGTTCTGTGGATAGCCAGTGGCTGCCAACACCTTTTTGCACAGCCGGAAACGCCGTTTCGCCCGAAAGTCGGGCTGGTTTTCAGCGGTGGCGGCGCAAAAGGATTTGCCCACATCGGTGTGCTGAAAGTGCTGGAAGAAATCGGCATGCCGATCGACTGCATCTCCGGAAACAGCATGGGCAGCATCGTTGGCGGGCTGTATGCGATTGGCTATCGCGCGGCGGATCTCGAAAAAATTGCCACCCAGACCGATTGGGATGTGGTGCTGAAAGATCGCGTTGAGCGCAGCGCGCTGAGTATGGAGCAAAAATTTTACGATGCCCGCTACAACGTTTCGCTGGATTTGGACGGGCTGCGGGTCAAACTGCCGTCCGGGCTAATTTCCGGGCAAAATGTGGTGCGGCTGCTCAACCGACTGACCCAGCCGGTGCAACACATTCGCGATTTCACGCAATTTCCCATTCCCTTTGTTTGCGTTGCCACCAACATTGTCACCGGTGAAGCCGTGGTGCTGAAATCCGGTTCGCTGGCGGAATCGATTCGCGCCAGCATGTCGATTCCCTCCGCATTTACGCCCATCGAAATTGACAGCAAACTGCTCGTCGATGGCATGATCGCCCGGAATTTTCCGGTGCAGGAAGCCCGAGAAGTGCTCGGCGCAGAAGTGATCATCGGCGTGGATGTCGGCGAAGAACTGGCGGACGTAGATGGGCTGGATTCCTTTCTCAGCATTATGAATCAGGCGGTTAGTTTCCAAATGGTGAAATCTACTGTGGAGCAGCGCAAACTCTGTAACTATTTGATAACACCGGAAGTTAGCGAGCACGGCGCAGGCAGTTTCGGTAGCGCGGAATATTTTATCGCACAGGGCGAAAAAGCCGCGCGCGAAATGCTGCCGCAGTTGCAGGCGCTGTTGCAATCCATCAAACATTTGCCGGATGAGCCCGAAAACGGTGAAAAAATGATTTATCACGCGGCATCGCCGGAAGACCTGATCCTCATTGCCGAAGTGGAAATCGAAGGGCTGCAACGATTGCCGCGCAACTTTGTGATGGAACGACTGCAAATCATTGCACCGGCGCACATCTCGCTGGCCGAGGTTGAAAACGGCGTCGATCGCGTATTCGGCTCCCAATTTTTTGAGCGCGTCAGTTACGAACTGGCGCCCAACACCAACGGGAAACGGCTCATTTTGCACGTCAAAGAACGCGCAGGAAATTTGTTCCGGGTGGGCTTCCGTTATGACAGCAAAACCGAAGCCGCGCTCCTGCTGAACACCACCTTTCGCAATCAGGGTCGCCCCGGTTCATTTTTGGCGATCGACGCAAAATTAAGCACCGATTTACTGTTTGAGGGACAATATTTCACCCGGACAGGATTTCGCCGCCGGATCGGATTTCGCTGGCATTTGGTGCATGCGCAGCAAAGTGTCGACCAGTTTTCCGGTCAATCGCGGATTGCCCGGCAACGCATTTACAGCACGTTTGGCGAGACTTTTTTGGGAACTATTTTCTCGAACAAACTGACGATCGGCGGCGGATTACGGCTGGAATATACCCGAACCGTCCCGACCATCGCACCGATAGAATTTGAAGCGAAAAACGACGGGTTGCTGGTTTTTTTCAGCACGCTAACCGTTGATACTTATGACAAAACCAACTATCCGACCAGCGGCACATATCTCAAATTATCTGCAGAAAAAGCCAGCCGGAAAATTGTCAGCGAACGCGATTTCGCCCGGGTTTTTCTCGATGCGCGATTTGCAAATTCGCTGGCGCCAAAGCTAACCTTGCTCAGTGGTATTTTCATCGGCAACGCGATTGACGACGTGCCGTTTCACTACCAGTTTATGCTCGGCGGGCAAAATATGCCGTTCACTTTTTTGGGTGAACGCAACTCATTTTTGGGATTTCGCCCGCAGGAATTTCAAAATAATAATGTTGAATTTTTGCAAATGGGATTTCAGTACGAGATGTTTCCCAAACAATATTTGATTGTTCGGGGAAATGTGGGCAACACATTCGATAAATTTTCCATCAAACTTAGCCCGAACAGCTTTTTTTACGGCGGCGGCGCAACGCTCGGTTGGGATTCCCGGTTTGGTCCCATCGAATTTACGGCATCCGCCAGCGAACGCCACAGCCTGATCACCCATTTGAACGTGGGATTTTATTTTTAGAACATCAAATAAAAAATCAAAAAAGGAGAACATCATGCCGGTTGCAGAAGGCAAATATTTTGAATTTCAGGACGAATCGCATATCAATATCGACTTTTTGGAAACGTTCGAATTCGACAGTCCCGGGCAATATATTTTAACGGAAACCGACGAATTCAGCGCGGTTTGCCCGTTCAGCGGATTGCCGGATTACGCATATTTGAAGATCGAATATTATCCCGAGGGCGGCAGATGCATCGAGCTTAAGTCGTTGAAATATTACATCATTAGCTACCGGAATGTAGGCATTTACCAGGAAGCCGCAACCCGCCGCATTTACGAAGATTTGAAAAATGTGCTGCAAACGCCGCGCATCCGCATCACCACAATTTACAGCACTCGGGGCGGTTTCGATACCACCTGTATCGAAGGTTCGCTGGATTAGCCATAGCTTGTTTTTTTGATTTGCGCTGGCTAATTTACTGCGGAAGGGATTTCGGGTGCGAGCGATTTCACCAAATTGAATGAATCGCGTTACGCGATTTGCCGCAAAGTCGCGAGGAACTGAGAAACAAAAACAAATTTTTGCGGCAATAAAAAACAGTCAATAATTTCCGAAAAACGACAGGTTTGCCAATGAACGATCCCCGCGAAAAGCTGCAAAACGAGGGTTTTTCCCGCGAAGAAGTGGATTGGATTCTCGAACGCGCGGTAGAATTGCAGCGCAACACCGAAGAAAAAAAATATCTCGATAGCGATAGCATCAAAGAAGGTGCGGCATCCGCCGGCATCGACAGCAAATTTGTGGAAGAAGCCATCCGGCAGGTGCGCGCAGAAATGCAGCGGGAAAAAGCCGCAACGGAAAAACGCAAAAAAACGCAGCGGTATGTGGCGATCGGCGCGGCTGCGCTGGTTGTGGTGCTGTTTTTTACGACCCAAAGCCGGTTGAATTCGCGAATGTCTGCCGTGGAAGCGGAGCGCGCGCAGTTGGAAAACGTGCTGCAACGGCGGCACGATCTCATCCCCAACCTGATCAGCGTTGCCAGAGCCAGCGCATCGCACGAAAAAGAGTTGATCGAATCGGTCAGCCGCTATCAATCCGAAAGCGAAAACACCAACGATTTTCAACTGAAGCAAGCCTGGGAGCAAAAATTGGGCGACGCGATGACCACCCTCATGCGCTCCCTCGGTAATAACGGCGGCTCCGGCGTGATGTTTACCCGGCTCAGCGACGAAATGGCCGGATCGGAAAATCGCATCGCCTACGCCCGGAAACAATACAACGAAGCCGTTGCTGCGTATAACCGGACAGCACGGGGATTCCCCGTTTCGCTGATTCGCCCGTTTACCGGTTATCCCGGCGAAGTGCCGTTTTTCTCTGCATCGCCCGATGCACAAAATCTCGATAAATTTTGATTTTTAAAGGAGTTGCGATGAGCTATTTTCGCTGGTTTTTGGCTGTTTCACTGGTGACCGGTTTGGCGTTCGCCGAAACGATTCGCGTGCCGGAAGATTATCCGACCGCACGGCTGGCGCTGGAAGCCGCCGCAAACGGCGATACCGTGCTCATCAGCGGCGGCAGCATTTCGCGCGATGTTTATTTTAATGGAAATGATGTTGTGCTGATTGGTCAATCGCTGCTCGGCAATGATTTCCGCAATTTTGTGAACCGGATTACGGCGTTGCCAACCGCCGAACGCGGCGCAGTCGTGGACAGTTTTATGAGCGCCGTTCCTGGATTTCCGTTCGCAGAAGCGGATGTTTTTTCTTACTTTATCTATCGCGGCAGCACAAACAGCATCGCCGTTGCCGGCGATTTCAACGGCTGGAATCCCACCAACGCCAATTTGTCGCGGCTGGCGGATACCAACTTCTGGTATCGCGAATACGTTTTCGAAGCCGACGCCCGGCTGGATTACAAACTGGTGCTCAACGGCAGCCAGTGGATTCTCGATCCGCGAAATCCCAACACGGTTTCCGGCGGATTTGGCCCCAATTCCGAACTGGCGATGCCGGATTACGTTCAGCCGACCGAAATTGCCGCGAATCCCGCCATCGCACACGGCAGCGTTTTCGACACGACCATCACCAGCGCCATTTTGGGCAATTCCCGCCCGATCCGCATTTACACACCGCCGGGTTACGCCGCCGCCACAACAGACAGCTTTCCGATGATATTATTTCACGACGGACTGGAATATCTGGCATTGGCGAATGTCAAAAATATATTTGATAATCTGATCGACCAGCAGCGTATCCAACCGTTGATCGGCGTTTTTGTGCACCCGATCGATCGCAATAATGAGCTCGGATTTACCAAACGGTTGCAATACGAGGCGTTCATTATTGACGAGCTGATGCCGTTGGTCACATCGCGATATCGCATCAAATCCGATCCTGCAGCGCGGGCAATGACCGGGCCGTCGCTCGGCGGGCTGATCACCACCCAAATCTGTTACAATCACCCGGATGTGTTCGGGCTGGCTGCGCCGTTTTCCCCCTCGTATTGGGCAAACGACCGGGTGGTTTTCAACGAAGTGGTGAACGGTCCGGTAAAGCCGCTCAAATTTTATCTCGATTGGGGCACATACGAACCCAGCATCATGGTGGATGGCCGGCTGATGCGCGATTACCTCGACACTGCCGGATACGAAATGAGTTGGCAGGAATGGCACGAAGGTCACAGTTGGGGCAGTTGGCGGGCGCATGTTGATAACGCGCTGGAGTTTTTCTTCCCCGGCAGCGCGCTCGGCACCGGACAACCGGGGCAAATTGCGGCGGGTTTCGGGCTGTTCCAGAATTATCCCAATCCGTTCAATCCGGAAACTACCATTCGTTTTCAGCTACCGTTTCCGGCAGATATCTCGTTGAAAATATTCGATTTACTGGGGAGAGAGGTTGTCACGCTGAAAGCGGGATTTGCGGCACAGGGTGAACACACGGTTGTCTGGGACGGACAAAATGCCAACGGTGAAACGGTCGGTTCGGGATTCTATTTTTACCGGCTGGTTTCCCAAAAATTTTCCGAAACGCGGCGCATGCTGCTGATCCGCTGATCGAAACTATTCCGCGCCGATGCCGTGCAGCGGCAACTCAATGATAATTGCGGTGCCGTGCGGCTGAATTTCGCTGATAAATACACTGCCATCAAAACTATCGATGATGCGTTTGACATTTGCCAGCCCGATGCCCGTGCCCTCCGGCTTGGTGGTTACCGGCTCGGTGAATAAAATTTCGCGGATTTCCGATGGAATTCCGGTGCCGCTATCCGCCCAGGTAATTTTTACTACACTTCCGTTAACTTCGGTTTTTACAGATATTTGCCCGCCATCCGGCAGCGCTTCGATGGCGTTGCGCAGCACGTTTTCAAACGCGCGGCGAAGCTGCACCGCATCCGCGTTGATCAGCGGTTGGCGGTCATCAAATATCGTTGCGAAATCCACATTGCTTTTTTTGGCGGTTTCGTAATTTTTCAGCAAATTGGCGATCATCCGGTTCAAATCGATGGACGCCGGTTTGATATCCGGCTTCAATCGTGAATATCGCCGCGCCAGATTTTCCAGATATTCCAGACTTTCCAGCACATTCGATTTCCGTTCGCTGAACACTTTTGGCAAATTTTCCGGCTCATCGCGGCACACTTCTTCCCAATGCGCCATCACGTTTCGGATGGGCACAAATCCATTTTTGATATCGTGATTGACCTGCCGGGCGATATCCGCAAACGCGCCGCTTTGTTCCGCAGCAGAAATTTCCACCCGGTTTTGGCGAAGGCGTTGCATCATCCGGTCCAGCGCGTTGTTGAGGATGCCGATTTCATCGCGGCGACGCACATCAAAATCCACATCCAGCGTTTCCAGCGTAAGCGCACCGGCTTTTTCGGTGAGGCGTTTTAACGGACGGGTAACGGTAAGCGCCATTAAAACGGAAATGAGTATCGCCAGAACAAATCCGCCAACCATCACAAAAACAATATTGCTTTCCAACGTTTCCATCAATTGCAAAAATGAAATTCGCGGGTGGAACAGCAGCAATTTCAGCTGTTTTTCGCTGCGATTATCGAGCAGCGGAAAGGTCACCATCCGGATTGAATATCGCCCGTCATTTGAGATTGCGGCAAGCGAACTGTCGCCGGCTGCAATTTCGGCGTGCAGTTTTTCGTCCATTCCCGTCGATGCAACAATCTGCGAATCCGGCAGTTGGATGGCGATAATTTCGGTGGTGTCGCCGCGCAATTCATTCAGCAATTGCGGTGTCACTTCGATGCCGCCAAACAGATAAAATCGCTGCGGTCCCATCTGGAAAGAATCAATTTGTGTGAGGCAAAGGGTCGGTTTGTTGATGCCCCGGAAACGGGTAAATTTGATGGTGTCCGCCCGGTTCCGGAGGAAGCTCAATCGATCGCGAAAACGTCCGCCAAACGCGATGTATTCCGCGCCGGTGCTGACCAGCCGGGCATCAGCGCTCATGATATCTAGTAGCTGAAAACCCATTATTTCTATATATTGGGAGGCGTATCCAACAACTTTCGGGTGGGTGAAATCCTGCGTTTGTGCGGCATAAAAACGGAAGTCGTTATCTTTGCTGATTGTTCCGGAAAGCCCGTTCAATTGCGTGGCAATTTTGTATTGCCGGGAGGACAATTCCTGCTGCACCGATTGCATCGCGGAAGCCAGCCGTTGGTCATATTGCCCGCCAAGCTGTCGTTGCACACTTTGGATGATGACAAACGCCATCACTCCCAACATGCAAACCAAAAGCAGCGTAATTGCAGATAGATATTTTTTGAAAAGACTCATTATTTTGCCGTTGGTTTAGCGCGGTTTCCAGGCTTTTGAGAAATCGATCCGGCTGGTGCCGGATGACCACACTTGCCGGAGATCTTTCGGGATTGCCACAAACAAATGCATTTTGACAACCGGGAACACAAAGCCTTCGCCAATCAATAAATGTTCGATAGATTGTCCGGTTTCGCTGCTGTCGCGCAGCGCCGAACGCAGTTTGGTTCGCAGCGAATCCGGCAAAACCGGGTTGTCGAATGTGAGTTGGGCAATGTTGTCGAGCGGGTTATCGTGCAACAGCGGCAGCGCATCCACCAGCACGTCAAAATCCGGGCGGGTTCGCCGGATGGCAAAGCTGCCGTCGTCCAAACCGGTGGGCGGATAAACCGGAATGTTGGATTGCGCCAACCGCACCGCCAGCCGTTCGGCAATTTGCCGGGCAACGCCATCGATAGCGCGATAAATAATCCGCACCGGGCGGTTGATGGCAAACGTTCCGGATGTTTCAACCGAATCTGTTGCCGGATAAAAAAAGCTGCTGACCTGTTCGCAACGCGCTTCGGTGATCACATCTGCGAGCACTTCGCGATCGAGCATGTGCATCAAATTTCGCCGCGACTGCGGTTTGTTCATCCCCGGCGCAGCGGGATTTGCCAACAAATAATACACGTTGGCACCCGGCAATTGCCGGATATTTTGGGGATAAACCTTGCTGAAATATTCGATATCGCGGCGTGTTTGCACCAATGCTGCCGGTTCGCGATAGTTGAGCAGCGCATCCGCCAAATTGCCGTCCTGCCGGATAAAATGGATTTCCTGAAGCAGCGGGCGACCACCGTGATACACATCGTTGCGCTCGGCAACCACCCGATCGCCACGGGCAGATTTTACGCGAAACGGTCCGGTTCCCAGCGGCAATTTTCCGGTTGCCGGTGATTTTACAACCGCAAAAGCTTCGCCGGAAAGATACTCGCCAAAATGCGCTCGCGGATCGCTGAGCGTTATTTCGATCGTTTGGCTGTTTATCGCTTTTAAGCCGCTAATTTCATTGGATTTACGTGAGATAAAATCATTGGTACCGGTGATGGTTTCCCACATCCATCGCCGGGAATTTTTTGCCACCGGATCGTTCCGCCAAAGCCACAGCCAGCCGGCGATCACTTTTTCGGCGCTCACCAAATCGCGGTCGGAAAACCGCAATCCCGGGCGCAATTGAATTGTCCATACGGTTGCGCTGTCGTTCCGGGAAATTTCCGTTGCCAATGCAAATTGCCCGTTGCCGGCAGTGTTTTTGCTTGCCAGCGATTCGTATAAATTGTAGCGGGCAATCTGTGGCAATAAACCGTCGCCTTTGTCCGGCTGCACAAATGTCAGCGATGCATATTCATCGGGAAATTTTGGCGGCGATGCGCTTCCGGCGGTTTCCCAAACCATTTCGAGCAACGGCACAAACTCCAGCCGGGACAATATTTTGGGCTGATTTTCTGAACTGGCAGCGATCAAAAAACCCGGGTTATTTTGATAAACCGTTCGCAGCGCAGCGCTGATTCGCCCGTTCAGCGATGGCGTTTTGCCATCCGGCACCAGCTCGCCGTTCGTTCGGCGGAAAAGCACCAGCGTGTTTTTTTCGTCGTCCACAACCGCAATTTCGGTGGAATCCATCACAAAAAGGCGTTTTCCCCATGCCCGCGCAGATGTCCAGATTATTTCGTAATTGCTCCGGTCGATCAGTTGCAACATTCCCGCATCGTCCAGCGCAACAATTTCGCCGGTGCCGGGTATTTCCCGAAAAGCCAGATACGGCGATGCCTCCGGCAGCAATCCTGTTTTGGGACGCAGTTCATTTTTCCCGGAGGGAATATGCCAATTGCCCGGATGTGCGGGATTCGATTGCAGAGAATCGCCATCAATTTTTCGGAGATGATCGGAGGTTGGCGACAATGTGAGCGCCCGTTGCAAATTGGATGTGAGCATCACCAATTCCGCAACGCCATAGCCTTCCGGGTCGTTTAAATGCAACCAGCCAAAGGGATATGCAGAGCGAATCGGGCGTTCCGGCTGTTCCGGAAACGGATACACCAATCGCCGCGCAGGGTTGAACGGCTGCCACGGAATCGCCACCAAAGAATCCGCAAACAGCAACGCCAGATACTGGCGATTATCCGCAGCTAACAGTTGCATATCGAGCACTTCGCCGGCCAATTTTGCGATGAGCGTATCGCCGGACATCACATTTGTTGCAGGATGATCGCCATTGACCGGCACAACTCCGGATCGAATAATTTCAACCGGTAGTTGAAAAACTTTGCCGTTTCGGGTGAATTCCAGATTTTTGGGCAGATTGCCGCGCGTTGCCAACAGATATTCCGCCAGCGCAGCCTCAAATTCCCGGCGCAATTCCGAACGGGTTTTCAGGTCTGCATTCTCCGGCAATGCCAGCAATTGTTGGGTAACGGAAAGCAGCCGTTCTTCCGTTTCCGCGGCCGGCGGCGGGTATTTCAACAATTCCTTACCGGATGACCGGCAGCCCGCCAGCAAACTGCTGATCAGTAAAACCGTAATAATCCCGTATCCCGTTCGCCAACGCGATGCCATCTGGGTGATAAACTGGTAAAAGCAATTTCGCATGGAAACCCGCATATCTGAAAACAATGGATGATTTAAGCGATAAACTTACGAAAGCTGTTGCACGAGGGCAAAATTTTTTTGGGGTTCACTCACAAATTAGCTTTTGCGGTCGATTTTTTAAGCTCGGTGAGAGAAAAAAATTTGATTAAATATCTAAAATTATTAAATTTTAAGGCTTAAAAGAAAACAGCTTTGCCAACTTGATGTGAATCATCAACACCATCGTTCAAATACCTAAATAGTTACGTTTAGCGATAATCTCATATTTTGAAAACGGTATTCGGGCAAAGCCAGAAAGAGGTATTTACGGATGAATATTAGACACACTAACGACGAACACAGGCTTGTGGTTAACCTTTCGGGTGAATTTGGTCCGGGAGATGCGGACGAATTTTTACACCGCCTGAACAGCCTGATCAACACAAACACCAGCGATATTTTAATTGACTTTTCGCATGTCAGCGTTTTTTCCACCCTTTGCCTTGCAAAATTATCATTATTTTACAACAGCACGGCACGGGAACAGCGCCAGTTGCGTTTTACAGGATTAAGCGCCCAGCTTCAGCAGTTATTTTATATTGTTGATCTGGATTTTTTGATAGTGCAGGCAATCCAAAGCCCCTCACAATCGTGATGTGCTGCTTTGTGGCAACATCGCCGGAATAGTCACCTTTTCCGGCGTTACCGGCTGAAACAATATTTCACCGGTTAACATGCCGTCTGTTTTCGCATTCTCGAAATTGGCGTTTTCCAGATTGGCATCCCGAAAATCTGCGTAACTCAAATTGGCATGTGTGAAATCGGCACGGATAAATCGCGCCTGCCAGCAATTACTGCCCGATAAATTTGCTCCCGAAAGTTTGGAATTATCCAAAATATAGCAGCTCAAATTCATACCGCGCAAATCGGCATTTCGCAAATCCGGTTGAATTTGCGGATTGGCCAATCGCCATGAATTCCATGCGGCAACCCCGCTGTTCAATTTTTCAAGATGCGCGCGATTGGGAACATCCGGTTCCGGCGACTGTTGCTGTTTGGCAACCGCCGGTTTTACTACCGGGCTTTTAGCGCCGATTGTGGTTTTGTTTAGCGGTGCATCGGTCTCGAGCGTTTCCACAACTTTGGGATTAGCCTCAAAAACGTCAGCCAAAAGTGATTCAAAGTCATCATCTTCGGCAATTATTTTTGGGACTGGGGAATCGGGTTTGCGAGCTGGTTTTGGTGCTTCCGGCGTCCTTTCCGGATTGACTTTCGACGCATCCGGTCTGGCAGCTTCGGATGTTTCATCCTTTGTAAAATTATCGATGAAATCGTCACTTGTGACCAATTTTCGCAATTTATCAAATAAAGCCATCGTGCCACCTGTATTTAATCCGTCAATTTATTCAAAAATATCACATGCTTTGCAAAAATTTGTTGATTTATATCCTGATTTTTGAATTTTTATTTGTGAATGGTGAACCTGATCATCCTTTTTCGCAACGAAAATTATACGTTTTTCTCGAATCTGCGATCTGCTGCTGCCGATGGGTACCTTTTTTAATTTGCTTTTTTTAGAGGGTCAAATTAACTTCTTGGGTTCATATATATTGTCAACATAAATTCGTTTTTAAAAGGAAGAATAAAATTCCTGCTACTTTTCACTTCTATTTTCTCAAATTTTATCAAGACATTCCGTTTAATTATAAAAGTTGGAAAAACTAAACTTTGTATTGCAAAGTGCTTTGTGTGAACATATATTATGCCAGTGCAAGGAGTGCAACATGATTTCGAGCCAAATTTACCAGGCAATTGAACAAGTACGCGATCTGCAACAAAAAATATTGGAAAGCCAGCGATTCAAGGGTTATTCCGGGCGTGCAAGAGCCATTTGCGGCGCAGTTGCGTTATTTGCAGCCGCAGCAATGAGTTACAAAAGCTTTCCGGCGGAAACGGCAGCGCATGCTTTGGGCTGGGGAATGGTGGCTTTGTTCGGCGTATTGCTGAACTTTGGCTCTCTGGTGCACTGGTTTTTGTTCGATCCGAGTGTGAAAAGGGATTTCCGGCGGCTCAAGCCAACCCTGGACGCGCTGCCCGCCATTGCAGTTGGCGGCGTAATGACGTATGTTTTTATAATGCATAACCTGCACCAATATTTATTTGGCACGTGGATGTGTCTTTTCGGGTTGGCAAATCTGGCATCGCGGCATGTGCTGCCCCGACGAATCTGGATGGTTGGGGTATATTACATCGCCTGCGGAAGCGTTTGCCTCTGGTTTGCATCAAATATTTTATTTCTGAATCCGTGGCCAATGGGCATTGTGTTTTTTATCGGGGAATGGGCCGGTGGACTGGTGCTGCACTTTGGCGATCACCGCGATTTAACAATTGGCGACATTTTGAGCATTTTCACTTCAGCAAAGGAGGGGAAGCATGCCCAACAAATCTGAAAATCCATACAGCGCTTTAAAGGGCATTTTTCATGAGCCCAACCGGTTGGCGATCATTTCTGCATTGAGCAGCGCACCGGATGGGCTGACATTCAAATCGCTCAAGGATCAGTGCGATTTAACCGACGGTAATCTTAGCCGGCACCTGAAAGCGTTGGAAGACGCAAATGTGGTGCTCATCGACAAGCGGTTTATCGGCGCAAAGCCGCAAACCAAAGCAATGCTGACCGACGAGGGTCGCGAAAGCTTTGTGGAATATCTGAAAGTGCTGGAAGAAGTGCTGAAGATGGCTGCCGATGCCGTCGTCACCGGCGACCCGGATGTTCAATTACCGTTTGCCCGAATCAAAACAGCTTGATTTTTGGCTTCCCCACCATCGCAATTTTTGCGATTTTTTTGTGGGGAAACGCTTTGCACTTGAAAGTGCTTTGTTCAATAAAATATTTTGCGGATTTAAATTTTGCGATGTTAAATTGTGAGCCTGAACCAAAACATCGGCGAGAAATTAATTAAATAATCCCGGAATTCGAAGAAAAAATGAAAAATCAGTTAACCATTGGAAAACGAAAACAACAGGTGAACAGTATGATTGGTGTTCTGAAGCGAGCAACAACCCATGAGGAAGCACTTCAACAATTGATCGAACAAGGCCACGAAATGCCCCGCCACATTGCAATTATTATGGATGGCAACGGCCGCTGGGCGAAACGCAGAACGTTGCCACGAGCTGCCGGGCATCGCGAAGGTGTAAAATCCGTGCGGACGATTGTGGAAAAAGCCGGCAAACTTGGCATCGGTTATTTGACACTTTACACTTTTTCAAAAGAAAACTGGCGCCGCCCGGAAACCGAAGTTTCCATGTTGATGAAGCTGTTGGTCAGCTCGCTCCGCAAAGAAATTGATGACCTGATGGAAAAAAATGTCCGGTTACGCACCATCGGCGACATGAATGATTTGCCTGCAGAAGCCCGCGATGAAATGTACGCCGCCGAAGAACGCACCCGTTTTAACACAGGGCTAAATCTAAATTTAGCATTAAGTTACAGCAGCCGCACAGAGATGGTTCAGGCAATGCAGGCAATCGCAACCAGGGTTCGCGACGGGCAATTGCGCATCGAAGATATTGACGAGCGCACCGTCTCCGGCGCATTGTACACCAACGAAATTCCCGATCCCGATTTGCTGATCCGCACCAGCGGTGAGCAGCGCATCAGCAATTTCTTGCTGTGGCAACTTGCATATTCAGAACTTTACATCACGCGAACATTTTGGCCGGATTTCCGCGCCGAGGCACTTTGTGAAGCGCTCATCAACTACCTCCATCGCGAACGGCGCTTCGGCATGACCAGCGAACAAATTCAAAAATGACCGCATATCAGGAAACCCTCAATTTTCTATTCGGCTTACAGCGTGTGGGTATAAAACTTGGATTGGAAAATATCCGCACGCTGCTAAACGCAATCGATAACCCGCAACTCAATTACCCCACCATTCACCTTGCCGGAACCAACGGTAAAGGCTCCACAGCAGCAATGCTGACGGCTATTTTGCGGGAATGCGGCTATCGTGTCGCGCAATACACATCGCCGCATTTGATCGATTTCAGCGAACGAATTCAGTTGAACGGGCAACCGATTCCCGAATCGGAAGTTGTGCAGTTTACCGGGCAAATCCGCCCGTTGGTTGAAAAAATCCAGTCATCCTTTTTTGAAGTGACAACCGCAATGGCATTCTGGTATTTCGCGAATCAGCAGCCGGATATCGCCATCATCGAAACCGGGCTTGGCGGACGGCTGGATGCGACAAACACCCTTCAACCGCTGCTGACCCTCATTACACCAATCGATTTTGATCATCAAATATTTTTGGGAAATACCATCCGGCAAATTGCCGCAGAAAAAGCCGGTATTATCAAATCCGGCGTGCCGTGCCTAACCAACAATCGCGCTCCGGAAGTTCTGGAAGTTTTGGAAACGACCTGCAGAGAGCGCGGCGCATCTTTCTCAAACGTGCTTATAAACAGCAACTATCACATTGAAAAATATGAGTTTCAATCAACCATCTGCGATGTGAAAATTGACAATTTTTCGTTACCCGGATTACAAATTGCACTCCCCGGCGAACATCAGGTGGAAAACGCATTGCTGGCAATTGCCGCTGTTCGCAAGTTGCCAAATGACTGGCAAATTTCCGAAAATGCCATCCGGAAAGGGTTAGCTTCTGTGCGGTGGCCGGGCAGAATTCATCAGGTTTCCCACAACCCGGATATAGTGATCGACGTGTCACACAATCCTGCGGGATTTGCCAAAACGTTTTCATTTATCAAAAAATTTTATCAACCGGAACAAATTCATGTGTTAACGTTTTTACAAAATGATAAAGATTTGCAAAAAATTGCCGATTGTATTGCCCTGCATACAAAAGATGTGCGAATTATCGACCTCAACGCCGGAAAACCGCTGAATCCTCATAAGTTTGCAGCGGCATTCGAACAAACCACCGCTGCTGCAAGCATTTATCCGGATTTGAAGACTGCTTTACCAGGACAACACTACCAACACAATCGGAAGGAACTCTGGTTGATTATCGGGTCGCACTATCTCGCGGGTGAAGCTTATAAATTTTTTTAACAGGTTTGGATTTTTAAAAATCTCATTTTTATATGTTCAATATAATTAACAGTTTACAACCCAAAATTTAGAGAAAAGTTTTTATGCAATTTGCTTGCATTCCTTAAAATCAGTATTTATATTTCTGCCCACGCTTGTAAAACTTCCGAATTGACCCCCGAACGTAATTCAGTATCAGGGCATTTCCATAAAAGAAAATCAAGAAAATCGAATATTATTTTTTTTAGCTAACAGAAACGAGGTAACACTAACATGCTGGATTTAGAATCCTTAAAGACGTTGAAAATCTCGGAGCTTAACCAGATTGCCCAGGAATTGGAAATTCAGGGCACCTCCGGGATGAAAAAACAGGAGCTAATCTTCAAAATTCTCGAAGAACAAACCGCGCAGGAAGGTTTGATTTTCTCTGAAGGTGTTTTGGAAGTACTCCCCGATGGCTACGGTTTTTTGCGTTCCCCAAAATTCAATTATCTCCCCGGACAGGATGACATTTACGTTTCGCCCTCACAAATCAAACGATTTGATTTGCGAACCGGCGATATTGTTCAGGGCCAAATTCGTCCCCCGAAAGATAACGAACGGTTTTTCGCACTGCTTCGCGTTGAAGCTGTCAATTATGAAAGTCCGGACAAAAAACGCGACATCACACTTTTTGACAACCTCACACCGATTTATCCGATTGAACGATTGAATCTTGAAGGTGCGTCGAAAGATTACACCATGCGAATCATGAACTTGCTGACACCCATCGGTAAAGGCCAGCGGGGATTGATTGTATCACCGCCGCGCGCCGGTAAAACCGTGATTATGCAGAAGTTGGCCAACGCAATTATGCAGAATAATCCGGAAGTAACCATGATTGTTTTGCTCATTGACGAACGCCCGGAAGAAGTAACCGATATGGAACGCAGTGTAAAAGCAGAGGTCATAGCTTCTACATTTGACGAGCCGCCGGAACGCCACGTTGCCGTTGCGGATATGGTTTTGGAAAAAGCCAAACGCCTCGTTGAATACGGACGCGACGTAGTTATCCTGCTCGATTCCATCACCCGTTTAGCACGGGCACACAACACGGTTGTCCCGCACTCCGGCAAAATCCTTTCCGGTGGTGTGGACTCCAACGCCCTACGTCACCCCAAACGGTTTTTCGGCGCTGCCCGTAATATTGAAGAAGGCGGCAGCCTCAGCATCCTCGCAACCGCGCTGGTGCAAACCGGATCGCGAATGGACGAAGTGATCTTCGAAGAATTTAAAGGAACCGGTAATATGGAAATTGTGCTCGATCGCCGTTTGGCTGATCGCCGCATCTTCCCTGCTGTCGATATCAACAGCTCCGGTACCCGTAAAGAAGAATTGCTGCTCAACAAAAAAGAACTCGGTCGTGTTTGGGTATTGCGTAAATTGTTGAACGAAATGAACCCCATCGAAGCAATGGAATTCCTCGTTAACAAAATGCGCAGCACACGCAGCAACGACGATTTCCTGAACAGCATGAGCTCATAATATTTTTGGGAAAAATTGAAAGCAAACAAGCGAGAATTTACATTCTCGCTTGCATTTTCAGCTAATTTGCTTTACCTTTGCCCGGTTTAAACAATGCTCAGAAATTACAAACAGAGGTTTTAAGAAGATGAAAGCAGAAGGTCATCCGAAATATCAAATGGTGGTTTTTAAGGATATTTCCACCGATTTTTCCATCCTGACCCGCTCCACGGTAACATCCAAAGAAACGGTTGAGTGGGAAGACGGCAAAGAATATCCATTGGTCAAGCTGGAATTGTCCAGTGCATCACATCCGTTCTTTACAGGCAAACAACATTTGGTGGATACCGCCGGACGTGTTGAAAAATTCCTGAAAAAATACGGCGACCGCCGATAGCAACGATACATTCGAAAATTTTGCGAAACGGAATACCCGAAGTTGGGGTATTCCGTTTTTTGTTTACCGAATAAAAAGTTGCCGAAGATCGTTTCCGCAATGCCGTAAAACCAACCCCGATAGATAAAAAACTATGTTAGACAAACTGAAGAACATCGAGCAAAAATTCCAGAAAATCGCTGATGAAATGGCCGATCCGGGCATCGCCAGCGATCACAGCAAATACTCAAAACTGGCGCAGGAATACTCCGACCTCGAGCCGCTGGTGCTGAAATATCGCGAATATCGCGCTGTTTTGGCCAGCATTTCCGAATCCAAAAATCTTTTGATGGAATCGTCTGACGACGAACTGCGCGAGCTTGCCAAAATGGAATTGGAAGAATCCGAAGATAAAAAAGAGATTCTGACCAAAGAGATCCAACGATTATTGGTACCGCCGGACCCGAACGATTTGAAAAACACGATTCTGGAAATTCGTGCCGGTACCGGCGGTGACGAAGCCGCTATTTTTGCAGGTGATTTGTATCGAATGTACGCTCGTTTTTGCGAATTGCATCGCTGGAAAATGGACCCCGTAAGTTTAAGCGAAGGCGAACACGGCGGATTTAAAGAAATTATTGTGTCCATCCGGGGAAAAGGCGCATACGGAAAACTGAAATATGAAAGCGGTGTTCACCGGGTGCAGCGTGTGCCGGAAACAGAATCGCAGGGACGCATTCACACATCCGCGGCCAGTGTTGTGGTAATGCCGGAAGTGGACGATGTTGACGTGCAGGTAAACCCCAATGACTTGATTATCGATGTGTACCGTTCCTCCGGGCCCGGCGGGCAATCCGTTAATACAACAGATTCCGCCGTACGGATTACCCACAAACCAACCGGATTGGTGGTTACCTGTCAGGATGAAAAATCGCAGCTCAAAAACAAAGACAAAGCCCTGAAAGTGCTGAAAGCCCGATTATATGATATGGAGCTAAGCAAACAGCACGACGAAATCTCCAGCCAACGCCGGAGCATGATTCGCAGCGGCGACCGCAGCGAAAAAATTCGCACATATAATTATCCGCAGGGACGCGTAACGGATCACCGGATTGGGCTTACCTTGTATCGGTTGAATGAAATTATTAACGGTGAAGTGGATATGTTGATCGATGAGTTGCAGCTTGCCGATCAATCCGAGCGATTAAAAATTGAAATGAATGATGGCAAATGACAGAAATCTGGACTGTCAAAAAAATACTCGATTGGACAAACCAATTTTTCACGGAAAAGCAAGTGCCGGAAGCACGCCTCAGCGCCGAATGGCTGCTTGCTGATGTGCTTTCCTGCCGGCGCATCGAACTTTATCTCCAATTTGACCGCATTTTGACAACCGATGAACGCGCCACTTTTCGCGAATTTGTAAAACGCCGCGCCGCACGCGAGCCCGTTCAATACATTCTCGGCGAAACAGAATTTTACGGTTATCCCATAAAAGTAACGCCGGACGTGCTCATTCCCCGCCCCGAAACAGAATTATTAATCGATTTTGCTATTGAATATTTCCAGACAAATCAAGATATTGCTAAGCTTATATTGGATATCGGCACTGGCAGCGGTTGCATTGCCATAGCTTTGGCAAAACGTTTGGCGGGCGCATCCGTTAGTGCAGTGGATATCAGCGAGGCTGCACTTGCCGTTGCGAAAACGAACGCGGCATTGAACGCGGCAGACATCCACTTTCACCACGCTGATTTTCTGAAAATGGACAATGTGTCGAATAAAAAGTTCAGTGTTATTGTCAGCAATCCGCCATACGTCGCAGAAATTGATTGGCCCGGCGTTCAGCCCGAGGTGCGTAATTTCGAGCCAAAAACCGCGCTGCTCGCAGGAAAAGACGGACTGGATTTTTACCGCCAGCTTATTCCGCAACTAAAAAACTGGCTATCGCCGAACGGCGCTGTGTTTCTGGAAGTCGGCTATAATCAGGCTGCCGCCGTTGAGAAAATGTTAAAGGGTGCAGGCTATTCGACAAAAACCCAAAAAGATTATCATCAAATTGACAGGTTCGTAACGGGCATTTGGCAACAGTAATTTTTTCACCTACCCTCTTATTTTTTTCTTGAAAACACCGCGTCAAATCACACAATTTTATTTTAATGTGGGTGATGATACACAATATTTGTTGAAAAATAACCGCTTACACCGGTTTTCTTAATGGCACATTTTTTGATGCTTTTTGATACGACTTTTTCATTTTAGCAGTTAAAACACTTTTCAAAATTGGTAAGTAAAACAAACTTTCTTTACCGAACAGCTAATATTTTTTCAGGGATCAAATCAAGGTTTTCAGGGATAATAATTTGATAATAATTTTGTGTGTCGTCCGCGCATATTGGGCAGCGTGGTTTTGCGACTTTACAACTATTGTTAAACAAAAAAATCAGGGTGATTGGATTCATGGAATTGCAACAACAGATACAAACATTTATTGAATTGACAAACGAATATGAGCAGCTTTTTTCCCAGCTAACATTTGGCGAGGAAAGTGATTTTGAGGAAAACAACCATCTGGAATTGCGATCGCTGCTGCACCTCGTTGTCGAGCTACAGGAAGATGTTATCGAATTCCGGTTGAAAAAAATTATCGCGCTGGAAAATCCGTATCTGTCGCGGATCGATATTGAAAAAATTCGCCAACGAACCACCCAATGCCAACCGTCGTTCCAGCAACTGAGCACTATTTTTGAATCCCAACGCTCCGAAGTTGCCCGGCTGTTGCAGTCGATACCGCTCTCCAACTGGCTGCGATACGGTTTGCTGGAAGGCGAAGGGCATGTCACTTTTCGCGAACTGATTCGCCGCTATTTCGAATTTGACCGCGATTTTTTCCAAATGTTAAAAGAGTATGTTCAGCAAAACGAATGGATCAGCTTCGATTAAATTTCCTACTGTTTTCGCCGCGTTTATGTATCATCACACCAAATCTTTTGCGTTATTCTGAAAAAAGCTATGTTACCCCTTCAGATCATGCTAAATTTATGGTCACAAATCGAACTAACACAGCACGTTGTCTCAGAAATACAGCGCCGGCAATAAAACAGAAAAGAAGAATATATGACGAAAAAACAATCGCAAAACAATGATGCAAAAAATCCATTTGAAAAACGAATTGTTGAATTTTTAAAGAAAAAACGCGGAAAAAATTTTTTACGGAAAGATCTATCGAAAGCCCTCGGTGTCCACAAAGGTGAATATCACCTGTTTCAGGATGCACTGAACACCCTCTCCAAACGCAAAAAAATTGCCCGGCTAAAAGGCGGCTCATTTGCCAGCCTCTCATCCCTCCAAAAAATTCAGGGCGATATGCAGCTCACCCGCAAAGGTTTTGGTTTTGTAACCGACGAGCGCACCGGCGATGACGTATTTATCGGCGCCCAAAACCTCAACACGGCGCTCAATGGCGACGTTGTGGAAGTTCAGCTTTTTGGCGTTTCGCGCGGCAAAAGCAAAGAGGGTCAGGTGCTGAATATTGTCAGCCGAAAACATATCCGCTTCGTGGGAACGTATCACAAAAGCGAGTACTACGGATTTATGGTGCCGGATAATCCGAAAGTGTACCGCGATTTTTTCATCCCGGAAAAGAAGGCCATGGATGCCCAAAACGGACAAAAAATTGTGGTGGAACTGGAAAAATGGGAAACCAACATGCTCAATCCGGAAGGCCGGGTGGTGCAGATTTTGGGCTTCCCGGATGATCCGGGTGTGGATGTTACATCCATCGTTATCAGCCACGGGCTGGATACCGAATTTGAGAAATCGCTGGAACACAACGTAAACCAGATGCAGCTGGAAATTACGGAGGAAGAACTTTCCCGCCGGCTGGATCTCCGGGAAAAACAAATATTTACGATCGATCCGCCCGATGCAAAAGATTTTGACGACGCCATTTCGCTGGAAGAACTTGAGAATGGTAATGTGCAGCTCGGCGTGCACATCGCCGATGTGAGCCACTTTGTTACAGCTGATGACGAGTTGGACAAAGAAGCCATGTTGCGGGGCACCAGCGTGTATCTGGTGGACCGGGTGATCCCGATGCTACCCGAACACCTCTCCAATGAGCTGTGCAGCCTGCAGCCCGAATCCGACCGCCTCACCTATAGCTGTATCATGGAAATTTCGTCATCCGGCGAAGTGGTGGATTATAAAATTGTCGAAACCATTATTCACAGCAAACGGCGATTCACCTATCAGGAAGTGCAGGATATTATCGATAATCCGGATACCAAAGATAGTTACGCGCCGGTAATTCGCAAAATGCATAAACTCAGCCGCCAACTCCGCGACAAACGGTTTGATCACGGCAGCATCGATTTTACAACGCCGGAAGTCAAATTTATTCTGGACGACAAAGGTTTCCCAATCGATATCGTTCCTGTCCGGCAAATGCACAGCAACGAATTGGTGGAAGAATTTATGCTCATCGCCAACCAGACGGTTGCCAAACACATCCACAATATTGCCTCCGGCAAAAAAAATTACCCGTTTATTTACCGGGTTCACGAAAAACCGGATTCCGAAAAGCTGCACAAATTCCAGAGTTTTCTAAATGCGCTGGGCTACAAAGTGCGGCTGAATTTTAACATCTCCCCCAAAGAATTTCAGCAAACGCTAAAGAGCGTATCCGAAGGCAAAGATGAAGTGATCATCAAAGAAGTGGCGCTGCGAACGATGATGAAAGCCCAATATTCGCCGAATAACGCGGGACACTTTGGACTGGCGTTCCAATATTATTCACATTTTACATCGCCAATTCGCCGCTATCCGGATTTGATCGCCCATCGATTGTTGAAAATTTACAACGAAAGCGCGCCGACGTTCAAACAGGTTCGCGAGTTCAACAAACAACTGAAAGAGATTTGCCAGATTTCCTCCACGCAGGAGCGAAAAGCGCTGGAAGCCGAACGCGAGAGCATCCGGTTGAAGCAGGTGGAATGGCTGTCCAAACATGCGGATCAGGAGTACGACGGACTGATTTCCGGCGTGACCTCGTTCGGAATTTTTGTGGAAACCATCCCGTATTTGATCGAAGGGTTGATTCGCATCGAAAATCTGGCGGATGACTACTATATTTTTGATGAAAAAACCTATTCGATGACCGGCAAAGATACCGGCAGAGAACTGCGGCTCGGCGATGCGGTCCGGGTGCGGGTTGCCAATATCAACCGGGAACGTAACGAGGTAGATTTTGCATTTGTGGAAGATACGCCCAAATCCTAAATAGCTGATTTTTATCGACAAAGCCCGGTAACCGATGTTCAGCTACCGGGCTTTTTATTTGCCATTGGGGGATTATTTTTATGAATATTCAACCCAAAAATCAGTTGCGGCGTGTTCATTTGTAAACAGTATTTTGGGATTTTTTTAGAACAAAAAACACAGCTTCTGCGTTTAACCCCTTAGCCGATCGATCTTTGTAATATTTTCTAACCTGTTATTTTTAATAAACATAAGTATCGAAGCATTTTTGCAGAAATGGTTCCCTACAACGCCAGCCTGACAAAAGTGTGTGTTTGTAAAACAATTTTACAACTCTCCGGGTGTTTCATTCGCAAAATTGAATATTTTAGCAGTTTGAATGCTGTAAATCGATATTCAACGAGGCACAGTTGCAATATTTTCCGGGTTCTGCGAAATCAAAACAATTCAATGTTAGTATCTGTTTTTTATCGCTTTAGCGAAGTTTTTAATTGATATCTATTAATAAATGAATGCATTTTTGGAATATTCCGCCCGGATGTGGCACAGTAGTTGTAAAATACGGGAATGCCGGCATTTGTAATTACAGGTAAGTTCAAAAACGGAATTAAGGCGTTTGGTGAGAAAGAAACTAAAACGAAGGAGCGTGCAATGAGGGATCTATCGAAATGCGGTCCATTCTGTAAAGTTACAGAATTCCTCAAAAGCAATCGCAATATTTATATATTGTTGTTCATAAGTATTTGTATCAGCAGCAGTTACGCAGCTGATATCCGCAGTGTAAAAAGCGGTTTTTGGTCAGAAACATCAACCTGGGATAGCGGTCAGGTTCCCGGCGATGGTGACAACGTTGTGGTGGATAGCGGTCACGTGGTCACATATAACGTGCAATCCAGTGAAGCGATTCGCCTGCTGCTCATTCGCGGAAAACTGACTTTCTCCCGAACAGAAAATACTCAATTAGATGTTGGAATGATTTTTATCACCACACGGGAGTCTGTGGATCCCAACGAGGACTGTTCGATGCATATGCACGGTCCGATGTGGATGGATGCTCCCAAACCGGCTTTAGAGGTTGGTTCGGTGGACAAACCGATTCCAAACGGCGTAACAGCCCGCATACGGCTGGTCCATTTCTCTGGAATAGACCCAAATTGTTCGCCGGGAATCATTTGTTACGGCGGTAGTATGGATTTTCACGGAGCCCCAATAAATAAAACCTGGACAAAACTTGCCCAATCTGCTCCTGAAGGTGCCACTACTATCAAATTAAGTGATGCGGTTGACTGGAAAGTCGGTGATCACATCGTTATTACTCGCAGCCAGCGTGTTCCCGGTAACAGCGTAAGCCTTGGCTCTTTCCGAACGAACGGGCGGCAGCAGAGTGAAGAGCGCTTTATCAGCGCCATCAACGGAACGGTAATTACTTTGGATGCTCCGTTGGAACACGATCACCCGCGTTTTGTTAATCGATACGCCGCCGAAGTTGCCAACCTCAGCCGGAATGTGGTGGTAGAATCGAAAGATCCCAACGGTGAACGGGGTCACACCATGTATCATCACGGCAGCCAGGGCAGCATCAGCTATGCGGAATTCCGGCATCTCGGAAAAGACGGCGTGCTGGCGCGATACCCGATTCACTACCACAAAATGCGCAATTCGATGCGCGGCAGCAGCGTTATCGGCGCGTCGGTCTGGGATTCGCACAACCGTTTTGTGACGATCCACGGCACCGATTACATTGTGGTTCGCGATTGCGTGGGCTTTAAATCGATCGGTCACGGCTATTTTATGGAAGATGCCACCGAGGTGTATAATTTCCTCGAAAACAATCTCGCGATACTTACTTACGATTCTGACCCACTGCCCGATCAGGCGCTGGATTTCGATCCGAACGACGGCGCGGGATATTGGTGGGCGAACGGCCGCAACGCGTTTATCAACAATGTTGCATCCGAAACGGATGATTACGGTTTCCGTTTCGAAATTCCGGAAGATTTTTTCGAATCCATTTTGCAACCGGACGGCACCATCCAAACCGGCGTGGAAGTTAACTCGCTGTCGTTCATCCGTTTTAAAGGCAACGAAGTGCACGGCACGATGAAATACGGCATCCGTTTTGACGGACACCCGGATCAGAAAGATCCGCTGGTTATTGAGGACATGAACATCTGGCAGGTGTGGTATGCGTTTCGACCGGATATGTATAATTATTTTATCAAAAATCTGAACATCTGGAACACCGCTTATGGATTTTACGGACGCGAACCCGGTGCCGGCAGGGTGGAAGGTTACACAGCAACCCATATCGGTAATTATGTTGCCGGATTTCAGGATTCGCCACAGGGTTTAATCACGTTTGAAAATGTCACGGCGGACTCGGTCGGGGAATATCCCATCCGCATTTACGGACAGGAAGAACGCAACGAAAGCTGCGATGTGCACTTCCGCAACCTCTCGCTGTCCAATGTCTCGGAAGGCTGGGACGGTGCGCGGGCACAGGATCCCAAAGAATCGCCGGCACTTACGCTGTATTTGCACGACTTTTTTGGCACGAACATCGATGCAAAAGTGATTCCCGATAACCAGAGCCGCAGCGACGGTTTGGATTATCTGAATCTATCACCGCGTTTCGATGGCGTAAAAGTGGCTCGGGCGAATGTCGGATTTCCGGTAAATCCTGTCGAAGTGATCGACAATTTGCCGCCGGCAACGGTAATTTTATATCCCCGGAACGGACAGGTTTTCGATACGCAAACCAGCCAGATTGTAGTGCGCGGCACCTGTATCGATGGCAGCAACATCACTTCGCTGAAAGTGAACGGTGTTCCGGTCACACCGCTGGCGAATAATTTTTCGCGCTGGCAGGTTACGTTATCCAATTTTTCATCGAGTGATTACGATATTGTTACCGAAGCGAAAGATGAGCACGGGAATATCGAGCTGACGCCGCACAAAATTACCATCGGTTTTGGCACCTTCCCCACCGCTACGGACGACGATCCGCAGGAACCGGTGAATGCAACAACGTATCAGTTGCACGATAACTATCCGAACCCGTTCAACCCGGAAACCACGCTGCGCTACACCGTTAACGGCAATTCCGGCGCACCCAGCGAAATTCGCATCACCATTTTTGACGCACTCGGTCATCGCGTTCGCGAACTGGTGAATACCGTTCAAAACTCCGGTGATTATTCAGTCGTTTGGAATGCACGGGATGACGATGGCAAACAGGTTGCTTCCGGCGTGTATCTCTACCAATTTTTGGCAAAAAATATCCAAAATGGCCAGACGTTCCGGGAAATCCGGAAAATGTCTCTCGTTCGATAACGGGAACATTTGTCATGCCAGACAAAAAAAAAGCCGGACAGCGTATGTCCGGCTTTTTTTATTTTCAATATAATTGAATTGGGTAGCGATCTGCCGCTTTTGTGACACCTGCCCGGTCATTTCTGCGAATGCAGGAACCTCCAGACATTCAGCAAAGATATTCTGTCTGCAACACAGGTACAAATCAGCTATTTAAAAAACGGGAATTTTTTTTAAAACCGCATATCCGTTTGCCCGCAAAAAGCCGTTTAATTCATCCTGAAACGGCGATGCGTTTAATAATTGTTCCAAATAGTCCGATTTGACCGGATCCTTTTGCCATTTGCCAATCGATGACGGATCAAAATTGCGAAGCTTGTGCATGTATTCAATCATCGTGCCGGCATCTTTGCCTAACAACTCCACATTATCTTTCAGCCGGGCAATAGATTGGACCCCGATTTTTTTCCGCAATCCGATATTTTCGATCAACATTTTTTCAACTTTTTCCGGCTGGTTTACCACATCTTCAAACCGGATGGTCATTTTCCGGGGATAATCGCCCAGCAAATCGAACATCGCATTCGCACTTTGTATGGATGCATCCCAAATTTCCGGCGAAACGTAATACGGGCTGTCCGAAAGTTTGTGGCTGCTGGTCAGCACATCGCGCGGATCGCGCACAATGTGGATGAGAAAAATATTATTTTCCCGCACATAATCGACGGTTTTTTGGACTACTTTTTCGCTAAACCACCATTTGGAGCGCTTTGTTACCATAAAATGGCGGCTTGCGGTGTCTTTTAATTCCCAATATTTTTGAAAGCAATCTTTTAATCCGGGGGAATCCCAGGGTTGGCATTCTTTGTCGAAAAGCATGGTATTCTCGAACGCGCTAAACGCGTAATGGAGCATTGTGGTTCCGGATCGCGCGCAACCGATGATGTGAATCCTGTCAACGTAAGATTTCTGCAACAGATAGCGTTTCAACTGCTGTTTGATAGAAAATTTCATCTCTGAAATTTGCATTCGGGATATTCCTTTCAACCGTGCGAAAATATTTTGAAATCTTTCGCACATCACCTTAATTTTCATTGTTGATTTTGAACCGATCTCATTCCGTTATGAAAGGCTCATTTTACTAATTTCAACACGGGTAATAAACATTTTGAATTTTACAATTCCACTTTTGACAAGTTACATTATTGTAAAATAAAAATAAATGTTGTGCAGTTTCAGCTTCGCCAAAAGCAGCATTTCTCCCCCGTTTACATTAACCCTTACCATTTGCAACAAAACGTAAGTCATATTTTATCAAATATTTACATGCATATTGTATTATATTGTAAGTGCCAAAGGCACAAACTTCATCCGCCGGAACGATGTTTTTAAACCGTAACACGTTCGCGAAATTGCGGATCGATTTGTTGCTCAGGATTTATTTATTTTTAACAAAAAGGGAAATTTTATGGAAAATACCAGCGCAGTTGGCATATATATCGACGCCGCAAATTTGCAAAGCAACGGCGGCTATGGCATGAAATTTGACATTTTACGCGAGTTCGCCTGCCACGATAACGGCAAAGCCGTGCGATTAAATATTTATGTGACATACGATGAAGAGCGCGCACGGAAGGACAGTTCGTATCGGATAAAAACCCAAAATTACTTCCGGACACTGCGGGATTTTGGGTATAAAGTTATCATCAAAAAATTTAAATGGTACCGGGATGAGGAGGGGCAGCGCTACGCCAAAGCCAATGCCGATCTGGATATGGCGGTGGATGCCTTGCTGCAATCCGAAAATCTGGAGCGCGTGCTGATGTGCACCGGCGACGGCGATTTTGTTCAGGTGATCCGGGCGTTGCAAAACAAAGGCTGCCGGCTGGAAGTGCTGGCTTTCAGCAATGTTTCCGGCGATCTGCGTGCGGAAGCGGACGAATATTTTTCAGGTTATCTCGTTCCCAATTTGTTGCCGGTAAAATCCAAAAACACGATCCCGTGGGGCGAAGTAAATTCGCGGGTTCGCGGTACGTGCTATCATTTTAATCAGGAGGAACACTACGGATTTTTGCGATTCATGAAATTTATGAAAGAAAATTTATGGATCACCGATACCCGTCGCAGCGATTCGCCGTATGATTCCGCGTTCATTCATGAATCGGATATCGGGCGGCAAATCAACTCCGATTTGCTTCCCAATCACGACACCGTTTTTGAATTTGATATCATAAAAACCAAAGATGGTCTGCAAGCCAAAAATGTGGAAATCATTGTTTGATTTGCGAAAATTTGCATAATTCGCGAATAATTATTGCTGCGCCTCGCGAATCTCGCTAAATTACTGATGGCTCTGACGACACCAACCTTCCCGGATACCGCATTCCGGTGATTCGGGAATTGCGATAAAACAACGCAAAACAGGGAAAGGAGGAGCCATGCGCTACGAAAAGATCAAATCCATTATTGATCATGCGCGCGAATTCCACCGTTTGATTGCCGAATATTATCACACCCAAAGTGATCTCGCAGACACACCCCGTGTCAAAATGTTGCTGGAATATCTGGAACATCACGAACGCTCGATCGAAAAAATCCTGTCCGATTACGAAACAGATGCCGCGCAGAAAGTGCTCAAGAGCTGGTCCAAATACAGCCCTTGCGAACAGAAATTGGAAGAATTGCGCAAAATGCTCAACAATCCGGCGACAAATGAAGAGGAGATTGTCCGTCAGGCAATTGTAATGGACGACTGTTTGCTGGATATGTACCGGCAATTGGCGAAACAAACAGATAATTCGTCTGTAAAGGAAATTCTGGAAAACATGCTCTCGCTGGAGGAACACGAACTACGGAATCTGGTGCGGGATTCGTTGCGGCTTTATGAATTATGATGATCAATTTTCAGCGCAGAAACCGGTTCAGCACCGAATTTATGGAGAACGGGCAGCACATTCTGGTTTACCCAAAGCGCTTTGAGGTGGGTATCGAAAACAAATTGTTTATACACCCGATCAACCCAATAATACAGCATCGCGGGGTAAACGGGAATTTCATCTGTTCCGGTTTCTGCAAAATAATTTGAATAGATGACATGAAAATCATCGGGCAACTGAGCGGATTTTAGCACCAGATCCGGAAGCGAAAATCCGTTCCGCAAGCGGAGGCATTTGCCGGCCAAACTGGCGATATCCACCAATGTCATTCCGGCGGCTTCGCTCATATCCCAATCGATAAAACCGGTGAGTTTCCGGTTTTTGTCGAACAGACAGTTGCCAATTTTAAAATCACCGTGGCACAGCGCAATCAGCATTTTTTTGCCCGAAAACTCAGCAAACAAAACCGACTCGATTTTTCGAAGATGTTCAGCGTACTCGGGAATGCGTTGAACGATGGCATCCAATTTCGGCTTTAGTTGATTTGCATGCGTATGTTCATCAAAAACAGCAACTTGCCCTGTTTTTTGGTGAACATTTTGAATGCCATTCTGTGCTTCGCGATAAATTTCGCGGGCAATATTCAGGTTTTTTTCGCGGAATTGTTTTTCCGCAGAACCACCGGGAACACCTGTTTCCACAAACACCGGAACATCTGCATCGATGCCTTCAACCGGTTTCGGAACGGCGTGAATACCGTTTAAGGATAGCTGGTTCAAAGTTCCGTTTTGCGCATTAAGCCGCTCTATCGCTTCGTTTGTAAATGGAAAACGGATGAAAAAATCGCTGTTTTCCACCTGTAACCGGATAATCAAAATATTGGTCGTTGAAATGTAAATCTGGCGAACATATTTCCGGAGTTCCGGCGAAAAAGGCTGACGCAACGTTTTGGCAATAATGCGATCCAGAAGTGTGGGCTGAATGGCACCGTTTTCATCGGGTTTTGCGGCAACAATTACCCGCTGATGCGGCTGGCAATAAAACGCACCGCGCTGCACCAGCCAGCGTTTTACCCCGGAATCGCTGGAAGCAGGCACCGTCGTTTGGAATCCCGGTGCAACCAAATATTTGGGTTTCTTCAAATCCGGATCGACCAAATAATACCACTGCGATTGAAATTGGTTTTTTTTGAGGGTATCCAACACTTTACCGGAAAGATGCCGCAAATCGCGGGCTGATTTGAGGTGCATCGGTACATTTTTGATGGCTTCGCCAGTCGAATTTGACCAATCCAGAATGATCAGCGAACCACCCGGTTCGAGCAGATCTGCGGCAATTTTTACAAATTCATCCGGCGATTTACCGGAAACATCGATGATGACGTTTTCGAACCGGGCATCGAAATGTTGTAATTCAGCGAGTTTTCCGGTTCGATTGGTTTCGTTTGCCACGCTGGAATATTTGATATCGACAATCGTAACTTCCTGATGCAACGTGCTGTAATCAATAGATTTACGCGCTGCATGATTGGTGATGACGAGGCTTTTGCCACCACTTTGGAGCTGACCAAAATAAAAAAATGGCAAAAAAGTATGTGCGTTATCCAAATATTTCATCGTCATCCCTAATTTTTCCTGCTCATTTTAGCGATTGTTTGTGGCTGAAACAATATCAATTCCCAACTTTCGAACCACCATTTTGATAATTTTGCCGCTGAATTACTGATGTATGTCATCGTCAACATTGTTCAAATCTATTACCAAAATTGCACCAAATATAATAATGATAAACAAAAAACCCCTGCCAAATATGACAGGGGTCGCCGGATAATAATCATGTTTTTTATGAATTCAGAAAAAAGCAATGGTTGAGAACAATTAGCTAATTTCAATATTTACATTATTTTAGCAAGCCGCACAGTTTTGCTTCCATTAACGACAGCGGTAATCCCAATGATACATTAAATCGGTGCAGCGCAAAACGGTCTGTTTGTCCGTTGTTGAATAACGGAATTTGAGAAAACGCACATTTGTAGCCCAGTTTTTTGAGCTGAGTTTTGTGAAGATCGGAAAAATTGTCAGATTCACCATTGGGATAGCTCATTGTGATGCATTTCTGGGCGGTGGCTTTTTCCAGCAATTCTTTAGAGAGCTTCAATTCTTCCCAACTTTCCGATTCCGAAAGTGTGGAAAGCATGGAATGTGTGTGGGTGTGCGCGCCAATATGTTGTCCTGCTTCAACCATCCCTTTAACTTCGTCCCATGTCATAAATAAATAGCGTTCTTCTTCATCCGGTAGCATATCTGCCGGGACATCCGAGAGCTGGCTGCGAAGACACGCCATCGCCTCGTCGCGTTCGGATTTGGGCGCAAGCTTGAGCTTTTTCCGGATGATTTGCGATGCATTTGCCCGGTCAGTTGTGGAAACCAATGACAAAACGAGTTTATCCGCCCAGCCGAGCATCAATTCTTTTTGTTTTGTGTTGTTTAACAGGCGGGTTACTTCTTCTGTCCATAAAAAATCGCGGGTGCCAATTAATCCTGTGGAAATAAAAAAGCAACCTTCGATACCATATTTTTGCAATACCGGCACGGCATAACGATAATTATTTCTGAATCCGTCATCAAATGTTATCAAAAAGCCACCGCTGGTATCGATTTCCGAATTGCAGAAATCAGCCGCTTTGAGCGGGCGATAATTTTTCAGCAGAAACTGAATCTGCTCATCGAATTGGCGGGTTGTTACAAAATTACGATATTCGTATTCTGAACCACCACTGGGGATTTCCGGCAAAATACCGTGATAAGTTAACACCAACGCTTTTTTCTGATTGATTCGGCGATAAGATGAGTAAACACCTGTTAAGCCCAATGCGCTAAATAAGCCACTCTTATATCCGTATTTCATTTGCATCTCACTCCTTGAAATGGAGTTCCGCAGTTTTCGGAACCCGGCACGACTTCCTGATTCGGTTACTTTATTCATTCTTTATAAAACATCTTTTTTATAAAATCTGTCTATGTTGATGATCGTATTTTCGGAGTAAAACTATATAAAATCGGGTAAATTTGTATGATTTAATTCACTTTTGAGCGATTTATGATTGTATTATTAAGAACCGCATAATAATTAAACCAAGAACTATCGCACCAAACATCCACTGCATTTTCGCAAATCTATAGAAATAAATCAAATCAAAAGTTACAGATTTGGTAACTTTTTGCTACATTTTCGCTGCTGTTTAAATTCGTAATTAAACAGGATTAACCGTCTATTAATCGATTCAGGATACTTAATTCGCGGCGCATTACCCAGGTATTATACAGACGTTCGGGAAGGCTGAATTTCCAAAAGCGGGTGATATTTGCCAGATGTGTTAAAATGTGTCGAATAAGCAGCAATTTGAACATCAGTTTTTCGGTGGCGTTTTCATCGCCAAATCCGATCAACAACATCTGCTGAACTCGCCGGATGGTCGATTTACTGAACTGCGGTTTAAACGTCAGCAACTCCAGTTGAAAATATAACTTGCTGACATCCAGCAAATATGAGCCATCCACCAGTCGCCCAAAATCCAAAACAGTAACAATATCATTTTTTATCAGAATGTTACCGGGATTGAAATCGCTGTGATTCACCGTAACCAGCAATTCATTTTCCGGCACCTGAGAAATTTGTTCCCGGAAATAATTGCGGACTTTGGGTGACAGTCCGGCGGGAAATTGCCGTCGCGGATCTTCCAAAAGCTTTTCCAACCGCACGTTTACGTAATCAACAAGCTCATTCAAGTCGTAGTTTTTATTGGGAATTAGCATTTTTTGCTGTTTAAAATTCAGCCATTCGCCTACCATAAAAACTTGTTTGTCCAGTTGTTGGGATTTAGTGGTGCCTGCAAAAAGGTGTGCGTTTTGAAGTAAAATCTGGAACAGATTTTCGCCGGTCGATTCTTCGGTAACGGCGATCGAGCGTTCGGGCATATCCAACACGGGGCGAACGACCCGGAATCGATGCGAATCTGAAAAATGGGTGTACCAATAATGCGCAGCTTCCATATCCTGGCGAATTTTTTCGAGATGACGTTTGACCGTTCGACCATCCTGCAGCCGGTATTTTTTGACAAAAACGATCGATTCATTTTTGTCACCGATAACCCGGCATCTCCCGACGACCGAAAACGGGCGGTGCATTACTTTTAATATCTGCAATTTTCGAAATCGCCCGATTTCGAGGTTTTGCTCCCATTCATGCTGCGTAATTTCAGCAACAACCTGATCGAAATCCGGTTGTTCCATCGGTAATGCGATCAATTGTGGTTATCCGTCAGGTTTGCGCTTTCCGCAGAAAGCGGTGGTTCAACAGTTTTTGCCGGTACTTCGATATCCGGTGTCGGTTTCAACGGCTTTTTCGATTTGTTTTTAACGAATGGCAAATTTTTAATTACCGGAATTTTCCGGGCAGTTTTTCGCAAATCTTTGGTCAGGTCTGTAATGATCTCGTCAATATCCTGAAAACGGATCACATAATGCGATCCAAAAAGCGCAATCATTGACAACAGGCTGATCAGGGCAAACATTATGAGACTGGTTTCACCCAAATGCGGTTCGACAAATATTTTCAGTGCCCACAACATTGCAATTTGAATTCCCCCGTAAACAATGGCTGAGCGCTGCGCACCAAAAAAATGCCAGATATTCAGCGGTAATTTTTTGGCAGTGAGCGTCATCGTAAGCAACAACCGGATAACGGAGGCAAACACGATACCGATTGCAACACCTGCAATCGTTCCAAAATAAAAAATGCCGCCCAAAACGCCGAGTGTTAATATCACTAAATATAGAATATCTCTGCGGGTATTATTCCCGATATAGCCGGTTGCTTTTAACAACGGCTGAAAAATGAGGGTAAAAGAATCAATTAGCCCGGATATGCACATAATTTGCAGCGGGATTATGGTTTCCATCCATTTATCGCCGTAAAGATTAACGATCAACGATGGGGATGCAAAAAATAACCAGATCATCAGCGGATAGGTTACGACCGACAAATGCCGGGTAACTTGCAATAATCCGCGAATCAAACGATCGCTGTCATCCTGCAATCGTGAATAAGTAGAATATGCAACGGTGTTCATTTTGCGAACGAGCCGTTTGCGCGGCATACTCATCAGGTCAAAAGCGCGTTCATAAAAACCGAGTGCTGTTGCGCCCAAAAATTTTCCGATAAAAAAGTAGTCAACTTTATTGATGCCGTATGTGACATATGCATTTACATACATCCATAATCCGAATGAAAACGTATCTTTGAGCGCCCATTTTTTGTAACGGAATTTGGGTTTCCAGTCCGAAAAACGCAGCGCATATCGAATTGCAGATGTGCGACTGGCAAGGCTTCCCGCTACTTCGCCCCACACTAACGCCCAAACACCGTAGCCCATTACAGCCAAGCCAATTGCCACCACAATAGTTGCAATTTTGCTGATTGTATGGGAAAATGCCAACTCCTTAAATCGCAAATTGCGCCGTAAAATTGCTGTCGGAACGGCCGAAAAAGCCTGTAGAACAAAGTCGATCGCTATTACCCACAATATGGGTATGAGTACAGGTTTTCCAAAAAAATCTGCATAATAAGGCGCACCAAAAAACACCACTGTCGCCACAAACGACATGGTTAGCATGTTCGTCCAAAAAACCGTGTGGTAGTGGTCATCTTTGATATCTTTTATCTGAACCAAAACAGATGTTAAGCCAAATTGGGTCAACCGCCGGGAAAACTGAATGGCAATGGAAGCCAGCCCCATCAACCCAAAATCATCAGGGAAGAGAATCCTTGCTAAAATAATACTGCTGCCAAAACGCAGAAAAAATTCCGCGGCTTCGGCAAACACAACCCAATAGAAAGCTTCCTTGCCTTTTCTACCATAATCTTCTTTTGACAATTTTGCTCCTTAAAAACAGCGTAAACAGCAACTTACAGCATGTAATAAAATATTAAAATGATTCACTTTTGAGTTATGGGCAGCAAATTTTCGACTGCTTCTGAAATCTGCCGGTAAATTTTCTGGAACCGGTTGATATCGCCGCCATACGGATCAATAATTTCCAGAGAGGGCGCATTTTTGCGAAACGATCCCAAAAAGAACAGCTTGTTTTTGGATTCGGGAAACATCAGCAACACCCGACGATACAGTTCGATATCCATGATAAAAACAGCGCCGGCTTGCTGAACCACATCCGGTGTGAGCAGTTTTGAGCGATGCGGACGCATATCGATGCCATAATCCTGTGCGGCTTCGAGCGCATTATCCGGGCTGGGGCGATCGACCCGTTCGATCAATCCGTAAGAATCGATGCGAATGGTATCGGCTTTCCCATTCAATTTGGCACGCAAATAATAATCCGCAAACGGGCTCCGGCAAATATTGCCTTTGCAAACAAATGCTATAAACGGTTGTTTTTTAACAAGTTTAGCAAAACGATTTTCCGCGTTTTTCCGATGAAACGGATTAAAGCGGTAATTCAACTCCAACGATTTGTGCTGAATTTTTTCACGTGCACCGCGTAAATTTTCGCCAAAATATTTGCTTAATTGGCGAACGCCGGGCTTTGGATCATCCCACACAATCGTATCCCAACGCTCACGCAACAACGCGATATGCCGGATTTCTGCAACAACTTTGGGCATCGGTACGGTAATTTTAAACGGATCTTTTTTATCTGCGCGAATATTTTCTTTCAACCAGTCCAGGTCTTTCACCGGATTTCGGGCATACAAATGATACCGATATTTGTTTTCCGCCGGCTTTTTGCCCTCAACCAGCATATCAAAAAGCAATCCCGGAAAATCGACACCGGCGGCAATCGCCAGCGGCAACGATCCCCAAAATCGCCCGTTTATTTCCATCAAAACGCTTTCACCGGTTTCCTGATCCTGTTTGTATTCCACCATCGCCACGCCGGTCCAGCGCAAATTTTGCAACAAATTGAGCGAGTGTTTCAGCAAATTCTGATCCAGCGGTGCGCTTTTGCGATAGCTGCTGCCACCGCCGCCCAACGGTTCGTGAACGCGCTCATGTTGAAAAGCTGCGACCATTTCGCCGTTATCCATCAAAAATTCCTGCCCGATGCCAACCCCTTTGTGAAAGGATTGGATGAGCACCGGACAAATCGGCAGTAATCGCAGCAGCTTTTTTTCGAGATCGCTTCGATCTTTTGCCAACTCCACATCCAGCGCATGACGGATGTTTTGCTGCCACACTTTTGAGGAAACCGGTTTAACAATCAACGGGAAATGGAAGGCTTCACAAACAGTGTCAAGTTCTTTAATATCAACAACTTCAAAACTTTTTGGAATGGGCACGCCGAGGCTTTCAGCCAGCTCCAACGTCTTACTTTTTTTGTAGGTGTATTCAAAACCACGGTCATCGGGAATGGCTAATTTTGCCAGTTTTTCCAGTTTTTCCCGGTTGTGCACAATTTGAACCAGATAGTTATCCGCAGTTGGAATAACCAAATCGTAAGACTCGGAACGCAATAATTTTTCCAACTTTTGCAGCCACAGATCCGGTTCCTGCCCAACTTTCGGAAATTCGATGACACGCTTCACATATTTGGAATAGCTTGCAACCGAGTCGTTTGCGTCTGTTCCCTGATGAACAACGATGCCTTTTCGTCCGAGCGAGCGAATGACCGTTAGGGCACTGCGATCGTCAACACCCAGAACCAGCACTTTGTAAGATTTTTGCATCATTTTGCTATCCCTGAACCACATAAATCAGCCCGCAAAACATTCGAGTTATGCCAATCATTGTCGGCATTGTCACCGGAATTGTGAAACTCGGATATTTTGCAGGCTGCGATTTTTTATCGAGACTCCAGAATATTATCGAACGTTTTGATGGCATTTGCCATGTTAAAAAACTGGCGGTTTTCGCGGATACTTTCAACCAGATAATCCGGGTTGTCAAACAAAAACACAATGCCTTTTTCGATATCTTCGATTTCGTTGAAATTTGCAAATACACCAAACCGGTCAACGACCACATTTTTGGTGGCGCTCCCCTCTTCGGCAATTGCGAGAATCGGTTTATCCCAACAAATGTAATCATAAAATTTGCCGGGCAACTGCAATTTGGTGACCGGTTGTAACAGAATCAGCACATCGCTGTTGGCCATATATTCGAGGCTTTTTTGATAACTTACTTTTGAGATAAAACTGACAACATCCGACAGCCCCAGATCTTCGGAAAGCGCTTTGGTGTGCTTTTGGTGATCGGTTACCGCGCCAAGAAAAATGAATTCCACTTTGCTGCGATCGATAATTTCGTTATCAACCAGGTTTTTTACAGCCAGTAAAATCGGGCTGGGATCGCGGTGTTTGTATAACGATCCGGCGTGGATAAACCGAATTTTATCGCGGGTGTGTGGCGTTTCGGTTTCGCTGCCATCAAACTGAATGAGGTTCTCCGGATCAAATCCATTGTTAAACAGCCGAAATTTGCTTCTCGGTAAATCGCTGTAATGCGCGACATAATCGTTATACATTTCCTGAGTAATCAGCACAACCTGATCGGCCTGCCGTACTACCCATCGTTCGAAAGCGACAATTTTATCATGTTTCCATTTTTCAAAACTGTTGGCATCGCGCTCTTCATCGTGCCACGGAGAGCGTGCCCACGGATCGCGAAAATCGATTACCAATCGCGCACCGGTCAGTTTTTTGAGAATCGCGGACATCAAATGTAGACTGTGTGGCGGCGAGCTGGAGAAAATGACATCGATTTTTTGCTTTTTAATCAACCAAAATCCACGCCAAATCGCCAACGGCAGCCAGGTCATATTTTTGTCCGGAAATTGCAAAATATCGGTAAAAAAATCTTTCAGGACTTGCCATTTGCTGCGCTTTGCCAATTTTTCGGCCGGTTTGTAACCAAGATCCTGCAACGAAACGCCATTGGCAACGGCACCGTTTGATTTCCCGTTTGCAACGGGATTTACTGTTGTTTGCGGTTTTTCAGCGGCAGCATCTTCACCGCCATCATTTTTTTTGATGTTTTCACGAACATTCAATAAATGATGGACAACATCGAGTTTTCCGGTTCGGGTGACGGAAACATCCTGCATAAATTCCGGCAGGGAATCGTCGCCATTGTATTCCGGATAATATTTTTCTTTTAATGTGAGCACCGAAATTTTCCAGCGATTGCGATCCAGAAATTTGCAAATCCGCAAAATCCGCTGAGTCCCGATGGATTTCGATGGTGGAAAATTAGTGGTTAATATGAGTAATCGATTCATCCCATCCCCTGACGTTGCCCAATTGGTAATCCGTTACCATTCTCAGAAACCGGTATTAATTCCGCTTCGGGAGTTTCTTCGGATTCTTCGAGGTCAATTTCTGCAATTTCATTTTCAACTAATCGTTTTTGCGCGACGGCAAACGCGATCAACCAATATACGACTTCGGCATATTGCCGACTGTGGAATATCCCTGCGGCAGATATCCCGATTAATGCCAATTGTATTGCGGTTGTGTTCAAATAATACCATCGCAATTCCGGTCGCCATTTCGATAATCGCTTCACTTGCATGGTGATAAAAAACGCATGGGCTAAAAATCCTAAATATAGTAAAAGCCCGATTAATCCCCAGTCTGTAAAAATTGCGACAAAAGTATTGTGCTGCGATTTCGGAGAGTTGATTTCCGGAATATATGACATGGAAAGCTCTTCAAAACCGCCGTCGCCAACGCCCATCGGATGCTCTTTCCACATTTCGTATGCGCCGCCCCAAATCCACAGACGACTTTGGGCGGAATTATCGCTGACATCCGTTTGCTGTCTTTCCGAAAATGATTCGTTCGTCAAATTTAAAAATAGCGCCGTTGCACCAATTATTCCGACAACAACAATCATTCGATATTTACCGCGCATCAGCAAAACAGAAAACATTCCGATTGCCATTAAACCCACCACGGTTGCGCGGCTATTCGCCAGAATAATCAGGTTCAGACAAAATGGTACCGCCAGTAAAATGAAAATTTTTTGCCAGCGGTTGCTCAATAGAAAGTAAATGCCAAAAAACGGGAGCATTGCCATCACATGTGCAGAGAGTGCATTTTCTTCCGTAGCATTTGGGGCGATGACACCGATGTCGCGGTTGGATCCGACATCCCAAGCTATAAATCCCATATGTGATACACAAACGATGATCACCCACATTAAAATACGGTAATCCTGCTGGGTTCGCATCAGGCTAACCAACAGATAAAACAGCATCAGTTTGTTAACCACATCCATGGTTTTTTCGAAACTGGCATCCGGAAATAGCGCAAACATGTAAGATACAACAAACATGTTCAAAATAATAAAACAGACCCAAATCAGTATTTTCAGATCCGGTTTCACCAGCATTGGTTTTAGGCGATTACGGTTGATAAAAAAGCTGATCAGCGTAGCGAGTGCGATCGTGTACGACCAGCGTAAATCCGGCAACGCATCGCCCCACCAGAAATACGGCGGGTGATTGTGCCATTCAAAAATGTATGTAATAACGCCATAAACGGGATTGTAAAAGGTAAGGATTAATCCCGTAAAATAAACCAATGCAAAAACGACAGCGGTTAAGCTCATAATTTACAACTACTTTGGATTATGGAATATGTTTGATCACCAACGGTCCAACCGAATTGGTGAAAGAAAGCGGCATTTTTTGCCAAATTTTTATGAACATATCAAACTTGCTGTTGTCCGGATTCATCTCCGGCAGTTCCTCTTTTTCCGGCAAAATATAATACCAGTAGAGTGGTGATTCCTCCGCGCCCCATTGTCTTTTGAAGCGATACGTTCCGGAATCCGGTGTGCAACGTCCATAGTCAAACCGTTTGCAGCCTTTTTCGATGCCCAGTTTCAGGGATTCCCAATACAGCAGCATGTTCGGGCTGGATCGATTGTATTCCCGCAACGATGATGCCCAGGGAATTTCCATGATATCGCCATATTTTATCAAAAAAGAAGCAGCGGCAGCAGCGCCATTGGCAGCGTAAACCACACCGACAAACGCCTCTTCCGGAAAAGTTTTGAGAATATTTTCAAAAAACCGACGCGGTAGTGGCGGTGTGCCCAAATCCCGCATGTTTATGGTGAATACCTTGTAAAATTCGTCCAGAAGTTCCAGCCCACCGGTTTTTCCGGTCATCTCATCTTTCATCGGGCGACGGATCTGGCTGCGCAATTTGGCTTTAAATCCATTGAACAGCTCATCTGGATCAGCCGGTAAATCCAGAAAAAACGTAACTTTATGTTGTTTGCAAGGCATGCCTGTATTTAAAGCTTCACCCTGCCGGATTTCGATTGATTTAAATCCTTTTTCAACCCGGAATGATTCCAGAAATTGCATCAACGGTTCGATCTGATCATCGTTGCTCAATAGCGGACCGCCATAATTGACAAATGGCTGTGATACCGCCAATCGCCCGAACAGCAACGATTTAAAATCGGTCAACGGCAAAACGCCGGTGATTTTTTGATTTTCGGTTAGGGTTATATAGTAAATCTGGTGGCCAAAAGTAGTTTTGACCATTTCGTGCCAAACCGTGGAGTGGTATATTTTTCCGTTTTTGTGCTCGTTTACAAAGCGATCCCAGCCATCGGGTGCTTCTAAAAATGCTTTAATTTCCATCCCATCCCTGCCGTTTTTCAATCTGTTAAATCAATTTCCCTCAACCACGCTTTATTTTCCGCAAACCAATCGCAAACTTTTTTTAACCCATCTTCCAACGGCACCTGAGGGCGCCAGTTGAGCAATTGGAGCGTCCGGTCCAAATTTGCCCAAGTTACCGGGTTGTCTGCCGGATGCCGGTCCATGTAGTTTTTATTGGCGGATTTTCCCATCAGTTTTTCGAGCAATGTAATCATTTGGTGCAGTTCAACCGGGCGATCGTTGCCAACATTGAATATGTTGTAACCGCTTAAATCGAGACAACGAACAGTCGCTTCTGCGACATCATCTACAAAAGTAAAATCGCGTTTTTGTTTGCCATCACCGTAAATATCTATTGGCAAGCCCCGGTCAATTTTTAACAGAAATTTGAAATAGGACATATCGGGTCGCCCCGCTGGTCCATAAACCGTAAAATAGCGCGGTATACTTACATTAATTTTATAGAGATAATGATACGAATAGCAAAGCGCTTCCGCACCTTTTTTGGATGCAGCGTATGGTGAAAGCGGCGTATCGGTTTTATTTCCCACGTTAAACGGTGTTTCGGTTTCGCCATAAACACTCGATGTTGATGCCAAAATAAATTTGTGGATGCCTTTCTGACGACAACATTCGAGTAAGTTGAGCGTTCCGGTCACATTCGTTTGGTAATACACCCACGGGTCTGCAACGCTGGCACGCACACCTGCGCGGGCTGCGAGATTAAAAACGGCATCAAATTGATGTTCACCAAAAATATTACTGAGCAGTTCAAGATCGCCGATATCGCCCTGGACAAATTGAAAACGATTGTTTTTTTGTAAATGTTGCAGCCGCCATTGCTTAACACGAACATCGTAATAATCGTTCATATTATCAATGCCAACAACTTTTTCGCCGCGATCGAGCAGTTTTTCAGCGACTTTTGAACCGATAAACCCGGCTGCGCCTGTTACAAAATAAGTCATTTTTCCTCGTCAGATAACGTTGCTAATCGATTACATTTTTTTAAACTAACATCTGGATAAAAAGAACGCGGAACACACCTGTCCCGCGTCAAAATTTTGTTTATTATCAACTTAGTAGTTGTAATATGAGTATTGATAACGCTCTTTTTTGACATCGGTTTTCACCATATTCAAAACCAAACCGAGCAGGCTATCCTGAATTTGCGCATATTCACGCAATTTTTGTTCAAGCTGTTCAACATTAGTGTAATCTGCACGGACCACCACCACCAATCCATCCACATTCCGGGTGAGGATTGGCGCATCCGAACTTGCCTGAAATGGCGCTGTATCCAAAATTACCATACCGTAATGCTGTTTTAGCATATTCAATAATGCGTTCATACGCTCGGAACCCAACATTTCGGTAGGATTCGGTATCGGCGAACCGGTTGTAATAATGTGTAAATTCGGGATAATCGTTTTCTGGATCAACTTTTTGATGTTTTCATAATCCACAGTTGCTTTGGATACGAGGAAATCACCAAGTCCCGGCTTTTTGCGATTACCAAAAACATTGTGCAAAACACCGCGACGTAAATCCGCATCTATCAACAACGTGGATATTTTTTGTTGTGCAAATGTGATAGCCAGATTCGCACAAGTTAACGATTTGCCTTCATTCGGACGCAAACTGGTCATTACAAATGAGCCAAGTTTTTGTTTTTGGCTCATAAAAAGCAATTTTGTCCGCAAATCGCGATACGATTCTGATTCCAAAGTGGGCGAATAATCCAGGGTAATCAGCTTCGCATCTCGCTTTCCTTTGATATCCTTTACGTTATCCGGAATATCGTTTTCATCGTAAATCACAGGAATGCTTCCGATAACGGGGAATTTCAATTTACCTTCGAGGTCTTCGGCGGTTTGCACTGTTTTATCAAAAAATTCCAGAACGATGGCTAACGCAACGCCCAAACCTATGCCCAGCATAAGCCCCAACAGCGATTTTTGGAGGACAATTTTCCAGCTACTTTGGAGTGGCGGAATGCGGGCTTCATCCATAATGAAAACATCGCCGACTTCCACTTCGTTGCTGAGTTTTGCCTGATTGTAGCGCAACAGAATATCTTCATAAAGCCGTTGTTTAACTTCCTGATCTCGCACGAATGCGGTTAATTCGCGTTCTTTTCTGGGCAAGGCGCTAAGTTTTCCGCGTTCATTCAAAATATTTTGTTCGGCAACCGTTACATCTGTGCTCAGTTTATCGATATGCGAAATTGCCAAATCGATAATTTTATTAAATAGTGCATTAAATCTGGCTTCATTTTCGCGCAGCTCCGCCGGCGAAACAAATTGTTTGGTATACATTTCATTGCGTGCAGTTGTTAATTCCCGCATTTCGGAATCGAAAGCGGTGCCGGATGGCAGCCCATCAGCCAGCAAATATTGCACTAACTCGCGAACGCGTACCGATTTTTCATCGAAATCCTCGGTTTCTCTGATTTGCTGAATCAACTGACGGATTTCATTTTGCTTAAACTGCGCCGTTGCACGACCTTGCTCCAATGTGGCTAAAGATGTCGCGACACGTCCTTCAATAACATCCGGGTTGCGTTCCCGGAAAACCTGTAACCTTTGATTGGCTATTTCCAGCTCTTCTTTTGAAATATCCAATTGGCTTTTGAGGTTTTTTTCCGCTTCGTTACTTTTGCGGTTTTTGATTCTGGAATCGAACTCCACAAACCGGGTTGCCAGGGTATTGGCAACTTTTGCAGCCATTACCGGCGATGAATGAGTGGCAGAAATTTCCAGATAGGTCATATTTCGGCGATCCAGCCATCTTTGCCCGATCATATTTCGCAGTGTGGAAATTGCCCGGTCGGTATCGCGAATTTTAAATTCAACATTTTTTTGGCCTAAACCTTTGACAAAATCGCTGTTCAGGGCAAATGCAATACTGTATTGCGCCAGCCGAACCGTATCTTCAACGGCAAAAGTCGTGAGTAATTTATCTTCAATTCCATTTGCCGGATTGGTATAAAGCAAACTGTATTTGCCAATTTGGTCTATGCTTTTTAGCACCTTAAATTGTCCGTCAACGCTATTAAAGGATACATTCACATAACGGAACAGGTCATCGCGGTCCACACCTTCTGTCGTAACGGAAAGATTGAGCTGTAACTCCTCTACAATTTGTTCCATTAACTTATTGGTTGTTAGTGTGGTTACCCGGCTTTCGTTAACCCGGCGTCCGTTATCACCATCCAATGCACCTACTTTACGGGCATCCTGAAAATGGAGCAACGTTTCTGCGGTATATAATGGCTGGCTGTCATACATTGCCACATAGCCAACCCATCCTGCAAAAACCAGCACAAAAACGCCCAGAATCAGCCACAGCCGCTTTCGGAGGATGCGTAAATATTTTTTAATTTCATTTTCCGGTTCGACAAAGCTGTTTCCTGTGCCCCGCCGGTGCCCATTGGCATTAATATTCATCATTACCTCGGATAATTGTTACCGCCCTTGAATCACGTATCGTTGATAGGTTATATATAATGTAAAGAAACCGGCAATTGCCGTCACAAAGTTAAGAACATTACGTGTTTTGGCAAAAAAGCCCGGTTTGTTGGGTGAACGCACCCAAATCTGATCGCCGGAACGGAATGATATATTTTTCAGAGCAACACCGGATTGGATATACGGAATAAGGTCTTCCTGAACATTATCGCCATCCCTTTTCCAGCGCATTTGTTTCAGCCCGTCTTCGTCCAATGTTCCGCCAACCAGTTTCATTACTTCCCACAATGAATAATCATTATCGAAATAGTAAAAACCCGGCTTGCGCACACCGCCCAAAACACTCAACCGAATCATCGGCTTAACCTGTATATTCGGAAAACGGAGATAATCTTTATACTTATCGAGCAAATAATTGGTGAAATCTGCTTCCGTCATCTGGGTGATTCGCACTTTACCATAAATCGGCAATTCGACGTAACCGCCGTCATCAATCGGGAAAATACCGTTCAGGAAGAATGTAGTATCCGGATAAGTTGAAATGGAAACGCCATCACCAGGAGAAAAACCACGTCGGATGCCCACAACACCCTGACCCGGAGAAACCGGTGCTTCTAACAATTCCGGACTTCCCGGCTGTTCGGGGCTATTTGCAAACACAGGACAGAAAATAACCATTTGCAACACAAAACTCAAGAACATCAACAGTGAAAGCGATTTTTTGAAAGTCAAAATCACCGTTACCTCCAATTCGTTTTTTATTGTCAAGCCGATCGAAAGAAACGATACCGTTTCTCTTTAGTATCCAACTCCAACGCTTTTAAAATTGAGCGCAATTTGAATATGCCAATTTTGACATGAGAATATTCTTCTGCATTTAACGCTTTTTTTATTTTGAAAAACCCATATTCAGGATGTTTGGAAATTATATCACGAATTTTATCCTGAACCGGACGGATTTTCATATCCGGTTCTTTTTCAAATTTGCCCAAATCAAACTCGACATATCCGGCTCGATTGTCTTCACCGCCAGATTTCACAATACCTTCGCTGGCCAAAATACCGTCAATATTGATGTCGATCTCTTCCTCCGAAATAACCATCTCTTCGGATTCACTCGGCGTATATTCTGGTTTTGGTTCGCCGTTGGATTCGGGTATCTCCGTTTCTTTGGGCTCCTGATAAGTCCGTTGAACGGTTGTGGTCGGCGATTTGGTATCCTGACCTTCCATCTTTTTCCCGCTGAAGCTTTTCACGGCTTCGTCAACAGAACCATATTCACTGATGATGTGATAAAATTCCAGCATTTGGTAAATTTCATAAATTTCCGGACCCATATTGGCAAGTTTAATATCGCCGCCATTTTCCCGGAACCGTTTGATTTCACCAATTAAAACGCCCCAGCCGGCACTGCTCATATATACAAGATTTTGCAGATTAAATACCAAACTGTAATACTTGTCCGCTATGCAATGATCGATCACTTTTTGAAGCAAATGACTGTTAGCCTGATCCACATAACCGTTGATGGTTACCATCATAACCCTTGATTGTTCATCCAATACGCGGGTTTCGATTTTTACACTGTCTTTTTCGCTCATACGCACCATTTTTCCGTTGTTATTCGAATACTATCGGTAAAATAGTTCGATAATTTTACAAATTCCTTTAAGAATTTACATTTTTTATAATACAATTTCAAAACCGCCAAGTTATGAATGGTTGAGTCATTTGTGTTAAACGACCGCCAAATTATTCTTAAAATCGCCAAAAGGTGTGACTCTGCGCATAAAATATTTTTTATTGATATTTTATGCACTGGCATTTCTCGATGTTAACAGAATGAAAAGGAAGATTGCGTTTGAATAGCCAGGTTAGAAGCTTGAAATGATGTGAACGGAAACATATCTGTAATCACATCCAATCGTTTCAAAAACTGATGAATTCCTTTATAATGGCGAATTTTTCCGGTGAAGCCCAAATCAACTCTGGGCAAACCGGTATCGAACTCCCAGGGATGCGCATAAAAGATGATGGGTCGCTGTTCATTTTGGCAGCGTTTCATCAAATGCCGGGTTAGCGGAAATGGAAATAAACGAAAATAGCCGCCCCCGCTGCAAGGCAGATTTTGTGATCCCAGTTTAACGGTCGTCATTGGATATTCGATGAGTTTTTTTTCATTTTTTTCGTATATGACAAATGGCTCGCGTGGTGCATCCGGAATGCCATATCTGTCGTGATGAATCGGGAATACGGATGAATCGTAGCGCAATCCTTCCTCCAACATAATTGGCAACGCCCACAATGTATCTTTTGTAACTGAAAAAGTAGGTGCGCGATAGCCCACAACCGGCTGGTCAACAAGATTTTGGAGGACATCCAGCGATTGCCGTAAATCTTGCCGGAAGGATTCCGGCGTCATTTGTGTTATCATTTTGTGGGAATAGCCATGAGATGCAATTTCGTGGCCTTCGTGTGCAGCACGTGTAACAAGCTCGGGATATTTTTCTGCGACCCATCCCAAAAAAAAGAATGTTGATTTCAAGTTTTTGCGAGCCAGAAAATTTAATATCAATTCGGTGCTTTCGACAACGCGGCTTTCCTGTTTTTCCCATTCTTCCGACGGAAATCGTCCGTTAAAAATTTCGGGATGAAACCAGTCTTCGATGTCAAACGACAGTATATTGTGATTTTGTTTACTCATTTACTGTCCCTGAGCGCTTAATACAACCCAAACCGTCTTCACAACTATGGACACATACAATTTGAATTGGCGATAGTGATCGATAAAATAAAGATCGTGTTTAAGCTTTTCTTTCACATCTTCCAGGCTTTCATCGTAACCGGTTTCTACCTGTGCCCATCCCGTAAGCCCGGGCTTAACCCGTAAACGTTCAACATATCTGGGGATTTGCTGGCGATATTTTTCAACGAAATATGGTCGTTCCGGTCGCGGACCGATCAGGCTCATATCACCTTTTATCACATTAAATAATTGTGGCAATTCATCTATCCGGGTTTTCCGGAGAATCCGTCCAATTTTTGTGATACGCGGGTCATTTTGGGTTGCTAATTGGGGGCCGCTACGTTTCTCAGCATCTGAGAACATACTGCGGAATTTGTAAATCCTAAAAACTCGTCCACCTTGCCCAACGCGTTCCTGTGAATAAAGAACACCACCTTTGGATTCTAACTTTATTGCCAACGCAACAACAATCCACGATGGAAGAAACAATAAAAAGAGCATTGTGGAAACAAAAAAATCGAACAAACGCAGCCAAATCGGTTGCTTCAGTGTGTCTTCACCAATCACATCATTTAAAAAATTCTCATATAATTTGCTATCATTGTATAAAGCATCATCATTATGCGTTCCGTTTGAGATATGGCCGCTTTTTGTAGGAAGATCAAATTCAACTTTCTGGAGCTTACATTGCCGAACAGCTTCGGAAAAAACGGGTCGATCCATGGGGTCTAATGCCAGCCAAACACGTTCGATGCTGAATTTTTGAACGATTTCGCCCAAATTATTAACATCACCGAGGATTGCCGGAAATTCCGTATTGAATGGAATGCCATCGCTGGGGCGAATTTTAATGAACCCTACAATGTTATGCGGAAATTCGGAGTTACGATACATGCGCTCCGCGATTCTGGGCACTCCCAAAATTGCAATGTTCGTTTGCCCTGAAGTTTGACCATTCAGATTTGCTTTTCTGTACGTATTTGATGTATTCGCTTGCAGCATAGCGTAATAGTTACCTAAGTATAGTATTCAATCATTGGGAAACGCGGTAGCTTTGGGGATTTCCCTCTTTTATTTCAGTGAACAGGGTGCTAAAGCTCCGCCGGGTCAACTACAACTCTTTAGACAATAATATAGTTAACCGGGTTACCCTTCTTATGATTAAACTCACAGAACATTGACGACCATTTTTCAATGATCCCTAAACACCAATTACTTCATATGTTATTTTCGAAGTAATTACTGAAAATTTTAGAAATATTTTCAGTATTCTGAAAATATTGTATTCAAATCAATAAAAATATGGGTTAAATCGAAAAAAACAGGCGCTTTCCCTTAAAGCATCTATATCATTGATTTTTTCAGTTATAAAGCAGTATATTCGAATGCCAATGGAATACTGTTTATCATATTTGGTCTTTTTAAAGATGCTGTTTTCCCGATCAATTTCTCAACAAAAGCAATAAGTTGCCGATGCGTCCGACAATCCCAAACCAGCTAACCATCCTTCGAATAATTTTGACACCCATTTTTATCGTTTTAATTTTGAAAAAATCATCCTCTGAGCAGCTAATTGCCTCCATAATTTTCACGCTCGCCGCATTAACAGATTGGTATGACGGATGGTATGCCAGAAAATTTGGCGTCATCACCCGGCTTGGACAATTTATGGACCCGCTCGCAGATAAAATTCTGGTTTCGTCAGCACTTTTTGTATTTGCAGCGCTGGATTATATATTTCTCTGGATGGTTTGGGTGATTGTCATCCGCGATGCCGTGATGACTTTTAACCGAATTTTTGCCTTATATGCCGGCAAACCTATCATCACCCATGTTTTGGCAAAATGGAAAACAGCAGCACAAATGATAACAATTTTCATGATACTGGCATATATAAACTGGCGCAATTATTTTGCACCATCAGAATTCGTTTATTCTGCTCAGTATTTCGATTTTATTGGGATATCAATGCTAATCGTTACAACACTGACTATAATTTCCGGTGTGTTTTATGTCGTAGAAAACCGCGACTTGTTGCTCAGCAGCTTCCGAAAACTTTTTCGATGGTAAAACACTTTGTTAACATATTTGTTTTAAGTTGATAATTTACGTAATCCTCACCAAAAAATCAATTATTGAAACACACCCATTTCCAACTTTTCTAAATCCTGTCTGCACTGTTTAATAAAATAGTTGAAATGTACGTAGTGCCAAAAAACGATATTAGTACACAACAGCAAAATGGCTGACTGACAACGTAATTTGCCGTTATTAATGAAACAGATAAGTGGGTACACAAATTTAATTTGATGTTTTATTAAGCCATCCTGAGTCCCGAGAATCGGGAAAGGATAAATTCAATATAAATAGAGGCTTCGACGTAGTTTATCCTGAGCTAGCCGAAGGGCTCAGCCTGACAATATCTAAACCGCTTATTATCTATTTATTTCTGTCGAGGCACTTTTCAGAGTCTGAAAAAAAGGCATCGCAAACCTGTTTCGCGATGCCTTTTTTGAAACCAAATTTATAAAAAGGACACGTTAATTTTATCTCTCAATGGCTGCATATTCCAATTTACCCTGAATATAATCGTCAATTGCGTGAACAAGATTTTGCCCCAGTTCCAACAGATACATCTGATGCGCCTTTGCCAATAATTTCATACCATTATTGGAAAAATCATCGTCCAGCGATTGGTTCAAATATTTCAGGTTTTCCGGGGAAGCATCGAGCCAGCCGGTCAAATGAGAAACAGTATCGTATGGTTCTATATTTTGCAGAAATTCGAGGGCTTGTTCGGTATTTTCTGCAATATAAATTTCCATTAGCAACCGAAAAATGTTTGAGTAAACTTCGCCACTAAGCATACGATTGTTGTTTGCTGTCAAAACAATTCGATGCTGCCAATCAACATCCTCTCGCAAATCCCAATATTGCCGCCCGTTGCTGCGGTGTTTCCGTGTAAAATTCTTGAGCATTTCTCGTGAAATACTACCTACGGTCAAATGATTCTGCTCCATGGTAACCTCACAATTTTAACCCTTGAAAACCCAGATAATAAAATTTATCGATTAGATTGATTGGCTTTGGTCATGCGATAAAGCATCTTAAAATATTGTTTTTGAACAGTTTTCTTTAATATTAATAAACGACAACAGTTCAACATTTATTAGTCAGTAATTTTCAACAAACTGGCAGGTTTTTCGACACTGTTCAAGTATAGATAAATTAATATGTTACAACCTCACTCTCCCAACTCACAATTCACAAATTTTCCAAATGTCGAAATTTCGACAGGAAAGAGAATGCGCAAAAGAGCTTTTGTAGTTATGTGGAAATTAGCGTGGCTTTGTTAAAAAATTGTGCGGGAAATTACAGTTAGTAAATCAATTATTGTAAATTTATGCAATTTTAATTGCATATTTCTGCTTTTATGCAATTAAAATGCATAATAATCATACTGGCAATGATTGCTCTAAAAGTGGCGATTGAATCGGATACACTTGTTTATTAAAACATTTGATTACGGTTAGGGAAAATTACGCTATTAATGCTGCCACTCTTCTGTTGAAGCAATTTTTTGCACTTCGTGAATCAGGAAGCGAAACTGGGCAATTGTAAATACTTGCTCATTCGGAACGGCAATGACCCTGCCATGATACAGCATAAATTTTCGTCCGGCGATTTCGATCGGACCCGAAAAATTCATTTCGCGCAGCTTGCTGATAAATGCGTTTTGGTCGCAGGCGATGTTGTTTTTCATAAACTTAGATCTCCTGATTGAGGTTTATTCCATGAACAATCGGTAATGCATGTCCCAATTTCAGGCGCAACAACAGCCAGCTTTCCAGTGTCGCCTGCAAATTTTGTTCGCAAACCAGTTTCGATTTGCCAAAAGCAACCACACCTTCGCAAATTGCAACTTTTCCTGCATAGGTGTCATCTTCCAGTAATTCAAACTCTGCAATTTCCATAGCATGCTGGATATAATGACTCAGAATGAAATAGGTGTTCTCCATTTTCTATCTCCGAAATCTAAGCGTGAAACGTATTCTAATCATAATCGGTACTGAATGCAAAACGATTAACTTTTTTAAAAATTAGATCGTATGTTGATTGCAATCGTCGATTTTTGTATCGTAATAACCAAAAATAAAGCAGGTTTTTCACAATCCGGTTGCAAAAGCATTGAAAAACGTTGTAGATTTTTAGTTGACTAAAACAAGCTATTGATAGAAACTTTATCTATATTAAATGTATGACCGATCTGTTTTTGCAACCAAATTGATTTTCATTTTTCCCCATTTTTACATCTTGATTTCTGATAATTTATTAGCTACGATTCTGCCCGAATGATTTTTTTTACGAACAAATATCGATCAATCTGAGTTGAACACTTTTTTTGCGGGGGGCTCGTTGGGCTTATTTTTCCGATTTTTGCATTATCGAGATGCTTAAAATAATGCCTGATGACCAACATACTTTTAGAAAGGATGATCATGCGTAAAACGATTGGAATTACCCTAATTGCATTATTGTTATGGGGTTGCGGCAAATATAAACAACTGAAACCTAATCCGGAAATCGTTCCCCGGGAATCCGGTTATACGGAAATAATCGACAAAGACAAGCCGTTTGAGCTAAAGCCAAACAAACGGTATTTTATGACATTCCCGGCGCCTGCATCCAGCGATTATTATTTGGTGGTGCAACTCTCAAACGGCACGCAGCTTTCCAGCTACCTGACGCAACAGTTCGACAAAAAGCCGGAAACGCAGGATCCTGCGGTAAGCAACGACAGCAAATCACCAAATGTTGCGGCTTATCCGGTTGAAGCCAGCGCAATGCCATATACGTGGGTGATTGACCGGGTTGATGCGAAAACATTTTTGAATATGGAATATCGCTATGTACCACGCTGGCGCTATCAGTTTGAAACAAAATATGCATCGTTTCAAACGATTTTGGCAAAAAATAAAGCCGACCGTCAGCGATTGCAGGGACTCGGCACAACGGTTAGCATCAGCACCATCGATTTTGCCAGCGAATTAGCCGAACTGGATCGCAAAACAGAGACGCTCAAAAAATTGCAAGCCATCGTGCTGGAAACAGAATCCATTTTCCCCGGCGCAATAAAAGGTTCGGATGACCGGGCATATCTCGATTATTTGGGCATCAAACGCGAAGTAGATGACGAACTGCGTTTTCAGGATGACTATCGCATTGCGCTGAAAGCGCTGCAAATTACCCGCGAAGGCAGATTAGATAACGAGCTGTTTATTCGCAACTTACCGGAAATCATGAGGTTTTTCGAAAACGAAAATCGGTATCCGGAGAATGTGCGTCGTGAAGTGGCCGATGCCGTTGCCAACCGGTTATCAGAAATTGTGCCGTATTACGAAAGCCAGGTACAGCGGAAACGAGATCTCTCCAAAATTGACTTCCCGGCGAATGCCGCCAAAAATTTATATGACCGCACCAATCAGCGTCCCGATCAGCGATTCACCGATTTCACCCGGTTTGTGGATGCGTTCAACCGCGACCTCGAAAATGTGCAAACCAGCCGCAAAAAACTGGATGACCTTCGCGCGCAACTGAATCGCGAAAGCTGGCCATCCGCCAGTTTTTATTCACGCATGCGCGGCGATGTCAACCGGTTGCAATCCAGCCTGCCGGCATTTTCCCGCAGCGATTACGGCAAATACACCAATTATTCAATCGTATCCCGGTTGGAAAACGAAGTGCGCGGGCTAAGCGCACAGGTGAACGATATGGCTCGCGGGCTGGGCGTTGCCGAAAGTTTGGCCGGCGAAATAAATATGTTAAAAGATAGCGGCAATTATCGCGGCATTATCCGGTTGCTGAAACAGCACAGCGATATCGCGTTTTTGCGCGACCAGTACGGCGATCTCGATCAGCGATCCATCGATCAGCAGGAGCAGGACATCCGGCGCGCGCTGCAAAACCAGAATTTTGCCGATGCCGAGCGGCGCATCGAAGCCTTATATAACGATCGGGATTTTATTGATTACGACGCCTTTGCCGCACGCAAATTGTCACTCTGCAAAGAATTTGAGGAGCAAATGCTCGCCGCCATTGAACAGGCTTCGAAAGAGCGCGTAACTGCGTTTATCGCAGCAAATCAGGGTGGCATCAACAATGTTGACGCGCTGTATAATTCCGAAGCGTTCCAGCCGGTGCACAAAATTGCGTTTTCCGCCGGCGGGCAAAATGTGATCGACAAATACAACCAGCGGTTGCAGCAATACATGGACGGACTGAAATTCGACCAGTTCCCCAAAGCATCTATTGAGGCAATTTACGGCGACTTCACCCGTAGCCCGCACGATAACGGCATCGCAAAAGCCCGTGCAGTCATCACCCACGGCAAGTATTACAAAGGTAACGATCGCAAAATTAAAAATATGATTGCGGAGCTGGATCCGGCAATCGCCAAATGGATTACCAAACCGACCGAATATCGCCGGATTTTTGTGGTGCCGGTGAACGCAGCGCAACAGGCGAGCAACAGCTACACCTTTCGGGTGAATTTGCAAATTCCATCGGATGCAAAATTTCCGGTGTTTGATGTGAACATCAAATTGCCGCGCGAAATTGCCAAAAGCGCCGGCACCGAACAGTGGTACCAAACGATGACGCTGAACGGCAAACCGCTCAAAAATGAAGGGCGATTTACCATTACCGCACCGACCGAACGCAACGATTTCGAATGCCAGATCACGCCGTTGCAGGTTCGCAAAGATGGCGACAACATTCTGGAAGTGACGTTCAATCACGCGGCGTTCAAGGTGCTGGAAATCAGCGTGATGGCGCAACGCCCGATTATTCGCCGCGATTGATCCGGCAACGTAAAGCGAAAATCAGAGATAAAAACAGACAAAGGTAATAACAATTATGAACAATCGTAAGTGGTGGATAATTGGCGCTTTAGCACTTGTGGGCATCATCGCGCTGCTGTATTTTTTTCTGCGAAAAGACCTCTCCAATCACATTGTGATTCCGTATATTTCGCACCAAAAACCGGTGATCGATCCGCATTTGCCGCACAACGTTGCGCTGTCCGACAAGCTGGATGAAGTGCTTTTCGAGGGCTTGTTCAACATTTCCGCAACACCCAGCGGCGTCGTTTATGAGGACGGATTGGGCGAATTTATCGACATCGTCGGCAACTCGACGGTGATCATCCGGCTGAACGCATCGAAAAAATGGCACAACAGCTATTCGGTAAGCGCGGATGACGACGAAGTGACCGTCACCGAAAGCCAGTCGCGCACATTTTCCGACCAGGATTTGCGCTTCACACTGCGCCGGATTCAGCAGCTCGGCAGCCTTTCTCCGGACTATATTCTGGTGTCGCAGGCGCTGGAAACCTGGGATTTTGAGGGACCGGACAACAACAACGAAATCAAATTCCGGTTCAAGCCGGATCGCGAATGGAAAGTGGACGAAATTAAAGATGTACTCTCGTTCAAAATTCTGCCGCACGATGCGGAACTGGCCGCGGCCAGCTACGAAACCGGTACCGGACCGTATCTCACCGTGCCGCCCGCATCCCCGCCGAACGATGTGCCGCGTTTTTACCACAATCCAGCGGAAGCTGCGGAACTGAAATTCGTCGATTTGAAACCGTTTGTGGACAACAGCACCTTCACGACCGAGTTGAAAAATACCAATATCAACGTACTCCTGGAAACGCCGTTTGGCGCGGTGTCGCCCATTCTCGGCGATGCGGAAGATTATTTTACGAAATCGAACATCGCCACCACCTTTTTTGCGGTGCTGTTCAACACCCAGCGGCTCAATCGCGAACAGCGCACCGAGCTACGTAAATTGTTGGATAATAAGGTAATTATGGATCGGTTTTACAAAGCCGGTACGCCCCAACAACGCAACATCGAAGATTACAAAGGCAACAAAAATAACTACAGCGATTATCTGAATTACAGCGTATTCCCGTCATCCAGCTATTATGTTGAGGAAGAAATTGTGCTGCCGTTGCGCGACAAAGGCGCACCGGATTTATCGGTGCTGCCGGACAGCATCCGCATCGTTGCAACGATGAATTTCCAGCACCGCGAAGAATATGGCGAAATGCTGGAAATTTTGAACGATCGCAGCCTGTTCAACGGCAAGGTTCGCGCCGCAGCCGTCAGCAATGACGAAATCAAGCGCGGTAATTACGACGCAATTCTGGTCGCAATCGACGGCTATAAGAGCACGTTTTTATTCAACTTATACGATATTTTTCTCCGCGAACCGGATTTCGAAACCTACAAAATCAACCTCGTCACCGAAACCAACGCCAAAGGTGAACGTGTAGCAGCACCTGCGTCGTTCAACGGACGCAATTTTTGCCGCATCGATGCCTCGCTGGTTGGCGATGACCGGGAAGATTATCTGAAATTTCTAGAATACATGCACGGATTTATGTATTCCAATTACATCGGCGACAAACAGGCTTACGCCGGATTTTTGGAAGAAACCGAGCAGCAGCTTGCGCTGGGCGCGTATCTGTTCTCGCTGCCGTCGCTGGCATATTTCAGCACCCAGTTTGATGCGCAAAGCATTCAATTGTATGGCGTAGCGTCGCAGCTTTCGACCATCGAAAAATGGCAGGAGCGCCGCGACTAACGCTTTGTTTTTACTTATTTTGCAGCGAAGGCGCAAAGGTCGCGAAGGTTTACTTTTTTAACCGCAGAGATCGCAAAGTGCGCGGAGTTTTCAAAGAAAAAATTAAAGCGAACAACTGATTTAGAATCAGGCATTTTAAACGCTATTTTTGCTCGTTTTTTCAATAAAAACAAATCTTTTCTCTGCGATCTCCGCGTTCTCTGCGGTTAAAATTAAACTTGCACGAATTTGCGGCAATTAAATTCAGTTAAAATCCCCAAACACACAGGAATTTTGTGGCTCGCCTTTTTGAACGTTTCACCAAATATTTTCTGATTGGGCTATTGATTTGCACCGGATGCATTTCGGGCATATTTGCACAAAATTCCGCCGACTTTTTTATCTCCGCAAGTTATGAAAATTTAACAATTTACAATCGCTACCAGCAGCGCATTTCCGGCGACGAAACCCGGCAAAATTTTGCCAAATTGCAGCCGTTGCAAATCGAGGAACGGTGGACAAAACTGAGTGACGGCTTTACCGATTGCATGAAAGTGCGATTGGGGCGGAACTCATTTTTCATCGCAACAGACGAGGACGGCGCACCGAAATTCAGCAATCAACCGGCTGATTTTGTTGTTTTGGATAACTGCAACCTGCTCGGCGACACCGTTTTGGTGCTGCAAAACGGCGAAATTTTCATCGCATCGGATTTGGCATATCCCAACATCGGCGATGACCGGAAAATTTTTCTGGCAACCGGTGAGCAACTCGTCCGGCTGTTCGAATGGCAGCGCCAAATTTTTGCCAAACAACCGGGAAATCCGGTGCTGTTCGGCTGGACAAATCTTCCGAAACGCGGCGAAGGCAGCAGTTGGGAAATTCGCTCAACGGAAAAGATGGCAAAAAAATCACCGGCAGCCGAGAAAACATTTTACGAAATTCAGCAATTTGTTGAAATGCAAACCGGCGAAATCAACCGCGTGTTGACGCGGCTGTTCGGCTATTTCAACGAAAAAAATGGTGAAAACCGAACGCCACCGCAGTGGGAAATCGTCACAGAAGACGATCAAATGATTCGTTGTAAATTCATTAATTTCAGTGACATCGATCGGTTTAACGACAGCAGCCGCTACCTGTTTATCCGGCTGGAAAATTATTTGTTGAACAGCGGTTTTTCGGTGGGTTTGGCGAATTCGGAAATTGTGATTCGCCGGAAAACGTAATTGAAAAAAAAGCGCTAAGTGGCAAAACATTATCGCAAAAAATGAAAAAAAATCTGATTGAACATATATTGAGTTTGGTGATTGTCAGCGCGATTTTTGTCGCGTTGATCGTGCATTTCAACACAACCGCGCAACAGCAGCAGGCAAAATCCGACGCTGTTTTGGAAGAATACCTGCAACTCGATTTTCTGGATTTGAGCAATCCGCTGCACAAATCGCTGCTGCGCGAAACGCTGAACACCTATTTCCCCAACCAAACTGCCAAAAACGATTCGTTGGTCCGGGCAATCGATTCGTATCGCGCCGAGCAAATCACCAGCATGCAGCGCCAGCGCCGTGCCAAAGGCATCACTTCGCCGGGAAAAATGGGCGATCTGTTCGGCATGTATCTGCAATTTATTCTCGCTTACGTGATCGTCATGCTGCTCACTTATTACGGCGTGCAAACACTGGCGACCATCCGTTTTGTCAAATATCAGCAAAACGATCCGGGCTATCTCATGCAATTTTGGCGTTTTGTCAGTTCCGAGCCATTACCGAAATCTGCCGGAGCACTACTCCCCTACCTCAATCACTCGGCTGTTCCGCTCATCAAATCTGTGCTGAAAGCGGTTTTATATTTCATCATGTTTTCACCGGCGTATGTGATTGCCTATGCCTTTAAAACGCGATTTGATACCGATTCGCTATTTTTTCTGGTGCTGCTCGGGGTGATTTCCAACGGTTTGCTGATCACATACGCCCAAAAATTTTACACATTTTTACTCAGCGAAAGCCGCAAAGGGTATGTGCAAACAGCGATTGTCAAAAACTTGCACAACAATTATCACCAGCACACACCGGACGGTATCGGCTGGCCGGCGATTTTCCGGTTCAACAAATCGTTTCCCGGACATGTTTTCGGGCATATTTACGAAAACGCCAATTTCCAATACATGGCGACCATCAAAGAGCAGGCATCGTTTTTGATCACCGGTTTGGTGATTATCGAAATGGCGTTAAATATTCAGGGGCATTTGTGTTACGAGCTGCTGCAAAACCTGCTGTTCAATCGATTCGATGTGGCGCTGGCGATCATTTTGGGGATTTTCGCGGTGGTGAAAGCCACGGAAATCTTTGCGGATTACCGAATTTTTCGCACCCGGCAGCGATTCGCAAATGAATAATTTTCGGAAATTTAACCGAAGATTCCTGCCTTTGCAGGAGTGACAATGATTGGTCATTCCTGCGAAGGCAGGAATCTCTAATAAACAGGCTATCTCGATAAATAGCAACAACTTATGAATCAGAAAATTCAACAATTTTTCGCCGATAAAGACAAGCTGTGGCTGGCGATCTGGCTTTGCGGCATTGCGCTGCTGACCGTTTGGAACGCGCTGTTTTTGAACGCACCGGCGTTTGAACGGGTGCGCACCGGATTTGTCAACACGATGTTGATTGCGCTGCTGGTCATCGGGATCACGCTGGTTGCCGGATGGCTGACCGGCGTCGCGGTGTATTTTCTGGAGCGAATGCGCAACAGCACGGCGTATCTCACCGCCACATTTTTGCTGAATATCATTCGATCCGTGCCGCAAATTGTGGGTATTTTGCTCGGATTTGTGCTGATCACCGTTGGCATTCAATCGAACGCACTCGGTAGCGGCGCAGCAATTATTTTGGCGATTGCCGGCACCATCAGCCTGTTCGTATTTCTGGAAATCGTTGACCTCATTCGTGAGCGCATCGCCCATTTCCGGCGCAGCGATTTTTACAACGCGATGCTGGTTTGCGGCATCTCCGAATGGCGAATCGTGAACGTGGATATTTTGTGGAAAAACAGCCGCAACCACATTTTCAACAAACTCATCGCCATTTTTGGCGTGACGATTTTTCTGCTCTGCAGCATCGATTTTATCATTTCGGTGGGGCTGTCCAACGATGTCAGCTCGATCAACCTGCCGGTGACGCTGGGCAGCCTGCTCGCCAAAATCGACAGCAAACAGGATGTGCTGGCCATCGGGCACACGCTGCTCAATCCGGGCTATCTTCCGAACTTGTTTTTTAAGCACTTACAGGGTATTTCCGTGGCGTTTCTGATCGTCTTTTCGCTGGTGTGCATTTACAAAATTGCCAACGGTTTCGCCCGGAGATATGAGTTATGAGCCACAACATCCACATCTCCAAAAACGGAAAAACGCTGGTTGCGATCGACAATTTTGATTTGCAGCCCGGAAAAATGACCTTTTTATTCGGCGAATCGGGCATCGGGAAATCGCTGCTGTCGAAAGCAATTTACGGGCTGATCGATCCGCATTCGCTGGATGTGACGATTGACGGCATGCCCTACCGCGATTATCTCGCTGACGACGGTGTAATTGCCGCAAAACGCAATGGGTTTTTTGTGTTTCAGGAACCGTCCAGCCATCTGAATCCGCTGCGGACGCTGGAAACGCAAATCAACGAGGGCAGTTTGAGCGGGAAATCCGGCGAAGTGGAGGCACTCGGAAAATTGTGGGAAGGCAAAGCGGATGCGGCGGTTCAGCAAATTTTGCGGGTGTTCCCGAAACCGTATCGCCCCAGCGGCGGCGAAAAACAGCGCATTTTGCTGGCGATGGCGTTCAAAAAAATTGCCAAATTCCAACAGGATGGCGCACCGGAAAATCACCTGTTTGTGTTCGACGAACCGACCGGCAGCCTGGACAATCGTTACCGGAATATTTTCCTGAAATTGCTGCTGGACAAGTTCAAAGAGACGCCGTTCACGAGCATTTTTATCACACACGATTATTCGATCATCAGCGAAATTGCCGACTATCCGCAACAACTGCAATCGCAAATTATTTACAAAGAATTGACCGAATCGAAAAACGGATTGCAACTGCGCGATTTTGCCGCGAAGGAATATCTCAACTGGATCGACGAAGAAAAACATGCAGATTTCGCAGGCACAAGTTCAGCAAAAACAGTGTTTTCGATCGATAGCGGCTATCGGGTTTTCGGGAAAACGATGCAGTTCAAAAAAGCCAAGTCGCAGCAAAAAACGGACGAATTGGTCATCCGCAGCGGCGAAATGGCTTATGTAAAAGCCGCCAGCGGCATCGGAAAAACCACTCTCGCGAAAATAATTATGGGGCTGCAACCGGCGGAAAATTTAGCGTTTTCACTTTCCGGAGAGGATTTCAGCGAGCAAACACAGCCGGGAAAATGGCGCAAAAAAGTGTGGGGAAAAAGCGCCGGAATGGTGTTTCAGCACGCGGATGAATCGCTGAATTTGCAAGCCAGCGTGCGGGAGATTTTTGCAGGTTTGCCGCTCGAAAAGCCGCTCGACGATCATTCGCTGAGCGAGCATCTCCGCAGCATTTTTGACACCGCCATCGACGATGCGTTTTTGAGCAAACGCACCGGACTGCTCAGCGGCGGGCAAAAACAGCGCCTTAACCTGCTGCGCACGCTGCTGCTCAACACCGATCTGCTGATTTTCGACGAGCCGTTTAACGGGTTGGATTTGGAGAGTATTCAAAAAATTGTCGCGCTCATCAAATACAAACTCGCCGACGGCGCAGCCATTTTGATGATTTCCCACAACGAGGAAATTGTCGAAAGCATCGTACCGCCGGAGCGCATTTATTTTTTGACTGCGGAAAGTTGACGAATCATACAAATTTAACCGCAAAGAACGCTGAGTTATCAGAGGATACTACTCCAATTTTATTCTTTTCTCTGCTTCCTCTGCGAACTCTGCTGTTAAAAAACAACTTTCCCTTGCCAGTCACTTTCTTTTGCACGTTATTTCAACAAATTCAACAACATAAACTGGAGATAAATTGATGAAAGTCGCATACGTTTTTGCAACATCCGGACACACTGCAAGCTACAAACTCGGTAAAATGATTCTGCCGCAATTGGAAAACGGCACTCACGGAGTGACCGTGATCGGCATGTTTTTCTTCGACGACAACACCTACATTTTGCGAAATGGCGATCCGATGGGCGAACGCCTCGCGAAAATCGCCAAAGAAAAAGGTATGTTGCTGATGATGTGCGACCAGTGTGCATTGGAGCGCGGACTCGCCACCGGCGTTGCCGGCGATTGCAGCCCCACCGGCACCGTTGAAGGCGTGCAGGTTGGCTGTTTCCCGGATTTATATGGCGCATTGGCGGGCAATCCGCCGGATCACGTGATCACTTTGTAACCGGAGAAAAAAATGAAAGAAGCGTTCGACGAATTTTTGAAAGACCAACGCGAGCAGCGGGCCATCGTTCTCACCCTCTCGTTTTTGGGTGGCGGTTTTCTCACGCTCTGGTTTTTGAAAGAATTTTTGGGCATCGCCACTGACGGCATTTTGATTGCAATGATTTTGCTGCCGCTGATTATCTATCTTATTGTTTCGGGTCGAGTTAGCGAACTGAAAACACCCGGCGGACTGGAAGCAAAATTTAAGGAAGCAGCGCAATCGAACGTCAGCGCGGCGTCGGAAACGGTGGCTGTGGAAGATGTGCAGGCGCTCGCCGAAGGCGAAATGCTCTTCAAAAGCATCGTGAAAGTGCGCACGCCGGACCCGACCAAACCACTGGTGCTGTTGCTCACCATCGGTAAATCGGACGCACCGTATTCCCGCGAAAGCCTGCTGAACGCGATGGATGTTTACGAGCAGCACCGCAATTTCAAATTTGTGGTGTTCCGCGACGCCAAAGAAAAATTTGTTTGCTACATGATGAGTTGGGCGTTTCGCGGCATCATCGATAAAGCGGCGCTCGGCGATGAATTTGTGGAATTGCTCAACAGCGGCGCCACCGGCGAACTGCTGCGCTACCCGAATATGGTGAACGAAACCATCACCACAGAAACCTCGAATATCGACGCGCTAAAAGCAATGACCGAGAAAAATATCGAAGCGTTGGTTGTGATCGATACAAAAGGGATGGTCGCGGGCGTTTGCGAACGGGAGCAGGTGCTCAGCAAGCTGCTGCTCAATCTGGCGGGGTAAATTTTTGCCACGGGGGTCACAGAGAAACCCAGATTGGTTTTCTACCTACGAATCAAACGAAAGGTACGAAATGGGCTGTTTCCGGAAAAATGTATTGCTATCAATTATATGTTGATCGAAAATTGCCAGATTCCGCATATTTTATGTTGAGATTCCTGCATTCACAGGAATGACAAATTTCGTTTTTATCGCGTTTTTCGTAGGCAACACGCAGAAAAAACTTTGCGCACTCCGCGCTTTTGCGGCAAAACCACAACCGCAAACTACATATTTACAAATATTTAGCGATTACGCTTATCGTTTCCAGAACGAGATCGACGGTGGGTGTCAACACATCGCGATCCGCCGGTACCACCTGTTTTTCATCGGGAAACAGCGCGCTCCAGTGCTGCTTTCGCGATGACGCTTCCACAATATCGATCCCGAAAACCGGCGCAGATTTCAGCACGGTTGCCACAATTTGCAGCCACGAATTACGGTTGATGCCCTGCTCAGCCGGCGCGCTTACGCCTGGCGCATCGATTGCGGAAACAGCATCGATATCCAGACTGAGATAAATGCCATCCATTCCCGACATAATTTGCTGCAACGCGGTTTCGGTGATTGCCACTGCTTTATTTTCACTACACTCGTCATCAAATCCTACAAAAACGCCGTTCGACCGCGCATAATTTTCCATCGATTTGAACAATTCCGACGGCTGGCGATGGATGCCCAAAACCGCCATATTTTTGCCCGGCAATCCCATGTTTGGATCTTCGGGCAGGCGATAAAACGAATTGCCGCTGCTGATGATTTTTTCCACACCGCAACAAATTTCCGGCGGGCGCATGTCCCAATGCGCATCCACATACAGCAGCGCGATGTTGGCATCCGGTAACGCGCGACGCACGCCGCGATACAGCGAATACGTCAGCGAATGATCGCCGCCCAGCGAAACGGGAATTTTTCCGGCAACAACCGCCGCCGCAATTGTTTCGCTGATGAATTCGTGTCCGGCAATCGTTTGCTGATTGTGACGAAAAATCGCATCCGCGTCATCGCGGTTTTCAATGGAAATATCGATCGCAAACGGTTGTAAATTCAGCAGTTGACATTCCCAATCGATCGGTGATTTTTTCAATCGTTCGATGATTGCGGCCGGTGCATCCGCCGTTCCGGTGACGCCGCGTTTCAGCCGCTGCATCATGCGGATGCCGTTTTCAAATGGAATCCCGAATACGATTGGCGTGGCATTTTTTTGCTCAAATTTCATCGCTAAAATCCATAATTTTGCCGTTTTTGATGACCGTTTTCACTGGGTTTCCGCCGATTTGGTAGGCAACATGCCGGAAATCCGCGTATTTCAAAATGAGCAAATCCGCCGCTTTTCCCACCTCGATCGAGCCGACGCGATCGCCCATTCCAACCGCAAACGCCGCGTTGATGGTTGCCGCGTTGAGCGCTTCCGCCGGCAGCAGTTTTTGGTATCGGCAAGCCAGCGCCATCACCAATGGCATCGACGGGCAAGGTGCTGAGCCGGGATTGATATCCGTTGCCAGCGCGATTGCCGCACCGTCATCCGCGAAAGCGCGGGCATCGGCAAAGTGGCTGCTGCCAAAATTGAGATTGACCGCCGGGATAAACACCGCAATTGTTCCGGATGCCGCCAAAACGGTGCGTTCCTCCGGCGTGGTGACATCGAGGTGATCCGCCGAAGTTGCGCCCAGCTCCGCCGCCAGCGATGTGCCGCCGAGCGCGGTAAATTCGTCCGTGTGGATTTTCAGCGAACATCCGGCAGCTTTTCCGGCAGCCAACACCCGCCGCGACTGCGCCAGATTGAAGGCATTTTTTTCGCAAAACACATCGACGAATAGCGGGATTTGCTGTTTGGCAAAGCTCGAATTGCGATACCATTTTTCCACCTGCGGCAGCATTTCCGCAACAACCAAATCAGTGAAATCATCGCTGCGACCGGAGAATTCCGGTGGAATCGCGTGCGCGCCCAGAAATGTCGGTACGAGCGTCATCGGATGGCTATCTTCAAGAATTTCAACAGCTTGCAGCATGTGTATTTCGCTGTCGGTGGACAATCCATAACCGCTTTTCACCTCTGCAGTTGTGGTGCCGAGTTGGAGCATTTCGGTTAATCGCGGACGGCTTTGCGCTGCCATTTCCGCCGGCGTTGCTGCGCGGGTCGCTGTCATCGTGGACAAAATACCGCCGCCAGCCGCTAAAATTTCCAAATAATCCGCGCCTTTAATGCGCAGCTCAAATTCGTTGATGCGCTCGCCGGCAAAAACGACGTGGGTGTGGGCATCCACAAATCCGGGGACGACCGCATTCCCGCCCGCATCGATTACGGTTTTGGCGTCATATTCGCGCCGGATTTCCGCGACATCGCCAATGGCGATAATTTTTCCGTTTTGAACTGCCACCGCCGCATTGTGGCGCAATCCGGCATCGTTCAACTGATCGCCGCGTTTGGGCGCAGTTGCCGCGCAAGTTGCCAATTGACCAATATTTGTGAGAATGAGATCTGCTGTTTTCATCGAGCCGTCGCAAGTTTTATTGTTTTTGAATCAAATAAGTTATGGCTGAAATCGATGGATGTCGAGCGGAAAATGAATCGGCTGCCGGCGTAATATTTTGTTACCGGTGCAAATTTTGCCAAATGGTTTGGTTGTTCGGGCAAATTGCAACTGTTGAACTTGTAGTATTTTTTACAGTTTTTCCAACAAAACACACAATCCACCACTCGCTTTTTTACGCAATTTTCAAAATGCGCTATTTGTCGGGTTACGCCCTTTTGAGAAATGATTATCCGATCGTAAATTTCGTTTCTCTATGAGAATTGCGTTGCGGCTTCGCATTCAAAATAATCTGCATTTATGGATAAGCCAGCGCTGGCAGGCTCGGATCAGGAAATTGGTTTTAACAGGAAGAATTACAATGATGCAAATGTTCAGGATGACAACTTTTCCACCTGCGATAACATCCGGGAAAAACAGCTCAGAACAACCCGAGGAGCAATGGCCGTGATGAAACAATCGCTTCGCAACATGGCGCTGCGGGTGTTTCTGATGGTGGTTGTGATTGGTTTTCCGGTTTTTGCGCAATACAACCCGACCCCGAAATCCCCAAACCCGAATCAGCCATCCCAACTGATGCCGCCGTCCGTGCCGCAAAAAGGCGGACAGATGTTTACGACCAGTGGCGCCGTTCGGGCGATTGCGGTTTTTGTCCAGTTTGCAGATGATTCGCTCTCGCCGGCAGCAGCCCATTGGCCGGTGGCAACCGGACCGGTTTTTTTACACGACGCGCTGGACAGCACCCTCACCCAGCAATCGGAAAACGGTAACCTCACCCACTATTTCCGGACGATGTCTTTCAACCAAATGCAGATTTTTGGCGATGGCTTTTGGGTGACAACCGGGCAATCGAAGCAATACTATCTCGATAAAAAACAGACATTTAGCGAAATTAACCAAGAAGTGTTGAAAACGCTCGATTCGCAAATCGATTTTGCCAAATACGACAACTGGACATTTTCGAACAATCGCCACACAAATGAACCGGACGGCGTGGTTGATTTGATAATGATTGTTTATCGCGAATCATTTTACGGCACGTTCAATTTGCACAACGGCATTTCCGTGCTGTTTTACGGTCGCGACGATGTGGCGGTGGACGATGGCAAACGGCGCATTCGTCGCGGATTTCCCGGCTCCGGTTTTACGCTGGATGGCGGCATCAACGGTTTTCGGGCGGATCGCGCCGGGCATGAATTGGGGCACAAATTTATCGGATCGGGGCATCCGCGCTATCACAAAGATCCGCCGGGCGTCAAAAATTACGCGTTTTGGGGCATTTTGCACAGCCGTTCCGGAATGGTGAACGCATACAACCGGGCGTGGCTCGGCTGGAGCGATCTGCCGGAAATCACCGCAAACGAAGCGATTGTAACGCTGGCGGATTACCTCACCACCGGCGATGCGGTACGCATTCCCATTCCCGGAACGCGCGATGAATCGTTTATTCTGGAAAATCACCAATGCCTGTCGCGCTTCGATGAGCCGAACAAATTTGGCGAAGCTAAAGGCCTGTATATTTATCACGTTAAGGGTAATGGTCCGCAGCCTGCGTACGATATCGAATCTGCTGATGGGCGATTCGATTGGGATAATCCGTACTGGATCCAAAATCCGTGGGGATTGCGGGCAACAGATTCCATTCCGGTGTTTTCGCGGCTGGCGCCAAATCCCGCAGGACAGGATGCGCTGGATGCGCTGCAAACCACAAAAATGGATGAACGCACCCGTCGCCCGATTTTTTTCAAACATTTTGCAGAAGATTCTGCCGGAACGGCAATCACCACCCGGCGGGTGTACGGCAATCCGGCGGACGCCTTCCGGATGGAAGGCAACCGCATTTTTGCGCCAAACACCAATCCCAACAGCAATTTATGGGACGACCGCACGCCCAGCGGCATCACCGTCGAGCTGATCAGCGAAACAAAAATTAATAATGCAACGGTTTACACAGTCCGGATTTCACGCAATACAGAGTAGCAAAAAGGAAAATGATATGCGAGCCAAACGCTTTTCACCGCATTTTAGGAATGATACAACGGATTCGGATTTCGCACCATTTACATCTGTTTTAACTATCGTTAGGAAATGGGTGGCGAATTTTGTGATTTTTCCCCGGAGCGTGGCTTTTCGCAAAGCTATATTTGGGTCGTGCCGGGCTCTCTCCTCGGATCAATCCGAATATGCCCGACGGCATAACACTTTGTTCATAAATAGTTTATCGCTCAAAAAACAAAGTGTGGCAAAAGGATTTGTCAACCGATTCACAAGGATGTTTATGAAATCCCGATTATATATTTTCGCGATGCTGGTATTATTTCCGGCAATTCTCTCCGCACAATTTTCCACCGGCGACAAAGTCGGATTCAGTTGGAAAGGCGGTTTTGCCTCAAATTATGTGGACATCGAAGATCGTAATTTGGGCACAAACTGGGCTTTTTCCGCGGATTACTGGATGGTCGATCTCTACTCCATCGGTTTGGAATTGGGAACAGCGACCATCAAAGGCAATGGAAAAGCCATCGGTTTCAGCTCCAATATTTGGTATGTGATGGCAAATATCAAATTCAAGCTCATTCGCGATGGCATTATTCAACCTTATCTGATTGCCGGATTGGAGCAGGAGCGCCTTTCGCCGAAAGATTCGGAAGGGCGGGATATCGTCACCAATCGCGCGATCACTTACGACCAGTATAAAATCGGGATTCCGTTTGGCGTCGGGTCATCCTATTTCATAAAACGGGATTTATCCGCCGATTTTCAAACGATTTACCGGTTTTCCGCCATCAACTATGCCGAAAGCATCGGCCAGCCTGGCGATGGCGATGATGATTACCTCACCTCCAATCTCGGTCTCACATTTTATTTTGGCGGCGAAGAGCGCGACCGCGATGGCGACGGCATCCCGGATGTGATCGATATTTGCCCGGACGAGCCCGAAGATCGCGACGGTTTCGACGATGACGACGGCTGCCCCGATTACGATAACGACGAAGACGGCATCCGCGATTTAATGGACAGATGCCCGAACACTCCGGAAGATTTTGACGGCTTTGAAGATGAAGACGGCTGCCCGGAACCAGACAACGACGGCGACGGCATTCTGGATCGCCGCGATAAATGTCCCGGCAGCGATGCAACCGTTCGCAATAATATTGATACCCGGGAAGATTACGACAATTTTGAAGACAGCGACGGCTGCCCCGATTTTGACAACGATGGCGACGGCATCCCGGACAGCACTGACGCCTGCCCCAACGAACCGGAAAATTTCAACGGCTATCAGGATGAGGACGGTTGCCCGGATTCCAAATTTGAACGGCGCATGGTGTTAAATAATATCTATTTCCGCTTTAACAGCGCAGAGCTGGACCCGAATTCGGAATCGATGCTGGATTACATCGCCGATGCATTGATTGAAGAAGATTCCGTGCGGATCGAAATTCGCGGCTATACCGACGACATCGGCTCGGATGTTTACAACCAGCGCCTCTCCCAACGCCGTGCCGAAAGCGTCCGGAATTATCTGATCAGCAAAGGCATTTCGGAGTTCCGCGTGGTTGCACTTGGCAAAGGCGAAACCGACCCGATTGCCAGCAACTCAACCGAAACCGGGCGCTCCCGCAACCGCAGAATTGAGATCGATCGCATCGAATAAACACTTATTTTTTATACACTTATTGGTGCAATAAAAAACGCCCGGAGACAACACCGCAGTCTCCGGGCGTTTTGTTTTTGGGTGATTGCGAACCCGTTTCCTGCTGCCAATCCCAATAGTAGCGCCGTTTATTCGACGGAACCCGTTTGTAATACAGCTATAAATGGATTTAAAACATGTTAGTTTTGTGGCTACAAAAAGAAATCGCAATCTGCCCTTTGCGGTGCAGTTGGGAAATGGCAACGACGGGAAGGATAAAGGGTAAATTTGAAGAGGGTTTCTTTAACGTTCGAGCCCTGAGCGGAGCCGAAGGGCGGGTTCCTTTAACGTTCGAGCCCTGAGCGGAGCCGAAGGGCGGGTTTCTGGATTTATCCATTATCCTTTTTAGTTACCATGTCCGATATCGACCAAATCGAACCCATTTGCAGAAATGCAGTGGAGGGTTTATATTATCGAGCTTCGTTATTCGATTCGTAATATTTCCCTATCAACTGCAAAAAAATGAGTGACCCGTGAAAAAAATACTGATACTATTTGCTCACCCCGCGTTTCAGAAATCCCGAATCAATATCCGGCTGACGGACGGCATTTCTGAAATTGAGGGTATCACATTTCGCGATCTCTATCAGGTTTACCCTGATTTTGATATCGATGTGCCCGCCGAACAGGCGTTGCTGGAATCGCACGATGTGCTGATTTTTCAACATCCGCTATTTTGGTATAGCACGCCCGCCATCCTCAAAGAATGGCAGGATTTGGTGCTGGAACACGATTGGGCATACGGCAGCAAAGGCAACGTGCTCAAAGGAAAATGGTTTTTTAGCGCCATTACCACCGGCGGCAGGCAGCAGGCATATTGCCGGGAGGGATTAAACCATTACACCATTAACGAGCTGCTGGCACCGATTGAACGAACCGTCAAGTTGTGTAAAATGAATTACTTACCGCCGTTTGTCGTTCATGGAACGCATTCCATTTTACCGGAGCAAATTGAGGCGCAGCGGCAAAACTATCACCAATTATTGCGCATGATTCGTGATGACAAACTGGATCTGGCGACAGCCGGAACCACGCAATATCTCAACAGCTATATCGAAAAAGCAGCCGCAAAGCCGTAACCCGTTAATCATCCGCAATTATCCAAATTCAAAAAAAAGAGCAAAAATATGGCAGAAGGTGGATTTTTTTATCAGGCATTTGTGTATCTCTCGGCAGCCGTCATTGCGGTGCCGGTTGCCAAACGACTGGGTTTGGGCTCGGTTTTGGGCTACCTGATTGCCGGGGTTATCATCGGTCCTTTTGTGATGGGATTGATTGGCGAGGAAGGTCAGGACGTGATGCATTTCGCTGAATTTGGCGTGGTGATGATGCTCTTCCTCATCGGACTGGAACTGCAACCCGCATTATTGTGGAGCTTGCGCGTCCCGATTCTCGGGTTGGGCGGATTTCAGGTTCTGCTCACAACGCTGGCAGCGATGGGCATTTCCATCGCTTTTGGGCTAAGCTGGCAGATGGCGCTGGCAATGGGATTAACGCTGGCAATGTCTTCCACGGCAATTGTGCTGCAAACCCTCAACGAAAAAGGATTGATGAAAACCAGCGGCGGGCAGAATGCCTTTTCCGTACTGCTATTTCAGGATATCGCGGTGATTCCCATTTTGGCACTATTGCCGCTATTGGCGATGCAATCCGCAGCCGGCGGCGCTGCCGCAAATGATGCGCATCATGCCGAAACATGGGTGGACGGACTGCCAATCTGGGGGCAAACGCTGGCCGTTTTGGGCGTTGTCGCGCTGATTATTCTCGCCGGAAAATTTTTAATTTCGCCGGCGTTCCGACAAATTGCCAACACCCGGTTGCGGGAATTGTTCACCGCTGCGGCGTTGTTGCTGGTCATCGGCATTGCCATGTTGATGACAAAAGTGGGATTGAGCGCAGCGCTCGGCACGTTTTTGGCCGGCGTTGTGCTGGCGCAAAGCGAATACCGTCACGAATTGGAAACCGATATCGAGCCATTCAAAGGGCTGCTGCTGGGACTGTTTTTTATCGCCGTCGGCGCATCCATCGATTTTAATTTGATCGCAGATAACCCATTGATGATATTGGGCTTAGTCGCCGGTTTGATCGCGCTGAAATTTGCTGTTTTATTTGTCATCGGCAAATTTTTCAAAATGGGATTGGACAACAACCTGCTGTTCGCATTTGCACTGGCGCAGGGCGGCGAATTCGCTTTCGTGCTATTTTCTTTCGCGCTGCAGCACAATGTGATGACCCCGGATGTCGCCAATCCGATGATTGCGGTGGTCGCACTCTCGATGGCGCTGACGCCGTTGCTGATGGCGCTCAACGAAAAATTACTCATGCCGCGATTCGGCACAAAAGAATCGGGCGAAAAAAGTGCCGATGCCATCGACGAAAAAAACAAAGTGATCATCGCCGGATTTGGCAGGGTTGGCAGCACCATCGGGCGGCTGCTGCAGGCCAACGGCGTGCAGGCAACTTTTCTCGATATCGATCCGGATAATGTGGATTTGCTCCGCAAAATGGGGCTGAAAGTATTTTACGGCGATGCCTCGCGGCAAGATTTGTTGCACGCCGCCGGCGCACACGATGCCGAACTGCTGATCATCGCGGTGGATAATCCCGAAAAATCGCTCGATATTGTGCACACCGCCCAAAAACATTTCCCGCACCTTACCATAATGGCGCGCAGCCGCGGCTGGAACGATGCGTATCAACTCATCGATGCGGGCATCAGCGATGTATATCGCGAAACGCTCGATTCCGCGCTGCGAATGGGCGCAGATGCGTTGGCAAAACTCGATTTTCGCAAATACCAAACCCAACGCAGCGTCAAAACATTTCGCAAACACGACGAAAAATATCTGCACGAACTGGCGACTATGCATCACGACCGGAAAGCGTTGATTCGCGGCGCCCGCCAGCGGATTCAGGATTTGGAACGCCTGATTTTAGATGAGCTGGATAACGTCGGTAAAAACAAAGATTTAGGCTGGGATCCGACAACGCTGATCGAAGAATTTGGCAATCGACCGCCGGAACCGGAAAAAGATTGAGTTTTTCAATCCGATGCAGTCGATTTGCGAAGGAAGTTTTCCGCTGCATTGCGAATTCCCGCCAATTTCCGTAAGTTGGTTTCAGATAACAATGAAATCAACAATGGTTACAGGAGAACACTTATGAAGCTGTTTTTATTGATGTTAACGATGTTGTTATTTCTCAGTTTTTCCATTTCAGCGCAGCAACTAAAATATCCGGAAACGCAAAAAGGCGACGTGGTAGAAGATTATCACGGAACGAAGGTTGCCGATCCGTATCGCTGGCTGGAAGATTTGGACAGCGACGAAACCCGGGCATGGGTAGCGGCGCAAAACGCGGTCACTTTTGGATATCTGGAAAAAATCGAAGCCCGCGAACAGCTCAAAAAGCGGCTCACCGAGCTGTGGAATTATCCCAAATACGGGCTGCCCTTCAAACGCGGCGATCGCTATTTTTTCAGCAAAAACGACGGGCTGCAAAATCAGTATGTCTATTATTCGGTGAGTTCGCCGGATGATGAAAATCCCAAAGTTTTTATCGATCCGAACACCTTTTCGGAAGACGGCACGGTTGCGCTGAAAGATCTGCAGTTCAGCAAAGACGGCAAACTGGCGATGTACGCGACCAGCGCCAGCGGCTCTGATTGGCAAACTTTCCGCATCAAAAATGTGGAAACCGGCGAAGATTTGGCGGACAAACTGGAGTGGATCAAATTCAGCACGGCGGCGTGGCTTCCCGATCACAGCGGATTTTTTTACAGCCGTTACGCCGCACCAAAAGAGGGCGACGAGTTCGAACAGTCCAACAAAAATATGAAATTGTATTTCCACAAAACCGGCACGCCGCAATCAGATGACGTGCTAATTTACGAACGTCCGGACAACCCGGACATGGGCTTTTGGCCGGGCGTAACGGATGACGGGCGCTTTTTGGTGCTGAATGTCTGGACAGGTTCTGCCCGCGTTAACCGGCTGTATTATAAAGATTTACAATCCGAGAATAGCGATATCGTGAAGTTGCTGGATGCCAACGATGCGTCGTATAATTTTGTCGGGAACACCGGCACGGAATTTTACATCCAGACCGATCTGGACGCGCCGAATGCCCGGTTGATCAGCATCGACGTCGCCAATCCCGCCAAAGAAAATTGGAAAACGCTGATTCCCGAAAGCAAAGCGGTGCTTTCATCCGCCCAAATTGTCAACAACCAATTTGTGGTTAGCGCGATGGTGGATGCGCGGGACCGGTTGACCGTTCACGAACTGGACGGCTCATTGGTGAACGAAATCGAATTGCCGACCATCGGCAGCGTTGGCAGCATTTCCGGCGAACGCGAAGACAGCGAGATGTTTTATTCGTTCACCTCGTTCACCTATCCGACATCGATTTTCCGCTACGATTTCAAAACCGGCACATCCGAAATTTTTCGCTCGCCGGATATCGATTTTGACGGATCAGAATATGTGGTGAAACAGGAATTTTATCCCAGCAAAGATGGCACAAAAGTGCCGATGTTCATCGTTCACCGCAAAGATTTGGCGATGGACGGCAGCAATCCGACCTACCTGTATGCCTACGGCGGATTCAAAATCAGCATGACGCCGGCGTTTTCTATCAGCAATTTGGTGTGGCTGGAAATGGGCGGCGTTTACGCGATGCCGAATTTGCGGGGCGGCGGCGAATACGGCGAGGACTGGCATCAGGCCGGCATGTTGGAAAAGAAACAAAATGTGTTCGATGATTTTATCGCCGCAGGCGAATATCTGATCGAAAAAGGCTACACATCCGGCGAAAAACTGGCGATTGCCGGCGGCTCGAACGGCGGTTTGCTCACCGGTGCGTGCATCACGCAGCGCCCGGATTTGTTCGGTGCGGCGGTTGTCGCGGTGGGCGTTTTGGACATGTTGCGTTATCACAAATTCACCATCGGTTGGGCGTGGGCCAGCGAATATGGCTCATCCGATAATCCCGAACAATTTGATTTTCTCTACAAATATTCACCGTTGCACAATTTGAAACCGGGCACGCACTATCCGGCAACGCTGATTACCACTGCCGATCACGACGACCGCGTTGTGCCGGGACATTCCTATAAATTTGCAGCTGCGTTGCAGGCTGCGCAGGGTGGCGATAAACCGACGCTCATCCGCATCGAAACGAAAGCGGGACACGGCGCGGGCAAACCGACCAGCAAAATTATCGAGGAAGCGGCAGACAAATGGGCGTTTTTGATGAAAGTTCTTGATGTAAAACCGAAGCCTAAACTGTTGAATTAACACAAATTATGTCGGGGCGAACAGCCGTTCGCCCCGACATTTATTATCAACCAATTTCTGCCAGCCGCGCCGTAAAATGGCGTAACACCGGCGACTCACTCACAATCCGCAATCCCTTAATTTTTTCCCTTTCGTTGAAAATTTTTGCGATCGATTCCGCCACGTAATTCATGTGCATCGTGGTGTACACGCGTCGCGGAATAGCCAATCGCACCAGTTCCAGTTCCGGGTGAACGGTTTTGCCGGTTTCGGGATCGGTGTGTCCGAACATCAGGCTGCCGATTTCCACCGCGCGAATGCCCGCTTCGCGATAGAGCGCGACGGTGAGCGCCTGCGCCGGAAATTCGCTTTGCGGAATGTGCGGCAAAAACTGGCGGGCGTTGAGGTAAACCGCATGTCCGCCAATCGGTTTGAGAATCGGCACACCTTCGTCGTGGAGCATTTGCCCTAAGTTGCGCACCTGACTGATGCGATAGTGCAGATAATCTTCATCCAGCACCTCTTTCAACCCACGGGCGATGGCTTCCAGATCGCGTCCGGCTAAACCACCGTAGGTGGAAAATCCCTCGATCAAAATCAGGCGATTGGTGATTTTTTCCGCCAGCGTATCGTCATTCATGCCGATAAATCCGCCGATATTCACCAAACCATCCTTTTTCGCGCTCATCGTGCAACCGTCGCCGAGCGAAAAAATTTCCTGCGCGATCTCTTTTATGGAATGATCGCGAAATTCCGCCTCGCGTTCCTTTATCAGAAAACAGTTTTCCGCAAAACGGCAGGCATCAAAAAACAGTGGGATGTTGTATTTGTTGAGCAACGCACGCACCGCCCGGATGTTCGCCAGCGACACCGGCTGCCCGCCGCCGGAATTGTTGGTGATGGTCATCATCACCAGCGGGATTTTGTCAACGCCGTTCATTTTGATCACTTTTTCCAGCTTTTCCAGATCCATATTGCCTTTGAACGGGTGGAATTGCTCAGTGTCGTATGCCTCGTCGATCACCAGATCCATCGCCACGCCGCCGTTGTATTCCACATTTGCGCGTGTGGTGTCGAAATGGATGTTGTTGGGAATGATCATCCCGCGTTGCAAAATCGTGGAAAACAGCAAGTTTTCCGCAACGCGTCCCTGATGGGTGGGGATAATGTGTTTGAAGCCAAAAATATCGTGAACGGTCTCTTCGAAATGGTAATAATTTTTGCTCCCGGCGTAGGATTCGTCACCGAGCATCATACCGGCCCACTGGTTGTCGCTCATCGCGGATGTGCCGCTATCGGTGAGCAAATCGACGTAAATGGCATCTGCGGGAATGGCGAATACGTTGAATCCGGCTGCGCGGATCAACTTTTCACGTTCTTCGCGGGTGGTACGCCGGATGGGTTCAACAACTTTAATGCGGAAGGGTTCGGAAGGAAACTGCATCATCAGACCTCATAGTTGTGCTTTATGTAATTGACAATTTATATGTAAAGCAAGAATTAAGGTCGATTGCAAATAAACGCGTAAACAGAAATCCCGCATTTCAAACGAGCGCCCGGCTTTTTTTGAAGTGGATGCCAGTGTAAATTCGCAGGATCAAACCAGAAACATATTTGTGTAACTGACAAAATATTATTGCTAAAAGCCTGGAGATTCCTGGATTTGCAGAGCCTGTCCCGACTTTCGGTGCAAATGAAGGAATCTCCGGGTTATTATCACAAAAAAATAGATCGCTCCCCAATTACCCAAAAACAGCCTATGAAATAAAAATCTTTGGGAAACCACGAACAACTACTTTTTCAGAATTTGATCGATTGTCGCATACGTCACCGGGTGATAGCCGGCGCGGGCGGTTGCATAAATGTTGCGGGCGCGTGCCAGCCCTTCCGGGGTTTTAGCGAGCGCGGTGTACAACGGCAACACCAATTTGCGGCGACCAATTTGCGAGAGGTAATCGTCCAGCCGATCGTAAGCGGGCGTATAGTTATTATTTACAGCATGTTGCAGCCACAAACAGGCGATTTCCGAATTACCGGATTGGGTAAGTTTGAACGCGTTATCCAAATCCTGCAGTTGTGCGGCGGTTAATTCTTTTGGCAAATTTCGCAGAAAATGCAGCCAGTGGTGGGTTGTCCAGCCGTTGGTATCCAGTTTTGCGGCTGCTGTGCCACCGGTCCAGCTGGCGATTTGCGCTTCCACTTTGGCAAATTCATCCGAATGCGGAACCGGCGCGTTGTCCGGCAATCCCGGACCGTACACCCAGCTATCGAGCTTCAATTTGGCGGCCATTTCGCTATCGCCGTTGATGAGGTTTTCCCGCAGATATTTCACAAATCCTTCGGTGGTCATGGTTTGGAACGCGAATTTATCAAAATAACTGCGCAGGAACGGATCCCATTTTTCCCGCCCGAATGTTTTTTCGAACAAAACCAGCAGCAGCGCGCCTTTGTCGTATGCGATACTGCTCATGCCTTCATCCGGATCACGTCCGGCTAAATCGAGCTTAAGATGCGTATCTGCGCTATTTGCGCCGAGCGTGTTCACTTCTTTCACGGCATCCTGATAACTCAGTTGGGCGAGCATTCGCGCATACGTTTCGCCGTAAACGGCTTCCATAATCCGATTTTCGAAATATGAGGTGAAGCCTTCGTTCAGCCAAAAATCGTTCCAGGTTGCGTTGGTAACGAGATTCCCGGACCAGCTGTGCGCCAATTCATGCGCCACCAGCGCAACCAGCGAGCGATCGCCGGCCAAAATGGTGGGCGTTGCGAAAGTGAGCCGGGGATTTTCCATTCCGCCAAACGGAAAGCTGGGCGGCAGCACAATCATATCGTAACGATCCCAGCGATACGGGCCGTATAATTTTTCGGCAGCTTCGATCATTTTTTCGGTATCGGCAAATTCGTATGCGGCTTTGGCGATCACGGATGGCTCCGCATAAACACCGCTCCGGGCACCGAGCGACCGAAATTCCACATCGCCAACGGAAATGGCCAGCAAATATGCGGGAATCGGCTGTGCCATTACAAATTCGTAAATGCCGTCCGCGCTTTTTTCGGTGGGATTTGAAGCGCTCATCAACGCCATCAATTCCGGATCAGTTTTTACGCGGGCATTGTATGTAAAACGGATGCCCGGGCTATCCTGGCAGGGAATCCAGGTTCGCGCCAAAATAGCCTGCGACTGGCTGAACAAAAACGGGTGTTTTTTGCCGGCAGTTTGCTCAGCGGTTAACCATTGCAATGCCGCAGCTTCCGGCGCAGATGAATAGTACACATGCACTATTTTTGTTTCCGGCAGAATGTCAATTGCCAGTTCCTGACCCATGTATTCGATGGTTTCTCCGATCGAAAATGTGGTTTCAATTTCGTCCTCACCGAGGGTTATTTTATCGATCGTCAAATCGCGGGAGTCGAGAAACAGCCGTTTCGCGCCGGTTTTGTTTTTGACGTGAATGCTGGCTTTCGCCACAATCCGGTGTTCCGCAAAATCGATAGCGGCGTCCCAATCCAGATGGGTCATCACAACTTCATCGGCATGCGCAAAAGAATGCGGATCGCGCAGGGTTTCCGGTGCGGCGTTGTCCGCGCAACCGCTTATCGCAATTACTGAAAAAATGGCCATCATTTTCACCCATTTTTGGATCTGTGCAACTGGCATATTCAATTCCTCCATTAACGTTTTGCCAAACTCAAATGTAGCCAAATTCGGCAAATTTGAAAGTAAATTTTGTAAATGATTCATTTAGCTGCATCGCAATTACCAAACGCAATCCGGAGCGCTTGCGTTTCCGATCATTTAAGTGGTTGATTTTATCGCGATTTGGTGTATCTTAAACACGATGAATATTACCATTTTTGATGACGCGTCCATTTAGCGAACCGGTTGTTTAACTGACACATAAATTATGAATAATCAGCTACTTAACCAAAATTTCAGAATGAACGGCAGATTTGGCATTTTCAGAAAAATTGTCATTCTGGCGATGCTGCTGACGGTGATTCCGCTGGTGACGATCGGTTTTTACACCCTGCACACAGTGGATGAAGCCGGGCAGGACATCAGCAAACGAACGACCAACGCGCTGAACCAAAGAACCATCGATGCGCTGGAGATGCAGGCGTATTATATCGCAGAATCCGTGCGAAATTTTTTGCTGAAAGTCGAGACAGACCTGCAATATCTCGCCAAAACCAATCTCTCGCAGGAAAGGCTGGCGCTGTTCGCGAAACAAAAAACGTCCCAGGTTTGGGAAGCATATTCGGATGTGCACAGCGGCAAATTGCCATTGTATAAAGAAATTTCCGTTATCGATGCCAATGGAAATGAACGAATCAACATCCGGAATGGCCAAATTACACCGGAAAACCGGTTGCGAAACGTTCGCAGCCCCGAAAATACAACATATCTGGTGGAAGATTATTTTGCAAAAACCCGCGATTTGCCGCCCGGCGCAATTTATGTGTCGCGGTTAGCCGGATTTTACATCAGCGAACCGGAGCATTTGCAAGGTTTTGCCAATCCCGAAGAAGCGATCCGCAACACTAAAATTCATTACGACGGCGTCATTCGTTTTGCAACGCCGCTGTTCACCAATGGCAAATTTTCGGGTATGGTTACGCTGGGACTGGATCATCGCCATTTGATGGAATTTACCCAACATGTGCTGCCGCTGAGCACGGAAAAAGTCTCGTTTCCCATTTACAATTCCGGAAATTATGCATTCATGTTTGATGACGAGGGTTGGATTATCACCCATCCCAAATTGTGGGACATTCGCGGAGTGGATAAAAACGGGCGCTGGGTAAAAGCATATTCAGCGGATACACCCAAAGATTTGATCGATGGCGGATTTGTCCCGTTTAATCTGGATACCGCCGGATTTATTCATGAAAATTATCCGATTGTTTCCAACGCCGTTCGCCAAAAAGAGCGCGGAACCGTTATCACCAAAAATGTGGGTGGTGTTTCCAAAATTATGTCGTACGCGCCAATTTTGTACGAAAAAGGTGCGTTTTCCCGGCACGGCATTTTTGGGGGAATTACGGTTGGCGCAGAAATTTACGGCTTTAACGAACCGGCGCAATTTGTTGAAAATGAAATACTTATGACGTTGGCTTTGGTGCGAAACCGGCTGTGGTGGATTGTGGGAATCGCTATTTTAATCACACTTGTGGTATCAATTATTTTATCGCATGGCTTTGCCAAACCGATCATCCATCTCACCAAAGTAGCAAATCAGATTGCCAACGGCAGTTTCAAAAAACGCATCAACATCAACCGGGAAGATGAGATCGGAACGCTGGCGCTGAGCTTCAACGATATGGCGGATAAACTCGACCAAAACCGTTTTCAACTGCTCTCGACCATTTCTGAATTGCGGTCATCCAAAACCGAAACCGAAACTTACGCCAATGAGCTGGAATACCAGATCAAAATTTTGCAGGGCATCCAGCGCATCAGCAATATTTTGGGCACAACATTTAATATGAACACGGTTATCCGGTTAATTTTGGAGCACTGCATCAACAGTATTGGCTTCGACCGAACCATTTTGTATTTGATTGATGAGCAGCAGCAATATCTGGAATGCACCGAAACCCACGGTTTTAACGCAGAAAATGAGAAATACGCCCGCCGTTCCCGCTATCATCTGGAACGATACGATTGCATCGAAACACGGGTGGTGCGCGAAGGGCGCATTATTTATGTGGAAGATTTTGCGCATTATCCGGAGGCAACGGAGCTGGATAAAAAAATCTATAATTTCACAAAAAGTAACTCGTTTGTGTATGTGCCGCTAAAGGTGAAGGAAAAAATTATCGGGATTTTGGGCGCGGATAAAGTGCGATCGAAAAACCCGATAACCCAAACGGACATCAATTCACTGCAGATTTTGGCGAACCAGGCTTCGCGGGTGATCGAAAATACCCGGCTGTATCAGGAGGTGATTAACCAGCGCAATTTTGTGGAAGATATTATCAGCAATATGCAAAACGGCGTAATTACGATAAATAGCAACGGCAGGATTACCAGCTTCAACCGCGCGGCCAGTAAAATTCTGCAAAGCGGCAATCCAGCAATGTTCAATCTCAATTCGCAGATGTCCATCGAAACGCTGTCCGTTATCCAGGAAGTGAAGGACAAGCTGTTCGAGAACGGCTCGTACAGCAATTACAACGTAAAAGTGGAAACCGAAAACGGATTGAAATTCCTCAATATTCTGGCATCGCTGATTAAACGGAACGAACCGACCAACGACGGCATCATTATTATTGAAGATGTGACCGAGCGAAAACAGCTCGACGATCACGTTCAGCAATTGGAGCGGCTGGCATCGCTGGGCAGGTTCGGCGCCAGCATTGCGCACGAAATCCGCAATCCGCTGACGGGCGTCAGCCTTTTTCTGGACAACCTGCACGACAGGCTTGCCGGTCAGCCGGATGTGGCGAATCTGGTTGCGAAAGCGCTGGAAGAAATCGAGCGGCTGGAAAAACTAACTCACGAAATACTGGTTTATACGCATCCATCCGCCGGTGAACTGAAGTTGTCGAATATCAACGATATCATTTCAAATGTGTTGGGATTTATCGACACACAATTTATCAACAACGGCATTATTGTTACCAAAAAATTGGACGACAAATTGCCCGATGCGCTGATAAACGCCGACCGGATGCGGCAGGCGTTGCTCAATTTATTCATCAACGCGATTCAGGCGATGCCGGATGGCGGCAGGCTGTGGGTGTCCACTTCGCTGATCAATAAAATTCCCGTGTTGGTGCAAAACGCAGAATCGATTGCGGCAAACGGCTGGCTCAAAATTCGGGTGCAGGATAACGGTCCCGGTATTCCGCCCGCCGAACGCAAAAAAATATTTGAACCGTTTTATTCGAAAAAACAAAAGGGCACCGGGTTGGGTTTGGCAACCACTTACAGCATTATTTCTGCCCAAAATGGGGTGATTCGCGTTGGCGGCAAAGTGGGTTCCGGCGCAATTTTCACGATTTATTTGCCGCTGACCGCGGAAACAACCGGTGTGATGACCGGATAATTTTTGGAGATTTTATGAGTGGACACAATATTTTAGTGATCGATGACGAAGAGTTTATCCGGCTGAATTTGCAAAATATTTTGCAGGAAGAACATCACCGGATATTTTTGTGCAGCTCCGGAAAAGAGGCGATTGCCACGGTTCAAAACAGCGATTTCTCATTGGTTTTATTGGACTTGAATCTGCCGGATATGAACGGTATCGATATTTTACGGCAGCTAAAACAAATTCAGCCGAATTTGCTGGTGATCATTATCACCGGATTTGCGTCGGTAGAATCTGCGGTGGAAGCCATAAAACTGGGCGCGTATGATTACATCAAAAAACCGTTTAAAGCCGATGCCATCAAATTAATTGTGAAATTGGCACTGGAAACGCAGGCGCTCAAAGAGCGGGTAAAGCAGTTGCTGCAAACCCACAAACCCACCGGATTGAACACCATTTTGGGCGACAGCGCCGAAATTTTAAAAGTAAAACACCAGATTCTGGAATTTGCCAAATACGATTCGGAAACGGTGCTGATCACCGGCGAAAGCGGCACGGGAAAAGAGCTGATTTCGCAGGCATTGCATAACCTTAGCCCACGCCATCAATTTGATTTTGTTGAAGTTAACTGCGCATCTATCCCGGAAAACTTGTTGGAGAGCGAGCTGTTTGGCTACGAAAAAGGCGCGTTCACCGATGCGCAAAGCACCAAAAAAGGATTGCTCGAAAAAGCGGATAACGGCACGCTGTTTCTCGATGAAATTGGCGAAATGAGCCCGTCGCTGCAGGCAAAATTGTTGCGGGTTTTGGAACACAAAACTTTCCGGCGGCTCGGCGGAACGAAAGATATTACGGTAGATTTGCGGATCATCGCCGCAACCAACAAAGATTTGCATCAGGCGATAACCGGTAAAGAATTCCGGGAAGATTTGTATTACCGGCTGAACGTGTTGCGCATCGAAGTGCCGCCGTTGCGGAATCGCGGCAATGATATTTTGATTCTGGCACATTATTTTTTGGGTCAGTTTAGCAAACGGTATAACAAAAAGCCGAAGCAGTTATCGCCGGCGGCATCGCAGGAATTGCTGAATTACAACTGGCCGGGCAATATTCGCGAGCTCAAAAATCTGGTCGAGCGAATTTGCATTCTCCATCAATCGGAATTGATTGATTCATTTAGCTTATCTGTCGAAAGCAATATTCCCGCAGAAACGGCGGCGGAGCCAGCCGCAAACCAGATGCTGGGTAAAATTCCGCTGGACGAAATTTTGTTCAATATGGAGGCGGAATTGATCAAACATGCGCTGAAACTGTCGGATGACAATGCCAGCCAGGCAGCCCGGATTTTGAAAATTCCCCGGGAAACGTTGCGCTATAAAATCGCAAAATACGGGCTTTCGGGTGGCTAAAATTGACCGGAGCCGGTCAAAATTCACCACCCTTTTTGTTTCGCTGCCACCGTTGATTCACTTTGTTTTGCAGGTTTTTTCCCTTCGATATCCAACGGTTCTGAGATTATCCCGCCAACTCCCACCACAAACAAACCTATATTTTTTAACACCTTAAGCTGCTGCCATTTATTGCCAGAAACGTGATTTCAGCGCTGGTGAATATTTCAATTGCTGCAACACGGTTAACATCACATGTGAGTTGTATTACGCTTGGCACACCCGTTGCTAAAACAGCCATCGAAGATGTTTGCAGATATTGGTTTATTGTTAATCTTACTTTTTCGTTTTCACATCTCAATTAAACGTTTAGGAGGCTGTATGAAATTGTTTACGCGTCTGTCTGTTGTTTTACTGTTTGCGTGTTTTTTCTCAGGTTCGGTGTTTGCCGGTGATGAAGACATGAAAGTTGAACACAAAGTTGGTGGAACGGTTCAGTCCTGGTTGAGTTATCAGGCAGCAGATTCCGCAAGTTTGGGTTTTGGCGTTCGTCGTGTTCGGGTTCGGTGGTATGCAAATATCAATACCAAATTTAAAACCTTTATTCAGGCTGAACTCGTTTCCCCGGCAGTGTTGGATGCACGGCTTGAATATCATTTCAGCAAACAATTTAATGTTCGCGCAGGTCGCTTTATCGGGTCAGGTGCACGTGGTGGTGGTTTAACATCCCACTCAGCTATCGATATTATTGAACGTTCCAGAACTGCAAATGCATGGGCATCCGGAACGGTTGGCGCAGATTTCCGTGATTATGGTGTTCAGGCTGAAGCAAAATCCGCATCCGGCGAATTTACCGGTCGTTTGTGGTTACACAATGGCAGCGGGGCTGCAAATGTTCGCAACCGTGAAACCACGCTGTCCACCACTGAATTGAAAGGTATCGCAGCCGATTTGATGTTGATTTTTCAACCGAAAAGTGTTAAGGGCCTGGAAGTTGGCGGACATTACGGTGTTGGCAATAAAGACGTAAAAGATTTAAGCAGCTTCTCAGCTTATGCATATTTTGAACCGGGCAAATTCCGCCTGAAAGCAGAATTGATCAGCTTGACCAACAAAACCGCTCCCACAGATGTCACAATGATGGGTTATTATGTTTTTGGTGGTTTCCAGGTCACTCCGAATATCGAACTGGTTGGTCGTTTTGAACCATACGATCCCAATACAGATGTTGATGATGATGGCACCAACTACACCACACTCGGGGTTGTTTACAAACAATTCGAAGGTAAAGTAAACCATAAACTTACCGGCGCAGTTGTATTGCCGAGCGAACAAGGCACAAGTGTTGATAATACAACCATTTACGCCATGTGGCAACTGTTGTTCTAATTCATCAATTTATTCATGACTAATTAGCTTGGTGGAAATATGTTTAAACCAGAGAAGATCCTTGTCCCGACAGATTTCTCCGAAGATGGCATCGAAAGCTCAAAAATTGCCGTCAAACAGGCGATCAAAATCGCTGAGGGCAGTGGCTCGGAGTTGATATTTTTGCACGTGATTACAGATGATATCACCCGTAAGCCATTGTTTTTTCTCGACGACGACAAATTTGACGAGCTTAAAAAAGACATGCACATCAACGCAAAAAAAGAACTGAAACGCTTTGCGGAGAAATACATCGATGGTCGCTCGATCCGGTATTCGCTGAAAGTCCGTGCTGGCGCAGCATACGATGAAATTCTGAAAGAGGAGAAAGAATCCGGCATCGATCTCATTTCCATCGCTTCGCGCGGGATGAGTGCACTGCACGATTTTTTCTATGGCAGCACAACCGAAAAAGTCGTGCGTCGCGCAACTTGCAACGTGCTGGTCGTTCGAAAATTCAGCGATTGATTTTTTTGAATCGCTGAAAAAGTTGTTCACAAAACAATGGAGTAAGTATTATGTCGAAAAATATGAAAATAGTACTCAGCATTTTGTTGATATCTGTATTAACGGGTGGCGCTGCATTTGCCCAGGTGTTCAAATTTTCCGGCGGTCCGTCGGGCGGCACCTTTCAATATTATGCCAGCGCAATTGCAACGCTTTCCAAAGATGCCAAAATGCGCGTTTTGGCAAGCTCATCGGGTGGCTCCATCGAGAACATCCGGTTGGTAAACAGCAACAAATCATCATTCGCGATCGCATATTCCGGTCACGTTTGGGCTGCCCGCAACGGCAAACTCACCAACGACGAAGCCAAATATGAAAACGTTTATGTGATTTCATTTTTGTATGGCGCACCGGCACAGCTGGTTGTTCACAAAGAGCTGGGCATTACCGATCCCAAACAACTGGCGGATAAACGGGTTGGCGTTGGCAACGCAGGTTCCGGCGCTGCCGCAAATGCAGAACTGTATTTTAGGGAAATGGGCATTTGGGAAAACATGAGCCGCGAAAACCTGGGCTATCGCCAGGCTGCAGATGCGTTTAAAAACAACCAGTTAGATGCCTTTTGGGTATTCGCTGGCTATCCGAACGCATCCATTTTGGAAGCCGCGTTGCAAAATGATGTAACCATTGTCGATCTGTATGCTGCCGGCGAAAAAGCGGGCTTGTTCGAAAAATATCCCTACTTCGGTAAAATCACCATTCCGGCCAATACGTATTCCGGACAAACCGAAGCGGTTAACACATTTCAGGATGCTGCACTGTGGGTCGTTAGTGGCGATATAAGCGCAGATGACGTTTACAAATTGCTGCAAACCGTATACAGCGAAGAAGGACTAAAGTATATGGTCGAAGTTCACAAATCTGCCAAAGGCATGACAGCAGCAAGCGCGCCTACCGGCGTGGTCACACCGTTCCACCCCGGCGCAGAAAAATTCTGGACAGAAAAAGGTGTAATTAAGAAGTGATGTTCTGAATGAACGCCATTATCGGCGGAGCAAACAGACACTCCGCCGATAATAAATTTGTTACGTTGGAGGCAAATCTTGTTTGAAAAACTTAACAAAATCGAGCAATATATATTTAGCGGATTGTCCGTATTTTTAGTCTTGTTTTATTCGCTTTCCGCCGTTTGGATTCCTGCCGCAACCCAATATCACCGCGGGATTTATGTTTTTGTCACCTACATTCTCGTTTTAATGCTCTACAAATCCGAAAACAAATATTTGCGGGTGCTGGATTATCTGCTGATATTTTTATCCGGCGCCACCGTTTTATACTGGATTTTCAATTTTGAAGCCATCAATTATCGCGCCGGCGCAGAAACGCAGATGGATCAGATCGTTTCGGCATTCGGCGTGCTGATCGGCATCGAAATCGCCAGGCGGGCTGTGGGCACCGTGTTCGTCATCATCGGAACAGTGATGATCATTTACGGGGTTTACGGACAGTTTTTCCCGGATATCATCGCCCATTTTGGCGACAGTTTTTTGGGTATCTGCACCACCATATTTTTTAAAGAAGATGGCGTTTTCGGGATTATGGCGAATGTTTTGGCAACGTATGTGTTGCTATTTGTTCTGTTCGGCGCATTTCTGGAACGATCCGGCGCCCAACGATTTTTCATCGATTTTCCCATCGCTGCTGTGGGGCACAGGGTTGGGGGACCTGCCAAAGTTGCGGTTATTGCATCCGGATTATTCGGCTCGATATCCGGTAGCGCCATCGCCAATACGGTTTCCACCGGAGCTTTCACCATTCCATTAATGAAAAAAGTAGGTTTTAGACCACATATTGCCGGCGCCATCGAACCGGCTGCATCGATCGGGGGAATGTTTATGCCGCCGGTCATGGGCGCTGGCGGTTTTATTATGGCGGAACTTACCGGATTGCCATATTCATACATCATGCTGGTCGCAATTTTTCCTGCAATTATGTATTTCTTCAGCGTTTATGTGATGGTTCACTACGAAGCAAAAATGTATAATATCCGGGGTGAAAAATCCGAACAAACCGCAATGTCTATCTTCAAAAAAGAATGGTATTACATTGCACCGCTGGTTTTGATTACCATCCTGATGCTCGTCGGATATTCCGCAGGATTTGCAGCAGTAATGGGCATTGCCAGCAGTATCGTTGTCAGTTATTTTAATAAAGATACCCGAATGACCCCCACAAAATTTGTGGAAGCCGCGCGGATGGGCACAGAAAGTAGCCTGAAAATCGGTGCGACGGTTGGTGTCATCGGTATTATTATTTCGATGCTGACGTTCAGCGGACTGATTCTCACTTTCGCCGATATCGTTATCGAGCTGGCCAACGGCAATCTGGTGCTGACCATTTTGTTCATCGCGTTGGCGTCGCTTATTTTGGGGATGGGCGTTCCGGTTACCGCGGCTTATTTGTTAACTGCGGTTGTTGCAGTTCCGGCACTCACTCACCTCGGTGTTAACGAACTTGCTGCACACATGATTGTCTATTGGCTATCGCAGGATTCCAACATTTCGCCGCCGGTTTGCATCGCCGCTTTTGCCGGCGCAACCATTGCCAACGCCAATATGTGGCGAACGGCTTTTGCCGCATTCAAGTTCGGGAAATATTTATATTTAGCGCCGTTTTTGTTTGGCTACGTTCCCGGCTTTACACTGCAAGGCGATATGTGGGATATTGCCAAATCATTCGTGATGATTGCAATCGGCACCTATGTTTACGCCTATTTCTTCAGTTTTGCATGGTTCAATACGGTCAAAGGCTGGTTAGGTTTTGAAACAAAACAAGCTAAAATTGCTGATTCTGAAGAAGCAATCTGATATCTGAAAATAAAAAACCAAGCTAAGCAGTCGGGCAAGTGTTCGGACAGACGCAACACTTGCCCGGCTTTTTTTATAAAAATGAATCAAAATTTACGGGTTAGAATAGCCATATCCGGACGGACTGGCTCTGAAATGTGATGTAAACCAAAGTTTGTGGAAAATCGCGGTGAAATGATGTCCCTTGCCAGCCACCGCCAGGTGTCGAGCCCGGCCGGAACATCTGAAACGTTTACTGCTGCGGCAATATTCGCGAGCATCGCCAACCCCAATCCTGATTCAAACGCACTGCTGATGACCACAGATATACCGTTTTTATTCGCAAATTCCGCCCATTGCAGCGTGCCGGAAATCCCAAGAACAGACGGTTTCAGAATGAACGCGACAGTGCCTTCCGGAATCCGGAAATTTTCCGGATCAGCACCGTTTAGCGATTCATCCAGCGCCAGCGGCAATCCGGTTTGGCGGTGAAATCCTGCCAAATCCGCCGGATTTTGCAACGGCTCCTCGATGTATTCAATCCGCTCGATTCCCGATAATTTGCCAAACGCAACCGCTTCCGGCAACGTCCAGCGGCGGTTGGCATCCAGCCGGAGGCTTACGGTTTTGGGCAATTTTTTGCGAACGAACGCCAGCCATTCCAGTTCTGCGTAAATATCCGCACGACCGATTTTCATTTTTACTGCTGCGTATGTTTCAGCAATCAGCCGTTCGATTTCCGCATCTATTCCGGCGGAAACGCCGGTCAACAATCCGTTGACAGAAATGGTTTCTCGTGCATCCGAATTGAGAATTTTTGCAACCGTTTTTTTCGCTGCCGCAGCTCGCAGGTTCAGATACGCCATTTCCAAACCGAACCGGACAGACGGCACCAACTGGCTGTTTTCACTGAAATTACGGGAAACATATTTTGAGAACTCATCGAAAGTGCGGAATGATTTTCCACCCGGCCAAAGGCTGCAAACCTGCCGCAATTGCTCTGCCGCCGATGGCAAACTTTCCGAATGTAATCCCGGAAATGGGGCAATTTCACCGAATCCGCAGTTGCCGGGTGCATCCCGGAATTCGAGCAGAAATCCCCGCCGGTCGCGCATTTCAGTGCCCATCAAATTGAGCGGTTGCGTGAGTGGCAAACAATATTCAAACACCCGGACTTCGTGAATTTTCATTCGGCGGCATCCCAACTTACGCCATCACCAACGGCGATCACACCGTTATCGAGCACTTCGCCAAACACGCCGCCGCGCCAATCATTTTTCAGCACTTCGCGCAATCCCGGGTAAGCTGCATCCATCTGTTCGCACGGACGGGTTTCACCGCGAATCTGTATCCGGCATTCGCCGATCCGCAATATTTTCCCCCGGGAATGTGCCAAAGTCACACCGCTGACCATCAAATTAGCGCGCCGCATTTTGGGCTCTATTGTTTCGGAGAGTGTTGTTTTCAGCTCATCCCACAGTTCTTTTTCGATAATCGTGACCTGCCGTTTGCCACCCTGATTGGTGTTTCCGGCAATCCCGCGATTCGCAACTAAATCCGCAAAGCTGAACGCATCCATAGGACCCGATTTCATCCGCTTCAGCCAAATTGCTTCCAGTTTTCCAGATGCCATTTACGCTGCTCCCTTTCACTATTTCACTAATTTTTGTGCATGATAAATCAAATAAATCACCGGAAAAACAGGTAATTTATTTATTTCATTCATTTTGTTACCCATAATACCCATTTTGGGTCGATTTTGGTAATCGCAGCATTTTAAAAACAAACCTGCCAAATTTATGATTAAGATTACATTCCCTTTGCCTGATTTTTCTTTTATTGGTCATGCGTATTCGTTCAATCGGGTTAAAAATGTTGGGGGGCAGTATCCAGATCGGATATTGATTGGCGTATCGAAACAGACACTTCTCCGAAAAAAACTTCGCCATCACCCACATTTTCCGGGATTTTGAATATGTAAATGCCAATGGAACGGCAAATGAGTAGTTAACAGGGATTTAACCAGGGATAGGAGCTTGTTATGCAAATGGAAGTGCCGCTAACCACAATTGAAGTAGCTCATTTTACGCGTGCGATAAAATTGGCGGTAGCGGATTTCAGATCGATTATTGCCGGATCCGGTGCAGGCGGGTCAAACCCGGACGTTGCACTGTCTCTGGTGCGGATTGCTTCCCTCTATCAAACAATGGGACGGACAAAAAACGCCAACCCACTGTTTTCTAAAGCTTTATCAATCTTTGAAAATGTTTTTGGCGTTGGTAAATCAAGTTTCAATACCCAACTCCATTTTTTAAGTGGCAAATGTTTTGTTACGGATAACCAACATCCGGTGACCGGAAACGCAAAACTGATTGCCATCGATGTAACGGAAGAAGCCCGCAACACGGTTGTTGCAAAACGCCATCCCAATCAACGCTATTTCCAGGCGCTCATCTCGTGGAAAGCCCCGTTTTCGCCGCAAATGCCGGAAATTTATTTTGAAAATGCATTGTCAATGGTTTTCCCGGAAGATTGCCTGCAGAAATTTGCCGCACATCTCCAGGTGAAAATGCATAGAGATGATCAACACATTTCCATTTTTGAACTGGTTGAGTTGATTCGCGAATGGCGGCATCGGTTCGGGTGTTTTGAATTGCCCAAAAATTACGAATGGGCAATGCCAACAAACATCGATTTCAGCAAAGAATTTAAATTTATCAGCACAATTGAGGATACAAACAGCCAGATAAAACCGGCTGAAAACACGTCTGAAATTAAAGAAAATCAGACACTTAAGACGATTGAAAGTGTTCAGGTTTCTGTAACACTCGCTCAGCAAAATCAGGAAGAAAAGAAGAAACAATCCATTAAAACAGGAAAACAAGAGATGCCAGAATACACCACTGTCAGTTCAGTACGATCAGAAAAACGGATTTTATCTTCCCGCAGCATGTTTGAAGATAACTCATTAAAATCTGCTCCGAAAAACGGCAGTGAAAACAAGGAACCTGTAACAGCCGTTGACCAGTTAGCCGAGTTGGTTTCAACAAAATTGAACAACGGCAAGCTACTGGATTTAAATGACTTAATTACAATAAAACACCGCAAACAGTTCGTCAAAAAACTGTTCCGGAAAGATGAATCCAAGTTTGATTATCTGATCGATTTTTTGAATGATATTCCGGAATGGAAAGTAGCGAGCGAAAAGCTGGAAGAATATTTCCACGTCAACAATATTTATCGCTACGATAAATATGCGATTGAACTGTCCGATCTGGTGTATCACCGGTATTTCCCGGCAGAAAATGAAACCCAAAAACTGAACAAATTCTGGCGTTAGCCATCACCGAACATGTTGATCTGGATGCCATCGGAAACGCTCCAGATCAACACGTTCACCGATAAAAAACACACCTTCCGCTTCCAGCAACGTTTTCTGCAAATCATATCGCCCATCTTCTTTCGGCAAAGAAATTCTCCCCTGAGCGTTAATCACCCGATGCCAGGGGATCTCAACATCGTTTGGCGTATTGTGCAATGCGTAACCGGCCAAACGCGGTTGACCACCGAATCCGGCCAACCGGGCAATCTGACCATATGTGGCAACTTTTCCGAATGGGATTTGCCGGACAACCGCCCAAATTTTTTGATAGCTGTCAGTTCTTTTCAAATTGGTTCAGATTCCAGTTGTAATCCATTGTTTCAATTTTTCGGCTGTCGTCAAGGATTATCTGCTGATCCGCCGGACGAAATTTTGCAATAAATTTGCGGACGCTTCCGGCATCTGCTTCAAAATCCCCTTTGTACCAATCAAAAATTTTTGTGACCCATAATTTATCTTCTGTAATTTTTACCCAATTCGGATCGTTTAGTGCGCGTTTGGTATTTTCGTTCAATTGGGCATCCAATTGCTTTCCCGAATACGCATAATTTGCCAACGGCGGGCAGCCGATTGACGCACAGTTGACCGCAAAATGGATTCGCGCGTCGCCAAATTCTTTGCGAATCACATCATTTTCGATCGCATCCAGATTGAGTTTTCGTCCGGCAACAGTTGCCACTTCTCGTTTCCACGGCGAACTGAACAGCCCGCCGATATCTTTGATGCTCTTCAACGGATAGTTTTGCAGCACCAGTTCCAGCGTTGCCGCGTTATACAAATTTATCCAGAATGCCAGCGCATCGTTCTTTTCCCAACTGGCGGTGTTTTGTTTTTCCAACAAATCCACATAATCAAACAGCTGTTGTAAATCCTTTTTATTATTGAAGATACCTTCATAATCGAACCGATTGCCGTGCACATATTTTTGCAGCAATTCATCAAACGTTTGGTGAAGGTTTTCCGGTAATTCGCTATTTTGCGCATAAATTTTCGGTGCGAATATCCCAAAAGCAACAGCGATTAATATCACAATTTTAAACAGATTCGATTTCATGAACATCTCCATGGTTGATGGCAAATTGGTTTTCCGTCAATATACGTCTTAGCAAAACCCAAAATATCACGAAAATCTGACGTTTTCATCAAAGAAATCAATTGGTCGAGAGAAAATGCAATTGCACAAATCCACTCGCGTACGGATGGGGCAATTGAACTGGAGCCAATATTTCCTGCAACTGCGGAAAATTGATCCGGCTTTCGTTCAAAACAGTCAGTTCCAAACCCGGTTTTTTGAAAATTGCGCTATTATTTTCCGGCAACCGGTGTTTAAACAGCAAATCGCTTGTGATGAAAATTGGAATTTGCGGCTGTTGCCACGCGAAAACAAGTTGGGTAGCCAGCCCGTAGTCATCACTCAAAATCCATTCCGGGAATTGGGTTGGCTGGTTTGCCCGCCACTGTTGCAACACATCTGCGGCAAACGGTTGCAGCGATTGGTATTCCTGCACCCGGTTTGCCCAACTGTTGGTTGCAGAAACCCGGGCTTCGCGGTCGCCGGCCTGCACTGAATAGCTGATTCCCAATATCGGAAAACGATTTTCGATCGCTGCGGCAAACCCGGGAAGCTGAAATCCGACCCCAAATCCGATGCTCAACACCAGTGAAGCCAGCGTCAATCGTTTCAGCCATGCGATTGGAAATTCGTTTTGCCAAAGCAGCAGCAACGTTACAAATGCTGGCAACATCCAGTTGGCTTTTATTTGTCCGGTAATGAGAATTGCGCCGCCAAATGCGGCGAAAAATGCGGTTGAAATCACCATCGGCAATGTCCAGCGCAACGACTGAACTTGAGATATTTCAGAAAAAATGCGGTGAATAAACGATGCAAACGGCGGCATGGTTTTCCACGCGATGTAAAACAGCGCCGGTCCACCCAGAATGATAATCCCCAACAATTGAATCGGCAACACCTGCCATAACGAAACCTGATCGCCGATTTTCCCAAATTCCAGAACACCCTGAACCATCTGCCAATTTGCAGAAATCGCAACCGGCACCGCAGTTCCCACCGTTAAAAGTATGAGTTTAATTCGCAATTTCGACGTATTTGAATCAATCACCAGCCAATAAATAATTGCAATTGCAATCACCAAAATTCCGGACGGTTTTGCCCAAATTGCCAGTCCCGCGTAAACTGCTGCCAGCGTAAACTGTTGTTTTTCCGTGAAATAAACGAAACTCAACAGGGTTGCGATCAACACCATATCCGGATGCAAAATTGCGCCTGCATAAGTTTCCCACGGCGCAACAGCCAACGCGAGCAGCAGCCAACGGCGTTGCACATCTTTAATTTTCCGGTGGATCAGCAATTGCTCCAACAGCCACAGCGAGCAGCCGCTTGCGACCAGCGAAACCAGCCGGATCGCCCAAATATCCGGCAACGGCAGCCATTCGAACAATCGGATAGCGATTTGCAACAATGGCGAATATGCCAGTTCAAAATGATGCGCCCAATACCAATACAGTGCTTCATCCCGGCCGGCACCGGGCAACAACAGCAGCGGTAATCGCAATAAAATGACAGCCGGGACTATTTGCCAAAACTGTTGTTTCAGAGGTGTTTGCGGTGTTCGAGTTTCCCGCTGCATCGCGGATTTTCCTTCAGAAAAAATGAACGGTCAGATTTGATATTCGTCCAAAAAATTTTGCGGGAATAACATAATACACAAAATCATCTGCTCATAGTTCAACAAATAAAAGACCGATCCGCTGCAAATTTTCTGAACTATTGCGGATGATTTTCTGATGTATTAGATTGAAATGTTCGTCAGGGGTGTCCCGCCAAACCGGGACTGAGAGAATACCCTGGAACCTGATCCGGATAATACCGGCGGAGGAAGACGGACATGAACATTGACAAAACATATTTTCAATTTCATGTGAACGCCGTTTTCCTTCGTGGAGAACGGCGTTTTTTTTATTCCGGATCGATTCAACATCCATAAATTAGCGGGGTTAACGATATGTTTCGATTCACTTTAACTGCATTGTTTTTTTTAACGATACATCTGTTTGCCCAAAGCGGGCAATTTTCCGGCGTGGTGACCGACGCCAAAACCGGCGAGCCGCTGGTTGGCGCCAACGTTGCCGTTCCGGAAATGGGCATCGGCACAACCACAGATTCGGACGGATTTTTCACCCTGAAAAATGTTGCATTTGGCGATCACCAGATTTCCGTCAATTTTTTGGGATATAAAAATTTTCAGCGAATCGTCAGCGTTTCCGGAAACACAGAGCCGTTGAAAATTTCGCTGGCACCGACGCCGTTGGCGGGAAAAGCGGTTAACATCGTTGCCACGCGCGCGATTGAGGGCGAAACGCCAGCAGCATTTTCCACCCTCACCAACGAAGAAATTGAAACGCGATATTACGCGCAGGATATTCCGGTGCTGCTCAGCGAGTTGCCGTCCACCACTTATTATTCGGAAAACGGCAGCGGACTCGGCTACACCTACATGAGCATTCGCGGATTCGACCAGCGGCGCATTTCCGTGATGATCAACGGCGTGCCGCAAAATGACCCGGAAGATCACAATGTGTATTGGGTGGATTTCCCCGATTTTATGGGAAATGTGGAAGATATTCAGGTGCAGCGCGGCGCTGGCAGCGCGTTTTACGGACCGCCGGCCATCGGCGGATCGGTGAATATTATCACCAACGCGTTTTCGCCGGACAAACAATTGTCGATTTACAGCGGCGGCGGCAGCTACGGCACAACCAAATTTTCGGTTGGCGCGAATTCCGGGCTGATCAACAATCGCTGGGTGGTGAATGCGCGGCTATCGCAAATAAAAACAGATGGTTATCGCGAATCATCTGCGCTCGATTTCAAAAGTTATTTTTTCGGCGCAGCATATTTTGGTGAAAAAACGACCACCAAATTGCAGTTTTACGGCGGACCGATCGAGGATGAACTAGCTTATTACGGCATCTCCAAAGTGGAAGCGGAAGACCCGGAGTTGCGAAAAACCAATTACATCAACGATCCGCGCGAAATCGAGAATTTCAACCAGCCGCATCTCGAATTAATCAACACCTGGCAGTTTGGCGAAAAAACCACGCTGAACAACACGCTGTTTTACATCAGGGGCGACGGATTTTTTGATTATCAGGGAAATTGGGCGCCGTTTAGTTATTATCGGCTCACCCCGGAATTTGGTTTTGATGTGCCGGGCGATCCAACCGAACAATATGCCAACGACGTTATTATCCGCGCGAATGTGGAAAACAACCAGTTTGGCTGGTTCCCGAATGTGACATGGCAGCACGCACGCGGGCAGTTGATTGCCGGAACAGAATTACGCACCCACCGCTCGCTGCATTGGGGACGCATTCAGGATGGCAGCGACGATTTGCCGGTGGCAACCTCCGGCGAATGGAACGGTCGCGACTACATCGGCGAGCGCCACTATTACGAATACAGCGGTGGAAAAGATGTGCTATCACCTTATATTTTCAGCACTTATCGCCTGAACGAACGCATCAATTTAAATGCCGCTTTGCAACTGGTGATGCAGCGATACAAACTGTTTGACGAAAAATTTATCGGCACTGAGTTCGATGTGAATTTCACATTTTTGAATCCGCGCATCGGTGTGCAATATAATTTCACGCCGGAACTGAGCGTTTTCGGCAGCTTTTCCCGCACCAGCCGCGAGCCGCGACTGAAAAATTATTACGACGCTGCAGAAGCCAGCACACCCGCCGCATGGGGCGCGATTGTTCCCCAATTTGAGCAAAATGCAGACGGCAGTTTCGATTTCGATAATCCGTTCATCGAGCCGGAAAAATTGAACGATATTGAGCTGGGATTGAGCTATTTGGGCACTCGTGCCGAAGGGCATATCAATCTGTTTTATATGGACTTCCGTGACGAAATTGTCAAAAGCGGACAGCTCGACCGGTTCGGTCAGCCCATCACCGGAAACGCGCCGCAAAGCCTGCACGCGGGTATCGAATTTTCCGGAAATTTGCAGGCAACCAACTGGCTGTCACTCACCGGAAATATGACCTTCAGCAAAAATGAGCTAAAAGAATATTCATTTTTCTATTATGAAAACGATTGGAAACCATCTGAACAAAAACTGGATGGCAACGCCATCGCCGGATTCCCGGATTTTCTGGCTAACGCCCGGGCAAATGTGCGGCATCGCGGGTTTGAGGCTTCGCTGGCGATGCAGCATGTCGGCAAATTTTACACCGACAATTTCGAAAATGAGCAACATACGGTGGATGCGCACACGGTTTTTCACGGCGTTATGGGTTACGATCTCGGACAGTTTCTGCAAAATCAGAAAGGCTTTTTGCTGCAATTGCATGTTCGCAATATTTTTGATAAACTATACATTGCACACGGCGAAGGCTCGGATTTCTTCCCGGCTGCAGAGCGCCACTTTTTCGTGAATGCGAAAATTGAATTGTAAGCGGAGTAAAAACAATGCCTAACCTTATCCACTACGCCATCCCCGCATTCATTTTGCTGATGGTGATCGAGGTGCTGTTCAACGCCTGGCAGGATGCGGAATTGTATGATTTCAAAGATACCGTCGCCAGCCTGACGATGGGTATCGGCAATGTGATCATCAAATTATTCACCAAAATCCCCATTTTGGGCGCCTATTTTCTGGCGTATGAATTCCGTTTTTTTGACGTTCCGTCGGATGCGTGGTGGGCGTGGGTGCTGCTCTTTTTTCTGGAAGATTTTACCTACTGGCTGTTCCATTTTTCGGCGCACAACGTGCGATTTTTTTGGGCGGCGCATGTGACGCACCACTCTTCGCAGAAATACAATTTGTCCACTGCGCTGCGCCAAACCTGGACCGGCGCGTTGAATCTCAGTTTCGTTTTTTGGCTGTGGCTGCCGCTGCTCGGTTTTCACCCGCTGATGGTGATGACGATGCAATCGGTCAGCCTGATTTACCAATTCTGGATCCACACCGAAGCCGTCGGCAAAATGGGATTTTTGGAGTGGTTCTGGAACACGCCTTCGCACCACCGGGTGCATCACGCGTCGGATGTGAAATATCTCGATCGCAATCACGCCGGAATTTTGATCATTTGGGATCGCATGTTCGGCACATTTATCGAAGAGGACGAGCGCCCGATTTATGGATTAACCAAAAATCTCAACAGTTTCAATCCGGTGAAAATTGCCTTTCACGAATGGCAGGACATGATCCGCGATGCCTCGCAGACAGGGCTTTCGCTGCGGGAGCGGTTCGGCTACATTTTCGGTCCGCCCGGATGGAGCCACGACGGCAGCCGGAAAACCACCGCGCAACTGCGTGCGGAACTCACTCAATGAGTCGCGTAAACTATTGTTAACGCAGGGTTTAAACTTGGCGTTAAATGCAAAATTTAAAATTAGAAAAAGCACATTTTGAGCACCGATAAATCAAAAAGCCTGTTGCTTTTCGCCAATGGCGAAGTAACATCTGCTGAAATTGAGCGGATTCGCAAACTCAATTTTGATCAGATTGTCGCGGCGGATGGCGGCGCAACAAACGCGCTCAAATTCGGGATTTTGCCGGATGTCGTCATCGGCGATCTCGATTCGATCACACCGGAAATCCGCGAAAAATTGCCGGACGCTCAATTTTCGCATCACCCGTCGCAGGAAATTAACGATTTGCACAAAGCGCTGGCATTTTGCGCGACATCCGGCGCGGAAACCGTCACAGTTTTGGGCATCACCGGAAAACGGTTTGATCATTCGCTGAACAATTTTTCCGTGCTCTGTCATTTTGATCAGCAGCTCCATTTGCAGATTTTTGACGCGAACTCTCAAATTTTCATCGTTCGCGATAAATGGACGTTCACCGGAAAACCCGGGCAAACTGTTTCGCTGATTCCGCTCGGCGCAGTGGCAGGGGTAACGACCGCCGGATTGCAATGGGAACTGCGCAACGAAACGCTGGCAATGGGCATCCGCGAAGGGTGCAGCAATTTTTTCCGCGAAACCCCGGTTAGCGTTTCCATCGAATCCGGCATACTGTTAGTATTTGTAAATGAATAACTTACACATCCTCGAAATACTCCCGATTTTACTGTATCTCGCCGCAATACTGGCGATCGGCATCCGCAAACGCGATGGCGACAGCAGCGCCGAAAACTTTATGCTCGGCGGGCGACAGCTCACTTTTCCCGCATTCATCGCCACGTTGGTGACCACCTGGTATGGCGGAATTTTGGGCGTCGGCGAATTTACCTGGCTCTATGGCGTGTCCAATTGGATCGTTTTCGGTCTCCCCTACTACATTTTTGCGCTGATTTTTGCGTTCGTTTTCGCGCCAAAAATCCAGTCTGCGCCGATGCTCTCCATCCCGGACCAATTTTATCACCACTTCGGAAAAACCGGCGGCGTGCTCAGCGCGATCTTCACATTTTTTATGGTGTTGCCCGCGCCATACGTGCTGATGGTCGGTTTTCTGCTGATGTGGATTACCGGCTGGAGCCTGTGGATTTGCATCGTTTTGGGTACGCTTTTTTCGATGATTTACGTGCTGAACGGTGGATTTCACGCCGTTGTTCGCACCGATAAACTGCAGTTTTTATTAATGTTCGGTGGCTTTATTTTACTGTTCGGATATTTGGTTGGCGAAAACGGCGGCATCGGTTTTCTGGAACCAAATTTACCGGAACTACACCTCACCTGGCACGGCGGGAATTCCGTGCAGACGATACTCGTGTGGTTTTTTATCGCCGCATGGACGTTTGTCGATCCCGGATTTCACCAACGCTGCGCCGCAGCGAAATCGCCAAAAATCGCCCGAAACGGCATTCTTGCGTCCGTCGGATTCTGGCTCGTGTTCGATTTTCTGACCACTTCCTGCGGATTATATGCGCGGGCGCTGCTCGACGGGAGCGGTGTTTCGCCGGCGCTGTCGTTCCCGGTTTTGGGTCACGAAGTGCTGCCGCCGCTGCTCTCCGGGCTGTTTCTCACCGGATTGCTGGCAACAATTATGTCCACAGTGGACAGCTTTTCGCTGCTTTCAGCGATCACCATCGGGCACGATTTGATCGGCAAATGGCGCAAACCCAACGGCGTTTCGCTGCTGCGCACCGGGCTGGCGATCAGCGCAATTATTTCCATCGGTTTGGCGATCGCCGTGCCGTCGGTAATCAACATCTGGCTGCTCATCGGCAATATTTTTATCCCACCGATGCTGCTGCCGTTGGTTGCCTGCTATTTTCCGGCGGCAAATCCGGGTAAATTTTGGGTGAATATCAATTTGATTGGCGCGTTTGCGGTGAGTTTCGGCTGGCTGCTTTTTTCAGCGATGGGCAGCGATTCGCTCGCAAATCTTGCATTTGCATACGATATCCCGCCGATGTATCCGGGCATGCTGTTTTCGGTGATTGTTTTTGGTTTGGGAATTTTCAGAAAGAAAAAACAGCCGTTTTAGCAAAATAAAAAGGGGACTCCTGCTTTCGCAGGAGTGACACTAACATGATCATTTTTGTGAAAGCATAAATCTCGCTTCACGGCAATAAAGCTACGGCTTTTCCAGCCCGAGTTTTTGCATTTTGTATCGCACGCTGCGTTCGGAAATGCCCAGTTCCCGCGCGGCGGCAGACTGGTTCCAGTCGTTGCGGGTGAGCGCTTCCAGCAGCATCGTTTTTTCGTATGCCTCTTTGCGTACTTTTATGTCTGGTGCGTTGGCATCCGGATCGCCGAAACGGGTCGGCACATCCACCGGACGAATTTCGTTGGGCAGCAATTCCACCGGCAGAAGATCGTGCGGCTCATCTGCCAAAATCACCATTCGTTCCAGAATATTTTCCAGCTCCCGCACATTTCCCGGCCATTGGTACGCCTCCAAATGCGCCAGCGTATCCGGCTTAAATCCTTTGATGGATTTGTTGTGCCGTTTGGCCAATTTTTCCAAAAAATGATCGGCGAGAATGGGCACATCGCCTTTGCGATCCTTCAGCGGTGGCAATTTGATGGCGACCACATTCAGCCGGTAAAATAAATCCTGCCGGAATTCACCGGATTTTATTTTGTCCGCCAGCTCGCTGCTGCCGGCGGAAATGATCCGCACATCCACTTTTTTGGTTTGAGTGCTGCCAAGCGGACGAATTTCGCTTTCCTGAATGGCGCGCAAAAATTTGCTCTGTACTTCCAATGGCATGTTGGCAATTTCGTCCAGAAACAGCGTGCCGCCGTTGGCGACTTCGAACAGCCCTTTTTTATCGCGGATGGCACCGGTGAATGCGCCTTTCAGATAGCCGAACAGCTCGCCTTCCAGCAAATTTGCCGGAAGCGCACCGCAGTCGATCGCCACAAACGGTTTGGTGGCACGCGGACCGTTGTAATGAATCACTTTGGCAATCAGCTCTTTTCCCGTACCGCTTTCTCCCTCGATGATCACGCGCGCATCGGTCGGAACGACCCGTTCCAGCAGCGCAAAAACAGAGCGCATTTGCGGGCTGCTACCGATAATCCCGTGATAATCGTAGCGCTCCTGCACTTCCTGACGCAGCCGCAACGTTTCGTTAAAAATCTCGTCGTGAAAACGGGCGTTGTGGATGAACTGCCCGAAGATAGTTGCCAAAACCGTTAGCAGCCGCAATTCGCGTTCGGCAAATGGTTGTCCATTTTGGCGAATAAGATTGAGCACACCAATAATTTCCCCGCCGGTTTTCAGCGGAACGCTGAGCACGGAGCTGATACTTCGGTATTTGTCTTTTATAAATTTATCGCCGATAAGCTCTGCAATATTGTCAGATAAATACGATTGATTGTGTTTCGTCACCCAGCCGCCGAGCAACATATTCAAAAAATGATCCAGCTTCACATCCGCATTTTCCGCGCGGCGAATGAGCGTTTTGGCTTCACTTTCTCCGGCGGGATCGAACAGCAAAATTGCCCCCTGATCCGCCGCACACAGTTGCAATGCCTCGTTAGTGATGTGCTCGATCAGCTCATTCACATTCAGCGATGAGCTGACTGCTTCCAACACGCGATAAACTTTTTCGTAATCCTGAACCTGTTCGCGGAGCAGCTGATTTTCATGGGTCAATTGATCAATTTTTTGTTCGCTCGATGGCATTTTTGTTTCCAATTTTATTTGAATTCGTCATTTTTGTCGAATCTACAAAAAAATATCGACAAATGCATTAGCAAACCCCAAAAATCCCGCATCGCAGAATTTTCGCCCTAAGCAACATTTTAATGTGATATGCGCCGTAAATCACGATAATTTTTCTGCATGGCATGTAAGTTGGTTTGTATTTGGGGAGCGAGTTATCCTTTGTGATAATAAACCTGTCATTGCTGCGTATGCAGGAATCTCAAGGCACAGCAATGATAATCTGTCAGCGACACAATTAAGTTGGTTTTTATCGGCAATAAAGATATTTCGTATCTATTTTTAATTCTGCGCGTTAAATACTAAATGGCGTTTTCAACTTAAGATTTAAAGGAGGCAAATGTGATGCACCAGAATCAACGCATTTCTGTCTCGAAGCTGTTGGTTTTCGCCGTTGCAATTTTGTTTTTTGCCGCTTCCGGCTGCGATCACGATCCGATTTACGGTGACAACTACGGCCGACGTTACACCGCAAGTGAAGATTTTTCCTTCGACCTTTCTGCAACAGAATATTTATCCCTCAAAGTGGTTGGATTAAATGGCGACATTGAAATTATCGGCGATCCGCAGTTGACCGGGCAATGCCTGCTCTCGGGCGAAAAACAGGTTGAATCCGACAGCCGCGGCGATGCGCTTCGTGAATTGGATCATTTACAGGTGAAGATTGTCCGGGAAGCGAGCCAATTGGTTATTCAAACCGATCAGCCGGAAAGCTCCCGCGGGCGCGAATACATCGTAAATTATGTGGTGCGAATTCCCGTAAATTGGACGACAGAAGTTGAATTGCTGAACGGCAATATTTCCATTTCGGATATGACGAATGCCGTCCGCGCGGCTCACAGCAACGGCAATATCACCATTTCGAACATTGAACATGATGTTGCGGCAGATTTGGTCAACGGCAACATCACGCTGGAAAATGTTAACGGAAACGTGGAAACAGCGTTGGTAAACGGCAATATTTCCGCAGAAGTTATTTTGACCGACGAAGAAATTTGCATTTTACACGCTGTAAACGGCACAATTTCGTTGCGAATTCCCGGTGGAACATCTGCGGAGCTGAATGCCGGTACAACCAACGGCACTATCCGGCTGGCTAATTTGCTGTTGGAAAATGCGAATTTCGGGGAGCATTCGGTCACCGGCATTTTGAATGGCGGCGCGGGAAAAATTCACTTGCAAACCGTCAACGGATCGATTGTTATAACCGGATTTTGATCCCTCATAAAATTGAAAAAGAAATCCATTCCGCACTTTTACAATTCCCGGAACGCGCTTATATTTGCCAATGAGCAATAAAAGCGCGTTTTTTTTCGCGCATAAATTGAAGAAAAACAACCATCAACGTTGGAGCAAATAATCATGAAAGTGGGATATTTCCAGTTCCGCCCCCGTTTCGGCAACATTCAGCACAACCTGAAAACCGTTGTAAATGCCCTAAAATCTGTGGAAGCAGATTTGATTGTGTTGCCGGAATTACCGTTTTCCGGCTACCATTTCCGGGATCGTGCGGAAACCCTGACGCTATCGGAAAACCCACAACAATCGCCAACGGTTGCCACGTTGATCGACCTTTGCCGCAGCCGCAATTTGCACATCGTAACCGGATTTGCGGAAAAACAGGCGGATAAATGCTTCAACAGCGCCCTGCTGATCGGTCCGGAAGGCTTGCTGCACACCTATCGGAAAATTCATTTGTTCAGTGGGGAAAAAAATTGTTTTGATCCCGGGGACACGCCGTTATCGGTGCAAAACGTGCGCGGCGCAACCATCGGCATTATGGTTTGTTTCGACTGGATTTTCCCGGAAGTTACCCGAACGCTGGCGGTTTTGGGCGCGGATATTATTTGCCACCCTTCAAATCTGGTGTTGGCATATTGCCAGCAAACTATGCTATCGCGTTGTTTGGAAAACAATATTTTTGCAATCACCTGCAACCGTTTCGGGAAAGACACCCGCCCTCACGGTGAATTGCATTTTACCGGAAAAAGCCAGATTGTCGCGCCAAAAGGCGTATTGCTGAACCGCGCGCCATCTCAAAAAACAACATTGTTTGTCACAGAAATAAACCCTGAAATGGCACGTCAAAAGTCCATCACCGCAACCAACGATATAATTGGCGACCGTCGCCCGGAGTTTTATGAACCGCTGACATCGTGACGCACCACGATTTTCCCGAATTGCTCACCGGATGCCATGCGCCGGAACGCATCGGGATAATCCTGCCAATCGAACGGGCCGTCAACCAGCGGATGAATGTGGTGCTTTTCAAAAAAATGCACCATATCGGCGAAATCTGTTTGGGTGCCCATTGTGGTGCCCTGCACGGTCAACTGTTTCCAGAAAATTTTGCGCAAATTGATGCCCGGCGGATTCCCGGCAGTCGCCCCGAAAAACACGATTTTGCCACCCGGATTCACAATATTTAACAGATTGTCAAACCCTTCGCCACCGGCGCTATCGATTATCAGATCTACCCCATTTTCACCGGCAGCAGCACTAATTTTTTCAGCCCAATCGTCACTGCGATAGTTTGCGCCGCCGATTGCTCCGGCTGATTTTGCCCGCTCAATTTTTTCATCACTGCCGGATGTAACCAGCACTATTGCACCGGCTGCAACCGCCATCAGCAACATCAGCGAAGCAACACCGCCGCCGATACCGGTGATGAGCACGGTTTGCCCGGCTTGCAAATTGCCCTGAGTGAACAGCGCCCGGTATCCGGTCAGCCCCGCCAACGGGATGGCCGCGGCTTCAGCGAAGCTGAGATAATCCGGTTTTGGCACAATATTTCCCAACGGCACACACACAAATTCCGCCTGAACGCCGTTATCCGGCAATCCCAAAATGCGAAATTTTTTCTGCTGCGCCCGCGGATTATCGCCCCAGTTGAGCGACGGATTGATAATAACCGGTTTGTGGAGCCAATTTTCCGGCACGTTTTCGCCCAATTCGTAAACGGTTCCGGCGCCGTCCGAGCCCAAAATAATTGGCGTTTTGATGCCGGCATACAATCCCTGAGTAATCCAGACATCCCGGTGATTGAGTGCCGAGGCTTCAATTTTAACGACAACATCGCCAGCCGCCGGTTTGGGATAATCAACTGACCGGAAAGCCAGCGCAGCGATGCCATCAGGTTTTTCGAAAACAAGTGCATTCATTTTTTCCACGATTCACCTCGTAATTTTAACAATAAACCATTCCTTCAAGTCCATATTTTTCAACAGCTTCCGGCTGAAAATTTATAATTTTCCGGAGATTATTCCATACGATATATGCGCAGAGCAGACTGTCCAGCGCATCGCCTTTCGCATCGGTAAACACCCGCTCACGAATATTCGGATCAGCAATTTTGATGTCATTTTGCTCAATTATCGTTCCAAAAATCAACCGGCGATGTGCATTTTCACGCTCAGCATTGGCTTTGTATGGCGCGTATATTTTCATTTTTTTGAGCAGCGATGCCGGGCAGCATTCCAGCAAAACCGGCAGATCACCCGCAAGTTGCTGCATGGGCAGCACCCACGCGGCGTTATTTTTTACCAATGGCGAAAGCACGTCGCGAATGCCGTAATAGGTTTGGCGATACATCCGCAAATTATAAGGTGAAAACGGCGTTTGTGTTTCCAGATCGGTCAACCGTTTCACTTCCGAGCCGGGAAAAACATCGCGGCAGTGGTTCCGGAATTGATCCGCCGATGCAAATTTCTCCGGAAAATTGGCAGCAAATTGGCACCATGTCGGTTCGGGAAACATGCCGAGCGGAATGCCGAATGCAAAATCCAGCCCAAAAATGGCATTTTTTTGATCCGCGATAAACCGGCAAAGCGCCGGTAAAATGTGCGCTCTTTTTGGCGAACAATTCAGAAAATTTGCCGCGCTGTTGCAACTTTGGATGTTGAGCGTTTCTCCGTCAACAATTGCTTCCGTAATCCAGATGGCATTTCCGGCGAGCGCAGCGCCGCTAAAATCGATCCCGTAAATTTGAAACGGTAATTGTTTAGAATCAGACACAATGCGATCTGCCATTTGAGCAATTGTTTTCGTTAATCATTTAAAAACAGTTATTTAACCAGCGTCAATTTACGGGTTTGGCTGTGCTGGCTATCAATAGTCAATCGATAAAAATAGCTGCCGCCGGCAACCGCTTCATTCCGGAAATTGACACCGTTCCAATTAACCGAGTGATTTCCCGGTAAAAGCTGCGACCAGTTCCAGTTGATTACTTCCCGTCCGTTAGCATCCAGGATTGCCAATTTTACGGACGCATTCTGCGTTAATTCAAACGGAATTGTTGTTGAGGGATTGAAGGGATTGGGAAAATTTTGCTGAAGCCTGAACCCCTGCGGCAGCGACGGTTCCGGCGTTACCCCGTTCGGGTTTGCGTTAAAGCGGTAAATTCTCCCGTTGAATGCGCAAAGATACAACTCGCGCGATTCGTCAACACCAAAACTGGAAATAAACAAATTCGTATCATCATACAAAGCGTTTGTGGCAGGCGCGCTCCCATCATAATTGAGCAGCCAAATTCGCCCACTGACATAATCTGCATAAACGTAACTGCCGACCCATTCCTCAATTTCGCTGCCGCGATAGACATATCCGCCGGAGATTGACTGTCCCAAACTGTGCGTATATTGCCAAATAGGGAGTTTTAGACCAGTTGTGTCGCAATTGATGGGATTGTAACACTGGTCGCCTTCCATGAGTCGCCAGCCATAATTTTTGCCGTTTTCGATAATATCTACTTCCTCAATTTGATTTTGACCAACTTCACCAGCCCACAGCCAGCCGGTTTCCGGATCAAAACTGATGCGCCAGGGATTGCGCAATCCGTAGGCAAAAATTTCTTCGCGCCAGCCGCTGCTGTTTCCTTTGAACGGGTTATCTTCTGGAATTGCATAGTTTTTGCCGCCATCAGTGCTGTCCACATCGATTCGCAAAATAGACCCCAACAGCGTCGAACGGTTTTGCCCGTTGTTCAACGGATCGCCACCGGAGCCGCCGTCACCGGCAGTAATGTAGAGGTAGCCATCGACAGGACTGAAAGCCAAAGCACCGGCATTGTGGTTTTCGAACGGTTTGTCAATTTCCAGCAGCACCAACTCGCTGTTGGGATCGGCTATATTTGGGTCGTTTGGCGAAATGGTGTACCGCGCAATCACGCTGCGGTTGGGACTGTTTGCCGTATAATTGACGTAAAAATAGGCGCTGTCCGGAAAATCCGGGTGAAATGCCAGCCCCAGCAATCCTTCCTCGTTGCCGGAATCATCCACTTCATTACGGATATCCAAAAAAATTGCCGCGGTCGCAACAGCCGGATCGTTGGGAAAAACGCGGATAATTCCCGATTGTTCGACCACAAAAATGCGATCAGTGCCATCACCGGCATTCTGCAAATCGACCGGACGGCTGAAGCTGAGATTCGGAAACGCCACATCCAGCGTAACCTGGCTGAACATATCCATCGAAACTAACATAAATAATATCAATATTTTGGAGATTGTTTTCATAAAATTCCTCAGTTGAATGAGTTATGATTGATACAGGCAGTTTATTAAAATGCGGCAAATTGCGGCGTTTTTCAAGAAATTATTTTTTCAGCCGGATTTTGAATCTAATTTTCGCCGGATGAAAATTTATGAATTTTATGAAAAGGAAAACGATGAACACATACGCCATCATCATTTTAGCCACACTGCTGCTGAGCTACATTTTGGATTTAATTACCGAATTGCTGAATTTAAAAGCATTGCGCGACGATTTACCGGCGGAATTTAACGATGTTTTTGATCAGGAAAAATATCGAAAATCGCAGGAATACACCCGCGTCAAAACACGTTTCGGGCTGATTTCCGCCACGTTTAGCCTGATCGTCACGCTGGTTTTCTGGTTTTCCGGCGGATTCAATTGGCTGGATTTGCTGGTTCGCCAGTGGGGTTTTAGCGAGATTTTCACTGGTTTGTTTTACATTGGTATTTTGCTGATTGCCAACACCGTTTTAAATCTGCCCTTTTCCGTTTATTCCACATTCGTTATTGAAGCCCGTTTCGGGTTCAACAAAACTACGCCCAAAACGTTTGTGCTGGATATACTGAAAGGGCTGTTGCTGGGCGTTGTGATCGGTGGCGCGCTGCTCGGCGGGATTCTGGCGTTTTTCCAATTTGCCGGTGCGAACGCCTGGCTGTATTGCTGGATCGCGGTGACGCTGTTTACCATTTTCATGCAATTTATTGCGCCAACCTGGATTATGCCGCTGTTTAACAAATTCACGCCGCTGGAAGATGGCGAGTTGCGCCGCGAAATCATGAATTATGCCCAAAAAGTGCATTTCCCGCTGGATAATTTATTTGTGATGGATGGCTCCAAACGGTCAGCAAAATCCAACGCATTTTTTACAGGATTCGGCAAACACAAACGCATCGCTCTGTTTGATACGCTGATTGAAAAGCACAGCGTTGCGGAACTTGTGGCAATTTTGGCGCATGAAATCGGGCATTATAAAAAGAAGCACATTTTGCAGGGCATGATTATCAGTATTTTACACACCGGTGTTATGTTTTTTCTGCTGTCGATTTTTTTGAACCACAGCGGATTATTTGATGCATTTTATATGGAAAATATGTCCATTTACGCCGGATTCATTTTTTTCGGGATGCTGTTTTCGCCGATCAGCGAAATTTTGGGAATTTTTATGCAGATGTTTTCTCGCAAAAACGAATTTGAGGCAGACCAATTTGCTGCAGAAACTACCCAAAATTCAACACATATGATTAGCGCATTGAAGAAACTTTCTGCGAATAATTTATCCAACCTCACGCCACATCCTTTTTATGTTTTCCTCAATTATTCGCATCCGCCGGTTTTGGAGCGCATTCGCGCATTGCGGAGCCTGCAGCTTTAAATGATTGATTTTATTGCATTTCGATTGCACACTTCTCAATTTTTCCGAACTGCTTTCCCTCAATTTGATAAAAAAAACCGCCGGATGGAAATTCCACCCGGCGGTTAAATGTTACATCAGAATCTGAATCTTGAAGAAGCTTACTTCATCAGGATCATTTTCTTGGACTGAACGAACTCAGCCGCTTTGATGCGATAGATGTAGATACCGCTGGCGACTTTTTCGCCGTATTGGTTGGTGCCATCCCAGATTGCCGTTTTGAAGCCGGCGGTCTGGTCTGCATCTACCAACACTTTAACCAACTGACCCAGAACGTTGTAGATTTCCAACCGCACATCTGCGTTGGTCGGTAATGCATACTTCAACGTGGTGCTCGGGTTGAAGGGGTTCGGGTAGTTTTGTTCCAGTGAGAATACTGTCGGCAACTGATCGTCATCACCGATGCCAACGGATACGTCGATAAAGCCGACCGACAGCGCTTTCTGGCTGGCGGCATAGGCGTTATCTCTCAGACCCTGAAGGTCATCACCGGCAACAACTGCAAAGGTTGCCCAGACCGTATCGCCAACATTGGCGCTGAACGGACCGGCGCCAAGCCAGGTGCGATAGTCGCCAGGATCGGTGACGCTGTTGACATCTAACGTGGTGATGAATTCAAACGAGCCGGTGCGGGCGTCGGGTGCCGGGCTGTCCAGCGTGACGCGGGCGCCTGAAAACTCATTTTTATCCAATACGCTCATACCGTAATAATAACCGGCGTTGTCGTATTGATAAACCATGTTTTCCGGCAGTGAATACCCACCCAGGTTGGTCAGGTAATCGGCGATATCCCAGTCAATGGTGATACCGGCATACAGGTCGCTGACAGCTGCGCCGGACTTATTCACAAATCCGTAACGGATGATCATGAATTCTTCGCCGGTGTTGCTGTAGCTGTTCTGCACGATTTCCATGCCGTAAGGCACCGGCGCACCGCTGTCGTTCAGCACTGCGGTCGTGACCTGGTCAAAGTTGCTGTCCGAGGTAAAGCCGGCTGCAAAATTGCTGTTCACGTTCAGAAGATCACCATCGATGCTGAAGCTGGGGATCAAGCCGTTGACGCTGCCAACCGTAGCCGTGCCGAAAATCAAGCCGCCGCTATACAGACCGTTCTGACCTTTCCAGATGACGCCGTCGCCAACGGTGCTGGTGCTGCCAACATAACCGTTGTTAAAGATCGAGGCGTTCAGGTCGCCGGGTGTGTGGGTCAGGAAGGCTTGCGGTTCGCTGGTGCCACCCGTGGTAACCATTGCCACGTTAGACGGGTTACTTTCACCTTCCGAGTAAACTGCGGTGACGTAGTAGTAATAATCTACGCCGTTGTCCAAACCGCTGTCGATGTATTCAACGGTATCGGCACTGCCGACCAACGTGTATGCGCTTGCGTCCAGTGAACGATAGATGTTGTAACCGTTCAGGTCTGTGATGGTCGCGCTGTTGCGTTTTTCAATCTGCGCCTGCTTTTTGTCCGCAACCAGTTGCTGAGACGCAAACAGGTGATCGTTCTGTGCCTGCAATGCTGCTTTTTCCTGACGGCTGAGCAGATCCGAGGCTTTTACCGGCGGTAATTCTACAATGCGGGCATTCTTGCCGGTGCCTTCCTGCACGATCGCACGGATCAACAGGTTGTCGTCATAGCCAAAGCTGTTGAGCTTCGACCAGCTAACACCGTCAAAACTAATCCAGGCGCGCTCATAGTCTGCACCGTCGGTATCCAGTCCGATGCCGTAGTTGGTGGCTACCGGCTGGTTCCAGGCAAAGTAGAAATCGCCTTCGGTGATCTGAATGGCAGAACCGGAAATATCGACCGTTGAGAATGCGCTGCGAGCCGGCACTTCGTAGTCAACCGGTCCCAGAACCTGGGTTGCCGGCGGGTTGTCGCCACCGGTCGGGTTCACCCAAACAGCATATTCTACGCTGTCCAGCGGGGCGGGAATGTTCGACCAGTAGGTTTTGATACCCAACAGGGTTGCCGGATATACATTCGGCGTGAAGCGGGTGGCAAACGCACCGGTGCCGTTAAAACCAAAACCGGTTTCCGCGCTGCCGTCGTCATAACCCAGTTCGCCGTCCGGCAGCGGTGCCAGCCAGCTCAACTGCGCTTCCTGATCGCCGCCAAAGCCGCCCAGGTGACGTGCGGGATTCAAGCCTACCGGCGGAAGGGCTTCACCGGTAACGGTCAGGTGATCTACCCAAACGTTGTCCGAGTTGTTGCCCGAAGGTCCACCGTTGGTGATGTAGTAGTTGATCGCCACATAAATCGACGAGCCGGAGAATGCCGAAATGTCGAAGCTGAATTCGTTCCAGCTGCCGGTCGGACCCGGAACCACAACATAGGCGATCTCGGTAAAGTCTGCCGGGTTGCTGGTGGTCGTCGAAACCAGCACTTTCAGCGAATCCGGGAACGAGCCGCCGATGGAGCCGGCGTAGAAGCTCAGCGTTTCGTAATTGCCGGCAGGAATCTGCGGGCTGATCAGCCATTCGTCAATCAAAAAGCCGTTGGCATTGTTGAAGTTGCTGAACCAGAAGCTCTGTCCCGCTTGCGGAAATACCGTGTCGCCACTCGAGAATGCGACGATCTGGCGGAATTCCCATGCCGCGCCGCTGCCGTCGTTGTCGATCACCTGCCAGCCTGCCGGCGGTAAGGTGTCGCCAAATACTTCTTCGAACAGAACGACTGCTGCAGAAGGCGTTGCCATAACGGTATCGGATGAAGCGCTTTCGCCTTCATCGTAAACGGCGGTCACATAGTAATAATATGTTGTGCCGTTGGTAACCGTTACGTCGGAATACATGGTTGAGGTTTCGCCAACGGAATCCTGTTGTGCGTATGTTGTGTTGTCTTCGGAACGATAGACTTTGTAGCCAATCAATGCGCTGGTTACGCCTGTGGTTACATTATTGTCGTCATCGTTACCGATAGCTTTGTTTTGATCTGCACGAGCAACTGCTTTGCCCGATTTTTTGATCAATTTTTCAAGCATTCCCGGCGCCATCCAGCTCAGGTCCACAACTGCATTACCTGCATTTGCGGTAAGTCCGGTCGGTGCGGGAGTCGGCGGAACATATGCGCCGTTGGGTGTCGGAGCGGTATTGTTTACGAAGGTGTTATTCAAATCTTCGCTGGTTTCGTCGCGGCCATCAAGACCGTTACCGCCGGCACTACTCTGAGCGCCTTCCGACATATCGATACGCTGCACGGAGAAACCAACCGAGTTGTTTAATGCAGACATTTGGCTGGCACCCGGTGTGTCCGGTGCATACATCGAGGAATCAGAATCGATATCCGGACCGTCAATCATGACGCCGGTTTTGTCAACAAACTCGTTATTGGCAACCGGAGAACCGCTGTTATACAGCAGATAATCGATATCTGTTACCAAATCCGATTCGCCATCCCAGTTGTAGAGAATGACAACTTCGTCGCCATTGGTTAGTCCACCCTGACCGCCAATACTTCCCGAAAAGGCTTCGAGCATGTTCGGAACATCATTGGCAAAATCGGTGCTGTCTTCCCACAATTCATAGGTCGGTAGAACACCATGCGTTGCAAAGAATGATGAATCACCGGAAAGAGCAATGGTTTGATATTCACCGGCAGCAATCATGGCGCCATCGGGGAAACGGGAATGGAAATCGCCAAAAGCACCGCCACCGCCTGCGCCTTCTACGATTTGGTAATAGTAAGTATTACCACCCTGGAAAGTTGCATCGGTGAGATAGTAATTGGTCAGTTCAACATCACCTGCACCCGGATTGTAAATTTCTATAAATTCACCTTCGGTGGGTGTTACAACAATTTCGGTGATGAGCAATTTTTCCACCGGTAGTGGGATAGCCGCGCGATTCGGCAATGCCAAATCGTCCATATACCAACTGCTTCCAGTGGTTTGACCGGTCGGGAAGCGGAAATCCCAACCTACCCAAACGCCATCGTTTCCGGCGTATGCGGAGAGATCGAATGTTACATATTCAAAAGCAGATACGGAGTTGCTCAAAGTTCCGAGCACATCCCAGGTTGCGCCCATATCTGTCGAAACAATAACATCAATGGAATCATCACCGGTACCGGAAGTCACACCTCTGTGGTAGAAACCCATTTCGATGGGACCAGTGGTCAAGTCCAGTTTTGCGGACCATGTGGTAACGGTATCCGAGCTTGCTGCGGGAAACCACATGCCACGAACACCCCAGTGGTTATTGATGCCCGTCGATCCGAAATTGGTTCCGCCGGCTAACGAAAAACCATACCCGTCATCTGTAAACCAGGTGTCGGTCGGAGCTTCGAAATCGATAACAAATGAGCCTTCGGCAACGGAGTGTAATGAAAATGTAACCGTATCCGGCGAGGATGTGCCGTCATGGGTAAATGCAACCCATCCGGTTTCCATTGCCACTGTGCTGGGTGCCCAGGTTACCATTACTTCATCCGTTGCGCCACCGGCAATTACCAAAGAAGTGACATCGGTGGTGATGTCGCTGCTGCTGGTGGTAATATCTGAAATCGTCAGATCGCCACCACCGGTATTGGTAATCGGCACAGCGTGCATCGCAGAATTACCAACTGCAATTAAACCGTTGTTCTGGTTCAGATTAACATCGGTTGCGGGTGTTGTGAAGCTCGGGAAAGGCGGAAGGTAAACTTCCGGTCCGGTTACGTCATCAACCCACAGTTCCCATTCATCAACGGAAATGTTTTGGATTGCGACATAAACCGTATCGCCGACATAGCTTTCCAGTGAATATACAAAGCGTTGATAGATGATACCAAGATCTTGTACCGCTTCCAAAGTCACGGAAAAATCAGCAGAATCTAATCCTGTTGAAGATAAGCGAATATTAAAATCTTCCGGAAAGGTTGCAGAGCGCGATCTTGCCCAGAATGCCACTGAGTCTCCGGAAACAGGAACAAGCGCAGGTGTTATTAACCAGTCATTATTTCCGGCGGCATTAAATGAAATTGATGCGTGATAATCACCTGAGTGAGCGTTAGTTGCACTTTGCAACACAGTCCACTCTTTGGCATCACCATCGAAATCATATACAGTCCAGGTGATCGGAATTGCACCACCTTCAAATCCTTCGTCAAGCGGCGCACTTGTCTGTTTGGACAATTGCGTTGCCGCTACACGTTGCGCCCAGGTATTGTTCTGAACAACTTCAGAACCTTTTGGGCTTTGCTCTTTTACTGATTTTGCCTGACGGGCAAATCCTATGTTGCCTACCAGAAACAAAATCAGTAAAGCGGTTGAAACTTTTCTGAACATACAACTTCCTCCATTCATAAAATTAGTATGAGTGCAAAAAAAATAGTACTGCATGAGACTGTTTTTTTTAAAATCACCTCCTTTTTCAAACTTCGAATGCAAAAATCCGTTAGTTGATATTTGATAGTCGATATTTTCGAAAGACCAGACAAAAAATGTGATGTAATCAATCTGCAACATACGAGCGCCGATCAACGATGCACCCGGACACTGCTTTGGCAATTGTCAGAACTGTTTAGTTTTGAAAGAACAAGAAAGAGATTTGGGTATGCAATTTTTAAACGACACAATACGGTCGCTTCGAAGAAAAGTTGAGGGTTCCATTTTACCCTGAAACTGTAATGCAGTATTTGATATTTTTGTCAAAACAGTCAATTCAGTTGTGGATATAAGTATTTTATTAATCAATGTTTAAACGAGGAAATCAGAATTCTACAACAAAGTGAATATATGAAAATATGATTAAAAATCAAGATGTTTTCCAAAACTCTAATGATTTTTTTAAAGCTAAACCAATGCGCTTTCCTGACCCGAATCACCCACGTAGAGGCATGACGCACCAACTTTTTCCGGCACTTTTCGCATGAATTCGAACGATAGCTGGTCGGCAATTCCAAAAATATTGATATCGCCGCGCGGTGCAGTTTCCAGTGCATCAAAAAATTCTCCCTTCAGCACATAAAACTCGGTTACAGATGGCAACCGCGCCTGATCACTCAGATATTCCAGAAAACGGTTCAACCGCTCTGTTTCGCCATCAGATGTAGCAACGGTGATCAGGTTCAGCTTCCCGTTCCAGTTGGTGTGCAGTTGCAGCGCCACCAGCATCGCCAAATGCCAGTTTGGGCTGCCATCGCGAAGCCAGAGGTTCACATCTTTTTGCACGCCGAACGCCACACGCGGATGTTGATACAGCAGCATTACACCCATTTCATTGGTGAGGGCGTGACGGATCAGTTCAGTGAGTGCGGCATCGTTCCGGGGCACGTCGCTGAAGGTGAGGAACAGCGAATTGGGTCGCAATGTCCCGCCTTTCAGCGTTTGGATAACCAGTTTCGCACCGTGCACGAAATCGCTGTCTTCGATTACGGTGGAATTGACCAACGCGTTTTTATCGCTTTTCAGCGGCGATAGCAAGGTTTGCAAATGTTTATCGGTTTGATCCAGTTGTTCATTTTTTACGGAAAATGCAAAAATACTGCCCGACGGACTAAAAATACTGCGGATAAACAGCAGTGAGCCGGACCATATTTTCGGATCATCGATGGGTATCAGCAAATCCGGTTTCCAGGAAATCTGGTGACGCGGATAGCGCGCCGCGATTCGCGATGCACGTTCCGCCAGCATCAAAAACATGCCGCCGCGAATATCACCCCATTCAGACTGCAACCCTTTTCGCGCCAGCCAAACATACAGCAAAATAATGGTAAAAATCGCCACAACGCTAAACAGCGGATTGATGAGAAACATAATGAACACACAACTGAGCGCACCAACCAGCGATACAAATCGCGGCACTTTGAACGTCGGGCGAAAGCTGATGATTTTCATACTTTGCTGGATGTAAACAACGATGTTCAGCGTGCCGTAAGTGATCAGAAAAAACATGGTAATCAGCGATGCCAGCGCATCCAGATTTCCGGCTAAAATGGCTACAAAAATAACACCGCCGGTTAATGCGGTGGCGTTGCGCGGCTCATTATTCGCCGATTTTCGGGAGAAAAAATCATGCAGAGGAACGGTTCGCTGTTCCGCGAGCGCCTGCAAAATGCGCGGTGCGCCAACCATGCTGCCCAGCGCAGACGAAAAAGTAGCGGCAAGAATTCCCAACACAACCAGAAAACCGATCCGGGCGTTATCCACCATAATCATTTGATTGGTTCGCAGCTCTTCCGGCGTTCCGACAACCGAAAGCAGATAAGCCAAACCAGTGTAAATAAACAATGTTAACAATATCGCGCTAATGGTGCCGACCGGAATCGCCCGCCGGGGATCTTTCAAATCTCCGGACATGTTGGCACCCGCCATTATGCCGGTTACCGCCGGAAAAAATATCGCGAAAACGTGCCAGAAATCCGCATCTTCAAAATCTCCGACATAAATAAATTTCTCAACCGGCGGCGTTGGCGTCATCACAAAAGAAATCACGGAAAGCGCAATTACGCCCATGATAAAATACTGGATACTGATTGCAAAATGCGCACTGACAGAGGTAATTCCCAACAACACCAGCCACGTTACCACCGCAACGGCAGCAGCCGAATGTTCCGGAAAAATTTGCAGCCAGCCTTCCGTAAAACCAATAATATAAAGCGCAGCAGAAAGCGTTTGGGAAATATAAAACGGAATGCCGACACTTCCGCCAGCCTCCAATCCCAGCGATTTCGAAATAATTGAATACGCGCCTCCCGCCCCGATGCGAATGTTGGTGGTGATTGACGACATCGCCAAACCGGTGCACAGTGTCACCACTTTTGCCAGCAAAATGATGGCAATCGCACCCAGAAAACCGGCGTTACCGACCACCCAACCCAGCCGCAAATACATAATTACGCCGAGAATCGTCAGCACATCCGGGGTAAATACGCCGCCAAATGTGCCAAATTTTTTGATCTTCGGGTCAGCAACCGCGGGAGTTTTCAAAAAATCCAATGCATCGGTAATTCTGCTCAATACAATCTCCGTTACCGGTCAAAAAATGATACGTTCTATCGTAACTTCTGTCGTGTGCGCAAAAATATAATCATATTTTTCCCGATTCCAAACGTATCACCATATATGATTTTCAATTATCATTTGAGTTGCCTAAATCCTTTTGCTAACATTATCACATCACAAAACATTGGAGTGAGCATGAACTTGCGACGCGGTTTCCTATGGATGTTGATGTTCGGTTTTTCCCTGCAAATAGCTGGATTTGCCCAATCTTTTCCCACGTATTACGAGCGAAATTTATATCTTGATGGCAGTGCCGCGGCATATCGCAACGGACTGCTCGGTTACGCCAACCCGGCAAACCTGACGATGCTGGAAGGCTTTAACTTCCGGTATTACTGGCTTAGCCAACAATCGCAAAACGCCGGTAGCACAACCGGTTGGGGCGTTTTTACAGCCGTTCCCGGGCTCGGTTTTGGCGCGATTCGCAATGGCGCAGACCCATATAAAACAACCACTTACAGATTCAGCATGGCGGATGGTAACCGCTCTTTTTCACTCGGTTTCGCATACGAAAAAGTTACCGGCGACAAAGCGCTGCTGAACCAACGCAACCTGTATGCCTTCGGTTTGGTGATGCGTCCGGCGCGATCGCTTTCGTTGGGATTTACGGGCAACTTTGCCACGAAAGGCAACGGTCGTGAAGGCGTTGCGGAAATCGGTATCCGACCATTTTTGAACAACCGGCTGACCCTGTTTGGCGATGCAGCGTTGCAACGCGGTCAGTCCATCGGCGATGCCAACTGGAGCGCCGGTGCTGCCGTCGAACTCATCGAAGGATTGCAGATTTCCGGTCGCTATTTCGATTCGGAAGCGTTCACCGTCGGGCTAAACCTCAGTTTCGGGAACGCGGGCGTATCCGCCCAAACGCATTACGCCAACAGCGATACCCGAATTTATAACACCAACAGCATCTCCATCGGCGATTTCAGCGGTAATTTGTTGCAGCCCTTTTTCCGCAACAAACACTACGTTTCGATGGAAATGAAAGGGCGCGTTGACTATTTGAAATACGATTTATTCGATCCCGGCACGCAGCGATTCATGGAAATTTTACAGGATATCCGCGATGCGCAGAGCGATTCCCGCGTGTCGGTTATCGCGCTGAATTTATCCGGAATGCGCGTGTTGCCGGAACACGCATGGGAAATCCGCCAGGCGCTGCTCGCTGCCAAAACCGCCGGCAAAAAAATCGTCATATTTTTTGATAACGCAGAAATGACCAATTACCACCTCGCCAGCGTTGCGGATAAAGTGATGATGGACCCTGTCGGCAGCCTGATGCTTCCCGGCTATCTTTTCGGGCGCACATTTTTGAAAGGCACGCTGGATAAAATGGGACTCGGTTTTGACGAATGGCGATTTTTCAAATACAAATCCGCAGCCGAAGCGCTATCGCGGGAGGAATTTTCCGATGCGGATCGCGAACAGCGGCAGGCGCTGGCAGACGCATTTTACGAAACCGCCCGGGCGGAAATTTGCGAAAGTCGGGGACTTTCGACCCAACAATTCGATCATCTGATCGATACGCACGTTTATTTTATGCCCGAAGATGCACTCACCCAGGAATTGGTGGACACGCTTTGCCGCTGGGACGATGTCGGCAAGGTCATACAGTCGCTAACGGGCAAAAACAAATTGAAATTGCCGATGGCAATGGTAAAGGAAGCCGACCCGAATTACGGTGAATGGAGCGAAAAACCACGCATTGCTGTGGTTTACGCCCTCGGCGAATGCGCGATGGATAGCGGCATCCGCGCACGCTGGCTGGACAAAGTGATCCGCAGAATCGCCAAAGATCCCGGTATAAAAGCATTGGTGCTGCGGGTCGATTCGCCCGGCGGCGACGGCATGGCATCGGATTATGTTGCCGAAGCACTGCGCGTTTGCGCGGAGAAAAAACCGGTAGTGATCAGCCAGGGACAGGTTGCGGCGTCCGGCGGTTACTGGATTTCCATGTATGGCGATACCATTGTTGCCGCGCCAACCACCATCACCGGCTCCATCGGTGTAATCGGCGGCTGGATTTACGACAAAGGATTGAGCGGAAAACTGGGTATGACCGCCGATCACGTTCAGCGCGGCGATCACGCGGATATGGGATTTGGCGTTACGCTGCCGCTGTTGGGCATCCGGGTTCCGGCGCGAAATCTGAACGATCAGGAACGCGAGCGAATGGAAAAAGTGATCAAACAAATGTATGCGGAATTCGTGGAAAAAGTGGCGGACGGACGTGGAATGACAGCCGAAGCGATCGACAAAATCGGGCAGGGTCGCGTGTGGAGCGGCACCGCCGGAAAAGCCAACGGATTGGTGGATGAAATCGGCGGGCTATCGCTATCGATCGATATTGCGCGAAAAATGGCAAAAATACCGGATGATCGAAGCTATAATCTTGTGGAAATTCCCAAATCGAAAGGCTTTATCAATCTCGATTTTCTGTCGCCGGTTTCGGTGAAATCGGAGCTGGAGCAGGATGCCACCATTCGGTTCATCAAAATGATGACGGAACGCCCCGGTTACCCGCTGCCGGTATTGCTGCCGGGTGATTATCCGGTTTTGGATTAATTCATTTTTTTGTGACCCTCATAGAGGCAATCATGAATTGCCTCTACAGGTAATACAGCCAAATTTTCAATCCGTCAAATCAACTCACCTTCGGCAACCGGCTGATGCTGCTCCTGAAATTTCAATCCGGATTGTTCCAGTTCGTTGAGCACCGGTTCGTAAATCATCGGGTGCGTGGGAATGTGGCACCCGGAAATGGGCAGTTGATTGGTCAAAATCAATTTTGTGGCAATAGCGGCGGGCATTCCCACCGTTTTGGACATCGCCGTAAAACCGCCGGGATTCCCGAATTCCACCAAAGTGGATTTGATGCGCTCGCGCCGGTTACCCTGATCCGGGAAAACAGCTTCAATTTCGTGCTGCAAAATTACCATATCGCGCCCGTCTGCCGGTAACGGCAATTTTTTGACGAGCAACTGGCTCATCACATCGGCTGCCGTTTGCACATTTCCGCCGATAATTTCGTCAGAAAACAATCCCAACCATTTCAGGTTTTCCATAATTTTTCCGGTCGGGCTGATGTGCAGATAATTGGCCACCCGGTTTTCCAACCGCGCACCGGGAACGTGCATCGAAAGGAACATTTGCAGAAAATCGCGATAGGTCATTTCGCCCAATCCCGAAACGGGCATGGTTTCGTTGGCGAGCCCGAGCCGCACAATCTGGTGCCAGGTTTCGCTCCATCCGGGATAACGCAGCGTTCCGCGAATCATCGTTTTCACATCTTTCAAACCAAATAACTCTTTGTATAACAACGAGTTACGATTTGGGTATGCTTCCAACGTCCCGATGCCTTCAACTTCCACCGGCCAGGTTCGCTGGAACACATGCTGGTAGGGCAATAATTTGATGTGCCCGTCTTCGATATACAACGCACCCGCTTCCCCCGCGCGAACAACGTTCCGGGGATTCCAGGTTATGCAATAGCGAAACGGATTGCTCTGCACTTCCGGCGCAGGAATGCCGCTGCCATACGATAAAAATGCGGTAACAATCCCGCCGCGATCGCGCACCTGCTGAATAAGTTTCATCGCGGACATGTGATCGATGCCCGGATCCAGTCCCATTTCGCTAAGCACCAGCAAATTGTGGCGATGCGCTTCCATATCCAAATCTTTGATGCGATCATCCATATACGATGCGGATACAAAGTTCGCGCCGTGGCGCAAACAATCGGTCGCTACCTGCGGATGGAACATCGGGGCGAGCATGCTGACCACGATATCTGCTTTGCGGATTTGGCTTTCACGCATTTTGGCGTCGTTTACGTCGAACACCACCGCGCTGCCGTTTGGATGATTGCCAACAACACGTTGTGCATTTCCCAAATTCAGATCACCGACGGTTACAAACCAGTCGTGTGCTGCTGCATTTTCCAATAAATAATTGATCAAAAAGGGAGCGCTTTGTCCGGCTCCCAACACAAGAATTTGTTTCATATTTGAATGAGACCTCCTGTTGCGTCGCGATAAATTCTATACAGCGAGAATCAGCGAATCCTGTATATCACCGAATACCTTTACTTCGCCGTTTGGTAAAATGCAGATGTTAATTTCCGTGCGAACTGCCATATCGCCTTCCAGATAAATGCCCGGTTCCACCGAAAAACAGACACCGGGAACGAGCAGCCGTTCGTCTTTGGTTTCAAAATTGTCAATATTTGCGCCGTTGCCGTGCACATTTACGCCAATGGAATGCCCCGTGCGGTGCACAAAATAATCACCGTAACCGGCGTTGATCACCACTTCACGGCAGGCGTCGTCCACTTCCCAGCCGTAACAAACTTCGCCGGCGGCGAAACGGGATTTCACCAAATTCAGCGCGGCGTCGCGGGCATTGCACACTGTTTTGAAAATTTCCTGATATTTTGCCGGTGGATTTTCGCCAACGTAACCGCACCAGGTTACATCATAATAAATGGCGCCGGGAGTGGTTTTCTTTGCCCACAGGTCAATCAGCACCGTATCGCCCGGTTTGAAAATGTGGCTGCCTTCGCGTTTCGGCTCAAAATGCGGGTCTGCAGGATGCTCGTTGATGCCCACAATCGGTCCGTGACCTTCGCAAGTCAACCCTTCTTCCTCGAAGCGGTTCATAATATATTGTTGAAGTTCAAATTCGCTGAGCGGTGTGGCGGTGTGGATGGATTCGGTGATGCGGGCATATGCTTCATCTTTTATTTTCAGCACAATTTTACCGGCGTCGCCGTGGCTTTGGAAGCCTTTTTCGTCGATAAGCGCCTCAAATTCCTGAATGAGGTTTGCTGCGCTGAGCACATCGTAGCCAAAGCTGCGGATCAGCTCCACCGTACCAGCATCGACCATCGAAACATACGGGATGTTGTTCATCGGCGAGTAATTCATGGCAATTTTTTTGTGGCTACCCAACATCGCCTGAATTTGCGGGTGCAATTCCTTCCAGGCGCGATAGGTCAATTTTTTGCCGGGTAAAAAATCGAGCATGGTTTGTTCAACCATACTGACCAGTTTGATGGGTTCGCCTTCGGCGGGAATAAAATAAAACCAGCGGCGGGAGGCAAATTTATGGGGATTTAACCCAACAATTTTCATTGCCAGCGGGTCGCGATTTCGGAAATCGTAGAGTAGCCAACCGTCGAATGATTGGGATTTCAGCGCTTCCTGAATTTTGGGAATGTTCATCGGCATATCTCCTTGTTGCTTTCGCATGAGCCCAAAAATACAGTGGAGATGCCAACAAAATCAACAAGATATATAGAATATCAGCGCAACCGGAATTCGAACCGTTCGATCACTTTGTAACTGACAGGATTTCCGTTGATGGTTCCCGGTTTGTAGCGATATTGGCGAATCGCCGTTTCCGCCGATTCTGAAAACGCTTCCGCATCGCTGCGCAGCACCCGGAAATTTTGCACTGAACCGTCTCTGCCGACCAAAACTTCTACCAAAACCATGCCTTCAACGCCGGTGCGCTGGTAAATTCGGGGATATTTCGGAACCACCCGGCTCACGTATTGGCGCTTTCCGCCGTCTAAAAATGTTTCGATCACCGGTTCATTCAACTGTGGTTGGGTAGCGGGTGCATTGGTAATCGCAGGTTGGCTATTTGCTGTATTTTCAACAGGTTGTGTTGCAGTGTTCGTTGTATTGTTTTGCGCAGGCGAATTGTTTTCCGCCGGTGGTAATTGAGTATTTTGCGGTGTGCTATTTCCGGTATTTGCCGGCGTAGTCGGCGTGGTGTTCGCGTTTGTCGCAGATCCGTTATCATTTGCCGGTTGAGCCGTGGTGTTTTCGGTAGCTGTCCGGTTTTCCGTTACCGGATTTTGGGTAACCGGCGGTGTGTTATTGGCGACTGGCGGTGTACTGCGGTTTTCCGCCGGCGGATTTGCGTTTTCTGTCCGGTTGTTTGTGGTTTCCGGGCGGGTTTGCCGGGTTTGAGTTTGTGGACGATCGTTACTGGCGAGCACCGTATTATTTTCCGGCGCGGCAGCAACCGGCTGGTTGATCGTTTCCCGTTGCCGGGTGGCTGCGTTTCTGTTCGCATTCGTGGTATTTGCCGCAACCTGCCCCAGCGAAACAACCGGCGTAAAAATTACGCTACCGTATTGTCCATTCTGGTTCCGGTCGTAAATGGTGCTGCTGATTTCGCTTTCGATGCCGGTATTCCAATAATTATTTTGGGTGTAAATATCGTATTGAGAGCGATTATAAATATTGTATTCAAAATTGTTGAAAATATGGTTGCCACCGGCGGATTGTCCGGCTGCGACAGTGCTTCGCCCGAGATCGGGATTGGAGCGATCGTAAATCACAATTCCGTTGGTGTTTTGGCTGATAACACTATTTTCCACAACCGCAGATGCAGCCAGCTCGCAGTTGATCCCGGCAAATCCGTTTCCGATCATCAGCACGTTTCGGATCAACGGCTTTGCCCGCAAAGTTGCGTTAATTCCGGCATAATAATTATATTGAAACGTGCAGTTCTCGACAACCGGCGAACTGCCGTAACACAATAATCCGTCATACGCATATTCCACAACTACGTGCCTTAGAACAGATCCGTCATCGCGGGATTGAATAATAATGCCATACCAATCGTGCATTTGCGGAGAAGCAGCGGCGCTGGTAAATAAAATTTGTCCACTCTCCCCTGCCCTGCCTTCGGCGATCAACGTTCCAAAAATTGTCAATTCAGACCGATCCGCCTGTTTGCCGCTGTTCGTGTTATCTTTTCGCGGGAGAAAAGAAATTTTGGTGCCGGGCAAAATGGTCAACGTTACCCCTTTTTCAACGGTAACATCGCCGGAAATTGTCACATTTCCAGACCAGTTTGTGTTTGCAGCAATTTTGCCAGACACTTCGATATTTTGGGCAAAAAGCCCGGTAGCAAACATAAAAAAAACGATTGTAACTGCGGATTTCATTACGCCATCTCCACTTTCATTTGGAAAGCTGCCATACCTGGTAAATGGATAGTTCGTGCATTTTCGCAAAAAAGCCCATTCTAACGAATTATGCAACCGGATGTTTGGAACGTTGCCCTCTTCCCGTTTTCATGAATAAAATTGCACTGAATCAGCATTGTTTCTGTGACTGAAAACAATATTTATCCGGCTATGTTTATGATAAAAAAAAAGGTCTGTAAACCTACAGACCTTCGTTAGATACAAATTTTTAGCAGATAACTGAACTTCTCATTTAGATTTGGAAATCGATAAATTTTTCGAGTTGCTCGAACAATTCCCGGTCTTTAAACGGCTTGACGATGTATGCATCGGCGCCCAATTCCTGCGTTAGTTGCCGGAAATTTTCGCCGGCGCGACCGGTGAGCACGATGATCGGGAACTGGTTAAACCGTTGGTCATATCGTACGGTTTCGATCAATTCGTAACCCGATAATTTTGGCATTTCGAGGTCGGTCACCATAATGTCAAACTCTTGTTTATTAAGGAGTTCCAACGCCTCGTATCCATTCCGGGCGGTATCGGTGATGTATCCTTTTTGCATCAGCAAGCTGCTGATGTATTTGCGGATACTCAACGAATCATCCACAATCAGCGCCACCGGTTTGCGACCTTCGATGCGTTTTTTGCGACGCGGCGGACCATCTGCGGCAGCAGATTTTTCGATAATCCGGCCACCCGGCGGCGGTTGCGGAACGGCAACCGGCTCGTCACCGGCACGCCCGCCTTTCTGGATATCCTGAATAATTTGTGGAATATCCAGCACCAGCACCACTTGCCCGTCGGCCATTATCGAGCCACCGGAAATGTATTTCAAACGGCGCAATCCCGGACCAAGCGATTTGATCAAAATTTCTTCCCGGCGGATAATTTTATCCACCAGCAACGCCACACGATTGCCCTCGTCCTGCACCATAATTACCGGATAACTGACAGCCGCAGAGAGCAATTTGTCATCCGTTTCGCGCAGTTTGAGCAGTTTGGCCAGCTGCATTACGGGAATTTTGCGTTCGCGATAGCGAATAAAATAACGTCCGTCTTCCTTCAACAAATCCTGACCGCTAACATGCAGTGTTTCTTCAACTTGCAGCAACGGAACAGAGTAAACGTGACCGCTGACATCCACCAACATCGACTGGATAACGGACAGCGAAATAGGCACACGAATGCTGAAAGTGGTGCCTCTGCCCATTTCCGTGTACATCCGAATATCGCCTTTGGCTTTCTCGATTTGCGATTTCACCGCATCCAGCCCGACACCGCGACCGGAAACCAGCGTCGTTTCCGTTGCCGTTGTGAAACCGGGATAGAAGAGGTAATCGAACAATTCCTGATCGGTCATGCTGTCGGCGTCTTTTTCGCTGAGCAATCCTTTTTGGATGGCTTTGGCTTTGATTTGCTCCAGATCGATGCCGCGTCCGTCGTCGCGAACTTCGATAATCACCTGATTGCGATCGCGATAAGCCTTGATTTCCAGCAATCCTTCCGAATGTTTGCCGGCGGCTTTGCGTTCCTCAACCGTTTCCAATCCGTGATCGAGGGCATTGCGGATGATGTGCAGTAACGGCTCGTATAATTCATCGATGAGCGTGCGATCCATTTCCGTTTCCTCGCCGCGCAAGCTCAGCCGAATCTGTTTTTTCAACTGACGCGCCAAATCGCGAATCGGCCGGTGGAAACGCTGGAACAGCAGGTTGATCGGCACCAATCGCGCCTGCAAAATTTCATCGAGCAGCTCGTTGCTCAATTTGTTCAATTTCTGGAGATTTTCGTCATACGTTTTGCTGTTTTCGCGCAAGCTGTGGGTTACGGATGTCAGTTCATCCTGTAACGATTTCACATTTTTCAGCGCCCGCAGTAAGCTGTCAATTTGTTTTTTCAGCGCATCTGCAGCAGCAACAGAGGAAGTGCCGTTACGCAAATTATCATGAATTTTCCGTTCCTCACGGATTATCGCAGATAAATAATCCTCCGTTTCGCGGAATGATTTCATATTCGTGTTCAATACATTTATAAAATGTTTCAGTCCATCCAGCTGATTTTTGAACTGGTTATTGCCGATCACCGATTCTGCAGCAAGGTTTAGTAACTGATTCATTTTATTGATGTTAAGTCGCAGATATGTATCTTTCGCCGGCGCTTCGGCAAGTTCATCGGCGCCAACCATTCTCACCGAGTCGTCATCGTCGGCTGCAACTTCGACAACTTCTTCCACCGGTTTAACTACTGGAATTGCGGCAACCCGTTGAGCAGCGAATTCTGCTTCTTCGGCATCGCCGATCATTTCCTGATAATAGGCATCCAATCGTTCCATCAACTTTTGGAAATTTTTGGTCTTTTCCCGGCCCGATTCTTCCAGCGTTTTGATGCTGTATTGAATCTCGTCCATCACTTCAAACAGCAGATCAAACAATTCCGGCGCAAGCTCGCTTTTTTCCTGCAGATGCTTCTCCAAAATATCTTCGCTGCGATGGGAAAGTCCCTCAATGCCGTGGGCGTAAACCATGCCGGATGAGCCTTTCAGCGTGTGCATGCAGCGCATCAAATGGTGTTGCAATTCCTCGTTTTGCGGCTCTTTTTCCAGCTTTATCATCAAATAATTGATATCGTCCAATTGTTCGCGGGCTTCCTGTAGATACAGCTCCAGCACCTGCGGCGAAACCTGCGGGCTTTCTTCTTCGCTGTCACTTTCTTCGTGATCTTCAACAAACGGCTCCGCTTCGACAGCAGCGGCATCAGGCGTTTCGGAAAGCGCCTGTGCAATGCTCGAGCTCGCGTTGGCAACCGGTTGTTCACTTTCGTCCGGCACAACCGAGGCAGCGGCGTCCGATTTCGTTTGGCGCGCAAGATGTTCCAATTGCTCCTGGGTTTCATCGTATAAAGCTTTGGAAACCTTGAAGTTATCTGTCAAATGCCGAATAACGATCATGCCCCTTCGCGAAACCGGGATTATCTGTTTCAGATCCGTCAACTGTCGCTGGGCAAGCTTTTCGAATACTGTTTCCATCGAATCTGCGATGGAACCGATTTCACTGATCCCGAGCATTTTGGCTGCTGCACGAATTTCGTGAACCGCACGTTCGATCTGCTGAACAGCTTCTTTGTCGTAGGTAAATTTTTCGAGATTGGTCAGATTTTTCTCGACAACATCAAAATTGCTGCTCACTTCATTTTGGAAAATGCTCAGCAATTCGGGATCTTGCTCGCGCAGATAAACAAATTCTTCCGTATCGGCATATTCGCTGATTTGCGCTTCGGTGATACCCGTATTTGCCGCGATAAATTGTTCCAGTTCGTTGAGTACCGAGCTGCTGTCAACTTCGTGATTATTGACACGATCCTTTATCAGCAACACCATTTTCCGGAGAATGCTCAACAATTCGTTGTTTGCCGGAATGCTGCCGCTCTGGGCAAGATCGATGGTACGATCGATGGGATCGGTCAACTCCACCACATCGGATCGCCCGATCATTTGCGCCGAGCCGCGCAGCGTATGCGCCGAAACGCCCAGGCCTCGCCAAACTTCGCGATCGGCAAGATCCGATTCCAGCGATCGTAAATATGATTCCATTTCGTTCAGATAGCTGAAGGCTTCCATCCGGAAAACGGCAATCATTTCCTCTTCTTCAAGCTCTTCCTCGGACGGTTCATTTTCAATCTCTTCAGCTAAATTGGGTGAGTCCAGACCTTCCGCAAAATCAAATTCTTCCGTCGCTTCATCACCGGTTATTTCTACTGTTTCTGCCTCATCCGGTTGTTCAGCGTCGGTTTCGGCTTCATCTGTTTCATCACCCGCAATCGTTTTTTCGAGCCACTCAAGCTCTTCGGCGTCGTCAATTTCACCGACAAGGTCGTCGATATCTTCAAGCTCTTCATCTGTCTCAAATTCAGCGTATTCCGCTTCGATGGTTTTGATGATATCTTCATCCGATTCATCAACCAACTCATCCTCGATCATGTCTTCAACCGCTTCAACGGATTCTTCAATTTCATCGGTTTCCGTTTCAAAAATGTCTTCGATCGATTCATCATCCGGCAAATCATCAATAGATAATGTTTCTGTGTCTTCGCTTTCCTCCGGCACAATGGTCACCAGCAAATCAAATTCTGCGATAATTTCGTCAACATCAACAATTTCGTCCGGTTGATTGACAGACTGCCGTATTTGCTGAATCACACTGCGCAAATCATCTGCGATCGCATCGTTTTCAGAAAGCGCTGCGACATCCGCCGAATCCAGCGCATTTTGGAGTCCGGTAGCAATATTTGCCAAACTGGTGCGATTGACCAGCATGCTGTTTTCCCGGAAAGTTTCCAGAAATTCAGCAAATTCGCCATTCAGCACATCTGCAATATCTGCGTCATCCGCTGCCAATGTTGCCTCCAACGCATCCAACTGGCGTTGAGTGACATCTGCAAAAGCATCTTCTGCCTCATCAATTCCAACGGTTCCGGTCAGTTCGGAATACATTCCGGTCAACTGATCGTTGTAATTTTGCCATACTTCCTGCGATTCGGTAACGTAGGATGTTTCCCAGCTTTTCAGAATATCCGCCAAAAATTGATGCTGTTCCGGCGCTAATTTTTCGAGTTGTCCCGGCGCGAAAAATTGCTGCATTTGCTGAACAGCGCGTCCGGCGATATCCGGCAACAGCAACGCATTCCAGTAATTCAGATTCTCGAAAACCGATGCAACGGCATCATCCGTTTGCGGCTGTTCGAGATGCGCTTGCAATTGCCGGGCAAAACGACTGACCACATCCTGAAATGCGGCTTCCAGCGTATCACCGGAATACACATTCGATACCGGTTCGGCGTCGAACAATCGCCCGTGCATTTCCGCCAGCGACCGGACAATATTTTGCTCCACCGCATCATATTTTCCGGCGATAACACCGTCCACATAATCGCGCATCAGGTTCAATAATTTGTCAAACGCAGTTTTTTCAGATTCAGGGAAGGATTGTTTTTCCTGCTGTAATTGGGCATACATTCTCAAAATCGTATCCGCAGCAGATTCAATAGCCGGATAATTGTGGATTTGCCCAAGGTCTTTCAATGCTTTCAGTGCATCTTTTAATTGCAACGCCATATCCGCGTCGGTGGGATGATGCACCAATATTTCCACAGCTTCCGAAATTTCTTCGGAGTAGGATTCCAGTTCGCTAATCACGTAATCACGCAACATATTGCGTCGTTCGCGAGCTTCTTCGCTATCATTTATCGCATGAGTGGAGCGCGATTCGCGATTGTTGATGCTCTCTACCAGAGAATCCAGTTCACTGGCTTTTTCTTCAAATTGCGCTTCTTCTTCCGCATCTTCCGCAAATTCGTTATCTGCTTCTTCAAACATCGATTCAAAGGAAGGCTCTTCCGAAGATTCGGTTTCCACAACTTCAGCTTCAACCGATTCCGTTTCAGCCGATTCGGTATCCGCAAATTCTTCCGTTGTTTCATCCTCCGTTTCCGATTCGAACAGATCCGAAACTTCAAACGGTTGATCAATAAAAATATTTTTGAACGTTTTTGCCCAGGCATCAGCCTGTTTTTGGAAACCGCTCATATCCATATTGTCCGCATCGGCGGCAGACATTTGGGAAATAACGTACGTTGTCTGATAAAATCCGGAGGTTTCCGGGTGATCAACGCCCATTTCGATCAGATTGGCGATATCGGGTTGTTGCAGCAATGCATTTGCGTAATTGACATATTTATATTGCAAATCATCCGGCAAATCTTCTGCATGGCTCGCGATTGCATCGTTCAGAATTTTTTCGCAACTTTCAGCACCACCGGCATCCGATTCAGCTAATTCTTTTTGTCCGGTTTTCGCATCGCTTTCCTGACCCAACTGGCTGAAAATTTCCCGTTCAACGGCTTCTTTCCATTCATCATTTTGGAGAAAAACCTCGAAAATTTCCAGAAAGTCGCGCACGCGGTCATCAATTTTTCCCATCGATTCTTCCGGCGAAACAGTGCTGACGTGATCGATAATATCCGAAAAAAAGATTGCCAGATCGCTGGTGCTTTGAGCGCCTGCCAGATTTTCAATACTGACCAATGCATCATCTTCGCTTTCGAGAAATTCCAGCAATTTTCCCAAATATTTTTGGGCTTCGGCGCCATATTGCGCTTCTCCGCCCTTGCGAATTTTTTCCAGCAGCTCAAAATAGTAAAACGATTCAAAATTAACAGATGTATTCACATTCATGGCAAAAGACCTGTTTATGGTTTACAATGCATGTTTTGGATAGCCATCCATGTCTTGATCCCAAAGTTTTCCTGTCGGGGGCAAATTGTGATCAATAAAAACAATAAGTTACGAATTTATTTGTTAAACTTTCATTTTGTGATTGCTGCGGCTGTCGCTCATCCGGAATTTGGAGACCGCAGTGTTCAGCATTCGCGAAAGGCTTTCCATTTGTTCCGCCAATTTGCGGGAATGCCGGGAATTTTCGGCAGTATCTTTGGCAATTGTTGCGGTGCGTTTCACCGCTTCGGCGATATCGGAACTGGCTTTGGTTTGCTGTTGGAACGCTCCGGAAATTTCGGTAATCGATTGGGAAGAATCCTGCACCATCCCGATAATTTCCTTCAATGCAGATCCGGCTTCGTCCACGTAATGGGTGCCTTTTTCCACTTCTTCGATGCCGTGTTCCATAGAAATAACCGCCTCTTTTGTGCCATCCTGAATCGTTTCGATCAGATTGGCGATGTCTTTGGCAGCCTGGCTGGCGCGTTCCGCCAGAATTCGCACTTCGTCCGCAACTACGGCAAAACCGCGTCCGGCGTCTCCGGCGCGGGCAGCTTCGATAGTTGCGTTGAGTGCCAGCAAATTTGTGCGATTGGCAATATCGCTGATAACTTCAATAATTTCACCAACTTCCATCGAACTCTGTCCGAGCGAGCGAACCCGGCGGGCGGTTTCCTGAACCCGTTCCCGGATGGCGTCCATTCCTTCGGTGGATTTTTTCACAACTTCTGTTCCGGCAAGAGCAACCTGCGCAGCCCTCCGGGCAGATTCCGCTGCCTGCGATGTGCGGACGTTCGCGTATTTCAAAATTTCTGCCATCTCGCGCGCAGCGCGATAAATGCCTTCGATTTCCTTTGCCTGCGTTTCCGCACCGCGAGCCATATTTTCGGTATTGGTGAGCACTTCCCGGGTCGATTTTTCGATGTGTTCGGCAGCGCTTTTTACATCGCGAATCAGGTTGGACAAATCCGCAACCATCAAATTGAACGAATCCGCCAGTGCACCAAGCGTATCTGCCGTAACGTTGGCGGTAGCAGTAAAATCACCGTCCGCTGCGCGGGAAACAATGCCCAGCAAGCTGGTAATATTGTTTTGCAGCCGGTCGCGATCTGCTTCGGTTTCGATCAATCCTTCAATTTTTTCCAGCATGACGTTGGTTGCATGTCCGATTTTTTCCAGCTCATCCTGGCTTTGCATGTCCGATCGCAAATGGTAATTGCCTTCGGAAACGCGATTGACAAAATCGACATATCGCTCAATCGGGCGGGTAACCATCCGGGATAAAATGAGGCTTCCGGCAAGGCTGATCACCACTGCCCACAGCAGGTAAACCATAAAATTGAGCCAAAATGAGGGCATCTGTGCAGAAAGCGCGTCTTGCGAAATATCGATTCTTGCAAATGCGACCAACTCTTTCCGGCTATCATAAATAGGCGCAAAAGCTGTATTTACGTTCTCTTCGCCAATGGAAGATTCCGCTGCGAAAACCACCGCATTTTGCTGCCGGACAATTTGTAATTCGGGATAATTGGGGCGCGCTTCCAGAAATTCAAAAGGAACCCTCGTAGAATAAAAAACGCGAGTGTTTTCGCGTTCCGGTATCAAAATAATAATGTCTTTTAGCGGAAATTGACGATCGCCCGATTCGAATTGCTGATAAAATTGCTGAACCTGACTGGATGCCGTGTTGTATTCCAGAATCAAATTGGTTTTCTGAACATAAGATGCAGCAATGTTTTCGCCATCGAGGCTAACGGAAAGCATGCGTCCGAGGTTTTCGAGGTAGTAGCGGGATTGTAACGATACCTCCTCGCGATCACTTTTGTATGAGTAATAAGCCAAAATGCCCATTACAACAAAGCAAATGCCAAAGAGGATAAAGAAAAATTTCCACTGTAGCCCGATAAAATTGCGTTTCATTCATTCACCAGTTAAAAGTGGGCTAAAATTTGTTTTGCCCGGTAAATATTTTCGAGATCCAATTTGTATATAAAAATATCGCGGTGCGGAAGCACACCTTTCAAAAACTTTTCCATCGATTTGGGCACCATTCCCCGGGCATTTTTCATATCGCCGGATGAACAGGCGATTACGCTGTGGATTTTGTCAATCAACATTCCAAACGGAAATCCGGCGGCGTCTTCGACGATGATAACCATATCATCTGATCCAACATTTTTTCGCGCCAATCCCAATACCGGCGAGACATCCACCAGCGGATAAATTTCGCCACGGAGGTTGAATACGCCTAAAAAAATTTCTTCACTATTCGGGAGCGGGGTAAATCGCGGCACCGGAATAACTTCCCGGGCTTTGAAGATATCCAAGCCAAACAGCTTTCCGCCCAGTTCGAAGATGGAAAGCCGCTCAATATCCTGCGGTGCACGCCCGTTTTGTTTATCTACCATAAATTTATTTCGATTTTCGCACATCAAATGGCATTTTCAAGATGCATCATTTGCGAAATTGAGAACACAATACCGGTGCAGTTATTTACGAATCAATTCTTTAATTTTTCCGACCAATTCTTCATCTTTGAATGGTTTCGGAATAAAGTCATCTGCGCCCAGTTGTTTTGCGCGTGATGTTTCGCGCGGCGTATCTTTAGCGGAGAGCATCACAACAGGAATATCTTTGCTGGCTTTGATGGCTTTGAGCACATCCAACCCGTTTACGTCGGATAGCATAATATCCAAAATAATCAGGTCTGGCGTGTTATCGTCCAAATAATTCAACGCTTCTTTTCCTGAGGAAACAGAAACGATCTGATAATCTTCATTTTCCAACGCGATTTCAACCATTTTACGGATCACCACGCTGTCGTCCACAACCAAAATGGTTGGCGAAGTGCCGGTTCCGGGCGATGTGAATTCCGGCGGAGCAACGGGTGCTTTTGTTTCTTCAATAGCTGTTTCGCTGTCCGAATCGTCCACATCCACCAAATCTTCATCGAAGATACTGCTCAAATCGAACTCGCCGTCCATATCGCCGATATCGGTATCGCTATCATCCAGGTCTGTTGACAAATCATCCATTTCCTGGTCATCGAGCAAATTGCCGATCAGCGAATCGAAATCATCTTCATCTTCGGTTGCGTTTTCGTCATCGACTTCGGCAACATCTTCATCTGAATCACTTGAAAGCTCTCCGGCTTCGGACAGCAGTGAATCGAAATCCAGATCTTCACCTTCTTTGCTGGCAAACGGGTCTTCGTCGTCATCTGTTTCGGTAAAATCTGCGTCTGCCGTGTCCGTATCAAGCGCGTCGAGTTCGGCGGCATCTTCGGTCAGTTCTGCTTCTGTAGCATCCAGCACATCTTCATCGGTTTCTTCAACTTCGTCAAAAAAATTGTCGATCGACTCAGAAAATTCGGCGGCCATTTCTTCATCGTCAATGTCGATATCGGAAAGTTCATCGTCAATCGCGGCTTCAACATCGTCCTCGGAAGCGTCATCCAAATCAAAGCCAGGTGCTTCAAAATCTTCCGGTTCTGTATCGATAACACCCGTTTCGGCTTCATCAGCAGCTTCGTAGTTGCCATTACCGCTCAGAAAACTCAAACCGGAAAATTTCTGCAGCGCATTTTCAACAACCACTGTATCCAGATCAAGAAATTCTGCAATATCCCGGGCACTCTTTTTGCCGTCGATCGCAAACAGAACTTTCCATTCGTTAATCTGTAATTTGATGTCGAATACTTTTTCTTTTAAATGGTCGGACCTTGAAAATACCTGACTCACAGTTGTGCTCCTATGTTATTTCGCGCCTTGGGCTTCCTTAATATACGTAAAGGCAAAAAATTATACATTATTATCGTATGTTTTTGAGAAATCTTTATACAAAGATATTTTTTTGTAACCTGCTATGTTTTAATCAGCTTAGATGAAAGAAACTTCGTGAACGGGATTAGCGGACTTAGCGGTAATTTGCAAGTTTTTCCAAAATATATTCCAGAGAGCTGATTGCAACGCTAAATCTAAAAAAATTCCCGGTTTATTGATAGTATTTTTTTCGCTTTTTTACACATCAATATATAAAATTCACACCCGATTGAGCGATTAAAAATGTTATTTTTCCGATTTTCATTCAATAAATTTAGCCGTTTTGAAGAAAACGTTGTGATAAAATCGAATTTTCTTTAACTTTTGAATTTAAACAATCTATTTCTGAAAAGGTTAAGCGTCCCTGTTTTTGTTGATGGGACGTTCTTTATTTTCAATAAATGCCTGCACCATACTAATTTTTTTTTACGTTTCATTATGCCTAAAATAATCGTTTTTTTGGATGATTTTATTGAACTACGTCAATTTTGAGTAACAAATTGTAATTTTTGGAGATAGCACCATGGAAGAAGTCAGCCAGCTGATTGCCCAGCGCATTCAGAAAACAGAAAAACTGCGTGAGTTAGGGATAAACCCCTATCCTTACAATTTTGACAAAACACATTCCAGTGAAAATATCAAACAGCAGTTTGCGGATTTGGAAAATAAAACGGTAAAAGTTGCCGGACGGATGATGGCAAATCGTCTGATGGGCAAAGCCGCTTTTGCAGATTTGCAGGACATGGACGGACGAATTCAGATTTTTATTCGCAAGAACGCGTTAGGGGACGAAGGCTTTGAGGCATACAAACTGCTCGACATCGGCGATATTATCGGTGTGACCGGAACCGTGTTTCGCACCAAAACCGGGGAAATTTCCGTTGCGGCGGATGAACTGGTGTTGCTCTCCAAATCCATGCGTCCGTTGCCCATCGCCAAAGAAAAAGAAGAAGACGGCGAGAAAATTGTTTACGATGCCTTCAGCGATGTGGAACAACGCTATCGCCAACGCTATGTGGATTTGATCGTCAATCCGCAGGTGAAGGATGTGTTTGTCAAACGCTCCAAAATCATTAATTCGATGCGCAATTTTCTGAACAACCAGGGTTATCTGGAAGTGGAAACGCCTATTTTGCAACCGATTTACGGCGGCGCCTCAGCGCGTCCGTTCGTAACCCATCACAATACATTAGATATGAAGCTCTATTTGCGCATTGCTAACGAGCTGTATCTCAAACGACTGATTGTCGGCGGATTTGAGGGCGTTTTCGAATTTGCCAAAGATTTCCGCAACGAAGGCATGAGCCGCTTTCACAATCCGGAATTCACGCAGATGGAACTTTACGTGGCGTATAAAGATTATCACTGGATGATGGCGTTCACCGAACAGCTGTTCCAGCATCTTGCGGAAACAGTGTTGGGCACCACCAACATCAGCTATCAGGGGGAAAAAATTGACCTGACACCGCCCTTCCGGCGCATGCCGTTGCTGGATGGCATCAAAGAATACGCCGGTGTGGATTTATACGGCAAAGATGAAGCGGAAATGCGCAAGATTGCCAAAGATTTGAACATGAAACTGGATGACAGTTGGGGCAGCGGCAAAATCATCGACGAAATTTTTGGAGAATTTGTGGAACCCAATCTGGTCCAGCCCACGTTTATCATGGATCATCCGGTGGAAATTTCGCCGCTGGCGAAAAAACATCGCGATAAACCGGGGCTGGTGGAGCGTTTCGAACTGGTGATCGCCGGAAAAGAGATGAGCAACGCCTTCACCGAATTGAACGATCCGAAAGATCAGCGCGAGCGGTTCGAATCGCAAATGGGATTGAAAGCCCGCGGCGACGACGAAGCACAGGTGCTCGACGAAGATTACCTCCGCTCGATGGAATACGGCATGCCGCCAACCGCCGGCATCGGTATCGGCATCGACCGGTTGACGATGTTGCTGACCGATCAATCGTCCATCCGCGATGTGCTTTTGTTCCCGCACATGCGCCCGGAAACTCACGAATAATTGCGAATCGGTTATTGATTCGATCATTTTGATAACGGTTGAGCCGGATTTTTCCAACCGGAAACGGCTCAGCCCGTCAACCAGAAAGCACGAAATTACGCAATGAATTTTGAATCTTTTGTCGCCCTGCGCTATTTCCGGGCGAAACGTCGCACCGGTTTTATTTCCATTATTACGTATGTTTCCGTGATTGGCGTGATGATTGGCGTGGCTGCGTTAGATATTGTTTTATCTGCATATAACGGCTTTGAATCCGAGGTTCGCAATCGGCTGATCAGCGCAGATGCCCACATCCACCTGCGGAAATTTTACGCCAATGAAATTGAGGATTACGACGCACTGGCGGATTCGATTCGCGGCTTTCCCGGCGTTTCCGGCGCATCGCCGGTGATTGTGAAGGAAAGCGTGCTCGTATCCAAAGGCAACAACACGCCGGTGGCGGTTCGCGGTGTCGATCCTGAAACGGTTGCGCAGGTGAGCATTGTTACCAACAGCATCGTTTCCGGCAAATTTGATGTCGGCAAACAAACCGTGGAAGACCGGGAATATTACGGCATTGTGCTCGGTCGATATCTGGCGGAGCAGTTGTTTATTTTCGAACCCGGCGAAATTGTCACCTTATTTTCCATTCCCGAACAGTTCAGCCTTACGCCGCGCGCCCACGCCAAACAGTTTGTCGTCACCGGATTGAGCGAACTCGGTTTTTACGAATACGACAAAATTCTGGCATATACCTCGCTGGAAGCCGCGCAGGATTTGTTCAAAATGCAGGGCAAGGCAACCCGCATCGATGTAAAACTGGACAATTACGAATCCGCCCAATCCATCGCCCCAAAACTGGAAGAGCTTCTCGGCGGCTACCCTTATCTCGCCCGCACCTGGTTCGATCAAAACAAAAGTTTGTATAGCTGGATGGAATACGAAAAGTGGCTGTTCACCATCATTCTCAGCCTGATTATTATGGTGGCGGCGTTCAACATTGTCAGTTCGCTGGTGATGATTGTGATGGAAAAAACCCGAGAAATCGGCATTTTGAAAAGCATGGGCGCATCCGCACCCAAAATTATGCGCATCTTTTTATACGAAGGCATCATCATCGGAATGCTGGGAACGGTGCTGGGCACCGCACTGGCCTACGGCATTTGTTGGGCACAGCAAACCTTTGGTTTTGTTACACTTCCGGCGGATGTTTACATCATCGATAAACTGCCCGTGAAGATGGAAGTATTTGATTTTGCGGTGGTTTCGTTTATCGCGATGGCGCTGTGCATCCTCGCTGCGGCGTATCCGGCTTACAAAGCTTCGCGCTTAAATCCTGTGGAATCGATTCGCTATGAATAGCGAATGGAAGGATAATGGATAAAGGGTGAAGGATAAAGGGTGAAGGATAAATTGGAAAGCCTGAAAAGCACGAGAAACCAATTATTGGCTGCGTCTGCTTCAGGCAACATCAGCAGAAAATAAGTGGTTGGACAAAATTAATTTTACAATAAATCACAATACTTTGTCAGGCTGAGTCCCGCGAAACGGGAAAGCCTTTATTTATATTGAGTTTACCCTTTCCCGATTCTCGGGACTCAGGATGACTTTAATAAAAGATTCATTAAATAGGTACATCACTTCAAAGAAATTGGCCTTTTTAATCGAAGAATCCGATGAACTAAAAAAAACCTTTGCATAAATTATCATAAAAACCAGACCACGGGAAATCTGATGTACCCTTTATCAATTATCCTTTATCCTTAAAAAATATGACAATACTTGAATCCAAAAATCTCAGCAAAACCTACGACAGCGGACCGGAAAAAGTGCGCGTGTTGGAAGGCGTAAACCTGAAAATCGCAACTGGTGAAATTGTCGCGATTATGGGGCCGTCCGGCGTCGGGAAAAGCACGCTGCTCAATTTGCTGGGCACGCTCGATCAGCCGTCCGGCGGGGCGCTGCTCATCAATGGCGAAGACGTTTTTCAGTTTAACGAACAACGCCTGGCGAAATTCCGCAACGAACACATCGGATTTATTTTCCAGTTTCATTATTTGATGCCGGAATTTACCGCGCTGGAAAACGTGCTGATGCCCCGGATGATTCGCGGCAACGACTGGCACTCCGATGAACAGCACGCCCGTAAGTTGTTGACAGATGTAGGTTTACAGCAACGTTTTTACCACAAACCGAACCAGCTTTCCGGCGGCGAACAGCAGCGTGTGGCTATCGCCCGGGCATTCATGAACCAGCCGAAACTGATTTTAGCGGACGAACCCACCGGAGACCTCGATCGCAAAAACAGCCACATTTTGTTCGACCTGATTCTGGATCTGAACAATAAATATCACCAGACATTTGTGATTGTCACCCACGACGAAGAGCTGGCGCACCGCACTCACCGCATCATCCATTTGCTGGACGGCAAAGTGGAGCGGGAAGAAATCGTTGCCAAAAATTGATTTTTTGAATTATTTTTTGCCACAGCGACACAGAGAACATTGAGCGAAAACCCAACTTAAGCGATTGTTTCTGTTGTATTAAAACTATTTTTTCGAACATTTTGGAGTTTATATTTTTTCTCCGTGCCCACTGCGCTTTTGTGGCATTTTTTTTTTGACTAAACCAACCCATCGAAAAAATGAGTACTTACGACCGCCAAAATCCGTTGAGCATGTCTGCCGAATTTCTGAAAGGTGTGGGACCGGTGCGGGCGGAAGCGCTGCAAACCGTCGGTATTCACACGTTCGAGGACGTGCTTGAATTTGTACCGCGCCGCTATCTCGATCGCAGCGATGTTCGCAAAATCAGCGAAATTAACGAGGATGAAACGGTCACCGTCATCGGCGATGTGTCGTTTAAACAGCTCATCGAACGCGGCAAAAAACGGCTGATCGTGCGCATTTACGACGGCACCGGCATTCTGGAAGCCGTGTGGTTCAATCAACCGCGATTGTTCAGCAAAATGTTCCACGAAGGGCAAACGGTCGCGTTTTCCGGTAAGGTCGGGCGATACAAATATTGGCAAATCATCCACCCGGATTTTGATGTGATCAGCGATCAAAAAGAGCCGCTGAACACCGGACAGCTCATTCCGCTCTATCCGTCCACCGCCGATCTCAAAAAAGCATGGATCAGCAATTACGTGTTCCGCAAAATCCTGTTTTTGGCGTTCAAAAAATATGGACACCAGATTCCCGAAACGCTGCCGCAATCGCTCATCCGGCAATATTTGTTATTCTCCCGCACAGATGCCTTCCGGCAGATGCATTTTCCCGATTCGTACGATGCGCTCCATCAGGTTGAACGGCGATTTAAGTATGAGGAATTATTCTACTTACAGTTGCTGATGGCGTTGCGAAAACATTTCTACCAATCGCCGGCAATCGGGTTGAAAATTCCCGTAAACGATACAGCTTTTGCCAGCCTGAAACACCTGCTGCCGTTCAAATTGACTGCCGCACAGGAACGTGTGCTCGGCGAAATCCGCAACGATGTGCAAAGCGGATTACCGATGAACCGGTTGGTGCAGGGCGATGTCGGCTCCGGCAAAACCGCGGTCGCGATGCTGGCAATGCACATGGTCATCTCCGCAGGATATCAGGCGGCGATTATGGCGCCGACAGAAATTCTGGCGCAACAGCATTTTACGAACATCTGTAATTTATTAAAAAACAGCGGGATACGGGTCAATTTACTCATCGGCAGTTTATCCGAAAAAGAGAAAAAAGCGGTGCATCGTCGCATCGCCGAAGGCAACGTTGACCTGATTGTCGGCACGCACGCGCTCATTCAGGAAAAGGTGATTTTCGAAAATCTGGGGATGGTGGTGATCGACGAACAGCACCGTTTTGGCGTGATGCAGCGCGGCGATCTCATCGAAAAAGGGAAAACGCCACACGTGCTGGTGATGACCGCAACGCCCATTCCCCGTACGCTCGCACTCACAATTTACGGCGATCTGGATGTGTCGGTGATCGACGAATTGCCGCCGGGACGCCATCCGGTGAAAACCTTTCACCGCGAAGAAGACCGGCTGCCGCTGATCTGGGATTTTCTGCGCCAGCACATCGAAAAAGGGGAGCAGGCATACATCGTTTATCCGCTGGTGGAGGAATCGGAAAAGCTGGATCTCAAAGCTGCAACCGAAACATATCAGCATCTCCAAACCGATGTTTTTCCTGAATTTAAGATGGCACTGATTCACGGTCGCCAAAAGGCGCCGGAAAAAGAAAAAATCATGAACGATTTCAAAAACGGGCGAACCCAAATCCTGGTTTCGACGACGGTGATCGAAGTTGGTGTGGACGTGCCAAACGCCACAATTATGATTATCGAGCACGCCGATCGTTTCGGGCTGAGCCAGTTGCACCAGCTGCGCGGACGCGTCGGGCGCGGGAAAAATGAATCGTTTTGCATTTTGGTGACAACCAAAGAAATCAGCGATATCGCCGGCGAGCGAATGGGCGTGATGAGCCAAACCAACGATGGTTTTGTGATCGCGGAGGAAGATTTACGGCTGCGCGGCAGCGGCGAATTTTTCGGCACACGACAGAGCGGCATGCCCGATCTGAAATTCGCCAATTTGCTGACGGATCAAAAAATTATCGAAATCGCCCGGAAAGATGCGTTCGCGATTGTCCGGCGCGATCCCCATTTGCGGCTGCCGGAAAACGAAATTATCCGGGAACGCTTCAAAGATAAATTTGTTGATAAATTCCAGATGCCCAATATTGCCTGAGCTTGGGAAGGATAAAGGAAAAGTGATAGAAGGTAAATCTTTGTTTTTATTATTTTTGAGACAACAATTAATCGCTTTTCCAAATGTCAATTTTATAAGTGGTTCGCTGTAAATATGTTAATTACCGTTTTGCGGCAGTTTTTTAATTTTATTGCAATAGTTATATTTTTCTTCGCCAATATATTTGCGCAGGGAACTCCTCCGGAAACCTATTTTTATCACGGAAAAAATTACGGCTCCGAGGCTGTTTTTAATCCACTTACGACTATTGTAAACGGTGGATTCGGCATTCTGCAAATCAGCAACCGCTCCAACGATTTATCGACCGTCGATTTTGGTCACGGGCTCAAAAATGTTACCTACAATCTTTCCCACCCACTCGCTGTTATCAACCAATATGGCTGGTCAAATTTTTTGAAACGGGAGGTGATCCCGACCAGTTTTCAGCTCAAAAATGCCCAATATTTCCCCAATTATTACAACCACCTGATTGGCGGCGGCTTCACCTACCGGGAATTTGTCGATTGGTATAAATTCCACAATTTTCCGCGCGCAACAATTTGGGCGGTAACCTCGTGGTTTGGCTATCATTTGTTGAATGAAGTGGTGGAAAACAACCAATATTCCGGCCCGAATATTGATCCCATTGCGGATATTTACATTTTCAACACTGCGGGATTGCTACTTTTTTCGTTCGATGGCGTCGCTCGATTTTTCGCAAATACGCTCAGCATGCGCGATTGGTCGTTTATGCCGGCATACGATTTTCAGCTCAACACGCTCGAAAACAACGGGCAAAATTATATGGTTCGCTACCGGCTCCCATTTTTGAAACGCTGGAGTTTGATGTATCATTGGGGCGTTCATGGCATGTACGGGCTGACTTATCACCGGGAAAACGGGCAAAATTTCAGCGTTGCCGGCGGGCTCGTGGTGAAAGATTTGGTGGATACCAACAGCGAAACCGGCGTTCGCGAACTAACCGCAACCCTGGTTTGGACGGGCGGATTTTTTTACGATCTCAATAATTCGCTGATGACATCGCTGATTTTATCCGGTACAAAAGGCTACAAAGCGCGACTGAATGTCTATCCCGGCAATTTCAGTTTCGGGCGATTTTCGCCGGGATTTTTCCTGAATTTGCGCAAAGATAACCAACTGGTTTTTGGGATTCACTTCGCTGCGATTCCGGTTGGATTTGGGCGACGGGCAAAATAATAAAAAAACGCAATTCGCATATTTTTTTGATTAAATTAGATGCTTTACAAATAATGATCAACCGATATCTTTATTATAAACATGAACTTACATCCTACAATTGTTAACATCACCATTTTCGTTCTGGCAGCCGGAATATTGCTGGAATTGCTGTATTTTTTCACCAAAAATCTGCAGTTCAAAAAATATGGCGGCATTTTGATGATTGCCGGTGCTGCCTTTGCGGCGTTTTCCGTGTTTAGCGGATTGCGGGCATTTTCAATTGTGGAAATTCCCCGCGAGGCGCTGCCGACGGTGGAAACGCACCGCGTTTCCGGGCTGGTCACGCTGGCGCTGATCGCCATTGCGATGGTTTTGCGATTTGCAGCCGGAAAAATTCGCAATCTCGAAAAACCGCTGCGCTGGCTGTATGCGGCGATGCTCATCGCGATTGCGGCGATGCTGTTCCGCACCGGCAGCATCGGCGGCGATATGGCTTACAAATACCAACTGCGCCACGATGAGCCCGCGAAAACACCCGCCCAAAAACCCGGATTTGATGAATGACCCGTCCCCTGAAAAACAGCAGTGATCCCAAAAAACGTCCGAAATTGTCGCTACCGATGGTGAAATACGCCTTTCGCACCATCGTTTGGCCGCGGCGCTGGCGCATGTTTGGCGGACTTATTTTTATTTCCATCAATCGTGCGGCGGGACTGGTTTTGCCCGGATCGTCCAAATATTTGCTGGACGAAATTATCGGGAATAATCGCCCGGACATGCTGTTTTGGCTGGTTGCCGCCGTTGCCGGCGCAGAATTGCTGAAAGCCGGAACCAGTATTTCGCTCATTTATTTGCTGCGGATTGAGGCGCAACACCTCATCAAACAATTGCGGGAACGCATGCAGCAGCACATCATTTATCTCAAAAGCCGCTTTTTTGACGAACACAGCAGCGGATCGCTGGTATCGCGAATCATGTCCGATGTGGATGGCGTGCGCTTTTTGGTTGGCACGGGATTGGTCAATTTTATCGGCAGCATCATCACGGCGGTGCTGGCGTTTGTGGTGCTCATCCGGTTGAACGGCGCGCTCACATTTTATACCCTCGCCCCGATGGCGCTGGCCGGAATTGTTGTCTGGCGAATGGTGCGCTTTCTGCGCCCCACTTTCCGGGAGCGCCGCAAAATCAACGCAGAGGTTTCCGGACGGCTGACAGAATCGCTCGGCGGCATTCGTATCGTGAAAGCATTCAACGCGGAACCTGCTGAAATTAATGTATTTAGCGATGGCACCGGACGCATTTTTCAGAATGTTCGCAAAACCATTTTGGGATTCGGCTACGGCGAATTGCTGATGTCAATTTTAATGAGCATCGTCGGTTTGGTAGTGATGGGAATGGGCGGCAGCAGCATTCTCGCCGGCGAAATGACCCTCGGTGATTTTGTGGCATTTTCGCTGTTTCTGGTGTATCTGATCGGTCCGATTGCCCAACTCGCGGGCATCAGCAACGAAATCACCGACGCGTTTGCAGGGCTCGACCGGATGGAGGAAATTCTCAACATCGAACCGGAAGGATCGGAGCCGGAACGCACGGTGGAACTGGGCAACATTCGCGGAAATGTGGATTTTCACAACGTTCATTTTTCATATGAAAAAGATGTGGAAGTCATTAAAAATATGAGCTTTAGCGCACCGGCCGGAACGGTCACCGCGCTGGTCGGGCCATCCGGTTCCGGCAAAAGCACGATGGCTGGATTGGTGTCCGCATTTCTCACTCCGGACAGCGGAACAGTGACTGTGGACGGCATCGATTTGAGCACGGTGAAGCTGCCGAGCTATCGATCCAATTTGGGCGTTGTGCTGCAGGACGATTTTCTGTTCGAAGGCACCATTCGCGAGAACATCCGTTTCGGCAATCCCGACGCAAGTGATGAGCAATTGAACGACGCGGTGAAAGCGGCGCACGTGCTGGAATTTGTGGAGCGTTTTGAAAAAGGGCTGGATACCATCGTTGGCGAACGCGGGGTGAAACTTTCCGGCGGACAGCGCCAGCGCGTGGCGATTGCCCGGGCGATTTTAGCAGACCCGCGCATCCTGATTTTGGACGAAGCCACTTCAAATCTCGATGCGGAAAGCGAAGCGGTCATTCAGGATAGCCTCGCCAATCTGATGCGCGGACGCACCACTTTTGTGATCGCCCATCGCCTCAGCACCATTCGCAGCGCCGACCAGATTTTGGTGATCGACGGCGGGGAAATTGTCGAACGTGGCGGACACGACGCGCTGATGCAAAATGAAAGCCGCTATTTTCAGCTGTACACCCGGCAGGCACGGATTTAAATCAACCTGAATAAATCGCTTTCTGCCGCCTGTTGGTCGAATGTGGCGGTTTGTTCGCAGCCTGCGGATTTGTTAATTGTTCCAATTACAAAATCGGAAAAATCAGCAGTGCCGGTTTTAAATCTCTGAAGCGCTTCCCATGCAATTTGCGGCTCTTCTACCGTAAGTTCTGAAGTTCGCAAAATTGTTTCCAACACGTTAATTATATTCGACTTGGGATATCCGTATGCACGTCGCAGCACCCACACAATTTCACACAATACAAACATTGAAATAAACCCGGGCGCTTCCTCCGAGCAGTGATTTTTGAGAAAATCGGTTGCTCGCATCGATTGTTCCGGGTCGTCCTGAACAATAAATCGAATTAGCACATTGGTATCGATGCCATAGCGACTCACCGTCCTGCTCCTTCGTTTTCAATCGCGGCGTTCATCTCCGACAAACTAACCGGGCTAGCCGGTGGTGTGAGCATCCCCTGCAAATCAGACAGGTGAAAAATCACCGGCGAAATTTCAATTTTCCCTTCCGGGTTGATTTCAAATTGAATTTTGTCACCTGTTTTGAGATGCAATTTTTCGCGAACTTTTTTGGGCAGTGTTATTTGCCCTTTGCTGGTTATTTTTGCAATCATTTGCGCTCCTTTCAATTCCTTACAGAAAAGTAAGGAATTTTGGTGTCGATTACAACTGATTACCGCACCAGCAACATCCGCCTCGTTTCCGAAAAACCATCAGTTTCCAGCCGGTAAAAATAGCTGCCGGATGTCACCGGATTTCCCGATTCGTCGCGTCCGTCCCAATCCACTGCATGCGTTCCGGCAACAGTTGCTCCGGAATACAGCGATCGGATCTTCTGCCCCATCACATTGTAAATAATCAGGTTAACCGTGCTTTCTTTCGGCAAATCGAACACGATGGTTGTTGCCGGATTAAACGGATTCGGGTAGTTTTGGGCGAGCCGGAATGCCGCAGGAACTCCCGGTTGCGGACCGGTTCCGGTTGTGGTGCTATCGAATGTGAAAACAAAAACACCCTGTTGCCAGTCGTTCAGCACGATGGTTCCCGATGGAAAAAAGGCGTAAACGCCAAACGCACCGCCAAAAAATTCACCGTTCAGCGGGCTGGTGTCGTATTCCGCGACAATTGAAATATCAGCCGGATTGCTGATATCATACACCCGCAAACCGGCGGTGTAATACGCGACAACTGCATAATTTCCAATCACATAGAGGTTGTGAACAATCGCCGATGGATCGGCGAAATCATCAATACGTTCGGGATTTTCGAGATCGGAAATATCCCAAACACTGATGTCCGCGGTGGGATGATTGGCTAATTCATCGCAAATAAAAAGGGTGTTGCGATCGGCGCTCACCCATCCGCTGTGGTGATAATTGATCGACGGATCGTTGATTGCGCCCAATAATTGCAAATTTGCCGGATCGCTGAAATCAAAAATCCGGGTGCCGTCTCCGCCGTGAAAATCGTATAACCGCCCGTCGATTACCGCAATATCGTGTCCGGCATTGGCGCCTGTATTGACCAAAACCGGTGCTTCCGGGGTGTTGTTCAAATCGTAAATATTCAGCCTGTCGTCGATGAGAAAACCGTTATCGGAGATAAAAATATTGTGCGATGTCGGGAAACTTCCCACCACATTTGGATTCGCCGGATCGCTGATATCGATAATATCACCCAATCCGCTGTAACCGCCGTTTACGGTGTAAACGTAATGATTCCAAACCTTTACATCGAACCCGTGCACCGTCGTTTCAGCACCGGTAATGGCGGCGTTATCCGGGTCTGTCACATCGATGATGGTTATGCCGCTGCCGGACTGGTCGCCGGCAATCGCGTATTCATTCCCGGTCGCGTCATCAACATATCCCCAAATATCGGTGCGAAATGTGCCGGGAGTTGCCACCTGTTTTCGCAGCGTCAGCGACTGGGAAAACGCCGCAAACTGCAACACAATTCCAAACAACAGCATATATTTTAACGTCACTAATTCACCGATTTTCATCGTTCACCTCACAAATTTTCACGAAAATCATTTTATTGATTTACATGTTTTTTTCCCATATTTTGTTTCGATGGAAATATTAGCAACCATCAGCGTAATAAATTGAAAATACTATTTTTACCATTAGCCAAGAGGAAACTATGCATCGCTCGTCCGTATTCGCAACTTTTTTTCTGTTGACCACACTTTTTTTTATCGGATGTGAAAAAGATACCACATCGGTTGGCACACAGCCGATCGATTATGGCAACATCACAACAATAGATTATGCAAAACATGTGCAACCATTGCTAAACGATTACGCCGAAATGATGCAGGACGCCGGTGTTTTTCCTGCCGGATTGCAGATGGATTCGTGGTCAGATTTGATCAAAGGCTGGGAACACGGCGAAGTAATTATCCCTTTTGACGCGGATAACAGCCTGTTGGTGGAAATCAGCACCAAGCTCAGTAATTTCAATGGTTTGGATAGCGTGAAAGTTGAATTTTTGAAACGCTGGATCAACGAAGGTGCAAAAAATGCCGCCGGAAATGTGCCGTATTCGGACGCAACAAATTTGCTGTATGCCTGCGATCAGGGCGAAGCGTTGGTGAGCATTATTGATGCAGATCATCTGGTGGTAATCCGCAATATCGATCTCACCGATTACGGCTATCCGCGCTCCGCAAAACCGCATCACCTGGCGTTTTCGCCGGACGGTTTGTACTGGTTTGTCAGCTGCATCGATAATCAGGTGAACAAAGTGCTCAAATTTTCCGTCGCGGACAACCAACTGATGGGCGAATTTTCCACCCCGATTCCCGCACTGCTCGATCATCACCCGACAGAAAATCTGCTGTATATTTCGCGATTCATGGATTTGCAAAATCCTCAAAACGCGATTGCCGCAGCCAACTCCCAAACCATGCAGGGCGCAGATGGCAGCACCGGCACTATTTTGCTGCCACCCAGTTTGTTTATTCCGCATGCGATGAAGATAAATCATGCAGGAACATATGTTTACACTGCCAGTTTTGCGGAAGATATGTTTCTGGTTGTCAGCAACAGCACCCGCGAATTTGTTGGTGCGGTATCGTTGGGCAACGATCGCACACCGCTGCAGGTTGCCGTAACACCGGATGACAGCAAAGCGTTTGTCGCCTGCATCGGCACCGGCGAAATTGTGGTGCTGGATGTATCCGATCCCGAAAACAGCACGGTAGAAACCGCCGTTTCCGTTGGCGGCGCACCGTGGCACGGCGTTTTTAACGCGGATGGCAGTAAATTTTATATCGGCAATTTGATGATGAATAAATTTCACGTCATCAACACCGCCGATTACAGCGTGCAAACCTTTGGTGCAGGCAACGGCTCGGACGGATTGGTGGAGCTGCACGGTGCAGAAATCCATCCTGACGGCAGCCGCGTATTTTTCTCCGGACGCAACACAACCGGCAACTACGCTCCCGCTTACGATTTTGGCGACAACAGCAAATCCGGCACCGTGGTTGCCATCAACACCGCGGATAACAGCATCGAAAAAGTCATCGAAATCGAGAATTTCGGCTCCGGTTTGCGGATGCTGTCGCGCTAAGTTTTCCGTATTTGGATAGCGATCTGTCAATTTTTGTAAAAAAAACCGGAGATCCCCGTTCCAATGGAGCCACTTCATGCCCTTTGGAGCAGGAACGACCGTGCAGGTGTCATTCCTGCGAAGGCAGGAATCTCCCGGTTTTCAGCAACGATATCCTGTCAGCGACACAATTACAATTTTTCAATTCAGGTAGTATCAAAAACCGGTAAACTGATGACTTTTTTTTCAAAAAAAATATTGTTTTTATTGATATTAGCTGCACTTTTTCTGATCGTGGCATCTTGCGATAAAACGGATAAAATTGTCGATCCGCCGCCAGCCGAACCGGATTCGCTGCAATTGATCAAAGACACCTTCGCCGATCCGCAGGTTTGCGCTGGCTGCCATCCCAATCATTATAATGAATGGGAAACCTCGATGCACGCCTACGCCGTCACCGATCCGGTTTTTCAGCGACTGGTGGAAATTTCCCAACAGCGATCCAACGAACCGGTTGACCAATTTTGCATCAAATGTCACAGCCCGGTTGCGGTGATGCTCGGCGAAACGCCTGCCGGATTCAGTTTCGACAATCTTTCCGCGCTCACCCGCAAAGGCATCACCTGCGACGTGTGTCACACCATCAATTCGCCGGTTATCGAAAGCGGATTGGGGCTGCAAAAACGCCATTATTTTCTCGATCGCACCCGGCGATCCACCATTTCCGATCCGCAGGAAAACGCATTTCACGATTCGGAATATGACCCCGCATATAATTTTTCGGATATCTGCAGCCCCTGCCACAATATCCAGGCGCCAAACGGCAACTTTTTTCTCGAAGAAACCAATCGCGAATGGGACATCAGCCCATATCTGGCGATGGGATTGGAATGCCAGGATTGCCACATGCCGGTGTATTCCGGCAACGCGGCAGTTGGCGGACCGCTCCGTGACGACCTCAACCGCCATTATTTTGTGGGCGTGGATTATCCGCTGGTCGATTTTCCGGGGAAAGAGCAGACCATTGCGCTGGTCGATGAATTGCTGAAAAATTCCGTCACGCTGACGGTTGAAGCGCCATCGAACGTTTCACCGGGCGAGGCGCTGCCGGTTTCCGTGCGCATCAAAAATGACCGCACCGGACACAACATTCCCTCCGGCAGCATTTTTGAACGACAGATGTGGGTAGAGCTCGCGCTGGTGAATCTCGACAGCGGCGACACGCTGTTTGCCAGCGGACTGCTCGATGCCAACAACGATCTTCTCGATGAAAACAGCGATTTCGTGAAAAGCAATCCAACGCTTTTGGACACCGGACTAACACTATTTCGCGGTATTCCACAGGATGAAAACGGGCACGAAGTCGAGTTCTTTTGGGAAGCCAGTTTTGTGCAGAAAAATACGATCGAGGCGTTTCGTTCGCACACCGCGGTTTACAACTGGACAGCGCCGCAAAATTCAGCCATGCTGGAAGTTCGCGCGCGTTTGCGGTTCCGCTCATTTCCACCCTATTTTTTGCGCAAAATTGATTTGCCGGAATTGCAAAACGAACTGCGGATTTTTGAAATGGAATCGGCAGCGCAAATTGTTCGCGTCGGTAGTTGAGCCATTCTTTCGCAATAATAGGTAGGGATCGGTCGAGACCGTTCCGAAAAAGAGAATCTCTATTTTTAAGAATTAAATAATGAACCTAAAGTCAATTTTTCTCCTGCTATTGTCCTGCCAGATTTTTGCCCAAACATGGGAATTTCAACGCGAAGTGACGCCATTTCTTGTGCTCAACGAAACGGGCGTTCCCTACCAGCAGCCATTTTTTGGCGGGCTGAATGCGCCATCGCACCAATTTCTGGACATCGATGGCGATAACGACGCGGATTTGTTCGTGCAGGATCGCGCCAATCACCTCATTTTTTTTCGCAACGGCGGCACGCCAAACGCCCCCGCATTTCAATGGGAAACGGATGAATTTGCAGATTTGTTCGTCGGATCGTGGTTCAAATTTGCCGATGTCGATCTCGATGGCGATTTCGATCTGTTTGCCGAAAATCCCTTCGGCATCATCCGTTATTTTCAAAATACTGGCTCCGCAGCCGCCGCAAATTTTGTGATTTCCGCGGACACGCTGCGCGATGAAACCGGCGAAGCAATCATCGTGGACGGACCGAGCGTTCCGGAATGGGCGGATATGTATTGCGCCAACCGGTTCGATCTGTTTTTGGGACGAATCAGCGGCTATACCACTGAATACCGTTTGTTGGGATTTGATTCAAACAACGTGCCGATTTACCGGCACATCACCGATACATTTGAAAATCTGCAAATTTTAACCGGAGGCGGACGCAACACAACCGCACCGGCAGATGACCGCCACGGTGCCAATTCACTCACATTTCTGGACATCGACGACGATGGCGACCTCGATTTGTTTTGGGGCGATTTTTTCGCAAACAGCATTATTTTCATCGAAAACACCGGCACCTGCGGCAATCCGGTATTTGAAATCGCAAATATTGTTGAGGAATTTCCGCCGGTTAATCCGGTCGATACCGGCGGTTTCAACATTCCGCGATTCGCGGATATCGACGGCGACGGCGACGCCGATATGTTTGTGAGTGTGTTCGGCGGCTCCGGCTCGTTTGTGACCGACAAAGAGGCGAATTTTTATTTTTATGAAAATGGCGGCGACGCAACTTCGCCCGATTTTGCGCTGCAAACCAAAGATTTTGTGAACAGTATCGACATCGGGCAAAACACCATTCCGGCATTTGCGGACATCGACAACGACGGCGATTTGGATATGTTTTTGTCCAATCAGGTGGATATCGACGCGCCGGGACAATCGAACAGCCGGCTTCATTTTTTCGAAAATACCGGCAGCGCAACCGCGCCCGTTTTTGAATTAACGGATGAAAATTACCTCAATTTCGACAACCCGCTTTTCGGCAGCAATTACGCGCCGGCATTCACGGATATCGATGCGGATGGCGATCTCGATTTATTTTTGGGACAGTGGGATGGCAAAATTAATTTTTGGCAAAACGAAGGATCTCCCATTATTGCGCAGTTTAATTTGATCGACGCAAATTTTGGGAGCATCGATATCGGCAGCAACAGCACGCCTACATTCGCGGATATCGACGCAGATGGCGATGCCGATTTGTTCATCGGCGAAGTGAGCGGGAACCTCAATTTTTACCGGAACACCGGAACGCCGCAAAACGCGGTTTTCGAGCTGGTCACGAACGAGTTTGCCGGAATCAATCTCGGTTTTCAGCAATATACATTTCCCAAATTTGTGGATGTTGATCGCGATGGCGATCTCGATTTGTTGCTCGGCAGCGAGTCGCTCGGCACATTTTTGTATCGCAACACCGGAACGCCGCAAAACGCTGATTTTGCGTTGGACAACAGTTTCAACCTGCCAATTCATTTGCACAATTCACCCGATCCGGTGGATATCGATGGCGATGGCGATCTCGATTTGGTGATCGGCGTGGATGGCGGCGGCGTGATTTTTTACAAAAATCTGGAATTTTCGGTGGGTATTTCCCCCGAAACCAGTGTGCAATTTCCCGCGTCAATTCATTTGCTGGACAATTATCCCAACCCGTTCAATCCCTCCACAACGATTGTTTACGAAATTTCGCCAAAAGTTGGCGGGCAGCATTCGATTGCCATTTTCAACATTTTGGGTGAGGTGATTCGGGAATGGCAGTTCGCCAACGATGCAATGCGCATTCGCCGTGAAATCCGGTGGGACGCGACCGATGCTTCCGGCAATACCGTTTCCAGTGGTATTTATTTGTTACAAATTCGTTCCGCCAACGCGATGCAAACCATCAAAATCTTGCTCACGCGCTAAAAAAACGGGGGCAATTTTTCATTTATTTTCCAGTTCTCGAAAGTATGATCTGTCGCGGTTTAAATTATTTCTACTCTTGTATATTTCATTTCAGAAGCGGATATTCACCGATCGATAAGTAAAAAATACGAGTTAATTACAAATTTATGATAAAGTTGTTGCGCAATATGCGCGAAAATAAAGTCATCATGGAAGAACTAATAACACGGAAAGTTGACAATCGCAAAATTACGCCGGATCTGGATTGGGCGGATTTTCGCGGTTTTTCATTATTGTTTGATAATCCAGGCAATCATTTGCGCCCGATTTCGAGCAATTTATCGGTTATCGATTGCCAGTTGCAAAACGCTCGCGAACTCAAATTCTACAACTGTTTACACAACGCCCTTCAATCGCTGAATGTGTTTCGCATGCGCGATGACTGGCAGTTTTGCATGTTGCCGGAATCGTCATATCACGTTACCGCGTGGGATGGATTGAACGATTTCAATCGGGGCGATATTAATGGTGTATTGCAATCTGCCGCAAACATTTTTTTCCAGAATTTTGCGCCATCTTTTGCAGCGGATAATCCGTTAACCCAACCGATGTATGAGTCATTAATGCGCTTCGAAAGCAGCTTTCCCTTGACGTTCAAATTTGGTGATTTGCAGCAATGGGGCAACCAGTCGCTGGTGGCTACGCTGCTCCCCGCGGATGATTCGTGCCGGGAAAAACTGGCTGATTTTGTCCGGGAACGCAATAATTTGAACGTTCAATATGAGCAATACGGCGTTCAGATGAAAAATCATTTTGCGCCGCATGTGTCATTGGGATATTATGCGAACTCATCGCTGGCGAAGGAAACCTGGCGGCATTTACCGCATTGGCAGGAATGTTTCCGGGAGTATTTGCAGGATTGCACGATCACTTTTACATCGATGACCGGATACGGATTTACAAACATGACCACATTTTTCAAACGCATCGCGTAACAGCGCTTCACCCGTCCGGGCATCAGGAAATTTTCAGAAATTGCAAATATACTTTGATGCCGTTCAGCAACATCTGCACCGAAATCATAATCAACAACATTCCCATTAAACGCTCTACCGCTGCCAATCCGCGCCGGCGCAATAATTTGTAAAACAGCGGCGCTGCCAGCAAAATTACGGCCGTAATTCCCCATGCCATCATCAGCGCAGACAGCCAGTCGGTCATTCGGGAAGGATCGCTGCGCACCATCAAAATCAGGGTTGCCAGGGCAGAGGGTCCGGCAATTAACGGGATGGCCAGCGGCACAATAAACGGCTCGCCTTCCAGCGATTCGCCCATTATCCCATGCCGCGACGGAAAAATCATCCGGATGGCGATAATAAACAAAACGATCCCGCCGGCGATGCTCACCGATTCCTGCTCCAATTGCAAAAAGTTCAGCAAATTTTGTCCAAAATACAGAAAAATCAATAGGATAGCCAATGCAATCACCAGCTCGCGCAGAATGATTATCCGGCGTCTTTTGGGTTCAAAATCTTTCAACAAAGAGAGAAAAAGCGGTACATTTCCCAATGGATCCATTACCAAAAACAACACCACTGCAGATGATAAAATACCTGAATCAATCATATCCAAATTCCAGTGATTTAGCGAATCCGTTTTAAAATTACGCCGCCGGTTGCGGAAACTGCAATTGTTAAACCCGTATGTGGTTTGGGCATTTCCGCATGCACGGTTTCGGCATCTGCCATTATCACCCAATCACCGGGCGGCAACGTAAACCGGTGATTTTTTTTTGAATTGCCATTGAGCACTACCAAAAAATTTTGCCCCGGCATGGTGATTTCGTAAGCCAGCAGCAACGGATCGTTTGTGCCCAAAAAGCGGATGTTTTCCGGGTTGGCATGACGGAATGCGGAATAGCTTTTGCGAATGTCAATCAATCCGCGATAGTAGTCGATCAGCACAGTATTCGCATCGGCGTGATCGTAGTTTAACCAGTTGGTTTCATTGTCTTTATCATAGCTGTTGTGATCGATTTTCCCGATGTTCAGATCGGGTACAGTGGTTTTGGCGATCACTTTGCTGCGGGCAAATTCCTGCCCCGAATGCAGCATAATTCCACCCTGACTGGTGAGCAAAACCATCGCAGCCAGTTTGTTGGTTTTCAATTGCGCGGGTGATAATTTTGCGTGTGCGTCCACATCGGTAATGACGGTATCTTCGCGAACTTCGCCGAGCGCCAACCGGATAAAATCGCCGAGCGTGTGGTCATCGTGCGATTCCAGATAGTTGATCGCGTGCCCCACTTCCAGAAATAATCCGCCATATTCGCGCAGCGTGCCCATCACATTATTTTGCAGGGATTGCTGCGTAACGCCGCTTTTCCACTGCCCGAAAATAAACCCGGCATCATCATGTGGATTCCAGCCTTTGAATCCGTTGCGAATCTGGTCGTTCCACGATCCCCAGCCGTATTCAGAAAACGTTGCCGGCGCGTAGCCGCCACCGCCCCACGGCTCGGCAATCAGATGCACATTCGGGTTGATTTTCCGCGCCGCATTGCGGATCGCTTCGATGGTACCCCAATCGATCATCGCAGCCAAATCGAACCGGAATCCATCGATGCGATATTCTTTCATCCAGTGCAGCACGCTTTCGACAATCATTCGCCGGGCCATCGGGCGTTCGGTTTTGAAATCGTTGCCACAACCGCTGGCGCTTTCGAAATCGCAATTTGGCTTCAGCCGGAAATAATAAAATTTATCGATATATTTGTATGGGTTGTGGTCGTATTGCGAAACGTGATTGTAAACCACATCCAAAATTACCGCAATTTGATTGTTGTGAAACGCTTTTACCATCGCCTTAAATTCGCGAACCTGCCGCCCGTCTGTGCCGTTGTATTCGCCCGGCCGCATATTTCCGCCGCTGGCGTAATATGATTCCGGCGCGAAAAAGTAGCTGGTCATATATCCCCAATGGTTGCGGGCGTAGGGATTCCAGGTATTTGTCGGATAGCCCGCAATGGTGCTGTCACGATAGGGAATTTCGATATTCCCAAAATCCTGCACCGGCAACAACTCCACCGCGTTGATGCCAAGATTTTTCAAATACGGCAATCCGCCGCGTTGATTTTCATTCACCAATCCGGTGTAGCTGCCGCGCAATTCTGCCGCAACACCCGAGGTTGGGTGCGCGGTCATATCGCGTACGTGCATTTCGTAAACAATCAAATCGCGTGGTGAAATATCTACCCGTTGGGTATTTTCCCAGTCAAACGGCTCGTTTTTGGGAAGAATCAGCGTTTTTGCCGGATGTGTAAAATGGTTTTGCGAAACAACTGCCGGGCTGTACGGATCGGCCAGCACCAATGTAGAATCAAACATTTCGCCATTGCCCTGCGGACCGTGAACACGGTAGCCGTAATATTTGCCAGCCAGTGGCCGATTCTGCGAATCAGCGAATTCCCAAACACCGTCGGCATCGCGTTTCATCAGATATTCATCGCCTGTTTGCGCATCGTTCCGGTCAAACAGCACCAGCTTTACCCATTTGGCGCGTGGCGCAAATAACCGGAAAGTTAACCGGTTATTTTCCATCCGGCAGCCCAATGGTTTTTCGGAATACAGATCATCCAAAATACCGTCAGGCACCAAAAAATGGCGGGACCCATCGGGAAAAATTGCATGATAGTGCGTATCCAGCCGGAACGGCATTTTTGAATAAATATTCATCAGATCAGCATCAATTTCAACCTTGTCGATCGCAATCGGCGGATCAATGCGTATCGTTTTGAGCGTATCACCGATTATTTTTGTATCAAATTTTATCTGGGCTAACTGGGGACCCTGTAATTTTGACCATTCAACGGTTTCTATTGTTTGCTGTGCTTTCACCACGCTGATTACTCCGGAAAATATCAATCCTAACATTACAACAGCACTGATTCGATTTAAAAAAAATGTATTCATCTGACCTCAACACCGTTTGTTTTGGGTGATTGTCGTTAATCTCGCGGAAAATTTCGAAAACTTCCCGCCAAAAACCAAGGTGATTACAAAAAAGAGAAAAATAATTTTTCCTTTAATATTAGGTGACTTAGCATTAATTTTGTCCCGTTAGATTGTATTTTTTATTTTTGTATTGTCTGCACATACCAATATTATAGCAGATTTGCTCAAGGTCACTTTTTAATATGCCATCGGATACTTACATTGTCAAGCTGTGTTATGACGTGTCATCTGTCAATCAATTTTAAAATTCATCTGTTCAAAATTGTGATTAACATTAAGGTTTGGGGCAACCGTTTTAGATAGTTTTTTGGGCAAGAAACAAAATAATTATGATTTTGTAATGTTATTTAATTAAGAATTTAATTAAATTAACATACTGTTAAAGATACAAGCAAGAATGTAACTCATCGGATGTTCAGTTTTCTTATTATGGAACAACCGGAATAAAATTAAAATTTGTGAATTTTGGTCATTTCATATGAATAGAAATTTTCTGCTGACGCTGGTATCGGTGATTACGATATGGCTAGGTAACAATCTACTTGCACAGGAATCTCAACAATACCTGTTGGGTGAAGAACAAAAACTTCAAATTGTGGTTTATGTTTTGGGTGAAGTAGCCAAACCGGGTGAATATATGGTATCGGATAATACAGATGTTGTAAAACTGATTGCCAAAGCCGGTGGAACGACAGAATTTTCTAACATTGGAAAAGTTACCATTACGCGTACGCAAACTGCTTATGACGACAATTCTCCCATTCGCAAAACACAAAAAGAAATTATAAACTTTAGTGTTAAAGACTTCCTGTCCAATCCGGCCTCTCAAACTCCTCCGATCCTTCAACCGGGAGATGTAATTTTTGTGAAACGCAACGCCTGGTCCAAATGGCGCAGTGCCTTTACAGTTGTTCGCGACTTATCGGTAGTGGCTAGCGCTTACTTTTTATACCTGAGATCTCGGGATTAACACATAACAATCAGCTACTGTCTATCACGTTTATCGGTTTTAGTGCTCACTAAAGCACCGTTGGCAAATTTACAATCGGTGCGTTTGGGGCTGTACAGCTAACTATAGAAAGTCTTATTATGCAAGGTAACGACTCTCAAGAAATTTTTTCATTACTCTTTCGAATCGTAAAGCGACGTAAGTGGCTAATATTAGCCAGCCTTTTGGCATTAATGACACCTATCATTATATATAATGAAATTACGCCACCTGTCTATGAATCCAGCACAATGCTGGTGTTTGAGGAGTTCTCCAATCCGGTAGATAATTTTGATTACGAAGTATCGAAAGAGGTGTTTTTCAACAACCAAATTGAAGAAATTAAAAGCTATTCATTTAATAGAGATATTTTGTTATCGTTGCCAAACGAAGTAATCGAGCGACTTGGGCTTCCCGATGAAAGCAGCACCCTTTTTGACACGACGGAATACCGTGTGCTGAAAATTCAAAAAGCGCTATCGGCAAATCCAATCAAAGGCTCAAATATTGTTCGGATCGGTTATCAGTCGAAAGACAAAGAGTTATGCAAATTTATAGCCAACGCAGCTGCGGATGCTTTAAAAAGCCGTAATGCAGAGCTTAAGCGGGAAGGCGTCGGCGGTGTTCGCCGATATATTGAAGAACAGGTTCAGCAATACAAATCTCAGCTGGATGAATCTGAAATGGCTTTGCGGGAATTTAAGGAAGCTAACAACATAACATCTGTCGATCAGGAAGGCGAAGAATTGCAACGCCGCCTAACAGAAGCAGAGATCTCGTACAATTCTGTGCGGACTCAGCGGGGCGCGCTGGAAAAACGGTTATCCGGATTGAATGAGCAATTGGCATCGCAAAAGAAAGATCTGGTTCCGGCGATTACCGATATCGGCAGCCCCTGGGCGCAACGGCTTCGTGAACGTTTGATCGATCTGAACACCCAATATATGGAATTAAAAGCGCAGGGATACCCGGAAGACCATCCGAAAATGCGCGATTTGAACAGCAACATCAACAAAGTAAAAACGGAGTTGAAAGAAAAAGCGCTAAAAATCGCTCAGGGTGAAGTTGGTGCAAACCCGATTACCCAGATCGAAAAATTGATTGAAGAAACTATTTCCTTACAAATCGAACTGGAATCTTTGAGAGCGCAGGAGCGTGAACTCAATTCGTTTATTCAGGGCTATCAGACACAATTGGGCACTTTACCGACGAAAGAATTTACGATGGCCAAACTCAACCGGGATCGCGATGTGAGCCGGAAAATTTATCTCATGTTGCTGGAACGGCTGGAAGAAGCCAAAATTTCGGAAGCGGATCAAAACCAGAATATCCGGATTATCGACCGTGCCCAAATCCCCAAAGATCCGATCAGTCCTCAGAAAAAGCTGAACCTGGCTGTCGGTATTTTGTTGGGGCTGATGGTTGGCGGAGCGCTCGCATTCTTTCTGGAAATGCGCAATACAACCGTCGACACACCTGAAGATGTGGAACGAATTGCTAAAGTTTCTGTCATCGGAACGATCCCGAATATCAACACATTTTCCAAAGGTAAGTTCAAACAAAACAGCCTTTTCCAAAACGAACGGGATCAAAAAAACGAGCGAATTTATCGCGCGTTGATATCGAATCTTGAACCCAACACAGTGATCGCGGAATCTTACCGGATGCTGCGTTCGAACCTCCAGTTTTTGGGTGTCGGGAAACAATATAAAACCGTTCTGGCAACCAGCTTGGGACCCGGTGACGGTAAAACAACGACGTTATCAAACCTGGCAATCTCATTTGCGGCATTTGGGCACAAAACAATGTTGATAGACGCCGATTTGCGTATTCCGCAAATTCACAACTTTTTTGGGATGGAGCGAGATCGCGGCGTTACGGATTTGCTTCAATCGTTAAACGAGTTGGATGAATTCGTAGCGAATCCCAGTCACCGGCATGAAAATTCGCCGAATGGCACTTCTGCAATCGATACCCTGAAACGCCAAAATCAGCAAACGCAGGAAGAAAAACTATCCGATTTGCAGGCGCTTTTTCAGGATGCCAACCGGACAACCGGCATCAAAAATCTCAATTTTATGCCCAGCGGCAAAAAAATGGATTACCCGAAAGAGTTTGTTTCAACCGGTCCAATGCCGATTATTTTGCAAAAATTTCAACATCGCTTTAATGTAATTCTTGTGGATTCTGCACCGCTGTTATTGGTTGATGATACGTTGATGATGTCCAGTATTGTAGATGCCGTGATTTTGGTTGTGCATCCGAACAAATACGATCACGAAATGCTCTTAAAAGCAAAAAAAATGCTGGAACAAGCGAATGCAAACCTGATCGGGTTGGTTTTCAACAACCTCGAGGTTCAGGGTCAATATAAAAAATACTATTCGGAATATGCGGAACGGGTTTAACACACGGGCGCTGTTCCGAAATAAGTTTTGGGATGTTTCAGACGACTATTGTTATGGGCTATCATTAAACGACTGAATATGGTCGTTTAATTCCGGCTGAAAATGGGAATTCAACCGGATTGTGTGTGAATGAATCGGGGACAGATTGGGATTTTTTAAGGTGAGTTTGTGGGAAATACTAACTTATTACTCAGGTACGAAGTATGGAATCAGTCCTACGAGAGTTTGCTGCATTGCTAATGCCCCTGCTAATTGGGGCACTGATTTTGGGTGTAATTCTCTTTTTTCTGTTGCGCAGGCGTAGAAAAAGTGAGAAAGAAGTTATAAACGCTATATTAGACGCTGCATCTATTCCGTTTTTCTCTCAAAACCTGCCGGAATTAGCAAAGGAAGTGGCGCGGTCACGGCGATTTGCGCGTGATTTTTCGGTAATTGTGGTGGAGCCGGCGCACCAACAATTGCAGCGATATCCATCAAACGGTGTGAGCAGCCATTACAGCACGCGAAAACCGTTGACTGCTGTGGAATTTTTGCTTTGCGGACCGGCGATCCGCGACGAAATGCGGGCAACTGATCTCGTTTCGTTCGACGCGAATAACAATCGTTTTATTATCATGTTGCCGGAAACGGAAAAATCGAATGCAAATCACACCATTCAGAGAATCCGGAAAATTTTGGGTTCATCGCTATCCACGCAGTTGGCTATCGGCACAGCCACATTCCCCTCAGACGGCTTGATCGTTGAAGAGCTGATCAATCAGGCGATAACGTCTACCGATGCAATTTTGTCGGCACATTCCGATTCATCTTTCGGTATTCAGCAGGATATGTCGTCACGGTAGAAAATTATTTATAATGGAATCGCATGCATTCATCAAGGAGGCGGAAAAAAATGACATTTTATAAAAGCCTGGTCACACTGAGAGACCCGCAGGTTCTCGAACAATTCAAAATCATTACCAAAAGCAAACCGTGGTATGAGCGCAATTCGATCCAGATTATTTCCGGCGAAAAATATTTGCGCTTCAAACGGGCAATAGACATTGTCGCCAGTTTGTTTTTGATTATTTTGGTGCTTCCCGTATTGCTGCTGTGCGCCATTGCCATTCGCATCGATTCCCGCGGGCCGATATTTTTCCTGCAGGAAAGAACCGGTTATGCCGGACAGCGTTTCAAAATGCTGAAGCTGCGAACCATGCGGAAAGATGCCGAGCTATTGAAAGCTAAGTTGATGCATTTAAACACCTTACAATACCCGGATTTCAAAATTCCGGATGACCCGCGCATCACAACTGTTGGCAAATTTTTACGGAAAACCAGTTTGGATGAATTGCCGCAAATTTTTAATGTGCTGATCGGCAACATGAGCCTGATCGGGCCTCGCCCGACCTCTTTTCATCCATCAACATACAAAATTTGGCACACTGTCCGGCTGGAAATAAAACCGGGTGTTACCGGTTTATGGCAGGTTACCGGCAGGGGCGATGTCGAATTTGATGAGCGTATTCGATTGGATTACGCCTATATGCAGAATGTTTCGTTGGGGCTGGACATCAAAATATTGTTGCGAACCTTTACCAGCGTCCTCAAACGGGAGGGAGTATAACCGAATGACCGGTTTTTGGGTTGTTCTATTTTGGATATCGGCCGGCATCATTGTTTACAGCTACATTGGTTTTTCCGTGTTGTTAATTGTTGTTGGAAAATTGTTGAACAAGACCGTGCGCAAAGCGCCGGCAACACCCACCATTAGCTTGATTATTGCCGCATATAATGAAGAAGACGGTATTGCAGCGAAGCTGGAAAATTCGCTTACGCTGGATTATCCGTCTGATCTGCTGGAGATTATCGTTGTGTCCGATGGCTCCGATGATCGCACCGCCGAAATTGTTGCATCATTTGAAAATCGCGGTGTGAAATTTTTGAATCTTCCGCGTCGCGGGAAAATATTTGCGCTTCGGGATGCGGTTGCGCAATCAACCGGACAGGTGCTGGTTTTTTCGGATGCCAATACGGAATATCATCCGCAATCGCTCCGCAAATTGGCAGAAAATTTTGCTGATCCGCAAGTGGGCGGTGTTTGCGGCAACCAGCTCCACAAAAAACACCGCACCGCAGACAATGCCAGTCAGGGCGAAAGCCTGTACTGGGGTTACGATAAATGGTTGAAAGCCTGCGAAACCCAAACCGGCAGCATCGTTTCCGCCGATGGCGCGATTTACGCGATTCGCCGGGAACTGTTCGAGATGCCCGCCTCCACCGCCGTAACGGATGACTTCGCGATTTCCACAGCGGTAATCGACAAAGGCTACCGACTGGTTTTTGATGCGGAAGCGCTGGCATTCGAAGACCCGATGCCGGATGCCGGACGCGAATTTTCCAGAAAGGTGCGCATCATGAATCGCGGTTTGCGTGGCGTACTGATGCGAAAATCATTGCTAAATCCATTTAAATCAGGATTTTACGCAGTCGTATTGTTTTCGCACAAATTGCTGCGGCGAATGGTACCGTTTTTTCTGATAGTGCTGTTTATCGCCAGTTTGGCGTTGACCGGCACATCGCTGTTTTTTACAGTCGCGGCAATCGCGCAAACTGTTTTTTACGGTTGGGCATTGCTCGGATTTTTACTGCGACGAACCGCGATTGCCAAAATCAAAATATTGTATATTCCCTTTTTCTTTTGTTTGGCAAATGCTGCCGCTTTGGTTGCGTTTATTAACCTGCTCTCCGGTAAAAAAATTGAACGATGGAATCCGCAAAGAAAAACCAGCGCAGGCTTAAAAACCGAAGGTTAACCTGAAGTATAATTCTCAAAATAAATTTAGAATTTCGAAAACGGGGTTTGAATGCGATTACTTATAGCCAGTTCTATTTATCCGCCAAAAGTGGAAGAACTCAAACAAAAACATGATGTTATCTGCGCGTACAATGGAAGCGAGGAAGTGTTGAAAAATGCCATCGCCGACCGGCAGGTACTGATTTTCCGGAGCGGTGTTCAAATTTCCGCAGCGGTGATGGAAGCCGCGCCGGAGCTGGAACTGCTCATCCGGGCAGGTTCCGGAACGGATAATATCGACATGGATTACGTCGGGCAACGCGGGTTGAAACTCATTCGCGTTCCCGAACCGGGCGCAAAAGCAGTTGCCGAAATGTCATTTACGATGATGCTGATGCTCGCCCGCAACTTACGCAAAGCGGACAGTTGGCTTCGCGAAGGCAAATGGGGCAAAACCGAACTCACCGGTTATTTGCTCACAGGCAAAACCCTCGGCGTGATCGGTTGCGGCAATATCGGCGCGCGAGTGGGCTGGATGGGCGCCGCATGGGATATGAACGTGATCGGCTGCGTTGACGAATCCGACGAAAGTGCAGAATATATTTCGCGCTGCGCGACAAAAGGCATTCGCCTGACCAGCTTCGATGAAGTGCTCGAAACCGCTGATTTTATCAGCATTCACGTCCCGTTGATGGACAGCACCCGCGGATTGATCGGTGCAAAGGAAATTGCCAAAATGAAAAAAGGCAGCTATCTCGTCAATCTCGCCCGCGGTGGCGTGGTGGACGAAGACGCGCTGTACGATGCGCTCGTTTCCGGGCATCTGCGCGGCGCCGGAACCGATGTTCACATCAACGAAGGCAAAAATTTTCGCTCGCGACTGACGGCATTGGAAAATGTGGTGCTCACACCGCACATCGGTGCACAAACATTCGATTCGCAGATGGAAATCGGCGAACGAATCACCCAGATTTTGCACGAGCACATCACCGAAAAAAGCAGCGTTTTGTAGCTGTAAATATTGAATTTAGGAATGATTAGAGAAGCAACCGACAACGATCGTGAAGCGATCATCCAATTGATCGATGAGATATTTCAGGAATACGGCGACCGTGTTTTTCTGGAAGGCGCTGAAAGCGATTTAATGGCCATTTCCGATGAATTTTACGGGAAAGGCGGTCAATTTTGGGTGTACGAAATCGATCACCAAATAGTCGGGACGGCTGCAGTTGTGCCGGATGATGCCGGAAAAGCCGTGCTCAAACGGGTCTATTTGCACAAAAATTTTCGCGGCAGCGGCATCGCCGATGAATTATTGCAAAAAACCCAGGATTGGTGCCGTAAAAACAATTTCGGCACGCTCTGTTTTTGGTCGGACACCCGGTTTGAGCGCGCCCATTATTTTTACGAAAAGCGCGGTTTCAAACGTGGCGGCGTTCGCCAAATGAACGATGGCAACATGCCCTACGAAGAGTTTTATTTTGAAAAAAATCTGGACGCATAAATTTAATTTTTACCAAGGCTTACATTATGAAAAAGAAGACGACGCAATTCAAAAACATGCTGCTTTCCAACCAGTTGGAATTCATCATGGAAGCGCACAACGGACTGAGCGCCAAAATTGTGGAAGAGACCGGTTTCAAAGGAATTTGGGGCAGTGGTCTTTCCATTTCCGCGGCGCTGGGCGTACGCGATAACAACGAAGCCAGTTGGACGCAAGTACTTGAGGTACTTGAATTTATGAGCGACGCAACCTCCATTCCAATCATGCTGGATGCAGACACCGGTTACGGCAATTTCAACAACGCACGGCGACTGGTTCACAAACTGGAGCAGCGCGGCGTTGCCGCAATGTGCATCGAGGATAAATTGTTCCCGAAAACCAACTCATTTATCAACAGCGAGCAACAACCGCTGGCAGATATGGATGAGTTCAGCGGGAAAATCCGTGCGGTGAAAGATGCCCAAACGGATGATGATTTTTGCGTTGTTGCACGGGTGGAAGCGTTTATCGCCGGATGGGATGTGGATGAAGCGCTGCGACGGGCGGAATCGTATTATCGCGCCGGTGCCGATGCGGTGCTCATTCACAGCAAAAAAAATTCACCCGATCAAATTCTGGAATTTATGAAACATTGGCAAAACACTTGTCCGGTGGTGATTGTGCCAACAATGTATTACGACACGCCAACCGACGTTTTTGAGAAAGCCGGCATCAGCCTGGTTATTTGGGCGAACCACTTGCTCCGCAGCAGTATATCCGCGATGCAAACTACCGCAGCAGAAATTTACAAATCGCAATCGCTGGGGAATGTGGAACCGAACGTGGTGCCCGTAAAGGAAATTTTCCGGCTCCAAAACGCCGATGAACTGAAGCAGGCAGAGAAACGCTATCTTCCTGTAAAATAAGGGATTACCATCGTAATTTAAAAAGGGATTATTCCGGGAAATTGCCCACACGCTGTATCCCGGTTTTTAAAAAATGAAGCAAAACAAAACTATTCACATTCAACCGACACAGCAGCCATACGCCATCGTTGTGGGTCTGGACAGTTTTACCGGGCTGCAAACCGCGCGAATTTTGCACAAACGCGGCGTTCCGGTCATCGGGATTTCCCAAAACCCGGAACATGCCTGCGCCCAAACGAATGTATGTAAATTGAAGCTTTCAGCCGGATTGAGTCACGGGGAATTTGTGGATTTGCTATCCGAACTCGCACCGAAATTCAACCAAAAACCGGTGCTTTTCCCCTGTTCGGATTTGACGGTGCTGGCTATTTCCCGCAATCGCGAACAACTGGCACCGCATTTTCACATCGCTTTGCCCGATGCCGAAACAGTAGAAATGCTGGTGGATAAAATGCAATTTTACACCTTCGCAATGAAGGAAGGCTTCCCGATTCCGCAAACATATTTTCTCAAAAATGAGAGCGAAATGGAAGCCATCGCCGAGCGGATGAGTTACCCCTGCATGATGAAGCCCCCGATAAAAGCACCGGAATGGATGAAACATGCGGAAAAAGTGATCAAAATTCACAACCCTGCGGAGTTGCGGTCTGTGTATCGAAAAATGCAGCCATTTGCGGATCTGATTATGGTTCAGCAATGGGTGGAGGGAGACGATACATCGCTGTATTCCATGAATTGCTATTTCGGGAAAAACGGGGAACCGCTGGCGACATTCATCGCCCGGAAGATCCGCCAATGGCCGATCGAAACCGGTGTGAGTTCGCTCGGCGAAGAAGTGCGTAACGATGTGGTTTTGGCGGAAAGCATCAAATTGTTCGAATTTGTCCACTATCGCGGATTGGGTTACATCGAGATGAAACGGGATTCGGTTACCGGAAATCATTACATCATCGAGCCGAATATCGGTCGTCCGACCGGACGATCTGCCATTTCCGAAGCCGGTGGCGTGGAGCTGCTTTTCACCAAATACTGTGACTTGCTGGATTTGCCATTGCCCGAAAATCGCATCCAGAAATATGGCAATGCCAAATGGATTTATCTGCGGCGCGATCTCCAATCCGCATACGCCTATTGGAAACGCGGCAGATTAACCATATTCGATTGGCTGAAAACCATGCGCGGCAAAAAATTTTATGCGCTGTTCTCGCTGCGCGATCCGAAACCGTTTTTTCTGGATATTCGCGACACATTTTTCAACAAAGTTGTTAACAAAGAAGGGAATACGAAAATAAAAACCGTTGCACATTGATCCGTTTGACAACCGTGCCAACGATTTTTTGCCGGAATTCAGACAATCTTGCATGAGCACATGTCTGTTTGGGTGGGTGATTGGGCTTATTTGTAAAAAACCCAAAGAAAGTGTGCGTAAATGCAATATACATATAAATTTACACAGCCCAAACCATATGCAATAGTCATTGGTTTGGACAATTTTAACGGGTTGCAAACAGCCCGGGAGTTGCGAAAACATGGCATTCCCATCATCGGCATTGCGGAAGATTTGCAGGATGCCTGCGCCAAAACCAATGTTTGCGAACAAAAATTCCAGTCGGGAATCGGGAATGGCGATTGCCTAAATATGCTCGAAGAAATGGCGACGGCATTCCGGGAACCGCCGGTGCTTTTTCCCTGCACGGATATTGCCGTTCTGCAAATATCCCGGAACCGCGACCGGCTGATTGGCTATCGTTTTGCGCTGCCGGCGGCACAAACCATCGAAACGTTGCTGGACAAAGCGCAGTTCGCAGCATTTGCGCAGGAAAATCATCTGGCAATTCCGCGTTCGTTTTTGTTGAACACCGAATCGGATGTGATCGCTGCTGCTGCAGAAATCCGCTTTCCGGCAATCCTGAAACCGGCCGTCAAATTGCCGCGATGGGAAGAAAATAAACGCCAAAAAATTTATCGAATTCCATCAGAAAAGGCACTCCGGAACATCTACAATCAGGTTCGCAACGATGCAGAATCGCTGGTTGTGCAGGAATGGATTGAGGGCGATGACACGTCGCTGTTCACGATTAACGCCTATTTCAGCCGGCAATCTGAACCGCTTTGCACATTCATTTCGCAGAAAATCCGGCAGTGGCCGACACATGCCGGCGTGGCGTCATTCAGTGTGGAAGCGCGGAACGATGACGTTTTGCAGATATCGAATCACCTGTTCCAACTGGTTGATTTTTATGGATTAGCGTATCTCGAATTTAAACAGGATTTGCGCGATGGCAGGCTATATATTATTGAGCCAAATGTGGGTCGCCCAACCGGCATATCGACCATTGCGGAAGCTGGCGGTGTCGATATGCTGTTTACGATGTATTGCGATTTGACCGGGCAACCGTTGCCGGAAAATCGCATCCAGAGATACGGCAACGCCAAATGGATTTATTTGCGACGCGATCTGCAATCCGCATTCACTTACTGGCGGCGCGGTCAATTGACAATTCGGGAATGGCTGGTGAGCCTGCGCGGAAAAAAGAAATACGCGCTGCTCGATTTCAGCGATCCGCTGCCGTTTTTGCTGGATATTCGCGATGCAATCGTTCGCCTGTTCAAAAAGCAGGAGCACAAAGCGAACGATCCGGGCGAGGAAGTGGACGCTTATTTTTCAAAAAAACAATAGTTTATCAAAATAATTATTCGCTGCGAATAATCACGGATGATCACAGATTATTGAATCAATTGTAAAGTATCTATTTACATATTTAAAATATTATGAAAACAACAGATTTTGACATACGCGGCGTTATCGGCGTCCGGCTAATCAACGCAACGGAGAAAGACGTCCGGACGGTGATCAACCAGATCGGCGAACCCGGCGAAACACTGACGCGCGAACCGGACATCACCATCCGGTTTGTTTCCGATTTGCCGACACAACCGCTCAACTTGCTCGCGCTCAACGCCGGTTACGATGCCAGCGGATTTTACATTTTACGCAGCAGCAAAGCGCCCTGCAAAGCCCGGATTCCCTTCGAAAAACTGGGTGAAACCAGCGAAATTATTTGCCAAAGCGGTTTGCGCAGCGTGCCGTTGCTCATTGCGATGGTCAATTTGGCGCTGCTCTCAAAAAATCACTTGCCTTTGCATGCTTCCGCATTCGAATTTAATGGCGTTTGCAGCGCCGTAATGGGTTGGGCAAAAGGCGGCAAAACCGAAACCATGCTCGCCTTTGCCAAACACGGCGGCAGCTACGTCGCGGACGAGTGGACGGTATTTTCGCCGTCCGGCGAGGTGTTCGGCATTCCCGAACCGATCCGGTTGTGGGACTGGCATCTCGCGCAAATTCCCCGGCTGCGGTTGCAGGTGAAGGGCAAAAAGAAGCTGATTTTTGGCGCGATTCACGGCGTCGATGCGCTGTACAACGGCTTGGGCCGCATCGGATTGAAAAAAATATTTCCGGTGCCAATCATCGGCGAAGCGCTGCCGGCGATGAAACGCCAGCTAAATGTGCGGATTCACCCGAACATTATTTTCGAAAACCGGCTGATTGAACGCGCTACTCCGGAAAATATTTTTCTGATCGGCAGCCACGATTCGCCGGAAACCACTGTTGCGCCAATCGATCCGGCGGAAATTGCCGAACGCATGCTGCAATCCAATTTGCTGGAATTCGCGCCGCTGTTTGAGCACTATCGCGCGTTTCGCTTTGCGTTTCCGGCGCTGGAAAACCCATTGCTGGAATCGTTCGAATCAACGCTAAAATCGTTGCTGGGCAATCTTTTCGAGGGCAAAAATTGTTACAAAGTGCTGCACCCCTACCCCGTCGATTTTCAGGAATTGTTTGAAAAAATGCAGCCGTTTTGTGTTTCGACTGAGAAAAAACTATCTTCCGCCACCAACTAAATGATGATTTTTGTAGGGAACGGCCGCGACCGTTCCATTTTTCAGCAAAAGGAATTTGAACACCGATGAGTTTCAAAAACATTATCCAACGGGAATTTGAGGAAAGCATTGCCGTAAAACAGCGGGCGATGCGCGAAAACAGCGAAGTTCTCGCGGCGATTACCGAAGCTGTGATCGCATCGCTGGGCAACGGCGGCAAATTGCTGCTTTGCGGCAACGGCGGCAGCGCGGCGGATGCGCAGCACATCGCAGCGGAATTTGTGGCGCGATTTGTGATCAATCGCCAGGCAATTCCGGCAATCGCGCTCACTACCGACACCTCAATTCTCACGGCAATTGCCAACGATTTTAGTTACGAAGATGTATTTTCCCGGCAGGTTGAGGCGCTCGGCAATCCCGGCGACGTCTTTTGGGGCATCAGCACCAGCGGCAATTCCCCCAACGTGCTGAAAGCGGCGATTGCAGCCCGCAAAAAAGGACTGATCAGCGTCGGTTTCACCGGCGAATCGGGCGGAAAACTCCGCGAGAATTGCGATTTGTGCCTCTGTGTGCCATCGACGGTGACCGCACGAATTCAGGAAGTGCACATCACGGCGGCGCACATCGTCTGCCAAATCGCCGAAGAAAGGCTCGCAAAATGAGCAATCGCGCCGTTTTCATCGATCGCGACGGCACGCTGAATGTGGAGGTGGAATATCTCAACAAGATCGATCAACTAAAATTGATCGACGGCACAGTTGAGGCACTGAAACTGTTGCAAAATAACGATTTCAAAAGAGTTGTGATCACCAATCAGTCCGGCATCGCCCGGGGATATCTGACGGAACGGGAGCTGCACGAAATCCATGCGGCATTGAACGAAATGCTCCGTTCGCAATCGGTTTCGGTGGATGCGATTTATTTTTGCCCGCATCACCCGAAACAAGGTGTCGCGCCGTATCTGCGAAATTGCGATTGCCGGAAGCCGAAAACCGGGATGCTGCAGCAAGCCGCGCGTGATTTGGGCATCGATTTGTCCGCCAGTTTCGTGATCGGCGATAAACCCGCCGATGTGCTCGCCGGACAAAATGCCGGCTGCAAAACCGTGCTGGTGCTCACCGGATACGGTCAGCAATCGCTGCAAAAACTCGACGAAACCGGCGCAACACCGGACTTTATCGCCAAAAATCTGCTCGACGCTGTGCGCTGGATTTTAGGCAGTTGATTGATGTTTGTTACAAATAAATTCGGGCACATCGGCGCCGTGCCTCTACAATTTTAAAAATATTTCCATGCTTTAAACTTATGAAAATACTCTATATAACACCTGTTTTTCAACATCCGAAAGTACGCGGTTCCACCCGTTGTTATTTTTTTGGGCGCGAGCTGGCAAAACGCCACGATGTAACCATGCTATCGCTAAAACGCAATAATATTGCGCCCGAAGCGTTGGCAGATGTGCAATCTTTTTTGCGGCTTTTTCTGTTTGATGCACAGCCGAAAACAACCGCCAAAGGATTTATGCGTAAGATTCAGGCAACGCTTTCGGACAAAAACGCTATTCGCGAAATGAGCGACAAATTGCGGGAACTGACCCGAAACGAAACGTTCGACGCGGTGCTATTTCACGGAAAATCGGTGTTTCCGGTGATCAACAGTTTCACCAACTTGCCAATTGTGATCGATTTTTGCGACGCCACAACTATGCGTATTCGCGACCGGATGCGCCAGGAATCGCCGGTGATGCGGCTGATGCTCAACAAACGGCTCAGCAAATTCAACGAAATTGAGCAACAATTGATCGCCAAAACGCCGCATGTGGCGTTTATTTCCTGCCGCGATCGCGATGCGGTAATGCAGCAACGCCCCGGTATTCGCATCGTGCCGAACGGGGTGGATTTGCAATTTTGGGAACGGCGCAGCAACACGCCGCGAAACAATTGCATCGTTTTCACGGGCGTGATGGATTATCGCCCGAATGCCGAGGCAGCACACTACCTCATCGATGAACTGCTGCCGCTATTGCGCGACCGCGTTCCGGATATCGAAATTCTGATTGTCGGGCGCGATCCGTCCAAATCGCTCCGCGAAAAAGCGGAGAAGCACCCGCAGGTAACCGTCACCGGATTTGTGGAAGATGTTCGGGATTATCTCGAACAGGCATCCGTTTTTGTTGCGCCGATTCCCTATGCTTCCGGTGTGCAAAATAAAGTGCTCGAAGCGTTTTCGATGAAAATGCCGGTGCTCTGCAGCAGCGCGGTTGCCGCAGGATTGCATTTTGAAGATGGCGAAAAACCGCCGGTGCGCGTTGCGGATGATCCCGAAACGTTCGCCAATTCACTCATCGATTTGCTGAATGACGACGCCACACGCGCCAAAATGGCAGCCGCCGGACGCGATTTTGTGGAGCGACGCTTTGTTTGGGGCGAAAACGTGAACATTTTCGAAACGATGCTGGAAAACGCTATCGCCGAATTTAAAGCGGAAACCGCGACCAATTCGAAGCCATGATCAGTGGATTCCTGCCTTTGCGCCGAAAGCGCACCTTCGGAGCAGGAATGATGGGCACTTCAGATTTTGTCATTCCTGTGAAGGCAGGAATCTCAGCCAAAAAAATTTATATTCAATAAAAACAATGGGTTAATCGATGCTTGAAATGACACTCTCCACCCGGTTTGAACCGGGAACAAACCTGAGCGGTAATCTCGCCCGGGCAGATTGGCGCTATTTGCTGCCATCGCTGGAGCTGTCGCGGTTGCTGTGCATCGGCATTCCTGCACCGGAAACGCTGGCGGTGCTCGGCACCATCGCCCGCGAAATGCAGGTTGCGGAGCCGGATGCGCAACGCCTCAAAATGATCGCAACTGCGGCGCAGGAACTCGGTGTCGAAAATTTGAGCAACATTTCCGTTGAGAATTTTAGCACGCTCGATTTGCCAGAACAATCGCTGGACCTGATTTACGTCACCCGCCGAATGACCGCTGCGCTACTCGCCGATCCCAAATTGATCGCCAAATTCCAGCGGTCGCTCAAACCCGATGCGCATCTCTATCTGGAAATTTCCGGACAATCGCAAAAACGCCGCTTTCGCCAAATATTCGCAAAAAACACGGGATTTCAGGAAACCGCCCGTTTTTGGCTGACGCCCTTTTCCGGCGAATTGCGCACCGCCGTCCCGGTAAATGATCGCGATGCGTCGGAATATTTTTTTAAAAATGTGCTGTTCGGTCAGTCGTTCAAAAAACGCTCGCTGAGCCAAATTGGGGCGTTGCTCAGCCAAACCGGGTGGATCGACACGGTGATGCCGCGTCACGCCATGCTGCTTTCGCCGAAAAACAGCAAAACGGAGCTGCCGTTTTCGCCGCCGGCGTTTTTGCAGGAAATCGCCCAAAAAGCGGGATTCAGCCTGTCGAAATATCGCTTTGCGCTGTCCGCGCGCGGCAAATATAACAGCAACAAAGTGATCTTTTTTCTGTTCAACCGCGAAACCGATCAGGTGGAAATGGTCATCAAAATGACCCGTTCGCCGGAATACAACGCGCGTTTGGAAAACGAATTTCGCATGCTTAAGCATTTGAAAGATAACAACTTAGCCGAAGCAGGCACATATCCCGAACCGTTCTTTTTTGATTACCACAACAATCTGGCGGTCATCGCTATTCGTGCAGTTTACGGTGCGCCATTCCGTGTGAAAACAACCGCAAAACCGGATTGCCCGGTTGCAGCGGACGCCGCCAACTGGCTGGCAACGCTCGGCAAACGATCCGCAAATATGGACGCCGCCAGCGCCGGCGATGCCGCAACCGCGCTGCAACACCTGTTCGAGCAATTTCAGCAAACCTATTCGCTGCCGGATGACGAAGCCGGATTTTTGGCGAATGCGATTGCCGAAATTGCCGAAAGCACTGCCCCCTTCCCCACCGTTTTTCAGCACGGCGATCCGGGTACGTGGAACATGTTGGTGAACGATGCCAACCGCGTGATCGTGATCGATTGGGAATCGGGCGAACCGCAGGGCATGCCGATGTGGGATTTGTTCTATTTTTATCGCACGTTTGCATCGTGGGTGGCGCGGCAGTCCGGCGAAAACGATCCGCAGAAAAATTTTGCCGCACATTTTCTCCTCGATTCGCCCATCAACCGGCTGATGGCGGCGCAATTTCATCATTTTGCGGCGGAAATTCAGCTCGATCCGGCACTCATTCGCCCGCTGTTTTACACCTGCTGGATGCACCGCGCGCTGAAAGAATCGATGCGGCTGTCACCGGAACAGATGGCCGGCGGCACGTTTGTCAATATTTTGCGAATGTGCATTCGCGAAAAAAATGCCCCGGGATTACAGGCTATTTTCGGGCAATAATTGTAATTTTATCCTTTATCATTTACCCATAATCCTTTGAAATGAAAACCGGAACAACCAACATTCACCAAAACGGCAAAGCTGCGCACAATCACACCGGATCGATCCAGCCGTCACTGATCAATATTTTTGCGCTGCTGAACGAACAGCGGGTGCGATATGCCCTGCTGCGCGGATTTGACGAATTGAGCGAAAACCCGCCAATCAAAGAGATTGATTTGCTGGTGCATCCGCTCGATTTGCCGGCGTTCGAAAAAATTGTTCGCACATCTGCATTTGTAAAATTACCGCGACTCGGTTACGCGCCGCATCATTTTTATGTGAATTTCGATCGTGCTTCCGGTATTTGGCTGAAGCTGGATGTGGTCACGGATTTGTATTTCGGCAAACCGGTCCGGCATTGGCGCTGGCCGGTTGGCGGTGATTTTTTGTTTCGCCGCGAACAGCGGGCGCCGCTGTTTACGCTGTCACCGGCGGATGAATTGGTCAGTTTATTTTTGCATAACTTATTGGATAAACAAAGCTTTAGAACAGAACGACTGGCGCGAATTCAATCGCTGATTGCGGAAATTGAAACGCAGCCGGACATGCAGCATAAGGTGGTGCAACTCCTGCAAAACGCACTCGGCAACGCATTGGATTGGGAACAACTGCGGTTGTTCATCGGCGAAATCGCCGAAAAAAATATCCGTTCGGAAGCCAAACGGATTGGCGCTGCGCTGAATCGTCACAAACCGCTTGGCAATTTTTTCCGGAAAATAACCACGCCGTTGCTCAAAAAGCTGCGTCCGCTGGCATTTGCCACACGGCATCGCGGGATTTGGGTGGCGCTGCTCGCACCGGATGGCGGCGGGAAAAGCACCCTGTCGCAATCGCTGCTGAAACAGCCGTTTTTGCGCGGCAAAATTGTGTATATGGGCATCAACGTGGATGCCAGTACGGTGGGCTTGCCAACCACCAAATTGTTGAAAAATATCATCAAAAATATGGCATCGGCGAAACGCCCGAAGTTGCTGATTTTGCCCGTAAAGGCGTTGGCATCGCTGAACAAATTGCTGGAACACTGGCTGCGCGTGGGTGCGGGTTTCGCATATTCGCTGAACGGGCGAACCGTGATTTTTGACCGTTTTATTTACGACAGCTATCTTGCCGGAGCGCCGAAACGGTTAAAAAGCAAGCTTCGCCGGCTGCTGTTTTGGGGCACATGTCCGCATGCCGATCTCACTATTTTTCTGGATGCACCGGGCGAACTGCTCTTTCGCCGAAAAGGCGAACATTCGCCGGAAGCGCTGGAACGCCAGCGGCAAAAATATTTGGGCATCGCCGATCAGATTCCCAATTTTCACGCCGTCGATGCCACTCAGTCGCCGGAGGATGTGCAGCTTGCGGTTCTCGAACTGATCTGGCAAACGTATCAAAAGCAAAGAAACGGATAACTTTGGACGCACAAGATTCGCAAAAACAACCACTTGAACCTGAGATTCCATCGCCGGCGGAATCGGTAAAAAAAGCCAAAAAACCCGGCAAAAATGCCACGCGAAAACAAATTCGCGGTTCCAGCCTGTTGATGTTCGGACAGTTCATTTCCGTCGGACTGAACTTTTTATCGCAGGTGCTGATCGTCCGGTATTTGTCGCAGGCGGATTATGGCGCGTGGACGTATGTGCTGTCTGTCGTGGCATTTTTTGAGGGATTTTCATCGCTCGGGCTAAAACGCGCGGTCAGCCGGTTCGTGCCCATTTTTCATGAAAATGAGGAATACAACAAGCTTTTCGGGACAATCTTTATCTCGTTTGTTTCGGTGATTATCACCGGAGTGATTTTTGTCGGCGCTGTTTGGGTTTCGCCGGAAGTCATTTCCGAGCTGGTGAAGGGCGAAGGACAACCTGTCGCCATTCTGCTCATCCTCATTTTTATGGTGCCGGTTGACGCACTGGATTTGATGCTGCTCAGCCTGTTCGCCAGTTTTGCCAGCTCAAAAATCATTTTCACGCGAAAGCATTTGTTGGGTCCGGGCGTAAAATTGCTGGTTGTACTGCTGCTCATTTTCTTCGAAAGCGATGTGTTTTTTCTGGCGTATGGCTACCTGACGGTGAACGCCCTGATGGTTGTGCTCTATTCCGTGATGCTTTATTTTTTGTTGAAAAGCCAGAATTTGATCGCCCATTTCCGGGCGCAGGCAATGGAATATCCGGTCAGAACGATTTTTGCTTTTTCGATTCCGCTGATGACATCGGATTTGGTGAATGTGCTCATGCACGCCAGCGATACCATGTTGCTCGGCTATTTTCACGATACGGTGGCAGTGGCAAATTACAAAGTTATTTTACCCGCAGCGCGCTTCAACAAATTAGTGATGACCAGTTTTGCACTGCTGTTTACGCCGCTGGCGGCGCGGTTGTTTGCCCAAAACGATTTCAAAGGCATCAACGAATTGTATTGGAAAACAGCGGTTTGGCTGGGTGTTTTGTCGTTCCCGCTGTTTGCGATTACCTTTGCGCTGGCAGATCCGCTGACCGTTTTTCTGTACGGCGAACGCTATGCGGAATCGGGGCTTTATTTACAATTGATCGCTGTTGCTTATTATTTCAACATCGCGCTGGGCTTTAACGGACTGACGCTAAAAGTGCTCGGAAGAGTGCGCTATGTGGTTATTATTAATGTAGTTGCGGTGGTTATCAACCTGATCCTCAACTTTATTTTGATTCCGGCGTACGGCGCGCTCGGCGCGACTGTGGCAACCGCGTTCAGTATGATTGTGCACAACATTTTGAAACAGGGCGGACTGAAGCTGGCATCGGGCATCAGCGTTTTTGATTGGCGCTATCTCTCATTTTACGGTGTGTTAATTGGCGGTGTTGTGTTGCTGTATTTTATTCAATTGTTTGTCACGCACAACCTTTTCGTGCTGCTGGGGTTGACTGCCATTGTAACAATCGTTATTTTGAAATTGAGCCAGCACCAACTGCAAATCGAGGAAAATTTCCCGGAATTGTTGAAAATTCCCAGCATCAAACACATTTTGAACTGGAATCCTTTCAATCGTAAATAGAGAATAAACAGATAGATTAATATGATAAATTACATCTCCAGCTGGATTTCGATTGTTATTTGCTGCACATTGCTGTTGAGCCTCTCAACCGTATCCTGCGAAAATAACGCACCGGAAAAAGACAGCAAGCTGCTCGTCAATTATCCGCCGCAGCACGATACTTCTGCCGTAACAGACGCAGTGGAAGGCAATGTGCGCGGTTATTTGACAACGCCGCAGGAGCTTCGCGAGATCAAACGCAAAGCGGATGCGGGCATCGAACCGTATCGCAGCGCAGCGGCAGATGTCATTACTTTTGCACAAAAAGAATGGGAATGGCAGCCGCCAAAAGGCGAGCAAACCTGCCCGTCTGCGGATGATCCGGTGTATCTGGAAATGGGCAGTCAATTGGTGTATGCGCAGGCGTTGGCATACCACCTCACCGGCGATGCGGCATTCGCTACCCACGCGATTTCCGGCATTCGCGGGGTTCTCGGCATCTCCGGCTTTGGTGAACCCGGCAACACCAGCAAACCGGATAAACAGTGCCAACTCAATTTATCGTGGTGGATTCCGGGGTTTATTCATGCGGCGGATTTGCTGGAAGACGTGCCGGAATGGCAACAAAGCGGCATCAAAAAACCGTTTCAGGAATGGCTGGCAAATGTGGTTTATCCGATTATTTCGTTCACCGCGGAAGTATCGATGAGCAATTGGGGCGCAGCGGCAACGCATTGTTGCGCGGTGATCGCGGATTATCTGCATGACCGTAACGATCTCAATTTGGTGAGTTACAACCGTTTGAGTGCGCCGGAACCGTTCACCGCGCGCGCGCCGGCCGAAGCATTCGAACATGCAAACGCACTGGCTTTGGGTCGAATGAACGGCACCCGTTGGGAAGGCAAAGGCGGCAGTTCCAGCGCCTGCGATTTCGATCCGTCCGCCAAATCGATGATCCGTCCGGACGGCGCTATTCCCGATGAGCTGCGGCGCGGTTCCACCGGCTGTGACGGCACAGAAATCGAAGAAAATGACAAATCGAACATGTATTCGCAAACCCATTTGCAGCAATTGATTGCCCATGCGGAGTTGCTGCTCCGGCGCGGCGATCACCGGATTTACGACAACATCCAGCCGGAAGCGTTGCGCATCGAATATTACGATCCCAAAGGCAACCCGCTCGCCGTTGAGCTGCCCGCCGGACGCGGTTCGCTGTTAAAAGCGATCGAATTTGTGTTTCAGAAATCGAAAAATCCGGTGCCGCGTTCGTTAGAATCTGCCGGCGAAGTGGCGTATCGCTATTACCAATCGCCATTTATTTTGAACGCGATTGCGGCAACACGCCCAAACAGCAGCAACCGTGCAATGGCGTTCGAAACGCTCACCCACGGTTTTGCGGAAGGCGAATCCGTTGCTTTGCCGCCAACGGTTCCGGCGCCGAAGTAGAGGGGGAAAGACCCTTCGGCTCACTTCGGCTTCGCTCAGTGACCGTCGCTCAGGGTCCGGAATATCCGTAACTTTTGAAGTAAACATTCTGTTTTAACAAAGTTTTTTGGAGTAATTATGACATTCAATTTGAGCCACACACTTTCGAAATATAAATGGGAAATCACCGGAATTATCGCTTCGCTGGCGCTCGGTGTGCTGGCAGGGCAATTTGGGGTGATTTTTGTGCTCGCGGGTGTCATCGCAATTATTTTGCTGGCGTTTATGCTCTATCGCCCGGATACAACTTCCGTTATTATTTTGTTTGTGCTTTACGCGAATCTGGCGGTTGTCGCCACAAAATTTTACAAAGTGCCGCCAGTTTTGGCGGGCGCGTCTTTTTTATTGCTCATTATTCCCATTTTAAATTATCTGTTTGTTCAGCGAAAAGGGCTGATTCTCAACCAGATTTTGCTGATGATGGTGATGTACGCGATAACCCTGATGATTTCCGGCGTGCTGTCCGGCCGGCTCGGTGAGTCACTCGACCGGATTATCGGTTTTTTTGTGGAAGGGCTGATTCTTTACTTTTTGGTTGTCAATGCCGTTCGCACCAAAGAAGTGCTGCGCAAAGCAACCTGGGCGCTGATTTTATCAGGCTGCCTGATGGGCGGATTATCGATGTATCAGGAGTTCACCAAATCGTATAACAACCAATTTGGTGGTTTGGCGCAGGTGAAAGAATCGTTCATCGGCACCGGCGAAACGGATTTGGGCGGCGACCAGATCAAACGAAAACGGCTGGCCGGACCAATCGGCTCCAAAAACCGATATGCCCAAATCATGGTTGTGCTGCTGCCGCTGGCCTTTTTCCGGATGCTCGGGGAAAAAAATAAAAAGTTGAAATTGTTCGCAGCAATATCCTGCATCCCGATTTTGGCGGGAACACTGCTCACTTTTTCCCGTGGCGCGGGCATCACCATTGTGCTGCTGTTAATTATCATGACTTTAATGCGATACATAAAAGTTTGGCATTTCGCGCTGGCGGCGATACTGGCTGTGGGCGTGGTTCTGGTTGCCGTTCCGGATTATGTGTATCGAACCTACAAAGCGATTGAGGGGTTGACCAGCGTTGCCAGCAACAATGTGGCAGATGCGGATGGCGCGGTTCGCGGTCGTGCTACAGTCGGACTGGCTGCGTTACACATGTTTTTGGACAACCCGATTTTTGGGGTTGGTCCCGGGCTTTCGCAGGCATACATGATCGAATACAGCAAAGAGGGCTATCGCGAAATTGATACGGAACGCCGCGCCCATAATATGTATATCGAAGAATTGGCGGATACCGGCATCGTCGGATTTTTGATGTTTATGTCCATAATTTTATACACGTTAACCAGCATGATGCGGCTGCGGAAACGCTATCGGGAAACCCACCCGGATTTGGCGTTTCTCACTGCCGGATACCTGCTCGGGTTGTTCGGTTATCTCCTTACGGCGGTGTTTTTGCATCTGTCGTATGTGCGCTATTTTTGGGTGCTCATTGCCCTTTGCGGTGCAGCCATCCATATTTTCCAACAGCAAATTAAACAGGAAACCGAGCTTGCAGAAGCCGAAGCAGATGCGGAAAAAGTCCGGTTAACTGCACAATCGCGGGAGCTAATGTATCGTTGAGTGATCCCGTTTTGACACGCGATAACCTGATTTTGCTGGTGCGGCGCATCGACTGGCGCTTTTTGCTGCCATCGCCGGTGCTCAAATCGGTGGGCTATTTCGGCAAACCGGACGAAACGCACCTTTCCGCATTGCGCCATTTCAGCGAACAATTGACGATTGTTCCGCAAATTGGCTCAACCGAATCCGCCGGAAATTTTGATGTCGCTATTTTATCCGGCACTGAAAAACCACTGTTTTCCAACGCTGTAAATTCAGTGAAATCAGGTGGTTATTTATACTGGGAAATACGGCAATCATTTTCGATTATCGGATATTCAACGCCAAAAGTATTCTCCCGACAACTGCGCAAAGCAGGTTTTTCGGATATTCGTTGCTACTGGCATCGCCCGTCGTTTCAATCCTGCAAAGAAATTATTCCGCTGGATCATCCGGCAGCCCTACAATTTGCGATGGACAAAGGTCACACCGGTTTCAAAGGTCAACTGAAACAATTGGGCGGCACCATATTATCCGTCAGCAAATTGCTGCCACTATTGACCTGCCCATTCAGCATTGTTGCCCGGAAATCGCCGGAGGCGCAGCGATGAACGCCATCAACACATTTTTGCGGGAAAATTGGCAGCGGTTCAATCTGTCGCGATTTGGCGATGGCAACGCGCTGTCGTCCGTGCTGCTCACGCCGGGATTTCAGGCGTCCAGCCACATCATCGCATTTGTGCTGTCCGATGCGCTACCAACCGCGAAAATGGTGGTTAAACTGCCGCGCATTCCGGGCGATCACGCCCGGCTGGATATTGAAGCAGCAAACCTGCGCTATTTGTTCGATCTCCGGAAAACGGTTTTTCCGGGAACGCCGGAAGTGCTGGCATACGACAATTGGCACGGGCACAAAATGCTGGTGGAAACGATGGTTCCGGGCAGTGTGTTGCGTCCGGCAACCGCGCGCGCAAACTTCGATTCGGTGCTGCAAACCGGTCGCGACTGGCTGATGGAACTGCACACAACCACCAAGATTGCCACCGAAACGCTGCCGAAATGGCGCGATACGGCATTCGACAATCGATTTAACGTGCTCGCGACATCCTTCATTTTGACGCCGCAGGAGCAGGTTGCCATCGAAAAAGGTGCGGCCATCGGGCAATCCATAAAATTGCCGGAACTGGTTTTCGAGCACGGCGATTTTTCCGCGCCGAATCTGTTGCTGCACAACGGACAGCTCGGCGCTGTCGATTGGGAATTAGCAGATCCGCACGGTTTGCCGATGGGCGATTTTATCTTTTTTCTGACATTTCTGGCGTTCGCCAAAAACGGTGCGCAATCGCTAAAAGATTGTGTTTCTGCGTTCGAACAGGCGTTTTTTTCGCCCGGCTGGGCGATGCCGCATTTGCGCCAGTTCGCCGAATTTGCCGGCATTCACCCATCTCAAATTGCAGCGGTTTTCGCGATGTGCTGGATGCGCTATTTGTCCAACATGCTTTCCCGGCTTCGCGGCGATAACCCGAACATCAGCGCCCAAACTGCGGCGTGGCTGCGCGGCAATCGCTATTATCATTTTTGGCTGATGGCTATCGAACGAATGGATGAACTGCGGGGTTGAGTTTTCTTGTAGGGAACGCAAATTTGCGTTCCGTTCTCTCTCTCAAAAAACCGGATCGCACATGTGCGATCCCTACGTACTGTAAAGAAATTATGAAAAATAAAAATCACACATTCACTGTCGCACTGATTGGCGGGGACGGCGCCGGAAAAGGCACCATCTCCGAAATGTTGCTGGAAAAATGTCCGCTGCCGCTGGCATATTTGTATATGGGCATCAATATCGAGTCCAGCAATGTGGCGCTGCCGACCTCGCGATTTATCGAAAAATTCAAAAAATCGCGCGGCGACGAAGGCTACCGCCCACCGACCGAAACGACACACACATCCAAAAGAAAGCGCAAAAATCCGCTGTGGGTAACGCTGCGGCTGGTTAACCGGATTGCGGAAGAATGGTATCGCCAGTATTTATCGCGGAAATTCCGGCGCGCTGGAAAAGTGGTGCTATACGATCGCTATTTCACGTTCGATTTCGCTCGCAATCCCAACGAAAGCGACGCGCTGTATCGCCGGCGACCGCTGGACGACCGGCTGCATCGCTGGCTGCTCGCCAACACCTATCCCGAACCGGATGTGGTGATTTTTCTGTGGGCACCCGCCGAAGTGCTGTTCGCCCGAAAAGGCGAAGCGTCGCTGGAATATCTGACCGAGCTGATGCAAACATTTGACACCAAAGGCGCAACCCATCCGCAATTCATCAAAGTGGATGTTCGCCAATCCAAAGAGGCTGTTTTTGCTGAAGTTAACGATCACTTGATTCGCTTTCACGAATCGCTGAAAACCGGTGAAATGTATTCGCCGCAACCCAAAGGGCAGGTGTGATGGGCGGTTTGCCAATCCAATATTTGTCAGATATTTACGGATTTTCGTCGGAAAAACCGAATTTGCTGCGGGTGCTGACGTATCACCGCATCGGTCATCCGGATGAAACGCCGCATCTGGAACCGCGCCAGATCAGCGCATCGACAGAAAATTTTGCCGCGCAGATGGCTTTTTTGCGCAAGAATTATCGCGTGCTTTCAATGCCGGAGGTGCTCGAACATTTTGAAAACGGTCGGCAATTGCCCGATCGATCGGTGTTGATCACCTTCGACGACGCCTGTCTGGATGTGAAATCAAACGCCCATCCGATATTGAAAAAACTGAACTTAACCGCGACAGTTTTTGTGCCGACGGCTTATCCGGATCACCCGGAGCGGGCATTTTGGTGGGATGATTTGTATCGCGCAGTGGTGCTGACCGACCGCCGATCTTATCCCAATTCGCCGATCGGCTCGCTGTCGCTCGATTCGCTGGAAAATCGATTGCAGCATCTCAAAGCGTTGCAAAATTATGTCAAAACGCTGTCGCACGATGAATTACTGGAAACCGTTTTGCGAATTGCCGGCGATCTCGGCAACAAACCAAAAGCGGTAAAAACGGTGCTGGATTGGGACGAGTTGCGCGAACTTGCCAGCGAAGGAGTGCTCAATTTTGGCGCGCACACCCGAACCCATCCGATTCTTACGCAGGCGACACTTTCGCAGGCGCACGATGAAATCAGCGGATCGCTGTATGATTTGCGGCGGGAAATTCCCCAATCGCTGCCGGTTTTTGCTTATCCGAACGGCAATTGCTCACCGGAAATTCAGGAAATGTTGCATGAGGAAGGTTGCAAACTGGCATTCACCACGGAAGACGGCATCAATAATTTGAACACGGCAAATCCGCTGCTGCTCCGGCGAATCAACATCACCCGGCGTACTTCGCTAAAGCTGTTCCGGTTGCGGCTGCAACGCTGGTTTTCAGCAGTGGATGTGTATCGGCATCAATGATAATGGATGACAAATGGAATCAAAAATCTTGAATAGCACACAACCAACAGCAGCAACTCAGGAAATGGTGGACACCGTCGCCTACACAATGTCCCGATTTCCCAAACTCACCGAAACTTTTATTTTGTATGAAATGATCGCGCTGGAAGAAGCCGGCGTGCGCGTTGAACTGTTTCCGCTGCTCAAAGAAAATCAGGATGTGCACCATCAGGAAGTGGCGAAATGGATGGAGCGCGCCCATTTTTACCCCTTCATTTCCGGGAAAATTATCGCTGCGAATTTGCGCTATCTTATAAAAAAACCAATTACTTATCTTCGCACAATATTTGAAGTGCTATTCGGAACCATCAGCAGTTTGAACTTTTTTTTCGGGGCTTTGGGCGTGCTGCCCAAAGCGGTGTTGTTCGCGCAGGAAATGGAAAAATTGGGCGTTAAACATTTGCACTGCCATTTTTGCACGCACCCGGCAATCGCCGGGTTGATCGTTTTCCGACTCTCCGGCATCCCGTTTTCGTTCACAGCGCACGGCTCGGATTTGCATGTGGATCAAACCATGCTCGGCAAAAAAATTGCTGCCGCAAAACGGGCGGTGACGATCTCAAATTTCAACAAAGAGGTGATGGTTTCTGCTTCCGGTGAATCGCTGCGCGACAAAATTGACGTGATCCACTGTGGTGTCGATCCCGACTTATTCCAATGCCACAACCGCAATCGCGAACCCGGCGCGCCGTTCCAGATTTTGTGCGTCGCATCGTACGAGGAAGTGAAAGGGCACAAATTTTTGGTCGATGCCTGCAAAATATTGAACGATCGCGGGGTGCCGTTCCGCTGCCATCTGGTCGGATACGGTCCGTTGCGGGCGCAGGTTGAGCAACAAATTGGCGATCTCGGCTTATCGGAATATTTCGAAATTCATGGCGGATTGCCGCGCCACAAAGTATTGGAAATGCACGCGTTAGCCGACGTACTCATCCTGCCAAGCGTGCCCACAAAAAGCGGCAAAAAAGAAGGCATTCCGGTGGTGTTGATGGAAGGTATGTCCAGTTGCCTGCCGGTGGTTTCCTGCAACATTTCCGGCATCCCGGAGCTGGTGCAGGATGGCGTGAGCGGCATTTTGGTTGAACCGAAAAACGCCGCAGCCATCGCGGATGCGTTGCAACAACTGCACGAAAACCCGGAACTTCGCCAACAAATGGGCACCGCCGGTCGCGAGTTCGTTTGCCGCGAGTTCGATCTCAAAAAAAATGCCCGGAAATTGTTTGGCGTGTTCCGCAAAGAGATTCTCGTATAATTTAAATTTGGAATGAAAGAGCATTCCGGGCAGGAGCCTGGAACGAGATGGGGAAAAGGGTTGGCAATCGGTTGATTCCGCAACCGGAAAAGCCTGCAATACCTAACCTGTTCAAAAAAAAGCAGTGACTTTTTTTCGGGATGTTTTCGAATTAAATTTCCCGGAAAAAATTGACCACTTTACGCAAAATGTTACGTTTTAAAACGGTTGTGTGACGCCGAAAAATGGATTATTTTGTCGCTTGTTTTAAAGAGGGTTAAACCAACCGGCAGTATCGCCGATAGTTGAAAACGTTGCAAAACAATTGGATAAGCAAAAACTGAATAAAGGAGAACCTGATGAACGAAGACTGGCTCGAATTGTCCCCCAAAGAAAAGGAAGAAAAAGAAGATAAAAAAGACGAGAAAAAACCTTACAGTGTCGATCAAAAATTGATGGAAAGCCGCACGATTACGATTTATGGCGGCATCGACCAGAAACTGGCAAAAGATGTTTGCCAACGGTTGCTGGCGCTGGCTACGGAATCGGACGAACCCATCAAATTGTATTTGCACTCGCAGGGTGGTCATGTGGAATCGGGCGATTCGATTTTTGATATGATCCGGTTTATCAAACCGGAAGTAAAAATTGTCGGAACAGGCTGGGTCGCCAGCGCGGGTGCGCTGATTTTCGCAGCTGCGGATAAAAAGAATCGCTTTTGTATGCCGAACACCCGATTTTTGCTGCACCAACCGAGCGGTGGCGTGATGGGTCAGGCGACCGATATCGGTATCGAAGCGAGGGAAATTGTAAAAATGCGCCGCCGGTTGAATGAAATTTTTGCAGATGCCACCGGTCAACCCATCGAGCAAATCGAAAAACAAACCGACCGCAACTTTTGGATGACCGCAGACGAAGCTGTTAAATATGGCTTGGTTACCAAAATTGTCAAGTCTGCGGATGAAGTGAAATAATTTTTTCTTTAGCTGAATATCAAAAAGCCGCGCCGTTTGGTGCGGCTTTTTTCGTTTTGCCCAATCCAAATTGACTTTGCTTTATTTGAGCTAAACGGTTATTTTTTCGTAATATTTGAAAATGAGATTCTCAGACAAATTTTGTGGAAAAAGTTTTAATATTGTCAGCCTGAGCCCTTCGGCAAGCTCTGAATAAACTGCGTCGAAGGCAGTAATTCGATGAAAAACAGATGCTTCGACTTCGCTCAGCATGACCAAATATTCATATTCAAGCTGTCTTCTTCAAAAATTGACAGAGAACGAAAAATGAAAAGGATAGGTTATCAGAACACAATCTGCCATTGAATACATCACGCCGTTGCGTGAAGGCGGTTCGCTGCCGGCTGTTATCCGCGCGGATGACGGACAATCGTATGTCATGAAATTTACCGGCGCCGGTCAGGGTGTAAAGGCGCTCATCTCCGAAATTATTGCCGGAGAAATTGCCCGCGAGTTGGGTTTCAGGGTTCCGGAAACGGTATTTATTTCGCTCGATCCTGCTATCGGGCACACAGAACCGGACGCGGAAATTCAGGATTTGCTGCACGCCAGCGCCGGGCTGAATCTGGGGTTCCAGTTTCTCAGCCATTCATCCAGTTTCAATTTGATGGTGCCGCCAAAACCGGATGCCAAATTTGCCTCGGACGTGGTCTGGTTCGATGCATTTGTGACGAATGTGGATCGCACGCCGCGCAATGTGAACATGCTCATCCACAACGGCGACATCTGGCTGATCGATCACGGTGCAGCGCTGTATTTTCAGCACAATTGGCAGGATCACATCAAACAGAGCGAAACAGCGTTCCCGATGGTGAAAGATCATGTGTTGCTGCCGCTGGCATCGCAACTGGACAGCAGCGATGCCGCCATCAAACAGCGGTTGAACACCGGCGTTTTCGAAAAAATTGTTGCACTGATTCCCGATGAGTGGCTGGCAACCGACGATAAACTTGATTCGCCGGAAGCGCATCGCCGGGCGTTTGTGGAATTTCTGACGCACCGGCTGGAACATTCGCATATTTTTGTGGAGGCGGCCAACAGTGCCCGATCCAATCACATTTGAATACGCGGTTGTGCGGCTCGTTCCCCGGGTTGAGCGGGAGGAATTTCTCAACGTCGGGGTGATCGTTTTTTGCAAACGGGGCGATTTTCTCCGCGCCAAAATCGATGTGCAACCGGAACGGCTGCATGCTTTTGCGCCGGACGCGGATGCAACGATGATCCGCAACCAACTCGACACGCTCACAACGATTTGCGACGGCACAGCAGAATCCGGCTACTTTGCCAATTTGAGCAAATCCGAACGATTCAACTGGCTGGTTGCGCCGAGCAGCACAATTATTCAGGCGTCCAAAGTGCACAGCGGCATCTGCAATCGCCCGCTGCCGGAAATTCTGGATGAACTGTTTTCGTTTTTTGTGAAATGACTTTTTTCCATTTTACGGGGAGATTCCTGCCTTCGCAGGAATGACATTATAAATTTTCAATTAGCAGTCATTTCTGCGGATGCAGGAATGACAGTAAAACTGCAATTAGCGGTCATTCCTGCGGATGCAGGAATCTCTTTCATTGAACGTGCAGCCTGATTTTGTATAATATCATCATCCATTCAAATCGAAATTTCAGGAATTCACCCATGAATATATTCAGCCGTAATGTTTTATTTTTTCTGATGTTAGCCGGACTATTTTTCACTTCCGTTTTCGCCCAAAACGGTCGCGTTGTCGCAATCACCATCGATGATTTGCCGGTGGTTTCCCGCCATTTTAAAGATACCGAATCGTGGCAAACGGTAACATCCAAAATCATTGAACATTTGAAAGCGGAGCAAGTGCCGGGCATCGGATTTGTGAACGAAAACAAATTGTATCGCGATGACATGTTGGACGAACAACGGCTCAACCTGCTCCAACAATGGCTGGATAACGGGCTGGAATTGGGCAACCACACCTTTTCGCACCGCTCGCTGCACAACATTTCGGTCGAAGAATATACCGCAGATGTGTTGAAAGGCGAAACGCATCTCAAACCGATGATCGAAAAAAACGGCGGTAAACTCGAATTTTTCCGCCATCCGTATTTGCAAACCGGACGGACGCTGGAAATAAAAGCGCAGCTCGATTCGTTTTTGACGGCGCACAACTATCGTATCGCGCCGGTTTCAATGGACAATTCGGAATGGGTGTACGCTTTCGCTTACGACCGCGCCGACAGCCAAAGTGATACGGAAATGATGCAACGCATCGGCGATGCATATCTCGAATACATGACCGCGGTTTTTGCCTATTTTGAGCAGCAATCCGTTGCGCTGCTCGGTTACGAATTGAAGCAAATTTTGTTGCTTCACGCCAACCGGCTCAATGCAGATTATCTCGGTAAACTATTGAAAATATTGAAGAAACGTGGCTACAAATTTATCTCGCTAAACGATGCGTTGAGCGATCCCGCCTATCAAAAAAAGGATACATTTACCGGCAATTCCGGGATAACCTGGCTGCACCGCTGGGCGTTGGGCGAAGGCAAAAGAGGCGATTTTTTCAAAGGTGAGCCGGAAGTGACGGATTTTGTGCAAGCCTATTTTGACCAACATATCCGATAAAAGTGAGCAACCAACATGACATTTCACGCGACAAAAGCATTTGCCCGATCGCTGGACGCCGGCGATCCACTGCGGGATTTCCGCAACAAATTCCATCTCCCGTTGCAAAAAAACGGTGAGCCGCACATTTATTTTTGCGGCAATTCGCTCGGTTTGCAGCCCAAATCCGTGCGCAAATATGTGGAGCAGGAGCTCGCAGATTGGGAAAATTTGGGGGTGGAAGGTCATTTTCACGCCAAAAATCCGTGGTTGTCTTATCACAGCTATTTGACGGATGCAACAACCCGGCTGGTCGGCGCGCTGCCGCACGAAGTGGTTGGGATGAACAGCCTCACCGTCAATTTGCATTTGCTGATGGTTTCATTTTTTAAACCGCTGCCGCATCGATTCAAAATTCTCATCGAGGCGAACGCGTTTCCGTCCGATCAGTATGTGGTGCAATCGCAGCTCAAATTTCATCAAATTGATCCGGCGGAAGGCTTGCTGACCCTGCCGCTTCGCCACGACGAATCGACCCACCAAACCGATGATATTTTGCAATTTCTGGAATCATACGGCGAAGAAATCGCCCTCGTTTTGCTCGGGGGCGTCAATTATTATTCCGGACAGGCGTTCGATATCGCCAAAATAACGGCGGCGGCGCGATCGCACGGCTGCATTGTCGGGTGGGATTTGGCGCATGCGGCGGGCAATTTACCGTTGAAGTTGCACGATTGGGGCGTAGATTTTGCGGCGTGGTGCTCGTATAAATACCTCAATTCCGGTCCCGGCGGGATTTCCGGCGTTTTTGTGCACGACAGGCATGCCGAAAATTTCCGGCTACAGCGATTTGCCGGCTGGTGGGGAAACGATCAGGAAACCCGTTTTTTGATGAAACCGCGATTTCAACCGACGGTGGGCGCGGAGGGTTGGCAACTGAGCAATCCGCCGATTTTACCGCTGGCGGCACTGCGCGCATCGCTGGAAATTTTTGACGACGCCGGGATGGATCGCCTTCGCCAAAAAAGCGAATTGCTGACGGCGTATCTGCAATTTTTGCTCGACGACATCCGCAATGAGCGACTGCAAATAATCACGCCACGCGACCCGGAACAGCGCGGCTGCCAGCTGTCGATTGTGTTGCGGGAAAACGGCAAACAGGCATTCGAGGCGCTCAGCAACGCCGGCGTCATTTGTGATTGGCGGGAGCCGGATGTCATCCGCGTCGCGCCGGTGCCGCTGTATAATTCATTTGAAGAGGTGTTCCGTTTTTACGAAATTTTGCGGGATTATTTGAAATAAACAATGATGCAAAATAAAAAATCGATTGGATATCGCTTCGGGAAAAATGGGAGATAAATATATGGAAACAAGAGACATAACGATTGTTGGCGCGGGGCTGGCGGGATCGCTGCTGGCGATTTATCTGGCCAAACGCGGGTTTCGGGTGAACGTGTTCGAACGTCGATCGGACATGCGCAAAACGGAAATCAGTGCGGGACGATCGATTAACCTTGCGCTCTCCACCCGCGGCATTCATGCGTTGCGGGAAGTGGGCGTGCTGGATACCATTATTCGCGATGCCATCCCGATGCGCGGGCGGATGATCCATTCCCCGGAGGGCGAGCTCTCCTTTCAACCCTATGGCAAAAATGAAACGGAAGTGATCAACTCCATCTCTCGCGGCGGACTGAATTGCACGTTGATGGACGCCGCAGAAGCTACCGGAAAGGTGCAATTTTTCTTCAACAAACGCTGCAAAAAAGTGAATTTACCCGACGGAACCCTGCTGTTTGTCGATGAAACCGACGGATCGCAACAGCAGATCGAATCTGCGGTTACGTTCGGTTGCGACGGCGCATATTCCGCCGTTCGTTGGGAAATGATGAAATCCGGGCGATTCAATTTTTCGCAGGATTATCTCGATCACGGCTACAAAGAGCTGACCATTCCTGCGCTGCCGGACGGCAATTTCCAGATGGAAAAACATGCGCTGCATATTTGGCCGCGCGGCAGCTACATGCTCATTGCGCTGCCAAATCCGGACGGAAGCTTTACCTGCACGCTATTTCTGCCGTTTGATGGCAGCAACAGTTTCGCCAAACTGGATTCGCAGGTAAACGTGGCGGCATTTTTCAACACCCATTTTCGCGATACCTTGCCGATGATGCCATCGCTGATCGATGATTTTTTCAGCAATCCAACCGGCGGACTGGTGACGATTCGCGCGTTTCCGTGGTTTGTGAACGACAAATTTTTGCTCCTCGGCGATGCGGCGCACGCCATTGTTCCGTTTTACGGGCAGGGCATGAATTGCGCGTTTGAAGATTGCACGGAATTGAATCAGTGCATCGAATCGCATGGCGATGACTGGGCTGCAGTGTTCAACACATTTCAGCAGCGCCGCAAAATTAATGCTGATGCGATTGCCCAACTGGCGCTGGATAATTTTATAGAAATGCGCGACAAAGTAGCCGATCCGGTTTTTCTGATGAAAAAGAAATTGGAAGTAATGCTGGAGCGCGAGTTTCCCGGCGAATTTTTGTCCACTTATGCGCGGGTGACGTTTCAGCGGCGCCCGTATCGCGAAGCGCTGGAAATCGGGCAAGTTCAGGATCGCGTGCTGATGGATATTTGCAGAAGCCACAAATCGCTGGATAATTTGGATTTACAATCGATTTTCGACCGGATTAAAATTTCGCAATGATAGCGCTCCCGCAACAATTTTATGCGCAGGATACGCGAACTGTCGCGCAACAATTGCTCGGGAAATTGCTCGTGCGGCAGTTGAACGGCGAGGTTCTCGCCGCAAAAATTGTGGAAACAGAGGCGTATATCGGCGAGGATGATCCCGCCTGCCACGCTGCCCGTGGGCGCACGCCGCGAACCGAAATCATGTATGGCCCGCCGGGATTTGCCTACATTTATTTTATTTACGGCATGTATTTTTGCCTGAATGCGGTCACCGAGGCGGAAGGTTTTCCGGCTGCAGTGCTCATTCGTGCGGCGGAACCGGTTGGCGGACTTGAGCAAATGCGGCGACTTCGCGAGGTAAAAAAGGATCTGCAATTGGCAAATGGTCCGGGAAAATTGTGTCAGGCGTTCGATCTGAACCGGGATTTGAACGGTGTTCCCCTAACGCAATCGCCGCTTTATATCGCCGATTCACCGGTGGTTCCGGCCGGCGAAATTGTGGCAACTTCGCGGGTCGGCATTAGCGCAGGCAAGTCTCATTTATGGCGTTTTTTGATTAAAAACAACCGTTTTGCGTCACATCCGAATCATCGTTAAAGTCAGTATTTTCAGGTTTCTTCAAAAAAAATTCTTTTTTCAACCCGGTCGGTCGGCTATATTTATTTAACTTATTTTGGGACGCACAAATCTTTACTCAAAATGGGTTACAGCTCTCCGGAAACATGGTACGGGTTTTTGAAATTACAGTTCGTTTCCGGTATTTAAACCATCAAAAAGGAATTAAAATGGATATCATATCAATATCAATCGGACTTTTGGTTGGACTAATTCTTGGAGCAATAATATTTAAGGTCATTCAACAACAAAAATTAAAAAATGCCCAAAATTCAGCAGAAGAGATTATTGAATCCGCCAAAAAAGAAGCACAGCGCATCGAAAAAGAAGCCAGTATTCAAGCGAGGGAAACCATTCAGCGCGAACGCCAGCAGATGCAGCGTCAATTAAAACAGCGCGAAACCGATATTTCCCGAAACGAAGAGCGCATCCGCAAACGCGATAAAGAGTTGAATCGTCAGGAAAACAGCTTCGCAGAACGCGAAAATGTGCTAAAAAAACGCCAGAGCCAGCTCGATCAATATCAGAACAAATTGACCGATCGTGAAAAGGAAATTGAATCGCAAATCGAGATGCAAATCAAAAAGCTGGAAGAAGTGAGCAGCTACAATCGCGAAGAAGCCAAACGCGAACTCAAACATTTGATGATCGATAAAGCGAAATCGGAAGTGGCGCAAACACTGGTAGAAATGCGCAACGAAGTTACCGACCGCTCGAAATGGGAAGCGAAAGAAATTATGGCGCACGCCATCGAACGGATGGCAACGGATTACACGATGGAATCGACCCTCGTTTCTGTGTCGCTGCCAAGCGATAGCTGGAAAGGTTTGATTATCGGGCGCGAAGGTCGCAATATCAAAGCATTTGAATCGGAAACCGGCGTAAAAGTAATTGTGGATGACACGCCGGAAACGGTGGTGATGTCCAGTTTCGACCCGATCAAACGGGAAGTGGCGCGTCTGGCGATGGAATCGCTGATTCAAAAGAAAAATATTCACCCCAAAGCAATTGAACAGGAAGTTGCCAGAGCCCAAAAAATTGTTGACGAAAGCATTAAACAAGCTGCCGAAGAAACGATTAAAGAGCTGAATTTGCGCAATATTCACCCGGATTTGAAAACCTACATCGGACGGTTGAGATACCGCACCAGCTACGGACAGAATATTCTTCAGCACTCCAAAGAAGTGGCATGGCTGGCCGGAAATATGGCTGCAGAACTGGGATTGAACGTTCAACTTGCCCGCCGCGCCGGATTGCTGCACGATATCGGCAAAGCGGAAAGCAACGATTCCGAAGGCAGCCACGTGACCATCGGTGTTGAAATTACCAAACGATTCCGGGAGCATCCGGTGGTGATCAACGCGGTGCTGGCGCACCACGAAGAAGCGGAACCGATTTCGCCGATTTCCGTGCTGGTTACCGCAGCAGATCGCATCAGCGGTGCACGTCCCGGCGCAAGACGGGAATCGCTGGAAGCCTACACAGAGCGAATTAATCAATTGGAAGATCTGGCGAATTCGTTTGAAGGCGTTGCCAAAACATACGCACTTTCCGCCGGACGTGAAATTCGCGTGATCGTGTTGCCGGAAAAACTGACTGATCAGGAATCGGAACTGCTTTCTGCGGATATCGCCCAAAAAATTAAGGATAATATGGAATATCCCGGACAAATTAAGGTGACGATCATCCGGCATCTCGCAGCTTACAGCACAACGGATGATTTTCTGTCCGATGATAGCGATAATAATTCGAGCAATAACAACAATAATAACAATAACAATAACCGGCATCAGAAATCCCGCAAAAATCGCGGGAACCCGAACGCCAATCGTTCGGATAACGTGTCGGCAAATTGATTCAACGTTTTTCCCCGGGCAGAAAATCGGTTCATCTGCCCGGGATTTTTTTATTTTTCCGCAATTACCCATCCTGGGTATTGAAAAAATCCCCCGAAATGCCTATCTTCTCATCGCTAAACAACAGATAACCAATTAATTTTAATATGTTAAAGGAAAATAAATGGCAGGACAACGCGGTGAATTCGGATCAAAATTAGGTTTTGTTTTGGCTGCTGCCGGCTCAGCGGTTGGATTAGGAAATATTTGGAAATTTCCATTTGAAGTTGGCCGTGGCGGCGGTGCAGCATTTGTGCTGGTTTACCTGCTGTTCTGTTTCATTCTCTGTTTCCCGGTGATGGTTACCGAAATTGCCATCGGACGCAAAACCAACCGTAACCCCGTTGGTGCATTTATCGGACTTGGGCACAAAAAATGGAGTCTGGTCGGCAAGTTGGGCTTGTTCTGCGGTGTGCTGATTCTTTCCTTTTACAACGTTGTGGCAGGTTGGGCGTTCGGCTATTTTCTGGAAATGGTTCAGGGTAACTTTGCCATCGGCGAGCATTTTGGCGAGTTTGTCTCCGATTGGTCAACTGTTGGGCTATATGGGCTGCTGTTTATGATTGCAACAGCCACAATCGTTTCCGGTGGCGTGAAAGGTGGCATCGAACGCGCGTCCAAAATCCTGATGCCGACGCTGTTGATTATCATCCTTTTTTTAGCGGGATACGCATTCACGTTACCAAATGCGATGGCGGGCGTTGAATTTTATTTGCTCCCCGATTTCTCCAAATTAGATGGCAACGTGATTTACGGCGCACTCGGGCAGGCGTTTTTCTCGCTGTCGCTGGGGATGGGCGCGTTAATTACCTACGGCAGTTACGTTTCCAAACGCGAAAATGTGATCAGCTCCGCCGCAATGATTACGCTGACAGATGTCGGCATCGCATTCATCGCCGGTTTGATGATGTTTCCGTTTGTGTTTTCGCAAGGCATCGAACCCACCGGTGGCGCCGGACTCATTTTCATCACACTACCGGGAATTTTCCAGACGCTCGGGCCGTCGCTCGGTATTTTTATCGGATCGTTATTTTTTATGCTGCTCTCTTTTGCGGCGCTAACTTCCACGGTTTCGCTGCTGGAAGTTCCGGTTTCCTATCTCGTTGATGAACACAAATTGTCCCGGAAAACCGCCGTTTGGGGAACAGCCGGATTCATTTTCATCATTGGCATTCCATCGTTGTTGGCCAACGGCGCCAGCGATTTTTTCACGAATTTTATGTTTATCCCGGGTGATAATGTGGCAGGGTATGACGGTTACACCGATTTTATGACGATCATCGGCTATATCGCCAACGATACATTGTTGCCGCTGGGCGGATTGCTAATCAGCAGTTTTGCAGCATACGTCTGGAAAAAGGAAAACCTCAACGAGGAAATCAAAATCGGTTACAGCGGCTACAGCGGTTCGTTAGTGGAATCATTTGTCAACTTTGCGATCACTTATTTGTGCCCGGTCATCCTCGGGTTGGTTTTCGTTTTCACGTTGCTGGATCGTTTTGTTGGCATACATTTGGTTGGCTAATTATCTGTTTTATTTATATTTAACTTTCTGCGCGATATTCCGATTCCGGGATATCGCGTTTGCTTTTAACACACAAAGGGATTAACGGAATGTCGAAAGAAAATTCAATTGCACCTAAACATTCGGAAATTGTCAGCAGTTGGGAAATCGTTTTTCCCAACGATACCAACCCGCACGGCACCATGTTTGGCGGCAAAGTGATGGCAATTATGGATAAAATTGCAGCCATCGCCGCCGGTAGATATGCCGAACGCGCCGTTGTTACGGTTTCAACCGAAGGCATCATTTTCAAACGCCCGATCAGGGTTGGCGACCGGTTGAATATTTTGGCACGGGTGGTTTGGGTCGGCACATCCTCAATGGTTGTAAAAGTTGATGTTTACGCCGAAACACCGCTCACTTATGAACGCACCCATTGCACAACCGCCCGTTTCAACTTTGTGGCGTTGGATGAAAACTCCAAACCGACCGCCGCACCGCCGCTGCTGTTGGAAAACGACGAAGAAAAAAGGGAATACGAATTGGCGGAATTTGTCATCAAACAGGCGTTGGATCGCAAACGCAAAATCGAGGAAAATGAGCGGGAGAAATAACTCTATCCGAATTCAATTGAAATTTGGCGTTGGGGTTTTCGGCAAAAATGGCTGCTGAAAGTCTGGTCATGCCTGCAAATGCCGGAATCTCCCGTTGATCGCATCCGAATCGGTAACGCATGCCACAAAGACGACATCAGTTTTAACGAAAAAAGCACCGGAAATTTTCACTTTCCGGTGCTTTTTAATTTTATGAAAATATTGGATTTACAGCTATAAAATCGACGAATCGCGTAAATGTTGCGATAGCGCATTCAGCCAATCCGGTTGAACAACCGGCAAATGCAACCGCCGGCGCGACTCACCTTCGTAATAATTATCCCAATCTATCGCCGCACCGTTTATCCACATTTTTGCGAGCGTTCGCAAAACGCAAAGGGTATCGCCGCAACGTTCCAACAGGCTTTCCAACGATGCAAAAGTGTCGATTTCCAACTCACTTTGCTTTGCAAATGCGCCCAATGTGTGCCCCGGACCAACCTCCAGCGTGCTGAAGATTTGCCGGTCAGCCAGTTGTTTTATCGCGCTGGTAAACTGCACAACTGAAACCGTTTGCTTTACCCAATATGCCGGATTTGTTGCTTCCGCACGCGATAATTCGTTACCGCTAACTGCCGAAATTATGGGAATTTTTGGTGCGCTCAACTGCATATTTTCCAAAACAACCTGCAATTGTTGCAACTGCTTTTGGGGAATTGCCCCGACAACCGGATACGCACCCGACAGTTGTTTGTGCCAGATATTCGCATGTTTAAATTTTCGGCAAAGCTGTTTGCCCGCGGTTTTGGTGCAGATAAAACTGATCAGCCGATCCGAATGAATCGCGGCAATTTCGCAGCCTTTTTCCAAAAAATTCGCTGCCTCAGATTCAGAAACACCTGCGGAAATTATGATCCCTTTTTTTGCCCGGTCAAATATTTGTCCGCGAATAATTGCCAGCGTCAACGCATCTTTGGCTGAAAAAACACCGCCAATTACAGCTGCCGCAAGCTCGCCCAAGTCGTGTCCGATCAACACTTTAGGCTTCACGCCCCAACAGCGCCACAATTCCGCAAGCGCCAGTTCAACCGCCAAAAGCGCCGGTTGATAATTTTCAAACGCGTTAAATTTGGCGAGCGCGTTTTCAAAATCTGCCGGATTCGGATAAAGCATATCACAAATATCTGTGCCGGTTTGGTCGGCAATTATTTTGGCATATTCGTCCATTCGTTCAGCGAAAAATGGCTCACTTTCGTATAATTCCTGCGCCATTGCAAGGTATGCGCTGCCGTGACCGGGAAATAAAAATGCGGTTCCCGTTGCATTTTTTGCAGCCACTCCACTCATTCTTTTTCCGGATTGTTTCTCCGAAAGAATAGCGGCGCATTCGCCGGTATCTTGCGCCAAAATTGCAGCACGATGTCGCGAAAACGGACGTCCGGTTTGCAGCGAAAAGGCGATATCCGCCAATTCAAGGTGTTGATGATCGCGAAAAAATGCCTGAAATGTTGTCATCTGGCGCTGCAAATCTGCCGGCGTTTCGCCACTGAATGTCATCAGTTGCCACGGACGCGGCGTTCCCGCAGGCTCCGGTGAATGTTCGGTAATTTCCAATTGCAACGTGCAATCGCCGGCGGCAAAAACGGCGCCGCCCCGACGTTCGCAACCGAGCCCAAGCCACGCGCGCGGCTCAGGATTGTCCCGGAATTTTTCAATATCAGATTTTATCAACGGGTTCATTTCGCGAATCCAGATACCCGGCGGCACCATTCGCTGATGCACAGCGAACACCAGTTTGGTCATTTGCGCTACATAATTTGTGGGTTCCGCATCTTTATTATTGATTTGCATTTGCACCGGCACATCTTCCCAATTTGGCGATTCTGCAGAATTTGCCCGCCGGTTTTGCCAACTGCGATGCAGTAAATCACCGGATTTCGGCATTTCCACATAAACCAGTGATTGCTCCGGTAAATTGTGACTGAATTCCGCCAACCGCTTTTCTGAGCTGTGGGTGGCATTTTGCGATTCCGAAATGGTAATTGCGGATTCTCCCGTCCGAATGCCGAGCGCCGAAATTACAGCCAAAATCGTATCGTCATTTGCTTTTGCGACGTCGTATTTTTTGAGCACCAGCGCCGGTGCATCGCCAGCAATGGCGATATCGCAGAAATTATTTTCCAGATACCAGCTTGCCAGCGCAATCGAACGCAGCTCTGCTGGGAACGCTTCCAGCAATTCGGATATCTGCGGCGTTTGCGCATTGGACGGCACAAATTGCGCCGGACGAATGGCAAATAATTTTTCCTGCAACAAAGGCTGCACAGCCGTTTCCAATTTTCCAAAAACAGCGACCCGTCCTGCCGGACGTTTTCCGGTATAACCGGCGCGTTCCAGCGCTTCCCAAAGGGTTTTCAAATCACCGTTTTCGGGAGCAAAAACATCCTGTTGTTGCAATAAATTGCGAAACGGAACGGATGTCGATTGCTGTGAGTGGATATGCGGCGTGTTGGTGTGCCAAAAATAAGACTTGCGCGGTTCGCTGTGGGCAAACCGTCCGATCAAACGATTCCAATAAGCTTCTATTGACGTATTGCCGAAAATTTTTCCGGCGATGGCAACGATGGCTAAACCTTCCCTGGCGGCCATTTCACCTTCCTTGTGTATGATGTTGCGGCAATCCGTTTTTCGGATTACCAATTGGATTAAAACCTTTCACTGCTGCCGCGATTCATTTGCGACATATTTTTTTCAACTACCAATCCGGCAAATTCGCGCCGGTCGGTTATAAAATTATCGAATCGATATTGCGAATAATGAACATTTCAAAGAAAAGGTGTGTCTTTATCACTACCAATTTCCTCCGCCGGAGGAATCTTGCTGGACATTCATAATTTCAATCCGGGTTTCCGGGTGCCGAATGGCGATTGCTGCCGCAAAATCATCCCACGGTTGCCATGATTTTAACGTCCAGTTGCCAACTTCATCTGTTTCACCCTGCATCCAAAGCAATTGCGCGGGTTCTGACGGTTTCAAGGTTACACTGAAACTATCGAGCGGCATTGCCAGCCCATCGCCAACAGCTTTAATGAACGCTTCTTTTCGCGTCCAGCAGTTGTAAAATCCGTTCAATTGCTCACTTTTTGGCAACGATTGCAACACTGTAAATTCGTGTTTGCTAAAAAATCGTCGGGCAATTCGCATCAATTCCCGGTTGGGTTTTATAAATTCGACATCCACACCCAAATCGGTATCGCGGGAAAACGCAAACACTGCCACATTCTGCGAATGCGAAATATTGAAATTAAGCGGCGGCAATTCCGGTTTCGCAACCAGCGACGGTTTACCGTGGCGCCCATAAATGAATTCGATTGAAGCCGGCGAAACATCCAGATATTTGCCGATCAACAAACGCAACAACCCACGGGACACCGTAAAACGCACCCGGTGCTCCTCAAAATGGAAGCGTTTGGCGCGCAATTGCTCGTCATCGGATAAATATGCTGCCAGCTTATTATACCACAACGGCGATACTTCCAGCGAGCTTTGCCAAACCTGCACTTCGCGGTATTTCAGCCGCAGTTCAATATTTTGTAATTCGAAAGTTGGTATTTTCATTTCAAAAAATATTTTTCTGTCAGGTTTTCGAACATTTACCAATCAAATATATGAGAAAATTTGCTTTGATTCCAACTTGACAGTGTATTTCGACAATCTATTTCCGGTTGATTTTCTCAGAAATAATTACAACAGCGTATTTTCAGCAACGAAACAACCAAAATACGTATCCGGGATTTTTTTGAAATGGGAGAATCGATACATTTTAGCTAAAACCAACGGCATTCACATGAATTTTTTCGTGCAAATGCCGTTGACAGTTCTTGTTGCTGGCGTATCATCATCCCTGATTCAGATCCAATTCCCTTTGGGCAATATTAATGGTCGTCCGGTAAAAATTTTTCCTTAACAGATCGATAATTTTGGTTCAGTTGTTGCAGTTTGATAAAACACGGTCTCATTTTGTAGCCAATTTGAAAAACCGTTTAGCTTTTTCACCGATTTTATCAGGTTATTTTGAAATTGTTCGATGCTATTATATATTCTTTGATATAAGGTCGCCCGGAACAGCTTTTATTCGAACAACGCGACACTTCCAGCCAATCGACTGCAGATTCTCTTACCGGGATTTATTTTTAAATGGTGCGAACCAATAACAGGAAATTGTAATGGGTAAAATTATTGCTGTAGCCAATCCAAAAGGTGGTGTGGGTAAAACCACCACTGTCATCAATTTGGCAGCCAGTTTGGCGATTGCAGAAAAAACAGTTTTGATCATCGATTGCGACCCCTCCGGCTCGATCAGCCAAGGATTGGGTGTGCCGCAATATGCCATAAAACACGGTATTTTTGATGTTTTCTCCGGAAGCGCAGGTTTTATCGAAGCGATTCAGCGTGTCGATTTTTTTCCGCAATTTGACATTTTACCCGCAGGCATCCGCGAACACGAACAGGAAATCCGGCTGATGGAATTGGCCAAAAACCGGGTGCGAATGAAACGGCTGTTAAACGGATTGATGACCAGCGGACGGTTAAATTACGATTATATTTTGATCGATACACCGCCATCGATGGACGATTTGGCATTGGGTGCACTGTATGCGGCAGATTCTGTGCTGATTCCGCTGCAAAGCGGATTTTATGCCATCAACGCCGCCGAACGGCTGTTGGGCATGATCGAGCGCATCCGCAAAACCACCAATCCAAATTTGAGTGTCGAAGGCATTTTGATCACATTTTCCGAAAAAGGGACACGCGCAACCAGCCAGGCGCTTTCGGCTGCAGAGGAACAGTTTGGGAATTTGCTGTTCGACACGCAAATACCTAAAAATTCTGCACTTGGCTATGCTGCATTCGCACGCCGCCCCATCGCATTGGTGGATGTTGCTGCACCGGGCGCACAAGCTTATCTCGCACTCGCCGAAGAAATTATTCACAAAAACCGGCAAATTCCGGTTTACCGGGCAACAACCGATTCGACAGCACCGCAGATTTCCTACTTCGCGGGATAAACTTCACAGCAACATTTTCCCCGGCTGCATTTTTTGTGACTATTGTCTGAACGGCAGAGTTTATTTATATTCTGCCGTATCTTTTAAAAACAATGTTCACAAATACAAACTATTGGAGAACCGGCATGAAAAAAATGTGGGTATTTGCCATTTTAATTGCACTTTTGGCAGGCAGTTGCAGCGACAAAGAAAAAGTTGAGCGGCTCGAAAATGAGCGAAAAACAATGGCACAGGAAAATGAGCGATTGAAAACCGATCTGCAAAAACTGCAGAAAGATTACACCAAACTTAACTTTTTGACCCAAAAACTCGATGGCATCAAAGCGCGAATTGTCACTGATTTGGGTGATATCGAAGTGAAATTTTTCCCGGAAAAAGCGCCGTTGCACGTATTCACTTTTGTTTCCCGGGCGGAAGCCGGTTTTTACAACGGCACCCAGTTTCACCGGGTAATGCCCAATTTTATGATTCAGGCCGGCGACCCCAATTCCAAAGATGACAATCCAAATGACGACGGTACCGGTGGTCCGATTGCCATGTTGCCGCACGAATTTAACGATATCAAACATGTGCCTGGCATATTATCCACCGCGCGCGTGCCCGATATTTCCGCCGGGGCAGGCTCGCAATTTTTTATCATGCATGGCACAAATTTTAATCTGGACGGGCAATACACCGCTTTCGGAGAAGTGACCAAAGGGATGGACGTAGTTAACGAAATTGCCACCGTTCGAACCATGCAACGGCCGCCAAATCATCCGGTGAAACCGATTCGCATTCGCAGAATCGAAGTTTATAGATGATGTTTTGCTGACACAAACATATAGGGGCGAACGACTGTTCGCCCTTTTTTATCACAACACCCACAAAAATTTCTGCATTTAAATGATTGAAAAAGCTAAACATATCCTAAAAAAGCAATTTGGTTACGATGAATTTCGTCCGTTGCAAGCCGAGGTAATCGAGAGCATTCTTTCCCGGAAAGATACGCTGGTGGTGATGCCCACCGGCGGCGGAAAATCGTTGTGCTACCAAATTCCCGCGCTATTATTCGACGGGTTGACGATTGTTGTTTCTCCACTGATTTCGCTGATGAAAGATCAGGTAGATCAACTGCGGGAAAACGGCGTGGAAGCCGTGGTGCTGAACAGCTCGCTTTCGCCGCAGGCGTATGCGGAAAACATGCAGAAAATTATTACCAAAACAGCAAAATTGCTGTATATCGCGCCGGAGTCATTGGTGAAACGCGATGTGCAGGAGCTGCTCCAATCGGTTTCGCTGGATTGTTTCACCATCGACGAAGCACACTGTATTTCCGAATGGGGGCACGATTTTCGCCCGGAATATCGCCAGTTGGCGGCCGTTCGCCAGCAATTTCCCGACGCGGTTTGCGTGGCGCTCACTGCGACAGCCACGCCGCAGGTGCAGCAGGATATTTGCAATTCGCTAAATTTCCGGCAGGAAAATGTGTTTATCGCCAGCTTCAATCGCGAAAATCTGTTTTTGCAGGTGGTCAAAAAAGAGCAGTCGCGCCAACAACTTTTGGAATTTCTCAAAAAATTTGATAATCAATCCGGTATTATTTATTGCGCAACCCGCAACACTGTTGAAGAATTAGCAGCCACGCTGAAAGAAAACGGGCTGAACGCAAAACCCTATCACGCAGGATTGGGTGATTTGGAGCGTCACGGCGCGCAAGAAGCCTTCATTCGCGATGATGTGCAAATCATCGTGGCAACCATCGCTTTCGGGATGGGCATCAATAAATCGAACGTGCGGTTCGTGGTGCATTACGATCTGCCGAAAAGCATCGAAAGCTACTATCAGGAGATCGGGCGCGCCGGACGCGACGGGCTTCGCGCGGACTGTTTGCTGCTGTTCGGTTACGGCGATATTCGCAAAATCCGCTTTTTTATCGATCAAAAAGAAGATCCGCAGCAACACCGCAACGCGTTGCAACATTTGGAAGCGATGATCCAGTTTGCCGAACACCAACTTTGCCGGCGGCATCCGCTGATCCGCTATTTCGGCGAAAATTTTCCCGACGAAAACTGCAGCATGTGCGACAATTGCACGATGGAACGCAGCGTTCCCCAAACCGATGTGACCACCGCAGCGCAGAAATTTTTCTCGTGCGTCTATCGCACCGGGCAAATGTTTGGTGCGGCGCATATCATCGATGTGTTGCGCGGCTCCAATTCTGAAAAAATTATTCAGCGAAATCACCAGAATTTAAGCACTTACGGCATCGGAATGGAGCATTCCAAAAAGCAGTGGCTGCACCTTTCCCGACAGTTTGTGCAGCAAGGATTTTTGACCAAAGATATCACTTACGGCAGCTTGAAACTGACCCAACGGGCAGTGGATGCGATGAAAGGCGAGCAAAAAGTTTTTGCGGAAGTTGAAGCAGAAACAATCACTTACAGCAAAGGAAAAGAGCGACTGGCGAGCGATTACGACGGCGTGCTGTTTGAGCGGATGCGCGACAAACGCAAACAACTTGCGGACAAACAGGGCGTGCCGCCATATGTTATTTTTTCCGATAAAACGCTGGTGGAACTGGCTGCAAATATGCCGGAAAATAGCAGCGAAATGCTGTCCATTCACGGCATCGGTGAGGTGAAAATGCAGCGATACGGCAATGTTTTTCTGGAATTGATTCTCAAACGACTGAGCGAATTGCGGCGGGAAAAATGATGAATAATTTGATGAAGGATTGCAGGCTCAGGAGATTCCTGCCTTCGCGCCGAAGGAGCGCCTTCGGAGCAGGAATGAAAGTTTTTTTTAGCCATTCCGGGTTTGCACCGGAATGGCTCGTTGCCCTCTCAATGAATTACTTCCGGCGGACGGTGGTTGCGGCGGCTTGTGCGGACGGTAAAATAAGCATATCCGCAATTTGCACATGCGCGGGACGGGAGATTGACCAAAAGATCGCCTCGGCAATATCCGCTCCGGTAAGTGCATCCAACCCTTTGTACACCTGATCTGCTTTATTCGCATCCCCTTTAAAACGCACCAGCGAAAACTCTGTTTCCACCAATCCCGGCGCAATGTTGGTCACCCGGATGTTGTGATCGAGCAAATCCAGCCGCATGCCTTGCGAAAGTGCGTCCACCGCAAATTTGGAAGCGCAATACACAGCGCCTTTGCTGTACACCTGCTCTCCGGCAATCGACCCGATATTCACGATATGACCATCATTTTTGGCAATCATTCCCGGCAAAACCGCGCGGGTTACATAGAGCAACCCTTTTACGTTGCCGTCGATCATCGCATCCCAATCATCGATGTTCGCATTTTGAACGGTGTCCAAGCCATGGGCGTTGCCGGCGTTGTTCACCAAAATATCAATGGATTTCCAATGTTCGGGCAAGCTGTCGATTGCGGAAAACACGGCTTCGCGATTACGCACGTCGAACGAAAGCGTGGTCACTTTTACGGATTCACCGAGCGTTTGCCGCAGTTCGTCGAGCCGTTCTTTGCGGCGTCCGCACAAAATCAGGTCAATCCCGTTTTTGGCAAACAGCTCCGCCGTTGCTTTTCCGATGCCGGCCGTCGCACCGGTGATGAGGGCTATTTTGCTCATATTCTTCTTCATTCAAGACTCGCCGAGCGATTCAAGATCGGAAAGATCCCTGTTTCGTCCCGTTGCCTTTTTGTTTTTTATTAACTCATTAATTCCTATGTACTTAACGCCTATTTCGCCATAAAATCCCGATTCGCTATTTTGCCGAGCTTCATCCCAACTTACACCAGTAATTGTCGTAACAAAATCAATTCGAACGGGTGGAAATCCCAACTGAATGACCTGATCTTTTTTTGTAAAATCAGACGATGTTAAGCCCAGTCCGCCAAAACCAAATTCTTCGATCACTTTTATTATTTTTTGGGCATTTTCTTCAGTTGAATTAATAAATATGTCAATATCGCCAGTTGTTCTCGGCACACCATGAAACGCAAGAGCGTATCCACCAACGATAATAAATTCAACATCATTTTTGTTTAACAACTCTAACAACTCTTTGAAGTCGGGCTGTATTTCCATAAAATTGCCTTCGCAAAATTTCAACGGCAGACAGCCGTTCCTCGGGCGATTTATTTCGCCAGTAATTGAGATCATCAATGATCAACTGAGGATCATTAATTGAACGTATTTTAACAACTTTTTCAATTTTCATAATAATAAAATAAGTCACACACCATAAAATCACAAATTTTCACTCTAAAAATCCGCATTACGCGGCGTGCGCGGAAACGGCACAACATCGCGGATATTTTCCATCCCGGTGGCATACATGATTGCCCGGGCAAAGCCCAAACCATATCCGGCGTGTGGCGCAGTGCCGTATTTGCGCAAATCCAGATACCACCAATAATCATCTTTTTCCAATCCCAGTTCATCAATTCTTGCAACGAGTTTGTCGTAGCGCTCCTCGCGCTGGCTGCCGCCGATGATTTCGCCAACGCCCGGAACCAGCAAATCCATTGCGGCTACGGTTTTGCCGTCATCGTTCTGGCGCATGTAAAACGCTTTGATTTCTTTGGGATAATTTACCACAAATACCGGTTTTTTATAGACTTGCTCCGTGAGATAACGTTCGTGTTCTGACTGCAAATCTTTCCCCCATTCAACCGGAAATTCGAATTTTTGTCCGGATTTTTGGAGTTGTTCAACGGCTTCGGTGTAAGTAATGCGTTTGAACTCGGAGTTGATCACATTATCCAATCGCGCCAGCAATCCTTTATCAATCCATTGATTGAAAAATTCCATTTCCTCGGGCGCTTTTTCGATCACGTAATTGAAGATAAATTTGATCATCTGCTCGGCTAAATCCATATTGTCGTTGATGTCCGCAAAGGCGATTTCCGGCTCGATCATCCAGAACTCCGAAGCGTGGCGGGCAGTGTTGGAATTTTCTGCGCGGAATGTGGGACCAAAAGTGTACACATCGCGAAACGCCATGCAATAGGTTTCCACGTTTAGCTGACCGCTGACGGTAAGATGCGCCTGGCGGGAGAAAAAATCTTCCTCAAAATCGACGCTACCGTCCGGTTTGCGGGGCGGATTTGCCGCATCCAGCGTGCTGACGCGAAACATTTGTCCGGCGCCTTCCGCATCGCTGGCGGTAATGATGGGCGTGTGCACATACACAAAATTACGATCCTGAAAAAAAGTGTGGATCGCATGCGCCAGCAATGAACGCACCCGGAACACGGATAAAAAGGTATTCGTTCGCGGGCGCAAATGAGCGATCGTTCGCAGATATTCAAACGAGTGGCGCTTTTTCTGAAGGGGATAGTCGTTTTCGGAATGTCCGATCAGGCTGATCCGTTCCGCGTGCAATTCGAACGGTTGTTTGGCGCCGGCGGATTCCACAATTGTGCCCTCAACTTCGATGGAAGATGCAATCGTAAATTTGCCGATCGCTTCAAAATTTTCCAGTTTTTCATCGAACACAATCTGCAGGTTTTTGAAAAAGCTGCCATCGTTAACTTCAATAAAACCAAAGTTTTTGGATGCCCGCAACGTGCGCACCCAACCGGCGATTTTCACCGATTTGCCGATAAAATCTTCCGGTTTACGCCAGATTTCTTTAATTTTTGAATATGCCATTTGTCGCGTTCCGTTGTTTCGTTCGTTCGTAAATTCTCTAAAAATATTGATTGCTGTAAGGGGTGATGATACGCAAAAGGGCTGCGGAAAGCAACCCTTTTTTACATCGCAAAGTTGTTGACAGGTATCGATTTATGCGACAGAATGCAGTGCCATCCGGTTGCCTTCGCAATCTTCAAAAACTGCCATAAATCCGTTTTCCGGAGAAATTTGGGTTTTGGGAACCAACACTTTTCCGCCGGCAGATTCTATTTTGGACAGCACCATTTGCAAATCGGGATTTGCGTTCAAATAGACCACCGGACCCTTATTTCCCGGAAAATAAAAATCTTTGTGCTGGCAAATTGCGCCGCCCACACCATTTTCGCCGGTCGGGAACAGCGCCATTTTCAACCCGTTCGGCAGCTCAAAATCAACCATTTCAATTTCTAAAATCGTCTGATAAAAAGCTGTTGCCCGATGCAAATCGGTTGCGGGAATTTCAAACCAACTTACTGCGTGTTGTCTTTTATTTGCCATATGTTACTCCTGAAATGTTATTCCACCCGATTCCCCTGAACAAATTCCTCGGCAAATTCAACGTCTTTCCGGCTACCGATAATCAGCGGGGTTCGCTGGTGCAAATCTTCCGGTTGAATATCGAGAATTCTGCGGTGGCCATCGCTGGCGCGTCCACCGGCCTGATAGCAAATTAGTGCCAGCGGATTCGCTTCGTACATCAAACGGAGTTTGCCTTTTTCGTTACCGGATTTTTTGTGATCGCTGGGATAAAGGAATACCCCGCCTTTCAGCAAAGTCCGGTGGAAATCCGCGACCAACGAACCGATGTAGCGTCCGTTCATCGGCTTGCCTTCATCGCCAAACCGCTTTGCCCAACGGACATAATTGCGAATGCCTTCATCCCAAAATTCAAAATTGCTTTCGTTGATACTGTAAATATTGCCTTTTGAGGGGATGGTCATTTTGGGGTGCGATAAAATAAAACTGCCGTAAATGGGGTCCAGCGTAAAGCCGTAAACGCCGTTTCCGGTGGTGTAAACCAGCATCGTGCTGGAACCATATAAAATATACCCCGCGCATACCTGCGAATATCCAGGCTGAAGCATATCTTCCATCGTCACCGGACTGGAATCCGGGGTGATTCGCCGGAAAATGGTAAAAATTGTGCCAATGCTGACGTTGACATCGATATTTGATGAGCCATCCAGCGGATCGAAACAGCAAATATATTTGCCTTTCAAGCTTTCATCGTTGATTTCGATGTATGTTTCTTCCTCCTCCGAAGCCATTGCGCACAGCGAACCGCCAAAACGGAGCGAACGGATCATCGCTTCGTTGGCAAATACATCCAACTTTTGCTGACGTTCGCCAAATACATTTTCGCTATCCAGACTGCCCAAAATATCCAGTAGCCCTGCCTTGTTAACCTGGTAGGAAATGACTTTTGCAGCCAGCGCAATATCTGACAGCAGTCGCGTAAATGAACCGGTTGCCTGCGGGAACATGCGTTCCTGTTTCATAATGTGTCGGTTCAGCGTCATGACAAAGCTGCTCATGCTTTTTTCTCCTCATGCGATTAATGAATCATCAAATTGGACCTTTATATCAAACGCAAATTGATTTTAAAAATGCAGTAGTGATAGCTTTTTTAAACAGTTGTTTAACCAGCTCAAGTGTTGAAAATAATCATCCAGAGACCATCAAAAAAGTAATGATTTGTTAATCAGGGGATAAAAATATAGAACACAAACCATAAAAATGCCACATTTTAATCGATTAAAGAGAAAAAAAATACAAGCTTACAGATTGGGCATAACCGGGCGGGTATCCAGCGCTTTTTGCAATGTTTGAACCACATATTGCCGTTCCTCGCCGATGAGCGGCAATCGCGGCGGACGCACGTTTTCGTTGCCTAATCCGGTCATTAATTCAGCCAGTTTGATGTTTTGGACCAGCTTTGTTGAAACATCCAAATCTAGCACCGGTTTGAACCAACGGTAAATTTCGAGCGCTTCAGCAATGCGATTTTGTTTCGCAAGCTCATAAATAACAACAGTTTCCCGCGGGAACGCGCAAACCAGTCCGGCAACCCAGCCATCGGCGCCCATCAGCAAACTTTCCAGTGCAAGGTTATCGACGCCGGTAAAAATCTGGTAGCGATTACCGCAATGATTTTTGATGTCCGTAATCCGGCGCACATTGTCGGATGATTCTTTCAGCGCGACAAATGTGTCATTTTTTGCCAGATCTGCAAACATTTGCGGCGTGACATCAATATTATAGGCAACCGGATTGTTGTAAATCATGATCGGGCGTTCGGAAACGGCTGCGACAGCTTCCAAAAATGTGACGGTTTCCCGTTTGTCTGATGTGTAGCGCATTGGCGGCAGCAGCATAAATCCGTCCGCGCCGTTTTTTGCACCCTGCTTTGCCATTTCGCAGGCTGCGTCCGTTGTAGTTTCAGCGATGGTCAAAATTACCGGCACTTTTCCAGCGCTTACATTCCGGGCGGTCCGCAGCACTTCTATTTTTTCTTCGGCGGTCAAAACACCGTTTTCACCGAGCGATCCGCAGCAAATCAATCCGTGAACGCCTGCATCCAACTGCGCCTGAAAATTCTTTTCCATCGCAGAATGATCCAGTTTATAATCTGCCGTAAATTTAGTAGTAACAGCAGGATAAACACCTTCCCATTTTGTTGCCATTTGTCTTCCCTCTCGTTTCAGGTTGTTATGATAATTGTTAATATTTATTGAAGATAGTAGAGGCAATTCATGAATTGCCTCTACAGGTAATACAGCCTATACAGGTAATACAGCGCCATACATCTGCTTTCACCCCGAAGGTGTGAAATATTGGTAATAATACAACAACAGATAAATTCACATCGCCCCGGAGGGACGAAACGGCTGATCGCGTAACATCCGTTATTTATTGATGTTGGGGATTTGAATCTCAATTCAACGCATACTGAATTTTCAGAAATCCGGACAACCTATTGTCCCCTCCCTCTGATACACAACTAATATATCAGTTGATTTTCGCAAATCAAAACAGAAAAAATCAGAATTGTCGAACCACAGTTTTCATCTGAAATCAGCCTTTTGCGAGCACTTTGGAAATATCCGTTCGATACGCCAGCACCGCCGGAATAATCGCAGCCAGAATTCCGATTGCAATCGCCAGAATCAAAATTGCCCACTCTTCGCCCAAAAATTGCCATCCGGTAAGTTCAATTTGGCGGGCAGCCGCGAGCCATTTGCCCAGCATTTCCGTGGCAATATGCCCCAGCAGCAATCCGGCGATCACGCCCATCAGCGAGAGCAAAATGCTTTCCTGAATCATTTGCCAGAAAATTTTTTCGCGGGAAGCGCCGAGTGTTCGCATAATTGCGAGGTCGTACCGTCGCTCTTTTAACGCGTTGTATAACGCGATGAACACGCTCAACGCAGCGGTGATTATCAACACAAACCCAAATGCCTGCAGTGCGGTAACGCCAACGCCAAACAGGTCAAACAATCGCGCCGTTTCGAACGCCGGAGATGCAGCTTGCATGTTGGTTTGGGCGTTCACAAACCGCGGAAAAAGTGCGGCAGCCATCGGCGAACTGTATTTGATGAGTAACGCGGTAATTTGCTGCAGCGAATCATCCGGGTGGATGGCAAAACCCAGTCGATTTGAAAGCGGCAACAGCGCTGCAGAATCAGCATGTGCCGCATTTTCATCATCGTGATGGAGCATCCAAACCGTGCGAACATCCGTGAGTACCAGTCGGTCGAGCGCGGTGCCGCTTTTGGGCAAAATTCCGACAACAGTCAAATGGTGCTCATCGTGCGCATCACCATCTTCGGAAAGCCCGTGAGCGCTGGTAATTTCCGCGCCGATGTCCAGCTTTGCTTCCCGGGCGATTGTCGCACCGACCACCACTTCCAGCGGCGATTCCCAGGTGCGCCCGGTTTGCGGCTGCGTTTCGTACAGCGCCAGCAATTGCTGCGACGTTCCGACAATCCGAAAACCGTTGTAGCTATCGCCCAACGCCAGCGGAATGGCAGATTTTATCGCCGGGTTTTGCAGCAACGGCGCAACGTCCGAAAGCGCGATGTTGCCGGTCGGCACATCCAAATGATACACGCTGGACAAAATCAACTGCAGCGGGCTGCCTTTTGCACCAACAACCGCATCGATGCCCCTCGCGTTTCGCGATAAATTTTCTTCCATTTGATAATTGAACAGCAACAGCACCACAATTGTGCCGACACCCAACGCCAGCAACAGCACGTTGAGCAGCGTGCCCAGTTTTCGTTTGCTAATATATGAAAAAGTAATCGTGAGCAAATTCATGCGTTTTCCAGTGAAATTTGATGTTTAAAATGATCGCGTATACGTTTGTCATGCGTGGCGATGAACAGTGTAGCATTGCATTGCTGCGCCTGTTCCATCACCAAATTGAGCACGCGAATGCAATTTTGATCGTCGAGTGCGGCGGTGGGTTCGTCCGCCAGTAATACTTCCGGGCGATTGATGACAGCCCGCGCGATCGCCACCCGCTGCTGCTGCCCGACGCTCAATTCTGCCGGAAATGCGCCGGCTTTCCCGGCGATGCCGAGCTGCGATAAAATTTCTCCGGCATATTTTCGATCCTGTTTGACACCTGCCAAATAGTTGGCAACGAGCAAATTTTGCATCACCGTGAGGCTGGGAATCAGGTGCAATTGTTGAAACACGATCCCGATTTTTTGCCCCCGGAAACGATCCAGCGCAGCGCCGGATAATTTCGCCAATTGTTGCCCGGCAACGGAAACTGAACCGGCTGACGGATTGAGCAATCCACCCAAAATATGCAATAGTGTGGTTTTTCCACTTCCAGAGTTGCCAAGCAACAGCCAGCGTTCACTCTGTTTGGCGTGAATATCGGGAAATTTCAGGGTCGATTGCCCTGCGTAGTCGTGTTGTAATTTTTCAATTGAGAACATATTTTTCCGCTCGAAAAAGTTAGATTATTTTGTGAGAAATATATCGAATCGGCGGGAGCTATTCAATAGCACATCAGAAAAAGGTTTGTGCAGCAAAACCTGCTTTTCCGGGAATCTTGCAAACCGCGTTGCCGGATGTTAAGTTGTAACAACTGAAAAAATCGAAGCCGGAGTACTATTTTGACAACGATCCACACATTAAATTTACACGAGTTTTCCCGCGTTACCGGACTCAGCGTTGCTGCTGCAGAGCAGTTTTTTGCCGGTGGCATTTTGCCCGAAATCGGTGCGGAGCAAAAGATTCGCGCCAACCAAATTGCATGCGGGCGACTGGTTTTCCGGCTACTGCAGCAGGGATTTTCGCATGAAATGATTACCCGGATTTTATCGATTGTTTCGGACAGCGAGGATTGTTTTGCAACGCTTTCCCAACAGTTGCCTGAAGTGTTGCGATTATTTTCAACCGATCCGGGCGTGTCCGAAAAGCTGACAGCCCTCATCAAAAAGGAAGATGACATTCGTACGGAATTGCTCGCCAACAAAATGATAATTGAATCAAAAACGGTTCCGGTAACTTTGGCAGCCTGCATTCGCTTTAGCGGAAGCGCACGCGATGCCGGGTTGTGCCTGGGAATTCTGAATCGCAAAATGGCGGGAAATATCGCCGGAAAACCGTTTTGCCTGTTTTATGATGCGGGAATTTTACCGGGAAAATCGGATATCGAAGCCTGCGTTCCTGTTCACAAAAACATTGAAGCAGATGCTGTTATCGTCCGGGAAATACCGGAAATAACCGGGTTTGCAATTCAATTTTCGGGTAGCTACGAATTGTCAGGGCGGGCATATGAGCGGCTGTTTGCTCATTTTTCATCACAGCACATTGAATACAAACTACCGTTTTGCGAGACTTACCTCAAAGGCGCCGGAATGGCAATGCAGGGCAATCCTGCTTCCCAGAAAACAGAAATTTTTATTCCGGTTGTTGGCTGAAAAATTTTGGAATTTTTCTTTTACCTAACTTCAGAATTTTGTTTGGCTGCCGTAAATATAGCTTACAACAACTTGATTGGTGTGGCAGGGAAAGTGACGAATTTCCCGTTGACATAATGAAAATATCATAAAACGGATTTTATGAGCTGGTAAACCAGGGAAGGGAAACCAATGAGAACACCGTTTAATAGCAATCCTTTCGAGGAAGATTTAGAGAAAAAGCGTTCCGCGGAACGCTCGGCAGCAAAACCCTCCTATAAAGGTATTTCCCGAATCGATTCTGATCACAATCATACCCACGGGTGGTATGTGCGCATTCGGCAGGATGGAAAAGTGCGCTCCAAATTTTTCAGTGACCGTAAGTATGGCGGCATTGTTCAGGCGTTGCGCAAAGCCAAACGTTTCTACAAAAAAGAAATGATGAAAGTGCTGGACGATACGCTGGGCGAAGCACCGAAACAAATTCCCGATCGCGTGATTGTTACCAAAAACAAAAATAACAACACCGGCGTTATTGGTGTGCAGCGCATCGAACGGAAAAATCCCGGCGGAACGATGTATCAGGCGTTCCGGGTGTGCTGGACAGAGCGGAACGGAAAAGCCCGCACAAAATTTTTCTCCGTTAGCAAACACGGCGAAAAAAAGGCTTTTGAAATGGCATGCGATTATCGCAGAAAAGTGTTGTTAGAGGAGTGATGTTGCAGCAAGGTGCCGGCTGTGCATATTGCCAGCCGGCATTTCTTTTTGCAAACGGTTAATCGGATGTATGTTGGGAGATTTTCGATCGCCCGCAAAACGTGACCGGTTCGGCGTCATTGGCACAATTCAGTTTTTTGTCTGATTTTTTGCATTCCTGGCATGTTCCTTCAAACAATATTTTGTAACCCTCAATTTCAAAATTGTTATTTTCAGGAATGGGAATGGCGTTCAGCGTATCGTCGTGAATATCCATTACTTTTTTGCATTTTTTGCACAACAGGTGGTGATGCGGATCGATATCAGCGTCATACCTTGCCAAGTCATGCAATTCGGTTACTTTTGAGAGAAGCCCGTTATCGGACAATGTTTCAAGTGTTTTGTAAACAGTCGCCAGCGAAATAGATGGATATTCAACTTTTACGGTTTTATAAATGTCTTCAGCTGTCGGGTGGGATTTTGTGTCTTTCAGCGCTTTGTAAATCAAAATTCGCTGGTAGGTAACGTTCAATCCCCGTTCCCGGCAAGACTGAATAAATGTTTCAACAGATTTCATTCCTAATCAACCTCCAAAGATCTCAACGAATATCAGTACCCAAATGGACTAAAAGATACATTATCGCCAAAAAAAAGACAAGCAGAAAATGCGATCAAAAAAGTCCGGTTTAGCTAGCGCACCAACATTACTTTTTGCGATTGTCGCTGAATGGGTGTGTGCACTTGCACCACATAAACGCCGGAGGCCACCGGAACGTTCCCGTTATCATCGCCGTGCCACTGGAAATGGTGTTCGCCGGAAGAGAGCAAACCACCGTGGATGCGTTTGACCAAACGGCCATCGATGGTGTAAACATCCACCCGGACGGGCGCAGTTTCGGCAAGTTCAAAATGAATGGTTGTTTGTGGATTAAACGGGTTCGGATAAGCCGGATGCAGTGAAATTAACTGCGGATTGACAGCCGGATTATTGTTCCCTCCGTCAATTCCGGTAACGAGGAGGTTGTTTTTGAATAGCGGCAACGGATTATTTTCTGCCGGCGATTCGTCGCTGACATCTCCGTTGCGATAGGCGAAAAACAGGTTGCTGCCATCGATCGGATAATTGGAGCGCTGGAAATTCTGCCCTTCGCTCCAGTCCAATTTTTGATCGACACCATTGTTAAATTCATCGATGACGGTGCTGCCGTTTACCAGCCGGATGGCATCTTCGCCACCGTCAAACGGGAAACCGCTGGCGGTGAAATCGGCGGCAAAACCGTATGCGCTCTGGAAAGCGCTGCCGCTGCGCGCAACAACCACATATCCCAACGGCGGAATGCTGCCGCTTAGGCTGCGGGTGCTGCTCGGTGATGTGTCGCCGTCATCAAAATATTGCAGCGAGTAACCGCTCAAATTAATTGAATTGCGGGAATAATTGAAAATTTCCACATACGATGCGCTGCCGGAAACGGACTCCGCACTGTTTACTTCGCTGATGAGCAGGCTCGACGCCGGCTCGTAATCCAGCGATAGCAAATTATACCACGCCCGGGCAGAGGTGGAATTTGCCGCCAAAACCATAATTTCCCCGCCACCGGTGTGCGGCTGATACGATACCGAAGGATCGTTGAATACGTCCACATGATTTTTGAGAATCACCCACCAGTCGGTGTGATCGATTTCCCGCAGATCATCCAGATCGAGCGCAGCGTAACGGATGTAGTTGCCAACCGTGGCAAAAATATACAATTTGTTAGCGGATTCATCCACCGTGACAGTGGGGCGGGTGGAGTTGCCGGGAAATTCGGTGTGAATGGGATAGGAATTCCAACTGCCGCCGGTACTGCGATGAAACAGGCTGAAGGTTTGCCCGCTGGACCCGTTGCCCAGTTTTACAACAGCATACAAATTATTTTCAAAATCTTTGACCATGCTAACGTGATCATCGGCGCTGCCGATATTCGGGAGCGATTCTTCCGTCCAGTTATTTGTGGAGGTCGGGCTTTGGTTATCCGCCAGCCGGAAAAAACGATAGGTTAAATCGCCGCTGCCCTGCCCGACAAATAATCCCACATAATTTTGCCCGCTTTGGGTGAAAGAAATTGCGTCTGTCAACGCAGAATTGATGTTGCTGCGAATCTGGAACCGGTTTGTCCAGCTTGCGCCGTCGTTGCTACTGTGCAATCCGTACAGCGTACCGACGCGTGCGAAAAAGAGGAACAAATCACCATCCGCAGCGCGGGTAATCACCGCCGGATCGTTGCTGTCCGCATCCAGATCCACCGCCACGGGAAAGCCGCTGTCCATCGAAAAGCTGCCGTTTGACCAGGTGAGCCGGGCAACCCGTTTCCGCAACGAAAAGGAAATATACACCTTGTTGCGATCTGCATCGACATGCGCATCCGGGGAATCTTCACCGGAAACTGCCAGCGTCATTACCTGCTCCCAGGTTTCATCGCGATATTGGTAGAGAAACCAATCTGCACTGTTCACATTTCGGAAAACGCCCCACCAACTGCCCTGATGCCAGAAAACCTTGCTCTGGTTGGCTTTATCCGTATTTGTGCGAATATCCGTAATTTCATGCCCGATGATATCCTGCGTAAATTGTGCCCAACCCAAAAGGGTTCCGGCAAGCAACCAAAACATGACCAGTATTATGCGTTTGTTCATCACCGATTTAAACCTCTAAATCTATGTAATTATTTTATTAACATCATTTTGTGAACGGAGCGGTTTTTCTCCGTTTGCACCAGATAGAAATACATGCCGCTGGCAATTTGCCGGGCATCGAACTGCACGGTGTGATAGCCGGCCTGCAGTTGTTCATTCAGCAACACCGCAACTTGCTGACCCAAAATATTGTAAACGGAAATTTTCACTTTTTCCGCAACCGGAATGCCGAACCGAATGGTCGTTTGCGGATTGAACGGGTTCGGATAATTTTGATACACCACAAATTTTAACGGAATGTTGCCGTCGTCATCACCAATGCCCATTACGCCGATGATGCGAACGCCGATTGTATCCGCAACGCTGGCGCCAGCGGCATCGCTAACGGTGACAACCAGTTCCGCAGTAACGGAGGCATTCGGTTGTTTTGCGCCAACTTGCAGCCAGCCGGAATCGGCGAGCCAGCTAAACGCCAGCGTGTCCGGCAACGCCTGCCAGGTGATGTTCATCGCGGAAAGCGAATCGTCCACATCGCTGATGGCGTCCCAAATGCGCAGCGTATCCAGCGCATCGCCGTTGAAAACGAGGCTGTCGGGCAATCCGGTGAGCAGCGGCGCATCGTTCACCGGCGTTACTGCAATCGAAACGGTTGCAGTATCCGTCACGCCCTGACCGTCGCCGATCACATAATCGAAACCAAATGTGCCGTCAAAATCGGCTGCCGGTTCAAAAAATACGGCAGTGTCGCCCGGCAAAACAGCGATCGTTCCACCGGCTGACGGGGATAAAATTGCCACGATTCGCAGCGTATCGCCGTTGGCGTCGGAGTCGTTTGCGAGCGGCAAAAATGTGGCGGCGCTGTCTTCTTTTGTGATAAAATTATCGTCGGTGGCAACGGGAACGGTGTTGCTGTCTGCCACATCAATCCGGAAAATAATTGATACGCTGAACGCCGCTGCGCCGGTATCGCTGGCGGTAATTTCGATGCCGGGATAGCTGCCGCTGTCACGGAAGCCAGGCGCCACTTTCAGCGACGCGCTACCGTTGCTGATATTCGTAAATTCAGTAAAAACAGGCAGATTTGCGGTTGAAAAATTGATCGGATCACCATCAGGATCGCTGGCGGTTACTGCCAATAATAGTGTATCGCCTTCGCTGAGCGATGTGTCCGGTATCGCGGAAAGCATCGGCGAACGGTTGATATTTTGCACGGTGAGCACAAAATTTTCCACGGTTGTGACTGTTGGAGAACCGTTGTCGGTCACTTTTACATCGATCGAAAAAATGCCTGCGTCGCTAAATCCAGGCAGAAAATGCAAGCTGCCGGTGCCATCGCCGCTGTCGCTCAGCGTGCCGAATGCGGGTAAACCGTCCACGGAAAACGCCAGGCTGTCGCCATCGGGATCGCTGGCGGAGATGTCGAATATCAGTGTATCGCTTTCATTCATCGCGCGATTGGCAATCGTGACAATCACCGGCGCGCGGTTGGTGTCCACCACGGTCAGCACAAAACTGAGCGTGTCTGTCAGCTGCGGCGTTCCGGTATCGCGGGCAATCGCGGAAATGGTGAAGCTGCCGCCATCGCCAAAACCGGGCGTAAACCGGAAGTTGCCGCTGCCGCCGCCATTATCCGTGAACGTGCCGAACGCGGGCACATTTTGCGCGGAAAGTACCACCAAATTGCCATCGGGATCAACCGCCGAAACGGGCACGTTCAGCACCAATCCCTCACGAATGGTTTGATTGGCGATCGCCGAAATTTCCGGTGCGCGGTTGGTGTTGGTTACCGTGAGCACAAAATTTAGGGTATCGGACAATTGCGGAATACCGGTATCGCGGGCAATCAAGCGAATGGGATAGCTGCCGGACGCGCTAAAATCCGGGGCAAGCCGCAGATTTCCGGTGCCGCCGCCGTTATCGGTAAAAGTAGCGAACGCCGGTAAATTGGCTGCGGAAAGGATGACGCCATCGCCATCGGGATCGGTTGCCGTTACCGGCAGATTCAAAATATTGCCTTCCGGCATAGATTGGTCGGCGATGTCGGTCAGCTCCGGCGCACGGTTCACGTTGCCGACGGTGAGCACAAAACCGGCGGTATCGGACAGCGCGGGTGTGCCGTTATCCAGCGCTACCACTTTGATGTTGTAATTGCCCGAGCTGCCAAATTCCGGTGAAAATTCAAAACTGCCGGTGCCGTTTCCATTATCGGTGAAGCTGCCGAAATCGGGCAAATTCAGCACCGAAAGCGCCATTGCGTTGCCATCCGGATCGTTGGCGGAAACCGGAAAAGCAATCGTTGCGCCTTCATCCACCTGCCGATTGGAAATGGCGGTCACTACCGGGGCGCGATTCACATTGCTGACGCTCAGCGAAAATGTGACGGTATCGGACAGCACAGGCGTGCCGTTATCCAGCACGCGAATCGAAAGTGTGTAATTTCCGGCGGTTTCAAAACCGGGCGTCAGTTGAATATTTCCAGTGCCGTTGCCGTTGTCGGTAAATTGGGCGAACGCCGGAACATTCAGCGCGGACAACGCAAGACCGTCGCCATCGGGATCGCTCGCAGAAACCGGAACGGAAAGGCTGGCGCCTTCATCCATCGCCTGATTGGCGATTGCAACCATCTGCGGCGCGCGGTTCACATCGTTCACGGTTAGCACAAATCCGGTGGTGTCGGACAGCGCGGGAACGCCGTTATCAACCGCAATTATTTGGATGCTGTAGCTGCCGGCGTTCGTGAAATCCGGGTTGAACTGGAAATTTCCGGTACCGTCGCCGTTATCGGTGAATGTGCCAAATGAAGGCAGATTTTGGGCGGCCAGCACAATACCGTTGCCATCGGGATCGCTCGCGGAAACAGCGACGGACAGCGCGCCATTTTCATTCATCGAGCGATTGGCAATCGCTGTCAGCACAGGCGCACGATTCACATTGCCAACAACCAGCGCAAAGCTGATGGTATCGCTCAACACCGGTGTGCCGTTATCGATCGAAACCAGTTGAATGGTGTAACTGCCTTCGTCGCCAAAACCGGGCGTAAATTCAATATTTCCAGTGCCATCGCCGTTGTCGGTAAAGCTGCCGAATGCGGGTAAATTTGGCGCGGTGAGCACCAGCGCATCGCCATCGGGATCGCTCGCGGAAACCGGAACAGCCAGATTTCCACCCTCATTAACACCCTGATTGGCAACCGCCGCCAACACCGGCGCGCGATTAATATTATTAATTGTAATGGTAAAACTGGCGGTATCGCTCAGCGCGGGAACGCCGTTATCGACAGCCGCAAGTTTGAGGTTATAAACACCGGCGTGGCTGAAATCCGGGTTGAACTGGAAGCTGCCGCTGCCGTCGCCGTTGTCCGTAAAACTGGCGAATGCGGGCAAACCAATCGCGGTGAGCGTCAGTCCATCGTCATCGGGATCGTTCGCGGAAACCGGAATTGCGAGGCTGCCGCCCTCATTTACCGCACTGTTGGCAATCGCCGCAATCTCCGGTGCGCGGTTCACATTGCCCACGCTCAGCGTAAAACTGACCGTATCGGTGAGTGCGGGGCTGCCATTATCTGTCGCAAAAATTTTGATGTTGAAATTTCCGGCGCTGCCGAATCCCGGCGAAAATTGCAGACTGCCGGTGCCGCCGCCGTTATCCGAAAAGCTGCCAAAAGTGGGTATTCCCTGCGCGGACAGCGAAATCGCGTTGCCATCCGGATCCGTCGCCGATACCGGCAAATTGAGCACGGCACCCTCTTCCATCGATTGATTGGCGATAGCCGCGAGCACCGGCGTGCGGTTCAAATTGGTTACGGTCAGCGTGAAATTCAGGGTATCGCTGAGAGCGGGCGTGCCGTTATCCAGCACGAGTAGCACGACCGGATAGCTGCCGGCGTCATCAAATCCGGGTGCGAATTGCAGGCTTGCGGTGCCGTTCCCGTTGTCCGAAAAGGTGCCGAATGCCGGAACCGTTTGCGCGAAAATAGTCATCCCGTTGCCATCCGGATCTGTCGCGGAAACCGGCAAGGTTAAGCCGCTGTTTTCCGAAATCGTTTGATTGGCGATGGCGGCAAAAACCGGCGCGCGATTCACGTTGCTCACCGCCAGCGAAAAACTGAGCGTGTCGCTCAGATTGGGCGTGCCGTTATCGGTGACAATCGCCCGAATGGTGTAGCTGCCGGCATCGTCATAACCAGTTGTAAATGCGATACTTCCGGTGCCGTCGCCGTTGTCGGTCAGCGTTGCGAATGCGGGCAAATTCAATCCGGCAAAACTCATTCCGTTGCCATCCGGATCGCTCGCGGAAACGGGCGCGGAAAGGCTGCTGTTTTCGTTCATCGATTGCGCAGCTGTTGCCGCAAAAACCGGCGCGCGGTTCACATTGCCAACCGTTAGCACAAAGCTGAGCGTGTCGCTCAAATTGGGCGAGCCGTTGTCGGTGGCGATAAGGCTGAGGGTGTAGTTTCCGGCATCTTCAAATCCGGGTGAAATTTGAACCGACGCGCTGCCGTTTCCGTTGTCCGAAAGGCTGGCGAACCCGGGCAAACTGAGCGCGGAAAATGCGATACCGTTGCCATCGGGATCACTCGCCGAAACGGGCACCGAAAGGCTGCTGTTTTCGTTCACCGATTGCGCAGCCGTTGCCGCAAAAACCGGCGCGCGGTTCACGTTGTTCACGGTTAATGCAAAGGTAAGCGTATCCCGCAAATTGGGTGTGCCGTTGTCGGTGGCGATCAATTCGATGGTGTAATTTCCGGCATTTTCAAATCCGGTAGTAAATGCGATTGAGCCGCTGCCGTTGCCGTTGTCGGTCAAATTGGCGAACGCCGGAATGCTCAGTGCAGAAAGGGAAATCCCGTTGCCGTCCGGATCACTCGCCGATACCGGCACCGAAAGGCTGCTGTTTTCATTCATCGATTGGGCGGAAACGCTGCTCCAGATTGGCGCGCGATTGACGTTGTTCACCGTCAGCGAAAAAGCGACCGTGTCGCGCAACGCCGGCGAACCGTTATCGGTGACGATCAGCTCGACTGTATAATTTCCGGCATCTTCCGCGTCGGGCGAAAATGCGATCGAACCGCTGCCGTTGCCGTTGTCCGTCAGCGATGCAAAAGCGGGCGCGCTCAGCACGGAAATGCTCATCCCGTTGCCATCCGGATCACTCGCCGCTACCGGCACCGAAAGGCTACTACCTTCGTTCACCGATTGCGCGGAAATTACGCTCCAAATCGGCGCGCGATTCACTTCACTGATCGTCAGCGAAAAACTCAGCGTATCCCGCAAATTGGGTGTGCCGTTGTCGGTGGCAATCAATTCGATGGTGTAATTTCCGGCATCTTCAAATCCGGTGGTGAATGCGATTGAGCCGCTGCCGTTGCCGTTGTCAGTCAAATTGGCGAACGCCGGAATGCTCAACGCAGAAAGAGAAATCCCGTTGCCGTCCGGATCACTCGCCGATACCGGCACCGAAAGGCTGCTGTTTTCGTTCATCGTTTGGGCGGAAACAGTGCTCCAGATTGGGGCGCGATTCACGTTGTTCACCGTCAGCGAAAAAGCGACCGTGTCGCGCAACGCCGGCGATCCGTTATCGGTGACGATCAGCTCGACGGTGTAATTTCCGGCATCTTCCGCGTCGGGCGAAAATGCGATCGAACCGCTGCCGTTGCCGTTGTCGGTCAGCGATGCAAAAACGGGCGCGCTCAGCACGGTAATGCTCATCCCGTTGCCGTCCGGATCACTCGCCGAAACCGGCACCGAAAGGCTGCTGTTTTCGTCAACCGATTGCGCAGAAATTACGCTCCAAACCGGTGCGCGATTCACTTCGCTGATCGTCAGCGAAAAACTGACCGTATCGCTCAGATTCGGGGTGCCGTCGTCGGTGACGATCGCCGAAAGCGTGTAGCTGCCGCCATCCTCAAATCCGGGCGTCAGTTGAACATTTCCGGTGCCATCGCCGTTGTTTGTCACTGATGCAAAACCGGGCAGATTCAGCCCGGAAAAAGTCAGTCCGTTGCCGTCCGCGTCGCTGGCGGAAATCGGCACCGAAAGGCTGCTGTTTTCGGTCATCGATTGCGCGGAAACCGCTGCAAAAACCGGCGCGCGATTCACATTATTTACTGTCAGCGAAAAGCTGAGTGTATCTGTCAAATTGGGTGTGCCGTTGTCGGTGGCAATTAATTGGATGGTGTAATTGCCCGCGTCGTCCAGTCCGGGCGTAAACGAAACGCTGCCGCTACCGCTGCCATTATCGGTGAAACCGGTAAAAGCGGGCGCACTGAAAACAGTCAGCGAAACGCCGTTGCCATCCGGATCACTCGCCGATACCGGCACCGAAAGGCTGCTGTTTTCGTCAACCGATTGCGCAGAAATTACGCTCCAAACCGGTGCGCGATTCACTTCGCTGATCGTCAGCGAGAAACTGACCGTATCGCTCAGATTAGGCGTGCCGTCGTCGGTGACGATCGCCGAAAGCGTGTAGCTGCCGCCATCCTCAAATCCGGGCGTCAGTTGAACATTTCCGGTGCCATCGCCGTTGTTTGTCACTGATGCAAAACCGGGCAGATTCAGCCCGGAAAAAGTGAGTCCGTTGCCGTCCGCATCTGTCGCGGAAATAGGCACCGAAAGGCTGCTGTTCTCGGTCATCGATTGGGCGGAAACCGCTGCAAAAACCGGCGCGCGATTCACATTATTTACTGTCAGCGAAAAGCTGAGCGTATCTGTCAAATTGGGTGAGCCGTTGTCGGTGGCGATTAATTGGACGGTGTAATTGCCCGCGTCATCCAGTCCGGGGGTAAACGAAACGCTGCCGCTGCCGCCGCCATTATCGGTGAAACCGGTGAAAGCGGGCGCACTTAAAACGGTCAGCGAAACGCCGTTACCGTCCGGATCGTTCGCCGATACCAGCACCGAAAGGCTGCTGTTTTCATCCACCGATTGCGCCGAAATTACGCTCCAAACCGGTGCGCGATTCACTTCGCTGATCGTCAGCGAGAAACTGACCGTATCGCTCAGATTCGGCGTGCCGTCGTCGGTGACGATCGCCGAAAGGGTGTAGCTGCCGCCATCCTCAAATCCGGGCGTCAGTTGAACATTTCCGGTGCCATCGCCGTTGTTTGTCACCGATGCAAAACCGGGCAGATTCAGCCCGGAAAAGGTCAGTCCGTTGCCATCCGCGTCGCTGGCGGAAATCGGCACCGAAAGGCTGCTGTTCTCGGTCATCGATTGGGCGGAAACCGCCGCAAAAACCGGGGCGCGATTCACATTATTTACTGTCAGCGAAAAGCTGAGCGTATCTGTCAAATTGGGTGTGCCGTTGTCGGTGGCGATTAATTGGACAGTGTAAATGCCCGCGTCATCCAGTCCGGGCGTAAACGAAACGCTGCCGCTACCGCCGCCGTTATCGGTGAAACCGGTGAAAGCTGGCGCACTCAAAACGGTCAGCGAAACGCCGTTGCCGTCCGGATCACTCGCGGAAACGGGCACCGAAAGGCTGCTGTTTTCATCCACCGATTGCGCCGAAACCGCGCTCCAAACCGGCGCACGATTGGTGACATTCACCGTTAGCACAAAGCTGAGTGTGTCGCTCAAGTTCGGTGTGCCGTTATCGGTGGCAATCACGTTGATGGTGTAGCTAGCAGCATCCTCAAAACCGGGTGAGAGTTGAATATTTCCGGTGCCATTACCGTTGTCGGTCAATGCGCCAAACGCGGGTAAATTCAGGGTCGAAAAACTGATGCCGTTGCCATCGGGATCGCTGCCGGAAACCGGGACGGACAGCGTCGCGCCCTCGTTCACGGATTGCGGTGCAATCGCCGAAACTGCCGGAGCGCGGTTTACATCCGCAACGCTCAGCGAGAATGTCCGGCTGGCAAAAAGCGGGTTTGCGGCGTCATCCGTTACAGTAATCTGAATGTTCGGATACGTGCCAAATGCATCGTATCCGGGCAAAAATTGCAGATTTGCGCTGCCGTCGCCGTTGTCGGTCAGCGTGCCGAAAGCCGGTAAATTGGTGGCGGAAAAAGCCAGCGCGTTGTCCGTATCGGGATCGCTGGCGGTGAGCAACAGCGTGAGCGTATCTGCTTCGTCCACCGATTGAGCGGCAATCGCCGGCAACACCGGCACGCGGTTCAGATCGTCAACGGTCAGCGCAAATGCGACGGAATCCATCGCGACGGGCACACCGTCGTCTGTGGCAATAACGCGGATTCCGGCATAGCTGCCCGCATCCAAAAATCCGGGGGAAAAGGTGATATGCCCGCTGCCGTCGCCGTTATCCGTCAAACTGCCGAAGGTGGGCATATTGTTCACAGACAATGCAATATTGTGACCTTCCACATCGCTGGATTGAATATTCACCTGCAACGGCGTATTTTCGGTCGTTTGCTGATTGGCAATTGCTGTGATAACCGGCGCGCGATTAATGACGGTCAGCGTTACCGGAATCACCACTAACGGCTCGTCCGGATCGTTGCTGGCGACCACCAGTTGGCACTGATAAATCCCGTTTGATAAACCGGTTGCATCAAAAGTAACCGTCACATTTTCGCTGCTGCCGGAAGTGATCAGTCCGCTGAAAGGCGCCTGACTCATCCAGTCGCAATTGTTTTCCCGGAAACCGCGACCGCGGATCATCCAGTTGCCCGGAAATCCAAAACTTGAGGTCGTTCCCCATGCCGCCGTTGCCGGAACAGCCGGCGAGCCGGATGGATTGCCGCTGTAAGTGCCGATCCACGACCGTCCGGCGTTGTTGCCTTCGTCCAATGCGGCGGGTAAATCGCCTTCGAGAATGCCGGCGGTTCGGTTGACGACGGCGATAATTACATCGCCGGGACCGCTGAGCACCACCGGACTGATCCCGTAAACGGAAAATGTCTGATCGTCCACGGCTTGCACCGCGGCGTTGGTGTGGCTGGCGAGCAGCGTCGCACCGTTATCGATGTTGCCGTCGGTATCTTCGTACACAAAAATATCCACCAGATCCCCGGTGGTCACGCCCAAATCACTGCCGAACATCACCCACACTTCTTCCAGCGTAAACGGAAATTCGCCGGGATGCGGGGAAAACTGGTTCATCCAGATAAACTGGCCGCCGTTGTTCAAACCGATAGCGTTTTCGCGTCCGCCGTCATCAATGATCAGCGAAACGCTGTTGGTGCTGCTGAAAAATACGTTATCGTTAATGGGATCGCCTTTGGCGGGCGGTTGGCTGAGTGATGGATTTTCGCTGCGCAACAGCGGTGATGGCGTGCCGGCAACTTTCGGCAACGATCGCTGAACGGATACCGGAATACTTTCGCCGCCGGGCAGTTGCAGCCGCACGGTTTGGGTATCCTGGCTGGAAATATCCCAATTTAATGTGCCGCCGCCAACGTTGCTGATGTTCAGTGTTCGCTGATCAGTTGTTCCCGGAAACATCGAAATATCGATCGATGCCGGCGAAACGCTGATATCCGGCAATGCGGAATTCAGCTCAAAAAAGTTAACCAGATTGCCCAGAATATTTTGACGGCTGCTGCCGCCGCTATCGTTTAACTCTGCCAATGCGTATGAAAAAGCGAAGGTTTTCTGTCCGTAAATTCCCGAATACTGCACGGCAACTGTGCCGTAGCCGCTTTCGACAAAAGCTTTGCTGCCGCCAAAAACAGTATAGCGATCGATAAAATCGTTGTTCGATTGCCCGGAACTGCTGAACGACATGCCCTGGGTGATCGTGCCGCTCTGCCCGCTGAGGCTGCTGATCGCGTGGGTAAATCCGTCAGTTGCGTTCCCCAAACCAAACAGGCCGTAGAGGATATTGTTTCCCGACTGATCGTTCCCGAATGCGTCGCCGCCTTCGAGATACACTTTTCCGCCGGATTCCAGATAGGTGCGCACCAAACTTGCCTGCACATCTGTAAATTCGGTTTTGGCGGAACCGTTCGCGCCGGAATTGCCATAGGATAAAAATATCGCGTCATATCCGGTTAACGTAACGGGAAAACTGGTGCGATAATCCACTGTAAATCCGGCAGTTTCCAAATAATCGCGGATGAACGCGCCGCTGTAATCGTTGCCGCCGGCGCTGCCTTCCCAAACGAGTAACGTTCCGGCTTGCGACGCCAATTGGCGATTTCCGGTTTGCCCAATCACTGAACTGCCAGCGAACAGGATCGCCCACAGCATCAAAATCCATTTATTTTTAGACATTTGTGTGTTGTAACTCCGTGTTAACATACCAACCCTTGCATCTTGCGATTACTCCGCTAACGGGATGTGTTGAAGCACATTTTGTTGATTATCGGAATTCGTGCATCTTTCTTTGAATTTATAGAACAGAATTGCATATTTTCTCGAACCGGGTCCGATTTTTTTTGCATAACGCAGAATAACCATCCGGTCAATTTCAAAAATGAGATGTTGAAATTAAGTTGACTCAATATTGCAGCACCCAATAAAAATTTCGAAGTTGAAGCCCAAAGAACCACTGGCGAGAAAGCCGTGTAGCAGTATTACCACACGGCACTAACAATAATACACATTAGATTGAATAAAAGTGAACTGAAACAATCTTTTAATTTTTACTTTTTAAAAGTAATTTTGAAGAAAATATTTTTATCGAAACCATAACATTTGGAAAAAAAATGGCAATTTGGCATGGCGAAATATCGCTGGAACGATTGAACAGCTTTAACAAAAACAACCTCGGTGAGCATTTGGGGATCGAATTTACGGCATTTGGCGATGATTATCTGAAAGCCAAAATGCCGGTGGATCATCGCACCACGCAGCCGGCGGGATTGCTGGACGGCGGTTCTTCCGTTGCGCTGGCGGAACGGCTCGGCAGCATTGGCGGGTGGATGTGTGTCGATCTGGAAAAATTCATGTGTGTCGGACTGGAAATTAACGCCAACCACGTCCGCGCCGTACGCGACGGATATGTGGAAGGTATCGCCAAACCGCTGCATATCGGGCGGCGAACCCATGTGTGGGAAATCCGTATTCAAACGCCGGAAGGCAAGCTGGTTTGTGCCAGCCGGATAACGCTGCAAGTGGTTGAAAAAACCGCGATTTAGCGAACGAGCATCATTTTGCGGACTTGCCGGAAATCGCCCGCACGCAATTGGTAAAAATAAACGCCGGATGCCACCGGATTTCCCGATTCGTCCGATCCGTTCCATTCAACCAGATATTCGCCTGCGGACTGAAATCCTTCGGCTAAGGTTGCGATTTGTTTGCCCTGCACATCAACAATTTTTAGCGACAAGTGCGCTGCCACGCTGAGCGAATAGCGAATTGTCGTTTGCGGATTGAACGGATTCGGATAGTTGGCTTCCAGCCGGAATTGGGCCGGAATTGCGTCCGTTTCGACCGGAATTCCGGTGATTCCCTGCCCTTCCCGCAATTGCCAGATTTGCCCGGCAGCAAGGTTTTGCACCACATCTTCCGTTCCCGACGGCCAGCGAATCCGCAGCGAGTCGATCTGCAAATCGCTGCCCAAGCCGATGGTTTCGGTTGTGCTGTGCTGCGATAAATAGCTTGTGCCGCAGTGAATGGTGCGCAGTTGGCGCTTCCCGCCGTGATAAATTTCCAGCAAACTGCCCACCGCATCGCGATTGCTAACGGTTCCCTCAAGCGCCAGTTTTACCCAATTATTGCTGCCGCCGCTGTTTTTCCAGAGATCGGATGGACCGAGTTCGTTTAGCACTGCAACATCGGGATAGCCGTTGCCATCAACATCGCCGATGGCGGAACCGTAGCCAAACGAGGCGTCGCCATCCATCCCGATCCCGCTGGTTTGCGAAAATGTGCCATCGCCCAAATTTTCGTAGAGCACATTCCAGTTGTTCGGCAGACCGGTGGCGACTGCCACAAACAAGTCGAGATCGCCATCGTTATCAAAATCAAAAAAATTAACGCCCCAACAGGCTTTGTTTACCGCAACGCCGGCGGCGTCCGCAACTTCGGAGAAGGTGCCATCGCCGTTATTCCGCAACAATCCGTTGCCAAACGGATCGTTGGAAACATACATATCGAGATCGCCATCGCCATCGTAATCGCCAACGGTAATGCCCATCGAATGAAAGGAAAGGTTGCTGCCGGAGGCAACGCTCACATCCGAAAAGCTGCCGTTTCCGTTGTTGCGCAACAGCGTATTGCCAAAAAAGCGGTCGCTGCCGATGTAAATATCCTGCCAACCGTCCGCGTCGTAATCGATCGCAACAACTGCCAGCGGATTTTTGCCGGCATCCGCAACGCCGGCGGCGGCGGTCACATCTGCAAAAGTGCCGTCGCCGTTGCTTTGGAACAGCACGTTGTCAATTGCGGGGCTGTGATTGGTCAAATAAACATCCAGCCACCCGTCGTTGTTGAAATCCGCCCAGCAGGCAGCGATGGTGGTCAGGTCTTCCGCGATCAATCCGGCGGCGGTTGTTACATCCGCAAAAACGCCGTTTTGATTTGCAAATAACTTGCTGCTCCCGTAATAATTGGCAATAAACAAATCGCGGTCGCCATCGTTGTCGTAATCGATCCACAGCACGGTTTTGGATTCGAGGTTATCCGTCACGTTCAGTGCTGCGCCAACTTCGGTAAACGTGTTGCCGTCCACATTGCGATAAATCATCAGCGCTTCGCCTTCGCCGGTGGCAAAGGTCAGATCATCGCGTCCGTCGCCGTCAAAATCCGCAAAACTGACGCCGCCGCCGTAAAATGTGTGGTTCACATACATGTGCTGAACGCCCATCGCCGTGGCAACATTTTCGAACGTTACCGTTTGCGCAGCAATTGCGCCGTTTAGTGCAACCACTGTAAATGCAGTAAAAACAATATTCCAAAACCGATATTTCATTCGATCACCTTTTTTTCGACATCATTCAAATGTTGTTCATTTTACCAAAAACGGATTAAAAAATCAAGGTTGATCCCGGCAATCTGCGACGCTGCCGGGTTGGGATAAACCTTGACAAAAACATCACAGTATCGTACTTTGAGCGGGTGAATACGCAGATAATTAGCATCTGGAGGAGCTGTTGAAAATCGGGCTTGTGGCAAATACCGGTAAACCGTTTTTTTGGGAACAATATCCGGCGATACTGGCGTGGTTTGCCAAACAGGATGTAACGCTGACAATTGCGGAAAGCATTGCCAATGCACCGGAAAATCCCGGCATTTCGCAGCCGCCGGTAACGCCGGATGAATTATTGCCGCATCGCTGCGACATGATTTTGGCAGTTGGCGGCGACGGCACCATTTTGCGAACCATCGCGATGATCGGCGCAAAGGAAACGCCTGTTTTGGGCATCAACGTTGGCGGACTGGGTTTTTTGACGGAAATTTTGCTGGAATCGTTCGCCGATGAAATGACCAAAGTGCTGGCCGGTGAATATCGTCTGGAAAAACGGCAAATCCTGAAAGCCGATGTCGAAGGGTTGGATAAGCCATTGTATGCGCTCAACGAAATTGTGCTCGACAAAGGCGGCGCCATTCGCGTGATCGAAATTGAGGTGCACATCGGCGGCGAATATCTCAACGCGTATGTTGCGGACGGATTGCTGATTTCCACGCCGACCGGTTCCACCGGCTACTCGCTGTCATCCGGCGGACCGATTATCGTGCCATCCACCAACGCGCTGATTATCAACCCGATTTGCCCGCATTCGCTGACCAACCGCCCCGTCATTGTGCCGTCCGATTCGAAAATTGAAATCATCGTCCGCACAGAAGCGCCCGCGTTCATCGTTTCGCCGGACGGTCAGGAAGTTTATCCGCGACCGAGCCGCACCAAAATTCGCGTCGAACGAGCGCCGCATTCCGCCATTTTAGTGAAGCCGTTGCACAGCAATTATTACCGGCTGCTGCACAGCAAACTCAACTGGGGCAAAGATTTCCGCGATAAAAATCGCTGGAGCCATAATTCGTGATCGGCTGGATGCTCGGCGGCGTTTGCTTCCTGATACAGCTGTTTTTCCAGATATGGCTGTGGCGCGGCATACGCAAATTGTCGCAGCAATCGCCAAAAAAAACGCGTCCCTCCTCCCCTGTTTCCGTGATAATTGCGGCGCACAACGAAGAACAATCGCTGCCGGAATTGCTCCGGATTTTATCCGAACAAACGCTGCCGAACAACCAATTCGAGATTGTTTTGGCGGCGGATCGCTGCACGGATGCGACGGTTCAAATAGCCAAATCTTTTCAGAAATCACTACCCAATTTACGCATTATTGACATTTCCAGCGCACCGAAAAATATTTCTCCAAAAAAAAATGCGCTGCAACTGGCGATAAATGACGCCACATTTTCCCGGCTGGTTTTTCTGGATGCGGATGTGTTGCCCACCCGAAACCATTTGCAAACGATGCAACAATTTTTTGACGACGACGCGGCGGCCATCGTCAGTTTGATGCGGCTGCGGCAACCCAAAAATGTGTGGGAAAATTTTCTGGTGTTCGAAAAATTGATTAGCTGGTGCATTGCGGCGGCGGGTGTCGGATTTGGCAAACCGGTGATTTCCTATGGCGGCAACTGGGCATACACCCGCGATGCGTTCGACCGGGTTGGCGGCTTTGGCAGCATCATCGATTCGCTCAGCGGCGATGACGATTTGCTGCTCCAGAAGTTCGGCAGCGCCGGATTGCCCATCGCGTTTTGCAGCAATCCCGATGGCTGGGTAACGATGGAACCGCCGGAATCGTTCGCCCATTTTCTGCGCCAGCGACGACGCCATTTTTCCGCCGGAAAACGATACAGCACATCGCTGCAAATGGGATATTTATTTTATCACGCCAGCAATTTGGGCATTTGGCTGAGTCCGCTGTTCCATTTTCCGGCAATTGCGCTGCTCATCACCAAACTGCTCATCGACGGATATTTGCTGCATCGCGGCGGCAAACTTTTCCGCGTTTCGTTTTCCGCTGCAAAACAGCTGCTGTTCAATTTCGGATATCTGGTTTACAACACTTTGGTGGGTCCGTTGGGACACATCGGTAAGATCCGCTGGTGATATTAAAAAATATTTATCCCAAAGGACACAGCGTTTTTAGCTGAAAGCTGACCGCACATTCACTCATCCACTCAATGCCCCATGCCCTGCATCATCGGGAAAATATGCAGCAATCCCGGAAAAATCGCCTGCAAGCTTTCCAGCGCGCCGTTGCTGCTGCCCGGCAAATTGATGATCACACATTTCCCGCGAACGCCGGTAATTTCCCGCGAGAGCATCGCGTATGGCGTGCGGTCTTTCCCGTGTTTGCGCATGGCTTCGGCGATGCCGGGAAAATCCCGTTCGATTACCGCGGCGGTGGCTTGCGGCGTCACATCGCGCGGACCCGGACCGGTGCCGCCGGTGGTGAAAATCAGGTCGAACTGTTGCGCATCCGCCATTTCCGTCAATCGCTCGCGTATCTGATCCTGCTCGTCCGGCAGAATTTCGTATGCTGCGACATCCACCGGCTGGCTTGCCAAAAATTCGGTGATAATTTTACCGGAACGATCTTCCCGTTCACCGGCAAATGTGGAATCGGAAATCACCAGCACACCCGTTTTTAGCGGGTGTTTGAATGCATCGCGGTAATCGCTTTTGCCGCCCTTCTTTTTGATGATTTTCACATCGCCAAACGAGAGATGTTTGTCCAGCGGTTTGAGCATGTCGTACATGTTCAGCAACGCACCGGTGACGCCGGTGAGCGCTTCCATTTCCACGCCGGTTTTCCAGACGGTGCGTGCTTCGCAAAACACCCGAATTTGCGATTCCTCAATTTCGAAAGAAACATCCACCCAATCGAGCGGAATGCTGTGGCAAAAAATCATCCATTCCGCACATTTTTTGGCGGAACTGATACCGGCGGCGCGGGCAGTTGCCAGCACATCGCCTTTCGGCACGGTGTTTTCGCGAACCCGTAAAATGGTTTCCGGTGCGGCGTTCAGCACGCCACGGGCTTTGGCGTATCGCAGTGTGTTGAATTTTGGGCTAACGTCGATCATGGGGTTTTTCTTTTGTTTTTCATTTATTTTTGCGGAACGGTCGCGACCGTTCCCTACTTTTTTAACTGCTGGTCTGCGCTTGCGGTACGGTCGGAACCGTTCCCAACGTTTATCCGCCGATCAGCGACATCGATTCATTGGTTTCGCCGGATTTCTGGCGATGCTGTTGCGCTTCCCAACCATCTTTGAAACGATTGCCGATGCGCCTGCGGAACGCCTGCTGGATTTCCAAATCGCTCGCAGAACTGCGCAGCAAATCGCGGACATTCAAATCATCCGCGCCATACAAACAGGTTTGCAATCCGCCCCGCGCGTTGATGCGAATGCGGTTGCAGCTCCCGCAAAACGTCCGCGTAAATCCGGCGATAATGCCCACATTACCGGCAAAACCGGGAATTTTGAAATGCTGCGCAGTTGCCGCAGCTTCGCCGGGCAGCGGGTGGATTTCCGGAAATTCCGATTGGAGCAGCGTCAAAATTTTCCGGTGATCCCATTCAATCTCCGGCTTTATTTTGCCCGATCCGTCAAACGGCATTTCTTCAATAAAGCGCACCGAAACGGGATATTTTTGGGAGAGTTTCGCCATCGGCAAAATATCTGTAGTGTTCACACCGTCCATCACAACCATGTTGATTCGCAGGGGAATGTTGGCAGCGATGGTGCCGTGAAATGTGTCCATCACTTTGGCGAACGCATCGCGGCGGGTGATTTGCCGGAACCGCTCGCGATCGAGCGAATCCAGACTGAGGTTGATGCCCGCAATGCCCAACGATTTCAGCAGCGGCAAATGCGGCGCGGTGAGCACGCCGTTGGTGGTGATGTGCACATTGCGAATGCCGGGAATCTGCCGGATTTCCCGCAGCAAATCCGGCAAATCCGGACGCACGAACGGCTCGCCACCGGTGATGCGCACTTTGGTGATGCCCATTTGCGACAGCAATTTCAGCAATCGGATATTTTCAGAAAATGTCAGGGTTTCGTTGCGGGGCAAGAATTTCATGTGCTCCGGCATGCAATAAACGCAGCGCAAATTGCACACATCCGTCACCGCCAGCCGCACATAATTGATGCGGCGACCGTGATTATCGATCAGCATTTTTTCCTGCGAATCAACCGCGTGCCGATGGGCAACGGCAGTATTCATATTGACTCCTTTCCAAACACGGGAGGCGAAACTGTTTCCGGTTTCACCCTGCTCCGGCGGTTACCGGAGTGGCGATTTGCCATCGGCCGGTTTGCCATATTTCGCGGGAAACACAGGCTATCCGGCTCGGAGTTTTGACGAATGAACCATTCATTCGTTGATGTTCAATATAATTCCTATTTGCCAAAAATAAAATGGAAGTCTGTTGTGTTTCAAAAACACAAAAAACAAATCGCAAAAAATAAATGTCAAAAAAAAAACTAAACAATGGGTTTTCTTTTTGGGAAAATGCACCGCAATCACCCTCAATTCGAACGTGACAACCCACTGTGCAACATCACTGTTTTGAAAAGTGATCGTAAAAACCATTGAAAACATGTAACTTCTGTGCAGCAAAAATCGAAAACATGTTCGAACCGGATTTACGAACCAAAAGGGATAAAATAAATGAAGCGATATACAGGTTTCGTGATTGCCATGTCTGCAATCCTATTGTTTAGCGGCACAATTCATGCGCAGTTTGAATTTCAGGAACGCGATACGCTAACCATCGTTAGCCATCCGGCATTGCGCCATTCACCGCCGCAAATGCCGGCATCGCCGCAAACCTACAAAAGCAGTAACGGATTTGAGGGATTGCTGGCAGCACGTTTCCAGTTTGTTCTGGATTCCATGTTGTTTACCCACAATTTGATGGGCGCATCCGCAGCCATCATTTTGCCGGAAAAGGGAACGTGGCTCGGCGCCGGGGGATTTTCCAATCCGGTAACCAACGATTCCATGCGCACGGATATGTTGCTGGAAATCGACAGTAACACGAAATCGTTTGTCGCTGCGATCATCCTGCAAATGGTGGAAGAAGGCAGTTTGTCGCTGGAAGATCCGATCAGCCAATGGCTGCCAACATTTGCAAATGTGGACAGCACGATGACCATCCGGCAATTGTTGCAACACACTGGCGGCGTCAGCGATTATTTTAATGATAATCCGGCAACGCTTTTGGCAATCCTCAATGATCCCACCTTGTTCTGGACACCGGAATACACATTAACGTATGTGTTGCAACCCAATTTTCCGCCCGGTGCGGCTTGGCGCTATTCCAATACAGGCTATACTTTGGCGGGGATGATCATCCGGGAAATCAGCGGCGCAGATTCGTTTACGGTGCCGTTGCATCAGCGATTATTGGAACCGTTCAACTTGCAACATACCTTTATGGATATCGAAGAACCGCTGGTCGGCGAGCTGGCGCACAACTGGAACGATCTCAACGGCGATGGCATCCTCGATGACCTCACCGTTATTCCGCGCACCGCGTGGATGAGTTCGCTGTGGACAGCCGGCGCAATCGTCTCCACTGCGGAAGATCTGGCGAAATGGGTGTATTTGCTGCACGGCGATCAGGTACTCAGCCCGACTGCCATGCAGGAAATGCGCAATACCGTGCCAATTCCCGGCACTCCGGTCCGATACGGACTTGGGATTTATTCCTTTCCGGTACTCGGCAAAACCCTTTGGGGTCATGACGGGGGCGGAATCGGTTTCAATTCCCAGGCATTGTTTTACCGGGAACGCGGGGTCAGCATTGCGGTAATAATGAATCAACGCGGCGGCACGGCCAGCTCCGCAGAAATTCTGAGAGAATTATTCCGGGTGGTATTGAAATATTATGAGCAGCCGCATGATCATCCCTATGCGATCAACGCGGCGGTCAATCCGCGCTATCTGCATCCGCAATCGGATACGGCGGCAGTAACTGCAAAAATTCTCAATCCCGAAAATCATCAGTTTACCGTAGCCGCCATTTACGCCAATTCGGACAGCACCGTCATCGATACCCTGCCGATGTTTGACGACGGTCTGCACGGCGACAGCCTGGCTGGTGACAATCTGTATGGCGCAATTCTGGGTCCGTTGAGCGACGAAAGCAATTACGATGTCCGTATTAAAACCACTGATACCGATAGCGCATTTACTCACTTCAAATCGACCATTTTCACCACTCAGGGCCCTATTACTTTTCAGGATTTTTCGTTACAAAGCACAGCCGGAACGCTTTACGCTTTAAAAATTTCATTAAAAAATGAAAGCGCAACATCCGTCGTGCCCAATGTATCTTTGCAAATAGAAACTGCCGATACCGCCGTAACCCAAATCTTAAATGCCAACCCAGTATTCGGCAGTTTTTTACCCGGCGAAGTAAAACAAACGCCGGCGTATTCCCTGTTGAATATCCCCGATTTTTCAGCGCCGGTTACCATAAATATTCACATCGCAATTGATAACAACATTTTCTGGGATGACAGTTTTATCATCGAACCGCCAACCGGATTGCACAGCGATGGCGATGCTGCTCCGGTAACCTTTTCGCTGGAACAAAACTATCCCAACCCGTTTAATCCGGCAACGACCATCCGGTTCGAATTGCCGTCAGCAGGTTTTACAACGCTCACAATTTACAACAGTCTTGGCGAAAGCGTCAAAACATTAATCTCGCAAAAAATTGCAGCCGGGAGCTATTCGATCGATTGGGATGCATCGGGAATGTCCAGCGGGATTTATTTTTATCGATTAAGCGCCGGAGAATTCAGCCAGATTCGCAAAATGGTGTTGATCCGGTAACATCATTTAACTCCAATGGAAGCGTTGCAACAACGATGATCAACTACAGAAACATGACCATTGACGATTACAACGCGGTGACAGCCCTTTGGCTGCAAACCGAAGGTGTGCGCCTGCGCGATTCGGATTCCCGCCCGTCGCTGGGCGCGTATCTTGCCAGAAACCCGGGAACCAGTTTTGTTGCCGAAATCGACAGCGAAATTGTTGGCGCGGTGCTCTGCGGGCACGATGGCAGACGCGGATATCTGTATCATTTGGCGGTCGGTAAAGCGCACCGGAAGCAACATATCGGGAAAAAATTGGTAGAATTGGCGCTCACCGCCATCGAACAGCAGGGCATTTTTAAAGTGATGATTGCTGTAAACGCGGATAATTTTTCCGGTGCAGATTTCTGGAAACACACCGGTTGGAAACCTCGCCCGGATCTGTTATTTATGGAAAAAACCGCAGATGGGAAACCGAATGCGTGAATCGAAAGAAAGGATTTTGAATTTTTAGCCGAACTGAGGGAACGCTTTTTGAAAGAAACAGAGAAGAAATCCAATTGAATAACACTAAAAAAACACAACAGAAAAACCCAATGAACAAATACCACACCCTGCCCGCAAGCCCGGAAAATATAACAGCCGGAACCGTCATTAGCAGATTGCTCGCCAGCATCGGGTTCCGGTATTCTTGGGCAACAGATGAATTACCGGGAACGGTGGCAGCGTTTCAGCCCGAAAATGAGGCCCGCAGCATCGCAGAAAACATGGCGCACATCTGGGATTTATTGCAGTGGGTTCATGCCGCGATTCATCCAGAAACCGTTGCTAAGCCAGAAGGGTTGCATCCACTGCGTATGGGCACGCTGGCATTAATTGAAACGCTGGAACACTCCTTTTCAACAATGGATGCGCAAACCCTGGCAGAAATAAAGCTGTTGAAATAACCGTTTTGGCCGCTTATCAACGGGCCATTATCCGACGTGCTGACCCATATCGGACAAATAGCCATGTTGCGGCGTATCGCCGGTTCGCCGGTTTCTGTCAGCAATCCATTTCAGGGCACACCGCCGCCGGGCAAATAAGTTGCGCTGCGTCCATTTCAACTTCCCAACAATCTCCGGTCATTCATCCGCAACAAATCCTTCCTCACTTCCGTTTGGATAATATTATAAACACAACCGAGGTAATTGAATGACCCTTCATGAATTTCTGGATATCAACTACGGTGCCGACGGCGATGCCAAACTGCGTCAACTGCTGGCGGATGGCGCAAATATCAACGCTGTAAGCGGACTGGTACGGGAAACGCCGTTGCATGTTGCCACGCGACGCCGGCGGCTCTCTGCCGCAACCATTTTGCTCGATAACGGTGCAGATATCAACGCAAATACTGCGGGCGGAAAAACGGCTTATGCCCACGCCATTCGCCGCCGGTTCACGGAAATGGTTGCGTTGTTTGCGGATCGCGGTGCGGATACCACGCTCAATCTTGCGGATCGGTTTGCCGTAGCCGTTGTCAACGGAAAGCTGGACGATGCGCGACAGATACTTGCGGCAAATCCCGGCGTCGCAAATACCGGCAACCCGGAAGAAGATCGCCTGCTGGCGGATGTCGCCGGACGAAATCCCACCGAACCGGTAGCGCTGTTGATCGCTGCCGGGGCAAATCTTTCCGCTCCGGGATTGGATGACGGTACAGCGCTGCATCAGGCAGCGTGGTTTGGTCAGCCGGAAAACGCCCGTTTGTTGATCGATGCCGGCGCACCGCTGGAGATTTTTGACGCGGTGCACACCAGCTCGCCGATCGGATGGGCGGTGCACGGCTCCCGCTATTCCGGCGATGCGGCTCAACGCGAAGCTGATTACATCGCTATCGTGCGGATGCTGCTGGATGCCGGAGCAAAACTGCATTATCCCGGCACACCGGATAACGACAATTATTACCATTGTTTGTTAACTGACGCCAGCCCGGGTGTTGCTAAAATCCTTCGAATCAACCGGTAATAAATTGCATCGCTTTTGGGTTACAGAGAAAAAAACACCATATCGCAATCACCTCAAATCCATTCAACCCATCCAATTTCTTGACGCCCGGAAGATATTTTATTATACTCAGGAATCAAAAAAAGGGATACACCATGAACACAATCATCGCGCTGTTGCGGGGCATCAACGTTGGCGGAAACAACAAATTGCCGATGAAAGAATTGCGGAAAGTGCTGACAAAAATGGGGTTGAAAGACGTGCAAACCTACATCCAGAGTGGCAATGTTGTCTTCCGCAGCGACACTGCAGATATGGGCAAATTGTCCGAATCGATCACCGCTGCTATCCAAAACAGCCACGGTTTTGCGCCGCGCATCATGCTGCTCACTGCCGGTTCGCTGCGACAAGCGATCGCCGCAAATCCCTTTCCCGAAGGCGAAAGCGAACCCAAATCGCTGCACCTTTTTTTTCTGGCAGCGCCGCCGGAAAACCCGGATATCGCCAAAATTGAATCCCTGAAATCCGATACAGAAAACTACAAACTAATCGGCACTGTGTTTTATCTCCACGCACCGGACGGCATCGGTCGTTCCAAACTGGCGGAGAAAGTTGAACGAGCGTTGGGCGTTCCCGCAACAGCTCGGAACTGGCGTTCCGTCTGCCAGATCATGGCAATGGCGGATGAGATTGCGCAATAAAACGGGAAATTTACGGCAATGAATCGTATCGTGATTGTTGGCACCAGTTGCTCCGGCAAATCGACGTTTGCCAATCAGCTTGCCCAAAAACTGGGTTATCCGTACATCCAGTTGGACGAATTGTTTTGGCTGGAAAATTGGCAGGAAAGACCACCGGACGAATTTGAGAAGTTGGTGAAGTCGGCAATCGATCAACGATTTTGGGTGATCGACGGAAATTATCAGAAAGTCCGGCAGATCACCTGGGGCAAAGCAGATACGATTATCTGGCTCAATTATTCTTTTCCGGTCGTTTTCAAAAGGGCACTGTTCCGAACCATCAAACGAATTGTTTTTCGGGAACAGTTGTATTCGGGAAACCGGGAAACGTTTGTCAGATCCTTTTTTAGCCGGGAATCAATCTTGTTTTGGGTAATAACCACGCATCAGCAGCGGAAACAACGCTATCGCAGATTATTTGCGGTAGATGAATTTGCCCGACTGAATAAAATCGAATTTACAACGCCGAAAGCCGCAGCGCATTTTCTGAACACGATCGAACGGATTCCGGAAACCACTAAATCGGACATAAACCGATGAAAAAATTACTTAATGAAATACGCAGTTGCGATGTTTGCGCGGCACATTTACCGCTCGGCGCCAATCCGGTGCTTGCGGCGCATCCGCAATCGCGCATCGTGATTATCGGGCAGGCGCCCGGCAAAAAAGTGCATGAATCCGGCGTTCCGTGGGACGATCCCAGCGGCGACCAACTCCGCAAATGGCTGAACATCGACAAAGCGGCATTTTACGACGCCACAAATATCGCCATCATTCCGATGGGTTTTTGCTATCCCGGCAAAGGCAAATCCGGTGATCTGCCGCCGCGCCCGGAATGTGCCCCGCTGTGGCACAATCAACTGTTCGGGCAAATGCCAAATGTGCTGCTCACTCTGCTGATCGGACAATACGCCCAGGGGCGATATCTGCCGGAAAACCCGCACAACAATCTCACTGAAACCGTCCGGCATTACCGGGATTATCTCCCGGAATATTTGCCACTCCCCCACCCATCACCCCGGAATCGCTTTTGGCTGGCGAAAAATCCCTGGTTTACAGAGGATGTGATTCCCGAATTGCAACGCCGTGTTGCGGCGATTTTGGGTTGATGCCCCATCCACTAAAAGGAACCAAATCATGCGACAAACCCTTGCACAAATCGCGCTGGTTGTTAACGATTACGACGAAGCGATTCGCTTTTACACCGAAAAATTGCATTTCACGCTCATCGAAGATACACCGCTCAGCGAAACCAAACGTTGGGTGATTATTGCGCCACCCGGATCGGACGGTTGCCGCCTGCTGCTCGCCAAAGCCGCCAACGATGAACAGCGCAGCCGGATCGGCAATCAAACCGGCGGACGGGTATTTCTATTTTTGAATACGGATAATTTTGCGCGGGATTTTCAAAATCTGGTTGATCAGCAGGTTACCATCGTCCGGCAACCGGTGCGGGAAACTTGGGGACAAGTTGCCGTATTTGCTGATCTTTACGGCAATCTCTGGGATTTGATCGAACCGGTAACTGTGTGATGGCTATATCCAACCGTTTTACCCCATTGTTCATTTGCACAATGCCATATTTCCATGGATTTACCCCATTGTTCATTTGCACAATGCCATATTTCCATGGATTTACCCCATTGTTCATTCGCACAATGCCATATTTCCATGGATTTACCCCATTGTTCATTTGCACAATGCCATATTTCCGTGGATTTACCCCATTGTTCATTCGCACAATGCCATAATCCATCCGCAATTTCTGCTTTTCACAATTCAAACAGTGAATAATCTGCGTTTTATGCTGATTTAAAATAAAAAAGGATTAAGGCGGGATATTTTATCCTTTAACCTTAATCCTTTTTCAATTTCAGAAAAGCGAACCACAAATTTGTGGGATTTATGCAAATTTTGAGATTCTTCGCCTGTGGCTCAGAATGACAGCTTTCACAAATTTGGTCAGAGAATCAAAACAAAAAAGGATTAAGGTGGGATATTTATCCTTTAACCTTAATCCTTTTTCCTTGCTTCATGCGGAGAGGCAGGGATTCGAACCCTGGGTACGCAAAGCGCACAACGGTTTTCGAGACCGCCCCGTTCGACCACTCCGGCACCTCTCCGGCAACTACATATTTTTAGCACGGCAAAGATAACAGATTTTTGCAGGTTCCAAAAGTAAAAATTTAAATATCGTGCAGCCCGGTATTTCGACGGCGCTTTGCCCAACTCATTAATTGTTCAGCAAATCCGCAAGATCGTAAAACTGGAACGTGCGATTATCAGACATCGCCACAAACAATCCATTCGGAAAACGGCTTCCCAACGCAACATGCGTTGCATCGATGCCATCGGTTTGTTTGGTGGATAGCCGCACAGTTTTGATACGCGGTTGATAGTGCATATTCTCCGACGCACCCTCTCGCGGATAAAAATGGAACACATTCGCCTGCTGATCGGAAACGACAATATAGCCCGGTTTACCCGGCGGCGCGATGATGGCTATCCCTTCGCGATCCCGGCGATAATATTCGGTTGCCAACACACCAAGCTGCATCGCTGCATCGGGATGATCCGGGTCTGCGTGATATTTGCGAACACCAAAATATTCATCACTGTAATAGACGTAGCCCAATTCGTCGTCCACGGCAACGGCCTCAATTTCACCGTCGTGATCAAAAAACTCGCCAAATTCGCGCACTTTTTTGCCGACCACCTGCCCGTTTTCTTCGATCAATTGATATTGCCACAAATAGCTGCCGGACTCGCCATCTTTCCGGCTAACGATGGCGAAAATAGCGCCGTCGTGCGGGCGTTTATACAATCCGATGCCCATCGGCAGGCGTTTGGACGGCTTTTCACCATCGAAAACCTTGATGCCATCGCCATCGATATGTTGCATATCCGGCAAGCGAAACACGCGGATTTCGTTGGCGTATCGCTCGGTGCACACGGCGATATCAATCAGCGAATCGCCAAACACAAAGCCATATTCCACATCCACATTGTTGGGGCGTTTCAGATGTTTTACGGTAAGCTGTTGCTGGATTTTTCCGTCCAGATCAAACACAAATAATCCGCCGGTTCGGCTGCCGTCGTTTTTGCCTTTGTCCGTCCCGATAATCAGGCTTTTGGACGGATCTGCGGGATTGATCCAGATTGCCGGATCATCGCTGTCGATGGCGGTTTTTTCGGTGATAACCGCCGGCGCTATTTTTTTGAAATAGAAATACGACCAGCCCATGACCGCAGCAGCCATCAAAATCAGCACGACCAAAACAATCCATTCAGTCTTCAGGATTTCGCGTTTGGTTCGATTATTTTCTGCGTTGGTGTTTGTCAGCATCAATATTTTCAGTTTTCTTTTCAATAAAAAATATCGGATTCCGGTGCAATTTTCATTGTTTAAATGCAATAAAAAATATGGGATTATCCCGAATTGCATGTGCGGAAACGCATTCCTGATCAAATCAATTTACCCAAAATGTAAATGACTGTTGCAATTTATTTGTGAAATTCATATTTTTTTAACAGCAAAGACTTACCGGGATATTATCTAAATAATTGCACAAGGGGTTACAAGTGATTCAGCTTGTATGGGTTCTTCTGATGTTAACCGGCGCCATTTTGGCTCAGCCGGCATGGGTGAATTCTGCCATCCATTTCGGCAAAAAAGCATCCACCGAAAAGGAAGCGAGCGTACTGACACTCCACAATGAGATGTCCGTAACAATCAGCAAAAAAGGCGACGCCAAAATTTTTTTAAGGGTTGCCAACCGGATTTTAAGCAAAGACGGCACAAACTGGGGCACGTTTAAAACACCGGAAACGCCGTTTTACAAAATCAAATCGATGAAAGGTTGGGCTGTCCGTAAAAACGGTGATGTTGAAACGTTATCCAAAGAGAACATCATCAAAATCGGGATGACGGAAAGCAGCGGCTATTATGATGATGAATATTCGCAAGTGGCCATTTTGCCGAATATCCAACCGGGTGATGTCGCGGCTTTTGAGGTAGAAATTGAGGAGAAAGGGTGGACAACCCAATTTAATTCTTTTACGTTTCAATCGCAGCAACCGGTTGTCACGGCTTTTTTGTCCGTTGAGCTGCCGAATGGCTGGGATATTAACGCTGCGGAATGGAACCTCAGCGATGTCGTTTTCAATCAGACTGAAAATCGCTATGTCTGGAAATTAAAAGATTTGGCGTATCAACCGGATGAACCGCTTTCGCCGCCGTGGCATTATCTGAACCGGAGAATTTCCTTCACCTGTTTTGATACGCTGGGAATCGACGAAACGCATTTTCAGGATTGGCAATCAGTTGCCGGATGGATGGAAGAAGCCTATCGCCAGCCAGCGTTCGCCAGCGCAAGCATACGCCAAAAAACGCTGGAGATCACCGAAGGGCTTGGCACTGTCCGCGAAAAAATTCAGGCTATCGCTAATTTTTGCCAAAATGATATTCGCTATGTGGCTGTGGAAATCGGCAAAGGGCGCTGGCAACCGCGACTGGCGGAACAAACCCTGTATAACCGTTTTGGCGATTGCAAAGATAAAACAACCCTGATGCGGGCGATGTTAGCCGCGCTGGACATTCCATCCGCACCGGTGTTGGCAGGCATAAATACAGCTGTCAATCCGGCGCTACCTTCCCCGTTCCAGTTTGACCACTGCATTTTGGGAATACCCGACGAAACCGCGGAATTACAGGCCAGCTATTCGGATGCAACCGTCGAAAACTGGCTGTTTTTTGATCCAACCGATGAAGCCACACCACTCGGCGAAATTCCCTGGACGTTGCGCGGCAGGCATGTGCTCGTCGGTCAGCAAATTGCGGATTCATCGACACTGATCAAACTGCCGTATCCCGATCCCGAAAATTTCAGACGCTGGCAAACCGCCCGCGCAACAGTTTCACCGGAGGGCGATTTATCGGCGGATATCCGCATTGTTGATTTTAGCGGATGGTCCGCGTTTACCAAATACGAATTGCGAAACGGCAGCGAAACGGAGCTAATCGAAATTTGGCAAAGCCGTTTTGGCTCGAACATCAGCGGCGGAACCATCAGCAATTGGCAGAGCGGTTTTGCCGCAGATTCCGCATGGGTCAGTTTTACGCTGACCGCGAAGGGGTATTTACAGCACAGCGGCGATTATTTGCTGCTCCCCGCCAATTTTCTGGAATATTCCTACATACCGAAGTTAAAAAATGAAAAGCGGCACCATTCCATCTGGATGGGCTCACCCAAACGAACCGATTCATTTATCGAATGGCAACTGCCGGAAAGCTGGCAGATCGAAATTGACAGCAGCTATCATTTCGAAGATTTACCGGCGGCAACCGTATTTTCCCAAATGCAAAAAACCGCAAACGGCTTTTCGATTGAAACCGGTTACCGCACTCACGGCATTTTGCTTCCGCCGGATGAATATTCAGCCGTGAGGAAACTGCTGAAAAAACATCAATTTATAAAGGGGCTTACGATTCTAATAAAACAATAATTCCGAATCAGAGGGGAAACAGAGATGCAAAAGGGGCAAATCTTTTTCGTTGTGTTGATTGGTATTTTTTTGGGCGGCGGACTGTTCGCAAAGGATTTCGAGTGGGCAGAAATCACCGATTCAGACTGGGAAGTAACCGCCGATTCCGCAAACAATATCCGCAATGCGGTTATGCTGTTCGAAAAACTGGAAGTGGACGACCAGAAAATGGTGGATGGCAAAACGTATTACACGCTGTATCGGCGGGTGCGCATCCTCAGTCCGGAGGGGCGTGAATGGGGTGATGTTGAAATCCCATATGTGAATAAAAAACAAAAGATTGAGAAAATCGAAGCCCGAACCGTTTTGCGGGACGGCCAAATTTTTCTGTTAAACAAAGATGATATTTATGAGAAGGAAATTATTAAAACAAAAGATGTCAAAATTAAACAAAAATCGTTTTCTTTGCCGGGAATGACAGATGATTGCATTGTTGAATATTATTTGAAGTTGCGGTTGCCGGACAGCGAAAACCAGTGGGTCACCGAAAAGGAAATTTTCCTGAAAGAAGGGGAATTAACCTGGCTTTTTTACAGGGGTCGCGGGATGTCCAACTATTTTTATGGCGTACTTTCCGATTATTTCTCACCGAATTATCTTTGGGAAAACATGGCAATTCCCCCCGAAATGGAAAGCCTGCCGAACGAAAAAAAAGCGGAAAAAATTATCTTTCGCGTAAAAGATGTGCCGCCATTTACGGCGGAAAGCCACACTCAGCCGGATGAAGCTATCAAAGGAAATATCCGGTTCTATTACAGCACAAGTTCATCGGCAACCGATTATTGGGGCGATTTGGGCAATAATATCAACAAAATGGTCAAAAAATTTACGGAATATAACAAAAAGGCCAAAAAAGTTGTTGAACAATTTGATACCCTTGCTACCCGCGATGAAAAAATATATGCCGCATATAACTGGCTTCAAAAAAACATTGACAACACGAGTTATAAGGACGACGAGGACGAAGAGAAGAAATACAAACCCATTGAAGCGGTTGATGATGTGATCAAATATGGCTACGGTTCATCGACCAATATCAATATGACATTTCTGGATATGCTCCAGCTGATGGGCATCGATGTCAAATTTGTTTATGCGGTTGACCGGGATGATAACTCGTTTAATCGTCAGGCAAAATACTGGCAATTCGACCGTTCAATGGTGGGTATTCAAAACAGTAGCAACAAATTCACTTTTTACAATCCCGCCGCCAAATATCTTCCGCCGGAAAGTGTTGCGTGGTATAACGAAGGCTCGATCGGTCTTGTCGTCAGCGATTTGACCGCCACTTTTGCGACCATTCATTCATCATTTTCCAGAGATAACATTATGCGACGAACGCTGGATTTGCGAATGACGGATGACGCCGAAATTACCGGACGGATTGTGGAGGAATATAAGGGTCATTTCGGGCGCGAAATCCGATTCAAACTGGATGATCTGACAGAAGATGAACAAATTGAATTTTATAAAGAACGGGCAAAGGAAAATTACGTTCAGATCGAGATCGATTCCATCATGACCCAGAATATTAGTGCCGATGACTGGCGAACCTCCGTCCGGATGAAATGCCAGGTTGCGATGGAATCTGCCGGACAATTAATGGGCAACCGCATTCTCATCAAACCGAGCCATTTTTTCTCCCGGCAGGAAAACCCGTTCCAAACCGAAACGCGCAAATACCCGATTGTTTTTGATTTTGCACATGAAATTTTTGAAACGATCAGCATTGTGATGCCGGAGGGCTGGATTGTCGAAGCGGTGCCGGAAGATCAGCGGTTTGCCAATCGCGTTGGCGAATGCCACATCCAGTTTCGCAATTTTAACAACGGCAAGTTGCTTTCGCTCCAGCGGGTTTTCAAACTCAAATACCCGATGATCAAACCGGAATTTTACAGCGATGTCCGGGAATTATTCAATGTGCAGCAACTGCTGGAAGAAAAAACGATTATTTTGAGCGGCGTCAGCGAATAATCAAAGCCGCCGGTCAACCGCCATAAAACCGGTCAGTGTTATGAACCCGACAGCGCCAACGCAATACCAAAATTCGTTGGCGCCGATAGCGGCGTATGCCCACGTGCCCAATGTGGGACCGATAACAAACGACACGCCAAATCCCAACGAAAATAATCCCATATATTTTCCGCGATGGCGCTCCGATGCCCGTTGCGCCACAAATCCCGCAACAACCGGGAATATGAGCATCTCGCCAATCGTCCACAATGTGACAGTAAACGCGATGAAAACGATGCCGCTGCCCAGCGGTAAAATTGCAAATCCCACATAAAAAAACACAGCGCCAACCGCCATCAGCCGCATCGGGCGAATATGCTCCAACCGGTGGATGATGGGCATTTCGAAAATGACAATCAGGAATGCGTTGAGCGCCATCATCAGCCCGATATCGCTTTCGATAAATTTGTGAAATTCCTTGAGATAAATCGGCCAGGTGTTGAATGCCTGATTGAAGGTTGCGCCGACCAAAATCATGAACGCCATCACAATCAGAAAAATGGTGTCACGCCACGGCGAGATGGTGCTGGCAACCACCGGATTGGCAGATTCGCCCGCAACCAACGGACTTTTGCGAAAGAAAAATATCACCAGAAATCCGGCGAGAATACAGGTGATGCCATCCACCCAGAACAGCAAATGATAGTCAACACGCGCCAGAAATCCGCCGGCTGCGGGTCCGATACTCATTCCCAAATTGATTGCCAACCGGCTCAGCGCAAATCCGCGAACCCGTTTTTCCGGCGGGCAAACCAGTGCCATCGCAGACATGTGCGCCGGGCGATACGATTCGCTGATCATCGAAACCAGATACAACAGCAGCCCGATAAACCAGATATTTTCGGCGTAGCCGAGCGCAAAAATGCTCAGTCCGCCAAAAAACAAACTGAACACCTGCACTTTTATCGCATCAAAACGGTCGGTCAGCCAGCCGCCCAACATTGCGCCGGTTAATGCGCCAAGCCCGTACAGGCTCACCAGCTTCCCGGCATCCGGAACGGAGAAACCACGCTCTGTGGTGAGATAGAGCGTCATAAATGCCAAAATCATCGAGCCGCTGCGGTTCACCAAAATAACAAACGAGAGCAGCCACGCCGCCCGGGGCAATCCGGTAAAGGACGCAATGTAGTGATTGTATATATTTTTAAACACGTGTGTTTCGCTTTCGAATGTGCGTTTGGTCCACCGGATTACGGCTGCTTTTTCAGCGCCGATGTGATGATATTTGCCAACTGTTGCGCGTTGGGAAAATCCGGTGCGTTCTGCAACACAAACTGAATCGCCTGATTGGCGCGCGGTAAATCGCCCGATAAAAACCAGGTTCGCGCCAGATCGAAATACAATCCCGGGTTGTCGGGTTGCAATTGCAAGGCCTGCTGCAAATACGGCAGCGCCAGCGACGGTTGTTTCTGCAGCAGCAAGATTCGCCCGATTTGCTGATACGCCGCGGCATTCGGCTCGATCGCCACCGCTTTTTTTAGCGCAGCCAGCGCTTCGTCAAATTGTTGCAGCCGGATGAGCATATCCGCCAAAAAAATATACGGCGACGGGTTGATTTCCGTGGCAATTGCCAGCGCGTGATATTCCGCTGCGGCTTTTTCCCACTGCCCGCGGCTGCGGAACAGCTCCGCTGCTTTCACGTGCATGGCTTCCCAATTGATTTCGCCGAGCCAGAATTGGCGAACCAGTTGCACCACCGGATCTGCAGCGTTGGGAACCGGAAATTCCGCCTGCGGCAACGGCGCATCCGGTTGAAACGGCCAGCCGGATTTCAGATAATCGATGCGCAAATCGCCAACCATTTTGTCCAGTTCGGTAACGCCGATGCGCTGCCGCCACAGCGAGTCCGGCAGCGTCGCCACAGCTGGCTTGCCGAGTGCGCCGGATTGAATGATCGATTCGGCAAACGTTGTTGCCATCAGCAAATAGCCATCCACATTCGGGTGCAAGTGCTCCAGCAACAGCACTTTTCCGGGCAGATTTCCCGGCGATTGCGCTTCGAACATTTCCCGAATAGGCACAATTCCAACGCCGGAGGTTTCGCCAAATTTTTCGATAATCCGGTTGAGCACTTCGCTGGCGCGAAAGCGCAATCCGTCAAATTCTTTGGCGCGATAAAATGCGGCGTACGCTGCGGCAGAATCGCCAGATGCTTCCAAAATTTGCCCCTGCAAAAAATATTGCGATGCGGGTAGCGAATCGATGGCAATTGCCGATTTCACAGCAATTTCTGCGTCGCTAAATTGCTGTTTTTCATAAAGTTCGTTTGCCACGGCAAATTGTTGCTGCCACTCAGTTTTGTTCTGCTCTTCGCCAAAAACATCCACAAACGGGCGCTGATCGCGAATGTTGCTCACCAGCGTTCCGATCATCACCGGCAGGTTGCGATCGCGGCAGTGATCCAGCACATCGCCGATGTTCCCGCGAAAAATTTCACCGGCGCGATTGAACAGATTGCTGCGAAAAGCGATGGCGCGATCCTGCACCATTCGTTGCATCAGCGTGCCGGATTCATCCGTTGCGCTGCCGGCAAACATCTGGCGAACGCCTGCCAATCCGTTGCTGATCAGTTGCACCAGCCGGAAATCGCGAAGCCGCAAATAGGTGTTCACCAGCCAGCGCGAGCCGCCCAGCGATGCGGTCGATGCAACGCCCAATCCGCCGTAAAATTCGTTGTGTCCGGCGTAAATCAGCAGCATATCGGGTTGGTAATCGTCCAGTTGCAGCGCGATCTCCCGGACAGCGTAACTGGTGACCGCCGGCATGGCCAGGTTGATCACCTCAATCCGGCGATCCGGGAAATATTCCCGCAGCATTATTTTCAACATCGATGGAAATGATGCGTTGTATAAATAGGGATATCCCGCGGTTGTGGAAGCGCCCAACACAAAAATCCGGAACGAACCCGCCGGTTTTTGTTTCAAAAAAATGTCGGTTACGGCGACTTCCGGGCGGGTGTTTTTGCCGGGAAAATAGCGCTCACCAAGTTTGGGATTGATCGAATAATAATCGGGATTTGATTCGAACGTTTGGAACAGCGCAATCGTTTCGCCGTATCCGGCGGCGCGCAGCAACAGTTCCGGCAACACAATTGCAGTAACGGGAATGAGCAGCATCAGCACCCAAAAAAAGGGACGTTTGGCAGTTGAAGTTGTGTTCGAATGTTTGGTCATCAGGTTTTTTCCGGACATCGGTTGCGAAAAGCGGCGTTAGTGTACGCATTATTTTTTCCATTATCAAATCGAAAGCGAGAAAGAATCGCGACAACAGATCGCCAACCGGTTACGCCGGTTAAAAACGCGTTATATCTTTATTTTACAGATTGCCTTCCGATAATTTATCAATTATATATTGAGTCTTGTTTCAAAATGTAATCCGGTTTTAACAGTAATGTCACCGCTTCTGTATGTTCAACGAATATCTTTTCGACCACAAAAGGGAATGACTAAAAACTTAATTTCAGCGAAAGGTTAGGAAGACAAATGACACAAAAATCAAGCAATATTTACTGGCACGAAGGGCAAATTAAACGCAGCGACCGGGAACGGGTGAACGATCATCGCGGCGCGTGCATCTGGTTTACCGGGCTTTCCGGCAGCGGAAAATCCACTTTGGCGAACGCCGTTGAAGAAAAATTATTTGAAAAAGGCATTCGCACCTACGTGCTGGATGGCGATAACATCCGCTTTGGATTGAACAAAAATCTGGGCTTTTCACCGGCTGACCGCACGGAAAATATTCGCCGGATCGGTGAAGTTGCCAAATTATTTATCGATGCGGGAATGGTGGTGCTCACCGCGTTTATTTCCCCCTATCGCGAAGATCGCGACAACGTCCGCGAAATTATGAGCGACGGCGATTTTATCGAAGTGTTTGTCGATTGCGATTTGGCGGTTTGCGAAGAACGCGATCCCAAAGGATTGTATAAAAAAGCCCGCGCCGGTGTGATCCCGGAATTTACCGGTATTTCCGCACCGTACGAAGCGCCGGAAAAAGCGGAACTGGTGGTCAACACCTCCAGCAAATCCGTTGACGAGAGCGCAGAAGAAGTGTTAAATTATTTGAAAACAAATGGTTATTTGAAGTAATCGTTTTGTTGATTCAGTCGTGCCGGAAATGTAGCCGGGAGATTCCTGCATTCGCAGGAAAGACATGAAAAACTTTATTTTTATTGTCACCCCTGTAAATACAGGGCTCTCATGCTTCTCTCCGGACATCATTGATTTAGCAAATAACATTAATTTTTGAACAGGATTCGTCATTTTTTAAAGGAGAAAATTGTGATTCAACCCCATGGTGGAACGTTAGTAAATCGATATGTAACCGGCGGCGACCGGGAAACCTTGCTCACCAAAGCGGCATCGATGCCCAAAATCCAGCTGGATGACAAAAACGTGTCCGATCTGGAAATGATCGCCAGCGGCGCAATGAGCCCGCTCACCGGATTTATGACCAGCAACGATTATCACAGCGTTGTCAAAAATATGCGTTTGAACAGCGGTTTGGTGTGGAGCATTCCCATCACGCTGGCAGTGGATGCAGATAAAGCAGCAGAATTGAAAGGCAAACCCCACGCTGCGCTTGTCGGTGAAAACGATGCATTGCTGGCTGTTTTAACTGTCGAAGAAATTTATACTTACGATAAAAAAGTTGAAGCTGAAAACGTCTATCGTACCGATGACGGTGCGCATCCCGGCGTTGCGTATGTGTACGATCAGGGCGAGTATCTGGTCGGTGGTGAAATCGCCATGATCAATCGCCCCGCACACGAAGATTTTCAGGATTACCGGCTGGATCCCGCACAAACCCGCAAAGCCTTTGCGGACAAAGGCTGGGAAACGGTTGTGGCATTCCAGACACGTAACCCGATTCACCGGGCGCACGAATATCTGCAAAAATGCGCAATGGAAATTGTTGACGGATTGTTGATCCACCCGTTGGTCGGGCGCACCAAATCCGACGATATTTCCGCAGAAGTGCGCATGCGCAGCTACGAAATTTTGCTCGACAAATATTATCCCGAAAACCGCTATTTCCTCTCCGTTTTTCCCGCGGCGATGCGTTACGCCGGTCCGCGCGAAGCGATTTTTCACGCGCTGGTTCGCAAAAATTATGGCTGTACGCACATCATCATCGGTCGCGACCATGCGGGTGTCGGCAGCTATTACGGCACTTACGATGCCCAAACCATCTTCCACGATTTTACCGCGGAAGAGCTGGACATCACTCCGCTGTTTTTTGAACACTCCTTTTTCTGCCGGGATTGCGGCAACATGGCATCCGCCAAAACCTGTCCGCACGGCAAAGAATCGCATGTGTTTTTGAGCGGCACCAAAGTGCGCGAAATGCTCACCAACGGACAAATTCCGCCAAAAGAATTCACCCGTCCGGAAGTTGCGCAATTGCTGATCGACGCGATGAAAGAAAATAACGGCTAATTTCGACCACAAATAATGCGGGATAGTGCATTGCTTTCCCGCATTTTCTTTTTGCAGGCATCTGTATTAAAAACAAGGACTTGAGCAATGGAAGCGGGTTGGGAAGCCTGGGTTACTGTCGGGGTTATTTTGTTGATGCTGGTCGCGCTGATCCGGGATATCGCCCGGACAGATCTGGTTATTTTGGGCGCACTGGCGATACTGTTAGTATTTGGCATTTTGACGCCGGAACAGGCGTTTGGCGGATTTTCCAATAAAGCAGTGCTGGCAGTCGGCGCGTTGTTTGTCGTTGCTGCCGGGGTTCAAAAAACCGGTGCACTGCAATTTGCCGAACGATTGCTGTTTTCGCCGTCGGGCAATTTGCAGCTCACCACCGTTCGATTGATGTTTACCACCGCCACATTTTCGGCATTCCTGAATAACACACCCATTGTTGCGATGCTCATTCCATCCGTTCGAAGCTGGTGCGAAAAAACCGGCAATCCCGCATCCAAATTGATGATCCCCCTTTCTTTTGGTGCCATTGTTGGCGGCATGACCACGCTCATCGGCACATCCACTAATTTGCTCGTTGCCGGATTAATGGAATCTTCCGGTTACGAAGCGCTGCATTTGTTTGATTTTGCCTGGGTTGGCGTGCCCGCCGCGTTACTGGCGATTTTCTATTTTTCGTTGATCGGGCATCGGATTTTACCGGATCGCCGGAAAACGGTGGTTCGCTTTGAAGAAGGGCTGCGGAACTGCAGCTTCGAATTCCGGATTGCGCCGGGCTCAGTTCTGGTTGGACAATCGATCGAAGAAGCTGGACTGCGGGCGCTGAAAGATGCCTATCTCGTTCACTTGCAGCGCAATGACGATATTATTCCATCCTCTCCCGATACAATTTTACACGCACACGATGTGCTCACATTTCTCGGCAGTGCCGCCGTTTTGGACCGGTTGCTGGAGCGACCGGGTCTGGAACGGCTGGAATCCCGCATCGAATCGCCGGAACATATTACGCTGCCGCTGTTTGAGGCGGTAGTTTCGGCAACATCCAGTCTTGTCGGCAAAAGCCTGCGGGATGCCGGATTCCGGGAACGCTTTCACGGCGTTGTTTTGGGCATTTATCGCCAGGATACGCCGATTGAAGGCTCGATCAGCCGGGTGCCGATTCAGGCTGGTGATTTGCTGTTGGTGGAAGCCCGCGACGGTTTCGACAAACGCTGGAACCAGAATCGCGCAGAATTTTATCTGGTCGCCGCACGGCGCGAAAAAAAGCACAAACCGTTGGTGGGCAAAGCCCCGTATGCGCTGGCAATTTTGCTGGGCGTCGTGTTGATCGCAGCATTTGGCATTGCGGATATTGTGACGACCGCGTTTATCGGCGCACTGGCGATGCTCATTTCCGGATGCCTGCGCACCGACGATCTCCGCACGGCAGTGGACATTCCCGTTTTAACAGTTATTGCTGCGGCAATCGGTCTCGGCAAAGCCATCGAAGTTACCGGATTGGCCAGCGCATTTGCGCTTTTGGTGACCAGCCAGACAGCTATTTTGGGCACGGTTGGTGTGCTGATTGCGGTGTATCTGGTTACCAGTTTGTTAACCGAATTGATCACAAATAACGCTGCAGCTGCGCTGATGACCGGCGTTGGGCTTGCTGCGGCGCAACAATTGGGCGCACCTCCGGCAGCATTTGCGCTGGCAGTGGCGATCGCCGCATCCGCCAGTTTTATGACACCCATCGGTTATCAAACCAATTTGATGGTGCTTTCCGCCGGCGGGTATCGATTCTCGGATTTCATCAAAAGCGGCATCATCGTTAACCTGCTCGTCGGGATTACCGCCATCACGATGATCTGGCTGCACTGGCTGTAACCGTTCGCCAATGGCAGTTTTGATGTAAAGAAACTTCACAATTCCCCACGATTTCCCGCTGATATTTATCGCATATCCCACGAATTTCAACAGATACAGAATTGGCAAACCATTTGCAACTGATCGGACATGTCTGGAACATTCGCGTTTGCGAACGGTTTTCAGAAAGGCAAGTTGGGAAAAACAGAGAGGAAAGAATGAAACCGATTATCAAATATTGCGGATTTGCATCGCTGATATCGCTGTTTTGGCTGACTGCGGTGATGGCGCAAACCAGCTACGGCATCTGGATCAGCGCAGCGGAACTGCAGGAATTGCCCACCAGCGGCGCAGCGTGGAACAATCTGAAAAGCGAAGCTGACCAATCCACCGGATCGCCGAATATTTCCAATCAGGATGACGATGTGAACGTTCGGGTGCTGGCAAAAGCGCTGGTTTTCGCCCGAACCGGCGAAGCCAGCTATCGCGAAGATGTGATCAGCGCATGCATGGCTGCCATCGGTACGGAGCAGGGCGGGCGAACGCTGGCGCTCGGTCGCGAACTGATTGCATATGTGCTTGCTGCCGATCTGGTCGGGTTGCCATCGGCTGATAACCAGACATTCCGGGCGTATATCCGCGATATGCTCACGGAAACGCTCGATGGCCGAACCCTTATTTCAACCCACGAAGATCGCCCGAATAACTGGGGCACCCATTGCGGCGCAACCCGTGCCGCGATTGCCGCCTATCTCGGCGATACCGCCGAAATGGATCGCGCCGCGCAGGTGATGCGGGGCTACCTCGGTGATCGCGCAAGCTATGCAGAATTTGCCTACGGCGATCTCGACTGGCAAGCGGACCCATCCAACCCGGTGGGCATCAACCCTGCCGGTGCAACCAAAGAGGGGCATTCCATCGACGGCGTTTTGCCGGATGACCAGCGTCGCGGCGGCGGATTTTCGTGGCCGCCGCCCAAAGAAAACTATGTGTGGGAAGGTTTGCAGGGCGCAATGGCAATGGCAGTTATTCTGCATCGCGCCGGTTACGATGTATGGAACTGGGAAAATCAGGCGTTGCTGCGTGCCGTAAAATGGCTGCACGAAGAGGCCGATTTTCCCGCAACCGGCGACGATAACTGGGAGCCATATATCGTAAATTATTATTATAACGAAGATTTTCCAACACAGTCTCCAACAAACCCCGGCAAAAATGTCGGCTGGACAGACTGGACACACAGCGGTTCCGGCAGCGGAAACGGCAATTTACCGCCTGCGCCGCCGCAAAATGTCCGGGTTGTCAATTGAAAATGAAAAATTCATCCCATCCCTAATATCAGCCACGATGCTCCGCCACTTTTGGCGGGGCATTTTTTTTGCAATAAATTGACAAACGATTTACAGAATCGATAGAAACAATGTAGTAATTCTGCGCAAAGCTGTTGATTTATACCATTGATATTGATATAATTGATCTTCAATATTTCACCAGAACAGGAATTCTACCCCCGCTTCCGACTATCTTCTTCCAGTTTTGTATCGGGTACAGTCAACAATCAATAACCATTGCGGACAACCGGTGATTCGAAAACAGACATTTTTGCGGCGCTTTTTGCCATACATTTCCATCCTTTTTGGGGGAATGCTGCTGTTAAATTGTTCGGGAATTGTTCCCACCGCCATCACCCGGGAGGCAGCGAACGGCGTTTTGGATTTGCGGCAATGGGATTTTTCCACCAACCCGATTTTGAATCTCAACGGTGAATACGCCTTTTATTGGCATCAGTTTGTGGCTCCCGGCGAAATTGACAGTGGGACAACTGCCCCGGAATTTGTGTCCGTTCCCGACGACTGGAATTCCCGGGACAACTCGACGGATGTTGTTGACGGACGCGGTTTCGCAACCTACCGGCTACGTATTTTGTTACCGCCCGATCCGCCGGATTTATCGCTCAAATGTTACGATATTTCCAACGCCTACCGCTTGTTTGTAAATGGCAAAGAACTGCTCGCCATTGGCGAACCCGGCATTTCGCCAGAAACCAGCGTTCCCCGCTATCAGCCGGAAATTGTGGCATTGCCATCCGGCGAAACGCAACTGGATCTGGTGTTTCACGTTTCCAATTTTCACCACCGGCGGGGCGGCATTTGGGAAGTTCTGCAAATGGGAACAACCGGTCAACTGGCCGCGATGCAGGAAAAACAGCATTTTTGGGATTTTTTTCTGCTCGGCAGTATTTTTATTATGGCGCTGTATCATTGCGGATTATTTGCACTGCGGCGGGAAGCCCGTTCGCTGATGTTTTTCGGGATTTTCTGCTTTCTCATTTCCATTCGCCTGCTTTCCACCGAAGAAATTTATGTTGTCCGGCTGTTGCCAAATCTATCGTGGAGCAATGTGGTGCGGCTGGAATATCTCTCGCTTTATTTTGCCGTTCCGGCATTTGCGCGATTTTTGCGATCGCTGTTTCAACAGGAATTTCATCGCTATTTCATGATGTTTTGCGATATTTTTGTTGGCATTTGCGTGATAATCGTGCTCTTTTTTCCGGTGTATTATTTTTCATATACCAGCCCGTTGTATCAATTATTTATGTTTTTCGCGCTGCTGTATGGATTTCTGGTTCTGGTTCGCAGCACGCTCCACCGGCGGGAAGGCGCGCTGGCGATGTTGTTTGGGTACAGCATCATTTTCGTTTCAGTAATCAACGATATGCTCAATGTTAACAACGTGTTACACAATGGAGAATCGGTTGCTGTCGGGCTGTTTTTCTTCATTTTACTGCAATCATTTTTGTTAGCGGGACGCTATTCGCGGGCGCTGAAAATGGTGGAAAAACAGCGGGAGGCGCTCACGCTCTCCAATCAGCGCTACATCAACGAGCTGCACGAAAAGCAAAAAACGCTGGAAGAAAAACGGATTCTGCAGGAAAAACTGACCCGCTCGCAGAAACTGGAAGCGCTGGGCGTTTTAGCCAGCACAGTCGCACACGATTTGAACAACATTCTTTCGGCAATGGTCATTTATCCCGAGATTGTTCGGCTGCGGGTGGGAAAAGATGCGGACACCCGGACAGCGCTTTCCCGGATAAAAGAAGCCGGTTTGCGGGCATCGGCGATCATTCAGGATTTGCTGACATTGGCGCGCCGGAGCGTGATGACGCTGAAACCGCTGAACCTTAACGATGTGGTAACCGATTATATCGGCTCGCCGGAACATCAGGTATTTAAAAAGGAACGCCCGGATATTGACTGCTCATTTTTACGGGAGAAGAAGCTGGTGAACATTCTCGGATCGGAAATTCATCTCAAAAAAACGTTGATGAATTTGATCCGCAATGCCGCAGAAGCGCAGGAAAATGGCGGTGCAATTCGCATTACTACCCACAATTTGCATGCGGATTCGTCCGCAGCAAAACATCTGAAAATTCCCGAGGGACAGTACGCGGTGTTGCGCATCCGCGATGAAGGCGTGGGGATTTCTGCAAAAGATTTACCGCATATTTTTGAACCGTTTTACTCAACCAAAAATCTCGGCAAAAGCGGCACGGGTTTGGGAATGAGCGTGGTTTGGGGCACAATGCAGGATCATCACGGGTTCGTCAAGGTTGAAAGCTCGCCGAATAAAGGTTCAACTTTCTCACTGTTTTTTCCGGCAACCGGAGAACAGCCGGAAACCGTCCAAAACTGGATCAGCGAGCCGTTCGAATTTTACCGTGGCAACGGGGAAACCATTTTGATTGTGGACGATTTGCCCGAGCAGCGGCAAATGGCGCAGGTAATTATCGAGCAACTGGGCTATCGTCCGTTGATTGCCGAAAACGGCGACATTGCCCTGAAGCAGATTGCCGATAACAATGTAGATTTGGTGCTGCTGGATTTGGTGCTGAGCAATAGCGAAAGCGGATTAGCGGTTTTCCGGAAGATTCAGCAGCGCACGCCGGAGGTAAAAATTATTATGCTCACCGGTAGTTCCGATGCCAAAAGCGTTACGGATATGGAAATATCCGGCGTTCAGCGGTTCGTTTTCAAACCGTACACGGTTGAAAAACTAGGCGCGGCCATCCGCGAAGAACTGTATCCCGATGCCGGCAACGTTACGCCCGGCACCGAATAAAAAAAGGCAGCGATTACAGGAACCGCCGCCTTTTGTCTTACAGAATAAATATCGCTAATTTTATATTTTTCAGGAAGTTGCGCCACCTAAATTCAGATTTTTTTCGTCCGGCGCAACAGCCGATGTCTCTGTTTCATCTTCTTCTGCGCTGAGCAGCATATCGCTGAAAATATAGTACAGCACCGGCACAATCACCAGCGTAAGGGCTGTGGCAAACATCAATCCAAAAATCACCGCGATCCCCATTCCGCTCCACCATTGCGAGCTTTCTGCACCAAACTGGATGAATTTATCAACGTTGCCGGTCATCAATCCGATGAAATCGATGTTGATGCCCATTGTCAACGGCACCAGCCCGAGAATGGTTGTGATTGCGGTTAAAATAACCGGACGCAAACGGGTTTTGCCGCCTTCGATTATGGCTTCCAGTTTGGAGAAACCGCGTTCACGCAGTTTTTGCACATAATCGATGAGCACGATGGCGTTGTTTACCACTACACCCGCCAGCGAAATCACGCCGATACCGGTCATAATAATGCCAAACGGACGACCGGTGATCAGCAGTCCGGCGAACACGCCAAACAGCGACAGCACCACAGACATCATGATCACAAATGGCAACGTGATGGAGTTGAATTCCGCTACCAGCAACAGAAAAATCAGCAGCAGTGCAACGCCCAGCGCTTTCATCAGAAACATCATATCTTTCATTTGCTCTTCATTTTGCCCCGCAAACGTAACGGTGTAGCCTTCCGGCATTTCAAATTTGGAGAGCCGTTCTTTTACTTCCTGTAGCACTTCCTGATCTTTTCCGCCGAGTGCTTCTGCGGTTATCGTTACCACCCGGTCGCCGCCAACGTGGTTGATGCTGCTTAATCCGGATGCCAGTTCGATGGTCGCAAAATTGGCCAGCGGATAGTGAACGCCTTCCTCAAAAATGGTGATATTGAGGAGATCGTTGTAATTGTTGCGGAAATTTTCGCTGAAACGAACGGTGATATCGTATTCGTCCGTGCCGATGCGATAATCGGAAGCTTCCGTTCCGTTGACCGCCGTGCGAATTGTGCTGGCAATAATCGAGGTGTTCAATCCGGCCAACGCTGCTTTTTCGCGATCGATACGGATCTGAAGCTCCGGTTTACCTTTTTCGTAATCATCTTTCAATTGGGTAATGTTGGGCACGTCTTGAATTTCGCGAATCATTTGCGCAGAAATTTTCGCAAGTTCGTTGAAATCGTCGCCCTTAATTTGCACTTCAACCGGTTTTCCGGTTGGCGGGCCATCTTCCGGCTGAACAACGTCGATAGACGCGCCGGGAATTCCCTTCACTTTTTGGGCAACCTGATCCAACGTTAGATATGAACTTTGGCTGCGTTGCCATTTATCCTTTAAGTCTATGGTTACTCTGGCCTTATGCGAAGTGGTTCCGCCGCCGCCAAAGCTAACCGCATCGCTCACCTGCCCGACATCGGCAACGTATGTTTCCAAATCCGGGGTATCGGCAATGCGTTTTTCGATGATTTTGACGATATCGTCGGTGGTTTCCAGCCGCGTTCCCAACGGCGCTTCCACATCCACTAGCACCTGGCGCGGTTCCGATGCCGGGAAATATTCCGTTCCGCTGTTGAACATGATGAAAATAGCAATCATCGCAAAATAACCGATGACAGCCAAACTCACTGTTGTTTTGCGATAGTTTAGCGCCCACCGCAAGGTTTTTTCGTATTCGGTAATCAGCATCCGCAATAACCGGTCGCCGGGCAGACGGTTCATTTTTTCATCAATTTTGATATAAGATGAGGCGAGAACCGGGTTGAAAATCAGCCCGACAAACAGCGAACACGCCAGCGTAATAATTAAGGTGATGGGAATCAGGCTCATAAATTCGCCGATAATTCCCGGCCAAAACAGCAGCGGCAAAAAGGCCATCAGCGTTGTTGCGGTGGAAACGACCACAGCCATTCCCACTTCTGCGGTGCCGTCTTTTGCGGCGCGCATCAGGGTTTTGCCCTCGTCGTGGTGTCGATAAATATTTTCGATGATCACAATGGCGTTATCCACCAACATCCCCAGCGCCAAAATGAGGCTGAACAGCACCATCATATTCAGGGTGTAACCCATCAGGCTGATCACCACAAACGAAATCAGCATCGATAGCGGAATTGCGATGCCCACCAGCAACCCGTTCCGGGTGCCCATAAAAAAGTAAAGCACAAAAACCACCAGCAACAATCCCGCGATGATGTTGTTTTCCAAATCCCGCACCATATCGCGAATGTCTTCGGATTGGTCCAGCACTACCGTGTAATCGGTTTTTCCGGGGAAATGCGGTTTGGCTTTTTCCAGAATTTCTTTGGCTTTATCTGTAATATAAATAATGTTTTCGCCGCTGCGTTTGGAGATGGAAAGCGTTACGCTCGGATGGGTATTCAACCGCGAAAAGCTGCTTTCTTCCTTAAATCCGAAAAATACATCGGCGATATCGTACAGATAAATCGGCGATCCGTCTTTGGCTTTCACAACGATGTTACGGATTTCATCCACCGAGCTGAATTCGCCCGGAACGCGCACCGTCCATTTTAGCGAAGTGCTTTTGGTTGATCCGCCCGGCAACGTCATATTTTCATTTTGGATGGCTTTGATAACATCGTCCACGCCCAAATTGTAATATTGCAGCCGTGTCGGGTCCACATCAATTTTCACTTCGCGTTCCAGTCCGCCGGAAATGGTTACGTCCAGCACACCGGGAATATCTTTGAATTTATCTTCCAGATCTTCCGCGATATCCTTCAACCGGACCAGCGATTGCTCACCGCTGATGCTGACAATCATAATCGGAACCGACTCGAAGCTGAATTCCTGCACAATCGGGTCTTCCAGATCGGACGGTAAATCCGGCTTTGCCAGATCCACTTTTTCGCGAACCTTTCGCATCGCTTCGTCCACTTCCATATCGGGTTCAAATTCCGCCTGAACACTGGCGTACCCCTCACTGGCGGAGGACGTTAATTTTTTTATTTTATTGATTTCTTTCAGTTTTTCTTCAATTGGCTGAATCACCAGCGTTTCCATATCTGCCGGAGAAACCCCGGGATACGGTGCTGCCACAAACACCAGCGGCTGTTTGATATCCGGAAAGGATTCCAGCGGCAAACTGATGTAAGAAACCAGCCCCATAATGGTGATGATGAACAGCAGCACATAAACGCTGTTTTTGGTTTTCAGCGCTGTGTTGGTTATTAGCATAACAAATCCTGATACTTTAAGTGTTTTACAATATTCAACTTAGCCACAGTAATACGGATTTAGTTGATCACTTCGATCGAGTCGCCGTCGGTCAATTCGCGATGCCCGACGTAAATCAATTGTTGTCCGGATTTCAGTCCGTTAACCATTACGTTATTCTGGTTGATTGCTTCCTGCTGAACAGCAACGCGTTTTGCAACCGCGCCATCTTTCACGAAAACATACCAACCTTTTTCCGATTCTACCAATGCATCCAACGGCACAACAATCTGGTTTTCATGCGATTCACGAAGAATTCGCAAATTAGCGATCATCGCCGGCGCCAGTTTGCGCTCTTTATTTTGCATCGTAACTTCCACCGTAAACGTGCGGTTATTTGCCTCGATGCTGCGGGAAACAAAGGTCACTTTTGCATCGATTTTCATTTCCGGATAGGCATCGAACGATACTTCAACCGGCGTTCCCACGTTGATATCGCTCATAAACCGCTCCGCGACACCGGCGCGAATCCGCATCACTTCGTTATCGATAAATTCGAAAATCGGGGACATCGGGTTGGCGTACGCACCCAAATCGTAATACCGGTCATTGACCAATCCATTCAACGGCGCTTTGATGAACAGCTTATCGTAACGGGCTTTCGCCAGATTATAAGCCGCCTGCGCGGATTGCATCGTGTATGCCGCATTTAGATATTCATTTTCCGAAATTGCCCGTTTTTCATACAGCACATTTTTGCTTTTGTGATCCAGCTCCGCCTGTCGCAGCGCTGCTTCTGCCTGCTCATATTGAGCTTTGATGATATTATTTTCCAACACCGCAAGGGTTTCGCCGGCTTTAGCGTAGCTACCTTTGTCTTTCAGAACCTTCATTAGTGTGCCGCCCTCTTCAACCATAATCTTTATGTGGTTGCGGGCTTCCACAGTACCGGTAATCTGCAGATAATTTGCGAATGAAGCAGGTGCCAGCTTCATCACTTTTACCGGTGTTGTTTTCGCAGAAATAGTTGATGCACCGGCTTCGCTGGCTTCGCCTTCACCGGAGCAACTGTTCAACACAACTGCTATTACTACAAGAGCGCTGAGGATAATCCATCGCTTCATAATTGCCATCCTTTGAAGAATTAAATAGTTGTTTTTCATTGATTTACATTTTTTTACTAATTAACAGATTCGCTGCCTGTTGCCAGTTCCCATTCAAAATAGGCTCGCAGATAATCGTAAATTGCCGAATAATAATTGACCTGTGCCTGATCCAGCGCCACCCGGCTGTCTTTCAATTCCACCTGCGTGGAAAGCCCGTTATCCACCCGTGTTTGGGCAATTTCGAAAGTGCGCCGGGCGGTGCTTACGGCAACTTCGTTGGCACGAATTCGCTGCATCGCCTCTTTGAGGCGCAACGCCAGATTTTCCAGCTCCACCTCAATATTGTCCTCCGCCAACTGGATGCGGGTGGTTACCCGATCCACATCCGCACTGGCGCGCCGCACATTTGCCACGCGATTGCCACCGGAAAATATCGGAACGTTCAGCGATAATCCAATAATATAGTTATCGTTATCCTGCTCCAATTTAAACTGATCGGATGCCGCAGAATATGTGTAAGTAAACGAACCTTCCAGCGACGGGAAAAAATCCGCTTTTTGGGCAGATACATTTTTCTCGCGGAGCTTTTTTTCCCACAGCATTGCGTTGTAATCCGTCCGCTTTTCTTTGGCATTTTCTACGGAAAATTCCGCCGGCATTGCCGGATATGTGGCGAGTCCGCCAGCTAGCGTTAGTTCCTCGTTAATCGGCACACCAACGAGCACTTTCAATCCATTAAGTGCAGATTCGTATTCCTGACTTGCGCGATATGTTTGGGGAATGCTGATTTGCCAACGCACTTCAGCCTGCAACAAATCGTATTCCGATAATACGCCGGCATCAAATTTCGTTTTCAGGTTTTCGTAATTTTCCCGGGCACTCACTTCGGAATCCTGGGCAACCTGCAGCACATTTTTCGCGAGCAGCACGCCGTAAAATGCGGTTTTCACCTGCATCATCACCTCTTGCCGGGTGCGTTCGTAGCTCAATTCCGTCATCCGGTCGAAGTATCGCGCTGCCTGAATTGCCATGCCAACTTCGAAGCTGAACAAGGTTTGCCGCAACACCGCATTCATCTGAAATTCGTTGCGAAACGATGCCTTAAAACTCTGCCGGACAGGTTCGCCGGTTAGCGGATCGGGTGCTTCAAAGAAAAACAGATTTTCCTGCAAGTTGCGATTGTATCCGGCATTCAGGCTGATTTCCGGCAATGCGCGGGAAAAAGCACCAAGTTTTTCAGCAGATGCTGTTTTCAAATCAGCTTTGGCTAACTGTATTTGTTTATTGTTTTGTTCTGCCAATTTCAAAATTTGGGTCAGATCGTATGTTTCCGCCTGTGCACCGCCGATCAAAACGATCGCCGCAATCAACAGGCTCCAGATACGGCTTGTCATCTATATTCTCCTTGAAATTCCTTTGATAATAATTTCGTTAACTGTATGCATAATCGCTTCGCGCTCGTCGGGATTAAACACTTCAATCCAGTTGAGATTCACAAATTCCCGCATCAGCGCGATAGCAGAAACCACTGTATCCACATTTTCGAATTCGAAAATACCTTCGTTTTGACCATCTACCAAAATCGTTTTCAGTTTTTCCATTACAATTGTTCTGATTTTCCCGATAATCGGATGCCCCAACGGCGAATGCTCCCACATGTATTGCGGACAATCCGCCAGTTTTTCGGCATACATTTTTTTCCCTTCATAAATCGCTTCAAAAAATCTCAGGATGCGTTGATCTGCCGGGATTTCTTTGGGAATTTTAGATTCAACAAGATCTACAAATTCGATGGCTTCATCGAGAACAATTTCATTGAAAATATCTTCTTTACTTTTATAATAGTAATACAACGTTGGTTTTGCGATATCGCATTGTCTGGCAATATCACTCATCGATGTTTTGCTGAATCCGAACCGAAAAAAAAGCTCTCTTGCAGCTTTCTTGATATAATTTTTTTTATCGCTATCGCCGTTGTTGTGCATTGCGTCTTTCATTTTTTACAAATTTACCACTTTTTTCACAATTATTATTTTCGACTAATTTCGAAATCGGTCGAAATTATAATCTCGAATTATTTTAAACGCAACTATAATTTTTTTGTTACTCAAAAATTTATTTTTTTTTGCGAGCCTTCAATCAAAGAAAAATGAATTGCTACAGGGTCAATTTGTTAATTGACCATCGATTTTGCCGATAACAACTATTGAATATTTCAAATTCGGTTCGATTCATCGTTTTTTTTACACAACTAAACATCTGATAACAATGAATTTATTAAATATATGCGATTCATCGGGTTGGGGCGATCTGGAGCGGCAAGTGCTCAAAATATCGCTTGAGCAGGAAAAGCGTGGCTGTGCCGTAACCCTTTTGTGTCGCGCCGAATCCATTCTGGAAAAGAAAGCCAGAGAGCTTCCGCTAACCGTAGTTTCATTTCCCGATTCCCGGTGGCGGGCGCCGCTAAAAATTGCCCGGTTGCTCAATTCAACCGATTTTGCGGTAATTCACGCCTATTCCTGGACAGATTTGAACCATCTTTCGCTGGCGATAAAATTAAATAAATGGCAGGGAAAACTGTTTTATACGCACCAAACCTTGTTTCAGGAACGGATGACCGATACGATTTGGCGACGGGTAGTTGCGCCGTTAAACCGGGTTTTTGCGATTTCGCACATGCACCGGCAAAATTTGCAGGCGAACGGTCCCACACTCCCCTGCCCCGTCGAAGTACTTCCACATAGCGTTGATTTACAAAGATTTAACCCCGATTTTTATCGCAGATTGGATATCCGGGAAGCGTTGCTGCTGGACTCCGAAACCTTATTAATCAGCATTTTTGGTGAAATTTGTCCGGCAAACGGACAGCTGGATTTTTTAAAAGCGGCTGCGATCATCAAAAGGAAATCCCGAAAAAAAGTCATGTTTTTGATCGTCGGAGCATCAAACCCCAAAAATGCAGATTACGAAAAAGAATTGCACAGACAAACGCTGACAGAACTGGATTTGGAGCAGGATATTATTTGGGCAGGTTACCGGGAAAATACGCCAGAGTTGATGAAAGCCAGCGACATCCTGATGGTCCCGACACACCAACCCGGCAACGAAATGACGGTTTTGGCGGCAATGGCAATGCGATTACCGGTAGTTGCTTACAACTTTGCAGGAATTCCGGATGTAATGGAAAATCACCAAACCGGTTTGTGGGTAATGCCGGGCGATTTTGACACAATGGCAGATGCGGTAATAAAGCTAGTGCATAACCAACGGCTGCGGCAACATTACGGATTAACCGGGCGAATCCGGGTTGAGCAGCAATTCGATCTTAAAAAATATATTGCAAATTTGTTAAAAATATATGAGTCCGATGTATCAGAAAGTAAAATTGGAGAAGGATAAATTTGCCTAAAACACAAAAAGGGAAGCTTTTGGCTTCCCTTTTCAACTTGCGGGGCAGACGAGAATTCCCGAGATTCGGGACGACCTACGGCGCGGTTTAATCTCCATGTATTAACTTTTCAATTATTTTTCGGCTTTTTTGAGATTTGATATATCGTTCACGTTTTATGGCTTCACATTTTGTTGTATAAGTTTCTGAATATACCAATCGCCAAGGTATTCCTCGACGGCTATATCTACCCCAACCGGCATTATGCCGCTCCAATCGTAATTCAATATTCTCAGAGTAACCGATATAATAACGGTCTATTTTATCCGAAAATAGAATGTATAAATACCACATTGAATCCCTGGATTAATCTATTTATTTTTTGATTGGCGAGTTTTTTGATAATCTATCTTAAAACACAAAAGGGAAGCTTTTGGCTTCCCTTTTCAACTTGCGGGGCCGACGAGAATCGAACTCGCGACCTCCGGCGTGACAGGCCGGCGTTCTAACCGGGCTGAACTACGACCCCGTATGTTTTGTGTTTGATGCTGTCATCATCAAAGCGGGCTTAATATAGATTTTCAGATGTGGCAAATCAAGATAATTTTAAAAAAAATTGAACAACTTTTAATGCCAATTAATTTATCCCGTACTTCTTCAATTTGGACATAAACGTACTCCGGTGGATACCCAGTTTTTCGGCTGTTCGCAATTTGTTATGTCCGAAATCGCTCAAGGCTTTCAATATTAACGCTTTTTCAAATTCTTCAACCAATTCTACCAATGTATCATCTTCGTTGATATCGACTGCCGGAAATTTGTCATTATTCATTCCGATTGTTTCCGGGAAATCTTTCATGGTAAGCATTTCCGAACGGCTCAATACCGTTGCTCGTTCCAGCACATTTTCCAATTCACGGATATTTCCCGGCCACTCGTAATTCATTAGGGCGCTCATTGCATCATCATCCACACCAACAATTTTTTTGCCGAATTCAGCGTTAAATTTATTGATAAAATGACTGATCAGCAGTGGAATATCATCTTTCCGATCCTTTAATGGCGGCACGAGCACCGGAATAACGTTTAACCGATAATACAAATCCTGACGGAATTCTTTTAACAAAATGGCTTCTTCGAGGTTGCGGTTGGTTGCCGCAATAATCCGCACATCAACTTTGATGGTATCATTTCCGCCAACCCGCTCAAACTCCTTTTCCTGTAAAACACGCAATAATTTGATTTGCATGTTTGGCGTAATATCACCAATTTCATCCAAAAACAGCGTGCCGCCATTGGCTAATTCAAATCGCCCCATTTTATCCTTAATTGCGCCCGTGTATGCGCCTTTCACATGTCCGAACAATTCGCTTTCCAGCAAACTATCGGAGAGCACACCGCAATTCACTTTAACAAACGGACCTTTGCTGCGATCGGAATTGTAGTGAATGGCGTGGGCAATCAGCTCTTTTCCGGTGCCGTTATCGCCCCGGATGAGCACCGTTGAGGACGTTTGGGCAACCGCGTTAATCCGGTCAAACATTTCTGTCATCACGGCTGTTTTGCCGATGATTTTATCGAAATTATATTTTTTGCGCACTTCCCTGCGCAACTCATGATTTTCGCGTTCCAGTGAGCGCATCCGCGCCAAATTATGCACTTTGGTCAACACTTCGTCCAGCCGGAAGGGTTTAAGGATGTAATCTTTTGCACCCATTTTCATCGCTTCGACGGCTGTTTCGATGGTGCCATGTGCCGTTACCATTATCATGGCAATGTCCGGAAAATCCTTTCGAACCCGTTCCAACAGCTCCATCCCATCCATTTTAGGCATAATAATATCCGAAACAATAATATCCGGCGAATGTTCATAAACCGATTCCAACGCCTGCTCGCCATCTTCTGCGGTTATGGTTTCATAACCGTTTTTGACGAAGAGCTCTTCCATCAAATCCAGCGCTTCGGATTCATCATCAACAACCAAAATTTTACCCATTGACTTTTCCATCATTCAATACCTCCGTAACTCAAAAACCTGCTCCACAGCTGAGCTGCGGTAATAATATCTGGTTAAAAAATATAAAATATGATTTATTGGGATTCATCAAACGCCATTTCCGGTCAACCTGTTTTTCTACCGGAAAATGGCACGATCATGATTTTTTTTTGATTTTTTTTCGTGACTCCGTTTCGTCAACTACGGGCGAGCTGGCAACGGTGAATAAAATTCTGATCCGGGTTTGCTGGTTGGATCGCCGGGCGATGGAAATTTCGCCGCTGTGCGATGTGAGAATAGAGTGCAGCAAGGCGATATCCAACACCGAATAGCGATCATTCGGCTCCAGATCCAGACTGTTGAAATCGCGAAACAGCGTTTCCGGGATGTTCGATTTGGGCAAATCAATTTGCAGTTCGAGATGCGGCGATTGTGACGGCGCATTCAACAGCTGAAAATCGATCGACAACGGCGATTTCGGATCGACCAGCCGTTTGACCGTTCGAAACAGATATCCCAACGCATCGCCGATTTGCAACCGGTTGCCTTTTACGCGCAAATTTCCGTATTCCGGAAGATAGTGCAATTGAAATTGAGTGGCGTTTTCACCTTCGTTTTGAGCGATATATGCTTCCAGAAACGGGATGAGCGGAAAAGATTCCGGCACGGTATCGGATTTGTTGACATTAAATTTGCGCAATTGCCCGATAATTCCGGAAATCCGCTCCAACTGTTGATTGATAATCGATATCGATTTGGCAGCGCCGGGATCAGAATATTGTTGCTCCAGCAACTGCACCCTGCCGGATAAAATATTCATAGGATTCTGGATTTCATGCGCCAGCGCATTGGACAAATATTGAATAGTACTCAATTTTTCTTTTCGCACCGACAGCATAAATCGCTCCTGCGAGATGGAATAATGTTCCAGTTTCACCAAAATCAGGGTGTTGTTATCCGAATCGACCGGCAACACGCTGGCGTTCATATTTGCGGCAATTCCGTCATCACCGTCATCTGTCCGGATGGTAACCATGTAGCCATCAACAGATGGCTGGCTTTTGAGCTGCTGGCGCAAATGGTGCAAAATTTTATAGCCGTCTTCCAAAAAATCGTATAAATGCTGATCAAACAACACTTCCGATGGCTGTTCGATCAAGCTTTCAAACGCGTTATTACAGTATAAAATCGATGAGTTTTCGTCGATAACAACCACAGCTTCCGGGAAACCGTTCAGCAAATGTTGATAAAAAGATTTCTGGCGACGCAATTCCCGCACAGCGCGATCGGCATCTTGCTGTCTGCGCAACAGTGTTTCGGCTTGCCGGAGGGTTATTTTTACCATTTCCGGCAGCAGCGGCTTAACAATATAACTGTCGATATCTTCGACAGGTATGTTCAGGCTTTCTGTAGATTGTGTCGCAGGAATCATCAGTACCGTAAACAAATCCGGCAGATGCGTTTTTAACTGGTAGAATGTCGGCAGGCTACTTTCCGGCAACCATTCGCTGGAAATAAACAAAATATCTACACTAAAATGGCGGCTTTTGACAACAGCTTCCTGCAAAGATGCACAGCTCAAGAATTGATAATGGCGTTCCGAGAGCTGTTCCTCAAGCATTTGATGCTGGCTGGTATCGCTGTCTATCAGCATCAGCGTTTTTGAAATCATACGACCTCCAACAGTCTTTCCTGAAATAATTACTGAATCAACGTGCTTGCAGCAAAAACCATGCAATACAATGCAATCCGGAGAAATGTTGCTCCGGCTGCAGCCCAACAATCGCAATTCCCGCCAACCCGTAAGAGAACCTGTACTGTGAAGAATTTTTCGACACTTTTATGTGCCAGAATATTGCTATTTATGCGATTTCAAAAGATCTGTTGATTTGTGACCCGATAAATCTTTGTGTTGGGGGATTTTTTTAAATTATCTTCGATGAAAAAATCCCGCCAGCGGCTGAGGTGTCTAAAATATCAACATTTATCTTATTTATCGACACTTGTTAAAAAAACTTTCGTTTTTTTTCGAGAAATGTCGAAAATCGCACACCGACTGTCAATAAATTATTTGAGAGATGAGCTAGGTAACCAACGCAGGATAATATCTTTCAGATCGTGGGTGTTGAGGGGTTTGCTGAGGTAGTCGTCCATACCGGATTCGATGCATTTTTCGCGATCACCCTGCAGGGCGTTGGCTGTCATCGCGATAATTGTGGGCTGCTGCTTTTGCGGAGAAAGTTCGGTGCGAATCTGGCGTGTGGCTTCGTAGCCATCCATTACCGGCATTTGGCAATCCATAAAAACAATCCGGTAATCGTTATTTAGCACGGTTTCCAAAGCCTCCATGCCGTTGTTAACCAAATCCGGCTGGAATCCCAATTTCTGGAGCATGCGCTGGGCAACCCGGCGATTGACAGCGTTATCGTCAACAATCAACATTTTCAGGCTTGATGCCGTAGCCAACAAATTCACAGACGGTTCAATAGCTGAACCGGTTTCCGCAAAACCGGGTGAGGATTGCTTCACTGTTTCGAATGTTGCGGTGAACCAGAATGTGCTGCCTTTTCCGGGTTCGCTGATCACGCCGATTTTTCCGCCCATCATTTCAACAAGGTGTTTGGAAATTGACAATCCTAAACCTGTTCCGCCGTGTTTACGGGTTGTTGAGCCATCGGCCTGCACAAATGCAGTAAACAATTTTTTCTGCGCATCTTTCGAAATACCGATACCTGAATCGGAAATGCTAAATTTGATGATTACGGAATTCCCCGTTTCCCGATAGCGGGTGATGGCGAGGCTGATGTAGCCTTTTTCGGTAAATTTTACCGCATTTCCAATCAAATTGGTGATGATCTGACGAACCCGGACCGGATCGCCGGAAAGCTGCCAAGGCACTTCCGCAGCCATCTGGTGCATCAAAACCAGTTCTTTATTGCGGGTGATCGGTTCAAAAATTGCCATGATGCTGTTGAGCAGTTCGGACAAATCGAACTCTATTTTTTCCAGTCGCAATTTGCCGGCTTCTATTTTTGAAAAATCCAGAATATCGTTGATGATCGTCAGCAAGCTGTCGCCGCTGCTGCGGATAATTTGCAAATATTCGTGCTGTTCTTCGGACAAATCCGTTTCGGAAAGCAGGGTTGTCATCCCGATGACGCCGTTCATCGGCGTGCGGATTTCGTGGCTCATATTTGCCAGAAATTCGGATTTCAATCGCGATGCGCTTTCCGCCGCTATTCGCGCTTCTTCCAATTCGCGGGCGTTTTTATCGCGCTCGTCAATTACTTTTTCCAACTCGTGATTTTGCTTTTCCAGCATGGCCGTGCGGGCGTGAACCAGGTCTTCCAACCGGCTGTTCAATGTTTGAATTGAATACAATCGATAGCGGTAAATTGAATAAATACCGGTAATTATGAGCAGTAAAACCACCAGGCTAAACCATGCGGTTTTCCAAAATGGCGGCATCAGTTCGAAGTTGATGGTTTCGGCTTCCGCCCAGTCGCCGGTTTTGCGGCGCGCCTGCACTTCCAGCGTGTATTTTCCCGGTGAAAGATTGGTATATTTCAACTCTGGTCCGTATAGCGGTTTCCATTTATCACCATAACCGACGAGGCGGTAACGGATGTCCAAATGCCGGTGGTGCACAAATGTCAACACGGCAATTTTTACATTCAGTTCGTTATTCTGATAAAAAATTTCGTTGGTTTCGCCGCTAAAAATGGACTGCTCGCCCAAAGTCGAAGATTCGAAAAGGATGTTTGGCGGCGTCGGATCTTGCCAATTATCCAGCTCGGGATGATAATGGCTCAGCCCTTCAATGGTTGCCATCCAAATGCTGCCATCATGATCGAGATAAAATCCTCCGGCGTTGGATTCATAACTTGCAAAACCCTCTAAAGGACTGTAATTAAAGAAATTAGTGCCATCAAAACAATCAACGCCGCGGGCAGTACCGAACCACATATTTCCTTTCGCATCACGACCAATCGAGTAAACGGCGTTGTTGTGAAGTCCGCTTGCGGTTGAATATGTTTTGAAAATTTCCCCGTCGAATCGGGTAACGCCGTGCGAGCCGTGATAACCAAACCAAATTTCGCCGGGCGCGCCTTCTGCGATAAAATAGGCGTTATCCGAAGCCAGTCCGTCGTTAATCGTGTAAGTTTTCCATTGGTTGCCATCCCATCGGGAGAGACCGTTTTTGCCGCTGATCCAAACATTTTCGAGGTAATCTATGCACATACGGCTGTTGGTAAATATCTGATTAGGCACTTCAATTTTTTCGATTTCTGTGCCATTATAGCGGAAAATGCCCTTTTGCATGGTTGCAATCCAGATATTTCCGGATTGGTCTCCCACAATTTGATTAACCCGCCCGAGATGTTGAAAAATTTCCGGATTCAGAAGGTTGCCATTCACAAACTGGCTAACGCCACGAAAGGTGCCAATCCAAATCACCCCTTTTTCATCTTCGTACAGGTCGTAGATGCGTTCGCTGTTCAGCCCGTCTTTTTTGTCGTATGTTTTCCAGTTGCTTCCGTCAAATGTGTTCAGCCCATCAATCGAACCAACCCATAACAAATTATTTTTATCCCGCAACACCGGGCGAACAACTTGCGCACTCAAACCATCTTTCATGGTGTAATTGGTAAACGCTCGTCCGGTAAATTGTGCCAAACCGCCAAATCCGCCGAACCACATCATCCCGTCGGTATCCTGCCAAATTACCCGGACATCCATAAAAGGAAACCCGTTTTCCTGCCGGACACGGTAAACAGAATCCATCGTCACATGAGCGATGCCATTGTATGTTCCCACCCAAATACCATTTTGGCTATCGGGATGCATTGTGTTTATTTCGGAATCTAAAGTGATTATTTTCTCAGGTTTATGATTTTCGTTTTCCGAAAAATCTTCGCTGAATACCGCAATCTTTTCGTCGAAACTGATCCAATAATGATGCTGATAATCATGACTAATATTGCTGATCACAGCACTATCCGGAATGGCGGCGTTGTGGAATTTTTTAAACCGGTTGAAATTCAAATAATATAACCCGGATTTGCAAACTACCCACAATCGCTGGTGTTCGTCCAGCACCAGTTTCCGAATTCCCGAATTGGGAATACCGTCATTTTCATTGTAATATTTAAATTGAGTGCCGTCCCACATTGCCAACCCGCGATACCCGCCAAACCAAACCTGCCCGGCACGATCCACAACCATCGATTCAATGATTGTTGGTGAAGTTTTGGGCTCAGTATAGTTGACAATTCCATTTTTGGAATCCCAGGAAGTCAGCCCCATAAAGGTGCCGATCCATATTTTACCGTCTGCGCCTTTGGCAAGCGCGTTGATAAAATCATTGTGAAGCCCGTCGGCAATGCTAAACGTTTTGAAATGTGTGCCGTTAAAGCGGTTCAATCCGGCCTGGGTGCCAATCCATAAATAACCGTCTTCATCCTGAAGTATGCTTTCCACCACCATTTGCGAAAGCCCTTCATCCCCGCCAAAACGCCGGAATGTGTATTGTTGCGCAAACAATGAACTCAACCCGGAAATGCAAACGGCAAAAAATATCACCCGCTTCAGAAGGACATTTGTATAAAGTCTGTATTTATATATATTTATAATGATTTTTTTCATAAAATCAGTGCATCAATAAAGTGAAGTGATCGTTATAAAAATTTGCATTTGTTTAATACAATCATCGAATTTCGAACCAGCGAATACATTTATAACAGCAAACTTTACACCTGCAGAATCTCAAACAGGATATCTAAAGCATCGTTAAAAACCGGAAATTCTTGACATTTACTGCAATAATTTTTCACCTAAAATGAATCCGCTCCGCTCAAAAACGCCCAATGCGCGATTTTGCGGTTACCACAAGCCGCCAAACACCTGTTTGCACAGCGAATGAGGAATTATTGGAAGCTTTGATTTAGATGGAAATTCACTTAAATTTATCGTTTAACAATTGATTTTCAGCGACAACGCCAATAACCGGACAGAACGAACAGAGGAAATTCATCGATGGGAAAAAAGAATAAAAAGCAAACGCAAAAAAAGCAGCAGGCAAAAGCATTAAAACGCAGGGCTGTTCAAAAAGAGAATAAAAAAGTGAGCAACCTGATGAAAGCGAAGCGCAAAACGCCCGGAATGCCCGGCGTTCCCGGCGGAATTCCGCCGCAAATGCGCGCTGTTGCAGAACATTTGATGACATTTTCGATGCCGATTTTTGAGCTGGCAAAGCCGCAAACGCCCGGACAAATCAACGCGCTGGCAGCAATTATCCAAAACTGGTGGGCGGCATTTGAGGTGCAGGATACCGAAGAACGCGCCAAAATGCTGGCAACGCTGGAACCAGCTTACGTCAGCCAACCGTGGGCAAAATTACCCTTTGATGAATTGACCGAAATTTTGCTCAAACGCCACATTTCGCTGGTGCCGAAATCCCACACAGAAGAAGAATTGAGCCGTTTCTCGCCGGAAGAGCTGGAAGCTGCAATGAATATTACTTTTGATGACGATTCAGAAGACGATGCAACGGAAGCGGAAATCGCCGAGGTTGTTGAAGCGGAGACAGAAACTGTCGCTGCCGAAAAACCTGCATCCGATATCGAGCCGCTTTCCCGCGAAATTCCGTTGGAGAAAACGCTTTCGCGCGACGTCATTTTCGCGACAGCAGATGCGGAAGCCATCGAAACGCTGCAAACATTGGGCAAATCGCTGAAAACGGATTATCAGAACATCGATTTCATCGATTCAGAAAATCCGTTGCTGAAACAACTGGCTGAATTTCAACAGCAGGCCGGAATACAATTTTTGGATACGATCGCCAAAAACGGTGCACCGGCGGCTGTCGTAAAATCGCTGAAAAACGGCATCACGCCGTTCCACCGGGATTTTTTGGGCGAATACCACCAAAGCAGTTTGCTGAACACCCAACCCGATCAATTTGAAGAATATCTGATGGATTATTACATCCGCAAAGTTACCCGAACTGCGGAAAGTGATGCATATTTGCTCGATGGTTTCAAACATTTCTGGACATTTTTGAACGCATTGGAACTGGTTGACGACATCGCGCAGTTGCTCGAATGCATTGAAGATATTCGCGATGAATTTGAAGAAGAAATTCAGGAAAGCTGATTGCCTTAGCTGTTGTTTTTGTTAAACATAAATGATGTATTTTTGATGTGTATAAATAGAAAGGTTAATAATGGAAAACCTGACCGAAGCCTCGGTGAGCGCGCTTTTGGAGCGAATTGAATATCCGGGGTTTACCAAAAATATTGTAGAATTTGGTATCGTGGATGACATTAAAATTCAGGGAAACCGGGTTACTGTCAACCTCAAATTCAAAACGAAAGATCCCCAAAAAAAGCAGGCTGTCAAACAGGCGGTTCAGGAAAAATTGAAAGCCGATTTGCCGGATGCCAGAATTATGGTTGTTGAAGGCATTCCCACAATGAATCCCCTGGGCGCTGCGCCCAAACAAAATGATCCCTGGGCGGGACGGGCGGAAATTCCGGGCATCGGCAGTATTTTGGCGGTTGCCTCCGGAAAAGGCGGTGTGGGAAAATCCACCGTGGCAACCAATCTGGCAATTGCGCTGGCGGAAGAAGGGTTGAAAATCGGGCTGCTGGACAGCGATATTTACGGTCCCAGCGTGCATATCATGATGGGCGTGGAGGACAAACCGATGGTCAGCGAACACCAAAAGCTGGTGCCGATCGAAAAATTCAATATCAAAATGATGTCGATGGGATTTATTCTGGATCGCGATACGCCGGTGATTTGGCGGGGACCGATGGTCATCAAAGCGCTGGATCAATTTTTGAATGATGTGGAATGGGGCGAACTGGATGTGCTGATTATCGATTTGCCGCCCGGAACCGGCGACGCACAGCTGAGCCTCGTCCAGAAAACGCCGATCACCGGTGCAGTTGTGGTAACTACGCCGCAGGAAGTTGCGCTGGTGGACGCCCGCCGCGGTTTTCAGATGTTCAAAAAATTGAGCATCCACACGTTCGGCATTATTGAAAACATGAGCTATTATTTGAACCCGGTCAATAGCGAACCGGTTTACATTTTTGGAAAAGGCGGTGGTGCCAAAGCTGCATACGAACTGGGTGCGCCGTTTTTGGGTGAAATTCCCATCGATCCCGCAGTTGCCGAAGCCGGCGATGCCGGAACACCGCTGGTCGCCCGAAACGCAGACAGCGAAACGACAAAAGCATTTCGGGATGTTGCCCGCCAACTGATCAGCGAAGGCTTGTTGGAACGCGTCGCCAAATAGCTGTTATTGTTGCACTTACACATTCGACAAAAAAAAAGCCGCATCGTTTAAAACGATGCGGCAGTTGGTAGGATGTATGAGTGGGGGTTTTCAGATTATAGTTTCAATCATATAAAATTTTGTTAATCAGCGAAAAAAGCTGTTCGCCTTCGAAGGGTTTTTCCAGAGTTTCAATGGCACCCAGTTTTTCGGCAATTTGTAAATACGGCACATTGTTTGTGCCGGACATCGCCACAACCGGCACATCGGGATATTTATCTGTAAGCTCCCGAATCAATTCAATTCCATCCATCTCCGGCATCAGCACATCGGTAATAATCAGTTCGATATCTAAATTTTCATTTAAAATAGCTAACGCTATTTTGCCATTTTCAGCATTCATCGCAGAATGATTATACCGCATTAACATGTTGCAAATGGTTCTTCTGGCTGCCTCGCTATCATCAACTACCAATATTTTAGCCATGCTGCATCGCCTCTGTATGATTAGTTTTGAACCTGTTGCCGGATCTGCCGGAATCGATTGTTTTTCTGACACTTACGGATAAATCTTTTGCGGAAAAAGGCTTCAGCAGAAAATTTATATTGTCGCTTTTTCGGGAAAAAACCGGATCGTCGATAGTGTAACCGGTGATAAATAAAATTTTTAATTCCGGGCGCATTTTGGCCAACACCTGCGATAATTCCTTACCGTTCATGCCGGGCATAACCATATCTGTAATCAGTAAATCAATTTTCCGGGCATTTTCTTCGAAAATATTTAATGCGTCATACACATCGTTACTGACCAGAACATTGTATCCGCAAACCGATAAAATGTCGCTAACCAGGTCCCGGACGTAACTTTCATCTTCAACGAGCAAAATGGTTTCGGTACCCTTTGGCATCGTTTCCACAGTAATTTCGTCCTGAACTTGCAGCGGCGGCGTTTTCATGTATGGAAAACACACCGTCAGTTTGGTGAACTCGCCTTCAACTGTTTCCAGATGAATGCCACCGGAATTCCGGTTTGCGACATCATAAATGATCGATAGCCCCAATCCGGTACCCTGATTGTCCGATTTTGTGGTAAAAAACGGGTCAAATATTTTTTTGCGAATATCTTCCGGAATGCCTGAGCCATTATCTTTTACAGAAATATAGACGTATTTTCCCGGCGAAACCGGCAATACATTGGGCTGATTTGTGTTGGTTATAACCATCAAACCCGTATCAATTTCGATGGTGCCATTGCTGTCAATCGCATCGCGGGCATTGACCATCAGGTTCATTACCACTTGCTCAATCATGCTGCAATCCGCGAATATCGTCAGCGGCTGGTCATACAAACGCCAAACTTGCTGAACATCTTCCCGGATCAACCGTTGCAGCAATTTGTGAATATCTTCCAACATCTGGTTGACATCCATAAATTTTGACCCGGCAGACTGATGCCTGCTAAAAGACAGTAATTGGCGGGTTAGCGCGGCAGCTTTTCTGCCGGCTTTGCTGATTTGCAGAATGCCTTCGCGAATATCCGATGCTTTGTTCATCCGGTGCAACATCAATTCCGCGTGCCCGTTAATCGCCGTCAGGATGTTGTTAAAATCATGTGCGATAACACCGGCCAACCGTCCCAACTCCTTCAGTTTGTGGGACTGCAGCAGCTTATCTTCCGTTTCCCGGAGTTGAAGTTCAATTTCCTGCCGGTTAGAAACATCCCGGATAATTGCCAGTACGGGCGATGGCTGCCCTCCCTTTTTGATCCGGGTAAAACAGCATTCCCCGAAAAAACCGGTATCGCCGGATGATACAAATCGTAAATTATGTGTCGGTGGATTTTTTCCGGTTGCCGTCAATCGAATAAACTGCATCGCTTTTTCCCGGTCATCTTCGTGAACAATTGCCCCAAAAGATTTGTTGAGAAAACGACTGCGTTGCAACCCGGTGGCCGTTTCGAATGCAGCATTCAACTGCTCAATCCGCCCGTTTTCTGAAAGCATCACAATCAGATCGCTGGCATGTTCAAACAGTTGAAACTGCTCAGTTGCATTCGAAATTTCCGATGAAACACCTGGCTCTACTGTTTCGGGGAATGCTTCTCCGCTCACTCTCACAGCATGTTGCTGCTCAATCTCCAACTCCGCAGAGATTTTTTTTGCAAAGTAATTGAATACGACAGTAGCTGTAGTTTTGTCAAATTGATTTTCGTTGATCAGTAAAATTAATTGGCCAACCGGCTGTTGCCCGGAGTCGTAAATTTGTGAACTCCACCAACGGCTGAACGGCACATTTTTATCCGGGGCAACCGGTTCAAAATGAAATCCTGGCTCCGCAGCGGTTTCGATAATGGATTGAACCAATGCAGAATCCGGCAATTGGAACTCCTCTGGTGATTGACAAAAAGGCAAAAAACCGGAGGCAGTTTTTAGAACATTATTTTTGCAAGTGATAATTCCGGAATGTGCCTGGGATATATCGACAATCAGGCTCAGCACGTTTGTCAAAAATGTTTTGCCAGCCGCAGATTCGAGATTATCGCCCTGTTGCAAAATTTTTTCCCGGACTTTCGAGAGCCGGTTATTTCGCAACGTTAGCGATTGCTCGACAAGCTCAACAATATCTTTTCGGGTAAACGGTTTTTGCAACCGCAAGATTCCACGGGTCAACTCGCTGGTCGCAAACCAATACCCGGACATCATAATCATCTCGCAATCCAGATGGGTGCTATAAATATACTGGACAAGCTCCTCACCGTTTTGAGCATTGGATAACGCAAGATCCAATATTGCAAGATCTACGTGTTCGGTTTTCAGAATATTCACAGCCGCATCAATATCCGAAGCCGTAAAAACCTGATAATTTTCCATCTGCAAAAACCGCGACAATGAAAACCGGATAGATTCTTCATCATCCACAACTAAAACGGATGCAATCGGCCTGGCATTTTTTTCAGCTGTTTCCATAATCCTTCCTTGCATGAATTAAACCCGTTAACCCATAAAAAGAATGCGAAAATAGTGCCAGCAATTACAAAGCAGTAAAATGTGTTGTTTTTATTGAATTTAGGCGAGATTATAAAATATCAGCTCACAGCGAAAACTGTAACATAACACACAACCCATGCTACAAAAGTGTAACATGTTACACAAAAAAACACACTTCTAATTTTCGTCAGAAAAATCCATTTTATCAATTTTGCGATAAACCGTTTGCCGGCTAATGCCGAGTAAACGCGCAGCTTTGGCTTTATTTCCACCGGTTTTTCGCAGCGTTTCTTCAATTATTTCCGTTGGTATTTCCTGCAAACCGGAACCATCGTTTTGGTGGGTCATTTTTTTATTGCAGGTGATTACCGGTGGCAAATGCTCCAACCGGATTCGGTTGTCCCGGCATAAAATAAAAGCCCGCTCAAGCGCATGTTTTAATTCCCGAACGTTTCCGGGCCACTGGTAATTTATCAATTTTTCCATTGCTTCAGGCTCAACACCCTGAATGTCTTTTCCAAATTTTGCAGAAAACATATCGCAAAAATGGGAAATCAGCAGTGGGACATCTTCCACTCGTTCCCGCAATGGGCTGATATGTATTTCCATCACCTGAAGCCGGTAATACAGATCCTCTCGAAATGTTTTTTTCGCGACACGGTCTTCCAGATTCGCGTTGGTTGCCGCCAAAATCCGGACATCCACTTCAATTTTCCGATTTTCGCCGAGTCGTTCGATGGTTTTTTCCTGAATCACACGGAGCAGTTTTGCCTGAATTTGCGGTGGCATATCGCCAATTTCATCCAAAAATAGCGTGCCGCCGTCTGCGGCTTCAAACCGCCCGACGCGATGGGTATTTGCGCCGGTAAATGCGCCTTTCACATAACCGAACAACTCGCTTTCCAATAACGTTTCCGGAATCGCTGCACAATTTACAGAAATAAACGGTGCGTTTTTTTTCGAGCCGGCCTGATGAATCGCACGCGCGACCATTTCTTTGCCCGTCCCGCTCTCTCCGCGAATCAGAACGGTAGAATCAACATCTGCAAGATAATCGATCAGTTCGAAAACGCCCTGCATCTGCGGCGATTTTCCGATTATCTGATAAAATTTGTGCCGTTCCAACAATGCGTTTTCCAGCTCAACCAACCGGGTTTGGTCGCGAATTAACAGCACTGCACCCATCGATTTATGTTGATTATCCAATAATGGCATTCCGGAAAGCTGCAAAGAATAGAGCTTCCGGTCCGGCGATTTATATCGATAGTCCACTTCCGGCATGGTTTTATTGTGCCGGATAACATCAGACAAAATCTCCAGACACGTTTTTTTTAACGGATTGTCATCTGTCAACGGAAGATTATTTTCGATATCCAACAGGTTGAGCTCGCACAGTATGCGCGCTTTCTCGTTTGCGGCGGTTATCCGGAAATTTTCATCCGTTGTTAAAATGCCATCCTTTACGCTGCGAAATATCGCATCCAAATGTTTGCGGTATTTGGCATTTTCGGCAACGATCCGTTGCTTTTCTTCGTTCAGTTTTTTGTGTTGGAATGCCAGTTGGGTAGTTTGCAGCAGCCGGTCTTTGCGGATCGGTTTGGGCAAATAATCGAACGCGCCCAACCGCAATGCAGCGGAGGCTGTGGTTACATTCGGGTCGCCGGTGATCATGATTACCGGACAATCCAATCCTGACTGGCGAACCGCGTGCAGAACATCGATGCCGTTTTTTTCGCCCAGCATAATGTCAGCAAAAACAACATCTAAAGGTGTTTTATTAATGTGTTCGAGCGCTTCCGAATAGTTGGCTGCGAGAGAAACGTTGTATTGTTCCTGTTTCAAAAACATCATAAATGTTCGACGAATGCTTTCTTCGTCATCTACGATCAAAATATTTCCTTTAACTGCTTCCATATCCTGTCTGGTTAAGTTTTCAAATAACCGGCAACTCGATGATTGCGCGGGTAAATTGCCCTTCCGCACTTTCGAACCGCAACACGCCGCCGTGGGTTTTAATGATATTAAAACTGATGCTCAATCCTAATCCCGTGCCCTCGCCCGGCGGTTTTGTGGTGTAAAACGGCTGCATAATTTTATCCATAATATTTTGCGGAATCCCGATGCCGTTATCTTTGCAGACAATCCGGATCATTTTCCGGGAATTATCCATATATTTTTCTGCCGTCAGCGATAGTTTTTTTTCCGGATGGGAACCGAGATATTTTTTGTTTAACGCATAACGGGCATTGTTCAACAGATTCACCAAAACTTGTTGCATTTCATTGATGTTAACCAAAACCAACGGTAAATCGTCAGGAATTTTGAGTTCAATTTTTATCGCATCTTGCCTTATTTGTTGCTTTGCCAGCAAAAAACAATCATCAACCAATTGCTGGATGTGAACGGTTGCGTATTCTTTTGGCGCTTCCCTGCCAAACGTGAGCAGGTTTTTAACGATTGCCGCAATTCGCTCGCCTTCCCGGTTGATCCGCCGGGCGATATCATGTTCATCGCTGGTTTCCGGCGTCTGGTCGCACAGTATCTGGCTGTAATTGATGATGCCGGTTATCGGATTATTGATTTCATGCGCCACGCCGGATGCCAATTCGCCAAGACTGGATAACTGGCTGTTGCGCATAGCCTCCGCTTCAAACCGCTTCTTTTCTGTGACATCAAAAACCAGAATCAACACTTTCCGGCGACCATCTGGCAGGTATAAACGGGTGCACCGGGCATCGAACCAGCATTCCCCTTTGATAACATTGAGAAAATATTCGATCTGTTGGGTTTCGCCGGTTTCCAGCGTTTTCAACACAACACCGATAAACCTTTCAGCTTCTTCTTTCGAAAACATTTCGGCAATATTCTTACCGATAATTTCCGATTTGGGTGCAAAAAGCAACTCGGTTTCAGAGCACCAAACCTCTTCAAGCACCCCGGTTTCATCCAGCAAAAGAAAAATTCCGGGCAACGCATTCAAAACCGCTTTCAACCGTTCTTCACTGGCGCGTAGCGCGGCTTCCGCGGCTGCTTTCTCTCGCTGTAACAACATATTTTGAAAACAACGATCCAGTGTGGTAAGCAGTTCCTGCGGGCTGATCGGTTTTCGGAGATAATCGTATGCACCTTCTTTCAACGCCTGAACAGCCACATCTTCTGCGGAATATGCGGTCATCATAATGCAGGGAATTTCCGAATAATTTTCCCGGATATACGACAGCAAATCCAATCCGCTTTGCCGTCCGAGCCGGATATCCAACAATGCCAACCCAATTTCTTCTTCCTCTAACTGGGCTTGGGCAGCAGATATGCTGTTTGCCTGAGCAACGCGATATCCGCGTGATTCCAGAATTTCGCTAAAACCTTCTGCAAAATCGATGTCATCATCCACAATCAAAATGGATTGTTTTTCACCAGTTCTCACCTGATTTGTGCTCATTAAGCACCCCTGCTTTCGAATAATACCTTTTTATCGATTCAGAATAATCTGCGTCCGCTTCAGTATAGTTGTAACAGTATTCATAACAGTGAGAAAAAATATTCGTAAATGAATCGGAAAATAGAATAGACGAATATTGTCGGAATCGTCAGTTTTATGTTTATATAAATTAATTTAAATCAATTGGTTATGCTCAGCTTTGTCTGATAATAAAAAATAGAGAAATACCCCATCTCACGCAACAATCTCATCAATTAATGAGTGTCCTGGGATGAAATCAACCGTCTTTCGAAAGATCTTTTTATGAAAAATCTAAATTGAAATCAGGATTTATAAATAAACGGGTAAACGATTTTGTCAAGTTGAATCACAACGAAAAACACATGTCTGATCTGTCTTTTGAAATTAAGGATATTCGGTTGATAAATCCAAACAAATATTAACCCGATTGCAAAAAAGCATTTTTCTGTGTCGCTTTTATACTACGGGAATTTGCGGGTTGGCGGCTCACTTTTCTGCGAAAGCCAAAATATGATGGAGAGATAATTTGAGATTGGGTAATGGGTGAACCAAAAATCAACGACGTAAACAATTGAATTTATTTGCTTTAGGTTATCGCATCAAATTTTCCGGTTTTGTGGATCACAACAAATTTTCCGGTGAGCAACATTCGGAGTATGAACAAAATTGAAAAAAAACATCCCCGGCAACCGAAGCTACCGGGGAGTGTGGTGAGGGTGCGGAAAAAATGTAGAAACAGGTTATGTAATTCGCGACATTTACTCGTCGCGCGAACGTTTTGTTTTTTCTCGTTTTACGGATTTTGATTGACCGGATTTTGCGCTTTTGGCGTTCGTGGCTGAGCGTGCGGATGATTTACGAACCGTGCGATCCTGCTTGACGGTCTGTTTTTTTGCTCCGGCATCCGTCCGATTATCCACTTTTTTGTTCCGTTCAATCGCGCTGCGAGATGTTCTCTCCCGGTTTTGCTGAACGGTTTTGCGATTATTTTCGCGGTTTTGAACCTCGCGTTCATTCCGGCTGAAAACGTTCCGCTGCGATTTTGCGACTTCAGTACGTTTTGCTGTTACCGTCGTATTCCGTTTGGTTTCGTTTTCGCGACGCTGAATTTCGGTGCGATCGTTGCGTTTTTCAACTGTGCGGACCACCGTTCGTCTATCCGCATTGCGTTCACGTTTGGCTTCATCGCGATCGTTATCAAATCGATTGCGCGAATCCGCTTTGCGAATGGCACGTTCGGCGATTTCATTGCTGTTCTCGATGCGAACCGCCCGGTTATCCCCGCGACCGCGATTGCGATTGTCGTTGCGATTCCCGTCCCGGCGATCCCAGTCACGCGGTTTGTTCTGGCTGCGATTCTTCCGGTCATTGTAATCGTCATCACGATGATTTTTGTTGTAGCGATTACCGTTTTTGTTGCCATAACCATAACCGTAGCGATGCCCGTTATCATAATATTTTTTGTGTTTATGATGCCCATACCGCGGATAATAATAGTTGTGATGGCGCGGATGTTTGTAATAATGTCCGGCAAAACGGTAGCCCGGCCAATACGGCACTTCGCACCACTGACGGTATTTTTTGTGAACGACAACCACCGGATACGGATCGTAATCATACGGATCGTAAATGACGTAGCGATAGCGAACCGGTGTGTAAATCACCCGACTCGGATGCCAAAACAGATCCCCGAAATACACCGAAACGCTGATGGGCAAACGGTCATCGCGGTATTGCAGCGCAAGCATTTCCGGTGAATTAAAAAAGACACCATAGCGATAAACCACAATCGGCGGATATTCATCATAATCGTCATATTCGTAATCGTCGCTGTAATAAATGCCCGTATCGTAATCCTGCGCGTGAACTTTTGTCTGGATCAGCACGAAGAATAAAATGGCACCTGTAATTGCGGCAAATCTGGTTAACGTACTCATAACAAATCCCTTTCAGTTTCTTTCATGCCAGTATTGTTCAAAATTGGTACCACTTTGGACAATCACCCGAATCCGGGTGAAAATTGCAGATTGCAAATATTTGATAAATATAAGTTTATAAAATTTTTTATGTGGGATAATCAGGTAAAAAACAACAGACCAACTGTTAACCAGGTTAACAGCTGATCCGTTTTCGACATTCGTTTTGTCGAACTCAATTCAAATATCGCCAACTGTTGGCATGCGTTATTTATTTTTCAATTTAAATTGGAATGGAATAATCACGGTTGATTGCACTTTTTTGCCGCGATCAATCGCGGGCTCGAACAGAAATAAACGTGCAGCATCCAGCGCAGGTTTGTCCAGTCCCGATACCGATTTCACAACTTCAGTTTCAATCACTTTTCCGGTGGTATCCACCATTGCTTTGATGATGACGCGTCCGGAAATACCCGCTTTGCGCAGCGAATCCGGGTATTCGGGTGCCACTTGTTTAATCAGTTTCGGCATCGGTTTTTCTTCCGACGCGGCAGAAAACGCGACTGCATTTTGCGCAACAATCAGAAAAACGATGGCAAAAACAGCCAGCATTCCGGCAAAAACGGGTTTTAAATTTCGCAAAGCGACGTTAATTTTAGGATGATTACGGCTCGCTGTTCTCTGTTTCATTTAGCCTCCGACAGTTATTAAATAATTGTTTTTATTGTATTAAAAAAGGACCGCCGCAAAACGAATTGCGACGATCCGTTAATGCGCCTCCTCGCGCGTTTCTCAATTTTTTAATCGAAAATGGAAGGGAATTTGCGTCCATACTTTTACAACGCGATCGCGTTGTTTGCCGGGCGAGAATTTGAATTGTCGCGCAGCAGCCAGCGCAGCTTCATCCAGCAACGGGTGCGATTTTAGAATTTCGACCTGTTCTACATTGCCAACTGTATTGATCAACACTTTCACCACAACCTGCCCTTCAATTCCGGCGCGTTTGGCCAATTCCGGATAGTCCGGCGTTACCTGGTGCAGCACTTCCGGTCGTTCAGAAAGTGCGTAAAACGGCACGGTTGGTTCCGGATCTTCTGCCGGTGGCGGCGGCACATCTGTCAAACCGGAATTTTCCACCCAACTCATTTCATCGATGGTCAAATCATCCGGGATATCATCATCCGAATCCGATTCCACAGGGATTACCGGACGCTGCGGTTTTGGCGGCGGTTTGAGCTGTTTTGTTAGCGGGATATCCACCGCTTCGATCGGAGTATCAATTTTTTTCTGCACCGGAACGCTGTTTTCGAATCGCTGAAACGCGAAAAAAAGTGACGCCGTAATCATCAGCGCAGTCACCAGCGCAATCTCGACCCAACGCGGATATTTTTTCCGCAAATCCGCCGCAGGCTCTTTAAAAATGAGTTGTTGATGTGCCATCGCAAAATCTCCTCAGTTGTTTTCATTGTCTGTTTCAAAGCAAGTGCCACAAATTTTTATATTCTTTAAATATTTGTTTTTAAATGGCTTGAGAAAATTCGATCATTGTTGGCAGCGTGAAAAATCTTGCATTTTGCAATCAATTTTGCATATCACAACCGGCGATGCAATAATTGGAAATCAGCAATTACCGTTTTGGATTTTTCATCGAGTTGATTACATTCGTGCATTCGAACGAATAAAAAAACGAAGTTGTAAAGCCGACAAAACCGAATAACACATGCCAGAAAAATACCCGAACCAGATTGCCAATGTGCTGCTACCCATCCCGGTGGATGAGCCGTTTTCGTATGCCATTCCCGAAGAATTTGCCGATTTGATCGCGCCCGGCGTGCAGGTGATTGTGCCGGTTGGCGAACGATTTTCGCAGGGAATTGTGTTCGGCATCGACACGCCGGAAAACAGCGAGCGCAAATTGAAATCCATAGAAGATGTGATCGATCCCGACCCGTTTGTGGGCGACGATTTGCTGAAGCTGATTCACTGGATTTCGGAATATTACATTTGCCATTTGGGCGAAGCGCTGCGGCTGCTGAACACGGCGGTAAATCTTGAAAAATCAGCGTTTGAATTGCGCAAAATTGATGGCGCACCACCGGAAAAATTGACCGCGCGGCAGCAACAGGTTTTCGAAAAACTGGTTGGCGATGCATGGTTTTCCGTGAAAGATATCGAAAAGCTGCTCGGTCGCACCAATTTGCTGCACACGGTTCATAAATTGCGGCGAATCGGCGCAGTGGAAACACGTTACACGCCACCGCAACTCAAAAAAATTTACAAAACCATCGATTTTTTCCGGCTGTTGCCGGCAGCGGATTGGAGTGAATCGGTGCAAAAAAAATATGCAGGCGAAACCACACGCCGCAGCAAAGCGCACGACCTGATCGACTTTCTCTCGGAGGGAAATTTTGTTGACCGGAGTGAATTGCGGGAAGTCGGATTCGACAGCACGATCATCAAAAAATTGACCGACGAAGGCGTGCTCGACCGCGAGGAACGCGAAATTTTTCGCGCGCAAGTGCAGCATTTTCAGGAAGATATAAAATCCGTTGAACTCAGCGATGAACAGCAGGAATTTGTTTCCGATGCGGAACCGTTTTTGGGCGAATCGCATAAATTCCAGCCGTTTTTGCTGCACGGAATTACCGGGAGCGGGAAAACTCAAATTTACATCGAGCTGATTCGCCGGGCGCTGGCCGCCGGACAGGATGCCATTGTGCTCATCCCGGAAATCGTGCTGACACCGCAAACTGTGGGGCGGTTTTCCCATTATTTTGGCGATGACGTTGCCGCCATCCACAGCCGCATTTCCCCCGGCGAAAAAACCGAAGTGCTCCAAAAATGCAGGGAAGGCAAGGTTCGCGTGATTATCGGACCGCGTTCGGCGGTGTTTGCGCCGTTCAAAAATCTGGGTATTATTATTGTCGATGAGGAGCACGAAAGCAGCTACAAACAAAGCGACGCAACGCCGCGCTACAACGCCCGTGATGTGGCGCTTTATCGCGCGTTTCTCAATAATATTCCCATCGTGCTCGGCTCCGCAACGCCCAGCTTGGAAAGTTTGTTTAACGCAAAATCGGAAAAATACCGCTATTTTCACCTCTCCAAACGGATCAGCCAGCGCAATTTGCCGCGCACACAGGTGGTGGATATCAAAGAGCAGTGGTTCAAAGGCGGCGAGCTACCGCTCTATTCGGATACCCTGCTGCTGAAAATGGAAGCGAAAGTGCTCAGCCGTGAGCAGGCGATTATTTTGCAGAACCGCCGGGGCTATTCGCCATATATTTTGTGTCAGGAATGCGGGCATGTGGAGAAGTGCCCAAATTGTGATATTACACTAACTTATCACAATTTTGGAAAGGATTTGCGCTGCCATTATTGCGGCTACAGCCAGCCGGCGCCAAGCTTTTGCCCGAACTGCCGGGGAATGGAAATATTATACAAAGGCGTGGGCACACAACGGGTGGAAGAGGAAACCATCGCCCGTTTTCCGCATGCGAAAATGCTGCGGATGGATCAGGATACGACGCGGCGAAAGGATGATCACGCCAAAATTCTGGAGAGCTTCCGCAATCACGAAGCGGATTTTTTGATCGGCACGAAAATGATCGCCAAAGGGCTGGATTTTGAGCGGGTGACGCTGGTTGGCGTGGTGAATGCGGATCAGGGATTGAATTTCCCGGATTTCCGCGCGGTGGAAAAAACCTTCCAGTTGCTGGTGCAGGCTTCCGGCAGATCCGGGCGCGGCGCAAACAGCGGCGAAGTGGTGATCCAGACGTTTGATCCGCAGCATTATATCTACCCATTTTTGCTGACCCACGATTACCTGAAATTTTACGAACGGGAAATCGCCAGTCGAAAAGCGTTGAAATATCCGCCGTTTTCGCGGCTCTGCCTCATTCGCGTCATCGGCGATGACGAGGGCGCAGTATTGCATTATTCGCAGGAAATTGCCAAATATTTGTGGCGCTGCAATGAGCAGAAACGTTACCAGGTGTTGGGTCCCGCGCCGGCACCGCTGGCGAAAATCAACAACCAGTATCGTTATCACGTGCTGCTGAAACAGCCCCGCGAAAACGATCCGTCGATGAGCTATTTGCGCAAGGTGGTGAAACAGGGCATCTACAAAAATCCCGACCTGAAAAAATGGCCGGTCGCCGTGCAGATAGATGTGGATCCGTTGGATATTTTGTGAGGAAAACCATGTTACGACATTTGTTGTTGACAATCTCATGCTTTACAACCTTCGCAATCGGGCAACCTGCAACATTGTTGGAAGTTCGAATTAACACGGATCAAACTGAATATATCAAAGGTGAGTTGTTTCAAATAGATGTAAAAATAACAAATAACGATGTAAACCTGCTTGAACTGCAATCTCCACAATTACACCATAAATTGATCGTCAGACATTTGGAAGATAATTATGAATTCACTGTTAATTCGCTAGGCAGAGAAGATCTATTTTATCGGGAGTTATTGCCGGGGAGAACCTATAATTTCTCAGTCACACCTTCTACTTATATGACTTATACCGAAGAAGGACTACAACGCCACCTGGTTCCTGGGTATTACTGGAAAGAAGGCACATACCAGATAGAAATGGTCATTTGGAATCGCAAGAATGAACAATATGAATCCAATGTTTACGAATTCGTTGTTAAACCTGTACCAGAGCAATATAAATCTTCGTTCAATATCTTGCGACATAAAAGTAGAAGTAACTTAGCTCCAACATACAAAGACATGATGAAAATATTTCTCTCAGAAAAAGCGTCTATCTATCAGTATGAGATGTTTTATCTTTTATCACAGTATGCTTCAAATGAATTTAAAATAGAGCGAGTAACTGATCTCACTATCGATTTAAAAAATGCACTAACAAATCTGATTCTAGAAAAACCCAACAAACAATACATAATTCAATATGTAAGACATATTAAACATTTTGTGAATGAGAGTAAAGATTTGCAGGCAGTTGCTGCAAATAAAGCGTTTCTAACAGAAATTGCCGATTCGGTCAAAACTTTAAGCGCCAAAGAACCGCAACGGTATGAGAAACTGGTTCAGGTTTTAAGCGGCGAAGAGGAGCAGGTTTTCAAGAATTAAGTTTCGATGGTACTACGGGGCGCATATATGCGCCCCTCTACCAATAATTGTAATTTTGTAGGGAATGCATATATACATTCCAAAACGCCAACCCGTTATTTTTAATAAACTTATCTCAGGCAAGCAAGGTATCCGAATCAATGCCGGATTCGGATTGGAATGCTTTAAGCAGGGCAAAAAATTCCGCAACCGTGCGCACCCGCGGTCCTTTCCATTGCTGGTTCCACGGGCGGTCGAGGCAGACGGCCAGCCGTCCGGTATTCTGGAATTTCTCCAGATTCACCGTAAAATCATCCAGCAGCGCCAATCCGGGAACGCGCTGTTTTTCGTGCTCAATGTGGATTTCGTTGGCAGGCACATCGTTTTTGCCGAGCCAGACCATGGTCGGGTAGCGGTGTGCGGGCGGCTGCGCTGTGACGATCACAATCTCAAAATCATTCTCAAACTGGCGCAGCGCATCGATTTCGCCGGGATAGGCGGGCGCGTTTTCCAGAATTTCCCGGGCAAATTGCCCGTCCATAAACTGGTAAATTTCTTTGCCGATCGGGTAAAAATGTTCCAGCGCCCAATCCGTCACCGGCTTGATGGTATGTTCAGGAAATTCCCGAAGATAAACGGCGTTCAGCGAGCTTACGTAGTCCCGCAAAACGCCGTCAACATCGATTAAAACGCGTTCTTTTTTGGTGTGGGTCATAATAAAAAGTAGGATTTTTCAGAATCATAAATATTAAACAGAGCATCCTGAGTGACCGGTCGCGTTTTTTTGCGATCGGTTGTATCGAGGGGTGCGGTAATTGCATTTTTCACCGCACCCTTCGATACGCCCTGTTGGGGCTACTCAGGATGCTCCAATTGTGCAAAGATTCAATCTATTTTCAACAAACTTATCCGTCGATGTAATTTTCCGCATTGTCCACCGCGATGGTGTCGCCGTTGATCCACTGGGCGTTCATGCTGCACAGCGCAACCATTGCATCGGCGATGTCTTCCGGCGTGGTGAGGCGTCCGGCAGGATTGCGATACAGCGCAGTTTTGATCATGTGATCGCTGCCGGGAATTTTTTCCAGCGCCGGCGTGACGGTTACGCCCGCACGAATCGCGTTCACTGTTGTGCCGATATGCCCGAGTTCCAACGCCAACTGGCGGCAATAGGATTCCAGCGCAGCTTTGGCAGAGCTAACCGCGCCGTAGCTGCGAACCGCTTTGTCCGCACCGTGGCTGGTCATCGCGAACACGCGCGATCCGTGTCCGAGCAATCCGCGGAAGTAACATTCCTGCGTCCAGTACACCAGCGAATTTGCCATCACGTCCAGCGTCATGGACAGGTTTGCACGGGTCATTGCTGCGCTTTCTTCATCGATAAATTTTTTGAGCGTGCCGAACGCGAGGCTGTGCATCAGCACTTTCAGGTGTTGGCCATCGGGAATTTCCGCACGGATTTTGTCGGCGATTTCCTTTTGTTTGCCTTCATCCGCGGCGTTGGCGTTGTAAAATGTGCACCGAACGCCCTCAGCTTCTATTTTGCCGATAATTTCTTCCACCTTCGGCATGGTTGCCCGGCGATCGAGGTGAACACCAAAAATGTCGTAGCCCTCTTTTGCCAAACGGATTGCAGCGGCAGCACCGAAACCGCTGCTGCTGCCCAAAATTAGTGCGTATTTTTTGTCACTCATAATATTCTCCATCGTTTTTCTGATAACCCGGCTAATATAACCAACCGGGGACTTTTTTCAAATTGTTAAAACGCAAAGGAAATTCCGATGTGGAAATTCCCGGCGGATTCGCCCGGTTTGGGGAACCATTTCCAGCCGTAATCGAAGCGCACCGGTCCGAACGGTGTGATCACCGCCAGCCCGATGCCGGAGCCCATTTTCAGTGAAAAATTTTCGAATTCGGAACTGCTCTGAAAAATGTTGCCGCCATCGATAAATGTTTCCGCCTGAAACAGCCAAAACAGCGGAATCCGCAATTCCGCATTGGCCAAAAAGAGGTATTTCCCGCCGAGCGGTTCCTGCTGCTCGTTGCCGTCGCCATCAATATATGTGATAATTTCACCGATAAACCGCTCCGGATATCCGCGAACCGTGTTCGCCCCGCCAATGTAAAATCGCTCCGATTGCGGGATAAACTGAACGTCCTGCGCATCTCCCATTTCGATCAATCCGGCAGCGCGAATGCGGGTTGCAAACACCCATTTTTTCTGCAACGGAAATTTTTGGTAACGGCTCCACTGCATGTTGAATTTGTAAAACAGATTGGTGACGAGCGTATCCTGTGCCTGTCCCGCAAAAATCGGGCGGCTGCGGGTGTAGGCAAATTTGTTGTAAAATTCCGTGAGATAGCCGCGATTCGGGGTAAATAAATTGTCCCGCCGGTCTTTCACCGGCACAAATGTGATGGCATAAATCAAATCCTGACCACCGGCGATCAGGTTGGTCAGCTCGCTGAGGTTCACCCGGGAAATGTCGGTGTTTTCCTGCAAATCCACTTTTTGGAAGGAAATTCCGGCGGTGTACGACCAGTAATTTTCGAACACATGCGAAATATTGAACGACGTTTCCAGCGATGTCGCCGGTAAATTGGTAATCGGCGGGCTTTCGTCCGTCAGCGAAATTTTGAAAACGCCGGGCGTTCGCGTATTCAGCACCCACGGCTCCACAAATGTGAACGAATACTGGTTTCGCGGATTGAGCAATTTGCGCGGCGAGTTGGGCGTCTCGCGCCCATAGTGCAACGACGGCACAACTTGCAGCGAAATACTGCGCGCCGTTCCGGCGATGTTCCGGTGCCCGCCTTCCGCCGTAAAATCGAATGTGGTAATATTCCCTTTGGCATCGTCCTGCTCGTTGCCGACACCGAACCGGAAACCCAGCCAGGCCATTTTTTTCTCGGCCAATTTCCAGTGCAACACCACCTGCGAGGGATCGTCCGTTTTGGGCACCAGTTCGTAATTCACATATTGGAACAATCCAGTGCTGTAAATGTTTTTTTGCGATTTGTCAATTTTTTCGCGGGAAAACAAATCACCTTTGTCGATCTGCATTTCCCGGCGCAGCAAAAACCGTTTCACATGTTGCTCGCCTTCGAACGCGAAAGTAACATCCGCAATGTGGACAGTTACGCCCTCATCCACTGTAAAATTGAGCACAATCAGCGTGTCCTCAACTATTTTGCGATCGACCGTCAGCACGATATACGGCTTGCCATTGTTCGTGTACAGCGTTTCAATCCGGTTGATGCCCGCATCCACTTCCGATTGCTGATACGGTTGCCCTTCTTTTAAATACACGCGATCGTATAAATGGATGGTTTTGTATTGCTCATTTCCGGTAAAATTTTTCTCTTTCAAATAGTAGCGTTTGCCCTCGTTCACCTGAAAATCGAGCACAATTTCGTCGCCGTCTTTGTTCACTTTGTAGTCCACATACACGTTCAAAAATCCGCGCATCTGGTAATAATTGGTGAGCAAAATGCGATCGAGATTGGCGAAACGGGCGTTGAATTTCTTTTTTTCCTGCGATTTCAACAGGCTTTTCAATTCTTTTTCGGGAAAGGCGTCTGTGCCCGAAAAGGTAATTTTCCGGACTTTCAGGTTCGTTTGCGCAACAGCCATTCCCCCGAAAAGGCACAGCCAGATCGCCAGCAAGTATGTTGAAAAAGGGTGGTTTCTTTGGTTCATTTATCGATTGTTATTTTCCGAAATTACAGGTTGATGCCAGCCGCTTTTCGGCAGGCCGTTGCGCAGAAAATCAAAAGCCCGTTTGCCAGTTGATATCAAACTGAACTTTGTTGTTGCCTTCCAGCGTTTTTTGGTAAATTGTTGAAAATGACCAACTTCGGTTGAGCCGGTATTGCAGATAAATCTGGTTGCCAGCCTCCCACGATAGCTGCGGCGCAGGCACATTTCCCAATCCGGTGGATGCCAGCCGCGAGCGATATTCCAGATATAAATTCGGCGTGAGATATTTCCCCAGCGACAGCGTGGACGGCTGATTCAGCTTGCTGGAAAAAAAGCTGTCCTGCTGATCCAGCCGGATCTGGTCCAGCCCGGTAAAGGTGCGCGCCTCCCGTTCAATGGACGAAACCAGCGCTTGCGTGAGCACCTGCTCCCCACGCGACAGCAAAATATCCTGCGCATCCGAACCGCCAAGCTGGTCGAAGGTCATCCCGAACAGCAGCAGCGCGAGTTGGTCTTTCACTTCGTAATTGAGCACGTTGCCCTGCTCATCCTGAATCACAATTTCTTTTTCCGGCGAATCGATTTTGCCGTGCACGTTCAGCAAAAACGTGAGTTGTTGTTCGCGAATCTGATCTTTTTTGAACGTCCGGGCGGTCAGGTTCAGCTCCGGCAATTCTTTGGGATTGACAAATTCAATCTTCCCGTCTTCGATTTTGAATTCCTCGCCCTGCACAAAATACACGCCGCTGGTGTTCAGCGAACCGGACATTTCCAGCTCGGAGCGCGGCTGCGAAATCACCCGCAGTTCGCCATCGATCGCCATGTCAAAACTGTTGAGGGTTTCGTAACTGCGCACGTTGAAATTCGAGGGAATTTCGATATTCAAATTGTAAATCACAAACGGCGGCTCTTCCCGCACATTGGTTTCAAACAGCAGGTTTTTTTCCGATTCCACGAAATCGAATTCCACATCGCCTTCCACAATGGTGATGTCGCCGGCAACCAAAATGGTGTCGCGCCCGGTGACGGTCAGGTTGCGTGTATCGATCACAACTTGAGTATTTTCAAGGAAATAGTTGAAATACGCATCGTCGATATTCACGTTCAAATTGACGCGCGGACGGGTGACATCCGCCAAATCGACCCATCCGCTGCCGCGAATATCGCCGCGAACCGGCTCCTCATAAAACAGCGATTTGACGCTCTGAAACCAGCGTTGCAAAAAATTTCCGCGCCGTTTTGGCTTTGGCGAACGCGCTGTAAAATCATCGATCACCAGTCGCGTGCCCTCCAAATGCCCGGAAGTGTTGATGTCATCGATGCTGTTTTCCACTTTCGATAAATAAAATCGCCCGTCTTTTATGCTGAATGCCAGCGCCTCAAATTGTGGATTATCGTAATCCCCTTTCAGATGCGCGTTGGCGGTAATATCGCCAACCAGCCGCTCCAGTTCCGGATTTATCGCATTCAAAAAATTGAGGCTATCTTCTTTAATTTCAACAAATAACTCGAGGTATTTATCGCTAAAAATACTGTCCGGCTGATCGGGATTCCACGACAGCGCTTTCTCCCCGCGAACCCTTATTTCCGAATTCAGGAAGTTGATATCCGCACTGTTAATGACCAGATTATCCGGCTGCATTTCCGCATCAATCGCCAGCGCCGGAAATTCGTAATCGCCGTATTTAACGGATTTTCCCTCCAGCGACAGCGTCGCCTGCGGTTTTTGCCAACTGCCACCGATATCCAGTCGCCCGGTGATAGCACCCGCAACCGGCACGGTCGATTTCAACAAAAAATTGTAATCCTGAATCTGGAAATTGCCAAACACCACGTTGAAACCGAGCGGAATATCCCGAGCAACCGCAACTTCCTGCCCGCTGTCGCTTTCGGCGAGCTCGAATTCCACGTTTCCGTTCACATCCATATACGAATCATTTTGCCCCTCAAAACTGATCACGTTGATGGACAGCCGTTTATCTGCGATGGAAAAATCGCCGTAAGCCCGCCCGATTTGGGTGGAATCGATCGCCAATTCGTTGAAATTGACGTTGATATCCACTTCCGGATTGTCGAGCGCGCCAAACAATTCGACATCGGTATCCACAAAACCGCTCAATTCGTGATCCCAAAAAATATATTCGTTGAACGGCGCCAGCCGGATATTTTGCAGTTGCAAATGCAAATTGCTGTTGCCGCCATCCGCGAGCAGCAGCGTTCCGTCTGCGCTGATTTCGCCGGATTCCGCCGCAACCAGTTTCAGCGGTTCGATGATCAGCGAATCGCCGCCATACAACCGGACATTCAACGGTGTATCGTTGCGAATATTATATTTTTCGTAATCGAGCTGGAAATGGGACAGCGAGAGCGTCAGCAGGCTATCGCTGAACGTAAATTCGCCGGCCGATTCGATGGAATTTTCCTCGCTGTAAAACTGGAACGGATCGAAAGTGATGCGATTGCCATCGAACTGAAATTGTGCCAAACCGCTGGTTAAAAACACATCGCCGATGTAACCGGTGGCTAATTCCAGATCGAAAAAGCCCTGCCGTTTGCTGGCGAGATCGGCAATTTTGGTATCGCCACTGATTCCGTAAACAACTGTTTTATCGTAAGTTAAGCTGTCGAGATAAATATAGCCGTCCAACGATGGATCGGTCATTTCGCCGGTGAGCCGCAGTTCCATGCTGCCGGCACCGCCAACGCTTTCTATCGCCAGCCGTTTCGCCAGCGAATCGAGCGAATTGCGTTCGGTCGTCAGCGAAACATCCAGAATTTGATCGCGCGAAAGCGTTCCGCCCAGTTCAAAAACGCAACCCGGCGCCAGCACAATTCGCGAAGGATTTTCAAATTGCCAATTGCCATTGTTTGCAGAAAGCGAGAGCGAGAGCGTATCCAGTTTCATGTTGTCGTATGCCAAACCATGCAGCCGCGCTTTGCCCGATCCGGAAATGCGCGCCGCATCCGTTCCCGCAAACCGGAAGTTTATGTTTCCATTGAGTTTACCGGGCACATCCGTCACATTCATTTTTTGCAAATCGAGCCCCGAAAATCGGGCGTTCACTGCGTTATTTTCATTTGCGCCGATGTGAAAATCGCCGTTGAGCTGTGCAAAATTGGCATCGAGCTGAACGTTTTGCAGCCGCAATCCGTCATCCGGCTGAAAACCGATATCCGCAGAAAACCGGCGCACCTGCAAGCTGTCCAGCGAGCCGCTCAGCGCAACGCTGCCGTTCACGGTTTCGGCGCTGCCCTCCAGATTTCCGTTCACGTCGAAACGCCCTTTTTCGTATGGCACATCCACGCCGAGCTTGCTCAGTTTTTCGAGATTTCCGTTCAAACTGTCGAACTGAAATATCCAGCGCAGCGGCGGGCGAAGCATGACGGAACCACTCCCGCGCAGGGCGATTCCGGCAAAATCGATGGTGAGATCAGCAATTTTCAGCGAATCCCAACTGCCATCGGCTGTAAATGTGAGTGCATCGAGCTGCCAGTTGCGGTTTTCCCAATTTGCGGAAAGCTGTTCCGGTGCCAGATAAATTTTATCCGGACGCAGTTCCGCGCTCAGCATTGTGTTAATTTTGGTGATTTTTTCGGTAGTGGTATCGCGAACCAGCTCAACGCTGCCATCGCTGATTTCCAATCGCTTCAGCGAAATTTTCGGGAAGGCTTCGGGCAAAATGCCCGCCAAAACAGAATCGAGCGGCTGCGCCGGCGCTGTTGATGTATCCGGCGGCAAATGCCATTTAACGGCCGGAGCAGCGATGCTGAGCCGTTGCACGTTGTATTCCTGTTTCAGCACGTCCAGCAGGCTGTAATCCAGCTCAATCCAGCGACTGCTGATCGTGTCCGCGTGATGAATCGCCCGCACATCGTCCAGCCGGACAGTGCCGAACAAATTGCCGGATAGTTCGCCAAACTCAATTTTCCAGTCCTCACCGGAAACCCGGTTGACCAGCCCCAAAACGGCATTATCCACCACGGGTGTGAACACATAAAGCGACGTCAACAACAGCGCGCCGCCACCTATTATAATGAGTAATGTAATGAGGATAATTTTGAGTTTGCGCATGATTTATGACTGATTCCGAAATTTTTCCGGTTTTTTAATTCAGAGATTGTCCTTTCCAACAAACAGAATTGCTGCAAATACAGGTTGCCAAACCTTGTCTGTTTAACGTCCCGCCCGGCAGATGTTTCCGCAGATTTCCAGCTAAATGTATGAAGAAATACAAAGATATGCAGGTATTTTTGCAAGTTTATTTTCTGAATTTATGACACACCTTTCCTTTTGCTTTTCCCGTTTCCATTCCTTATTTTCAGCCTGCCACAGCGTGGTATTCGCCGAAAAAAGGATATTTGCGGGACCGAAATTCGCACACTTTTTTCAGGGATGATAATTGACGAATCTGCCCAAATTTTTGTGAACCCGGAGGATGAACATGTTTAAAACCACTGCGTTGCGGTGGCTGTTTTTTGCCATAACTTGTTTATTTTCAACAGCTATTATTGCCGAAGAACTGATTGTTTATTCCCTGCCGGAAGCGCAGGCAAACAAGCCCATTGCCGAACGCCTGAGCTGGCAATTTCCGCAAAGCCAATATGTGCTGCTGAACGGGCAATGGGATATCAAAACGCCCCAGACCAATCAATTTGCAGGCAACATCCGGGTGCCGTTTTCGTTCGTCGGGGAAGCAGATTTACTGCTGGAAAAACGGCTGCAAATTACCGCTCGCGATGGATTCGATTATCATTTGCACATGGGCGTAATTGTCGGAAATGCCAAAGTCTGGTTCAACGATTCGCTGGTGTATAGCGGCAACCAGAATTATTTGCCGGTGAATCTGAAAATTCCCGCGACTTTCATTCAGCCGGAAAATATTCTCCGGGTTGAAATTGCCTCCCAAAAACGCCGCCGGGGCGACTTGCCGGGATTTTATCCAGTGAACTTACCGCGCATCGATTACGGTTTGCTGGATGGCGTTTACCTTTCGCTGCGTCCGCGACGTAATATTTCCGAAATCGATTTTTCCGCCGCAGTGCAGGATTCCGGGGCAACTTTCGCCGGCAATGTGCTGCTCTCGCAATCGTTCCCGGATTCGCTCGGCTACCGAATTTTGCTGCGCGGTTTCGCCGGTGAACGACAAATTTTTGAACAACAACTGCCCGTCAACAATACGAACAGCGTTTCCGCGACATCCATAAATTTAGAAAAAACAATCCCCTGGAGCCCCAAAACGCCACAGCAATTCTGGATTGAAACGGTTTTGGACAGCGCCGGAAAAACCATCGATATTCATCGCCAGCGCGTTGCCGTTCGTTCTGCCGCAATGTCCGGCAACGATTTTCTGCTGAACCAGCAACCGCAACTGCTGGAAGGTATCAATTATTTGTATCAGAATCGCGAAGGCTCCAGCTTGCTCGATCCGGCGCTCATCCGGCAGGATTTGCAGGATATCAAACAGCGCGGGTTTACCGCCATCCGCATGGTGCTGCATCCGATGCCCGAGTGGTTTTACAATATTTGCGACGAAAACGGACTGCTGGTTTTACAGGATTTGCCATTTGTAATGTGGAATCGCGATACGGAATCGCAGCAAAGAATGCTGCAAAACTGGCAGGAATACGGCGAATATCTCGCAAAACTTTCCCGGAAATGCAGCGCCGTTGCCGCCGTTGGTCCGGCATTTTACCCGAATTTGGTTGATCCGCTACAGCGCAAACGGATGGAAATTATCACCGAGGATTTGCGCAAACAATTTTCCATTCCGCTGTATGTATCGAGCATGTTGCCGGAAGGTGACATCAGCAACATCGATTTTCAGCTCATCGATATTTTGGGACGCCGCCTCACTGCCCGCAACGTCCAGCGCAGCGCAGATGCCCTGAACGGTCAGCCGTTTTTCCCCAGCGCATTTTCCAAATCGATGACATTCCGGATCGATTCAACCATCATCGCACAGGATTTGCTGCTGGCGCAGGAACTCTATCGCCAGCTCAAAAGCGGCGAATTGCCAGTTGTTGATCGCGGTAATTTTATCCAGACATACACCGATTTTTATTTGTATCTGCCGTCCATCCAAAATGGGTTGACCGGCAATTTTTATCTCAACCGGATCGGTTTGGTCGATTTGAAACGCCAGCCGCGCGATCTGGATGAGCTGCGCCGGCGCCAGGAATTTGCCACATCTTCGCCGGTCGGCATGATCCGCGAAGATCAGGGTTCGCATTCGTTTCTCTATATTATTATTGGATTTATGAATATTTTTGTATTTCTGATTACCTATCGCAGATACAAAGTTTTCCGCCAGAGCGTTGCCCACAGCATCAAAAAACCGCACGGATTTTTCATCAATTTGCAGGAACGGATTATCATTCCGTACAAACAATCGCTGTTTATTCTGGTGGTGCTGGCACTAAACGGGGCACTGGTTTACAGCGCATTTTTGTATTTTTATCGCAATCATTTGTTAGCGGATTATCTGCTGTCGCTGATATTTTTCACACCGTGGTTGAAGGATTGGGCTATCCGGATGGTCTGGGATCAGACCTTCAGCATCATCGTTTCGACTGTTTCTATCGTGTTGTTTTTTTACATGTTAGCATTGTTTATTAAACTGTTTTCCTTTTTCGGGCGCAGCCGGGTTTTGTTCAACCAGGCGTTGGCGGTTACCATTTGGGCGGCTTCGCCGTTTGTGTTTTTGCTGCCACTCGGCGTGTTTATTTACAGCATGTTGTTGATGATGAAAAGCTATTGGATTATCATCGGTGTGCTGTTATATTTTCACGTTTGGGTATATTTGCGCTGGATTAACGGCGCCCGTGTGCTGACCGACAAACTCTACGGTCGTGTATTTCTCGCTATTACGTTTGTTCTGCTGATTTTAGCCGGCGCATTTGGATATTTTTACGAATCGTATTATCATGTGTTGCAGCATGGCGAATTTCTGAAAGCGCTGAAAGCATTCTGGAAATAGCCGGCATTCACTATAATTTTGACAAGTTTCATCCAGTTCAGGAAAAGCAAATTTAGATGTACCTTTCCCGATTAGAGATATTTGGCTTCAAATCTTTCGCCAATAAAATTACCCTGAAATTTGACGAAGGCCTGACCGGCATCATCGGTCCGAACGGCTGCGGCAAAAGTAATGTGGTGGATTCCATTCGCTGGGTATTGGGCGAGCAGCGCCCCTCCGTTTTGCGCAGCGACCGGATGGAAAACATCATTTTCAACGGCACCGCAACCCGGAAACCGCTCAATATTGCGGAAGTTTCGATGTATATCGAAAACAACCGCAACATTTTGCCATCAGAATATACCGAGCTAAAACTCACCCGGCGGCTGCATCGCTCCGGCGATAGCGAATATCTCATCAATAACCAGAATGTCCGGTTGATGGATATTTTGAATTTATTCACCGATACCGGAATGGGCGCCGATGCCTATTCGGTTATCGAGCTGAAAATGGTTGAGCAAATCCTGAGCGACAACGCGCAGGAACGGCGGCGGCTGTTTGAGGAAGCTGCGGGCATCAAAAAATACAAAGCCCGCCGCAAATCCGCCCTCAATAAACTGGACACCACCCAACAGGAACTCACCCGGGTGGACGATATTTTGGCGGAAGTGCAAAAGAACGTCAATTCGCTGGCGCGACAGGTTGGCAAAGCCCGGCGCTATCACGAATTGAAAGCGGAGTTGCGCGAAAACGAACTTCAGTTAAGCTATTTAAAAATAATTACTTATCAAAACGAATTAGGTCCGCTCGAAAACGAACTGACCGAAATTTCCCGCACCAAGGAATCGCTCGGCGCAGAGGTTCACCAACTGGAAGCGCAAATGGAAAAATTGCGCACCGAACTGGTGGTGATCGAACAGGAATTCCGGCGAAAATCCGGCATTTTGCATCAGCGCAACGAGGCGATTCGCGAACGGCAAAATCTGAAATTGCTGCGCCAGCAGCGAATGGATTCGCTCAGCGAAGCGATCGAGGCATTTCAGCAGGAAATTACCCGTGAAAAAGAAAAAATCGAACGGCTGACCGCAGAAGAACTGCAGCAGCAACAGCAGATTATCACGCTGAAATCGGAAATGGAAACGGCGCAGGCGCAATACCGGACGTCCGCAAATGCACAATTGGATGCGGAAAATGCGTTGGATGAGCAGCGCCAAACGTATCAGGAATTCGCCAGAGAAAATCTGAAAGAATTACAGGCCGGCAGCGAAACCCGCGAAGCCTATCAAAAAGTGCGGCTGGAACGCGAAAACGTAGCGGCACGATTGGAAAAAGACAGCGCAAGTCTCTCCCGGGTGCAGGAAGATTTGAAATCCCGGCAGGAAACCATCGACAAACTGGAAAGCGATATCGCGGCAATCCGCGAAGATTTGCAGATGTATCATCAGGAGCAGGCGCATCTCGAGCAACGCCTCTCCGCCCTCCGCGATGAACGCGAATCGCTGCGAACGGACATCGCTGCAACTCAGGGCAAACTGGAAAAAGTGCGCAGCCGCCGCGATTTTCTGGAAAATCTGATCAACAATTACGAGGGTTTTTCGCAGAGCGTGCAATATGTGATGTCCAAAAAAGCCGAGTATCGCGGGGTGGTGGATACGCTCGCCAACCTCGTCGATTGTGCGGAAGAACACCGCCCGGCGCTGGAAAGCTACCTTTCGGAAATTGCCAACTATCTTGTTGTAAATGAAGTAGATACAGCGCAGGAAATTTTGCAGCAACTGCGCAAAAACGACAAAGGGCGAATGAGCGTGGTGCCCATGCCGTTGCTCAACGGCAAGCATTCGCCAAAGCTCTCGCTGCCCTCCGCAAATGGAAAAACAGTGCCGCTGAAAGATGTGGTTTCCTATGCGCCGGATTACGAGGCGCTGTTCAATTATTTGTTGCGCGCGGTGTTTTTGGTGCCGGATTTGGCAACTGCCATCGATATGCGCCAGCAATTTCCGGATGCAACTTACGTCACCAGCAACGGCGAAATTCTCGAACATTGGGGCAATCTCACCGGCGGTTCCACCGATAAACGGGTGGGATTGATCGGCAGAAAAGAACAATTCCAGAAATTATCTAGCGAATTTGAGAAGCTGTCGCAACATCTCGAAAGCGAGCAACAGCGGTTGCAATCGCTGAACGACGAACAGCAGCAGCGCGAAAAAAAGCTGGCTGAATTTGTGCAATTGCAGCGCAGCACCCAAAACGAAATGGTGGAGCTGGAAAAACAGCTCAATCGCCAAACCTATGAAATTGAACGACTTACGGATACTTCCCGCGATGTGCAATCTGAGCTGGAAACGCTCGAGCAACGCCTCGATCTGCTTCGGCAGGACGAAGCCAAACTGCGTCCGCAGGTGGAAGCGCTGGATGCCAAAGCCGCCGCATATCGCAAAAAAGAGCAGGAAATGCTGGAAACGCAGCGCACTGCCGAAGCGCAATTGAAAGCGCTCAACGAGAAAACCCAGCAACACCAGATTGCCTATCTCAACCTCAATTCCCGCGAAAAAGAAGCGCAGCAGAAAATCGGGTTTTTGGTGCAAAGTGTGGAAAATGCCCGGCAATTTATCAAAGATCGCGAAAGCCGGATTGCCGAAAACAGCGCGTCCATCGATACGCTACGGCAGGAATGCGACGATATCGAAGCGCAATTGACGCAATTGTATCGCGAACGCGACGCCGCCGAAGCCGACAAAGATGCGACTGAACAGCAGTTTCAGGAGCACAAAGGCAACATCGATATGACCGAAGCGGAACTGAAAAAGAAGCAGCGATTGTGGAATCAGTCCCGCGAACGGGTGCAGGAACTTGAGCTGAAAATCCGCGAATACCAGGTTAAATTATCCGGAATCCGCGAACAAATTGTGGAGCAGTACGGCAGCGAATCGCTGGATTTTGAAGTGAAATCGCTCGATCCGTCGCGCTCGCTCACCAGCGTGCAAAGCGACATCGACGAAATACGCCGGAAAATCGAACGCCTCGGCGATGTCAATCCGCTGGCAATTAAGGAATATGATAAAGAAAAAGAGCGGCTGGATTTTCTGACCACCCAGCGCGACGATTTGCTTTCCGCACGCGATCAGCTATTGGAAACCATCCAGAAATTGAACACTACTGCCCGCAAACAATTCATGGAAATGTTCGAAAAGGTGCAGAAAAATTTCCAGCGCGTATTTCAGGAATTTTTCAACGGCGGCAGCGCAGTGCTGGAATTGGTGGAAAGCCGCGATCCGCTGGAAGCGAACATCGACATAAACGTGACGCATAAAGGCAAGCAATTAAAGACACTTACGTTGCTTTCCGCAGGTGAAAAAACGCTCACAGCAATCTCGCTACTGTTCGCCATTTACCTCGTCAAACCCAGCCCGTTTTGTATTTTGGACGAAGTGGACGCACCGCTGGACGATGTGAACATCACCCGTTTGACGCAGGCGCTCAGCCTTTTTTCGCGCGATACCCAATTTATTTTGGTTACCCACAACAAAAAAACCATGGAAGCCGCCAAAATGCTGTACGGCGTCACGATGGAAGAAGTGGGCGTTTCCAAAATCGTTTCCGTAAAATTTGATTAACCGGGAACCCAAACCGGCATATCTTCCGTATGATAAGCGTCGCCTGATCTACATTGGTTTTTTAGGAGTTACAGATGATGCAACAACGCTTTTTTTATCGTTTTCTGATCTGTTTGGCGGTGATTGTTGTGCCGGTTTTTGCCCAAAACCGGTTCATTCCGTTAAACGTTGATTACGCCACATTTCACTCGCCCAAAGATAGTGAATTCCTCGAACTGTATATCAGTTTCCCCCAAAAATCGCTGCAATATCATCGGCAGGAAGAAATCTGGGTCAGCAATTTTAGCATCTCGTTGACTGTCAAGCGTGGCAATGATACGGTTTTCGAACAATCGCAGCCGTTTGTGAACAAGGTGGAAACACTGGATAACATCAATCAATTCAGCGAGTTACGCCACATATTTTTTTGCGAATTGCCTGCCGGAAATTATCTCGCCCGCATCAATCTCACGGATGAAAACGCCGGCGTTTCCGGCGAATATGAGCTATCGCTGACGATCAACCCGAACACTGCTGATGCGCTGTCGATGAGCGATATTCAACTATCCGCCAAAATTTCCAAAGCGGACGGTCAAACGCCGTTCGATAAAAACGGGCTGCAGGTGGTGCCAAATCCGTCCGGTGTGTATCATGTGTCCATGCCCATCCTCTATTTTTACGCGGAAACGCACGGATTGACATATGATTCCACAACTGCGGGCACATACACGCTGGAAACATATGTTACAGATACGAACGGTGAGATTATCCGGGAATTTCCTGTGAAAAAGAAGCAAAAACCCGGGCGAAGCACCATTTTGGTGGGTGGAAATAATGTGGTCACGCTGCCATCCGCCACATATTTTTTGAACCTGAAATTAACCGATGACCAAACCGGCAGCACGGTCGAACGCAAAAAACGCTTCACGATGTTCAAGCCAAGTGAGGAAAGTGTTGAGCAAGTCCGGGCGATGACCACAAAATTGATGCAGGCGTATTACGAAAAATTTTCCGAAGATTTGCTGGATGAGGAATTCAGCAAAGTTCGCTACATCGCCTCAAAAGATGAGATAAACACCTTCAAAGGACTTGCCGGGATTCCCTCAAAAGCGGAATTTTTGGCGGATTTTTGGCGAACGCGCGATCCCGACCCGACGACATCGCAAAATGAATTTAAAATTGATTATTTCAAGCAAGTGGATTTTGTGGATCAAAATTTTAAAACCAAATTCAAAAGCGGCTGGAAAACGGATCGCGGACGCGTGGTGCTCACGTACGGCAAACCCGACGAAATCGAGCGCAGCCCGATGCAATCCTCCACTCGCCCGTATGAAATCTGGTCGTTTTTGTCGCTGGAAAACGGCTGCATTTTTGTGTTCGCAGATTTGCAGGGTTTCGGTGATTACGAGCTGCTCCACTCAACCTATCGCAAAGAAGTCTATCAGCCGGATTGGGAACGGCGGGTGAGGCTGATTCGCGATAATAGCACTTTGGATCTGGTGCCGGATGATTTCCAGCAATAGATTTTTTAATCTTCGTAGCCGAGGCTTCCGCGCATAAAATCGCCAAAATTGAGACGGGAAAGGCGATCCAACCCTTGCTGTGCGGCTTCCTGAACACCTTTATCCGGGTGTTTGCGAAACTGCCGGAAAATTTGCATTAGATTGGGCGACTGGTCAATATTGCCCAACGTCAGCAGCGCAAACCGGATAATTTCCGGGTCTTCGTGGTTCAGCACTTCCTCAATTGCATCAGAAATTTGTCGCGATTCGGATGAAAATCCGGCGCTGATCGCTTCTTTCAACACATCCGGCGGGGTTTCCGGACGAATGGTTTCGGCAATTTCCGTTTCCCAAAAATGCGGAAATTTGCCCATCGCCCGCATTGCCGCCAGCTTTCCCGATGTGCTGTCACCGTCATACAATTCGCTGATTTTCTCGCGGATTTCGCTGATGTAACCCAATTCCGCAAGCGCAGTTACGCTCATTTCCATAATCCCCGGATCTTCCTCATAATCGAGAATCCCGAACAGCAAATTTTTAACACGCTGATATTCATCGCGAAGGCTGCCGGACTGATATTCGTCCCATTCTTCGGCGTAATCCAGTTGGGTATCGGAGCCGGCGTCGTCCTCAAAACCCTGCTCGATGCCTTCGGAAATCACTTCGCCCATCGATTTTATGGATGCTTTTCGGATGGCGGTAACCGGATCGTATTCCGCAATTTCGGTCATCAAATCCAGAACATTCGGTTCGAAAAGGCAACCGGCTGCCGCCAGACAGGCTGCGCCACGGATGCGTTCATCTTCGGAAGTGAGCATTTTACGAACGAGATCGACATCCGAAGTTGTGTATTCGCCGCTGTCGCGAATGCGGGAAAGTTCGTTAACGACGGCTTGCCAGTCGGTTTCGCTGCTGTTTAATTCATCGTAATACATATTTTTTATCCTGTTATTTTCTCAAAGATAGTAGAGGCAATTCATGAATTGCCTCTACTGCGCTCTGTTAAAAACAAATAGTTAAAAACGGCAAATGTCGCGTAAAAAAATCCTGGAAAACTGTCCGAACCATTTTATTTAATCATGTTTATCCCATGAATCCTGTCAAAATCTTTATTTCCAATATTGTTCAATAATGTACACTCAATTTTCCGGCTGCGCAACGGTTTCGCGATCTCCGCGACCACCCAGCCAAAACGCGGCGATGCTGCACAACAGCCCAAACAGAATGTAACCCAGCTGGGTTTCCGCAAGCCATTGCGGTTCGATGCCTGCCAAAAATCCGCGTGATTCCAGAAAATAGCCGATCAGCGTGCCCAAAAATCCTGCCAAAATTGCCAGATTTGTCTGCCGCGCAGTGGTTCCCGGACGAAACGCCGCAACCACCGGAATAAAAACCGTTGTGGTCAAAATACCGGAGGAAAGATAGAAAATATCCCACAGCGATTCGGTAAACAGCGCATACACCAGCGCCACGAATATCGCCGCGACGGACATCCATCGCGCCAGATTTGCCAGTTTTTTCGCCGGCCATTTTTTGCGGGAAAGGTGCGGCTCCAGCATATCGTACGAAAACGAAAGGGCGACCACGTTTCCGCAAGTATCCACAGTGGACATCGCCGCGGCAACCAAACCGATGCCGAGCAACACGTTAAGCCAGTCCGGTGTGTAATCGCGCATTAACGCGTTGAAAATGAGCGCGCCATCCTGCAAATTTACCGGAATTTCACCGGCAACCGGCGGATACAGCGCCAGCGCAGAAAGCCCGATGAACATCGGCAAAATGCCCACAAATACCAGCGAATTGAACGATGCAACCAAAATACCTTTCCGGGCTTCGGCATTGCTGCGGGCGGCTTGCAGGCGAATCCAGACATCTGTTTCCACCAGCCAGCCGGGCAAATATGCCAGAAAAGTGAGTGCCACTATGCTGAATCCCGGCGATAACCACCACGGTACACCGGCAACCTGTTTTGGCGATACTGTGGTTTTCGCTAATAATTCTGCAAAACTCAGTGATTCCAGCGCAGCGCGGACACCGACAAAAGCCATAATTGTGATAAAAAACGCCACCAGGCTAAACTGGATTTTATCTGTCGAAACCACCGCCGCAAAACCGCCGGTGTAGCTGTAAATGGCAACCACAACAGCAACCAGCAACAACGTTAGCGGAACCGAAATACCCAGAAACGGCGCAATAGTGATACCTGCGGCATAAATTTCCGCCCCACCCCAAACCGTGAACACAAAAATAAGCGCCGGAGCGAGCATTTGCCGGCTGCGGGTGCCGAATCGTTTTTCCAGCAATTCCGGTTGCGAAAACGCGTTTAGCCGCCGGAACAGCGGTGCCAGCACATAAAATCCGCCCATCGTTATCAGCCAGGGAATAATGAGCAGCCAGGCTGCGCCAATGCCGTACCAGTAAAATAACTGAACGCCGTAAACACAGGACCAGCTAATGGACATCATACTGGCAGAGATGGATAATCCGCTGGACCAGCCGGAAAGCTGGCGGCTGGCGGACCAATATTGTTGGCTATTCTGCTCTCCTTCGCGCCGTTTGGCTTTTTGCCAAACAAAAATACCGATGCCGATCACCAAAAAACTATAAACACAAAATGCAACCCAATATGCAAATGTGAGTGTCATATTTTTCCTGTTAAAGTTCGTTTTTTTATCGACCGATATTACGGAAACTCTGCGTTACAGGCAAGCCGTAAGCCATTTACCAACATTTTTCAAAAGCGCTATTTCGTTGTTGTGGCACGCCTCACGTAGACAAAAACTTTTCTTTAGGATATTTAGCCGTCGAAAAAAAATACACTTCTATGCGTAAAAAATCGATGCCGTCCCACGGAATACCTGATTTGGGACAAAGCAAAACCATCAGAAATTCAAGTTTAGGCTTTCAACTGCGCAAGATCATGAAGGAAAGGCAATAGATGGAACTGAAAGCGCATTTGCAGGAATTTGGTGCACTCTCGCAATATCTGGCACCTGAAAAAAGCGATATTTTCCGCCGCATCAATTTTGAATATTTGTTGCAACTGAACAATCGCAGCGTTGAGGAAATGCAGAAAGTCCTTTGGGAAGGCATTTGCACCAATCTCAACAGCCGTCAAAATGGTGTGGAAAACATGGTTCGCAACGGCAAAATGTCGTACGAATCGTTGCAAACAGTGGTTGATCTCAGCTTTTTTCTCCCAAAAATGAACGCTGCGACCGCTTTGGAAACCATGGCGCCGGTTCAGCTTATTTCCGAACAAATCAAGGATGATCAGGATGTTTCGCTGTCGCTGTCCAATGTGGCGGTTTCCGAGGAGCTTTATTTGCAGGCACTGTACGATTTGCGCGAAGCGCTTTTCTGCGAAAAAGAGCAGAGCAAATGGCTGCTGATCGCCGCATTTAAACAGCTTCACAAAGCTGTTCGGCTGCATCCGGGCAATTATCACGCCCAATTTAATTATGCATATATGTGCAGTTTCTTTTTCCGCAAATCAGAAAAGGCGGAAGAACATTTTGAATTATGTATCAAACATTCTTTTGAGCAAGATATTGTTATTACTGTATTTGCGCTTCGCCATCTTGCGGAAACCCGTCGCGAAATGGAGAAATTTGAAGCTGCCGTGGAAGCGTCAAACGAAGCGTTTATGCTCGATCGCGGCAAAACATTGCAAATCCAGTTTGATCTGGCGCGATACCTCACCCTCGCTAATCAGCACGAAAAAGCGTTCAAAAATTTAGAAGATTTGCTGGCTGATCACTCCGAATATTATTGGCAAGCGATCGCCGAACCGGATTTTTCCCAAAATCAGGAAATTGTTGTGCTGCTCAACGCGCTGTCACGGGCGTATCTCGATGTCGATAATTCCGGTGGAAGTGATGATGATTTTCCCATCGACGATGCATCGCTGGCAGATTTACTCGACGAAAACGAGCGGATCAACAAAGAGCGCCGCGATGCGGAACAACAACTCGCCGATCTGTTCAAAAAAGAATTGGAAAACCGCGCAAAATCCGGCAACAAACCGCGAACAGCGACACCACCGCCGACCCAAATCAAGCCAAACAAAAGCGCCGAACCAGAAAACCGTGCAAAACCGACGGAAACAGACACCACAGACTCACCAAAAACACCGCGAATTGTGAATGAATTTCGCCCGATTGTGGTTCGCGCCAATCCTGAGCAGCTCAAAAAAGCCCGGAAAAATAATGGCGCCGGTAAATTGAAAAATGAGCCGGTAAATGGCAGCGGTGAATCTCATTCCGTTGAGAAAGACGCTCCGGATTTGGAAAATCCGCCGTTTTCATCGAATGCGGAAACCGTGTTTACTGAGCCGGAAGCACCGGTCGAACCGGATGCGTTGTTCGACGACAACTCCAGTGAAATCAACAATTTGCTGAACCAGATTCGCGAGCAATATCTCGAAAATAAAAATCGTTCGTTGGCGGAAAAAGCAGCGCCGTTACCACCAAAACCGGCAACGGCAAAAACGCCGGAACCGAAACCGGCGCAGGAATCCGCTGCGCAATCCGAACCGGAACAGGATGCACAAATCGATCCGGAAACGGATGATCTCACGACGCATAAAAAGCAGATCACCGAAGATTTATCAGACATAATTTCCGAAATCAACGATTCTGCTGCAACGAATGCCGCAGTTTTGGACGAACCGGAACAGGTTGACCAGCCGGAACACAGCGAAGCGACGAGCGAAACACCGGAAATTGATGATGCTGAGCAAACCGGCAATATTTCCGCCGAAACAGAAAACACAGACGTCGCAGAAGAAGCCGAAGATGCAACCGCGATTTTTACCGATCCGCTCGACGACATTATTTTGGAAGTGGAATCGCTGTTGAGCAAACGGAAAGAAAGCGAAGCGGCGGAAAAATCCACAGCGAAAAACGATGAAACCGGCGATGTTTTCAGCGACTCGCCGATTGTAGCAACCCCGAAAAACGCGCTGATCGATCAGATCGAATCCCAAAATCCGGAAAGCGATGCAAAACTGCCCGAGCCGGAATCATTACCCGAAAGCAACCCGGAAATTGCCAATCTGCTCCGGAAAATCGGCAAAAATATTGACGAAAAGAAAACCGATGACTTAGCCGATGACCTGTTCCCCGAAACAGAGCTGCCGGAAAATCCGTTGATCAAATCCATTCGCGAGCAGACAGACACCGAAGAAAACGCACCGGAATTCAGCAAAAATTTGACGGAAACGCCCGAAAGTGATTTGATTGACAAAGTGGATTCGCATCCTGCAGATGTTGATAAATCTGGTTTTTCGGAATTGGCAAATGAGCCGGAATCCGATTTGCTGAGCAAAATTGCCGCAGCAACAGAGCAATCATCGAATAAAGATGATGAACCAGCAACCCCGCAAAAAAACCAAATGAGCGATTTGCTGCTGCGAATCGAGCAAAACGCCGCAACATCCGAAACAGAAGTGCCGTTTTCAACACAAAAAGAACAACCGCAACCTGCCCCAAAAGCACAACCGGTAAACAATGATAATTCATCGGATAAACCAGAAGCCGCAACAACGCTCGACGATGACGCCGCCGAAATTCGCCACGAAATGGAACTCGCTCTGCAACGCTGCGAAGAACTCGACTCCCTTTTCACCCGGCGTGATAAAGATAAAACCCAAATCAAAATTTACGATATTTCTGAAAACGCCATTAAATCGCTGAGAAAACTGGGCGATATGGAACGCCGCAAAGTGGTCAAAACGACCAAAACACGCATGCGTCAGCAGGTGGAAGCGTTTCAGGAACGGCATAAAATTATCGCCAAATTCAAACGCAATTAATGAGCAAATGTTATTGTTTTAGACTAAAATAAGCTGCAAATTTGCTTCCCCCTTTAAAACAGAATATTTGTTCTATCGGGTCTGTTTGTTTTGCAACTCTGATTTGTAAAACTTTATTGCAGGGTCGAAAATGGATAACAAATTTGCAGCAATTGTTGATGCGCTTGCATCAAACGGGTGGATTATTATACCCGATTTCCTGCCGGAAAACTATCTCAAAAATCTCGCAGAAGAAGCAACATCAGCCTGGGAATCGGGCGATTTCCGGCGTGCCGGCGTTGGTCAGGGTGATCAACTGAAGGTGCGAACCGAAATTCGCAGCGATTTTATCCATTGGCTGGAACCGGAAAACCTGACCGCATTGCAGCAGGAATATTGGCAATTGCTCGACGATTTGCGGTTGGAAATCAACCGCCATCTGTATTTGGGGTTGCGGAGTTTTGAGGGGCATTTCGCGGTGTATCCGGCGGGTTCTTTTTACAAAAAACATCTCGACCAATTCCAGACTACCCGGCACCGGATGATATCCTGTTTGCTGTATTTGAATGAAAATTGGCAACCGGAAGATGGCGGACAGTTGCGAATTTTTTATCCGGGTTCCGAAGAGCACTTTATCGAAGTGCTGCCGGAATTTGGCACCTTTGTTTGCTTCCGCAGCGATACGATCGTTCACGAAGTGCTGCCGGCCAAACGCGAGCGCTTCAGCTTGACCGGCTGGTTGCGAAAAGATATTATTTGAAAAAAGCTATTCCTGCGACTGTTTCCCAAAATCGCTGTTGCGAAACGTGTTGATAAACGCGTGAATTTGTTGCCAGACTTCTTCCTGGGCAAATAAATCGTTGTGTCCGGCATCGAAAACCCGCATGTATTGCACTGTTCCTTTCAGCGATGCGGCGATCCGCTGGCTGTGATCCACCGGAATCAGCTCGTCCTGTTCGCCGTGGATGACCAACACCGGACATTTCACCAATCTTGCGGCTTCGATGGAATTGTATTTTTCATCCACTACCAAACCCACAACCCAGCGCGGATAATGGTCTGCTGCGGCTTCCGGCAAACTGCTCCACGGGCTCAGCACAATCAACCCGTCCGGTTGATGGATTGCGGCAACCTGCAACGCAACGCCTGCACCCAACGACCATCCCATAATGACTTTCGGATTCGCCGGAAACTCGGTTGCCAACCATTCGAACGCGGATTTTCCGGCGGACACCAGCGCAGATTCGCTGCTTTCGCCATCGGAAGAGCCGTATCCGGGGAAATCAATTGCCAGCACATGCGCACTTATCTGCTGAAATGCCGCAAGTTGCTGACTACGTTTCAACGTTTCCAGATTTTCGGCGTTGCCGTGAAGATAGAGGATCACCGGAGTCGAATCCGTTGCGGCGACGTTTTTGTGCAGCCATCCGGTTACTTTTCCGATGCCCGGCACCGCGATGCGCACTTCGTTATATTCCGGCGCAACTTCGCCAATATTGAGCGGCGGAATCGGATAAATAACACCCGGCGCCATCCAGCGAAGCGCAATTACAACAACAACGATAACTGCGATCAGCAAAATAACCGGCAAAAATTTTGATAAATTCTGCACTATTTTTTCCCCGAAAATGGTAATTTTTGAATTCGTTTTGCGGCGTAAACCACATTATTGTTTAGGAAACCGAAAGACAAAACTATCGGCAGCCGAGCGATAATCGATAAGTCACGATTTCACGAAGGTGAACCCGGCGTTGCTCACTGCGGTTTCGAAAGCTGCCTGCGGGATATTTTCGTTCGATTGAACCGTCACATGACCGCTTTCCAGATTTACCGAAACGGTCTGCACACCGCTGATTTTTTTGATCGATTCTTCCACAGTGTTGGCGCAACCGCCGCATTTCATTCCTTTTACCGTGATTACTGTTTCCATTGATGCTCCCAATTGAGTTTATTTTTATGTGTTTAAGTCGCTGAAAAAAATTTTGCTGAAAATTGGGAGATTCCTGCCTTCGCAGGAATGACACCCGCCAGATCATTCCTGCTAAGGCAGGAATTTCATGCTTTCAAACCAAAATGACACAGCGATGAATTTTATTAACAACTTATTTATTTACAATAATTTACACATCTTCAGCCAATCGAAAACCTTTGAACTGCCAGCGCTTTTCCGTTTGGAAAAAATTGCGATAGGTAATTCGCGCATGATTTTCCGATGTGGCGCAGGAGCCGCCGCGCAACACCATTTGATTGATCATAAATTTACCGTTGTATTCGCCGAGCGGCCCTTCTTCCTGCCGGTAACCGGGATAGGGCAGATAGCTGCTGCGCGTCCATTCCCACACATCGCCGAGCATTTGCTTTAGCCCGCTGCCCATCGCCTCGCTTTCGGAAAGCGGAAGCGGATGGAAATTTTGGCGATCATAAAAATTCTGCCCACCGGGTTGCTGGTGGGTCATTCGGGCGGCAACTTCCCATTCGGCTTCCGTGGGCAGTCGTTTGCCCGACCAGTGCGCAAAAGCATCCGCTTCAAAATAGCTGACGTGGCAAACCGGTGCGCTCAAATTGAGTTTTTGCAATCCGCCGAGCGTAAATTCGTGCCACTCACCATCAATATTTTCCCAATAAAGCGGCTTTTTCCAGCCTTCGGTTTTCACGGTTTCCCAACCTTCGGAAAGCCACCAGCGGAAGTCGGTGTAGCCGCCATCTTCGATAAACGCCAGATAATCACCGTTGGTTACCAATCGATCAGCTAACCTAAAGTCTTGTAAATATTGCTTATGCACCGGGCGTTCGTTGTCGTAATAAAAGCCTTCGCCCTGATAACCGATTTCGTGAACACCGCCGGAAAATTCGACAAATTCCATCGCCGGAATAGCAGTGGTACGGCTTAGCTTGTCTTTCAATTTGCGATACGCCGGACGCAACGGCGAGCTGGCCAGAATGTATTTGATGTCCGTGAGCAGCAATTCCTGATGCTGCTGCTCGTGATTCAGCGATAAAATGATCAGTTTGCTGAACTGCGGATATTGCCCTTCGTCCACAGTTTCGATGCGTTCACACATGCGATCGGTGATATATTTGCGATATTTCAGCGTGTCTGCCAGCGTTGGGCGGGACATGTGCCCACGGGTGTTCCGGTCGATACGCTGCCCGAATGATTCATAATATGAGTTAAACACGTAGGCATATTGCGGGTGAAACCATTGGTAACCGGCAATCATTTTGTCCAGAAACATGGCTTCGAAAAACCAGCTGGTGTGTCCCATATGCCATTTCGGCGGGCTGACATCCATCACGGGCTGGATGACGTGATCCTCGACGGTCAGCGGTTCGCAAATGGCTTCGGTTACCTTGCGCACCTCGCGAAAAAAGGTGATCAGTTCGTTGCGATTCATGGGGCATCCTCCTTTTTTGTCATTTTCATTTCAGAATATATCACCCGCAAATCCCGTTGTAAAGCGAAAGACAGAATCGATTTATCAAAAAAAAACAGCCGTTTCCACGGTGGCGGAACGGCTGATGTTGGAAATTCGCACGATTTTCGGCAATTTTTCGCGATGTTCGAAAGTTTTACTTCATCAAAATCATTTTGCGGAATTGAATAAAATCACCCGCCTGCAGGCGATAAATATAGATACCGCTGGCGACGCGCTCACCGAGATCGTTGGTGCCGTCCCATTGTACGGCGTAATTTCCGGCGGACTGTTTTTGGGAAACCAGCGTTTTTACCAGTTGCCCTAATGTGTTGTAAATTTTTAGCTTAACATCGCTGATATCCGATAATTGATAGCGAATTTGGGTTGTCGGGTTAAACGGGTTTGGGTAATTTTCCTCAAGGGAATATTTGCTAACAGGTGTATCTGATCCATCCGTAGCAATTTTGGGTATTTTAGCGTATATCTGCACTTCATTTGACCAGCCTGAATTATAACCAGCATTATCCACCGCAATAATTTTGTAGTGCAATGTTCTGTCGCCAACATCTGTCACGGATGCATTATCTATCCATGATACTGTTGAAGCTGAGGCAGGGTGATTAACTGTCGCCACATGCTCAAATCCCAGGCTCCATCCGGTGCTGTTATATACTTCATCCCGATATATTTGATAAACGCCACCATCCATGTCGCTTTCGGTATTAGCAACCCACCTCAATTCCACCTCACAATTATAACACACGCCTTCGGCTTCGAGATTTTGTGGTGATGCAGGTGCCTGAATTCTATTGACGAGCAAACCGATGCCGTCTGTGGAAATTGTTCCGCTGGCGGCTGTTACATGACTGGGATCATAAAATAATACCCCTTTAATCACAAGGTTTTTCCCTTGAAGATATAGTTGGGTATCGGTATCCATCACAACGGTTGCATCTTCTGCAATTGTGACAGTGTTGGAAGGTCCATCATTGCCAATATAAATCTTTCCAGTCCAATAATTAAGCTTATTGCTAATGGCTTCAACGCCGTTCACATCAGGTATTATTTCTCCAACAAAACGGTTATGCCAGATTTGTCCGATCTCGGTTGTCGTTTTTTCAGAAACTGAAACACGCCTTTCCCAAACGGTCTGAAGCCCGGATAGGTTTCTCAATACCTTTAATCCGAACCCAGATCCTTCTTCGTCTGTATTGATGCCTTGGCCGGCATTAACCCAATTTCCGGTATCCTTGTAGCGCCTATTGAGTATAAATTCATTGGGAACGCCGCCAATAGTATGTATGACCTGACGGATTTTATCTGTGGTATTGAGGCTGTATGCCGGAAATACCGCAATTCCGACGGCCATATTGTCTAAATTATCATGTTCCGGATCCGTACTGCCATGATAAACTGCCCCACTTTCGCTCGTTGTGGTTTGATTTACTGACCGTTTGAAATACCGGATGCCCGATTTATCGTCTCCCCCAACACGTTGGTAGTAGTGCGCCACCACATGCAGGTAGTTATCTTCGTCCAGGGTGACGTCAATTTCATGAAATTTGGATGGGTCTCCCAAATGAATCCCGTCGCTGTTTACAAAATACTGTACCGCACCTTCAAGCTGGTTATTAGCGAGGTTATAATCCCGCCCCATGATTCGGTAAGTGGATAGGGACGATACCGTCTTTTGATACAGCCAGAACATGTGCGCCTTTCCGTTGCTTACCTCCAATACGGGATAATACCCGTTTTCATCACCCGGGATATCGCCGAGTGTAAGTTCGACAGGGGTTGCTAACCAAGCACTGAGAGCCAAATTATACGAGGTATAATAGAGTTGATCGGCATTCGCTTCATAAACCATGTGAAGAACGCTATTTTTTAGCTTCAAATCCGTAACACGGACATCTGAGAAGCTCGGGTTGAAATCTGTAGCCGAACTATTCCAACTGCTGGCAGTGATATCGGAAGCACCATAAGGATCAAGAATAATTTCAGCCATTCGCAGGGTAATCTTTTGGCTGGTTTTGTTAAAAGTAGCTACATAGACCATGTTCTCACTGGCGGCGATTCGCACATCCCCGTGGTTGAAATTACTAAAACTGCTTTGGGCATACACATCACCGTCATTGCCCAATAAGGCATATTTGTTGGTAACAGTACCGCTTGCGCTCAGGTCGCGCATAATGATATGAACGCCCAGTTCGTTGGCAACGGCGTCAAACTGCGGCTTGTCGCTGAAATTTCTGTTGAGTGTTAAGCCCGAGTTATGCGTGTCTCCTTGCCACACACCGGTTTGGGCAATCGAAAAACTCTGAAAAACAGCAAGGATACAAATCAAAAAAGATATCAACCTGTACATGATGAAAGCCTCCATTTTAGATGAAAAAGTCACCGAAGTAGGAAAATTTTCTGTGCTGTGCTATATTGCCCGGCAATTAACCGGACAATATAAGCACCACTGGCAACAGCGTTCCCTGCCTGATTTTTCCCGTCCCAGGTTACTGAATGAGTTCCCGGGGTAAACTGACGATTCGCGAGCATTATAACCTCCTTTCCACTTGTGTCGTAAATGGTTAAACGAATATGTTGAGATTTGGGTAGTAAAAATTGAATAGTCGTCGAAGGATTAAAGGGATTGGGGTGGTTGGGATACAGATGCATTTCCCCGGCAGACGGGTAGTGGGATGATTGGTTAATACCGACAGAGGGCTTAAAGCGATAAACATCCGTCTTGCTATAACTGACATCACCTACCCAAATATCCTGGCTAATAGCGATGTCATCCGTGCCATTGCCATCCACATCGCCGACACCAATGCCCGCTGCCCAGGTTACGTATTTTGCCCAGAAGATTTCATAGCGATTATTCCCGGTTGCTTTAAAGACCAATACCAGTCCGCCAATGTCCAGGACTAACTCTTTGTGACCGTCGCCGTCCACATCACCGGATGATATCTTTCGGCTATATAGGCTATAGCCGCGCATGATATCAAATAGCAGCGTAGCCCGATTACAGTCATTGCCGCAGCTTTCCAACACAGTAATTCTGTCATAAATGCCATAGTCGCCGCCCAGGTAGGCTTCCGGCAGACCATCGCCGTCCAAATCCCCAGGAGCATGGTGATAACTGGCATTGTGGTATGGGAGTTGGGCTGTGTAGTGGACACGAAAGCTGTCATTGGCAATGTTCTCCACCCCGTAAACCTGTCCCTGGCCGTCTGCCGTAAGATATTCTAAATAGCCGTCCCGATCAAAGTCTTCAACCGCAAAATAACCGGTGCCGTAGAAGGGGTCTAAAATTACATTCGCAGTGACCTGGAAGATCGTATCACCGCTGACGTGTTCTTTGATGCTACTGGCATTTGGCAGGGAGCCGCTAGCATCATAGCGAAAGTAGAGTAGTTCCAGGGCGCCGTCTTTATCGAAATCGAGCATTTCTATTGCCAACGGCGATACCCCGGTAGTTGGGTGGTGAATATAGCGCAGTTCGGTGGGATAGGCGCTGCTGTCGGAGGTTTCATAAACCCGTAACTCGTCTCCAAACTGGCAATAGAGTTCGACATGTCCATCCTGGTCGATGTCTCCTGCCAAAGCGGGTATCCCGCCCTTATTTCGAACATGTGTGTTAAAGTCTACAACCTTTTTAAAGGAAAGGATCGATTCGTCCCATTCATAAAAGCGGTTTACCACATCCCCTCCGCTGAGCTTTTTCTGGTATCCGTAAATTTCTGCTTTCCCATCCTTGTTGCTGTCGAACAGCAGTAGTTTTGCCCAGCCACAGTATATTGGCACACTGCCCATCCATTCAAAACGATCTGCATACAAGGTCGTGTCAATGGTAAAGGCGTTAATCACTATGGTGGTGTCTGCCCAGAGGGTATCGCTCGGGGTAACAGGCATACCAATGTTTACCGGTGGCTTCATACGGTATTGAAAAATTGTGCCCATCTCACGGTCACGGTAGGTAAACAGGCCGTTATTTTCGCTCAATACCTCATATTGCTTATGCCAGTACGGCGGTAATTCGAAATCGCTCAGCAATTGCTGGGCAGTTACTATACCGGTCAGGCAAATTGCCAGAAAAAGGGTTAATTTGAGAGCATTCATGCGTGGTTTCATTTTCCTTCCAACTCCTGTAATTTTTAAAAATCAGCGCTGTTAAATATTATTGGCTGCACCGCTAAGCGGTTTTTTGCATCCGTTTTTTTTGCATCCGTTTTTTTTTTGCATTATCGGCGGTTTTGCGTAGGCAAATAAGGCCGGTTTAAGTTTCACCGCCTTGCCGACAATGCTGTTGCCAGCCTTTCGGGATAAAAGCGGGGTGTGATTCTGCAGAACTGTTTGCCTAACTGCTTTGTGAATTTAGTAACGGGGGGGGGCGAGTTGTCAAGTCCTATAAAATTTCACAAAAAAACGCCCGGCGATTAACCGGGCGTTAATGTATTTCACAACCAATTTTATATCAATTCAGCAGAACGCTACTTCATCAACACCAGCTTGCGGGACTGGATAAAATCACCCGCCTGAATGCGATAAATATAGATGCCGCTGGCTACCTTTTCCCCGAGGTCGTTACTGCCATTCCATTGCACGGCGTAATTTCCGGCGGACTGTTTTTGGGAAACCAGCGTTTTCACCAGTTGCCCCAACGTGTTGTAAATTTTTAGCTTAACATCGCTAGCGGCTGGCAATTGATAACTGATAGCCGTCGTCGGATTGAACGGGTTGGGATAGTTTTGATGCAGCGAAAATTCCGCCGGCAGCGTTTCCACATCGTGTTTTGCTAACGACCGAGTCGTTGTAGCGTCATCAAACCTGTAAAAGTTGATGTAATCCGCTGCTTCGCTGATACCAATAAAATGCCGGACGGTTTGCATTTGCAGGGCAATGGATTTGCCCCGGAAGGCGGAAAGGTCTATGGACAAGGTATCTTCTTTTTGCCAGTTACCATTGGGCAGGTCTTTCAGATGCACGGTTGCCGTTTTCCGCAAAGTTTCCCCGCTTACTGCATCGACAAGCTGCAACCGCAGCAGCGGCACGTTGGGGACGCCATTGCCGGGTTTCTGAAAATTTTTCACAAAGGCAGCATAGCGCAGCAGCACGTTGTTTGTGTTTGCACTAACGGTCAGCGGTTTACTTTGCATAAATATGCCTCTGGCGATGGCGGTCGAATCTTCCATAAAATACCATTGCTCGCCGTTGACGCTTAACTCACCCACTTCCACGTTCACTACGCCCTGCAAGTTACCGGGATATGCTGCCATATCAAGCCCTTCCCGGCGGGTGTGTTTGGCGATTTCTTCTGTTCCATTTGATAGCTGTTTAGACAATTGCCCGGCGGTGTAAGCCCGGCTGAAAATATCATAAGGGGAACCATTCGTATGGTCGGTGCCAACCAGCAGCAGGTCGCCATCCGCTTTGTCGGTCATTGAGGGATGCTGGCCGCTGAGCCAGGTGGAATGGAACATCCAATTTCTATTGTTCCACTGAAGGGTACGGACACCGCTTGTACCTATTCTTACCGCAACATTCAACCAGCCGCTATGGGCAGCATCATAAAACGCGCCGATGGACGGCTGGGTAAGGTCGCTGTAGGAAGTGTAAATGGCGCTTTGCGCTCCCCAACTGCCGCTGTTGACATTTTTGGAGCGGCTCAACAGGTATTTCACGCTGCCGGAAGAACCCGCCCAGGCGATGTTGATACGATTGTCCAGGCTGTAGGCAATATTCGGGGTGTTGTGAAAATAAATACCGCCGCCGGGTGTTGCCACGGTTTCGATAGAGCTGAAAGTAGAATTTCCGGTGTTAAACGTGCGGTAATAAATCCCGTTGCTTTTTTCCCAGGCGATGAACACCCGGTTATCGTAATTAGCGGGATAGCGTTTGGTGATGGTGGGATTGTCCGCTCCGGAACCGTCGATTTGCCCCAGCCAGGTGAGTTGATTACTGCTGTTGATCTTATACAATTCAACGATTTGGGGATTGGATGAATATTTGTAACGCTTTGCCACATAAATATTGCCGCCGTGATTGAGCGCTGCCGGTTTGGTGGAAACGCTGCTGGGAAACATCGGCGTTTCTGAATAAATACTGCCCCAACTGCCGGAAACCCCGCTTTTGGAGCGCCAGAGAAACTCACCGTTGTTGTTCCAAACCACGGTAATTTTGGACATATCTTCTGAAACGGCTATTGAAGGTTCGCTGTTTCCGTTGGTTTGGGTGACGCGCTCCTCTCTTTCCCAACTTGCCCCGCCATCACTGGAATAAGTGTAATAAACATGCCCGTTGTCCAGGTAGGTTTGGAAGTAGTAGGCGGTGGCGCCTGGTTCTGCCCAAACGACCTTGCGGCTGTTGTTGCCGGCGGTGGCGTCGGTATTATTGGATACCTGCTGCCCTTTCATTGTTCCATACAATTCTGTGTGATCGGTGGGGGTAAGGTTGCGTTGGGTGTCCGCTTCGCCATCCGACCATTTTAGCAGTTTGTAGGTAACGCTTTTTCCACCAACCATTTGCTGTTGCTGAGGGGCTTCCAGATCCAGGCTGTTGGTTTCAATGATATGGGAAAAATAGGGCAGTGTTTCGGTCACTCCATCGATCTTAATGCTCCCCCCGCTGCCGCCGTTGAGAAAATCCAGGTGGGTGACTTCGAAGTCGAAACGTTTGAGAAAATCGGCTTCATAAGTAGCATCTTTTGTTATGGTAATGGTCAATGGATTTTGTGTAAATTCATTTGGTCCTTCTATCCATTTATCCTGGAACACCCGATAATAATTATTGGGCTGCGGATAATCCTGGTCAAAGGCTTCCAGAGTATGCTGGCTGTTTACTTCCCAGGAGAAACTTGTCCCTGAATTGACGGTATTACCATCGACCTTTAACAAACCATCTCCGAAACTATTATGGACGATAACCTCATATACAGCCGGTGTCGGTAAAGAGTATGTTACTTTTAATGACAGGGTTGTCATTAAAACCTGCGATTCATCCGTGTTTTCATCATTCTGGAATAGCTGTAATAAACATGCCCGTTATCCAGGTAGGTTTGGAAGTAGTAGGCGGTGGCGCCTGGTTCTGCCCAAACGACCTTGCGGCTGTTGTTGCCGGCGGTGGCGTCGGTATTATTGGATACCTGCTGCCCTTTCATTGTTCCATACAATTCTGTGTGATCGGTGGGGGTAAGGTTGCGTTGGGTGTCCGCTTCGCCATCCGACCATTTTAGCAGTTTGTAGGTAACGCTTTTTCCACCAACCATTTGCTGTTGCTGAGGGGCTTCCAGATCCAGGCTGTTGGTTTCAATGATATGGGAAAAATAGGGCAGTGTTTCGGTCACTCCATCGATCTTAATGCTCCCCCCGCTGCCGCCGTTGAGAAAATCCAGGTGGGTGACTTCGAAGTCGAAACGTTTGAGAAAATCGGCTTCATAAGTAGCATCTTTTGTTATGGTAATGGTCAATGGATTTTGTGTAAATTCATTTGGTCCTTCTATCCATTTATCCTGGAACACCCGATAATAATTATTGGGCTGCGGATAATCCTGGTCAAAGGCTTCCAGAGTATGCTGGCTGTTTACTTCCCAGGAGAAACTTGTCCCTGAATTGACGGTATTACCATCGACCTTTAACAAACCATCTCCGAAACTATTATGGACGATAACCTCATATACAGCCGGTGTCGGTAAAGAGTATGTTACTTTTAATGACAGGGTTGTCATTAAAACCTGCGATTCATCCGTGTTTTCATCATTGCTGATAATACCAATTTTGAAAAAATCTGAGGTAGCCAATATATCCGCCAAATCATCCTTCATCGTATTTGCAGTATCAGGAAAATTGAAGGAAACTGAATCATAAGTGACAGTGTAGTAAGTTGTATTGCTCGCGCCTACCGCTTGCCAGGTTGCTTGTGGATCCCCATTTAAACTGCTAAAAACGCCTACAATGTCTGCACTGCAATCATTACAATCGTAGAAACTAAACCCCGCACTCAGTTCAACAGTCTCGAGAATTGCAGTGTCTGGAATTTGAGAAATATTGAAGGCATGAATAACCCGGTAAGTGTCATTCCAGGTGTTGGGGTTAAAAGGATCTCCAGTTCCATCTAACCTGCCAATGGCATAATCGCCGAAAGCATATATGCCGCTTTCACCTGCAGAATCATATTTGACAGAAGTTAAAATCGTTTCAAGAGGCAAATCAATTGTATATTGTTGTGAAAATCCAAAGCTGATGATGCTTACCCAAAACAATACCAGCAGTTTTCTCGTTTTCATGGTCATTTCCTCATTGTTTTCTCTTTTGTGGGAACCGATTTTTAGTTACATTGGATATGGCAAACAAAAGGGCGGTATCCGGCCGATACGGTCGAACACCGTTAGACATACCCTATGTCGTTTTATTGTTTGTTGCTATGCCCGGGTAATGGTTGCAGCCATTCCCGGGTGCTAATTAAGAGCATTCATTAAGCATCACCCCCTTCACTCCTTTTGGATTCCTCGATAGATATAAGTTCTGTTAAGTGCTCGACCGATAACAAATGTATGTTTGTTTTTCATCCAAATATCAAAAAACCATTCTGATGATCTTGAAAACTCTTCAAACAAATACCAATTTTCTCCATTAAAATGGATAAGTTCATTCCTTAACCCTCCTGCAAGAAAATTATTTTTATCGGTACCATAAATTGTAAGAAAACTTCCTTTCCTAATTTTTATCCACATGTTATCAACCCATTCATATACCCCATCTTTTCCTGCAGAATAGATTGAACCATCTGGCGAAACCCACAATTTTTCACCAAACTTATTTGGCGGCGAAAATGGGTATAAGATAAATTGATCCTTGATTTCCCAACTATTGCCGTTGGATTCAAAAAAGTAGTAAAATGTAGAATCATAAGGATTCAGATCATCAAGACCAATGCCTATGGCATAAGGATGCTGCGTGTTGACACCTGCGAAACTCACCATTTGCGCTGTCGTTCCGGTGCTTTGTTCCTGCCAATTGATCCCATCGTAATGCAACACCACGCCGCTATCACAGCCTACAAACACATTATTAGGATCACTTCCCCAAACCGACAATGCCATTGGCGCATCAAGCTCATCAAAGTGCGTCCAGGTTGAACCGTCATAATGGATGATAAAGCTTCGGTGGAAGATGTTGGGATAGTTTTGAAACTCGGTGCCAACGATCCAAATATCACTTTCTGAAAAACCATAAATAGCGTCCAAAGAGTGTGGATGCCCGGGGAAGATCAGGGGAACATTTTCCCAACGGCTGCCATCCCAATGCCAGGCCTGGTATTTATGAACATCGCTATGCCCTACCACCCAAACGTTGTTTTCATCCGTGCCCCAAATGTCGCGCATATTCACTTGTAATGCCTCCGGGTTGTATAGCGTGTCAATTTCCCAGGTAAAGTCATGGCTGGTGTAAGCTTCACCGGTCATGGGGGAAAAGTCCTTTTCACAACCATTTAAAAGCATAAATATTATGAGTAATATTGGAAGGATAAACATAATAAACTTGTTCATTGTAATTCCGAGTCCTTTGCTTTTCCTGTTTTTTAATTCCAGCCATAATTACATTAGTAATTATTTCACAAATATAAATGAATCTAAAGACCAACGTTTTTCGCAGTCCGGTGTTCTCCAAAAATGTATGAAAATGCTACGGGTAAGCCAATACTTTTGCTTCTCTGTTTCCTTACTCACTGATAAGATAATACATTTAAAAAAAAAAATGCAATGTAAAAAGAAAAAAGTAACAAGAGTAGGTTAGGGGTTTCATGGCGCAGCTTTTTAACATAATCTACCCATTCGCTCATCAACCCAGTCACAAATAAAACGCCGGGCAGCCCACAATCAGCCACCCGGCGTAACACATTGTTTTGCAAAAAATTATTGCAGATTACTTCATCAAAATCATTTTGCGGGATTGGATAAAATCACCCGCCTGCAGGCGATAAATATAGATGCCGCTGGCGACGCGCTCACCGAGATCGTTACTGCCGTCCCATTGCACGGCATAATTCCCGGCGGACTGTTTTTGGGAAACCAGCGTTTTCACCAGTTGCCCCAACGTGTTGTAAATTTTTAGCTTAACATCGCTAGCGGCTGGCAATTGATAACTGATAGCCGTCGTCGGATTGAAGGGATTCGGGTAATTTTGCGCCAATGCAAATTGTAGCGGCGCAGTTCCCGGCAGCTCGTCGTCGATGCCCAGTAGCAAATCGCTGTCCGGCGGATCGAGGCGCACATCGGTGTAAATGTGGAATTCGCCCGGCTGCAGGGAAACATTCTGGTTGGTTGCGGTCACTTCAATGCTGTCACCGCTAAAATAATCGTACCAGGTGCCGGTGTGAGCAAATTTACCATTCACACTCAGTTGGAAAACGCCGAAATTCCCGACAATACTAACGTTCATCTCTTGGTGTGCCAACGTAATCACTTTGCCGCCGACCGGACTGGCCAAATCCTGGGTAACCGTGGTTGCCGGATCGCGGAAAACCGCATTTTCGCGACGCAATTTCAGCAACGCCTGATAAGTGCGATAGAGCCTCTTCCGGTTAATTTCCGTGTTGTATTCCCACAAAATGGGTTTTTCGCAGACCCGGCAGGGATCGTCAATGGAAATATCGTAACCCAACTCCCCAAACTGCCAGATCATTTTCGGGCCGGGAATGGTCAGAAAAAACACCGCCGCCATTTTGTTGCGATTGATGGCGGTGTTAAAATCTTTCACGCTGTAACCGCCGGAGCCGTTGCCAAACGCCAGATTTTTGAACATCAGGCGCTCTTCATCGTGGCTCTCCATGTAGGTCACCAGATGTGCTTTGCTCCAGCCGCGCTGCCCGAAATAGCCCCACGAAAAATTCGATTTGCCGCCATCGTGATAGCCCATTGTGGCTTCGTTATAATTGAAATTCAGGTTGCCCCAAATAAGCATGCCCTGATTGTATTCCGCCAATTCCTTCTCTTCCGTGTTGGGCGCAAAATGTTCGAGAATGACAACGGCGGTACTGTCGAAATCCCAAATGACATCCGCCATGCGTTTGAGAATAGCGATTCGCGCCGGATCATACGCGCCGCCATCGCCGGGTGTGTTGGTAAATCCTTTGGTGAAATCGAATCGATAACCGTCGATCTTGTATTCCTGCAACCAAAATAAATTCACCCGGTCGATAAAGTTTTTGGTGTGCACGCTTTCGTGATTGAAGTCGTAACCAAATGAAAATACTTGATTTGGCGACACTTCGTTGAACCACGGACTGTTGGCAGCCGGACGACCGAGCAGCTCGTTCCAATACATCCGCACCATCGGCGATTGCCCGTAGGCGTGATTGAGCACGATGTCCATCAGCACCGCAATCCCGCGCCGATGGCATTCGTCGATGAAGCTTTTCAGCGCATCGGCAGTGCCGTAATATTTGTCCGGCGCAAAGAAAAATGAAGGATTGTATCCCCAACTGGAGTTGCCCTCAAACTCGTTAAACGGCATCAGTTCGATGGCATTGATGCCCAGATTCTGCAAATAATCCAGCGTATCGATCAGCGTTTCGTAATCGTGGCGGGCGATAAAATCGCGCAGCAACAATTCGTAAATCACCAATTCATCCTGCGGCGGACGCTGGAACGTGTCGCTGTACACCCAGTTGAATTCGGGTTGCGCCGTTTGGATCACCGAAACCGGTTCGCCGGTTTTTCCGGCGGGATAGGGTTTCAAATTCGGATACGTGACCGAGGGAATAAATGAATCGTTCCACGGATCGAGCACTTTTTCGGTGTAGGGATCGGCGACGCGAATCTTGCCGTCGATGAGATATTGGAAAGCATATTCCTGTCCCGCGACGAGGTTTTCTAACGTAACCCACCATAACGTGCTGTCGGGCGATGGCGCGTATCGGTTCATAAAGAACGCATCGTCCACCAGCCAATCGTTGACATCGCCGATCAGATACACAAAATCTTTGTCCGGGGCAAACAGCGCCAGCGTTACGGTCGAATTATTGATATAATTGATGCCCGGTTTGGTGCCGGACGGCGGCGGCGCGTCGGTCGGTTCGGTGTTGATTTTTACATCGAAATCCACAGTGTCGGCGGTGAGGTTTACCGCGGTGGCGATCAGCCGGAAGCTGCGAAATCCGGCCGGTTGACCGGCAGTGAAAAATTCGTAACCGATTGAATCTGTTGAACTTTGGGCAACCAGCGAGCCATCGAGATACAGCGCCATTGTGCTCACTTCCGTGCCGCCGGCTTTGGCGGAAACCAGCACTGTATCATCTGCGCTGGCGAACACCGGCGAACGGCGCGGATCGCCATATTGCGATGAAACGCTCGGCGAAATCAGCACTGCCGCAATGCCCGGCTCGTAAACCGGTGCATAAATATCTGCACCGCCGACTGCGCGCCCGGTTGTTCCTCCATCGCTGCTGCGGAAAACAAAAGATAAGTTCTCAATCGTCTCTGCAGGATTCGGCAAGCCGTAATAGTCGCGCGGAAAACCGATCACCAGTTGATACAAATCCGGACTGATTCGCGTCAATTTATTTGCCGGTGTATTCGCCAAATTATTGTTCGTCCCGTTCGGCCACGGCGTTTTGACGTATTTCCAGTCGGATAATCCGGTGCTCAAATTGGTGATCACGCCGGTGTGCGCATACACATCACCCGTGAACCCTTGCAGCCCACCATCGCCTTCGGTCGCATCAAAAATCACGACAATCGAATCATTTTCCGTCGGAAATTCGGGCACAGTCACAACCACCTGCGCCGTTGCTATTGAAAAAGCTGCCAGCAAAAATAACAGCGTAACGATACGTTTCATCAGATAACTCCTTAAAAATTATGGCTTTACAAAAACCCGATATTCCCACGGGTTAAGATCAAACTTATTATTTTGAACGGTGCGGACTTCCGCCGGTTTCGCAGAAAACGGTTCGCGGAAATTACCGGAAATTGCTCCGGATAACTGAACCGATTGGTGTTCACCGCTGAGATTGAAAATGCCGGTCACCGCATCCGCCCCGTTTGCGCGGGTGAACGCCAAAACTGCGGCATCGTTATCGCCGGCAATCCGGGCAAATGTTCCGCCGGCTTTGCCGTTCCACAGCGCTTTGTTTTCTAAATTCAGATTTAACAATATTTTATAGATTTCAAAAAAATGGTGTTCGCGCCATTCGATGGGATCTTTTTCAAAAAAATCGAGGCGTTTGTCCATCCCGGATTCCTGCCCGTTATACACCAGCGGCATGTCCGGCACCAGTCCGGAAAGCACTGCGCAGGTTTCCGCGCCGTCGCCGAGCCGCTCGAAAACGGTGCCGTTCCAGGAATTTTCATCGTGATTGGTGGTGAACTGCATGCGATACGCATCGGCCGGATACGCTGCTTCATCCAAAATAATATGCTCCGCCAGATCGTTGGCGGTGTTTTCGCCCATCGCAACGCCGTTCAGCAAATGATGAAATTTCGAACCATAAGTCATATCAAACGCTTCGTGCAACGCCGCTTTTTCACCTTCGGCGAGCATGAAAACGGGTTTGATAACATCCAGCGCCGATCGCGCAGCCCGCCAGAAATCGAGCGGCACCATCTCCGCGATATCGCAGCGGAAACCGTCGATATCGGTTTCGCGAACCCAAAATTTCAGCGCATCCAACATCGCTGCCCGCATATCGTGATTGTCATAATTCAGATCCACCACATCGTACCAATCCGCAACCGGTGGCTGCATGTTGCCGCTGCTGTCGCGGGTGAACCAGTCGGGATGTTCCGAAACCCACGGATGATCCCACGCGGTGTGGTTGGCGACCCAATCGAGAATCACAAACATGCCCGATTCGTGCGCTGCCCGCACCATATTTTTGAAATCTGCCAATGTGCCGAACTCGGGATTGACAGCTGTGTAATTTTTGATGGAATAATAGCTGCCCAGAGTGCCTTTGCGATTTTTTTCGCCGATGGGCTGGATGGGCATCAACCACAAAATTTTTACACCCATTTCCTTTAATCGCGGCAGCGATTCCTGAAATGCGGCGATGGTGCCCGCATCGGAAAACTGGCGCAAATTTACCTCGTAAATCGTGGCGTTTTGGCTCCATTCCGGCGCCTGTTTTTGGATCGCGTCCATCGTCGTTACCGGCAAACGTGCGGTTTCGGAATCGGAGTGCGAACCACAGGCGGAGAAAAAGGCGAATAAAAACACCGTAGAAAATACTCCATAAATATCTATTTTCATTTTACTTACCCTCATTCATTATTCGCGATTTACGGCGCTTCCGCAACCCGTATTTTTTCCAGAAAATCCGGTGTTTTCAACGCTTCCAGATTCGGGTTGAGCCGGAATGTCTGGAATTTGAGATCGGCAGATGGCGCAGGAATCGACGTGCCGGTTGGCGCAAATTGCACCGGATTCCCGTTTAATTCGCCACTCATTTTGAGCGGATCATCCAATTTCAGCGTTATTTTTTCAGCGCTGTGCAGGGTGAAATCCGTTGCGAAAATTGCAAATCCCGGCGACAATATCTCGATTTTCAGATTCACCGGCGATGCCAACATTGTGCCCCAAAACGTGATCGTTTGGCCATCTGCGGCGGTTTCGATTGCGATTTCGATCTGCTCATCCTGCCCGAAATTTTGCAGAAAACGAACGGAAGTCAATTTCTCCGGCAATCGCGGCGCGAAAACGATCTCCCGGCGCAGCATATTTACCCGCACACCGAGATAATCCTGATAAAAATTCCGCACAAATTCGGAAACCGACCACGCCTGCGAGTAGGTGCCGCTGAGCTGCAGCGCGCCATTTTCGGCGAGTCCGGGCAATACCAATTCGGACATCGATCCGGGCATACCGTTTTCCAAAATTTGATCCGCCAGATTTTCGGTGAGCCGAAACGCCAGATGTTGATACCCCATTTCCACCATCCCGCCAACCACAGGTCCGGCATTCCATTGCCAGCACAACCCGTTGTGATACGCCGCGTCGAAATGGTAAATCTGGTCGTGATGATACGGGTGGAAATATCGATCATTTTGCGACAGCGAGGCAACGCCATAAGGATAAGTCAGTTCGGAAACCACCTGCCGCACAACGCCCGATTTCACATCCGAATCGATCAGATTTTCCATTTGCGGAATGGTCAGCGCGAACATCTGGTTCGGGCGAATTTGCAAATCCGGCGAATCGTCCGGGTTGATGTGGTCGAACAGCACATCGCCCTCCGGATTGCGGAAGTATTTGTTAAAACTGAGTTTAACTTGTTCTGCAAGAGCATGCCATTCATCGGACAATTGCTTTTCGCCCAACACATCCGCGAGTGCGGCACTCACTTTCAGTTGATTAAACCAGAGCGCCTGAATATCCACCGCGCGATCGCCGCGTGGCGACCAGGCTTGATTGCCGCGAATTTTTGCGTCCATCCAGGTGTCGGCGTTGGCGTGAGTCATCAGTCCGTTTTCGTCGAGAAAATTATGTTTGGCACCCGCAATTGCCCGTTGGATAACGGGAAAAATCTGCCGCGCAAACGTCGTATCGCCAGTGAAAAATACGTATTCGGCGATCTCGCGAATCAGCCAGGGCGTGCCGTCGGTGGTGTTGTAAATTATATCGTCCGGCGAATTTACCCGGTTGGGCACCCGCCCGAACAGCTCATTTTGGGGATCGGTAATTTGGTAATCGCTAAAGCTGCGGATGATATCTGCGGCATCGGCAAATTGCCCGGTCACCAGCGAAATCCCCGGCAGCGCAATAAAGGTGTCGCGTCCCCAACTTTGGTTGAACCACGGCAAACCCGCCCAAATGCCTTTGCCGAATTGCTGCACAACCAGCTCGTTTCCGGCAATTTTTGCCCAATTCAGGGCTTTGTCATATTGCGGATCGTTGGTTTGGAACCAGGATTTTTGGAGCAATTTGGCAATTTCCTGCTTCCGTTTGGCAATCGATTGTTCCGGCGCTGCGCCAATGTCGCGGATTTGTTGCGCCAGTTCCGCTTTGTTTTCGCCAAATAAAAACACGATATCTGCATGCGCTGTTTTTTCCGAAACCCATTTTTGGCGAATGAAATTCGCTGGATTTAACGGCTCCGGTGCTGTTTCGGCAGCCATTGTTGCGGGCAGCCAATTGCCGTTTGCAGCGGAATAAACAGCCATCCAGCGTTTGCTGTCGAGATGTTTCGCAAATAGAATTTGTGGAAATTCAGATGTGTCAACTGTAGCATTTTCAACAGGATAGCCCGCAAACGGATGCAATTCCCAAACGACGGGTGACGGATTGTTCAGCGAAACAATCAATCCCATTTGCCCGGAAAGCACGGTGATGGTTTCCGTTGCGCCGGATGAAAAACGGTGCTGAATTTGGTGGGGCAGCATGTGCGCATTTTCGGCAGATTTGCGGTTGAGCAACGCACCGTCCGCGCTCACCAAAACATCGCGCAGTTCGCGATTACCATCGATGTTGAATCCGCCATTGGCGTTGTAGCCAAAGGTTTGCCCTTCCCAAAATCCGCCCACGCGATCGGTAAATGCATATACCCGCGATTCGGCGTTTGGCAAATCGATGGCAAGTTGCGCAAATAGCGCATCTGCGGTTGGCAATTTCATCGGTGTTTTCCCGCCGGAATTTGAGCAACTGAGCGCCAGCGCAATCATAAAAATTACGCCGGTGCGCAATTTTTGGGTATTTTTTGTAAACAGATGTTTCATTCGATTATCATTTTATTATTTGTGTAGCTCATAAAAACCTTGCTGAAAGCCGGGAGATTTCCTCCTTCGCGCCGAAGGCAGGAATCTCCTTTTTTCCACACCAAAGTGGAAATGCTCATTCGCCCAACAAACTATTTTTTGGGCGACAAATTTTTCACATCCGCCGCCCTGGCCGGACGAAAACGGATAGCCTGACCACCGCCGGGCGCTAATCGCAGTTGCAGGGTTGTGCGACTGTCCACCAATTGTTCCACAATTTCATAATCGTACGGTTTGGTTTGCCAATCTGCTGATTTGGTATCGCGGTAAATTTCCGCAACATATTTTTTGGCAGGATCGAGAAAACTGAGATTTGCCGTCAGCAGTCGCCCGTTTTCATCGGTGATGCTGCCGAGATACCAATCTTCACTGTTGCGATCTTTGCGAACGGTGGTGATGTAATCACCGATGCGGGCGTTCAGCACCCGGGTATATTCCCAATCGCAGGGCACATCTTTAATAAATTGGAAAGCATCCGGTCGCGCATCGTAATTTTGCGGCAAATCCGCAGCCATTTGCAACGGGCTATAAAATACCACGTACAACGCCAACTGTTGCATCAGCGTGCCGTTGATGCGGTTGTTCGGGCGCGCCTCTTCGAACAGCAAATCGAAAATGCCTGGCGTATAATCCATCGGTCCGCTGAGCAAACGGGTAAATGGCAAAATGACCACGTGGTCGGGCGGGTTGCCGCCTTCTCCGCCCCATGCATTAAATTCCTGACCGCGCGCGCCTTCCCGGCTGAGCAAATTGGGATAGGTCCGGCGAATGCCGGTATCCTTGATCGGCTCGTGAATATTGAGCATTATCTGGTGTTTGGCAGCTTCTTCCACCGTTTTTTGATAATGGCGAACCATAAATTGACCGTGATGCCATTCTTTTTGCACGGTACCGTTTTCGTCCCGTCGCTCAATTTCTCTGCCATGTCGCACGTATCCGGTTTTTACGGCTCTAACACCCAGTTTTTGATAATACTTATATGCATCGCTCAACTGCTTTTCGTAATTCAAAATACTGCCGCCGGTTTCGTGATGACCGATCAGCCGAACACCGTTTTTCTGCGCGTACGCGGATAATGCGTTGATATCAAAATCCGGATACGGTTGGGTAAACAAAAATTTGTCGGCATTGGCAACCCAGTCGCCGTCCCAGCCGACATTCCAGCCTTCCACCAGCACACCGCTGAAGCCGTTTTTCGCTGCGAAATCGATGTAACGCATTGTATTTGCTGTGGTTGCGCCATGTTTTTCACCGGAACCCCAACTGGATACATCGAGGTGCATTTCCCACCAGATGCCCACATATTTTCCCGGTTTGATCCACGAAATATCCGCCAGTTTGTTGGGTTCGTTCAAATTCAAAATGAGATACGAAGTGATCAACCCGCCGGGCGTGTCGACAACCTGAATGGTTCGCCACGGTGAGCGCATCGGTGCGTCGGATTTTACTTTCACGCCATCGGACCACGGCACCAAATCCGCTTCCAAAACGTTGTCGTTTTTGACTGCCAACGTCATGCTGGCGTAGTCGAACAGCGCCGCTTCGTGAAAACTGAGATACAACCCGTCAGCCGTTTCCATCGTTACCGGCGTGTGCACCGTGTCCATTTGCGAAACGGGCGTGTGGTGATACAAATATTCGTAGCGATTCCATTGATAGGCGGGAATCCACCAGGCATCGTGATCGCCGGTGAGGGCAAATTCGGTCACTTCGTCGCTGACCTCGAATGAGTTGAAATTGGGTTGATCGGGGATTTCGTAGCGAAAACCTACGCCGTCATCAAATACACGAAACTCGATGATCAGCTGTCGCGATGGCGCAGCAATTTCCTGAAGCTCAACCCGTAAAGCGTTGTAATTATTGCGGATATCTTTTTTTTCGCCCCACGGCTGTGTCCACGTTTCGTCAAACGAAGCTTGGTTCGATGCGGCAATTTGGAAATTTCCGGTCATTTCCGGCGCATTGCGAAATTTGAAACCGAGCCGTGACGGGCGAATCACCTCCCCGCCCAATCGTGAAATGCTGTATCGCGGTTCGCCGTTTTCCAGCGAAAAATTAACCTGCAGCACATCTCCGGGCGAGCTTACCTGATGGGCTTGCGCGAACAAAAATACGGGTAACGCAAAGAGAAAAAATGTTAGTTTTTTGAGCATGACGCACCTTTTTGGGGGGTGTTTTCAACATTAAATTGCGGATTATTTACCGTTTTTCACATCGTCGTAAGCGTCGGAACGGGAAGCTGCAGGAATGGGATGAAATACATTTTCGCCGCTCTCGTTGGCGCTGGCGTTGAGAATGGGGTTGTCCGGAAATTTTTTGCGGAGCAATTCGCCCAAAAAGTCCAGCTCGCCGGGTTGCTTTTCGATCACGGCTTCGCTGACATCTTTGCCCATTCGTAGTCCAAACAACGTAATATCCAAAATAACGTGATTAGCGGCAATCATGACGATGGCTGTGTTGGTGGTCCAGGCTACTTTTTTGGGGAATTCCTTATTTGCTTCGCCCATCAGCAATTCTTCCATATCGCGCACGAGGATGATTTTATGATCCCACACTTTGCCGAGATCTTCCTCATCCAACCCGTAGCTATACACCAACCCGAAATCCACAGTTTTGATAAACGAAAAAATAACGACCTTTACGCCGCGATTTACCGCGTCGTTCAGTTCATCTTTCAGCGCCTGAATTTCCCGGTCCCAGGTGGAAAGATACACCTCTTTTGTGGCGGCTTTGATCATCTCTTTCGCCTTCAAAATCATGTTGGCGTAACCGGTGATGTTCCACAAATTTTCCGTTTCGATTTCCACTTCCAGCTCGGAAACGCTGTCGTAAAATTCGCTGATCTGGCTTTTGTAACGATTTTCCAGCAATTCGACAAATCGTTCGGGACGCAGCGGGACGTATTTTTCCGGCTTGCTGGAAATGGCGTTTACAGCGCCGAAATTTTCCAATCGCTGGATAACATCGTAAATTGCCGAACGAGGCACACCACTTTTTTTGCTGATTTCGTATCGGGTTGCCGGAAAATTTTGCAACAGGCAAATGTATGCTTTTGCCTCATATAACGTAAAGCCCAAAGACGTCATTTTTCGGGCAATTTTTTCTAACATTTTCACACACCTCTGACATTCATTTCAAAAAAAATTTCAACAACTATTTGTTTTTCAACAACTTACCCTTTTACACTGCCCAGCGTTAAACCGGAAATCAGGAAGCGGCTGAGGAACAAAAACAGCGCAACAACCGGCATGCTCACCACAATTGCACCGGCGGAATACAATCCCCATGTGGCTTCCATGGTTGCTTGAAAGCTTTTCAAACCCAACGGCAGGGTAAAATAATCCGTATTTTGAATGAGCACCACAGCCACCAGATATTCCGAATACGCCGTCATAAATGAGAACAGCGCCGTAATCGCCAACGCCGGTAACGCCAGCGGCAAAATGATCACCCAAAACGTATATAGCGGCGATGCGCCGTCGATCATCGCGGCTTCTTCCAAACTGTATGGAATGGTGTCGTAATAACCTTTCATTTGCCAAATGGTGAATGGCAGCGCCGTTGCCGAATAGGCGATAATTAATCCCAAAAACGAATCATACAGCTGCATTTTGATAAGCAAAATAAACAGCGGCAGCAGCAACATACTCACCGGAAACATTTGGGTAGTGATGATGGCAATCATCGCGCCGTTGCGCCCGGGGAAACGGAATCGCGAAAAGGCGTAACCGGCAGTTGTCGCGAGCCCGACACCGATAATGGTTACCACAATTGAAATGAACAGGCTGTTGCCGAGCCAGATCAAAAAATCGGTATCCCAAAACAGTTTGACGTATGAGGAAAGCGTTGCGCCATCCGGAAAAATTTCCAGCGAACGCGTGAGCAACCGCCCTTCCGGTCGCAGCGAAATAGAAAATACCCGCAACACCGGATAAATTGAAAACGCCGCAAAAAAGGTCAACACCGCATACGCGCCAATTTGCCCTTTGAGTGATAACGATCGTGGATTTCTCATATTTCTGCCCGATTTTTTTTCATTTTACCGGCACATTCCACCGTGCCCCAAATATTTATCCTTTATCCTTAACCCTTTATCCTTCTCACTGATGCACATTATCCGTTGCGCTGGTGCGTTTGATGAACTTCCAGCTAAACAGGAACAGGATCAGGAAAATGATAATTGAAAACGATGCGGCATAGCCCATCCGGTAATAGAAAAATGCCGCGCGATAAACCCAGCTCACCAAAATGTGGGTGGTTTCGGACGGTTCGCCGCCGTTGCTCACCAGCCACACCACGTTGAAATTGTTGAATGTCCAGATCACGCCGAGCGTAATTGCGGGAACCATCACCGGTTTGAGCATGGGCATGGTAATGTTGCGAAATTTCTGCCACGGCGTTGCGCCGTCGATATCTGCTGCTTCGTATAGCGCATCGGGAATACTTTGCAATCCGCCCAGCGCCACAATCATCATAAATGGAAATCCGAGCCAGATATTGGTGATCAAACACGCCGCAAACGCGCCCCACTCAGTCGAAAGCCAGGAAACCTGGGTGCCGAACAGTCCGTCCAGAATCAGGTTGACAGCGCCGTATTCGGAGTTGAACATGCCGCGCCAGGTGAGCGCGGTGATGTATTGCGGCACTGCCCACGGCAAAATCAGCAGTGTGCGGAAAAAGGTTTTCCCTTTCAAATCTTTATTGAGAATGACTGCCAGAAACACGCCGATGCCCACATGAAAAATCAGGTTAAGCACCGTCCACAGCACGGTTTTGTAAAGGAACCACCAAAATGTGGATTCCTTCAACACCAGCAAATAGTTACCCAACCCTTTCAACTGCCAATCGTGAAAGTTGGTTAAGTTCATATTTGAAAAGGAGATAACCAGATTATAAATAAAGGGATAGAACACCACCAGTCCCATCATAAAAAATGCGGGGAACAGGAACATGTAAGCCAGTCTGGTGTTACTGCCGTATTTCGATGCCGTTGCTGCCACAGTTTTCTCGTCTGTTTATTTATAAAAAATAAAATTTTTTAACCGCAGTTTTTAAGGCGCTTCGTGAAGCGCAGCTACGTTTTCCGTTTCTTCCTATTCCCTGTTTTCGCGAATCAGTTTTTCTGCCAGTTGCTGCATTTCTTTGGCGGCTTCCTCCGGTGTGTATCGTCCGGTGAAAATGCCCTGATATCCCGGGCGCATCGCATCCCAAATCCAGCGCAATTCCGTAACAACCGGCATCGGGCGACCCACTTTCATTTGATCGAGCGCCGCCTGATACAGCGGATCTTTCACCAAAACGGAATCGTCCACCAACGCTTTTCGGGCGGGAATCAGGTTAAATTCGCGGGCAAAAGCCAACTGCGTTTCGCTGGAAGTGAGGTATCGCAACAATTCCAGCGTGATATCCAGCCGTTCGCCAGTCAGGTTTACATTAACCATATAACCCACGGGTGAAACGATCGGCGTTGCCCATTGCCCGGTTTCGCCATTCATGGGAATGCGCGCCAAACCGATATCCATTCCGCGTTTGATGTAAGTGCCCCACGACCACGGGCCATTGATGATCATTGCCGATTTTTCATCGAGAAACAGGGCGTTGGCGGTTTCGTAATCGCATTCGCGCGGGATAATTTTGTATTTGTTCGCCATATCGTAAATCAACTGCGCTGCGTTGGCGACCGCTTTGGTATCCAAAGTGGGTTGATTTTGGTCATTCAAAATCCACCCGCCATACAGCCCGATAAACGGCACCGCAAAATATGGTTCGATAAAATTCCAAGCGAGTGCATAACGATCGGGATTGCCATCGTTATCTGCATCCACTGCCAGCTCCTTCCCCATCCGGATCAAATCTTCGATGGTTCGGGGTGGTTCTTTGACAAATTTTTTGTTGTAAACGAGCGTCAGGTGATTGCCGACGCGATCGGCAATTTGATAAAGATGTCCGTCTAATGTGGTATTTGCACTAAAGGGATCGGTGAGAAATTGATCCAGATAAGCCTGATCAAAATAATCTTCCAGCGGCTTTACCACTTTGAGTTCGGAAAGCGGCCCGACGTTATCGCTGGCAACGTGGATCAGATCGGGACCTTTTCCGGCGAGCGCGGAAATCATGTAATTCGGGCGCAATTCTTCCGTCTGATAATACAATTGCCGGAACTCATATTGGGGATGCGTCGCGGCAAATTCGTCCAGTTTTTTCTGAAGCAGGTCGCGCTCCACCGGTCGCATGGTCGTCCAAATGACGATTCGATTGCTCGTATCTTTTGCGCATTGCCACAAAAACAATGGCAGTAACATCAGTATTATCAAATATTTTGGGCGGAAATTTTTCATCAAGCGAACCAGTGTTTTGATGAAGCAGGTTAGAGAGAATTTGGTGAGAATTGGATTGACCGGGATTCTTAAATAGCAAACCATTCTCAGAACAGGAACGGCTCATCCATTTTTGGATAAGCCAAATCCAAAAAACTACATTATTTAACAAACAACATTTTCTTTGATTGCACAGTATTATTCGCGCTCAGGCGATAGAGGTAAACGCCTGTCGATACGCTGTTTCCGCGATCATCGCGACCATCCCAAACCGTCTGATAACCACCGGCGGCAACGCGCTCATTAACCAACGTGCGAACTTTTTGCCCTGAAATGTTGAATACTGCCAACTCAACATCTGCGGCGCTGCTCAATGCATATTCGATGGTTGTGGCAGGGTTGAAAGGATTCGGGTAGTTTTGATACAATTGATAGGTTTCCGGCTGGCTGAAAAAATCTTCGTCCAGATCTTTTATGCCGCCAATATTATAATAATTCCCATTTTCACCGAAAACCTTATATACGCGACCGGTATTTGCGGCTGCAACTTCAGCGACATTTTCATTGTGGTCTTGTGCAAAACCGGCTTCGTTGTCGTATCCGGCAATACCATGTTTCCAGGAAATATTTTTCGGGGCGCCAACACCGAAATTAATCGTGATTGACCAAATATCATCTCCGGTAAATTCATCACCATTAGTGCCATTATCGTTCATTTGCAATGCTTCACGAACAGAATCGCCAGGTACCAAATCCCATACCCATGCCATTGCAGGTGTTGTTCTCGGGGCACCACTGGCGAGATAAACCGTATCGATTGAGGTTACGTTTCCACCACCGTATGTAATGACACCATTGATCGACAAAAATTCTAATGCCTCATACATATCAGCTTCAAAAATGATATCCGTAGCTGTCCGAAATACCTGATCAATAAAGACATTATCAAAAGGCCGGCTGGAAATGTCCAGATTTGGATTGCCATTATTATCCGTATCGGTTTCGTTTCCTGTTGGACTAAATTTGTAATCTGCACCACCTTCCCAAACATCTCCGTTGAAAGCCGAGCGGTAGAAATATTTGTAGGCAACCGTATCTGTAACCGGGGTTAGGTTCATTACGACAACTTCTTCGTAGTCCGTTGGTGTAAAAATATTGGGGCTCATGGGATTATCTTCACTCCAACCATTAAACGAGCCGCGAACAAACACCTGATCTGCAGAATTACCCGGGTCAAAATTGCCAACGGCTATTTGCATAGACATATCTACAGTAAACAACACATCATGATCCTGCTGTGCAAAAAGCAGGCTACTCTGTGCAAACAAAATCAAAAGCAGGAGCCGGGAAATCATCGTTTTGCTTTCCATTTTTTCTCCTCTCTATTTGATTAAAAAAAAACTGTTCCGGATTAGAACGACAACCGAACGGTAAACATCTGCACGTTATCCAGCATCCCAAAATCCTGATATGCGTAATCCAGCTTAAAGGTTAATCCGGGCACGCGGGTGTAAATGCCTGCACCTGCGGTAAAGCCTTCTTCGCTGTCTTCCAAGAACAGCGATTGATATCCGCCGCGCAGGAAAAACATTTCGTTGAATGCGTATTCAGCGCCAAAATTCATGCTTTCGGCGTTGTCGTTCGGGTGCAATGCGTCCACCGCGACGGTCAAACGGTTTTGCTCGCTTTTCACTAGTTCCATGGACAAACCGACGCGGAACACCAACGGCATATCAAAGCGGTCGGTGAGATAGCGGGCGCTGATGTTTTCATTATTGCCCGAACGCGATGGGTCCGGGTCAACCTGGGTCAGCAGGTCATCGCCGTCCATTTGCATTTTGGTGCCGAAATTGTTGATGCTCATGCCAAGACGCATCCCGTTAAACGGCGTTTCGAACAATGTTCCAACATCCAGCCCAACCGCGGATGCACTGGAATTCCAGATGTTTTCCCGGACATATTTTCCGGTGAAACCGATCATAAATTTGTCCGTCAACTGGCGGGCAAACGAAATATTGGCAGAATAACTACCCGCATCGAACAACAGTCCCGTGCCTTCCGGCTGCAGTTCGGTGGTTTGTTCCATTTCGTCCATTGTCATTGCTGTGAACGATACGCCGAAAACACCGGCGGAACCGAGAGGCAGGGCAACGGCAAGATTATCGTAATTGATTTCCTGCAACCATTCCGAGTGGGTGAAACTGAGCTCCGGACTGGTTAGCTGGGCAACCCCGGCAACATTCCAGTATAGCGCTGTGACGTCGTTTGCGACAGAAACAAACGCGCCGCCCATTGCCTGCGAACGTGCGCCGTTGGCGATTTTCAAAAACGCCGCAGCCGTTGTACCCACTTTGGTTACCTGCCCGAAAACAGGCAAAGAGAGGCACAGTGCCGTTAAAATGGAGATCGCAATTTTTATGTGCTTCATGACTGTAACTCCTTTTTCATTCCGCCGGATGTTTGTTCCGGCGGAAGGGATGTCATTTTTATGTGCTCATTTTACGCATTACATCGTGTTATTTAATGATGGCAAATTTGCCTGTGGACTGCCCGACACCCGGCGCATCGATATGGTAAATATAGATGCCGTATGCCACTTCAATATTATCTTTGGTCAGCAAATCCCAGTCTGCAGTGCCGTCATTTAACGACGAGCTATGTTCAATAGTATCAACAAGTTCACCGCGCACATTAAAGATGCGGATGGTGCATTCTTTCGGCAGGTGAATAAAGTGGATCGAGCGTTCGCCACGACCGTTCGAGAAGTTGTTGCGCGGTTCCCAAATTGCGGTTGCAACATACGGGTTCGGCACAACTTTAATGTTCTCGAGATCCGTTTTTGCCTGCGCTTCGTTAACTGAAGGCGCTTTATTCACGGTGATACGGAATTTATCGTAGCTCAGGAATGCCTTGCTGCCGCCGAGCGGCAGTGTGAGCACATCTCCCGGATTCGGTAAAACGGTTGTTGCGGTGCCAACATCCATCCGCAACGCACCGGAAGTAAAGTATTTGTTATCCACTTTGTCGTCGTATTCGAAAATGATCACCAAATCGCTTTGGTCCAAAATGCCGTTGGCATCGCCAGCCGGTAAATCGTAATGGTTAAATTCCACATAGCGATTTTCGGAGACATTTTTGACCCTGTAGTTGGTAACCACTTTTGGCGATGCCGGCGGCAAACCAACACCGCTAATTCCGGAAGCAGTATCTCCGGCGGCGGGTTCGGTAATTTCCAGTTGGTAATTTGCCGGATAAATTTCGCCCTGAATGGAACCGGCGCTGAACTTGCCCCAGAATGCGGCTTTCAACAATTCAGGATCGGTATTGGACCAGGTTGCCAGGCTTGTGTTTCCGACCAATGTCGGGTCGTTCAGAATTTGCAGCTTCAAGCCTTCAAAAATAGTGGCGTCTGTGCCAAGTTTGGTATCGTTAAAAATGAGCGTGTCGCCGCTGGTCAGGTTGGTTACGGTGAATCCGTAGGTCTGAACTTTCGGCGTATTCCCGCGCTGGTTGGTCCGGGTTGTGTCATCGAAGCTCAGTTCGTATTCGTTCCCGTCTTTCAGCGAAAGCGGTTCGATCACTTCAAAAATAACCTGACCGGTGCCATCGCCACTGACGTGTTCGACAGCGGAAAGTTCCGGCGCAGAGTAACCGGCAACCGGTGCTTCCGGCCGAACCTGAATCACGTTTTGCGCCAAATCCACATCGCCGGTGGTTTTGATGGCGGCAAATTTTGCTGTTTCCGCCGGGAATAATGTTTCGTCGCCCTGCAGCACGCCACGGTCGTATGCGGTTACTGCGTAAAAATAGGTGAAACCGTTTTTCACGGTGCTATCCACATATGTGTGCACCAAACCGGTATTTTCACCGAGGTAGAAAGTGCCGCCCTGATCGTCAATTTCCGGGAAGAAATCCTGATAATCGTTGACCAGATCGTATTGGGCGATCGGCACATCCGCCACGCGGGAACCGAAAACGTTGGTCACAACGCCGGTTTCGTCGAATGACGGGAAGGTTGCCCGGTAAACTTTGTAACCTTCGAAGTCGAAACCGTCACCGGTGGCAACCAGCGACAATCGGTCGAAGCTTGTTTCGGAAATTTTATCCCAATACAGCGTTACGGAATTGTCGCCGGGAACAGCGACAACTTTGGGAATCAACGGCGCTTTCGCGAAGTTGTAATCGTTGTTGTAAATGGTTTGAACCGTGCGTTTTACGCGGAACAATTCTGCTTTTACCGCCGGATCGAGATCGGTTCCCTGATTGGAAATGGAGCCTTTGGTAAAGAAAAATGCCAGCGAAATACGTTCGGTTTGTTTGGCGCGCAGCGGGAAATAACCGGTGCCGTAAATAAAATCGACGTCGTCATTTTGCAGCACGTCATCCAGATATCCGGGGGTTAACACATCCCACAGCTGGCCGTCATTTCGCAAACGGATCAGGTTGAACGGCTTAAACAGGAAGAAGCTGGTCAAACCGATCTGGTCGGATTCGTCGATGTCGGTTTTGTCGATATTTGGCTCACCAGGCAAACCGGTGTCGATCGAGCGGCCGGTGACCGGATCGAGCCGGAAACCGGAGGTCGGCACGCCGTCGCCTTCGCCTTCGTCAAATGTATCTGCCTGACCGTCCAAACCAACGTCATCGGTGCCGGCGTTCCAGTCACCGTCGTTATCGATCAGGTCATCGCGACCTTCGTCGATCATCGGGTTATCCAGACCTTCGCCGGTAAAATAATTGATGAACAAACGCCCGATTTGCGGGTTGTCTTCGTCGATCAGACCATTGCCGTTGTTGTCGATGCCATCATTGATTTCCGGGTTTTCGTCGATCAACCCGTTCAGGTTATCGTCGAAACCGTTGCCGATCAATTCTATCAGGGTATCGCCAACATTTATGGTGAAGGTGTCGCTGTTTACGATATAGGTTAAGCCTTCCGCAGGAAAACTGATCAGCTCGCGCTCCGAATTTGCGGTAGTATAATCGATGGAAACAACATCCATTCCGGAGGTTACGATTTTGGGACGGAGGAAGTTGGCATCGAGCACATCGCCGCCGGAACCGTTGCCGTCGCTGTCGTCGTCTATGCCGTTAACCTGGTTGCCCGGGCTTTCCAAAAATGCGTAACCGAGCACATCCACCGGTGAAAAAATGGTACCGCCGGAGTTTCCGCTGCCGTCGTTATCCCATGAGTAAGTGATGTCTTCTGCAAGTTCGAAACGGGAGTTGTCATCGCCGGTATCGCCGTCGCCACCGATGATGGTTCCGACAATCACGCCGAAAACGGCTTTGTTGTAATCGGTTGTGCCGACGTTGGTAACTTCATACAACCAGAACAAGGTGTTTTGCGCCAGCGCCTGCGACCACTGAAAACCGCGCACCGAAGAAACCAGCCCCAAACCGCCACGGGTTTGGTCGGCGGAATCCGGATAAAACGGATCGTTGGTGAGAATAAATTCGCGGTCTCTGCTATCGTCCATCCACCAGAAGCTTTCCTGATCAGCGTTGAACTGGCCTTTTCCGAAGAAACCGTTCCACTGGTTTTCCCAACCCGGATCGCTGACATCGTTCAGACGATCGGGCCAACGGTTTGGCCATGTATCGGAAAGATGGCTCATCGCCACCAACTGGCTGTCCGGATCGCTCGATTCGCGGGCAAACTGCGGCAACGGTTCCCATCCCCAAAAATCGTTGGGATCGTTGGGATTGTATTCGTTACTGCCCCGGGGGCCGTCCGATACGGTAACCGGTGTGAGCATCCGCCCGCTCGGCAAACGCACCTGTGCACCGACCATCACACTAATGTCACCCACATATTCGTGACCGGAGTTGATCGGCCATTCGCCACCAAAGTCGTCTGCACGGCCGGAGCGGCGACCGATAAAGCCATAGTTAAAATATGAGGTGCGCACCTGGTTACCACTGTGCACATTACCTGCACGGCTGTTAATATCACCGCGTATGGTTTGGTAAAACGGCGTTTGGGTCTGCCCTTCAATTGTCATCAGCAAAATGACAAACGCCGTTGCAGCGATGAATGTAAATATGTTTTTCATTCGTTTACCTTTTACGTTTTAGAAACCCAGGTTAAACCCAACTTGGATACGGCGCGGCTCAGTGTAAAATTGCGGCTGAACCAGAAATTCGGGATCTGCACTGCCCTGGGTTGTATTTTGCAGTGTGTATGTTGCCCGGCCAGAGTCGCCCCAAACGGATTGTTCGCCACGGCTATCCAACAGGTTGTAAATTTTGGCAAACAGCGATACGTTCATATTGTTAAATCTGATATCACGGAAAATCTGGAGATCAAAGGTTAACAGGTTCGGGCGTCGCTCGCTGTTTTCAGCTAAGCCGGATTGAATGCTCGATCCGCTGGTTGCAGCTGTCAGCACTTGCGGCGTATATGGCAAACCGGATTCGAAACGCCCCAGAATGCTGGTGCCCCAACCGCCAATGCCAATATAAACGTTGCCGTTCAACACGTGGCTGCGATCCCAGTCCAGCGGGATAATTTCCCGGCGCGGCTCGCGATTGGCCTGGGCATCGTTAAATGCATCTGCCGGATCGGAGGAGTTGCCCTCTGCCACCTGAAATGTGTAATCCACATTTGCCGAAAAATTGCTGGAGAAACGTTTTTTGAATGCGATGGTCAACCCGCGGATGTTTGCGTAATCGCGGTTTTCGTATTTGCTGTAGGATACATCCGGTGCGTAGGTAATTTGCAACGGCGATGTTCCCACCCAATCGCGAATGTCACGGTAAAAACCGGTGATATCCACGCCGATATCTTCCGTCAATTGCTGTTGTAAACCGATTTCGTACATCACGGTTTTCTGGGCATCTAAATCGGAGTTGCCGATCAGATTGCCGGAGCCGTTCTGGCGGGTCACCCGGAATTCCGGGTTGTCATACAGCAACCGGAATTCGGGAATCTGCAAAAAGTGCCCGTAAGAAAAGTGCACAACGCCCTGACTGCTGATGGGATAAGCCACACCCACACGCGGGGAAACCTGCACTTTGCTGGATGGATCGTCATACCAAATGGCTTCGCGCTCGGCGAATGTCAAATCCTGGTTCGCGGAAAGCAGCGGCGACTGGATGTTCGGATCCAGCGGATCCGCCAGCACCCGGCCATTGGAATTGAAATAGTCCAACCGCAAACCGATGTTCACGATAAAATCTTCGTATTCCATTTTATCCTGAACGTACACCGAAAACTCTTCCGGTTCGAAGGTATAAGCCGTAAAGTTCGGATCGTTAATTCCCGGTTTTACAGCGGTAAACAGCGTGTCGCTCAGGTTCGAATCGATAACATTAAATTGCTCGTAACTCAGCCTGTGACGACGGGCTTCGATGCCGGCTTTCATCAAATGTTTGTCGGTAACCTGTGCGGTAAAATCAAATTTGGCAATCTGTGTCCGCGTAATTCTGTTGAAATGTTCATTTTTTTGACCACCGATGGAGAAATTCAGCGAGGGCACAGAAAACTTGTCATTGTTTGTGTAACGGCTATCGGAAGGATTTTCGTACACATATTGGGTAAATTCTTTTTCGAACTGGGAGAATTTGAGCGTATAAAATGCCCGGTTGTTCAGGGTGTGATCCAGCGATACCGTTCCGTTGTATCCGGTTTGGAATTTGCTGTAATCTCCATCCGGATTAAATTTATAGAAGTGGTCATAATCGCGGAATTCACGGTCTTCGTAATTGAATTTCACCCGAGCTTTGATAAGGTTGGTCAGTTGGTAGGTCAGGTTTGCCTGCCCGCTATACCACGATTCGGAATTCATCGGAACGATGGAACCATCGCCCGGTGTGCCCAACACCTCAAAACGATTGCTGGCGCGAACCAGCGTGGTATCGCCATTGGCACGCCAATCCCGCCGGCCGTACAAATAGCCTTCGTTGTAGAAACGCCGGAAATTCACAAAAAATCGTCCTTTGGATTTGGTGCCGGGAATCGGCCCATCCAGGCTGGCGTTAACATTATATATTTGTGAGGGCGCGACATCGTCGAGATTCAGATAAACCTGATCGTTCGCATTCGGGTCAAACGCATCCGTTGCGCCGTAGCTATCGTTGGAAAAATAATCTCCGGCATACGCCGAGATGTTTCCGGTAAGCTCCGAACCGCCTTCTTTGGTAACAATATTAATAATACCGGACATCGCCTGCCCGTATTCAGCGTTAAAAGTTCCGCTGATAACCTGCAAACTCTGAATAGCATTATTTTCGATTTCGACAGCGTTGCTGCCGTCAAAAGCATCCGTTACCGAAACACCATCCACCCAATAGGCAACTTCCGATGAACGACCACCGCGAATGTGGAAACCGCCACCTTCGCCACGGGTTACACCAGCCTGCAATTGGAGGACATCCTCAAATTCTTCAACCGGGATGTTGGCAATCTCATCCGCGCTAACTTCCGCTTGCGATGAGGTCAGGTCCCGGCGAATCACTTCGCGATCGGCGACAACTTCAACCGTTTCGCCAAGCTCAACCGACGCCTCTTCCATTTTAGCGCTCAGTCGGGTTGTAAAATCGACGCTGACATTTACGGCAGCGATGCGGACATCCCTGTATCCAAGATATTGAAACAAAACATTATATGAACCCGGCGGCACGTTGAGGATGAGATAGGAACCATCAAGGTCTGTCGTAGCACCTAAAGTTGTTCCTTCCAAAATTACGTTAACCCCGATTAGGGGTTCGCCGTTTCCATTATCGGTGACGGTACCGACGATTTTGCCCGTTGTCCCGGCATAAATTGAAAGGGAAGCAAACAGCAAAACACACAATACCCATACTATACGGTTCACCTTCACGAGGGCACCTCCTGAATACGGTGAAATAATGATGATTATTTATTTAGCGAATTATTCCAAATTATAAAAAACGCACAACTTTACCAACCCGTAAGCAACAAAAAATAGTTTGCCAATGGGCTAGAACCGGATGACTGGTACGCCCGGTATTTGCAAAAAAAATGTGGGGGTTAAACGTATTAAGCGTGTGTAACAGTTTATCGCGTTTGGACCTCCGGTAATACTTGAAACAAATTGTATTCTTTAAAATAATAAGTGAAACGAAATTCACTTTAATTTATTGACAAAGTTGATCGCCAAAAAAAGTTCGAAAATCGAGAACTTTTGTCGCATTTGGCAAAACGTCACTCCAAACTGAGTGTCCAATTTTATGCAGAGGAAAATTCATAGTCAAGAAAAAATTTTTTTGCGGTTTTATTCAGCTGATGTTGCGGTAAATATTTTGAATGAATAGTTGCCAGACAACTGTTTAAAATCCATTCATAAGCTCATCGCCCACCAAAACTTACCAGCTATAATTACTCCGAAGCACCATCGGGATGGCCTGAACAGGCTTCTCGAGATCAGCCGGTTTTACATCCTGAAATAAATTCGCCGTGTCAACCGTGGCCGGATTTTCAGCTTTGACGCGCTCGTACAACGCGCGACGCTGCGCCCATTTTTCAGGATTTTCCTCTTTATACGCCACCAGTTGAATACGCCGGAGAAACTCGCTAGCCAACACCGATCGCCGCCAGCGTTCGACTTCCTGCTCAACCGGTTTGGCCTGATCGTATCCTTTTTCGCGGGCGATATCCAGCAAATAATTATCGCGGGCCATATCGATGATGTGGCTCGACAGCGCACCGCGATCGTATAATTTTTCCGGGCGCTGCATCGGCGGCATCCGGCGAATTTGATCCAGAAATTCCAGCACCGTCCAGCTTCCGCCGGTAAATTCTACCAACGTTTCGTTGAGGAATTCATCCGAATCACGGGCAATTTTCAGCAATTGCAGATCGTCCACAGACGGCGCGGGCAACGGCGATTCGCGTCGCTGCATGCGCAAATGGGTTTGGTTCACCTGCAATAATTTGGTGAGAACTTCGCCTTTTATCGTCACAGATTTTCCCGTAAGTGCCTGTTTTACATAAGCCTGGCTTTGCCGCGTGGCCCGTCTGCTCCGCAGCGAATTGACATACGTTTCCTTATTTTTCTCAAAATAATCGCGGCTCAAAAAAACATTTTGTTTGATGTCTTCAACCTTCATCACATGCCAGCCAAAGCTGGATTGCAACGGCTGCGTCGGCATTCCCAACCGGGCGTTGTAAACGCTGTCCACCAGCAGCGGATCGAGCGATGTGACGGTCAACCAGCCCAAATCACCACCGTTAGCAGCCAGCACGCTGTCCTGAAATGCTTCGCCGGCGAGCGACTCAAACGACTCACCGTTTTGCAAACGGTCGTAAAACTGTTGGGCCTGTTCGCGGCTTTCCGCAAAAAGGTGTCGCACTTTTACTTCAATATTTTCACGTTTGTATTCCGTCCACGCCTCGTCGTCGGTCACCGGTAATTGTTCCCAAATCTCTTTTCGATAGAGATATTTCAACGTTTCGCGGTTGCGGATGTAGTCCACTTTTTCCAGAATTTCCGGCGATTCATCCAGTCCGTCCGCCTCTGCGGAAAGGAACAAATGCACCCGGTCGTTCAGATAATCCATTTGCTGCAACCGCGCTTCCCGCTCGGTGATATTGGACGGATGTTTCGGCATCGTGAGGTAACTGAACAAAAATTCGTCATACGAAATTTGTGTATCGCCAACAACAGAAACCACATTTTTAGGCAACTCTTTTTTTTCGCAACCTGTCCAAATTAACAGGATTGCCAACACTATCAACAATTTTACATTCATTAAAATCACACTTAAGTTATTGATTTTGATGCTGATACACACGGATTTTCGACATCAGTTCCCGCGAGGAAGGGTAATCGGGCATCAGTTTCAGGGATTGTTGCAGCGCCGCTTCTGCTGCCGGGAAATCCCGCAAATTGGCGCAACTAACGCCGAGTAAATAATACATTTCCGTGCGTTGCAGCACCGTAAAAATTTCATCCGCATCATCGCCGGAAAGCGCTTTTGTGAGGTGCTTCCGGGCAGCGTTAAAATTATTCAACGCCGCAAAAGAACGCCCTAACCTTGCGGAAATCAGCAGGTTATCGGGTGTCATTTCCAACGCTTTTTCGTACCAGAAAATAGCGTTTTTGAAATCTTTATTAAGCATGTTCATGTCGCCCATTTTCATCACCGGCAACACATTTTCCACAAAGCGCAGCCGCACGGCACGGTATTCAAGTTCCGCCAATTTATATTGTTCCCGGGCGGCGTAAATTTCCGCCATTTCGTAATGCGATTGCTCCCACGGCGAATTATTTTCGAACCGTTTGATGGCGATTGTTCTGGTTTCCGGCGTGCTGTGCGGGGCGTAATTTGCCAGCGTCACATTTTTTTCCGGGAATGGCCAACGGTTGATCAACCAGAAATTTCGCAGATAACCGAATTCGAGATCGAGATCAGTTACACCGCCATCGTCCGTCCGGAATTTGTTGAGAATTTCGGGAATTTTGGGCGTAATCAGGTTTCTCTGCCAGCCGATCGGTTTTGGCGGATTGATAATTTGAATCGTTCGCAACGCTTCTGTCAGGGTTTGCGCCATCAACCGGTAGCCATCAAAATTGGGATGCAAGTGCTCTAAAAACAGCTCTTTACCGGTGATTTTTTTAGCGCTTCCGGCGCGGAAAACGGATGCCATATCCACCAGCGGCACATCTTCCGACATGGCAATTTCGGTGATAATTTCGTTGAATTTTTCCGGTGCGCGAAACCGCAGCAAATCAAAATCTTTTGCCAAAACGAACGATTTTTGGGCGGCAACACTATCACCGAGCGCCAAATGCACCTGCCCGGCGAGGTAGTACGCCAACGCATGCGTGGTATCGATTTCCATAATTTCGCCGAACGTTTTCAGCGCGGCTTCCGGATAGCCACTTGCCAGCAATCGTTCGGTTTCGGTGAGCAATCTATCGGCGCGCCGCCGGGCCCGCTCATCCAGATCTGCCGAAAAATCCGCCACAAACGGGCGCTGATCTTTGAGATTGGAGACCAATGTACACAATATTATAGGCACATTTTTGGCTTTCGCCAGTTGCACAATTTCGGTCAGATTTGCCGCAAAATTGTCGCAGGCGGTTTCAAATGTGCCGGAATTGAGCGGGATGGTTTGTTCGCCGGCCATTGCGTGCATCATCGATTTTTGCTGTTCCGCATCGCCGGCCGCCGCCGGGGAAATCCACCCGATAATTTGCTGCATCAACTGAAATGTGCGCATCCGCCGCAGTTGCAAATACCAGCGGATCAGCGTGCGATTGTTGCCCACATTTTGGGTGGAACCGACGCCCATCGCGCCGTAAAATTCGTTGTGCCCCATGTAAACGATCAGCCCGTCCGGCTGTAATTCCAGCACTTCCGGCAGCAAATCCAGCACAGTGTAGCTGTTCACCGCAGCGATGCCCAAATTGACGGCTTCCGCCCATCCGTCGAACAACTCATTCCGCAACCGGTACTGCAACTGGAACGGAAAAGTAACGTTCATTTCAAACGGAAATCCGGCAGTGGTGGAACCGCCGACGCAGAACAATCGCATCGTTTTTTCGGGCTTTTCGATGTCAAAATATTCCGCGAGCGGTTGCGGTGTTTTGTCCGGCGGCAAATTGAAATATCGCCGCCCAACCTCCGTATTCACTACGTATCGCTCTTTCCCGAAAATTTCTGCGGTTTTGACGAGCGGGTAGCTGTCGCCGAATCCAAAGAGCCGCAAACCGAGTTCCAGCAGCACAAAAAAAGCTACCGGGATCAGTAGCATCAGCACAAAAAAGAGAGATTTTTTCAGGTATTCTTTCACTGTGAAAAGAAAACCTTTGTCAGATTTTTTTGCCATAGCGATCAATATTACTCAAATTTGGCTCGTTTGTCAACAGAGCGGGTGATTGGCGTTATCGCTGAAAATCTCGAATTTGCTGCAACAAATTCAACGCCGGAGCAAAATCCGATTGGATTGCCAGTGCCTCGTTCAACGCGCGTTCCGCAAGCTGGAAATTTCGCAAATTCGCATGACTTAAACCCAATAAATACAGCATGGTAACCTTTTGGCTATTTTCAAGATTTGTTGCGGCATACGCACGATTCAGCCGTTCGATGGCCTCCTGAAATCGCGTTTGCAGCACCAGCGTGTTAGACAATTTTATGATAATTGCCGGATTCGACGGTGATTTCGACAGGCTTTTTTCGTACGCGATCCGGGCATTTTCCAGATCATTTTGTAGCAACAGCAGATCGCCGGTTTTCATATCCGGCACATAATTTTCCGGGAAAGCGACGCCAACCGCACGGATTTCCCGCAACGCGCGCGCCGTTTTTCCGGCGGATTGATAGGCTTCCGCGAGTTCGTAATGTGCGAAATCCCAATATGTTTCCCTCCGCAAATGACGAGCTGCCGTAGCTTTGGTGAGGCTGTCGCCAACCGGCTGATAGGCATCGACGGACAGCGGTGTGATACTGAACGGCCAGCGTTGCATCAGTTGAAAATTGCGCAAATTGCCAAACTCGATATCCAGCGGCGTAACGCCGGCGCTGTCTGCACGGAACGATTGCAAAATATCCGCGATATCTTTTTTTCCGAACAAATCAACCGCCGGCGGCTGAGGCGTCAATCGCGGAAAATTCAGTTGCCGGAGCGCGATTGCAAACGATTGCGCCATCAATTGATAGCCGTTAAAATTTGGATGCAAGTGCTCTAAAAACAGATTGTTACCGGGAATCCCATCCGGGCTGACAGCCCGGAAAACTGCCGCCAAATCGACCAATGGCAATTGTTCGGTTTCGGCAATGGTGCGAATCGCATCGTTGAAAAATGAGGGTGCGCGAAAACGCAGCAAATCCAGATCGCGGGCGCGGGAAAACGCGCCAAACGCCGCATCCGTTTCGCCCGATCTCAGGGCAATTTCGCCCCGCAGAAAATGCCATTCAGCGGAAACCGAATCTACCGCCGCAATGGCGTTCAGCAGCGATGCCGCTTTTTCCAATTGACCGGCGGCGACCAATCCGCGCACTTCCAGCAACTGCGCATTCAGCCGGTTCCGGGTGGTTTCGTCCTGTTTTTCCGCAAATTTGCTGATAAACGGCGAATGATCGCGCAAGTTGCTCACCAGTGTGCTCAGCACAACCGGCACGTTAGCCGCTTTTGCGGCTCGCGCAATTTCCTGCAAATTTGCCGAAAAATTATCGCGCGCCTGCGCAACAGCGGGATCGTCCAGCGGAATTTCCTGCCGCGCAGCCATTGCCTGCATCAGCGATTCTCCGGTTTCGCCCGGTTTTTGGCGATTGCTGAATTGCCCAATCACATTTTCCAGCAATTGGAAAATCTGCCATTTTTTGAATGCCAGATATGTCAAAATCAGGGTGCGATTGCTGCCAACCGATTGGGTGGAACCGACGCCAAAAGCGCCGTAAAACTCGTTGTGCCCCATGTAAATAATTAAGCCATCCGGCTGTTTTTCCAGAATTTCCGGCAATAAATCGAGCACGGTAAAACTGTTCACCGCGGAGATGCCCAAATTCACAATTTCGATTACATTATTGGGATATGCCTTTTTCAGCCGATGCTGCAATTGGAAGGGAAAATTCGCATTAATTTCGAACGGAAATCCGGCTGTGGTGGAACCGCCGAGGCAAAAAATACGCACGGTTCCCGGCAATTTATTCACCGGAAAAGCGACATCGGAAGATGCTTCGGGCATCATTTCCGGAGGCAAATTAAAATATCGCTGCGCGACGTTGGCATTCACCACCCATTTGGGAATGCCAAAACGGACTTCCTGCCGGAACAGCGGCGCCGTTCCGCCGTAATCGATCACCCGGAGAAACGCCTCCGCAACCAGCAGCAGCAGAATGGGAATGAGCAGCGTTGCCACCCAAAACAGCAGCCGTTTCAGCGATGGAGCTGTTGGCTTACTGCTCATAAATTTTATCACCCAAATATCTGTTTTTTATCATTTTATCCCTGACCCTTTATTGAGATTTCCGCATCATTTCAGAACCATCATTTGATACGGCGCGAGCGTGAGCGATGGCGAACCTGGAATCAATTTTCGCAATGGACTTGCCAGATCCGAATAAGATTTTTGCGGCAAAAATGATGTCTGAACCGTTTGCGGCTCCGCCGAACTATTGGCGAAAACATATGCCATTTCGTCGCCCAGCGAACGGGTGAACACCAAAACCTGCGGCTGATTTTCGGTGGCGATAAACGAAATATCCCCGCCCGACAGCAGCGGATGAGCTTTGCGCATCCCGATCAAAAAGCTGTATTTGCCGAACAATTGGCGATTAAAATTCACGCTGTCCGGCGCGTGGGTGCTGCCGTCAAAATTGTAAATTTCCGGGTCGAAAGCCATTTCCGGCCAAACCATCGGTTTCCGGCAGTCGGGATCGTCGCCGCCCCACATGCCCGCTTCGTCGCCGTAATAAATCATCGGGGCGCCGGGAAGTGTCATTTGTAATCCCGCGATAAGTATTTGTTTTTGCAAAGCTTCTGCATTCGGTTTCCGGGCGTTGTAATTGGCATTTTGCGCCGGATTCGCCTCATGATCAAACCAGCGATCGGGATTCACAATCTGCGAAGCCAGCCGGTCGGTGTCGTGGCTGTCCATCAAATTCATGCAAACCTGCATATTTTCGAACGGGTAATCGCGCAAAATAGTTCGCAGCGAATCGGCAAATCCGGCGGCGTTTGTGCCGGTTTTTTGGTCGATCACAAAATGTTTGATCGCACGGGCAACGCGATAGTTCATCACGGCATCGAACGCGCCATCGAACCACGGCGCCGCGTTGAACATGCGGTTGTTCGGCCAATCTTCCCACCAGATTTCGCCGGTGGTGTAGGCATTCGGATTGATCGCTTTCACCCATTTTTGAAAATCTTTCCAGAATGCGATGTCCACTTTTTCCGCGACATCCAGTCGCCAGCCATCGATGCCGTCGGAAGGATCGCCGTCGCCATTCGGGTCCATCCAGCGCTGAACGATCGCCCGAACGTGCGCCCGCGGACCGCTCACCAACCCGTTTTCGTCCTCGCGAAATTCCGGCAAATCCTTTACGCCAGCCCATCCGCCGTAATCGAATTCATTTTCCGGGGTCGCAGGATCGTCCCATTTATGGATGATGTACCAATCCGCAAACGGCGACTTTTCCTGATTTTCGAGCACATCGCGGAACGCCCAAAAATTATTGCCGGTGTGATTGAACACGCCATCGATAATCACTTTGATTTCGCGATCGTGACATTTTTGGATAAGTTGCAAAAACAGGCTGTCCGCGCTCGTCCATTGCCAGGTTGCCGGATCGGCGGGGTTTTCAGTTGCCCAAATCTCCCGGTCTTTTTCCGGGTTCGGGCCAAAATTATTGTCGATGTGATGAAACATCGCCGCGTCATATTTGTGCAGCGATGGCGATTCGAACAGCGGATTGAAATAAATGGCAGTAATGCCCAATTTTTGGAGATAATCCAGACGGTCGATCACGCCCTGCAGATCGCCGCCGTAGCGCCGCGCACCGGCGTTGATATTGTGATTTGGCGAGCCAGGTTTTGCCCACGTAAAGTGCTGTTCCCACTGCACTTCTGCTTCCCATGGTTGCAGCGCATACCAATCGGATGTCCACGGATGCGTTTGCCAATTTTCGGAAACGACATACGGCCAACTGTTCGCAAAATCGACCGGTTTGGGGTCGTTGGCGGGATCGCCATTGGCAAATCGTTCCGGAAAAATTTGATACCAAATGGCGCTTTTTGCCCATTCCGGCACAGAATTTTTGACTTTTTCCGGCTGTTGGCAGGCGGTAAACAGCAGCGCGGTGATCACAAAAATCAGCGAAAAAAAGCCACTCAACGGCGGATATTTTTTGGAATTCATGGCATCTCCCGGTTTCAGCGAAAAACATACCGTACCCGCTCCGATAAAACAAGATTTTTTCAAATGGCTAATTTTGATGTGGTTTTAAATTGAATTTTGGAAGATTTTTGAGGAAATCAACCGTATTTTGGAAAGAAAAATGAATCAAACAATTGACACCATCTATTGAACCCGGGATGATTAATGAAACACTTCAAGCTATTGTTTTTGTTGATATTGAGCAGCTTTTTGGTTGCCCAATCGAACGTTAACTGGACAGACGTGACCAGCCAGCACAGCTTACCCGCAGGCGTTAAGTTATTTGCCGGCGAGCGCAGCAGTCCGTTGCTGAAAACATGGTATCTGGAAGCGGATTTGAACCAACAAGATTTGATCGTGCGCCCGTATCTCGGTTCGCCAAAAGGGTTGACCAGTTTTTCTCAATCGGTTGGCGCGTATGCGGCGGTCAACGGCGGCTATTTTGGCGGTACAAGCTCTGTATCTACAGTAGTTTATCCCGGCGAAGTGCTGGCGCAAAATATCGCGATTGTCAATCGCGACGGACAGCAATTTACGCTCACGCGCAGCTTTTTCGGGTTCAACGATCAGTTCGAACCGTCCGTTGACTGGATTTTCCATTTTGACGGGACGACCGGCGGGCTGTATCGTTTTGACGCACCCACCCAAAATTTGCCCGGCTCCCCTGCCCCGCCACCCGATTCCAGCGATGGCACCCAATATCGCGACGCGCTGACCGGCATCGGCGGCGGGCCAACGCTCGTGAAAAACGGGATGCAGGAAATCACTTACAATCAGGAAGTTTTTTTCGGTTCCGGCGTGGGTTTCGATAATAGCGATCCGCGAACGGCGGTCGGTTACACAGCGGATAACCGCATTATTTTGCTGGTTGCGGACGGGCGCAGCAGCAGTTGGAGCGTCGGCGTCAGCCTGCCGGAATTGGCGAATATCATGATCGAACTCGGCTGCATCGAAGCGATGAATCTCGATGGCGGCGGCTCGACGCAGATGGCCGTTGGCGGCACGCTGATCAATCGCCCGGAGGGCGGCACGTTCCAGCGCGCTGTGCCATCGATTTTGGCGATCACCCACATCGATTCGTTAAATTTACCGCAAACACCTGTTTTTGAAGAAATTATCGACACGGAAGATGCCAACGCATCGCTGGAAGGCATCGGCTGGTTTCCGTCCGCCAATCCCGGATTTTGGGGCGGCACGCCCGCGCAACTCAACAGCAAAGGCGACGGCAGCAATTACGCGGTGTTTCGCCCGAATTTGCCGGCGGCAGCAACTTATCAGGTGTATGCGTGGTGGGTGGCGTCGTCCAATCGCTGCACGGATACGCCGGTTGTGGTGCACCACGCCAACGGCACAGACACGGTTCGGGTGGACCAAACCGGCAGCACGGCGCAGTGGAATCTGATCGGCGAATATAGCTTTAGCGGCACATCCGCGGACGAAGTGATCATCTCCAACGCGGCGAATAACGGCACGTTTATCGTTGCGGACGGCGTGCGGTTTACCTCTTTTGACAGCAGCGCAGTGGTGGGCATTTCGCCGGAAAAACTGCCGGTTTCGCGGCGATTCAAATTGTATCAAAACTACCCGAACCCCTTCAACCCCGTAACGGAAATCAGCTACCAACTCGCTATTTCCGGCGATGTGAAGTTGCAAATTTACAATAGCTTAGGCGAGAGAATCAGAACGTTGGTGAACGGCGCTCAACCTGCCGGATTCAAAACCGTGCAGTGGGACGGCCGCAACGATGTTGGCGAATCTGTTGCCAGCGGTGTTTACATTTACCGGCTGAGCGTCGGGGGGTTTTCCGAGCAGCGGAAAATGCTGCTGGTTCGATAATTTTTGTCATTTCTTTGAATCTCATAAAACAATGCCACGGAAACACTGAGTGCACTGAGATTTGAAAACGAACAACTTATCTCCTCCGCGCCCTCGGTGGCTCTGTGGCTAAAGTTTTTCACTTTTTTTATCAAAGAAAATTTGCGGAGCGCGTGCGGGGATTCTCATCGAAAATCACCCGGAAATCAGTTTTGCCAGCGATTGCACGCCATTGGCAATCTCGGTTTCGTCGAATGCGGCAAAGCCCAAAACAATCCCGTTAACCGATTGTTTTTCATCGTGATAGTAGGTGGAAAGCGCCCGCACATCCAGCGGGATTTTCGTCGCTTTTTCGGATAAATCCAGATCGCTGCCGCGATGCAGTTTTGCGGTAACCTGCAATCCCGTTTCGGTCGGAAAAATGGACAATTCGCCGCCCAAATCGCGATCCAGCGCCGCCAGCAACATTTCCCGCCGCTCGTGATACAGCATGCGCATCTGACGAATATGCCGGGCAAAATGCCCTTCCCCGATGAACGCCGCCAGCGTCGCCTGCGTGATCACGCTGCCTTGCCGCTCGCTGAGCGATCGCGCTGCGACAAACGCATCCACCAGCGAATGCGGCACCACCAGATAACCCAATCCCAACCCCGGAAACAGCACCTTGCTGAACGTGCCCATGTAAATGACGCAGCCGTTGCGATCCAGCCCCTGAAGCGAGGAAATCGGGTGACCGGTGTAGCGATATTCGCTGTCGTAATCATCCTCCAAAATCCATGCGCGCGATTTCGCCGCCCAGTCAAGCAACTGGATTCGCCGGGAAAGCGTCATCGTCACGCCGAGCGGATATTGGTGCGACGGCGTCACATACGCCAGCCGCGCTGCGGGATATGCGGCGTTTCCGGTGGTGGTGCACAGCCCTTTTTCGTCCACTTTTACGGGAATCAACCGACCGCCGAGCGACTCGACAGATTCCTTGAAACCGCTGTAACCCGGCTCCTCCGTCCATGCGGCTTCGCCCTCGTCGAGCAGCACGCGATTGACCAGATCGATGGCTTGCTGCGAACCGTTGGTGATAATCACCTGATCCGCATCGCAGCGCACCGCGCGGGAAATCCGCAGATAATCGGCGATTGCCTCCCGCAACGGACGAAAACCACAGGGATCGCCGTAACCCAATGTTTCCATTGAAATTGCACGACTTTCCCGAGCGAGCAATTTTGTCCACAATTGCTGCGGAAACTCGCGCAGCGCCGGAATTCCCGGTCGAAACGGTTGCAAATTTACTCGCGTTTTCCGGGTGAAAACAGATACGCGTTTGATCCGCTCACCGCGTTTGGAAATTTTCGGCAGCACGCTGAACGGCGCGGTTTTCGCGACGGAATCGGTGCAAACTTCCAGCAAATCTTCGGGAATTGTTTTGCTGACGAACGTTCCGGCACCGCTTTTCCCCTCGATGTAGCCTTCGGAAAGCAAGTGATCGAACGCCAGCAGTACCGTCGTTCGGGAAACAGAGAGATCCGTTGCCAGCTCGCGGGTGGGCGGCAACTGCTCACCGGGACGAAGCTGTTTTTCCAGAATCGCCTGCCGCAGCGCTTCATATAATTGTAGATACAGCGATTTTTTCGCCGAAGCATCCAGTTTCAGTCCGGCGAGCGCAAATTCGCGTTTGGTTTTTGGCATGTCAGTATCGTGTTTCCGTGTTTCCGTGTTTTTAATTTGATTCGACTGTGCCCATTGAGCCCTGAGCCTGTCGATGGGCAGACGCAATCCCCTCCATCAACCCGAAATTGGTATCATCATTTTATCAAAAATGGCTCTTGTAATCAAGCCGATTTTATTTTAGAATATGCCTGCATCGATTAAAAAAAGGAGAAACAGATGTCGAAAACTGCCAGCGAACATTCGATCAGCAAGGTGCGCCGTGCGGATCGCGCGGTTACCGACGACGGCTGGATTCGCGATTTTTTGCAACGCGCGCCGATGGGCGCATTCGCCACGATTTCCGGCGATCAGCCGTTTATCAACAGCAATATTTTTGTGTTCGATGCGGCAGCGCACGCGATCTATTTTCACACGGCCAAAACCGGACGCACCCGCAGCAACGTGCAGAAACATTCGCAGGTCTGTTTCAGCGTCAGCGAAATGGGGCGGCTGCTTCCGGCAGAAGAGGCGTTGCATTTCAGCGTGGAATATCGCGGAGTGGCGGTGTTCGGCAATCTGCAAATTATCGATGATGAAAGCGAAGCCGCAAACGCGCTGCAACTGTTGCTGGATAAGTATTTCCCTCATCTGAAACCGGGAACGGATTACCGTCCGGTGGTGGCGGAGGAATTGAAGCGCACCACGGTTTACCGGCTGGATATCCGCGAATGGAGCGGCAAACAGAAACAGGTTGAAGCGGATTTTCCCGGCGCTTTCCGGTACGAATCGCTGCCAATAACTTTAAACACCGGCAACAATTTTTAGTGCCGCAACTTTCGGGTGGTTTATTGTTAAAAATCGCGTTAGTTTGAATCGCGAAAACTGAGGAAAATATCATGAGCAATACATTTTTTTCAAAATTATCGGTACGGATCGCAGCGGGGCTCGGCACGATTTACCTGCTGTGGGGATCAACGTATCTTGGCATAAAATACGCTATTGCGACGATTCCGCCATATTTTATGTCGTCGTCGCGGTTTATTGTTGCCGGATTGATTTTGTATGCGTGGGCAGTGTTGAAAGGCGCGGAACGCCCGAACTTGCGACACTGGCGCAGCGCAGCTATCGTCGGCGGATTTTTGCTGCTGGGCGGCAATGCCAGCGTGGCGTGGGCGGAACAGCATGTGCCGTCGAGCATTGCTTCTCTAATTATCGCAACCATGCCGCTGTGGATGGTGATGATGGATTGGCTCTGGCAAAAACAGGAGCGACCGAGCGGACGGGTTTTCGCGGGTATCGCACTCGGGTTTGTGGGCATCGCGTTGCTGGTGCGTCCGCAAAACAGCGGCGAGCTGATGGCGTTTGAGCCTGTCGGTATTTTTGCGCTGATGCTGGCAGCAATTCTCTGGTCAACCGGATCGCTGTATTCGCGGAACGCGTATTTGCCGAAATCGAAATTGCAGGGCATCGGCATGCAAATGATCGCCGGTGGCGGGATGGTTTTTCTCGCCGGACTGGCGCGCGGCGAATGGGCAGAATTTTCGTTCGCGAATATCTCACAAAGTTCTTTTTTGGCGTGGCTGTATCTGCTTATCTTCGGTTCGATGATCGGTTTTAGCTGCTATATTTGGCTGCTGAAAGTTGCGCCGGCAGATCGCGTTTCAACCTATGCATACGTCAATCCGGTAGTTGCGGTGTTCCTCGGCTGGCTGTTTTTGGATGAACCCGTAACGACCCAAACAGCCATCGCCAGCGCGATAATTATTCTTTCAGTAGTGTTGATCATCAACCGGAAACGCTCGTCTGCACCGCAAGTTGAGGCGGTAAAACCGGCGGTCGTGCCCGTAAAAATCAGCAGCAGAAAACCGGTTCAACTGGAAGAACTTGAACCGTAACCGCTTTATGAAAGCGTCACAATGGATGATCAACAGCGTCGTTTGCAGGCCAATATTCCCAAAATTTTGCTGCTAAACTTTTTTTACATGTTTCTGGTGATCATCCCCGTGATCGTGCCGTATTGGCAAATGCACGGGCTTTCGATGAGCGACATTTACCTCCTGCAATCCATTTTCGCAATTTCGGTTGTGATTCTCGAAGTGCCTTCCGGCTACATTTCTGATTTGCTCGGACGAAAAAATACGATCGTTGCCGCCGGAATTTTCAGCGGCACGGCGTATTCCATTTTTATGATGAGCGAAAGTTTCGCCGGATTTTGCACGTTTGAAATCACGATGTCAATTGCCGTGAGCCTCATTTCCGGCACGGATGTCGCGCTGATTTACGATTCCATCGAGCTGCTGGAAAACCGCAAATTCAATCAAAACAGAATTTTGGGCAAAAAAGTTTTTTACAGCCAGATCGGTGAAACCATTGCCGCGCTGATCGGCGGGGCGGCAGCGGCGGTGTCGCTGTATTTGCCGGCGCAGATCAACGCGGTTACGGCGTGGATGCCGTTTGTCATCGGGCTGACGCTGTACGAACCACCGCGCCAATTGATGGATCGCCAAAAACATGCGGAAAATATTCGCTACATTTATCGTTCACTGTTTCAACATTCACGACTGCTCACGTTCATCATTTTGAATCTGGTGATTTACGGCGTTGCCACGCTGCTGGCGGTTTGGGCGTATCAGGGCTATTGGCAATCGATGGATATTCCGCTCAGCTGGTTTGGCTATTTGTGGGCGGGATTCAACCTGACGGTGGCGCTTTCCGGGCGCGCGGCCCATATTATTGAGGAAAAATTGGGCAGCATTACCGCAATTTTGCTGATCGCGCTGTTGCCAGTCGCAGGCTATTTGGGTATGGCAATGTTACCCGGATTGATCGGCGTTGCCGCCGGGGTGTTGTTCCAGTTTTCGCGCGGATTGAATCAGGTGGTGCTCCGCGATGCGCTGAATTCCCGCGTAAAAGCGGACATGCGGGCGACAGCAAATTCCGTTGCCAGTTTGGGCGTGCGGCTGGCGTTTGCGGGCATCGGACCGTTTTTGGGTTGGGGAATTGATGCATTCGGATACGGCAGCGCTTTTGAAGGAATGGGCTGGCTGTATGTGGCGTTGTTTTTCATCATCTGTTTGCCGCTGCTTTCGCAGCGTAAGTTTTTCAAACCTGCGGGAAGTTGATTGGGGGGATGGGTAGATGGGTGAATGAGGAAAGCGGTCAGCGGTCAGCGGTCAGCGGTCAGCGGTCAGCGGTCAGGAATTTACACTATTCGATTTCATTGTAAAAAACAACCCACGATAACACTCTCCAACTCACCTGAATGCCAGCCATTTTTCCGTGATGGTTCGATTGGCAAATTCCCGAACCTGCGGCAGCGGATTTTCTCCTTTTTCCACAATTTTTAGGCAATCACAAATGACATCGCGAAGTTGTAAAACGGCGGTTTCGTCGATCGCTAATCGATACGCAATAATTGTGTTGCAGTGCCGCAACGCTTTTCCCCACAAATTTCTGCAGCCGGTCAAATTCCCGTTTTCAAAATGATGCGCACCGACGCTCAGCTGGATCATCGCCTGCCAAAAGCTGCGTTCGTGTCCGCACATGGTTTTCCACGGGATTTCCCAATGTTCGTGCGCATCAAAAAATTGTCCGGTTTTCAGGCATTGCCAGCCGCTTTGCAGATAATTTTTCATGTTCCAACGTTTTTTTTAGCAATTTCCGCTCTATCACCGAAATCATCAAGTCCTTTCTTAATTGTTCGATAATGACAATGTTCTGCAAAATTGCACGACGAATAAAGGCTCATTATAAGGGAATTTAACAGCATACAGCGGAGGTTTTTTGGTGGAAACGCAACATCCCGAACAGGAAAAATCGATAGAAATAATTCGTCTTTTGCTGGTTGACGATGACGATACGCCGGTTCGCCAGTTGCAGGAAAAGCTTGCAGAACTGCAGCACATCCGCTTCGAAATTAATCACGAAAGCTGCCTGGCGGATGCGCTTGAGCGGTTGCAGGAATCCGTTTTTGATCTGATAATGGTGGATCTCTCGTTGCCGGATGCCTATGGCACGGATGTCATTTATCCGCTGCGAACCAACGCGCCGGAAATTCCCATCATCGTGCTTACGGGATTGGATAACGAAGAAATTGCCATGAAAGCGGTTCGCGAAGGCGTGCAGGATTATCTCGTAAAAGGGAGCATCGAAAGCACCACGCTGGCGCGGGCGATCCGTTACGCCATCGAGCGGCAGCGGATGTTGCACCAATTGGAAAAAGCCCGGCAACTGGAACAATATCTGGCATATCACGATGCGCTGACCGGTTTGCCGAATCGCAAATTGCTGCTGGACCGGCTGCACCAATCGCTCAGCCGTGCCCGTCGCGGGCAACATCTGGTGGGATTGCTAAGCCTCGATCTCGACGGATTCAAAAAAACGAACGATACGCTAGGACACGCCGCCGGCGATAATTTGCTGAAAACCGCCGCTGTCCGGCTGCGCGAATCTGTGCGCGAAAGCGATACTGTCGCACGCATCAGCGGCGATGAATTTATGCTGATCATCGACAATCTCACCCGGGAACAGGATGCGCTGGTCGTTTGCGAAAAAATTTTGAAAACGCTGTCCCAACCGTATGAAATCAGCAAACACCGGTTTTACATGACGGCCAGCATGGGTGTCAGCCTGTATCCGTTTGACGGCAGCGATGTGGAATCGCTCGTCAAAAATGCGGATATCGCGATGTATCGCGCCAAAAGCGATCGCAACAACAGTTACCAATTATACAATTTGTCGATGGAAGCACAGGCGCAGGAAAAAATGCGGCTGGAAAACGAGCTGCGCCGACTGCTCGCGGAAGATGCACAAACGGAACTCAGCCTGCATTACCAGCCGGTGTTGAATTTTGAGCAAAATTCGATCACGTCGCTGGAGGCGTTGGTGCGCTGGCAGCATCCGGAAATGGGCTTCATTTCGCCGGTTCGCTTTATTCCGATTGCCGAGGAAACCGGGTTGATCGATCCGCTCGGCGAGTGGATTATCAACAAAGCGTGTCATCAAAACAAAGTGTTGCAGGACAACGGCTACACACCGGTTCGGGTGGCGATCAACCTATCGACCAAACAATTCCGGCAGCGCGATATTCGCGAAATTATCCACGATGCATTGGATTCATCCGGGCTGAATCCGGAATTTCTGGCACTGGAAATTACCGAATCCAGCGCGATGCAGGATGTGGAATACACCATCCAAATTCTCAAACATTTCAAAAATCTGGGTGTCCAGATTTCGGTGGATGATTTCGGAACAGGCTATTCTTCGTTGAGTTATCTGAAAAAATTGCCGGCGGATATCCTCAAAATCGACCGCAGCTTTATCGACGGCGTTCCCGAAGATCGCAACGACACCTCTATTACTGCCGCAATTATTAACCTGGCGCACAATCTGGATCTCGCTGTTATCGCCGAAGGCGTGGAAAACCAGCAGCAATTCGCCTATCTCCAATCCATGCATTGCGATGAGATGCAGGGATACCATTTCAGTAAACCGCTATCTTTTGAAGAGTTGTGTAAAATTTTACCTTAAATTTTTTCAATTATTTGTGGCAGGATTTGCAATTCAATTCACTGCATAAATTATTAATTGCTGAGGGATTAGCTTTTGATACTTTCTGATTTCTGGAAATATATTTTTCGCATGTTGTGCGTTTTGGGCACGCTTGCGGGAATGATAATTACCGGCTACACTGTTCTTCAACAACCGGATTTGCTTCCGGCGGTTAACAACAGCAGCATTTTTTTATACATCGATATTTTATTAATTCTGAACGGTGCCGGTTTGTTGCTGTGGGGCGAACACCGGCAGCCGGTAGCTAACCGGATAGCCATCGCCACACTAACCGGAACAGTTGCGGTTGGATTGTTTGCACTGCTGACCCAAAGCTGGCCGCAAAAGCACAGCGAATTTTTGACGTTTGCGATTGTGTTAAGCGGCATTGGAACAGCCAATATTGCAATGCTGCTTTCCAAACGGCTGGTAAATTCCGTGAATTTGTTGGGGAATACCAGCGTGTGGATTTGCGGTATCACCAGTTGCAGCCTGCTCATTATTTCCAGCGAAATTACCCTGCCCGATCTTGGGTCTGTTTGGGAAATTTACGCCCGGCATTTGATATTGCTGTTAACCGGCAACGCGCTGATGGTTTACACCCGGGAATACGGTCGCCAGCGCCCCGGTTTTATTCCGCGCTGGAAACCAAACGTCGCGGGAATGACGGCAGCAGTAACCGGTTTGTTTATCTGGCTGATGCTAATTCACGTGTCGCGTCCGGTGCTTTCGGGCATTTTTTTAGTGATCACCGGATTGTTTACCGTGACCCTCACAATTATGGCCAGATACGTTCAAACCGCGCGATACCGTGCGATGCGACTGGTCGCCGCTCAAAAAGAAGAAGCGCGGATGCTCCGGGAATTGCGCCATTCTCGGGATAAACTGCTGGAACGCAAACGCCAGTTGGAGCAAAACAACAGAGAGCTGGCACTGGAAATCAAACGGCGCAGAAACGCCGAAAAAAAATTGCAGGAAAGTGAAAGCCGGTTACAGGCGCTGTTTAACACAGCAGCGGATGGCATCATTACCATCGATGAATACGGCAAAATTGAAACGATCAATCAGGCTGCAATAAAAATGTTCAACTTCCCGGTTGCGGAAATGATTCAGGAAAGCGTCTCAAAGTTGTTACCCGTTTTGAACAATTCCGATAACCAGACGGATTTCAATAATTTTATCCGCGAAACGCTTAACCAGCACAATCGCCGCCGGGAGTTGCACGGCAGGCGCAAAAACGGCGACCTGTTCCCGCTGTCGATGGCGCTCAGCGAGGTTCAATTGAATGACCGATTGCTTTACACCGCTATCATTCACGATATTACCGCCCGGAAAAGATCGGAACAACGGCTGCGATCATATACGGCGCAGCTGGCACGCACCAACCAGGAATTAAAAGATTTTGCCAATGTCGCATCGCACGATCTTCAGGAACCGTTGCGAAAAATTCGCGCATTCAGCGATCGCATCGAGCAGCAGGTTGCCGGTGACGAGCAATCCCGCGACTATCTGAACCGCATCCAAAATGCGGCAGAACGCATGCAACAGCTGATCAATGACTGGCTGACGTTTTCCCGGATTACCACTAACGCACAGCCATTCAGCACGGTGGATCTCAATAAGGTGACGATGGAGGTTCTCGGCGATTTCGAAAAACATATTTCTCCGGCGCAAACAGAGCTGCAATTTTCCGGCATCCACAACATCGAGGCAGATTCACAGCAAATTCAGCAATTGTTGCACAACATTATTCAAAATTCAATTAAGTTCAAAAATAACAATACCTTAAAACTCAACATTAGTGGCAGATGGTTGCCGGACGGTCAGTACGAACACAATGGACAATCCCAAACCAGTGGTCTTGTCGAACTTTCTATTCGCGATAACGGCATTGGATTTGATGAAAAATATATCGGGAAAATTTTCATGCTTTTCCAGCGATTGAACAGCCGCTCACGATATCCGGGTACGGGTGTGGGGCTGGCAATTTGCCAAAAAATTGTGGAACGCCACGGCGGATATATTCGCGCCAGAAGCGAGCCGGGAAAAGGCACGGAAATTATTGTTACGCTTCCGGTAAAACAGACTGACCGGGATAATCAAAATGAGTTACCATCTGAATCAAACAGTAGGTGAGTGTTTTGGAAAAGCAGATTCAACAACTGGATATTGGCGAGGCGGCATTGCTCAACGCGCTGTCGTTTGGGGCGTTTGTTTTGGATAAACACCGGGTTGTGCATTTCTGGAATCAGCGGATTGCGGAATGGACAAACATATCGACAATTGAAATACAGGGTTGCCAGATTTCAGAATTCTTTCCCGCATTTACAGATGACTGGTGCGGAAAACAGCTGACACCGGTATTTGAGGACGGATCATCCGTTGTAGTGCTTTCATCCTGCATGGCTCCGCGACCGGAAAAACCGGGATTTTATTCGCAATCTGCATTTGGCGAAAAGGAAATTTCTGTTACACCGGTTGCCATTCAGCCAACCGGCGAAAACGCCGCGCTATTTATCATTCAGGAAATGAGCGCTTTTTCCGCACGATTGCACAGCTACCGGATCAATCAAAAAAACAATGCGGGAAACACCGCGTTTCTCGACAAAAATGACGAAAAAGAATTTCAGCGGCTCAACCAGAAATTGGGATTGCATTTTATCAAACGCACGGCGGCATTGGTTGCATCGGACGAGCGCTATCGATCGCTGTTTGAAAATGTGCCATCTGCGCTGTTTGAGGTGCATTACGGCAAGCTGCGAAAACATTTAGCGGGAATTTTTGAATCGAACCAGCCGTTGGCACCGGAAGCTTTTTTGGAAAAAAATCCGCAGGCGATAACAGAATGGCTGCAACTGCTGCACATCGAAAACGCCAACAAAGTTGCCCTGCAAATGTATGGCGCAGAATTCCCCAGCGAACTGACACCGGAAAACACGCTGTTCAACAGCGAAGATTCGCGGAAAATGTTGATCAACCAATTACAAGCTCTTTGGAAAAGCCAATCGCCATTTGTTGCTGAATTTGATACCACATTGCCGGACGGCAACGCTATTTACGTCAGTTTCCGGGCTGCAATAGCGCCGGGCAGCGAAAAATCGTGGCAAAAAATATTGATCAGCGTGGTCGATATTACCGCCCGGAAAGTAGCAGAACGCGAATTGGAACATGCCCGCGAAGTGCTGGAACGCCGGGTAACGGAACGCACCGCAGAACTCGCAGAAACCAACTGGGCGCTGAAAATTGAAGTGTCTGAACGGCAAACCATCGAATTCACCCTGCGGAATACGCTGGATGAACTGAAGCGCTCCAATCGCGAGCTGGACGAATTTGCCTCCATCGCATCGCACGATTTGAAGGAGCCGCTGCGAAAAGTGCAAACCTTTGGCGACCGGCTGCGGCATTATTGCGAATCGAAATTGGATGAACGTGCGCTGGATTATCTCACCCGAATGGAAAACGCTGCCAAACGAATGGAAACGTTTATCGACAGCCTGCTGACGCTCTCGCGGGTGACAACCAAAGCGCGCCCGTTTGTACCGGTGGATCTGGAAGATGTGTGCAATGAAGTGCTGCGCGATCTGGAAATCCGCATTGAACAAACCTGTGGCGAAGTGCAAATAGCGCCTTTGCCGACAATCGACGCAGACGCACTGCAGATGCATCAGTTGTTCCAAAACCTCATCGGGAATGCGCTCAAATTTCACAAACCGGATACACCGCCAATTGTCGAAATTTTTACCGAAACACCATCCGGCAAGGATGACGGACAATGCATTTTGATTGTGCAGGACAATGGCATTGGCATTCCCCAAAGCCATCGGGAACAGGTGTTTAAGCCGTTCCAGCGATTGCACAGCCGGAGCGCATACGAGGGAACCGGGATGGGGCTGGCTATCTGTCAAAAAATTGTCAATCGCCACAATGGCAACATCAACATTTCCGAAAGCGCCGCCAAAGGCAGCCGTTTTGAGATTGTTTTACCGGTTCGGCAAATCGTTCCCCAAAAAGAGCCGGACAAAAAAACAGTTTTGCTAACCGAAACAAAAATAAACACATAACGGTGCATCACGCATTGATTTGCAATCGTAAACCCAGCGAATCTGTCACTTAAGATTGCCGGGTTTTCGTCGATAACCAAGACAACAGAAACGCAGATTTATGGCCGAATTGAAAGTTACGGAGACTCCGATGATAGAAGAAACACTGCGGGTTTTATTGGTTGATGACGACGAGGACGACTATATCATCACCAGAGATTTATTGAACGAGATTGAAGGACGCCGATACCGTCTGGATTGGATCGAAACGGCGGAAGAAGCGGCATCGCAAATGAAAGCGAATACGTACGATGTTTATCTGGTAGATTACCGCCTGCCGGACAGCACCGGACTGGATTTGATGTGCAAAGCCAAAAAAGCAGGTTGCGATTCGCCGATTATTTTCCTCACCGGACAGGGCGATTCGGCAATCGACCTGAAAGCCATGGAATCCGGTGCGGCAGATTATCTCATCAAAAGCAAAATTGATGCTCAAAGCCTGGAGCGATCGCTGCGATACGCAGTCCAACGCCAAAAAATGAACCAGGCCATCAGCCATGCCGAAAAGCTGAAAACAGCTCAGGAGTTAGCCGGCACGGTTTGCCACGAATTTTCCCAGCCGCTGCAAATTTTGTCGCTATCGCTAACCTTGCTGAAAAGCCAGCCGGAGGAGCAAATGCACATCCAGAATTGCCAAAACATGGTAAACCGGATTGGCGAGTTGGTTCACAAACTGCGCAACATAACCGATCTCAAAAGCCAACCCTATCTGGATCATCATATCATTGACCTAAATGCATCCTCGCAGCCACACAAGGTAATGGAAAATTCCCTCAACAAAATGTTGGGTAATGAGGAATAGAATGAACATCCAGAGAACCCGAATTAATCATCCGTTTCATATTTTAGTAGCAGAAGACGACCCGGATGACCAAATGCTCATTCACGATGCCTTCGAAGCAAACAATCTGGGCAGCAGCATTCGTTTCGTGGAAAATGGCGAGGAGCTGCTGGATTATATTTTTCAACGGGAAAAATATGCTGATCCATCCGCTTTCCCACCACCGGATATGATCATTCTGGATTTGAATATGCCCAAAAAAGACGGTCGGGAAACACTCCGCGAGATAAAAAACAATGAGCATCTGCGCCCGATTCCGGTCATCGTTCTGACAACATCCAATTCTCAGGACGATATTTCGAAACTTTATCATCTGGGTGTAAATTCGTATATCGTAAAGCCATTCACGTTTGACGGGTTAATAAACATCGTAAAATGCATCGATGATTTCTGGTTTAAAACCGCTCGTCTCCCCTTTCGCACCGACCAAAACTCCCTCAATTCATTATAACTTAACCGAATTTTATGGGAAAGCGGGTAATGTATGCCCCTTTGTTTTCGATAATAATATCGAAAGAAATGCTAATGGAAAGCCGTATAGTTTCAAGGAGGAACAATGGAATTAAACAACGTATTAAATCGTGAAGAATTATTTGCCAGAGTAGATGACGATGTGGAGTTACTCGGCGAGTTGATCGAGCTCTTTTTGGAAGATTATCCGGATTTGATTACCAAAATAGAAAATGCCATTCAACAAAAAGACGCAATCGCTTTAAAAAAAGCAGCCCACACATTAAAAGGCGCTGTGGGTAACTTTTGTGCCGAAGGTGCATTTGAAGCATCCCGAAAACTGGAATCGATGGGCGCACAAGGTAACCTCGAAACGGTTTCAGCCGATTTTCAGCAATTGCAGCAAGAAATGCAAAATGTAACCAAAGCGCTTCAGGAAATTTCCCGGGAATATTGCCAATAATTTATCAACCGATTGCCCTGCCTGAGTGGGCAGGGCTTAATTTCATGCAGATTTTTTTAACCGACACAAAGCCGCTATTTTTAACCAAAATTCTGTAAAACTTCCCCCGCAAAATAATTTTTAATCTTGACCTTTCACCACTGGTAATGTATATTCCCCGGCTGTAACATGAATTCCACATTCAGTCAGAGGTGTCAAAAATGTATGCAATCGTAGAAATTGCCGGAAAACAGTTTCGTGTCGAAAAAGACAAAGTGGTGAAGGTACCGTTTCTGAGCTCCGAAGTGGGCGAATCTGTATCTTTCGACAAAGTGCTCTTTGTAAACCAAAGCAATGATGTCAAAGTGGGTCGCCCGTTAATTGACGGCGCCAAGGTTGACGCCAAAGTGCTGGAGCACGGCCGCGATAAAAAAGTGGTCGTTTTCAAGAAAAAGCGCCGCAAAGGTTACCAGAAGAAAAATGGTCATCGTCAGCACTTTACCAAAATTAAAATCGAAGCAATCGAAGGATAAGACCGGAGGTAAGTCATGGCTCATAAGAAAGGTGTTGGTAGCTCCCGGAACGGTCGCGATAGCGAATCTAAACGACTTGGTGTTAAAACTTTCGGTGGTGAATTTGTCACCGCCGGCAGCATCATCATTCGTCAACGCGGAACGAAAATTCATCCCGGCGAAAATGTTAAACGCGGCGGTGATGATACATTGTTCGCGCTCATCGACGGACACGTGAAATTCGAACGCAAAGACAAAAAACGCAGCAAAGTCAGCGTTTATCCGGAAGCGTAACCGAACACGAACACAATTTTGATACAACGAGGGAAGCTCCAACCGGGGTTTCCCTTTTTGTATTTCATGGCATGATTTTGATCGCAATTGAATGTATATTTCTGAAACGGTCAACTGTATGTTTCATTTTTTACAGGAGGAAATCATGCCAAAACTCACCTATCTCAGTCATTCCGCATTTATTATCGAAGGTCAAAATGGCACCGTTGTTATCGATCCGTATTTGACCGATAATCCATTGGCCACTGCAAAACCCGTTGACGTAACAGTGGATCACGTGCTGCTCACCCATGGGCACGGCGATCATGTTGGCGACACCATCGAAATTGCAAAAAACAACAACGCAACCGTCGTTGCAACCTACGAACTGGCCAACTGGTGCCAGGCAAAAGGCGCGAAAGTTCATCACATGAATATCGGTGGTGCACACAATTTTCCCTTTGGCAGGGTGAAATACACCATCGCCCATCACGGATCGTCCACTCCGGATGGCGCGTACATGGGGCAGCCGGCCGGATTGCTGATTACGATGGATGGAAAAACCCTTTATCACGCCGGTGATACCGCGCTTTTTCTGGATATGAAGCTGATCGGCGAAATGAACCACCTCGATCTCGCCATTCTGCCCATCGGCGATAATTTTACAATGGGCATCGATGACGCCGCAAAAGCCGCCGAATTTCTGCGGGCAAAATTATATGTTCCGATGCATTTCAATACCTTCGAAGCCATCGAGGTGAATCCGCAGGAATTTATCCACAAACTGGAAATTCATGGACAACGCGGACGCGTGATGGACATCGGTGAGACTATCGAATATTAATTTCGAAAATTTTGGTGCGTCTGGGAATCTCCCGGACGCACTTTTTGTTAACTATTGATTTTATTGGAGATATGAAAAATGTCTAACCACGTTTTATCGGAATTACAAAACGGTGTGTTGAAACTTACACTCAATCGCCCCGAGAAAAAAAATGCACTGAGCAACGCGATGTACGAATCGCTTTGCGAGAACCTTGTTCATGCACAAAGCAACGATGATGTCCGGGTAATTCTGCTGTCCACCAACAGCCAGGATTTTACCAGCGGCAACGATCTAAAGGATTTTGCCGCAGTAAACGACGGTACGCGCGGATTGGACGATTTGCCGGTGGTTCGTTTGCTGCGATTGGTGGTGGGATTGGACAAACCGCTGGTTTCGGCGGTTAAAGGATTGGCGGTTGGCATCGGCACAACTGTGTTGTTGCACAGCGATCTGGTTTTCGCCGGAAAATCGTCCACATTCCAGATGCCGTTTGTGCCACTCGGACTGGTGCCGGAATTTGCCAGTTCCTATTTGCTGCCGCTAATTTCCGGAAAAGCCCGCGCCAACCTCGCACTGATGCTCGGTGAACCGTTCAATGTCAATTTTGCCTATGAAATGGGGTTAATCAGCCGGATTGTCGATGACGAAGCGGTGGAAGAAACCGCGCTAAGCTATTGCCGAAAACTGGTGGCACTGCCGCCAATTTCCGTAAAAGCAACCAAATGGCTGATCACGCCGGAGGAGGAGCGGAAACGGTTGCACGATGTTATCACCCGGGAATCGATTATTTTTGCGGAACAACTGCAATCCGATGAACATCGCGAAGCTTTGAGCGCATTTTTCGAAAAGCGCCGCCCGGATTTTTCCAAATTTGCGGGTAGCGTTTAAAAGGGAATTGAGTTACGAATCATCGTGAATGAGCCGGAACAATCCGACACTGCAGGCGGCAATCAACAGCAAGTTACCGAACGCGCCCGAAAAAACACCGATGACAGTGACGATCACCCAAAGCAACAGAAGGCACCAAAACAGCATCCATAACATATAGTAATTCCAGCTATTTATCCATGGATTACAACATCCTGATCCGAAGAAATCCAACATTCCCGAAATAAAAAATGTTGCCGGTCACAAAAAAGAGACGACAGTTAAATGCAACTGCCGTCTCTTTGTCTGAGCGCTTCGCAGGGTAATTTTTCTCAATTATTTTTAATGCTGTGCTGTGCGTTTTGACGCGAAATATTATTTCTCATCGAGCACTGCAACTTCGCGGTGTTGCGGCGTAACCGGTCTGCGGTATGTGCCATTACCATTGGCTGTTCCGTTCGCTGTGGCGGTTGCATCCGTTTGGCGCCTTACGGCTGCGGGATCAGCAGTTTTAGGGGTTCTCGGCTTCACTAAAACCACTTTTTGCCGGTGGCTGCGCATCCACCAAAAACCGATAACACCACATGCAATTAAAAACACTGCCAGCCACAACACCCAATTGCTGCTTTCGGCTGTTTCTGTTTTGGCAGTTGGCAGCGTGGGTTGCTCGGTTTGCACCGGCTCTGAGAATTGTTCCGCAATGGGTTGTGTTTCCTCTGGTTCGGTCACTGCATCCGGTCGTTGGCGCGGTGAATCATCTTCCAGCGCCAGTTCCTGCTGGATCACCAAATCTTTCACGGTGCTGAGGGTTTTCGCCTGGTTGAGTGCAACAATGGTTTCCCGGTCGGGAACGAGAATTTCTTCGCCAACCCAAATCAAATTTGGGTCCGGCGCCATATTCACCAACGCCAGTTCGCGCCAATATTCAACATTGCCGTAATATTGGATGGCAATTTCGCTCAGCGATTCGCCTTTTTGGATCACATGTGTCCGCGGTTTTCCCAAATATACATCCGCCAGCAATTTCAATTCGCTGGAAAAAATTGCCAGCATCACCCCGGTTGCCAACACTATCATGAAAATCTTACGCATGGTATTCTCCTGTGAGTTGATTGAACATTCTCGCCAATCGTGTATTTGACGAATAATTATTCAATCACCGTGCCAAAACATTTGAAAAATGCGTAAACATCAATAGAATAACATATTTGGCGATATTTTCAATCCTCGCGGGATTGTGTTACACAACACACCGGATTGTCGATCTTATCGCTGATAACAACATGTTTTTATTTGATTTGGAGAGAATTATATCGACAAGTGTAACGAAAGACACAACCGGGAAGTCTGTATAATTTTGTAACAGAATTTCCGAAAAAGCCGAAAGGATTATTCATCTTTCGGCTTTTTGATGCCCAGTCGTTTCATAATTTTGATGAGGTTGGAATGATTGGCAATTCCCAGCGCTTTTGCAGTGTTGGTGATGTGCCATTCATTTTCTTCGAGATGCTGTTGCACAATTTGCCTTTCGGCGTCTTGTTTTAATTCCTGAAAACTTTTGCCGCTTTCCGGATCGAGATCGATAGATAGCGCACCGGACAATTTTTCATTTGCCTGCCCGGTTTCCGGCGATTCCGAAAAAACATCGGCAGCGAGGATTTCTTTGGGAATGTGCCGGGGCAACAGTTGCTCGCCATCGCATTGAACGATCATCCGCTCCACCACATTTTCCAGCTCGCGAACGTTATTTTTGCGCCAGTGATATTGTTGCAACGCCGCAATTGTGGAGGGATGAACTGCCGGAACCGGCATCTCAAACCGTTGGCAAATTTGCTGAACAAAGTGCACGGTCAACGGCTGGATATCTGCCAGCCGTTCCCGCAACGGCGGCACCCGAACGATATGCGTGCAAATGCGGTAAAACAAATCCTGCCGGAAGCGCGATTCTTCGATTTCCGATTCGAGATCGCGGTGGGTTGCCGCAATCACCCGGACGTTAATTTTGATAACTTTGTGTTCCCCGCCCAACCGGGTAATTTCATTTTCCTGCAGTACACGCAGCAACTTTGCCTGCACTGCCAGCGGCATATCGCCGATTTCGTCGAGCATCAGCGTGCCGCCATCCGCCAGCTCAAATTTGCCCTTGGATGTGCGCATCGCCCCGGAAAACGCGCCTTTCTCGAAACCGAACAGCTCACTTTCAACCAGATTTTCGGGAATCGCCGCACAGTTGACTGCAATAAACGGCTGCGCCGAACGCGGGCTCAGCCGGTGAATTTCCCGGGCGATCAGCTCTTTTCCGGTGCCGCTTTCGCCGGTGATGAGCACATTGCTCGGCACCCGGGCGACCCGGGCAATCAGCCGGCGCATTTCCTGAATGACCGGGCTTTCGCCGATAAAACCGGATTCCCGCTCATTGTTTTTGACCATCTCGCGATCCTGATCGAGCATCTGCCGGTGTTCCAGCGTAATGCGGATCTGATGAATTAATTGCTCCGTGCTGATCTCGTCTTTCGCGAAAAAATTATACGCACCCAAACGCGTTGCCCGAACGCAGGTTTGGAAGTTCCCTTTTCCGGTGTAAACGAGAACGGGAATGTTGTCCAATCCTTCTTTTTTCATCGCTTCGAGGGTTTGTAAACCATCCATTACCGGCATTTCCAGATCCAGAATTACCAGATTTACCGGGTTTTTGTGGAGCATTTCCAGCCCTTCCTGCCCGTTGGCGGCAGTCAGCACTTCGAATCCGGTTTTGCGCTGGATGTCGTACGCAAACTGTTCGCGGATGGTTTTCATATCATCAATTATCAGAATTCTGCTCATTATTCTCCCGGTGCAACGTCGTGGAATTGCCGTTATCTGGGCAATTGATTAGCGATTTTCGGTTGTGATAATTGGTCCATTTTACGGTTAACGGCTGAAGATGTCAACCGAAATTTCTTTGGCGAAAGCAACTGTCGCAACCAAATTTCGGGAACATTTTCATGCTTTCCGTCATCCTATTAACGATACAATATTGTAACAATCGCGTATTTGAAATGTGATAAATTACAATTTAATATTCACTTAGCGATCAATATATTACCAAACGGTCGGGTTTTGGACAAAAAACAGCTTGACATTCTCAACCGCCGGCGTTTTCTTCTATTAGCAACAAAGAGGTGAACCAGATGCTTAACCGTAGTGTTTTGTTATTAAATCAGAATTATGAACCTATGAGCGTCTGTGGATTAAAAAAAGCCATCATTTTGATTTATCTCGGCAAAGCGGAAGTTATCGAACGGGAGGCAGCAGTGCTGCACTCGGTAAATTCGACGATGCCGGTGCCGAATGTCATCCGGTTGTACCGGTTTGCCCGGGCACCGAAACGCAAAATATTGCTCAACCGCAAAAACCTGCTCATTCGCGATAAACACTGTTGCCAATATTGCGGACGCAGAACACTGCAAATGACCATCGACCACATTATCCCCAAACAATTTGGCGGAAAAGATACCTGGGAAAATCTGGTTATCGCCTGCATGCCCTGCAATAATCGTAAAGGCAACCGCACCCCGGAACAGGCGGAAATGCGCCTGCGGACCAAGCCCAAACGACCGAACCCGTTCTTTTTTCTGCAACACATGGTCGGCGCGCGCCACGAATCATGGAAGCCATACCTGTTCATGGAAAATTGAGTCCGGGCAACATCAGGAAATCATTTTGAGCTGCAGCTTGTCAACCGGCGACCTGCAGCTTTTTTTGTTACCGCGATATGAGATTTGACTTGAAAATGTGGCGATTCTATTGCATCTTATTCCCCGAAAATACAACACGAATAGATGAACGGCAGCACGTTAGCAGAGGAAACCCATGTTAGATATTAAAAACAAACGGATTTTAAGCGGTATTCAACCTTCGGGGATTTTGCACATCGGCAATTATTTTGGGGCAATTCGCCAGCATATTGCGTTGCAGGCCAACAACGATTGCTATTATTTTGTCGCCAATTATCACGCGATGACCACCATTCGCGATCATAAAATTCTCGAAGAAAACAGTTTGATGGTCGCGATCGATTATCTGGCGCTCGGTTTTGATCCCGATAAAGCGGTGCTGTTCATGCAATCCGATGTCCGCGAGGTTACCGAACTCGCGTGGATGCTATCCACCGTTACGCCGATGGGCCTGCTGGAACGCGCCCATTCTTTCAAAGATAAAATCGCCAAAGGCATTGCGCCGAACCACGGGCTGTTTGCCTATCCGGTGCTGATGGCGGCGGATATCCTCATTTACGATTCCGATTACGTGCCGGTTGGTAAAGACCAGAAGCAACATCTCGAAATGACACGCGACATGGCCGAAAAATTCAACATCGCTTACGGCGATGGTTCGTTGAAATTGCCGGAAGACCTGATCATCCCCGATGTGGCGGTTGTCCCCGGTCTGGACGGACAGAAAATGAGCAAAAGTTACGATAACATCATCGAAATTTTCGCGTCCAAAAAGCATATGAAGAAAAAGATCATGAGCATTCTCACCGATTCCACGCCGTTGGAAGAACCCAAAGACCCGGAGAATTCCATCATTATCGATCTGTATAAACTGGTTGCTACAAAAGAAGAAGTGGCCGATATGCGCCAGAAATTTTTAGCCGGCGGATACGGCTACGGTCACGCCAAAAAAGAACTGCTGGAAAAAATGTGGGCATTCTTCGAGCCGTATCACGAGCGGCGCGAGGAGCTGCTTAACAACCGCGATTACGTTGCCGAAGTGCTCCGCAACGGCGCACTGAAAGCCCGCGAAGCCGCCAATATTGTGATGGACCGGGTGCGGAAAGCCGGAGGATTATTGCGTTTTGTATAAAATAAAATTACCGGTTTTCGAGGGACCGTTCGACCTGTTGCTGTTCCTCATTCGTAAAAACGAAATTGATATTTACGATATTCCCATCGCGCAAATTACCAAAGAATATCTGGAATACATCGAGCTGATGAAAATGCTCGATCTCGAAATCGCCGGTGAATTTATCGAAATGGTGGCGACGCTGATTCTCATTAAAACGCGCATGCTGCTGCCGCAACAAACCAGCGAAGGCGAGGAAGATCCCGAAGATCCGCGCCTGAAACTCACCCTTCAACTGCTTGAATACAAACGATTTAAAGAAAAAGCCGAAGAGCTGTACGAAAAGGAAACCGACCGCCGTCAGTATTTTTCCCGGGCATCTACTGTTCAGCGTCAGCTTAAAAAATTCACACCGCCGGATGAAGAATTTGTGGTGGACGCCACCCTGTTTGATCTGCTGACCGCGTTCAAAAAAGCGCTGGACAACATGCCCAAAATCACTGTTCACCGCGTCAATCCGGTTAAAATTTCCATCGAAGACCAGGTGCGCTTTATCTTTGACCGCTTTGCCGGCGGCACATATGTTCATTTTGGGGAAATCACCAAAGCGTTGCCGACAAAAATTCACGTCATCGTTACGTTTATGTCCATTCTCGATTTGATGCGTTTGCAGATGATCACCTGCAAACAGGACGACGCTTTTGGCGATATCCGGCTGGTTGCGCTGACCGAATTGAGCATGTCCCATTTTCAATCGCTGCGCGAAGAGCAGCAGTTGCACCTCAGCGACGAACCGGAAACACCGCCGGAAAACGAACAACCGACGCTGGAATCCTGACCGGAACGGAAACCTGCCCATCGAGAGGCTCAGGGTTCAGCGTAACGCATCCTTTGGCGGTCATATTTTTGGAGCGGTCGCGAGCGGTCCCTACCGGATCCTGTTATTCGCAACTCAACCGATAACCCAAAAACTGCAACGGAACAACCCCATGAAATCAAGATACCCACGCATCATTGCCATTTTACTGCTGGCATCGGGACTGCTGTTCGCCCAAAAACCGGCCAGTTGGAACGCCGGCGAGCTGCAACAGGCGCTCAAAAAATTATCCGTAATGGGCAGCGTGCTTTACATCGCGGCGCACCCGGATGACGAAAATACCGCCGTGCTGTCGTATCTCGCCAACGAAGCGCAGGTGCGCACCGCCTATTTGTCACTGACGCGCGGCGATGGCGGGCAAAACCTGATCGGGCCGGAAATCGGCGATCTGCTCGGCGTAATCCGCACCCAGGAATTGCTGGCTGCCCGGCGTATCGATGGCGCACGCCAGTTCTTTTCGCGCGCGGTCGATTTCGGCTACACCAAATCCCGCGATGAAGCGCTGCAGTTTTGGGGCAACGACGAGATACTAGCGGACGTTGTTTGGGTGATCCGCAAGTTTCGCCCCGATGTGATCATCACCCGTTTCACGCCGGAAATCGGTGGACACGGGCAGCATCTGGCCTCTGCGTGGCTGGCGGAAAAAGCCTTTGCCGCCGCCGGCGATCCAAACCGATTTCCCGAACAACTGGCGTTGGTAAAGCCCTGGCAACCGAAACGGCTGCTGTGGGACGTGTGGACGCGCGCCATTTCGCAAATGAATCTGGACACCACCGATTTCGTGAGTGTAAACGTTGGCAAATACAATCCGCTGCTCGGCAAATCGTATGCAGAAATTGCCGCGCTGAGCCGCAGCATGCACAAATGCCAGGGGTTTGGCGCATCGCCGCAACGGGGCGGTTACCGCGAATATTTCCAGCACACGCTGGGCGATCCGGCAACAACATCGCTGTTCGACGGGGTGGAGCTGAGTTGGAAACGGGTGCCGCGCGGTGAAAAAGTCGGCAAATTGCTCGCCGAAGCGCTGGAGAACTTCCAGCCGCAGCAGCCGACCGCAATTATCCCGACGCTATTGAAAGCCCGTTCGGAGATCAATTTGCTGCCGCAAACCCACGATGTCGCCATCAAACGCGACGAGCTGGACGAACTGTTGCTGCAACTCTGCGGCATCTGGGCGAGCGCCACCGTGCCATCGCCATCGGCAACGCCGGGCAGCAGCGTAGCCACCAGCACAACGCTCATCAACCGCAACGGCTATCCCGTAACCCTGCGGGGCATCAGCTATCCGTTCGAAAACGGCATGCCCTCCGGCAGCCAGCCCTTGCCCGCCAACGAACCGGTCACATCCGAAAAAACCATCGCGATCCCGGCGGATGCGCAACTGTCCAATCCGTATTGGCTGCGCTCGGAAAAACAGGGCAGTTTATTCACCATTCCCCAACCGCTGGATATCGGCTTGCCGGAGAAATTTGCCGTTCAGCCGGTGCGATTTTTTCTGGAGATCGGCGGGCAGGAGGTTATCGCCACAGCGCCGGTACAATACAAATGGAATGACGAAACCGACGGCGAAAGCTATCGATCGATGGAAATTCTGCCGCAGGTGACCGTCAATTTTGGGGCGGGATTGCAGGTGTTCGGCAACGGCGGATCGCGGCAGGTGCCGGTGATTTTCCAGAGCGTTGCCCCGGAAACCAACGCCACGGTGCACTTTAGCGTGCCGGAGGGCTGGCAGGTTTCGCCCGCGTCTATCGCAGTTGACTTCAGCGGAAATGGCAGTGAAATCCGGCAATCCGTGACCGTCACGCCGCCCGCAGCATCCGGTGCCGGCTGGCTGAGCGCGACAGTGGAAACCGGCGGGAATCGCCAACCGGCGCACAGTTTGTCGCGCATCGATTACGATCACATTCCCATCCAGACGCTGACGCCACCCGCCAGATTGCAGCTTACGCGGCTGGATATCGCCAAAAAAGGTGAGCTGATCGGCTACATCGCCGGCGCCGGGGATGACATTCCCGAAGCGCTGACCCAGATCGGCTACACCGTTAAACTGCTTTCCGATGACGATTTGAACACAACCGATCTGTCGCAGTTCGACGCTATTGTTGCCGGTATCCGGGCATACAACACCCGCGACCGGCTCGCTGCTGACCAACCGCGATTGCTGCAATACGTCAACGACGGCGGCACGCTGGTGATCCAGTACAACACCTCGCACCGGTTGGTGACGGAAGATTTGGGACCGTATCCCCTCAAGCTCTCCCGCGACCGGGTGACGCTGGAAGACGCACCAATGGAAATCCTCGTGCCAAACCACCCGCTGCTCACTGTGCCAAATGCCATTACCGCCGCCGATTTTGAGGGCTGGGTGCAGGAGCGCGGGCTCTACTTCCCCAACGAATGGGACAACACATACACCGCGCTGTTCAGCAGCAACGACCCCGGCGAAAGCCCCAAAACCGGCAGCATGCTGTATGCCACCTACGGCAAAGGGCATTACATTTATACCGGCATTTCCTTTTTCCGGCAATTGCCCGCCGGTGTGCCCGGTGCCTTCCGTCTGTTCGTAAATTTATTGTCCGTAGGTAACTAATCCCCCCCTTCGAAGGGGGCACTGCCATTAAGTTAATGGTGGAAATTTAAGGTCGTTGTAATTTGTTTTTACGTGAGTTAGATTCATAAATTTCTCATAAAAGTTGGAGTTATGATGTCAAAAAAACAGCGATCATTAAAATGATTCGATCTCGTATTAAATCCAAATTGTTTAAAGAGCGGCATCGCCAGAGTTCGAAACATTTTACTCGGGAGCGTAAATTGCCTTTTAGAGTTTTATTATTGCTCATTGCTCAAAAAAGCTTGAAATCGCTTCAGCTAGTATTGAATGAGTTTTCTCTTAAATTTGAAGATATTGCTTCAAAAGTGAGTAATTCTGCATTTACCCAGGCACGCCAAAAGTTATTGCATACAGCTTTTATCGAGCTATGCCGGGAAACGGTTATTGCGCCTTATTATGCCGATGGTGACTATCGCCGATGGCGTCAGTTTCGATTAGTTGCTGTCGATGGTTCAAGAATCATCTTACCCTATTCAGAAGATATTGATAAAGCGTTTGGCAGTATTCAATATACCAACGGTAAAGACAAGACCGTTATCGGTAAACATGCTATGGCGATTGTTTCAGTCTTCTACGATCTGTTAAATCATCTTCCTCTCGATAGTCTGCTTCAAGCGCATTCCCGTTATGAAGTGGATTTAGCCACCGAACAATTAACTTGCTTGCAAACCGATGATCTCTTGATTTTTGATCGCGGCTATACCACCTATCAATTTTTAGCGACGCTTATCCAACAGAAGCGACAGTTCCTCGGTCGTTGTTCAACGGGCTCTCTGAAAGCATTTCAAGAGATGTTCAAAGCGAATGCACCTGATAGTAAAATCCTAACCCTTACGCCAAGTGATACCCGGCGTAAAGAGTTTTGTGCCTTAGGATTGCCATTAGCGATTCGTGTTCGCCTGCTTCGCGTGGTATTGAATACCGGTGAAGTAGAAGTATTGGTTACCACCCTCCTGGACGAGGAAGAATATTCTCACGACTTACTCAAAGAACTATACTATTTAAGATGGGGCATTGAAACTTTTTATGGCATCATTAAAGGGCGCTTAAACTTAGAGAACTTTAGTGGCAGAAGCGTTGAAGCCATTAAACAGGATTTCTATGCAACCATCTTTATTAGCGCTTTAGAATCCGTCATCACCGAGGATGCGCAGGAACAACTCGATAAAAAAATCATCACTAATAATAATAAACATCCTCAACAAATCAATAAAGCAGTTTCCTTTAATGCAGTAAAAAATGAAGTGATCAACTTACTCTATACTCAGAAAAACCCTGAGAAAATCCTGAATCGGTTAACCGAATTATTTACCACTAATCCGGTATGCGTGCGAAAACACCGGGAGGTTGATCGCAAAAGAACTACCGCTCAGCAGCTCTACAACCACAATAAACGCCTTAGAAAAATATGTTTTTAATACACTTACGCTTAACTTAATGGCAGTGTTCGAAGGGGGGCAGGGGGGATGTCTCCCCCTTCGAAGGGGGGCAGGGGGGATGTCTCCCCCTTCGAAGGGGGGCAGGGGGGATGTTCACTACAGCACGCAAGAAACATCCCCCTTTTTCCCCCTTCAAAGGGGGAAATTTGCGGCGTAACACCACCACACCCACACAATACCGCAAAACACGGCAACGCCATACCCTATCCCCCCTTCGAAGGGGGGCAGGGGGGATGTTCACTCCAGCACGCCAGAAACATCCCCCTTTATCCCCCTTCAAAGGGGGAAATTTGCGGCGTAACACCACCACACCCATACAATACCGCTGAACACGGCAACGCCATACCCTATCCCCCCTTCGAAGGGGGGCAGGGGGGATGTCCACTACAGCACAAAACAACATCCCCCTTTATCCCCCTTTAAAGGGGGAAACAACACAGGGCATGCCGCGCCCCTACCCCAAATCCTCCAAAAACCGTTGCATTATTTTACTCTCTACCGACAAGATTATCCAAATATTGTTTGGTCACTCTGGTATGTGGATGGTGCTCACCCAAAAGAGATCTGAATAAATGGTAAGCCTCTGTATAAAACTGAACGGCTTTTTTAGTGTCCCCTAATTTTTCATGAACATAAGCCAAAAGTTGTTTATCAATCGCGACATTAGGATGCTTTTCACCAAAATTGTCTAAATCGGACTGTAAGGCCGCTTCCAATAACTCCCGCGCGCTTTCATAATTGCCCAAATCACCATACACATTCGCCAAATTCGACTGAGCTTGGGCAATATATGGATGATTCTTTTCATAAATTTCTTTGTGGATATTTAGAGTTTTCTCAAACAACTCCCGCGCTTTGTCATAATTGCCCAAATCACTATACACATTCGCCAAATTCGACTGACTCACCGCCACATTCGGATGCTGTTCACCAAAGTTGGCGATATCGGACTGTAATGCCGCTTCCAATAAGTCCCGCGCGCTTTCATAATTGCCCAATGCTTGATACACCAGCGCCAAATTCGACCGCTTAATTGCAACTTCGGGATGCTGTTCTCCAAAGTTGGCGATATCGGACTGTAATGCCGCTTCCAATAACTCCCGCGCTCGTTCATAATTGCCCAAATTGCGATACACAATCGCCAAATTCGACTGACGAACCGCCACAGTCGGATGCTGTTCCCCAAAGCTGGCGATATCGGACTGTAATGCCGATGCCAATAACTCCCGCGCTCTTTCATAATTGCCCAAATCACCATACACATTCGCCAAATTCGACTGACGAATCGCCACGGTGGGATGCTGTTCCCCAAAGTTGGCGATATCGGACTGTAATGCCGCTTCCAATAACTCCCGCGCTCCTTCATAATTGCCCAATGCTTGATACACCAGCGCCAAATTCGACTGATGAACCGCCACAGTCGGATGCTGTTCCCCAAAGTTGGCGACATCGGACTGTAATGCCGATGCCAATAACTCCCGTGCGCTTTCATAATTGCCCAAATCACCATACACATTCGCCAAATTCGACTGACGAATAGCCACTTTCGGATGCTGTTCCCCAAAGTTGGCGATATCGGACTGTAATGCCGATGCCAATAACTCACGCGCCCTTTCATAATTGCCCATGTCTTTAAAACGTAAAGCAAGATTGTTTTGCAATACAGCAATTTCAGCAGAGGCATCATCCGGCAGTTGTTTCAAAATGGCTTCGCCAAAAGGAATAAAGGGGAATTTGTCAATGGGGTTGTCCTTTGTCTGGTCAAGGCGCAGCAGTCCGGTTACGGCGGTAATCAGCAGGTTCAGGTCTGCGGCGGTAGGTTGCAATCTGGGGGTGAGGGCTTCCACCAGCACCGGGTGCATTTTGTAGCTGTCGCCGGTGTCGTCTTTTGCAATAAAGCCTTTTTCCCAAAGGGTTTCCAGGGTGGCGGCAACGTCTTCCTGCCAGTCCAGTTGTTCGGTTTGCAGCAGTTGGGCTAAAACATCGTAGGTTATCCACTGGTTGGGCAGGGCGGTAAACTGTTTCAGCAGGTAGGTTTCGTTTTCACCCAAATGGCTGGTGTCAAAAATGCTGCTCAAATAGCTTTTGATCCGCTCAATTTTCTGGGGATGGTGGTGCACGGAGACGCCGGATTTGGCGTCTTTACCGAGGGCGGCCATGGTTTGGGCGGCATTCCAGCGGTTGCGTTGGGCGGATTTGCCCAGCAGTTCAACGGTCAGGGTGTGGCGTTCCACGGCGGTTATAATGTCCCGCACCTGCGCCGGGGCAAAGCCTTTTTTGAATGTTTCAAACAGGGCAACTGCTTCCGGCTCGTTCAAAAAATCCAGATCCATCGTGTGGAAACGGGCAATGCGCTCCCGCGAGGTGACCAGCAAATGCCAGCCCGGCGCTTTGGGCAGCCGGTCGTAATGGGCAGTCAGGGTGTCGTGGGCGTTATCCAGCACCAGCAGTTTGGCGCCGTTGCCCGGCACGGTGCGCAGGGCATTCAGGCAGGCGACAAATTGTTCCTGCGGCGGCGTTTCCCGCAAACCCAGGTTGGCCAACAGGGCGTAGTTGGCGGCAATTGCTTCTTCCAGGGTGTTTTCAATGGTCAGCCAGGCGATGTGCTCGTATTCGTTGTAAAACTCCGCCACATACACCGCCGCAAGGGTGGTTTTGCCGATGCCGCCCATCCCGTTAACCAGCACGGTTTCGTGGTCGTTCAGCAGTCGTTGCCGGAGCGTTTGCAATTCGGTTTCTCGCCCGACAATTTCGGTTTGGGCTATTTTGGTAAGCGCGGTGAGCTCTTTGGGGAGGTATGTTCCGGCAGCCAGCCGTTCCAGCAATTGGTCAAATTTGGCGGAAATATGGAATACTTCGGATTTGTAGTTCTCATCAATTTCCAGCGTTTTGAGCTGCGGGTCGTTTTGCACCTGCTGCTCAAACAGTTCCAGAAATCGGCTAAGTTCTTCCGTTGCCGGCACAATGATGTTGGGATTTTCCTGTAACGCTTTGGCGATGGTTGCTTCGCTGAATGCGTAACCATCGCGCCGGAAAAAGCGGAACTTCAACAACTCTGCCACAAAGATTTCCGACTCGTAAAACGGGAACTGTTTCCCCCGGTTGGGGATGGGATGCGCCTGATGATATGCCTCAATCGTTTGACGAATGATGGTAGCCAAACGCCCTTCGGCATCATGCGGACCGCTAAAAAGGTGATCAACCCGCTTGATCTGTTTGTTTACCGCATGAGATGCGATGGCTTTCGCCACAAATGAGCCAATGGTTTCGAACATCTGCAATTCCCTGTCCCTTGTTTGTCCCTGCCATGTTATCCTATTGGAGGAAATAGCTGTATTTGAATGGTTGAAAGATAGGGATGGATAATACGAAATTCAACAAAAGAATGCCACTAACCACCGAGCCCTGAGCGGAGCCGAAGGGCGGCGCCCCAAACCTGAGCCCTGAGCGGCCACCACCCGAGCCCTGAGCGGAGCCGAAGGGCAAACACCCCCTGAGCACAACCAACCGAGCCCTGAGCGGAGCCGAAGGGCACCCAAACCCTGAGCGTAGCCAAAAGGCAATTTTCCCCCTAAAGTTCCCCCAATTAAAGCAGATAATAAAACCATCACCGGGCGCAGCAGCGCCCGTCGGTTTACACCCACCTGACCCGAACGCACATTTTCAGCTGATACGCAGCGATAGCGCCCATCAAACCTGTTTACCAAATTCATTGATTCGTCACAGAAACCCGCGTTTTTTGCACCGAAAAGCCGCCAAAATCATCAGGTGAAACCGCCAATTTCGTCCTGATGACTTGTTCAACTCGTCCTGATGACTTGAATGTTTCGTCCTGACGACTTCAACAACTGCCCAAAATGCGGCAGAAAAGCCGTCGAAACGCGGTGCTTGATCGGTCGGGATAAAAAGGGGATGTTTTTCGGATAAAACCGACGGGTGAGAATGGGAAACGTTAACCACAAACACCGGTAGTTGAGCGTAGCCGAAACTACCGCTCTACCGAAACGTAAGCAAGGGGCTCCATCTGTTTTCCCCGGTAGTTGAGCGTAGCCGAAACTACCGCAGCAGAAACATCCGGTAACCATACGCAGGAATTTCAACGGACAGTTGGCTGCTTTCAACCGTTGCAGCTTCCCGGCTGAACAGGTCAACCGCTTCGCTAACACCATAAAATTCAGGGAGTTGGACCAGCTGCGTTTTCGGTGCGGCGCTTTTGTTGAGCAGCACCAGAATACGCTGGCTGACATCGCTGCGCATATAGGCGAGCACATTCTGATCCGCGAACAGCGGCAGAAAATCGCCCTGCCGGAGCGCCGAGGAACGCCGCCGGAAATTGACCAGTTCGCGGGTATTGGCCAGCATCGCTTTTTCGTGATGGTTCAGTTGGCTGCCAAAGCGCATCATCCGGCGATTGTCCGGGTCGGATGCGCCGGTCATCCCGATCTCGTCGCCGTAATAAATAGTGGGGATTCCCGGTATCGTCAGCATATAGGCGAGATAGAGCCGTGCTTTGCGATAGCTCAGCGAATCGTCCACCTGCGGCGGATGTGTCCACGCGACTTCCGCGGCATCCTGCGAATCGAGCGCCAGATCGCCATCGACAAACGCCATATAACGGGTTTGGTCGTGACTGTCCATCAGGTTGCCCATGCGGTGGCTCATGCCGTAAACCGCGTGGGTTTTGGCGAGTTCGTCCACCAGATTCTGGAAATTCGCCTGCGGCGTCAAAAACACCTGCCGCGCCGTGTAAAAGAGGTTGAAGTTGAATTGCGAATCGAGCTGCCCGTGGTTCACATACGAGCTGATCAGGTCGTAACCGCCAAAGGTTTCGCCGATCTGGAACACGGATCGGGTGCGCTGCGGATGCACCTGCGATTTTATTTTGCGGGTGAGCGTCCGCCAGAATTTGTTGGGCACATGCTTCACCGCGTCCTGCCGGAATCCGTCGATACCGGTTTCCTGCAACCACCACACGGCGTTGTCGGTCATCGTATCCAGCGCCGCATCCGAACCGAGATAATCGAACGAGGGCAGGAACGGCTCGAACCAGGTGGTCAGCCGGTATTCGTCCCACAGCCGCATATTTTTGCGCCCGTCAGGCAAATCGTAAGTGCCAAACCAGTCGCGATGGTCGCGGAAAAACGGGTGATCCTGATGGGTGTGGTTCGACACAAAATCCAGCAAAATGCGCATACCGTGCAGATGGGCGGTTCGCACCAGTTTTTTGAACATCGCCATATCGCCGAAGCGCGAATCTACCTTTTTTGGCTCAACCGGCCAATAGCCGTGATACGCCGAATAGTAGCGGTGCGGCGGCGGATATTCGCGATGGGCTTCGGTGGTGTTCTGGTTGACCGGCGAAATCCACAGCGTGTTCACGCCCAGCGAATCGAAATAACCGTAGCGGATTTTCTGGATGATGCCCCGCAAATCGCCGCCCATAAAATTAGCCGGCGGCAACAGTTCCGGGTGTTCCACCGGTTGGTTGTTGCTGGAATCATCATCAAAAAAGCGATCGACCATCACCGAATAGATGATCGCATCGTTCCAGTAAAACGGCAGGTAGCTGGCGTAGGGCTGCAGGTGATACAATCGTATCGTTTGCAATAATGTATGTTGCCCGTTTTGGGTAACGCCAACGCGCAGGGTTTGGTGCACCGTTTGCGGCGTTTGGGGAATGTGAACGTCAATTTGGTTGCCGGTGATTTTGATCAGCGATTGCGGCAACGGCTGATTGTCCAGTAACGCGATCACGTTGCTCGCGGCAATCGCTCCGGGCTGATTCTCCCGCTCGTAATACAGCGAAACGGTCGCCGTATCGGCGTCGATGCTTTTACCCAAAATGTGCACATACGCCCGATCGGTGTGGCGCGGACGAATCGTCAGCACGGAGTTGTAGCTGCCGAAGGGATTGGCGATGCTGTCCGGATTGGCGCGGTCGAGAACTTCTGCGCCATCGACAAAAAATTTGTATTCGTAACGCCCCGGCTCGATCGGAATGGTGATCTCGTATTCGCCATCGCCGTTGGCGTCGCGCAGGCGCAGCTCGTCACGATTCCATGCGTTGAACGCACCGAACACGCTCAGGTGTTTCGGCTGGTTTGCCGCACGAAAGCGGAAGGTGTGGGTAATTTGCTGCGCCACAATCACCGGAAACGCAATCAGCGAATCGTCCAGTTGCGCTTCGAGAATCGTCATGCCCTCAAACGTTGCGGCAGGCGTGATGACCAGTTGCAGCGTTGCAGCGTCGAACGCGGTTTTCAGGTCGGGATGTTCGGCAAATTTCAACGGATAGCTTTCCGCAAAAAAGATATCGCTGATCAGCAACGTGTCGGTTTGCCCGGCGGTCAGCCGCAACGGCTGGATGAGTTCGGGTGATCGCAGGTCATGCGCCTGCATCGATAAGCTGAACAGAATCAATAAAATAGCAACGGCATTTTGGCGTAAATTCACCGGTGTTACCTCTGATTGTTTGGTTCGATTGTAGCGATATTTTATTGCTATCCGGGGAGTAGAGACAATTCATGAATTGTCTCTACATAATGAATTGTCTCTACATAATGAATTGCCTCTACAATTCATGACCAATCCGTCAAATGTATTTACCCAACCCGTAACCGGCGAGCGCCGCAGCGATACCGATGCAAACGCTCAACACAATATTCAACGCGGCTTTGCCGACAGAACCGGCCTGCAGCAGCACCAGCGTTTCGAACGAAAAAGTAGAGAACGTGGTGAACGCGCCCAATAATCCGGTTGCCAGAAAAAACTTGATGTTCGGCTGCAGCGGATGCAACGGGTAATTCTCGAACACTGCCATCAGTAACCCGAGCACGAACGAGCCGATGAGGTTTACCGCCATTGTTCCGGCGGGAAATTTGCCTTTGAACAGCTCGAACACCCATTCGGAAATCCAGTATCGCAGAACCGCACCGAAAAATCCACCCAAACCTATCGCCAGAATCTTGCCCATACGTTACTCGATACTCAGTTGTCCGGTGAGCTGATCGATTTCCAACCGGGTGATCCGGGCGCGGAACCGTGCGGTGATCAACGCGGTTTCGGCACGGATGAGGTTAATTTGCGCATCGCGGAACTCCAGCGACGAAACGGAACCGAGCTGCAAGCGCTCTTGTTGCAGTTGCAAATTCTGGCGGGCAGCCTGCACGTTTTCCTGTTCTAACGCCAGTAATTCCATTTGCTTACGAAACGTTTCGTATTTCTCGCGCAGCGATCCGTTCAGTTGAATTCGGGTATTTTCCAGTTGCAACCGGCTGATTTTTTCCTCGATTTTGGCGTTCTGCCGGGTGATGTTATCGCGAAATCCGTTGAACAAATTCCACGACAACCCGAGGCTGACAGCGCCATCTTTGCTGGTGGTGTTGGTTTCCGGCGGGCGGAACTGGTTGGTCACTTCGTTGTTGGTGGTGCGATCGGTGTAGCCGTAGCTGGCGTTCAGGTTGACGCGCGGGAGAAACGCGGAATTGGCGGTTCCCACACTCGCTGTCGCGGCGCGGCGACTGTAATCGGCAGCCATCAACGCGCTGTTGCGCTGTTCGGCGAGTTCAAACAACGCATCGAAATTCATTCCCAAATCGGGGATGATCATTTCATCGCTGACGGTGATTCCGGTGGCCGGATCCTGCGCCAGTTGCAAATTGAGGTTTTGGCGCGCGGTGAGCACCGCCAATTCCTGGTTGATGAAATTGGAGCGATCGCTGTTGAACGACACTTGCGCATTCAACAAATCCGTGGAGGACGAGCCGCCCACTTCCCGGCGCACCTTCTCTTTTTCCAGCCGCTGACGCGATACTTCCAGCGCCTGCTGCTGCACCTGCAACAATTGCTGCTGCTGAACGAGGTTAAAATAAGCCGTCAAAATGCCGACGACCGTTCCCTCAATTTGGGCGCGGGCACTGGCTTCGCCCAGATTTGCCAACGCCCGAAACTGGCTGTTGGCGGCAAACATGCGAAAGCCGTCGAACACGGTCCAGCTCAGCGCGATCTGCCCGTTGAGCGTTTCGGTATCGGTTTTCCCGACCCCGGCAACCGGGCTGGAACTGCTGCTTTCCTGATCGCTGGTGGCGAGGGCAACGCTGCCGGTGGCATTCAGCGTCGGCAAAAATCCGGCGGTTCCGTTACCGGCGTTGTTCCGGGCGATGTCCGCATTTGCCCGGGCAATCCGGATGTTGTAATTGTTCTGCAATCCCAAACGAATGGCGTCTTCGATGCTCAACGCCTGCTGCGCCAACGCCGGCAGTGCAAATAGAAGTATCGCAATTGTGCGAACGAACGTATTGTTTTTCATTGATTTACCATTTCTAAAAAATCGATTACATGCCGAGTGCCGGCGAATCCAGTTCTTTTACTGCCGGTTCAACAGATTCCGGTGTCGGTGTTTCCTTTTTGACCAATCGTGCATACAACACGCGCATTTCGTTGATGACGAGATAACCCGCAGGCACTACCAGCAACATCACAAACGTGCCAAACAAAATGCCGTAAGCCACCGATACCGCCATCGGAATGAGGAATTGCGCCTGACGGCTCGTTTCGAAGATAAGCGGCATCAGCCCGAATACGGTTGTGAATGTGGTGAGCAAAATCGGTCGCAAACGCGATATTGCACCATCGTGCACTGCCTTGAAAACGGGCATGCCATCGCGCAAATTGCGATTGATTTTATCGACCAACACAATGCTGTCGTTGATGACAATTCCCGTAAGCGCAATAATACCGTAAATTGAGAGCGTGTTGATCTGAATCCCCTGTATGCCGTGTCCCCAAACGGCGCACATCACGGCCAGCGGAATGATCCCGAAAATCAACATCGCCTGAATATATGACCGGAACACGAGGATGAGCGCGATGAACATGATGAGCATCGCCACGGGAAACGCCCGCTGCATCGAGCGACGAAATTTAACCTGATCGCGCGATGATCCTTCGAATGAAACGCGTACACCGGTAACCTGCGACAGCACCCGGGGAATCACTTCGTTTTGCACTTTATCAGAAATCGGCGGCAGATCTTGTGTGGCATCTGCGCGGGATGCTTCCACTTTTATTTCGCGCATACCGTCCAGTCGCTGGATGGCGGCAATGCCGCGATCGATGGAATAGGTTGCCAGTTCGGTAAACGGATATTCCTGGTTGCCGATACGAATGCGCATCTGATCCAGAAAACCGAGCGCCGAACGATCCTGTTCGCGATAGCGCACCCACACCCGGATTTCATCGCGACCGCGCTGGATTCGCTGGATTTCCTGCCCGAAAAACCCCTGGCGAACCTGCCCGGCAACATCGCGGAGGGTAAGCCCCAACGCGTAGGCGCGCGGTTTCAACTGAATGTTGATCTCCCGGCGACCTTCCTGATTGGAGTCGGTGATATCTTTTAAATTGCTGAAATTTTCGAGTTCGGCAACCAGCAGATCGCGGGCTTTGTCCAGCTCGCTCAGGTTGTTGCCGAGCAGACTGACAGACACATCGCGCCCGAAAAAACTGGTTTGGGTGAACGTAATAGTTCGGGCTTCCGGTACAATGCCCACTTTATCGCGAATGCGATTGGCGATAATGTAGCTGTCCATTTGCCGCGCTTCGCCGTCCAGTAGTTTGAGGGTCAGCATTCCGGCGTGGCTGCCGCTTTCGCCCAGTGAATTTTGCCCGATATCACGCTTTACGCCCTCGATGACGGTCAGGCTGTCTTCCCGTTCGGCGGTCATTTCGGCGTTCACTTCCCAAACGGCTTTTTCAATTTCGGCCAAAATGGAATCGGTATCTGCTTCCTGTCGCCCGGTGACGAGCGTCAGGTTGATCGGCAGCGTATCGCGATCGATAAACGGGAACGGCGTAAATCCGATAAATCCGCCCTTAACCAACCCGACGGTGACAAAAACCAGCGCAACCGGCACAACCAGCGTAATCGCTTTATTGCGCAATGCGGCTTCCAGAACAGGTTGATAAACTTTGTATGTAAATGCATTAAGCCATTTTTCGATGCGCTGGCGGGTTTTGCTTTCCTTTTGTTTGGGCTGCAACGCTTTGGAATGCGCCAGGTGCGCCGGCAAAATCATGAACGCCTCAACCAGCGACCAAACCAGCGAGGCAATAACCACCAGCGCCATGTGCCAGATAAATTGCCCGATAAATCCATCCAGAAAAAAGAATGGCGAAAAGGCAATTACGGTTGTCGCGATGGATGTAAACACCGGACCAACCACTTCCAGCGCCCCGTCGATGGCGGCTTGCAGCGCGGTTTTCCCGCTTTCGTAATGGGCGAAAATATTTTCCCCCACCACAATCGCGTCATCCACGATGATACCGACCACCAGAATCATCCCGAACAGCGAGATAACGTTGATGGTAATCCCCACCAATCCGGCGATAATAAACATACCCGCAAACGAAAACGGAATTCCGATGCTCGCCCAAAATGACAATCGTAAGTTGAGAAAAAACCCGAGGATAACCACCACCAAAAAGAAGCCGAACAATCCGTTATACGTCAGCAAATCCAGCCGCTGGCGCAACGAAACGGTTTGATCTACCCACACCACCGCCTGAACCTGTTCATTTTCCAGATTGAATTCATCAACCAGTTCAAACGATTTATCGCGAACGGCGATGATATCTTCTTCGAGCGTTTTTTCGATATTCAGCACGACCGCTTTTTGTCCGTTGTAATAGACACGATCCGGCACATCTTCCCATTTTTCGGTGATGGTCGCGATGTCCTGCAGGCGAATCACCTGCCCGTCGCTGCGACCGCGAATCACCATCGATTTCAGCTCATTCGCGAAATAATTTCTGCCGTAGGCGCGAATAAGAATCTCCTCGCCTTCGGTTTCAAATTTACCGCCGGAGATGTTCACATTTGCTGCACCGATCTGGTTGGAAACCTCGTTAAAGGTCAGCCCGTAGCGGCGCATATTCGATTCGGAAAGCTCGATGGAAAACTCCAGATTCGGCACACCGGAGACGCGCACCTGCGAAATTTCGGGCGTCGCCAGCAAGCGGTCGCGCAATTCCTCGGCGATCACCTTCATATTATATAGATCGGTTTGCCCGTACACCACAATTTCAACCGCACGCGAAAAAGCGTCCTGTTCAAAAATGATCGGTTTTTCGCTATCCTGCGGGAACGAGTTGATCCGGTCAACCGCATTTTTTACATCTGTCAGCACTTTTTCAACATCGTAGCCTTTCAGCACTTCGATGTTAATCGTGCCAATATTTTCTCTGGAAATTGAGGTGATGCGCTCGATGCCTTCCAGCCCGTCGATGCTTTCCTCGATTTTGAGCACAACGCCTTCCTCAACTTCCTCCGGCGATGCGCCCGGAAAAGGCACCTGAATCGCAATATTCCGCGATTCGGTTTCCGGGAAAAACGAATAGCGCATGTCGCTCAAAAAAATCAATCCGAAAACGAACACACTGAGCATCAGCACGTTCGCCCAAACGGTATATTTTACAAAAAAAGCGATGATCCGCTTCATTTGCCACTCCTTTCAGCCATGCTTAACAGCTCCGCTTTGGCGGGCATTCCCGGCGCGACACCTTGCAGCAATTCAACAACCAGCGTATCGCCGTTTTGCAATCCGCTGTTCACCAAAACAGATTCCGTTTGCCGGCGCACCACATTTACCGGCTGATATTTCAGCTTGCCATCTTTAACCAGATACACATATTGTTCTTCGTAAAGCGCATTATTTGGCACGATAAAAGCACTTTCCACCATTTCTCCGGGAATTTTGGCGTTGAGGAAAATACCGTCGTAAACCACATCGCCGGCATTTTTGGTGATGGAAATATACACAGGAACCGTTTGCGTTTGCGAATCGATGGTTTTGCCGATGCGTTTGATTTTGCCAAACCACTCGCCCGGCAATTCGTTGGACGTGAACCGAATGGTTCCGCCGCGATTGACCCACCGCAAATCGGTGGTGCTCACCGGCACTTCCACTTCCAGATCTTCCAAATTGATGATTTCGCCGAGTTGCGTGCCGTTGCGGGCAGTTGCGCCAACCCGAAGTCCGGTGGTGGTTATCGCACCGTCAAACGGTGCGTAAAAAAAATGTTTCTGCAAATTGATTTCCAAATTCTGCACCGTGAAATACAGTTTGTACACATTGAATCGCGCCAGAAACAGCTTGATTTTGCTGTCCGTAACTTCCGGCAGTGCGGACAGTTTTTTGCCAAATTCAATGCTTTCGAAATATTGCTGCCATTTGGGAAATTCGCCGGGAAAATCGATTTTGATTTCCGGAAGCACTTGCGCCAGCGCGTTCAGCAAATCGCTTTTGGCGCTGTTCAAATCCAGCCGGATTTGCCGGTCATCAATTTTGACAATCAACTGACCGCGTTTGAAGGATTGTCCGGGCTGGAACGGAATGTTGCCGGACTGCATTTCGCCGTTCACTTCGCTGATCAGCGAGATGGGCTGTGCGGATGAAATTCGCCCAAACGCCGAAACAGACGCCGGTATATCGCTCAATTGCACAACCTGAGCTTGCACAAATTTTGGACGGATCTGCGGTTGGCGCACCGGCGGATCGGTTTTAAAACTGGCCAAAACCTGCATCAGCATATATCCACCGGCAAGAAGTGCCACAGGAATTAATATTTTTACAACTGTTTTCATTACCGTACCTTCGCATCGGTTAATATTATTTTTGTGCCCGGCAATCGCAACCGTTGCAGATTGTCCGGCAATTCTATATTCAATGGTATTTGGGGTCGACTATTCAAAAATTATCACAAATCTGATTGTTCAAGTGAGCATCCACATTAGTGAATGTTGCCTATCGTGTCAATTATATTTTTTTTGCAGCGACATTCAAATCCTCGTACAAATGGTCGTGTAAGCGATGCAATAAAGATTTCAGCAGCGCCAATTCTTCCGCGGATAGTGGTTCGGCCACTTTTTCGAGGGTTCGTTTTACGATGGGCAGCAATCGATCGAACATCCCATTCCCGTTTTCGGAGAGAAAAATCAGGTTGTTTCGGCGATCGTTGGGATCCTGTTCGCGGCGAACCAGATCGCGCCGTTCCAACCCGTCGAGCAACCGGGTGATGTTGGCTTTATCGCGGAAATGCAGGCAGGCGATTTCCATCTGGTTGCGGCCGTCCTGCTCTTTCAGCATGGCCAAAACGCCCCATTGCTCCGGCGTGATATCCAAATTCTCCGCCAAAAACGCTTTTCGGAGCGTGTGCGCCATTTCCCGCCCAACCAGGTTCACAATATATCCGATCGAATCATTTAACTTAAAATCCATGCAACACTTTCACGTTTAAACATTAGTTACATTTGCAACAGTTTCAAAGTTAACTAACTATGCCAATTTGTCAACTGAATTTTTATTTCACCCGAATTTTGATTTATGGGGCTCGAAAAGTAACTTGCGGCTGTCCGTTTTCGAACAGTGTATGTGTATCGAGCGAACACTTCCGCGAAACCAAATTGCGGCTAAGTTCAATTTTAACATGTGATTACATCGCTGGCACGAAATTGGTTTAAGTAATTGGCAGCCATATTTTGGCGAAACGGTTAAACATAAAAACAAGGCTACATTTCCATGGATCGTAAGATCGAAAAAAAAACCTGGACGACAAAACGCATAACCTACCTCGCTCTCGGCAGCTTGTTTCTGCTGTTTCTGATTTACAACATCGGGTTTGGCGATTACGGCTCGCGCCTGAATGTTGAGAAGGAAAAACTGAGCATCAGCACGGTGTATCGCGGCGATTTTCAGGAATTTATTGTGGTAACCGGTACGGTTATGCCCATCAAAACAGTGTATCTGGACGCCATCGAAGGCGGGCAGGTGGATACAATTTATTGCGAAGCCGGCACGCTTCTCAAAGCCGGTGACCCGATTTTGCGGCTGGAAAACACCAGCTTGCTCATCCAAATTTCCAATCAGGATGCGCAGGTGGTGGAACAGCGCAACCTGCTCACCAACACTCGCTTCAATCTCGACCAAAACCGCACCCGCGGTCGGGAATTGCTCATCAATCGCGAGTACGAAATCCGGCGATTGCAGCGCATTTACGAACGCCAGAAAGAATTGCACGAAGCCAACCTCATTTCCAAAGATGATTATTTGCAGGCAAAAGATGATTTTGAGTTTGAAGTGCGTCGCCAAAAATTGAATCTGGAAGCGTTCAAACGCGATTCCATTTTTCAGGATGTGCAGCTCAAACAGCTCGAAAGTTCGCTGGACCGGCTGGATGACAATCTGCGCATTGCGCAGAAACGGCTGGAAAATTTGACCATTCGCGCACCGATCGGCGGACAGCTAACCTCGCTGAACGCGGAAATCGGCGAATCAAAATCGCAAGGTGAGCGCATCGGGCAACTCGATGTTTTGGATGGATTTAAGGTTCGCGTCGCGGTGGATGAACACTACATCGCGCGGATCGGCATCGGGCAATCCGGCGCATTTGATTTTGCCGGTGAAACGTATCAGATGACGACTCGTAAAATTTATCCGGAAGTGACCAACGGTCGCTTTGAGGTAGATATGGAATTTGACGGGGAAGAACCAGAGGGCATCCGGCGCGGACAAACCGCACGCGTCCGGCTGGAATTGGGCGACCTTTCCGAAGCTGTGATGCTCGATCGCGGTGGTTTTTTCCAGAAAACCGGCGGGAACTGGGTGTATGTTGTCGATCCCTCCGGTGAAGTTGCCACCAAACGGAACATCCGGCTCGGGCGGCAAAATACCCAGGTTTTTGAGGTGCTCGAAGGGCTGCAACCCGGCGAAAAAGTCATCACCTCTTCATACGATAACTATGGCGATATTGATAAACTGGTCATCAAAGACTGATAACATTTCAGGAGAAACATCATGATACAAACCGTCAATTTACAGAAACTCTACACCACAGAAGAGGTCGAAACAACTGCCTTAAACTCTGTAAATATTGAAATTAAGGATGGCGAATTTGTCGCGATCATGGGACCGTCCGGTTGTGGCAAATCCACACTGCTGAACATTTTGGGATTGTTGGATAATCCCAGCAAAGGCGAATATCATTTTCTCGGGAAAGAAGTATCCAAATATACCGAGCGCCAGCGATCGAATATGCGGAAGGAAAATATCGGTTTTATTTTCCAGAGTTTTAACCTGATCGACGAATTGACGGTGTTCGAAAACGTGGAATTGCCGCTGCTGTATCTTGGCGTGCCCACAGCCGAACGGAAAGAACGGGTGAACAAAGTGCTGGAACGAATGGAAATTATGCATCGCGTGAACCATTTTCCGCAGCAGCTTTCCGGCGGTCAGCAACAGCGCGTGGCAGTGGCGCGGGCTGTTGTCGGCGGGCAAAAGCTGATTCTCGCAGACGAACCGACCGGAAACCTCGATTCCGCCCACGGCGACGAAGTGATGAATTTGCTCACCCAGCTCAACGAGGAAGGCACAACGATTATTATGGTTACCCACTCGCCGGGATATGCGGAATACAGCCACCGCGTCATCCATTTGTTCGACGGACATGTGGTTACCGAAAATATCAAAGAGCGTTTCCAAATTTAAATGTTTTGGAAATAAAATTTTAGCGGTTCAAATCACCGCACATGTATTGGACAACAATCAATGGATTTTCAATGATCGAATTGCGCAACATTTTCAAATATTATTCCAATAATTTTGTGAAAACCTATGTCCTGCAGGATATCGATTTGTCAATTAACGCGGGTGAATTTGTGACGATCATGGGACCGTCCGGTTCCGGCAAATCGACGTTATTGCATATTTTAGGCATGCTGGATTCTCCCAACGGCGGCGATTACGATTTTCTGGGCGAGCCGGTGCACAAGCTCAGCGAACGCCAGCGCTCGGAACTGCACAAAAATCATATCGGGTTTGTGTTTCAGGCGTATCACCTCATCGATGAGCTGACCGTTTACGAAAACATCGAAACGCCGCTGCTCTACAAAAAAGTAAAATCCGGCGAACGCAAAGCCATGGTTTGCGATATTCTCGATCGCTTCAACATCGTTGGCAAAAAGGATTTGTTCCCCAACCAGCTTTCCGGCGGACAGCAACAGTTGGTCGGCATTGCGCGGGCGCTGATTTCCAGCCCCAAATTATTGCTGGCGGACGAACCTACCGGCAATCTCAATTCAGCTCAGGGTGAAGAAATTATGGATGTTTTCAAAAAATTGCACAGCGACGGTACCACCATCGTGCAAGTCACCCATTCGGAAAAGAATGCCCAATACGGTCAACGAATTATTCACCTGCTCGATGGCAGAACCAATAAAGAAGAATTGCTCGTTAACGCAGGTTAACGGGCATTTTGCCTAACCGTTTTTCTGCAATTGTTACTCCCCTCCGAACATATATTTTTTTATCAATTTGTTGTTTTAAATCAATACAGCAACCCGCCACAACCGTAAATTAAAAAACATGCTTATTTTTTCAGGTTTTCTCCCGATGATAAGTTTGTATTAGAAAAATTAATCCAATTAAACCTGATAAATTTGTGAGTCACAAACCACTGCCAAAGGACTGGCAGCACCAGTTTTCCGGGGTTTGTGCAATTGGTGCGAATTTTTTGTGAATTTCAAATTTTGAGAATCACTTGATTTTCACACATTTTTTCGACAATCTTTATATCTGAACAACGGAGAAATTATATGAAGCGAGTTTTGGTTACGGGTGGCGCCGGTTTTATCGGATCGTATTTATGCGAAGAATTGCTGAAAGCGGGTCACGACGTTATCTGTCTGGATAACTTTTTTACCGGCAGTAAACGCAATATTATCAACCTGATGGATGATAAAAATTTTGAACTGATCCGCCACGATATTACCATGCCGATATTTCTGGAAGTGGATCGGATTTTCCATTTTGCCTGCCCGGCATCACCGGTTCATTACCAATACAATCCGGTGAAAACCGTAAAAACAAACGTGATGGGTACCATCAACATGTTGGGAATGGCGAAGCGGGTGAAAGCGCGTATTTTGCAAGCGTCAACATCCGAGGTTTACGGCGATCCGGCGGTGCATCCCCAAAAAGAAAGCTATTGGGGAAATGTCAACCCGATCGGCCCGCGTAGCTGTTACGACGAAGGCAAACGCGTTGCCGAAACGCTGACAATGGATTACTATCGCCAAAACCGCGTTGACGTTCGTATCATCCGCATTTTCAACACTTACGGACCGCGAATGGCAGTGAACGATGGCCGGGTGGTGAGTAATTTTATCATTCAGGCGTTGCGAAATCAGGATATTACGGTTTATGGTCAGGGGCAGCAAACCCGTTCGTTCTGTTTCGTAACCGATTTGGTGAATGGCGCGCTGAAAATGATGGAGCAAAATAATTTTATCGGACCGGTGAATTTGGGCAATCCGGATGAATTTACAATTATGGAATTGGCAGAACAGGTTATCAAACTGACCAACTCACGCTCAAAAATCATTAATTTGCCGCTGCCGCAGGATGATCCCACCCAACGCAAACCGGATATTTCGCTGGCAAAAGAAAAGCTGAATTGGCAACCGACGGTTAAATTGGAACAGGGTTTGGTTAAAACCATCGAATATTTTGACGAAGTTCTGACAGAATCCGCTAAAGAAGCATTGGTTTAAACGTTTATGATTGATGGTATTCAACAACAATTGATTGAAATAAATTACAATGCCCGGGGTAGAGAAATCGTACTCGCTCCGGGCTTTTCTTTTGCAGCAGATGCGCCTTCCCGGATGGAAATTCTGCGTGAAAACGTTATCCGGCAATGGCTGGTGCATCCCTCGGATTGTTGCGTTGCCTGCATTCGTGGCGATATCCGCTTTGCGTTATTCGACGCCCGGCGCGATTCCGCAACATTTGGCGAAATTAACGAATTGTTTTTGGGTGAACATCAGCCGCAATGGCTGGTGATTCCCGCCGGCGTTTATTTCGGGTATCAAAATGTGGGCAGTGGTGAAGCCTGGCTGGTATGTGCTAAAAAAGGAAAATCCGGCGAGGTGCTCCCGCCGGACTGCAATTTCATTCCATTTGAGTGGTAAAAAAAACTGGTGTTACATTTCCTGAGAAATTGATTTTTGGAGTTCCTCGAACAACGCTTCGTTTTCCAGCAAATTCATTTCCGGAAAATCTTCGCGCATCCGGAACCAGGTTGAATTTTCCACAAAATATTCATTGATTTGGCTGCGGCTTAATTCTGCCATCATGTGAGTTGAAATTTTTTCCGCATAATAAATAATGTTTACCAGATCTTGCATATCCGTTGCTGAATACGGGTCGTGGTGGTAACGCACCGGCAGAACAATTTCTTTGGGAATGTTCCAGCGAACCAGTAAAACAGCGCCGAGTTCCGCATGGGTTATCCCGAAAAATTTTTCTTCCATATCCAAACCTTCATCCTTTTGCCAGACAAATCCTGCCATCAGTTCTTCCCATTCATCCGGGAAAAACTGCGCCATGCACAACTTGCCGACATCGTGAAGCAAACCGGCAACGTATGCATCGGATGATTGGTTCGGCAAAAATTTTTCTGCCAACGCAAATGCAACATTTGCAGTGGTTTGGCTATGCTGCCAAACCAGATTGATATCAAATTTGGCATTTTTGAAAACCGATTTGAAAACGGCATAAAATCCCCGGTTTGCCACAATCCGGTAGGCTTCCCGAAGCCCGAGCATCGATAGCGCCATGCGTAAATTGCTCACCCGGTTTTTGAGTCCGTAATATGGGGAGTTCACCACTTTCAGCACTTCGGCAGTCAATCCGGGATCTTTCCCGATGGTCTGTTCGTACTGTTTCATCGATGTGTTGGGATCTTTCCACAAATCGATAACTTCCTGAACGATGCGCGGGCTGGCCGGCAACCGTTTTATTGAAAATAGCTTCTTTTTTGCATCCACGCTATTCAGCGACTGGGACATCTGTTTTTCCCCTCAACATATCATTAAAAAAACTTACTTTTCACCATTCATCATCGGCGAAAGCTGCGAAAGAATTAGTGACTTTAGACTGCCGACACAAAAAAAACAGCCAGATTAAACGGTAAATTTTCCGTTAATCTGGCTGAATTTTGTGAACAGATGAAATTTATCAAGTTACCGGGAGGGAAAAACTCAACCGGTAATCAGGTATTCAGGATATCCGGATTTCTCAACTACTTTTCCGGTTTCTTTAGTTTGGCTGCGGACACGGTTAATCTGCGCCAGTTCCCGTTCAAAAAAGAAAGCGCTTTTTCCGAATGCGGGTTGCAGGTCATTGAGCCAAATGGCGTTTTCGTCATACTTCGCGAAAAACGGTCGGTTTACCCAATTCGGATTTTTACCCTGGATCATACTGAGTGCAATCACACGTTCCCCTTTGATTTCCTCAACGCCCAGCACCTGCACTTTGCCGGGATTGCAGGACATGCTCGGTCCGCGAACGGTTCTGGCAATACCACTCACGCTTTGGTAGGCTTCCTTAAATATGCGATGCGCCCGCACCAGCGGAACGCCAAAATAATGTTGCGCGCCGGTATCCCGCACCACAAACATATAATATGGAATGCAGCCCAAACGAACCTGTTCGCGCCACATTTTTACCCACGCTTTGGGTGTATCGTTAATATGCCGGAGCAATGGCGACTGGGTGCGAATGTGGGCGCCGGTATCCAAAATTCGGCGTATCGCCTGCTGAACAGCGGGCGTGTGCAATTCTCGCGGATGGCAAAAATGCCCCATAAATGCAAGGTGTTTGCCGGCTTTGTGAACCCGTTCGAACACGCGCAGCACATCATCCGCACCTTTGTCTGTGGTAAATTTGTATGGCCAATAGCTCAGCGATTTGCTGCCGATACGAATATTTTGCAAGTTCGGCAAATTGGCATCCAGCAGCGCATCGATATATCCGGCAATAATTTTGGGGCTCATGACCATCGGGTCGCCGCCGGTGAAAATGATATCCGTAACCTGCGGATTGCGACGCAAATATTCGATCACCAGTTCAGTTTCCTTCATCGCGAATTTCCATTCATCGATGCCCACAAACTGTGGCCAACGGAAACAAAACGTGCAATATGCGTGGCAGGTTTGCCCCTGTTTCGGGAAAAACAGCATGGTTTCCTGATATTTATGCTGAATTCCGGTGAGTTTTTGCCCATCCAGTTGCGGCACGTTAAAATCCATTTGTCCGGCAGGGTGCGGATTGAGCTGAATACGGATGCGATTGGCAATCTCATTTAGTGTGTGCTTATCTGCATTCTTGCGAAGCGCATCGGCCATTTCATTAAAATGATGCGGTTCCAACATTCCTTTTTGGGGGAAAGTAAGCACGAACATGGGATCGTTGGGAACATTGTCCCATTCAATCAGCTCGTCTACAACGTACTGGTTGGTCTTAAACGGGAAGACATGTCCAACAACCTCGATATCAAAAATATCGGATTCAGACAGGCGTTGAAGCTGGGGAATCTGGCGAAAGTTATGTAGCGAGTACGCTTTATAACTTTTCTTCTCGCTCAGGTTAGTTGTCAACGGTTTCATTGGCAACCTCCTTTTTAGTTAACGGTTAATGTTTGCAAATCCTCCTTATGAGTTGGTTAAACCCTGAATATATCGGGCAAAAAAACATCAAAAATTTGTAGTTTGCGGAGCTATCCGGCTTCAGTATGGTTTTCAGAAGTAGCTTCGTCGTCAGCGACCAGACCACAAATTTGGAGAAGTCTAAGCCAAGAAAATTTCGCAGGTATTTTCAGTTGGCAGTTTTTCAATATAAAATTGATCCGCGATAATGCAAGTATTTTCCCTTTTTTATACGCCGTTGCCCGGAAAAACGATTCAAATGTTATGCGTTTACGCGAACAAACAATTTGTTTGCCGGTTTGATTTGCATGGAAACTTTCTTAAATTTTGCGGCACAATCGCAAAAACCTGTTTGGAGAAAATCAACAATAATGCATAAAATTATTCAGCAATTGATGTCCGGCGCTATCGATTTTGCCGGTCTTTTCCCACCGGCGGAATTGGGGATGGATGCGGCAATCACCCAATACGCCAACTACCGCACCCTCGACGACGCCTGGATGCTCGGTCGTTTCATTTGCCCGGCCAGCCGGCTGCGCGAACTGGATGCATACAAAAATTCCCTTTTTGAAACCGAAGACCCGTTCCGTTTCTCCGTGTTGGGCAGCGGCGGAAAAGATGCCAGACAATTTGCCGCACGGCTGGCAAAAGATGTTGCGGATATCAACACATTTCTGGCATTTCACGAAAACCGCGTGGCTGTGGAAGTTTACGAAACGCGATTGCCGGATGCGCTCATCGCCAATCCGGATGTGGCATCATTGCAATCGCTGATCGAAGAAAACGCGCTGGCGTTGGCAAAAATCAGCCATTCCGCCGTCATTCCGTTTTACGAAATCACCCTCACATCCAATTGGCGGGAAGCGTTGAGCACCACAATTCGCGCAATCACGGCATTTAATTTATCCCTGAAAGATTCGGATGGCGATGCGCCGACAGCCCAACGCGCCGGATTCAAAATTCGCTGCGGTGGGGCGGAGCCGCAGATGTATCCGGACGCCGAGCAGATCGCCACGGTGATCAACACATGTTTGCGATTTAACGTTCCGTTGAAAGCAACCGCGGGATTGCACCACCCGGTTCGCCATTTCAACGCTGCGGCCGGTGTAAAAATGCACGGATTTTTGAACGTGATCGGCGCAATGGTTTTGGCAGATGTCCACGGTTTGGACACCGGCGAAATTGAGGAAATCATCGCTGACGAAGATGCCGGGAATTTCATTTTTACCCGCCGGGCGTTTGCCTGGCAAGGCATGCGCGCCTCCGAAAACGATATCCGCAAAAATCGCGAAAATGGCTTCACCTCCTTTGGCAGTTGCAGTTTTGACGAACCGCGCGAGGATTTGGCGGCGCTGAATTTGTTGTAATCTGTGCGGGGCGGAACGGAACAGTCTCGACCGTTCCCTGCATTTTGGGACATTCCGGAAAAAAATCATCACCAAAAACCAAAACAGATATTTGATTATGAAAAAATATGACGCGACAACCGATCCGAAATTGAAATCATTCATCGATGTTTCACCCGATTCGCACTTCCCGATCCAGAATTTGCCGTATGGCGTGTTTCGCCGGAAATCCGGCGGCGATGCGCACATCGGTGTTGCCATCGGGGAAGTTGTGCTGGATTTATCCGAACTCGAATCCACCGGATTGCTGAACACGAAAACACGCTATTTTGCCGGAGAAACCGTGCTCAACACGTTTATGGGCGCGGGAAACGCCGTTTGGCAATCCGTTCGCGAGCGCATCAGCGAGCTGCTTCGGCACGATGTTCCGACCCTGCGCGACAACCGGAAACTGCGCGATTCGGTGCTGGTTCCCCAAAAAGATATCGATATGCAACTGCCAGTAAATATTGGCGATTACACCGATTTTTATTCATCGGAATATCACGCCACAAACGTCGGAACGATGTTCCGCGACAAAAACAACGCGCTGCTGCCCAACTGGAAATGGGTGCCGGTGGGTTACCACGGGCGCGCCAGTTCCGTGGTGATCAGCGGAACGCCGGTGCATCGTCCCAATGGGCAATCCAAAGCAGACGACGCAGACGCACCGACGTTCGGCCCCTGCCGTTTGCTGGATTTTGAGCTGGAAATGGGCTTTTTCACCGGGCCGGGAAATGCGCTCGGGCAACCGGTTTCGCTGGAAAACGCCGCCGAGCATATTTTCGGGATGGTGATTGTCAACGATTGGAGCGCCCGCGATATCCAGAAATGGGAATACGTGCCCCTCGGTCCGTTTTTGGCGAAAAATTTTGCCACATCCATTTCGCCGTGGGTAGTGCCGATGGCAGCGTTGGCGCCATTCCGATGTGTTGGTCCGGCACAACATCCGCAACCGCTCCCCTACCTCCGGCAATCCGGCGACAACGCGGTGGATATCCATCTCGAAGTGCATCTGAAATCCGCGCAAATGAGCGCCGCCGCGCAAATCAGCCAATCGAACCTGAAATACATGTACTGGAGCATTGAACAGCAACTGGCGCATCACACGGTGAGCGGCTGCAACGTTCGTCCGGGCGATTTGATGGCATCCGGCACTATCAGCGGACCGACGCCAGACAGCTACGGCAGCATGTTGGAGCTCGCGTGGCGCGGCACCAAACCGCTGCAAATTTCGCCGGACGAAACGCGCAGTTTTCTGCAGGATGGCGATACACTGTCGCTCAACGGCTGGTGCAAAGGTGATGGCTATCGGGTTGGTTTTGGTGAAGTTAGCGGGAAAATTTTACCGGCAGTCACCGTAACAACACGGCGTTGACCTGCCCAAAGGATAAGGGATAAAACAAGATCACGGCTGGAATTTTTCAATTTCAATATCTTTAATCGGCGAATAATGCTTTTCGTTCGCGGTGACCAACGGTAAACCGGTGACAACCGCCGTCGCACCAATCATCGCATCTGCCAGATGCACCGCGTGGCTCAAAAAATGCTGCTCGACATAAAACATCGCCTTCGCCGAAATTTCTTCATCAATATAAATGATTGACGCCTGCCAATCCCTCAATGCTTTTCGAAAAACCCTGAGCTCGTTTTTGTTGCGCATACCCTGAACCAATTCCATGTAAGTGATCACCGAAATTGAGAACGTCCGTTGAGCGTCGATCAGATTTTTGGCATTTTGGTTGCCGCGCAAATACCAGATCAGCACATCTGTGTCAATCAGTTTCATGGCGATTTTTCCGGAGATTGCGCACGTAATTTTCGACATCCGTGATGTCTTCCCGCGTTTTCCAAATGCCAAATAATGCGCTGTTTTCTTCGGAAACTGCGGTATTTTCATCGAAAGGCACCAGTTTTGCGCAAGGTTTGCCGCGAAACGTGATAACCACTTCTTCGCCGCGTGCGACGGTTTCGAGCAGTTCTTTGGAATAGAACCGCAAATCTTTGGCTGTAGCTTTCATTTTTTTCACCCAAGTTTATACTTCGAAATATAAATCGAATTTGAAATGGATCAAAATTGTTTCAACGATTCCCAAAAGAATTCCTAAATATTCCGGGAATTTGGGTTTCGGGCAGCGCAAATTCATATTGCCTCAATTGAAATTTCACTGAAATTTTCACCGGACACCTTTGTTTTTGACGCTGCGATTTGTTATTTTGCACCACATTTCATCAATGAACAGCGAATTGCAATTACAGAATCGAGATTCTCATGAATATATGTTTCGTATCTTCCGAAATAGTGCCATTTGCCAAAACCGGCGGGCTGGCGGATGTCTCCGGTGCTTTGGGCAAATACCTCAACCAGCGCGGTCACGATATCCGTTTGTTCATGCCCTATTACGATGTGCTGAAACCCGCAGGGAAGGATTTTCATCCGGTAGATTTTCTGCAAAACATCCCAATTGAATTTGGCGGATTTACCCTCAATTTTAGCGTTTTAACCACCAAACTGCCCGGTTCAAGGGCAGAAGTTTATTTTATCCACTGCCCGGGGCTTTACAACCGCGGCAAAATTTATACAGATGACGGCGACGAATATTTGCGTTACGCGATGTTATCGCGCGCGGCGCTGGAATGCTGCCAGCGCATGGGTTGGTCGCCGGAAATCATGCATTGCAACGACTGGCAAACCGGGTTGATTCCGCTGTATCTGAAAACACTGTATGCATGGGACGGGCTGTTTCAGCGCACCAAAACCGTGCTGACGATTCACAATATTGGCTATCAGGGCGTTTTTTCCGCGGAAACGGTGGACAAACTGAAACTCGGCGAATTTCGCGATAAGCTGCCGCAGGACGATCTCGCCGGAAATATGATTAATTTTATGAAAATCGGGTTGCTCAACAGCGATATCATCACGACGGTGAGCGACACTTACGCCAAAGAAATCCAGACGCCGGAATACGGTGCAGGTATGGATTTCATTTTGCGGCAGCGCAGCAACCGGCTGGTGGGCATCGTAAACGGGGTGGATTATCACGAATGGAGCCCGGAAAACGATGTGCATATTCCCTATAAATTTTCCCCGGATGACCTTTCCGGCAAACAAAAAAACAAACAGTTTTTGCTGCAACAATTGGGATTGCCATACAGCCCGGACGTGCCGGTTTACGGCATCGTTTCGCGGTTGACCGTGCAAAAGGGATTCGAGTTGCTGTACGAAACCCTGTTCGATTTTTTGGCAAATCACGATGTGCGGTTCACCGTGCTCGGCAGCGGCGAATCGAAATACACCAATTTCTTTTACAGCGCCCAAAATCATTTTCCCACAAAGCTTTGTTTTTATGATGGTTACAACGAGGTATTGGCGCATCTCATCGAAGCGGGCAGCGATATGTTTGTAATGCCTTCGCGATACGAACCCTGCGGATTGAACCAGATTTACAGCCTGAAATACGGCACTGTGCCCATCGTTCGCAAAACCGGCGGGCTGGCGGATACGGTCGAGCTTTACGATTGGGAGCACCAAACCGGCACCGGATTTGTGTTCGAACATTTTAACGGCGACAGCCTCCGCTGGGCGATGGACTACGCCTATTCAACCTATCAAAATAAAGATGCCTGGCTGAAGTTGATGCGCAACGGCATGGCGCAGGATTATTCGTGGGATCGCCAGATTTTGCGATATGAATTTATTTATAACTGGTTGGCTCGACAGTAGCAAAAAAAAACGAGACGCGCAGTGACTCGCACCACACACCCCGCTGAGGAGAGGAGATTTTGTTTTGATGAGATGTTAAATAATCCGCAGGACACTCTATTCCAAAGCATCCTGCGGGGGAGCGAGGAGAGGAGATTTTTTTAAGGATAAAGGGTAAAGGAAAAATAAAAAAATGGGTGCGCGGCGACGACGAGCTCAAAAAAAATGGATAAAATAAAGTATTTCAATTGTTTACAACCGAATAAATTCGTCCTTTATCCGTTATCCTTCACCCTTTATCCTTTGGGCACGTCGGCGCCGTGCCCCTACTTTAGCAGCAGCATTCGCCGGGTTTGCTGGAACGTGCCGGCAGTCAGGCGATAAAAATAGAATCCGCTGGCAACCTGCTCACCTGCCGTATTTGCGCCGTTCCATCGCGCGGCGTGCTCACCGGACGGCAACTCGCGATTGACCAATTCCGCCACTTTTTGTCCCAAAATATTGAAAATTTCCAATCGCACCACGCCGGTTTGCGGCGTCCGGAAGCGAATCGTGGTTTCCGGGTTGAACGGGTTCGGAAAGTTATCCGCCAGTTCGTAGCCTTCCGGCAATACGGATTTATCACCCGCGCTGATTACCGCGAAACTGCGTCCGGTTTCTTTCAGCATCATCTGGCTGACCCACACATCATTTTGCCCGTCGCTTTCCACAGAAATCGTGATTGCGCCATCGGCGAAAGCCGCTTTTGGCAAATCGACGAATCCGGTTTCGCGCATTTTGTCCGAAAAAGAAATCGAGCTAAGCTCAGTAATTTCATTGATATAAACACGCTGCTTTCGCAACGTTCCGTCATTGGCAACGGCTGCCAGATTCAGCGCATATTCGCCGTTCGGGTCCAGCCCTGCGAATCGATACACCACTCGTTCGGCATCGCGAACAGCGGATTGCGATGGCAAATCGCCCCATTTTACGGCTTCGCCGCGCTGCAGAAATGCGGATTCTGCAAGGTCATCACCGCAATTCAGGCTGTAAAACAGCGGCAAATACACATCCGCAACCAGCTCGGTTTGCTCATCGCGGTAGGGCGATTTCGCACCGATTGTCAATTGATAATTCCCGCCGGGGAGCAATTGCCTGTTGTCATCGCGGCGCTCAAACGCGAGCGTTTTTTGCCCGGCGGAAATCCAGGAGTTCGCGACATCCCGCACCGGATTTCCTTCCGCATCCCAGATTTGGGCACGCAGATGCGCCGCATCCGTTACCGTAAAACGGGTGAGCACATCGCCGGTGCGGTCGTCGCTGGCAAAACGGGCATCGTGGATCGCGGTGCCGAGCTGCATTCGCTGCGCGCCGGCGTTTTCCTGCCACCGCTCCACCGTAAATAGCTGGTCGAAACCGCTCCAATATTCACCTTCGCCCTCAACCAAAATTTTGCCGAACGGGATTTCCACGCTGGCGAGTCCCGAAAACCCACCGTTTTCCGCGTTCAATTCGTCCAGCAAAGTGAGATCCGGTGCAAATTTCAGCAACCGCTGGCGATTGGCATCGACTGCAAAAATATTTCCGAAATGATCGGATTTGATCTGCTGAATGATGGTTCCCGGCGCCATTTGCAATTCGCGAATCGCACGCAATTCGCCATTTTCCGGCGCAAAAATTTTCAGCCGTTGACCGGCGTCATCAGCGACATAAACCAGCCCGCTGCTGACGCCATTCCACTTTCCAACCGCTATGGATTGTGGATTTTCAACGACTGATGAACCACCGATTCTCTCAGCGTAATTATTGTAAATATTGAATTTAACCAACTCATTTTTGGATGCGTCAGCAACCAGCAACACATCGTCGGAAACGTCCAGCGGCGTGCCGGCATCGTCCGTTGCGAAGGCAACCGGATCACCGATGCCTTCGATGGCGAACAAAAATCGCAGATCGCCGTCCCCGTTCGCAACATCGAGCTGCAGCACGCTGATGCGCTTTCGCCCGCTTTCGCCGATGAACACGCGACCGTCGGCATCCACCGCGATGGCAACGGGACCCATCACATCGTCATACGATTTGATCCATTTGCCGAGATTGCCGTAAACCACACGATTCCATTCGCTATCGAGCACAAACTGCACATAGCTGCTGCGCACATACGGCGCAGTTTTGGCGTATGTGGCGCGATAGTACGATGCGCTTTTTTCTGGCGCGCCGAACAATTTCCGGTCGATCCGGTTTTCCGAAACCGTCCGGTTGAGCCGCCGGATGCCCAAATCTTTGTCAATCGCGACGCTGCGAAAGGTTTGCCCGGCAAAATATCCCGGGCCGGTCGCATCAAAAAAACTGTGCTCGTTAACGGCTTGCATCGTTGCCGCCTGCGCCGCAAGCGATTGAAAATCGCTGATCTGCCAACTGCCGTTGGCTTTGGCGAGATTCACCCGGCTGCCGTTTTCCAGCTCAATCACAGCTGCGTTTTCTGCGCGATAAATACTTATTTTTCCTTGATTTGCAGCCAACACCAAACTCAATTCATTCAACATTTCCGGCTGGTTTGCAACCAGTTGCTGCACCGCCCGGTGATTGGCGAACAGGTCCATCCGGTTGTGTTGCGCTGCCTGCTGCAATTCATCAATCAACATTTCCAACACCGCATCATCCGGTAATTTGGCAAAATACGCGCCGCGATCGCCGTTTTTCGGCTGTGCATTCACTGAAAACCCTGCCCAAACACACACGCCCAGCAAAATGAACATCCGTATTTTCATGATACCCTTCTTTCCTGTTGGATGATTTTTCCAAAATTTTCAATAAAAGCCAACCGCAGGATGCGCTGAGAGCGTAAAGAAAACGATACTTTTTTTCCCTTGATTTCCGTCTGCTCTGCGGACTTCGCAGACCCTGCGGTTGAGCAATTTATTGTTAAAATCCAAAGTTGAGATTCAATTGAACGATATTCGCTGAAAAGTCTAACGTATTGAAATATCTGAAGTAACGTGCCTCGATGGAGGCATTTTCGAGAAACTGCAAATCCCGGCGCGATTCGGCGATGCCGCTCAACAGATAGGTCAGGCTGAGCCCGAAATTATTGGAATTGAACGACTGCAATTTGTAATCCGCAGTGCGGAAATCGCCGTTTTCCACCACCGCATCTGAATAGCGTTCCTGCCAGAATTCCGCTGCGCCCTGCGTATAAAACCGGTAGTTCAGCCGCAAAATCAAATCCTCAAAAACGTATTTGTTGAACTGCGTTTCAACCGTGTGCGAGCTGACTTTCCAGTCATCAAAATAGAAGCGGTAATTTCCTGAAATTGATGCACTTACCGGCTCCAGAAAATGGCTGATTTTTCCCGAAACCGCATGCCGGATTCGCGTGTCCGGATGGCTTTCCGGCACCGTTTCGAAGGCGTTCAGCGCGTTAAAAACCTTCACCTGACGATACGGATCGCTCAAATATCCCTCGTGGATCACCAGATCGTAACTGAGATCGAGCACGGTTGTCGGCGAAAGAATTTGCCCGATCCCAGCCTTGCCGGAAACCGTCCATTTGTCGAATGTTTCGAGATCGCCATTTTCGAGAATTTTTCCGACTTCGTCCTGCGTAAACTGACCGCGCAACATCAGTTTTGTGTTTTTCTCAAACATTTCCCGCGAAACCGAACCGATGACCGAATTGGAGCGATAGTCCAATTCCTGGCTGTGGTAAAAATTGGCCGCGATATTGGTCACATCGTCGATGCCCTGCTCCACGCCGAGGATAATTTGCCCGCGCGATTTCTCGAACGGCTCATTTTTTTGCCGCGCCGGACGGGTTGCGCCGGACACGCCATCAACGGGCGGCACGTAAACGTTATCTAGCTCTAAATCCAGAAAAAACATAGTTTTGCTAAACAAACGTTTCGCCAGATTCAACGCGTTTGTTGTGACGCTGTTGCTCCCGCTGTCAGAAAAATAGTAGGTGGTGAAGCTCAATTTTTCTTCCTGCGAGAATGCCAATTGCTGCGCAATCAGCAAAAAAATGATGGTCAAAATGGTTCGTTTCATGGTGTTTCGGGTTGATGATTTCCTTTTTTTAACCGCCGAGGTCGCAGAGAACGCTGAGATTCCCGGAGCTGATTTTCTGAAAAACTCCGTTTTTTGAATTGTTTTTTCCATTACCAAATCTTTTCTCTGTGACGCCGCGATCACTGCGGTTGAGTGTTGTTTTTTCACATTCCCGTTCAAAGCTCCTGCTTTGAATGCTTTTTTTGAGAAGCTCCGGTTTCGATTAATTGTTTACACATAATTCCGGACGCTACCCATATTCGCAGCAAGTTTCATTATTTCGCGCAGCCGCAGCCGCCACCGATGCCCGTTTCCCCGCCGATGCTGCCTTCCCGGGTGCTGAAAAATTTTTCATCAAGCTTTTGTTTGGAAAACTGGCTGCCGGGGTCCATAATTTGGTCGCCGAGCAATCCGCGTTGATAAGCTTTGACATTCGCGCATCCGCTGAGTGCGATGCCTGCTAATATGATGAGTGCGATTTTTTTCATGATTTTTCTCCAATGCTATGTGCATGTAAATATTAGTAGTTAATCCGTGGTATTTGAGTATTGGATACCCGCGTCGATCCACTCAATGATTGTTAACAAATCGCGGTTTTGGGGATGAAACGGCGGAATCAATCCGGTTGCATCTTTGGTGAACAGTTGCGAATGGTCGTAATTCATCGGGCGAAAATCATCGTTGTCGCCGTCGAGCTGACGATTGTAGAGCACCCACAGCAGCGGGCTATCGCGGGAGCGCTCGCGGCGCACGTAATCGCGGGTGTCCCCGTTGGCGGTGCGGTAATTCGGATCGGTCAACCGTTCGTAAATGGAGGTGGTGCCATCCGGGTCGCTCAAATCCGCGGCGGTCATTTCCAGCGATAATCCGCCGGCCGGCGCAGCATTTCCGTGACAGGAAATGCACATCCGGTTGAAAACGCCCTGCACCGTATGCGATTTGTTGGGATTCTCTTTGTTGAAAAAATCCAGCGTATCGGGAATAGCGGCAGCGTGCAATTCGACGTTTTCCGCGTTGTGGAAACCGGAGCTATAAACCTTACTAAGTGCATCATTTATAACGGTTTGATCACTCTGAATTTTCAAATCGTCAATGATAATATCGCGATCGTGATCGCCATGGCAGCCGGTGCAGAGCCGCTGTTCGCCGGGCATCACCTGCACCCAGGTGCGCTGGTTCACCAGCAAATGACCGTTTTCGTCGAGCGTTTGCATGTGCAGCGAGCGATTGGCGGGCACTTCCACGGAAAACGAGCCGTCTGCGCGAATGGGCGCGTAACCGACCACCCGCTGTTTTTCCAGATTGGTATCGCCGAGCGGACCGCCGCGACGTCTTCCGTCTATCGGCATCGGGACGGCTTCGAGAATGCGTAGCCACTTTACCTGTCCGGTGCTGCCGTCGCGATTCACAAAATTGGGATCGGGACGCATTTGCCCGTCGTTCGTGGCGCGGTCGTACACGTTCGCATCAAAAAAGAAGCCGGTTTGCTGCCCGCTGTTGATGGCGTTTTGCACATTCGCATCCATCGGAATCACCTGCGGCAATCCGCCGGAGAGCTTTTCGCGCGGCGCAACGACCACCGGATCAGCCTCGTTGAATTCGGGATCGTTGTAAATCAGGCGCAGATTTTTGCCGTCTTTGTCCATCACGTACAGCCCGTAATCCACGCTTTCATCCTCGCCGGTGTTCACCGGATACGGCGACATTGCCACCAGAATTTTCTCCCGGCGATCCGTTGATGCTGTCGGATCGATGATCGGATACGGCGTTTTGAACACCGCCCGGGAATAGCGGTTATTATTGTTAAATGGCGATGTTTCCGGCGAAATAAAGGTGAGGTTGTCATCGGATTTGGAAATATCGATGATGGCAATCGCGCCGCCCTCAAACGGGGAATTCCGCTCCATCACCGAGCAAACGATGCCCCCATCGGCAAGTTCGCGCGGCTCCAGAAAAACGCGGCTCCCGCTCTCGCGCGGCGTGTGGTTGCCATACATTACGAATGGGCGAGTCCCGTCCGGGTTCATCACGAACAGCGGAAATTTGTTCGGGTCGCCCAAATGCTCCCAACGGCTGTAAATAATTTTGCCGCTGGAATGAACAATCGGATTGGTATCGTGGCTTTGGTTGAACGAAATCTGGCGAATATTGGTCAGCCGTCCGTCCGCGGCGCGATCCGCAACGTGCAGCAACGGCGAGTGGCGGCGTTCGTATTCGTCCACAATTCCCGCACGGGTGGACGCGAACAAAATTTGACCGTTGGGCAAATAAATCGGATCCATATCGTCGCCGTCGCTCTGGCTGGTGAGCTGCACCAAATCGCTGCCATCGATGTTCATTTCATACAATTGCCAACGGCTTTGGCGACTGATTTTCATGGAAAACAGCACTTTTTTGCCGTCGAATGAAATTTCCGGATCGGCGGCTGCGCCGAAATCGCGCGGATCATTTTTTCCTTCGCGAGTATATTTTTCGGTGAGGTTGGTCAATTCACCGGTCAGGGAAACCGGGCTGAGCAGGAACAGATCGCTGCCGGCGAAAAACTCATCGCGATTGCTTTTCATCGGGTTATTGTTGTTGTTTTCGCGGCTGTTTTCTTTCACAAAAATCACCGCCGATTGCCCCGCTTTGGCGAGAATGCTGTCCGGCGGTGCCTCGCCGCAACCGGTGAACAATTGCACAACGAACAAAATCAACCAAACGTAACATTTGATGCGAATCCAGTCTGTATGGGTGCGGGTGTGACGCAACATTGCTGTTTTTCCCGCTGATATTTTTTGCCGAAATACTGGCCAATCCATGGTCAAATCCTCACAGTTTGTTGAACAAAATCCGTTTATCGATCGATTTTGCCCATCTGCCCCAAGTCCATTTTAAAAGTAATATTGCAACCCGAGCGTGAACGATAAATTGTGCGACGTAAAGCGTTGATTATCATTAATTTGCTGCCGGAAAATATGATCACGGATATCGTAGCGAACCGCAATCCGTTTCACATCAAAAAATTGTGACAGCGGAATTTGTTTGCCGATGCCGAGCACATACGCGAATTTCGATTGCCCGCCCTGCTTCAACCCGGCGACGCCCATCACGAAAAACGGCATGCCGCCAGCCGGAAATTTGTCGTAACCAAACACAAATTCGTAGGTCATCAGGCGATTGGAATCGAACACCTGAAATGCGGACAGTTCGTTCAGCACCCGCGATTCCAGGCTGCTGATGCCAACAGTGCCTTCCACAAAATAATGCGCGTTGTTAAAAAATTTGGCGTATCGCGCGCCGAAATAGTAGTTTGCGCCAAAGCCTTCCGCCGTGTAAATGCCGTTGCTAACGCCCAAACTGTTCGCCTGTCCGTTTGCAAAAACCGGGTTGAGCGTGAAACTCGCCAACAATAAAATCAGCAATCTTAATCGTTTATTTTTGAACATTATTTTCTCCGTCGCTCAGATTAAACCGTTGTTTTTTAACGAAATAGAAATGTAAAACCCACATTGAATTCGCGGAACAGCAGCAGCTCGTTTTCCGCAGCGATTTCGTTGCGGAGTTGCGTCAGATACTGCCGTGCTTCAAACGAAATGCCCAGGTTACGGGCGATGAACAATCGCGTGCCGCCGCCGACATTCACCGCCATCGACGAAACCGTATTCGCGCCGATTGCTTCGGTGGGCACGGTCATCAGCAATCCGCCGCCGACGGTGCCGTATGGCAGCCACTTCCCTTTTGTGGAAAGGTTGAACGCGACGTTCGCGGTCACCGGATACATATCCGCCGATTCGCCGATGATTTGCGCCAGCCCCAATTCCAGTTTGATGACACCGTAATTCATCCCCAGCCGCATGCCGAACAGCCCGCTGCCGCCCATCGCACCGGTGTAGGGATTTACCTCGAAAACGGTGCCGTTGCGGAAATCCAGTTGCGGTGCCGGTTGCGGTGCGCTTTCCGTTTGTGCCCCAACCGGCAACGCAAAAGCGAGCGACAACATCATTAAAAACAAATACTTATAAATTGAATAAATTCGCATGAATCCCACCTGTTATTTCCCAATGTTGAACCGTTTGTTGAAGTTTCAACCACTGCGACTGCACACCAAATTGCACGCCCCACCGGTTAAATTCCCGCCGGAAACGAACGCCCAGTTGCAGTTGCCGGTGCCAGTTTGTTTCTGCCGGAATTTCAATTTCGCCGAGGGCGCCGAGGTCAATTTGTTGCGCATCGCGGTGCAACCGGACAGCGCCGGCAGCCGCCAAAACGTCGCTGTGCACATTTCCCGGCAGTTTGGCAAACGACCATCCGGCGATGATCGCCAGCGGCAGCATTGCTACCGCCAGTTTGTCCGTTCCGCCAATTGTGTCAAATATCTCGTGGGTTTTGTGATACCCGAATTGTAAGCCGATGCGAAAATTTTCCGGCAGCGTGAGCGCCGTTTCGCTGCGCCAGCCAACCGATGATTGCCAGTTGGTTGCCGCATCAAAACGGGTGAATTGCAATTGCGCAGCCATTTGTAATTGCTGGGCATTTACGATCGCACAACCATAAAACACCAGCCACAACACAACATTCCTTATCAATTGCAACATACACTCCTTTGCCAATTGCATGATGTTTTTACAGCGCCAGGATATTTGTTGGAGATCAAAGAACAGTTGAAATGTTGAGCGACCGGCTGAACCACTATTCGCTTCGTTAACTACCCCGGCCACCTTGTCTGCTTATTTGGCAAATGGCGGGCCAACTTTTTGACACAGCAAGCTTCGATGTTTACAAACAATTGTTTTGATTCAACTTAGGCGATCAACCAATCGTTCTTTTCCTGATTTTACATTCCGTAAAATTTTTGCGGAATCAGGTTTCTGGGCATGCTTTGTAAAATAATTTTACAAACGCTGAGCGCATTTTTTCTGAGCTTGTTGGCGATAAAGCCTTTCATAAATCCTGCATTATTTGTACATTTAAATTGACTAAACTTAACCCAAAAGCATTATGGATACACGTTCGCTAAAGCGCCAAAAACTGATTGCACTGTTCTTTCTGGGATTCATTTTATTGAACGGCCCGATACTATCCTTATTCAAAAATGGCACCGTTGCAGGCATTCCCTCACTCTATTTTTATATGTTCAGCGTTTGGTTCGGCATTATTCTGATCAAAGCATTTATCATCGAAAAAAGCAGCGCATCATCGCGCGAATGGCCAAAAGAATGAGAGGTTTATGCTGCAAAACTGGGTGATCATTTTTACTTCATTCGGGTATCTTGCGGTGCTGTTTGCCATTGCGTATTACGGCGACCGGCGCGCATCGATGCAGCGCAGCATCATCAGCAACCCGTATATTTACGCACTGTCGCTGGCAGTATATTGCACAGCGTGGACGTTTTACGGCAGCGTTGGCAGAGCAGCGAACAGCGGTGTCGGGTTTTTACCGATTTACCTCGGACCAACGTTGATCATCACCCTGTGGTGGGTGGTGATGCGCAAAATCATTCGCATCAGCAAAAAAAACCGCATCACCTCCATCGCCGATTTTGTGGCTTCGCGATACGGCAAAAGCAATTTGTTGGGCGGAACCGTTACCGTCATCGCGGTAATCGGCATCGTGCCGTATATTTCGCTGCAGTTGAAAGCGATTTCCATCAGTTTTCAAATCATCAGCGGCTATCCGCATGTGATTATGCCTGCGCAATCATCCAGCCTCGGATTAAACGATACCACCCTTTCCATCGCCATGATTTTGGCGGTTTTCACCATTTTATTCGGCACCCGGCATCTCGATGCCACGGAACGTCACGAAGGGTTGGTCGCTGCCATCGCGTTTGAATCGGTGGTGAAATTGGTCGCTTTTCTGGCGGTCGGGCTGTTCGTAACCTACAGTATGTATGATGGTTTCGGCGATATTTTTCGACGGGCGGCGCAACACGATGATCTGCAAAAGCTGTTCGGTTTCAGCGATGTTTCCGGCTCGCAGGCAGACTGGATTCTGCTGCTCATCGTTTCGATGATGGCGATCATGTTCCTGCCGCGCCAGTTTCAGGTCACGGTCATCGAAAATGTCAACGAAAAACATCTCGGAAAAGCCATTTGGCTGTTTCCGCTTTACATGCTGGTGATCAACATTTTTGTGCTGCCGATTGCCCTCGGCGGGCTGATGCATTTTGCCGGACAGAATGTGGACGCTGATACATTCGTGCTCACCCTCCCGATGATCGCCCAACAGGAATGGCTGACGTTGCTGGTGTTTATCGGCGGACTTTCCGCCGCAACCGGAATGGTGATTGTCGAAACGATTGCCCTAAGTACGATGATTTGCAACGACTTAGTGATGCCGCTGCTGCTGCGTTTGAAATTCCTGCGCCTCACCGAACGGAAAGACCTCACCGGATTGCTGCTGGCGATTCGCCGGGGCAGCATCATTTTGGTAATGCTGATGGGCTATTTTTACTTCCATTTTGTTGGCGAATTTTTCTCGCTGGTGTCCATCGGGCTGACCTCTTTTGTGGCGGTTGCCCAATTTGCACCGGCAATTTTGGGCGGCATTTTCTGGAAACAGGGCTCCCGCCACGGCGCGATGGCCGGATTGATTATCGGATTTGCAGTTTGGGCATTTACCCTCCCCTTTCCGTCGATGGTGCGTGCCGGATTATTTTCGGAAACGATCATCACCCAGGGGCTGTTCGGCATCGAGTTGCTCCGCCCGTTTCATCTGTTCGGGTTGGAAGGTTTCGGGCAAATCAGCCATTCGGTGTTCTGGAGTTTGCTGCTGAACACAATTGGCTATGTCACCGTTTCGCTGTTCAGCCGGCAATCGGGCATCGAGCTGAATCAGGCGTCGCTGTTTGTGGATATTTTCAAATATACCGGTGGTGTGGAAGTTTCGTCCATTTGGCGCGGAACGGCATCGGCATCGGCGCGCGATCTGCACGATCTGCTCCGCAGATTTTTGGGTAAACGCCGCACGGATGAGGTGTTCACCGAATACGCCGAAGTTCATAAAATCAACTGGCAAAAATCGATCATCGCCGATACCGATTTTGTGAATCACACCGAGCAGGTGCTCGCCGGCGCTGTGGGTTCTGCAACTGCGCGCGGATTGATCGGCGCAGTGGTAAAAGAGGAGCCGCTCAGCCTCGACGAAGTGGTCGAAATCCTCAACGAAACCCAGCAAGTGCTCGCCCACACCCGCGAGTTGGAAGAAAAATCCCGCGAACTGGAAGAACTGACCGGCGAACTGCAGGCCGCCAACCAACGGCTGCAGGAACTCGATCGGATGAAAGACGATTTCGTATCCACCGTAACCCACGAATTACGGACACCGCTCACTTCCGTTCGGGCGTTTTCGGAAATTTTATACGATAATCCGGAGTTGGATATCAACCAGCGCCAGCATTTTTTGAGCATTATCATTAAAGAAAGCGAACGGCTGACCCGGCTGATCAATCAGGTGCTGGATCTGCAAAAAATGGAATCGCACACGCTGGATTGGAAAATCAGCCAGGTGGATATTTCCGAAGTGATCCGCGACGCAATGGCCGCAACCAGCCAGTTGCTGGCGGAAAAACGCATCAAAACGTCGGTGGATTTGCCGGAGAAACCGGCATTTATTCGCGGCGACCGCGACCGGCTGATGCAGGTGATGCTGAATCTGATTTCCAACGCCATAAAATTTTGCGATAGTCAGAACGGAAAAATAAATTTGCGGCTGCAGCAAATTAACGATCATGTGCAAATTGATGTGCAGGATAACGGCATCGGCATTCGACGGGAAGATCAGGAAATTATTTTTGAAAAATTTCATCAGGTTCACGGCGAGGTGGGCAGCCAGCCCGGCGGCAGCGGATTGGGGCTGGCAATCACCCGGCGAATTATCGAATTTCATCAGGGCAAAATTTGGGTAAAAAGCACTCCCGGCAAAGGTTCAACGTTTTCGTTTACGCTGTCCCGTGCGGATCAATCGGCTGAAACAGCAGTAAACCAAAGTGCCGGCGACCAGAAATAGTGCGTTTTCCCCTCTACTAAAAATGTGTTAGGTAGTTATTTTTTATATAGTTACAACTTTCGTATTAAAAAGCTGTTGCGCCAAAGGGGGTCCACAACATGGCAAAACGAGTACTCATCGTAGACGACGAACCGAACATTGTGATTTCTCTGGAATTTCTGATGCGTCAATCCGGATATGAGATTCGCGTAGCGCGAGACGGGCGGGAAGCCGAAACCGCTTTGGCTGAATTCCAACCCGATCTGGTGTTGCTGGATGTGATGCTGCCGCACAAATCCGGCTTCGAGTTGTGCCAAACGATCCGCGAAAACCCGGATTGGAAATCGCTGAAAATTGTGCTGCTGACCGCCAAAGGGCGGGAAATGGACATCACAAAAGGGCTTTCCCTGGGTGCGGACGATTATGTTACCAAACCGTTTTCCACAAAAGAACTGGTGGATAAGGTTAACGCGTTAATCAACAAACCCTAAAATACCCGCAAAAACCTGATGAACCTCAAACAACGTTTTATTTTGACCATCCGGCTGGCGGTTTTGGCGCTGGCGCTGATTATTTTTTTTGCGATCATCATTTATGCGCAAATGCAACCACCGGATGAATACGAACTGATTGTCACTTTTGTGCACAAACATTTTTGGATTGTGGTGTTGCCTCCGGCAGCGTTGCTGCTGTTGCTCGGTTGGGCGGTGCACTGGTTCGGCGAGCGTTATCTGGCGCCGCTCAACAAAATCACCGAAGATACCGGGATTCTGGTTGTCAACCCATCTCACCGGATCACCGTTCCGCAAAGTGAAACATTGCAACGTTTAGCCGCATCCATCAACGCCGCGGCAGATCATTTTGACGAGCTTCGCCAAAATATCGAGCAGAACATCGAAAAAGCCAACGAAGCGCTGGCGGAAGAAAAAAATATTTTGCTGACGCTCATCGCCAAACTCAACGAAGGCATTTTGGTCTGCAATCGCGATTGCAACATTTTATTGTATAACGAGCGTGCGGGACAAATTTTTATGCGAACCGATACCCAAAACGGGTCGGAATCGCAGTTTGGCAGCATGATCGGGTTGGGGCGTTCGCTGCTCGGCATCATCGATCCGCGATTGGTTCAGCATGCGCTGGATGAAGTGATGCACCGCATCAGCCGGGAAAACAGCGCGCCGGTTTCCCAATTTGTCACCACCGGCAGCAGCAACCAATTGCTGCGGGTTCAGCTTGCCCCGATTCTCGATAATCAAAAAAATTTCGACGGCTTTTTGCTGGTGCTTTACGACATCACCCAAAAAGTAAAACGCGACAGCCAGCGCGACATGCTGCTACAGGTGTTGAGCGAAGGCATTCGCGCATCGGTTGCCGGGATTCGCGCGGCGATCGAAACGGTTATCGATTATCCCTCGATGTCTCCGACGGAGCGCGAAAATTTCCAGAAAACCATCCACAGCGAATCGCTGATGCTCAGCACGCTCATCAACAAAACAACCAGCGATTTTTCCGAACATTTTAAAGCGCATTGGCCGCTGGAACAAATGCTTTGCCCGGATTTGCTGGCTGCCATTCAGCGCGCGGCAGCGGAGCGATTGAACATCAACATTTCGTTGGAAAGTTGTGAGGAGAGCATCTGGATTAATGTGGACAGCTATTCGCTGACCCAGGCATATCTCTTTATTTTACACGAACTTAAGCAGGTGAATATCACTGATTTTTCTTTCCGGATCGAGCGGAAAAACCAGTTTATTTATGTCGATCTGGCATGGCAATCCAAAAAATTTCCGCGAGATGTCATGCAAGACTGGAAATCGCAATTTTTGCTGATCGACAACGAAGGCATCATGCTCACGTTGCAGGAAGTGCTCGACCGCCACGATGCGGAAATCTGGTCCAAATCCGATCCCGAGAGCAACGAATTTTATTTGCGACTGTTGTTACCCGCATTTCCTGAGCCCGTTTCAAAACCGGTGCAAATAATGCCGGACGCCGAAAGCCGACCGGAATATTATGATTTCGATCTGTTCAATCGCCCCGGACAAATGAGCGAACTGGACGATGTGCCGCTTTCCGAATTGAGTTTTACGGTTTTCGATACCGAAACCACAGGACTGAATCCTTCGGATGGCGACGAAATTATTTCGGTGGGAGCGATCCGGATCGTCAACGGGCGCATGCTCCGCCGGGAAGTATTCGATCAATTGGTGGACCCGCGCCGGACGTTGTCGCGCGAATCGATTAAAGTTCACGGTATTTCACCGGAAATGTTGGTGAATCAACCGACCATCGACAGAGTGCTGCCGGCATTTCACGATTACGCAAAAAAAACTGTGCTGGTAGCCCACAACGCCGCTTTCGATATGCGATTTTTGCAAATAAAGGAAGAAAAAACCGGCGTGAAATTTGTAAATCCGGTGCTGGATACACTGCTGCTTTCCGCATTTGTGCACCCAAATCAGGATAAACACAGTCTGGATGAAGTTGCCAAACGGCTGGGTGTAACGATTATCGGCAGGCATACGGCTTTAGGGGATTCGCTGGTGACTGCGGAGGTTTTTCTGAAATTGCTGCCATTGCTGGCAAAAAAAGGCATTCGCACGCTCCGGGAAGCGCGCGAAGCCTCTCAAAAAACATTTTACGCGCGACTGAAATATTAAATTTTAGCGCCCGAATTCTTCGTCGTAATCAGACATTGCGGCTTGCACAACTTCCAGTGCCCGTTCCGCGCCGTAAACTTCTTCGATATCCAGCTGCGATGGCGAGCCAGGCACCATTTTGTAAGTGCTGAAATAGTGTCGCAAACGCTCTACCAAAATTTCCGGCAGTTCGGTAATATCGTGGACATTTTGCCAGATGTTATCGTTTTCCAACACTGCGATAATTTTATCATCCGCCTCGCCTTTGTCGATACACTGCAATCCGCCAACCACCCGCGAATTCAAAATAATTTCCACACGATTGATGGGGCGTTCGCTGAGCACACAAATATCCAGCGGATCGCCGTCGCCACCCTTTGCTTTCGGCGCAAGCGAGCCCACCCGGCGACCGCAATAGGTTCGCGGAATAAATCCGTACAGCGCCGGCGGCTGCGAAGAACTGCGCTGCGGACGATCCACCCGAATGTATCCGGTAATTTTATCTACTTCGTATTTCACAAAGTCAAACGGCGTTATTTCGATATATGCGTGCACAACTTTCGGTGCATCCGGTCCGGTCTCCAATCCGTGCCACGGATGCGGACGCCAACGGTAAAACGGCGGGGGAAATGACATTCTCAACTCCTGAAGTTTAATTTGTTTTACAAAAATAAGTCGCAGAACTCTGTTTGAATTTCAATTTTCGACTTTCACATCACCTGAAAAGTGGTTCGCAAACCCACCGGAAATTGCCCAACGCGGTGCATTTTTTAATATTCAAATCACATCATCCCCCGAAAATGCACGCTCATTTTTTCCTGAAAATCCTGCACCAGACTAAAGATTTCTTTGAGCATCCGCTGCTCGATCTGGGTCAGTTTTTCGGGATTGATGTAGTTGGATGGCGCAGCGTTTTCTTCGGTAATCGCCTGCACCTGCCGCACCAACCGGGCTTGCATCAGGAAGCGGTACGCCTGCTCCAACTCGCTGTATTCTTTGGTTTTAAGCACATTTTTTTGATGCAGCACTTCCAACCGGTCCAGCGTGTTGGTTGCTTCTATTTTGTGTTCCAATGCGTAAATCCGGGCAAAATCGACGATGGGCGTCATCGCTTTCTTCACATCAAACATATCTTTGTGATCGCCTTTGGATTCCACCACAAAATTGCGGAAAAACCCCAGCGGCGGTTTTATTTGCAGCGAGTTGCTCACCAAATGGAAGTAAAACATCCCGGCGCGTTTGTTCAGCAAATCGAACAAATAGCTGCGCAACTCCCGCGTCAGCGATGCGTCGCCATATGCACCCTCAAAATCAAAAAAAATGGTCGAGTGCATGACCGCCATTGGCTCCGGTGTTTGAATCCATTTGTAAAAATAATCTTTCCACACCGAAATCGGCTGGCACCATTTGGGATTTTGAGCCATAATGTTGCCGTTGCAATAATTGTATCCCGCGCTGTTCAGCCAGCCGCATACTTTTTCACCAAATTTCAGAAAATAATCCTGAACTTCTTTTTCGCGGCTTTTGGGCGGATTTTTGTAAATGATCGCATTATCCTGATCCGTTTTGAGCGTTTGCTCTTTTCTGCCCTCGCTGCCCAAAATCATGAACGCAAACTTGGTTGGCGGTTCGCCAATGTCATCGATCGCAAATTGAATCAGCTTTTTCAAAACGCCGTCCGCAACTGCCGTAATCATGCGGTTTAGATGATCGGATCGTGCACCGCCCTGCACCAGTTCTTTTACGATCGGCGCCAGTTCCTTTTGTTTCCCAAACAGATCTTCCGGGCGTTGGGCGTAGCGAATTTCCCGCATCAGCATCACCGGCGAAAGCCCTTGCAACATCAGCAGGCGACGGTTACTGGTCATTCCCACTACTTTTCCGCTGGCATCGGTTACTGCCAAATGTTTGATATTTTTCTGCACCATCATCAAAATGGCTTCCAGCGCCGGCGCGTCCTGCGGAATGCTCAACAGCGGCGATGACATAATTTCATGCACCGGATGGCTGACATCCATTGCATCGGCAACCACTTTTTGGCGAAAATCTTTGTCGGTTACGATCCCCACAAATTTGCCATCGTCATCTGTGATCAGCATTGCGCTATGCGACAATTTATTCATCGCACGGGCAATTTCCTGAATGCTGGCGGATTGATGATAAACGGAAAGCTCAAAATTTGTGACGGTTTTGACCATTTGATTATACAACGGCATATCAGAATCGCTGCGTTGCGCCGCCACATTTGCAACAATTGCCAGATACGATTTGTCGAGCAATTTTTTGCCAAAGCTGTCGGTAAAAAAATCCGAGAAATCTGGATATTTTTCGCAAAGTGCCAAAAATCGTTCGCGGTCAATCATATAAAATCGGGAGGGCTCGTGAACGCGAATTGTGCGGATGGCAAATCCCTGATTCACCAGCATCGCAATGCCGCCAAACGTTTCGCCTTCGCTGGAAAATCCGCTCAGTTTTTTGACACCGTTTTCTTCAAAAAACAGCTCAACCGCGCCTTTCTCGATCACGTACAAACTGTCGAGTTTTGATTTTCCCTGGGTGCATAACAGCGTGTCGGCAGGATATTCAGCGATGCGAACGTTTTTGGCGATATCCGCCAATTCTTTTTGGGGTAAAGCATCGAAAGGTGCAATTTTCTGCAAAAAAGACAGCGTTTTTTGGCTCATTTCGATCAACCGTTTATTTGAACGTGTAAATTGTGATCGTTTGGGAAGGGGTGCGATGTCATTCCTGTAAAGGCAGGAATCTTCGGTTAATTATCACAACATCAATCGATCGCTACCCAACAAAACAGCCGAATTCCGGGGATTTCTGCAACCGGAAAATTTTGTCGGAAACGTTGCCCCGAAACACCGTTCCCGACAGTTGTTTTTTTTGAAATTATGTTTCAGCGCACGCGTAAAATTTGCACTGGAGATTGCACAACCATTAAACGCGCTCGACGGTCACAGCCGTTCCGCCGCCAACGCCGTGGCATAACGATGCGATGCCATATTTGCCATCGTTTTCGTTCAACGCATTTAACAATGTGACAATGATGCGGGCGCCGGAACAACCGAGCGGATGCCCAAGCGCAATTGCGCCGCCGTAAACATTTATTTTATCATAGCTTACGCCAAGTTCACGACTGAGCAAAACGTTGTTCAAACCGAATGCTTCGTTGTTTTCGTAAAGGTCGATATCGTTGGGTTTCATTTCCAGTTTGCCAAGCATCTTTTGAATTGCGGGCACCGGTGCTTCCACAAATTTGTAGGATTCCACACCAATCCATTCCGCACCACGGAATTTCGCGATCGGTTTCAACCCGAATTCTTTCACTGCTTTTGCGCTGGCGAGCACCAATCCGCAGGCACCGTCGGAAATCTGGCTGGCGTTTCCTGCGGTGATTACGCCATCTGCGTTAAACACCGGACGCAGTTTTGCCAATGTTTCCAGTGTTGTTTCCGGGCGAATGCCTTCATCGGTGTCCATCACCACCGTACCTTTGCGCGATTTCAATTCCATCGGCGCGATTTCTTTTTTGAAATAGCCTTTTTCGGTTGCCGCAGCCGCACGGGTGTGCGATAGATACGCCACTTCGTCCACTTGTTCGCGGGCAACGCCGCGTTCTTTGGCAAGCTGGTCGGTTTCGTCGCCCATGGAACGACCATTGGTGGAATCGGTCAGCCCGTCATGCGCCAGTTCGTCGATCACCTGTTCGCCGCCGCCGGAAAGATACTTGTATCCCCAACGGGCTTTGTGCGACAGGTGAAAACCGGCTTGCGACATCGATTCCACCCCGCCAACGAGCACAGTATCCACATCGCCGAGGCGAATCATATTTACACCATTCATAAAACTCATCATTCCGGAAGAGCAGAGCATATCGAGCGCGTAACCGTCAACATGTGAGGGAATTCCGGCACGCAACGCGGCGTTTCGCGGCAGCAATTGCCCGTGTCCGTGTTTAAGAATATTGCCGTAAATGTAAAAACCGAGTTTATCTGCCGGGAGTCCGGCTTTTTCCAACGCCGCTTTCATGGAATGTGCTGCCAAATCTACCGGCGAGGTGTTGACCAATGCGCCGCCAAATTTGCCAATCGGCGTTCTTATTGCTGAAATCACATATACATCTTGCATTATTGATCCTCCGTTTGCCGCTCAAATTGAGGGTTTTGCTATTTTGAGAACCACAGCGCAGTTTTCTGTCACGCCTGCGTTGGGTTCATCTTTTCGTTTTTGATCGTGTTTATACGTATTTTTGACACCCGTAATATAGCCCGGCGCCACATGCGAAAGCAAGAAAGCAGTTCCGCGAGCTGCTGATGAAAATTGACAGCATGCTTTTGCGGGCTTTCCCTGCAGAATTTATGCGGGTAGCTGATTTCATAAAAAAATTTTGTGAGATTTATTTGCAGATTCGTTGCGAATCAAAAATTCAGAGGGTTTTTGCAACGGTTCCGGTGTTGCTGAAAATTTGCAATACCGGAACCGGTAATACCGATTTCGAAATCCCAAAACCGCACAGAATTTCAACTTATCTGGTGTTAAATTGTTTGCTCGCTGAGCTGCATATTTTTCCGTTTGCGTTGCACTTTTCCAACGGAAAGCTGCTCCATAACACCTGAAAATACTGCTTCAACACTTTTTGTGCCATCAATTGCTGTGTAAACGCCTTTTGCAATATAATACTCGATCAGCGGTGCCGTATTTTTGCGATAAACCGCCAAACGATTGGTGATAATATTTTCACAATCATCCACACGATGAACCACTTTACCGCCACATTCATCGCAAACGCCGTCAACTTTGGGCGGATTTGCAATTGTGCTGTACGGTGTTCCGCATTGCTGGCATATTCTGCGGCTGGTTAACCGGGCAATAATATCTTCGTCTGGCACGGCAATGTCCAACACTTTCAGTTGCGAAATATTCATGCGAACCAGAATGCCTTCCAGGCCTTCTGCCTGAGGGATTGTCCGGGGGAATCCGTCCAAAATAAATCCATTTTTGCAGTCGTCATCGTGAAGACGTTTTTCCACGATCTGCAAAATCAGCGAATCAGAAACCAGTTCTCCCTTTTCCATTACGCCTTTCACCTTCAACCCCAGTGGCGAACCATTTTTGATTTCGGCACGCAGCATATCTCCGGTTGAGATTTGCGGTATCCCGAGTTCTTTCACCAATTTTTTAGCCTGGGTGCCTTTTCCGACACCGGGTGCTCCTAACAAAATCAGGTTCATTTTCAGACCTCCTGTAAAGCGGCACAATGCCTTTCGGCAAGTCGCGATTGTTACCTTGTTACCGGGCGTGCCGGCAACCCCTCTACCTTTATCGATTTCTGCTTTTTGCTGTTTTGCCTTCGTTTGCGTCGGCTTCCGCATGGAAATTGAGAAATTTTTTGTGATACAATAACCAAAATAGGAGAATGAAGTAAAGCCCGATACCAATTGAGATCCAGTAATATCCCAACAAGTAGGGCTCAAGAACAAAACGCAATATTAAAGTGAAAACAAAATAAAATACCGAAAATATGATCGACTGTTTCCGGTTTAATCTCATTTTTTCCTCGGGCTTTTTACGATGAGCGATTGCGAAAAAAACACAATTGCAATCTCTTTATTATAGCATTTTTTTCAGAAAAAGCAAGCTTTTTTGTTACACTTTTCACATTTCATTCGACAAAAATTTATCCACTTTTTAGTGAAAATTTCTAAATCCGATTGCAAAATATGAAATGTTTGTCACTTGCTAAAAACGGTTCCCACAATCACTTTTTTACCGGAAACCGGTGCGGCAAATCCAAAAACAGTCGGATCACATAATAAATAATCGACGAATGCAAACAGACTGTAATTTATTTTGCAAACGATACCGACCGACTGATCGGCATCGCCTGCAGATTCGCATTTTTATCTCAGTTTACAGATCAGGTGTTACCCTGCCCAATGCGATGTTCAGACATGGTGGATTTAATTTCATCCAGAATTTTTGGATCGTCAATTGTTGATGGCGTTGTGAATTCCTGTCCATCGGCAATTTTACGGATGATGTGTCGCAGTATTTTTCCGGAACGGGTTTTTGGCAGGCGTTTAACCACCGCAGCCCTCCGGAAATATGCAAACGCACCAATTTCCTTTCGAACCATTTCCACCAGTTCGTTTTCCAGTGTTGCTTCATCCATTGTTGCGCCATCTTTCAGCACAACCAATCCGATGGGCACTTGTCCGCGCATCTCATCGTTGATGCCCATAACGGCGCATTCCGCCACCGCCGGGTGCGATGCGACAATTTCTTCCATTTCGCCGGTGGACAGCCGGTGACCGGCAACGTTGATCACATCATCTATTCTGCCCATAATGTAAACGTAATCATCGCGATCTTTATAGCCGCCATCGCCGCTGAGGTAATAGCCGGGAAACCGCTCCATATATGATTGATGGAATCGATCGTCGTCATTCCAGAGCGTTGGCAGGCAACCAGGCGGCATCGGTAATTTTACCGCAACGGCACCTTCTTCGTCGCTGCCCAGCTCTTTGCCGGATGGATCGAGAATTTGCACATCATACCCCGGAACAGATTTGGTTGCCGAGCCGGGACGGACAGAAAATTGCTCTAATCCCAACGGATTGGCAACGATTGGCCAGCCGGTTTCGGTTTGCCACCAGTGATCGACCACCGGAATGGTATCCGGTAAAATATCTTTCAACCAGTGATAGGTTGGCGGATCGAGCCGCTCGCCGGCCAAAAACAAATGTTTGAGGCAGGAAATATCGTATCGTTTGAGATGTTCCGCTTTCGGATCTTCCTTTTTGATTGCCCGAAATGCCGTGGGCGCGGTGAAAAAAGCTTTCACATTGTGTTCGGAAATGACTCGCCAAAACGTGCCGGCATCCGGTGTGCGAACGGGTTTTCCTTCGAACAAAATGGTTGTGCATCCGGTGATGAGCGGCGCGTAAACGATGTAGGAATGTCCGACAACCCAGCCCACATCAGATGCAGCCCAATACACATCGCCCGGTTTTACGTTGTAAACGGTTTCCATACTGTATCGCAGCGCAACGGCGTGACCGCCGTTATCCCGCACAATACCTTTGGGTTTGCCCGTGGTTCCGGAGGTGTAGAGAATATACAACGGATCGGTTGCTTCAACGGCAACACAATCTGCCGGTTTTGCGTTAGACATCAGTTCGTTCCATTCGTAATCGCGACCGGTTTCCAGCGATGCATTTTGTTGCGGACGTTTCAGAATAACGCATTTTTCCGGTTTGTGTTTTGCCAGCCGAATGGCTTCGTCGAGCAATGGTTTGTAGGGTATCACTTTGTCGAATTCGATACCGCAGGATGCGGAAACAATCACTTTCGGCTGTGCATCATCGATGCGGATCGCCAGTTCGTTGGGTGCGAATCCGCCAAACACAACAGAGTGCACAGCGCCCAGCCGCGCAGTCGCCAACATGGCGATGGCCGCTTCGGGCACCATCGGCATGTAAATGACCACGCGATCGCCTTTGGCTACGCCCATATCGGCCAAAACGCCGGCAAACAGTGCAACGGCATCGCGCAGCTCGCGAAAAGTGTATGTTTTTTTTGAATTTGTGGACGGTGAATCGTAAATCAACGCGAGCTGATCGGCCCGCCCGTTGTTCACATGATGATCCAATGCAAGATATGCGGTGTTGAGTTTGCCACCCTGAAACCACCGGTAAAATCCCTTTTCATCTTTTGAAAGAATTTTACGCGGCGCTTCGTACCAATAAATGTTTTTTGATTTTTCTTTCCAGAATTCTTCCGGATTCTGAATGGAATGCAGGTATTCTTTTTGGTAATTCATGAGTATTACCTCTCTTTGTAATCGAATCTGTCCGGCGCAAAGAGCCAGAATTCACTCAGAAAAAACACCGGACGGTTAACACGACTGAATAAAATTCAAGTTGGTTTTAACTAAACAATCAGCCTGCGGAAATTTGTCGGTATTTCCCCCTTTTTCTGAACGAAACCATGATATAAAACATTTGCAAAACGGCGCGCCCGTTAAAGAGAGCGCCGTTTTGCGGTTAAAAATCCTGGATCGACTATGCGCTAAATTGCGCTTGCACCAGGTTTATAGTCGGTTTTCAACGAGAGAATCGACCACAGCCGGATCTGCCAGCGTGGAGGTATCTCCCAATTTGTCGAGCTCGCCTTCGGCGATTTTGCGCAAAATGCGGCGCATAATTTTGCCGGAACGGGTTTTGGGCAACGCGGGTGTAAACTGGATTTTATCCGGCATTGCGTGCGGTCCCAAATGTTCCCGGACAGATTTTTTGATAGCTTTCACCAAATCGTCGCTCGGATCTACGCCGGTCATCAGCGTGACGTATGCGTAAATGCCCTGCCCTTTGATATCGTGCGGGAAACCCACAACCGCGGCTTCGGCAACGCCTTCGGCATGTCCGATCGCGCCTTCAACTTCGGCGGTACCGATCCGGTGACCGGAAACGTTCAACACGTCATCCACACGGCCGGTGATCCAGTAATAGCCATCTTCATCACGACGGGCGCCGTCGCCGGTAAAATAGTAGCCGGGATACATCGCAAAGTAGGTTTGTTTGAATCGCTCGTGATCGCCGTAAACGGTGCGCATTTGCGACGGCCAGGATGTTTTGATAGCCAGCAATCCCTGGGTTGCGCCTTCCTGCTCTTCACCTTTTTCATTGAGCAAAACCGGCTCGATACCGAAAAACGGCAACGTTGCAGAACCGGGTTTGGTGGGAGTTGCGCCGGGCAATGGCGTAATCAACACGCCGCCGGTTTCCGTTTGCCACCAGGTATCGACGATCGGGCAATTCTCTTTCCCGACGACGGATTGATACCATTTCCATTCCGGCTCTTTGATGGGCTCGCCAACAGTGCCCAATATCCGCACGCTGGATAAATCGTATTTGTTCACCCAAGTGTCGCCCTCTTTCATCAGCGAACGGATGGCGGTTGGCGCTGTGTAAAACTGGGTAACTTTATGTTTTTCAACAACTTGCCAAAATCTGCCGTAATCAGGATAGGTGGGTACACCTTCGAACATCATTGTAATGGCACCGTTACACATGGGTCCGTATATAATGTATGAATGTCCGGTTATCCAGCCGATATCGGCGGTGCACCAATAGATATCGCCGGGTTTGTAGTCAAATATTAGTTCGTGCGTAAACGATGTGTATACTGCGTATCCGCCGGTCGTGTGCAGTACGCCTTTGGGTTTTCCGGTGGAGCCGGATGTGTATAAAATGAATAATGGATCTTCCGCGTCCATTACTTCGGGTTCGCAAACTGCTGAAACTTTGGCCATTTCTTCGTGCCACCAGTGGTCGCGCCCGTTCTGCATGTTTACGGGTTGGCCGGTGCGTTGAACAACAAAAATATGTTTGATTGACGGGCATCTGGGTGCGGCGGCGTCTGCATTTGCTTTCATGGGGATGTTGTTTTTTGCCCCGCGAACTGCGGTATCCTGTGTGATGAGTGCGACACATTCGGAATCGTTGATGCGATCGACCAGCGCTTCCGCACTGAACGCACCAAAAACGATAGAGTGAACCGCACCGATTCGTGCACAGGCTAACATGGCAAAAGCCAATTCCGGGATCATCTGCATGTAAATGCACACACGGTCGCCTTTTTTAACGCCGTGCGCTTTCAGCACATTCGAAAATTTTTGCACTTCCGCCAATACTTGCGCATAGGAAAATGATTCGCTTTCATCGGGATTATTGCCTTCCCAGATAATGGCGGTATTGTCGCCGTTGCCGGCTTTCACGTGGCGATCGAGGCAGTTGTAGGTGATATTTAATTTTCCACCCTTATACCAGGCAATTTCCGGATTTACGAAATCGAATTCACGAACGGTGTGCCATTTATCGTACCAGTCTATCCGTTCGGCTATTTCGCTCCAGAATTTATCGGGATCTGCGATGGATCGCTCATACATTTCCCGGTACTGATCCAATGAACTGATATGTGCATTTTTCGATGCATTCGAATCAGGATGATACTTCATACTTTCGGCCCTCCTGCAGGTTTTAAAACAGGATCGGGTTTACCAAAAACCCGATCCTGCAATAATTCAACAAAAACATTTAGTGAACATTTGACGCACCTTTAGCGCCGCGCGGGATGCGGATATCTTCAATCAGTTGCTGAATTTCAGCCGGCGGTTCCGGCGTGAATTTAGAAACGATAAAAGATACAATAAAGTTCAGAATCATGCCAACAGTTCCTATGCCTTCCGGCGAAATTCCGAACCACCAGTTTGCTGTGGTGTTTGCAGCAGGGTTCACAAATTTGAAATAAATGATGTAAGCTGCTGTAAATACAATACCTACAATCATACCGGACAGGGCACCTTCTTTGTTGGTGCGTTTGGAGAAAATACCCAAAATGATTGCCGGGAAGAAAGATGCCGCAGCCAAACCGAACGCAAACGCCACAACCTGCGCCACAAATCCCGGCGGGTTGATGCCAAAATAACCGGCGAGCAACACCGCGAAACCGGCTGCAACACGTGCATACATCAGCTCATTTTTCTCTGTTGTTTCCGGGGCGAACACATTTTTGATCAGGTCGTGCGAGATGGATGTGGATATTACCAGCAGCAATCCGGCAGCCGTGGATAGCGCGGCAGCCAAACCACCGGCAGCCACCAAAGCAACCACCCAGTTTGGCAACTGAGCAACTTCCGGGTTTGCCAACACAATAATATCGCGATCAAATGTTACGAGTTCATTGGCCAAACCATCTGCGGCTTTTGGTCCGCGATACTGAATCAGACCGTCGCCATTTTTGTCTTCCCATTTGATCAAACCGGTTTTGCTCCACGATTCAAACCAATGCTGGTCTTGTCCGGCTGCCAGTGCGGATGCGTGCAGTTCTTCCGGGCTTTTTTCGTTTAATGTCAGAATGATGTTGGTGCGTGCAAATGCTGCCACTGCCGGTGCAGTGGTATACAGCAACGCGATGAAAAACAGCGCCCAACCGGCGGAAGAACGGGCGTCGCGCACTTTGGGAACGGTGAAAAACCGGATAATCACGTGCGGTAAACCGGCAGTACCAACCATTAGTGCGAGGGTAATGGCAAACACGTCTATCGGCAGTTTGGCACCTTGCCCGGTGTATGCGGCAAAGCCAAGATCCTGCTGTAATGCATCCAGTTTGTCCAGCAAATAACCGCTGCCATCAGCCAGTTCGCTACCGAATCCCAATTGCGGAATCGGGTTACCGGTCATCAAAATGGAGATAAAAATTGCCGGGATCAAATAGGCAACGATAAGTACGCAATATTGGGCAACCTGAGTGTAGGTAATCCCTTTCATTCCGCCCAGCACTGCATAAATGAAAACGATGATCATCCCGATGATCACACCGGAGTTGATTTCAACTTCCAAAAAGCGTGAAAATACAATACCGACGCCGCGCATTTGCCCGGCAACATAGGTAAAGGAAACGAAGATTGCGCAAATCACCGCCACAACCCGGGCGCCTTTGGAATAATAGCGTTCAGCAACAAAATCCGGCACGGTAAATTTTCCAAATTTACGCAGATAGGGCGCCAGCAACATCGCCAGCAGCACATAACCGCCGGTCCATCCCATCAAATATACGGCGCCATCGCGACCGAGAAATGAGATGATACCTGCCATTGAAATAAACGACGCTGCAGACATCCAGTCGGCGCCGGTTGCCATACCATTTGCAATGGGGTGAACACTTTTTGCAGCAACATAAAAATCACCGGTTGAGCGGGCACGTGTCCAAATAGCGATACCGATATACATCGCAAACGTAAAGCCCACGATAATCCAGGTCCAGACTAAAATTGACATTTATAACTCCTTAATTTTCTTAAGTTTACTCAACATTAATTCACTCAAAAGACAGTTATAGTGCAGTTAGTCTTCGTGAACATCGAACTCGCGATCGAGTTTGTTCATTAGCTTAACGTAAACAACAATCAGTATCACAAATACAATTTCCGAACCTTGCTGGGCAAACCAGAACCCCAGTTTGAATCCAAAAAATTTGATCGTATCCAATTGTTCAACCAGAATAATGCCAAACAAATAGGAAACAATAAACCAGATGGCCAGCAGAATGCCCACATAAGTGAGGTTCCTTTTCCAGTATTCCTGCATACTTTTGGACGCCATGATTACTTCCTCCAAAAACAGTTTAAGGTTAACCGGTGCATGCGGTTAATAACACGCACCGGTAAAATTTGAGAAGTTTTCCTTCTTCAGGCGCATGCGCCTAACGACTACACAATCACTTGTTTGCGATTAAAAGCCCAGAATAAACGATAACAAAAAGCGGATGTTTGACGTGCTAAGATCAGAATTTCCCGGTTTTCCTTTATCGTCGAACGCATCTTCCACAGAAGTATCCACATAACCGGCTTTGGTGTATTCAACTTCACCGGCGATCTGCGCTTTACCGGATTTGAAAACCACCCGGGGAGAAACACGCAACAAATCTTTGATATTCGTTCCACGTGCGGAAGGCGTAACGGCAGCAACATCATCGCTGGCACCCTGATTTTGGGAATAACCGAAGAAAATACCGGGCTGAACATTGCCAGAAGTGGCATAAACTTCGCCCCAAAATGTCAGGTTGTTCATTGTGGTAAATTCGGTTTTTCCGGGCTCGGAGCCTTCTGCAGCAACGGTAAACCCGCCCAACATCAGGTGATCAAATAGATTTTGACCGAGAATTGCCTCGACTTCAATAGCGGCACTGCCCAAATCGGCTTTGCCGAAAGCCTGGAAGCTAACGCCGGTAACTTTACCGTCATCTGCCAGCGACGGACGCAATTGTTTGAAATCGACAGTTGCGCCGACAACATTTTTGCCAGGATTTAACTGAATTTGGGCACTCAGGTTAGGCAATGCGGCATTGCGCAACGGCGTGCTGCCACCGGGGCTGGCGAAATCGCGTTGGGAAGATGCTGCAATGGTTAACACAGCGGTTCCGAATTTTTGCTCCAAACGCAATTGCGGATTCCGGGAAAACGGCTGGAACGGCACACCGGTGTTAAATGAAACGGTTCCGGGGAAAACTGCGGTGACAAACAGCGGATGCCAATATTGACCGGCAATAACGGTTGTGTTATCCCAAACCATTTTCATGAAAGCGTGGCGCAAACGAAATCCGTTGATGTCCGGATCGCTGTGACCAAAAAATGCACCTTCAACAACACCCGAAACTTTGGCGCCGAAGGCATCCGGCGCGGTGATTTTACCCGTTAAACGGGTTTGGATTGCCAACTGGTTGAAATTAGGGGTGGCATTCACATCATCTCCATCTTCATCCATTGATTCTGCAGTCGGATAAAGCAGGAAATGACCTTCACGCGCCGCAACCGTCTGGCGGGTGTCAAAAAAATGATCGGATTTCACAAAACCCGAGAACTTGATTCCCCAATCGCCATCCTGTGCAATGGCGAAAGATACAGAAATCAAAAGCGCAAAAAATACCAACGTAGATTTACGCAACATAATTTTTCTCCTCACTAAGCTTGTTTAGGATTTGGTTATCTGAAATTTGTGCTGGTTTTTTACAGCGGCCCTGTCCATCACAAATTCCATTTTTTACCGAAACAGATAATAATTACACATGACTTTTCATCATGATAAGACGCCTCAATCCCATACTCCTGCAACAGTCACATGCGAATCCTCCTTTGCTGGTTAAACAATAAATCACTTATCGTATCACCCAAAATTGCCGTGTAAATCGCAGGTCTTCCGTGATCGTAAAAAAATCCTGTTATATATTTGGAAATACTGAGGTAAAAAAAGAAAGCTTAAAAAAGGTTAAAAAATGCAAATGCAGATCGGTCAATTGTTAAAAAACCTCGCGCGGCGGTTGCCGAGACCACCGCGCGGGAACTGCCCCCTGTTAACCTTGCCGTTAAGGTTTTCCTGGATTTTTTAACTTTTTGTGAAAAGGTTTTTTCATTTCAATCAGTTAGTGAAATTATTTTTTGGCGATCAGTTTTTTCAATTCCGCTTCACCGGCATCGAGCAGCGATTTCACATGTTCCGTATTGACGGTCGCCACGATTATATCGCCAATCTCGGTGTTCACTTCGTTAAAAATGCCCATTTTTTTCATACCGGCGGTTTGCATTTGGTTATCCTGCGTCGGGGTAACGTAATGCAAGGAAACGCTTTTGTAACGATGAATCAGGAACAATTGCAGCAGCGTCATCAATCGTTTTTTGCGGAAATTTTCGTTCAGCGTATTTTGGTCGCGGATGGACAGAATGCTTTTTCCGGTGCGATCGTGAATGGTTGCAAATATTACATTCGCAGCCAGATTGCGGTTTTCATCCATCACCCGCAGCTCCAGCAATTCCGATCCGGCAGTGTGCGGACGCAACTGGATCTGCAACGGTGCAGAGATATCGTTCTGTTTTGTCCACAATTCCAGCCAGCTTTCCAGCAATTTTACCGGCACTTCGGTTTGCACCAGATGCTGGAACTGGGTGGAGCCTTTTCCCATTGCTTTGGTGGTTGCGGTTCGCCCGGAAGATGCAGTCAACGCTGCATCCAGCCGGTTTCCGCCAACGAGCGTTTGCGGGGTTTTGTAGGTAGAATTGAGCAATCGCAGTTTGCGCTGGACTTTTGCCAGTGCCAGCATGCCATCCTGCATCAGCGCTGTTGAAAATTCTTCGGCTGCCAATCCATCGATCTGGTGTCCGCCGTAGGTGATAAAATTGAACACAAATCCCATTTTGCCCATTTCTTTCGGGAAATTGCGCATTTCCTCGTCGCTCATACCGGTGGTATCCCAATTGAACGATGGCGATAAATTATACGCCAGCATTTTTTCCGGATAAACCGCATGAATCGCATCTGCAAATTCTTTGGCATCTTTCAGATCGGCTGTTTTGGTTTCCATCCACAAAATATCCGCAAATGGTGCCACTGCCAGCGATTTGGCAATCGCATATTCAATACCGCCGCGGACCTGGTAATAGCCTTCCGGTGTTCTGGCGATTTCACAATCCCAATCGGCGTCGATGCCCATCGCGAACGCTTTTTTGCGTGCTTCGTCGAACGATGCTTTTCCGGCAAATGCCAGCCATTCGTCAGCAGTCATTTCCAGCGTTGCGCCTTCTTCGCTGCGGAAAGCCATCAGATCTGCCACGGCTTCGCCAAACGATTTGATGCCGGCAGATTTTTCCCAGGTTTCCACAAAACTGTTCACCGCTGCATCGAACATTTTTTCAACATTGCCGCCACCGGCTTTTTTGATCGCTTCAATTTTTTCGTCAAAAACAGCAATCAAGTCGTTTTGCTCGAACCAGTTGTTGGCTTCAGCGTATGCGCTGTCGGAAATTTGATACAATTGGTGACCGTTAATTTCGGTAATTCCGGCGTCGTAAAAGCGTTTCATCAGCGCCAGATAGCAATATTTGTATCCCGGAACATCCAGATTTGTGGCGCCCAGAATAAATGGCTGATCGCGTTCGTCGCCGCTGCTTTCCAGCAGGTTTGCGGCTTCTGCGTCGGTTCGGGCAACGATAATTCCCGGCACCTGCATGATATCCAGTTGGTAACGCGCCGTGTTCAGCCGTTTGATTTGTTCATCCACCGGTACCAAAACTTTCCCGCCCTGATGACCGCATTTTTTGGTTCCGGGTTTCTGATCTTCGATGTGATATCCGGTAACACCGGCTTCCACAAACCGGCGGATCAGGTTTCGCACATGCGCATCGCCACCATGTCCGGTGTCGGCATCGGCAATAATAAACGGACGAAAATCGATTTCCGGCGTTTTTTTCCGTTCATCATCCGACATGCGCATCCGCGCGAAGCGTTGATTTTTATCCGCGGCGAGCAGCGCCCGAACCAATGTTGCCGCTTCGTCCGGCACCTGGCTCAGCGGATAACTCGCGAGATCCGAACCCGGATCTTCCGATGTAGAGCCTTTTGCAGATGTCGCCCATCCGCCCAAATAAATACCTTTGATGCCCATTCGTTTCATCATTACGGCTTGACCCGGCGAATACGGGCCAAAAGTAGTAATCGATTCGCCTTTGGCGAAAAGGTCGCTCAATAATTCATAAAACTCTGCGGCGGCAGTTTTGGCAAGTGTGTAATCGTTATAAATGGTTCCCTGCTGTTCAACCACCTGCCGGGCGGAATAGAGCCGGGTGACTGCGCGAAAGCGCTCGCCGGCCATCCATTGTTGCATTTTTTGAATTTCTTTTTCGAAGGTGCTCATTTTAAATCGCTCCTAAATGGGCAAATCCGTATTCGGCTGCCCATATTTTTTTAATTTTTTTAGTCTAATTTTTCATATGCAATCAGCGTCAGGAAATCGACAAAATCATCGTTGCTCACCAGTTCATCCAACAGATTTTTGGCGATGTCAAATTTCCCGGAATCAAACCGCTCGTCACCAACCAGTTGCCGGATTTTGGTCATTTCTTCCGGAACCAGTTTATTGTATAATTCGAGCGATACTTTCGGCTGATCACCGTTACCCATTTCCGCCGTTGCGGTGGGATGATGAATCCATTGCCAGAGCTGTGCCCGCGAAATTTCTGCGGTTGCAGCGTCTTCCATCAAATTGTAAATGCCCGCTGCGCCAACGCCTTGCAACCACGATTCCAGATACAAAATTGCCACGTTGATATTGGTTCGCAATCCGTCTTCGGTAATTTTTCCACCGGCGATGTTAAAGCTCAGCAGATCTTTTGCAGCAATGTTCACTTCGCTGCGCAACCGCGATTTTTGATGCGGATTGGTGCCCAAAACGCTATCGAACACGCGCTGTGCAACCGGAACCAAATCCGGATGCGCAACCCATGTGCCGTCGAACCCGTCGTTGGATTCGCGTTTTTTGTCATCCGTCACCTTTTCCAGCGCGATGCGGTTGATCGCTTCATCGCGACGGCTGGGAATAAACGCAGCCATTCCGCCGATGGCGTGTGCCCCGCGTGTGTGGCAGGTTTTCACCAGCAATTCGGTATAGGCACGCATGAACGGCACGGTCATCCCGATTTGCCCGCGATCCGGCAGCAAACAATCCGCCTGATTGCGGAATTTTTTGATCACGCTGAAAATGTAATCCCAACGCCCGGCGTTCAGTCCGACGATGTGATCACGCAATTCATACAAAATTTCTTCCATTTCGAATGCGGCAAGAATATTTTCGATCAGCACCGTTACTTTGATGGTGCCAATTTCCAATCCGAGCTGGCGTTGAGCGTAATTAAACACCTCATTCCACAACCGCGCTTCCTGATGATTTTCCAGTTTGGGCAAATAAAAATACGGGCCGCTGCCTTTTTCCAGCAAATTTTTGGCATTGTGAAAAAGATACAACCCAAAATCAACCAGCGATCCGGACATTGGCTCGCCATCGACTTCGATGTGCCGCTCATCCAAATGCCAGCCGCGCGGGCGAACCAGCAATGTGGCAATTTCCAGATTCAGCTCATAAGATTTTCCTTCGGGACTCTTGAAAGAAATGGTTCGATTGACAGCATCAATCAAATTAATTTGCCCTTCAATAACATTTGCCCAGGTGGGGGAACAGGAATCTTCGCAGTCCGCCATAAATACCTTTGCACCGGAATTCAGCGCGTTGATCATCATTTTGCGCTCTGTCGGTCCGGTGATTTCCACCCGCCGATCCTGCAAATCCGCCGGAATGGAGCCGACTTTCCAGCTATCATCTTCGCGAATATGGCGCGTCGATTCCAGAAAATCAGGGAATGTTCCGGCATCGATTGCCTGCTGGCGAATGTTGCGATTGGCGAGTAAAGGTTTGCGTGTCGTGTTAAATTTGCGGTGCAACCCGGCGATAAATTGAAGCGCATCATGGGTAAGAATATCGCTGTAACCTTGCGACATTTCACCTTTGATTGCGATGCCTTTTGGCAAGTTCGACATTTTAAACCCCTTTGTTTGAATTAGTGATTTTCCTTCAATCCGCCAGGATGTGGATATATATTTTGCCAATATGATGCCAATTTTTCTGCATCCCGGCGAAATGATCCAAAACGTCTGTTTTTGTTATATTTAGATAAATTTTTATTCGAAGTAAAGCAAAAAACAACTACGACAAAGTGCGACACCAGCGTCGCACTTTGACAAATTTTGCTGTTTCGCACGAGTGATTTCCAAAATTGACGCCGATCACAATATTGCTTCGCGCGAACCCAACGACTTTTTTGGGTGAATCGCTCACAATATCGCTCAAATCGCCTTTTTTAGGAAAAATTAGTGCGACACCAACGACGCACTTAGTGCGACATCTGTGTCTTTTTTTGAACATTACGCTGTTTTGTGAAGAATTTTGGGGAGGTCAATCGGTTGGCGAAATTCGGATTCTGCTTCGCTGTTTACACAGTTCCGTTTCGATGCTTAAAATCGTCTGTGGAAATATTGTGTTTGCTGACCAATCGCTGGAAGGTTCTTCGCGGCACTTTGGCGTTTTCTGCGGCGCGGGAAATATTCCCTTCGTTGGCTTTGAGATAGCGGCAAATCACCTCGTATTCAAAACGATCGATCATTTGAGATTTTAACGACATCAGACCCTCATTCAGATCGATGGCATTTAGTTGAACAGCGGAATCGTTGGCACCGGTAATGTCGTGCGGTAAATGCAGGGTATCGATCTCGTCATTTTGCGTCATTACTACAGCGCGTTCCATCACATTTTTTAACTCCCGGATATTCCCCGGCCACTGATAATCGCAAATTGCAGCCATTGCTGCCGTAGAAATACGGGTTACCCGTTTGTTTACTTTATCGCTGACGATTTTTAAAAAATGCAACACAAGATCTGGAATATCCTCGCGCCGCTCGCGGAGCGCCGGACTGTAAATGGTAAACGCGTTCAATCGGTAAAACAGATCCTGCCGGAATTCGCCCCGGCGCATCGCTTCTTCCAGATCCCGGTTGGTTGCGGCAATGATCCGAACCCTGACTTTACGGGTTTCGTAATCACCCACCCGCCGGATTTCGCCGGATTGCAAAAAACGCAATAATTTTGACTGCATTTCCACAGGCATATCGCCGATTTCATCCAAAAAAATGGAACCGTTATTCGCCAATTCCAGCAATCCGGTCCGGTCAGAATTTGCGCCGGTAAACGCTCCTTTTTTGTAACCGAACAATTCGCTTTCAATCAACGTTGCGCTGAATGCCGTGCAGTTTACCGTAATCAACGGGCGAACGCGCCACGGGCTGCGCTGGTGGATCATTTTTGCAACCAGTTCCTTTCCGGTGCCGCTTTCTCCGCGAATGAGAACGGTTGTCGGCGTCGGTGCAACCTGGTTGATCATGTTGGAAATTTCCTGCATTTTTTCCGTTTTTCCGATGATAAAACTGCTTTCCCCGCTCTCAAATGTTTCCCGGCGGGCGGGTTGCAGCAAACTTTCCAACAACTGTTGCTGCTCCGTTTCGGACCATGCGGACAGCAATAATTCCACACTTTTTTTGCCGATTAAAACGGTGTTGCTATTTTTATCGCGGCTGATTTGCTGCTGGACTTCCGCGTTGCCGCCAACATTAAAAATAACATCGAGTGTTTCATCACGGATAACTTGTTCAAATTGGTTGTAAATGGGAATATTTTGTGATTGGGTGAATGCGAGCACTTCGGGATGCGGATTTGTTCCAACGATGCCGGAAACAACTATGGTTGGGTCCTGAAAAAGCAGTTTTATCAACTCATATGTTGATCGTCCTGAGCCAACGAACAATACCTTCAGGGTTGACAGATACTCATGTGTCGTCAGACCGCTTGAGTATTGATCACGCTTAACATCCATAAAAACACTCTCTTAGCGTCGCAAATGTAACCGCTTTATAAGCGGCAAAAAATGTATCATTCAGTGATCTATTTATATCGTTCGGTTGCCATAATTAAACAATATATTGCGTTTTTCGCAAATTTAATGTCATGTTTTTTCTGTTTTCACCGCGAATTTGATTAAATTCGGAACATGATTTCTATCTCTTCCGTATGCTGTTGCGTTAACAGAAAGGAAAATTTGTGAAGGCAATTGAAACCCAAAACCTTAGCCGTTTTTATCAAAAAGGCAGCATCAAAGCGCTGGATGGCGTGTCGCTGGCAACCGAGGCCGGCACCATTTTCAGCCTGCTGGGACCCAACGGTGCGGGAAAGACAACCCTGATCAAGCTGTTGCTGGGCATCGTTTTCCCGACGGCCGGCAACGCAACGATTTTTGGCAAACCGATCAGCAATATTTCAATTCATAACGATATTGGCTATCTGGCGGAAAATCACCGCTTCCCGGAATTTTTGTCAGCCAACGAAATCCTGTATTATTACGGAAAACTGAACGGTTTGAACAAAGCCACTTTGCATCAGCGAATGCCGGGATTGTTTAAGCTGGTGAATCTCGAAGGATGGGAAAACACCAAAATCCGCAAATTTTCCAAAGGAATGTTGCAGCGACTGGGTATTGCGCAGGCGTTGATCAACGAACCCAAAATGCTGTTTTTGGACGAACCAACCGACGGCATCGATCCGGTGGGGCGCCGGGAAGTGCGCGATTTGTTGAAAAAATTACGCAATCAGGGCAAAACCATTTTTTTGAATTCCCATTTGCTTTCGGAAGTCGAACGCATTTCTGACGAAATCGCAATTTTGAAAAAAGGAAAACTGGTGCGTCAGGGCAGCATGGAATCGCTGATTTCACGGGATCATCATTACGATTTGCTGGTTGAAAGCGAAGTTGCGGCAGTTACGCCCATTTGCGAACAACTTTCCGTGCCCGTTACCGCACAAAACGGGCATTTGTCTATCGCGATAAAAGATACGGCACAACTGAATGTGCTGATCGATGAATTGCGCAGTGCAGCCGTGCAAATTCGCGGCATCATCCCCCAAAAAATTTCGCTGGAAGATTATTTTATTGAAGTTATCGAATCAAAGGAATCGCAATGAAACTGCTCGCCATTATTCAATTAACATTTCGGGAATCGCTCGCCAAAAAAACATTTCTGGCGTTTTTGGCGATTTCAACCCTGGTTTGCCTGTTGTTTATTTTCGCACTAAATCTGGATATTGTTGACGGTCTGGCTACCGGCATTTCACTATTTGGTCAGGAAATAAATGAAACTTTGGACATCGCAGAATTTGTGATTATCGCGCAAAGTATTATCGCGGTGGCACTGTTTACCGGCGGCGTGTTTATGTCGCTGTTTGCAACCAGCGGTTTAGTACCCAGTTTTTTGGAAAAAGGAACGATCGATCTGCTCATTTCCAAACCGTTGAAACGTTGGGAAATTTTGCTCGGTCGTTACCTCGGCGCTGTGTCGATTGTGGCATTCAATATTTTTTATCTGGTGGTTTTTTCGTGGCTGATTTTGTCGCTGAAAACCGGTGTCTGGAATTGGGGATTTTTGCTCGCCGCCGTAATGATTGTGGTAACATTTTCCATTTTATTTTCGCTGATGACATTTTTGGGCATCGTTGTACGCAGCGGCGCGTTTTCGCTGATGCTCACTTACATGATTTTATTTTTCAGCCCGATGTTGTTGCAGCGCGATCAAATTTATGCGCTATTATCCAGTAAATATTACGGTTACGTGTTGGACGGATTGTATCATTTTCTGCCAAAAGTGGCGGAGCTCGGCAGAATTACCGGCGATCTGGTTCGCGGCGTGCCGGTTCATTCGTGGGTGCCGCTGGCAACGTCCACGGGTTTCGGCGTATTTATGCTGGGTGTGGCGGTGCTTATTTTTCAGCGAAAAAATTTCTGAGTCGCTTCCGGCAACAATCTCCGGGATGTTCCGTAAACGAATACACTATTGAAATTACCCATTTTTGAAAAGGAGTTTTACGATGAAAATTTTAATGAAAATAACGTTTTTGGCGATTGCCGCAGTCTTTTTCTGGCAATGCTCAACGGATAAAACCGAGCAATTGAGCACAGAAATGACGACCGAACTTTCCCGGATGCCCCTGCAGGACGAGATGGCGTTGGGATTTGCCAACCTCGCAGAACTGCGTGAAAGCAGCATGTTTGCGGAAATCCGCGACTCCATTTTTACCAAAATGGACCGGGAAAACGAATTCCGCGATTTTCTCACAGAAACCCAATTCGATGTCCGCAAAGATGTGGACAACATTTACGTATCGATAATGCCGCAGGTGCGCAATGCGCCAAAAATGCTGGTGGTTGCGGTGGGCAATTTTAACACAGAACGCCTTTCCGAATTTATCCGCGAAAAAGATGCTGAAAGCCGCCTGACAGAGACCACCGTTGGCGATCACACGCTGTTTTTGATCGCCGAACGTCAGAAAGCACTCTGCTTTGCAGATGCCAAACATGTGGTTTTCGGCAACGAAGAATTGGTGAAAGCGTGGTTGAATCTCGCCCAAAATCCTGATCCGGCGCAGAAAGAAGCCATCGCCAGCCGGTTGGCAAATGTCAAATATAAAAGCGGCATGTGGATGACCGCCAACGCCCAATCGATGATCGATGAAATGATGGACAACATGCCGGAAGATTTTCCGGAAGAGCGTTTGCGCACCCTCTTTTCGGTTGATCAGGTGGCGTTTTCAGCAGCAATTGATCAGTCGATGAGCATTGACGGCGTCGGGTTTTTCAAAAACAATCAGGATGCAGAGCTTGTTCGCGATATGGCTAAAGGCGCACTCGCCGGGTTCAAACTGTCGCTCGACGGCAATCGCGAAGCCATCGATGTTGTCAATAAAATTGACATCACCACAGAAAACGGTTCTGTTCGAATGAACGCCAATTTTACGCAAAATGACATCCAAACATTAGCGAAACAGCGCCAGCGTTACGCCATGCACTAACCCGTTTTCCCGTTAGAAACCTGCAAACCCGGCATTTCCGCGATGATGTGCCGGGTTTTCTTTTTTAATTGTATCCCCGACAAATTTGCATTTTATTGCGAATTGAATTTATGGAGAACAGCGTTGGAACCACTGGAAATCATCAATAAATATTATAAACCGGGATCGCAGCTGCATGAAATTTTGCTGATCCACAGCCAACTGGTTACCCAAAAAGCGTTGTGGCTGGCCAAAAAAGTGGCGCATTTATCGCCGGATGTGCAGTTTATCCGCGAAGCCGCGATGTTGCACGATATCGGGATTATTCACACAAACGCACCGGGCATCGCCTGTTTTGGGGATGCGCCGTATATTCAACACGGCATTATCGGGCGGGAAATTTTGGAAAAAGAAGACTTGCCAAAACATGCGCTGGTTTGCGAACGGCACACCGGCGTCGGCATTTCGCGGACAGATATCGCTGCCAAAAACCTGCCCCTCCCCGACCGCGATTTGCTGCCTGTTTCTATCGAAGAACAGATTATTTGTTTGGCAGATAAATTTTATTCGAAAACGCCCGCTAAATTACGCAATGAAAAATCGCTGGCAAAAGTGCGCAAGAGCATCGCAAAACATGGCGAAAGCAAATTGCAGACACTGAATACTTGGCTGGATTTTTTTGGATTGGAAGATTCATAAACGGGTTCACATATGCGAACAAAAAAGTTTCGCATTACCACAAAATGCAGATATTCATAAAACAAAAAAGGCATGTGCGAACATGCCTTTTTTGTAAACTATGAAAAACCAAAAGGTTAACGCCCTCTAAGAGTTGGCAGGCTTATCGGCGCCTGGTCACTCACACCAACGGTTCCGTTGGAATTATATTTGAGCTTCCGTTTTTCACCAATATTTCCACAAACCAGACATTGATACATTTCACCTTTGTGACCATAAGGACGACCCCGCCGGTGTTTTCCGCAGCTTTCACACTCCGGATATCCTAAAACAATCCCCGGATCCTGTTTCCAGCCGCTAAAGGACATATCATATTCATCACGAATAAAAATGTCCAGCTCATCTTTGGTACAACCCAACTCTCCGGCGATTTTCGAAGCTGTGTGGCTTGTGGCAATCACACAATTCTCCTTCCGAACGTAATTGGACAATCGTTCACGAAGTTTTCGTTTGGTCATTTGCATCGATCTCCTTTACGTAAATTAAACTTTTCCCATGGGACATTCCGTCAAATGAGATTTCGTCAAGAACCCTCGTAACTAACCGTATTTCTGATTTTTCCGTCCGTGTATTTTAAAAGGCAGTGGAGCAGAATTCCGTTTGTGCAATAGATTAATTTAATAGAAAAACCTGATTTTGTTGTGATCTACAACCGCTTTTGCCCGACCTCGTTTTCAGGAATCACTGACGTTTCAGAATTTTTCGCACCAGAAAAGTCACGAGTGCGGCGTCATCCAGAAAACCGAGCGGCCCGATCAGCGCTTCCGGCAACAAATCGATCGGTGAAAGCACATAAACTGCTACCAAAACAATCAGCCCCAACACACTTTTGCGAGGTTTATTTACCACTTTTGGTTCGCTCTGGAAAACTTCTTCTGCTTTTGCAGCCATCATAAACTCCTTATTTATATCATTTTAAGGACTTCTGCCTTAACCCCCTTCTGCAGGGTTTGGCCAGCGGGCAACACAATAAATCCACTGGCATTGCTCACGGATGTCAGCATATGCGACGCCTGTTTTTCCTGCGGCGAAACGATGGGCAAACTGTCTTTTGGATATTGGCAGTTCACGCGGAAAAGTTGGTCACGGTCCAATCGGTTTTCCAATTGCGCCGCAAGAACACCCGTAAAACGCCGGTGATTGAATCCTGTTCCATTGGCAAATTTCAAAACGGGTTGAACATAATATAAAAAGCACATATACGCCGAAACCGGATTGCCCGGCAAGCCGAACAATAGCGTATTGGCGGTTCTGGCAAAATACAGCGGCTTGCCCGGTTTTTGACGGACACACCAGAAAATAGTTTCAAATCCGCATTCCTGAGCGGCTTTTTTTACCAAATCGTGCGGACCAACGGAAACGCCACCGCTGAACAAAATGACATCAGCAACAGCCGATGCATGTTCGATTGCGGCAACCGTTGCAGAAAAATCATCGCCAACTCGTTGGCGCGACACTACTTTTCCGCCAAATTTTTGGACGGCGGCAGCCAGCATAATACCGTTGGAATCCCGGATTTGCCCCGCAACAGGTGTTTGCGCCACATCAACCAGTTCGGTTCCGGTACCGATAATTGCCACTCGCGGACACCGGTAAACGGCAACCATTGCTGCGCCTTGCGATGCGGCAACCGCTATTTGCGCAGGATTGAGCACGGTTCCGGCGGTCAGCAATTCTGTTCCGGCGGCGTATTCTTCGCCGGCGAAGCGCAAATGCTGGTGGCGATGGTTCACTTTTTTGATGCTCACCATTTGCTCATTAATTTCTGTATTCTCGATGGGCACCACCGTATCCGCACCGTTGCCAACCATCGCGCCGGTGCTGATGCGCATGGCTTCGCCGGATGCCAAATGCGCATCGGCAGGAACGCCTGCCCGGCTTTCCCCGGTAATTTGCAGCTTCACCGGTTGCGCCTCCGTGGCGAACTGCACATCATCCCAACGAACGGCAAAACCATCCATCGCACTGTTGGTAAATTGGGGCATCGGTTCTGTTGCAAAAACGGGCTGCGCCAATACCCGTTCAATGGCATCTTCCAGCGGAATTTCTTCAGTTTGCGGTTGAGGAAGGACAGTTTTAACGAGATCAAGTGCCTCTTGAATTGAGATCATTCAGTTAATCCAAAAACAAATTGTAATTCGTTATATTTGCGATGTTTAGTTGCGCAGCAGATACGGTAACACTAAAATTTAATCTGCCGAACGGCTGAGTTGATACAGCAATTCCTCCGGTGAAACCACCTTCACTGAGTCATCCGGATAGTGCTCCGGCGTGCGCGTTACAATCATTTTGCAATGGCTGAAAATGGCTGAATACAGCATCAGCGCCGTATCAAAATCTTCCATTTCTGAACTGCGGGCGGCAACGAACAACTCTTTACTGAGCGATGCGATCTCAAAATTCGCCAAAAACCAGTCAATCACATCTTCCGCCTGCTGTGCGGCAGCGTTGTCGCGCAATTTCCGGTAGATGGAAACAATCGCGAATCCGGGCAGAACGCCCAATATTTCGCGAGATAGCACCTTGCTAACCAACTCAGACGAGGTAGTGTTGTGCGGCGGCTTTTTTTCCAGAACGTCTTCGATAATATGAATATCGATTAACACTTTCAGCGGTTTTTCAGCAGATGATTCCGGCATTTTGCCAATATCTCCGGTTGGATTTACCAATAGTTCAACACCGCAATTTACTGCATGAACCAATCGGTTGATGCAGATTTTTCATAAAATTCAATATAAGGGATAATCTTGCGGATGGAAACCTATTTCTCAGAGAGTTGGTTTTACAACTGTTTGCGCATCACAATAGCATCTTCCCCGTCGCGGTAATAGCCGCGCCGGATGCGCAACGGAATAAATCCGAACGATTCATACATCCGGATGGCGGTATCGTTATCTTTTCGCACTTCCAGCAATACATAATCTGCGCCGTCGCTCATTCCCATAATGGCTTTCAGCAAAAATTTGCCCCAGCCCTTTCCCTGATTTTCCTGCCGGATGCCGATGGTGGCAATGTGAAACTCGTTGAACACATGCCAGGCAACGGCGTGCCCGATAATTTCGCCCTCAAGTTCCAGCACAATCGGCAGCGAAAAACGGTTTTCCTTTATTTCGTAAATGTAACTTTTGCGCGTCCAGGCTTCCGAAAAAATCTGATGTTCGATGGCCATAACTGCGTCCAGATCTTCCAGACGCATCGTGCGGATCAGCGGCTGACCGTTCATGATGCCCCTTTGAATGCGCGGATATACATGGGTTCGCAGCTTGCTGTATCGCTCAGTTCACCGTTTTGGAATCGTTGAAATCCGAGCGAATGCAACGCCCACAGTTGCGGACAGGCTGCCGCCGGATTTGCCAGCTGCGAGCCATTAGGCAGATTGTTCAGCAGCTCCGTTTCCATTGATTTCGCATCGTTTCCGGCAACCAGATGCGGCGTTTGGCAAAACGATTGCAACGCTTCCGGCACCAGCATTTCGTATTCGCTTTCGCGATGTAACACTTTGTTTTTCCACAAATAACGTGCTGCAAAAACTTCGCCGCGATGCGCATTGATCACCGACAAAACCGGCACCGATTGTGCGCCGGTTTGATACGCCCACACATCCAGCGTCGGCACTTCGATGATCGGTTTTTGCAGCGCATGCGCCACGCCTTTGGCGACGCTGTAACCGATCCGCAATCCCGTAAACGATCCGGGTCCGGCGGAAACGACGACACCTGCCAAATCACCGGCATCAATTCCGGCAATTTCCAACGCCTCATTTACAAAACGGGAGAGCACCCGCGAATGAATGTTTTTGATGCCCGCCGCCAATTCGATCAGTAGTTGGTCGTTGTTGGCAATGCCCACCGCACAGGTGATGCCACTGGTTTCAATTCCTAACAAATACGCCGGTTGTTTCATCATTTATTGCGATTCCAATAAAAACAGTTTTGAATATCAGATTTAGGTTGGGGAATTATCGCAACGAATGAACGCGAAATCAATATCTTTTGCACATTGCGCCACAAAAAAAGGGCGTGATGTCCACGCCCTTCGGATGTTGATTCAATAATTTGCCGCCATTATTTTTTCGGGAAAAACGTTGCCAGCAGTTGCGCGGTCCGGTTGCGCCAGCTCAGCCAACTGTAGCCGTCGTTCACGGTTTGGGTGTTCACGGAATAGCCGCGGGATTTCAAAAATTCCGCCAGATCGGTGCAGGCAGTGCGCATATCCCAACCTTCCACCGTGCTGCGCATATCGAAATTTCCCCAATCCATATATACCCGCATGTTGGAAACATTCGATGCCTTAATGATTTCGCGCAGCTCGTTTTCGTGACGGGTGAGCGCCATCATCGATTGTGACGCAACATTGCCGAACACGCCGGGAAATTTGAACGCCGTGTAATACGCCGAATGCGCGGCATCGCCCTGTCCGACAATCAGCCGGGCATCGCTTTCGGGAATGGTGCGATAGGTGTTGTCGATCAGCGAAACCACTTCTTCTGTAACCATTTGGGAATATTTTTCGGCATTCGGTCCCAATAACTCGCCGCGACGACCGGGAACCAGCGGGATAAAAACGACAATCAGCGGATCAATTTGCGTGCCGGTCATTCGATCGAGCATATTCGTCACATCCGTTTTGGCGAGCACCTCATCGCCCCAATTAATGTAGGCAACCGGATATCGCTGCCCGCTTTCCGCATATCCGTTCGGCAGATAAATTTTGAGATTCCGCTCCGTTTCTGTTACCGCGCTTTCCAGTTGGAGCGAATCCAGCGTGCCGCGTTGGTCATCTGCAATTTGCGGCAAAGCGGCTTCGCGCCAATCCGGCATCGCAAACCAGGATGCGCCGTCAAATTGCCGCTGGTTCAGCGAATCGGCAACCCGATTTTCGAAATTCAGCATGTAACTGTAATCCAGCCGTGCATCGGATGGCAGTTTCAGCGAATAATAAAACAGGTTGGTGCCCGCTATTTGGTGCATCGGTTCTTCGTGTCTGTCACCAAAATAATCGCAAATAATGGAAATATCATTTGCTGAACCGCGATAAATAAAATGAATGGTTTCCTTACCTTCGATGATCGGGAATTGGGTTTGCGATGCCATAAATTCATCGACCAACCGGGATTTTTCGCTCGATTGCCCGACATTTTTCACCAATTTATCGATCAGCGATGATTCGATTATCCCGTTTGTCTGGGCAATCGTCACTTCCGATTCGGCCTCCGCCAGTTCCAGACACGCCAATTCGCCGTGGCTGCGAACATAAATTTTGCCGTATGCAAAACTCGGCGCTGTCCACGAGTGATTGTCGAAAACCTTCATCGCGGTCAGCTCGTTGTAGCCTTCCGGCGTGGCTTTGGCGATGTGCAGCCCGCCAATTTTGGTCATCAGCACGAGGTGTCCGTCCAGCATCGAGATAAAACCGTCGCCCGGCTCGCGGGATTTCCAGACGCTTTCGCCGGTTTCCGCATCGATGCAGGTGAGAAAACGGTTGCTGTAACCGAACAAATAGCCATCGTGATACACCGGTATCGCATACGTCATCCGGATGGTGTTGCTCTCCCACAAATCGTCAAATTGCATGGTTTCCGCATTTTTTTGATAGCGCACCATTTTCGATTCGCGGGCTTTGTGGGTGAGAAACAACCGGTTTTCGCCGGCAGGTACGGGAATCATGCTGCCACTGCTGATCGCGTATCCGTCGCCATCGTGTTTGTATTGCCAAAGCACTTCCCCGCTTTCCGGATTCATGCCGTAAATGTGTTTCCGGGTGATCCCGATGAGCTGCATTTGCCCGTCAATTTCCGTCATCATCGGCGATTGGTGCATCACCGTATCCTTCAGCGCAGACCAGCGAACAGCGCCGGTTTCCGCGTCAAAACCCATAATTGCGTTGTTTTCCTGCCCGTTAACTTCGAGAATTACTGTAGAATTGAACAAAAACGGTGAGCTTGAAAATCCGTACAGCGGCTTTTCCGCCGCGTGATCCGTGCGGATTTGGGTTGACCACATTTCCCGTCCGGTTTGCAGATCGAACGCCGCCAGCTTCCCCCACGGGCTGAGCGCAAATACCTGTTTTTTACTGACATACGGCGTGGCGATGGGGCCATCATGCGAACCGTCGTGACCTTTGTAAATGGAATCCAGCGGTTGTTTCCAACGCAATTCGCCGGATTGCGCATCAAATGCGGCGGCATAATCGAACGTTTCACCGGAAAACAGCACGACAGCCATTCCGTTCGCCACAGAAACGCTCGAATAACCGGAACCGGTCGCCTGTTTCCAGACGGTTTTCAACCGATATGTTTTTCCCGGCTGAATAACCTGTTGCTGCGCAGCGCCATCGAAATTGACGCCCCTCAAATTCGGCCATTCTTCCTCCGCGATCAACTGTGTCGCGAGCAAAAAAATAGACAAAACACCCGCACGAACAACATATTTCACAAATGCGATGTGACAATATTGCATGATTTTCCCTTTCAGTTTGTCGAAAACAGATTGCAGAAAATTAAACAGATACGCTAATACAGTTCTAACGGAAGTTATGGCGGAAGGTTACATTTTTGAAATTGCCATCCCCGGAATGTTGCGGGGATGGCAATGCGTTGAAAAAATAGTTGATATCGCGTTAATCTGCGATCATGTTGCGAACGGCTTCGGCGGGATGCAGCGCGGTTTTCCCGGCAAAATGGGCAATCTGGTGGCGGCAGCTAGTTCCGGCGGCGACAATCACCGTGTCGTCATCCTGGTTGCGAATGGCGGGCATCAATCGCCGTTCCGCCATTTGCTGCGAAACGTCGTAATGTTCCGCTTCGTAACCAAACGAACCGGCCATCCCGCAGCAGCCGGAATCAACTTCTTCGACCGCAAATCCGGCGGCGTTCAGCGTTTGGTGACTCGGTTTCGTACCGATCAGCGATTTCTGGTGGCAATGTCCGTGCAGCAGCGCTTTTTTGGGCGATCCGTTGCCGGAGAATTTCAGCTTCAGTTCGCCTTTTTCCACGAGATCCGCCACAAATTCCTCAAACGTGACGCATTGCGCAGCAACTGTGGCAACGCGCGCATCGCCGGGCAGCAGCGAAAAATGCTCGTCGCGCATCGAGAGCAGACAGCTCGGTTCCAGCCCCACAATTGCGATGCCCGCTTCCGCGAACGGCAACAATTTATCGATAGTGTTGCGGGCGGATTCGCGGGCGAGATCCACCAGCCCTTTGGACATCGCCGGGCGACCGCAGCAGACATTTCCGGGCAACAGCACTTCGTATCCGGCGGCTTCCAGCACTTCCAGCGCCGCAACGGAAACGTGCGGATCGTTGTAGGTATTGAACGTATCGTTGAACAGCAGCACCTGTTTTTTCGCCGGATCGATGCTTGCAGGTTTACGGTTTTTGCGGTGCCATTCCACAAAACTTTCCGGCGCGAACGCCGGCAATTCCCGGTGAATGCTCACGCCGAACAGCTTTTCGTTGATCCAGCGAACCGGCGCCAAACCCATTTTCCAATTGACAAAAGACCGCACGAAACCCGGTAATTTGGTCATCAGCCGGTTAATTTTGGGGATATTGGCGAACAATTTCGCGCGCAGCGGTGTGCCGTTGGCGTCGTAATATTGCGCCAGAAATTCAAACTTGATTTTCGCCATATCCACCGATGACGGGCATTCCGCTTTGCAGGCTTTGCAGGAGATGCACAGTTCCATCACCTCGTACATGCGTTTGCTGGTCAGTTCGCCCGCGGGCAATTTGCCGGACATCGCCGCCCGAAGCGCGTTCGCGCGACCGCGCGTGCTGTGCTCTTCCTCGCGGGTGACCATGAAACTGGGGCACATCGTGCCGACAGTGCGTTTGCGGCAAACGCCCGCGCCGTTGCACAACTCCACTGCCCGCTCAAATCCCTGATCCGGTGTAAAATCGATATGCGTTTTGATTTCCGGAACGCGATAATCCACACCAAAGCGCAAATTTTCGGTGATAAAATCCTGATCGACGATGTTGCCGGGATTGAACAAATTATGCGGATCGAACACATTTTTCACCCGCCGGAACAGGTTGAACATTTCCTCGCCGTAAAATTTTTCCAGCAGCCAACTGCGGGTGCGACCGTCGCCGTGTTCGCTGCTGATGCAGCCGCCGTAATGCCCGACCAGTTCCGCAGAAAACGTGGCGATTTTCGGCAATTTTTCGAGATCGCCGGCAACTTTCGCGTCGATCACCGGGCGAACGTGCAAACAGCCGGCGCTGGCGTGGGCGTAATACGCGACCTTCGTGCCGATGTCCGCGCAAAAGCGTTCCAGTCGGTCGATGTATTCCGCGAGATGCTCCGGCGGCACCGCCGCATCTTCGATGAACGGCAGCGGCTTTTGGTCACCTTTGATGCTCATCAGCAACCCGAGTCCCACTTTTCGCACTGTCCACACATTGTTTTGCATGCGCGGATCATACGCCGGAACGTTGACGCAGTCGATCTTGTTTTGGCGAAGAATTTCTTCCAGCCGGGCGATTTTGCTTTTCAGCTCGGCTTCGCTTTCACCGTAAAATTCGGTGATCAAAATGCAGTTCGGATCGCCGTGCGCAAAGGTTTTCAGCAAACGGGCGTATTCCGGCACATTTTTGCAGAGCGTAAGTGCCAGATTATCCAGCAGTTCGATGGCAGACGGATCAGCCGTGAGCATCGTCGGCACGCTGGACAGCGCCAGATGCAAATTGGGAAATTGCACCAACGCCAGCGCCGTCATTTTCGGTTTGGGCACCAGATTCAATTTGATTTCTGAAATCACCGCCAGCGAGCCTTCCGCACCGGAGAGCAGCTTTGCCAGATTAATTTGCGAATCGCGCGTCCAGCGATGGGAAACGCCATCCACCAACCGGTCCAGCCCGTAGCCGCCGGTGCGTCGCCAATGTCGCGGTGTGGCTGTCTGGATCGTCGATTTGTGGTTGGTGATGATATCGCCGATTTCCCGGTAAATTTGCCCTTCCAGCCCACTGCGTTTTTGCATTTGGGCAAACATGCCCGCGTCCATCGGACGAAAATGGAAGGGACTGCCGTCGCTCAAAAATCCCTTTATTTCCAACACATGTTCAACGGTCATCCCGTATAAAATGGAATGTGCGCCGGTGGAATTGTTAGAAACGATGCCCGCCATCGCCGCGCGTTGCCCGCTGGCCGGATCGGGACCGAACTGCAATCCGTGCGGCGCAAGTTCGATATTCAACTCGTCCAGCACCCGTCCGGGCTGCACCCGCACCCATTGCTCTTCGGGATTGATTTCCAGAATATCATCGAGATGTTTGGTGAAATCGACCACCAGCGCAGCGTTTACCGCCTGTCCGGCCAGGCTGCTGCCGCCGGTTCGCGGCAACAACGGGATGCGGTATTTGGCGGCAAGCTCCACCGCCGCGTGGACATCTTCCATGGTTTTGGGCATCAGCACACCGAAGGGCATCACCTGGAATATGCTGGAATCGGTGCTGTACAACACTTTGTTGTAATCGTCTGTGCGCAAATCGCCACTGATGCGCGGGCGAAGTTCATTCAAAAAATCGGGAAGTGCGGATGGTGCGGGCTTCATTGGTTTTGCCTTTTGTTTCCTGTTTTGTAACGGTGCAGAATTTTTTTTTCCGCAGAGGTCGCGGAGTGCGCAAAGGTTTCAGAGAAAAATTATCGAGAAAATTACCAAAAACCAATGGTTTGAACGGTTATAATCGCATATTTTATTGTGATGGAAAAATTCATCTCCGCTTTTTCTCCGCGATCTCTGAGTCCTCTGCGGTTAATCTGTACAGGCTGAAAATTAACAGTTTTCCGCGAACAGACCAATTCAAAATTTGGCGAAAAACAATATTTTGCAAGCTATTTTAAATCGCCGATGACCACAAATACAAAAAGCCCCGCTTTCGGCGAGGCTTTTATTTTTAAGAAAATTTTTGGGTTGTATTATTTCGTCGAAAGCGGCTCGTCCAGCACGGGAATATCGGCATCATTGGCCAGCGCGTTGGTGGTTTCAAACACCAGTTGCACCACTTTGGTCATCTTCGGGATGTCAATTTTATCGGCGGTATCAGTCGGTTTGTGGTAATCCGGATGCGCGCCGGTGGAGAAAAACAGCGCGGGAACCCCCTTTTCGATAAACGGATACTGGTCGCTGCGACGGATAACGCCCTGTGCATCGTCATAATCATACAGCAGCTCCAACCCATAGTTTTTATTGGCGTTATCCGCGACGTTTTTCATGCCTGCGCTGCGGCTGGTGCCGATCACATACAGCGAATTTTTGCTTTCTTCTGCAGTGACCGTCCGGAATCCGCGTCGGGCGCGTTCGCTCATGGATGCCGTATCTTCGTTCCTGCCGATCATATCCAGATTGACCATCGCTTTGGTATTTTTCAGCGGCAGCAGCGGATGTGCCACATAATACCGCGAGCCAATCAGCCCTTTTTCCTCCGCGGTAAATGCGATAAACAACATGCTCCGCTGCGGTTTCGCGCCGTTTCCGAAGGCTTCCGCAATTTCCAGTAATCCTGTCGTGCCAGAGGCGTTGTCATCCGCGCCGTTGTAAATATCTTCGTCCCGGCGACCTTCGTGATCGTAATGGGCGCCAACCACAACTGTTTCGTCCGTTTCGCCTTTCAGCAGCCCAACCACGTTTTTCACATCCACTTTTTTCTCGGTCAATTGCGCCTGAAACGTCACCGTTTGGTTGCTGATAATAAACGACTTAGGCTTTACGGTTCGGTCGATTTCCATTTGCCATTCATCAACCGATTTGCCGCTGCCGGAAAGAATGACGTTGGCAAGCTCACCGGTAATCCATGCGCAGGGAATGTCCATTTTCTCATCCGCCAATTTTGGCCAGGATTTCAGCCAGCCGGGAATCCGGTCATCGCGGTGATTGCCGGTATCGTTTACCAGCAACATGCCCACGGCACCGTGTTTTTGGGCGGTTTTCGCTTTTTCCTCAAATCCGGCATATTTGGTGAACGCCCTTCCGTCGAACACGCTGGTGCTGTCCCGTTCCTGCGGTTCGTGGCGCATCACCAGCACGATTTTGCCGCGAACATCGATATTTTTGTAATCGTCGTAGCCCAATTCAGGCGCGGTGACACCGTATCCGGCGAACGCCAACGGCGCAACCACTTTTTGGCTGGCGGAGAATGGAAATATGAAAAAATCGTCATTTATTTGGAAAAAACGGGTGATGTTCGCACCGTTATTGCTGCTGCTCAGTTCGATAAAATTGGTTTCACCGAGATCGCTGTAAGTGAGCTGAAAATTCTGAAAATAGCTGTTGTCATCGCCGATCGGCTGCAATCCGGCGTCCGCAAACTGCGCAGCGATGTATGCGGCGGCGTAATCACTGCTTTTTTCGCCGGCTTCCCGCCCTTCCAGCAAATCGGATGCGAGATAGTTGATATGCGCCGAAATTTCGTGCTCGGTAATCGACGCAACACCGCCGCCCGACTGCGCAAAACCTGCGCCCGCCAACAGCACACCAATAAATACCAACGGGTATATTGTGTTAATTTTGCTTCCGATAAACTTCATTTCTGTCTCCAACGCTAAAAATTTTTGAAACCCATAAATTTTGCTTCCGATAATACGGGAATTCCATTTTTTTTCAAACAAATTTTTCGTGAAAACAAAAAAAGGGAATACCCATTCGCATTCCCTTTTGAAAAAACATCTGTTTTGGTTACCGGTTAATTTTTTCCGCCGGCAACTTCGACAAAGCGGCGTTTGCCGCGATTTTCCTTTTGGAACGTCTGCAAAATGCGTTCGGCTTCCCGAAAAGGAACCGTGATAAACGAATAATTATCAAGCACTTGCACGTTGTCAATTTTGCGATCGTCGATCTGCGCACGGGTGCGGATAAAGTTCACCAGTTTGCGTTTGCTGATGTTATCTTTTTTCCCGATGCCGATGAACAGCCGCGTTTTACCCTGAATTTTCGGATACACATCGCGAATTTCGTTATAACTTTCCGGGTTCAATTCATCCGCAAACGAGTGCATCAACAAAGCGGCAAGCGCTTTTTCCGGTGTGCTTTCTTCGAGAATTTCCCGGGCGAGATTGAAGATATTTTCCGGGATTTCCGATTGGGACAAACGATCCACTTCCGTGCGAATCCGGGATTTTTTTACGTCGATAATTTCCTGAATTTTGGGCAATTTCTCTTTACGAATATCCGTTTTTGCAGCTTTTTGGATAAACATCAGCCGGCGGTATTCCTGCGGCGTGATAAACGTGATCGCCGTGCCTTCGTTGCCCGCGCGTCCGGTTCGCCCGATGCGGTGAACATACGATTGCGGATCTTGCGGCAATGCGTAATTGATCACATGGGTCAGGTTTTGCACATCGATACCGCGAGCGGCAACGTCCGTCGCCACCAAAATGGTGATATGCTGTTTTTTAAACCGCTCGAGAATTTTTTCCCGCTGCGTTTGCGATACATCGCCGTGCAGCGCTTCTGCATCGTATCCGCGATCGATCATATGCGCGGCAATTTGATCCACATCGTTTTTGGTGCGGCAAAAAATCAGCCCGTAAAACGCTTCTTCGATGTCGATGATGCGGCAAAGCGCCTCAAATTTATCCGCTTCCGACACTTCAAAATAAATCTGGTCAGTCAGATCCGTGGTAATTTTCTGCTCTTCCGTACGGATAATTTCATGATTTTTCATGAATTTCCGGGCGATTTCGCGAATTTCCGGCGGAATGGTTGCCGAAAACAACAGCGTTGTGCGATCCGGGTTGGTTTCGGTAAGAATCGTTTTCACATCGTCGATAAAGCCCATGTTGAGCATTTCGTCCGCTTCGTCCAAAACCACATATTTCACCTGGTTGAGGATGAGGCTGCCCCGGCGCATGTGATCCATGATCCGTCCGGGCGTACCCACCACAATATCCACCCCGCGATGCAGGTGTTTCAGTTGCAATCCCATGGATTGTCCACCGTAAATCGGCACGATACTCAACCGTTTTCTGCCACGCAGCGAATTCAATTCTTCCGAAACCTGGATGGCCAGCTCGCGGGTTGGTGCCAGCACCAACACCTGCGGGAAATTACTCCGCTCGCTGATTTTATCGATAATCGGGATACCGAACGCGGCGGTTTTGCCGGTTCCGGTTTGTGCCATCCCAACAAAATCGCGGTTTTCATCCAAAATAAGGGGAATTGTTTTTTCCTGAATGGGAGTGGGAATTTCAAATCCTTTGTTCTTCAGGGCGCTCAACATTTCTGTTGAAAGCCGGAACTTTGCAAATCCGTCAAAATTTTCCATTTACGTCCAATCTTCTAAAATAAATCTTACAAAAAGGTAACGGTTGTTTAACCGCAGCGGGCGCTGATTTCGCAGAGAAAAACGAGGTAGGAATTATTGAATTGTCAAATCTTTAATCGATGCTCTTTACTCTACGCTATTCAGGCGTTGCCGTCTAACCATTGCCTCAAACAATAGCTGCGCAAGTTACATAACTTTTGAAAGATTTCTGCATGTTTAATAAAAAACATGGCGGTGTGGTGGCATATATCAGGATTTCGGGTGTTTGATAGCAAACAAAACACCCGGCAACCGGGCTGCGTCCTATTTTTCTTTTGTGGCTTGCGCAAACTGGTGGGCAAACTGGCGGAGCATGTCGGCAGCTTCTTTATTACGAGTAGCTCGCTCGTAAGTGTCAGCCATACTCATCAGACTGTAAAAATAGTGGACAGTCATGTGTTGCATAAGCATATCTTTTGTCCACAATTCGAAATTCAAGCTGCTTTTGGCATCTTTGTCCCACAGGTGAATCATCATTGCCTGAACCGCTTTTTCGCCTTCAAAATCGGCGTCGTCTGCACTCCATTCAATTTGGGCGGGCATTTTATTTTCATCCAGCGTAATTTTGAATTTGATCTCTTTTTGGCTCATCGCTCATCTTCTTTTTGGTTCATTTTTTTGCACCCAATGTAATTCGCGAACGGCAATGCTGCAAACGGATTTCCAATTACTTCGGTGAAAGGATGTGGGATAAAGGATAAAGGATAAAAGTAGAAAAAAGAGGAAATACCAAAAGCATTAGCTGATCGCTGAAAGCTGATCGCAGATCGTTCACGGCGCCGTTTTTTCGATGACAATTTTGCGCTCTAACGCCCGTTCCAATGGCTCGACCAACCGGCGTGCACCCCATAAATCCAGTTCCAGATCGCCTTTCCCGCTGATAAAAATGTGAATTTGTTTATCGTCGATTTCCATCGCCAATTGTTTGACCGATTGCGTTTGACCGCGATCCAGCCCCACAGCGACCCGCAACATTGCCGCAAGAATTTGTAAAATCCGGCGTTGATTTTTGCTCAAATCCTTTATTTCGTCGCTCTTTTGCGGCTCCGATTTCCGGTGAAACCGGACGATGTTGCCGATGAGCAGCACCTCTTCATCGGTAAATCCGCGCAGTTGCGCATGCGAAATAATGTATTTCGAATGCCGGTGATACGATTTAAAATTGATGTATTGCCCGATGCTGTGCAGCAGCGCCGCATAATTGAGCAGACTGCGATCAGGCGTGTTAAGTCCATGTAATTTTTGAGTTTGGTCAAATATTTCCAGCGCCATTCCGGCGATGTGTTTTTCCCGCTGGCCGTTACGCTCGTATTTGCGGGCGAGCTGCACCACGCTGCGGTGGCGCACATTGGCGATCGACGGAAAAATGTCAATTTTGGGATGGCGTTTCAGATAATCGAGAATCACACCTTCGCGCAGCGATGCGTCGCAAAGCGTCATTCGCTCGGCTTTGATCGATTTCAGCAATTGGGTGAGCAACACGCCGCCGAGATGAATCGTGTCCGTTCGCTCGATGCCAATTGGCGAAAATTTGGTGCGATCGGCCGGTTTCATTTTCGCCAGCTTGCCGACGAGTTTGCGCAAATCTTTGGTGTGGATCACTTCCGCATTTACGGAAATCACATTGTCCCGGCCGGTCATTCGCAACGTGGCTTCGCCGAGGGTGCGGATCGTGCCGGATGTCCCGATAATTTTTGTAAATCCCACTTTTTGGGCGCGTTTCAAAATATCGCCGGCCATCGCTTTGATGTGCCCTTCGAGAATTTTGCGCACATCTGCATTTAACGGCCCGTCGTGAGTTACCAAATCCAGCAATCGCTGAACGCCCAGTTTTGTGCTCTCACCCATCAGTAATTCTTTGCGATTGCCAACGGCAAATTCCACACTGCCGCCACCGATATCGATCACCAGCGCGTTCTCATTTTGCAAATTGATGGCCTGCTGAACCGCCAGAAAAATCAGCTCCGATTCTTCCGAACCTGGAATAATTCGCGGCTCGATGCCGGTTTCCTGCACAATCTGGTCGAGAAAACGCCCGCCGTTTTGCGCTTCGCGGGTGGCGCTGGTGGCGACGGCCAAAATTTCATCGACATCGTGGCTGTCCGCCAGCTTCACATATTTGCGCACCGCCTGCACGCCCGCTTCGAACGCGCGTTCGCTGAGCTGGTGGGTGCGAAAAACACCCGCGCCCAGCTTCACCATTTCCTTTTCGCGATCGATGATCTCCAGCCCGCCCTGCGCAGTGGCTTCGGCGATAACCATGTGGATGGAATTTGAACCGATGTCGATTGCTGCCAATTTCATAAACCTGTTGCTCTCCCAAATTTTGGTCTGCGAACGATTGCAATACCGCCCGTTATCACATTCGGCAAAAGGTCGCGAATGGATAAGCTTACGCAGATGATCCGCCGGAATCAATCTTTCTGTGAAGATTTTTTTCCCAAATTGTATCTGATGTTACCTGATAATTTTAGCCACGGAGAATCACAAAGATTTTTTAAAACATCTGAAAACCAACATACCCAAATCTTTTTTTGTGCTCCTCTGTGGCTCAGTGGCTAAAATAAATAGTGCATGCAAATAAAAAAGGGCGAACAAATGTCCGCCCCATAAATAATTGATTTTACAACACTTGCTTACTTCGCCAGCACAATTTTCAACGCGCTGAGCAGCATCATCACATTTTCCGGGCGGGAGTTGTAGCCCATCAACCCGACGCGCCACACTTTTCCGCCGAGTTCGCCCAATCCCCCGGCAATCTCGATATTGAATTCTTCGAGCAGCCGGCGCTGCACATCTTTGCCATTCACGCCGTCGGGAATTTTTACGGTAGTGAGGCTGGCGAGCCGGTTGTCCGGCGCAACGTGGCAGTGCAGTCCCATTTCTTCCAATCCGCTCCAGAATTGCTCGGCGGTTTCGCGGTGGCGTTGCCAACGGGCTTCCAGCCCTTCTTCTGCAACCACGCTCAGCGCTTCGCGGAGGGCGTAATTCATGTTGATCGGCGCGGTGTGGTGGTAGGTTCGGCTGCCGCCCCAATAATTCATCAGCATCGTCATATCCAGATACCAGTTGGCAACCCGCGTTTTGCGATTGCGCAATTTGTTGACCGCGCGCTCGTTGAACGTCAGCGGCGCGATGCCGGGCGGGCAGTTAAGGCATTTCTGGCTGCCGCTGTATGCGGCGTCAATTTTCCAGGCATCGATAAACAGCGGCACACCGCCGAGACTGGTGACGGTATCTGCGAGCAGCAAACAGTCATATTGGCGACACAATTCGCCGAGCTTTTCCATCGGTTGGCGAGCGCCGGTGGAGGTTTCCGCATGAACGATGCCCAGCACTGCCGGACGGTGCTCTTTCAGCGCAGCTTCGATTTCTTCGACAGAAAACACTTCGCCCCACGGTTTGTCGATGCGTACCACTTCCGCGTTGTATCGCGACGCCATGTCGATCATCCGCAGCCCGAAATAGCCGTTCACCGCAACCAGCATTTTGTCGCCCGGTTCAATCAGGTTGGCGATGCTGGCTTCCATTGCAGCGCTGCCGGTGCCGCTCACGGGAATCGTAAATGTGTTATCTGTCTGAAATGTGTATCGCAGTAATTCCTGCACCTCGTCCATCAGGCTCAAAAATTGCGGATCGAGATGCCCGACCTGCCGCGTGCCGATCGCCTGCAAAATACGCGGATGCGCATTGGACGGTCCCGGACCAAACAAATATCGCGGCGTGATATCCAACTGTTTGGCTTTCAGCCGGTGTGTGTCGTTGATGGGTAAATTTGCCATGGTTTTTCCCCCTTCATTGCAAAATTGTCGATATATTTTTCAAACTTTTATTCGGGATGAAAATAGGTAAAATCGATATACAACCAGATGGTGCGGGAATATTGGAAAAACACCGGCACGCAAATCACCAAAATTGCTGCAACAATTGCCAGATTTGTGCCGATCGGAACGCCTTTGAACAGCAGCGTCACCCAAATTGGCGTGATGAGAAAAACGGAAAACAACCAGTTGATCACCATTGCGCCGGTGTAATATCCCTGCTCGCGATCAAATTTCATATCGCAATGCGCGCAGTGCTCATTCATCCGAAAAATGCCGCTGAACAATTTGCCTTTCCGGCATTTTGGGCAACGGCGGGTCAATAATCCAAAAATGTTCATTTCGCAAACTCTGTTTTTTGTCGTTCAATTTAAGCGTATTTGGCTGGATTGAAAAAAGCTTTTTTTAGAAAAGTGAACAAATGCACGAGTTAGGTTTTGCGAAATGGCAGCACCATTCGCCGTCCGGCGGAAAATGCAACCAGTTGCAACAACCGGGTTTGAATGAATACATCTGCGAGCAACGCAACAGAAACTTCCGGTTTTCCGCACAAAAAAACCGGTCGCCATTCCGGCAAAAATTTATTTTTAAAGCGATACAAACCGCGATAATCGTATGCAAAGCACACTGTTTGCCCGGCAATTTTTACCAGTTTCGCTGTCCGGCAGATTGGCGGCGCAGTGTAAAAAAACGGCGCTTCGCCAAGGCTCCAGCGAAAATGTCCCTCGTCCCGAAGCTGCTCAAAAATAGCCGCAAATAGCGCTTCCATAATTCCGGCCGGTGATTTTCTGGCTTTCAAAATGAGTTCCGTGTGCCAGTTTCCCGGAGACGACTCTGTGAGCAAAGCAGCGCCAAGCCATTGTTTTTGCTGCGTTTGAAACACGAAACATCGTTGCCCGGATAACAAATCGCTGCGAAATAAATAACGCAATTGCGGTTCCAGACCGTGCCGGGAGTGCACTTGCAACGCCGCAAATTTTCCGGCATTTTCTGTTGAAATCGCAATTTCGGCGGCGCTTCCCCAGCGGTTTCCCCGGCGCACCAATTCCCGTAATGATCGTTTATCGAAGTGATTACCGCGCAAATTTAACAGCGCTTCGCTGCCGTTGGGCAGCGTTTGCCATTTGTTTTTCGCCAAAAAATCTGCAATCGGCGGCGGGCAGCCGCGCAAATATATTTTTTCCCGGTGCTCAAGCTGCGTCCGGTAAAATTCGCGAAACGTTTGTCCGTCCGGCAAATCAGCGAAAAACAGCCAGCGATAGCGGGATAAACGCAGTCGCAATTCACGCACATCCGGTTGTGCAGCCGGTTGCCGCAACCAGCTCAACGGCAGTTCGTTTTCGGGATGATCTTGTTTCAATTGTGGCATTTGCAGAAAAAAATATGGCGGGAAACCGCTCACCGGATAAATGTTACCAGCCAGCGGCGCAGCAAATCCAGCGCAATCGCGGCGTATAGAAAAATTACCAGATAGCCAAACCAGCGACGAATCTGGTTGAGATCGTTCACGCCGATTTCCGGGGACAGAAAAACGTTGCCGGCGCGAAGCCCGAGCACGTTGGGGCTTTCCGGGCGGGTGAGCCAGATGTGGATGCTGTCTGATTGCCGGAGCACGCCCGACAGCGAGTCCGCCGCAATGAGATGTTGCCACAATTTTGGCGGAAAATGGTATCCCCTCCCCGATTCGATCAACACGATATCGCCGCCAATTTTTTCACCGCTGATGGTCAGCGTCGGGCTCATGCCTTCCTGCTCAATTTTGGCATCGGTCAACACAATTTGGGTCAGATTTTCAACGGAGCGTTCGGGAAAAAACAGCAGATACGCCACCCATAAAAAGGTGGTAATTACAATTCCATAAATCGTGCTTTTATTCGCACTTAGCGATGTTTTTTTTGGCAATTCAATTATCCTGTTATTTGGCTGCTTTGGGAATCGGCACTTCGATGAGCTGCGCCGGCGGAAATACCTCGCGATTTTTGCCGTACTGGCGCACCTGAATCTGAAATCCGAGCGTTTCACCGGGATTTATTTGTAAATCCGCAAACGAAATTGCCGCTTCAAAAACCGATTTCATTCGGAATTTTGGCTCGAGCAATTCCCTTTTGGTTTGGCGGGTGCGCGGCTCAAGTTTCTCCAAAATGCCGCGCAACGGCGAAAATAGCAGGTTGAAATTTTGGGGCATTTTTATCGATACCAGAAATTCGTAAAACGGATCCGGCATTTGAAAAAAATCGATGCGGAAAAAAAATTGCGCGTCATCGTATCCCACTAATAATTTGCGGATCACCCGCTGCGCACGCGGCAAATTTGCGGCATGCACGTGATCGCTGTCGTAAACCGCTGCGCCGCTCCATTCCTGCACATCGTGCACTTCGCCATCAATTTTCGGTTGAATTTGCGACAGCGGATGCACTGCGGCAAACCGGTCAAAATGGGTGCGTTTTATGGTTTGATACAGCGCTGCGGGCACTTCCCCACTCGCCAGTTTGTAAACATTCATCAAATGTTCGCGAAACAACCGGTCAAATTCCATATCCTGCGATGAGGCGTGTTCGTCGCCATACCACCAGCACCAGTCGGAGCCTTCGGCGATGTAAATCTGCTCCCACGCCGCTGCGCTGGTTTCGCCGGAAAGCACGCCTTTGGATTCGCGCATCACCAAAAAATCGCGAGCTTCTTTTAACAATTGCCAGGCTTTCCGGTCTTCTTCCCCGGCAATCCAGATGTTAAAATTGGCGTTCACTCGGCTGCCGGGATGCAGTTGTTCCACCATTTGGCTTTGCGGCGATGTTGCCAAAAAATCGCTGTGGGTAAGGGTTTTCAACAATGGATCGGCGCTGATTTTCGCAAACAGCGATTCCAGAAATGTGCGCCCGCCGTCGCTGTAATATTCCCAACTGTTTTCGCCATCGCAAATAATGCTCACGAGATGATCCGGCAATTTCGCCTCGCCGGCAGTGTGGATAATTTCCTGCCGGATGGTGTGCAGGCGCTGGCAAAAATCGGTTGCCGCATCGTCCGCATCCCAGTTGCCATAAACAAAACTGATGGCGTCTGACAAATAGGCATCGCGGAAAAATATTTTGATGGAATCGCCGGTTTTATCGTGCCAGTGCGGCTGGTACAGCTGATGCTCCGGCGCGTTTCCAAAGGTGCTTCGGACAAAAATACTTTCGTCTGTCGCCACCCATTTTATTCCCTGACGGGCGATTAACTTGATGGTATCCGCAGAAAGCGCACCTTCCGGCGGAAGCAGTCCGGTCGGTTTTTTCCCGAAATGTTGCTCAAAAAATGCGAGTGACATTTGAATTTGCGCCCGCGCATCTTCCGGATGACGAAACGGCGGATCGGGCAGTTCAATTTCCTGACCGGATGCGTTGGCAATACCACTGTCGATCAGCAACGGCAAAATGGGGTGATAAAATGGCGCAGCTACCAACTCGATTCGTTTTTCAGCCCACGCCGCCCGATATCGCGGCACAATTTCCTGCATGATTTTGCGTATTTCGTTAAATAACAGCGCTTTATCTGCTTCACTAAATTGGCTGCCTTTGTCGAACAATTGTTGGATTACCGGTCGCTCCCGGCTGATCGGACCCATCCAGCAGAGGTTGTACCACACCTGCAAATCGCGAATATCCTGCATGGAAAACGCCGCCAATCTTGCGGCGTCTGTGGCTTCGGTGGATCGATAGCGGTCACACAGCTCGCGGTATCGCGGATATGGATCGATCATATACGGTTCATACGCCAGAAAAAATGTGCTCAACATCTGTAATCGTTGGGAATCGTCGAGTTTTTCCGGGGAAGGTTCGCTCAAATCCCACACAAGATCGCGGGTATTATTGTGTGCATAATCCAGAATTTGCTGTGCGAGTGACGGTAAAATGTTAAACGTTTGGCGAATTTCCGGAAATTTTTCGGCGATCAAAAGGATATCCAGATAATCCCGGGTGGCGTGAAATCGCACCCAGGGCATTTGAAAAACGCCCTGCGAATTTTTATAATACGGTTGGTGAAAATGCCATAAAAAGGCAATTTGCAACGGATGGTTTGCCATAACAAAAATTTTCCGAAAGCTAAGATGAGCGCTGACGTTTCAAAAATCCGACAGCGAATTGGCGTTCCCGGTGATTGAGTATTCCAAATATACAATAAAAAACGGCGACAGTCATCAACAGAATCCGCCAACCAAATCCCGGTTGCAACAAATAAAATATCGCAAAAGCGGCGGCGATCAACAACAGCATCCGGGAAACCCGCCCCCATTCAATTTTTAGCGGATAAATCCGGTTGGCAAACAGATAAATCGCGATCGTCATTGCCAGATAACTGAATAAAGTGGACCACGCCGCGCCCCAAAAGCTGTTCAGCAACGGCAACAGCCAGAGGTTCGCTAAAATATTTACAGCTGCTCCGGTTCCGGTAAAAATGATCATGTATTGGGTTTTTTTGCGAATATAAAATCCGGGTGTCAAAATCACATAAATTCCATAAAAATAATAAGATAACAGAATAATCGGAATAATCGGCGTGCCTGCCCAATAGGTTTTTTCACTCAAAATATAGTATTTACCAAAAAATGGAAACGTCAGTAAATCGCCGATAAAAAAGCTCACTGCCAATGTAAACAATCCAATTCCGGTCACATAATAGGTGAACACGCGGGCATACACATCCCGGGCATCCGGTTTGTTGGCAATTTTGAGAAAAAACGGCTGCCAGGCATTGCGAAACGCGGTTACCAGCATCAGCAAAATGGCGCCGAAACGGTAATTCGCGCGATAAACGGCAACAGCCTCTTTACTGAGCAGCGATTTCACCAGAAAATTATCCACCAATTCGATGGTCATAAACGCGATGCCGTTCGGCAGCAGCGGCAGCCCGAACGCCAGCAGCGATTTTGCCAGTTGCCAGTCAATTTTCGGACGAAGGTAGCGAAATATCACCGGCAACATCACCAGCAAATTAATCAGCGCAGCGCCCAAACTGGTGTAAAAAATGCCCGGTACGCCATATTTTAAAACCACAACAAACAACACATTAAGCCCTAATTCCAGCAAAAATCGCAGGCTTTTGAATAATGTAAATTGGATGGATTTTTCTTCTGCGCGGAGCACGTTGTACGCCAGATTCGCATACGCATCCACCAATGGTATAATTGCAGCAATGTGAATTAATCCAACTTGTGTCGGGTCGTCCATCAGCAATGTGGCAAGTGGTTCATCCATCAACCAGATCACCGCGCTCATCGCGGAGCAAGTGACCAACAGCATCCAGAATGTTGCGGAAAACACCGATTTACGATCCTGATTATCGAGAAAAAAATAGCGCATCATCGCGGAATCCAGCCCCAACAAATAGAAAAAATTCATGAACGCGATGAAGGTATAAACCAGCACATAATTACTAAAATCCGATGTGGACGGGATATAATCGAAATTGGTGTAAATGGGGATCAACAGCAAACCGGGCAAACGTTGCATGGCGGTGCTGATGGCATAAATTGCCGAATGGCGGGCGAGGTTGGAAATCTGGCGACGGAGGCTCATTCAGTGCTTTCCTTACAGCTCAAATTTCAGACCGTCGTACGCCAAATGGATATTCGGCGGCAGCTCGGCTTCGGTTTCGTCGTGCAAAACGGCGTGAGAAATATGAGTAAAATACGTCTGTTCGGCGCCAATTTTTTGCGCTTCCACTATCGCCTGATCAATGGTGAAATGGGTCGGATGCGGCTTGTGGCGCAGCGCACCTAAAATCAATATTTTCAATCCTTTCAATAGCGTATAAGATGCCTCAGGAATTTCGCTGACATCTGTGCAATATGCAAAATCGCCAAAACGAAAACCCAATACCGGGAGCCGTCCGTGCAGCAACGGCACAGGAATTACCGGCACTCCGGCAACCGAAAACGGTCGTTCATCAATAATATGTACAGTTAAGCGCGGCAGGCTGGAAACATATTCATGAACCTCAAATGCGTATCGAAATGTACGCTGGATATTCGCGATTGTTTCGCTCATGCCATATAACGGAATGCTCATTTTGTTCAGTAAATTGAAGCTCCGCAGGTCGTCCATCCCCAAAATGTGATCCACGTGATGGTGGGTGTAAAGCACGGCATCCAATCGTTTAATGCCAGACCGGATCATTTGCTGACGGTAATCAGCGGAAGTGTCGATCAAAATTTCCCGGTCGCCGGTTTGGATATAACAGGAAGTTCGCAAGCGGTTATCTTTGGGATTTTGCGATTGACAAACCCGGCAGTCGCAACCTGCCATCGGCACGCCCATCGAAGTGCCACTGCCCAAAATTTCTATTTTCATGATTTTCCTGTATCTTCCCGAAAAGCCAAAATTTAAACCGCTTTGGTTGCTTTCACAACTGCTTTTCAGATCGGGCGATGGTTAACTTGCGGCTGCGGCTTCCCGGTTCCAGATGATCAGTACCAACCAAAAAATAAAAATTTGCACCACTACCGGCCAATCTTCCGGCAAATCGATTTCCGATTTTCGCGATAACGCACCTGTCGGACGAATGTTGCCGATTATTTCACCCTCTTTTTCGAGAATGAATTCCCGTTTCCACGTGGACACGCGTTTTAGCAAATATGCCTCGCCATGAATGGTTAGCTCAAATTGATTTCGAAAAGCGCTCGGTTTTTCTGCTTTGATGAAAATTTCATCACCCATTTTTAGCAAAAATGCGCCCTTCATCATTTTTTCCCGCTCGAAACGGTAATTTACATCTTCGATTATCAGATCCGCAGCTTCTTTAAATGTGGCGATATCCAAAAACGCAATCTCACTGCCATCTTCACGAATGATATGAAAATCACCGGAAAAAGCATGTTTTGGTATGGCTTTCAACATTTTCTGCTCCAATTGGTCATATTTTTTATGAACCTAATTCAGGAATTTCAATTTGTCAAAAAAAATCGGAGAATTATTAATTTACATCTGAATTCTTCTGCCGAAAATACATTATTAGCACAGATAAACCCGTTCATTCTTCACAACACGGAGGTTTTATGAAGAATCGCTTCCTTTTAATTTTCTCAATTTTGATCATTTCCGCACTATTTTTCCCGATTAACGCGCAACTCGGGTTGCCGCAGGTTGAGGAAGTTTACGGCGGACGAATCACGGATATCGAAGTTGTTGCGCTCAATCCGGTAATTTCGCGGATTTTTATCACTACTGAAAGCGCAAATTCGATGTTTTATGCAGATGTTGACCATTCCGGTGGCACGCCGGTATTCGGCGCATTTTCAACCGTAGCCGATGTTGATACCAACGATGGCTTTGGCAAAAATATCGAATCCATTCAGGCAGATGGGGCATCCGGGCAAATATTTTTTACGCATCAGCGCAATATTTATTCCGTTTCAACAACTGCCGGGTCGCTTTCGATGCTCAACAACAGTGTTTTGGCGATTGAAACTTACGGCGGCAATTTGTTTTTCGTGAAGGAAATGGGCGGCGGATTGGAGCTCCATTTTGGCGCTATCAACCCGGCTTCCGGCGTGTTTTCTGAACACTCAGACAGCCCGATTTCGATTGCCGGCTCATTTTCTACACCACCGCAGCAGAACACAGCTGTTCGCGTAAATCCAGCAAACGACAGCATTTACGTGTTTCTCGAAGGCTCCCCGTCTCAAATTTTTTGTTCGAACACAACTTACAGCACCTTGAGTAGCGCATCAATTTTTACCGAACTTGACACCGCAGGTCTGGGCGTTTCGGATAGCTACCGTTCATTCGGCATCGCTCCGGACGGACGTTTGTATATCGGCGGACGCACCGGCGTTGAGCCCAATCATTTTAAGCGAGTTGCATTTTCCGATAACAACGGCGCAAGTTGGGATACGTTGCGTGTACCGTTTGGCGGCACCGATGGCCCGAACATCGAATGTGCCGGCAACGCTACAAATTATTCGGTGATGTTCGGTTCAAATGTTGGCATCAATCGCGGTGAACATCCGGCAGATTGGAACGGTTTCGGCTGGAACGGTTTCGAAACACATGCAAATGACGGCACAGTTGCCTGCGATCCGCTGAACCCGGATGTCGTTTACATGACCACGGATCAGGGCATTGGTGCATCCACCAATCGCGGTGAAACGATTTTTGAAATTGATGAAGGCGTAGAAGCTGTGCAAGTTAACGATTTTGATATGAATGCGGCAAAAACCATCGGTTGGACAGCATCGAAATCCGGGATTCGTCGGGTTGAAAATTATGCCTCTGCCAGCGAAAACTGGCGAATCATGTTTCCGATGGGCGACGGTTCGCCATATTATTCGATCGCGATGGATCAATCCGATTCAACCGGAAATACGGCATACGCCGGAAATGTTCGCGTTTACAAAACCACCGATGGCGGCTTCAGTTGGGATCGCATTTTTGATGTTCAAGACCCATCTTGGGGATTCAGTTTCTGGAGCTACGTTTCCAGCATCAACATCGATCCGGATAACAGCGATGTTGTGCTAATTGGCGTTAACTCGCCGGACAACGGTGTAAAAGGTGGCATTTTTTGGACGGAAGATGGCGGTGCAACCTGGAATAAACTGGACACAGCCCCTTATAACACAGAAGTTCAGGATTTTGAATTCGTTACCCATTCAGACAGCACCACAACAATTTTCGTTGCCTGCGAATATGTCAGCGATGGAACAAGCTCTTCATATGGTGTAAAAACAATAACTTACGACACATCAGTTGGCGCACCGGTTTTTGAAAACAACATGATTGGCGAAACAGGCACAGTGATTACCAATTTTGGCGCATACGATCTTGCGCACAATGACGCCGGTGATGTATTTGCCGCCGGAAACAATGGCGCGACGGATGAACCGCGTGTTTATGTGAAATATGCCGATTCGACCCATTGGGAAATGTTGCCGTCAGCAACGCTGCCCGGGATCGGTCGTGTTCCCGCAATCACGGTCGGTGAAACTCCCGAGGGAGATCAAACGCCATTTATTGCCGTGGATTCAAATATTTATTATCTGGACGGAAACACCTGGAAATTGGGATTTTCATATCCGATCGGAATGGATATAAATGTGCTATTTTGGGATGATTTGCTGGTTGGCACCGGAACAGGTTTGTACGGTCACTTTTTCAACAACCCAACGGGTATCGATGATGAAAAAAATATTGCCACACCAAAAACATTTCATCTGGCTCAAAATTTCCCAAATCCGTTTAACCCCAAAACCACGATTCGTTACGAGATCCCATTTTCGGCGCGGGTAAAGCTTTCCATTTTCAATATTGCCGGACAGGAAGTTGATATTTTAGTAAATGAATTGCAGCCTGCGAACACTTACTCGGTTTCGTGGAATGCGGGCAAATTCCCATCCGGCGTATATTTTTACCGGCTGGAAACCTTTTCAGCAAATCCCCAAAACAGCAATTTTAGCGAAGTGCGCAAGTTGATTCTGCTCAAATAAACTATTGTTTTAGATCAAATTAAAAGCCCTGTAACAACAGGGCTTTTTTGTTGGAATCGATATTTTTCGAAAAAAAGATTTTTTGACTTTATTTTTTAAAAAATATTTGCAAGCCTTCCGTGCAATTCCGGCACATTTCTATCTGGTCCCGGCTTGATACAACCTTTTTGCGAAAGTCATGATATTCCTCTCCATTCCAAACCGATGCGAAATCCTGCTTTTTTAAATCGCCCAGCTTGAACCAGGCATCTTTGTCAAAACAACAGGGAATTACCGTTTTATCCCAGGTCATTGCGGAGCCGTACCAAATTTTTTTACAATATCCGGAGTATGAACCTTTTAATTGAAATTTGCCATCCACTTTTTCATATCGTCGATATTTTGGGTTTTCCGGCAATGTCGCTTCTGCATTGTCAAAATCATAAATCTGCGGAGATTTAAATACAACCCGGTCAACACCCAATTTTTTACCCAATTGTTGAATGTCCTGCATCTCGTGTTCATTATGTCGCATTACAATAAATTGCAAATCTGCTCTTGGGAACATTTTCCCCAGTCGCTTTCGCGAACCCATAAATTGCTCAATCCCCCGGATTACCCGGTGAAAATGTCCCGCCTGCCGGTAAATTTTATAGGTTTCATCCGTTGCCCCGTCAACGGATAATATTATACGTCCCAACTTGCTTGCAGCGAGCGCTTCGGCAAATTCCGGATTTGCCAGGCGTGTTCCGTTGGTGCTGATCACGGTAAATATGCCTTTATCGTATGCATAATCGATCATCTCAATAATTTCCGGATTGATAAACGATTCACCTTGAAAAAATAACAACAAAACCCAGGTGTGATCTGCAATTTCGTCTATCACAATTTTATATTCCGCAAATGTCATATTATCCTGTGGTCGCAACAACGTTTTCAACCCAACCGGACACTGCGGGCACCGTAAATTACAAATTGCTGTAGGTTCAATAATAAAAGTGTATGGTTTGCCCCAAACAAAATATTTTCCGGTTAATCGCGATAGTGCATACGATGAAAGTATTTTGCACACATTGATAAATTTCGAAAAGCTCCATAATGGTAATAAATATCTGATATATGACAACATTTTATGATCTCTATTATTGCAACTGGATGTGAGGACAAAAAAAAAGGACATTTACGGTTAGTTAATGTCCAAAAAAATAAAAGGCGACGAGGCTTATTTAAAATAATTTAGGAGGGAGGTTTCTAAGGAGAGACCCCGTCGCCTGATTATTAACTTAATTAATTTTCATATACTACACAAGATTTTCTTTGGTTTTGAGTATTTCTTTAATGATTGCTCAGTTGTTGTAAATATTAGACTTACATCTTTAACGACAGGAATTGTATTGAGTTTCCAGAAATTTATTTATGAATGTTGCTAAACGCTACAACCAATGATAAATCTAATTTTATGCTTAAAATACAAATGGTTTTGCTGCATTAGGGAAAATATAGTGTATCTCTAAAACACTCCACCGGTCATCAATTTCTACAATAGTTGCCTGTAGTACATCCCCTTTTTTTAACCGGTTAAAAATTCTGGCGTTTAATACAACATTTTCCATATTACTTGTTAATTGCAAATTAATCAAATTACAACTTGTGTCTTGTGATCTGTTCAATTTTGTAATTTCAAAGAACCCGCTTTGCTGATGATGTTCATCATCGTCACGAATTAATAAAATTTCAAACAAATTATAATTTTTTAAATATTCGTTAAGCGCCTTAACAACCCTCGGAACATCTGTTTTTACAGTTTCATAATATTGAACGAAATTTTTTTTCAGATCTATATGATATTCGTTTGCTAACCAGGTAACAAAACGTGCCAAATTTTGAAAAATCCGGCTAAAATGCGGTTCGCGTTCCTGGGCAAAATTTTTAACCAGCCAAACAGACATAAACTCAAGAATATGTTCGTGGTTTATTTCGTAAACATTGTTTAAGCCGATATGCTCGGACAAATACTCTTCAAAAAGTTCGATATCGCAAGCGACACATCCTATTTCTTCGGCTGGAGTATTCGATTGGTCATCTACAAATTTTTGGATTACCTGATGGATATCTTCGTAATAAGGCGATGTATTTTCCCACTCAGACTCGAACTCATAATCGTCATCGCGTTGTTGCCATTCGTTGCCTTCTTTATAATCTTCTTCAACGGACAACAACTCTTCAAAATGATCCAATGCGGACTCGTTCAAACGCAGTAACAATGTGCTTTCTTCTCGCCGGACAAAATCGATCATCACATCAACAGTAAATTCAGCAAGTTCGATAAGATCCAAATCATCCTCATCGAATTCGATCCCTTTTTCTTCATAATAAAACTGTAGCAAAGTATCTAATATGGTGTGATGCAACAGATCAACAGGTGAGATCAATCCGGCAAAATATACATCTTCGCTTAACAACAGACGGATTCTTTCTGCCCTGTCCATGAGCATTCGTTCATCTTCTTCGTCCAGATTATGACCGAATAAATGATTTTCTAATGATTTGATATCGTGTTTTTTATCGTCGAAGTCTTCATCAAGAAAATATTCGAAACTATCACCTAATGTGAAACACAAAGTTCCAAGGCTTTCAAAAGATAAATGTAAACGAAAATCCGCGCCTCTCCGTTTAAAAAAACGTTGTTCAAGCTGATTACCAAGTTGGTTGACCATTAAGAAAATAAAATAATCCAGTTTGGTCATTTCATAAATTTCTTTATCCCAACTTTCGAGAAACTCTCTGGCGGATATAAACGTTTTTTGGAACCGCTCCGACAATTATTCGACCTCCAAATCATTTTGTCGTGTCAATTTACTAATCGTCCAAAAGTTAGTCAACATAAATTTGGGCGTTTTTAGAAACGGTTCCAAGCTAAGAAGATTCTTAAAGAAATGAAACCAAAAGAAATTAATGCACCTTTTCAACTTCATTAATTAAGCAATTCGGTATGCCAATAAACCAGTGAACTGTATTGTAACTACCCTGAAAGAAACAATATCAGAACATTTTCAGACGCTGTAACTATTTATTATTTATCAAGTTGTCGATTTTTTATATTTGAAACAACCGACCGTATGATCATTCACCATTCCAACGGCCTGCATAAATGCATAACAAATGGTAGATCCAACAAATTTAAAACCCCTCTTTTTCAGATCCTTACTCATTGCGTCAGATTCCGGTGTTTTAGCGGGAACATCTCGTAAATTCTGCCACGAATTGACGATTGGTTTTCCGCCAACAAAGTCCCAGATGTACGCATCAAAGCTGCCAAATTCTTTTTGGATTTCAAGAAATGCATTTGCGTTTTGTATCGCAGCATCAATTTTCAACCGATTTCGGACAATTCCGGCATCTGCCAAAAGCAGCTGCTTTTTGGAATCATCATATTTGGCAATTTTTTCCGCATTAAAATTATCAAACACACGTTTGTAATTTTCCCGTTTATTCAAAATGGTCTCCCAGCTTAACCCGGCTTGAGCACCTTCGAGAATTAACATTTCAAATAAATGGCGGTCATCGTGGACCGGCACACCCCAATCTTCATCATGATATTTGAGATATAATGGATTTTTTTCAGACGCCCATTCACATCGATTCATTTTGCTTCCTTTTGAGAGTCAATGATTTTCAGAAAACTGATCTTTTAAACGATATTATTTTTTCAAGCCGCAATGTTCAAATAACGAGACCAGTATCCTTGCCATTCACCGTACTGTTCCGCGATTGTGGCAAGACCGGTATATATCAATTTCCCATAACAGCGCCCAGCAGAATTGATGAGATTTTTATCTGCCAATAGCGCATGTTCTGTTCTTCCAAGTCCATTTAGCAAAATATATTTGGCAGCCCAGGCACTCATTCCCCGAATGTTTATCAACCACTCGAAAACGGCTTGATAGGGTGATTGCAATAAAAAACTCTCGTTGACATCGCTAAAAGCCCTCCCCAAATGTTGCAATGCTTCAGCTTTGAGATCGTCATTTAGCAGATTGCAAATATCAAAATAGTTCGCAAATGCCAAGTCTTCAGGTTCCGGGAAAACGTGAATGCGTATTTGGCGCATTTGAATTACGGTTCCGAAATGGTGCAATAATTGTCGCTTTAAATGCCTGGCAACCTCAGTTGTGTTGTTTTGTTGCAAAACAGCCCAACATGCATTTTCAAAAACTGTCAGAAATTTTACAGGGTGATACCCATACAACCTTTGCAAAACTGGGTAAAAGTGCGTGTCATTTTTACCGATGCAATAAAAAAAGCTGAGATTGTCATACAAACCGAGAAACTGACTGATGCGTTCCAGAACAATCAGGCGGGTATTTTCATAAATTGGATTTTCGGATAGGAGTAAAAATTTTAATCGTGGATTTTCAACCGTGCCAACGGATTTCAGCCGGAAGAGAACGGCTTGCCGATTCACACTTGTTCCTCTGGCAATCGAGTGATTGCCAAACAAGATGTCCTCATCCTGCTCAGATACAATTTTCAACCACTCTCGAGACAACTCAAAATTAAACGGCGGCGTGGGATGTAAAAAGCCGTTGGTCGCATGCCAATTCATTTAAATTATCTCAATTAAACACTTATTAATATTGAAATTGCGGACGGGGAAACCGAAAAAATAAGCTACAAGTTAATTACCAGATCAGAATTCCTTGATAACTTGCACAACGCTTCCTAACATTTGAAAACCGGGAGTTTTTTCATCCAGAATCATGGATTGGCGATCAGGATTTGAGCATTCCAACCGAATCCGTTGAGCAACGCGAAAAAAACGCCGAATGAGAATGCGTTCACCAAGTTGGGCCGCGATTAATTCGCCATCGCGATAGTTTTTTTCACATTTTACAACTACAAAATCGCCTTTTTTTATACCGGCATCCAGCATCCGGTTGTCATTTGCTTCCAGCGTGAATCGGTCATCGACTGACACACGCCGGTTGACAATCCATTTTTCCAACACTCCGGCTGCCGGTGTTGCTTTGGCGAGCAACTGCTCGCCACGGGGCATGCTAAAAAAATCTTCACCGGATTTTGGTTGTTTGGCCTCCGGCTGACCGAACAGATATGTTCGCCGAAAATGTGCCATAAAATACCTCGATTAATTCAAATCTCTGATCAATCCGACAACACAGCCCTGAATGCTCCATTCGCTTTGCGGATAGATATCCGGAATGGCGGGGTTTTCGGCTTTGAGAAATTTTTCTTTCCCGCGAACGATCAGGCGTTTGACGGTTGCCTCGTTATCGTAATTCATTAATGCGACAACAACTTGCCCGTGTTCGGCAGCCTGTGTGGATTTTACGACGACCAAATCGCCATCGTTAATTCCGGCATTAATCATCGATTCACCCTGAACCCGCAGAATAAAATAGTTACCTTCTGAACGGATCATCCGGCGAGGCACAACAACGTAATCATCGATATTTTCATTTGCGAGTATCGGAGTACCTGCAGCAACACGGCCAATGATGGGCAGCCGGGCAATTTCGCTGTCATCCGCACCACTCAAATACGCTTCATCCAAAATGCGAATGCCGCGGGCGGTTGTGCCATCGCGGGCGATTTTGCCTTTCTTTTCCAACGCTTCCAAATGGCGGACAACACCATGTTTGGATGCGATGCCAAAATTATCGGCAATTTCCTGATAGGTTGGCGGATACGAACGATCGCCAATATAATCGGCGATAAACCGTAAAATTTCTTCCTGACGCTGGGTCATTCCTTTCATTTCTGCATCCTCAAATTGTGGGTGTATGGTTATCAGATCAAATTCAACCGACGGAAACCCGGATATTTCAATCGTTTGGCGCTGCTCCAGAATTTTCAAATCCTGAACCAGATCGCCGGGGTTTCTTCGGGTAAAAGCCTTCATCACGTCCGCTGCGCTGGGCGGATAATCCATCACCAGCAAATGCCCCTGAATAAACCGCAGGATTTCTCGTTGCTGGCGTGTCATCGGTTCTAACATGATGATTTCTCTGTTTAATTCAACATAATTAGTGGAAAAGAATCCACCAAAGTATACTTATATACACCTGTTATTATACTGATCCGAAGCTGTTTTGTCAAGCGAAAAATCAAAAAAAGATATAAAAATGTTCACGTAATTCGATTTTTTTCAAAATTTGGTGAAATTTTTTCGATTTGTTTTCCGTCAAAATTTGCGTGGTTTTGAATATTTTTTTTGAAAAATAGGTGTATAAACGTTAATTATAAGAATCCGTGGGTAACTTTTTTGCTGAACATCCGTAAAGTGAAGTTGTTTGAGGATAGTAACATTCAACAGGAAAATCGATGATGAATAGCTACAATTTACGATGGTTTCGGGTGTTATTGGCACTGCTGTTTTTGAGCGTGGGGGTTGGCGCCCAAAGCTGGGATTCTGATCAACATTCTTCCGAAATGCGCCGGAAAGCCGAACGGCGCTACCTGCCGAAACATCCGAAAATGCCCGTTTTTCGTTATTATGATTACACCGTTATCGAACGGTCACAAATTATTGACGGTCATGTTGTTGTTGTCGGACATCACCTGCGGGTGGAAGGGCTGGTTCGCGGGAGCATTCTCGTTTTGGATGCGGATGTAACCATTGGCAGCGGCGGTTTGGTGGAAGGCGGTGTAACCAGTGTTGCCGGTCAAATTTATTTGTCTGATGGCGGAAATGTGCGCGGGAATATGCTGGAAACCCATCGCGATTTTATTTCGCGGCAACGCGACCAGATCAGCAAAGTGTATCGCTACAGCTGGCGACCGTACCGGGACAGATCGCCGTGGTACCGGATGGATGATCCCGATGAAGAAAATTTGCTGCTGCGATACAACCGCATCGACGGCGGATTTGTCGGATTGCAGATTCCGCAGGAATATCACAAAAATGTCTATCTTTCGCCATACGGTTTTGTGGGATACGGTTTCGAAAGCCGCAAAGTGCGTTACCAAATCGGGCTGGATCGTCCGGTGCTGCACCAGCACAACAACGCAACAATTATCGGCGCAGAGCTTCACAGCCTGACCGATACGCAGGATGAATGGCGGCTGGACCAGATGGAAAACAGCCTCGCCGCGTTTTTTGCGAAACAGGATTATTACGATTATTTCGAGCGCGAGGGTTACAGCATCAGCCTTACGCAACTGCTGATTCCATCGGTTCGTGCAACGGTTTCGTACCGGAATGATGATTACAAAACGCTTGCCGCGCAAACCAATTGGGCGTTGTTTAATGGCGATGCCAATTTCCGGCGCAATCCTTTTTTGGGAGAAGATGCCGGCAATATGCGCAGTATTTACACGGCTTTACGCATCGATACCCGCAATCGCCAAAACTACCCGACCCGTGGCATGTTTGCCGAAATTAACGGCGAATTTTCCAATCCCGGACTCGGCGGCGATTTCGATTTTGAACGATATTTATTGAACGTATCACTATATCAGCCATTGACTTACGGCGAAAATTTTCAGATTCGCGCCATTGCCGGAACGTCCACCGGTGAACTGCCGTTCCAAAAACGTTTTGAGCTTGGCGGCATCGGTTCGCTGCGCGGATTCAGTTATAAAGAATTTACCGGAAACCGCATGTTTCTGGCAAATATTGAATATCACATCATGCCGGATTTGATGGACGACTGGTTCGATCTGGACGGTTTGGCGTTCATTTTATTCAGCGATGTAGGAAATGCCTGGAACGGCAGCGGCGATCAAAACATCATTCAAAGTTTTCGACCGCTGCGGTGGGACAACCTCAAATCGAGCCTTGGTTTTGGCATCGGCGATGATGACGGCACCTTCCGGATCGATTTTGCAAAACGCACCGATCGCAGCGCAAATATGGTGGTAACGCTGCGATTGCAACAACCATTTTAAACCACCGCGAGAACTTTTGGGGGCAAAAGTTCAATCATTTTTAAGGCTGTTTCAGAGGGAATTTAATGAAAAACTATTTTTGGGTTGGCTGGCTAATTTGCTGTGCAAGTGGATTATGGGCACAGAATAACCGGTTGGAATTGAGAGATATTGATTTTGAAGACATTCTGGTTGGGGGATTTGAGCTGCGTTCCGACAGGCAGGTAAGCATCGATGCGACCGGTGCCGGGCAGGAAGGGCAGCGCAAATATTTTCACAGCCGGTTTTACGATCCGAACGATATGTTTGTTTACAGTTGGATTATCAACGCGGATACGCGGGAACTGGTGTGGCGCATCACCCGGGGCAACAGCCGCGAACTCGATGCCGAATTTATGCGAAATTTCAACGGCTCGCTGAAGCTGGCATCCGGACGGTACGAGGTGTACATGTGCGCCCGCGAACCTGACAAAATCATGATCAACAACGACAACTTCCCCAGTCTCGGCAAATGGCTGAAACATTTTTTTGATACGGACGAATTCAGCAAAGATATTTTGAGCAAATGCCACATCACGGTGAGCGGAGTGGACCGCACCTTCGACCGGCGCGATGTGCTCACCTATCAGGAAACGATCCGGCGCAATGCGGTGGTTTCCATCTCCAACATCCGCGATTCCGAGGTTTACGACCGGCGCTTCAGCCTCACGGAAAACGGCACGTTCGAAATTTACGCCCTCGGCGAAAGCCTGGAAGACGGGCTGTACGATTACGGCTGGATCATTCGCGAAGACAACGGCGAAACCGTTTGGGAAATGGACGATGATCACAGCGAATACGCCGGCGGCGCCACCAAAAACCGACAGTGGCGAACCACTATTTCATTGCCATCCGGAAATTACAGCGTGCATTATGTAACGGACGATACCCATTCATCTGAGGAATGGAACGCTAATCCGCCGTATGATCCCTATTTTTGGGGCGTTACGCTGCGCGGTGTTTCGGGTAAATTCGATCCCTCGGCAATCTCGGAATTTCGCCCCAAACAAACCCGCCCGTTTGTAGAAATGACCCGTCTGGGCGACGACGAATATGTTGAACGCACGTTCGAATTGAGCAAATCAGCAAAAGTCCGCATTCACGCCATGGGCGAAGGCAGCGATGGCGACATGAGCGATTACGGCTGGATCACCGACGCCAAAACCGGCAGAAAAATTTGGGAAATGACCTTCCGGGAAAGCCGCCACGCCGGCGGCGGATACAAAAACCGGGTGGTCGATACCGTGATCGATTTTCCGGCAGGCACTTATCGCGTTTATTTTGTGACGGACGGATCGCATTCGTTCGGTCACTGGAACACCCGTCCGCCGCGCAACGGCGCGGATTGGGGCATTACGCTGGAAATGAGCGAGCCAAATGCCGCACCACAGATAAAATTATTGCAGGAATTTACACCGGATCCGGTTATCGCCCTCACCCGCGTTGGCGACGATGCGCTGGAAAGCGTCATTTTTCAGGTGGATAAACCCACAAATCTGCGGGTGATTGCCGTTGGCGAAGGCCGCAACGATGAGATGTTCGATTTCGGATGGATTGAAGACATGCGCAGCAAACGGCGGATCTGGCAAATGGATTATCGCAAAACCACTCATGCCGGCGGTGCGGACAAAAACCGGCAGGTGGAGGAAGTCATCAATTTTGCACCCGGCACCTATACATTATATTATAGAACGGATGATTCCCACGCCTATCGCGACTGGAACAGCCGCGCGCCATATCGCCCGGAACGCTGGGGCATCGCGCTTTTCCCGGTGGATGACGACAAACCGAAAGGGCTTCACGTGCTGCCCGGTATTCCGCGAGTGCCGGAAATCCGCGATTTGCCCAACGAAAACGTGATTGCCCAGATTATCGAAGTGCACGACGATGAGCACATCCGCAAAACCTTCCGGGTGAATCGCGAAACGCTGGTGATGGTTTACGCCATTGGCGAGGGCGATGCAGAAATGTATGATTACGGATGGATCGAAAATCGCAACACCCGTGAAACCGTTTGGCGGATGGAATATCAAAAAACCGAACATGCCGGCGGCGCCGACAAAAACCGGTTGTGCCGCGAAACAATTTTGTTACCGGCAGGCGAATATGTGCTGCATTATTTAACTGACGGATCGCATTCTTTTGAGGAGTGGAACACCCGCCCGCCGCGCGACCGGTTCAATTACGGCATCACGCTGTACGAGCTGGAACGGCGCTAATTTTTTAACAATTGATCAGCCCTGCTCCAAACGGGCAATCAGCGGATGGGAAATGATTTCCGGCAAGTTCAGTTTTCGCAAATCCGTAATGGTTTGATTCACCGGATATTCAACCCGTTGAAAATGAAGCGATTCCGTTGCCCGGTCCCAAATTGCAAACGCAGCCCGCGGATCGCCGTCGCGCGGCTGCCCGACCGCACCGGGATTGATCAGCAGCGTATCTCCATCCCGAAAAATATCGACTTCATCGGACTTCAGCACCCGCGTTTCCCCGCCCCGCAACTGGCAAACCATCGACAAATGGGTGTGCCCGAAAAATCCCGTCGCAAATCCGCGTCCGGCAATCGCCGCAAGATTTTCGGAAATATTGGTTTCGTTCACAAATCCGAACAAAAAATCCGGGTTGGTTGGCGCGCCGTGTCTGGCAAGCCAGTTTTTATAAGCCAATTCCGGCGGCAGTTTCAGCAACCAACTGGTTTCGTTGGCTTGCAGCATTTCCCGGCTCCATGCCGCCAGCATCCGGCTGGATTCATCCGCCCGTTGCCAGTCGCCGGTGCCCACCCAATAATCGTGATTGCCCTGAACAGCCATCAGATTGGGCAAATTTCCCAATCGCTGAACGCATTCGCGGGGATGCGGACCGTAACCGACAGCATCGCCCAAAAATAAATAGTGCGTCGCACCCAACGCAGATGCCGCTTTCAGCACCGCATCCAACGCCGGAAGATTGGCGTGCACATCGCCAAAAACGCAAATTTTTGCGGAACGTTCGCGTTTTGCTGCGCTGTTTTGCGGCTGAAAAGCCAGATTTTCCATTCCCCGAATTAACGCTTCATGTTTTTCACGATTCTCAGCGCCAACAAGCTGCCGCGCAGCGCCGGTAACCAGCGATTCCCACTCTTCATCTTTGTGGAAATACGGACGCAAATTCCGGTTCAAATCCCGCCCGAATTGATGCCACTGCGCCGGAGCAACCGGCGATTCCGCCGCAATTCGCCGGACAATCGCAACAGCCATCGATCCGATTCCGGCATCGGGAATCAGATCGTCATCCAGATAACACAGCACATCGCGTTCGGCGGTAAATCCAAAATTAGCGGGATTTAAATCCGGCATCACATCGTGAATTTGCAGCGAACGCAGCGCGATGCGCAACATTTCCACCCACCAGCGCGATCGCGCTTCCCAGTGATGCACTTCGCTAACGGTTTTCATGAGTGGCGTGGCGCTGCACAGCCAATATTTGTCATTCGCAACATAAACAAAACGGAATTTTTGGGGATGCCACAACTTGTACAGCTGTTCGCGCGTGTCCCATTCATACAATTTTTCGATCAGCGAATCGGAATTTGCCGACACCGAATCCGTATGCGTTTTGAAAACGAGATCACCGGAACACAGCAAACGAGTGGTGGTTTTGGTCGCGCCATTTTCCAATTCGGTAACGCCAACGCGATTGCGCCACTCGATGGCGTTGGCAGCGTTCATCATATCGAAAATCTGCGCAGCCGGCGGCATTTTTTCCTGCGAAACGCCTGCGCTAAATATCGCTTGCGCGGATTTGGGACGCGGAAACCATGAGTTCATTGTGCAGTCCTCCAACATCGCTGCCGGTCAATGCCGGGCAATCGTTTACTGTTGATTTTCAAAAAATATTCAAAAATATATTTAGGCATCCGTTGATTCCGGGTGCACAATTCTAAAAATTTTGATTGATGAAATAGAAAATTTTTGTAAAACTATCATCGGCCCGATCCCAAAACCCTGAACCACCGGAACCGAATTAAGTCGATAAATTGCATTTTTTTGAAAAATTATCCGTGACCTATTCCACGAGATTGCGGAGCGATAATTTTCACTCGTGCAATTTTGGCAGAAATTTCATTTCGTCGAACTGCAAAATGGCAGTTTTCCGGAACCGATTTGGCATTCCGAACCGCGTTTTCTATTGAAAAAATCAAAAAATGCCGTATTTTAGCGCCAATTTGCAAATGGCATCTGTTTTGCTAAATTATTGTGGGTGAGTGTAACATATTGTGGTTGAAAACGGATATTCAACATCATCAAAACAACACAATGTTGGAAAAAGGATGACTGACCCAAAACATCATTCGCTGAAACCGGCAACGTCCACTTCGCTGCAGCTGATATCGCCTGTTCGGGCAGATTTATTGCCGCGACCGCGCTATTATCTGGTTCCCGAGGTGGAAATTATCGCAACAGCGCAGGAAATTTTGCTGATCGTCGATATGCCCGGTGTTCCCGATGAATGGCTGGATGTGGTGCTCGATCGCGATCAATTGACCGTTGAAGGCATCGTGCGGATGCCCGCAGAAATCGCCGCTAACGAACGGCATTTTTTTGCCTTCCGGCGTCAATTCCGTATCGAGGAATCGATCGACCGACGCAAAGTTTCCGGCAGTTTTCGCGATGGCGAACTGCGCATTCACCTCCCGCGCCAGGATGGTGCAAAACCGGTGAAAATTCGCATCAAATAATGGAACTCTGCTCCTAAGTTTTGTGTATATTCATGAACTGACAACGGAGATTTTAGGCTTAAGCAATTGATTTTATTGAACATAAAACAAACAACCAAATAAAGGAGAGCGTGGACTATGCCGTTCATGTTTGATTCGACATTTTTGATGTTAATTCCTGCGATCATTTTGAGCATTTATGCGCAGTTCAAAGTGCGGAGCACTTACAAAAAATACCGGCAGGTTGCCAATCAGGCCGGCATTACCGGAGCGGAAGTTGCGCGACAAATTCTGCGCGATAACGGGCTGGACGATGTGGCTGTGGAAGAAGTGCCCGGCACACTTTCCGACCATTACGATCCACGCGACAAAACCGTGCGGCTGTCCACGGATAATTTTCGCGGACGTTCCATCGCTGCGCTGAGCATTGCCGCGCACGAGGTCGGACATGCCATTCAGGATGCCAAAGATTACGCACCGCTGCGCATGCGCCACGCCATTTTGCCGGTTGCCAACATCGGCAGCAGCTTGTCAATGTGGTTGATTTTGGCTGGATTTTTCTTCCAGTTTTCCGGATTGTTCACCGCGGGCATTCTGTTTTTTTCCGGCGCGGTGTTGTTCCAGCTGGTAACGTTACCGGTTGAATTTAACGCCAGCTCCCGCGCGCTGGAACAGTTGGATGGCTACCGCTATCTCCATCGCGATGAAATGCCGTTTGCCCGCAAAGTGCTCAACGCAGCCGCGCTGACTTATGTTGCCGCTGCAGCCGTTTCGGTTCTGGAACTGGTGCGATTGCTTATTTTACGCAATTCGATGTCCGACGATTAATCGCTACGGCTATCGTGATTTTTCGCGCGGCGCAATTCGATTTTTGAAATTGCGCCGCTTTTTTTGAACGATTCAGAGGAAGAATATCAAATGAAAAAGCAAACCAAATTTTCGGTTTGGTACTATGTTTTCGTAATCATCGGTTTGATGGCGTTGCAAACCATCTTTTTCACCGGTGCACCGTCGCCAACAGAAGTATCGTATAAAGCATTTCTCGAAGAACTGGATTCCGCAAAAATTGCCAAAGTAGTGGTTTTGCCGGATCGCATCATCGGCGAATACGTTGCGGATTCCACAGATGCGACGTCCGAAAACATCACACCGGGACCGTCCGCACCGTGGCGTTTTCGTTGGGATGACATCGAAGAAAAATCTGCCCGGCAGTTCACCGTCAATCGCCTGCCCGGGGTTGAAGATACTGAATTACTCCCGGCAATTCGCGCAGCCGGTGTGGATTATTCCGGAAAAATCGAAGATAATTTTTTACGTAACTTCATATTAAACTGGATATTACCTTTCGGCATTTTATTCCTGATCTGGGGATTTATTTTCCGGCGAATGAACACCGGCGGCAGTTCTGTTTTGAACATCGGGAAAAACAAAGCCAAAATTTACGCAGAAGATCCCAAAAACCAGGTCACGTTTAAAGACGTTGCGGGCGTGGACGAAGCCGTGGAAGAAGTTCGCGAAATGGTCGAATTTCTGAAAGATCCCAAAAAATATACCCGGCTCGGCGGCAAGTTGCCCAAAGGCGCGCTGCTGGTCGGACCGCCCGGAACCGGCAAAACGCTGCTCGCCAAAGCCGTTGCCGGCGAAGCCAAAGTGCCGTTTTTCAGCATGAGCGGCTCCGATTTTGTGGAGATGTTTGTCGGCGTCGGCGCATCGCGGGTGCGCGATTTATTCCAGCAGGCAAAGGAAAAAGCGCCGTGCATCATTTTTATTGATGAAATTGACGCTATCGGAAAAAGCCGCTCCCGCAACGCCACAATGGGCGGCGGTTATGACGAGCGCGAAAATACCCTCAACCAGTTACTGGTGGAAATGGACGGGTTCGATCCCGGTTCCGGCGTGATCATCATCGGTGCAACCAACCGCCCGGATGTGCTCGATTCCGCGCTGCTCCGTCCCGGTCGTTTCGATCGGCAGGTGCTGGTGGACAAACCCGATCTCAACGGCAGGATTGCCATTTTTAAGGTGCACACCAAATCCATTACCCTCGGTGACGATGTGGATTTGCAACGACTGGCATCGCAAACGCCCGGTTTCGCCGGTGCAGAAATCGCCAATGTTGCCAACGAAGCGGCGCTGCTGGCGGTTCGCAAAAGCAAAAAAACGGTGGATATGATTGAATTTGAGGAAGCCATCGAGCGGATCATCGCCGGGCTGGAGAAAAAGAACAAACTGATCAACGAGCGCGAACGGAATATTGTGGCATATCACGAATCCGGGCACGCGATTATCGGTTATTTCACGCCGGGCGCGGACAGCGTGCAAAAAGTATCGATCGTACCGCGCGGTATCGGCGCACTCGGCTACACTCTGCAAATGCCGCTGGAAGACCGTTATTTGATGACCAAATCCGAACTGCTCGGCAAAATAAAAGGATTGCTCGGCGGTCGCGCCGCCGAAGAAATTATCTTTGGCGAAATTTCTACCGGCGCATCGAACGATCTGGAACGCGTTGCCCAAATCGCCAGAAATATGGTGGTGGTTTACGGCATGAGCGACCGTTTGCCGAACCTTTCGCTGGTGCAAAACAACGGCCCGAACTTTTTGGGGCAGGGCGCAAATCTCAGCCGCCGTTCGGAAGAAATCGAGCGGATGATTGATCAGGAAGTGCTGGAAATGATCAACGAATGTTACGAACAAACCAAAACGCTGCTCATCGAAAAACGCGAATTGCTGGACGCGATGTCCGGCGCGTTGCTGGAAAAAGAGGTGCTCGGCTATCACGAAATCCGGGAACTTTTGGGCGAACAAACACCAACAGAATCACCGGAGATGGCTGAATAATTAAGGTTTAACAAAAAAGCGGGTTGAATAGACCCGCTTTTTTTATGCGTCAAATGGATTTTTTATTTTCAATTTGGGGATGTCTTCAAAATCTTTGGCGTTTCGGGTAACCAATGTCAGTTCATGCGCCAAACAGGTTGCAGCAATAATTGCATCCGGTGTTTTAATGGCGCGTTGGCGCTTGAGGACGATGGCTGCGTTTGCAACCAATTCATCCAATTCAAGAACAGTAGCATGTTTAATAAAAGATTGTGCTGATTGAAAATCGGCATCTTTATATCTGTGCCATCCCAAAAACTCGATCTTTGAAATTACGGATGTATAAAATGAATTTGCAATAATCTTTGACGTAAAATTGTAAGCCTGGTCCGGTAGTTTGTCTTCGATAAAATAAATCAGGATATTCGTATCAATCAGATATCTCGTTTCCATTCATCCCTCAATTTCTGACATTCAATCCCGATTTCTTCAACGGATAAATCACTCTTGATTTTCCCGCGGAATATCTCGGGATCAAATTTTTTGGACGATTTTTTTCCGTTTTTGGCAGCTACGGGCAGAACGATGATTTCCACATCACCTTCGCCGAATGTTTCGGGAATATCGATGGTTACCTGTCTGTTGACCGGTTTTTTGATTATTCGTAAAGCTTCCATACCTTTATCCTGAGATTTATAATTTTTGTGAACGCCATTTAAAATACGCACACCCCGGGGAAATGTCAAATTTGAATTTCCGGCCGTAAGTATTTTTCCGGGCGTGCGATCCTATTTTTTAAAAGCTATTGAATAAACCGCTCAAAACGTTTATCTTTTCGCCCGAATCAACTCACCGGTGCAAATAATCCGGTTGAGTATTGATTACCAAGCTTTAGCGTGCAAATTGGGCACGCGAAAACGGATATTCAAAGCTAAAGCCTGGCAATCGAAATCAGTTTTAACGACCAATTCCATCCTTTGCCTCCGCTTTAGTTTTTTCAGGGATACAGTTTTTTTGATTTTTTGGAAACTGTAAAATGCTTTACGCGTTGAAGTTTTTTGGAAAATGCATTTTTGAACATAGCATATTTATAATATCATAAAGAACAACAACTAACCTAAAAACAGATGAGGTTCAGCAACATGAATCAGGCAAACCCCATCATGATCGAAGCAAAAGGATTGAGCAAATTTTATGGTCCTTTTGTTGCCATCAAAGATATCTCGTTCGAAATTCCCAAAGGGCAGATTGTTGCATTTTTGGGACCCAACGGCGCCGGAAAGACAACCACAATGCGCATTTTATGCGGGTTTTTGGCGCCGACGGCCGGCACATCCCGCATTGCCGGATACGATATTACCACCCAACGTTTGGAAGCTGCGCGCCGGTTGGGCTATCTGCCGGAAAACGGGCCGCTTTATCCGGATATGACGCCGGTTGAGCTGCTCAATTTTTTTGGAGATGCTCGCGGCATGGCGCCGGAAGTGCTGAAACAGCGCATCAACACCGTTATTGAGCAGTGCGCATTGCAACAAGTGCTCGAAAAACCGATTGGCAAATTATCCAAAGGCTATCGCCAGCGGGTGGGTTTGGCGCAGGCGCTGTTGCACGATCCCGATGTGTTGGTGATGGACGAACCCACTTCCGGGCTCGATCCGAACCAGATTCTCCAATTCCGGAAAAATATTAAGGAATTGGGGCGCGAAAAAACCATTTTGCTGTCCACCCACATTTTGCAGGAAGTGGACGCTGTCGCGGATCGCGTATTATTTGTTCACGACGGGCGACTGGTTTTTGACGGCACACCGGCAGAGCTGAAAGAAAACGGCTCGCTGGAAACGCCGTTTTATCGCCTCACCGGCAATCTTCCCGCCAATTCATCAACAAAAATTGAACCCGAAACCGTTAGTGAGGAGGAAAAACAGTGAATTTAGATATCAATTTTAAGGTGGTGCAATCGATTTTCAAGCGCGACCTGAGATTGTATTTCACCAATCCGTCCGGCTACGTTTTCATCACTTTATTCATATTTTTAAGCGCTGCGGCCGCATTTTGGCAGGAGCGTTTCTTTTTGAATAATTTAGCCAACCTCGATCAGCTAAACGCCATTTTCCCGCTGCTGCTGGTGCTGTTTATCCCGGCGCTGACGATGGGCGTTTGGGCGGACGAAAAACGTCAGGGCACCGATGAACTGCTGCTCACCCTGCCCGCTACCGATCTGGAAGTGGTGCTCGGCAAATATCTGGCAACGCTGGGCATTTACACCGCATCGCTGCTGTTGTCTTTGAGCCACGTGATTGTGTTGTTCTGGCTCGGCAGCCCGGATTTGGGACTTATGTTTGGCAATTACGTCGGATACTGGCTGATTGGCGCAGCGTTTATCGCTGTGGGCATGCTCGCTTCGCTGCTCACGGCAAACGTGACCATCGCGTTTATTTTGGGCGCGTTGTTTAGCGCAGCACTGATATCTATTGATGATATCGGCGGTTTGATCAGCCAATCCGTTGGCGAATTTTTGGCACCGCTGGGCGTTTACGGACACTTCGGCGATTTTGCCCGGGGTGTTATCAGCTTTTCGGGATTGATTTATTTTCTGTCCATTTTGGCGGTAATGCTCTATCTCAATGTGCTGCTGATCAGCAAACGCCATTGGCCGCTGGAAGCAGACGGAATGAAAATGCAGCAGCATCACAGCATTCGCGTGGTTGCGCTGCTGATTGGCGTTATCAGTCTGAACGCCATTTTGGGGCGCATCGGGTTCCGGTTGGACGTAACCGCCGAGCAACTGCATTCGCTTTCGGATGAAACAGAGCAGCTCATCGACGAAATTTCCGATGAGCGACCGGTGTTCATTCAGGCTTACATCAGCAAAGAAGTGCCGCAGCAATATGTGCAAACCCGGGAAAATCTCGTCAGTTTTCTGAAAGAGATCGACGCACTCGCAGATAACAAAGTTGAAGTGCTCATTCACGATACCGAGCCATACACCGAAGAAGCCCGCGATGCACGCGAAAAATTCGGCATCAACGCGATGGAAATTCCCAATCCGGGCAGCGCCCGCGCCGGAAGCATGCCAGTTTTTATGGGCGTGGCGTTCACCTGCGGTGCGGAAGAGGAAGTGATACCATTTTTCGATCGCGGATTGCCAACCGAATACGAATTGGGTCGCAGCATCCGCGTTGTCGCCAAAACGGAACGCAAAAAAGTGGGCGTTGTGGTCACCGACGCCAAATTATTCGGCGGATTCGATTTTCAACGGAGCAGCACATCGCCGGCATGGCAAGTGGTGGATGAGCTGAAAAAACAATACGAAGTGGTGCGCATCGCCCCGGCAACGCCCATTTCCGAAACATTGGACGGTTTGGTTGTCCCGATGCCGTCAACCCTTTCGCAGGATGAAATGAACAACCTGATGGCGTTCATCAAAACCGGCGTGCCAAGCCTCATTTTGGAAGATCCGCTGCCGGCAATCGACATCAGCATGGCGCCATCCGAACAAGCCGGCGCCAATCGCAACCCGTTTATGCAACAGGGTCCGGCGCCAAAAGAAAAGGGCAATCTGGACGGATTTTTCCGCGAACTGGGCGTCACTTTTGCAAAAGACCAAATTGTGTGGGATGCCTACAACCCGCATCCGGATTTGGCGCAACTGCCGCCGGAAATCGTGTTTGTCGGTCGCGGAAACGAAAACGCAGAAACCTTCAACGCTCAAAATTTGACCAGCGCACATTTGGAGCAACTGGTGCTGATGTTCCCCGGATATCTCAACAAAGCATCCGGTGCGAATATGGAATTTACGCCGCTGGTGAAAAGCGGTTTTGTTTCCGCTGTCCAGCCGTATAGTATGATGGTTCGCCGTAACTTTTTGGGCATGAGCCAACTGAATGTTCGCGGATTGCCACATCGCCCGAACGCGGTGGATTACACGATGGCCGCATGGGTGAAAAGCCAGCCGGATTCTTCGGCGAACGCCGCAAATATCAACGCGATTGTAATCGCCGATCTCGATTTTATTTCCGAACAATTTTTTGAAATCCGCAAACAGGGGATTTCCAACCTGAATTTTGACAACGTTTCGTTTTTCCTCAACTGCATCGATGTGCTGGTTGGCGATGAATCGTTTGTTGCGTTGCGCAATCGCCGGGTGAAGCATCGCACGCTCACATCTGTGGAAGCGCAAACGCAGGAATACATCCAGCAGCGCGCCGCGGATGAGCAGCTGGCAGAAAATGAAGCGCAAGTTGCCCTCACCGATGCGCAGCAGCGACTCACCCAAAAAGTGCAGGAAGTGCAGCAACGGACGGATCTGGATGAGCAGACCAAACAAATAATGGCGCAAAATATTCAGGAAGTGGAGCAACGCCGTTTCGATGCGCTGAAAACCAACATCGAAGCGGAAAAAGAAGCCAAAATTGCGGCCAGCAAAGCGGAAATGGAAAGCAAAATCCGCAATATCCAAAACGGCATCAAAACGATGGCGGTGCTCATTCCGCCGATTCCGGTGCTGGTGATCGGCATCATGATTTTCATTCGCCGCCGCCGCCGGGAATCGGACAGCATTTCCGCATCGCGCCGGGTGTTGGTGTAAATTGTTCCGGGCGAACCAACGTTTCGCCCATACGAATAGCAATTGGAGGATAACAATGAACGAAAAAAAGAAAACCATGTATTTTGCGGGAGCCGCGCTATTGCTGGCGTTACTGGCATTTGCCACAACACCCAGCCGCGTAACACCGAATGCATTTTTGGATCAGGGCGAAGAATTTTTCCCGGAATTTAAAGATCCGAACACTGCCACATCGCTGGAAGTCATCAATTTCAGCGAGGAAACCGGCGAAGCCGTGCCGTTCAAAGTGGAATTCAGAGATGGCAGATGGACGATTCCATCGCACCACAATTACCCGGCGGATGGCAAAGAGCGATTGGCAAAAACTGCCGCAGGCGTCATCGGCATTACCAAAGATGATTTCCGCAGCGATAACGTGAGCGATCACGAATTTTGCGGCGTTGTCGATCCGCTGGACGAAACCGCAACCACCCTCAGCGGACGCGGAAAACGGGTGACCATCAAAGGCGAAAATGATAAAATTCTCGCAGATTTTATTGTTGGCAAAGAAATCGAAGGCCGCGAAGGCTTCCGGTTTGTTCGCGTTCCCGAGCAGAAACGGGTTTACGCCGTGCGGATGGATTTGGATATCAGCACCAAATTCAGCGACTGGATCGAATCCGATCTGCTGAAAGTGGGCAAAGAAAGCGTCACCCAAATCCAGTTGAAAGATTATTCGATCAACGAACGCACCGGCGCCATCAATCGCCGCAGCGAAATTGATCTCAGCAAAACCGGCGATAAATGGCAAATGGATCGCTTGCCCGCCGGAAGCGAGGTCAACAAAGCAAAGGCAGACGGGCTGCTGAACACGCTGGACAACCTGAAAATTGTTGGCGTGCGCACCAAACCGGAAGGGCTTTCCGCCAGCCTGAAACGCACAGAAAACGCGGTTGAACTATCCCAAAACGACATGCGCTCGCTGCAAAGCAAAGGCTATTATTTTGGGCGGGACGGCAACCTGTTTTCCAACGAAGGAGAAATGGAAATTCGCTGCAACGACGGTGTAATTTACACCCTGCGCTTTGGCGAAATCGCATACGGCAGCGGTTTTGACGTGAGCGCCGGTGTGGACGATCCGGATCAGATCGATAAAGGTGTGGCGGAAAACCGTTATCTGTTCGTCACTACCAGTTTCGATGACAGCAATTTTAAAGAGCCGAAACAACCGGCGAACACGGATTTTCTCAACAAAGCAGACAGCCTTTGGAGCGATGCGGATAAAACCAACAAAAACCTGTATGACGCACATCAGGCATGGCAACAAAAAATTGACGCCGGAAAAACCCGTTCGGATGAACTGAACCAGCGTTTCGCGGATTGGTATTATGTAATTTCCAACGAAGATTTCAAAAAATTTGATCTTTCACGGGAAGATTTAACCACCAAAAAGAGTGGTTGACCGGTTTTTTCCACACATTTTTTTTCGAAAAGCGCAATGCGGATTGTCCGTTTTGCGCTTTTCTTTTTACTGCCGTGCTATTTGTTTTTCTGCCGTGATGTTGTAAATTCCCAAACATATCGCAAATTTTTGCACCCCGAAAAATGAATCTGTCGGGTGCGAAACAAAGTATAACTGGCAGATATCTGTAACGATTTTCTGTCAGCGGGAGAATGATGATGAACAGGCCACTCGCAAATTCAATTTTGAAAATAGCACTACTTTTTTTTACGATAACAACGGTTGCTTCAGCACAATTGCGTTACAACGGTATTTGGAACAAAGGTGAAACAGACCACAAAATTTGGGTAAATTCCGATTGGGAATCGTTCAAAAAAAAGTGGGACGAACTGGGTGAACAAGGTTATCGCCCGGTTGATATCGAAGTTACCAGAGTTGGCAACGAGAAAAAATATTCCGGTTTGTGGCATCGCGGCAGCGGCAATTATGAAATTTGGGTGGATGCCGATTGGGAATCGTTCAAAGCCCGTTTTGATGAATGGGCGGCGTTGGGCATGCATTTGATCGATTGGGAAATTTACGTTGATCGTGAACGGCACAAATTTACCGGCATTTGGCGCGCCGGCGCTGTTCAGCAAAAAATGGTTTACGATTTAAATTGGGAAAGCCTTCCGCAACTGAACGCCCAATTTTCCGCTAAAGGATTGAATTTAATCGACATAGAGTCTTACGAAAAAGGCAACAAACGCGAGTACGCCGGCATTTGGAGCGCCGATGGCGGTTCCCCTGCGCTTCCGCTCAATTTTATGACCTGGGCAGAATTTAACACCACCAGCGAAGCTTTCGAAAAAAACGGGCTTGCGCTGGTTGATATGGAGTCGTTTGGCAGCGGAAAAAACACGGTATTTATCGGCATTTGGCGGCAGGATACCGAACTGCAAAAATTATTGGCCGGTGCAGATTGGAACAGCTATTTGGGCACCTGGCGGACGTTGCAAAACACAGGTTACCAATTGGTGGACATCGAGCCGACAACATCCGGCGGGGCATTGACGGTTACACCGACCACACCGGCGTCGCCAACTACGCCAACCACATCCCAACCCAAAATTCCTGATAATAATTTTCCGGATACACCGGGCAGCACAACACCGCCGGTTGCCGGCACAAATCCCGGTTCCGGTACGGGCACACCACCGCCGGCAACAACACCGCCGGCCGAAACCCCAACCACGGGCGCAGTGGAATTCGGCAAAGCATCCTATTATGGCGATAATTTTCAGGGTCGCAAAACCGCCAGCGGCGAACCGTACGATCGCGACAAGCTCACCTGCGCTCATCGCACCTATCCTTTCGGCACTCAATTGAAAATTACCAATGTTGCCAATGACCGCAGTGTCATCGTTCGGGTAAACGACCGCGGACCGCATGTTAAAGAGCGCGTTGTGGATCTTTCCCACGAAGCAGCTTACCGTTTGGACGGCATTCGCAGCGGTATCATTGATGTAAAAGTGGAGCCTGTTAAATAATTTTTCCCGGAAAAAACATTTTTCGAAGGATTAGTATTTGATTTAGTTCGGATGAACCATTATCTTTTAATCAAGAAATATTGAAACCGTGTTTGCAGTTTAATATTTTTTATTTCATCCATAAGATCAACGTTACCGTTAGTTTATTCGAATATTCACCTGTTTGTCCCTTAAATTGCTGTAAAGTTATTGATCTTTGTACAGACGATCTACCGAAGAAGAAGCACTTTTTGAACTTCTTCTCTACCCGAACCCCAATATTTTTTGATGACATAAATACCAAACTGCAATTGGAGGAGCAGTTATGTATCCTGACAACACTTATCCGGAAAATATGGTTTGTCCGAATTGCGGTGTGCCCTATGCGCAAACATCCGCACCGGTAAACGCAACCAAAACGGTTTGCCAGATTTGCAAAAGTGAGGTTAAGGATACCGAAAACAGCTACTCCTGCCGTTTTGTAACGGTGTATGTTCCGCGCAATGAATCGGAACATCTTGCCGCACAAGCCCTGCTCGAAAGTGCCCACATCGATTTTTTCTCAAAAAATTTTACCGTGCAAAACCTCTTTGGCGCCGGACAAATCGGCACAGGGTTTAACATTGTCACCGGGCCAATTCAAATTCAGGTGCCCGAAGAAGACGCGGACGAAGCCCGCGAATTGCTCGAGGATTATTTTTCCGCCCAAATTTATACCGATGATCATTTGGAAAACGACTGGCAGGAACGGCGTTATTTAATCGCTCAATCCCAGGTCGATAAAATGACCACGCGTGCAATTATTTTTTGTGTATTCTGGTTTGGCGGGTTGGGCGCGAGCATTGGCATTTATTATGCGTTGAAATCGCTGCGGATTATCGGCGAGTTTGATGAACCGCTGCAAGGAAAATTACGAAGCTATATCGCGCTGGCACTTGCCAGTCTGGAAGTTATTATTTCACCCTATTTGTGGATGAAAATTATCACCGAATTTCAAATGATGTAATTCCCACACTCCCCAAATCCGCTTAACGGTCAGGCGTTCATATTTTTCACATCTGAAAGAATGCGTTCCAGTAACGCGCTTAAACCCTGAATACGCCGCATACCTATCGCATCTGCCAACCCGCTTTTTTGAATCAAATCCACTGGCGTGTTTAATACCGATTGCGGTGTTTCGCCATTAAAATGTTGGATGATCAGCGAAATAAACCCGCGAACGGTTGGCGATTCTCTCGGTGCATCGGCATAAATTTGCACTTTTCCGGCCACATTTTCCACCCAGATGGAAACAGGTGTCATACATTCATGCACTCTGTGCGATTCAATTTCAGATTTTTCCTGATATTTTTCGGGTAGCGGCGGCAGTTTTTCGGCGTAATCCAGCAACATTTGCAGACGGAACTCATTGTCCATCGATTGAAACATTTCGATTGTTTCGTCTATTTTATTCATAAAAAATCCCCCGGTCGGTTCTTTTTAATTTTAAAGAAAGATTCGGGGGATGTCACATTAAAATTATTTTTACAGTAAATATCTATTTCGCAAGTGATAACGAATGCGCTGCAATTTTCCGGAGCGGTAAAATCTCGTCCACTCCGCCAAGCCTGATAGCCACTTGCGGCATGCCAAACACAACGCAGCTGGCTTCGTCCTGAGCGATGGTGGATGCACCGGCGTTTTTCATTTCCAGCATGCCTTTTGCGCCGTCGTCGCCCATTCCGGTCATAATTATGCCGATGGCGTTTTTCCCGGCGTATCGGGCGGCGGAGCGGAACAGCACATCCACAGACGGACGGTGGCGGGAAACCAACGGGCCATCTTTTACTTCAACATAATATCTGGCACCGCTGCGTTTGAGCAGCATATGTTTGCCACCCGGCGCAATTAACGCCCGCCCGCGAATGATCGTATCGTTATTTTCCGCTTCTTTTACGGAAATATTACAGAGATCATCCATCCGCTGGGCAAAGGATGCGGTAAATTTTTCCGGCATGTGCTGAACAATGACGATACCAGGCGCATCCATCGGCAGCGCTTCCAGAAATACCCGTAATGCTTCTGTTCCGCCGGTGGAAGCGCCGACAACCAGCACTTTTTCGGTAGTTTTGAGGGTGGTTGCGGGTTTGCTTTCGGCAATTACCGCGTCTGCGGTTAGTTTTGCTGTAGGCTTATTATCGCGGGTATGCAATTTGGAAACCCGTTTGGGCTCTGCATTGGCTGCTGCTTTTACGATATCGCAAATCTGAATTCGCGATTCTTCCAAAAATTCTTTTGTGCCGACTCTCGGTTTTTGGATCACTTCCACAGCGCCGTATTCCAGCGCCCGGATTGCCGCTTCCGTTCCTTTGCCAGCCAAACTGGAACAGATGACCACGGGAATCGGGTGTTGGGTCATAATTTTTCCCAAAAAAGTCAGTCCGTCCATTCGCGGCATTTCGATATCCAGCGTGATCACGTCCGGCACTTCATTTTTTATTATTTTCGCAGCAAAAAACGGATCGCCGGCGGCGTCCATCACTTCAATTTCCGGATCGGAGGAGAGAATTTCCCGCAAGGTTTGGCGAACGAGTGCAGAGTCATCTACGATAAGTGTTTTAATTTTGCGCTGCATGACATGTTTCCTTATTGCTGAAGTTGACTTATTTCCACTTTTTTGAGCAACACTTTTCCGGTGTGGGTATCGAACAGAATTTTCCGGGAAAAGTTTTCGCCGACACTGGCGCCGATAATGGATATTCGCTCCAGCTCCAGGTTGCGTTTGGCAAAATCGATATTGCGTTCGCCGACATTCAGTTTGGCGCTGGTTGACCCGACAACAGCCGCCCCGCCAAATAATTTTGCCTGCAAACGTCGCCGGTCGGCGCCGGCAGCTAACATTTTTTCAATTAATTTAGGAATAGCAATGTTGCCGTATCGCGGCGATGGCAGTCCCTCGCCGTTCCACAATGGCAATAAATAATGATTGATTCCACCAATTTGCAGCTTTGGATCCCATAAACAAACGGCAATGCAGGAACCCAGGACAGTTGTCACAAGATGAGGCGTTTCCCCGACAAACAGCTCGCCGGGATACAGGAATGTTTTCGGTACCGTATCTGTCATAAGTTGAGTTGCCTGTTTCATTTAGAATTCTTCCGGAGAATCTTCAAACATAAATTCGTTGCCGGCTTCGCCAAAAATATCAATTTCATTCACACTTTCCGCTTCGGGAATCCGGATCGTAATTTCGCAGCCTTCACCTTGCTTGCTGTTCACCGCGACTTCGCCCTGCATTAAATCCAACACGGATCTTACGATACTCAAACCGATCCCGTTACCTTTGTGCAATTTTTGCGAACCCATGTCCAACTGGCGGAAGCGCTCGAAAATGCGTTTGTGATCCTCCGGTGAAATCCCGATGCCGTTATCCTTTACCGAAACCACCAATTGCCCATCCGCACAGCGATAATTGAGGACAACCGTTCCATTCGGTTCGGTAAATTCGATGGCGTTATCCACCAGATTTGAAATAACCAAATGCAGTTTTTCGGCATCGGAATTGAACAGCGAATCGTCCGGCGTATCGCCAGAATTTTGGATGTCCAACGCTATTTGCTTTTCCGTAAGTGGTTGTGAAAATTGAACTTTTAGATGGTCGAGCAAGCTTTTGATATGCACATGCGATATCTCCAGCCCAACCAATCCGGATTCCAGATCCGCTGCTGCAAAAATATTGCGCAACTGAAAATCGAGTTTAAACGCCTCTCCAAAAATAGATTGCGCAGCCGCTTTCACATGCTCGGGCGATAAATTTTTTGAATTTGCAACCAGGTTTGCCATCCCCATAATTGATGCCAGCGGGTTGTTAATTTCGTTGCGAATATTCGAGAGAAAATTCGACTTTAAATTTTCAGAATCAACCAGCTTTTGGTTGACAACCTCGAGATTGCGATTGAGCGCCTGCATCGCCTGCAATGTTTGTTGGCGTTCATCCAATCGATATTCGATTTCCCGCAATAATTCGCTGTCGGTCAATACTTTTTGCATTTTAAATCATCCCCGAAATTATTGAATTAATTTCACCACACGTTTGTATAAATTTTCTGAATATTCCACAGGAGGAAAAACTTCTGGCAACTGCCGGTATCGCTAATCCGCATTTCTTGCAATACATTTCCGTTCCCTTTTTGCCGGAGGATCCGGTAATTCATCCAATTCTGAACACTATTTTTAGATGAGCCAATTGCCCGTAAACAATTAATTTACAACAGTTTATAAATAGATGCCGATACACGTTCCAACGGCGCATTTATTCCCGAAAGCGATTCCGAGTGCCCGAGGAACAAATATCCGCCGGAATTTAGCTGCTGGCAAAATTTGTTGACCAATTTCTGGCGTGTCGGTAAATCGAAATAAATCATCACGTTACGGCAAAAAATCACATCAAATTTTTCGCGAAACCGGAAATCTTCCATAAAATTCAGCCAGCGTAAGGCAACCCGGCTGCGCAATTCCGGCTTCACCCGGACGATCTTTTTGTTAGGATTTTTGCTTTTCAGAAAATATTTTTTGCGGCGTTTTTGATCAACCTTGCGAATCTGTTCGATATCATAAACCCCTTTTGCGGCGGTTTCCAGCACACGGGTGGAAATATCCGTTCCCAAAATTGTGAAATCGAAACCATTGAATTTTTCCGCAAATTCGCTCAACACAATGGAAAGCGTATATGGCTCCTGTCCGGTTGAGCAGCCGGCACTCCACACCGATAAACGGCTTTGGTGCCCTACCCGATTTTTCTCGGCCATTTCCGGCAGAACCTGGGCTGTCAAAAAATCGAAGTGAAAATCTTCCCGGAAAAATTCGGTTTTATTGGTGGTCACAATGTCAATCATGGGAACAAGTTCTTCCTTCATTCCCGTTTCGCTGAACAAATAGTCAACGTATTCTTCAAAACTATCGAAACCGAGTTTTCGCAAGCGGGAATTGATGCGCGATTCCAACATTGTTTTTTTGGCATCGGGCATTTTGATGCCGCACTGCTCTGTAATAAACCGGCTTAATTTATCAAATGTCTTTTTCGACATGACACGCCGTTCGAACGTGCTCGTTTTCATCATGATGGCACTTCCTCGTGCAATTTTGCCGGATTGAAATTAATTTTCTTCAACGGTTTCCTCAGAATTTTTTACCAGCATCAATTCTTCTGCGGAGAGCATTTTGTCGATGTCCAGAATCATGATAAAATGATCTTCGGATTTCCCGATACCGGTCAAATATTCCGCTTTAAAACGGGTGCCCATCGTTGGCGGCGGCTCAATTTGGCTGCTGCTCAGCTCGAACACTTCCTGAACGGCATCTACCAAAATGCCTAAAATCATTTCATCGCCATCCATCTGGATATCGAGCACAACAATACAGGTATCGATGGTTTGGGCGATTTCCGCCATCCCGAATTTGCGGCGCATATCGACTACAGAGACGACATTCCCGCGCAGATTGATCACGCCCCGCATATATTTTGGTGAGCCGGGAATCGGGGTTATGTTTGTCAATTCCACCACTTCGCGGACTTTCAGCACATCGATTGCGAACAAATCTTTTTGCAGCCGGAACGTGAGGTATGTCCGGATATCTGCGGCTGTTGATGTTGTTGGGTTAGCCATATTATTACCTTTTAATTTTAGAATTCTTCAAATTCGTTGTCAGTGTTGTTCGTGCCGGACAAATCGAAATCAAATCCACCGGCGGGAGTAGTTTTTTTTGCAGGCAACGCTTTTGTTGTCGATCCAATATTTTTCAGAGAATTTTTCCCGGATTTTGACACCGTTTTTTGCGTTCCATTCAGCGCTACCGGCGCTGTTTTTGATACCACTGATTGTGCACTTTTGCCAATATTAAAAAATGAAATGGCATCCTGCAGTTGAACGGATTGGGTGGATAATTCTTCCGCCATCGAGGATAATTCTTCCGATGTGGAGGCGTTTTGCTGAATGACCTGATCCAGCTGCTGGATGGCTTTGGTCACTTCGTCCACACCGGTGCTTTGCTCGTTGCTGGCGACGCTGATTTCCTGCACCAGCTCCGCTGTCCGTTGAATATCCGGCAGAATTTTCGCCAGCAATTCCCCGGCATGTTCGGCGACTTTAACGCTGGAACCCGACAACTCGCCGATTTCTGCGGCGGCGGTTTGGCTGCGTTCCGCCAGTTTGCGCACTTCTGCGGCAACCACCGCAAAGCCTTTGCCGTGTTCGCCGGCGCGGGCGGCTTCGATGGCCGCATTGAGCGCCAACAGGTTGGTTTGTCGGGCAATTTCTTCGATGATCGAGATTTTTCCGGCGATATCGCGCATGGCACCGACTGTTTTTACGACAGCTTCCCCACTTATTTTGGCATCTTGTGCGGTTTGCACAGCGATCTTTTCGGTCTGCAGCGCGTTATCTGCATTTTGCTGGATGTTCGCGGCTATTTCTTCCATCGACGAGGATACTTCTTCCGCCGTTGCAGCCTGTTCGGTTGCACCCTGCGAAATCGCTTCCGCGGTCGCGCTAACCTGCTTGCTGTTGGCGGTTACACCGGATGAGACGTCCTGGGCTTGTAAAACTGTTGACCGGAGTTGGTCAATCATTTTGTCCATTGAGTGGGCAAGTTCGCTAACTTCATCCGTTGATTTGCTGTTCAAAATATTCCGGTCAACTTGCACATCATTTGTTAAATCGCCATCTGCAAGTAATCCTGCAACATCAGATACTGATTGAATGGGTAAACTTATTCTTGAACTGATTACCCACATCACGCCTAAACTGAGGATCAAGAATGGCAATGACCATATAATTGTTTTCCATACAAGATTGCTCAACGATTGCTCAACCATTTGAGTGCTTTCAGCAAAATCATCCTCATATGTCCCCGCGCCAATGACCCAATCCCATTCTTCAAAATATGTTAGTGCCGCAATTTTATACCGGGCATGTTCTTCACCAGTATTTTTCCAAGGATACCGAATAAGTCCAACTTCATCTTTTGGGATGTTAATTGCTGTATTAATAATGTTTTGAATTACAAAATTTCCGTCGGCATCTTTGGCATTATAAATATCCTCACCATCGCGTTTGCCATCTTTGGAAATAATATAGTGTCCTTTTTCCTGTCCTTTTCCGCCAATGACATATACATATCCGGTTTTCCCGACAACATTTGAGTAAATCGCTTCCCGAAGACTATTTTCCATATCTGCCTGTTTAATACCAACATACAGAATGCCAATTACGTTGTTTTGATCATCAAAAAGGGGTTGATAAGCCGTTTGATACCAGGCATTTACCACAAATGCCCTGCCATAGTAGGTTTCGCCTTTTAACACTTTGGATACAACCGGGTTTGAAATGCCATCCGGGTTAACTGCCGGGATGTAAGTGCCGATCGCCCGATCACCATCCAGCTTTTTTACATTTGTAGCCACCCGTAGCATATCTCCCTCGTTGTTCATTCGCTGGAAGATTGTGCATGTGCCGCCAACCAAGTCATAAACATCATCAATGAATGTCAATCGCTCATCAAATTTCTGAATTTGTTCTAATGGCGTTGACCCCACTCTTATTTTTGGTAATTCCAGCTCACGCGATTCTTTGGAAAACTGATTGACCGCCGTCCACTGAACAGTGGATTTTGACAACGAAATGCCGTTACGATCATTGAGCAATTTAGATGCTACATTCAGATTTGATTTTACGGCTTGCTGAATAAGGTTATTGGTATTGCTACACATAAAATAAACATCTGAGGCAATCTGCTTTACAGATGTCATCGTAATATTATTCAGTTCGGTTTGAATTACATTACTGACAGTTGCTTTTTGATACGTAATCAGTATCACTGCAACGGTAATCGGCAAAATACCGACAATACTCGCTGCCAATGCGATCTTTTTCTTAATGGTAAGTTTCATCGCTTAACCTTTCGATCATTTCTTTTAATATTTTCAATTCAATTAGTAGCTCATTTGTGGTTCAATTCAGCTAAAAAAAGGTAATTGATTTAAACAGCACCTTGTAAAAGCGCCTTTTTGTAAATTCCAAAAATGTCCAGAATTAAAGCAATTGACCCATTGCCCATAATAGTGGCGCCGGATAATCCTTCCAGATCCTGCGATATTTTTCCAAGAGATTTGATGACGGTTTGATGTTGCCCGATGACGTTATCCACCACAAACCCGATATACTGGTTGTTGATTTCCGCAACCACAACCTGCTGTATTTCCGGTTCTTCGGTAGTTACGCCAAACATGTTGCGGAGGTTAATGTATGGCACAAGTTTGCCACGCAAATTAACCAGATTTTGATCCTGATCCGTCCCCACCTGGGCACGGGAAAATTCCAGACATTCGTGAACACTGGATAGCGGCAGCACATAATAGCCATCGCCGATGGAAACGAGCAATCCGTCGATAATCGCCAGCGTTAGCGGCAATTTGAGCGTAAAGGTTGTGCCAACGCCCGGCTCGCTGAACAGTGTGATGGTGCCGCGCAATTCCTCAATCGTTCGCCGGACAACATCCAGCCCAACGCCACGCCCGGAAACCTTGGTAATTTGTTTGGCAGTCGAAAATCCGGAATGGAAAACGTATTGAAACAATTCGGTATCAGAAACCCGTGCATCCGGGTCGATCAACCCTCTGTCGATCGCTTTGGCACGAATTGCGGCAATATCCAGACCTTTGCCGTCATCTTTTATTTGGATCATCACATGCGCACCGGAATATTGCGCAGTTAACGAGATGGTTCCGTTGGCTGGCTTTCCATTGGCAATACGATTTTCAGCAGATTCGATACCGTGATCAGCGCAATTGCGAATCAGGTGAACCATCGGATCGTTTAACCGTTCGATAACGGTTTTATCCATTTCTGTTTCTTCGCCGCTGGTGAACAATTCAATATCTTTATTTAATTCTCTGCCGAGATCCCGCGCCAATCGCGAAAACCGCGAAAATAAAGTGCCGACGGGAATCATTCGCATATTTAATGCGCTATTGCGCAACTGGCTGGTTAAGCGATCCAGGCTTTCGGAAATGCCGGTCAATTCCTGGTCATCCTGCGAAAGCGTGTGTTGGGTAAGGCGGGCATTCAGCGTTACCAGTTCGCCAACCAGATTCACCAGTTCGTCCAACCGTCCGGATGGCACACGAATAGTGGCTTCTTTGGTATCTTTTCGCGCCGCGGATTTGTCCGGGGTTGCGCTATTGTTTTGTGCCGGAGCCGGTTTGCGTTCAACCGTTTTCGGCGCTGTATTTTCAGTTTTTTGCGCTATTTTTTGAGGTTCCGAAGGCGAGGGCGCAGGCGTCTGTTTTTTGTGGCGCTCCAAAACCGGCTGCAATTCGGCATCGCCCAAAAAGGAATCATCTGTTGTTAATCCGTTCAACTCCTTTTGGATGGCTTCGAGATCGTAAACTTCGCCATCAGCCAATTCCCGGACATTCAGCTCGCAATCGTCCACCACAAAAATGAAAACATCTTCCAAATCGTTGTGGGTTTTGGCGGTGCGGATTATAATCTGCCATTCCAGATAACAGTGTTCCGGTGAAATACTTGCCAGATCCGGCACCCGGGATGCATTCATAATGATGGTGCATTCCCCCAATTCCTGCAGTTCTTCCAATAGAAAAAACGGGTTGCTGCCGTTAACCAACAGCGATTCGGCAGGTTTGAAATGGATCGAAAATAATTTTTGAACCGCGATTTCCGGCAATTGTTTAGGACTTGATTTTTCTGCACTTACGCTGCCTTTTTCCACATTTTCGCCAGTCAGATTTTTGACGAGCCGGATAATTTCCTGCACTTCCTGCTGATCATAATCGCCGGAATCGGAAATCATATTCTGGATCTGATCTTTCGCGCGAAGCGTCAACGAGGTTAACTGGTCCGTCATCTGCAATTGACCATCTCGAACTTTGTCAAATGCGGTTTCCAACTCGTGCGCAAAGGCTTCCACTGCGTTTAACTCCACCATTCCGGCAGAGCCTTTTAACGTGTGCATCACCCGGAAAACGCTTTCCAACAGCTCACGGTTATTCAAATCGTTTTCCAAATCCAGCAAGTTGGTTTCCAAATTTTCCAGCAATTCGGCAGCTTCCTCAACAAATGCGGCTTTGAATTGGTCGATCATTATCTAAGCACCTTTTTAACAACGGCTAATAGTTGATCCGGCGAAAACGGTTTCACAATCCAACCTGTTGCACCGGCTTGTTTCGCTTCCATTTTTTTGGTGTCCTGCGATTCTGTTGTAAGTGCCACAATCGGGATAAAACGGTAAGAAGGATTCTGCCGAACCTTCCCTATCAGCCCAATACCGTTCAAATTGGGCATGTTGATATCGGTGATGATCATGTTTACCGGGCTGCTTTTCAGCTTTTCCAGCGCATCCAACCCGTCGCAGGCTTCAACAACACTGTAGCCAGCCTGGCTCAGTGTGAAACCGACCATTTGCCGGATACTTTTTGAATCATCTACCGTCATAATAACTTTGCTCATTTGCCCTGTTCCTGTTTTATTGTTGAATCAATCGATCTAAAGAGAAACCGTTTTCGGCGGCAATTTCCCGTAACACTGCCGCGTTTTCGGTGTTAAACACAACGTTTTTAGACATTTTTTTTGCGCTAAGGCGGGTTGCATACAGCAGTTGAAATCCACAGACATCGATATTGGTAATATCTGTCAGATTGATGGTCAGGTTTTGAACCGCAGTTAATTGTTGCAGCAGCACATCGCGCATTTCGTTTGCATGCATGATCTGCAAATCGCCTGTTAAGCTCAGCTCGGTTTGCTCACCTGTTGTTGTTACCGAAAATTCCATTTTTCAGCCTCTGTTACTTCTTTTGATTAAATATTCATTAAAACAAATCTACATTATCGCCCAAATCTTCTGCTTCATCATTGTTTTCAACCGTTTGCGAGCCATAATTAACAAAATCATCCGGCTCCGTTTGCGGTTGATTTTCAGCGGGACTTTCATCAAAAAGATCAAAATTTCCGAAATCGTCGAAAAATTCCGGCTCATTTTCTTGAGTTGGAGCACTGGCTTTTTCTACCGCTTTTTCGGCAGAATCAACTGTCAGAGTTGCGCTGTGAACATTGCGTTCACTTTCCATTGTGTAATTTTTTTCCAATTCCCGCAACCGTTCCTGAACGCGTTCCAACGGCAGTTCCGGTGTATGGATTTCGATATTCCGAATCAGCTTTTGCAACTGGTGACTAATTTCGCCAATGGACTGATCGAAAACCCTGTGCACGCTGACCGAGCCGATGCGTTTTCGCAAATCCATTTTAATCTGGTCGCTCATGGTTGCTGTTTTGCTGAGCATTTCGCCAATCGTTTTCTGGATTCCCCGGAATGAATGCAACTGGTTTTCCAGATCCAGCATCATCTGCTGAGGTTTTAAATTAACTTCATCGTCACTTTTTTCACGGCTGTTCTGGAGCGAGGTTGCAACACTGGTTGTCGTTTTGAGTAATTTTAGCAGCGAAGCCGTGTGGCGTTGCGTTTCCAGTGAATTTTGCTGAATATGCTCCGCGATGATGGCCAGCGCCGCGCCTTCTGCGCCAACCCGCGCCGCTTTTATCCGCGCATTCATTGCGATAAGTTCAATATTTTCACCAATTTCCTCAATATCATTGATGAAGCCGGAAAAATCCGTGATATCGTTCGATACGGTTACAATGTATTCGATCAACTTTTCCCGGTTTTCAGAATTTGCCATCAGTGTGGTTATCAATCCCGAAATATCGCCTTCAATTTTTTTGAAAAATGAATTATCCAGCGCATTATTTGCATTGCCAAGGCTATTAATATCGCGATTCAACAGCGAAACCCGGTCGCCAATGGTTTGCATATTCCGGAGAATATTTTCTACCGATTTCACAAAATCTTTGCGGGCTTTTTCCAATTGGGCATGTTGTAAACGACTGACTGCAAGTGTTTCGATGGATAAATCCATCAATGTTTCGGGATCAAATTTGTTGTTTTCGTTGCTATCGGCCAGTTGAATATCGCCGCATAATTTGTCGATTGCGGTGATAACGTGCTCAACAATTTGGCGAGTAGCATCCTGGCTTTGCAAATTCATGACAATCGTGTTCATGCTTTTGGAAATATCTGCCGATTGCCGGGAAACCTCATTTGCCAAAATCATCGAATCGGTTTGTTTGCCCGTCAGCGTAACCAGGTTAATCAACGAATTGTTGATATTATCCTGCGTTTTCTGCAAATGCTCTTTTTCCAGATTATTGATGCTGCTGATCGTTCTGGCTAACAGCCCCTGAAGCGAGTTCAGGCTGCGGAAAAATTTTGTAAATTTATCGTGAATAATAACGGACAGATCGCCAACATTGTGTGCAAGGGTATGAAAATCTTCGCCCAGAGTATGCAATCGCGAGCTTTCAATTCGCGTGGCTTTGCTGTAAACCTGCAAATTTTTTACAACTTTTTTAAACGCACGCTGAAAATCGTGAACATCGGAAAAAGTGACGCCAATTTTTTCCAGTATGTTCATATCGCGTTTGATATTTTTATTAACAACATCCAGCGAATGGCTGATCTCATCCATGGCAATTGTTATACCGTTGAGCACTTCATCCGTATTTTTGCCGGAGATCAAATCCAATGCCTGATACGATGAGTGCGTTAAACCGGAGACATTTTGCTGGAGAGAAAAGAGGCTGCTGCCAACATTTAAAAAATCATCTTCTGTATTGGCGATGGTTTTTTGTAATGCGGAACGAATGTTTTGCAAGTTCTCAACCCAGTTCCGGTGCTGTTTTTCAGCCTGGTTGATCCGTTGCATCTCTGCTAAACTAATAACTGCTTTTTGGGCTAATTTTTCTTTGCTTTCCGGTTCCCCGGATTTTACGGATTCACCGGTTGGAAAAGATGTTTTGATTCGATTCAGAATCTTCGAAAAAGATGTCAATGTATAGTCCCCATCCTTGCATTAATAGACCAATCCCTTAAGCGCCGATACTTATTTATCGTCATGCCCAATTCAAAACCTGAACAGCGATGCGTAATTTGCTCAATTTTGATCACCCTATCCCGTTACAGTATTTCGTTTTGAGTAATTCGTATCGTATATTTTGAAAAAATCCTACGTCACATTACTTAATATCGAGGTGGCCAGGTTGAGCATTAGCAAAATTTGTGGTTTTTTTCATACTGAAATCGGATGGCTTAAAATTTTAGCGGATAACAGCGCCATCACCGAATTGCACTTCTGTGACGACCCGCCAAATCTGGCTGATTGTGCGGAAAATTTTTGGGTTACGGAGTGCAAAAAACAGCTCAGGGAATATTTTTCCGGCGAACGGAAACAGTTTGAACTGCCGTTGCGCCCTTCCGGGACTGCGTTTCAGCGACGGGTGTGGCAGTTGCTGCAAACCATTCCGTGTGGGCAAACGACCACATACGGAAAGATGGCAGAGGAGCTGGGTGATGAAAAAGTGGTTCGTGCGGTGGGACAAGCCAATGGCAGTAATCCGATTGCCATTATTATTCCGTGTCACAGGGTTATCGGCAAAAACGATATGTTGATCGGTTATGGCGGCGGTTTATGGCGAAAAGAATGGCTGCTTCGCCATGAAGGATATTTGCTGATTTAACGCGCGAAATCTGTCGGCGCTTCGCTTAACGCCACCCGGAACCGTTTGCCGAAGGGCGAATTATACTGAATTGCCAACTGGCGATAAGCGCCTTCCGGAATGCCGATATCCGCCAGCCACAAATCGCCGACTTGTGCGGCATGCAGCCCGGTTTTCGGCAGGGCAAGTGTCATCGTCCATTGGGGAAGGATGCAGTTTCCCGGCGCTTCTCCGGTTGTTGCATCGATGCCGGATGGCACATCCAGCGATAATACCGGCGCTTCATTGACGTTCGCCCAATCGATCAGTTCCGCAAAAGTCCGGTTAGGCACATTTCGTAAATTATAGCCGATCAACGCATCAATGATTAAATCCGGATACACATTTGCCAGCTCAGTTCCGCTAACTTCCCGGCCAGGCGTGGATAAAAATATATGATATTGGTTTGCCGCACTTTCGCTCAGGCAATCCGGATTCGCCAGACATAACCGGACATCAATATTCCGGTTGGCCAAATGCCTTGCTGCGCAGATACCGCCGCCGCCGTTGCCGCCGCTGCCGGCCAAAACCACAATGGCAGCTTCTCTCCATTGTTTTCCCAAAATCTGGATGGCCATTTCAGCGAGATTTCGCCCGGCGTTTTCCATCATTTGCAATAACGCAGGACCGGTTTTCTCAATCGCAACGCGGTCAACTTCTATCATTTGTTCGGTGGTAACTGCCGGTACAATTGTGCCGTTTTCTGTAGAAAATTGTCGGACCATTCTGGATTCGGTTGGTGCAAACATCTTAATTCCCTCCACAATCTTTGGTATGAAATAATTCGTATCAGATCCCAAATTTGTGCAACTGGTCAATTAATCTTCCCCAAACCGGTTGTGAATCTTAGTTGAAATTAAGAAGATCAACCATCATTTAGCAAGTCATTTTTGGCGAATAACCTTCTGCGCCAATTTTCAAAAACAAATTTTTTGAGTTGAATTTCCGGCTAAAATACTGCAATATTCAAACATACGGAAACTTTTTCCTGTCAAAAAACAATCTGGGGATAACGATGTTTCGGAAAAAAATCATGTCACTTTTTGCAATGCTGGTGGTTGCGTTCGCTAATATTTCTCATGCGCAAACCACTGTTTATAATGAAAATATCGGCGTTCGGCTGGATAATTTCGGCGGCGTCAGAATTTTATCGGCAGACGGTATTGCACAAAATGACCGCGTTTCCCTGCTTTTCGGATCGGCAAATTCCGGAGTATTTGACTACCTGAAAGATGCGAGCAACGTAATTGCCGCAGCCGCGGTGGATACGCCGTTGCTGCAATTCAGTAATCAGGAAGTTGCTGTCGTAATCGATAACGCCTACAGTAACGCCGCGCCGGACGTGGAAACAAAAATCAACGTATATTTATGGAACGACGGCGGTTACGCCCTCGCCCGGATTCGCACCATCAACAAACAGGCGGATACGTTGCAGACGATTCCGGGGTTGGAAATTTTGCCGAAAGTGGGCGGTGTTTTCGGAAATGAAATTACGAATTCGGATGCATCGAGCGGGGTTGTTTCAACCTTTCGCGACGGTGCGCCGCTGGTTTCCGGCTACCAATTGCTTTCTGCGTTGCCGCAAAGTATTGTGGCGTTCGATTGGTTTTTCAATTACAACCAGTCCGATGACAGTCTGCGGAAATGGCTGACAGCAGATACTATTTTTGCGGCAGATACAGCCGGCACATCAGGTTCCGTTGTTGTTGTGGGTGCAGATGTCGTTCCGTTAGCACCCAGTGATTCGCTGGATATGTTTGTCGGTTTGGCGATCGGCAGCGATATTTCCGCGATGCAAAGCGAGCTGGCCAAAGCCGCACAAAAATACAACAGCCTGTTTGTGGGCATCCCGCCGGTTGCGCAGGGCATTCCCGAAAATTTTGAACTTGCCCAAAATTACCCGAACCCGTTTAACCCGGAAACCCGCATTCCCTTCCAGATTCCGGCGCGGAGTCGCGTTTCGCTTTCGGTCTTCAATATTTTGGGGCAAAAAGTGGCATCGCTACTCAACGAAACGCTCGATGCCGGCAGTTACGAAATCCCGTTTAACGGCAGCAATTTGCCCAGCGGCGTTTATTTTGTTACCATTCAAGCCGGTGAGTTTCGCGCCGCAAAAAAAATGGTATTGATGAAATAGTGAAATGAGGTTTTTTCAGCGAAGCGTGCGGAGCACTTCTTTGGCTGCGTTGAAACCGGGTGCGCCGGTTACGCCACCGCCGGGATGCGCGCCGGCACCGCAGAGAAACAGATTTTTGATCGGCGTGCGATGGCGTCCCCAACCCGCAACGGGACGCATAAACATGAGTTGATCGAGCGCCATTTGACCGTGATAGCCGCAACCTTCCGCCAAACCGTAATCCCGTTCCCAATCCAGCGGCGTAATCAGCTGTTGCTGATCGATCGCATCCGGTAAATCCGGTGCATATTCCGCCAATGTTTGGATGATCGTTTCGGCGAGCGATTCCCGTTCGCTTTCCCAACTGCCGTTGCGCAATTGATACGGTGCATACTGCATGTTGATGTTCATGATGTGCTTGCCTTCCGGCGCCAAAGCCGGATCGGATATCGTCGGGATGACAATATCGAGCATCGGCTGACGCGCGAACTCACCATATTTGGCGGCATCGGATGCGCGTTCCAGATAATCAACGGACGACGAAATGATGATGTGACCGCTCAATTGTTTGGGATCGCCGCTGGCTGCGGTGAAAGTTGGCAATCGCTTTAGCGCCAGATTCATCCGCGCGGTTACGCCGCGAAAGCGGATGTTTTGCACGTTGCGCACAAATCCCGGATCAAGATAGGGCGCACCGACGAGATCAAAAAAAGTGGTTCGGGGATTGGCGTTGGAGATGATTGCTTTAGCGAACAGTTTTTCGCCGTCTTCCAGTCGGACGCCAACAGCTTCATCCTGATCGTTCACAAAAATCTGGTCCACCGGGCTGGCGACGCGAATTTCCGCACCGTTTTTCCGGGCAAATTCCGCCAGCGATTCCGCCAACCGGCCGATGCCGCCGCGAATAAACCAGCTCGATTTAAATCCGCCGTTTTCCCGCCCGGTGTAATGATACAGCATCAAAAATGCGGTTCCCGCCGCTCGCGGCCCGAGGTGACTGGCAGTGACGCCAATGGTGCTCAGCAAGCCTTTCAACGCGGCGCTCTGGAACCATTCATCGAGCAATTCGCTGGCGGAAAGCGGCAAAACACGCAGAAATTCCATCATGTCTTTTTTGCCGAGTTGGCGAATTTTTAAGGCTGGCTGTGCCCATTCAACCAACTCCCGAACATTCAACGAATCGATATTCGGCGCACTGCGCAGCAACGCGGGGCGCAACGCCTGGCTCATTTTATTCATGGCGGTGTTGAATTTCAAAAATCGTTTGGCATCGTCCGGATAGAGCGTTTGCAGCTCCGAAACCGTGCGATTCAGATCGCGCCAAAGGGTGATGGCTGTGCCGTCCGGCTGCGGTGCAAATACGGCGGCATCGCTCTGGAACACCTGCAATCCAGCAGCGACAAGTCCAAATTTTTCAATAATTTCCGGTAAAAACAACCCGGCATCTGTCGCGCCGGTATTTACCAAAAATTGCGGAAAAACTTCCTCAGTTGCAGCGGCGCCACCCAAATTGCGGCGTTGTTCCAGCACCAGCACTTTTTTTCGCGCACTTGCCAGCGAGGCCGCACACACCAGCCCGTTATGCCCGCCACCGATAATTATTGCGTCGTAATTTGCCATATTCAGTAATTTTCAATTGTTCAGCGATTGATGCCGTGTTTGAGATCATTTATTATTTCCAACGCTGCCAGCCGTCCCGGTGCGCCCATAATTCCGCCGCCGGGATGCGTGCCGGAGCCGCATTGGTAATAGCCTTTGATGGGCGTGCGGTATTTTGCCCAGCCCGCCGCCGGTCGCAGAAAAAACAGCTGCGAAAGGCTCAATTCACCCTGAAAAATGTTGCCCTGCGTCAATCCGGTGGTTTCCTCGATATCTGCCGGAGTGATTACCTGACGGTGCAAAATCAAATTTTTGATATTCGGGAAAAACTTGCTGAGCGTGTTCACCACCGAATCGCCAAACGCCTCGCGCTGGTCGCGCCAGTTGCCCTCGCTCAATTCGTACGGCGCATATTGCACAAAACAGGACATCACGTGCTTTCCGGGCGGCGCCATCGCCGGATCAATCATCGATGGAATGATGATATCCATATACGGCTCGCGGGAAAATCGCCCGTATTTTGCATCGTCGTAAGCACGTTCCAGATAATCGACACTCGGACTGATGGATATCGCGCCGCGCAAATGCGGACCGACACCCGGCAGGCAAGCCAGTTCCGGCAAACCATCCAGCGCCAGATTCACTTTCCCGGATGAACCGCGATACCGGAATTTTTTGATCGATTTGCGCAAATCCGCCGGCAAATGCTCTTTCTCAACCATCCGCAAAAATGTGTGATACGGGTCCAGCGCCGAAACCACCAGATCAGCCTCAATTTCCTCGCCGGTGTTCAACGCGACACCGGTTGCTTTCCCGTTTTTGATGATCACCTGCTCCACCGATGCCAGCGTGCGAATTTCCACACCAAACGATTGGGCAGCCGCGGCAATAGCGTTCGCGACCGAACCGGTGCCGCCGCGGGCAAATCCCCAGGCCCGGAAATTACCGTCGATTTCGCCCATGTAATGGTGCAGCAACACATACGCCGATCCCGGTGAACGCGGTCCCAAAAACGTTCCGATGATGCCGCTCGCGGATAGCGTGGCAATCAGCGGATCGCTCTCGAACCAGCGCTCCAGAAAATCCGCGCTGCTCATCGTCATAATTTTGATCAGTTGATACACCTGTTCGGTGGGTAATTTCAACATGGTTTTGGCAACATCGAACAATCCGTACAAATCGCCGGGACGATTGGACGACGGGTCCGGCGGCACAATGCCCAACAGCGGCTTTACGGCTTTCGCCAGAAAATGCATTTCGCGACCGTATTCGGCATACGCTTCTGCATCGCCCGGCGAAAATTTGGCGATATTCCGGCGCGTTTTGTTGGGATCGCCATCGCGATAGAGGTAGTTGCCATCCGGCAGCGGCGTGAGGGTGCTTTCCAGCGGCAACATCATCAGCCCGTGTTTGGGCAGCGATAAATCGCGGATAATTTCCGGGCGCAGCAAACTGACCACATACGAAAAAACGCTATATTTGAATCCCGGAAAAATTTCTTCGGTTACGGTTGCGCCGCCAACGAGGTGACGCCGCTCCAGCACCAGCACTTTTTTCCCGGCTTTGGCGAGATACGCGGCATTTACCAGCCCGTTGTGACCGCCGCCAATAACTATGGCATCGTATTTTTTCATCGTTTTTTTGCTTCCCGGCTGCGATTGCCGGCTGTTTTTTATTCTTCTATTTTGGTTCCGGAAATATTCAGCCGTTTGCGTTCCGGGTTGAAAAACGGCAATTTGGTGACTATCGCGGGAATTTTGTGCCGGGTGTATTGCACAGTCAATTCCATTTCAAGATTTTTCCCTGGTACTGCAAACGGTGTTTCCAGCGTTGCTAAAGCAATGTATTTTTTTAAGATAGGCGAGAACGTCCGGCTGGTTGCCTGCCCAACCTGTTTCCCGTTGGCATAAACGGGCACGCCATCGCGGGAGGCGCGTCCGGCAATTTGCGGTGCCAGCCCGGCTTCGTTGAATCGTTTTTCGATCACTTCCCAATCGGCGGTCAAACCGACCAGTTGCCATTTTGGCCCGCGCTTTTTCTCGTCGATCAGCGCGCGTTGCCCGACAAATCGTTTTTTGCGAAGCTGCACCGCCCAACCCAATCCGGCTTCGAACGGCGTTGCGGTTTGGGCATCGATGAGCGCGCGGTTGGCGGAAACGTAATCCACATCGTTGAGAATCAGCCCTGCTTCTACGCGGGCGATATCCATCGCTGCCAGTCCGGCCGGCGTGATGCCGTATGCGCGACCGGATGCCATCAAAATATCCCACAGCCGTTCCGCGTGATGATAATCCACCCAGATTTCGTACCCCAAATCGCCGGTGTAACCGGTGCGGGTGATGACCGTTTGCACGTCGTCTATTTTTGTTTCCAGCAAATGGAAAAACCGCAACGATGCCACATCGCCGTCCGTGACAACCTCGCTCAAAATTGCCCGGGCATTCGGTCCCTGCAGCGAGAGTGTGGCTATTTTTTCGGTGATGTCCGTTACGGTCGCGTTCATGCCAAAACCGCAATCCCGGAACCAGCGCCAGTTGGGCTGCGCAGATGTGATGCGGAATCGCTCTTCGGAAAATCGCTGAACGGTGCCGTCATCCATCATTCGCCCGAATTCATCGCACCACGGCGTGTAGAGCACCTGTCCGATTTTGCATTTGCTCACATCGCGCGTAATAATGCGATCTACCAACTTCGAAGCATCTGCGCCGCTGATTTCGTATTTGAACAGCGGTGTCACATCGATCAACGCTGCGGCGTTGCGAATCGCAAAATACTCGAATTCGTGACTTTTTTCGTATGTCACAGCGGCAAGATATCCCGCCCAATCCCGCCATTCCATACTCCGGCAAAGCGGAGCGGTGCGAGAGTGAAAGGGCGTTGGCAATGGCATTCAGACTCCTTTGATCCGGTTCATTCTATTCATATTGTATTTGTGGGAAATCTTTGGCGGCTTTAATCCGGTTCACCTGAATAATATGATGCCTCAGGTGATTATCAATAAAATCGAACATTTGGAAAACATTTAAATATCCGGCAATCAGATGTTTGTAAATCGCACTGTCCAAATGGTTTTCTGTTAATTTTCCGAGCATCGATTCGAGCGCATCGCGGTTATCGTTCCAGCGTTTGGCAACATCCCAAAACGTCATCGCGCGGACCGGCTGCGCAAGTCCCTGCGGCGCTTTCACTTTCACCGGCGTCCGGAGTGCAGCATTCAGCAATTTGCTGCGAATTTTTGCACCAAAACCGGCGTTGGGAAAAGTGGTAGCCTGCAGTTTTTTTTCCAAATATTGCAAAACAGCCGATTCCACCAGCATCAAATGTTGAAGCACCTGAACAATGCTCCAGGCATCGTATGCCGGGCGAAAAGCCATTTGCGCCTCATCCAAATCCTGAACATCCACTAACAATTGCTGCCGCAACTGTTCGGACTGTTCAAATCGTTCCCGAATAGCCGGAACCAATTATATTTTCTCCCTTCAATCGCTGTTCTCCAAAACAACTAAAGATAAGCGTTTTGAAACAATAGGCAAGAGAAATTGCGCGATTTATCGGTCAGAAAACTGCGAAGATCGCAGTTGGATTCGTCGCTCGAGGCGTTGATAACGTTGAATATTTTGGTGGGCAGATTGTTGAATTTGTGAATAAAACAACCCGTACAGCAGCAGATGGAACAAATTGGTTTTATGTTCAGCCTGTTTTAAGTGATTGATTTTTTTGAGCAATTTGTGCTCTTTCAGCTGTTCCCGGCGGGAGCGCCAAAATTGCGGTGCGAACATCCGCACCAGATCGCCTTTGGCGTGTTTTTTGAGCACAGCGCCAATTGAATGTTGGGAAAATTCCTGCCAGGTTAACCGAGATTGGCGAACGGCGGGCACAATTTCCGTTTCGGGAATTCCCGCTTTTTCCGCCACCCAGCGCGATGCGCTGAATACGTTTTCCGGCGCTTCCCAATAGCTGCCGGGCACTTTGCCCAGTTCCCACGGATAGTAGCGTCCCGGAAAAGCCGCGGAAATCGCCCGGAAAATATTTTTCGCAAAGCGTTTTTCGAACACTGTTGCCAGCCCGAATTCGCTGAACGTTTTGCGGGTCAGCTCGCGGGTGCGCACTTTTTCCGGCAGCTCGTCCGGATGCCAGTTTTTTTGGTCGATCATCCAGCGGATTGCTGCCGCGGCAGTGTCGTTATTCCAGAATTCGAAAGGCACTTTGCCCAATTCCCACGGCTGTTTTTCGGGATACGCCTCCGCCAACGCCCGGGAAACCGAGTTGTAAAATGTGTTGAACATATACGACAATCCGTTTGCCGCAAAATCGTCACGGCCGGGAGAATTGCGGAACAGCGCGTCCGGATTCAGCTTCAGCCGTTTTTCCACCAGCCAGCAAATTGCGTCCACCCGGTTTTGGGGATCATCCCAAAATTGCGGGGCAATTTTACTGTTTTGCCACGGCGCAATCGCAGCCGGAAACGCATTCAGCAGCACGCGATTGGCGGAATAATTGAAATAGCGATAAACACTTTGCAATTTGTGGCGGATAAAAAACGTTTCATCTTTTTGATCGAGAACATGTTCCGGCGATAGTTGCAACGTTTCGAACAGCGTTTGAACCATCATCGCGGCGCGATTATCGCCATCCGTTTGCAAAAAAGCGACGGGCAAACTGCGTTCCATTCCCAAATAAAATTGCAGGAAAATGTGGCGAATTTCCGCATCGCTGAGCAATTGCCCGCTATCGATTTGCGCGAAATTCACAAAATTACCCGACGGGAAATGGGTTTTCAGCAGTTGCAACCGCTGTTCAATGCTTTCAGCGATTTCGGCGAAACTGCGATTTTGGGCAGATTGCCACCAATAGCTCAACTGATGCTGCCATTCCGGGAAAACCGGCGCGATAATTTTCTGCAGATATTCGCAGGATTCGCGGGAAATCAGGTTTTCGAGCGCATCTGCAAGTTCCGGTTGCGGCGATTCCTCAGCGATTTCCGGCTCGTCCGCCAGCCATTCCGTATCGCCGTTCAGCGCATCGATGGATACAAATCGTTTTTTGCGGATGTCCGGAAAAAACAAACGTTTAACTTCGTCAATCGCTGATAAAATGAGGGGTTGGTAAACCGACGGCTCGAACGGGACTTGCTGAATTAGCAGCACAACCGGCTCGTGCCCGATCACAGAAAGGCACAAATCGTCGAGCTCTGCGCTGATTTCACTGTTGTATCCGCGCTGCCGGAAATCGCGGTGCAGCAACGTTTCAACCAGTTGCAACGTGCTCTGATAATTTCTGGAAATTACATCTGTAGTTAGCGACATCCCAATCTCCGTTTGGCTTTTTCCCAACGCATTGATCAACGGTTGAAATTTTGAAAAGTTCACACCAAACGGGTATTTGTGGCAAGATTTGCGCTTTTCGACAGATTTTTTGGGGGTAATTTTTGAATGATTAATAATTTTCGGAATTTGGGTTGCGCGCTATTCATTGATGGCGTTGAATCCCTGCCTTCGCAGAAATGGCATCAGCCAGGTCATTCCTGCGAAGGCAGGAATCTCCCGGTGTTCAGCACTCTATTTTTCAGCTATCTAAACACAAATTCTCATTAAAAAAAGGGGCAAACGCGTGTTTACCCCAAACAATATTTGTTCAACTTACCACGTCCAAACCACCGGATAAACAACGGAAATAAACAGGAAAAACGCCGACACTACCATCAATTGCAAAAACAGCGGAAACATAAATCTCAGCCAGGTGGTGTAGGGAATTTTCGCCAACGCCAGCATCGCCATCAGCACGCCGGAAGTGGGGATAACCGTGTTCGAAAAGCCGTCGCCGCATGTGAAAGCAAAAACGGCAGACTGGCGGGTAATGCCGAGCACATCCGCCAGCGGCGCCATTAACGGCATGGTTACCGCCGCCTGCCCGGAACCGGACGGGATAAAGAAATTGAGCACCGTTTGAAACAGCAGCATGCCCTGCGCGGCAACGTAATCCGGGAAGTGGCGGAGCAGGTTCGCCGCAGAAAAAATGAGCGTATCCAACACCATTGCGTCATCTAACACCACTTGAATCCCTTTTGCGAAACCAACCACCAACGCCGCAACCACCATTTCCTCCATCCCTTTTACGAATGCTTTGGCGGCTTCTTCCACCGGTAAGCGGCTAAAAACGGTTGCGGCAATGCCCATTAGCAAAAAGCCGCCGCCCATTTCGGCCATCCACCAACCCATTTCCTGAACAGCAAATAAAATGAACCCGAAAACGAGCAGACAAACCACAAAAGTGTAGATGTGCGCGTTGGTCAATTCGGTTTTTTGAATATCCTGATGGTGCGCTTCCAGTTCAAAATCGTCATGCGGCATGTAGGAATTATTGGGATCTTTTTTGATTTTCGCGCCATATCGCAGCACATAAACCAGCGCAACAGCCATGATGCAGACAAAAAACAAAATTCTAAAATGGAAATCGTTGAGCAGTGGCAGCTCGGCAATTCCCTGGGCAATTTGCACGGTAAACGGATTGGTGGTTGCGGATGCAAAACCGACATCCGCGGCTAACATGACCATCGCCAAACCGTAAATGCGGTCATAACCCAGCTCTTTGGAAACGATCAAAAATAGCGGCACCAACGGAATAAATTCCTCACCCATGCCCAAAGTTGAGCCGCCAATGGCGACAACAACCATGATGATTACCGTCAACAGCCAGCCGGAATCGCGGAAAATATGGAGCAATTTATTGAGCAACGCGATGATCATTCCGGTGCGCTGCAAAATACCGAACACACCGCCGATCACAAAAATAAAGAAAATAATGTCCGCAGCCTGTTCCATGCCTCTGGGAACGGAGCTTAAAAACCCCTGCAAACTGACGGGGCTGGCTTTGCCTTCCACTTTGTCATCAAATAAAATGCCCTGTGCGGAGTAATGTTTGGGAATGGTTTGGTATGTGCCCGGGACAACCATGGTGCGCTTCAGCGTCCCAACAGTTCGTTCTTCACGATTATATTCACCGGATGGGATAAAATAAGTGAGCACGCTGCAAAACAAAATAACGCCCAGCAGCAGCACAAAAACATGTGGCATCTTGATGCGTTCCAGAAAAGAAGTTGACACGGTGGCTCCTTTTTATTAAAATCAGGTATTCCTATGAAATGCAGTTAACGTACCATTCGACTCTCAAAATGTCAATACTGTTTTTTTTGCTGCATTCTTATTCATGTTGATTTTAGACGGATACGTACCCTCAAAATTTTAAATTGATTAATCGCAACGGTTTTTCGAGTTTGAAATCAAACATCGGAAACATACAATTGTTCAAACTATAAGTAATTGATTTGGTTAGCTTTATCATTTTCCCATAACGGATGGAGGATACTTTATGATTAACAACAAATTGTTAGACTTACTGTATTGCCCTGTTGCACCGGAATCGAAACTGCGTCTGAAAAATGAGCAGCGAAATGGTGATTCTATCATACAAGGCGAGTTGGTTTGCGAGAAAAAAAACCTGAATTTTAAAATAACCCACGGTGTTCCCGATCTCATTCCGTATCATTTGCTCAGCGATGAAAAATGGAAAATGTGGCAAGATCACCTTGACGGATTTCAGGCGCGGCGGGAACAGCGCGTCAAAAAACCGGAAGAAGTGATCACAAAAATGAGCAACAAATCCAAACCGAACCGTTATTTCGCGGAATTTACCAACATTCGTGAAGGCGTGATACTGGATATCGGCTGCGGTCCCGGTAAATTCCGGCACAATTTCGATCCGAAAAAAGTGCATTACATCGGTTTGGACCCGATTATTCTGCCGGAAGTGGATGAATTTCCCTTTGTGCGGGCGCTGGCGGAATACATTCCGTTTGCAGACAACACGTTCACGGATGTCGTTTCGCTATCCGCGATCGATCATTTCCGGGAACTGGACACATTTTTTGAGGAAGTGATCCGGGTGCTGAAACCGGATGGCAGGCTGCACATTTTGCAAAGCATCCACGAAATTCGCGGACCAATTTCCGCGGCAAAAATGCTCACACATTATATAAAAGATAAACTGGAAGATCGCGCCACAAAGGTAAAAAACGCGGATGCCCCCAAACACATCTATGAATTTAGCCAGCGATCGCTGATGGATTCCGTAAATAAATATTTTGATGTGATCGCCCGCGATAAATACAGCTTTAAATGGTACAGCCCGACCAAAGCGTTTATCACGCTCCGCCCAAAAGCGGAAATTGGTGAGCCGGTTTCCTAACCGAGCAATTTTGTGATAAATATTTGCAACACATTCGGCTGCAAAACAATAGTGATCGCCGCACCGGCGATAGCGCCCCAAAGGTGCGCTTCGTGATCGATACCCGGCAGCATATTGTTTTTTGCGAGATAGTAGCTGCCGGCAACAAACACAATCGCCGCCAGCCATGCGGGCATCGGCAGAATAAAAAACAGCAGCAACTCGACGGTCGGATTAAATAAAATGAAGCTGAACAGCAACCCGGAAATCGCACCGGATGCGCCGAGGCTGCGGAATTCCTCATAATTCTGGCGTCGCCAAACAGAAACGCCCGCACTGATTAGCATCGACCCAAAATACACAATTGCGAAATTTACCGAACCCAACATCCAGCCTTCCAGATAAAACGCAAAATTATAAAACACATACATGTTGATAAACAGGTGAATCCAACTACCGTGGATGAGCCCGTGGGTTATCAATTGGTAATACTTTTTTTCCCGCATAATTGCATAGGGATGCAGCACCCAATCATACATCAAACTCTGGTTTTTGGCCAGCGCGTACCAGCTGATTGCAATAGTGATTACCAAAATCGCACCCGAAACCGGCGCCATTACAAACAATTCCCGCAGGGTCATTCCGCCCATATTTTTCGCTCCGATAAATTCTATTGTTGCAACAATTTGAAATGCAAAGATAACTGCAACTCGCCACGCTGAAAAGCGGAAAAATAACTCGACATTTTTCAGTTCGTCATATTTGACGACATTCGACGATTTTGGCGAGAAATGGCGGCATTTCCCACGGAAGTCAGCAGTTTTTCGATGGCACAGTTATTGCAATTTTCAGATTTAAAAAACCGAGGGTAATACGATTATGCGACTCATTCTAATTTTATTTCTAATGGGAATCTGGATGCCGGCGGATGTTCAAGCACAATTTCATATCAACATCCCTGAAAATTTTACAAAAAGTGTTTTAATGAGCGATTCGATAAGTTCAAACCTAAATCAGCTCAAATTAATTAGGAAAGAAGATCAACGCACTTTGTTAAAAGCTGGTTTAGCCGGTGGATTTGCATTTAGCATCATGGGAGCAATGATTGGCTCCGATATCCAAACATGCAATGGCAAATCTTGTCGCAGTCATTCTGTTGAAGGTTTTTTTGGTGGGGCTGCTATCGGAACAATAGTTGGATTCGCATTTCATCGAAAAAAACTCAAAAAATCATATGGAATGTTGCGAGTAATGGCCGGTGCAACAGCAGGCGGTTTGCTATCACATTATTTGTGGAAACAAAAAGACATTTTTCTGCTCAGCACCTGGCTGGTAGTTCCCATTGCGGCTAGTATCCCACTACATTTCTAACTTTTTCAGTGATCAATTTGCTGGTCTTTTGGGGCGAGGTGGTTGTAAGCCAGCGTTAACCCAACCGCGAAAATTGCCGCACCAACGCCCAGCAGCGCGTTGATGTATGGCGGCGCGGTGAGCGCCAACCGGATCATCACTGTGGTAAACGCGAAACCGGAGTTGCGAAACAGCACGTAATAATTGGCGCTGTAACGGGTGGAAATCAAAACGATGAGGATATCTGCAAAAATAAGGATGGTGTAAAACGTGCTGAAAAAATCGAAGGTTTTTTGATGCCCGAGCCACAACAGCACATCGTAACAGCCGATCGCCACAAACGACACCAGCAACACCAGCGACAATCCTTTTTTGGCAACCACAAAGCGGTGCTGCATTCGCCGAGATTTGGTGATCGGGCGGTGTTTTTGCAACTGATAATAATAACCGAGAATCACAAAAATAACCAGCGCACCGAACGCATCGGAAAGCATGTGCAGCACCGGTTCGGACACATCGCCCCACTGGATAGGCTCGTTAAAATTGGTCAATTCCTTGAATGATGCGCGGAGTAAAATCAGCGAGAGAATTTCTATCTGAATGCCAACAGCGTTGGAAACAGAACGGGCCAGTCCGAAAACCAGCCCGATAATTTCGATAATCAAAACGAATGTAAAAACGATATCAACGGCAAAAAAATGATTGGTCGGAACAGCAGCCGAAACCGCGCCGGGAAGCCAGCCCTGCCGGTTGAACTCGATCACCAACAGCGCCAGCAAAAAAATGCCAACCAACCCAATCGCGAAGTATTTCCGGGTTCCGTCGTCTTCCCAATAGTGCTCAAGCTTGTCGAAGTAGCGTTCCAGAAACATGTGTTTTGCCCATATTAACTAAAACTGTGCAACGGTTTCTGCAATCGTGCCCGTTTGCGGTCGTTCTCGTCGAGATACAGTTTTCGCAGCCGGATGGATTTTGGCGTCAATTCCACCAGTTCGTCATCGTTGATAAATTCCAGTGCTTCTTCCAACGTAAAAATGGTCGGCGGCGCCAGCTTCAACGCTTTATCCGATCCGGAAGCGCGCATATTGGTGAGCTTTTTGCCTTTCTGGATATTCACTTCCAGATCTTTTTCTTTGGTGTGTTCGCCGATCACCTGACCTTTGTAAATGACATCACCGGGGAAAATGAAAAATCTGCCGCGATCCTGCAGCGAATCGATAGCGTATCCGGTGGAGGGACCGTCTGCCATGGAAACCAGCGCGCCGGATGTCCGTTGGGGAATCGATCCTTTGAAAAATTCGTACTGATAAAAACGGTGGTGCATAACGGCTTCGCCGGATGTTGCGGTGAGAATGCGGTTTCGCAAGCCCATCAATCCGCGCGACGGAATGTGGAATTCCAGATGTTGCACCGCGCCTTTCGGCTCCATTTTTTTCATTTCGCCGCGTCGCTGACCGACGAGTTCAATCACTTTTCCGGCGAACTGGTCGGGCACATCAACGATCAATTCTTCCACCGGTTCGGCTTTTTTGCCGTCAATTTCTTTGTAAAGCACTTTGGGCTGACCAACCTGCAGTTCGTAACCTTCGCGACGCATGTTTTCCATCAAAATGGACAGGTGCAAAATGCCGCGTCCGTACACTTTGTAGCTGTCCGGCGATCCGGTTTCTTCCACCCGCAGCGCAACGTCGCTCTGCGTTTCTTTGAACAGGCGATCGCGCAACTGGCGCGATGTAACAAATTTGCCTTCGCGTCCGTAAAACGGCGAGTTGTTCACCAAAAATGTCATGCTGATGGTCGGTTCGTCGATAGCGATCAGCTGCAGCGGTTCCGGCTGTTCGGCATCGGCCAACGTGTCGCCGATATCGATATCTTCCACGCCGACAACGCCGCAAATATCGCCGTTCATTACGCTTTCGGCATTTTCGCGCGCCAATCCTTCAAAGGTATAAATTTGTTTGATATCCACCGAATGTTCCGAGCCGTCGCGTTTGATCACCACCAATTTGTCGTTTTTGTGGATGGTGCCGCGAAATACCCGCCCGATGCCGATTCGCCCGACGTAGTCGTTGTAATCGATGCTGGTTATTTGCATTTGCGCCGGACCATCGTTCACTTTCGGCGGTTCGATGTGTTTGAGGATCGCGTCCATCAACGGTTCGAGATTTTCGGAGGTTTCGCCAATATTTGCAACAGCCCAGCCATCGCGTCCGCTCGCGTACAGGCAAGGGAAGTCGAGCTGGTCATCGTTAGCTTCCAAATCCACAAACAGGTCGAACACTTCGTTGAGCACTTCGTCCGGGCGGCTGTCCGGGCGATCGACTTTGTTGATCACAACAATCGGTTTCAAATGCAGCGACAACGCTTTTTGCAGCACAAAACGGGTTTGCGGCATGGGACCTTCGAACGCATCCACCAACAGCAATACGCCATCGGCCATTTTCAAAACGCGTTCCACTTCGCCGCCAAAATCGGCGTGTCCCGGTGTATCGATCAAATTGATTTTAACATCATGATATCGAATGGAAATATTTTTGGAAAAAATCGTAATGCCGCGTTCGCGTTCCAAATCGTTCGAATCCAGAAAGCGTTCCTGCACGACCTGATTTTCCCGGAAAATGTTGCCCTGCTGGAGCATTTGGTCAACCAACGTGGTTTTCCCGTGGTCAACGTGCGCAATAATTGCGATATTTCGTAAAGCTGACATAAAAAATACCTTTTCATCAAAATAAAAATTTCAGGGTGTTCTGAATACTATTTACCTATTTTAATCCCAAAGTTACACCCGTTAAGTCCGGCGCACAACTAAAGATGAAATCCGTTGAAAGTCAAGTGAAATAAAATGCCGCTCAGCGAGCTATTTCTTGCAAATTGGCGGGCAACAAGTTACATTTTTTTGCGTATAACTCTGTTTGTAAACAGGCTATGAATTCTATAAAGTGGCGTTAAATGCAATTTTTTGATACAAACCCCAACCGGTTCCGGATTTTATTCTCGATTCTTGCAGCCAGCATGTTAGTGGTGGCATTTGTGAGTTTGTATCGCTTTGCCAGCTCGCCAACGGATGAAAACATTTTCCGTACATCGCCCAGCGATTTATACATTACCCACAACATTCCTGCGCAACAAATTTTTACTACAGATTTCCCGGCAAGCGAGCAACGCCCGAACGTGGTTTTTGACACCATCCGGGTTGGCGATTTAATTTTGAGCATCAACGACGAAGTGATGACGCGCCCGAAACATATTCAGGAATTTTTGAATGAAGTATCGCCCGATTCCAGTTTCAATCTGGTTGTGTTTCGCCCCTCCATTTCCGACGGCATCGAATTTATGGTGCAGCGCAGCAGCCTGTCCGATTCCAGTTTCCGGGATATTCCGGCAACGGTTTTTGTGAGCCAGGTTACCCGGGGCGGCGCATCCGATCGCGCCGGTTTGCAGGTTGGTGATCTCATTCACCGCATCAACAACCAACGGTTTAAGGATGAAGGCGAGGCGCAGCAAATCCTCCGCGAAGGGCAAAGCGGCAACACGCTGGCATACGATATCATTCGTAATAATAACAACTTAACGCTATCGATAACATTGGCTAGCGTGGGCATTCGTCTGGCGGCGCTAATCCTGATTTTGTCCGGATTGGTGTACATGGTTTTAGGGATTTTTGTTGCTCTTATCCGTCCGCAATTTAAAGCGGCGCGGCTGCTGGGGTTGAGTTTTATTGCGTTGGGGTTTTTCCTGATGATTATCAACCCGACAATTTCCGACCGGCTTACCCAATACGATAACTTCACTTTTTTCCGGGAAGTGTTCACGCTGATTTGCGTTTTTTACAGCTTTCCGCTGTGGCTGCACATGGCGCATTATTTTCCCATCGAGCGCGATGAATTGCGCAAACGCAAATGGATTCGCTACGGATCGTACGGGTTGGCAACCCTGTTTTTCAGCTTGGTGATTGTTACCGGAAATTACTTTTTCTTCCCGATCGGCGTTTTGGTGTTGGGTATATACAATAATATACCGTGGTTTTTCCGGAAAGAACGCTCCGATGAATACAAAAAATTCAACCGGATCATTTTTCACACATCGCTGGCAATCGGCGCCATTATGTTGCTGATGTTGGCTGGTTTAATCGTATCTGAGGCCACATTTGGTTCACGCGCACCGGGAGCTCCGCCGCCAAATGGCATTTTCACCGACTTTTTCCGGGGATATTTTGGATTGCCGCTGATGTTGATTCCCTTTGCATATCTGTTCACCATCGGGCATTACCGGCTGCTGGATCTGGATTTGCGGGTGAAACGCAACATTCAATACAGCGTGGTTTCGATGATCTGGTCTATCGCGTTGCTGGCGGTGTTGCTGAAAGCGCTGTTTTACCTGCCGGAAATGTCGCTTAATTTACCGAATATCAAGTTCGAAGGCTCATTCATCGAAGTGCTGGATCAACCGATGAACGATCAGGACCGCATCAACACCGAAAAGCTGGCGGTTATCTTTTTGGGCATTTTGCTGACCTGGGGCGCATGGCGATTTCGCCGGTTCGTGCAGCGGTTTATCGATTTAAAATACGATCGCGCCCAATTTGATTACCGCAAGGCAGCCAGCGAACTGGCGGAAGTAATGGCCGCACAATTCACGATGGAAGCGCTGGCAGATGGCATCGTTCGCAAATTGGCGGAGCTGATGCAGGTGAAACAGGTTGGCGTGCTGTTTTTCCGGAATGAAAAAGAATGCTGCTGCTCTGTTGTGTATGGCTTGCAGGAATCCCGCTGGAAAAATTTTAGCGACAGCATTAATACGCGAATCATCAAAGTTATTCAAACCAACAAAGCAGATTATCGGTTCAGTGTGGATTATTTGCCGGATGATATTCAGGTATTGTTCGAGCAAAACGGGTTCAAACATATCATCGCGATTCGCTCGAAAGAGAAGCTGGTTGGCGTGCTGCTCATCGGCGAAAAACGCTCCGAATCACCCTTCCACAAAGACGACCTGATGTTTTTGGCCGCGGTTGCGAAACAGGCTTCCGTTGCCATCGAAAACGCGTTTTTATACGACGAACTCGCCGAACAGGAACGGATGCGCCACGAGTTGAACATCGCCCGGCGGATTCAGTTGGCATCGCTGCCGCAAACCACACCCAAAATTTCCGGGCTGGATATTGCGGGCATCTCCATTCCGGCGCAGGAAGTGGGCGGCGATTATTACGATTATCTGAATGGCGCTTCAGCGGATCTCACCGTGATCATCGGCGATGTGAGCGGCAAAGGGACATCCGCGGCGTTGTACATGTCCAAGGTTCAGGGCATCATGCGCTCGCTGAATGATTTCGGGCTTTCCCCGCGCGATCTGTTTATTCGCGCCAATCAATTGCTCATCAAAGATATGGAAAAACAATCGTTTATCACCGCGATGGGTGCTGCGTTCGACGCCAAAAAACAGGTGTTGCAACTGGCGCGTGCCGGGCATTCGCCGCTGTATCATTTTTGCGCGGCAACCGGCGTTGTCAGTTTGCACACGCCCAAAGGCATCGGTTTGGGGCTCACCAAATCGGAACATTTTTCGAAATCTCTCGAAGAGTTGGAATTGCATTACGCTCCCGGCGATGTATTTCTGTTTATTACAGACGGCATCACCGAGGCGCAAAATACCGCGCATTTGGAATACGGCGATGCCGAACTGTTAGATTTGTTGAAAAAATGCAACGGGCACAGCGCCAAACGGCTTCGCGATCAAATTATCGCTTCTGTCAACCAATTTGCCGGGGCCATGCCACAGCATGATGACCTCACGGTAGTCGTCGTAAAAGCCATCTAATTCGCTCACGAACCCATCCTCAGATGCACCACATGATCAAAACTCAGATCGATTAACCGGCGGAAATCGCGTCCGTCAATCGGGCGGCTGATGCCGATGATGTCGTCCTCGTGCGGCACGTACGGGCCGGGGCAGGGATCGAGATCGTCCTCAATTACCCACACTTCGATATCGCGATTGCGGATATCCTCATAATACAGCAAGTCGCCATCCGGCGTAACAAATTCGGCGTCAACTTCATAAAAAATATCAGGATAGTCCACATGCCGCAATCCGGAATTTTGTCCGGCACAGCCCAGCAAACGCCCGGTGTTGGCATCCACCAGATGCACTTCCACTTCCATCCGCAGCACGTCGTATTCGCCGGTTACCTCAATTTCGGTGATGTACAGCGGATTCGAATGATGTCCGCCGCCGTCCACAATGTGCACATCGCACCCGGCAATCAACAACGCCAAAACGATCGTCAAAACCTTTACCCAATATCCTGTTTTCCTGCTCATGCGCTCCATGATCCATCCTTTCGTAGTTGTAATGACGTTATCCTTTCACACAAACAGGAATAGATCAATCGCTGTGCCATACCTGATTTCACCATCAAATCTGTCAATCTATATTCAAAAATATCAATTACTTAAATGCATTTTTCAAAACATAATCAACGTCAACAAAATTAACAAAACGCATTACTGGCCCGACAAATCTCGTCAAAATTGTCGAAGGCAAACCTTGTTGGTTGAACCGAAATTTTTCAATCCTGCAGAAAATTTTCTCGCTTGCAAAACCTTTGCACCGCAACTTAATTTCATGTTTTAATACAACTTGAGAAGAAATCGAGGACGAAATGGCGCTGAAATTATACAACACGCTCACACGGCAAAAAGAAGAATTTGTGCCCGTAACCCCCGGCAGGGTTCACATTTACGTTTGCGGACCAACGGTTTACAGCCACGCGCACATCGGGCACGCCAAAAGCTACGTCAATTTTGATGTGATCATCCGCTGGTTCCGCCACCTCGGCTACACAGTGAAATACGTGCAAAATATTACCGATGTCGGGCATTTGGTTGGCGATGCAGACGAAGGTGAAGACAAATTGCAGAAAAAAGCCCGGGAGGAGCAACTCGATCCCATGCAGGTGGCCACCACCTACACCTGGAGCTATTTCGACGATATGGATGCGCTGGGCGTGTTGCGCCCGGATATTTCACCGCACGCGACCGGGCATATTATTGAGCAAATCGAGTTGATCAAAACGCTTATCGAAAAAGGATTCGCATACGAATCCAACGGCTCGGTGTATTTTGATGTGCAAAAATTTAAGGATTACGGCAAGCTGAGCGGCCGGAAAGTGGAAGAAATGGAAGCCGGCGCGCGCATTGCAGTGCATGATGACAAACACCATCCGGCAGATTTCGCGCTGTGGAAAGACGCGGACGACGCGCATTTGATGCGGTGGCCATCGCCGTGGGGCGTTGGTTATCCCGGCTGGCACATCGAATGCTCGGCAATGGCGATGAAATATCTCGGCGAAACCTTCGATATTCACGGCGGCGGGCTGGACAACATGTTCCCGCATCACGAATGCGAAATCGCCCAAAGCGAAGCCGCAACCGGCAAACCGTTTGTAAAATATTGGCTGCACAACAACACGCTCACGATGAACGGCGAAAAAATGAGCAAATCGCTGGGCAACGTTCTGAATGTAAAGAATGCACTGATGCAATATACAAAAGAAACGCTGCGCACATTTTTGCTGAGCAGCCACTATCGCAGCCGGCTGGATTTCAGCGAAGACGCCGTGAAAGCTGCAGAACAGGGGCTCACCCGGCTCACCAACACAGTTAACAGCTTGCAAAAAGCGCAGGCAAACGCGTCCGAAATAAAAGATTTTTCTGCGCCGTTTTCGCCGCAATCGTTTCGCGATCAGTTTGTTGACGCGATGAACGACGATTTCAACGCGCCAAAGGGTATTGGTGTGCTGTTCGATTTGGCCAAAGCGACCAACTCGTATCTCGCCGATGCAAAAACGCATCACGCGCCGTTTTTGGCGGAAATCGCCGCTATTTTTCAGGAATTTGGCGTGGATGTGTTGGGAATTATTCCGGAAGGTGGCGGCAAAAGCTCGGCAGATCACAGCGATCTCATCGAAAAGCTGGTACTGCTGAACATCGATATTCGCGGCGAATTGCGCAAAGCTAAAAACTGGGCGCTTTCCGACAAACTCCGCGATGGGTTGAAAGCCGCCGGCATCACCATTAAAGACAAACCCGACGGCACCGCAGATTGGGAAATTGAGGATTAATTAAGCGGGCAAACGCACGAAAATCCAGTCCGGGATTAGCTGAATAATCCAGGCTGCAAAACGCCACCGTTTTGTGATAAATGCGTGCGACCGTTTTCGGCGAATGGCGGAATAAATTTGTTTTGCTGCTTTTTCCGGGGTTGCAACCCAAAACATGCCGTTGTTGTGCGCCGTCATCGGCGTTGCCACAAATCCCGGACGGATATCCGAAACTGTGATGTTCACTTTTTTGCGATGCGCCTTTTGGCGAAAACCCTGCATGTAATTGGAAATAAATGCTTTAGAGGCACAATAAACCGAGTTCCTGTGGAAGCCTTTATACGACGCGATCGATGAAATCCCCGCAATGTGCCCACTGCCGCGCTGCAAAAAATACGCCCACGAAGCGTTGAACATTGCCACAAATCCGCTGACATTCACGTCGATCACCGTTTTTTCGCTCTGCCAGTCCGCATGCGATTTCAGAGAAATTCCCGCGTTGATCACTACCAAATCGACATCGCCCATTTCGGTAAAAAGATCATTTAAAATGCGAATTGCTTCGTCGTGTTCGGCAACGTCCATTGCACGGAAATAGCTTTTTGTCGGCAATTTTTCCGCCAGTTCGCTCAGCAGATGTTCACGCCGGGAAGTTAGCCCGATTTCGTAACCGTTGTTCGCCAGCTCAATTGCCAGCGCCTCGCCAATTCCGGTCGATGCGCCAATAATAATTGCTTTGGGTGCTGCCATTTCATTCCCCGCTTTTTTGCGAGAAATATATCTGTTTATATCGGGATGGACAATAGACGGCGGGAAATTTGCGCTTAAAACGCCAAAAAGCGGATGACAACCCGACGGTTGCGCGCACGGTTTTCCGGTGAAATGACGCCGGTCATCGGATCGATATTTGGCACAATCGGTTGGGTGTCGGAAAAACCGACTGCCCGGAGCCTGCGGGAATAAATGCCCTGATCGATAAGAAAACGAACTATTCCGCTGGCACGCGCAGCAGAAAGCTCCCAATTGGATGGGAATTCGCGGGTTTGGATCGGCACATCATCCGTGTGCCCTTCGATGGCAACGTTGTATGGAACGGAGCGGATAATTTCAGCAATTCGTTTGATGAGCGGCTGGGCTTGCGGCGAAATATCTGCACTTCCCGACTGAAACAAATATGCGCCGGGAACGCTGATCGCAACCCCTTGCGGTGTTTTTTCCGCTTTCACTTCCGCGGAAAGATTTTCTTCGGTGAGCATTGTGTTTACATCTTTATATACTTCTTCGAGGCTTTTTTGGGGCGTATCCACATCGCCGACGGCGCTGGACATCGAGTTTGCAACTTGTTCAAATTTGCTGGCATCGATGGATGAAATTGAGGCGAGCAGCACAAAAAAAGTCATCAGCAAGGTCATCAAATCGGAGTACGAAGTGAGCCACTCATCACCGGTTTCCAAATTTTCCGGTCGATTCATATCGTCCATTGCGGATAGTTTTTTGTGCAAATTGCTGTGTGATTCGTTTCGCATGCTGAAGTGCCGCTTTCAATTAATTTTTTCAGCGAGTAAGCCGGTTAATAATTCTGTCTGTTGGGAATTTTGCGCTGCCCCGGTGCTAAAAACGAGTTCAGCGAATCGTGAATTTTTGCAGGATGCCATTGTTCACCAATGAGCACCAAACCGTCAACGATCATGCTCATCAGCACAATCCGTTCTTCGGTACGGCGTTCCAGCTTCTCGGCAATCGGGTTAAACACCATGTTTGCTAAAATCAGCCCGTAAAATGTTGTTACCAGCGCCACAGCCATGCTCGGACCCAAATTTTCCATATTGCTGCCAGACATTTTTTGCAGCATGGCAATAAGCCCGATAACCGTTCCGAGCATCCCGAAAGCCGGGGCAAAACGCGCCATCGTGCGGAAAATTCGGGCATCGTTATTTTCACGTATTTTGTGATTGATGATGCGTTGATCCATAATATCCCGCAGTTCTTCCGGCGCATATCCGTCGATCAACATTTGTAAGCCATCACGTAAAAACGGGTCAGGCAAGCCTTTCACCTCGTTTTGCAGCGACAACAACCCTCGAATACGAACACGTTCCGCAATTTTGGTCATCACCGCCACATAGCTGCCAAGTTGAATGCTTTGTTTTTGCATAACAATTGCAAAAACTTTGAAAACACGAACGATATCATTAAACGAATAACTGGTTAACGCAGCGGCAGCTGTTCCGCCCATAACAATTGCCAAACCGGAAGGATTAATAAAAGCCATAACAGAAACTGTTTGCATGGTTACTGCAAAAAACAATATCCCAACCGATATAATGATACCCATAATTGTTGTTCGTGACATAGCATTCTACCTTAGTTCATAATCATCTTTCCTTAATTTATCGGTTGATATATTAAATGGTTAAGTATAGTTTTAGAGAGATGACCGAACAAAAGCGAAAAGGTTTCGTTCAATTTTAAGATAATTTCTTGTTATAAACTGCTTCATTGCAGGCATTATAATGGAAAAACGAGCAAATGAATCAAAATGATTTGGTTTTAAGCTTGATTTTTAGAAATAGATTTTTGTAAATTATAAAATTATCGGAGGAATAAATGACTGTTACAAAAGCAGATATCGTTAAACTGTTATCAGATTCAACTGGACTTACCAAAACAGATGTGGAGTCGGTGGTAAACGGTTTTCTGTATAACGTAATCGATAGCGTTCAGACTGGTGAACGCGTAGAGATAAGAGGATTCGGTAGCTTCTATTCGAAAGAACGCGAAGCAAGAACCGTTAAAAATCCACGGACAAAGAAAATCGTTTCCGTTGATCACCGCTTTGTTCCGGTATTCAGACCGGCCAAGCATTTTCGCGAGAATGTCAATGAACAGCAGCTCGCAAAAAAAGGTAAGTCAGGATAAGTCTAATGGCAAAAACTTGTTCGAAGTGTAAAGCAACTTTGCCTGTTGATGCAAAGTTTTGCTCGCACTGCGGAACAAATTTGGAAGTTAAAACCCAAACTTGTTCAAATTGTAAACAAGAGAACAACGCAGAAGCATCTTTTTGCATAAAATGTGGACATGACCTAAATAAAAAATCTTCAAAAAGAAGATCGACACCTGCCACAGAAGCAAAAACTTCTGCGCCTGTTTTTTCCAACAAGCAAATTTTGCCTTTGGCTGTTATGGGCTTATTGGCTGTTGTTATTACGGCGGCTTTCTATTACACGAATTTCTGGGAACCATTGCAAAGCAAGCAGGTTCAGCAGGCGAATCCGCATAATCATCCGACAGAGGAACCGGCGGCGCAACAAAGCACCGAACATAGCGAGGATGATGGACATTTTCATCCGCCCAGCGACGCAGAATTAGCAGCTGTTGCCGAACAGTTGAAATCAAACCCGGACGATCTGACGTTAAATGTTCAGATGGGCAACATGCTCTTCGACAGCGGAAAATATGAAGATGCTATCCCCTATTATCGCAAATCGCTTTCAATCGACCCGAATAATCCGGATGTCATTGTGGATTTAGGCGTTTGCTTTTTCAATATGGAGCAATACGAAAAAGCTAAAGAGCAGTTTGAGCTGGCACATAATCTGGACAGTAATCATGTTAACGCGCTCTATAATTTGGGCGTTGTTGCTGTTCAAAATGGTGAAGTAAACCAACTGGTGCAATACTGGAGTAAGCTTCAGGAAGTTGCACCCAATTCACCACAAGCTCAGCGGGCGATGCAGGTGCTAAACCAGATTCATCAGGAAGTTAATGAATTCGAATCCGGTGACGCTAATAAATCTGAATAGAATTAAATTATCATTCATTAATTAACGTTTTAATGAGGAGCATTTATGCCCTGCGGACGTAAAAGAAAACGCCATAAAATGGCAACGCATAAGCGCAAAAAAAGATTGCGTAAGAATCGTCATAAAAAGAAGGTTCGTTAATTTTGAAAGCGTAGGGCTACAATCTCTACGCTTTCCTTTTTTAAGGTAGTTATCGATGAAAACCTACTCCGTATCTCAACTTACCCGCGACATCAAATCTGTATTGGAACAGAGCTTTCCCCGTCTTTGGGTGGAAGGCGAAATATCCAATTACAAACGCCATTCTTCCGGACATATTTATTTCACCCTTAAAGATGAATCGGCCCAAATCAGTTGCGCGATGTGGAAATTCCGTGCCGCTCAGCTAGCTTTTTTACCACAGGATGGAATAAAAGTGCTGGTTGAAGGCGATGTTCAGGTTTATGAGCGCAGTGGAAATTATCAGCTGATTATCCAGCAGATTCAGCCAGCGGGCGTTGGTGCGTTGCAAATGGCTTTCGAGCAACTCAAACGGCGATTGCTTGCCGAGGGATTATTCGATGACGCTCATAAAAAAACGCTGCCGTTTTTCCCGGGATCGGTCGGGCTTATCACATCGCCAACCGGTGCGGCGATACGCGATATCGTCAGCGTAATAAGGAGGCGTTCGCCAGCGACCAAAATTGTGCTGTTACCCGTTCGCGTGCAGGGAACAGGTGCAGCGGAAGAAATTGCGGCTGCGATCAGAACATTCAACAAATACAAAAATGTTGACGTGCTGATCGTCGGGCGTGGCGGCGGTTCGCTGGAAGATTTATGGGCATTTAACGAGGAAATCGTGGCTCGGGCGATTTTTGATTCGACCATTCCGGTGATATCGGCGGTCGGTCACGAAGTCGATTTTTCGATTGCCGATTTTGTAGCAGATCACCGCGCACCGACTCCATCCGCTGCAGCGGAAATTGCTGTTCGCGATTGGCGGGAAATACAGGGTCAGCTCAATTATTTTCACGAAAAAATGGGCAACTTGCTCCACAAAACATTGGATAATTTGCGCGACCAGTTGGCAAACTGGCAAAACAGTTATGCTTTCCGGCGTCCGCTGGATTTGGTTTTTCAGCATCGCCAACGGCTGGATGAATTGCAGCGCAGTTTGACAAACAATGTTAATCACGCCATCCAAATGAGACAGATCAACCTGAAGCATATTCAAACGCAGCTCAATTCGCTCAATCCGGACGCTATTTTGAAACGCGGTTACAGCATCGCAACCCTGAATGGCAAAATTCTCACCGACGCAGCACAGCTTGCAAACGGCGATTCGGTGCATATCCGGCTGGCATCGGGTGGGTTTGACAGCACCGTAACATCAATCAAGCCGGATGCCTCACAGGAAAACACACCCTAATTTTCAATTTTATTTCATAAAACAACGGTAAACGGTATGGCAGCAAAAAAAATCACATTTGAGAACGCGTTCCAACGACTGGAAGAAATCACCCGAAAACTGGAAGATAACAGCGTGGGTCTGGAAACGTCGGTTGAATTATACAAAGAAGGTATGGATTTACTCAAAATCTGTTCCGGCAAATTGAGCGAAGCAGAAAAAACAATCTACAAATTGACGCAAAAAGCGGATGGTTCTTTCGAGGAAACGCCGTTGGATACCGACCAAAACCCGTAATTTTCCGCAATAAAAAACCCCGTCCACGCGGTTGCATGAACGGGGATGACGCCTGCCGGTAGTTTTGGCAGCCGGATGCAAGGTAATCCTCGCGATTACTGACACCCTTTTCAAGATCAGCCCCAATCTCGCGATTGAAGACCCACCTTAGCGGAAGCAGCCAATCATCGCGATTGAATCAACTTCCCTTTGAATACGGATGATGCTCAATTTCTCAATTGACGAACCTTCCGAATTTAAAGCCTGGCTGTACTATCGGCTAACTTTAGCGTTTTTGATACTGTTTTATTTATTGTGATATTGCCAAATTATCACCGCTAATTTGCCATTTTTCACCTTCCGAAACATAGATGCGGGTCACATCCAATCCCAATCGATAGCTGCGTATAGCTTGTTTTATGCCATCGACACGATCCGGGATGGCCGCAATTTTGAAAGATTCCGTGTCTAATTTTTGCTTTTCACTGAGAAATACCCGAACCGTTTCTTCATCCACAGTTCCCGGCGCTTCAACGATGTGATAAAATATCTGCACTTCCTTTTCCGGAATCACACTGCCGAGCGGAATACTACCGGACTCGGGTTCGGCTTTTTCGGTGGCATTATAAACCAAAAAATATCGTTTATTTTGAACAAAAGTCTCGGCAAATCCCGGAATGTATACGCTGAGATGCGCATCGTTCGAACGATCAGTTTCCGCGGAATTGCTTTTGACAGACTCAACCCGGTCATCTTTCCAGTTGGCCTGAATAGTTTGCCCGTCTGAGAAACGGTATTCGCCGTTCCCATTTCGCTTTCCATTGTCAAAAGCGCCTTCATACACATCGCCGTTGGCGAAATACCAGCTTCCCCTGCCATTCGGGCGATCATCGCGCCATTGCCCCTGATATTTGGAACCATCTGCCCACGTTTGAAATCCGCTACCGTGACGAATGCCATTGCGGAAATAGCCGTCGTAAACTTGTCCGTCTGCAAAGGTGTAAACGCCGCGCCCCTGAGGTTTTCCTTTGCGGAAGTAGCCTTCAAAAACCGCGTTTTCTGCAATAATTTGCAGATTGCCTTTGCCATGCGGCTGCCCGCTGCTCACTTCGCCGGTGTAAATATTTCCGTTGGCAAATGTAAAAACGCCTTCACCCTCCGGAATAAAATTGCTGAACAATCCTTCGTAAACATCGCCTTCCGGTGTTTTGATTTTTCCGGTGCCATTTTGAACATCACCGGATAAAACTTGCCAACGGTAAACACCGTCAATCCAAACGCCGGAATATTGTGCGCGACCGTCCGGCAAATAACTGACGCCGATACCGTGCTGTGCATTTTTTACCCAGCTACCTTCGTAACGCCGGCCATCCGCCCACACGTATGTGCCTTGGCCGTCTGTGCAATTGCCATCAATACAACCCAAAACATCGCTGTTGCGAACGCCATACCAACTGCCGCCATATTTTTTGGAGCTATACCACCACTCACCGTAAAGCCCGTTGCTGCCTTCCATCAATTTGAAATTCACAACACCGGCAAATTTGCCATCTGACCAGTTTAAAACGAGTTGTGATTTTGCGGCATCGTAATACCCTTTTACGGTTCCGGAACTGATTTTACCATTAAATGAACCGCTAATTTTGCCATCTTCCTGCACCGCGAGTCCCATCGTGCCGAAATTGGTTTGCCAGGTGCCTTCGAACTGTCCGGCGGTTGCGCTATTCAGCTTGTCATCGGGATTTTCCCGGACGCCGATCCACTCGCCATCCAAATTTTCATCGCCCCTGCCCCATGTTCCGTTAAATGAATTGCCACCGGATTGCAGAACAAACAACAGATTACCGCGATTGGTACCTTCTATCCAGTTGCCTGTTAACAGATTTCCGTTTGCGGATAACCGACCTTCGAGCTTTCCTTTTACTTTGCCATCTGAATAAATTCCGGTCACATTTCTGCCACTGACATCCAGCGACAGATGTCCAAACGAGGTTCGCCAATATCCGCTAAACTGATCTTTCGCAAACCCACCTCCGGAGAAACTCAATATCAGAACAATACTGATAACAACTTTCATTCCGAAACGATTTCTCATATGTTACTCCTGAATTAACTCGGTTAAGGTTTCACAACCTGAACATCCAACGCCATCGTAACGATATATAGCAAGGCGTATGCCAATACCGTTAGCCCGCAAACTAAAATGCAGGCAACAGTATTACAGGGCTTAAAAAACAGGACTTTTTGCGGTCAAATTAACCGCAATATTTCTGTCTGAAAGTGTGCTATTTTTTTACATTTTTGAAGCGATTTGACGAGGGACACATTAAACACAACCGGAGAAAACGGAATCTACTCCGGTTCGGTTGTTGGATTTTCCGGTGGGTCGGGTGATTGAGTGACATCCGAAATATCATCAAATGACTGGTTGGCGCCGCACCACGGGCAAAACCAGCGTTGGAGTTCCGGCGGCGCATCGCCGATACTCCACCATTTCCGGCATTTGCCGCATTGAAAATGCGTCAAAATTTCCCGCGATAATTTGCCCATTTTACAACTTCACCGATAGCGAAACCTGGAAATACTGTTTTTTCAACAAATAAAATTGATAGCCGCTATTATCCAGAATATTGTAGCCCGATGCCTGCAGGTGCATTTGCATGCCGCTCACCCGGAAACGGTAGCCAGCCGCAACATCGACATCATAAAATGCGGGTATTTCTTCCGAAATGAGTTCGTTGGTTTGGTTGCCGGCGGGCACAAGTCCGCTGCTTTTTCCTTCGCGGAACAGCGTGGTGTTAACATAAAATCCCCACGGCGCCTGATAATCCAGCTGAACGCTGAACATATTTTCCGGTTTAAAGGGATAGAGTGAGAGATCCGAAATATCCAGCACCGTTGCGGTTGCCTGCAAACTCATCCGTTTCAACAATCCATTGAATTTGAGTGACGACTCGATGCCGTTGGTTTCGTTGCGCCCGATCTGCGAAAGCACCCGGGACGGATCGCTCGGCAACTGAATCAGCTTGTTCACAATTGTGCTGCGGAAAACGGACATTGCCACTTCGTAACCGGAATACATCCGCCCTTGCACATCGCGTTTCAGGCTAAAACCCAGTTCTCCGGCGTTGTTCACTTCCGGTTCCAGCCGGTTGAGCGTGGAATCTCCGGCGTCAATTTCCTGTAATTCGAGGTAGGCGTTATCTGCCAGCGAGTGAAAACGGACGTTTTTACCGTAGCTCAAATAGGGTGTCAGCGTATAATTGGGTTTTTCATATTCAATCTGGATGCCGATTGTCGGCGAAACAAAATGTTCACCGGTGGTAATGTAATCATCGCGCAAACCAAAATGGGTTTTCCAGGTGATGTCCGGGCGATTGTTAAATTGATTGCTAAACCCCGCCACACCGGCAAAACTGAATCTGTTTTCATACAGTAAAGCGCCATAATACACCGGGTTAGCGCGTTGGGCGTCGCGGAATTCGATATCCACTTCATCGTGATAATATTCCGCCAATAGCTGGAATTCATTTTTATCGGCGGTATATTTTTTTGCCGCGCGGAAATTCAACCGCCGGGTTTGGTAAATATCCTCGTAGCTGTTTTCAACTTGCGTTTGCAATCGTTCGATGTCGTCTTTTCCGATTTGGTAATTCAGCATCAAATCGAGATCTTCCGCGCCAAACAACGTTCCGCGATAGGTTCCGGCAACAATGAGGTTTTGCCGCAAATTCTGCCAGGATGGCTTTTGGTAATCCAGAACATATCCAAAAACGCGGGCGCTCAACTGCCCTTCTGTAAGATAATAATCCATGCGTAAGTTGTGGTTTTGTTTGAAGATATCAACCTGCGCATTTTCGGTTTTTGTGGAATCCAACACCTCGCCGGGAAAAAATTCGATGCCCGGTTTGTTGCTGTTTACCTGCCCAAAATAGTTGATCACAAAATTCCGGGAAAGCGGCACGTTCACTTCGCCAATGTAATATTGGCTGTTAAAACTGCCCTGTTTGGTTTTGAGATACACTTCCCGGTCGAGCTTTTTACGGGTGTGGATATTGACCACACCGCCGAAAGCACCGTTGCCGAGTAGCGTCATGTTCGAACCTTTGAGCACCTCCAGCGATTCGATGCTTTCCACCGGAATGATCGATAAATCCGCAGCATCGCTGATGCCGAGATTGTTAATCAGCACGCCGTCGATATACACATTCACCTCGCTGGCATCGCTGCCGCGAATCTGGATGCGTCGGCCGTTCAAATCGTTGCCTTCGATGCGCACCGCCGGAATATTTTTGAAAATATCGCCAATTTCGCTGCTACCGCGCGATTCGATTTCTTCGAATGAAATTTCGCTGCGCGCATGGGGGATTTCCTGACGGGAAATATCGGAGCGAAAATCGCGCACCGTCACCGAATCGGACACGGAAAGATTGCCCGGTTGCATTTCCACCCGGCTGCGATTGGGAAATGCTGACAACCTGCGGACATACGTTTCATATCCCAAAAAGCTGATCATCAGCGTATCGCTGAACGCATCGTCCGCCACTTCCAACCGAAAAAAACCGTCGTTGTCCGTCGTTGTTCCGATTTGCGCTTGCTTCAGATACACATCCGCACCTTTCAGCGGATTGAGCGATCGCGAATCAACCACGATACCGGAAATCACTTGTTGCGCCATTGCGCTGCCGGCGATTAAAAAAAAGCAAAGGGCTGCAAAATAAATTTTTTCAACATGGAAGCGGATTTTCATAAATTTCTCATTTTTAATGACTTGGGTCGGTTTAATAACCAAAAATCCGGGATTCTGCGAAACCATCCGCATCGGTTGCGCGAATGCTGTAATTGGTGCGCAGCAACCCGCTGGAATCTACGGTATCGGGAAAATGGGTTTGAAAAAGTGCAGAAAATTCATCTAAAATATCAATTCTGTTCATTAAAAAAGGTGCGTACGACAGCACTCGCAAGCTGTCATCCCAATATGTACCGATTGCAAAAACGCTATCGATATTTGCAGCCCCCTGATAATCAAAAACTTCTGCGACGACAATTGAATCCGCAACGCTACTGCTCAAAATAATCGGGGCGCCATAAACCAGCTTAACATTCAGCGTGTTATTTTCAGGAAAAACAACCAGTTGCGTATCCAGTGTAAAATATTGCCGGGCGGAAATTTGCACTGATGCAGGTCGGCTAAGCCGGTCGTCTTCGCCAATTTCGTATGGAATGGTGTAGCGCCCGTCGCGGGTGGTTGAAATTGCCCGCCCCTGCATTTGGATGGTTGCCCGGTGGATCGGCTCTCCGGTGAAAATATTGCTGATTTGTCCGGTAACGATGGCATCGTTTGGCACCTGTTCGGCCTGATAATTAAATCCGGTTAACCGGTCGGTGTCGCAGCGCCACAACAAAAATATCGCTGAAATCAGCAGACCCCAAAAACGCCGGTTTTTTATTGCCATAAAATGCCTTATGTTGACTGATTTTTAATTCGAATCCGGGTAATTTAGCGGTTTTCGGAGAGGAAAACAATGCCACGATCGGGTTAAATTCGAGGTGGGGAGCGCATTTTCAGCGAATCATCGGGACAAATCGCACGGGAATTTTCCGGGAGATGTGCAGTTTTTTTTCACCGCGGGTGATCAGGATTAACCGCTGCATCATTCCGCCAACCGGAATAATCATCCGTCCGCCGATGCGCAATTGGTGAATTAAATCATGCGGAATTTTTTTTGGGGCTGCAGATACAATAATTGCATCAAACGGCGCGGCTTCCGGCCAGCCTTCGTAGCCGTTGCCAACACGCAAACGGACGTTGGCTAAACCCATATTTTCCATAATCTTATCGGCACGCTCCGACAACTCCGGAACGATTTCGATCGAATACACTTCGCTGATTATTTTTGCCAGAATTGCTGTTTCGTAGCCGGAACCGGTGCCGATTTCCAGCACGCGCTCCGATTGTTTCAGCGAAAGCAAACCAACCATGTATGCAACAATAAACGGTTGCGAAATGGTTTGGTCCCAACCGATAGGAAGTGGCTTATCGTCGTAGGATTCGTCAATGCGTTCTTCGGGAACAAAAAGGTGGCGCGGCACATCGAGAAACGCCTGCAGCACCCGTGCATCGGAAATACCGCGTTTCATTAAATGCTCGTCAACCATTTGCCGGCGCAGTTTTTGCCAAAGTTGTTCCCGGTTTCCACCGGTTTCCGGTGAAGTCATGCAAAATCCTTTGCTTTGCCGGTCGCAAAAAATGTTGGCAAATGAGACGAGAACAACACGTAAGTTGCTGATTTTACTCTGTTTCTACCAATGCCTCCAGATGTGCCAACAAACTTGCGGCCAGGTTTTCGTGATGATAGCCGCCTTCCAAAACGGATAATATTTTACCGTCATTAATTTGTTTCATTTCGTCCCGCAACATCCGGGTCATTTTGCGAAAACCTTCGGTGGATACGCGCATTTGTGCCAGCGGGTCGTCATCGTGGGCATCAAAACCGGCGGAGATGATCAGCAAATCCGGATGATACAATCGCAATTCGGGTATAATTTGCTCGCTCAACACCCGCAGATATTCGTGATCGCCGCAATCGGGCGGCAGCGGAATGTTGAGCGTGTATCCCTTTCCGAGCCCGCGACCGCGTTCCTCCGCAGCGCCGATTCCCGGATACAACGGCCATTGGTGAATGCTGCAAAAATAAACATCGTGATTTTGATAAAAACTGTGGTGGGTGCCGTTGCCCTGATGCACATCCCAATCCAGAATGAAAACACGCTGTAGCGCGTATCGATCAATGGCATATCGCGCAGCAATGGCAACATTGTTGAAGAGGCAAAATCCCATAGCTTCGGCATATTCGGCGTGATGCCCGGGCGGACGGATAGCGCAAAATACGTTATCCACTTTATTATTCATCAAATCATCCACTCCGGCGAGGCACGCGCCAACGCCATACATTGCGGCTTCGAACGATTTTTCGGTTACCAGCGTATCTCCGCCATCCAAAATTGCCGGCGCACGCAGGCATGTTTCCCCAATACTTTGAATATACGAGGGACTGTGGTTGGTTTCGATCCATTTTCGATCCGCTTTTTCCGGTGTTTTTAACACAAGCTGATCCCAAATGCCGTGGCGTTGCAAATAATCAACAATAATGCCCAATCGCTCGGGATTTTCCGGATGGCGCAATCCTTTTAAATGCTCCAAAAAAATCGGGTGGTAATAGAAGTGGAGATTTTTCCAGTTCAGATGCATGCAAATGCCCCTTCAAAAATAAGATTCTATGCGTTGCAAATCGTAAAACCAGTTATTCAGTTTCTGGTATAAATGGGTAATTTGACCCAAAATGTCGCGCCGGATTCCGGTTTGGAATCGATAACAATTCGTCCGTTGTGTTCATCGATAATTTTTTTAACGATGGCCAATCCCAATCCGGTGCCGCTTTCTTTGCCGCTGGTTACAAATGAATCGAACAATCGATCCTGTATTTCGCCGGGAATCCCCGGTCCGCTATCGGTAAACTGGAACACAACCGATTCATTTTCATCATAAATGCGGAACATAAATTGTCCGCCTTTTCCCATCGCTTCCAGCGCATTTTTGGAAATATTATAAAAAACCCGCAATATTTTTTCTTCGTCAACATGCAACAATTGCTGGCTTTCGACGAGGATGGACAGCTTTGTCCCGTTGTCTTCGCACATTTTTTTCAGCCGCGTGCCAAAGCGTTTGACCAATTGCTGGGCGCTGTTTTTGCGCGGCAACAGGTTGGTTTTGCCTTTGGCGAAATCCAGCACTTCGGTGATCATGTTCATCGTTGCGCGAATTTCATCGCGAATAATATCGGCAAATTCGTTGCGCTCATCCGGGGTTGTGGTGTCGTCTTGCATCAGATCCACAAATCCGTTGATGGTGCTTACGGGGCTGCGAATATCGTGCACAACGGTGCTGATCACCCGCCCGATTGCCGAAAGCCGTTCCCGTTTGATTATGCCATCCCGCAAATCGTGCAGTTCCCGGGCCCGGGAAATTTTTTGCGCGATCAGCTCCATTATTTTTCGTTCGTCCTGATAATCCTGTGCCTGCCCGACACCAACCGCAATCGCCACCAGCAATCCGGTGGATGCATCGGTTAGCTGAATATTTTTGAACAAATATTCATCGCCGGCATTTTGCGCGATTTCGGCAATGCTGAGATGTTGCCGTATTTCGTCCCAAAAAGCGGACATTGCCTGATAATCCGTTACATCCGGCAATGTTGGCAACGATGTTACGGGCGGCAACGTTTCCTGATAACTTTTGCCGGATTGATTGGCAGAACAAACAATCAGCTGCCCGTTATCCGGCACAATTGCAACCACCCATTCGGCGTTCAAATGTTCAACCGTTCGCTGAAGCACTTTCCGGTAAACCAACGGCAGGTCGTGCTCTACGTTTAGCAATTGCTCAAATTCGTGCAGCAGATCAATCTCGCGCAATTTTTTCTCAACGCGTTGATACAGCCGCGCGTTGCTGATCGAAATTGCCACCTGCGATGCGAGCGCTTCCAGCAAGTCTTCGTCTTCATCCGTAAAAACGCCGTCAATTTTATTGAGCACCTGAATAACGGCGATTATTTTACGTTCGCCTTCCTGCGCATTCGGGTCCCACACCGGCATGCACAGCATGGAGCGGGTGCGGTATCCGGTGCGTTTATCCGTGATCGGGTCGAACCGTGGATCATTGTATGCGTCAGAAATATTAATCGGCTGACCGGTTTTGGCAACGGTGCCGGAAATTCCCCGGCCAATTTGCTGGCGAATTTCTTTTATTTCCGCTTTTAACGCAACTTTTGCCCACAATTCCTGCTTTTCGGAATCGACGATATATAGCGTGCTGCGATCGGCACCCATCAACACGGTTATTTCCTGCATAATTAATCGCAGCAATTTATCGATATTCAACGTCGAGCTGAGCGCTTTCCCGATCCGCTGGATGGAAAACAGCTCTTTCTCGCGTTTTTTGAGCAACCATTTTAGCTGATGAATTTCATCCTGCAGCAATTTTGGATCAGTTCCGGGGTTACCCATTTTCACCTATTTCCTTATTTGGCGGGTCATTCAAACAAGAAAAGCTCCCGCTGTTGGGAGCTTTTTAATTTTTTGCACTAATTATGATTGTTAAGCTCCTTTTGCATCTTCCAGGAACTTGGCAACGGCCCGATCAGCATTTTCATAAGTATCAAATATTTCGATCAATTTGGTGATCATTAAAACGCTTTTTACTTTTTCCGTAACGCTGGCTAATTTTAACTGGCTGTTGTTTTCCGTAATTGATGTCATACAAGACATCAGCGTTCCCAAACCGGAACTGTTCATCCATTTTACGCCTTTGATATCGATTACAAATTTTCTTAATCCGTCTGCCAAAAGGCTCTTTACTTTGTCATGCAGATCCTGAGATTCGGGTCCACCCATCATGTTTCCGCTAACAGTAATGACGGCAATGTCGCCCTGTATTTGTTCTTTAATTTTCATAGGCTCTCCTCTAAAGTCTATTGATAGATGACTGGCAACATTAATTTATCACCGGGAAACAACTGCTCTAATTTATTTAAATCGTTAAAATAAAGCAAAAGATTTACGGGAAACTTATATTTTTTGCGGGCGAGATTCCACAGATTGTCGCCGGACTGGATGGTGTGTTGAATCAGCTCCACCCGAGCGGAATTCTGGAAATATTTCTGAATTAGCCCCATGTGATAGTTGAGCCGTTTTTGCAGAAATACGTCCGGCGAAGTGGTTGAGAAATCCAGTTTCAGGCGTGCGCCGGTTTTCATATTACTGCTTCGCGATAACCCGTTCACGCGGCGAATGGTGCTGGCATTGTTACCCAGCCATTCTGCAAAATGCCCGACCGTTTCCTGCGGATAAACAATTATTTCATCACCATCCGGGCGAAGCCGGGTAACCAGCATTTGCTGAAGTTCGATGATGGATATCTCCCGGCCATCCACAACCAATTGCCAGCTAATTTCCGGAGTGCTTGCTTCAACATGGGCAACAACGGGAGGCGCTTCAACTGGTTTTTCCGGCTCAACCTCAGCAATTTCAACGGGTTGCGGCGCCGGCTCATCTGGGGATATTTGCCACATAAAATCAGGGAATTTTTGCTGAACAGGATTTTCTGCAACCTGCATTCGCGGCAAATCCAGCGGATATTTTAGCGGCTGCCCGTCCAATTTGGTAATCAGCGGTTCGGCTTCCGCAGTTGTCGGTTCCAATTTTTCAGCAACAGATTCAACAATTTCCACCGGTGCGGGCGGGTCAATTTCTGCCACCAAAACCGGTTCTTCTACAATTTCAACTGGCGGGTCGTTGAGTGCCAGTAACCAGTTCATCGTTTCCGGATTTTCGGTGTAAATATCTGTTTTATCAGGAGATATCACACCAAATTGCATGTCGCGAATATTTTTCTGCACCTTTGCCCGACGCGCGTAAATTTCCTGCAACTGGCGAATGGCGATGCTGTTGCTTTTGGGCAAAAGCTGCGCAAGCTTGATTTCACCGATTACTTCGTCCGATGCACCAAGTGATGCCAAAATATCCCGTGCGCTGCTTTCCAGCGGCAGCCGGAGGGTATATTTGGCAGGGACATATGTTTGTCCTTTCCAGACACTCCGGTTATATCCGGGATTTAGCCGTTCCATTTCTGTTTTATCCAACTCAAACTGATCGACAAATCGCGCCAGATTCAGGTTTTTTGGCAACTCAATTTCCTGAAATTCCAGCACCGGGTCTTTCGCTGCGTTGGGGAAATAGTGATCGAGGCTGTCGCAAATTTCCACAACTGCCAGCACTTCGGGATAAAAATTTTTCGATGCGAAACCAAAACTGCGCCGCAAATATTTATCGCGAATGGTCAGATAATCGCCGTGCAACCGTTTGGCTTTTTGCATGCTGCCCAAACCGTGATTGTATGCGGTGATCGCCAATGCCCAATCATCCAGCAACCGGTAGTTAAATTTTAGCAGTTTTGCGGCTGCGCGGGTGGCAACGAGCGGGTCAAACCGTTCGTCTTTAATCCGGTTAACTTTCATGTATTGGCGTCCGGTGCTGCGCATAAATTGCCACATTCCCGATGCACCCACATGCGATCGCGCTTCCGGATTAAACGACGATTCTACATGCGGCAAATAGATCAGTTCCCGCGGCAATTCGTATTCCTGAAACACTTTTTCGATATACGGCAAATAGGTGAACATCCGCTGAACGCCGGCCAAAAAATTCTCCCTGATGCCGCGTTGCGCCCGGATATTTTTCGATGCATTCAGAAATTTATCGGAATCTGTATTTTTCAAAAACAACATGTAAACGGTGTTTTCCCAATACGTCAGGTTCGCTACATCAAATTGTTTGTTGTGGAAACGGAGCAACAATTCTTCAACTTCTTTACGGGCTTCTTTCAGTTTGTTGTCTTCTTCCCGTTCGGTCAACGATGTATCGAGCGTGATGGTTTTATACACCAGACTGAGATCATCCACATCGTGAATGACAAATTGGTTTTTCGCCACTTTCGCAAAAACATTTTTCCAGAAACGCACTTCGGTATCGAGCGCTTCCCGATGCGGGAGGTGGTTTTGATAAACTTCTTCGCCGGCGGCGATTGTGATACCGGCAAAGCACAATAAAAACCCCAACATGTAAACAGCTTTTTTGATGGCAAAACTCCTTTAATTGGGTGATTCAATCTTTCCGGTTTCGCGGAACCACGGCTCCCGGGCAACTTTCGCCGGGAAATCCGCCAATTCTTCCGTAACAAGGTGCGGATGAATAATCAGATGATACAACCAGTAATATTTCATCACGCCCCGAACATATTGGCGCGTTTGTTCATATTCAATATTTTCCATAAAATAATCATCGTCATCTGTCAGATAGACCTTTCGCCAGCGATCCACCCGATGCTCACCGGCGTTATATGCCGCCAGCGCGTGATACATATTGCCGTCGTATCGCTTCAGCAATTCCGAAAGATAATAGCTGCCCAGCAAAATGTTGAAATCCGGCTCGAACAACCGGCGCACGTCCGTCATTTCCATGCCAAGACTTTCGCTGAGGCGATCCGCTGTCGGCGGGATAATTTGCATCAACCCGTATGCGTTGGCATACGATGTAATTTGCGGCTCAAACGCGCTTTCCTTTTTCATCACTGCCCAAATGCTGGCCGGCGTGATGTTCCATTTCCGGGCGTAAGTGTTCACTTCGCTGTTAAAATACAACGGATATAAATTTTTGAACAGAAAAATCCATTCTTTCCAGTCGCTCCGGACAAAATGATTCAAATATACCCGTTGATAATAGCGATACGCCCGCCCGAAATTCTGAAGCCGCTCATTCATTTCGCCGAGCGCAAAAGTGAGTTCCCAGCCCGGTTCGTTCAGTTTTTCCGCCAAAACGTTTAGCTCGCGTTGGGCATAGTTTTCACCGAAAACTTCCTGAACCAGCAACGGGCGTTGAAAATCATTCAAATATTTGGGCAGATAGCTCACCGGTTTGTGGTGAATTTCGGACAACAGCGAATCTACCAGCTGATGGATATGCGCGGTGGATTGAGTGGTCAGAAACGCTTTCATCGTATAATAATTATCGAACGGTTGCGCGATAATGGTGCTCAGCAATGCAACCCGCATCGAATCGTTGCCTTCTGCGGCGTACGATTTAGCGATCCAATACGTCATCCGGGGATTCCAGATATCATCGGATTTGCGATTGAGCGCCGCTTTCCAATAGCCTCGGGCTTGCTCAAATTCGCCATCCCGGAAATGCGATAAACCAATGCGAAACCGCGCTTCCGGCGTCAGTTCGTAGCGGCTGTAGCTGGTTATCAGCCGTTGATAATATTCCCGGGCAGCATCCGGGCGACCCTGTTCTTCGCTCAGCCAGGCGATCACCCACAGCACTTCTGCGGCAAGTGCATCGCTCGGATAGCGTTTCTGGAATGTGTCATATGCTTCAATGGCTTTGTCTTTCAAACCCATTCGCAGGTAGCAGCGGGCAAAATTCAAATCGATATGGCGTTTGTATGTCGCCGTTACAAAACTGTCCCGTTGGGCTTTGGCAGCTTGCAGCGATCCCCAATATTGTTTTTCTTCGTACAATTTGCGGATTTTTAACCACCGCAATAATTCGGATTTACCGCCCAATTTTTCCTGATGTTTCAGCAGCGCATTCATCTCCGGGTATTGTTCGGTTTCCGCAAGATAGCTGAACATATTTTGGAGCGCGGTGGCGGTCAGAACGGCATTATCATATTTACTACGGATTTCCCGGTAGGCAACCCTGCTTTGCGGATGAAACGGATACTTTTTCATCAGTGTAAATGCTTCGTCGGTTAACGCCTGTGTGTTACCGAGTTTTTTAGCGATGTGCATCAGGCGGCCGGTAATTTCGCCTTTGTCGAATCCGCGATATTTTATCAGCCGGCTGTACAGCGTTTTGGCAGATTGCCATTTGCCCTGCTGAAAATAAATTTCAGCAAGCATTGAATCTGCGGAAATGCCCATCGGGCTGTTGGGATAGCGGCTGCGATACATCTCCAGTATCGATGCGGCATTGCCGGGCAGCGATGAAGCCATCAGCGATTTTGCCGCAAAAAAGTCGGCGTAATCACCAATTTCAAGTGTTTTTATGGATTGATTGCCAAGCTCGGCTGCGGCTTTTTCGAACTGTCCGGTCTGGAACAAACAATAGCCGATTTTCAACAATATTTTGGGAAAACGAGTGCCCAATTCGGGATTTTTGGCGACTGCGGCTTCATAAAAAACCAGCGCATTCGCAAAATCGCCGGATTCGTAATATTGGTTGGCCCGGTTGTAATCATCGATATCCGGGGTTTCGGCTGTTGCCGGAATCGCGAGCAGAAATACTCCGCTCAACACCCCAATCAGATGTAAAAATCTTTTCAGCATATCCGCCACTATTTTTTATGATTTGTCCGTGTTGAACAAATTTATCACAGTTCTATTTCGTTTTGATAAACTACCGGCTAAGATGCGATGAAGACACTTCAAAATCAGGACCGGCTTCGTATGTGATGCCACGTGATGAATTTACAGTATAAGACTTAATTATCGATAGATTCAGGTCAAACTAAAGCAAACATTAAATTTAACATCACCAGTTTAACACGTTTTTGCCGGTTTGCGTTCCCGGATTTGCAGGTAGAATTTGAGCCGGATGAAAATTGTTTTTCTGCAGATTACAAAAAAGCGCGGCTTCCGTTTCCGGTGCCGCGCTTTTGTAGAATTGAATGGCTGTTCGGCGGCTGTTTTACTTCATCAAAATCATTTTCCGGACGGTTGAGAAATTTGCTCCGGCTTCGATGCGATAAAAATAGATTCCGGAGGTAACGCTGTTACCGGAATCATCCCGGCCATCCCAACGGACGTCATAAATTCCGGCGGAATAGCGGGCATTTGCCAGCGTACGCACCTTTTGACCGAGGGTATTGTAAATTTGCAATAAAACCGTTGCGCGCTCCGGCACCGAAAAACGAATAGTCGTTTCCGGGTTGAACGGGTTAGGATAATTTTGATCCAGCGCAAAAGTTTGCGGGGTTACATCGCCGGGCAAATCGGCAATGCCAACCGGCGTTTTGAAGAATTGGAGTGACCGCTGAACGATCGTATTCCGGCGCTCAACGTCGGTGATTGCTTCGAATCCGAAGCCCAAAATAACCGCTTTGGATGCGCCATTGTTGTAGGTAACACCCGCGGTTGCCGTTGCTACCGCACCGTACCGGAGTTCCTGTGTGGTGCGGGTTGCATCGTTGATAATCAGTTGATCGCGGGAAATTTGATTGCCGGCAGCACCAGCACCGGTGATCAGCACCAGCCCGTCACCGATAATTCCGCCGGTTTCGCCGCGCACAACCGGCGTTGCGGAGTTTTGCACATAACCGATGCCCAGCTGGTTCATCAGCGCTGTGCCGTTCAGTTCCTCAACAATATCCTGACCGGAGAGAAACAGCTTCCCACCATTGTTGAGATGCGCCAACAGTTCCGCAGCTTCGTCGGAGCTAATGGCGTTGCTATCGCTGTCGCCAGTAAACCAGATGACGATGCCGTTGGGATATTCCGCCATTTTATCGGCGGTCGGCAATCCTTTTTCGACAACGTCCCAATGGTGATAATTTTGGGTATCCGCCATTGCTGCGGTGATAAAATAATTTTCGTAATCGCTGCCGTCGTCGTCATCCACAATCATCAGATCCGCCGGGGAAAGCTGGATATCCAGATTCGTACCGAGCGTATCGAGCAATACACCGTTCATTTCGGTGTATGGATATGGCGATTCCGGATAAATCCGCAAATCATATTCACCGATAAAACTGGGCTGAACGAAATTGCCGCTGCTATCCGTATCCAAAACGATGTAGGGTTCGGGATTCGGGTTATCTTTCGCATAAAATTCGATGTGGGCGAATATGCCTTCGGACGAACTTTCATCCGAAATTTGCCCGCTAAAATCCGCCTGCAGCTCCGGCTGCAACGCAACATTCACCGGAATGGTGAAATACGGCTCCAATGTTACCGTTTGCGATGTGGTTTGATATTCAAATTTGCTGACGGTAACCGTTACCGAGTCTGTCGGAGCACCGAACTGGAAATCACCGTTCTCATCGGTTAATTTTACGGCACCGCTTTCCTCAATTTTCACGGAAGCGTTTTCCAGCGCATCGCCGGTTGCCTCTGCGGTGATGGTTCCATTGATGGCATATTTGAGCGAGAATGCGCCGATTCTGTTCGCCCAGGTGTTGGACGGCGCTTTGGCGTATTCGATTAACGCCCAAATGACGGACGGGTTTTTGGGGTCCGGTGCAATGCCCAAATAATCGCCCCAGCGATTCCGGGTGCCGCCAAAGGTGACCACATAATTGCCTTCACCGGCTTTCAGCAATGTGGATGGCGCCAAACCCGGTGCATCGGTTGCACGGCGTCCGGTAAATGCGGCGCCGGCGTATTCGTTGTCGCCGGAACGGGTGTAAGCGATGACGATATTTTCATCTTCATCCACCATTATTGCAGGATATAGATAATAATATCCGTTCGCACCAAACGATACATCTTCAATTACGGAATCGTTATTGACATCCAGTTGCAGGTATCGCGCAAAAGCAAACTGGTTTCCGGTTCCACCGGCAATTGCGGTTGACGTCCACAATTTACCATTTACATAAACGGCGTTACGATATGCCCGGCGACCGGAGTTAATGCGCGGTGTTCCGCCGCCCAACTGATTGGCATCCGGTGGTTGTTGGGTGGTGGTGGTCGAAATGTTCACAGCCGTAAGTGTCGGCGTGCCAAAAACGCCGAGCGGATCGACAATTTTCCACAACGTAATAAACGTTCCGGTGATGTAAGGTGAATCCACAACCATATATGCGGTGTTATTTGTCGTTTCCATATGCGAAGCGACAATCGGCGGGCCATCCACCCGGACACCGCTGTTGTTCGGATCGCGGAAATCCCAAAAATCTGTGTAGGTTACTGCCGGGCATGCCGGATCGTATAATTCGGATTTGGGGATGATTCGCAATTTGCAATATTGGAACCCTTCGGTAAAACTAAACTGGCGTCCGGAAATGTAAACAGCCTGATGATCGTATCCCATTTTCTGGTAATCGCCCCAGTTGCCAACATCAACCGTTCCGTTTAAATGTGCCGGAAACGCATAATTGCACCAGTTGCCCATCGGGTTATCGTCATCCGAAACGGAAACGAGCCAATAACCGGTTTGGTTTGCATCGTTTTGTAAATCCCAGCACATCACAAAGCGATTATCGATGTTATCGTAAACCACAATCGGATCGAACAATCCGGAATACGGCAATACATTTTGGAACCACGCGTCTGCGGATCGCGAAAATAGCGCATTCCCCTGTTTGTCGTAAAAAACAAATGACGAGTTGACCATCGAAACGATGTGTTCCGGTCCCACCGCCATAATCGGATCCGGCGGTATGGAATTGGTTTGGGTATTCGCTTCAAAATCGATCACAATATTGGGCGTCGTATTCGCCTGTGGCGCAAGTCCGGTTACGGATGCGTCATAAAATTCGTTGCTGCCCATCGGTGCCGATGGTGGCGTTACGTTAAAACGGTCTTCCACATACGGCGGATTCAGATGCTCCCAAAATGGGTTAACAATCCGTTTGCGATGCGGCTGAAGAGGTTCTTCCGGTTTGTTGGTAAACTGGTCGGTCGAAACGATGGCGCCGGCGCCGATCGATCCAGCGGCCGGACCCTGATAAATTTGTGCATAAAGCCCACCGAGAAACGAAAAAATCATTAAAAAACAACCCGTAAACAGCGTCATTTTTAAATTGAATTTCCGGGATGTTTTTCCCCGTTCTGCAGTACCCTCAAATTGCATGAAACTACCTCCTTGGCATTTTCGAAATCATCGAATAATATATTTTTACTGGATTGAACACGATTTCGGGAAAGAAAACGAGATACCTTTCGGTTAAAAAATACTGCAACGGTGATTATAAAAATGCATTTTCCCGTTTGCGCCGTTTTCTGTAAAAAGAATGTTTAAATTCCAAGGTTTAATTAAATACTTAACGCCTTTAAAAGCAACTTTTTACACGATTGAAAACCGATTTTTTTCACAAAAAAAAAGCCGGACCGATGATTCGCTATTGCGAGAGCATCAATCCGGCTAAAAAGTACAGCTGATAAAACGTTATTTCACGAGCATCATTTTTTTGACATTGCGGAAGCCTTTGCTGGTTTCCATTTGATAATAATACATGCCGGTTGCGAGCACGTTGCCCCGGCTATCGCGGCCGTCCCACTGAATTTGATAAGCGCCCGGCTGATACGTTTTGCTGGTCAATTGGCGAACCTCCTGCCCCAAATTGTTGAATATTTTCAACTTAACCTTGCTAACTTCCGGCACATTAAAGCGGATGGTTGTTTCCGGGTTAAAAGGATTGGGATAATTTTGATCCAACGAAAACACTTCCGGAATGATATCGCCAATCGGCTCGGCCGTTCCGATTCCGGTGAGGATGTTGAACCAGTTCAGCGTGTTATCCACAAATTGATCCAAAATGCCGTCGGTATTGTTGATGGTTTCGATACCAAATCCCAAAAATACAGCTTTCCAGCCAGCCTGGTTGTTGTGGATGCGGATGCCCGCCGTTCCGGATGTGCCCGCCGGACCATATCCGACAACCGGCGTTGCAGCTGTGCCAGCAATCAGCACATCTTTGCTGGCCTGGTTGCCCGGACCGCCGGATGTTTGCATCAGCAAACCACCGCCAACCGGATCGTCTTCAACGCCTTTCATAATTGGCGGCGAAAAATTACGATCGAAACTCACCTGCAGATAATCCTGTAACAACGTGCTGCCGGTATCGCTTTCAGCGATATTCTGTCCGCTGAGCAGCAGGCGTCCGCCCGAATCCAAAAATTCTGTCAGCAGATTCATTTCCAATTCGTTCACCGGTTCGGCAAGTGCTGCGCCGGTAAACCAGAAAACTGTTTTGGGTTCCGGAAACGCCTGGAAATCGGCGGATTCCGGTAATCCGGATGTGGCGATCTGCCAGGTGTAATAAGTGACGCCCAATGCATCAAACGCTTGCTGGATATAACTTTCGCTTTCGGCTGCGGGATCGTCGTTCACTAAAAATACGTCCGCCGGATTCAGCCGGAAATCGGCTTGTTCGCCAGCCTGATCGAGATCGTCGATCATATATTGAACTGTCGGGTACGGCAAAACCGGACGCACGGTGACCAGATAATTTTCGTTTGCCGGTAAATCGAGCGAAAAACCGCCGGCAATTGTGGTTGCGGATGCAAAAACGGTATCCGGCGTGCCCACTTTATTGCTGACAGCAACCACTTCCAGAACAGCAGAAATGGTATCGAGCGAAACGGAATCGAACACCGTTCCGGAAAACGTGGCGAGCGGGCTTTCCTGCAATTGGAAATCACGTAAGATAGCCTGCGTTATACCGATGCCGCCGGGTGGCAGATATTGCACCTGATCAAGAATGGATTGGTAGCCGAAATATTCCACCCGTAAATCGATCGGATTTTTGAGAATGATCGCAAAATAGGACCCGTCCGCCTGAACGGGAATAACGCCAACGATTCCGGGGCGTTCGTATGTGCTGCCGTTTGGCGTTTCGACCGGACCGGTGTAATAACCTGCGCCATCAACCGTTGTGATAACGCCGGCGCCTTCCAGCGGTAAACCATTTGCGACATCCACCACAACGCCTTCCAGCGTCATTGTGGGATAAATGATGGAGCCTGCGGCAATATCATCCGGTTCGAGGGTGCGGCCGGTTGTATCACCGGAGGAAGATGTGCCATACATTGTGGAGGCTGTTAACAATGGCCCGCATCCGGGAGGCCCGCCAACCGGTCCGGCGTGCCCGATGCCCATGTGATGCCCAAATTCATGAGACATCACGCTTTGCAAATCCTGTTGTCCGGCGCTGCCGGTAATGGAAGGGGTAAAATCACGGGCATTCCACACCAAATCGGATTCCCTTGCATGGTAACTTGCGCCGCTGCCGGTTGTATAAGTCCGGGAGAATGCAATGGTGCTGGTTCCCGGTGGAAAATTTACTCCGTCAAAATCGAAAAATACCAGGTTGATATTGTCCTGGCTGGCGCTGGTTGTTGCGGTAAGCGGACCGGCTTCGAACACCCAATAGCAGGATTCCAGATCTGTCCAGGAATCTGCGGATGTGTTGATCACCGGAATCCATTCCAGCGGAATACTGTTGTTTAGCTGGTAAACAAACGGGATATCCGAATCCAGATAGCGCCGCTCAAACCCCTGGTTGCTGGTCAGCACACAAAATCCCAAAAACAACAGACTCAATGCGATGCCCAGCGCAGTGATAAAAAATTGATCACGATTAATGGTTTTAAAAGGTAACTTCATTGTTTTTTCCTCGTTTTGGGCGTTGGTTACTGTTGTACGAAATTACGCACTTCGCTGATAAATGAATTTACCGGCATCCAGGTATATGCCTCTGCTTCGGCAACCGGGCGGCTGGCATCGTCCACCAGATTAATATCCCGCAAATCGCTCAGCACATACTGCATACCATCATTTTGCGTAATTACATTGTACGAACCCAACACGATTGAATGAATCCAGTAGCTGCCGTTTTGTTCCAGCAAGAAAAATACAACTTCGTCATTTTCATTGAATTGGGGCGTGCCGGAAACATGATCGCCAAAATCGCCGATTTGTCCGCCCAATTGCCGGACAACCACTGTGCCGTCGCCATCACCTTTGATGTATTCATCCACAGAAATCGTCAACAATGTGTTGATTGCCCGTTGGGATGCATCTTCCCAAACGTATTTCACATCTGTAACTTTACCCAACACAACCAATTGTGAAGATGTTGTCAAATCTTCCAGCGATGTTTTCCGCAGTGTCAGCGCAGATGCCGTACAAACCAGCAGCAAAAGGATTGCCGGTAACATGCCACGCCCGAAAAAACGATGCAACATAGCATTTCTCCTTGTTTTATTTTTTGAAAAATCATCTATAAATACAGATGTCGTTTTGTGCTTAATTCAGTAGGTGATTAATATAATTAAATATTATTGAATCACTAATTTTTTCTTGATTGAGAAATATTTTTGGGGTTGCAGATAAAAAAGGCTGCTAAACAATAGCAGCCTTTTAATTTGGGTCAATTTTTGGCAGATTTAGAATCCAAGTTTGATGGTAAAAATATTGGAATCTTCAAAATAATCTGTCAACTGGCGGAAGGCGTAGTCGAAATGGAAGATGAAATCGCCCATTTGGTATTTCATCCCCGCACCGAAAGACGCGCCAAAAACGTTGTTATCGCTGCTTTGGAACTGGTGGTTGTAACCGCCGCGCAGGAAGAAAAATTCTTTGAATGCATATTCCACACCGCCATATCCGATATCCGATGCATCGTTTTGATTGGTGAATGAACCGGTGAACATCATCGAATTGTCTTCATTGAAATTGGATGTGTACGATACGCCGAATGAAAATGTTGAGGGAATATCCGATGCCAGCGCGCTGCCGCGAAAATAGCCGTTGTCCGTTTGCAAACTGTTGCTCGGGATCTCGAAGCTGCGTTCCAGATTGCGCCCGTCATAACGCATTTTGCCACCAACATTTTTCATAACCACACCCATGCGGATGTTGTTTTGAAAACGATATTGCACACCCAAATCGAATGCGAATGTCGATGCACGGGTTTCCATAATCGTTTCGTTGATGTATTTGGCGGTAAGACCAACATTAATATGATCCGTCAACAGGCGGCTGTACGAAAATCCCGCGATAATAAACGATGGCGAATAGGTGTTACCCGTTCCATCCGGCAATTCCTCGGTTGTTTCCACTATCTCGCCAAAATCCATGCTTTGGATATGAAAGCCAAAGCCGCCGAGGTTTCCGCCGTTGTAAACCAGCGCGATGTAATTCACATCAATATCCCCCAGCCAACTCATATTGTTGAACATTACTTCATTTCCGGTGCCGTAAGTTATCCCGGCGGGATTCCAGAAGATGGCTTCGGAGCCGGCAACATCGCTCAGCAATCCGCCCATCCCCAAGGACCGGGCACCCGTCGGAATCAACAACTGGGAGCCGGCAGTTGTTCCCAACCGCGCCTCATCCCCGGCCTGGAGCATCCCGACACACAGCGTCAGAATGACAATCGAAGTCCAAATTGATTTAGCCATATTACGATCTCACAGTTTTGATTTTCTTTTTCTCAGTTTTTGTCGAGATTCAACCGATTCGGCAGTTGTTGCCAAACCGATCTGCAATCCCGCTTTTTAGAAGCGATCCAATCGTTCTTCACGCTGAATAATTGCAAATTTGAGTATTTTTTCTCCGATTTCCGGAGCTTCCACATGGGCAAGATACATGCCCGATGCCACCCGAAGGTTCGACTCATTTCGCAAATTCCACGTTAATTCGTTCGCAACATCATTCTTGCTCAGGGTTTTAATCAACTGCCCGGCAAGGTTGAAAATGCGGATGGTCACTTCGTTGGGCAAATGGGTGAATTTGATCACCGGAGTATCGTAACTGGTTTCGTATGCGCTGTATGCCCAATACGGGTTGGGAACCACATTCACCATTTCCAGCTGATCTTTGCGCTCCGCATCGGTTACCAAAGGCTGCACATCCTCGGTGTGAACACGGTATTCATCCACATTGGAATTCGGATAATACGGCGTGATATCCAGCGTTATTTCGTTAGCTTGCAGGATGGAATCCACCGCAACAAACTGGGCAACCAGATACGCTTCATCGCGGAACAGCGTATCGGTTGATGCGCGCCCGTAGCGAGCGGCATCACCGGTATAATCCGACTTGAAAATGATGATGTCGTTATTCGATGAAAAATCCACGATACCCGTCGGGCTGGCGTTGTGATACGCCACATACAGCTGACGCGGGCTGTTGGGATCCGTCATGTCAAACGCTTTGAGGAATGTAGGCTTCATTCCGACAGACAGGTTGTAATTTGCCCGGAAATGTTGGGCAAACGCATCGTCCGTTGTGCCGAGCACCAACCGCACCGGGAAGTATTCTTCGCGCGATAAACCCGGCGAAAGGCTTCCACGGAAGGAATTCTGGATAAAATCCACCCCGCCGTTGTATGCAGCGGTTGAGCTGGTGAGAATGGCCGCGCCATCCAACCAGTCGACACCGCCGGAAGGCATGGTTTCCTCAACAGAATTGATACCGTCCGGCACATTTTTCACCCGGATGGACAAGCCATCGATGATCGGGAATGTCCAGGAATTGCCAGCCAGACTGTCCTGCTGGGTTAATGTATCACGCAATACCCGATTTTGTGATTCGTTGGTGATACTGTAAAAATCACCATTATTAAAGAAGGAAACGAGGTAGTTGTCATTGGTCAGGGCATCGCGATCTACCACGTCAAACACCACTCGTCCGTCAAACACATCAGTGCCGGCAAGACTTGTCCTGGCGCCGATATATTCTGCAGTGCTGCCTTTGAAGGGACGATTTTCATCGCGATTAAAAATAACGCTGAAAAGCTGTGACCCACCGAGCGGATTTTCCAGATAGGGGTCCGCACTGCCAATCCACGCGCTGTTTTCCAGTGGTGATAATTGGTTCACGTTGATGCTGAACGACGTTACCGAGAAATAATATTCCGCGTTGTTGATCAACGGCTGGCCTTCGCTAAATACATCTTTATCAATAACATAGCGAATAACCGTGCCGCCGGAATCGCCAATTGCAGAAAGATCCAGATTGTTATTTCCGCGATACAGCCGAACACGTTCGTTGGTTTGTTGAATCAAAATATCGGCGTACTGATTACGCACATCGAACGATGCCAGCAGTTGCCGGTTCAATTGCCCGTTGTTTGCACGAAGCGTGGTTTGGGGCGAATTGAATTGGTAAATATTGATGCCTTCGAACATCTGCCGGTTATCGATACCATCAATTTCATCGTGATACAGCGTTCCGTTGCGTTCCAGATCGATAATCAGCTCGATACGGTCATCGAATGTCAGCACATCGACATGCGGTGCGGGTGGCGGGCCGGCAACAAAAAAGTTGCCATCGTAAATGGATTGCGCCGTCGCATCGATGCGTTTCAGTTCCGCAACGTTTGCGGTCGAATTTCCGTTTTGCTGCAACTGCCCGACAACGTATGCAACCACAATATCCTGCGTATCGCTGGCTGCAAGTCGGAACGGACCGGTATTTACCATAAACCGTTTGTCTGCTTCGGTGTTATCCAGCCAGCCGTCTCCGGTTGCGGGATCGCCGGAGTAAAAATATTGTGGTTGAGTGCCGGCTGTTCCACCGACGCCGTATATTTCCGGGTTAATCGGGTTCCCGTTACCATCCACACCGCCGACCTGATAACGCCGGGCGATAACCACATTATTTCCCGGGCTCGGGAATTGGGTTTGACCACTGGGATCATTATTATAAAATGTAAAGGACGTCAGCGGCAAATTCCGGAAATCCGGGATGGTATCGACACCAAATTGCGGTCCCAAAAAGCGATACGCCGTATCGCCGGGAGAGGAAACAATCGGTCCCTGGAAAAAATCCACCCCAAACGCAGGCGGGTTGGAGCCATACGGACCGGTGCCGTCGTTGTCATCGCCGTTGTTGTAGCAATAGCCCAAACTGAGCTCGATATCTGAACCGATCAAATCGTCAGTCGCTTCGCCGATATCCGGGTCTGTCCAAATGCTGAAAATCAGCGAATCGATGTTGTTTTCCGTTACGTTAATCATACGATAGCGCAGGAAAACCACGTTGCCCAATTCATTATCCCGGGCAAACGCGAACACCTGCTGATGCACCTCCAACCCTAACGGTTGGGTTTGCAAACCGTCTGTCCGGATGGAAATGTCGGTGCCATCGTTATACACCGTCCAGCTGGTGCGGTCACCCAAAATATCCGGTACGTCAACATTGGGATCGTACACACCGTCGCCATCCATATCCTTGAAACTGGCGCCCAGTTCAACGGCTGTTTGCCAATTGATGTAGGCACGGCTTCCGGGGGCGTCGGATTTGTTGACCACGTAAAAACGTGCGTCCGAATCGTCCGGGTTTGTTCCCCATTTTCCGGGTTGAAATTCCTGAATTAACGATGCTTTGGCCATCCACGATGCCCGCAGCTGACCGTTTACATAACCGGTTGCAGCTATCCCACCCTGATACAAAAAGCTCTGGTTATAGGATGACGGAACCGGCGTTCCGGGGTTTGGGAAATATGCCTGGGCATTTTCCGCCGTTGACCCGTCGTTTTGATAAGGTAGAAAAATGTTATTGATCGCCATTGTGTCCACCAGACCAATCGTCGCGCCTTTCTGGAGCGATTGCTTGCCCGGTTTTTCTTTGGCGGCCACGCTTATGCACATGCTGGCAACAATCATGGCAATGAGTAGTCTGAATCGCATTTTATGCCTCGTCAGTTATTTTTTCTGTTCAGTTTAGAACTTTGCTTTCAGCCCCAAACGGATAATACGGGGCAAACCGTAATTCTCAGGGTCTCTTTCGAGCGCCTTGAAATCCGAAACAAAATCCGGGCTGGAAGGTGATGTACTGCGAACCAATTGTTCACCTTCGGGCGTGTTCAGGTAACCGCTATCATCCGGTTTTCCGGTTGATGGCCAAACATCAATGAAGTTTTTACGATCCAGTAAATTTTGAATCCACAAATATGGCGTAATCGAAAAATTGCCGATACGGATATCTTTATCCACCCGCAAATCGATGCGGAACAAACTGCCGGCAAGTGCACTATTTACATATTGGGTTGTGTTCCCGTACTGCGAATTATCCGTCAACGGATTTGCCGTTTGCAGCGGCGTATACGGACGACCGCTATTGTAGTTGATCAGGAATGTCGCACCGGAATTTTCCAATAATTTTGTGCCAAAAATATTCGGTCCTTCGTCATTTCCGGATCGAATATCCAGGCTTGCGGTGAAGGTGTGGCGTTGGTCAAAATCCAGCGGCGCAATAGCCAGCGGCACTGCGTTGTTCGGGTTGCGGAAAGTCGCCACCCGGCTGCTGGAAGGATCCGAACCGGTACCTTCGCTCAGCGAGAGCGCGTAATCAATTTTTGTGGTAACCGGTCCCATCCGGCGCAAATTGAAGCTGAAAGCCATCCCTTTGATCGTTCCAAAATCCTGATTCACTGTAGAAATATAGGTTCTGGTGGTTTGCCCGAACTGACTGCGAACGGTTGTAACGTTGATCAACCCTTCCACATTTCGGTAGTATGCGGTAACATCCAGACTGGCAATGTTGCCAAACTGTTGTTTGAAACCGAATTCGTAGTTGGTGGTGCGCTCCATTTGCACATGACCATTGTTTTGGCCCTGTCCGTCGCGCTGTTCGATCACATCGATATTGTTCCACGAATCATAAATATCGAAAAAGCGCGGCGCCTGCCGGAAAATACCGTATTGCGCATGAAACACCGTTTTTTCGGTCATCGGGAATGCAAAACCCAAACGCGGGCTGATGTAACTTTCAGATGGCGCTTTTTCGTAATCATCCGCATCCAAACGGTTGGGATTTTCGCCAAATGAGAAGATGTTGTTCGGATCGCGGATGCGATCGAAATCCGGTTCAAAATAATCCCAGCGAACGCCCAAATTCAGGATGAAATCCTGAAACTCGATGCGATCCTGAATATACGCACCGGCATTGATGGGCTGTTTGGGTGCAGATTCTTCAAACATATCGCCTTCAACCGTGCGAAAATTCTGGTTGGAAATTTCGTTGCCAAAAATATCGTAACCGTAAAAAACGCCCACGGTTTTGGTATAGCGAATTTCTTCAGATTCAGTATCCACGTTTTCGGCAATGTCAATCGGGTTGTTGGTGTAATAACGCACCTGATGCTGATCGACCGTTGCGCCAACTTCCAGCAAATGGTTCTCAAACTGTTTGGTCATGTTAAAATCCAGACCGTAAGTGTTGATTTCATATTTCTGGAAGAGGTTAAAAATACGGCCTTCATCATAAAAAACGCCACCGAGAGAATCGACCAGCACGTTGGAGCCATCACCCTGCGGCAAAGTTATGCCCCGCAATGCGTTTGCTTCGGCATCACCGTACGATTCGAGGTCTTCAAACCACACGCCATCGCCACGGCGATAGTACGTGTTTTTCGCACGCGCAGTGATATCCCAAAATGTGGTCGGATTGATAACATGCGAGAAGCGCATGGCGCCACCCAACACATTTTCTTTTATCAACGGATAGTGATCGGATGCGTTTTTGGCATAATCGTGAATATACTGCCGCGAATCGCGGTATGAGCCGTTGCTGCTGAAAGTGATTTTGAATTTTTCGAAATTACCGTCCACTTTGGTGGTAAAGCGGGTAACATCGCTACCCATTCCCGGACGCGCTTTCAGATCAATTCCGGCGGATGGGATCACCAAACCGCTGGCGCGGGGGCGATCGTCATCGGTTTGAATATATTCACCGGAGCCGAAAAACGAGAAATTGCCAAACAACGGACCACCGAGAAAACCGGTTGCGGAATTATAATTGTAGTCATCCGTTACATTGGAAGAAACCAGATCCGTTCCGCCGTAAAACTTGGCGGCACCGCTTTTGGTAGTAATATTGATAACGCCGGATTGCGCACTGCCATATTTTGCGCTGAATCCGCCGAGCTGTGAGGAAACCTGCTCAATGGCTGCGTCAGGGATTGTTCCGGTAACGTTACCGAAAACCACATCATTATATGGAATCCCGTCAACAATAAATAATGTTTCGTTTCCGCGCCCGCCGCGCACGTTGATCGTGGCATTGTCCGTATCGCCACCGGAACCGTCCGCCGCCACAACCCCCGCGTTATACGACACGATGGAGTTGATACCGCGAACCGGAATCCGTTCAATTTCTTCCGCATCCAGCACGCGAACTGTGTTGGTTGCTGCTGCTTCAAAAAACGGTTTTTCTGCCACAACCGTAATCGCTTCACCGATTTCGAGAGTTGTGGTGCTCAAATCCATATCCAGCCGTTTGGTAATATCCGGCACAACACGCACGTTTTCCACCTTTATCGACTGATAACCGATATATTCAAAACTGATGGTGTACGTGCCCGGCGGCACATTAAGGATAACATATGAGCCATCCGCATCTGTCGATGCGCCCAGCAACGATTCTTCAATAATTACGTTTACACCGGGTAAAGGCTCACCGTTTGCTTTGTCACGAACAACGCCGCTGATTTTTCCGGCTTGCTGTGCAAAGACGCCAAATAACAGGCTGAGACATAGAAAGGCAAGGTAGAAGCGTTTTAACATAATGCCTCCCAGGGTATGATTTGTTTTTGGGTTTATTACAGACTGAAGTGGAGGTTCCGGTGGGAAAGTTCACCACAAGGAGCTCCCAGTTCAGCCTGAGGAACCGCTCCTTCAAACGCTTTAAAAAACATGAACTTATCCAAAAAAAACGGATTGTTCCGGCATCGAATGCCGGAACAATCCGAAAGAAAAATACAGCTTATTTCACTAACAACATTTTACGGGTTTGAACAAAATCGTTTGCTGTCAAACGATAAATGTAAACACCGGTACCAACTGTCGTTCCGCGATTATCGCGACCATCCCAAACAGCCTGATAGCCACCGGCAATCATACGTTCGCTAACCAGCGTGCGTACTTTTTGACCAACGATGTTGAAAATTTCCAACGTTACATTTGAGGCGCTGCTCAATGCAAACTCGATGGTTGTGCTGGGGTTAAAGGGGTTCGGATAGTTTTGGAACAATGCATAGGTTTCCGGCTGGCTGAAGAAATCTTCATCCAGATCTTTGATGCCTACATATGCGGTATAATAGTCACCATTTGCGCCGAATATTTTGTAAACACGACCACCGTTAGCCGCAGCAACATCAGCTACGTTTTCGCTGTGGTCTTGTGCAAATCCGGCTTCGTTGTCGTATCCGGCAATACCATGTTTCCAGAAGATATTTTTCGGAGCGCCAACACCAAAGTTGATGGTGATGGACCATACACCGTCAGCGGCAACTGCGTCGCCATTGGTTCCGGTATCGTTCATTTGCAAGGCTTCGCGTGCAGGATCGCCAGGTACCAAATCCCATACCCATGCCAAAGCAGGCGTGGTTTTGGGTGCGCCACCGGCAAGATAAACCGTATCAATGGCAGTTACGTTTCCGCCGCCAAAGGTAATTGCACCGCTATCCGCCAGGAATGCTGCGGCTGCATACATGTCAGCTTCGAAAATGATATCTTCAGCTACTGTGAATACTGATCCAGGATCAACATTGTCAAAATAGCGACGTGGTACATCGTAGTTCGGGTTGCCGTTTGCGTCGGTATCTGTTTCGTTACCGGTTGTGGAGAATGTGTAGTCGGAACCACCTTCCCAAATATCGCCGTTGGTAGCCGAACGATAGAAGTATTTGTAAGCAACTACATCTACCTGCGGGGTCAAATTCATGACAACCAGTGCTTCGTAATCGGTCGGGGTGAAGATGTTCGGGCTCATCGGATTGTCTTCGCTCCAGCCGTTAAAGCTGCCGCGAACAAATGCGATATCTGCCGCGTTGTTCGGATCGAAGTTACCCACAGCAATCTGAACGGACATATCGTTGGTGAACAATACATCATAATCAGCTGCCAAGCTAAAGGACGGCTTGTAGGTCAGGTCGTTGGTGTTAATGCCAACGCGTTCGTAATACCAAATGGCTTCTGCAGCATTATTTTGGTCAGCAAATAAGGAAACGCCCGGTTCCGGATCGTTCATATAAGCCAAATTGATGATGATGGAGTCGCCATTGAATGAGAAATGTGCAGGAATATTCGGGAATACATCGGATTCGCCGGGAGCACCTGCAACTTTAAATGTATAGCTCCAGGTATTTCCGCCATCCGGCGAGTATGCACCCCAAATGTCCGTCATAAAAATTTCGATGCCACCGGTACCAACCTGAGTTACAATACCACCAAAGGCATCAGCTTCCCACTGTTGGAAAACAGCCAGCAATTCGCCGTTCGGGCCTTCTGCGATGTGCGGGTAGGCGTTTCCTAATCCGTTACCCGGACGGAGATCACCCATTGCAGACATAATTGCGGTATCTGCCGGAGCAGCCCATGCGGTGTCGTTAATCTGGTTGAATGTTTTCGTTGAAGAATTCCAGTAAAGAATCGGCCAGTAGTCAATCAGAGTGCTGGCAAGCGTATCTTTTACGCCTTGCACTGCACCAAAAACGATATGATAGTTACCATTGGCAGTGTACATAGCGTTGGTCTGACCAAAGTTTTCGAGAATGTATTGTGTATTACCGTAAACCGTGGGATGAACAGCATCATCATCGTTAACCAATGTGGCATTCCAGGTTGCACCCCAATCGGATGTGGTTACCATATGCATGGAACCATTGATCCACGGCGCCATATCTGCCGGCGAAAAAACGTGGGATACATCATTGTTGGTCGGGTTGATTGTCGGCCAACGCTCGGAAGCGCCTTGATCAACACCGGAAGTGTTTGTGAAAACACCATTGGTGGTCCAGGTTGCGCCGTAGTCGCTGGAGTGTTTGAACGAACCATCAGTCCAATCTGCACCCTGGGTGATAAATATCAGATCGTCACCATTGCGGCCAAATCCGGGGAAAACACCCGGGTTGGTTGCAACACCGGCATTTTCCGACAAGGTGTAAAAACCTTCGCCGGCATCGAACCACATTTGGGTCGGATTGTTGTGCAGGGAGATGATCGCTTCACCATCTTTACCTGTCAACAAACGTCCCCACCCGGTTTGGCGATCTTCTGTAACCGATTGGTTGCCGAAGAAAAGTCCGGATAGGTTTTCAAAATAATCGTAGGTTACATAACGTGTTGCGGTTGCAGAACCGGCACGTTTCATGAAAGTTACGTGAACACCACCGGGTGCGGTGTCGATATTACGACCCATAACACCGTTGGTTGCATAGTCATACCAGGTACGTCCGATTTCCGTACGGGCTACGGAATATGGCGACGGGGTCGGGTAAGCAACTTGACCAGTCGCGATTTTTTCAGAGAGAATTTTGTCATTTTCGTCTGTCGCATTTTGAACACGTTCTGTTTTTATTTCCCGTGCAAAAAGCGACAAGCTCAAGACAATCATAACTGATAACGCTTTTTTAAACATAGTGTCTCCTACATTGTGATGAATAAATGAAACTGATTAACAACGATCCAAACATCCATGTTGTGCTAACACTGCATCCATATCCTCCAGAAACTGAAAAATGAGATTACGTTGGGCGATCTCACCTCCTTGCTTTAGTTATTAATTAAGGAACAATTTTTGTACCATTGAATTATTTTGAATTACATAATTGTTGAATTTTCAACAGCTTAGAACAGTTTTTATGCCGTTTTTACAACGCAGTAAAGAAAGGTTTTACCTAAGAAAGCGGAAAGGAATTTCCACTCAACTATAAATATAGTGTCGTTTTTTTAAATATCCAAATACCTGAATTGTCAAAAGAAACAAAAACATCGCTGGTTGGCAGAAAAATATCGAAAGTAAACTGGAAAACAAGTATTTTGATGATTGGAGAATCATGCCAAAATCCTGAAAAATGGTTACTTGTCTTGATAAACTAGTGAAGTATAATCTCAGTTTTTTAAAGATGCAAGGGTTTCATAAAAATCACTTTCCTGCAACAATCGTATGTCGATACAAATAAAAAAGGCATGGTTTCCCATGCCTGTAATATTAAAAATTCAACACTAAAATATAGCTTTATTTACGAAGTTTGGCAATAATGTCAACAGCAGCCTGCGGGAGTTGCTCGCTTAATCCCCGTTTGTTAACTTCATTAATTAATATACTTATCCGGCTGTCGAGCGTATGTTTTTTATTGAGAAAAATCATTTCCCGATCACCGTCCACCACACACATTCCGCCACGAAAATCGCCTTTTTCCACCCGGACTTCCACATCAGCGCCGCCCATCACATCGCTCAACATTTTGAACAGTTCCAACTCTTCCGGCGTGCCTTCCGGTGGCGCAGCTTTTCGTTTGCGGATTTTTACAGCCATTGCTTTAATCCTTTTTTCTTCAATTCATCTACAATGTGTTTAACATCCTGCGCAGCAGATTTATGGCAAACCAGCAACGCATCACCGGTATCGACAATCAATAAATCTTCAACGCCAACCAGCGCAACCATTTTGTCCGGAGAATAAGCCAGACAACCATGCGAGCTAACGTTCACCAGTTCCCGATATCTTCCGGCATTGCTATGTTTATCTTTCGCGGAAATATCGTAAACTGTTTCCCAACTGCCCACATCGTTCCAGCCCATATTTGCGGGAATGACAAACACCCGTTCGGAACGCTGCATAATGCCGACATCGATGGACACATTTTGCATGCGTTCGTAGGCATTTTTCAGAACATCGTGATAATCCGGGCTGCCGATGCTGTCTGCAATTTCCATCAACAGGTCATGCATTTCCGGCATCAGTTTTTCAAACTCCTGTAAAATGGCGGTCGCTTTCCACACAAACATACCGCTATTCCAGAAAAAATCACCGCTTTCCAAAAAGCGGGTGGCAGTATCCAGATTCGGTTTTTCCGCAAACGTGCGAACTTTCAGCACTTTGTGATCACCCGCGTCCATTGCTTCTTTTCCGCCCTGAATGTAACCGTAACCCGTCGCAGGCTCGTACGGCGTAATGCCCATGGTCACCAGCGCGTTGTGTTCGTCTGCAAAAGTTGCAGCCAGTTTCATCACGCTTTCGAACTCATCAACATTGCTGATCACATGATCCGCCGGTAAAACCATCATTATTCCGTTGGGATCTTGCGCAGCTACATGAACCGCCGCCAATCCGATACACGGCGCCGTGTTCCGTCCAAACGGTTCGATCAGAAAGCTTTTATCATTCAATTGCGGGATTTGTTCATGGATTAATTTCTTTTGAATGCTGTTGGTTACCACCAGCACGTTCTCGTCGATCGACAAATTTTTCAACCGGCGATGGGTCGCCTGAATCATGGTTTGTTCACCAACAATGTTTAACACCTGCTTTGGAGATGTTTCACGGCTGCGCGGCCAAAAGCGCGTACCGACACCGCCTGCCATTAAAACTGAATATATTGTCATTTACTGGATCCTCCCTGTTTGGCGGCCTCTAAACCGCAATGGATGTTTATCTTGTTTATTTTCATTTATTTATATCTGCAATTTTTTGGAAATACAAATCATTCAGCTCACCTTCAAAAACCGTTGCGACCGGTCCGGTCAAATAAATCTGTTGAAAACCGGGATCAAAAGCTATCTGCAAAACGCCGCCAACCGCATTTACACGAATCGGCGATTGCCAATGCCATTGCTGTGCGGCATAAATCGCGCAGGCTACCGCACCCGTTCCGCAGGCGAGAGTTTCATTTTCCACACCGCGCTCATAAACCCGCACATTTAATTGATTTTCGGACTCCGGCACAACAAAATTAACATTCACACCTTCCGGTTCAAATTTCGGATGATATCTAAAATATGCACCAAATTTGCCCACATCCAGCGCTGCCAGATTTTCGGCAGATTTTACCACCAAATGCGGCACGCCGGTATTCAACCAACCCATTTCCGGAAAGCGATTATCGCACAACGATTGCAAATCCTGCCGTTCCGAGGAAAAAGACGGCGGATTCATTTTCAACCGAACCTGTTGATTTTCCTGAACTTCGGCTTCATAATTTTCGCCCCAGACAACAAATTTGCACTGCCGCGCCGCAACGCCCAACTGATGCGCCAGCCAAACCGCGCAGCGGGCACCGTTCCCGCACATTTCGCCGGAAAAGCCATCCGCGTTGTAATATTCCAGTTGAAAATCCGAGCCGGAATCTTCCGAAATGAGCATCAGCCCGTCCGCGCCGACGCCAAGATGGCGATCGCAAATGCGCCGGATCAGCGCCGCATCTTTCCCGTCAAATCGCGACGGCTTCCCGCCGGAACGATTATCGATAATCACAAAATCGTTGCCTGCGCCGTGCAATTTGTGAAACCGGATCGGTTGATTTTTCATCACTCAAACCTCAAATTGATGCCGTCAGTCGTCCAGCGTTTCCGCACTTTCACCGTGTCCGGATAGACCCGCAGCGGCTCCGCAAATTCAAACGGCAGGCTTTGCCCCCGATCGTGCAATCCATTTTGGTTGATATCCCAATATGATTTTAATTGATAAATCCCGTCCGGCAAATTTGGCAACAAATAGGGTTTGTTGGCAGCCACAACATATCGGAATTCCTGCGATTTGTTCATTTCGCGCACTTCGATGATCGCCTGACCGCTGCTATCGGGAACGGCAATTGTTCCGCCGATTTCCCCAAGCTCGGAAAAATCCCACGCGCTAAAACCGCTGACCATCAGCGAATCGCCAAACGGTTGTTGATACACACTGAATATTTCCGGCACGTTCAATCGCAGCACATAACTTTGCGCCGAACGAAACAGCGAATCGGGTGTAAAAACCGGGTTTCGTCGGGTTTTGAAGCGCCATTTGCCCGAAACGGACTGGCTGTCCGCCGTTTCAAAAATTGTATTTTGGAGAAAAGAAAGCGTATCCAACGGATGCGAAAATGCCACTTCAACGGTCGATTCGTACCGAATATTTCTGGCGCCATCCGCTGGCGAAATGTTCAGCAGTTTCGCGGTTACCGTGTCCTCTTTCGCTTTCGCTGAAAGCCGGAAATCGCCGTTGGCTTCGTTTTCAAACGCATCGCTAAATGTGTCGATGCTGCCCAAATACACCGTTTCGCGCTGTCCCGATGTAAAAACGAGCAACCGGTTGGGTGATTCCGAATCCACTTCAGTGCTAAAAACTGTCAGCGAATCGCCGGAAAGACTGTCCACCAAACTGATTGTTGGCTGCTGTAACAAAGCCAAATCTTCGCTAAACTGGATTTCGATGCGATGCAGATTGAGCGATCGTGCGCGGGCAATTTTTGGGGCGATGGTGTCTTCCCGAACCATCGTGAAATTTAAATTTTCGTAGCGAAGTTGAGTGGAATCGAGCTGCACATCCTGGCTCGGGAAACCGATTTCATCCGTTTGCAGCGTGTAAATCCGGTCACGATTTCGGTCAGAAAGTGCAAAAACCCGGTATTTGCCATTGCGCAAATAGCCGATCCGGAATTCGCCATTTGTTGAAACTTGTGTGTAATAGCGCGCTTTTTCGTTAAAAAAAATGCTGTCCGAAAACACATTGTCAAACGGATACGCCAAAATGTAAATATCCTGCGCTTTTTCAGCCAGAACTTTTCCGGCGATTTCACCCCGGTCGATGTGGTTTCCGGTGGAAAAAGTCAACGAAATTGGCGATTCTAACTTGTTGTTTCTATAATCTTTAACACCTGTCCCGATGTTCACGATATAGGTTTGATTGTCCTCAAGCGAATCGCTCAGCAAAATGCGCAATTTGCGGCCACCACTCACTTTTGTTTCGAAACCGTTGGGCAGCTCGGGCATCATCCAGATCTGGTCGCGCAACGACGCCGGGTCGATGGATTCGTCAAACTCCACTTCCAGAAATTCCAATTGATCGACACCAATCGAATCGATTGCCGGGAAAGTGCGCAGCACTTGTGGCGGCGTTTTATCTTCCGGACCACCCGGTGGGCTCTGGCGGATGGCGCAGAATTGAAAAACCAGCGCAATCGCCAGAAAAAGCAGTAGTTGAATCCATTTGCGATCAGAGAATTTTTGCATCATATCGGTCGAAATATAACGATTTCCCGGCGGGAATCCATCGAATTTTCCGAAGGTTTCCGGCATCTGCTAAAGTTGTTGTGTTTCGGAAAAAATGGATTCGAGAAACTGGCGCTGTTCGTCCACGCCCGTAATTTCGGGCAACAAACAAAATGGCGGGTGAATGCGAAAAACAACCATCGCCCGGCGCGGCAGCGACGACCAGCGCGGCCAAAAATCGAACACGTTTTCCAGTTGGATACAAAAAACCGGCATCTGCGACGCCATTATTGTTTTCACTAATCCATATTTGAAGGGCTGCAATTTTCCGTTCCAACAGCGCTCGGCTTCGGGAAAAACCCCCACTTTTACGCCATGCTGCAACATCGTTTTGATGTCGCGAATGACAGCCGGATCATGCTGGTATCGGGTTGTTGGAATCCCCATAACCCATTGTAAAAACTTGCGTTGTGTTGCGTGCGTGAACGCGGACGCTTTGGTGAGAAACGCAACACGATAATCCAGAAATGCGGTAACAATAAACGGGTCCAGCGCGCTTTGGTGATTGACCAAAACAAATCCCGGCATGTTTGGCTGCCAATTTTCGAGCCCTTCGAACCGGATGCGAATCAATGGTCGCAGCAACAATCGCAGCAGCGCGGCAATCAATTTTTTCCCGATTTTTTCACCGACGGATTCCGGCGGCGGATCTCCCGGGGAGATCTGCCAAATGCGTTTTCCCGGCTTTGGCAATGTCGTGCGGATGTGCGGCTGGAATTCACAAATGTCCCCCAAATTCAATTGTGAATAATTCTGCTGCAGCCATTTCCGCAATAAGATTTCGTATTTCAGTGCGCTTTCGTTGTGAAAATGAATATGAAAAAACGGTTCGCCACGACGTTTGAATTCCAGATAATGGCTGTCAGTTGTGATGGCGGTAATTTCCGTGGCTGGAAAATGCCATTGTTTTTCCGGCGAAATAAAACGTAGTGCGTCATCCTCAAATATCAGATGCCCTTCGGCAATTTTTTCCGGCGCAAGAATTGTGCGGTTAAACCATCCGCGATACCCCCGGATTGCCACCGCCGTTATCCCCTGTCGCAACGTTGCGACATCGCTCACGCGAAGGGCATCGGGAAACGCATCTGTTGAACGGAAATGAGCAGGCTGATCAACGGAAAGATTCTCTTTTAGAAATTGATAGTATTCAGCAACGCCAAACTGTTGTTTAGCACAAATCACCGAATACGGTTGAATATCTATTTCCGTGTTACAATTTTTACAACGATTTTGAATGAGTTGATCTTCAGCGAGGCAGTTCGGGCAAAGGAAAAAGAGCTGGTGGGACATGGATTTTCGCAACCTGTTGATAAAAAAATTGGATTTCCGGTAGCCGAAAATCCAATTTTAATTGAAAAATCTGATAATCTTGATACGAGTGTTGTTTAGCTACTGCGTTTTTCTTTGATGCGTGCAGCTTTGCCCTGCAAGCTCCGCAGATAATACAGTTTGGCACGACGCACACGTCCGATACGCAATACTTCAATTTTTGCAATGCGGGGTGAATGCAAAGGGAATACGCGTTCAACACCAATGCCGTTAGAAATTTTGCGAACGGTGAACGTTTCGTTTACACCGCCACCACGGCGTTTGATACACACACCCGAAAACACCTGAATACGCTCTTTATCACCTTCAATAACACGCACATGCACGTCCAGGGTATCGCCGGCTTTAAATTGCGGAATATCTGTTACCAACTGGTTTGCTGTCACCGTATTTAAAATGTCCATGGCTTCGCACTCCTTCTCAAATTGTTGTAAAAAAAGTCGTTTGTTTATTTTATCAATATTTTTCTATTCAGTAAAACGCAAATTATCCGTTGCCGGAGTTTGTTTTTTGCACATATTTCTCATATAGATCCGGTCGTCGATCTTTGGTTCGCGTTAACCGTTGCGTTAACCGCCATTCCTCAATTTTTTGGTGATGGCCGGACAATAACACATCGGGAACCCGCATATTACGATATTCTTCCGGACGCGTATAATACGGGCTATCCAAAAGCCCATCCTGAAAAGAATCCGTTTTTGCAGAATCCAGATCGTTTAATACACCTGGAATCATGCGAACGACGCCATCAATCATCAACAATGCCGGAATTTCGCCGCCGGATAACACATAATCGCCGACAGAAATTTCGTCGGTTACCCAACTATCCAGCACCCGCTGATCAACACCTTTGTAGTGCCCGCAGATAAAAATCAGGCGATTTTCTTCTGCAAGATTTTCTGCAATAGATTGACAGAACAGTTTTCCCTGAGGGGTTGGAAATAGAATCCGGGCTTTTTTTTCACCTTCGTTCAAAAGATGTTCCAACGCCAGGAAAAGCGGTTCTGCTTTTAAGATCATCCCTGCACCACCGCCGTATGGTGTATCATCCAACGTCCGGTGTTTGTCGGTTGCAAATTCACGCAAATCCCACAACCGGATATCCAATTCAATTCGTTTTTGAGCTTGTTTAAGGATACTCTCGTTTAATGGCGCTTCCAATATTTGGGGAAACGCTGTAATTACATCAATTCTCATTAATCGATCATTCCCTCAATCAGCTCAACAACAACCTGATTTGAATCAACATCCACTTTTTTGACAAATTGAGCAACAGCCGGTATTAAAATTTCTTTATCGCCTTGACGGACTTCATACACATCGTTACCACCACCTTGATAGACAGCCGTAATTTCACCGATCGCATTTCCGTTACCGTCAATGACATTCATACCGATCAGCTGATGCAAAAAATAAGTGTCATCAGCCAAATCAATTTGTTGATTTTCCGGAATCCAGATTTCGGATTTTGTCAGAACCAATGCATCTTCGCGGCTATCGATTCCACGCAGTTTAACCACCGTTGTTTTTGGCTGAATTTGCACATCATCCAAAACATACCCGCGATATTCGTTATTTGTTCTGATATAAACCGTTTTCAGATTTAATAAACGCTCAGGCATATTTGAATAAATGAGCACTTTTACATATCCATCCAACCGAAACGGCTGGAGAATTTTTCCGATAGCAATATGATCCATTATTCAACCGTTCAAAATCCGGACTTCAATCTGTAAAAAAGATCGGAGTTACTTATTCCGGAATTTCCAAAACTGCACGCTTACCCATTTTGGCAGCGGCTGCGCTCAACAGTGTCCGAATTGCTTTCGCGGTTTGCCCGCGTTTTCCGATGACTTTCCCTAAATCGCCATCACCGACACGTAATTCGTAAACCGTAACACGCTCGCCTTCCACTTCTGCAACATGCACTTCTTCCGGCTTATCCACTAGATGCTTCGCAATAAACTCTACAAAGTCTTTCATCGCACAGACCTCCTTTTGAGTAGTTGGCTTTGGTATTATAACAGCGCGGAATAACCGTTCCAGACATTATTTGTCTTATTTCCCTTGAAATCATCTGCCCCATCGCAAAGCCACCCCTCTACACAATCGGAAGCTATTTTAAGCATCTGCATTTTCTTCGGCGGAATCAGCAGTATCAGCAGCGGCGGGTTCGGCAGGTGCTTCAGGTTCGGCTACTTTTGCCTCAGCTTCGGCTTTCTCTTTTTCCTGACGTGCCAATTTCTGCTGGTCTGCTAATTTTTTGGATTCCAACCGTTTTTTGCGAGCTTCCTGCATGGCTTCCCATTGTGCAATCTCTTCAACGGCTTTTTCTTCAGCAACACCGCGTTTTTTCAAATCAAAACGCAAATTGATACCGGTTTTGCGAAACAGGCTATTTACAGTCTCTGTAGGAATTGCTCCCTGGCCTAGCCAATATAGAGCACGGTCCTGCTTGACTTCAATTGTCGCCGGTTCACTGATAGGATTATAAACCCCGATTTCTTCAATAAAACGACCATCACGTGGGGAACGCGAATCAGCTGCAATAATTCGGTAGTAGGGCTTCTTTTTACGCCCCATCCGACGCAATCTCAACTTAACTGCCAAGATTAACTCCTCCGGGTTTGAAATTTTTTAACCATTATATTGAAATTTAGTTCATGCTTTTTTTGAAATCCAACGGACCTAAAAAGGCAATCCCGGCATCATACCTTTGGGAAATTTCATTTTGTTCATCCGCTTCATCATTTTTTTCATTTGATCAAACTGCTTTAGCAGTTGATTGACATCCTGAACTTTTGTGCCACTGCCGCTTGCGATACGCTTACGCCGGCTGCCGTTAATCACTTGCGGCTTATGCCTTTCTTCGCGCGTCATTGAATTGATAATGGCCTCAATTTTTGAGAACGCATTATCATCAACCTTTACATCTTTCAGTTGTTTGCTGACGCCGGGAATCATTCCTAACAACTGCTCCAGCGGACCCATTTTTTTTATCTGCTGTAGCTGGTTGAAAAAATCTTCGAGATTAAACTCGTTTTTGCGCAGCTTTTTTTCAAGCTCCGCAGCAGATTCTTCATCGATAGCATCCTGCGCTTTTTCGACCAGCGAAACAACATCGCCCATTCCCAAAATTCTTGAAGCCAAGCGATCCGGATGAAAAGGCTCAATTGCTTCCAGCTTTTCTCCGGTACTCATAAACTTTATCGGGCGATCCGTAACTGAACGAATCGATAATGCTGCACCACCGCGGGCATCGCCATCCATTTTTGTGAGAACAACACCGTCAAAATCCAGCCGGTCCATAAACTGCTTTGCGGCGTTCACGGCATCCTGTCCGGTCATTCCATCCGCAACAAACAGAATTTCGTTTGGCTTTACATCGCGTTTTACTTCATCCAGTTCGCGCATCATATCTTCATCGATATGCAATCGACCTGCGGTGTCCAAAATCAGAACATCACAGGATTTTTCACGCGCAACTTTTACGGCTTCACGGCAAATTTGCACGGCATCGTTCGATTCCGTGCTGTAAACCGGCAGACTCAATTGGTTACCGATTATTTCAAGCTGCTTTTTTGCGGCCGGACGGTAAACATCCGCCGCAACCAGCATCGGACGACGTCCTTTTTTGCGTAAAAAACCGCCCAATTTGCCGGTAAAGGTTGTTTTACCGGAGCCTTGCAAACCACATATCATTACAATTGTGGGCGGAATTCCGGCAACTTTAATGTCTGTTTTGGATTCGCCCATCAATGAAACAAGTTCATCATGGACGATTTTCACAATCTGCTGTCCGGGTGTAACGCTTCGCAACACGGCTTCGCCGACGGCCTTTTCCTGCACCTTTTTTACGAAATCTTTTACAACACGGTAATTTACATCGGCTTCCAATAGTGCCCGACGGATTTCCTTCATGGATTCGGCAATGTTTTTATCCGTTAACTTGCCCTGTCCGCGGACTTTTTTTAGGACACCTTCTAATTTAGCCGATAACTCTTCCAGCATATCTTAATTCTGTATTTAAACAGTCCTTTTTTCCTTGCTTCCGTCTTACACAAAAGTGCTTAATGTATTGCGCCAAAAGCGATATTGCAACACTTTTTTCTAATTCTGAACGCGTTAAAAGGTTTGTTACTTTTCGAAACGTTGGCTACTGTTTTCAAACGGTGAGTTTGGTTAGTGAACCTGCCTTTTTAATGACCAAATTCTTTTTCTTAGAGAACAAGGTCTTGCTAAAATTAGGATATTTTACCAGATAATACAAACTTTTTGATAAAAAAAGATGGCAAAACGTATCAAATATGTCAGAAAAAAAGCTTTTCATCAGCTATTTAACAGAGTATTTTGGCATGGAGATTCGAATAAAAAAATTTTAGAACACAGGATAAATTGACCGATGTTAACACCAAAACCCACTGACGCACGGCAATATCTATTACCCGAAGTTGTTTCACGGTTGAAAAATCTTGATTTGATCGCCCGTTTTATCGTGGAAGGTTTTTTAGTCGGGTTGCATAAAAGCCCGTTTCACGGGTTTAGCGTGGAATTTTCCGAACATCGCCAATATATGCCTGGTGACAATATTCGTGACATTGATTGGAAAGTTTACGGGCGAACAGACCGCTATTATATCAAACAGTATGAAGAAGAAACCAATCTGAAAGCGAATATTTTGGTTGATATTTCGGGTTCGATGGGCTATAGCAGCCACGGAATTACCAAGCTCGAGTACGCCGTTTATCTGGCTGCTGCGCTATCCTATTTGCTGCTGAAACAGCGGGATGCCGTCGGTCTGGCGCTGTTTTCGGATAAAATTCATCGGTATCTGCCGCCAAAATCGACATCATCGTATATTAAATTTTTATTGAGTGAACTGAGTAAAGCGGAGCCGCAGCAGAACAAAACGGTTGTCAGCCAAACGTTGCATACGATGGCGGAAAAAATTCGCCGACCAGGTTTGGTCATTTTGCTGACCGAATTTTTATATGAAGATGCAGACAAAATTCTGGAAGGATTGCGCCATTTCCGGTATTACCAGCACGATGTGATCGTGTTCAATATTCTCGATCCCAACGACCGTTTTTTCAATTTTTCGGATGAAGCAACTTTTGTAGATATGGAAACCAACGAAGAGCTAAAAACCCAACCGTTTTTGATTCGCGAAAACTACCGGCAGATGGTTGATTCGTTTTACGAAACGTTGAAAAGTGAGTGCTACAACATGCAGGTCGATTTTCAAAATGTGCTGACGACCGATCAATTTGATCAACCGCTGATGCGGTATTTGCTGAAACGAAAACGGCTTTATTGATGTTTCGCCAAACTGCGCGATCCCCATTCATAAACCAGGTTCATCAACGCACCCATTCGCACCGGCTTTGCCAAATAATCATCCATCCCGACAGACAGACAGCGCTCCCGGTCACCTTTCATGGCGTTAGCAGTCAACGCGATAATCGGAATATGCCCGCCGTTTTCTTTTTCATTTTCACGGATGAGCGTTGTTGCCTCAAACCCGTCCATTTCCGGCATTAAAACATCCATCAAAATCAGGTCATATTCTTTGGTTTGCCACAACTCCAGCGCCTCACGGCCGTTTTGGGCGATCTCTACCACATGTCCTTTTTTCTGCAGCAGACGGCTGGTCAGACGTTGATTGATCACATTGTCTTCCGCCAGTAAAATGCGGAATTGCAGCGCCGGTTGTTCGACCGTGACGAATGTTTCGCTATGCGATTGTTCGGATCGCGCCCGAGCTTCGCGGAGGCTGTGGCGGGTTACCAACGGAATTGCGATCTGCCGGCGATGCGCCTCCACCAAAGTGGCAATTGCATCCCGCAACTCGGGATGACGAATCGGTTTGGTCAAATATCCCGAAATTCCCAACTGACGACATCGCCGCGCATCGCCACGCTGACCGGATGCAGTGAGCATCATGATAATCGAATTAGCTGATTCCTGCTGATTTTTAATGGTTTCGGCAAGTTCAAAACCGTCAAAATCGGGCAGGCTGCGATCCAGCAAAATAATATGAAAGGGCTGTTCATCGGCAGCGGATTTCTGCAACCGCTCGATGGCGGTTTGGGCAGTTGCGGCCGTTTCGACCGTTACGCCCCAATCGGAAACCACCTCGTTTAAAAAAGCCAGGTTCGTCTGGTTATCATCAATAATTAAAATTCGAACATTTGCCAATGCTGCGCTGTCGAAATGCGGCACCGGCTTCAACGCGTTTTCCATCAATTCAAATTCAGCGGTAAAATGAAACGTGCTGCCAACATCACCGGGTTTTAGCGCGTCTTCAGTTTCGTTGTATCCATTTCTGGGGCTTTCCACATAAATTTTGCCGTTCATTAAATCCACCAAACGGGTGGTAATTGCCAAACCGAGTCCGGTTCCCTCGTTCTTTTTCGCTGACGGATTTTCCAATTGGGAAAACACATCAAAAATTTTGCGCTGCGATTCCTCGGGAACACCAACGCCGGTATCCGTGATAGCAAAATGGAGCATTATTTTCTGATCTTTTTCCATCACTTTGGTGATTTCCAAAATAACTTCGCCCTCGGATGTGAATTTGATAGCATTGGAAAGCAGGTTGACAATAATTTGCCGCAGCCGGGTAACGTCGCCGTTGAGATCGTCCGGAATACCGTTTTCGACCATGTATGTCAATTCCAGCCCTTTGTGATGGGCGCGTAACGCAAGCGATTCCACGATATCAACAATGCTATCCCGCAGCACAAACGGACGCAGATACAAATCCATTTTCCCGGCTTCGATTTTGGAGAAATCGAGAATATCGTTAATGATCAGCAGCAGCGTATCCGCCGAGGATTTGATCATTTCCATATATTCCCGCTGCTCGCCGGTTAAATCCGTATCGAGAACCAGATCCGTTAAGCCAATGATACCGTTCATCGGTGTCCGGATTTCGTGACTCATATTTGCTAAAAATTCAGATTTTACCCGGATGGCATTTTCCAGCTTTTCAACGATGAGTTGCTGAATTTCAGTAGCGTTTACGGTAAGCTGCAGCGCTTCTTCGCGCTCCTGCATTTTTGCCTGAATTTTTTGGATGAGATCGTTGAAAGTTTCAATCAGCATGCCTACTTCATCCCGTGTGGTGTGGTCAATAAGGCGGTTTGTGATCATTGTAACGGATCCTTCTTTTGCATAAAAAGCACAATTTTCCGGGTGCGGTACATGCGTAAAATGAACAGGAAAACACCCGGAATAATTCTATTTGAGATAGCTGTCAACAACACATTGTTGATCAACAATTTGAAATTTCTGATGTAAGGAGTTCCGGCTAAATTGCCTGCCAGCTATTGAATACCTAAGATCTGTTCGATGCTTCAGCCTAAAATTATCGGACAGCAAACAATGAACTAAAGTAATTTGAGAGAATTTTTTGATCGATATTTGTGTCAGGAATGCGCAGCGGATAACGGCTATCGGTTTGCGGCTTCGCAAGTGCGGGATTGAGAAAAGCAACTCTGCGGATCGTCATTTTGGGGGAAAATAATAACGGGATGAAAAAATTGCATAGCAATTTTTCGCATCCCGTAAATTTAATTTTAGCATTTCATTTAACCGGGCAACTTTACCTGAATTAAAATCACATGTGCCCGTGACGGCTTAACGAGAAAACAATACAATTTCCTCATTTTCCGCATCACCGGATTTGAACTCGAAGCGGATGTTATTTTGCTTCGCCCAATCGTTCAGATTTTTGCGAGGCTCTTTACTTTCGAAGCACATTTGCTTCAGGGTAATCCAGTTAAATTCCACATCGTTGCCTTTTTCTACCAGCGCAGCGATTTTTACCAGCATTTTCATGACTTCACCATAATTATTGTTGTTGGGATAATATGATACAATGGATAGGCTTTCAAAGCTGTTCGGCGATAAAATCTGATTTCTGACGTGATCATCTTTTCTACCAAAATGATGAATTACAGCTCCGTTACATTGGAATATATTACCCGCAACAATGGGAAGCCAGTTACAATTCTGTTGCAAAACGATTTCAAATCAACTCGCAAATGCCATCGATATCGACATGATTTGCGACCAATTCCTGGCTAATTTTAATTTTTTCAGTCTCTTCCGCACGCAGTTTGAAAATGGAGTTGTTAATTTTTGTGGCGACGGAAAAAGAATCCTCCTCAACCAGCATCACCGGAATGCCGCTCCGGCGGATCAGATCAACGATTTTTTGGGGCGGGCGAATGCCGTCGGTGAACACCATTCCGGCAACATTGCGATTGCTGCGGTCGTCCAACAGGCTTTCGTACAGCGCCGTTACGATAATCCCGTCGCGATTACCGGGCACGATCAGCAGCGTGTTGTTAACAAATTTATCAATTGCTTCGTGCGGTTGCATATCGCCGATAATGAATCGCCCGATGGTGTTGGTCAACTGGACCTGATCGCCGGAAAGCAATTCCGCATCCAGATCTTCCACCAGTTCCGCAACGGATGGCAGGCTCAGATTTTGCACCATCGGAACAACGCCAAACAACCGTATTCCGTGACGTTTCAGCCCGAGACCGACAATTTCTTTAATTTTATCATAATTTTCCGAAGCAACTTTATTGATAATTACGCCCAATAATTCCACACCTTTGCTTTCGAAAACAGCTTTGTTGAGCATAATTTCATCAATCGGGCGACCGACCCCACCCAACGAAACGATGACCACTTTTGAGCCGAGCAATTTTGCCGTATCCGCGTTGGACATATCGAAAACGGAGCCCACGCCGGCGTGTCCGGTGCCTTCGATCAGCAAAAAATCTTTCCCCTGGCTCAACCGTTCGTACGATGCCTTCACCCGTTCCACCAACCGGCTGCGATCGCCGTTGCGAATATAACTGCTGGTGAAACCGCGCGGCACCGCAATCGGGCTCATGTCGGAAAGCTTATCGCTCAAATCGTAGGTAAAATGCATTAACACAGCGTCTTTGTCGATCTTCTCGTTATCAACGATTTTGTATTGCTGGCCAACCGGTTTCATGTATGCAACCTTGGAAAATCGCTTCCGGAATTCACTGAACATACCGAGCGAAACCATCGTTTTTCCGTCATTTTGGCGCGTCGCAGCAACAAAAATGTTCTTCATTGATCGTCCTTTCTGAAAGTTGGATGGCCCAAATCCGGGCCCGATGGAGGTTGATCCGGCAACAAACGGCAAAGCCCGTAAAATATTTTTACAGGACCGCAAACCTCTGTTTAATGAACCTTAAAAAATACGAATGTCTGTTTGGAGATGCAATAATCGAATTGATTGAACCGGGCATTTGCGCCCGCCGAAACCAACGAGCGCAACAGCGGTTATGGATGGCGATTTATCTGCTGCTGGAGCCATTGCACTAGATTGGCGATCACCGCGTCTTTTTCCGGCTCGTTCATGGTTTCGTGATACAGCCCGTCGTATAATTTGAGCGATTTGTCCGGTGAGCCGGCGAGATTGTGCACCAATTCGCTGCCTTTCGGATCGGTGATCCGGTCGTCTGTTCCATGAAAAATGAACAGCGGCAGTTGCAATTTGTGAGCATTTTCGCGGATGCGCCGGGTCGCTTTCACGATTTCCGCACCCGTCCGGGCGATGGTGCCGCCGTGGTAAATTTGCGGATCGTCGTCATATTTGCGAACCACTGCAGGATCGCGGCTGATGAATTTGCTGTCGATTTTCAACGTTGGCAATTTGGGCAAAATGGCGGCGATTACGCCGGAAAGCTGCTGCAAAATCGGCGAAAAATCATCATGAATTTTGAGCGCCGCACTGCTCAGTATCAATCCGGAAAATTGATGCTGATAATCCAGCGAATACAGCAACGCGATGGCACCACCCATGCTGTGACCCAATAAAAACAATGGTTTATCGTGATTTTTTGCGGGAACGCGATCGACAAAAATTGCCAAATCGCGCAGATAATCAGCGAACCGATTGACAAACGAACGTTTGCCATCGGACTGCCCGTGACCGCGCAAATCGAACGTGGCAGTGGCGATGTTCGATTCCGCCAGCGCTGCGGCAACGTGTTCGTATCGGCTGCTGTATTCTGCAAGTCCGTGGACAATTATCAACGTTGCCCGTGAATTTTCCGGCTGCCAGTACTGTTCGAACAGATTGCTGCCATCAAATCCCGTAAAATGTCCGGTGTGGTGTTTCATGATTTTTCCCGATTTTTTTGTCACAGGGAAAATGCGGAACGGTCGCGGCCGTTCCCTGCTTTGCGGCATTTTTCCCAAAAATAACTGCCGGAATTAACGCAATTTTCATGAAAAACAAAAACCCCGCGACGGAAAATCGCGGGGTAATTTTTTCGGTAGTTTTGTTTTACTCAGGAGATTCCTGCTCCAAAGGAGCGCCTCAGGCGCCTTCACTGGAACAGTGTGTCACCCCTGCGAAGGCAGGGGTCTCCCGACACATTTCTGCAATTTGCATTGCAGCACGGTTTACGCCAAAGATTTCCGCAGAAAGTCGTAAATTTCCGGCAATTTTTCCGCGTCTTTTGCGCCGGCAGTTGCCAAGTGAGGACGACCGCCACCGCCACCGCCGGCAATTTTTGCGGCGTCGCGAACGATGTTCCCGGCGTTGAATTTTTTGCCGGAAATCAGGTCGTCGGTGACTGCGCAAATCAGGTTGATTTTGCCATCATCCATTTTATTCACAAAAAATCCGATCGCGGATTTGGTTTTCTGGCGCATTTGGTCGCCGAGCTGTTTGAGCAAATCCACATCCTGATTGTCGAATTCGTGGATCACCAGCAGCACATCGCCGATTTTTTCACCTTTTTCGATAATCGCATCGGCGTGTTGCAGCACTTGCTGCGATTGAATTTGTTGCAACTGTTTTTCCAAATCGCGGATTTGATCCTGCATATTTCGCACACGATCGGCCATTTCGCCGGGACGCGTGTTCAAAATGGCGTCGAGTTCGTTCACCAGATCGCGTTGCTGCTGGATAAACGCCACAGCTTTCGGTCCGGTGAGCGCTTCGATGCGCCGCACGCCGCTGGCAACGCTGCTTTCCTGCGTGATCACAAACGGACCGATTTCGCCGGTGCGCTTCACGTGGCAGCCGCCGCACAGCTCAACACTCACGGGATCGCTGTCGTTTTCGGCGATGGAAACTACCCGAACGACGTCGCCGTATTTCTCGCCGAACAGCGCCATTGCGCCTTTGGCTTTGGCATCGTCGAACGCTTCGTAAGCGTAGCTAACCTGAATATCTTCTTGTACTTGCGCGTTGATAATTTTCTCAATTTCCCGAAGCTGGTCGTGATCCACTTTTTTGAAATGGGTGAAATCGAAACGCAAATAATCCGGTGCCACCAGCGATCCGGCCTGCCGGACGTGATCGCCCAAAATATCGCGCAGCGCCGCATGCAGCAGGTGGGTTGCGGTGTGATTGTAGGTCGTCGGTTTGCGGGCAGTCATGTCCACTGCTGCCCGAACGTTTGCGGATGCGATATTCGCTTCGCCATCCGTTTTGCAAATGCAAACGCTTTCGCCACCCTGTTTTTGGGTATCGACAACGGTGAGCGAAAAGCCATCGCCGGAAATGGTTCCGGTGTCACCAACCTGCCCGCCGGATTCCGCGTAAAACGGCGTTTCCGTTAGCACGATGTGAATTTCGTCGTTGTGGCGGCTGAATTTATGAATTTTGGTGTCAATTGCCACATTTTCGTATCCGACAAACGCCGTTTTTTCAGCAGGCGTGAGCACCGTCCAGTCGCCGGCGTCATCGGTCGCCATCGAAAATTTGCCGGCTTTGCGGGCGCGATCGCGCTGTTTTTCCATTTCGGAATTGAAGCCGGTTTCGTCCACGGTCATGCCCAATTCTTCCGCCATCACGCGGGTCAAATCCACCGGAAAACCGAAGGTATCGTATAATTTGAAGGCTTCCGCACCGGGAATTGTTTTCTGATGTTTCGATTTCAATTCCTGCACCAGCGAGTTGAATAAATCGATGCCGCGATCCAGTGTTTTGTTGAAGCTCTCTTCTTCGGATTTGATCACCTCCATCACATACGCCTGTTTTTCGGTGATTTCCGGGAACGCCTCGCCATACAATTTGACCACTGCGGGAACGATTTGGTGAATCAGCAGATCATGCGTGCCCAGTTTGCGGCTGTATCGGGCAGCGCGACGCAGAATCCGGCGCAGCACATAACCGCGTCCTTCGTTGGAGGGAATCGCGCCATCCGTAATTGAAAAAGTGAGCATGCGAACGTGATCCGCCATCACCCGGAAAGCGATTTGCTGCTCATCACTGGCTTTGGCGTAATCGAGATTCACCAGCTCGCCGATGTGCTTCAGCAGTGGCTGAAAAACATCCGTATCATAATTAGAATCAACACCTTGCAGCACCCGCACAACCCGCTCGAAACCCATACCGGTATCCACGTGTTTCGCGGGCAATTGCTCCAGTTTACCATCGTTTTTGCGATTGAACTGGATAAAAACGAGGTTCCAGATTTCGATCACTTCCGGCACACCGGCGTTCACCAGCTTGCCGCCGGAGCCATCCGGCGTTAAATCGATGTGGATTTCCGAACACGGTCCGCAGGGTCCGGTTTCGCCCATTTCCCAAAAATTATCTTTTTTGCCGCAGCGCAGCACGTGGGTGGGATCGATATCGGTGACGGTTTTCCACAACTGCTCAGCTTCGGTATCGGCGTCCAAACCGTCTTCCGCATCACCGCCGAAAACAGTGGCATACAGCCGTTCTTTGGGAATGCCCCAAACGCCGGTGAGCAATTCCCACGCCCAGCGAATCGCGTCTTCCTTAAAATAATCGCCGAACGACCAGTTGCCGAGCATCTCAAAATAGGTGTGGTGGTAGCTGTCGTGCCCCACTTCTTCCAGATCGTTGTGTTTACCGCTGACCCGGATGCATTTTTGGGAATTTGCCGCGCGTTTGTACGGGCGCGTGCCGGTTTCCAGAAACACATCTTTAAACTGGTTCATCCCGGCGTTGGTGAACAACAGCGTAGGATCATCCTGCGGCACCACCGGCGAACTGGGCACAAATGTGTGTCCGTGTTTCTCAAAAAAAGCGATAAAATCCTGGCGAATTTCTGTGGATGTTTTCATGCTCCCTCAAACGATTTATGTATTAACAATCCGAAATATCCCATAATTAACGTCAAATAAACTGAAAATTTAGAAACCTGCGCCACATTTTCCAAATGCTTTTGTGGGATTTGCCATCTGTTGAAGTTGTGCAGCTTATTCTTCAGTTTCGGGCGTTTTATTCGATCATAAAATCGACCGGATTGCAAACTAACGAGGCGATAAATGTCCATTGATTTACTGATCAAATTCCCGAAAATTACCCGAAGCTGGCTGGTGTTGTTAATTTTTATCCCGCTATTTTTTGTGAATACCCAAACCCTGCCGACCGCCAACGCCGCCGAAAGCGGACAACTGTTGATGACCCAATATACCTCCAAAGATTACCGCGCTCATGAGCAAAACTGGTGCGTTCAACAGGCGCCAAACGGCATGATGTATATCGGCAACAGCTCCTGTTTACTGGAATTTGACGGCGTAAACTGGCGCGTCATTATGGTTGAAAACAAAAGCACGGTGCGCTCGCTGGATATCGACGAAAATGGCACCGTCTGGATCGGTGCGCAAAATGATCTCGGCTACACCGCACCGGACTCCGCCGGAAATTTAAATTACGTTTCGCTGGTTCCCGAAGTGCCGGAAGCACACAAAGAATTCAACGATGTTTGGGAAACTTATGTGACGCCGCAGGGCGTATTTTTCGAGACCACCACCAAATTGTTTTTGTGGCACGAAAACCGGATGCAGGTTTGGGAAGTCGATTCTCAAAAGAGCTTTAAATCGATGTATATCAACAGCTTGGGAACGCTGGTTAAACAAGATAAAGTTGGGCTGTTGCGTTACGAAAACGGGAGCCTGAACCTCGTAAAAGGTGGCGAACAACTGGCCAACCTCAGGGTGCAGGGTTGGGTTGATCTGGAACATAATTCGATGATCCTGACCCGGAAAAACGGTATTTTTTTCGCAAATTATGACGAAACCAACGGGTTATCGCTTACCCCCTTTTCCGGCTGGCTGAATGATGAACTGAAATCGCTTCAGGCTTACAAAGCGATAAAACTGACGGATGGAACCGTTGCCGTCGGCACATTATTCGGCGGCATTTTGGTGATTTCGCCGGACGGCGAATTGCTGCGCCGCATCGATCCCGGCAGCGGATTGGGCAGCGATTTGGTACTAAATCTGGCCATCGATCGGCAGGGCGCGTTGTGGGCCGGATTGAACAACGGCGTCGCCCGGATCGAGCTGCCGTCGCCGCTCACCGTGTTCGATCAGCAATCCGGGCTCAGCGAAAGCGTGCAGGATATCATTCGTTTCGATGGCAAATTGTATGCGGCAACACTCGCCGGAACGTTTGTGCTGCAATCCGGCGAATCCGGAAAGCCGGCCACATTTGAAATGGTGCCGGGATTGCAGGATATGTGCTGGAAATTCCTGGAATTTGACGACAAACTGCTCATCGCCACCGGCGGCGGATTGTTCGAACTGAACAACGGCGAGTGGCAATCCACCGGCATTACCAATATTTTATACACGCTGGATCGCTGTCCGAAACATCCCGATCACATTTTTCTCGGTGCGATTGACCGGCTGTTGAGCGCCACACGGCGCAACGGAAAATGGGAAATTATTCCATCGCAAATTGAGTTGCCCGTTACGATTCGCAATATGCGATCATTTCCCGCTGACGACGGTAAATCAGCCGATATGTGGCTCGGCACTGCATCCGACGGCGTGTATCGAATTCGTTTTTCGATGGATAAAAATGACCCGCCCGCGGTGTCGCATTTCAACGAAACCCACAATTTACCGGTGGGATATGTTTTTGCCGGCAGCATCGGCGGGAAAGTCGCATTCGGCACAAACGAAGGAATTATGTATTTTACAGAAACCGACGAGCAAAACGGTTATTTTTTGCTGGATGATTCCATCAAAGCGGCGGTTGAAATTGCAAAACAGCAGGTCATCACTTTTGCGGAAGATGCCAACGGCATTGTCTGGCTGCCATTGGTGAAACAGACCGGTGCGCTCAGCCGTGCCGGCGACAGTTGGTTTTACAATTATACCCCGTTCGAGCGCTTCAAAACGACGACAACTTATGTTGTTTATCCGGAAAATGATCGCATTTGGGTGGGTTGCACAGAAGGTGTTTTGCAATACACCCCATCCGTTCGCAAGTCGTATGATGTTGATTTTTCTGCAGTTATCCGGCAGGTTCACCCGGTGAATTCGGATACCGTATTGTTTAACGGCTTTCAGTACGATGGATTGAAACCATTGGTTTTGCCATACCAAAAACGCGCGCTGCGATTCAGCTATTCTGCAACCAGCTTTGAGGAACCGGCAGCAAATTTGTTCAGCGTTTTTTTGGACGGCTTCGATGAAGAATGGACCGATTGGTCTGCTGAAACGCGAAAAGATTACACCAATATCCCCGAAGGAAAATACACTTTCCGGGTTCGGGCACAAAATATTTATGGATTTATCGGTCGCGAAGCCGCGTATTCATTTACCATTCTGCCGCCATTATATCGCACGATGACGGCGTACGTATTTTACTGTTTAAGCGGTATCGTGTTGATTTTTCTGATGTTACGCTGGCGACTAAACTCGCTCGAATCTCAAAAATCAGATTTGGCCCGGCAAGTTGCTCAACGAACCCGGGTAATCGAGGATCAGAAAATTGAGCTCGAAGCGATTAATCAGGAATTGCTCAACCGGAATCTCGAAGTCAATTTGCAAAAAACGGCCATCGAGGAAGCGCGGGACGCGGCAGAAAAAGCCCGCATCATCGCCGAAGAAGCGACTCGCGCAAAAAGTGAATTTCTGGCAAATATGAGTCACGAAATTCGCACACCGATGAACGGTGTTATCGGCATGAGCGATTTATTGATGGACACAGAACTGGACCCGGAACAGCGGGAATTTGCCGGAACCATCAAACAATCGGGCGAGGCGTTGCTCACTATTATTAATGATATTCTGGATTTTTCCAAAATTGAAGCCGGCAAACTGGAGCTGGAAACCATCAATTTTGATTTGCGCACAACTCTGGAAAGCGTATCCGATTTGCTCGCTCAAAAAGCATGCGAAAAAGGATTGACGCTCATTCTCGACATGCCCGCGGATGTGCCTTCCGCGCTCACCGGCGATCCCGGCAGATTGCGGCAGGTGCTCATCAATCTGACCAATAACGCCATCAAATTTACCGCAACTGGCTCGGTTACGATCCGCGTCCGCACTGCATCAGCCAACGAAACTTCTGCCAAATTGATATTCGAGGTCATCGACACGGGCATCGGGATTCCCAAAAACCGGCAGGATCGCCTGTTCAAAGCATTCAGCCAGATAGACAACGCAACTACCCGCAAATTTGGCGGCACCGGTTTGGGATTGACCATTTCACAAAGGCTCGTAACATTGATGAATGGCGAAATCGGCGTGTACAGCGAAGCGGGGAACGGCGCAACGTTCTGGTTTAGCGCGCATTTCGGCGTTTCGGAAAACCGCCAGATTCACTTTGCCGAATCACAATTTTTGAAAAATGAACGGGTGTTGGTTGTGGAAGAAAATCCTGTCAACCGCCAGGTTATCGCTCAGATACTCAGCTTTACCGGAATTCCCCACAGCGTTGCGGATTCTGCAGAAAAAGCGCTGGAACAGCTATCTGCTGCAAAATCGCCGTTTACTATCGCTATTATCGATTTTCAGTTGCCGGATATGGATGGCGTGGCGCTGGCAAAGCGCATCAAATCTGATGTGACAACCCAAAATATCCGATTGATTTTACTCACCTCCGTTGCCAAACGCGGCGATGCAAAACGGATGCAAACAACGGGCTTTTCGGCATATTTGACAAAACCGGTCAAGCTGAAAATGTTGATAAACACGATTGCAGCTGTTGCCGGAACAAACGGCAATCAGGATCAGTTGCTGATCACCCAACACAATCTGCGCGAAGCCGAAACGCGCCGGAAAACCGTCCGCATTTTGCTGGCGGAAGACAATCGCGTCAATCAAAAAGTGGCCATTCGCACATTGGAGAAACTCGGCTACAGCGCGGATATCGCCGAAAACGGCAAGATAGCTGTTGAAATGCTCAAAAATTCCGATTACCAAATTGTGTTAATGGACGTGCAAATGCCGGAAATGGATGGCTTTGAGGCAACCGCCGCCATTCGCAACGGCGCTGCCGGTGAGCAAAATAAAAACATCGCGATCATCGCGATGACAGCCAACGCCATGAAGGGCGACCGCGAACGCTGCATCGCCGCCGGAATGAACGATTATGTAGCGAAACCCATTCGACGCGATGATTTACAAAATGCCTTAACCATTGTTAAAGTGGTATCATTATAATGCGCCAAAAACGAACAGCGATTAAATCTATTGTGCCAAACAAAAGTATACAGATTTTTATACTTTTGCTTTTATTGGTTAGCAATGGATTTTGCCAATATCAATTCACCTCCGAAATGGGTGTATTCCCAACAGTGGAATATTCGCCAAAAGAATACGGTGGGATGCAGCAAAATTGGCAAATCGACCAACTGTCTAACGGAAATATTATTGTTGCCAATGGCGGCAGCGGCGTACTGGAATTTGATGGGATAAAATGGCAGCATTATGATATTCCGGGCAGTAACTTTGTTCGCTCAATCGCAATTGGCGAAAATGACACTATTTTTGTTGGCTCATCCGGAAACATTGGCTATTTGTGTCCAGATTCTGTGGGCAGAAAACATTTTGTTTCGTTACTCCCCAAAATTCCAGAGGACGATCGTATTTTTGTTGATGTTTTTGATGTGATCATCACTTCGACAAATGGCGTTTACTTCCGAACAGACGACAAAATTTTTCACTGGTATAAAGATAAAATTGGTGTGTTAAAAAGCGACAAAAACTATAGGAAAATATATCAAACCGGTAGTAAAACATGGTATCGCGAATCCTCTAAAAAATTTTATCTTTTAGAAGGCGATGAATCAACTCCTTTTCATTTTGAAGGTTTGGATAAGGAGAGCAAACGCTTGTCCTTTTTCCCCGGACTTGATAGCGCATTTTATGCCATCGAAGATTCAAGCCTTCTTAAATATATTTTTGACGAACAGGGAACACCCAAGCTCATCAATAAAAACACAGACATCGTTAAAAGCCTTGCGCAATTTCAATATCCGATTATCCGGCAATTGACAGAAACAATGTTCATTGTTGGTTCGCATGGGCAAGGTGCCGCAATTATTTCCGAAGATGGCTATATTCTCCACACATTTAACGAGCGATACGATTTCAGGAGCGATATTATATTTGATCTGTTTGTAGACAGGGAAAATGGGCTCTGGCTGGGATTAAATGATGGAATCGCCCGAGTGGATATTGCATCGCCATACACAATTTTTTCCAAAACTTATGGGTTCAAAAATTCGGTTTACGATGTAACACGTTTAAATGGTCAAATTTATATTATCGATGATAAAGGGCTTTATAAATATACCCAACCCACAGGAAGCTCGATCCCAACATTCAATAAACTCAACTCGCAGAACGAATTTTATTGGCTTATCCTCAACCATAACAACACTTTATATTGTTTCACAGAATATGAGATATTGGCTTATTTCCCGAATCAAACAACTCCAAAAATAATACCAGGCAGCTATTTCAACATTTTACTGTCGAAAAAACACCAACAATATGCCTACGCATTGAAGAGCGACGGCGGTATAAGTTTATTGGATGTCTCAAAAAACTTCAAAAAAATATTTGATTATAATGATATACAACGCTACACAAATATGATTATCGAAGCACCGGTTCTCGGACCGGATGATCCCGATACCCTGTGGGCACAATCAGAAACTGGAACCATTTATCGAATCCTCAACCCATTTGATTCAACCAAAGCTCAAGTCGAGGAGTTCAATAAGTTCAATGGATTGCCCGAAAATTTTCGGACAATTCCATTTGTTTATCAGAATAAGATATACTTTTGGGGGGAAAACAACGTACTTCGCTATACAGAAACGGAAAATGGCAATCCATACTTTACCCCGGACAATCGCTGGGAAAAAGCTTCTGCCGGCATAAACGATCATATTGCATTTGTTAAAACAGACAGTGATGGCATTCTATGGTATAATATTAATGATAGAGTCGGTCAGATACGACAATTGCCATCCGGCGAATTTTACAGGGATGGAAAAGGCTTGGGTAAATTACCCTCAATGGATCTATTAATGTTGAAAAAAGAACCCGGAGATGTTTACTGGATTTGCAGCGATATCGGCTTGCTACGCTATCAACCGCTATCCAGTTCGAGCGATAGCTTAACTTTTCCATTACATATTAGAAAAGTAAGCATTGTAAACCCGGAAGAAGATGTTGCACATAATATTTCCGGCAAATGGGCACTTTCTACCCCCCTTCGTTTCGATAGAAACACCATCAAGTTTGAGTTTTCAACGCCAATGATGGCTTATATCGGTAAAACAGAATTTCGATATAGCTTGAGTACCGGCGATACGACTTGGAGCGATTGGAACAGCCAGAATTTTCGGGAATTTATGAATTTGAACGAAGGTAGTTATTGTTTCATTGTTCAGGCACGCAATTCTGACGGCCATTATTCAACACTAAGCTCAATAAACTTTGCTGTTTTACCGCCCTGGTATCGCACATGGTTGGCTTATTTGTGCTATCTTTTGGCGCTTTCAGCCCTGATTTTTTTAATTGTAAAATGGCAATTGGAAAGGATTGAGTCTCAAAAGCATGCATTGGAAACAATTATTGCGGAACGAACAGCGTTGATTTTTGAACAGAAGGAAGAGCTTGAAGCAATCAATGTAGAATTGTTTCGCGCAAAAGTAGCTGCCGAAGATGCAACCCATTCCAAATCTGAATTTTTGGCAAATATGAGTCACGAAATTCGCACGCCGATGAATGGCGTAATCGGGATGACCGATATTTTAATGGACATGGATCTTACCGAAGATCAAAAAGATGTTGCCAATATCATCAAATACTCCGGTGAGTCCCTGTTGACTATTATTAACGATATTCTTGATTTTTCTAAAATTGAAGCCGGGCAATTGCAGTTGGAATCGATCAATTTTAATTTTCATGAACAGCTTGAAAAAATTATCAAAATGTTGGGCGTTATTGCGGAAGAGAAGGGCTGTTCACTTCAATATAAAATTGACGACAATGTGCCGGTTTTTTTGGTGGGTGATCCGGTTCGCTTGCGGCAGATTATGATTAATTATATTAACAATGCCATAAAATTTTCAAATACAAAACCTGTTTTGGTTCATGTATGTGTTGCCGGTGGAAACGCAACGAAAACTCGCCTGAAAATTCAGGTCACTGATCATGGTATTGGCATTCCAAGTGACAAAATTGGCACTCTTTTTGAGTCATTTTCACAGGTGGATACATCCACAACCCGCAAATATGGCGGAACAGGTTTGGGATTGTCTATTTCCAAAAAACTCAGTGAAATGATGAATGGTGAAGTTGGCGTGGTAAGCACGTTCGGAGAAGGCTCCACTTTCTGGACAATTGTCGAATTAGCGATTGGCAATGCACCGGAAGTTGACGATGATTCTCAAATTTTGCAGCAAGCGTTGCATTCCATCGACAAAACCACAACCCGCATTTTGCTGGCGGAAGACAATCGCGTCAATCAAAAAGTGGCCATCCGCACATTGGAGAAACTCGGTTACAGCGCGGATATCGCCGAAAACGGTAAGATAGCTGTTGAAATGCTCAAAAATTCCGATTACCAAATTGTGTTAATGGACGTGCAAATGCCGGAAATGGATGGCTTTGAGGCAACCGCCGCCATTCGCAACGGCGCTGCCGGTGAGCAAAATAAATACATCGCGATCATCGCGATGACAGCCAACGCCATGAAAGGCGACCGCGAACGCTGCATCGCCGCCGGAATGAACGACTACGTCGCGAAACCGATCAAACGCACAGACCTGGATTCTACACTTAGATCTGTAATTTCCGGGTGATCACCCGGGTTTTCAGCGACAATTTTCTACAGCAAATCGCCCCCAAATATTCCATTTTTGGCTGATTTCAACCCTAAATTTTTTTTCGGGAATTCCGATGATTTTACTTTATTGGTTCTAAAAAAATAATCACCTCGTTATAAAAAATCATCGGGATACAGTAATGAAGATCAGCTCATTTACACAAAGCACCCGGGTTTTATTACGCAATACCCAATTCTGTTTTTTGCTGATAATTGCAATCCAAACATCATTGTTTTCAACTATTTATGCGCAAAAGAATAGGTTTTTTGATTCGGAATCCGGCAATCTCCCTGTTCAACAGTTCAAACCGGAAGATTACGACGGGCACGGGCAAAATTGGGCAATTTTGCAATCGGACGATGGATTGATGTATTTTGGCAATAGCGGCATGGTAATGGAATACGATGGCGTTAGCTGGCGGCACATCAAAACCAACAGCACTTCCACTGTGCGCTCGCTGGCAAAAGATGACAATAACACAATTTTTGTCGGTTGCATCGGGGATTTCGGTTTTTTGAAAAGCGACTCGCTTGGGTCACTGAGATACGTTTCACTGCGCGATTACATTCCGGAAAATTATCGTGCATTTAATGATGTCTGGAAAACATTTGTTGTCAATGGTGATGTCTATTTTCAAACCTATGATTATTTTTTCATTTGGAACGGCAGCAGTATAAAAGTGATTCCGGCGAAACCACTGCTTTCGTTCAGCTATGTTGCCAATAATAACATTTTCGCCCGGCAACGCGATGTTGGATTAATTCAATTGGTCGGCGATCAAATCACAGTTATTGCCGGCGGTGAGAGCTACGCCGACAATTTTATTGCGGGAATAATCGCCGTTTCGGAAAATGAATATCTGATCGTTTCCCGTTACAAAGGCATCGAAAGATGCAGGATAGATGGCGCACGATTAACCGTTTTAAGTCAAACAGATACGTATTTTAACAATACAATTACCACGAACGCATCTTACGCTTACACCGTTAGCCAATTATCCGATGGCAACCTCGTGATTGGCACAACCGGAAACGGTGCTTTTATTGTTTCGCAATCCGGGGAAATTTTTCATCACATCGGCAAAAATTACGATCTCCAAAGCAACATGGTTTTTTACAGCTATTTAACAGAAGATGGCAACTTGTGGCTTGCCCAAAATACCGGAATCAGTAAAATTGAGTTAAATTCGCCATTCACACTGCACAACCGGAAAGAGCGTAAACTTGAGGGTGTTTCCGACATCACACGGCATAACGAGGACATCTATGTATCAACATTGCAAGACATATTCCGGCTCGAGAAAAGCCGAAACAACATTCCCGCTTCGCTGAAACGGATATCCCATGAAAACGCAATGTTCTGGAAATTTGAACATTCGAACGGCAAACTGTGGTCTTGCAGCTCAATGGGCGGCATTTTTGAAGTAACAAAAGACAGCATCCGCAATGCGATGGCAGAAAACATTTCAACCTATTATACCTATGTTCCCGATTCCAATTCCGCTAAAATGCTGGCATCCACTCTAGACGGCAGCCTGCATGTTCTGTCATTAAAAAACAATAAATGGCATTCAGATTATATTGTTGAAGGGGTAAAAATCAGCGGACGCTCATTTGTGGAATTTACTGAGGACGCCACCGGCGACACCCGCACCATCTGGATGGGGACGGAATTACCGGCAGTCTATCGAATTGATTTCGACAAATCGTTCCAAAAAGTGCTGACTGTTAAATCCTTTGATGGTATTTTGCCCAAAAAAATAACGCCGCTTAAGTTGAATAATCACTTATATTTAAGCAATGGCGACCAGCACATTGAAGTTAAATATTTGGAAAATGATTCGCTGCAAATGCTGCCGGCGAAATTTTTTCAGGAAACTTTCCAGGAAAAAGTAGGTGATTTTCAAAGCCTGACTCCCGATTACAACGGCAATTTTTGGGGCGGTTCGGATCAGGGAATTCTGAAAATTTTTCAAAAAGATAACGGACAATACACATGGTCCGACCGAATTTTCAAGACGATAAAATACACCTCATTGTATCATATTTTTCCGGAGAACAATCGGAATGTCTGGTTTGGTTTGGCTGAAGGGCTGATCAAATACAACACCAATTTCGAACGCGATCCCAGTTGCGCTTTTAAAACGCTTATTCGCAGGGTTACATTTTCTGATAACGATTCCCTGATTTTTGATGGATCGAAGCAGCCGTTTCTTCAAAAACCACAGTTCCAATATTCCAGCCAAAAAATCCGGATTCATTATGCCGCAACCTATTACACAGCAACAGACCAAACCGAATATCGCTTATTTTTGGAAGGGCAGGACAAAAACTGGTCCAATTGGAGCCGCGAAACCTATCGCGATTACATGAATCTCACAGAAGGTAAATACGTTTTAAAAGTGCAATCCCGCAATCTTTTTGAAGAGTTGGGGGAAGAAGCAACATTTGAATTCAGTATTTCCCCGCCCTGGTATCGCTCGATGTGGGCATATTTTGTCTATTTTTTGGGCTTCACAGCCATGATGGGTGCAATCGTTGAATGGCGTTTGACAAAGTTAGAAAGACAAAAATGCGAGCTGGAACAGGTGATTCAGGAACGGACATCGCAAATAAATGCCCAAAAAGATGAGCTGGAAGCCGTAAACCAAAAACTGATTATTTCCAAAGAATTTGCAGAAGAAGCAACACGGGCAAAAAGCGAATTTTTAGCAAATATGAGCCACGAAATCCGTACACCGATGAACGGTATCATCGGAATGAGCGAATTACTGATGGATACACAACTTGATGCCGTTCAAAAAGATTTTGTCGGCACAATTAATACTTCCAGTAAATCTCTGATGACCATCATAAATGACATTTTGGATTTCTCAAAAATTGAAGCCGGCAAATTGACCTTGGAAGCGATCAGTTTTAATTTTCCGAATTTCATGTCGGATATCGTAAAAATGCTTTCACCGCAGGCGAAAAAGAAAAACATTGAACTCAAATATGACATCAGTAAAAACGTTCCGGAATATATAACCGGCGATCCGGTTCGCCTGCGCCAAATCATTGTAAATTATGCAAATAACGCTATTAAATTCTCACAAAACGACACCGTTTTAATCAAATCTGATGCTATTAAAGCAGATGCGGCAACCATTCGTTTAACAGTTGAAGTAGTAGATAATGGCATCGGTATCCCCAATGAAAAACTGGATACCCTGTTTAAATCGTTTTCACAAGTGGATACATCCACTACCCGAAAATTTGGTGGGACAGGATTAGGCTTGGCAATTTCCAAACTGCTTGCGGAAATGATGAATGGCAAAGTTGGGGTGGTAAGTGAAGTTGGCAAAGGCTCCAATTTCTGGCTTTGTGTAGATTTGGGTATCGGCAAAGAATTAACGACTGAAACACCGGCCGAATTTTCGCAACCAGTCCATTCAAACATTGAAAAAAACGATTTCCGAATTTTACTCGCCGAGGACAATCGCATTAACCAGAAAGTGGCTATTCATACGCTGGAAAAACTTGGCTATACTGCCGATATTGCAGAAAACGGAAGAATTGCGCTGGAAATGCTTAAAACAACGGAATACAATCTGGTTTTGATGGATATTCAAATGCCGGAAATCGATGGGTATGAAACAACCCGGTTGATTCGAAATCCTGAAAGCGGCGTATTAAATTCCGACATTACGATTATCGCAATGACTGCCAACGCAATGAAAGGTGATCGTGAGAAATGTTTACTTGCAGGAATGAACGATTATGTTGCAAAGCCCATCAAAAGGGCAGAGCTTGCAAATGTTTTGAGCCGATATGCGTAACACCAAAAGAATGCGTAAACCACTAAAGATTAAGTAGCTTACGCGTTCAACACTTTATTATTCAAGTTTTTAAAATAGTGTGGATAAAGGCATTTGTTTTTAAGAAATTATGCCTATTCGTTAAACAGCAGTTCTTTGTATTTCACTTTCGAGTGCACTAAACATCCAGGTTTGTTGAGTTTCTCAGGAATTAGGCCATCCATGATTCAATTTGAGTATTCTTTTCGGTTTTAAATTGACTGACCATTTTTTGCAATTTTTCAGATAACTTATCCATATCACTTGCAGCTGCAGCCATCTGCGAAATACTTTCTGCGCTTTCCGATACAACATTTGAAATAGATTCCACATTGCGGGAAATTTCTTCTCCGGTAACCGATTGCTCTTCTGTGGCAGCGGCAATTTGCGTAACCATATCGACCACAGCTTCCGTGCTTTTTACAATTTTTTCGAGGGCTGCACCAGCCCGTTCGGCAAGCCCCAGTCCTTCATTTACTTCACTATTCCCCTGATGCATTTCTTCAACAGCCATCCGCGTTTCTGTTTGGATATTTGTGATCATTCCGGAAATTTTTTTGGTAGCTTCTGTGGTTCGTTCGGCAAGTTTACGCACTTCATCTGCAACAACAGCAAATCCGCGCCCCTGATCCCCGGCACGGGCAGCTTCGATGGCCGCATTCAACGCTAACAGATTGGTTTGATCAGCTATTTCATTTATAACGTCAATAATTTCACCAATTTTAGTACTGGCGACACCCAATCCCTCAATAGTTTTGGATGTATTTCGCACAACGCTGGCAATCTGATTGATTTTTTCAATTGTTTGCCCGACGATGACACCACCTTCTTTTGCAATTGTCCCGCTATTTGTTGCCACTTCGACTGTTTTTGTTGTGTTAAAAGCATTATCCACTGTAGTTTGCGACATTGCGTCTACCGCCGATGCAACCTCTTTGGTTTGCGCAGATTGGACCCTCGCACCAGCGGCCATTTGCTCGGAACCTGCCGCCATTTGCACAGATGCCGATTTGATTTGCGCCGTCACCTCACTAACGCCATCAACAACACGGTGGAGATCAGTAACCATTTGATTGATGCTGGTAACCAATTGGCCGATATCGTCGGCGTTTTCGCTGTGGATACGAATCGTTAAATCACCATTTGCAACAGATTCGGTTACTTTGAGTAATTTTTCAACCTCACTTTGCAGATACGCCTGATTGGATTGAATTTCAGATCTGCTTTTTTCGACTTCTTTCCGGGCAATTTCAGCTTCCAGTTGGCGCGCATTTAATCCTTCCATTGCACTCCGAATGTGATCAGACATCGTGTTGAATGCACGTCCCAAAATTCCTATTTCATCTTCCCGGTTAGCTGCAACAAACACTTCAGTTTGGCCTTCTGCTATTTTATTGGCCGCACTAGTTAGCTCACTTAGCGGTGCGACAATCATTTTCCGGACAATAACATACAACACAGTCAATATTACCAGAATTTCAAAAATAATAAAAATCGTCATATTTGCAGAATTGCTCTTAACCTGTTGTATAATTTGATCTTGCCTTACAGAGATACTTGCGGCACCCAACACCGCACCTTCTGAAACATCGTGGCAATCCAAACACTGATTCTCCGCAATAAAGGGGAATACTTCACGAAATGAACTGGATTTTTCATCAAAAATAGCAACAGGTTTTCCGGTTGCCAGCACAATTTTATCAGCTTCATCTTTAATCAAATATTCGCCTTTATCTTCAAACATTTCCCCCCGGATAACCCTAAGTTCTTTAATGCCATCGAGCCCTCTTACTTTTTCAAGCCATGCGGGTATTTTTTCATTTTCACCCATAGCCATCATTTCATCAAGGCTGAATTTCATCAAGCCGCTTAGCATTTTTGCTGAGCTTTCGGAGCTATCACTATTAAGATTATTCTGCTGATCGATAATCCAATAAAGCCCGACACACATAATTAATGTTAGAAAAACACCAATCGTGAGTAAAAATTTAGGTCCCAGTTTCAGATTCGCCATCCCCAAATCCTTTCTAATACAAACATTATAGTCATTATTGAATACAAATCATTTTTCAACTTTTCTATAATAAAGATCAATATTTGTTAACATTCCAATGTTTCTCATATTTTTTGTATATGGAAAGATTCGGCAAAGAAATTCGAGGCTTGATATCTTTTAAGCAATTCTGTGATGGTTTTTTACATTCGGTTGGCAATACCACTCTGCTCGAAATATATAACGAGTTTGTTGTACAATAAAAAAGGGAATCAACATAAAGTTGATTCCCTATAAAGAAGATGCTTTGGCGACGACCTACTTTCCCATTTCCAAAGGAAACAGTATCATCGGCGCTGGTGAGCTTAACTACTCTGTTCGGAATGGGAAGAGGTGTATCCCCACCGCTATAACCACCAAAGCAAAACTGTATGGATGATATACGAATAATCTGCTGAAAAGCGTAAGTCGGAATAAAAAATTAGTAAGCCAAGCCTCCCGGCGGATTAGTATGGTTCGGCTGAACACATTGCTGTGCGTACACCTACCACCTATCGACCTTCTAATCTCGAAGGCGCCTTACAGTCACTTATGTGAAGGGATACCTCATCTTGGGCAGGGTTTCGCGCTTAGATGCTTTCAGCGCTTATCCACACCAGACGTAGCTACCCAGCTATGCCCCTGGCGAGACAACTGGTACACTAGCGGTCTGTCCACTCCGGTCCTCTCGTACTAAGAGCAGAGTCCCTCAAGTATCCTACGCCCGCGACAGATAGGGACCGAACTGTCTCACGACGTTCTAAACCCAGCTCACGTACCGCTTTAATTGGCGAACAGCCAAACCCTTGGGACCTTCTCCAGCCCCAGGATGCGATGAGCCGACATCGAGGTGCCAAACCGCCGCGTCGATGTGAACTCTTGGCGGCGATCAGCCTGTTATCCCCGGAGTACCTTTTATCCTTTGAGCGACGGCCCTTCCACTCGGAACCGCCGGATCACTAAGCCCTGCTTTCGCACCTGCTCGACTTGTTTGTCTCGCAGTCAAGCTCCCTTATGCCTTTACGCTCTACGCACGATTACCGACCGTGCTGAGGGAACCTTTGGGAGCCTCCGTTACTTTTTAGGAGGCGACCGCCCCAGTCAAACTACCCACCTGACACTGTTCCCTGGCAGGCTTCACTGCCACGGGTTAGAGTCTCAACTAAACAAGGGTGGTATTTCAAGGGTGACTCCACCGCCACTGGCGTGACAGCTTCAAAGTCTCCCACCTATCCTACACATGCGTAGCTAAGAATCAATATCAAGCTATAGTAAAGGTTCACGGGGTCTTTCCGTCCCGTCGCGGGTAGTCGGCGTCTTCACCGACATCTCAATTTCGCCGAGCCTCTCGTTGAGACAGTGCCCAAGTCGTTACACCATTCGTGCAGGTCGGAACTTACCCGACAAGGAATTTCGCTACCTTAGGACCGTTATAGTTACGGCCGCCGTTTACCGGGGCTTCAGTTCAATGCTTTGCCTTACGGCTAACATCTCCCCTTAACCTTCCGGCACCGGGCAGGTGTCAGACCCTATACGTCCTCTTACGAGTTAGCAGAGTCCTGTGTTTTTAGTAAACAGTCGCCTGGGCCGCTTCGCTGCAACCCTGTTCAGCTCAGATCGCGAAGATCTTCACCTAATAAGGGCACTCCTTTTCCCGAAGTTACGGAGCTAATTTGCCGAGTTCCTTAACGAGAGCTCACTCGCGCACCTTAGGATTCTCTCCTTGTCTACCTGTGTCGGTTTGCGGTACGGGCACCAGAAACCACTCACTTGCGAAGCTTTTCCTGGCAGTATGATTAAGACCACTTATGATCCTTACGGATACCGTGTTCACACCTCGGTGTTTAGAATAGAACGGCGGATTTACCAACCATTCCCACCTACATGCTTAAACCGGGACATCCAACACCCGGCTGGTCGTCACTCCTGCGTCACTCCTCAAGTTCAAACGCGATTTTAGGTGGTACGGGAATATTTAACCCGTTTGCCATCGACTACGCCTCTCGGCCTCGCCTTAGGTCCCGACTAACCCTGAGCAGACGAACTTTACTCAGGAAACCTTAGACTTCCGGTGACATAGATTCTCACTATGTTTATCGCTACTTATGCCAGCATCCTCGTTTCTGTTTCCTCCAGCAAGCCTCACGACTTACCTTCGCAGGTGAACAGAATGCTCCCCTACCACTCCAAGCAAGCTTGGAGTCCGCAGCTTCGGTGGTAAACTTAGTCCCGACCATTTTCGGCGCGGGATGGCTTGACCAGTGAGCTATTACGCACTCTTTAAAGGGTGGCTGCTTCTAAGCCAACCTCCTGGTTGTCTGTGCCATCCCACCTCCTTTATCACTTAGTTTACACTTGGGGACCTTAGCTGGCGGTCTGGGTTCTTTCCCTCTCGGCTACGAAGCTTATCCCTCGCAGCCTGACTCCCGGGTAACATGTCTACGGCATTCGGAGTTTGACAGGGGTTGGTACCCTTGCGGGCCCTAGCCCAACCAGTGCTCTACCTCCGCGACACTTTTTCCCGAGGCTATACCTAAATATATTTCGGGGAGAACGAGCTATCTCCGAGTTTGATTGGCCTTTCACCCCTACCCACAGCTCATCCCCTGATTTTTCAACATCAGTGGGTTCGGACCTCCAGTTCGTGTTACCGAACCTTCATCCTGGCCATGGGTAGATCACCCGGCTTCGCGTCTGCAGCAAGCAACTATTTCGCCCTATTCAGACTCGCTTTCGCTACGGCTTCGTCTCTGAAAGACTTAACCTGCGCTGCTTACCACAACTCGCTGGCTCATTATGCAAAAGGCACGCCGTCATCCCCATAAGGGGACTCCGACTGGTTGTAGGCACGCGATTTCAGGTACTATTTCACTCCCCTTCCGGGGTGCTTTTCACCTTTCCCTCACGGTACTGGTTCACTATCGGTCACAGAAGCATATTTAGCCTTATGCCGTGGTCGGCACAGATTCCCACAGGATTTCTCGTGTCCCGCAGTACTCGGGAATACTAATAAGGAGGTTGATTCATTTCGCTTACGGGGCTATCACCCGCTATGGCTCAACTTTCCAGATGATTCTGCTATCAATCAACTTTCTGACTCCTCTGACTAACTGCAATCAGTCAACATTGCATCCCACTACCCCCGCTGCACAACGCTTGCAGGCTTATACATGCAGACAGGTTTAGGCTCTTCCCGGTTCGCTCGCCGCTACTTAGGGAATCGATTACTCTTTCTGTTCCTCCGGGTACTTAGATGTTTCACTTCCCCGGGTTATCTTCCTAACTTACGTCAGGATATCGTCGCATTACCGACGA
>OZ245730.1:4637500-6282912 GCA_965227145.1 Calditrichia bacterium
CAAAACACTTAGTTTGCCAGCTACAAAAAACACTAAAACGTCAATCGACAAAGCTGGGCTGCAAGCTCTCAATAAGATCTTCCGCTTTTTGTATGTGCTCATCTAATAAGTTACATTATAGGATGTTACATATTTTATCAACTATGTATGGCATTGATATTTATAGAAATACGTTAATAATTTTCAAAACTGATTTTTTTTACTTCAAAAAAAATAGTTAAATACGATGATGTAACTTGATTGCTCTAGCATCATCAATTATATTACCCGCTGAATGAAGTTTTTAGCTCGAAGAGGTACTTGTAATCATGTTAGGATTTTCAATGAGAAATAATTTCACTAGTCGAGTGCAGAAGGTCATTCGATTTTCCAAGGAAGAGGCCATGCGGCTTGGCCATGAATATATCGGTACTGAACACTTGTTGCTTGGCATATTGAAGGAAGGCGAAGGTATCGCGGTTAAGATATTGAAAAACCTCAATATCGACCTTGAAAAATTAAAACAGCGGCTTGAGGAAGCTTCCGGTCCCGCTGGCGGAATGATGACACTTGGCAACCTCCCGCTGTCAAAGCGGGCAGAGAAAGTGCTGAAAATTACGTATCTGGAAGCCAAGAATTTTAAATCCGATATTATTGGAACCGAACACCTGCTTCTTTCATTACTAAAGGAAAAAGAAGGATTAGCTGCTCAAGTATTGATGAGTTTTAACGTTGATTATAATGTTGTGTATAACGAATTGAAAAACATATTAGAGGGAAAACCGTCAATGTCGTCGTATTCGTCTCAGTCATCTCAAAAAATCAAAACGCCTGCTTTGGATCATTTCGGGCGAGATTTAACCCAATTGGCTTTGCAAGGCAAGCTTGATCCGGTTATTGGCAGAGATCAGATCATCGAACGTGTTGCCCAAATTCTCAGCCGGCGCAAGAAGAATAACCCAGTGCTTATCGGTGAGCCCGGTGTTGGAAAAACTGCGGTTGCAGAAGGTCTTGCATTGCGGATTATCAGTAAAAAAGTACCGCGTGTTCTGCATAACAAGCGCATTGTTGCGCTGGATATGGGGAGCATTGTGGCTGGCACTAAATATCGCGGTCAGTTTGAAGAGCGAATGAAAGCCATAATGAGCGAATTGGAAAAAGCTGATAACGTCATCCTTTTTATTGATGAATTACATACCATCGTTGGCGCAGGGGGCGCATCTGGCTCTTTAGATGCATCCAATATGTTCAAGCCAGCACTTGCCCGCGGTGAACTTCAATGCATTGGTGCGACTACCCTCGACGAGTATCGCATGTATATCGAAAAAGATGGTGCGCTGGAAAGACGCTTCCAGAAAGTGATGATTGAACCAACATCACCCGAAGAAACGTTAGAAATCCTCCGATTCATTAAAGGCAAATACGAAGAGCACCATCGCGTTATCTATTCTGATGAGGCGCTTTTAGCAACGGTTCGCTTATGCGAACGCTATATCAGCGATAAATTTTTCCCGGATAAAGCGATCGACGTGCTGGACGAGACAGGTTCACGCGTCCACATTTCAAGCATTATTGTTCCAAAAGAAATTCTGGACCTGGAACAGCGGATTGAAAAAATCCGCCAGGAAAAAGAGCAATTTGCCAAACAGCAAGATTTTGAACGTGCCGCAAAGCTTCGCGATGTTGAAAGAAGACTGCAGGACGAGTTGATGTTCGAAAGAAACAAATGGGAACGCGAGGAAGAAAGCCAGATCGCTGAAGTACATGAAGATGATATCGCTGAAGTTGTAGCGATGATGACCAGCATTCCGGTTCAACGGGTCGCCCAAAGCGAAACCAAAAAATTGTTGGGCATGGAAGACGAGTTGAAAAAACGGGTTATCGGGCAGGATGATGCCATTGAAACCATCACCCGGGCAATTCGCAGAACGCGGGCAGGATTGAAAGATCCAAATCGCCCGATCGGCTCGTTCATGTTTCTTGGACCAACCGGAATTGGGAAAACACACCTTGCCAAAGTACTTGCTGAATATCTCTTTGAACGCAAGGATGCACTAATTCGTATCGATATGTCCGAATATATGGAGAAGTTCTCAGTATCTCGACTGGTTGGCTCTCCCCCCGGATATGTTGGATATGAAGAAGGCGGACAGTTAACGGAAAAAGTTCGTCGTCACCCCTATGCTGTGATTCTTTTTGATGAAATTGAAAAAGCACACCCGGATGTATTCAACATTTTATTGCAAGTCCTTGATGAAGGACAACTCACAGACAGCTTGGGCAGAAAAGTTGATTTTCGGAACACAATTCTGATTCTCACCAGCAACGTTGGCGCGAGAGATATCAAAAAGAACATCTCCATGGGCTTTACGCAAGGCAAGGATGACGAAGAGCATAATGTCATGCGTGATAAGATTTTACAGGAAATGAAACGCCTGTTTAACCCGGAATTTATTAATCGTTTGGACGAGTTGATTTATTTCCGCCGACTGAAAAAGAAAGAAGTTGCCAAAATCATCGAATTGATGGTTAATGAAATGACCGGACGTTTGCTGGAACACAATATTACGATCGAGTTGACCGATGGTGCAAAAGATTTCATCGTCCAAAGCGGTTATGATCCGATTTACGGTGCACGTCCGCTCAAAAGGGCTATACAAAAATTTATCGAAGATCCGCTTGCAGATGAAATTCTAAAAGGGAGATTTACAGAAGGTTCGTCAATCAAAATCAAAATGAAAAACCGTAATGAGTTAACTTTTGCCGAGGTAACAAAAAGCGGTGAAATTGAAGCAGAGCAAGAAGAAAAAGATTCTGAATTGTAAAAAAAACCGTTATGAATTAACAAAAAATCCCGGCGAATAATTATTCAGCCGGGATTTTTTTTATATTATTCTTCATCAGAATCGGACTTTAACCGCTTTTTTTGGGCGTTTAAATTACGCGAAGCCTCTTCAAGCATTTCTTTTTCCCGAGGCGTTAAGCTGTCAAATCCCATCCGATTTATTTTGTCCAACAGCTCATCAAGTACTGCCTGGTAATTTTTTTCGTCTTCCTGATCAAACTCATCATGCGTCTTTTTTTTCAGATTACTACTTAAAAAGGGCCTTTTTTTTTAAACAGGTCTTTGAAAATATTGTTGCCAATTCCATATCGTGCATACCGATGGCGCAGATAAATGAACCCGGCAACAAGCCCCCCAAGGTGACCGATGTGCGAAATACCGTCCTGCCGCGGAAGCATGATAAACTCCAATAGTCCAATTATCAATACAAAATATTTGACTTTAATGGGAACCGGGAAAAGTAATAGCATGATTTCCCGATCCGGATAAAAAAGTGCATACGCAACAAGAATAGCAAAGACTGCACCTGATGCACCGATTGTAAACCCAAATGAATTAAAATTCCATAAAAAAATGGTTATGCCGGCGATCGTACCCGTTAACAGATAGTATTTGACAAACTCCTTAGTGCCCCATTCGCGTTCCAGCTCACAACCGAACATCCAGAGAAAGAACATGTTCATGGCAATATGCATCAAATCGCCGTGGAGGAAAATATAGGTAAACACCTGCCAAACATAGAGCCTGTCCACAATATACAGCGGAACTAAACCAAATATTTCCAAAAATTCCCGTCCGGCAATAAACTGCTGAATCAAAAATACGGCAATTGTTGAAAGAATGAGGTTTTTTACTCCGGGCGTTATAGAACTAGAGCCATAGCGCGCATACATAGTCATATCCTTAATTTGAGAATAGTCTTAATTTTAATTATCAAACACAACTGTTTAATATAGATTCTGTCAGATTAATATGCTTTAGCGAATAAAACCCGGCGTTTACTCTCTTCTCCTGTGATAATGCATTTTCCGGGCTCTCCGGCTTCATCAAACGGGATACAGCGGATTGTAACACCCAAATCCTGTTTGATTTGCGCTTCTACTGCATTACTACCATTCCAATGTGCTAATGCAAACCCACCATGAATCTCAGGCTGGTTACGGTTTTGGGGAGTAAAGAAATCATAAAAATCTTTCTTATTGTCAATTTTAACGGTGTTGAGCGTGCGAAACTCATTTGCCCGTTGATAAATGTTACGTTGAATTTCGTCTAATGTGTCCGTTAAATTTGCTAAAAATTCTGATCTGTTCATTGTATGACGTTCTTTATAAGCTAAATCTCGACGTCCCATAAAAACCGTGTTTTCTTCAACCTCGCGCTTGCCAACTTCCAACCGGATCGGAATGCCTTTCTTAACCCAATCCCACACTTTTGCGCCGCCACGTCCGTCTCGGGTATCTAATTCGCCAACAAGAGGTCTTCTGGAATAATACTGATCTTCAATTTCTTTCTTTAAAGATTCACAATAAGTCATAACATTGGATTTGGAATCTTCATCATGCACCACAGGCAGAATAACGACATGAGCCGGTGCCAATTTAGGCGGGATAATCAATCCGTCATCATCGCTATGCGCCATAATTATTGCGCCAATCAACCGGGTTGATACACCCCAGGACGTTGTCCACGCAAATTGTTCCGTGCCGGTTTCATCTAAAAATTTGATATTTGAAGCTTTGGCAAAATTTTGACCCAAAAAATGAGAGGTTCCTGCTTGAAGCGCTTTTTTATCCTGCATCATGGCTTCTATACAATACGTACGGATTGCGCCGGGGAAACGTTCAGTTTCGGTTTTTTCTCCTTTAATAACGGGAATTGCCATAAAGTTTTCGGCAAATTCGGCGTAGATATCCAACATTTGCCGGGTTTCGGCTTCCGCTTCTTCAGCGGTAGCGTGGGCTGTGTGCCCTTCCTGCCACAAAAATTCTGTGGTGCGCAAAAATAAACGCGTCCGCAATTCCCATCGAACCACATTTGCCCATTGATTGATCAGCAACGGCAAATCGCGATATGACTGCACCCATTTGGCAAACATTTCACCGATTATAGTTTCGGAGGTCGGTCGAACAATCAGCGGTTCTTCAAGCTCTCCGGCTGGTTTTAGACCACCCTTGCCATCGGATTCCAGTCGATGATGGGTAACTACCGCACATTCTTTGGCAAATCCTTCGACGTGCGCGGCTTCTTTTTCCAGAAAACTTTTGGGAATAAACAGTGGAAAATATGCGTTTTTGTGCCCGGTATCTTTAAACATTTTGTCCAGCCCTTGCTGAATATTTTCCCAAATGCTATATCCCCATGGCTTGATAACCATACATCCCCGAACCGGGGAAACTTCTGCCAGGTCCGCTGCACGAATCACCTGTTGATACCATTCCGGATAATTGTCTTCCCGTGTCGGAACTATTGCTGTGCGAGCCTTTTTGGCCATATCAAAAAATCCTCATATGCAGAATAAAATGTAGTGTTAGTTTTTTATAAAATGATAATATAAACATTTACTTAAATGAATGCTCGAATTTAAAAATTACTTCAACCGGTCATCGCGGAAAGCCAGTGGTAATAATTGATTTATGTTCATTCGTTGCTCAACACCGGTTTCGGAAAGCATGATAACTTCGATATCCGGTGCATAATCCATTAAAACCTGCCGGCAAGCTCCGCAGGGCGGGCAAGGCTGCTCACCATCTGCCATAATAAAAATTCGTTGAAAATTGCGATGCCCTTCAGTAAGCGCTTTGAAAAGTGCTACCCGTTCGGCACAAATGGTCAACCCATAGGAGCTGCTTTCAATATTAAATCCATTAAAAAACTCACCGGTCGTAGTCTCCAATAGCGCAGCAACATGAAAACCGGAATATTTCGCCAGAGCCTGCTGCCTTGTTTGTTGAAGCTTTTCTAAGATATCATTCTTTGTCATCATATTTCTTTGGTTTTGTGGACGAGAAATGTAAGTGATTGGGGCGAGTATCACAAGTATTTTTGCTGAAGATAGACCAAAACAAAAAACCCTCACCGGAGGATGAGGGTTTTTTGTTGTAAACTTTATACGAAAATGCTATTTAATTCTATTTTTCTTCTTCGAGCAGTTGGCGGAGTTCTTCCAACTCGCGTTCAGCTTGTTCGCGTTCGCGCTTCAGGCGACGTAATTCTTCTTCGATCGAACGGGCTTTTTCACGCTCTTTGAGCAAACGATCGTAGAAATTTACGCGGTCACGGACATCTTCTGCACCTGCGCCACCGCTTTTATAGCGATATTCACCGCCGTTAATTACGAGGTTTAATCCCATTGTCATGCGCCAAGAGGCGTAGTTGGGAAGATCCAGGTTACCACCGGAGAATGTTGCAGGAGGTAAACTTTCATCTGTATCGTTTGATACACGGAGATCCAAACCAAGATCGAAATTAATCCACCAACGCGGTTTAAAGCGGAGCGATGGTGTAATATATGCATAGCTCTCGCGACTGAAAGCGAATGTATCCGGCTGGCTCATAAAAGCGCTGCCCCAGAATTCAAGATTAAGATCAAACAATTCAGTTGGGTAAGAAAAACCAAGTCCGTATTTCAAAGCTGAAGCATTGGTATTTGCTACAATTTGATTTGGTCGGAAAGATGTTGAATCAAATAACACTTTTCCGGCATCATTATAATAATGCCAGCCAATATTTGCATGGAAGCTGTAATCGCGATCCGGCAAAAACGGATCGTTATAGTAGGACAATAATCCTGTCAAACGGAATTGCACTGCATCTGGTGCATATTCTTCAAAAGGATAGTTGTGCTTTTCACCCGTCGGTAAAATCAATCCGAAAACACCACCAACCTGCATTTTGTTATTACCAACTTGAAAACCACCGCCTTTGAGATCCAGGCTGATGTCGCTGGGTGTGTTCGCTTCGTTTTCTTTATGGGTATCCTGATATACGCGAACGTTTACCGTTGCATCAAAATGCTCAGTGATACCATAAGTTAACAGCGCGTTCCCTTGAACAGACCAAAAGTTCACTGCTGAAAAATTGGCAGGGCGTGTGTTACCGATAAAATCACCTAATTTGGTGAAAAAACGAGTATTAGTGCGGAGATCTAACCGACGCGGCTGAAGTGTCGAGGCGGTTTGAATCCGCAATAAACTTTTACTTCCGCCAGCGTCCTGTGCGATGGCAGTTTCGGGGAATGCTGTCAGGAATGCCAGCAACAGCAAATAAACAAGTGCCATAGATAACCTCCGGCCTTCTTTTAAGGATTCTGTAAATTTTTTCATTGTCTCGACTCTTTCCTTTTTATATTTCTTGCTAACCGTATTTATATTCGAGAAGCTAATAGCACAACATTAACAATTATTGCAAGATCACGCATAAAACCGACCACTCTTCCAAAAATATCGGAAATACTTCCAGAAACAATGATAACATCGCCCGGTTGGAGCGGTACGAGTAGATCTTGATTGCCGGTTTTTACGTATTTTTCGATATCAACCGTAATTACTTCCTGATTTTTACGTACAATCCGGACATCGTTTAATCTTGCAGAACGTGTTGGACCACCTGCGGATGACAACAAATCTATTATATTGAATGCGCTTGGAACACTATAAATTCCGGGTTTCAGAACATTTCCCCACAAATTTACGGATATCAGCAGAACATCCGAATCCCCGAGAATATATTGCGCTGCACGATCACCACCGGAATACGATTGATCCTGTGCATACGAAAAAGAACCTACCAACAAAAGCAAAGCAACTATTAAATGTTTCATCCAGTTTCCAAATCCAATTCGCGTCTTTATACAGGGCTCATAACAACCGTGGCAGCTTTTCCGTAGCGCCGTGAAACATTCCTTTGCTTTCATCGCATTGATGAGCTGTAATAAATGTTATGAATAAGTTGTTTTCTAACTATTTATCGACGTTTAAACCATTAAGTTTAGTTAAAAACTGTATATTTTTAACGTTTTTGAACATTTTATTAGTTCTGACGAACTGTTTTATCTCAATTAACCTGAAAACTGCCCCAAGTTGACTCACAACCTGCACGTTTATCACTAATTCCAATATTGTTACTAATTTCTATCCGCCATTGATACAATCCGGATGGTAAGGTTGAAAAACCAACTTCACTGAGGCTGCGGCTTTGTTGAGGTTCAACGCTTGCAATATTATCGAGCAGGATAATTCCAACAACTTCAAACTCGGATGCCCCAATCCGTCGTTCCAGCCTGAAGTAAAAATTTTGCGGGATATACGAAAATAGCCATTCAAACTGCCCGCTAAAATTTTGTCCGCTCACAGGAGACAGAATTGTCGGTGCGGGTAAAAGCCTGTAGAACTCTTTTGCAGATGGCTCACCGGTTAATCCATCTTCATCTTTTGCAATAATGTGGTAGAAATAAAGGGTATCTTCACCTGCAGACTCATCAATATATGTTGTATCTTTACTATTGAACGGCTGCACAACCTCTGCAATTTTAACGAAGGTTCCCACAGAATCACTCAAACTTGCACCTGCACGCCGAAAAATCTGGTAAGATTCAATATCATCATCGCCGGTTGAATACCATTGTAAAAAAATCGAGTTTTGGTTAGGACTACCCGGCACGGCGACAGCATCAATTCCTGTTTCAATTGTTGCATTATCAGCTGATTTCGGCACGAAACGAACCTGTTGCGGCTCCTGATTCTCCGGTTCAGTAGTATCGCTGCACCCAAAAATGATCAGACTTGCAGCAAGAATACAAAGCATGTAACAGAACAATTTTTTCATTTTCACAATTGTATTGCTGTATTTATCCGGTGACTGCCGCCCAGTTCATGACTCCGGAAAGCGTAGTCAATCCGGAAAGGCGATATTTGCAAGCCAACGCCTGCGGTAAATTTTTCATCGGTTAATCCGAAGCGAAGCGCCAGGCGATCGTAATAGGTATATTCGAAACCAATGTTATGAGGCGAAACAAACTGGGTCTGGTAAGAATATGCAAAAAGCAATTTTCCGTTAATGCCGGTTAACGGCTGCATATACGAACTTCCCAAGTGCCAACTCCGCTCAATTTTATCGCTGTGACGCGAATCTGTATTCCAATTTATTTTTGTATTAAAAATATCTTTTATTGCCAATCCCAAGCTGATTCTGCCAAACCGGTTGTCGTTCAACAGGTCATCCAGTCCAAATTTAAGCATCGTGCCAAAGTCGAAACCGATGGCAGATCCCTGTTTATCAAAAAGGTTTTGACGCAGCAATTTAACATTTAGCCCTATCGGAATTGTTACTGGCATCACAAAATACTGCCAACCGAAATCCACGTTTATCTTATTTTGCTTTGACAGCGTGATAAAAAATGCGTCTTCATTACTGTTTGACAATCCCAATTCCGCCTGTGTTAGCGCAAACTCATTCCAAAAGCCATATGGGTCTTCTCCGGCGTTTGCAACTCTTGTATCGTACGACGAATTCGGGTCGTTAAGCAATGGCGAATCGAATTGCGGGATATTCGGCACAGACAAGCGAATCCAGTTTACCGATACTGCAGCCCCGTTATACAACGGTCTGGTGAAACCCAAATGAAAATGTCGAACCAACCCCTTAAACAGCGATGCATACATACCGGATGCTTCAGCCCGTTGCATATTGGCAATTCCGGCGGGATTCCAGTAAAACGAACTGCCGTCATCCGCAACGGAAACATATGCCTCGCCCATTGCCAGTCCGCGGGCACCAACGCCCAATTCCAGAAAAGCGCCGCCGTAACGGGTATCCTGGGCGGACAATTGACCAAACGCTAATAAAAATATGCACACTAATGAATAAAAAAACATTTGAATTTTCATTTGATCTATCTCAACTTAACTACTTTCAATATTTTTTCGAGGGTTTCGCCATCGTATGAACCCCGTAAAAGTGCAAAATATACACCATTTGCAACCTCAATACCGTCTTTGTCGGTGCCATCCCAGATTAATTCGTTGTAACCTTTCCGGCGTGCGCCGCCGTCAGGGTCTAACGGATCGTTATTTATATCGGAATCTATTCGCCGGATTAACCGACCGCTGATGGTATAAATGCGAATCTCAAATTCATCCAGATCATCATTCAGATTAACGAAATAAGAAAAAATGGTTTGATCGGAAAACGGGTTAGGATAATTGCCGTAAACAATGATATCGAAGCCATCTGCAACCACCAGTTCGAACTCTGCGGTGGTGCGGTTTCCGTTCACATCTTCGGAAACAACCGACAAATTATGCCTGCCCTGTGCCAATTCCGGAAAAATTGTCAACCCCAAAATGCTGTTGGTTTGCAGCGAATCCGGGAAAATCAGCTTATCATCAGAAACCGGAATGTTGTTCAGACTCACCAGCACTTTTTCGCGCTGGAGATTGATGCCGCTTTCGTCCTGAATTAGCAAATACAGCGATGGATTGTTAGAAACCAATCCGCTTTCCCGCAGCGGACGTCCGTCAACGGAAAGCTCAACCTGCGGCGCGCGATTATCATTGCTGATAAACGGCGAAAACAACGCATTTCTCTGAACCTGCGCAACGATTTCGTGATCGACCGCATCACCGGAAAACTGCGTTGAAACCCACGGCTGTGTCGGGCTGTTTTTTTCGTAAAGTGTTACATCTGGCACATTATATCGCGACAAATCGATCAGCGATGTATCGAGGATCACGCGAACTTCATACGGAATGTTAAAGCTGGCACCCGATTGCAAAGAACTGATTTCCAGCGCATCAAAATTGCCAGCGCTTCGCAAAGCGACCGGCAAAAGCCCGGTTTGATCCTGCGGTGCGTCGAACGTAATAGTCCGGACGCGCACAGCAACAGAATCGCTGACGCTGCCGGATGGAAAAAACACGCGATAAATATTGGCAATTGTCAACGTATCGTTAGCGGTTGGCGCAATATTGAATACTTCCGTTCGGAGAAGGCTTTGCAGCGTATCATTTGCAGTGTTGAAATCTGCGACATCTTCTGCGGGATCCACTTCTGCCAATGCGTAAATATTAAAAATATCCCGGTTCAAATCCAGTGGAAAACGCGTTTGCAAGGTAGTACTGTCTGCCGCACCGATCTCGCCTTCCGCCGTCGCGAAATAATTTGCGTTGCGTAAATTCTGCAATCCGTCTGCAAAATGCACCCGGATTTTCAAATTGCCATCGCTGCCCGCACCCGCAACATTTTCCACGCCGATGCGCAACTGGACATTCCGGCTGCCGCCAAAAGCGAGCGTTCCGTTGATCAATTGAATATCCGGGCGAATATCCGTTACATTATAACTCAAATTGGGAATGATGCTGGTATTGCCCAAACTGTTCTGCACATAAACATTGAAAAACACTGATTTTAGCTCAAATGTCGGATCCAGTTTCGCGACAAAAATTTCCGGATCGGCTGTATTTTGGATCGCGAAAATCGTATCCGTTTTTACGCCTTCGCGGAACAAATACACTTTTTGGATGCCGTTGCCATCCACGATGCGCATGTTCACTTGCACGGTATCGTCAACATCCGGTTCTGCCGGCAGAAAATTAATATCGGTAACGGCTGCATGATTCACGCCGATGCGCACCGATCCACTGCGATCTTCCGTGCCATCGCTCAAATAGGCCCGGACCAATCCGGTTCCGTTCGGAAAATCGGCATCGATGGGCAGCAAAACGGTTGTGCTTTGCGAAACGCCGAACAGCGGCACGCGATCCACAACATCAAATTTACTGTTCACCAATTCCACATAACCGTCTGCATTGCTCAACGTAGTGTTGATGCTCACTTCCAGCGTTTCGCCGGGCAACGGTGTGTTTGTGTTCAGTTCAATCGGCAGATCTTCCGTGGCATATTGCAATTTCACATACGGATCGCCAATCAAATTGTATTGATAGACCATCTCATGCTTCACTGTGCCAAAGCCCTGGGTTGCCAACACATCGCCGTTAAAATTGTATTCGCCGCCATTGTCAAAATAGAGAATTTTTCCCAAAGTAACGATTTCGCCAACGCGACGATTTTGATCGAAAATGAATAATCCGGTGTGCCAAAGCATCGAATAATCGTTGTGCAAATAGCCAAGCCCGGAAGATGCGACTGCAGCAATTGCGCCTTTGTCCGGCGTTAACACCAGTTTTTGCGAAAGCCCCGGGCGCTGCGGATTTTCGAATGCACCGGTGAAGCAGGTCATGCTGGTGATGAACGGATACATGCCTTTGTTGTTCAAACGATCAACATCCGGCAATTGCATCAAGCCTTCATCCGCCCAGATATAGCCGCCGCCGTGACCCATGAAGTTGATTAAAAACAACCCGTTATCCCATCTGTCGATGAGGTCGGTTGTGCTGCCGAAATTCGGATCGAATCCGCCGGTGGTATCCGGAACGGTGTTCAGCCGGAATGCGCTGTGTTTGTTGGGAAGAATCGATTCGATCACCCGGGAATTCTGCGAGCGAAACGCCGGATATTGTGTGCCGAACTGGCTCTGCAATTCATACGTTCCGCGATCGTTTCCGCTGATAAACAACGCCTGACTGCGCCACGCCGTTTTCGGCGAACTTTGTTCATATTCGATAATTTTAGCGGTTACACCGGTGACGTCCGAAGCGGTATTTACCGGCAATCTGCCGATGAACAAATCCGGGATTTCATCGCTGCCGGCGATCAACGCGTACGGATAGTCCGTTGCCACTGCGCCAAATTTTTCGGTCTGATAAAAAAATGTGGGCACCAGATCTTCCGCTGCTGCGCTGGTAGCTTTATAATTGAGGTTTGCGGCGCCGAGGAACAGCACATATCTCAGCCGGTCGCTGCGGCTCCAGTTGAAAAATGCGTATCGCAGAAAATCCTGTATCGCCAACGGCGATTTGATGCCATAATTAAATTCATCGTAAATATCCTGAACATCGATCAATTCAACCGAAACGCCCTGGCTGCGGCGATAATCCACCAAATCTCCGGAGCTTTCGATCAAATTTCCGTGAGTGATAATCACATATTCTGCTGCGTTGGCGGGGCTTTTCAGCAATCGCTCCGGCGTTTCCGGATCGAACGGACGATCGACTTCAATTTTCAACGGTTTCAGCTTTTGCGCATCGGTCAGCGCAACGTATGCGGTGTTCTCTCCCGGCACGTTATCCTGGAAGGTAAGTTTATAATTTATCTGACCTTGCACGTTTTCAAAATCAATCTTGAAGTTGATGATTTTACTGACACCGATTTTGTAAATATCAATTTCGGGGCTGGTAAAATTATCAATTTCAAATTGAAACAAATCGACATTCGGGAAAGGAATAAACGCCGGGCGTTTGAATTCGATGTAATTTTCATCCGCTTTATATTGGCGATCGTAGGAGACTTCGAACCAGTTGAGCAGCACGATATCGGTGCCTTTGGCGGGATTGTTGGGATCGCCGACATCCGGCAGCGTTGGCAACTGCACTTCCAGCGCATTTTCGCCATGTTCCAGATCCGATGCGCGAACGCTGGAGTTGCCAAAATTGTTGATCGACGCGGTATCCTGCCCAAACCAGTCCGGTCGCGATTTGCCGACAAATGCGTTGTTCAGCCAAATCATCGCATCGTGCGGCTGTGGCACGTTGCCCAACGTTTGCCCGAAAGAAAGCCCGGACATCATCACCCGGACATTCACCGGACGGAACGATGTTTCTTCCGGATAAACCAGATCGAATGTATATTGTTTTTTGCCGATCGCTTTGATGCCGCCATCAAAAAACCAGTGATCGCGTTTATACGACAATTGCTCCTGATTGGCCTGCCCAAAACGGTCGAAATGCGCATCGCGTTCAACATGTTCGGTGTGCGAAAAAAACAGCGACGGGTTAAACTGACCGTTGCGAGTGGTAACGATACTGCCGTTTTCTTCCACCATCCGGGCACCGGAACCGCTGCCCCAGGACAGCCAATACACGTTCCGGTCCGAAAACGGATCGGTGTATAAATCGGGATAAATATCGGTGAAGGTTTTTTCGTTGCGCTCGCCCCAAAATTCAAAAAAATCGATGTTGTCGAAAACACCGTCCTGATCGCCCTGCACAGAAATGGCGATATCCTTACCCTTGTTGGTTAACCGTAACGTTTTCGGGTCGATATCGCTGATGTTGATATTCGCATCCTGCAAATCTTCGCCGGTAATTTTGTAAATCCCTTTTTTAACGACACTAATTTTGACACGCGTTCCGGTGGCTGCGGTTGTCAAATTTGCCAAATTGCCCTGAACCGAAACCGGCGGCGTTTGCATATTTGCCATATGCAGCTGATCGCCGTTTACGATAACACCTTTGAGCAGTTCCGCTTCTCCGGCTGGCACCATCCGGGTTGCCGGCTGGCTATTTTGATAATTGATTTTGACCCGGAATTTTTTGTAAAAACGGATTCCGCCGGGCGTTACCTGAACCGGATAAACCCGCAAACGGGTCAATTGGTAATCGCGGAAAATACCCATTTCATTTAATACGGCAATTTCTGCGGGAAAAATTTCTTTTGCCAGTTCCAGCGACGGGTCAGGTTTTTGGGACATTACCGGACTGTTTTGTGATTGCGCATCCGGCTGATTCGGTTCATCGTAAAAAATTGCCGGGAACACGCCGGGATAATTTTCCACCGTTTCCGGCAATATTTGCAGCACCGGACGACAATCCGGCAGGGCAAACGGCATTGCCAAAACCGGCAATAACGGCTTACCGGGCATGTAGTTTTGCGATAATCCTGCGATTTCAATTCGGGTGGCTGTGGAACGGAATTGTTGCTGATCCAGATCCGGGAATTCAAATTGAAGCTCAATGCCGTTCTCGTTTTGAGAAAGGATGCGATAGTGTTGCTGGGAAAACACAATAGTGGATATTCCCATCAAAACCGTCGTAATGATGTAAACGATTAACCTGTTGCTCATGTCACCTGTTGAACGATCGATATGGGAAGTTACTTCCCTGATTAAGGAACCCTCATTCCATTTTGAAGGGGCAAATATATGAGATAATTCCAGTTAGATCAATCTTTTTAACAAAGATAATATGCCCGGCAACCGAAAGACTGCCGGGCATATCACATAACTTCGATTCTTATTTCAGAAATACCATTTTACGAACCTGGCGGAAACCGTTTTCGCGGACGGAGAAAACGTAATAATAAATGCCGCCGCTAACGGTGTTGCCGTTGTCATCGGTTGCATCCCACCGATAGTTGCCGTCGTAAACACCCGGTTCCAGCACTTCGCCGGCGATCAGCGTGCGTACTTTTTGTCCCAGAATGTTATACACTTCCAGATTTACCGTGCTGCTTTGCGCAATGGTAAAGTTGAAGCTGGTGCTCGGGTTAAACGGGTTCGGATAATTTTGTTCCAGCGCGAAAGCTGTTGGCAGCGTCAACACCAGCGCCGATGCTTTCAGCGTGCTTTCGTGAATGGTGCCGTCGAAATCGCGGGAGATCAGTTTGTAATAGTAAGTTTCGCCTTCTTCGACGTTTTCATCCACATATTCGTAGGTGGTTGCGGTATTTGTGTTACCCTGACCGCTGATAATTTGCTGATTTACCGGCTCCTCAAACGCGCCGTTTTCTTCACTCGAACGATAGATGAAAAATCCTTCGTTGTTCAGTTCGCTGGCGGTTTCCCATTTCAGGGTGATTTTGCCAAATCCGGCAACAGCCTGGAAGGATGTGAGCGATACCGGCAGGGAGTAGTCGGTTGATGTGGTGAAAGAAATCGGTGATGCGTTGCCGACATCATCAAATGAACGAATCGCAAAATATTTATTGCCTGCAGGCAGACCGGATAAATCTACATTTCGGATGCCGACACTGAAATTCGCAGAACTTCCAGAATAAGCAGATGAGGCAGCATCCCATTTTGCTTCATTATCAATTTGCCCATCAGCTTCATCAGCCCAGCGGATTTGGAAATTAGTGATATCGCCGCTTGTTCCGTCGTCACCGGAGCTGCTGCCATTCCACTCAAACACAACAAATTCGTCATTATTTGAATTTGATGCATCGAAACTGGTAACCTGTCCGGGAATGCCATTATCTACTGTAATTGTACCGGTAACATCCGAGAATGAGGAATTTACTGTAACTTGAATAGTGCCGGTATATGTTGTGTTGTTTGTTCCTACAAATGAGACTGTCGGGTTAAAAACATTATTTGCATTAAACGAAATTGCAGCAGGTTCTGTTAAATCGCCGGTGCCTGTCCATGAATATGTTGATGCCGTTGTAAGGTTACCATATTGATCATAAACAGCAGCAAACAACTGCACTGATTCATCAGGATCAGCTTGGGTTGCACCCTGATAAGTTGCACTCCCGAAAACATTGTTTGCGTAATCACCTTCGCCATCGGCAGAGGACTTTACCAGAACCTCAACTGCAGAGGCATCATTCACTGTCACATTTGAGGAAGTTCCAGTTGTGGATAGTTCATCCGTTGCTGTTAGTGTCGGTGTTTCGCTCGAATTATACAGAGTTACACCAGTGACTGTACCGACACCGAGAGCAAAAGAAACCGATTGATTGCTCGGTAAAACCGGTGATGTTCCGTCCGGGGAATCTGCAGCCGGACCGGTGATGGTGATGGTGTGACTACCAGTATAGTTCTCTTGGGTCACACCGCCATTTTTCGCAGTTACAGTAATGCTAAATGCTGAACCGGCAGTAACCGCGGAGCCACCATTTACAACTAAATCAAATCCTGTAACAGTTACGCCCTGCACTTCAATTTGCTGTGATGCGTTATCTACCGGCAGGTTGCTTGCCTGTTCTGTGACCGTGATAGTCGGGTCGCCAGCTGTGGCTTGTTTGTAGTAGAATGATGCTGAGGTATTTCCACCTGAAATGGATACCTGGCTGATAGTATTGTTGCCGGCATCATCACTGGTAAATGTGCCACCACCGTCACTTGAAAGACTATATGTTGATCCCAAATTGAAGAAATAAGGCGTTGCATCACCATAGTTGTCTTCAATTTCAATACCAAATTGTGATGTTTCGTTGACCAGCACCGGGGTTTCTGCTGAAGTGATTGCAATCCTGTATGCATCAGTCAATTGAACGGAACTACTTGAATTTGCAGTGTTGGCAGATGGATCGCTGGCAACTACACGGTAGTATGCGTATTTAGTGCCGGGCGTATAGGTTGCTGTAAAATTCCCGCTACCGTTATTAGTGATTGACACACTCAAATTAGACCAACTTGATCCATTTGTGCTGCCCTGAAAGGTTACTGAACTAGTTGAAACATCAGCATTTACTTCCAGCGGCACATCAGGATTATAAGTCGCATCACCCGCAGGCTCCGCAAGAGTAGGTGCTGATGGTGCAATTTGGTCTGTCACAGATTCATTTCCTGTGATCACTTCATTACCTGCAGCGTCTTCCAATGAATTTGAACTTACACCACTATTTACATAATCTAAAGTGAGAACCGGATTTAGATTTGTTAAAGCTGAACTGATCGTTAAATCCCACGTATCAGAGGGTGAGCCGCCAACTGCATTAACAGCCGATATTGACCTGCCACCTGCGTCAGCACCGGAAAGCCCAAAACGGACGGTTGGATCCCCATCAGCTTGCACATCCTCTGAAAAAGTAACACGAATATTTGTTGTTGAAGTGGCTACTGCCGTAACCATATTTGGCGCTTGAGTATCAGGGCGATCTAATGTATTCGACAATGCAAAATCAAATGCATTAGAAATCAATACGACCCGAATAACAGCTGTAGCACCTGAGTAAACTGCAAAATTTTGAACACTTCCACCAACTGTTCCGCTACCAAATGTAATACTAGTTGAAGATGGTGCAGCAGAATTTATTTGTGTTGTTCCGGAAGCATCGCTGTATTCATTAATTGCTACATTTGAGATCGCTGTGCCACTCATTGATCCTGTTAAATTAAGGTTTTCAAAAATGGAAGCTATTCCATCGCCAGATTGATCCGCAACTGTCAATGAACCATTAACACCAAGAGGACTTAATGGTTCGGAAAAATCATCACCAATAACCGGTAAAAAACCTGTCCCCCGAACATAGCTGAGTTCTGCTGTGAGTAGTACATTCACATACGAAGCATTATTCGGAATACCGCTTAATCGAAGGAAACCTTGCAAAATGGTACTTTCAACAGTCAGATTGTTATAATCTAACTTTTTAACTCCCAACAATTCTCGATTTTCATCATACAACCACATAGCTGCCTGATGAATCGATTCCCCAATTTCGAAGTTGGTACCTGTTAGCTCTACAACATCCCCATTCCGGTAAACCTGCTCCGGATTTTGCACTTCAATGGTTGCTAATTGCGCCTCCCTGGCGAATAGTGCTGCCGAAAACAGCAACACATACAAAATAGCTGCTAAACGGTAACTATTTTTCATCATTCCCTTACTCCTAATGTTTTGAATTAAATGTCCCTCAACATTCTTGTTTTTTATTAATTAGCCTGTAGCAATTCCTTTAAAAAATTTCTTTTCTTCTGTGGTTTATTTTGCACAAATGCATCGTTTAGCCGGCGGCGCAGGCTTTCTTCGTTTAATCCGCGGGTGAGCACACCGTTTTCGGCTATCGAGATGGTGCCGGTTTCTTCGCTGACAACCAGAATCATGGTGTCCGTTTGTTCGGATAAACCGAGCGCTGCGCGGTGCCGCATGCCTAACGACGGATCGAGCCGCGGGCTTTGCGTAAGCGGCAACTGGCATTTGGCAGCCAAAATCTGGTCGCTTTGGATGATCACTGCGCCATCGTGCAACGGAGAACGGGGGTTAAATATGGAGAGCAATAACGGTTTACTAACCCGCGCGTTGACTTCCGTACCGGTTTCTACAACGCTGCGAACACCGGTTTCACGAGGCAACACAATCAGCGCGCCAAAATTTTTCTGTGCAAGTTCCAGCATCGCACCAATCACTTCTTCGATAAACATGGGTGCTTCCACTTTTACCAGCCGCTGAACGATAGGGTTTTGCCCGAGATTTAACAACATTCTCCGAAACTCCGGTTGAAAAATAATTACAAATGCGATAACCCAAACTGTCTTCAGGTTCGAGAAAATCCATGAAATGCCGCTCAGGTTGACCAAATCCGCGAGTATCGAGAACAGTAAAATGAGTAACAATCCCAGCATCATTCGTGCGGCAACGCTGCCCCTGATAAATTGATAAATCCGGAAAAACAAAACCGATATCAGGGCTATATCAAAAACATCCACTAAACTGATCGTCAAAAAGCCAAATTTTAGAAACATAGACGATTCCGGATTACTAAAATCATTGAGTTATTATATATCGGAATAAAAATTATTGAACATTAGAAAAAGTGTTGTTTAATAAGGCTTACGGGCATTTTCTAATCTTAATCTCATGTAATAGTTTTAATGCATTGCGGTGCTGGTGCACATCGTGCACACGCAATACCGCAGCGCCATTATTGATGCCAACCACATTCGAGATAATTGTGCCGGTTAGGCGATCTTCAACCGGTGCGTCCAACACACTGCCAATAAATGACTTACGCGATGTGCCCAGTAAAACCGGATGCCCGAAAATCCCGAATTCGCGGAGTCGTCGCAAAATTTCCAGATTGTGTTCGACCGTTTTGCCGAAGCCGATTCCCGGATCGAGCAAAATTTGCATCACACCGCGACTGCGAACAAATTCGCAACTTTTTTTTAGCTCGCGACAAATATCTTCCATCAACAAATGATAATTGGGTTGATGCTGCATCGTTCGCGGTTCACCCTGAATGTGCATCAACGCCATCGGCGCGTTAAACGCTGCAGCAACATCGGCGATTGCCGGATCGAACCGCGCGCCGCTGATATCATTAATAATATGCGCACCGTTTTCCAGTGCCCGTTTGGCAACATCGCTTTTGTACGTATCCACCGAAATAATGCATCCGGGCAGTTTTGCCAATTGCTGAATCACCGGTCCGATGCGCTGCCACTCATCCGCCGCAGAAACCGCACCGGCACCGGGACGGGTGGATTCGCCGCCGATATCGATGATGTCCGCGCCTTCGTCCAGCATTTGGCGGGCACGCCGAACTGCCGATTCACCGGAATTGTGCTGACCGCCATCGCTGAAAGAATCCGGGGTAACGTTGAGAATCCCCATAATCAGCGGGCGATCGATGGTCAGCGTTTTGCCATGCGGCAGAGAAAATTGCCATTTTTTTTTCGCGAAATCTGTTGCGAGTTGCGTGATTTCCCTTCGAAATAAATCCGCATTTTCGGGCAACGATCCGGCGATTTGCGATAAATATTTTGCCGGCGGATTTCCCAATCGCAGGAATATTGCGCAATCTGCGTTTCCGAAAACAGCATCCGGTGCCAGCACGGTCAACCATTCACGGATTTGCGATAACGTCGCCGTATCTGCATCCGCTATCTTTAAAACTACGGTTTCAGTAGTCAGATCGGATTTGGAAATGGCATTTTTTTTATCCGAAACGCCGGATTTTTCTAATTCTTCCTGCCAATCCGCAGCGTTCAGTTGTATCAGCAGTCGCAAAAACATGATCAGTTTGAACCTTCGGCTTGCCCCGGAATGGGAATATTTAAGGCTTTAAGGCATTCGCGAATGCCTTTCATCGCCTGAATGGCGTAATAATCTTCGCTGCCGGTTTTGTGAGCAACGCGATAGCGAAATTGCGCCAGCGCTTTTTCAAATTCACCGCGTTCCTGAAAAATCACACCCAGATACAAATGCGCATCCAGATAATTATCCAGATCGACAGCTTTCTGGAAATGCGTTTCGGCGCGATCCGGCTGCTTTTGCAAATAATATGCGATGCCCAAATTGTAATGCGTCACCGATCGATCCGGCATCACGCGATCCGCATGTTCAAATGCAGCAATCGCTGGTTCATATTCAAACAGCGTCAGATGAAATTTTCCTTTTAGCAGCAGCGCGGTGTAATTATCCGGCGCCAGCGCCAACGCGCGATCCAACCGGTAGCGGATTTCCGCTGCGGGCTGGTTATCCACCTGCAAATTGACCAGCAAATTTTCGATATAGCGGCGCAGGGTTTCCGAATCAAACGGGCAGATATTCAGAATCCGCGCCATCAGCTCGCTGTCGCTCTTGAACGGCAAATCGTGATATCGCGACGGGTGCAACGCCAGCAAATTTTTGAGCACTTCCAGATTCAGCGGATCTTCGCCAAAGGCGATTTTCAAAAATGCTTCGGCATCGCCAAATTGTTGATCGGGCATAAATGATTCGGCAATCATGTTGCTGAGCAACGGGTCTTCCAAACCTGCATCGTAATTGGCTTGCGCAGCAGGAATCAGCACCTGCCGTGCTTCCACGAGCATGCGCTGCCATTCGTTCAGTTTCATTTCGTAAGGATTTTTTACCGGGTGTTTCAGGCTGAGGTCGTTCGCGATGCGGATCCGGTTATAATGCAGCAAGTGTTTAATATAGGCATTGTCCGGGTGTAAATTCAATGCCTGTCTGCATAAATTGAGACTATTTTGATAATCGCCGCGCCAAAACTTGTCTGTTGCCAGCACAAAAAGGCTATCCGAAAGCAGCGGTTGCGGCAATTTCTCTTTTATCGGTAACACTTCGCCCACCCATTGCTGAAGCGCAGCGATAGCATTTTCCGGTTCGCCTGCGGGAAATGGCAGGTTTTTCTGCGATTTTATCCGGTTTCCCGGGAATGTCCGGAATGTTAATGTCAGTTGATAATTGCCGTTTTCGCGGCGAATGGTGCCGGTAACCAGTTCGTCCACGGGCATTTGCTCGGCGATGGTCGCGCATTGCGATGCCTCAAATGTGGGACAATCCGCACCGGCGAGATAATTCCAGCGCTGGTCGTAAAAATAGTTGGTTGGGTTACGCTGCGATTCAACAGATCGTTCCATCTCATCGCGGAAATAATATGCCAGCCAGTTATCCGCCGGATTTTCCGCGTAAAATTGAACGCTGTATCGCGAAAACGCCTGCGGCGGTGGATCGCTGAGCCACAGAAATCCATAAACCAGCGTTGCCAATCCCCAAATCGCAAAAAACCAGATGCGGAACAAACGCGGCGTGAACAGCTCATTTTGGCGCGACATGCCGCGCAGCACCAAAAACATAACGATGATAAACAGCAGGTAAAGACCGAATCCGCCGGGCACATTGCCGGTCAAAAAATCAAACATTCCCTTTTCTCCGCCATTCAAAAATTATTACGCAGGTGTTGAATGCGTTCGGCCGGCAACTTGCCCCGAACCACTTGCGTTACTGTGGTCATTTCCTTTTTGTGCCGTCCGCGCATGGATGCGCACAGTTGCGTCGCTTCGATGGTGACCATCACACCTTCCGGCGCCAGCGCGTCCACAATTGCGTCGGCAATTTGCGCGCCCAATCGCTCCTGAATTTGCATTCGCCGCGAAAACGCGTCCACAATTTTCGCCATGCTGGAAAAGCCGGCCATCCGGTTGTTTTGCGGCACATATAAAATGTGCACCTTGCCAAAAAACGGTAAAAAATGATGCTCACACATGGAATAGAATGCGATGTCTTTGATCAGCACCACGTTGTTTCCGGCGTCCTCCGGAAATCCGGCAGATAATTTGCCAGTTTCGGCGTAGCCGCCAAAAATTTCTTCGCACATTTCCGCAACGCGATCCGGCGTTTTTTGCAGTCCTTCGCGCGCCGGATTTTCGCCGATACCTTCCAGAATCAGCCGTACGCCTTCCATGATTTTTGCTTTATCCATGAGGTGCCTCTACTATTACAAAATAATGCTGTTAAACATTTTAACTTGTGATATTTGGAATATTATCCATTTTTTTCAGTGTTCACCCGGAACGGATTGATTTCACATTTTTTGCAGGTTTTTATTCTATACAATAATATATATGCGCAAGCGATGCAAAAGCACCAGTTGCAAACCATCTGCGGTTGGGAAATACAATCAAATATTGCCAGATCAAAAAAATACCGGATAAAGCAAGTATATCCGGTATTTATATATTCGAATTTTTATCCGTTTCCAATAGATTTTCTAATGGATACATGTGTTATGCATTTTCGTCGGATTCTTGCTCCGGTGGTTTTTTACTGTCCGGTTTCGGCTGCGATTTCTTCTCTTCTTTTGCTTCTTTGGATTCTTTTGCTTCTTTGGCTGCCGTTGAACCGTTTTTCTGGGTTTTCAGCTGTGCGTAATGGCGTCCGAGCGCTTTATCGGGCAACGGCTTGTCTTCCATTACCAACTGAATTTCGCCGGCATCCAGAATTTCACGTTCCAGCAATGCTTCGCTGAGTTTGTGGAGCGTATCCATATTAGCACTGAGCAATTTGTGGGTGCGCTCTTCCGCTTCCCGGACAATGCGCCGGATTTCCGTATCAATTTCCTGAGCTGTTTTTTCGCTGTAATCGCGATGGGTGGCAATTTCCCGGCCGAGGAAAATTTCCTCGTCTTTTTTGCCGAATGCCAACGGCCCCAGTTTTTCGCTCATGCCCCATTCCGTAACCATTTTGCGGGCAATTTCTGTTGCGCGTTCGATGTCGTTTCCGGCTCCGGTGGTAAAATGGTTGAAAATCAGTTTTTCGGCAACGCGGCCGCCGAGCAGGGTGCACAACCGGGTTTCCAGATAATCTTTGGAATAAGTATGATTTTCATCAATCGGCAGAAAATGCGTCACACCAAGCGCCCGCCCACGCGGAATAATGGTCACTTTGTGCACCGGATCTGCGCCCGGAATTAATCGCGCAACCAGTGCGTGTCCGGCTTCGTGATATGCCGTGGTGCGTTTTTCTTCATCATTAATGAGCATGCTTTTGCGTTCGATGCCCATCATAATTTTATCTTTTGCCATTTCAAAATCTTCCATCGTCACGCGATTGCGATCGAGACGGGCGGCAAAAAGTGCTGCTTCGTTAACGAGGTTGGCCAAATCTGCGCCGGCCAAACCGGGCGTGCCTTTGGCAATCACTTCCATATCCACATCTGCGGACAGCGGGATTTTTTTGGTGTGCACCTTCAAAATGCCTTCGCGACCGCGAACATCCGGGCGATCCACAACGATCTGGCGATCGAAACGACCGGGACGCAGCAGTGCGGTATCCAGCACATCCGGACGGTTGGTTGCAGCGATGATAATCACGCCTTCGGTTGTATCGAAACCATCCATTTCAACCAATAGTGCGTTGAGGGTTTGTTCGCGCTCATCGTGACCGCCACCCAAACCTGCGCCGCGCTGACGACCAACAGCATCCATTTCATCGATAAAAATAATGCACGGCGCACTTTTGCGACCCTGTTCGAACAAATCTCGTACGCGGCTGGCGCCGACACCCACAAACATTTCCACAAAATCCGCCCCGCTCATCGAGAAAAACGGCACGCCGGCTTCACCGGCAACAGCTCTGGCCAGCAACGTTTTGCCGGTTCCTGGAGGTCCCAACAGCAATGCGCCTTTGGGAATTTTTCCGCCCAATTTGCTGAATTTGGAGGGATTTTTGAGAAATTCAATGATTTCCTTGAGTTCTTCTTTTGCTTCCTGACAACCGGCAACATCGTCAAATGTAACCCGGGTTTCGTTTTCCATCAGCATGCGTGCCTTGCTTTTCCCGAAAGAGAAAATATTTTTGCCGGCACCGCCACCCTGCATTCTGCGGAACAGAAAAATCCAGAAACCCAGCAACAACACCCACGGTAAAAAATTGCCGAGAACATCCAGCCATTCGGTTGAAAGCTGCATAAATTTTACGTCGATGCCTCTATCCTGCCAGGCCTGAACCATTTCTTTGTCCATGTATGGCAAAGTGGTTTTGAACTGGTCATACGACCGGACTTTGCCGTTGGGCAACCGTTCTTCTTCGGGTTCATCCAAATAACCTACGAAATCATACGCGCCTTCTTTCACCACAACTTCCGCTTTTTTGATGCGGTTTTGCTCGAGGAATTGCAGGTATTCTGAGTAATCGATTTCCACCGGGTTTTTGCCGCTATTCTGAAAAATCATGGCAAACAACAGGATTCCGGAAAACAGGATTACCCAAAACAACACTGAACGAGATCCGCGTTTCCACTGGAAATCGTCACGATTGTTTTGCCCCTGCGGCGGCCGTTTACCCCGGTTTCGATCATTTGGGTTATCTTTAAACATGTTCATAAATTATTTCCACCGATTCTTTTTGGTCAGCTTCAATTGCCGCTTGCAACAGAAATTCTGCAACGGCTGTGCTCATTTTCAGCCTAGTTTATCTATTCAACTAACTGGTAAATTGCGTTTACGTTCCGCTTAACTTGCTTATAATCCAATCCGTAGCCGATAACAAACCGGTTATCGATTTCAAATCCAACATAATCAATGGTTAAATCAACTTTGAACGCTTCTTTTTTGGTCAACAAAGAAACCACTTTCAGCGATGCCGGTTTCATATTTTTGATGCGGCGTTTCAGATATTGCACCGAAAGCCCGGAATCGACGATATCTTCCACAATAATAATGTCCCGGCCGTGCAGATCCGCGCTGAAATCCTTGATCATCGTTATTTCGCCGGAGGATACCCGCTGGTTGCCATAACTGGATATTTTGATAAAATCGATCTCGCAATCGATATCCAGATACCGAATCAGATCCGATAGTAACAGCGCTGCACCGTTCAGTACACCGACCATAATTGGCACTTTTCCCGCATAATCGCGCGAGATAGCCGCGGCAATGGCTTTTATCCGGTTTTGCAATTCTTCCGTGGAAATTAAAACTTCGAAAACCAGGTCATCGACCTGTATTTGTTGCGGTGCATTCATATTTTCCGAATCTCGATTTTTAAAAAAGTGTGAGAAGCATCTGTTATTTTATATAATTCGCTGATACGGACACCCAAAACGACTGCGATTTCCCCCTGATTATCCATTACCAGCGTTCTTTTTTTTTGAGCCGAACGAATGTTACAATCCGTCAGAAAATCCTTTATTTTTTTGCTGCCTGCCAATCCCAACGGCTGAAAACGATCGCCGGGTTGCCAATTGCGGATGATCACCGGAAAAGAAAACCGGGACGCATCCAGAAATTCAATATGCGGATCGGGATTTTTGGTAATATCATTTTTGTCAACCCAATCCATTCCTATCGTAAAATCGTGTTCCGGCAGCGTTAACAATTCTCCGGGAACGAGCGCAGCAAAAACCGGCGAGGCGAATGCTGATTTTTCGAAATATATTTTTTTTTCGTCCCGAAACGCCGCAATTTGGGAAGTTAGCGCAAAAGAACTTCCGTTTGACGGACTTTCCAACCAGCGATTCAGCCCCAGAAATTGGTTATATGAAATTTCAGATTTCCCTTTATTTAACCATTCAATGATCATTTCAATGAGATTAATCTGAATTCCAGAAAAATACCCTTTGTACGTTGTCAATTCAAGCGCAATTTTATTTTCGGAAAATTTAATCAGATGGTTTTTGGCGGCATTTTCCACCTGTCGATCGATTTCCGCGAGCCAATCCTGCAAAATTAACGATTGGCGCAAAAACGGTGTCAACTCACGGAGCTGAAATTGATCCTGAATAACGGGCAGCAATTGGTGGCGAATCCGGTTGCGCAAAAAGCGTTCATCATCATTTGTAGCATCTTCCCGGAACATCAGTTGATGTTCGGTTGCATACGTTTCGATCTCTCGGCGATGGGCAAATAACAGCGGCCGGATGATATTTTTTCGCCGAAGGCGAATGCCCGCCAATCCCGAAACGCCGCTGCCCTGAATCATTCGCATGAGCATTGTTTCCGCCTGATCGTTCAGATGATGCGCCGTTACAATGGCGTCGTAACGTTCTGTTTTTACACAATTTTGGAGAAATGTTTCGCGGAGATGCCTGGCTGCTGCTTCCAGCGAAAGCCGGTTGTTTGTTGCAAAATTTTGGACATCGCCGCAATCGCAAAAAAACGGGAGATTGTTTTTTTCTGCCAAATCCCGGACAAATGTCTCATCGTCATCCGCGGCTGCGCCACGCAACTGGTGGTTGAAATGAGCAACCCCGATTTCGATGCCAAAATATTGCTGCCACTCCTGCAGCAAATGCAGCAAAACCACCGAATCCATCCCGCCGCTGACCGCAACGAGCAGCCGCTCACCGGACGAAATCAACCGGTGCTCCTGCACAAAATTCAAAAACGCATATTTCAGGGATTTATTCATTGGACAAGGTGGGGTAAAAGTCGGACAGCAAAAAGCTGCAAATTAAATATTATCAAACACTTACTTTTTCAATTGAGCATTGAATCTGGAAATTTTTGAACTCCGAAACATCGAAAACGACAGTGTTTTATTTGTACTTGTGTAATTCACAGAATGTCATTGCTGAAAGCTTGGAGATTCCTGCATTCGCAGAAATGACAGCATATGAGCACAAAAGTGATCAATCGCTCCGTTATTTTGTCAACGCAACAGACAATTTAAGCCTTATTTCTGCCGGACAAAAGCAGAATTGCGATCCGCAACGATTGACTCATCAGATTTGCTCAACCGTCAATCCGCTGGAAACGCGCGGCCGGTAAATGGTTGCATTCGTCAAATCGTGAATGTTTGCGATTTTTTGCCAGGCGTCCATGACGCGTTCCTCTTCGCCGGGATGGGTGAGCGCAAACACCGAACCGCCGCCGCCCGCACCGGTCAATTTGGCGCCGAGCGCACCGTTTTGCATCGCTGTGTCGATCAGCAAATTATTGGCCCAACCGGCGCCGTCGGAAAATCCGCAGTAGGTCATCATTTCATCCACAATTTGGTGATTGAGAACCATTTGCTGACCAACGGTTGGCAAATCGTCCATCAATAATGCATATTTGCCTTTCCACGCTGTTTCCCACGCCGCGCTCATAAAGCGAACCATCGGCGGCATTTCGCCGCCGGATTGCATCCATTGATTGTATTCCTGCAAATATTTCGGGCGCATAACGCCGTGAACAGAGCCGGAATTGTGCAAAATTCCGCTGGAAACGGCCGCTAACGGAATGGATTCCACAAACGGTGTGAGGCTTTCGATGGTTGCCAGCGGCTCGTTGTTTAATCCGTGATGGAATGCTTTTCCACGAAAATCCATATACGCTATGCCACCAAATATTGGAAGATAGCGATCCGCGAATCCGCATGCAATCCCCAATTCCAGCGATTCTACCTGCTGCGTGAGTTCCGCCAAAATGTAATCATTGTGCTTTAATGGATTCAATTGGTAGAATGCCCGCAGCCCGGCTAACGTCAATTGGATAAACAGCGACGATCCGCCCAATCCGCTTTGCCGGGGCACATCCGAACGGATGGCGATGTTGAATCCGCCCTGCCGGATTTTCTCGCGGAATTCGGCGCTGTAGCCGTGCAACCGATTGATTGCACCGGCGATCAAATCCAATTCTCCGCCGTACGGCAGCGGGATTTCCGAAACCGGATATCGATATGTTGCAAATGGCGTTTTTGCGGTTCCCGATTCATATCCTTCAAAGCAGATGCTGTCTGCCGCTTCTATTGTGGTGCCGGCGTAAATATCAACCGCCATTCCCAATACGGCAAAATCGCCTTCGTTGGCATCACCGGGATTTCCGAGCAGGTTAATTCTGGCAGGTATTTTGAGTTGATAACGCATTGTTCACACTGTATTTATCGCACTAAAAAAATTATTCGGAAACAAAAGAATACCGTCGCCAAAAGTAAGGGAAAAACAGGAAATATCAAATATTTTTTAGTAACTTGGTGGCAGAGTATTGGTACGATGTTTTTTAAATTTTATTCGCGAATGAGGAAAAAATGACATCCAAAGAACGCATGCGCCTTGCCATGAATTTGCAACAACCGGATCGCGTGCCGGTGATGTGCCAGCTATCGCTCGGACATTATTTTTTGCATTCGGGCGTCGATCCGATGGCGATTTGGTACACATCCGAAGGTTTTGCCGAAGCGCTCATCCGGCTCTGCAACCGCTATCGATTTGACGGAATTTTGGTAAATCTGCCCGGACGGGAGCCGGATTTTGCCAAACACATCCAATCGATCGGCGAAATGCACGGTGAGAAAAAAATCAATTGGAAAAATGGTAATTACACCATTTTCCCGAACGACGATAACCCACATTATTATCAACAAGATGGCTCACGTTTTTTCCCGGAATTTGACGCGGTTGATCCGGATGAATTATTTTACATCGATCCGTGGGACATCACCGATATCACCTATCCGTTCACTTGGGGATTCGACGAAAAACCGCGTCCGTTCGACGATTTTTTCCCCGAATATCATTTGGACACGATCAAACAGGTTACCAAACGGGTTGGCGATTTGCTGTCGGTGCACTCGGAAATTTTTTCGCCGTGGTCGCAATTTCTCGAATTATTGAATTATGAAAATGCGCTGATGGCGATCATCATGGCGCCCGAAAAAGCCAAAGCTTGTCTGGAACGGTTAACGACGGGTGCGATTGATTTGGCGCGACGGCAGGCGAAATGCGGTGTCGATGCCATTTTGCTGTCATCCGCGTTTGCCGGTGCGGGGCTGATTTCCCGCGATCACTACCGCGAATTTGTTTTTCCGTATGAAAAACGGATTGCGGAAACCATCAAAGCTGAGCTGAAAATTCCGGTTTATACGCACACTTGCGGCAGCATCGGCGACCGGCTGGATCTGATGCTCGCCACCGAAACCTGCGGCGTTGATACGCTCGATCCGCCGCCACTCGGAACCGTTGAACTGGCGGATGCGAAACAAATGCTGTCGGGAAAAGCGTTTATCAAAGGAAACTTAGATCCTGTAAATACAATGCTTTACGGAAATTTGGAAACCGTTCGGGAGGCAGTGGCGGAGCGCATCCGCATCGGGAAAACCGGCGGCGGTTACATTTTGAGCACCGCATGTTCTGTCGCGCCAAACACACCGCCGGAGAATATCGAACTGCTGACACCGCTCGCCGAGGAACTGGGGAAATACTGAATTTGATGTTTTCAATTAAAAAATGTCATTACTATTTCAACAGCGTCAATTTCCGCACGCTGAGCTGCCCGTTCATCGTTAGTGCCAAAAAATAGAGTCCGCTCGGCAGTTGCTCACCGCGATCGCTGAGACCATCCCAGTTTAGCCGATAGTCGCCGGGAGCCAGATTTCGATCCACCAGCGTGGCAACGATTTGCCCGGCTGTATCAAAAATCCGCAATTTTACCGTACCGCCGGAGAATATCTGATAGCGAATTTCCGTGCCGCCGTTAAACGGATTGGGATAATTTTGCGCCAACCGAAAAACCTCAGCCAACCCCGCCGATGGCGCTTCGGCAATGCCGACAATCCCGCCGGACATGCAGGTAATTGTTCCCAAAGTCAGTTTGGCGATTTTCTCAACCTGAGGAATATTCACCGTGCCGGATAAGTCGCTTTCGCGATGATAAAACGGATTTGCTGTGTACCACGGCGGAAAATTTTCCCACGGCGGCGCATGTTCGATCAGCAAAATGGATTTGTAATCATACGCCCAAAATCGCTCGTGATCGGAATATGTGGCGTAAACAAACGGCGCGCTGTTGCTGTGCAAACCGATCTGATATGCATCATTTACCGAAAGCATCCGTTCGCCCAACACCTGCGAAACATCGTTGGAAACGATGTTAAAATGCTGATGCCCCGTTGCGTTAAACCCAATCATATCAACAATATATGCGCCCAAAATCTGATCGCCATTTTGTGATGCGCTGCTCGCAAAATGATCGCTGCCGAGGTGATTGTCATTGTTATAAATCGGGTGGCGTTCCTCTGCGCCAAACGCTACAAATTTGATGTTGTAGAGAAACGCAAACCTGTTGTCCGGATCGCTGAGCACCCGCGCAATCTCCAGAATTGCGGCAACGCCGCTGGCGTTATCGTCTGCACCGGCAGCGTGGGCAGTCGCCCAATCGGTCGGCCACGACAGGTTCGGATCGAGATTTGCCGTTGCATCAAAATGCCCGCCAACGAGGTAGTAACGGTTCGGCAGGCTGTTCCCGCGCAGCGTCGCAACCACGTTTACCATCGGCGTTTGGTGATAGGGCGGAATCGCGTTCGGCGCATAAAATGTATCAAAATGCACCTCGGTGAGCCCGGGATAACGATCGAAAACCTGTTTGATATACACCGCTGCCCACTCGTTTCCGGGCGTGTACGAAATACGCGATTTGTGTCCGCCGGCGTTCGCCAGATTCTGGACGTGCATCGCGATGCTGTCCGCTGAAATCCGGCTCATCAGCTGTTCAATATTTGCATCAAAATCGCAACCGCTGATTTGCGACCGCGCAGGACTGCCAGCCAATATCAAAAGGATAAAAATACTGCCAAAAAAGGTGAGCTTTTTCATGACATCTCCGTTTCGCGAAGGGTAACATCCGGGCAGCTTTTTTTGCCCCCGAACTTAACGGAATATAAAAACCATTCATTTCAATCGCAAAATGCAAACCATCTTTTCAACATCTATCATTTGCATGCAAATATTTCAAAAGCGTATATTGTGAAAAAGCGTTTCGCGAAATCGTCAATTTTGTTGAACAATTGCAACAGCCGGATCAAAAAATGGACCTTCTGAATCAACTGAAAGCCAACGTTGTCGCCGGACATTTGGACGCCGCAGCCGCATACCCGCCCGGAATGGCCGGAAAACCCGGCGTGAAAGAATTGCTACAGCAGGCGCTGGATGAAAATATTCCCGTGAACGCCATCCTCAAAGACGGGCTGATTGCCGGAATGGAAATTGTCGGGCAAAAATTTTCGGCCGGTGAATATTTTGTGCCGGAAATGCTGCTTTCTGCGCAGGCAATGAAAGCCGGTTTAAAAATGCTGGAACCGCTGCTAATTGGAGAAAAAACAGCAACTAACGGCACGGTGATTTTGGGAACCGTCCGGGGCGATTTGCACGACATCGGTAAAAATCTGGTGGGAATGATGCTGGAAGGCGGCGGTTTTGAAGTGATCGATTTGGGTACAAACGCCGCACCGGAAAAATTTGTCGCAGTAGCGAAGGAGCATCCGCACGCGGTGATAGGGCTTTCCGCGTTGCTGACCACAACGATGGAAAATATGCGCGTTACCATCAACGCGCTGCGCACTGCCGGATTGGCGAATCCGGTGATTGTCGGCGGCGCGGCGGTCAACCAAAAATTTGCAGATGAAATTAAGGCTGCCGGATTTTCCCGGAACGCAGCCGAGGCGGTTCCGCTGGTTAAAAGGATATTGGCAAACGTTTCGTAAAATGAAAATTATCATACAGTTAGAGATAGTTTATACTGCAAATGGAATCAACGAAACCTTCTCCAAAGTGAGAAAGAGATTCCTGCCTCCGCAGGAATGACCATCCAGAGGAAATCAGTCAATCCTGATCGACATGTTAAAATTATACCTGTTCAAAGTATAACGCGGTTCATCAAACATCAGCCGGACAAATGAAATCTATCGAAACCACCAAAATTCCTCCCGTGACCATCGATCCGTTCAGCTACAAAATTGATCCGGCGGATTACATCCCATTGGTGCAGGCGGTGATCAAAAATCCGGATGTGTTTCGTGACATCCGGCAATTTCGCGAGCAGATATCCCGCGCAGAAAATGATGCGGCAGCCTATCAATTTGGCAAATCGCAGCTGTGCGAATACCAACATTTGTTGCGACGCTGGCGCGAAACGGATGTGCCGGAACAACGATTTCGCGAAACCGCGACACAATTTTTGACTGAGCTGGAAAATTATCACTATTTTTTTAAAGAAATGGGCGCTGCGCTCAAATTTAGCCCGCTTTCCCAACGCAATTCCGGCACAGAATTGCGCAACCGTTTGCTGATGTTGCTGGAATCTCACCTGTCGCTGATTTGCCCGAAAGCGCTGTATCTGGCGTTCGATGCCGTCATCGGGAAAAACGATATCGCAATAAAATTTACCAACACTATTTTTCACAGCCGAAAACTGGCGGACTTTTTTTCTGCGCCATTCGACCCGGAAGCCAACCTGCATTCCGGGATAAAATTTGAGACAACGAATATTCGTAAACAACATATTTCCAACGGTTTAGCGATGGTGCTTTACCTCGTCACCATTGGTCCCGGGATTGATGAAACGGTAAAAAAATTGATGTCCGACGGACACGTTTTTGACGCATATTTGCTGAACGGCATCGGCGGCGGCGCTGCGGAAATGGTTGCTTTCGACCTGAATTTGTGGGTGAACGACCGGTTCGGGGATGCCAACATTCCGGCGCGATATCAGCGATTTTCTCCCGGATACGGCGATTGGCCGGTGCGCGATCAACGGGCTATTTTCTCGCTGCTGTCGCCAGAGGAGCACATCGGCGTGCGATTGACCGAGGGCGATATCATGATTCCCGAAAAATCAACCAGCGGCATTATGGGCGCGAAAATCATTTTGGAAAAATCAACATAATTGGCGGTGCAACATGAATGAAACAATCCAAAAATTGTTGAAAAACGGTCCGGTTGTGACCGATGGCGCATGGGGAACCCAGTTGCAGGCGTTGGGCTTGCCCACCGGCGAATGCGGTGATTTGTTTAACCTGACCCATCCGGAACGGGTTGAAAAAGTTGCCGGCGCGTATGTTGCTGCGGGCAGCCAGATTATTTTGACAAACACCTTTCGCGCCAACCGGATTGCATTGGCGGATTACGGATTTGCAGAAAAAACCGTAGAAATGAATCGCGCAGGCGTGGAAATTTCCCGGCGGGCGGCGGGCAAAAATGCGGTTGTTTTTGCCTCGATTGGTCCCAGCGGCAAAATGCTGTTGACCGGGGAAATCACGGAATCGGATTTATTTGCGGCATTTTCCGAGCAGGCAAAAGCGTTGGCAGATGCCGGGGCGATGGGCATTGTGCTCGAAACGATGTCCGATTTAACTGAAGCAAAAACAGCAGTTTCTGCAGCCAAAAAAACCGGGTTGCCGGTTGTGGCAAGCATGGTTTATGATTCCGGAATTGGGAAAGATCGCACGATGATGGGCGTAACGCCGGAGCAAGCTGCGGAAGAATTGGCTGCCGCCGGCGCGGATATCATCGGCGCAAATTGCGGTCAGGGCATCGAAGGATTTGTCCCAATTTGCGCGCGATTGCGAAAAGTTACGGCGTTGCCTATCTGGATTAAGCCAAACGCCGGATTGCCGGAACTTGTTCGCGGTCAGGTGAAATATGCAACCACACCGCAGGATTTTTGCGCATTTGTGCCGCCGCTTATCGATGCCGGCGCCAATTTTATCGGCGGCTGTTGCGGCACAACGCCCGATTTTATTCGCGAAATTCGCGCGATTTTGGCGAAATCCCGTTAAAAAATCATGCGGCATTCACCTTTTGAATGCCGTTATTGCTTTTCTTTTGCCCACCAATCGCCAAATTTGCTCTGCATTTTGCGGTTGAATTCATCCGATTTGCCAACCGCAATACTCAATGTTTGCCAATTTTCACCGACAAGCTGCCGAGCGAGGTGAACAATTTGTCCGGTGTGATAGGCAACGTGGTTCAGGTTGCGTTGGATCGCGTCGGTCACTCCCAACGGTTCACCCCGGATAGTGATGGTTTTTTCGAGATCAGCGGCTGTCAACTTTTCGAGAGAATCGAATGCGATTTGCCACCCATCTTCCCATTTTTGGTAGATCGATTGGCGCGTTTCACCGTCCACAGAAAATTCGGATTCGCGGTTCCGGTCGCTTTTTTCGCCGTCAGTTGTGAGAAAATCCCGCCAGCGTGAGCGATGATTTCCGCCAACATGTTTCATCAGCGTGGCAACGCTTTGCGGATTGCTGCCCATCGACGAAAAAAAATCGTCGTCCGCAACCTGTTCGGCAGCTCTCTCGCTGTACATTTTGTATTTCTGGAACTGAACGATCATTTGATCCAGCCATATTTTTCCATCCATAACGTTCTCCGATTATTTGATCCGTTTGGAAAATTAATTTCAAACGGTCATAAAACCAAAACGATGTAAAAAACGATATCTATTGAAATTTTTCGGGTGGGATTCTGATCGTGTAAAAAAGTAAGCCTCGTAAACGATTATTTTTACGAGGCTTGCTTATGTGGCGGCACAGGGATTCGAACCCCGGACACGCGGATTATGATTCCGCTGCTCTAACCAACTGAGCTATGCCGCCTTATGTTTAAAATGTCCCGGCTTGCACCGGGACATTTTTTTGTGGCGGGGACAGGATTTGAACCTGCGACCTTCGGGTTATGAGCCCGACGAGCTACCAAGCTGCTCCACCCCGCGATCAATTGAGCATCAAATATATGTTGGGGATGCAAGATTGTCAACTTATTATTTCTTTTTTTGGCCGGTTAAACTGATCGATTGTTTAATACGCTATCTATTTGTTTTTCAATAACTTCGGGATTTTCCAGGTCTACTATAACCGGCAGCACTAATATTTTATCCGACCACTTCGAGTTTTCCGGCTGCAACAATTCCCGGATTTTTACCGCATCTTTTTCGGTAGTTATAATATAATCTGCGCCGGCAAGTCGGGCTTGCTCCGCACATTCAGCCATCTCGCCATGCGTATAATTATGATGGTCCGGAAATGATATATTCAATTTAATTTCCGCCCCGGACTGCCGAAGGGTATGTTGAAAATGTTGCGGATTGGCAATCCCGCACAGCGAAACGACCGGTGTGTTTTTCGCCAATTGAATGGCGCTGCCATCAACCAGCACCTCAAAAACGCCAAATTGAAAATGGGCTTTCAGAACAGCTCCCCCAAATCGTTCAGACAGTTGTGAATGCAAAGCTTCGTTCATCTTTGCTGCGTTTTCTGATTTGGTGAGCAAAATAAATCCGGCGCGTTTCAGGGAATTTTTTGCGTCCCGCAAATAGCTGAACGGGAATAAAAAGGGATGATTGTGCCAGCGCGTAACATCAATCAAACAGATATCCAGATCGCGATGCAGTTTGCGATGCTGCATCCCATCGTCCAAAATCAGCACATCCACCCGTTTTTTTGCCAACAGCGCCAACCCCGTGAGAAAGCGATTCGCACCGATTCCCAGCCAACTGTTGCTGCTTAAAACTCGCAACATCATCGCGGGTTCGTCACCGATTTCTGCCACTGTGGCGAGTTCACCGCCGCGCAAAATACGCATTCCACCGGACTTCCGGGCGTAGCCGCGGGTCAGCACGCCAACGCTAAAGCCTTTTTTTTGCAACAGTGCCAAAAGATATAACACGACCGGGGTTTTTCCGGAGCCGCCCATCTGGATATTTCCGACCGAAATCACCGGTACGGGCAATTGCCGGACGGTCAGCCACCGCATATCGAACAGCTTGTTGCGCAGCCGGACAATCAACCAATGGATGACGCCCAGCGGTAGCAACAGCCATTTCAGCATTGCAAAAATTTGGTGGAAAAAATGTGCCAACGATCGAGCTAACCTCTTTAATAACAATGTTTTATTTGAGTAGCGATCTACCAGTTTTGTGATAAAAAATCAGAGATTCCCGCACAAAAAATTAAGATCAAACCTCGTTAAATATTCATCAAATTCACATCAATTATTCCACCCGGACAACATCAATTTTTTGCTTGGCACGAAGCTCGAACAAATCGAGGCGACGGTCATACAGCGGGCGAACGCTGGCGGTATCGCGCTGCCGGGCGAGGCTCGACAAATCCAGTTCTGCGATGACAACGGTTTCCACATTCGGCTCGGCTTCGCCCTGAATACCGTGCAACGGGAAGGAAAAATCGCTCGGCGTGAGCACCGCCGATTGCCCGTAATTGATCAAATAAGATCGCACCGTCGGCAGATTGCCCACGTTTCCGGCTAAAATCACGTATAAATAATTCTCTACCGCGCGGGCGTGCGCGGCGTATCGCACCCGGAAATAGGATTTTTTTTCATCCGTGCTGAATGGGACAAAAATGATTTCGCTGCCAGCTAACGTAAGCAATCGGGTGATTTCTGGAAATTCAATATCGTAACACACCTGAATGGCGATGCGACCCAGCGGCGTGTCAAAAACCCGCAACCCTTCGCCGGGCTCGATGCCCCAAACGCGTCGCTCAAACGGCGTGATGTGCAATTTATCCTGCGTATAAATATTTCCGGCGGGCGAAAACAGATGGGCAACATTGTAAATTTTTCCCTCGCGACGGATCGGGTGCGACCCGCCAATAATATACAAACCATGCTTCATCGCTTTTTGGCGGAAAACTTCCCGATATCGATCCGCCAGATTCGCCAGCTCCTCCACCGACCGGCGATCATCCCAATCGCGCGGAAAGGTGCTAAACAATTGGGCGGTGAACAACTCCGGCATCACCAAAAAATGGCAGTGATATGTGGCTGCCGTATCCACAAAAAACTCTATGGTGTTTTCAAATTCTTCCCATGTATCGATCCGGCGGAGGTGATATTGGGCGACACAAACCCGGAATTTCCGCACCGGTCGTTGAATCGGCGATGCGGCAATCCTGCGTTTGGTGGCGCTAAAATCGGGGTTGGGCATCTCCAGCAACGTGCAATAATTCATGCTGAAATCGTCGCGGAAAAATTTGTAAAGCACCCGTTTCACCGAATATCCGGCTTTCAAATGTGCCGTCAGCGCCGGGTCTTTCAACTCGCCGGATTGCACCCGGTTGACATATTCGTCAGCGGTAATTTTTCCGGCATAATGCTGATATCCGGGTAATCTGCCATACGCGACCATTCGCCGCAAGTTGTATCTTTTCAATAGCTTATGTCGATAAACATACAGCTTTCCGGCAATGCCGTGCCCGCGAAAATCCGGGTGAACCGCGATATCCGCGCCGTATAGCGTATCGCCGCTGGGATCGTGTGTGCTGAATGTGCCGGAGCCGGTGATTTCGTTGTATGTGTAATATTGCGTTTCGTCATCCAATTGCACAATGATCGACGTGGCGTAACCCACAATTTTCCCGCCGATTTCCGCCAAAATCTGACCCTCGGGAAAGGCTTCCAGCATGTGTTCGTGCAATCGCTGGTCATACTCCACATCGTCCGGATAGTCGCCGTACGCAATTTCATGGCACTCGATAATTGCCGGAATATCTTCTTTTCGCCAGCGCCGGATTTTCACTCGTTTTTTGCCCATCACAACTCTCAGCTGTTTTTCGTGATTTGCGATTCCGGTTGATCATTTTTTGATGCCGGATCAGTAGTGCCGATGTGGATCAACGCCTCGCCTTTGTTGACCACGCAAAGATTGTTCAACCCGATAACAAACCCTTTTTCGCGGGCTTTGATGGGATATTCCACTTCGCCAAACGGATCGCTGATGCTGCCAATCTGCTGATGCCGCCGGATCTGGTCGCCCGGTTTCACAAACGCGCGAAACAACCCGGAATAGCTGGCGCGATTCCACCAGCTTTTGTGCAAAATTTTGCTGCTGCCCGGCAGGCCCGGCAATTGCCGCATGCCTTTCGCAAACATCAACCGGTGAATGCCGTTCATACCTTCGGTGATCGCCAGTTCGTCAAATCGCAACGATTCGCCGGCTTCAAATGTGAGGATGGCTTTGCCCCGGACAGCGGCAGCTTTGCGAAACGAATGGTCCGGCGGTTTGGAATGCACGATAAACGGCGGCGCAAACGCTTTCGCCAAAACGGCGATGTCCGGGTCATCCAGATTGCAGCGCAAATGCGGAAAATTAGCTTTGTGCGCTCCGCCGGTGTGAAAATCGATCCCGAAATCGACCGTCGGCAAAATATCGTTCATCAGCACCCATGCGAAACGCCCGGCCAGCGAGCCGTCTTTTTGTCCGGGAAAACTGCGGTTGAGGTCTTTTCCGTCGGGAAAACGCCGGGAATTCTGGATAAATCCGTGAATATTCACCACCGGAATTGCCACCACTGTCCCGGCATCCGGGCGAATCAACCCCGATTTGATCAGCCGCCGCAGCGTTTCCACTCCGTTAATTTCATCGCCGTGAAGCCCGGCAGTGAGCAACAGCGTTGGTCCCGGAACAATTGCGCGATACACAAAAACCGGCAAATTGATCACCGTATGGGTTGGCAACCGGGCAATTTTCAGATGAATTTCAGTTTGCTCACCGGGATTGATTTTCTTCCCGCTGATTTCCAAAACAACATCCGCTTTGCCGTTGTTTTTTATAGCTTTACTGCGCTGATCGGATACTGCCATCGTCACTACACTTTTATTTTATCTTTGATTTTGTTGGGATCGTGCGAATTGTTTTCGATAAATTCGATGATTTTTCCGGCAACATCGATGCCCGTGGTTTTTTCGATGCCCTCCAGTCCCGGCGATGAATTCACTTCCATCACTACCGGACCGTGGTTGGAGCGCAGCAGATCAACACCTGCAACGTTCAGCCCCATAATTTTGGCGGCGCGAACCGCGGTGCTGCGTTCCTCCGGCGTCAATTTTATTTTTGATCCGGTGCCGCCGCGATGCAGGTTGGAACGAAATTCGCCTTCAGCGCCCTGCCGTTTCATTGCGGCAATCACTTTTCCGCCAACCACAAAACAGCGGATGTCCGATCCGCCGGCTTCTTTGATAAATTCCTGCACCAAAATATTGGCATCCAGCCCGCGAAACGCCTCGATGACCGATTTCGCCGCCGAATCCGTTTCAGCCAAAACGACGCCGATGCCCTGGGTGCCTTCCAACAATTTGATCACCACCGGCGCGTTGCCCACCGTTTCCAGCAAGCCTTCGATATCTTTTGTGGAATGGGCAAATCCGGTTACCGGCAGCCCGATGCCCGCCCGCGCCAGCAATTGCAAACAGCGCAATTTATCGCGCGATCGCGTAATCGACTGCGATTCGTTGGTGGGAAACACACCCATCATCTCAAATTGGCGAACCACCGCCGTGCCGTAAAAGGTGTAAGATGCGCCAATCCGGGGAATAATTGCATCGAAATCATCCAGCTTTTTGGACTGGAATATTACCATCGGTTTGTGTGCGGTGATGTCCATATAACAGCGCAAATAATCGATCACCCGCACATCGTGACCACGTTCTTTCCCGGCTTCCACCAATCGTTGTGTAGAAAAGAGCGACGGTTTGCGCGATAAAATAGCAATTTTCATTTGGAAGAACTCCTTTTTAACTCACAGCGAATGATTTTTCCGCGGGCGGATAAATTGGTCCGCGAAACATCCACCACAAAGCGTTTTTGCAGCAGTTTTCTGCCGATCAACACGGGATATTTCATGTCGGAACGGTCGGTCAGTGAGAGAATAACGGTTAGATTTTCATCAAAAATCCGCAAAATAGTTTGGATAAAATAGCGATCTTCGCTGTGTCCGGACGAGCTGCGCACGGTTTTTCGCTGATGGATCGGCAGCACAAATTCCTTTTCGTCGTAATCCTGATGCGACGGATCGAGCAGGTTGAAATGTACTTTTTCCACACCGCCGACCGTTACCGGATGAATGTGGTTGCAGTGGATGGCACACGACCACGCGCCGGAATCGATTTTTGCATCGATGCCGCGCAAATCCAGCTCCGGAAAATCGACAATTTCCCGTCGCCCGATGAGCAGTTTTGGCTTTTTTTCACTTTTTTTTGTCGCAGCCATTCGCCGTCAATCCTTTTTCCAGATGCCTTTCAGCTTGTCTTTCAATTTTTGTTCAGCTTCTTTTTTCTTCTTTTCCAGTTCTTCCTTCATTTTCCGTTCGGCTTCGGCTTTCTGTTTTGCGGCTTCCGCATCGGCGGCGGCTTTCAGTGGATCGGTTGCGCCTTCCAGCACGTTTGCGCCGGAAACGTTCAGCACCGGATTTTTAAAAGTGCCGCCTACTTTCACATCCACCACAACCGTGCCGGAGCTGAGCATATTTGCATCCGTTTTGATAAACTGGCTGATTGCCGCATTCGCCTGATCGCGCAATTCCGCTGCGGGAACGTGCACTTTCATCGCATAATCGACCGACTGGTCGATACCGTTGGAACCCGTTGCCTCGATTAAATATTTGTCAATATTGAACTTAAACGGCTCAACATAAAACCGTCCGTTTTTGATAGAATATGTCGGGTTCACATCGCTCAGCGCCGGATTGTGCAGGGCACTCAGGCTCAATTTTTCGGATAATTTGTTGAAAATATCCGTGTCTGTGATTTTCACTTTGGGCACTACCAAACTGCCTTTGCTGGTTAAAGCGGACATCACCGGCAGCAAATTTTGGTCGAGCGAGGAATTCAACGTGAGTTGACCGCTGAATTTACCGTCCATTTTTTCGGAAAGCGGCATAAATTTTTGCACCGTCACAAAGCTGGTGAACGTTTCGGGAATCGCGAAATTATCGATGAGCACATCGAAAAACATCTCCGGTTTTTTGGGTGGAATGTAGCTGTATTCGCCACTGGTGCGCAGCGATCCCTGCAGCATGTTGGCGCTCAAATCCAGCAGGCTGAGTTTTTGATCTTTCAGCAGCAAATTGCCTTTTACGTTCTTCATTTCCAACTTGTCGAACAGCACTTTTTGGCAATCGGCAGCCAGCAGAAATTCCACTTTTGCGGGCAGTTCGATGGCTTGCAGCGGTTCGCTTTCGCCGGCGATCCACGGATTCAAATCGAGCAATTTCGATTGCAGCGCCAGCGTGCCTTTAACGGTTTGATCGTGAAATACATAACCGAAAATATTTTCCAGCACGCCGTTGGCCTGCAGATCGCTGCTGCCGAATGTCGCCCGTAAATTTTGCAATGACGCTTTTTGCGGTGAAAACTGCAGATCGGCGCTTTGCAGCGCGATTGCCTCCGGCAATTCCGGCGCGGCGTATTTCACATCGCTGAATTTCAGCGTGCCGCCGGTGGAAAAGTTGCTGATGTCATTATTTTGTATCGCAGAAAGCGCACCTTTCAACTGGAAATCGGACTGCACTTTTCCGGCCAGTTCCACGCCCTCGCCGAGCGGGAAAATATTTTTCACTTCGCCCAAATTCAGTCGCCCGACGATGTTCGTTTCCAGATACGGATCAGAAACCGGCGTTTTCACCAGCAGCTTGGCATCCAACGGTTCTTTCAAAATTTCGATGTGCATTTTCTGCAAATCGATAACCGTGGCGTCCGCTGTTTTGCCGGGATTTTTGGCGAGCAACTGGATTTGCACATTTTCCACCGGCGTTGGCAAATCGGGATATTGGAACATGCCGTTTTTTACATCCAGCGCGATTTCGAACGCAGGAATTTGCGTTTCGGTGAGCGCGCCGTTCGCGCTGCCGCGCAGCAAAAAGCTGCCATCCGCCTGCAAATCGGCAAAATCTTTCCGGTAAATAAACGGGATCATGCTCAGCAAATCTTTGAATTGCGCTTCCGGCGCATCGAAGGTGATATCCATTTCCAGATTTTCGCCGACCTGCTGCACCCACCCGGAAGCGTTGAGCTGCAACGCATTCAGCGCGATTGTGTTCTGCTGCAGGGTGTATTTGTTCGTCGCCAGATCCACCGCGATGTTCACCGTCGCATCCAGTTTGGCGTTGTTGATCAGCGTTGCACCGCCGTTGTCAAAACGGATATTTGCGATGTTCGTTGCTGTGGTCATCGCAAATTGCGATGCGGTAAAATCGCCGCTGCCGCGATGGTTGAAGCCGTCCAGCTTGAGCAACACGCCGCCCGATTCGTCCGCGTATTCGATATCCGCATCGACGATCCGGTAATCGCGCAGCTCAAAACTTGCGCCGCCGGCGGATTCGTCCTCAGTCGTCGTCTGCTCCGGATTTGGCTTCACAATGTTCGTGTTCATCGCGCCATCCGAATTCACGGTTACGGAAATTCGCGGGCGCTCCACCAAAATGGAATTGATGACCATCGCGCCGCCCTGCCACAAGCTGCTCAGTTGCAGCGCAATTTCCAGATTGTCGATCGCAGCGAGCGTATCGCCCGCAAACGGTTCGTGATTCACCACCGTCAATCCGCGCAATCCCACGCTCATTTGGGGAAAACTGCGAATCAGGCTGATATCCACATCCGCAAAATCCACCGTCGCAGTGAAATTTTTGTTCACATCCGCTTTTATCCACGCGATAATGTCATCGCGAAAAATCATTGGCAGCGCAATCAGCGCGACCAAAATGAGCAATAAAAAGCCCGCAATAATCCCGATTATTTTTTTCATAAAAATTCCTTTTGGGCAAATTCAATCGATTTCCGGTAGCGCGTGCCGCAACAGCGACACACGCCGGAAATACTAAAATATACTGCAAATTTGCACAGTGCAATGCTACAATTTTACGATATAGTGCGGGGAAGGGTCTTCGGGCAGGTTTTCGAGCAGGTTTTCGATAAATTCCGGCCCGTATTTGATAACGAAGTACAGCATCGAGAGCACGCGCTCCTGATAATTGCCGCCGGGCAGCAAATTGAGCTGAATTTTTTCGAGCTGGCGAACCAGCGTTTCGTTGCGCTGTTCCAGCGATCGCACGATTTTTCCGCTGAGTTTTTCGAAATTGCCTTCGATGCTGTCGCGGGTTTTTTCCAGCGAATTCACCAGCGTCGGGTCAACGGCTTCCAGTTGGGAATGCAGTGCGTTCAACGCATCGCTGATGGTTTTGCTGGTCGTTTCGACCGAATTGAACAATTGCTGACCGGCGCCGTTGCGGATTACGGTGTCGATAAAATCGGGGCGATTTTCCAGAATTTCCGCGAAACCGAGTTCATTTTTGTCGATCTGTTTCTGGATTTTTCCCTCGACGATGGTCAGCCGGTGGCGCGGAAAAACAACCGGTATGGGAATTTCGAAATGCGAATAAAGCGCGGCAACTTGCGCAAAATACGCCACTTCAGACGGTCCGCCAACGTATGCAACGGTCGGCAGCAGCGAATCCTGCATCAGCGGGCGCAGCGCCACATTCGGCGACAAATATTGCGGCGATTCCGAACAGGTTTTCAGCAAGTCCTCGCGGGCAACCGGACGGTGTCCGTCGGGATATTTCAGCAGAAATTGCCCATTGTCGTCCACATCCACCCGCACGCGCCGGGCATTTTTGTCGTTCAAAAACAACAGCGTTTGATTTGGATTGAAATGGATCTGGGTGCCGTATCCGGCGTCGGATAATTCACTATTGCGTTGGTTGGCGACTTCCAGAATTTTATCGGCATTGGTGAGCGCTTTCTCGAACAGCGGTTGCGCCAATCGACAAACGCCGCTCCCGGAGGGATCGAACAGCACCAAACCGTGTTCGCCGAAAAAGGTCAGCAGCAGATCCGCAAATGCGTCCGCGTAACCGCGACCGCTTTTGTACGAACCGATAAACGCATCCAGCGCTGCGGATTTGAATTCCGTATCGAAAAAATCCGCGTCGGCGATTTCCCGCCATTCGGCGAATGCATCGCTGATTTTTCGGGCGGCAATCGGTTTCTCCGCGTCGTCCGGCGCTTCGTCCAGTTGCAACGTTTTCAACTCATTTTCTTTGGTGAGATAGTTCGTTTTGGCGATTTCCGCAAAATCGCTGTCGTTCACTTCCAGCCAGAACAGCGGCACAAATTGCTTTTCCGGGAATTGCCGCTGCAACTGTTTCGCGAGGTTGATCACCGTCATCGTTTTAAAAAACGTGTACAGCGGTCCGCCCAAAACGCCCGCCTGCTGACCGGTAACGACGGCAAATGTATTGCTATCTGCAAGTTTTTCAATATGTTGCAGGGTTGCTTTTCCGGTGTTCCAGCGGCTGTGCTGGTTGCGGAGTACCGCAACCAATTCCGCTCGCGGAATTGCAAAATTGCTGCGTTCGTCAATCACCTTCGCCCAATTTCCGGTGAAATGATGGGGATAAAACGCTCGGATTTTTTCGGGATTGTGCAAATAATCGTTAAATATATCGGGTGTTTCACTGCGTTTCAGCGGTTGAAATTGCATGTGGATTCCTGTATGTGTTATTGTTGATTTCGAAAATGGCGGATTGCGCGGCGGCACATCCGTCCGGTATTCGCTGTTCGAATGACGTCGTGAATATTTTGCCACGGAGGCACGGAGTGCACAGGGTTCGAGAAACTTAAACTAAATAAAAACAGAAAATTACATGAAGCGTGTTTTGTTTCTCTCCGTGATTTCTGTGGCTCTGTGGCAATAAATTACAGCATCCGATTCGGTAGTTTAGATGAACAGGCGGCAGGTGGGATACGGTTTTTCTAAAAATTAAGTTGCAGCCGCCGGTCTTTCAGATTGGCGACATCCACAGCTTCATCTTTTTCGGCGAGCAGCTGGCCGTTGCGCATCAGGTTGATAAAATTCACGCCGTCGTTGAGTACCAAATCGCTGATTGGCGTCACATACGGCAGCACTTCGCCGTTCAAAATAATGTTGTCACCCGGACGATCGGAGAGCAAGTCCAGTGTGTCCAGCGTTGGCGATTGTTGCAGATGGAAAGACAATTCCACCGTTTCGCCGGCGGAAATTCGCACCAGTTCTTTTTCCGGCAAACTGATGTACTTATTTTCCACAATCCGGATTTCGTAAACGCCCTCGGCAACCGGGAACGCCAGCCCGTTCGCCTTAATTCCGGTCATTTTATTGCTCAAATACACAAATCCGGATGCCCGGTTGCTGCTGATTTTCAAATATCCGACATCACTTTTTTCCATCGAAAATTGCACGTTGGTCACATCATTTTCATTCACCAACACACGGTGGTATTGCGGCGTTGCCAAATAGCCATCTTTCACAACCGAAATAATGTGATGTCCCACCGGAATTTCCATCGCTGAAAGATCGGCAACGGGCATTTTGATGCCGTCCACATAAACATCCACATCGGTTTGATTCACATCAATTTGCAGCATGCCCATTTTGCCGACGTTTTTCATCTCGAAACTGACGGCAGCGGTTTTGCCATTTTCCAGCACCACTTTTTGCATCGGCGGCCACGCGGCAAATCCCTCTTTGTAAATCGATATAAAATAAGAACCTGTGCTCATATCAGGCAGGGTGAGCGGCGTGATTTCGTCGCGGCGTTCGATGCCGTTGATAAAAACGTGCGCACCCGGCACTTCGGATTCAATCACCAACGTTCCTGCCGAAACCTGCGGATTTGGGTTGTATCGCCAAACATACGCAAAAACCGCAAATGCGATGGCAATTGCCGCAGCATTAACCGCCCAGCGCACCCATTTCTGGCGTTTGCGCATCTTCCGCCGGGAGCTGCCTTTGGTTGTCCGCCGTTTGCTCCGGCGATGCTCCGCTTCTTCCGGCGTTAGCCATTCGATGCCGCCGCGATGATTGGTGTATTTCACATAACCGCGATCGGCGTAGAATTTTTCCTCTTCCTCTTCCCGGATCTGTTGGCGCAGCCGTTCCTCCAGCTTTGTTTGCCGGGCTGCGTCGCTATCGTCCTGATGTTCCTGCGACCGTTCCAGCCGCTTTTCCAGTTTTTCGCGAATCTGATCCCGTAATTGCTTTTCTTCTTCCGGCGTTAACGCCATTGTTCACCTCCGCCGCGAACCCGTGCGGCAATTAATGTAGTGTCAGCTCCCAACATTCTGTTTACAGCCAACCGTGTTCTTTATACCAATTGCAGGTTTCCGCCAACCCTTTTTCCAGCGAAATTTCGGTAAGAAATCCCAAAGTTTCGCGGATTTTTTCTGCGGAAAATACCCAATATCCGGCGTTCACTTCAATCATTTTTTGGCGATTGAGAATGCTCGGTTTCCCGGTGATTTTTGATCCGAGCTCCATAATTCCCGCAAATCCGTAAGCTACGGCGTATGGCACGGGAATATTCATTACACTTTTGTTCATCGCTGATTTGAGAATGTCGATCACATTCGACCATTCGCACGGTTGCGGATTGCAGATGTTGAAAATCTCACCGGTCGAGCGATCGTCGTTCGCCGCAGCGATGATGCCGCGCGCCAGATCGAACACATGAATAATGCTCACCACCGGATCGTGCGAACCCACTTTCAGATTCACACCGGCTTTCACATTTTTGAATACTTCGAAAACATCGGTATCGCGGGGACCGTAAACGGTGGGCGGGCGCAAAATGGTGACCGGCAATTTGCCGAAATACGATTGCGCGACTTCATCTGCCTGCAATTTGCTTTTACCGTAATCGGTGAGCGGATTTGCCGGCGCATCTTCCGTTTTCGATTCGCCCGGATTGGACGGTCCGCAAGCGGCCTGGCTGCCCACAAACACCACTTTTTTGATGCCGGGATTTTCCACCAGCGTCACTTCCATCAGGTTTTTGGTGGCTTGCACATTTCCGCGATAAAATTCCTCCGGCGTGAGCGCTTTGGTGACACCCGCGATGTGCAAAACCACATCCGATCTGCCAATCGCTTCGCGCAGCGAATCCGGATCGTTCAACGATCCGTAACAATATTCCACCGGCAGCCCTTCCAGCCAGCGCAAATTGCTGGTTTTCCGCACCAGACAAACGACGGTTTCACCCGCATCTGTTAGCTGTTTGACAACCCAACTCCCCACAAAACCGGTTCCACCGGTGACGAAATAGCGCATTTGCGTTTCCGAATCTTCTTTATAATGTTCAAATATTGGTCAATGACCCAACCTGATACAGTATTTTTTTATTTCAGGCGCGAAAAATAAATCCAATCATTCTGCGATGCAATACATTTTAACACACTCCGGTGCAGAAACGAACGGATTCTGAAGATTACGTTTGCCAGATTTCCATCGCGATGCCCAACCGTTCGATATCGCGGAAAAAGCGAACCGGCTCCACCACACCAGCCTGAAACCACAGCCCTGGTCGCCGGATGCTGCCGTCCAGATATTGCAGCAGACAGGCAACTGCCGGCACAGCGGTCAAAAAATAGGCGTCGTCGTGGGTCAATCGCAGATGTAAATTGCTGTGCGATCCGTTTCTTTTTCCCGATGCCATAAGTTGCAACACCGCGCCATACGGCGGTTTGCTGAAGCGCGTCAGGCCTTGGAAAAACAGGTTTTCCAACCATTTCAGCGGTTTGTTTGGAAATAATTTTAGCGCAGCGAGCGCAACCGGCATGATCACGTAATCGGTCATCCAATTGAATCCGGCAATGTAAAATCCTGTTTCGCGCAACGTTGGAATCGCGTCGGGCAAATCGCGCAATTCCGCCAAAAACATTGGTGAGCAATAGCGATCACCGAACCGTTCGCCAAAATTGAATTTCGGGAAACCGTGCATGCCCGGGCGAATCCACTGCCCGTTTTTGAGCACTTGCGGATTAAAATGTTTCAGCTCACCCAAAAATTCCGCGATGGTGGCGGGGGACAAATCCAGCGCGCGCCAGTCCAGTTGAAACGCAGCGCTGATGTTGGCAACTTCCAGCGCATCGAAACGGGTTGCCGCAAATCGCGCCATTGCCGCGGGAACGCCGGGATGAAAACCGCCATCGGTGATGAAGCTTCTGCCGCATTCGTGGATTTTATCTGCAATTTCGTTGAGTGCCGCCAGTTTTACCGGCGAAGATAGCTGGACATCAAAATAATCGGCGTTTGCCGCGATCGCCGCAGCCGCAACGTTCCGCGCAAAATCGATGGTGCTGGATGCAACCACCACCAACTGAACGCCCGCAAATGCGTTTTTCAAATGTTCCGCGTCGGCTGCATCCGCCGGTTGGGCGGAAACGCGTCCGGTGTGAAATTCGCGATCCAAATCATCGGCGACCGCCTGTGCCCGCGCCATGTTCCGTCCCGCAATAATCAAATGCGCGTCGCTTTCCTGCAGCAGCAATCTGGCAATCGGCAACCCGGCGTTGCCGTATCCGCCGAGGATCAAAATTTTCGGCTGCATATCCGCCTCGCTTTCGACGAAAATTCACCGTTTAACGATCTATTTTTTATAAAATTATCGACTGTAGATAAGCCGCAGAGGGTGTTGAGAAATATGGAGATTCCTGCATTCGCAGGAATGACCTTTTACACAAATTAGCATAAATTTTACGCACTCGTTCAAAGCTCCCGCTTTGAACGCCAATTTCTGAAATCGTCGGCTTTTCCTCAGCGTTCTTTGCGATCTCTGCGGTTAAAAATATGGAGATACCTGCATTCGCAGGAATGACCTTTTGCAACCGTCAACCGGAAAGTTGATTCAACTGCGCGAACACGGCAGCGATGGTTTGCGGACGATCGTCCGGCGATTTTTGGAGCATTTTCGCCAATAAATCGCACAATTCCCGCGGCAGCGAAGGATCGATATCGCAGGCAGACTTCGGCGATTCGTGCATAATCGAATACACCAGCGCCGCTTTGGCATTCGCGGCAAACGGTCGCTCGCCGCAAAACAGCTCGAACAGCACCACACCGAGCGAATAAATATCCGTTCGCTCATCGGTTGAAACGCCGGCAACCTGCTCTGGCGCCATGTATGCGGGCGTGCCCATGCTGTCGCCGGTTTGGGTGAGCTGCGATGCGTTGTCCTGTATTTTCGCCAACCCAAAATCGGTGATTTTCGGCTGTCCGGTGGCTGTCACCAAAATATTTTCCGGCTTGATATCGCGATGCACCACACCCTGCGCATGCGCGTGCGCCAGCCCGTCCGCAATTTGTTTGGCGATTGACAGCTTTGCGGAAAAATCATCCGCGTGTGCATTGCGCCAATCCGCCAGCGTTCCGCCAGCGACAAATTCCAGCGCGAGAAACGGTAGTTCATCAGCAACGCCGATATCAAAAATTTGCGCGATATTGGGATGATTGAGCGCCGCAGCCGCCCGCGCCTCCTGCCGAAACCGCGCTTCCGCCTGCGGATCGTTCAACAGCACCGGCGACAAAATTTTTAGTGCAACGGTGCGCTGCAACCGCTCGTCGATTGCCCGCCAAACGCTGCCCATCCCGCCGCGACCGATCGCTGTTTCGATGCGGTAATGCCCGATTTTTCGCCCGGTAAATCCGCTGCCGGAATTTCCGGATGACGACACTTGCGACGCAGCAAACAGCGATTCGGATTCGCGCAGCAGCCATTTTTCCAAAAATAAATTGGCGATCTGCAGTCGCTGCCCGTCCCGCCGCACAAAACCAAGTTGCAGCAACGCCTGCACAATTGCCGCGACATTTTCCGAACGCAACGCCGTTTTCGCCACCAAATCCGCTTCGCTGAGCGCGCTTTCGTCCAGAATGTAACGAAGCACCTGTTTTTCGCGGTCGTCCAGCATCGCAAAATCCACCGCAAAAAATTGTGCGAGCGTGGGATCCAGCGCCATTTCGCGGATGCTCTCCGGCAGATCGCCGCTTTCGAAAAATCGCGCTGCCAATTGTTGCAGCAAATACGGGTGATTGTGGCAGGTTTGGCAAATTTCCCGGACGATTTCCGGCGCAAAATTGCCGCGCGAAACCAGCGCAGTTGCGGCGGCTTCGTCGAGTTCCCGCAGGAAAACCGGCGGCGTAAATCCGTGCAAAAACGGCGATGTGTTCGCCGACGAAGCGGTTTCAAGCTGCAGCAATCGCCGCGTTGCGGTGATCACCGTGAGCACGCCCTCGCCCTGCTGGAAAAATCGCCGCAACCGTGGCAGCACTTCCGGATTTGCAGCTTCGATATTCAGCAATTCTTCGCATTCATCGCAGAGCAGCAGCAGGGTTTTGCCGGATTGCCGGGCACATTTTTTGAGATAGCGCAGCATTTCGAACAAGCTCAGCGATTCCATTTCGGCAACCGCAACGCCAGATTCCGCGAATCGATCTTCGGCGTCTTCCACGCTTTCGAGCAGCAGCTCCGCCAGCCCGCCCGCATCGCCTGCACCCTGCATATTCCAGAATAGTGGCAGATAAGCATCGCCACAGCGCAATTCCAATTCTTTCAGCAGCGATGTTTTGCCGATGCGCCGGGTGCCGGCAATCCATACATAGCGGTATTTGCCGTCCAGAATTTCGCGAACGCGGTCATCGCGCCCGAAGAAATTTTCTCCGCGCACCCAGTTTCCGGCGATGAATGGATTTTTGCGATTGGGCATTATTTTGGCTTTTGGCGTTTAGCTTTTGGCTGTTTCGTGAAAAGGTGGTTTCGACAGGCTCAACCACCAAAATCATCCTTTATCAATTATCCTTTATCCTTCGTCAGATGCGGCGGCAGCGACAGCTTCAACATCCGCAACAGTCACCCGGCGACGGCGAGATTCGATGATTCGCGCAATGCAGCGGGCGCAAATTTTCTGGATGCGATACGGCACGCAGTCGCTCAATTCCAGAATCCGGGAAACCGCCGGGTCATCGAAGCTGAAAATGCCTTTCACCGGTTCGCGAATGAGCTGTTCGGCGGCGGCGCGCTCGATTTGCCCGACCGGAATTTCCGAGAAAAAATTATACCACGGGCTGCCTTCGCTTTCCCAGCGTTTGCGGATGTGGCTGCCCGCCATCACCGATACGAGATTTTCCGCAAAGGTTTTCATAAATATACTGCGCAATTTCTGGTTGGTTTGCGCGGAATAGCGATTCAATTCGTCCACTTCGTCGATGAGCAGCGCCAAAATCAGCGGTTTGCCACCCGGCGATTGCAGCGATTTGAGGATATCGCGAACATCCGCGCTGAAATCGCGGGCGCTGTAATTTTCCGGCCGAGCGGCGATGCGCAACGCCACATCTGCGGGCATTTTTTCGGCGCAGCCTTCCACAATATCGTGCGCCATCGTTGCGAAAAACCGCGATTCCGGCGTCCCCTGCAAATCGATATACACCGGCAGGTAAACGTAATCCGCGTCTGGCTGCTGTTCCAGCCGCTTTTTGAGTTGGTGCAGCAGCGATGTTTTGCCGATCCGGCGCGGACCGTGGAGCATCAAACTGTTGTTCGGCAACGCCGCCAGCACCTGCCGCAGCAAATTTTCCCGCCCGAAAAACATTTTTTCGTTGAGCACCGGCGCACCGGCAATATACGGATTGTATTTGCTGACAAACGCGATTCGCCGGCGAAAATACCAGTTCGCAAAAACACCGCCGGCAGCAAACAGCACCACCAGCGCCGCCAGTGACAGCGCCATCGGCTCGCGATAAAGCGGCTGTTTCCGGGAGATCGTCAGCGGAAAAGCAGCCTGATTTGGCGGCGAATCCACATCCGTTGCGATGACAGTGAGCTGGTTTTCGCCCAACAGCAACGGCACATCGATAGCGAAGCGAAACCCTTGTTTTTGCTGAACATCCGGCGGCGCGATCTGCAACGGCGAGCCGGAATTGTCGCGCATCGGCGAACCATTCAGCGAAACCGTCAAATGAGAAATGCCCTGATCATCGCGCACCACGCCGGTGATGCGAATCTGCGCATCGCGCGTTTCCACAAATTCCGCCGGGAAAGCCACTACCGGCGCTACGCCGAGCGTGTCGCGTTCGATGACGGTTCGCAGCAGCGTGTCCGGTTTTTGCCCGAGTCGGGTCATTTCCGAACGGGTTTTGCGGAGCCAGTCATTTGCCTGCCGGAATCCCGGTTGCTGCTGCTCGATGTGGGCAAACGCGGCCAGCGCCGCAGCGTAATTTCCGGCGAGATATTGTTGCAGCGCATCATCAAACCGGATGGACAATTGCGCTTCGGTTGCCGCATCGCCGGATTCATTTTGCCAGCGGCGAATGCGTCGCTGCCATTCGGCAAAACGGGTTTCACCGGGATTTTCGCGAACGAGATCCGCGAGAATAGCCATTGCTGCGGCGGGTTGCTGCTGACTGAGTGCGTCGCTTAACTGATGTAAATATTGATTTTGGGTGCGATTATTTTCCAACTGCGACTGCTGATTTTGCCAATCGCGAACCAGCGTTACCAGCGAATCCGTCCGGCTGATTTCCTGCTGAATCAATCGGCGATAGCGCAAAAAGTTGTTGCGATAGCTGCTGCTGTTGACCACGCCCCAATCTTCCGCGCGGGCAAAATCGGTTTGCGCCGCCGCAATATTTCCCAAATTGAATTGCGCCACACCGCGCCAAAAATAGGGCAGGTAATCGATAAACCGCAGCGAATACGTTTCAACTTCCAGCTTTGGACTGTCCCGAAGTTCGATGGCGCGATCGAGTTGGGCGACGGCATCCGCCCAATTAGCATCCGCAATCGATTCGCGGGCATTGCCGTAAAAATCGTACCACTGCGATTGCCCAAACAGCGGCTGCAGCACCAGCAATCCGCCCAAAATTGCCCACATTTGCCAGTTGGGCTGTCGCTTTCCGAATTTCATAATGGTGTGTAAATATAACAATTTGAGGGATAATAACCTTGCGGGATTGCAGGAATTGAACCACTCAGGCAACGTTCATCGAGGAAAGTGGTTGGCAACACGGCTTTTGAGCGATTTCATTGCCACTTGCATCTGTTGTGTTCGCAAAAAAGCTGCCAGTTCTGCCATCGGTCGTAGTTGATCGATGCGAATAAAGTGGCACTGATAACCGCCTTCGCTGCCAAATTTGGAGCCGAAATCTTTTTTCGGCGCGGCGTCCACTGCTGCGGCATCGGCGAAACCACACAAAATAGCCGTTGTTCCCGAGAAAATTTCAGCTGCCTGCGGCGATGGCAGATCGATAATCACCTGCACATACGCAGCAGGTTTGCGTTTTTTGGCGTAATCTTCCCGCACCAGCAAATGCAGTTTTTCGGAAAACGGATACGCCGAGGTTTTGATTTCCACATCGCCAAAATCCGCCTCACCCTTATTTTGCCCGACGCGATGCTGCCGCCAGTCGCCGAAAAAATATGCCGCAAATGCGAACTCACCGAGATGTCCCGCTAGTGTATCCACCGGCGATGCGACGGTGCGGTTCACCCGCGTTTGGGGAATCAGCCGTTGGGCTTCTTCGAGCATTTCCGGGGTGATTGTAATCTTAGAGTGCATTGCTAATTTCATTATTTATTGAACACCACAATCCGGTTGGTATTCGTGCCTTTGGCGTTGTTTTTCACGCCCCAAATATTGGCGGTTTTGGTGAACTGCTGGCGATTGATGACGATCCCCGCACAGTGAAAACCGGCGGCTTCGCCGAGTGGCGCAACGACTTCGTCCAGTTTGATGCGCCCGTTGCGCACCTCGCCAACCTCAAACGCCACCCAACCGCCCGGACAGGTGATGCGGTGCAACTCACGGAATACTACACCCATCACAGTTTTCCATTCCGGCAGCGATTTTGTGACGGTCATTTTTTGTTCAACTTTGGCGATATCGATCGCGTTGAACCAGCAGCGCAGCCAATTATCTGCGCCGTATTGAACCACATCCAAAAACGGTGGCGAGGTGACGGTCAATTGCACGGTTTCGTCGGAAATTTGGCGAGTTTGGCGGGCGTCGCCGGTCAAAAAATGTGCGGATTCGGCGATCTGTGACAGTTGCAGCCGCAATTCCGGCGATAAATCTTTGCAGAGCGATTTCGATTTGCGCAGAATTAGTTGTTTCACATCGCGGTATTCCGGCGTTTGGCTGCGCTTTTGATTAATTTTGATCTGGCTTTCCGGCGTAACCGCCTGATTGGGCGGCAGCGTGTACACCGAAAAAAATCCCGGCGAATGTCCGGTGAGGCGATTGGTAGCCACCATTTTTATCCAGCGATCCAGCGCATCTTCGCTGCCGTTTTCGCGGCGGGAAATCAGATAATTGCGCAGCGAAACAATTTCCGCTTCGGTTTTTGGGTGAAAAAACATCGACAAATCGATATCAGACTTTGCAGATGAATCGACGGGAATTTCCGCTAATCGCTGCTGCAATGCGGACAAATCCGGCGGCGATAATCGCGGTTCAGCCAGCAATGCGCTCAGCGGATTGATGTCGTTGGCAATCACTCTGCGGTTGAGCAGCGCGGCTTCGATGGCGCTCGTTCCGCGGCCGCTGAACGGATCATAAACGATATCACCCGGTTGCGAAAGCCGTTCGATAAAAAATCGCGGCAACTGCCCTTTAAAACAGGCGCGATAGGCCACTTCGTGCAACGCGTTGGCTTGCCGCTGGCGCGATGTCCAAAATTCGTTGACAAACTGCGGATAACTGCTATCGCCAACGGCGATCTGCCCGTTTTCCGTTTCACCAAACTCATTAAATTTCAGCAGGTTATCGATTAAATGTTGCGGTGATTTCAATGGCGGTTTCGTCCGTGTTCATCCGTGTAAATTTGCGGTCAACCCGATTGACGGGTATCGTGCAAAATAAGCTTATTTTTTTGCGGCAGAAATATACAAATTTTCGCGGGTTTCCCCAAAACCGGATCGCCTTTTATTGCCCACAGAATTGATAACCAGCGCAAGCTTCCGAATGCACCGGTTCCAAAACGCCGATTTACAGATTATTTCTTAAAAGAACGGGTGTTTGCCCAAACCGTTAGCAAGCGACAAATAATCGCGTTTTTAATGTAGTATTTCTGCTATTCTGCTTCCGGCAGGTGATTTTTCACAAAAAATGTATTATAATTCGAGCCTGATTTGGGTTAGAAAAAACGGGTGAACAACAACCTTCGTCTAATGCTTTCCGTTCAACAGCTGACATGTTTTTTCGCATCACTGCAAAACCTTAAAACGATTATTTTCAACGAATTAGCAAATATTCAATTGTTCCAGACAACGCATCAACTGCAGGCACAGCGCCAATCGATAGTGCAAATTATCACCGCGAAAAACATGCGACAGTAAAATCCATCGGAAAAACGTCACGAATTAACGTGTCACAAAAGCAGGTAATCATCAATCGATTTTCAAATTTCCCCAAAATTATATCGCGAAATCACACGCTTTCACTATTGTTTGGGGCAGCACTTCCGAAAATAAGTGAATGTAATTGGATACTGGCGGCGACGAATAAGGGTTAGTAAATGAAAGACTTACAACATTTTTCCGGCGAATTTAAACAGCTCATCGAACGGTTTGAGGCGCAGGTTGCGCGCACGCCGGAGAACATCGCAGTGCGATTTGAGCGGCAGCAACTCACCTATCGCAAACTTAACGAACGCGCCAATCAACTGGCGCATCATCTGCTGGCGCAAAAAGTGGTGCCGGAACAGCTCGTCGGCATTTGCCTCGAACGCACGCCGGAAGTGATCGTCGCAATTTTGGGCGTATTGAAAGCTGGCTGCGCGTTTGTGCCGCTGGATCTGGCGTATCCCAAAGATCGTATTGAATTTATGCTCAACGATGCGGATGTGCAATTGCTGATCACCCAGCAATCGCTGATCGGGCAGGTGCCGTCGGGTGATGCGCTGCAACCGGTCATCGTTGATGCGCCGGATTCGCCAATTGCCAATCAGCGCCGCGACAATCCCGGCATCGCAATCACCGAAAATCAGCTCGTTTACGTGCTCTACACCTCCGGCTCCACCGGTCAGCCGAAAGGCGCGATGATCAGCCATCGCAACGTGCTGCGGCTGTTCACCGCCACCGATCACTGGTTTCATTTTGACGAAACCGACATCTGGACGATGTTTCACTCGTACGCCTTCGATTTTTCCGTTTGGGAAATGTGGGGCGCGCTGCTTTATGGCGGCAGCGTTGTCGTTGTGCCTTTAATGGTTTCCCGTTCGCCGGAAGCGTTTCACAAATTGCTCGTCGATGAAAAAGTGACTGTGCTGAACCAGACGCCATCGGCATTTCAACAGTTGATTGCAGCGGATCAGCAATCCGCAAAACCTGCAAATTTCGCGCTGCGATACGTCATTTTCGGCGGCGAAGCGCTCAATTTCCAGATGCTCAAACCGTGGTTCGATCGTTACGGCGATGCCAGACCGCAACTCATCAATATGTATGGCATCACCGAAACGACCGTGCACGTGACCTATCGACCGGTTAGCTCGGCAGATTTGAACAGCTCCGCCAGCAGTTTGATCGGCGTGCCGATTTCCGATCTGGAAATTGTGCTGCTCGACGAACATTTGCAGCCCGTGCCGGATGGCGAAACCGGTGAAATTTGCGTTGGCGGCGGCGGCGTGGCGCGCGGTTACTGGAAACGCGAACAGCTCACTGCCGAGCGATTTATTCCGCATCCGCAAAAACCCGGGAGCGGCGAAAAGCTCTATCGCTCCGGCGATTTGGCGAAACGGCTGCCGGACGGTGATCTCGATTATCTCGGGCGAATGGATTTTCAGGTGAAAATCCGCGGATTCCGCATCGAACTCGGCGAAATTGAGGCGGCGCTGGTCAAACATCCGGCGATCAGCCAATCGCTGGTCATCGCCAACAAACATCCGCACAGCGGCGAGCAGCGGCTGGTGGGCTATTTTGTCGCGAAAGCCGCGCTGAATATTTCGGAAATTCGCACATTTTTGGGGCAATCGCTGCCGGATTACATGATTCCCGCCGCGTTCGTGAAAATCGACGAATTCCCGCTGACTACCAACGGCAAAATAGACCGGAAAGCGTTGCCGGAACCGGGCAAAGAGCGACCGAACCTCAGCGTTGCGTTTGTTGCGCCGCGCAGCGACACCGAAAAATATCTCGCAGGAATCTGGCAGGATGTGTTGGGGATCGAATCCATCGGCGTTCGCGATGCGTTTTTTGAACTCGGCGGCACATCCATTCAAGCCGGGCAATTTGTCGCGCGGCTCTACGCCGATCTCGGCGAGGAAGTTTTTGTGGTCACGCTGTTCGAGAAGCCGACCATTGCGGCGTTCGCCAAAATGCTCGACAGCGAATATCAATCTGCGCTGCAGCGCTTTTTCGGCGGCGAAAGCAGCACGGAAACCGCTGCATCGACGGTTGAGCGGCACATCGTCACGCCGGAAATCATCGAAAAAATGAAACACATCGTGCCAACCGTGCATCTCCGCGATGACGGTCAATCGCCGAAAAATCCGCCAGCGCTGTTCATTTTGGCGCCGCCGCGCTCCGGCACGACGCTGTTCCGCACGATGCTGGCGGGACATCCGCAGTTGTTCGCCGCATCCGAATTGCAGTTGCTGCTGTTTAATTCGCTACGCGAGCGAAAAAACGCCTTTTCCGGCAAATGGCATGTCTGGCTTGAGGGCACGATTCGCGCAATCATGGAAATCAAAAATGTCGATGGCGACACCGCCCGGCAAATGATGCACGATTTTGAGCAACAGAATTTGAGCACAAAAGCGCTCTACGCAAAGCTGCAGGATTGGCTCGGCGAGCAAATTCTGGTGGACAAATCGCCGCAATACGCGCTGGATTTGCAATGCATGCACAAAGCCGAACGCGATTTTGAAAACGCGCTGTATGTGCACATGATTCGCCATCCGTACGCGATGGTCACTTCGTTTCAGTCGGTGCACATGCACCAGATTATGTATATGAAAAAACACGACTTACCGGAAAAATTACTCGGTGAATTGATCTGGCTGCACAGCCAACAAAATATTCTCAGTTTTCTGGAAACCGTGCCAGAATCGCGCAAAATTGCGATCTGGTATGAGGATCTGGTGGTCAATCCGGAAGCAACCGTGCAGCACATGTGCCGCCACTTTGGCATCGATTTTCACCCGGATATGGCGAACCCGTACAAAGATATGCACAAACGCATGGTCGATGGCATTTACAAAGATTCCCGCCCGATGGGCGATTTGAAAATGCTCGAACAAAAGCAGGTGAATCCGAAACTGGCGGATCGCTGGCAGGGCGTTTTGAGCGACAATTTTTTGAGCGATGAAACCTGGAAACTCGCGGAATTTTTGGGATACGAGCGAAATCTGGCGCGAAAAACGCTATTCGCGGCGGCATCGCCATACCGGAAATCGGCGGAAGAAACGCCCGAAAAATCGCCGAAAATTGCTGACACAGACATCGCCATCATCGGGATGGCCGGACGGTTTCCCGGCGCGGAAAATGTGGATCAGCTCTGGGAAAATCTCTGCAACAGCGTGGAATCGATTCGCCAATACAGCGATGATGAACTACGCACTGCGGGCATTTCCCCGAAAACGCTGGACAATCCCAACTACGTTCGCGCGGGCGGCACATTCGAAAATCCCGAATATTTTGACGCGGAATTTTTTGGCTATCACAGCCGGGAAGCGGCACTCACCGATCCGCAGCACCGCGTTTTTCTGGAAACCGCATACAGCGCGATGGAAGCCGCCGGATACGATGCCAATCGTTTCGCCGGGAAAATTGGCGTTTTTGGCGGCGTCGGGCGCAACGCTTACATGATTCAACACATCGCGCCGAACGCAGATTTGCGGCAGGAATCCGACGAATATCACATGGTTATCGGCTACGACAAAGATTTTTCGACCACTCGCGTGGCATACAAATTGAACTTGCGCGGACCCGCATTTACCGTGCAAAGCGCCTGCTCTACCTCCGGCGTGGCGATTCACCTGGCCTGCCAAAGCCTGAAAACCGGCGATAGCGACATGGCAATTGCCGGCGGCTGCCGGATGATGATGCCCCCGCGCGGCGGATACGAATACACCGAGGGCGGGCCATTGTCGCCGGACGGGCACATCCGCACGTTCGACGCAGACGCAAAAGGCATGGTGCGCACCAGTGGCGCGGCGATTGTTGTGCTGAAACGGCTTTCCGATGCGCTCCGCGATGGCGACACGGTTCACGCAGTCATCAAAGGTTCGGCGATCAACAACGACGGCTCGGACAAAATCGGTTTCACCGCGCCGAGCGTTAGCGGACAAACCGCAGTGGTCGCGGAAGCGATTGAAAAATCCGGCGTGAATCCCGAAACCATCGGATTTGTGGAAGCGCATGGCACCGGCACCATTTTGGGCGATCCCATCGAAGTAGCGGCGTTGACGCAGGCATATCGCAAACACACCCAAAACAGCGGGTTTTGCGCGATCGGCTCGGTGAAAACGAATATCGGGCACATCGACGCGGGTGCCAGCGCGGTCGGGTTGATCAAAACTGCGCTGGCGCTGAAGCACCGGCAAATCCCGCCGACGCTCCATTTTACCCGACCAAACCCACAACTGAAGCTGGAAAACAGCCCATTTTTTGTGAATACAACCATGCAGCCGTTGGAATCCACTGCGCCCGGCACACCGCGACGGGCGGCGGTAAATTCGATCGGATTGGGCGGCACCAACGCGCACATTATTTTGGAGGAAGCACCGGAACAGGTGTCCGCGCCGACCGCACGACAGTGGCAGTTGCTACTGCTCTCCGCCAAAACCGATTCGGCGCTGGAAACTGCGACCGCAAATCTGGCGCAACATTTCGGCAAATATCCCGAAAACAATCTCGCCGATGCCGCATTTACGCTGCAAACCGGTCGGCAATATTTTGAAAAACGGCGCATCGCGGTGGTGGAAAATCTCGCCGATGCCGCATCTGTTTTGGAAAAATCTACGCCGCAACGACTGATCAGCCAACGCTGCACAGGCGAACCGCATTCGACAGTGTTCATGTTTGCCGGCGGCGGCGCGCAATATTTGAACATGGGATTGCAGCTCTATCAAACCGAATCCGTTTTCCGAAAAACCGTGGACGAATGCGCCGAATTGTTGCTGCCGATGATCGACCGGGACATTCGCGAATTGATGTATCCCGCCGAAGTCAGTGACAAATTAGCTGCAGAAATGGAACAGCCGACGCTGGCGCTCGCGACGCTGTTCTCCATCCAATTTGCCAGCGCAAAACTGTGGATGAGCTGGGGTGTTGCGCCCAACGCGATGATCGGGCACAGCATGGGCGAATACACCGCTGCATGTCTTTCCGGCGTTTTCTCGCTGAAAGATGCCCTCGCGATGGTGGTGATGCGCGGCAAATTGTTCGAAACGCTGCCCGAAGGGGCGATGCTCAGCGTGCCGCTTTCCGAGGCGGAGCTGCACCCGTTTTTGAACAACGATCTCTCGATTGCTGCAATCAATCGCCCGGATTCCTGCGTGGCATCCGGCACTGTTGCCGCAATCGAACAATTGCAGCTAACGTTGGCATCTCGCGAAATCGAAGCGACGCGGGTGCGCATCAACGTCGCGGCGCATTCGCAACTCGTCGAGCCGATTCTCGATGATTTCGGCAAATTTTTGCAGACTATCGAATTTCACGCACCGGAAATCCCGCTCATTTCCAACGTCACCGGCGAATGGGCGAACGACAGCGTTGCCAACTGGCAATATTGGGTGAATCACCTGCGCCAAACCGTGCGCTTTGCGGATGGGATGCGCACACTGCTGGACAGCGAAGGGCGAATCTTTTTGGAGATCGGTCCCGGACAAATTTTGAGCTCGCTGGCGCGGATGCATCCGCAAAAATCCGCTGCCCGCGCGATCGTTTCATCGATGCGCCACCCGCGCGAAACCACGCCGGACGACCAGCATTTGCTGACCAGTTTGGGACGATTGTGGCTGGCGGGATTGGACATCGATTGGCAAAAATTTTACGGCAACGAACAGCGCATGCGCGTGCCGCTGCCGACTTATCCGTTCGAGCGAAAACGCTACTGGATCGATCCACCGGACGCATCCGAACAAACGCAACAGACAACGCAACAACCTGTTTTTACCGGAGATACGAATATGCCCCAACCGGCTCAACCGACCGCAACTGCACCGGCAGTTGCCGCGCCAAAACCGCGCAAAGAACGCATCGCCCGCAAGCTGCAGGAAATTTTGCAAGACCTCAGCGGCGTGGCAATTGATGCGCTCGATCCTAACGTGACATTTCTGGAACTGGGTTTTGACTCGCTGTTTTTATCGCAGGCAAACGCGACGATACAGCGCAAATTCAAAGTGAAAATTTCCTTCCGGCAGTTGTTCGAGGAAGCGCCGACAATCGACGCGCTTTCCGGATACATCGATGAAAATTTGACACCGGACGCGTTCCCGCCCGATCCCGCTGAACTGGCTGCCGCACAGCCGCAACCGGCGGCGTTGCCGCAAACTGCGCCGCAACTGCCGATTGCGACACCGGGAATTGCCGCTTTGCCGGAAAACGCCGGCGCGTTGGAACGGGTAATTCAGCAACAGTTACAACTGATGCAGCAACAACTCGCTGCATTGGGAGCAATTGGGCAATCGACGCCGGCACAATCACCCGCGCCGCCGCCGACTGCCCCATCCGTGACGCCAAAACCGAAAGCGAAAGCTGCACCGTTGCCGCAATCGCGACCGCAACCAGCACCGCAAATCAGTGCACTGAATTTGCAGCAGCAACTATTTTTGGATAGATTTGTCGCGAAATACAGCGCCAAAACCAAAACATCGAAAACCATAGCAGCAGAGCAGCGGCAGCATCTCGCCGATCCGCAAGTCATCGACGGCTTCAGCCGTTTCTGGAAAGAAGTCGTTTATCCGATTGCCGCGCAGCGCTCCGGCGGCAGCCGCATTTGGGATGTGGACGGCAACGAATACATCGATATGATCATGGGATTTGGCGTGAACCTGTTCGGGCATCAACCAGAATTCATCAAATCCGCCGTAATGCAGCAATTTGAAGAAGGCATGCACCTCGGCGTCATTTCGCCGCTGGCGAAAGAAGTTGCCCGGATGGTTTGCGAAATGACCGGACACGACCGCGCACACATCGTCAACACCGGATCGGAAGCCGTACTCGCTGCGGTTCGCGCCGCCCGCACCGCCACCGGACGTCAGAAAATTGCGGTTTTCGAAGGCGATTATCACGGGCTGGTTGACGAATATGTTGTTCGCGGCATCAAAACTACTGACGGCATCCGCACACTGCCGAAAGCGCCGGGCATCCCCGATTTTCTCACCGAAAACACGCTGATGCTCGATTACACGGATGACTGTTTCGATGCCATTCGCGCTAATGCGGACGATCTCGCGGCGGTAATCATCGAGCCAATTACCGCAGTTCGCCCCAATTTCCAGCCAAAAGAAATGATCCAAAAAGTGCGCGAACTGACCAGCGAGCTGGACATCCCGCTGATTTTTGACGAGCTGATCACCGGATTCCGGCTGCACCCGAAAGGCGCACAGGGCTGGTACGGCATCGAAGCGGATATTTGCAGCTATGGCAAAGCGCTTAGCGGCGGCATGGCGATGGCAGTGGTCGCCGGAAAACGCAAATACATGGACAGCTTCGACGGCGGCGATTGGCGCTACGGCGACGATTCCTACCCCGAAGGCGTGGTGACCTATTGCGTCGGCACGTTCATGCGCAACCCGATGGGACTGGCGGCATCGCACGCAGCGCTGCAAAAATTGCAATCGGACAGCCCGAATTTGCAGAATGAACTGAACGCCAAAGCCGATCGTTTCGCGGCTCGCGTCAACGACATTTTCCGACGCAAAAACGCACCGATCGAACTGCTCAACGGCGGCTCGATCATCAAATTTATTTTCACCGACCAGAATCCGCTCAACGGACTGTTTTTCTTTTTGATGCGCGACAAAGGCGTGCTGCTCCGCGAACGCGCCTGTTTTGTATCCACCGCGCACAGCGAAGCCGATCTGGAAACCGTTCTGCGCGCCATCGAATCCAGCGTGGACGAGATGCAGCGTGGCGGATTTATGGGCGGCGGCGAAAGCGCATCCGGCGTCCGGCGACTGCCGCTCACCGATCAGCAGATGGAAATCTGGCTGGCAACCCAAATGGGCGATGCGGCGAGTTGCGCATACAACATGTCCACCACCATCCGGCTGGATGGCAAATTAAACGAAACCGCGTTGCGAAACAGCATCCGCAAACTGGTGGAACGCCACGAGGCGCTGCGCATCACGTTTGATGCCAACGGTGTTTTCCAGCAAATCGCTGAAAATATTGAAGTTGCAATCGTCGAAAAAGATTTGTCGAATCTCGACAGCGACGCACGCGAAACCGAATTACAGCAATTGCAATCCGAAGAAAATCGCCGGCCGTTCGATTTGGTGAACGGACCGCTGTTCCGCTTCACGCTGATTAAATTGGCAAACGACGCGCACGCGCTGATGATTTGCGCCCACCACCTCATTTGCGACGGCTGGTCAATGGGCATTTTGTGCGAAGAACTCGGCGAACTGTATCGCAGCGAATCGCGCGGCGACGCGCCAAAGCTGCCAGCGGCAAAACCCTTTGGCGAATACGCGCAGCAACTGGGCGCATTCTGGCGCAGCGAAGACGGCAGCGCCACCGAAAATTTCTGGCTGAAACAATTCAAATCGCCGCCGCAGCCGCTCAAACTGCCGGTGGATTTCCCGAAAATCAACGGGCGCACCTATCGCTCAGGGCAACTGTTCGCGCACATCGACGCAGCGACATTTGAGAACATCCGCAGCGCCGCCAAACGCATGGGCGCAACCGCGTTTTCCACGCTGATGAGCGGTTTTGTCACACAGTTGCATCGCTTGAGCGGGCAAAACGATTTCGCGATCGGGCTGGCTGCCGCCGGACAATCCGGACAATCGAACGCCAATCTGGTCGGGCACTGCGTTTCGCTGCTGCCGATCCGGGCAAATTTTTCCCTGGAAAGCACTTTCAAATCGCTGCTCGGACAAATCAAAACCGGACTGATGGACGCATTTGATCACCGCGAATACACTTACGGCAAATTGCTGGAAAAATTGCGGCTCAATCGCGATGCCTCGCAGCCGCCGCTGCTTTCGGTAGAAATCACTTACGAAAGCGAATCGGCGTCGCTGCCGTTTGGCGATTTGCGCGCGAAAACCGTGCTCAACCCCAAAAGTTACGCCAATTTCGATCTGGAAATGTATTTCACTGAAAGCGAAAACGGGCTGGGCATCCGGCTCGATTATCAGGCGGAAAAGTTCAAAAAAGAAACCGTTGAGCGCTGGCTGGCTCATTTCAAATTGCTGCTGGAAAAAGTGATCGATCAGCCCGAAACACCGCTGGCAAAACTGTTTGCAGCAATGCCTGCAGAACCACTCGCAGCGCAACAACCGGTTTCGCAAGCTGTTGATAACAAAGAAGATACAAAAGAAACGCATGTCGAAGCGTCAACCGAAACAGAGAAAAAACTGATCGCCATTTGGCGGGAAGTGCTGCGGATTCCGGACATCGGCGTGACCGATGAATTTTACGATCTCGGCGGGCATTCGCTGCTCGGCGTACGCATTTTGACGCGCATCAGCGATGAATTCCAGATCGACTTGCCGCTGCGCAGTTTGCTGGTGGAAATGCCCACGATTGCGTCGCTGGCAAACCACATCGACAACCTGAAATTGATCGCCGAACCGGCTGAACAACCCGCGACCGCGGACGATAGTGATGAATGGGAGGATTTGGAAATATGACGCCAGATCAAATGTTGAAAATATTGCAGGACAACGGCGCAAAAATTTGGGTGGAAAACGATAAATTGCGGCTGAACGCACCAAAACGGATGCTCACCGACGAATTTCGGGCAGCGCTGGCGGCAAACAAAGCGACGCTGATCGCGTTGTTATCGCCCAAAAATGCGGCTGCTGCGCCGACGGAATCCGAGACCGCGACACATCCGCCGCATCTCTCGTTTGCGCAGGAACGGCTGTGGTTTATGGACAAACTGGAGCCGGGCAATCCGGTGAACAACATTAATGTTGCCTATAAATTGACCGGAAAACTGGATGTCGAGGCGCTGCGGCAAAGCCTTTCCGCGATTGTCGCGCGCCACGAAACGCTGCGAACGACCATCGGCGTTCGCGACGAAAAGCCGTTTCAGCAAATCGCGGATGCATCGCCGATCGATTTGCCCGCAACGAATTGGCAGGAAATTCCCGAATCGGAACAAAATGTCCGCCTGCAATCCACCATGATTACAGAAATCAAAACGCCGTACGAGCTTGACAAAGGGCCGCTGTTCCGATTCAAGCTGTTCAAAATGGCGGATGAAGTGCATGTGTTTTGGGCAAGCATGCATCACATCATTGCCGATGGCTGGTCGTTTTCGGTTTTTTTCAACGATTTGCAACAATTTTACAACCACTTTGCCAACGGTGCGCCGCTCAATCTGGACAGCTTGCCGGCGCAATACCGCGATTTCGCCAGTTTCCAGCGCGACAGCATCAGCCAAAACCATTTGCAGGAACAGCTCAAATTTTGGAAAGAAAAGCTTTCCGGTGCACCGTCACAAAGCGAATTTTTCAGCGATTTCCAGCGTCCGAACGACCAGCATTTTAACGGCGCAGCCTATCAATTTGAACTGCCGGATGCGCTCACTGCGTTGATTCCGGCGTTCGCGAAAGCGCAAAAAACATCGCCGTTTGTCACGCTGATGAGCATTTTTGCGGTGCTCACCCACCGTTTTACCGGACAGGAAGACCTCGTTTTCGGCACGCCAAATGCCAATCGCGGCAAGCTGGATTGGGAAAATCTGATCGGCTGTTTCATGAATCCGCTGGCGCTGCGGCTGCAACTTCAGCCGGAAATGCGATTCCACGATGTGCTGAAAATCGTGCAAAACACGCTGATGGATGCCCACGCCAATGGCGATATTTCGTTTGAGCAAATCATCAAAGAATTGCAATTGCAGCGCGATTTGAGCCGCAACCCGGTATTTCAATTGATGTTCCAGGTGTTCTCGCCGGGCGAACCGCAGCTTGCCGGATTGCAGGTTGAATCGCTGCCCATCGAATCGCAGTTCACCGAGCTGGACATGCATTTTTTTGTCAACGAATCGGCGAACGGCTTCAAAGGCAAAATCATTTATAATTCGGATTTGTTCACGCCGGAAACGATCGAACGATTTGCTGATCACTTCGGAAATCTGGCGTTGGATGTGCTGGCGAATCCCGAAAAAACGATCAGCGATGCGAAGCTGATCAGCGATGACGAATGGCGAAAAATCGTGTTTGACTGGAATGATACGCTGACAGATTATCCCCGCGATAAATGGGTGCACCAGTTGTTCGAAGATCAGGCGCAAAAAACGCCTGACGCGATCGCGATCATTTTTGAGGATCAAAATGTCACATTCCGCGAATTGGACGAAGCTGCCAACCGGTTCGCTAATTATCTGAAAAAGAAGGGACTTGCGCCGGGAAATTGCGTCGGCGTTTGCCTCAATCGTCACGAAAAACTGATGCCCGCGTTGTTGGGCGTGATGAAGCGCGGCTGCAATTATATTCCGCTCGATCCGGCATTTCCGGCGGAGCGGCTCAATTTTATGTTGCAGGACGCCGCCGCCGATTGGCTGGTTGCCGAAAGCGACACGCTCAATCTGTTCGATGATTTTGGCGGGAAAACCGCGCAGATCGACCGGGATTGGAACGACGTGCTCCAAGCCGACGCCCATCACGAACCGGTCAATTACAATCCCGATGAAGTGATGTACACGCTATACACTTCCGGCTCCACCGGCAAGCCCAAAGGCGTGCAGGTGATGCAGCGAAATGTGGTCAATTTGCTGCGGGCAATGGCGGACAAACCGGGCATTTCGACCGATGATAAGTTCATTGCTGTCACCAGTTTATCGTTCGATATTTCTGTAAATGAACTGTATCTGCCGTTGACAACCGGTGCAACAATGGTGCTGGTCAGCCAGGCGATTGCCAAAGATGCGCGGCTGCTCGGCGCAACCATCGGCGATTCGGAAATCACGCTGATGCAGGCGACACCGGCAACCTGGCGCATGCTGCTGGATACCGGCTGGAAAAACAAAACCGTGAAAACGGCGATCAGCGGCGGTGAAGCGCTGCCGGTGGATCTGGCGCATCGATTATTGGATGAAAATCTCGATTTGTGGAATTTGTACGGACCGACCGAAACCACCATTTGGTCAACATTCGCGCAAATCACCGAGAAAAAATCGCAGGTTACCATCGGGCGACCGATTGCCAACACGCGGCTGTTTATTGTGGATAAAAATATGCAACCCGTGCCGATCGGCGCGCCGGGCGAGTTGATTATCGCCGGTGACGGCGTGGCGCGCGGCTATCACAATCGACCGGAACTGACTGCGGATCGATTTGTGAAATTGCCGGAAAATCTGGTTGACCCGACATTTGCATTTCCGGAAATCGCCTATCGCACCGGCGATTTGAGCCGCTATTTGCCGAACGGGGACGTGCTATATCTCGGGCGGATGGATCAACAAATCAAGCTGCGCGGCTATCGCATCGAGCTTGGCGAAATTGAATCCGCGATGAGCGAAATTGAGGAAATTGAGCAGGCGGTAGTTTCGCTGAAAGAAATCGCACCGAATGACCAGCGGTTGATCGGTTACGTTATCGAAGCGTTCGGCGAAACATTCCAGCAGCGTAAAGCGCGCAAGCTGTTGCGCACAAAATTGCCAAATTACATGATTCCGTCGAGTTTTGTGGTGATGGAAAAATTTCCGCTCACACCCAGCGGTAAAATTGATCGCAAAGCCCTGCCGATGCCCAACGATTTAACGCACGCACGCGCCTACATTCCCCCAAAAACGGAAATGGAAAAATCGCTGGCAAGTATCTGGCAACAGCTCATCGGCGTGGACAAAATTGGCACGCAGGACAATTTTTTTGATGTCGGCGGCCACTCGCTGCTGGCATTGCAGATGATTTTCAAAGTGGAATCGCAGCTCGGCTGCAACCTCACCCCGCGCGATGTGCTGCTGCAAACGCTCGGGCAGCTCGCCGCCATCTGCGAAGCGCAGTCTGTTCAACAGGCGATAAATAATTGATTTTAATGGCATTAAAAAACAAGTGATTCAAATGGGAGATTCCTGCCTTCGCAGGAATGACATACATTTTTGGTCATTCCTGCGAAGGCAGGAATCTCCGTGATTGTTCACCAAAAATACGATTGAATGAAAGAATCTTTTTACTTCGACAGCAACGGCAATTCCCTTTTGGGCGTGTATCACGCGCCGGCGTTTTCCAATGACCGGCAGCACGGCGTCGTGCTGTGTTATCCGTTCGGGCAGGAATACATCCGCACGCACCGGTTGTTCAAACAAATGGCTGCGCGATTGAGCCGAAACGGTTATCACGTGCTGCGGTTCGATTATTTCGGCACGGGCGATTCCGCCGGTGAATTGGATGACGCAACCATCAATATTTGGCAGGATAACGCACGCAACGCCATCGAAGAATTGCACGATTGCGGCGATGTGCAATCCGTTTCGCTGATCGGTCTGCGGCTCGGCGGCGCGATTGCCGCGTTGGCCGGTGCAGCCGCCGGCGATCTGCACAGCATCGTTTTGTGGGATACGGTCAACAGCGGTGAAGACTTTTGGCAAAGTCTCGAAACGCAGCACCAAAACTGGCTGATCAGCCATTTGGTGAAACTGCAATCCGCCAACGATGTGCGGGAAATTGTCGGTTTCTCCATTTCTGACGGGTTCGAAAAATCCGTGCGTCAACTCGATTTACAGGCATTGCAGCGCTCACCCGCACAACATACGCTCATTCTCGGCAACGCGGAAAATGGCGTTTCGGGATTGGAAAATCATCTGCAGAAACTCGGCTCGCAAGTGACATCGCAACACATTCCCGAACAGCAGGTGTGGCAGGAAAGCGCCAGCCTGGAAAATTTTCTGGTGCCAAACAACAGTTTGCAGGCAATTCAGGATTGGCTGGATGAGGTGAGCGGATGAAAGAAAAAGTATTCGATTTTGGCGAAAATAAATCACTCAGCGGCGTGGCAACTTTGCCGGGCGAGCGGAGCGAACGCAGCAAAACCGCTATCATTTTGCTCAATTCCGGACTGATTCACCGTGTTGGTCCGAGCCGGTTGTATGTGAAACTGGCGCGAATGGCAGCGGAAATGGGTTTTCTGGCATTCCGGCTCGATTTTTCCGGCATCGGCGACAGCGAAGTGCGCACCGACAATCTGCCTTTCGCCAAAAGCAGCGTCGCGGAAACGCAGTCCGCAATGGATTTTCTCAGCCAAAAGCTGGGCGTAACCTCGTTTATTTTAACGGGCATATGCGCCGGCGGTGATGTGGCGTTCGAAACCGCCAAATGCGATCCGCGCGTCTGCGCGATTTTACCCATCGATTTTTTCAACATTCCGTCGAAAGGCTACCATTTGCAGCGTTACAAACAGCGCATGCTCCGCATGGAAAGCTGGAAACGCCTGCTCAGCGGCAAAAGCGATTTGTGGTCGCGGGTGAAAAAATCATCCGAACCGGAAGCGCTGCTGCAGGAACAAGTGGAGCAAACTGTTGAAATGTTCGAAAATTTTCTAGATGAAAACAGCATCGGCAGCGACACGAATACGCTGATTCGTAGCGACGTAAGCTGCTGTTTTTTATATTCTTCGGAGAGCGCTGGGTTTTACAATTTTCAAAACATGTTCAAATCGCAGATTGATGAATCGCCCAATTTCCGGATGATCTGCATTGAGGAATCCGACCACGGCTTCACGCTGGCGCGTTCGCAAACGCGGCTGCTGGCTGCCATCGGTGATTGGCTCAACCGGTTTTGATCAACCTTCCGACAGCAACTTCTCACCGGTTTTCAAATAGTGATTGATGGATTTTTCCCACCAAACCATATTTTCGTTAAACACCGTTTCCAGTTCAGCATTAATAAATTTTTGCTGCGCGGCATTTAGCGCGGTGTATTGGTAGGTGATGTCGGCTGCCGTTGTGCGGGCATCAATCGCAGATAGCGCGATGCGAATGTTCACAACGCTTTCGCCGGGCGTGGTTCGCACAAACCCGATGCGGAAATTTGCCAGCGAATATTCCGTAACCACCCAAATAGTGTCATTTTCACCGTGATGCGGCGTTGCAAAAACGCAATCCTGCTCAACCACTCCCGATTCGGAATAAATCATTGAATATTGCCAGCCATCCAGCCAATCGGCTTCGCGAACCGGGCAAAGCAACGGAAAAACTTCAGCCGGTGTGCCGTTATTGGTCTGCCGGTATGTTTTCGTAACGCGATTGTTCATTGTTGAAATCCCGTTTTATTTTTGCCGCGAAAACGCCAAATGCGCAAAAGGTCAGAAAGATATTTCTTGGCGTACATCGCGTTTTTGCAGCAAATTGAAAGTTTTGAAATTCGTTTTGATTGGCGCCAATTCCCCGATAATTCAGGTCAAACTGTGGCAAAAAAGTGTGTTTGGGCAAAATCAGTCGCCGCGATAAATGCAGCCGGAGGTGCAAGTTTCCGAAAAATCGATCCGGCTGAGCTCCGGCAATAGCGGTTTCAGCCGCTGCCAGATCCAGCGGGATACATTTTCGCTGGTGGGATTTTCCAATCCTTCGATATCGTTCAAACAGTAGTGATCGAGTTGCCGGCGGATCGGCTCAAACGCCGTGCGGATGTCCGCAAAATCCATGATCCAGCCAACATGTTCATCAACCGGACCATCCACATAAATGCGTACCCGGAACGAGTGCCCGTGCAGCCGGCGGCATTTGTGCCCCTCCGGCACGTTTGGCAAAAAATGGGCTGCTTCAAAGGTAAATTCGTTATAAATCTCCAACGCGTCCTCTTTTGATAATTCTTTTAAAATCAGATACTTAATCTACCGGAATGTCACCAATGTGCCGGCCTTTTTCCGTTTCGGTTGCCAACTGCTGATCTCTATCCAAACCGATGTGTTCGCGAATCGAGTAGCGCACATTCTCAGCCTGATGCGCAGAAATCATCTCCGCAACCAGCCCGAAACCGACAAACTGAACCCCGACAATCAGCAATAAAATGCCCAGAAAAAACAGCGGTCGCTGTTTGATCGGAATGCCCATTAATTTTTGGGCCGTGATGTATAATTCGATCAAAAAACCCGCCGAAAAGCTGGCCAACCCGACCATCCCGAAAACATGCAGCGGCGATGTGCGAAATCGGGTGAGAAAAATAACCGTCATCAAATCGAACAATCCGTTGAAAATCCGGGCGAAGCCGTATTTGCTTTTGCCGAATTTCCGGGCGTGATGCTGCACCACAATTTCACCGACGCGGAAGCCCTGCCAGTTGGCCAGCACGGGCAAAAAACGGTGCATTTCGCCATACACATTCAGCGAATCGATCACTTCTTTGCGATAGCCTTTCAGCCCGCAATTGAAATCGTGAATGTTAATGCCGGTGATTTTTGAGGTCACAAAATTGAAAATTTTTGAGGGGAACGTTTTGGAAATCGGATCGTGACGCACTTTTTTCCAGCCGGAAACCATGTCCACTTCTTCCAGTTTGGCCAGCAGATTTTTGATTTCCCGTGGGTCATCCTGCAAATCGGCGTCCATCGTGATGACAAATTTGCCCTTCACCAATTTGAAGCCTTCGGAAAGCGCCGGGCTTTTACCGTAATTTCGCCGGAAGCGAATCGCGCGCAGCGTGGGATAATCCGAACGCAACGATTTCAGCACTTCAAATGTGCCGTCGTTCGAGCCGTCATCGACGACAATTACTTCGTATGTCATATTGAGACCGGTTACTGCTGCGTGAATTTGTTTCATCAATTCCGGCAGTGAATCCCGCTCGTTGTAGGCAGGCACGACAACAGATATATCCATAGAAACCAATAACTTATCAAATGTTTATTTTATCAGCCGGGAAAAGCCAACCTGCCCGCTTATTTTTCCAATTGATGCCATAAATTGGCATCAATTCACGTTCAGTTGCTCTACCTTGCCCGAAATTTCGATGGTGTATTCCGACGGATCCAGTGGCTTGTTCATTGCCACTTTTTTGTAAAAAATGGAGATGCGTTCCCGCTGATCCAGCATGGTAATTTGCACAATTCCGGGAATAAAAACGCCATCGACCACCCGGTAATTTTTGAAATCCTGACGCATAAATGCGCGCCCCTGGCGCAACGCTTCCACCGTTTCCAGCAATCCGCTTTCCGGATTGACAATAAACCGGTAATAAATTTCATCATCTTTCGGAGAAATCGTTTGAAAAATGCCGTGGGTGTTATCGACCATTTTAACGGAATCGACAATTTGTCCGGCAAAACCCAAAACCGTGTATTTCAGGTCTTCCAGCGTGATGTTGGTTTGCAGAAAACGGTTGAGATACGGATCGCTGAGGTTGCCCGAAGTGAAATGATTTTCGTACTGATTGTACCAGACAAAGCGGTCTTCGCCGACAAAAATTTTGCCGATATCCAATCCCAACGGACCTTCCGCTTTCAGGAACAGCTTGTTGGGGCTTTCCCAAAGCGTTTCCAGATCCACGTTGCCGCCAAATGTTTCCGATTCCACAGTCAGCCGTGCGTCGCCGCGAAAGCTTTGCATCCGCTCAAAATTCTGACGATACTGTTGCGGCCACATTGCCAGATCCGCAACAAACACGGGCGTTCCGGCAGCCGAGGATCCACTAACACCTGCGCCATTGCGGGAACCGGCACAGCCGGCTAAAAACATCGACAGCGTAATTACAGAAAAAACAATTATTTGACGGTTCATCTATTCTCCTTTTTCAAAGGATGTGCATTGATGTTCACTGTCCGGGCGGCAATTAATTTTGCAGCCATTTTTCGCGAAGTTCCGGATTATCCGGAGCAATTTCCAGCGCCTGTTGCCAGTATTGTTTGGCCAAATCGTGATTGCCGAGTTTCTCGTACACATCACCCAAATGTTCGATCACTTCCGGGTTGTCCGGCTCCATCACCAGCGATTGCTCGATGAGTTCGCGCGCTTTTTCCAGATCACCCATTTTAAAATAAATCCAGCCGGCGGTGTCGTAATAGGCGGCGTTATCCGGCTCGTTTTGCAATGCTTTTTGGGACATTTCCAGCGCTTTTTCCAACTCGACGCCGCGGACGCTCAGCGAATAGCTGTAGTTGTTCAACAGCAACGCGTTATTGGGAAATCGCGCCAACGCGCTTTGATACAGCGAATCGAGCGGTTGATACATTTTCAGCTCATCGTAAACAATACCGAGCGATACGATGGTGTTAAAATCTTCCGGCTCCAGCCGGTGTGCTTTTTCCAGCGGAACAACCGCCTCGCTTAAGCGATTGACTTGTTGCAACGCGTTGCCATATAATGATAGCAGCGAAAATTCGTTGGGCAACGAAATGAGTCCTTCTTCCAGCAAAAGGATAACCGAATCCGGCTGTCCTTCCTGAAAATAGAGCACGCTCAAAAATTCCCATGCCCGGGCATCCCACGGCGATCGCCGGGTAATTTCTCGAAAATAACCTTTGGCGGCTTCAAAATTTTGTTGCTGGGTCGCCAATCTGCCCAACAACATGTTCGCCTGCGATGCATGGGTTTCGGATGCCAGCAACGGCGCCATCAGCGCTTTGGCTTCGGCAAATTGTTCGCGGGCAATTTTCACTTCGCCCAAAAAAAGGCGCAGCATTGCGGATTCCGGGTGAACATCCAGCAAATCTGTCAACAATTTATCCAGCCCATCCCATCCGCGCGATTGGGCGAACAGCGTGTACATCTGATTCAGCGCCCGCTCGTTTTCGGGATCGAGCAACAGCAACTGGCGATAGGATTCAATTGCAGCGGTTGTGTCGCGGGTAAATTCCTGCGAACTGGCGTTGAGCAGCCAGGCATCGGGATCATCCGGAAATAGCTCAACCAGTTTCGCGGACATTTCCAGCGCTTTTTCTTCCTGATGCGATTGCAAATACAGCGACCACAACTGGGTTGCCGTTTCGATTTCCCAATTGACCAGCTCCAGCTGTTTTTCACGAAGCGTAATCAGTTTGTTCAGTTCGCCCAGCGTGTTGTACAAATATGCCAGATTGCGGTAAACGGTTTCGTCAAACGGATCCAGTTCATTGAGCAATTCGTAATAAAATGCGGCGTTCCGAAATTCTTTTAGCGTATAATGAGTTTCCGCAAGGTAGTGCAGTGTTTCTTTATCTTCGGGATTTTTGTGATACGATTTTTCGAGATATTCCAGCGCTTTTTCGTGCTGCTCGAGCCGAACATAATTCCGTCCGATCGCTTTGTGAATTTGCGCGGATGAGGTATCGTAATTGAGCGCAAGTTTGTATTCCTGAATGGCGTTGGCATAATTTTCTTCGAAATCATACAATGCGCCGGAGAGGTAGTAATTTTCCGCCATTTCCTGCGATTGACCAGTTTTCATTTTGTCTGGGTTTTCGGAAACCACAACGCTGCGGGAACCACTGCAGGAAACACCAAAAATCAGCCACAGCAAAGCAACGCTTGCAGGCAATCGCCATTGGCGAAAAAATGTAAACATATTGATAAAAACCATTGCAATCACGCGTTAAATAAGCCCGGAATATAGTTTTCAAAACGGCTACATGCCAGGTAAAAAAATGCACATCTGCTCTGCAGATTTTCCAGCAGTTGAAAATCAGCTTGATTTATCCGCATGCATCTCGTACGTTAGCTAACTTAATGATAATTTTGAGGAAAACAAAACACTGATAGCATATGTCTGATTCATACAACACAACAGGTTTTAGCGGCGGATTATCGCCAAAAAAGATAGCCGTAATTTCGGCTGCAATCATTGCCGGTATAGCGTTTCTGGTATATTTTGTTTACCTGATTCGCGGGTTGCCGGATCTCACCGATCTGGAAAATGTGAACCCCGCGCAAGCCACCCAACTGCTCTCCGATGACGGTAAAGTGATCCACGAATTATTCACCCAAAGCCGGGTCTGGATTTCGTTCGAACAGATTCCCGGGTCTGTCATTCAGGCGGCAATTGCCACAGAAGATCGCGCATTTTTTGATCACTGGGGCGTCGATTTGGGGCGTGTTCCGGGTGCCATTCTCGCCAATTTGAAAAATTTCGGGATCAGCCAGGGCTTCAGCACCATCAGCATGCAGGTTGCCCGGAATTTATACGTCAAAAAAATTGGTTTCGAACGCAGTTTGGCCAGAAAACTTCGTGAAATTATAACGGCACTGCAAATTGAGCGCACCTATTCCAAACGGGAAATTATTGAAATGTATTTGAACCTTTCCTATTTCGGGAGAGGCGCATACGGCATCCAAAGTGCCGCAAAAAAATATTTCAGTAAAGATGCCTCCGAGCTGACCGTCGAGGAAGCTGCATTTTTGGTCGGCAGTTTGAAGGGACCGAATAATTATCAGCCACCCAATTTATCGCCCAATGAATTGACCGATGCCGCAGCAGTTACAACAGTAGAATTTCTCCGATCCAAACCGTCGGCGGAAGAGGATGCCTGGAAAACCAAAATGCGCCGGGCAATGCAGCGCCGCAATATTGTCATGAAAAATATGGTGATCTGCGATTATCTGGCAGAAGTCGTTTACGACAGCCTAAAAACCGATCCGGTTGCCACCGACCCGTATGAAGACCAGGGCATGATCGCCCCGTATTTCACCGAATACGTTCGGATACAGCTAAACCAGCTGCAAAAGGAACTCGGGATAAATGTGTATGAAGACGGGCTTCGGGTGTACACAACAATAAATATGACACATCAAACCGCAATGGATTCTGCTATTGCGGAGCGAATGCCGGATATCCAAAAAATTGTTGCCCAAAACTTGCTCGGTTGGAAAAAACGGGAAAAGATACCTGATTCTGTGTTCGTAAAAAAATCGACGGTACAAATCGGTTTTGTGTCGATCAACCACAGCAACGGACATATTTTGGCGATGGTTGGCGGACGTGATTTTGAAGATTCCAAATTCAACCGCGCGATTCAGGCGAAACGCCAGCCGGGCTCCACGTTCAAACCATTTCTGTATGCCACCGCCATCGACAACGGCTACACGCCGGTAGATAAATTGCTCAATCAACCAGTTGTGCTGATCAATCCGGACGGCACCCGCTGGACACCGGAAAATTTCGATCGCAAAGTGGGCGGGTTAACCACCCTGCGGCAGGGATTGCGCAATTCGCTGAACCTGATCAGCTCGCGCCTGATTTTGGAAATTCAGCCGCAAAATGTGGTCGAGTACGCCCATCGGATGGGCTTAACCACCGATATTCAGCCATTTCCCAGCCTGGCGATGGGCAGTTCGGAAGTTATCCCGATGGAGCTGGTCAGCGCATTTGGCGTGTTCGCCAATAGCGGTATTCGGGTGGAGCCGGTATCAATACTCAAAATTGAAGATCGCTACGGCAATTTGCTGTGGGAACATCAGCCCAAACGCACCGAATCGCTCAATCGTTCCACCGCATACATTATCACCAATATGCTGGAAGATGTGCTCAACAAAGGCACCGGCGGTTCCGCCCGCTGGCGTTGGCATTTTACCGCACCGGCAGCCGGCAAAACCGGCACCACCAACGATTACAGCGACGCATGGTTTATGGGTTTCACGCCGCATTTTACCGCTGGCGTTTGGGTCGGATTGGACGATCACACCCTGAAACTCGGTCGCTCCGGCACCGGCGCAGAATCGGCGTTGCCATTTTGGGCAACCTATATGCGGCTGGTTTACGAAAAATTGAAGCTCCCCGAAGACGGTTTCCGGCAACCGCCCGATGTCATCAATCTCAATATTTGTGAAGACAGCGGTAAAATTGCCACCACATTTTGCCCGAAAGTGATTTACAACGAGGTGTTCAAAAGTGATAATCATCCCACCGAAACCTGCCCGATGCACCCGGGACCGCGCAGCGACCGGGGAAAATACCGGGTGATTTATTGATGGGGTGCAGATGAGCCGCATTTCGGGGTGCAAATGAGCGAAATCGTTACCGGTAAAGTGCTCAGGGCAACACGGGCAACGTATGAAGTTATGGTGGATCACGCTGTTTTGCAATGCACCATTCGCGGAAAATTGTCTGTGGAGAACCCCGATTACCGCTCCGTTCGTGTCGGCGATAACGTCACTTTGCGGCGCATTTCCGATAGCGAAGGGGTCATCGAATCTGTTTTGCCGCGCACATCTCAAATCGAACGGAATATCGAAAGCCGGCAGTATCAAAAGCATATTTTTGCTGTCAATATCGATCAACTGCTGATCATTTTATCCACCAAAAAACCGGCCTTCAAATCCGGTTTGCTCGACCGCTATCTGGTCATTTCCGAAAAATACCACATCCCGCCGATTATTTGCATCAACAAAATAGATCTCTCCGAACCGGAAGATTTTTTGCCGTATCAACATTATTACAGCGAAAAACTGGGCTACCCGTTGATGTTCACATCCGCCAAAACCGGCGAAGGGCTGGACACACTCACCGGAACGCTGAAAGAACGGGTGAGCGCGCTGGTCGGGCATTCCGGCGTTGGCAAAAGTTCTATCATCCAGGCAATTCAGCCGGAGTTGGATATTCGCACCGCATCGATCAGCGAGCGCACCAGCAAAGGGCTGCACACCACCACCCATTCGCAATTGTTTCCGTTGGAAATCGGTGGATTTGTGATGGACACGCCCGGCGTTCGCGAGCTGGGATTATGGGATATTTACAAAAAAGATTTGTCCGGCTATTTTGTTGATTTTGCTGAAGTTCGCCACAATTGCCAGTTCGCGGACTGCACCCACATCCACGAACCCGGCTGCGCCGTTAAAGCTGCTGTCGAATGCGGCGATATTTTTGCGGAGCGATACGATAATTACTGCAATATTTTTGACAGCCTCAAATCTGCCGATCAACAATATCACTACCGCTGATTTCTCATTCGATAAAACGACACACTTCTTTGCCAAAAAAACATAAGTGCACAGAAAATAATCCATCTCGTTGCGAAACTCCTGCTTCGCAACGCCATTGATTTTCTCCCAACAACACACAATTTTCATCAAAAAAAGCTAAGCTGCGTGCCGTTCGGGTGGCGAAAATGGGCGGTGGACAATTGATGCCGCTGACGCTGATCGCCAAGCCCTAATTTTTTGGAAGTAAGTTGAAACATGCTCCGCACCTGATCCGCAAACGGGCCATCGCCGCGCATGCGTTGGTGAAATTGCGGATTGTTCAATTTACCGTCGCGCATGTTGCGCAGGCGGTTGAGCACTTTTTCCCGGCGATCGGGGAAGTGCCGTTCCAGCCAATCGCTAAAAATATCTTTCAATCCGTATGGCAATCGCAAAATGATGTATCCGGAAAATGACGCGCCAGCCTCAACCGCGGCGGTCAAAATCGCCGGAATTTCGTGATCGTTCAATCCCGGAATGATCGGCGCAACCATCACGCCCACCGGAATGCCCGCTTTCGCCAGTTCAGAAATCGCCGCCAAACGGCGTTTCGGCAGCGATGCCCGGGGTTCCATTTTTCGCGCCAGCGAATTGTCCAGCGTGGTGATGGAAACGGCAACCGCAGCCGTGCGGAAGCTCGCCAATTCGGAAAGCAAATCGATATCCCGCGTAATCAGGTGATTTTTGGTGATCAGCGCAACCGGATTGCGAAATTCCGCCAACACTTCCAGACATTGCCGGGTAACTTGAAAATGCCGCTCCGCCGGTTGATACGGATCGGTATTTCCGCTGAGCGCGATGGTTTGCGGCTGCCATTTTGGCGCGGACAATTCCTTTCGCAGCAATCTTGCGGCGTCCATTTTTACAAAAATTTTCGATTCGAAATCGAGTCCGGCAGAAAATCCCAAAAACTCATGACTCGGTCGAGCGAAACAATACACACAGCCGTGTTCGCAGCCGCGATAGGGATTGATCCCCGCGTCAAACGGAATATCCGGGCTGTCGTTGTATGCGATAATCGTTTTGGTAGTATCGTTAAAATATTGGGTTTTCAGCGGTGGCAGCTCGTCATCCGGCGCAAGTGCGCTGAAATCCGGCTCGTATTGCAGTTGCTCAAATCGACCGGCGGGATTTTCGCCCGCGCCGCGACCTTTGGCGGGTGCTTTGGCAATCATATTTTCTCACTATTTTTGACCTGCTCAATATAGTGAAACTATGTATACCAAATCAAGAATTTTATTGGGGCAACGCCAGCCGGACAGCGCCCGGCAGCACCTCCACGGTGATCAGCGCATCGCTGGCATGCGGGTCGCCATCGGTGTGGATCGGTTGGGGATTTTTGCGATAAATGATTACTTTGGCAGCCTGATAAATTTCCATCTCGGGCAGTTGGTCAATGTGCCCGGAAAACAATTTGGGAAGGTTTCGCAAAGCTTTGCCGACTTTGACGGGATTGAGCACACATATGTCGATCAGCCCGTCATCCGGTTTAGCGTTCGGTGCGATGGTTGCGCCGATGCCAAATTGCGGCAGATTGGCAAAACTGAGCAGCAACGGCGCGCGCTCCAGTTTACGATCGGGCAGTTGGATAATCACATTTTGCGGATGATACCGGAAAAATTCCCGAACGCCGATCACAAAATACGGCACGGGTCCGCGCATTTTTACGCCGTCAAACATATCGCTGATCACCGCGTCGAGCCCGGCGCCGGCAACGTTGAAAAAGTATTCATTATTAATTTTACCAACATCAATGTTGTGAAATTGCGGCTTCAGCAACGCCTCGATGGCCAGTTTTTGTTTCAGCGGAATGTCCATATTCCGGGCAAATCCGTTGCCGGAACCCGCCGGAATAACGCCGAGCGCGGTTTGGGTGCCAATCAATCCCTGCCCGATTTCGTTGATTGTGCCATCACCACCGACCGCCACAACCATATCCGAACCGGATTTGGCAGCATTTCGCGCCAGCTCAATGCCGTGGCTGCGGTGCCCGGTTTTCAGCACTTCGTATTCAACGCCGCTGTTTTTCCAAATATCGTCAATCCAGTGAACAATTTTCGCCGGACTGCGATTGATGCCAAAAATTGGATTAATAATGAAGGTGACTTTTTTTAACATGAGTTTTTTCAACAGTTTGTCAAATCGTGATTTCGCGTGGTTAACCGACGTTCATCAGCCCGATTTTTACGCATCTTTTAAGCGATTCGCAACAACTTTTTAAAAAGCCCATCGCGGGCATCGGCGTTGCTCATTTCCGGGGAAATTTCCAGCCAGTGCACATCACTTTCGCCGCGAAACCAGGTGAACTGCCGTTTGGCGTATCGCCGGGAATTTTGTTTCACCAACTCCTTGCAGGTGAACAAATCCGTTTCGCCGTTCAGATATGCGGCTACCTCTTTGTAACCGACTGAATTCATTGCGTTTAGGTTTGTTGAAAATCCGCGATCGAGCAGGCTGCGAACTTCGTCCGCCAACCCGAGATCGAACATTTCCTCCACCCGTTGATTGATGCGGGCATACAGCGATTTTCGCTCCATCGTGAGCGCGATTTTGATCCAGCCGAACGGCGCGGGATCGCGGTTTTCCTGCTGAATCTGGCTCATCGGTTTCCCGGTGATGTGATACACTTCCAGCGCCCGCAACACCCGTTTTATGCTGTTCGGATGAGTTTTGGATGCCAGTTCCGGGTCGATGGTTGCAAATTCGGCAAACAAATTTTCGATGCCCTCGTTCGCCAGTCGTTTGTTGAGCTGCTCGCGAAGCTGTTCATCTTTGGCATCGAGGTTAAAAAAGCCGTCCAGCAGCGCGCGAATATACAATCCGGAGCCGCCGACAATCACCGGCAGCCTGCCGCGATCAAAAATTTCCGCGACGGTTTGCCGGGCATCGCGGCTGTATTCGCCGGCGCTGTAATCCGCATCCGGATCCAGAATATCGATAAAATGATGCGGCGCAACAGCCTGCTCCGCTGCGGTCGGTTTCGCCGTGCCGATATCCATATATTTGTAGATTTGCCGGGAATCTGCCGATACAATTTCCGCAGGAACCGCATCCGCCACTGCCAGCGACAGCGCCGTTTTCCCGATACCGGTTGGCCCGCAAATGACCAAAACGGTGTTGGGTGGAAATTTGAAATTTGAAATTTGAAATTTGGAAGCGTTCATTTTCAGCTAGTGCTTTTGATAAAGCTGTTAAATTTTGGACCTAGTTCATCGATAATTTTGGTCAGTTTTTCAACTGTGTCTTTTTCAACAATCCCGCGCCGAATAGCCTTTCTCAGCCAACATTTGGTTTCTTCAAAAGAACCTCTGGCGTAAATATAAAATTTTTTCCGGTCAGGCGTTGTGAACCGACCGTATCCCTCTGCAATATTTGCTGCAATACTGTCGCTTGATCGTATAATTTGGTAACCGATCGTATTTTGGGCTTTTTTGTCCCAACGACGTACTCATTCCAAATAATGTCGGATAACGTTTCAGACAGGCTGTAAACATCTAAATCCGTAAGCTTAATCATCACTTAATCGCCCATTTCAAATTTCAAATTTCTATTTTCAAATTTCACATCCAAAAAATTGGAAACAACAGCAATCCACGCCGCATTATCCTTTTTCAAAAACACCTCGTGACCGGAATTTTCGAAAATCGCCAGTTGCTTTTCACCCGCCAGATTTTCGAAAATGTCATCGATTTCGGTACGGGAAACGCGCCGGTCTTTTGCGCCATGCGAGAGCAGCGTTTTCGTCGATATCGATCGGGCGTATTCAACCGGGCAATGGGCAAACGCGTTGAATCCGCTTTGCGATCCGCCGTAAAACAGCAACAAATCTGCAAACGGAAATGCGGGGACGTTCATCGCCGCAAATCGCTGATACACCGCATCGCGCATGCTCCCGAACGGGCTTTCGATGATAATCTGATCCGGCGAAATATCGAAATCTGCGACCGCTTTCATGATGGACACCGCGCCCATCGAAACGCCGAACAACACCAGTTTGTCATCCGGAAAACGGTATTTCATCAGCGCAAAAGCCGCCGCCACATCGCGACTTTCCCGAAAACCGAGGGTGGTTGTTTGTCCGGCGGAACCGCCGTTTCCCGACAAATCCACCAAAAAAGCAGAATACCCTAACTTATTAAATTCGGCAGCATACGATAGCAAACTCGATTTTGAACTGGCGTATCCGTGAAACAAAATCACGACGCCGTTGTGATTTTCAACGGAAATCAGCCAGCCTTCCAACTGTCCGATGCTGTCAAAATAGATGGTTTCGTGCGGCAAATCCGGCTCTTTTTTATTCACCGGTTTTGGGACACTGGCGCCCCAAAACAGCACACCAATTTTTTCGGTGAGGCTCAATTCTTCGGGCTTTTTGGTTTTTTCGGAATGGCTGTCGGAAAAATGGGTAAAGCGGTAAGCATGGTTGAATGCGATGAGGTTGCAGAAGAGAAAAATGGCCAGCAGCCATAATGAAATTCTTTTAAAAGTCTGTTTCATTCTTAAACTATATGCTTAACATCGCCAAATACTCTTTTGGTGAATAAACTGGCAAATCACTCGCTTTGAAATGTTTTTTATTCCGGGTGATAATATAATCCATTGATGCACTTTTAGCGGCATAATACTGGATGGCATCTTCGAAATCCGTGAAATCCGAGTTCAATGCCTGGTCAATCTGAACATTATTGAGAGGCACTAAATTTATGATAATTCGCAACTTGCGTAAGCTTTGAAGTGCGTATTCTTTCGATTTCATCTTTTGTAAAATATAATTTATGTTTGCGAATACCAATGGTGATGTGTAGCCAGCCGATATGTTTTTCTCAACTAATTTCAGCAAATCTGCTGAATGCAAATAAAATGGTTCCCGCCTGGCGAATACGTCCAAAATTATATCTGAATCAATGAACAATTTGTGCATCAATATTTTTCCATAAGATATTTGGCATATTCCGCTTTTTCATCAAAATCTTCCGGTAGGTCTATGATTCCGGATAATTCCTGAACAATTGGCGTTAATTCAAGATCATCAGATTTTTTTTCACGATCTGTAAGCGATTTGAAATAGTTTTCCACCAAAGCAGATAAACTTGTGTTGTGGGAACGCGCATAGTTTTTGGCATCTTCAATAATGTTTTTTCTCAACTTAAGCGTTAATTTTGTATCCATATTTTCTACCTCACGTCAATACGTCCTAAATATACACCTGCTATACGTATCAATCAACAAAGATTTTGTAGATAAATTCTCAGTTTCCAGTTTCAAGCGTTACTTTTTAAACCGCCGCTCCAACTCATCCAGCTCCAGCGTCACAATCACCGGACGGCCGTGCGGACCGAAATACGGCTCTTTTGTGGCAAACAGTTGATCAACCAGCGCGCTCATCGCTTCCGGCGTTAATTTTTCACCGGATTTGATGGCATTTTTTGCCGCAAAAGCCGCCGCCATTTTCTCCACCGGTGACTTTTTCTCACCTTTGTGTTCGCGAAAGTGATCGATAATTTCCAGCAATATTTGCGTTTCGCTGCCGACTTTCACCTCAGAGGGAATGGCTTCCACAGCAACCGTTCGCCCGGAAAGCGTGTTGATCACAAACCCGATTTGGCGCAACCAATCGCCGATTTCCTCAAAAATAAGGAAATCTTCGATACTCAATTCCTGCGTTTGCGGGAACAGCAACTGCTGCGACGACATTTTTTCACCCTGCAACAAATAGCCGAGCGTTCGCTCGAACAGCACACGTTCGTGCGCCAGATTTTGATCGATAATCACCAGTCCGCTTTTAATTTGGGAAAAAATATAGTGTCCGTGCACCTGCCACAATTTTTGCGGCGCGCCGGATGGTTCGGCTGGCGCGTCGATCAAATCATCCGATGTGCCGCCGGTAATTTCCTGCGGTTTGGGCGGCAGCGGTTGGTAATCGAAACGCATTTGCGATGCGTCCGGTTTTTGCGGCTGAATCTGCAACCTGCCGATACCCGGTTTGCTTTCGCGCGGCGAAAAATTCATTTTTGGCAAATTTTCGAAATGCTGGCGAATTTCCCGGCGGCGTTCCACCGGCTCGCCGGTGTTGATGGAAATCAGCGGTGCACCGTCCCGCGTCTGGATGCCGCGCCGAACCGCGTTCAAAAACAGGTGGTAAATTGCCTGCTCGTTGGCGAATCGCACCTCCATTTTGTTGGGATGCACATTCACATCCACCAGTCGCGGCGGCAATTCCAGAAACATTATGAACTGCGGATAGCGCGTCCGGTCGATCAAATTGCCGTATCCCTGAAAAATCGCATGCGTCAAACTGCGGTTGATAATGGAGCGCCGATTCAGAAAAATAAACTGATTTTCGGTCGTGCCCCGGGCTTTATCCGGCCGGCAGGCGTAACCTTCCAAAATCGTGTCGCCCATTTCCTCGCGAACGAACACCAGCGATTCGTAAAATTCTTTCCCGAACACATCGCTGATGCGCTCATCCATCACTGCGCGCGGCAGCTCGAACAGCGTTTCGCCGTTGTGCACGAGCGAAAACTGCACGCCGGGATAGCTCAGAAAAAAGCGTTTCACGGTTTTGAGGATGTGGTTGAATTCGGTGACATCCGCGCGCAAAAAATTGCGGCGCGCCGGCGTGTTGAAAAACAGATTTTTGATCGCGATGGTTGTTCCGGGCTTAAATGCAATTTTTTCAAAAGTTTCCACCTGCCCGCCGTTGATGAGCACCCGGGTGCCGACCTGCTGCCCGGTTTCGCAGGTTTTCACCTCCACCCGCGAAACCGATGCGATGCTCGGCAGCGCTTCGCCGCGAAAACCGAGGGTTCGCAGCGCATCCAGATCACTGGCAGCGGTGATTTTGCTGGTGGCGTGCCGCTCGAATGCCAGCACCACTTCGTCTTCCGAAATTCCCGCGCCGTTGTCGATCACCTGAATCAGCTCTTTCCCGGCTTTGCTGATGATGATGCTCACCTCGTCCGCACCGGCGTCCAGCGAATTTTCCACCAATTCCTTCACCACCGAAGCGGGGCGATCCACCACTTCTCCGGCGGCGATTTTGTTGGCGATATGCGGCGGTAATATTTTTATTTTTGGCATTTCTCGTTTTCTCTTTTTCATTTCCGGATTAACAATATAATAAAAATCGCGGAATTGCACCGGAAAATTCTCGATTTCGGCGACGCCGGGTGTTTGGCAAATATAATTTGTGGGTATCTGCGGTGCAACTCAGGCTGATTGTCATGCTGAGCGAAGTCGAAGCATTGAAACACGGTAACCAACATAGCCGGAAGATTCCTGCATTCGCAGGAATGACAATAAAAACAAACATTTAGCGTTTACTCCCGCGAAGGCAGGCATCTCCGGTTTTGTCTGTGAGCATCATACATTCAACAACATTTCACCATCTTAAAAAAAGAGTATAATTTTGAAACTTAACTGTATATATTGAGTATATACAGCTAGCACAATTAACCGGTGCAGAATTGGCAATAATATCCGGTTTGAATTTCGTAACCGAAATGTATTTACGAGGCGAAAATGATTCTCAATTTAACAGATATATCTGACGAGCCGTTGCAAAGCCAGATTTCCCGGCAGATTCGGGCAAAAATTTTGGCGGGCGATCTGCCCGCCGGCGCAGATTTACCATCGATCCGCAGCCTGGCAAAAGAGAATCGCGTGAGTGTGATAACCGTTCAGCGCGCTTATGAAAATCTGGATCGGCAGGGGCTCATTCATTCGCGAAGGGGAAAGGGATTTTTCGTATCCGCTGTTGCAAAAAACACCAAAAAAGAGATGGCACGCGAGCGATTGATTGCGCACCTGAAAGCGCCGTTTAGCGCCGCAATAGCAGAAGGATTGAGCATCGATGAAATTCGCAACACGCTGGAAGCGATACTCAACGAATGCGCAACTGAAGCCGCAAACAGCGCCTGAGCAACACCATTGGCTTCGAATTTGGCAACCGTCAGATTTGTGGCTTTCAAAAATCATGGAATTCATGCAGCAAAATGACAATATTGCAAACGATAACCACAATGAAGGAGGATATTATGTCTTCTGCCTTCGAACTCCGAAACATTACCAAACGATATCCGGATTTCCAGCTCGGACCGCTATCGTTATCTGTCGAGCCCGGAACGGTGCTGGGCTACATCGGACCAAACGGTTCGGGCAAAACCACCACCATGCATTGCATGACTGGATTGGTGAAACCGGATTCCGGCGACATCGATATTTTTGGTCGCCGGAACGATCCCAACCAGCCGGACTGGAAATTTGATATCGGTTATGTCGGTGATGTCCACGTGTTTTACGAAAACTGGACAGCCGCAAAAAACCTCGAATTCCTCTCCAAATTTTACCCGAACTGGTCGGAAAATTACATGATGAATCTGGTGCACCGCTTCAAACTGCCGCTGGATCGCAAAGCGAAAGCGCTCTCGACCGGAAACCGGGTGAAATTGGCATTGGTGAGCGCATTGGCGCATCGCCCGAAATTGCTGCTGTTGGATGAACCGACCGCCGGACTCGATCCTGTGGTGCGCACCGAAGTGCTCGATATTCTGTTTGAGGTGCTGGAAGATGGCGAACGGGCGATTTTTTACTCAACCCATATTTTGTCGGATATTGCCCAGCTGGCGGACGAACTGGCATTTCTGGACAACGGCAGCATCAAATTGCAAACGGAAAAAGAATTGCTCACCGATCACTGGCGGCGCATTTCTTTCCGGTTGCCGCAACATCAGCAGGTGATTAGCGGCGTGGTGTCACACAAAAATGAGGGTGCGGATCATCAGGTGATCAGCGCGGATCACGAAATCACGCTGCGCCAGTTGCGGGAATTAGGCGCGGAAAACATCTACGAAAATCGCATGAGCATCGATGAAATATCCGTAGAAATCCTCAAAGGAGATAAACATGTGGTTACTGCTCAAAACGGAAATGGCGTATCATAAGCGCCTGTTTTTTGGATTTTTTATCACAACGCCAATGATCGCCGGAATACTGACGGTTCGGTCGCTGGAACATTTGCCGGCAAATTTTTGGGCTTTCCTGTTGATTTTTCTGATGCTACAAAACTGGATCGCTTATCGCAACAAAGAGCATCGCGAGCGTATTCATGCGTTGCTGCCGGTTTCGCCGGTGCAAATTGCAACCCTGCGTTTTATGATGATTGTCATTTTGGCAATCGTTTATGTAACGGTTTTGCTGATGTTCATAAAAATATTCGATGCCGGAATGCCGGCAAAAATCTCGCTGCAACTGAAAGGTCTGAGCGTCATTTTCGGCGGATTTGCCATTTATTTCTTCATTCGCGATCATCTGATGGTGTTTTTGCGCAACCGGGGGATCTCAAAAAACAATGTATTTGTCGGATTAATGTTGTTCCTTTTGGGACTGAATTTGCTGGGAATTCTCGCATTTGTTCAGGTGAAAGCGGGGTCAATATCGTTTGAAGTTATCGACAGCGTGATGTATTTCATCGTTGGCAGCAATCCGTTTGCGGGGAATATCGGGATCATCAAATTTGCGGCGTACTGTTTCGCGTTGGCCGGAGTGACGATATTTTCGTATTTACGCCGGAAATCATTTTTGGAATAGGAGGTTGATATGTGGCAAATTTTCAAAGCAGAGCTGCGTTACAACGCCGTTAGCCTGATGTTCACAACTGCGTTTATCTGTTTTTTTGCGATCCTGTTTGCCCGCGCCAAACTGCTGGAGAATCCCGGCATCATCATTTTTATGCCGCTGACCGTAACAGTGATCATGCATTTTATGATTTTCCGTAGCATCGAAAAACGCGATCGCAAAGATGTTTTGTTGCCGTTGTCGCTAAAGCGAATTGCCGTCGCACGATTGCTGCTCATCGTTGTGCCAACGGCATTTATCTGCGGCATTTATTGGCTGATTTATGTTTTCTCGGCCATCTCCGGGAATGTCTGGCAGCACGATTCGCTGGATTTACTGATGTTCATCGGCGTCATTTTTATGGGGTTCGCGCTGTATCTCATCCAGCACGATTCGTTTATTTCGGCGATGGGGCGCAGCAAAGCAGCGGAGTTCGACCTGCTGGCGCTGGTGCTGATGCTGCTGGTTTTCCTGATGGGCATTCCACTGACGTTTGCCGCCATTTGGCAATCGCCAACCAGCGAGATGTTGCGGGTGATGGCGTTTTTTCTGGGCGTAATTTTCCTGTTTTTATCGATTACAGCGTTTACAAAACGCAAAACATATCTTGAATAGATCGAGGTCGCCATGAAATCAACAATCAACCGACTAGCATTGGCGCTGGCGTTTGCCACTTTAGCCTTTTTTACCGTTTTTTTGAATCCGGATGGCATGCGCCTGATCGACAAAATTGCCTTATTCGGATTTGGCATTCTGTCCGGTATCAATCTTGGAATTTTGTGGATTGAGAAAAGAAACCCGCCGAAAGCAGGTGGGAAATGAAAAAAATTTATCAACATTTATTGAAAATATCGGCGTTTCTTGTGCCGGTTTATTTCATTTATCATCCGCAGCTCCAAACCGATGAGAATGACGCTTTGACAAAATCGCTGTTGAAATACACGTACGCGGGATTCGGTTTTTATGCGATTTTAATGACTGTAATTATTCTACTTAAGCAATAATTTTTATCGCGAAAATTTTACGAAACAGTGAAGCCGGCAAAAAAAAACGCCAGCTCCAGAATAGAACCGGCGTCGAGAGGTCAGCGTAATTGAGGTCGCCTGCGTTGATGGAAACATACGAAACGGCGCGCTGCGGTCCGGTTGTCAGGCGATGGCGAAACGACTGAATTATCCAGCCGAAACCATTTCAGCAGGTTTCGCCAATTGACGCATGGCTGTTATCACACTGTAATATTTCTGTTTGACGATGGAAATTCCATTGCGAAAATCCGGTGCGGGCAGTATTTTCCCCACAAAAAAAGGAAAAAATATGCCCGAATCGTTCCCGACTGCACAGGAAATTCTCGATGCCGCGACACAAATTGCGCCGCACGCCCACCGCACGCCCGTACTCACCTGCAAAACTTTGGATGAAATGACCGGCGCCAGCCTGTTTTTCAAATGTGAAAATTTCCAGAAAGTGGGTGCGTTCAAATTTCGCGGCGCGTGTTTTACGGTGATGTCGCTGCCGGATGAAGTGGCGCAGCGCGGTGTGGCAACGCATTCATCGGGCAATCATGCGCAAGCTTTGGCGCTGGCGGCAAAAATGCGCGGCATTCCCGCATACATCGTGATGCCCAAAACTGCGCCAAAAGTGAAGGTTGCCGCTGTGCACGGATACGGCGCAGAAATCACATTTTGCGAGCCGAACCAGCAAGCCCGCGAATCGACGCTGGAAATGATTGTGGAAAAAACCGGGGCGGAATTTGTGCATCCCTACAACGATTACCGGGTGATCACCGGGCAGGCCACCTGCGCGAAAGAGCTGCTCGACGAAGTGGAAAATCTGGATATCATTTTATCGCCGGTTGGCGGCGGCGGACTGCTCAGCGGAACGGCACTTTCTGCGGCGTATTTTTCGCCGTCAACCAAAGTGATTGCCACGGAACCCGCCGGCGCGGATGACGCGTTCCGTTCGTTTCGCGATGGCACAATTTATCCATCGGTAAAGCCGAACACAATTGCGGACGGATTGCTCACATCGTTGGGTCACCGCACCTTTCCGGTGATTCGCCAATACGTTTCGTCAGTCGTTACCGTGGAGGACGAAACCATCATCCGGGCGATGCGCCTCATTTGGGAGCGAATGAAAATTATCATCGAACCGTCGTGTGCGGTGCCCTTTGCAGCGATTTTGGAAAAGAAAGTTGATGCGGCAGGAAAGCGAATCGGCATCATTTTATCGGGTGGGAATGTGGATCTGGACAAATTGCCGTGGCTGGCATCATAACGGAATCTGAAAGCTCAGCACAAACGCCGAATCATCGTTGTTTTTGTTGAACTTACGCTCGTGCATTTCCGGGATGCCGTAGCCGATCAACGCGCCGACCAAACCACCGGCGATCACATCTGAAAAATAATGTTTTCCGGCAAAAACCCGCAATAGTGCAACCGCACTGGCAGAGCCCATCGAAATGCCCCAAACGGCAGCCCGCCAATCGGAATCCGGGAAAAAATCCTGATATGTTCGCGCAAAAAATGTGGCGGAAACAAATCCCATTGTCGCATGTCCGGAGTAAAATGATTTCCGGGCGTAAATTTTCAGCTTTTCTTCCATCGGCACATTTTCGTTGTAAACAAACGGTCGTTTGCGTTTTACCAGGCTTTTGATGATCAACGATGCGCCATTGGACAAAGCGAGCGTTTCCAGATACATCAGCATAAATCGTCCGGCGTTGTTTTGAACCCGTTCGGATGAGAGCAGCAGAAACGGCGCCAACAGATTTGCATTACGAATCCAGTCGCTGGCTTTTGCGGCTTTCGGCGACCATTGATGTGTCGCGAATCGATCCAGCGAATTGACATCGGCGCGATTGAGTTTGGCAATTTCTGCCGGTTTCAGCGGTTCGATCTTGCTTTCCAGATAAAACCCGACACCCAACGCAGATAGCCCGCCGATGGTAAGCGGCGCATCTTTACCCCAACTGCTGGTGTAAATAGTTTGGGCGTCAGCCCTGCCGAACTGGCAAACGGTGACGCCCAAAAAACAGATCAATATATATTTAGACAGTATTTTATTCATTCAATTCCGGCGCTTTTAGCGGTTCGCTTTTGGCTGTTGGCTTTTTGATAAAGCCGTTCAGCATCCGTTTATATTTTGAACGGGAAAACCTAAACTTTTTGATCTCGTTCAAAGCTCCTGCTTTGAACGGCAAGTAAAACGGAACGGTCGCGACCGCTCCCCACCAATTTGCGAATGCTTATTGCCGTGATTCGGGAACGATGGTCATCGTCAGTTTTTCGCTGCCGCGCATGACGATAATTTCGGTAGCCTGACCCACTTTGATGGCATCCAGCGCGTAGGTGTAATCGTAAATATTGGTGATGTTCTGACCCGCCAGACCAACGATGATATCGCCGCCGCGAACACCGGCTTTGTCCGCCGGACCGCCCGCTTTTACGTCGGAAAGTTTAACGCCTTCGATATCCGCGACATAATCCGGCACCGTGCCGAGATACGCCCGCAGCGATGCGCGATCACCACGTTCTTCCACTTTGCGCTCCACTTTTACATACGCCGGACGCATTTCTTCTTTGGCCATATCGTATGCAATATTTTTGGCGAAAGCGGCGATCCGGTTTAATCCGTCGTAATTCAGCGTTTCGGTGTCATCCACCGGACGGTGATATTCGGCGTGCGCGCCGGTGAAAAATCCGAGCACCGGAACACCTTTGGGATAAATTGCGGTAACATCGGTTGGCTGATAGGGATCATCGCTGAGTGAGAGGTTGAAACCGGCCATCACGTTGCGGCGTTCCAACAGCTTTTTCCACACATCCGAAGAGCCGATGCCCTGCAGATACAGCGTGTTTTCGCGCAGGCGACCGACCATATCAAAATTGAGGTAACCGACAATATTTTCCATTGGCACGGTCGGGTTTTCGGCAAAATAGGACGATCCGACGATGCCCAATTCCTCCCCGCTCCACAGCGCAAAAATAATTCCGCGTTTGAAATTATCAGGATTTTCCGCCCGCTGTTTGGTAAGCGCAGCAGCAATTTCCAAAACCAGCGCTGTGCCGGATGCGTTGTCGTCTGCGCCATTGTGGATTTGTCCGCGTTCTTCATTTTTGGCCAGCGAGTTGTTATCGCCAAAACCGAGGTGATCGTAATGTGCGCCAACCAAAACGTATTCCGCAACTTTGGCATCGCCTGCCGGCGGCAACATCGCGAACACATTGTTATCGTTGGAAATCTGGCGCTCCACACCAGTTTTCAGCGAAACCGCAGCGCCGCTCATCGCAAACGAGCCTTCAAAGTGGAAATTCTCGCGATCGAGTTCGGTTTGCACGGTTTTCAAATCTTTTCCGGCAGCGGCGAACAGCGCGTTGGCAACGTCCAGATTGATCGATGCAACCGGCAATCCGGAATTCCCCAAACTCTGGTCGAAGCTCAGCGGCACCAGTTCACCCGCATTTGGCGAGTTCGGTCCGGTAACCACCAGCAAACCTTTGGCGCCGTTTTCCCGGGCCAACAGCGCTTTGTAGCGCAATCCGGCGTAGCGATTCAGTTCCTGGCGACGTTCTATGCTCACGTCTTCCGGGGTGTAGCGGAGCACCAGCACGATTTTATCTTTCACATCCAAACCGGCGTAGGAATCGTAGCCTTTGCCGGGTTCGCCGGGAATGCGCAGCCCGTAACCGGCGAAAACCACATCGCCTTCTGCGGCATCGTTGGCTGTAAATCCGAGCGGACGAAAATCGCTGTCCAGCGCAAAATCGGTGGATTTATCACTCGCGGTTATTTTTAAATTATTTTCGGCGGGCAGCGCTTTTACGCCGGAAGTGAACGGAAATTCCTGAAAAAACGTGCCGTTTTCACCGGCGGGTTGCAATCCCAATCCTTTAAAATAGGCGGCGGAAAATTCCGCAGCTTTTTTGCTGCCGGAGGAGCCGGTCATGCGCCCTTCCAGTTGATCGGCGGCGAGGTAGCCAACCAGTCCCTTTAAATCAGCTTCGGAAATTTCAGGGGAAAAGCTGGTCGGCGAAACCGCGAAATCTACCGGTGTGTCTTTCGCCATACCCGATTCGTCCACCCGTTTCACATGATCGATCGCAAATTTTTTCATTTCGCCGCTGAAGCTGCCGGCGGTTTTTTCCATGCGTTCCGGCGCGGCTTTCAGCGCGGCTAATGCAGCGGCGTGATGCCATTTGCCCATAAATAACTGCGATTTGCCATCCGCCGTGCGGGCGGCAGTCCACACCAGATTTTGTCCGTCCGGCGTGAACACCGGCAATCCGTCGAATCCGTCGGTGAAGCTTACCCGAACCGGTTGCTTTTTCCCGGCGGCATCCACGATGTATAATTCGAAATTAGCAAATCCCAATTTGTTGGTGGTAAAAATGACGTATTCGCCGGAGGGATGGTAATATGGCGCCCAACTCATCGACTCGAAACTGGTGAGTTTCTGCAGGTCGGAGCCGTCGATTTTCATTGTGTACACGTCGGCGATCATGCCTTCGTCATCAAAACGACGCCAGATAATCCGCTGGCCATCCGGGCTAAAAAACGGCCCGCCGTCGTATCCGGGCGTGTTGGTGAGGCGCTTCTGATTGGAACCATCTGCGTCCATAATATAAATTTCGCCAAAATACGCCGGATCAATTTCCATGCGTTTCTGGTCTTCGGCGCTCATTTTTTTGTTTTCGTATGCGCTGCGCATCGATGAAAACACGATTTTTTTGCCATCCGGCGAAAACGACGCTTCCGCATCGTAACCGCGGGCTTTGGTGAGTTGGCGAATGTTGCCGCCTTTCATATCGGTCACAAAAATGTCCATGTGCTCGTCGTAATCCCAACTGTAACGGCGCTGTTTGCCGCTTTCGCGCATCTCGATTTCCGCTTTCTGTTTCGCAACGGCTTCGGGATCGAGATGGGTGGATGCGAACAGCACCTCATTTTTGCCGGGACGAATGAACGCGCAGGTGGTTTTTCCGGTGCCGGGCGAAATGCGCCAGGTTTCCCCGCTTTCGAAATCGAGCATGTAAATCTGGAAAAAGGGGTTTTCCGGTTCGCGCTCGCTTTGGAACACCATGTATTTGCCATCGGGCGAAAAATAGCCTTCGCCGGAACGTTTGCCATCGATAATCAACTGGCGAACGTTGGTGATAAATTGTGTCTCGCCGGCATCGGGCGCATCCGGTGCATCTTGCGCCAGCATTGGCAATGATAACATTGTGAAAATGATTGCTGTCAAAAATAATTTAATGTTGCGATACATGGTCGCAGTGCCTCCATTTGGTCTCTGTCTGTTTTAAACTGATAATCACCAAAGATAAGCGATGGTGCGAATAAAGAAAAGTTAAACTGCGAAATTATGTGCAAATATCTGCATGTGTTGATCGCAAAACTGGTTCGGTTTTCGCGAATGCAAATGTTCCGTAATCCCCCAACCCTGCAAATACTGCAATCTGCCATGCAAATTTTGCGTGACTTTGGAAATTTGATTTCGCCAACGGGCAGTTGAATCAGCTTTTTCCGCGATAAGCGACATTTATTTGCAAATTGTTTTTGGCCCTCCGGTTAATTTTTTATAAGTAGAGGTCTATCAACACCTTACCGTTAAAAAATTACCGCAAAAACGGTAATTTTTTCTGTCACATCGGACAGTCAGGTTTTGGTTTGGCATGTGGCTTGTATTTGAGCGTTTTGAGCGATTTGGGCTGATGGAAGGAAAACACACCCAAAGTCGCTTCGTGTTAAATCTTAACTTTACCGATGGAGGTTGTGATGATGAAATTTTTTCGCAGTTTTATGTTTGCGATGATCTCGCTGATGCTGATTGGCGGTGGCGCTGCGGCGCAAACCGCACGATTGCAAGTGATACACAATGCCGCAGATCCTGCTGCTGCAGTTGTGGATGTTTATTTAAATGGCGGCATTTTGCTGGATGACTTCGCGTTTCGCGCAGCGACCGGATTTATCGATGCGCCGGCAAACACGCCGCTGAACATCGGCGTTGCGCCGGGAAACAGCGGTTCGGCTGCCGATACGCTCAAAAATTTTGTGGTTACGCTGGCGGCAAATGAAACGTATATCGCCGTTGCCAACGGCGTGCTCAATCCCGCTGGATTTGCGGCAAATCCCGATGGACGCAGCACTGCATTCACGCTGTTTGTAAATGCGGCTGCCCGTGAGGCGTCGTCGGGTTCGGATGTGGAATTTACCGTGCTGCACGGCGCATCCGACGCACCGACAGTTGACGTTAACGCACGCAATGTTGCGACATTGGTGAACGATGCCGCATACGGCGATTTCACCGGATACATTCCCGTGCCCGCCGGTGCGTATTTGCTGGATGTGACAGACGCCACCGGAACCGTTCGCGTGGCAACATTTGACGCCGATTTATCCGGTTTGGGCGGCGGCGCTGCGGCTGTTTTTGCATCCGGATTTCTGAATCCTGCCCAAAATCAAAATGGGGAAAGCTTCGGTATTTTTGCCGCGCTGGCCAACGGAACAGTTGTCGAATTGCCGTTGGTGACCACCGCACGGTTGCAGGTGATTCACAACGCCGCAGATCCGGCAGCCGCATCGGTTGATGTGTATTTGAACGACGGATTGTTGCTCGATAATTTCGCATTCCGCGCAGCTACGCCGTTTATCGACGCACCGGCCGGCGAAGTGATTAACGTTGGCGTTGCCGGCGGAAACAGCGGCTCGGTTGCCGATACACTCAAAAACTTCCCGCTGATGCTCACGCCCGGCGAACGCTACATCGCATTTGCCAACGGCGTTCTCGATCCGAACAGCTTTGCGGCAAATCCGGACGGACGCAGCACTGCATTCACATTGTTCATCGATGCGATGGCGCAGGAAGCCGCAATCAACGCATCGAATGTGGAATTTATTGTGCTGCACGGCGCATCCGACGCGCCCACCGTTGACGTAACCGCCCGCGATGTGGCAACGTTGGTGAATGACGCCGCATACGGCGATATCGCCCGTGGCGATGATTATATTCCCGTTCCCGCAGCCAGCTACATTCTGGACGTAACTGACGCTACAGGAACAGTTTACGTCGCTTCGTTCGGTGCAGATTTATCCGGTTTGGCGGGCGGCGCGGCAGCGGTTTTCGCATCCGGATTTTTGAATCCGGCACAGAACCAGAATGGTGAAGGCTTTGGCATTTTCGCGGCGCTGCCCGATGGCAACGTTGTCGAATTCCCACTGCTGGACACCGCACGGTTGCAGGTGATTCACAACGCCGCAGACCCGGCTGCCGCAGCCGTTGATGTCTATTTAAATGATGGATTGTTGCTCAATGATTTTGCATTCCGCTCTGCCACGCCGTTTATCGATGCGCCGGCATTGACTGAATTGAACATCGGTGTTGCCGCCGGAAACAGCGGTTCGGTTGCCGACACGCTGAAAAATTTCCCGGCCGTTTTGTTGGGTGGCGCAACGTATGTGGCCATCGCCAACGGCGTGCTCGATCCGGGCAGCTTTGCCGCAAATCCGGACGGACGCAGCACCGCATTCACGCTGTTTATCAACGATCGCGGTCGTGAAGCGTCCAACGTTTCCGGCGAAACGCAGTTGTTTGTTGTGCACGGCGCAACCGACGCACCGACGGTGGATGTGTATGCCCGGGACGTCGCGCAACTGGTTAATAATGCTGCATATAGCGACTTCACCCCGTATCTGTCTGTTCCGGCAATCAACTACACGCTGGACATTACCGATGCCGGAAATACCACCAGAATCTTCAAATACACCGCGCCGTTGAGCGCATTTACGGACAGCGCACTCACGGTTTTGGCATCCGGATTTGTCGATCCGTCGGCAAACCAGAACGGCGAAGCATTCGCACTGATTGCCGTTACCGCATCCGGAAACGCTATTCCGCTGCCGGTGGTCACGGGCATCGAAACGGTGGAGCCGGGCGTTGCAAAATCGTATTCGCTGGAGCAAAACTACCCGAATCCGTTCAACCCGTCCACCACGATTGCGTTCGCATTGCCGGAATCACAAAAAATATCGCTGAAGATATTTGACATCACTGGCAAAGAAATTGCAACACTGATTAGCGGCGACCGCCCCGCAGGCAGTTACCAGATCACTTTCGATGCGTCGAATCTGGCATCCGGCATTTATTTCTATCAATTGAGTGCCGGTAGCTTTTCCGCCACCAAACGCATGATGCTGATTAAATAATTGTTCCAAAAAGCGGTTGGAACCTGAACAACTGGCGAGCCTGTGGAACTGCAGGTTCGCCGGTTTTTTGAAAAAAGCAGCGAAAAAATTTTAGATTGCGGAGTTCCGGGGAAAATCTTATTATCTCAAATCATGTGTTTTACGAACGGACGATTGATCATGCGAAAGCAATTGTTGAAAACTGTAGCGATGATGTTGGCGTTGACCGGATTGGCATTCGGGCAGATTTTACCCTGGGATGCACCGGAAATTCCGGCAACCGGCGAAAATGAACAGCGTTTTTCCGCCGAAGCAGCGGTGACGGATTCCTTTTGGCTGCCAACCTCGCTCAATAACGTTGCTGTCAATGACATCGTTTTTAACGCGCAGGGGCATATTTTTGTAGCCACACACGGCGACGGTATTTTTCGCTCGACAAACGGCGGGCAAAGCTGGTCCAATTTGGGCAGCGGATTATCCAATGCCGGTATTTTGAGTTTGGCAGTGGACGACACCGGCTGGGTGTATGCCGGCACTTTCGGCGACGGTATCTTTCGTTCCGTAAATAACGGCGATACATGGGAACTCACCTCAAACGGCATAACCTCACCATTTGTTTTTACCCTCCAAAAAGGCATCAACGGCGAGCTGTTTGCCGGAACATTGCTGGACGGCGTTTTTCGTAGCAGCAACCGTGGCGAAAGCTGGGAATTGCTCGATTTGGGATTACCATCTCCCGCAACGGTTTACGATCTGCAGATTGCCGCCAGCGGCGAAATTTTTGCAGCGGTGAGCAATGTCGGCATTTTCCGCTCCGGTAACGACGGGCTGGAATGGAGCACCACCGGTCTCGGGCTGGAAGGTGTGGACATCCGCACGTTGCTGGCAAAACCCAACGGCGAATTATTTGCCGGCGCATGGGCGCAGGGCGTGTTTGTTCTGCCGCCGAACAACGGCATTTGGAGCCAGACAACGCTGTCCAACATTCATATTATGGATTTGGTCACCGCGCCAAACGGCGATTTGTATGCGGCAACCCACGGTTCCGGCGTCGCTGTTTCCGGGGATGACGGCATCACCTGGCAACTGCCGGTGGGCGGATTGTTCAGCGCGGGCGTGTGGTCGCTGGCTGTCAGCCCGGACGGATATTTGTATGCGGGCACCAGCGGTACCGGCGTGTTCCGCAGCTTTATTCCCCTGCCGCCAACGGCTATCGATGATACGCAAATTGAACCCTTACCGCAACATTTTACGTTGCAGCAAAACTACCCGAACCCGTTTAATCCGACGACGACGATTCCATTTCAGCTATCGCAATCGGCAAATGTAACGTTGCGCATTGTCGATTTGACCGGCAGAACCGTGGCAGAATTGCTGAACGGGCGCAAGCCCGCCGGTTCGCACGAAGTTGAATTTTCCGCGGGAAATATCGGCAGCGGCATCTATTTTTATGTGCTCACGGTGGATGGCGTTCGGGAATCCCGCCGGATGATTTTGCTGAAATAACACGCTTTAACAGGTTGTTTTTATGGAAGATATTGCAGGGTTAACAAAGCTGAATTTTCTCATCCACGTTGGCGTAACGCTCTGCATGGTCGGCATCATCTGGTTTGTGCAACTGGTGCATTACCCGTTGTTCAAAATGGTTGATCCGGCGGATTTTGCCGCATACGAAATTGCCCATTCCAAACGCATTTCCCCAATTGTCGCAACGTTGATGATCGCCGAGTTGTTCACCGCAGTGCTGCTGCTCTATTTCCGTCCGCCGGAAATTCCCGTTCCGGCAATCTGGTTTGGACTGGCGCTGGTGATCGTCATTTGGCTCTCCACATTTTTTCTGCAAGTTCCCCAACACAACATTCTCAGCAGCGGTTTTGACGAACGCGCCTACCGGTTTTTGACAAATTCCAACTGGATTCGCACAGCCGCATGGAGCCTTCGCGGCGGTTTGATAATTTGGATGCTCGATGCTGTTTTGCAACGCAGTTGACAGTTATCTTCAAATACTTCCGTTGTAAATTCTGCTTCTCCGCACGATAGCACAAAAACCCACCACTTCATCTTTCATTTTTTTATCTTTCTAAAAAACCACTCTGCAAAATTTGCACGGCTTCGCGCAGAATTTTCACTGTTCATAATTTTGCGGAGTTTTCAAATGCATCATTTCATGTCACATCGCCGCCAAACGACGCTTATTAAGCGATTTTTTATCAAAAATATGGTATTGCTAAATTTCTTTAAAAGCTGGCATTAAATTTGAACCATCAGGCATGATAAATAACCACGGACACAATTTTGAAATCACGGAGGCTTTATGAAATCATTTCTAACGAAAATTATACTGTTGCTGGGCATTGTTTCGCTGCCGCTGTTTAGCGCCTCAATTTCCGGAACGGTAACCGATGCCACCAACGGTACGCCGCTAAACGGCGCATTGGTGATGGCACTCGGTTACAACGCGAACGGCGACTCGCTGTTTTACGAAACAACAACCGGTTTCGACGGTGGCTTTCTTATTGAAAATATGGCAGATGGCGAATATTTTATCTCGGCAAGCCTGACAGGATACATTCGCCAGCAAGCCAGTGGAATTCCGCTAAGCGGCAACGACCAGCTACAAATTAATTTTACGCTTTCGCCGGTGGGAACGCTGAACAACCGCTTTTCCGGTAAAGTGCAAAACGCGGTAACCGGGGAATTTATTGCGGATGCGCTGATTTATCTGCAGCAAAATAACGCCATCAGCTATCAACAAATGACGGATGCCGGCGGAAATTTTGCATTTGATGATGTCGAGATCGGGCAATATCAGGTTGTGGTGGAAGCAGACAGCTTCCAAACCTCTCCGTTCATCAGCCTTTATTTTGATGTGAATACCCAAATCAACAATTTTTTCATTCAATTAATTCCGGTGGGAACGCCGGCCGGCTTAGGCTCGCTAACCGGTGTGATCACCGACTCGGAAACCGGCTTGCCGATATTTCCCGCATTTGTGGAACTGCACGGCAATACGCCAATCGGTGATTCGCTGTTTTTTCTCGAAATAAATCAGCCGAGTGGGACCTACTATTTTACCGGCATTCCGGCAGGCACCTATTATGGCAGCGTTTTCGCACCCGGATACGAAAACCAAAATTTTGGTCCGGTTGTGCTGCAGGATAACCTTGTCGATACGCTCAATTTTGCGCTGGCGGTAGAACCCACGCCGTTGGTTGGCACGATCTCCGGCAACGTGAAATACGATTCCAGCGGTGCGCCGGTTGCCAACGCATTTATCGAATTGCTGGATTTGAGCGGCAATATTATTGACCGCGCGTTCACCGATTTTCTGGGGAATTATTCGATCACCACCCTCACCGGCGATTATTATGTTGCGGTGCGAGTCGGGCTGGACACGCTGGGCACCACTTCGTCCTACCGTGAATTTTTTGACGACGCACAAACGCTAAACGCTGCAACGGTGGTTGCCGTTACGGAAAATGCCATCACAGACGGCATCGATTTTGGTGTGCCGGAAAGTGCAACGAGTGGCGGTTCCGCCACACTTTCGGGCACTGTCCGGGAAAACAATCCGGCCGGCAGCGCGATTTATCCCGCGTTCATCGAGATGGTTCAGATCGATACACCAAACGGGATTCCGATCGAACCCATCACCAACAATCCCGATGGCAGCTACAGTTTCACCAATATCGAACCCGGCGTTTACATGATTTTCGCACATGCGAACGGGTATCAGCCGTATCACTCGTGGGAATTGATTGTCACATCCGGCGAAAATCAATTTGACATTTTGCTGGAATCGCTGTTCAACGGTCCCACCGGCTGGATCACCGGACAGGTGACTTTCGACGGCACCGGCACTCCGGTGAACGGTGCGGTTATCGAGCTGATCGGCGGGAATGTGAATTTCAGCGCCACCACAAATCCGCAGGGATTTTACGCGGTGCAGGCACCGGAAGGCGATTATGTTGTGGCAACCACATATTACGCAACGGATTCGCTGAATATCTTCCCGATGTTCTATCGCGAATATTTTGACGACGTGCAAACCCTCGCCGCGGCAACACCGGTTTCTGTCGTCGCGGACGATACAACGGGCAACATCAATTTTGGCGTCCCGGATTCGATTCCGCCGGTCACCGCCACTTTCGCGGGAACCGTAACGGACGATTCCGGCAACCCGATTGAGGGCGCATTTGTGACCATCGAAGGCAGCTTTTTTGGCTTCCCGGTTAACGGCGATTCACTGATTTTTCGCGGCGTTACCGACAATTCCGGCAATTACAGCATCACCGCAAACACCGGATTATTGCCGTTTAACGTTTTTACGGCATCGGCAAGCGCGGATGGTTATCGCATTGAATTTTGGGAAGAGCAGCCGGCAAAATATCTGGCAGACCCGATTTTTGTCACCGGCGATACGCTCGTCCAAAACGTCAATTTTACACTCAGCGAAAACACCGTTGGGGAAAACAGCATCAGCGGATTTGTGCTGGGTGAAAACGGATTCGCATTAAATAACGCAACGGTAATCGCCACCAGCATCGATCACGGTTTGATGTTCATGGTGCAGAGTGATTCCAGTGGATTTTACACGATTTCCGGTTTGGAAGCGGGTGAATACGCCGTTTTGTTCGCCGCTGATGGCTACGTTCCGGAATTTTATGACGATGTGCTGGTTTGGGAAGATGCCACACCGGTGCCGGCGTTCGGGAATGTGTTCAGCGTCGAGGCGTTTTTGACACCGGCGAATATCGCGCCAGCCACCAACGCGATGATGACCGGCGCAATCACCGATGATTTCGGCGAGCCGGTTTCCGGCGTGCTGGTTACAATCATGGACGGCAGCGGCGAAATTGCCGGTTACGATCTCAGCGATGCCCAGGGCAATTACCAGATGATGGGCTTGCACAGCGGACAAATGACCGTTCGCGCCAGCAAAGTCGGCTACCAAAGCCGCACGGAACTGATGACCTACAACAGCGGCAACGGCTCCATTATGGTCATGAATTTGAACCTTTCCGCAACGCCGCTGAGCGTTGATCCGGACGACAGCGAAGCGCTGCCGAAAGCCATTGCGCTGGAACAAAATTACCCGAATCCGTTCAACCCGAACACGACCATCATATTTGCACTGCCGACAGCGCAATTTGCCAAACTCGCGATTTACAACGTGATCGGTCAAAAGGTGAAAGAACTGGTCAATCGCGAATTACCGGCGGGAACCTATCAATTTAATTGGGACGGTACCGACCTGCGCGGCAACGGCGTTTCATCGGGAATTTATTTCTACTCGCTGGAAGCCGGCGATGTAAAGCTGGTTAAAAAAATGATGCTAAACCGTTGATTTAAAATAGTTTGCAGAGATGCAATCGAAAAGGGCGCGTCAACAAATGATGCGCCCTTTTCTTTTGAGGTTATGGGAGAGTTTTGTTTTGCTTATTGCATGAAATCGAAAAACCACACGGTTTCGTTGCCAACAGCATCGGAAATAATCAAATTGATTCGCGATGCAGAACTGCTTCCCGTTGCAGTAATATCCAAACTCGCTTTTGCGTAAGTTGTGAAAATATCGTTTACGTTTACGGATGTGCCGTCAATTGTCAAACTTGCATCTGTTAACGTCTTTACCTCGATTGAAACAATGCCGGTTTGCCCGTCGCTGAGTGTTGCCGTAATCGTTAACGGATTCCCACTCGCAGAAGTTAACATGGCAACCGGTCGCGTGGTTTCGGAACTGGTGAGTTGAATGCTCCCGCTGGCTTGTCCGACATTGATTGCGCCGGGAGTAGCTACGTCGAGAATCCAGTTGTTGCCGTTGTCGCTGAATACTGCGTTTGGGGCTTGGAGGCTGTTTGTTGCACTATTATCATCGATAGTGATGCTCAAAAAGTTATTAGCACTTTCCAAACCAGGATTTACAACGGTGCCCGGATCATCATCTGTTAAATCTCCGGCATTATCCCAAGCTATTGCATCAAGAATCATAGCTCCATTTTCTGGATCGCCATCGTATAAAACTAAACCATCAGGTCCATTTTGGATATCATTGCTCGTTGGAAGTGTTTCATCTCTTTCAACCAAATTACCTTTTCCAAAAACATAAAAACCTAAATTATTGCCCAAATTATCTGTAATACCATCATCAGAGATTATAAAATTTCCGATGGTAAACTTCCATTCTCCACCATCACTAGTTGATGCACCATTATAGTGAACTATCACAAAATTGGAGATATCTGTGCCAGTTAGCCCAACAAGTTCTACAAACTCGTTTCCATCTCCGCCATCATTTGCACGAACTTCGTTAAAATACACTTTGGGTGCGTTTTGGGCCAAACAAAACCCGGTAAATAATAAAACAAACCATGCGCTTTTAATAAGCTTCATCAGAAAAATCCCCCACTGGTTAATTCCGGGTGACAAAAATTGTTGATTGTTCTTTGGAGAGAAACACAGTGCCGGGGCGTTTGCCCCGGCAACAAAAAAAGTTACAATTTAGAAATTATCATACAAATCAAAATATACGCTGAATGCCGCGCAGGTGCTCAGTTTCACCTGAATAACAACGTGAAATTCCTCGCCCGGTGCCACATCGGTATCGACGTATCCGCTAACACCATCGGTGTTGAATCCGCTAAAATTTTGCGGCACGATGTACGCGTAGGTCGGGCTGCCGCTTTTATTGGTAAAATCCAGCGATATTTCGCGAATCAAATCTGACGGATTTAAGCACCCTTTGGCGGTGTATCTCACATCGTCCAGCGTAACGGTGCTGCTGATATCGCCCATCACTTCCGCCGGACTGCCGAGCTTGCCCAATCCAACCGGCTGCCCGTTTTGATACAGCGTAAATCTGCCGGCGGCTTCGTCAATTTCAATCCCGAATCCTTTGAGAAGAATGTTTTGCCCCATCGGCGCGGCGTCCGTTTCGCTGCTGATGGACTGGATGTTTTTTTCGCAACTCCCCATTAACAACAGCATGGGAGCCAGCAACAACAGTACATATTTTTTCATTTCGAAGTTCCTTTTTCTCAATCAATATCCGTTTTGCTATTCGTATTATTTACAATAGTTTACATATTCAGAAAATCGAAAAACCAGACGGTTTCGTTGCCGGCGACGTCGGTGATCAACAACCTCACTTGCGGCTCGGCACCCGTTGCGGTAACGCTCACAGGAACGGAGGAAACCAGCTGTTTTGCGATAACATCGTTCAGGTTTGCAGCATTGCCATCGACGGTTAACGTTGCGTCCTGCAATTGCTTTACTTCGATGCGCACGATGCCCAAATCACCCGCTTTAGAGTCCAGCAGTGTGGCGTTAGCGACTGTTCCGCTTACATTTGCCAATTCAACGGTTGGACGATTTGCATCGGTCTGGACGCTCAGGCTGTTGAAATACAGATTACGAAATGGGTCTGGGCCAGCATTGGCATTAAATAACCGGATTTGGTTGATTGATTGCCCACCTGCAGGATTTTTCAGAGTACCTTCAAAAACTTCAATGGAACTATCCTCAAGTTTTTCGACAGTAAGTAGATATTGATTACTGCTAGTTAAAGTGAAATTCAATACTACACCTTCATCCGTATATGATACCGTTGTTTCCTTTTGACCATCTAAATCGTTGAAATCATAATAATTTGCTCCACCTCGAAAGTAAAATTCAAATAAATTTTCTCCACTGCTATTTTGGAGACCGAATCCAACCGTCTGATTGCTACCTGACTGAACGTCGCCATTATCCATACTGATTGTAAATCTCTGTCCTGAAACTAACGCGGTTGAAAATAGACGAATGGCTTCGCTCAAACCACCACTGTTTGCATACAATCCCCATGCACGACCGTCGGTATTTATATCTCCATCGCCATTTCCATCGCCGAAACCATTATTAGTTGATGATTCACTAAAATGACCTGCATTGCCACTTGTTGCCAATATCCACGCACCAAAACCATCGCCACCATTGTCGCCGGTTATCCAATCCGTATTATAAACTGTATCACTGGCATCATCTGCTGCCTGTGCAAAAAGGTTCTGCGAAAAAAAGGTCATCCACACCATCAAAAACGGTAGCATTAATCGCTTCATAAACCGCTCCTTTGTTAACCAAAACGGGTAAGTTTTTTTGATATTCAATAGAAAATTGCCAACAATTTTCCGGAAAATCTGCTCGATAAAAAAATTTGTGAATGAATGTCAAAGAGAGTGGACAAAAAAGTTACCTCAAAAACTAACGGTAAATAGCTCAATAGCGCGTGATATTTGTCACAGGAATTTTCTCGCAAAAGTTTTAGACAGTTTAATGTTCTTTTTATGGCTTTTCGTGGCAACGATCCAGTTTTGATGTTATAATGATCTCCAAAAGTTGTTAAGCTGGTTGTTCAATTTGTAAAAAGATGGGAAATATCGATTGAAAAAGTATCTCAATAATTCGCGAAATGTGCGTGTGGTGGCTATTTCCGGCAGTTTGCGAAACGGCAGTTACACCAGCGCCGCACTGCAAGTGGCGCTGAAAGGCGCGGAAATGGAAGGTGCAGAAATCGAGATGATCGATTTGCGGCAATACAATCTGGTGTTTTTCGGGCAGGTGGAGGAAGCGGATTATCCCCCGGATGTGTTCCGATTGCGGCAGAAAATTGAGCAGGCGCAGGGCATTTTGCTGGGCACACCTGAGTATCACGCCGGGTTGAGCGGCGTCCTCAAAAATGCGCTGGATTTAATGAGTTTTGACGAATTCGAAGGAAAAATTCTCGGTCTGATCGGCGTTTCCGGCGGCAATTTGGGCGCAATAAATGCGCTGAACAGTCTGCGAACCATCGGGCGAAACCTGCATGCCTGGGTGCTGCCGCAACAGGTTTCCGTGCCGGAAGCATACAAACATTTTAGCAAAGATGGCAATATCCACAACAGCAATTACGAAAAACGCCTGCTGGAAGTCGGGCAATTGGTCACCCGTTTTGCCAAGTTGCTGGAACTGCAAAAAGATCAGGAATTTGTGAAGCTATGGGAAGGCTTACCGGAAAATCCCGGTGGTCGCAAACCAACCTGAGCCGGTATTTTTTCGGCAAAAATCATGTTGCAAAAGTCCTGTTCTGTTGGTTAATTGAACAATAAACAGGGCAGTTTCTTTGACATTGGAAAATTATGATTACAATAAAAATTCATAATGCGAGAGAGATCATCGCAACTGAAAAAGGGCGTTTGGCAGCGCGTGTGGGCGGATTATTCATTGATCTGGAACGGAAAGTGGAAGAAGAAGTGGTGCGCCAGTTACACGAGGTTTTCTCTTCGAAAAATATTCGTGCAGAAATCCAGATTGTGAACAACGATCCACCATCACCGGGAGTTTCGTATGATTGATTTGGGCGATCCCTACACCAAACGACCGATTATTGCGGCATTGCAACGTGTTCGCCACGATGTAACCCAATATTTCGGCACCCTGCCAACCGATATTTTCTGGGCGCAGCCCCAACAAAGCTGGTCACCGGCGGAGCATTTGCACCATTTGCTCAAATCTGCACGGCCGGTGTTGCTGGGGATGAACCTTCCCCGCCCGTTGCTCCGGCTGCTGTTTGGCAACGCCGAGCGAATTTCCCGCCGTTATGCGGATGTCCGGAAAACTTACCGGACAAAATTGGCCGGCGGTTTTAAATCCCCGTGGCTTTTTGAGCCGAAACGCCCGCATTTTTCTGAAGCAAATCCCGAATTACAGCGCGACAAATTGCTGCAACAGTGGGAAAAACTTTGCGACGATTTGATCAATAGCCTCGAAAGATGGCAGGAAAACGATCTCGATCGCTACCGGCTGCCGCACCCAAGCCTGGGAAAAATTTCTGTGCGGGAAATGCTGTTGTTTACCTTGTATCACAATATTCACCATATCAAATCTGTTCAAATGCGGCTGGAAAATCAAAGCGTTCCGGTGGCTTAACACTGGCGATTTTCAACAGGGAAATAGCTGTCCTCACTTTATTTTGCAACCAATATTAACGTGCCGCTGCACAACTAAAGAGATCTGCAATGCCGGAACTCCTCACCAACATTGAATTCTGGAAATATTTGAGCATCCCGGTCGTTGCTGCGCTGGTTGGCTGGTCCACCAACTGGGTGGCCATCAAACTGCTGTTTTATCCGCTGGAAGCCTGGGGAAAACCGCCATATTTGGGCTGGCAGGGCATTATTCCGTCCAAAGCGGCAAAAATGGGCGCAATTACGGTAGATTCCACCCTTTCAAAATTAGGCAAATTATCCGATGTCTTTGCGGCAATGTCGCCCCAAAAAATTGCCCGGCATCTCGTGGAAAATATCGAGCCACGGCTGCACGCTTACATCAAATGGATCATGCTGGAAGAAGATCCCGCTTCGTGGAAAATGCTGCCGGAAATGATGCAGAAATCCATCGTCAACAATGTGCGCCAAAAATTATCCGGCACCGTCGGACGAATAATGGACGATGTGACTGAAAATATTGAAGATATGGTCGATCTGAAACAGGTTGTCATCCGCCAGTTGGTGAAAGATAAGCGCATCGTAAACCGCATTTTTCTGGAATGCGGCGCGAAAGAATTCCGGTTTATCATTATTTCCGGGCTGTATTTCGGATTTCTGTTTGGCGTTTTGCAAATGGGCATCTGGCTCTTTTTTCAGAACTGGTGGATTTTGCCGCTGTTTGGGGTGATTGTGGGATACGCAACCAACTGGATCGCGCTGCGCATCATTTTTCAACCGCTGAATCCGCATAAAATCGGCCCGTTTGTTATACAGGGATTATTCCTCAAACGGCAGCACGAAGTGGCCAATATTTGGTGCGAAATTGTTACCAAAGAAGTTATCACCGTGCAAAATATTATTGATGACATGCTCCACGGTGAAAAATCCGAACGCACCAACCAGATTGTCCGGGCACACGTTCGCGATCTGATCGATGAAGCAATGGGCATTTCCGAACCGCTGGTCCGGTTTGCGATCGGCTCCGAAAAATTTGCAGGCATCAAAGAAACCGCATCGCAAAAAGCGCTGTTGTTTTCCGAACAGGCGATGGACGATCCCGCATTTAACGACGAACGCGCCGCCATCGTTAAGGAATTGATTCGCGAGCGAATGATCGCGCTTTCGTCCGAGGAATTTCAGCATTTGCTGCGCCCGGCTTTTCAGGAAGAGGAATTCAAACTGATTTTGATGGGTGCTGTTTTGGGGTTTTTGGCAGGAATGGCACAGTTGTATTTCGTTTTTGGCGGTATTTGAACCTGCCTTTTTTCAATCCGAAAAAATTTTCAAAATATTAAACACTGCGTTAAATATTTTACAAGTTGCGTAAAAATAACGCGTTAAGCAAACGCAATGCGTTATTTTTCGACCAAAATACGTGCTTTTTTCAATAAAATAACGCGATGCGTAAAATTTTTCTTGACAAACTTAACGCGATGCGTTATATTTCCCGTGAGTTAAAAATGAAACAAAAAGGCAGCAACAGAATACGATGAGTAGAATTATTAAACGATACGGAAATCGCAAGCTGTACGACGCAGAAGCCAAAAAGCATATTTCGCTGGAGGAAATTGCGGAACTGGTTCGCAAAGGCGAAGATGTTCGGGTGATCGACAATACAACCGACGAAGACATCACCGCGCAAACGCTGACGCAGGTTATTTTTGAAGAAGGCAAAAAAGGACGCAACCCGCTTTCGCCGGACGTGCTGCACGATGTGATCCGCTGGGGAAATCACATGCTGGACGACAGCCTGAAACAGTTCCGCGATAGTATTGATAAGCTGGATCATCTGGTGCCGGAACCGCTGAATAAATTGTTCAAAAAGAATGAAAAAGAGAGTGAAATCGAGCAGCTCAAAAAACGACTCGAATCGCTGGAAACGTTGATCACCAATCTTGGCAGCCAAATCAACAGTGATCAACCCAAAAAAGAAAAATAATATCAACAAACCCGAAAGGAGAGCGTTATGACTACGCGTAAATCCACTAAAGACACGGTTACCGAAGGCGCACGCAAAGTAGCCGATCAATTTTCAGAAGAATTTAACCAGGCAACCAAATCTGCAGAACGTCTGCAACAATCATTGAGCGATTCTGCACGGGATATCTGGTTGGCAGGTCTCGGATTATTTTCCACACTGGAAGAAGAAGGCGAAAAAATGTTCACCGGATTCGTCGAAAAAGGCAAAGATCTGGAAAAGAAAGGCGAAACCGTTGAAAAACGCGCCAAAGAACGTATGGAAGCTTTTCAATCGTATTTCACGGAAAGAACGGATCAGATTACCAAAGATTTTCAGGAAAAACTGAACAACTCCGTTCCGACCGTCATCGAAGAAAAATTCCAGCAGGCATTGGAAACATTCGGTGTATCTTCGCGCAACGAGGTGAACAAACTGAATGACAAAGTTGACAAACTGACCAACGCCGTTGAGGAACTGACCAAAAAACTGAGCGAAAACGGAAAAAAGACGTCCTCCACTAAGTAGTAATTACAAAAAGTCAATCCTAACGGATTGCCCCAACGACGCGGAAATAGCTGCCCTTTGGCGGCTATTTCCATTTTTGGCAATTTAATTTCTCCTTTTTGCTAACACCCATTTTTTTGGTAATTTCATTTGTGAAACGGAATCCGATAGCGACATATCGCAGCGTACTCAATCGCTTTGTGCAGCTCTACAAACACGTGCTGGGGCTGATCATCGGTGCTTTTGTGGTATCTGTGCGCAATTTATCGCCGATCAAGCGAAAAGGGCTTCGTTCCGCCGGACGACGGGTGATGGCATTTTTTTTGAAATTCACGATCAAAAAAGAATTGCGCAGCCAACCGTTTGAAGTGCAACTGCGGCGACGGCTGGAGATGTTGGGGCCAACGTATGTCAAACTCGGGCAAATAATGGCCATCCGGGAAGATATTTTGCCAAAAAACATTACCGGAGAACTGAAACAACTGCTGGATCACCTGCCGGAAGTACCGTTTGAAAGCATTCGCGCAATCATCGAGCGCAGCCTCAATAACTCCCTGAAAAATCTGTTTTTATATGTCGATCCGCAGCCGATTGGCTCCGCATCCATCGGGCAAATTCACCACGCCACAACGCAGGATGGCATTCCGGTGGTGCTTAAGGTTATCAAACCCGGCATTCGCGAAACGATCATGTCCGACCTGAAATTGATGCAAATTTTGGGCACGTTTCTGGAATGGATAATTCCGCGGTTTCAGCCGAAAGTGATTATTGCGGAATTTTCGCGCTACACCGAACGCGAGATCGATCTGATTTACGAAGCGGATCACGCGGAGCTGTTTGCCGCCAATTTTGCGAATTCCCCGGAAATTGTTTTCCCGAAAATTTACCGCCAATTCAGCACCCGCGATGTGCTGTGCATGTCTTTCATGAATGGCATTAAACCGAATGATCCGGAAATTCTGTCGTTCAGCGCGGCGGATCAGCGCCAGATTATTGATATTGGCACGTTTTCCATCATCAAAATGTTGTTCGAGGACGGCTTTTTTCACGCCGATTTGCACGCCGGGAATCTGATTATTTTGCCGGGACCAAAAATCGCGTTTATCGATTTGGGAATGGTTGGGCGGTTCGATGAAAAAGTGATGCGGATTATGCTGTATTATTTTTACGCGCTGGTCAATGGCGATGTGGAGCGCTCCGCCAAACATCTGCTGGCGATGGCAAAAGTGGGTCGCGGCGGCGATCCCGAGGGCTTCGAACGCTCCGTTACCGATCTGCTGCGGCGATTTTTGCTGCAGGCGCATCACGGCAATTTCAGCCTGGCGCAACTCATTCTTGAATCGCTGCGGCTGAGCAGTCGCTACCGGATTTTCTTCCCCGTCGAAATGACGCTGATGGTGAAAGCGCTGGTGACTTTTGAAGGTGTCGGGCAATTTTTATCGCCAAATCTGGATGTTCCGGCGTTATCCAGAAAACACATCCAACGTATTTATAGTCAACACTTTAGCTTCGATAATTTATACAAACATTTTATGCGTGGCGCACCGGAATTGCTGGATTTTATGGTCCGGTTGCCCAAACTTGCTTCGGACAGTTCCCGCTCGCTGGAAGATTTTTTGAATGACGGCAACACCCAGGAAAATCCGCTCAGCGGCATAAAAAGCGCGCTCATTGCCGGCGCATGCGTGGTGGGAATGGTCATTTCTGTGGTTCAGGACGGGCATCCTGCACTCTCTGTTTCTTTGCTGATTGCCGCGATTTTGTTTTTCATTTTTGGAAAATGATTGTTATAATACAGGCGATTCTGCCATGGCGGGCAGAAAAAATAGCGTAAAAACAGGAACTTGCCCAGGGGGAAGCCGGCGATTGCCGGCGAAGGCAACATGATTCGAAACAAACGCGATTCATTTATCCAGATTGATGAAGACGATTTTGAAGAGCTTCATCAATATTATGATGCAAACCTTGTTGCCCGGAAGCGTTTTCCGGAAGTATTTCAAAAACGCCCGATTGTGCTGTCCCACGGCATTGCCCGCCCGGATTATCTCGTCGATTCTGTTTTCCGCACCCTCAACCTCTCGCTATACGATTTCAGCCTCGTTTCCGACCGGTTTCATTATTTCCGGGGCATTGCCAGCTATTTGCGCAAACACGATTTTGAGGTTTACCACACCAGCGTCAGCTTCGCGGCAGATGTGGAAACCCGCGCGGAAGATCTCAAAAAAGAAATCCTGAAAATAATTGAGAAAACCAAAACCGACAAAGTGCACGTGATTGCCCACAGCATGGGCGGGCTCGATGCCCGGCACATGATTGTAAATCACGATATGTCGGACAACATTTCCTCGCTGACCACCATCGGGACACCGCATTGGGGCACCAGCGTTGCCGATGTGGCCATCCAATACGGCATGGACAAAGTGATCGGCGTGCTCAAAACCATCATGAATTTTGACGGTATTCGCAGTTGCGCAACGGAATCCTGCGCAGCGTTTAACCGCGAAGTTGAGGCGTTCGAGGCAAAAAACCCGATATTTTACCAGACGTACAGCAGCCATCAGGAATTCAACCAAACTTTTTTGCCGTTTCAGATCGCCTGGAAAATACTGGAAAAACATGAGGGTGAAAACGACGGATTGGTTTCGCTGAAATCGCAGCGCTGGACAAAAATGTTATCCGCGGAAGATGGCTACCGGAAAGAAGTGCCGCAGCATTCCTTCCCCATTCGCGCGGATCACATGGACCAAATGGGCTGGTGGAACCTCAACGAAATTCACAAAGCAGGTTGGTGGAATATGCGTGCACTCAGCGAAAAACAGAAGCACGAAGAATTGATAAAAAGTGTTTATCTAAAAATTGCCAGAGAAGTTTGCGGCCTGATCGTCTCGGAAAACAAAAGGCGATAACTATCATGAATTATTACTGGTTAGCAGCATCGTTTTTTACAATTTTATTGGGCATCGGTCATTCGTGGATGGGCGAACGGCATTTTTTGCCGCGATTGTTCAAACACGAATATCCGGAAAATCTGGAAATTGACGAACACGTCAATCGCTCCACCCGAACGGCGTGGCACCTCACAACGCTGGGCTGGCTGAATATGGCAGCCATTTTGCTGATCGTCGCGATGCATCCGGATGACCCGATTGCCATTTTGGTAATGCGCGTGACCGGCGCGTTTTGCCTCGTCAGCGGCATTTATTCGCTGGCGGGGTCGCGCGGGCGGCATTTGCTGGGATTGATTTTTTTGCTGATTGCGCTGCTCATTTTGCTCGGCGATTTATTTTGATCGGAAACCCGACGAAACATAACCGGAACGCCGTTTCGCGTTTCACGCCATTTTTATAATTTCCTGAAAAATATGAATTTAGAACAACTCATTCTTTATCTGCGCGAGCAGAGCGATTTTATGCAGCACGTGACCCATTGGGAAACCGTGCCGGAAAAAGCCGCCCAATTTGCCGATTTCCCCGATTCGATTGACTTGCGATTGCGCGATGCGCTGGCGCAAAAAGGGATTCGCCAACTGTATTCGCATCAGGCGGAAACGTTTTCGCACATTCAAAACGGGAAAAATGTGGTGCTGGTAACACCGACGGCATCCGGCAAAACGCTCAGCTATAATTTGCCGGTGATCAACCATATTTTGCAAGACCCGGATGCGCGGGCGCTCTATTTTTTCCCGACGAAAGCGCTGGCGCAGGATCAGTATCACGAACTGCACGAGTTGGTGACAATTGCCGGCGCGGACATCAAAACCTACACATTTGACGGCGATACGCCGGTTTCCGCACGGCAGGCCATCCGCCGCTCCGGGCATGTGGTGATGACCAATCCGGACATGCTGCATCAGGGAATTTTGCCGCATCACACCATCTGGCTGAAGCTGTTTGAGAATTTGAAATATGTGGTGATCGACGAAATCCACTACTATCGCGGGGTTTTCGGCAGCCATTTGGCAAATGTGATTCGCCGGCTGAAGCGCATCGCGCGGTTTTACGGCAGCGATCCACAGTTTATTTGCTGCTCGGCAACCATTGCCAATCCGCTGGAATTTGTCCAAAAAGTGATCGGCGAACCGGTGGAATTGGTTGATCAAAACGGCGCGCCGCGCGGCAGCAAACACTTTGTTTTTTACAACCCGCCGCTGGTGAATCCGGAGTTGGGCATTCGCCGCTCGGTGCTGAAAGAGGTGAACCGCATCTCCCGATTGATGATGGAAACCCGCGTTCAATCGATCGTTTTTGCGCGCAGCCGAATGCGCGTTGAGGTGCTCACTCATTATTTAAAAGAGCAGGCGCGCAGCCTGAAAATTCCCGAGAAAAAAGTGCGCGGTTATCGCGGCGGATATCTGCCGCTGGAGCGCCGCGAAATTGAGCGCGGTTTGCGCGACGGCAGCATTCTTAGCGTTATCAGCACCAACGCGCTGGAACTGGGCATCGATATCGGGCAGTTGGATGTGGCAATTATGGCCGGTTATCCCGGAACGATTGCATCGACGTGGCAGCAATCCGGGCGGGCGGGACGCCGCAGCAGCACATCGCTGGCGATTATGGTTGCCAGCAGCTCGCCGATCGATCAATTCATTATTAGCCACCCGGAATATTTTTTCCGGAAATCGCCGGAAAACGGGATTGTCGATCCCGACAATTTGCTGATTTTGATGAGCCATCTCAAATGCGCCGCGTTCGAAATCCCCTTTCTCGAAGATGAAACCTTCAGCGATGTGGCGACGCGGGAAATTCTGGATTATCTGACCGATCAGCGGGTGCTGCACCATTCCGCCGAAAAATATCACTGGAGCAGCGAAGTGTATCCGGCGGAGGAAGTGAGTTTGCGCAGCGCCTCGCCGGACAATGTCGTAATTATCGACACCACCAACGGTGAAAACGTGATCGGCGAAACCGACCTGTTCAGCGCGCACATGCTGGTGCACACCGAGGCAATTTACATGCATGGCAGCATTCAGTTTCATGTGGACAAACTGGATCTGGCGCGCAAAAAAGCGTATGTGCGGCAAGTTTCGGTGGATTATTTTACGGATGCGATCACCAAATCGGACATCAAAGTGCTGGCAGTTGATGAGGAAAAACCGGCGGGAAAAGCGCTGCTGCGCTACGGCGAAATTAAGGTGAACACCATTACCACCGGTTACAAAAAAATCAAGCTGTTTACGCATGAAAACATCGGTTCCGGTCGGGTGTATCAACCGGAAATTGAGCTGCACACCGCCGCTGCGTGGCTGGAATTGCCGGAGGCATTGGCTGCCGAAATGCAGCTCTCCGCCAGCGATTTGAGCAGCGCGCTGCAGGCGATTGCCAACGTGTTGCACAATATCGCGCCGGTATATTTGATGTGCGATCCGTCCGATATCCGGGCATTCCCGATGATAAAATCGCCATTTTCGCAACTGCCCGCGCTGTATTTGTATGATACGTATCCGGGCGGGATCGGGCTGAGTTTCAAATTATTTAACAATCCGCAGCCGGTTGTGGTGGCATGTTTGGAACTGGTGCAGCGTTGCGGTTGTAAATCCGGTTGCCCGTCCTGCGTTGGCCCTGCGCTGGAAGTTGGGGAAAATGCCAAAGCTCACGCCACGGAATTGTTGCAATTTCTGATCCGTCAATTCGCCATTTAGATCGATTAAAAACAGCTGGTTAGTTTATTCTTTTTTCCGCCAGAGCGCCTCTTTTATCCTCAAAAATAATTCATCAAATAATTTCCAAAACTTTTGCTAAAGTGAACAATTCCGCCGCCGAAGATGAATCTTGTCAAGGAATCATGGACGAAGTTTTTTTGGGAAGGAGCCCATTATGCCACAACTACACGGTTTATTGCACCTGTTGGAACAACGGGTACAGCTTCAAGAAGATTTAAAATCATCTCTATCCAAACAGCAATCGCTTCTGGTAAACAACCAAATGACTGAAATTAATGAGGTTGTCGGGGAGCAATTGGCTATTCTGGAAACCATCCAGGAATACGAAAACGCCTGGCAACAACTTCTCCTCAGCAAATTTTCGCCGGAGGAAATGGCAATGCGCCCACTTCCGGTAACCGAACGATTCAGTCTTTCGGAAACAGAATCCATGCAGGCAAAACGGCTTCAGGATCAGTTAAAAACGATCTTGAAAGATGTCGCCGAGTTGCGCGAAACCAACCGATTGCTGATGAACCGCTCGTTGAGCTTCATCCGCGGATTGTTCCGCAGCATCGTTGATACTGCCGATAGTGGCGCGGTTTATCGCAAAGATCAAAAATCGAAAGCCGCGAACGTTTTAATCGACCGGACACTGTAAAGAGAGGAGAAGCCAATGCCAAGCATATTTAACAGTTTGAATACAGCCAGCCGCGCGGTTTCTGCCAATCGTCTGGGCATCGATGTTTCGAGCCACAATATTGCCAATGTGAACACACCGGGATATTCCCGCCAGCGGGTTAATATTACCACATCGCATCCGATGGATACGATTTATGGTGCCCTTGGCACGGGTGTGGATATCGGCGGCGTTAACCGCATTCGCAACTCGTTGCTGGATGTGCAGTTCCGCAATACAAACCACAATTATGGCAGAAGCTCTGTAATGGAGCAGATGTTTTACCAAGTTGAAACCATTATTCAGGAACCTTCGGATAACAGCATCGGCAGTTTGATGGACGATTTTTTTAACGCCTTCAGCGAACTTGGCGGCAGTCCCGAGGACATGAATTTGCGGAATGTTCTGATTCAGAAAACCGGAAATTTATCGCAGGCGTTCCAAACCAAAAGCGGTCGTTTGCGGGAAATTCAAGGCTCTCTTCGCAGAGATGCGGAATCTTCCATCCGGCAAGTGAACCAGATTTCCCGGCAGATTTCGGAATTGAACCGGCAAATCGCAGTTTCTGAAAACCAGTTCAGCACAGCAAACGACTTGCGGGACCAGCGCGATAATTTGCTGGATCAGCTTTCGGAGTTTGTGCAAATCCAATCGATGGAAGATAGCAACGGGCAAATTACCGTAACCATGAACGGACAAATGCTGGTATCCCAAACCCAGTTTCGGGAATTGGGCATTGAAAGCGAAGGGAACGGCACCAAATTATCGGTGTATGTGAAAGGCTCGCAAAACCAGCGTCTGGATGTGCAAACCGGTAAATTGAGCGGCATAATTGAAATGCACAATAGTGAGATTGCCAGCGTTTTGGACCGGTTGGATACGTTGGCAAAATCGTTTATTGATGAAGTAAACCAGATCCACCGTGCCGGTAAAGGACTACCGACAGGATCACCGCCGGTTGCCAATACCGGGCTAAATTTTTTCACCGGCTCCGATGCATCGACCATCGAAATTTCATCGACGATTCGAAATAACACGGCGAATATTGCGGCATCCAACGATGGCAGCGTGGGCAATGGCGAAGCCGCATTTGCAATTTCCAACTTGCGTAACCAGCGATTGCTCAACGCCCGCTCGGAAACTTTTTCGGATTATTACAACTTTACAGTGACCGATCTGGGCACAGGTGTGCAATTGGCCGGCACGGATCGCCAAAATCAGGAATTGCTGCGCGACCAGATAACCAATCAGCGCGAATCGGAATCCGGTGTTTCGCTGGATGAGGAGATGACCAACCTCATTAAATATCAACGATCGCTGGAAGCAGCGGCGCGGGTTATCGGCATCGTTGACGATATTTTGGAAACAGTGATCAATCTGTAGCTGTAAAATAATATCAGGGAAGAAAACGGCGCGGAAATAATCCCCGCCGATCAAAATACTGGATAAAGTCAAGGAAGACTGACATGAGAATTACCCAGGATTATAGCATCCAAAGCCTGCTCAGCCAGGTGAACAGCACCCGTGAGCGTATCAGTACACTCCAACGCAATCTTTCCACCGGGAAAAGACTCAATCAAATATCTGACGATCCGTCCGGTGTGGAAACCGCCATGCGATATCGCTCTTTATTAAAATACAACGAGCAATATCAGAAAAATATAAAAGACTCCAGCGAATTTTTGACATTTACCTCAAATGCCCTCCAAAATAGTTCTGATATTATCGCAACGATAAAGGAACTGACCATTCAAGGGATTGATAGCTCCAGCAACGATGAGTTTGACGCCGTTGCTGAACAGCTAAACGAGCTTGTTGAGGAATTTGTTGAAACGGCGAATACCCGTTTCAAAGGGCGTTTTATTTTTGGCGGCTCCAATGTGAGCACAACACCATTTACACTTGCGCCCGATTTTAGCAGTGTGTCAGTTAATCCCGAGGGTGTCAACGGCGAATTAAAAGCCGAATTAGGTCAGGGAAATATCGACCGCTACAACATCACCGGGCAGGAAGCCTACCTCGAGTCGATTGACGTATTTCAAACAATCTTAGATGTGCGAACAGCATTCATGAATCACGATGCTGCAGCGTTGGATACTTTAATTCCGGATATGGATAACGCATTGGATCAGGTGCTTTCCGCGAATACAAAAGCCGGCGCACGCATCAATCGCTTTGAATTGCTGGAAACCCAGTATCAGGGCGAAGATATCCGGTTGAAGGAATTTCTCTCTGGCGTACAAGATACCAACGAACCGGAAGCGATTGTGAATTTGCAAATTGAACAGACGGCGCTTCAGACCGCATTGCAAACGTTGGCACAAACAGTCAATATCTCAATTATCGATTTCATTTGATAGATGTGTTGGGAAATTCGTTACAAAGTGTTGAATGCACAAACATTTTTTAACCGCTCCATGCACTTTGTGATTTAGGATAAAATTTTTTATGTTAAATATAAACAAGCACTTAGAACACAAACATCAGATATGGCACGGGTGTTGCTTCTGTATGGGCGTAATCAAGTGGAGATCTGAATGAAAATTGTAACAAGGCAATTCGGTGAAATCGAATTTTCGGAAGATATGCTAATACATTTTCCCAAAGGTATGATTGGATTTGAACGCTGCCGCCGTTTTTTGATCGTCAACGACGAAGATTATGAACCATTTCGCTGGCTGATAGCCGTTGATGAAGAAGAAATTGGCTTTCCCGTACTGAATCCGTTTTTAGTAACAAAAAATTTCGACAAGGAATTACCTCACCGGTTGGTGAAACGGCTGTTGAATAAAGAACAGACGCTGGATCTCTTTTGCGTTGTAACGCTGAATGGCGAAGGTGGAAAAGTGACCATCAACCTGAAGAGTCCCATCGTCATCGATTATGACGAAAAACGCGGCGAACAGATGATATTGGCATCAGACGATGTGCCAGTCGCACATCCGATTTCCTGAGAAAATTTGAGACCGGTGAGCAAGGATGTCTCACCATAACATAAAACCAAGGAAGGTACAGTTATGTTAGTGTTAACACGGAAGTTAGGTCAAAACATTCTGATTGGAGAGGAAGTTTCGATCAAAATTATCAAAATCGAGAGCAACAAAGTGCAATTAGGTATTTGCGCGCCATCAGATGTTGTTGTCTATCGGCAAGAACTCGTAGATAAAATCAAACGGTTCAACCGCAACGCCACACGCACAGATCACACTCGGTTGAAAAATGTTGCAAAGGTATTCAAGCAAATCGTTAAATTTTAGGACAGGGCAGGGTATGCAACACCACATCGTTAAACAGGCAGAAGCAGAACTAACAGCAGCATCGTTGCATCAGATCAGCGTAGAAGACCGGCTGATTGCAGGGCTTTACTTTTACGAACGGCTGACTGTTGACGAAATTTCTATCGTACTCGAGGCGGATACGGAGTCGATTCGCGCATCGTTGAATAATGTATTTTCAGCGCTATTATCTGACGAACCGGAATCTGCTGCCAAACAAAAAAGCAGTGTCGTATCGGCACATTTGCTTGGCTAGTAAAATGTCGAAAAAACGTTCCAAAAAAAAGGCTGGTCACAAAGCAAACAAATTGACCGGCACTTCGGGGCACGCACCTATTTCGCTGTGCATGATCGTAAAAAACGAAGAACGGTTTCTGGAAGATTGTTTGCGCAGCGTCGCGGATTTGGTTTCTGAAATTGTAATTGTCGATACCGGATCAACGGATCGGACGATTGAAATCGCCAAAAAATATGGCGCACGCCTTTACGAAATAGAATGGGAAGGCGATTTTGCCAAAGCCCGCAATTACGGATTAAAACACGCCACACAACCATGGATTTTGTATCTGGATGCAGATGAACGTCTGCATCCGCCATTTCATCCGCTTGTAAAACAAGCCATTTCATCCACAAATATCGATGCATTTTATGTTCGCGTCAGCAGCGAGGTAGGCGAAATGTTGGGAAGCATGCCACATGTGCAGGCTTATCCGCGTTTGTTCCGCCGCAAACCGGGCGTTTATTTTACCGGTCGCATTCACGAACAAATCACTCCCGCCATCCGCCAAAGAAACGGGCAGTTCGGATTGCTGGATGTTGAAATTGAACATCTTGGCTACAATCTGACCCAGGCTGAAATGGAAGAAAAAGTTAAACGCAACTTGAAATCATTAGAAGAGCAGGTGGCAGATGAACCCCAAAATGCCTATGCGCGGTTTCAGTTGGGGCAAACGCTCATTATTGCCGGAGAAATAGAAAGCGGAAAAGAACAACTCCACAAAGCTTTGGAAATAAAGGGGTTAAGCGAAGGACTGGAAGCAACAATTATCCTGATTTTAGCAAACGACGATTATGCAAACAAGCTGCTGGACGATGCCATCGAAAAAATACATAAGGCTTTGCAGCTTGCACCGTCACAGCGATTGGGCTATTTTTTACTTTCAGAATGTTACGCGCTCCAGGAAAATTACCGGCAAGCCATTGCTGCGCTGGAAAGCTACTGGCAATATGCAGACAATCCATTTTCCGATGTCAGTGTGGATAAAGTGATTCTGCCGCATTTGATTTACCAACGGCAGGCAACCTATCATTTTCATCTTGAACATTTTGATATTTGCATTCCGCACTATATTAACTATTTCGAATCCGCACCAAATTATCGTTCAAATGCGCTACAGCGTTTGATTTATGCCGCTAGCCAAACCGGGCAACAGCAAGCCATTCCCGCGACACTCAATGCGATAATTCCAAAAATGGCGCAGTTTGACGATCCGCTGGCAGCCACCCAAAGCCTGTTGCAACCGGCATTGAGCGGCGAAATAACCATCGATTTTCATCAATTAATCCAATTTGCTACTGATTATTTCCCGGATGAAGGCGTGTTCGCCTATTATCGCGGAAATTTTTATCTGGAAAACCAGGCGTTCGAAAATGCAGAAATGTGGTTTAACCGCGCTATCGAAAAATCGCCGGAAACGTTTGAAGTTCACCACAATCTTGCCGTTACGTTGATCAAACAACAAAAATATCAACAGGCGATCGATTGCTTTGAATATATCGCCGGAAATTTTCCGGAGAAGCAGGAACTGGCACTCCGCAGGCTCGCCGGCTTGCACATGAAAACAGGAAATACAGAGCTGGCAACGCGTTTTATGATAGCCGCAAACGAAGCCGCCGGCTCCAATTGAATCGAAAAAGAATTATTGAAAAAGAATTAAAGTGCAAAAAATAACATACGAAGATTAAGAAAGAGCCAAAGGGATGTGGCTCAAAAATAAAGCGAGTGATTTGGTAGCGTCATAAGCTTAACAACTACATAAGCTACCGCTATGAGAAGGGATTCTCAATCTAATAACAAGGAGGTTATTATGGCTTTTTATTCTGGTTCTCGGATTAACACCAATGTGGGCGCGTTGAATGCATTTAACGCGATGAGTAAAATCAACTCACAAATTGGTTCTGTTCAAATGCGTCTTGCCTCTGGCAAACGCGTCAATTCTGCCGCAGACGACCCCGCAGGCTACACCATCGGTAAAAAACTCGAAGCACGCTCCAAAAGCCTTTCGGCTGCGTTGAACAACGTTGGCGAGCTGAAGAATATTATGTCGGTGGCTGAAGGCGGACTGCAGGAAATCAACAACCTGTTGGTTGGCATTAAGGAAAAAGCCATCCAGGCAGCCAATGGTTCCTACGGCAGCGAAGAATTGAACGCGATTGTCACACAGGTCAAAGACAGCCTGAACGAAATCGATGACATCATTTCCGAAACCAAATTCAACGGAACATCGTTGCTGAACAACCAGTTCACCAGCAAGATATTCCAAACCGGCGCTGATGGTGGCGACACAATGACAGTTAGCCTGTCCGCAACTATCGATTCCGCAGACTTTAGCTTAAGCACCCTTTCGTCTGCCTCGTTCAACAGCACCAACCTGACTGCAACCCTGAACAGCCTGGACAGCGCAATCAACCGCGTCAGTGGCGAACTTCAGGTTGTGGGATCGTTGACTTCTCGTTTGGATGTGAAAGAATCGACGTTGATGAGCTCCATCACCAACACCGATGCAGCCGCAAGCCGGATTATGGACGCCGACGTTGCGAAAGAGCAGTTGAACTTGACGAAACTGCAAATTCTGCAACAAACATCGACCATCCAGCTGGCTCAGGCGAACTCTGCTCCGCAGAGCGTCCTGCAGTTGTTCGGTTAATCCCGATTCTGATTACAATCGAATCAAGCCGCCCGGAAACGGGCGGCTTTTTGTTTTTATCCACTTTCCCCCTTCCTGATTTTTAGCCCCGGTAATATTTTAAATCATATAAAATCAATGTGATAAACCCGATTCTGTAAATCGATTCGAAACCGTTTCATTTCATTGAAATCAGCATCTTTTTTAAAAAAGATCGAACTTTGGCTAAAGCCATTTCTAACGATGCCGATATCAGATGTAGGGAAGGATCCATTTCCGCCCAGGGGTAGATGCAGCAACCCCGCAAATCACAAAAAATAGCTGCATTGATTGAGAAGGGATTCTCGAAAAGTCATTTAAACAAGGAGGTTATTATGGCTTTTTATTCTGGTTCTCGGATTAACACCAATGTGGGCGCGTTGAATGCATTTAACGCGATGAGTAAAATCAACTCACAAATTGGTTCTGTTCAAATGCGTCTTGCCTCTGGCAAACGCGTCAATTCTGCCGCAGACGACCCCGCAGGCTACACCATCGGTAAAAAACTCGAAGCACGCTCCAAAAGCCTTTCGGCTGCGTTGAACAACGTTGGCGAGCTGAAGAATATTTTGTCGGTAGCTGAAGGCGGTCTGCAGGAAATCAACAACCTGTTGGTTGGTATTAAGGAAAAAGCCATCCAGGCAGCCAATGGTTCCTACGGCAGCGAAGAATTGAACGCGATTGTCACACAGGTCAAAGACAGCCTGAACGAAATCGACGACATCATTTCCGAAACCAAATTCAACGGAACATCGTTGCTGAACAACCAGTTCACCAGCAAGATCTTCCAAACCGGCGCTGATGGTGGCGATTCTATGACGGTCAGCTTGTCCGCAACCATCGATTCCGCAGACTTTAGCTTAAGCACTATTACGTCTGCAACATTCAACAGCACCAACCTGACTGCAACCCTGAACAGCCTGGACAGCGCAATCAACCGCGTCAGTGGCGAACTTCAGGTTGTGGGATCGTTGACTTCTCGTTTGGATGTGAAAGAATCGACGTTGATGAGCTCCATCACCAACACCGATGCAGCCGCAAGCCGGATTATGGACGCCGACGTTGCGAAAGAGCAGTTGAACTTGACGAAACTGCAAATTCTGCAACAAACATCGACCATCCAGCTGGCTCAGGCGAACTCTGCTCCGCAGAGCGTCCTGCAGTTGTTCGGTTAATTTTTTTGATGCTGTAAACCATAGCCGCCCTTTTTCCGGGCGGCTTTTTAATACGGCATCACCATAATAATCATTACTTTACGAAAATTCGGTATTCAGTAATTCAGAACCATAACCCATCTATCGCGTGTTTTAAAAATGTTTTTAGCGGGGCAATCAACAAAAAGTATTATAAAAATTCAGAAAAACACTAAAGCTAATACTGTAGATGGCGATTATGATTCTCAGACAAAATCGGGCACGGAAGCTCGAGATGGTTAAAAACATTCATACAAGGAGGTATATCTAATGGCCTTTTATTCTGGCTCTCGGATTAACACCAATGTTGGCGCGTTAAATGCTTTAAATGCGTTGAATACGTTAAACAGCAAAATCGGTACGCACCAACTGCGTCTTGCTTCTGGTAAGCGCATCAACTCCGCAGCAGACGATCCTGCCGGTTACACTATTTCACAAAAATTGGTCGCCCGTTCCCGTTCTTTGAGCGCGGCTTTGAACAACGTCGGCGAAGCGAAGAATATCCTTTCTGTCGCTGAAGGCGGACTTCAGAGTATCAACGATCTGTTTGTAGGCATGAAAGAGAAAGTCATTCAAGCCGGTAACGGCTCCTACGGCAGCGAAGAATTGGCAGCAGTGGTTACCCAATTGCAGGATATGCTGAACGAAATTGATGATGCCATCAGTGAAACCAAATTCAACGGTACCAACCTGTTGAATGCCAGCTTCACCAGCAAGCTGTTCCAAACCGGCGCAGACGGCGGCGACACGATGACGATCAGTCTTTCCGCAACAATCGATTCAGCTGATTTTAGCTTGAACAGCCTTACATCAGCATCGTTGCAGGGAACTGCGTTAACGACAACGCTCACAAGCATTGACAGTGCCATCAGCAGTGTTAGTATCGAGTTGCAAAAAGTAGGCTCCTACATGCAGCGATTGGATGTAAAAGAGCAGACGCTTCAAGTGGCCATGACCAATACCGATGCTGCAGCCAGCCGGATCATGGATGCCGATGTCGCAAAAGAACAGTTGGAATTGACCAAACTGCAGATTTTGCAACAAACAGCAACCATCCAGCTTACTCAGGCGAATTCAGCGCCGCAGAACATCCTGCAGTTGTTCGGTGGTTAAGTTTGATCACCAATGGGAGTCTTTCGCTTGTGCGGAAGACTCTCTTGGTTGAATGAAATAGCCACAGGATTCATTAACTAACGGTATTTGGCAGGCTAATTTTTTAACTCAGGAGAAAGCATGAATTCTGCTCTTGCGTATGCAAAACCGGGCGCCAGGCGTGCAATTAATCAGTATCACCAAAACAGCATTCTCAGTGCCAGTCCGGAAGAATTAACGTTAAAAATATACGATCTGACAATTGTCAGCATTCGTAAAAAAGACATCAAAAAAGCAAACCTGGCGATCTCTGAATTAATTGCTGCGCTAAACTTCGAATATCACGACGAAGCAATGGGCTTATTCAGGCTGTATCGCTACAGCCAGGATTGTTTGTATAGCGAAAAATATGACGAAGCATTGGAAATTATCCAGGAATTACGGGATACGTGGGCAACAGCATTTAAATTAGGGTAACAGAAAGGCGGCTGATCATGGTCTCCGGCTTCAGTTCAGGAAATATAGAATTACTGCTCGAAAGCTATCGTTCGCTCGAAAGAGAACCGATTCGCCAACTACAGAGCCGTAAATCAAGCATCGATAACCGGATCAAATTATTCAACGACCTCAAAAGCAAATTGAGCGCTTTGAGCACGTTGAGCAAGGATTTGAGCTACTCCGGCACCACCTCGTTTTTTGGAAAAAAAACCGCATCCAGCTCAGATGAAGATTATCTGACCGTTACCGCATCTTCGACCGCTGTTGCCACATCCACATCGGTATTTGTGAACCAGTTGGCCAAAGCAGACAAAGTGGTTTCCAGCCAATTTGCAAATATCGGAACAGACATCGCAACCGGACTCGGTGCCGGCACATTTGATTTCGACGTTACCGTAAATGGCGTCGCTACACCCGTTTCGGTTACATTGGATGGCACAGAAAACAATGAAACGCTTTTGGGTAAAGTTTCATCAGCAGTAAACAATGCGACCGGCGCAGGCATTCGTGCATCTATCATCAAAGATTCCAGCAGCACCAGCCGAATGGTTTTCACCAGCACAGAAACCGGCGCCGATTACGAAATGACACTGTCTGATACCACCGGCGGCTTGCTTTCCGCCATTGGCATTAACGATTCCGTTGCAGCCAGCGGCACAACCGGCGGCTATGTTTACGATACTTCCGAATTGAATGCAATTGCCACAATCGACGGTATAACCGTTACCTCAAACACAAACACGCTGGAAGATGTGGTTACGGGTCTCACCATTTCCCTAAAAAAACAGCAGGAAATTGGCGAAACACCCATCACCGTAAACGCGGAAAACGACGTTGAGGGAATCAAAGAGAAGCTTCAGGAATTTATCGACGCGTACAACGGAGTGCTGGATTTCATAAAAACCAACACCGCAGTAAACACCACAACATATGAACGCTCCGCTTTCAGTGGCGATTACTCGATCAGCACATTCAAATTCCAGTTGCGGCAAATTATCGCAACGCCAATTACCGGATTAGGTGTGGATGACCCATCGCTACTCACCGAATTGGGCATCACCACAGACCGGAACGGCAAACTCAGCATTAGCGACGCCGATTCGCTGGACGATTTGATCAAAAACAACATTTCGCAAGTTGAACAAATGTTCAACGCGGCAGATGGCATTTCCGGTAAACTGGAAACCCTGCTGGACGGGATGACCGATGGCGAAGGAATCATCACCCGTCGCAAGCAGGTACTGGAAAGCCAGATCACCACAATGAACAGCCGGATCAAGTTGATGGAATCCTCGGTAGACAGAAAAATGGAGTATTATCGTACTCAGTTTGCACAATTACAGGCTGCGTATGCACAATATCAATCGCAGTATAGTTATATTACGGCATTGACACAGTCTAGTTTTTGACAGGAGAATCATAGAAACGCTCGTATAAAATAGTATTTTATATGGCTGAAACCGTTCAAATCGCATTAAATTAGCAGCTGCGAATAACCCGGAATCAGCCAATCGGTGCTTTGCGCCGAAAGTGGTAAATTCTTAACCGAGTTACAAAAGGAGGGTTATCATGGAAGTTACCGCATTGAACAATGGATTTGCATTGCAAATGGGCCAGCAGCAAAGCAAAGCCAAAACCAACGACGATAGTCAACAAACACCACTGAATGTTGCCAAAAATATCGCACCGTTGCAGGCACAGTTCGTTGAAAGAGCTCAAAAAGTTCAGGAAACCGAAAAAGCGGATCCGAACGCCACAGGCTTGAATCAACAAAACGATGATCTGGCAGAACTCAATCAGAAAGTTCAGGAGAAATTAAAAAACTCCGGCATGAAAATTTCGCTGGAAGTTGACGAGAAAACCGAACGAGTGCTGGTTCTGGTAAAAGACCCGGTCACAGATGAGGTTATTCGCAAAATTCCTCCGGAAGAATTATTAAAAGCATCCGAAGCTGCCCGGGAAATGCAACAGGCGGAAAATTCGGACGCAAAAGGAAATCTGGATGTCAAATTCTAATCAGCCTGACCGTTCCAGATTGCAAAATTTTGAACGGATCAATGATGCGACAGTGAAACTTTTAGAGCTAACAACAGGTATGTTAGCAGCAGCAAAGGCTGATGATTGGCAAACATTCCGGGATTTAACCGGGCAACGTGTTCCCTATTTCGAGGAAATTCAAGCTTTAAAAAACCTTGCAATCAGGTCAGAAAGTGTCGATAATACATCCGAAACAGCCATAATTGATAAACTGCGCGAGAATATTCGCGAAGAGTTCAAAAAAGTAGCTAAAGTGGATGCAGAAATCTTCGATACTATAAATAATAAAAAACAAGATCTGGTTCACCAAATGAATGAATTTCAACAGGGCATGGTATTTTTGAAAAGATATAGCAGCCAGGTAAATCAGGAACGCGTAATATCCAAAGTGATCTAAAAATAGGTTACAAAAAAGCCATGAAGATTAATACCATTGATAATTTGGGCTATGTAATTAGTGTCGAAAAAGCAGGGCCTAAAAAAAGTGTTGAGCCTGAGAAACGTCCGGATCAAGACAAATTAGTATTATCTGACGAAGCAAAAAGGTTAAACGGTATGAAGTCCAATCTCACTCCGGAGCGACTTGAGCTCATCCGGCAACGTATTGCCGAAAATTTTTACGATCAGGACGAAATCATCAACGAGGTTGCCGATCGTATGTTAAAAAGCGATGCCTTTAGGCAATTCAGGAATGGAACAGGAACCGATCAGAAATCTTAAACAAAATTTCTTCTCCCCCGCTAAAAGGATGAAATGCTTCGGTGTTTCATCCTCTTCCTTTTAAACGAACCATTTAATGTAGAACAGATCAGGAGGTAATTATGAATCGTAAAGCATTGGTAGATGCAGTAGCAGAAAAAACAGGATTGTCCAAGAAAGATACCGATAGCTTTATTACAGGTTTTATTGAAGCAGTTGTTGATGAATTGAAAGATGGTGGTTCTGTAAATCTCGTTGGATTTGGCAGTTTCCGTGTTACCGAGCGCCAGGCCCGGACCGCCCGCAACCCTCGCACCGGCGAAACTGTTGAAGTTCCCGCCCGCAAAGTGCCTGCTTTTAAAGCTGGCAAAGAGTTGAAATCTGTCATCAACTAATCCGGCTCCGTTTTTTATTTCCGGAAAAATCAACTTTTTTAGTGTTTAGTTTACAAAGCCCTTTATGAATTTCATGAAGGGTTTTGTTTTTTCCACCCCGGAATTCAGACATTCATTTTCTCAGACACCCACACGTTAGTACGGCTCTGGCGCTGCACTCAAATTTTCTTTTGCAACTTCAGTTTGGGGGAGTTCCGGCTTTTCCGAAAGCTTATCGATAATTTCACCGATTAGATATTCAATTTGAACCAGAAATCGCTCACTTGCACAGGCGCGATTCTGGCATTTGCGGCAGGCGATAGCCAATTCGCAACCCACAGCTTTTTTATAATCCCATTCCAACTGGCGCAACGTACGCGAAAATTCCTGATATTCCCGCGAGCGATGTTTCCCGCCGGTGATTAACGGAACAACCCACTTATCGCGTATCACTTCTTCAAGCTCTTTTAAACGCCCCAAATATTGCCCGATGGTTGCTTTCCACAACGAATGAACTTTATGATGCTGCTCTTTATACAACTGGGGATCTTCTGCCTTGGCAAAATTTTCATTTTTTACGGTTTCACCGGGAAAATTCACAATCATAACCAGCAATTCATAAATGTAATTTAACTCTTTTAATGTATTTACGTCGTTTTGAATTTTGCCGGACAACACAACTTTACCAAAATCAAAAACGATATCCAGACAGGCGTTAATCGTCGTTTCCATTTCTTCCAACCGCTTTTGGGAACGCAGCGCGAGTTGGACAGTTGCGCTTTCCAACCGTTTGCGGATACTCGGGAACGGATGCTGACTGAGAATATTCAACGATTTCATTGCCCGTAAAACCGGGAAAGAATTATCGGTAATCAGGCTGATCAACTCGTCAACATTGATGATATCGGTTACCATTTTTCGCACCTGTTTATCTTCATCCGTGTGTGCCTGAACGACGGTGAAAAAATAGTGCGGATTGTTCAAATCGGATTGGCAAAGCTCCAGCAGCTCCAGTTTCCGGCTTTGAACGAGCGTTTTTAACGGATCAACCGGCGGAAAACCATTCATTTCGACCAATCGTTCCGGTTTGAAATCGTCTTTTACATAACAAAAATGGCGCCGGACAGCATCGAGAACACACCACAATTGATGAACACTGATATATTGGAGTATCGTTGGCGATATCAACGCTGCCGCAATTTCGGAATAAGGATACCGTTCCAGATGGCTGACAGCGGTCTGAACAATCACCATATCCTCATCCAACAAAAATGGGGTGAGATTAGCGATGCAATGCGCCACATCTTGATTATCTTTTGCCCGGTTAATCGCCGAAATTTGACGAAGATAGTGTTGCTTTAATTTGATGGACTGCTGAATCAGCCGCAAAATATCGTTATCGATGGATCGTGTTCCGCGACGAATCAAATATCGCCGCATCATTTCCAGCATAGCAATACTGACGGTCGGGTTCAGGAATGCGCTTTTCAACACTTTCAGATTTGTTTCGTAAACCAGAAAAACCAGGATACTGGAAAAACCTTCACGACCGATATACTGAATTTTTTCCGCTTCCGGCAGGGATAGCAATGGCTTAAACTGCCCCAAAATGAGCCAGTAGGGATTGTCCATCGCTGCTTTTCGGACCATCGGCGATGGATCATCAATCAAAATTTCGATAAGTTGGGGATCGTGATAGATGCGGGCAACATGCCAGCGAACCTCGGAAGTTTGCTTCAGTAATTGCATTATGCGGGCTTCCTGGCCCGCAGCATCCGATTTGCGGAAGTAGTTCTCCAGAACATACTCCAACAACTTCGCCGGATTATGATACAACATCGAAAAAGTATTTATCATCGCCATCCCTGAGCAACAAATTCTTTAAAACATCCTGTTTCACTATCGTTATCGACCAATCAGGGCGATTTTTTAAGCGCTATTTGATACAAAAAGGCTTGCTTCATTTTCCGAACCACAAATCTGAAGAATCAAAAACCGCAATATTTTATTTGGAACTTTCCGGTTATCTGACTATTATTTCAGTGGTCGCCTACCTGTAACTTTTCACGTACTCGTGATCTATTCAACAAAGGAGTTTCACCCAATGAAAATCATGCTCAACAGGCTGTTTCTATTGATGTTGTTATCAGGAGTCGCTTTTGCCCAAAGCGAAATAAACCTGACGTATTTATCCAGTTTCGATCCCTATCCTTCCGTTGGTTACAACGATTGCTGGGGCTACACCGCACCCGATGGCAAAGAATATGCGTTTTTGGGCGTGTTGAATGGCACCAGCGTTGTAAATATCAGTGACCCGCTAAACCCGGTAGAGGTCGGCTTTGTGCCGTCCAACACCAGCACCTGGAAAGACATAAAAACGTACGATCATTACGCGTATGTGGTGATCGATGCATCGGGAAATGGGCTACAGGTGATCGATCTTTCCGATTTGCCCAACAGCGTTTCATTGGTGAACACATTTACCGGTGGCGGATTTGCATCGTCACATAATATTTTTATCGATGAAAATAACGCCATTTTATACGCCCAGGGTGGCGGTGGCGTTCGGGTGATCAGTTTGGCGAATCCGGCAAACCCGGTTCAGCTAACCACCATTTCCGCACCCAGCGTGCATGATGTTTTTGCATCAGGTGAGCGGCTGTATGTATCCGAAGGATGGCAGTTTAGCTATAGCATTTGGGATGTCAGCGAACCTTCAGCACCGGCGTTGTTGGGGCGCTTCAACACACCGTCATCCGGATATGCACACAACGCCTGGGCAACGGATGATGGCAATTATCTTATGACCACAGAGGAAGTACCGGCAGGAAAAACGGTAAAATTGTGGGATGTGCAAGATCCCCAAAACATAACATTAATGGACGATTACATTGCGACGGCAACCAGCCGGCCGCACAACGTTCATATCAAAGGGCGTTACGCATATCTCGCACATTATTGGGACGGGCTGCGGATTCTCGATATTTCTGATCCGTCAAATATTGCAGAAGTGGCATCTTACGATACATATCCGGGAGTCGGCAGCAATTACGAGGGTAACTGGGGCGCATTTCCTTATTTCAACTCCGGGAAAGTGCTGGCAAGTGATCGCACCTACGGGTTGTTTATTTTCTATTTTGATGGTGCAATTGTAACCGGATTGGATGATCCGCCGGCACAAGCATTGCCATCTGAATTCCGGCTGGCGCAGAATTATCCGAATCCGTTCAACCCGGCGACTTCAATCGAATACAATTTGCCGGAACCCGGTGAGGTTATGCTGGATATTTTTGATATCACCGGAAAAAAAGTGCGCGCACTCGTCAATCAACAGCAAACCGCTGGAAACCAGTATCGCATCGTATGGGACGCAACGGATGAAAACGGCAAAGCCGTCAGCTCCGGAATTTATTTTTATCGATTACAAGTTCGGGGGGAAACAACCTCGTTTTCTCAAACGAAACGCATGATTTACATGCGTTAATATTTTTGGCATAGCAAATAACGTATCAGAAAAGAAGCGGTAACATCTGCCGCTTCTTTTCCGGATTCTTATTTTTACCACACCAACAGCGCGGCTCAAAACGATTACAACGTATTTGCGAAATGGGGTCGGCTATTTCGAATTGCCCGATTTTTGTCCACCCTTACCTGCACCCTTTTTGCCCGGCTTCGGCTTGTTGCCGTTACTCGGACGTGTCCGCAAATAATCCTTTAAATGCTTTAAAATATCTGACATTCTAACTCTCCTCGCAGCTCGTCAAATCCAACATCCATTGTTGTTTGAGATCTAAATTATCGCCGCCTCCGGTTAAAATATTAGTCATAAACAGGCAATTGTCACGAATTAATTTGACATAACCGTTAGGTGTGACGTGGGTCACTGGTAATAAAGTTAAGTTGCTCCGGGCGCACCAACTCCTTCGCCAAAAGCTCCCGCAAAACAGTTTCTGTCATATCGCTCATGAACGGAAATTCGTATCTGATATCCAGCACATAGGCTTTCAACCGCATTTTGAGGAGGGATCTGCCTTCGTGAATTTCATTTTTGAAAATCACAACAATGGGTTTGTTGAGAAAAACATACCGGGAAGTCGCAGCGGCAAGATAAGCAATTTCCCGGGTGCGCTCCAGATCGATTTGCGGCGGCAGAAAAAACTCCGCAACAACCTGACAGTTCGACTCACCCGCGTTGGCGTTGGAAACAGCCTGATTCATAATTTCGCCGTTGGGAACGGAAACCAGATTGTCGTCCGGCGTAACAATTCGCACGGTTCGCAGCCCGATTTGCATGACTTCGCCGTAGTGCCCGGCGGCTTCAACTTTGTCGCCAACCTGAAACGGCCGATCGAACAAAATCATCAATCCGCCAAAAATATTTTTCAAAATATCTTGCGATGCAAAACCGATGGCAATTCCCGCAGATGCGGAAAACGCAATAATCGTTTCGATCGGCGGCGCCAAAATAACAACGATAATTTCGTAAATTACAACGATCCAGCTAATAATCCGGATGGATGGAATCAACCGTTTGATGGTCAACCGTAAATTTGGCCAGCGCTCGGCAATCGCTTCTAGCAATCGCGTAAACCAACGAATAATGTATAAAGCAATGAGCAAAATTACGATCGACCAGAAAATCTTCCCGAATGATAGCGAGAATTGGGGATCGGGCTGCGTTTTTTTGATGGCATCGACAATTCTGGTGAGATCGCCGGAGGAAGTATCTGCGGCAACTGTTGCGCTGTCGTTTGCTGCGCTATCAATTACTGACTTTTGAACCGAATCTGCTGTGGCGGCTAACGAATCCGTATTCGTCTGTTTCTCCGGTTGCGGCGCGTTCTTTTCGGGCGCAGGTTGTTGCGGCTGTGGTGTGGTTTCAACCGAACGGGATGGTGCGGCTGCGCTATCCGGTGCGGTTTCCTGCGCGATTGCGGTTTCCAACCCGGCAACCAGCAGCAGGCAAACAATCCATCGAACAGAACAGTGACGGAATCTATAAAAAATTGTTTTCATCTTCTGTAATCCTTTTCCGGATTAGTGCAAAATATTATTGCTTTTCAATGCGCGAACGGTCGGGCGATACAAAAACGGGTGTAGTTGAAAATCATCGCCATGTGCGGGAATCAGTATCCCTTTCCGGCGCAGCACGTTGAACACTGCGTCGCTGCTTTCCAATGAACGATGAAAAACGCTGGCATGTTCGGCAATGCTCAGCGTTTCGTGCTGCAACAATGCACCGAGCGTGAACAGCTCAATGCCGGAAAGCTGATAAATAAATGAATAATCAAACTCCACAGATGCGGAAAGCACCAGCTTATTATCTTCAATTTTGTTGATTGCCCGCAGCCAATACAGCATCGCGACTGAAATATTGCCCTGCGAAACCTCCTGCAGTTGCTCAAAAAAACGGTCTTTCAGAAACTGGTGACGGGCATCGTCGGAGTCCAGCTTGCGAAATTGGCGATTATTTTTCAACGATTCCGGCGCTTCGAATGCCAATTCGTAACCGGTAATCCGGTGGCGTTTCAAAATGATGCTTTCCATATCTTCGCGTTTCAACCCGTCCAAAAACAGCACCCGTTGGAATTGTTGGGAAATATTGATCACCTTGTCGAGATATTCCCAACAATACAGCGTGCTGCTCAACACCCAATACACATGCTCCTGCGTGTGCGCCACCAGTTGCAAAAACCGGCGAATCAGGTCAAATCCATCCACGGTTTTCAGAAACATATTTTGGATATTTTCTACAATGCAGACGTATTTTTTGTCCAGTTTTATCAACGATTCTTCGAAAGTGGAAAGCGTTTCGCCGGATACATCCGGAAATAGCTGGTGGAGAAGCGGCATAAACGCGGCTTCGGTGTAAACGGTTTCTGCCAGCACCAGTTTTTTGATCGGATATATTTTGTAAATTTCTTTTTCTGCAAAATTGAGCAGGGTTGTGCGCCCACCGCCTTTTTCCCCGATGATCACAGTGGACATAAATCGTTCGCTATTCCAATCCTGCAAATCAGATTTCAGGGTATTCATTTCCTTTTCGCGTCCCGCAAACAGTCGTTCATCGGTGAGTGGTTTGTTCTCGAACAGCCGCTGATAAATAAACGGCAACGCGGTTATGCGCTGACGCGTTTCGGTGAGAAAGCGGAACAATTGCTCTTTTGTTGCGGTGGAAGTTGTCACAAGTCCGGTAATTTTACCGATCCGCAAATATTGTTCGTAAATGCTTTTGGCAAAATTGCGGATGCGTTGCCAGGCACGCGGCAATGCGTATTTAATGAATTCCCATGCTTTACGGCGACTTTCTCGAAATTTCTCCTCCGCTTTGGCGCGCATCAGCTGAATTTTCAGCTCGAGCAATTTTTCGTCATCCAGCAATTCCTGAACGCTGCTGATAAACTGGTGCGAAATATCAAACAATTCGCGGGAGGTTTCCGTTTCCAACCGAACAGTTTCGTTTTGATACTCATGCAGCCGTTCGCGTGCCCGTTTTAATCCATCGTTGAAATGCTGTATTGCCAGCGCAGATTCTTCCTGTTCCTGCAACGAATCCAGCGCCGCCTTTAAATTGAACTCGACCACCTGATCCAGTTCGGTAACGCCATTTACAATTTTTGTGAATCGCTGCTGAATGTTTTTGTCGCATTTCTTGCATTTTGATTGCAACGCGGTGAGCAGGCTGTGCTCGAACAATTCCTGCAGCGGAATGTCATCCACTTCGGATTTCGGGGGAATATTTTCCGTATCGCGCCGGGTGAAAATAGACTGGTGTTTGGGCAAATCTGTTGTGGTTTGCTGCGCCTCATAAATATAACGGCTGATCACCTGGTTAAATTGCGCTTTCACAAAAGCATCGGTGGTTTCCGGCAAAACGGTTTTGCGCAGCTCGCGCAGCAGGGCGTAATGCTCGGTATTCATTTCTTTTCGCAATTGAACGATGTCGCCGGAATCCATTTCAGCAAAACGTTTTATCGATTTTTCAAAAATGACATCCGCATTTTTCAACGGCGGGATAACCTGCTTTTGCACTTTTTCATTCAAACTGGCGATGGTCAGCAAATAGGCGTTTCCCACATCCATTTGAATAATTTTCAGTGCGGTGTCGCCAATCCAGTCCTCTTTTTCGGCGATAAAATGGCGCTCCCACACCGGGCGATGGGCGTTATAATGAATCTCCAGCGATCGCCGCCGTTTTTGTTGCCGGCGCACGCTGTAATGATAATGCGGATGCGCAAAACTCCCCGCGAAAGCCAGCAATTTCACGAACTTTTTGCAGGTTTCGTCGCAGTGTTTTTCCAGCACCGATTGGCGAAGTTCAACAAATTTTTCCAATTCCGCAGGCAACGTTGCCAGCGATTCCTGATACGGTTGAACCGCAGCCAACGATTTTTCCAGAATTTCCGCCGGATGCTGCTGCCAATCGGTTTGTGCATTATCCAGCAACAAAAACAGCCGGGTGGTTTCCTGCATTACCCGGTGGGCTGCGGCAAGCTGCTGCGCTGCAAATCGCAGAAAGTGCTCCCATTCATCCATCAAAAATTGTTCGGCGGTTTGCTGCAGATAATATGTCGCAAAATCATGCAGTTGAACCCGGCGAACGGCGGTTTTTTTGCGGAACACATTCCGGAAACGGCGGGCATTTTTCCAGACCAGCACGGTTGTGGCATCGCCCGTTTCCAATTGGGTATCCGCTGGTTCAATCGGCAAATCCACCTGCGGCGGATAATTGCCCAGCCATTCTTCAAACTGCTTTTCCCAGTTTTCCAGCATTTCCGTTACCGGCACATCGCCGGCATAGTGCAGCTCGCTTAAATGATGTTGGATGTGGTGAAAATAGTCCTGCCAAAGTCGCCACACCGGGCGTAAATCTTCCGGATTTTTTAACTCCCGAATTGAATTCAGCACCACATTCAGTTGCTGATTGAAGAAATCCAGTGTTTTCCGATGGGCTGCAATCCAGCCTTTCAAACAGATATGGTGATGTTTCTGCAAAATCTGCAGATACGCCTGCGTCATTTCAGTGGAAAGCGTTTGATGAGTCGTAGCTGGCATCGATTTAGGTTCGATCAAGCGGTAACTTCCTGTTTTATGTTTATTTGTATCACTTAAATCTAAAGGAAAATGCCCGGAATTCAAAATTTTTTATCGTGATAAACCCATGCATCTATTGCAATATGCCCGCTTTTACGAGGGAAAATTATTGCGATTTGCGATTTTCCGCAAAAAAAAATGCGACAGTGCGGCAACTTATTTTTAAACGCTCCCGTAGTATATTTCAGGCGGAGGTAAAACCTGAATCTTTCAGAAATGAAAGGGGATTTACCATGAAAAACTTTTCGAAAATAACCTGGATAATGTTGTTAAGTGTATGTGTGTTTGGTTTCGCAACTGCAAATGCCCAAACCAAAGCCAATGTAAATTGGGATTTGTTCAGCGAAAATCTGGTGCATGCGCTAAAATCGGATAACGCCGGATTGCGCCACTCGGCAATGCAATTGGTGATTCGTCACGGCGAAAATCTGGATGTTCGCGATGCGCTGTTCGATGTCGTTCACATTTTTCGCAGCAACAAAGACCGTAATGTGCGATTGCTGGCACTCGCGGCAATTTCCAAAATGAACAGCAATTGGGCAATGTATTTCCTGAAACGCAGCCTCAAATTTGAAAAAGATCCGGTGGTTCAGCGCCACGTTCTGGCTCACGTTACCGAGTACGAACACAATAAAAATCAGGTTGAATCTGTGGCATTGGCACAAAATTTCTGAGCATATAGACCATCAGCCATTCAAAAATCCCCGTGTGACAATCATGCGGGGATTTTTTTTGGTTTGAAAGATTCCGCTTTCGCGCTAACTTTTTGCCACGGAAACAAAATTATTTCTCTGGAGAAAACGCAAAAATGAAATGCCCCCGCTGTGGTTTAATTGTAACGGACGAAGTGCCTGTTTGCGAAGGATGCCATTTTTCGATTGCCGATCTCGATAAATTGCTGGCGGAACCGCCGGAGCAAAACGGCAGCGTGAACGATTTTGCCGGTCTTTTTTCGCAGGATGAGCAGCAGTTATTAACCGAACAACTGGCAGAATTTTCCCAAAAATATGCCGGGGAATTGGTAATTATCACGGTGCACAACACCAATCCGGTGAAGGCTTCCGAATACGTTTTTTGGCTGTTCAACCGCTGGCAAATTGGCGATGACCGGCACAAAGGCATCGCAATTTTACTCGCGGAAGAAAACCGCAGGGTGGAAAGCGAAGTCGGATACGGCTGGGAACCGATCATTTCCGATCCGGAATCCGGCGAAATTCTGGATAATTTTGTGGTTCCGCAGCTAAAAAACGGCGATTATTTTTCGGCGATGCAAACCGCCATTCACGAAATCGACAAATTGATGCAATCGAATTTGGATAATATTTCACCCGAAACGGATTCCCCGAAAGCCTGATATGTTGAAAAATCGATTGAAATCAGCCCACAACCTGTTGTTTTATCTGCAAATAGCAATTTTTCTGCTCAACGGTTTGCTGTCTGCGGAAATACCGCAGCATGTGCCCAATCCGCGCGCGACGCTGGATAATTGGGTAACGGATTTAACCGGCACACTCTCCGCAGAGGAAACCAGCCAGATCAACGACATAATTGCCACGATGGAATCGCAAACCAGTGTCGAAATGGCAGTGGTGATCATTCGCCAAACGGACGGGCGTTCGGTAAAAGAATTTGCCACAGATTTATTCAATTTGTGGGGCGTTGGCAAAGGCAGCAACGATAACGGCGTTTTGGTGCTGCTTTCCATGGGCGACCGGCGAATTGAGGTGGAGACCGGTTACGGCGCGGAGGGCGTTCTGCCGGATGGCAGGGTCGGGCAAATTTTGGATGATGTTGTAATTCCGCGTTTTCGCGAGGGCGATTTCGGGCGCGGGTTGGTGGATGGCGTTCGGGAAATGTCCAGCGTCCTCATGCGCGATCCCGACGATGTGCGCGGTTTTGCGGAATCATCGCGCGAGCGCGAATTTTCATTATTCCCGTGGCTGCTGATGTTGGCGATCGGCCTGGTGATCGTTTTTGTGATCATTCGTAAACGCACCGAGCGCTGCCAAAACTGCAAACAAAAAATGCGGCTGCTCTCGCCGGAACAGGAAAAACCGTATCTTTCGGCGGATCAACAATTTGAGGAAGAAATTGGCAGCATCGATTATCGCGTTTGGCATTGCGACGACTGCCAAACCGTGACGGTGAAACGCAAATTTATGGGCGGATTTTCCAACTGCCCGAAATGCAAACACCGCACGCTGCGGCTGCGAACCTACGTTTTGCAGGAGCCAAGTTACACCCGCGAAGGCACTAGGGAAATTGAACAGAAATGCGTTTTCCCAGGCTGCGGACATCAGGAGCGCAAACAAAGCCGGATTCCGAAACGGGTTCGGCAGCCCAAACCCACCATTTGGGTCGGCGGACCGACATCCGGGCGCAGCGGTGGTTTTGGCAGTGGCGGATTTGGCGGTGGCGGTGGTTTCAGCGGTGGCAGTTTTGGCGGCGGAAGCTCCGGCGGCGGCGGGGCGGGGCGCAGTTGGTGAATAAGTTATGTAAGTTGAGTGGGTTGAGTAAGTCGATTATTTTAATTTTTTGGTAGTGTTGCTTTTTGATTGATCGTTTATAGATTCAGTTGCTTTGTCTTTAAAATTTGTTATCGCTTAACTTTTGTCACCCCCAAATTTTTTGACTGCCCAACTCACTCAACTCACTCCCGTGGAGCCGAACCCGCCACGGGTTTTTCCCGCGAAATCGGGCGAATCCATTTCTTCCCATTCCACTTCCGGCAGGGCGTTGCGTTCAAAAATAATCTGCGCGATGCGCGTGCCGCGTTCAATAACAAATGGCTCGTCTTTTTGCGGATCATTCGGATTGTAAAGCCGCACCAGCGCAATTTTCAACTCATCTTGCGGTCCGCAATAATCCTCATCGATAATGCCCACATCATTCGCGAGGCAAATCCCGTTTTTCACCGCCAAACCGCTGCGGATATGCACTTTGTAGAAAAAACCCGGCGGCGCAGCGATCACCAGTCCGGTGGCGATTACTTCCACTTTTCCGGGAAACAATTCTTTGCGTTCGGCGGCGTAAACATCCAGCCCAGCGGAACGCGCGGTTTGGCGTTCCGGCAATGGTATATCTTTGTTTTTTCTGTAGATACGAATTTTCATTTTGATCATTCTTTGGGTAATGATTGTTGCAAATGGTTGAAGCTGCGGGTTAATTTTCCGCGATGGACGATCATTGCTTTGCGGAATTCGCGAGGCATACGGATGCGATCCCATTGGGTAAAAAAATCCGTATCGGCGAGTTCCGGCACAAAAGGCATCAGCGATCCGCCAAAGTATTCCGATGATTCCCGGGGCAGTTCCGCAGGCAGCTTGTCCACAGCCATCACTACCGGACCACGCCCTTCGAAACCATCTTGCACGGTTTCGGTTTCCGGGTCGAACACATAAACGGGATTGTCCGAACTGGTCGCTTTCACGGTCATTTCGATCGATCCGTCGATGTCGCAGGAAATATCGCCAATCACCTTCAACCGGACGTTTTCGCCCTGCTGATACAATTCTTTGAGATATGCTTTGGTGATCAGTTTCGGGCATTTTGGCGTCCAGTAAATACCGTTGATCACCATGGACAGGTATGGCACATAATTGTGGAAAGTCCCGAAATAACGCTCCGGATTGCTGAAATATTCCCGCAAATTAAAGCGTTTTTCGCGCCCCTGATACGGTTTTGGTGCAAACATATGCTCTTCTTTGAACACTACCTTGTAAACCGTGTAACGGGAAAAATCGCCTTTTTCAAAAAATTCCGGTAATTCTTCGGGCGTGAATGTTTGCGATGGCAACAGTTCGAACATATCCTGCGCACCTTTGGAAACCTGTCCGTAACCGGTAAAACCGCACACAAACGGCACCATTGAATCCGGCAAGCCATCCCGTTTGATACGCTCCCCGACTTCGCCAACGGCGCGTTTGGCTTCATCCAGACTTTCGTATCGGCAGGTCTGCTGCAGATTCGCGAACGGCGTATGCACGCCTTCGGTTTGCATGCGTTTGCCCAAAGCCCACATCGAGTTGATGATCCCGGCGTATCCGGCAAAATTACCGAAGAAAATCACCCGTTTATCCCGCTGGTCGGTTACCAGCTCATAATCCAGCAAGGTGCAGTTTTGATCGAGAATTTTTTTGAGCATTGGCATGTTATACGGCTGCCCTTTGATGGTGTGCGAGAAAAAACAGTAGGCCATTTTTTCTTCGAGGCTTTCAACCGGAATTTCCTTGATACCGAAAACGATGTTGCAATTGGATAAATCTTCGGAAATTTCCGCGCCTACTTTTTCGTATTCATCGTTGGAAAAAATGCGGGTATCGGATGGTTCAACCACAACGTGTAACCCATGAAGATTGATCAATTTCATCACCTGATACGGTGAAAGCGGTGCGCGTTTTTCCGTTAAGTATTTGTTTTCCCTGCGTATACCGATGCAGTTTCTCATAGACATCTCCTGTTCGGCCGAGTGTTAGAATTTGAGTATTCCGTGATAAAAAAACAACGTCGCGTTTCGTAAATCAGCAGGATTGCAAATTGCAGCCCTGTGTAAATACGAACCGAAATATACGTTTTTCACTATCGATTGTGAAATACAAAAACCGATTTTCAGAATGAAAAATCCGGCTTGTTTTTGCAATTGCGGAACTTTAACTTTCCCGGCTTGTAATAAAAACAGATCTTTGATAACGGGGACGAAACGGCTTCGACGAATTGCGACGAAGGTTGGGGCTGCATGCCGGGATCCTCACTACCCCGAAATTAGTGGGAAAAATCGGTTTAAATGCCGACTATGATTATGCAATGGCTGCTTAATTTTAATTAAGCGTTAAAGCCCGTTCGCCACGACTCGCACCCATCCGGGAAGTGGATGAACGCCGACTCTGATGGGTCTTTCATTAATGCCGCCCGGGCGTTGATGATCGTATAATCCGGGCTAGCGTAACGAAGGCTCGCCGGACTGCCCGCGATGCGCAAAACTCAACCGTTCGGCTAAGCATGTAGACGCACTGGCAATCTCCTTTTCGGACCCGGGTTCGACTCCCGGCGTCTCCACAAATAAAAAAGCCCCGCAGCTAACCACTGCGGGGCTTTTTGTTTTACAAAACGATGCCCGTATGGCGATTCATAGCTTGAAAATGAATCGATTAAATCCTATATTATTCGATGGAATTTGAGTGGGATGAACAAAAGAATCCCATGAATCGTAAAAAACATGGTATTACTTTTGAAGATGCTGTTCGAATCTTTGAAAATCAGCATCTTGTTTTTCGTTCAATGAAAAATGATGAAGTACGGTATTTAGCTATCGGAACGGTAAATGAAGTTATTCTTACCGTAGTTTTTACACACCGGGATGTTCGAACCAGAATAATATCGGCAAGAAAGGCCAGTAAAAATGAAAGAACAACATATTATTCAATATTCAACCCATAATTTGGCTGAGAATAACACATCTGATTGGGAGCGCTTAAAATCAATGAACGAAGATGACATTGACTTCAGCGATATCCCCGAACTCGATGAAAAAAATTGGGATCTTGTGGAAATTATTTATCCGACAGAAAAGAAAAGAATTTCTTTATATATCGATGCAGACATACTGGATTTTTTCAAAGAACAGGGAAAAGGCTACCAAACCCGCATGAATGCGGTTCTACGATCGTATGTCTCCGCTAAGCGGCGTAAACGAACAAAAACAACTTGATTTTTTGAATATAAAAAAGCCCCGCAGCTAACCACTGCGGGGCTTTTTGTTTATTCAGGAGTCGAATATTTTAATAAACGGTTTCTTGTTTGATGAATTGTTTGTGCAAAACATGCAATACTAACAAATGATTCACCAGCGCATCTTTCCGCACCAGAGATGTGGCATCGGTATCGCTGTGATAATCCGTAATAAATTGCTTTAACCGTTTCACATCAAACAACCCGGCTTCACGGATGCTGTCTTCGTTCATAAACCGGTCCAGCAATTGTTGCAATGCCTTGCGTTTTTTCTCTTCGGTGTGTCCGGGCGGTGCCATGAACGCAAATTTTTCGCGTTTGTAAAGCACTTCCGGCAAAATGTTGCGCATGGCTTCGCGAAGCACCCATTTTTCCACATCGCCTTTGATGCGCAAATGCGGCGGAATATCCCGTGCCGCTTCCGCAACATGGTGATCCAGAAACGCCGGTCGCGATTCCATCGCGTTTGCCATATCCACCCTGTCGCCGCCCCAGTTCAAAATCTGGCATTCCAGCATGGTTTTTATCCAGGTATATTGGGCGATGTCCAGCACGTGGCGATGTTCAATTTGCCGGCGATCCAGCTTTTCGACAATGGCGGAAATGGGATCGTAATCCCGCAAGTCATGCAATAAATCATCATGCAGCAACGGCCGCGCGAGATTTAGCGTAAGCATCCACGGCTGAATCCACGATGGCGTAAATCCGCACAGCGCCTCAAAATCCGGGTGGGAAACATCTTTTTCCGCGAGAATGGCGCCGCTGAACACTTTGTTGCTGGCATCCATTTTCGCACGATATTCTGCCACTTGCGATTCGGGCAAATCTTTCAATCCGTGCCGGAACATGTCGCGTTTAAACGCCGGATAGCCACCGAACAATTCGTCCGAACCTTCGCCGGTAACCACCACTTTGTAGCCGCATTCGCGAACGCGTTTGCTCATGCACCATTTTGCCACGCCCAACGTGTTGTAAAATGTGCGTTCGGCATGAAATGCAGTTTTCAGAAAATTGTCGCCGTATAAGTCGTCGGCGGTGAGGTTGAGCATTTCCTGATCAGCTTCCACCCGTTCCGCCATTTGCCGGGCGATGGCCGATTCGTCATACGCTGCATTATCGAAACTGATGGTAAACGCTTTCACATGCGATTGCTGCATGTTCGCCGCCAGCCCGAGCATCGAACAACTGTCGATGCCGCCGGAAAGATAGCAGCCCACCGGCACATCTGCTTCCAGCCGCAGCCGGACAGCTTCGGTGAGTTGCCGCTGCACATTTTCGATGTGATCGGGTGTCGAGCGGGATTGATCGCGCTCATTCGCCCGCGGGAAATTGACATCCCAATAGCAAATTTCTTTCACATCAAAACCATTGCCGCGTTTGCTGATGACCAACATATGCCCCGGTTGAATGGCGTAAACATCTTTAAATGCGCTGCTGCCGGGCACCATCGTGTGCATTAGCTGGTGCAAAACAGCCTGGTTATCAAATGCCCGCGGCACTTCCGGGTGCGCAAACATTGCTTTAATTTCTGAACCGTAGAATATTTTTCCGTTTTGGCGATGGTAAAACAGCGGTTTTATCCCAAATCTGTCGCGAGCCAGAATGAGGCGCTGTTTCTGTTTATCGAACAATGCAACGGCAAATTCGCCGCGCAAATGATGCACAAAATCCAGATCGTGTTTGCGATACAAATGCATGGCAATCTCGCTGTCGGATTTTGTGGAGAACCGCGCGCCATCCAGCACCAGCGATGTGCGAATGCGTTTGTAATCGTAAAATTCGCCGTTTACGGTTAAAATCAGGTCTTTTTCTGCGGTGGTGATGGGTTGATCACCCGAATCCAGTCCGATAATGGACAGCCGGGCGTGACCCATCGCCAAACCATTGTTTGAATCAATATGATATCCCTCACCATCCGGGCCGCGGTGGCGAATGGCTTTTACCATCCGTTTGGCGTTCGGGGCAAGATTATCCGGGTTTCCTGTGAGTTGCCAATATCCGGCAATGCCGCACATGCGTTTCCTCCATGCTAAAAATGAATGCTCTGATTGTTTACTTCACTACCGGAATATTTTTCGGCAGCCGGTTGAAACAGTTCAAAATTGAAATGAGCAACGCCTGCCGCACAAAAACCGCACCGTGTGCCTGCGTAAAATACAGATTATGGTGCGTGCCGTCCAGCGTCGGGCTCAATTCATCCAGCCGTGCGAGCGGGTGCAGCACAACTGCATTTTTCTTTAAGCGACTGTTTTCATGTAATTTATAGCGCGAATCCAGCGTTTTGTAGCTGTCGCCCAAAAACGCGATGGAGTTCATATAAATCACATCCAGATCCGAAATTACCGTGTTGATATTATTGGTGATTTTGAACGGCACACCCACCGTTTCCAGCTCGTTTCGGGCATCGTAACCGAGCGGATCGGCCATTTCCGAAATAATGGAAATTTGCTCGATGCAATCTTTGAACAGCAGCGACATCAGCAGAAAGCTTTTCACAGCGCGCATGCTGCCCGGCGTTCCCAAAATACCGAGGTGAATTTTATCTTCCGGTTTTATGCGCAACTGCTTCAGATCCGGGCGCCATTTTAAAATGGCGTACCAATCCGCCAGTGCCTGGGTCGGGTGTTCGCCGGTGCCATTTCCGGCATTGACCAGCGGCAGGCGCAATTTTTCGGAAATTTCGTGAATGGAGCTGGTTTCGGTGTGCCGCATAATGACCAGATCGCCGTATGCGTTAAACATTTCGCCAATATCCGCCAGCGATTCACCTTTGGCTGTGCCGGTAACTTTGCCATCGGGAATGCTGATAATTTTGCCATCGAGCCGCAGCACAGCGCTTTCGAACGATAACCGGGTGCGGGTGCTCGCCTCAAAAAACGCAGTGATGATCAGCTTTCCATCCAACGGATGACTGCTGGAAATTTCCGTTGCTTCCAAAAGCGCCGCAAATTTGCACAGCTCCATCACCATGTTTTTATCAAATTGTTGAACCGAAAGCACGGACTGCCCGATCAGGTGTTCCAAAATACTCAGGTGAATTTTGTCGTCGGAAATCAGTTCTTCCGGATTTGGGTATAACCCTTCGGATTCCAGAGGGTTTTTTTCTTTAATATCGATATCTGTTTGACTAAATTTTTCCATTACCAGATCTCCTTTTTAAGGTAATCACGGATTATTAATCCGATTAAAGTGAGCGCCGAAACCCCGGTGAGCCACAATGCCAGGTGAACACACCAGGTCAGGAAAATTTCTGAGAAAAACATCTTAACCTCATTATTTTTAGTGATTTGACGCTTCATTTAAATCTCTCCAATCGAACGACGTTTTCGAAACGACTCTGGCGATAATGACCACAATCATCGAAACGGCCGCACCGATCAGCGAAGATGTGTACCAACCAAGCTCGAAATACGAAACCAGACCACACAACGAGCCCAGCAACATTCCCCAAAATGCTCCCGAAGCGCTGGCTTTGCGCCAGTACAATCCGGTAACGATCGGCCAAATGGTGCTGCCAACCATGGGACCGGCAAAAAACAGGACATCCGCCAGCGTGCCGACGCGCGGCAAACAGATCAACCAGGTTAACACGCCGATAAACACAATAATCCATGCGGACATTTTGCGAAGCTTTTCCGGGCTGGTGTTCGGTCGAAGCCATTTTTTGTAGATGTCTTCCGTTACCAGATCCGAAGTCGCTGCCAACAAACTATCGATACTGGACGCCAGCGAGCAAAACAGCACCACAAAAACAATCACCGAACCGATTTCTCCCAGCAATTGCGAAGCGATGAGCGGGCCAACCATATCCGGGCTGGTGATATTGATGCCCAAAGTGCCGCTGGAAAGTGCAAAATATCCGGCAGCAACCGGCACAGGCAGCCAAAACAATCCGCCCAGCAAATATGCTTTCTGTCCCACATCCGCTCGCATCGCAAAAACCCGGCTCCACCACACGTTGCTGTGAAAAATTTCGCCGACACCAAACAGCAGGTTGTTAAAAAACGCCATAATCGCCGCAGGCAATAAAATGTTGATGAGCATCGGGCTGTCTTTTTGCAAATCGGTGTGCACCTGGGTCATATCCGTGTTCATTAAAATGCCCGCGCCAACAGCAACAATCCCGATCAAAATGATCAGGCTTTGGATAAAATCTGTTCCGATAACCGCATACAATCCGCCAAACAGCGTGTAAATAACACAAACCAACAGAATTACGGACATACCGTAAACATATGGAATTCCTGTAATTGCGTTCATCAAAATGCCGCCGGCCATGCCCATGCTGATCATCCAGGTTACACCATAAAAAATAGAAATGATGAGAAACAGCAGCCAGGCGCGTTTGCCGTATCGCAGCCGGATAAAATCGCCGCTGGTGTAGCCGGTTGGCATCAATCCTTTAATGCGTTTTGCCAGCGGTGCAAACATAAACAAACCGAACGAAGCCGTAGAATATGCCAGCATTCCCCAAACACCCAATTGCAGGGCAAATTGCGGAGCCAGCATTGTTGTGTTGGATGTAACCCAGGTTGCCATTGCCGTTGCAGCGCCCAATGCCAAGCCGACGTTGCGCCCTGCCAGCATAAATCCTTCCATATCCTTGGCTTTTTTGCCCCAATACATACCCAGGGCAATCCAGAAAATGCTTAAAATAGCCAGTAAAACCCATCCCACATTCTGGGAAAGAATTGCCGTTTGGTGAGCCACTACAGCCTCCTTTTATTTTCGATGTGGCTTCGGTTCAAATTAAAAAAAGTGGAATTATTGTTCGTTTGCAGCCGTACGTGTGCCGTGCCAGATTACCCCGGCAGTCGCGAAAAACACGATACTGCCGATTCCCATCAGCCAAAACGCCAGCGTCAGGGAATGGTGGACAACATCAACTTTAATTGGCGCAGACCACAAACTTTCGCTACCGGTTGCGGTATCGATGGCTTTGATGCGGTAGTAAAACGTCCCGTTCGGCAAACCGGAAACATAAGATGCCAGGTCAACACCTTTATATTTCAAGCGAAAATTCCCGAAATCTTTTTCGGTGGATTGTTGGAGTTCGTATTCAACCGTTTCGTTTTGGTTATCCGAAGGGATGGCCATCCAGCGAATCCGTATGTATCCGGCATTAACGATGTTTTCAGAGGGAGTCACAAATTGGGGAGCTTCAAGATTACCGGCTTGTTGCGCCAGTCCGGGTTCTTGTATGAGGACCAAAAGTAGCAGGAAAACGGTAACAACCAGAATTTTTTGTGCAAAACAGATCATGCGATTGATTAATCCGTCTCGCGCATTTTTTAGCTTACAGCGATTCAAAACATACGGGATTGCAAAAGTTTGCAACACCGGGCTGTTAAAAGCGGAAGTTAGTTTCATAACATATTCCCGGATTCAGAGAATAAATGGGTTATTTTGAGTTAGTTGCGCCAAAACTTCATACATTGATGAAGATTTGACAGGTTTTATAATTAAAACACGAAATCACGTTTTCCAAACAGTTTCTTTTTTTTTGAACAAACCTGTTCCATCTTTTTCGGTTGATCTTTAATTTCTACCGTAGTTATCTTACATTGGTCCTGATTGACGAATGCAAATCAACAAAACAGGAGTTTACTGATGCAATATACTTTGCCCATTCCACCGCATTTTAAACCGAAAAATGTTAGCAAAATCTGGAAAGTTGAATATGAGCAAATTGCCGGCGCAGCCCGCGAATGGCAGCGCGAACACAATATTTCAGCGGCGATTTCAGATAAAAAGAAGGTGTGCATGCTCGTTATCGATATGCAAAATACCTTTTGCATTCCCGGTCACGAACTGTTTGTGGGCGGGCGCAGCGGCAAAGACGCCGTGGACGATACCCGGCGGTTGTGCAAATTTATTTACCAAAATCTGCCGGTTATCACCCAAATTATCCCCACAATGGACACGCATCAGGCCATGCAAATTTTCCATAGCTTCTTTTTTGTGGATGAAAGCGGCAATCATCCCGCACCGTTGACGATGATTTCTTCCACTGATATCACCAAAGGTAAATGGCGTTTTAATGAACCGCTGGCCAAACAGCTCGGTTATTCAACCAATTTTATGGAAAAACACCTGCTTTACTACACCCAACGGTTAGAGCGCAACAGCAAATATCAGCTGATGATTTGGCCGTATCACGCGATGCTGGGCGGTATCGGGCATGCACTGGCGCCGGCATTTGAGGAAGCTATATTTTTTCACGGCATCGCCCGCAACAGCCAGCCGGATATCCAGATCAAAGGCAGCCATCCGTTAACCGAGCATTATTCAGCAATTAATCCGGAAGTTACCCACGATGCCAACGGACGATTGATGGTCGGAAAAAATGATGCGTTGCTCAAAAAGCTGCTCGCTTACGATGCCGTCATCATCGCCGGACAGGCGAAAAGCCACTGCGTCGCGTGGACAATTTCCGATTTACTGGCCAGCATCAAAGAAGAAAATCCCGCGTTTGTGGAAAAAATTTATCTGTTGGAAGATTGTTCCTCCGCGGTTTGCATTCCCGATGTGGTCGATTTTACCGATGATGCCAACACCGCTTATCAGCGCTTCGCCGATGCCGGAATGAAATTGATTCGCGCCAACCAATCCATCGCAGAGCTGCTTTAATCGCATATTTATACTGAAAAGGGCGGGCAAACGGCTCGCCCTTTTTCTCGTATGTCGCGATATTCTTCGTTTATTCCCGCCAATTTTCTCCCCAAAAAATTCAGCGCCAATTGTAAATTTTGGGTAAACTTTTTGTAGTTGAGAAACTTCATTTCATCATTAGCGTTAATAATTCACGAAATCAAAAATATTGGCAACGATGAAACGAATCATCTTGCAGCAATAAGCGAGTTTAATAAAGGTAAAATAATCAAGAGGTTAACTTATGTCACAGCACAAATCCAGTTTGTTTAGCGCAACGTTGATTTTTGCAGGAATTATTGTGGGTTTGATTTTGGCAGCCGGATTTGGCATCCCGAACATTAGTATTGCAGATTCACCGAATCCGCCCAAAACCGGCGAAAATTCCGGACAACCCAATCAAAGCACCAACAGCAATTTGAATATGGTTTACGCACTCAGCAACGCATTTGCAGACGTTGCCGAAAGTGTGAACCCCGCAGTTGTGACCATTTCAACCGAAACGACAGTTCGCCAGCGCGTGCCCAGAATGCCTTCGTTTTTTGAAGATTTTTTTGGACCGCAGGGCGACCGTGAGCGCGAATTCAAATCGCAGGGGCTCGGTTCCGGTGTAATCGTTCAGTCCAACGGGGTTATCCTCACCAACAATCACGTGATCCGCGATGCGGATGATATTATCGTTCAGTTGATGGACGGTCGCGAATTCCCCGGAAAAGTTACAGGCACCGATCCCCGCAGCGATATCGCGGTTATCCAGATCGATGCGGATAATTTGCCGATCGTTCCCATTGGCAATTCCGATAACCTTCGGGTTGGCGAATGGGTTTTGGCTGTCGGTTCGCCGCTCAGCCCGGAATATAATCACACCGTAACATCGGGAATTATCAGCGCAAAAGGGCGTCAGGTTAGCGGGTTAACCGGCGTTCAGGATTTTCTTCAGACAGACGCGGCAATCAATCCCGGAAACAGCGGCGGTGCGCTGGTTAATTTGCGGGGTGAATTGGTGGGAATCAATACGGCAATTGCCAGCCGAACCGGACAAAATTCCGGCATCGGATTCGCGATTTCCTCAAATCTCGCCAAAGATGTGATGCAGGATATTCTGGAAAACGGCAAAGTTTCCCGCGGATGGCTGGGTGTGCAAATCAGCCCGGTCAGCAAAGAAGTTGCCGAAATGTATAATATGAAAAATGACGACGGTGTGCTGATCCGTTCCATCGAAAAAAATAGCCCTGCCGAAAATGACGGCGTTGAACCGGGCGATATCATCATTGGCGTTGACGACAACACCGTGAAATCACCGACAGAATTGAGTTCGGTTATCGGCTCCAAAAATCCCGGCGACAAAGTGACCTTGAAACTGTTGCGGGACGGAAAAGAGAAAACCGTAAAAGTGGAGCTTGGCGAATTTCCGGATGAATTGGTCGCCGGTAATTCCAGCAATTCCAATGAGATAGAAGATCTCGGATTGACCGTGCAGGATCTCACAAATTCGCTGCGATCCGAATACGGTTTGAGCGACAGCGATTACGGCGTGATCATTCAGGGAATTGCACAGGGCGGCATTGCCGAACGCGCCGGATTGGAACGCGGCGATTTAATCATGCGAATCAATCGCAGCCGCATCACCAGCACCGGTGAATTTGCCGCAGCGATCAAAGATATTGAGCCGGGAGATGCCGTGTTGTTGCAAATCAAACGCGACGGTCGCCGGCAAATTATCGACTTTGTATTACCAAGAGAATAAACAACCCCCAAAAGCCTCCTCAGGCTTGTTAAAGACCAAAACCGGGAGTTTGACCGCTCCCGGTTTTTTTTTGTACCTTTCTTTTGTTGCGCTTGAGCACATGCTAACATGCGCCCAATTCCTTTATTTATCCAGCGTGGTTCAATAGTAAATATTTTTTTACCAAAATAGATGTATAAACACTTGCTGTTGTGGCAAATATAATAATCCTGTTGTATTTAAAAATATTTTATGCTGTAACCTTATTTATTTACTTTATCATAGAGACTTTTTTTCTCAACCGAATCCAAAATGGAATTTTCAAACTCTTAAAGATGAACTAACTCAAACAGGAATGTTTTATGTTTAGATGTGGCGTTTGTGGTGTAGCAAATAATTATCAAAACACACTTTGTATTCAATGTGGAACACCATTGAATACACAACAAACCCGCCTGGGAGCGGATGAAAAACTACCCCGCCAATCACCATTACGGCAGCAAAGCAGGGGATTTTCGATACAGGAAAGCGGTTCACCAGCCGTAAAACCGAATCCATCAAATGCTGCACCGGAATCTGTTTTTAACAGAACAACACTACTCCAATCCCAAACCCCAAAAAATCGCACGTTACCACTGCTATACAGTCTTGCAGGAATTATGGTTGTTGCCGTTATTGTTTGGTTGGTCTGGAAAAATCAATCACAAAAAGGCATTGCAGAAATTGAAGCCAAAGCAAATGCGCTGTTTGTTCATGCAAATCAACTATACAATGATGAGCAGTATCTTCAGGCTTTTCAAGCATTTAGCAAATTAGCAAATGAACATCCCAAAAGCCCATTAGCGGAATTGGCGACCCAAAAAGCTGATGACATCAGGATTGGACACCTGACAATTGTTGAGCAGAAAACGGCCATAAACAGCCAGCTTTCCGACCTGCTTTCCAGGGCTGAAAAATCATTTGAGATGCAGCGATATTTGGTACCAGAGGATGACAACGCTTTTTCAACAATCCTTAAAATATTAAAAATCGATCCCACTAACGCTCAAGCCATTGAAATGCTGGAAGAAATCAAACGGTTTTATGCATCCACCGGTGATCGTGCCCTGCGTTCCGGGCGGTATAATTCTGCAATTGAGTATTATGAAAATTACCTGATTATTTCACCGAATGATCCGGAAATTTTACACAAAGTAGATGAAACCAAAGAATTGCTAATTGCCGAAAAACGAGCGATTGAAAATCGAAGACCAAATAATAAACAAAAGGCACAACAGGATTCCGAGGAATCTAAAATAGCGATTACCCCTGAATCACCGGTTGAAAAAAAACCGGAAATATCAGCAAACCGAAACAGCACCAGTTCATCACCAACAATCGCGAACCAGACACAATCATTACCCTTAGAAAAAGCATCAGAGAACACACCTTCGGCAAATAATGCAACTAGACCAACTGCCATAAATTCCGAAGGTTCAGCCCTCTCATCGAAACCCGCAACACAACTATTGCCAAACCCAACACCCCTGAATTCAACAGATTTTCAACCGCTGACAGTTGTGAGTGATTCGCTCCTGGATCAACCGGTTCGTTTAATCAAAAAAGCTAAGCCGCGCAATACAAAAGTTTGGGATATTCAAGGATTTACTGAAATCCAGGCAATTTGTTTGGTCAATGAATCAGGAATAGTGGAATCTGTTGAACTCATTGAACCATCCAGCTTCGAATGGCTAAACACGCTAAGTATTGAAACATTATCAAAATATCGTTACCAACCCAGTACCTATAAAGGCAAACCAATTAAATTCAAAACCATCCAAACGCTTATTTATCGATAGTAAATTTCGGATATCTACTTCAGGAAAGGATTTCAATATGAAAAAAACGCTCATTCTTTTGATTGGGTTGATACTTTCAATGGCGCTCTCTGCACAAGATTCCAGAATGTCCATATATGGATATTTTGATCTCGAAGCAGAAGTTAATAACAAAGATGCCAAAGGAAAAATCTGGACATTTGACCAGCACCATTTTAATGTAATTACCACTTTTCAATTAGATGAACGGTTCCGCATATTTTCAGAAATTGAATGGGAACACGGTGTGGAAATTGAAGATGGCGAAGGCTCTGGATTGATTGCAATGGAACGTGCCTGGCTTGAATATAAATATACAGATGCTCTGCGCTTTAAGTTTGGAAAGATGCTAACCCCTTTTGGTTTATATAATTTAAAACACGATGCAACACCTACTTTTTTGTCCAGTTTTCTTCCGAATGCAGTATATGGCGAGCATGCGAATCCATTGGGAAACAGCCAAAGACTTTATGGAAAATTTGCAACGGGTATTCAGGTTCTGGGAATTTTTATTACGGATAACTGGTCTGGCGAGTATCATATATTTGCGAGCAATGGAAACGGACCAAAACCTGCCAAACAAGATAATAACACCAACAAAGCTGTGGGAGGTATGGTTAGGCTATCTCCGGGTATCACCGGCTTTACGATTGGCACGTCCTATTACAACGAGAAAAACGGTAACGCAATGGATACCCGTCAGTCAGCGCTTTCTTTTGATATGGCATACACTCAATATGAATTTCTGATTGAGTTAGAAGGTGTTATGGCAAAGCAGGAAACGGTCAACTCCCAAATGGTGCCTACAGGAAATTATGTTGACATTTTGGGATATTACGGTCAGATTGCATATACAATTCTGGATTTGTATACGCCATTTTTTCGCTATGAATCATTTGACCCAAACACTAATGTAGATGAAGATGCAATGAATACAATTGTTGCTGGGTTAAATATCTCTGTAACGCCACGTGTTTATTTGAAAGGCGAAGTTCAGCTCAATCGCTTTCAGAATAAGGCTATTGATGGCTATGAAAGATTCGTAACATCTGTTGCGGTTGCATTCTGAAAACGTTAATTGAATTGATCAGGAGATAAAAAATGAAAAAATATAAATTTGTATTATACATACTCTTACTAACTGGATGCTGTATTTCATCCTTATTTGCCCAAACCGTTGTTGTTGTTAATCCTAAGAGTACATTAACTGATATCAGTAAAAAAGATTTAAAGCATTTGTTTCTGGGAAACTTGTCAAAATTAGAAGAGCACATTGAACTTCATTTGATGACGCTGGACAGCCTGAAAGAAGATTTTTATCATAAAGTAACCGGAAAATCATCCAAAAAAATTGCAAAATTATGGATCAGTAAAAAAATTACCGGTGCAACAGAAGTAAAACCTCCAGAAGATTATTCGAGTATTGCTGAAATTAAATCAGCAATTGCAAGTAATGTTGGCGCTATTGGCTTTATGGATTTAAAAGATGTGGACGAATCGGTAAAAGTGCTAACCATCGATGGCAAGAAACCGGGAGATAAAGATTACTTATTAGACGATTAGACACTTTGTACATTAATGCAATTTGCTTCTTTGACAATTCATTAAAATTTGTTATTAACCAGCAATGAAAAAAGCTGCCAATATTGGCAGCTTTTTTTACATGATAATTCCAGGCTTAATTATACCGCAAGTGCAGCCGGGATGATTAATCCGTTCAATTTGATCTCATTTTGAAAATCCGCATCGCGGATATCCAGCACTTTCCCGTTGAGCTCCGGCCAGGCGTTCAGCCCAACCTGGGCGATCAGGCTGCCCACATCCGCGGGATCGGATAAATACCCTTTTTCATGCAGATCGATAAATTTTTGCAACGGCGGAAATTTCTCCGCCGGCGTTTGCCGGATGGTATCCTGCATATTGCTGGCAAAAACGCCCGGAGCGATAGCAAAAATGTGGATGTTTTTTTCGGCATTTTCCGCAGCGGCGATGCGGGTCATCATGTCCATCGCAGCTTTGCTACTGCCGTATGCGCCCCACCCTTCGTACGGTTTGTACGCCGCACCGCTGGTGATGTTCACAATCGTTCCGCTCTGCTGATTTCGCATAATTTTCAACGCTTCGCGCATTGCCAAAAAACTTCCGAAAACGTTTATTTTCAACAGCTTATCCAGCTCGTTTTCATCTAAATCGTGTATCGGCGCAATCGGGTTGATAACACCGGCATTGTTGACCAGCACGTCTATTTTATGCCATTTTTTGCTCACCGTTTGGAAAGCTTGCACAACCTGATTGGCATCGCTGATATCCGTGGGAACCGCTAAGGCCTCACCGCCGGCTTCGCGAATTTCATCGGCAATGGCTGCCAGTTTTTCCGCGCGACGTGCCAACAGCGCTACTTTTGCGCCGTATGTTGCGGCTTGCAGCGCCATCGCTTTTCCCAATCCGGCGGATGCACCGGTGATAACAAATGTTTTGCTCATATTGATTTCCTCCTCATTTACGTTTTCGTAGAACCTGTTCACCAGATTCAAAAAACAGTTTATTTATCACCCTTAAGCGTTTAAATTTACCGACTTTAGTATCAAATTAAAAACGATAGCAAAATTGATAATTAGCGATGCGCTAAAGCATTGCAAAACAACCTGTTGAGGCGTTTTATGTCGATGAAAGAAATTCCCTCCGTTTACGATCCGAAAGATTTTGAACAGCGAATTACCAATAAATGGAACCGCACCAAAGCCTGGGCGGCACATCCCGATGAGCGCGAAAATCGCTATGTGGTAATGATGCCCCTACCAAACGTCACCGGCGCATTGCACATGGGGCACGCGATGGACAACGTGATGCAGGATTTGCTGGTTCGCTGGCACCGGATGATGGGCGACAACACCCTGTGGCAGCCGGGAACCGATCACGCCGGGATTGCCACACAGGCGGTTGTGGAGAAACGGTTATTCGAACTCGAGGGAAAAACCCGTCACGATATCGGACGCGATGCGCTGGTGCAGCGCATTTTCGAATGGAAAGATCAATATCAGGCGCGTATCATCCGGCAGCAGCAGGCAATGGGCTGCAGTTGCGATTGGGATCGCCAGCGATTTACGATGGACCCGGTGTGTGCCGCTGCGGTTCGCGAATGGTTTTTCCGGCTGTTCAAAGACGGATTGATTTTTCGCGGCTACCGGTTGGTAAACTGGGATTGCGCCCTGCAAACCTCCGTCGCCGATGACGAAATTGAACACAAAACTGTGGACGGACATTTTTGGCATTTGCGCTATCCGATTGTCGATCCGCAGCCGGGCGAACCGGATCACGTCATTGTCGCAACCACCCGACCGGAAACCATGCTGGGTGATACCGCCGTTGCCGTTCATCCCGATCCCGCCGGACAACTCAATTCGCTCATCACCAAAGCCAAAGAACGGCTGGAAGGCGCATCCGCGAAAGACAAACCGCAAATTGAAGCGGAAATAGAGCGTTTGGAGAATCGCAAATCATCGCATCTGGCGCAGTTGGAAGCGTTGAAAAATATGGCGCAGAATGGCAGAAAAGTGCTGCTGCCGTTGCAAAACCGGGAAATTCCGCTCATCGTTGATGAATGGGCAAAGCCCGAACTCGGCTCCGGTTGTGTGAAAATTACACCCGGACACGATCCCAACGATTACGCCGTTTGGCAGCGCCATCAAAATGAAATTGATATCATCAATATTTTAAATCCCGACGGAACGCTAAATCACAATGCCGGGAATTACAAAGGCATCGACCGGTTCGATGCCCGCAAAAAAGTGGTCGCCGATCTCGATGCGCAGGGATTGCTCGCAAAAGTGGAAGATCGCGAAATTGAGGTTGGGCATTCCGATCGCTCCAAAACGCCCATCGAGCCGTATTTGTCCAAACAGTGGTTTATCCGCATGGGCGATGTGGCTGGCGGCGTTGTGCTCGGTCGCGGCACGGAAAAAGAATTTACCGCCCCGGGACTCGCGCAGGCTGCGATGAATGTTGTCGATCCCGGATACCAATCGCCGAGCGGACGCAACCTCACCTTTCACCCGGATCCGGTGCGCTATCGCAACACATTTTACAACTGGCTGGCGGAAAAACGCGATTGGTGCATCAGCCGCCAACTGTGGTGGGGACATCGCATTCCCATTTGGCACGGGCAATTTTTGCCGAAACATCTGGCGCCGGTGCTCGATGAATTGGACAAACTCGCCGGCGAGGAGCTGCACATCTGGATTGCCGACGAGCACGATCACACCTTTTCGCTGGCAGAAGCCCGTGCGAAATTGGCTGCCTTTCCGGCAGAAACTCCGCTGGAAGTGCAGGCGTGTCCGCGTTATTTGAGCAACGAAAGCACCTTTGCCAAACCATTGGAAAAATTGGGTTTAGCAGAAGACCCGGATGTGCTGGACACCTGGTTTTCCAGCGCGTTGTGGCCGCACAGCACGCTCGGCTGGCCGAACCCGGAAGATGCACAAACCGAAGCCGGACAAACCGATCTCAACAGCAATCCCAACTCGCTGGATTATTATTATCCCGGATCATGCCTGGTTACCGGGCGCGATATCATCACGCTGTGGGTGGCGCGGATGGTGATTGCCGGACTCTACAATCTCGGCGATGTGCCGTTCACCGATTGCTTTTTGCACGCCAATATTATGGATGGCAAAGGGGAACGGATGAGCAAATCCAAAGGCAACGGCATCGATCCGGTGGACATTATCGATATGTACGGCACGGACGCGATGCGATATATTCTCGCCGATATGCAAACCGGCACGCAGGATATTCGATTGCCCGTGCAGGCAATTTCGCCGTTCACCGGCAAAAAAGTTGAACTTGCGGAGGCGAAACACGGGCGCAGCATTTTCACCTATATCGATCCGGAAACCGGACAAGAATTTGACGTGCTGGGCACGATGCCGGATATTCCTTCCGCAAAAATCATCAGTGATCGCTTCGAGATCGGCAAAAATTTCTGCAATAAATTGTGGAACGCGGCCCGCTTTGCGATGATGAACCTCAACCGGCAGGAATTCCGTCCGCTGACCGAAAACGATTTGGCGTTGGAAGATCGCTGGCTGCTGTCGCGGCTCTCCAAAACTGTTGCGGAAGTTCAGTCGCATTTGGAAAAATACAATCCCTCTGCGGCAATCAACACGGCACGCGACTTTTTTTGGGGCGAATTTTGCGATTGGTATCTGGAACTCATTAAACCGCGCATGAAAGATGAGCAAAGCGGATTTATAGCCCGTCAGGTGCTGGCAACCGTGCTCGATCAGGTGCTGCGGCTGTATCATCCGTTCATGCCGTTTATCACCGAAGCAATTTGGGAGAATCTCAACGAACGCGCCCCGCAACGCGGCATCGACACGGAATTACCGGTTGTGGATGTGTTGCAAGTTGCCGAATGGCCGGCAGTTCGCCCCGAGCGCCAAAACGATGCGCTGGAAAATGAATTTTCGCTGATGCAGGAAGCCGTTCGGCGCATCCGCGATTTGCGCAACAAATACACCGTGCCGCACCAAAACCGGCTGGATGCTGCCATCAAAGCTACTGGCGAAGATGCCGTTGCACTGCAGCATATGACCTATCACATTCGGGAAATGTCCGGGCTGGCATCACTCGCAATCGATGCAAACGCTGAAAAGCCGAAACTTGCAGCTGTCGCCGTTCTGGGTGAAATGGAAATTTATGTGGATGGCGTGCTCGACCCTGAAAAGGAATTGGAGCGTCTCGAAAAGCAAAAGGAAAATCTGGTTAAACGCATCGGCGGGTTAAAAGGCAAGTTATCCAACGATAGTTTTGTCAGCAAAGCACCAGCAGCCGTGGTGCAGCAAAGCCGCGAACAGCTTGCGGAGTTGGAGCAGCAACTATCGCTGGTGGAAGAAAATATGCGGGAATTGCGGTAAAATATTGTGAAAATAAATGATTAATTTTTTATTTGGGCGGATGTAGAATCCGCCCTTTTTATTTACGCCATAATAGTTTCTGACAGATTAATGATAAACGGTTTACGGTTACCCGGCTCAAAATCCCCGGTTTTGCAGTTGAATTTGTAATCGTAATCCCAATTTTTATGATTTTTGACGACTTCTGCAACGGCATCTGCGATGGTATCGACCTCAGATTCCGTCATCGTCGGGTGCAGCGAAATGCGCACCCAGCCGGGTTTTTCGCTCAAATCACCGAGATCTATTTTTTGGGTGATGCGTTGCGATTCGTGATAATCGATGTTCAGCAGCACATGCCCGTAGGTTCCGGCACAGGAGCAGCCGCCGCGCGTCTGGATGCCAAACCGGTCGTTGAGCAGCCGCACCATTAAATTGTGATGCAATCCCGGCACATACATCGATACAAATCCCACCCGGTTGCGTTGCTCGCGCTCCAAAATAGCAATACCGGGAATCAATTCGAGGCGATCCATCAGCCGGTTGGTCAGTTCGTGTTCGCGTTCCAAAATATTCGCAACGCCCATTTCATCTTTCAAGCGAATAGAAAGCGCGCCTTTGATGCCCTGCAAAAATCCGGGTGTGCCGCCATCTTCCCGCACTTCGATATCATCAAAAAAATGATGCTCGCCCCACGGGTTTGTCCACAGCACCGTGCCGCCGCCGGGATGATCCGGCACCGTGTTTTTATACAACGATTTGTGGAAAATAATCACGCCGGAGGAGCCGGGTCCGCCCAAAAATTTGTGCGGTGAAAAGAAAATGGCGTCCAGCGTTTGCGTTTCTTTTTCCGGGTGCATATTGATAGGCACATACGGTGCGGATGCAGAAAAATCGACAAAACAGTAGCCGCCGAACTCGTGCATAATCTCCGCCATTTCGTGATATGGCGTCACGATACCGGTTACATTGGAGCAGGCAGTGAACGATCCGATGATCAACTGGCGATCCGTTTCCGCTTTTAAAATATCCCGAAGATGATCGAGATCGGGCAATCCGTTACTGCATCGCTGCAAAATTTTAACATCCATCATGCACTCAACCCAGGTTGTCTGATTCGAGTGATGCTCCATGTGGGTGATAATCACCAGCGGACGTTCGTTGCCGCTCAGCTTCACTTGTTCTTTGTATCGTTCGGGAACACGTAAGCCCAATATCCGCTGGAACTTATTGATCGCCGCCGTCATGCCGGAACCGACAAACAACAACAGATCATCCGGCGATGCGTTCACATGTTTTTTGAAAATTTTCTGCGCCTGATGGTAGGCATCGGTCATCACCGTTCCGGTGAGCGTGGTTTCCGTGTGCGTATTTGCCACATACGGACCCAGTTTTTGGGAAATATAATTTTCGATGGGTGCATAGAGCCGCCCGCTGGCTGCCCAATCCGCATAAATGATGGGCATTTTCCCACCGGGAAAATCGTGCACAAAATTATTTCCAATAATATTGTTGCGAAATTTATCGAAATGCTGTTCAAGATTTTTCATTTTACACCTCTGTCGCGTTTATTTTGGCGATGGCAGCCAAAATAATATATCATTCCGGCTGCTTTAAAACAATCGTCAACTGACCTTTTGAGGTGTTGATGAATTTTCAGAAAGCATGGGGATATTGACACCTTTTTCGTTAGCACAGGCGATTGCTTCGTCGTATCCTGCGTCCGCATGTCGCATAACGCCGGTGCCGGGATCGTTGGTGAGCACCCGGTCGATGCGCCGGGCGGTGTCTTCCGTGCCGTCCGCGACCATCACCACACCGGAGTGCTGGGAATAGCCGATGCCAACACCGCCACCGTGATGCATGGACACCCACGATGCGCCGGACGCCACATTGAGCATCCCGTTAAGCAATGCCCAATCGGCTACCGCGTCGCTGCCGTCTTTCATCGCTTCGGTTTCGCGATTGGGCGATGCCACTGATCCGCAATCGAGATGATCCCGACCGATTACGATCGGCGCTTTCACTTCACCGGTGCGCACCAGTTCGTTCATCGCCAGACCCAATTTGGCACGTTCGCCGTAGCCGAGCCAGCAAATCCGCGATGGCAATCCCTGAAATTTTACTTTTTTCTGCGCCATATCAATCCAGCGCAGCAACGCTTTGTCTTCGGGAAACAGCTCTTTTACCAACGCGTCGGTGCGATAAATATCTTCGGGATCGCCGGAAAGCGCAGCCCATCGGAACGGCCCTTTCCCGACGCAAAATAGATTTCGAATGTATGCCGGCACAAAACCCGGATAGTCGAACGCGTTTTTAACGCCGGCTTTGATGGCTTGTCCGCGCAAATTATTGCCGTAATCGAACGTTTCCGCACCCATTTTTTGCAAATCGAGCATTGCCTGGCAGTGCGCAGCCATCGCTTTCATCGACAGGTCGATGTATTGTTTGGGATTGCAGTTCCGCAAATCCAACGCTTCTGCGTAACGGATTCCGTTTGGCACATATCCGTTTAATTCATCGTGTGCGGATGTTTGATCAGTGACGATATCCGGCACTATTCCACGCTTTACGAACTCCGCAAACACATCAGCCGCATTCCCGTGCAAACCGATCGACAGCGGTTTTTTGGCTGCCATCGCCGATTGTGCCATTTGCATCGCTGTATCAAAATCGGTTGCCATTTCATCGAGATAGCGCGTTTCCAGCCGTCGCTGAATGCGGTGCTCATCCACTTCGACCACAATTACCACACCGTTGTTCATCGTTACCGCCAACGGTTGGGCACCACCCATTCCGCCGAGTCCGGCGGTGAGTGTCAGCGTTCCGGCGAGGCTGCCGTTGTGGCGCTTCCGGGCAATTTCCGCAAATGTTTCGTATGTGCCCTGCAAAATGCCCTGCGTGCCGATGTAAATCCAGCTTCCGGCAGTCATTTGCCCATACATCATCAACCCTTTTTTTTCCAGTTCACGGAAATGCTCCCACGTCGCCCAGTTCGCAACCAGATTGGAATTGGCAATGAGCACGCGCGGCGAATACGGGTGTGTCCGGAAAATGCCCACCGGTTTTCCGCTTTGCACCAGCAGCGTTTCATCATTTTCCAATTCGCGCAGCGATTTTACGATCGCATCAAACGCTTCCCAGTTTCTGGCAGCACGTCCGGAACCGCCGTAAACGATCAACTTGTCCGGCTCTTCCGCCACATCGGGATCGAGATTGTTCATCAACATTCGCAAAGCGGCTTCCTGATGCCAGCCTTTGCAACTCAATTTGCTGCCATGCGGCGCATGAATTTCGCGTTTCATTATCGGGACCTCCTGTGAATAAAAACCTCTGCGTAAGCCTTTTGCAGTGCGCCGCTCTCTAAAATCTGATCGTATGAAAACAGGGCAACACCTTTTAAGGCTCCATTTTTGTCGCGTTTATTTTGAATCGTTTGCCATTTTTGTTTAACGGATGACCACGGTTGGTTGTACAGCGCAGTGCCCATCACCACTTTTTCTGCCGGCACTTTTTCGAGCATTTGGTTCATTCGCGTTTCAAAATCGGATTGGGATTTTGCGTAATTCATTGGCACAGCCCAATCCAGCCATCCCTCGTTTAACCAGCGATCCCAATCCTGATAATAATACCAGTGCGCTCGCCGCAAATCCGGCTTAACTGCAGCAGAAATAATCACTTCCGGATGACGCTCACGCGTTTGTTTTGCCAGCTTTTCGATAAATTCTGAAAGGCCGTCCCGCAAAAATCTTCCCCAGCGGCTAAAAAAAATGTCGTAGCCGACAGGACCATAATTCGCAGTGAAAGATTCCGGGGCTTTGCGAAATTCCGCCGGATCGAGCACATAACGCTCTTTGAATTTATCACGAACAAATGGATCGAAATCGAATCCGTAGCCCGGAAAACGAATATAATCCAGATGTAATCCATCCAGTTCATACTGCGATAAAATGTCATCGACAACATTTAGCAAGTGAATTTGCACATCTTCAATCAACGGCGCAAGGTAAAGCCCTTCTTCATTCCGGCGACCATCCCAATTGCTATCGGGTAAGGCAGGATCGTATTTTGATGGATAAATCAGCCACTCCGGTTTCCGGTTTATTAAATGGTCGGGTGAAACCGGTTTTTTTTCGCTGCTCCAAATGTAAAACATGTTCACCCATGCATGAATCCGGATTTTTTTTCGATTGGCTTTGATCAACAGATAACCAAGTGGATCAAAATTTTCGGGGATTTCTTCAGCTTTGGGTTCAAACCGGCTGTGGTAATATGCATCGCCGCGCCCTCGAACCTGCACAAAAAGATCCGTGATTTGGTTCGCAACTGCAAATTTCAGTACGTTGTCTATACTTTGGGGGGTTTTCATTTGGTGCCGGATAACCCATAGCGCCCGGACTTCGACATCTGCATTGGCAAATACAGAAAAGTGGGTAATAGCCAACATAACCGGCCAAAATTTTGCACTATTTTTCATTTGCCAGAGTGATTTAAACACTATTTTAAACCCCATTATTAACAAACAAATGCACAGATTCTTAAATTTTAATGATTTACGATTGGTGAAACCACAAGAATTTTACCAAAAAAAAAGCGGAACCAAAACATCGGTTCCGCTAAAAAATCCAGAAAATCAGGTTTGATCAAACAAAGATCAAACTATTTTTTTTCACTATCATCATCTTTCTTTTCAGCTTCGTCAGCTGCCGGCTCATCAGTTTTTTCTGCTTCCGGAGCTGCTTCAGCAACATCTGCGGCAACTTCTTCTGCTGCTTCGGCTGCCTCTTCAACGGCTTCCTCAACTTCAACTTCTTTCTTTTCAGCTTTTTTAGCTTTGGATTTTGTTGCTTTTGGCTTTTCCTTTTCAGTCGCTGATTCCACTGCAGCAGTTGCAGCGGCTGCTTTAGCGGCTTTAGGCTTGCTCTTTTTCGCCGCCGGTTTTGCGGCTTCGGTTTCTTCGCCAAATTTGAACGGCTCAAAGCCAACCAGTTGCAATACAGCTAAAGGTGCGCCATCACCGCGACGCATTCCCAACTTAACGATACGGGTATAACCACCGTTACGCGTTGTAAATGTCGGCGCGATATCATCAAACAACGTTTTTACCAGATCACGGCTTTGCAACAATTTAAAAGCAAGGCGACGGTCATGAACCGAATTGCCTTTTCCGTAGCCAATCAAACGGTCAATATATCCCTGGGCTGCTTTGGCTTTGGAAAGCGTTGTGCGAATTTGCTTATGTTCGATAAGCGCAGATGCCAGATTACGCAATGTTGCAGCGCGGTGGCTTGGCGTTCTGCCCATCTTTTTTACAGTATTACGATGTCGCATTTCAATACTCCACTATCATTAAAAGAATTAGTCGTCGCCCTTGAGATATTTATCTACATCCATTCCAAAGTAGAGGCTCTTTTTATCCAGAATTTCCTGGATTTCCTGGAGCGACTTGCGTCCGAAATTCCGGAATTTTAGCAGTTCTGATTCATCCAAACGAACCAGATCGCCAATTGTTTTGATGTTCGCATTCTTCAGGCAGTTGTGCGAACGAACAGATAACTCCAGTTCATCCACATTCATTTTCAACAGCTTTTTGATGCGCAGAACTTCTTCGTCGATTTCCTGAGTTTCTTCTTCTTCGGGTTCGAAATCGAAATTGATAAACAACTGAACGTGGTCTTTGACAATTTTACCGGCAAATGTTAAAGCATCATCCGGAGTGATACTGCCATCCGTTTCGATTTCCAGAACCAATTTTTCGTAATCTGTCCGCTGTCCAACGCGAACGTTTTCTACATCAAAACGAACTTTGCTGATCGGTGAAAAGATCGAATCAATCGGAATCAGGCCAATCGATGCTTCCAGTGGCTTATTTTCTTCTGCTGGCACATATCCTCTGCCTTTGCCCACGCGAATTTCGATATCGAGACTTGCTTCTTCGTTCAGCGTCGCAATGTGCAGGTCTGGGTTTAACACTTCAAAATCTGTTGTGTATTTTTCCAGATCACCGGCTTTCAGATCACAGGGTCCACTTAAATTTAACGTAACTTTATCTGGGCGTTTATTCAACAACTTAATACGAACTTCTTTAAGGTTCAGAATAATGTGGGTTAAATCTTCCTTAACGCCCGGAATGGTTGCAAACTCATGCTGAACACCGTCGATACGGATAGCAGTGATTGCCGCACCCTGAATAGATGACAACAGCACACGGCGAAACAAATTGCCAAGCGTGACACCAAATCCACGTTCTAATGGCTGTACAACAAATCTGCCGTAATTGGTAGAATAGTTTGTTTCATCTAATTCGACCTTTTCCGGCATCAATAAATTCATCCAGTTCATACATACTCCCAACCAGGTTTATGGCTTTTCAAGAATATTTAATTCGATTTAAAACAACAGCTTAACGTGCGCGAACACAATCGCCTTATACGCGGCGTTTCTTGGGCGGACGGCAACCGTTGTGCGGAATCGGCGTAATATCCTTAATGGAAAGAATTTCCAAACCGGCAGCCTGCAGCGAACGAATTGCAGCTTCACGACCACCACCCGGTCCTTTTACTTCCACATCAATTTTACGCAATCCCAAATCCATAGCTTCTTTAGCAGCATTTTCTGCAGCCATCTGGGATGCATAAGGTGTATTTTTACGCGATCCTTTAAAGCCCATTCTTCCGGCAGTTGCCCACGAAATCACATTACCGGTTTGATCGGTCAATGTAATATTGGTGTTGTTGAAACTAGCTTTGATGTGTGCAACACCCAGCGGATCAACCTGATCTTTCTTTTTACGTACTGTACGGCCTCTTCTAGCCAAGGTATAACCTCCTGAAAATAGAGTCTATCTGATATTATTTCTTTTTCTTCATCACAGCACGACGACGACCTTTTCGGGTACGCGCATTGGTTGAGGTCCGCTGTCCACGGGCAGGCAAGCCCATTTTATGGCGGGAACCACGATAACAACCAATATCAATCAATCGTTTGATGTTCATGTTAATTTCGGATTTAAGCGTACCTTCTACTTTAATATATTGCAGAATGTATTCGCGAATCTTTCTCACATGGTCATCTGTCAGATCGTTGACGCGAGTCGAAGGATCGATACCTGTCTCATCACATATTTTCTGAGCTGTCGTGCGACCAATACCGAAAATATAGGTAAGCCCAATGTTTAAGGGTTTGCTTTTCGGTAAATCAACACCTGAAATACGTGCCAAAATAGCCTCCTGAATAATGCGGTAATATACGTTTTTTTCGGAACGTGTTATTATTGGCGAATTTACAGGGATGCTTAATTATTAAATATTAAGCCATAGCCCTATTTAAAAAATTAACCTTGACGTTGTTTGTGGCGCGGATTTTTCTTGCATATTACACGAACAACACCTTTGCGTCGGATAATTTTGCAATTTTCGCAACGTTTTTTTACTGAAGCTTGAACTTTCATTTGAAAACCTCGAAAAATTCTTATTTGTATCGATAGGTTATTCGCCCACGGGTTAAATCGTATGGCGAGAGTTCTAACTTTACTTTATCTCCTGGCAATATACGAATAAAGTGCATTCGCATTTTACCGGACACATGTGCTAATACTTCCAAACCGCTTTCTAATTCCACTCTAAAAGTGGCGTTAGGCAACGTTTCTTTGATTATTCCATCTACTGAAATCGGTTGCTCTTTTGCCATAAACTACTTTTTGTTTAAAAATGCTTAAAAAAACCGTTCCGGATTTAATGAATGATTTGTCAATATTTCCGGCTCGCCATCACGAATAAGAATTGTATGTTCATAATGCGCAGAGGGTTTTCCATCATTGGTTACGTAAGTCCATTTATCTTCTAAAATCCGCACATTTTTTGTACCCATATTTATCATGGGTTCAACAGCTATTGTCATTCCTTGTTTCAGCAACATCCCTTTTCCTGCCGTTCCGTAATTGGGAACCTGGGGATCTTCGTGCATTTTTTTCCCAATCCCATGCCCAACTAACTCCCGAACAACGCCAAAGCCATGCATTTCCGCATGATGTTGAATTGCGGCTGACAAATCTCCCAACCGGTTTCCCGATTGTGCTTTTCCTAATCCCTTAAACAAACTTTCCCATGTTACACGCATCAATTTTTGTTTATCACTACTAATACTGCCTACGGGATAAGTAAAAGCTGCATCTCCATAATAGCCTTTGTAGCGCACACCAACATCAACGGTTACTGTCATACCTTCTTTCAACAACCGTTTGGTTGAGGGAATTCCGTGAACCACTTCTTCATCAATCGAGATACATGCACTTGCCGGAAAACCATACAATCCTTTAAAAGCCGGATAAGCACCGCGCGAAAATATATATTTTTCTACCGCGTTGTCAATATCTTTTGTCGATTTTCCGGGGCAGATAAAATCTGCCAGCATTTCGAGCGTTTCAGCAACAATTCCTGCGCTGACTCGCATACGCTCGATTTCTTTTTCATTCTTAATCGTAATCACAAGATATTATTTTCTGCCGCGAATACGCCCGCTGCGGCTGAAACCTTCATAGTGTCGCATATAAAGGTGCGATTCAACTTGTTGGATAAAATCTAGCGTTACCTGAACAATGATCAGTAACCCGGTTCCACCAAAGAAAGATGCATAGGCAAATGATACACCCATAAATCGATACAAGATGTAAGGAATAATTGCTACAAAAGCCAATGCAAGCGCACCTGGCAGTGTTACACGGGTAAGTATATTTTCCAGATATTCCGCAGTTTTTTTACCTGGGCGAACACCGGGAACGAAACCACCCTGCTTCTTCAAGTTGTCTGCAACTTCAACCGGATTGAGAATAATCGCCGTGTAGAAATAGGTAAAAAAGATGATTAATACGGCATATATAAACCAATAAAACACCGAGTCGAAAGCAAACAATCCGGAGATTGAATTCATTACATCGCTTTCCGGAAAGAGTGAAAAAAGCGTTTGCGGAATAAACATTATTGCCTGAGCAAAAATAATTGGCATAACACCTGCCGTATTTATCCGTAACGGTAACTGGGTATTTACACCCCCATAAACTTTTCTGCCAACGACACGTTTTGCATATTGAACAGGAATTTTACGTTGCCCTTGAGTGATGAGCACGACAAATGCAATGATACCAAATCCGATACCCAGCAGAAGAACTTCTACCAACAGGTTCCGGTTGTCGTTCATGAATTCAATCCACTCCTGCCGGATGGCACTTGGTAAAGAAGCAATAATTCCAACCGTAATTAGCAGTGAAATACCGTTGCCAATACCACGTTCATCAATTTGCTCACCCATCCACATCAACAACATTGTTCCGGATGCCATAGATATCATTGTTAACAGCTTAAAACCAAACCCCGGATCCAACACAACGCCCTGGCTTTCCAACCAAACAGCAACACCAAATGCCTGCATTCCGGAGAGCAATAATGTTGCATAGCGCGTGTATTGGGTTATTTTTTTTCTGCCATCTTCACCGGATTGCTGCAACCGCTGTATGGTAGGCCAAACAGCACCTAATAATTGGAAAATGATCGACGCACTGATGTAAGGCATGATACCCAATCCAAACACTGCAGCTTTACTGAAAGCACCACCGGCGAACAAGTCGTATAGCCCGAAAAGCGTACCTTTAGCACTTTGCCAAATTTCCTGCAACGCGGCAGTATCAATTCCGGGTGTAACAATGTGTGTACCAATTCTAGCCAGACCCAAAATCGCAAAAGTAAAGAAAATACGTTTACGCAGGTCATCAATTTTCAGTATGTTACGGAACGTTTCGATCATAATTCTGTAACGCTGCCTCCTGCCTTTTCAATTTTTTCCCGGGCGGTTTTACTAAACGCATGGGCTTGAATATTCAGTTTCTTGCTGACCTCCCCATTTCCCAGGACCTTCACCGGCGCATCCAAACGTTTGATCAAACCGTTTTGTTGTAACGTTTCCGGTGTGATTTCGGCAGTTTCACTTACTTTTTCCAAATCGCTCAGGTTCACAACCTGATATACTTTTTTATTATGATTGTAAAAGCCGAATTTGGGCAGACGCCGCTGAATCGGCATTTGTCCACCTTCGAACCAGGCGCGTCTTTTTGATCCAGAACGAGATTTTTGACCTTTGTGACCACGTCCTGCCATAACACCTTGGCCCGAGCCTTCGCCACGACCAATTCTTTTTCTGCTATGGGTTGCGCCTTCTGCTTTTTTTAAAGAACCGAGATCCATTGCACTTCCTCAAACGTTATTAATCAAATTTCTTCTACGGAAACCAGATGCTTTACTTTGAAGACCATTCCACGAATTTGTGGCGTGTCTTTTTGAATAACCTCGTGGCGAATACGTTTTAAACCAAGTGCTTCAATGGTTTTTTTGTGCGTACCTTTTTGCCCGATGATACTGCGCACCTGTGTAATTTTCAATTGTTTTTCTTTAGTTTTTTTAGCCATGATCTCTACTCAACCGTTTACAGGGTGTACAACTCTTTCAGCGACATTCCGCGTTTGCGGGCAATATTCGCCGGATCTTGTAATTTTTGTAATGCAACAATTGTTGCTTTTACCACACTATGCGGATTCGAAGATCCCATAATTTTGGTCAAAATATTGTGGATACCAACCATTTCGCAAATTGCCCGAACAGGACCGCCTGCAATAACACCGGTACCAGCAGATGCAGGCTTCAACAACACTTTACCTGCGCCATACTTGCCATATACTTCGTAAGGAAGTGTGCCATTAATCAGGTTAACGCGCATGACATCCTTTTTAGCCCGTTCGGTAGCTTTGGAAATTGCATTTACCACCTCGCCAGCTTTACCCAAACCAATACCAACATGGCCGTTGCCATCGCCAACAACAACAATAGCACTAAAGCTAAAGCGACGACCACCTTTTACAACTTTAGCAACACGGTTGATGTGAACAACCTTTTCTTTCAAATCCAATTCGTGTGCGTTAATTCTGTCTCTCACGATTTCCTCACTCGTTTTAGAACTTCAAGCCGCCTTCACGCGCGCCATCGGCCAATGCTTTTACGCGACCATGATATTTCAGACCATTGCGATCAAAAATTACTGTTTCAATCCCATTTTCCTTGGCCTTTTTTGCGATAAAAGCGCCGACACGTTTACTGGTTTCAATTCTTGTTTTTACATCTTTCAATTCATCCTTGAGTTCTTTGCTTATTTCCGAAGCTCCCAAGATCGTTTTTTGGGCGGTATCGTCAACAATTTGTCCATAGATGTGACGAATGCTTCGGGAAATTACCAGACGCGGCCGCTCTGCGGTGCCAAACATTTTTGACTTTTTACGTGCTTTTTTAGCCATGTTACCAACTACCTTCTCAATTATTTCCCAGTTTTACCAGCTTTACGACGGACTGCTTCGTTGTCGTAACGGATACCTTTACCTTTATACGGTTCCGGCTTGCGGAAAGAGCGGATTTTTGCTGCAACTTGCCCGACAGTTTCTTTGTCTATACCACTGACCTCAATTCGGGTCGGCTGAGGGACATTGATTTCGACGCCATCTGGCGAATAAAAGTAAATCTGATGTGAATATCCCAAGCTCAAAACCAGGCCATTCCCTTTTTTCTCTGCTCGATAGCCCACACCTTCTATTAAGAGTGTACGGGTATATCCTTGGGTAACACCCACAACCATATTATTAACTAATGTGCGGGTTAATCCATGCAGTGCACGATGTTTTCGTTCGTTCGTAGGGCGGGATACAGTAAGCGTTTTATCTTCCTGTTCAAGTATCAAATCAGGGTTGATATGACGGGACAGTGTTCCTTTGGGTCCTTTTACACTTACCAGATCACCATCAACTTTGATCTCTACACCGCCGGGAATTTCGATCGGTAATTTTCCTATACGAGACACCGGTTCACCTCTTCCTAAATAAAATAACTATCAAATTTTAAAATTACTTACAAACATACCAATAGGGCATTCTATACATCAGATACTTGCGTCGATAATTCAATATCAATATGCGCAAACTACCAGACAGTGCAAAGCACTTCTCCGCCAACACCTTCACGGCGTGCCTGACGTTCTGTTATAACACCCCTGGATGTACTCAATATTGCAATACCAACATTGTTTTTAACACGTGGTAGTTGCTCTACGCCAACATAATAACGGCGTCCTGGCTTGCTAACACGCTTCAATTCGTGTATCACCGGTTCACCTGATGGGGCGACGTATTTCAAAAAGACGCGGATGATACCCTGTTTGCCATCATCAATGATGATAAAATTACGAATAAACTTGTGTTCAAACAGAATTTCCGCCATGCGTTTTTTCATGTTCGACGCCGGAATATCAACGGTACGATGCTTTGCCTGAATGGCATTGCGAATCCGTGTCAGAAAATCGGCAATCGGATCAGTCATGGACATATTACAATCTCTCCTAACGTTTTACCAGCTTGCTTTGGTAACACCCGGAATTTCGCCTTTATTTGCCAATTCACGAAGACAAATGCGGCAAATACCAAATTTGCGATAGTACGCACGCGGACGTCCGCAACGCTGGCACCGGTTGTATTCTCGGACTTTAAATTTTTGTTTCCGTTTCGCTTTTGCGATGAGCGCTTTCTTAGCCAAACCTACTTCTCCTTCAACATTATTTCTTGAACGGCATTCCAAACGCTTTCAGAAGCTCGTATGCTTCTTCATCTGAATCTACGTTTGATACGAAAGTGATGTTCAAACCACGGATTTTATCAATTTTATCGACGTTAACTTCTGGAAATACAATCTGTTCACGAACACCAACTGTGAAGTTTCCGCGACCGTCGAGTTTGTCTGGCAAACCGCGAAAATCTCGAATACGCGGTGTTGCAAAATTGATAAAACGATCGAGGAATTCGTACATCCGATCGCCACGCAGGGTAACTTTGCAACCTATTTTCATGCCTTCCCGAAGCTTAAAGTTCGAGATGGAATGTTTAGCCGTAGTCAAAGCCGGTTTTTGACCGGCGATTACGGTAAGGTCCTCTACCGCACGTTCCAGAATTTTGCTATCCTGAACGGCTTCGCCAACGCCCATATTCATGGTAATTTTCCGAAGCTTGGGTACCTGCATGATGTTTTTATACCCAAACTTTTTAAACAGCATGGGCACAATTTCTTCCGTATACTTCTTTTTTAAACGGGGTGTATAGCTCATTTCTACAAACCTGCTTTAATCGTTTTAGGCTACTTCTTCACCATTTGCATCCGGATGTTTGCATACCCGGACTTTGCTGCCATCTTTTAAAATTTTAAACCCAACCCGTGTTGCTACAGCACTTTTTGGCGCAACCAATTTCACATTGGAAATATGGATGGGGGCTTCGATGCTCAAAATCCCGCCTTGGGGCATCTGCTGCGTCGGTTTACGATGACGCTTATGCATATTCACGCCTTCAACAATAATTCGCTCGTTTTCCGGAAACACTTTCAATACTTTTCCGGTTTTCCCGCGATCATTGCCGGCGATGATCATTACAGAATCATTTTTCTTAATCTTTTTCATCGTTTACAACCCTTTAATTAAATCACTTCTGGCGCTAATGACACAATTTTCATAAAAGCTTTATCACGCAGTTCACGCGCAACGGGGCCGAAAATACGGGTTCCGCGCGGTTCACCCTGAGCATCAAGCAGCACGGCCGCGTTTTCATCGAAGCGAATATAGGAACCGTCGGCGCGGCGAACTTCTTTTTTGGTGCGTACGATTACCGCTCTGGATACCTGTCCTTTTTTGACCGGCGCATTCGGGATGGCGCTTTTTACAGACACCACGATGATATCGCCTACCGTAGCACTTTTCTTGCCTGAGCCCCCCAACACGCGAATACACATCACTTTTTTCGCGCCTGAGTTGTCCGCGACACTCAAACGGGTTTGTTCCTGAACCATGATGACAACTCCAAAGGTTAAGCTGTTATTTCACTTTTTCAACAATTTCTACTACCCGCCAGCGTTTCGTTTTGCTCTGAGGACGAGTTTCCATAATTTTTACTTTGTCACCAATATCGCAGGTATTGGTATCGTCGTGCGCTTTGAACTTCTTGGTTTGCCTGACGAACTTTTTATAGAGTGGGTGCCGAACATAACGCTCAACAGCTACGACAACGGTTTTATCCATTTTGTCGCTAACTACAAATCCCACACGGGTTTTACGAATACCTCTTTCCATTTCACACCATTCACTTCGGTTAGGATTCTTTTGTTTTGACAATACCTAATTCTATTTCGCGCATGATGGTTTTGGCACGCGCAATCTCACGTTTCACTTCGCGGATCCGGCTCGGATTTGTCAATTGATGCGTTGCTTTCTGAATACGGAGATTCGCAAGTTCATCCATCAAATCGTCCAGATGTTGTTTGATATCCGCTGCAGGTAAAGCTTTTATTTCCGCAGTATTCATTATTATTCTCCCGCTTCTTTACGCGTTACAAACTTGGTTTTAATGGGCAGTTTGTGCGAAGCCAGGCGCATTGCTTCTTTGGCAATTTCTTCAGAAACACCGGCAAGTTCAAACATTACGCGTCCGGGCTTTACTACCGCTACCCAATATTCCGGAGAGCCTTTACCTTTACCCATGCGTGTTTCGGCAGGTTTTTTGGTAATGGGTTTATCCGGGAAGATTCGAATCCAAACTTTACCACCCCGTTTGATATAGCGCGTCATCGCAACACGGGCAGCTTCAATTTGGCGACTGGTAATCCAGCCGGCATCTAAAGCTTTCAATCCAAATTGTCCGAAAGATACACTTGCGCCACGGGTTGCATTGCCCGCTCTGCGGCCACGCATTACACGTCTATGTTTAACTTTTTTGGGCATTAACATGACAAACGTCTCCTCTTACGAATTGGTCCCGATCACTTCACCGTGATACAACCACACTTTTACGCCGATACAACCATAGGTTGTGTTGGCAGTAGAGGTTGCATAATCAATATTGGCGCGGAGTGTGTGCAGGGGAATCCGACCTTCTTTATAGTTTTCTGTCCGTGCCATTTCCGCACCGCCAAGACGGCCGGAGCACTGTATTTTAATCCCTTCTGCACCGAGGCGCATGGAGGAAGTAATGGCGCGTTTCATCGCACGTCGAAAAGATACTTTCCCTTCCAATTGGCGGGCAATGTTTTGTCCAACCAAAAATGCGTCTAGCTCCGGATGCTTCACTTCGTTGATATTGATCTGAATATCTTTGTTGACCAATTTCTTCAGCTCTTCTTTTAACTTATCAACTTCAGCACCTTTTTTCCCGATTACTACGCCGGGACGAGCTGTGTTTATCGTAATCAATACACGCCGTGCAGTGCGTTCGATACCAACTTTTGATATCGCACCATCTGAAATGCGTTTGTAAATGTATTTACGAATCAACAAATCTTCATTCAGCTTTTCAGCGAAGTTTTTTTCATCAAACCACTGGGAGTTCCAAGTTTTGATAAAGCCCAGACGGTAACCAACTGGATTCGTTTTTTGACCCAAAACGTAACCTCCGAAACTATACTTTTTTAGCGATCTTCAACAACAATTGTAATGTGAGAAGTGCGGCGGCGGATACGACCAACACGCCCCATTGACATGGGCCGAAAACGCTTCCACATCGGTCCACCATCTACCGTTACACTTTTCACGTAAATTTTATCCGGGTTAACACCGCCGGCCTCTTCCTGGTTTTGAAAATTTGCCACTGCAGAGCGCAATACATTTTCAACCGTTTTAGCGGCGCGCTTCGGCGTAAAGTGCAGGATGCTCAAGGCATCTTCCACATTTTTATCTTTGATCAGACGTGTCACTTGTCTCACTTTTAATGGTGAGAGACGCGCGTATCGTTGTCTGGCTACAGCTTTCATCAACAGACCTCACGATTGAAAAAGGTTAACGAACTTTCGATTTCTTTTCATTTTTACTACCCGCATGTCCGCGGTAGGTACGGGTCGGGGCAAATTCACCAAGCTTATGCCCAACCATATTTTCCGTTACATATACCGGAATAAATTTGATGCCGTTATGAACTGCAATGGTATGCCCGACAAATTCAGGCGGTACAGTCGAACGACGAGCCCAGGTTTTTACAACTTTCTTTTGACCGCTACCATTCAAATCGTCTACTTTTTGGTATAATTTCTGGTCAATAAAAGGGCCTTTTTTCAGCGATCTTGACATGATTACTTCCTTTATTTACGACGTTTGACGATTAACGCGCTGGATTTTTTACGCTTCTTACGGGTTTTCAAACCTTTGGATAACTGCCCCCACGGTGAACAAGGATGGCGTCCACCAGATGTCCGACCTTCACCACCACCCATCGGGTGATCGACAGGGTTCATCACAACACCCCGAACGCTTGGTCGACGTCCCAACCAACGGGTACGTCCCGCTTTCCCCAAAGAAACGTTAAAATGATCCGTATTTCCTACTGTACCTAATGTTGCATAACATTCTTTACGGACTTTACGAATTTCGCCAGAGGGCATTTTCAGCAACGCGTAGTTACCTTCTTTTGCCATCAATTGAACACCGGCACCGGCACTACGTGCAATTTGGCCACCTTTTCCGGGAATCATTTCGATGTTGTGAATGGTCATACCCAAAGGAATTTTTTCCAGAGGTAACGCATTCCCAACTTTGACATCCGCGGAAGCTCCTGCCATCACCGTATCACCAACTGATAAACCGTCCGGTGCAATGATGTAACGTTTTTCACCGTCCACATAATGCAACAATGCAATATTGGCGCTACGATTGGGGTCGTATTCAATTGCAGCAACTTTTGCTTCAATTTCGCGCTTGTTGCGTTTAAAATCGATGATTCTGTAAAGTCTTTTGTGACCACCACCACGCTGCCAAGCTGTAACGCGTCCCAGATTGTTACGTCCGCCGGTTTTGTGCAACGATTCAGTCAGCGAACGCTCCGGCTTGTCTTTGGTAATAACATCTTTGGACAAGTCGATGCGAAAGCGCAACGCAGAGGTCATGGGTTTGTATTTTTTTAAAGCCATATCAATTCTCCAACTGCCCGTTTATACGTTATCCAGAAAATCCAGGTGATCACCCTCAGCCAACGTCACATATGCTTTTTTGTATTTGGAAGTAAATCCGGTGACACGACCGCCACGAACCATACGCTGGCGCATTTTCCCTTTTACGTTAACCACACGCAAACTTTCAACAGTTACGTTGAAGCGCTTTGCGATGGCTTTTTTAAGCTCAATTTTATTTGCCGACGAATCGACCCGGAAAACATACTGATTTTTATCTTCGCGAATCCGAACAGCTTTTTCGGTCAACACCGGCTCGATGATGATAGTTCTGTTATCTTTCATTAGCCCAGTACCTCATTGATAATGTTGACGGCACCTTTTTGCAATACCAGTGTATTCGCATTCAGTACGTCATAAGTGGAAAACTGTGGTGCAGTTAAAACCGATTTGTAAGGAATATTTCTGGCTGATCGATAGAAATTTTGATCATAGTTTCCGGTCAAAATTAACACTTTGCGATCTGTTACACCCAGTTTATCCAACATTTCAATTACTTTTTTGGTCTTCGGTCCGTCAAATTCGAAATCTTCAACCACAACGATCTTAGATTCTTTGGCTTTGTAAGCCAATACTGAACGACGTGCCAATTTTTTTACTTTTTTAGGAAGGGTTTGGCTATAATCACGGGGTTGAGGACCATGCGCGCGGCCACCACCGACCATGTGCGGAGCTCGAATCGTTCCCTGACGGGCGCGACCGGTACCTTTTTGTTTAAAAGGCTTTTTTCCACCGCCGCTCACAAATGAACGACCTTTGGACTGGTGCGTTCCCTGACGTTGATTTGCCAGATAAGCTTTTACATCAAGATAGACCACATGATCGTTCGGCTCAATTTCGAATATCTCCGGATTGAGCGTGACCGTCTCACTTGTTTTGGTACCATCGATGCGATATACTGTCAGTTCCATAGCAACACTCGTTTATATCAGTTTTTTTTATGAATTTCTACATAGCTATTACGGGATCCGGGAACAGCACCTGAAATGAACAACAAATTGTTTTCCGCATCCACTTTCACAATTCTTAAACCGGCGACTTTTACATTATCATTACCCATTCTGCCGCCCATACGAATTCCTTTGAACACTTTGGAAGGATAAGAACTTTGTCCCAACGAACCGGGTGCACGCTGACGGTCTGACTGACCGTGTGTAATTTGCGCACCGGAAAAGTTGTGGCGACGCATAACACCTGCAAACCCACGTCCTTTGCTCTTACCAACAACAGTAACGTTATCACCTTCTTTAAAGAGATCGACGTTTAACTGGTCTCCGGCTTTCAATTCCGTATCGGTCAACAGTTTAAATTCTTTGAGTTTGCTCAAAGCAGGTACGCCTGCTTTATTAAACACACCCATTTGAGGCTTGGCAGTGTTTTTTTCTTTTTTCTCGCCAAAACCTAACTGCACCGCCCGGTAGCCGTCATTTTCAACCGTTTTCACCTGGGTAACATAGCAAGGGCCAGCCTTCACAACGGTAACGGGAATTGCATTTCCGCTGGCGTCGAAAATTCTGGACATGCCTATTTTTTTTCCAAGTAAAGCGTTCATTTTAATCTCCACTAATACACTCATGGTTATTTGCGCAAAGCGCTATTCAATTCGCTGTTAATGATACCGCTGAACAGTATCTCGCTGAAACGAAACAGAACCACACGACTTGCAGCGTCGCTCAGGTTTTAATTTCTATATCAACACCAGCTGGCAGTTCCAACTTCATTAACTGATCGATGGTTTTGTTAGTGGCATTGTGAATATCGATCAACCGTTTGTGGACACGCACTTCAAACTGCTCGCGCGATTTTTTATCCACGTGTGGTGAACGCAATACCGTAAACAAACTGCGTCTCGTCGGCAATGGAATCGGGCCGGAAATCAAGGCACCGGTTGTTTTTGCCGTCGTGATAATTTTGTCTGCCGACTTATCAATCAGATGATGATCGTAGGCTTTCAGTTTGATTCGAATGCTTTGACCTGGCACTGCAAATCCTTTCTTTACTTACTTGGTTCCAACACGTTTTTCCATAATTTTCTCAGCGAAACTCTGCGGCAATTGTTCATAGTGATCAAACTGCATGGAATATACCGCACGTCCTTGCGTTAAAGAGCGAAGCCGGGTTGCATATCCGAACATTTCGGAAAGCGGGACAAACGCTTCAACAACCTGGGCATCTTTGCGAGGCAGAATACCGCTGACTTTGCCACGCCGGGAGTTTAAATCGCCGATTACATCGCCAAGATATTCTTCCGGAACGACAACTTCTACTTCCATAATTGGTTCCAACAACACTGATTTGGCAACACGAAGTGCATTTTTAATCCCCATTGATCCGGCAATTTTAAACGCCATTTCACTGGAGTCCACATCGTGATAAGAGCCATCATAAAGGCTTACCTTTACATCTACAACAGGATAGCCGGCTAATATACCATTTTTAAGGGCTTCTTCAATACCTTGTTTGACGGGGTTAATAAATTCGCGCGGAATTGAACCACCGACAATATTATCTTCAAATTCGAAGCCTTTACCTTTTTCATTCGGAAATACTTCAATATTAACATGTCCATACTGACCACGCCCACCACTCTGCCGGACGAACTTGCCTTCTGCCTTCGCTGCCTGAAGAATGGTTTCACGATATGCAACCTGAGGCTGGCCAACACGGGCGTCAACTTTAAATTCACGAAGTAAGCGGTCAACAATAATTTCCAGGTGCAGTTCACCCATACCGCTAATCAAAGTCTGGCCTGTTTCTTCATCAGTAGAAACACGAAATGTCGGGTCTTCATCAGAAAGCTTAGCAAGAGCTTGAGACAATTTATCAGAATCGGCTTTCGTTTTCGGCTCGATTGATACCTGAATAACCGGCTCAGGAAAAACCATTGATTCCAGCACAATTTGTTTGCTGAGATCGCAAAGCGTATTTCCGGTTCGGGTATTTTTCAGGCCTACTGCAGCAACAATATCACCTGCTTTTACTTCAGTAATATCTTCGCGAGTGTTGGCGTGCATTCTCAACAAACGCCCCAGTCGCTCTTTATTGTCAGAGGTGGTATTATAAACCGTATCACCAGCTTTAGCAGATCCGCTATATACTCTAAAATAGGTTAATTTACCGACATAAGGATCGGTCATAATTTTAAATGCTAACGCAGAAAATGGCTCATTTTCTGACGGGTGACGTTCAATTACTTCTTCTGTGCGGGGATCAAATCCTTTGATGGCGGGTACGTCATTTGGGGATGGTAAGTATTCGATAACGGCATCCAGCAGTCGCTGAACACCTTTATTTTTGAATGCCGATCCCAAAAGCACAGGAATGAAATGATTCTCCAATACACCTTTACGAATGGCCCGACGAACCTCTTTGTCGGTCAGTTCTTCACCATCTAAATATTTGATCATTAATTCTTCATCTACTTCGGCGGCGCTTTCAAGCAACTTTGTGCGATACTCATTGGCCTTATCTAGCAAATCACGTGGGATTTCCTGTTCGATAATTTGCATGCCAAGTGAGCTCTCATCAAACAACACCGCTTTCATACCGACAAGATCGATCAGTCCGGTGAACATGTCACCATCGCCAATCGGAATGTGCAACGGAAGCGGGTTTGCGCCCAAACGCAGTTTCATCATTTCAAGAACATTGTAAAAATCTGCGCCCACGCGATCCATTTTATTTACAAATGCAATACGCGGAACACCGTATTTATCTGCCTGGCGCCAAACCGTTTCTGATTGCGGCTCAACACCACCAACGGCGCAAAACAATGCAACAGCACCATCCAAAACGCGAAGCGAACGTTCAACTTCTGCTGTGAAATCGACGTGTCCGGGCGTATCAATAATATTGATGCGGGTTTCTTTCCAAAAACAAGTTGTTGCTGCAGATGTAATTGTAATACCACGTTCTTTTTCCTGCTCCATCCAGTCCATTGTTGCTGAACCTTCATGAACTTCGCCCATACGGTGCAAAACACCTGTATAGTACAGGATTCGTTCTGTTGTGGTAGTTTTACCGGCATCGATGTGGGCCATAATGCCAATATTACGTGTATTTTCTAATGAGAACTTAATAGCCATTTTAAAATTCTAATCCTTAAGATGTTAAAACTTTACAGTCATAATAAATCGTGCACACTATACACAATAAAATGCACAATAAAAAGGCCGAAAAAATCTATTGCAACCGGCGGTAAACCCGCTTGCATTACTCGCATTCCATGCTATCCACAATGATTCTTCTACCAGCGGAAGTGAGCAAAAGCCTTGTTTGCTTCAGCCATTTTGTGGGTGTCTTCGCGTTTTTTTACAGAAGAACCTTCCCCACGATAGGCAGCCATAAATTCGTTTGCCAGACGTTGTGACATTGTGCTTTCAGAGCGCTTACGGGAAAACCCGACCAGCCAGCGAATAGCCAAAGAGCGTCGGCGCTTGTCACGAACTTCAACGGGAACCTGATAGGTTGCACCGCCAACTCGGCGTGAGCGGACTTCCAACATTGGCATAACGTTATCCATGGCTTTGCGGAAAACTTCCAGAGGATCTTTTTTCAACTTCTGCTCAACAATATCCATGGCACCGTAAAATATTTTTTCGGCTTTGCTTCGCCCACCGTCCAACATCAGACCGTTGATAAATTTGCTTACAAGCTCACTATGATATTTCGGGTCGGGCAATACCTGACGCTCTGGCGCCTTTCTACGTCTCATTATTTGTCCTCAATCAGTTTCTTAACTTTTGGGTCGTTTAGCACCGTATTTGGAACGGCTTTGCCTACGATCTTTTACACCACCTGTATCCAACGTTCCACGAATAATGTGGTAACGAACACCCGGCAAGTCCTTTACACGACCACCGCGAATTAACACAATGGAGTGCTCCTGCAAGTTATGACCTTCACCTGGAATATAAGCAGTAACTTCAATGCTATTGGTCAGGCGAACACGGGCAACTTTTCGCAGCGCCGAGTTTGGTTTTTTAGGTGTTGTTGTATAAACACGTGTACATACGCCACGTCTTTGCGGGCAACTACTTAACGCCGGAGCTTTGTTTTTCTTTTCAACTTTTTCACGTCCAGACCGAATTAACTGATTAATTGTCGGCACAATTTCCTCCTAAAGGTTCCTTAAAAGACACAGACTCACAATTTATATCCGGGGCCCTGAATTGTCAATAACAAAAAATAATTTTGTTGATTACTTTTGTTACTATTAGACAACATTCAGCCCGATGCAAGACATCAAAGTGCCCAGGCTTTACAACGATAAATGGTGGTGTTTTACACTATTGGCAGGGATATTTCGGAGAGCAACATCTAAATAAAGTTATTTCGATAGTTCGGAAATACTTTATCTAGTTATGTCTCGTTTCGCCGATAGAGTAAAAACTCCAGCAATTCTTTTCGTATTTGTAAAATACGATTCTTCAATATTTTACGTCACCAATTACACGGTAACGCTGCAAGCCTCTCTAATGGAGGAAAGCAGCGTTACATCCATTCAAATGGTTCACCAGGAGAAAAAGGCTTACCGCTATTCAGCCGGCAGTTCCTCGGGTACGGTTTCTTCCTGGTCGGTTTCTTCCTTGTATTCCACGTGCAAGTGTTTGAACTTCTTCAATCCGGTTCCGGCAGGTACCAGATTACCAACAATCACGTTTTCCTTCAAGCCATAGAGATAATCTACTTTTCCGGAAATTGCTGCATCAGTCAACACACGGGTTGTTTCCTGGAACGATGCTGCGGAGATAAAACTATCCGTTGTTAACGATGCCTGAGTGATGCCCAACAACACCGGTTCACCGGTTGCAGGCTCCGCAGGACGACATTCGGCAAGTTTTTTCTCGCTTTTTTCCAGTTGGCGATTGGTGTATTCAAATTTTACACGATCTACGCGTTGGCGGAGTTTGAAACGTGAATCACCGGGTTCTGTAATAATGACTTTGTTACGAATTTTTTCGTTTTCTTCCTTGAATACAAACTTGTTGACACTATCGCCTTCGAGAAAACGAGTATCGCCTGAGTCGATAACGCGTACGCGCTGCATCATTTGACGCACAATAATTTCAATATGTTTGTCATTAATGCCTACACCCTGCAGTCGATACACTTCCTGAATTTCATTCACCAGATATTCCTGAACTTTATTGGGTCCGAGGATCTGAAGAATATCCTGGGGCGATATGGCACCGTCGGTCAACATTTCACCGGCGCGAACATAATCGCCGTTGTGAACCAACACGTGCATACTATATGAAACGTTATATTTTTTCTTTTCCAGCTGACCTTCGACGATAATTTCGCGAATACCGCGTTTGATTGGTCCAAAACGAATGACACCATCAACTTCGCTGACAACCGCCTGCTCCTTGGGTTTTCTGGCTTCGAACAACTCCGCAACCCTTGGCAAACCACCGGTAATGTCCCGGGTTTTTCCGATTTCGCGCGGAATTTTTGCCAGAATTTGACCGGGTTTCACTTCAATTCCATCGTTGCCAAGAATGTGAGCTTTTACCGGGAGAATATAGTTGGCGATCTCTTTATCATCTGCATCCACAACAGAGATATGCGGGCTGAGGTTTTTGTTTCGAGATTCGATAACAACCCGTTGTTTCTGCAGGGTTTGCTCATCCAATTCTTCGCGTGTTGTTACATTGTCCACAAGGTCAACATAGCGCAAACGACCACCACGTTCGGTCAAGATTACAGATGAATATGGATCCCACTCAAACAGAGTGCTGCCACGTTTAACAATCTGTTCATCCTTAACCATCACTTTGGCGCCATATGGCACGGTAAAGTTTGTCAACGAGCGATCTTTGCTGTCCACGATATGGATTTTACCGTTACGGCCAACGCAGATATCATATGTTTCAACTTCACCGTCAACTACTTCTGTTGTGACAAGTGTTCGCAGTTCTTCGTATTTGATTTTACCCTCGAAACGGGATACCACTTCGGACTGCGCCGCAATACGACCGGCAGTGCCACCGATGTGGAAAGTACGCAAGGTTAACTGCGTTCCCGGCTCGCCGATACTTTGGGCAGCCATTACACCCACTGCCTCACCGATATCTACCATGCGACCACTAGCCAGATTACGTCCGTAGCACATTGTGCAAACACCGCGAGCGGTTTCGCAGGTTAGTACTGAACGGATGGTAATTTTTTCAATTGCAGAGTTATCGATTTTTAGAGCGATGTCTTCATCGATTACCTGACCGGCTTCAACCAACAGTTCGCCACTAATCGGATCGTAAACATCGTCTGTTGCGAATCGTCCCAACACGCGGTCAGATAACGGTTCGATGATCTTTTCACCTTCTTTGATCGGGCTGGTTTCGATTCCGAGAATGGTTCCGCAGTCGATTTCGCTGATCATTACATCCTGTGCAACGTCGACCAATCGACGGGTCAGATAACCGGCATCTGCTGTTTTTAGCGCCGTATCTGCCAAGCCTTTTCGAGCACCGTGTGTAGAAATAAAGTATTCCTGCACAGACAAGCCTTCGAAGAAGTTTGCCGTAATCGGGTTTTCGATAATCTCACCGGTTTGACCGGTTAAGGTTTTTTGTGGCTTGGCCATCAATCCCCGCATACCGGCAAGCTGGCGAATTTGTTCGCGGCTACCGCGTGCACCGGAGTGCGACATCATATACAGCGAGTTGAAACCGTCCCGGTGATCCTGCAATAATTTGAACAAATCACTGGAAACCTGGTCGGTTACACGGGTCCAAATGTCGATTACTTTGTTGTAACGTTCGCCGTCGGTAATGAAACCCATGTGGTATTGTTCTTCCAACATGCGAACTTCGTCGTATGCTTTATCGATAAATGCTGGCTTGCTGTCCGGAATAACAACGTCATCCAAACCAATACTCGTTCCAGCCATTGTCGAATAACGGAATCCGAGGCTTTTCAGATTGTCCAGAAATTCTACAGTTCCCAGATTACCGATGGTCAGCATTACTTTACCAACCAGCTTTTCGAGCGCTTTTTTGGTCATCACTTCATTTACAAAACCAACTTCATCGGGAACAATGCTGTTGAAGATAACGCGTCCCACAGTTGTGGAAACAATTTCTCCGTGCCAGCGAACCTTGATTTTGGCATGCAAATGTGCTTTTCCGGAATCGAACGCGATCATCACTTCGTTCGGATTGGAGAATATCATTCCTTCTCCCGCCACACCGTCGCGTTCTTTGGTGATAAAGTAGCAACCCAGCACCATATCCTGCGAAGGCGTAGCCAACGGACGACCACTTGCCGGCGACAGAATATTGTGGGATGCGAGCATCAGTAATCGTGCTTCCATCTGTGCTTCGTAGCTCAGCGGCAGGTGAACTGCCATCTGGTCACCGTCAAAGTCGGCATTAAATGCGGAACACACCAGCGGGTGAATTTGCAACGCTTTACCTTCGATCAACACAGGTTGGAATGCCTGAATACCGAGGCGGTGAAGCGTTGGCGCACGGTTCAGCAATACCGGATGGTCTTTCACGATATCTTCCAGAATTTCGAACACCACGGCATCGCGTTTGTCCACAAAACGTTTGGCGCTTTTCACCGTTTTAACAATTTTACGATCCTGCAATTTGCGAATGATAAACGGTTTGAATAGTTCAACCGCCATTTCCTTCGGCAATCCGCATTCATAAAGATGCAATTTTGGACCGACAACCACAACGGAACGACCGGAATAATCCACCCGTTTACCGAGCAGGTTCAACCGGAAACGTCCTTGCTTGCCGCGCAACATATCGGAAAGCGATTTGAGTGGGCGATTACCGTCGCTGCGAACAGCGGTGGTCCGTTTGGTGTTGTCGAACAATGCATCCACAGCTTCCTGAAGCATGCGTTTTTCGTTACGCAAAATCACTTCCGGCGCTTTGATATCCATTAATTTTTTCAATCGATTATTCCGGATAATTACCCGGCGATACAAATCGTTCAAGTCGCTGGTTGCGAAACGACCGCCTTCCAACGGCACGAGCGGACGAAGTTCCGGCGGAATGACCGGCACAACATCGAGCACCATCCATTCCGGTTTATTTTTGAATTCACCGTTTTCACGGGTACGGAACGCTTCCACAACTTTAAGACGCTTGAGTGCGTCCTGCTTCTTTTGCTGCGATTTTTCCGTTTTGAGGATATGGCGCAACTCATCAGAAAGCGGATCGACTTCGAGACGTTTGAGCATTTCGCGAATAGCGTCACCGCCCATTTTCGCTATAAATTTGTCCGGATGATCATCCGGCAAGCTCAAATCATCTGAAGTTAAGTTATCCAGAACTTTGTTGTAATCTTCTTCGAGCAAAATGTCGCCGGTTTTCAACCCGGAATTGCCCGGCTGAACAACAACATATGCTTCATAATAAATGATTTTTTCCAAATGCTTTGGTGCAATGTTCAACAAATAACCAATTTTGGTCGGTGTTGAACGAAAATACCAGATATGCACGATTGGCACCGCGAGGCTGATATGCCCCATCCGTTCCCGGCGAACACTTTTTGTGGTCACTTCAACGCCGCATCGATCACAAATGATGCCTTTGTAACGTATGCGTTTGTATTTCCCGCAATGGCATTCCCAATCTTTTACCGGTCCGAATATTTTTTCACAGAACAAACCGTCTTTTTCCGGCTTGAACGAGCGGTAGTTGATCGTCTCCGGTTTGGTGACTTCCCCAAAACTTTTTTCCAAAATAGAATTGGGTGATGCCAATCCAATGGAGATTTTCGATATATGGCCTTTGTTGGGATAGGTTTCCAAACTCACTCCTTTACCATTTTGTAGGTTTCGACGTTTTGACAAAGCAAAAGCGGCACCCGCAATGACGGGTGCCTACATCGTACCGTTATTCTGCTTTTACATCTAAACCGAGCCCTTGCAATTCTTTCACCAAAACGTTGAAAGATTCGGGTCTGCCCGGTTCCGGCAGGTTGTCGCCTTTGACAATTGATTCATACACCTTGGTGCGTCCGTGAACGTCATCGCTCTTATATGTGAGGACTTCCTGAAGCGTGTGCGCGGCGCCGTAAGCTTCCAATGCCCACACTTCCATTTCACCAAAACGCTGCCCACCGAACTGTGCTTTACCACCCAGCGGCTGCTGGGTAATCAGCGAGTAGGGTCCGATAGACCGGGCGTGGATTTTATCATCCACCATGTGGGAAAGCTTAATCATATAAATCTGACCCACGGTAACTTGCTGCTGGAATTTTTCTCCGGATTGTCCGTCGAACAGGGTCGTTTTCCCGCTTTCGGGAAGCCCAGCTTTGCGCAACTCGCCGAGTACTTCGTCGTAAGTTGCACCGTCGAACACCGGTGTTGCATAAAATTTATCCAGCAAACGTCCGGCCCATCCAAGGGTAGTTTCAAATATTTGTCCAAGGTTCATCCGTGATGGCACACCCAGCGGATTTAATACGATATCAACCGGTTGTCCATCGGGTAAAAACGGCATGTCCTCGGTGGGTACAATACGTGCTATAACACCCTTGTTCCCATGTCGACCAGCCATTTTATCGCCTACTTTTAATTTCCGTTTCTGAGCGACATAAACCTTTGCCAATTGCACAATTCCGGGCGGCAATTCGTCGCCGACCATAATTTTGTGTTTTTCGGTACGCAAATCGTTATCGATATCGCGCATCAGGTTTTTGTATTCAGTAAACATCTGGCGAATACGGGTATTCTTCTCATCGTCATCGAACCACGGCGTAAGATAATCAACCAGATCCAGCTCGATCGTATCGAATGTTCCGGCTGTGATTTTACTGCCAGGCTTAACCAACGTTTTACCCGGACGGGTCATTATCCCTTTTGAAGGCGTATTCCCGAAAGTATTCACCAAATAGTCAATTAGACGATTGCGAATAGCATCAATTTTCTCGTCTGTTTCGTTTTCGAGAATCTCGAGCTTTTTCTTATCATCTTTTTTGGTTTTGGGATCTTTTTTCTTTCGCGAAAACAGCTTGGTATCGATAACAACGCCTTCTGCGCCTGCCGGCATTTTCAGCGATGCATCTTTTACGTCACCCGCTTTACTACCGAAGATTGCCTTCAGCAGTTTTTCTTCCGGTGTCGGTTCAGTTTCGCCCTTGGGCGTTACTTTACCTACCAGAATATCACCGGCTTTAACTTCTGCACCGGTGCGGATAATGCCGTTTTCGTCGAGATTTTTGGTTGCTTCTTCACTGACATTGGGAATTTCCCGCGTCAGTTCTTCTTCGCCACGTTTGGTATCGCGAACCTGAATTTCCAGTTCTTCAACATGAATGGAAGTGTATAAATCTTCCGAAACCATTCGTTCCGAAATCACAATAGCATCTTCAAAGTTGTAACCGTTCCAAGGCATAAACGCAACCAAAATGTTTCGTCCCAGTGCCAGCTGACCGCGGTCGGTTGCCGGTCCATCTGCCAGCACATCGCCTTTTTTGACGGGCTGCCCTTCAGAAACCAACACATTTTGATTAATACAGGTGCTTTGGTTTGTACGAACAAACTTCATTAGTTCGTATTCAACCCGTTGTGCTTCACCGGTAAGAATTTGGCGAGGTTCATCCACGGCACCAACATCCACCCGGATGATGATTTTGTTAGAATCAACCTTTTCCACAACGCCGTCAACATCTGCAAGGATCATTGCGCCGGAATCTTTGGCGATTTGTTCTTCTACACCGGTTCCGACAATCGGCGTTTCCGGGCGAATAATCGGAACAGCCTGACGCTGCATGTTCGAGCCCATCAACGCACGGTTAGCATCATCGTGCTCCACAAAAGGCACGAGCGATGCGGATGCGGATAAAATCTGGTTCGATGCAACGTCTATATATTGCACATCGTCTGGCGATGTCATTACAAAGTCACCGCGTTTTCGTACTTTCACCAGATCGTTTTCAAAACTACCGGTTTTGATATCAATCGGTGCGTTGAACTGTGCGATAGTTACCCGTTCTTCGTCATCAGCAGAGAGATACTCGATCTCATCGGCAACTTTTCCGCCCTTCACTTTGCGATACGGCGTTTCGATAAATCCGAAATCATTAACACGCGCCAGTACGCTCAACGACGAAATCAAACCGATATTCGGCCCTTCCGGCGTTTCAATCGGACACAAACGCCCGTAGTGAGTATAGTGAATATCGCGGACCTCAAAACCAGCTCTTTCGCGTGTTAAACCGCCCGGTCCTAACGCACTCATCCGGCGTTTGTGGGTCAATTCCGCTAATGGGTTGGTTTGATCCATGAACTGCGATAGCTGTGATGTGCCAAAAAATGTATTGATTACAGATGTGATTGCACGTGCGTTCACCAGTTCTTGTGGCGTAATCGTTTCCGCATCGCCAAGGTTCATCCGCTCTTTTATCGTTCTGGCCATACGGGTCAAGCCCAAATTAAACTGGGCTGCTAACTGCTCACCGACGGTTTTCACCCGGCGATTGCCAAGGTGGTCAATATCGTCTGTGCTGCGCTTGCCTTCCCGCAGATCAATCAGGTATTTAACGATTTCAACAAAATCTTCCGGGAAGAGTACCGTATTATCATAATCGATATCCAGTCCCAGTTTTTTGTTTAATCGATAACGCCCGACTGCGCCAAGCTCATATCGTTTGGGATTGAAGAACATTTTTTTCAACAAATCGCGGGCGGTATCGAGATCTGGCGGCTCACCGGATCGTAGCAATTCGTAAATTAACCGCAGCGCTTGCTCTTCATTTTTTGCCGGATCTTTCGCTAACGTATTGAGAATGATGTTCGGCATCGATGGATCGTTGGGTGTTTGCAAAATAAGTTTTTTTATTTTGGCAGCTTTTAATGCTTCAACGTTCTCTTCGTCCAGCAGTGCACCTGTTTCCAGAAGCACTTCTCCGGATTTTTCGTTGACAACATCACCAACAATTTTTCGCCCGACTAAAGACAGTGTATCAGCACCGGGAAGGGCTACTTCTTCAACCAATTCAAACAAACTCAGCAATTCATCATCACCCTGAAAACCCAGTGCACGCAAAAATGCTGTTACATAAAATTTCTTTTTACGATCGATATAAACATGTAAACAATCGTTTACGTCTGTCATAAATTCTACCCAGCTACCTCTAAAAGGAATAATCCGGGCAGAAAATATTTTAGTACCGTTCGGGTGGATACTTTCATCAAAAAACACGCCTGGTGCACGATGCAATTGGTTAACAATTACCCGCTCTGCACCATTTATGATGAAGGTCCCCCGTCCGGTCATGTAGGGCATATTACCCAAATACACATCTTGTTCGATGGTATCTGTATAATCTTCGGTTTCACCGGTTGGGTCTTTTATTGATAACCGCAACTTCGCTTTTAGTGGAGCTGCGTACGTCAATCCTCTCTCCCGACACTCCTTTACGGAGTACTTCGGCTTGTCAATATAATATTCCACGAAATCAAGAATAAAGTTCTCTCGACTGTCAACAACCGGAAAGATGTTGAGGAATACCTCTTGCAAGCCCTTGTTTGCTCTTTCGTCGGGCGCTTTATCTTCCTGCAAAAATTCTTTAAAGGAGCGTGTTTGCACGTCCAATAGGTCAGGATAGGTAGCAATAGAGGGAATTTTTGAGAAAGTATGACGCTCGATCAAGCTTCCGTTCTTCAAAGAGACACCTCTTGACTATGTTACAGGGTTCTTACAGGCAATTTCACTACAAACACGGATAGCAAAGTAGTTAAAACCACTTTGCATCCGGGTATTTTAAACAGTTTGGAAGAGAATAGCGGTAAACCACTATTTAACTTCCACAGTAGCGCCTACTTCTTCCAGTTGTTTTTTCAGGTCGTCAGCTTCGGCTTGTGGCACAGCTTCCTTTACTGCTTTGGGAGCACCTTCAACCAGGTCTTTGGCTTCTTTCAAGCCTAAACCGGTGATCGCGCGAACCACTTTAATTACCTGAATTTTCTGGGAACCGATTTCTTTCAGTACCACATCAAATTCGGTTTTTTCTTCAGCAGCTTCCGCAGCAGCACCTGCAACAGGCATGCCCGGCATCATCATCGGTGCGGCAGCAGCAGTAACACCAAAGGTTTCTTCCACTTCCTTCACCAAGTCGGATATTTCCAGCATGGTAGCGCTTTTCAGATACTCAATTACATCGGCACGAGTAATATCAGCCATTTCGAGGATACCTCCGTTATGGATACGTTAACAAATATCGATGATACGCTTTATTAATTTTCTTTCTTTTCTTTCAAAGCGTTTAAAACGCCAACGACATTTTGCATATTTGCGTTCAATGTTGAAGCCAGTTTGCCCATCGGCGAGATGATCATTCCGGCAAATTTACCGATCAATTCCTGTTTGCTCGGCAGACTGGACAACGAAGCAACTCTCGAGCTTTCGATGACCTGTCCTTCAAAATAAGCAGCTTTGATAGGCATTTTATCGCCTAACTGCTTTTTAAATCCTTCCATCACTTTGATGGGAAGGGTTGGATCATCATAGCTGATGGCATATGCGTTCACGCCTTTCAGATAATCTTCCAAACCTTCGATTCCGGATTTTTCGAGTGAGATTTTTGCCAGGGTATTTTTTACAACACGATAGTCAATATCCGATTCAAAAAACTTTTTGCGGATTTCAACAATCGTATTTGCGTCTACACCTGTAAAATCTGTCATAATAAAAGAACTTGCCCGACCAAACTTGTCGGCCATGTCCTGTACGATCGTTTCTTTTTGTGGTGTGGGCATTTTACAATACCTTTTTACGCTTGAAATTCAAAACTGTTTAAACAATTACCCCGCAGGGTCAGAATTAAAACTCCCGATTCAGATTAGTCCTGAAATTCCACGGGATTTGTAATCAACCGGATACCGGGGCCCATCGTATTTGAAATACAAATACTTTTGAGATAGGCGCCTTTTGCCGTTGAAGGACGCAACCGGATAATCGTTTGCATCAACATTTTCACATTATCTCGCAATTTATCGGCGTCAAAAGAGGCTTTGCCAATACCTGTGTGCACGGTTCCTTTTTTATCAACCCGAAAGTCGATTTTACCGGCTTTCACCTCTTTAACAGTGGTTCCGATATCCATAGTAACCGTTCCACTTTTGGGGTTAGGCATTAATCCGCGCGGACCAAGAACCTTACCCAGTTTTCCTAAATCGCGCATGGCATCCGGCGTTGCAATCAGCACATCGAAATCAACCCATCCTTGTTGGATCTTTTCGAGATACTCATCATAGCCAACGTAGTCTGCACCTGCGTTTTTAGCGTCATCTTCTTTTTCGCCTTTTGCGATTACCAATACGCGAACCTCTTTACCTAGTCCGTGAGGCAGCGAAACGGTTCCCCGCACAACTTGATCAGCATGACGCGGGTCAACACCCAGGCGAACAGATAACTCTACAGTTTCATCGAACTTGGCATTCGCTGTTTTTTTGATCAGCTCTATTGCTTCGTTCAGACTGTATTCTCTTTTTTCAATGAACTTAAAAAGTTCGTTATAACGTCTACTTCTTTTCTTCATGGAATTCCTCTACCAGCTTAATCAACAACGTCGATTCCCATGCTCCGCGCTGTTCCTGCAATGATATTTATTGCGGCATCAACAGTCATCGCATTCAAGTCAGGCATTTTCAATTCAGCAATTTCTTTTAACTGACTATACTTGATTTTCGCAACTTTATCCCGATTCGGCACAGCAGAGCCTTTTTCAATTTTCAAAGCTTTGAGCAGTAGCGTTGCAGCCGGCGGTGTTTTCGTAATATAGCTGAACGAGCGGTCAGCGTAAACGGTAATCACAACCGGGATGATGTATCCCAAACTATCTTGGGTTTTTGCATTAAACTGCTTACAGAACTCCATGATATTTACACCCTGTTGACCCAAGGCAGGACCTACTGGCGGCGACGGGTTCGCCTTTCCGGCAGGAATCTGGAGTTTGATTTGACCAACTACTTTCTTTGCCATCGTATTATCTCACTATATTATTGTTCCAAATGCACTTGCAGGAAATCCAGCTCAACAGGGGTCGGACGCCCGAAAATACTAACCGAAACCTTGAGCTTTTTCTTTTCTTCGTTGATTTCTTCGACCACGCCGGTAAAATCAGCAAATGGACCATCCATTACACGAATGAGATCTCCCACACGAAATGGCACTTCCACCTTTTCTACTTCACTTTCCTGACGTTCAACTTTCCGGAGTACGGCTTCAATTTCAGACTCGCGAACAACTTCCGGATTGTTTTTAGGACCAACAAAACCGATGACTCCCGGCGTTTCCTGTACAAGGTGAGCGGTACGAGTATTGTAATTTAATTCAATAAGAATATAACCCGGAAAGAAAACTTTGTTTTTCAGGCGTTTTTTACCATTTCGCATTTCCAATACAGGCTCAGATGGCACAACAACTTTTCCAAATTGCTCTTCCATAGTCTGAAATTGGATTGCATTTTCCAAATGCGCCTTAACTTTGCTTTCCTGTCCGGAAATTACGCGCAGTGTGTACCACTTCTTTTCCACAGCTTATATTTCCTTCTTTACCTAATAAAGTAAATTAACCAGCGAAGATATCAGCATATCTGCAGCGTAAATAAAGGTTGTAAACACTACTGTTATTACAACCACAACAAATGAAGAACTAATAATTTGGTCTTTGTCAGGCCAGCTTACTTTCTTCAATTCCCGAATGACATCTTCGTAAAACTGCTTTATTTTTTCGCTCATACTTCACTCGTAAACTTTACTGTTTATTTCAGTTTAACAGACTTCATCTTGTACAAACTAAAATCACAAAACCATGACAAACTGTGCAGGCCTGGAGGGACTCGAACCCCCAACCCCCGGTTTTGGAGACCGGTGCTCTAGCCAATTGAGCTACAAGCCTGTCTGAAACTTAGCGTGTTTCCTTATGCATGGTTTGCATATTGCAAACTTTGCAGAATTTTTTTCGCTCAACACGATTTGGATGTTTTTGCTTGTTTTTGTCTTCCACATAATTACGACTTTTACAAACCGTACACTCCAATGTGATTTTAACACGCATAAAACATGCCTCAAATTCCGCTATACAGGCATCGGAAAACCTGATTACTTAATAATTTCGGTTACAACGCCAGCACCAACGGTCCGACCACCTTCGCGAATTGCAAAACGCAATTCTTTTTCCATCGCGATGGGTTTTTGCAACTCAACCGTCATTTGGGTGTTGTCACCAGGCATGATCATTTCTGTGCCTTCAGCCAACTCAACAGCACCGGTTACGTCCGTTGTACGGAAGTAAAATTGTGGGCGATAGTTAGCAAAGAACGGCGTGTGACGACCACCTTCTTCTTTTTTCAACACATAAACTTCAGCTTTGAATTTAGTATGCGGAGTAATGGAGCCCGGCTTAGCAGCAACCATCCCACGCTCAAGCTCTTCTTTCGCAACACCACGCATCAACAAGCCAACGTTGTCGCCAGCTTGCCCCTGATCCAGAAGCTTGCGGAACATTTCAACGCCGGTAATGGTGGTTTTGCGATCGCGCTCCAAGCCGATCAACGCAATTTCATCACCAACCTTAACAATGCCACGTTCGATACGACCAGTACCCACGGTGCCACGCCCAGTAATACTAAAGACGTCTTCAATTGGCATCAGGAAAGGCTTATCAATATCACGTTCCGGTGTCGGAATATAGCTGTCAACTGCTTCAACCAGCTCTTGGATGCATGCGTTTGCAGCCTGATCCCCAGGATTACTGAGAGCATTCAAAGCGCTTCCACGAACTACCGGGATATCATCGCCGGGGAATTCATAGCTGCTCAGCAACTCACGAACTTCCAATTCAACGAGATCAAGCAATTCTTCATCATCAACCTGATCGACTTTGTTAAGAAACACAACAATGTATGGCACGTTTACCTGACGAGCCAACAAGATGTGCTCACGAGTTTGCGGCATCGGGCCATCAGCAGCACTAACTACCAAGATTGCACCGTCCATCTGAGCGGCGCCGGTAATCATATTTTTAATGTAGTCAGCGTGACCAGGGCAATCCACGTGTGCATAGTGACGATTGTCAGACTCATATTCTACGTGAGCTGTTGCAATCGTAATTCCGCGCTCGCGTTCTTCGGGTGCATTGTCAATCGAATCGAATGAACGCGCTTTAGCCAGACCTTTATTGGAAAGGTGCTGGGTAATTGCTGCGGTCAACGTTGTTTTACCATGATCAACGTGCCCGATCGTTCCCACGTTAACGTGGGGTTTACTTCTGTTAAATTTTTCTTTAGCCATTAGAGAATCCTCCGACTGTTAGAAATTGTAGAAACTGATCAATGAATTTATTCTCAATAATTAAACTAAATATCTTTCTGGACAAATAAGTAGAGCCCACGACCGGATTTGAACCGGTGACCTCATCCTTACCAAGGATGTGCTCTACCTACTGAGCTACGTGGGCTTGAAAAAAGATAGGAAGCCCCTTGCAACTTCAAAACAAGGCGCTTCCCGCTGAGCGGGAGACGAGACTCGAACCCGCGACCCTCAGCTTGGAAGGCTGATGCTCTACCAACTGAGCTACTCCCGCGTATGTAAAAACCTTTCCTCTAAGAAAACAACTCCTCGCCCATAACTCATTTTTTCTATAAAGCCGAGCTAAAGCTTTTAGCGTGGGGAGGGGCGGATTCGAACCACCGAAGGCCTGAGCCGACAGATTTACAGTCTGTTGCGTTTGACCGCTTCGCTACCTCCCCGAGTATCAATTACAACGATATCGGAGCCGCTGTGAGCTGGTGAAGGGACTCGAACCCCCGACCGGCTGATTACAAATCAGCTGCTCTACCAACTGAGCTACACCAGCATTTCAAACAGCCGCTAAATATAATCAGCTAAAATCCAAATGCAATAGCAAAAAAATTTTTTCCGGTTCGAAAAAGCGTCTGTTTTTATCATCAAAAAGCTGTTTAACTCGGGTTTTAATGCGACTCCAAATATAGAAAGAAAATTTTTCAGTTGCAAATGTATTACGACAAAATTACAATTATCCATCGTAAAAATATCCGTAAATTATCAAATGGAGGCAAAAATGGAAAAAGGAACCATAAAAATGGTTGATTTGGTGAAAGGATTTGGCTTTATCACCACAGAAGATGACGATGAGGTTTATTTCTCCGTTCGCGATATCCATCCGAAATCTCGGAATGCACATTTACGTGAGGGACTTGATGTCGGGTTCGATTTAAAACGGGAAATGAAGGGAGATCGCGCGGTAAACGTGCGCGTGTTGTAACATTTATTTCCGTGTTAATTGCGCGGATCGCGAAAAATTTGTTTGATCGCTTTCAACACTTTGGATTCAATAAATTTATCATCCGTAAATTGATATATTATTTTCGTGCGATGATTTTGCCCGAATCCTGCGCCAATCACTCCGCCCGCGACCATACCCCCAAATGCAGCAAAAGCCGGTGTAAAATCAGGTAAGGTTGCCACATCAGATGCTTTGGAATTGTCGGTGTCAGCAGAAACAATCAACGCACCAGTCAATCCACCAACAATGATTCCCAAAGCGATACCCGAGTTTCGCCCAACTTTGCAATTGGACAGATGAATTTCGCGCAAACTATCAATAGATATTTGCTGTTGTTCAGCTGTTGCAATGTTGTAATAGATCGTTCTTTCAACCGCAAATGCGCTTGATGTTCGGATCGTGTCCAACGATTCGGTAACAAAAACAATATCCGGACTCTGGTTCATCTGCGGATTTATTCGCTCCGGTTTAAAATTATCACGTGGAATATTTATCCGCAACGCGCAACCGGAAAAGAATATCAATCCACATAATACAAAAGCGATGTGTGTAGATTTATGTTTCATGTAAAACTCCCCAATTTTCAACTGCTGAACAATTCTACAGAGTTGTCTATTGATTGATCTAAACCTCAATTATGATGCCAACGGAACAGGCACATTTTCCGTTTGGAAATATGGCTTTTCCTGTGCATCATTGATGCTGTTCGACATTTTTTGCCGACAAAAAACGAAATGGATTCGACAGAACTACCAAATCCGAAACCCTTTTGATTGAAAATGACCATCGAATTTATCAATAATGATGTAATCGGTTGCCGCGATTGCCAACGGTTAGTGGCATGGCGTGAACAGGTTGCTCGCGAGAAAACCCGGCGATTTGCCGATTCGGATTATTGGGGAAAACCCGTTCCCGGATTTGGTGATCCGCAGGCACAATTGCTGATTATCGGGCTGGCTCCCGCTGCCCACGGCGCGAATCGTACCGGGCGGATGTTCACCGGCGACCGCAGCGGTGACTGGTTGTATCGCGCGTTACACAAAGCCGGTTTCGCCAGCCAACCAGAATCTGTTTCCCGCGACGATGGGTTGAAATTGCGCAATTGTTACATTTCCGCATTGTGCCGCTGTGCGCCTCCGGCAAATAAACCGACACCCGAAGAATTCAACAATTGCAGCCGGTTTTTAAAAGCGGAGATTTCTCATTTTATAAAATTATGGCATGAAACCGGCAAACCCGGCGCGATACTGTGTCTCGGGCAACTGTCGCAGCGATACACATTGCAGCAATTATCCGATACCAGCATCAAAATTCCCAAACCGCGTCCCGCATTCGGGCACGGCGAATTTACGGATTTATCCGCCGGATTGCGGCTGTTCAGTTCGTATCATCCCAGCCAGCAAAACACCTTCACCGGCAAGCTCACCGAACCGATGTTCGATGCCGTTTTTGCCTCAATTCAACAGTTCATCTCACAAAAGTAGAAAATGCAATGGATTATTCGTATCAACAAAATCAACGGTTTTTTGCACAAGTTGCCGGAGGAATTGAAGCGCTGGCCGCCGAAGAATTGGCGGAACTCGGCGCGTCGGATATTTCCGAACGCTATCGCGGATTATTTTTTACAGCGGATTTTGAAACGCTTTACCGGATCAACTATTGCTCGCGGCTGCTCAGCCGGGTGATTGCGCCGCTGGAAGGATTTCAGTGTCGCCACACCGATCAGATTTACAAAAAAGCGAAATCCATGGCGTGGGAAGATTTTTTCTCGGTGGATGATACTTTTGCGGTGTACGCGAACGTTTCCAACTCGCCGATCAACCATTCGCTGTTCGCTGCGCTGCGGGTGAAAGATGGCATCGCCGATCGATTTACCAGCAAGTTGGGCAAACGCCCGAATGTGGACACCAAAAATCCGACCGTTTGGATCAATTTGCATATCGATCAGGATCAGGGAACTATTGGGATTGATACATCCAACGGGCCGCTGCACAAACGCGGTTATCGACGCGAAAGCATTTTGGCGCCGATGCAGGAAACGTTGGCGGCTGCAATCATCCGGTTGAGCGAATGGGACGGTGAGCGTCCGCTATTCGATCCGATGTGCGGCAGCGGAACCTTGCTTTCGGAAGCGCTGATGCACATTTCCCGAACGCCCGCAGGTTATTTCCGGAAGCGATTCGGATTTGAAATATTGCCGGAATTTTCGCAGGAAATATGGGATCGCGTTAAAAAAGAAGCGGATGCGCAGATGCGCGAGCCGGAAGAAAATTGCATCGCCGGCAGCGACGAATCCGCAAAAGCCGTGAAAGCCACGCGAACCAATTTGGCTGTTCTGCCATTCGGCGACCGTATCAGAATTGCCCGGCGTAACTATTTGGATATTCCGGAGTTATCCGGCAAAACCATCGTCACCAATCCGCCGTACGGCTTACGACTGGAAATGAACACCGACATGCAATATTTCTACAAAACTTTCGGCGATTTCCTGAAACAGCGCTGCGCCGGTTCAACCGCATTTGTGTATTTTGGGGAGCGCGAACATCTCAAATATTTGGGATTGCGACCCAGTTGGAAAAAACCGCTGGCCAACGGCCCACTCGACGGGCGGCTCGCCAAAATTGAGTTATATAAATAAAAAAAGACAAAAGGCAACCGCGTTCCGTGCGATTGCCTTCTGCTGCTTCAGGGAGTTAGGAAGGGATATGAGGTAAGTTGTGCATCAAGCGACGCGCAATTTTAGCTGCGCGCTGCGATCTGTTTTTTCACTTCGATTATCACTCAAAACTAAAATTCGGCGATTTCGGGCGGGAGCAACGGCTGATTTTCGCGCCGCGCTGATTCGCAGCAATTCGATGGCATTGCCTTTTTCGCAGGAAATACCCGCAGCCGCCAACACCCGTTGAACAATGGTTTCGGCTGCCCGTTCGGATAACCGCCCCGGACCTTTCCGGCGGGCATCGCTCAAAAATAAAATCCGGTTTTGATATTTGCGGTTTTCCAGATAAAAATTGAGAAAATGCAATACTTCCTGGGGGATTTCAATATCCTGCACATCGCCCGAGGCATCCGTATAATTCAGTCGGCAGACATCCTCAACCCAGCAAAAATGTCCCGATTTTCCGGCATCGATTACCGGCAAAATTTTCCCGGTTTCATGAACATTCAACGACAGTGCCGCTGTTGCCGAACAACCGGTTGCCAACAGAAAGAACACCAGGGCTGTTTCCCGCCGTTGGGTATCGTTACTCACATTAAAAACCAGGTATTCTCTCAGTTGGCGAAGCTCGGTTGCAGATAATTTGCGCATGCCGTTGGTTCTTTTTTCCGTCAGCCGGATGATCTCCGATAGCCCCGTTTCCGAAATTAATTCGTTCATTTCCAGATATTCCAAAAATGATTTGAACGATTTGAGATAGCCGTTTTCCGCAACTTCGTTAACTTTTATACCGTCTTCGGTTAATTCCCATCGACGGTTTTTCCATGCATTCTGCACCCGGTTGCCGGTAATTTGCCGAACATCCGTCACTTCGAGATGATCTACAAAAATCGGCACATATCCCAAATATTCAACCACTTCCGGCTCCGGCAACCTGAGCTGTTTTTCCAGATACGTTTTAAATCCGCGAATAACGCCAAACATCACTCAATCTCCTAATTTACAACTATTTACAAACTTGATCAATTTGAGCTGTAGTTGTTCAACAGCGTTTCTTTTTCCGTATCGACGCCCATCTCTTTGTAATATCCTTTCACCGTTTGCGGCGAAACGCCAACCCGTTGCGCAACTTCAGAAACACTCATTTCCGGCTCTTTTTTATGGAGATCAAACACCAGTTGTTTGCGTTGGCTTTTGGTGAGTTTGCGTTGTTGCCGCGCTTTTTGCAATGCGCGATTATCACCGGTGTTTAACGGCATCGGTTCGTATCGCACAATTCCGCTGGCGTTTTCGACGCGACGTTGCGAATTTTGCTGTTGCTGGTGCAATTCCATCAAATTTCGTGTGCCGATGGTATCGGTCATCACATACGCTAATATCGGGAAAACAATCGTTCCGGCAACCCACTGGGTCCATGTCAGCGGATCGAGGCTCATCAACGAATCCCAGGTCAACTGAATCCCATAAGCGGATTTGAATCCTTCCGACATATTTGCAACGCCGGATGCAAACAAAACCATGCTGGTCACGATACGAACCATCCAGGCCAGTTCGCCGTCGCGGATGAGCTCGTCTTTAAAAATGGACATCGCGACAACACCCGAATCAATCGCCAATGCTGCGATGCCGCCCAAAATTAAGCTGCCATAAAAAAACTGGCTCATAAACGTTGTAGTGTGCATAAATGTCGCTGTCAAAATCCCGATCAGACAGAGTGCACCGGCCCGATACTTAATCAGGTCCCTGAATTTTGATCTTTTATCCATACAAAAAACCTCCAATCATAAAAGTGTGTTGCAACGGTGGGGAGTGCTTCCGGCACCGTACAATTATTCCATTTATCAACCTTCCAAACCATCCGGGTTTTCCCGCCGTAACTGGTTTTTCGCAGGTAAAAAATTCACGCCCTGATACCGGACTGTGTAATAACGCAAATACTGTTTTCCGGTTAATACAACTTTGATATCATCCGGCGAAACCGGACGATCGGTTTGCTCTGCCCTGCACAAAGCGCTGTTGGCTAATTCACGCGTATCGATAATTTGAATAGCGTTCATAACTTGTACTCCTTACTTATTTGAAATGAATATGTATTGTGTATCCAACTCAAATTTGTCAACATTTGAGTTGGATTTAAATGCGAGCATTCTTACATTTATCAACGAACTAACTTTTTTTAGTGTATTTCCGTTCACTCATATAATACCATTTCCAATCCTTTTTGTCAAGCAAAAAATGCAAAAATAGTGTATTTATGTCCACCGTTTTATTTGACATTTCCAACCCTTTTATTTTCAATAAGTTGCGAAATCGCTTTTTCGGAATTATTCTGAACCCGGCGCTAAACTTTCCGTAAAATCTGCTAATGTGCGGCTTTTTGTGGGCTACTTATGGCGGCCGTTGATTAAAATCCTTGAGTACCGTACATTGATGTGTCAGGTAAAAAACCAACGCCGGGTCATGTTAAATGGAATATCGTAAACAACTGCTCATCGTCGATGACACCGCCAGCCGTGAAAACGATTGGCGACAATTATTGGATGGCTCAAATTTCGATCCGCTGTTGATAGAATCCAGCCGCGAAGCATTGGCTCATCTCGAAAACAGCTTGACCGATATCATATTGATAAAACTGAACTTACCGCGCATTGACGGCGTAAGTTTCATTCGCATGTTTCGCAAATTGAATCGTCCGGTACCGATTGTTGTTTTTACGGATGAACCCGATATTCCCCAAACTGTCGCGGCAATGAAAGCCGGTGCCAGCGATGTAATTTTATCTGCTGAGTTGTCCGACCGATTGCCGGCGATTTTGAAAAATGCGATCAAAACATCCAAATCTGAAAATGATGGCGGTGATACGACGGAAAATGTGGTAATCCGGGAGCTGGAGCGCAAAACGTATTCGCTGGCGATGGGCAATATTGCCATGCTCGAAATGCAGGAAAAACTGGAAGCCAAAAATGCGGAGTTGAACAGCGTGCTCCGCGATTTTTCGCGAAGCCGTGAAAATCTTCAGGCGATATTGGACATCTCCCCAACGGCGATAATCATGGTCAATGAATCAGATCGGATCATCGCATACAACAAACGCGTGTTGCAATATTTCGGCATCAAAAACGAGTCCGTCAACAATTGCCGATTTGATGATTTTCTGAACACAATTGCCCCAACTTTTAACCATTTCGATTCATTCAAAAAAACAATTGAGCAGCCGGAACACATGCTCAAACCGGAGGAATTTGCTCAACTGGCACGGCTCTCCGATTTTCAGCGGCATGTTTTCAGCCTGTCGCATCCGGTTACCCGGATGATTGTGCCGTTTTTGACCTATCCCGAACCGTTTGGCGAAGGGAAACGCTGCCGAATTTATACGTTTATGGACGTTACCGAATTACGGCAGGCAAACGCCATGTTGCATGCCATTGTGGATGCATCGCCATTGCCATTTATTGTGAGTCGATTGAGTGATGGTGAAATTTTGTATGCCAATAAACCACTCGCCGATCTGGTGGGCAGAGAGCCGCACGAGGCGATTGGCATGAAAACGCTAAACTTTTACACAAACGAATCGGATCGCATCGACGTCATTAATAAAATCAAAAAAAACAAACAGTTGCGAAATCACGAAGTGTTGATTCGCAAAGCCGATGGCAGCAACGCGTGGATGAGTTTTTCGCTGGTGGTTACCGAACTGGACGGCGAAGAGGTGATCATCGGTGGGTTGTATGATATCGACGTTCGGCGACGCGCAGAGGAAGCGTTGATTGAAAGCGAGGAGCGGTTCCGGCAACTAACTGAAAACATTCGCGAGGTTTTCTGGATTCACGATGTGAAAAGCGGCAAACCGCTTTATTTGAGTCCGGCGTATGAAAGCATCACCGGATTGGACCGCAATGCAATGACAGAGCACCTCGGCGCGTTATTGAACATTATTCACCCGGATGATCGCCTGCGAATCAACACAGCGATGCAAAAGCAAATCACCGGTGAATTTGATGAGGAATATCGCATCATCAAACCGAATGGCGAAGTGCGCTGGATTCGTGAACGCGCGTTTCCCATCCACAATGAAGACGGCGAAGTGGTGCGAATTTGCGGCGTATCGGAAGATTTTACCGAACGGAAATCCGTCGAAAATGCGCTGCGCCAATCCGAAGAAGCACTGCGAACGATTTTCAATGCATCGTACGATGCAATCATTATTCACGATGAATACGGCAAAGTGATCGACGTAAACGATAAAATGTTGTGGCTTTACGGCGTCAGGCGGGAAGAGGCGCTGCGAATGTCCGTGCCGTCATTTAATTCCCAAAAAGATACCACACTGGAAAAGCTGTACGAGCTGTGGAAAGAAGTGATGGATGGCAAACCGCAATTTTTCGAATGGGTTGCGCGGCGTCCGGGAGATAAAACAACTTTCACGGTGGAAGTTTTTCTGCAGAAAATCCCGTATAACAACCGGCAGGTGATTCTCGCGAATATCCGTGATATCACTGCTCGCAAAAGGTCGGAAGAAAACCTGCTGCTCTACCGAAAAATTTTTGACAACTCCAACGACCCGATTTCGATCATCAGCGCAAACAACACCATTGCGCACGTTAACCCGGCGGTAACAAATTTGTTCGGTTTCACGCCGGAGGAAATGCAGGGAAAAAGTCCGGGTATTTTTATCGGCGAAGATGTGGTAGCCAGCATCCTCCACAGTAAGCCAACGGAGACGCCGGGCATCCGGAAAGAGATTCGTTTTACCAACAAATTTGGCAAAGAAGTTATCATCGAATTAAGCGGATTCCCGATTTTTAACGATGAAGGCAAACTGATTTACCGGGTGGGCATTTCGCGGGATATTACCGAACGAAAACGGGCGCAGGAAGCGCTGCAAAATGCCCACGACAAACTGGAAATTCGCGTAAAAGAACGCACCGCTGCGCTGGAAGCTGCCAACCGGAGCCTGCAAAAAAGCGAGGAACGCAACAGCGCATTGCTGAATGCCATTCCCGATCTGATGTTCCGGATGCAAAAAGATGGCACATATCTGGACTATCATGCGCCAAAAGACAGCGATTTGGCGATTCCGCCGGAAGCGGTCATCGGCAAAAACCTGCGGGACACGATGCCGCAGCAGCATCTGAAATTGGCATTTCGCAAAATTCACGAAACCATCGCCAGCAACGAATGGCAATTATTGGAATACGATATGCCACACGACGATCACACCCATTATTTTGAAGCACGGATTGTCAAAAGCGGCGAAGATGAGGTGATTTCCATCGTGCGGGATATTACCGAACGGAAACAATCGGAAAAAGCGCTCAAACGCGCTCACGAACAATTGGAGCAACGGGTAAAAGAGCGCACGGCGGAGCTGGAAACCGCAAATCGTCATTTGCGGGAAACCCAAACACAGCTGATCCAAACCGAAAAAATGGCAACGCTGGGCATGCTGGCTGCGGGCGTGGCTCACGAAATTAATACGCCGGTCGGAGCGATCAGCAGCATGCACGACACCCAAACCCGGGCGATGGAAAAACTGAAAGTGCTGATCGAAAAAGAATCACCTAACTTGTTTGAAAACAGTGCGATAAGCCGTATCGTAAAATTGATTGACGATGCGCAGAAAATCATCGGGAACGGCACGGATCGCGTTACAAATATCGTAAAACAATTGCGGCGCTTTGCCCGGTTGGATGAAGCGGAACTGAAAGAAGCCGATATTCACGAAGGCATCGAAGACACGCTGCAACTGATCCGGCATGAAATAAAACACCACATCACCGTTGTGAAAGAATTTGGCGATGTTCCACCGATTTCATTTTACCCGAGCAAACTCAACCAAGTGGTTTTGAATCTTGTGATGAACGCGAAACAAGCCATTTCCGGCGACGGCACGGTAACCATCAAAACCTGGCACGAAAACGGGCAGGTGTTCATCAAAATCAGCGATACGGGCAGCGGTATTCCCGCCAAAAATTTACCCAAAATTTTTGATCCCGGCTTCACAACCAAAGGCGTGGGCGTCGGTACCGGACTCGGTTTATCAATTGTTTACCGAATCATCACGGAAGACCACCGGGGCAGCATTCAGGTTGAAAGCGAGGTTGGCAAAGGCACCGTTTTTACCATCAGCATTCCCGATAATCTGGATGAAATATTAAACCACAAATAAATCTGTCAACATCGATGATCACAATAACAGCAATCGATAAATCCAAATTTTTCAAAGGTTTGGCAAAGGAATATTATCGCCAGTTGAACACGCCGCTGGACGGCATGTGGGAAACCGCGTATATTTCCAATGCCAATCAATGGCAAATGAATTTCGGCACGGAAATCGCCGGATATTTTTGTGTGGATGCGAACCGCAGCCTGCTGGTGTTCAATCTGTTTAAACGATTTTGGGCACATGCGAATGCCATTTTCGATCATTTGCTGGCAATGAATTTGTTCGACAGCGCCGTGGTCAACACCGGCGATTCGCTGTTGTTATCGCTGAGCATGGAACGCCAGCACCACGTCAGCGTGATTGCCTATTTATTTGAAGATTTCCAGAAAATTAAACCGGAAATCAACGGATTTGGGAAGCTTGAATTCCGGCAGGCGATTCCGGGAGAGGAGATAAAAACCGAGCTGTTTTTCCAGAAAAGCCTGTCCGTAAAAACCTCGTTCCGGGCGTTCGTGGATAATCTGATCAGCAAAAAACAGCTCTATTTTTTGTTCGATAATGAAAAACTCATCGCCACCGGCGAATTGCGCAAAAGCGCGTCGCAACCAAAATATGCGGATTTGGGGATGATTGTCGATCCCGAATATCGCAATCGCGGCGTCGGGCGATATGCGTTAACATTATTAAAATCAAAGTGTTATCAACGAAAACGAATCCCAATTTGTTCAACCGAAACTGATAATTTCGCCTCCCGAAAAGCGATTGAAAACGCCGGATTTATCAGCCGGCATCGGTTGCTGGCTGTTGCATTTTGACCGTTTTGGACGTATTTTTACCGGCTGTTTCGCAATATTAAATGGATTTATTCTTTATCAATTATCCTTTTTCCAAATGAAAAAATGTTACAAATAAAATCTCTGAAATACATTATTGGCGGGCGCGAACTGCTGCGGGACATCAACTGGATTATCAATCCGGGGCGGCATATTGCGCTGATCGGGCCGAACGGCACCGGCAAAACCACGTTATTGCGTATCATCAGCGGTGTGCTCCGCGCAGATGACGGCGAGATGGTCAAACCGAACGAATACCAGATCGGTTATTTGCCGCAGGAAGAAATTTCGCTGGCGATGAACAACATTCTCGAAGGCGTCATCAAAGGGCATCAAAAATTACTGGCGATGCAAACGGAAATCGACCGGCTGCACAGCGAACTGGCGGCAAATCCCAAAAATACCGAACAGGTGATGAACAAACTGAGCATCATCGAAGAGCAGTTCCGACATTTGGGCGGTTACCGGCTGGAGTCAGACGCCAAATCGATTTTGGCAGGATTGGGTTTTGCCGAAAGCGATTTTCATCGCCCGTTGGGGGATTTCAGCGGCGGCTGGCGGATGCGGGTGTATCTCGCGCGATTGCTGCTGCAACAGCCGGATCTGCTGCTGCTGGACGAACCGACCAACCACCTCGACCTCGAATCGCTGGAATGGCTGGAAGGGTATCTCAAACAATTTCCCGGCAGCATCATCACGGTTTCGCACGACCGCTTTTTTATCGATCGCATCGCGGATGAAATTGCCTCACTGGAGCAGGGAAAGCTGGTGATTTATCCCGGAAATTATCAACAATATGAAGTGAAAAAAGCCGAACGCGAAGCGCTGCTGATCAAAAAATATGAGGAACAAAAAGAGGAACGGGAGCGCATTCAGCGATTTGTTGACCGTTTCCGATACAAAGCCACAAAAGCGGCACAGGTGCAAAGCCGTGTGAAAATGCTCGAAAAAATGGAAACCATCGAGCTGCCGGAGCCGCCGTCAACCATTTCGTTCAACATCCGGGTGGAAACCCACAGCTACAAAGATGTGCTGCACATGAACAATTTGTGGTTCAAATATAGCGATGACTGGGTGTTGCGGGATGTAAATCTCAGCCTGTATCGCGGCGAAAAAGTGGCGCTGGTGGGCGTTAACGGCGCGGGAAAAACCACTTTAACCCGGTTGATTTTTCAACAATTGCAGCCACAAAAAGGAAAAGTGCACATCGGCGAAAGGGTGCAAATGGGCTATTACGCCCAGCATCAGGTGGACACGCTCAATCTGAACGCCACTGTTTTTGAAGAAGTGGAAGCAACGGTTGCGGATGCGCATCGCCCTAAATTGCGCGACATACTCGGCGTTTTCCAGTTCAGCGGCGACACAGTGGACAAACCGATTCACGTGCTTTCCGGCGGTGAAAAAGCGCGGGTTTCGCTGGCGAAAATCCTGCTCTCGCCAGTCAATTTTTTAATTATGGACGAACCGACTAACCACCTCGATATCGCATCGCAGGCAGCGCTGGAAAAGGCACTCAGCGCGTACGACGGTACATTGCTGCTCATTTCCCACGACCGATATTTTCTGGATAGCATGGTTACCAAAGTGATCGAATTGAAGGATGGCGGGTTGCGCCAATTTGAGGGGAAATATTCGGATTATCTGGAAAAGCGCAAAAGTCACACGCTGCCATCGGCGATTCCCCAAAAGCAATCCCAACCGGAAAACGTAACAGATTCCGGGATTTACAAATCCAAAGAGCAAAAACGCCGCGAAGCCGAAGCCCGGCAGGCCATCAGCAAAGAGCGCAAAAAGTTGCAGCAAAATGTGGAAGAATGTGAGAGCAATATCGAATCGCTGGAGAGCGAAAAAGCGGAAATCGAAGCTGCGCTCGGCGATCCGTCAACTTACGCCGACGGGGCCAAAACAGCCGCGCTGCAAAAAAGATATGCCGAAGTTAAGCAATTATTGGATGAGGCATTGGCAGCGTGGGAAGTTGCACACGAACAGCTGGAAACCTTGCTCGCGCAGTTAGACTCGGAGTAATTCACTCCGGATTTTCATCCGTTTTCTTTTTCTCTTCTGCCAATTTCCTGAGGATGATTTCTGCAGGTGTGAGGTGATTTTTTTCATTATTGCAGGATTTACAGCAGGGAACCACATTGCCTTTCACCGAACGGCCGCCGCGGGAAACCGGCACAATGTGATCCATTGTCATTTCCTCCGGCGGAACAATGTTGCCACAATAATGGCATTTGCCATCGGCAATTTGGCGTTTCCACCACTGGCTCCGTTTTAAATCCTTCGCTTTTTGCTTTTCCCGGGCAACGTGCCCGGCATCTTTGTTGATTGAAATCCAATCGCTCAAAATGTAACTCCCATAAAATCTTAACTTGCAGCATTTCCTTTTTTACGCAACCGCACAGCAAACGATCCATCTGTTTGGTGGCGGTGCGGAAACGTGCGCACGGAATAGCGGTCCCACAAATAATGTTGCGGCACATCTTTCCGCAAATCGTCTTTCACAAATTCCGGGTGGGCAGCTAAAAATTCGTCCACGGTATCCTCGTTTTCGCGCTTTTCGATGGTGCAGGTGCTGTAAACGATCACACCGTTATCTGCAAGAGCTGCGGCAGCAGCATCGAGCAGGCTGAGCTGCAATTTGTGCATATTTTCGATATCTTCCGGCAGGCGCTTCCATTTCAGATCCACCCGTTTGTTGATCACCCCGAAACCGGAGCAGGGCGCATCCAGCAAAATTTTATCAAATTTGATATTCAACGGCAGGTTCAATCCGTCCCCGTTGATCACTTCCGCGACGGTTACGCCCAACCGGTCCAGATTGTCTTTCAACGCTTTGGCACGCGGTGCGTGTTTTTCCAGATCAACCAGCAACCCCTGATTTTGCATAAATTCGCTGATAAACGCGCTTTTGCCGCCAGGTGCGGCGCACATATCCAAAATCCGTTCGCCCGGTTGCGGGCGGAGTAGCCGAACGGGAATGCCGGTGCTCACATCCTGCACAGAAACCTGCCCGTTGCGCAGAAAATCCAGTTTCCGGAATTCCGAAAAATCGTCGATCCAGATAAATTCCGGAAAATCGGGGTTGCGTTCGTATGTTACATTTTTTTCATTCATTTCCGCAAACAGCGCATTTTCATCAGTTAACAGCAAACGATTGATGCGGATGGCAATCCGCGGACGGGCGTTATTCGCTTCGCAAAGCGCCATGGTATCATCAACGCCCCATTGTTCAACCCAGCGCTGGATCAGCCACGCCGGATGCGACAGCGTTACGCAAAGCCGTTCGATATAGCCAAGTTGCATTTCCTGATATTCCAGTTTTTTCTGCTGACGCAAAAAATTGCGCAAAATAGCGTTCACCAGATTGGCGGTTTTCTGGTTGTATTTGCTTTTGGCAATTTCCACCGCTTCGTTCAAAATGGCGTACGCCGGAATGCGATCCAGATAAATCAGTTGGTAAATCGAAGCCCGCAGGTTGTTTTTTACATCGGGAATCAGGTTGTCGTATTCGCCGACATACAGCTGGTTCAAATTCCAGTCCAGCCGGAATCGCCAGCGCAACACGCCGTTCACCACTTCGGTGATCAGCGCACGGTCTTCATCGCTGTAGCTGTTAATTTCGCGATCCAACAGTTTGTCGGTGTAAGATTGGCGGGTATCAACCCGGGTCAGAATGTCTACAATTTTGTTACGTGCGCTCGATTGTGAGCCAATGTTCTCGTTAGAGTTTTCCATTTGTTGCCAATTGTATTGGGTTTATGAAGTCCTTTTACTGTATGCATTGCGCATGGGTTCCGGTCGATTTTTCACTGACGGAACCGAATAATTTGAGGGCGAAAATCAATAATTACAGGTAATTATAAAATTACGTCGCGTGACATCAATGTTCGTCGCGTTTGACAACCAAAACCGGGCAGCTTGCCCACCGGACCACTTTTTCCGCAGTTCCGCCAATCTGAATATATTCCAGCCCGGTTAATCCGTGAGTGGAAATAATCATCACATCGAAAGATTTGCAGAGATTTACAATTTCTCTATGAACCACGCCTTCGGTAACAACAAAGTCTTCAATGTAGCTTTCATCAACGGTGTCTGCAACAAATTCGCGAAGATTTTCAACAATGGATTGTTGAAGTGAAGGTTCGATTTCAAATATTGATTCTTCTTCGGCAGAACTGAATGAGGGATAATTTTCCTGCTCGATGACGTGCATAAAAACAATTTTTGCGTTGTGATGTTTTGCGAATGAAATTGTGTATTCCAACGTTTTTTGGGAATGTACCGAAAAATCCAGCGGCGCCAAAATGCGTTTGAAACGAATATTTTGCAACGCCTGCGGGATGGTTAAAATCGGCACGGATGAAAAACGGACCATTTTTTCGACAACGCTGCCCTGCACAAAAAACCGGAATCCGGTTTGACCGTGAGTGCCCATCACTACCAGATCGTGCGGGTGATCCTGCAAATATTCCTGCAGGGAATCGACCGGCGAAACACCGGTTATCAAAATGAAGGAAACGTCCTGTATTTCTTTTTCGAACTTGTCGCCGTATTGCACCTGAAATTGCTGGCGAATAAAAGCGTTTTGTTTTTCCAGCACATTTGTTTTCCGGCTATCGCCAACGGTGCCATGCGGGGTGACAATAATATGGATCAGTGTAACTGATGCGCCATACCGGCGCGCAATTTTCCGGGCAGCTTCGACGGACTTTCGGGAAAATTCGCTGAAATCAACCGGGACAAGTATTTTCTGAATTTCCATGGCTTTGTCTTTTTCGCGTCAATGCAAAAAATACACTCCAATTGCCGGCATTACAACCAAAAAAATGACGGTGGCGCAACATTTTTCGCCACCGCCAAAGTATTGTTATTAAACAGCTTATCGCTTCGAGATAGAGATGTAGTCTTTTGCTTCGGCAACACTCCGGTATCCCGGGCGAATGATGCGTCCGCCATTGATGAGTTCATCGATTCGGTGAGCAGACCAGCCAACAACCCGGGCCATTGCGAACATCGGTGTATAAATTGCGGGATCGAAACCGAGCATATCATACACAAATCCGGAGAAGAAATCGACGTTTGGCGAAATGACTTTGGTTGAGCCTTTCACGTCTGCGAAAATCTGCGGCGTTACTTCTTCGATGTGCAAATACATTTGCAATTCGTCTTCGCGGTTTTTCACTTTGGCCAATTCGCGGGCTTTTTCTTTCAATACAATTGCGCGCGGATCGGATTTGGTGTAAACAGCATGTCCCATTCCGTAAACCAAACCGGTTTTGTTGTAGGCTTCTTTGCGGATAATTTTGGTCACATATGCCGAAACCTCATCTTTATCCGCCCAGTTTTTTACGTTTTCTTTGATGTTGTCCATCATCGACATGACCTGCGAGTTGGCAGCGCCGTGCAACGGGCCTTTCAGCGAGCCGATTGCCGCTGCAATTGTCGAATAGCTGTCCGACTGGCTGGAGGATACCACGTGACTGGTGAACGAAGAGTTGTTTCCGCCGCCGTGTTCAGCGTGGAGTATTAAGGCCAGGTCCAGCAATTCTGCTTCCAGATCGGTGAAATGGCCATCCGGGCGCAACATGTGCAAAAAGTTTTGGGCAAGGTCGTAGCCTTCTTTCGGCATGTTGATGTACAGCGGCGCATTGTGGAATTTGTTGCGCATCGCCACATAGGAATAGGCGATCAGCGCCGGGAATTTTGCAGTGAGGCTGATGCTCTGGCGCAAAATATTCGATACGGAGGTATCATCCGGGTTTTCATCCAACGCATACAGCGTGAGCACGCCTTTCTGAAGCATGTTCATCACACTGGCGCTGGTGAATTGCAAAATGTTGGTGGAAATAAACCGGCGGGATAGTGTCATCTCGCTGTACAGATGGCTTTCAAATTCTTTTAATTGATCCGGTGTGGGTAACTCTCCCAACAGCATCAGATAGGTAATTTCGCTAAAGCCGTGGCGTTTTTCTGCCTGTAAACCTTTTACGATATCTACAATATTAATGCCCCTGTAAGACAAACTGCCTTCAACCGGCTGTAGTTTGCCATCGATTTTTTTTGAGCCAACCACGCTTGAAAGCTTTGTCAAACCGGCAAGAACTCCGGAACCGTCCGCGTTTCGCAGCCCCCGTTTTACATCCAGCTCCGCAAAGAGATTTTTGTCAACAGTATTGTTGGCAATAATCTTCTCCGAAAGTTTGTCAAAATAATCGTTGCTCATTTAATTGCCCTCGCTAAGTTGCAGTGAATGTTGGTACTTCTGATGTTTATTTCATTTGGCTAAAGTCGGCAAATTAATTGGATAACTGAATGTAAATTTTATTATTAAACATGCGAGAATAAAACAATCACACCCTCCGTCCAATTTGAAAATTTCCCATGAATCAATGTGAATATAATCATAATACGAAATAAAATCCATCATTCTTGGAATTACCTTCAACTGCTATATAACTATTTGATAGTGGCAAAATCAATAACAATTTCCGGTTGATGCAATATTGGCGGGCAAAAAAAAGGCGCCGGAAATTCCGGCGCCAATTGCTCAATTTTCTATAAATTTCCGTTCAGCAATTGTTCGATTTTGCTGAGCGCAACAACTCAATCGGTTAGGTTATTCGGACTCGATGGTGTTGCCTTTTGTGTCCAGCATAACCGGTTCACCAATGCCAAGTTCCGTCATTCGTGGTGCCTGTGTTGCGGCATCACCGACAATCAGGTAAACCATTTTGTCCGGGTGAATGTATTTTTTCGCCAGCATCTGATGCTGTTCGGCGGTCATGTTTTGGGTAACCTGTGCTTCTTTTTTGATGAAATCTACCGGTTTTCCATACATGGCAATATCTTCCAGCATGCTGCGCTGCGCATCCAGCGTTTCCAAACGGCGGGTGTTGGATTGGATGAGCGCATCTTTGGTAAACATCAGATCTTCTTCAGAAATGCCGTCGAGATATTTCCCGATTTCTTCTTTTACGATTTGGGCAGATTCCAGCGTCACGTTGGATTTTACACCCGACGATGCCAGGAAAAATCCCGGATGTATCGATCCGGTGAAGAAGGAACGCGCACCGTAAGTGTAGCCTTTTTCTTCACGTAAGATCATGTTTAATATGCCGTTAAAGCTGCCGCCAAGACGATAGTTCATCACGCTTGCCGCATGATAATCGGCATCGGTTTCCGCCAAACCCAAATGTCCGGCAAAAACCTGCGATTGTTTTGCGTTGGGAACATCCACAAAATACAGCTGTGTTTTTTCCGTCATTTGCGGTGCCGGATATTCCGGGAATTTCACTTCTTTTTTCTGCCATTTTTTAGCCAGTTTTTCGAAATGTTTAACCGCATCTTTTTGGCCGAGCGCTCCGGCGATGCAAACATTAGCCACAGACGGCGAGAAATAATTGCTGTAATAGGCTTTCAGATCGGCGATAGTGATGTTTTCAACATCCTCAACATCGCCGGTGACCGGACGACCCAGCACATTATCGTTGCCGTAAACCAACCGGCGGAACACCCGTCCGGCAACTGCCGAAGGATTGACGGTATTGCGCTGAATGCCTTCGATGGTTTCCTGCTTGATGCGGGCAAATTCTTTTTCATCCCAGCGCGGTTCCAGCAACATTTCCTGGAATAGCGCAAAAACCTGGTCAAATTTGGATGCCAGCGAATTGACGGTAAACGTAATCGATTCGCGACCGGTGCTGATGCGGATGCTCGCACCCAGCTTTTCGATGGCTTCTTCCAATTCCTGCGGAGTTTTGTTTTTGGTGCCTTCCATCATCACATCGCTAACGAGGTTGGCAACGCCCATTTTGTTCAAATCATCCAGCAGGGTGCCGCCTTTCAGCGTCATCGAAAATTCAACCAATGGCAGTTCGCTGTTTTCGATGCCATACACTTTCAGCCCGTTTTTGTAGCTGTGCTCCCAAACGGCGGGAATGGTGATTTCCGGTGCGGGACCTTTTGCCGGTTCAACGGTGCGATCGAATGCTGTGGGCATTTTTTCCACCACAAAATCGGAAGCCATCGATGCGGTTTCGGTCGTCGCATCGGCGGATTCTTCCTCAATTTTTTCCTCTACAACCGGAAAACGTTCGGAATTTTCCGCAGTGAGTTCCGGTTTTCCGGCCGGCACAAAACTGGTGAGCACGTAAGGTTTGTCTTTCAAATATTTGTTGTAAACCGCCCAAATGTCTGCGGAGGTTACATCCAGCGTATGTTGGATATCGTTGGTAATGAAATCCGGCGAACCGGCGTATTCATTATAATATGCCAACTGGAACGCCTTTGTAAACACGCTGTTGATGCCGTTGTAAAAATTGGTTTCGGTGCGGGCTTTGATACGGGCGAGATCATCTTCGGTGAATTTTTCCGTTTCGAAACGTTGGAACGCTTCTTTAACGGCTTTTTCCACATCATCCAGATCGGAAGTGGGGAACGCGCGAACGCGGATGCGAAAATCACCGGCAATTTCGCTGCTGTTTTGTCGTGCGGAAACATCCGGCGCAAGCTGTTTTTCTTCGACCAATACTTTGTAAAGCGGCGCTTTTTTGCCCTGCGACAGCAGATCGCCCAACAAATCCAGCGCGTACGAATCTTTTTTGAATTGCGGCGCCGTCGGGTAAACCATGTTCATTTCCGGCGATTGTGCAAAATTATCTTCGTGAAACGCGCGTTTGGTTTCCGTCAGCGATACCGGCATTGCCTTTGGTTCGGCAACTGCCGGACTGGCTTTCAGCTCGCCAAAATATTTTTGCACCCATGCTTTGGTTTGGGCTTCGTCATAATCACCGGCGATAACCAGCGTAGCGTTGTTCGGCCCATACCATTTTTTGTAAAAATTGTGGATGTCTTCGATGGTCGCGTTCTGCAAATCTTCGAACGAACCGATCACCTGCCAGTTATACGGATGTTGTTCGGGATACATCAATTTGTGGATCACATAATTGGTGTGGCCGTAAGGCACGTTATCCACCCGCTGGCGTTTTTCGTTTTGAACAACGTTCTGCTGATTTTGAAACGCTTCCATCGTTACGGTCGGCAGCAGAAAACCCATCCGGTCAGATTCCAGCCAGAGCACCATTTCCAGCGCATTTTTGGGCACTACTTCGTAATAAATGGTGCCGTCTTCCCATGTTCCGCCGTTCAGCGTACCGCCGGCACCCTGAATTTTGCGGAAGAACTGATCCTGCCCAACGTGTTGCGATTCCTGAAATAACATGTGTTCAAACAGGTGGGCAAAGCCGGTGCGTCCCACTTCTTCGCGGTTAGAGCCGACGTGGAAAAGAATTGCCACAGCGGTAATCGGGTCGGAGCGATCTTCATGTAAAATCACCTCCAAACCATTGTCCAGCTTGTATTTCTGGTAATCAATTTTCAATGCTGTATCCTGCGCAACTGCCGTTGCACCCAACAGCATCAGCATCGCCAGAACGATTAGCGATGCAGCCATTTGTCTGAATTTCATAAAGCCTCCATTCGATGTTGATACGATAACGGGCATTCGCCCGCACGATTTTTAAAAAAACAATAAGGTTTTTCTTTACGTAACATTCGTTTCCGGGATTCAATAAATTTATTTTTTTCAACGGACAAACGGCAATTCACAGGTTTCAAAAAATCCGACAATTGCGAGCGAAAGGCTATCCGGGAGGGAAAATGATTTTTCAAAAATTGCTGATATTATTTTCAAGAAAATGAATTTCACCATCAATTACACCCGCGGTTTTCTCTGCTTTTTTCGCTTCCGGGGCGTTGATAAATGCTTTTGCGGCGTCGATATTGCTTACCTGAAATACAAAAAAGATGTTGTCCGGGTCATCCAATTCCCGCCAGAAATGAACCAGATACAGTCCTGCTTCACGGTGCGCATTCTGATGGGAATCAAACACCTTTTTCCATTTCGCAAAATCGGCAACGCGATTCCGGCACAACAAATAAAACATCGTTCAAAGACCTCATTCTTTTTTTTCGATATATTTAACACCTGCAATAAACGATTGTTTCTTGCGATCACGAAAAAAAGAACCCTCAATTTTAGATAAATATAAAGATTTTGAACCGGAATGTAAAACCTGAATATTCATTCCGGCATTTCTAATGGATAGATCTATCGGTTGGGAATTGGGTCTGTCGATCGACATTTTGAGGGAATGCCCGGGAAATCGATTCAAAAAACGGGGTCATTTTCGCAACTAAATCCCGGAATCCCGTGCGAAATACAAAAAATCGCAATCCGGGATTCCGCGAAAAAACTGAGTTTCAGCTACAAATTATTCATATCGCAGCGATTTTACCGGATTGGCGATTGCCGCCCGTACAGACTGAAAACTGACCGTGAACAGCGCAATGAGCGCCACCAAACATCCGGCGCCAACGAAAATCCACAGCGACAAATTGAATCGATAGGCAAAATCCTGCAGCCAGTTGTTCATTGTAAACCACGCGACTGGCGTTGCAAAAAGGAAAGCCACAATCACCAGCTTCAGAAAATCCTGCGACAGCAGCGAAACAATACTGCCAACCGATGCGCCAAGCACTTTGCGAATCCCGATTTCTTTGGTGCGCTGCTCTGCGGTAAACGCCGCCAATCCAAACAAGCCGAGGCATGCGATAAATATTGCCAATCCGGAAAACACGCCCATCATTTCCCGCGCCTGCTGTTCTTTTTCGTAAAAATTGGCAATTTCCTCATCCAGAAATTTGTATTCGAACGGAAATGCCGGCATGAATTCTGCCCACACTTTTTTGAGATGCGCCAGCGATTCGTCAATTTTTCCCGGCTGAGTTGCAACGGTTACGCTATAAAAATGATTTGGCCAATAGCCAAACACGATCGGAGAAATTGCTTGCTGAAGCGATTGATTGTGAAAATCCTTTACCACGCCAACCACTTCGCCGGAGATGCTGTTCATCCCGATTGGCAACTGTTTACCAAGCGCTTCCTGCGGATCAAAAATTCCCCATTTGTGCATTGTCGCTTCGTTGATCAAAATTTCTGCGCGTTCCTGAATTGTAAAATTTGCATCGAGCGCACGCCCGGCAATCAGTTGTAAACCGAATTGTTCGAGATAATCTTCATCAATCAAATAAAGGCTGATATTGAAGCGTTTTGACGATTCCCGTCCTTCGGGATACGCGTTGGTGCCAAAATTAAACCCGCCCAACGGTGGTTTGTACGCGGCAGTAACGCCGGAAATTCCGGAATATTGCATCACTTCGGCTTTCAGCGATTGGTAATCTTTCCGGGCTTCGTCGGTTTGGATGGGCAATACAATTTTCGCAGATTTTTTGAAACCGAGCTCGGCATTTTGCATGTAGCGAAGTTGCCCGTTGATCACCATTGTTGCGATAATCAGCACAATCGTCAGCGCAAATTGCAGCACCACCAAAATTTTCCGCAAAAACAGCGCTCCGCCGGCTTTGTTCTGGATTTTTTTCAACCCTTTCAGCACCAGCACCGGTTGAAACGCAGACAAATAAAACGCCGGATACGCACCGGCAACCAGCCCTGTAATCAGGCTGAGCAGCAGAAAACCGCCGAGAACATCCCAATTTGCCAGCCAGTCGAACGGAATTTCTTTTCCGGCCAGTTTCTCAAACAGCGGTAAAAACAATTCTGTCAACCCGAACGCGATAATCAGCGCAAGGGTAGTCAACAGCAACGCTTCGCCGATAAATTGCGAAATGAGCTGTCCGCGCATCGCGCCGAGGGTTTTGCGCATCCCCACTTCTTTGGCGCGTCCGGCGGAACGGGCGGTCGCCAGATTCATAAAATTGATGCACGCGATACCCAAAATCAACAAACCGATGCCGCCGAGCAACCACAACAAATACATCGGCGTGCTACCGTCCATTTCACCATCGTAATTCGATTTCAAATGAATATCCAGCATCGGCTGCAGCAACACTTCGCGTTTGCGCAGATGGGAATCGTCGGTGTATTTGCCCATCAATCCGGCGATGTTCGCAGAAAGCTGCGCCACATTCGTGCCTTCGGGGATCAGCACATAATTGTAATTCCCGATATATGCGCCCCACTGGTAGGTCGGGTCCCAACCCAACAGCGTTTGGATATCGGAATGGTGCGAAGTAATAAAATCGTATTGAATATGCGATTGCAACGGCGCTTCGGATACGATGCCGGTGATCAAAAAATCGACGGAGTTATCCAGTCGCAGCGTTTTTCCGATGGGATTTTCATCGCCGAAATATTTGGTGGCCATCTGTTGCGTCAGCACCATCGTGTTCGGTTCCTGCAACGCGGTTTGCGGATCGCCCTGCACCAATGGAAACGTAAACACTTTGAAAACATTGGATTTAGCAAACATTACCCGTTCTTCGAAAAACTTGTTTTCACCGTGTGTTACCAGAAAATTGCCGGGATACAAAATGCTGCAAATGTCGCCGATTTCCGGGTGATCGGTTTTCAGCGCCTCAGCCAGCGGAAACGGATTGAGCACCACGTTTTCGATGCCTTCGCTTTCTTCGGTGCGGATCATCACGCGGTAAATCCGGTCGGCATTTTCGTGAAATTTGTCGAAATTGAGCTCGTTGCGGATAAACATCATAATCAGCAGGCAGCACGCCAAACCCACCGCCAGCCCGATCACGTTGATGAGCGAATACAATTTCTGTTTGCTCAAATTTCGCAATGCAATTTTCAGATAATTTTTTAACATGTTGATATTTCCGGATTTATGTGATTGAACATTTTCATTTTCGCTGATAATTTGAGGGCGATTTTTGCCCGAAGATTTTGGCGACTATTCATATCGCAGCGATTTTACCGGATTGGTGAACGCCGCGCGGATCGCCTGCGAGCTGACCGTGAACAGCGCAACCAAAACCACCAGCACACCGGCAGCGACAAACACCCAAATCGAAAGATCGATCCGGTAGGCAAAATTTTGCAGCCACTGGCTGGCAATGCTATACGACAGCGGCCAGGCAATCAGATTGGCGATGGCTACCAAAATCAAAAATTCGCGGGCAATCAGCGAAATAATATCCGGTGCAGATGCGCCGAGCACTTTGCGAATCCCGATTTCTTTGGTGCGGCGGGTGACGGCCAGCGCAGCCAAACCGAGCAATCCCAAACAGGAAATAAGAATCGCAAAAAAAGAGGCGTAGCCGATAATCTGGCTCCACTGCTCTTCACTTTTGTATTGTTTGTCCAATTCTTCATCCAAAAAATAATATTTGAACGGCTGATCCGGCACCAGCGTTTCCCACGTATCTTTCAGAAAATCAACAGTTTGGGGCATGTCTGTCGGGCGAATACGCGCCAGCACCCGGTACATCCGGTGAAAATCCGGGTTGTTGTGCAGCACCAGCGGCTCAATTTCGCGATGCATCGAATCGATGTGAAAATCGCGCACCACACCCACAATCACCGGCGGTTCCTTATCGTCATCCAAATCGAGCAGTTGCTGACCGATCGCCTGTTCGTTTGTCCAGCTAAATTTTTTCACATACGCCTCGTTTACGAGCACCGCCAGTGTGGCGTCGGTTGCCATTTCCGAAGAAATATTGCGCCCTGCCAGCAGATCGATATCCAGTGTTGAGAGATAATCTTCATCCACCCGGATAAACCGGACAAACACCCACTCGCCTTTGTCGTTTTTTGTTCCGCGCATGGATTTGCCGGAAGTAAACGCGCGATCGCTGCCGGTTGCGATCACGATATTATCATTTTTCAAAATTTGCTGTTTGTAGAGCTCATACACATTATCCGTATTTTCGTACGGCATATCGACAACGACAACGGCATCCGTCGCAAAACCGGTATCTTTGTTGCGCATAAAATCCAGTTGCTGAACAATCACCAGCGTAATAATGATCAGGCTAACCGACAGCACGTATTGAACCAGCACCATTCCCCGGGTGAAACGGTTGCGTCCGCCAACACTCAAATCGCCTTTGAATACGGAAACCGGTGAAAATCGCGATAAAATAATTGCCGGATAGCTGCCGGCCATTAACCCGGTGATAATCAAAATACCGAACAACATTCCAATGGAATTCAGGTTTTCTAAATTGAATAAAGACAGCGACTTCTGCGACATTGTGTTGAAAACGGGCAGCAACAATTCGGCAACGCCGATTCCCAAAACCAGCGCCAGCGCAGTGAGCATCAGTGCTTCGCCCCAAAACTGGAACATCAATTGTTGGCGATACGCACCCAACGCTTTGCGAACGCCAACCTCCATCGCGCGGGTGGTGGAACGGCCGATCGACAGCGTCGCAAAGTTGATGCAGGCAATAAACAGCACCAAAAATGCAATCGCCGATAAAATGTAGGAATAAATCGGTTTGCTGTATTCCGTATAATTGCTGCTGACAGATTCATCGAGATAAACATCCGTGAGCGGTTGCAAATGCAGCGAGAAAAATTCCCGGTAGCGCGAGGGTTCTAACTCATCGTTGGTTTCCGCAATCCGGTCTCCGAGGTTCGCATCGATCAACGCGGATAGCGATGTTTCCACATTTTCAAGATTTGCGCCGGGTTTCAATTGCAGATAAATCGTGGTTTCGCCCATATCGTTGTTGTTTTTGCCATACAGCTTCACATTGTCCAACGGCGTCAGCATATCAAATTGCAGCGACGATGAGGGCGTCACATTTTCCATCACGCCGGTAACGGTGTAATCTTTTGCTTCGCTGCCATGAAATCGCAACACATGACCGAGCAAACCCGGATAATCGCCGTTAATTTCCGGGAAAAATTTGTCTGCGACCTCTTTTGAAATCACAACCGCATCCGGTTGCGACAATGCCGTTGCGGGATCACCGGCGATCAGCGGAAAGCTGAACATTTTCAGAAAATCTTTTTCAACCTGACCAAAATGCTGCTGAAATGACAAATCGGTTCCATACGAAATCCACGTTCGCGATTTGACAAAACCGCTGGCAGCAACAATTCCGGGCACCGATTCGTGAATTGTCCGGGGAAACGTATGCGGGAAAAGCGTGTTCCGGTAGATTTCGCCGCTGTCATCTTTTTGAGCGATCACCAGCCGGTACAGATTGTCCGCATTCGCATGAAACGCATCGTGCGACCACTCCTCCTGCACAAATAAAAAAATGAAAATGCAGCAGGCAATCCCGATGGACAATCCCAGCACGTTAATAAATGTGTATATTTTTTGTTTCAGCAAACTGCGAAATGCAATTTTGAGATAATTCTTCAGCATGATACATCCTCTCAGAGAAACCGTTTTTGAAAGATGCGCGATTTACACATTAGTTCAACCACGATTGAATCAACAAACGTGCCAGCATTGTTTTTATTAGACTTAAGTAAATTTTTGGTGGGACAATTTTGCGAAAAATGTTCGGCGGGAAACAGCAGCTGTCCGATTACGGACAGGCAGGAATCAAATATTTTTCCAGAATTTCCAATGGTTTGGGATCGAACACCGGTTTTGCATCGCCACCGGAAAACACGACAACCAGCTGCGCATCCGGCACGGCAACAATGTATTGTCCACCTTTTCCCATCGCAAAGACAGTGCGAACACCAGCAATTTCTGTTTGCCACCAGCCGAAACCGTAATTTGGGGCGGGTGCATTTTCGCCCCAAGCTTCCGCCTGCGGTGCGCACATTTGGGTAATCCAGTTTTCCGGCACAATTTGCAGCTCGTTGCGACGACCGTTTTCCAGCACCAACTGCCCGATTTTGCCCATCGCGCGGGTGGTGAGCATCAGCATGCCGCCGCCATACGCCCGTCCTTCCGGCGAAACGCCCCACGACATTTCGTCGATGCCGAGCGGCTCGAACAAGTTCCGCAGGGCAAAATGCTCAAGCCTGGTCCGGGTTGCGTTTTCCAGCGCAGCACCTAAAACAGCGCCATTTCCGGCGCAGAAAGACCACGCCTCACCGGGCGGAAATGCGGCGGGTAAATCCAGCATCAGTTTTACCCAATTCCGGCCGCGCAGCAATTTATCTTCCGTTGCCAGCGCCGTTCGCGACCAATCGTTGCAACCCAATCCGCTGGTCATCGTCAGCAACTGTTTTACGGTAATTTGCGATTTTTGGGGATCCGGATTTTCGATGGCCGCAAATTCGCGCAGCAGCGGAAAAACCGGCTGATCGATACCGGACAAATACCCCTTTTCGATGGCGATGCCGCACAGCAGCGCGGTGATGCCGAGCGTCGCGTTATCGAGATTGCGGAGCATCCCGCGCCGGGAAATTTCCGGGTAAATTTCCAAAACCAGTTTCCCGCGATGCGCAACGAGCAGGCTGTTCACATCCGGAAATTCGCTCCGGCGCAACGCAGAAAACAGCGAATCGATGGGCGCCATTCTCATTCCGGTCGATTCCGGTGCGGCAATTTCCCAACCGTCGTTCAGCGATTCGGGCAATTGCCACATCAGCGAATCGAGCGGCGGCACCGGGTCAAAAACGATATTATTTGAAATTCCGGCACGTTGCCAACGCCAATCGCCATCAAACATGCTTTTGTTTTTATTGAACTTACCGGAAAATTTTCCATCCAGCAAATGTGATGAAAATTCGATCGCCGGTCCGTTGATACGCACATCGTCCAACGGCACATTTTGGGCGTTCAACTCCGGGCTGAAAAATTTTCCAGATAAATCGCCAGACCAATTGCTGCTCAATTCGATGGTCAGATGCAACAATTTTCCCGGAAAACGCAGCGTTCCGCGCCAGTCGCCGGTCATCCCGGTTTCGCCCGATTGTTTGTTGAGCACCAACGGCAACCGCTGGCGACCGCGAACGGCATCGCCGGTGATAAACGCATCGGCCTCGCCTAAAATTCCGTTGAAAAAGAGCGCCAGCTCCGGAACTGCCAGCGATAACTGATCGCCGTCCCGGTGAATTTGCGTCACCGGTAAAATGTCGATATTTTCTTCGGGAATACTGATGTTCGCGGAAAGCTGTCCGTCGCCGGATTGCCGGATGGCGATTTCGATCGAAACCGGCACTGCCGGAGCGGGCAACACGCTCTGCCAGCGCTGGAAAATCTGGGGATCATGCGCGGGTTTTTCACAACCGCCAATCAAAATAATCAGCCAAACAATGCCCAAAACAGATATTTTTTGTAATTTCAGCATCATTTTCGTTCGATTTTTGCGTTGCCGGAATTTTGCAATTATCTTTGCTTATTCAATTGAGGAAATGAAACAGAGGAAATATTGATGCGCCTGAAACTTGCTGCTTTTTGGGTTTTTGCACGACTGTCATGGGGAGAATTCGATAGCCCGTTGCATTGGCAACGGAACCGGGCGCGCTTTTTTCCTGCGCCGCAGGTGATGGTTTACCACCAGCCACGGCTGAATCCGTTCTCACGAAACTAAAATTTATGGCTGCTCTTGCGCTGCCGCCGCAGAATCGCCTTTTGCGGTAATCACTTGCACATTTTGGTTGAATTCATAATCCTTCAAAAAAAGCACGCGCGGGATCGTTTGGATGTCGCCGCTTTCGGTGCGGGTTTGCACAAATAAATTAATTTGCTCCGGCAAAAAACGCTCGTCCTGCCGGAAGTAAATAATTTTGGTGCGCAATCCGCTGGATACGTCGTCATTGTTGAACACCTGCCCGTCCCACCCCAGGCAAAGCCATTTTTTGTTCACTTCTTTAAATGTGGGGTAATAAACTTCCCTGCGTTCGTTGAAAAACCAGATCACCCTGCCCAGCATTCCGCCTTTGGTAAAGGTTTGTTTAGATTTAACTTCGCGCGCTTTTTCTTCGATGGTAAACGCCACACCGATGGTATCGCCAAAGGTTGTGAGCGTTGCATTATCGGGAACTTCGTGCAACGGTTCGTAAAACACAAATTTGTTGAGATCGGGGAAAATGTAGCTCCACAAATTTTTGAGCGCCTGCGCCTGTGCAAACATTTTCCGCTGAACGGAGTCCGGCAAAGCCGGAAAAGGTTGCAATGCGTAATAGCTGCGTCCGTCCGACAGCCAGGTAATTTTCAGGGGATAGTAGAAACTGCTGTCCGCATGATCATCGATAAAATCGATATACGCCGCAGAGGTAATCAGGCAACTGAAATTTTGCACATCCGGGCCAACAATGTTATGGTAATAGCCGCTAATTTGCGATTTGAATTGCGTATAATTTTCCTGCGCCTGTGCTGTGTTTGCAAGAAATACGGCTAAAATTGCCACCAATAACCATTTTTTCATCAATCATTTTCCTTTTTTGATAACACCAAACCTATTCCGGATTGCAAACCGCAAAATGCGCTGTCAGGTTCCGGCAAAGCTTACAAATTTACAAAATCATGCGGCTTATGCAAAATTTTTATGGAATTCATTTTGGGAGGGGAAAATGCGGAAAAACAGCACTTTACATGGATGCGCTAAGCTCTTCGATGGAGAGATGTTCAACATCATCGCGATACATTTTGCGGAAGGCGTCATATTTTTTCATGATGTCATCCACATAATCGATCGTTTCTTCGTAGCCGTAAAAATAGCCGAAAGTGGGATGCCCAAGCTCCCAAACTTCGAGATGCAATTTCCAGTGTTCATCGGTGAGCAGCGGCAGGCATTCTTTTACCGCAGCCCATGTGTTCGGGTCCAACTGGCGAACACGGGCGATATCCTGAGCGTCGTAAACCCGGGCAATGCCGGCGTTGTATGCAGCAAGTGCTAACATAATCCGGTTATCGGGATCTGCCCGCGGGAAATTTTTGAGCTGCTTATACATGTAATAAATGCCCGCAGTGATGTTTTCATGCGGATCTTTGGTGATGTAGGCGATATCTATTTCGCTGGTTATTTCCCGGGCGGTGCGGGGCATAATTTGCATCAAACCCATTGCGCCAACGTTGCTCATGGCGTTTTCTTTAAAATAGGATTCTTTGAGAATCTGGGCAATGGTGAGTCGCCAATCCAGTTTGTAACGGGTGGTATATTTGCGGATAATCGGGAAATATTTTTTGAGTTGTTCAGAAAAATTGCGGGGCAACTGGCGTTTCCGGAATTTATCCAGTTCTGCCTGTTGTTGTTTTTTACTCTCGATTTTTTGCTCGATGATGCTCATCAGGCTGTCTTGCTCAGCAACCAGTGACTCAACGGGTACCGGACTGGTTTGGCAAGCGTTGGTCAAAACAACACCAAATCCCAGTGCAATAACCACAAAAAAATGTCTGAACCCGGTCTTCATGATAAATTGATGGTATCAGCTCCAAAATGCTTAAGCTAAGCCCGTGCTACCTCTGCCATTATTCTGAGATCCGTTTTTTATCATCTTCAACAACACAACTTTTTTTCGAGTTCCCGGTGCTTTTTTAAGGCACCTTGCTTTTTGGCTGTTCATAATATTCGGGATATTGTGCAAAAAGTTTACACTGCATGTAAACTTGACCATGCGTTTACCCTGCCAAGTTTCGCCAATTGCCCCGTTAAATACAAATAATACTTACTTTAATCAGTGGTGAACTGTTACTTTCAGACGAAAAAATTTAAAAAATATCGCGTTTCGCTTAATTTATATACAATATACGTGCAGGTTTTTGGGTAAAATTGAGGAATGTCAACTTTTTTAAGTCGAAAGATTATTTGATTACGGGCTTGAAAATAATTTACTTGTTGTAAATGCTAAACTTAGCGCCATTTAAACCCTTAGGAGGATTTTATGCCCCGTTTTAATTTACTGATTGCCGGAATTTTATTACTGGTAATTTCAACTGCTGTTTCTGCGCAACTAAAAACGGAAAGCTTTTCCGTGGGTTTTGGTGGGGGTGTTTTACTGGGCGATACAGAATTTGGGCGAGATGACCGGATCAATCCTTATGGCAGCGTGTTTTTGCGTCACGCCATTTTTGACCGGATTGAAGGTCAGGTTACTGGAAATTTTTTAGGGAAATTGAAAAAAGACGCCAATGAACCGTACGAAACCACGATTTATAGCGCTGATTACAGCCTGCTGGTGCGCTTGGTTTCCGGAAATGTTTTCAGTCCGTATGTTTATGGGGGCGTTGGCGGGCTGTATTATGATGTCACAGACGCACCGCCGAGCGCTTCCGCGACTGCGGAAAATCAAAAATGGAAACTCGTTGCACCGGTTGGGGGCGGTTTCCAGATTGGGCTATCGGATTACGTTTCCATCGATGTGGCCGGTGGCTACAATTTCACAAATACGGATGACCTGAATTTTGTGGATGTTAATAAAAATGACGGTTATTTCAACGGCCGCGCGGGATTGACCATCAAATTGCAAACCGGTACGATGGACAAAGATAAAGACGGGCTGAACGATCGCGAAGAGCGAAAACTCGGCACAAATCCCAATATCGCGGACAGCGATACCGACGGGTTGAACGACGGCGAAGAATTTATGCAATATCGCACCCATCCGCTGCGCATTGATACGGACAACGACGGGCTGAACGACATGCAGGAAGTCCGCGTTTACTCCACCGATCCGCGTGATCGCGATTCCGATAAAGACGGGCTGAGCGACGCCGAAGAAGTGTTCACGTTCAAAACCAATCCGCTGGAAACAGACAGCGATGGCGACGGCGTGAACGACCGCGAAGAAGTGATGGTCTATCGCAGCAATCCAAATGACAAAGATTCCGACAAAGACGGCTTGGAAGACGGAACGGAAATTACCAAATACCGCACCGATCCCACCAAACCGGACACCGATAACGACCGGTTGAGCGATAAAGAGGAAGTGAACAATAGCAACACCGATCCGCTGAATCCCGATACCGACGGCGACGGATTGACCGACGGCGACGAACTGCTATCGCACAACACCGATCCGCTGAGCGTGGATACAGACAATGGCGGCGTTGACGATTTCACGGAAGTAAAACGCAAAACCGATCCGCTGGATGGCGAAGATGACGACCTGCTGAAGGTCGGAAAAGTGGGCGATAAAGTAGTGCTGGACGGCATCTTGTTCGCAACCGGCAGGGCAAATATTTCGCCGCAATCGGAAGTCATTCTCGAAAAAGCCTATCAAACGCTGGTTTCATATCCGGATATGGATGTGGAAATTCACGGCTATACCGACAACACGGGTAACTACAATACAAATATAACGTTATCGCAAAAACGGGCGGAAGCTGTGCGGCGATATCTGATTTCCCGTGGCATCGATCCGGCACGATTGGTTGCCAAAGGCTTTGGTCCCGCAAACCCGATCGCACCGAACAACACCAAAGACGGGCGCGCCCGGAATCGCCGTATCGAGTTTGTTCGTACGCGTTAATTATGGATTTTGCTGATGCACAAAGGCTTGAATAACATCTTTTGAAGTGATGATGCCGCAGAGTTTTCCGTGCGCATCCACAACCGGCAAACAGGAAACGCGCCGGTTAAGCATGGTTTGACCTGCGGTAAATAACGATTCAGATTCAACGATTGTTACCGGATGGCGTGTCATTATTTGATGCGCTTTCCGGTTTAATGTGTCGCGGTCGCGGCGTTGCTCGGAAAATGTTTGGATAAACGGACTGACAGAACGCAACACATCGCGGTCAGAAATGATGCCAATCAACGCTTCCTCTTCCATCACCACCAAATGGTGAAAATTGTGCTCCTGAAAAATCTGGCTCATTTCCCAAACCGTTGTGTCCATTTCAATTTGAAATACATTGCGTGTCATAAAATCTGCAACGTTCAGAGAATCCTTTTTTTGAATGGTTGCGTCCATATTTCAATCCCTTTTAAATTTCAATTCAATGGTAATATCATCGGAAAACGGGAAATTTTTCCTGAATATTTTTTTCAGAAGTCTATAAGATGATCCACTTTACCTGCCATGAAATCGCCGATTCGGCCTTTTTTATTGAAAATAATTCCGTAATTTTGATGATGCTGAATCAAATGACACAACATATCGTCGGATGGCTGGCATGATTGCGGAATTTTTTCGCGGATTGCGGTCATACGGTAACGCTCACCGGGTGATCATCCGCCATCGATTGTGGCGATATCTGGTTATTCCGGGCATCCTGAGCATCGCTGTGGTGATTGCAATTATCTGGTTTGGCGGCGTTTATTTTGATAATTGGGCAAACGCCCTCGTTCAGATTGCGCTGCCGGAATCGCTTCGCGGCGATGCAACCCGCGCAATCGCGATGGTTCTGCTGTGGATTTTGCTGGTACTGTTGGCGTTTATGACCTACAAACACATCACGCTGGCGTTTTTGGCACCGATTTTGGGGCATCTCTCCGAAAAGACGGAAGTGCTGCTCGGGCATCAATCCGCCGAAGGATTTTCCATTGCCCGAACGCTGCAGGATTTGGGACGCGGCATCACAATAAATCTGCGCAACTTGCTGTTTACACTCGTTTTAACGGCGATAGTTTGGCCGCTGGTATTCGTTCCGGTCATCGGCGCGGTGGTTTCGACGGCGCTCATTTTGATGATTCAAGCCTATTACGGCGGCTTCGGATTGATGGATTGCGTGCTGGAACGCAAACGTTTTTCCGTTAAACAAAGCGTCCATTTTGCGAAACATCATCGCGGGAGAATTTTGGGTGTTGGCAGCGGATTTATGCTGCTGCTGGCAATTCCGCTGATCGGCTGGTTTCTGGCACCGGCGTATGGCACGGTAGCTGCCACCATTTCCGCATTGGAAAAAGTTGAAAAAACTGAATCACCACACAAAAAATAGAGGTGTAAAAAAATGGGAAATTTGCTGGATTGGCTGAAACAGAACGTCGCCGTTCTGAAAGATATTTTCACTTCGCTGCGGGAAGTTATTTTGGTCATCTGCCTGATTTTGCTGCTGATTTTCCCGGAAGGATTCAACAGTATTCTCACCCGCGCCGGATTTGTGGAGGCTGATTTTGGCTTTATCAAATGGAAGCGGCAAATTGAGCAAATGCAACAAGATACCATGGCTGCGGATTCGCTGCTGACGCAAATGGAAGCGGCGCTGCAAACCACAGGTGAGGTTCTCGACCAACGCACCCGATCGCTGGATGGAGAAATGCAAACGCAGGAATTTTCGCTGGCTTCGCAAAATATCGACAGCACGCTGGCAAATAGCCGCAAAATTCGCCAAAAATTAAAAGAAAATTTGGAAAGCCAGCAAGCGTTGCTGAACGATATCGACAAAGAAAATCGCTAATTTCGGGCGTCGCTGTGAACATTCAGTTTTCGGGCGCGTCAACGCCGCGCCCCTACATCAACAATTATTTTTTGGAAAACATGTATAAATCGCTCATCAGACCACTACTTTTTTTACTGTCACCGGAAATTGCGCACAATGTTACGTTTATTTTGCTGCGGCTGCCGTTTGTCAGCACCTTTTTGAAATGGGTGTATCGATTCGAGCACCCGTCGCTGGAACGCAAATTGTTCGGACTCACATTCAAAAATCCGGTGGGATTGGCTGCCGGTTTCGACAAAAATGCTGAACTGTATCGCCAATTGGGTGATTTGGGATTCGGGTTTGTGGAAATCGGGACGGTGACGCCACAACCGCAACCGGGCAATCCGCAGCCGCGTCTGTTCCGGGTGCGCGCAGATAACGCCATCATCAACCGGATGGGCTTCAACAACGACGGCATGTCCGCTATCGCCCTGCGGTTGCGAATGAACAAACGGAATGTGCTCATCGGCGGAAACATCGGCAAAAACAAAGTTACGCCCAATGACGACGCCATTGCGGATTACGAAAAATGTTTCGAAACCCTCTATCCGTGTGTGGATTATTTTGTGGTCAACGTCAGTTCGCCGAATACGCCAAATTTGCGGGCGCTGCAGGATAAAGAGCCACTGACAGCTTTGTTGCAACGCATCCAATCGCTGAATCACCAAAAATCGCCGGCGAAACCGGTGCTGCTAAAAATCGCGCCGGACTTGAGCGATTCGCAGTTGGACGATATTATTGACATCGTGAAAACCGTGAAAATTGACGGCGTAATCGCAACAAATACAACTATTTCCAGAGAAAATCTGCAAACGCCGGCCGGCAAAATTTCAGAAATCGGTGCGGGCGGATTGAGCGGAAAACCGCTGCGCGATCGCTCCACCGAAGTGATCCGCTATCTGCACCGGAAATCCGGCGGCGCGTTCCCGATCATCGGTGTTGGCGGCATCCACTCCGCCGCAGATGCGCTCGAAAAGCTGGCTGCCGGCGCATCGCTGATTCAGCTTTACACCGGATTTATTTATGAGGGACCGGCGCTCATCAAATCGATCAAAAAAGCACTGGTCAAATAACGATTTGCGCGATTTTACACTATCCGAAAACAGAATTCTGATAGCGTATTTGATAAGTCTCGCAGTCCGTGTCATCCCGGTTTTTTCGAAAAATACCGGGATCTCCCTGCTTAATAAAAGATTCCGGTATTCCGCTGCGCTCCACCCGGAATGACAAGCACTTTTCAAACACCCTCGAATACTATGCAATCTGAATGTTTATCATTCAAAACTCAGTACGTTGTTTTGCCGTCGTACATTTCCGTGAAAACAGTGTCAACCGGCTCCCACAACTCCAGTTTATTGCCCTCCGGATCCATAATGTGCACAAATTTTCCGTAATCGTATGTTTCAATTTCGTCGCAAATTTCCACCCCGGCGGCGCGCAATTCCTCCACCAGTTTTTCGATATTTTCCACCCGGTAATTGATCATAAATTGCTTTTCGGATGGCTCAAAATATTTGGTGGTTTGCGAAAACGGGCTCCACTGCAAATAAGCCTTTTTATCGGGGTTTTCCACTGTGCGGAATTCGAACAGCGATCCGTATTCGTTGGTCACCAAACCGAGATTTTTGGCGTACCACTCGCGCATTTTTTCGGGTGATTCGCATTTAAAAAATATGCCGCCGATGCCGGTTGCTTTTTTCATGGATTGCTCCTTTTCGGGAAAAGTTTGTGGATTGTTTTTTTGGAATGAAAATTCGATGCGTTGCTGCATTTCTGCCGATGTTTCAATTGTTTCGACGATTGCCGTGAACGCGTTTTCGCCATCGCGGCGATAGCGAATCCGCTGTGGAAAATCGTGGGCCGGATTCTCAAAAACCGCTTCGGTTTTCGAAAAATTGACCAATTTGAACGGAATCGGCAACGCATTTTCCGCCACTTTCGCGATGTAAAAAATATCGCTGCCCATTTTCGCCAGCATCAGCGATTCGCCAAAAACCGTTTCGCCGCTGGCTTTGGACACCCGCGAGCTGCTGCCTTCGATGGCCGTTTCGCTCACCCGACGCCACGATTCAGTGGTGATGCTTTTCGGTGTTTCCCGCTGCCAGTCGCCCGTCAGCCAGGCGAAATCGTTCAGATCAACGGTATCCGTTTGCGCAAAAAGTGAGAATTGAGAACCACAACAAAAGCTAATTAACACAATAATTTTCAGCAACTTACTCATCGTTTTCTCCGGTGTGAAATATTCAAATTCAATATATGCAGCGCTTTGCTGATTTGCAAAATTTCCTGCACAGCGGGTGTCAAATTTCGCAAAAGGCATCTTGCATCCGGGCGGGAATCCCGCTATTTTTCGTGGCAATTTTGACGATGGGAATCCGCATGAGAGCGTTGCATTACGAAACATTTGGCGGGCCGGTTACACTGCGACATCTGCCCGATCCGGTGCCAGCGCCGGATGGCGTGGTGATCGCGGTGAAAGCCAGCGGACTGTGCCGCAGCGATTGGCACGGCTGGATGGGGCACGATCCGGACATCCGGCTGCCGCATGTGCCGGGACACGAACTTGCCGGCGAAATCGTCGCGACCGGAAAAAATGTGACGCGCCGGCACATCGGCGATCGCATAACCGTCCCGTTTGTGGGCGGATGCGGCAGTTGCCCGCAGTGCGTTTCCGGCAATCATCAGATTTGCGACCACCAGTTTCAGCCGGGATTCACCCATTGGGGGTCGTTTGCGGAATTTGTGGCGATCAATTATGCGGATGTCAACCTCGTTCGCCTGCCCGATGGAATGAATTTTGTGACCGCCGCCAGCCTCGGTTGCCGGTTTGTGACGTCGTTTCGCGCAGTCGTTGCGCAGGGTCAGGTATCCGGCGGTGAGTGGGTGGCGGTGCACGGCTGCGGCGGCGTTGGGCTTTCGGCGATCATGATTGCCAACGCGCTCGGCGCGAATGTCATCGCGATAGATATTTCCGATGAAAAGCTGGATTTCGCAAAGAAAATCGGCGCGATTGCCACAGTGAACGCAGCAACCTCGCCGGATGTGGTCGGGCAAATTCGGGACATCAGCGATGGCGGAGCGCACGTGTCCATCGATGCGCTGGGCAGCGCGACAACCTGTTTCAATTCCATCGCCAATTTGCGGAAGCGCGGCAAACATGTGCAGGTCGGGCTGATGACCGGCGATCACAGTCATCCGCCAATTCCGATGGACAAAGTGATTGCCAACGAACTGGAAATTGTGGGTAGCCACGGGCTGCAGGCGCACCAATACCCGGCGTTGCTGGCAATGATCGCCGCAGGGAAATTGCAGCCGGAACGGCTGATCGGCAAAACAATTTCGCTTGCTGATGCGGCAATTGCACTCACCCAAATGGATTCGTTCAGCGGCACCGGCATCACCGTGATCGACCGGTTTTGAGGTTGATTTTTTTAATTCGGGCAGGGGATGCCCGCCATCGCGGGAATGATACAAATGTAAAATAGGGCACTCCTGCAAGGGCAGGAGTCTCCATCGAAATTTGATAAATCGTTAAAAATTCAGTGTGGTATCACAAAAAACAGTCAAAAAAGATTATGAATCTTTACGAAAAATACATTTTACCGAAAGTTGTTCATCACACTTGCGGCATCGGCCCGGTGATGAAACAGCGCAAAAAAATTGTGCCGTTCGCCGAAGGCAATGTGCTGGAAATCGGTTTCGGCTCCGGCAGAAATCTGGCATTTTACGATCCCGCCAAAATCAAACGGTTGTGGGCGCTGGAGCCATCTCATGAAATGTGGTCACTTGCGGAAAACGATGTGCGGCAATTCCCGGCGCAACTGGACTATCTCGAAAACGGCGCGGAAGATGTGCCGTTGGAAAATCACAGCGTTGACACCATCGTTGTCACCTTCTCGCTGTGCACCATTCCCGCCGTTGACACCGCATTGGCGGAAGCACGCCGCGTGCTGAAATCCGGCGGCAAACTACTGTTTTGCGAACACGGCATCGCTCCGGATGCGAGCATCCAACGTTGGCAAAACAGGCTGAATCCGGTTTGGAAAATATTCAGCGGTGGATGCAACCTCAATCGCCCGGTGCCACAAATCATTGAAAATGCAGGGTTTACCATTGCAAAAATGGATACGATGTATTTGCCCGGCTGGAAACCTGCGACGTTCAATTATTGGGGAATTGCGCTAAATCCGTGAGAATTTTATTGCGAATGTTCCGGGAAAATTTGTCTTTACATGACTTTCAGATTCCTGCATGCGCAGGAATGACCAGCGTGGAAATTAACACATTTAAATTTATTATTTGGCAAGCCAAAGCGTGGGGTTTTGCGGCTGGTTGTTTCCGTAAATCTCGAAATGCAGTTTGGCGCCTTCCAGCGAGCCGGTATCGCCCACCGTGCCGAGCGTCGTTCCGGCATCCACCACCTGAAATTTATTGACCAACACCTCATCCAGATGCGCGTAAACCGTGTAATACCCATTGTTGTGATCAACGATTATCGTGTTGCCAAAACCGCTGATGTACGTAATAGTGCTCACCACGCCAGAAAAAACGCAGCGCACTTCCGCACCTTTTTTAGCCTGAATATCGATGCCGTTGTTCACCAAAACCGTTTTCAAACGGGGGTTTTTGTAATTGCCAAACGGGTGGACAATTTTCCCGGCAACCGGCCAATTCAGTTTTTTGCGCTGTTCGGCAAAATTGCCTTTCACGCGGCTCCAGTCAATTTCCGGGCGTATTTCCGTTGGCGCGCTGCTTCCGTCGCGTTCGCGCTGCAATGATGCAATCAAATTTTGCAATCGCGAGGCGCTTTCCTTTTTGGTGATAATCGCCTGCTCATATAATTTCGTATTCCGGGAAATTTTATCCACCAACGCCTGCCGGGAAACCCGTTTTTTTTCCAGCGCTTTTTGCTCTGCTGCTTTTTCGTTGGCCATTTGTTTTTGGGATTCCAACGCGGTTACCCGTGCGGATTGCAACGTTTCCAGCTCCGCCTGTTTCGCTTTCAGCCGCTCGAACATGCGCTGCCCGTTGTCCGAAACTGACTGAAAATAGCGATAGCGCACCACCGCCTGATTAAAATTTTCCGAACCGAGCAACCAATCCCATTCGCGATCGCGTTGGTATTTGTAGGCGAAAACCACCTGCTCGCGGAGCAATCCCTGCAGCCGTCGGATTTGTCCGTTCAGCGAATCAATTTGGGTGTTTAGCACGACCAATTCCCGTTCACTCTGGCGAATTTCATTGCGCAGCAGGCGCAAGGCTTTGGTTGTCAGGCTCACTTGCTGATCAAAATTTTTGAGATTTTCCATCTCATTTTGCAGCTTGCTGGATGCCGATTTCAGCTTGCTTTCCAAATTGGAAATTTCTGACCGCAGCTGTTGCAACTCAGATCGTGCGGAACTTGCATCCTGTGCGGATAAAATGCCGGACAACATCAGGCAACACAAAATCGGGAAAATCTTCGACAAAACGACGGTTTTCATATTCAGTTTTTTTATTGCTAACACATTGTTTTTTGGAAGGTAAGATACAACGGAAGTAGCCGAAATGCCAGCGCAATCGGCTATTTGGTGGTCATCTGGTACACGCGGTTCCAGTTGGGCGGCGGGGGATTTTTGGCAAATTCCTGCACGCGTTTGAGATACAGGCTGGATGGGCCGTCATCGGGCATGAGGCGCAGGCATTTGCGAAACGCGGATTCGGCATTTTCCCACTCGCGCTCTTCATAATACCGGATGCCGTGATGATACAGCGGCAAAATGCTTTCCAGCAAATTCGGCAGCTTATCCCCTTTTTTGGCAATCAATTCGTAAACGTTGACAGGTTTGCTTTTGCCTTTTACAATCAGCCGGTCGAGCGGGCGCGTGATCATCATATCTTTCACAAAATGGTAGGTAGCCTCACTGATCATAATGCCGGTACCAAATGTTTTGTTCGCGCTTTCCAGCCGCGCAGCGAGGTTCACTTCATCGCCGATGACCGTGTAGTTGAATTTTTTGGGCGATCCCATATTGCCCACAATCATCGTTCCGGTGCTAACGCCGATGCGCGTGGCAACCGTCGGGCGTCCGGTGCGCAGCCATTCGTGGGATAATTCTTTCAATCTTTTTTGCATTTCCAGCGCGGCAAGGCAGCCTTTTGTGGCATGATCCGGGTAGTGCAGCGGCGCACCAAATTCCGCCATAATTGCATCGCCGATGTATTTGTCAATTGTGCCATCTAATTTTAGCACGATTTCGGACATCTCGGTGAGGTAATCATTCAACAGCCGCACGAGTTCGCGGTGCCCGAGTGTTTCGGCGATGGTCGTAAAATTGGCGATATCCGTAAACATCACGGTGATCACCCGTTCTTCCCCGCCGAGCACCAGTTTTTCCGGGTTACGCTCCAGCTCTTTCACCAATTTTGGCGAAACGTAGTGACCGAATGCATCGGTTACCCGCCGGCGTTCCCGCTGTTCCACATAATAGCTGTAAACCGTTACACTACCGAAAGTTAGCGCAAGTGCAAATACCGGAAAAACCATTTCCATTACCACCTGCATTTTCACAAACAGCAGAAAAACAACGGCAATGTAAACCACCACTATCGCGCCGGCGGCAATAGCCGATTTGATAGCCGAAAACCGCAAACTGAGCGCGGTAATCACGGCAATCAGCAGGATTACCAACAGCAGCGTCAGCAGTGGCGAAACATTTTGATAGTATTGTTGGGAAAGGATGGTGTTTACCGCATTTGCCAAAATTTCAGCACCGGGCGTTTCCGCGGATTGTCCGTCCGCGTTCAAAAACGGGGTGGGAAAATTATCGTGCAGTTCCGCAACTGTGGAACCAATGATCACAATTTTGTTGTTGAAAACGCCTTCAGGCAATAACGTTTCGTTGAAATAATTGAGGTCGTATTCTTCGCCCAAATCCAGCCGTTCATCATCAATTACCGATGCGAACGAGTATTGCGGAAACGACGCACGCGGTCCGGCAAAGTTGATCAAAATGGTTGCGGCATCGTAAAATGGAATCATAAAATCGCCGAAAGCGAGACCTTTGGCGCTGATTTCCGGCGCCAAATCCTGGCTGTAATCGCGGTATTTGCGGATCAATTCCAGCGAAAAAGAAGTCAGCCAATTATCCTGATACCGCTGAACAACCGGATACCGGCGATAAATGCCGTCGGGATCTGTTTCCACAGAAACAAGACCGAGCCGGTCATTTGCGGCATTTTTGAGAATGTCGATGGGATCAACAAGATATGCGTAGGTATTTTGGCGGCTGTGTCGTTCCAGTTTGTGGGCTAATACAACGCGACCGGAAAGCTGCAACTGTTCCGCGAGCAGGGAATCACTTTTGGCATTTTGGGTATCCGGCCGATCCAGAATGACGTCGATGCCGATAACGCGGGCACCGGCTTTGGTGAGGTTTTCGATGGCGCGTGCGTAATACCAGCGCGGCCACGGCCAGCGATCCGGCAACGCATCAAACGATTCATCATCGATCGTAACCAGCACAACCGGGGATTCCGTTACCGGCTGTTTGCCGCGAAGCAAAAATCGCCAATCTAACGTGGTAAATTCCAACGATTCGAGCGCAGGTGTGGCCTTGCTAAAAAATAGCGAGAGCACAAATGCGGCAACGGCAATCAGGATAACGACGGTGCTTTTCTTCATAGACCAAAGTGCTAAATAACAGTTGACAGAAAGCGGCCAAAGCAATGATTAACAGATGCTTAGCCGCCGTATTTCAATTACAGATTGATATCGTAACGTGCGGTCAGCAGATAATCGCGGAAATCGCGATCGCCGGAATAGCTGATCCAATCGCCATTGAGCGAGAGCCGGCCGAAATCGGGTAGCGAAAAAATAATCCGTGCGTTCAGGAATGAACGGTTGTAATCAAAATTATTGTTGATAAAACTGCCGCCCGTCGGATCTGTGGGGTCCAATGTTGAAATATCCGTATTCACCAATCCGTAACGACCGTTGAGCGCCAAAATCAAATCGCCCTGCGGATCAACAACCCCGTTGAACGTATATTCCAGCCCGCCGCCGAACGAGTTTAGCGAAAGCTCGCTGCTGTTCACATTTGCCGCGGTGTTTTCATTTTGCTGGAAATTGAATTCCAACCGGCTTTTCAGCGGGATAGCATAACGGGTTTGCAGCAAAAACGAGAACGTATTGGATAAATTATCCAACCCGGAAGCGGTTTCGTCCGTGCGGTTGTAATTGAGCACATTCAGGGTAAAATTGTGGCGCAAACCGGTAAACAAAAAGCCGTAGCTGGTGGAAAACTGGATGGTATTTGTGGAATTATCTTCCGCCAAAGCCAGCGAGCTGCTTGCATCTAAACCATTGTTTCGTTTGTAGTTACTGTAACCAAATGTCAGTGATGGAAAATTTTGCAACGGGAAGTACGACACGTTGAAAGACATCGTGCGATTGTCGGTTGTCGCCGGTTTCACATCGCCGAGATTGTTTTCGTAATCCTGATACCGCAGGTTCAGGAACAGCTGATTCTGGAACAAGCGAATATTATCTGTAATGCTGATGCCTTTGGTATCGCGCAGCAAAAACGGCTGCCCGAGGCTGCGGAACTGGCTGTCCACCCGTTTGTAGGTTACGGCGAGATTGTTGTTTGCCACATTCAGTCGCACCGTTCCGTGATAGGCAAATGAGGGTAAAACCACCAGATTTTCGTTCACAGTGATAAATCCGGTTACAAAATCATACAAACCTTTGTCGATATCGGTGCCGAGCGCCTGCAGCGTATCATATGAAATACTTTCGCCATCGAGAATATTCGGGTTGTAAGAACTGGCGTTGAAACTGCCTTCCACAATAAATTTGCGATTGGGCGTTGCCAGAAATACATCCAATCCGCCGGCAGCGGTTTCTTCCGGTTTGTTGCCGTATTTGATCGAGTTGGGATCATCTTTTCCTTTGGTGGTCGTTATCCCAAACTGGAAGCTTTTCCGGGTGCCGAAACTCAGGCGCATCCCCGTAACTTCACGCTCGAAAGTGCCGGGAACAATTGTCGTTACAGCAACGGAATCGCCTTCGATACCGCGAACGGTTTGCCCGGTAGTAAAATCGAAATTGATAAATTTCAAATACAGCTGCCCGTAAAATCCGCGAATAAAAATATTATTCAGCAAAAACTGGTTGAGTTGCGGATAAGTATCACCGGCGTTCAACCGCAAAAATCGCTCGTTCCAAAAGTTGGTTTGGGCAAATCCGCTGTAGCGATTTACCGGTTGCAAACGGCTGTCTTCCTGATTGGAGAGATAAATCCGTCCGCCAAATGTGTACTGCTCGGTACCGGCTTCGATGCGCAATCCGGTTTTGTTGTATTCGCGTTTTTGGGCGCCATCCACCAAATTCTCGTTTCTGGTTTCCGCGAAAAAATTACCGGTGACATCAAAATTGCTGGTTTTTGGCGCGGGACCTTTGCGCGGCGTGGCGGAAAATTGCCACTCTTTCTGGGTCAGTAATCGACCGGAAAAGCCGTACAATTCCACCCGCAAGGTGTGCGAACCTGCCGGAATCCGGCGCGGTGCAAACGTAATGAAATCATCAAATTTCTGCAAAAACTCCGATCGCGACACATCGTAGCTATCGAGAAAAACCTTGGTGCGTTCGTGATCGATCTGGTTGCTCAGCCCAAAAAATGATGCGGTGAGCAAAAATTCATCTGCGTAAATAATTTCGCCCGGTTCCGGTGTGATCACCACAATGCCGTCACCGGAATCGAAATCCTGATTCACGGCAATTTGCATCAACTCGCTTTCCGGGCCGTCTTCCGGATAAAACTGGAAAGCGCCATCCGCATATTCCACGGAGAGAAAATATTCCACCATTTGCCCGGTTTGGCCGGATAAATCGACGCTGGCAAGATAGCGCAATCCTTCCGGCAACATCACCTGCGAATGGAAATTGTTCTCACCATAATTCCGGTAGTGGATGCGCACTTCGCGCAGCGGCAAGTAACCGGTTCTGCCAACCTCAATTTCGACCTGCAGCCGTAATTTTTCATCGAGATATGGCTGTCCGGTAAAATCAATTTGCACCCGCCCGCGTGCCAGCACTTGCAGCGAAAGCAGGCAAACCATAATCAAAAGCCATTTCCAGGTTAGTCGCTTCATATCATTCCTGACCTTCTATTTGCATTCTCATCACTCTTTTTTGCCCACTTTCATCGGTAAATTCAAATTCCAGCTGACGGATCGCGCCGGCGCCACCGCTGAGGTCCGGGGGAATATCGCCGGTCCGCGTCAAACGCACTTCCGGCATGCTGGATCGCGATAAAACGACTGCCGTTTGTCCCTTCCGAACCAGCACTTTGCCGGCCTGATTGCTCACTTCAACCGTTCCGTCTGTGGTGATGTAGCGAGTTTCGCCGGATTGGAGGCGCTGCAAAACCCAAAATTGCGTGCCCTTTACAGATGCCACAGATGTTGGCGTTGTCACCGTAAAATTTTTGGGCTGCTCGAACAAGCTGAAGAAAAACGACCCGACTTCAGAAAAAATATTTTTTGCGATTGAACCGCCGTCGCGCTTCCCTTCGATGGTGCACACCGAGTTTTCGCGAATGCGCATCAGGCTTTTATCATCCAGAAATTTGATGGCGCAGAATGCATCTGCACTGGTTTCCAGCTTGTCGCCATCCTGCAAAATTTGTCCTTTTTTGGCAGCGGCACTTTTGAAGCTGCTTTTCGGGGTAATGCGCACTTCGCCTTTCATTTTCACGATGACGGCTATTTTTTCCGCCGCGAACAGCGGAAACAGCCCAATGAGCAGCCAAATGCCCAGCAAACCCAGCGAACGTTGATAAATTGATTGTTTTCTCATTTGTTTGTCTCACTCAATCCGTAATGTTATCCGCAGTACTGCGAAGACGTTGGTTTTCAATAATTTTTAGTACACTTCCACTTTTTTCAATTTTAATTTGCCCGATTGGAATTGGGAAATCAGCAGCAGCAGTTGGTTGATTTCGACGGCGCTGCCATCCATTGTAATGGTACCATTTGGTTCAAATCCGTTTTCCAGCAGCGATTGCAACGCGCCTTCGTAATCCGGTCCCAAAATCTGGCGTAAAAATGTGACAATCTGCGGGGAATAATTGATGCCCTGCACATCATCCGCTACTTTAAACCGGAAAATATCGCTTTTCAGCACGATGTTGTTCGTCGCAGTGGGAATCACCGATTCCACCTGCCAATAATAGGTTTTGCCATTTTCCAGCAACCGCACGGGACCCACAACCTGCCCGGAATTCAACACCGGATTTGTGTCTGTGGGATATTGGATAAAACTGTTTTGATAATTTTGAATATGTAAAATCGGTTGGTGGCTGAGCACATCCTGAATATTCAAATCTTCCGGCTGCTTTTCGTACACATAAAAGTTGAAGGTAACACTGCCGGGAACCGCATCTGCATACCATTGGAAATACGGAAAAATCGTGTTGATTTCTTCGATAATATTTTCGGAAACTGAGCGTCCCGGGAATTGCTGCTCGATGGATGTCGGGTTGCTGATAAACAACGTGTTATCATCGCTATCGGAATCCTCAATCCTGCGATTACCCTCATCGACGAGAATTGCGCTCATTTGAAACACATAAGTTCCCGCAGGTAAAAATCCGGTGTTTAAAATTGCATTTTCGAGATTTTCAACAGCGTCGTAATCGATGTCATTATCATCGATAGTCAGTTCCACTGTTTGTGGGTTTCCCTGTGAATCAAACAATGGAATGCCCATACTCAAGGTCTGGCTGTTAGCGACAATAAACGCATTTACCGGCAGTTCGAATGCATTGGATTCGCTGCGAATAATTTGGGTGCCGTTAACCAACACTTGCAATTCCAACTTAATTCTTACCGCATTTTCCAAAAAAGACTGGACTTCCAGATTAAAAAACGGCGGAATTTCGCCGGTGTTGGTTAAATCCAGTTCACCTATCGGAAAAACAAGTGCGTTCCCGTAAAACAATTCGAGATCCACTCGAATTTCCTCCGGCGTCTGCGCCCGCAAGCTGCCGGAGATGCCGAACAGCATGCAAAAAATCACTAAAAGTGAATACAATTGCTTCATTTTGATTCCTTTAAAAAATGTCGGATTTCGAATGCCTTAATTGGCTTCCACAGGTTGGAGCGCCACAATCACATCCCCCACGGAAACCAGGTCATTTTCCTGATGCAAAACCGCGCTGACTTTTCCGTCTCTCGGCGATTTAACATCATTTTCCATTTTCATTGCTTCCACGATAAAAAGTGTCTGGTTTTGCCGCACTTCATCGCCGGTTTTCACCAGCATTTTGAGAATTTTGCCGGGCATCGGTGCGGAAATTTCGTTTGCTGTTGCGCCGTCTGCGCTGTCTCCGGCGGCAAATCCCGGGCGGTTTGTTTCGCCGCGTTCAAAAATATAGGTGTTGCCGTCGATTGCGATATACACGCTGTCTTTGTCGCTGGCGAAATGCGCCGTTTGGCGTCGCCCGTTCCGGATAATAGAGAAGGTATTCGCGTCGATTTTCTCAAATTGCAAATCCAGAGTTGCATCTTTCACTACTGCCGAAACCTGCCCGTTCGTTTGCTCAATAATTTTTACGGGAAAATTTTCGCCGTTAAAACGAAACTGTTTTTGTTGCATAGAACCACCTGTCTGGAAAAGCACGATGCGAGGGATAAGCTATGATTTGTGTCACTTTTCGCGTGTGATCTACATAGCGATTTTGCAATCCTGTTTTTTAAAGGGTGCAAAAAAGCGTATCCCAAATCGTGTTTTTTCTTAATTTATACACTATCGGATATTTTTATTAAAATTTAATTCATTTTGGAGAAAAATTATTCATTAACGAAACAGCGACCAGTCACCCAGCGAACGCCACGGAGAAGCCGTCCGGGAAGCGCCGAATCCATTCGCAACATCCTGCTTTTTGGGCTGATCCGCCAATGCCGCAACCGTCGCAGCGAGCAGAACAGCATCGTCATCAACAGCATTTTTCCATTGGGGCAGATGCTTCGCGATGAAACCGGTATCCACATCGCCGGAAACAAATGCGAGATGCGCCAGCACCGCTTTCATAAACGGGATGCCGGTTTTCACACCCAAAACGACGTAATCGGACAGCGCAGTTTGCATTTTTGCGATGGCGAGCGTGCGGTTTTCCGCATGAACAATGAGTTTGGAGAGGATGGGATCGTAAAAATGGGAGACGTCCACACCGCCGTAAACCCCGGAATCCACCCGGATGCCCGGACCGGCGGGTTCTTTCAGAAACAGCAATTTACCTATGGACGGAAAAAAATTATTCTCCGGATCTTCCGCGTAAATCCGGCACTCGATGGCGTGTCCGGTTTGGCGCAAATCGTTCTGTGAAAACGGCAGTTTTTCGCCGACGGCAACGCAAATTTGCTGCTTCACCAAATCGACACCGGTCACCATTTCCGTGACCGGATGCTCCACCTGAATGCGCGCATTCACTTCCAGAAAATAAAAATTTCGGTTTTCGTCGAGCAAAAACTCGACTGTTCCGGCGTTGGTGTAATTCACGGCTGTCATCACGCGGCAGGCGGTTTCGCCCATTTTTTGGCGGAGCTTTTCGTCCAGCGCGGGCGATGGCGTTTCTTCGATAATTTTTTGATGCCGCCGCTGAATGGAACATTCCCGTTCGAACAGATGCACCACATTTCCGTGCGTATCCGCCAGCACCTGAAATTCCACGTGACGCGGTTTTTCGATAAATTTTTCCATATAAACCGTATCGTTGCCGAAAGCGGATTTTGCCTCGCGGCGGCTCGATTCGATAGCGTCGGGCAGCGAATCCGCATCGTGCACAACCCGCATGCCTTTTCCACCGCCACCGGCGGATGCTTTTATCATCACCGGAAAACCGATAGCGTCCGCTTTTTCGCGAATCCAATCGATGGATTCCCCCTCGATTTCCACACCCGGCGTTACCGGGATTTTTGCGGCAATCATGGTTTTGCGGGCAGTCAGTTTGTCGCCGACGGCTTCCATCGCTTCCGCGGATGGTCCGATAAATATTAATCCGGCATCGCGGCAGGCGCGGGCAAAAGTGGCGTTTTCCGATAGAAATCCGTAGCCCGGATGCACCGCATCGCAGCCGGTAGATTTGGCAGTTTCAACGATTTTTTCTATGTTCAGATAGCTTTCCAGCGCGGGTGGCGGACCGATCAGCACGGATTCATCCGCTGTGATCACGTGTTTGGCTTTGGCATCTGCATCCGAATAAACGGCAACCGTGGTGATACCCATTTCCCTGCAGGCGTTCATCACCCGAACGGCTATTTCGCCGCGATTGGCGACCAGAATTTTATTGATGGATTTCGTTTTCATAAATTATCCCAAACCTGATATTGTAAAAAAATGCGGTACGGTTGTCCGTTTTTTGCAAAACCAAACCCGTCAATCTGGACAAATTGACATTGATTTCATAACTGATATTCTACTTCCCGACTTCGATCGGAGTGTTTTCCGGACGCTTTTTGTAATCACCGCGGGCAAGTGATTTTTCCAACCAAATATACAAAATCATGAACAGGTAACGGCTGCCCATTTCCTTTATTTTCAATTTGGAAACGCCGTGAGCGCGATTTTTCCAGCTAATCGGCACGATGCTATAATTGTAACCGCGCACGATTGCTTTCAGCGGCAGCTCCACAGTGATATTAAAATGATACGACAAAATCGGGCGAATGCCGTCAATCGTTTCCCGGCGATAGGCTTTGAACGCGTTGGTGGTATCGTTAAAACGGATGCCGAACAGCACTTCGATAAACCAGTTCGCCAACCGGTTGAGCACCATTTTGTGGCGCGGATAATCGATCACTTTGCCGCCTTTGATGAACCGCGAGCCAAACACGCAATCGTAGCCTTTTTGCAACTCGCGATAATATTGCACGATGTCTTCCGGAGCATCGGAGCCGTCCGCCATCACGATGGCAACGGCGTCGCCGCTGTAATTTTCCAGCCCTTTTTTGATCGCCAAACCGATGCCGTTGGGCGGCGAGTTGTTGACATACCGGCAGGTCGGAAATTCCCGCGAGAGCAGTTGCAACACGGCTTCGGTGCCATCTTTGCTGTTATCGTTCACCACCAAAATTTCATGCGGAATTTGCTCCGCGTTCAATTGCGAAACGATGTCTTTCACCGTCTCACGGATGGAGCCTTCTTCGTTATATGCGGGAATTACGAGCGAAACTTTCAAATTTAAACTATTGTTATTGTTCAACTTAAAATTGATTTAAAAACATTAAACCAGTGGATCGATCTTGCCGGGATCTTCCAGATTTTTGGCTTTTTCCCAGGCATTCAGCAAGGCAGTCTGGTTCAGATTTGCCCATTCAACGGTCAGCCCCAACGCACGGGCAGGCAATTTGCCGTATAACACAGCAAGTGTATTCAGATCAATTAAGGCCTCATGTTCACCATAATATGCGTGAAAATGCGGTGGTGCATGATCGTCAAAATACATCCGAATAATGATGCCATAAAAGCGGCTGATTTCAGGCATTTACCGACTCTTTTGAAAACTGTTGAAACAAATCTTCCGGTTTCTGGCCGGTTAATTTCAGGTAAAGCGCATCTGCACAAAGCTCTACTTCATCTGTCCAGCGTAATTCACCAAATTCACCGATAGAAACATTCGCAAAAACGGCGCTATCATCCCATATGTTGAATACGCCTTTTTTGGCGTAGCTGCTCAAATCAATTTCGCCAGACACACCATCCGCATATTTCAACCAAATGACGAAATGTTTTTTTACTTTCACATCTACAATTTTTTTCATAACACAACCTCATATTTAATAACACTTTGAATATAGGTATATTTTTACTGGAAGTCAGACTATTTGCTGTGATTGGCGAATCAACTTACTGCCAGCGACCGCGATTTTCCGCATACATTTCCCGCAAAATACCGTCAACATCATATTTGAAATCCCAATCAGGAAAGTGGCTGCGGAATTTTTGCACGCTGCCGATCCACCAAATGTGGTCGCCAATCCGGTTGGTTTCGCTATACGTCCAGTTCAGTTCGCGGCCGGTAATTTTTTGGCATACATCGATAGCTTCCAACATGGAGCAATTGCTGTGGCGACTGCCGCCAACGTTGTAAACTTCCGCCACACGCGGCGATTGAAAAAAGTGGAAAAACGCATTCACCAGATCGAAGCTGTGAATATTATCGCGCACCTGTTTGCCTTTGTAACCGAACACCGTGTATGGCTGACCAGTCATTGTGCATTTCATTAAATATGCCAAAAAACCGTGCAATTGGGTGCCGGAATGGCTCGGTCCGGTGAGGCAGCCGCCCCGGAAAATGGCGGTTTTCATATCGAAATAGCGACCGTATTCCTGAACCAGCACATCCGCCGCCACTTTCGATGCGCCAAACAGCGAGTGTTTGGTTTGGTCGATGCTCATATCTTCTGTAATGCCGGAAAAATACGGGTGATTTTCAGCAATTTCCCAACGTTTTTCCAGCTCCACCAGCGGCAGGCGATTGGGTGTATCGCCATAAACTTTGTTGGTGGAACAGAAAATGAAAACGGCATCCGGCACGATTTGGCGGGTGTGTTCCAGCAAATTCAGGGTGCCGTTGGCGTTCACCGTGAAATCCGTGAACGGGTCCTGCGCTGCCCAATCGTGCGACGGCTGCGCCGCGGTGTGAATGATCAATTTGAGATCGCTGCGATATTTGTTGAAAATGTCGCCGATCGCTGCTTCATCGCGGATATCCGCGTCAAAATGGGTGTAATTTTTAAGATTCGATTTGAGTCGCTCAACATTCCAACGGGTGGAGGCTTCGTCGCCAAAAAAGAATTTTCGCATATCGTTGTCAATCCCGACAACCGAAAAACCTAACTCGTGGAAAAACTTCACCGATTCCGACCCGATCAAACCGCCGGAACCTGTTACCAAAACCACGCTCATCTGCAATATCCCCTTTTGCAATTTTTAGTGAAAAGACAGCCTGAATCATAACAAATTTTGCCCCCAAATGCAAAAGGGAATGTGTCAACTATTCCGGTGTGGTGCCGATGATTTTTTTGAATGCAACTATATTTTAATTGACGATTTTTCCGGGATTCTAATTTCCCGGAAAAATTATTGTTTAGAAAAAGGATTTTAATATGAGCAAAAACAACATCTTAATTTCACTCTGCATGATTGTTAAAAATGAAGCAGTAAATTTGCCGCGTTGCCTCGACAGCATCAAAAATCTGGTGGATGAAATGATTGTTGTGGACACCGGATCGAGCGACGGAACGCAGGATATCGCCAAAAATTTTGGCGCAACAGTGTTCGCAGAACCGTGGCAGGATGATTTTTCCGCAGCCAAAAATGCGGCAATTTCCCGCGCAAACGGGCAATGGATTTTGGTGCTGGATGCCGATGAAGAATTGCTGAATCCGGATGAAATTGCCCAACAATTGCGCCAGCAATTGAGCGAAACCGGCGCAGATGCGTTCCGGTTACCGGTGCGCAACCGGATGCCAGCCGGCGATTTGATGCAGGTTCAGGAATTTTTTCTGACGCGGTTGTTCCGCAATCGTCCGGAATTTCGCTACGAAGGGCGCATTCACGAACAAATTCGTCCGGCGATTGAGCGCAACGGCGGCAAAATTGAAACCGCCGAGGTTACCATTTTGCATCACGGCTACGTCCAAACAGATGTTCAGGGCGGGCAAAACCGGCTGCAACGAAATATTCAATTGTTGGAAAGCGCCGTAAAATCTGATCCGCTAAATGCTTATTTAAACTACCACTTAGGAGCAAGCTTCAAAGATAAGGGCAATTTTCAGGCTGCCGAAAAACATTTGCAAATCGCGCTGGAAAACGGCGATGCGCTGACGGCGGAAATCCGGGAAAAACTGTTTGCCAAACTATCCCAAATTGCGCTGGCAAACAATGATTATCGCAGCGCTGCGGCATTTGCCGGCGAATGTTTAGCGATCAGCCCGGACAATCTGATCGGGCTGTACAGCGGTTCGCTCGCGCTCATTTACACCGGCAACTTCGCGGACGCACTGGACGGTTTTCAGGCAATTGCCGGACATCCGAACGCAAATCCGGCGGAGCTGCCTCAAATTCAGCAAATCATCCAATTCTGCCAGCAGAAATTGGGCACCGCAACCTATTCACATTCATAGCAAAGTTTATCTAAAATGGATTTATTTGATCAAAAAACCGTATATTCCCCACTTCAGAATTCGACAACAACAGGGGAAGAAATGCCGACGACTCACGACATCCAGAGCCGTTTATTTAAGGTAATCAACGATAATTTTGACGTTTCCCGGGGTGCGCCGCTGCCGCTGGGCGTGTCTATCAAACGCGACGGAATTAATTTTTCCGTTTTCTCCAAACATGCCACTTCCGTGCAATTGGTGCTATATACGCAGGGTGAACACGATCCGCTGATCGAGCTGCGCCTGGACCCGCGATACAACAAAACCGGCGATGTTTGGCATATTTTTATTCGCGGGATTGATCCGGGAATCCGCTATGCTTACCGGATGGATCGCCAGCCGAATACGGCACCGCACATCCATTATTTTAATCCGGCGATTGTGTTGCTGGACCCGTACGCGAAAGCGTTTTCCGGATCGCCGCAATGGGGGCAGTTGCACAATCGGCGCGGTCAAAAAGTAGTTTCGCAAAAAAACACCCGGCGCTGCCTGGTGGTGGATGACGACGGCTTCGATTGGGGATTTGATCAACCGCTCAACACACCGCTGGCAGATTCGGTTATTTACGAAATGCACGTTCGCGGATTCACCCAACATCACAGCGCCGCAGCGCAATATCCCGGCACTTTTCGCGGGGTGATCGAAAAAATTCCGTATCTGAAAAAACTGGGCATTACCGCGGTGGAGTTGTTGCCCATCAACGAATTTGAGGAGGGCGAAGGCGATCGTTACAATCCCCAAACCGGGCAACGGCTGCTCAATTTTTGGGGATATAATTCGATCGGATTTTTCGCGCCGAAAGCCTCGTATGCGCACAACAACCAAAACGACGGACCGGTTCGCGAATTTAAGGAAATGGTAAAAGCGCTGCACGAAGCGGGTATCGAGGTTATTCTCGATATCGTTTTCAACCACACCGCCGAAGGTCAGGCGGATGGGCCAACCTACAATTTCCGGGGATTGGACAACGGGATTTATTACATCATCGATCCGGTTACCGGGGAATATCACAACTATTCCGGCTGCGGAAATACGATGAACTGCAACCATCCGGTGGTGCGCGATCTGATTATCGATTGCCTGCACTATTGGGTCACAGAAATGCATGTGGACGGATTCCGGTTCGATCTCGCATCGATTTTGGGACGCGGGCAAGATGGCAGCGTGCTGGCGAATCCGCCGCTGATCGAACGCATCGCGGGCGATCCGATTTTGGCAAATACCAAGCTCATCGCCGAAGCGTGGGATGCCGCCGGGCTGTATCAGGTTGGCGAATTTCCCGCATGGGGAAGATGGGCGGAGTGGAACGGCAAATATCGCGATGACATCCGTCGTTTCGTAAAAAGCGACACCGGGATGGTTCCCGCGCTGGCCGCACGGCTGGCCGGCAGCGAGGATTTATATGAAGATGACGGGCGCGAACCGTTTCACAGCATCAATTTCATCACCAGTCATGACGGGTTTACATTGCGCGATTTGGTGACTTACAACGACAAACACAATCTCGCCAACGGCGAAAACAATCGCGACGGAACGAACGACAACTACAGTTGGAATTGTGGCACCGAGGGACCAACTGACGATGACGCCATCAGAAAGTTACGCCTGCGGCAGATGAAAAATATGGCTGCGCTGCTGATGCTTTCCCACGGCGTGCCAATGATGCTCGCCGGCGACGAACTCGGGCGAACCCAGCACGGGAACAACAACGCCTATTGTCAGGATAACGAAATCGGTTGGATGGATTGGCAACGCAACCACGATTCCGGCGATTTATTGCGTTTTTTTCAACAGCTGATTCATATCCGGAAGGAGCACCCGAACCTGCGCCGCGCCAGTTACGACCGCGCCCACGGTGCCGCTTCGCCGATGATTACATGGCATGGCACAAAACTGAATCAGCCGGACTGGTCCGCCGGATCACGTTCGTTGGGGATGCATTTGCATAGCAATCCGGCGGATTTTGATATGTATCTCATCGCCAATTCTTTTTGGGATTCGCTCAGTTTTGAGCTGCCCGGAACGCGGGTCGGACGCGAATGGCACCGCGCGCTGGACACCAGCTTGGCATCCCCGGAGGATATTTTGCCCATCGGGAAAGAAGAAATTTTGCAGAATCAAAAAATTTATACGGTTGGTGAACGTTCGGTAGTGCTGTTGATTTCGAAATAAATCATCAGCTGTTGGCAAGCGCCGCGCAGGGTTTGCACAGCCCTTCGGCAACCATCGACAGCGAATCCAGCTGATAGCCTTCCGGTAAATCCACTTCCGGAATTTTGATCAGCGGGAGGCAAAATGTGTGTCCGCAACGGCGGCACTGGAAATGCAAATGCTGATCGTTGTGCTGATGTGCGGAACAATCCTCCGGATGACAAAGTGCATATTTTGTCACCGGAGAATCATCAACAATTTTATGGATAAGTCCATTATTTTCAAATGTTTCCAACGTCCTGTAAATCGTAACCCTATCACAATTCACGCCCAATTCACGCTCCAAATCCGCATGGCTCATCGCATAATTATTCTGCTGAAATGCGCTTAAAATCGCCAGCCGTTTTTCGGTCGGACGAATCTGATGGGTTCGCAAGGTTTTTACGGTCAGTGGATTCATTTTGCCAATCACATGTTTAATCAAACAAATCAGCGTCAACCGAAAGCGGTTGAGCTTTATTTAACGGTAAATTTTATCCATTGTTCGTTGATTAGGCAAGCGAAAAACGAATATCCAACTTTTTTTTGCAACTTTGTTGCAATTTAAATTTTGAAAACCTATATTTGCAACCCTGTTGCAAAAACAGACGTAAGATCGTTTACATTTAATCGAGGGCATTAACCTGTGGGAACATTCGTTTTGAAAATTGCGGATCGTTATAATTTAGATAAATTGGGAATTTCGGCTTCCCTGCTGTGTGCCATTCACTGTGCGCTGGTGCCGGTAATTTTGCCGTTGATGAGCGCCGTCGGGCTCGGTTTTTTGTGGTCACACGAATTTGAATTTTTTATGATTGCGCTGGCATTTGTGGTGGGAATTTGGGCGTTGAGCCACGGCTATCGTCACGCACACCGCAAGCTGTTGCCGTTTGTGCTGTTTACGATTGGTATTGGCATTATTTTCCTGAGCAAATTAATTTTTCACCATGAATACGAATTTATTATTCTGCCAATCGGCGCGATTTTTATTGTAATTGCCCATTGGCGAAACTGGAAAATGCACACACACTGCCCCGCCGCAGAGCATTCGCACGATCACTAAGTCAATAAATTGCAGCGACTTACAAACCGTTTTATTTACTCACCGATCTCATTTCCCAATTGAACAGCACGCACGATTGCCGCTGCAACCATTTGCGCGGCAACTTCGCCAACGATGCTCACATCCGCCGCCAATTCGCCGGTGCTGAGGGCAAAAACCACGTCGCCATCGTGCATCGTGTGCGCCGGACGCGTAGAACGGGCGATGCCGTTTTGGGCCATCTGGGCTATTTTGTTGATTTCTTCTTTGGTGAATTTCGCATTGGTTGCAACGACTGCAAGCGTGGTGTTTGTACCGTCCGCTTCCGTCGGGAAGCCGCCGCGAATCACCGTGTGCAGCGTGTTGGCAAAACCGCTGCCATCGGGATTTCGCACACCTGCGACAATTTGTCCGTTCGCCGGATCGATCACATCGCCGAGCGCGTTCGCCACGGCAATAGCACCCACCCGGATGCCACCGGGCAACTCCGTCGCGACACTGGCGATACCGCCATTCATCGCAAATTCGCGTCCCATAATTTTCCCGACCATTGCGCCACGTCCAACACCAATCCGACCTTCCGCAAATTTTTTCCCGGCATTTGCGCAAGCATCGTAGCCCATCGCAACGCTGGGAAAATCGGTACTTCGTTCTTTCGTCAAATCAAAAATAATCGCTGCGGGAATGATCGGCACGATGATCCCGCGAGCGTCGTATCCGATCGCGTTTTCCGCACACCACTTCATGGCGCCGTCTGCCGTTCGCAATCCAAACGCGCTGCCGCCGCTGAGCATAATACCGTGGATTTTGCGCACCATAAATGTGGGGCGCAGCAATTCTGTTTCGCGGGTGCCGGGTGCGGAACCGCGTACATCCACACCGGCGATTGCGCCTTCGCGACACAAAATCATGGTGCAACCGGTTGCTTCCGTGTCGTGCGTGCTGTGCCCGACTTCGATGCCGGGGATGTCGGTTATTTTCATAATTTTATTATTTTCAATTATTTACAGAACTCGTTTTCACTTCAGCCGTATCCGCGTTCGGCTGCCCGTTGCCGGATTCCGGCTGAAACGGCAGCCGGATGTTGAACACCGTGCCACGTCCCAAACGGCTGGTGGCATCGATGTGCCCGTTGTGCCGGTTGATGATTTGCTTCACGATCGCCAGTCCGAATCCGCTGCCGCCCTCGTCTTTTCGCGTGGTAAAAAACGGGTCGAAAATGCGTTCGAGATATTCATTTTCGATGCCGACACCGTCATCTAAAATTTCCACATGCACCCACGGATTCGGGTGTCGCCGGGAAATGGAGCGCAACGGTTTTGTGGTAATTTTGATCCGTCCCGCCGTATTCACGCGCATGGCGCGAACGCTGTTTTCGAACAAATTAGTGAACACGCGCCGCAACTGCCCAACGTCCAGCATCAGCTTTGGCAAATTCCGATCGAAATTTTTTTCAACGGTGATATGTTCGGGAATATCAACCATATCCAGGCTCATTTCGATGACCTGATTGATATCCACATGTTTTTGGGAAAGCTCCTGCGGTCGGGCGTAATTCAGCAAATCGTTGACCATTTTTTCCATGTAAATGGCGTGTTTTTCCAATCGGGGATTGGGATTTTTCTTCATTTGCATTCGCGTGAGCGTGATGAACGAGCGGAAATCGTGCGCCAGTTGCGATGCAAACATGCCCAATCCGGCCATTTTTTGGGCCTGAAACATGCTTTCCAGCGTGCGAATTTTTTCCAGCGCAACCGCAGCCTGCGCGCTGATCATGCGAAAAACCCGCAAATTTCGCCGGGAAACCGGCGGCAGCGCATTGTCCGAAAATCCGCCCACAAAAATAAAACCGATCAGCTCCGCTTTTGCCAGCATCGGGATGGTCAGCAGCACACCAGCATCGCCGAGCGCTTTGTTCAGCGCGGTATCCAGCGGCAGCTCGGAGCGAACGATAATTTGCCGCTCGTGCTCCAACCGGTCGATCACCAGCGACCTGCCGGGCTGAATCAATTGTTCAATGGATTCCGGGGAAAAACCTTCGATGTGCGATATTTCAAATGGCGTAATATCATCTTTTGCGACCAAAACCGCCACGTTATCCGTATGCAGATTTTCTTTGTAAAATTCAGCGAGAAACGCCCACAACTGCTGTTGGGTAACCAGTTTTCCCAAATCGTCGGAAAAATTTTCGACATTTTGATCGAACATTTCCTCGTGTCCCACCGGCGCAGTTTGGAACAGCCGTTGCAAATATTCTATCATCAAATGACCGGCAGCCGTTGCGGTCAAAATAAACGGGATTGCCGAGAGGATAATCAAGATGGATCGAATGGGATGTTGCTGCAGAAAAAACAGCCCGACCAGCAACGAAGAAAACAGAAAAACAGGTATGACAAGCTCCTGTTTTTGCTCAACTTCCAGCAACTGAAACCGCACCAGACTGATGAGCAGCAACAGCATAATCGGCATCGCGGTGGAAAAGAAAAAAATATGCCCGAAGCTGAGCAACGGAATCACAAAAAAACCGGCCATCATAAAAACGCCCAACGGCAGCAAGCCGAATAAAATCCGTTCGATCTGGACGCGGGAAACCGGATCGCGCGCCCGTTGGAACCGTCGTCGGATTTCCCAAAAAACAAACCCGGAAATGGTTATAAAATATATGGTTAGCAGCGCAACAATAACTTCCGAAACCGGTAAAATAGCCGAACCGGATTGTTCCGGCAACACACCGCTGAGGCTCAGCAGCGCAAAAACAGCAGCGATAACCCCGAGCAAAAATTCCCGGCGGCGCCAGGTTGGCAGCGATTTGGCGGTTGTAAATCGCGATGACAAATCGTGCGCACCACCCAAAATGGCAAATGTCAACGCAAGATGTCCCCGGCTGAGCACCGTCTGGAATTCCGGGAAAACGCGGTTCAGCAGCAGCAAAACCAGCAACTGATCAATCATCAGCAGCACCGCAAACAGCGATGTCAGTTGCAAAATGGGCAGTCGCTCTTTTTGCCGGAAGAGCAGCCAGAGCAGCACCACATTGCAACTGATCGAAAAAATCAGCGAAAAATTAACCAGGTTTTCCAGCATAATTAGCTTCACTAAATCCAGTTATTTCAGTGATTTGGCGGCTTGCCAAAGCGCTTCCATTTCATCCAGCGTGGCATCGGAAGGCTTTACGCCTTTTGCCGCCAATTGCGATTCGATATATTGAAAACGGGTCACAAATTTATTGGTAGTCCGGCGCAGCGCGTCCTCCGCGCTCACTTTTCGGAAACGGCAATAATTGACCAGCGCAAACAGCAAATCGCCCAGTTCATCTTCCAATTCTTCCGGCGTTTCGGTGGCTTCGATTTCGTCAATTTCTTCGCGAATTTTTGCCAGCACATCGGCGGAATTATCCCAATCGAAACCGACTTGCGAAGCTTTATCCTGCAGCCGCTGCGCCCGCAATAATGCGGAAAGCTGTTTGGGCACACCCTGCAAAATGGATGAGCGATTCTCGCTTTTTACCTTAATTTGTTCCCAATTTGTGGCGACATCTGCGGCGTTGCGCACTTTTACATCGCCGAAAACATGTGGATGGCGTTCGACCAACTTATTGTTAATATTTTCAATTACTTGCGACAGCTCGAACCGACCGTTTTCCTGCGCGATTTCCGCCTGAAAAACGATTTGCAGCAACAAATCGCCCAGCTCTTTTCGCAGCTCGTCCCAGTTTTGCACATCAATCGCTTCGATGGTTTCGTACGCCTCTTCGAGAATATATTGCCGGAGCGTTTCCGGCGTTTGGGCGCGATCCCACGGGCATTCCTTGCGCAATCGCGTCATGATGTTTACCAGTCGTTCAAATTCCTTTAAATACATTAATTTCAACCTTTTAGCATTTGTTTTTTTTGACAGGATTACGGGATTGACGGGATTTCAAAAATTAAAACTGAATACATCTTTTGCGTTGGAAATTTCCCATTTCTTCATATTTATTCCGTAAATCATGTAATCCTGTCCAAAATACGAACAGCGTAAATTTATGATTGTGACCGTTGCCGGACCATTTCCGCGAGCACAACGCCGGCTGCAACCGATGCGTTCAGCGATTGGGTTTTGCCGATTTGCGGAATGCGAAACGTTTGGTCGCACTGTTTTTCCAGCAGCGTGCGAATGCCTTTTTCCTCGCTGCCAACGACGATGGCGCAATGCCGCCGGAAATCGACATCCCAAAGCGTATCGCCGGCATCGACGGCGGTGCCGTAAATCCACACGTTGTTTTCTTTGAGCCATTGCGCCGCTTTCACGAGGTTATCCGCGCGATACAGCGGGCAATGCAGCGCAGCGCCGGCGGATGCTTTCACCACTACTTCGGTGATCGGCACGTTTTCGCGGGTGGAAAAAATGACGCCATTCGCGCCAAAAATTTCCGCGCTGCGGATAATTGCGCCCATATTGTGCGGGTCCTGAATGCGATCGGCGATGACCAGGCACATCGGCGCAGTGGCGGTTACGGGCAAGTCAAGTTCCAATAAATCAAATACTTGCACCGGAGCGATCAGCGCAACAATTCCCTGATGATTCACATCACCAACCATCTGGCGCAGTTTGCCGGGATCAGCATTTACAATGGCAATCGAATTTTTCCGGGCGATGCTGTAAATCTGGCTCACTTTGCCGGGCTGACTGCCGTGCTGAATATAAATTTTTTGAATGGTGCCGGGTTGGCTGAGCGCTTCCAGCACCGGATTTCTACCGTAAATATAGGACATGTGCTCAAGTTTTTGGGGGATCGGAAAGGACAAAAAGGGTAAAAGGTAAAAGACAAACATCCGGATTTGCTACCGGATTTATTTTTGCAAATTACGCCTATTTTCACAATATCCGGATTCCCGGAAACTTCCTTTAATTTTGGTTGGTATCTTAAGTTACTCAGTTTAATTTTGGCTTTTTACAGGCAGAAAAATGTTGCAAATATCGTGAAATTGCAAGCTAAAAAATGGGTGATTTTCGTTTGAATCCGGTTTCCCAATCAGGTTTGGTGCATAAATGGGTGTTAGGGCTGCTCGCGTTGCTGATGGTTACGACATCGTCGATCGCCCAGAATCTGGTGCCGATTGCACCGGCTGATTCCGCAACGGCTCGCCAAACCCAACCGACAGATTCGCTGAAAGCAAAACCGGATGCCCGGCGCGGCAATGTGGAAGGGCCGGTCAAATATTGGGCGGATGACATCTCTTTTTCGATCCCCGAACAGACCACTTATTTGCGCGGAAAAGTGCGCATCGAATATCAAAATACCACGCTCACCGCCGGATCGGTGAACATCGACTGGCAGCACAACCGGATGCTCGCCAAAGGTGTGGCGGACTCCACGGATTCGCTCGGCAACGCAGTTTTCACCGATTTTCCGGTGCTCACCGAAAAAGGCGAAGACCCGATTCGCGGCGTTCAACTGGAATATGATTTCAAAAATAATCGTGGAAAGGTGCTGGAAGGGCGCACAGAAATGTCGCCGGGATATTACAAAGGTGAGGATATTCGCAAAATCGGGCAGGAAACGCTGCTCATCGAAGACGGTTATTTCACCACCTGCGATAACGAGGAACATCCCCATTTTTATTTCCGCAGCAAACAAATGCGCGTCCGGCTGAAAAAAGTGGCGGTCGCCAAACCAGTGACGCTGTATATCGCCGATGTGCCGATTATCGGCGTACCATTTGCCATTTTCGCGCTCCAGCGCGGACGGCGTTCCGGCATCATTTTGCCGACATACGCAGAAACCAGCGCCGGCGGACGGGCACTGGAGCGATTCGGATATTATTGGGCACCCAGCCAATATTGGGATTTTACCTATCTCAATTCGTATTACGAACGCCGTGGGTTCCTGTTTTCCGGCGAGCTGAATTACAAAAGACGTTACGATATGACGGGCAAAATTAACGGCACCTATCAACCGAAAGATTTATCAACCGGCGCCCGCACCAAAGCGTGGCAGGTGGCATTTAATCACAACCAGAAAATCGGGCAAACCGTTACCATCAATGGCAACGGGCGGTTTGTCAGCAGCAAAAGTTTTTTGCAAAATTATTCCGATTTTGAGCAACGCACTAACCAAACCCTGACCACGAACGTCAGCGTTCGCAAGATTTTGCCGGGTTCGCGATCGGTGTCATTAAATTTTCGGAGAACCGAAAATCTGCTAACCGAGCAGCTCGATTATACGTTTCCGGATGTATCGTACAGCCAGCCATCCAAATACCTGTTCAACAGCAGCGGCAGCGAAAAAAGCTGGTATAACAATATTCGCTACAACTATTCGAGCAATTTGCGCAACTCGGTCAGCCGGACGGCAATCCGCGATTCGTTGGATAACCGCACCGGATTCAACCGCACCAGCCGTTCGGGATGGCAACACTTGCTGCGCCCGACGTTTTCGACTAAAGTATTGAAATATTTCAACTTAGCACCAAGTATCGGATTTGAAGAATTGTGGGTGCCGAGCTATCTCGATTACAGTTACGACGATTCCACCAAAACCATCAAAGCGGATACGGTCAGCGGATTCCGGGCACGACATTTGATGAGCAGCGTCGGCGCGGATGTGAGCACCACGGTTTACGGGCTGTTCGAAATCCCGTTTTCACCGGTAAAAGTGATTCGTCACAAAATGGATCCGTCCATCGGATTCAGTTATACGCCGGATTACATGGACGAGACCTTCGGCTATTTCCAAGAGGTTCGCGATGGTGACGGCAATTTCATCGCCAAACGCGATCGCTTTGCCAACAATGCATTTACCGGCACGCCGGGCAACGGCGAACAGCGCAATATGAATATTAGCGTCAACAACTTTTTTCAGGGAAAAGTTATCCGCGATGGCGAAGAGAAAAAAATCGACCTGTTCGGGGTAAATTTCGGAACGTCCTATAATTTTGCCCGCGACAGCTTGCGCTGGAACGATATTCGCACCACTTTTCAATCCAAACCCTTTAACAATTTGAACGTATCCGCAAACGCAACCCATAGTTTTTATAAAGAAGATTTTGACGGAAGCGGCCGCCGGAACGACTTTGTCTGGGCGGATGGTTTTTCGCTGCCGCATTTGTTGCGCTGGAGTTCACAGATAAGCTACCAACTCAATTTGCAGCCACCGCAAAAAAAACAGGATAACCCGGACAGCGATTCCTCTGCAACAGCCGATCCAAATACCGATATTTACGGAAATCCCGCAAATTTGCCCGGCGATACCCGTTATGACGATTTTGAACCGCTGGAAATTCCCTGGCGTGTCGGCATGAATTTCAGTTTTTCGTATGCGGAAAATGACGGAAGGATTACCCGCGCTTTCGATACAAACATGAACGCCCAACTGCAACTTACCAAAGGCTGGCAAATTCGCTACAGCAACCGCATCAATATTAAAGAGCGGGAAATTATCACCCAGAACTTCAATATTTCCAGGGATTTACACTGCTGGCAACTCGATTTCACGTGGTCACCGGGCAAAAATTTCAGCTATTATCGATTGGAAATCCGGGTGAAAGAAAGCATGTTGCGGGACCTGAAATTGACCAAAACCGCCGGCGGTCGTCCGGTATTTTAGCCGTCATCTTTTTGGTAGTTGCCGAATTTCCAGGCGAACCCACCGATGATCAGCACGGTGCCCACCACAAATCCGACAATCGCCAGCACAATTGTGCTGTAATCCCATCCCAATATTTCCTTTAAATTCATGATGCGCAAACCGAACAAAACGGCAAAAATCAGCGCGCCGTAATATGCGGTTTTGATGAAAAAATCACCTTGCAGCTTTGTTTCGCAGTGTTGGCAAATTGCTTTTACCGGCACCAGCCGCATGGCAAATTGGCGGAATGACATTGGTGGTTTTTGGCAGTTTGGACAGTTCATAATTTTAAGGATAAAGTTTAAAGGATTAAGGAAAACGTAGAGGCGCTTCACGAAGCGCCTTAAAATTATAATTGAAAATTGGATTAATTTTTTGAAACGGATACATTTTCCAGCACGATTTCGGATAATTTGGTCAGCTCATTTTTTTGAAATGCGGCGGCGGTTTCCTGCACCGGCAAATCGGAATGTTGCGGTTTGAAATTGTGAAAATCCGCGATACGAATGCCGCCAACCACCCGCGAATTGAATGCCTCGCGAAAGCGGATGCCGCCGCCGTCCGTGTAAAATTTGTATGCCAGATAATCCATCGTGTTGCGTTCGCGATGAAACCAGTAGATGAACACATCCTCAAAATCCTTGCCGCCGCCCGATTGCCGGAAGGTCACCTCAATTGTGTGGTACGGCTGCCCGTTGATGGTTTCGTCCGCCAGTTTTTTCGGCTGAACCGCAGCATCCTGCAGCGGAAACGGCAGCAGCGCGAAATAAATTACCGAGTTCAGCGCGTTGGCAAAACGGCTGGAATCTGTCGCGCTGAGCGCGATTATCTCACCGTTAACAGATCGCGTAAATCCTGAATTATCAAGCACATCCAGCACTTCGCCGGTGGAATCTGTGAACGCTCGGGAATAGCGAAATTCGCCGCCGTTCCGTACCGATTGGTAATGCCGTCCGCGAAAATCGAAATCGATTGTGGCGTTGGCATAGCCATCACCGCCGTGTGCCGCAATCGCCGCATCGACAATTTTCCGGGCATCCGGTTCCGGTTTTGCGCAGCCGACCAGCAATAAAATGATCACCGGAAATACAAGGTTTATGGATTTTTTCATCGATTCATTCCAAATTAAAAAACGGGGCGAACCGCAGCCCGCCCCGATAAATTTTATTCCGGTAATTTGATGCCATATTTTTCGCTGATATCCAGCGGCGGCATTGTGCCGTCCAACGGTTTCAGGTCGCGGACATACCAATTATACCAATCCAGAATGCGATAGAGCACATCGATCTGCCCGGTTTGTTTGGCGTTGCCGTGTTTTTCGCCGGGATATTGCACCAGCCGAACCGCCGGGTGATCGTTCATTTTCATGCGGCGATACAGCTCCTGGCTTTGCGACGGGTGAACGCGGGTATCGTCCGTTCCGCCAAAAATGAGCGTAGCGGTTTTGCTTTTGTGCGCATGATAAATCGGGCTGCGTTCCAGGCTTTGCTGCCACATATCTTCCAGTTTTTGACCGGAATGCACGAACAATTCTTCGTACGGAATATCGGTGGTGCCGCGTTTGCTGATCAAATCGCTGATGCCCACAAACATGCACACTGCGCGCACTTTTTCGGTGTAATAGGTTGCGAACCACGCGGAGGCGAAACCGCCATACGAACCGCCGCCCAAACCAACGCGATTTTTATCCGCAAGTCCAATATTTACAAGATGATCAATCGCATCGGCGATATCGTCAAATTCTTTACCGGCGGCATCACCGTAGCCGTACGCGGCAAACTCGACGCCGTATCCGGTACTCGCGCGATAGTTGGGATAATACACCACATAACCCATATTTGTCATCACCTGACCGGGATTGGCGTATCGGCTGATCCAGCCGTTGGAGTAGTTGGATTCCGGTCCGCCGTGCACCTGAACAGCCAGCGGATACGATTTCCCGGTTTCGTAACCGACCGGATACATCAGCAAGCCTTCCACTTCCAGCCCGTCGCGGGCGTTAAAGCGAATGACTTCCTGTTTGCCGAGGGTGCGTTCCGCCAGCCAGGGGTTTTGGGTGGTCAGCCGCTTCATTTTCGATTGTTTGGCGGCAACGTAAAAAACTTCTCCGGGGAATTCCGGCGATTCACCGACAAACGCCATGCCCATGCTGCTGCTCATCGAGGGATCGTTGAAAATCACGCCGGTGGTTGCAGAATTGAGCACAATTGTGCGCGAATCGCCGTTTGCCGCGCTGATTTTGATTTCGCTGAGGGTGGTTTCCACACCTTCATTCGACCGGAAATAGAGGGTGCTGTTATCTTTCCAGCCCACCCATTCGGCGTGTCCGCGGAAATTTGTCGGCGTCAGGTTTTTGCTGTCGCCGCCGGCGATTGGTTTTACAAACGCCTGGCTCACGGCGTGGTCTTTCTGGCTGACTGCCGCGGCATACGCCAGATGTTTACTGTCCGGGCTGAACACATAATTGCCCAATTTGCCGGGATTATCCACCAACAATTTCGGGGCGCTGCCGTTCACATCTGTCAGATAAATTTTGCGGAAAGCGTAGCGATGGTCGATCAAATTTTTCGGCGACATCGACGCGGCGATTGTTTTGCCATCCGGCGCGAATTCGAAATCCCATACGTTGATGTTTTTGGTGATCTGGCGCGGTTCGCCGGCGGTGCCGTTTTCATCCACATCCACCAGATAAATGTTCTGGAATTTCCACTCTTCTTCATAAAAAACAAAATCATAGCCCGCAGATTTCAGGGCTTTTTCCCGCGCGGTTGCGGATGTTTCGGCAATATAGCCGAGCACTTTGCCGTTTTCCTGCCAGCGATACTCTTCCACGCTGGTCGGCGAATCGGTGATTTGCTGCGCTTCGCCGCCGTTCAGCGGAATTTGCCAAACCTGGGTGGTTTTGCCATCGCGGCGCATCAAAAAAGAAATGCCTTTTCCGGACGGGTGCCACTGCGGTTTCAGCACATCCACTTTGCCAACGATAAACGGGCGGCTTTCGCCGGTTGCGGTGGACGCCACATACAGCTCGTCATATGCACCGCCGGGTGCATCACCGGGTTCGCGCGGCACGCTGACGGTGTAGGCAATCCACTGCCCGTCCGGGCTGATTTCCGCGGTGCGCACGCTTTTCATGCGCAATAAATCTTCGGGTTTGAACATTTCTTCTGCCATTACTGCATTCCATCCCAATAAAAATAGCATCGTAACTGCAATCGTCATCCATTTTGCAGCCCAAGCCGGTTGAAAATGTCTCTGTCTCCAATACAGTCGCATGTTTTTCTCCTCCGTTGTTGCGATGTTGAATTTGAAAATTAACACGTTTATGCCAATTCTGCAACAGACTTAGGATATTGGCACGATCGCTCAACTCTAATTCAACGGCACTTGCAAAGATTGCCCGAATTGCGTATTTTTTGGCCAACATTTGGGGATAACGGAGAATCATTTTGCGAAACCGCACCTTTTTTGCTTCCCTTTTTTGGCTGTTGTCGGGGAGCATTTTTCAATTATTCGGGCAGCCGGCAAACCCGCCGGTATTGTTCAACCCGCAGTTGAGCCAGCGCATTGCCAATTACGATATCATTGCCGACCTGGATACCGAAACCGATCAACTTACGGGAAAACAGATACTTACGTGGACAAATCCCGGCAGGACAACCGTGCAGGAACTGCGCCTTCATTTATATATGAACGCGTTTCGCAACAGCGAATCGACTTTTATGATCGAAAAAGGACGGCGATTGCCCAACACGGAAAACGAGTCTGGCTGGGGATATATCGATATCAACAAAATTGCGATGCTCCCCTCCCCCAAATCCGCCACTGACCGGCAACTGCTGCACCGGCTGGCCGAACGCCCGTTGAACGCGCTGCCGGGATTGGATGTCACCGCATCGATGCAATTTGTCCAGCCCGATATTCCCGAACACACAGCAGACAAAACCGTACTCAGCGTTACGCTGCCGCGTCCGGTTTTGCCCGGCGAAACGATTTCGCTGTTTATCGATTTTTTGGTGAAATTGCCCGATCCGCCGGCTGACCGAACCGGTGCGCTCGATGAATTTTATTTCGTTGCACAGTGGTTTCCGAAAATCGGTGTTTGGACGGAAAACGGCTGGAACTGCCACCAATTTCACTATCACAGCGAATTTTTCGCCGATTTCGGCGAATACAATGTGTGGATGACGGTGCCCTCCGGCTATTTGCTCGGCGCAACCGGCGTGCAAGTCGGCGCACCCTCGGATAATGAAAACGGGACGATCACATATTTTTATCACGCGGAAGACGTTCACGATTTCGCATGGACCGCCAGCCCGGAATTTGTGGAATTCAAAGGCACGGCGCAGGATGTGGAAATTCGGGCGCTCATCCAGAAAGATCACGTTTCGCAGGGCGCGCGGCACATCGAAGCCGCAAAATCCGCAGTGGAAACATTCCAGAACTGGTATGGCGATTACCCGTATCCCAACATCACCGTGGTGGATCCCCGGCGCGGCGCGAGCGTGGTGGACGGTATGGAATATCCGACGCTGTTCACGGTGGGCACGCACTACGGCATGCCCGAGGGCATCCGGTTGCCCGAGCTGGTGATCATCCATGAATTCGGGCATAATTACTGGCAGGGAATGGTTGCCAGCAACGAGTTCGAGGAAAGCTGGCTGGATGAAGGCATCAACACCTACACCGAAATGCAAATAATGAATCATTTGTATGGCCCGCGGGGCGATTTTGTGGATTACCTCGATGTGCAAATCACCGATGAACATTTTTCGCGATTGCAATTTCTGCTCGTACCGGACAACGATCCCATCGTGAAAAACAGTTGGCAATATGCTTCCGGCGGCAGTTACGTGATCAATTCGTATCAGAAACCGGGGCTGTATCTTCAGTCATTGCACAACATGCTCGGCGAAAATGTAATGCGGAACATTCTGCGAACCTATTTTGAGCGCTGGAAATTCCGGCACCCGAAATCGCAGGATTTTGTGGATATCGTCAACGAAATCAGCGGCAAAAACCTGCAGCCATTTTTTGATCAGGCGCTCTACACCACCCGGATTATGGATTACAGCATCGAGCGAATATTCACCCGGCGACACCGCAGCAACATGGGTTTTGATTACGATTTTCCGACGGCAACCACACCGGTGGATACCGCAAACGTGGCTGCTGTCGCAGATTCCGGCGATGCGGATGCCACCGTCGCCGAACTGTTTGAGAGCGGTTTTACCGTGCGCCGGCTCGGCGATTTTATTTTTCCGGTAACCATCGAAGTCGTTTTTTCCGACGGCGAAACCATCCGGGAAAATTGGGACGGGGAAGCAGATTGGCAGAAATTCAGCTATATCAAATCTACCGAAATTGTTTCCGCAACCGTCGATCCCGATCACCATTTGGTAATGGACGTCAATTTTACAAACAACAGCCGGGCGATTGAACCGCGCAACAGCGGTGCGAACAAGCTTTCCGCACGCTGGCTGTTTTGGATGCAGTTTTTGCTGGATCAGCCGGAATTGCTCAACCTGCTGACAATTTTTGCACAATAACAGAGAACATTAATGGTATTCGCGTTTTTACGGACAGGCTTACGGCAAATGTGGCGACACCGGCGGGTGCTGCTGATTTATTATTTATTCAACCTGCTGGCAGGTGTGCTGCTGACCATTCCGTGGCGCGGCACGTTGAAAGATTTTATCGGCAGCAGCCTGATGGGCGAGTCGCTTGCCGGTAAGCTGGATCCCCATTTTCTCATCGAATTTTTTAGCAACAACGCAGCCCTCAGCGATATTTTGATGAGCACATTTGTCATCGCCGGGATTATTTATTGGGTGGGCAGCTTGTTTCTCTCCGGCGGTGCGTTTCACATTTTTGTGCACCACACACAATATGCGCCGATCAATTTTTGGGGCAGCGCCGCCAATAATTTCGGGCGATTTTTGCGGTTATTTTTGTGGATGATTCCGGTATTTTTGCTGCTGGTCGTTGCGCCTACCGCGGGAATCAGCGGGTTGCAAGATCTCATTTTTGGGGATGACGCTTACGAATCCGTGCTGTATTGGGGCTCCTGGTTGCGGCTGTTGCTGCGATTTTTGGGAATTGTGTTGTGCTATCTGCTGTTCGATTACGCCCGGATTTACATTGTGCAAACCGGCGAACGCAGCACACGGGTGGCGCTTTCGCGCAGCTTTGGGTTTGTTTTTGGCAATTTGCGGCGCACCATCACACTGACGTTTGCGGTGTGGCTGATCGGCATCATTTTGCTGCTGTTTTACAACCCCTTTTCCAACTGGCTGAGCGATCCCGGCACAATTACCATTACCATTTTATTTCTGATGCAACAGCTATTTATGCTCACCCGAATGGCGCTAAAGCTGACCCTTTTTGCCGGAGAGGTCAGCTTGTTTAACGCGTTGTTTTTTAGTAAGTGACAGCGTTTTTTCCACGGGAACGCAGCGATTTGTCATTTTCACTATCCAATCTGCAACAAATATCCTCACCGCTAATGCTTTGTTTAATCTGAGCTTACAATCAAAAATCTTATTGTTTTGCCAAATCGGTGTGCACCGGCGGCACGCTTTGCAGATAGAGCCAGATCGCCCGTAACTCATCATCCGTCATATTCCCGACCCAACGCGGCATCGCCGGATTGATCTCCTCTCCGTTGGGTCGCACGCCATCGCGAACCGCGCTGAAAAAATCCGCTTCGCTCCATTTGCCGATGCCGCTTTCCATATCAGGCGTAAGATTTTGGGACGGCGGCGTTCCGGGCGGGCCGTGAACCAATCCGCCGGCGAGATCTTCACCGTGGCAGGCGCGACAGATGATGGCTTTGTATTCACCGTATGTCGCGGTTACTTCCGGCTGAATTTCGTTGGGAATGGCAACGGAATGATCGATGGTATTTGCCGGCAGCAATTCATCGGACAGCCCGCTGATGAGCCGCGCGATGGGACCCATTTCCCGTTCGGGCAAAACATTATCCACCGGCGGCGTTTGTTTCAGGTATGCGATCAAATCGCCCAGTTCTTTCGCGTTCATTTCCAGATAAAAATTGGAGGGCATGATCACAATCGCCTGCCCGTTGGGTTTTACGCCGTGGCGAATGGCGCGCACCCAATCCGCGTCCGAATAACTGTTGCCAATGCCGCCCGCGCCACTCGTGAGATTCGATGCCGAAATTTTACCCATCGGCGCTTCATCGATAAATACATTACCGGCGAGATTGTTGCCATGGCATTCCACACAACCCATCGTCATTACCAAATGCTCGCCTCTGGCAACGGCAGCCGAGTCCGTGGGAATAGCGATGGTTTCAACATTTATTTGGTGCGATTTATTGAATTTTGATGTGCCAATCGCGTACAAAACCGCAGCAGCAATGAGCAACAGCGCCAACAAACTACCCAATCCAATCCCGGTCCATTTCAATATCTTTTTCATTGTTGATCTCCTTTTTTGATCGTTTTTCCGCTGTCGGTCAATTAATCAAAATGGATGCCAAATCTATCCGCGCAACTCGAACACAACCTTAACCTATTGTTTTATATGAGCTTATTTGCATTTGCATTGGAAAATAAAAATGGAAATAATCGCGGCTTGGACTCGACCAAATGGTGCGCAAAAAACCAGGTATTGTTTTTATTGAACTTAGCATCGTCAAAATTGTTAACCTTCGGAAAGCTGTGCCAAATTGCGTCGTTTTCGTCGAGCGTGTTGCACTAATTTTTTGAAAAAAAATGCGCTGTTTCTCGAACATTTTTTGCGGATAGCTGTATATTCAATGAAGATAAAACGCAGATGAAAAATGCGATATCTCATTGAATGGACTGAACTTATTACTGTATTTTTAACGCCAAAAGCCGCCGCCCAATGAAATCCATTTCCCGCAGACAATTTTTGACGAGCATTTTCGCCACCGGCGTTAGCGCAACCGGATACAGCACGTTGGTTGAGCCGCGCTGGATCGAGATCACCCGGCGCGAAGTGCCGTTGCCGCACCTTTCCCGTCCGGTTCAATTGTTGCATATTTCCGATTTGCACTATTCGCTGGTTGTCTCGCTGTCTTATCTGGAAAGCGCGGTTGAAATGGTGCTGGCACAGCAACCGGACGTCGTTTGCATCACCGGCGATTTCACTTCCACCTATATTTTCAACGAACGGGAATACAGCCGGATTCTGCGAAAACTGAGCGACGCCGCACCGGCTTTTGCCTGCTTCGGCAATCACGATGGCGGCAGGTGGGCTGTTCGCCGGGGCGGATATTCAACCCCGGAACCGGTGAGAAATGTGCTCAACAACGCCGGAATTACGGTGCTGGAAAACGCGCACGATTCCAGAACCATCAATGATAACCAATTGTTTTTTATCGGATTATCTGATTGGTGGGCTGATGAAAGTAATCCGCCAAAAGCTTTTGCTCAGCTATCGCCGGAAAGCCATTCTGCACCCAAAATTGTGCTCTCGCACAATCCGGATACCAAAACGCACATTCAACCGTTTGAGTGGGATTTGCTGCTCTGCGGACATACTCACGGCGGGCAAATTCGCTTTCCGCTGATCGGTGCACCGTTTGCACCGGTGCGGGACAAACGGTTTGTCGAAGGGCTGCATCGCTGGGAAAATCGCTGGCTGCACATCACCCGCGGCATCGGAAATGTGCGGGGTATTCGCATCAACTGCCGCCCGGAAATCAGCCTTTTATCACTGGTTCCAACCCCTAATTCCTAACCGTTCTTTTTTGTGAAATCCGCAACTTGCCGTTGACATTAATTACCCGAACGCCTATATTTGCAGTAATAATTCTCATTTAAGAATGATTATTGATTTTCTGATAATCATTTACATCGAAATAATAAGCAATACTGCTTTTTAATTCTAAATCAGACCCATCAACAAAAGGAGCATAGACGCTATGGACAAGTTGACTCGTAAAGAATTTTTACAGCGTCTGGGATTATTAGGTATTGGTGTTTTAGGCGCAGGAAGCCTGTTAAATTCATGCGGTGGCGGTGGAAATGAAACCGCATCCAAACCGGCTGCAACACCGGAACCGGCACCCGCAGAGCAGGCTGCCCCGGCAGCAGATCCCTGTGGCGATTTGACGGGATTAACCGAGGCAGAAGTAAATATGCGCGGCACGTTTCAGTATGTTGCCCAATCCAAAGAAGCTGAAAAATGGTGTCACAATTGCGCATTGTATGTAGAACCGAAAGACGGCGCACAGTGTGGCGGTTGCCAAATTATCAAAGGCCCCATCAATCCGGATGGCTGGTGCATGCAGTGGGTTGCCAAACAACCGTCGTAATTACATTTGAACAGAAGTGGTTTTCAAAACGCCTTTCGCAACCGGAAGGCGTTTTTTTTTTGCCCAAAAATCCAAACTTTTGATTTTCCATTTTAACAGATTGGCTTAAATTGATTTCCTGATATTTCACTGAACTAAAAAGGAGTCAACATATGTCCGTCAAAAATTTTCGAACATTCATTGCGGTGATAATTGCGCTACTCGGCTTTCCGTTGTCACATTTGGCTGCACAGGCTGATTCTGCCGGATTCGTTTTCACTACCGCAACCCAACTGGATGCGACGCCCATCAAAAACCAATCCAAAACCGGCACCTGCTGGAGTTTTGCAACCAGCTCTTTTCTGGAATCGGAACTGATGCGCATGGGCAAAGGCGAGCACGATTTGTCCGAAATGTTTGTGGTTCGCAATATTTATCCGCAAAAAGCGCTGAATTATGTGCAGCGCCACGGTAGCGCACAGCTTGGCGCAGGCAGCCTTTCCGGCGATATGATGCGTATCGCCGCAGAATACGGCGTTGTGCCGGAAGCGGTGTATAACGGCAAACAAGCCGGCTATTCCGATCACAATCATCAGGAAATGGATGCGGTGTTGAACAGTATGCTGGATGCAATTGTAGCGAACAAAGGCAAACAGCTGAGCAACGTATGGAAAAACGCGGTTGCAGCGGTGCTGGATGTGTATCTCGGTGAAATTCCGGAAACATTCGAGTATCGCGGGAAAAGCTACACACCCAAATCCTTCGCGGCTGAACTTGGCTTTAAAACTGCTGATTATATTGAACTTACATCGTTTTCGCACCACCCGTTTTACAGCAAATTTGCCGTCGAAATTCCCGATAACTGGGCGAACAATCTCTATTTCAACGTGCCGCTGGATGAGCTGATGGAAGCGATGGACAACGCGCTGGAGAACGGTTACACCGTCGGCTGGGATGGCGATGTCAGCGAGAAAACATTCAATAATAAAAAAGGCATTGCCATTTTGCCGCTGACCGACTGGAGCGATATGACCGAGAAAGAGCAAAAATCGCTGTTCGATGCGCCGTCGCCGGAAAAAGATGTGACACAGGCGTTGCGCCAGGAATATTTCGAAAATTACGCAACCACCGATGACCATTTGATGCACATCACCGGCATCACGAAAGATCAGAACGGGACCAAATATTACATCACCAAAAATTCCTGGGGAACCAAAGACCGCGGGCACGAGGGTTATGTGTATATGTCCGAATCGTATGTTCGCGCCAAAACCATTTCGATTATGATGCATCACGATGCGCTGCCAAAATCAATCGGCAAAAAGCTGGCGATGCGCTGATCCCCTTTACCGATAGTATTTTTTCAACGCGCGTTCTTTTTGGAGCGCGCGTTTTTTTTAACCTGCCATTTCGTGACGCGATTCACACTAAAATTTTTCAGCTAACGTATTTTCTTCTCCGACTTTTTCGCGGGAAAACGGATTTTTCGCACGAGTAACAACAGTGGAGTGTTGACCTGAATTCCGAAAAATATTACCAACTGCTCAATTTTTCGATTCGCCTTTCGGCTGATTCGTCCGAAATTCTCGGTAAGTTCCGTTCTATTATCGAGGCATTGGGGCTTCCGCATGTGTTTCCCACAGGCTGCAGTTTGCCGTTGCAAATCCATATAAATTCCCAACTTACGCCCATAAAACCACCGTCCGAAACGTTTCCGGATGCCCGTTTTGATGATATCGACATCTGGCGATTTGCCAATCAAATTTTCATTTATCACCCGGATGCGCTATTCATTGTCAATTTGCAGGGAAATGCCATCGAGGGCAATGTGGTTGCAAACGGTGCGCAAACAGAAGCCATCGTTTATCAGGATTTGCTGCTGCTGGCGCTGATGTCGCTGTTGCGCCATCACAATGTTTTTGCGCTGCATGCCGGTTGTGTTACCACCGGAAATCGGGCATGCATGGTGATTGGCGAAAGCGGTTGCGGTAAATCAACACTGGTGCTGGCGCTGCTTTCGCAGGGTTGGCAATCGGTTTCCGATGATTCCATTTTGCTGCGTTTCAATCCGTTGCAGCAGATTGTGGCCCATCCGCTCCGCCGTAAATTGCTGGTTTTCCCGGATGTGCTGGCGCATTTCGCCAAAACAAAACTTCGCCTGAACGATGCAAAAACATCTGTCGATCCGCAGCGAATTAACGGGTATCCCGTTTCCGAGGAATCGACCCCGCAATTGCTGTTGTTCCCCAAAATTGTCGATCAGCCGGAAAGTGAGTTGGCGCCGATCAATAAATCGGATGCGCTGTATCACTTATTGCGGCAAAGCTCGCTCAACGCGTATGACACTGTGCAGACGCCTGCGCACATGGAATTGCTCAAAGGACTGGTGCAGCAATCGCGGTGCTACCGGTTTATCGCCGGAAAAGATGTGCTGCTTTCGCCGGCGGATGTTTCGCGTAAACTGTTGGATGCAATGAACTTAAATTCCGAACAGCAGGTGGGTTCATGAACAACGGCAGCACTTCCCAACGCAGTGGTTCATCCCGGAATCAGCTTGTCAAAATCATTTTTGAACTGACCAACTTGTGTAATTTCAGTTGCATCCATTGCATCCGCCATGAGGGTGGGCTAACGCATTATTTATCAACGGAAATCATCGAAAAAGTATTGCGGGAATCGCAAGCGTATCACAGCGTTAGCCTGGTTTCGTTTACCGGCGGCGAGCCGACCATCCATCCGAAATTTGGCGAAATCGCCCGACTGGTGGCGGATTTCGGCTATTCGTTTTCTTTTGTCACCAATGCATGGCAATATCAAAAGACGTTTGAGCAGTTGCGTCCTGTGAAATCGGCGATCGGTTTTGTCAATTTCAGTATTGATGGCGCAACTGCTGAAACGCACGATACCATCCGCAAACGGAGTGGCTCGTTCCGTAAATTGATGGAAGCCATTTCGCTGTATAAATTCAACGGGATTCCGGTTCACATCAACATGGTTATCACAAAAACGAATGTTGACGAAATGGAAGCGATGGTTCGGCTGGCAACACAATTGGGTTGTGCCGCTGTGGGTTTTGCCCATTGCCAACCAACGCCCGATGCTGTGGCTGCAAATATGGTGATGAACATCGCCGAACGCCGGCGGGTGGAATCGGAAATCGCCCAGTTACAGCGGATGTATCAGCTCCCGGTGTATCTCGCGGGTGATCATCACAACGATTCACCGTTTTTCCAGTGCGCACAATTGCAGATGCGCGAATTCAACATCGACCATCGCGGATGTTTGTCCGCGTGCTGCGTGCTTTCCAATTATCGCGGCGGACTGACGGACAGCGACATCGTTGCCGATTTAAACGAAGTTAGTTTTTACGAAGCGCACCTGCGACTGATGGCGAAAATCAACGAAGTGAACGCCGAAAAAATACATCACATCGCTGCCGGAAAAATGGATGCCGCAGATAAATTTATCTGCACGCATTGCCTGCTTCATTACCAAAAAGTGCCGGATCTGAAAACCATTTTGTTGCCGGAGGTATCGCAGAAATAACGATCCTCGCTTTTGGGAGTGGATTTCCTGATCGCAAACCGTTAAAAAGGCAAATTTCATGTGACCGTCGTCAATTTTTTGAAATAGCAATCGCGTGATCTATTTCACACCGGCAATGCATTTTTGTAGGTTAATTGATCAACCAAAGACCTTTGACATCAGACGGACTCCATTTTTTTTTAATTCAATTCACAACGTCCCAATTTTTTCTGATTTCCGGAATCCGGAGTCTTATTCGAATACATTTATTTAAAATCCTGTAACTGCTGAACATAAGGACAATCGATGAAAGCTCACACTACTGCGGAAAATGCAGCACGAATTTTCAATCAGGATGGAAACAAAAACAACCCATCGCCCGCAAAAAAGGCATTTGTAAAACCCGAAATTCGCCGGCACGAATCGCTGCCGGACGTGACCACCGCATTTGTCGGAACCTGGCAACCGTGATGATTTTATTTCGATTTACATTAGTTTTTCTGGCATGTGTAATTTTCGGTACAACCGGATTTGCACAGCATGCTACAGAACGACAAACCGCGCAATCGCGCCGGTTATCGTCAATGGAGCATCAACTTCCGGCATCACCAAAAGCCATTTCCGGGCAAATAAAATTTGAAGAAAGCTTTGTGGATACTACCGCAATGCAGCAATGGACAATCATCAACGCGGATGGCAGTTTCAACAATTCCGTTGGCGGCTTTGCCACATATCTGATTTACAGCAACGGCGACAGCATCAAACCGCAAGTGCCGGGCACCTATTTTTGGGCGAGCAATTTTTCGAATGCCAACGGCAATTTGCTCGACGAATGGCTGGTTTCGCCGCAACTGCCGGCAGTGGAAACGGGCGACACGCTGTATTTTTGGGGCGGCGCCATCGGCGGCGGATACGACGATTCTGTGCAGGTTCGCCTCGCAACCGAAAATCCGCAGGGGAATATTTCTGCGTTTGCCCATTCATTAGGTCGTTACAAAATGGCGGGTCCGCTCGGTAACTGGACGCGCTACGCTGTGCCGCTGGATTCCGCGCTGTGGCGCGGTCAGCCGGTTTGGATCGCCCTGCGATATTGGCACAACAACGGCGGCGCAACCGGCGCACATTCGGATAATGTGTGGCTCGATCACATCATTTTGGTGAACAACCCTTCCACCGGCATTCAACCGGAAAACAATGTGGCTGAAACGTTTGAGCTGCACCAAAATTATCCAAACCCGTTCAATCCGTCCACCACTATTCCGTTCCGGCTGAAAAAAGCAGCAACAGTTAAATTGACAGTATTTGATATCGACGGAAAAAATGTGGCAACTTTAGTGAACAAAACCTTGCCCGCCGGAGAACATTCTGTGCGCTGGAACGGGCAGAACGATCAACGCCGGACGGTTGCCAACGGCGTGTATTTCTACCAACTTTCGGTCGAAAATGCCGACCAAACCCGCAAAATGATTTTGCTGAAATAAAAATTAACACGGAGGTTCAATGGCTGTCGCTCAAAAATACCGGATTGATCCAAATATTATTCACACAACATTGGACGAAAACGAAAGCGTTTTACTTCATCTGAACACCAAACGCTACTACTCCCTCAACGAAACCGGGAGTAAAATCTGGCAGCATCTGCAAGCCGGAATCCCTCCGGAAAACATCAGCGACGCGCTGGAATCGGAGTATGAAATTACCGATGCCGAAAACTATGTTGCAGAATTTCTGGAGATATTGCGCAGGGAAGGATTGCTGACACACGGATGAGGACAACAAAAGGCGATCTGACACGGTCGCCTTTTGTTTTATTTCGATTTATACCAACCCAAAATTTCCATTTCAAAAATCACAACTAATGCTGATCTGCCCGGCGCCGCGCGTGCGAACCCAATAGCCTTGCCCGGCTTTTAGCGAATCCGCGCTGAAATAGCCGTTTTCGTAGCCATAAATTGTGCCGGCGATGATGATGCCATCGGGATCATCTATCGCGCTGAGCGGCACCGTGCAGGTGGGTCCGGAAATCAGGTTCCAGCCATTGGCGAGGTCGATCGTGCATTCGGAAAACGGTGCGCCGGTGATGTCAACCGTTTCCGCGCCGGGAAAATTGAGCCAGTACCCCGCAAAACGGGCGAGGTGCGTTTCATTGCGATAACCGCCATCGAAACCGAACAGCGTTCCGCCGGTGTGGTTCGGATACAGCGTGTTCACCGATGAATCGCTGACAGCAACCGGCAACCCGACCAATCGCCAACCGGCAGAAATATTTTGGCTGAAAACCAGATTGTTGCCGGTTATCGTCACATGATCCAGCCAAACGTTGTCCGTGCTGTTGCCAAATGCGCCGCCGTTGCTGTGCCAGTATCGCAACGCAATCCAGATATTCGATCCGATAAATATGCTCGAATCCAGCGGGACGCGATATTCCGTCCAACTGCCGCGCGGTCCGTCCATTTTGAATCGCGCCAATTTGTGAACAAATGTGTTGATTTCGCCCTGCGGATCGCTGGTTGCCAGCCGCACTTCGATCGAATCTTTGAACAGCACTTCCGGCGCACCGCCAAAAAATGACAGCGTATCGCCCGGCAAAACCACCGGCAATTGCGGGGAAATCAGCCATTCGTCCATCAGGATGCCGTTGGCGTTCGCAAAATTACTCGCCCAAAAATAAGTGCCTGGCACCTGCGGCGACACCGATCCGCCGCCGGGAAAAACCAGTCCGGTCACAAATTTGCCAACGGTTTCCCCGCTGAGATTGCTGCTGCCATCCTGATTGATGATCGTCCAGTCAGCCAGCGCCGCTTCGTCGGCAAAGGTTGTTTCGTATTTGATAATTGCAGTGTTGGAAATGTGGCGATCCGGCGGCAACATCTGCCGGTTCAACCGGTTGCTTTCTGTTGGGATTTCGCGATGTTGCGAAACCCCGGTAGTTGAAATTATCGAAAAGATACCCCAAACAACCAACAATTTACAGATCGATTTGAACATACGATTCACTCCGTGCAGTCGCGTTTAATCGGTGAATCCATCGGACAAATCGAAATAGAAACTGAACGTGTTGCAGGTTTTCAACGCCGGAACAAACGCAATTGTGAACACATCCAACGGACCGGATGACGGCGCGATATTTGTACCAACGCTGCCGCTGATGCCAAAAACATTGCTGCCGGTGACGTTGGTCGGCACCACATATTGGAAGGTGTTGCCGCTGGTGTTCCGGAAATCAACCGCAAATGTGCGCAGATTTTTGCCGTTCGCGGTATCAAAATCGTTGCAGCCGAGCGGCGTGTAACGAATTTGCGCCAGCGTTACCTGATTGTTGATGATGGTATTGGAAACGTAATTCACCCCGGTTTTTTGGATGGGAATTTGCCTGCCGCCGTAAAACACCTCGATTTCGCCGGTTTGCTCGTTCACTTTTACGCCGAATTTTTTGAGAATTTTGACGGGCTCGCGCTGATCCCGGATCTGGTCGCGGATGACATCCAGCGGAATTTTATCGCAGCTTAAAAATCCAGAGAGCAGTAAACCGGCCAAAAGGAGTGTCAACAGCATGTGTTTTCGGTTGAGTTTCATTGTTCAATCTCCACCCTGATATTGTTTATAAGCTATTGAAAATATTCGTTTAATCGATTACAGAAAATCAACAAACCAGACGCGTTGGTTTCCGGCAGCATCGGTAATCAGCAATCGCGCTTTTGGCGATGCGCCGGTTTTTGTCGCGGTGATGTTCACGGAACTCACCGGTGATGTATTGAATCGCTGACCTTCCGCGAACGCGTTGCCGGCGATGGTGATGGTCGCGTCTTCCAACGTTTTCACCTCGATGGAAACGATGCCGGAGCCGCCGTCGGAAATGGTGCCGCTGGCGGTTGTGCCGCTAAATTCACTGATCGCGGCGGTTGGCGGCGTCGATTCGATGCCGTCTGTTTCCAGCCAAACCGCGTAGCTCCGCGCAGGAATCTGGAAACTGACCCGAGAGTTGCCGTCCACTTCCATAAAATTGCTGGTGGCGTTGCCGGTCAAATCGAACAGTTTTGCGCCAACGGGCAGACCAGACGTGTTTACGCCATGCGACATTGCCAATGGAACATTCGCAAAATTGATTGCTACAAACACATCCTTTCCCGATGGTGTACCGTAAAGCTGGTAAAACAATGTGTTTTCGATGTAGCCGGAAGTTAAAGTTGGTGCATAAAACGAATTGTTGCTCAAATAATCCCGCTGGGTTGCCCCAAAAATGTGCGCTTTGTGAATGCTGATCAATTCGTCAATTTCATCTTTGATGCCGCGATGGTAGTAATCCGTGTAAAACACCGTCGGTAAACCGATCTGGTTGTTCGTGAGAATATAAGCATAACTCAATATCGGGTCGTTTTCTACCGGTTCGCCACCGTGCCGGAAATCGTGATTGTTGACAAACGTAACCACGTTAAATCCGCTGGCGCCAACGGCATCAACCATGCTGCTGGTGAAAACTTCCCGTACATCTATTGCCGGAACGTCTGCGGCTTCCAGCTTGCTGCGGAGGGAAAAATCAAATATTCGCGGCGTGATAGCCGTTTTGGTGTCTGCATCCATATTTGCTGACACCACATCCACCCAGTTTTTTAACGTGCCGGGATTGCCGTCAAAAAATTCGCCGACAACCAAATCCGGCGCAATGCCATGATCATACAAATAATCCAGCAAATCGCCGGCAAAAGCGTAATCGAAATGTTTTACCGCGTCCATCCGATACCCGCGAATGCCGTTATCCGTCCACAGCCATTTGCTCCAGTCGAACAACACATCTTTGGTATTTTGCACATTTTGGTCGTAATCGTAAAAAAACCACATAAAATCAAAATCGCCGGAAAGCTGGGTAGAATTGCCATTCGGTTTGAAATTCAGGTAATTCATTCCGCCCATTTGACTGGGTAATCCGAAAAAATTGGTATATGTTTGATAAATCAGTGAATTTACAATATCCTGCCCGAAGGAACCGTTGTCATACCAGAGACCATGCACGGTGTGGTCAGAATAGCTGCCGCCGGTGTTGTTCAGGAAAATAAAGAGTGTATCACCTGCCGCAAAAAAATCATCTGTGGTTACGGTGAGGGCGAATTCGTCGATACCGCAACCGGCGTTGTCGATGGTTGCTAGCATATCTCGTCCTAACTCTGTAGCATTGTTACCTTGCCCGCAATCACCACCACCATTGAATGCGCCATTGTTAAATTCATCCTCACTCAGCTCAGACAAGTTTCGGTAACCGACTCTATTTGTTTGAATATACAGCTTGTACCCAAAGTTGTGAAAATTTGAATGCAACGATTTTGAGCGAATTTTAAAATAGTACGTTCCGCTGCCATAACCGGTTGCACCGCCAATCGGCAACACAATCCGAAAACGATCTGATGGAAACGGCTGGTCACCTGAATTGATTTTTGTGTCCGTCATGCCTTCGATCCAGCCTTCGACCGCAGGATTATTCTCCGGTTTCCCGCCGTCGCGGTGGTTGTAAACCACATCCGCCACCGCTTTGATGCCGACAGCGTTAAATTCCGCGATCAGGTTTTGCAAATCCGTCACCGAACCGAAACCGGTTGCGCCGCCACCTGCCGGCAATCCCAAATCAAACAAATCTTTCGGATCGTATCCGTTGCTGCTGTTACCGAAACTTGCGCGGGAAAGCGGCGGCAGCCAAACGTGAGTGAATCCGGCGTCAGCCAGTTCCTGCGCTTTCAGCCGCAGTGTGTCCGCCCACAGATTGTTATCCGTGGTTTTGGGATAATCCCAATACCAACCCTGCAGGAGAAAATCCTGCGCTATGATTGTAGATTGCAACAACAAAAATACAGCAAATATTTTGAACAATTTGATTTTATGCGCCATGCGAAAACTCCGTATTTCGGCGGTTACGAGAAATATGATTAATATCCTGAAAGATATGTTATTTCGTGGAAAATCTGATGTTAAAGAGCACATTTCGAAGATATTTTGTAGAAAACAAAGATAACCATAGCGGCTGTTTCGGGCAAATCAATTCTGATGTCTGCGCAAAAAAAATCCGGTGCAGGCAAGTGCCGACACCGGATTTTTTGAATATGATCTCTCATTTATTCCGCAAATACGCGATTGAACAAATCTTGCATATCCTGCCAGGATTGCTCATCCGCGGCTTTGTTATATGCCAACGGCATTTCAAATTTTTGACCGTTTGCATCCGCATCGGGATTGGTGAAGCTGTGAACAGCGCCGGGATAATTCACAAATTTGAAATCTGCGCCGGCGGCTTCCATTTCAGCTTTGAACGCATCAATTTGTTCGGCGGTTACGAACGGGTCATCCGCGCCGTTGCACACCAAAATTGCGGCTTTTACATCACCTTCTTTGGCCGGATTCTGGGTCGCGATGCTGCCGTGAAAACTCACAACGGCATCCAGCGGCATGCCTGCCCGCGCCATGTGCAACACAACGCCGCCGCCAAAACAGTAGCCGATTGCGCCAATATTGCTGGAATCCACTGTCGCTTGCGATTTGAGCAATTTCATCGCTTCGCGAAAACGCTGTTCGCCGGCGGGAATATTTTGCATTACTTCGGTGGCAAATTTCATGGCATCATCCGGGTGATCGGCAATTTTGCCTTCGCCATACATATCCACTGCCAATGCGGTGTATCCGAGTTTCGCGAGCATTTCCGCACGTTCGCGAACGTATTCCGTGGCGCCCCACCACTCATGCACAACCAAAATTCCGGGACGTTTGCCGGTTTTGTCCGCGTCGTAGGCGAGGTAGCCTTTCATGGTCATGCCGTCAACCATGTAATCGACCGGCTTGCCCTGCAACCCGGTTTCGGCGGGCATTTCCTGTTTTGCTTCCGGCTGCGGATTGCCGCCACATTGCCAAAGCAACATGCTCATCAGCGCCAAAAATAATAATTTTCTCATCTTCAATAGCCTCCATCAATGTTTATATGATTATGCCGTGCCAACACGGCGTTGAATAGTGGTTGTGTTTTGTCCAAATTTCTTGCGAGGGAAAGTGTGTATCCGTAATTTTCGTCCTGGCTGTAATATCACAATCATGAATTTGTTGCTAATATCAAATATTCCATAATTTACGAAAAAATACCTATGTTTCGCCAATTTACTTTGATTTTTACTGTTTTATTGGGTTTTCTCCCATTGTTTTCCCAAACGAGCACCGATTCATCCGCAACTGAATTGATCGAATTTGAGATGAAAGACCAATTCAACCGCGAATACACGCACGAAAGCTGGGCAGACAGCATCATTGTTGTGTTTGGCAGCGACCGCGATGGCAGCGATTTCAACCGCATTTGGGGCGAAGCCATTCAGGATTCGTTGAAAAATGAGCCGGGATTTGAGCAGGTTCGATACGTTGCCGTGGCGGATTTACGCGGTGTGCCCTTTTTTCTGAAAGGATTGGTAAAAGGTTTTTTTCCGAAAGAAAACCGGAAAATGTGGATTCTGCTGGATTGGAAAGGGCAATTCGCGGAAGCGTATCATTTCGTTAAAGGGAAAAGTAACATCCTGATTTTTAATCGCCAACAACAATTGATGCGCCATTTCGCCGTCACCGAAATGAACCCGAAGCAATTGCCGGAAATTCTCGCCACGCTGCGATCCCAATTGAAGGATAAATCGGAGAAGGATAAAGGATAAGTGATAAGTGATAAAGGATAAACATGTCCTTTCGCCGGTAATTTAGGCTAAACTCAACCGCCAATTTTACCTTTTTACTTTAACCTTTTTACTTTAATCTTTTTACTTCGCTCATCCTGAGCTTGTCGAAGGGTCGAAGGGCTCAATCACCAATTTATCCTTTTTCTTTTATCATTTATCCGTGAGCATCAGCGCCGATACCCATTGGTAATCGGGAACCGGCGATCTTTGCCGTAGGCTCGCGGCGTAATTTTGATGCCCGGCGCACTTTGGCGACGTTTGTATTCGTTCAGATCCACCAATCGCAGAATATTTTTTACCAATTCTTCATCAAAACCGAGCCGGACAATTTCCTCAAACGCCAGATCATCTTCGACATACGCTTTCAGAATCGGGTCGAGCACCTCGTATGGCGGCAGCGAATCGCTGTCTTTTTGATCGGGACGAAGCTCAGCACTCGGCGCTTTTGTGATGATCGATTCGGGAATAATATCAAATTTCGCAACCGCGTTGCGATAGCGACTGAGCGCGTAAGCCAGCATTTTCGGCACATCTTTTAGCACGGCGAAAGCGCCACACATATCGCCGTATAACGTGCAATAGCCCGTTCCGTATTCGCTTTTATTGCCGGTGGTGAGCACCAGCGCACCAAATTTATTGGACAGCGCCATCAAAATATTTCCGCGAATCCGTGCCTGGATATTTTCTTCCGCAATGCCGGATTCGGTTTCTTCGAACAGCGGTTTCAGCTCGTCCAGATACAAATCATGCAATCGTCCGATCGGCACTTCGTGATATGCAATTTCCATATTTTCCGCAAGCTGCTGCGCGTCTGTTTTGCTGAGCGTGCTGGTAAATTTGCTGGGCATGGAAACACCGGTCACATTTTCTTTCCCGAGCGCATCCACCGCAATGGCGCAAACCAACGCGGAATCGATCCCGCCGGAAAGCCCCATCAGCACTTTGCTGAACCCGTTTTTGTGCACATAATCGCGCAGCCCGAGGGTTAGGGCGTGATACACTTCTGCGTCCGTCGATAAATCCGGCAAAATTTCCGGTGCCGGAATATCGTTGAGCGGCAACGCTACCGACGGTTCCAGCGTGATCGTTTGAATATTTTTGTTGGGCGGAACAAACAATTTTTCCTTCCGGCGACGCGGATCGTGCAGCCGTTTGGCGAACACATTATCCGGATGCACATCCGCGACAATCAGCGCTTCCTCAAAGCTGGGCGCACGGGCGATCAAATCGCCGTCTTCGGAAATGAGCACGCTCGTACCGTCGAAAATGATGTCGTCCTGCCCGCCAACGAGGTTGACATACGCCAAAATCACTTCGCTATCCTGCGCCCGGACTTTCAGCATGTTGGTGCGATCGAGCACTTTTTCCATCGCATACGGCGATGCCGAAATGTTGATAATCACTTCCGCGTTGCCATACAACGCCTGATCGTGCAGCGGTCCGCCGGGATACCAAATATCTTCGCAAATATTTACGCCGATGTTGATATCGTTAAACTTGTAAACCGGCAGCCGTTTGCCTTCCTGAAAATAGCGGTTTTCATCGAAAACGCCATAATTTGGCAAAAATTGTTTGTGATAAATATCCACCATTTCGCCGCGATGCAAAAACGCCGCCGCGTTAAAAATATCGTCCCGGCGATCCACAAATCCCACCACGATGGAAATATCTTTGCTATACGGAATCAGCTTTTGGAGATACTCCAGATTATCCTCGATAAACTCCGGGCGAAGCAGCAAATCTTCCGCCGGATAACCGGTGAGTGTCAGCTCAGGAAACGCAACGATGTGTGCATGCTGCGCTTTGGCCTGTTCCACAAAATTTACGATTTTTGCAAAATTTCCTTTTAAATCGCCAACGGTAGCGTTCATTTGCGCCATTGCTAAACGCAGTGTTCTCATGTATTTACTTCCTTTCCCGGTTGAAAATGCAAAACCGGCAGATTGCTTTTGAATCCATTTTTATTTTGAATGAATTATAACGAATCCAAACTGGATTCGCAATATCTCATCGAGAGACTGCGGTTGGGAAAACACATTCGGCGGGGAAAAAAACTCAGCGGGAGAGCACAACGCCCAGTTGAAACATGGTGCTGGCGATGATATTTTTCCCGCTGATCACGTGAAAAACACCGCCATCCAGCGAAAGCGCGTCGCTCAGCGGATAAATAAATCCGGCGTTTAATTTGAGCAAATCGTGATCGCCAAACAGCCGGGCGGACGCCACATTTTCGCCACCGGTCAGCGGCAGCGGGCTGGTTTGCTCAAACGCAACCTGCGGTTCGCGGGTGTTGCTCACGCCGGTCAATGCCAATTTCAACAGCGCGTTGTTATAGGTGTAACCCATTTCAACGCCAAATAAAATCTCATCGTTCAGTGCGCCGTTGCGAACGCGATAGCCGATTTCGCCGCTCACATACAGTGGCAGCGGATGAAAACCCTGCCCGATCAGCAACGAAATCTGGTATTCCGTTTCCCCGTTTCCCAACGCCGGACCGGGAATTTCGCCGGGTTTTGCGTATCCCAACGGCAATTTAACACCGCCCTGCAGCGATGCAACCACCGGCAGGCGCAGCACATTCAGCCGTGCGGATGCCCACAAATCGCCAAATCCGCTGGTGGAAAAAGTGGTATCCCGCGTGCCGCCGGGGAAAAAATCACTCAATTCGCTGCGGTCAGCGCCGGCAATTTTATACGGAAAATTGGCAATGAGCGTCAGCGAACGGGTCAACCCGTATTCAAAATATCCCTGAAAAACCCATTCGCTGTAAGTCGATTTTTGGAGCACCGCGTCAAATTCCTGCGCAATGCGCTGCAGGTTTCCGTTGGCGTCATATTCCTGTCCGGTGGAAAGTCGCCCGGCGGCAATCTTCAGAAAATAGCCGCCTTTTTTTTGCGTCCATGCGCCGGCGTTCGCCGCTGATGCCAAAACAATCGCCAGTAACATACTGTAAAAAATGAGGTTGTGCATTTTATTTATCGATCCGGGTTATCGTTCAAACTAAAATTGATATTGAGCCAGTTTATTAACATATGAAATTTTTTCCACGATTTCATCAAATTCCCGTTACCGGTTTCTCACAAAACAATCACGCAAAGGGCGATAATTTGCCATTGGATTTATGAATCAATTGTGACATTTTTGTGATAATAGAATTGTAAGTTGACCCCAAAAACGAGGAATTGCAGTGGATGAAAAAATTCTGATTGTCGAAGATGATCCCGATATCGCCGACCTGCTGGAGCTGAACCTGCGTGATGCCGGATATCGCACCGAACTCGCCAAAAACGGGCTGGTCGGCGCGCGAATGGCGCTGGAAAATGAATTCGATTTGGTGTGTCTGGATATCATGCTGCCCAAATTGGACGGGATGGAAGTGCTGAAACGCATCCGCGAAGAAAAGAAAACCCTGCCGGTGCTGATGCTCACCGCAAAATCCGAGGAGTTCGATAAAGTGCTCGGTCTGGAACTTGGTGCGGATGACTACATCACCAAACCGTTCAGTTTGCGCGAGTTGCTGGCGCGGGTAAAAGCCATTTTGCGGCGGGTGAGCGCGGTAAAACAGGCTGCCAGCAGCGATGATCAAACCGAAATCCACATCCCGGGACTGAGCATTTTTTTGGAAAAACGCAAAATTATTTTGCACGGCAACCCGGTCGATCTGACCGCAAAAGAGTTCGATTTGCTGGCGCTGTTCGCCACACATCCCGGCAGGGCGTATAGCCGTCAGGAATTATTGGACATTATCTGGGGCTATCAATTTGACGGATATGATCACACGGTTAACTCGCACATCAACCGGTTGCGCAGCAAAATTGAGCACGATCCCTCAAATCCGACGTATGTGAAAACGGTTTGGGGTGTCGGTTATCGATTTGTCGAACCGGAGGAACTGGCGCAGTGAAAACCTTTTTTTACAGTTTTTACGGAAAAATCTCGCTTTCTTTCCTGCTGATTTTATTGATTTTAGGGACAATTCTCGGTTACGTGACGATCCAATCCTGCATTGATATGCTGGACGAAGCGCGCCAGAAAATGAACGCGCCGATTGCCCGGAACATCGCCCGCGAGTTCGAGCCGTTTTTTCTGCGCAATGTTGGCGAGGACAGCATTGCGCAGACAATTGAGGGAATGATGGTGCTCAATCCGGAAATCGAGATTTTTTTTCTGGATGATCGCGGACAAATTTTGCGATCGTTTGTTCCGCCGGGCGGCGATGTAAAAATGACCAGCGTAAACCTGATGCCCATTCAAAAATTTCTGGAAAACCCGGACGATATTCACTGCGTTGGCGATGCACCCTGCGAACCGGGCATGCGAATGCTTTTCTCCGCTGCGCCGATCCGTTACAGCGATTCGCAATCCGGTTTTGTGTATGTGGTGCTGGGTGTGAAGGAATATCACACCGCGCTCTCGCTGGTGAAAAACAGCTACATCGGACGTTCGACCATGAAATATTTATTGATTACGCTGATCTTCACCGCCATTGCCGGGCTTGCGCTCTTTGCGATGCTCACCCGGCGGTTTCAGCAAATGACCCGGACGGTTCGCCAGTTCGCCAATGGCGATTTGCAGCAGCGAACACCGCGACAATCCAGTGACGAGATCGGGCAATTGGGCGGCGCATTCAACCAAATGGCCGATACCATTCAGCAAAATATGAGCGACATTCGCGAAAAAGATCGCCTGCGGCGGGATTTGATCGCCAATATTTCCCACGATTTGCGCAGTCCGCTGGCATCGATCCAGGGTTATCTGGAAACTATTTTGATGAAAGCGGAGCAACTGGCGCCGGAACAGCGCCAAAAAATGCTCGATACTATTTTCAAAAATGCCCGGCAATTAAGCCGTTTGGTTGGTGAATTGTTCGAATTTTCGAAGCTGGATGCCCGGCAGGTTCATCCCCAAAAAGAAGCATTTTCGCTGGCGGAGCTGGCGCAGGACGTCGTACTGAAATTCAAACCGCGGGCGGAAAATCGGCAAATCAACCTGCAATTGCTGGTAACCGAGGAAATTCCCATGGTTTCCGGGGACATCGGGATGATTGAGCGAGCGCTCTCCAACCTGATCGATAACGCCCTGAATTTCACACCCAACAGCGGTTTGGTGACCATCGAACTGGCTTGCCAAAACGGTGCGGTAACCGTCAAGGTTGCGGATACCGGACGCGGAATTCCGGAAGAAGATTTGCCACATGTGTTCGAACGGTTTTATCGGGTGGAAAAAAGCCGCACCCGGCAGGGCGAGCCCGGAGGTGCAGGGCTGGGTTTGGCAATCACCCAAAAAATTCTGGAAGCGCACGACAGCGCCATTTCCGTAAAAAGCGCGCTGGATAAAGGCACGGCATTCATTTTTTCGCTGCCGGTTGCTGCTGGCTGAACGCATTTTTGACAAAAAAAAGAAGCCCGGCAATTTTTCCGGGCTTCTTTTATATTGACGCTTCGGTGCCAAAATCCGTTAATCCGAAGTTTTAGCGAGGGGTCTATCGAGGAGATTTATCGGGTTAACAGCATTTTGCGAACGTTTGAAAATTCGCCGGCCTGCAATTGATAAAAATACACGCCGCTGCTGAGATGGCTGGCATCAAACGAAATTTCGTATGTGCCGGATGCCTGCGTTTCGTTGACCAGCACAGCTACTTTTTGACCAACCAGATTGTAAACCGACAACGTCACATTCGCAGATTTGGGAACGCTGTAGCGTATGCGGGTTTCCGGGTTGAACGGATTCGGGTAATTTTGCTCCAGGCTAAACGCTTTCGCAACCGCCGGCTGATCGTCGTCGATGGCGACAATACCAGTGCCAGTCCACGAAAAATGGTCGAGCCACAGGTTGTCGGAATGCGCCCCGCTTGGTCCACCATTTTGGTGCAAATAAACAAGTGCGACATAGATATTTTGCCCGGCAAATGCCGAAATATCGAACTCGTACGGGTTCCAACTGCTAATCGGTCCGGCAACTTTGAAATATGCAACCTGATTCGTAAAACTTGCCGGATTGGCATTGGTTGTGGAAACGACAACCCGCAACGAGTCGTTGAAGGCACCGCCGATCGCTCCGGCGTAAAAGCTGATCTTATCCCCGTTTTGGACATTTTGCAATTGCGGGGTAATCAACCAATCGCTGATGACTGTGCCGTTTGCGCTATTAAAGCTGCTAAAGAGAAAATGCGTTCCGATTTGCGGATTAACCAACGTACCATCAAAATTTACCTGAGTACGCAATTCCCAGGTTGTGCCGCTGCCGTCAACGTCCACAATTTGCCAGCCTGCCGGTAAAGTGGCGCCATTGAAGGTTTGCTCCAGTTTGGTAACCACACCGCCGCCACCGCTAACTTGCCAGCCGTTATCTTCAAACAATGCCAGCATCAGCGCGCCGGGTGAATGGATGGCTTCGCCGGGCGCAATTGCCGGTGTCATCAGCGCATGCGGCGTGCCGTTGTAGGATGATTCATCAAAATGCGAATAACTCGAACCCTGTTCCCAGGGATTCGGCGCATAAATCGGTGCGGGCGTTCCACCGTTCGCCTGAACGGTTTTAGTTCCCGCGTAAAACAAATTATTGCTCACTAATTGTGAACCCAACGCCGTTGAGGAATTGGGGAAAATATTGATATCAATTAATTGCTGTCCGTTGCCATTTCTGGAAAACTGATCGTAAATAAACGGAAACGCCGTTCCCAATCCCCAGCTGCCGGTGCCGTTGTCATATCCCATCGAACCGAGGAATCCCAAACCGTGCCCCAGTTCGTGCAGCACAACGGATACAAAATCAAAATTATTGGATGGCGGATTGCCGTCCGTTCCCAAATACCAGTTGCTGAAAACGCTGCTGAACGTTGCGTTGATATCGGCACTGTCCGGATGGTTTAAAGCAGAACCGTTCGACGCTTCCGCCAGAGCTACCGGATACCAGTTGGTGCCGTTATTTGCAAAATCGCCCGGGCCGGCGGAGCCAAGCACGCCCGAACCCAACGGCGCCCATTTGGCGCTCACCCGGATCGGGACTTCGGATACTAAAATGGATGACCAAATATCCACCGCATATTGAAATGCGGCTTGGGCTTGCGGCGTAAAACCGTCGTAATCAACAATAAATGTTGCAGTTTGCACGCCCATTTGGAATTGTTCGGGTGCGGCAATGCGTAAATCGCTGCTTTGGTCGAGCAATTGCAGCTCACATCCGTCCAATATATTGTAATCTAAATTGGAAATTTCCCATTTTGTTGCCTGAACATGCTGGTCGCGCCGGACATCCCGCTCCTGTGCCCACAGCAAATTTCCCAGCAAAACAGCTAAACTTAAAACGGTCAACATTTTTTTCATCAAAATGCCTCCTTCATGATTGTGCTAAACGCGTCTGTTCCACTAACGCATTCACCGATTGTTAAAAAGAATCTCTGATTATATAGATATTTCCATTGCCATAACATTGACCTGTGTCAATTTAATCATTATAACAGCATCGCCAGACGTTGCGAGTTTCTATCATTCAAAACAAAAACGATGCCATTTGCAAAATATTTTTTCATCAAGCCATAAGTATATATTTTTAAACAACTTAAAATTATCAACCTCAAAAAATATCATCAAAGAATGAACGTTTTCTGTTCGACAAAAATGACCACATCAAATCGAAGGTTGTTTTCTATTGACATATCCCCGTCATTTTCGTCGAAAAATCTGCATTTGTTAATTATTTTAGAGCGCATCCGGGATAAATTTTCTCAATTTTGACCGGGAATTTTTCCGGTAACCCGGCTGAGCAGAGGGTGCTGCTTTCTGCGGGCAAATGTTGCACACTTTTGAAATTGAAAAACCCGATTTTCATGGATTGAAATTGCTATTTTGATTTCAGTAACGAGGTATTAAATTAAATCACTATGGATTTATTTTCGCAACAACAGCAGCCGCAGGATGCCGCGGCAATTCCACTGGCAGAACGCTCCCGTCCCGCCGGACTGGATGGTTTTGTGGGTCACGAAGCCATTATCGGCGAAGGCACGGCGCTGCGCGAATCACTGAAACACAACCGGCTGAAATCGCTGATATTTTGGGGACCGCCCGGCGTTGGCAAAACTACATTGGCGCGGGCGATTGCCAACACGGTTAACAGCGAATTTATCAGCATGAGCGCGGTAACCGCCGGCGTTGCAGACATCCGCAAAACCATCGAAAAAGCCCGCAGCAACCGCGATTATTTTGGCAAATCCACCATTCTGTTTATCGATGAAATTCACCGGTTCAACAAAGCCCAGCAGGATGCGCTGCTGCATGTGGTGGAGGACGGCACTATCACGCTCATCGGTGCAACTACCGAGAATCCGTCGTTTGAGGTAATTTCGCCGCTACTTTCCCGCTGCCAGGTGCTGGTGCTGAAATCGCTGAATAACGACCATATTCGAAAAATTGTTGAGCTGGCGCTCGAAAAAGATTCTGTGCTTCGTGAGAAGCAGGTCAAAATTGATGATTGGGAAACGGTGTATATTTTGGCGGATGGCGATGCACGGCGCGCGCTGAACACCATCGAACACGCTGTTGATTTGCTCGGCGACAGCCAGCCGCCGCTGGTGCTCACCAAAGCCATTTTCGAAAAAGCGGCACAGCAGAAAGTGCTGAAATACGACAAAGGCGGCGAGTATCATTACGACCTGATTTCCGCGTTCATCAAAAGCGTGCGCGGCAGCGATCCGGATGCGGCGGTGTACTGGATGGCGCGAATGCTGGAAGCCGGCGAAGATCCAAAATTTATCGCCCGGCGAATGATTATTCTGGCATCGGAAGATGTGGGAAATGCCGATCCGGCAGCGTTGACGATCGCCACAAGTTGTTTCACAGCCGTCACTTACATTGGTATGCCGGAATGCCAGATTATCATGAGTCAGGCGGCAACGTATTTGGCGGCAGCGCCGAAAAGCAACGCCAGCTACATGGCAATCCGCAAAGCGATGGACGATATTCGCCAGCAACCGGATGTGTCTGTGCCGCTGCATCTGCGCAACGCGCCAACCGGATTGATGAAAAAACTCGATTACGGCAGGGATTACCAATATGCCCACGATCATCCGGAACATTTTGTCGCAAAACCGTATTTACCGGTAGAAGTTGCCGGGAAAATTTATTACAACCCGACGGAAATGGGACATGAAAAATCGATCCGCGAACGCCTGCTGCGTTTGTGGAAAAATATAAAACCCTATGTTTCAACCAAAGATTCGGAAAACCAATCGCAATGAGTCTGAAAAATAAAATTACCAGTTACCTTCTCGATTCAAAAGTTCGCCCGGTGATATCCCGGTTGAGCCAAACCCTCAATTTTCCGGCGAAAGCCAGCGTCATCAAAAAAGTGCTGGTGGTGATGCCGCGCAACATGTCGCTGTTGGAGGATGCGAACCGTTTTATCCAATCGCTGCGGAAATCGTATCCCAACTGGCGGGTAGAATTATTTGATGTGGACAAACTCTCCGAAAAAGATTTGAACCGGATGAGCCTGCCGCGCGACGAAATTGTGGACAAGCTTCGTAATGCGAAATATAATTTTGTAATGGATTTGAACGACCAGCCCGACCAGCTTTCCGCATACGTTGCGCTGATGACCGAAGCACCGTACCGGCTGCATCTGAACGCCGATGAGAGCGATTTTTTCAACCTCACTTTTCAGCCGCAAACCAATGGCGACGGCAGCTCGCCCCGCAAAGAATCGGAATTTTACAACTCACTACTGGACTATCTCGGGAAATTATTTGTCAATTGATTGTGGCAGGCGAAAAAATCGGCGGGCGTTTTCGGTGGTGATGCGGGCAATTTCCGCAACCGGCAGTTCGTGAATTTCCGCCAGTTTTTGTGCCACAGCCAGCACATTCGCCGGCTCGTTGCGCTTTTTTTTGGATTTCGCCGGTGCGATGTATGGCGAATCGGTTTCGATCATCGTGCGGTCCAGCGGCACAATTCTGGCAACATTTTTATCGAAACTCGGGTAGGTTATGCTGGCTGTAAAGGAAATGTGCAATCCCATGTCGAGATAAAATTCGGCATCAATCTTATCCCCCGCAAAACAGTGCATCACCCCGTTTAATTTCTCAATTTTTTCTTCCTGAAAAAACCACTGCATTTCCCGCTGAGCGGCTCTGTTGTGGATAACCACAGGAAAATCATGCGCTTGCGCGATGTCGATCATTTGCCGGAAAGTGCCGTATTGGGCGGCGTGATGTTCGGTTTCCCAATAAAAATCCAGCCCGATTTCGCCGATCGCCACCACTTTCGGGTGCGATTTTGCGAGTTCCCGGATGATATCCGCATCGTCCGGTTTTGCCAAATGCGCCTCCGACGGGTGAATTCCGACACACGCAAATACCTGCGGATGCGCATCCGCCAGCAACAATGCCTGATGGCAGGATGGCACATCTGTTCCGAGCGTCACCAGTTGTGCAACACCGGCTGCAAACGCGCGCTGCAACACGGCGTCGCGGTCATCATCAAACGAATGGTAGTGCAAATGGGTGTGGGTATCGATCAGTTGCATGTTTTTTCTGATTTTCAAAATATCTTTTTGACAGGATTACAGGATTACAGGATTGAATGATGCTCAAAGTGGTATCCGGGAGATTCCTGCATTCGCAGGAATGGCAGGAAAATGCCAACACGTTTAACATTATTGCGAATGAAAACGGCGAATCCAATTACCGTTGAGCCTCATTTCAGGATCAATACACAAAAATCGTATAAACCCTGTTATCCTGTCAAACAAAATTAAATTAATGATTTTCAATAATTTGCGATAAAACTTCGGCGCGTTGCGCGCCGTTTTCCGGCTGATACAAATCGCCCTGACAAACGCCGCGCCGCTGCATTTCCGCTTCGATATCCTGCACAACAACCGAGGTTCGCACGCCCCAATGCGGCGCAATCAGGTGTTTGGGGCGGGTTTCGCCAACCAACCGCTGGAGCATAATTTCCGGATTCAGCCGCCGCAAAAACTCGATCGCCAGATCGATATATTCCTCATATTCGAACAGCGGGAACGGCTCGCGCAAATATTCCGTTGCCAGCGCGGTTTTTTTGACGATGTGCAAGTGATGCAATTTCAACGATTGGATTGGATAGCGCGAAACCACTTCCGCTGTTTTGAGCATCTGTTCGCGCGTTTCGCCGGGCAATCCCAAAATGAGATGCGCCGCAACATGAATGCCGCGATTAGCAGTCATATTTACCGCGTCCGCCCATTCGGCAAATCCGTGCCCGCGATTGAGCCGTTCCAACGTAGCGTCATAAATTGATTCCAACCCGTATTCCAAACTGACGTAATGGCTTTTCGCCAGTGTTTCAAAATACGCTATTTTTTCTTCATCGATACAATCCGGACGGGTGCTGACCACCAACCCGCATACTTCCGGTTGGCGCAACGCCTGTTCATACAAATGTTTCAGATAGCTCAACGGCGCGTACGTATTGCTATACGCCTGGAAGTAGACCACAAATTTCATCTCGCCGTAGCGTTTTTGTAAGTACTCGATGCCAGCGCGAGTTTGTTCCTCGATGCTCATTCCGGGCGTGCAATAATAAGGCACAAAACTCATATTATTGCAATACGTACAACCGCCAAATGCTTTGGCACCATCACGATTTGGGCAGGTGAATCCGGCATCGACGGAAACTTTTTGCAACCGGCTGCCAAATTTATTCGCCAAAAAATTTTTGTAGGCGTTATACGGGCGCGTTGTTCCCCACGGGTAGTTACTGCGCTTTTTTATATTTTTTTTCATTGCCTTCGATTCTTAAAACTTCATTTACTGTTACACATATTTTTCACATTAACCTTCAATTAAAATCAAAAAACGTGGTTTCGCAAGGATGAAATCAGAAGAAATTTTTTCTGAATCACATGACTCTATTGCATTATTTAGCTAAAGCAATGTTTAGAACGATCGAATATATTCTTGAATATAATTTTATTGAGGATCAATTTGATGTTGTTTTTTGCAAAATGGTTTCTGGTTAACACGCACTTTCGCGGCAGGTCTGCCGGAATGGGAGGAAATTCAGCAAAAATGCATCTCAATCGAATATCGTTAGCGCGCAAATTAGCCGGATGGGGATTTCTGCCACTTTGTTCAAAATTAGCGGCTTTTTTAGCAAAAAATCCCTAAAGCGACATAAAATTTGAGTCGATGACAACAATAATAGTCATAATGGAATATGGTGATTCACACAAGAAAGGTGTTGAGAAATGAAGTTTGCAAATTTCCTAAAAATGATGCTCGCAGGATTGATCGTTTTTGTTTCGCTATCCAGCGGTTGCAAAAAAGTCAGTTCCGGGCCCGATCCGGACACTGAAATTCCGGGTGACTTCGATTACAACACTACACGAAGCGTCAATGTCCGCTTCGAAGCACTTTCCCCCTCAGGTAACCCAATTCAGGCAGTACGGTGCAACGTGTACAAAGAAGGTTACGGCGATAATAACCAACTCGGTCAATTGCTCGTTTCCGGCTTTACCAACAGCAGCGGAATTCTGGAAACCGTGTTCAGTGTTCCCGCAACGCAGGACAGCGTGTATCTGGAAATGCAGTTTATCGGAATGCTGAATGCCAGCATGGCACCGGTAAAAAATGGCGATCTCGTTTTCATCCTCGGTCAGGGTGTGGAGGGTCAGGAATTTATTTCCGATGGCGCCCGCCCAAGACGGATTACACTTAGCCGAACCGCCAGCACACCGGATTTCAACGTTATGGGTGACTGGAACGGCAAAGGAAAACCGAGATATCTGGAAGATGAGCGGGATGAATTTAGTGAAGAATTTTTAACCGGTATCAACCAGTCACTCCCGGAAGGCGAATCCGTTGTGTCTTTACATCCGGAATTTCTGGCAGCCGGTAATGAAACCAATATCGTTCTAACCGACGATGCAGATATCTGGGTCACATTCGTTCACGAAGGCGCCGGTTACGAAAACGTCCTGGCTTATCACACCTATCCGAATGACGATCCCCCGGCATCCGATGATGATGTTTCTGAAATCACCATCATTTTTCCAAATGTGAGTGTTGACAGAGATAAAATTTTGCAAGCCGGCGACAAAGTCTTTCTCGGATCATTTGACGCCGGAACAACCGTTGCCTGGGCACTCATTGCCGATGGCTGGGATGGGGATGACGACGAAGTTACTGTTGGAAACGGATTAATCTATTCCGATCCGGAGCTGAACGACGGACCATCAGACAAAAAACAACACATGATTCTACTGCGCGACGTGCTCACAAACAATTTAATAATGGGATTCGAAGACATTCTCCGTTCTACCGGCGGAGATGAAGATTTTAACGACGCTGTGTTTTATGCAACAGTGGACCCGATTTCCGCTATCAGCGGCTACATCCCAACCACAGATGACGACAATGTTGACACCGATGGCGACGGCATCCCCGATTTTCAGGATGAATTCCCGACCAGCCCGGATTCCGCATACAGCACTTCCGATCCTGCAGAAGCAACCTATTACACCCTCGCGTTTGAGGATGATTGGCCGGTTCAGGGTGATCTGGATTTCAACGATTTGGTTATCGATTACAATTTTGAAAAAATTGCCAACGCCAATAACGAAATTGTCAGCCTGAAAGGCACTTTTGTCGTTCGTGCGGCGGGTTCTCTTAAATCCAATATTTTTGGCATTCAGTTTGATAATCTGCTGCCTTCGGACATACGCGGAACTGCCGGCGAAATTATCACCTGCAGGCATGTCACTTTTGCAACAAACGGCGTTGAAGCCGGGCAAAGCCGGGCGGTTATCATCGTTTTGGACGATGCCCGTTTGGTGCTGCCGCCTTCAGACCCGAGCTATACCGCAAATAGTCAGGAAGGCGTACCGTATGTAACGCCGGATACGTTTTCAGTAGTAATCAGCTTTGCGAATCCGGTTACGCCGCAGGAACTGGGCTCTGCGCCATATAATCCATTCCTGATTTCTGATGGCAATCGCGGGTACGAAGTTCACCTCAGCGGTGCGATACCGACAGATTTAGTGGACGAAGCGCTCTTCGGCACCGAAGACGACGCCAGTCAAGCCCAAAACGGGCGCTACTACCGCACCCAAAACAATCTCACATGGGCACTGAATATTCCGGATGTTTGGGATTATCCCTTCGAAGGCGTGTATGTTCGGGATGCATACAACCACTTTTTCGGATGGGTTCAAAGCGGTGGAAATGGTAATCAGAACTGGTTTAACGACACCCGCGACGAAAGCATGATTTACGTGCCTTACGGCATCTCAAAAAGAAAATAATCTGGGTCTGTTCATCTGGAACCTCCACGAAAAAGCCGGTAATTACTTACCGGCTTTTTCATTTTCACAACAGATTTTTCACGACACATTTTCACAACAACTTTATTTTTGCACTTCGTATTTGATCACTTCACCGCTTTCGGTATCATAAACTACAAACGATGAATGGCCGGTCAATTCACCCATAATTTCACCGGGATTGATCCGTAAAGTATTGCCATCGTAGCTCACTTCGTATTTGTGATTATGCCCGAAACATACCACCTCAAACGCATCCGATGTAGCCAGCATTCGTCCGATATTATCGAAATGGGAAACCGCAAACCGTTTATTATCGATCAGCAGATCTGCAATTTCGCCATGCAGATGAACATGTTCGAAATCGTTGGCAACCTGGGTAATGCGGAACAAATCGCCATCATTATTGCCGAAAACGATGTGAATCGGTTTGGAAAACCCGCTGGCCAAATCTTTCACAATAAAAGGCGAGCAGAGATCGCCGCAGCAAATCAGCTTGTCGGCATCCTGAATTTGGGAGAGCGCATTCTCTAATTTTTTCCGATGATCGTGAATGTCCGAAATAATCGCGATTTTCATACCAACCTCACTGTGTTAATGTCATTTGTCTGGTTTCCCGAAAATTCCCTGTTTCCAAACGGTAATAATACACACCCGATTCAACCCGATTGCCATTTGCGGCTTTGCCATTCCACTCAATAGTGTGGCTTCCGGCGGGCTGCATTTGGTTTACCAGCCGGCGCACTTCCCTGCCCATCGCATCAAAAACAGTAATTTTTACCGAGCCGGAAACAGGCATTTCATACGAAATTGTAGTTGTTGGATTAAAAGGATTCGGGTAATTTTGATTCAGCTTAAACGTTTGTAATTTCTCAGCTTGGTCATCAATGCCAACCGTTCCTACGGTAAAATCGTGCACATATGTTTCACCTTCAAATGTAACTTCGAACTGCCAAACACCGTTTTGCGGAATTAGCGGCAAATTCCACCACCAATACCAGTACGATGCCTGATAATGCGTTTCGGTTGATGCGTGCGACCAACTTTGCCAAATTGCACCATTTGGCTGGCGAATGCTGTATTGGCTGATTTGTCCGTTCAACTGATCCCGGTAATAAGTTGCGAAATATACCGTTTCGTTTGCCTGAAAAGCATCTTTCTCGTTGACAACTTCCTGTGACGGGCAACTCGGAAAAACCGGCGGTGCGGAATGGGTCATCACCCGATTAATTGCGGAATCGTAATATGGACGTTGCTCAGCCCACCACGATTCCGTATTCAGGCTATTGCAAGATCCCTGAAACGGTTCAATCAAATTACCGCCGGCATCGTGTAACTCCAGATGCAAATGCGGTCCCGTAGAATTGCCGGAACTTCCCACAACACCCAAATATTCCCCCGCAACAACTGTTTCGCCAATATTTTTAACGGTTGGTGAGTTCTTTTTCATGTGCCCGTACCAGGCTACGGAGCCATCACTGTGCTGCACATAAACCGCGTTCCAATTAGATCCATTAAATCCACAGCTCCGATCGTTATTGCCGGAAGCTTTAAAAATAATCGTGCCCGGTGCCGCCGCAACGATGATAATTTCGTCGTGATCCATCCGGTACCAGCCGAACGGCCAGGTAAAAATATCCACGCCCTGATGGTTGTAACCGGAGGCAAGGTCATAGGTTCGTTCACCGCAATTGTAATCCTGCAATTGATTGGGAAATGCCGAGTTTTGATCCACAAAATTGGAAATACCGTGGTAACCGTAATCCGTTTGACCCAATGCACCGATTACCGGCCATTCCATCAACGTCACCTGTTCTGTTTTTGCAGGTTCGATGATACCACGATTTAATAAATCCTGAATACTTGCATCCAATTGTTGCTGAATTTCCACGCGCTTTTCTGCTGTTAAACAGGGAAAATCTTGTTGCGAAAAATCCATTCCACCGCCGCCCATATTGTTTTGTGCGCTTAATATATTGAAAATAAACAACATAAATATCGCAAATCGAAAACGCTTCATATCCGCTCCTTGATTTAATTTGATCCAAAACCCTTTGAAAAATCTAAAAGAAATATCGAAGCATTGACAGCAAAAATTAAGGAATTTGCGTTCCGACAGCATTGCAATAAAGTTATTTGTGGCGGTGACGATTCTATTAAAAAACAGGGAAGTCATTTTAATTCACGGAAGGAGAAAAAATGCAGGTATCCGGCGGTGGAAATGCGCAACTGGCGATGCGAATGCTTCAGCAAGCCCAACAGCAGCAATTGCAGATGGCGCAGGCAACAATCCAAATGGCTCAGGCACAGGAAAATGCACAAAACGGACAACAATTGTTAGGTTCTGGTAATTTGGTTGATGTTTATGCGTGATGTTTGCAGGAATGGTATATTGTAAAAAAAGGCAGGTTGTTTAACCTGCCTTTTTTGTTGTATCAAAAAACGTGAAAATTACATCCCCAGTTTTTTCTCAACCGTGTAAACAGGGCGAATATCAACCGGGATGTCGGATAGTTTGTCCAACGCCGTTTGCAATTCTGGTGATATTTTACGGTATTTGGCGATAAACGCTTTGGCGCCGTCGTAATCGCCGAGCGCCTGAATCATCAAAATATCATGCGACAGATCGCGAACTGCGGCGTCCATTTTTGCGTAATTGACGTGGAATCGCGCCGTTTCAGCGGTGAATTCCACCCCACCTTTTTCCATTAAATAATTGAGAATAATCGCATTTCCGCCGCCGTGTGCCTCGCTGATGCCAAAGCGAACACTGCGGAAAATGCCGCCCACAAAACTGGCGTAAACGGCATCACCAACTTCTTTGCTGAACACACCTTTTTCCACCATAAACGGAAATTGGTACAATCCAACAATGTCCGCTTTTGCTTCTTCCAACGTGGAATAAGTTTCTTTCAATTCCTGGCTGACGGTGGTTTGCTGTCCATTTTTGGTGATGGTTCCGGGTCCGATGCCGTGCACCATTTCATGCAGCAACACATGATAGAAAAAAGCATCAAACGACACTTTTTGCAGATCATCTTCGTGCAGCACCCGTGCCATTATTTTTCGGGAAATGTTGTCGTATTTTGCCTGCGTAACGTTACGCAGCATCACCTTTTTACTGCCTTTGGCTTCGCGAACGCGTTCGTCATTCGGCAGGTTGAATGCGATGGTTTGCACACCGGCTTTGGTATCGCCGGCGGTAAATACTTCGTTAACCACTTTGATGGGCGATTCGCTGCCGCGATTGAAATTTTTGTGCGCATCGGGAATGGGCAGGCGTTTTTCCAACTCATTCAAATATTGCCCGACAGCTTTTAATTTTTGGCTGGCATCCGCATCCACCAATGTGATGAAACATTCGAACGCGGCTTTGTAGCCGAACAATTCGTCTTCGTAGGTTTCATACGGGCCGATGACGATTTCGATGGTGTGATCTTTCAGATCCATCCAATCCATATCGCTTTGGTAATAATCGTTGCTCAAAAATGCGTCTGCGCGACTGGTGAGGTAGGTTTTCAGCGATGCATTGTCCGTAAGTGCAGCAGCTTCACGGAGCAGTTTGGCAGCCGGTTCGAGAAATTCCTGATATGCCTCGGAATACGGCATAGCCACCAGTTTTTCACCATCGCGGCGAATGACGGTAAAAAATCCGCGCAACGCGTCTGCATCTTCCGGGTGGTTTTTTACCCATTCTTCAAATTCGGTTTTGGTCATATCCGCCGGATAATAATTGGCACCTTCCGGTTTGTGGGTGCCGGTATTGATGAACGGCTTGTCATCTTCCAGCCGGTCGAACGGGCCAAAATTGACATCAAAGTAGGCTTTTAAAATGGCGTTGTCCGGCGTGTTTGCGGCGGCTAACGCATCTCGTAAATCGACATTTTGGGCATACACCTGACGCAGAAAAATTTCGTCCATCAGCTTGGCGGCCTGCACCAGTTTTGCCAATGCCTGACGATCACCGTCGCTCAGTACGGATTCGTCAAAATCGATGTCAACCGGTTCAAATTTATCCAGTTGCGCTTTAATCTCGTTAATCGGCTGATGATTTTTTATCACGCTAACATCCTGTTTATTCGACATTTCCGAGCATCCGACAATCATTGCAAACAACGCAAGTGCCCCAAACATCTTTCCAAATTTTCTCATAAACAATACAGCTCCTGTGTTTATCGGATTGACGTTTAAGCTTCGTTTTCGAAGCTGGCAACAGCGCGATCAGCACTTTCGTAGGTATCGAAAATTTTGATCATTTTGGTAATCATCATTACGCTTTGCACTTTTTCGGCAACGCTGGAGAGTTTCAGTTTGCCTTCGGCGCTGCTGATCGATGTGTAACAAGCCATCAGCACACCCAAACCGGAACTGTTCAACCATTTCACGCCTTTGAGATCGATAACGACATTTTTCGCGCCGTCGGCAATCAGGCTTTTCACTTTTTCGTGCAGTGCGGTTGTTTCCGGTCCGCCCATCATGTTTCCGGAAATGGTTAACACAGCAATATTACGCTGAAAACTTTCCTTAATTTTCATAAGTCTCGCTCCTCAATTATAGTGTTTTGGACGTTGATTCAGCAGCTAAAGTATCGTTTTTTCACTATTTTTCCAATAGATATTTTGAAATGAGATACTTTGCCGTTTGCCCGCTTACGCACCTAACAATCACAAAAATATCTTGTAAGGAATGCCTTAAAATGGTTAAGTTGAAACAATAAATTAATTCAGATTAATCAGACGCGGCAATACCCACTAATCCATTAATTTGGAGGATCCACAATGCAAGACTATGTCCTGAATTTGTTGACGGAAGTTAAAGCGAAAAATCCGGGTGAACCGGAATTTCACCAGGCTGTCGAAGAGGTTGTTGAATCATTGGCTTTGGTGTTGGAACGCCATAGTGAATATCGCGCTGCAAAAGTTCTGGAGCGATTGGTTGAGCCGGAACGCGTTATTATGTTCCGGGTGCCCTGGGTAGATGATCAGGGTAACATTCAGGTTAATCGCGGATTTCGTATCGAAATGAATAGTGCAATCGGGCCGTACAAAGGCGGATTGCGTTTTCACCCATCTGTAAACCTTGGCATTTTAAAATTTCTGGCATTCGAACAAGTGTTCAAAAACAGCCTGACTTCCCTGCCGATGGGCGGTGGTAAAGGCGGTTCGGATTTTGATCCCAAAGGTAAAAGCGATATGGAAGTGATGCGTTTTTGCCAAAGCTTTATGTCGGAACTGAATCGTCATATCGGCGCAGATACGGATGTACCTGCCGGCGATATCGGCGTTGGCGGCCGGGAAATCGGCTATCTGTTCGGACAATACAAACGGTTGACAAACCGGTTCGACGGTGTGTTAACCGGAAAAGGCATTAACTGGGGTGGTTCGCTCATCCGGCCGGAAGCAACCGGTTACGGCAGCGTATATTTTGCAGCAGAAATGCTCTCAACCCGTAACGAAACGCTCGAAGGTAAAATTTGTTTGGTTTCCGGCAGCGGAAATGTTGCCCAGTACACGGTTGAAAAACTGATCCAGCTTGGTGCAAAAGTTGTAACGCTATCCGATTCCCAGGGTTATGTTTACGACGAAGCCGGAATCGATATGGAAAAATTGCAATATGTGATGGATTTGAAAAACTATCGTCGCGGACGCATTAAAGAATACACAGATGTGTACAAAAGCGCCGTTTACACACCGGTCGATCCGAATAGCGATCACAACCCGATGTGGGACCACAAAGCACATTGCGCATTCCCCAGCGCAACCCAAAACGAAGTCAACGCAAAAGACGCCCAAAATTTATTGAGAAACGGCGTTTACGTCGTTTCCGAAGGCGCAAATATGCCCACAACCAACGAAGGCGTCAGAATATTTTTGGAAAACCGGATTTTATACGGCCCCGGAAAAGCTGCGAACGCCGGTGGTGTTGCAGTATCCGGATTAGAAATGTCGCAAAACAGCATGCGCCTCTCATGGACCCGCGAAGAAGTGGACAATCGGCTCCGCCAGATCATGAAAAATATTCACAGAACGTGTGTGGATGTTTCGGAACGGTTCAATACGCAGGGTAATTATGTAAACGGCGCCAACATCGGCGGATTCCTGAAAGTTGCCGATGCCATGCTCGATCAGGGTGTTGTGTAATTTATTGGCAAATCGACAGAAAACAAAAAAGGCGGTTGATCAACCGCCTTTTTTTATGTAAAAACGTATGAATTTTTAAAACGATAATTTGCCCAGCGCCGTTTCCAGATTGCTCATAATTTCATCAACTTCTTCCAGTTTGCAGGTTCCGACGGACAGGCGATACCAGTTGGATTCTTCCGAAGTTCCAAAATATGAGAACGGTAAAATACCCACTTTTGCCTCATCCAGAATGTAACGATGCACGGCTGCGTTGCTGTCCAACACTTGTCCGCTTGCGGTTTTGGCGCCTTTCAAATCCATTTGCACGGTAAGATAAATCGCTGCCTGCGGCTCAATGGCATCTACCTTAAATCCTTTTTCTTTCAACGACTTAAATCCGTTGTAAAATCCGAGCAGGCGTTGCTGGATTTCTGAGCAAATGTGGGTCATGTATTCATCCACCGCAGCGTGATTTTTCAGGAATTTGCCCGTACCGATTTGCTCCGGTTTTGGCGCCCAGGCACCCATGTGCGATACGATGGATCGCATTTTAGCCATCACATCCACCGGACCAAATCCCCACCCCAAACGCACGCCGGTGGCCGCAAACGATTTGGAAATTCCGTCGATAAAAATAGAATATTCGCGCATCGCAGGACGCAGCTGCACTGCGTTGTAATGTTTATTTTCGCCAAAAGTTAGTTGCCAGTAAATGCTGTCGAACACCACATACAGCGGGCGTTGACCGCTGCGGCGATGGTTTTCCGCCAACACCAGATCGCAAATAGATTCCAGTTTCGCTTTGCTCATCACCGTTCCGGTGGGGTTGAGCGGCGAGCACAGCATGATCATCCGGGCATCTTTAACCAGCGGTGCCAGATCTTCTGCGTCGGGCATAAAATTTTGCTCCGGTGAGGTTTCAAAAAATACCGGAATCGATGTGGATAACTGGGTGTAATGGTCATTATTCCACGATGGCACGGGATAAATAACTTTGTCTCCCGGATCGGTAGTTGCGAGATAGGCTGCATAAATCAGCGGTCGGGCACCACTGGCAATCAACAAACTGTTGGTGTCATATTGGACATCCATTTTCATTTTCAACAATTCGCTGACGGCTTCCAACAACACGGGCAATCCTTTGGCGCCGGGATAATTGGTCTGATTTTCCTGATAAGCTTTGGTAATTTCCGCTTTCAGCAATTCCGGAATCGGGAAAATTTGTGAATTAAAATCACCAATGGTCAAATTATAGAACTTTTCGCCACGAGCAATCCGTTCATTGATTTCTGCTGCCAATGTGATAATCGGTGATGTTTTAACGCCCTGCGCTAATCGCGATACTCTCATATTTATCTCCAGTTTATTGTGCAATCGTTGATTTTGCGTAATTCTCGTGAGTATAAATGTAACACCGGGCATCCCTCGAAAAAAATCCAAAAAGCGATTTTTGGGTGACAATAAAAATGCGATCACCGGAAATTCACACTTCCGATGATCGCAGGAGACTGGCGGAACATGGCTTATCCGCCGGTAAAATGAGATCTGTATTTTGATTGATTTCTAAAAAAAGGGGCATCCGGCGTGCCCAACACCGGCTGCCCAACTGGAGATATGATGATGCAGAGCAAGATGACAGTAAAAACAGGTTAATTTGCCTATTTAATCAACCTTTTACTGTAACTTACAACTTAATGTTATCCAATTTTCGTGCCATAGCTTAACCGCATTCCACAAAACAAATTCATGCTATTAATTTTATTACACTTACACCGCATAATTCTTTTTAGAAAACGATAAAGCAATTCATTGCAACGTGCATATAATTCACCACCGTGCAAATGGTGCATTACCTATATTATAATGTTAATGGCCGTAAAAATGACAACTGGGTTTATTATTGTTTTTTTGGGTTGCAACATCTATATTTTGTGACTATTTGCAATTTTAAAACCTGAATATTGGAGCCTTGCTGTCTGCATGCACCTTTCGATACGTTTTGGCATTATTTTAGCATTAATGTACTGGTTGAGCAGCTGTATATCGGATGCGCCGCGAATTAATCCGCTCGATCCGGCGTTTACTGTAAACCAGAAAATACGGATTCAGGGAAAAGTGACCCGCTTTAACACAACAACCGGCATTGCCAACGCCCAAATTTCAATCGGCTCCGGTGAGGTTCTCACCAGAAGCGATGTGAACGGCAACTACACTCTGGAAGCAAATCTCGCGGATGGCAGTTATTTGCTCCGTTGCAACGCGCCCGGATATGCCGCAGATTCCACCCAAATAAATTTGCAGGCAGATGCTGTCGCCCAACAAAATTTTTTGCTGAACGGGCTGCCGGAGCTGGAATCCATTTCGCTGACCACCCGTCATCTGGGTTCATTTATTCCGCCGGATGCGTTTTTTATCGATCTTTTGGTAACGGTAGATGATGTGGACGGTTTGAGCGATATCGATCTGGTGTGGTGCGAAATTCCCGATCTGCAATTTTCGGATACCCTGCAAGTTATCCAGCAAAGCCAGCAATATTTTGTGCGGCTCACCACCCGGCAATTGGATGTTCCAGCGCTGGAAGCGCTGCAGGGCACGCCGTTTTTTGTTTACGTACGTGATATGCAGGGGGATGTAACCATGTCCGATGCCCGGTTTATCAGCCGGATTATCGATACGGCACCCGTCACCACTTCCCCAACCGGATTGACCGGACAACCCGTCCAATTCCAATGGCAGGCATTTGTGCAACCGTATTCGTTTATTTACCGGATTGAGGTTTACCCAAACGTAAACATCGCATTACCGCCGGTTGCAACCATCAACTCTATCCCGTCGGATGAAACAACCATCCAGCTTTCAACCACGCTCACCGCCGGGGAATATTATTGGGTGCTTTACGCCGTCGATGCATTCGGGAACTACAGCCGCTCTGTTCAAACCGCGCTGATAATTAGCAGCGCACCATCGACATCACCCACAAACAATGGATTGATTGAATGAGTACCGTAAACCCTTACGATGCACTGCTGCAAATCAGCGAAGAAATTGGCAGCATGCACGAAACAGCAGAATTATTAGACAGAATTACTGACATTGCCATGGGCGTACTGAAAGCGGAACGCGGTTTTATGTTGCTGAAATCCGGTAACAGCGGTTTTTCCGCAACCACCGCCCGGAACATTTCGCAGGAATCCATCTCCGGCATCCAAAACCTTTCCAGCAGCGTTGTCAATCAGGTTCTGGAAAGCGGCGAACCCGTGCTCACGTTTGATGCCCAAAGCGATTCCCGTTTTGCCAGCGCAGAAAGTGTGGTCATCCAGCAAATCCGCTCCATCGCCTGCACGCCGCTGCTGCGCAAAAATGAAGTAATCGGCGCAATTTACATGGACAGCCGCATCGATACCGAGCAATTTAACGACGAAAGCCTGCAATTTTTACAGGCCTTTGCCCGGCAGGCTGCGTTGGCAATCGACAATGCCCGTTTGTTCGAAAAATTGCAAACCGAAAATCGTCAGCTAAAAAAACAAATTTCGCTGAGCACCGTATTCCCGGAAATCATTGGCGAAAGCCGGGAAATTCAGGAAATTCTGGACATGATCGACCGCGTTGCGGACGCCAAAGCCACCGTGCTCATCGAGGGCGAAAGCGGCACCGGAAAAGAGCTGGTAGCACGGGCACTGCACTACCATTCATCGCGAAAAGACAAATTATTTGTCCCCGTTTTTTGCGGCGGACTTACCGAAAGCTTGCTGGAAAGCGAACTGTTCGGGCACAAAAAAGGTGCGTTCACCGGCGCGATCGACAACAAAGCCGGGCTTTTTGAAGAAGCGGACGGCGGCACGATTTTTCTCGATGAAATCGGCGATATCAACATGAACGTGCAAACAAAATTGCTGCGGGTGATTCAGGAAGGCGAAATCAAGCGCGTTGGCGATACCAAAAGCCGGATTGTGGATGTGCGCATCGTTTCCGCAACCAATAAAGATTTGTGGAAAGAAGTGCAGGCCAAACGCTTCCGCGAAGATTTGTATTACCGGTTGAACGTCATCAACCTCAAAATGCCAGCGCTGCGCGAACGCGACGAAGATATTTTGGTGCTCGGCAAACATTTCCTGAAAAAATTTGCCCGGATCAATAACAAAGCGATCGACGGATTTTCGCAAAGCGCGGAAAACAGCATGCTCAGCTACCAATGGCCGGGCAACATCCGGGAGTTGGAAAACACTGTTGAACGTGCGGTCATTCTCGCCCGCAGCGGCAAAATCACCCCGGATCTGCTCAATCTCAGCAAAACCCGGGTAAATGATTTGGCCGGAAAAACCCTTCGGGAAATCGAACGCGCCGTTATTGCGGAAACACTGGAAATTACCGGACACCATCGCGCACGAACCGCGGAAATTTTGGGCGTTTCCCGTCGCTGGCTGCAATATCGCATCAAAGAATGGGGACTGGACGACAAAGAGTGATGGTAACGGAGGGATATTTTTTTGAAATTAGTGAGGATTTACAATGCGTAAGCCAATGATATACAGTTGCCTGCTTACGATAATTTTATCGTGGAGCGGTATTTTTGCCAATGGCTGGCGAAGCGGCGCGGCGCTCCAAACACCGCGATACGGTGCCACTTCAGTTGTCATGGATGGCTATATTTATGTAATTGGCGGCGCAACTGCCAACGGGCAAATCCTGAATTCTGTGGAACGATACGATTCATCCACCCAAACATGGGATGCAACGGCCGTTGCACCAACCCAAATTCCACGTCTGGATGCGGTTGCCATGGTTGTCGATGGCAAAATTTACCTGATGGGCGGATACACTGCCGATGGCGAAGTAACCGACAATGTTGAAGAATATGATCCCGCCGGCAATAGCTGGTCTTTTTCCGAAAATCTGCGAAAAGAGCGGCGCGGACACATCGCCGTTACCATCTGGAACGCGCCGTGTGTTGTCGGCGGTATTGACGATAGCGGTGAATACGAAGATAAAGCGGAATGGCTGAATCCTGATGATGATAAATGGGAGGATATCGACGCCAATTACGATCTGCTGCGATTCAAACCATTTGCCGCAACAAAAGGACATTCCATCTACATTTTTGGCGGTATTTTTAATTATCCCACAGCAAACAGCCACGTTGGAGAAGTTAGCACAGATTGGGAAATCACCTGGAATGCATTGCCCGATTTACCGGTTGCCCGCGCCAACGGCACAACCGCCACCGTCAACGACAGTGTTTTTATGATTGGCGGCGTGTTATCCAATAATTACGCAACCGGGCGGGTGGATATTTTCGATTTCACTACACAGCAATTTACCCAGGCGCCGGATCTGCCGACTGCGCGCATTTCCATGACATCGGCTGTTTTGGATGACGAAATTTATGTGATCGGCGGTTACGCCAATTCCATCAACGCACCGGTCGGCACTGTCGAGATCTACAGTTCGCCGTTAACAGCAATCGATCCGCTCGAATCCGGTTTTCCGGAATCGTTTGCGCTGCTGCACGGATATCCAAATCCGTTTAACGGCAGCATTCAGTTGGCTGTCAACATTCCGCAACGGGCGGAATATCAACTGACAATTTTTGATATCAACGGACGCAAAGTCCGTACGCTGCACAACGGCAACCTGCCGTCCGGTGAACGCAATTTCCAATGGAACGCCATCGACGATGCTGGGAACACCGTAAGCAGCGGCATTTACCTTGCTGTTTTGCAATCGAGATCTTCGCTACAAAAACTCAAGATCGTTTATGTGAAATAAGTCGCCACTCAACCATTGATTTTCAGCCGTTCGCAACATATATTTCTTTTTATCCGAACTGAGGCGAACAGGTGAAAATGGACATCAAAGGTTATGATATAATCCGGGAAATCAGCCGGGGACCGATCAGCACAGCGTATTTGGGAAAACAGCTATCGCTGAACCGTCCGGTGCTCATCAAACGGCTGAATAACCAATGGATGAACGAAACCGATTTGATGGAACGATTTCGCCGCGAAGCGCTAATCTGCGCCCGTCTGAAACACCGCAATGTGGTTGATATTATTGATGTTGAAACCCACCCCGACAACCTCTACCTGGTCATCGAATTTATTGATGGAATGGATTTGGCACGGTTTATCAAAGAATTTTCGCCGCTGCCGTTTTCGGTAATTTTATACATCAGCCGCGAGGTGCTCAACGGGTTGGCGTATGCCCATCGGCAGGGTGTTATTCATCGCGATATCAAACCGTCGAACATCATGATCGGGCGGGACGGCATCGTGAAAATTGCTGATTTCGGACTTGCCCGAACCGCCGATTTACCGACTATTTCCGCCCACGGCGAAGTGGTTGGCACACCCGCATACATGTCTCCTGAACAAGCCCGGATTTCCAACCTTGATGAACGCACGGATATTTTTAGCCTGGGCATCACATTTTACGAATTAGCCGGTCAGCCGTCGCCGTTCAAAGGGCAAAGCATTGTCGAATCCATTCAAAAATTATTGAAAGATGTGCCGCCGCCGCTTCACGAACTCAACCCGGATATTCCGGAATGGTATTCGCAGCTGATCACAAAAATGCTCGCAAAAAAAACGGACGATCGTCCGGCATCGGCGGAAGCAATTCTGGACAATGAACATTTTCTGAAAACGCCCTCCCGGTCGCCGGAACTGGCACAAATGATCGGGCAAATGAATAAAGAATCGATCACCTTCGAGAACACGGAAATTTCTCCGCCGGTGATTCAGTCCATCGAGTTGCCCAAATCGCCGGGCAAACGCTGGCTGGGCATTGCGGCAACGGCTGTTGCGGTGCTGCTGCTCGGCGTTTGGTGGATAAATGCCAACCAACCGGATCAAAAAAATGACGTTTTGCCGGTTCAAAATAAAATGACCGCAGCAGCAGAAACGCTCAACATGGGTGCAGATTCACTGATCAACACACCGGAAACCCAAACGCAACCGGTTGAGCAAATCCCGGAACAACCACCATCGGCATTGGCGGAAAAGCGTTCGCAACCGGAAAATCGCGTTGCACTCAACCAATCCGCAAATGGCGAAAATTCCCGCGAAAACACCAATTTCCCGGCAACGACCAGAGAAAAAATTGAAATTCCGGTTATTCCGGACAGCAGCTCAGCACCTGCTGCCGCACCCGCAACCGGCGAGCTGTTGGTGCAATGCACACCGTGGGCGCATATTTTTGTCGATGGCGAACAGTTTGAAACCACGCCGTTACGTAAACCGCTGATCCTGCCGGCGGGGCGTCATGTTATCGAATTGCGCAACCCGAACTTCCCGCCGCACCGCAGCACTGTGGAAATTTCCGGCGGAAACAGCGATTCGCTGATCGTCAATTTGCATTCCCTGACCGGTTATCTGGATTTACAGGTGTTGCCATGGGCAAAAATTTTTATCGATAACCAATATGTGGAAACCACGCCACTGGCAAAACCGCTGGCGCTAAAACCGGGTGAGTACACCCTGAAACTCGAAAATCCGGCATTTCCCAATTGGGAGGAAACCGTGCTCATCACCGCAGGGGAAACCCTGAAACACCGGATAACACTCAACCGATAAATTTACGGAGCGCCACTTGCAGCGTTGCTACCCCGCATTTACCCGGAACCGAATTGTCATTGTTTTTTTATTACTCCCGCTGTTGCTGTGTAAAAACCTGTTTGCACAAACCGCCCCCAATCCTGCGGAGCTGGTGAAGCAACTATATGAAAATGTTAAATTTGAATCGGCAATAACCAAAGGAAATGAGCTGCTGAAATTACCGGGAAATGCGTTATCACCGGACGAATTGGCCGTTGTCCACCGGTATATGGCGTTCTCTTTTTTCAACCTCGGTGATCAGGATTCGGCGCGGGTGCATTTTCTCAGCCTGCTGTCGCTGCAACCGGATTTAGAACTGAATCCGGCTGAAACATCGCCAAAAATCATCGATTTTTTTCAGCAACTCCGCGAAGAATTTCGTTCGATTTCGCAGCAGGATAACGACAGAATGTTCACAAAATACGTGATCGCAGAAGATTTGCGCCCCGGCGCAGCGCTGCGATCGGCAGTTATTCCGGGATGGGGGCAGTTGCGCAAAGGTCAGCGCGGGCGGGCCGCGGTACTTGGCGGCGGATTTTGGGCAGGGTTGATCGCAACCGGCGCGGCGTACAGCAAATCGCAAAGCCTGAAAGATGATTATGTTGCGGCACGCGATCCGGCCGAAATTAGCAGATTATACGATGATTACAACAGCTGGCATAAAACGCGACAGGCGCTTACGCTGGCAACCGCAATTTTTTGGGTGATTAACGTTGTGGATGCAGGTTGGTCGAATTACCCGAAACCGGCATTTCGTGCCAGTAATTCGGTGGTCGAATTATCGCTGTCAATTCCGTTAAGGTAAGATTTTACAGTCGTTTAGCGCCCGATGTTTTGCGAACTCCACACACCGGAATACGGGCGGCTGCTCCGGGATTCAATTTCCAGATCATTCAGATACAATCCTTCCCGTTCAAAAGCTGCGCATCGTTCCAGAAATCGCTCCCAATCGACCGCAATTTCCAGCCGTTGCGGCACATTTCCCGGTTTCCAAGCACCGGCAAAAGTTGATTCTTTATCGGAACTCTTTTCCCGGTATATTTCCAAATCCATCAGTTCGAAGCCGTTGCGATTATCGCCAAACTTGCCCCGGAATCCCCTTTCGCCAACGCTTTTGAAAAAATCATCCACTCTGCCGGAGCGAAAAACAGCCACGTAAAACACAGAACCGGCGAGATCGTAAGGTTCAAAATCGGAAATAACCATATTATTTTTCAACATGCCATCGCGAACAACATCAAATTCGCTGCCCGTTTTTACGTTCACGCGGATAGCGATATCGTAACGGCCTTCCTGCCAAATGCTCAGTACATAATATTGCCCGGCATCCTGATAAATATCGATATCGATGAGCCGCATACCGTCATTTTTCATAGATGTCCAAAGACCTTCGAACGTCCGCCAGTCGTTTCCGCTGGCACCCAAACCGGATCTGTAAAACATGGTTTTGGGGCTTTCGCGGTGCCAAACCGCGCCGAACAGTTGTTTGTTGTCAACCCGGTAGGTTTCGATATCGACGATATGCAGGTTATTTGCTTTTAATTCTTCAAATGCGCGGGTTACGTCATCCCACATCAAATCGACAATTACGGTGGATTTTTCCCCTTTGAACACCCGGTACTCAGATTGCGGTGTTTCGACAACCTGCATGGCGCAACCGGAAATGAGCAGCATTAGCCCACCCCAAACAAAGGGAATTAACGCATGCTTCGCAGCATTGATTGGTTTTCTCCAAAAAATTTGAATCGCAATCAACATAGGTAATTGGCTCATGGTATTTTTGTTTCGCATTGTTCGCTTCGATCGTTATAATTAAACAGATTTCTGCCCTGGAAAATCTCCGCTAACTATTAGAATATACAAATTTTACGAAATAAATCCGCAACAAAATATGATTGATCTCACAGGTTTTTCCGCGTCACGGTTAGTCACTGCAATCTATATTATTACTTGACATAAGTCGAATCAATGCATAATATAAATTTAACAATCCAAATATGTTTTCAGGGCAAGTTGTAAAAAAATTTGTAGTGCCGCACCATTGGGAGGAACCGGGTATGAATAGGGCAATGGGGATTTTGGCGATTTGTTTGCTAATGGTTTTGGCTATACTTTTTCCGGCATGTGAGGACAGCATTGTTTACGGCTCCGGCAACAAAAACCCGACGCCACAGGACAGCATGCCCGGCGATACCATTCCGCCACCACCACCGCAGGGCATTCTGGACACACTAACCCTTTATCTGGTTTTTGATTACTGGAACCCTTCCGGAATTGATCCGCACATCGAAATTGACACAGAAGCCACCTCCGATCTGATAAAGGTCGGTGAAAATATATTGCGTAAACCACCCATTGTCGGGCAGCCGAATGTGACGTTTCTACTCGAGGATATCAAAGTAGACTATTCTCCGATCTACTCCCGCATTTATAAATGGTGGTCTGAGGAATTACTTTCGGGTAACTGGCACAACACCTCCGAATTTGCGGTAAGCAAACGGGATAAAACCCGGATGAATATCGTATTGGTTCTGGATGTAAGCAATTCGCTCGGGGGCGATTTCTATTGGGTAAAAGAATATGCAAAAGATTTTCTGGACATCATCAACACCGAAATGCGTGACAACATCCGGCATCCCAAAATCGCGATTGTAGATTTTTCCACGCTGATCAATTATATCCCGTTAACGACCAAACAATCAGATTTGATCGATCATATCAACGGGTTGCAGCAGGGACAATACACGGCGCTGTATGCTGCAATGAATACCGGCATCGATTTGCTGGCACAGGAATCGGATACGCTGCACCACCGCGCAATGGTTACGTTTACAGATGGCAACGACAACTATTCCGGTCCGGTCACGAAAGATTTTCTGCTCAACAAAATTACCGATCCGGTTTTTAACACACCAAAAATCCGCAGTTTTGTGTTGGGGTTTAAAGGGCGCGACGGTTTGGATGAATCTATTCTGGAAAGTCTGGCGGTCAATAATGGCGAAGCACGGTTTACCAGCTCAATATTTCAGCTAAAAGTGATGTTCGAAAATATCGCCAAAGAGATTACCCGATCGGTCAACTTCACTTACACGCGCAACAACCAAATCATCCCTGAATCAGAAAAACGCCGGGTGCGAATTGGTATTAACCTTGAGCGGCATATTGTTTTATGAAATTTACTGGAGTTTGCTCATCAGCGTGCGGTAATTGATGTTCAACAGTTTGCAGGCGTCTTTTTTGTTGCCCTTTTTCTGTTCCAGCACCATTCGCACATAAATCCGGGTTATTTCCTCCAGCGAAAGCTCGTTGGCCAATGCCTTATCGAGAAAATTATTGCTGGATTCCAGAATATCCGGCGGTAAATGCTCGATATCGATATGCTGGGAATTGGTCAAAATCAATCGTTTGACGGTGTTTTCGAGCTCACGGGCGTTGCCCTCCCACGGCAAGTGCGATAAAAAAGCCATCACGCGGTTGGATACTTTGGGCTTGGGCAGGTCGTTTTCGCGACAAAATTTTTCGGTGAAATAGTCAATCATCGCCGGAATATCATCCGGGCGTTCCCGCAGCGGCGGCAATTGGATGGGAATAACGTTTAACCGGTAAAAAAGATCTTCGCGGAAGGTGCCCTCTTTTATCATGTCCTGCAACGGTTGGTTGGTTGCGGAAATCAAACGGAAGGTTACTGTAATTTCTTTTTCGCCGCCGAGCCGGAAAAAGCGTTTGCTTTCCAGTACGCGGAGCAGTTTGGCCTGCAATTCCAGCGGCATGTCGCCAATTTCATCGAGAAACAGTGTGCCGTTATCCGCCAGTTCAATTTTGCCGCGCGTTTGTTTTAGCGCGCCGGTGTATGCACCTTTTTCGTAGCCGAACAGCTCGCTTTCCAGCAAATTGGGTGGTAACGCGGCGCAGTTGATGGCTACAAAAGTATCGTTCAGGCGGGGGCTTTGTTTGTAAATGTGTCGGGCAAACACCTCTTTTCCGGAACCGGATTCCCCGGTGATGAGCACCGGCTCAACGCTGTGTTTCACGCGATCGATTGTGGCGAGGATTTGCTGCATTTGTTTGCTGACCGCCACGATATCATCAAACCGGATATTTTGTTTCAATTTGGAACGCAACTCGGTGTTTTCGCGCTCCAGTTTTTGCATTTTCAACCCTTGTTTGACAAGGTGCGGCAGCTCTTCCTCCAATTTTTCGTCGCCTTTGGAGAAATACGAATAGGCGCCTCGCCGCTGCGCTTCCAGTGCATATTCATGTTCTTTGTAGGATGTGACCACGATGATCTGAAAATCCTGCCCGAGTTTAATCAACTCATCCAGCAGATTTAATCCGTCGGTGATTTGTGGCAATCCCAGATCCATGATGATGAGATCCGGCTCCATCAATTCACATTGCTGAAGCGCATCGGTTTTGTTCGCCGCAACTTTCACGTGATAGCCATCGCCAATCCATTCGCGAAAACTGTCGCTCCACAATTCATTGTCTTCAACAATCAGTATTTTGTCCATTAAACCCATCGATCCATGCGAAAATGAGCACCACCCGGCAGTGGTGATATATTAGTTGATTCGCGCCAGCGCGTCCAGAATCAGTCCGGGCGTTAGCAACTCCGGCAGAACTATCGGTTTTTCGTTCGATCCGGCGCCGTAAAGCACGTATAATGGAACACTGTTTCGTCCGAAAGCGGCTAAAGCACGCGTGATATTTTCATCTTTTGACGTCCAATCCGCAATGACTCTTGTCACACCTTTGCTGGCAAATGCAGCTTCGACCTCCGCATTGTTTAATGCGACCTTTTTGTTGACCTGACAACTGAGGCACCACGATGCTGTAAAATCAATAAAAACAGGCTTTCCCTGCGCCCGCAGCTCACTGACCAATTCGGGAGAATACGGCTCCCAACCGGCGTGTGCGGCGGCATTTGCGCTGGTTTTGGTTGCGGCGGATGCGCTGGCGGTGCCATCGCCAACCATGTCAATGGTTAACCATGCGCTGCCGACAATCAGCACCGCAGCGATTGTTTTGGCAACCAAACGGGTTGTTTTACTGCGCATCAGCGTTCCCCAACGCCCCAACACCCAGCCGCCAAAACTGACAACCAGCAGCGCCAGCAACGCCACAAAAACACCCAGCGAGCCAACCTGACCATCCAACACATACAGCAGCCAGATGACGGTTGCCATCATCAAAAATCCCATGGATTGTTTGAGGGTGTCCATCCACGCGCCGGGTTTTGGCACAAATTTCAGTAATCCGGGGGAGGACGCCAGCAACACATATGGCAGCGCCATTCCCATTCCCAACGCCGTGAAAATGGCCATCGAAAGCAACGCCGGCTGGCTGAGCGCAAAACCGAGCGCCGATCCCATAAACGGCGCGGTGCACGGCGTGGCCACAACGGTGGCCGTAACGCCGCTCACAAACGATCCGAGGTAATCCGAGCGGCTGGCTGCGCCCTGCCCGACGCCCATCAGCGAAGTTCCCAATTCAAACACACCGAACAGGTTCAAGCCGAATAAAAACAAAAAGATAGCCAACACAATAATAAATGACGGCGATTGCAATTGAAATCCCCATCCGAGCTGTTCGCCGCCCGCCCGCAACAGCAGCAACGCGCCGGCCAACACCCAAAAGGAAACCAGCACACCGAGCGTAAATACCATTCCGTGGGAAAAAACCTTGCTGCTGTCTTCGCCGGCTTGCTGAACAAAACCGAGAATTTTGAGCGACAAAACGGGCAGCACGCAGGGCATCAGATTCAAAATCATACCACCGACAAACGCGAACAGCAGCGCCCACCAAATGCTGCCAATTTCCTGATTTCCGGCGGATGTGCCAAAATTGCTGTCCAGCGATTTACCGATTTCAACGCTGATTTCCTGCGATTTTTCCGATCCGGCACCGCGCCAGCCGTTCTCCGAAACCAACACACCGGAAATGCGTTCGGGATCGCCCTCGCGATCCGGCGATAGCGGCACGTTTAACCGGTAACCGTTGCCGACGTCGGTCACTTCCTGCACGGCGCCGTTGTTGATAACCAGTTCGTCATACGGAAAAAAGCGGATATTTCCCGGCGAATCAGTCACCCATTCGGGCGGAACGATTTGGAAAACCAGCGCGGTATCTATTTGCGCAGCCTGAATTTTCCAGCCGGAATTTGTAATTGGCAACATCGCGCGGGTATCGGCAAATGGTTGGGTCCACGCCGCGTTAATCGCCACTTGTTCACCAATCGCCAGCGGCAATTCCAGATCTAAATTTTCCGGAATACACACATCTTTGCAAACCAGCCAACTGGCATTTGCCTTCAGCGTGACGGTGCTTCCCGGTGCCAGATTCGCCGGTGGCGTAATTTGCACGGGCAACAGCACTTCATTTTCATAACCGAAATTCATAAATTCGTCAAATGGAATAGCATCGGGATACGGCCACTGGATTTCCCCGGCGGAAAAACCTTCCGGCAATTCCCAATCGATGGCGGTCGCCAAACCGGCATCGCCGGCGTTGCGCCAGTACACATGCCAGTGGTCCTGAATTTTCATGTGAAGCCCAACCCAAAATGCCTCGCCAGGAACAATGGTGGTCACTTCCGGCACCAGTTGCGCTTCCACATGTTCGGTTTTAGCCGGATTGGCAAACAGGCTGTTCAGCACGGAAAACAGCAACATTGAAACGAAGATAAATCGTTGTTTTAACATTAGTTGTCTCTAAAATAAATTTACACCGTTAGATAAATTATGATTCATAAACAATTCAAAAGTAACCGTATGTATTGCGGCGAACGCCAAAAGTTCCCGTTAACGGCTGAAGAAAACCAGATAGCTGAACTGGATCAGGATATCCGGTGCGCCGTTATCGATGCCAAGTCCCAGCACGCTGCGGATATGCCCGTTTCCACCGGTTACATAATCGATCCCGCCGGAGAGCAGCCCCACATCACCTTCCGTTTCCAGATTTAGTTCGCCGATGATGTTCAGCTGCGGGCTGGTCTGATATATCACGCCGCCGCCAATTCGCAGCGAGGCATCGTGACCGCCGGCATCGCGAAAAATCAATCCGGCGTTACCGGTTACGGTCAGTCCCGGGCTGAACGGATGGCGCAATGCGACAAATCCGCCAAAATCGAAATGATCACCGCCAACATCTTCGCTACCGATGGGCAAAGTGATAAACCCGCCGGCGGCAATTTGGGTTCTGCCCGAAGCCATGTGCTGTTTGCCGAAAACGGAAACATTATCCAGCCCGGAGCGGCCATCGCCGTTTTCCGGGTTAAGGCTGAGAAATCCCCAGCCGAGCCCCAGTTCAAAGTTATCCGACAGCGGAATGCCGCCCTGCACACCAAGATTGACGCTGCTGAAAAAATCGTAATCACTGAAATTGAAAAACCCTTCGCCATACGTGACGTCGGTTAACGCGGCGTCTTCGAAAAATGTTTGAAATAGCCGCACATCATCGTTGGTTGTGTATCTTACTGTATATTGTGCAAAAATCGGTTGAATACTGAATACGAATGCAAAAATCAGTCCGATTCGGTAAAGTTTCATTGCGATTCTCCTGTGGAAAAGTGTTGTATTGGTCCTGCCAAAACAAATTATTTTTTTCTAATATTCTGTATTTATTCTATTTATCGCTTGAAAAAAATATAATCTGTGACCGCAGGAACCTCGCCGGTTTGACGCAATTGTAGCGCAATTTGTCCCCGGTGATAGGTGCCGTGATTGATCACATGTGCCAAAATATCGATCGGTGTGTTCAAAAACGGCACACCTTTAGTGTTGTGATAAGTGATGATTTCCGAAAGACCGGCGACTGATATATCAGCCAGATATTTGTTCCAGGTTTCATTCTGCTGCACGATTCGCAATTCGCATTCCGCCAGCGAAAACTGCGGGAAAACCTGCATATCAGTGGTTTTTCCGGTCAGCCTGCAATACCACAATTCCTCCGCAGCCAAAATATGCGAGAGCAGTTTCACCGATGGTTCCGGCGCGTTCGCGGCGTTTTTCAGCGATTCGAGCACCCGGTTATTTGCCCAAAAATTGTATGCAAACATCATTTTAAAATAATCATTCATAGCCCACACCTGTGTTGTGAAAATGAACATTTACCGGCGCAGCATTGTTGCTGCGGGCATATTGAGCGATTGAAAAACGTTCCTAAATTAAAACGTCCGGCAGCCCATAACAACCGCTTTTGCGAAAGTTTAGCCGCTGCGGAATTTGCAAATAGGCTTTGAACTTGCCAAATTCAATTGTAAGTTTTCACCGAAAAAAACAGGAACAGCATGAGAACGGTACATTACATAATAGCAACCGGATTTGGCTGCGGCTATTCGCCAACGGCACCGGGAACCGCGGGCACTATTTTGGCGCTGGTGATCGGCTATTTTTTGATCGGCGGAAATTTACCGTGGCTGATTGCCGCAACGCTGCTGTTCACCATCATTGGCACAATTTCAGCGGATTTTGTGGAAAAAAACTCCGGCAATCACGATCCATCCATCGTGGTTGTGGATGAAATTGCCGGCATGCTGCTCGGCTTGTGGGCTGTTCCGGTGGAACCGATTCCCTACCTCGTCGCGTTCGGTTTTTTTCGCCTGTTTGATGTTACCAAATTGTTTCCGATCGATAACCTCCAACGCCTCCCCGGCGGTTGGGGCATTATGTTTGATGACATCGGCGCCGGTATTTACACGCTGGCCGCCATGCATTTGCTGTTGTATTTTGGCATTCTCTAATCTTCATTCCGGAACGTTGTTCCGGTTTTCAGAGATTACCACCGCTTTATTTTTTCCTCTTTGATTTTTATCCGATCTCACAAATAGGATGTGCCTTTCCGGTATTTCCGGGATATCCGTTACAACATGTGTTTCAAATTCCTGACTTTTTTTGGGGAGGGGTGACTCGCTGTGCCAAATCGCAGTGCTTCGGACAGCTTCCTGCCTTCCCGACAATATGTAAAAAAAACACATTATTACTCAACTTGACGCAAAAATGATCGAAAATAAGAGACTTGAAAAACGTAATCGGAGAGCGTTGTTTCTACATTTTTAAACAGATGTGATTTACGATTGTTGATGCGGAGCGACTTGCTAATTAACCGCCGTTCTTACGGAATGATGTATCATATCTACTATTTCAAAACGACTTTCGAGAGAGGGAAGCCAGATGAAATTTCGCGCTATCGCATCAAAACGCCCGGTACTGTGGACGTTTTTTTCGTTGATGTTTATGTTGCTAACCGGTATTTTTATTACACAACGAACAAAAGCACCTGCGAATGAACGCCGTGCGGAATATGCGATGTGGTTGGAAAATCACCCCTTTTCCACCCGTCCGCATTTGAACAAAGATGAACTCAAAAAAATTCCCAAAAAAGATCGCCCGGATCTGGCGATGGAACAAAATTTTCTGCAAACAGTCGATCCGCAGCTAAAAACTGTGCCATCCGAACGGTTGGTTACGGCGTTCAACCGAATGCAATCGCTCAAAAACAGCGGTCAGTATTATCCCGGCAGCGCGTGGACGGAACGCGGCCCATCGAATGTCGGCGGACGCACCCGGGCAATTATGTTTGACCCGAATGACGGGACGGGCAACAAAGTATTTGCAGCAGGTGTTGCCGGCGGTATTTGGTACACCAACGACATTACCGATGCGGGTGAAGGCTGGACCCAGGTAAACGATTTTATGGATAACCTGGCCGTTTGCTCAATCGATTACGATCCGAATAACCCATCCGTTTTTTATGCCGGTACCGGCGAAGGTTTTTTTAATGTGGACGCCGTTCGCGGTGCGGGCATCTGGAAAAGCACCAATGGTGGCAGCAGTTGGACGCAACTCGCATCGACGAATAATTACGAATTTGATTATGTCCAAAAAGTGAAAGTCCACCCAACAACCGGCCATATTTATGCAGCAACCAGAAGCAGATACAGTAATGTCGGGGGGATTTATCGCTCCACAGATGGCGGCAGTACATGGGATGTAGTTCTGGATGACGATAACGATGCATCAAGCTTCCGTGCCGCAGATATCGAATTCGGGGCAGATGGCACCATCTATGCCGCAATGGGGCTTATCTTTAGCAATGACGGGATTTACAGCTCATCAACCGGCAACGCCGGCGACTGGACAAAGCTAAACACCGGTGCAAACGGATTCCCGACGACAGGCATCGAACGCATTGAAATAGCTACTGCGCCTTCCAATGCCAACTATATTTACGCCCTCACCCAAAGCAGTTCAACCGACGGTATTGAAGGTGTGTATCGCTCGACCGACAAAGGTGCCAATTGGAGCAGCTTGACTCTGCCGAATGACGTCCAGTATGGCTCAGATTTCAGTCGCGGACAGGCGTGGTACGATCTGGCTCTGGCTGTCGATCCGAATGACGAAGACAATGTATTCACCGGTGCGATCAACCTGTTCAAAACCACCAACGGCGGGAGCAGCTGGACACAAATCTCCCACTGGTATGGTGGATTTTCTTTGCCTTATGTTCATGCGGATCATCACGCGATTGTGTTCAAACCCGGCTCGTCCAGCGAGATTGTTTTCGGTTCCGATGGCGGGGTGGATTACACAGCCAATGGCACTTCGTCAACGCCCAGTTTTACCAATCGCAACAACGGTTACAACGTCACCCAGTTTTATTCCGGGGCGATACATCCCGGTGACGGCGAGAATTATTTTTTGGCCGGCGCACAGGATAACGGCACACAGAAATTCAATAGCGCGGGTATCGACGCAACGGATGAAGCAACCGGCGGCGATGGTGCGTTTTGCTTTATCGATCAGACAGATCCTACATATCAGATTACCTCTTATGTATATAATAATTTCCGCCGTTCCACAAACAGTGGTGCCAGCTTCTCAAATATCACAGCAGACAACTCCGGCAGCTTCATCAACCCGGCGGATTATGATGACAATTTGGACATACTTTATTCTGCCAGAACATCTACTACTTTAAAGCGAATTTCCGGCATTACCGGAACGATTTCAGAAAGCACCATTTCTGTTTCGCTGAACGCAACTGCCACGCATATTCGGGTTTCGCCATACACCGGCGGCTCAACAACCCTGTTTGCCGGCACTGGTTCAGGCGGTGTTTATAAAATTACCAATGCCAACGGATCGCCAACAACAACGAATATTGATGCCGGCGACGATCTGCCTTCCGGCAGTGTTTCCTGCATCGAAATTGGCGCCAGCGAAAACGAACTGTTGGTAACCTTCTCCAATTTTGGTGTCACATCCGTTTGGTACACCAGCGACGGCGGTTCCAATTGGACAGAAAAAGAAGGCGATTTGCCGGACATGCCGGTGCGTTGGGCGTTGTTCAATCCCGATAACCGAAACGTGGCGATGCTGGCGACGGAACTGGGCGTTTGGGCAACCGCAGATTTGAGCGCCGACCCGGTCGAATGGCAGCCATACAACAACGGGCTGGCCAACGTTCGGGTGGATATGCTGCAAATCCGCGATTCGGACAAAATGGTTATCGCCGCAACCCACGGGCGCGGGCTGTTCTCCAACGACGGTTTCACCACGGACACATCGCTGCCGGTGGAACTTGCTGCATTCACCGCAACACCCGGCAATGCGCAGGTTACCCTCAACTGGCAAACCCACAGCGAAGTTAACAATCAGGGATTTGAAATTTATCGCAGCGAAGCCGAAAATGGCGAATACCAAAAAATCGCATCGCACGAAAGCGATCCGGCGCTCGCCGGAAATGGCAATTCCAATGAAAGCCACAGCTACCGCTTCACCGATAAATGGGTGAGCAACGGCAGCACTTACTGGTATCAGTTGGCGGATGTGAGCTTCAACGGAGAGCGCGATTTCCATCCGGCAATTTCGGCGGTACCGAATGCGTCGAACACACCCGTTGTGCAAAGTGCGGCAGGTCCGGCAAGTTACGAATTGCAGCAAAATTACCCGAATCCGTTTAACCCGGAAACAACCGTTAAATTTTCACTCGCGGCACAGCACAAATCCGACCAAAATGTGAAAGTGCTGGTGTTCAACGCCCTCGGGCAGCAGGTTCGCGAATTGTATAACGGAACGCTGGATGCCGGCACTTACGAAATGAAATGGGACGGGCGCAATCAGTCCGGCGAATTGCTCGGCTCCGGCACCTATTTTGCGATGCTGCAAACCGGTTTTTTCCGGGAAACCCGTAAGATGTTGCTGATCAAATAAATAGTCTTAAATTTTCCGGCTCTCCTAAAAGCGGTGATTTTTTTATAAAAATCGCCGCTTTTTTTTGCCCGGATTTCCATTTGCCAAATTGATCCGAATGCGCTATTTTAACCTGCCAATTTTCGACTTTTTGTACATACTTTCGACATCAAAAGAAAGGAAATATTTCATGCACAAACGCTGGATTTGCGCGTTTCTGATTGGCTTTTTGGCGATTGGATACGCACAAGAAACGCCGCAGGTGTTTCGCGGCGCAACGATTATTCCCATCACCGGATCGCCGATTGAAAATGGCGTTTTGGTGGTGCAAAACGGTAAAATTACCGCTGTCGGCAGCGCAGCGAGTGTCACTGTTCCCGCAAATGCGGAAATTCACGACGCCACCGGAAAAGTGATTATGCCCGGCTTGGTGGACACGCACTCACACCTCGGAAACGTGGAAGGCGGCGACCGTTCCGCCACGCTGCACCCGGATGTCCGGGTGCTCGACGCCATCGATATTCACGCTACGGAGCTGAAAAAAGCGCTGGCCGGCGGCATCACCTCCGTCAATTTAATGGCCGGCTCCGGCTATTTGATGAGCGGACAAACGGCATATCTCAAATTGCGCGATGGCAACACCATCGAAGAATTGCTCTATTGCGAAGACCCGCTGAATGGCATTTGCGGCGGGATGAAAATGGCCAACGGCACCAATCCGATGGGCGATCCGCCGTTTTCCGGCACCCGCGCAAAATCGGCGGCGCTGGTTCGCCAATTGTTCATCAAAGCAAAGGAATATCAACAAAAAATTGCCGATGCAAATGGCGACGCATCCAAAATGCCCACCCGCGATCTGCAAATGGAAGCACTGGCGGAAGTGCTCGAAGGCAAGCGAATCGTCCATCACCACACCCATCGCCACGATGATATTTTGACCATTCTGCGTTTGCAAAAAGAGTTTGGCTATCGCGTGGTGCTGCATCACGTCAGCGAAGGCTGGAAGGTGGCGGAAGAGATTGCCGCAGCCAAAGTACCCTGCTCCATCATTTACATCGATTCGCCCGGCGGCAAACTGGAAGCTGTGGGATTGCTACCCAAAACGGGTGCAGTTTTGGAAAAAGCAGGCGTGGATGTCGGCTTTCACACCGATGACGGCATCACCGATTCCCGGCTGTTTTTCCGCTCTGCAGCATTTGCGGTCCGTTACGGCATGAGCCGCGATAAAGCATTGGAAGGATTGACTTTAGCTGGCGCACGAATGCTCGATTTGCAGGATCGCATCGGCTCGCTGGAAGCCGGGAAAGATGCCGATTTCATCGTTCTCACCGGCGATCCGTTCAGCGTTTACACGCGCGTTGAACAAACCTGGGTGGAAGGGCAAAAACGTTTCGATTTTGCGAATCCGGAGGACCGGCAATACGCGCAAGGCGGCTATCAGGTGTTTCGCGAAGCCGCACATGTTCACGGCATCGGCGGAGGTGAAGAATAATGAAACTACTAAAAATGTTGATTGCTGCAGCAGTTTTGCTGCACGGATTTGCCGTTGCGCAAATTGCGGTAAAAGGCGAAACGGTTTACACGATGAACGGCACGCCGATCACCAACGGCGTTGTGCTGATCAAAAATGGTAAAATTGAAAAAGTCGGTGCGGAAAAAGATGTCAAAATTCCAGCTGACTATCAGGTGTTGAGCGGAAAAATCGTTACGCCGGGATTGATTGATGCGCATTCTGTGGTCGGATTGGCAGGCATGTACAACCAGCGTCACGATCAGGATCAGCTGGACAAAACCAACGCCATCCAGCCGGAACTCCGCGCGCTGGATGCATACAACGCACGCGACGAGCTGATTGAGTGGCTTCGCGATTACGGCATCACCACAGTGCACACCGGACATGCGCCGGGCGCGCTGGTCAGCGGACAATCGATCATCGTAAAAACCACCGGCGAAACGGTGGAGGAATCGCTCATCGATTCCAGCGCGATGCTCACAATGACGCTCGGCGCGACGGTCGGGCGCAACTTCAAATCGCCGGGAACCCGCGCCAAAGGCATGGCCATGCTGCGCAGCGATTTTCTGAAAGCGCAGGAATACCGCAAAAAAATGTCCGCAAAAGAAAAGGACAAATCCCCCGCCCGCGACCTGAAAATGGAAGCGCTGGCCGCCGCGCTGGATGGCAAATTGCCGGTGCTGATCACCGCACAAAAGGCGCCGGAAATTATGAGCGCGCTGCGGCTCGCCCGCGAATTCGGGCTGAATCTGGTGCTCGATGGCGCTGCTGAAGCCTATCTCCTGCTCGATGAAATCAAAGCTGCCGGCGTTCCGGTAATCGTTCACCCAACGATGGCGCGCAACTACGGCGACACCCAAAACGCAGCGTTTGACACCGCTTTCAAACTAAAATCCGCGGGAATCCCGTTCGCGTTCCAGAGCGGATATGAAGGCTATGTGCCCAAAACCCGGGTCGCGCTATTCGAAGCCGGCGTTGCCGCAGGCAACGGATTATCGCGAGATGACGCACTGCGCGCGTTAACCGCAGATGCCGCAAAAATCCTCGGTATCCAGTCGCGGGTCGGTTCTCTGGAAAAGGGAAAAGACGCCGACGTGGTGATTTTCGACGGCGATCCGCTCGAATATCTCAGCAAGGTTTGCGCCGTCATTATCAACGGGAAAATTATTCACCAAACCTGCCGATAAAAGCATTCTGAACGGATCGCGCCAAAGGCATCTTTTCTTGTTTCAGGAACGATCCGTTTGTATATTGCAAGCCTTTTGTGGAAGATAAGAATGAACATTTACTGAGGAGCTTTAACTATGTCGGAACAAATACTTCAGGAATATAAACAGATGCTCCGCGAAAACGGCGATTTTGACGCCGATGAGACTGCCGAATGGCTGGAGGCGCTTGAGCAGGTCATCCAGTATCGCGGCGAAGACCGGGCATCGTATCTGCTCAATCAACTGTTACAACGCGGATATTCCAAGGGTTTGCAACTTCCTTTTTTCCCGAACACCCCTTTTATCAATACAATTTCCAAAGAAGATGAACCGCATTTTCCCGGCGATCGCCAGATTGAACGGCGGATCAAAAGCATTATTCGCTGGAACGCGATGTCCATGGTTACCCGTGCCAACAAAAAATTTGAAGGCATCGGCGGGCATATTTCCACTTACGCATCGGCAGCAACGCTGTATGAGGTGGGTTTCAACCACTTTTTCCGCGGAAAAGGTCAGGGATTTGACGGCGATCTGATTTATATGCAGGGGCACGCTTCGCCGGGCATTTACGCCCGCGCGTTTGTGGAAGGGCGTTTGGAAGTTCACCATTTGGAAGCTTTCCGCCGGGAACTGGTCGAAAAAGGCGGATTGTCATCCTATCCGCACCCGTGGCTAATGCCGAATTTTTGGGAATTCCCGACGGTGTCGATGGGATTGGGACCGATTTCCGCAATTTATCACGCCCGTTTTGCCCGCTACATGCACGATCGCGGTTTGAAAGATACCAGCAAACAGCACATCTGGGCATTTTTGGGCGATGGCGAAACCGACGAACCGGAATCACTCGGTGCAATCACCCTCGCCGTTCGCGAAAAGCTCGACAACCTGATTTTTGTGATCAACTGTAACCTGCAGCGGCTGGACGGACCGGTTCGCGGCAACGGGCGCATCATTCAGGAATTGGAAACGGTGTTCCGCGGTGCCGGCTGGAACGTGCTCAAAGTAATTTGGGGCAGCGACTGGGATCCGGTTTTTGAAGCGGACACCAACGGCTTGCTCATCAAACGATTTGATGAAGTTGTCGATGGCAATTTCCAAAAATATATCGTCGAAGACGGCGGCTACATTCGCAAACATTTCTGGGGCAAATATCCGGAGCTGGCTAAGCTGGTCGAAAATCTGTCCGATCAGCAGATCAAAAAAATGCGCCTTGGCGGGCACGATCCTGTCAAAGTTCACGCCGCTTACAAAGCAGCGATAGAGCACACCGGACGCCCGACGGTTATTTTGGCGCGAACCATCAAAGGCTACGGTCTCGGCGAAGCCGGCGAAGGCAAAAACATTACCCACAACCAGAAAAAACTGAACGAAGAAGAAATGCGGCACTTCCGCGATCGCTTCGATATTCCCATTCCCGACGATCGTTTGGCGGATGCGCCGTTCTATCGCCCGGACGAAAACAGCAAAGAAATTCAATATCTGAAAGATCGCCGCAGTTCGTTAAACGGATTTGTGCCATCGCGAAAAACCCTCAACGATCCGCTGAACGTTCCCGATCTCGATTTCTTCAACGAATTTTTGGGCGGCAGCGAACGCGAAGTTTCCACAACCATGGCGTTCGTCCGGATGCTTTCGCAGGTGATCAAACACCCGAAAATCGGCAAACGCATTGTGCCGATCATTCCGGACGAAGCCCGCACATTCGGGATGGAATTCCTGTTCCGCCAAGTCGGGATTTACGCCCACAGCGGGCAGTTGTATGAACCGGTGGATGCGGACACATTCCTGTTTTATCGCGAAGCCAAAAACGGGCAGATCCTCGAAGAAGGCATCACCGAAGCCGGCTCGATGGCATCGTTTACCGCTGCCGGAACCGCACATGCCAACTTTGGCGTGGATATGATTCCGTTCTTTATTTTCTACTCGATGTTCGGATTCCAGCGCGTCGGCGACCTGATCTGGGCTTTTGGCGATCAGCGCGGTCGTGGATTTCTCATCGGCGGAACCGCAGGACGCACCACATTGAATGGCGAAGGCTTGCAGCACGAAGACGGTCACAGCCACGTATTGGCGAGCACAGTGCCAAATTGCATCACTTACGATCCGGCATGGGCTTTTGAAATAGCTGTAATCGTGCAGGACGGCTTGCGCCGGATGTACCATGAACGCGAAGATATTTTCTACTACATTACCGTTGGCAACGAAAATTATTCGATGCCTGCGATGCCGGAAAATAGCCAGGAAGGCATTCTGAAAGGTATTTACAAGCTTTCCGAAAAACCGGCAAAAGAAAAAGGCAAGCGCAAGGCACGCCCCAAAGCACATATTTTTGGCAGCGGTTCCATTTTGCGCGAAGCACTGCGAGCACAGGAAATTCTTGAAGAAAAATATGATGTTTCCGCAGACGTTTGGAGCGCCACCAGCTACAACGAATTGCATCGCGACGCGATGAATGTGGAACGCTGGAACATGCTGCATCCGGATGAAAAACCGCGCAAAGCATACATCACGGAAATTATGGAGAAGGAAGAGGGTCCGGTTGTTGCGGCATCAGATTATCTCAAAACGATGTCAGACAAATTAGCGCGCTACATCGACAATCCGCTTATTTCCCTCGGCACCGACGGCTACGGCCGCAGCGAAACCCGCGAAGCACTCCGCCGCTTTTTTGAAGTGGATGCCGAGTGTATCACAATCGCAGTGCTGTATCAACTCGCCAAACAGGGCGAAATCGACAAAAAAGTGATCACCAAAGCGATCGCAGATTTGGGTGTCGATCCGGAAAAACTTAACCCGATGCTTTCATAACGTATTGGTTATTCAGCATTTAAAATCAAAAAGCCCGTTGAAAAAGATCAGCGGGCTTTTTTTATGGAAAATTGTTTTGGAAATCAGTGTTGTTTGCTTCGGGATATCAGTTGGTTTAATTCCTGCTCAATATCAAACATAATATTTTTGTAGATACCATCCTGCGTCACTTTCACTTTACCGCTATCGACCAGCGTTTGCAGGCTTTGCAACACCTTGCTGACAAATACAACCGTATCTGATGCGATTGTTTGCAGCCGTTTTGAATTGGAATCGTTTGGCATTTGCTCCATAAACTGAACCGCAAACGACAACGGCGTTAAGGCGTTGTTTATATAATGATTTAACGTCACCATAATTCGCTGGATATTTTGCAAATTCTGAACCATCAATTCTTTTTGGCGCAGTTGTTTGCTCATCTCAATGATGCGTTTAATCGAGCGCACCTTCAACTGAATTTCCCAGGAAGTATATGGCGTGAGGATAAAATCATCCGCACCGTATTCGAAAGCCATCAATTGATCCAGAAATTGATCTTTGCTCAGAATACCCACAATTGGCAGAAAACGGTGTTTATTTTGTAATTTCAAATTTTGGCAGATTTCGAAAACATCCTGTTTATCATATTCAAAATCGAGCAGAATAATTTCGAATTGTACATCCTGTTCAAGGCGCAACGCGGCATCGGGATATTCCGTTACCATTTCTACCTGAAAGCCTTCCTTAGCCAGGTCTGATTGCACCATCTCGGCAATTTTTTCCCGATTGGATAACATCAGTATCATAAGATCTCTTTCGCAACCACAAAGTTAATAAAGGGAATATATCCACTTCCTTGTTCAATTCCCTACTGTCTAAAAAAGTCGGTGCATTGTTAAAAAAACTTTAGAAATCATTAAATTTCCTTGATTTTCAAATTGGAGACATTTATATTTGTCGCCGCTACAGAAATACAGGATGGCGTCTTAGCTCAGTTGGTAGAGCAACGGACTGAAAATCCGTGTGTCCCCAGTTCAATTCTGGGAGACGCCACCACCTCAAACCTCGTAATTGATAAAGTTACGAGGTTTTTTGTTTTTTTGTCCGGTGGTGCTTCTTTTTCGGTGAGTCGCATTTTCTGATAAATGTGATATCGCCGATAATGATAAGACGGAAGAAACTATCTATTTCTGCTTTGAGACATACTGAAACACATCTTCCAAAGGTCTGTTGAATACTTGCGCAATACGGAAAGCCACCTCCAGCGATGGGGAATATTTGCCGCCCTCGATAGCGTTTACCGTTTGCCGGGTTACGCCAATCTGATCAGCCAATTCCTGCTGGGTCATATCGCCATGATGGAACCGGAGGGTTTTGATTTGATTTTGAATCCTGAATATTGACTGGCTCACGCTATATTCCCTTCTGATAATACATAACCTGAAAAACAAGTTTGACAACTTCGGAAATCAGCAGCGAAAACAACAACAAATGTGCAATCCAGACGCTGTTAACAGATACAGCCAAACCGGCAATTGCAGTCAGCACACCCACACCCAGAATCCATGAGGCGTTACTCTCTGCCCGCCATTCGATGAGCCGGTCCCGCTCATCACGACCTTCGGGTTTGTTGGCAATTGCAGCAACAACATGACCAGCCACCTGAACAACCACTAACAAAATAACCGCGACAACAAATAGCGGAACGAATGCCGCAATGTGGTTTACACCACTCAACATCATGTTCGCTGCAATAACAAAATATAAACCGAGAACCACCAACAGGCTCAACAATTGGATCCATACGCTTTTTTCTGCAAATGTTGCATTCATAATATCTCCATGTTTTATGACCAAAATTTTTGACGTCATGTAAAATATATTTGACACATCGGCAAATGTCAAGTATTTTTTACACGCATCCGACATCTATCGTTCGCGAATAGCCGCATCGATCAATTATAATGTGCAAAATCGTATCTTGCGCACGAGCGTTTCAACTATTATACTTTATCAAAGTTGTATAATAGACTCGGAAATCCGCACAGCTTCTCAATGGAATTGCTGCACAGATAAACACAAAACCGCAAATCGAAAGAAAGGATGTGAATGGAGTTGCTCAATTTTGATGATTTTCCATTGAAAACTTATGACAAAATCCGCTATGCCGATACCGATCGGCAGGGACATGTAAACAATGCAACGTTTTCAACATTTTTGGAAACCGGCCGGGTTGAAGTTTTGTACAATCCGGAATTTCCCGTTCTCTCCGACAACTCAAGCTTCGTAATTGCTTCACTTAAACTGGCATTTTTAAAGGAAATAAAATGGCCGGGGCAGGTAGAAATTGGAACAGGAATTTTGAAAACCGGCAAAAGTTCGATCCATCTTTATCAACTGCTTTTTCAAAATGGCTCATGCGTCGCCACTGCCGAAACCGTCATTGTTCAAGTTGACAATACTGGCGGACGGAGCGCCCCGTTAACAGATTTCGCAAAAGAAACGTTGGCAAAATGGACACTAAATTTTGATTCATTATGAAAAAAATCGCAACATTTACTATCGTTTTATTCGCACTTTTTGGTGCCGATATTCCGGCACACCCAACCGGAAATTTGATCGTTACCGGGGAACACGTGCTTTGGTCATATGTTAATCCCATCGATGACCCAAATCATCACGCATGTATTATGGTGTGGCAAAAAGGCTCCGAACCAAAGCCATTTATCACATCCGAATTTGAGGCGAGTGATTTCATGCTCTATAATCGTGCGGATAAAATATATATCATTGAAAGAAGATTCATCCAAAGTTCACTGAAATTTGAGATACGAATCCTGAAAACTGGCATCGGAGAAAAACCGGAGCAACTGTGGGATTGGTTCGAGGATCGCTGGAGAATTGGCGAGGGCGGATTTTTTATGAATAATGACGATGAAATTGTATTTGGCTCATATCCCTCCATTTTCAAATTAAAGAAAGGGAGTGAACCAACCCTTTTTTTTGATATCGGCGAAGCGATCAAACGAATACGATTTATCTCGGAAAATGAATTGTTGCTGTTAGGTGATGGCAAATGCTGGCTAACCGACAACCGGGGCAAAATCATTCAGCAATGGGAAAATTTAACCCCGGACTCGGTTCAAAATGCACCCCTGAACAGAAACCAGATTTTTGATGCGGACTATCAAAATGGGGAATTGCTGTTAGCCTATTGGGGAAACCGGTCATTTGACCTGATCGATGTTGAGGGGAAAAGAACCAAAATTGTTCAGCAACAAGAGCCGTTGGCGCCGCATTGGGTTGCTTTTTTTGGGGAAAAGAAATTGCTATTCTCATCAAAAATAGTTTTTGACGGCAGCAACCCCAAACCACACTTTGAGATGTTTTTCCCGGACAGCAGCACAGCAGATATTTGGACAGATCAATAAAATAACGTTTTTCGAAATTCCTTTGGCAGCCAATGAGCCAGCCGAAAGGATTTGCTCCGGTCAACTGGCTCAAAAAGTTGCTTTTTCCAAAAAAATACCGGCGGCTATTTGCGGATAACAAACTCCACGCGACGATTTTTGGCGTATGCGGCTTCGGTTTGCCCCGTATCGAGCGGGCGTTCCTTTCCATAGCTGACGGTTTGAATCCTGTTTCCGATGATGCCTCTGCTCAGCAAAAACGAGCGAACGGCATTGGCACGCCGGTCGCCCAATGCAAGGTTGTATTCAACCGTTCCGCGTTCGTCGCAATGTCCCTCGAGCAGGATATTCACTTCGGGATACGCTTTCAGCACAACCAGATTGTCCTCCAACGCCCGATAAGTATCTCCCCGAAGTTCCGATTGATCATAATCAAAATAAACGGTGTTCAAACTTAGCGGAACTGTGGGTTTTTCCTGCGGTTTCGGCAAGGATTGCGGCTGTGTTTCCACCGGTTCCGGAGTCGTGTTTTCAATGGGCTGCGGTTGCGATTCACCCAAATCCAACGGCGGCAATTCTTTTTTCGTGCCGGAACATCCCATCGAAATGACCAGCAATAAAATTCCCCCAAAGCGAATAAAATTTTTGGCTTTCGTTTTGATATTTATCATAGATGCTATTTTTCGTTGATGCCACATGGTTGATCTCCCAGATGTTTTAAAGGGTTGTAAATATTCTTTTTAACCAAACAGAAATTATAAATTCCGATGTAAGAATTTAGAACATTTTTCCCGTTTCCCCTTTCCGCAAAGTGATCCAAAAAATGTTTTTACAGCGGTACAGCTGTGAGCGCATTGCATAAAAAACGTGTTATTCACACGACAATTCGCTGCTGTTTCTGAAATTTGGTGACCAGGACGGGCTGCTGCAATTTCCGGAGAAAGTCAATCGCAACGCCTGAGAGCCATCCCAAGACATTGTGTAAATATCCCGTTTCCCGCCGTCCCGAGTGGAGCTGAAAGCCAGCTGAAACCCGTCCGGTGACCAGCAGGGATCTTCGTTGCTGCCCTGATTTACGGTTAATTGCAGCACTTCGCCGGTGCCCGGCAGATACATGAAAATATCGAAACCGCTATCGCTGCGCCCGACAAAAGCAATCCGGTCGCCTTTTGGTGACCAAACCGGCGAATCGCAATACGCCAAATCAACCGGCAGCCGGCGCTGATTACTGCCATCCGAATTCATCGTATAAATTTGCGGTTTTCCGGTTCGATCCGATGAAAAAACAATCTCGCGACCATCCGGCGACCAGTCCGGCGATGTATCGATACTGCCGTGATTCGTTAACCGGCGCAAATTTCTGCCGGAGGTGCTGACGACGTAAATCTCCGCATTGCCATCTTTAGTGGACACAAAGGCAATCTCCTTCCCGTCCGGCGAAACCGCCGGCGAGGTTTCCAGCCCCGGCGAACTGAAAAAAGCAAATTCCTTTTTGTCCGAAATGCCAACGTCAAATAAATCCGGATTTTGATTTTTGTATGACGTAAAAATTATCCGCTGCCCGTCAATTGTCCACTCCGGTGTCAGGTTCAGTTCGCGATTTTGCGTGACAAAAGATTTATTGTGCCCGTCGTAATCCACAACGCCAATTTCTTTGTAATGATAAACAGAAGTAACAAAGCAAATTCTGGTTTTCGCGATACCGTTTTCCCCGGTCAATTGAAATACCAGATCATCCACCAGCCAATGCGCCAACAAACGCACCGCGCTGCGGCAGCCCCGAAATTCGTTCCGGGCAACCGGACGATCTGTGCCAACTTCCATTATTGCGTATTCTGCAATTAGCTCCTCACCGACTCCCTTTAATTGCGTTTCCAGATAAAATTTTGCAGCTTTGCCGGAACCGGCGGCATCATCGCTAATGCGATTGGCTGCGGTTAGCGGTTCGATAACATTTGAATACCACAAATCCGTTTGCAAAGTGCTCGTAAATTCTTTTACAACTTTTTCATCAGCAACATTCACAGCGGTTGTTTGCTGAATAATCAGCGGCATACGCTCGAACATTTTGCTCTCCGCGCGCAAATACACATTCTCCTGAGCAAAAGCTGTTACTGATGCAGCGCAAGCCATCAGCAAACCGGTAACAAATCGAATCCATTTTAGTTCAGCGGTGTTTATCATTGGCATCCATTTATGTGATTTTTTTAACTGACAATTAATCTCTGGCAATAAATTCAAAATGCACGTTGAGTACCGGTTGGGAATACGCCGGCGGTAACGGGGGAAACGGTGCGGCACGCTCAACCGCCTGCATTGCCGAAATATCAAATTCGCGATCATCGCTGCTGATTTGCAAATTGAGTTTGCTGGAATTGCCATACCGGTCAATTTCAAAATTAACCACGCAACGCATCCCGGCTGTCGGTTTTCGGGGTTTTTGCCATTCGCGCTCCACCCGGCTCTGGATCATCGCCAGATATTGCGGAAATGGAAAACTTTGGTCATCGGTGGAAATAGCGCTGCCTTCCGGTTGTGGCGCTTCGCTACTTTCGGATGTTACAGCCGGATTGCTCCGGGGCGGTTCCGTTTTTTTCGGTATTGTTTTTTTCGGTTGCGGCGGCTGCGGGCGGGGCTGCTGTTGGCGCGGTGTCCGGACAGATTTTTTTGCCAAATCCGTGCTGCTTTGAACCAGGGTTGCCGATATTTTTTTAGGATAGCCCTGCAGCCGGGACGGTTTCCCGGTGAAAAGGCTCCATCCACAAATCAAAAACAGCAGCAGTGAATGACCGATAACCGATAACACAACAGCTTTTTTCATCGTTTATCCAGCGTATTTAGCACCAAACCGACATTCTCGAAACCGGCGCTGCGGATCGCGTCCATCACTTCGATAATTCGCCCGTAGTTGGCTGCGGCATCGCCTTCCAGCAAAACCGGCGTATCCGAAGCTGTTGAAAAAACAGCACTTAACCGACGGCTCAATTCTTCATCAGATATATTTTGATGATCATAATACACCTGTCCGAATTGGTTAACCGCCACCGAAATGGCATTGGCAGGATGTTTTTCCCGGATTTCCGCCGAAGGCAAATCGAGCTTTACGCCACCCCGGATAAACGGCGCGGATATCATAAAAATAATCAACAAAACCAGCGTAACATCAACCAACGATGTCACGTTTATTTCGGATAGCATGTTGGATTTTCGTTTTCTCATGGAACCACCGTTGACCAAAAAATATGTTAATTTCGCCGCTGAGGTGATGCATTTCATCCTCAACAATCTGCAACCGGTTGTTCAGCCGGTTGTAACAAAACACCGCCGGAATCGCCACAGCCAACCCGGCAATGGTTGTAATCAGCGCTTCAGCTATTCCCGGCGCAACCGTTGCCAGATCGGCGCTGCCTTTCATTCCGATGCTCAAAAAGGCATCCATAACGCCCCAAACCGTGCCCAGTAATCCCAAAAACGGGCTGATCGTAATGGTTGTGCCCAAAAAAGAAATACCGTTGGCAATCTGCCCAACTTCTTTTTCAACAGCGATATCGAGCCGTTGTTTCAGCTCATCACGGAACATCGGATCCACTTCCCGAACCATTCGTTCGAGCGTTTCCGGCTGCAATCCGCCCAAATAATCCGCTGATTTTCGCAACGCCGACACCGCCGATTTTAGCGCCGTTTCACCCTGCTGAATCAACGGAATTGTTACTTTGTTTTGGGGAAAAACCATCGTTTGATTCGAAGCTTCCGCCGTATTGTTCGATGATTTTTTGTCCGCATTATTGCGCAAACTCCAGATAACCGCCCCCATTTGCGCCAGTTTTTGTAAAAAAATTGACCAGGCGATCAATGAAAGCAAGAGGAGCGTTCCCAGAATGATTTTGGCAAAAATACTGCTGTTAAGTATGAGTGAAATAATATGTTTATCAAACATTCATATATCCTTTTGTCATAATGATAATTGCAAATGCGTTGGATTACACCTGCAATTAGCCTACCAACAATTCCGATAGATGCAGAACAGCTAACTTATACTGTGCAAAAATATAAAGGTTGTGATATTTTTGTGTATTTTCGTGCCTGCAGAGATCCTGTCCGCGATAATCGTTTTTCCATCCGGCAATCGATTATCAAATGTACTGCAAAAATTTAGCGGAGAGCGCCGGATTTCTCAATCCGGAAAACAATGTTCATCTCCCACAATACTTTTTTCCGAAAAACAGTGGTCATCGCCAGCCCGTTTTCGCGGGCGATCCGCTGAATTTCGGCGATATCGCAAACATCCGAAAGGATCATCAGTACGGTGGTTTCCGGCGAAGTGAACGCGGGTAACTGTGCAAAAAACCGATGAAAATAATCATGATTTTCGCCGCAAAACCATGCAAATTGCACCTCGCTTTGGGGATTTTTGGGGAAAAACGGCGGGTTTACAACGATAAAATCGAACGTTTGGTGCGGCAGGTTTTCGAACAAATTGGAGTGGATAACGGCAATTTCTGCGCTGTTTCTGCGGGCGTTTTCCGAAATGTTTGCCACTGCAATTTCGCTGATATCCGTTGCCGTAACCATTGCGCCGCGTTTCGCGGCGAACAGCGATACCAGCCCGCTGCCAGCACCGATCTCCAAAAATCGCTGATCATCCAAATCCAGTTTTTTCAAATACTTGAGCAATACTTTTGTGCTAAAAAAGAAACCCGGATGAAACACGCCCGGTTTCACACGAATGCGAATATCGCCGTAGCGATAGCCGCGCTCGCTGGCAGTGTAACGCAAAATCAGCGGACGAATCAACCGATCCGCAACCGGTTTGATGAATTTTCGGCTGAGCATTTTCGCTAAAATCCCTCGATTTCCGGCTGGCGATAACGCAGCCAGCGGCTCTGCAAAAATCGCAGTTCGTATGGCCAGCGGAACAGGTTGGCATTGTAGCGCAGCGCGGAAATCAGCCGCATGGCTTTGCGCTGGAAAGTGCTCAATTTGATATCCGAAACCGTCGGGTGATAGGCGTTCAGCACCGTTTCAAAATTGCGGATTTTGTCGACCATTTCCGGCGTGAGCCAGGGCGTGAGCGGATTTTTGCGCAGATCAAAATTTTCCCATTCCGGGCTGAGCCAATCGGTCAGTTTTTCGGTGAATTTGAAGCCGTTTTTTTGCGCCATTTCGTAAAGCTCGGAGCCTTCTGTCGGCACGGGACTATACACATAAATGATGATTTCCGTGTTGGGATTGATCCGCTTTATTTCTTTGATAAATTCAATATCTTCATCAATTTGGCGCATCACTTTTTCCGGCGAATCGGCGGGCATGCCCAGCACAAATGAATACTCCGGGATGATATCAAATTGCGCCATCCGTGCCGCAAATGCCTTGATTTGCTCGCCGGATTGCGTGCCGCCTTTGTTCATCTGCTGCAGCACTGCATCGTTGCCGGTTTCCGCACCGAAAAATATCATTTTGCAGCCGGAATCGCGCATCCGCCGCAGCGAATCGTCGCTGTATTTGTTGAGCGTATCGATGCGCGCTTCGCCCCACCAAACCATGTTTTCCGGGGCGATCAGATTCGCAAATTCAACCGTGCGTTTTTCCGAAACAAAAAAATTATTGTCGTGAAATTCGATGGCGTCCGCGCCGTAATTTTCTTTCAAAAATTTGATATCGCTGTAAATATTTTTGGCGGATTTTCCGCGCCAGCGTGCGTTGTAAATCGGAACTACTGCGCAGAACGAGCAGGAAAACGGACAACCCATGCTGGAGTGATACGCCAGCGTTTTTCGCCCCAGATACGTTCGCCCCAAATAGCCGTCGATTGAATACGCGCGATTCAGTTTTTCGTATGGCAGCGGCGGCAAAGAATCCTGATCCGGCAACGCTTCCCGGGCATTCCGCACGATGTTTCCGTCACGCTTGAAAATGAGGTTTTCGATGGCATCCAGCGGCTGATTTTCCGCCAAGGCAGTCAGTAATTTTGGAAACGCGGTGTCGCCGGGACCATCCACCACGTAATCCACAAAGCCGGAATTGAGCACGGATTTGTGCTGGTTGCTGGCAAAATAGCCGCCCCAAATGATGATCACTTCCGGGAATTGCTCGCGGATTTTTTGGGAAAAGGGAATGGCTTGTTTGAGCTGCATTGCGGGCATTGCCGTGCAGCCAAAATAGCGGAATTCACCGGTGCGCAACAGCAATTCGATGCGCTGCCACGGATCGTTTTCGCGATTGCCATCGACAAATTCGTATTCGAATTTTCCCTCAATTGCGGCGCCCAATTGCAAAATCGAGTTGGGAATCCGCACGTTGTGATTCGCCGCGCGCGGGTTAAAAAGTATCACTTTTTTCATTTTCAAAACCGTTGGTTTTGGCGTTTTTGGTAAAAATTTAACCGCAGAGGGCGCGGAGATCGCAAAATTTCTTTGAGGGAATTTCTGCGTTAAAGGATAAAAGATAAAGAATAAATTAATTCAAAAACGCTCTGTTTTCTCTGCGCCCTCCGCGTTCTCTGCGGTTAAATGAATCTTCGCTGAATAGCTACGCTCCTGTGATACAAAATGAGGATCATCCACTGGGTAATTGCACTGGAAAAAATTGCGCCGGTCAGCCCGAATTGGGGAATCAGCAGCACGTTGAGCAACAGGTTGCAGCCGATCCCGGCAATCGAAACAATCAGCACAACTCGCTCCCGCGATTCGCGGATAAGTTGATACGTTTCAACAAGATACAGCAAATGTGGTAACGCAAAAAAATAGCCCGAAAGATAAATTTCCCATCCAAAATTAAAGCCGTAAATCCGGGTCAGCGCAATAAAAATTGCGGCGATGCCAGCCAATAATAACGGCGCGCCAAATCGAAAAAGTCGCTGCCGGAGTTTGCGCAGCGATTCGCTGTTCATCCGGTAAATATTTTTAATGAACGGCGCGGTCAGGAAAAATCCGGCGTTTTTCAAATAAATCAGGAACATGATCAGCACCTGGTATCGCCCGACCTCGCTTTTGGGCAGAAAAAAATTGATGCAGAGCAGATCAATTTTTATTTCCAGCAGCCCCACGAGCGTGAGCAAAAAAAACAATTGCGCATCGCGGAAAAATGCGGCATCAAATTTACCGATCCGGTTGGCGAACGCCTGTTTGCGAAAAAAAATGGCAATGGCAATCGCTTTGAGCCACGCCGGAATCGCGAAAATCAGCAGCAGCACATCGAGCGCCAACCGGTCGCGGAGCCACACAATTTCGCCGAGCAAAACGACGGTGGCGATGGCTTCGAGCGTCGCGGCAACCGTAAACCGTTTGTGAAAAATGACCAGTGATTCGAACGATTGGTACCCAAAAACCGCGACGCCCCACAGCGCGGCAAATGCGATCCCGCGCCAGCCGATCCCGGTAAAAATGAACAGCGCTGGCACAATCAGAATGAGCAGCGGCAGCCGCGCCATCGTTGATCGCTGCCAGAATTTGCCAATATTTCGTGGCTCGCGGCTGAACGATCGCAGCAAAAATTCCTTGTTTCCCCACCCGATAACGCTGTTGACAATCGAGAAAATAACCGTCACATAAACAAACTCACCCCACAACGAAATTGAGCCAAAACGGATCACCAGCAGCGATGTCAGAATCCCGGTGACCGCCGGAAGCAACTGATTTGCAGAGTGTCCGGCAATCAGTAAACTTCGATTTATTAACGACTTAACGTTCATGTTGACAATCGTTACAAATGGTCCAAATTGTCACGCCGAACAATAATGTCATCAGCCACAGTCGCGGAAAAGCCAGCAGAATTTCCCATCCCGAATACTGCCATTTTGTAAAAGGAATCAGCGTGACAAACCCGATGGCGGCGTAGCTGCCAAAAATCAGCGATTTCGCTGAAAATGCCGATTTGTCGCACAGATGACTCAGCAGCAGCGCAACCGGAAACGCCAGCAGCAGAAAATGATAGGTCGCGGTTGCCGGGAGCAGCAGCATCGTGGCGACGCCAATTATCGCAAAATCGAGCGCCAGTCGATTCGGGTGATTGGTGCGGTGCAACTGCCACATCGAGTAGCCGGAGAGTGCGGTAATCGCAAATGTTACCAGCATTTTCGCGATGCGATAGCCTGCCGGCCAGCCGATTAACGGCGCCGGATTCGACGCCGCATCCGCCACAAATACATGCCGGAAAAAAGTATTCCACGATTGAAAAGCTATTGCATACGGATCTTGCGCGGAAATTCGCCCGTCCAGATGCGGCAGTAGCACTTCTGCAAAAAAGTATCGATAGACATCGCTGCCAAAAACGATGATCTCGATTGCCGTAACGCCAACCAGCGCCAGAAAGCCGGCGAAAAACGTCTGCCATTTGCGGTTGACCGCAAAGCCCACCAAATATACAACCGGTACATATTTAACGGCTGCGCCGAGTCCGAGCAACATTCCGGCGGCTGTTTGCCGCCGTTGCAAAACGCAAACATAGCTGAGCAAAATGACAAACAGCAGCAGCAAATACAGTTGCCCGAACCGGAAATTATTGATCAATCCGATGCCGCTGAGCAGCAAAAAAATTGCGCTCGAAATCAGTTGCCATCCTGTAATTTTTTTCAGCAGCCAGATATTTGCGCCGAGCAAAATAATGTTAAAAATCGTCCAGATGCGTTTGGCGGTCAGTGGTGAAAACGGGGTCAGCGGGAGCAGCACAAATGCGGTTGCCGGTGGGAACGGAGAAAATTTTCCCTGTTGCGCAATACCGTTGTCCCGGATTTTTGCGTTGAACCAACTGTCATCGTAAATGCGTTTAAAATCAGCACCTTCCGTGAGTAATTTTGCGGATACGTAGTAGTTCGGAAAATCAGAATTAATGCTGTTCCACGCCGGAATCACACCCATTTTTATCGTAAACATCGACAGAAAAACCAGCAGCAAATATTGGATTATTCGCTCGTGTGTTGCAACAACCAGTGTCATTTTTCTGAAAATGCTCATGAAATGCTGCGCTGTTTTGTGAGTGGCAATTCAGAACATTCACGAAATGTTACGTTCGACTGCACGGCAGCCAATCGCTCGACGACCGCCTGAAACACCGTTTCCACCGGAATATTTTTCATGCAAACAACGCCTCTGCGGCAATCCACCACTTTTTCGTTATACACGGAAATACAGGGGCTGCACATTTCTCCGGCGGTAATCGCGATGTGATTATCGCCACGCGGACCGTATAAAACCGGCGTTTCCGGTCCGAATAACCCCACAGTCGGCACTCCCGCAACAACGCCCAGATGCATCGGACCGGAGTCGTTGCTGACCAACACCCGGGCACGGCTGAGCAATTCACTCGTTTCGCGAATCGAGAATGTTCCGGCGGTTGACGCCACGCGATCCGGAAAACCGATACTTTTTTGTAATATTTTAACCCGCGTGACATCCGCCGTCGCGCCGATGAGCACAATTTGCAAATCCGGGAACGCGGCGAGCAGTCGTTTGCCGAGTTCGGCAAAATATTCCGGCGGCCACAACCGTTCGATCGCCAGATCGCTGGTGTTGGGGTTGAACACCACAAAATTACTCAACCGGCGCGATTTAACAAATTCGTTAACACGTTGTTTTTCCTCGGCTTTAACCGGCAATTTGAGCAATCGCTCATCGTAAATTTTCATGTTTAGCGCGTCCAGCGAACGCAAATAAATGCGGGTCATGTGGGTCGATTCGATATACGGAATCGTGATGTCAAAAACGTTTTTGCCGCTGCCCGCAGGTGCGTATCCGACGGTCATGCTCCGCAAATTTGCGGCGGTGAGCAGCGCCGTAAAGCGCGAGCCGATCTCGAAATCGAACACCACATCGAACCGTTGCCGCCACATCCAGCCGACCAGTTTCAGGAACGATTGCAGCGCCCGAAACCAGCCCGACATATCGAAATATGCCGCACCGTCGATGTGCGGACTACCCTCGTACATGTCGCGATTTTGCAGTAGTGTCACAAAATAAATCTCGCAATCAGGACAGTTGCGTTTCAAATTAGCAAACACCGGACTCGCCAGCACAATCGTGCCTAGCCCCCACATTTTGATAATCAAAATTTTGCGGATGCGCTCGTTCGAGACGGTTTTTTTGCCGCGAAAACGGCGAACCAAACTCGCAATGCTGCAAAGCGGTTTGCCGATTTTCCGGTCAATCCGGCGGGCGGTGTTGAACGCGATCATCCGTTGCGCCCCTTTCGCAGCAGGTAACAAACGTGATCACCACCAAAGGCATCGGGAATTTTTTCGGCGATTGTCCGGTCAATTGGCAACAACATTTTGGCAATCCATCGCGCAAAAACGGATTGCTGATACTGATCCGGCGTCGGCAAAACAGCGCAGAGATTTATTTTTTTGATCAATTTGAACTGTCGCAGAAAGGTATTTTTGGCAAAATAGCGCACCGTCATTCCATTTGCCAAACTCAGTTTTTTCAATACGATACGACGATAAACTGTTCGCAGCCGCAGCGAAAAAAAATCACCCAAAACCGTGAACAAATGAAACGGCGGCATTGCCACAATTGCCAGAATGCCGTCCGGTTTCAGCAAGTGTTGCAATTTTTCCAGCGCCGCATCCGGGTCCGCCATCGCGTTGATCACGCCGAAATTCAGCACGATCACATCGTAGGATTTGCCGGTCCAAAAATCCAGCAAATCGCAGTGCGAAACGGTTGCTGTCAGCCCAAGTTTCGCGGCAGCTTGTCGCGCTAATTCCACCATTTTTTCGGAAATATCCATCGCGTCAATCGCCAGATGTTTCGAGCGATAAAACGCAAAATCAGACCCGGGACCGCAGCCGACATCCAGCAGCGCAATTCCGGGCTGCAAATACGGCGCGAGTTCCGTCTGCACCCGTTCGCGTTGGTATTTGCCCAGCGGATTACGGTTGAATTTGTCCACGTAACCGGCGGCGTAGCTGTCAAATGTTTTTGCAGTGATGGTCATAAGTTATTATTTATTAATTAGATACGTGGTAATTTTTGGAGATTCCTGCATGCGCAGGAATGACATTCTTTTGGGTGCGCCAGACCGCGAATAATGACATTAATTACGTTTTGAGATGCGCCAACCGGCGAATCTGAACATCCATGTAAACCGAACGGAGCGCGTGATACACCCGTTTCGGCAATTCCCGCGGCGTGGATTTGAGCTGGCGGCGGCGATATTCGCTGGCTAATTTTTTGATGGCGCACTGATACAACGGCGCGGTAAATCGCCCGCGAATATCCAACTCCCGCTGCAAATGCGTTTCCCACCCGTTTTGATATTTCACCTGCGATTCGACATCGTCGAACAGCGCGGTGCCGCGCAACGGATAGGCGACGGTGGTCAGATAAATATCCGGCTGTTGGTCGCGCACAAATTCGATGGTTTCGTACATATCTTCGATCGCTTCGCCGGGATAGCCGAACATCACAAAATAGCCCGCCTGCAGTCCGTTTTGCTGGCACCAGCGCGTCGCGTCGGCGATTTCCGCTTTGGTGACGCCGCGCGACATCGCATCGAGAATTTTCTGGCTGCCAGATTCCGCGCCGAACCAGACCCGGTAACAGCCCAAATCTTTCAGCAACACAGCGATTTCTTCATCAAATTTATCCGCCCGGGCGATGCACTCGAAGGGCAGGCGAATACCCGCGTCCCGCATCAATCCGTTGAATTTTTTCAGCCAATGTTTGTTCACAGTGAACACGTCATCCGCAAACCAAAGGTGGGTCGGGCGATAGCGTTTGACCAACATTTGAATTTCCGCAAGCACATTTTCCGGTCGCCGCCGGCGATGGGTGTGCCCGTAAACCGAGTGACTGCACCACTTACAAGTGAACGCACAGCCGCGCGCGGTGATCAGCGAAATCGAGCGCTGCCCGTGATATTTTTCCCACGTGCCAAGATATTTTTCGAGATCGATGGCATCGCGATCGGGCAGCGGGAAATCGTCGAGCCGGAGGCGACTGGCTTGCCGGGGATTCTGGATCACCCGACCGTCCGCAGATTTGTAGCTCACGTTGGGAATGTCGCCGAGATCGGTTGCAGCGTACGTTTCCAGCCGTTTCAGCACAGCGAGCAGCGGGATTTCACCCTCGCCGGAAACGATGATATCCGCGCCGTAATTCAGAAATTCCGCCACTTGCGTTGCGGCATCCGGTCCGCCCAAAATGGAAATGATGCCGCGCGACAGACAATGTTGGATCAGCCGCATCACCGTGAATTTGGTGAGCAAATTGCAGTGGATGCCCAGCACCGCCGGACGCTGTTCGTCGATGTGGCGAACCAGTTCATCGTACGTGGAAAACGTGGTATCGTAAACCGATACATCTATTTGATTTTCCTTAAGATACGCAGACAAATACAGCAATCCTAACGGCGGATACGGCTTCATAATTTGCTGCTCGTGCGCATCTTCCGCCAAAAAATAGGTGTGGGTCAACAGCACTTTCATAGATACGCTTTCATTATGCGTTTGTATTTGAGCATGCCCGGAATGTGCCGGATTTGCGCGGCAATCCGTTTGATGCGTTTGCTCAGCGGCTGCGAGCGCAGCAGCGAAACGAAGCCGAAATAATGGTGAGTGTAACTGTGCAGCGCCCGGTAAAAATCGGGGGGATAGGTGCCGCGATACATCATTGCCAGATCGCCGCTGTCGCGCCAGTTTTTTTTCTGCCCCATTTGAGCCGCCACGGCTTCGTAAAACGGCGTGCCATTTAGCGGATACGAAACGGAAATGCCGATGTGATCCGGCAGGCATTCGCGCACCAGCGCCAGCGTTTGCCGGATGTCCGAAAATTCCTCGCCGAGGTAGCCGTATTGCAGAAAAAATCCCACCTGCACGCCGTGTTTTTTGAGCAACCGGCTGGCAGTTTTGATCGATTCGATGTTTTCATCTTTGTCCATCGCGTCGAGGATACGCTGCGAACCGGACTCTACGCCGAGCCACACTTCCGCGCAGCCGGAGCGGGCAAGTTCCGCCGCCATTGTTTCAGTGATCAGATCCGCGCGATTTTGGCATTTGTAAGGAATGCGTACGTTCAGCGCAGCCATTTCGTCGGCAAATTCGCTGATCCAACCGGGTTTGAGTGCAAAAATATCGTCGGTCACCCAAATTTGGTCGGCGTGCAGTTCGCGGGCAACGAATGCAAATTCTTCCGCGGCGCGGCGCGGCGAAATGGCTTTGTAAGTTCTGCCATACAGCGGTTTTGCGCACCAGTTGCAGCGAAACGGGCAACCGTGCGAAGTGGACACATTCAGCGAAAAATAGCCGTGCGTCGATCGCCACATCTCTCGATATGGCGTGAGATCAATTTTTCCCCACGCGGGCACCGGCGTGAATTCCATCGCCAGATTGGTTTTGATTTGCGGTTGGTGAACGACTGTTTTATCCGCCAAAAATGAGATGCCCGGCAACTCACGATACGCCGCCGGCGACCGATTTTCCCGGTAGTTGCGCAGCAAATCGACCACCGTTTTTTCCGCGTTGCGGTGGACAATTATGTCAAATCCGGCGTTGAGATATTGCTCCGCCTGATCCGATGCATCCGAGCCGTGGGCGATAAACAGCCCGGTTTTCGGCGACGCCGCCAGCGATGCAAAAATCGCGTCGCGCATGTTTTCGAGGCACATTTTGGTCAGAAAATTGAAATCGTCATCGTATAAAATGAACACATCCGGCTGAAATTCGCGAATCGCGGCGACCAAGCCGTTGGGATTTTCATCGAACATCACATCGTAAAATTCAGCGTCCAATCCCAATTCCTGTTTCAGCCAGGCGATCAGCGTAATCGACGCCAACGGCGGATACGGCTTGCGATTTTTGGCCTCTTTCGCATCCAGATTAAGAAAAAATGAATGGCTCACCAGAATTTTCATGCGGATACTTCCATCGCTAATTTGCGGTAAATTTCCGCGTAAATGTCATCGTAAATATCGTGATGATCGATGCGGTTGAGTTTGGCAACGCCTTCGCTCAAAACAATGGATTTGCCAAATGCTTCGGGATATTTTTTCTGCAATCGCTGCACGTATTTTTGGTAAATCAGCCGGTTCAATTTGGTGAGTATCGATAAACCGCTGCCACGTTTTTTGACCCGATTGTCGCCGTTTTCCAGCCGGTAAAATCCGTTCTGGAATAGCGCCGGCGCGGCATTCGGCAAATAGTCAAACATCCAGCGATTGTTCGCGATGATCGCATCGCCCATTTCGCTGCCGACCAGCGGGATCATGTGCATAACCTGAACCGCCGTAAAATAATCCTGTTGCTGAAATTGCAGATTCGTTTCGTCCACCAGATAATTGATGCACAAAATATCGCGTTTGTTGAGCAGCTTGCAGAGCACCACCAGCAACACATAACAGAGCCACAGCCGGTTTTTCCGGGTGATGATAAACAGATCGACATCGTCTTCACGCTGGCAGGATTCGAAGGCGTTGGCGCCGGTGAGCGCCATATATTTCACGAACGGCATTTTGGCGAGCAGCGCCAGATAGCGGCGATTGTTGCGGAACAAATCGCGGCTCCAGCGCTGTTTTTGGCGATATTCGCGCAATAATTCGCGGGTGAACAGGGCGTTTTCCCGTTCAACAACCGCGCCGTCCTGTTTCAATTCGCCGAGAATTGCGTCAAATTTCCGCCGCTCGACGGGCACGCGCAGATAGCGAAACACCTGATCGGCGCTGTATGCGCTCTCAAAATGATGCGCCAGATTGATCGTTGCCAAAATTTCCTTATGATACAAAACTGTTTTCCCGTGTTGAAATGGTTTGGTGAATAAGCGGCATCACGGTTTCGGCGGCGCGCTGCCAGGTGAGATGGCTGATTTGCCGGGCAGATATTTTCTCCGCGAAACCGGATCGAATTGCCAAATCGATGATTGTTTTCCACGACTCAACATCATAATTATCAATTACATACGGATGATCGCCGAAAATTTCCGCAACCGTATTATTTTTGAACAGAAACACCGGACAACCACCGCTGATCGCCTCAAACGGCGTGAAGCCGAATCCCTCATACGCGGACGCGTTGATGAAAAAATCGCAGTGGCGATAGCAGTCAACCAGTTTTTCGTTGCTGATCCAGTTGGTTACGGTAATCTCGTTTTTGAACGGCGATTGCGCCACGCAATTCATCACACGGCGGAAATCGTTTGCCGGTTGACCGACCAGCATCAGTTGGTGCGGCAGCCGCAACTCGCGTTTCAAATGTTCGAACAGCCGGATAATGAAGGGGATATTTTTGCGGATTTCGAAAGTGTTCACCGCCAGAATATATGGTGCTTTCGGTTTGCCGTTGGCGATCGGCGCTGCGCCATTTGCAACGGTATTAAAATGATCCGTTCCCGGATACGCCACCGTAATTTTTTGCGCCAGTTCCGGAAATTGCCCGCGAATCGCCGCTGCCGTAGCGTTGGAAACCGCCACCAGATGATCGGCGCGATTCAGGATATTGCGCATCCGCACGCCAAAATACAGTCGCTTAACTATTGGATAATATTGGGGATAGCGCAAAAATCCCATATCGTGCACCGTGTTGATTATTTTGTAATTTCCATCCCGCGGCGGACAGAGATAGTGGGTCGCATAAAACAGCCGGACGTTTTCGCGAAGCAACAATCGCTTGAGCCGGAATTCGTAAAACGCCAGTTTTTCGACCTGGCTGCGCAGCGGAACGGTCAAAATTTTGTCGCCAAAAGAGAGGTGCGGTTCAAACAATGAGGCATGTTTGGGCTTGCAAATCACCGCAACCGGATGCGCCCGCGACGCCGCGAGAATACCGGTTGTCAAATAATATATGTAAAATGCGGCACCGGAAAATTTTTCCGGCAACGCCAGACAATCGATGCCTATAAAATTATTGTTTGAAAAACTCGCCAATGCGTTGACCTGAAAAGCTTGGTTTTTGGTTTGGTTAATCATTCAAATTGCAAAAAATAGCGTTGAATTTGGCGACGGTATGAAAAATGTAAGAAGTGCAAATGCGGGAAACAAGTGCTTATCTGGCGGTTCGTTCGGAAGTATTAAAAATGTGCAGAATATGCATCAAAAACTATTGTTTTTATTCGAAATAGCAAACTTTGCACTATGCAATTTTGAAGATTTTTTGTCCGGTTGACCGGATTTTATTTTTCAGCTTTGTTGAAGCGTGCGCACCGTATCAAAATCGATTTTGGCGGTTGCACCGTCCTGTGTTGCGATAAACGCGCCAACCGCTCCGGCAAAGGATAGAATTTCTTCATTGCTGCGATCAGCCAAAATTCCGGTGAGCAATGCAGCCAAAAAAGAATCGCCGGCACCGATGGTATCTTTCACATCCACCCGGAATCCCGGATGGCGAACCCATTCGCCGTTGTGCAGCAGTGCGCTGCCATCAGCGCCGCAGGTGACGCAAACCGTTTGGCAATCAAATGTTTGGGAAATCGCGATCATCCCTTCTTTCAGGCTTGCCGGCAACCCGAACCATTTGGCCAGCATCTGCAATTCGGATTCGTTCATTTTTACTATCTGCGAATCCTCCAACGATTTTTGGACAATCGATTGGTCATCAAACGGTGGGCGCAAATTGACATCAAATACATTCAATTTGCTGCGGTGTCGCAATTGTTCAACCGTTTCCCGGGATTGCGCATGACGCTGCGCCAGACTTCCGAAAACCAGCACATCACATGTTTTCGCGGCGGCTTCCAAAGCATTGTCCAGATCGATAAAATCCCATGCGGCCGGTTGCTCAATGGTATAAACCGGGTTATCTTTTTGGGTGAGATCCACATTCACAATGCCCGTGGGATGTGCGTTGTCGATCTGGATTAAATCGCAGGAAATACCTTTGTCAGCAACACGGTTTTGCGCCTGTTTGCCCAGTTCATCGGCGCCAATCCGGCTGACAAACGAGACCTTTTGATCCAGTTGTTTCAAATGGCAGGCAACATTAAACGGCGCACCGCCCAAAAACAAACCGTGCGGCAAGGCGTCCCACAAAATCTCTCCGAAACAGAGTATATTTCTTTTCATTTTATTACGTATTCAGTTTTTAATTTCTATGATACCAGTAAATTCGGGCAATTTTTTTATTCTTTTTTTGCGAAATAATGAACTTCTGAGAATTTCTTATTAAATTGTCACTAATAGATGATTATATGTACAACTGCTTCTCTTTTTTACTTTGGATTTATGGGATTTTCAACCCGATTAAATTGATTAACATGTGTTGTAAATCTATATAAACCTAACATAACCAAATACCGGAAGTAAAATCAACAAGACTGCGAAATAATTGCGTTGCATTTCTATGGCTTGTTTTATTGCAGTTTATCTCTTTTGTTCAATATGATAGCGGAAAAGGCACCTAATATTCTCCAACATGTTCTCTGAATCGCCACCTTTTGCAACAAATTATTGTTTTTTTATAAAAAACATCACCTAAAGCTATACAGGTTTTTATTTTTCTTCCGAAGATTGTTATATTCAGAAATTATAAAATTACATGATTTGAATACTTTGATAATCCACCACACATTCCCATTATTTTTTTGGGATCACGATCATACAAAGAGGTCTTTATGCCAGCAAAAAAACAGACAACCGAATCAACGAGTAAGAAATTATTGGCTCCGCGCGAGGTTGCTTCCTGCCGGAAAATTGCATCCGAAAACGAAGGTATAACCCGCCAACGCGCCGAAACGCTGCTGTCCATTCATGAAGGGCTTACCCGCACTCAAGCATCCGAAAAACACGGATTAACATTAAACCAAATTCAGCATTTGATTACGTCATACCGCAGCAAAGGTATGTCATTGTTTACGGATGGGCGCACAGCGAAAACCACAAAAACCGCAAAACCGGCTGCTGCAAAAACACCAAAAACTGCCGCTGCGCCCAAACCAGCAAAACCGGCCGCTGCAAAAGCAACGAAAGCTGCAACACCACAGAAAACAGCAAAAGCACCCAAAACTACGGGTTCCGGAGCTGGTGCGAAAACAACAAAAACGGCAGCAAAAACTACTGCAACGGCAAAAACAACGCCTGCAGCAAAAACTACTGCAGCGAAAACCCGTCCTGTACCAAAAAGAACAACCGCACCAAAAACCACCATCGTAAACAAAAAGCCAGCAGAAACAACGGTTACGGTTGTTGTTGAATCCAAACCAAAAACACCTGCACAGGATGAACCGGCAGAAGTTAAAACAGCCGTTGTCGAAGTGACCCCAACAGAAATTGTGGTTGCTAAAGAAGAGACATCCAAAAAGGATAAGAAGAAGAAAAAGGATAAGAAGAAGAAGTCCGACAAAAAGAAAAAGGACAAGAATAAAGATAAAGACAAAAAGAAAAAGGACAAAAAGAAGTCCAAAGATAAAAAGAAGAAATCTAAAAAATAGAGTAACACATCGATTGTAAACATCCTGTGTAACCGTGTGAAATTTAACAGCACAGGATTTTTCTGAATTGCACAAACGGGCTGTTTTTTGAAAGCAGTCCGTTTTGTTTTTTATGTATGATTATAGATTACCACCCGGAATACACTCAACATTTGCTGCGGTTTTTCCCACACCATTTCCCCTGATTAAGCAACAATTGCGATTACTTTTCGTTATGAAAACCATTGTTGATTTGTTGCCGATTAAACAACATCTCAAAACCATTAACCGGGAGAAATGATGACAAATGTTACATTTTACAGCATATGCAGCAAGCGATTTTGGGTCATCTATTTTTATGCATTTTTAATATCGACTCAAGTTGTGTTGGCAAATGACATAAACGTCGATGCGCTGCACGGTCTGGACAAAACACAATACCATCGTTTGACATCGACCGTTGCGGATCAGACATATCATATTTTTATCCGCCTGCCGGAAGGCTTTTCCGCAGATGAAAAATATCCGGCTGTTTATTTGCTGGATGGCGGCATCACTTTCCCGTTGTTGGGCGGCTATTATAAATATCTTGAGCTTGCCAAAGAAATACCCGCAACGATTATTGTGGGGATTTCTTATGGAACGAGCGATTGGCAAAAAGGCAATAATCGCAGTCGCGATTTCACAGCAAAATCGGATGAGCGATCGTTTTGGGGTGGTGCGGATAATTTTCAGAAGGTGTTTCGCGAGGAAATTTTTCCGTTGGTGGAAAACAGCTACGGCGCCGATCCCGCACGACGGATCATTTTTGGTCAATCGCTTGGCGGGCAGTTTGTGCTGTTCACCGCGCAAACTGCACCGGATTTATTTTGGGGACATATCGCGAGCAATCCGGCGCTGCACCGCAATCTGGATTTTTTTCTGAATACCGTTCCGGACGATGCCGACAGCGCGGCAAAACCGCGTTTATTTGTATCCAGCAGCAAATCGGATGATCCCGTTTTCCGGAGTCCGGCAGTAAAATGGATGCAACACTGGACTGCCAAAACGCAGGTGCCCTGGGCTTTGAAAGCCATTACGCTCGACGGGCACAATCATTTTTCAGCAGCGCCCGAGGCCTTCCGACAGGGTTTGCACTGGATTTTTTCCGATGAAAACTAAATCAGAGTAAACCAAACTGCACACCATACAACATAATCCGCAACAGCCTGCTCACCAGAAAATTCCGGAAGTGTGACCGAAAATTGGCAGTTGCCCATCACTGCGACTGGCTGTTTTTCCCCATCCAGTGACAGCATTTTGAAGCCGAATTTGCAGTAATTCGCAGCTCGGCTGCGGCGTTGCAATAACGAACTACCCGCGATCATCAACAAAATGCATCTGGCTTTTTAGCTTTATTGATAATTCACTTTTTTCTTTCAAAAAAAAATGCCAATGTTTCACCCGGTTTTGGGGAGTGAAACATTGGCAGTAAAATCAACAGAAACAATTGGTTGCTATTCCGCGTTTTCGGGCGAAACCTCGATGAGCAGAAACTGTTTGAACGAAACCGGCAACGTGTGGTTTTCACCGGAAACCGGGGAAAGCTGCGTGCCGTTCACGTAATCCGTTACCGTGTAATTGCGCCCTTTTTCCAGCCCGCGGAGCTCCACTGTGCCATCAAAATTTTCCGCGTAAAATGCGTAAAACATACTGCCGTTTTTCGCGATGGCGTGGGTTTCCGGTCGGTCGTAACCGATATCGTACAGCTCGCCGCGATAGATTCCGGTCGGCAGCATTTTCTCATCGTAAACGCGCACCCACTTCGACCAGATTTTCTCTTTTTCGGCAGTCAGATCAATTTTGGAATTCTTTTTTGCGCCAACCGGCCAGGTGAATTTTGTCCCGACAATTCCGCCGATACCCACGGTAGAAGCGAAATCGCTGAGGCTGTCGCTGAGCTCCACGTGATCGCCGTAATACGGCGCAGATGGTCCCATCAACGCTTTGAGGGTTTTGCCCTTCAGCCGGATTTGCCACGACGACAACGGATCGGACGACACCGCCTGATTCATGAACGGCAGGTTGAAAAAGGAATACGCCGTTCCGCAGGGGCAAATTTCCACAACGGCATCGGGTTTGTGAGCGAGTGCGGTTTCAAAAATCATTTCGAAAAATTCGGGGAGTTTTTCCACGGCAACTTCGGGATACGGGTGATTGTGCGCCGGATTGTAACAGGGCGGCACACCGTTGAGGTGCTGTCCGTCGATTTTCAGCCCGTCGTAACCCCAGGTATCGATGATTTTATCGACCAGTTTGCGGGTGTATTCTAGCACCGGCGGATATGCCGGGCAAAGGTAGTACGAATTCCACCATGTGATGTCCTGATACGATCCGTCCGCGTTTTTGAGCAGGTAATCTTCATGATTTTTGATGAGATCGGTGCCGGGATCGACCGCCAGCGGTGCCCACCACAATTTCGGGCGTAATCCGGATTTGCGGATCGTTTCGGTGAATGCCAGCATATCGCGATCGCCGCGCGGGAATTTGCTTTTCAGCAGATACCAGTCGCCTTCGGCGGTTTGCCAGCCGTCATCCAGCACTGCCCATTTGAAGCCCAGTTCCTTCACTTTCGGCAGCGTGCCGTAAATTTGCGACATGGTGAAATCGCGTTCGTAACCCCACGCACACCACACAGGATCGTATGACGATGCAGGTGTTTCGCGGAACTCGATACCGCTGCGAATCATGAATTCGCGATAGTTAGCCAGCGCTTCAAAATAATCGGCGGGATGCGCGGCGACAAATGTCCGCAGTGTTTCGAAAGATTCGCCCGGTTTCAGCGTCACGGATTTTTCCTGCGAAACGCGGATTTCCGCATGTTCGTCGCTCATCGAAACGGGTAGCGAAACCAGCTTTGGCGCCAGTTCCACATGTCCGACCGCCAGACCGCCACTCCGCGACCAGACATCGCTGACCGGTGTGCCGCCGCCGTAATCCGAGGCGTTCATTCCCATATAATTTTGCTGTTCGAACCCGGGCGAGAGCGGTTTCACCCAGTCGTCACGGCTTTCGTACGAGCCGCTTTGATACGACCAAAACGGCGCTTCACCCACATTTTGGGTGGCGTTTTGCAATTGGTATCGATTGTTCACCCAACCATCGATAACGATATCCGCAGTGCCGTTGTTCGTGTACGTAACCTGATATACTGCCATCGCCGGGAAATCGTCATACAGTGAAATCGCCACATTTTTTTGGAGATTTTCAGCCGTCCCCGTAATGACAACCTGCTGACCGGTGCCGATTTTGTCGCTCAATTGCTGCACCTGTTTGTTGGCAAATTTGAAATCTGTCAGCGAATTTCCCGCAATTATCAGATATTCGGACGGCGCAAATTCACCAAATTCAACGCGACCGGCAGGCAGATTTGCCGCAACCCGACTGTGCAGTTGATCGTTAAAAGCAATCTCGATCACTTTGCCGGCAACCGTTTTCGACGCGTTCGATTGCGAACAACCGGTTAACAACCCGGCAATCAACACGATCGCAACCCGGCTGACTATAGCTATTTTTCTCATTTTCTATTCTCCAAGTTTCAGGATTTTATTCTGGATTCCGGATTCTCGATTCTGGATAAGGATAAAACCGGACATTTTTTTATTTTTACCTTTTCACTTTTTACTTCATTTATCCTTTATCTATTTCACTCAGAATCCCGCAAGCCCAATATTTTCAACGCGTTGGCACGATACAATTTTTGCAACACATCATCGCTCAACCCAAATCCGTTGAGCGCCCAGTGATACCCGAATTGTTCATTTTCGTAAAAATGCTCATCTGCGCTTTCCAAAATCCGGAAAGTGATTTGATACATATCCGGCGCAAAACCCATGTCCGTGCCATACAGCAACCGGTCCTGATAGCGTTCGTAAAACGCTTTGACGCGCCGGGGAATCGGTGCGGTTTCCGCATAGCGGGCGGAAATATCGGCGAACAGGTTGGGATATTTGTCGAGCAGATCGCCGAGAATCTGCAAATCGTAGCTGCAATTGGCAAAGTGGCAGGCGATGAACGTGGTTTCCGGATGGCGTTTTACGGTGTTCTCCAAAATGTCAATCATGCCCTGATGCTGCACGATGCCCGGCTGATTGTCCAACCGCCATTCGTAGGCGTTCATCAGACCGTCGTTGGTGGAATCCATCGGTTGATACATCCAGATCGGTTCGGCAACGTGAATGTTAATCGGCATGTTGAGTTCGGCGCATTTTTGCAGCAGCGGGTCCATCCGCGGATCATCCAGATGCATGCCGTAAGCCTTTGTTTTTCCATAAGCTAAGCCCTTGCCTTTATCGCCCAGCTCACCAACACCGCGCGCGCCAACCTTGTAACAGCGCTCCAGCTCCGCAACCGCTGCCGGACCAAATCCCGGCTGGTCGTAGCCGCTGTAATCAAACCCGCACCACAGCTCGAAACGGTCGCCGTATTTGCTGTATGCGGCGTAAATCGAATCGAACGCTGTGCCAATGGCGTAGGATAAAATGATGGTTTTCTCGATGCCCGCCTCATCCATATTTTTTACCCATTGGGCAATTTCCGCATCGCCCTTTGCGTAGGGATGCGAATGCATGTCGATGATCGGAAATTTGGCTTTGGTGATGTGCGATTTCGGCACATTGTAAATCGATTTCGGGCGATAATTTTTCAGCAACAGCGCTTCCGGCGCGGTTTGCGCGATAGCGATCCCGGAAAATAGTACGCATCCGGTGAGCAGCATCGCGACAATGTTCAGGTTCATCCGGAATGATTTTGATGATTGAGCCATTGTTCTAACCTGTTGTTTATGTTTGATTTTTGCAAAGGACAAAGGATAATCAATATGATTTTCAGGAGATTCCTGCCTTCGCTCCGAAGGCGCTCATTCGGAGCAGGAATGACAAAAACCATTTTTTTTCTGTCACCCCTGCGAAGGCAGGGATCTCCAGATCCATTTCCACACAGTTACTTTCAGCCCGTCAGTCGTATTAAATATTATCATTAATCCACAATCCGGAACTTGTGCTGAGCCCCGATTTCGGGAAAGCGTCCGGAATCACTCTTCCTCAATTGCCATCAAAAATGCGGACAGCACCGCCAGCACCATTCCGCAAAGGATGATCCAGTGCGGCATATGCTGGTAAATGATGAGCGATAAAATGATCGTGATTACCGGTGCGCCGGCGTTGGTGAGCGGGCTGACGATCATCGCTTTTCCGTAGCGGAACGCGTAAACGATGCACAGCGCGCCAACCGCGTTGAGCGTCTGGATGAGATAGGTTAAGCCCGGACCGCTGAATCCCCAGTTGATTTCCTGCGAAAAATCGGTCATCCACAGCGCAAAGGGAATCAGCAGCAAACCCGTGACGGTCATGTAAAAAAAGATGCTTTCTGCTTTCATCGTTTCGTTGGCAAATTTCATGACATACGCCTGAATGCCCCATGCCAGAAATACCAGCAGCGCCAAAATCACCCACAGCGATGTGCCGGTTTGCCCGTCCGCCGGTTCGGAATAGGACAGCAGCGGAATGGCGACCAGCGCCAGCAAAATGCCGATCCAGCCGCGCGAGCTGGCGCGTTCTTTCAGAAACAGATACGACAACAAAATTGTCACCACCGGCGACAGCGAAATGATCGGAAACAGCAAATACGCCGGGCTGATGCGAATGGCTTCGAACAGCACCAACTGCCCGCCGGCACCCAAAAAGCCGATCGCGCTGCCGAGCAAAATCGCGCGGCTGTTGCGTTCCAGTTGCCAGTCGATATTTTTCAGCGCAACCAGCATCGGCGGAATCATGGTGAGCGCCCAAACAGCGTAACCGAGCGTTGCCGGAAATCCGCCCTTTTCGGGAATTTCGATGATCGCACCCCAAATTCCCCAAAACAGGGTGGTGGTCAGCGCATAAAAAAGCCAGTATCTGTTTTTCACAAGATTTCTCCTCTGTTGACATGTGTTACAATCGCAGTTCCGTTGGCGGCGGCCGTTGCGAAAGCGTAAATTTCTGTAACCTGCATAATTTTATCAATAATGATATCAACCGGTGAATTGGGAATGCGCTGCTCGCGCAGATGCCGGTATTGCGTCGGCAAAAACTGGCTGATCAGCGTGAGCGGCAGCGGATGGCTGGTGAGATTTGCGATCAATTGACCGATCGCTTGCTGAACTTCCGGCATTGGCCAATAATAGCGAATCCGGTCGGAATAGCTGAACATCAGCGCGTATTCGATTGCCGCATCGCTGCCGTGATAATGATGTTGCCAATATTTGGGCTGATGGCGCATCACGCCGTTCAGCACTTCCCGAAGCCCGGAAAGCTGCACGGATTTGCTGCCGGAAAGCCATTGCTGCTCCATCATTTCCAGCGCAAAAAGGGCTTCGCGCATCGCAAAAGTGAGCCACGGACCCACTTTCAAAATGGCGAAATGATCCTCCACCAGTTCCCGCAAATTCGCCCGCAATTGGTAATCGGTGGAGTGCGCCTCAAAAACCAGCCCCGGATATTGTTCGATCAGCGCGGATAGTTCCGCCGCTTTGGCGCGGTGATAATCCACTACCGTGTCGTCGCCAAACTCGACGCCGGGCTGCACCACAACGCCGATCACCCGTTGCCAGGCATCGTGCAAATTGCGCGCATAAAACGCTTTTTGAGTGATTTCGATGGTCGCGCGGGCATTTTGGGGCGTGGTGATCGCCAGATCGCTGAGCGCTTCCTGCGCACCGCCGGGAATCGGCACTTCAGTCCCGATGATGTAAACGGGCGGTAAATCCCCCGCAGCGGCTTCGCGAAAGGCTTTTTCGCTGATCTCGCACAATTCTGCGGCACGTTCCGCAACAGTTTCCGGCGCCAGCGGCGAATGCGCACCGCCGGGATCGTCCGCACAGCGCATGCTCGTATCGAGATGTATTTTCCGGTAACCGGCCGCCACGTATGCGGCAATCTGGTCGCGCGCTTTGCCCATCGCAGATACGGCGGGCTCACGCTGCCAAACGTTCGGACCGAGGTGATCGCCGCCAAAAATCAGGCGATCGGCGGGCAAATTTTCGGAGCGGGCGATTTCGCGAACCATCGCGACAAATTGCGCGGGCGTTTGCCCGGTGTAACCGCCAAACTGGTCCACCTGGTTCGAGGTCGATTCGATGAGCAAAGGGCTGTTGTCCCGCAACGCCTGGCGCATCGCGGCGCGCAGCACAAACGGGTGTGACGAGCAAATCGAATAAATCCCGACGGCTTTGCCCATTTTATGGTGATGGAGAATTTCCCGGATCATTTTCAGACCTCACCCAATTAGCGATTTCAATTTTTTGGCGAGCGCATCGCGATCTGCAAATGCACCGGTGCCGCCCATTTCCGTCACCGCAACTGCGCCGCAGGCGTTGCCAAATTTCAGGCAGGATGCCCAGTCATCGCCGTTCAGATAGCGATACAGGAATCCGGCGTTGAAGCTGTCGCCCGCGCCGGTGGTTTCCACAGATTCGACGGAAAATCCGGGATGGGCAAAGCGATTCCCGAACGCCCGGACGGTTGCACCGTCTTTCCCGAGCTTTACCGCCAGCACTTTTACGGATGCCGGAAACGCTTCAATGGCTTCTGCAACCGTTTGTTTTTTCGCGATTTGCAGCAACTCGTCATCGTTCGGTAAAAAGATGTCCGTTTCCTTTAGTGCGGCGTGCAGATCATCGCCCCACTGTTCGTCCGGGTCCCAATTGGTGTCCAGCGAGGTGGACAATCCCAGCGCTTTTGCCCGCGCAAAAATCTTGTGCACATCTTTCCGCAACCCGGTTTGCAGGAAAAAACAGCCAACGTGCAGGTGTTTCGCCGTCGCGATATAATCCCACGGCAAATCATCGATGGTCAATTGGGTCATCGCGCCCAAATAGGTGAGCAGCGCTTTTTTGGGCGGATTGGCCAGCACAATGGTTGCGCCGGTTTTCAGGCTGTCATCGACGATGATTTGCGAGGTATCCACCCCGCCGGCCGCCAGCGCATCGATCATGTATTTGCCAAATGTATCGTTCCCGGCTTTGCCGATAAACCCGACATTCGCGCCGATCGCGGAAAGGTTGTGCGCGGTAATCGCCGACGAGCTGCCCATCGCAAAGCGCATGTCTTCCGCCAGCTGTTCTTTTTCGTTTTCGGGCATTGGCACGCGCCACAATACCAGATCGATATTCAGTTCGCCAATGACCACAACATCCAGTTTTTTCTGCATTTTAGCTACCTCAAAGTTTTACAACTGCCGACAGGTTTTTGGGTTGATCGGGATTAATGCCGCTGGAAACGGCTTTGTAAAATCCGAGCAATTGCAGCACCGGAATATACAGGATTGGCAAATAATTCGGGCTAATCCTTTTGGGGACCGTGACCTCGTATTCCGCCTGCTGAACCGATGATAACCGGTTGGGTTTTATCACCAGAAATCTAGCGCCGAGTTTTTGAATATCCTCGATCATACGCACTTCGTAGGAATGGCTGTTCGGTGTGAGCAGCAGCGTGACCAGCGTATTGCGGTTGGCGGTGGACATCGGGCCGTGGCGATATTCCAGCGAGTGAAAGCTTTGGGTGGACAAAATCGACATTTCCTGCACTTTCAGCGCGGCTTCGTTGGCGATGCCGTAACAGGGTCCCTGCCCCAAAAACACGAAATTTTTCAACTGCTGTTCTGCGCAAATTTCCCGGATCAGCGGTTCATTTTCGCTGATCATCTGGCTGCTGAGATCCGCAATTTCGTTCATTTCGCCAAAAAAAGCGTCGCGGTTATTGTACATTTCCGCGAGGCAAAGCACGCTGAGCAGCATCGTGGAAAACGAGCCGGTCATCACCACGCTTTTCTCGGTCTGAAAAGGAAAGCTGATTTGGTACTCGCTGGCTTTCATCATTTCCGAATCCGCGCTGCAGGAAATGGCCAGCGTGGCGTGCGGCGTATTTTTCCGCACAAAATTGGTGGCTTCCACAATTTCGGTGGTCGTTCCGGAACGCGAGAGCGAAACGAGCATGTGTTTTTTCTCGCTGCTGAATACGTCGTCCGGATACATCAGAATTTCCGATGCCGGCACCGCACACGCTGGAATACCGGTGATGTTTTTGAACAACCAACTGGCGGTTTGCGCCAGATAATACGATGTGCCGCAGCCGGTAAATGTCCAGAAATGATCGCTGTGTTTTGCTACCAGACCGTGCAAAATTTCGCGACGGTGATACAACTCGCCCAACGCCGATTTCCACCCGTCTTGCTGACGCAGAATTTCCTGATATGTGATTGGTTGTTCGTCGGGTTTAACGTTCATCATCAATATCTCCCTGATTATTTCGCATGTTCGAAATATTGTAAAAATCGCTTATATTTAATGCTGTTCCGGGTTACGCAACAACCCCAATTTGTATTTGACTTTCATCCGCTTTCATTTTATAATAAAACAAAAGTTTTTAGAAGGAGACACTTTGTGTTAGCAAAAGAAAGACAATCGAAAATCATTGATATGATGAACACAGACGGTCGCGTAACGGTTGATGAGCTTTCCCAGATTTTCGATGTTTCTACCGTAACCATCCGCAACGACCTCGACATTCTCAGCCGGAACGGTATGCTCCAGCGCATTCACGGCGGTGCGGTGCGCAAAAAATTCAGCCATCTCGATCTGCCGATTTTTGAGAAACAAAAATATCACACGGAAGAAAAAGAGCAAATTGGCAAACGCGCCGCGGAACTGGTGGAAGATAACGAAACCATCATCATCGATTCCGGAACAACCACCCAGTTTGTTGCCAAACACCTTGCCAACAAAAAAAATATTACGGTAATCACTCACGCCATTAACATTGCTTATGAACTGGCGCCGTATCCGCAAATCGAAGTGATTTTGACCGGCGGCGTGTTGCGCAACAATTCCTACTCGCTGGTGGGTCCGCATGCGGAGGAGTTTATCAAAACGTTTTACGTTCATAAATTTTTCCTGGGACTCGACGGATTTGATCTCGCTTTCGGGATTTCCACCCAAAATGTGATGGAAGCCAAACTGAACGCCCTGATGGCTCAAAATGCCCAGCGGGTGATCGCCGTTTGCGATTCTTCCAAATTTCATCGCCGGGGCTTCGCCCAGATTATTGCGGCAGATAAACTGCACGCGATCGTTACCGATAAAAAAGTGCCCGATGACATTCGCCAATGGGCGGCAAAAAACCAGATTGAATTGCTAATCGCTTGAAAAACAGATCACGCTATTCCGTGAAATACATAGCAAACGATAAAAGCTTTCAGCTAAACAGCGCCCTCAACCTCCTACCCAATTGATCAAAATCCGGGATTTTGATTGCTGTGTTGCCATTGTTTTGGAGAAATGCTACAATCAATGAAAAAAGTCACATTTTTTGAGCATTCACTAACGCCGGGAGCAGTCACATGCAGCGTAATTGTGGAAATAATTGGTATCATTCACCACTTCCCGACCGAACTTATTACGATCAATGGCTACTTACTCGATCAACGCATCAGATAGAAATCCGTTAATTACTCGAGACAATTCGAATGACTTGGTTCCAAACTCAATAAAAGCATGTTGTCATCCGGTAACCGGATAAACTAAAAGAATATGCTTTTATGTAGGTTGATTGTTCACATCCAATTGCCGTGTGCATAATCAGGGGAAACGATTTATCCGTGCGATGTTCAGTGCGCGCAAAATATTTTCTTTTACTTTCGTTTTTAATTTACCAGAAATAAAAAAAAAGTCAAACTGTTTTTCGATATTTTCAAAAAAACGCAAAAAGCCAACGAATCCGATATTTATTTATCCAATTTCCGTGTTATAATATTACTCGAGTGCAATTTCATTAAAAAACCCAAACCACCGGGCAGTGTTTTGAGCAAAATTCGGTACAGCCATTAATATATTGACTTGTTTTTTCTTTTTTTTTATCTTGACCTGAAATGTTTCGCAGGAATGCAACTGACCGACATCAACCCGGATTGCGCGATCAACATGCCGTTTCTTCTATAAAATTTATGGACACAATTCTTTTTCAATCGCAAGCGGAGAGAATCGATGCAAAAATTTTCCAATATCTTGTTTTTCGTATTCTTGCTTTTGCTTTCGAATAGCTTGTTTGCACAACAATATGTGACCGTTGCGTACGACAGCACCGGAGCAGATTTCCCAAATCCGGAACGGGGATTATACCCGTATCGCGAAGCACCGCTGACGCTATCTTACGTGCAGGGGCTTCGTGCGCAAAACATCACCACCATCTGGCGATTGTATAATATCGGTGCATATCGCAACGGGCCGCTGTCCGCCACGTTTTTGCAGCAGGTAGAAAACGATTTGAATGTTGCGCGGGAAGGCGGCGCGAAGCTGATTTTACGCTATCGTTACACGGTGTCGCAAACCGGCGAAGACGCACCGCTGGACACTATTTTGATGCACATTGACCAGCTTGCGCCGGTTTGGCAGGCGAATTACGATGTTATCAATTATATAGAAGCCGGATTTATCGGCGCATGGGGCGAGTGGTATTATTCCTCTAACGGATTGAACAACACCAACGATCGCCGCACGGTGCTGTATGCGATTCTGGATGCCGTGCCAACCGAACGCAGCGTTGTGATCCGCACGCCGGAATACAAAAAGCACATTTACCAAACCACCGTGCCGCTTTCCCCGGACGACGCGTTCGACGGCTCCAACCGCGCCCGAACCGGCGCACACAACGATTGTTTTTTGGCCAGCGCGGACGATTACGGCACTTACGAAAATATCGAAGCGGACAAAACTTATCTCAATCTCGATAACCGGTATGTGCCGCAGGGCGGCGAAACCTGCAATCCGGGCACATTTGCCCATTGCACCAACGCATTGGCAGATCTGGCGCGGATGCGCTGGTCCGGTTTAAATAAAGATTACCACACGGCAGTTTTACAACGATTTATCGCCGAAGGCTGCATGGGCGAAATCAAACAGCGGCTCGGCTACCGTTTCCGGCTACTCGCTGCCACATTACCGGACAGCCTGCAACCCGGCAGCGAGTTCCGGCTCAATTTCAGTTTGGTGAATGATGGCTGGGCGAGTCCATTTAATCCCCGGCTTGTGGAGGTGATGCTCCGCAACGCGCAGGACAGCACCACCTATTTTCTGGAAACGAGCGAAGACCCGCGTTTCTGGCTCGGCAGCGATACGGTTGCCACGGAAATTATTGGTGGCATTCCCGCCAATCTCCCCGCCGGACGATACGAAATTATGCTAAACCTGCCCGATCCCGTGCCGCAGCTCAAGCGGCGCAATGTGTTCGCCATCCGGTTGGCAAACCTGAACACCTGGGACGAAACCACCGGCTACAATTCGCTGCTGCACGATCTGGTTGTGGATCCGGCAGCCGGCGGAACACCGTACTCCGGCAGCGCATTTTTCGACATTCTCGATACGACAACGGGCATCGAACCGCGCGAACGCAACTTGCCGGACACCCACATTCTGGAAGGCAATTATCCCAATCCGTTTAACCCGTCCACCACTATCCGGCTGAATATTTTACCGGCGTATTCTATTGATCCTGTTGAACTTACGATTTTCGACATCACCGGAAAACGCGTCAAAACGTTGCTCGATCGCACGCTTGCGCCAGGCGTTCACGAAATGGAATGGGACGGCAGCAATCACAGCGGATCGCCGGTGAACAGCGGTGTTTACATCCTCCGGCTGAAATCCAGCTCTCATTTCGAAACGCTGAAAATTCATTTCGTTCGTTAGATTTTTTGGATCCGCACAGAAAACGTATTTTATTTTCGCGACAAAACTGTAAATTTGAACAATCTGCAACTAAAAAATGAGGACCGCATGAAACCGTATAGCAGACGCGAATTTATCAAAACCGGGGCAGTGGCTGCGGCAGGCCTTTCTGTAATGCCGAACATTTTATTGGGCAACGATGACCGGAAAGTCCGGCTGGGCTTTGTGGGTGTGGGGCTGCGCGGCAGCGGCTTGCTGGGGCTTGCCGCACGGCGGAAGGATACGATCATCAACGCCATTTGCGACATCAATCCGGAAGCGACCCAAAACGCCGCCAAAATTTTACAGGAGCATGGCAAAAGCGCCAAAGAATATTACAACGGTGAGGAAGATTACAAAAAACTGGTAGCACGGGACGATTTGGACGCGGTGATCATCGCGACGCCGTGGGTGTGGCACACACCGATGGCCGTTGCCGCCATGCGCGCCGGAAAATACGCCGGTGTGGAAGTGCCTGCCGCGCTCACGCTCGAGGAATGCTGGGATCTGGTGAACGCATCCGAAGAAACCGGCATGCCCTGCATGATGCTGGAAAATGTTTGCTATCGCCGCGATGTGATGGCCGTGCTCAACATGGTTCGCCAAAATATGTTCGGCGAATTGCTGCACTGCCAGTGCGGGTATCAGCACGATTTGCGCCATGTGAAATTTGAGCCGGGCGTGGAATTCGGCGAAAAAGGCATCAATGAAGCGCACTGGCGCACCGAACATTCCGTCAAACGCAACGGCGATTTGTATCCCACCCACGGCGCGGGACCCATCGGGAAAATGCTGGATATCAACACCGGTAATCGCTTTTTGGCGATCAGCTCGATGGCCACTAAATCGCGGGGATTGCACAATTATATTGTTGAAAAAGGCGGTGCGGATCATCCCAATGCCAAAGTGCAGTTCGCGCTGGGCGATATCGTTACATCGATGATCAAATGCGCCAACGGCGAAACTGTGGTGGTCAGCCACGATACCAACCTGCCGCGTCCCTATTCGCTGATGTTCCGTGTGCAGGGCACCCGCGGTTTGTGGATGGACGATAATGATTCTATTTACATCGAAGGCGTGAGCGAAAAGCCGCACAAATGGGACAAATTTAAGGATTATCAGAAAAAATTCGACCATCCACTCTGGAAAAAGTATGAAAAAGACGCCGAAGGCGCCGGACACGGCGGGATGGATTATTTTGTAATCAACGCATTTGTGGAAGCCGCAAAACGCAAAGTGCCGACCACGCAAGACGTGTACGACGCAGCCGCGATCAGCGCGATTGTCGAACTTTCCGAACGCTCCGTATCGTTGGGCGGCGCCCCGCAGGAATTCCCGGATTTCACCGGCGGGCGCTGGATTCGCCGGAAAAATGTTTACAAATTCAACGATGAATATTGATTAACGCAAGGACACGGCGATGACGTGTCCAAAAATTCAAAGCATTATCACCTGTGGGCGGCCGACCGGTCGCCCCTGTATTTTTAATTAAAACAACACCTTATGAAACCATCACAATCAGTCGTTTCCCGTGCGCCGGGACGGGTTTGCCTGTTCGGCGAACATCAGGATTACCTCAGCCTGCCGGTTATTGCTGCGGCAATCGACCGCCACATTCGCATGACCGCCACGCCCATCAGCGAACAACAATTGCAAATCGAGATGCCGGACATCGGGCAGCAGCGGGAAATACCGCTCGATTCGCCCTTTGATACGTTGGAAAAACGCGATTATTTTGGCTCCGCGATTCGCGTGTTGCGGCGACGCGGATTTTCGCTGCCGCACGGCTATCGCATCGTAATTACCGGGGATATTCCCATCAACGCAGGCGCATCCAGCTCCAGCGCGATGGTCGTTGCGCTGCTGCGATTGCTGCACGAACTGGCATTTCCCGGCAAAATACTGGATCGGGAAGAGCTGGCGAATCTCGCATTTCAGACCGAAGTGCGGGAGCACAACGAGCCCGGCGGCATGATGGATCAGTTCACCATCAGCCTCGGGAATGTGGTGCACATCAACACAGAAAATTTCACGTTTAACACGCTTTGCAAATCGCTGAACGGACTGGTGCTGGCAAATTCCGGCATTAAAAAAGATACGCTGACCACGCTGGCGACCCTCAAAGCCGCGGTTTTTGAATCGGTAGAAATCATCACCAATGCATTGCCGGATTTCCAGCTCAAAACAGTTACAAAACATAGCCTTCCAAAATATCTGGCGATGCTGCCAACCCATTGTCACGCCGCATTTCGGGCAGCCGTTTTGAACCATCTGATCACTCAGCAGGCGCTGGAAATTTTTATCGAGCCCAAACCGGATCTTGCACATCTCGGGCGATTGATGTATAATCACCACACTATTTTGCGGGATCTGCTGAACATTTCTGTCCCGAAAATTGAACAAATGATCGACACCGCGATGGCCGCCGGAGCAGCGGGTGCCAAAATCAACGGATCGGGCGGCGGCGGAACCATTGTCATCCTCGCGCCCGGCAAACAGGAAGCCGTTACCGACGCGCTGCTGGCGCTGGGTGTTGATGCGTTCCCGGTGAACGTCAGTCGCGGTGGGGAAATTGTTGGGTGAGGGAAATATGCACAACACATTAATCATCCTCGCGGCGGGGCTTTCCTCGCGAATGAAACGGTCGGCAGCCGAAGGTGCGCTTTCCGAGTCGGATGTAAAACAAGCCAGCCAGCGCAGCAAAGCGCTCATTTCCGTCGGGAAAAACAACCGTCCGTTGCTCGATTATTTGCTGTATAACGCGCGATCGGCCGGCTATCGGGAAATCATCATCGTGAAACGCCCGGACGACATGCTGATGCAGCAATTTTACGGCGACAAAAAAACGGGCAACGATTTTCATGGATTGCAAATTTCCTTTGCGAATCAACATATTCCGCCGGATCGCGAAAAACCGTTCGGCACCGCCGATGCCATTTATCAGGCGATGACCCAATTGCCGCATCTGCAGCAAACGCCGTTCACCGTTTGCAACAGCGATAACCTCTATTCCGTCACCGCGTTCCGGCTGCTGCGGGAAACTTCCAGCCCCAACGCGATGATCTGTTACGACCAGAGCGGGCTCGATTTTTCGCCGGAAAAAATCAGCGGTTTCGCGCTGTGCCGGTTGAACGCGGGCAATCACCTTATCGATATCGTCGAAAAACCGTCGGTGGAAACGCTCAACGAATTTGCCGGAAAATATGGTTTCATCCCGGTCAGCATGAATATTTTCAAGCTCGACGGAAAAACCATGTTTCCGTATTTCGAGAATTGTCCGGTTCACCCCGTTCGCAACGAAAAAGAATTACCGACGGCAATAATGAACATGATTTCAGAAATACCGAATGCCTTGCTGGGCATTTACCTATCGGAACACGTGCCGGATCTCACCGCAAAAGCGGATATCGCCGCTGTGCGGGAATTCCTCGCAACACATTATCCAAACGATTTATGGGAATCCAAACATGGTGCTGAATAATCTCGACTGGACAATTATTATACTCTTTTTTGTGGTATCGCTGTCGATCGGCGTGATCGTGGCGCGCAAGGCCGGTAAAAATACGGCGGAATTTTTTCTCTCCGGCAGAAGCATGCCGTGGTGGCTGCTCGGCGTTTCGATGGTGGCGACCACTTTTTCCTGCGATACGCCCAATCTGGTAACGGATATTGTGCGCCAAAACGGCGTTTCCGGCAACTGGGCATGGTGGGCGTTTTTGCTGACGGGCATGCTCACCGTTTTCATTTATGCGCGGATGTGGCAACGCTCCAAAGTACTCACCGATCTGGAATTTTACGAACTGCGCTACAGCGGAAATATGGCTGCGTTCCTGCGCGGATTTCGGGCGATTTATCTCGGCGTGCTCTTCAATATTATGGTGATGGCCACCGTTTCGCTGGCGATGATCAAAATCGGCGCGGTGATGCTGCAGTGGTCTGCGGTTAAAACGCTGCTGATTGTTTCAACGATTACCGTGATTTACAGCGCCATCGGCGGCTTGCGCGGGATTTTGATCACCGATTTTTTCCAATTTATTTTAGCGATGGTCGGCTCTGTCGGCGGCGCATATATTTTGCTGCAACTGCCGCAAGTGGGCGGTTTGTCGAATTTGCTCAGCCATCCGAATGTCGTATCGCGCATCGATTTATTCCCGGATTTTTCGAATACGGACGCCCTGTGGACGCTGCTGATTATGCCGCTGGCGGTGCAATGGTGGAGCGTTTGGTATCCCGGTGCGGAACCGGGCGGCGGCGGCTACATCGCCCAGCGGATGCTCTCCGCCAAATCCGAAAAAGATGCCATCGGCGCGACGCTCTTTTTCAACGCGGCGCACTATGCGCTGCGCCCGTGGCCGTGGATTATCGTCGGGCTGGCGTCGCTGGTGGTTTTCCCGGATATCGCATCGTTGCGCACGGCGTTTCCGGGTGTTGATCCGGCGATAATCCAGCACGATTTCGCCTATCCGGCAATGCTCTCTTTTCTGCCCAGCGGATTTTTGGGGCTGGTTGTCGCCGGTCTGATTGCGGCGTACATGTCCACCATTTCCACCCACCTCAACTGGGGCTCATCATACGTCGTCAACGATTTTTACCGGCGATTTGTAAAAACCGACGCCGGCGAAACCCATTACGTTTCGGTCGGGCGCATCACAAATGTACTGCTGATGGTGGTCACCTGCATTTTTGCGCTGCTGCTCAGCAACGCGTTGCAGGCGTTCAATATTCTGTTGCAGATCGGCGCGGGCACCGGATTGATTTTCATTTTGCGCTGGTTCTGGTGGCGGATTAACGCGTATAGCGAAATCACCGCGATGGTCGTATCTTTCGCAGTTGCGTTGTATTTTAATTTTGTGCATCCCCACACGGGATTGCCGGAACTGTCCGCATCGATGCAGATGCTCAGCGGCGTGGTAATCACAACGGTTGCATGGCTGATTGTCACTTTTTTAACCAAACCGGCGGATATGAAAACGCTGGCAAAATTCCACAAATTGGTGCAGCCGGGCGGTCCGGGTTGGGAAGTCGTTCGCGAAGCATCCCGCAACATGAATTTGCCGGAAGCGCAGGAATTGCAATCCGGTTGGCGGGTGCCGCAGGGCATTTTGGGAATGGTGATGGGCTGCCTCGGCGTTTACAGCCTGCTGTTTGCCACCGGATACTGGATTTACGGCAACACGACACCGGCCATCGCGATGACCATTCTGGCAATTACAATGATGGTCGGCTTGCTAAAATTGTGGCCCAAACTGAGCAGCGAATAGATTTGCAAATAATCTGATTACAAAAAAAAAAACGGGATCGTTGAATAATCAGCGATCCCGTTTTCTTTATCATGTTTTCAATTGAATTTGAAGCGTGCTACTCAATCGGAATGCGACTTTTATTATTCGCCAGCCAGGTTTCAAAATCTTGCAGCGCCGGATTCAGCGCACGGGATTCATCCAGATTGCGGGCGTTGCAAAAATCTGTGTTAAAATCGCGTTTAAACTGGAACATATTGCCAAGATCATCCGCTCCGGGAAAGCCGAAACTGCGGTAAACAGCCGGATCTATCGCATTATATTGCACGGGTTTGCCGATCGCTTTGGCAAAAGCGGCTGCCATTTCGTCACCGGTCAGATGTTCTCCGGCAATGCCCACGGTTTTTCCGATGTATGTATCGCCAGCCTTGAAAATGCCGAACGCACATTTGCCGATATCTTCCGCCGCAATTCCGGGTAATTTTTTGTCACCCATCGGAAAAGTAATTGCCAATTTGCCATCTTCACCGGCTTTTGGCGCCATCCCGAAATAGATAAAATTATCCCAATAGAACGAGGTATTCAACAGCGTTACCGGCACCAATTTGCTGAAAATCGCGTTGGCTTCGCCTTTTGCGTCAAAGTGCGGCACTTTGTATTTTTCCATCAGCGTGGGCATGCGGTCATCGCTGAGCGGCACCCAGTTTCGGGTATCTTCGAGCGTGGACCAAACCACATGTTTTATGCCCGCTGATTTTGCCGCTTCCGCCATTGCTTTGGCGTGCGCCAATTCTTTTTCCGGCGAAAAATGCTCCCAAAAAAACGTGACACAATAGGCGCCGTATGCACCTGCAAATGCCTTTTTTAAACTGGCAGGATCATCTGCATTCGCAGCAACAACTTCAACACCCTGTTTTGCCAGTGCTTTGGCTTTGTCTGAATTGACATCCCGGGTAATTGCCCGTGCGGTGAACTCACCGCTTTTATCATTTATAATTGCCTGAATCAATCCGCCACCCTGTGCACCGGTAGCGCCCATAACCGCAATTATTTTTTTAAAAGCCATAATGATCTCCTTTTGTTGAGATTTGAAAAAAATTATCCCGACCAAAACGGTTCGTTCAGCGGGACATTTATCGAATCTTCAAAAATAGTGAAAATCAGCGGCTAAATGTAAAAATGTTTTTTTCTGCCATGAAATTGTCAACCGGATGCTCTGTGGCTAAAATGCGTAACACCGGTTATGAAATTTATTCCGGACATTGCACCAATTCATTTTCCGTCACCGTTTCTGGCGGACGATTCGGTTTTATCTTCGAAAGCACCGCTTCCAGCAACGGCAGCGCGGCATTGAGATGGCGGGTTTTGATGATAAAATTCCAGACCGGTTCAAATTTTTTCCAGCCGCTGGTGTATGCGAGATGCTTTACTGTGTGTTTTAAATTGTCGTGGGAAACGCCTGCGCGGAAAATATTTGCCCAACTGTAAAATTCGCGATACGACCAGTCGTAACCGTTTTTCAGCGCCTCCGGCGATAATTTTACCGGTTTGTAAACCACGCTGCGGGTGTCGTATAAATCCCAGTTGCGCGTCACGATTCTGCCGGCGTTTTCCATTTGCTGATACAACCGTGTTCCGGGATACGGCGTCAAAATGTGGTAAGTGGCGGTGGTCAGTCCATTTTTCACACCCCATTCAACGGTATGTTTGAACACATCGGCGTCATCATCGTCCAGCCCGAAAACGAAGCTGCCGTTGATCATGATGCCCAAATCGTGCAATCGCCGGATGGCTTTGCGATAATCGCGCCCGAGATTTTGCTTTTTGTTGCTGGATCGCAGATTTTCCGGACTGAGCGTTTCGAACCCCACAAACAGGCTGCGCAGCCCGGCTGCGGCGGCTTTTTCCACCAGATTTCCCCGCAAAATGGAATCAACCGTTGCGGCACCCTGAAACACACGGTTCATCCCGGTCATGCCATCGAACAGGGCAGATGCAAAACGGCGATTGCCAAACAAATGGTCATCCAGAAAATACAAATGCCGCCCGGGCAGCCGCTCAATTTCCGCCAAAGCAGCATCCACCTGCTGAACGTAAAACGATTTCCCACCCTCGAAAAAAGCATCTTTGTAACAAAAATCGCAGTGATGCGGGCAGCCGCGCGTCACCACTATTGAGTTGGGAACGAGGTAGCGATTACGTTTGATCAAATCGCGCCGGATCGGCGGAATTTCTTCGATGGTGCGAATCGCGGAAAAATAGCGGCGCTGCGGATTGCCATTGCGAAAATCGCGCAAAAATTGCGGAAATGTTGCTTCGCCGGGACCGAGAAAAATGGCGTCGGCGTGTTGGGCAGCTTCCTCCGGCAGCGATGTGACATGCAGCCCGCCCAGCGCAACAAACGCACCTTTTTTCCGGTAATGATCGGCAATTTTGTATGCCCGGAACGCGTTGGTAATGTAAACCTGAATGATCACCAGATCCGGTTCATCGTTGAAATTTAATTCCTCGACATGCTCATCCTGCAAATCAATGTCGTCGTCATCCGATAGATATGCAGCAAGTGTGGCCAGCCCCAACGGCGGGAACAGCGAATATTTGATGGGTCGCCAATACGGGCTTTTTGCTTCTGTCAGCGCCGGGAGAATCATTTTTACTTTCACAGGCAAATCCTTTTCTTTTCGAATTGTTTTTACTTTGCATTGCAAAGCAAAGCTAAAACAAACTACTTTGCAATGCAAAGTAAAAAAATGAATTACCAAAATTTTTCTTGCAAAAAAATTGGAACCTTGCTATACTACACGCGTAGAACTACGGGTGTAGTTGGAAATCAGATACAAACCCCTCTAAATCCACCCTTGGCAAGGGGGACTTTAGTGAAGGAAAGCAAATGGCAAAAAAAGACATCACACTCAGCGAACAGCAAATGGAAATCATGCGGGTGCTTTGGCGCGGCGGCGAAGCCACGGTGCAGGACGTCCGCGAGGCACTCTCGAAAGATAAACCGCTGGCAACCACCACGGTCGCAACCATGCTCTCGCGGTTGGAAAAGCGGGGCATCATCGATCACAAAACAGATGAGCGCCAATACGTGTATTTCCCGCTGGTCAGCGAAAATGAGGTGCGTCGTTCGATGGTGAAAGACCTGGTGAGCAACGTGTTTCGCGGCGATTTTGCAGCGCTGATGAACCACCTCGTGAAAGAATCGGAAATCGACCCGGACGATCTCGAATCGCTCAAACAAATGATCGACGAACAGGAGAAAAAGGAGGATCAGCAATGATTCAATTTCCCCCGTTTCTCGATCAGCTGCACACAATTATTCCTGCACTGGCAACCTGGCTGCTCACCTATCTGGTGCACAGCAGCATTTTGCTGGCAATCGTTTGTGGCGCATCCCGATTGCTGACTGCTCACCAGCAGCAATTGCGCGATATGCTTTGGAAAATCGCGCTGGTTGGTGGAATCATCACAGCATCGGTGCAAATTTTCGGAAATATCGATCCCGCCGGCGGCAGCTATTCGCTGTCGTCACAGGATGACGCGCTCGCCAAACTCCGATCGCGATTGCCGAAAAATGAGCACATCGACAAACTGGCGCAGCAGTGCACATCTGAAATCGGTGCTGAATCGCCAAAAATGCTCATGCTTTCCGCAGAAGTTGAAAAAACATTCACTGTTGAAGTGAACGCCGAAGCCGTTGAAACGGCATTCAGCGATGCACTGCAGGACAGCTTGAAAAAGCAGTTGAACATCCGCTGGGCAGCGAAAACCGATTCCGGCGCATTCGGCAACAGCGATATCGATTCGGTGATGGCATCGTTCGGCAACCTCAGTTTACCGTTGTCACAGCGCGTTTTTGAGATTGACGCCAGCAAAAATAATATTCAGGAAATGACGTTGTACGAATTCGGCTGGATGCACTGGCTGATACTCGCGTGGCTGTTCGGCGCCGGATTTTTCGCGATGCGCTTTTATTTTTCCCGCAAAGCGATGCGTGAATTGCTCGATGATCGCCGGGCGATTATCGATGGCGAAGCTCGCAAATTGCTCACGGAAATTTGCCGCAACGCCGGATTTCGGCGCCATATCCGCCTGTCCGCATCGCCGTTTCTGGACAGCCCGATTGCCATTTCCCAAAACGAAATTTGCCTGCCGGAACGCGCTCTCGTCGAGCTTTCCGCAGAACAGCAGTGCACGATGCTGGCGCACGAAACCGGTCATCTGTTGCGACTCGATCCGCTCTGGCTGAACATTTGCGCGGTGCTGGATATCCTCTTTTTCTTTCAGCCTGGCAATCGTTTGGCGCGCCGCGAATTGCAAGATGCCGCCGAATATCTCTGCGACGACTGGGCGATTCGCAGCACCGGGCAATCCGTTCAGCTCGCGAAATGCCTCACCGCCGTTGCCGGATGGATACACGCTAAACCGCAATTTGCCTATGTTGCGGGAATGGCAGCCGGAAAATCGGCGTTGGCGCGACGGGTGCAGCGCATTTTGCAACACAATCAGCGCGATGGCAATTCCGGCAAATTCGTTGCCGCACTCGCAGCGGTGATGCTGCTTTCCGCGATCAGTTGGGCAGCGCCAAAAATATCTTCGGAAATTTTCAAAGCACAGGTGTTTATCGTGCAATCCAATGAATTACCGGATAAAAATGTGGAAATCCAGAGCGTGATTGTTCAGGATGATGTGTTCACAACGCGAAAGGGAAATTCGCTGCAAATGAACGTAACCCGGCAGTTGAAAACGATAGAATAAAGCGGATATGTTTATCCATTATCCCTGATCCTTTGTTCATTTCAACGCCGTTAAAATATTCTGTTAATTAAGAAATAACAACTATTTAACGACACAATAACCAAGCCGTCGATTTTGATTTTCGCAAAATCGAACAGGATTGCTTTGTCCATTTTTGAACCCAAAACAGAGTATTTGTTTAGTGAAATGATCATTTAAGTGCAAAAAAAATGGAGATTCCTGCCTTCGCAGGAATGACATAGTGGGGTCATTCCTGCGAAGGCAGGAATCCCCGGCAATTTCTCCAAATTTCTAAAATGCTACAATACTACAAAACAGGAGTTTTTAGCGATGAAAATAATCAGCAAAATTGCCCTGGTTTGCCTGCTGGCAACCGTGTTTTCACAAATTTTCGCCCAAAATTGGAGCCAAAAACGCGAAGTCGAAATGAAGGTCGAGGGTGAGCCGTTCAACCTCACGGAACTCGGTGCGGTGATCGTTTCCGACGGCGAAACGATCAAATTTCTGCACGTTTCCGATGCTGAGCGGCGACCGGCAGCCTATCGCGATATCGACGCAAAATCCGATGACGAAGTGCTGATGATGAACGGCAAACGCATCCGCGATACCGCCACGCTCAAAACAATGTATGATGAACTGGCGATTGGCGATGCTGTGAAAATCGGCGTGCGGCGCGGCGAACAGATGTTCATCCTCGATTTCCCGAAAATCGATCCGAAAGATGCGCCAAAAATGATGATGCGCATGGTCGTCGATGACGGCAATGGCGAGCAAAAAGATATGACTTTCGGCGCGGATGATATTTTTCCGGCGATGGAGTTGCAACTCCTTTTTACGATGGAAGACGGCAAGCTGACCGCACGTCCCACCCACGAATTTAAGTCCGGAAAAATCAATGGTTTGGACATCGCCGAAGGCGACATAATTACGGCGATCAACGACAAAACGGTTGAATCGCTGGATGATTTTCGCGATGCGTACGCCGCCATCGCCGTTGGCGAAACGGTCCATTTGAGCGCTGATCGCAACGGCAAAACGGTCTCATCCAATTTCAAAAAACCGGAACCGGTTGCCGGCGGCGGCAGGATGATGATCAAACGGGAAAGTAAATGACACAATTAAACCGTTGGGAATCCGCGTTCAACGCAGAGGAAAGATTTTGGGTCATTCCTGCGAATGCAGGCATCTCCTAACCACACAAAAAATTGACAAAAGTGCAAACCAAATGAACATACGCCTATTGTTTTTACCTTTATCCTTCTTCCTTTTAACTTGCGCGCAAGCGCAGTGGGGCACGCCCTTCAACCAGCGCGATGACGAATATCGCCTGCTCGGATTGAAACGCGCCAAAAGCGCGTACGAGGCGGCAAAAGCGGAGCTGGAACGCAACGAATCGCTGTTTAATGATGAGCTGATTTCCGAAAATTCGCTGGAAAATGCCCGCCGCGAATTCGCCGATGCGGAAGTGAATTACCAACAATCGCTGCTCGCGGTAATCTTTGAAAAACAATATGTTACAGTCGAAAGCGCAGTCAAATATCAGTCGGATGACGGGCGAAAACATGTGCGGCTGAAGCTGGCAAATGCCTCCGGCGGCGGACAGGAATATCGCAAGCTGATCAACATCGACGATGCGCTGTTCCGCTCGCTGCAACCGGATGTGGTGAACAACGTGTACGTGTCGCTGCTCAACGACGAAAACGCGATTATCAGCCAGCCGTACGAGGCGAAAATCGACCGGTTACTGTTCGGTCAGCCGGTGACGCTGGATTTCGCGCTGCTGCAGGATTTGGATGCAGTGGTGGTGAATCTCGTTTACGGCAACGGCACGCAACGCAGCCCCAAAATTTATCTACAAAAAGATGCCAGCGAAAACAAAGTGATCGTGCAATCCCAGCAGTTTTCGCAGGAAGTGGAGCTCGGCAAAACCGCCGCGTTCGACCTGACGCTGGAGTTGTTCAGCGGCGCAAACACCACTTATAAATTGGAAGTGGTCAATTTGCCGCGACAGATCAACAGTTATTTCACGGATGCGAGTGGACAGGCGCGGCTCAGCCAGTTCAAATTTACCGAATCGACGAACACGCGGCAGGCGGCGCTGCAGGTGTTGCTGCCGGAGCGACCGACGGATGTGGTGCAAATGGATCAGCCAATCACGTTTTACGCGCTGGTGATTCCCCGTGAGCAATCGCTGAAACTGGAAAATGTGCACGAGAAAACATGGACACAGCCGGAAATCGAGGCGCTGAACGTGGGATTTGTGCGGTTGGAACTGGTGCCGCGCGGCGTCGGCGAGTTGCTGGTGAAAGCGCCGCAGCTTTATTTTTCCATCGGCGATGGCGAAAGCGTTACGGTCGATATCGACGTGAAAAACGAGGGCTCGCGTCAGCTGGACAACATCGAAATCACGGTTGATCCGCCGTTGCGCTGGCAGTGGAAAGCTGAACCACGGGTGATTTCTTCACTGGAAATCGGCGAGGAGCAATCGCTGCGGCTGACCTTTTCGCCACCGGAAAATGTGTCCGCCGGGAAATATGAATTCCGGGTGCGCAGCAAAGCGTTCTCCGAAAATCGTCCGTTGAACGGCGAAGACAAATCGTTTACGGTGGAAGTGCAGGCGCAGGCGAATATTTTCGGCACGGCGTTTATCGTGCTGCTCATCCTCGCGCTGGTGGTGGGGATGGTCATCTTCGGTATCCGCCTTTCGAGAAAATGAAAACAGGGATAAAGGAACAGGGATAAAGGATAAATTCAGAAAAATTAACCCGTTTTATCCTTTATCAATTATCCTTTTGAAAAAGGAGAAAAAATGACAACCAATGAACAACGCCCGATGCTGGCGGCGGTGAATCTGACCAAACGATACGAGGACGGCGTGCTGGCGCTCGACCGGCTGAATTTGTCGGTGAACAGCGGGCAAATTTACGCGATGCTCGGCGGCAACGGCGCGGGCAAAACCACAGCAATCAACCTGTTTCTCAATTTTATCGATCCGACCGAAGGCGAGGCGCTGGTGGATGGCATTGTGACGCATCGCGAGCCGCTGGCTGCGAAAGCGAAAATCGCGTTTGTGTCCGAAAATGTGATGCTCTATCCCAATTTCACGGCGCTGCAAAATCTGGCATTTTTCGCAAAACTCGGCGGGAAAACCAATGTTTCGGATGCGGATTATCGCAAAGTGCTGCTGCGGGTGGGATTGCAGGAATCGGCGCATCGCAAAAAGCTGCGCGATTTTTCCAAAGGCATGCGTCAGAAATGCGGCATCGCCATCGCTATTTTGAAGGATGCGCCGGCAATTTTACTCGACGAACCCACCTCAGGACTCGATCCCAAAGCGGGGCTGGAATTCATCAAATTGTTGGAAGATTTGCGCGACGAGGGCAAAGCGATTCTCATGTCCACCCACGATATTTTCCGCGCCAAACAGGTCGCGGATATCATCGGCATTATGAATCAGGGTGTGCTGATGGCGGAAAAACAGCGCTCGGAAATCGCCGGAGAGGATTTGGAGCAATTGTATGTCTCGCACATGGCGGGGTATATGGAAGTGGAAAATTGAAATAGGAAATTTGAAAAATCCGTGTAGAGGCGAACGGTCGTACGCCCTTACGTTTCAACAGCAGGATCCGAATTTAACCCCTCTAAATCTCCCCTTTGAAAGGGGAGACTTTCTCCCCTCCTTGCCAGGGAGGGGCTGGGGGAGGTCTAATTATCACCAATAACTTGACAGGTAAACCATTGAAGAAAATCATCACCAAGTTTTTGTATTTACTAATCTTATCCACAGTTGCATTTTCACAAAACACCATCGAAACCATCGATGCGACAGTCAAACAATATGCCGAAAAAGACTTGTTTTCCGGCGTCGTTTTGGTCACCGAAAACGGGAAACCGGTTTGCGAAAAAGCCTTCGGGATGCTCGATCGCGAGCAAAATATCCCGATGAAAACGGACACCAAATTGAAAATCGGTTCAATCGTAAAGGATTTTACAGCGGTGCTGATATTGCAGCTTGCGGAGCAAAACAAACTCGATCTCGATGATCCGATGGGCAAATATCTCGATATGTTTCCGGCGGAGATCAGCCAAAAAGTGACCATCCGGCAGTTGCTGCGCCACGAGGCTGGCTTTGGCGATTATCTGCGCGATCCGCTCCCCCGCGAAACGATGGACTCGCTGACAACCGTCGCCCGGATCATCGATTTGTTCAAAAATGAGCCGCTATTGTTTGAGCCGGGAACCGATGAGCAATATTCCAATTCCGGCTACACCGTGCTCGGTGCGATCATCGAGAAAGTGACCGGGAAAAGCTATTTTGACGCGGTTGAGCAACACATTTTACAGCCGCTTGGCATGAACGAAACGCTGTTTCACTGGCGCAAAATCGCGGCACAACCGACTCGCCCAAAATGGTATCTGCGCTCTGCAACCGGCAAAATTTTTCCCGCGGAAGTTGACGAATGGCCCTCGCCCTCCGGTGGGGCGTATTCAACGGTTGGCGATTTGTTCAAATTTGAGCACTCGCTGCTGCGCGATAACCGGTTGTTGTCGGATCAATCCAAAAACATCAAAGCAGTGCGATATGGCGCGAAACCGGGTGACTGGCAACAGTTGCTAAACGATCCACAGGTTGTGATGGGCAAAGCCGGCGGATCGCCCGGCAATAACTCGGTAGTCCTCAGCCTGCCGGCAAAAGGGTACACGATCATCGTGCTGGCAAATATGGACGAACCCATCGCAGAAGTTGTTGGGAAACAAATATTTAGCATACTTTCCGGCGACGAACCGAAACCCGTTCGACTAACCGTTTTTGAACACATGTATCAAATCTGGAAAACGCACGACAGCGACTATCTTCAAACTAATTTCGAGAAAAATTTGGCGAATTTTGAACTGATGGACCCGCCGGATTTCGTGCTCAATCGTGTGGGTTACGATCTGCTGTTTGAGGGTAACGTGGACGCCGCCATCGACATTTTCACGGTGAATACCAAATTGTTTCCGCAAATCGCTAACACTTGGGACAGCCTCGGCGAGGCGCACATGGTGAAAGGCAATCGCGAACTGGCGATTGAAAATTACCGCAAATCGCTGGCGCTGAATCCCGGAAACCAAAACGCGGCGGAAATGCTCAAGAAATTGGAAGGGAAATAAGGATAAAGGATAAAGTGGTTCCAGGCTCGAAAAAATCAGGAAACCGATGTATCCAGAATTTCTTGAAAGGCTTTAAAGTCAATAATTTCAATAGCTTTAAACGGATTCAAAACGAGCAAATCCTGATCGCCAGTTACCAGATAATCAACGTTTCCGGAAACGGCTAAATCCAAAAGGAAGTTATCTTTGGGATCGCGACAATCGTTATGCGTCTCGGTAATCGGGACAAATGTTACTTTGGCGTTCAGTAAAAAACTGAGTTCCTGAATGATGTCCGGTGGGAAGAATTGGCGAAATTTGGGGCGTTGAACAACGTCGAAGAGTTCTTCAAACAGCTCAGCACTGAACAGGACTTGCACTCTGCTGCTGATTATTGCATCCGTTAATGTCGGGAAGGATTTTCCGAGGAGAAAGCTGATCCAGATGTTGGTATCGAAAACAACGTTAAGATTTTTTTCTGCCATTCATACGCTCGCTGCGAACAGTTTCAACTTCGGCAGTGATTTCATCGAGGGAAAGTTCAGTTGCCCGCATTTTTTCAAGCAGCTTCGGGAAACGAATGGAAAATGTATCCGCTTCCAGCATTTCGATTAGTTCCAGCTTTTGCTCAGAATTGCATCTGGAAACGATGCTTTTCAAATCTTCAAAATCTATGGCGATATTGTTTTTCATCGATCACCCTCTGGTTAAACAATTTATGATACGAAAGATTTGAACGGTTTTCAACGTTTTGTTTTACAAACATTTGGGGATTTTCACATGTTAAAATTTATCATCGAAAAAGAGCTGCGGGAGATCATCGGATCGCGAAAATTTGCGGTGACGTTCGGGATTTGCGCAACGCTGATCGTACTGGCTTTTTACGTTGGCGCACGCAATTATCAGGTCAGCCGGGCGCAATACGAAGCCGCGTTGCAGGAAAACATTCGGCAAATGAGCGACCTCACCGACTGGCTGATGGTCGAGCATCGCGTATTTTTACCGCCGGAACCGCTGGCTGCATTGGTGGGCGGCGTATCCAACGACATCGGGCGAAATGTGCTGATGTACGGGCGCGGCGAACTGACCGCCGAAGACAGCCGCTACGGCGATGATCCCATTTTCGCGGTGTTCCGGTTTCTCGATCTGGAATTTATTTTCACGATTATTTTATCGCTGTTTGCGATTTTGTTCGCCTACGACGCCGTGAACGGCGAAAAAGAGCGCGGCACGCTGCGGCTCACCTTCGCCAACGCCATTCCGAAAGACAGCTACATTTTGGGAAAAGTTACCGGTGCATTTCTGGCGCTCGGGCTGCCGTTGCTGCTGGCAATGCTGATCGGATCGCTGCTGCTACCGCTGATGGGCGTACCGATGGCGAGCAGCGATTGGGCAAAACTGGCGCTCATTTCGCTGGCGGGACTGCTGTTTTTTGGGGTGTTTCTCACGCTGTCGGTGTGGATTTCTGCGCTCACCCGCCGGTCGGCGAATGCATTTTTGCTGATGCTGGTCATCTGGATTTTCGCGGTGATGATCATTCCCCGCAGCGCGGTGCTGCTCGCCGGTCGCTCGGTGGATGTGCTTTCCGTCGATGAAATGAACGCGCAGAAAAGCCGCTTCCGCTCGCAGCTTTGGAAAGAAGATAAAGATAAAATGAAATCCTTCCGCCCGGAAAACAAAGACGATGTGCAGGCGACCGTGCAACAATTCCAGAAATTTATGCAGGAATTGGCGGAATCGCGTGAGGAAAAGTCGCGCGAACTGAGTTTGCGGCTGCAGGAACAGCGTCGCAACGGGCAAACGGTGCAGGAAAATCTGGCGCTGGGATTGGCGCGATTATCACCGGCGGCATCATTTTCGCTGGCAGCGACGCATCTCGCCGGAACGTCCATCTCCATGAAACAGGACTATCTCGACGCGGCAAACAACTATCAGCAGAGCTACGCCAATTTCATGAAAGAGAAAACCGGCGGGATGCTTCGCGAAGGCGGGATGATCATCCGCACCATCACAGAGGGCGGGGAAGCGCCGCCAAAAATCGATCCGTATGAAATTCCCGCGTTCGAATACCGATCGCCCGAACTGCGCGAATCGCTGGCGGCAGCGTTGCCGGATTTCGGATTGCTGGCGTTGCTGAACATCATCTGTTTCGCAGGTGCGTTTTTCTCGTTTTTGCGATACGACGTGCGATAAAGCCCGTTTGTCATGCGGAGGCAGGAATCTCCAACACAAATCAGGTTGAAATCAGAAGGTAAACCCATGTTAAAACTCATCATTGAAAAAGAACTAAAATCCATCCTCGCCAGCCCGAAATTCCCGGCAACGTTCGGCGTTTCGGCGGTGCTGATTTTGCTGAGCGTGTTCATCGGATTGCAGGAATATCAATCGGCGCAGCAGCAATACGACGCGGCGGTGCAGCTCGTCAATCAGGAAATGGCTGAGGCTACCAACTGGATGAACGTGGACAATCGCGTGTTTCGCGCACCGGACCCGATGCAGATTTTCGTTTCCGGCGTCCATTACGACATCGGGCGGGTGTCGCCCGTCGGCGAATGGCAGGATGTCAAACTGAAGCGCAGCAGCTACTCGGACGATCCCATTTTTGCGGTGTTCCGCTTCATCGATTTCACATTCATCGTGACGGTGGTGCTTTCGCTGCTGGCAATTTTGTTCACCTATGACGCAATCAACGGGGAGCGCGAGCAGGGCACGCTGAAGCTGACTTTCGCGAATGCCGTGCCGCGTGTGCAATATGTGATTGGCAAATTTTTGGGATCGTGGCTGGGATTGGTGGTGCCGGTGCTCATTCCGGTGCTGCTCGGCTTGCTGCTGGTAATGATTTACAACGTGCCGCTTACCGGCGATCACTGGCTGAAAATTTTCTCGCTACTGGGTATTTCGCTGCTGTATTTCACTTTTTTTATCGCTTTTGGGCTGCTGGTTTCGGCGATCACCCGGACATCTGCCAGCGCATTTTTGGTGCTGCTGGTGAGTTGGGTGGCGTTAACGCTGATCATTCCCCGCGCCGGTGTGATGCTCGCCGGACAGTTCGTGCCCGTGCCGAGCGTTGCCGAAATCGAGAGCCGGCAGGCCAAATTTGAGCAGGATCGCTGGGATCAATCGTCGCAGGCGATGGAAGCGCGGCTCGCCGAACGCCGCAACGCCACGCAAGGCATGAGCGACGATGAGCGGCAGGCATACGAAGACGAACACATGTGGGACTGGCTGCAGGAAGAGGACACCAGCCGCAAACAAGTGCAGAAAGATATCGCGGAATACAACCGCAAACTGACCGAATCCGTGCGTAACCAGCACGCCGTTCGCGAGCGGATGGGATTTGCGCTGTCGCGATTTTCCCCGGCATCCGCGTTCCAACTGGCAGCGATGAACCTTGCCGGAACAAATATCGCGTTGAAAACGCGATACGAAGATGCGCTGAACAATTACCGCTCTCAATTTGTGAATTTTTTGGAGAAAAAGCGCGAGGAAACCGGCGAGTCCGGCGGATTGCGCATCAGCATCGACAGTGAAAAGGGCATCGATATTTCCACGGGCAGCGATATCGGGAGTCTGGATTTGAGCCAGTTGCCCAAATTTGCAAAGCCATCCGTTACATTTTCACAGATTTTCCCCTCGCTGATCACCGATGTTGCGTTGCTGATGCTGTTCACCGCGCTGGCGTTTGGCGGCGGGTTTGTGGCGTTTTTGCGGTATGATGTGCGGTGAGGGGCTGGGTTTTGGATTCTGGTTTCTGGATCGATAAAACATTTTTTTCAAGATTCCGAAGCGTTCAGCCATACAGTGGCGCCCCCGTGGAACGTTTTTTTCATTCTTCAATTTCAATAAGAATTTGAGTTGCGGCTGATGCTCCGAAACAGCCCATCACCGGATTGCCGTTTTCGTCCCGGAGATTGGTTCGCTGCGGGTCTTTCAAGGGCAATTCTGAAAAAATATAACGCCCCCATTCCGGGCTAAGCGTTTCCACTGTTAACCTCAAGGTCGTTTCGTAATTGAAACCAAATAGGAACTCTCTGCCAATCGATTCGCTTGCGTATTTCTCTGATAAGTCATTGTCTGCTGCACGGGCGTCAGAGCCCAGGAATTCAGCCCCATCTAATGTTAATTCTTCATAGGTAATATAATATGCGGTAACTTCAGGATCGGATTTCCAGAATATTTCCTTTTGATCATCCGCGTTCATTGTTATCTGGTTCCCATTGAAAGCGAAAAGGGTGTCGATAAATTCCACCGCAGGATACACAGTGGTTACGCCGGTTATGGTTTTATCAAAGGTCGCGGAATAAATCTCCAGCCGATATTGCGCATACGTTTCGAGTTGAAAACTGCTGGATACTGGTTTATAGCCACCATACGGAATTGTAAACACTACATCATTTGAATCCAGGCGTACGATGCTGTCCGCTGCGGCCATATATTGAAAATCGATGGTTTCGCCGGAGCTTAAATTGGTAATTTTCACAGTTGCCGAGGCGTCCTCGATCAGCGGGAGAATTTCGTCTTCTTCATCTATATCGCCATCCCCGTCATCATCAATGCCGTTGAATACATCCGTATTCGTAACCGTGCTGGTTCGGATGATCCGGATGATGGAATCCTCAGGCTTATCCTGTTGCAGCAGCCCTTCTATTTTCAATTCCGGCCGGTAATTGCCAAATTCATCTTCAAAGTCGGTGATATCCAACTCCTTTTCACAAGAAATCCATATTGCTGCCAAAAGAACAATCGCTAAAATTTTTAGATAATGCATTGTTAAGTCCTTATAATTTGAATTCTATACCTATGGACGGAAGAATCGGAAACATACCAACTGAGGTAACTTGCGAAGGCGATTTATCGTGAACCCATTCGTAGAAGAGAACATTATGGTGATTGGTAATATTCATCACCTGGATATTGAATTTACCAGCCATCCCAAAAAGTGAAATATCCCGGTGCCAGGCAATATCCACGCGAATATATAGCGGATAGCGGGATGAATACCTTCTGCCGCTAATATTAATTTGTTCTGAATATGGATCTCCCGGGTCGCCATTGCCGTGGTATACTTTTCCCACCACCGGCGTGTAGGGCTGTCCACTGGAGATTGTCCATGAAAACGACAGCTGATTTTTGGGGTCATGTTGATAATTGATGGCCAGGTTGAAAGAGTGGGGCTTGGAAAAAATCGGTGCGTAAATTTCCGAAAATTCATTGTCTGTTTTTTGAACCCGGCCATCGTCGTTGAAATCAAAGCGCCGTTCGATATTCGAATAGGAATAACCCAACCAGCCTTTAAGCCTTCCGGTGGTCTTTTTCAGCAGCAGCTCCACGCCCCACACCCGTCCTTTGCCGGAGAGAAAATCATCTTCTGCTTTGGTAATGGCGGGATTGTTGTTGGGATTATTGGTAAGAACATTGCTGTAAGGCTTGTAATAGGCTTCAACTGACCCGGTAAAGCCCTGCTCAAACCATCGTTCGACACCGGCAATAAAGTGTTGATTGCTGATTGCATCAAATTCTTTTGGCACCGGTTGCCAGAAATCGACGAGTCGTAAGATTTCATTTTCGTCGTTGGTGGTAAACAGGAATTGATTAAAACGCCCCCAACTGCCTTTCAGGGTAAGCTTGTCATTCAGTAGAAACTTAAAGCCAATCCGGGGATCCAGATATATCTTATCGTGTAACTCATATTTAGACCCGCGCAATCCCGTTTGTAAGGAGAGACGGTCATTAACCGCCCATTTATCCTGAAGAAAAGCGCTAAATACATTGGGTTCGTCTTTAACATTAAAGAAATTTATCCGATCCACTTCAAGATCGAAGGCCATGTCCAGGTTTTTAAGCGTTGCGCCCAAAGTAAGTGTATGCCGGGGAGACGCAAACCAGATCAGTTGTTCTGTGACAGAAATGTCTTTGATCTCGTTTTTAATGAGATAGTTGATATCATCTCTGCGACCGGTGGCGCTGTCAACTTCGGTAAGTGTTAGATCGACATCAAAATCGAAGTTGGAGCGGGTCAGGGTAAGTTCGGAAAGGAATTTAGCGTTGGGAATATACCGCCACTTCAGAGAGAGAGAATTGTTGCCCCAATTCCAGTCAAAGTCGATTTTTTCGTCAGAATCATCCGCGTTGAAATTAAAATTTAACACATCCCTTCCGTTGAAGGTCGAAAAGGTGATGCGGTTTTGATCATCCAAATCACTAAAAATTTTGAACTGATTGTCCCAAAAATAATAAGCCCAATCCCTGCCTTCACCTGCCAAATCTGCCATGATATCAAAATATGTTCGCCTGCCGGAGAGTATCCAGGCACCTTTGTAAAACGGACCTTCTACTAGCGCTTTACTGCTGAGGAGCGACACAGCACCCTGAAAACCGCTGATGTCCCAATACTCTCCAAACTTTTTGTTTTTAAATAGCTTACCCTGCCTGGAGTTTCCTTCTCTGGAGGTGACATTCAGCACTGATGACAATCTACCGGGATACTCTGCTGGATAGCCGCCAGCCATAAATTCCGCATCCGAAAGGGCATCGGCATTGAATGTTGAAAATAATCCGCCCAGGTGAAAGGGATTATAGATTTCCGCCCCATCCACCATCACCATGTTTTCATCCGGGCTGCCGCCACGGACAATCAATGCGGAATTAAAATCATTCTGGGAGGTTACGCTGGGTAGCTGCTGAATTGCCCGGAACACATCCGCCTCCACAAAGGCGGGAATGCTGCGAATTTCCCGGACGCTGACATTTGTGCGGCTGATTTCCACATCTTTTTCGAAGCTGATTCGTTCTGCTGTAACCACTACCTCACCTGTTTCAATGGCTTGCGGGGGCACTTCAAGATCAAAACGCGTTTTTGCGCCCGACTGAATTTGGATGCGCTGTTCCAGTTGCTCATACCCGATCATGGAAACAACGATGGTATAATTACCCGCCGGAATTCCGGTGATGACGTAATAGCCATGCACGTCGGTTGCCGCACCATAGGGTGCGTCTTTGAGAAATACATTGGCATAGGACAGGGGTTCACCGGTTTCCTTATCCTTCAGAAATCCATTGATGTTGGTTGAACCATCAGCCGCTGGTTTTTTTTCAACAGTTTGGGCAAATATTGGCAGGCATACAAACAGTGGAATGTACAAAAGCATAACAGTTTTTTGAAGGGTAACAATCATCATTTTGCCTTATTATTGAATGGTAGATGTTAGCATAAAACTCATTGAGTCGCCGTTTAACAGCGGTTCCAGCTTAATATTTTTGGTTTCACTGCCTACTTTCCGGAGCCTTCCGTAAAATCCCCAGCTTATAATTCACTTCAACACCAAAGCCAAAATGGCTGAAAAAATAATCTGCTCCGGCGGTCAAAATGAATCTATCCCTCACCTTTTCTATTACACCAGAATTTTCATAATTTAGTAAATATACGCCACCGCTATTCATAACGAGCAGTGCAAATACAATGACAAAGCATGTGAAATTCAGTTTTAATGTTTTTCATTAAGACCTCCTCTTAATTTTGAGCAAACTTGGATCCGGTCACAATAGGCGGCAGAACGAGGAACGAACGGCGCTTTTTGCCTTACGCGTTGATGTTGTTGTAAGGCGCTATTTTGCTTGCTGCTTTGTACGCGTGCGTTCAACTTCGATATCCAACAGCACGTTTTCTCTATTGTCTTTCAGGATTACCGTTTGATGCCATTTCTCATCACCAGGGAAATGATCCACGATCTTTCCTGAGACACCTGCGCCGAAATCAACGTAATTCCAAGTCATTGTCCTAGATTTTTCATTCCAACTACCCACGTAATAGCCTGAGTTATCAAGACTAAAAGTCCACATTTCATATTTTTTACTTTTTGGGTTAAAGCGTTGAAGCGCAAGGTTTTCTTGGTCATCATTACCATTTACGATCAACTGAATATGCATATGACGGTCAACAACCCACTGCACCTCGTTTGTCTCGATCCATTGCACTCGTTCGGGAAACAATATTGATGGTTTGATGACGACGTCCGATGTCCAGGATCCAATCCAATGATTCAGAATCTTAGCTTCTGAAGTTTGTTGTGCCGTTACTGTGGTGACTATCAACAAAATTGCGAATACACGAATACAATTGTAGCCAATTTTACGACTAACGGTTTCATTTTGTACTCCTTTCTTTTGTGCCTAATAATCTTTTGGTGTTAAAATCTTCACTTATTTATACGCGCTCTTTGGAGCAGCTTCGTAAAATTGATCATGTAGCCAATCCTAATTTAATGAAATGCGAGGAGCAATACATCAGGCCAGCGGCTATATTTCTCTCAGCCTTTCGACTGAGAACAAAAACATCCTTTTGGGCCATTGTAAACGCTGCAGATATTCTTTAAATTTTTCTGTGATGGATACTATAAAATCATTGCTTGCGCTCCCGCGCGATCCTGAGCCGCCAGAAAAATCATATCGGGACTGGTTACTGGTGCTGCTACTGGCCATTGTGGCGGTGACGGAACCTTTTTGGGAGGATGGGCCGGCAGAATGGGCAGCAGTCGGAATGGCTGTAATAATCATCTGCCTGCAGCCCTGGCGGCGATCACACCCTCCTCAGATCAATATTGCTTATGTGGTCGCATTCATACTTATCGATATTGTGAACGCCGGTGATGAGTTATACAGTATGGTCCTGGCTGGGATCATCATTACTTTCGCCCTGATGCGCTGGGCATCAGCGAGACATGCCATAACAGGATCCCTGATCCTTTTGGTCACGTATGCATTCCATAACTTGACGTATGCCGAATTCGACTTTTTTAATGGGATGATAGCGACGGGTTTCTGGCTATTACCTGCCGTCATCGGCGGTACAATGCGCTACCGCGCCGAAGTGCGCCGGCGTCTCATCGATGACGCACGCCACAGCGAACGCACTCAATTGGCCCGCGAGCTCCACGACACTGTGGCTCACTATGTTTCTGCTATTGCGATACAAGCGCAAGCTGCCCGTGTTGTGGCCGCTTCACAGCCAGATGCGGTAATAAGTAATTTAAAAATCATCGAAGATACAGCCTCTCGCACCCTCACAGAAATGCGCAAGATCGTCGGTGCACTGCGCACCGCTGCCGAGCCCGAAACGAGCCCGCAACCGCGCATCGCTGACATTAAACGGTTAGCAAAACACCGTAAAAACGCCCCCCGGATTGATATAAATTTTTCAGGCAAGCTTGAATCTCTTTCGCCCTCGGTAGAGGCTGGATTATACCGGATTGCCCAGGAAGCGATCACCAACGCTCTACGCCACGCCCGTAATGCCAACAGCATCAATATTCAGGTATTTGGCGTTGAGAAGAACGTCCGTTTAACGGTAACTGATGATGGAAAAGCTGATCCGTCAGGAGCGCGGTATACAAGGGGTTACGGAATCACCGGTATGAAGGAGCGGGCGACGCTTCTCGGCGGCACCCTTGAAGCGGGGCCGCTACCGGACAGGGGTTGGCGTGTGCAAGCGATAATTCCAACAGGAGGGATGTTGTAATGACAATTAAAGTACTCATAGCCGATGATCAGGATCTGGTCCGCACCGGTCTGAGAATGATTCTCGATGCGCAGCCGAATATCGAAGTAGTGGGAGAAGTTGCTGACGGACGGAAAGCTGTGGCGCTTGCCAGAGAACTTCAACCAGACGTATGCCTGTTCGATATACGCATGCCCGAGATGGACGGACTCACAGCAACCCGCGAACTCGCAGGACCCGGCACTAAAGATCCTTTGGCGATTGTCATTATCACCACATTCGATCTGGATGAATACGTTTTCGGAGCGTTAAAGGCAGGCGCCCGCGGCTTTCTGCTCAAAGATGCCGGGCCGGAATTGCTGGTTCAGGCCATCCGTGCCGCCGCAGCGGGTGACGCACTCATTGCGCCTAACATCACTGCCCGGCTCCTCGCAACTTTTGCTAAAACATCGACATCAAAGCAGCCTGCTCAGCCGATTTCACCACTGACCAGCCGGGAAGAGGATGTCCTGCTGTCCGTCGCCCGTGGACGCACAAACCAGGAAATCGCCGACGATCTCTACATGAGCGTCAGCACCGTCAAAACCCATATTGCCAACCTGATGAGCAAGCTCAATGCCCGTAACCGGGTCGAACTCGCAATATGGGCATACGAGACCGGACGGCTTTGAAACCAGATGAATCCGCTATCTGGATTTGAGGGTCGATTATCGGGTGCTATTATCTACAAAAATGCAACCGCTACGCGGTTGGTAAACATACTATTTCAACTTTACCAAAACCCTAACCACTACAAACGACCCACCCTAAAACCAAACTCTAACATCCAAAATCCAAATTCCAACATCTAACCCAAACTGTCCACTACCGAACACATCTTGTCATTCACCGAACAATTCGACTGCAAAGTAAACTTTCGCTAAAAAATTCCCGAGCCACATTTCTATGGATTCTGATGTGTCTGTTTTGTATAATGGTTATGTAATTGTCGTATTAACAGTCAGGTGAGCAAATGAAAAGCCTAATTATTCCCGATCATATTCTGCAATCCACCCGCATGTCGCAGGAAGAATTGAAAGCCGAAATAGCAGTCATGCTTTTTCAGAAAATGAAGCTGACATTGGGGCAAGCCAGCGAATTAGCCGGAATGAGTCAATTGCAATTTCAGCATTTATTGGCAAGCCGTCAGATTTCCATTCATTACGAAATTGACGATTTTGAACAAGATCTGAAAACTTTGCAGGAATTGGAGCGGTTGTGATCGTAGTCAGCAATACTTCGCCGATTATCAATTTGGCAGCTATCGGCCAGCTGGATTTGTTAAAAAAGCTGTATGACACTATTTTTATCCCTCATGCCGTCTATCATGAAATTACGGTAAAAGGCCAAGGACAAATTGGTGCTCTGGAAATAGAAAAGTCCAGTTGGATTACGGTTAAACAACTTCTGGACAAAAACCTGGGTGAGGCACTAAAACTGGAATTGGATGAAGGCGAAGCCGAGGCAATTGTTCTGGCAATAGGACTGCAAGCCAATCTTTTGTTAATAGATGAACGGGCCGGCAGGAAAGTAGCAGATCATTTTGGAGTCAGGTATATCGGGCTTCTGGGCGTAATCATCGAAGCAAAACAAAAAAAATTAATTCCAAAAGTGAAACCGGTATTAGACGATCTAATTTCAAAAGCAGGATTTTGGATCAATTTAAATCTTTACAACCGCGTTCTTCAAGCTGCCGGTGAATCCGAAACTGATTAGTAACCCGGTGAAATCCACCCTCCCCAATATGCTACCCACCACAAATCTCAAAAAATCCAGAACAAACTGTCCACCAACGAACACATCTTGTCATCCACCGAACACTTTTCCTACCTGAAAAATTAGCTAAGTTCATAAAAAACAATATTGGTATAGTTATTGATCTATCCGGATTGCGCACATCCGCCCGGCGGTGTTCGGGCAATTGCGGTTTTTCCAACAATCCAAAATTGCACTGGAATTCAACATGTTTTCAAATTATTTCAAAATCGCTATTCGCAATTTGCGAAAAAACAAAGTGTATTCGCTGATCAACATTATCGGGCTGGCCATCGGGATAGCCGGGTTTATCCTCATCACCATTTTTATCAAAACCGAGCTGGCATTTGACACATTCCACCCGAATGCGGAGCGCATTTACCGTCCGGTGGAAATCCAGAAACCGCGCGGGGTAGATATCCAGCATGTTGCGGTAACCATGGCGCCGCTCGCCGATGCGCTGAAAACCGATTTCCCGGAAATTGAGCAGGTGACCCGCGTGATGCGCACCGGCAATGTGTTTATCCGCAAAGGCGAGATGGCCGTTTACGAATCCAATTCGGCGTGTACCGATCCGTCATTTTTTGATCTGTTTAAGGTCGAGTTTATTCACGGTGATCCGGAAACCGCGCTGAACGGGCCGGACAACGTAATTCTCAATCGGGAAATTGCCGAGAAATTTTTCCCCAACCAAAACCCGCTCGGCGAAACGCTGGAGCTGGAATTCTGGTTCGGCAAAAAAGAGTACAAGGTTACCGGCGTCATTGAAAATTACCCGGAAAATTCCCACCTCGTTTTCAGCATGCTCGCAAACATCGACCAGCTGGATGCGGAATACAGCGACATGATGAACAACTGGGATTCCAATTTTCTGGCAACTTATGTGCTATTAAAAGAAGGCACTTCCGCTGCCCAACTGGAAGAAAAATTCCCGGCATTTCTGGACCGGCATCTCAATGAATCATCGTGGAATACCGGACTGGAAATGTATCTGCAACCGCTGACGGAAATCCATCTGTTTTCCGATCACATCCGTTTCCAAACCTACAATAACAATCAGGGCAGCATCGATTATATCTACATTTTCGCGGCGATCGCGCTGTTCATTTTGCTGATCGCCTGCATCAATTTTATGAATCTCTCGACTGCGCGCTCCGTAAAACGCGCCCGCGAAGTGGGTATCCGCAAAGTAATGGGCTCGCAACGCAAAGAGCTGATCGCCCAGTTTTTGGGGGAATCGATCATCATTTCCTTTATCGCGCTGATATTGGCGGTGGGGCTGGCGCAAACGGCCATCCCGTTTGTGAACGAGGTTTCCGGTCGCGATCTGGTTTTCGGTGAGCAAAACTACGCTTTCCTGATTCCGGTGCTAATCGGCGTCACCATTTTAACAGGCATTTTCGCGGGCATTTATCCGGCGTTTTTCCTCTCCGCGTTCCGCCCTATCGAAACGCTCAAAGCACAGTTCAACATCGGGCCGAAAGGGCGCTCCGCGCAGATGCGCAAGTTGCTGGTAGTGACCCAATTTACCATCGCGATTGCGCTGATTATCTGCACCGGCATCGTCATCAATCAAATGGATTACATCCGTAACAAAAATCTCGGTTTCAACCGTGAGCAGTTGATGTATCTCCCGATTCGCGGCGAAGAGGAATCGAACAGCATCGAGCAGTTGAAATTAGCGCTGGCGGAAAATCCGCAAATCCTCAGTGCGGCAGCAAGCGCCGGGCAAACCGGCGTCAGCGGCAACCAAAGCACCCGCACGGTCGCCGGCACCAACGGCGAAATAAGCCTGATGATGCGCATCAGCTATGTGGATTTTGACCTGATCAACACGATGGAAATGACGCTTATCGACGGGCGTAATTTTTCCCGCGAATTTGCAACGGATACTTCGCAAGCGGTGATCATCAACGAAACGGCGGTGCGGGAACTCGGTTGGGAAAACCCTATCGGCATGCAATTTGAGCACGAAGACGCCGAACCGATGACCGTGATCGGCGTGGTGAAAGATTTCCAGTATAACAAAATGACCCGCAAAATTGAGCCGCTGTTTATGAATATCGATTCCGAGCGATACAATTATCTGATGATCCGCGTTCGCCCGGAAAACATCACCCAAACCCTTGATTTTATTGAACAAACATGGAACAATCTTCTCCCCGGTCATCCGTACGAATACGGTTTTATGGATGAATATTTTGAGCGGATGTATCGCGCGGAGCAAAATATGGGGCGGTTGTTCGGCGGATTTTCTACGCTGGCGATTCTCGTTGCCTGCCTCGGGCTGGTCGGATTGGTAACATTTACGGCGGAACAGCGCACTAAAGAAATTGGCATCCGCAAGATTTTGGGCGCGACGGTGCCAAACGTTATCTGGCTGTTGTCCAAAGAATTTTTGCTGCTGGTGACGATTGCGCTGGCGGTTTCCGCACCCATCGCCGGTTGGCTGATGCGCCGCTGGCTGGAAAATTTTGTAGAACACGCCGGTCTCAACGGCTGGATTTTCCTGCTGGCAGGCGCAATTGCGCTGGTCATCGCGCTGTTGTCGGTATCGTTTCAGGCGATTCGCACTGCGCTGGCCAATCCGGTAAAAACGCTGCGGTATGAGTGAAACACGGTCATGCCCGGGAGTTTTTCCGGGCGTCCGTATGCTCTCAACATGAGATTCCCGCTAAAAAATCTGCGGGAATGATCGATCCGAAAAGACGTCTCCAAATTGCAAAGTAGTATTCCCGAAAGGATAGCATGTTTAGAAATTATATAAAACTGGCGTTTCGCCATTTCTCAAAACACAAGCTGAATACGTTTATCAATATTTTCGGTTTAGCGGTGGGATTTGCCAGTTGCATTTTTATCTATCTGTTTGTAAAACAAGAATTTGAATACGATAAATTTCATAAAAAATCCGACAGAATTTACCGGGTCACGCATGACGAAACGCCGTTTCGCGGCGAAGGCGGACGCCATTTGGCAACCGTCGGACCACCAACGGGACCGGCGTTGGCGGAAACATATCCGGAGATTATCAGCGCAGTGCGCTTTCGTTTTCCCGGACGCCAGATTGTCGCGCATGCGGACAACCGGTTTTACGAAGATCACATTGTTTATGTCGATTCAACGTTGTTCAGCGTGTTCACTTTCCCGCTGCAAAGCGGCGATGCGCACACCGCGCTTTCCGAACCGAATTCCGTGGTGATCACTCCGGCAATCGCCAGTAAATATTTCGGCGAAGAAAATCCGATTGGCAAAGTGTTGGAGATGGACAATCGCATCCCGCTGACCGTTACCGGCGTTTTTGCACCGATTCCCCTAAATTCACATTTGACATTCGATCTGGCAATTTCCTTCCAAACATTTACTGTGCCGCGCGGCTATCCGGTTACGCTGGAAAGCTGGGACTGGATTTCGTTTAACACTTATTTACTGCTGGAAAACGGCGTAAATCCCGCCGAGCTGGAAACCAAATTTCCGGAATTTGTCAACACCCATTGGCCGCCCGACCGGGCGAAGCGGTTTGAATTGCGGCTTCAGCCAATGGGCGACATTTATTTTGGCGATATTTTGCATCCCGCTATTCCATCGGGTAACGTGGATTATTTATACGGGCTTATCGCCGTTGGCGTTCTGATTTTGCTGTTGGGCTGTTTCAATTTTATGAATTTGTCGCTGGCATATTCAGTCAATCGCGCCCGGGAAGTTGGCATCCGCAAAGTGTTGGGCGCATATGAACACAATTTGATGCGCCAGTTTTTGGGCGAATCGCTGCTGACCACGCTGCTTGCACTGACTTTATCTTTCGCAATAGTGGAGTTTTTGAACGAAGCGCTGTATCAGTTCTTCAATTTTTCATTTGAAATTTCCACTGCGAATTTTCTTTCGGTCGCGGCGATTTTTCTGGGCATCGGAATATTGGTGGGCGTTTTCGCGGGCAGTTATCCGGCGCTGATTGTTTCCCGGTTTCAGCCGGTGAAGGTGCTCAAAGGACAGTTCAAAACCAGCACATCGGGATTGCAATTGCGCAAAATCCTGGTTGTTTTCCAGTTTGCGATTACCACCGCGATGATCGCCGGCAGCATCATTATTGCCGATCAAATGAATTTTATCCGCAACAAAAATTTGGGGTTCACCAGCGAAGCCATCGCTATTTTGAGCATTCCCAGCGAATCCGCCCACACGCGATATGACGTCATTCGCCAGCAGCTGATCGGAAATCCGTCCGTCATTTCCGTTAGCGGCAGCGGCGGCACGCTGGACGGCGACAACGGTAACGTCCCCATTTTTAAAGAAGGCGCGTCCGAAGACGAGGGCACTCCGATGAATATTTATGGCGTGGAATACAGCTTTTTTGAATCGCTGGATATTCCCGTTATTGCCGGACGAACGTTTTCCGAGGACATTGCCAGCGATTCCACCAGCGCGATTGTGGTCAATCAGGCGGCGGCGCAACTGTTGGGATACAACGATCCGGTCGGGAAACCGCTGCGGGTCAGCAATCTGGTGGACGGACACATTATCGGCGTGGTGGATAATTTCCATTTTGCCTCGCTGCATCACGAAGTGGAGCCGCTGGTGATTTTTTATTCCCCGCTCATCGAAAATATTTACGTGCGCATTCGTCCCGGTAACGTTGCCGCGACCGTTGCAACTTTGCAGCAGGAATGGCAGGCGGTTGCGCCGGATTTGCCGTTTCACTTCACTTTTTTGGATGAAAATCTCAATCGTTTGTATTCATCCGATCGTCAATTTGCCACACTCATTTACCTGTTTTCCGCGCTGGCAATACTGGTCGCCTGCATGGGATTGTATGGGTTGATCGCATTTATCACCCAACAACGCATCAAAGAAATCGGTATCCGAAAAGTGCTAGGCGCACCGGTTTCCGGCATTTTGCTGATTTTATCCAAACCGCTGCTGGCGCTGGTGCTGATCGCAAATGTGATCGCCATTCCGGCAGTGAGTTTTGTGATCGGAAATTGGCTGGAAAATTTTGCCTACCGCGTTTCCTTTGGCTGGGAAATTTTTGTGTTTGCCGCCGCCATTGTGCTGGCGCTGGCGGCTTTGACAATCGGATACCACACGGTTCGCGCGGCATTGGCAAATCCTGTAAAATCATTGCGTTACGAATGATGCTTCACTAAAGTACCGGAGTTAATATGCTGATCAACAATTTGAAGGTGGCATTTCGCTACCTCATCAATCATAAAAGCTACACGTTCATTAATCTGGCAGGGTTAACGCTGGGATTTTTCTGTTTTCTGCTGCTCAATTTTTATGTGAGCAGCGAAGAAAATGTGGACAGCCAACTGCCGCAATCCTATCGTTTGTTGCAACAGGTTACTGACGAAAACGGCAGCGTGCGGGAAACCGCAGCCAGCGGCCCGCAAGTTGGGCTGAGTGCCAAAACGCAATTCCCGGAAATTGAAGCGGTTTCGCAAATCCTTGTTTTGGGCAGACTTACGGTTGGCAACGAACACGAAAATCGCCAGTATGTGCAAATATCCACCATCGATCCGGGATTTTTTGAGGTGTTCAATTTCCGGTTGCTGGAGGGCGATCCGCAGCACATTTTCGAAGAGCCGAACGGCATTGTGCTCACCGAAAGCGATTGCAAACGCTTTTTGGGCGAGGGACCGTATCTGGGCAAAACCTTGCGCACCAATGTTTTTGACGCCATTGTTGCCGGCGTGCTGCCGGATTTCCCGGACAACACCCACATGACTGCAGACCTGATGCTGCCGAACAGCACAGCTGCGACGGTTTTCAAATGGTGGGATTCTTTCACATCGGACAACTGGCACCGCAACAGCTTTGTCACTTATTTCAAATTACGCCCGGATGCGAATGCGAGCGCGCTTGCCGCGAAAATCGAGAATCTCGCCAAACAAAATTGGCCGGCGGATGCGCCATTCCGCAGCAGTTTTTCGCTGCAACCGGTGCAGGATATTCACCTGTATCCCGCCACCGTTGAGGGCGAAATTGTGCAGTCCAAAGGCAATGCGCTGTACGTGCGGATTTTCTTTTGGGTGGCGTTGGTGATTTTGCTGGTGGCTTGCTTCAATTACACCGGATTGCTGAACGTTTCGTTTATGGGACGCGCAAAGGAAATCGGCGTTCGCAAAACCATCGGTGCCAGCGGCGGGCAACTGCTCCGGCAATTTTTTACGGAAAGCCTGCTGCTCACCGGCGCGGCGCTACTGCTCACGATCGCGTTGCTGCAAACGGCCGAACCGCAGCTCAGCCTGATTTTCGGGAAATCATTCGACTGGTCGGCGTTGCCGGCGCTCAACCTGTTGGGTATCGTTATCGCCGCGTTAGCAATCAGCATGTTGTCGATTATTTATCCGGCGTATCTGGTGCACCGGATGCAGGCGATACACGCGCTGCGCGATCAGCGTAAATCCGCAAAGCGGATGCCGTTTTACAAAGTAATGACCGTTTGCCAGTTTGTTGTGGCGATCACGCTGATTGCCATCACCCTGATTTTCCATCAGCAAGTTCAATATTTACAAACAAAAACACTCGGTTTCGAAAAGGACGGATTGCTGGTTGCCGACATCAACAGCGGCAATTTGCGAAGCAATTTCGCGGCGATAAAGCAGAAATTTTCAGCACTGCCGGATGTGCAACACGTTTCCGTTTCATCGCGGGTGCCGGGCGAATGGAAAGATTTTCCGCTGGTCAGCGTGCGCAATTTCGGCGCGGCGGGCGAAAAATCGCAGCCAATGATTTTTGTCGGCGCAGATAAAGATTTTCTCAACACATTTCAGGTGAAACTGCTGGAGGGACGCAATTTTGACGGTAATCCGGCAGACAGCACCAACGTGCTGCTCAACGAATCCGCCGCGCAACGGCTCGGATTGGCACATCCGGTTGGTGAAATTGTGGAAATTCCCTCGGTCAACTGGTCCGGCGACGACAATCCGCTGGTTGAAACCTTCCGCGCCACCGTCATCGGTGTGGTGGCGGATTTCCATTTTGAAGATTTCCGGCAGGAAATTAAGCCGATGGTGATCGGTTTTCGCAACAACCCCATCCAAAATATCGATTATTTCACGCTGCGCATTTCCACCGCAAACTGGGCGACACTGCTCGCCTCGCTCAAAAATATTAACAATGATTTCGATCCGGAAAATCCGTTGGAATACCATTTTCTGGATGCGCAATTTGAACGCTTTTTCGAAGCGGATTTGCTCCGCAGCCGGATGCTGATGTTCTTTTCCGGCATCGTGATTTTTATCGCCTGCATGGGATTGTTCGCGATGGCAACCTTCACTTTGCGGCGGCGCACCAAAGAAATCGGCATCCGCAAAGTGCTCGGCGCGGGCGTGGGACAAATCGTGCGATTGGTGGTGGTAGATTTTTTCTGGCTGATTTTGATCGGTGCGGCGGTTGCTATTCCGGCAAGCTGGCTGGTGATGAACCGCTGGCTGGCGGAATTCGCCTATCAGGTGAATATCGGCTGGTGGATGTTTGCCGCGGCCGTTGCGCTCACGCTGCTGATTGCGCTGCTGACCATCGGCTGGCAAGTGATTCGCGCATCGCTGGCAAATCCTGTAAAATCATTACGTTATGAGTAGTGTTTTAAATGGGCTGATGCAAAATGCGATGCTGTTCTGCAACCTGAATTAACTTTTGATCGGCAGAAAATAGCGTGGCGCCGTTTCGTCGGGAGAGAACCAGATAAAGCGCGTCGTAAACCGTAATTTCACTCTCCGCGGCAAGTTGAAAAGCTTCGCGATTTAACGATTTGGCGCTGACAAAATCATCAACAAGTGCCAGCGCACTATCTATTAAATGCAGACACTTTTGGGTTGGCAAATGCTGGAACCGATGATATTTCCAAAAAACGTTACTGACTTCCGCAATGAACAAATCGGGCGCGAGCAGCCATTCGATATCGTTTTGTTGTTGGGAAAATGCGTTGCGAATATCCGTTTCCAGAACAATTTTCACTGCAATACTGGCATCGAGAACGGCAATCATCGCGTGCGATCCTCCCGGATGAGTTCCACAGGATCGGGAAAATTGATGTCGGGAATTTCAAAGCTTTCGAGTTCATCGAGCACTGCTTTGCGACGCGCGACCGGATCAGCATCAATTTCCAAACCTTTGGCGAGCGCGATTAAAGCTTGCTGGGCAATGCTGCGATGTTCGCTTTTGGCAACCGCTTTCAGCTTTTCGTAAAGATGTTCCGGCAGTTCGCGGATCTGTAATATTGGCATTGTTTTCTCCAATAATGAAAAATGCATTCGTTTTGCATGCAATCTATGAAATAAATCGCAACCTTACCACAATTTTTTAAGGAAGCTGCCATGTTATCCAACTACCTGAAAATTGCCCTGCGCAATTTGCTGAAGTACAAAGTGTATTCGCTGATCAACATTTTGGGATTGGCGCTCGGTATCGCGTGCACGATTTTGATTTTGTTGTGGGTGCAGGATGAGCTGAGCTACGATGAATTTCACACGAATGCGGATCGCATTTATCGCGTGACACGCGAATGGAAAAATCCCGATGGCGAAACCAGTTTGCACCTCGCCCGAATTGCGCCGCCGTTCGCGCCGCTGCTCGCAAATGAATATCCTAACAGCATTGAGCACATCGCGCGGCTGCTGCAGGATTACAACAGCCTGCTGAAAATTGACGATCAATCGTTTGTGGAGGACGGTTTGTTCTGGGCGGAACCGGCGGTTTTCGATATTTTTTCGATCGAGATGCTGAATGGCGATCCGGCGACTGCGCTCTCCGAACCGAACAGCATCGTGCTCACAACATCGATCGCCGATAAATTTTTCCCCGGCGAGAATCCCATCGGCAAAACCATCAATTACGAAGACGAAGGCGTGCTGAAAGTGACCGGCGTTATCGCCGATATGCCGGAAAATTCCCACCTCAAATTCGATATCCTCGGTTCGTTCGCCACAATGGAAACGATTTACGGCAAAACGTTCATGGAAACCAATTGGGGCAGCAATAATTATCTGACCTACATTGTGCTGGCCAAAGGGCAATCCGCCGCAGAGTTGCAGGCAAAATTACCGGCGTTTATCGATAAATATTATGCGCCGGCACTCATCAGCTATCTGGGCGAGGCGCCGGATTACGTTGTTAGCGATCTCAACGTATTGCATATGATGAAGTTAACGGACATCCACCTGCATTCGCATTTGAACAGCGAAGTTGAGCAAAACGGCGATATCAACAATGTGTATTTGTTCAGCGCGATTGCTTTTTTCATTTTGCTGATCGCCTGCATCAATTTTATGAATCTGGCCACGGCGCGCGCCACCAAACGCGGCCGGGAAATCGGGATGCGCAAGGTGCTCGGCGCACACAAGCGTCAGCTCGTTCAGCAATTTTTGGGAGAATCGCTGCTCATCACATTTATTGCGATGTTGTTAGCTATTGTTTTTGTTGAACTCGCGCTACCGGAATTCAACCATTTTACGGGCAAGGCATTGCAACTGCAATTCTTCAGCCATCCGTTAATTATACCGGCATTGCTGCTGCTCACGGTGCTGGTCGGGTTGGTTGCCGGGAGTTATCCGGCGTTTTTGCTCTCATCATTTCGCCCGGTGGCGACGCTTAAATCCAGCGACAAAATGAGCAGCGGTACCCGTTTCCGCACTATTTTGGTAGTGACGCAATTCGCGATTTCCATTGGATTAATTGTCAGTATGGGCATTGTTTATCAACAATTGGAATTTATGCGCAGCAAAAATCTCGGGTTTGCCAAAGAACGGGTAATTTTGCTCAGAGGCGATGGCGAGATGGGCGAAAACATCGAATCCATTCAGTCGCAGATGCAAACCAATCCCAATATTTTAGCCGTCACATCTTCCCGACTGATCCCTTCCGGCAGATTGCTGAACAGCTCCGGCGGACAAATTCTTGATGGCGACGAACCGCAGCGGATCAATTTTCGGCTGGCAGTTGTGGATGTAAACTACAATTTTATAGATACTTACAAAATGTCGCTGATCGCAGGACGCGATTTTTCGCGCGATTACGCCACGGATAACAACGCATCATTTATTCTCAATCGCAACGCGGTTACGCAAATTGGCTGGACACCGGAAAGCGCCATCGGCAAACGGATGAATTACGGCGGACGCGACGGCACGGTGATCGGCGTGGTGGAAGATATGCATTTTGAATCGCTGCACAACAAAATTGTCCCGATCATTTTTTTGATCGATCCCGGCAGTAGCTATCGTTTTGCCGTCAAAATTTCCGGCAATGATATTCCCGGAACGCTGGCGCACATCGAAAAAATATGGCGCGAATATCTCCCCGATTATCCCTTCACTTACGATTTTCTGGACGACCGCGTTGATGCGCAATACGCCGGTGAGGAGCAATTGGGCAAAATTTTTGGCGTTTTTGCGATGCTGGCAGTGGTTATCGCCTGCCTCGGGCTGTACGGACTGGCGGCTTTCACCGCCGAACAACGTACCAAAGAAATGGGCATCCGCAAAGTGCTCGGCGCAACCACCGGAAATCTGGTCGGGTTGCTCTCCAAAGAATTTGTGCTGCTGGTTGTGATTGCCAACCTGATCGCGTGGCCGGTGGCGTGGTTCGCCATGAACAAATGGCTGGGCACATTTGCATACAGCACCTCTGTTGGCTGGTGGGTTTTTCTCGGTGCGGGCGTTTTGGCGCTGATTATTGCGCTGATTACCGTGAGTTGGCAAGCCATTAAAGCTGCGCTGGCAAACCCAATAAAATCATTGCGTTACGAGTAGTTGCATCCATAAAACGGAGGATATATGTTTAAAAATTACATAAAAATCGCACTCCGGAATTTGATTCGACACAAAGCGTTTACGTTTATCAATATCGTCGGTTTGGCAATCGGGATGGCTTGCTGCATCGTCATTTTTCTGTATGTCAAAAGCGAAAGCGGCTACGACCAGTATCACGAGAAAAAATCGCAAATTTTCCGGCTGACGCTCAATGTAGAAGGGCTTTCCACCGGAAATGTGTGGACCGGCGCAACCAGTTCCATTTTGTGGGGACCGGCGCTGAAAAAGGATTACCCGGAAATTCAGGATTTTTGCCGGGTGATGCCCACCCGCGAAGGCATGGCCTTCAAACACGGCGATAACCGGTTTATGGAGGATAAATTCGTGTACGCGGATGAAAGCGCGCTCGATTTTTTCACCTGGCCGGTGATTTTCGGCGATGCGAAAACCGCGCTGGCGGAGCCGTTCAACGTAATTATTGATGAAACCACCGCCAAAAAATATTTCGGCAATGAAAATCCCATCGGGAAAGTGCTGCAAATCGAAGATCCCGTGGAGCAGGATAACGGCGAAACAACCATCGAAATTTATGACGCAAAAGTTACCGCAGTCATCGCGGATATTCCCTACAAATCGCATTTGAAACCGAACATCATCGTTTCATTTATCACGCTGAACCGCTTTTTTGATGCGGATGTGACCGGCGGAGCAGCCCCGCATCCGTGGTACTGGCGTGGACGCATTGTTCACAATTATCTGATGCTGCCGGAAAATTATCCGCCGGCACAGCTCGAAGCCAAATTCCAGGGATTTCTGGACAAATACGTCGGCGATGCGACGACGACACGCGGCTATGCGTATCATCCGTATTTACAGGAGCTTAGCGGTATTCATCTCGAAGGCGGCGTGCGCAACACCTTCGAAACCGGCGGCGACACAAAGCAATTGTACATGTTCGGGATTATCGCAATTGTTGTGCTGCTGATTGCCTGCATCAATTTTATGAATCTCTCCACCGCGCGATCGATGGCGCGTGCTCGCGAAGTGGGCATTCGCAAAGTGGTGGGCGCGCACCGCCGCAAACTCATCCAGCAATTTCTCGGTGAATCGCTGCTGATGAGCTTTTTGGCGCTGGTGCTCGCACTGATTTTGATCGAGCTGATCAACCCGATTTTTTACAGCTATCTGAACAAAGAATTCTTTTTGACTGCCGCGGACAAATGGATTTCCGGCGCCAGCATTGTGGCTATCGCGCTGATCACCGGATTTGTCGCGGGCAGCTATCCGGCATTTTTCCTCTCGCGTTTTCGCCCGGTGCATGTGCTGAAAAGCAGCAGATCGGGCAGTTCCGGCGGCGGGAAATTGCGCAAAGCGCTGGTTACGATGCAATTTGCCATCACCATTTTTTTCATTTTGGGCACGCTGACGTTGTATTACCAACTTCAATTCATGCAATCGCAGGATTTGGGATTCAAATCATCGCAAATTGTGGTGCTGCCCCAACCGGTTGTCGAGCCGTTTCTGCAGCAGCGGGAAGTGCTCCGCAACGAATTGCTGGCGCAAAACAACATCAAATCCGTCACGATTGCATCGGCAATTCCCGGCAGAAATTTTGGCGGTGATGTGTGGGTGGAAGAAGGCCGCAGCGGCGAAGACGGCATGGGTCTGGACGAGTTTGCGGTGGATTACGATTTCATCAAAACCTACGGGCTGGAAATTATCGCCGGACGCAATTTTGACGAATCGATGGGCACAGACGCAGCCCCAACAAACGCAAACATGACCAGCGAAGATCACGGGTACGAAATTGCCGCCATCGTTAACGAGACAATGGTGAAGCGCTTCGGCTGGGCATCGCCGGAAGCGGCGTTGGGCAAACGCATCATCCGCGATCCGGTGTCCAACGATTTCACCGGGAAAATTGTCGGCGTGGTGAAGGATTTCCACGTTGAATCGCTGCACGATCCCATTGAGCCGATGGTGTTTTTTATCAACGATAATTACGTGCGGCAGCATCGCTATGCGTCCATCGAAATCGCCACACAGGACATTCCCGGCGCCATCGCGGCGATTAAATCGGTCGTCACCAAACATGATTCCGAAATCCCGTTCGAGTATTTTTTCGCGGATGAAAATTTTGCGCAGCAATATGAAAGCGATCGCCGGATGATCGAAATTTACGGCTACATCTCGCTGCTCACGATTTTTATCGCCTGCCTCGGGCTGTTCGGATTAGCCTCGTACACGGCGGAACAGCGCACCAAAGAAATCGGCATTCGCAAAGTGCTCGGCGCATCGGTTCCGGGCATCGTCAGCATGTTTTCCGTCGATTTTCTGAAATTGATCGCCATCGGATTTCTCATTTCCGTGCCGGTCGGCTATTACGCGATGAACCGCTGGCTGGAAAATTTCGCCTACCGTATTGAGGTCAGTTGGTGGTTGTTTGCCATGGCCGGCGGGCTCGCGCTGCTGATTGCACTGGCGACCGTTTGCTGGCAGGCGATCAAAGCGGCGCTGGCAAACCCAATAAAATCATTGCGTTATGAGTAGTGTTTTGTGTTCGGGAGTTATCGGCGGGGATTGTTGAATTTTTACCGCGAATACCAATTGAGCGATTCCTGCATGCGCAGGAATGACATCGAAAAACAACATCTGTAATCCCTGCTGTGACAGGATTTCGGATTGCTATTTTTGAATAATCAAACCAACACATAATTTCCCGGAGGGCAGATGCTCATCAATTACATCAAAATTACCCTGCGAAATCTGATGAAAAACCGGGTGCAGTCCGGCATCAATATTTTGGGATTATCCGTGGGCATCGGCGTGAGTTTGCTGATGCTCCTGTTCGCGTGGAATGTGCTCACTTACGACCAGTTTCACGAAAACAGCGACGACCTGTATTTTCTCTACCGAACACGACCGGCGCCGGAAGGCGGCACGCTGACCGTTTACGATACCTGGGTGCCCGCCGTGCCGGAAATGATGAAGGATTTCCCGGAAATTGTGAACGGCTATCGCTCATTTTCCGTGGGCGAATGGGTGCAATTCGGCGAAAAACGCTTCCGCGAGGAAATCGATTTTGCGGAACCGGGGTTTTTTGAGATGTTCAGCTTCCCGCTGGTCAAAGGCGATCCGCAGTCTGCGCTCAGCGAAAAAAGCTCGATCATTCTGTCACAGGAAATGGCGGAAAAATATTTCGGCAGCGATGATCCCATCGGCAAAATCCTGCAGGTTGGCGAGTCCAACAATTACACCGTCACCGGCGTGCTCGGCAAAGTTCCGGTGAATTCCACTTTCAGTTACGATATGATTGTCCCGTGGGAAAACGCAATGGACATCGAATTTGTTCGCAACAGCGAATGGCGCGGCTCGTTCCTGTTCAGCTTTGTGCAACTTCGTCCGGGCACAGATCCGGCAGCGCTGGAAGCCAAATTTCCCGCGTTTGTCGATAAATTTTTTGCCAAAGATGCCATCGAGCAGGTCACCTTCAAACTGATGCCGCTGAAAAATGTGCACAACGCATTCACCGGAATGGATCGCTACGCGTTTATTCTCATTGCGATTGCGCTGGCAATTCTGGCGCTGGCGTGCATCAATTACACCAATCTTTCCATCGCGCGGTCGCTGCAGCGCGCCCGGGAAATCGGGATGCGCAAGGTGCTCGGCGCCAATCGCGGCAGGCTGTTCAGCCAATTTATGATCGAAACATTTTTGATTGTCGGTGTCACGCTGCTGCTCGGCATCGGTTTGGCGGAGTTGCTGCTGCCAAAATTCAACGAAATTGTGCAAATGGAACTGGCACTGTCATTCTCGGAACAGCCGGCTTTGCTGATCGGCTTGCTGATTGTCGGCGCGGTAACTGCATTTTTTTCAGGGATTTATCCGGCGATGTTTTTATCGCGATTCCGACCGATTTCCGTGCTGAAAGCCACCCATTTTTCCGGCGGTGATACGCAAAAGAAACCGGGCGGATTGAATCTGCGCAACGCGCTGGTGATCACCCAGTTTGTCGTTTCCATCGGGCTGATTATCGCGACGGGTGTGGTGTTGCGGCAAATCGATTTCATGAAATCGCACGATCTGCAATTCGACAAAGAGAACATGATCGTGCTGCGCACCAATCCGAGAGTATTCACTTCGCAGGATGAAGCGCTGGCAACTTTCGCTACGCTCAAAAAAGAAATCACTGCCAACAGCACCGTAAAAAGCGTTGCACAGTCCCGGGCTGTGCCGGGCATCGGATACGGCAACAGCTACACTTTGGCGCGTCCGGAAGGCTGGGACACGAGCCGCCAGCTCGACTGGCGATTTGTGAACATCGACGCGGCGTTTTTGCCGACATACGGCATCGAACTGACGCAGGGGCGCAATTTTTCGGGAGAATTGGCGACGGACGAAGATGAATCGATCATCATCAACGAAGCCGCGGCAATGGCGATCGGCTGGGATAATCCTGTCGGGAAAATGCTGTATTTCGGCGAAAACACCTGCACGATCATCGGCGTGGTGAAGGATTACAATTACGAAGCGCTGCGCGAGCCGGTGCAGCCGGTTATCCATTTTTACAACGGGCTGGAAAGCACGCGCTACTATTTCATGTCTGTCAAATTTGCCAACGATACGCCGCAGGAAAACATTGCATTGCTGGAGCAGCAATGGGGAAAAATCGTTCCCGGCATTGAGCTGACTTATTTTGTCATTTCCGATCGTTTCCGGCAACTGTATCAGGTCGAAGACAATCTTGCGGAAATTATCAGCTACAGCTCGGCACTGGCGATTCTGGTTGCCTGTCTGGGACTGTTCGGGCTGTCCGCATTTTCCACGGCGCAGCGCACCAAAGAGATTGGCATTCGCAAGGTGCTCGGCGCATCCGTTTCGCAGGTGCTGGCGCTGATCGGCAAGGATTTTATGAAACTGGTGCTGCTTGCAAATCTGGTGGCATGGCCGCTCGGCTGGTACGCGATGAACCAATGGCTGCAAAATTATCCCTATCGCATGTCGATGGGCTGGTCTGCGCTGGATATTTTTCTGTTCGCCACAATTACAGCAATTGCCGTTTCGATGCTCACCATCGGTTACCAAACGATCCGGGCGGCGCGGGCAAATCCTGTAAAATCATTGCGTTACGAGTAGTGTATGAGCGTTTTTGTGTTGGTGTGTTAAGGTGTTTGCGAACGGTCTCTTTTGATCGCCTGTAAGGTAATAATTGCAGGGAGACTCCTGCCTACGCAGGAGTGACAAGCGAAGTGTATATTTTTTATCGGCATTCCAGCGATAGCAGGAATCTCACTTTTCCGCTTTAGAAAACAACTTTTTTGGAGGACAGATGTTTTTCAACTACATAAAAATTGCGTTCCGGCATTTTGCGAAACACAAGCTCAACGGATTTATCAATATTTTTGGACTGGCGGTGGGCATTGCCGCGGCAATCATGATTTTTCTCTACACCAATCATGAACTCACCTACGACGTGTTCAATGAAAATGCGGAAAATATCTATCTGGTTTACAAAGAACGCCCAACACCAACGGGCACGCAAATCACCCGCGACACCTGGCTGCCAATGGCCGCGGCGCTCCGCAGCGATTATCCGGCGATCAAAAATGCCGCCAGATACTGGACAGACAATGAATGGGTGGAAGTCGGCGAACAGAAATTTCAGGAAGAAATTGCGTACGCAGATCCGGCGTTACTGGATATTTTCACGCTGCCGCTGGCAAAGGGCAATCGCGACGGCGCGTTTTCGGATATCAATTCGGTGGTAATTTCGCGGGAAATTGCCAAAAAATATTTCAGCGATGGCGATCCGATCGGCAAAACCCTGCGGCTGGCGTTCCGATACGATTTGACGGTGCGCGGCGTTCTGGCGGAAATTCCCGATAATTCATCTGTGCAAATCGATATAATGATCAACCCGGAAAGTCAAGAATGGTACGAACGCCACTCGGAAAATTGGGGCAGTTCCTGGCTGTACACCTTCATTTTGCTCGACAAAAATGCTCAACCATCGGCGCTGGAAGCGCAGTTTCCGGCGTTCGTCAGCAAAACCTGGGGCGCGGACGAAACCAAAGGGTTGACGCTAAAATTGCTGCCGCTGCCGGAGCTATACAACGATCTCACAGGTGCAAATACCTACGCATATATTTTGCTGATCATCGCGGTTGCGATTATTTTGATCGCCTCGATCAATTTTATGAATCTGACCACCGCCGGATCGATGGAACGTGCCCGCGAGATCGGCATGCGCAAAGTGCTCGGCGCGGAACGCACCCGCCTGATTCGCCAATTCCTCACCGAAGCTGTACTGATGAGCCTGATTGCACTGGCAATCGGCATCGGGATTGTGGAATTGATTTTGCCGTATTTCAACTCGCTGTATAATTTGCCGCTGGCGTTAAATTACCAAAGTAACATTCTGATAATACTTGGTTTAGTCAGCCTCGGGATTGTCGTCGGTTTGCTCGCCGGCGCGTATCCGGCAATTTTCCTTTCCCGCTTTCAGCCGAACGAGGCGCTGCGCGGAAAGCTAGAGCGTTCACCAAAAGGCGCAAAACTGCGGTTGGGGCTGGTGGTCACCCAGTTTGTGCTGTCTATCGTTTTGATGATCACTACCGGCATGCTGTTTCTGCAACTGCAGCACATGAAATCAGCGAATCTTAATTTCAACAAAAACAATGTTATAACTATCGAAGCAAGCCAGAGCGATTTTGCTGACCCTGAAGCCGCACAGCAAACGCTGACGACCTTCAAAAATGAGCTGCGCCAGTTCAGCGGCATCGAATCGGTGAGTTCGTCATCCACCGCGCCGGGTGAATGGTCGGGTGGATTCACGTTTATTTTTCCGGTGAATCCGGGTCAGGAGCCGGAACGTTTCCGGATGCGCTATTGCGCGGTTGACGCATATTATTTCGATACATTCAAAATGAAAATCAGTGAAGGGCGGGCGTTTTCGGAAGATCTCGAAGCGGAAGCGGAATCATCGGTAATTTTGAACGAGGCGGCGGTGCGCGCCTTTGGCTGGAGCGATGTTGCGGAGCGCAAAGTGCGCCTCGGCGACAGTAAGTTCAACGTGATCGGCGTGGTGAAGGATTACAATTACAACTCGCTGGCTGAAGCGGTTGCGCCGGTGGTTCATTTTTATCGCCCGCCGGATAACAGCCGACACCGTTTTATTTCCGCCAGAATTGCGCCGGGCAACCATGCCGCCGCGCTCAGTTTTATCCGCGACAAATGGCAGGAAATAATGCCGGGAAATCCGCTCAATTTCTTTTGGGTGGATGAAAATTTTGACCGGCTCTACGAAAACGAAGAACGGCTGCTGACCGTCGCATCCGCGTTTGCGACGCTGGCGATTATCATCGCCGGGCTGGGGTTGTTTGCCATCGCATCGCTGATGATCACCCAGCGCACCAAAGAAATCGGCGTGCGCAAAGTGCTCGGCGCAAGCACCGGAAACATCACCGTAATGCTCTCCAAACATTTTATGGCGATTGTGCTGGTAGCATTCGTGATCGCCTGTCCGCTGGCGTATTATGCTTCCGAAAAATTGCTGGCGGATTTCGCCTATCGCACATCGATCAACTGGCTGCTGTTTGTGGCTGCGGGTGTTTTTTCGATGATGATAGCATGGATAGCGGTCGGATTTCAATCGATCAAAGCATCGATGTCGAATCCGGTGAAGGCGTTGCGTTACGAGTAAATGTGTTGGTGATTTTCTATCTGGCAGGTTCCCAAAAATAGAAGGGGAATGTTGCTATAACTTCCCTGTTGCAGCTGCCCACATCCCTGTGTGATACCAGCCCTGCAACATCCCCTTTCTTTTCTCTCCCAATCTCCGTGATTTAAACTATCGGCGTCTGCGAGAAAACTTTAAAGGATTTTTTTTAATTTGTGAACAAAAAAACGTGCCCTGGGTCAATCTTAGGCACGTTTTTTGTAAAATGCGAAATATCATTAGATTTCGATAATTTCTATTTAAAGAGCAGATATTTAGAGATCGTATCCAGTTGCATGTTGGATGTTCCCTCATAAATTTGCCCGATTTTTGCATCCCGATAAAATTTTTCCACCGGATACTCTTTGGTGAAGCCGTAACCGCCAAAAACTTCGATCATTCGCGAGGTCACTTTTTCGGCATTCACGGAAGTGAACAGCTTGGTCATCGCGGCTTCCACCACAAAATTTTGTCCGGTGTCTTTCATCCGTGCGGTGTCGTACACCATCCGGCGGGCGGCTTCGGTAAGCGTGGCGCATTCGGCAATCTGGAACGCAACACCCTGAAATTTGCCAATCACTTTGCCAAACTGGGTGCGTTCTCTGGCATATTGCATGCCGGCGTTCAACGAGCCTTGCATCACGCCGAGCATTTGTGCGCCAATGCCAATCCTGCCCTCGTTGAGCGTTTCGATCGCGGATTTATAGCCTTTGCCAACTTCGCCAATCACATTTTCTTTGGGAACAATGCAGTTTTCCATAATCAGTTCGCAAGTGCTGCTGGCGCGAATACCCAATTTATCTTCTTTTTTCCCGATACGGAATCCCTCGAATCCGCGTTCGACCATAAACGCGGTGATGCCTTTGTATCCGGCTTCGGGATTTGCATTGGCGAAAACAATAAACAAATCCGCCTCTGCCGCGTTGGTGATCCACATTTTATTGCCGTTCAGCACAAAGTGGCTGCCCATATTTTCCGCACGGGTTTTCAACGCAAACGCATCGCTGCCGGAGCTGGCTTCAGACAGCGCATACGCACCGATTTTTTCCTGCGCAAGCTGTGGCAAATATTTCTTTTTGAGCGCCTCGCTGCCCCATTTTTGAATGCAATTGTTGACCAGCGTATTTTGCACATCCACAAAAATAGCGGCAGATGCATCAACTTTGGACAACTCTTCGATCGCCAAAATAGACATAAAAAAGTTACCGCCGGTTCCGCCGTATTCTTCGGGAATATCGATGCCCAGCAGCCCTAATTCAAAAAATTGATCCAGCAATTCCCGCCGAAACTGCCCTTTCTGATCCATTTCCTGAACATGCGGCTTAATTTGTTCTTCGGCAAATTCGCGGATCGCGTCGCGAAACATGCTTTCTTCTTCAGTGAGTTGAGTAATAGAATGAATTGCGTTCATGGACTCTCCTTTGTATTTTTCAGATCGGAACGGATGTTTATTCGATTGTAAGTAGAAACAGCAAATCTGCAAACAGAATATACGGCGAAATTTTGCGCCAATGTATCATCCGATTGAAAAATATAACCAGAAATTCCGCCGAAAAACACGGCGAAAGAAATTTAAGGAATGCGACACGATGAGCCAAAACCCGACTCCGGAACAAATTCTTGCCGTTCTGCAAACAGCCCAGCAGGCTGCCATGAAGCAAGATTATGCCAACGCACTCACAAAATATCGCTGGGTCGAACAAAATATTCTGGATGACGAAGACAACTTGCCGCTGCTGCGCATCGAAATCGCGTGGGCGTATTATCACATGCAGCAATATCCGCACACCATCGCTTATCTGGAAAAAGCAATGGAAAGCCCTGCGCTCAATCCGCACCAGGTTTTCGATGCGCTGCGGCTGATCGGCATTAGCTACAGCATGCTGCGCAACCCCGGAAAGGCCATCGCCAATCTGGAAGATGCAACGCTGCAGCCGATTCCAGATTACGACAAACGCTATGCCTATTTTGAGATCGGCAAAATTTATTTCGCAGCGAACGATACCAAAAAAGCGCGACCGCCGCTGGAAAAAGTGCTGCCGCTGTTTAAGGATGATGATCAGGAATATCGCCAGACCACCCGCTACTACCTCGGGATGATTCATTTTTTCGAAAAAAACATGACCGCTGCCGAATCGTATTTTCTCGATTTTATCAAACAAACGCCCACAGAAAAAGCAAAAGCGCCGGGTTTATTCGGAATGGCACATCTGATGTACGAACGTAAGGAATATGAAAAATTACAGACAACCTGCCAAAAAGTAATGGAACTGGACCCGGAATTTTTCGATAAGGAAACCATCGGATTTTTTCTGTGCATCAGCTATTTGGGGCAACGCAAATGGACGGAAAGCCGCCAGGTTTTCGATCAATTGAAATCTGCATTCCCGGACGGGAAATACGCCGTGGAATATCCGGCAATCGAAAAAAAACTCACCAAAAAATCCAATAACGCCTGATCGGATTTGGATATTTTTTCAATTTTGGTTATTTTTCCGCGAACTGCAAATTCAGCCAAAGGCTTTTTGCAGGAATAGCTCACATCGTCACCGGGTGTTTTTTCGACGCCTTCCCGAATGCATAAATATGCGGAACCGATCATTGCCGGAATCGTAACACGGTTTTCGATATTTGACATTTAACGGAAATTTTGACAGTATGATTGCCAAAATCCAGAGCAGTATTCGCAATTACAAATTATTCATTTTGCTAAGTGATCGGGAAATAATTCCGATGATTTATTTGGTGAACGTTTATAATTTCCCGCATCGCCGGAAAGGAAAAACATTCACAGCCGTGCTAAACCAATTGTTTACGGGGTTTATTCACCAGCAAACTGCAGGCTATTGAATGAAAATGACGAATTTCAAAGCATTAATTCTGGATGATGAATATCAACTGGGCGAAATTCTTGTCAAGACTTTAAAAGAAGAAAATATATCTGCGATTGCCGTAACAAACGTAGATTCGGCAATTGCAAAACTTCGCGAAGACAAGTTTGATATTGTCATTTCGGATATATATCTCCCTCAAAAAAATGGGCGCGATTTATTTGAATACGCGCTGAACCATTTTCCGGAACTGCCATTTATTTTCATGACCGGCAATCCCGATCTGAATACCGCAGTAGATTTCCTCAAAAAAGGTGCTTACGATTATCTGAGCAAACCGTTCATGGTATCGGATCTGATCAAAAAAGTGCATCATGTTATCCAGCAAAGCCTGGAGCGCAAAGCGGAAAAACATCTGGTAAACGATCTAAAAGAAATGCTCCAGCACCGTGCAGAAGATTTCCGGATTTATCAGGATATTTTCAACAGCAAAGAGGACGGTTTGCTGATTATGGATATCGACGGGCTGATTGTTCGCGTAAATCCGGGCTTTTGCAGCATGAGCGGTTTCAGTAAAAACGAGCTGCAAAATGCGCCATTTACCAAACTGGGCGAAATTTTTCCGGGAATCAATTTCCGGCAGATACTTTCGACCATCGATGATCGCGGGCATTGGAAACAGGAAATTTCCACCCATCGATTAAATGGCACACGCTGGATTGCCAACATCAACTTCTTCCCCGTTCGCAACGAAAACCGCGACGTGTTCGCTTACTCCGCAATTGTAACGGATGTCACCGGATTGCGCAGCATGGAAAACGCGTTGATTGGCGCACAGGAAGCCATCATTTTCGGGCTGGCACGTTTGGCAGAACAACGCGATCAGGAAACCGGATACCATTTGGAACGCATTCGCAGCTATTGCCGGGCACTCGCGCTGGAAATGAAAAACCATCCCCGATATCTGCCGTTTATCACCAACAGTTTTATCGACACGCTGGATCGCACCGCGCCGCTGCACGACATCGGCAAAGTGGGCATCCCGGATCACATTTTGTTAAAAGGCGATAAACTCACCGAAGATGAATACGAATTGATGAAGCAGCACACCGTTGTCGGTTATCAAACCCTCAGCTCCATTCGCAAACAATTTGGCGAAATGGATTTTTTGAACATGGGCATCGATGTTACCTATTGCCACCACGAGCGGTTTGACGGCACCGGATATCCGCGCGGATTGTGCGGCGACGAAATTCCGCTATCTGCGCAGGTGGTAGCCCTCGCCGATATGTACGATGCGCTTACTTCGGAGCGGGTTTACAAAGAAGCATATCCGCACGATGTGACGGTGCAAATCATCCGCGACGAAAGCGGTAAACATTTTGATCCGGATATTATTCGGGTTTTTGAATGTGTTGCCGATAGATTTGAGCAAATTCTCCAAAAATTCTGGGCGGAAGGCTGCACGGAAAAAGCACCAATGTTTGTTGCTGACAAAGTGCTTAAAGAGTAGTAAAACAAGCTTATTATATTGAATGTGGCTGAATATCTGGCTTTGATTATTTCTGCGAAACAAAAACCGGCTGGAATGGATTACAGTCCGCCGGTAACGCCAATGCGGTTTTGTGAGCCCAGTTCGCCATAATTGGCGAAAGCGTAATCCAGCCGGAAGCGTTTGTAAGCGATACCCAATCCGGCGGAAATGCCGCTAAAACTGCGGGTTCCCAAACTCTTGATGCTTTGATTCACACCGTTATCGTAACCGATCCGAAATTTTACCGCGTCACTCACATCAAATTCCCCGCCAACGCTAAAGCGTTTTAAAATATCGAGGTTATCGCCGGTTTGTTGACTGATATCGTTTAACGATGCCATAAACATCAGCGGCAAGTGCGCCAATTTTTTGGCAAATCCGAGACGCACCATGAGCGGCAATTTGTCTTCTGTTTCGGTGTAATTATCCAGCATATATCCGATATTTGATACCGAAACACCAACCTGAAAATCAGAAATATAGGACGGACGGAAAATAATCCCGCCATCGAGCGCAATGCCGGAGGCGTTGTATTCTTCCAGCGAGGAATAAATAAATTTGGCGCTGACACCATAATCAAACCCTGGTCCCAACTGATTGGAAATGGTGGCAGAAAGCGCAAATTCCGAAGCGCCAAAACTGCGTCCGGTTTCCTCTCCGAACAAGTCGGTTTCCTCAAAATCGCCGTAATCGAAATAAATCAAGCCAAAACCGATGGTGCCAAGCTGCCCTTTTTGGAACGCGTAGCCCAATTGCCCCGCCTGAAAATCCAGCAAATGATCGGTAAAATTGATGGTCCACTGCGGTTCGGTAACGGTGGAAAGCACCGCCGGATTGTATGCCGCCGCGTTCACATCGCCCTGAACAGCCACCAGGTTGTTGGCCATTGCAGCGCCGCGAGCGCTGTATTGGTTGCGCAAAAATTCAAAAACCGTTGTGCCAACCGATTGGGAAAAAACGGGCTGTGCAGCAAGTGCAGCAAAAAAAACTAACGCTAAAATTCTATTTTTCATTGATGGCCTCTTGAACGAAAACACGGCAATTTTTTGGCGATTATTTTAAGATACAAATAAACGTTTTTTCCGGCGAATTGTCAACCGGTACCGGATTTAGTCATCTGTTTTTTTCAACTAAATTGAGTTTTCATGGTCTGTTTTGAACTGTTGCAGCCCGGCAAAGATCCCTTCGGCAATTTTCTGCTGGTGGGAGTTGGTTTTGAGGATTTTGGCATCGTAACGATTGGTGATAAATCCGGTTTCCACCAAAACGCAGGGCATCGATGCACCGACCATCACCCAAAATCCGGCTTGTTTCACGCCACGATCTTTCATGTTCAGCGATTGCATGCGTTTGCCGATTTGCGTTTGCACGTTGCTGGCCAAATGTTCGCTCTGTTTCATAAAAGCGGTTTGGGCAAGTCCGGCCAAAATGGCGTTAATGCCTTTGTAATGCGCCTGATTTTCTGACGATTCGAACCGAATTACCGCATTTTCCCGCTCTGCTACGGCACTGGCTTGCGCACCTTTGGTCGCACCCAGCAAATAGGTTTCGAAGCCGGCGGGGCTGCTGCTTTTGTTGGCGTTGGCGTGGATGCTGATAAACAATTTTGCCTGATTTTCATTGGCAATCTGGGTGCGTTGCCGCAATTCTACAAAGGTGTCGTCTTTACGGGTGTAAATTACTTTTACGCCGGGCATCCGCCGTTCGATGAGTTCACCGAGTTTCAGCCCGATGGAGAGCACCACATCTTTTTCTTGCAATCCGCCGACACCAATCGCACCGGGATCTTTTCCGCCGTGACCGGGATCGATCACAACCGTATCGATCAGCCAGCGCTGACGCTCTTCTTCCAGTTGTTTGCGGATATCATCTTCCTTTTCAGAGGTTTGGCGATTGTTTTCAACCCGTGCTTCTTCTGCTTTTTCGGGCTGTTTTTCGGCAGGTTCGGATTCGGCAAGTTGATCGCGGTAGCGCAAAATCGCTACCACTTCTCCGGTGTTTTCATCCTGATACACTTCGCGGGAAATGGGATCGGTACGCAACCGGAAAGCGACGGACAGCAGCGTGGCGAACTGGAATGCCTTCATCTCCCGTACCGGACCTTCGTCCAGATTGCGGCTCAGCGAATTGATATCTGCTGTCGCGCCGTACAAATCGACATGCAACCAGTTGTTGCGTTTGTCGATGCTCATTTCACCCTTCTGAAATTTTTTGGCGGTGCGGATGCGGATGACAACGCCATTTTCCCGGGCATCGACATCTACCCCGGCGACGTTAAAACGGGGGTCGCCAAATTGCAGAATTTGCTGTTTTTCATCGTAATTCAAATTAATATTGGCGTACTGGTTCACCAACGGCACCCAATAGGACAGCGGCAGAAAAATATCATTCCGTTCGATCGTGCAGGAAACGGGCATCTGCAATGTGCGGTCATCGATGATCACAAACGGGTTGTTGGCTGTGATCACCACTTTATTTTGGGGCAGATACAGCACCAGTTTTTTGCGTTCTTCGTTAAAATACGTGTTGTATTTCAGCGATTCGGCAAGCCTTCGGGCATCCACAAATGCGACGTCTTGCTGCCAGCGAATGGGCAATTCTAAACTTTGTCTGCTGTTGGGGGGGAAAAGGGTCAGGTAATCGGGAAGCAATCCCGGAAACGCTTTGGCGATTGCTTTTTTGGCATCCATCAACAGGAAAGCGATGCCGGGGATAACTTTTAGGAACTCGCGTCTTTGCATGTCCGCAGATCAATTTATGGATACGAAATTCTTTATCGCTGAGAAGATAACATAACACCCGGCGCAATTCAAGCGTTAAATCACACATCTCTAAATCATTGCGAAAATTAGGATTATGTGCCCAAAACCGGACAGTTTTTTTGTCGAAAATCCTCACAAATTTATCCATCCGCGAAATGGATACCGGGATTTTTTTTGTTGGACTAAACTACCGGGGAATCGTACATTAGAGCGACTAATCATATATATTGCATTATTTTCATCCTATTTTTTACCCGAGGATTTTATGAATACCTGTCCGCATTTTCTGAAAACAGGATCAATTATATTCATTTTATACATACAAATATGTCTCCCGCAGGGCATTGCCCAAACGCGTTTTACATGGGCTGCGCAAACCGGCAACTGGCAAACCGCCGCCAACTGGGCGCCAACCGGCGTTCCCGGCGCGAACGATACGGCGGTTGTCAATAACGGCATTGTTACGGCAACGGCGCCGGTCAGCATTAGCGGGCTGGAATTGGGCGATGCGGAAATCAACGGCGCTAAATTGACAATTTTATCGATGTTCAGATGGAATAATGGCCGGCTGAGCGGCAGCGGAAGTGCAGATTCGACCATTTTGGGCAACGATGCCGAGATGATTATCGACGGTACCAGCCAGCGGGAACTGGTTGCACGAACGCTGATGTTGCACGGAAATTCCCGCTTCAGCAGCAATGGGGATATCCGGCTGGGCAACGGCGCAATTCTCGTAAACAACACGAACAGGTTATTTGAGTGGTATGGCGATGGCGACATCGGTACGCTGGACGGCAGCGGAAAATTGATCAATTTGGGCACGATCGAAAGGGACAACAGCGCGTCAACCAATCTGATCAACGTATTATTTGAACATCGCGGCACGCTGATCAACAACAGCGGCGAACTGCGGATCATCGCCGGCAGCGATCAACGGAATGCGACGCTGCAAATCGCGGAAAATGCGGTGCTGCGGATGAGCAGCACCGGGCATTTGCTGAACGATGTCAGCGTTTCCGGCGACGGTGAATTCCGGGTTCAGGATGCCGAAATCGAACTTACCGGCAACGGTTTGCGGATCGAAAATGGCACAACAATGCGCATCGCAACATCCGGCAGCCGCATTTCCGGCAGCGGCGCGCTGGAAAATTTCGGCAGCATCGAGTGGTTGCGCGGCACCATTTCCGGCGATGGCGAATTTGTGAATCATTCGCAAATCCGCTTTTCCGGCGAGAGCGCCACAAATCTGGAATTCCGGACACTTTCCAACAACGGCAGCATTGAATGGCTGGATAATACCGATCTCCGGATTGGCGATAACGCTAAAATAATCAACAATTTATCTGGCACATTTGAAATCGTGGAAAGTGCCAATATTTTCTTTCGCGAACCGGACGGCGGCAGCATCGTCAACAACGGATTGCTGATTAAATCCGGCACATCCGCAACGGACGAATCGCTGATTGACGCAACATTTGAAAATAGCGGCGAGCTGCAAATTTCCGGCGGAACGCTGCGGTTGAACCGAGACAGCGATTATCTGTCTGGCAATCTGGCGATCGCCGAATCCGGCATTCTGGAAATTTCCGGCGGCAACCATATTTTCAGCAACGCATTTTCTGCGCTGCTGGCCGGCGAGCTGCATCTCAGCGACGGCAGCATTTTCAGCGAAAGCGCATTTTTAGGCAACGGCAAACTGACCATCGACGGCGGGATCTTCACCTTTTTGCAAAGCTTCTCGTTAGATCAGCTCATTTTGAATAACGGCATCCTCAACGGCAGCGGCAATTTGCGGGTTGACGGGCTGATGCGCTGGCGGCGCGGCACATTGCAACACATCAGCGTTACCGCCAATGGCGATCTGGAAATGAACGGCGGCACATCCGACATTAAATTTATCGATGCCGCCACCCTGACAAATGCGGGTGAAGGCATTTGGAGCGGTGAAGGCGATATCCGCATCGCCAACGGCGGCGTGTTGTTCAATCAGGATGGCGGCACGTTGCTGTTTTCCGCAACCGGCGATATTCTCAAATTTTTCGGAAACACCGTCGGTGGCCGGGTTCACAACAACGGGCAGTTGCGCCAAACCGGCGTTGTAACGGATGTGCTGTTGGAAATTGCGCTGGAAAACAACGGCACGCTGGCGATCGAATCCGGCACCATGAATGTGGCAGACGGCAGCAGCGGCACATCGGCGGAAATTTTCGTTGCGCAGGGCAGTTCGCTCACATTTTCCGGCGGGCTGCACGAATGGGAAAATATGCAGTTGAGCGGCGCCGGAACGATAATTTTGAACCGCGCCGATGTGCTGTTGACCGGCAGCAACGGGCTGGTTGTGAACGCACCGCTGCGGCTGGATATCCGGAATTCGGAAAGCAAACTTCGCGGAAACAGCCCTATTTTCAACAAAGGAATGATCAATTGGGAGCGCGGCGAAATCAGCGGCAGTGGCACAATCGATAATTTGGGCGAGCTCAATTTTACCGGCGAAGGGTTCCGGACAATCAATAGTAGAAATATTCGTAATTTTAATATTATCAACTGGTTCGACGGTGGAAAACTTCGCATGCAAAATGGCGCAACCCTTTATAATTTGCCCGGCGGAACGCTGAATTTGCACCCGACAACCGCGCTGACGAAAGGTCTTTCGGATGGCGGCAAAGTGCTCAACACCGGGCTGCTGCGCAAATTGCCCGGATCGCACATTGCGATGCGGGCAGACGTGGAAAATAGCGGTAGCATCGACATTTCCGATACGCTAATTTTCGAGCAATCCCTCACCAACCATCCAACCGGCAACATTCGCGGGAACGGATTTCTGGATGTTTCGGCGGCAAATTTTGTAAATAACGGAACGCTGGCGCCGGGAAATTCCCCGGGAATTTTATCGGTGATTGGCAATTATCCCCTTTCCGATGCGGCGGACGTTGCCATCGAACTCGGCGGGAAAACGCCCGGCAGCGAACACGATCAGTTGCGGATCAGCGGCGCAGCACATCTCACCGGCAGCAGATTGCATCTATCGTTGCTCAACGGTTTTGTTCCCGCCAACGGCGATACGCTGGAAATTTTGCAAACAGCCGGCCGGAACGGCACGTTCAGCACATTTAGCGGCATCGATACGGCTTATTATGATGTGCAGTATTTGCCGGATGCGGTGCGATTGGTGAACTTCAATTTCCCGGTAAATACGCAACCCGTTGCCCAAAATGACGCATTTGATACCGGCGAAGATGTATCCATTCAACTGGATGTGCTGGCAAACGACAGCGATGCGGATGGCGATTCGCTGCAATTTGACAGCTTCAGCCAACCGAAAAACGGCACCGTTTCTTTGATGCGGCAGCCCTTTTTGTATTACAAGCCTGCAAATGATTTTTTTGGATTGGACACGTTCCAATACAGCATCATCGATGGCGTTGGCGGCGTGGATACGGCGCAGGTGGTGGTGCAGGTGCATCCGGTAAATGATGCGCCGCAAATTTCCCCGGCACTGCCGGATGTGGCTTTTCCGGCGGATAGCGGCGCAACGCTGGCGCTGGCGGAATTTGCAACGGATATCGATCATTCGACGGGCGATTTGCAGTGGCAGGCGCAGGTGCTGGCGGTGGTTTTACCGTCCGCAAAAGTGGATACGAGCGATCTGCACATCACGATCGATCCGCTTTCCCAAATGGCGCAATTTTCCGTAACAGCGGACAGCACCGGCGCGTTTGCGGTCGAATTTCGCGTTAGCGATCCCGATGGTGCGAGCGCCAGCGACACGATTTTTGTGTTCGCTTTGTCCAAAGCGCCAACGCTGCTGTTCCCTGTCGAAGATATTGTTTTAATTGAAGATAGCTCGCCATTTACCGCCGTCAAAAATCTCAACGAAATGTTTGTTGATCCAGATGGCGATGTGCTGCGGTTCCGGGCAATCAGCGGCGCTGGCATCGCAGCGGAAATTTCCGGCGACAGTTTGGTGATCACGCCCGAACCCGATTATTTCGGTGCGCGAATAATTACGGTTCGCGCAGTTGATCCATCCGGCGCCAGCGCCAGCGATCTGTTTTCGGTTACCGTAACGGCGGTGGAAGATCCGCCAAATATTGCCGCATTTCCCGGTTTCATCCAGTTTCCGAGGACACTTTTGTAACCATAAATGTGTGGGATTTTGCGGAAGATCCGGACATGCCGGACAGCCTGCTGGCCTTCACTTTTGAGGCAACCAACGATTCGCTGCTGCGCGATTTTCATCCGCAAACCGGAATGTTAACCCTCGCCAGCATTGGCAATTTTTCCGGCGATGTGAATATGACCGTCACCGCAACTGATACAGCCGGCAATAGCGACAGCAAATCCGTGCTGGTGCGCATCGACGCGGTTACGGGCATCGACGATGTTCAAAACAGTGGCGTGCCAGCCCAGTTCACGCTGTCACAAAACTATCCGAATCCGTTCAATCCGGTTACGCGAATCCGTTACGACCTGCCAAAGAGCGCACAAGTTCAACTAAGTGTGTTCAATATTTTGGGAGAGCGGGTAGCGGTACTGGTTAACCAAAAACAACTATCGGGTAGGTACGAAGTGGCATTTGACGGTAGCCAACTGAGCAGCGGGTTATATTTTTATCGAATTGTTGCAGGAAATTTCCGGGAAGTGCGGAAAATGTTGTTGATTCGGTAAGCGGAAAATTGTCGATTATCTACCCGATTTAACATGCAAAAATGCGTTTTAATTCCTCAATTTGCACCGGTTTGGTAATATAATCATCCATCCCAACCTGAAGGCATTTGTTGCGGTCTTCTTTCATTGCGGAAGCAGTAAGTGCAACAATTTTGGGTTGGCGGTGGGCGTCTACGCATTCGCGGATTTGGCGGGTTGCTTCCAATCCGTCCATTTCCGGCATGTGCACATCCATCAAAATAATGTCGTAATCCTGCCGCAACATAGCGGAAACAGCCTCTTCGCCATTGCTGGCAACATCGGCACGGTAACCCAATCGCTCCATAATCCGCAATGCGACTTTCTGGTTTACGCGGTTATCCTCTGCCAATAAAATGCGATGCGGATAAATCGTCGCAAAGTTTTTGTTCATTCCCCTTTTTTGCACAGCTTCCATATCCGGATTTTCTCCGGTTAACATTGCAACAACAGTCTTGGACAGCTTGTTGAATTTTACAGGTTCGTTGAAAAATTCCGCTGTTTGGAAAGGCTTCATCTCGCTGCGGTTTTCGATAAAGTTTATCGGCGTTAACAACAGAACCGGCAACGATTTACAATCGATGAACTGTTGAAACATAACACATTCATCGGGTGCCGTATTTTTGGCAAAAAGCAAATCAAGTACCAGCAAATCGATATTGTCGCTCAACAATGGCAGCGCAGTCTCAGCTGTATCCGCGGACAACACAGTCATCCCAATTCGGGACAAAAAATTGCACATCGCCATTCGGGCAAAAGAATTGTTTTTAACAACCAAAGCGGTGCATTTTTTAAATAAAACGGGTACCGAAACCGGCGATTCAAGTACATCATTTGTTGCGGTGCAGGTAATGGTAAAATGGAAAATGGAGCCTGCGTTCACTTCACTTTCTACCCACATTTTTCCACCCATCAACTCACAGATTTTTTTGCTGATAATTAACCCAAGACCGGTACCGCCGTAAACCCGGGTGGTTGATGAATCCACCTGGCTGAATGGCTTAAACAGCCGGTGCAGTTTTTCTTGCGGTATCCCGATGCCAGTATCGCGCACAGAAAACTGAAGTAAATTGGTTCCATCCTCATTTAACTGATTGCCGACATGAACAACAACTCCCCCGGTAGATGTGAATTTTATGGCATTGGATACCAGATTAACCAAAACTTGCCGAATTCGGGTGACATCGCTGTTAACCATCTGCGGGACATTTTCGTCCATCTCGTAAACCAAAACCAGTTTTTTCTCTGCAGCAGAATGTGCTAACAGATCAATTGCATCTTCCACACATTCGTGCAGCAAAAAGGGATGTGATTCGATATCCAGTTTGCCAGATTCAATTTTGGAGAAATCCAGAATTTCATTGATAATTGTCAGCAGTGTGTTACTGCTATTGCGAATTATTTCAACAAATTCTCGCTGCTCCGTGTCCAGACTGGTTTCCAACAACAAGCTTGTCATACCAATAACCCCATTCATCGGCGTGCGAATTTCGTGGCTCATATTTGCCAAAAATTCGCTTTTCGCCTGAGTAGCTTCTTCTGCACGAATACGTTCGGCAAATTCATGTTGCAGTTTTTGCTGCATCAGCTTGGATTCGTAAGTATGGGTCAATAAGGATGACAACAATTTGAAAAATGTCACTTCATAGTTACTAAATGAGTTGTATTTAATCCCATTGGTAACGATGAGAACAAATTGCGAATTATTTACAATAAACGGCACATAAAGTGACTGTTCGGCAATGACAATTTCTTGAAGCTGCGGTTCACATTGAAATGTGGTTGTTTTACAAATTACATCGCCAATTTCAGATAGCTTTTTCCACTTATGATCCGAATCAAGCGTCATTTCCCATATCGCAGCACCCGAATATCCAAAAGTATTACTCAATAAAAGTTTTGTGAGAAGTCCGGGTAGCTCGGCTGCCGTGGCATGTGGTGTTTGGGTTGCAATAAATTTGAGCAATTCGGTAAGCGCGTTAACTGTCCATTCTGAATAATTTTGAAGATCAATTCGTAATTTTTGTTGAATCAGGTCCGCATATTCCGTCATGCGAAGCAGATCTTCATTTGCGCGTGCCAAATCTATATTTTGTCGTTTTACTTCACGCGAAGAGTTTCGCAAGTTTTGAATTAATGCCAGATGAGATAAAAGGACATCCTGGTATTGTGTTGCGTTCGGAATTTGCAAATGCCAAACCAACGTAGCCAGTTGGTTAAAGGCATAACTTGGCCCAATCGAGACAAAAACTCCGGCGGTTCGATCAAATATTTCACCGTAAGATTGCTTGCATTTTTCCAGGTCCTCGGTGAATAAGGCAAATATTTTTCGCCGAAGATCGGTTTGGGTAAGGTTCGGTTTAAAAACAAAAGGAACCGGCGGATTTTCAACCGTGGATAGATATGCAAAACTCATTTTTTATCCGAAAAGTGTAACAACGTACGTAACATTGTGAAAGTAGGAGCCGGAATAAGTGCCATCGTCCTTTTGTAGCGGTGCGATCTCGCCATACGATGGAAAACCAACCAAAGGTAAATCCACCGGGAGGAACGCAGATAGTTTTTCAACTTCTTCTTTGGTTCGATCTCCCAGTATCCATTTTCGCCCTGCACAACTGATAACCACTGCACAGGCTGGTTCAAAATTAAGCGATGACATCTTATCTATAGCTTCATTCACACCTTTAATCACATTGTCACGCGTTGCATAACACACTTTAACGGGTGTTCCCGCATCAACGCTGCCAAAATAGGTAATCGCCCCGGTATCTGCATCCATTTTAAACGGGGAACGTTGGACAAATTTATCAGAATCTTTATCCATATAAGCGGCAAGTGTAATCACACCCAAATCTGCTTTAGATGGCGGCTGCCCAAATTGTTTTGTAATAAATTCTGCAGTGGATACACCACTGATTTTATTAATTTTATTTCCTTCGCAGTCTTCAACCAATGCAGCTTCACCAATTGGTTGCCAGCCGCTTGCCAGGCTTATTTTAAACGGAAAATCGCCGGACATGCATAACATTCCGATGGCATCTTCATACATTTTTCCATTGGCAAGCACAATACCACGTTGGTAACTACGGTCGTCACCCGTTAGTCCGCCGACACATGGGATGGAGAGTTCTGAGCGAATACCTTCTACCATTTTTGTGCCATCTGCAGATAATCCGGCGAACAGGAAAGCCAATCGGGCATCGTCGCCAACAGCATTCCGGATGCGACTTGCACATGCTTTACCGGCATCAAATGAACGGTTTTGCAGGTTCTTTTCGATTTCCATATGCCATTTTACTTTACCGGCAGAATGAAATCCCATCGCGCAGACACCTACATTTTCAACCCGATTTGTTTCGTAAAACCCGTCGCCTGTGCCGCCAATGATCTGCACATCCTCTGTCTCAAGCCCACTGTAAATTCCTTCATACAACTCTGTAAAGTCCGCATAATGAACGGAAGCTAGCAAAATAATTGCTTCCGGAGCGATGCTTTTTAATGTTTCACCTATTTCCAATCCGGCTTCGAACGGATCGATATTGATAGTACTAATCGATTTACATTTCATTTCACACCCCAATTCTATTGACTTAACACTGTTACATCTACGCTTAGAGACATGTTATTCAATGTCGTAATGTTCTTAAATATCTTTAATCAACATATTGAAATTTAATTTTTGCTTTGCTTATGGAAAGCACACTAATATATAACTTATACATATGTGACAGTTTTTGAATAATTCGGATAACTATTATTTTTGAAGCGCATCTAATTTTTCTGGAAAGCATGTTTTAGAGATAGTAAAACTTGAAAATCACTCAGGATTGGTATGAACAAATATCTAATGATCGCAGCCGCCTGCCTGACACTTGGTCTGGCACCGTTTACTCCGGAACCGCACATTTTTGGAAAAATTCGCTGGATATTGGGTGGCGCAGAGGGAATGAGCCTTCTCGATTGGTGGGACACCATTATGCACGGTGCGCCGTGGGCTGTGCTGATTGTAGTCGCCGTTGGCGATCTGTTCGCGAAAATAAAAAAAGCCGGATAATTACACCCGGCTTTCTTCAAAAAATTGGATTTACTGGATTCCGGCTACTCTTTCACCATTGCACCGATGATGGCGCCGGCAGCCGCATATTCAACCATGCTGCCCAAAAACCAGATTAACGCCATTGTGTAGGGAATTTCCATCACGGAATATGAGCCGTACGCAAAAGACATTGCCATACCCAATCCGATGACCAGTGTATATTTCAGTGCATTTGCCATGCTTTTCGCTGAAACCATTTCAGAATACACATAGACTAAAGATAGGGCAGCAATCAGCGTAACAATGCTCATCAGTCCATTTTTCATCTCATCCATCGGACGCCACATATCTGCTGTTGCCGTATAAGCATCCGTTAAAATGACGCCATGAATAACAAAATCCAACGCAGACCACACCAAAAATACAACAATTCCCGTTAAGCCAACTTTCTTCAACATAGGAATTCCTCCTTTTGTTTGTTCTCAGGTTGCCTGAACTATTGCGGATTTAGCAGCCTGGTCAGAAATTACGCGCATTGAGCGAAATAAACAAGAGGTGGATTAGGAAAAGTATACAAAAATACACTTTTTTGTGATCGGAAACTGTTTTCCTGTGAATGGTGCAAAACAAAAAAGGGATAGCCAGGCTATCCCTTTTTTGACACAAAAGATATTGTTTTTTAACAGCTTAACGCACCGGATACGGCGGGATTTCCGGCAGTTTAGCATCATGCAGTTTCAATTCTTCGAGAATGACTTCGATGGCTTTGTTGAGCTGCTGGTCTTCGCCGGCGTATTCTTTCATGGGGTCGTTATCCACGAAAATATCGGGATCGACGCCATAGCCTTCGATGATCCAGTTTTTGCCATCCAGCGAAAACGGCGCAAATTCCGGCTTGCGCAAATCGGCGCCATCCACAAACGGCAGCGATCCGCGAATACCGACAACGCCGCCCCAACTGCGTTTGCCGATCAGTTTACCCAAATTATAATGTTTGAAGCGATACGGGAACAAATCACCGTCTGAAGCGGAAAATTCGTTCACTAGGCAAACCATCGGACCCAGATGGATATCGCCCGGATCGGGGCGCGCAGTGGTGTTGCGGGACATATCGACCATGGCGATTTCCCGGCGCAGGCGCTCGATGAGCATCGGCGAAACGTTGCCGCCGCCGTTGCCGCGCACGTCGATAATCAACGCTTTTTTGCGCATTTGCGGATAAAAATGTTTCACAAATTCATTCAATCCGTTCGGTCCCATATCGGGAATGTGCAAATAGCCCACTTTTCCGCCGGTTGCTTTTTCCACTTTTTCGATGTTCTCGCGAACCCAGTTGAAATAATACAGCGATGCTTCATCCGCGATGGGCGTTACCAGCACGTCGCGCGCGCCGGTAGCAGATGCGCTGCTGTTCACCGTCAGCGATACGGTTTTGCCCGCAGCGTTCAACAATGATTCATAAATATTGGACATATTTGCGGTGGATTCGCCGTTCACAGCCAAAATAAAATCGCCCTCTTTCACGTTCACGCCAATTTCGGTGAGCGGCGAACGGGTGGATTTATCCCAGTTTTCACCGTCCAGAATTTTGGTGACGCGGAAATATCCGGACGCATCTTTCGCCAGCTCGGCACCGAGCAAACCGGTGCGCACGCGATCCGGACGCGGACGATCGCCGCCGTTGATGTAGGCGTGCCCGACGTTCAGTTCACCAATCATTTCGCCGATCAGGTAGGTCACATCGTTGCGGTGATTGGCGTACGGCACAAGCTGCGCGTATTTGTCGTGAACTGCTTTCCAGTCCAGTCCGTGCATGTTCGGCGCGTAGAAAAAGTCGCGCATTTGCCGCCATGCTTCGGTGAAAATCTGCTTCCACTCGGCTTTGCGATCCAGATCCATCTGCATATTCGAGAGGTCTAAATATTTGTCAACACTGATTTTACTTTTCGGCAAATCGATGATGGCATATTTGCCGCCACTGCCGATCAGCATTTTTTTCAGGTCGGCAGAAAGTTCGTATCCGCCGTAATTGCCGAGTTCGGTTTCCTTTTCTTTGGAGAGGTCGTACATCAGCAGAACCGGTTTTTCATCCTTGCTGCCGTTGCGATTGTAATACACCACGCCGTCGATGCAGGAAATATTGCCGTAGCTCGCCGCCGTCACCGGCAGGGCGATGGTGCGGTCTGCCAATCCGTCCACATCCACTGTAACCGTTACGCCGGCCGGTTTTTCGTCGGATTTTTTGTCATCTTTCTTTTTGTCTTTGTCGCCGGATGCGGCTTCGGTTTTCACGGCAACTTCGTCATTTTTCAGTTTGAACGGCGAATCCGTGGCTTTCGCCAACGTCATCAGATATACTTTTTCCATATCCTGATAAGCGTGGTTCCACTCCGTCCAGCTGTAAATCGGGTTGAAATCGCGGCTGGATGCAAACAGCAAATACTTGCCGTCGTTGCTAAACGCCGGGCTGTTGGCGCTGTACCAATCGTCCGTTACCGGATACGATTTTTGCTGCGCCACGGAATACAAATGAATAATGCCGTGATTGCGTTCGGGATCTTGTTTGGTGTATGCGATCCACGAGCCGTCCGGCGCCCAGGCGTATTGGGTAATTTCCCACGCGGTTGCCTGATCCACCAGCGTCACTTTTTTCGTGGCGATGTCCACATAGCGCAGGCGCAATTTGTTATCGCCCCAGAGCAATTTTTTGCTGTCCGGCGACCAATAAATTTGATAATAATAGCAATCTGCCCCGCTGGTAATTTGCTGGGCTTTGCCCGAGCCGTCCTGCGGTGCGATCCACAGTTCGTTTTCACCGGAAGCATCGGAAATGTAGGCAATCCACTTGCCGTCCGGCGACCATTTGGAATTGCGTTCGTGAGCGCCGGAAGTTTGGGTGAGGTTACGGGTGATGCCGTTTTCCGCCGGAACTGTGAGCACTTCGCCGCGCGCGCCGAACAACGCACGTTTCCCGTCCGGTGCAATTTCGAAATTGGTAACTTCGTCGCTCAAATCTTCCAATCCGCCGCGACTGGCAGTGAAATCTTCGTGAATCTGAATCGCTACTTTGGCGGAAGTTTCGCTCGCCAAATCAAACCGGTGAATGTATCCGGCTTGTTCGTACACCACTGCATCCGGTCCGAGCGACGGAAACTTGATGTCGAAATCGGTGTAGTTGGTGTGCTGTTTGGTTTCTTTTGTGGAAAGGTTGTATGAATACAGGTTCATCCGTCCGGTGCGATCGGAAATGAAATAGATGTTGCCGTTATTCGCCCACATCGGGATGATATCCTGTGCGGGGTTTTCGGTAATGTTTTGCAAATCGCCGGATTTGAAATCGACAATCCAGATATCGTCCGCCATGCCGCCTTTATAGCGTTTCCAGGTGCGGAATTCCCGGAAAACGCGATTGTATGCCATTTTGCTGTCGTCCGGCGAAAACGAGTTGAAACCGCCGCGCGGCAGCGGTAATTCTCTCGGCAACTCGCCGGTGGTTTTCACGGCATACAACGATCCGTTGAATGAATTGTACGAGCGCATCCGCGAGCGGAAAATAACTTCGTTGCTGGTGTTTGTCCAGGTCATTACGATGTTGTTGGGACCCATCCGGTCGGCAATATCATCGCGATTGAGCGTTGCCGTGAAGGTGAGTCGGGTGGGAACGCCGCCTTCCGCGGGAATCTGGAACACTTCCGTGTTGCCGTCGTATTGCCCGGTGAATGCCACGGTTTTTCCGTCCGGCGAAAATCGCGCGAACATTTCGTATCCAACATGGTTGGTTAACTTACGGGCAACGCCACCGGATACCGGAACGGTGTACAAATCACCCGCATAAGTAAAAACAATCTGTTTGCCGTTGGTCGTCGGGAATCGCAACAGCCGTGCTTCTTCCTGCGCGACGCCCATCAGTGTCAACAGCGCTACTAAAATCAAAATTAAGCGCAACTTCATCAAGAGCCTCCTGTACTGTTTGTGCGAAAAAAATGTGAATAATTACGCAATACTAATAAAAGACAGACGTAAGAATTTAACGATTTGTTTTGTGAAATAATACTTTTTTACAAGTTCTTGCTGTGGCTTTAATGAGTCGTTTCTTCCGGATTAAGTAAGTGCTTCGACAGAAATAAATTGATAATAAGCGGTTTAGATATTGTCAGGCTGAGCCCTTCGGCTAGCTCAGGATAAACTACGTCGAAGCCTCTATGTATATTGAATTTATCCTTTCCCGATTCTCGGGACTCAGGATGACATTAGTAAAACATCAAATTAAATTTGTGTACCCACGTAAGTGCAAAAATAAAAAAATAGTAATTTGAAAAATGAGAGAATTTGCAAATTGTTCCACTCTTATCTATAAAAGACGAGTGGAACATGGTAGAAAGTGTATATTTGGGAATTTTTTTATTGTTGGCTTGCATCACTTACAATCAACGGATGTGGCTTGGCAAATTGAAATTTTCGATGAAAACAACAGCGAAACCGCAAAAAATGTTACCGGAAGAACGACTGGTCCGTTTTTGCCGGGAGCGCGGTGGTAAAATCACCATTTTCCAGGCGGCCACAGCAGCGGATATTTCCGAAAATGATGCCGAAAACCTGCTCAATCTGCTGGTTGAAAAAGGCTGGATGTCCTGCCATACAAACAAAACAGGCACATTGATTTATGCAATCAACATGCCTGTTTTTTCAAATTTATCTTCAGATAATTATAGTCTTTCCAACGCAGACTGGACGCTGCCCAAAGCCTCCTGAAGCTGGGTGTATGCGATCAACTGATCGTATTCGGCAGAAACCAGAATTCGCTCTGCATCCGTTAAATTAACTTGCGCTTCGCGCAGATCCAGCGACGTTCCCGATCCCAACCGGTAGCGTTCTTCCGCCAAACGATATTCTTCCCGCGCCGCTTCCAGATTTTGCTGATTGATTTCCACAATTTCCTGCAAATCGCGATAACGCTGATACAGGGTGGAAACATCCGATTTCAAGTTACGTTTGTAATCTTCCAGCGCCAGCCGTTTGTTTTTCAAATCGATTTTGGCGTTCTGGTAATTGACCATATCCTGAAATCCGTTGAACAAGTTGAAATCGACGCTGACGCCAACGGCGGTTGTCCAGTTGCGATCAAAATTGTTGTAAATTTTATCGAATTCGCTGTTGCTGCGGTTGTAGCTGAAAAATCCGGATACGCGGGGCACAAACACGCTGCGGGAGATCGCAACATCCAGCTCGCCGGTGCGCACATCCATTTGCTGGCGCATCAATTCCGGCTGGTCTGCGGTTGCCTGTTCCAGCATTGTGGCAAGCTCCGGCAATTCAAAATTGAACTGCACATTTTTTTCGATTTCCAACGGTTCGTTGGGATCTTTTCCGAGAGAAATATTCAACCGCTGGCGCGCCTGATGCACGGCGTTGCGCTGCGAAATATGCGATATTCTATCGTTACCCAAGTTTACGCGGGCGCGATACACATCCACTTTGGCAACCGAGCCGATCTCGAACATTTTCTGGGTTTTATCCAGGTTATCCTGGCTGCGCTGAACGCCCAGCTGGTTCACTTCCAGAATTTTTTCCTGCTTTAACAGATCGAGATAGTTTTGGGCAACCTCGGTGATCGTCTGGTTGACCTGGGCATTCGTTCCGTAAAAAGCGGCATTTTTGCTGGCTTTGCCGCGACGAATACGGTTCCACCAACCGCCGCCGTCAAAAATATTCTGGTTAACGGAAAGGTTGAACGAGTGACTGTTGAGGTTGGCTTTATCCTGCAAAACAGACACCCGCTGAACAATAGTATTGCCTGCAGAGTCTAACCCGACAGGTTGAAATTCAATACTTTCACGGGGACCGATTGTCCTTCTGGACGCATCAAAAGAGGTAGAAACAGACGGCAGGATATTGCTGTAGCTGCTGAGGTAATTATTATCTGCGATTTCCGCAAGGTTTTCGCTGGTAATAATATTGATGTTTTGTTTCAGGGCAATTCGAATACAGTCTTTCAGGGTCAGTTTTTGCTGGCTCCACCCCGCGGTGGTCAGCAAGGCACAAAGTAATACAATCGTTTTCCACGATAATTTCATAGTTTCCTCCGGTTTGATCAATTTTGTTGTTGTCCCGTTTTAACCGCCGAAATTCGGCAACTGCTCCGTAAAATGCCAGTCAATTCGATAAACGATGGAAAAGAAAACCGGAGTCGGTTATTTCAAAAAAATAAAATTATCCTGCGGCAGCTCACGATCGCCCGGTGAACAGGCGAACAAAAAAGCGAACAATTTTTTGCCACACGGATAACGACTGGTTCTCTGCCCCCGGCGCTTCCGTATCGTCCGCATTGCCGGATTCCGAAATCATTTCCAGAATTCCGTCCAGACTCTCCGGTTGCTTTTCTGCACCTACGGGTTTTTTGTATACTTCCGTTTCGATTACCGAAGCTGCCAAGTTGGCGGTTTCTTCATCTACTTCAGCAATATGATCCAGAATATTTTCCAATTCTTCGCGATCTTTGCCGGTTACTTTTTCTCCTGATTCCGAAAGTTTGCGTTTGGTCTCAGACATTTCAAGAATCCTTCCATGCTGTGAATGTTGACGAAATAAGTGCGCTATTGTTTCAGCAATTTTTTTGTTTGCTGATAAATACTGCGGTTTTTGCACACCCGACATCTCATTTTATAATGGATATTTATTCATTTTCCAATAAAAAGTTCGTGATCTTTATTGTAAAAAGTCATCTTTTATTTTCAAAAAATAAGCATAACATTCATCATAAGTGTTAGCCACATCACCATCGAGGATGGCTTCCACAATTGCCTGCTTAATTTGACCCACCACTTTTCCGGGCGGAATGCCCAGCGATTTCATGATGTCGTCGCCGGTGAATGCCGGTTTAAAATTGCGCAGTTTATCTTTCTCTTCAACCACTTTTATCCGCGAATCCACCCGGTCAAAATTGGTCAGATAGCGACGCACTTTTTGGGGATTTTTTGATGTGATATCCGCCCGGCACAGCATCATCAAATCGTCGATATCCTCGCCGGCTTCCACCATCAATCGCCGGATGGCGCTGTCGGTCACAGCATCTTCCACCAATTGGGAAGGTCGCATGTGCAGGCGCACCAGCTTTTTTATTTTTTTGATGGAATTGACAGACAATTTCATGCGCCGCCCGATGCGCTCCACCATCCGCGCGCCCAATTCCTCGTGTCCGTGAAAGGTCCAGCCGGTGCCTTCCGCAAAGCGTTTGGTTTGCGGTTTGGCAATGTCGTGCATCAGCGCAGCCATGCGCAGCTCGAACTCATCTGTGTTTTGGCTGATGTTATCCACAACCTGTAACGTGTGATAAAACACATCTTTATGATGATATTCCTGCCGTTGTTCCACGCCCGCAAGTTGCTCCAGTTCCGGAAAAATGATCGCCGCAACGCCGGATTTTTTTAACAACTCCAACCCGATAGAAGGTTCCTTCGCCAGCAACATCTTCCGGAATTCTTCGGTGATGCGCTCCTGCGAAATAATCCGCAGACGTTCGCGCGTTTCGCAAATGCCCCGGTAAGTTGCCGGATCGATATCAAATTGCAACGTTGCGGCAAAGCGAATTGCCCGCATAATTCGCAGCGGATCATCCGAAAACGTGACATGCGGATCCAGCGGCGTGCGCAACACCTTGCGCTCCATATCGGCGATACCGCCAAAAATGTCGATCACTTCGCCAAATTGTTCGGGCGAAATGTGCATCGCCAGACAATTTATGGTAAAATCACGCCGGGTTAAATCCGAATGCAAATCCGCCCGTTTCACTTCGGGATTCCGGGAATCGGCGACATAATGTTCTTCCCGTGCGGCAACAAATTCCAGCTTCCAGTTGTTGTGATTCAACATCGCTGTGCCGAATTTCGGGAAAACCACAACCTCGCTCCCGCGAAATTGCTTTTTGAAAAATCGCGCAAAACTCACGGCATCACCGACAATCACAAAATCGATATCGGTTTGCTCATTCCCGAGAAACAGATCGCGCACATATCCGCCGACGGCGTATGCTTCTACACCAAACTCTTTGGCCGCACTGTGAATATTTTCGAGAATCGATTTACCCGCTTTTACGGCCAACCGAACCATGCTCCAACACCTTCTTTTCTGCCAATTCCAAAAATTTGACCCGTAATTTACGGTATTCTCCCCAAAAATCACAACATAAATGGTGTTTGCTTCGCGGCGCGTTATTTGCAAAACGTCCAACAGAATTTCCAATCTTGTATTTCTACTCAAAAAATTCACAATAATTGAAATATTATACAAAAATCGTGCAATTACTGCGGAACATTGAAACAATTTTGCAGGTTGAAATAATTAGATACGACTTCGAAAACCATATTTCAATACTTGCGGACGCGATTCCGGATTTTAAAATACGCATGAACAACTGCCGGCGGTAACCTGCATCTGAAATGGTTGCGAATATGTGCAAACGTAAAAAAATAACGGTGAGGGGGCGGGTTCAATCGTGGCATTGAATTCGCATAATTAATCAAGAAAAGGGACTAAAATAGAGGAGAGATCCCATGAATCTGGCAAGATCATTTCCGCTATTGGGCATAATTCTTGTCCTATATACGTTATTTGCGTTCGCTGAATTTTATAGTGGCACAGCATGGTTTGAGAGCTATGTGGTGTTGCCGTTACCGGATGGCGCGGCAATGGCTTTCACCCTGGAAGACGGGCTGGTTTTATCCGGTTTGATATTGTTATTTATAGAGTTAGTGAAAGCAACGAATGCGAGTAACATTTCGATTTTCGAGCATATTATGTCCACATTTGTGCTGATTGTTTTTTTGGGCGAACTGCTGATTTTTCCGCATCAGATGGGACGGGCGCCGTTTATTTTTCTGACAATGATGGCGTTGGTGGATGTTATTGCGGGCATCACCATTTCGATTACGGCCGCACGGAAAGACTTAACGATCGGTTAATTTCCGCAGTGGAGAATTTATTTTTTTCGACGATTTTTGGCGATGCCGTGGCGAGAAGTTGTAAACTCTTTTTACAGATATATTTTTCAATTTATCGATAATTGCGCACCGGAAAACTATTGTTGTGCATTTTTCAACAGCGTGAGAACTTCGCTGTCATCCGGATTTTCGGTGAGTAGTTTTCTCAGAATTTCGGTGGCTTCCGATACACGATTCAACTCCAGCAACGCATGTGCACGATATAAATGTGCAAAAAAATAACCCTGGTCGAGCAGAAGGGCTTTTTCGCAGAGCTGCAATCCGCGGGTTGCAGCGCCGGTTTTTGTGGCGCAATAGCCCAAAAATGCGTATGCGCTGGCTTTCTCTTTTCCCTCCGGATTGATGTCCGTTCGTTCCTGCCAAACTTTGTTCGACAACTCAAAATACGGAATTGCTTCCGCAAAGCGTTTCTGTTGCACCAGCGCAAGCCCGACATTAAAATAGGATTGGTGCATGCCCGGATCGCTTTCAATCGCTTTTTTGAAATATTTTTCCTTTTTGCGTACATCCTGCGTGTGGCGGGCGATTTCGAAATTGCGGTTGGTGCGCATATCACCGGGACCGACACCGCCAATCACTTCGCCATTTTTATTGAAAATATAGTTGCCGTCGTCAACCGGATTCCCTTCTGTTAAATCCAGTTCTGCCAATTGGTTACGAATCCACAACAATTGCGATTCGCGGGTTTCTTTTTTGAGCGCCATCTCAAATGCGCGGCGGGATTTTTCCAATTGATCGTAACGGGTGGTCACTTCGGCGAGTTTGAGCAGCGCATCCATCGCGATGGAATCGTTTTGGGCAGCGTATTTGTATGCAGCATTTTCCAGCGCGGTAATGGCTGCATCACCATTTTCGAGCTGATATTCAACCAGCCCGAGCCGGTACCACGCGGCAACATCATCCGGTTCGAGCGCAACCGCGCGTTCCAGATAATATCTGGCAACCGTGTATTCGCGGCGTTCCAGCGCCAGTTCGCCCATTTTCGCCATCGAAAATTCGACCGGGCGAGGGATGGGTTGTGCCGTCACATCGTAAATATTTTCGCCGGACGGCGACGGATTTTCGCAGCCGATCAGCAGCAAACTGCCCATAATTGCCAGCGCGATGCGGAATCGGCGCGTCAACATCCTTCTTCCGCCTTTTTGCGGCGCGGGCGTTTTGGCGGCGTGGCGACCGGCGGCGTTGATTGTTTTGCCGCGTCATCTTTTGAAACATCGATGCCGCCGCCGTTAAAAAATCCCGATGCCGCTTTCCGGAACTGGTATTGCAGCACCTCCGGGTTTGCTGCCAGATCGTTCGGCTTCTCGGGGTGTAAAATGGCTTTCGCCCAATAATTCAATCCGCCGGACATCACATACGCATCGATTCCGAGTTGTTGCAACATCACCCACGCCTGAGCGGCGTAAACGCTGCCGTTGGAATAAAGGACAATCTGGTAATCCGGCGACAGTTGGTCGAGATTTTCCGCATCGAACAGCGATGCCAGCGGCAAATTGATTGCGCCGGGAAGGTGATATTCGCCGTATTCATCCGCCGGACGCAAATCCACAACCAGCACATCCGGGCGTTTGTCGATGAGCCAGGTGGCGACATCTTCCGCCGAAACAAACGCCGTTTGGCTGGTAATAGATGCGACCAGTTCCGCATGCGATAGCGTGTTTGCCTTGCGCAATCCGGCCGGCGATAGCACCAGCAACGCACCGAGCACCAGCAGCAGCACAACCGCCATTTTTGCATTGATAAACGATTTTATACTCATCTCATAACCATTTGTTTATTCTTGTTTTATCTTTCACTTCAGGCTTTCAATTTTTCGATGGAAGGCGTGGTGAAAGCCTTCGCGTGTTTTGCCGGGATTTCCGGTTTTTCCGGTTCACTTTCCGCCGGAACACCGAATTTTTTCTCGAGAAATTCTGCGCCCCAGAACATGCCGAGCGCCATCAAAATGACGCCGAACGCCACAACACCCGGACGAACGCCCAGCCAATCGCTGAGGGTGTAGCGCCCCATCGCGCCGCTGGTGGCGAAATCCGCAAACAGCGGGTAGGCTTCGCCGTAAATGAACATGCCGAGCAACGCGCCGAGCACGTAAAACATACCGTCGATTTTGCCGGTGGCGCTGGCAACCAACGAGGTGCCCGGACAATATCCGCCTATCACAAAACCAGCTCCCATGATCACGCCGCCGAGCAGTTGCGGATAGAGGAATGTCGGGTTGAGGTAAACGAGCGAGAGATCGAGCACATCCGCAAGGTTGAGGTAAAGCAACCCGACCATCGCGGTGACGATGGCGGTGAACATCACTTTGAGCACGGTCATATCGCGCAGGTAAAACTGCATCGCCAATTTTATGGAACTACCGAATCCGGCGCGTTCCAATATAAAGCCGAACAAAATGCCGATCACAAAAGCGACAACCAAACTGGATTCGTAGCCAAAAAGTCCGTATTTGTAAAATGGTGCGTCCATTGTTTCCCCCTATATCCACTGTTTGCGGAAAAAGTAAGCCACGCCGTATGCCCCGGCGAACATAATCATCATGAATGCCCAACTGCCGGCAGCCAACGTTGCCCCGCCGCTGAGCGCCATGCCGCTGGTGCAGCCGAGCGCCATTCGCGCGCCAAAGCCCATCAAACCGCCGCCGAGCACGGCAAAAGCCAGCCGCCCGCCGTTAGAAATGCGCGGACCGCGATCGGTTTTGAAGCGCAGCCGTTTCGCCATAAAACCGGAGAGCAACCCACCAAAAATGACGCCAAGCGCTTCGAACACCAGCCAATCGTCGAGCGGATTTTTGTCGCCGCCGGCGTATTTGGCGAAATAGGGATTGGCATCCACATGCGCGGGACTGACGGCATCAACCGCGTAGGTGACGCCACGCATCATCGCGCCGGACGCGCCCAAGCCGCGCCCCATAATTACAAAGGTCGCCAGCAGCAGCAACCCGAGCAGGAATCCCGCAAGGTAAGGTGACCAGTATTTGTTGTTGGAATCCATGATGATTTCCTTTGTTAACAGTTGCAACAGTTTATATTCTGAATTAAAAACCTTGGCTAAGTATTTGTTTTTTGTGAATACAGGTGGTTTGAAATCATTTGCATTTTCAAACGACCGAATCGTTACTTTTAACCTTTATCCTTTATCCTTCTCAAAATTACCAACCGCTGATTTGACCGGCTTCGACAATGATAAACCGGAGCATCAGCCCGCCGAACAACACCAGATATGCCGGAATTTTGGATGACGCGGCTTTGCCGTTTAGTTCAAACAGTTCCATCAACGCCGGAAGAATCAGCCCGATACCCACCACAAAAATCCAAAATTGCGACGTGTACACCCCGCCGAGGAACAATCCCGCCGCCTGAATATGGATTTCGGTGGACGCCAAAAATCCCATAAACAGGTGCACAATCAGAAACAATTCTACGCCGATGGCGATCACGTCAATCTTCCCGAGCAGGTGTTTTTCGGAGGATGATTTGGCGAAAATCAGGTTGAGCGCCAACCCGGTGGACAGCCCGGAAACCAGAAACAACGGTCCCAAAATCGCACTGTTCCACACCGGACGCGCGTTGAATGCGCTGAGCAAAATGCCAGTGTACATGCCCAACAGCACCGCAAAAAACACCAGCAATCCGGCAATCGCTTTGGCGTATTGGCGAAAATAATCCACCCATTTTTTGAGCCACGGAAAGGGTAGCGGATATTTCGGCACTGCCGCGTCCCAATGGATGAGCACCCAAACAAGGCTCAGCGGGAAAATTGCCGCGAGCGTCCACGAACCCCAGGACATCGGCGAAGACAAATTGAGATTCGTGTAAAACCGGAACACGTGCAGTTTGTATTCCAGATCCAGAAATAGTGCGAACAATCCCAATCCCAACAAAACCGGTGCGAGGATCGGCGTGAACCGCACGATGGTCGGATATTCCTTTTCCTTTCCGAGCAGATAGAGGATCGCGGAGAAAAAGAGGATGCCCGCAACCAGCCCGCCCAGAAACAGGTAAACGGGAATTTCCCAACCCCAGATGGTCAGGTGCGGATCGATATGCGCCATGTTGCGTCCGCTGGTGATGGTTACTTCGCGCATGGTTGCGCTCCTTTTGATGAAATTTCATATAACATTAAGGGGACTCCTGCATTCGCGCCTAAGGTGCTCCTTCGGAGAAGGAGTGACACCGCAGCCCGGGCAAACGCCGTTTGCCCCTACGTCAGATAAAACACTTTCGGGCGCGTGCCCGCTTCCGGCAACAACGAATGATGATGTCGCGATTTCAGCAATTTGCTCACATCGCTGTCCGGGTCGTCCAGATCGCCAAAGTGCATGCAATGCGTCGGACAAACCGATACGCACGCCGGTTTCAATCCTTCGCGAACGCGGTGAAAACAGAAGGTGCATTTGTCCACATAACCTTCCGGGTGAACGTAACGCGCATCGTACGGGCAGGAGGCGATGCAGGCTTTGCAGCCGGTGCACAGATCGCGTTTGACCATCACCACGCCGCCGGTTTCCACAAAGCTGGCACCGGTCGGGCAGCAGCGCACGCAGGGCGGATTTTCGCAGTGATTGCAGCGTTCGCTGCGGATTTCCATGTGCAAATTAGGGAACGCGCCGTTCACATCTTCCACAATCCAGTCGCGGCAGAAACCTTCCGGCACCTGATTTTCGGTTTTGCAGGCAACCACGCAATCGGCGCAGCCGACGCATCGTTTGGTATCGATCACCATTGCATATCGTGCCATTATGCCACCCCTTCCGTATCCGCAACCTGCTGTGTTGCCCGTTCGAATGTCACAAAATTGCCGCGCATGCCGGTGCCGCCCATAATCGGGTCAACCTTGATTTTTGTGATAAGGTCGTTATCGTTCGCGCCGCGCAGGTAGGATCGCTTCATGCGTTTGTCGCTGTGCCCGAAACCGTGCACCATGTACACACAATCGTGGCGGATGCGCTCGGTCACTTTCGCGCGGACCTTGTTGGTTTTCACACCGTCCTGATTCACCAGAACCACGTATTCCCCGTTTTTGATGCCGTAAATTTTGGCGACATCCGTGTTGATCCACACCTCGTTTTCCGGCATCAGTTCGGCGAGCAGCGGATTGTTGGTGGTTCGCCCGAAGGTGTGCATCGGTGCGCGACCGTAAAGCAGCCGGAAGTAGCCGTTCGGCGGCTCTTCGTGATGGGTGTATTTTGGCACAGCGTCGAATCCGTATGCCCGCAGCGTTTCGGATGCCAGCTCAATTTTACCGCTCGGCGTGTTGAATTCCGGCGCAACGCCATCCTCAAAATACAGCGGGTAACGATCCGGCAGGGTGAGCACGCCTTTTTCCTTCATTTCCGCGAGGCTGGAACCGATCGATTTCAACTGATCGTCGAGATAATCCTCGATGTTTTCCCACGGGAAATATTCGCCGAGCCCAAGCTTTAGCCCAAGTTCGCGGGTGATCCACCAGCCGGGTTTGGAATTGAAACGCGGCTCGAACGCCGGTGCGCGCAACGCGATGGTGGACACGCGTCCGGGGGAAATCCGCAGATCGTCGTAGCGTTCCAGATACGAACATTCCGGCAACACCACGTCCGCGTAACCGGTGATTTCCGCAGGCATCAGATCGATGGCAACCAGTAAATCGAGATTCTGGATTGCCTCGATGGTCTTTTTCGGTTGCGGCAGCGTGAGCAGCAAATTTGTGCCGTAAACGATCCATCCTTTGAAATTGCAACCGTTGCGACCGGTGGGAATCGTCGCGTCGCAGATACCGCTGGCCAGCGCCAGACTCGCCAACGGGAATTCGCCGTTCAGCGCATCGCGCCAGTCGCGGCGATAATCCGGGTATTTGGGATATTTGTATTTCGGAATGCTGGCTTTATTCGGATAATAAAACCCGCCGCGACGTCCCCAACTGCCCAGCAGCGCGTTGAGAATCGCGCCGGCGCGAACGCGTTGGGTATCGTCGCCGTACCAGGTCACGTGGCGACCGGGATGAATGAGCGTCGCCGGTTTGTGATGCGCCATTTCCCGTGCGGTTTCGCGAATCACATCCGGTTTGATAGTGGTGATCGGATACGCCCATTCCGGCGTATTTTCCGCCACCGCGGCTTTCAGTTCGTCGAACCCGACCGTGTTTTGCTCGACGTATGCTTTGTCGTATAATTCTTCGTTGATGATCACGTGAATCCAGGCCAGCATCAACGCCAGATCCGTTGCCGGGCGAATCGGCAGCCAGTATTTGGATTTGCTGGCGGCGGTGGAATAGCGCGGATCAACCGTGATAACCGTTGCGCCGTTGCCGATAGCTTCGGCAAATTCCTGCACCTGCGTGTTGTGCATGTTCTCGCCGAGATGGCTGCCGATCAGCACGATGCATTTGCTGTTACGAATATCGGTCCGCTCCGGCGAAGACACCACTTCGCCAAAAGTGAGCATGTAAGCTTCCTCGCGCGGTCCGCGACACTGCGCATACGATGGCGCAGTCACGTTGTTCGAACCGTATGCGCGGAGCAGGTGTTTCAGCCAGTCACCGCCGGAGCCGTGGGTGAACAGCGCCACACATTCCGGACCGTGTTCCTCAGCGATTTTTTTCATTTTTTGGGCGATAACTTCCAGCGCTTCGTCCCATGTGGCTTCGCGGAAAGTTTGTTTGCCGTTCACCACATCGCGGATGAGCGGCGTTTTCAGCCGTTCGTCATCCAGATATGCACCCAATCCGCCGGTACCGCGCGGACAAAGCCGCCCGTTGCAGTTCGGGTCTTCGGGATTCCCGGTGATTTTCCACGGTTTGCCGTCCAGCGCGTACACCCAGCCGGCGCACTTCCAGAAACAGATTTCGCAAACAGTGGGCGCGAGCCGCTGCACGCCGTCAACAACGGTATTTGCCGCGTTCATAGCCACATTACCGCCGAGGCTGTCTGAAACGGCACCAATCATTCCGCCGCTAACAGCCAACCCGCCCAAACCCAGGCCGCTGATTTTGATAAATTCTCTTCTCGAAAAGGGGCGCATTTTTTCGCCTTTCATTTTGTCACAGTAACTTGACATTATATATCAACTTAAGTGCCAAACATTTGAACATGTAAATAAATACATGTATTACATTTATTTACTCGTACTTATAGGAAGACTTGCAAAAAAGAATACATGCCACAATTTTGAACACCACCAAATAAAAAATACGCTTAACTATTGGATAATATTAACCCTACCCGATCACAGTCGGATAAATCTCCCTCCAAAATGTGGCAGATATGTTCGAGCCGGTTTCCACAGAAATGATCAAATCCGGCGCAAGCATAGCGCGCTTTTCCAATTGTTTCAGGGTGATTTTGCAGCAAATTGTTTTCATTTTCAAAATCGCGCAATACGGATGGACAATTGCATTTTCCGGTCGCAGATCATATATTCACGCAGCCGAAAACCGGTAACTCATTAATTCAAACAAAAGGCTTTTCATGACAGTTCTGGACTGGAGCATCATTGCGGCATATCTGGCGGCGATGGTCGGGATGAGTGTGTATTTGGGGCGAAATCAAAAAAATCAGGATGATTATTATGTTGGCGGGCGAACCTTACCGTGGTGGGCGATCGGCGTTTCGACGATGGCAACCCAAACCTCCGCAATCAGTTTTATTTCCAAACCGGCGTTTGTGGCGCTGAAACCCGGCGGCGGGCTAACCTGGCTGCAATTTGAGCTGGCACTCCCCTTCGCGATCATTGTTGTGATGGTGTTTTTGCTCCCGTTTTTCCGCAAATTGCAGTTGGTCAGCGTTTACGAGTATCTGGAAATGCGCTACGATGCATCGGTTCGCTACCTCATCAGCGGTGTGTTTTTAGTGAGTCGAGGTATGGCAGCCGGCGTTATTATTTACGCCACCGCAATTGTGCTCGCTGTTTGTCTGGAGGTTCCGCTATGGGTAACCATTTTGCTCATCGGCATTATTACGTTGATTTATGACACCATCGGCGGGATGAAAGCCGTGGTGTATTCCGACGTGGTGCAGATGACCATTTTGCTGTTTGGGATTATGGCCTGCATCTTTTTCGCCATCGAAGAAGTGGGCAGCATCGCAAAAATTTTCGAAATTTTTCCTGACGACCGGATGCGGGCAATCAGCATGGCCGGCGGTTTTGACGGCAGCTCGGAAGCGCCGTTTTGGGGCATTTTGCTCGGCGGTTTTTTTCTCTACATTTCTTATTACGGCACGGATCAAAGCCAGGTGCAGCGCGGGCTTTCCTCGGATACAACGGAAGCCACCAAAAAATCGTTGTTTTTCAACGGGATTGTGCGATTCCCGCTGACGGTGCTGTATATGCTGATGGGCATTGCCGTTGGCGCAGTGTATTTTCAGTCACCGGATTTGCAGGCGGTTGTGCCGATAGACAATTACGATTATATGATTCCGCAATATATTTTGTTACACCTGCCAACCGGTTTGCGGGCAATTTTGTTTGCCGCAATTTTAGCTGCGGCAATGTCCAGTCTCGATTCCGCACTGAACTCGCTTTCCGCGGCAACCATGCGCGATTTTATCACCCGGAAACACCATTATGAATCACAAAAAGAATTGTTCCTCAGCAAAGTTGTAACGGTGATTTGGGGATTATCGATCACCGCGTTTGCCTTTGCTGTCGGCGCAATTGAGGGAACGGTGGTGGAAGTTGTCAACAAAATCGGTTCTGCATTTTACGGGCCAATCGTCGCAACATTTTTGATCGGCGTGATTTCCAAACGGGTGAACAGCCGGGGTATTTTCGCCGGAATTATTGCAGGGGTTGGGCTGAACCTCTATCTTTGGCTGTTGCAACCGCAGGTGTACTGGATGTGGTGGAACCTGATCGGCTGTGCGGTTACGGCGGTTGTGGCATACGGTTTCAGCGGTTTTGGCGCGGCGCCGGATAAAAAAACCATCAACGAATACACCATCACCGACGGCACCATTTTCGCAGCAGAACGCAACTGGATGCCTTATTATATCGCGCTTGGCGTATATTTTGTGCTGATGTTAGTCATCCTTTTTGCGCTATAAATGCTCCCCGCTTTCCTCCCTTTTCAATTTTTCAGAAACAAAAAAAAGCCCGGCAGTCGAACAATTGACCACCGGGCTTAGTGAGGTGTTTCTTAAAAGACGCTATTTTAGGCATCGAAATACAGCGCGAATTCATATGGATGCGGGCGCAGGCGCAGTGCATCTACTTCGTTTGCGCGTTTGTAGGCAATCCACGTTTCGACCACATCCTTGGTGAACACATCGCCTTTCAGCAGGAATTCGTGATCTGCTTCCAGTGCATCCAGCGCATCGGAAAGCGATGCCGGTGTGGATGGCACTTCGGCCAATTCTTCGGGTGACAGATCGTAAATATCGCGATCCAGCGGTTCGCCCGGATGAATTTTGTTCTGGATACCGTCCAATCCAGCCATCAGCATGGCGCTGAACGCCAGATACGGGTTACAGGTCGGGTCCGGGCAACGGAATTCGATCCGTTTAGCTTTCGGGCTGTTCGAATACATCGGAATACGAACGGCGGCGCTGCGGTTCCGCTGCGAATACGCCAGGTTTACCGGGGCTTCGTAACCGGGCACCAATCGTTTGTAGGAGTTGGTTGTCGGGTTGGACAATGCCACCAGTGCCTGGGCATGTTTCAAAATTCCGCCGATGTAATACAATGCCATATCGCTCAATCCGGCATAGCCGCTGCCGGCGAACAACGGTTTGTCAGCTTTCCACAAACTTTGGTGAACGTGCATTCCGGAGCCATTATCACCAAAAATCGGTTTGGGCATAAACGTAACGGTTTTGCCGTGTCTGCGGGCAACGTTTTTCACGATGTATTTGTAGAGCAACATTGCATCCGCCTGTTTTACGAGCGGGCCAAATTTGAGGTCGATTTCGGACTGACCGCCGCTGGCAACTTCGCCGTGATGGCATTCCACATCCAGTCCGCATTCCTGCATCACCAACATCATTTCGCTGCGCAGATCTGCATACACATCATGCGGCGGAACGGGGAAGTAACCTTCTTTATAGCGCGGTTTGTAGCCAAGGTTCGGACCTTCGTCCTTTCCGGTGTTCCAGCGTCCGGCAACGGAATCGATGAAATAGTAACCGGAGTTAGCGGTTTGGTCGAAACGGATATCGTCAAAAATAAAAAATTCCGCTTCCGGGCCAAAAAATGCGACATCTGCCAAGCCGGTGGATTGCACGTAAGCTTCCGCTTTTTGGGCAATTGCACGGGGGCAACGGCTGTATTTTTGTCTGGTAACCGGATCGTACACGTTGGCAATCATGCTAACAGTAACCGGTTTCAGAAAGGGATCGATCATCGCTGTTTCCGGATCGGGAATGACGATCATGTCACTTTCGTTGATCGCCTGCCAGCCGCGCATGCTGGAACCGTCGAAGCCGAAACCATCTTCGAAAATATCATCTTTAAGATAGGAAATCGGCACGGAAAAGTGCTGCCAGAGTCCCGGAAAATCCATGAATTTGATATCCAGAATTTTCGCGCCGGAATCTTTGGCAAGCTTGAATACATCTGCTGGGGATTTGGGCATAACTACCTCCTAAGCGTTAATAGAATAAAAACAATGGTTTATGATTTTAGAGATAATGAATATTTACAGAACAGCCTGAGAAGCCAGAAAATATTCGACATTTATTTTTACAAGATAACCCACGATTTATGCTTCAGACAGAAATTTCTCGATTTCTTAACTTGAGCCGCAAAAACATCGCCCGGCGAATGATCTGTCCGCCGAGCGACGCCTATTACGCATAGGAGGACCCAAGGTAAAGTGGTTATCCGATTGCTGTCTGTCCGCTTTCACCGGTACGAATGCGAATGCACTCACCGAGTTCCAGAACAAAAATTTTTCCGTCGCCAACTTTTCCGGTTTTGGCACCGGCGATGATGGCATCGACGGTTGGTTTTACATAATCCGCATTCACGGCAATTTCCAGACGAACGCGTTTCAGCAAATCCACTTCCATGCCCGCACCGCGATAATCCTCGTGGTAGCCGTGCGCTTCGCCGCAACCGAGGGCGTTGGTTACAGACATTTTGAACACTTTTGAATCGAAGAGCGCTTGTTTTACAGAGTTCAGTCGCTCCGGTTGGATGTAGGCAATAATCAGTTTCATTCTTTCGTTTTTTCCTCAATTAGGTTGATTCAGCAACACTTTGCGAATTATTTCCGTCACAACATCTCAATTTCAACAGCATTATTGGTTGGAGAAAATCTGGAAACCGCTGTATGCTTCCATGCCGTGTTCGCCGATATCCAGCCCCTGCAATTCTTCGTCTTCCGAAACGCGGATACCAATGGTCGCTTTCAGCACATAAAAAATGATGAATGCGCTCGTAAAGCAGAACACGCCAACCGATGCAACGCCGATCAACTGCGCCAAAAGGGTGTGTTCGGGATTGGTGCTGAAAATTCCCACAGCCAGCGTTCCCCAAATACCGCAAACCAGGTGAACGGAAATCGCGCCAACCGGATCGTCGATGCGAATTTTATCGAAGAAAATAACCGCCAGCACAACCAGCGTTCCGGCAATCAGCCCGATGATAACGGACGACATCACCGTTACCGAATCCGCACCGGCCGTAATTCCGACCAAACCGGCGAGGCAGCCGTTGAGCACCATCGATAAATCGGGCTTTTTCTGAACTGTCCACGATGTCATCATCGCACCCATAATACCGGCAGCGGCAGCCAGCGTTGTTGTCACAAACACAAACGAAACCGGACCGGGATCGGCAGAAAGCACAGAGCCACCGTTAAAACCAAACCAGCCGAGCCACAGCAAAAATACACCGATTGTTGCCATCGGTAAATTGTGTCCCATAATGGGTTTAACCGATCCGTTCACATATTTTCCGATCCGTGGCCCGAGCAACAAAACGCCTGCCAACGCGCCCCATCCGCCAACGGAGTGGACAATGGTTGAACCGGCGAAATCGTAAAAGTTCAGGTCATCCAGCCAACCGGCGCCCCATTTCCAGGAGCCGACGATCGGGTAAATGATCGCAACATAAATTGCGGTAAATATCAAAAAACTATGGAGCTTAACACGTTCCGCAACGGCACCGGAAACGATGGTTGCGGCGGTTGCGGCAAACATCCCCTGAAACATAAAATCTGTCCAGTAGGTGTAGCCGGCGTTGTATGCGCTGGTAATTCCGGCGTCGTCTGTTGCCAGACCAAATCCGGCAAATCCCAGAACTTTCCCGAAGAAAAATTCGCCGGGATACATCAGGTTGAAACCGTCCAGCGCGTATGTCAAAATCCCGATCGCAACGATCGCGGTATTTTTGAACAAAATATTCACTGTGTTTTTGGGGCGGGTAAGCCCGGCTTCCAACGTTGCAAAACCCAGATGCATGATAAAAACCAGAAACGTAGCCACCAACATCCACGTATTGTTTACCGTGAACATCTCCGCAGAGATGGGATCATCCGCGAACAGCGTTCCACCCATCGGAATCAGCAGCAGCAATATGAGCATTAACAATTTCTTCATTCCGAATATCTCCTCAATAATTTCAGTTTTGACGGTTGATTAATGTTCTTTATTCATGCATAAATTTTTCCAACGCCCATTATTTAACAATTGACGTGCCAGATTTTCCGATTTTCGGGTGAATTGCGGAATTGCAGCAGACGATTTCAGCAAACCGAACGGTTGTAAGTAATGATGAAATGGATGTTTAAACGGCAGGAAAAACAGTTGGTAAATCAAATATAAATATACATTTAAATTCGATACTTAAACATATTCGACTAACGTAAATACGAATCACAGGTCACCCAAAGCATATTTACGCAAGTCATTGTAATGGATGGTTTTTCTGAGAAACCGGATTTTATTTGAAAAAAAATTTGCGGCGGGCACATGTGGTGATAAAAACAGACAGCTTTTCAGGCGATTCCTTTAAAACATATCGTCCAAAATTGGGCAATTGTACAATCCAGGGCAGGTGCAATTAGTTTGAGATTAATCGTCCCACTGATTGCGCCCCAAACCGTACCGCTCGATGCGGTTTCGCAGCGTGTTCCGGTGGATGCCCAATATTCGCGCAGCCTGAACCTGGTTGCCGCGCGTTTTTTTCAGCACTTTTTCGATGAGCAGCTGCTCCATCACCGGCCACAGCTGGGCATCGCTACGGTTGGCGATCACTTCGTCCAGTAGTTTTTCCAGCACCTCCCACACATCCTGCTTTTCAACAGTGGTTTCGAACTCCGTTTCCAATTCCAGATCTTCCGGCGAAACGGTGAACCCTTTGGACAGCACAACTGCCCGGCGAATGCAGTTTTCCAACTGCCGGACGTTACCCGGCCACGGGTATTCCACCAGTTCTTTCAACGCTTTTTTGTCGATGCCGCGAATGTTTTTGTTGGCTTCTTTGCTGTATTTTTTGATGAAATACTGCACCAGATCACCCACATCTTCCCGGCGTTCCCGCAGCGGCGGAATAGCGATGGTGATCACATTCAGCCGGTAATACAAATCTTCGCGAAACTTACCTTGTTTGATTGCATCTTCCAAAATACGGTTGGTTGCAACGATCAGCCGAACATCCGAGCGCACGATTTCGTTGCCGCCAACGCGAGTGAAATCGCCATACTGGATCACGCGGAGCACCTTTGCCTGGGTCATCAGCGACATTTCACCGATCTCATCGAGAAACAGCGTTCCGCCTTTCACCTGCTCAAATTTGCCGATTTTCCGTTCGTTCGCGCCGGTGAACGCACCTTTTTCGTAACCGAACAACTCCGATTCCAGCAGCGATTCCGGCAGCGCCGCACAGTTCACTTCCAGAAACGGTTTTTCGGAACGGCGGCTGTGGTGATAAATCGCGCGCGCAACCAATTCCTTTCCGGTACCGCTTTCGCCACGAATCAGCACGGTTACGTTTTGCTCCGCCACCTGCCCGATCAATTTGTAAACATCCTGCATCGCTTCGGACGATCCGACGATCATATCGCCATCGCCATCACCGCTGGCAACGTCGCTGGGAATTTGCACCACGCGGCGCATCCGCAGGCTGGTTTCTACCGCTTTTTCGATCACCTGGCGCATTTTTTTCACGTCAAACGGCTTGAGCAGGTATTCGAACGCGCCAAATTTCATTGCCGTAATTGCAGTATTTACAGTGCCAAAGGCGGTCATCATAATAACCGGAATCTTGCCATCGACAGCCCGCATTTTTTGCAACGCCTCCAGTCCGTCCATGCCGGGCATGCGCACGTCCATCACTACCACGTCCGGCTGTTCCGTGCGCAATTTGCTGATGCCCTCTTCCGCAGAGTGCGCGGAAACGATGCAGATGTCATCCGGCAAAATCTTCTCGAATGAGTAATGGATATTCGGTTCGTCATCGACGATCAAAAGGGTTGCTGCTTTTTGCACTGCGCTCTCCGAAATTGGTAACATTTGGTTAAAGAAACCTGGAGCCCCCTGCATCCGCAGCGGTGACAGAAAATCCGGCCTCTGTCATTCCTGCGAAGGCAGGAATCTCCTGATCAAACATGATAAGTTTTCATCTTCGTGCACGTTGCGACTTTGCGTCGAATAATCTTCCATCACACCGGCAGGCGAATGGTGAATTCCGTGCCGTAGCCCACCTCGCTGATCAGCCGGATTTCCCCGCCGTGCGAATCGATGATCCGTTTTACGATGGAAAGCCCAAGCCCCAGCCCTTTCGGTTTGGTGGTGGTAAACGGCGTGAACAGGTTGCGGCGCACCGATTGCGGCAATCCCGGGCCGTTATCGCGAATGACAATTTCGACAAAATTATTGACCAATTGCGTTTGAATCAAAATTTTGCCGCCGTTGATCATCGCTTCGCCGGCGTTGAGCAGCAAATTGAGAAATACCTGCTGCACCTGCACCGGATCGGCGAGAATTTTTGGCAATCCTTCCGCCAGTTCTGTTGTCACAAAAATCTGTTTTTTCTCGAAGTCCCGCTCCAATAAAATCAATGCGTTACGCAAAATTTTTCGCACGCGGCAGCGTTCGCGAGCATTCTCTTTCGATCGCGTGAAATCCAGCAAATTGGTGATAATTTTGTTCATCCGGTGCAACTCTTCGCTGATCACTTCGCGGTCGCGGTCGTTCAGGTTTTCGCCGGATTCGAACAACATTTTGATAATCGTGAGCGGGTTGCGGATTTCGTGCGCGATGCTCACCGCCAGCTCACCGACGGAGGTCAATCGCTCCGTGTGACGCGCCTGTTCTTCCAGCGTGAACATGGTTTCGTACAATTGCGCGTTGTCGATAGCGATGGCGCTCAAATCTGCGAAAGTTTTCATCAGCATCGTTTGATCATCCGTGAAACGGTGGCGTTGGGATTTGTACGTGTTGAGCACACCAATCACCCGATCACGCCCGATTAGCGGCACGGAAAGCAGCGATTTTAGCTGTTCAGTTTTCGCGATGCTGGCCAATTCCTTTCCGATATGGCTGCCGATATCCTCAACTTTCAGGGTACCGCGGGTGTAAATCACCTGCTCGAACGGGCTTTCTGCCAACAGCATCGGCGGGCGGGCGGCGTATTCCGCGCTGCCGCCATGATGCGCTTTCAGCACCAGTTCTTCGCCATCTTCAGAAATCAGCATAATGGAACAGAGCGCCGCATCCATCAGTATTGCGGCACGTTGCACCACCTGCCGCAGTATTTCCTCGCTGTCCAGCGTGCTCAAAATGGCTTTGTTAATGTTGATCAACGACGACAGCTCGTCCACTTTGCGCTGCGCTTTGGTGTGAATCCGCCCGTTTTCGATCACCTGCACGGATTGTTTGGAGAGCAGCGTCAGCAAATCAAGATCTTCATCGGTGAATGCGTTGGGGCGGGTGCTGTCCACATTCAGCACGCCGATGGTTTTGCCTTTCAGCTTCATCGGCACCGCAAGTTCGCAGCGAATCGCATCCAGAATAGTGACGTAGCGATCATCGCGGCTGACATCCGGCACCAAAATCGGCTCGCCGTGTTCGGCAACCCAGCCGGTTATTCCCTCGCCCACCGCCAGTTTCATGTTGGAAATAGATTTCATGAATCCGCGGGAAACCTCAATATTCAGTAATTTGCGCTCCCAATCGATCAAAATGAGCGAGCCGTAAGTTGCGCCGGTAATTTTAACTGCCGCATCGATAATCAGGTTCAGCGCCGTTTGTGGCTCCAAAGTAGAAGTGATGGAATGGAACAATTCATAGAGCATCCGGTATCGCTGCATGGTGCGATCAACACCGGATTGGTTTTGCTCGATTGGATTTTTTAACATCGCGGCGTCCTGCATTTTCTGAAAAATGGTTTCAAACCGGAAAAATTTGCGATAGAGCAGAACAAACTGCAAAATTCACACCAGTTTTTTTCGCATCACTAATTTCACAGATGTTGAATTGATACGCAAATTCCCCGTTGATGTCAACCAAATTTGGCGAATCGCATCAATCGATACCGTGCAACCGTGATTTCGGGATTATGAGAAAGATTTCATTAAAAAACACTTTCTTTTGATTTTTCCATTTAAAATTGCCATATTCCTCCCTACTTTGCGAGACAAAGGAGAATCGTCAAGTTGAAAAAAGTTATGAAACCATCCCGTCAGGTTGGGATTGTCGGATACGGCGCTTACGTGCCGCAATACCGGCTGGCGGCATCAGAAATATCGGAATTGTGGCGCGGCGGACAGGATGCGGATGTGTTGCCCGTCAAACAAAAAAGCGTTCCGGGACCGGATGAAGACACCGCGACGATGGCCATCGAAGCCGGACGGAACGCGCTGGATCGCGCGCAGATCGATCCGCAACTGATTCGCGCGGTGTGGGTCGGGTCGGAATCGCACCCGTACGCGGTGAAACCGACCGGCACGATTGTATCGCAGGCGTTGGGGATCGCGCCGTACAACACTGCCGGTGATTTCGAATTTGCCTGCAAAGCGGGCACCGAAGCCATGCAAGCCGCCATCGGTTTTGTGGGCAGCGAAATGGCGGATTACGCGCTGGCAATTGCGATGGATACCGCACAGGGTCGTCCGGGCGATGCGCTGGAATACACCGCAGCAGCCGGCGGCGCCGCATTTTTGATGGGCGACGGAAAAGAATCGCTGGCCGTTCTGGAAGGCTCGTTCAGCTACGCGACGGACACACCGGATTTTTTCCGGCGATCGTATCAGAAATATCCCGAACACGGGAACCGGTTCACCGGCGAACCAGCGTATTTTCACCACATCACCAGCGCCGCAACCATGCTGATGCTCGATTTGAACCTGAAACCGGAAGATTTTGCCGCAGCGGTGTTTCATCAGCCGAACGCGAAATTTCCGCAACGTGCCGCAAAAATTCTGGGCTTCAGCAAAGAGCAAATTCGCACCGGACTGCTGTCGCCGCAAATCGGGAATACTTATGCGGGCGCATCGCCGCTCGGATTTGCCGCCGCGCTGGACAACGCCAATCCCGGCGACCGCATTTTGCTGGTCAGTTTCGGCTCCGGCGCCGGCAGTGATGCATTCAGTTTTGTAGTCACCGAAAATATCACCGACGCCAAAACGCGCGCACCGCTCACTGAAGCATATCTGCAGCGAAAAAGCGCCGTGAATTACGCCACGTACACCCGTTGGCGCAATAAAATCCGCAAACATTAGCGCCAACAGTCATTCCTGCGGAATGACAAATTTTAACAGCGAAAAACAGTATTCGAGATTCATAAAATATGCGAAAAGTTTATATCAAAGGAATCGGTCAAACGCCCGTCCGGGAACATTGGGACACCGGATTGCGCGATTTGGCAGCACAGGCTGTTTTAGCCGCGATGGACGACGCCGGTCGCAGCGATGTGGACGCGCTTTACGCGGGCAATATGCTCAGCGGACCGCTTTCCGGGCAGGAGCATCTCGGCGTTTTGATTGCCGAACACGCCGGATTGCCGGGCATCGAAGCCGTGAAAGTGGAAGCTGCCTGCGGTTCTGCAGCGGCAGCATTCCGGCAGGGCGTTTTGGCAATTGCCAGCGGAATGGTTGAATCCGTCGTGTGCGTCGGCGTGGAAAAACTCACGGAAATGAGCGGCTACGCGACCACACAAGGCTTGGCCAGCGCAGCGGACGCCGATTACGAAACTGCGATGGGAATGAATTTTGTGGCCATCAACGCGCTGCTGATGCAGCGATACATGTATGAATTCGGTTACCGAAAGCAGGATTTTGCGGCGTTCGGCATATCCGCGCACGAAAACGCCACTCACAATCCCAACGCGATGTTTCGCTCGCCGATTACTGCGGCACAGTACGAGCGCGCCAAAATGATTGTCGATCCGATCAATCTGCTCGATTCCAGCCCGATTGCCGACGGCGCAGCCGCCGTTGTGCTCACCGCCGAACCGGACAATGCCATCGAGATTGCAGCCTGCGAAATTGGCACGGACAGCATCGCGATTGACAACCGGGAAAATCCGCTATGGCTGCAGGGCGTGGAACGCAGTGTGGTGAAGGCCATTCGCAATGCCGGCGTTTCGCAACGCGATATCGATCTTTTCGAACTGCACGATGCGTTCAGCATTATGGCGGCGCTCTCGCTGGAAGCCAGCGGTTTTGCGGAACGCGGACAAGCCGTAAAATTGGCGAACGACGGCGCGTTCCGGCGCAACAGCAATTTGCCCACCTGCACGATGGGCGGGCTGAAAGGTCGCGGTCATCCGGTTGGGGCAACCGGTTTGTATCAAATTGTGGAGGCGGCAATGCAGCTTCGCCGGCAGGCGCCGGATGCGTTGCAAATTCCCGATGCCCGCATCGCCATGGCGCAAAATATCGGCGGCAGCGGCGCAACGGTTATCACCACTATTTTAAAAAATTTAGCCTGATTTTATAGAGGATTTTTGATGGACATTCCACGTGCATGGCGATTGCAACAGCAACGATACCGGCTCACCGGCAGCAAATGCAGTAACTGCGGCGATCTCAATTTTCCGCCAAAACCGGTCTGCCCGAAATGCCGCAGCCGGGCAGCAGAACCGTTTCGCTTTTCCGGGAAAGGGACTATTTACAGCTTCGCAACGGTGTATCAATCCACCGAAGCGTTTGCGCCGTATGTGCCGTATGTTGTGGCATTGATTGATTTGACAGAGGGACCGCGCATCACAGCGCAGCTAACGGATATCGAGCCGGGACAGGTTACAATCGGGATGCCGGTGGAAATGGTGATCCGCAAAATCAGCGAGGAAGGCGAGCGCGGCGTAATCGTTTACGGCTACAAATTCCGTCCGCCGCTGCACCAATAGCGGCGCAAAAAGGATTCAATTGCAAGTTAATTATTTCGATTCGCTGATCAGCAATTCAATTTGCTGAATCAGTTGCGGGTATTCCGGCAGCGATTCGTATAATTTATCGATCTGAAAATTGCTGGCATAATTCTGAACTGCGTTTCCCCACTGCACCAATCCGGTCAATCCGCACTGCGTTCCAATTTCCTGCACCTGAATGGCAAACATCTCAATTTCCCCGGTAATCATCGTCTCGGATACTTCTTCCCAACTGCTCATCAGGTTGCGTTTTAACACATCCAGCATATTATTCAACTGCTTTAAATTAACGGTTTCAATTGATTCTGTTAAAATTTCGGGAATCGTTGAATCGTGGTGTTCCGGGACTTCGGAGGTTGCAAATTTCAGAAATTTTTTGAGCATGTAGCGCAGTTCGCGATTGCTGACGGGTTTTGCCAAAAAACCATCGCAACCTGCGATCATCGCATCGTCGCGATCTTTTTTCATCGCATTTGCGGTGAGGGCAATGATCGGCGTGTTCGCAAAATCGGGGTTGGCTTTGATGCGCCGGGTGGCTTCGTAACCGTTCATTTTGGGCATTCGCATATCCATCAGCACCAGCGACGGATGATACTGCTCGACCATTTTCACTCCGTCGATGCCGTTTTCCGCCTCCAGAATTGTCAGCTCTGTCGATGCCAGAAAATCCTTTATCAGCCTGCGATTCAACAGATTATCTTCCACAAGCAACAACGTTTGTTCGTGAAAACGCAGCGACATCAATTCCGCATCTTCCTGATTGCGCAGCGGGTTTATCTGCTCCATTATGGCAATGTGCACTTCCGGCAAAATAACCCGGAAAGTGGTGCCTTTGCCAACTTCGCTGATAACTTCGATGTTGCCATTCATCATTTCCACCAGCCGTTTGGTGATTGCCAAACCCAAACCGGTGCCGCCGTATTTGCGATTATCCTGCCCGCTTTGCTGAACGAACGCCTCAAAAATACGCTGCTGTTCAGATTCCGGAATACCGATGCCGGTATCCGAAATTGTAAATTCGACGCGAACAACGCTGATATCTTCCCGGGTTTCCCGAAAATCGATCCGGAAATTGACCTCGCCTTCTTCGGTAAATTTGATGGCGTTTCCGAACAAGTTGATCAGCACTTGGCGCAGCCGGATATCATCGACCAACAAAATATTCGGGAAATTTTTGGGGACGAATGTTTCAAATCCCAACCCTTTTTCGCTTGCTTTAAGTTTATAAATATCAGCGACTTCCCCGATCAAACCAACCAAATCAACGGGGCGTTGCTGTAATTCCATCCTGCCGGCTTCTATTTTGGAGAGATCCAGAATGTCGTTAATTAACGCCAGCAATCCCTGCCCGCTGGATGAAATGGCATGCAAATATTCCACCTCCAGATTTCCGTTGATGCGCTGCCCCAACAGTTCGGCAAATCCCAGAATTGCGTTCATCGGTGTGCGGAGTTCGTGGCTCATATTGGTCAGGAAACGGCTTTTGGCACGATTGGCGGATTCGGCAACTTCTTTCGCTTCCCGCAAATTTTCTTCACTTTGACGCAATTCCGCGGTCGTGTGATGCAGTGTCCGAACGGTTCCGTTCAGCTCCACAATTTTTGCTTCCAGCATTTCTTTGGATAAATTGAGGTCTGCCGTGCGGCTTTCAACCATTTGCTGCAACTCTTCGTTCGATTGCTGCAGTTCTTCCACCATCGTGTTTATTTCGCGGGAAAGCAGCCCCAATTCATCCTGCCGGTTCAGCACAAACGGATGCCAGATTCGCGAAGTGGTAAACTGGTGCACCCGCTGCGACAGCGTAACCACCGGAAAAACCAGAAAGCTGTACGCGGCAAACAGCACCAAACCAAAGATGATGCTCACAAATCCGGTTTGCCGCAACCGCTGCCACAACAATTCCTGATTGCGAATGGTGTAAATGTTTTTCGGGCGCAACAGGGAGAGGTAGCCGACCATATTTCCCTGATAATCCGTTAACGAACGGGATTTGCAAAACCAGCTTTCGCCGCCCAATTCCAATTCCGTTACCGGTTTTGTTCCGGTTAAAACGGAATACGGGGAGGTTATCGCCGCCAAATCTTTGGCCGTGCCGGAATCAAATAATGTGCTGGTAATAATTTTTCCGTCAAACGAAATAATCAACTCGTTTTTTGTGCCCGTTTTCAATTGCTCGGCAAATGCGATATCTATTTTTTGAGCAATTTCGATGTGTTGGTTGTGCACATATTTATAACCGCTGATGAACGGGCGAATAATGCGGATATAGCCGTTTTTTCCGTCAAAATTATAATCTGTCAATGTTTTTTCATGTACCAGCCGCTGGTTTAGCGAATCGCGATCATTGGCGATCCACTTTCGCGACATCCCGATTGAGCGCAGCGCACGCCCGTCCTCGGTGAGGATTGCCAGATTTCCCACACCCATCCGTTTTTCGAATTCATTTAAAAAATTGATGGTTGCGATATAATTTTTAGATTCTACAAGATCCTGTAAATACTCAAGTTGACTCAACAAATACGATGTTTCGTACATGCGATTTACGTTCTGATTAAATGCGCGAAGGCTGTATTCCAGCGCATAATCCAGTTCCTCAGCTGCCGTCAGTTCAATTTTTTCTGACTCTGAAAGATAGGATTGCAGCGCCAGTAAACTCAGCAGCACACACACGAAAATCGAGCTGATGACGGCTACACGTATTTTCAGGGATATTTTCATAAAACGTTCTTCATCTCAATTGTTCAATTTTGGCCGACAGCAGTTCCGCACCTTCTTCGGGTTGAATACTGTGGTTAAATACCTGCGGCAACACATCCGCAAGCGCCAGCCAGATTTGCGCCATCGCCGGATGGTTTGGCATCGGCACGGCGTTTTGTGCCTGCACTAAAAATCCCGAAATAAACTTGAATCCTTTTCCGGAGGAAATTTGGGTGATATCCGTTCGGGTCGGCAGGGAGTAAATAGCCTCAAACGCCTGCAACTGGGCTTCTTTTGTGGAGAGGAACCGGATAAAATCTGTTGCAGCAGCCGGATGGCGGGATGCGTTGGACAGCATCAGCATTTTCATGCCGATATACGGGCAGGGTTGCCGCCCGTCCGTTAACGCCGGAAACGCCTGAACAAAAAACGGCACCTCTTCGTTAATAACCCTGTCCAGATCCCACGGACCGGAAATCATTGCTGCTGCCAGCCCGTCGGCAAACAGCACCAGTCCGGTTTCGTTGCTGATGGCGCGCGCTGTCACTTTTTTCTGATCGAGCAAAACCAACACAAAACGGCAGGCTTCCGCAAAAGCTTTTTTATCGACAACCGGGTTTAAATTCGCATCAAAAAACCGGCCGCCAAATCCCTGATACCACGGAATAAAACGATATGGCTCCGCAATATTGGTTGCCAGCGCCAGCAAATCCTCTTTCGAAAGCCGTTTGGCAAGCGCGTACAAATCATCCACATTTTTCAACGGCTCCGGCTGCAAACCGGCGTTTACGTAAATTCCCAATAATTCGTAAGATGTGGGAATGCCGTAAAGTTTGCCATTATATTTGGCGCTTTTCAAAAAAACCTGGTGAAAATCAGACAAAAAATCCGGCGAAATTTTGGTATCCAGCGGCTGAATCATATTGTTCTCCGCAAACAGGGAGATGCCATCGCTGACGCCGCGAATAATATCCGGCAGTTCGTTCTCAAAAGTGCTTTGGTAGCGATCCAGAAAAAAGGTCTGGAAATCTTTGAAAACTTCCAGTTGAATATTCACACCCGGATGTTGCTGTTCGTATGTTTTTATCTGGCTGTGGATGAACAGCACTTCTGCATTATCTGCAAAATCGACCCAAAAGCGCAGCACTATATTTTCCTGCTGGGCGTGAATTTTCGAAAAAACGGTGAGTATCAGCAAAAATATCAGCGCTTTTTTACCGGTATTACAGGCAAATGTGGATTGCGAAAGTTTCATTTCAGTCCTGTTGTCTATGCTCAAATAAGCGCAGTTTGCGAATTATCGGCTTCAACTTCGTGTTTTCCCGGTCGGTTTTTTGGCAGCACCACCCGAAAAGCCGCACCCACTCCCGGCTTGCTTTCCAGATCGATACGCCCGTTGTATGCCCGGATCATTTCGGAACACATGTGCAGCCCCAAACCTGTTCCTTTGGGACCTTTGGAATCGGAATCCGCTTTGGGTTTGGTTGTGAAAAACGGGTCGAAAATTTTCGCCTGAACATCCTCCGGTATGCCCGGACCATTATCTTGCACCATAAACCACACTTCTTCGGCATTGTTGCCGGTGCGGATGGTGATGGTTGCATCCGGTTGTTCAAACATGGCATCAATGGCATTGCGAATCAGGTTTTGCAACACTTGTGAAATTTCTGAGGACACCACTTCAACCATCAGTTCGCCGTCACAGAACTCCAAAATCCGTTTCGTGTGATTGCGAAAATGCTGATCTGCCAATAAAAAGTCTATTTCGCGTTGGAGTAATTGATTCAGATCGACCAATTCAATGTTATCACTTTTGTCCGCGCGGCTTTTTGCCATCAGCGAATTAATCATTTGTATCAATTTGCCGGTGCCGGTTTCTGCCATTTCCGTATAATGCCAAATGGATGCGAACGATTTTTGGACTTTTTTCCATTCATCATTTTCGGAATCGGGAATCTGCAATTTATTGACACGATTACGTTCCATTTCAATTAATTGAATTGAACCGGAAATGGCGTTCAGCGGGTTGCGCAAATTATGAACGATCCCCTGAATCAACATGCTGAAAGCAGCGTGGCGCTCCGCACGAATGAGCGCTTCGGTGCGTTCATCCACAATGCGTTCCAACTGCTGATTGTATTGGTGAATGGTATCCAGCGCATTTTTGAGCTGCAAATGGGTGCGCACCCGGGCAATAACTTCGGCTGTTTCAAATGGCTTGGTCACATAATCCGATCCGCCGACTTCGAAGCCGCGGATTTTGTCTTCCACTTCGTGTTTCGCGGTTAAAAAAATTACCGGAATTTCCCGCGATGCCGGGTTATCTTTGATGCGCTGGCACACCTCAAACCCATCGATTTCCGGCATCATTACGTCCAGCAACACCAGATCGGGCAGTTTTTTTTCGATGATTGTCAACGCCTGTTTGCCATTTGTGGCAACGGCAATGTTATACCCGTGGTTGGACAAAATATTCCCCAGCAACTGAATATTTTTGGGAATATCATCCACAATCAAAATCAGTGAATTCTTCTTCCGCTCCGGCTGGCTAAGGTTGTTGCTTTGCATCTTTCCTCCTTGATAGATACACCATCATCCTTGATTGTTATCCTTCTTTAATGATTCGGCAAACATTTTGAGTATTTCAGGATATTTTTCTAACTTTTTATTGAGTTCGTCAATCCGGAACGATTCGGCAAATTGCTCTACCTGCATTCCCCAATTGAACAACAGTGGCACGCTGTATTGCTCGCCATACGATTTCACCTCCGCGCCAAATCGCTGAATATCCATAGTTATGCAGGTATCGCTGACTTCTTTCCAATCTTCCATCATTCGCGATTGCATAATTTCCAACAATTTATTCAGTTCAGAAAATTCCTTTTCCGACCGTGTTTCGGCTAAGCTTTCCGGCGATTGATGCGGCGAATTTTCGGCTGTTTGCAAATCCAGAACCGGTGCCAAATCGCGTATTTCATCCGGCGGTGCAACCAGCTGGGCGCTATTTTCTTCAACAGAAACATCCGGCAAAACCAGCCGGAAAGTGCTGCCGAACCCGGGCTCGCTTTCCACGGAAATTTGCCCGTTCATCAATCCGGCAAATTTTTGGGCGAGCGCCAGCCCCAAACCGGTGCCTTCGAACTCGCGGTTGGCGTCGCCGCTTTCCTGAACAAATGCGTCAAAAATGGCATCCAGTTTTTCGCGGTGAATTCCGATGCCGGTATCGCTGATCTCGAATGATAGGCGAAAGTGTTTGTCCGGTTGTTCCGCAATTTGCAACGCAATCCGGACACTTCCCGATGGGGTAAATTTTATGGCGTTGCCAACCAGATTCATCACAATCTGGCGCAGCCGGGTTTCATCGAGCCAAAAAACGGGCATCGGATTTTCCGGTAAAATAATTTCAAAAAGCAATCCTTTTTCCGTTGCCTGCGCGCGATAAAAATGATCAAACTGATCCATAAATGATTTCAAATTTACCGGCTTCAGCTTTAATTCCATCGCGCCGGATTCCATTTGGGAAAGATCGAGAATATCGTTGATCAGCGTTAACAACCCTTTGCCGCTATCCTGAATTTCACGGATATATTCCTGCTGGATGTGTTCCCGGGTAACGCCTTTTAGCAATTCGGAAAATCCCAGAATTGCATTCATTGGCGTGCGTAGTTCGTGCCCGACATTAGAGAGGAATTTGCTTTTTAGTTGATTGGCGCTTTCTGCATCTTCGCGCAAATTTTCGGATTCATCCAATGCTATTTTCAATTCTTCCGTTAGCATTTCCGCATTAAATTTTGAGAGGCTCAGTTCTTTTTCAGCTTGTTCGCGTTCGCTGATTTCCTCTACAACCCGGTCCAGAACCTGGTTGTAGTGAATGGCAATTTGTCCGGTTTCGGTAAACGGATCGATCGACGCGCGACTGCTGAAATCGCCGCCGGTGCGATGCGAATTCATTTGCCGGAGCAATCCCATTGCCTCCGTACTCGCACGGTGTTCGGAAAAATTGAGCCCGGTTATTTCCGCTTCGCGGGAAACGCGCATCGGTTTAATGCTGTTCAACGTTCGCAACAAAATATACCCGACGCCAAATGCCCAGACAAACGCGACAACAGCGCCGGTGAGCTGAATTCCAAATTGTTCCATCCGGCTAAAACCGGTTCCCAGCAGTGCAAGATCGCCAAAAATGGCGACGCACAACGTGCCCCAAACACCACCGACGCCGTGCACGGTTACAACGCTGAACACGTCATCAACTTTCATTTTTTGAAAGAGTTCGCTAAAAACAAAGCTGATAACGCCGCTGATTAATCCAATAATTACAGCATCTTCCGGAGAAATAATATTGCAACTTGCGGTTATGCCAACCAGTCCGGTAAGTGCGCCGTTCATCAGTTCTTCAACACGGGCATACCCCAACCGCAGCCACGAAATTGCGAGTGCGGAAAGCCCGCCAAATGCGCCGGAAAGCAGGGTGACCAACAAAATATTTGGTACGCTGTCGTTCATTTCCAGCGTGCTTCCGCCGTTAAAACCAAACCAGCCGATCCACAAAATCAGCACCCCGAGGGTTGCCATCGGCAAATCGTGACCGGAGATGGTGCATTTTTTTTCGCCAAAACAACCGATTCGCGGACCGAGTACCATCACCGCAGCCAGCGCAAACCATCCGCCAACGGAATGCACGACGGTGGAACCGGAAAAATCGCGGAATCCCAATTGCGCCAGCCAGCCGCCCGTTTCTCCGGTAAATGCGCCGTTCCACACCCAATGCCCCATAAACGGATAAATGATGCCGCAAATAATGATGGTCATCCAAATATAAAATGAAAAGCGCAGCCGCTCCGCAACCGCTCCGCCAACCAACGTTGCGGCGGTTCCGCAAAACGCCATCTGGAAAAAGAAAAACGCAGTTGTTTGGGGATTTTCCGGTGTGCTAAATCCAAAATTATCAACGCCAAACAAACCCCATTGGCTGGTGCCGAACATGATGCCATAACCCAACATCCAGAAAACCGCGGCTGAAATACAAAAATCCACAAAATTTTTTATCGCAACGTTGATGCTGTTTTTCGAACGCACAAAACCGCTTTCCACACAGCAAAAACCGGCCTGCATAGTTATCACCAAAACGGCGCAAATGAGTATCCAAAAGGTGTTCAGCATGTCCGCGTTGTCTATCATTGCTGCTGACTTTCGTTGGATCGGATCGGGATTTGGCTTGTGCTGTTCATCCCCGAAAGCTGGGTTTCTATTTTGCGAACAACTTCCGGGTAAACTTTCAGCGTTGCATTGAGTTCTTCAATTTGAAAACTGGCTGCATATTTTTCAATTTTCTCGCCGTACTGCTGCAGCGAACCCACCAAATGGCGATTTCCCAACTGTTTGATATTTTGCCCGAATCGCTCGATATCCGAAGTGATCATCGTTCCGCTGATTTCCTGCCAGTTTTCCATCATTTTTTGCAGGCGTTCCACCAATTGATAAGCGAAATCCAACGCTGCTTTATCCAATTTTTGATCAAATGGCGAATGTTCTGTTTCGCTTTGCGGAGAAGGAGCGTTTTGCGGCTCCCGGTGAACCATCGTATGGGGCAAATGATTTTTCAACACGGCGAACAAATCTTTTCGCGAAACCGGTTTGCTCAAATACGTTTCAATGCCGCTTTCCAGCGCCTCGCGGCGATCCTCCGCCAGCGCATTCGCCGATACCGCAATTACCGGAATATTGCAAAACAACGGATTCCGTTTGATGCGTTTGGTTGTTTCGGCGCCATCCATCGTAGGCATTTTCATATCCATCAAAATTAAATCCGGGCGAACAACCTTCAGTTTGTTGAGGGCATCCACGCCATTTTTGGCTTCGATTAGATTCAGGTGGGTTCCGCCAATATATTCATGAATTAATGTGCGGTTGGCTTCGTCATCTTCAACCAGTAAAATAGTGGAGCGGTAAAAACGGATGTCTTCGGGTTCCCAATGTAGGGCATCAACAGCGCCGGATTCGCTGATCCCGGCTTCGGTGACGGGCACATCATTCAGCACAACACTAAAGGTAGTGCCTTCGCCAACGGTGCTGCAAACAGCGATTTTTCCATTCATCAACTCAATTAATTTCTGCGAAATTGCCAATCCTAATCCGGTGCCGCCGTATTTGTGGTTGTCCTGCCCGTCTTGCTGAACAAATGCCCGGAAAATCTGCTCGGTCTGATCTTCCGGAATTCCGATGCCGGAATCCTGCACCGTCACCGTCAACCGGACAGCATCAGCTTCCGTTGCCGAAAATTCGCATTTTGCAGCCAGTTTGACAAATCCGTGATGGGTAAATTTGATCGCATTTCCAACCAGATTGATGAGCACCTGACGGAAACGTGTTTCGTCCAGCATAAAACGGGCGGGTAATTGCGGATCGGTTTCCAGAATAAATTGCAGCCCTTTTTGCGATGCGGGAAAACTGTGGATATCGGCAATTTCTTTTAACAGTGATTTTACATCTACCGGTTCATTTTTAAGGCACATGTGCTGCGCTTCGATTTTGGATAAATCCAGCACATCGTTGATCAAGTTCAACAAATTTTTGCCGCTGACCGTAATATTGTTCAAATACCGTTGTTGATCGCTGTCTGTCACCATGTTTTTCAGCAACCCGGCAAAACCCAAAATAACGTTTAACGGGGTGCGCAGTTCGTGGCTGGTATTGGCTAAAAACTCACTTTTTGCCTGATTTGCGGCGTTCAACTCGGCGGTTTTTTCCGCCACTTTTTTGTTCAGGCTGTGCTGAAATTCCGCCAATTGCTGATCGCGTTGCTGAATTTCATCGAGCATCGCGTTAAATCCGTCGGTCAGATCGCCCAATTCGTCGCGGCTGGTTCGTTTTGCACGAATGCTAAAATCGCCGCTAAGCTTAACTTTTTCAATTACTTTTAGCAACTGCACCAGCGATGTAAAAACAACAGCTTCCAGTTTTGATGAAAATAAAAACGCCAGCAAAATCCCCGACGCCAAAATGAGTGCCGCCGCAATTGCGAACCACAAAAGCCGCTGATACAGCTGTGAGTGATCGAAAACCAGGCACAATTTCCCGATAAATTTGCCGTTGGCAAATACCGGTTGCGTCACCCGCAGATCGCTAAAAAAGATGCCGGCATCGCTATCGTAAGTCACAAATTCGTCATCGAAACCGGATTTTCCGGATTGCCCAACGGCGCAAAAAACCGTGCCATCCGGCGAAAAAAGCATCGCAACAGCCAGTTCTTTTTCTGCTTCCAGCGATTGCAACACGCGTTTGGCTGCCGCCCGATCAGCTGATAGCATCGGTTCAGCAACAGCGTTGGCAATAAATTCAGCTTGTTTTTGAGCGTGGGGTAACGCGGTTTCTCTGTATGAATATATTTCGAGCAGGAAAAATGCCACAGCATTAAAAACCAACACTGCCGCACTAACCATTACCGAAATGGATATTATTTTATATCTAATAGATGTTGGTTTCCACTTTTGCATCGCAAATACCTATTAACAATGAAACAACACAAAAGGGAGCACACGGAGAGTCGTTAAATGAAGTTTTTCCAATATTTTGGCGAAACAATCCCTGATCGCCGCTCCGTCTTCCCTGACCTTGCAATTACACATCTTCGGATAAAATGGCGGCAACTTCAACATTTTGTTGCGACAAATTTTTGAGAATCGCCTATTTATCGCGCAATGACGAAACATAGAAAATCATGATACTGTTGTTGGAACAGCCGTTCGGTTGGTAATTTTCGGCGGGATCAGCCATCAAAAAAATATCGAAATATGATTATTTTGCCAAATGACAATTAAACAGAATTTACCGCACAGATTAAATTTTGGCAAACTAACGGCATATTTCTCGGCGGAAATTAATGCACCAGCGTGCTTTTCACCTGTTTCAAAATATCTTCGATCTGGAATGGTTTGCTGAGATAGCCCAACGCGCCGTTGCGCATAATTTCCTGTAATTCCTCGCGTTTCGCAAATCCGCTGATAATAATCACTTTCTGATCATTTTTGCGCTTTTTGATCTCCAGAAACGCCTCTTTTCCGCCCATTACCGGCATGCGCATGTCCAGAATTACCAGATCAATTTCATCCGCTTTCTGTTCAAAAACCTCGACGCCCTCTTTGCCGTTTTCGGCGGTGAGCACCCGGAAACCGTGCGCCTCCAAAATTTCCTGCAACACGCTGCGAATGTTGTATTCGTCATCCACAACCAGAATGCACGGTGCGATTTTGCCATTTTGCGCCGGCGCAGCGCTGATCGTTTTTCCGGCGTTTTTGGCGGGCGCCTCAACCAGCGGCAGGTAAATTAAAAACGTCGTCGATTGCCCCGGAACGCTGGTTACAAAAATTTCGCCCTTCAGCTCTTTAACAATATTATAGGCGATAAAAAGTCCCATTCCGGCGGTACCGTCATTTTTGATTTTGGTGGAAAAGAACGGCTTGAAAATATGCGGCAACAACTCCGGTTTGATGCCGTTGCCGTTATCGGTAAAGCGCATTTCCACAAAACTGCCGGGATTTAACGGATACATTTCCGGGCGAAGCAGCCCGGTTTCGTCCACGGTAACCACTCGTGTGTTCAATTGAATTTGCGGATTTTCCCGCTCATTCAGCGCTTCCAAACTGTTTTTGGTGAAAATTTTGATGAGCCGGGCAAGCCGTCGGGTGTATAATTGCATCGCCGGCACGTCGTCCGAAAGCTCCATTTTGAACACAACGTGATCGCTGAGTTTTTCCTGAAAATGATCGACAACTTGCTTTATCAGTTTGTTTAAACTCGACTTACGTGGCGTTTCAATTTCCGGCAAATCGTAATTCAGGAATTTGCGGGTGAGCTGTTCGGTTTTGCCCAACGTGTTTTCCATCGCCGAAACATGTTTTTGCAACGCATGATCCTGCGGCAACTGCTGACGCATCAGGCTTACGTTTGGCACCATCACCGCCAACAAATCATTCAGGTGGCGGCTGATTACCGTTGAAAAATCTGCGGCCTGATCCAGCACTTCGTTGCGCGCTTTCACCTGTTCGCGGAAATGCTGAGCGGTAACATCAACTGCGATCACCATTTTCAGCGTAAATTTTTGTTGCAGCGTCATTTGGCTGAAAAAAATATTCCACACATGCATCGCACCGTTTTGGATAAACAACGGCGTGTGAAACGGCAGCAACTCACCATCGTGAATATTGTTGATGGCGTTATCGAAAGATTCCTGCTGATCTTCCGGTAAAAAATGGGTGAATTTTTCGCCGATCGGCGAGATATGCCCGAATGCCGTGTTTTGCAACGCAGTGTTGTTGGCGTGCAAAATGACGCCGCTTTCATCTAACGAAAAAATGTGCAGCGGTCCGCGATCAAAAAAATCGCCAAACTTGACCGGTTCAAAAACCTTGTGCAATCGCGCCTGCGATAAAAACCGCTGTTTGAGGTGGAAAAAATAATAATGCTGGAAAATCATCAGCGAAAGCAGCCCCAAAATTACGTTGACGGACGATAGCTGCTCGATGGTTATCGCATCTTCCTGCCGGCTGTAAATGACCCCAAATCCATACAAATTGCGCTGGATTCGCAGCGGAATGATGATCGTGGATTTTGCGCCAAACATTTTCCAGGGCAAATTTTGCAGCTCCGGCCGCGATTCTTTTTCAAGGAAAAACGCCCGTTCTTTTTTGCCCAACGCTTTGCGAATGGTAGAAAGCGTTTTTTTACCGGTTAAAAATGATTCGTAAATTTCGCGAGATTTTTCATCACTGGTTAGCAAATCGTCGCTTTTTTCTTCAGCATCAGATTTGATGTAAATAAATGCACCGTCGTAATTTATCTGCGATTTCAGATAGCGAAATGTAGATGCCACCATTTCGTCCGGCGATGCAAACCGGATCACTTCCTGCTGAAATTCGATCAATTCGGAGAGCACGTGAATCTGTTTCAGATACGCCTGAAAATGGTTATCCAAAGTATTCAGCGCCACTTTGACGGATTTTTTGAGCGCCCCCACATCCTCGGATAAATTACCGAGCCGGCTGATAACCGCTGCCGCGTTTTCGATGTTCCCGAGTGTGCTTAAAATGTTGTCAAAATGTGTATTAATATTCGACTGCATGTGATCCGTTTGCTGCTTCATAATTTGCTACCCGATGGTTCAATGGTAAACATCTGCTCCCGTTATCCGGCGTACGCCGTCATTCCCATTGCCGCCAGTTGGCGATCGTTTTTAAGTGCATGTTTTACACCACCCACCAATTCGTCAAATTCGCGTTCGTTAACAGGGAAAAGCTGGGTGAAATTGGCATCTAACCGGATGATGGCTTCCAAATTTATTGACTCCTGCCGAAGACAATGGGCAAGAAGGTTGCTCAAATAAATCACCTGAATCCCGCGATACACATCTGCTGAGCCGCTAAAATCCGCAGGGTAGTGGTGATACGTAATCATATTAACAAGAATTTGCGGGAATTGCCAACGTTCAATTAAAATTCCGCCCACATCGCCGTGGTTAAATCCCCATTTTTCTTGCTCTAACAGAAACAAATGCGTGTTGTTTTTTGCTGCGAACTGCGCCAATTCCAGGTATTCCTTTCCGATGGCAACCGACAGCGCCACTTTTCCGATATCATGAATCAGCCCGCCGACAAACAATGTATCTGCAATATTTAACGAAAATTTTCCCGACAGCGATCGGCAAATGGCGCCGGTTAAAACCGCATGTTCCCACGCTGTTTTGAAATCGATCGCCAACCGTCCCGTAAATTGTTTGTAATAATGGCGGAATGCAAAACTGACTGCAATATCGCGGATGAGATTTAGCCCCAGAATAACAATGGCGCGCTGGATATTTGCAATTTCCCGGGGATAGTTGAAATAGCTGGAATTGGCGATTCGGAGCACTTCGGTGGTAAGCGTTTGATCGCCGGAAATGGCGGTGGCAATTTGCGATGCGTTCGAATGCTCATCCGAACACAGGCGTATCACTTGCAATGCTGCAATTTTCGGCATCGGCAAATGCTCGATCTGCTTTACAATGGATTCCAGATCGTGTTTCACGGCTTCCCAAACCTTCCCAATCCTGTTGTGCAAAAATTCACCTGATATTCAATCCGCACCGTTCCGGCTGACGCCGCCAACATGTAAAAATTCAACAAAAAACCGGATTAAATGATCAGAATTACAAAAGGTAACGGCTGCGAATGTTATAGATTTTTCGCTGCCGTTACCTTTTGAACTATCGAAATTTTATGGACTGACTTTATCAGGAAGTTGGGAAGTTCCGTTCGCAATTAAAACGCACGCACAAACCCGAATGCAAAAGTTAAGCCGCTGTAATCTTCGCTGAAACGCAGCGGTGAATCGAAATCGAGCGCCATGTAACGGACATCCGCAGAGATTGCCCATTCATCCGCCCACAAATAATCGACGCCGATTCCGGCGAAACCGCCGCCGCCCAAATCCGCGTTAATCGATGAAATGGAATCCCAAAACGAATGTTGATTTTCCATTCGCAACCCGATTGCCGGACCCAATCCCGCAATCACATACGGCGAAATTGAGCTGGCCGGACGATTGGTCAGGCGCATTTTCATCGAGAACCAAAAGGGCATCAGCAAACTGGTTTGGCTGATACCGGGAAGCCCGGCGCCATAATAATCGTTTGCCAAATTTACACCGGTTGAGACCGGCAAAATATCCACATTAAAGCCATACATGAACCGGCCGCTGCCTTTCCGAAAATAGGAAAGAGTGGAACCAAAATATCCCGCGCCGGCAACAAACTGCACTTTCCCGTTCTGCTGGTCAAAATCTTGCCAGCTCATTTGGTTAGGTTGATGCACTTTGGTTTTGGCAAATCCGTTTGAGGCTTGCCCATACGCAACAAAACTGAACAGCGCCAAAAAGGCAATCAGTAAATTTAGCCGTTTCATATACACCTCTCGGTTTGATGAATATTTTGTTACAAAAAAAGGTAGCTTACAGACTGTATTTATTGACTTTATTGCGCAACGTTCGCAGCGTGAATCCGAGCTTTTGCGCAGCTTTCGTTTTGTTGTTTTCGCATTCCACGAGCGCCTGGCGGATAATTTCGCGTTCGCAGGCTTCCAGTTTATCGCGATAGGACAGATCGTTGCGATCGTTAATAATTTGCAGCAGCGGCGAATTTATCGCCCGGCGGCCTTTGAGATACGGCGGCAAATCATCCGGTTCGATGCTGCCGCTATCGCACATTACCACCGCATTTTCGATGGCGTTTTCCAGTTCGCGAACGTTGCCCGGCCATTCGTACGCCATTAATATTTTACGCGCATCCGCGGAAATGGATTCTATTTTCCGTTGATCTTTTGCGGCATATTTTTTCAAAAAATGGTCGGTCAGCGGACCCACATCTTCCTGCCGTTCGCGGAGCGGCGGAATCATAATCGGAATCACGTTCAGGCGATAATACAAATCTTCGCGGAACAATCCTTCGCTCATTTTCTTTTCCAGATCGGCGTTTGTTGCGGCAATTAATCGCACATCCACTTCGATATTTTCCACGCCACCAACGCGGTTAAACCGGCGTTCCTGCAGCACCCGCAGCAATTTTGCCTGCAACGATAGCGGCAGTTCACCAATTTCATCGAGAAACAGTGATCCGCCGTTGGCGATTTCAAATTTGCCCTGTTTCAATTTATATGCGCCGGTAAACGCGCCTTTTTCGTGCCCGAACAGTTCGCTTTCCAGCAAATTTTCGGGAATCGATGCGCAGTTGATTTCCACCATATGGGCTTCGCTGCGCTTGCTTTGGTAGTGGATTGCCCGGGCGATCAGCTCTTTTCCGGTGCCGCTTTCGCCGCGCAACAGCACGGTTGCGTTGGCGCTGGCCACTTTGGCAACTTTCTGGAAAACCTGCTGCATTCTGCCGCTAACGCCAACAATATTTTCAAACCGGTAGGTTTTGGTGATTTTGGATTTCAGCTCCTGATTTTCCTGCTGCAGGCGCTGTTCATCCAGTGCCCGTCGCAAAATGATCAGCAATTCATCCAGATTGATCGGCTTGGTGAGATAATCGTAAATGCCCATTTTCATTGCATTTACAGCGTTTTTCACTGTGCCGAAAGCGGTCATCATAATAATTTTGACATCCTGCCGCTGATCCAGCAACATTTTGGAAAGCTCAAGCCCGTCTGTATCCGGCAGCAAATAATCCATCAACACCACCTGAAATTCGCCTTTTTTGAACACGCTTTGGGCCATCCGCGCGTTTTTGGATTTGGTGATGTCAAAGCCTTCATCTTCCAGAATTTCCGCCAAACCATTCAAAGTATTGATGTCATCTTCTACGACTAAAATTTTTTCTTTAACAGAAATTTTTTGTGTCATTTGTTGTGGGTGTCCGTCTGTGAGCGTGTTTGCTTCCATTTATACAAAGCCATATTTTTATTCAACTTACAACAATCATTTGGATTGAATCCAACCAACTGAAATGATCCGGTTGCCCGTGGTCATTCGCCGAATGTTTTAATCTACAACGAAAAATACGCAAAATCAATTCCACTAATGGGGTATTTCCGTAATTTACAAACGGTTGGGCGATCGCCCGGTTGATTATTCGCGAAAAAGTTGCTATGTTTAGCTTTTGAAAATCAGCGATCGATGCGAAACAAAACGCAGAAAGGGACAAAATGCCATTTATTCCGTTATCGGATATTGAACCGCGCGAAATCATCCCCGGATTTCACGGACGGCTGGTGCATGGGGAACGGATGACGTTTGTGTATTGGAACATCGAAAAAGATGCCGTTTTGCCCGAACACTCGCACGAAAATGAGCAAATGAGCATGTTGGTGGACGGCGCATTCGAGATGACGCTGGACGGCGAAACCCAAACGTTAAAACCCGGAATTGTCGTTACAATTCCATCAAATATGCGGCATTCCGGCAAAGCTTTGACGCCCTGCGTGATTGTCGAAATGTTCAGTCCGGTTCGCACATACAGCTAATAAACCCAATAAAATCATGACTATAAAAAAAACGTTGAATGAACAATCGCTGGCAATCGCGGCGCTAAAACTTGCGGAAAATGATGCGGATTTCGCAGGCATCATCGAACGGCACGGCACGCCGCCGCTGTGGGCGCGCGAACCGGGATTTGCCACGCTGGTGCACATCATTCTGGAACAGCAGGTTTCGCTGGCATCCGCGAAAGCGGCATTCGACAAACTGTCTGCAACCGCCGCGCCGCTGAAACCGGAAACCGTGCTCCCGCTGGATGATGCAACAATGAAAATCGCCGGCGTCAGTCGCCAGAAAGCACGGTATTTGTGCCATTTGTCCGAATCAATTTTGAACGGCGAGCTGGATTTGGCAGCGTTGCATCGCGAAAGCGATGAATTTGTGCACATGGAATTGCAGAAAATAAAGGGCATCGGCAATTGGACAACCAGCGTGTATTTGCTGATGGCGTTGCTGCGCCCGGATGCCTGGCCGGTCGGTGACCTGGCGCTGGCAAAAGCGTTGCAGCGACTCAAAAACCTGCCAAAGTTGCCCGACGCCGCACAGTTGACCGAATTCGGCGAGCAATGGCGACCGTTCCGGGCAGTAGCTGCCCGGTTGCTGTGGCATTTTTATCTCAGCGAACCGAAACATTAACCGCAGGTGAAAACAAATGAACAGAGCAGAAGCCTACCAATTATTGACCGAATACACCGAAAAAGATGCGCTGATCAAACACGCCCTGTCCGTTGAAGGTGCGATGCGGGCGTATGCCGAAAAATTTGGCGAAGATGTGGAAGCCTGGGGCATCGTCGGGTTGCTGCACGATTTCGATTACGAAAAACACCCGACGCAGGATGAGCACCCGTTTGTCGGTGCGGAAATTTTGCGTAAAAAAAGCTACCCGGAGGAATGGATTCGCGCGATTCTCGGACACGCCTCATACAGCGGCGTTCCCCGCGATTCGCTGATGGCTAAAACCCTGTTCGCGGTGGACGAGCTTTGCGGGTTCATCACCGCTGTGGCGTATGTGCGACCGAGCCGCAGTCTGGCGGAAGTATCGGTCAAATCCGTTAAAAAGAAGTTGAAAGACAAACGGTTTGCCGCCGCAGTCAGCCGGGAAGATATTCAACAGGGAACAGAAGAATTGGGTGTGGATTTGGATGCGCACATCGATTTTACGATCAAAGCGCTACAGCGGATTTCGGACGATCTCGGTTTGTAATACATCATCAATCGTCGTAGAGGCAATGCATTAATTGCCTCTAAGTAAAGGCCATTCATGAATTGCCTCTACAAAAAATCGCTAAATTTTCGCCACTTTTGACGACACAGCAGGTTGCGATTTTCCGAACAGCCGCCCTTTCACGGAATCGAGAAACGGCGCGATGGTCGGCATCGGATCTGCCAACCGGAAATGCGGCAGCACCTGCGGTTTGGCAATGCTTTTCAGATATTCAAACAATGTAATTTCGTTGAGCGCCTTTAATTCTTTGTAAGCCAGCCAATCGCGGCGCGGAAACCACAGCGTCACATTTTCCTCAAATTTCTCGATTTTTGGCACCTGCAATCCGGTCAAATGGCAATAAATTACCCAATCGGTTTCCATGCCGCATCGCACCAGCAATTCATGCGCTGCGGTAATGCGCGGGTTACATTCGATGAGCTTCCATTTGTTATCGCGCAAATCTTTTTTGAACTCCACATTGCCGAGCCCTTTCAGCCCCATTCCCCGGAAAAACTGCATCCCGACTTTCGCAACCTCGGGATCCCAGCGCGTAACATGGTAGCAGCCTTGCCCGTTGTTTTTGGGGAAACGGCGAATCACCGCTTTGGTGAAATGAAACAGCGGATTGTCATCTTTATCGAGATAAGTGTAATAGCTGGCAAGTTGCGTATCCGGTCCGGGAATCATTTCGCTGACGATCACCTTTTGCTGCTTCGCCAACGACTGATCCAGCCGCATGCGCAATTCGTCCCAATTATCCGCAAAAAACAGCTTTTCGCCATTGAACGCTTTTTGGAACAGGTGCGAGTGCTGCGGCTTCACGATGGTCGGAAACATTATTTCTTTGGGATCGATTTTGGCGATGTCTGCCTCCGTATCGACCACCGCAAATTTGGGCACCGGAATACCGATATCGCGGGCTTTTTCCATCGTGCGGCGTTTGTTGAGCATCGTCAAATGCACGTCGGGAATGGAATCGTCCAGAATATAGCGTTTGGCGAGCTGCTGGTTGTATTTCGCGAGAAATTCCAGTCCGTCGTCGTTGCAGGGCATGATCACGCTGCCGGTCAGTTCCGGCAAAGGCTTGTCCAGCAACAGTTCCCGCCAGTTATCCGACACACTTTTTTTGTCGGAAAACGGGAAAACTTTGGTGGCAAATCGCGTGAAAGTGGCGCAATTATCCGCCTGCACCATCAGATACACCGGGATGCCCCGGCGACCCAGATTCCGCGCTACTGCCAGCGCATTCGACGATCCGCCCAAAACGACGACGGGTGTTTTATCCGATTGTTTGAGAAACATCGCTGTTCCCTTTTAGGTTAAAATCCATTTTGATTTTCACTGATTTTTGAATCAGAAAATTCGAGCATCAAATTAATTTCGGAACGCATGTATGCGTTCCCTGCTGTTCAAAATTGTATCTTATTTCGGAACGGTCGCGATCGTTCCCTACGATAATTTTATATTTTTCAATACATTACGACTGACTGAGAATATACGCAATTATCTGCTGCGCCACGTGCGCCACTTTGTCCGGCTCGCTGATGAGATAGTGGTGGTGCAGCCCCGGATTGGTGTTCACTTCGCCGAGCACGCCGCCAACTTCCGCCAGCGGTTTGGTGATGTCCGGCGTCAGCACATCCACGCCGGAAAGCTTCAATTTGAAAATCCGCGAAATTTCCGCACCGGTTTCCACAATCGACGGGTGAATAATGTCGCGAACCGTTTCGTTTTCGCTATTGCGATTTTGGTTGGACACCGTTTTCACCGCGACTGTTTCGCCTTTTGGCAGCACATCGCCGAGCTTTTTGCCGATACTGCCGAGATGCAGTTCGCTCTCGAAATCGACGATCAGCGGGCAAAGCGCGGTAATCGGCTTGCCGCTCAATCGCGATTCATTTTCGCGGAGCATCAGCGTGCGGATGTCCGATTTGCCATCGCCGGTGATGTGCGGCGGATTTCTGCGCACCGCGTCGATCAATTTGCCATCAAGATACAGCAGCCGGAACGATTCGCCGGCAATTTCCCGCTCGATCAGCAATTGGCGACTGAAGGTTCCCGCCCACAGCGAGGCGCGTTTCAGCTGATCCATCGTGCAGATTTTGGTTGTGATGCCGTTACCCGCACCACTGCCGGCCGCCGGTTTCACCACACAGGGCGTTTGCGATTCCTGAATGAATCGCCAGGCTTTGTCCAGCGATTGCAGTTTGTATTCCAGAAACGGCTGCACCGGATACCCGCGATCGGTCAGCATCGAATACACCAGCGGTTTGTTGCCGGCGATTTTCAAAATCAGGTGGTCGTCCAGCTGCACTTTGCCGCCCTGAACAAAAGTGTATTTATCGCCGATGGAAATGCGGCTGTAACCGTACCCGATATCTTCAATAGTTGCGCCCATCGCGGCGGCGGTGTCCTGCCACAGATCGTTGTAAAATTGATTGCGCAACGCATCGTATCGCGGCGTGTTCACCACCCGGTGATCGTTGAGATAGCGCCGCACGCGCCAGTAGCCAACCGAAAGTTCACCTGTCCATCGATTCATCGTTTATTCTATCCAAAACCGCTGCGCGGTATGTTTTCGCGTCAGAACTACGCGGTTTTTTGCGCGATCTAACACATTTTAAATTAATCAGTTACAATGCCGCAGATTAATGATAATCCCTGTTTCGACATTGATTGAGGTCACACTCTGCTGCATGCGTTCTTTTCGGCACACCGGATTGCGGAAAGTGAATCCCGTTTCAGCGAGAACTGGCTCACCAAACAGCCACAAAAATGTTGGGATAGCAGCATTTAGACTCTATATTTCGACAGAAATATGCATTTTCATTAGCCTTTTATGCATTACTGAATTTCCAGCGGAACCGAACGCCACACCGATTCACGATCTCGCATGACACCCGCGAAAGCTAACATTAGTTTCATTGAAAAATTATCCGCTCAAACATACAATTTTGTTAAGTTTATGTGAGGATTTTCTCCCAAACAGGGTTTATGATTCAGTGGCTTTTTGATTGAACAAAAAATGTTAATCCGCGATTTTGGTAACAGGCGGAACGGTCGCGACCGTTCCCTACTTTTGGAAAATGTTTTTTTCATCACTAAAACATGAATAAACAACTACTTACCGAACAGAAAATTATGGAACAATCCAAACGTATTTTAATTATCGAAGATGATCCCAACATCGCCAGCGTGATCGAAATTCACCTGAAAGACTTGGGCTACGACCTGCACTGCGCATACGACGGGCAAGCCGGATTGCAAAAAGCGCTGGAAAACGATTACGCATTGATTATTCTGGACTTAATGCTGCCAAAACTCGGCGGGCTGGAGGTGTGCAAAGGCATTCGCGATCACAACAAATTTACGCCGATTTTGATGCTCACCGCCCGCACAGAAGAATTGGACAAAGTGCTCGGACTGGAAGTGGGTGCGGATGATTACATCACCAAACCGTTCGGGATTCGCGAATTTATCGCACGGGTGAAAGCGATTTTCCGGCGCATCGAAGCCGATAAAAAACAGATGGTTGCAGACGGCGAACGCACCCTATTGGATTTTGCAGAACTGAGCATCGATCTCGATCGCCGCAAAGTGACGGTCAACGGGCAAATTGTCGAACTGACTGCGAAGGAATTCGATTTGCTTTCGCTCTTCGCCAAAAATCCGGGCAAAACCTACAATCGCCATGCGCTGCTGGATATGGTTTGGGGCTACCAATACGACGGTTACGATCACACGGTGAACTCGCACATCAACCGGTTGCGCAATAAAATTGAGCGCGATCCGGCAAATCCGCGTTTCATCAAAACACTGTGGGGCGTGGGTTACCGCTTCTCCGAAGCATCGGAGCTGGAATCATGAAATTTTGGCAAACATTTTACGGAAAACTTTCCGGCATTTTTCTGCTGCTGCTGGTGGCGATGGGGCTGGCGCTGATGTTCATTACCATTTCCGCATCGCGGAATTTCCAGAGCCAGACGGATCAGCAGCTCAATAAAAATCTGGCAAAAAACATGGCACCGGAACTGCTCCCGGCAATGACCGACAGCCTGAATCTCGCGGAAATGGAGCACTTGATTCATTACATTATGGTGCTCAATCCCAAAATCGAAATTTATGTTTTGGACAGCACTGGCAACATTCTGGCATTTTTCGCTGAGCCGCACAAAAAAATGCAGCAAAACGCGGTCAACCTCGATCCGGTGATGCAGTTTTTGGGGCAATCCGGCAACAATCTGGTGCTCGGCGATGACCCGCGACATCCCTCCCGGCAGAAACCGTTTTCGGCTGCGCCGGTGAAAATCGGTGCGCAATCCGGCTATCTGTACATCATCACCGAAAGCGAACAATTTGATACCACGGCATCTGTTTTGCGGAGCGATTTTATCACCCGGACGATCGTGAAAGGCTTGCTGCTGAGCATTCTCGTTACCGGCGTAATCGGTTTGATTTTGTTTGCGCTGCTCACACGTCGCATTCGCCACATGAACGAAGTGGTGCAGGATTTTGAGCAGGGACAACTCAAACGGCGGGTGGAGAAATCCGCATCCGACGAAATCGGGCAACTTGGCATCTCGTTCAACCGAATGGCCGATACCATCGAAGCCAACCTTGCGGAGCTCAAAAAAACCGACCAGCTTCGCCGGGATTTGATCGCCAACGTGTCCCACGATTTGCGCAGCCCTCTGGCGTCGATCAAAGGTTACATCGAAACATTGCAAATAAAAGAAGAGCAGCTTTCGCCGGAAGAACGCCAAAAATACCTCAACATTTTGTTGAATGTGACCGGCTCGCTGAACCAGCAGGTGGAGCAATTGTTTGAGCTATCGCGGCTGGATGCCATGCAGGTTCAGCCGGAACTGGAGCCGTTTGCGCTGGGCGATCTGGTGCAGGATGTGATTATGAAATTCAACGTAACGGCGGAGCAAAAAGGCATCCGGCTGCGCGCCGATGTGCCGGGCGGGTTGCCGCAAGTAATGGCGGATATCGGGCTGATCGAACGCGCACTGTCCAATTTGATCGACAACGCTATTCGCTACACGCCGGAAAACGGCACCGTAAAAATTGAGGTAGTGAAAGCCAAAAATCACCTTCGGGTGGAGGTTTCCGATACCGGCGTGGGCATCGACGAACAGGATTTGCCCCTGATTTTCGATCGTTTTTACCGGGTGGAAAAAAGCCGTGCGCGGTCCACCGGCGGTGCCGGATTGGGTTTGGCGATCACCAAAAAAATTATCGAGCTGCACAACAGCGCCATCCGCGTTTCCAGCCAGCGCAATGTGGGAACCACGTTTTCGTTCGATCTTGCGACGTATTGAGATTTTATTATTAATAACCAATGTTACGGTGAGGCGAAAGTAGAGGCAATTCATGAATTGCCTCTACTTGCAATATTTTCAACAATTTACAGCGTATATTTCCGACCCTTGTTTACTTCTTTCAAATAATCCATCAGCGGCGCGAAATAATTGAGCATGGCTTTGGCGCTCAGCTCTTCGCCAAGTTCTTCCTGCATCAGTTTTCGCCAATCTTCGCTGGCACCTTTTTTCAGAATACCGTTCAAAAATTCGCCGACTTCTTTGCTGCCGTAATAATTGGTGGCGCGAGGGTCCTGTTTCAAAATTTTGGTGGCGATGTGGTTATGCAACTGGAACAACTGCACATACGACAGCGCGTAATCGTAATATTGCGCTGCATCGTTGCTGATGTGCGTTTTGGATGCCGCATCGCAATATTCCTCGCCGCGTTCGCCCGGCGCAACAATGCCCTGATACTGCTTTTTAAGCTCCCACCATTTGGCATTATACTGGTCTTTCGGCAAATTATTTGAATACAATTCGTGCTCAAATCCGGTCATCACACCGGCAGAAAACGGGATGAAAACAATGTAATTCAGCGCTTCCTTGAGCAACTGCTGCATTTCGTCGGTTTTCAGATCCGGCTCGATCAAATTGAGATGCGCCATGAACGGCTTTTGCATCGCAGCCAATCCCAACAGGCTGCCAACGGCTTCGTGAAACGCGCGGTTGGCGCCTTCGCGCAGCAGCGGCGGCACGTCCGGATTGGTGTAAGCCACATAATAATAAATGTGTCCGAGTTCGTGATGGGTGGTTTCGTACCAATCCGTATTGGGAACCACGCTCATTAAACAGCGAATGTCATCTTCCAAATTCATATGCCACGCCGATGCGTGATTATTTTTTTTGTGATCCGAACCTTCCGGCAGCGGATACAGGCTGGAAAGCTCCCAAAAACTTTCCGGCAATTCCTCAAATCCCATACTAATGTAAAAGCGCTCTGCCTGCTCGATCAGCCATTTGTCGCCTTTTTCCGCCAAAACGTTATCGAGATTCAGCCCTTCAACCTCGATCATCGCGTTCCAATCCTGTCCCCAGCGGTTGGGCAGCCAGTGCGCCGGCAGATAATCCGGCACATTTTTAATGCGGTATTTTTTGGCAAATTCGTATCGCGCATACGTGTGCAATTCGCGATACAGCGGCATCACATCGGCGATCAACTGTTTGTTGAGATCAACCATTTCCTGCGTCGTCATGCCGTACGATGACACCTGATAGGCAAAATAATCGTCATATCCGAGCGCCTGAACGGTTTCGTTGCGCAGTTTCTGCAGATTCCCCAAACCGTCTTTCAGGGTTTTGCCAACTTCTTTGCTGGCTTCCCACGCGGCGAGGCGTTTGGCATCGTTCGTTTCGGTTTTCAAAATATTGTCAATTTCGTTGGTCGAAACGGATTCGCCGTGAATCTGAAAATCAAATCCGAACAGGTTTTTGTTCTGCTCCGCTTCCGCAGCGATGCGGGCTTTCACCAATTCCGGCACTGTTTGCGGATTGTTTGCAGCGGCATACAACACAGCTTCTAACTGTTTGATTTGAAGAGAACTTAGCTGATCTTTGCTTTTTAACAATTCGCGGGCAGTTTCGATATTTTCTTTACTTCCGGTGAAATTTGCCAACGCTTCGTTTGCGGCTTTGGTTGCTTCCTCTGCGCTGTTGTCACCTTCGACAATGTAAATGTTGGAATGCCACTCCGCTTTCGCGGATGCGTAATATAGCTTTTGAAATTCCGTTGTATAGCTATCCAAAAATTGCTGGGCTTGCTGCGGCACATCGGCGCAACCGATGAGCACCATGCCAGCCAAAAGCAAAACAATACGTTTCATGAAAGGCCTCCGGTAATTGGGTTTATTCCGTTATTTGGCGGCTAACGGATCACAAATTTACCGGTGCGCGGATAATTTCGCAAGTGCTGTGTTGGAAAGTGCTGTGGCAGGAATGAACGGATCAAATATCCCAGGGATTGATTAAGGCAATCCCGCAATCAGAAAAATCTTTGATATTTCGTGTTGCGAGAGCAGCGTTGTTTGTTTTGGCGATAGCGGCGATCATCATATCCACCGGATCCGCTGCCAAACCGGCGTTTTCTCTGTGGCGGCAAATTTCTCCGTAAACATGCGCGGCGGCTTCATCGAAACTGAAAATACGCCGCCGGAACCCTCGAATAACAAATTCATCAAATTTGGTTTGCAGCCGTTGACGTCGCTGGCTTTCCGGCAATCGCAAAATGCCGCGTTTTATTTCTGCGATTGTTATTGATGTGAGCCAAAATTCTGTTGCAGACATCGATTGTATCCAACGCATTACGGCTGCATCCGGTTTTTCGCGCATCAATTCCGAAATCACGTTAGTGTCGATCAAAATCATTCGTCAAAACTCGCGGGAGAACGGCTGGTTTTCCGTGCGGGAAGCTGCAAATCGACGCCATCAGATTCACCAAACAATTCCGTGGCGAGATCAACAAGATTGATCGCCGATCCGCCATTTTCATCCGATACCCTGTTCAAAATGTCGCGGATATACGCCTCCAGCGATGTGCCGGATTTCGCTGCCTGTACCCGCAGTTTGTCTCTCGTTTGGTCAGATAAATTGCGAATGGTAATATTTGCCATTGGCTTCCTCTTTTTGCTATCATTGTAATCAATGATAGCATTGATAGCAATCAAAATTTTCCAAAATCAGCGCAGCAGCAACGTTTTTTTAACGAGATGGATACCTGTTTCCGTTTGCAATCGGTAAAAATAAACGCCGGAAGCCAGGTTTTCCGCGACAAATTTGACCGAATGATCGCCGGCAGCCAACCGCCCGCTGACGAGCGTGGCCACTTTTTGCCCGGAAATATTGAACACATTCAATGTAATCTGCATCGGTTGCGCCAAAGTGAAATCAATCGTCGTGGCGGGATTGAACGGATTCGGATACGCATCGCGCAACACCACGGTTTGCGGCAGCAGAACGTCGCTGTCCGGCAAACCGGCTGGCGTTGTGAGCAGCGCCAGCGAATCCAGTATTTCCGGTATTTTGGACGCCTGATTGTAATAACCCATAAACGTTGCCACTTCCGGCGTGGCATAGCTGCTCAAATGCGCCACAAATTCCGGCGATGCGGTTTGATAGTAAACCTTCACCGCAATCTGATAGGTTTCGTTACGCTGCAATTCGCCGATGCGATAAAAAACGCTGTCCGCGCCAGTGCCTTCGGAAACGCTGCTCCGGTTAAAATTGGGATCGCTCGCCGCAGCACCGAAAATTGCGGTGGTATCGATATGTGCGCCCTGCGACGTGAATCCCTGCGGCGGGAGGCGGTTATCTTTCAGATATTGATGTCCGCGCAATAAAATGTGCGTAACCTCGCCGTTCACGTCACCCATAACACCCTGATAAATCTGAACTTGATCGTCATCTGAAATTAATTGATGATGCGGCTCAAACGGTGATTCAAGATCGTCAATTTGTCCGGTTTGCGGATCGAAAGCGCCGGATTCGAACAGCACTTCGCCAGTGTCATTCGTCACGGAAAGGTAAATCCAGGCCCGCCGGCTGGGGAATCCGGTGGGAAATTTGTGCCCTGCCAAATTTTCGATTGCCACGGCAATTTGCAGCGAATCGGCATCTGTCCAGCGATAATCTGCGCTCAACCGGATGGTCTGGTTTTGGAGCATCCGCCGGGTGCGGGCGATGGTGCTGTCAAACTGCGTTTCGGTGGCAGTAACCCCGATTTCCGCGCCGTGCGATTTCAGCATATTCAACATAAAAGTGTTCCCGCCAACAAAATAATGCAGAAAAAACGGGGATTGATTCGCCAGAAAAAACGGGCGATTGGAAATCGTTACCGGATAATCCGTTGCGGGCATGTGGCAGGTTTGGCATTCGATATTTTGTGCGGGATAAACGCTGTTTTTCCATTCCAGATACGGCGTTTGTTCGGGAAATTCGCCAATAATTTGCCCGGCGTCATCCAGCGTCGGCGTGAACAGCGTGTGGCAGGTGGCGCAGATTTCCGAGCGAGTCATTTGCGCGCCGAATTGCGGCGAATAATTTACCGTCGTTTGCATCGGCGTGCCCAACATGTTGTGATACGGACCGTAAATAATCCGGTCATTTTCGATGACGTAGTGACCGGAAAAACTGCTGTCTGTGCCCAATCCGACATCTTTTATCTGGTGGCAGGTGGTGCAACTCACACCGTCCATTGCCAGTGGATCGGCAGCCATTTCTGCAATTGAATAAAATGAGGTGCCGTTGGCATGCGCTTCTGTGTGCCCCATCGGCGCGTGACAGGTGGTGCATTTATCCTCGATGACGGCTTGCAGCGCGGGATTTTCCGCAACTTCCGCACTCACTTTCGCCCGGAACAGCGGATCTTTCGCAGCGTTTGCCATCATCGTCGATCGCCAGAAAGTGGGTGGCGAAATATCCTCGCCGGTGGGACTAACCAACGCATTGGGATTTGGCTCGCCGGGCGTGTGGCAGAGGGCGCAATTGCCCGATCCGCTAAAAATTGCGGAGGTGTCCGTTGGCAAAGCTTGCCCGAATATCGCTGTCGAAATTAATATGAGCAACAGGCTGAGGTAGTTATGGCAGGATGTCATTTTGCGACTCTCGTTTTTCGGTGTCGGTTTCAAACCGGTTCATCTGTCCGGCTTAATGTTAATTAAATGTTCGGCGAATCAAAGCTAAAAAATACATATTTATATTTATCGATATATTCTAAATATTCGGAAATTTCTATTGTAAATTTATCTGAAATCGTACTAAATTCCATTCTGCAATGGATACGGAATTTTCAGAAGAAACAGATTTAATCATCAACAAAATCAACCAGTTACATTAAATAAATCGTCAATTTTTGACGGAGGAAATGTTATGCGTCGCAAACTCAGTATGTTTATTTTTCTGATTGTCAGCAGCACCTTTTTACACAGCCAGGTGATCTACAAAAGCAAAAGCACGGTGGATTTTACGGACATCGGTTTTTACACCGTGGAACAATCGACCTGGACAACCGCCGAGCAAATGCGCAGCGATGAAAAAACCGAATTCAAAGGCAAAGGCATCATCAAAGGCACGCTGGCGAAAATTTTTCTGCGCTCCGGCGAAACCGGGCAAATTTTGCAGCCGTTGCAACAACGCATCGTCGGGCTGGATCACAAAAAGAAGGAATTTTGGGTGGATGACATAACCCAAATCAACCTCGACAGCTTGAAAAATATGACCGAAATGCCGGACGAAACAGATGAAGCGATGGAAGAAACAGCGGAAGAAACGCCCGAAGCCGAAGAGGCGGAAAGCGATTTCGAGATTATCCGCAGCGAGTTTTCCGTTGAAAAAGCCGGCGAATCCAAAACCATCAACAGTTTCGATTGCGAATTGTACAACGTGGTTTGGGTGATGGAATGGCGGGTAAAATCCACCGGCGAAACCGGCACAGACAGCCTGCACACCGCCGTTTGGACAACGCCACAGACCGACGACATGCGCAAAGCGCAACAAATTCAGTCCGATTTTGCCATGACCGAACTTGGTGCAATGGGCATCGATATGGAAGAAATCGAGCGGGAAAACGTGCTCGGTTTGCACTGGCTGCAACTGCTCGGGCAAATCAATCAGGAACGCAGCCAGAAACCCACCGCGGACTCGCCGGAATGGGTGAACGAACTGCAAAAACTGGAAGGCTACCCGGTTGTGGTTGATGGCAAATATTTCGTGATTCGCCCAAAAACGGAAAGCGAGCAAGCCGAAAAAGAAGATTCGAGCGACCCGACCGATGTGAAAGGCGCACTCGGCGGTTTCATGAAAAAGAAGGTGTTCGGAAAGAAAAAGAAAGAAGATAGCGGACCAAAACCGGTTTTCGCATGGACCAACGAGGTGTTCGAATACCGCACGGGTGAAACCGGCAGCGAACCGTTCGAAATTCCCGGCAAATACAAAGAACGCAACAATAAAAAGTAGCGACTCCCGCTGTTGCGTGAACATTTGGCGAAAACGGCTTTTTCAAAATCAACGGCTTTTGCGGGCGCAAAGCAATGGGATATGTGCATAAAAATTGCTAATTTCTCCGCGAATTTGAAAATGAACTGTTGTGAAACACGGAAAAAAATTACCGGAGAAGCTAATGAAAAGCCGTTTTCTTCAACTATTTTTTGTGCTGACCATTGCTGTTTTGGTTGCGTTCGCCGATGAAAAACCGGACTGGCGCACTGATTACGAGAAATCGGGATATCTGGAAACGCCCCGATATGCGGCAACCATCGATTATTGCCAACGGCTGGCTGCGGCATCGGATTGGGTGCAGTTTGGCAGCTTTGGCAAAAGCCCGCAAGGTCGCGATCTGCCGCTGCTCATCGTCGATAAAAACGGCAATTTCGATCCGGCGGCGGTGCGCAAATCGGGCAATTTGGTGCTGCTCATCCAAAACGGCATTCATTCCGGCGAAATCGACGGGAAAGATGCCAGCCTGATGCTCATCCGCGAAATGGTCATCAGCAAAAAACTGGCCCATTTGCTGGACGGCGTGACCGCTATTTTCATCCCCATTTTTAATGTGGACGGACACGAAAACGTCAGTGAATACAACAGGTTGAACCAAAACGGGCCGGCAGAAATGGGCTTCCGCGCGACGGCGCAAAATTTTAACCTCAATCGCGATTTCCTCAAAGCTGAATCGCCGGAAATGCGCGCCTGGCTGCAATTGTTCAACCAATGGCTGCCCGATTTTCTGGTGGATAATCACGTTACGGATGGCTCCGATCACCAATACGTGCTCACCTACGGCGTGGAAACCAACGATAACGTTGCCGAACCGCTGCGCCGCTGGACAACCGATGTGTTTCAGCCAAAAATAGAGCAGCAAATGCTGGCGGATAAACAGCCGGTGATGCGCTATTTTTCCATGAAAGAACGCCCGGAAATCATCAACGGCGTGGTGATGGAGCCATACAGCCCGCGCTATTCCACCGGTTACGGCGCTGTGCAAAACCGCGTATTTTTGCTGGTGGAAACCCATGCGCTGAAAGATTATCGCACCCGAGTTACCGGCAATTATCTGTTGATGCAACATTTGTTCGAATTGCTAAATTCAGAAAAAACAGCGCTGCAAAGCATCAATCGCGAAACCGATGAAATCACGGCGACGCAACTTTCCGGCGCAACGCTGCCGCTTGATTATGTCGTAAATTATCGCGATACGACGTGGGTGAATTTTTTGGGTATCGATTACGATGTGGTGCCCAGCGACATTTCCGGAGGCAATTGGGTGAAATACAACGGAACGCCGCGAACAATGCGCCTCCCCTCATTCCAGCATTCCGACATGAGCGAATCCGCAGAGATGCCCTTTGCCTACCTTATTCCCAAAGAATGGCAATTTCAAATTGAAACGCTGAAAGCGCACGGCGTGACGGTTCAGTATTTGCAAAAACCGCAACAATTGACGGTGCAAAGCTACCGGTTGAACAATCCGGTGTGGCGTTCCCGCCCGTTTGAGGGACATTTGATGGTCAGTTTTACACCGGAAATCATCAACGAGACCCGCGATTATCCGGCGGGAACCGCGGTAATTTTGATGAACCAGCGCACCAACCGGGTAATTGCCGCATTGCTGGAACCGCATGCGCCGGATTCGTTTGTTCGCTGGGGATACTGGAACACCATTTTCGAGCGGAAGGAATATGGCGAAGATTACGTGTTGGAAGCCATCGCGCGGGAAATGATCGCAGAAAATCCCGAATTAAAAAATGAATTTGAGGAAGCGCTGGCTAACGATCCGGAAATGGCTGCCAATCGCTGGGCGCGATTGTATTATTTTTACGCCAAAACACCGTATTTTGAAGATTTGGGCATTTATCCCGTGGGCAAATTGATGGGAGCAACAGCGCTGCCGCTGGTTTCGGAGTAAACTCTCCTGCTGAGGCCAAGGCTACGGTAAGCGATTGATTTCCTTAGCCTTATCCTTAGCCGTCATCTCCCGGTTTTTCGCTCAAAAATTTCCCCGGCGATATGGTGCAAAAATACTGATCCGGCAGTGCCAACATTCAGCGATTCCGCTTGCCCGAATTTCCAGATTTTCACGGTCAAATCCGCAATTCGCTGGGTTTCCATGCTGATGCCGTGTGCCTCGTTGCCCAAAATGAGCGCCACCGGTTTGCGAAAATGAGTGTCCTGCAAAATTTTCTTCGCGGATAGCGAACCGGCAACCAGCCAAAAGTTATCTGTTTTCATTTCGGACAGCGTTTCGGTAAAATTTTCTGTGGTAAACACCCGAAGCCGGAAAATGGAGCCCATCGAGCCGCGCAGCACTTTGGGATTGTAGGCATCGACACAGTCCGGTGAAAGCAAAATGGTATCAACCCCGTACCAATCCGCGCTGCGGATGAGCGTGCCCATATTCCCGGGATCGCGAATGCCTTCCAGCGCCAGCACAAATTTGGATCGCTGCCAGTTGGGGCGACGAAAATGCGTTTCGGGAATGCGCATGATCATCAATATGCCCTGCGGCGTATCGGTATCGGCCAATTTGTTGAAATTGCCGTCGCTGAGGGTGCGCCACTCAATTTTCTGGTATCGAAACGTATCCTCAAAATTGGTCCAGCGGTCGGATTGAACGAATGCTTCCGTGGCAAATGCGGCTTCAATTTCCCATCCAGAAGTCAATGCTTCCTGGCAAAGCCGCGTTCCTTCAACGATGCACATCCGCATTTCTTGTCTGCTCTTATTTTTTTTGAGCGGCAGGTAATTTCGCCAGGTTAATCCCATCTAATGCCTCGATTCTGTATTTTCTTTTTGTCAGTTTCTATTTTTGCGGTTCAAAGTTAGTGCGTAATCACCCGTTTAAAAAGCAAATTTACACGAAGCTGTTTTGCGAGTAAATCGTTTAATGGCAGGCAATGGGGCAACGTTAGGAAAAAATATTTGTCGGCTATTTTGCGTAAGCAAAACCGTGGGTTGAAATTATAATTGTTGTATTTTGAATTTTCAATTGACTTTTCAGGGTTAGACCGGTAAATTTTTCAGCTTGCTAACGTGCGCTAAGCAATGGCTTAAGTGCATTCATTTTTTTGTTTAATCATTCATCGGAGGAACCGAAGGGAATGTCACCTAAAATATTGTGGAAAGGCATTTTAATAGTTCTTGTTTTTGTCCTGTTTGGCTATTTCCTCTACCCGACTATCCAATTCAACAGCATGTCTTTGGAACAACGTAAAACCATGGAACGCGAAGATCCGGCAGGCTACAGGGAATTGGCTAAAAAATCCATCAAACTCGGATTGGATTTGCAGGGTGGAATGCGATTGGTATTGGAAGTGGACACCAAAGAATTATTGAATAAATTAGCCCAGAACAAAGATTCACGTTTCACCGCAGCGTTGGATGCTGCAGCTACTGCTGCTGCAGAATCAGATGAAAACCTGGTTGACCAGCTCGATGCCAACATTCGGGAAGCCGGCGGAAATATCGGGTTATATTTCAGCACCCGCGAAGTGCGCGAGCGTGACGAAATCATCGAATACCTGAAACAACAAGTTAACGAATCCATCGACCGTTCGCTGGAAGTGCTCCGCAACCGCGTGGATGAGTTCGGCGTTTCCGAACCGATCATCCAAAAGCAGGGCGACAACCGCATAATTGTGGAATTGGCCGGCGTTACCGATCGCCAGCAGGCGATTAACCTCGTCGGTAAAACCGCAAAGCTGGAATTCAGCATCGTGAAAGATCTGGATGTTGCTCAGCGAACGGCAGCAAAAATCAACGAATATTTGTTGGGACAAGCTGCCGCAGATGACACAACCGGCGGCGAAGCTGTTGCGGAAGAAGCCAAAGACAGCACAACCGTCAGCGCGGAAGAACTGTTTGGCGCAAACACAGATAGCGCTGCAGCCGATTCCGGCGAAGCTGTTTCTTCCGAAAATGATCCGCTGTTTTTGCTTTATGCCGGCGGCATCGCCATTCGTCAGCAGGATCTTCAGCGATTCGAACAAGCTCTGAAAGACCCGAAAGTTCAGCAAATTATTCAACGCGAATCGCAAAACGGTCGTTTCCTGTTGGAAACGATAAGCGATTCCCGGTTACGCACCGGCGATGAAAATGATATTTTGCAAACATACCTGGTCAACAACACCGCAGCGTTGACCGGCGAAACCATCATCGATGCCAAATCTGAACCGGCACCGATGGACGATGCAGCCAACTTTGGTCGCTATCAGGCCAGCATTACCTTTAATAAAGAAGGCACCCGGGCATTTGCTGCCGTTACCGGCGCAAACGAAGGCAAACGGATGGCTATTATTTTGGATGATAAAGTGCGCTCCGCACCCAACATTCAGGAAAAAATTCGTCAGGGACGCGCCCGGATTACCGGACTGGATTCCAACGACGAAGCGCGGGTATTGTCTTCCGTGCTGAAAGCCGGTTCGCTACCCACACCGCTGGATATTATCGAAGAACGCACCGTCGGCCCGTCCCTCGGTAAAGACTCTATCGAAAAAGGCACTTTTTCGACCGTCTTCGGATTAATTCTGGTTGCCGTTTTCATGGCTTTTTACTACAAATTTTCAGGGCTTATTGCAAATGTCGCCCTTATTTTGAACGTGTTTATTCTGCTCGGATTTATGTCCAGCTTGCATGCCACGCTCACGTTGCCGGGTATTGCCGGTATCATTTTGACGATTGGTATGGCGGTGGATGCAAACGTGCTGATTTTCGAGCGTATTCGCGAAGAACTGGATGGCGGAAAATCGACCTGGGCCGCGCTGGATACCGGCTACGGTCGCGCTTTTGTGACCATTTTGGACGCTAACATTACCACATTCATCGCTGCGGTTGTGTTGTATAACTTCGGAACCGGACCGGTTCGCGGGTTTGCAACCACACTGATGATCGGTATCGGTGCCAGCATGTTCACAGCCATTTTCGTGACCCGCACCATCTTCGATTTCCTGTTATCCAAACGAATCATTAAAGAAATCAGTATTTAAGGAGATAAACCCGAAATGCGACTTTTTAGTAATACGAACTATGCTTTTATGAACTTTCGCAAAATAGCATTCATCATTTCCGGGGTGCTGGTTTTGTCATCGTTGATTTCCGAAATACTGCATGGCGGACCACGTTTTGGTATCGATTTTCGTGGCGGCACATTTATAGAACTGCGATTTGTGGACAAAAATGATCCCGCAGCACCGGTCACCGTGCCCATCGAAGATGTGCGTAACGTGTTTGTTCAGCTCGGTTTGGGTAACTCGGAAATCAAAAATTACGGCACACCGCAGGATGTTTCCATTCAATTGGACAACTCCGACGATGCAACGATGTTAAACATCAAATCGCAATTGGAAAAAGCATTTCCGCAATACGACATTCTGGAACGTCGCCGCGAAACCGTTGGTCCCAAAATCGGTGGCGAACTGGTGTTGAGCGCGGTTTACGCGATCCTCTTTTCCATGTTGCTAATCCTGATTTACATTATGTTCCGCTTTGAATTCCGCTTTGGCGTGGGTGCAATTGTGGCGTTGTTTCACGATATCATCATTACGCTGGGTGTGTTTTCGCTGTTCAACATCGAGGTAACGGTGCCGATTATCGCGGCGCTGCTAACGATTATCGGTTATTCGCTGAACGATACTATCGTTGTGTATGACCGCATTCGCGAAAACATGAAAACCTTCAAACGGAAAACCGGCGATTTTGCCAACCTGGTGAACCGCAGCATCAACGAAACGCTTTCCCGTACCATCGTAACATCCGGTACCACATTGATGGTGGTCATTGTGCTTTACGTTTTCGGTGGCGAAGTGATCAAGGATTTTGCGTTGGCGTTGATTTGCGGTATCGGTGTGGGAACTTATTCATCCATTTTTATCGCATCACCGGTTTTGGTTGAATGGGAAGAACGCGCAAAAGCCTCAGAAGCAGTTTCCGTTAAAAAAAAGTAAGGCGAACGGATTATGAGTTTGTTGAAAGAACAGCAAAATGATGTGACAGTTTTACGCCTGCAAGGCGACGTGATGGGCGGCCCGGAAGCCGTTCAGATCAATGACGAAATTAACCAATTGCTGGATAACAGCACATTGAAAGTCGTGATCGATTTGGCTCAGGTGCAACGGATGAACAGCAGCGGTTTGGGAATTCTTATCAACGCGCTGTCCACATTCAAAAAAAATGGCGGCGACCTGAAACTGGCATCGCCCACTCCGATTGTGCAAAATTTGCTGAAAATCACCCGCCTGAACAGCCTGTTTGAAAGCTACGACACGGTAGATGCCGCAGTTGCCAGCTTTTAACCGATGGATACCAGAACTTATCAAAAAACCAGCCAATTGCAATTCGGCTGGTTTTTTTTTGCATAGTTTGATTAAGGTGTTGAGTCATAGCCAGGGTTCAATTATATTTCGCTTTGTTCAAATAAATGATGTTGCCGCAAATTTTTAGTGCAGATACCGTTGAAAAAGTAGAGATCGATACCTGTTTTGCGGCATGATCAGATAAATGGAAAGGATGCGGCATGTCCGTTGTTGTGGTAGTTGGCGCCCAATGGGGCGACGAAGGTAAAGGCAAAATTGTGGATCTGCTCAGCGCAGATTTTGATATTGTGGCGCGGTATCAGGGCGGTGCAAATGCCGGACATACGGTCAAAATTCACGATAAAAAATATGTGCTGCACCTGATTCCCAGCGGCATTTTGCAACCGGGAGTGGAATGCGTGATCGGCAATGGCGTAGTTATCGATCCGGTAGCGCTGATGGAAGAAATCCGGTTGCTGGAAGATCAAGGCATCAGCGTTGACGGACGGCTGTGGATCAGCCAAAACGCTCACCTGATTATGCCCTATCATAAATTGCTGGACACAGCCAGCGAAGAAAAACAGGGCGCGGACAAAATCGGCACAACCAAACGGGGCATCGGTCCGGCGTATGTGGACAAAGTAAATCGCAAAGGCATTCGCATTGTTGACCTGCTCGACCGCGAAAGCTTCGCCCGAAAACTTCGCCGCAATCTCGAAGAAAAAAACGAATATCTCAACAAAATTTACGGCGTGCTGCCGCTGGATATCGAAGCTATTGTGGACGAATATCTGGAATTTGACAAACTGATCGATCCGTATATCAAAGACGTTTCCGTGCTGCTCAACAATGCAATTGCGGATGGTAAATCCATTTTGCTGGAAGGCGCGCAAGGCACATTGCTGGATGTGGATCACGGCACGTATCCGTATGTCACATCGTCCAACCCCAGCAGCGGCGGTGCCGGGATCGGCGTTGGCATCGGGCCCACCCGCATCAACGAGGTGATGGGCGTGATGAAAGCCTACACCACCCGCGTTGGCGAAGGTCCGTTCCCCACGGAATTGCTGGATGCAAATGGCGAACTGCTCCGCAAAGAAGGCGCGGAATTTGGCGCAACCACCGGACGCCCGCGACGCTGCGGCTGGTTCGATGGCGTAGTGGCGCGCTACGCGATTCGCATCAACGGTATCACTTCACTGGCCATCACCAAACTGGATGTGCTCGATAAATTCAAAGAAATCAAGGTGTGCACCGGTTATCAGGTCAACGGAAAATTCATGAAAGAATTTCCCACCAATCTAAAAGTACTGCAGGATTGCCAACCGGTTTACGAAACGCTGCCCGGCTGGCAGCAGCCGACAACCGAATGCCGCACATGGGACGATCTCCCAAAAGTTGCCCAGGATTATCTAAATTATTTAAAAGAATTTATGGGTGTGGACATCAAAATTATCTCGGTGGGCTCCAAACGCAGCCAAACCATTCGCAATTCGTAAGCGAATATACCTACAAAAAAATTATAAAAATCCCGGCCAAAACCGGGATTTTTTGTTTTACGAGAGACTAAATCCGGTTATCAGCGCGCATGCTTCAAACGGCTAATTCCCAATATTAAACACAAACCGCCGGCTGACCGGATTCACGCCGCCAAACACACCGTATCCATTTGCAATATTCGAGTAATGCTGAACCGGTTCGGCAAACGGGTTGTCATCCGTTTCCTCCTGCAATTCCATCGCCCGGTTGTGCAGATACACATTTTCCGTCACGGTATTCAGCACCACCAAAACTTCCTGATATCCGAACCATGGATAATAACGCAGGCTCAAATCGTATGTTTCGCCGTCAAAAAGTGCGTCATCGAAAAGGGCAATTTCGCCGGCGAACTCCCGTTCTTCGCCAATTTCGATGCTGGTGTTGGTTTCGACAATTGCCGGATCGGTGCTGGAAAAATACTGGTTGAACCACCCGCCATCGAAATCGCGTGTCAAAACGAAAATTTCGTAATAATTTTTTTGGGCCGGATCGTCGTTAAACTGCACCGAAAAATTGACGCGCTGACCGCCGAACGGAATGGACTCAATCGTGTGCGTCATGTTGATCAGCGATACCGGATCCGGCGCAACAGCCGTTGCACTCACCGGATCGAAACCGGGTGCGGCAACCCGAAGCTCGTAGGTTTCTCCAATTTCCACAATTTCGCTTGCGGAAACGTAAATACCCTGATCTGCGTGGCTTAACGCAGTCAACAGTTGACCGTCACGCCAGATTTCCACTGTAGCATTTTCCACCGGACCGGGAAATTCATTGCCCAAAATGCCCACACTGCGGCTCACGCCGATCTGCCAGCGCTCGTTCGCTTCAAAAATGCCGTCCACTACCAATCGCGATTGGTGCGCCGGCAAATCGATCTGCACAATGGTTTCGCAACCGCAAAGCAGCAACGCCAACAGGCACAATAATTGTTTCATATTCAACCTTCCGATATTCTCAAAATTTAAAGCTGTAGCTGATCGCCGGGATAATCGGGAACAGGCTGACCTGTTTCATCACCCGGTTGCCGCTATCGTCCTGATCCTGATAAATGAAAAAGGGATTTTTCCGGCTATACAAATTGTAAACGCTGAATGTGAAAATACCGCCGTCGCGGGTGTTGCCGCGAAAAAATCGCAAACTGACATCCAGCCGGTGATAATTAGCCATCCGGAAGCCGTTTCGCGAACCGTAAATATTTTGCGTGCCGGTGAATCCCAAAAACGGGTTGTTGTATCCGGTCGGATTGAGCTGAATTTGCGCAATGGGCAACGTGATCGCTGCGCCGGTGCCAAATACAAAATTGGTTGAAAATTCCCATTTTTTCGAAATATCATGCGCAATAACGGCGGATAAATCGTGCCGCCGGTCGTATCGATAGGGAAACGCGTTGCCGTCGTTCAGCAAGGCAAAGCGGCGATTGCTCCACGAGAGCGTGTAGCCCAGCCAGCCGGTGGTGCGCCCGCGCTTTTTCTGCAGGAAAAATTCCGCGCCGTACGCCTCGCCTTCACCCGGCTGAACCTTGTTTTGCCAATCCGTATCCAGCGCGAGATAGTTAGCGCCCTCCCGGTATTCGATGAGGTCGTTCATTTTTTTGTAATAGATTTCGAAACTGAATTCGTATCGCCGGTCTGCCAGGGAACGGGCGATGCCAACCGCCGCCTGCCACGATTCCTGCGGTTTGACGCGATCGGTTGCGGGCACCCACAAATCCGTCGGCAAGCCGATGCCGGAGTTGGTGAGCAAATGGATGTATTGATTCATCATCGCGAACGAGCTTTTCAGCGCGTATCCGCCGGGCAGGCGATAATTGAGCGAAACCCGCGGCTGCAGCGATGTGTGCGTGGTGTTTTTCACCTGAAATCCGGATGCGTGCACGCCGATATTTGCGGAAAAATCGTCAGCAATTTTCACATCATCTTCAATATAAACAATAGCTTCCAGCGCGTTGACTTCGGCGGATGGTTTCAGCAGCAGGTCAATCGGCGTATCGCTGTCCTCATTGTATTGATAGGCGCCGGGGCTAAAATTGTGATGGGTAATTCCGGTGCCGAACCGGATGCTGTGCCGGGTATTCGGGATGTAATCAAAATCCACCCGGGCGCTCCAGTCGCGGATGCCGGAGAAGTAATTTGCCACATACGAGTCATCGCCGCTGCGCTCTTTTGTCGTAATATCAAAGCGGTATTTGCTGAACGTGATAATCGTATTGCTGAACAATTTTTTGCTGAACAGATGATTCCAGCGAAAGGTTCCGGTCAAATTTCCCCAGCCGGTTTCCGCTGTAAAATCGGGTGTTTCGCTGTCAAAATCGTTATTTTCCTCGGCGTAAAATTGATCGTCGCCGCCGTAAAAACTCAAATAAATCCGGTCGTTATTCGAGAAAGCGTAGTTGGCTTTGGCGTTCACATCGTAAAAATAATAGCCGCCGGTGCCTTCGTCAGTGTTCATAAACGGGCGCGCCAGAATATCGATATAAGTTCGCCGCATGGAAACGATGAACGATGAAACCCCCTTTTTGAGCGGTCCTTCCAGCGTTAGCCGCGATGCAACCACACCTATCGCGCCGGTTGCCTCAAATTTCTGGTTGTTGCCTTCTTTCATGTTGATTTCCAGCACGGACGACAATCGCCCGCCAAATCGCGCCGGAAAACCGCCTTTGGTGAGGTTCACATTTTTGATGGCGTCGGCATTGAACACCGAAAAAAATCCAAACAGGTGCGATGCGTTGTAAACCGGTGCGCCGTCCAGCATGATCAGGTTTTGGTCGGGTCCGCCGCCGCGAACGTAAATACCGCTGGCGCCTTCGCTGCCGGATTGAACGCCGGGCAGCAGTTGCAACGCTTTGAGAATATCGGTTTCGCCGAGCAGCGCCGGCATCGAGCGGATCTGGGCAACGGATACATCGATGCGGCTCATCTGCGTCTGGTTTTCGATCAACTCGATGGCATCCGCGACAACCTGAATGGTATCGCCGGCAACCGGCGACGGGTGCAAATTGATGTTTAATGCCACATCATCGGTCAATTTCAGCCTGAAAAATTCATTTTGATAGCCAATGTAAGCCACTGCCAGCAAAACGGAATCCGCCGGAAGCGTGAGGCTGAAAAATCCGTAGCTGTTGGTGGTGGTGCCTTCCTGCAATGTTGGTTCGAACACATTCGCGCCGATCAGCCGCTCGCCGGAAGTGGCGTCCTGCACAAATCCGCTGATGGTATATTTTGTCCGGGTTTGTCCGGATAGCGTTACGAAAATGCCGGTGATAACTAAAATTGAGAGAAAAACAGTGCGCATACGGTATTCTTCTTTTAGTTGACGATCAGAAAATTACGGACAATCGGACAAGCTGTCTATGGGAAAATTGGCGGCTGATTCAAAAATGCATCGCTAATCTAACGTCTGTCGGATGGTTTAGTTTGCAAAATTTTCAGTATTTGAATTTTTTTTGGCATCGGTGAAATGATCGGGAAATCCGGTTGTCCAATATATCTTGCGGCGGTTACATTTGCCCGAAATTACTTTGATAAGTATGGGGCATCTGCTAAATTAAGTTTCTAAAATCGTTCATTTTTGTGATGAACTGTTTGAGTATTCATGCGTAAGATGTTGTGTTGACGGTATGCCAAAAAATAATTATTCGATAGAAAATACGATGAACAACCAGCCGAACAGAAAACCCCTTTATTTTGCACTGATCTTTTCGCTGTTGGTGCATGTGGTGTTTTTCTGGCTGTTGTTCTCCCAAAATTTGTTGGCGTACATCCTTCGCAAACCGGAGGTTTTACCGGAAACCGCGCCCATTGTGCTGGAACTGGAACAACCGCAACAGCCGGAACAACCCGTTCAGCAACCACCGCAACCGGAAGAAGAACAAGCCGCAGCAGAGGAGCAGCAACAGCTCCCGGAAAAATATTTCCGGCTGGAAGAAAATCCCAACGCCAACGAGCAAACACCGGAAAACGCGGATATTCTCGCGGCTCAATCTTCTGTTTCCGCATCACCCAAAGAACTGGATGTGCAAAACGAAGCCATCAAACCGCCGGTTGAAAATCCCGAGCCAACCATCAAAGAGCTGGAAAACAAAGAAGATCAGCCGGCAATTCCCGATGCAGGGTTAACATTCGAAGAAAAAAACGGCGACGTTATTTATTACCAAAGCCGCGAATTTGCCCGCCATCTGCTCACCAACGAACCGGAGCAGCAGAAGGAAACCCAGATCGATCTCAGCCAATCGTCCTCCAAAGACGTGCCGCCGGAGTTGAAAGATTTCAAAGGCGACCTGATTGGCGACGTCGCTCTGAGCACTTACGAATGGCCGTGGGCACCGTGGGTGTTGCAGCTTAAATATGCATTTTATCAACATCTGTTTGTGCCGCGTGCCTACAGCATGGGATTGATTGAAGGATACACCGAGGTGTATCTCAAAATCCGGCGCGATGGCACGTTGGCGGAACACCGGCTCATCCAAACCGCCGGACACAACACGTTAAAAGAAAGCACGTTAAATGCATTTCTCTCCTCCGCACCGTGGAAAGCGTTGCCGGAAGAATTTCCCGATGAATTTCTGGAACTGCGGGTACGGGTTATTTATCCCAATTTAAAAGATTTGTTTGCCAGACAACGACAGGCGCAATCGCAGTAAAATTAAAATTTGATATATTGCGTAACAAAATTAATTTTATGTGTCTTTGAGGAAACATTACAAAATCGTGACATTGATAAAAACCAGACACTGAACAGCCAGAATAATTCACAAATTTTAACAACAAATTTCCCCAGGAATACAGTATGAAATTCACCCGAATCACCGTTAATCCGGAACAAATGAATGGCGTACCTTGCATTCGCGGATTGCGAATCCCGGTTTCAATGGTCGTTGGCATGGTTGCAAATGGCATGAAAAACGAGGAAATTTTGCAGGCTTATCCTGATCTGGAATTACAGGATATCAGCGAGGCGCTGACCTTCGCGGCGGAGTCCGTTCGGGAACGGCAACTACCGATTTTGGAAAACGCATGAAATTTTTAATCGATAATGCACTTTCCCCGTCAATTGCCACGGGTTTAACGCAAAACGGTTTCGATGCTATTCATGTGCGGGATGTTTCTCTCGAAGCCTGTTCCGATTTGGAGATATTTGAGTTTGCCAGGGATGCAAGCCGGATAATTGTTTCTGCAGACACCGATTTTGGCACCCTTTTGTTTCGCACAAATGCTGAAAAACCATCATTTATCTTGTTTCGCATCAGTGAAAAAAGACCCGATTTTCAACTCAGGTTGTTGCTAAATTTTATTTCCCGTTTCAATAAGGAATTAGTGGAAGGCAGTATTTTGGTTATGGAGGATAAAAGAATCCGGATACGCAAACTGCCAATGTACGAAAACCCAAAATAGAGAAATTATGCTCGAACTCTTTCAAAAAGGCGGAATTATGATGTATCCGCTGTTGCTGGCTTCTGTGGCGGCACTGGCGGTTTTTTTGGAGCGATTGTGGAGCCTGCAACGCAAAAAAGTGCTGATCCCCGAAGTGGTAGCCGTTTTGGAACAAATCAAAGATGAAAAAGATTTTCCGCTGGCGCGATCCGTTTGCCAAAAGGTTGGCGGACCGTTTCCGCAAATCGTTATCTCATGTTTGAACAATTCGGACTTGCCGACCGATGAACTGCGGCTGACCATCGAAGACGAAGGCCGCCAGCAGGTGCGCTCGCTGAAACGCGGGATGACCGTTCTGGAAACCGTCGCTGGTGTGGCACCGCTGCTCGGTTTGCTGGGCACGGTTTTGGGGATGATCAGCGTGTTCGATGTCATCGAAGAATTGGGCGTCGGGCAGGCAAAAGCGCTTTCCGGCGGCATTTCGGAGGCGTTGATAACCACCGCCGTGGGGTTGTTTGTGGGTATTCCCGCGCTGATCGCTTACAATTATGTCACATCGCGATCGGATAATCTGATACTGGATATCGAAAAATATACCCTGCTGTTGCTCAATAAAATTATCCGGTTAAAATCACCGGCCGCCGATCCGGTCGAAATCAGCCTGAAATCGTAAGCCCATGAAATTACTCAACAAAAAGCCGGCAAAAGCCATTTTGAACATCACCCCGTTGATCGACGTGTTGTTCATTTTGATCATATTTTTTGTGGTGTCGTCCACATTTTTGGAGCAGCCGGGCATCAAGCTGGAATTGCCCAAAGCCCAAAGTGGCGATACGCAACGGGTAGAACGCGCCGTTCTGTATATTTCCGCAGCCTCCGAATTATTTTTGAACGATGATCCGGCAACGCTGGAAAATCTCTCCGGAAAATTAAGCGCAATGATGCAAAATCGTACAGAAAAAAGCCTGATTATCAGCGCGGACAAAGGTGTCCAACACGGATTGGTTGTACAGGTGATGGACATCGCACGAAGCAGCAGCGTGCAAAAACTGGTGATTTCCACCGAACGGAAAGAATAAACAAAAACGAATTAACTACCGACAAAACATGCTATTTGACGAATCACTCGGGCATCCCGAAAATCAGCAAAAATTGATGAACGCCTGGCAAGCCAACCGCCTTCCGCACGCGCTGCTGTTGCACGGACCGGAAGGTTGCGGAAAGGAAGCATTTGCCATTGGCATAGCCCAATTGCTAAACGCGGCGGATGAATCCGGCGTTATCGACCGGGAATCGCCCGTATTTCGGAAAATTGCCCAATTTCAGCATCCGGATGTCCAATTTATTTTCCCGACACCGGCGCAATCCAACGCCAAACCGGAAGAATTGCAAGCCGCGCTTCAGGAGAAAGCCAAAAATCCCTATCGCCAGGTGACGTTTACCGGTAAAAATACGTTTATCGGCATCGATACGATTCGCGAGTTAAAAAAAGAAGCCGGATATCGCCTGTACGAAGGGCAAAAAAAAGTATTCATCATTGCCGAGGCAGAGGAACTCCGCCCGGAAGCCGCCAACGCGTTACTGAAATTATTGGAAGAGCCACCCCAAAATCTGAAATTGATTTTGGTGACAGCCAATTTGCACAAGCTGCTGCCAACCATCAAATCGCGCTGCCAAATGTTGCGGTTTTCGCCGATGGACGAATCGCAGATTGCCGCGATTGTCCGGCGGTTCGTGCCCAAAGTAGATGAACGTGATCTGGCTGCAATCATCCGCTTGTCGGGTTTCAACCTGAAACGCACCTTCGAATTCCTCGATAAAAACGCGCTGCAAAACCGCGATCTGGCGATCGATTTTTTACGAAAAGCAATTCTTATCCACAAATCTCAGGAATTAATGGCGCTGGTTGAACCGCTCACCGCCAAAAAAGATCGCGACGATGCGCGGCAAATGCTCTGGTTTTTGCTGCTGTGGTTTCAGGATATTTTGCACATCAACAAGGGTGTAAAAAACGACCGGGAAATCCGCAATGTGGACAAAGCCGACACGTTACGAAAATTCATCGCTTTCACGCCAACCGCCGAAATCGATGGCATCGTGCGGGAAGTTGAGGCAACTATTCGCGAATTGGATGACCCGCGAAACCTGAATCCGCTACTGCTGCTCACCCATCTTGCCATCCGTTTAAATCCCTTACTCAAAAAAGCCTAACGCTTTTGATTTGAAAAATAGAGTTGCATTACTTCAAATTTTATGCTAAATACCTTTTAAAAAGTGTTCGATAAAATGAACACGACGATAAGGTTTGAAGGGGCTCAGGTTTTAGTTTTTTTAATCAACAGATGCAGTAAGCTGTTTTGCCAAATGGAGGTGTTTGGCTGAACGGTTTGTCATAATTATCCCATTTTTTCCGGGATAAAAATAAATTGGGGGTTTAACATGTCATCGTTTAACTGCTCACCGGTTAGTGTTGAAAATGAACAAGCAATAAAACTTCTCGAAGTTGCGTTCAAAGCCGGGAGGATTGGCATATTTATTAACAGCGATAATCTGCCCGTTCAGGCGGAGGAATTTGTCGTTGTTGAGGCGGATAAAGGGATAGATATTGGTAAAGTGATCATGAAAGGTGCAACCTACGGGGAGCACACACTGGATGATCAGGCAAAAAAGATCGTGCGGGTTGCCACAGAAGAAGATTTGCTGAAGTTCAATAAAAACAGAGAGTTGGAAGACGACGCTGTTCGCGATTGTAAAGAAAAAATCATCGAGCACCGGCTTTCCATGAATCTGGTAGATGCAGAATATCAGTTGGATCACAGCAAACTAACGTTCTATTTTACTGCGGAACAACGCGTCGATTTCCGCAAGTTGGTTCGGGATCTGGCGAGCCAGTATCGCACCCGAATTGAATTGCGTCAGATTGGCGTTCGCGATGCGGCACGTCATGTCGGCGGTTATGGCTCGTGTGGGTGCCAGCTTTGCTGCACGCTGTTTTTGCGAAAATTTGAGAATATCACCACGCAATATATTAAAGATCAGCTTATCCCGATGAGCCCCTCGCGACTCACCGGCATTTGCGGTCGATTGAAATGCTGCCTGGCATACGAACGGGATTTCTATCTTGAAGAGTTGGGGAAATACCCTACCGTTGGCGAAAAAATCAGCACGCCATCCGGAGCCGGCATCGTTGAAAAAGTTGATATTTTCAACAGTGTCATTTATTTCCGCAATGCAGAAAATGATATCGTACGAATGGATGTTGGTGACTTGGTAGAGAGTCACTGACGTTTAATTTCATTTTGATAAAAAAATCGAAACCTGATAAGCCAAGTGATCTCAACAACTTGGCCCGGGTTTCGATTTGTTTTTTAGGCGATTTTCCAATGGATTGACAAATGATTTGCAAACCTCAATTTGAGCTGCGTTTTGTGGTTTTGTTAAATTGGGAAACACACATTTTTTGCAAAAAGGGTTTAAAAAAATCCGGCATAACGCTAAATTACAACTTCAACATTAACCATTGAATACAGCAACAAATGAACCTGTTTTTCTTCGGGGAGGCTATTTTTAAAGTGAAAAAAGAACGATACATGCTGACCAGCGCGCTGCCATACGCGAACGGACCCATTCACCTCGGACATTTGGCAGGTGCCTACTTACCGGGTGATATTTTTGCGCGATACAGCCGCATGAAAGGGCGGGATGTGCTATACATCTGCGGTTCCGATGAACATGGCGTTCCGATTATGCTGCGCGCCCGCGCAGAAGGCGTTTCGCCGCAGGATATTGTGGACCGCTATCACGCAATCATCAAAGATAGTTTCGAAAAAGTAGGCATGTCGTTCGATTTCTACGGGCGAACATCCTCTCCGGTGCATCACGAAACCAGCCAGGAATTTTTCCGGACGCTGGCCGAGAAAGATAAGTTCATCCTCAAATCCGAAGAACAATTATTTGACGAAGAAGCCGGTATTTTTTTGGCGGACAGGTTTGTGCGCGGCACTTGCCCAAACTGCGGATATGAGGATGCCTACGGCGATCAGTGCGAAAAATGCGGCACCTCGCTCAGCCCGACAGAATTAATAAATCCGCGCAGCGCCATTACCGATACAAAACCGGTGATGAAGGAAACCACTCACTGGTATTTGCCGTTGGCCGAATTCCAGAAACGACTGGAAGACTGGATCAACACCCGCGAAAACTGGCGCCCGAATGTGATGGGACAAATCAAAAGCTGGTTCAACCAGGAATTGAAAGATCGCGCGATGACCCGCGATTTACCCTGGGGCGTCAATATTCCCGCTGATGTCGCGGAAAAAGCCGGTGTCGATCCTTCCGGCAAAAAGCTGTATGTCTGGTTCGATGCGCCGATCGGATACATTTCCGCATCCAAAGAGTGGGCAATCCAGCAGGGCGATCCGGATGCCTGGAAGCCGTACTGGCAACACCCGGACAGCAAGTTGGTGCATTTCATCGGTAAAGACAATATTGTTTTCCACTGCCTGATTTTCCCGGCGATGTTGATGGAACACGGCGATTACGTGCTGCCGGTGAACGTGCCCGCAAACGAATTTCTCAATCTGGAAGGCAACAAATTTTCCACCAGCCGAAATTATGCGGTTTGGCTGAATGAATATCTCGAAAAATTTGATCCCGATTCGTTGCGCTACACGCTCACGGCAAACATGCCCGAAACCCGTGACGCTGATTTTTCGTGGAGCGAATTTCAATCGCGGCACAACAACGAACTCGCGGATATTTTGGGCAATTTTGTGAATCGCACGTTCACGTTTATCAGCAAATATTATGAAAATGAATTGCCGCAATGCGCCGCTCTCGATGCGATGGATCGCGAATTGCTGGAAAATATCGCGCAGGCGCGCGATGGCGTTGGCGAAGCACTGGACAATTTCCAGTTCAAGGAAGCGCTCAAACGATTGATGAATCTCGGGCGTTTCGCAAATAAATATTTTAACGATAAAGCGCCGTGGATCACCCGGAAATCCGACCCGCAGCAATGCGCCACAACCCTTAATTTATGCGCTCAAACGATCCGCTCGCTGGCGGTGCTGATGAGCCCGTTCATCCCCTTTTCATCCGAAAAAATTTGGCGGATGATCCGGTTGGATGGAAAACCGGCGCAGGCAAACTGGGACGCCATCGCCGACCTGCAACTGACGGACGGGCACAAACTGGGCACTGCGGAAATCCTTTTCCGTAAAATTGAAGACGAGGTTATTCAGGCGGAAGTGGACAAATTAGCGCAGGCATTGGCAGGCAACGCTGCCGAAGCTGCACAACCGGCGGAGGAACAACAGTTGATCAGTATCGACGATTTTCAAAAAATAGAGCTGCGAACCGCAACAATTATGGCAGCCGAAGCAATACCCAAAGCAAAAAAATTATTGAAGTTACAGGTTGACCTCGGCACAGAAAAACGGCAGCTCGTTGCCGGGCTGGCGGAACACTACCAGCCGGAGGATCTGATCGGGAAAACCGTAATTATGCTTGCAAACCTGCAGCCTGCGACCATTCGCGGTGTTGAATCGCAGGGAATGTTGCTGGCGGTTGAGGGCGAAAACGGATTGGCGATCCTCACACCCGAAAAACCGGTGCCACCGGGCAAACGGGTTTCATAAATTAGCAGAAAGGATGCACAACCTATGCGACATATTTTTATCCTTTTAGCTGCAATCCTGTTGATTGCCGGATGCGGTAAACCACAGGAATCGCCAAAAAAACCGGATGTTTCGGCGAAAGCACTGCCGCTGGTTGCGGAAAACGCCGATTCGCTGGTTTACACCATGCGCACCATCGAAAAGCGCAGCGGCGATTGCAGCGGTGGCAACGGTTGCGCAACGGTTCAGCTAACTTTTCCGGAGATCGTTTCTGCGCAGCGAAATGCCGTTGCGGATTCGCTCCGTTTGCTGACACAATCGCATATTTTTGCACCGGTTTATGCGGATGAGGCGGTCAACGCACGCGGCATTATGGCACGAACCGCCGATGGGTTTGCAAATCAATTTTTTGCCGAATTCGAGAAAATGCAGCAGGAATCGCCCGGATACGTCTCCGCCTGGACAGTGGAGCGCAACATGCGCGTGTTGCAAAATGCGCCGCCGCTACTTTCGCTGGAGATCAGCGAAATGACCTACACCGGCGGTGCGCACCCGAACGCTTTCACACGCTACGTCAATATTGATACGCGGACAGGCCAACAGATCCGGCTGGCTGATTTGCTGAAATCCGGCGCACTCGAAAAATTGCAGGCAATCGCGGAAAAACGTTTCCGCGCCCAAATGGAAATGCCCGAAAAAGAAAGCTGGGAGCAAAAAGGATTTTTCTTTGAAAACAACCGGTTCGAGCTGAATGACAATTTCCGGATTGGCGACAACGGGCTGGAATTTTTGTTCAATCCATATGAAATTGCGCCATACGCGTTTGGCGCGATGACTCTCGAATTACCATTTTCGGAAATTGGCGACTTGTTGAGAAAATCTGAGTATCTTCAATAAATACAGATATTTACACGCCACTGCATTGAAATAAGAAAGGGCGCGACAACGCCGCGCCCCAACAATCACATCTTTTTCAAATTTCAAAAATTCTGCTGTTACAACGGCTTTACCGCTTCGATGGTTGCCGAAAGCACAAAATTATCAATTGGTGAACCGGGCACCCATTCGCGGATAAATTCGCGGCTCTCATCTTTCGGTTGCAGCCGGATATTTTCAAATCCAACCGCAGCCAGCATTTTTTCCAGCGAATCGACTGTGGATGCGCCGGAAACGCAGCCGGAATACATCGCCAAATCATTTTTGATATGATCCGGAAGCGCCGCAGTTGCAACCACATCGGAAATTGCCAGCCTTCCGCCGGGTTTCAGCACCCGGAATGATTCCCGGAAAACCTGCTCTTTTTCCGGTGACAAATTGATCACGCAGTTGGAAATAATCACATCAACTGTTGCATCTGCCAATGGCAAATGTTCGATCTCGCCCAACCGGAATTCAACATTCGTAAATCCTGCATTTTCAGCGTTTTGGCGCGCCTTGCTGATCATATCCGGCGTCATGTCCACGCCGATAACGGCACCGTTTTCGCCAACGGCGCGCGCCGCCAGAAAACAATCGAATCCGGCACCGCTGCCCAAATCGAGCACGATTTCGCCGCTTTTCAGTGCAGCTATCGCCTGCGGATTTCCGCAACCGAGACCCAAATTTGCGCCATCCGGCACACTGCCGAGTTCGTCCGCTGAGTAGCCCAATTTTTGGGAAATTTGGTCCGGATTAATTTGTATGGTGGGTTCGCAACAGCCGGAGGAGCCACAGCCCGTTTGTTCGGACCGGGCAATTTTTGCGTAATTTTCCCGCACAGCTTCGCGTATTTGATCATTTTTTAATTGCATCTGTAAAGCTCCTTATTTTGGTTATTGTTCACTGCGTAAGACGAAAGAGCTTTCCAAAAGACGCAACATTTATTGAAAAATCAGCATTTTTCGCAATCGTTGCGCTCGTAATCGTAAATATTGCCGGTTGGATCGACAATCACCCGGCAGCAGGCGAGATAAATTTGTTTCAATAATTCGCGACCGCGCTGGATGCGCGATTTGGTTGCGGTGAGGGAAAGATTGAGTTTTTGGGCAATTTCTTTTTGCGGCAATCCCATCAGGTCAGCCATCCACACCGGTTCCCGGTAGTTTTTTGGCAACATCAGCATCATCGGTTTAAGGCATTCGGCGATTTCCAGACGGACGGCGTCGCTCGCTTCTGAATCCGGTTCCGGCAGATGTTCAGACAGCACTGCCGGAATTTTCCGGGTTCGATAATGGTCGATAATTGCATTTCGGGAGATTTGATAAATCCAGCTTTTTAAATGGGTTATATCACTCAGCGAATCCGTTTTTTCAAATATTTTCAGAAAAATATCCTGAACGATGTCCTCCGCAACGGCGGCATCGGAAACGCGTTTTTGCACAAAACCGTGCAGTTGATCGTGATATTCCTGCCAGATTTTTTCAAAATCAATCATCATTCACTCAAAGTATTCTGATACAATCATTCATTTCCAGATTGCGGCGGTGCCGGCGGTGCCGGTTTGTCCGCAACAACAATGGTCACGGTTTGCGATGACTGCAGTCCGGCAGCGTCTTTCACCACAAAATCGATGCGATAGGTGCCCTGTTGATCGTCGCCGGGTGTCCAACTGAATTCGCCGGAGTTGGCATCGAGATTAGCACCGGGCGGCATTGTGGCTGCGCTGTATTGCAATTTGCCGTTGTCTTCAGAATCGGGATCGTTGCCTTCCAAACGGAATTGCAGCGATTCGCCTTCGGTAATTTGCTGCTCGCCGGGAGCGGTCAGGCTCGGTTGGCGATTAACATTTTCAACCGTAACTGCAAAATTTACAGTAGCTTCGGCATTGCCATCGCTAACCGCGTAAGTAAGCGTATGACTGCCACTCTGGTTGAAATCGGGTTTCCAGGAAACGGTGCGGCTGGCGGCATCGAACGATGCACCGGCGGGCAAATTGGGCATTGAATACGTCAATTTCCCGGCATCTTCCGCATCGGGATCGCTGGCTTCCGGCAATTGGGTGCTCCACGATTCATCTTCTGTTGCGGTTTGTGCGGCAGGTTCAGCCAAAACCGGCGGACGATTGACGTGCCGGATGCTGATTGTCACGGTTTCCGAATCGCTGGCGCCAACCGGATCATTCACGGAAATCGCGATGGAATATTCGCCGCTTTGCTCAAATGTCGGCGTCCAGTTCAACGCGCCGTTTTCGGGATTGAGCACAGCACCGGCGGGTAAATTTTCCGCGCTGTAGCGCAATTTTCCGGCATCTTCCGCATCGGGATCGCTGGCGCTGTAAGTGACATTCAGCGTTTGGTTTTCATCGCCGGATGCGGGCGAAACTGCAGCAAATTCCGGCGCACGATTCACATGATTTACGGTGATATTCACTGGCTGCTCAGCGCTGGCACCTGCCGGATCGCTGACAACCGCAGTGAGCGCATACGAGCCGGATTGCTCAAACGAAGGTGTCCAATTGAGTTGTCCGGTGGCGGCATTTAATTGAGCGCCTGCGGGTAAGTTTGCAATACTGTAAACCAGTTTTCCGGCGTCTTCTTTGTCGGGATCACTACCGGTAAGCGCGATGCTCAACGGCTGATTTTCATCGATACTTTCGGCGGCAACGGCGGCAAGCGCCGGTGTGCGGTTCACATGATTCACCGTAACAGCGGCAATTTGCTGTGCGCTCAGTCCGGCGGGATCGATCACCGAAAATGTGATTGAATATTCGCCGGATTGCTCGAACGTCGGCAGCCAGGTGAAAGTGCCGGTTGCATCGTCAAATGTTGAGCCGACAGGCAAACTGTTTGCCGACAGCTTCAGTTTTCCGGCATCTTCCGTGTCGGGATCGCTGGCGGTTACTGTGAATGTAAGTGTCTGATTTTCATTAACTTGCTGTGCGGAAATTGCTGCAAGTTCCGGCACGCGATTCACATGTTGCACCTGAATGACGGTTGATGTGGAATCGCTGTATTCGCCATCGCTGACGATAAAAGTTACCGGATATTCATCCGATTGGTCAAATGTGGGTGTCCACGAAAACGCGCCGGATGCGGCGTCCAGCGTTGCACCTTCGGGCAGCGAAATTGCCGAAAATACCAGCTTCCCGCTGTCTTCCGTGTCCGGATCGCTGGCGGAAAGGCTGAACTGCAGCGACTGGTTTTCATCAATTTGATGTGCGGCGGCTTCCGCGATTACCGGTGCACGATTGACGTGATTGACCGTCACCGCCACCTGCTGACCGGCAACCAACCCGGACGGGTCAGTAACCGCAAACCGGACATCGTAGCTGCCGGATTGTTCGAATGTTGGTGTCCAACTGAAGGTGCGGGTTGCGGGATCGAAGGTTGCGCCAGCGGGCAAATTTTCGGCGGAAAAAGTCAGTTTTCCGTCATCTTCCACATCGGGGTCGCTGCCGCTGACAGTAAAGGTAAGTGATTGATTTTCATCAACTTCCTGCGCCATTATCTGATCGAGAACCGGCGTGCGGTTCACATGCGTAACCGCGATGTCAAAATTGGTTGTATCGCTGAGATTTCCGGCGGTCATTATCACGCTAATACCCGGATATTTCCCGGATTGGTCAAATGTCGGCGTCCACGAAAAGGTGCGGGTTGCCGGATCGAACATTGCGCCGGCGGGCAAATTTTCCGCCCGGAACGCAATGGCGTTTTGGTCTTCGCTATCCGGCTCGTTGCCGGATGCCTGCACGATGAGCGCCTCGTTTTCGGGAATCGATTGTGCTGCGATTGCATCCAAAACCGGCGGACGATCCACATGTTGAATTTGCAACGTTGTCGTTTCGCGATCGATGCCGCCTGCGCCGTCTTCCATCAAAAAATCGACGACGTAACTGCCCGATTGTTCGAATGTGGGTGTCCAGCTAAATGCGCGGGTTGCCGGATCGAACGTTGCGCCTTCCGGCAAATTTTCGGCGTAATAGTTGAGGCGTTGCTGATCTTCCGCGTCGGGATCGCTCCCGGCTTCCAGCGTAAAAGCGAGCAACTGGTTTTCCGCGATGCCGGCGTCTGCGGGACGCGGTAAATCCGGATTGCGGTTGACATGCGCAACGTTCAGCGCAATTGTATCGCTGGCGCTCAATTCGGATTCGGTTTGTTCAACAATCCGGAAAACGAGATCGTTGTATGTTCCCGATTGTTCGAAAGTGGGTGTCCACGAGAAGGTGCCGGTCTGGTCGTCAAATGCGGCGCCGTCCGGCAGATTAAAAGCCTGATACACAAATGCGTCGCCGTCCGGTTCGGTGGCATCCAACTGTATCGTAAACAGTTCATTTTCTTTAAGTTGCATATCGGTGAGATCAGCCAGACGCGGGCTGTTGTTGTGCCGTAAAATTTCCGTGTGATTGTTGGCGGCGAGAAATACATACACATCCCGTTTGTAAACGCCGTAGCTGATATCTTCCGTCGCAAACTGACCTTCGAGGAACGGCTTGGCGAGATCGTTTACATTTACAATTCGCAATCCGGTGTTTCGATTTGCCAAATAGACATAGCTGCCGGATTTGTGAATGCTGCCAACAAAACCGCCTTTGCCAAACTGGCTGACGATCACCGGCGCTTCGGGTGTGGAAATATCCGCGATCGTCAATCCGCCGGGGCCTTCTGCCATGTACACGTAAGGGCTTTCAACCTGAACCATCATTGTGTTAAAATTGGTGCGTAGCTGCCCGATTTGTTGGGGTTCGCTACCGGATAAATCGAAAATCAGCAGCCCGTTATTTTTAGCTGCCGCATACAGTTTACCATCCTGAACAGTGGTTTGTTGAATCCATTTTCCCGGTGTTTTGATGTGCCGGATGCCCGGTGCCGTTACATCCGAAATGTCCACAATTACAAATCCGGAATCGCCCATTGCCGCATACAGCTGCTGACCCTCAACAAATGCGTCATATGCATTGCCGGGTAATTTAATGCCCGCAATCCGGCGAATATTTGTGATATCACTATAATCGTAGATGATCACACCCGACGAATGATTGGCAACATAAGCCCGGTTATCGCTGACAAATGTCGTGTAAGATTCATCTTCCGAGGGGAAAACGGCGAGCTGTTTCGGGTTTCTAATATCAGCAATATCAACAACTTGCAACCCTGCCCAGAAATTGGTAATAAACAGTAAATCGCCCGAAAGTGTTACTTGCCGGGCACCGTCCTTATATTCCAGAACCGACTGTGGCGGTGTAATTTGAGCGATGCGCTCAGCCGTCGCTTTTTGGGCAAACACACTATTTGGCATGCCTCCTGCAACGGTCATCATAAAAATCAATGTTAAGCAGTATCCCAATGCCTTCATCAACCACTCCTGTGTACTTTGTTGAATTAAGGAAAATATACCAAACCCATCCAGCCAAAGCAATGATTCCATTTAGGTTATCAAAAATTTTAGCCAATTTGATTGTAGCAAATATCCTACCAATATACTATTATCGGCAATAATAAATTTGACGCATGACCTAAATAGTTGGTTTGATAAAGATATCACTTGCGTCTGAATTAGTAATCGTTAGAAATACTGCGGGATTCAATTTACAAAGATCATGAAAAAGTGTAAAAAATATGATCACTTTTGCGAATGATTACGGTGGGAAAATCAGTTGTTCCGGTGTCGGTATTCAATTTGCAGATAAATTTTGATGAACATCCGCTGGCGAATGGAAGCTGATGCCCGGCAATCCGTCGCCGGTTTCGCCGGTGATGCGGAAATAAAAGCCCCAATCAAAATCCGTATTCGTGATTTTGAGCAGCAATTTATTGTACCCGGGACGTAGCACAACGGTTACTAAATCGCGATCCAGCTTGGCATCTTCTTTCAAATAATGTTGCCAAATCAAATCGTCATTCAGCCACAGTTTGCAGGTTTCGTCCGTGCCCAAACGGATTTGCACTTTCTGCTCTTCGGATGCGTAAACATATGTCCAGGCGTATGCGACAGACCAGGTATATGGCTGAAATTGTGCCTGCAAATTGACGTATCCATCCAGATAGCCGTCGTTTGCGGGCTGCCAGCGGTGCGCTTTTCCGTTAAAAATATGATCGGACTGAGTTTTTTGGCGCACTTCCGGCGGAAAAGTGTAATTGAAAGGCGATTCCGTTTTGCCGGAAAACGGTCCGGCGAGATCCCATTGGTATTCCATCGGCATGCCCAAATCGCGAAATTCTTTTTGCACTGCCGGAATATTTTTTTGCTGTCCGTAAATGCGGGCGCGGAGTAATTTGCTCAAATATTGCAGATCTTTCCGGTCTGTGGTGCGGGCAATTTCCAGCAATCGCTGGATAAACGGGTTATTCTCCGGCTTCACAGTTGCTTCGTAATCCATTGTTTCGATGATAAATTTCCAACCGCTGCCCCAACCGCTGTTGTATTTCATGGTGAACAAATCGATCAACGCTTCTCCGTGATCGGCAAAAATGCGGTGCGCAGCGTCCCGGTTTCCGGTGCGGAGATAGTTATATCCCAACGCAAAACGCAGGACAGTCTGGATATCCGAAACCGTCATTTTGGGTTCGATATGTTCCAGCAACGTTACCAGTTTTTCCGGCGGGATGCTTTGGTTTGAAAAGCTGAAGTTCAGGAAACTGTTGATCAACTCCACATCGGGCGGCTGGTTGAGCAATTTTGCCTCAAAGTGACGAAAAGCAGTTTGCTCCAATCGCTCCGCTTGCAGGCTGTCGCCGAGGCTTTTATACAGCTCGACCGCGAGCATCATCGGATACACTTCGGTGGGTTGGGCGTTCAGCACTTCGCTGAACAGACGGGCGGCGACATCCGGCTGACCAAACCGCCAATAAATCAACGCGCGATACACTTTGGTATGCAGCTTAACCTGAGCGCTCGGCGCGTGTTCAACGGTGTAATCCGAATAGCGCAGCGCTTCCGCCATATCGCCTTTTTCCACGGCGATTTCGGCGAGCCGCAGCGCAGTGAAGAAAAACTGCGGCCAGCGGCGCATTACCACGTTAAATTCTTCAACGGCTTCGTCCAACCGACCGGCACGCATCAAAATTTCGCCTTTGCTGTCGTATGGATTTGGCTCATCCGGGCGGGCAGATTTGTATTTTTCGATATATTGCAGCGCGGTTGTAAAGTCGCCGCGTTTGGCAAAAAGGTAGCCCATCAAATTTAGGGTGTTCGCGTGACCGGGATCTTTCGCCAGAACCGATTCGAAAGCCGTTACCGCATCGTTCAAATTGCCGATATTTGCGTAAAATTGCGCCAGTTCCAATCGCAGCTCGATGTTGGCGGGATAGCGTTTTACAGCGTTTTTCAACGTGTTAAAATAGGCGCGATAATCGCGTTTAAACGATTCCTCCAGCAGTTCGACATACACCAAATCCGATTCGCCGAGTTTGTGCGAATACTGCTGCACTTTGCCGAAATAATATTTGAATTCATCCGAATCCATCAGCGAGCGTTTGATTTGCGCCATGCGCAAATAGGCCATCGCAAATGTGCTGTCATACGCAATTGCCTCTTTCAGGCATTGTTCTGCTTCCACAAACAGCAATTTATCACGATTCGCCAATGCTTCGGAATAGCAGCGAAATGCCTCGATCGAACGGGTCATATCTGCCAGTTCCAACCGCGAATCGGAGAATTCTCCGGTGTCATCCCGCAGGTCGCCGTGTACTTTTTGGGAGAGCTCATCGACCATCGAAAATATCCGTTCCAGACTTTCGCCCTGAACGGCAGCTCGCCGAACCACCTGCCCGGAAAGAACGTCGATCATTTCGGTGTGAATCGTGAGCCGATTGGCTTCGCGGCTGAATTTTCCGGTGAGCAAAATTTCTGCCTGTGCTTCCCGCGCAGCGGAAAGTTCGCTGGCGATTGCGGCGGCGGAGTCGCGGGTTGTAACGGGATTTTCCCCGGTTTGGGCAAGCTGAAAAACGCTGAGATACGGCGATTGGCTGAGTTCCGTGCGGAGCATATCCGCCAGTCCGCGGCACAGCCAGTTCAACGATTGATCTTTGGAATTATTGTGAAATGCGACGATGGCAATGGCACGCTGTTCATTTTCGGCGAGGCGCACCACGCTGGCACGGGCATTTGCGGCAGATTCGCCGTCTGCCACATCTGCGAGTTTAATTTTCCGGGCGTCGCCATCGCTGCAGGCGAGGAACGCACCAAAAATGGTGATGCTCAGCAGTAGCCATCGAATGTGCATAAAATTCCTTTGAAATTATTATCCATCCACAAATTTTATTAACGCAGCAAAACGCAAATTGTTGCGCGGTCAGGCGTTTGTTTGCAGTTTCAGCGCGGCTATCGCTGTTTCGGCATCCGCGATCATCGGTTTTGCGGAAACAGCTTCACCAACCGCCTGACGGATCCACACTTGCGGTGCGATGCGCCCGAGTTTGCACATCCGCTCCATTTCCACCGCCAGATTTTTATCGCGCAAAAAATGATTGATCTGATACGCGATAATGTGCCCGATTGCGTAATCCGGAATATACATGCCGCAATAAAAAATATGCGAATAAATCGCCAGCAGCGGGCTGTCTTTCACGTCGAAATTCGGGGCGAAAAATTCGTTCCAGATATCGGTGGCAAGCTCGATTACCGCGGTTTTCAGCGTTGCCGCGTCCGCACCGGGATTGGCATACAGCCAGCGCCAGATACGCATATCCAGCAGCGAAACGCCGGCAATTTCCGCGGTTTGCCACAACTCGTGCAGCACGACGGTATCGCTTTTGGCAGATGCGCCGGTTTTGCCCAATACATCCAGATCGCGCCCCTGAAAAACAAATGCGAACGCCTCGGTAAATGCGGTGTTCGGCACGCCTTCCAGCGTGTAAAAATCGATATCGTTCAACGTGAATACCTGCTCCACGGTGTGCCCGAGTTCGTGCATTGCGGTGTTGAATCCTTTGTAATCCATCCCGCCGCGGGGAACGCGGGTGCGCAGGTGCGCTTTGTCCCAGCGCATTTTTGCGCCCAGCGCATGTCCGGCACCGCGCGATGCATCCACCGCGATGTAATTTTGCAAATATTTCGCCCGCGATGCCGTAAATCCGAGCGATTCCAGCACGCTGTCCATTTTTTTCTGAAATGCGTCCACATTCGGGTAGCGTTTGCTGACCAGCTCGTCCAGTTCTTCCTCGCGAATATCGCCGCCAGATTTCAGTCCGGTGTACCAGATGTCAAACGGTTGCAGGTCACGTTTCAATCGTTGGGAAATCAATTGTGCAATGTTTTTGAGCACCGGCGCAGAGAGCACTTCGATGAGCACCGCTTCCACTTCACCTTCCAGAATTTCCCGGTTTTGCTGAAATCTGCGGTCGATCAGCGATGGCGTGTCCGGCGTGTGCGCGTCAATCAACTGCTCCGCGTGAAAGGTTTTCAGCAGCGTTTCGTATCGGGCGTTGGCTTCCGGCGCGGCGTCCAGTTGTTTCCCGTGCGGATCGAACAGTGCGTTGCTGTGCGGATGCCAGACCACTTTGGGATTGTCCACCACCTGCCGGGGAATTTCCTGCGCGATAATCCGGGTCATCACCGTGTGCAATAATTCCTGTTTCGCCAGCCCGTCGGGATTGGCGTATTGCCCTTTAATTTCGTCGCGCAATCCCCAATGGCTGATCAGCTTCAGCGTTTCCGGAAACAGCGATTTTCCGTTCGCATCGCGTAAATTTCCGGCATAAATATTATAGTGATACACATACTCTTCCGCTGCGGTGTAAGCTATTGTATGTTTTTGCTTTACCTCGCCTGGAATGCGGTCTGCGAACAGCTCCGCCAGCCGGATTTCCGCCCATTTGCGGCGGCTCCAGTTTTCGCCGTCGCGGCTTTTGTTTTCCAGCGTTTCCAGCGGAAAATTGAGCAGCGCGACAAACGCCAGTTTGGTGGCGAACATGTCCGAAACCACATGCGCAAACATGTCGAAATTGGCGAACAGTTGATCCACTTTCAGCAGGTCGCCGGTATCCACATGCAGCGACCAGTTGAACTGGCGATACACTTTGTGCAAATTGCCCATCAGCGATTCCAGATTGCGTTGGAACCGGGTGAACACATCTTCCAGCAATGCGCTGTCCGAAATAAAATGCTGTCCGCAAAACTCCCCGAACGCCGGAAAATCGCCGTCGCTGTCGCGCCAGCGTTGCGCGGCCTGCCGCACACCGGTTTCGATGCGCTGCCGCTGTTCCTCGCCGTGTTGCCCAACCAATTGCTGAACAATTTTGGCCAATTGTTTATCTGAAAAATTCATCCCGAACTCCCTGAACCGTTTTCAACTTTATTTGTGATTTATTTATTGAACACAGCAAAATTCTGCCGTAATTTAGATCTGCCCAATCAAAGAATGTAAAGCAAAAATTTAGGAGCGAGATGATGCCCGGCCAAACAGTTTTGCGATTATTTTGCGAAACCGCTCCGGTTGGCGGAAATAAAAACCTGACAGGGTTGACAAGAAAAAACAACCTTAATTGCCTGTTTCCCCGGTTTATATGATCCGGGTAACCCTGTTTATCCTATTAAAAACCTGTTTCGATAAATTGAATGAAATCAGATAGTTGATGCAGAAACACAGCACGCAGATTGCCCGAAAAATGCTGCTGCTGAAGTAAACCAACCTATCATAAAATTTTACAGGAGGGTATCATGAAACGGATGATACTGGTTTTTCTCGCGGTGTTGATGGCGCCGGTTTTCGGGCAACAAAACTATACCTTTACCGAACTGCGCGGTCTGCAAACAAATGTCGGTGACACCGTTTTGATTTACCGGAAATACCGACATTTTTCCAGTGGAAACGCAACGGCCACGTACAATCACATCTATTTATGGAATTTGACAACCGGAACAGACAGCTTGTTTTTGGAGGATTATTCTTCGGATGATCCATTTATGGGGTCGCGGGGACAAGGCGTTACCAGTTTGGGTTTCAGAAACAATGATCCGCAACAGTATGTTGCCGGAGGTCATTTGTCCTACTGGTTTGCCACAGAAAACGATCGAAGCCCAAGCCCGGTTGTGTTTTTACCAGATTCGATTGTGCCGATTCTTTGGATCGGTTATGTAGACATCATCCGCGTTTCCCGGCAAAATCCCTATCTCGTTTATGGCAGTGTCGGCGGTAATTTTATGAAAAGCACGGACGGCGGTCATCACTGGGATTTCGATTACAACAATCCTTTTCAAAAAGCGCTGGTGGAAATTTCTCCATTCAACGACCAGGTTGTTTTCGGTTTTGACTGGGATATCGGATTGCAAAAATCCACAGACGGCGGCGTTACGTTTACCGCAATCAATGATACCAACGCAACTAAGGAATTCCGGAGAATCGCATTTGACAAAGATGAGCAACATCTTTATGCCGTTGCTTTAAACGACGCACCAAGCCGGAATGAATTTCTTCGCTCCACAGATTTTGGCGATAGCTGGGAGTTTATGACGCCGCTGCCGGTTTACTATTCGTTTATTGCAGACCCAACTGTATCGGGCAGGGTGTATCGCATACCCAAAAACAGCAATATTATTGAATATAGCGATGATTATGCTCAAACATTTTCTGAACTGGTACATTTTCCCGAAATCGTGACAGGCTTTTACAAGCTACCCAATAGTGAAACTTATTTTGCCACCACCACAACCAAACTATACCAGATTGCGCCGGGTGATACGGTTTTATTGCGGGATTTGCAAGCGGTGGGCATCGGCGAGCCGCCGGCGAGCTTCGCGGAGGGATTTGCGCTGCACCAGAATTACCCAAACCCGTTTAATCCGTCCACCACGATTGCCTTTGATTTGCCGAAATCTGCGGAAATCGAGTTGGCAATTTTCGACATCGCCGGGCGAAAAGTGGCAACGGTCGCCGCCGGGAAATACGCCGCCGGTTCGCACACCGTAACATTCAACGCTGAAAATCTATCCACTGGCGTATATTTTTATCGATTGCAGACAAAATCCAGCACGCAGATTGCCCGAAAAATGCTGCTGCTGAAGTAAACCAACCTATCATAAAATTTTACAGGAGGGTATCATGAAACAAATGATACTGGTTTTTCTCGCAGTGTTGATGGTGCCGGTTTTCGGGCAATCCAACAAACATTTCACAGAATTGCGGGGCATGGAAGACAGCCTCGGCAATACGCACCTGTTTTACCGGATGCATTATGAGATTATCAATAGTACCGGCGAATGGTATTACAATAACCTGCATCATTTTAAATTAGACACAGGAGCTGACACGCTTTTACTACAGGATTATGCATATACGATATATAGTCGGGATGGCTGGTTTGCCCAAAGTATTGTGGATTACGATTTCTGGAATCACGACCCTGAAAACTGGATAGCTTGCGGTTCAAATTACGATCTCGATCCCTCTCCGCGTGTCTGGATTCGTGGCGAAGAAATTTTTCCCGAAGGATTAATCACCGGTGAAGTCACTGGTCTCTCACTTTCACGCCAGAATGATTCGTTAGCGTATGCCAGTAATAACGGATATTTTATTTACAGCACAGACGGTGGTTACAACTGGCAATATGATTCCAATAATTTGATAGAAGTTTTTGTTGTTGATGTTTCACCATTTAACGATCAGATTTTATTTGGAACAGCTTATCAAGGTTTTGACAATGTTCTGAAAAAATCAACGGACGGTGGGAACACATTTTACACTGTGAGCGATATTGGATTATGGGAAGATGGAAACAGTTTGATATTTTTTGACGCCGACAGCCATCATATTTATGGTCATTCCTCCCGCTATTTGGAACCAGAACGCATGCTCATCTCGGATGATTTCGGCGAATCCTGGCAAACCCTTTTTGCAGATGACAAAATTCGCATGGCCGTAAACAGCGCTGTCAGCGGTGAAATTTTCGTCAGCCGAAACGACTCCATATTCCAAAGCGCGGATTACGGACAAACATTTTCGCTGTTCTGGGATATGCCGGATACGGTGATCGGCATTTACAAAAAACCCGCCGGCGACCTGCTTTACGCAGCCACCACATCCAAAATTTACGAAATCTCTACGACCGACACGACCGTGTTGAAAATGCTCGATCCGGTGGGCATCGGCGAGCCGCCGGCGAGCGTCGCGGAGGGATTTGCGCTGCACCAGAATTTCCCGAATCCGTTTAATCCGTCCACCACGATTGCCTTTGATTTGCCGCAATCCGCGGAAATCGAGCTGGCAATTTTCGACATCGCCGGGCGAAAAGTGGCAACGGTCGCCGCCGGGAAGTTCGCCGCCGGTTCGCATTCGCTGAATTTTGATGCGGCGAATCTGGCTTCAGGGGTGTATTTCTATCAATTGAGCGCGGAAAACGGCGTGCGGCTGTCGCGAAAAATGCTGCTGTTACAATAAATTTGCAGTTAGTGAAATCGCGCATTCACCGAAATTGTATTTTGGTAATTGATCCGGGTTTCGTAAACTCGCCAAATTTCAGAAACAGCTACGCTAACGAAAACGGGTTCAGGTTATGAGAAAACTTTTCACCAAAGCAATTGCATTTATTGGATTTACACTACTTTTTTCACTGCCGGGTTTCGCGCAGTGGGGCAATACGCCGGGCAGCAACACTGCCATCGCGGATACCGCGGGCGAGCAAATTCTGCCAAAAATAGGCGCAACTTCCGATGGCGGCGCGTTCATCAGTTGGTACGATTCGCGCGGCGGCAACGGGATGTATAAAATTTACCTCCAGCGCATCAACAAAAAAGGCGAGCCGCAGTGGCAAGCCAACGGCATGCTGGTCAGCGATGAACCGTCGATGACGTTCGTGACCGATTACGATATGGCAGTGGACGCGGATGACAACGCCATCGTGGTATTTGCGGATGTCCGCAACGGTGCCGATCTGGACGTATTTGCCTACAAAATCGACAGCGACGGGAATTATGTGTGGAGCGCGGACGGCGTTGAGCTGTCCACCATCGGGGATTTTAACGCATCGCCAAAAGTGGCGGTAACGGACGCTGGTAATTACGTATTTGTGTGGCCGGGTTCGGATACGCAGCAACATATCGGGATGCAAAAATTGTCCAATGACGGGCAAAAAATGTGGGGCGAAACGGAGAAAACCATCGCCCCCGCAGCCAGTCACAACCTCACCTATCCAGATGCCGTTCCGGCGCTCGGCGATGATGTTATCGTCATCTGGACCGATTACACCGGACCGTTTTTCAGCCCGATCACCAACGATATTTTCACCCAAAAATTTGACACGGACGGCAACCCGAAATGGGACGCCGCCAATATTGGCGTTTACACCGGATTGAGCGGATTGCCCGGATACGAGTGGCCGCACCTCATCAGCGATCACAACGGCGGCGCGTTTTACAGCTGGTACGCAGATCGCGACAGTAACAATTTGTTCGAGGCGTTTGTGCATCACATCGATTCGTCCGGTGCAGCGGTTTTCCCGGAAAACGGCATCAGCGCGAGCACACTCGGCAGCATGCACCACATTTCCCCGGCGCTGGCATACATGCCCGAAACCGGCGAATTGTTCGCATATTGGATCGAGGAAAACGGGCTGCAATCGGTGTTCGGGATTTACGGGCAAAAATTTTCCGCGCAGGGCGAACGGTTGTGGCCGGACAACGGCAAAATGTTTCTCGCTGTCGCAGATCCCGAAATACAGGGGCTTACACCAATCGCCGGCAGCGATGAAATTTATGTGACCTATCTGCGGCGTCCGTCCGGTTCGTTCAGCTTGATGAATCTGTATGCAATGATCACCGATCGCAACGGCAACGTTGCAGGCAACGAACCGGTGCTGATGTCCGATGCTGCCAGCTCCAAAGGTTCATTGGTTGGCGCGGTGAGTTCGCACAATGTGCTGATGAGCGCATGGGACGACGAGCGCAACGACGGCGGCGCGATTTACGCGCAAAACCTGAATCCCGATGGTTCACTCGGCTATCAGGCGTTGCCGGTGAGCTTCGCGATTACCAGCCCGGCTGACAGCAGCGAGTGGACGCAACTGCCTGTTCCCGTTACGTTTACGGTTGCCAACTTTGCGATCGATTCTGCCAATGGCGATGGCTACATTCGCGCTTTTTTGAATGGCTCCCCACTGGCAAATGTGGTCAATACCGATACACTATGGCTGGATACACTCGCTATTGGCAACAACGAGTTGGTACTGGAATTGGTCGATCCGGAAGGCAATCCGCTATCCCCGGCAATTAGCGATACAGTAGTTTTAACATACATCGAACCGTTGGCAATTGAGCCGGGAACCGGCGTTGCGCGCAGTTTTGCGCTGGCACAAAACTACCCGAATCCGTTCAATCCGAGCACGACCATCGCGTTTGAGTTGCCGCAATCCGCAACAATTGAGTTGGGTGTATTCGATATCACCGGACGCAAAGTGGCGACTGTCGCTGCCGGAAATTACGCTGCCGGCCACTACTCACTGAATTTTGATGCAAAAAATCTGGCTTCCGGCGTGTTTTTCTATCGCTTAACTGCGGAAAACAGCGTACGCCTCACCCGCAAAATGATAATTTTGAAATAGGGATAACAAAAATTTGGCTCGGCAGGCAATTTACAAACCGAGATTCGGCTGGTGTTTTACATTGTGATATGTCAGCGCCAGCTTGATACATTCTTTTAATGCGGCTTCCGGAATGGGGTCATTCAGCCCAAATACGATGGCTCTGTCTTTTTCATAATTGAACAGATCGCCGAATACCGTTTTGAAGGTGGGTACCAATTTGGATGTGCATTTAAAATACATCGCATATTGATCGGGCGTTTTTGATTTCCAGTCGATGCGAATGGTGCTGCCTTTTTTGACCAGATACCTCAGTTCGCCCCATTTCAGGGTTTCTTCAATTTCGTTGATTGAGGGAATTTCCGTTGCCACTTCGATAATCAGTTTGCGCAACAAATGCAGTTTTGGGCGAACCTCCGTTGGATACGCTGCAAATTTCGCGTCAACTTCCGGATTTTTGGTGATTTTGATGGGTTCCATTTCAACAATCTGACTGTAAAAATAGTTTAATTCGCAACCGCAACAACCCGGATACGCCGGGTTGTTGGCTGATTTTCGACAAAATCGATATACACCTCGAAGCGCTGTTTGGGCAGGTGATCGCCGATTTTTTCCGGCCATTCGATAAAACAAATGTTATCGCAGAAAAAATAATCTTCCAGCCCCAAATTCACCAGCTCCGCAACGTGCTCAATTCGATAAAAATCAAAGTGATAGACCAACTGCCCGTCATCGCATTGGTATTCGTTTACGATGGTAAATGTAGGGCTGGTTGCCACGTTTTCCACCTGCAATTTGCGGCAAACGGCTTTCACGAAATGGGTTTTTCCCGCGCCGAGATTGCCATACAACGCGACGACATCGCCGGGCTTCAGTTGTCCGGCGAAGGCGGCGGCCAGTTCGTCCGTTTCCGCGGGAGAATTCACGGTTTTTTCGAGGATTGTATTCAACATTGTTTCTGTCGTTTTGGTCGTCATATTTTATCCGGTAATCGAAACGGAACACTCAAACGGAACGGTCGCGACCATTCCCTACTTTGGTTGCAGCTTGATTACCGGCAGCACCATTTCTTCCAGCGAAATACCGCCGTGCTGGAAACTGTCCCGATAGTAGGACAAATATTTGTGGTAGTTGGTCGGGTAAACGAAGTAGTAATCTTCCTTCGCCACAATGTAATTCATGTTAATATTGCGTTTGGGCAGCTTGCCTTCTTCGGGATCGTGAATGAAAAAAGCGTGTTTGTTGTCAGCTTTCAAATTGCGCCCGTATTTGTAGCGCAAATTGGTGGATGTTTCCCGGTCGCCGAGCACTTTGGTGCCGCGCATGCAGCGGATGCTCCCGTGATCGCTGGTGACAAAAATAGTGACATCCTGCTCCGCCAGTTGTTTGAACACGGAATAAATCGGCGAATGCTCAAACCACGAGCAAGTCAGCGAGCGATAAGACGGTTCGTCCGGCGCGATCTGTTTCAGAATGGGCAGATCCGAACGGCTGTGCGCCAGAATATCCACAAAATTGACCACCACGCTCAGCAGCGATGTGTTCATGTGCGATGACAAATTCTTTTCCAGATTGTAGCCTTCATCCGCGGAAATAATTTTCAGATAGCGCGGTTCGACATCCAGCTTCAGCCCCAACAACCGCAAATGATCGTAGAGCAATTCTTTCTCATAACGGTTGCGGCTGCTGTCGTCATCTTCCCCCTGCGCCCACATTTCCGGATAGCGTTTTTCCAGATCGCTGGGCAGCAATCCGCTGAAAATCGCGTTTCGCGCATACGGCGTTGCCGTCGGCAAAATGCTGAAATAGTAATCTTTCTGGATTTTGTAATAATCATAAAAATAGGGTTCGAGCGATAGCCATTGATCCAGCCGCAAACAATCGATCACAAAAAACGCCACTTTTTTGCCTGCTTTCAGCTCCGGATACACATATTTGGTGATGATATCGTGAGACAGCGTCGGTCGCTCATCGCGCGGCGCGTTCACCCAGTCGAGATAGTTTCGCTCGATGTATTTCCCGAATTCCACGTTGCATTCGCGGCGCTGATTCTGGATAATTTCGCGCAGGTTTTTGTCCGGCACGGCATCCAGCTCCACATCCCAGGTCGATAGTTTCAAAAAAATGTCGATCCAGTCCTCCGGCTCCAGCCGGTCCATCAGCCGCAGGTTGATTTTGTTGAGTTCCTGCATATAATCGCGGGTGAATTTTTTTTGGGAAATATTCCGCGATTCGAGAATTTTTTTGGCCGCCAACAAAATCTGGCTCGGGTTTACCGGCTTCGTGAGGTAATCGGTGATTTGCGCGCCGATGGCATCTTCCATCAGGCTTTCTTCTTCGTTTTTGGTGATCATGATGATCGGCAAACCCGGGCTGATCTGTTTGATTTGCGTAACCGCAGTCAGCCCGTCGAGTCCGGGCATCATTTCGTCGATCAGCAGCAAATCCACTTTTTGATTGCGGATCAGCTCGATGCCGTCTTCTGCGTTAGTGGCGGTTTCAACATCGTATCCCTTATCGCGCAGAAAAAGAATGTGGGGTTGCAGAAATTCAATTTCGTCATCGACCCACAATATTTTGGCTTTATTCATTTGTTTTCCCTGGGTTTATGGATTCGTTCCATCGTTTATTTTGTTGCGATTCTGCCGCGGATTTTCGCGGATGTTTTTGCTTTTTTGCCGCAAAGTCGCGAAGTTCGCGAAGGTCTTTTTATAAAGCGAATGCACTCAATAAAATTCCAATGGCTACAACGCATCAAATTGGTTAATTAATTCGCGTATTTTTTTAGTGGAAATATCACCTTGCTCGCTTTTTGAATATACTGTTATAAGTATAATTTTATCAATCGTTTGCAGAAAGTAAATCACGCGATAACCGGCACTCTTCCCTTTCCGGACATCTGAATTTTTTATTCGTACCTTGAAAACCGTGTAACCCACACCGGAAATCTGATCGCCTTCCAAATGTCCGTTTTTCAACTGTTCGATAAATGGCTGAACATCATTTTTGATATTTCGATATTTTTTGGATAATTGCCGGATATTTCGCTTGAATTCAGGCGTAAATTCAATATCCGATTGACGCTTCTCACTCGTCATCCAGCCCCTCCCAAAGCTCAGAAATCGGGCGGGTTTCCCCGTTTTTAGCCTCTTTCCAGCCCTGGACAAAACTATCCTCCGCATTTTTTAATTCAACGCTTTCGCGGAAAATGCGAATCAATGCCAGCAAATTCGGCAAATATTCAACCGGTGTTTTCTCCACCTCCTGAATAACTTTTTCCCTAAAACCAGATGATTTTGCAGCCATTTTCTGTTCCTTTATTTGGTATCACAGATTTTCTAATGCCGAGTTACGCAGAAAAGTTCAACTTTCCCAATTTATCCTTTATCTCTTATCACTCATCCTTATTTCCCTAAAACCGTCGTTCCATTTGCGCGTTCAGCAGCGCGTCAATTTTGGCGGCGGATTCCTGCAGATGCGCCCGGGTGTAAACATCCAGATTACCACCGGATAGCGCTTTGGTGATATCGCTGCGGATTTCGGTCAGATCAAATCGCGCCAGCGTCACCGCATCGTGCGGGAAAAATACGGGCAGCTTGATCAAAATTTCATCCAGCACATACAAATGGATGCGCTGCAATTCCCGGCGATAGCTGTTGACATTTTGCCCGTTGGCGAGTTCCTGCCAAATCGCCTCGCGGATGCTGGTGAATTGCTCTGCCATCGTAAACGTTTCGCCGTTGGTGAATTTCACCTCGTTATCCTGCAGGCGAACGAGCGCCAACGGTTCATACAAACGGAACAGCGTAAGCGATTGTAATAATTGAACATAGCCGTGTATCGGGAAATCCAGCCGGTAGAGCAAAAAGGGTGTTCCCTCAAAATCCCACTGCTGATCCGGCGCCAGTTTGTTGAGCAATTCCGGCGAAAATTCGAACGAATTGGGTGAGAAAAATGTCTTCACCAAAAAATCCAGCGCTTCGCGTTGCTTTTTGGCCGGCACAACTTCGAACGGCGGGCGGTTACCCGGATCGCCGATATGATCGCGGCGATGGTAAATCCCGCCGATAAATTTGCTGGCCGTCAGCCCCGCCAGCGCATATTCGTTGATCCCCTGAAAAAACACCTGACGCAATTTCGGGTAGCGTTCGCCGTCTTTCTCAAAATGTTTGCCCATATTTTGCCACAACTCGTTGGTCAGCCGGATGCGGGTTTGGTAAAACGCCAACGGATCATCGCCGATATCCCAAACGTTGCAGGTCGGGTCGATCGAGCGGACGGACAACCCGAATGCGTCTTCGTCCGTACCGTAGCGCAGGTTGGCGTCGCCCACTTTTTTGGCGATATCTTTCAGGAATTTTTTCTCGCTTTCCGGCGAATTTGCGTTGTAAGGCTTGTAGGCATATTCGATCGCCCAGTAGTCATACGGACCGAGCGTGGTCTGGTAATACGCACCCTGTTTTTCGCCTTTTGGCGAGAGGTTCACCGGCGTGTAATCCATCACTGAACCGGTGAGGCCGTTTTGTTGGGCGTAATTTTTGTCGCTCAATTCGTCCAGCGAATGGATGGCGCTGGCTTTGAAATTGTGTCGCAGCCCGAGCGTGTGCCCCACTTCGTGCGCAACCAGATTGACGATGGCATCGTGAATGTATTTTTCCAACGCAACGCTGCTATTTTCCAGCAAACCGCGCGATTGCAACAGATAATAACCAAATCGAATTTGATGCTCCAGCCCGCGGCCGTATTGGCAGGTGTGCGCCAGCGTTTCCGCGTCGATGCTGTCCGGCGGATTGATGCCCGGCATCAGATCGTTGATCGTCGCTTTTGTCCACGATGCAGGCTGCACCACTTCGTCATTTTCCACATACATGTAACGCACAAAATCTGCGCTGATGCGCACATCCGCATCGTAAATTTCGCCGGTGACGGGATTCGCCCGCGACGGTCCGACTGCGTAAGCCGCACCCGGCATCACGATCCAGCGAATGGTGTTGTATCGCGCATCAGCCGGGTCCCAATCGGCATCGTCCGGCATTTGGTTTACAACAATGGCATCTTTAAATCCTATCCGCTCGAACGCGCTGTTCCAAATCAGCACGCCTTCTTTTACGGCTTCGCGATATTCCACCGGAATGGTGTTTTCCAGCCAGAAAACGATCGGTTTTTTGGGTTTCGATGTATCGAATTTCGGCTCGGCTTTTTCCAGATCCCAGCGATTGACGTATCGCTCATACGGATCTTCGCGCAGCGCCGATGTGTAATCCTGAAAATAGGTGGTAAAATGCCCGACCCTATCATCCGCGAGGCGCGGTTTGTAGCTGCTGTTTTGGGGCATTTCCGCAATGCTGTAGTGATATTGGTGGGTCATACTGCCATTCACCAACGTGGTGATGCGCTCCTCTTTCCCGCCTTTGAATTGCAGCATCACGGAAATTTCGGAATTTTGGGGAAACGATTTGATTTCCGAAAAGTAGCTGTTGCCGGAGTCGAGCGAAAACCCGAGTTTCAATCGCCCGGACAGCGTGCCGACATCGGCGATATCCTGAATAAACAAATTGGATGCATCAATCAGCACTGCGCCGGTTTCGGTGTTCGGCTCACCCTCAATTTTCACGCTTTCCCACAGCGAATTTGGAATATCGCGTTCAATTGCCCGGCTGATTGCGGCGCTCTCATCTGCGCGAAAGCGCAAATTTTTCTCGATGAATTGCACATTTTTGCCCAATTTGCGGATAAAAAAGGGAAATTCCTGCAGCATCGAACCGCCGTCAAACAGATAGCCGTCGCCGCCGGTGCGCGAAATGTTCATTAAATACAATTTGTCGAACTGCGCCGGCAAAACAGCCAGATACACTTTTTGCTCTTCATCATTTTTGTAAAACGTGAACAGCCCCTCAATTTTCTGGTAATCTTCGATGACCTCGTCAAAAGCCTTCCCTTTGGGCTTTTTCTTCTTTTTGTCGTCCTCGTCGTCCTTTTCGGTTTTGCTGGAATCTTCCGCAGTGACGGTCACCGCGCCAACTTCCTGCGCAAAAAGCAAAACGGGCTGCGCCAAAAAAATGCCCGCCAATACCCAAATCAGTCGATACCATTTCATCGAACACCCTCAATGTTAATCGGAACTATTTGTTGCCCATTGGCTGTTTTTGATACCTGTTACGCAAAATAACCCGGAAATTTCCGGTTTTCGCCGGAAAAATTTGCCCGTAAGGTAGCCAAATGGTACATTTGTTCGTATAAATTATAGGCTGAAATATGAGTTACAGTTGCCCGAATTGCAACCGCAGATTTTTGGCGAATGCTCAAAAACAGTCACTCAAACGGAAAAGGTTATCATGGAATGGATTAAGTTGCTGCACGCTGTTGCAGGATTTTTGGTTGCCGGAACCGGGTTATTACAATTCATCATGAAAAAAGGTGGCAAAACCCACCGGACGATCGGGAAAGTGTATTTTGCGGCATGGATTGTTGTCGTCACAACGGGAGCCATGATCGGTCATTTACTGATCACGTTTTTCGGTGTGCTCGGATTTTACCTGGCGCTCACCGGCGTACGCTTTGCTCAAAGAAAAAACATCAAATTTACAACGATGGATACCGTGTTCGCCGCCATCGGGATTGCTGTTGGCGGTACAACACTGGGTTGGGGTATTTGGCTACAGATGACAGGCAGCACCACTTTTGGCATCATTGCCACTGTTTTTGGCGCAATATTTTTGGGCGCCGGTGAGTTTGATATCCGAAATTTTGTCCGCATGCGCGGCAACGTGGCTAAAAAAGAGTGGTATTTTGAACATTTTCAACGGATGATGATTTCATACATCGCTGCGATGACCGCGTTTTCGGCAATCAATAATATATTCGGCAACACGTTGGTGAACTGGCTGCTGCCAACGGTTATCGGTACCGTGGCGATCATTGTTTATAGCCGAACCGAACGTAAAAAATTGGGGAAGGCAAAATGAGCCAATTGCATATTTTAAACGGCGATTCATCCAAACACTGCCTCGATGTGTTGAATATTTCCGGCGATGTTGCTGTTTGGCGGGAAATGCTTTCCGATGGGCCGGTTGTCGAATCTGTTGCCAGCGAGGCATTTTGGGCGACGCGTGCGCTTTTTTTTGAAACCACATCTTCCGTTTCCGCGGCAGAATATTTCCAGTTGACCCGCGATGAATTTTCTAAAATTACCGCGTTCAACCAGTTTGATGAAACGGTGCTGTGGTTCGAATACGATTTATTTTGCCAGATCAATCTGATGGCGCTGTGCAGCTTTTTGCATCGCCACCGGCAGCAAAACAGCCGCATTTCGCTGATTTGTGTGGGCAACTCGCAACAGTCGGAACAATTGCTCGGGCTGGGCGAATTTCCGGAAGATGAATTACGAATCGCATATGAAAACAGGATCGAATTAACCGCCGCAGATTTGCAATTTGCCGATGACATCTGGCAGCTGTACTGCCAGCCAGATCCGGCGGATTTGGCCAAAAAAGTCAACATTCCTCATCCGATATTCAATTATTTGCGCGATGCCTTTGCCGCACATTTTCATCGTTTTCCCGGAAAATTTAACGGACTTAATAGTATTGAAAACAAAATCTTAACCCTGCTGTTCAATGAGCCGAAATCCGCCAATCAAATTGTCGGCGAATTGCTGCGCTGGCAAACCTGGTTTGGTTTTGGCGATTTGCAATATTTTGCATATCTCGATCAGCTAAAATCGCTGTACAAAATTGTTGACGACACGATACACATAACCGATTTTGGCAAAAAAGTGTTGGGCGGCGAAACGAGTTTTTTGACTGTCAATCAGCCGGAATATTATTTTGGCGGCGCCGTCAAACAGCATTTTTTTGCGGAAGACCTGACAACGGTCTGACCAAAAACACAATTGTAGAGACGTCCCGGCGGGACGTCTCTACGGAAATGTTATTTGACAAACAGGCAAGGTGACAACCAATGTATTTTTCACTCAAACGTTCCGCACAATTCCGCGATGAAATCCAGCAATGGGTTTCCGACGGCGTAATTTCCGGCGAACAGGCAGCCAAATTATTCGCCCGCTACGAGCTCGATCGCGAAGCGCCGTGGTATCTGCAAAGCGGATTTTGGCTGCGCGGGCTGGCAATTTTGTTGGTGAGCATGGGTTTTCTGCTGATCATTTCCGAAAACTGGCACCGTTTTAACGTGCCGGTGCGCATGGCGTTCGGGCTGTTGCCGCTGCTGGCGGCATATGGTTTCGGGCTGCGCTATTTTTTCCGCGATAATCGCGATGCCGCAGAGTTGACCTTCTTTTTCGCGAGTATCCTGTTCGGTGTGAACATTTTTTTGCAGGCGCAAATTTTTCACATCTCCGCGTATTTCCCGAACGGCATTTTGTGGTGGACGCTCGGTGCGCTGCCGGTCGCGATATTTTTCCGCAGCAAATTGCATCATTTTCTGGTGCAACTGCTCTTCTTTTTCTGGATCACCCAGCAATTGCCAAATGAACAATTTTCGATTTGGGGCATCGTTCTGTATGCCGGAATGACCTGGCTGCTGCTCAAATCGCCGAACGACATGTTGCTTTCCGCACATATTTTGAATACTTATTTGCTCATTTTCAACATCGCGGAAGTGACCAGCGCCTATCGCACGCCGAATTATTTTTTGCTGATCCTCTTCTGGACGCTTAGCATTATGTTAATGTTAAATTTAGCATACGGAAAATTCAGCGAAAAATGGCTTCGTCAATTGCAATTTTACGGGTTTTCTGCGGTGCTGTTCATCCTGTTTTTGCACACATTTGATGATTTTTTCAGAAGCACTTTGGGCGATTTTCCCGAAGCGATAATCATTATTCCGGCGCTGGCGGTGGCCATTTGGCGCACACCGATTCGCGACCAAATAACCGGCATCAAAACCATTGCGCTGGCGATTTTCGCGGTTTATGCCATTCAGGGATTTTTTTATCCCGATGAAGGCACTCTCGGTTCCACCGGCGCGCTGATCGCCAATTTGCTGCTGTTCAGCTTCGCGATCTGGCGGATTTACGAGGGCATCAACACGCGCGTCAAACGCGATTTTATGCTGGGCATTTTCCTGATTATCGCGCTGGCGTTCAGCCGCTATGTGGCGCTGTTTGGCGATTACATCACTTCTGCAATTATTTTTATGATTTGCGGCGGGTTTGTCTGGTGGATTAACAGCTTTTGGAATAAACGGTTTGCTTTGGATAAGGCTTCGCAAGGATAACGGGTGAAGGACAAAGAAAAATCAAGAGAATCTAACATCATGAAAAACAAATACATACTTATCGCGCTGGTGGTGTTTCAACTGGCAATTGTCGGCGGGATGCTGCTGATGGCGATGCTGCCGCTGCTGACCGGCCAGCCGGTGCAACTGGAAGTAACCCTGCGCGATCCGCGGGATATGTTTCGCGGCAATTATGTCGATTTATTTTACAATATCAGCCAGTTGCCGCTCGATTCGCTGGCAAATGATTTGCCGAAGGAAGGCAATCTGAATTTCGGCGATGAGCTGTTCGTCACGCTGAAACAGCAAGGCGATGTGTTTGTTGCCGATGGCGTTTGGCAACATCCGCCGGAAAACCGGCGGTTCATCAAAGGGATTGTGGCTTACAATACCTGGCTTTCCGAGAACACCGTGCTTTCGCTAAATTACGGCATCGAATCGTATTTCACCGATCCCAAAAGCGCCAAAGAATGGGAAGAACGGCTGCGGTTCAATCCGGATTCGACATTTGTTTCACCAATTGTTACGGCAATGGTCGATGGGCGCGGGAACGCGCGAATCAAAACGATCGGATACAAATAAAAAAAGGCAATCGGCGATATCGCCAATTGCCTCTCTCCGGGTTGTGCACACCCTCCGGAAGCTCTATCGGAGTAACATCATTTTTTGGGTTGCAACCAGCTCACCGGCACTCAAACGGTAGAGATAAACGCCGCTGGCAACCGGCTGTCCGGCGTTGTTATTGCCGTCCCACTGCACGCTGTGGAATCCGGCAGCCATCGGTTGGCTGATGAGCGTTTTCACTTCTTTACCGAGCAAATCAAAAATTTTCAGCTCGACCAAACCAAGCCCGGAACGCCCGTTCTGCGGCAGATTAAATGTGATGGTCGTGTTCGGGTTGAACGGGTTCGGGTAGTTCTGCGACAGCGCAAAGCCTTCCGGCAGCTCGCCGGCGAAATCGCCGATTGCGGTAAGCACAGATTGAGCGCTTTTATAAATGCCGCTTCCCCCGGTGCCATATAAATAGCCATCGTTGCTGAGTGACATGTAATCCAAAAATGTCCACAACATGCCGTCGCTGTGGTTTGTCCAGCTGGCACCACCATCAGCAGATTTGTAAAGTCCGGCAGGCGTACCCAGCAACAGCACATTATCCTTTGCAATCAATGAGAGGTGTTGTTGAAAAACATTGGTCGATACCGTTTCCCAGTTGGCACCGTCATCGGTAGATTTCAGCAGGCTTAACAATGTGTTGGTGTAAATAGCACCATCAGACGTTTGTCCAAAATCGATAACCGTAATATTTGTGGAATAAACGTCCGTCCAGGTTGCACCGTTATCGGTAGATTGCCGGATTCCGGCGTTATATGATCCGGCGAGAATGGTTCCATTTGCAGTGACAAATAATCCGGTTACGTTTCCGCCACCGCCGAGCGACGCCCAGCTCTGGCCGTTATCCGTTGATTTATAAACACCGTTACTGCCACCAGCGAGAAAATTGCCGTTTTGATCCATCGCCAGACATTCGAAACCCAAATTAGAAGTTGATGCCCAGGTTACACCATTGTCTTGCGAAGTCGCGATACCGTCATTTGCGCAAATAACAATAGTGCCATTTCCATTGCCCAACATAGCGTTGATGAGTTCACCTAGTGGTAAATTTACCCGGGTGAATGTTGCGCCATTATCGGTAGAAACCTCAATATTTCCACGCAAACCGTTTATGACTATACCGGTCGGTGTGACATACAGCGCAAATGAAGCGCCGTTATTTATTCCGTTGTTTTGCAGATTCCAGGTTGCCCCATCATCCGTCGAACGATAAATACCGCCATCGAGTCCCCAAATATCAATACCACAGGAAACATACGAACCATCGCTAAAAACCTTGAAATTGAGGGCATATGAGTACGGGTTATTTATTGATGTCCAGCCGGAACCGCCGCTACCGGCTTTATATGTGCCGGACCCTGTGGAAGCATAAACTTCTCCGGATGAATTTGCTGCCAACCCTAAAATTCTAACTGAAGTAGCCACAGGGATTGAGTCGGTTTGTGTCCAACTGGTTGCGCCATCTGTGCTTCGGTAAACGCGATTTTTTACACCTGCATAAAGCCCGTCCGCAGCATTGACAATCCCGACAACCTGGCGATGCGATAACATACCTTCGCTCATCCGCGTCCATGTGGTACCATTATCCGATGTTTTGTACACACCAGATGTGCTCCCATTCGTTGCGCTTACGGTAACATAGTAATTCCCGGAATTATCTTCTACGAATCCGTTAATCGGATAATAGTACGTAAAGAAGACAACGTAGTTTGGCAACCCTTCGCTGGTTTGCTGCCATGTATCGCCATTATCAGAGGATTGGTGAACACCCTGCCCGCCGACGAGCAAATTTGAATAGAGAAAAAGCGTTCCATTGGCAGCGATGAACAAATTCGTTCCACCGCCCGGGCTATCGGGCAATTCCGCCCAGTTATCTCCAAAATCGGTAGATTTATACACTTTACTGTAATCCGGTGCGCTGATAACAGCAAATACATTGCCGCCATTATCAACAGTAATATCTTCAACATCGCAATTTTGTGGTAATCCATCAGACTTTAGCGCCCAGGTTGCGCCGTTATCTGAAGAAACATAAATACCTCTCCCGGAAGGAGCGCCGGCATAAATCCGGCTGTTTGTTGCATCTTCTGCAACGCATGATATTTCAACAGCGCCGTTCGGTGCCGGGAGCCGTTCCCAATACGTTTGGCCAAACACCACCGAAGCCGGCAATAACATCAGCAAAAACAATAACATCCGTTTCATAAATATTCCTTTTTTTCTGAATTTGAATGAATAATTAACAAAGCGCGCGATAGGATGCCGTTACAAATGGGATCACGGCGTAAATTCTGTCCAGCCGGTTTTGCCGTCCAGCATCGTCACCGAAACGCGATATTCGACACCGCTGGTCAGGGTTGTTTCTACTGTGCCGATCGCAGTGGGAACCGCGCCGCCGGGTGTTGCACCATGAGTTGCCGGCGAAGCAATGTTTCCCTGACCGGGCGTGGCAATTCCCCAAACAATGGCGGTCGGTGTTGCTGTGCGCACAACGCTGACGCTAAACGCATTGCCGGCATTCCAGGAATATTGCGGGGTGGTTCCGGAACCAACGGTAACCGCAAAATCGCCGTTGACGGTGTTATTGTTGTTATCACCCGGTTCGGTGCTCGATTTATCACAGCCGGCCAGCAGTAGTACACTCAACATCAAAAATCCCATCACTTTGATTAAACGTGTCATTTGACAACTCCTTTTGATTTGGTAAATGGTTAAGCATCTGTACAACCAATTTTTTCATCAAAAGATATGCATTTGGGCGACACGCTTTCAATCCCCGGTAGCGGGTATATTGATATTGATCTGCGATAGATTTGGCAGCTATTTGGGTGGGAAAAGTGCAGAAATTATTGCTGTTTTCGAATGGAAAGACGTCTTTTTAAACCAATGGCGCAGCAGCTGCGACGGGAATTTCAGTGGAGTGGTTAAATATTTCTGCGAAGGCAGGAAATCCCGGGTAATTCCCATTGGTTGCTTCAAACCGCAACCTTACTTCTGATCCGGTTTTTTGGGCAACAGGTTGTGCTCGTATGCGGCTTTCACGACCGCGCCGCGCGAGTGAACCTGCAATTTTTTGTAGATATTTTTGACGTGCGTCCGCACGGTGTGTTCGCTGATTGACAAATTTTCGGCGATGGCGTATTCGGTTTCATCGCGGACAATCGCTTGCAAAATCTCAATTTCACGATCGGTCAAATTAAACCGGGTCACGCTGACAACCGGATTTTCATCCGAATGCACGGTATCATCCTGATTCCGGCGCAAATAATCCAGCACCTTCCGGGCGATGGATTTGGACAGCGGAACGCCGCCCTGCCGCAATTCTTCGATGGCTTCTATCAGCTCGTCCAGCGAACAATCTTTCAGCAAATAGCCCGCAGCGCCGGACTGGATCGACTGGAAAATTTTGTCGTCATCCCGGAAAACGGTCAACATCATCACTTCAATTTCGGGATACAGCGATTTTAGCTGCGCGGTTGTTTCGATGCCCGAAAGCACCGGCATTTCGATATCCATCAACACAATTTGCGGCAGTTCGCGTTTGCTGATTTTTTTTAATTCGGTTAGCAATTGTTTGCCGTTTTCGGCGATCACCACAATTTCGATGTGATCGTAAAAATCGAACCGCTGCAAATATTGTTTGCGGGTTGTGGGATTGTCTTCTGCGATGGCGATACGAATTTTCATAATAGCTCAATTTACAAATATCTGTCAATTTGCGCAATCACCGCTACCGGGGATATTCAGTGATGCGGATACAAAAAAATTATGCCAGCAATTGCAGCGTGATGCGCGTGCCGCGATTTTTGGCAGATTGAATGTCCAGATTCGCACCGATTTTTTCAGCGCGGCGTTTCATATTTATTAACCCGAATCCGCTCCCGTTCGCTGAAAACTGGTGATCCTCGAATCCGGCGCCGTCGTCACGCACTTCTATTCCCAGTGCGCCATCCTGCGCAATTTCAAAGTTTATATCGATATTTTGTGCGGCCGCATGTTTTTGGGCATTGTGAATCGCTTCCTGGCAAATGCGAAAAATATTCAACGATTGCTCCGGCGTGAGCGTTCGGGCAATCGCCAGATTTTCCTGCAAATGGATGACCGGCGGCCTATCCAGCTTTGTTCGACTGTGGATATATTCCCGCAATTTTTCGCACAATTCGGATACGGTAGATGCATTTTGATTGAGCGACCAGATGGTTTCGCGCAGCTCGTCGATGGTGTTGCGGGTGTGTTTTTCCAAAAAATCGAGGTTCTCGCCGGTGTTCGGCAGCTTGCCGATTTTCAGATAGCGTTTGGTAATTTCCAATCCGGTGGCGAGGTCGGTCAAGTTCGCGCCGATGTGATCGTGCAACTCGCCGGAAATGCGCTCCCGTTCGCCCTGCAACTGTTGCTGAACTTCCATTTCCCGCAGTTTCTCGCGCAGCGGTCGCGTGGCAATCTGGCGAACAACAGCAACAATCGCAATCAGCAACGCCATTCCCATCAGCAGGCGAAACCACAGCGTCATCCAAAACGGCGGGCGAATATGAATGGCGATGGACGTATCGTTTTCATTCCAGATATTGTCGCTGTTGGACGCGCGAACGCGGAACACGTAATTGCCCGGTTCCAGTTGGTTAAAGGTCACATAGCGTCGGTTGCCGGAAAACACCCACTCATCTGTAAACCCTTCCAATTTATAGGAATACTGGTTTTTTTGCGGCTCCCGAAAATCCAGCGCGGCAAATTCAAAAGAGAAAAAATTGTCACTGTAATTCAGGGTAATTTGCTTTTTTTCGGTGATGGCGGAATCCAGCTCCACCGGTTTTTCGAAAATTTTGAAATCGGTGAACACCACTGTTGGCGCGCGGGCGTTTACCCGAATGCTGTCCGGAAAAAAATGCAACGCACCTTTCACGGTGCCAAACCACAACTCGCCGGAGCGGCTGTGCAGGGCTGCACCGGTGTTGAATTCATTATCCGGCAAGCCGTCGTTCACGTTGTAATTGAAAAATTCGATGCGTTGCGGCACCGGCGCATCCGGCGGAAACAGCACGCATTTCGCCAATCCGTTTTGGGTGCTCAACCACAAATTCCCGCGATCATCTTCCAAAATGCCGTAAACGGAATTGTTGCACAACCCGTCGTCTTCGGTAAAATGGTAAAATTTATTGCGATCGCGATCGAGCAGATTCAATCCGCCGGCCGTCCCGATCCACAGCCGACCGCGCCGGTCTTCGCGCGCCAGCCAAACGCGGTTGTGATTGATGCTGTGCGGATTTCCCGGTTCCGGCAAAAAACGGGTAAATTTCTCCGTTTGCGGATCGAAACGATTTAGCCCGCCGCTGAAAGTGGAAATCCACAGAATGCCGTTGCGATCCGTGAAAATATCAATAACCGCGTCGCCGCCAATACTTTGGGGATTGGACGGATCGTGCGGAAAATGAACCGCCGCTCCCGTTTCCCGGTCGAACCGGTCCAGCCCGGCTTCCGACAGTCCGAGCCACAAATTGCCCAAACTGTCCTCGGCAATTGCTTTTACCTGATTATCCGCAATGCTGGCAGGGTTTTCCGCATCGTTTTGAAAATGGCGGAAACCACGGTTGTTTCATCAAAAAGGTTCAATCCACCCTGAAAATCCCAGCTCGAAAGCCACAAATGCTGTTGTTTATCGCGATAAATTGCCCGAATGCGATTGTGCAGCAAGCTGTTCGGATCAGCCGGATTGTGCCGGAAACGCACAAATTTGCCACGATTGCGATCGTCATATTTCAGCAAATTCACCCCGCCGTGTTTGGTGCCGAACCACATATCGCCGTTTGGATCTTCAGCAATCGCGATCACATCACTGTTGCTAATGCTGGCGGGATTTGCCGGATCATGCTGAAAATATTTGAATTGCTTCTCGCGTGGCAGCAGCAGGTTCAGCCCCGCACCTTCTGTGCCAAACCAGACAATACCGTTGTTATCTTCAAAAATTGAGCGAACGGTGTTGCCGGAAAAACCCGCCGGATTGGCGTTGTCATTCTGAAACCGGGAAAATGTGCCGGTTTCGGGATCGAACAAATTGAGGCCTTTGCTGAAAGTGCCAATCCACTGGTTTCCCGCGCGATCCTGACACAGCGACCAAATCCGGTTTTCGCTGATGCTGTTCGGGTCCGACGGATCGTGCTGAAAATTTGTGTAAGTTATTTCACCATCACCACTTATGTGAAGCTGCGAAAGCCCGCCCCAGGTGCCGACCCACAGCATTTGCGCATCGCCGCTGCCGGTCAACTCGCTGATTGCGGAAATCTGGTTCGAAACCAAACTGTTGGGATTTTGGGGATCGTGCGCAAAATGGCGGAAGCTGATTGCCGGGGAATTTTCGACCAAAACGGATAAACCTTCATCCGTGCCAACCCAAAACCGTTGTTTTCGATCGACAAACAGCGTATTGACGCGCTGACCGTGCAATCCGCCGGGCGTTTCTGCGTTGTTGGGAATCCGCTGAAAGTCGCCATTTTTTCTGTTAAACCGGAACAATCCCGACGAAATTACAGCCGCCCAAATGGTGTTGTTGGCGTCTTCGGCAATTCCGATAATTGCGCCTTCGCCAATGCTTTTGTGGTTTTCCGGATCATTTTGAAATCGCTGAAAGCGGTCGTTGTTGCGGTCGTAGCGATTCAACCCGCCTTTGTTGGTGCCCACCCAAATATCGCCCCGGCTGTCCAAAAACAGCGAGTTGATGTAGCTGTCCGACAGCGACGCGGAATCGTTGGGTTCGTGAAAATATTTTTTGAAGGTGTAGCCGTCGTAGCGATTTAATCCGTTTTGAGTGCCGATCCAGATAAAGCCGTGCGAATCCTGCTGAATGCACAAACCGCTGTTGTGCGAAAGCCCCTGATCAACGCCAAGATGCTCAAATTCAACAGATAAACGGTTTTCACCGGCAGCGAGCAACCACGAAAAAATGAGCAGCAGAACAGCCGTGTTCCTGTAAAGATTGTCCAATGTCAACTTTTTTCCACAATAACCGGTTGAAGAATCACATTTCAATGTTTGTAGCGCAAGTGATTGTAAATTAAATATTTGCCCGAAAAATTATCAGTGTTTGAAGTCACCCTTCACCGATTTGATCCAGCGAATACATTTGTGCGGAAAATCCACCGGTTCGCAAAACATCATCGGGCAGCCGCCGGAAATGACGCTGATGTTGTGCGATTCGCAAAACGCAACGGCTGTTTCGGACACGCTGCCATCGCCGAAGGAACGGTGCATCCACACTCGCGGGATGCCCAGCACCGCGCATTCCTGAACAATCGCATCCGCCGCTGCCGGCGTCGTGACAATCACCACGCCATCGAGCGGTTCGGGCACGTCCTGCAAATGGCGATAACACGGCTCGCCCGCCACAACATCCGCGTTGGGATTGATCGCCACAACGTTGTATCCCTGATCCTTCAGTTTGTTGAAAATAGCGTTTGCCGCCTCGCCCTTTTCCGGGTTCCGCGAAACGCCGGCAACGGCGATGTGCCGCTGCGCTAAAAAATCCTGAACTTTTTGTTGGTAGGTCATTGTGCACACTCCTTTTACCGAAGGTGACACAGCGGTTCAATTTTATATTTTATAATGGGTTATGCGAAAAATCCGGAGCGGTCTCGACCGTTCCCTACGCTTTATTTTTCCGATGTTTTTTGACAACCGGAATTAAAATCAATCGCCGTCCGTGAGGGAATTGTGCAGCTTTTTGTCGCTCAAAATACCGTCCAGCATGGTGCGCATCAGGTAATACGGCCCCATATCGATAAACTCCTGATCCTGCATTTCCACGGTTTCGATGCCAGAGTGAAAGGTGTGGTTTTCTTTGATCAAAAATTCCACCCGCCCGTCCTGCCACAAATACATTTTGTTATCAGGATTCACCGCGATCAAATATTTTCGCCCGTGAATTTTTCCGCGCATCGCGTACGGATCGACAAAATAAAAGCCGTTTGATGATTGCAGCCATCCGGTTTCGTTGAAAAAAAACAGGGGAATTTCCTGAAATAGCCCGCCAATCGGGGTGTTGCCGTTGCCATTGCCGTTCATCGGGGCGATTTCCAATCGGTCAGCCAGAATAGCGGTCATGCAATCCTGATCCAGCTTTTTTTCGCCGCCGGAAACGGGTGCAAAATAGCCATCCTTCAAATACACATAATTGATGACGGCAAACTGGTTTTCCAACACCGGAATCTGAATTAACGCAGATTCCGGAATGTCGGGTAATTCGGACATTTTCATTCGATTCACTCATTTTTTTCAACACAACTGCTGTGTGAAATTAAGCAACATTCACCGGGATTTCAAACGACAGATTTATCAAGATCTGTCGCCGCTGATCAGATCGCCGAGACCGCCGAGTACCGAGCCTTCACCTTTGCGATTGCCGCCGGTTTTGGGCGCAGATGCAATAATCCGGTCTGCCAGTCGGGAAAACGGCAGGCTTTGCAGATAAACGGTTCCGTGTCCGCGAAGCGTTGCCAAAAACAAACCTTCGCCGCCGAAAAACATCGATTTCAGTCCGCCGGCACGTTCGATATCGTAATCGATCCCGCTGGTAAACCCGACGATACAGCCGGTATCCACCCGCAACGTTTCGCCCTGCAGCACCCGTTTTTGCACGGTTCCGCCGGCGTGAACGAACGCCATTCCGTCGCCACGAAGCCGTTGTAAAATAAAGCCTTCGCCGCCAAAAAATCCGGTGCCCAGCCGCCGCGTAAACGCAATGCTGATTTCCGTGCCGAGCGCCGCGCACAAAAATGCGTCTTTCTGGCAGAAAAATTCGCCGTCAATTTCGGCCATGTTCAGCGCCACAATTTTGCCGGGATACGGCGCTGCAAACGCCACCCGCTGTTTTCCGCGCCCGTTATTGGTAAAATGCGTCATAAAAATAGATTCGCCGGTGAGCACCCGTTTGCCGACATTCAGCAATTTACCCATCAGGCTGTCATCGCTGGAGCCGTCACCCATTCGTGCTTCGAACGCGATGCCCTCTTCCATCCAGTTCATTGCGCCGGCTTCGGCGATCACCGTTTCGCTCGGGTCGAGCTCAATTTCGACCACCTGCATGTCGTCGCCAAAAATTTCGTAATCCACTTCGTGACTTTTCATAATCTCTCCTTTTGAAAATTTGATGTCAACAATTAGCGCCGTTTCAGCACGGAAATCTCATTTTATAACGTCAAAATTTGGGCTTTGTTGTGCGATTTCGAAAATTACGCGTTCGCAATATGGATGGTTTTTAAAGCGTTTCGTGAAGTGCCTTTACGTTTTCCGTTTTCCGTTATCCTTGCAACACCGGTTTCAGCACCTGTTCGTTTGTGCGAATCCAATCAAAAATATCCGACAACGTTTGGCGCGGATTGCGATTCGGTTGCCAGCCGCAAGCCGCAAAAATTTTGGCATTATCCGAAATATAGCTTTTGATATCCGCCGGGCGATCCTGCAAATCAGCTGCAATGTCGATGCGATTTCCGGTAATTTCCCGGCAGATTGTGGTGGTTTCCAGCAACGAAAGCGCGTTCGCCAATCCGCCGCCAACGTTGTGAATTTTCCCGTTGAACCGATCGATTTGCGCCAACTGGATTTCCAGCACATCGAACAGATCGTCCACATGCAGCACATCGCGAACCTGTTTTCCCGCACCACCGAAACCGATATATTTCAACGATTTACCAAAATAATGCGCAGCCATCCAAAGCGTAAAAACACCCTGATCCACTTTGCCCATTTGCCATGCACCGGCAATCACGCCGCAGCGATTGATAATCACCCGAACGTCATACATTTCCGCATATTCCTGCGCGATGAGTTCCGCAGCCAATTTGGTTGCGCCGTAAAGCGAGCGCGGCGCGTCCAGCGGAAAATTTTCGGCAATGCCGTTTGCGGAAGCGCCGGGAAACAGCTGCTCCGCCGCAAGTGAAAAGCGCGTTTCTTCTTCAATAAAATTGAGATCGTTGAGATAGCGCACCGGATACACCCGGCTGGTAGATAGAAAAACCACATCCGCGCGGTGCAGCCGCGCCGCCTCAAAACAGTTGATAGCGCCGGCGAGATTGCTGTTGAGCAAATACGTCGGCGAGCCGCCAAATCCGGCGAGCACCGATGGCTCCGCCGAACATTCGACGATCAGCGCGATTTCGCGACCGGCGAAGGCAAGATCTTCGGAATTGCGAATATCGCCGTGAACAAATTCGATATTTTCTGCCGCCAGCCGCCGGATGTTCAGCTCCGAACCGCGCCGTTTCAGGTTGTCCAGCGCCAGCACGTTGCGCTCCGGATGCGCCCGTTTAAATTCAATCGCCAGATTCGATCCTACAAAACCGGCGCCGCCGGTTACCAGAATCGCACCCGGTTTATCCCAACCACTCATGAATTTTCCCAATTTTTCAGCTTTTCGGAGAGCTTGTGAAAGAGCACTGTCGTGCTCAAATAAAATATCACCACCGGCCACATTTTGAAACTACCGCGCCGGAAGGTGTAGTTGATATTCGCAAATAAATTTAATTGCAAATGATACAGCAATATCAAAAATCCCAAAAACATGCCGAACACCCACAGCAGCAAAAACAGGTTTTTTCGGTCGCGGTAAACTGCCAAATTGACCACCGCAACGCCGATGAAAAGATACGGAACATATCCCCAAAAATTGATTTTGAACGCAATCGTCACCATTCCGTTAAACAATTTTGAGAGGCGCTCGCCATCCCAGAAAAAAAACTTGAAATAGGATTCCGGCGAATAATCCAGCACCACCGGCAGGTAATAGAGATTCCAGATCGCGAAAAATATCAGGCTGACGCCCATAAACAATATCGATTTCTGGATCGCATCACGCATATCTTTTTTATACGCGAACAGGAAAAACAGTGCACCCGTAAGTGCAGCAAATACAATAGTCTCCGAACGCGACCAGCAGCCGAAACCCATCAAAATTGCCGAGAGCCAAAACAGCCCGTTGTCAGCTTCTTTGATGTATCGATACAAATAAATAACCGAGAGGCTCACAAAAACGGCGTTGGGAAAATCGGTTTGCACCTGAAATGTGTAGCCATAAATTTCGGGAATGGACAGCAACACAATCGTCAAAATTCCGGCGAGCAGCGGATGAACTTCCCGGCGAAAATTGAGATACAGCGTAGCGATAAATCCCAATGTAAAAAATCCCAGCCAGACCTGCCCGAACACATGCCCGGCGCTGCGATACAGTAGTTGGCAAAGCATTGTGAACGGTGCGTAATACGGTTGGGTGGTTAGCTGACCGGCCAAATCCGTGAACATCTGGGAATCAATTCGCCCGTCGAGCAGCGCAAATTTGGCAACCAGATCGATGCCCACAAGTGCGTCGTATGGCGTGACGGGCAGGTAATATGCCCGCCAGAAAGTGATCAGCCACATGCCGGTAATTGCCAGCAAAACCACTATTTCGCTGAGTTTCAAATCCGGTTTATTGTAATTGAACAGCGGTTTTTTCTCGCCGGAACGTGTCCAAAACATGGGTAAAAACAGCAGCACGGCAGCCAAAACGGTTCCGCCAAAAGCGAACGACAGCGGCACGCCAAACACATCCAGCAGAAAAGTGAGCAACGTTGCAGTGCCCAATCCCAACGGATAAGCCAGCGCCAGTTGCTCCCAAAATGTCAGCGCATTTTTCAGGCGTTGCAAAATGCCAAAACCCAACAGCGCATGTATCAGTGCGTAAATAATCCACATAAGCATTTGTTTTTTATGAATTGTCGTCGATTTCAATTTCGGTTTCATCCAGATCCGGCGCTTCGCCGCTACCGGTAACATATTCCTCTTTCACCAATTCCAGAATTTCCGGTGCGCTTAATTGCACAATCAGCAAATTGACCATCTCGCCGCGTTCGTTTTTGACGGGCTGAAACATCGGGCGGGCAAATTTCACCAGCAATTCTTTTTGGGGAATGCTTGCCACGCGATCGTTATTGGCGATGATTGCATAATCATATTCCGACCAATCGCGATTGTCCGCCGCATCAAAATTGGTGTAAACACGCGGTCCGAAATAGTAATAATTCAATCCCGAATGATACCACTGGAAAACCTTTTCGGAGAATATATTTTTGACATATTGGCGGGGCGGTAACAGCAATTTGGCGGAATCCGGAATTATTTCGGAAAGCATTCGCGGTAGTTCAAAATTCATTTGATGACGCGCAACCAGGCGTTCCCGAACGTCCGTCAGCGCCATTTGCGCGGGAAGATCGCTGTAATATTTAATGATGCGTTTTTTGAACCAAATGTTGTTAACCGGCAAATAAAAATAGATCAGCAGAATGCCAAATCCCAAAACGATCAGCCCGAATTGTTTGCCGATATTCGATGATTTGCGGATTTCAACCGTTGTTTCCGCTGGTTTCGCGACCTTTTTCGCTGATTGTTTTCGTGCTTTTTTAGCCATAATTTTTCGGTGATATTTTTTTGACGGCAAATAATTTATACCGGGCATCCCCGTTTCACAACCCTTTATTTGCAGGATCACCGCGAAAACGGGTTCGATACCCGTTGATTTTTTTCCTGCGCAGACAATTGCAACTGTTGTTTTGTTATCTTCAGAGATTTGAATATATTCCAAAAAATTAACACGAGGGACGACATTATGACCATTCATCCGGGGCATTTTGTAGCGATTGTGGGTGGCGCGTGCGCCGGCTCGGAGGCAGCTTTTCAGCTGGCCCAGCGGGGAATTTACGTTGCCGTTTTTGAACAACAAGCCTTGCCGCACGGCAAAATTGAGGACGGTCTGCCCAAATGGCATGTAAAATTGCGTGATAAAGAAGAAGGTAAAATCAACGAAAAAATTTCGCACCCGAACATTTTTTACGTGCCGTTGACCCGATTGGGACGCGATATCGCATTTCAGGAATTTGTTGAAAAATGGGGGTTTAGCGCTGTTTTGATGGCCTGCGGCGCATGGCGCGACCGTCCGCTCCCGGTTGACGGCATCGATGCGTATCATGACAAAGGATTTTATTACCAGAATTATTTTGTCGATTGGTTCAACCATTATCACGAGCCGGGATACAACCGTCACCAATGCGATATTGCCGATGGCGCAATTGTGGTCGGCGGCGGGCTGGCGTCCATCGACGTTGTGAAAATCCTGATGCTGGAAACAACGGCGCGCGCGCTCAAAAAACGCGGTCACGATGTGGACGTGCTTTCGCTGGAGCACAAAGGTATTCCGCACAAACTGGATGAACTCGGTGTAAAATGGGAAGATTTAGGCATCAAAGGCTGCACGCTGTATTATCGCCGGCGCGATGTGGATATGCCGCTGGCGCCGCTGCCGGATGATCCCGAAAAGCATGAAAAAGCACGATCGGTGCGACAGCGAATCCTGAGCAACGCGCAGGAAAAATATCTGTTCAAATATGAGGATCGCTCAAAACCGGTGGATAAAATTATCGAAAATGACCGCGTCGCCGGGCTGGTGTTCCGCAAAACCGAAGTGGTGGACGGGCGCGTAAAAGACGTTTCCGGCAGCGATTTTACCGTGCGCAGCCCGCTGGTTATTTCCTCCATCGGCAGCATTCCGGAATGCATTTCCGGCATTCCCGCATCCGGCGAGCTGTTCGCAATCAAAGATCGCGATACCGGGCAAATGAGCGGCTACGACCATGTGTTTGCGCTCGGCAACGCCGTTACCGGACGCGGCAACATCCGCGAATCTGCGCTGCACGCGCAGCAGGTAGCCGTGCATGTGATGGATGAATTTTTGTTTTGGAAAGACAGCGATCACGAAAAAGCGCAGCAGGAAGGCTGGGATGTGATTCACACATTGCCGGCAAAGCGGGTGCTCAGCGCGGCGCAAATCGAAACGCTGATCGAACGCGTTCGCAAACAGCAGCAGCGTGTGGGATACGACAATGATTTTGCCAAATGGGCGGAAAAACACAAACCCGTGCGGCTGGAAAACCTACTCGAAAGCGAATAATTTTCGCAAATCACGCAGCGAATGAATCATTTTTGCACCGGCGGCTGTCAATCGTTCCGGCGATTGGTGACCGCCGGGAATCAGCACGCAATCCACACCGATAGCTTCCGCCACATGCCAATCATGCAGCGAATCGCCAACCAACAGCGTGGTTTTCGGCGATAAATTTAGCGCCGCCATCATCGCGTGGGCGTTTTCCAGCTTGCCATCCGCGTGGTGATTGTCGATCCCGCTGACATCCCGGAAAAATGCCATAATTTCAAAATGCCCCAAAATGCGCAGCAGATGATCGTGTTTGGCGGCAGAAAGCACGGATTGCTGCACGCCGTTTTCCTGTAATCCGGCGAGCGTTTCGCGGCTACCGTCGCGCAATTGGCACTCAAATTTTCGCCGCAAATATTCACCGATAAACGTATCGCTGAGCTTTTCAAACGGATCGATTGCATCATCGAAACCCAGCTTGGCGTAATAATCCCGCACCGGGAAATCAAAAATTTCGGCATATTTTTGCAGGCTCATTTCCGGCAGATTGCGTTCCCGGAGCATCCCGTTCATGATGTCCACACACAGCCAGGCATCGTCGAACAGCGTTCCGTTCCAATCCCAAATCACGTGGCGATAGTTTTTCTGCACGGTTTTTCCTTTCCGGTTCTACCTGATTATTTGTGGCCAAATAGAAAAAATGGACTGGTAAAAAGTTAAGTAAGTTGAGTGTGTTAAGTGAGTTAAGTCGTATGTTAAATTTGGCATATTCGACTCACTCAAACATACTCAACTCATCCACCACTTCATCAGCCAGAATCATCTTGTTTTCACAAACAAATGAAAGCAAGTGCTACTTTCCTTTTCCAGTTGGCGAATATAGCGCGGTTTCGGGAACGGATGCAAACGTTCACTTTTTCACATTTATATTGATTTGTTATTTCCCGTCCGATAAATTAAAGACAAAGGAGTCTTAAATGTGAGTTTGATTGGCAATAGCAACATTTTCCACGGAAAAACACATCAAAACAGGTAAACAATTGCGATGAAACGATATTGGCTGTTACTCAATTTTTTGTTCCTGATTACGGTTGCGGTGGTCGGCGCGATCATGCGCAGCGTATTCACGGGCATGACAACCGATTTGAACTACCAGTTTGCACTGCACACGCATTCGCACACGGGGTATATCGGATGGGTCTATCAATCGCTGTTTTTTGCGATGGTGACGCTGTATCTCTCGCCGGAGGCGATTCGTCGCGGGCGATACGCGCTGCAACTGGGCATCACCATGGCGCTTTCCGCAGCGATGACCGTTTCATTCTGGCAGCAGGGCTACGGCGCAATTTCCATTGCGCTGTCATCAATTTTTCAGGTCGTAAGTTACTGGTTTGTGTGGCGGCTCTGGCACGATGGCAAACGGCACCGGGAAACGGCGCACAGCTACTCCTGGCAATTTGCAGAAATGGCGTTGATTACCCTGTTTATCTCCACGTTCGGACCGTGGGGATTGGCAACGATCAGCGCAAACGGGTTGCAGGGCACATCATTATATAGTGTCGCGATTTACTTTTATCTGCACTTTCAATACAACGGCTGGTTCATTTTCGGGATTCTGGCGCTGTTCCTGTTCGCGGTCGAGAAAAAATCCGGCAAGATTGCCCATCCGCTGGCAACCGGCGCGTTTTTCGCGCTGGCGATCAGCATTTTTCCGGCGTATGTGCTTTCGGTGATTTATCTCGCGAAAACGCCGCTGGTTTATGCAGTTTCCATTTTGAGCGGCGTAACGCAGCTCGTCGGTATTGGGTTGCTTTATGTTGCGATCGGGAAACTGGATGTCCGTTTTCGCGATATTTTCCCAAATTTCTGGTCGCGATTGCTGGTTTCGTTGGCCGGTGTCGCGCTGCTGCTGAAATTTGTTTTCCAGCTGCTGTCCATCGTTCCGGGGCTGGATGATATCGCGTTTGAAAATCGCAATGTGATTATTGCTTACATCCATTTGGTGGTGCTGGGCGTGATCACCTTCGGGCTGATCGGCATTCTGGCTCAGCAGCAATGGATGAGTTTGGCATCGAAAATCAGCCGGATCGGCGCAGCCGTGCTGATCGCCGGATTTGTGACAACGGAATATTTGCTCGTTTCGCCGGCGTTTGGCGTGGTGCATATTCAAATGTTCAGCGGATTGTTTTACGCCGGCATTGCCATGCTCAGCGGGATTGTGCTGGTGTGGCTGGCGCAGTTCCGGATCAGGATTTGATCATCACCAGCATCATTTTGAATTGGGAAACGGCGTTCACCGCGTGCGGGATATTCGCCGGTAAAATGATCATTTGCCCTTTGGCGACAGGCTGCACATTTTGGGCGATAGAAATTTCCGCTTTGCCGTCCATCACGTAAACGAGCGCATCAAACGGCGCGGTGTGCTCGCTGAGCGATTGTCCGGCATCGAACGCGAACAGCGTCACCGTGCCGGTTTTCTTCCCGATGACGGTTTTGCTCACCACCGATCCGTCCTGATATTCCACCATTTTTTCCAGCGTTTTTACCACTGAATGTTCAGGTGTTGCCATAATTTTATCCTCCGTAATTTATTGATTTTACTTAACTTTTGCACTTTCCGTAAAGGCGCGAAAGGCGCGAAATTGTTTTTCAGGCAGACACTTCTGGAGATTCCTGCGTTCGCAGGAATGACAAACACGTTAATATCAGAAATGTCACTACTTGACTTCAGAAAACGGTTTGATTCGCGGCCAGGCGTGGAACACAAAACAGCCGACAGCGGCTACCTGCAGCAGTTTTGCGATCAGCCGCAGCACATTTGCATCCGCGAACAGTGTTGCGAACGTGAGCAAAATACCGCCATTCATCAAACAATACGCCAGCCATGCGGCGGTTTCGCGGCGGCGCTCCGCACCGAAGCGCGGGAGCATCCAGTACGCCACGCCCATCACCAGTTGGAGCATCCAGCCAAAAATAACAATTTCGATGTGTAACGGCAGCAATTGCCAGGCGGGCAGCCAGAACGCCCAGCCTTTTTGCAACAGAATCAGCGCGCCGAGCGCAAAGCCGAACAACAAATATATCAGCGAGCTTTTGACAAATATTTGACTCAGTTTGGGCATCGCATCACCGCTCTTTTACCCTTCCCCAAATGTTCAGCACATAAAAAACGCCCGCGGAAAGCTGCAGCAGCGCGGAAATTACCAGCGCCGATTGCCAGAAAACTCCCGGATGCGCCGGTTGCAGCGGTTCGGCAATCACACGGAGCAACAATCCGGTATTCAGAAAAGCCCACGCCAGCCAGCTGAGCGTATCGTTGCCGCGCGGATTTTCGCGGGAATAGCGCGGAAACATCCAGACGGACACGCCGAAAATGATTTGCGTAATCCACCCGACCATCAGCGTGTGGTAAAATACCGGCTGCGCGAACGTGAGCACATCGCTGAATGGCGACACGCGATTGAGCGCCGTGCCCACCGCAAGCAGCAGCGAAAACATAAAATAAATCATCCCGGATTTGATAAACCAGCGACTGACCGGCGGCATTTGCTTCCCATCATTATTTTTTTACAGTTCTTTGACTCATTTAACATCAATATAAACAACGTGAATTGCGCTGGCTGGTGAAAAAAATATTTTTTCGCTATTGACAAACAGATTTTGAACGAATATATTTAAGACAAAAGAGTCCGAAATACAGGAATTAGGGAATGGTACTATCAAAGACATGCATTTACGGAATAAGAGCCACGCTGTTTGTGGCTACGCAGGAAGCAGATAAATATGTGCCCATCAACCGCGTGGCGGAAGCATTGGGCATTTCGTTTCACTTTTTGACGAAAATTTTGCAGACGTTGACGCAGCAAAATATCATGCAATCGTATCGCGGTCCGAACGGCGGCATAGCGTTGGCAAAACCGGCGGATTCGATTTACCTCGAGGAAATTATCCGGGCGATTGACGGCACGAATTTGTTCAGCGCCTGCATCCTCGGGCTTCCCGGTTGCGGCGAGCTGAAACCTTGTCCGCTACACGAACAATGGGCAGGTATTCGCGGCGATATCGCCAAAATGTTCAACCAAACCACGGTTTCAGAAATGGCCAAACGGGTTCGCGAACGCGGGCTGCGGCTAACAGATGTCGAATGGAATTTTTTAACTAGCTAATTTTTTTGATCCTATTTAAGACAAAATACTCTTAAATATGAATTAAATTCTTAAAGGAGATATATCATGAAATCATTCAAAATTTATCTGATGATAGTTTTGGCAGTCGGGCTGATGGCCTGTAATAACGCGCAGGAAAACGGTTCCAACGCTAAAACCGCATCCAACAACAGCCCATCGGCTGCGGCAAACACGGGCAGTCAACTGACCGCCTGGCAAACCGAACACGGCGTTGGGCCGGTCACCGAAAACCTCACGCTTGGCGCAGTGGATGCCAAAATGGCGGAACGCGGCGTGGCCGTTTTCGACACAAAATGCAGCGCCTGCCACAAAATGGACGAACGCTACGTCGGTCCTGCGCTCGGCGATGTGCTGAGCCGCCGCAAACCGGAATATGTGATGAACATGATTCTCGATCCGGAAAGCATGATCAAACTGCATCCCGAAGCACAAAAAATGCTGGCGCAGTTTTATACGCCAATGCCCAACCAGAATCTCACCAAAGACGATGCACGCGACGTTCTGGAATATCTGCGTCAACAACAAGGCAACTAAACTCATATGAAACAACAGCTTAAACCACAACAAATTACCAAACTAACTGATAAGAGAGGAAGAGTACTTATGGCTAATTCTCAAAATAAAAAGTTTTGGGTAGGAGTACTCGCGGTGATTTCTCTGATCGTCATCGCGATTGGCTGCACCGCAAAACAAAATCAATCCGGTGCGATGATCGGCGATAGCGACGCCGCATCCAAAGTGTATGTCGCGCCCGGCGAATACGATGAATTCTACGGCTTTTTCTCCGGCGGATTCAGCGGTCAAATGAGCGTTTACGGCATGCCTTCCGGACGGTTGCTCCGGGTTATTCCGGTGTATTCGCAAAACCCGGAAAACGGCTGGGGCTATTCCGAGGAAACCAAAGCCATGCTGACCACCAGCCACGGTTTTATTCCCTGGGACGATGCGCACCACCCGGAATTGTCGCAAACCAACGGCGTGCCGGACGGGCGCTCTGTGTTCATCAACGCGAACAACACACCGCGTGTTGCCCGCATCAACCTGCAGGATTTCGAAACGGATGATATTCTGGAAATCCCCAATTCCGCGGGAAACCACGCATCGCCGTTCATTACGCCGAACTCGGAATACATCGTTGCGTCCACCCGTTTCAGCGTGCCGATTCCGCAAAAAGACGTGTCGATTGCAGATTACAAAAAGCATTTCAAAGGCACGATGTCCTTCATTAACCCATACGGAAAAGACGGGCACATGGAACTGGCGTTCCAGATTATTGTCCCGGGTTACAATTACGATCTGGCACATGCCGGAAAAGGTCCGTCCTTTGGCTGGGCATTTTTCACCTGCTACAACACGGAAGAAGCGAATACACTGCTGGAAATCAACGCTTCGCAGAATGACAAGGATTTTATCGCTGCAGTAAACTGGAAAAAAGCGGAAGAAGCGCTGAAAGCCGGAAAATTCACCGAAATGCCGGCGAATTATCGCCACAACTACATCGATCACGAATCGCGCATCGCCAAATCCGAAGCGAAGAAAACTGTGAAAGTGATCAATCCGAAAGACGTTCCCGGGCTGATTTATTACCTGCCAACCCCGAAATCGCCGCACGGCGTGGATGTCGATCCGACCGGCGAATACATCGTTGGTGGCGGAAAACTGGCGACGGTTATTCCGGTGCACTCGTTCAGCAAAATGATTCAAGCTATTGAAAATAAAGCATTTGAGAAAGAAATCGACGGTATCCCGGTGTTGAAATATGACGCCGTTATCGCCGGTGAAGTGCAGAACGCAGGGCTTGGCCCGTTGCACACCGAATTCGACGGCAAAGGCTTCGCATATACGTCCGCGTTCATTTCGTCGGAAATCGTGAAATGGGAAATCGGCACCTGGCAAGTGGTTGACCGCATCCCGACATATTATTCCATCGGTCACCTGATGATCCCCGGCGGCGACAGCCAGAAACCGTGGGGCAAATACGTTGTGGCGCTCAACAAAATTACCAAAGACCGCTACCTGCCCACCGGACCGGAACTGGCACACAGTGCGCAGCTGATCGACATCAGCGGCGACAAAATGAAGCTGTTGCTGGATTTCCCGACCATCGGCGAGCCGCACTACGCACAGGGCATTCCGGCGGAACTGATCATGAAAAACTCGACCAAATTCTACCCGATCGAGAAAAACGCGCACCCGGAAGCCATTAAAGGCGAAAAAGAAGCACGGGTTGAGCGCAAAGGTAAGGAAGTGCACATTTATCTCGGAATGATCCGCAGCCACTTTACTCCGGACAACATCGAAGGCGTGAAAGTGGGCGACAAAGTGTATTTCCACACCACCAACCTGGAACAGGATTGGGATGTGCCGCACGGTTTGGCAGTGATGGGCGCCAATACGTCCGAATTGCTGGTTATGCCCGGCGATACCAAAACGATCATCTGGGAACCGAAAGAACCCGGCGTTTATCCCTTCTACTGCACGGACTTCTGCTCCGCGCTGCATCAGGAAATGTCGGGTTATTTGCGGGTTTCACCGGCAAATTCAGACATCAAAATCAGCTTTAACAAACGATAATTTTTCAGCTGCCGGGAGCGGTTTGCGCTGCTCCCGGCAGCGATTTCCAAAAAGGAGTTCATCATGAACCGCAATTCCAAAGTCCTGATGGCCATTGCCGCGCTGCTGCTCGTCGGTGTGTATTTTGTGCCGATCTGGCAGATTTCGCTGGATGCGCCGCAATATCCGGAAGGGCTGGGTCTGGAAATTTGGGTGAATACCGTGGACGGACAAAACCCGCATGACCTCAGCAAAATCAACAACTTAAACCACTACATCGGCATGAAAACCATTGAGCCGGACGCCATTGCCGAACTGAAAATCATGCCCGTTTTGATCGGGTTGATGATTGTGCTCGGGCTCATCGCCGCATACAGCGGCAAACGCAGTTTGATGATCGGCTGGCTGGCGCTTTTCGCCATTCTCGGCGCTGTCGGGTTGTATGATTTTTATCTGTGGGAATACGATTACGGACACAATCTGGATATGGAACACGCCATCATTAAAATACCGGGCATGAGCTACCAGCCGCCGCTGCTCGGCAGCAAACAGCTGCTCAATTTCACCGCGACCTCTCTGCCGGGCATCGGCGGATATCTGATGGCCGCATCTGCGTTGGCCGGGCTGATCGCCATTTTTCTGGCACCCCGTTCAACCAAACGTTCAACCGGAGTTAAAACCAATGAAAACACTGTTCAAAAAAGCGGCAGTAATCCTGTTGCTAAGCCTTCTGTGGGCGTGTAATCCTGCGCCCGAAGCCATTCGCTACGGCGAAGCGACCTGCGCCCGCTGCAAAATGATGATTATGGATCAGGAATTTGGCGCAGAGCTGGTCACAACCAAAGGTAAGATTTATACGTTCGACTCGATCGAATGCCTTGCAGCATTTTATCTGGCAGATGGCGTGCCGCACAGCGATGTGCATTCCATGTGGATCACGCCGTTCAACAATCCCGGCAATCTGGTGGAAGTCAGCGATGCGGCTTTCCTGCACAGCGCCGGTTTACCCAGCCCGATGGGCATGAATTTGTCCGGCTACGCGAACCACACGGACGCACAACAAATGCAAACACAATACGGCGGCAACGTGCTCGCCTGGGAAGACGTTTTCACAATTCTCGACCAAAAAACAGGCAACCAGCCTGCCCAAAATTCTGACAAACCTTGCTGCGGCGGCTGTGCAGCCGAAGTAGCGACCAATTAGTAAACCATTGCGCGGGCGGACGTTGCGTTCGCCCCGCAAAAATTTGGAAATAAACCAATGAACATATATAAAAAATGGCAAATCGCAGTGATGATTCTGTTGCTGGCAACCGGACTTTCCGCAAAAGAATGGACGGTGCAGCCGGGCACGCAATTCCCGACCATCCGGGCAGCGATTGCCGCAGCGGACAGCGGCGATGTGATCATCGTGAAAAGCGGCACCTATCGCGAAAGCCCGGTTGAAGTGAACAAATCCGTGAGTATCATCGGCGATGGCGAGGTGATCATCGACGGTGAAGAAGATCATCAGGTGATCACGGTTACGGCTGATAACGTCACGCTGAAAAATCTGGACATCCGCAACTGCGGCGTCAGTTTTGTGGACGACAAAGCCGGAGTGAAAGTGGAAGAATGCGCCAACGTGCGCATCGAAAACTGCCGTTTTCTGAATACATTTTTTGCGATTTATCTGGCGAAATCACGCGATTGCACAATTTCCAACAACAGCATTCGCGGATTCGCCAAAACCGAAGCCGCATCCGGCAACGGCGTTCACCTGTGGTATTGCCGCGATATCGAGGTGTCCAACAACCGCATCACCGGTCACCGCGACGGCATTTATTTCGAATTTGTGCAGGGCGGCAATATTCACGATAACCACAGCGAAAAAAATCTGCGGTACGGATTGCACTTCATGTTTTCGGACGGCTGCCATTATACGGGCAACACCTTCCGCAACAACGGCGCGGGCGTGGCGGTGATGTACACCAAAAATGTCACGATGATCAACAACCATTTCGACCAGAATTGGGGCAACGCGGCGTTCGGTTTGCTGCTGAAAGACATCACCGATAGCGAGATCAGCAACAATTTTTTCATCAAAAATTCGATTGGCATTTACGCAGAAAATTCCAGCCGCATCGATGTGCGGCAAAACGATTTCCGGGAAAACGGCTGGGCGATCAAAATTATGGCGAACTGCGCGGACAACGTTATTTCGGAGAATAATTTCGTTGCCAACGCATTCGATGTTGCGACCAACAGCCGCAACAATTTCAGCCGTTTTTCGGGAAATTATTGGGGAAATTACAGCGGATACGACCTCAACCGCGACGGTTTCGGCGATGTGCCGTTTCGTCCGGTGCGCCTGTTTTCGCTGATTGTTGAGCAAAATCCGCCTGCGCTGATCATGTTGCGCAGCCTGTTTGTGGATATGCTGGATGTTGCAGAAAACGTGTTCCCGGTGCTCACGCCGGAAACATTGGTTGACGATCGCCCGCTGATGCATCCTGTCAGGGTTGACAAACTGCATAAAATTAAGGGGTTAAGTGGGTTAAAAGAGAGTGAGTGAGAGATGGGTTTCGGCGGGCAGGCAACACCTGTCCGTCGTGCTCATGGCAAATGAATTGAAATTGGAGTGAAAAAAATGATAGAATTAAACGGATTGACAAAAAGTTTCGGGCGGCTGGATGTGCTCAAAGGGGTGGATTTGCGCATCGAAACGGGCAGCGTTACCGCCATTCTGGGTCCCAACGGATCGGGAAAAACCACGCTCATCAAATCCATTTTGGGATTGGTGAAGCCGGATGCCGGGGAAATTCGGGTGAATGGCAAGCGTGTCAACGGCGATGTGGCATACAAAAAGCTGATCGGCTACATGCCGCAAATCGCCCGTTTCCCGGAAAACCTGACCGTGGACGAAATTTTGCGAATGGTGAAAGACCTCCGCAGCGATGCAGGCGAGCTGGACGAAGCGCTGTATCACGAATTTTTGCTGGCGAAAGAGCTGGCAAAGCCGATCCGCACGCTTTCCGGCGGCACCCGCCAAAAGGTGAGCGCAACCGTCGCGTTCCTGTTTCGTGCCCCGATTTTGATTCTGGACGAACCGACCGCCGGGCTCGATCCGCTTTCCAGCAGCCGGCTGAAAGACAAAATTCTGCGCGAAAAAGCCAACGGACGCACCATTATTTTAACCTCGCACGTGATGAGCGAAGTGCAGGAACTCGCCGACCGGCTGGTATTTTTGCAGGACGGCAATATTTTTTATAACGGCAGACTGCAAAGCATGATCGACAATACCGGCGAAGTGCAACTGGAACGCGCCATCGCCCGGATGATGGAAGGAGAACTGCAATGACAACGACCCTAAAGATTGTAAAATATGAACTTAACGATATCGTCCGAAGCAAATGGCTGCTGTTTTACGGCGTGTTTTTTCTGCTGATTACCGATGCCCTGTTCCGTTTTGGCGGCAGCAGCGCCAAAGTGATTCTCAGCCTGATGAACGTTGTGCTGCTGATTATCCCGCTGATGAGCATCATTTTTGGGGTGATGTATTTGTATAATGCCCGCGAATTTATCGAAATGATGTTGTCGCAGCCGATCAAACGTCGCGAGCTGTTCAGCGGATTATATGCCGGACTAGCGCTACCGCTCTGCGCCGGATTTGTCGCCGGTGTGCTGCTGCCGTTCGCGCTGCACGGCGTGAACGATCCGTCGCATGTGGGCACGCTGGGCATTTTGCTGGTTTCCGGCGTTTTTCTCACACTCATTTTTCTGGCGCTGGCGTTTCTCATCGCCATTCATTTTGAAGATCGCGTGAAAGGGTTGGGCGCCGCCATCATCACGTATCTGCTCTTTTCGGTAATTTACGACGGCGCGGTGCTTTTCGCCGCATACCTGTTCAGCGATTACCCGATGGAAAAACCGATGATCGCGCTCAGCACGTTCAATCCCATCGATCTTGCGCGGGTGCTCATCATGCTCAAATTCGATGTCGCTGCGCTGATGGGCTACACCGGCGCCGTGTTCGAACGCTTTTTCGGCGGCTCCGGGGGCATCGGCATTTCGATGGTTTCGCTGCTGCTGTGGGCAACCGTTCCGCTGTGGCTGGGCATGCGCAAATTCGCCAAACGGGATTTCTAGGAGTTAAAAATCTTGACAATTGATAGCATATATACTATCTTAATCAATGCTATTGACTTTAGATACAAATGTACTTTATCAGGCGTTGATGAGCAAAAAGGGAGCATCTTTCTTTATTTTTCAACAGGTTCGTGCGTTGAAAATTCAGATTGCGCTATCAGTACCGGTTTTTGCTGAATATGAAGCTGTATTGAAACGGGAAAAATCAATACGTGATTTTGATCTTTCCGGCGGAGATGTAGATAAATTTCTTCGATTGATTGCTTTTGTAGGAAAAAAATTCCAGACATATTACCTTTTTCGCCCGAATTTACCAGATGAAAATGATAATATGTTTGTGGAATTGGCGATTGTGAGCCAATGTGATTATCTTGTCACGAGCAATCTGAAAGATTTTAATAATGCCGAATTAATATTTGATGACTTAAACATTATAACTCCTACAGAATTTGTAAAAGTGTGGAGAAAAAACCATGGCTAAAGCAAGTGTATTGACCATCAGGGTTCCGGCAGAATTGAAACATCGGATTGCTTTGGTAGCAGAAGAGCAGGGAATTTCTATCAATCAGCTCGCCATGTATATGTTTACCAAAGAAATCGGCAATCTTGAAGCCGGGCAACAAATAGACAATTATTGGAAAGATTTTTCCAAAGAACAGATTTTCAGCGATTTTGACGAAGTCATGTCCAAAGTCAAAGATCGTGAAGTGCCTGATTGGGATAAGACTGAATTTTAACCAATGTTAGACTGATGTATACCTCATCCAAAATTTTCGCAACCGTGCTGCTGCTCATTTTCGCCTATGTGGCAATGGTGCAGCCGGTGCTGCAATCCGGGCAGGCTGGCGGTATCCACGCTAACTGCGATTGCGGCTGCGATGAAAACAGCACTTCCTGCTGCTGTTCGCCGGCAACGCTGGATGAAGGCGTGAGCATCCGCGCCTGCGGAACGGGATTTCCGTCGTTCAATATTGCTAATTTCGGCTCGTGCCTGATTCAGCCGTATTTTCAGGTTAAACAAATCGTTGAAGACACAACTTCATTTAATTGCATCCATTTTTTTATCGACTCACCCGAATTTCTCACTCCCATCGAACACCCTCCGGAAACGGCAATTTACAGTTGATTTGTTCCGGCAATTTAGGCCGGAAATGATTATTGGAATGGTGGTGCGCCGGTAATCGCAGCGCAACCGGATGGCTACATCCGGGGCTGTAGTTTGCCATCGCAAATGAATCGCCACAGCCGTTCCGCAACCATCAACCGAAATTGCAAAAGGAGGCAAGCGATGAAATTGCTTCGCTTATCAATCGCGATCGCCCTGTTGTGCAGCGCTGTTTTTGCAGATGCGCCGCAGCAAATCACTGGCCGGGTGATCGACCAATCCAGCCAAAAACCGGTGGAAAACGCCGTATTTTATATCGAATCGACCAATCAATTTGTGCAATCCGATGCGAACGGCACGTTTAAAATGAATGTTCTGCCGGGCGAATATATCGCACAAATTATGCGGGTGGGCTACGAAACAGCGGTGCAAACCATCGCGATTCGCGAATCCGCATCGCAACCAATCTTGATTTCCCTCAAACAGCAACCGGTCACAGTAGAAGACATCACGGTGACCGAAAAAGCCAGTTCGCTCACGCTGCAAAGCGATGTGTACGCGCGGGAAATCAGCGAAACATCGCCGAAGGATGTCGGGCTGTTTTTGCGCAGCCAACCGGGATTCGGCGCCATCCGGCGCGGCGGCTACGCTATCGATCCGGTGATGCGCGGCTTCAAATACGAACAGCTCAACGTGCAGTTCGATGGCGGCATCAAAGTATCGCACGCCTGCCCGAACCGGATGGACCCGGTGACATCGCACATCCGTGCGCAAGATCTTGAAAAAATTGAAATTGTAAAAGGTCCCTACACCGTGCGATACGGGCAAACGCTCGGCGGCGTGGTGAATCTGGTGCAAAAACGCCCGGCGCTCACCCAAACGCTGAACGCGCACGCGGAAATCGAAAGCGGTTACGACAGCAACGGCGACAGCCGCACCGCGCGCGGCGCGGTTACGGTCAGCGATCAAAAATATGACCTGTTTATCAGCGGCGGCACGCAGGATGCCGGCAACTACGAAAACGGCGACGGCGTGGAAATTCCCTCCAGCTATCGCGTGAATGATTATCTGATTCGCGCAGGATTTCGTCCGGCGGAAAATCACCGGCTGCAGTTTTCCTGGCGGCAATCGTTTGTGCGCGATGTGCTGCACGCCGCGCTGCCGATGGATTCCGATCTCGACGATACGGATATTTGGGCGGTGGATTACGCCGCGCAGCATCTCGGAAAAACCGTTTTTTCGCTGAACGCAAAGGTGTTCGGCTCGGCAGCGGATCACGTGATGAGCAACACGCTCCGCCCGAATTATCGCATGACACACGCCGTTGCCACGGTGAATTCCGAAATGCTCGGCGGCAAAATTGAAATCGGGCTGACGCCGGCGGCGAAAACGCTCTGGTATTTCGGTGCGGACGCGCAAAGCACCGCCAAAGACGGCTTCCGCGAACGCGATGTCTATATGATGAACGGGATGATGTTCAACCCGCCGCGCGAATTTACCGATTTTATCTGGCAGGATTCCGAGCTGCAAAACGCGGGCATTTTCAGCGAAGTGCGCCAATCGCTTTCGCCGAAAACCACGATTGTGGCAGGTGCGCGGGTGGATTTCGTTCAATCGAAAATTAACGATCCGGCACCGCAATTCACCGCCGAATACGGCGAGATCGGCACGGAAAAAGAAACCAACCTGAGCGTGACCGCCACGCTGAATCACCGGCTGAACGCGAAAACCGAGCTGCAGCTTGCCGCCGGTCGCGGCGTTCGCTCTGCAAATTTGACCGAACGCTACATCAACCACCTCAGCGTTGGCGTGGATGCGTATGAATATTTCGGGAATCCCTATCTCAAACCGGAAGTGAACCACCAGGCTGATCTTTCGGTGAATCGCCATTTGGGCAACCACACCGTTCGCGCGAATGTGTTTTATTCGCTGATAAACGACTATATTTCAGCGTTTGTTGACGAAAATATGCCGCGCATTTACATGCCGGGCACCGAGCCGCTGTTCACTAAACGATTTGAAAATATCGATCGCGCCCGCCAAACAGGATTTGAGTTAAGCCTCGGCGGCGAACTGGGCAAAGGCTTTAGCTACCACTCCGGCATCGCCTACACCCACGCGACAGATTTGCAGCGCGACCAACCGCTGGCGGAAATCCCGCCGTTGGCGGGGCAGTTCCGACTGCGCTACGATCGCGGCGGCTATTTCGCAGAATCGGATCTGCGCATCGTTGCGCGGCAGGATCGCATCTCCAGCGCGTTCGGCGAATCGGAAACACCCGGATTTTCCGTGGCCAATTTCCGCGCCGGCTGGCAATTCCTGACATTCGCGGAGGCAATTGTCGCAGTCGAAAATATTTTCAATAAAAATTATTACGAACACCTGAACCGCAGCTACACCAACATGCCGGAAGCGGGTATGCTGTACGAGCCGGGACGCAATGTTCATTTGCAACTCAAATTATCGCGCTAAAACGCGAATCCATTTGAACCTAAAACCGGGATTTCTCTGCGGAGCAATTCCGGTTTGTTTTTTATTCGTGTCAATCACACCGCCCGGCAACTTTCTTTGGCGCATCCCTTTACAAAAACAATGGGTTGTCGTATATTCGCATCTTGGAAAATCTATGTTGAACCATTCATTAAACTCAGATTGGAATTGAAATGGCAGCATCTTCCCCGAAAAAAAGCGGCAACGGCGGATTTTTGAACCGCGCCCTCAATACTATTGAGGTGGTGGGCAATAAATTGCCGGATCCGGCGATGCTATTTTTGATCTCGATGGTGATCGTCTGGATTTTATCCTGGCTGCTCGCAGGTGTGCAATTTACCGAAATCAACCCGCGAACCGGCGAACCGATCCGGATTCTCAACCAGTTAACCGGACCGGCGATTGCCACATTTTTATCAAATATGGTAACCACATTTACCGGATTTGCGCCGTTGGGCGTTGTGCTGGTGGCAATGCTGGGTGTCGGCGTTGCGGATGAATCCAAATTCATCAACACCGGATTGAAAATTTTGCTCGGCAAAACCGCCAGTTTTCTGCTGACGCCGATGGTTATTTTTGTGGGCATTTTGAGCCACAGCGCAGTGGATGCCGGATATGTGCTGGTGATTCCCCTTGGCGGCGTGATTTTTTACGCAGCCGGACGTCACCCGATTGCCGGGATTGCCGCAGCGTTTGCGGGCGTTTCCGGCGGATTCAGCGCGAATCCTGTTCCCTCCGCACTCGATCCGCTGTTACAGGGATTCACTCAGCCGGCAGCGCAAATTATCGACGCGAATTATCTGGTGAACCCGTTGTGCAACTATTTTTTCACCGCCGCATCGAGCATTTTGATTGTCGGTTTGGGCTGGTTTTTGACCGATCGCGTGATTGAACCCCGCTTGAATCGCGATACGCCGGTGGATAAAGATGCCGAAGAAGCACCGGACATGACCACAGTAGAACCGAAAGAAAAACGGGCATTTTTGATGGGCGCTTTAACGATGGTCGCCGGGCTGGTCGTTCTTGCATTGGCAATGATGCCGGCAGATTCGCCGCTGCGCGACGCCACCGGTTCGCTGAACTCATTTTCAGCACCGATCATGCAATCCATCGTCCCGCTGATTTTTCTGTTCTTCCTGCTCCCGGGCGTGGTTTACGGATACATGGCCGGCACATTCAAAACCGCCAAAGACATGGTTGACGCCATGACCAAAAACATGAAAGACATGGGCTATTACATTGTGATGGCTTTTTTCTGTGCGCTGTTTATTTACGCGTTTGGGTCATCAAATATCGGCGCTTTGCTGGCAATTAAAGGCGCTACATTTTTGAAATCGCTCGCGTTGCCGGGAGGCGTAACGCTGTTCGGTATCATCATTTTGGCCGGATTTGTGAACCTGTTCGTCGGCTCGGCTTCAGCGAAATGGGCGTTGCTCGCACCGATTTTCGTGCCGATGCTCATGCAAGTGGGATTCTCGCCGGAACTGACCCAGGCTGCCTATCGCGTCGGTGATTCTTCCACAAATATCATCACACCGCTGATGCCGTATTTCCCGCTGGTGGTGGTTTTCTGCCAACGCTATGTGAAGAAAACCGGGATCGGCACGCTGGTCTCAATTATGTTACCGTATTCGGTGGTTTTCCTGCTCAGCTGGACAATGTTTTTAGTGGTTTACTGGATTTTGGGCATTCCGCTGGGATTTCAGGCAAGCTATGTTTATCCCTGATGTTGAGATTCAAAAATTAACGAGCAACAAAAAAAGCCTGCAAATTGCAGGCTTTTTTTATTTACAGAAAAAATAATGTGTTTCACTAATACCGGAAATCATCGCCTTTGTTTACGGAAATATCTTTCGGGAAATAGCGGTTATACACCAGATCGCTAAATTCCAGCGCCTCTTTGGCGTATGGATTTAGTCCCTGCTGATAAAAAAAGTTGTCGATCAAATGTGATGCCTGTTTCCAAGATGGCGTATCGTTCAACAATACAACAAATTCATCGAACTGGTTTTCCTGCTTTTTGAACAATTTTTTGACAAACCGTTTGCGCTGCCAGCGACCGATCAACCGGTTGAGATCTTCCAGTTTATCGCCCTTCATTTTTTCCCCAACGAGCGATGCCAGTTGATCCGCAGCCGAGCCGGTAACTTCCTGAACTTCGGCAGTGTATTCGGCTTCGTATTCTTCTTCGTACTCTTCTTCGTATTCTTCCACTTCTTCAATTTCCGGCGCCGGTATTTCGGCGGTTTCCGGAACAACAATTTTTTCCACTTCTACCGTCGGCGCGGATGTCGGTATTTCTTTTTCCGCCACATCAATTTCAGGCTTTTTGTGCAGATCCGCCAGGCTGCTTCCGGTTTTCAACATTTGCTCAAGGTCTTCCATTTTGATATTGGCAGTCCCTTTGCGAATTTCTTTCTCGATGAGCGAAGCGTAATCCGTCAGGTTACGGTCGCTGAAAACCATATACAAAATCCGCGTGCTGATGGCATCGGTATCCTGCACCCGCCCTTCGTTGATAAACTGGCTGATGTTCTGGATGGTGTGCATCGCTGTTTCAACCGGCGTCGGCGTAAATACCTGGCGGTCGATTGCGGCGATCAATTCCTGAAATTGGGTCTGGGAAATTTCCCGGAGATATTTCAGGTTGAAATAGTCGGTCAGCGCATCGTTGTAATATTCAAATTTGTTGAAATATTTCAACATGTCATAAATCTGGATGGTGGTAATTACCGGCGCATCTTTGAACAAAAATTGCGACAAGGTTTTTTGCGGACGAATCAAAAAGTTCGCTTCCAGCTTGATGGCGCGTTCCAGTAACAGGTTGAATTGATTGAGGTTAAACGTTGCTGTTTGTTTCAACGTATCGAAAATTTTATCGAGGAGCATTTGCACTTCCGGCACATCGTAATCGAACCGTTCGCTGGCGCTGAATTTTTCAGATTCTTCACGAATCCACAATTCCACTTCCTGATCAAAAAAATGTTTGATGGAATCGGGGATGTTCCGCGTAAAAATATAGGTCAGCGGGATGTCGCCCATGCCGGGCTGGACAACCTCTTTGCGGATTTTCTGGATAATATTTTCAATGATTTGATCTAACATGCAGCAACTCCGGTTGTATTTTGCTCATCGACTTATCGTCGTCTCAGAAAAATGAGATATGAATCGAATTTAATTATTTTTTATACATAAACATTCACTGCAAAAAGCGTTTCAACTCACTTTTCTAAGTCGTTTTCTGCACTGTTATTTCAGCTTAAAGACTTGTTTTATCAGTGAGTTAGCATTTTTGTTCAACAACTTTTACATTAGCAAAATATTTGAAAAAAAATGTGCACATTTCGCACAAAATTTATTTTTTTAATTTAAAATTGTTTCACATCTGGCGCTGATAAAACAGAATTTGCTGTTGCGCTTCCTGAACCGCGCGATCGACACCAACCCACAGCGCGCGTTTTACCAGATTCAATCCCATGCAAATATCTTCCACTTTTGGCACGGCAGCCAGCATCGGCAAATGCTGGTATTCGATGCCGCCATTGATATTTACGCCCAGCCCGAGCTTGGCTGCAACTTGCGCAGCGCTTTGCAATTTATCCAATCCTACCAGCTCTTCGTTGGAATCTGCGGCGCGAGTGATTTCGCTGCAATCGAATTCCACATAATCCACCTGAACGCGGCTAAGTTGTTTAACTGCAGATACTTCCGGCTCGCAAAAAACAGCAACGGAAATATTGTTTGCCCGCAAATCCGGCAGCATTCCCGATAGCAAATCCTGCAAATTAGCGACGGAAACGGGCATCGCGCGGATGCCGGCGGATTTGTCCAATTCGATAAACGTCACCATATCCGGATGAACCGTTAACGCTATTTTTACCGATTGCGGCTCCAGCGGAATCCGCAAATTGAGGAAAGTTTTGCGCACCCGTTTTACCAATTGGGCGTCGCGTTCCTGCAAACAACGGGGATCTTCCGCCAAAATCATGCTGATGCCCTGGGCACCGGCAATTTCGCACATCACAGCAAACTGGACGGGATCGAAATCGCTGTCGTTCAACATGTGTCGCAGTAAAGCCAAATCATCAATCGCAATCGAAAGACGTTTATTCATCAATGGTATTCCAATGTTTGGTCGTTTTCATTCTGGTTGTGGCTGCATTCCGGCATTTAAAGCGTATCCATTTTACAAACTTAAACGTTAGGCATGATTTCATGAAAATCAAAGTAAAACTTGAAACGGCTATCGCAAAATCCCGATGGTAAACAGGATGGCGCGGTCTTTAAAATCGTTGAATGTGTGCAGATACGAAAAATTCATGAGCAGTTGGAAATCGTAAGTTCGCAGCAGCCGCAGTCCGGTATTTGCGGTAAATTCCAGCCCGTCCTCGCGTCTTTCATCTTCAACAAAAGTGCCGTTTTCGGTGGTGTATTCGTACCCGTAATCGTGATTGACCCAATGAAAACCCAACGCCCCGCCGATATATGGCGAAACATCCGTTTTGCCGATCAGATACGATGAAAAAATATTGACCGCAAACCCGTTCCGGGCAGCGAGTTGCATCCCGAATTCCGCGTTGTTCATTTCCGCACCCAAACGGATGTCCATGGTAAACGACCGCTCGTCATCGTCGTAGCCTTTTTGGGGAAAGAGGTAGCCAAAACTATAGCTAGTGAACCGGCGCATGCTCCGGCGCGGCGGCTCAACGGACTCGCTTTCCATAATATTATCGATCCGGGCAGATTTGGCAACCGGCGCCAGTTGGGTGATGCTGTCTGCGATGCGCTTCATTACCGTATCCAGATTTTCGATGGTAGTGGATGTGGCGTTATCTACCAACATTAATTCGCCATTGTTTACATCGATGAGCATGTATTGGACAATCACTTTTGCGCCGAGTGCAGATAATTTGGTGGCAATCGCTTTGTCCGCACCCACAGCTTTCCCGGTTTCGACTGCGCAGGGAATTTCGGTGCACATGCTGCCATCGAGTGCGCTGTAGGTTTCTTTTTCGGAAATCAGCTGATATGTGCCGTTTTTGAGCAGCTCCGATCGCAACAGCGATTCTGCGGTTTGGGCGGTCGCATCATCCAAACCGATGGCGGTAACCGGCAAAACCAGCAGCTTTGCGCTATTTTGCGCCAATCCGTTGGCACAGAGAAAAATTAGGGTGAACAACAAAAAGGTGATGCGGTGCGTTTTCATAATTGGCTCACATTCATTTTTTATGAGATTTGTTGCTCCGGATCAGCCCGGAACTTCATCCTGCCATCGGGAAATATACCATCGTTCACCCCGTTTAATAAAGGTGAAAGTAACTTCCCCGATGAGCGTGGGAATGGCGCTGCCGCCATCCAGCGTTAGGGTAAATGTTATTTTCCGGGAAAAAGTTTCGCTGTTTGCGGGCGGGTCCGGCAGCGGGCGCGATCCCCAAACGAGATCCAATGTATTAAAAAAACGGAACATGCGTCCGGTGGTTTTCAATTCCTGGTCGCGTCCCCAAACGATCGCCTCCGGCGGCGATACGTTGAAGTTGGTGCTGACAAAAATAAACGCGGAATCGAGCACCTCGCTGTAAACCAGCGAATCTTTGAATGTGTACGCGTATTGAAAGTTCTGAAGCACTTCGTCGGGATTTTTTTGTTCGGTGAGCAGCAGCGCGCCGCCGACATCATCACCGGCAACCGCCGGCGCAAAAGGGTTTTGGCAGCGGAGCAAAATTAAGACAAAACAGATACTTAGAAAAATGACGCTGTATGGCTTGTGAGATAACGGTGATGAGATTCCTGCCTTCGCAGGAATGACAACTGCCCGGTCATTTCTACGATGGCGAGAACCCACTATCTGCATTAAAATTGATAGCACGCAAGACAAATACACAAAAACACGTTGGGCAAATTTCATAAACTGGATTCGATTATTGTGATGGGGCAATCCGGTAATTGGCTTTCAGGGTTGACCATGTGCTGTCCGTAACGCGACCGCTGTTTTGCTGCAAATCCCGCCAGCTGAAAATATACCACCGTTCGTCGGATGCTTTGAACAACTGGATGACACTTCGCCCTTGATAGCTTTCGGTTTTTGCCCTAAATTCCGCCGTTATGAAATATTCGAAATCGAGCTGAAGCGTATCCGGCGAGGTGGAAACCGGTGTTGGTAGCGGCGTTTCCGGTGTGTATTCGATGAACACATCCGCATCGCTGTTCAGGTTCAGAAAATAATTTTCTTCGTCATCCACATTCCAGCCGAACAGCCGCGCAGCTTCCGCATCATCTGCGTTAAACTGAAACGGGATGCCAACGGTCGATTCTTCTGCAAAACAAGCCCGGTACGAGCGCGAATCTTTCAAATCGAACGCCTGCTGAATTTTTTCGAGCATGCGATTGGGATCGGTTTGCAGGCTGTTATCGCTGACGCCGCCGCCAAAATCCGGCGCTTCCGGCGAACGGGTGTTGAACGGATTGGTGCAACCCGCCAGCAACGCCCAACAAACAATGATCCAAACATATTTCATAACCAATTCCTTTATCAAAACAATGTAGAAAATGAATCGACACTTTTCCAGCAAATTATTGGCGAAACGGAAAACCGTGCGGGTTTTTGGAAATCTCTGAAAACGGAAACTCGCAAGTGGAGGAAAAACAGATGGATAAATCGCAGGCGCAACAGGAAATTTTGCGGCTTCGCAACGAAATAAATCAGCACGATTACCAATACTACGTGCTCGCCCAACCGTCCATTTCGGATTACGAATACGATATGCTCATGAAACAACTGGAAGCGCTGGAGTCGGAATTCCCCGAATTGGCGAGCGATGATTCGCCGAGCAAACGGGTGAGCGGCGAACCGACCAAAAATTTCCGGACCGTGCCGCATCGCAAACCGATGCTCAGTTTATCGAATACGTATAACGAAGCGGAAATCCGCGATTTCGATCGGCGCGTGCGCGGCTTGCTGAACGACAGCGAAGCTTTCGAATACGTTTGCGAGCTGAAAATCGACGGCGTCGCGATGAGCCTGATTTACGAAAACGGCTCGCTGGTGCGCGCCGTAACCCGTGGCGATGGCGAACAAGGCGACGAAGTAACCAACAATGTGAAAACCATCCGCAGCCTGCCGCTGTCGCTAACCACGAACGATAACCAATTGAAAAATATCGAGATACGCGGCGAAATTTATTATCCGCGAAAAGAATTTGACAAACTGAACGACGAACGAATTGCCGCCGGAGAAGCACCGTTTGCCAATCCGCGCAACTCCGCAGCCGGCACGCTGAAGTTGCAGGATGCCCGGATTGTCGCCAAACGCCCGTTGCGCATGTTTTGCTATTATCTCGACGGATTGAGCGATGGCAGCACGCCGGCGGAATCCCATTTTTCCGCACTGGAAACGCTCAAAAATCTGCGATTTCCGGTCAACCCAAATGCCAAACGCTGCAAAAATGTGGACGAAGTAATCGAATACTGGCAAAAATGGGGCACGCAAAAAGACCAGTTGCCATACGAAATTGATGGCGTTGTGGTAAAAATCAACAGTTTTGAGCAGCAGCGACGACTCGGTTTTACCGCCAAAAGTCCGCGTTGGGCAATCGCCTTCAAATTTGCCACGGAGCAGGCGGAAACGGTTTTGCAGGACATCCAGTGGCAGGTCGGGCGAACCGGTGCGGTCACGCCGGTGGCGCATCTGGAACCGGTGCTGCTGCTCGGCACCACCGTCAAACGCGCGACATTGCACAACGTGGACGAAATTGAGCGGCTTGGCGTTCGCATCGGCGATACGGTGATCATCGAAAAAGGGGGCGAAATTATCCCGAAAATTATCCGCGTCGTCGCCGAAAAACGTCCGGCGAACAGCCAGCCGTATCAACCGCCGCAGCATTGCCCGGTTTGCGGCACCCAACTTGTTCGCCCGGAAGGGGAAGTTGCGCTGATTTGCGAAAACGTGAGCTGCGCCGCGCAAGTCGCCGGACGGGTGAGCCATTACGCATCGCGAAAAGCGCTGGATATCGAGGGACTCGGCGAAAAAGTAGTGGAATTGCTGCTCAACAATCAGCTCATCCGTGATTACGGCGATATCTATTTTTTGAAATCCGCGGACATTGCGGAGCTCGAACGCATGGGCGAAAAGAGCGCAGAAAACCTGCTCAGCGGCATCGCGGCGAGCAAAGAAAAACCGCTGTCGCGGCTGATTTTCGGGTTGGGCATCCGCTTTGTCGGTGAGGGCGCGGCAAAATTGCTGGCGAACCACTTTCATTCCATCGATAAAATGATGGCTGCCAGCGTCGCGGAAATCGCGGAAATCGACGGCATCGGCGAAAAAACCGCCGAGAGCATTCGCGACTTTTTCAGCAACGCGGAAAATTTGCAAGTGATCGAAAAATTGCGCAGCGTCGGCATGCCGTTTTCGGAAGCCGCACCGGAATCTTCGGGCGAAACGGACGAGCGTTTTGCCGGAAAAAGCTTTGTGTTTACCGGCGCGCTGGAAAAATTCACCCGCGACGAAGCTGGCGAAATGGTGGAAAAACGCGGCGGAAAAGTGGTCAAATCGGTCAGCAAAAAAACGGATTTTGTGGTCGCCGGGGCGGACGCCGGTTCAAAGCTGCAAAAAGCGCAGCAGCTGGGCGTGACGGTTCTCTCCGAATCTGAATTTCTGGAAATGACCGGCGAATAACCACGCTACCGCAACGCCTCGCGCAGATACAAAATAACCGGCTGCGCTGCCGCGAAATATTCGATTGCCACATCTGCCAGATCGTTTCGCAATGCGAGATTGGCGGGCAATTCCGCCATAAAATAAAATTGTTTGTTGAAAATTAGCGGCTCAATTTCCGCGGCAGCCTGCAAATCCGCCGGCAGGCGCTTGTTGGTTTCGCCGCGTATCTCACCATATTTTGTCACAAAATCTTTTTCAGAAATCAATTTTCGGAACGCAGCCGGATTGGCGGCAATCGCATTGCGAATATTTTCCAACCCTTCTTTTTCAACAAAATATGCGCCGCCGCCGAGCATTGTCCGGTGGGCGCTCAACTCCAGATACAATCCCGGAACCGATTTATCTTTTCGCCCGCCCGGCGAAATGAGCGCCGAAACCGTGGTTTTGTACGGGCGTTTGTCCGGCGAAAAACGGACATCCCGGTTGATGCGAAAAACGGCGTCTTTCGGGGCAATTTGCACATCCGGATCGAACTGGCTCACGCGAAAAATCAGCTCTTCAACCAGATTGGCGAAGGGTTTTTTCACCTTTTTTTCGTAACGGGCACGATTTTCATCGAACCAGCTTTTTTCGTTATTGGCTGCCAATTCCTCAAAAAATTGCAAAAAATCGGTTTCGAAATAGGGCATTTTTTCATCCTCCGTTGCGGTTATTTGCTGAATAAAATCAGATAACCGTGCAAAATCAACCGATTTGTTTCGAGTCATTTTTGGCGAGGCTTGGCGGGGATGTTTCGTGTTCACTTTGAGCGCATTTTCAAATGGCAGGATGCCGGATGCCGGTTCGCTTCGAGACTTTGGTTGGTTCACTTATAATTTTCAGTATAGTTAACTGGAGATTCCTGCATTCGCAGGAATGACCGGCAGCCTGTCACCCCTGCGGATGCAGGGGTCTCCCGCTCAAAATCACAAAATAATGTGGTACGCTACCAAAATGCGATTCCGGATTCTGGCATCCGACATCCGGCATCAGATGATGCACGACATTAACATACGATTGAACTCACTATCAAAAATCCCGGAAAACTCTATTTATTAATAACCGCATCTTCAATAAAAACAAAGCCATTGAGCTTGTGCAACGTGGTAAATGAGAAATCGGAATTGATGCGGATTTTGACGAGCTGGTTGGTGCCGTTATCGCCGATCCACAGTTGCCCGGTTGCTTCATCAACCGCAACGGCGTGCGGCGCCTGAAATGCGTAATCGCCGCTGATTTGGGTGAGCGACGCCGGATTTCCTTCCGCAAAAGCGAATAATTTGCCATCAAACGAAACCGTGAGCACCACGTTAAACAGCCCGCCAACAGACGTGACTACCACGCTGCGCGGCAGCGCAGACAGCAGGCTGATGGGGCTCGCGTTGCGTACATATTGCGTGCCGTTCCAGTCGAACCGTTCGATCTGGCGGTCATCGCGATCCGCGAGATACAGCGGTTGGGCGATTTCGCTGCGAACAAACGGAATAATCGGAGAATTGAGGTAGGTGGTTTCCACGGAATCGGGGAAAATTTCCGCATTTTGATAGCTGATCGTATCCGGCAAACTGGCGATTGACGTGCGGGCATTCAGGCAAACCAGCCGGTTGTTGCCCTGTTCGGAAATCCAGACATCGCCGGTAGCCTGATTGATCGCCAGCCAGCGCGGTTGCCGGAATCCGTAAATGGTTTTCACAACTTCGTCGGTGAATCCGTCGATGACCGTTACCGAATTGCCGCCGACGCTGAGCGCCCAAAGCGTGCGGGTATCTTCGTGCAACGCCAGATCGATAACTGTGGGAATGCTGCCAAAACTGGCGATCACGGTACCGGTTGCGTCCATTTTGAACACTGTTCCGGCGGCGTAATCCGCCACATAACAGCCGAAAGAATCCTCGACATCGTTGCTGACCGCCACCGGTTTTTGGAACACGGCTGCGGATTCGAGAATTTTGATGCCGTTTGCGGTATATTTGATCAGTTTCCGGGTGCCACTATCGACCATCCAGACGCTGGCGAAATCGGAGTAGGCGAGCACTTCCAGCGTATCGCGGGTGAAAAAGTCGAGGTTGTCGGTTGCTTCCACCACAAACCGGAAAAATTCACCGGAATAGTTGCCGCCCTCCGGCGCAGTCCAGGTTGCGGTTGGGGCATCCGGGCTGCTGTGCTGCAGCGTGCCGGAATCGGGCGTTACCCAAAAACGATAACTGAGCGGATAACTTTCCGGGTCGGCGGCAGTTGCCGTCAATGCGATTTCGTTGCCGGCGAGCACAAATGCGGCACTCGCTGCAAAGTCGCTGATTTCCGGCGGCGCGTTGCCTACCGAAATCAGCGTTTCTTCGGTGGACGATCCGCCATCAGTCGTTTTAACTACAACAGAAACAGCTACTTGCACGGTGTCATCCGGCGCTGTCCATTCGATTTGCAAATTGCCATTTTTGACAAATTCGCCACCGGTAACTGCCCATTCTGTGGTGATTCCGGCAGTGTCCACTCCGGTAACTTCGGCAGAAATCAACTGGCTGGCGCCGATGGACGTCACCGCCGATTCGACCAGCAATTCCACCGTGGGATTCACCGGAGCCGGCGTTTCGTCATCCGAATTGAATAATTTGTCGCAGCCGGAAGCCAGCCATAACACACCTAAAATAATTACTATTTTTGAGAATTGCATATTCGACATCCCGTCTTTTTTTTAACGGATCCATCCGTTTTTTTCAACTTTTCGGCTTCATTATCGACGTTTCCGGAAATCGCTTGATGGATTTTTGGCAACCATCCGCATTTGAATTTCGTATTCACCGGCATGACCGGCGCATTTCCGCTAAAATCACACAATTGCAAAAAAAATTTCAAATCACGATTCGGGTGAGTATATTCAAATTGCCGCATCGACACGCATTAAATAGCGGTTGTAACAACGGTTGAAAGCACGAAACGGCATGAAAACGAGCGTTAAAATCGGTCGAAAATACTGGCATAAATTTTTGTTTATTTTTGGTTTATTGATCATTTCAAATTGCCGGTTTGGCAATGATGCCAATGAAATAAACCTGACAGAACCGCAAGTTGAAATCGATTTGCCAAAGGTTTTGGAACGCGGCAAACTGATCGCCCTCACCGGATACGATGTCACCAGCTATTTTATTTACAAAGGTCGCCCGATGGGGTTTGAGTACGATTTGCTCAATCGCTTTGCCAATCATCTGGGCGTGGAGCTGGAAATTGTGGTTATCCGCGATCTCGACCGGCTGTTTGACGAGTTGAACAAAGGGCGCGGCGATTTGCTGGCATACAACCTGACCATCACCAAAGAGCGACAGGAACGCGTGATGTTCACCGATCACCACACGGTGGTGCGACAGGCGCTCATCCAGCGGATGCCCAAAAACTGGCGCAACATGCCCCAATACAAAATTGACCGGATGCTGCTGCGGAATTCCATCGATCTGATCGGGAAAACCGTGCATGTGCGCAAAGGTTCGTCGTATTTCGAGCGATTGCAGAATCTGGAGCAGGAGATCGGCGGCGATATCGACATCGTGGAAGTGCCCGGCGATGTGACCACCGAGGAGCTGATCCGCCGCGTCGCCGATGGCGAAATTGAGTACACGGTTGCGGATGAAAATATCGCGTGGATCAACAGCGCGTATTACGATAACATCGATACGCAACTGTCCATCAGCGTGCGACAGCGGATCGCATGGAGCGTTCGCAAAAACTCGCCGCTGCTCCGCGATGCCGTCAACGAGTGGCTCAGTTCAATCAAAAGCGAGCCTACGTTCAACATCATTTATAATAAATATTACCGCAACCGCGATTTTTTCCGGCAGCGGCTGAATTTGCTGGCATCGGCGGACAGCACCGAAAAAATTTCCCCGTTCGACAGCCTGTTCCAAAAATTTTCCGCAAATATCGATTGGGATTGGCGGCTCATCGCCGCACAGGCGTATAAAGAATCGCGGTTCGATCCCAAAGCGGAATCGTGGGCCGGTGCAATGGGACTGATGCAAATTACGCCAACGCTCGCCGAGCAGTATGGCGTGGAAAATCCCTACAATCCCACAGAAAACCTGAAAGCCGGATTGCGCTATTTGCGATGGCTGGAAGATTTTTGGCAATCTATCGAAGATGCCGGCGAACGCATGAAATTTGTGCTGGCATCCTATAATGTCGGGCAGGGACACGTGCTGGATGCGCAACGCCTCGCCGAAAAATACGGCGGCAATCCCGATAGCTGGGCGGATGTTTCCGAATATCTCATCAAAAAATCGCAGCCGCAATTTTACAACGACGAAGTGGTGAAACACGGCTACTGTCGCGGCGAAGAGCCCGTGCAATACGTTCGCGATGTGCTGTATATTTACGAGCACTATTTGCGCTTCGCCGGCGAGTAATGCTCCACTCCCCTGACACAAATCTGTAACCAAACCTACATCTGTAGCTCATCAAATATTAATATTCCAAAATTACATTTCGATCGCTTTTCGGCTGTGCGGCATCGCTGCCGGCCGCCACTCTTTGAAATTTTCACAAATTCCAAATACCATCATTAACCCCACACGGAGGATCGAAATGGATCTATTGCAACGGATACCGCAGCGGATAACCCGGATTACGCTCTCAATAATTGTGTTCGCACTGATGAGCAGCGGATTGTTCGCACAAATCAAAATACAGCTAAAACCGCTCGGCGATTACCAAACCGGATTGTTCGACGAAGGCGCGATGGAAATTGTCGCGCACGATCCGGCAACGCAGCGATTGTTTGTGGTGAACGCGTTTTCCAGCAGCGTGGATGTGCTGGACGTGAGCAATCCAAACGCACTCAATTTATTGTTTTCTATAGATTTGACGCCATACGGCAATCAGGCAAACAGCGTCGATGTTAAAAATGGCGTGCTGGTTGCGGCTGTGGAAGCAGACGACAAACAGGCACCCGGCAAAGCCGTATTTTTTGATACGGACGGCAATTATCTGAACGATGTGACTGTCGGTGCGCTGCCGGATATGGTCACATTTTCGCCGGACGGCAACTACGTGCTCACCGCCAACGAAGGCGAGCCGAGCAGCGATTATCTGAACGATCCGGAAGGCTCTATTTCCGTGATCGATATTTCCGGCGGCATCGCATCTGCAACCGTGATGACCGCAGATTTCAGCGCGTTCAACGGCGCCGTGCTCGATGCCAGCATCCGCATTTTCGGGCCGAACGCGTCTGTTGCGCAGGATATGGAGCCGGAATACATCGCCATTTCCGATGATTCCCAAACCGCGTATGTCACCTGTCAGGAAAACAACGCGCTGGCGATTGTCGATATTCCCTCCGCAACTGTCACCGCGCTGAAAGGGCTCGGTTTCAAGGATCACATGATGCCCGGAAACGGGCTGGACGCCAGCGATCGCGATGATGCGATTAACATCGCCAATTGGCCGGTAAAAGGCTTGTATTTGCCGGATGCCATCGCGGGATTCACCCGCAACGGGATGAATTATTTGATCACCGCCAACGAAGGTGATGCCCGCGATTACGACGCGTTTGCCGAAGAAGAGCGCGTCAAAGATCTCACGCTCGATCCGACCGCGTTCCCGAATGCGGCAGATTTGCAGGAAAACGAAGCCATCGGACGACTGACCGTAACCACCACTATGGGTGACACTGACAACGACGGCGATTACGACGAATTGTATGTGTTCGGCGCGCGCTCGTTCACCATTTGGGCGGCGGATGGCTCGCAGGTGTTCGACAGCGGCGACCAGCTTGAGCGGATTATCGCGGACTCGCTGCCAAACGATTTCAACGCAACAAATGATGAAAACGATACATTTGACAATCGCAGCGATAACAAAGGACCGGAGCCGGAAGGCGTGGCGATCGGCGTTATCGGCGGACGCACATTCGCGTTTATCGGATTGGAGCGCGTTGGCGGGATTGTGGTTTACGACGTCACCGATCCGCATGTGCCGGTGTTCTGCAATTACGTGAACACCCGCGATTTCAGCGGCGATGTGGAAGCCGGCACCGCCGGAGATTCCGGGCCGGAAGGGCTGAAATTTATCCCGAAAAAAGACAGCCCGATCAACCAGCCGTTGCTGGCAGTGGCATACGAAATCAGCGGCAGCCTGCGCATTTTTGCGGTGGAAGATATCGTTTCCCCTTTCGCGCTGCTCGCTAATGACGACATCAGCCTGAACGGGCAGAAAGATTCGTTCGGCGCGTTGCACGCCAACGATTACATCCGTTTCCACAAAGGCGCGCCGAGCACCCACACCGGCAATCTGAGCGCCGTGGAAGAAATTGAAATCGCTCGTCGCAACACCATTTACGGCAACGTTACCGCCGGCGAGGAAATTGAGAACGATGGCGATGTTTTCGGCAGCATCGATGAAAATGCAGCCGTGCCGTTTATCGCGCTGCCGGTGCTGAATTTCGTGACCGGCGGTGCGGACATCACCGTTCCGCGACGCGGCGAACTGGAACTCGCACCCGGCAGCTACGGCTCCGTTCAGGTAAAAGAACGCGCCACGCTGAAATTGACAACCGGCGAATATTATTTTGATGAACTGGAAATTGAGGAAGACGCCGAACTGATCGCCGACGTAACCTGCGGCCCGGTGAGCGTTTACACCCGTTACGAGCTCGATTTTGAAAATGACAGCAAAGTGACCCTGCTCCCGCTCGGCGACAGCGAATCGCACGAACTCTATTTCTTCAGCAAACAAACCAAAGAACTGGATATCGACAGCGATGCGAAGGTTTCCGGCAGCATTATCGCGCCATACGCGGAAGTGGAAATCGGCGAAAAAGCCTGGTTCAAGGGCAGCATTTCCGCCGATGAAATTGTGGTGAAAAAACACGCCACTTTTGCGCCGCACGATATGTTCATGCCTGCCGTAACCAAGCTTGGTAAAACCACCGGCGATATCGCCACTGCGATTCCGGGCAGTTACGAACTCGAACAGAACTACCCGAATCCGTTCAACCCGACCACCACCATCAGTTACCAACTGCCGGAAAATAGCACAGTTAAGCTGCAAATTTACAACATGTTGGGGCAGGTCGTAAACACGTTGGTGAGCGGCAATCAGCAAGCCGGGCGCTACACCGTCAACTGGGACGGCACATCGCAATTTGGTGAAAAAGTTGCCAGCGGCGTTTACATTTATCGCCTGCAAGCCGGTGCTTTCAGCCAAACCCGCAAAATGATGTTGTTGAAATAAAAAGTCAGGTGTGATGATAAATGAGATTCCTGCCTTCGCAGGAATGACAGGTGGAATATTATGTCACCCCTGCGAAGGCAGGGGTCTCCTGACGGTGTTCACAATGTCATACTTAACATTTTTTTAGCTTTGACGATTGGAATTGCCACATTCAGTAAGCCTTGCAGATTTCATTATTCTGCAAGGCTTTCTTTTTTTAAAATAAATTCATCCCGCTAAAATCATAATTAAAATAGCCGGATTTTTCGCCGCCAACCTTGATCGGTAATTTGATAAACATGCCAAATTCAGACACATCGGGCGCGTCAAAAAATAAGGAATATTGAAATGCCGGGATAACCGGCGTTGCCGCAAAAACCACGGAATACAACCCAAATTGTTTTCTGGTCAAATGAAATACCGGTCCGGCGGAAATGCCGACATAGGCAATATCCGGACTGATGTATTCAGCGCCGAGAGAAATTTTGGGATCTTCCGCCATAAAATCGAAGGTGGAATTAATGCCCCAAATCGTGTCGTCATTGCGATTCGTATAAACGAGGCTCACATCGAAGCCGAGCACATTTTTCCCACCCTGCCCGAATGTTTTTGTGAATTTGATGCCGGGAATCAAAAAAATGCGATCGTGGGCGATCGCGGAAAATCCGCTACCTAAAATGACCGAAATCAAAACTATCAGGCTGACATTGCGCATAGTTTTTTCTTACGCCAAAATAAATTGGAGTTTTTTGTATTGCCGGACGAAACGATCCCGGGTGATGAACACCAAATTTTCACAAATCGCCTGAGCAATTTGGATGCGGTCGAATGGGTCGCTGTGAATATCCGGCAGCGTTGCTAACGCAAACGAATGCTCATGCGAGATGGAAAGCGGCAGAAAATTTTCTTCCGCCAAAATTTCCGGTAATCCATCGGGAACCACAAGTTTTCCCAACTGTTTCTTGATCACGATTTCCCAAATGACCGCACTGCTGACAAACACTATATTATCAATATTTTCAATGATTTGCCGCGATTCATCGGACAACTTTCCGGGGTCATCCAACCACCACAACAGCACATGCGTATCAATCATTACCCTCATGGCCGGTTTCCCTGAAAAGCGTCGGAAATATCCTCCGGCAATGTCTCAAAATCATCCGCTATCGCAATTTTTCCGCGCCATTGCCCGCCTTTGCGCGTCGTTTTTTGACCGGAAATCAAAGCCGTTAAACGAACCAGCGGTTTGTTGCGCTTTCCGATAATCACTTCTTTCCCGGCCAACGCATCCTCAACCAGTTTGGACAATTGTGCTTTGGCATCGGCGATATTTATTATTTCCATTATTGCCTCCTTAACTTGGTCAACATGGTCAAGTTAAGCGGATTTTGTTGAGAATGCAACTGTTCAAACCTTCGGTTTTTATATTTGGCACTACTGGTAATTTTGTGGAAAAATGAGTTGCCAAATTACCGGGTAAATGTCATTCCCGCGTATATTTAGCGGGAATCCACAGCGCGCGATCCGGACTGCCGCGAAAAACCTGCGGGAGTGATATTGTGTATCACAAAATTCCCGATAATGCAGGCGTTTAAATTTTTCCTCGATCGCCTCCAAAAAATTATCCATTGTATTTTTGACAGGCGACGTCTAATTTCCGTGGTTGTCACAAAACAAAAGGCGGGAAGATAATGAGCAACAAACCCAATACAACTGCGGTTCGCACGCAGGCGGAGCGTTCGCAATTCCGGGAACATTCCGTGCCGCTGTATCTCACATCCAGCTTTGTTTTTGAGAATGCCGAGCAAGCCCGGGCGCTGTTCGCCGATGAAATCGACGGGAATATTTACTCGCGATTTTCCAATCCTAACGTGTCCGAGTTTATCGATAAAATGTGCAAAATGGAAAAATGCGAAGCCGGTTTCGCGTTTGCCACGGGCATGGCGGCGGTGTTCGGCAGTCTGGGCGCGCTGCTGCAACAGGGCGATCATGTGCTGGCGTCGCGCTCGCTGTTTGGCTCCACCCATCAGATTTTCACCAAAATTTTGCCGAAATGGGGCATCTCCCATACGTATGTGGATGCGGACAAACCACAGGATTGGGAGAAACATCTGCAGGAAAACACCAAAATGGTGTTCGCGGAATCACCCTCCAATCCCGCGCTGGAAGTGCTGGATCTGGAATTTATCGGAAAATTTGCCGACGCTAACAACCTTGTTTTTAACGTAGATAACTGCTTCGCCACACCGGTGATCCAAAATCCGGTGGATTACGGCGCGCATCTGGTGACGCACTCGGCAACCAAATTTATCGACGGGCAGGGGCGCGTGCTCGGCGGGGTTGTGGTTGGCACAAAAGAGCTGATTGCAGAAATCCGTTTTTTCGCGCGGCAAACCGGTCCGGCGATGTCCCCGTTCAACGCGTGGGTGCTCTCCAAAAGCCTGGAAACGCTCTCGCTGCGGATGGAGCGCCACTGCGCCAGCGCATTTCACATTGCCCGGGAACTGGACGGACATGCGGAACTCGATTTCGTGAAATACCCGTTTTTACCATCGCATCCGCAGCACGAACTCGCCCGCAAACAAATGAAAATGGGCGGCGGTTTGGTGACGTTCAATGTGAACGGCGGTTACGAGCGCGCTAAACGCTTCATCGACAGCGTGCAGCTGTGTTCGATCACCGCAAATTTGGGCGACTCCCGCACAATTGTCACGCATCCGGCATCCACCACGCACTCAAAATTGAGCGACGCGGAGCGCGAAGCTGTGGGCATTTTTCCGGGATTGATCCGCGTTTCAGTCGGGCTGGAAGATGTGTCGGACATCCTCGCGGACATTCTGCAGGCGCTGGAACAATCAAAATGATGTGCCGTATGCATTAGCAAGTCTTATCAAATTTAAGCCGCCAAAACATGATCGCCGCCGTATAGTATTTGTAACAGAAACAATAGCTTAACATCAATTTTTAACTCTAATTTTAAAAAAGGGAATTTCATGAAAGTCAGAATTAAACGGGTGGACGATGCATTTCATTTCGAGGCGAGCGGCGCATCGGGCGTATCGGTGCATATTGACGGATCGAGCGAAAGCGGCGGGAACGATTTGGGCGCACGCCCGATGGAACTGCTGCTGATGGGGCTCGGCGGATGCAGCGCGTTCGATGTGGTTTCGATTTTGAAAAAGCAGCGCCAACCGTTGAAAGATATTCGCATCGAGGTGATTGGCGATCGCGCGACAGACCAGACGCCGTCGGTATTCACCAAAATTCACATGCACTTCCGGCTGTTTGGCGAACTGGACGCCGCAAAAGTGAAAAAAGCGATCACCCTTTCGGTGGAAAAATATTGCTCCGCGCACGCCATGCTGGAAAAAACCGCGGAAATCACCCATTCGTATGAAATTCACGAAACGGTGACTGTGTAATTTCGGACGTCGGGGCGAAGAGTATTCGCCCCAAAATTACCCTCACATTTTGGCCGGTTTCACAAAAACCGGTGCCTGCGCAAATGTGTCGCTATCGGTGAGGCGGGTCATTTCCTGCGATTGCCAGTTCAGCAAATAAATATCAAAAACCGTCTGTTCATAGTCAAACATTTCGATTGCCAGCCAGTTACCATCCGGGCTCCAGTGATGCCAACCTTCATTTAACCCATTGTTATTCATCAATTTGCGAAATCCACTGCCGTCCGGGTTGATCGCGTACAAACGATATTTCCCCTGCTGCTTCGATTGATAAGTGATGATATTTTGCGCCGCGTTCCAGCGCGGTGGTCCGGCGTGATAGTCGTGCCAATTGGCTGTTGTGTCTGCTTTGGGATAGTTCGTAAGCTGTTGCAAACCGGAACCGTCGGCGTTGATGCGATACAGTTCATCGAGATCGGTGCGGTCTTTCGACGGGCTATCTTTGGCGGCGCGAAACACAATCTGCTGCCCGTCCGGCGAAAACACCGGATCGTTGATGTATGCGAATGGCGGCGCAATCGAATCCAGCAAATTTCCGCTGCGATCGATGATGTAAAAAATTTCCCGCCCGTCCAGCCGTGGATTGATAATCAGTTCCGCGCCGTTTTTCCGAGATGTAATCCAGCAATCCTGCAACCGCAAATCGCTGATTTTTCTCACGTTATTGCCATCAGCGTCCATTTCGTACAAAAAATAGCAGCGGTAGCAGGTATCGCGATCGGAAATAAAAAACAGCTTGTCATCGTGCGCATCGTACACCCAATCCACGCCTTTCCAGTTGGAGATATTTTTTTTGCCGCTGCCGTCCGCGTTCATCACAAAAATTTCGTAATCGTCGGTTTCAGCATCGTGCAGCACGTTGTAGGCGATGTTGTAGGTATCTGCCGGAACAGGTTTTGTAGCGCGCTCTCCACTGCAGGCAACCAAAAGCAGAAACACAAAAACTAGTGGAATTTGCATTTTAACTCCATTTTTTACAAATATTTACCATACTTCAAATTACCGCCATGCGCCGATGATCAATCCCATTACGCTGAGCGCGACGACCAAATATCCGCCGTTGATAAACATATACGCTGCCGGGCGTCGCTCGAACATCGCGACAATGGACAAGCCCATCGCCGCCCATCCGAAACCGGCTAAAAATCCGGCGGTCAATCCCCACATTGCATCGGTATTGGCGTCGCCTAAAAAGAACGCCAAATTATAAGCCATGAGCAGCGTTAGCACAAACGACACACCGAAAATTTTTCCCATATTCGCGCCTTCCAGCGATTTTTCTGTAAAGCCGTTGGCTTTCATCCACGGTTTGGCAAACAGCGCGGGTGAGTACCATAATCCGCCAATCACAAATGCCGAAATCGCCGCCGCAAATACGGCCAAATGATTGATTATCATATTTTCCATATGTTCCTCCGGTTTGGAATTTTCGATAAAATAATTGTTAAACACATCCTGAAATCGTTGAAATTTTAACAGATGCGACAATTATACAGCAAAAATATGATGTTGTATTGGAAAAAATTTACCTCGGATGAACCGAAAGATAGCTGAGATATAATTCCTCGCGGGGTAATCCATTGGTGGAAAAACGGTGGGATAAATAGGCGGTCGGATTGATGCCGGAAAAGCGTTTGAATTCGCTGATAAAATGGGATTGGTCGTAATAATCGCAGGCGTAGGCGACCTGCGCCCATTCGATGGTTTGTTCGGCATGGATTTGCCGGAGCACATTCTGGAATTTCATGATTCGCGAATAGGTTTTGGGCGTTTGGCCGACACTGCGCCGGAACTGCTGGATAAAATGTTTCTGGCTGATACCGCAGCTTTCGGAAATCTGTTTCACGGTGAGCGAAGCCGGATGTTGGCGAACAAGCTGCAGCGCAAAACGAATTGCCGGATGCAGCAAATGCCGTTCGCGCCGGCGGTCGAGAAAAAATTGCGAAAGCGCCGCAAATTTGGCATCGGCGGTGGGCAATTCGGCCAGCTTATCGCGCAAATCGCAAATGATGTTCCCCAAAATCTGGTCCAGCGGAATCACGCTGTCGGAAATTTCGCTGAGCGGAAAATCAAAAAACGCGCCAGCGCCGCCCGGTTTGAAGCGCACCACAATCATCGTTTCGCCGGTGGCGTCGATGGTGATGTAGCGGCTGCGCATCCCGGAGATCCACGCGCAGCGAAAATTGTCGAAACTATCCAGATTATCGTTGTGATACAACCGTTTCGGCGGTTCTGTTAAATCGATAATCATTTCCACAGCGCCGTCCGGCATCAGCCGTTCCAGCAGGTGATCGGGTTGGTTTTCGGTGTAAAAAAAGAAATATTCGATAAATTCCGACAGCGGTGGTTCGGGCAAATGCAACTGAAATTTCATGAGCCATCCTTGAAATTGTGCATGTTCTGGCGGCGCGAAAGGCAGCTTTTGGCAACCTGCTACCAAAATATTTCTCTCCACTGAAAAAATCAAGGTTTTTATTCGGGCTGATCCGTATTAAATTTGGCGTCTGTTTAATAAAGGAAAAGCATGTCAACATCACCCACCGTAGAAGTTCGAAATATCAGCAAATCCTATGGCAGCACGCTTGCGGTTGACTCGCTCAGTTTTTCCGCATTTCGCGGCGAAGTGTTCGGGCTGTTGGGACCCAACGGCGCCGGAAAAACCACAACGCTGGAGATGATTGAAGGATTGCGCCAGCCGGATGCCGGCGAAATTTTCATCAACGGAATGAACGTGCGCACCGATCTCGCCAAAGTGAAAGAAGTGATCGGCGTGCAGTTGCAGGCGACTTCGCTGTATGACAAAATCAAGGTTGGCGAGGCGCTTTCGCTGTATGGCGGCTACTATCGCAAACAGCGCTCGACAACCGAGCTGCTGAAACTGGTTTCGCTGGAAGACAAACGTAACGATTACCACAAAAATTTATCCGGCGGTCAAAAACAGCGGCTGGCGCTGGCGCTTACGCTGGTGAACGATCCGCAGGTGGTTTTTTTAGATGAACCGACCACCGGGCTCGATCCGCAGGCGCGCCGCAATTTGTGGGACATCATCAACGTGATGCGCTCGGATGACAAAACCGTTATTTTGACGACACATTATATGGAAGAAGCCGAGCAGTTGTGCGACCGCATCGCCATTATGGATCACGGCAAAGTGATTGCAGAAGGCACCACCGGCAAACTTATCGAAGAAATGGCGGTGGATAACTGCATCGAATTTCAGGAGATTGCCGAACTTCCGGCGGATTTGCTTTCCGCATTGCCGGCGGTAACGCGGGTGCAGCAGCGCGGCGGAAATGTGGAAGTGTTCTCGAAACATCCGCAATCCACGCTGGTGGGATTGCTGGAAACCGCTGAAAATAAACAAGTTAACATAAACGATTTGCACATTCGCCGCCCGACGCTCGAGGATTTATTTCTGGAGTTGACCGGCCGGCGGCTGCGCGAATAACAATCGCCCGAAGGATTGGTTGAACTACTTATGAATCGATATTTCAAAATGCTGATGGGGCAGCTTGGCATCGAAACCAAGCTGTTTTTGCGGGACCGGGCATCTGTTTTCTGGACATATTTTTTTCCGATTTTGCTGATTTTGCTGTTCGGATTTGTATTCAACAAACCGGATTCGATACGGCTGGGCGTTGCATTTGTGGATTACGATAACAGCAACGCATCCCGTAACCTGATGATGGAATTGATGCGGGTTGAGGTGCTGGACCTCACGCCAATGGAATCGGCGGAAATGTATATATCGCTGCAAAACAGCGAAAAAAATTTCGCGATTGTGGTGCCGGAAGGTTACGGAAAAAGCGTTGCGGCAGAATCGCCGGTTTCGCTGCAGGCGTTGTATAATCCCGATCAGCAACAGGTGGTGCAAATTGTAACACCCATTTTGCAACAGATGATCGACCGGGTGAACTGGCAGCTCATCGACCGTGAACCGCTGATCACCATCGAGCCGCAACCGGTGCGGCCGGTGCGGCAGGATTACAGCTATATCAGCTTTCTGGTGCCGGGATTAATCGGCTTCAGCCTGATGGCAACCTGCCTTTTTTCCATTGGTGTGGTGGTCGTCAGCTACCGCGAAAAAGGCAAATTGCGCCGGTTGGCGATTACGCCGCTGCCAAAAGCCATTTTTATCGCAGGACAAATTTTTACCCGGTATTTTGTGGTTTTGGCGCAGGCGCTGCTGCTGTTGGGCATCGCCATTTTTATGTTTGATGTGAGAATTGTGGGCAGTTTGTGGCAGTTTTTTGTGGCGCTGTCGATCGGTATGTTTGCGTTTATCTCGCTCGGATACGCCATCGCCAGTGTTGCCAAAACGCCGGAAAGCGCGTCGGGCATCGCCAATTCGCTGTTCCTGCCAATGACATTTTTGAGTGGCGTCTATTTTTCTCCGGAAAGTTTGCCGGAATACCTGCAACCGTTGGTGGCCGTGCTGCCGTTAACCCATTTGGTGACAACCATTCGCGGTATTTTCAGCCACGGCGAATCGATCATTTTTTACTGGCCGCAGCTCATTATTCTCACCGGTTGGCTGATTGTCTGCTTCCTGTTTTCCGTGCGGAATTTCCGGTGGGAGTAATGTTTTTTGCCGCGAAGTCGCAAAGCGTTGTTTTTTTCTTACTCGTTCAAGGCTCCGCCTGGAACGCCAATTTTCCAAAAAGCGCCGCTTTTAAAACTGGCGTTACGAAGCAGGAGCTTCGTAACGAGCAGGCTACTTTGCGACCTTCGTGCCTTTGCGGCAAACCCACCGCTATTCCACCAAAACCATTTTTTTGCTGAACACAGCATTTCCCGCCTGCAATGTGTACAGATACACGCCGGACGCAACGCTCTCGCCATAATTATTCCGTCCGTTCCAGATAAAGGAATGGCTCCCCGCCGGGTAAATGCCATCGGACAGCGATGTCACCAATCGCCCCTGCAAATCATAAATTTTGAGTGAAATTTCCTGCATTTCCGGCAGTCGGATTTGAATTTGGGTCGCGGGATTGAACGGATTCGGGAAGTTTTGGGCCAGCTCAATTTGTGAGGGCAGCACTTCCGGTTGATCGCCAATACCGGTGGTGATCTGCAATTTTAGCACTGTCAGCTTTCCGTTCATATCGCTGGCGTACACATAGCCGTTTTGGGTGTAGGGAAAAACGCCCCAATTGCCCTCAAAACCGGTGTTGTCGTTCAACGGATACGTGTCGTAAACGGCAACTTCCGCCGGTGCGTTCGGATCGCTGATATCGACCACCGAAACGCCCGATTTGTAATGCGACACAAACGCCAGATCGCCCATGATGTGTGTGTTGTGCGCGATGTTGCTCGCACCCAGATATTGCCCCAATAGCGAGATATTCCCGAGATCCTGTATGTCCCACATTTTCAACGTTTTACCGATGGTTTCTTCGGTGGTCATCAGGTATTTTCCGTCGTCGGTGAGCCAGGCGTTGTGGGCATATCCGGCGTTCGGCGGACCAAAACGCACCAGCCGCACCGGGATGTTTTTGACGCTCATATCCCAAATCGAAAATTTGCCCTGACTGCCTTCGGAGATGATCAGCGTATCGTTGCGGGCATACAAATCGTGAGCGCGTCCCACATTAAATTTGAACACATCCACCGGATTTTCCGGATCGTTGATGTCCACCACCCGCACACCGGCGTCGTTGTTGCTGCACAAATAGGCAAAACCGGTCGTTTCATCGATGGTCAGATTATGCGAAATCGTTTCGCCGAGCGCGGTGTAACTGCGCACATATCGCACGCTGTCCGGCAAATATTGCAGATCGAGAATCATCAACCCTTCCCGAGGGCCATACATTTCTGCGACTGCAAAAGCGTAGTGCCCGTAAGTTTTGATATCGCGGTGATAGTAGCAATCGAAACTGCTGGGACCTGCGATCAGATCGATCAGTTCCATTTCCGGCACTTTCACAACGGCGATACCGTCGCGAACGCCCATGATGGCATATTCCGAACCGTCGGGGGCGGTGTATCCCCACACATCGGTGCCGCCGGTGGTGTCTGCGCTGCCGCAACCGGAGGGATCGGACGGAAATGTCATCGATCCGACAAATTCCAGCTGGTAACTGGTTTGGGCGAAACTGCCGGTATTTCCGAACAGACAAATGATGATAATTATGAAAAATAATCGCATTGCTTTCATGGCTATCCTGTTGTTTGTGAACAATTTATATCGATTGACATTCCGGGCAATGATAGAATCGGCGGCTGCTCTGCATGGTTTTTTCGATGAGCGTGCCGCAGGTGTAACACGGTTTTCCTGCGCGATCGAATGCGAAAAAGCGGTAGTCGCGGCGCGTTTGCCCGACAGATTCCAGTTTCGCAACCCGTTCCGCATCGTTGGTGATGCCGTTGGTTTGATACGAGCGTCGCGCCAGTTCCAGCGACGCTTGCGCCAGTTTTTCCAGCGTTTTATCGTCGCAGTCCGCCGGACGTTTGGCCGGATGAACACCGGCGATGTGCATAATTTCCGTTCGCAAATAATTGCCCAATCCCGCCAAAAATCTCTGATCGAGCAGCAGGGTGGTTATTTTTTTTCCGCGAAAGCGTTTATCGCGGTAACGCGCCAGCACGTCGTCGAATGTCGTTGCAGTGTCGAGCACGTCCGGACCGAGTTTCCGCAAAAACGGGTGATCCGCCAATTCCTCATCGCGGAGCACTTCGATATCCGATGCGCTATACAACAACGCCGATTTTTTGTCATTGTGAATCGCCAGCCGCAGTTGCCGTTTGGTTTGCGGAAAATCGTGTGCGTTGCGAATGATCCATTTTCCATACAATTGATTGTGGCTGTAAATATTCCAGCCACCCGGGAAACGGATGAGTAACGCTTTTCCGCGCGGCTCAACGGCACGAATCGTTTGTCCGGCAAACTGCGCTTCGAACGATTTGAGATGCTCGAATGCGAAAAATATTTCCTGCACTTCGCACCCGCTAATCGCGGCGGCAATTTTATCGGCGGCAATTTTTATTTCGGGACCTTCGGGCATTGGTTAAAGGATAATTGGGTTGAATTTACTGGGAGATTCCTGCCTTCGCAGGAATGACACACCTGTTTTGAAGCTGTCACCCCTGCGAAGGCAGGGGTCTCCTGACATTTTTCACAGATTAAAATTCAAGCCGTGATTCGCATTAAAAAGGTAAACGTAAAAAGCCGTTACAACGGTGTTCTGCGAACAGCGGCTACCTAAAGTAACACAAAAATCCAAAAATGCAAGAATTGCGGGACAAGCCGGAAAAAATTTCCCACCGCCCAAACGCGACGGTTTTCTGCTCATTCGACAAATGAGGCAATCGATTGCAGCGGTTTTTTGGCGATATCCGGCACGGTTGCGTTGTCCGCAGGGTAGCCGGTAACCAGCAGCAAAAACGGACGCTCCTGCGACGGGCGACCCAAAATTTCGTTCAAAAATTTCATGGGGCTGGGCGTGTGGGTTAGCGTCGCCAGTCCGGCGTTGTGTAGCGCAGCGATCAAAAATCCGGTGGCAATTCCCACCGATTCAGTGACATAATAATTTTTGATTTTTTCGCCATCCGGCGCAATTTCGTAGCTTTCCGCAAAAATTGCGATGAGATACGGTGCCGTTTCCAGAAACGGTTTGTGCTCGTCCGTGCCGAAAGGCGTGAGCGCATCCAGCCATTCTTCGGTGGCGCGACCGTGATAAAATTCGTGCTCCTCTTTTTCCGCAGCGATGCGGATTCCCCGTTTTACAGCCGAATTACTGATCGCCACAAAGTGCCACGGCTGGCGATTGGCGCCATTTGGCGCGGTGCCGGCGGCCAGCATACATTGCTCGATTATTTCCCGCGCAACCGGGCGATCCGAAAAATCGCGCACCGTTCGCCGGCGACGAATATCTTCGTAAAATGCCTGCGATCGGCGCAGCATTTCCTCCGGCGGATATTCCCGGAATTGCGAATATGGAATTTGCGAATTTGATTTCATCGATAACACGCTCCGTTGTTGAAGTTTATCGCACGGCAAAATGTTAGCCATTCTTCGCCAAAAATAAAACAACAAATGGCCTCGGGAAAATAAATTGTAAATGCCGGACAACGGCAATCGCGATGCGGCTATTTTATCAAAATTTGCGAAACCACTGCGATAGACAATCATCATATAAACGTGATACAATTATGATTTTTTTTGGCGAATTTTTATGCTAATATTTTGAACAATCAACAGATGCTTAAAAGGAGTTGTCGATGTTCAGCAAAAACAAATATTTATCGGGTCTGTTTCTTTTAATTGCAGTGATTGCTTTCGGCTATCATTTTTTTTCACCGGATGGCGATCCCGCCAAAATGGGCGTTGAGCGCAGCGGCGATATCGCGTTAACCACATTAAATGGCGACGAAGTTTCGCTCGCGGATTATCGCGGGAAAGTGGTGCTTGTCAACTTTTGGGCAACCTGGTGCCAGCCCTGCGTAAAGGAAATTCCCGATTTGGTGAAACTGCGTAACACCTATAAAGATCAGGGATTTGAGGTGCTCGGATTGGTCGTCAATTCGCCATCCAACCAGGTGCGGAAAATGGTCAGCGATTTGGGAATGAACTATCCGATTTTACCGGCGGATGCCCGTCTGGCATCGAAATTTGGCAACGTCACAACCATTCCGCGCACATTTGTGCTGGACACGGAAGGCAACATCGTTGAAGATGTTTTGGGCATGCGCTCTTATCGCGCGTTTGAGTTGATGATCACCAAACATCTGCCCAAAAACGCCAAAAGCTGACCGGAAAAATCTACACTTTGCGCTGTGCGGCAAATTTACTCAGGGCGAAACCGTTTTCGCCCTGTTTTGTTGTACACAAAAAAACGCAGCGGGCAAACCGCAACACAGGAGAACCGATATGATTCGTGAGAAAATTGCCCAGGCCATCGATATTTTGCGCGAAAAAAATATCGATTTGTGGCTCACATTCGAACGCGAGAGCAAAGTTACCCGCGATCCGATGCACAGCTTCATCGCCGAAAGCGATGTGACCTGGCAAACGGCGTTTATCATCACAGCAACGGGTGAGGCGCTGGTCATCGCCGGAAATCTGGATGTTGCCGAGTTGGCAGCGCAGGGGCATTATTCGCAGGTGCACAGCTATGTGCAATCGATTCGCGAACCGTTGCAGGCTGAGTTGAAGCGAATCAATCCTGCCAGCATCGCCATCAATTATTCGCAAAACAGCCCGGTTGCGGATGGGCTGACACTCGGATTGTATCGCGAATTGCAGGCGCATCTCCAAAATACGCCGTTTGCGGAGCGGCTGATCAGCGCGGAACCGGTGATCAACGCGCTGCGCGGTCGCAAAACGGATACGGAAATCGAGCGCATGCGCAAAGCCGCACAGCTCACGCTGGACATTTTTTCGCAGGTCGGCAACTTTATTCGTCCGGGAAAAACGGAAAAGGAAATTGCCGCGTTTGTGCTGGAAAAAGTAGATCGCGCGGGTTTGGAAACCTCGTGGAGCCGCCAGTTTTGTCCGGCGGTATTCACCGGACCGGATACCGCCGGCGCACACGCTGCGCCAACTGACCGGCAGGTGCAAACCGGCCATCTCGTAAATATGGATTTCGGTGTGAAATTTGACGGCTACTGCGCAGATTTGCAGCGAACCTGGTATGTGCCGCATCCCGGCGAGGGCGTTCCCGATGCCGTTGCCAACGGATTCCGGGTGCTTCGCGCTGCCATCGACAGCGCCGCAGATGCCATCAAACCCGGCGTTTTGGGTGCGGATATCGACGCCATCGCCCGCGGATTTCTGGAAAAAAACGGCTACGAAGGCTATCCGCACGGACTCGGGCATCAGCTCGGTCGCGAGCCGCACGACGGCGGGGCATTGCTCGCTCCGGCGTGGGATCGCTACGGACAAACGCCGTTTACGCCCATCGAAGCGGGGCAGGTGTTTACCATCGAACCGCGATTGTTTGTGCCGCAGCACGGCACGGTAACTATTGAGGAGGAAATCTGGGTGCGGGAAAATGGCGTGATCAACATCGATACGCCGCAGCGGGAATTGTGGATCGTCGAATAAAAAAACGCAGGACAATAACTTCGCCCTGCGCTGATTTGATTTCAAATTTTATGGCGTTTTAAACCGGCACGACATCCTGTGCATGCGGGCCTTTTTCTGTTTCGTTCAGCGTGAATTCGACCTGTTGGCCTTCTTCCAATGTTCGGAAACCACCCGATTCACGAATCGAAGAGTAATGCACAAAAATATCGCGATCGGAATTGCTGGTTATAAAACCAAAACCCTTTTTCGCATCGAACCACTTGACGGTACCGGTAGTACGATCTGCCATCTGAATACTCCTTACATAATATTAGAACTGAATTTAACTAATAGAACCGTCCCGATTTGCGGGAAGTTTTGTCGGGCAAAAAAGTAAATGTTCAGAAATTAAAAATCAAGCCTTTTGTTTAAGTTAACCGCCGATTTTCAGCCAAAATTAATTGCTTTTTGATGCTTTTTGACAAAAACCGGTCTGAAAACTTCCGATTTTCGGCAACTTCAGGTATATTTATTGGAACCAAAAACACCCGGGAGAATGCCGTGCTGACCAAAGACCTGCTGCGTTACGATGCCAAATCCGGGCAAATTTTCCCGAAATTTATCGATCCCGAAAAGCCGAAATTGCTGACGGTCGCTTCGGAATTAATTGAAATATACCGGGCAGCGGTTGGGGAAAATACCCGAAATCAGCTGGCGGAAGCCGTAAAACCGGTGATTGACGCCGCACCGTTTTCCGCGATTGTTGCCCGGGGATTGGATAAATTATTGCAGGATCGCACCGAATTCGACACTGCGCCGAATGCCGAACTGATGGGTTTCCGGCAGCAAATTTTCAGCGAAACCGCGCAGTTGTTTCGCGAAAAGCCGTTCGCCAGCGAAACAGATTTTCAGCAGCAAGTTGCCGCGACAATCGGGCAACCGGCCGAAACCATTGCTGGAAAATTGTATGCGGATTTACCGGATTTTCAGCGCGTCACCCATTTCAAACCGTATTCGGCGGAGCGTTTGCTGCTGCGTTACAACGTGGCGCAAGTGCAGGCATTGTTGATGCGCTGCAGCGAACTCACACTCAAATTGAGCGATTCCGGTGCGCCGGAAATGCGCCAGTTGTTCAAATATCTGCGGTTTCGCCAGTTGCTGGCGAGTATCCGCAAAGATGACAGCGGCGATTTTGTGATCACCGTGGACGGCCCGCTCAATCTGTTTTACAAATCGCAAAAATACGGGATGAATCTGGCGCTGTTTTTCCCCGCGGTGCTGCACCAGCCGGTGTGGGAAGTGCAGGCGATGATCAAAATAAACAATCGCCGGGAATACCGGCTAACACTCGACCAAACCAGCGGATTGCGTCCGTATTCGCACCAATTTCTGGCGTATGTGCCGGAGGAAATTCATCTGTTTCAGAATGTTTTTTCGCAAAAAACGGATGATTGGCAGATCGCACCGGCGGCTAATTTTGTGCCGCTGCAGGGCGATATCTACTGTTTCCCGGATTTTGCGTTGTGCCACGCATCCGGGCGGGAAGTTGCGCTGGAATTGTTCCATCCGTGGCACGCCAGCCATTTGTTGATTCGGTTGCAGCAACTGGAAAATACTGAAACGGCGCCGCTGATTATCGGCGTGGCGAAGGTGCTGCAAAAGGACTCTCTCGTTGCGGATACGCTGGCGAATTCCGTATATTTCCAAAAATTCGGATTTGTATTTCGGGAAATGCCTACTGCCGAGCAGATTCGCCCGGCGCTGGGTGTATTGCTCGAAAAATAAATGCCTATTTTCCGCCGCAAAGGCGCGATGTTTTATTGGGGTAGCGCATTGGCCAATTTCAGTAATATGAGCAGGAGATTCCTGCCTTCGCAGGAATGACATTTGCCTGCGAAGGCAGGGGGCTCCCGCACGACATTCCAAAACGATGTGTTGCAGTTCCCAACTAAAAAAACTTCGCACCCTTCGCGCCATTGCGGCAAAAAAATCACGCGATCAAACCAAAAAGAGGTCCCCACATGTCTTTAGAGAAACTGAATAAATCACTCGTTGCAGAAGTTGCCGCGCTGAAAGCAGAAGGTCGCGCGAAAGCGCCGGAACGCATCATCGTGGATTATTTGCCCGCGAAAAACGAACGCGGTCCGCGTTACAAACTGAAAGGCTCGGACAACGAATTTATCCGCATGAATTCCAACAGCTATTTGTCGCTGTCCAACCATCCCACAGTGGTGGAAGCGGCGGACAAAGCCACCCACACGTTTGGCGTCGGTCCCGGCGCGGTGCGTTTTATCGACGGCACGTTTAATTATCACGTGGAACTGGAGGAGCGGATTGCGGCGTATGTCGGCAAACCTGCGGCGAAAATTTTCAACTCCGCTTACACCGCCAATCTGGCGCTGGCGCTGACCATCAACACCGATCAGACCTACTGGATCGGCGATGCGCTGAACCACAACTGCATCATCCGCGCGATGCGCATTTCCAACGTCCCGCGCGAAAATAAAGCCATTTACAAACACAACAGCATGGATGAACTGAAAGCGCATCTCGAAACCATCCCGGATCGCATTGAGCGGGCAGTGGTGATTTTCGACGGGATTTTCAGCATGCGCGGCGATTTTGCGCCCATCGACGAAATTGAAAAACTGGTGGCACCGAATCGCGGGAAAGTGCGGGAAGGTATCGTCACCGTGGTGGATGATTCGCACGGCATTGGCGCGTACGGCGCCACCGGACGCGGCACGCCGGAGCACACTGAAACGCAACCGGATATCATCGTCGGCACCTTTGGCAAAGCCTTTGGCGTGAACGGCGGGTTCATCGCCGGCAGCCCGGAGTTGATCGAAGCGGTTCGCCAGAAAGCGGATACCTACATTTACACCAACCCGTTGAGCGTGGCGGATTGCGCCGCCGCAACCGCTGCCATTAACATTGCCGACAGCCCGGAAGGGATCGAGCGACTGAAACATCTGAAAGCCCGCACCCAACAATTCCGCGACGGTTTGGCTGCGCTGGGCATGGAATCGATCCCCGGACCGCATCCGGTGGTGCCGCTGATGGTTCGCGATACCGCCAAAACCCACCAAATGGTGCAGCATTTGTATGAAAAAGGCATTCTGGTGGTCGGGCTTACGTTTCCGGTGGTGCCGAAAGGCGATGAAACCATGCGTTTCCAGATCAACGCGGCACATACGGAAACGGACATCAATTACGCGCTGGATGTGTTGAGCGCGTTTAAAAAATAGCTTTTTGCCACGGCAGCACGGAACGTTCGGAGGATTTAAATGTGTTCGATTAACGTTTTTGAACATAATATTTTAGCATTTATCATGCATCCTGAGTAGCACCGAAGGTGCGTATCGAAGGGTGCGGGGATTACCAAAAGGTTCGCACCCTTCGATACAACTGATCGCAAAAAACACGATCAGATTACTCAGGATGCTATTTTGAACAATATTCATCTCAGTTGAAATTAACATCAACAAAATCATCCTCCGTGCCCTCCGTGTCGCCGTGGCAATTTTTTATCATTTCACACATTAAACCGGGAAAAAACCATGCCCACATTTGCCACAGCCGACCTTTGCGACGCTCACGAATTTGCGGATTATCTGCACATCGCCGAACCCGTTTTCCGGATTTACGGCGGGAAAACCGCCTTTTTTGGAGAGATTGTTACCGTGCGGGTTTTTGAAGATAACGTATTGGTAAAACAACAGTTAGCATCGCCGGGAAACGGGCGGGTGCTGGTGGTGGACGGCGGTGCATCGCTGCGCGTTGCGTTGATGGGCGACAACCTCGCCCAAATGGGTGCGAACAACGGCTGGAGCGGCGTGATCATCAACGGCTGCATCCGCGATGCGGCGGAAATTGCCAACATCGACATCGGCGTTCGGGCGCTGAACACCACGCCCCGCCGGAGCATCAAACGTGGTGAGGGCGAAACCAATGTGCCGGTCGCGTTCATCGGGGTGCGCTTTGTTCCCGGGCATTTTGTCTATGCGGATGCGGACGGCATTCTGGTTGCCGACCGGCAATTGACATAATTTATTCACACCCCAATCTTTGAATATTCCCCCACCCCCGGTTAAACAAACCAATAGCCTTTTACAAATTTAACATATGTATTGTTTTAAATGAAAACAGGTTGATATATTGTCCAACACCCAGAAATAATTTAGGTGGATTTACCATGAGTAACCTGTTTACCCAATTTTATCGGGGGGGGGGCAGTCTCTCCGCCAGTTTAGCCATTATTATGGTCGGTTTATTTTTTCAAATATCATTTGCACAACATATACCGCCAAACCACAATAGCCATCATACAAATACTGGAAGCACTGAATGTCATGGCTATGCAACCGGGAGAGCCTTTGGCAAAACCCTGTGGACGGGTGGGTCTTGTCCTTTGTGGGATTTAAATTTCACTGCTATACCAGAAGAGTATTTTGATACCCTACCATATTTGCATGATTTTCTGGAATCGGGGGATATTGTATCTTGGGGAGGAACCCATTCCACATATCTGGTAAGCGCTTCAGGTAATTATAATTGTGATAATGTTAATGGACCTGGACAAACGCCTCTATCCAGAACTCTGGCATCGCTGATTTCCGAATGGGGGCAGCCGGAAAGCATAAAACGGAGAAAAAAAGACCTGTGGGAAGTTCGCGCCCAAAACGATTTTGGCGTGGGTAAGATAGGTTACCAGGGCATTGAGTATAATTCCCCTTTCACAAAGTATAACATAGACTGGACAGGCGGAATAACGATTACCGCAGTTGAAAATGGAAGAGATTTTAATAATATAAGGAAAATCTTTCAACGCTGGGAGGACGACCAGGGAACGCTGGTTTCCACAAATCCTACTGCCTTTTTAAGGGTCGGGGAAAATCATCAAGTTCTCAAAACTTATACAGCAGTATTTTTGAACGAATATGATGTGCCGCTTGTAAACCAGTTTGTCGGGTTACCCAATAGCGGTACAATTAAGGTTAACGGAGTAACAAAAACGTTGCCGGATAGCTTTCCGGTTTTACAGGGTAACTCCATAAATGTTGAAGCTTTAAATCAGATAATTAACGGTATTAATTATAGATTTGACAAATATAATGATGGAACAACCTCATACTATAAAACGATATACCCTGAAGATGAAAGGACCTGGATAGCCGAGTTTGAAGGAATCCCGTTAATGGTGACCGGCGCCTATAATACCGCCCCTGCCGGTTCCAATGTTCATCTGGTATGGGATATTCACCCAAACCCCAATATCCGCTATCATATTTTCAGGAAAGTAAAAGGCGTGAGCGGCACCTACCAAATTGCCAATTTGCCCAGAACAACCACCAGTTTTACCGATTATGATTATGTGGTAACCAACGGATATTCAGATAAATTGATATCCTATGATGTCAGGGCATATTATACTACCGAAAGCACTTATGCCGATTACAACTGGTGGAGTCTTTTTGGTTCAATCGCCCCCAAGTTAGCCGCCGGTAGTGACAGCCTGAACATCATTCCCTTTACGTTTGGTATCCGTAATTTTCCCAATCCGTTTAATCCCTCCACAACCATTGAGTATGTGATTCCTGAGCCAGGCGATGTGCAAGTTCGAATCGTTGATATTAGCGGTCGCATTGTAAAAACGCTGGTAAAGCGCAATCAATCTTCCGGCAAGTATTTTACCATGTGGGATGGCACAAATGAGTATAGCGAGAAGGTAGTGTCCGGTTTTTATTTTCTGCAATTGGTCGGCAACGGTCAAACTGCGATTCGGAAAATATTGTTAATCAAGTAGTGTTAGCCTTATTGGGTAAGCGACCCGGTTATTTCCTTTTGCCGGGTCGCTATTCTATCAACAAATGGGAATAGATTCTATGAAATACAAAGCTTGCTTTTTTTTGACTATTGTTTTGATCTTTTCAGGTTGCTCCAAAGACCCCGCCTCAACCGAGCAGCCTCCAGAATTGGTTAAGCGAGAGATGGTTTTATTTGCCTCCGACCGAAACGGCGGCAATATGAACATCTGGATGATGGAAAAAGACGGCAGCAATCCCCGGCAGGTTACATTTTATACTGAAGGTGATTATTTCCCGGCAGATGTATCCTCGGATGGTAAAACCCTGCTTTTTTACCGGTGGGACGCTCGAACGTTGGTCTCCCGGATTTTTGTGATGCCGACGATCGGTCCTCAACCAGATCCGAAGCAGTTTTTGATCAGTTTTTTATGCGAACCGGGAAACTTTTTCCCCGATGGTCAACGTTTTGTATATACTCAACATACCATTGTTTCCGATACCAACAGCCATGACGCTGTTTACATATACGACCTTCGGGATAGCAGCAATACTTTGTTAACGCCACTGGGTAATTCCCAGAGATATGCTGCCTGGTACCCGAGCGTTTCTCCGGATGGGAATAAGGTTTGTTATGTAAAAGCTTATTACGGCTTCCCCGGTTCATTTTTGGTCATGCAGAACTTGGCTACTACTGAAGTAGACACGATTATCCCAGGAAACTGGGGTAGGAATGTGCATAAAGGCGTATTCAAAAATCCGAATGAATTGATTATAACTGCGGAATCACTTAATCCAAATCCAAATATCCACTTTTTATCCATACTCTCAGGTAATTTGATCCTTCTTACTGATTTTCTCTATCCTTATAGCGCATATACTCCATCAGTAGATGAGGCAGAAACAACCATCTATTTTCGCTACAATGACGGTTTAGAACCGGATACCACATCGGAAATTGCCAGGATTGACATTAATGGGGATAATTTCAAGATTTTAACCAACAACAATTACCGCGAAGGCTCACCAGTGGTTGGGGTTTTGGAGTTTTATGAGTAAACAATTTGTGCAGCGGAAAACAATCTGTTATTTCGTCAGTGAATCACCGGTAAAGTCTGTTTTCATCCGATGCACCACTGCTGCCAGTTCGGCGGCGGTGGTGTCCGGCGGCAGCGGTTCGCCAAAAATTACCGTTACTTTGCGGAAGAGGCTGCGCGGGCGTTTCACCTTCGAGCCGCTGTGCGCGTAGCTATACATGCTGCCGAACAAATTGTGCATATATACCGGTATAATCGGTGCGTCCATCCCTTTCATAATCGTTTCAAATCCCTTCCGGAACTCGCTCATTTCGCCGGTGCGGGTCAGTTTTCCCTCCGGGAAAATACATACCACATGCCCGTCTTTCATCCGCTCTTTCGCCAGATTCAGGCTGTTCATAATCGATTCGCGCCCTTTGGAGGGATCAATCGGGATCACATCCATCAGATAAAACAACCACTTGGCCACCGGAATCGCAAAAAATTCCGCCGCCATAATAAAGCGGATAAACCGCTGCATTGTCGAGCCCAGAATAAACGCATCCACAAATGTCACATGATTGGGCGTGAGCAGCGCCGGACCTTTCAGCGGGATATTTTCCTCACCGACAATGTTGATCCGGTAAAACGTGTTCGTCAGCAGCCAGAAGCAGAATCGCACAAAATATTCCGGGATAACCGTGCAAATATAGACCACCGCGCCGATGCTCACGAATCCCATAATCAGATAAATCGTGTCCGGCGGAATGGCCCACGTCACCGAAAACAGCCCGTACAGCAGCGCGCCGAGCACCATAAACAGCCCGTTGAGAATGCCGGTTGCCGCCATCACCCGCCCTTTTTCGTGCTCACGGGAATAGGCTTGCAGGTAGGCATACAGCGGCACGATATACAATCCGCCCATCCCGCCGGCCAAAAACAGGGTTATTGCCGTTGCCGTGTACGAGCTTTTAGTGAAAAACAGGGCGATGCCCGCAATCGCGATGCCGATGCCGCCGAGCGGCACCAATCCCAGCTCCACTTTTTTGCCCGACCAGCGACTGGCCAGCAGCGATCCCATCGCAATGCCGATGCCGATAAACGCGGGCATCAGCGCCAGTTTTACGGTGGATGCGGGATCGTCACCGAGCATACGATCGCCGTAAATCAGAATATTGGTTTGGAACAGCAGCCCGACCAGCCAAAAATAGCTGTTCGCCAGTGCCGCCAGCCACAATCCTTTTTGCGCTTTCAGAAACGCCAGTTCCCGCCACATGTCAATCACGGGATTGACCGGGAATTTTTTATCTGTTCCGGCAGCGGATATTTTTGGAATCGTGATCACCGTGAGCGAGCCCAGCACCGCCACGCCGATGCAATACAGCGCCGCGATTTGCGCGTTGTTTTCGTGAAAACCGAGCAGAAATCCGGTGATTGCCGTGCCCAAAATGATCGAGAGAAAAGTGCTCATTTCCACCCAGCCGTTGGCGCGGGAAACCGATTGCGGCGCGCAGGCTTCGGGAATGTAGCCGTATTTGGCCGGGCTGAAAAAGGTGCTTTGCGAGGCCATCAGAAAAAGCATCGCGAACATCAGCCAAACGCTGTCCAGATAAAACGCCAGCGCACCAAACAGCATGATCCCGATTTCCGCGAATTTCACCACCCGCATTACTGCGGTTTTGGAATATTTGTCCGCAAAATAACCCGACCACGAGCCGAACAGCAAAAACGGTACTGCAAAAATGAGCGTGGAAATAAAAATAAACAGCTCGTCTGTCATCACTTTTGTGGCAACAATTTGCAACACATACAGTTGCAACAGCATTTTGAACAGGTTGTCGTTAAATGCGCCAAGGCTTTGGGTGGCAATAAATGCGGAAAATCGTTTCGGCAATCGGGCTTCGGACATTTCGGCTCCTTCGTCTTGCAAATAACCAATGTAGCATGATAATTATTTCGAAAGTGTGAACTAACCAAATACTCAGTTGAGAAACCGGAGACCCCTGCTTTCGCAGGGGTGACAGTGTAATATGGTCATTCCTGTGAAGGCAGGAATCTCAGCGTTGATTATTGACATTTCCAATTGAACACCACCATCTCTTCAGAAAAAACTGCGACAAATATAGCACATTTGGCGAAATTCACAAATTATCCCTCGGGCAATGCCGTTACATTCGCGCTGAAATTTGATTATTTTCCGGTTTTTCGCTAAGTTGGCGGGTAATCGAAAAAGGATAACCCAACATGCAACCAACACGACTGTGGCTGGCAATTGTATCGCTGACGATTTTATGGGCAACCGGCGCTTTCGCGCAGGAATATGACGAATTTTTTGCCGTGCCGGAAGATACGCTCCGCCGCTACTTCGCCGAAAATCAGCCGGATGTGCCGCCGGACAGCATCGCCAATTACCGGATGGATGTAACGCTCGATGCCGAGAAAAAAATCATCGATGGAAAAATGCGCCTGGTTTGGCAAAACGCCACGGCTTTTCCGGCAACCGATCTGTATTTTCACCTCTATTACAACGCCTGGCGAAACAACAAAAGTTCGTTTCTGAATTCGGTTCGATACGGCAATCGCAATGTATCTGATTATGGCGAAGCCGATTGGGGCTATTGCGAAATCAAAGCCATCCGCATCGTGCCGAACGGCAGTTTTGCGGGCGAGGAAGTGTTGAGCAAACTGGTGTACGAACAGCCCGACGACGGCAATTCCGCCGACCGGACGGTAGTGCGGTTGCCACTGCTGCGCTCCGTTTTTCCCGGCGAAACCATCGAGCTGGATATCGAATGGGTGTCCAAAGTGCCACGACCGGTTGCCCGAACCGGCTATTTGAACGATTATTTTTTTATCGCGCAGTGGTTTCCGAAAATCGCCGTGTTCGATCCGAACGGCATGTGGAATGCGCATCAATTTATCCAAACCGAATTTTACGCGGATTTCGGCACCTACGATGTGCAGCTAACCGTGCCCAAAAACTGGCAGGTTGGCGCCACCGGACGGGAAATTTCGCGGGTGGATTCGCTGCCGAATACGACGGTTTATCACTATTTCCAGAACGCCGTGCACGATTTTGTGTGGGTCGCCAGCCCGGTTTTCCGCGAATTTTTTCAACAATTTGAGATGCCCGGATTGCCAGCGGTGGAAATGCGCCTGTTGCTGATGCCCTACAATCTGGACAAACGCGAACGCTATTTTCAGGCTGCGGCAACCGCGCTGAATTATTACGGCACGTGGTACGGGCCGTATCCGTACGGGCATATCACCATCGTCGATCCTGCGTATCAATCGCAATCCGGTGGGATGGAATATCCGACACTATTCACCGGCGGCGCACGCTGGCTGTCGCCGCCCGGCAGCCGCCAACCGGAAAGCGTTACCATTCACGAAGCGGGACACCAATTTTGGTACGGGCTGATCGCCAATAATGAATTTGAGCACGCCTGGCTGGATGAGGGCATCAACACCTATTCGCAGCACCGCATTTTTCGTCAGCACCTTTCCCGCTGGCAGTTGACCCGGCGCTATCTGGATGATTTTTTGCCGCTGGTTTACAGCGATGTGTTCCGGGCGGAACGCAGCGACGGCGCCGATATGTATCGCGGTCTGGATTCGGGTTTGAAGCGCGATGCGTTGTCCACGCCATCGTGGAAAAACGGTCCCGGCGCATATCGCATAAATGCGTACAATCGCCCCGCACTGATGCTCCAAACGCTGGAAAATTATCTCGGCTGGAAAACATTTCAGAGCGTGCTGAGCACTTTTTTTGAGCGATTCCGGTTTCATCACCCGACGCCGGAAGATTTTTTTGCGGTAGTAAACGAGGTGAGCGGACAGGATTTAAGCTGGTTTTTTCACGAAGCTTATTTTAGCACCAACGTTTTCGATTACGCCGTTGGCGAAGTTAAATCCGAAAAAATCAACGCCTTGAAAGGCTTTGATTACGATCAGGATAACCTTGTGTTTAAATCGCCAAATCCGGAAGATGCGACTGCCCAAATGGCGGCTTATCGCAGCACGGTTTATGTGCGTCGCTGGGGCGAAGCGATTTTTCCGGTGGAAGTGAAGCTGACGTTTGACAATGGCGAAGAGGAATTGGAACGCTGGGACGGGCGGGATCGCTGGAAAATTTTCCGTTACATCAAAGGCGCAAAATTGCAAAAAGTAGAGGTCGATCCGTCCGGGAAACTGGTGCTCGATGTCAATTCTGTCAACAACAGTTGGGTGCGACAGAGCACGGCACCGCTGGCAGCGTGGAAATGGACATCAAAATGGATGATCTGGTTGCAGAATGTAATGGAGTTGCTGGCATTTTTCGCCTGAAACAGGCGTTGATCAATTCTGGTAATAGCCCGGTAATCTGGTGGTGTTCAGCCAAAAATTTTCCAGATTGTCCACCGCTTCAAAAAATTCGCCGATGGTAACCGGTTTTTGGACATACGCATTTGCGCCCAAACGGTAGGATTCAACAACATCAACTTCGTAAACGGAGTTGGTGAGCATGATGACGGGCAAGTGTTTCAGCCGTTCGGAAACGCGGATTCGCTGCAGCAAATCTTTGCCGTTTAGTCGCGGCATGTTAATGTCCAGCAACATGATATCCGGAAACGGGTGTTTTTTACGATTGCCAAATTCGCCGTGGCCGTTCAAATAATCCAGCGCTTCCTGACCGTCATTGGCAATGACGACCACGTTTTTTTCGCTGTTTCGGCTCAACGCTTTCATTGTCAATTTCTGATCGGCGGGATTATCTTCCACCACTAAAAAAATTACTTCTCTATTATCTGTTTTTTGCATTATGATCTCACTTTTTCGGGCAATACCCAGTACTGATTTTTTTACTGATTTAACACTTTTTCTGCCGCCAACGTGTTCAAATGTCGCATTATTGATACTTGAATTTTTAAAATGAAACATCCGTATTTGGCATTTAGGCGGTAAATTTAAGTAAACTGCCCGCAGAAAAAAAGCAATAGTTGTTCCGTTAGAAAAATTTACAGCCCACGGTGGGTCGGGCAAGTCATGCAGCGCGGACCGCCGCCCCATTTGATGACATTCGGCATGCTCACTTCCACCACGTCCACCCCGTTTTTCCGCAACCGGCGGATAGTTTCGGCATTTTCTTTTACGGCAATCACTTTGTGATCCGAAATGCACACCACGTTGCAGCCGAGCGTAACCTGCTCATCGGGGTCCGCAACGATGATGGTGTAGCCATCCGTTTTGAGCATTTCCAGAAATAACGCCGGCAATCGCGTGACATCCGCGAGACATTTTTTGTGCCCGACCACGGTAAACAGTACATCCAGATGCAGCTCGTCGTGCGGCACGCCGACAAATTCGTATTCCGGGAAAGCGGCTTGCAAGCGCTTCAACCCGGCTTCGCTGGAGCGTTGCCCGAGTCCCACAGCCAGTTTTTTCTCGCCGATAAAAATAACATCGCCGCCTTCGACAAAACCGTCCCGCGCATCGCTGATATCCAGATATCCGCTGTCCGATGCAACTTCGCGCATGCCTTCCAGCTCGTATGCGCGTTGCGCCTGCCGCAAATTGCCGATCACAAACGTGTTGCCGATGCTCATTGCGGGATCGCGGGTAAAGATTGCCGATTTCCCCTCTTTGCCGATAGCGTTGGTGTGTACCACTTTCACACCCTGATCGATCAGCGTGCCCACAAACAGCTTGTACTCTTCCCGAAACGAAATCGGATCAATATTGTTCACATTTTTTTTGGCAACATCGTTGATAGCAAATTCCGCCCGGATTTGGGCATTTTCCGGCGTGAACGACACGATCACTTCGCGCAGCCGCCCGAATTCCGAATGCACATTTACCGGCAGGCTGAGCCGGTCGGCATCGGGCGGGGCATCTTTGCGATGGAAAATGAGCAAATAGCGATCGCTGCCCGCCTCGCCGATTTCCATCGGCAAAATCAGCGCAATGCCGGTGTAGCCTTCCTGCATCACCGCCTGCAGCAATTGGTGAATTTCCAGATTCACTTTCGCAATATTTTTGACAAAAATACCCAGCCGGAAGGGTTGATTCGCCAGCAATTCCGGCGCTTTTGCGGGATCGGATAAAATCGGGATATCGCCGTTCATCACCTTCGGCGCGATCAGATCCGGGCGAAACGGCAGCTGTTCGTTGATGAGATCTTTCACCATAATCAGCCGTGCGCCACCCTCTTCGGTGAGCCCGTAACGGGTGGGATCGTATTCGGTGATGCGATAGCCGCTTTTCAAATGGGAGCGGATCGACTCGGTATTTTCCAGCCGCACAGTGGAGCGAATCAGTTTTTTGCCCGCTTCCCGCGCCACAATTTCCTGCGCTTTATACAAAATTTGCCCGAATCCGCGCCCAACCGTGCCAAAGCTGAATGCTTCGTGCATCCGCACTTCCTGCCGGGTGATCGACTGAAATAAAATCTGGCAGGCACCCAGCATCGGTGCGTTAGGTTTTTCGCGAAAATAGAGCACGTGACCGCATTGCGGCAATATGCGCAGCTCATCTTTTGTGAGCTGTTGCGCCGGCGGGAAATACTGGTCATCCAGCGTTTTTACTGCTGCCAGTTCGCTTTCTGTCCGGGCAAATTCGACGCGATACAGTTGCCCTTTATGCCCCACCTGCACGTATGCGTTACCGTTTTTTTCGTGAACGGTCCGGTTCACGCTGCCCTGAAATGTGCCCTTCATTGAGATCCCGGTTGATTGTTTTTTGTGTTAAAAAGCCGTTTTTGCCACTTTCATATATATTAAATAATCTCAATAAAATCAATAGTTTTGATGGGGAAAAACAGAGATTTTTTGTTGAAAAAAAATCAAGGTGAACACGGCGGGCGTTAATAAAAAACCGGCAGCGCATCTGCACTGCCGGTTAATGTGGGATTATGATAATCCGGTGATGTTTCCCGCATCATCAATATCAATACTTTCTGCGGCGGGGTTGCGCGGTAATCCGGGCATGCGCATGATGTTGCCGGTTAGCGGCACCAAAAATCCGGCACCGGCGGAGATGATAATTTCGCGAACCGTCACCAAAAAATCTTTCGGGCGACCGAGCAATTGGGGATTGTCCGATAACGAATTTTGGGTTTTGGCAACGCAAATCGGCAGATTGTTGTATCCAAATTCGTTGATGATTTTCAAATCTTTTTTTGCCTGCGGCAGAAAATCGACGTGGCTGGCGCCGTAAACTTCCGTGGCGATCCGTTCGATTTTTTTCTCCACCGGCATTTCCCAGTCGTACAGCGGGGTGAATTTCACCTGATTGGCATCCGCAATATCCGCGACCAACCGGGCAAGTTCGGTGGCACCGCTGCCGCCTTCTTCCCATGAATTGATTCGCGCAAATGCCGCGCCTTTTTCCCGGCAAATGAGCGCCAGCGCTTCCAATTCTTCTTCCGTATCCGTGACGAAACGGTTGATCGCAACAACCGGCTTCAGCCCGAATTTGCGGATATTTTCGATATGCTTTTCCAGATTTCCGCGTCCCGCCAGCACGGCTGTCGGATTGGGCGTTTTGAGATCGGTTTTGGGGATGCCGCCGTGCATTTTCAGCGCGCGGGCGGTTGCCACCAACACAACGGTTGCCGGATGAAAATTGCCGTATCGGCATACGATATCGAAAAATTTTTCGGCACCGAGATCAAAACCGAATCCTGCTTCGGTGATGACGTAATCGGACAAATGCATCGCCAGTTTTGTGGCCATAATACTGTTGGCGCCCTGCGCGATGTTGGCAAACGGTCCGCCGTGGATAAACGCCGGATTTCCTTCCATCGTTTGCACGATGTTGGGCAGCAGCGCGTCTTTCAGCAACGTGGCAACCGCACCTTCAATTTTCAGTTGTTTCACGGTAATCGGCTGGTTTTCTTCCGTAAAGCCGAGCACGATGTTGCCGATTTTCTCTTTCAATTCCGAATAGCTGAGCGACAGGCAAAGCACCGCCATCACTTCGGATGCGGCGGTAATATCGAATCCGCTTTGGCGCGGCACGCTGTTTTGAGCGCCGCCCAACCCGATAACGATATCCCGTAATGCACGGTCGTTCATATCCAGCACCCGTTTCCAGGTGATTTTGCGGCTGGAAATTCCCCGCAAATCGCTGAAATGGAGGTGGCTGTCCAGCGCTGCGGAAATCAAATTATGTGCGGCAGTTACCGCATGTAAATCGCCGGTAAAATGCAGGTTGATATCTTCCATCGGCAGCACCTGTGCACGACCGCCGCCGGTTGCGCCGCCTTTCATTCCCAAACAGGGTCCGAGCGATGGCTCGCGGAGGGCGAGCGCCACTTTTTTCCCGATTTTCCCGAACCCTTCCGCCAGCCCGATGCTGGTGGTGGTTTTGCCTTCACCTGCCGGCGTTGGCGTAATGGCGCTAACCAAAATCAATTTGCCATTTGCCGGTGTTTCCGCAAATAACCGTTGAATGCTGCGCATTTTTATCTTCGCTTTGTGCTCGCCGTAAGCAATCAGGTCACCGGGATTCAACCCGATTTTTCCGGCGATTTCCGCAATGGGGCGTAGTTTCGCTTCCCGTGCAATTTCGATATCACTTTTGTAATCCGACATTCCTTTGTTCCTGTTTTTAAAGAAGTTATATGTAATTTTTTTGTAAAAATCAATTGTGTTTCCGCGTTGTTTTTTTGGCTTTTTCCGGATGACACCGGACGACAAATTTGTGCCCGTCGTATTCAACAATTGCCAATTGTTCATCGGCGATCATTTTTTCCACCACGTACCATCCGGCGTTATTGCGTTTCAGCAGTTCCCGAACAGCTTCTTCGGTCATCGGTTGAACGGCCAGGGTTCGCAGCAAATCTTCCTCCACCAAACCGGTTGCGCCGTACTGGCTGCCGCGTTCCACCAGCAACATGTCCACCTGTTTCAGATATTGGGAAAATAATTTGTACGCCCGGTACAATCCGTCCAGATCCGGTTTTTGCACCCAACGCTCCACCGGCGGGCGGCTGGGTGTGGCAATAAACGCGTATTCCGGCGCCAACTGTTCCAGAAAAGTAACGGTTCGCAACAGCACATTCTGGGGATCGTTTACGTTTTTTACCAACATCGTTTCGGTTGCCAATTTACCGGTAAATTCGTTCCGGAATTGCATAATCCCTTTCAACACCCGGTCCAGTTCCAGTTGCCCGTGGGGCTTGTTCAGCTTATGCCAGATTACTTCGTCCACGGTATCAACTTTCAGCGATACCCAGTCCGCGCGGCACAAATCTTCCCGGACATCGTCCATCCACAGCAGCGAGCTGTTGGTGAAAACAGCCACCGGATAGCCCAAAACCTTGAGCAAACGGATGGTTTCGCCAAGCTGGATATCCAGCGTCGGTTCGCCCTCCGGAACCATCGATAAATAATCGATATGCCCCTGTTTTGAAAGCACTTGCGAAACGCGGGTTTGCACATCGCGGAAAATGGTGTGGGGTGAATAAAACGGTCGCCGTCGTATTTGCATGTGGTTGGTGTGCCCAACCTGGCAATACACACAGGCATAAGTACAAAATTTGGGGAAAATATTGTTGATTCCCAAGCTGTCGCCCAATCGCCGCGAGGGAACGGGGCCAAATGCGATCATGTTTCCCTCCTGAAAAGTCCTTTTGATTTATTTTACAAAAAATACGTAACCGCAGACAATGATTGGGCTTATCACATATGATGATCTGCGTCATATTTTTTTCGGAAACTGCAGGGTTTTCCGAAAAAATTGTAAACGCAGTAGGCATCAAACGCGTCTAAACAATAAACAAATGAGGCTGAATGCTGCGATAAGCTAAAACGTTGACAGGTATTTTTTTTGCAGATATGAGACGCTTCTTTTCCCAAAAAACGGCTTCAACCCTAACAGGGATATGAACGAACGCGCCGCTGAACATTTATTATTGGACAAGCGAAATTCAATCTAAACGGAGGAAATTATGATCCGCAACCGATTTTCGCGAGCCTTGTTCAAAGCAGTGGCTATTATCATTTTGCTGACACCGGCGCTGCAAGCGCAAGTTGGCTACTACTTTGGACAAAACAAGGTTCGCTATAAAGATTTTGACTGGAAGGTTTACCGGACCGAGCATTTTGATGTCTATTATTATAATGAAACAGACATTACCGCCCGCGATGCCGCACGAATGGCAGAACGCGGTTATGCGTATTTGAGCAAAACGCTGGGGCACAACGTAAAAGATCGCATTCCGCTGATTTTATACGCCTCACTGAACGATTTTGCCCAAACAAACGTGATTAACGGATTGCTCGATCAGGGCACGCGCGGAGTTACCGAAAGCCTGAAAAACCGGGTAACACTGCCCATCACCGGCTCGTATCGCGAGTTTAATCATGTGCTGGTGCACGAATTGGTGCACGCGTTTCAATATGATATCATGTTCAATAACGAGTTGAACATCACCCGTTTCAATCCGCCGCTGTGGTTTGTGGAAGGCATGGCGGAATACCTTTCCGCGGGAATGGACAACACCACCAGAATGTGGGTTCGCGATGGGCTGATTCACGATGATTTGATGAGCGTACAGAAGCTGAACGGCACATACGACATCCGGGTGTATCGCCTCGGGCAATCGCTCTGGCATTACATCGGCGAAAATTATGGCAGGGAAATGGTCGGCAAAATTTTCAAAATGGCCGCCCGTTCCGGCAATGTTGAAAGAGCCATAAAGTCCTATTTAAACATGGATTTAAAGCAGCTTACGACGGCATGGCACACTTACGCAAAATCGCTGACAGTTCCGGCAGATACCACAATGGCGATGCCCGCCGATGTTGCGCAGCAATTGACCCATCGCGGATCGTATTATCACCGGATGAACATCGCACCGGCGGTCAGCCCGGATGGCAAGCGGGTTGCCTATGTTGCCAACAAAGATCTCGATGAGGAAATATACGTGCTGACCCAAAAACCGGACGGCAGCTATGAGCAAAAACACCTCATCAGCGGCGGAAAAAGCCGACAGTTCGAAACGCTGCGCTATTTTGAAACAGCGATGGGCTGGTCCCGCGATGGCAAAAAACTGGCGTTTATCTCCAAATCCGGGGCAAAAGATGTCATTTACATCGTCGATTCGCACAGCGGAAAAGTGCTTCAGGAATTCCAGTTCGAACGGCTGAACGGTTTGCTTTCGCCAACTTTTTCGCCGGAGGGCGAGCGGCTGGTGTTTGCCGGATTGCAGGGCGGCATCTCCGATTTGTATTTGCTAAATTTGGGAAATGGCAATTTGCGCCGGCTGACGAACGACAAATTTGCCACGCTCCATCCGCAGTGGGGACCGGAAAATGAGATCGTTTTTATCACCGATCGCGGCAAAGACAGCAACGCCGGTCAACTGCTGTTCAGCGATTACGATTTGGCAATTTACGATTTAAGCGATAATACGATTCAGCTCGTCACCGATTTACCGGGCAGCGAAACCAGCCCGCAATGGTCGCCGGATGGCCGCGAAATCGCCTTTATTTCTGATTACGAAGGCATCCCGAATATTTACAGAATCCGGTTGGATGACGGCGAAATTCGCCGGTTGACCGCGCTGAAAAGCGGCGTTTCGGGCATCACGGAAACCACGCCAGCGTTCAGTTGGTCTGCCAATGGCAACGCGATGGTGTTCTCCGCTTTTGTGGACGCAAGCTGGCAATTGTTCAAAGTGAATCCGGATGAGCTGATCCCCGAAATCCCGGTTTCGCCGGAAAAAGTGAGCGAAAACGCCGGAAAAAACGCGGCTATCGCCATTTCCGTAACCACGGAAGCCTTGCCGGATACGGCTGAAAAAGTGCAAAAAACGTCGCTCGAAAAGCGCATTTTTAACACATTTCCAACTGAAGAAGAAACACCGGACAGCGCGGTTACGGTTCAAATCGATAACCAATCGATTGCCGTAAAAGACAGCGTGATCAACACTGCGCCGATGCTCGCAACTGCCGGGTGGCTGCCGGAAATTCCCGATATCAACACCATTTACACCGGCTACGAATTGTCACCGGATGATTCCGTGGAAACCCGCGATTACAGCAGCAATTTCAAACTGGACGCCGTGCAGGTTGGCGGCGGTTACAACACGTTTTTCGGTGTGCAGGGTGGCGCGGCATTTCTGTTCAGCGATATGCTGGGCAATCACACGCTGTATTTGTCCAGCGAACTGCAGTTTTCCGATCCGCGCTATTCGGATTTCGGGCTGACGTATTTTAACCAGGCTAATCGCTGGAGTTGGGGCGTGCAGGCGTTCCAGTCCAGCCTTAGCTATCTCACCGCTGCCAATTTTAATCAGGTGGGCTTGATTCGCGATACCTATCGCGGATTCAACGGGCTGGTTGCGTATCCGTTCAGCAAATTTGCGCGGGTGGAATTAACCGGCGGTGTCACCTGGATCAACGAAGATTTTGTGGTGGAAACCTACAACTTCAACGGGCTCGATCGCGAAACGACCGATATCGGCACGTTCAATTACGGGCTGTTCAGCGCGGCGATGGTTTTTGACCATTCCACCTACGGACCGTTGGGACCGTCCAAAGGGTATCGCAGCCGCTTTTCGGTGGAAACAACCACAAACGATATTCAATCGACCACGTTGCTGGCGGACTACCGGAAATATTTCCGCACCAGCAGCCGCACAGTTTTGGCGTGGCGATTTATGGGCGCCGGAAGTGTTGGCAAAGATGACCGGTTTTTTGATATCGGCGGACCGTATTATTATCGCGGAGCGGATTACAACGAGCTGATCGGCTCGAATTTTCTGTTGAGCAATCTGGAATGGCGCTTTCCGATTCTGCCATTTTTACCGCCGACGATGGATTTCCTGAGCGGCGCGGCATTTGCCGATGCAGCTGGCGCGTGGGGCATCAATTCGCGATTTTACGACAATCCCACTTTTCAGCCGTTTAGCAACGAAAACGGCTTTCGCCTGAACGATTTGAATGCGGCGGTAGGCGTTGCGGCGCGGCTGAACATCGGCTACTTTTTGCTGCAATACGAACTGGCGTGGCCAACCGATTTGCAGAATTTCGGTTCACCGGTCAAACGCTTTTCGATCGGGACATTTTTCTAAAACGCAGTTGAATATCCAATCCATCCCTCCTCGTACCAACGCTCCGGTGACATTTGCCGGGGCGTTTTTTTTACCGCAATTTCGATAACAGCTGCTTTTGAAAAACCTGCATCGCCATCACCCACCCTTTTGGACCGATACCATTGATTTTATGCAACTTAGGCAACTCGATATCCTGCCAGGTGCCATCCGGTTTTTGCACGAGAAACGCCACATCGGTAGCTGCCAGCAGCGGCGCGTCGTTGGCGCTGTCGCCCAAACTGACGGTGTGAACCTCGCCAAATTGCTGCCGGAAAATTTCCGCGAGCAGGTGAACAGCGGTGCCTTTGTCCGCCGTCGCGGATGTAACTGTAAAAAATCGCCCGCCGGAAACCGCAACCAAACCGAACGGTTTTAGCGCATCGCGGATGGTCTGCTGTTCTGTTTCGGTGAGTGGCGTAAGTATTGTTTCGCTGTAATCGCGGGTGGCGGCGCGCTTTGCGGCTGCTTTATCAAGCCCGGTAATTGCGCAAATTTCCGCAACAGACAAATCGCAATAACATTTGAACCCGATGCCCGTTTCCGAACGGATATTTGCCAGCGCCGCGCGGATTTCCGCAACCGGTTTGCCCAATTCAATCACCAAAAAACCGGCGGTTTCGCGTTGCGTTTTCACCGGAACGGTAAAATAATGTTTCGGGATAAACACTGCGTTGCCGTTTTCCACGATAAACGGCGCCGAAATATCCAGCGCCGTCCGGTAAAATTCCTGTTCCGCAAACGTTTTGGACGAGCAAAAAATCACCGGAAAATTCAGCGATTTCAGCCATTGCACCGCCGGACGACTCACCTCGTAGCGATATTTTTCGTCCAGCAACGTGCCATCCAGATCAGTGAAAATGAGTTGTTTCATTTTGCAGCTTCACGTGCTTTCATCAATTCGGTGTAACCTTCATTTTTTATAATATCAAAAAATTTACGCAAATCAATTTTCGAAAGCGCCGGATAATAGCTGGCATTTTTGGGTTGTTCATTTTTTTTCACAAATTTTCGCTGCAGCATTTCTTCAAAAATAGCATCTTTGATCGCTTGTGGCGTTACCGGCGAATGAAAAATGACCTGCAGCGCCGCATAAATCATATGTTCAACGTGCTCTGTGCCCTTTTGTTCGTGCAAATGCGGATTCCGCGATTCGATCTGAAACACCTCGATCTGCTGTTTCAAAATTTCCTCGTGCGGATTGTTGCTGATGCCGCCGAATCGCTCCAGCATGTTCATAAAATGATACGGCTCGATTGAATATCCGGTGGAATATTCGAGTTGCATCGCCAAATCGAGCGTCATCGCGTGTTCACCGGCGTTGCCGGTTTTGATCACTTCGGTTTCGAATCCGGTGTAATGGGTGAGCAACCGGTTTAAAAATGAATTGGTGATCACCGAGGTGCGTCCCCATTTGGCGAAAAACAATTCCGATTCCACAATTTTGGGTTTGCTGTGCCAGGAAATTCGCACCATCGAATATTTGGATTTACTCAACGCAAATCCGGCGGAATAAATGCGGACATATTCATGAACTGATCCCGGAAAATAATTGTCGGCATCGATGAATCCAATATATTTTTTGCCCGCGAGACGCGCCAGCATCGTCCCGATAATCATGCCTTCGGCTTTGCCGTTTTTCACGATGCCGTCTTTCGACAAAATTTCGCTGTAACCGGTTTCTGCAAAGGCTTCGGAGAGTTTCGGATCTTTTTGATGCACGATCAAAATATGTTTGCGGCTGAATCGCTGATAGGTTTCGATGGCGGCGCATTCCAGCGCAAAACGATCCACCGGTTCGCGCGGGCTGTTGGACACTATGATGATCAAACACTGGTGCGGAATGCCATACAATACGCCTTCGAGCAGCTTCAGATTTTCATCTTTCATCGGCACGACAACCGCCATTTGCTCCTCGATGTCATACAATGTTTCGTACGAAATGCGCTCCACCACCCGCAATTCATCGTTTGCGCTTTTGCTAACGCCGGAATCCAGCTCGTACACTTTTTGCAGTCCGTAAAACAGGTTGGAGCCAATCCGCTCCGCTTCTCTGGGAATTTCGATTCTCATTTTTTCTCCTCCGACAATCGTTTTTCGTAATAATTGGACAGATATTCGTACACCCGTTTTTTGGTGCGCGCCCAACACAATTCCTCGCCGATTTCCTCCAATTCATTTTCCATTTTGATGGTGTCCAGCAGTTGCTGGTTGAGCAGTGTGGAAATCCGCGCCTCATATAATTTGCGGGTGAGCGTGGTGATTTGCGCTTTTACCCGCTGCAATTCGGCCATTTTTTCGAGCTCCTGTTTGCCGCTGCGATCAATTTCGTCTTCTTTTTTATACGCTTCGTTTCGCAAATCGCGCAGTTCATTTTGGATTTGATAATAGCGATCGCGCTCCTCGCCAACTTCCTGCGGCGTGAGTACCGGCGGGAATGCCACATCCGGCAAATCCGGGTGCAATTCCAGTCCGCCCAGCGGAACCGTATCGTTTGACAACCGTTGGTTGGCAATTTGGCTCAGCGATAATTTCAGCCGCAACGTGATGATTTCTTTGGGCTTAGCCGAAACAAAAACCACCCCGTTTTCCGGCGTAACGGGAGAAATCTCGTCCTCATTTAAATTTGCCAAATGCGCTGCCGCCACCGGCAAATTGATCTGCAATCCGGCGTTCACCGGTTCGTTGAGGGTGTTGTAAAACCGCACGATCACACAGTCGCCATCTTCGGAACGCTTTAGCGCGGTGAGGCGCAGCGCGCCGGGGACATCTTCATTCACCCAATTGAGCAACGAAAATTCGTCCGGCAAACCGCCGTCATGCACGCCGGTGCGCACCGCCCGGAATTTCATGTTGTGGTTGTCTGCTTTAAAATGCGGTTTGTCCATTTTGAAATTGCCGGTGTTGGGATAAATCGCACATGAAAAATAGTGATCGCCGATTTCCTGCGCTTCCGGCGTGAAAATATGCGGTCCCACATCACCGATGCGCGTTTGCAAATCGTATCGCGCCAGCCAGCCGACCGAGCGCATCAGCGTTACCGCGATGGTCTGTTTTTTTTCCAAAATCTCGTATTCGCTCAGCTTTCCGCTGATCACGGTCAGACCTTTTTTGCCATCACTCAGACCCGTAAAATTGTGGAAAATGCGCGTGTTCACCGGCGCAGTGTAGCGTCCGGCCAGCATCAGGCGACTCATTTTTTCGGGAATATGCTGATCGGTGGACGGATCGCTGAGCGGGAATTTGGCAACATCAAACGGCTCTTCCGCATACGATTCGTCCGTTTGAATATTGCTCGGGAACATCAGCCGCAGGCGGTGATCTTTAATGGTGTTTTTCAAATGAATATGCAGCTCCACCCGGCGCGATGCGGCAGCCATTTCCACAAACATCTCGATGGGAAAATCGCGTTTTTGCGGGCTGCGCGATTGGCGGTCTTTGGTGAGCGATTCCGGTAATTGCAAGTTCAGCGAAACGCTGAAACAGGCCAGGCAATCGCCGTCGTGCACCAGCCGGATGTTCGCTGTTTCATCGCGACTCGTGACAATTTCATCCGATTCGGGATAGGAATAATCGTAGGTATCGCCGGCGTCGCCACCGTTTTCGAACATTGCCAGATTCTCGAAATGATCACCGGTTTCCTTATTTTGCACATTCAGCGTACCGTTCGGGTTGATCTGCACTTTCAGGTAATCGTTTTCCATTGTGCAATTTTTTTCGGAAATATGAACACGGCGGTGCGGCACGGTTTCCGCTTTTTCCGGAAAAATGTAATAGGTTTTGTAACCGAGCGAAGGCACATCGTTGGCAAAAATGTAGATGTCCGCGCGATCCTCATCCTGCCAGGAATGTTGGAAGGCAACGGATTCGCCGCGCCCGTTTTTGATGCTGAACTCGCGGAAATCTTCCGGCAGATCGATTGAAATACCGAACACATGACCGCGCGTTCGCGATGACGGATTGAACACCACCACCGGAATCGCATCGGGAAATTTGCCCGTATCGATAGTTTGGGCAATGGTGCGCAAGCTGATTTCGGTGATGTCCCGAGAGGAGCGGATCACATCGTTGAAACGTTCGTGCATGTCCCGCGCAATGGTGTCGATGTTGCAACCGCAAACGTCGTCGTGGGTGTGGTTCACCAGCAGCGTTTTCCAGATTCGCTCAAATTTCCGGCGAGAATAAACACTGCCGAACGCCCAGCAGAGCGTGGCGAATGGCTCAGCCCAGCGTTCCAGTTCCCGTTGCGCTTCGTTGTTCTGGCTTTTCAAACGGCTGCGGCTGGAAAAAACGCCTTTCAAAATGGGCATGTATTTGCCGCTGTACAAATAGCCGCGAACGGTCGGCAATTCCGGTGCCGCTTCGCGGATTTTTTCCAGATATTCCGGCGGTGTGGATTGTTTGCAGTGAATGGTTTCGCCGCGTTTTTCGTTAAATTCTTCGATGATCGGGAACACGTCGTCCGGCCAGGGGACCTGCTCGTAACCGTTCATCAGCACCACATTGGGCGTGGATGCCAGCGGTAGCAGATCGTTGGTGTGCTTGTAAATGCGTTCCAGCGCGATTTCTTTGGTGAGCGACAGCACCATCGCGTTGCGATAGCTGTCCGCGAGATACACGCTGAGAATTTTGGAACCGTCCGGCGATTCCCACCAGAATTCCGATTTGAGATCGTCCGGCGGCAGCTCAACGCCGCGCCAGACGAACGCGCCCTCAATGCCAAATCCGCGATAAATTTGCGGCGCCTGGGCAATCTGCCCGAAGTTATCGAGCATCCACCCGACTTTCATCACGTTGCCGCTGCCGTATTGTTTGGCCATTTTTACGCCAATGAGCAGATTGCGCACCAGCGCCTCGCCGCTGACCAACCCCCAATCCGGCTGCAGATACGCGGGACCGACCAGTAACCGTCCTTCGCCGGCGTATTTACGGATGGCGCGTTTGGCAGCGCTGGCTTCGTCGCGGGAAAGTTGGTCGAGATAATCCTCGATCATCAGCGTTTGGCCGTCCAGCACAAAGCGGTATTCCGGATATTCCTCCAGCCGTTTGAACAGATTTTCGAAAAACGGCGGCAACCAGCGATTGGCATATTTCGCGGTGAAAATCCATTCGCGATCCCAATGGTTATGCGAAATGATGTGCGCGGTTACTTTTTTCGAAGCGTGATTATCCGGGACGGTATTCGGCATATTCAACATCCTTTCCGATTTATGGAGTGATTCGTTCGTTAAAGAATAGCGGCTTTCACCGAACGATTGTTGTGATTGTGCACAGAATTTGCATATTAACGAGGGTCCTTTTTCAATATAAAAATTAAAAAAGGTCATGCAAGGTTTTTTGGTCAAAAAAAAAAGGCGCCCGAATGAGCGCCTTTTCATAAAAAAAAGTTGGATCAAAAAATGTTTACGGCAACGCAACCGTGAACGGCACAGCCAGTTTGTCCCAGGTGATGTGCATTTCGGCAGCGGTGATGGCTTTGTCCGTCAACGTTAATTTGTTGGCGGCAATTGTGAACCATTCGGTAGCGGTTTCGGTTTTTACCGGTGTTGCGGTGATGCGCAGTGCATCATTTGCGGCGTCGTAACCTTCTGTGCCACGGTGATCAGCTTTTTTATTAAAGATTATTGTCCACTCGGTTTCACCGGGAATGGTGAACAAACCGTAGCTGCCGGCGGGCAATTTTTGTCCGTTGACGGTTACATCCGAACTGGTTGTGAAAACCGTATTTTCGTTTGCGCCGGTGCGCCAGAGTTCGTTCAACGGCACCAGTTCGCCCCAAATGGTGCGGCCTTTTACGCCCGGACGGCTGTAAACAACCTCAATTTTGGTGTTAGCGCCAATGGTTTGGGCGACTGTGCTTTTGAGGCTTTTGCGGATATCTTTGCCCGGCGCGGCGGTTACCACGGTAAACGGCACTTTCACTTTTTCCCAGTGAATGGCGGCAGTGGCTTTGGTGCTGTCCAGCGATTCAAAACCGATGCTCAGCCATTCCGCGTGCGGTGCGCTTTGCGGCGTTGCGGTGATGCGCAGTGCATCCATTTTTTCGTCATATTCGTATGCGCCCCACTGATTCGCGGTCTTGTTGAAAATAATTGTCCAGCTATCTTTTCCCGGAATTGTGAACAGCGAATACTCGCCGGCAGCCAGTTTTTCGCCGTTGATGAGCACATCCGTGCTTGCCGAAAAACGGGTGGCTTCGTTGGCACCGGTGCGCCAAACTTTGTCCATCGGCACCAGTTCGCCCCAAACCGTGCGGCCTTTCACCGCCGGACGGCCGTAATCGACAGCAACAACGGTGGTTTTACCAATCGTTTGCGAAACACTCGCAGCCGGACTCACCCGCGGTTTGGGCGGTTCATCCTGCGCAAATCCGGTTGCGCCAAACACCAGCATTCCAGCTACCAACATCTTGAGAAATTTATTCATACATAGACCTCCAAAGTTTATGTGATAAGGGTTATTTACTGCAATATTTTGGAATGAAATAATAACACATCTGCAGCGCGGATGATATCGGAATATTTTTTTGATGATTTGGCGATAATGCTACTGCAGCACAATTTGCAGTTATGCCAAAATAAGCACTTGAGTTAAAATCGATTTGCAGCTATATTTTTTATACAAAAATTCGGAGAAAAAAATGAATCCTTCTGTCAAAAAAAAATCACCTGGACAAAAGCCAAAAAGCGTTGCCGCAATATTAAAAGAAATTGATCAACTTCCTGACTCCGAAATTGAACTGGTTTTGAAATCGTTGCTGAACCGGTTAGACAAAACAAATTCGGTAAATAAGATATTGGCAAAGTATCGCGGTATTGCAGAAAACATTTGGGAGATCGACGCGCAACAACATATTACACAAATTAGAAGCAACGACAGATAATGAAAATTTTTATCGATACTGCACCATTCATTTACCACTTTGAAAATCACCCGATATATGCCGAAAAGTTCTCATCTTTTTTTTCAGAAAAATACCTCACCAACACTGTTTTTTTAACCATCGTAATAACGATAATGGAATTTGGCGTGATGCCTTATCGAAAATCAAGAGATGATATTAATCTTGAATTCGAATCTTTTTTGAACACATTTGCCATCGAAATTGCACCTATTGACAAAGAAATTGCCAAAAAAGCAGCACAAATTCGAGCAAACTTTCCATCATTCAAAGCAATGGATAGCCTGCAATTTGCAACAGCCCAAAACGCCAACTGCAATATTTTTCTGACAAATGACAAACAATTAAAACAATTTTCCGGTATTTCAGTTTTACTGCTGGATGAATTGTAATTCAATACCCAAATCTTCTTTAAACCCAACCATTAATTTTCAAATCCTCAAATTTCCCAAAAACATCACTTGCATTTTAATTCAAACGCGGTAACCTATTGCAGATTGGAATGTCACGCAGATATAACTTGAGGAATACGGCATGAAAGCGACTGCGGCAGAAGTAAAAACGTTGCTCAGCGGCGGAAATCAGGAAAATACCGGTGAGCCTGCCGGTTTAAAATTCGGCACATTTGGCGGTGTTTTTTCACCAACGATGCTCACGATTTTGGGCGTAATTATGTATCTGCGCCTCGGCTGGGTGGTTGGCAACGCCGGGCTGCTCGGCGCGATAGCCATTATTTTGCTGGCAAAATCGATCACCATTTGCACCGGTTTGTCGATGGCGTCGATCACCACCAACATCAAAATCGGTGCGGGCGGCGCGTATTCGATCATCGCGAAATCGCTGGGATTGGAAACCGGCGGGAGTGTCGGCATCCCGTTTTATGTGTCGCAAACGCTGTCCACAGCGCTGTATATTATTGGTTTTACAGAAGGTTGGCTCGGTTTTTTTCCAGATCACCCGCCACTGCTGGTCGGTTTGGCAACCTGGTTAATTTTGATGATTTTGGCGGGCGTCAGCACCACTTTCGCTATTCGTATTCAATATATAATCATGCTGTTGATTGCCCTTTCCATCGCCAGTTTTTTGATGATGGACAGCCAGCCCATCGCCCAACCGCAGCTCATCGGCAAATTTGAAGACGCAGGATTCTGGCAGGTTTTCGCCATTTTCTTTCCCGCGGTTACTGGCATTATGGCCGGCGCAAATATGTCCGGCGATCTCAAAGATCCCCGAAAATCGATTCCGTCCGGCACGCTTTCCGCTATCGGGTTAACGCTGATTATTTACGTGGCGCTGGCGTATATTTTGGGCGCATATATCGCACCGGAAGATTTGCGCGGCAACCAAATGATTATGGCAGATACCGCATTTTACCGTCCTATCGTGCTGATCGGCATTTTGGCGGCAACATTTTCGTCGGCTTTGGGCAGCATTATGGGCGCGCCGCGAATTTTGCAGGCGCTGGCAGAACACAAAATTGTGCCGCTGCACGATCTGTTTTCCAAAAAAACAGACGGCGGAGAGCCGCGCAACGCAGCGTTATTCACCGGCGCAGTGGTGGTTTTGGCGCTCATCCCCGGCAATCTGGATATTTTGGCAACGCTGATCACCATGTTTTTCCTGATCACCTACGGCATGCTGAATCTGGTTGTGTTCATCCAGCAAAGCATGAAAATTATCAGCTTTCGCCCGACCATTCGCATTCCCCAATTTGTGTCGCTTTTTGGTGCGGTCGGCTGCATTTTTATGATGTTTTTGATCAACGCTGTTTTCAGCACCGTCGCGATCATCATCATCATTTTGTTGTATTTTTGGCTCACGCGGAAAGACCTGCATTCGGAATTTGGCGATATTCGCGGCGGTATGTTTTTGGCGCTGGCAGAGCGGGCGTCGCGGGTGGCAGCCAAATATCCGCGCCACCAGATTTCCTGGAAACCGGATTTGCTGCTGCCGATCGACGATCCCAAAGTGTGGTCCGGCTCGCTGATGTTTATCCGCGATATCACCCATCCATCCGGCAGTATTTTTGCGTTTACAGTCAGCCCGAACGGACGGGAAGCACAGTTGCAGGAAATAAAAAATCTGCTGTTCCCGCTCAAAAGCCAGGATATTTTTGTGAACGCGGCGGTCATTGAAAATGAAAATTTTGTTCGCGGCGCGAAATCGGTGATTCAAACACTGCACGGCGGCGCATTTCGCCCGAATATTTTGTTTCTCACACTCGGCAACGAAACCTCCCGGGATGACGATGCCCGCCAACTGATCGCCGAAGCATCGCGCGATGAATTGGGCATTTTGATGCTCCGGCAACACCCGCGTGTGGCATTCGGCATGCACAAAAACATCAACCTCTGGCTGCGGGAAAAGAGCACCAATTGGCATTTGGCAATTTTGATAAGTCTATATTTACAAACAAATTGGGGCGGAAAACTGAACCTGGTTACCACCGCGGAATCCGAAGCGGACAAACAGCGCATGTTTGACTTTCTGGAACATTTGAGCGATATGGCGCGACTGCCATCGCTGACGGAATATGTGGTGCTGCAGGGTAATTTCCGCGAAGCCATTGCCCTCGCGCCGCGTGCGGATGTGAACATTTTTGGCATCGGTGATGAACCGTCGTTCGATTTTATGCGTAACACTTCCGAATGGACGAATTCGTCCTGTTTATTTGTGAAAGATTCCGGGCAGGAGAGTGCGCTGGTTTAGCACTTATACGAACTTAAACTTGAGTTAATATTCGTTTAAAAGTATATTGGCAAATAAATTGATATAATGATTAGAGTGCTTTATGGAAAATTTGATCGACAGAATCACCATTGACGAGAACATTTGCAACGGCAAACCGACCATCCGCGGCAAACGGATTACCGTTCAAACCATTCTCGAATATTTAGGCGCCGGTGAAACCGAAACTGAAATTTTGAAGCAATATCCTTCGTTGGAACCGGAAGATATTAAAGCCTGCATTCGGTTTGCCAGCGAACTGATGAAACGCGGATTTACAATAAAAACAGTCGCTTAAGATGGCAAAATATCTTATCGATGTAAATCTGCCTTATCGTTTTTCACTATGGCATTCGGAAGATTATATTCATCAAAAAGATATCGACGACGGATGGACAGATAGCCAGATTTGGCATTACGCAGAAACGAATAAGCTAACCATCATCACCAAAGATAGTGATTTCTCAAACAGAATTTTATTCAAAAACCCACCGCCACGTGTTATCCACATAAAAATAGGCAATTCAACAATTAAAGATTTGTTCGATACTTTAACGCCAATATGGGACGAAGTGTTAAAAATGAGCGAAACGCATCGCCTTGTTAATGTATTTCGTGACAGAATTGAAGGCATCGAATAAATGAACATAAAAGACGCATACAACCGCTGGTCGGACAATTATGACCAAATGGAAAACCGCACCCGCGATCTCGATTTTCAGGCAATGATGGAAATTGTTGAGCGATTGCCATTCAAAACGGTTATGGAAATCGGTTGCGGCACCGGAAAAAACACCGCGTTGTTGGCAGAAAAAGCGGCGAAAGTGATCGCGATGGATTTTTCGGAGGGTATGCTGGCAAAAGCGCGCCAAAAAGTGGCGGCGCCGAATGTCGAATTTGTTCAGGCAGATATCGCCAAAACGTGGCCGGTTGCCGACGATTTCGCGGATTTCATCACCTGCAACCTCGTTCTGGAGCACATCGAAAATCTGGATTTCGTGTTCAGCGAAGCGCAGCGTACGCTGCGCAACAACGGGCGATTTTTCGTGTCCGAACTGCACCCGTTCAAACAATACATCGGCGGAAAAGCCAATTTCAGCGATGGCAAAAAAGACATCGTGCTCACCTGTTTTACCCACCATATTTCCGAATTCTGGCAGGCTGCGCAGCGCAATAATTTGCGTTGCATCGAACTCACCGAGCGGTTCATCGCGGATGATAAAACAGACGTTCCGAGGTTGGTTAATTTTTTGTTTTTAAAGGAATAAAAATACCGATTTATACCATCCGGAGATTCAAGTCTTTGCAGGAATAACCATCATTAACGAAACATTATTTTATTTTTTCAAAAATTTCCGCCAAGACAGATTTATCAATTTCCAATTGCTCCGCGAAATCATTGAGGTGTTTCGGCGATGTGCTGCCGGTTTGCTTTGCCAGCTCCATCCGCTTTTTGATGAGCAGCGCCAGTTGTGCATCCACCACATCCAACTCTCTTTGCTTACTAGCAGTTACGTCGAATTGTATTTGCTGCTGCACCAATAGCAAATCGAGAATCACGATGGCAGCCATTGCTTCGGCTACCGGCACAACGCGCGGACAAATGCAGGGATCGTGGCGTCCGCCAACGGAAAGCGGCACCGTTTCGCCCGACTGATTGACGGTGTGCTGAATTTTGTTGATCGACGACGGCGGTTTGACACCCAGCCGCAAAATCACATCCTGACCGGTGGAAATACCGCCGAGCAGCCCGCCCGCGTGATTGGTTTTCGGCACAATTTCGCCGCCGCCGTTCACGTGAAATACGTCGTTGTTTTCGCTGGCGAGCATTTCCGCTGCGGCAAATCCGCTACCGAATTCGATGCCTTTTGTCGCGCCGATGGAAAGCAATCCGTGCGCCAGTTCCGCATCCAGCTTCTCGAATGCCGGATCGCCCAATCCCGCCGGCAATCCTTTAATATGTAGTTCCACCACACCGCCGACCGAATCACCGGTTTCGGCAATGTCGCGGATGTAGGTTTCCATTTGCGTAGCAACCGCAGGATCGGGGCAGCGAACCGGATTTTTTTCGATAAAATTGTAATCCACGGTTTGCGCCTCAAATTTGCCGATTTTTCGCACAAACCCGTAAAACTCGATGCCGTGTTCTCGCAGCACCTGTTTGGCGATGGCGCCGGCAGCCACCCGCATTGCGGTTTCCCGACCGGATGCGCGACCGCCGCCGCGAAAATCGAAGATGCCGTATTTCTTGAGATAGGTATATGCCGCATGACCGGGGCGCACTACTTCGGCAATTTTTGAATAATCTTTGCTGCGCTGATCTTCATTTTTCACCAGCACACAAATGGGCGTTCCGGTGGTTTTTCCCTCAAAAACGCCAGACACAATTATGGCACGATCCTGCTCATTTCGCGGCGTGCTCACCTTGCTTTGTCCGGGTCGGCGCCGCTGCATTTCACGCTGGATTTCGTCGATATCGATGGGAATACCCGGTTTCACGCCATCAATCACTGCGCCGATATACGGGCCGTGGCTTTCGCCAAACGTCATCACGGCATATAACGATCCGTATTTACTGCCTGCCATATTTTCTCCTGATTTAACCGCAGAGCACGCGAAGAGTGCAGAGAAAAAATGAGTTCTGATTAATCCCTGTTCGTTGCAAGCGGTTGAATGTTGTTCTATTAATTCAGATTGTTCGCAATTCTTTTGATACCATTTTTCAACAGTGTCACATTAAAATTGATCAACAACCCCAAATGTAAATCGCTTAATTTTAAATAATTTAGGACTTGAGCCATTTCGATTTCACCGACTTCTTTAATGGCTTTGCACTCAATAATTATCTGATTTTCCACCAAAAAGTCACACCGGAAACCAACGTCTAATTTAATTGAATCATAAATTACAGGCATGGATTTTTCTTTTTCAAATAGCAATCCGATTTTCCCAAATTCATGCGCCAGTGCAGCCTGATACACCGATTCCAGCAAGCCAGGTCACAAAATGCGATGCACCTGAATGGCACAACCGATAATTTTCTGAGACAATAAATTGATTTCTTTCATCGAATCCCCTCAAAAAAAGATGTAAAAAAATCTCCGTAACCTCTGCGCTCTCCGCGCCCTCTGCGGTTAAACCTCCTCCCAAAGTTCAAGGTGCGACCAGAAATCCGGGTAGGATTTGGCGACGCACTGCGGTTCGTCGATGGTGACGCCGGAAATTTTGGTGCCTGCCAGCGCAAAGCTCATCGCGATGCGGTGATCATTGAACGCCTGCAGCGCAGCACCGTGATATTTTTTTTGTGGGGAAATCGTTAACGTGCCATCGGCGTACTCGCTTTTTCCGCCGAGCGCCGCCAGATTTTTTTGCACCGCAGCGATGCGGTCGCTTTCCTTAAATCGCAAATTTTCTACGCCGGTGAGTTTCACTGTGTCCGGTGCAAACATGGCGATGATCGCCAACGTCGGCACCATGTCGGGAATATCTACACAATCGACTGTGAAACCGCGCTCGATACCGCCGGAAATTTCCACACGATCGGGATAGAGCATCACCCGCGCACCAACTTCTTCCGCGATTTCAAAAATGCGTTCGTCGCCCTGCAGCGATGGCAGCATCACGTCTGTCAGCGAAATTGTTGCGCCGTGAATCAACCCGAGCGCCACCCAATATCCGGCAGCAGAAAAATCTTTTTCCACCTGATAATTCCAGATATAATCCGGTTTCTGCGCTTTCACCCAAATGGCATTTTTGGAAAATTCAACCGGTAAGTTCAGCCGTTTCATCAACTTATACGTCATCGTGATATACGGCAGCGAGGGGATATTTTCCTGCAATTCGATGGTCAAATCATTTTCCATCCACAGCGCGGACATCATCATCGCGGTGATAATTTGCGAAGTCGGCAGATTGTCGAAATGAATTTTCCCGCCGGGCAATGTTGCCGGATGAACCGTTGCCGGGAGCGATCCGCCGCGATGATCGATGCGAATCCCGAGCTTTTCGCAAGCCTCGAACACCTGCAAAAACGGGCGTTCGTGCAGCCGATCCGTGCCGTAAAAGCGAAATGGCTGATCGAGATGCGCCGCCAGCGGGACCAAAAATCGCGCGGATGAACCGGAATTTCCCAAAAACGCGTCGGGTTTTGTCACAGTTCCGATGGGCGATTCAATTTCCAGGACATCGCCGTTTTGGCGCGATTTCATGCCCATGTTTTGCAGCGCGGTTTGGGTAATTTCCAGATCTTCCGATGCCAGCAAATGTTTGATGCGAGTGGGGCCGCTGTTCATCGCGCCCAAAATGCAAATCCGGTGACTCACACTTTTGGAGGTCGGCAGCGCGACGATTTTTTCTGTGATTTTTGCAGTTTTTATGCGATACATTTTTTAAAGGATAAAGGGTTAATGATTACGGATAAATTTTGAATTTCAGGAATCAACGCCGAAAAAAGTGAAATAAATGAGTGGACAGAATAAATTTACGTTATCATTTCGAATCTTTTTGTTGGTCATTCCCGTCCCGAAAATCGGGTTCAAGCGGGAATCCATTCAATTACAATATTTTGGATGCCGATTAAAGCTTTCGGGCATGACCGGAAGTTTGCAAAATATTATTGTCCAACTACTTAATTTTGGGCGATCACCGTTCGCCTCTACCCACTCAACTCACTCAACAGCTCAACTCTATTTACGCTTTGCCATTTTTCTTTTTATCACCGTTCGGGTTCATCAATTTGGACTGGATGCGGATCGAATTTTCGTGCACTTTTTGGTAAATTTCTTTTACGAACGCATCTTCCATTCCCATTTGCCGGGCTTGTTCCAGCCGGTCTTCGATGAGGTGATGCCATCGCCCGACTTGCAAAATCGCCATGTTGTGATCTTTTTTATACTGCCCGATTTTCTCGGAAATTTGGTTGCGGCGATAGAGAATGTCCAGCAATTGCTGATCGAGAATATCGATTTCCGAGCGATACGCCACAAGAATTTCTTTCCCGTTGCCTTCGCCTTCTTCCTTGCGATACGTGAGGCTCTCGAGCAGATCTTTCAGCGAATCGGGCGTAACTTGCTGGGCGCTGTCGCTCCAGGCTTTTTCGGGATCAACGTGGGTTTCGATCATCAGCCCGTTCATCGCCATGTCCAGCGCTTTTTGGGACACTTCGCGAACCAGTTCGCGTTTTCCGGCGATGTGGCTGGGATCGCAAATCAACGGAATTTCCGGGGCAATACGTTTCAGCTCGATGGCGATATCCCATTTCGGCGCGTTGCGATAGGGCATTTTGCTGTAAACAGAAAATCCGCGATGGATCGCGCCAAGCCGTTTGATGCCGGCGTTGCTCATCCGTTCCAATGCGCCGATCCACAGTTGCAAATCAGGATTCACCGGGTTTTTCACCCAAACGGGCACATCCACGCCGCTGAGCGCGTTGGCAATCTCCTGCACCGAAAACGGGTTGACGCTGGTTCGCGCGCCGATCCACAGCACATCCACCCCAAATTTGAGCGCTTCGTACACGTGATTGGTATTTGCCACTTCGCAGGCGGTCAGCAAACCCGTTTCTTCTTTGGCGCGTTTGAGCCACTGCAGCGCCTGCACGCCGTGTCCCTCAAAATCGCCGGGACGGGTGCGCGGTTTCCAAACGCCGGCGCGAAAAATTTTCACACCCGGCACTTTGGCGACAGCGTGGGCGGTTGCCAGCAATTGTTCTTCGCTTTCGGCGCTGCAAGGACCGGCGATAATCAACGGTTTATCGTTTTCGGGAACCCATTCGCTGCGGGTCAGTACTTCCAGACGGGGAGATTGCTTACTCATCTTTTGCTCCATTCGGTGATATTTATGTTGCTAAAATGCTAACGTCCAGATAACAAAAAAGGCTCCGATATTACCGGAGCCTTTGAGTTTTTTTCATTTTTATTGATGTTCAGTCAATATTCACCCACGCTGGCTCCGGTGTTGAAACCAAAAATAAAAATAGCCAAAAAAGAAAAAGTGGGTGAAAAAAGTGTTCATCATTTCCATCGTTTTATGATTCGTGTTGATTTTAACCCGAAAATAAATGAATGTCAAATATAAATTTGGTGAAAATGAAAAAAATTGTCCGGGCGGATAGCGCCAACAGCACGCCCTTTTACTGTTGCGAATTATAGCCACAAAATTTTGCGCTGCGGATCGAACAGCGCAACTTCGCTGAGATTCATCGCCGCGACAGCCGTTTCGATCAGCGTTTCCGTTGCAGCATCCACTGATTGTCCCTGCCTCTCGCGATAAAATTTGCCCGCCGCAACAATCCACTCATCCGGCACCATGCCGATCACTTCGCAACCGGTGACGGTTGCGCCGCGCGCTGCTGCCAATTCCCGTGCTTTTTCGAAAACGATGTGCGGCGGCGTCTCCCGGAAATTGGTGAAATTCATGGTGATCTGCGATTTTCCGTATGCCGCCACATACCAACCGAGCGCCCGCAAGTGTTTGAAAATTCCCGGCTTACGAACGCGTTCGCCGGAAACCGGATCGCGGATGAGCGCGCCGCTTTCACGCAATTCCGCCGCAATTTTGGCGGCAACGGTTCTGTCCGGCGTATCCAAATTGATGTTGAACGCGATCAGCAAGTCCCGCGCACCGATGACCGTTGCGCCGCTTTTCGGGTTGAACATCACCGGACCGAAATCGGGCTGCCACTGCGGATCAGCCAGTTTTTGCGCCAGATTTTCATACTGTCCGGCGCGAATATTTGCCAGCAATCGCCGTTCCGGGTGGGTCGCGGAGTGTTCATACAGAAATACCGGAATGCCCAATTCCTCGCCAACGCGGTTACCGACAGCGCGGGAAATCGCCACACAATCCGCCATCGTTGCGCCGCGCAAAGGCACAAACGGGCACACATCCGCTGCGCCAATCCGCGGATGAATACCGCGCTGATTGCGCATGTCGATGCGATCCGCAGCAACCGAAATTCCGCGAAACGCCGCTTCCGCAACTGCATCCGGCGCACCGGTGAAGGTCATCACTGTGCGATTGGCATCCGCGCCCGCTTCCGCCAGCAGCAGCGCAATGCCCGGCACACCCGCAATCGCAGCCGCTATCGCGTCAATCACAGATGCATCGCGCCCTTCGGAAAAATTAGGCACGCATTCCACAAGTTTTTCGCTCAAACAACACTCCGTTTCAGTTGATTCCCGTCTCCGAAAATGTAGCCAATGCGCCCGGAAAAGTAAATGCCGGATTGTGTATCGCGGAAAAAATGCCAATTTTCCATATCATTTTTACAGAAAAGCAGACTTTTGATTACCAATTTCGACACAATAGTATCGAAATAAATAAATAAAATATTGTATTGCGAAGGATGATCGCATTTTGTAAAATTTAGAGCCCACTGAAAAGATCGGTCAGGCTGAACTTTTCAGGTTTTTTCACCCCAAGTTGAAATTCAAAGAACTGAGATGATGCAGAATCTGATTAACGGATTCACATTTTTAGGAGGTTTCAAATGAACTTTTTCACGAAATTTCTCTGCTGTTTGGCGCTGACGACGGCGCTAATTGCGCAGGACAAATCGGCGCTGGACCTCGATTTTCCCGATTCTCCGCCCGGCGGTTTGGCAAAAATCGCCAACAGCGATTACGGGAAACTGGAAAATGCGCAAACCGGCATTTCGCTGACCGCCGACGGATATTTCACTTTCGGCATCACTGGCGGCGATGCGCAGGAGTGGATCGACGATGGCTGCCAGCTGACATTCGGGCATCCGTACGCGCTCACCTCGTATCCGTTTTTCTCGCTGGACGGCGAGTTTCTGCATCCCGAAACATTTTTTTACGGCAAAACGCGATGGCTGAACATCGAAAGCGATTCGCTGCTGCGGCTGATTTCCACCGATTCCGCCAGCATCCGCATGATATTTGACGTGGGGATGCTGCCGTCGCAAAACGCTGTTTATTTGTCACTTACGATCGAAAACCTCGATACGGTTTCGCACGACATCGGGCTGGGAATGATGCTCGATCCGGCGCTCGGCAAATGGGGCGACGGTGCAGCGAACATCGCCGGAAGCTGGTATGACGAGGAAACGACCATCCAGAGCGCGGGCATTTCCGGGTTCGAGATTTGGGAACGGCGGCTCGCGCCGAAGGGCATCGGGCTGGCAACGCAGTTCGGCAGCGACGCGCCCAATTCGCTGCAACTGGACAACTGGTTCGATTTTCACCAATCGCAGGGCATTGCGCTGAGCGGCATTTTTGATCTGGCGATCAAAATGAATTGGGACGCCGCACCGCTCGCTGCGGGCGAATCGCGCACGGTGACACTGACATTTACGCTGCTGCAACCGGAATTTTCCGACGGTTTATTTCTGCGCAGCGATCTACCGCAATTTCTCTCCATCGAGAACAATCTCATTTTTCCGCGAACCGTAAAACCACTGGTTCAAATTTACAACAACGGTTCGCAAGCTGCTGAAAATGTTCAGGTTAGCTTAACATCGCCGGTATTGGTAGATGCATGGGAATCGAATACATTGCTGACCATTCCCGCCGGTGAATCCGCGTTCGATCGCGCAACGGTGAAGGTGCCGGAAGTGTACGAAGATCGCGGGACAACTCTCATTTTGCAGGCGCTGGACGACGGGCAATCCATCGCAGAAATGCTGCGCCAACTGTATGTGCCGGCAGCGCCGCTTTCGGACAGCGGGCTGGTTGTCACCATCGATTCGGTGATCACCGGCGAATTCCCCATCGTAAAATTGAATTTCCGGGCGGAGGAAGAAGCCACCGGACGGCTGTTGCTCGATTTGCAGGAGGAGAACATTTTTCTGTATGAAGATCAGCAGCGCATCACGGATTTTGTCATTGGAAAAGACACGACCGGCGGCGTCAATGAAGCGGATATCGTTTTTGTGCTGGATGTAACCGGCAGCATGGGCGATGAAATCAACGGCGTAAAAAACAATATTACAGAATTTGCGGACAGCCTGAGTGCTCGTGGGATCGACTTCCGGCTGGGGATGGTCACATTTTTGGATATCATCGAAAACGTGTACGATTTTACCACAGATGTGCAACTGTTCCAAAGTTACGTTGCTGCGCAGTTTGCCCACGGCGGCGGCGATCGCAAAGAAAACTCGCTGGATGCGCTGTCGCGCGCCGCGCAGTTCGATTTCCGTCCGGCGGCAAATCGCGTGTTTATCTGGATCACCGACGCGGATTATCACGAAGCCAACATCATCACCCAATTGACCAAAGAGGAAGTGGTGACGGAAATGCTGGCGAAAGGCATTGCTGTTCACAATATCGGGAATCCGACATTTCAGGTGGATTGGTACGAGCCGATCACGATTCCCACCGGCGGGCTGTATTTCGATATTTACGGCAACTTCCGGGATATTTTGCTGGAACTTTCCCGATTGCCCGGCACGAGCGTTTTCCAGCTTTCGTATGAATCGGATGGCACCACCGGCGTGCCGCACGATGTGGAACTGGAAATCCATTACGCCGGACTCGGCGGCAGTGCAACCGTCAATTTTACACCACCGACGGCGAATGCCGAAGCCGCAGTGCAGGCGACTGTCATCTGCTTCCCTAATCCGTTCAATCCGATTGCTAACATCAATATTTTCAATCCGTTGCAAAAACGCGGCGAGCTGACGATTTACAACGTGCTCGGTCAACGCATTCGCACGGTGCGGTTTGGCGAGGGGCAAACGCAGTTCAAATTTATCTGGAACGGCGAAAACGACCGCAACAATCCGGTGAGCAACGGCATCTATTTTCTGTCCGTGAAACTGATCGACACCCGCAATCAGACGGAAACGCTCCCGGCTGTCAAACTCATCTATGCGAAATAAAAAAGCGAGGCAATCATGAAACGATATACATTTTTACTGATCATTTTCGGGATGATGTTGGGCAGCTCCGGCGCATTTGCAGACGGTTTGCTGCTGCCAAACGATGAAAATTATCCCACCGATTTTTTGCGAAATCGCGTAACGGAAATTTCCGTGACCATCAACGGATTGGTTGCGGAAACCGTTGTTTATCAAGAGTTTGTGAATGAGTGGACATTTGCGACAGACGCGGTGTACAGCTTTCCGCTGCCGCCGGATGCGCGCTCCACGATGCTGCTGTACACTCGCAACGATACCACGTTCAAAGCGATTTTGCGGGTGGAGCCGCAATCGCCGAATCCCGGCACCGGCGAGGGCGGACTGGCTGCGGAAGTGAACCAATACATCGGGCGAAACGGGCTGAAATTGCAGCTCAAAAACATCCAGCCGGGTGATATTCAGAAAGTGGAATTGCACTACATCAGCAAATTGGATTATCACAAAGGCGAAAGCGTTTATCGCTATCCGCTCGATACGCAACATTTTGTGCAGCACCCGATCGATCATCTGGAATTTAACGTGACGGTGAACAGCGCACAAAATATCACCGGGTTTGACCTGCCCACGCACCCGGGTTTTACGGTGCTGGAAAATGACCCGAACCATCTGGTGTTGCGGATGCGCAAGCCGAACGCGTTTCTCGCGACCGATCTGGAGTTCCGCTTTTCCGTAGCAAATGACGTGCTGGATGTCGATTTCTTTTCCGCCACAAACGACAGTCTGGACGGGCATTTCGGGCTGTTTGTGCGCCCGGAAAACCAGGCCGATTCGACAGAAATTTTCGATAAAAAGATCGTTTTTCTGCTCGGCAATTCCAGCCGGATGGCCGGATTCAAGCTGCAGCAAAGCGTGCAGGCGATTTCCCAATCACTGGATTTGCTGACGCCCGCGGACAGTTTCAACGTTATTTTGTTCAACAGCGGCACGGAGCGTTGGCAAAATTCGCCGGTTCCGGCAACCGAAACGAACATCGCGGATGCCAAAATATTTCTCGACGGCGTATCGCCGCAGTTTGGCTCGCGGCTGGATTTGGGGCTGTTTATCGCGCTGCAGCAGTTTGCCAACAGCAGCGCCAGCAACGCGATTCTGGCGTTCACCGACGGGCGTTCGCCGCTCGATCCGCTGCAAATTCAGCAGGATAACCCGCACAATGTAGGCATTTTCGCCATCGCCATCGGCGACGATGTGGATCGCGAACGGCTGGAAATGACCGCCGCGCTCAATTACGGCTTCGTCACGTATTTTGATGAAACCGATGATTTGCGCAGCGGCATGTTCCGCGTGTTCGAAAAAATCAGCCAGCCGATATTGAAAAATGTGTCGCTAAATTTTAACAAAACAGATGTTTACAACGTGATTCCACAGCAATATCCGACCACGTATGCCGGGGCGTATTTTTTTGTGGCGGGCAGATACGTGACGCCGGAAAATACCCAGCTCATCCTCACCGGCGACGGCGTGAACGGCACAACCGCGGTTGACTGGCAGATTGAATTTCGCGATGATCCGTTGACCCAGCGCTTCACCGAAAAGCTGTGGGCAAAGGAAATGATCGACGCTATCGAACGGCAAATTGCAGTTTACGGCGAAACGAGCGCACTAAAAGACAGCGTGATCGCGCTCAGTTTGCGATACGAAATTCGCTGCCGCTACACATCTTATTGGGCGGATTACGAAAGCGGCGTTACGGAAATCGAAACCGGTGAACCGGACGCAACGCTCATCGAAACGGCGTTTTTGCAGGATAACTACCCGAATCCGTTCAACCCGGCAACCACGATGCGGCTGTTCATCGATGCTGCGAGCGCGAACAGTATCAAGTTCATCAAAATTTACAACATGCTCGGGCAACTGGTCGCCGTGATCGATATTTCGAAATTGGGCGCCGGTTGGCACGAAGTGCGTTTCAACGGGCAGGACGCCTTTGGCAATGCGCTGCCGAGCGGTGTTTATTTTGTCCAATTACAGGTTGACGGCAACCTGACGAACTCGCTCCGGATTCATCTGGTCAAATAATTTTTTTGCGTCGCCGCGGCGAATCTGTCGCGGCGACGTGTTTTTTTGACAGCAATTTCGCCACCCGCCAAACATTTTTCCCGAAAAATTCGTATTTTCCCTGAAAACAGGGGAGATCATCGTGAATGTACCATTCATCATCGAACGCCTGTCAGCAAATGCAGCTGTGTTTGCCGCACAGTGCAGCGGCATCGACGATGCGCAGGCGCATTGGCAACCCGCTCCCGGCAAGTGGTCGATTGTCGAAGTGATCAATCATTTGTATGATGAGGAGCGCGACGATTTCCGGGCGCGAACGCGGTTTATTCTCGAACAAACGCCGGGAAAAATGCCAAACATCGCGCCGCAGCAGTGGGCGATTGAACGCAATTACAACGCGCGCAATCCGGACGAATCGCTGAACCGTTTTTTAATGGAACGGCAAAAATCGATTGAATGGTTGAGCGATTTAAAAAATCCGGATTGGCAGCTCAGCGTTGAACATCCAACACTCGGGAAAATGACCGCAGAAATGATGCTGGTCAATTGGCTGGCGCATGATTATTTGCACATCCGGCAGCTCAATCGATTACAGCGGGAATATTTTGCGATCCGGTTTTCCGGCGTCAATTTGGCGTATGCGGGGGATTGGTGATCTTCGCAAGAATAAAGGGTGAAGGAAAAATAATGTGAGGTGTGAAATGTTTAAATATTTGTTTGTTTTGATGATAGCTGCGTTGTTTTTCGGCTGTTCGGAAGAATACGAACCGGCGAATCCGGCGCCGGTGTCCGTCAACGGCGAAAAAGCAGCGGCAGAATTGTTGCAGGCGGATCGCGATTTTGCCGCTGCATCGCGCGCGACAAACGCTGCGGAAGCGTTCAACCAATTTCTTGCGACAGATGCCATCGGGTTACCGTCGGGTAATTTTCCGGCGTTCGGTCGCGACAGCATTTACGCAAGCATGAAAGAAAATGCGGACAGCTACGTGCTCGACTGGCAGCCGCAACATGCAGAAGTTGCGAATTCCGGCGAACTTGGCTGGACCTGGGGCACATACACCCTGACCACCAAAACGGCGGATGGCGAACCGCAAATTAATTATGGGAAATACCTCAACGTCTGGAAAAAAATCGATGGCAACTGGCGCGTGGCGGTAGATATCGGCAACAGCAATCCCAAACCGCTCGATGCCAACTGATTTTTTGCCACAGCGGTTTCTGAGAATATTTATTCAGATTTATACAGCAAGGCGCAATGGGCGCAAAGAAATGAAAATAAATAATTGATGTTTTTCTCTGCGGTTTTGTGCCTTTGCGGCAAAACTTTTATCTGGAAATAATCATGAAAATATTGTTCATCGGCGGGACGGGTGTGATCAGTTCGGCGTGCGCCGAATGGTGTGTTGCGAACGGGCACGAGCTGTTGTTGCTCCATCGCGGGAAATCGTTTCGGGCAGTGCTGGAGGGCGCGACATCGCTGATCGCGGACATCAATCAACCGGATGCGGTTGCGAGTGCGCTGGGCAATAGCACATTTGATGTGATCGTCGATTGGATCGCATTCACCCCGGCAGATGTCGATCGCGACATCCGATTGTTCCGCGATCGCACCGCGCAATACGTGTTTATCAGCAGTGCATCCGCCTATCAAAAACCGTTGAAACAATTGCCGATCACCGAAGAAACGCCGCTGGAAAATCCATTTTGGGAATATTCACAAAAGAAAATCGCCTGCGAAAAACGGCTGTTTCGCAAATACCGCGACACCAATTTTCCGGTAACGGTTGTGCGACCATCGCATACGTATGACCAAACGATGATCCCACTTCGCGGCGGCACCACCGCGTTGCACCGGCTGCTTTCGGGCAAACCGGTGATTGTGCAGGGCGACGGCACATCGCTGTGGACGCTGACCCACAACCGCGATTTTGCGAAAGGCTTTGGCGGCATTTTGGGCGACCATCGCGCGATCGGTGAGGCGTTTCACATCACATCCGATGAATGGCTGACCTGGAATCGCATCACCGAACTGATGGCTAAAGCGGCGGGCGTGACGCCAAAATTGGTGCACATTCCGTCACATATTCTGGAGCGGGAAATCCCCGAATGGGAAGGCAGTTTGCTCGGCGACAAAGCCCATAGCGCCATTTTTGACAACAGCAAAATCAAACGGCTGGCACCGGATTTTTCCGCAGCAATTCCCTTCCGCGAAGGCGCAAAAGCAATCGTCGGATGGCACACGGCTGATCCGGCGCGGCTCACCGTCGATTCGCAACTCGATCAAAAAATGGATGATTTGGTCGCCCGGTTTTCGTGATTAAACGTAGTTCTATTCATCCCGCAAGGTTGCCGCCGGGGAAATGCGCGCCAGTTTGTAGGTTTGGCTGCTGATCGCGATGAATGCGGTCAGGAAAACCATTGCATTTGCCAATAGATACGGCGCAATTCCCAATTCCATCGTTCCGGTAAATTCTTTCACTTCGCTGAGCAGCAACTGAATCCCTGAAAAACAGGCGGTTGTTGCCACAATACTGGCAATTGCCAAAATAATAAAAAACATACGGTTGGATAGCAAAACAATATCTTTCACCGATGCGCCCAGCACCTTGCGAATGCTCACTTCTTTCAAATGGCTGGCGTAGTTTTGCGACGCCAGACCGAACAATCCCAGACACGCGATGACCAGCGCCAAACCGGCAATGTAGCGAAACGAACTCGCTGCCCGGTCAAAATTTTCATAAAAATTTTCGAACACCAGTTTTTGATGAAAAAAGCTGAACGGGATTTCCGGATAAAGCTCCTGCCAGGCGGACTTCATGAATTGCTCTACCCGGTTGCCTGCACCGGATTCGTAGCGAATCACGAGATAAGCCAACTTTGCGGCATCTGCGGAAAAAAATACCACCGGTCGGATTGCCGCAGAACCGAGAATTTTAAAATCATCCACGACGCCGATTACTGTGTAAATGTTGTCATTTGCGCGGAATTGCTGCCCGAGCGGCTCCGTCCAGCCGCGCGCTTCGGCAAACGTTTGGTTGATCACCACCGCATCGGCATCTTCAAATTGGCGGTCTTCATCGAAAAAACGCCCGCTCGCCAAACGCAACCCCATCGTTTCAAAATAACCGGCGCTGACATCAAAACGAACCACCCCGAATTTCACTTCTTCGAAAAAAACATCATCCTGGCTCAGCGATTCGCCAACCTGATTCATCGCTCCGGCGGTGCGCAAAACATACGGGTTTCGCTCCGCTTCTGTTTTCAGAAACGGGTAATTTTCCGGCTGATCGAGCCGCACGACGAGTGTCTGCTCCGGTCGATAACCCCACGGCAAATTTTCCCAATAATCGCTCGCAAACACCAGCACCACACCGATAATCACGGTGCAAAATGCGAGGACAAACTGGATCGTTAAAAAAATGCGGGTGAGCAAACTTTTGCGCTTAAACAACGATTGTCCGCGAAAAATGGAAACCGGCTGCAGCGAGCTGAGGTAAAACGCCGGATACGCGCCGGATGCGATGCCGGTAATCGCCAGCAATCCGGTCAGGAAATACCACAGCCAGGGATCCTGTACGAACGAAAGGGATATTTTGGTGACCATTCGCGCATTTAACATTGGTGCAAAAACGCCTTCGGTGAGTGCCAGCCCTGCGATGAGCGCCAGCAGGCAGAGCAGCAAATTTTCGGACATGAACTGGGCGATGAGCTGGATTTTTTTTCCGCCCATCACTTTGCGAACGCCGATTTCCTTCAATCGTTTGCCCGCTAAACCCAGCGAAATATTGATGTAATTGAAACAAGAGAGCGCCATCATCAGCAGCGCAATGAGTGAAAACATGACGGTCAACAGCGGGTGCGACGCTTCGAACGGGCGGCGATAGACATGATACGCTTCGTCATTCGGATGACGCAAATTGTCAAAAACGAAAGATTTGATCTGCAAATCGTCATTTACCGCGTTGTGCAGCGTAACGAATTTTCCCATATTTTTCGCCAAAATTTGAACATCTTCCGGTTGACGCAGCTGAACAAATGTGCCTCTGGCCGGCTGTGTCCAATCGGTTTGGGCGTCCGGGCGAATGGATGCCAGCGTGTTGAATCCGGTGAGAATATCAAATCCAAAGCCGATATTTTCCGGAAATTTTTCCGCCACACCTTTTACGGTGAAGATTCTTTTATGCTGATTATCGATGACGACAATGATGTTTTTGCCCATTGGATTTTCATCATTAAAATATTTTTCCGCGAAATTTGCGCTCAAAATGACGGCATTCGGCTCGTTGAGCGCCTGCGGATCGCCCATTTTCAGCGGGAAAGTAAACATATCGAAAAAACCGGGATCGGCGAAATACACCAGCTCGTTGAACACGCGATCGTCCAAATACACCTTTCCGCCCATCAGTTCCGTACGAACGGCGCGTTCAATTTGCGGGAATTCATCCGCGAGCGCCGGACCGAGTGGCATCGGCGATGTGCCCCAGATTTGTTCCTGCCCGTCGTTGTCAACCGCATATTCGACGATGAAAATCCGCTCGCCGTTCTCGTGAAAATCATCCATCGTCCAGTTATTTTTCAGAAACAAAAACACGGTAATGCAACAGCCAACGGCAATCGACAGCCCAAAAATATTGATGAGAAACACCAGTTTATTGGACAGCAGATTGCGATACGCCAGTTTGAAATAATTGGAAAACATGGGTTGTTCTTTCTGGTTTTTTGAGCAATTAAAGAAAATTCCAATCAACAGTTGAGCAAAAAAGGCAATTTTTTTTAGTTAATCAGGGAGATTCCTGCCTTCGCAGGAATGACAAACGACAGTTTGGCTGTCACCCCTATATCGTTCGCAATACTATTCGTAACGCAATGATTTTACAGGATTTGCCAGCGCGGCTTTGATCGCCTGAACAATCACTGTTGCCAGTGCAACGAACAACGCCATTCCGATTGCGAGGGCAAAAATCCACCACTCCATCGTAATGTGATAGGCGAAATTTTCCAGCCAGCGGCGCATCGCGAACCACGCCAGCGGCACGGCAATCATGCCAGCGATGCTCACCAGCAGCAAAAATTCCTGAGACAGCATTTGAATCAAATTCGGGACGGTTGCGCCGAGCACTTTGCGAATCCCGATTTCCCGGGTGCGCTCCTCCGCCGCGAATGAAGCCAGCGCGTAAATACCCAAACACGCGATAAAAATCGCGATGATCGTGAATACGGAAAACAGCCGCGATTCCTGCTGCTCCTGCCGGTAAAGCTGGAAAAACGAATCGTCCAGAAATGTGTAGTTGAACGGATATTCGGGCGAAATGGCGTTCCACTGTTTTTCCATCGCAGCGATGGCTTCGCGGGCGTTGCCGGCGTCAATTTTTACGGCGATGGTGCCCGCCCAACCGCGATCCCGACAGCTCACAATCAGCGGTTCAATCGGCGTTTTCAGCGATGCAAAATGATAATCTTTCAGCACGCCAACCACCTCGCGATAGCTGCTGTCCGTGTACACATTTTTAAATCGTTTGCCGACCGCTTCTTCATTGCTCCAGCCCAGTTTGCGGACAGCGGTTTCGTTCAGCAAAACGGATTGCTGCCCGTCCGCACCAAACGATTCCGAAAAATCGCGACCGGCGACAACCGGAATATCGAGCGTTTTGGCGTAATCGACATCCGAAAAAACGGTGCGCAAACGCGGGTTTTCGTCGAGTCCGGTCACCTCGTGAGACATCGTATCGTGAAAACCGCCCGGCTCGCCGGACATCAGCGATACGGCGCGAACACCCGGTTCGCTGCGCAGCCGATCCTTAAATTGGAACCGATTCTGGCGAATCTCGCTGTTGTCCAGCCGCACCAGCACCACTTGCTCATCGTTGAATCCGAGATTTTTGTTGCGCAGAAAATCGAGCTGTCGCCCGACCAGCAGCGTCGCGATAATCAGCACAACGGATATCGCGAACTGGAAAACCACCAGTCCTTTTCGCAGAAAAATAGAGTGCGCCAGTCGCGGCGAACGCCCTTTGAGCACCCACACCGGACGAAACGACGAGAGCATCAGCGCGGGATAGCTGCCCGCCGCCAACGTGACGATCAGCAGCACCGCGCCGAGCATCAACAGCATTTTGGGATCGCTCAGCGACAATTGCAAATCCAGCGCAAACGCGCTGTTAAACGCGGGCAGCAGCAGTTCCACGGCGGCAACGGCAATCAGCATCGCCAGCAATGTTACCAGAAAAGATTCGGTGAGGAACTGGACAATCAGCGTTCCCGGATTGGCGCCGAGCGTTTTGCGAACACCGATTTCCCGGGCACGACGCCCCGCACGGGCGGTTGATAAATTCATGTAATTGATACAAGCTATCATTAAAATAAACAACGCGATAGCTGCGAAAATCATCACCGCGCCGCGATCGCCGTGCAGCACGGTATCGTAGCGCACATCATTTTGAAAATAGACCTCCGATAGCGGCTGCAGCGTTACATCGATGCGGCTGCCGAAATTCGCAAAATCATCGCCCAAATATTTATCGATGAATGCGCCCAACTGCGCCTCAACCTGCGCTGCCGCCGTCGGCGTGGCGATTTGCACATACGTATTCAGATTGTTATTCCACCAGTTGGAAAACCAATCCGCATCCGCGAACATCGCCAGCGAGGCGACCATATCGAAATTGAGATGCGAACGCAAATTGTTTGGTGCGGTTATGCCGGTTACGGTAAAATCGTATTGATTATCCACCCGCAACGTTTTCCCGACCGGATCGTCATCGCCGAAATATTTTTTGGCGATGTCCGGCGAAATGACCACCGAATTTGGCGTGCTGAGCACGGTTGCCGGATCGCCTTTTGCCAGCGGAAAGCTGAAAAATTCGAAAAAATTGGCGTCCGCCAGAAACAAATTTTCTTCCCGGAAAGAGTGATTTTGGTAGGTCACCTGCCCGTCACTGGTCAGCACCCGCACCGCAGATGTCACGCTCGACGGAAAATCGGTTTCCAGCGCGGTGGCATACGGCGGCGACGTCACGCCGATCAGATATTTTTCGCCATTGATATTGCCGATGCGCAGCACCCGGTAAATCTGATCGCCGTGGGCATGAAATTTATCGTAACTCAGCTCCGCGGACACATACAAATAAATGACGAGAGCAATCGCCAGCCCAACAGAAAGCCCCAAAATATTCACCAGCGAAAACAGCCGGTTTTTCCAGAGCGTCCGCGCAGCAGTGATGATGTAATTTCGAAACATGATTCACTCCAGGGTTTTGGCAAATTCAAATGAACACTTTCAAACAGTATGCCAACGTTGTTTTTTATGGGTTTAGCGGCGATACAGACAGGATTTCCCACCCGAAACTGTTCGCCGAAACACACTGCCTGTCCGAAAGTGAACACCCGGAAAAACCAAATTTGACGAAACCCGTCCGGTTGCGTATCTTTTGTTTGCCCAAATCAAACCTGTCGGGAACGGTCTCCAAAGGAGCAAGCGCGACCGTTCCGAAAAAATTGAGAAAACAACCATGCTATCCACCGTCACCAAATTATTTCCGCTGTGGGCGATCCTGTTTTCGATCACCGGATTTTTGTCGCCGGAATTGTTCAGCGGCATGAAATTCCTGATCGTCCCGTTTCTGATGCTGATCATGCTGTGCATGGGCGTAACGCTCACGATTGCAGATTTTAAACGCGCCGCAAAACATCCCGGCGTTGTCGCGCTGGGCGTCGGGTTGCAATATCTGTTGATGCCGGCGGTCGCCTGGCTGATTTCCCGGCTGTTCGAATTTTCGCCGGAACTGACCGTCGGGATGGTGCTGGTCGGCTGCGTTTCGGGCGGCACGGCGTCCAACGTCATCTGTTATCTGGCGCGGGCGGATGTGGCGCTGTCCATCACCATGACCTTCGTTTCCACGCTGCTGGCAGTGCTCGCGACGCCGCTGCTCACCTGGCTGTATGTCGGGCAAACCGTGCCCGTTCCGGTTGCGGATATGCTGCAGAGCGTTGCCAAAATTGTGCTGCTGCCGCTGGCTGCGGGACTGCTGCTCAACCATTTTTTTGGCAAACAGATTGCCGCGCTCGAACCGGTGTTCCCGTTTCTGGCGATGCTGGCAATCGTGTTTATCATTGGCGTGATTGTCGCGCTGAACCAGCCGAAAATCGCCGAAACCGGCGCGTCCGTCGCGCTCGCGGTGATGTTGCACAACCTGACCGGCATGTGTTGCGGCTATTTCCTTTCCCGCCGATTAGTGAAAGATGAGCAGATCGCCCGGACGGTCGCCATCGAAGTGGGGATGCAAAATTCCGGGTTGGCGGTAGCGCTGGCAATCCAGTATTTTTCCGCAGCAGCCGCGCTGCCCGGCGCGCTGTTCAGCATCTGGCACAATATTTCCGGATCGCTGCTGGCCGGGTTTTGGTCGGGTAAATCGCCGGAAAAAAGCAGCCACAGCAACCAACAGGGTTGATTTTTTGGGAATCCCTTCGTAACCTGTTTCAACGCAGAAATCCAAAATCGAACAAAATGTTTTATCTCAAACGGGGAGAAAAGTCATGCAAAATCCGCGAATGATTTTCCGTTGCATGTCCATTTTGATTTTCTTTTGGGCTAACCTGTTGTTTTCCCAAACGTTACTCAATGTTTACGAATTGCCGGGCGAAACGTATTTCAACTCGGCATACGGGCTGACTTCCGACAGCTCGTCGATCTGGCTGTCCAGCGGCAGCACCAGCGCAGGCAACGCGGGGCAGTTGACCCGATTCGATTTGAGCGGCAACCAGACCGGCACTGTCCAAACCACCCTCGGTTCGTCGCAGGGATTGACGTGGACGGGCGAGCATTTCTGGTATTTCCGGCGCGCCACCACCGCGACATCCGCATTTGTGAAGCTGCTGCCAGACGGCACGCCGGTGGACACGATTCTCACCGGCACCAATTACGTCGGCGGGCTGTGCTGGGATGGCGACGGGCTGTGGTATTCGCTCTATTTCCCGAATGCGGACGCCGCGCTGTATAAAATGGATGTGACCACACAAACGGTTGTCGATACCATTCAAACGCTCGGCGATCAGCCGCAGGGCATCGCATTCGACGGACAGTTTTTTTATTACGCGATGGACAATAATGACGGCGACACCGAAAACATCTACATTTACGATCCCGCCAAATCCGACACGGTCGGGCTGATTCCCATTGTTGACCCAATTTCCACCAGTCCGCGCGGATTGGCGTGGGATGGCAATCATCTGTGGTTGGTGGCCGATCCGGTGGGAACGGCGCAGCGGGCGCTGTTCGAATTCGAGATTTCCGGCGGCGGTGCGGGCAATATCGATCTGCTGACATCGCTGCTCAATTTCGGGCTGACCGAAGTTGCCACGGTTGATTCGGTCGCACTGAATGTTTTGAACATCGGCAACGGCACGCTCACCATCGACAATATTTCTTTCGATAACCCATTGTTTTTTATCGGGAACGACCTGCTGCCGATCAACATTCCCGCAAGCGGAAACCAGACAGTTTGGGTGTATTTTTCGCCGGACACCGCCGGCATCCAGTCCGGCACGATGAGCATTTTCAGCAACGATCCAGCGGAACCGGAAGCGCAATTGAGCCTCACCGCGCGCGGGATGTTCAGCAATCCGACCATCGGTTTGATCGCGGATTCGCACGATTTCGGGAATATCTGGGTCGGGCAGGAAGGCATCGCCGAATGGGAATTGCGGGTGGTCAACGAAGGTATTTCCACACTGAATATTGAGGGATTCGGCAACAGCGATCCTGCATTTTTTCTCGAACCGACGCCGACGATCTGGATTATTTCGCCCGGCGATACGTTCAAGGTGAAGGTGTTTTTCTCGCCAACTGAAGGTCAGGTTTATCAGGATACGCTCACGCTGTCCAGCTTTGATGTAACCGTGGCATCGCAAAAAATTGCGTTGCGCGGCACGGGAATTAGCGGTCCGTTCAATAGCGGCTATCAATATTTCGAATATCAGGTGCCCGATCATCCGTCCACCAGTTTTAACGAATATCGCCCGCTGGCGCTGAAAACCATCGCCGATCTCACCGGCGACGGCGTTCTGGAAATCGTGTTGTGTACCCGCAATTACTGGACGATTTGTCTCGACGGCGCGAGCGCCGATAAAGGCATCGAGCTGTGGCGGTTTTCCAGCTACATTTCCAATTCCAGCGCCGGAGCCATCGGCAACACCAACGATTTACCACCGCAGCAGCGCGCGCTGGCCATCACAAACGATCTCAACGGCGACGGATTTGAGGACGTGGTCATCGGCACCGGCGGCGGAAACGAACGCGTTTATGCACTGGACGGACAAACCGGGGAAATTATCTGGGATTTCGGTACGGACGATCCCAACCAGTTTGGATTGGGCGACATCACCGGCGTTGTGGCTGTTGACGATTTCAACGGCGATGGCGTAAACGACATTTTGGCAACCGGCAGCGCCACGGACAACGGACTCGGCGGACGCCGGACAGTTTACATTTTCGACGGAACGAACGGACAATTATTGTGGTCGCGGTTTATCGGCAGCTTTTTGCGGATGGCCGCCGCCATCGGTGACGTAAACAGCAACGGCAGCTACGATGTGGTGGTTGCCACCGGCGCCGGTGTCCAAAATACCTACGCGATTGTCGCGTACGATCCGGTTTCCGGCGCATCGCTGTGGAATTTCCCGATTGGTGAACCGGCCGGCGGCGGTCGCGAAGTGATCCGTTACGACGTGCCCGGCGAAACCGCGGATGTGATCGCAGGTGCATATTTTACAGCCGTTTACCGCATCGATGGCGAAACAGGAAATATGGTTTGGCAATTTTCCGGCGGCTTTTCGGCGGTGAACCAGATTCGCATCATCGAGGATCTCGATGACGACGGGCTGGACGATTTGCTAATTTCCACCTTCAGCAGCAATTTTTATTGCGTGAGCGGCGCGGATGGCAGCATCATTTGGCAAACGCTGCTCGGCGATTTCAGTTGGAGCGGACACGCCATTCGCGATCTCACCGGCGATGGCATTCAGGATGTGATTGTCGCCAATCGCAACGATAATTTATACATGCTCAGCGGTGCGGACGGCACTATTTTCGATTCGTTTGATATGAAAAGTGATTTTCTGCAGGGTGCAACGCTGGTTTTCCCGCACGAAGATTTGGACAATAACGGCTCCATCGACATCCTCGGCGCGGCGGATGACGGGCGATTGGTGGCGATTTCCGGCGGTACTTCAGCGCTGGCAATCGACGATTCGCCAACGGCGCTGCCGAGCGATTACGCGCTGTCGCAAAATTACCCGAATCCGTTCAATCCCGGCACGGCGTTTACGGTTTCGCTGCCGGAGCGGGCGGATGTTCGGGTGACGGTGTTCAACATGCTCGGGCAAAACGTTGCGGAGCTGTTCAACGGCAAGCTTGCCGCCGGACAGCACGAATTTGCGTTCGACGCAAACCAGTTGCCGAGCGGCGTTTATTTCTATCGCGTTAGCGCAAACCAGTTTGTGCAAACCCGGAAAATGCTGCTGGTTCGCTAACCGGAGACAATTGAGTTGGATTTCCATAATTGTCCATTTATATTACATGTAGTAAATATTACAAATGGAGAATCCGATGGCTGTTATGAGTATCCGACTCGATGACCAGAAGCGCAAAGCGCTCAAAATCATTGCTTCTGTTGAAGGCAAAACAATGGGCAATTTGGTTGAGGATTGGATTGAAAACTATATCAATGAAAATAAGGAACGCCTTGCCGGATTGCTGGAACAGGATGACATCAGCGAAGTGATGCGAATGTCCGAATCTACTTTTGCGGAATGGGACAATCCGGAAGACGAAATTTATGATCACCTGTAAAAAATGGGACATTGTGCTGGTGCCGTTCCCGTTTACGGATTTATCGACGACCAAAAAGCGCCCAGCACTGATTGTGTCTCCGACCGAATACAATCATGGAAATGAAATCGTCATCGCGTTTGTGACGAGCAATTTGAAATCCGAAAGAACGAGCGATCATATCATCCGCGAATGGCAATTGGCCAAATTGCCCAAACCGTCACTTATCCGTATGCGCTTTGCAACAATTGACAGAAAAATGGTTATCAAAACAATTGGTAAATTGAACGGAGCGGACATCACCGAATTCGCCGGAAAAATTGCTTCATTTTGCGGCGGTAATTGATTTTTAGCCGGCTCGCTAACATCCGCAATTTGCAGCACTGTTATGCGATGGTTGTTCGATGCGAAAAGGGCTCAGCGGGTCAATTTGGGAAGTTTCGGGTGCGGTTTTTTGCGATATTCCAGCTCGGCAATCGCTTCCTCAATTTCGCTGCGGGGCAAATTTCCGGCGCTCAGTTCGACGTCGCTCCGGCGGAGCAAATCGCGCAAAAAATCCTGCGCTTCGTCGAACGAAATCATTTGTTGAGCGACCTGCTCAAACAGCACATCTTCGCATTTGGCGAATGCGCCGAGCGTTTCGTAATAATTGCGGAGCGCGCCCAAAATTGCGGCTGTCCGCGATTCCGCCGGAACGACTGCCAGCATTTCCGGAAACGCTGCGGCAAATTCCGTTTCCCGCAGTACCGGGCTTTCTTCGAGCGCTATCGTCAATAAAAACAACGCTTTTTGATTGAGCAGCAATCGCCGGTTTTCGTCCAGTTCATCCGCAAAACGGCTGGCTTTTTCGTGAAGCAGCATCGCCGCGGCGAGGCATTTTCCGGCGTCCAACTCCACATCCGGTTGAAAAAACTTGCGCAGCGCAGGCTCATCCAGCGCGTCCAGCAATTTCAAATCGAAGCCCAGCAAGGTTTTCCCGCCGGTTTCGAAGTGCCGTTCCAACCCACGGCGATCACCCGTTTGTTCCGCCTGCAAAATCGCCCGAAGCGCTTTTCCCAACTGCTCAATTAATCTGCGCACATAATCACTTTGAATCATAACTTCCGGCTCGCCCAGTTTTTCCGATAGTCGTTTGGTTTTTGCGAAAACTTGCTTATTTTTTCAGGTTTGCCATTCGCAATTGGCAACTTTAACCAGTGGAATGTAGAATGCCCGGAATCCGGTTTCAACCAAAAAATCGAATAACATACTGACAATTTTATGAAAAAATACAAACTTGCGATAGATATCTTCGGCTGGATCGGTATGGTGCTGATTCTCGTTGCATACGGCTTGATTACATTGAAAATGGTGGATAGCTCTTCGGTTAATTATCAATTGATGAACGCCGCCGGCAGCGTCGGATTGATTGCAAATGCGCTGTTTTACAAAGCATATCCGCTGTTTATTTTGAACGTTATTTGGGAATTAATTGCCCTGTACGGATTGTACACAAGTCTTTTTTAAGTATCTGTTTTAACAATAGTTAGGTTGAGTATCAAATGGAAAAACATGGCATTTTAATTGGACTTGGCGGGGCGAGCGGCTCCGGAAAAACACTGGTTGCAAAAACGCTGCACCGTTCGCTCGGTTCGGACAAAGTGGCGATTATTCAGGAAGATGCGTATTACCGCGATTTGGGCGATATGCCCATCGAGGAACGCGCCAAATTCAACTACGATCACCCGGATGCGTTCGACCACGGTTTGCTGATTTCGCACTGCCACCAGATGCTCAACGGCGAAGTGATCGAGCAGCCCATTTACGATTACAAAACGCATTCGCGAACCAGCGAAACCCGGAAAATCGGACCGCACCAGATTATTATTTTAGAAGGTATTTTGATTTTGGCGATTCCCGGATTGCGGGATTTGATGGACATCAAAATTTTTGTGGATACGGACCCGGACATCTGTCTGATCCGCCGGTTGCAGCGGGATATTAACGAACGCGGGCGCTCGGTGGATTCGGTGCTGGCGCAATATCAGGAAACGGTTCGCCCGATGTATCTGCAATTTATCGAGCCGTCCAAACGTTATGCGGATATCATCATTCCGCGCGGCGGCAGAAATCACATCGCGATCGATATCGTGAAAAGCAAAATCACTCAGCTACTCGGTGAGTCGTAACCGCATTCTTGCGCGTTGCCGGCAATTTCCACCACGGCACATGCGGATACGCATGATGCTCCCAATGATACCCGCCAAAATGATAGCACGTCAACAATGACAGCATCGGACTGAACGAATTGCTTCGCGCCCGGTGCTCATCGCTAAAACCGGCTTCCTCTTCGCGATGCGGCAAAAACGTGCCAAAATAAAACAGTTGAAACGTGCTCAATAGCGAGGGAATCACCCAAAACAGCACCAGATTAAGCGCCGGAACGCCGGCCACATGCTCCAGAAAATTGAAAATCAACGCCATTCCGGCAACCTGCCACCAGCTGATGTAACTCCACAAAAAATGGCCGTACCAGCGCAAAAACTGGGGGTGCTCGCCATCGTGAAAATCGGGATCGTCGCCGCTGGCGGGATGGCGGTGGTGCTCCCAATGTTTTTCGTGCAATTTGTTGAATGAAAACAGCGCGTACAGCGCAACGCAAAGCGTACCGATGGCGTTGTTCAATCCGTGATTGGCGGGCGTTACGCAGCCATGCATCGCATCGTGCGCGGTGATAAACAAACCGGTGTACAGAAAGATTTGCAGCACAATGCCCAACGGCACCAGCGCCAACGGCAGCGTGCTCAAATCGCGGGAAACCCAGAAAATCAGGTTCGCCGCCCACAGAAAAATAATGCCTGCGGCGATAGCAAATCCGGTTCGGGAAATTTGTTGTTTGTCGTATTTCATAGCAAAGGACAATGGATAAGTGATAATGGATAAGTTTAGATTTTATTCATGCTTAGAAGAAATTCAGAATTTCATTTTATATCGGGAGATTCCTGCCTGCGCAGGAATGACCGTTGCCGTTATCGCTGCGATTTTAAGGGTCACCTGCGAGATACTGAAAATTATCGGATCAGCCCAACATTCATTATATATCAGGCAAAAAGCACCATTGCGAAATACAGCAATTGCGCAACATACGCGTGAAAGGCAATTTTTGGCAGCGATTGGCGGAAGAGTTGCCACCGGAACGCGATGCCCGCAAAAATGGCGCTCACAACAAACCAGGCCAGATAATTTTTCAGCGGAACGGCTGCGCTAAACCAGTGCCAATAGTTGAGGCGAATGGCGGCGGGTTCCATCACGGCGTCGAACAGCACCATCAGCACACCGATAGCGCCGGCAAACAGCGGCAGATTTGCGAGCCATTTTTGGGGCAACAATCGCTGCGCAACCGCAACGGACGAAATCAGCATCACCAGCCAGGCAAAACCGATGGCAACGGGCACACTGCCGATTTGCGGCTGCAGCGTTGCGCCGTATTCGTAACTCCCGAAAATTTCGCCGGTGTGAACGCCCGCAAATTCAATCCAAAATGTTGTCAAAACGACTGCGCTGCACCACACCGCATATTTCCGGCGAATGCCGGAATCCGCAAAAAGTTGCCACACTTCCCACGCCACCCACAGCGCCAGACCGGAAATTACCGCCCCGGCGGAAGTGCGCATCACCGTTTGGAAAACGCCGATCACATGCCACAATCCGCCCGCCAGCAGAAAAAAATACAGTCCGCCGATTTTCAGCACTTCGGCGTTGCGCCAGATATTTTCAATGCGTAATTCTTTGTTCATATTGGGTTTACTGATTTTTTATCGCCGGGAATAGGTGAGCTGCACCAATCCCGTGTTGAAAATCTGGCAATTTTCGAACGCCAGATCCTGCCGGGAAAATCCCGCCGGAAACAGCGGAATGCCATCGCCGAGCAGCACCGGATGCACGGAAATCACAAACTCATCGATCAAATGTTGTTGCAAAAAGGCCATCGTCAACTGCGCGCCGCCAACCAACCAAATATCTTTGCCCGGCTGCGCTTTCAGCGATTGCACAACAGCGGTGATGTCATCTTCCACGAATGTCACATGTTGCGTTTTTTGCCCGGCTTTGCTCCGGGAAAACACAATTCCTTTTTGATCGGGATAGGGATATTCGCCAAAAGACTGCGCAACATCGTAGGTTTTTCGCCCCATAATTACTGTGTCCACACCGGAAATAAAATCGTCGTAACCGTAATCGCGATCGGTGAACAGCCAGTCGATTTCGTGATTTTTTCCGGCGATGTAATTATCCAAACTGCAGGCGATAAACAGCACAACTTTTCGCATAAGTTAGTCTTTCTATTGAATTTGTTCGTGAAACATCGCATCCGGTTTGGACTGAATATCGCGCCCTTTCCAGCGAATGCCGCCATTTCGATATTGCCACAGCGAGCGAAAAGCGATCGCACAAACCAGCAGCACGCCCAACGGATGCGCCAACATTCCCCATCCGCCGGAGATGCCAAAACGCCAACCGGCAATGATGCGGATCGCCAACAACAACGCAACTGCGACAATTCCCAAATTCGCAACGCCCGGCACAAATAGCAAGCCAAAAGGCAGAACACCGGTGAACAACATAATGCCAAGCAACAGCACCAAACCACTCATCCGGTAATTGACGATGCCGAACAAATTCTTCGAAAACCCCTGAACAACTTCCTTTGCCGAATGATACATCCGGCAACGAATAACGTCGGCAGCCGAAACCGCCAACTGATTAATATTTTTAGACTTAGCCAATCTTCCTAAACACATATCTTCCACAATTTCGCTGCGAACAGCAGTGTGACCGCCGAGCTTTTCGTATGCCTCGCGGGTAAAAGCAATCCATTGCCCATTGGCTGCAACGGTCGATGGCGATCGCGAAAATCGCGTGAGCCACAGCGGCAGCGAGCTGTAAACGAGCAAATAAATGAGCGGCACCGCCAGTTTTTCCGCCCATGTGCCGGTTGTCTGCGTTAAAAAAGCGGTGAGCATGCCGAGCTGCTGGCGCTGCATCCAACCCACAGTTCCGCGAATCGCCGACGGTTGGTGGCGAGTGTCCGCATCCGCGAAAATTAAAATATCGCCGCTGGCGGCTTCGCTCAACTGGTGACACGCCCAATTTTTCCCGAGCCAGCCATCGGGCAGCGGCGCACCGGAAATGAGTCGTAAATTCGGCGATCGCTGTTGCCAGCGATGGGCTATTTCTGCCGTTTCGTCGGTCGAATGATCATCCAGCACAATTATTTCAACATCCGGGTAATCCTGCGCCAGCAAACCGCTCAGGCAATTGCCGATATTTTCCGCCTCGTCGCGTGCCGGAACCAGCACGGAAACTCGTGGAAACGCAACCGGTTGCGGTGAAATTCGCAATTGCGGCGCCGTAATCGCGTTGAGAATGGTGATGAACAACAGCAGGCTCAACACACTCAAAACAATGTAGCCAAGTGCAATCATTTCAATAAATTAACGGGTTTATTTGAGAGCTCAATATCGCGGGAAAAATTGCCGGTGATGCTGATTTCTTTCGAACGCTCAGGAATTGCGGTGAGCAAGTTGCAACCGATTTCGCCGGTTTCGATTTGCTGGCTCAAATCCTGCAGCACATGCTCTTCAATTTCTTCCAGCCACTGCATTCCGGGAAAGCTGTCACGGCAAAAAACGTGATTTTTGCCGAATAGCAAATGGGCGTCGGGCAGTTGTTTGCCCAAAAATTCGCAGCGGATCGCCAATGGCAGCACATTCACCCGACCATCGTATTTTTGGAGAATGCGCTCGACGCCGTTTTTGTAGCCGAGCGGTCGTCGCATATTTGGCAGTAATTCGCCCTGCGGAAAAATGGTAATCAGCGGATGCGAAGCCATCGCCAATAGCGAACGGGCGTAAGCCATTGTTTTTATGACACTTTTGGGATTTTCCTGAGTAATGCCAAATGCCCCGACTTTCCGGAAAAACGGGTATTTTTTAAGCTCACGTTCCAACATCAGCAAATAAAACGGGCGCTGAAACAACTGTTTATTGAGCCAGTACGCAAAAAATCCGTCCCACCAGGTGCTGTGATTCGGCAGCAGCAAAACGGGCAAATCCGGCGCCAAATCCGGTACATCGCCGAGCAGTTGAACGCTGTTGAAACTGCGTTTCATCAACCGCTTCAGGTATTTCGAAAAAACGATGTTTGCCCAGCGGGCAGGTTTGGCTGGAATCATGGGTTGGCTCTGTTTTGGTTGCCGCTTTTATTGCCGCAAAAGCACGGTGTTCGCGAAAAATGGATTATTTCTTCCGAGGATTTCTGCCTTAGCAGGAATGACAATGTGATGATTTGGTCATTCCTGGCTTGTCCCGAAATCTCCCCATCTATTCTCAAATTACGCTTTGCGCCCTTTGCGCTTTTGCGGCAACTAAATCATGCTATTCCACAGTTTCGTATTCCCAAATGGGTTTGGGTTTGCCCTGCGGCAGCAGTCGTGTGCGGATAATTTCCCGGAGCATGATGCCCACTTTTTTTATTTGCGGAACAAAAACACGCCCGAGAAAGGGGTTGAAATCACGCGCATCAATTTTTATCAAAATGCCGCTGTAAATTTTGCTGGCGGAGTAGATCGCAAACTGCGACTGACGCAACAGCATCGGGATTCCCGGCGCAGCTTCTTCATAAAAGCGGTGAGCGCGCTGCACATACAATCGCATCAATTTGTGCATTTGCGGTGTCATTCGCTCGTTCAAAATATCATCTTCGGACACACCGATAACGTGCATTTCGCTGAGCGGCAGGTAAATGCGTCCCATCTCTTTATCTTCTTTGATATCGCGCAAAATGTTGGTGAGCTGCATTGCGATGCCCAGTTTTTCCGCGTAATAAAAAGCGTTTTCATTTTTGTAGCCGAGCACGTGGGTCATCATCAAGCCGACCACGCCGGCAACGCGATAGCAGAACAAATACAGATCGTCGAAGGTTTCGTAGCGGGTGTTGCAGATGTCCATTTTCACGCCTTCGAGCAAATCTAACGGGTATTCCATGGGAATGCCATATTTTTTCGCGATGATAATAAACGGGCAAATAATCGGATGTTCGGACTCGCCGGTGCGATAGGCAACTTCGAGTTCGGTGCGAAAATTTTCGAGTTCCTCCAGCAATTCCGCGTTGCTGCGGTTGCGGGGATTATCGATCAAATTATCCGCATAGCGGCAAAATCCATACAGGGCAAACGTTGCCCAGCGCCGCTCGGTCGGGAGCATCCGTGCAGAAATATAAAAACTTTTGGAGTAATGCGCAGTTAGCATCCGTGCGTGTTCAAATGCGGTCTTACATTTCGGATCAGACCAGAATTTCACGACTTGCCTCCTTTTATCATCGAAAATTATTGTTCGAAATTTGATCTTTTCAGATCGGTTTAATGACTTTGTTGTTCGCCGAAAATGGTAAAAACGGGTATTTTCAGTAGATTCCTGCCTGCGCAGAAATGACAGCTTTTCGGATCTTTCAAACCGCTTCGATGAGCGATTCTTTAACATTCGCCGGGAAAACCGGCAGTCCAAGATCTTCCGCGATGGCGCGATCCGTCGCGGCGGCGGTGAGCAAAACGCCCGGCACGCCCGCACCCGGATGGGTGTTCGCACCAACCAGATACAGCCCTTTCACATCTTCGCTGCGATTGCCCGGACGGAAGCTGGCAGTTTGAGTCAGTTTCGGCTCCACGCCCCACGCGCTGCCGAGATAGTTATTCCGTTTCGCCGCAAAATCGAGCGGCGTAAAGGTTTCCATCACTTCGATGTTTTCCCGCAATCCGTCCAATCCAAAATCGTTTTCGAGAAAATCGAGTACTTTTTCGGTGAACGGCCGGTTGGTTTTTTCCCAATCGATATCGCCCTGCAAATTCGGCACGGGAATGAGCACATACATGCTTTCGCAGCCGGGCGGCGCCATTTCCGCATCGGTACGGGTGGGCACGTGCAGATACATCGAGAAATCTTCCGGCAAAATTTTGTTGTCGAAAATATCCTTCACCAAACCTTTGTAACGCTCGGAAAGAATGAGCGTGTGGTGCAGCAGTTGCGGATATTGTTTTTTCACACCGAGATAAAGCAACCAGGTACTCATGCCGTAAGCCAGTTTTTTCACACGTTTATCCGTCCAGCGGCGGCGATGTTCCGGCTTGATCAGCTCGCTGTAGGTATGGGCAAAATGGGCATTGGAAACGACCACATCCGCTTCATGAAATTCATCATTCACACGAACACCGCAGGCTTTGCCGTTTTTCACGACAATTTCCTGCACTTCGCTGTTGGTGAAAATTTGCCCGCCGATTTCCGAAAACAGGCTTTCGAACGCCTGCACCAACGAATACATCCCACCTTTGGTGAACCACACACCGCCGTGTTTTTCGAGATACGGAATCATCAAATACACCGATGGCGAACGGAACGGGCTGCCGCCGATAAACAGCGGGTGAAAGGAAAACGCAAAACGGTTGTTCTCATGTTTGAAATATTTTTTGACCACCGAATACGCCGGTAACAGCGCATTCAGCTTCAGCGCCTGCGGCAGAAATTGCAGCATTGTCGGAAAGTCAAACGGCTTTGCGCCGAGCCGGTCAACGATGATAGCTTTGTATAATTTCTCGACGTAATCGATGAATTTATCGTAATTGGCGGCGTCTTCCGGGCTGAATTCAGCCATTTCCTGTTTCATTTTTTCGCTGTCGCCGGAGTAATCCATAAATCTGCCGTCGTGAAAATAAATCCGGTAAAACGGGTCGAGATAGATCAAATCGAGATAATCCTTCATATCGCGCCCGGCGGATTGGAACACTTCCTGAATAATTTCCGGTGCGGTGATCAGCGACGGTCCCATATCGAAGGTGTAGCCATCTTTTTTAAATTGATAGGCGTGTCCGCCAACCATCGCGTTTTTCTCGAACAGTGATACCTGAAATCCGCGCGCCTGTAAGCGAATAGCCGCTGATAATCCGCCAAATCCCGAACCGATAACGACTGCTTTTTTCATTTATTTTCCTTTTACTTTTTTAGCCACAGAAACACGGAGGTCGATGAGAAATAATTGGTTTGTGGCGATAATGCATTTCTTATGATTATAAATTCAATAAAATTATGCGACAGCTTCGGCGACGGGCGCGGCTGCCACCGGCGCGCCGGCAGCTTCGGCGATGAGCCGGGCACACATTTTCCCGGAGAGCATCACCAGCGGAATACCGCCACCCGGATGTGACGAGCCGCCCGCAAAATACAGCCCGTTAATTTCCCGGCTGCGGTTCGCCGGACGTTTGAATGCGGCCATCGGCGAATTGGATGAAACGCCGTAAATGCTGCCGCGATGCTGCCATAAATATCAAAAAAGTTTTGCGGCGTAAACTGTTGTTCTGTTTGAATATGCGCTTCAACATCGATGCCGTTTTCGTGCAGTTTTTTGAGAACGATCCGGCGCATTCGCACGGATTCAATCGCCCAATCCTGTCCGGCGAGATACGGCATATTCAGCAGCACAAACCAGTTTTCACAGCCCTTTGGCGCATGTCCCGCATCGCTTTTGGATGTAATCGCGATGTAAATGGTGGGATCATCCGGCCCGCGTTTTTCATCAAAAATTTGTTTGAATTCCAGCGCGTAATCGCCGGAAAACAAAATATTGTGATGCGCCAGTTGCGGGAATTCCCGGTCAACGCCCCACAGAAACACCATCCCGGAAAGCGACGGCTCCAGCCGGTTCAGCGATTGCTGCCGTCCGGAAAATCCATCGATAAGCGTGTTGTGCGCGGTTACCACATCCGCGTTACACACGGCAAAATTTGCAGGCACCAACTCGCCGTTCACCCGAACGCCGCGCAACTGTCCACCGTCGTGCTCGATTTTTTCAACCGGCGCCGAAAAATGCATTTCCACACCCAAAAATTCCGCGAGCGCAACCAGTTTTTCAACCAGTCGAAACATCCCGCCTTCGATATAATACGCGCCCAAACCGTGCTCCACATACGGAATCACGTTCAGTGTGGCGGGCGCTTTGTATGGATTGGAGCCGTTGTAAGTGGCAAAGCGGTCGAACAATTGCTGAATGCGGTAATCGCCAAAAAATCGCGCGACACTGCTGTGCACGGTTCTCAACGGATCGATTTGTGGAAAGCGCAGCAACGTTGCCATATCCAGTTCGCTGAGCAAATGGCGCATTTCGTGCACCGGCGTTTGCAGAAAAATATTGCCGGTGATATCGTAAATTCGCTCGGCATAATCCAAAAATTTGGGATAATTGTTGGCGTCCGATTCGGAAAACCGGCGCATTTCCTGCTGCATCTGCGCTACATTTTCGCTGGCATCCAGTTGCGAACCATCGTTCCAGAAGTAGCGACAAATCGGGTCGAGATTGCGGAAAGTGAGGTGCGATTCGCGATTTTCGCCAACGGATGCAAACAAATGATCGATCACAAACGGCATCGTCAGCACCGATGGTCCGGTGTCAAAACGGTAGCCATTTGCAGAAAATTCGCCCATTTTCCCGCCGGGAACCGGATTTTTCTCGAACAACTGGACGCGGAATCCCTGCTTTGCCAGCCGGATGGCCGCGCTCAGTCCGCCCAATCCGCTACCGATAATTACCACTTCCCGATTCACAGTTGCTCCTGTTTCAATTCGCCAATTGTTTTACGGATTTGGCCAGTGCATCGGATTTTGCCGCTGCTTTTTGTTTGAAAAATTCGAACAGCAGCACATTGAACAGCACCAGCGAAATCCCATACCCGAAATCTTCCACCGGAATGGTGAAAATGCGAAAATCCAGTTGAAATGCCGGATCGTACAACACCACCGGACGCGCCGTCAAATAGCCGTTGAACACCAGCGTCAATCCGGCGACAATCGCCAAAAACCGCCAGATTCGCGATTGCGAAAAAATGCCGGTTTGCAGCACACGTTCCAAAAACCCGACGAAACCCAGCGCAATCAGCACCAGCGCGGTATATTCTTTTCCGTCAACCCAAAACCAGATACCGGCGGGAAAGCCGACCAACATCGCGGTGGAAACCCGCGACAGCGCCGGGATTTGCGGATTTTTGAAATATGCGCCCAACACTTCCCAAATGAACAAACAGGCGTAGGGCACGCTGATAAAAAACAGCCATTCGCCAATCGGCAGATTCAAAAAGCGGGCGTCGAGTGTGTAATTTTCGTTGAACCACCAATGACGATGGGTTACCAGCGCATCCCAAAAAATATATGGGGCCAGCGGAATGGCAATCGCGGGAAACACGAATCGCCAGTATTGCACAAAATTCACTTTCCGGTCGAAACTGAGTGCAAACGGCCCGCTGAACACGATCAGATTGTATATCAAATATTCGATTTTCATTGCTTCAATTGCTGTTTAAATACCAACAGTTTCTCATTCACTGGTCCGCTCAAAACCTTTTCTTTTGAGAAAAATTTGAGAATATCGTCGATCAGTTCGCGATCATGCGACTGATATGCACCGGGCAACAAATGAACTATTTTTTCGAAATCCGCCTCCGCCTGCGCGCCCCGCCCGATAAACGACGGCAAATAATGGCAGGCCGTACCGTGGATAAACAACGCTTCGAGATCATCCGGCATTTTTTCCAAGCCCTCATCCAGTAATTTTAAACCTTCATTTACATAAGAGAGTTTGTCTTGCGGCCAAAATGCATATTTCGCTTTCAACCCGACCAATGCGCCGGTGTAAGTTTTCATTCTGCCGGCGATCGCCGGATACTGTTTCGCCAAATGCCCAAATCGCTCGATTGCAGGCTCGATAGCGGTTTTGTCATCCAGCGCTTTGTAAAACAACTCACGCGATGTCGCGAGTTCGCTAAATTTTTCCATAACACATCCCGGGTTTTTGATCAGATGGTTTGCGGTTTTACCAGAATTCAAAATAACGTTGCGAACATCCACCTGACACAGTAACTTGGCTCGTCGATTTGAGCGTTATGAGCGTTTTTTAATATATGATTCGAAAACGGGAGTGTCAAGCGAAATCGCTCAAAACGCTCTTTTGATTGACAAGCGTTTTTTTTTCGACTATATTCTTTCGTTAACAATGAGGCTGACTTATGATTAAAGAGAACATCCAACATTTCAACAGCCAGGAAGCTGCCAAAATTCTCGGTGTGAATGTTTCGACCATCAAACGCTGGACGGACGAGGGCAAGCTCCAGTGCATCAAAAGTGTGGGTGGGCATCGCAAATTTTTAATGGATCACCTTGCGGAATTCCTGCATCAGAACAAGAAAAAAACCTCGAAAATCAATTTATTTCCGTTGGAAAACCAGGTTGATCTCGATATCAGCCACTACATTTTGAAAGGCAATTTCGAATTTCTGATCGATTACATTTATCATCAGGCGTTCGAATGCAATCGTGATCGCGTTCAGCAGGTACTAAACGGGTTGTATCTCGGGCAATATCCGCTGTATGCGATTTATGACAAGCTGATCACGCCGGTGCTGCATAAAATCGGGCAAAATTGGAGCGACGACGTCGTATCCATTATGGATGAGCATTTGGCAACCCAAACCATCCGCGACAGCATTGTGCGGCTGCAGGGCATCATTCGGATTCCCAAACGGAAAGTCGGGCGGGCGCTTTGTTTGAACCCATCGCTGGAGCTACACGATATTGCCTTGAAAATGGTGGATCACATTCTGGAAAGCCGCGGATATCAAATTATGTTCAGCGGGCAAATTACACCGACGCTGGAAATCCGCCAGATTTTTGATCGGCTAAAACCGGATCGCCTCTACATTTCCAGCACCATGATTTCTGATCCGGAATCTTTCCGCGAAGAATTTTTGAGTTTGTGTGATACCTGCCAATCGTATGGCGTGCATGTGTATGTCGGCGGGCAGGGTTTCGGCAGTCTTGATTACGAACACCCGGCGGTTTACAAACGCCTGACAACATTTGAGCAAGTTTACAAAATATAGCGATTGGCAAAACATACGCCTACTTTTTTGGGGCAGCGAAGGTTTTATCGCTGCCTTTTTTGTTTTCATTCGGCGCGGAAATTATGCCATCTGTAACAGCTTTTTCAATTTTGAAAAACGGGGAGAAATCATGCACAATCTCAATAAAAACAATTATTTGATAATCGGCGGAAATTCGGGAATCGGATTGGCGCTGGCAAAACAGTTGCGCGACCGCGAAGCGAATATCTGGCTGGCATCGCGGAATCAGAAAGCAGCGGCGGACAGCCTCAACGCACCGCATTTATCGCTGGATGTTACCGGCGAAACGCTCGAAACGTTAGTGGATTTTGTGCCGGAGCAACTGCAAGGCATTGCCTACTGCCCCGGAACCATCACCCTCAAACCGTTTCAGCGATTGAGCATCGCAGATTTCCGGAACGATATGGAAGTAAATTTATTTGGCGCGGTGAAAGTGATTCAGGCTGTATTCCCGATGCTGAAAAAAGGTGCGCCGGCTTCGATCGTAATGTTCAGCACCGTTGCTTCGCTGGCGGGAATGAATTTTCATGCCTCGATTGCGGCGGCAAAAGCGGCGGTGGAAGGATTCGCCAAATCGCTGGCTGCGGAATTTGCGGGCGCGAATATCCGCGTCAATGTGATTGCACCGTCCATCACCGAAACCCCGCTCGCCGGACATTTGCTCAATAATGAGCACAAAATCGAGGCTTCGAAAAATCGCCATCCCATCAAAAAAATTGGTGCGCCGGACGATGTTGCCAGCCTTGCGGCATATTTGCTGTCGCCGGAATCCGGCTGGATTACCGGGCAGGTTATCGCAGTTGACGGCGGATTATCCGCCCTGCGTCCGCTGTAAATTTTCCTGAAAAACGCTCACGGTTTGCCGAAAAATCGCCGGTAAACCGGCGAGCGATAGCGGAATTGCGCATATAAAACGGGGAATAAAAGGTAGGTGAGCAGCGGAAATCGCCCCTCAAATGTGATGTCGTCGATGATCCGGGCGCCGTTTTCCCGGCGCAAAATGCGGTGGCGATGCCGCCATTTTTTCAGAAAAAACGGCAGCGAAACGCCTTCGTCAACAAAATAAATTTCAGTTTCACTCTCGCCGGTTTCGGTAATCAGGCTCACCCATTGTTGGCTGAACAGCCCAAATTTCAACAAAATGTGCACTTCATCGCCTTTTGCCATGCCAAATTTCTGCAGCTCAACCGGCGGGAACGGCGGGTTTAGCGCTAAAAATAATTCGCGGCTAAACCCCGCAAAAACAGTACGATAATCCTGCCGAACATCTGTTTCAATTTTCAATTTCATCCGTCAGCAATCAACCGGCCAAATCCACATGATTTACCCACTGCTGCAAATTCAGCATGTGCCCGGATTTATCCGCTTTGGTGTGCAAATACTGTTCGTTAAAGGGATTCGGCTCAATTTCCAGCGGCAACCGTTTGGCGACTTCGATGCCATATTTTTCCACACCGTTAATTTTGTTCGGATTGTTGGTGATCAGCTCAATGCGATTCACACCGAGATGGTGGAGCATCGCCGCAGCAACGTCGTATCGCCGTAAATCATCCGCAAAACCGAGTTTGTGATTGGCTTCCACGGTATCGTAACCGGCTTCCTGCAACGCATACGCCCGAATTTTATTGCCAAGTCCGATACCCCGCCCTTCCTGCCGCATGTATAAAACGATGCCGTTTTCGTTATCAGAAATATATTTGAGCGCGGTTTGCAATTGCTCCCGGCAATCGCATTTCAGCGAACCCAAAACTTCGCTGGTCAAACATTCGGAATGGATGCGAACGGGCACGGTTCTCTGCTTCGCGGGGTCGCCCTTCACGATTGCCAAATGCTCTTTATGATCTATCGTATTGTGGAATACGTAAACTTTAAAATCGCCGAAAAGGGTGGGTAAATTGGTTTTTGCGTAAATGGAAACACTGTCCACCAGTGATTGCTTCATCTTTTTCGCTCCGTTTTTAAATGAACTTGATCCGGATTGACCCGGAAAGTTAGATGTCCGAACAGCTCTCGGGTTACGTCTTTTTTCGTCGATGGATAATAACATTGTAAAACGCTCGTGTCAAGAATAACGCTCAAATCGCTCATTTTATACTTTCGCATTCACGCAAAGTTCACATTCACTTGACAAATCGCCGGAAACTTTTTAACTAACGGCTGCGTTTTGAACCAGACAACAACACAAACGGAGAATTTGCCATGCATTGCCCAAGCTGCCTGATCGATTTACAAATTACCGAAAGACAGGGTATCGAGATTGATTATTGCCCGAAATGCCGTGGTGTTTGGCTGGATCGCGGCGAGTTGGATAAAATTATTGAGCGAACCGTTTCGCAAATTACGCCTGTGGGCGGAACAGTTGCCGCCAGTGCGCCGATGAACACCGACAGCGCCACATCGCTGAAAGCGGATAAAAAGAAGAAAAAATCGAAGCTCTACAAATCCATTTTGGAAGAAATTTTCGATTTCTGATGCCGATGCTGCAAATTTCTGTGCAAAAAATATTGCACACGGCCATCGGCGAGCGTCCGCTTTCGCTGGATTTTTCGGTGGAACGCGGTGAATTTTTGGCGATTTACGGGAAATCCGGCGCCGGGAAAACCACCACTTTGCGCATGCTCGCGGGACTGTCCCATCCGGATTCCGGGCAAATTATTGTCGATGGCGAATGTTGGTTCGACGCCAAAAATCGCAAAAATCTGCCGCCGCAACAGCGCACAACCGGGATGGTTTTTCAGGATTACGCACTGTTCCCGAACATGACCGTTCGCAAAAATCTGACCTATGCGCTGGCGCGCGGACAATCAGCGAAAATTGTTGATAAACTATTGTCATTAATGGATTTGACGGCGCTGGCAAATCGCTCACCGGAAACGCTTTCCGGCGGGCAAAGACAGCGAGTGGCGTTGGCTCGGGCGCTGGTTCGCCAGCCGAAATTGCTGCTGCTCGATGAGCCGCTTTCCGCACTCGATGACGAAATGCGCCACAAATTGCAGGACGATTTGCTCCGGCTGCATCAGGAATTCGGGATGACCACCATTTTGGTGTCCCACAGTATTGGCGAAATTTTCAAATTATGCAATCGCGTGTTGGTGCTGGATGAGGGCAAACAGGTGAACATCGGCGCGCCGGCGGATGTGCTGATCGGGAAACAACTGAGCGGCAAATTCAAATTTGAAGGAGAAATTTTGGCGATGACACCCAGCGATGTCGTGGTGATTGTCACCGTTGCGGTGGGCAACACGCCCGTCCGGGTGATTGCCACACCGGAAAGCGTGCAGGATTTTCGCATCGGCGATCGCGTGATTGTCGCCGCCAAAGCCTTTAACCCGGTCATTTTGCCCGCCCAATCGATCACGGATTAAACCGCTTATTTTTTATCCGCCAAATATTCGCGAATGGCGGTCACATGTTCGGTAATTTCCGACGGCGCTGCGGCATGCATTTTCGCGGCAATCGCCTGCGCCAGTAACGGCTCGATATCGCTAAAATCCTGCCGGACAATTTTCACCCATGCCCGGCAAACAGAGAGCATCGGCAACAGTTGATCCAGCGATGCCGGCAACGCATTCAGCCAACCAACAACCGACAGCAACTCCCCGTTTTGCAACATTTCCATTGCATGATTGCCAATCAATTGTCCCGCAAAATGAAAATTATTGCCGTCCAACGCCTGCGCAATTGCGTTGTGCGGCTGGTTGTTTTGCTCGAACCACAGCGCCGCACGGGTGTGCGCATCACCGCTGTTTTCGATGGCTGTAATTTTGGCAAAAACGTTATCCAGAAACGGATGCAGCCGGAACCAGCCATCGCCGCAATCGGTGACAAAATCGCCGTTTTCAGCGAAATCCTGCAGCCAGCCGCAATCATTTTGCTCGCTGATTTGCGCCGCAAGCGCCGCATTAAACGCATCGGCAATGGTCAGCATCGGCACTGTTTTGGCAATTTCCGCCGTCTGGTTTTTCAACAAAATATCGATCAAAAACTCGCTTTCGTCGCGTTCTTCTTTTTCAAATTCACTCACAAATTCGGAAAGCGAGGGATAGTGGCGCAGGCACAATCCGGCGTATTTTAGCGGCGCAGGCTTTGCTTTGGTGCGCACAACCAGCGCGGAAGCATCGCCGTAGGCGACCTTTAAATCCATCGCTACTTTCAAAAACGCTTCGGCTTCGTCCATTGTAAAACTGAGGTGCGGCGGATGGATTTCCTTCAATTGTCCGGCAGATCGCATTTCTGCGAGCGCAAACGGCGGATCTTTTTCTGCAGCAATCATCATTTTGGATTGCGGCGGCAAATAGCCGATCAGCAACGCCACAATGCCGTGCACCGCATCGCTGTTGATCAAATGAAAATCATCCAGAATAATGACGTGATCCTGTAAAACCATGCCTATCTGGTTGCACAATTGTTCAATTGCCGCCTCCATCGAAACGGTTTTCGCCGATTGCAGCGATTCAAAAACGCCTTTTCCCAAGCCTTTTTGGATCGATTGCAGCGCCGTTACCAGATTTTTGAAAAACAGCGCCGGATCGTTGTCCAGCGCATCGATGGCAAAATAGGCGTGCTTCATGCCGCTGTTATCCGCCCATTGGCGGATGGCGGTGGTTTTGCCAAAACCCACCGGCGCGGTGAGCAGCGTTAATTTCCGGGTCGATCCCTGATTCAATTCGTTTACCACGCGCATCCGCACGAGGTCATTTTTGGCATTTTTCGGAATCCGGAATTTCCAGATATTTGATGTCATTTCTCATCCTGTTTTCATTTTATCGGGCGGGAATATACGAACGGATCGGGTTTCCTCCAACCCTCAATGGTACTTGACGCAGCCGGTCGCCCGGGCTATATTATTCGCGCCGATTTGGCAATAAACGAAACCCAAAAATTGAAAAAGTAATGGAATCAACCAACTTTCCGCCGGTAAATCCGGAAAATGTGCATTTTGTTTTAGTCGAACCGTTTTCGCCCGGGAACGTGGGTGCGGCAGCGCGCGCCATCAAAACGATGGGATTTTCCAACCTGTGGCTGATCAATCCCTGCGATCATTTGTCGGAAGATGCCCGGAAATTGGCGCATGCCTCGGAGGAAATACTGGAAAACGCCAAAGTGTTTGCCAGCTTGCCGGAAGCCGTAGCGGACATGCATTTTGTGGTGGCGACTACCAATCGCGTTCGCGAATATCGCATGCCGACATTTACGCCGGAGGAAGTGGGTTCGCGCATTGCGCAAATTGCTCCGGAACACAAAATTGCGCTGGTTTTCGGTCGCGAAAAAAGCGGATTGACAAACGATGAATTGCGCTGCTGCCAGGCAACGTCATCGATTCCCGCGGCAATTACCCACCCTTCACTCAACCTCGCGCAGGCAGTGATGATTTACGCCTACGCCTGTTACAACGCCCGGCCCGGTAATGCGCCGGTTTACGAATGGGAACTTGCCAATCATGTGCAAACGGAAAGCGTTTACACACATTTGGAAGCCACAATGCGTCAGCTCGATTTTGTGCCGCACGACAGTTGGGACCGTTTTATCATGCGATTCAAACGGCTGTTCGGGCGCGCCAATCCCGAATTGCGAGATGTTCAGTTGATTCACAAAATTTTTCAGGCGATGGATTTATACGTCAAATATGGTGGGAAAACCGGCGAAAAACAGTCGGAAGCGCCGGAAAAGGAGTGAAAAATTACGCCGCTTTCCACGCGGCAAGCGCCAGCAGCAGCCAGCCAGCCAAAAAGGCAACACCGCCAAACGGCGTGATCGCACCGAGCATGCGGATGCCTGTAAAACTCATCGCGTACAAACTTCCCGAAAACAGCACAATGCCCGTCAGCAGCAACCAGCCCGCCCAATTAATCAGCGCGGATTGACCCAGCCAATGCGCAATAATGCCAATCAACAGCAATCCCAACGCGTGCATACTGTGATATTGCACGGCGGTTTGGTAAACCGCCATCAGATCAGCAGACAGCCGGCTTTTTAAGCCGTGCGCACCAAATGCGCCCAATGCAACCGCCAAAAACATGTTGATGCTGCCAAGAATGATGAAGGTTTTTGCCATTAATTTTGTTCCGAAATCAGTTACTGTTGCCCAATGAATAGCTCGATCAAAGCCCGTAAAGTATGCCAAAAACATGGGTTTCGCCGAGTTCGCTGTGGGTTTTGAGCGCGTAATCGATGCTGAACTGCTTGAAGTTGATACCCAATCCGGCGGTGAAACGGTTGGGATTTGTGGTTCCGCCAAAACGCAGGTCGAGCATATCAAACACCCGGAATTCCGCGCCGCCCCACACCTCATTTTGATTGGCGTCCAGCGAACGGTTGATGTCCAGCGTGGTGGTCACGCCGTCGTACGGCTGATATGCGATGCCCGCGACAATGCGCTGCGGCAGATCGCGCGGCGATTCCGAACCCACTTGCGGAGCGTTCAGGTTCAAAAAATAGACGCCCACAAATGTGCGGGAATACACCGATGCCTGAAACCCGACATCCAACCCAATCACATTTGCATTGCCGAGTTCCTGTCCGCCAACGGATTCGCCGTATGTCAAATATTGAAATTTCAGAGAATAGCCAAATGAGAGGCTGCTGTTGATATCGCGCAACAAATCGAATCCGTGTGAGAGGCGCAAGGCATATTCACCGGTGAGATTTTCACCTTCATAATCCACACCGAAGTACTCGATATTAACCCCAATCGTGCCGTATTTGGGAGAAATGGGATATGCTGCCGCACCAAAAAAATTGTTCAAAAATGGCGTGTTGAATATTCGCTGATAACTGCTGCCCACACCAATTCCGGATACCTGGCTGAGTGCGGCGGGATTGTAATACCCTGCCCAAATACCACTGTTGATCGCCACACCGGCGCCACCCATCGCGTTCAATTTCGGGCTGGGAAAACGGTCGTCAAACAATCCGGCGTGTGCGGTTGCGTTTATCAAAAATGCGCCACAAAACAGGGCAATCAGCCATTTTTTTGCCATCATTACTCACCTGGTCAATTTCAAATTGGAAAAAATTGTAACTCAAATTTTATCAACAAAAAAGTAATGCGCAGTGGTCGATAAAAAAAGTGGATTTATTTTCAATTTCCGGCGCTAAACCGTAAACATATCCGAAACGGTTTTTTGAACCATCACCGTGAAACGGCTGCGATACTGATCGCCGACGTGCCGCAACACGGTTTTTAACGCCAATTCCGGCGTATTGTTTTCGTCGCTCAAATGCCCGAGAATGATGTGATCGAGCTGTGTGCCAAAAATATCATACAGCAATTCGCCTGCGTTCTGGTTGGATAAATGCCCGAATCGTCCGGCGATTCGCTGTTTCAAATCCCAGGGATATTTGCCGTTGTTCAGCATTTCGGGATCGTGATTGCTTTCCAATAATAAAATATTTGCCCGGCAAATGTGCTCGCGAACCGTACCGGTAACGTAGCCCAAATCTGTGCAAATACCGATGGTTTTGGTGGCGGTTTCGATGAGATATCCGTGGGTCGGATCGCAATCGTGCGGCACGCGGAACGGCTTAAATCGCACACCGCCAAACTCAAACGCATCCACTTTTGGCAATACTTCCTGACCGATTTTGAGCAAATTGGTGATCGAATCGAGCGTGTCCGGATGTCCGATTACCGGCACTTTGTGGCGCTGTGCAAACGTGCCAACACCATGAACGTGATCGCGATGGGCGTGGGTCAGCACAATAGCATCAATCGAGGATGGCTCAACGCCGCGCGATTTCAATCGCAATTCAATTTGTTTGGCGGAAAGCCCGACATCAATCAAAAAACGGGTATCATTTGCTTCGAGAAAAATGGAGTTGCCGCGACTGCCGCTGGCTAAAATACAATATCGTGTTCGCATCAATTTAAGTCCAACAATCCGGGGTTTTTGTGAATACTGATCAACATATTGATGCGATCGCGCAACCCTTTGGCGCGTGTGCGGGCAACCTCTGCAAAATCGCGTTCGGACGAAGCGTAAATCACCGTCCGGCTGGAATTGATCAGCGTGGATTCGCCGCGCGCATCTGTGGCGTATTCGATTACTTTTTCCAGATTTCCGCCCTGTGCGCCAACGCCGGGCACCAAAAATGGCAGCGCCGGAGCAACATTGCGGATTTCCCGGATCTCGTGGGTATGCGTACCGCCAACCACAAGCCCGCAATTGCCGTAAAGGAAATTCCAGTTGACCGCTTTTTCAGCCACTTTTAGATACAGCGGCTCGTCATCCACTTTCAGGAATTGGAAATCGGTTGCGCCGGGGTTGGATGTGAGACAAAGGATAAACACACCGCGATCTTCATATTCCAAAAACGGCGTGATGGAATCCATTCCCATATACGGCGAAACAGTGATGGCATCAAAATCGAATGTTTTGAAATAGGTTTCTGCGTATTTCTGTCCGGTATTTTCGATGTCGCCACGTTTGGCATCGGCGATAACCAGCACATTATCCGGGATAACATCCAACGTGCGTTCCAGCAATTCCCAACCCGGCAATCCCAGCGATTCGTAAAACGCGATGTTAATTTTGTACGCAGCTACAAAATCATGCGTTGCTTCGATCAGCTCGCGATTGAATGTGAACAGCGGATCCAGTTCGGACAGCAAACAGTTCGGAATTTTTTCGATATCCGTATCCAGCCCCACGCAAAGCAACGAGCGTTTTTTGCGAATCAATTTATTCAGTTTTTCATCAAACATTTCCGGCTCTCAATTCATTTGTTGATAAGATTCAATTTAGCCAATTTGTTTATTTTATTCAATTTGAAAAAGAGAAATCTCAATTGCCGATTTTTTTGTTTACAAATTGATGATAATTATCGCCAATTCCGAAAACCAAATTACCAAAAACGGCACGGGTAACACGCATCGCCTGTTCTGAAATGCGGCAAAAACCCAACCGGCACATCAATAAATTTGGTGTATGTTGTTGAACATTTTTCCCAAACCATCCCGCAGATTTCATTTCTTGACAAATGTTTCACGCGGTCTTAATCATTCAAATTTACCGGTCGATTATTGATGTGCTTATCATATTCAAAAGGGTATTTGGGCAAAAACAACACGATAAAACACCATGTTATTTGAGAATCGATTTTCGAAAATTTGCGCTGCGTTAAATGTTTTCGAAAACAATCACTTAAATTGGCATATGGGTAAAATAGCTTATCACTGAATTAGGGGAGTGATTGTGAAAATTCTTGTCATAGATGACGTATTGGAAAACCGCATTCTGATCCAGAAAATATTGAAAATCGGTAGCTACACCGATGTTACCACTTTTGGCTCAGCAGCGGAATTGTTTGAATATCTCGGTGTTAATAATCCTGCGCAGGCAAAACCGCAGGTTGATTTGATATTGATGGATATTATGATGCCGGAAATGGACGGCATTACGGCAACCGGCCGGTTAAAAGCCATTTCGGGCTTTGAGGATGTTATCATCATTATGGTAACAGCAAACACGGATAGCAAAAGCCTGGAAAATTCGTTTAACGCCGGCGCATTCGATTACATTCGCAAACCGATCGATAAAACCGAAATCCTCACCCGTGTCCGTTCCGCGCTGCGATTGAAAAGCGAAATGGATCAGCGCAAACAACGCGAGAAAGAACTGGTTGAGGCTCAGGAAAAGCTGCAGGAAGTAAATCTGGAATTGCAGCGACTTTCCACTCACGACGGATTGACCGGGGTTAAAAATCGCCGATTATTTGACACATCATTGAGTACGGAATGGCGCAGAACGCCGCGCGAATCCGAATTTATTTCATTGATTTTATTGGATATAGACGACTTCAAAAATTACAACGACACATACGGACACCAGGCTGGTGACCAATGCCTCCAAAAAGTTGCACAAGTGCTGAACAATGCACTGCACAGAACCGGTGACGGATTGTTCCGCTATGGCGGCGAAGAATTTGCGGCTATTTTGCCGAACACTAATTCCGAGGGCGCACTTTATGTCGCAGAAATTTTGCGCAAAAAAGTGGAAGATTTGTATATCGAACATAAAACTTCGCGGCTGTCCAATCATGTGACCATCAGCGTTGGCGTTTCAACATTGCCGTTCGACAAAACCGTAACACCGGCAGATTTGATCAAACTGGCAGACAAAGCATTGTACGACGCCAAAAAAGCCGGTCGAAATTGTGTGCGGTTTTTTACTCCGGAATGGTCAGATGCAAAAATATTGGAAGGATAAACGCGACGACATTATTACGTCGCGTTATTGAGATTCAATTGCTGGCGAATTCTGCGGTCAATATCCGCAATTTTAATGGGCTTAACAATATAATCATCCACCCGGCAGGAAAGCGCCTGTTTGAGCTTTTTGACACTGTCGTTGGCGGTAACCATCAATACTTTGGTGTCCTGCCATTCGGGAACGGTGCGGATGCGCCGGGTGGCTTCCAATCCGTTTAATTCCGGCATATCGATATCCATCAGCACCACATCCGGTTTCGCGCGCTTCATTTTGGCGAGCGCAACCAAACCGTTTTCAGCCTCCGCCGTTTTATACCCCAAATCCGACAAGCCGCGCGATAAAATTTGCCGGTTAATTAGCTGGTCATCCACGATCAAAATCAAAAAATCGCTGACTTTGGTTTTGCCCCGGCTTTGTCCGCTATCGCTCTGGAATAATTCGTTTACCATTTCTTCATCTTTTTGGGACATTCCGGATTGGTCATTCCGTTGACTCATGATGCTCTCTTTATACCATTAATTTGAAAACCACCCGTTATTTAACAAAAAAGGATAGCAGCAAATTGGTATTGCCACTATCCTTCAAATCGGTAATTTCATTGAAATCTTGACATGCTGTTAAAAATTTCCGGCAGCTGCCGGAAAAACATTACTCCGGAACCGGGTTTTGCAGCGAATCCGGTTCCGTTTGCATAACGGAATCGATTACAGAATCGATCAAAGTTGTATCGGTTGAATCTGCGGTGAACATTTTTGGCATGCCGGAATGAAATCCGGCCGGATCGGCAGTGGAAAGCGTATCGCGAAATGTGACATCCGTTTGATACATTACCGCTCCGGATTGCGAAGTAACATTCAACGGCATCGGTAAAAACGGATAAACACCTTTCCACTCCCGGATCAGCTTTCTTCCGGCGGGAATAATCAGGCGTCCGGTCACTCGCACGCGCTCCGCTGGTTCGGCTTCCCAACGGAATTGCAATTTTGTATCCGACAATTTTGCGTAGTTTACAGTTTCGATCAACGGTTGAATTGCGCCGGAATCACAGGTCACCGTTAGCTCAGCACGATACCACGGGTGCGTTGTCCCAAACGCCCAATCGATGAAAATAGTGTCCATTTCGCCAATCGCCAGCGAATCCATCCGGTTCACTTTTAACCAATCCGCCAAAAACGCAACATCCAGCTTTTCCGAAAGAGTTTCCCAGTCAATCTGCCGGTTTAGCTGAACACCCTGCACATTCACATTTCGCAAAAAGTCGTTGCTGTTAACGGTAATGCCGGATTCATTTGTGTTCATATCGTATGTTGCCTGAACCCGCACCAAGGGCTGCCAGCGATCGCTAAATGCAGATAAACCAACGAGATAACCACCATATCCCAAAATGGCAAATAGAATAATCAACCCGACAATCGAACGCCGGAATTGCTCAACAAATTGCTGAACGGAAGCGATATATCGCGTAATAAACGCCCAGGTGAACAGCGTCGGCAAGAACCAGATTGTCAGCACGGCGGTGAGAATCGAACTAAACAATAGTGCATGTTTGAACGTGGTAATCTGGAATCCGGCAACGGTCAGGCTTCGCGCCAAAAATGGGAGCGTTTCCATAAACATAAGCCGGAACATGGGCAGCGGAACGGCCAGTGCAGCCAGCAATTGCAACGCAGCCGGACGCAGGTTGATCACCAAATACAGCAGCAGCAACGATACCGCCGGATAAAGCGCCAACCGTGCATCTTTCATTAATAACAATCCTGTGAGTAAAATGAGAAGCACCGCTGCGCGAATGGCATATCCGAAGGCGTTTTCGCTAAACCGCCAACGACGCGTGGTTTGCGCCGCGACCCAAAAACCGCCGAGCGTCCAGATTGCCGCGTAAATCATGTACTCGCGGAAATGGGTCATCCAGGGATATCGCGTTCCTTTGATGATTTGCAAAAGACCTTCGCCGAACTGCGTAAATGCAGCAATTACAATCATTAACAAAAATAATTTTGTGCCGGAAAACAACCCTCTGGATAAGCTGCTATCGCCAAATTTACGGGCTTGCAAAATGCCGCCAACACCGGCAATCAGCCCCACGATTACCACAATAAAAATCATCCATTTGGGGATAAACTGCCGTCCCAAAAATGTTTCCCACATCATGTAATGCCCCGCATGCGCTGACGGAATGCCGTTTTCCTGATATTTTTCCAGAAGCGCGTTGACGATTCGCCCGCTGCGCGCCAGCATGTTTTTATCCACAAATCCAATGTGATCCTGTGGTGTGTGGATCGGGTCGATATTGATGCCTGCGGTAAAATCGATTGCCGGAATATTTTTTTCCATAAACGGCATGTGATCGGAGCCCGCACCACCCAAAGCATTGTTAATACTAAAAAAATGGGTTGGATATTCCAGGCTGTTATAACCCAGCGCGCGATCGACAGCGTAGGCATCTTCCACCAGCCAGCGCGGTGCCTGGTGCGATTCGGTATCGATAAACGGGATCAGCCAGCCTGGCGTTCCGGCCATATCGATGCTGAACATTAACCGCACCAAATCCATCCGCGGATAGTTTTCTGCAAAAAATTTGGAGCCGATCAAACCGCGTTCTTCTCCGCCAAATGCGGCAAACAGCAATGTGTATCGCTGCGGCGGGGCCTTTGCCCACATTCGCGCCAACTCGATGACACAAGCTGTGCCGGATGCGTTATCGCTGGCGCCGGGATTTATCCGGCTATCCGAATCGATATGCCCGCCAATCACAATAATAGAATCGCTTTGCCCCGGAAACAGGGCAATGGCAATGCCACTGGTTGTGTTTACGCCGCGCGGTGCTTCAAAATATGGCATCACATACGCCGTATCTGCGCCATAGGATTTGAATTTTTCCGCTGCCCAGCGCAAGGCTTCCTGCTCATTTGCCGAGCCCATCGGGCGTGGGCCGATGGTTACGCTCAAATGTTTTACATGGGCAAATGCGCTATCGGCATTGAACATGGGTTTTTGTGCCCAAACCGGCAACATCGCGATGGTGCACAATAGCCAAATCGGCCAAAATTTTGATGACTTCATTCGTAATTTTCCGCTTATTTTTCACAATATTTCTTATTTTGCAATGCCTGAGAAGATACGCCAAATATTTAATTTTCGCAAAAATTTGCATTTATTCCCTGTTTGCAATAAACCGGTTTGCCGCAGAAATTGCTGATTTTTCCAACCAAAACCCACACGTTCAGATTCAATCATTTGTTCTTCCCGTGCCGCTGGAAAACGTTTATCTAACCAATTGTTATTTCTGCATTAAAATGTTACACATTATCAGCCAATCTGAAAAAAATCGTATTTTCAAATTTTTGAAATGGCGCACTAACGCAACGCAAGTCAGATGTATATTGTTTGTGCGAGTGTCAGCCAGGGAAGGCGGCACATAGGCTACTCAACCATCTGTATTCCGTAACCGTTGGAATTGCGAACGGCCTTCCCCATCACCCATGTTTTGATCTGATGCAATTTTGGTCACAACTACGTTAGGAATCTGCAATTTTTTGAAAATTTGGCGAAATTTATTGCAAAAAAATTTTTCAAATTCCCCGAAAGTAACTATATTGACGAGCTAAAGGGTAAGTATTCGGGGAGTGAGTGGATGACTGTTGCACAAAAAATCAAAACACGTGACACGCTGGCGCAGCTGCGCATGGATTGGGATTTCGAAGACCGCAATGTTGTTTTTACCAACGGTTGTTTCGATATTTTGCATCGCGGCCATGTGGAGTATTTGCAGGAAGCCAAACGGTTTGGCGATATCCTGATTGTCGGCGTCAACAGCGACGATTCTGTCACCCGGTTGAAAGGTCCCGCAAGACCGCTGATGCCGGCTGATGATCGCGCTTTTATTATCGCATCGTTATTTTTTGTTGATTATGTTTCTGTTTTTGATGAAGATACGCCGTATGAACTTATCCGGTCGGTTCAACCGGATTTGTTGGTAAAGGGCGGCGATTACGACATCAACGACATTGTAGGGAAAGACATTGTTGAAGCACGTGGCGGACGGGTGCTAACCATTCCACTGACACCAAATCGATCCACAACCAATTTTGTTGAAAAGGTAGTTGCTTTAACCCGAAAAGGAATTCTGAAGTAACTGTTGTTATACGGAAGGAGAATCGTTTCATGAAGCAGATCGTGAAGATCGCAGGTTGTATGTTAATGCTGGTCAGTTTATCCGCATGTAATGTATGGATTTTCAAAAAATCACCCAAAACGGCACCGGCAGCTGAATTGCAGCAAATTTCAGCCTATCTCAACGCCGCCGAAAGCAACAGCATCAGCGAAGACGCGATGCTGACCGATGGAAATTATTTGAAAGCATTGGAAAAAGCAGACAGCCTTTCCACGCTTTATCCGGAAGATTCGTTGCTGACCGCGCTGTATTTTCGGGTGAACGATTCTTACGATTCCTACCTTCACCGCATGGTTGTTCTGGATGCGGATACCCTTACCGAAGAAGAAATGATGATCGACATCGAACGGCTTTTCGCCGTTTCCGACTCCGCCGGATTTGCAGTGGACTCGCTGGAACAACTTCGGATTCCCTTAATTCTCAACAAAAAAATTGAAAATGCCATCAAATATTTTTCCGAAACCCGTCGCGGACGTAAAACTTTCGAAGGCTGGCTAAGACGTGCCGGAAAATACGAAAAGCTGGTCAAAGGCATTTTGCGGGAAACAGGCGCACCGGAAGAATTGTTTTATCTGGCAATGATCGAAAGCGGATTACGCCCGCAGGCACGTTCATACGCCCGCGCAGTCGGGATGTGGCAATTTATTTCCGCAACCGGCCGCTATTACGGATTAACCCAAAGCTGGTGGTACGACGACCGTCAGGATGTTATCAAAGCAAGCCGGGCGGCGGGGCAACATCTGCTCGATTTATATGAGCGCTTCGGCGATTGGTATATTGGCATTGCCGGCTACAATTTCAGCCCCGGAAAAATCGAAAAACGCATCAAAACGTATAACGTTAGCGAATTTTGGGATCTGCCAAAACTGCCGAAACAAACCCGAAATTATGTGCCGACGTATCTGGCAGCCGTAACAATCGCCAGCAATCTTGAAAAATATAATTTTGCGGATATTATTCCGGATAACCCGATTGAATTTGATACGGTAACCATCAAACAAAGCATCGATCTGAATATTATTGCCGAAGCGGTTGGCAGCACATACAACGAGATTCGCGACCTGAACCCGGCTATTTTGCGCTGGTGCACACCGCCGGATGTTGATGAATGGTTGCTCTACCTGCCTTCCGGCACCCGCGACACATTTTTGAGCAAATACGATAATTTGCCAAAATCCCAAAAAATGGACTGGGTGCAGCACCGCATTCGTTCCGGCGAAACGCTTTCAACAATCGCCCGGCGATATGGTGTTTCAATTACAGAAGTCAAACATTTCAATAAATTATCCGGCAATTTGATTCGCGCCGGACGCACATTAATGATTCCAATTCCTGCCGGAAAAAGCAGCCCGAAAGCGGTTGCCAGCAACACGCCCAAAAGCACCGCCAGAAAAAGCACCGCACCGCGCTCAACCAGCGCAAGCCTGAACAGCTCAGCCAAAGTAGTTGCCGATGTTCCCGGACATTATAAACAAGTTTACACCATCCGTTCCGGTGATAACCTGTGGGAAGTCGCCAAAAAGTTTGGTGTCAGCGTAAATGAACTGCGCGAATGGAACGGGTTAAATTATTCACGGATTATTCGTCCCGGTCAAAAACTGAACATCTGGCTGCCGAATCAATCCGGTAGCACAAACGATGCGCTGGCCAGCGCAAATCTGCCGGTACCGGGTGCTGCAACGGTCGCTGAAACATCCGGCGATAACAAAAATACTTACATCGTTCGCTCCGGTGATACACTGTGGGATATTGCCCGCGCACACAACGTTAGCATCAACGATCTCAAACGCTGGAATGCCAAACGGAACAACAAAATCAAACCCGGTGAAGAGTTGGTGCTTTACGCAGATTAAAATTAAAAAAAACAGCAGTTTCAATATTATCTAAAAAAAGCGTGGTATTTGTTTCATAGACAAACACCGCGCTTTTTTTTTCGCCATTTCTCGCTTTCGGTTTTGCCAAAGCGGGAAATAGTGAAATATAAAAACCACCCCAAAATTATTTTTGAAATACCATTTTTCTTGCTAAATTAAACTTTCGTAGCATCGTCGCAAAGTTATCAATCGCATGCGAAGGCGGGTTTTAACCCAATTTGCATTTGCCTCAAAATGCGTAACCGGGATTTTGCACGCCCGATTTTCGCAACGCAATTTGGAGCAAAGCACCCAACGCCGCAACTTAAACACTCACGAAAGCGACCAAAACCTTTAAGGAGATTTTATCGCATGAAGAAAATCGGTATCCTGTTTGGTAGAGAAAACACGTATCCGCATGCATTTGTCGAACGCATTAATGCCAAAAAGCTGAAAGGTATTTATGCAGAATTTGTAAATATCAGCAAAGTAGTGCAAGGTGAATGCGATGAATATGCCGTCATTATCGATCGCATATCGCAGGATATTCCATTTTACCGTGCCTATTTGAAAAATGCGGCATCCGCCGGCGTAGCGGTGATCAATAATCCGTTTTGGTGGAGTGCGGATGATAAATTTTTCAACAATTCGCTGGCGCTTATGGCTGGCGTAAAAGTGCCCCGCACTGTGTTGTTGCCCTCCAATACCCATCCGCCGGATACGGACGAACGCTCCATGCGCAACCTTTCATATCCGTTAGATTGGGATGCCATTTTCAGCTATGTCGGTTTTCCGGCGTTCTTTAAGCCATTTGCCGGTGGCGGATGGAAACACGTTTACAAAATCGAAAATCGTGAACAATTTTATCAAACCTATAATCAAACCGAACAACTGGTGATGATGTTGCAGGAAGAAATCCAGTTTACGGATTATTACCGCTGCTATTGCCTCGGGCAAAAATACGTCCGGGTGATGCGCTACGATCCGAAGCAACCTTATCACATGCAATATATTCGCAATGCGCCGCCGGTTGAAGCAAAACTGAATGCAAAAATCGAGGACGCCGTATTGCGCCTTTGCAGCGGCTTGGGCTACGATTTTAACACTGTGGAACTGGCTATCCGCGATGGCGAGCCGTATGCCATCGATTTCGGCAATCCGGCACCGGACGCCGACTACTATTCCGTCGGCGAAGAAAATTTCGAATGGATTGTGGAAACATCTGCCAATTTCGCCATCGAACTGGCAAAAGCACATAAACCCGGCAAAATAAACCTGACCTGGGGCAAGTTTGTTACCGACGCGGTAAAAAATCAACGTGTTACGCCGCGTTCATTCAACACATCTAAAAAGTGAGTTTTGTATGAGCAAGTCCAAGCTATTTACGATTGGCATTGAAGAAGAATTTCAGATTATCGATCCGGAGACCCGGCAGTTAAAATCGCATATACAGCAGATTATTCAGGGCAGTAAATTACCCAGATTAACCGAGCAGCTAAAACCGGAAATGCACCAATCAGTTGTGGAGATTGGCACGCATGTGTGCAATAATATTCAGGAAGCTCGTGAAGATTTACTGGAATTGCGCACCGGATTAGCCAAAACCGCACTGGAAGCGGATTTGCGCATTGCAGCATCCGGAACGCACCCGTTTTCGCACTGGAAAGATCAGAAAATAACTGAACATCCGCGATACAAAACCATCGTGCAGGACATGCAGATGGTTGCCCGGGGCAACCTGATTTTCGGGCTGCATGTGCACGTTGGCATCGACGATCGTGAAGATGGCATCCAGATTATGAACGCGGCGCGATATTTTGTGCCGCACGTTTTGGCGCTGTCGTCCAACTCCCCGTTTTGGCTGGGACGAAACACCGGTTTCAAATCCTACCGCGTAAAAGTGTTCGATCGTTTTCCGCGTACCGGATTGCCCGATTATTTCGACAGCCTCGCGGTTTATGAAGATTTTCTGAAGCTGTTGGTCAAAACCAATTGCATCGACGATGCCAAAAAAATCTGGTGGGATATTCGCCTGCACCCATATTTCGATACGCTGGAATTCCGCATCTGCGATGTGCCCATGCGTGCCGAAGAAACACTGGCAATTGCCGCGCTGTTTCAGGCGATTGTCGCCAAATTGTATCGCCTCAAAAAACAGAATTTGGGCTTCCGGCTCTATCGCCGCTCGCTGATTCTCGAAAACAAATGGCGCGCCAGCCGTTACGGATTGGATGGCAAACTCATCGATTTCGGAAAACAGGAAGAAGTGCCCTGCAAAGATTTGATCGGTGAATTGCTGGATTTTGTGGAAGAAGTGGTGGACGATTTGGGCGTTCGCGAAGAAATGAATTTCATCAAAGTAATGGTGGAACGCGGCAGCGGCGCAGATCGTCAATTGGCGATTTGGGAGCAATCCTACGATCTGAAAAACGTGGTGGATTACATCATCGAAGAAACACATTTCGGCTTGCCTGTCAGCCTGGACGAATAAAAAAAGCACTTTTTTCGCACACAAGCCGGTGAAATTTTTCACCGGCTTTTTTTTATACCTTTGCTGCAGAATTGATAAATCATTGAAAACAATCGGTTGATCGCGTAAATTCCTGCAAATCAAAAACATCAGGGGAAATAATGATTCCGGAAATCCGTGAACAATTCAACACGAATTTTGACCAGAGCAAATATGATGCGTTCGTCGCTGATATTCACCGCAACAACCGGCAAAGCCTGGTTTTTCGCGTTTGCGAAACGCCGCTGTTTTTGTCCGATGCGTTGCGGGATAAGTTGATAGAAGCCGCAAATGACGTGATGCGCGTGGTGCGCCAGCCGGATTTTCCCGATCGCTGCAAAAACGCCATTCCGGCGGGAATGAGCGTCGCCAACGAAACCCCGCATACCCATTTTTTGCAGGTGGATTTTGCAATTTGTCTCGACGAAAACGGGCATCTGCTACCGCAATTGATCGAGCTGCAGGGATTTCCGTCGCTGTATGCTTTTCAGCATTATCTGGATACCAAGCTTCGCGAATATTTCCCGATCCCGGACGGATTTTTGCCGTTTTTCAGCGGGCTAAATTCGGAAACCTACAAAGAGAAGCTGGGGAAACTGTTGCTCGGCAATAGCGCGCCGGAAAACGTGGTGCTGTTGGAATTGCAGCCGGAGCAGCAAAAAACCCGCATCGATTTTTATCTGACGGAGCAGTATTTCGGGATCCCGTTTGTTTGCGTCACAGATGTTTTTCAGCGCGGAAACAAGCTCTATTATCGCAAAAACGGGCGGGAAATTCCTATTGAGCGAATTTACTATCGCTTTATTTTTGATGAACTCATTCGCAAAAATATCCAACCGGGATTTGATATTAACGCCGATCTGGATGTGGAATGGGTGGGTCATCCCAACTGGTTTTTCAAAATCAGCAAACATACGCTGCCGTTAATCAACAGCAAATATTGCCCGCAAACGCATTATTTACATGAGCTTACGAACTATCCAGATGATCTGGAAAATTATGTGCTCAAGCCGCTGTATTCCTTCGCCGGAACCGGCGTTCAGGTCGATGTCACCAAAGCAATGCTGAACGAGATTGACGATCGCGAAAATTACATTTTGCAACGAAAAATTGAATACGCACCGCTCATCAAAACACCGGACGAGCATGCCCGTGTGGAAATTCGCCTGATGTTTATTTGGGATGATAAACCTATTCTGGTCAACAACTTACTCCGCACCAGCAAAGGCAAAATGATGGGCGTGGATTTCAACAAAAATAAAACCTGGGTGGGATCGTCGCTGGCATATCACAGACCGGAAATTTAATTTAGCTATCATTTATTTTCGACAGCGGAAACAAAACCGGGCTAAATGCTTTAAATACATGTGTTTTCGGCTTTTCATTGCTTTGGGAATAATGTATATTTAATACCATAACGGTTGTCAAAAACGAGTATTCATTTAATTTGAGAAAAAAAATATGCGTACGATGCTGTTAAAAAATCGGTTGAAGCTTTGGGTAATCGGGGTTGTTTTTCTGCTGGTGAGCGGGTGTAAAATCGGAAATACCTACATTTTGGTTGAGAAGGGCCTCGGCAGTCAGGAAAGCGCAATTGCAGAGGCACAAAAATATCAATCACGCGGGTTGACCAGCCAGGTTTTTCTCACACGCGATAAACAATACATGGTAACAATCGGTCCCTATAATTCCAAAGATTCTGCGCTAACAGATCTTGATGAAAAAATTGCCAACAATTTAATCCCGCCGCAAAGCAAGCTTGCCGGACCAGAAAGCCGGTTGTGGTCGCAGGTTTGGCCGAACCAGCCCATCCAGCCGCCAGGCACAAAACCACCGGCACCGGGAACTGGCACGCCGCCAAAAGAAGGCGTCCGCGATGAAGTTAAAAAAGATGCTGACAAAGGGATGAAAGATGATTTTGTCGTATATCCTGAAAAACCGTAACATCAGCCATCCGGGTTGATGTCGAAACGCTCCATCATCGAATACAATCTGCGGCGGGTAATACCCAAAAGCTCTGCGGCGTGCGTGCGATTGCCGTCCGCTTTTTCCAGCGCCTGCCGGATCAATTTTTTCTCGAAATCATCCAGTTTTATGCCTGAATCGGGCAACACAAATTCACCGGGTTTTGCCGAATGCGCGATCATTTTGCGGGTTGACGGCAAATCCTCCCGCGTAATCATGCCGTTGCAAACGATGGCGGCGCGTTCAATCGCGTTTTGCAATTCCCGCACATTTCCCGGCCAATCGTAATCCATTAATTCCGAGAGCGCCAGCCGGTCGATATCCTGCGCAGCGGATTGCGCTACAAAATGATGCACCAGCGCCGGGATGTCCTCTTTGCGCTCCCGCAACGTTGGCAGTGTCAACTGAAACACATTCAGGCGGTAATACAAATCCTGCCGGAATCGCCCGCTTTCCACCATTTCTTCCAAATTTTGATGGGTTGCCGCAATAATCCGAACATCCACAATGATGCGCTCGTTGCTGCCGAGCCGGTAAATTTCCTTATTTTGCAACACGCGCAGCAACTTTGCCTGCGTTGCCGGACTGATATCGCCGATTTCATCCAGAAAAATACTGCCGCCGCCAGCCTGCTCAAATTTGCCGATGCGCCGGTGCGTTGCGCCGGTGAACGCTCCTTTTTCGAAACCGAACAATTCGCTTTCCAGCAAATTTTCCGGCAACGCGGCACAATTTACCGTCACAAACGGTTTGTTCTTCCGCTGCGACGAACCGTGAATGGCGTGTGCAACCAACTCTTTTCCGGTGCCGCTTTCGCCGCGAACCAGCACGGTTGCATCGTTCTCGCTCGCCTTCTTGATGAGCCGGTAAATCTGCTGCATTTTTTTGCTTTTGCCAATCATCTCGCTAAAAAATACCGGCGTTTCATCCTGTTTTTTCAACCGCTGATTTTCCGCGATCAGCCGTTGCTGATCCAGAATCCGCCGGATTCGCAACGTCAGTTCATCCATATCCGGAAACGGTTTGATGAGATAATCAAACGCCCCTTTTTTGAGCGCTTCGATGGCGGTTTGTTGCGTGGCGTAAGCGGTCATCATGATAAATTCAGTTTGCGGATACTGCTGTTTCACCTGCTCCAGCAGCGCCATTCCGCTGATGCCGTCCATACGCAAATCGCTGATGATGACATCCACCGCATTTTCTGAGAGATGCACCAACGCCGCTTCGCCGGAAGTGACATAGGTTGCCGGCAACGCCTCCAACTCCAGCGACGCTTTGATCACTTTGCAGAATTTTTCTTCGTTATCAACGATGAGAATTTGGGGCATGGTATCTGTATTTTGGGGTGATTATTTCAGAATCGCGCGCAGCAAAATCATGAAGCCTTTTTCGTGGCTGCGAATGGTATCCAGATTTTTTTGGGCTTCCTCAAAACCGGGCGCAAGCTCCAGCGCTTTTTCAAATTCGCTCATGGCTTTCATCAGCAATCCACGGCTTTTGATGAGGTTGAACGTTCCCAAATCGTTCCAATAGTCCGGATAATGTTGCGTATCGCTATCATTTGCCACAAAAATGGATTGGTATTTATTGATGGTTTCCAGCGTCAGGTCTTTTCCGCCAAACAAAAATCGCAGAAAAAATTCAAATATTTTTTCCCGGTCAGAAACCAGATCGACCAATTTTAGCTGGAATTGCTCCAGCTCCGGAATAATGGTGTTGTGCTGATTGTCGCGCAACAGCTCCAGCAATTGGTTAAATTCTTTTTGCCACATCGGTACGCGATATTTCGACAAGTCACGCACCTGCTTTAGATAGATGGAAACACGCGCCGGAACAGCAACAGCCTCCGGGTCATGCGCGCCATGCAACGCAGATTTGTAAAGCGCCACGCCAAGGTTAAACTGGGCTTCCACATATTTGGGATTCAGGCGAATTGCTTCCTTAAACAGTGACATTGCTTCGTCATATTCATCCAAAAAGAGATGCGCCAATCCGTAATAGTTTAAAAAATCCGGGAATTTTTCGCTCATATTGAGCGCGGTTTTGAACGTTTCTTTGGCGGTCACAAATTTCCGGGATTTCAAATAACTGACGCCCAACCCGATAAATGCGCGGTTAAAACTGTGATCCTGCTCCAGCGAGGTTTTGAATTCGCGGATCGATTCCTCAAACAAATTGCGTTTCAGGAATAAAATGCCCAGATAATAATGCGATTTCGGGTGGCGGTAACGCATCAATTTTTCCTGAACCAGATACAGCGATTCCAGTTCATCGATTACATTTTGGTGAAAATTTTCGGTTACTTTGCTCAGGAAATCGTAATCGTGTCCGATGCGGTCTTTGCGCAAATTAATGTCGTATTGGCGGGAAAGAAGGAACATCCCTCGTTCAAAAACTTCGGTGATAATGCGATTGTGCTCAATCATTGCGCCGGTGTGAATGTGAAATTCCCGGTCAAAAATCTCAATCTTGTCGTGTAATCCAAAATTTTCCACAGAACCCTCGGTAATCTGTTCCGCTGCGCCATTTTCCGATAAACTGATGCAATGCGTTTAAAAAAATAAGTATGGAATTTAAACAAAATCGTGCGCAATCACACGCCGATTATTCAAAAATACGAAAAAATCAGCAAACAAAAGCCCGTAAATCAGTTGCCTGAGTTTACGGGCTGTATAAAACGGATTCTTTTTTTCGGAAAAATCAGGGATGGTGTTGCAATTCTTTCGACGAAACCGGACCATTTGTCGAACGCCGCTGGATAATGCTGTTGATGATAAACCCGACGCCTACCAAAATCAGTGCAACCGGCCAATAGTCATCAATAATCGTAACAAACAACCGCGTTGAAATATATTCCAGTTCGTAACTTAAAAATATCAACCCGACAAGTAATACGATATTACCTACAATTAATTTGTTGAGACTGCGGATTGATCCAAAAATGTATGTCGGATAATGCGCCAGACCAAAAGCGATCGTAAATGCGGATAACGTCATCCCACGAGTGGTGGACAGAATATCCAGTTCGCCGAGCGTATAATACAGCCCGATCAACCCAAGAAATGGGAACACAAACATGCCGCGACGCGGTTTACGCTGCAGATTCAGCAAAAATCCGGCGATTCCGAGAAAAAGCAACCCGTAACTGCGCACAGTGTATTTATTGATATCCAGATCAATATAATCGCGCAGCAACAGCACCACGCCAATAAGTATCAGAAAAATACCGATAAATGCAGATGTCTTGTTTTTCATTTTGCTTACCTTCTTCTCATATTTTCCCGGTATCAAACGGTTTGTTCGGTCGATTCTTCTTCCGGAAGTATAAATACCAACGCGAAATAAATCAGCACGCCCAATCCTTTGGAGGCGATACTCAACACCACCCAACCCAGCCGCACGAGTGTCGGATCGACGTTAAAATGTTTGGCTATTCCGGCGCACACACCGCTGATTTTTTTGTCGCTCCGGGAACGATAGATATCGAACGTGCTTTTTTGCGATGTTGAGGCATCGGACGATGCGGCATCCGGGTCCATTTCAGCAATCTCAGTTTGGGATTCTTTTTGCTGATATTGCCGGTAAATCAACGCGGCTCCGGCGGCGATCAACAGGATTGCCCAAATAGTGGACCACGGTAGATCGATAAATATCAGGTCGAACAAATCCATTTCGCGAAGCAAAATTAACGCGCCAATGCTGACAAAAATAATTCCCCACAAAAAGGTTTTGTCGGTTTCCGGGCGCTCGGGGCGTTCCGGTTCTGTTTCGTTCGGGTTTTCGGGAACGATCAGCAGTGCAGCGATATACAAAACAAATCCGATGCCGGCGACAAACACGCTGATGACCATCAACAGCCGAATCATATTGCTTTCCAGCCCGGTGTATGTTGCTAATCCACCGCAAACCCCGCCGATGTATTTATCGGTTTTGGAACGATACAGTTTCTGTGTGTTGTTATTCATTTCCATTTTCACTCCTTCATACGGGTTTTTCCCATTTAATAACACGTAAAAAACCCGTCAGAGTTTCGCGGTTTATGCCGTTGGCGCTTTGATTTCGAGAATTTCATACTTCATAATCCCGGCAGGCACTTTGATATCGACAACCTCACCGGCTTTTTTGCCGAGCAAAGCATTGCCAACCGGCGATGTGGTGGAAATTTTTGATTCCCGGAAATCGGATTCTTCCTGCGAAACCAATGTATATTCCACTGTTTGGTTGCGCTTCAAATCCTTCATCACAACGGTGGTGTAAATAGCAACCTGCTCATTGGTCACTTTGCTCGTATCGACCACTTTGGCACGGCGGATGTTTTCTTCCATTTGGGAAATTTTAGATTCCAGCAATCCCATTGCCTCTTTGGCGGCGTGGTACTCCGCGTTTTCTTTAAGGTCGCCAAAGTCGCGTGCCTCGGATATTTTTTTGGAAATTTCCGGGCGTTTTTCGGCTTTCAGATAGTGTAAATCGGCTTTCAATTTCTCCAATCCTTCTTTGGAGATATACATAAAACTTGACATTTGCAGTCCTCCGAATCTTTAACTTCGCTATACATTTATTTCATACTGGCACAAAAATAATGAACCGCTTTTACCACAAAAGCGGTTAAAATATCCAAATTACTAAAAGGAATTACGAATCTTTTTTGCGTGATGCAGGCTCTATACGTTCAACGCTGATTATACCATTCACCCGGTTGAGCGCATTAATCACTCGCGTAAGATGCGGCAGATTTTTGACTTCGAGAATAATTTTGCCGAGCGCAACCTTGTCTTTCGCCCGGATGTCCAAATTTAATATATTGATGTTATTTGTTGCAAGTGCCTGTGTAATATCGCGAATTAAATATTTGCGATCCTCACCCAACAGCGACAGTTGCACCCGAAACTCTTCCTCTACTTCCACCGTCCAGTTTACCGAAATAGTGCGATCCTTCCGGTCAACCAGATTGAGCATGTTCGGGCAGTTGCGGCGATGGATTGTCACACCCTTGCCACGGGTAATGTATCCCAAAATGTCGTCGCCGGGAACCGGCTGGCAACAGCGCCCGAGGTTAATCATAATATTATCCATTCCCTGAACGCGAATGGCAGAATGTTTGCGATTCTTTTGCAGAATGCGCTGCAACAGCGATTCTTTTGGCTGATCTTCCACTGGTTTTTCGGATATGGAAGCCATTATTTTTTCGATAGTTAGCTCACCACGCCCGACAGCCGCCTTCAGGCTGGGCACGTCTTCGACACCCAATTTTTTGGACGCTTCATCCAGTTTATCATCCTGATGTTTGATTTTGAAGCGCTTAAAATATTTGTCAATGATCTCTTCGCCGAGTTTCAGGCTGTGTTCAAACTGGATATCCCGCAAATAGCGCCGCACATGATGCCGCGCTTTGCTGGTTTTTACAAATGTGAGCCAATCCTGACTGGGACGCTGGTTGGAACTCGTGATAATCTCAACCATCTCACCGCTGTTCAAAGTAGATTTCAACGGCACAATGCGACCGTTCACCTTTGCGCCGATGCAGTGCATCCCCACATTCGAGTGCACCTGAAATGCAAAATCCACCGGCGTGGAGCCGAGCGGCAGCCGCATCACATCGCCCCGCGGGGTAAACACAAAAACTTCGTCCTGATACAGGTCAATTTTCAGCGATTCCAGAAAATCCTGTGCATCAACCATTTCTTTTTCTTTATACTGATCCAGCAACTGGCGAACCCAGTTTAGCTGCTGATCCATCTCATCTTTTTTGCGGTCCGGCATGCCGTCTTTGTATCGCCAGTGTGCGGCAATCCCCATTTCGGCGATGTTGTGCATCTCCTGCGTGCGAATCTGAATCTCCACCATATGCCCCTGTTTATCCACCACCGTTGTGTGCAACGATTGGTAGCCGTTTATTTTCGGCATTGCGATGTAATCCTTAAATCGTTCATAAACAGGTGTATAGAGGTTGTGAACCAACCCTAGCACATAATAAGATTCTTCCACTTTTGTAACGATAATCCGAATCGCCAGCAGATCGTAAATTTCTTCGAACGGCTTATTGCGCACCTTTATTTTTTTATAAATAGAATACAGATGTTTCGGGCGCCCATAAACCGATGCCTGAATATTGTGCGCAGCAATTTCCGCTTCGATCGGTTTGATGATTTTGCGGATATATGCTTCGCGCTCTTCTTTTTTCTGATTCAGCCGGTTTTTGAGATCCAGAAACGCGGCGTTGTCCAGATATTTGAATGTTAAATCTTCCAGTTCGCTTTTAACGCGCTGCATCCCGAACCGGTTGGCCAATGGCGCATACACTTCCCGGGTTTCGATGGCAATGCGATTGCGCTTTTCCGGCGGCATGGCGCCGAGCGTTTTCATATTGTGCAACCGGTCTGCCAGTTTTATCAAAATCACCCGAAGGTCTTTTGCCATGGATAGCAGCATTTTGCGAAACGTTTCCGCCTGCCGCAGCTCCCGGCTTAGCCCTTTTCTGCCGCTCATTTCGGTAATTTTTGTTACGCCATCCACCAGCAAACGGATGGTCGCACCAAATTCTTCTTCAATTTCATCGAGCGTATAAGTTGTATCTTCGGCAACATCGTGCAGCAAACCGGCGGCGATGGTTGTGCTGTCCATCCGCATTACTTCCGCCAAAATGGTTGCCACGTTCATGCAATGCAAATAATATGGCTCACCGGATTGGCGCTTCTGTTCCCGGTGCGCCCAAAGCCCAAAAGCATAGGCTTTGTATAACATTTCTTCGTTGAATTGCGGATTATACTCGCGAACAATTTTGATCAACTGTTCGTACAGCGGATCGAATTGCCTGCGCAAATCCTGGTACAATTCATTTTGCGTGTCTACCGTATCGAGCACGCTCATACGCAATCCTTGGTAATAAAAAACGCCTAAAATAAATTAAACGGCTAATTAGCCGTTTTTGTGTGTACTGCAATCGTTTTCGGAATTTGAATTTGCGGTTTTTCGGGGATTTAAGCCTTCCCAACACCGAAAATTTGTTTCGCCCGTTACTCCGGATGCGTAAAATAAAACCGCATCATCTATAATATTATGAATAATTTAAGCCACTCATCCAAACGGGAAATTATCAAAGCCACAAATTTCACTTTGAACTTTTAAATAAAACCCTCAATCGCTAAACTGACATTATGTATTTTTTATCTTAAGTTGAAACTAAGGTTAATTTTTGGGAAACTCAAGTATATTTTTTCGCAAAAATCAAACCGGATAAAATGGGGAATCTTTATGAGCGCATTACACGAAGCCGCCCTGGTTGCCGCGCGCGATTGTTTGGGTGTTCAAAAAAGCGAAAGCGTTTTGATCGTTACCGATATCAAACGACGCAGTATTGGAATGGCGCTGTTTGAAGTATGCCAGGACATTGCCAAAGAAGTGCTGCTGATGGAAATGACCCCGCGCCGGGTAAACGGCGAAGAACCGCCGCCGGCAATTACCGAAGCGATGAAAGCAGTAGATGTTTCCATTTGCCCGACCAGCACATCGCTGACGCATACCAACGCCCGGCGAACCGCCTGCGCTGCCGGCGGAAGGGTGGGCACAATGCCCGGTATTACCGAAGATATATTGATCCGAACCATGAAAGCGGATTACAAATCTGTCGCGAAACGCACCTACAAAGTGGCGGAACTGCTGACAAACGGCAAGATGGCCCGTGTTACCACGCCCGCCGGCACGGATATTTATTTGCCAATCGCCGGAATTAACGGCATCCCATCTACCGGAATGGTGTTGGATAGCGGAAAATTTGGCAACTTGCCCTCCGGCGAAGCTTATCTGATGCCCCGCGAAAATGAAGCGGAAGGTGTTTACGTGGTCGATGGCTCATTAGCCGGCATCGGGATGATCACCGGCGAACCGGTGCGCATCACTATCGAAAAAGGGATGGCGGTAAAAATTGAGGGTGGCGAGCAAGCCCGCGAATTTGCCAAAACGGTTGAATCAGTCGGACCGAAAGCCCGCAATTTGGCGGAGCTGGGTGTTGGCACTAACGATTCCGCACAGATCAACGGCACTATTCTGGAAGACGAAAAAGTGCTCGGCACGGTTCATCTGGCTTTGGGCAACAATATGTCGATGGGCGGCACCTGTGATGTCGGGTTTCATGTGGACGGCATTTTACTCAACCCCACGCTCACCATCGACGATGTCGTGATTTTGAAAGACGGCAAAATGGTGATCGATCTGGATGCATAAAAAAAGGGCGAATCAGTTGTTCGCCCCAAAAAATATTTATTTGATAATTGTTCAATTTGAAATACAAAAGCTTGTGTCATTTTGAGCCGGAGGCGAAGAATCTTAACACCTGAGATTCTTCACTCCACTTCTTTTCGTTCAGAATGAGAACGGGGTTCATCAGCAGATACCGAATTTTAAATTTTCATCGACAGCTTCACGCGCCCGCGCTGCATGTCCACTTCAATCACTTTTACGCTGACAATATCGCCAACCGCAACCACTTCCATCGGGTTTTTGATGTAACGATCCGCCATTTCGCTAACGTGCACCAACCCGTCGCGCTTTACGCCGATATCCACAAATGCGCCAAAGTCCACCACGTTGCGCACCGTGCCTTTCAGCACCATGCCTTCGCGCAAATCCTCAATGTTCAGCACATCACTTTTGAAAATCGGTTTGGGCATCTCATCGCGCGGATCGCGACCCGGTTTTTCGAGATCGTTGAGAATATCTTCCAGCGTCGGTTCGCCAACGCCGATCTTTTCGGCAATTTCTTTCAGACTGCGTTTTTCCCGATGAATAGTGCTTTTTAACGCGCCCCACGATTTTCGGTCATTTTCTATCCCGAATAATTTCAACAACTTATGCGTCGCTTCGTAAGATTCCGGGTGAATGCCGGTATTGTCCAGCGGATCTGTCGCATCGGGAATTCGCAAAAATCCGGCGGCTTGCTGGAACGCCACATCGCCAACGCCGGATACTTTCTGCAGCTCTACTCGACTGTGAAATTTACCGTTTTTGTCGCGGAAATTAACGATGCTGGTCGCCGTGCGGCTGGTTAATCCGGAAACGTAGCGAAGCAAACTGGCGGACGCTGTGTTCAAATCCACGCCGACCGCGTTCACCGCGGATTCCACAACGTTGGTCAACGCGCCATCCAGATTTTTCTGGTTCACATCGTGCTGATACAGCCCCACGCCAATGTGTTTCGGATCGATTTTCACCAATTCCGCCAGCGGATCCATCAATCGACGTGCGATGGAAATATTCCCGCGCAAACTGGCTTCGAGATCGGGAAATTCCTCTTTCGCTACTTTCGACGCGGAATACACCGATGCGCCGGCTTCGTTCACGATGATATACATCAGATCGCGCGCCGGATCACCTTCCTTTATTTCTTTGATCAAATCTGCAGTGAGCGCCTCTGTTTCGCGGGAGGCGGTGCCGTTTCCGATGGCGATAATCTGCACACCGTATTTGTCCGCCATTCCCCGCAGCACAGCTTTGGATTGAAACACTTGATTTTGCGGCGGATGCGGAAAAATTGTTTCACCTTCCAGATATTTGCCGGTTTCATCGATAACGGCAACTTTGCAACCGGTCCGGTATCCGGGATCGATACCCATGATAACTTTACCTTTTACAGGCGGTTGCAGCAGCAAATTTTTGAGGTTCGTCGCGAAAATACCGATGGCGTGTTCATCCGAAACTTCCGAAAGTTCCGAGCGAACTTCGCGCTCAATGGAGGGCGCAATCAACCGTTTGTAGCTATCGGTGAGCGCTGCTTCAATTTCATTTGCAAAAATGGATTTGGGATTTTTGAGATGCCGCCGGCGAATTTCCTCGAACATCTCCTCTTCCATCACTTCGATGCTCACTTTGAGAATTTTCTCGCGCTCGGCGCGATTGATTGCCAAAATGCGGTGCGGCGGAATTTTTTTCACCGGTTCGGCGTAATCGTAATACATTTCGTAATCGCTTTGTGCGTCAGGATCTTTGGCTTTGCTGATGAGAATGCCGGCATATCGGGTGCGTTCGCGAACGGCTTTGCGCACCTCCGCATCATCGGAAATGGTCTCCGCAATGATGTCTCGGGCACCGGCCAACGCTTCTTCCGGAGAATTCACTTCTTTTTCCGCGTCCACAAATTTCGCGGCGAAATCTAAAATATTACCGCTGTTGACATCCTGTTTCAGAATAATTTCCGCCAGCGGCTCCAGCCCTTTTTCTTTGGCGATGGTTGCGCGGGTGCGTTTTTTGGGACGATACGGCAGGTAGAGGTCTTCCAACTCCTGCATCTTCATGGTTTCGCGGATTTTCGATTCCAGCTCCGGCGTCAGTTTGCCCTGTTCGGAAATCGAATGGAGAATGGTGGTTTTACGTTCTTCCAGCATCCGCAAATATTTGATGCGCTCCTCAACCGCGCGAATTTGCTCTTCGTCCATTTTACCGGTGCGCTCTTTTCTGTATCGCGCGATGAACGGCACCGTATTGCCATCGTCCAGCAATTCTACTGTGTTGGCAACCTGAATGGCGCGTAAGTTGAGTTCCTGAGCTATTAATCCGTAAAAATCTTTTTCCGACATGCAGCGAACCTCTTCTTCAATTGTGTTTAACGCTACAACGCTTGCCGGCGGCAATCGCAACACCCAAATGGCAGCCGGTAACGATTTCGAATTTTTGATAATCTTGCGGCGAGAATATAACGATAGAGCGGTATAAATGGCAAACTGATTTTAATTAAGTGAACAAATATTCACTTAATTTGGAAATTTGAGGATGATTTTGGAGCATTGGCGAGATTTTTTTTATTCCTGCATTTCCGGCAGCGTCGCTTTTTGCAGGTATACTTTAAAGATTGATCCGACGTTCGGTTCGCTTTCGAGCTCAATTTGACCACGCAGCGATGTCACCACTTCTTTAACCAGCGATAATCCGATACCCATTCCGCCACCCATAAATTCAGCTTTGGATGTTTTATGGTTGATGGTATCCTGCACTTCATAAAAATCGGAAAAAATGAGGTCCTGTTTTTCATACGGAATGCCGATGCCCGTATCCTGAACAGAAATCACAAAGTGCTCATCTTTCTCTTTTACAGATACGATTACTTTGCCTTCATCCGGCGTAAATTTGAGGGCGTTTTGCAACAATTCCTGCAAAATGATGCGAATGCTGGGCGTAGTTCCCATCACAAATTGTTGTTTTTCCGGTATTTGGACAGTTAGTGTGATATTGCGGTGTTTGAACAATCCGTTCATATCTTCACGAATTTTTTTGAGAAATTCCTTTAAATCTACAGACTCTTTCCGCCCCTGCCAAGTGATTTGATTGGCACGGCTGAGGGCATGCATCCGTTCGACGGTGCTGTTTAAATCCAGCGTGGTTCGCCGGATAATTTCGATGGTTTCTGCAATTTCCGGGTCATCAGATTCCAGAATCATTTCCAGAATTTCCAGATACCCTTTGATAATTGTCAGCGGTGTCCGGATTTCGTGATTGGTGATCGCCAGAAATTTATCTTTCATTTCGTTCACCGAGCGCAGTTGGGCGTTAATTTCCCGCAACTCTTGATTTTCACTCTCGGCTTTAATTTTCTGATAACATTTTTTGATGGTAAACTGCACCTGTTCAAAGTTTACCGGTTTCAGAATAAAATCGGATGCCCCCATTTTCATCGCTTCGATGGCGGTTTCAATGGTGCCGTAACCGGTAACAACGATCACTTCCATCATCGGCCAGCGGGATTTTACGCGCTTCAACAGCGCCATGCCATCCATATTGGGCATGTTTAAATCCGTGATCATAATATGGTAATTGTTTTCGTTGCACAGTTGCAGGGCTTTTTTGCCGTCTTCAGCAATATCTACGGTGTAGCCCCACGCTTGCAGGGCGCTTTTGAATAATGTGAGGATGATTGCCTCATCATCGACCAACAGCAACCGGATTTGTGATTCGTCCATAATTTATTTAATAACGTTAAATTGTTCGCTTAAGCTTCTAAAAATCAATTAGTTGGCACATCACAATATCTAGCGGACATCATTTGTTTTCAAAGAAGCATTGCTTATTTGTGTCGAGTTCTGCCGAAATATTGTTCACAAATTACCGAATAAACCGGTTTCAGTCTATTCATTAATGGATTTTCGGATAATTTCCAGCTCATATTTAATTTTATTTATATATTTCTGGCGTGAAAACGGGTCGCTTTCGCCCACATTTTCCAACAGATACATCGACGTTCCAATAACGTTCAACCGGTTTCGGATAAAAGCCAACACCAAAGCATCCTGCGTAACCGATGAAATTTCCGGATTTGATTTCATTGCGTACGAATGCGACAACGATTGCATTTTCTTTCCCCTGTTTTGTTCCGACATTCCCTATCGTAATTTTTAAGCTTTGCCTCATCCCTGAGTCTTGGCCACATATATAAACATCGCCACTTTTGGGCGTTAGTTTAAAACTTTTCGATTAAAAAAATCTCATTTCCGGGGCAAATCGAGAAGGGATAAAATGCGGTAGAAACAGAAGTTATTTGCCGTTGCTCATCAAAATACTGAGAAATCGCAGCTCGTCGATGTTTTCGAAAATAATTTTGATAATTACAGAGAGCGGGACAGCCAGAAACATCCCGATAATTCCCCACAGCCATCCCCAAAAAATCAGCGAGAACAGCACAACCAGCGGACTGAGATTGACACTGCCGCCGACAATTTGCGGGTCCAGCACGCTGCCCATTATAAATTGAATAGTAGTGAGCAACAGCGCAACCATCAAAATAGTGAGATAGCTTTCGAATTGAATAAGCGCGATGGTCAGCGGTAAAACGGTGGCGATCACCGAACCGATACTGGGAATAAAATTGAGCAGAAAGGTGAGGATTACCCAAATCATGGCAAATTCCACCTCAAAATAGAACAGCACAGCCGCCGCCAAAGCCGCCGTCGCCAGGCTGATGAGGGTTTTCATCAAAATATATTTTTGAATTTGCTCGTTCACATTTGAAAACAGCGCCACAATTTTTGCGGAGCGTTTGCCGTCAAACGCCAAATCCAGCTTTTTGATAAACTGGTTGCGTCCCAACAAAATGAAAAACAGGAACAGGATCACCAAAACCGTGTTGGACAAAAAGCGCGTGATGGAGCTGAGCGTTGTGGTGATAATATCCGTCACCGAAAGCTGGTTGAGATCCGCCAGAATCTGGAATCGCTCTGAACCGCCGAGTTGCTCGTTATACAATTCCGGTGGAATTTTGAATATTTTTGCCAAATTGGTGAACACATTCGCCATCAACTTGCTGAAGCGGTCTTCATAAAACGGGAACTCCTCGGCAAACGACTGAATACTTTGATTGATGAGGAGCCCGACCATCAGCAAAATCAAAAAAGTAATGACTACCGAAATGAGGATGGCAATGGCGCTCGGCAGTTTCCGGTGCTCAAAAAATGAAATAACCGGATTAAGGATGTAGCCAAAAAACACCGCCAACGCAAATGGCAACACAATCCCGCGCGCCTGATACAGCACAGCACCAACGCCCATAACAGTTAAAACACTGAGCAGGGTTATCATAATCCGCGAATCGCGAATCATCATTTGTCGGGTTTCGTTGCTCATCTGCGATCGGGTTTCCAGTTACAAAATTATTTGTGTATCAATCTATTTTTATTATAGTTACAACGTTGAGGCTTCGAACGTATTGCCCTGATTCACATCGCCGGATTTAAAGCCTTTCAAAAACCAACGCATCCGCTGCTCAGAGGTTCCGTGAGTAAATGCATCCGGCACAACGTAACCTTTCATTTGCTTCTGGATGCGATCGTCACCAACTGCGCTGGCCGCGTTGATGGCTTCCTCGATATCGCCTTCTTCGAGAATATTTTTCATTTTCTGGGCGTGATTTGCCCATACTCCGGCGTAAAAATCGGCCTGCAATTCCAGCCGCACCAGATATTTGTTAAACTCCGCTTCGCTGAGTCGGTTGCGCAGCGACATCACTTGCTGCGATGTGCCCAACAAATTTTGCACATGATGCCCGACTTCGTGGGCGATCACATACGCCATCGCGAAATCGCCGGGCGCTTTAAATTTTTGCTGCAATTCCTGATAAAATGACAAATCGATATAAATTTTCTCATCGCCGGGGCAATAAAACGGACCGGTTGCGGCGCTGTTCATTCCGCAGGCCGATTGCACCATTCCGCTATACAGCACCATTGTCGGTTTGCGGTAGCTGCTGCCGGATTGCCGGAAAATGGTGTCCCACACATCTTCCGCATCCGCCAAAACCACGGATACAAATTGCGCCAGTTGATCTTCCTCCGCCGATGGCTGATAATTGCTCGACGCTGAAGGAGCACTTCCCAAATCCGTTAAGTTCAGGAAATCCAGCGGGTTACCGCCGAGCATCCACACGACCAGCAATATTACGATGGTGCCTATACCACCACCAAACAGCTTTCGCGGTGCGGAACCACCACTGCCGCGACGATCTTCTACATTTGAACTTTGTCTTCTGCCTTGCCAACGCATAGACGTATCTCCAATGAATATTTGTAAACGTTAAACGGCAAAATACGGTGATTTTTGCCGTTTCGCAGTTGCGTTAGAGAATAGCGATGAAAAATGATTTTATCAATAGCCAAAATCAATGCGCTTCCAGCCAATTGGCGCCGACGCCGGCATCCGCTTTCAGCGGCACATCCAGTTGCATGGCGTTTTCCATTTCGCTGACCACCAGTTTTTTCACCGCGTCGATTTCGCTTTTCGGCACCTCGAACACCAGTTCGTCGTGCACCTGCAAAATCATTTTGGCCTGATGTTTTTCGTTCGCCAAACGGTTGTGAATATTGATCATCGCCAGTTTGATGAGATCGGCGGAACTGCCCTGAATGGGCGTGTTGATCGCCACGCGTTCGGCAATTTGCCGCTGTGTGCCGTTGCGACTGGCGATATCCGGAATGTAGCGGCGGCGATTCAACAACGTGGTCACATACAATTGTTCGCGGGTCATTGCGATCGTATCTCTAATATAATCATTTACTTTGGGGAATCGCGCAAAGTAATTGGTGATAATCATTTCCGCTTCGTCCACACCGATATCCAGCCGTCCGGCCAGCCCGTATCGCGAGATGCCATAAATAATCCCGAAATTCACTTCCTTCGCTTTGCGACGCATGTCGGCGGTCACTTCGGCAATCGGCACGCTGAACACTGCCGCCGCCGTGCTGCTGTGAATATCTTCGCCGCGAACGAAGGCTTCTTTCAACGCTTCGTCGCCGGAAATGTGCGCGACCATCCGCAATTCCACTTGCGAATAATCCGCCGAAAGGATAACGCTGTTGGCATCCGCCGGGATGAACGCTTTGCGGATTTCCCGCCCGCGCTCGCCGCGAATGGGAATATTTTGCAGGTTCGGATCGCTGCTGGAGAGCCGCCCGGTTGCCGCGATGGTCTGATTGAACGAGGTGTGCAATCGCCCGGTTCGCGGGCTGATCAGCAGCGGCAGCGCGTCCACATACGTCGATTTCAATTTGGTCATCTTGCGATATTCCAAAATTTTGTACACCACCGGATGTTTTTCATATTTCATCAGCGTGTCTTCCGCGGTAGAAAATTGCCCGGTTGCGGTGCGTTTCGGCGCGCGTTTGCCGATCTCTTTGTGAATTTCCAGCTTCTCGAACAAAATATTGCCCAACTGTTGCGGCGAATTCAAATTGAACGCTTCCCCGGCGATTTCAGAAATTTCCGCGGTCAGGCGCTCCGCATCGGTGCCCAACTGAACGGACATCTCCGCGAGGAAATCCGTGTCCAGCCCCACACCGTTGATTTCCATTTTCAGCAGCACGTTCACCAACGGCATTTCCACTTCGCGAAACAGCTTTTCGGTTTCAGATTCTTTCAATTTTTCCGCGAGAATTTCTTTCAATTGCAGGGTGATGTCCGCATCTTCGCAGGCATACGGGCTGGTTTCCGCTATCGGAATTTCGTCCATACTTTTCTGGTTTTTGCCCTTTTTGCCGATCAGCTCCTCGATGGGAATCATTTTGTAGCCGAGATATTTTTCAGCAAGCACATCCAGTTTGTTTTGGCGGGTTTCGGAGGTGGCGAGGCAATTGGCGATCATCGTATCAAAAGCCATTCCCTGCACCGCGATGCCGTGCTGCCAGAGCATCAGCGCATCAAATTTGATGTTCTGCCCGCCTTTTTTGATATCCGGATTTTCGAGAATGGGCTTCAGTGCAGCCAGCGCTTCATCGCGAGAGAGCTTGCTTTCCGGATGACCGAACGCCACGTAATACGCTGTTTTCGCCTGCCAACTAAAGGCAACGCCGATCACGTCCGAACGGAACGCGTCCAGTCCGGTGGTTTCCGTATCGAACACGATAAACGATTGTTTTTTCAGCAGTTCGACGAGCGATTTCAATTTTTCCGGGGTGTCCACCAAATGATAATTTTGTTTCGCATCGTCAAATGATTGCTCCGCTTTTGGCGGTTCGACGCCCACATTTTCATACAATTTGGGGATGAGCGTGCGGAATTCCAGATCCTCAAACAGCGGCGCAAGCAGATCCGGTTTGACCGGCGTAATTTTGATTGACTCCCAATCGAAATCGATCGGCACTTCCGTATTGATGGTCACCAGCGTTCGCGAAAGATCCGCTTTGTCGCGGTTTTCCGCGAGGCTTTCCTTCACCGCTTTTTTGGTGATATTTTCCAGATTCTCGTAAATGCTGTCGATCGAACCGAATTCTTGCAACAGGCTGCGGGCGGTTTTGTCGCCCACTTTCGGGACACCGGGAACGTTGTCGCTGCTGTCGCCCATCAACGCCAGATAGTCGATTACCTGCAATGGCGTAAGTCCAAATTTTTCCATCACATACGCTTCGTTCATAATTTCGGAATCGGAGCCGGGACGCATGCTGTACATGTGGATGTGCGGGGAGAGCAGTTGCATCATATCTTTGTCGGACGTTGCCATGAACACCTCAAAACCCTGCTCTTCGCCGCGTTTGGCCAGCGTGCCGATCACGTCGTCTGCCTCAAAGCCTTTTTTCTCCAGCAACGGCACGTCGAACGCTTTGGTTAATTCCACGATTCGCGGGTATTGCGCCGCCATATCTTCGGGCATTTTTTCGCGGGTGGCTTTGTAATCCGCATACATTTCGTGACGAAATGTGGGACCTTTCGGGTCGAAAACCACTGCCAGATATTCGGGTTTTTCATCCAGAATAATGCGCAGCAAATATTGCGCAAATCCCCACGCCGCGCTGGTGTTTTCACCTTTGGAATTGATCAGCGGATTGCGGATAAACGCAAAATAGGAGCGATAAAACAGCGCGGAGCCATCTATTAAAAATAAACGTTTGCGAGCCATTGGCAAAAATTCCCGTTTTTTTGAGGTTCACTGTTGGGCAAAAATATGATTTTCGACAGGCAATATAGCGACATTCGGCGGCGTTTGAAAAGCGCAAAATTGTAGGGACGCTTCACGAAGCGGCCAAAATGTAGAGGCGCTCCACGAAGCGCCTGAATTATTATCAGGAGATTCCTGCATTCGCAGGAATGACAGGCACAGTTTTATTTCCCCACAGTAAGGAATAGTCTGCGACAATTCCAATTTTATCCTTTATCCTTCACCCTTCATCCTTATTTCCCGGGCAACAATTTCAGCAAACCGGCTTTGCGCTCGAACACTTTTTCTTTGCTGAATGGCACATTCCAGCGTTTGCCTTCCTGCCACATTTTCAAAAAATCATCGTAATGCGGGCTGAACGGGTTGCCGGATTGTCCCAAATTTCCGTTGATGGTGAAGCCGTCCACATCTGCCCAATCCAGCACAAAGCGCATGCTCGGTGCGGCGGCGCAGTGGAATTCCTGTTCGTCGGCAATCCAGAAATTGAAATTGGCGTTCAACGTGCCGTTGTCACCGCCGATGGGATACGGTCCGCGATTCAATCCAAGCCAGGTGTCCAAAATACTGACCACGCCCAACGGGTGATCGATCACCAATTTGTTGATTTCGCCATACGCCGGACGACCGAAAGTATCGAGCACGTATTGCAACGCGCTGCCGGAAACATCCGCCATATTTTCCACTTTGTCGCTGGTGCGTTTATCGTCGATAACGGTTGCCCAGCCATCGCTGAGCGTTTCTTCCAAAATGCGTTTGCCGGTTTTCCAGCTCTCGCCGAGTTCATCTTCAAACACTGTTTTTGGCAGAAATTCCCACCACAGCCGGAACGTTGCCGCGGTTTTGCTGTCCGCGGTCATCGCGCCGTCCCAATTTTCGATTTCCGCGGCCAGCTCCGCATTGTTCATTTTGCGGGCGCCGTCTGCCATCAGTTGCTTCCAGCGCAGCGCTACGCCGGAGATATCGTCCATCTGCATCGCGAAACAATCCTCGACGCTAAACTGTTGTTTTTCCTGCAATAATTGCGTGGCACGGGTGATGCGGTACGGGTCGTAAAATCCCGGCAGCGGATACGGCCATTCGCTTTCCGAAACGATCCGGTTGTTGCAGGTTGCCGCCCATCCGGAGGGCGGATTGAACACATACGGCGTTTCCTCCAACGGATGATATCCCGACCAATGTTGAACGCTATCCGCACCGTTGAGCAGCGCGTATGTATTAATATTGTTGCGAACCGGAATCGGTGCGCCAAGTTGATAACCGATATTCCCGCGAATATCCGAATACGTCCAGTTGACATCCAGCGCGCCAAAATTGGTGACGATTTTGCGGAAATCAGCAAAATTATCCGCGTTTTGCAATTCGAGCGACGATGCCATCATTTTCGCGGGCGAAAAATCCCAGCCTGCCCAGCGGATCACCACCACATGATCTTTTTGCATATCGATCACCGGACCGAACGGCGTGGCAAACATTGTTTCGCTGCGGCTGCTCGATTCGTCTTTCACGGGAATTTTTTCCTCGAACACTTCCATCGCCACGCTGCCATCCGGCGTGATAATTTTCAGGCTGTCCTGCGGATCGCGCGTAAATCGATAATAATCAATCACATCCACCGACGCGACAGTGAACGCGAAAGCGATTTTTCCGTTGTGACCCATCACCACACCCGGAATGCCCGGAACGGTGACGCCCAAAACATTGGTGCCCTGCGCGGAATGCAGCCCGGCGAGATACCAGAATCCCGGCACGCGGCGCACTTCCAAATGCGGATCGCTGCTGTGGATGGCTGCACCGGAAGCGGATTTTTGCGGAGCGATGACCCAGGAATTGGAGGCTACGGTCATCCGGAAATCGTAGTTGATTGCGCTGAACATCGCATCTTCGCTGATTGGCGGCACGGTGGCGGGCGACCAGTTTTGCGGCTGGTGCAATTTCTCGAATACGGCTTCGCCGAGGCTGTCGGCAAGTGCGCGAAATTCCGGCTCGCGATCCATCAGCGAATGCGCATACCACGTCTGGTAGCTGGCGATGCTCAAACAATCCTTTATTTTCCACGGTTCGGGATCGATGCCCAAAATCACAAATTCCGGCGGCATAATGGATTTGTGCGCAATCCACGCGTTGATGCCCGCGCAATAGCTTTCCAGCGCCTGTGCGGTTTCCGGCGTCAATTCGGCTTCCGCCATTCGCCCGATGCGTTTGAACCGCAATCGCCGCTGGCGTTTGTCCACTTCGTATGCGGCTTCACCAAAGGCTTCGGACAGCTCGCCGCGAACGTAACGGCGGGTTAATTCCATCTGAAACAGCCGTTCTGAGGCATGCAGCCAGCCCAGCGAAAAGTTCAAATCGTCGTCGGTTTCCGTCCAGATTTGGGGAATACCGCGATCGTCAAATGTAATTTCAACGGGATTTTTTACGCCGGAAATGACGATTTCGCCACTGTAATCCGCGACGGAAAACGAGAGAACAAATCTTCCGACAAACCAAATCAACACTGGAGCGATGAGCAATGCAGCCAGAACAATCAACAATTTTCGTTTCAACAGGCGACTCCTTTTGGGGAATTTTGGGATCAGGAAACGGGTTGGCTTTGGGGCAGTTTTTCCACTTGCACAACAGCATCGCGATAGGCAGGAATGCCACAAAGCGGATCGCTGACGCCACGGGGAATGAGCACATTTGCCTCCGGCCAATACATTATTATTGTGCCGCGAACCACCTCGCCGGCAACGGCGATGCCGACAAATTCGCCGGTGGCGGAGTGCAGCCGCACCGGATCGCCGGATGTCAGTCCGGTTTCGCGCAAATCTTCCGGTGAGAAAATAATCGTTTCGCGCTTGCCGTTTACCAACGGATCTGTATCGCTAAATGTCATAGAATTAAACTGTTTACCGCGTCGCGTAGATAGCCGGAAATAGCCTGGCGGCACCTCTTTTTGCGGCGGAACGATGAGTGCAAAACTGGCTTTTCGATTGGCGGTCGGGAACAACCCGCCGCTGCCCAGCCGTTCGCCGCCCCACTGAAACTGGTCGCCGGGCATCGTCAACTGTTCGATGCCGCGATAAAACGGCACAGCCTGCGCAATTTCCTCGCGAATGGCGGCGGTGTCGTCAAAATGGATGCTGCTCGCCTGATCGGGATTTACCAATTTGGCAAGATTCATCAACACTTGCCACTCGTCCCGTGCGCCGGAAATGCGCGGACCGGGAATTTCCGGATTAAAAATAATGCGCCGTTCGGTGGTGGTTTCGGTGTTGCCGCCGGGCATTTCGTATCGGGTGGTGGCGGGCAAAATGAGCACGGTTTCCGCCGGATCGAGCAGCATTTGCGGGTTCAGCACAATATCGTGATGCACCCGGAAAGGGATTTTTCCGATAGCGTTTTTTACGTAATGGCTGTCCGGCAAAATGCCAAACAAATTACTGCCGACACAATACAGGAAATCGAGCTTGCCATCGTGGGCGGCATCGAGCATTTCGGCGGCAAAATAGCCGCGTTTTTCCGGCACTTTAAATCCCCAAAATGTGGCGAACCGCCGCGCTTCTTCCGGGTTTACCGAAAACCCGCCGGGAAACTGGTTGGGCACAGCGCCAACTTCCGCACCGCCCTGAACACCGGAATGCCCGCGGATAGCCATCAAACCGCTTTTCGGTTTGCCGACCATCCCGCGCGACAACGCCAGATTAACGATGCTTTTGACATTTTCCACGCCGTGTTTGTGCATGGTAATGCCCATAGACCACACAAAAATTGCGGAAGAAACCGCGGCGTATTTTCGCGCAAACCGCAACATTTCATCACTTGATGCACCGGACAGCGTTTCCAGCTCCTCGAATGTCTGGTTTTTCAGCAGGCGAACCAATGCATCCCAACTGCCGGTATTTTCTTCGATAAACCGATGGCTCACCCAATCGTTTTCGATGAGGTGTTTGAGCACGCCGTTGATAAACGCGATATCGCCGCCCGGTTTGATGACGAAATAATCATCCGCGATTTCGGTGCCGAACAGCGCGGAATCGATCGCCGACGGCACAAAATATTTCTCCATTCCCGGCTCTTTGAAGGTGTTCACACAAATAATTTTGGTGCCCTTCTTTTTGGCGTAGTGCAAATATTTCATTACAACCGGCTGGTTGTTGGCGGGATTGCTGCCGAAAAACACGATCAAATCCGAACCGATCATGTCTTTGTAGCTGCAGGTGGTTGCGGCGTATCCGATGGTCTGTTTCAGCGCGGTGGTGCTCGGTGCGTGGCACACCCGCGCAGAATTATCGATGTGGTTGGTTCCCAAAAATCGGGCAACTTTTTGGGCAACGTAATAGGTTTCATTTACGGTTCCGCGGGAAACGAGGTAAAATGCCAGCCGTTCCGGGTCGATCTGGCGAATGTTTTCCGCCATCAATTCGTATGCTTTTTCCCATTTGACGGGCGTAAATCCGGGCTGTCCGGCCAGCCGCAGCAACGGCACCGGGATGCGTCCCAATTTGCGGAGCTCTTTTTCGTTTTGCTGCCGGAGTCCGGAAATATCGCGTAATATTTCGGTATCGAATGCGGGCATGGTGTTCAATCGCAGCAAATTCAGGCGAATCCAGCAGAGGTGAATGCCATCCATCGTCCAATCGCGCATGCCGTTTGTGCCCAGCGCACAGCCGTCACAAACACCTTTGTTCAAAATTCGCCAGGCATAGCCGAGCTGATCGCGATTTTCCCATCCCGTTTTGGCGATATCCAAAAACGGATTGAGCCGGTGTAACAACCGACTTTTCATATGCAATTCCATTGTTTTGTATTAGGGCACCAATTTAGCGAGAGAAACACCCGTTTTCAAGATATGCTGCAAACTGTTTAGGAATATGCACTTTTTGGGCAGCAGCCTGATCTTTTTCAAACGAGCCGCAACTACCCGGAATTTTCCAAATTGAAATTCTAACGCCGGTTGGGGGTGACGTTTTTCATTGCTGATTTGCGATCCGGTCGCGGAACATCTCCCATGCTTTTGTGGCTTCAGCGGAGAGATTTACGCATGTTTGCCAGAGCAATTTCTGGTTTTTCTGAACCAGCAGTTGCTGCTCACGACGGAGTTGTAAATCCAGCGGTGCGGCAATGTGCTTCACATGCCCTTTGCCAAGCTGAATGCCCACATCGTATGCCACATCGCGCAAATCGGAAAATTTATGGAAGGATTTGTTGACGTTTACTTCTTTATAATTATCGACCCACGAATGCACCCAAAATGTGCGCCCGTGAAAGCGAAAATAGCCGAGATGTTTGAACGGCTGATATGCAATCCGGGTTTGCCCAACCAAAATCCGGAACGGATCGGTTGTGTGTTGAGTGTTGATGCAGGAAATGCCGCTCAAATCCCGCACTTCTTTGAGCTCCAGCACAACGTCGTCCATCGGGTCGTCCGTTTTCCCTTTTATCCGCGCCAGATATTTGATATCCAACGCGCTGCCGATGCCCATTTTCAGATATCCGAGCGAAACGATCGAAAAATATTCCGGCGTAAGCGATTGATTTTCCAGCAGTTGCATATCGACATACGGGCGAAGTGCGCGTTTCAGCGTATCTTGTTCGGCTATCGGCATTGTGTCTGCAACGGTTGCCACCCATTTAAAATATGCATCGCGATCGATGAAAAATTTGCTGCGAATGTTTTGCACCAACGCGCATTCCGGCACTTCGAATGCCGGGTCTTTCAGCGCATCGCGATAGCCGCGCAGAAACTCGTTGAATGCGATTTTTGCGGAATCCGGGTAGTTATTCAATTGGCAGGTCAGGTTCAGCGATACGCCAAAACGCAGCAGATCCAGATATCCGGGTCCGCTAGATGCATCGTCAAAATCGGTCAGCCCGCGCCCGAGATCGGTGATCGCGTATTGCTCTATGTGGGCATCGCCATGCAAATTCAGCGATGGCGAATTGGGCAATTTTGCCGAAAACCGCCGGCAGACTTCTTCGCTAAACAGCACATTTATAAACCGGAAATAGCCGTGCGGATCTTTCAAAATGCGGTCCAGCAGATCAGGATTGCCGGCAAAATCGCGGCTTTGGGGATCGATAAACAGGCGGTTTTCGGGCACGGTGGGCTTATCTGCTGTTTGGGCATCATCTTTACCGGCGGCCGGTTGGATGGCGAAAAAGGTAATCCAGCAAACGGCGATTATCATTTGCCAGCGGGTTTTCCTGAATGTCAACATTCGCATTTTCTCCTTTTCAACAGAAACAGCGCAGCTTTGCAATTCCCGATGGTTCAATTTTCAGTTGTTTATCCATTTAAAAAAAATCTTTTTGCATCATTTTCCGGGTCGTCAGCCAAAACAGGATGGCGCCCTGAACGATTGCTAATCCGGCAAATGCGGCATGCCAAATGGTAACATCCACCGCCACGGAAATAAAGTTGATTTCGAAAAACGGCGGCAACAACAATGCCAACAATCCGGGAAGATCCGTTAGTTTTTCAATGGGAAACAACTTCTCTTTGTTGACAATGTTCCCGAAAATCAGCAACAAAAATATCAGCCAGCTCAATTGCGGGTGATAGGTGTAGCTGAGGCTGAGCAGCAGCGTGGATAAAGTCAGCACCATTGCGATGATCATCAGCCGGAAGGGCAGCATCAGAAAATAGCCGGCGTCGGCAAAACGGAGCCCGTATGCCAACGCAAAAATTGCCACCCAAACGAGATCGATCAGTACAATCAGCACAATTTTGGCAATCAGCAATCGCCGCCGGCCGTGCGGCTGTCCCAACAAAAAATAGAGCGTGTTGCCGTTATCCATAAAAAAAACGGACGGCGCCGTTAGCAAATTGAGGATGAGCGCAAACACAGCAAACACCCACCAAATGCCTTCTTGCAACTGGTCGCTGGATAAAAATCCGCCAAAAAAAATGCTGAACAAAACCACCGCTGCAAGGTCCCGCAGATAGCGGTGCTGGCGCATATAATTTTTGTAAGAGAATTTTATGAATGGCAAAACTTTCATCGACTATCCCAGTTAACCTGTTTTAAAAACTGAAGTTACAAAAAATATTCCGATGTAACAAAGTTGCAGAATTTAACCATCAAAATGATAATCCCCAAAAAAACTTCAAAAAAATAAAATTAAGAAGTTCACATAATTTTCGATAATTAGATCAGCAGCGAAGAAAAGTTTTGCTGCCGTTCGACTCTGGAGGATTGATTTAATGAAAGTGCTGATTGCTGAAGACGAAAACGTATCGCGCCGGATGTTGCAAAAAACGCTCGAAAAGTGGGGATACGAAGTGGTATCGACCGCAAACGGCGTTGAAGCGTTAGGTGCTTTTCAGCAGAATGATTTCTCGATGGTGATAACCGACTGGATGATGCCGGAAATGGACGGTGTGCAGTTGGTTGAAAAAATCCGCAACGCCGATAACCGGGATTATGTTTACATCATCATGCTGACCGCCAATTCCAAAAAGGAAGATCTGGTTGTGGGAATGAACGCCGGCGCAGATGATTTTGTGGCAAAACCATTTGATAAAGGTGAGTTGCACGTCAGGCTGCGTGCCGGGGAACGGGTGATTAATCTGGAAAAAAATCTGTTTGTCCGCAATCAAGAGCTGGAGCGCATTAACCAGCGCATGAAACTGGATTTGACCGCAGCCGCAGAAATCCAGAAATCGCTGTTGCCATCCCGTCCGCCGCAGGTGCCGGGCATCAGCATCGGTTGGGAATTCCGTCCGTGCGATGAGCTGGCCGGCGATATTCTCAACGTTTTTCAACTGGATGAACATCATCTCGCGTTTTACGTGCTGGATGTTAGCGGACACGGCGTTCCGGCAGCGTTGCTGGCGGTTTCGCTCAGCCGGATGCTTTCACCGGAAATCGACAGCGCATCGCTGTTGAAAACGCGTGGCGCGGATAATCAACCGCGAATCACGCCACCGGCAGAAGTGACCACACAACTCAATCGCCGCTTTCAAATGTCCCCGGAAAACGGGCAGTTTTTCACGATGCTTTATGGCATCATCGATTTGCGTAGCAAAGAATTGCGCTATTCCTCCGCCGGGCATCCGGGCATCATCCTCACTTCCCGTAACGGCGACGGGCGCATTTTGAAAGTGCCAAGCCTGCCCATCGGTTTTCTGGATGAAAATATTTACGAAGAGCACACCGTTCAACTACAATCCGGTGACCGGATTTTCATGTATTCGGACGGATTGCCGGAAGCGGAAGATCCGGCGGATAACCTTTTCGGCATGGACCGGATGGTCAAATATCTGAAAGACTACAACGCAATGAATATTAAGGAAAGCATCAGCATGTTGCTGGTGGAAGTTAATATGTGGGCAAACGGCCCGCTGAAAGATGACGTTACACTGTTGGGTATTGAGATACACGAGTAACGTTGTCGTTTTATTGAACTTGGCGATCCGCAGTCGATGAACGATCATCGGCGGCGGATTTGTTGTTTTATGGCATTTCCTTTGTAATTTTTAATTTTCCAGTTAAATTATTTGCGATTTAGATTACGCACAACAGCGATTTATCGCGTAGTTTTGCGTTCAAGTTTGTGGGAACAGTTGACTCTCCCGTAAAAAATCCAGAAATTTTGACGCAATTATCGCAAAAAAGAAAACGGGATTATGAACGATACCGGACACATATTTTCAAAAAAAGATCTGCAGCAATTGAAACAGCGGGAAATTTCCCCGGAAACAGTGCTGGAGCAATTGGCACATTTTCGGCGGGGCAACCTGTTTGTCCGGTTGAAACGCGCCTGCACCATCGGCGATGGCATCCGGCGGTTAAGCAACGCCCAGATTGATCAATTTATCCGGGAATTTCGCATCGCGGAAGCCAACGGGCGCGTTTGCAAATTTGTGCCGGCATCCGGTGCGGCAACGCGAATGTTCAGCGCACTGCTGGCGGTACTGAACGATCCGGAAAAACCGGACTGGCAAACCGTAAAACAACGGGCAGAAAAAGGCGATGACACCAGCCAGCACCTCGTTAAATTTATTTCCAATTTACCGCGATTTGCATTTTACGAAAACCTTGCCAAAGTTTTGAAACAACGTGGCGAGCACATCGCAAATCTCTGCGAAACCGGTCATTATCTGGCGATTTTGGAAGCGCTGCTGCTGCCGGAAGGCTTAAACTACGCCACACTGCCAAAAGGGATGATCGAATTCCATCAATACAACGAGGGCACCCGCACACCATTTGCCGAGCATTTGGTGGAAACAGCCGCTTACGCCAAAGACAACAGCAAAATTGCCCGGATTCATTTTACGATTACCGAAGATCCGGCGATTCAGCAGCAGGTTAAAACGCACATCGGCACAGCCGAAAAAGAGCTTCCGCAAAACGGCGCCCAATTTCAGATTAGCTACTCCAGCCAAAAACCTTCAACCGATATTATTGCGGTAGATATGGACAACCAGCCGTTTCGGGAAAACGACGGTTCGTTGCATTTTCGTCCCGGCGGACACGGCGCGTTACTGGAAAATCTGAACGATCTGCAGGGTGATATTATCTTCATCAAAAATATCGATAACGTAACGCCCGACGACCGGAAACACGATACGATTCGCTACAAAGCCGCGCTCGGCGGCTATTTGCTCCATCTCCAGAATCAGATTTTCAGCTATTTGAAACAGTTGGAGTATCCGTTGCCGCAGGCGGAACTGCTCGCTGAAATTCAGGTGTTTTTGCGCAGCGAACTATCGACTGTGGTTCCGGCGGAAATTTTTCAGGCATCGCTGGAAACGCAGCAACAATATTTGTTCGACCAACTGAATCGACCGATCCGGGTGTGCGGAATGGTTAAAAATTTGGGTGAACCTGGCGGCGGGCCATTTTGGGTGATGAACGAAAACAGCGATGTTTCGCTGCAAGTGGTGGAAACCGCACAAATTGAAACGAGCGATCCGGGGCAAAAAGGCATTTTGCAATCGGCAACCCATTTTAGTCCGGTGGATTTTATTTGCGGTGTGCGCAATTATCGCGGCGAACCGTTTGATTTGCACCAGTTTCGCGATCCGGAAAGCGGATTTATCACCAATAAATTTAAAGATGGCCGGGAGCTAAAAGCGCTGGAACTGCCGGGTTTGTGGAACGGCGGAATGGCATATTGGAACAGCGTTTTTGTGGAAGTGCCGGACAGCACCTTCAATCCGGTCAAAACAGTGCTCGATTTGTTGCGTCCGGCGCATCAACCGATTGATGAAGAAACGCACCAATCGCTTTCCCGTTAGATAATTTTCGCAATCAGAATAATTTCAGGTAGGTATCGCGGTCGTAAATTTTCGAGCTGATTTTGTGGAAGTTCGCCAGAAAATTATCCCGCACAACTTCCGCATACGGATTGTAGCGATAAAAATCCTGAAACAGCTCCAAACTGTCATTCGACGCAACGCGGGAAATCCAGTTCATTTTATCGAGATTTGCCATCACCAGCGATAATTTATCGATCTGCATAAAATGGAACGTGCGCCCGAGGTGGTGAATCAGGCTGAGGTTATACGCCATCAATTTATCGTGTTCATCCGGCGTCATGCTGATGACGAGCAACCCCATTTTTTCAAATAAATTCACTAAAAACTGATAGTTACGAAACGGAATTCGTCCCGGCGAAATGGTAATTTTTTGCCCGGAAATTCCGCCGGCACCGGAATCCGGACCAAACAGCGGATGGCTGGCGACGTAATTGACGCTCTCCGGCAGGTAATCGCGAAACCATTCCACCACCGCAATTTTCACCGACGCGCAATCGATAACAGTTGTGCCCGGCGCAAAATCCGCCGCATGCGTTTTCAGAAAATCACCGATGTGGCGGATGGGAATCGTCAAAAATACCACGTCTTTTTTGAGGCATTCCACCAACGGCGCCCAATTTCCGAACGGCAAAACGGCATCTTTCCGGGATTCATCCATATCAAAAAAGGTGACCGGAACGTGGTTGCTGAGGTGTTTTCCCCAAAAACTGCCAAATCGTCCGCAGCCGATAATTGCAAATGTTGGTGTTTCCTGTTTCATACGTTTCTGTGTTTTATTGCCAAAATTTCCATTCGCCCAAAATATCCAGAATTCCGGCTGATTTCACAAGAGAATTGATAATTGCCGGAAATTTGTGCAAAAAAAAGGCAGACTGCATCTGCCGTCTGCCTTTTCTCAAATCGCTGCGGGGAAAAATTATTGAACTTTGGTCATTTCCAAATACAATTTTGCGGGGTCGTTAACGCCATCCTGATTAAAATCAAATTCCTGGCCACCGACATCCAGCGTCAAAATATTGTTGGTGTACGTATAAGTTCCGGCCCGGACGGCACCGGCTGTTGGTGTAAATGTGACTGCGCCGTTGTCAAAATTCACCACGCCTTCCTCGTCAATCGGCTGTCCCTGGAATACAACCGAAACCGAATAGCTGGCATTGGGGTTAATGGTCATCGAGTACTCAACACCATACACTGTTAAATCAACAACCTGTGACGGGTCCTCGGCGTTGATCATGTGAAAAGTGTTGGCACCCCATTTTCCGGCGAACTCCCCGGCATTGCCGGATGTGTGGTTTCCGGTATCTTCCGGTTCAAAGGGTGTGTCGCTGGCACATCCGGTAATCATTAACGCAACAAACAAAATCGCGATTTGGAAAAATCTGGTAAGCTGTTTCATTGTTCATCCCTGAAGTTAGTTAAATTCCGTTTACGTTATGTAATATCGGCAGATTGGCAAATGATTTGAGAAAAAAAGGTGAGATAAAAACCGCAATATTCGGACGAGTGAAAGCTCAATCGGGGAACACGTTTTTGATGAAACCGGGAAGTTGGTCGAACGGCACAAGTTCGCGATCTGTTGCGGAACGCAGTTTCGCTTCCACGCCGCCCTGCGCCAATGCGCGCTCCGAAACGGTGATGCGCAGTGGTATTCCCCGCAAATCCGCATCGTTGAATTTGACGCCGGGACTCGCGTTGCGATCGTCCAGCAACACGGAAAATCCCGCAACTTGCAAATCGGCATACAATTGTTCCGCAATGGTTGCGGATGCCTCGCCTTTGAGTTGCACAATGGCAATATCGAATGGCGCGACGGCGCGCGGCAACCTCAACCCGAAATCATCGTGATGCGCTTCCGCAAGGCATGCCAGCAACCGGGAAATCCCAATGCCGTAGCTGCCCATCAAAACTGGCTGAGGTTTGCCGTTTTCGTCGAGAAAAGCAGCGTTGAAGGCCTCGCTGAAAAATGTGCCCAAATCGCGCAGGCTGGCAACTTCCACACATGACTCGCTGCGCAGCGGCTCACCGCAATTTTCGCAACTGGCGTCGTTTGGCGGCAACGCAATATGCCCGACAATATCCGCTGTGTAATCGCGGCCGTAATTGCTATTCAGCAGGTGATAATCCGTTTCGTTCGCGCCGATCACCAGATTGGCGGAGGTTGCGATCAGCTCATCGGCGATCACCAGCGTTTTTTTCCGGTCGATGCCGATTGCCGACGCGAATCCCGGCACGCAGCCAACTGCGGCGATTTCATCCGGTTCCGCAGGTCGCAGCGCGTGCGCACCGGACAGTTGGCGAACCAGCGCGTCGCTCGTTTCCATGTCCCCGCGAATAACGCAAACGATCAGTTTTTCCGGCTTCCGTTTGCCGAAATTTCCCCAAAAAAAGACCATTTTGGCGGTTTGGCGCGGATCGATTTCCAGAAATTTGCTCAATTCTTCGATGCTGGCGGTTGCCGGTGTGTGCACTTTTTCCAGCGGTTTTGGCGGCGCGTCCGCGAATGTTTCTTTGCGAAAACGGGCAATTTCCCGTTTGGCGGCAGTGCCGCAATTGTCACAAAATACCGCTGTGTCATCGCCGTTCGGCGATAAAAACACAAATTCGTGCGACAGAGAACCGCCGAAAATTTCCGGCGACGCCTCGACCAATTGCACAGGCAATTCTATTTTTTTGAAGAAATCTTCGAACATTTTCCGAATCGCAAGATATTGTTTTTGCAACGCTTGCGCATCGCGATCCAGCGAAAAAACCGAGTGCAGCAAAAATTCACGGGTGCGCAGCAGTCCACCGGAAACCCGTTTCTCATCGCGAATCACCGACCGCAGTTGCCAGAGCAATTGCGGCAGTTGGCGATACGAGCGCACATCGCTGACACACAGCGCGGCAACCAGCGCTTCGGCGGATTCGGTGAGCAGGCTGTTTTCATCTTTGCGGGTGGCGAGCAACGTACCCGGCAGGAAATTGGCGCGTTCGGCGAAATCGGCGGGCAGCAGGGTTGGCAGCAGCATTTCCTGTCCGCCGATTTCTGCCAGCGCTGCGCCCAACTGCGCGGTCAATTTATCGATAGCGCGTTTGCCGAGCGGCGTTAGCGCAAACGTTCCCGGTGCCAGTTGCCGGATGTATCCCGCCCGCACCAGCAATTGGTGCGATGCCGTTTTTGCATCTGCGGGCGCTTCCCGCAATGTTTCGCCAAAAAGCTGAGATACTCGCATGATTTATTCCCAGTTTACTTTGACAGGATTGCAGGATTTACGGGATTTTTAACCGCAGAGGGCGCGAAGATCGCAGAGAAAAACCGTTCGTTTCCACGGGCTCACCGATGTCATTCCCGCATGAATTTAGCGGGAATCCAGTTGAATGAAATTTTGGATGCCCGATAAATCGGGACGGGCATGACATATTGCATCAAATAAAATTATTAAAAAATTTCGGAAATACTTAATCCCGTAAATCCTGTTCCGATGGAGTGTATTCGGCATTATCCTGTCAAATTTTCACTCAAAAAATTGCTCCAGCTCGAACTGCCGTTCGGTGAAGGCGTTGCTGTCGATATACATTTGTTTCCAGATGTAAAAACCCATCAGCACCCAGATAAAATTGTAATGCCAGCGCATGCGCGGATGCGGCGGCGTGTCAAAAATCGCCCGGATGTAATCGTAATTGAAAATCCCGTCGCGCTCGATGCGCTCGCGGGTGAGGATGCGCTCGGCGGTCATTTTCAAATCTTTTTGATATTGCAAAAACGGATTGAATGTGAATCCCCATTTTTTCTTCCGCAAAATTTTCTCCGGCAAATGCGGCTGCAGGGCTTTGCGCATCAGCGCTTTGGTTTCGTTGAAACGCATTTTTTGCTTCGCCGGAATGGTGAAACCGAATTTCACCAGATCGAGATCGAGAAACGGCACGCGCTCCTCCACCGAGTTGGCCATCGACATGCGGTCTTCGGTGAGCAAATAATCATTCACCATTTTGCTGTGCAATTCCGCCCAATACACCTGATCCAGCGCGGTGATATTGCCGTTGCGCGCAAACAGTGGTTCAAATTCGCGAACAACCGGGTTAAGTTGCTGTTTTTTAAGAAATTTCGGTGCGTAAATTTTTGACCAGTGCGCCGAATCGAAATCCCAGGTGTTGCGCAAAATGAGGTAAAATTTGGCGATATTCCCGGTCGCCAATGCCATCTGCAAACCGCGCCGGTATTCATCCATCGCCATTCCGGCAAAGCGCGTTTGCAACTGATAGCCCAGATTCCCGATTGTCGAGAGCAGCGATTTTTCGATCGCCGACGGCACAATTCCGTGCAAATTATTGAACGGAAACACATAATTGTGAATGTCGTAACCGGAAAACAGCTCATCGCCGCCGAGCCCGCCGAGCACCACTTTCACATGTTCCGAGACAAAACGGGACATCATAAATCCCTGCAGCAAATTGATTTTCGGCTCCTCCGCATGCCATATCACCTCCGGCAAAAAGCGCATCGGATTCATCTCCATGCTCAGCGTGCGGTGGTTGGTTTGGTAGTGATTGGCAACAATTTGCGCGTCCGGCAGCTCGTCGGTCGGTTCGTTGAAACCGAGAGTGAAGGTGTTGATATTTTCCACGCCAACCTCGCGCATCATCGCGACGATGCTGCTGGAATCCATTCCGCCGGAGAGATACACGCCGATCGGCACATCGCTAACGAGCTGGCGCTGCACGGCCTGCCGGATGAAATGGGGAATTTCCGCCAGCCAATCCGCTTCGCTTTTGCGATAATCAATCTGATAGTCGAGCTGCCAAAATCGTTCGATGGTGCGGATGTCGCCATTTTCAACAATCATGAAATGCGCGGGCGGCAGCCGGAATATATCGCGAAACAGCGTTTCGCCGGCTTGCGTGTAGCGCAAATTCATGTGGATGTGCAACGACTGCGGATTGATTTCCCGCGAAACCGCCGGATGCAGCAAAATGGATTTTTGCTCGCTGGCGAAGACAAATTTCCCGTTTTTCGCCCAATAATGCAGCGGTTTGATGCCGAAATGATCGCGTGCCAGCACCAGTTTTTGGCTGCCGCCGCGCTCATCCAATATCGCGAACGCGAAAATGCCGTTCAGCCGCGCGAACGCGTTCGGCCCGTCCATTTCGTATAATTTGAGGATAACTTCGGTATCGGATTGGGTGTGAAAGCGGCAACCGCGCTCGACTAACTCCGCGCGTAAATCGCGGTAATTGTAAATTTCGCCATTGTAAATAATGCCAACGGTTTTATCATCGTTGAAAATTGGCTGGTCGCCGGTGTCCAGATCGATGATGCTCAATCGCCGGTGACCGAGCGTCACATCGCCGGAGTGATGAACGCTGGCCGCGTCCGGTCCGCGATGCGCGATAATTTCGTGCATCCGTCGCACCAGCTCGCGATTGTCTGTATGTTTCTCAAAAACGCCGCAAATGCCGCACATAATTTCCGCTGTTTTTTTGTTTGCCGCAAAGTCGCGAATGACGCCGTTGAACGAAAATGGTTGATTTCAGCGTGACTTATCGGAAGCCCCCTGCCTTCGCAGAGGTGACATCTGTCATTCCTGCGAAGGCAGGATCCCCAGGCTCATAATTTCAACGCGTCAATCGCAATCACCCGCTCGATTCAGGCGTCTATATTGGGGCAATTTTCGGTGGTTTTCAAGCGATTTTTGGGGAATGTGGAAAGATATGGGGCACAGCAATGTGCCCCGCCGATCAATCAACCGGATTCCGCCAGATGTTCTGATAAATCAACACCTGCTCCTGATCCTGCACGACCATCAGTTTGAGCACTTTGGTTTTGTTCAACTCCGGCATTTCGATGTGGATAATATACAACCCGCTGGCAATGTGGATGTTCGCATCATTACGCAGATGCCAACGCAAAAACTGGTTGCCGGGATCTTTGTCGCGTTCGGTAATTTTGGTGACCAATTGACCGGAAAGCGTAAAAATGCGCATCGTGAAGCGCTCCGGCAAATGCGCAAAAGTGACGAAACGATCCAGATTATCGCCGGATTCCTGAGGATTTCCGCCGTAATACGGATTGGGAAAAACGCTGATGTTGTCCACATCCGCAGCCGCTTTATCGGCGCGAAACGCATTTTCCGGCAGTTGAAAACGGAACACATCGCCGGGCGAATTGATGCGATTCGTGTAAAATTCGAACTGATCCGCACCGCTGTTTCCCGGTGAAAACGGCGCATCCGGGCGGCGCGAAACAGTCAGCAGATACATGATTGGCAGTTGGTGACTGTTCGCCAGCAAATCGCGCTGAAACAGCGAATCCGGCGTTTCCCGGTAATCCGCATTCATGATGAACAGCCATTCCCGCGGGCTGGCAATTTGCACATTTTCACCGTCCGGCGGCCAATATTTGCCGTCCACCAACCCTTCCGGCACATTGTTTTCCAGAAAACCGATTGCCAGCCGCCGGGGGTTTTCCGGATCGCTGATGTCGAACGCTGCCAGCGGCACACTCCGCGAAAAATCCTGAAACGCGTAGCCTGCTGCTGCATTGGCGATATTCGGCGCAAATTCCGGACGTGCCGGCGGGTCCGCCGCATTGCGCAGCCAGCGATACGCGAATGACACGTTCGCATCGCCGCCGTTTTGGTCGAATTCGGGATCGAAACCGTTGACCGGATTTTCAGCGGTGGCGAGCACCAGCCGGATGTCCGGCAGCGCCGCGCTGTCCACCGGCGGTGGATTTTCCGCGCCACTTTCATCCAGTTTTTTGAAATAACCGATCGCTCCGGCAAAACCTTCCAGCGCCAGATCGGTTCCGCCATTTCCGAAACGCTGCTCGCCGGACGGCAGCGACCAACCCGCGTTTCCGGACCGCACACCGGCTTTTGGCGTCGCCACTTTCACGGCAAAACCGTCTGCGATAAATTTTCCGCGATCGATATCTGCCACATCGGCTTGCGGACGATCGGCAAAAACGAGCTTGTTTTCGGTGATATCCTGCAAATTCCAACGGATTTCCGGGGAATTCCGGGTGAAAAACACCTCATAGCTGTGACCGGTAACTGCCTGTGGATTAACGAGATACACCGTTGCCGCGCCATCACTGTTTCCGGCGGTGTGGGTTACGGCGATATCGCCGGATTCCAGTTGGTCAAATCCTGGACGGGCATTTTGCGGAATGGCAGTCACCACGGTCATCCCGGTTTCGATAAACGGATAGGGATAATCGGTATCGTTGATGCCGTCGCCATTTTCATCTTTCACATAAAATCCGGTCACGCCAAAAGAATAGGGCGTGCCGTTGTAAAGCGGTTTGTCATTGGCCAGATCGCGATCGATTTCCACAAATCGGCGAACGCCGTTGTTGCTGCCCTGCAACACCGTCACCGATTGGAAAATGCCAAATTCCGGAAGGAATACTTCCATCAGTACATCCTGCAACAGGTTCGCTTTATCGAATGTGAGAATGCGTTTTGCCTGCGATTTTGGCGCCGTCAGCGATGCCAGTTGATACACATTGTAACCCTCGAAATAAAATCCGGCGGCTTCGGCGGATTCGATCTGCGTCAGCACATCCTGATTGGTGCCCCACTCCAGAACAATTTTGGTCGATTGTTCGGAGACCTGCACATCCGGCGGCGGTCCCGGCTGAAACGGATTCCGGAACAGATTTCGTGCGTAATATTGCCCCGCCCGGGCGTTGCGTTTTAGCTGCTGAACGGAAAAACGGCTCATGTTTTCATCTGCATCAATGATGCCGCCAACTGCAGAAAAAATAACCTCTTGCGTATCGCCGGGCATCAGGGTAAATGCGCCTGTGTTGACCATCCATCGGCGATCACCGGGCGGAAATAAAAAACCGTCGATATCTCCGGTTCGGGCAATTGGATCACCATCCAACGGAAATTTTGTTGGTAACCCATTACTCGGGCCAAGAAAATTATATTGAGGCACTACAATATTTGAATTCTCGTAGCCATTCAAACTGTTATAGTATTGGATCGTTTGATCATAGCAGAAACACGGTTCGTCAAAGGAATAGAGAAAGGCTGCGAAAGAAGTCATCGGCAAATTAATAAAACCGGGACTCGTTTGCCGGAAATTGTAAACAGCCCGTTCTGAAATATCGTCGATGCCGTTCCGGTTTACATCGCTTCCTGCAGTGGCTGCAACTACCGGCCCCTGTAACAACTGAAAACCTGCCGCAGGCGCAGGTAATCCAAGTTTTTGAAAATCAACATCATAGCTGTTGCCGTTATAGCCGTAACCGAGGCTTAACTCGCGGTCACATCCGGCTAAATCATCCACAAAGCTCCCGATATCCGAATCACTCCATTGCCCCACAAACATGGAATCGATGCGCAAACCGGATTTGTTGATCAGTTGATAGCGCATAAAAATCAGCTGATCGAACGGAAAACGCTCGCTGTTGTATGTCCAGAATGTTTCCTGAATTTCCAGCCCGATGGGTGGCGACAGATAAAGATCAAACGCAGCTGCGTCGTTAACCACTTGCCAGACCACCTGATCCGCACCGGCGATGCCCGGTTCATCTGTGCCGAAATCGTAAACGCCGTTTCGGTTGTGATCGATAAACGGCGCGCCCCATTCCACCGGCCAGGTTTCCCAATCCAACTGGTATTGATCGATAATTTCCTGCTGCATTGCTGCGGTGATGATTTGTGTTTCGTTGTTGGTGGGGTTTTGCAACGCTGCTTCGCGAATCAAAATTGAATCGCCGATTTGCAATTGCTGCCAGTCCCGCCGGATGCGCCACTGGTTTTTCTCGTCCGGCGAGCCGTAAACCGGCGGCGCTGTCGCCGTCCCCGGCATCATAATTCTGCCCGGCTGCATTCCGGAGCGATAGGCGCTGCCGCCAACCCGCAGCCGCACTGCCGCAGTATCGCGGATATCGTCCACAAATCCCCCGTAAACCAGCCCGGATTGATACACCGCAACATCCGTATTTTTCGGGAAAATTCCGCCGGCTAAGCCATTGGGCTGCTGCGCCTGCACGCCATCGTTTCGAACAAAATATTCCCAGTTGCCAACGTTCAGCAGGGCAAATTTTCTTTCAAAATTACTGATTTGCTCGACTGGCGAATCCATTTTGGGTTGCGACAATAGCGATACGCAAAAAAGGTGCAATAAAATAACCACGCGGTTCACATTTTTCATGATGCATTTGCCTTTCAAATCGGGGAACCATTCCAGATTGCACACTGCCCGAATACCTGCGATTTTCGCATTTTTCTTAGCTCAATTTGCGTCCGGAAACAGCTCCGCTAACTCCTGCGCTGCCATATGATTAGTTTTCTATTTGAAGTTCTGGATTTAATTTACAGATGAAATTCGGGCAAACCAATACCATAAACGGGTAACATTTTTGCAAATGAGCAGCTTGCCTGTCAGCCATTTCGTTTCGGAAACCATTTGGTTATGGTTTCCCGCCGGAATAAATTAACGAACTAATTATGTGGTTTGAGAATCATCCGGACGAATGTGTGAATAATATTTTTGCAACAACGCCTTCGGCAAAATTGCACTGGGGAAGAATCGTCAGCCTTGCCCTTTTTTCGATTGCTGCAGGTGTGGCGTTAATTCAATTTTATCCCGCATATCGCGATTTAACGTTGTTTGGCATGTATTCCATCCCCTCACAATTCCTGATTTCGCCCTTCCCGCATGAGCCTGCATTGCTGCAAACAGCCAAACATTTTCCGGCGTGGGAAATTGCCATCGCCGGGACCATCGGTTGTTGCATCGCCGGATTTCTGGATTACTGGATTATTGCGCCGCTGATCAATCACCGCCGCATTCGCCCAAAACTGGATAACACCCGGTTATTCCGAAAAGCGCTGCATTATTTTTTCAAATATCCATTTTTGATTCTGGTTTTCGCTGCTATTTCTCCCGTTCCGTTTTATCCGTTCAAATTTTTGAGCGTTGCCGGACACTATCCGCAGTGGAAATACCAAAGCGCGTTGGTTGTGGGGCGAACGCCGCGATACTACATTTTGGCGCTGTTGGGGCATGCGCTGCAAATTCCCACCTGGGTGCTGATCACCCTGTTTATCGTGATTGTTATTTCGCCGTTCATCAAAAAAATTATCGATTTATTTCGCAGAAAACCCGCCGTTGAATCGGATAATCCGACTGAAAACGGGTCTGCAGATGTGGCAAATCTACCCGAATTCAACGAATGGACACACCCGCAAGACTCCCCAAACCAACCGAAATAGTGTAATTTTTACACACTTTCAACTCATAAAATCGAATCTGTTGATCTGAATCAACATTCTAACGCTGCAAGTTGCGTATGATTACGTGGTATTTCAACTTTACGGAAGATGGGAAGACATGGAGAATTTCAGATACAACTACCGAAGTGTGTTTTTTCGGCGACCGATTTGGACGTCTAACAACATCCTGTTCGGAAAAATATTGAGCGTTACCGCGCTGTTACTGTTTTTGGGAACGGCAATGTTTGCCACCATTTATCGCTTCGATCGCCCGATGAAGCTAAAACCGGGCGTTCGTGAGGCGTATTTAACACGGTTGGCGCCAAAAATTTTGCCGGAACAACCGATATTTGCCAGCAACAGCAACGAGATGTCGAGCATTGTTACCATGTTGCCAAATCCGGAAGAAAACATGATTTCAGAAGAAAACATGCTTGTCGAAACGGAACTCGCATCTGTTCGTCCTGTTTCCCAGCCGAAACAGACGCTGCGCATGAATGCCGAAAAAACAGAATCCGTCAAGGCGGTTGAAGCTTTCGTGCCCAAAAATATCGAAGAGGCGCTCACACGCGTTGAGCCGATTCCCCGCAAAAAACCGGCGGTTGCCACACAGCAAACAGCACCGGAACAGGTTACGCCGCTGAATGAAACCCGCCAAAAGGATCGCGAATACCAAAAATCGGTGCGCGCAATTAACGTTGCGGACGAAAAATACACGGTTGAGAAAAGTCAATTTACCGATTTCAACATTGTTACCGGCTATCGCAATGACGAACAAACGCTGGCAACCGCCACCGAAAACCGGCGTCGTGTGCAACACTGCATCGACCGCATTTACCGGCTGTATAACAATGTTCAGGGATATATCACGGTTCAGTTTGATGTTCATCCGGGCGGATACGCCATTCCGGAAAGCGTGCGGATTATTGAATCCACGTTGCCGAATCCGGAAATTGCCCAATGCATCACCCGCAGTATTCGCAACTGGCGCAATTTCAAAACCCTTCCCATTGAATACGGACGGCACACCGTTACCCAAAAATATGTTTTCTGATCGCTGATTTCAATTCATAAACCGCATATAAAACAAAAGCTTAGCCAGATACTCCGGCTAAGCTTTTTTCGTTAATAGCACTGTTATTCTGATGCAATTATTTATCAGCAAATGCGTTGATGATAAATTCGCGGGAAGTCAGCGGATTGATTTTATCCTCAAATTCCAGAATGATGCCGGAAATATTCGGGCGGGTTTTGCGGATAAATCCCAAAATTTCCGCATAGGGAATGTAGCCGTTGCCGATGGGCGTAAAATTCAATCGACCCTGTTCCGGCGCTGTCGCATCAATCAGATGCAACAGGAGGGGAATGTTGCGGTTGCCAAAAAAATTGATCATCTGGTAGCACCACTCCACTGCTTCGGCGGTTTCGAATCCCAATTTGTGATGAAACAGCCGGGGAATATCCAGCACCGGCATAATATCAATGCCGTTCAGGTGCGTTAACGTAAACAGCGCCAGATATTTTTTGATATTCCGCTCCGCTTCCGCCTTGCCTTCGGCCATAAAATAATTTTCGAGATATAATTCGACAGCATCTTTTTTGAGCTGATCGGCAATTTTTACCAGATCGTCAATTTTCACCCGTTCATCAAAATGCAGGATGTAATTTGGCTTCGGTGTGCCCTTCACAAAACGGGTCAACTGGCTGCGATAATCGCCGCCGGAAAAATCTGCATTGAGATAGCCTTCGGCATGAAAATATACATTTTGAAAACTGGTTTGCTGCGATTGCAACTGCTGTAACACATCCGGATTTGCCAGCATAGCCGCGTTCACATAAATTTGCACCGGATCGAACTCGCTTTGTTTGGCAAATGCGAGGGTATCCAGCGGATCGTACTGAAAATTATAGGACACGGAATTGGCAATGCCAATCGGCGGATGCGCCATTCGTCACTCTCCCGGTTAAAAAAAAGCCGACGCGGATATTGCGATACCTTACGCGTCGGCCATATTTTCAAAATACTGTTTTTTATCGCTTACTGAACGACAGTTGCAGAGTAACCCGCTTTTTCGATCGTTGCTAAAATTTCATCGGTATTGGTTTTGGATGCGTCAAATTCAACATCGCAGGCATTTTCTTCCAACGATACTTTACCTTTGATAATGCCATTTTGCTTTGCCAACGCCGTTTCGATGCTGTTTACACAGCTGCCGCAGGTCATTCCTTCAACACTCAATTTAACATTTTCTGCTTTCACAACCTGTGCTTCGGTTTGCGCAGCGCTGTTGTCGCTTTTCTCGCAGCTGCTCAACATCACACTACCAACCAACACCATCATTGCCATCAATAGCACCAACACACGTTTCATAAATCCACCCTTTCGTTATGTGATTTTAGAAGTATCACCAAAATTAAAACAATCCGGTTTCCGATGCAAGCGAATTCAATCCGGTCGAATGATTGGAATAATGCGAGGATTTTTCCGGTTTGAAACCGTGTGAACTCATCGTAAATTCGCCACAAAAAAACCGGAGTCATAATATTTTGCGAACAAAAATCAAACTTCCTTACCTATTGTTTTTATTGATATTGAATCTGTTTGGATGCAGCACATCGAATGTGCAGAAAGCGCCGGAACCACCGGCTGCGCGGGATGCGATCGTCCGGTGGCTCAACACCGGGCAGGCAATTCCGGAACGTATGATTTCGGCAGAAACCCGCCGGATTTCCGAACGATTGGGCATTGCGTACACCGGCGTTTCCCGGAAAGAATTGATCCAGTACGATATCGACAGCGCGATTTTGCGGGAAATTCGCCAGAAAAGCGCAACATTTTCGCTCACAGAATCCCGGTTGGCTGACGGTTTTTCGACCATTGAAATCATCATTCCGGAACGGGAAGATACCTTGACATTTTATTTCCAGCAGGGAAAGCTGGTGACACCAGTAGAATATTTTTCGCGAAACTGGCAGCGCGAACTGACTCGATATTTTGATTATCGCATCAGCAATCCGGCCAATTTCAACCGGCGCGCAGCAAAAGAAATGCGCGATTTCACCGAGAAAATGCTCGATTTTCTGGAAATTGACGCGGCCGGACGCCAACGGTTGGAGCAGGAAAAAATCATCTATTTTTTGTGCGATTCGCCCGAAGAAATTGAGCAGGTGAGCGGATTTAACACGCGCGGCATTTATCTGCTGGGCATCGATGCGATTATCAGCCAGTTCAACGCCCATTTTCACGAAGTGGCGCATTTGCTGATCAATTATAAATTGCAGCAATTGCCGCTCTACACCCACCCGTTTTTGCAGGAGGGCTTTGCCGCAGCGGTGGGTGGCCGGGGCGATAAATCCACCGAAGTGATCCTCAATTTGGGTCGTTTTCTCCAAAAAAGTGAATTTTTACCCTACAAAGAGTTGCTCAATCCCCAACAGTTCACCGGACAGGATGCATCGCTGAGTTATCCCGCCAGCGCGTTTTACAACCGTTTCTTGCTGGATGAATGGGGATTGCCGCGCTATCTGGAATTTTACCGGAAATACAGCCGGACAACGCCCGTTCGCAATGCAATTGCGGCGTCCCAACTGCCGGTGGACAGCATTTTTGCGGCATATCTGGATGCAAATGCGGATCTGAATCCAATTTCTTTTCTGGAAAATTTTCCGGAAACAGCGGCTGTGATTGACGCCGATTGGGGCAGTATTTGGGAAAATGGCGATACCTATTTTTTTGATTTGCGCGGCAGCATCCGGTTGACGCCACCCGATCCGCCGAAAGCGTTTTTCAGCAAGGAATTCCGGGAAATTTTCCCGGATGTGCGCTATTCCGGCGAGCGTTACGTGCTGTCTGTCAGCGAAAATGAGGTGAAGCTATTCGATTTTTACACCGCCAAACTGGTGGCCATTTACGCGAAAGGCTTATCGCTGGCACAGCAAACCATTCAGCAACCGGACGGGAATTTCCGCTTCGCAATTCGCAAAAATGCGTTTTCTGTGCCGCTCACGACCATGCGCATCGCGCAGTAATTTTCTGGATTCTGGATTCTGGATTCTGGATATCGAGCGTTTTTGCAACAAACTTATAGATGTTTGTAGCGGCGCGGCCGCGCCTGTTTTTTTGAACCACGATTCATTTGAAAAATGCGAAAAAATCCCGCATCCAGAACCCCGCATCCAAAATCCACAATCCCACCCTAAAGTTTTTTCCGGTTTATCCGAATGTTAGGTTTTGAGCGGAATAGCCATCGCTCAAATTTCACAAAAAAGGAGTTTGGATATGAACTGGAAGTTATGGCTTTGCCTGATAAGCGTTGGATTACCGTTACTTGCCCAGAGCACACCGGAATCATCCATCGAAAATAATGCACCCGTTGCCCTGTCGGTTTATCCGGGTGATGCGAAAGTGACCGTCAACTGGCTGGTGAGCGAAAGTCACCAGAGTTTGTGTTTGTTTGTGGAACGCAGTACGGACGGCAGCGTGTTTACCGTCGTCAGCGAATTTCCCGGGAAAGCGGCCAACGGCACTGCATCGCGGTTCGAATTTGTGGACGGCAGCGTGCGCAACAGCGAGCGCTATTTTTATCGCATCACCAGCATCGATGCGGCGCAGCAGTTGTGGCATTCCGCGCCGGCGGAAGTGCGTCCGCAACCATTTGTCAGCGAAAAGTGATCTCTGTTGCAAATCAATAAAGTTTAAAAACCTCATCATCTCAAGTCGGGGTTTGGTTTTTCGGAACCGGATCCCGGCTTTTGTTTTGAAATGAGTGCGCGTTGGGTTAATTTTGGATTCACAAAACGCCAAAAACCGGGAGCGCGCCATGCACTTCACACCGCCTTTTCCATCTGCTAATCAGCTCAAAAAAGAATATATTCGCTCGGACATCACTTTTTATCGTGCACAGAATGCGCTGGAAATGGATAATATCACCCTGTTGGCCCGCAGCGGCGACAGCTACCATTTTCTGGTGGAAGACCGTTTCGAGGATTACGATGTGCATGTATCCATTGCCGAGCACAATTTGCGGCACACCTGCAAATGCGCCTCGATGCTCAAATGCTGCCATCATGCGGCGGCGGCACTGCTGATGCTGGAGAAGGAAATGCGCAAAACCCTCGTCCAGCCATCCGGTGAAGGCGAGGCGTATCTCCGCGAGGAGATGATCGAACGGGTGCTCCGTGAACGCGAAGAACGTGCCGAAACGGAGGATTACCGGCTGACGGTGGCGGACAATATTTACGGCGTGCATCAACTGCGTTCGGAATCGGGCAGAATTTACGCGCTCACCATCCGCGATTTTGAGCGCAGCAGCGGCTACTGCTCCTGCCCCGATTTCAAAACGAACAAACTGGGCACCTGCAAACATTTAATTTTTGCCCGGAAGCAGATTTCGCGAAGTTATCCGGTGCAAAAACTCACCCAGACCCAACCGTATCCGTTTGTGGAAATTTTTGCCGATCCGCACAACAATTACCAAATCACCTATTTTTACAAAGATAAATTGACGCTCGGCGTGGCATCGTTGCTGGAAAAACATTTTCGCGGACAGCGACACATCAGTCCGGAAAATTATCCGCAATTTCTGGAATTTCTGGAAGCAGCGGCGGCGCACAAAAAAATTCTGGTTCGCCCGGAAGTGCACACGATTATCGAAAAACATTTCGAGCGGGAATCGATGCGCAAGCTGGCGGAGAATATTACGCCAGCGCTCGATCAGCTGAAAATCGCGCCGTTTCCCTATCAAAAAGAAGGCATTTTGTTCTCGCTGTTCAAACCGGGTGCGATTATCGCGGACGAAATGGGGTTGGGCAAAACGCTGCAAGCCATCGCCACGGCGGTGCTCAAAAAGGAAATTTACGGTTTGCGGCGCACGCTGGTGGTTTGTCCCGCATCGCTGAAATTTCAATGGCAGCAGGAAATCGAGCGATTTTGCCACGAAAAAGCGCTGGTGGTGGAAGGCGGCAGAAAGCAGCGACAAACCATTTACCGGGAAAACACGGCGTATTTTCTCATCGCCAATTACGAAGCGGTGATGCGTGATTTGAGCACGATTATCGCCAATCCGCCGGACATGATTATTCTGGACGAAGCCCAGCGCATCAAAAATTACACCACCAAAACCTCATACGCCGTGAAGGCGATTCCCAAAAAACATTCGCTGGTGATCACCGGAACGCCCATCGAGAACCGGCTCGGCGATCTCTATTCGATCATGAATTTTGTGGACCCGGAAATTCTGGCACCGCTGTGGGAATTTTCCATGAACCACTGCTATTTTGACAAATCGAAAAAAAATATGATCACCGGATATTTCAATTTGCAGGCGCTGAAGGAACGCATTTCGCCCTGGCTGATCCGCCGGGAGAAAAAGGATGTGATGGAACAATTACCGGATCTGCAGGAAATCAACATTCCGGTAATTTTGCATCCACTGCAGGAAGAAATGCACAGCGGTTTTGCCCGCTCGCTGATGCCCATTTTGATGAAAAAGCACAAAACTATTTTCGATATGCAGCGCATCCAGCAATTGCTGATGAGCATGCGCATGGCTTGCAATTCCACCTTTTTGCTGGATAATGAAACCAATCATTCGCCCAAACTGGACGAACTACAGGAAATTTTGCTGGACAAACTGGACATCAAAACCAGCGGCAAAAAGGTGATCATTTTTTCGGAATTCAAAACTATGCTGCGGCTGATCGGGAAAATGCTCAATGCCAACGGGATTGGCAGCGCAACCCTCACCGGCGATGTGCCCGTGAAAAACCGCAAAAACGTGATCGCCGAATTTCGCGACAATCCGGAATGCCAGGTTTTGCTGGCCTCCGAAGCCGGCGGCACCGGACTGAATCTGCAATTTGCCGATACGGTTATCAATTTTGAGCTGCCCTGGAATCCGGCGCGGAAAAATCAGCGGATCGGACGGATTCACCGCATCGGGCAAAAAAGCAGCAAAATTACGGTAATTAATCTGATCGCACGGAACAGCATTGAGGAACGCATTCAGGGCGGCATTGTGCTCAAGGAATCGCTGTTCGACGCAGTGTTGAACGAAGGCAGTGTCACCGACGAGGTCGATTTCAGCAAGAAAGGTCGCGCAACCTTTATCGATCAGGTGCAAAAACTGGTGAAGCCGTTTGAGGAAGTGCCGGATGAAGAATCGCGGGAAAGCGTGATGGGCAGCTTTGCCCAGCCGCACGATTTTGCCCCGGCAGAGGCACTGGAAGATCCGGCGGAAACCCTCGTCGATGAACCGGCGGAGCCAGCCGTTGCGGAAACGGTTGCCGCTGAACAGACGGAAAAACCTGCGCAATCTGCACCCGACGAATTGGAAAATACATTAAATCAGGGATTGCAATTCCTGAGCGGATTGATGCAAATGGCCACCGGCAAACCGCTCGTCACCGACGATGCCGCCGTGGAAATCAATCGCGAAACCGGGGAGGTTGTGTTCCGGTTTAAATTGCCGGATTCGGGGAAAAGGATAAAGGATAAGTGATAAAGGATAAAAAAGGGAAAAGGGGAAATGTGGGTGTTCAGCGTTTCCGGCGTGGAACGGTCGTAACCCTCAGCCAACAATCTATCCTTTATCCTTTGCGAATGGTTTGGCTATTTCAATCGCGCTATCCAATTGTTTTAAATAGACTTGAAAGGACGGTTCCTGCTGTTCGATAAACGGCATGCGGACTGCCAGATACGGTTTGAGATAGGTCAAAAATTGATACAACCCCGGATGTTGCGCTTCAAATAAACGTGGACCGAAATGCCAGATGAGGCTATTTTCCGCCGGATCAGTGCCGCGCTGCGCCAACGCCAGATGATAGAAATTTCCCCGATCGAACACCAAATCTTCTTTCGCAGTGAAAAATCCCAGATCCCGCAATACTGCTCGCAATTTTACAAAATAGCGCGATGGCGCCAGCACCAGCGAAGAAACGCCCGCCAGTTTTTCGGGATCTGCGGTTAAAATATTCGAGATCGCGGTTTCGCCGATGCCGGCAATCACCAGGCAATCGGCTTCGCCGGGTTGCAGCGGCGCCAAACCGGAGCCGGTTCGCAAATCGATGCGATGTCGATCCGCTTCATTTTCGAAAATATTCAGCCGCCAGAATTGGTCAATGTAATGCGGCTGCAATTCCACGCCGATTGCCCGGATTTCCGGACGCGATTGCACCAGTTTTTTGATCAGCCGGCCGTGATCGTAACCGATATCCGCAACGCAGCGAACATCCGCCGGGATCAGCGCGGCAACGGCATCCAGCCGGTTGGGCAGCACCGCCGGCGATGGTTTCCGGTTGACATCATTTTTTGGCACGTTTCCCTTTTCCCGCCGGTTTTCCGGGTGAAATTTTCAGCAATTTGCGGTTGAGCAAGGTTAATCCGCCCAAAATCGCACCGCTGGCAGCGCCGATGAACAAGGATACAAGAATCAGATACAGTTTGGGATTCAACGGCACATCGTAAATTTCCGGATAATTTATTGCCCAGCGATCAAAAAATATTACTGTGAGAATCGAAGAAAAAATCGCTGCCAGCAATCCAACGGCAAATGCGTGCTGAAAAAGTTGATCGCCCACTTTTTTCGCGAGAACAAATGATGCAACAACCCAGAATAACAGCCACAACACCCATTCGATGCCCACGGCTAAACCCAGTACAGCCAGTGCGCCCATCACAAATCCGAAATCCGACAGCAATGTGACCAATCGCCAATTCATATTATCCCCAATTTTTCAATTTTCCAGCATATTGATTTATTGTGCAGTACATTAAGTTTACGGAGAAAGCGGCATATTTTCAAGCCCCAAGCGAAGCTGCGGAGTTTACATTTGCTTTGCATTTTTAATAGGTGCGTATTATACTTTAATGCAGTTTAACAGGCACCATTTTTAGCAGAGGATAAGCAAATCCACATGAAACTTTCGGACGCTATCGACGAAATTATCATCGAAATGTCGCCCGCCGATGGCGACAAATTTTCGGTTATCGAGCACTTGCTGGATGTGGCAATAACCGCAGGAAAAGTGCAAAACCGCGAGCAGGCACTCAACGATCTGATCGAACGGGAACGGTATCTTTCCACCGGATACGAAAACGGGCTGGCAGTGCCGCACGCCAAATCCACCGCGGTTTCCGAAATTGTGCTGGTTTTCGGGCTCTACCGGGAAGGCATCGATTTCGATTCGCTGGATGGCTTGCCCACCCATTTTGTGTTTTTGCTGCTCTCGCCGGTGGATACCAGCGGTCCGCATTTGCAGGCGCTGGCCTTGCTGGCACGCAATTTCCAAACCCCGGAAATTACCCAGCAACTGCTGCGCGCCACATCATTAAGCGATGTGCATAACATATTGAAAACATTTAAGTAAGATCCATCAAACAGAACCCCAAACCCCCAGAGTTTTGTGAACCTCGCATCCAACCTGAAACAACCACTCGCAGAAATTGAACAGCGCCTGATCGACTGCGTTCCAAAAGATTTCCCGGTTTCGCTACGGGCGCCTATTCAGGATTTTTTGAAAATGCCCAGTAAAAAAATCCGTCCGCTGTTGGCGATTTTCGCCAGTCAGGCGGTCGGCGGCAGCCAGGCCGATGCGCTGCCCGCAGCCACAGCGGTGGAGCTGTTTCACGATTTTACATTGATTCACGATGACATTATGGATCAGGATGAGCTGCGCCGGGGATTTCCCACACTGCATATCAAATACGACGAAAGCACCGCCATTTTGGCCGGCGATGCGCTGATCGGGCTGGCATTCCGGGAATTGATGCGCTCACCCGCCGATGCCCGCGATCCCGCTGCCGAAATTTTTACCGAAGCGCTGGTTCGCGTGTGCGAAGGGCAGGCGCTCGACAAAGAATTTGAAAGCCGTAACGATGTGCAGCTCGATGAATATCTGGATATGATTGCCAAAAAAACCGCCTGGCTGATCCAGACATCCTGCGCGCTGGGCGCGATTTGCGGCAGCGGCTCGACGGAGCAGGTGCAACGCCTCAGCGATTACGGTTACAATTTGGGCATGGGATTTCAGATTCAGGATGATTTGCTCGATTTTGTGGCAGACGAAGTGAAGCTTGGCAAAAAAGTCGGCAGCGATTTCCGGATGCACAAAACCACTTACGTCACCCTCAAATACCGCGAAATGCTCGATGCTGAGCCAGCTTTGCAGGCAACCTATCCACGAGATTTACAGCAATACAGCGATTTTCCGGCATTCCAGAAAGCGCTGCAGGAATTGCAGATTATCGAAGCGGGCGAGCAGGCGGCTACAGCCTATTTCGACAAAGCGCTGGCAGCACTCAAACAGGTGACGCCACCGGATTCCGGCAATCCGCTCTATCTGATCACGACGTTTCTTCAGGAACGCCAGTATTAGTCCGGGACATTTGGCGCATGAGATTCAGCAAGGCATTTTGCAGCGCCTCCGGCAGTTCCCGCCACAATGCTAACAACGCAGCTTCCCGTCCGTATCCGGGCATTGGCTCCTGCACAGTCAGCACCGGCGCGGCATTCGCAGCACCGGTTAACAACCATTCCATCGAACATTTCCCCAATTTTGACAATTGAAAAAGCACATCCGGCGGCGGCATTCTTCCGGCAAGATATTGTGATACAGCCGGCTGGCTGATTCCAAGCCAGTTTGCCAAATCCTGTTGGGTCATTTCCGCACCGCGCATAATTTGCTGAATGCGCACCGCGATTTGTTTGCCATCCATCTTCATTGTCGCTCCGGTAAAATATTTTAAATTAACGTGAATTCGATGCAAAACATCGGTGTAAGCGATTGTAAATAAATGACTTGCATACACCAGGAATCTGTTTCAAAAATAGCCGATATCGGGAAACATCCTGAATCCTTTTGTATATCCAGCCTGATGCCTGATCACCAATTTCCCATAGATCCATAGCAATTTCAGATCGCTATTGCCAAACTGTATTACAATTGCTATATTACAAACAAAATACAACAAACACAATACAATGATTGCAATATCGCCACCATCGATCCCGGAGCGCTGGCTGCACTGGAGCTACCGGGAAGCCATCGGGCTGCCGCCGGAAATCCGGGGAACCCGGAACGAGCGCATCCGCATTTTGCAACCCGGAACGCTCAATTCTGGCAACGGCCCGGATTTCCGGAACGCGTTGCTGGAAATCGACGGTGTGCGCCAGATCGGTGATGTGGAAATTCACGTATCACCGGAATGCTGGTATCAGCACGGGCACGATCACGACGAACGCTACAGGCAGGTTTGCCTGCACCTGCTCTGGGATGCGCCAAAAGGCATTCCCGAACGGCTGGCGCAACGCTTTTCCCACGTGCTGCTCTCCGGTCAGTTGACGATACCGGTCGAAACATGGCGGGAAACCATGCAAACGCTGGAAAACAACGCATCGCAACCACCTGATATTGCTGATGTTACCCTACACGAACTTGCCGGTTTCGCCGAACAACGCTTTCACCGGAAAGTGCAGAAAATGCGCGACTGGCTGAGCCATTTTTCACCGGAGGACGTGCTGTTTCTCTCCCTCGGCGAAACGCTGGGCTACAGCGCAAACAAAAACGCCTTCCGGCAATTGCTCTGGCAGTTCCCGGCTTCCCGGTTGGGCAGCGCGTTTTGCTCACCGGGGCATTCGCCGCTGGATGTCTGGTTTTTTCTGGTGTATGCGGGCGGGCTCGGCGAGTTGTTGCTGCGACAATCTGCTTTCCGGCAAAGCGAACCGTTTCCGCGACTGTTCAACCAGCACATTCTCAACTGGCAAAACCGGATGATCTTTCCGGTGCTTTCTGCGACAGATTGGCATTTTTCGCGGCTGCGGCCGTTCAACAGCCCCTTTATCCGGCTGGCCGGATTTGCAGCTATCTGGTTCAACTTTCGCAATACAGGGCTTTTCGAGATCCTGCTTTCCAGCGCCCGGGAACGCTTGCCGGAGAAATTATTGCGCAATCGCTGGCAATCCGCCATTGATATCCGGTTGCAGCCGGCTTTTATCCGCAATTTGCAACACATGCTCGGCTTCAGGCAATTGCCCGAACGGGCAGCGGGAAACCAACGCCAACGCCAGTTTTTGCTAAACGCCGTGTTACCGTTGATGCACAGTTGGGCGGAGCAGGGCGGAAATTTCGGGTTTCTGCAGTATATCGGGCATATTTTTGAACAATTTCCGGCAACCGAAACACCGGAAATGCTCAATCATTTTATCGGCGGGCTGGATCGCCGGCATCCGTTCCGGAAAGGCATTCAACGTTCCGGTTTTTATCAACAGGGTTTGCTGGAATGGTCAGCAGGCAAAAAAAAAGCGTAAAAGACAATTAGTCTTTTACGCTTGGGTTAGGGGGGTGATTGGGCTTTTTTTGCTCTATCTTTAGCGTTTTTTTTCTTAGCTGTTGGCGGCGATCACCAGATACCGGATCTTCCAGAATTCCTGGGGATTGGTAATTTCGAGAGTGGTTTTGCCTTCCGCCGATTTGTGCAGCTGATAGGAATTCGGGTTGTGCGGCGATAATACTTTCACTTTGCCCGGTTCCTGATCAATCTGAAGATTACCAACTTCCACAATGTCCGCAGGGGTAAAATCAGCGGCGTCGAATCCGGCGGCTAACCGTTTGGTCTTACGCAGACCCAAAAATCCGCCTTTTTCTTCGATGATGCCTTTGTCTTTCAACTCATCTTCAGAAGCAACGATGTAATACACCGTATTCAATTGTTGCTGTTGCTGCTGAATCACCGTTTCTTTTTCCTGCAATTGCCATTCGGCTTCGTCAAATTTGATGTTCAGCGATGCAAGATCATCTTTCAGTTGATTGATGTGAACTTCACGTTCTTCAATCGCTTTGTTGAGGTTTTCAATCGTGCTGCTCAACGCATCGTTTTTCACTTTAGAATCCTTAAAGCGTTGCTGTAACTCTGCCATTTTAGCTTTGCTGGATTTCAAATATGTGTCGATGGATTGAACATTTGCCAACATTTTTTCGCGCAGTGGCGTTTTATCCTGTTCTTCAACATCGCTGGAAGCCCTGCTCAAAAAGCCTTCGCGCTGACGAATTTGCTCCAGATTATCATAAACATCGTTAATTGTTTCGGAATATTCCTGCAGAAATTCGGATTGCGTTGCAGCTTCTTCCATTTTTTGTTCGTATTCCGCCTGAAGTTGCGCAATACGTTGTTCCATTTCTTTTACTTTCTTTTGGTCCGTGCAACCCACAGCTACTGCGATTGTCAACACGGTTACAACGATTTTATAAATACTTTTGACCGACATGCTGGCCAACTCCTTGATTAATGATACTTTTTTTTGACTCACCGCTAAACCTGGCGAGCTAGGGGTAATTCTTTTTTTCTGCCAGGTTTGTTTATAAACAAGCGGCGTGCCAAATAATTTGCAGGGCTATTTATTTTGAATATTTACAACGCTTTAAATAAATTTATCCAATAAATGGCACCTAAATATGCAGTGTCCGGTTTTACACATTGTGTGCAAATAATTCCCGCAAAGCCGGATACCGTGTTTAAACGAACACAATCGCGGCAGATAAACACTTCATTTTCAATTAATTTGTGGTGGAAGAATCCGGCAGGGCAGGTGTTTCGAAAATGGCAAATTGCTGATTTTCGTAAAGAGGGGCAACCGGGGGAAGGGCAATATTTTTTTCGTATATGATGAAGCGAATATTGTTTTCGCGGGCAACCGGAAGCGCATGTTGATGATAGAGCGCCGGAAAAGCGGCACGGTTCCACGGCAACGATACACCGAGCGCCTGCATTCGCGCCCACCAGCGGAAAATCGTTTTCCGGCTGTAATTGTGCGGCGCGCCGTCTTTGTAAGTGCCATAAATAGGTCGTTTGGAAAAGCTGCGGAAACCTTCGATGTAAATGGGTGTCATCAACATCGCAGCTTCCGGGGTGTTTTGGGCGCACCAGATCTGCATATCTTCCCACGGTGTTGTGAGGGTGGTGTCAAAAATGCGCCCGGTATCGGCAATGCGCTCCACCGTTTTTTCGCCGGTTACCAACAGCACGGCAGCCAGCGTTCCGGCAAGATAAATCCGTCGCCATTGCGCCGGCTGGCGCCAGAAAAGATACACCAGCAGCAGCGCCAATCCGGCCAAAACCAGCAGCCGCACAACCAGCGTGCGGTCATCAACCACATCTTCAATCATAAAAACAATGCCCAACAGCAGCCAGATGATCAGCGGACTTTTCGGTGAATCGTTCGTCGTTGCTATCTTGTGGGCAATAAATGCACACAAAATGATAAACAGAAAATAAGAACACCGCGCCAATTGCAGTTGCAACAGAAATTTGATCGTAAAAACATCTGCGAGAATAAACAGCAGCAGCGCCGTAACTGTACCCAGAACAATCGGCAGGAGTCGCCGGAATGCCGGATGATGCCGGAAAAACCACAGCCCGAATCCGGTCAAACTGAGATGCACCCAACGATCCGGCACCCATTGCGAGGCAAAAAATGAAAAGCGCATCCGCTGCCGCACCAAATCCAGCCAGAGCGAAACATCAAACTGCGGCGGCGCACCGGCGAGAATTTTCGGCAGCATCGGCAGCCAGCTTGGCGCAGAGATCAGCAAAAAAATTGCGACACTGCCAATTTTAGTAAAAACAGTGGTTTGGCGAAAATCCATCAGCCATTTGTAGCCAAAAAACAGCGCCGCATACAACGCCGTAAAGGGATGAAACAAAAAGATACTGCCGCACAACGCCGCACCGGACAGCCAATTTCCGCGATCCAGCAACACAAACGCCAGCAACGCAATTGCAACGGCAACAACGTTCGGGTGAAAATAGCCGTAGGGATTCAGCCCGTATTCGCCCATTGCCGCGGCGGATGTGCCGAGCACGAGCGTTAGCAACACAATCAGCCAGCCACTGTTTTCCCCAAAAAACCGGCGATAAAACAGGAAAATTGCCGCAATCATTAGTGCGGTCTGGGCAAAAAACAATCCCAGAAAAACGGTTTGCACATCGGCAATATTCAACAAAAACGCTACCGCGTCCCAAATGTAAACCGGGTGATCGCCCAGCGTTTCGATCAACAGATCGGTGTTTAGCAATGCGGGGTCAAATTTATGCCAGACAAACCCCAGATAGGTCGATAAATCGCCGATGCCGAGCTGGTAACCCTGCAACATTGCCAACACAAAAAATCCTGCCAGCCATGCGGCTGTTCGCCATTGAATGGTGTTCATCGCTGCCCTGTTGTTCTGTTTCGCGAAATTATACGCATTTTCGGTGAGAAAAAAAATCTGCAAATGAACGAAGGATTATATAAAGGGTATGTTTTCTGTGGGTTATTTTGACACATTGAAATGGATGTTTCGCTGCTTCGCGAAAAATTTTGGGAGAAGCTAAACTTCGGTTGAGGTGCCAGACGGCTCATCCGGCATTTCGCTGAGAATTTTTTCCAACTTGGTTTTGAGGGAAGGCATGTGGCGGGTCATTTCCCGCCAAATGGTTTTGGCATTGATTTCGTGATATTCATCCACCAACGAGTGGCGGAGTCCGGCGATATTTTCCCAATCAATTTGCGTATGGGCGGATTTTAGCTCCGGCGAAAGCCAGTGCGCCGCCTCGCCGATAATTTCCAGCCGTTTGAGCATCGCCAGCACCATTGTTTTATCGATGCTGAAATCCTGAAAATAACCGTAATAGGCATAGGATTCGATCTGTTGAATCATTTCCAGCATCATCTCGATTCGATGCCGGTCGTTCAGCGGACGAATCATTCAGCACACGCCTGCGTTTTTTCTTTCAATATTTTAACTGTATCCTTTTTCACTTATCCTTTATCCTTTATTTAGCCCATGCTAAAATCCCGGCGCGCGGCAGAAATCGTTATCGTAAATCCTGCAATAACGTCGATTAACGACATGACCAGCAACGCAAAAAACGTGGAATTTCCGGCAATTGGCGCCCATAAAAACGCAACCATGTAAGAAATAAAAACGAAGGTAGATAAAATATGTTCAACAATTTGAGCATCGGTTGAGCGGGTGGATTTTACAATTTCGATAAACAGGCAGAACAATCCGGACAATATAATAACATCTTTTATTTGAATATACCAGACTTCACCGGATGGCAACAACACACCACTCAGCACAACATCAAATGCTTCGCTTCCCACATCGGTGCTTCCACCCATAAAAAAAATAGCGCCGATTGCCATATAAGTTACCAAAACAATCCCGAACAGCGGGATGGATTTTACAGCTTGCATGCGGCCTCCTCAGCGAATATGCAGCGGTTAAAACACAGTATTTCTGTTGAAAATATATGATTATGGGGTGAATGAAGCAAACCTAAAAAGTTGCAGGACATATATTTACAAAAAAAGCGTCCGTCCGGCAATTGCTGCCGGACGGACGCTGAAAATTGTAGCTGATCTTACGTTCTGTTAGCGGTTCACTAACAATTTTTTCTGAAGCTCGGTGCTGATCATCAGGAAAAACGCTTCGGCATCTTTGTAATTTTTCTTTTCCAGGGTGCTGAAATTTTCCGGAAATTCGAGCACTTGCGTTGCCAGATAAGCTTTGAAACGAATGGTTTCGGAAGGTGCGGCTTCCGCCAGTTTTTCCAATTCTGCCAATGCGTCGGCGGTTTCTTCTTCCGGGAACAACAGTTTCAGTTTTGCAATATGGAATACTGAGGATTCCACAATTCCGATGTTATCGGATTTCAAAGATTTTGTGTAGCTTTTTACACCGCGGGTCAATGATTCCGGGGTTTGGGCTGCAACGGTAATGCTGAAGATTACCAAAAGGGTGGCGATAAACGTTTTCATAATTTTCTCCTTTATTTTGAATTCGAACCGTGTTTTCTTTCGCTCAGTTATAGTTTACGGAAGTAGCTTATCATAGATGTTACCGCGTTGTAAATGGATGTCAAAAAATGTCACGGGGTAAAAAAGGATGCAGGATAATTGATAAAGGATAAAATATTGTTGCGTTTGGCGGGTTTAATCATTTCAGGCTTACTCGCCGTGGCTGTATTTGCCGGATGTGGCAATGCCGAATACGAAGCGCAGCAATCGCTGACGGTTGCGGTGTCCGCAAATTTTCAGGCGCCATTCGAAAAACTGGCGGCAGCCTACCGGGACAGCACCGGCAAATCCGTGCAATCGATTGTCAGTTCGTCCGGAAAATTGACCACCCAAATCCGCAACGGCGCACCGTTCGATCTGTTTTTTTCGGCGGATACGGGATATCCCAACCAACTGTTCCGGGATGGATTGGCATTGCGGCAACCGCAAATTTACGCATCCGGCAAACTGGTGATCTGGTTTTCTGCCGCGCAGCCCGAACCGTTGGACATCTCCGCGCTGACAAATGTTTCGCTGAAAGCAATTGCCGTTGCCAATCCCCAAATTGCGCCGTATGGCGCGGCGGCAGTTACCGCGCTAAAAAATGCCGGCATATATAATGGTATTGAACCGAAACTGGTTTTCGGAAGAAACGTGGCGCAGGTGAACCAATATTTGTTCAGCGGCGCGGCAGATGCGGCGATCACCGCACAGTCTGCGGTGGTTGGCAGCGATGTTCCCAATTCGCAATGGGCGTTTGTGGACAGCACGCTGTACCAACCGATTGCCCAGGCAGCGATGATCATCGCCAATCGACCGGCGCAATTGCAGGCTGCCGCCACACATTTTCTGGATTTTTTGAACCGTCCGGTTGCCCGGAACATTCTCCAAAATTACGGATACCAATTGCCATGAACCGCGTTCCCGCAGAAATTGTCAACATCGTAACCGCAGATGCGATATCGCTGGTCGATCTGGTTGCATTCGGCGACACATTTTCCTGCGTGCTGATCGAAACGCCGGAAACCGCGCCGTATTTGCGGATCGGAAATCGCGTATCGCTGATATTTAAAGAAACGGAAATCGCCATCGCGAAAAATTTTTCCGGACAGATCAGTTTGCGGAATCGCTTTGCCGCGACCATCCGCGCCATCGAAAACGGCGTGGTGCTCAGCAAAATTACGATGGATTTTCACGGCATTACGATCGTTTCAATTATCACCGCACGATCCGCAACAACGCTCCATCTGCAACCCGGCGACGCCGTAACCGGATTGGTGAAAGCCAACGAAATCGCCATTTTCGCCGATGACGGGGGGACAATTTGAACCTCGACTGGCAACCGTTGGCGCTCACATTTCAACTGGCAGGCATCACCACTGCGGTGCTGCTGCTGATCGGGATTCCGCTGGGTTATCTGCTGGCAAGTTGGGAAAATCGCTGGAAATACGTGCTGCAAACGCTGGTGAGCATGCCGCTGGTGCTGCCGCCAACCGTGCTCGGATTTTACCTGCTGCTGGCGTTCAGTCCCGCCGGCGCGTTCGGGCAATTTCTGGAAAATACGTTCGACTTGCGGCTGGTGTTTTCGTTCGAAGGGCTGGTGATCGCGTCCATCATTTACAGCCTGCCGTTTATGGTCAACCCCATTCAGGCGGGATTCCAGAGTTTGCCGGCATCGCTGGCGGAAGCGTCTGTTTCGCTGGGAAAATCGCGGTTGGAAACATTTTGGAAGGTGCTGTTGCCAAACATCAAACCGTCGCTGCTGATCGGCACGGTGCTCAGTTTTGCACACACGGTCGGCGAATTCGGGGTGATTTTGATGATCGGCGGCAGCATTCCCGGCGAAACGCGGGTTGCCGCCATCGCCATTTACGATGAAGTTGAAGCGCTAAATTACACCACAGCCCACACTTACGCCGCAATTTTATTGGGCATCACGTTCGCCATTTTGTTGACGGTGTATCTGGTGAATCGCAAATTGTTGAAGGCGTTTTAGCGCGCGGAATGAATCGCATCTGCGAAATCGCGGAGCTGCGACAGGCTGTTTTTCTCCTCAAAAAAATTACCTACTACCACAAATCTGGCACCGGCTGCGGCTTTTTTCTGCGCCATTTCCGGTGTGCGGATGCCGCCACCGGCGATCACGGGAATTTCCAGATGCGCGGAAACCAGCGCAATCATCTCCTCCGGAACGGTTTGCTGGGCGCCACTGCCCGCTTCCAGATACACCATTTTCATGCCCATATATTGCGCGGCCAGCGCATGCGCCAGCGCGATACCCGGTTTGGCGCGGGGAATGGGCATCGAGTTACTCACAAACGAGGCGCTGGTGAGCGTGCCCGATTCGATGAGCATGTAGCCACAGGAAATCGCCTCCAGCCCCATGTTGAAAATTACCGGCGAGGCAACCGCCTGATTGCCGATGAGGTGCTCCGGGTTGCGCCCGCTGATCAGCGAAATAAACAGGATTGCGTCCGCATGCCGGGAAATCTGGAAGAGGCTGCCGGGAAAAATGACCACCGGACGATCGCCCGCAGCCGATTTCATCCGGCGGATGGTTTCGTCAAAATCGCCGCCGTGGAGCAGGCTGCCGCCCACAAAAAAGGCATCCACACCGGCGTCGATGGCGTTTCCCATCAAATCCGGCAACGCATCTGCGCTGATTTTGTCCGGGTCCAGCAGCAAAATAAATCCACAGCCGTTGCGATCTGCTGTGCTCAATAATTTTTGGTAGGTGTGGGCGGATAGCGCCGAAGGTCTGGTTTTCATAAATACGAATCTTTCGTAACGGAATTCTCAACAGTTGTTGACGACAAAAGCGACAGATTTAATTAGAACCGTTATGCACAAAACCTAAATCAAACAATTACAACAGTTAATTTGGGTAATTTTTGTAAAAATTATTGGTACCGTATTTGCTAAAATAGAAATACAACCTGTACTCATACTTACCTCCATCATCAGGACCGGAGCCAGTTGGCTCCGGTCTTTTTATTTATTGTCCGACCGGGCAGACAACCAATCCGGCAATTCGCCGATGGAATCCAGCCAGATGGCGGCTGCGTTTTTGTGTTTTTCCGGCGAGTCGTCGCTCAGTTTCCCGGTTTTTACAGCAATGCCCTGCAATCCGGCAGCAATGCTGCCTTCGATATCCGATTCCCAGTCATCGCCGATCATCGCGACATTTTCTTTGGGTAAGTTGAGTAAATTTACCGCCTGTTCGTAAAACGCCGGGCTCGGTTTCCCGACCAGCGCAGCGGTTTGTCCGGTGGCGTATTCCAGCGCGGCAACGATCGCACCGGTGTCGATCGACAATCCGTCGCTGCGCCGCCAGTAGCGATTTTTCTGCATCGCCAGCATTTTGGCACCGCCCATCACATGCCGGAACGCCTGGTTGAGTTTGTTGTATGTTAAATCTTCACCCAGATCGCCAATAACCAGATAGTCCGGTTTGGCGGTTGTGATTCTGAAATCCTTGAATTCCCGGTGGGTATCGCCGCTGGTAAGCAGGCAAACGGATGCTGCTTTTTGGGCATGCAGCCAGCGCGATGCCGCATACGGCGCCGAGTAGATCTGGTCCACTTCAATTTTAAAACCCATCCGTTTGAGATTGTTCACCAGCGAATAGCGGCTTTTCCGGGTGGTGTTGGTCGCCAATAAAAAAGGGATATTTTCGCGGCGCAGATATTCCAGCGCCTCGATTGCCCCGCGAATGATCTGGTTTTCAATACACAACACACCGTCGATATCGATTAAAAATCCCCGGATTGGGGTTGCCGGCTGTTCCGGCGGTGCATGATCCGGCTGAATCTTTTCCGCATCGATTGCGGCCGGTTGCACGCCAGGTTGCCGTTTGCGTTTGCGATTAGACATTTTTCCTCCGACACTGAAGCAGGTTATTTTACCATCATTCGGGCAATTTCTCAAGTTTTTTTTCGAAGCGGCGCACATATTGCCCGCGAAGCGGATTTTTCACCGCGATCGCCCTTTACTTTTTTGGCGATGTTTTGTACCTTGGCACGTTCTAACCCCAGCAAAATCAACGGGGATTCCCATTTGACCGAACCTATCGCGAAAGGATTGTATGCTATTACGCCACCACGTCCGACGAATTGTAACGATTTGTATTGTTGCGCTCTTCTCCGCAGTTATCAGCACAACAGCAGCGGCGCAGGAAACGACTTTCGATGTAAAGTTGCCCCGCATTGCACTGGCGGATATCGCATTTACGGTGGAAATCCAGCCGGCGCTGACCGCCTATTTCAATAGCGATTCAGCGGGCATTCCCTACCAAATCAGCCTTTCGGACGACACAGTGCTGGCCAGCGGAAACGCGCAGCTGTTACCGGATGCGCCGGGAAACATCAGCATCGCCGGTGTCACGATTCCGGAAAGCGGTGCAAAAAAACTGCAGATCCGCTTTGGCGATTCCGTGCAGGAAAAATCGCTGCGGGTGCTGCCGCCGGTGTTGAGCATTTTGCCGCCATTGCTGGCGATTGTGCTGGCGCTGGTCACCCGGCAGGTGATTGTCGCGCTGTTTTTCGGCGTGTGGCTGGGTGTGACGTTTGTGTACGATTTTTCCGTTTTCAGCGGATTTTTACACACGCTGGATGAATATATCGTAAACGCGGTTGCGAATCCCGATCACGCGTTTATCATTATTTTCAGCCTGTTGCTCGGCGGGATGGTTGGTGTAATCAGCAAATCCGGCGGCACGCAGGGCATTGTCGAAAAGCTGGCTGTTTATGCAAAAGATGCCCGTGGCGGGCAAATTGCGACATGGTTGATGGGTGTGCTGATCTTTTTCGACGATTACGCCAACAGCCTGATTGTCGGCAACACGATGCGCCCGTTGGCGGACAAGCTGCGCATTTCGCGGGAAAAACTGTCGTATCTGGTCGATTCGACCGCGGCACCGGTGTCGAACATCGCGATTATTTCCACCTGGATCGGTTACGAAGTGAGCCTGATGAGCCAGGCATTCAAAACCCACGGCATCGACCGGAACGCGTATATCACGTTTATCGAAACGATTCCATATAATTTTTATCCGCTGTTTTCACTGTTTTTGGGATTATTGGTGGCGACCATGATGCGCGATTTCGGCCCGATGTACACTGCCGAAAAACGCGCGCGAACCACCGGCGAAGTGCTCGGCGCCAACGCTTCTCCGCTGGCCGATCTCGGCGGTGCGGAACTGATGGCGGACGAAAACACCCCAAAACGCTGGTATAATGCGCTGATTCCGGTGGCGGCGGTGATCATCACTGTGGGCATCGGGCTGTTTGCCACAGGCTGGAACAGCGGACTGGAAGGGCTGGCCCAACAATTGGCGGAGGAAGGCAAAACCCTCGCCGATGCCGGATGGATCCACAAAACCAGCGCGATTATCGGTGCGGCAAATTCGTTTTCTGTGCTGATGTGGGCGTCGTTTATCGGCGGGCTGGTTGCAATCATTCTGGCGATGAGCCAGCGCCTGCTCACGCTGCAGCAATCGCTGGATGCATGGCTCGGCGGCATCAAATCGATGATGCTGGCGTGTATCATCCTTACTGCAGCATGGGCAATCGGCAGCATTTGCGGCGACCTGTTCACCGCCGATTATGTGGTTAGCCTCACCAAAGAATTCCTTTCACCGGAGTGGCTGCCGCTGCTCATTTTTCTCAGCGCTGCGGTGATTGCGTTCGCAACCGGCACATCATGGGGAACGATGGCGATTCTCATGCCGATCGCCATTCCGTTGGCGCACAAATTCCCGATGGAAGTACCGGGTATCGACGAAGCGCATGCAACGGCGCTGCTGCTTTGCGTGACCGGCGCGGTGCTGGCCGGCGCAACCTTTGGCGACCACTGTTCGCCGATTTCCGATACCACCATTTTATCGTCGATGGCATCCGGATCGGATCACATCGACCACGTGCGCACCCAGTTGCCGTATGCACTCACCGCCGGCGCTGTGGCTTGCATTTTCGGCTATATTCCGGTTGGCTTCGGGATGAACCACTGGCTGACGCTGCCAATCGGTGCGATTGCGGTTTGGGCGCTGGTGCGGTTTTACGGCAAATCGACCGCCTGATTTTTGGGATGAAAAACAGCAAATTAACATCATTTTCGCTGGTCATACTCCAGTTTTTGTTTGTCGGTTTAATTGCATTCAGCGGGCCTGTTATTCCTTCCAAATTGATGTGGGCGCTGCTCTTTTGGAGCGGGATCGGTTTGGGCATCTGGGCAATTTTGACGATGAAAATCGGCAATTTCAATATTATTCCGGATGTGAAAAATAATGGAAAAATGGTCATCTCCGGTCCGTATCGCCACATTCGACACCCGATGTATTCCGCTCTGCTACTGAGCACCTTGGCGGAAATTGGCAATGCTTTTTCACCACTACGTCTGACGATGTGGATGCTGCTTTTCATCATTTTATTATTCAAATTGCATTATGAAGAGCGACTCCTTTTTGCCCATTTCCCGGAATATCCGGCATATGCAGCGCGAACCAAACGGCTGTTTCCATTTTTGATTTGATATGAATTCACCCTATTAAAAACACATAAACCAATGAAAAAATTTATTTTAGCGATCGATCAGGGCACATCCAGTTCCCGGGCAATTGTGTTCGATGCAACCGGGAAAATCCGTGCGGTTGCCCAACGGGAATTCCGGCAGCACTTCCCCAATTCCGGATGGGTCGAACATGATGCGCTGGAAATTTGGGATACGCAGTCCGCTGTTGCGGCGGAGGCCATTCGCGCCGTTGATCCGTCGGGGAAAAACATCGCGGCAATCGGCATCACCAATCAGCGGGAAACCACCGTTCTGTGGCATCGCACAACCGGAAAGCCGCTGCACAACGCGATTGTCTGGCAGGATCGACGCACCGCGGCGTATTGCGACTCGCTGAAAAGCCAGGGTTGGGCGGAAAAAATCCGGCAAAAAACCGGTCTGGTGATCGACGCATATTTTTCCGGCACCAAACTGAAATGGCTGCTGGACAATATTCCCGGTGCCCGCAAACTGGCGGAAAATGGCGAGCTGGCATTCGGCACCATCGATAGTTGGCTGGTTTGGCAACTCACCGGGGGCAAATTGCACATCACCGATGCGAGCAACGCCAGCCGCACCATGTTGTTCAACATCCACACCAGCAAGTGGGACGCGGAATTGCTGGTTTTATTGGACATTCCCGCATCTGTGCTGCCGGAAGTCCGCGCATCCAGCGAGCACTATGGTAACACCGTAAAACAAACCGTATTCCCGTTTGTATTGCCCATTGCCGGGATTGCCGGCGATCAGCAAGCTGCATTATTCGGTCAGATGTGCACACAACCCGGCATGCTCAAAAATACGTACGGCACCGGCTGTTTCATGATGCTGAACACGGGCGATACGCCGGTGGCGTCGCAAAACCGGCTGCTCAGCACGGTTGCCTGGCAAATCGGCGGGAAAACAACGTATGCGCTGGAAGGCAGCATTTTCACCGCGGGCGCGGTGGTGCAGTGGCTGCGGGACGGGTTGGGCATTATCAAAACATCCGCGGAAGTGGAGCAACTGGCGCAATCCGTGAAGGACAACGGAGGCATCTATTTTGTCCCTGCGTTTACCGGACTTGGCGCACCGCACTGGGATTCGTTTGCGCGCGGCGCGATGGTCGGATTGTCGCGCGGGAGCACAGCCGGGCACATTGCCCGCGCGGCGCTGGAAAGCATCGCATTTCAAACGATGGACGTGCTGAAAGCGATGGAAGCGGACGCCGGTTTCCGGGTGAAATCGCTGCGGGTGGATGGCGGTGCAACGGCCAATAATTTGCTGATGCAGTTTCAATCGGATGTGCTGAATATTCCGGTGGATCGCCCGACAGTGCTGGAAACTACCGCGCTCGGCGCGGCGTATCTGGCCGGACTCGGCGTAAATTTCTGGAAAAATACCGGGGAAATTGCGGCGCAGTGGCAACTGGAGCGCCAGTTCCGGCCGGCGGCGGATGCATCAACCATTGCCGATTTGACCGGTAATTGGCAACGTGCGCTGGAACGCGCCAAAAACTGGGATATTCCAAAAGAAATCTAATTATTGTTCAACAACTATTTATTTTGTAGCCTGACCTGCTTAATAGTCTCTGCCGCTTCAAATATTACCATCGAGATTTCGACACAACCCATACTCACCCAACTTGCACATTGCTGGACATTTGCAAATTTTCTGGCTAATTTGGTTGCAATTGAGACATCGAAAACAGGAGATCGGAAATGAATCGCACGGAAATGATCGAATCGCTGCGGCAAATGCCGGGATTTTGGGATATCGTCATCATCGGTGGCGGCGCAACGGGTTTGGGCGTAGCAGTGGAATCCGCATCGCGCGGCTACCGGACGCTGCTGCTGGAGCAGCACGATTTTGCCAAAGGCACATCCAGCCGCAGCACAAAGCTGATTCACGGCGGCGTGCGTTATTTGCGGCAGGGCAACATTTCGCTGGTGCTGGAGGCGCTGCACGAACGCGGATTGCTGGCGGAAAACGCCCCGCATCTGGTGCGGCATCAATCGTTTATCGTGCCAAATTACGAATGGTGGGAAGGTCCGTTTTACGGCATCGGGCTGAAAATGTATGACATGCTCGCCGGAAAACTGGGGCTGCGTCCCTCAAAAATCCTCTCCCGAAGCGAAACACTCAAACGCATTCCCACGCTGGAACCGGAAGGCTTGCGCGGCGGCGTCATCTATTACGACGGGCAATTTGATGACGCGCGGCTGGCGGTCAATCTGGCGCAAACGGTTGTCGATCTGGGTGGAACGCCGCTCAATTATATGCAGGTTACCGGGCTGCAAAAATCCAACAATATGACCAGCGGCGTGACCGCGATGGACATGGAAACCGGCGAAAATTTCGAGATTGCCGCACGGGTGGTGGTCAACGCAACCGGCGTTTTCACCGATGCGATCCGCAATATGGACGAGCCGGATTCGAACCCGATTATCCAGCCAAGCCAGGGCGTGCACCTGGTGCTGGACGCCACATTTTTGCCGGGAAACGCCGCAGTAATGGTGCCGGAAACCGACGACGGTCGCGTGCTGTTCGCGGTGCCGTGGCACGGAAAAGTGGTTGTCGGGACGACAGATACGCCGGTGGCATCACCATCGCTGGAACCGCGCGCGCTGGATAGCGAAATCGAGTTCATCCTGAAACACGCTGCGCGTTACCTCACCAAAGACCCCACTCGCGAGGACGTGCTCAGCGTGTTCGCCGGACTGCGTCCGCTGGTGAAAATGGAGGACGAAAAAAATACCGCCGCACTTTCGCGCGATCACACCATTCTGGTGTCGTCGTCCGGGCTGCTGACCATCACCGGCGGGAAGTGGACAACTTATCGCAAAATGGGCGAGGATACCGTTGCGCAAGCCGCGATGATCGCCGGATTGCCGCATCGCCCCACCCGAACCGCAAATCAGCGCATCCACGGCTGGCTCAAAAATGTGGACGACAGCGATCCGCTGCATTTATACGGCTCGGACGCACTCTCCATTCAACGCATGATCAAAGAAAATCCCGAACTCGGCAAACCGCTGCACCCGAATTTGCCCTATTGCGCGGCGGAAGTGCGCTGGTCTGTGCAAAAAGAAATGGCACGAACCGTGGAAGATGTGCTCGCCCGCAGAACCCGCGCGCTGCTGCTGGATGCCCGCGCCGCCATCGAAATGGCGCCGGCTGTCGCCAAAATCATGGCGAACGAATTGAAGAAAAATGCACAGTGGGAAAAGCAACAAGTTACTGATTTTACTGAACTTGCGAAAGGCTACCTGCCATCGTGAAATTTTTTAGCTGATCGCCGCGCATCATCGGTGCCACAGCGCCAGCAAATGTCAGGCGATTTAACTTGTTGATTTTTCTGAAAATAGGTTTTTCGCAAACCGTGTTTTTCACATCAGTTGTGGCAGGTATTTTACGTTTTTCCTAAACTTTTTAGTGCACCTATTTTCATAATTATCAATATTTTAGACACACAATCGGCGACTGGCAGCAGATTTGCCGGTATCTATCGTTTGGTTTCGAAAATTGAAAATGACTTCCGGAAGGTTAACTGATTTATGTTCACCGCAAAAAATATCAAACTGATTGTTGCGATTGCGATTCCTGTTCTCATCCTTTTTTTGCCGGCAACGGCAATGCCCATCGACAATTTGAGCATCATCGAGCAGCGGGTTATCGCCCTGTTTGTGATGGCAACCCTGTTCTGGATTCTCGAACCGATCCCCGTTTTTGCCACTTCAGTGCTGATCATCGCTCTGGAATTATTCATGATGTCCGATAAAAGTTTTCTGCTGTTCCAGAACACCGCCGGACTGGAAAATTTTGGCAAAACGATCAGCTACAAAGCGATAATGGCAACATTCGCCTCGCCAATTATCCTGCTGTTTTTGGGCGGATTTTTTCTGGCGATGGCCGCCACCAAATACCGGCTGGATGTGAACCTCGCCCGGGTACTGCTCAAGCCGTTCGGCACAAATCCGCGATGGGTGTTGCTCGGGCTGATGACCATAACTGCCATATTTTCGATGTTTATGAGCAACACCGCCACCACCGCGATGATGCTGGCGCTGCTCACGCCCATCCTCGCTTCGCTGGATGACGGCGACGCGGGCAAAGCTGCGTTTGTACTGGGCATTCCGTTTGCGGCGAATATCGGCGGGATCGGAACGCCTATCGGCACGCCGCCAAACGCGGTTGCGCTGAAATATCTCACCGGCGAATTTGCCATCGGTTTTGGCGAATGGATGAGCTTTGCCGTGCCGTTCGTGATCGTGATGCTCATTTTCGCATGGCGATTGCTGCTCTTTTTGTTCCCGCCAAAATCTCCGAAACTGGAACTAACCATCAAAAGCAAATTCCTGAAAAACTGGAAAGCCGTCACGGTTTACGCAACTTTTGTGATCACCATTTTGCTGTGGTTGCTGGACGGGTTTCACGGGATGAATTCATACGTCGTCGCGATGATTCCGGTGGCGGTGTTCACTTCATCGGGCATCATCACAAAAGAGGATCTGAAGCTGATCAGCTGGGATGTGCTCTGGCTGGTTTCCGGCGGTATCGCGCTGGGCATGGCGCTGGAAGAATCCGGGCTGGCGAAAAACCTCATCGAAAGCATCCCGTTTGATACATTCCCGGCGATTTCCATTGTTTTGCTGACCACACTGATAGCGATCACAATGGCAACTTTTATGTCAAATACTGCTACCGCAAACTTGATTTTACCGATCGTTGCAGCGCTGGGCACTAGCCTTTCCAGCATTGATGCACTGGGCGGCAACAAAATGATTCTGCTGGCAGTCACTTTTTCCTGCTCGCTGGCAATGTCGCTGGCAATTTCGACACCGCCAAATGCGATGGCGCAAGCCACCGGTCTCGTCCGCAACGATCAGTTGATGAAAAGCGGACTAACCATCGGCATCGTCGGGCTATTGGGTGTTTACCTGCTGATGTTTATATTGAAACAGATCGCGTTTTTTTAATGGTGTGATTTTGTGATTTGTTGATAAACAGTGGCTTCGACTGGCTCAGCCACCATTAATATGAATTTATCCTTTATCCTTTGAATAATGAAATGAAAGATTTCTACCAACATTTGAACCTGAACGTGCTGATCAGCGCCTATTTTTCGGATCCCGAACAGCGGATAAATCTGGAAAAAGGCAGTTATCTGATGCGCGAAGGTGACTACAACGACCGGCTGTTTCTGGTGTTGAAAGGCTCGCTTTCCGGCTATTTTAACGATCCGGACGGGCATTCGCGATTTTATTTCCGGTTGCAAAGCGGCATGTTTGCCGGCGTGTACAGCTTTTTTTCGCAAACATTTCGCAGCAGCACAACCATCATCGCGGATGAACCGTCGGAAGTGGCGTTTATCGATCGCTCCCAAAAACCGGTGCGACTGGATAAAAAAGAGAGCATCTGCGAACAATTTATGCCGGTAGTGGCGGCGGATTTGGCGCATCGCCAGCAGTTGGCGCAACATATTTCATTCGAAAAGCAGCAAACGCTCAAAAAACTGATCGAAACCGAAAAACTGGCATCGCTCGGACAAATGGCTGCGGGCATTTCTCACGAATTGAATAACGCCGTTGCCGTGCTGCAGCGCGGCTCGCAATGGCTCAGCGAAAATTTGGCTGTGCTGATTCAAAATGAGCAGCAGAAGCAATTTTTTGATGCCGGTAACCAACACGGACGCCACCTTTCCACCCGGGATGTTCGCCAGCGGAAGCGCGAATTGCAGCAGCGATTCGGCATTTCCGGCGATGCTGCGGAGCACTTTGCCGAAACCGGCGTTCCCGATGAACTGTTGCCAAAAAAAACCAAAGAAATGGAGCAGAATGCGGCAATGTTGCATCACTGCTGGGAAATCGGTGCGTCGCTGTGCGGGATGCGTTCGGCGGCCAATCATGCCACGTATGTATCGCGATCGGTGAAAACACTCGGCGCGCCGCACTCTTATCGCCGCGACGAAGAAGATGTCAACGAAAGCATTCGCGAAGGGCTGGCGCTGATGTATAGCCCGCTTCGTAAAATCAATGTGATCAACGATTTAAAAGAACTGCCGCTGATTAATGCGAATCGCGGAGAGCTGGTGCAGATCTGGATCAACCTGATCAAAAATGCCTGCGACAGCCTGTTCAGCGATCCCACGCCGAACCCGCGCATCGCCATCCGCAGCAGCTTTTCGGACAACTGCATTTGTGTGGAAGTTGAGGACAACGGACCGGGAATTCCGGAAGATATCCGGGCAAATATCTTCCAACCCAATTTTACCACCAAAGTGGAAGGGTTATCTTTCGGGCTCGGTTTGGGGCTGACAATCGTGCAACGGCTGGTGGACAGTTACAGCGGAAAAATTTCGGTGACGAGCAAGCCGGGCAAAACCGTTTTCAAAATTTTGCTGCCGGTTTCGGAATAAAATTTTGTTCATTCTGAACAACAGGATTCAAATGCACTTTCAAATTCCCGGTGCATTGTCATTCTGAGCCGAAGGCGAAGAATCTTAGCAGCTTTAGATTCTTCACTCCACTTCGTTCCGTTCAGAATGACCACAGATTAAGATTTCAGTCAAACGCTGTTCATCCGCGAAAAACGCGGCGGAAACCAGCGTTGAAATTATCGTATTACAGGGGTCAATCAATGGAAAAACCGGAAATCATTTGCGTGGACGACGAACGCGAAGTGCTGGCTGCGCTCAAACGCGATCTCGCCGGATTTAAGGATTACTGCAATTTGACGTATTGCGAATCTGCCGAAGAAGCGCAGGAAGTGCTGGAAGATCTGGATGCCGAAGGCAAACCGGTCGCGCTGATTGTGTGCGACCACATTATGCCGGGCAAAAACGGGGTGGATTTTCTGATCGAACTGAACAAAGATTCGCGTTTTGCCCGAATCAAAAAACTGCTGCTCACCGGACTGGCAACCCAGCAGGATACGATTCAGGCCATCAACCAGGCGCAGCTCGATCGCTACATCGAAAAGCCGTGGGCTGCGGAATCGCTGATTCAGGTGATAAAAGTGCTGCTGACGGAATTTGTGGTTAGCGCGGGAATGGATTACAGCGACGCGATGGACATTCTCGATCAGCCGACGCTTTACAAATTTCTGCGCCGCCAAACCTGATTTTTCTTTGCCACGGAGACGCAGAGGACACAGAATTTTTTTAATAAATATCTGATTTTATTTGGGTTGGAAAATTTATATGGATTTTATTCGGTGTTTTTATTCTCTGAATCTCGGTGCCGCATAAAAAGAAAAACGGGAAACCGCCGCCGCCTGTATTGTGCGATTTCCCGCCTTTAGAGATATGAGTTCTATTTTATTGCTGCCCAAAACCGGGCAGTGCAACTTTTTTTAAGAAAACGGGAAACCGCCGCCGCCTGTAAATTTGCAGTTTCCCGCATCAGAGATATGAGTTCTATGTTGTCGCAGAGATTCCGTTTTCTGCAGGTTGTGTTGTGTATGTTCAACGTTCAACCTGAGATAAATATAGCGGAAAAAAGTGCGGTTTTCCATGCCCCAAAAGGGGGATTTTTTGATCGGGAAGCTGCTATTTTTTTGATTTTGATCTGACCCCCGCCAATTGCGCCACAGATTCGAGCACCATTTCCGGCGAAATTTCCCGCATGCAGCGAAAGTGCCCTTTGGGACAGGCAGCTTTGCCGATGTGACTGCACGGCCGGCAATACAGCCCGTTATTTTCCACAATTACGGCGTTTGGGTTGATCGGAAAAAATCCCAGCTCGCGGGTGGTGGAGCCGAAAATAGCGATTTGCGGCACGGCGAACGCAGCGGCAACGTGCATCAATCCGGAATCGTTGCTGATGAACAGCGGCGTTTGGCTGATCGCGCCGAACGTTTCGGTCAGCGACAATTCCCCGGCGATGTTCTCCGCGCAATCCGCACCTGCGGCAGCCAAAATTTCCGCGCAGATTTCCCGCTCATCCGGTCCGCCGACCAGCAGCGTTCGCCAGCCGAATTCGGCGTGCAACCGGCGAATCAGCGCGGCGTAATTTTCCGGCAGCCAGCGTTTGGTAAAATGCCGGGCGCCCGGTGCCATCAGCACGTGAATGCCGTTTTCCCGCCAGATTTGCCAGCGTGCATCTGTTGCTTCGCGGATTTCCGGGGAGAGATGCAGTTCCGTTTTCGTGTCGCGAATATCCGTGCCGAGCGGCGCTGCGGTGCGCAAATATTTTTCTGCGACGGATGGCAAATTGCCGTAAATTTTCGTATACCAGTTGATTTTATAATTCACCAACAAATGCCGCAACACTTTGTTTTTTCTCATTTTGAAAACTGACTTCGCACCGCTGAACAGCCGCAGCCAGAAGCTGCGCAAATTGCCCTGCAAATCGAGAATCACATCGTATCCCGTTGCGCGGATGCGCAGTTTTTCCAGCGAAAGTGCGCCCTTTTTCCGAACGTCAATTTCGATGAGATTGGAAATATGCGGATTTGCCCGCAGCACGTCCGCAAACTCCCGGCGAATCAAAAAGTCGATTTGCGCATCGGGAAATTTTTCGCGGAGCTGGCGGATCACCGGCGTTGTCAGAATCACATCGCCGATGGAGCTCATGCGGATCATCAGTATTTTTTGGGGTTCTGGCATCGGTTGTATTAAAAATGGGCGGACAATTTGCCCGCCCAAAATTGGTTATCGGTAAAATTATCCGGCTGCTTCCGGCATCGTGTCGATCGAATATTTTTTGACCAGTTCGCGGGCGATCACCAGTCGCAGCACTTCGGATGTGCCTTCGCCGATGGTGCCGAGTTTGGCATCGCGGTAATATTTTTCCACCGGATATTCTTTGATGTATCCGTATCCGCCAAACACCTGGATGGCTTCGTTGGCAACCCGAACCGCCACTTCGCTGGCGTAAAGTTTGCCCATCGCAGATTCCAGGCTGACGTTTTTGCCGTTATCTTTCATCGATGCGGCACGCATGATCAGCAATCGCGCGGCGTCAACTTCCACTGCCATATCGGCCAGTTTCATTTTGATGGCCTGGAACTGGTGGATTTTTTTGCCGAACGCCGAGCGTTCCTGCGCATAGCGAACCGCGTGCTCAAATGCGCCACGGGCAATGCCCACGCACATCGCGCCGATGCTGATGCGCCCGCCATCGAGAATTTTCAGCGAATCGAAATAGCCGTGTCCCTCTTTGCCGAGGCGATTGGCAACCGGCACGCGGCAGTCTTCCAGAAACAGTTCGGCGGTGTCGCTGGCGCGCATGCCGAGCTTGTCCATCGGCGCACCGACGGTGAATCCGGGTGTGCCGTCGTCAACCACAAACGCGCTGATGCCTGCTTTCCCGCCATCGGGATCGGTTTTGGCCATCACCACATGCGCTTTGGAATAATTGGGATTGGTGATAAAGGTTTTCGAGCCGTTCAGCACGTAAAAATCGCCGTCCCGACGCGCAACGGTTTTCAGCCCGAACGCGTCGCTGCCGCCGCTCGGCTCGGTGAGCGCCCACGATGCCAGCGATTCGCCGGAGGTGAGCAACGGCATGTATTTGCGGCGCTGCTCTTCCGATCCGTTGGTGAAAATATGGTTGCTGCCCAACGAATTGTGCGCCGCAACGGATAGCGCAATCGACGGGTCAACCGCGGCAATTTCCTCAATTATCAACGCATATTCGATGTAACCCATTCCCGAACCGCCGTAGGTTTCGGGATAAAAAACGCCCAGCAAACCGAGCTCGCCCATTTCTTTCATCAGATGTTTGGGGAACGTTTTGCTGTTATCGAATTCCATCACATGCGGTGCGATACGCTCCTGCGCAAATGCCCGCACCATATTCCGGATGGAAATTTGGTCGTCTGTCAATTCAAAATTCATCATGAAACGGGATCTCCTGTCATTGAATTTTCACAACTGTCGCGAAACGAATCAAAATATAATAGACAATCTCGCAGCACAACGCTTTATTAAAAATCACAGCCATCGAAAGCAACGGTTTTTATGATCGATAGCGAGCCCGCAGCGCATGAGCGCAAAGAATTTTTGTAACGATCCAGCCGCGGATAAACACGGATGAATCGTATGTTTATCATTCATTTACAGAATTCGTGTTCCGCAATCATTTTTTACACCCCGTATGCATTTGGGCAAACAATCGGTTTTCGAAGCTTCTGTTTGTATTATAGTGAATCATAATCCGCGTTTATCTGCGAAAATCTGCGGCTGAAATAGTTACTTCTCATTTGAATTTCGCCGGGTTATCGATATATTCTTTGCTGAATACAACAATTGATGATGAAGTAAACGAGGCAATTTCATGGCAAAATCCCGCAAAAAAACGGCGCAGCAATCCAAAAGCAACAGCGCCGAAATTCTGCAAGGCAAAAGCACCGGCACTCTTTCGGAAACGCTGAATGAGAACCGCACCGCGCTCATTTTTTTCGGCGTGGTATTTTTGGCGATCATCATTTTATACAAACCGATCGTTTTCGACGGGCTGGATTCCAGCGGCAGCGACGTAATTTCGAACATCGGTAACACCAAAGCCGCCAAAGATTTTGAGAAACAGCTCGGCGAACGCTCGCTCTGGAATCCGAATATGTTTTCCGGGATGCCGTATTATCACCGCCACAACGCCGCAAGCTGGTCGATCGATACGATTATCAACAAAATTGATCCGCTGCTGGACTGGCGAATCTGGTATCTCTGGCTCGGCGCGATCGGCATGTTCTTGCTGATGCGATATTTGGGATTGAGCGCCATTTCCGGGATGATGGCCGCGTTTGCGTTCATCCTGCTGCCCCATTCGCACGCGTTGATTGTGGTCGGGCATTTTTCCAAATTGCGGGCGCTGGTGTGGATGCCGTATATCATGATCACTTTTTTGATGCTGCTGCGCCGGCGCGATCTGCTGAGCACGCTGCTGTTTGCCGCCGCATTCGCGCTGCAACTGCGCACCCAGCACTACCAAATTGTGTTTTACACAATGCTGCTGATGGCTTTCATCGGGTTTTGGCCGTATCTGAAACTGCTGATTGACAAACAAACCAGTGATTTTCTCAAATTTAACGGATTGTTCATCGGCGCGATTGCGCTGGTGGTGCTCATCGTGGCGCAGCCGCTGTTTGTCACGGGCGATTACACGCCGTATTCCACTCGCGGCGGCAACGCAGTCAACATTTTTGAAGATATTTCCCAACAGGATAAAAAAGGCGTGGGATTCGATTACGCCACCAACTGGTCGTACACGCTGGCGGAATTCTGGAATCTGGTGATTCCCAAATTCCACGGCGGCACATCGGACGAAGGCATTCGCGTGCCGCAGCTTAATAACCAGCAAATTCCGGCGTATTGGGGCGATCTGCCGTTTACGCAATCGTATGAATACATGGGCGTTTTGGTGGCGCTGCTGGCGCTGCTCGGCATCATTTTTTGCTGGAAAGATACGCTGGTTCGCAGCATCTCGCTCCTCACGTTGGTGGCGATGCTGCTCTCGCTCGGTAAACATTTTGCGCCGCTTTACAAATTATTTTTCTATTATTTACCCTATTTCGACAAATTCCGCGTGCCAATGATGATCCTCACGCTGGTGTCTTTCAACGCGATTGTGCTGGCGGGATACGGTTTGAATTATCTGCTGACCACCAATTGGGACGCTGCGAAAAACAAAAATTTCTACCTGATTTTGGGAGGATTTGCGCTGTTGATGGCTTCCCCACTATTGTTTGGCGGCAGCCTTTCGCTGAGCAGCGCGAACGAATTTGCCCAGTACGCCCAGCGTTTCGGTGAGCAGCAGGCGCAGCAATTGATCGATATTTTCCGCGACGCCCGGCTGGAAGTACTCCGCGAATCGACGATGCGCACCATTTTTATTGTGTTGCTCGGCGGTGCCTGCATGTGGATGATGGTTCGCAACGCCGGAAAAAATGCAGTTTGGGGACTGGCGCTGGTACTGCTCGTCACGGTGGATCTGGGCTGGATTTCTGTCAATTATCTCGACGGAAAATTTGTCGAGCTCAAACGCGAGGAACAGCAGCGCTACGGAATGAACGCGATTGATCGTCTCATTTTGCAAGACAAATCGATGTTCCGGGTAGTGCCGCCGCTGCGGGTGCTTGCCAATGATTCGCGCTGGCAATATTATCACCAGTCGATTGGCGGCTATTCGCCGGCAAAACCGCAGGTGGCGCAGGATATCATCACCAACAATTTGATCGATCGAACCAATCCGCAACTGCCGCTCAATTTGCGAGTGATCAGCATGCTCAACGCCAAATACATCATTTCTCAACAGCAATACAACTCGCCGGAGCTTACTTTTGTGGGTGCGGATCAGCAGCAAAATTTATTCCTCTATCGCAATAACGATGTGTTGCCGCGCGCCTTTTTTGTGGACAGCACCACCGTTATCAGCGACGGCGTGGAGCGCCTCACATTCATGAACACGGATGCCTTCGATCCGGCAACACTGGCGATTCTGGAAACGCCGCTGGATCAGCCCGTTTCCGCACCGGACAGCAGTTCCGCCAGCGTCAAATTTTTCTCGCCAAATAAAGTTGAATTTGAAGTTTACACGGACAAACCCGCGCTGCTGGTGGTGTCCGAAGTGTATTATCCGGAGGGCTGGAAAGCCACGCTGGAAACCGGCGAGGCGCTGGAAATTCATAAAACCAACCACATCTTGCGCTCGGTGGTGATACCCGCCGGCAATCACACGCTAACGATGACTTTCGCGCCGTCCACCTATTACACGAGCATCACCTATTCGTGGATTGGCTGGATTATTGTGTATCTCGGCCTGGCGTTTTTCGGATTTCAATATTACCAACATCGCCAAAAACCGGAAGAAACGGCTGCATAGAACATCCTGTTTTTACTGAAATTGCAAACGCCCGGGCAACTGCTGTCCGGGCGTTTTTTTTGCCGCTATTTTTACAGCCGCCGCCCCAATTTGGGAAAGTCTTGCAATTGTGAAGGATAGCCATTATACTATTTTACGGACGCTGGCGAAAAAACCGGCATCCTGAAATTTTCTATTTTTCACCAATCCCAAAAGGAGGACGTATATGTCTGTTGCAAAAGTATCGGAAATTATTTGCAGTTCGGATAAAAGCTTCGACGACGCAATTACAACCGGTGTAAACCGCGCATCGAAAACGCTGAAAAATATCCGTGGTGCATGGGTAAAGGATCAGCAAATGGTTATCGATAACGGCAAAGTTACCGAATATCGCGTCACGCTGAAGGTGACGTTTGTCCTGACCGATTGATCGTTTTCGCATATTTGAACAAAAAAAGCTGCCATTGTTTTGGCAGCTTTTTTTGTTTTTTGGGATATTTTTCGGCGATTATCGCATGTGCAGGGATGGCACATTAGTTTTCTGATTCGGATAATTCCTTCACTGTTTGCAGCGCTTTTTCCCAGGTTGTTTTGAACCAGTCAACATACGATTCCTCAATTTCCTGTTCGACAAACAGGGTGGAAATCCCGTTTTCTGATTTCAGGCGATAGGTTTCCGTTGTGCCTGCCCATTTTTCGACACTTTCACCTTCAAACACTTCCTCTCCATTTTTTAGCACGCCGTAATGCTCAAGAGCAATGATTTTTCCCGGATTGTGTTGGACAACTTTGCTGATCATTCCACCGCCTTCCGGTGTTTTGAACAGTGCTTTGCTCCCTTCTTTCCAGTCCGTTTCCGCATACGATCCGGGGTGAAAAATCGACGTCCAAACGCGATACGTTTTGTCCGCCAGCAGCACATCCCAAATTTTTTCCGGCGTTGCCGCAATATCTATCGACCATTTAAGCATCTGTTTTTTCATGAGTTACTCCTTTGGTATTGCAGTTTGATCCATATACACCAATTCCCATTGGTGCCCGTCTAAATCCGCGAAACTGTGCTGATACATCCACCCGTGATCCTGCGCCGGCATGTAAGTGGCGCCGCCTGCGGCAACGGCTTTTTGCACCATTTCATCCACTTCTTCGCGACTAGCGCAGTCCAGCGCAATCAGCACTTCGGTGCTTTTCGTCGCATCGCAGATTTCCTTTTTGGTAAACTGGCTGAATTTCGGTTTGGTCAGCAGCATCGCAAAAATATTATCCGCGATAATCATGCAGGTTGCCGTTTCATCCGTAAATTGCTGATTGAAAGTGAACCCGAGTTCCGTGAAAAATTCAATCGATTTATTTAAATCATTTACTGCCAAATTTACAAAAATTTGAGTTGCCATAAAGCCTCCTGTGGGTTTGTAACGTTGAATAAATTTGCAACAACCGGTTGAATAATCAACCGGATAAAATATAATTCAACATTTTCTGCTTTGCGTTGTGCAAAAACGACAATCTACAGGGTTGATTACGACAGAAAATCTGGTTAGATTTTTACGCTCGATATCCGGTTTTCAATGTTATTGTAACGTTAATCCGAAAGGGTTATTCAATGAAGCATATATCAATCCTGGTTCCGAATGGGCATTTCAGCATGGTAAATCTGGAAGGCAGCCACCAGATTTTCAATCTGGTCAACGAAATTCTCGTTGAAATGGGCCGGAAACCGCTATTCGATATAAAATTGGTCGGGATGGAAAAAACCGTCACCCAAACCAACGGACTGTTCAGCATCAATCCCGATTTGCTGCTCAGCGAGGTTTCGCGAACGGATTTGATCATTATTCCCGCCATTCACGGGGATTATGCGCAAGTGTTGCAGCAAAACAGCGGATTTATTCCGTGGATTGTTGAGCAATACAACGGTGGCGCGGAAGTGGTGAGTTTGTGCGTGAGCGCGTTTTTCCTCGCGTCCACCGGATTGCTGGATGGCAAACAATGCTCAACGCACTGGCGCTATGCCAACGAATTCCGGCAGTTGTTCCCCCGCGCCATTTTGCGGGATGACCGGATTCTCACCGAAGCGGACGGTATTTACACCAGCGGTGGGGCGTATTCGTTCACCAATTTGCTGATTTATCTGGTCGAAAAATTCGCCGGGCGCGATGTTGCCGTAATCGCCGCAAAAACATTTATGATCGACATCGACCGGAACAGCCAGTCGCCGTTTATCGTGTTCAACGGGCAGAAAAAGCACAAAGATGAAGCCGTGCTGCAGGCGCAACGGCTCATCGAGCAAAATTTTCAGGATAAATTTTCGGTGGATGAACTTTCCGAACGGTTTGGTGTGGGACGCCGGACATTTGAGCGACGCTTCAAAAAAGCGACGGCGAATACGGTGGTCGAATACATTCAGCGGGTGAAGGTGGAAGCCGCCAAAAAGCAGTTGGAAAAAGGGCGCAAAACCATCAACGAAGTGATGTTTAATGTGGGTTACAACGACACAAAAGCGTTCCGCGAAGTGTTCAAAAAAGTTACCGGGATGTCGCCGGTAGATTACCGGAACAAATACAACACGGAACTGCGGAATTGATTTCCTGCCTGCCGGTTAATTTATTCCACCGACACCGTTTCATCCGTAATTCTGAAATCAAAATTGAATTGCAGCCGCTCCTCGCCAAACCGCACGCGCACAATGTTGGTTTGCGCTTCCTGAATATCGGTCAATAAACTATTATGAATATTCAACTTGCGAACGCTGCTATCTGTCGCAATTTCCCAATTGGATTCGGTGATATCGTTGTCATACCGCCGGTTGCCGAATTGCAGATCGCACGGCTCGCCATCCATTTTCAGCGAAAAATGCTGTTGCACATATGCATTCAGCAAGCTGTCGCTGGCAGGTGATTCGTCGGGGGAATCCAGTTTTGGCGATGCACCGGACAGCGATTTCAACGCTGTATCCAGATCATCTGTGAACATGCGAATGCGCACAGTAACGCGCTGTTCTTCCGGCAAAAAACGAATGGTGCAAATGCTCACGTAAATTTCGTGAGCATTTACCGTTGCAAAAAAACATATCAATCCGGTCAGCAAAACCTTCTGCAACAAATTTTTCATCACATCCCGTGTTGGTCGATCAGATAAATCAGTGCGGCAATTGATGCTGTGCCCAGTTCCAGCTCGCGGCGATTCACGCTGTCGAACGTATCGTTTGCAGAGTGGTGCACATCGAACATGCGCTGGCTGTCCGGCATAAACCCGATCATCGGCGAGCCGTCCGCTTTGTGCAGCGGACCGATATCCACGCCGCCGCCACCTTTGTTGAAAAAAGAAATGGTTTCGCGGGGGAAAAGTGGCAACCAGCCGCGCATTTTTTCCAAAGAAGAATCTTCTGCGGTTACACCAAAACCGCGCGGACTGAAGCCACCGGCGTCACTTTCGATCAAAATGAGGTGATTTTCACCGTTTTGGACAGCCAGCTCCGCGTATTTTTTGCCGCCGCGCGTGCCGTTTTCTTCGTTCATGAACATCACCGCACGGAGGGTGTGGCGCGGTTTGTAGCCGATTTTCTGTAACGTTCGCAGCGCTATAATGGAATGCATGCATCCGGCGCCGTCATCGTGCGCGCCGTGCCCGACATCCCAGCTATCGAGGTGTCCGCCAACGAGGATAATTTCATCGGGATTTTCGCTGCCCTTCAGCTCGCCGATCACGTTGTGCGACGGTGCGTCTTCAAACCATTTGCTGTTGATTTTTAAAAATAATTTGAGCGCGGGATTGTTTTTCAACGCATCGGTGAGTTTATCAGCGGATTGAAATCCGAGTGCCGCCGCGGGAATTTTGGGCAGCGAATCCGCATAAATCAGCGTTCCGGTGTGCGGTTGATCATCAAATGACGACGTGACCGAACGGATAACGATGCCCAACGCGCCGTATTCCGCGGCTCGGCTGGCACCGCGTGCCCGCTGATCGACCGCTCCGCCGTATCCGGCACCGGTGCGGATCACCCGCTGATCGAACGCACGGTTGTAAAACACAATTTTTCCGGCAATTTTTTCGCGACCCAGCTCGGCAACTTCGTCCAGCGAGTGCACTTCCACCACTTCCGCTAAAATTCCGTCATCCGTTGTGGGCACAGATCCGCCGATCGCCAGCACGTTCAAATCGATGCGATTGCCGGATTTCGGGACAATTTGCGCGATCTCTTTTGCGCCGCGCTCCCAGTGCGGCACCATCACGCTTTGCAAAAAAACGTTGTCGAACGGATAACTTTCCATCACCTGGCGCGTCCACTGCACTGCTTTTGCGGCGTTTTCGGAGCCGCTCAAGCGTGGCCCGATAGTGTTGCACAAATAATCCAGCAATTGATAGGTTTCACCACTTTGCAGGGCTTCTTCGAAAATGGCTTTCACCATTTTTTCATCCTTGTTTTCATCTGTTTCCATTTGGGCAAAACCGGTAGCGGGTAATCCCCAAATCAGCAAACAGCACAAACTCAGGATTTTCAGACAACGATTCATCGTGCGTCCTCTTTTCTTGTGAGTGATCTTTTTTTCGCGATATTCGCATGTCCGTTGCAATCAACAGCATAAATTTGCGCAAAGCATCCGCGTTTCGCGTTTCATTGCTCAATTTCCAAAACAGTCCTTATTCTAACTGTTTTCCGCAAATTTTGCAAAAAATAAATCGTCTAATTGAAAAAGATGTTGGCGATGGTGAACGGGGGGGATTTTGGGCGATGCTTATTTGCTATCATGAAATCTGCGAATAATTTTGAACAATTCTTTCGTATCGATCGGTTTGGAAATGTATTCATCCATTCCGGCTTGCAGGCATTTTTCGCGATCGCCCTGCATGGCGTTTGCCGTTAGCGCGATGATCGGTACGTGTGTACCGGAATTCAATTCCCGCTGGCGGATTTCGCGGGTGGCGGTCAGACCGTCCATCCGGGGCATTTGCATGTCCATCAACACAATATCAAACCGCACCGATTCGTGAGCGGCAATGCCTTCCAAACCGTCGTTGGCAACGGTAATTTCATATCCTTTTTTCTCGAGCAGCCGACGGATTAATTTTTGGTTTACCGGATTATCTTCGACAATCAAAACGCGACGACCGTCACCGTTAACCGTTTCGTCCGTCGCTTCGTTTTTGATATTACATCGGCGCAGCAACTTTCTGTTTTCATTGGTTTTAGGTTGCTCATACAAAAACAGCAGCAGCTCAGTAATCCGCACCGCGGATATCGGTTTTTTGATAAACACCAGCCGGTCCGACAACGATTCCAGCAATTCCTGATTTCGCCCGTGATGGTGATATTGCATGACAATCACCGGTAAATTGGCGCTGATAATTTTTTGAATAAAAATGGCTGCGGCTTCCTGCTCATTTTGGATGAGATCGGAATCGAGAATGATGGCCGGTTTTGCCATCGAGATTTCCGGAAACCAGTGTTTGGTAACGGAATGAATATCTGAAAATGTCCACACTTTGCGGCAGATGCCCGAAAGCGATTTCTGATAATGGCGGGCTGTCGATCCGGATTCCGTAAGAACCACAACGGATGTGTTGGCCAATTTTTCCAATGGCAATCTCAGGAAATTTGCCGGTGTCGGCGTATCCAGTTTTACCGTAAACCAAAACTCCGACCCTTTGCCCACTTCGCTGTTAACACCGATTTCGCCGCCCATCAGAAACGCCAGTTCGCGGGAGATGCTCAATCCCAAACCGGTGCCGCCGTAAATGCGCGTGATGGAGCCGTCCGCCTGCGAGAAACTCTGGAATATCAGATCTTTTTTCTCCGGCGGAATACCGACGCCGGTGTCTTTTATCGAAAATCGAATGGTGGAGGGACCGTTTTCCGGGCGATCGATCAACTCGGCACGGAGGCGAATTTCGCCATCCGAGGTAAATTTTGCGGCATTGCTCAGCAAATTGAGCATTATCTGGCGAATTCTGGTGGGATCACCGATGTATGCGCCATACAATTCCGGATCAATTTCCAACACAAAATCGAGCTTCTTTTGCTGAACCTGCAGCGCAACAATCGCCGCCGTTTGTTCCGTAAGTTCGCCGGTGCAGAAGGGTAGTTGTTCGAGGGTCAATTTTCCGGCCTCTATTTTTGAAAAATCCAGAATATCATTTACCAGGCTCAACAGTGATTTCGCGCTGGAGTAAATCGTTTCGGCGTAATCGTGCTGTTCCAGCGTTAAATTTGTTTTCAGCAACAGTTCGTTCATTCCCAAAACGCCGTTTATCGGCGTGCGAATTTCGTGGCTCATATTTGCCAGAAATTCGCTTTTCATCAGGGTCGATTCTTCCGCCATTTTGCGGGCTTTGTTCAACGCGTCCACGGTTTCCTGCAGGCGCGTTTTTTGCGTTTCCAGTTCCCGGGTGCGCTCCTTTACTTTGTAACGGAGCAACATTCCCCAAAACGATACGATCAGCAAACAACCGCCGATTCCCAAAACCAGATAGTATTTGATATCGTTGGATAACCCGCTGATTTCGATATCCTTCGGCGACCGTGGATAAATCTGGTAATTGCCGTCGTACGGTTCGGTGCGATCGTATTGCCCCAAAATGCCGGTTACGGCGATCAGATCGCCGGGTTCAAAACGGGTAAATTCCAGATCGTCCGGTTGCGTTTTTTGGCGAAATGCCAATATCACTTCCCAGCTCTGTAAATGGAGCATCAGATATTCGCCAGCTTCGATTTTTTCGTATTTGAGGAGGCGGGCTTCAAAATGAACCAATTGACCTTCAAAAGATTCCATATTTGCAGCTGTTAACTCAACCACAACGGGATCAGGCGTTTTCGAATCGCCGCGATACTGGATAATCTGCTCTGCATCGATATGGGCTAAGCCATTGTTTTGACCGATTTTACCGGCAACGAGCACACTATCGCCAACCTGCAAATTGCGGCTGATGGTTTTGGAAATGACCTGAATACCGGCGGTGCCATCCTGAATAAAAATCCGCAGTTCGCTCCGGTGAAACACACCTGCCGCCACAGTAACACGACCGGAAACGGTTACTTTTTGACCGATTTTATCCGGTAAACCGTCGAAATTTTTATCGATCCGGGCTTGCTCAATTTTCATTCGTATCGGCAAGCCGGAAGCCGGGTTCATCACCGACGGTTTCGCGCCACCCCAAATACCGAGAAATATGAGAAAGATTAATATTCGATGATAATTTTTTTCACCCATGAATCGCCCGAATTCCCTTTAAAACATAGCTTTTCCGCTAAATTATTTTCGGCGGAACCCGTGCATACTTTACGCCATATATTTTTAATACTATTTTAGCTGATCGAAAATGATAATGTCGTATGTTTCGCAATACCGAAGCTTAAACCGAAACAATCAATCGCAAGCAAAAAGAGACCCCAAATCCATATTTATCAGCCACTTAAAAGCGCATATATTTGACCGGACATCAACGGATTTGAGCCACTTCCGACAGGTATTTTTTTGTGGAAATCATGGTTGGCGGTGATATAAAAAAGTGAGTTACGGCAAAACCGGCGTGTGCTAACCTATCGCTGAATCAACCATTTTATCAACGGAATGTTCAACTTGATAACATCGTTCTGGACAAAAAATTTCAGCAAATCTACGGCGCGTCCAATCACGTTACTGTGCAGCACTTCCTCCAAAAAATTGACGAGCTTATCGGTCAACGCCATGCTTTTCTCGAAATTTGGACTGTCATCGGAAAGCCAGAACTTCAACAAATGAATATATTCTTTCGCCAAAACATCATACATTTGGGCGTTGAGCAAAAAAGAGCGCTGCAGATCGGGAATCTGTGGATCGTTTTCCAGAATTTCGCCGATGACATCGGCAACTTCGCGATGAAACGCCGTTCCGGCATTCAGGAAAACCATTTCCCCGAATGTTACGTCCACAAATTCGCGCTGTTCCTGTAGCAAATCGAACATCATGTAAATAAAATTGCCCAGCTTTTCTGCCAAACTCATGCTGTGATACGCTTCAATTTGCAGCGACATTTCCCGGCAACGCTGAACGCACAACGGGTAAAATTGTCCGAGCACCTGATTTTTGCTGTTAAATTGCTGATAAAATTCACCCTGTTTGATTTTCGCCTTCTGGCAAAGCTGTTTCAGCGTAAAATTGCCGCCGTTGTTGATGTGCAAATCGATTGCCGCATCAATAATCTGCTGACGAATTTCCAGGTTTTCCCGCATGGTATATCCTTTATTTACAACTACCGATGATTGTTTGTTGATATTTGCGATATTCACAAATTAGTTCAGCTTATTAAATTGTGAAAAGCGTGTCAAGCAAGTTATTTTTTCGCTCGAAAGCAACAATTTCAGCACCGGAAATTACCGCCGGAACGTAACATAATTTTCTGTCACACCGGGAAACACGCTTCCCAAGTGTGGAAAATCGTTTCCTCACACCGCCGTTTCTGATCATTCCAAACGCCTCTTAAACAATTATAAATATTGCACATATCGCCTTTTTGTGATCAAATTTATTTACAGTGGTACCTTTTTTGTAATTTCTGTGGGCAAGGAAGAGGTATTGAGTCGGCGAAGTATTTTTTTCGCCGTTGCCGCAGAGACACATCTAAGCCGCCAGAGCTTTGCTGAGCTCCAATTCAAAAAGTAGCTTTAACGTACCTGATTGCCAACAGAACTGGAGATTTGTTGGTTGACAGGCAAGACAGGCCAATTTATGATGCAGCGCTACTTGAACGACTCGGGCTTTCAGCGGGGTTCATGGCAATACCGGGAAAAAATCCTGCTTTCCGGCGTGCTGATGAGTCTTCTGTTGCTGAACAGCCGTTACATCCATCACGGACATGCAACCGCTACGTTAAAACCAGTCACTATTTTTGTCTGGCTGATTGTCGCTGCCGGATTTGCATTGCTGATGTTTCCTGTAGTTATCTGGCTGTGCCAACGGTTTCCGCTGGCGCAGGCGCCGGTGAAACACGGGTTGCTTCACGCGGGAATAACTATCGGTGTTGCGATTGCGCATCTATTTGTTTTTCGTGATGTTACGTGGCTGTTCTGCTCGTATTGCCCGGATGCATTTCCAACTATTTATGCCGCTATCGGAAGCTTTTTTTCAAACCAGATTTTGCCGGCGTTGTGTATTTATCCAACAATGCTGGGCAGCCATTACGCAGTGCTGTTTTGGCATAGCTCCCGCGAACGCGATCGCCAAACCCGGCGGTTGCAGGACGCCCTGCAACGGGCAGAATTGCGCTCATTAAATGCCCAGATCAACCCGCATTTTTTGTTCAATGCGTTGCAGATGATCAGTGCGCTGGTGCATAACGACGCCAACCGTGCGGATCAGGCGATTGTTCAGCTCAGCAATTTGCTGCGGCTCACCCTTCGCCAAACAGATGTGGAAGTGATCGCGCTGGAGCAGGAGCTTGCGATGCTGAAATTGTATCTGGATATCATGCAAATTCGATTTGAAAATGCGTTGCAGATCAAATTTGACATCGATCCCAAAACGCTGAACGCGGAAGTGCCCTATTTGCTGTTGCAACCGTTGGTCGAAAACGCGATCGAATACGGCGCAAACCCGGATGACGAGAGCCGGAACATACGGATCAGCGCAGCAATTTCCGGCAGAAAATTGCAGTTGGAAATCGCCGATAACGGCAGAGGTTTTTCGCTGGAGGAAGCAAACTGGCAGGATGCCGGCGTTGGTATCTCCAATACTATCAAACGTTTAGAGCAATTATACGGCGCCCGTCACCAATTCCGGATTTCTGACGGAATAACCGGCGGCGCAAATGTAACAATTTCGATACCTTTCCGTATTCACAAAAATGCCGCCGCAGTAAACCCTTCAAAGGAGTGAAAATGAAGTACATTCGAACGTTAATCGTCGATGATGAGCCGCTGGCACGCGAAAAACTGCGCCATTTACTGGACGCAGAAAACGATGTGCAAGTGGTCGCCGAATGCGATAATGGCGAAAAAGCGCTCGCAATGGTTCGCGTAACTGCGCCGGAAATTGTATTTCTGGACATCAATTTACCGGGAATGATGGGCACGGAAATCGCGGACGCACTCAACCAGCTCGTCAAACCGCCGGCGGTGGTTTTTGTTTCGGCACACAATCAATTTGCGATGAAAGCCTTCGAGCTGAACGTGCTCGATTACCTGCTGAAGCCGTTTGATCCGGCGCGGCTCAAAAAAGCCATTCAAAAATACCGCGATTTACGCCAAACCGAATCCCCTGAAGCGCTGGATTCGCATCTGCAAAGCCTGCTTTCTCAGCTCACGCGTCGCCCGCGATATATGGAGCGCGTCCTCATCCGCAGCGGCGATGATATTTTGATTATGAAAACAGATGATATCGATTGGATTGAAGCGGCGGGAAACTACGTCTATCTGCACACCGGCAAAAAATCGCGCTTGCTGCGCGAAACGATGAACAATCTGCAGGAAAAACTCGATCCGGATAAATTTATCCGCATCCATCGCTCCTGCATCGTAAATATCGAGCGGATTCGCAAAATGCAGCCGTCATCGCATGGGGAATTGATCATCGTGATGAGCGACAACACCGAGTTGACCCTCACGCGAACATACCGGGACAACCTCATCGGGCGATTCGAAATTCCGGCATAACAGCTGCTAAGCATCGACCTTATAATCGACTTGCGGGGCTTCCTGCAGCGCCACCAAACCGCTGTCGATGTGGTGATTCAGCGTACTGACCACTTCATCCTTCGCGGAAAAATAGAGGATTTGCCAACCCTGTTTGGAAATTTCCACCAGCATGTCCAACTGCTGCCGCAGCCGTTTGGAATCGGATTTGAGAAACGGATCATCGAGAATAAAAAAGCCCTTTTCCGATTGCAGCAACCGTTCACCAAGCGCGATCCGCACGGCAAAATACAGCTGGTCATACGCACCGCTGGATAGCCACGAGGGCAGCAATTTTTTACCGTCGCTGCGCTGAATGCGAATGCCGCTTTCATCTGCATCGTAATGCACAACCGGATAAAGCGCATCGGTTATCTCGCTGTAAATATTAGAGATACGACTATCTTCACCAAACAATTCCCGAATTTTTTCGCGCTCCTCCCGTTCAATTTCTTCAAAAATATTGATGGACGTCCGCACGTTGTGCTGGCGCATTTCCGTATCGCTGATGAACTGTTTGAGCATGTGATCCAACTGTTTCAGATCGCTGAGGGTGCGGCTGGGAAAGCGGTCTTCCTCCGGCAAAACAACCTCGTACGCCCGACGCTCGATATCGCCAAGCCGGGTGCGGAATTCGTGCAATTGCTGCTGAAGCGTCTGAATTTCCGACAACAAATCATCCCGTTCCTCGGTTGCCTGTGCCAGCTTTTTTTCCTCGAATGCGATGTCCGCAGCTTCGGATTGGTAGCTGCGCAAATCGTAAACCGATGATTCCCAATGCTGCAATTGCTCTGTCAAATCACCGGACGCCGGACCAAAAAAACTGGCGAGAACCGTAACAGACTCGTTGATTTTTTGCTCCACCTGCTGGCGGTCTTTCAACTTGCGCTGGTATTCCGCCGGCGTATCCATTTTGCTGGATTGATGAATTTTTTTGATGCTGTTTTTCGCCTCGGAAATGCGTGCCTGCAATCCTTCGATGCGCTCATCGCGCAGATTGGCGTAGGTTTTTTCCAGAAATTGAACCCGGCTTTCCGCTTCGTTAATTTGCTTTTGCTGACGTTGCCAGGTTTCCTCCAGCCGCAAAATCTGCTCCTGTATCTGCGATAAATTTTCGCCGGGAAGATTGATTTCCTCCGCCATCAGCAACGCATCGGACACCCGCAACTGGTGCTCGCCGGTGGGGCTGATAAACCGGAAATAGTAAAATAGCGACATCAAAAAAGTGCCGGTTGCAGACGATGCCGCCGCAACCAAAATGCCCGTGTTGCCCGGCTGCCACATCACACCTGCCAGCGAAATTAGCGCCACCAGCAAAAACACAGCAATCGCCGTGGTGAAAAACGGTTTGCTCGCCAAAAATTTGGCGTTGTCTTTCCGGTAATCGTTCATTTGCTGCATGAGCGGACGGAGGCGGTTATCCACCGCAAACTTCCGCTGGCGAACCACTTCGAACGTGTTTCGCAATTCCAGCAATTTGCGCTGCTCCTCCACCAGTTCATTTTCAATAGACTGGCTTTGCCGGATGCTGGCATTCAATTCGGCTTCTTTTTCGCGAACCACATTTTCCATCTGCTGCCATTGCAGATAAATTTCGTCGTTAAGTTCAGGAAAAACATTGAGTTGCTGCTGGAGATTATAAATCAGATCGAGATGGCGTCGCCCGTTTTCATAGCGCTCCCGCTGGCGGGCTTTGCCCAACGCGCTGATGCGTTCTTCGGCGCTTCGCAGCCGTTGCTGGATTTCCACCAGATTTTCTTCCACGATATCGTAGCCATCGGACGCAGCTTCGTGATAAAGCAATTCACACTCATCCACCAATTCCCGCGCTGCCAGCAATCGCTTTTTGAGATAGTGGCTTTCGCGGGTGTTCACTACTTCCATCGTTGGCGTAAAATCACCGATTTCCCGTAATTTGTCGATCACTTTTTGCACCGATCCGGTTCGCAAACCGGTCAGGCGTTCGGAAATGGCGTCGTAAAATTCGCTTTCGCGGGAGATCGTCAAATCGCTGTTGCGAATGATGAACAGGTTGCGATATTCCTCTGCCGTAACGTTCATGATGCTGGAAATATCGCCGGCTTCCGGCAGCATAAACGTTTCGCCGGACTGATTTTCGAGTTGCAAATACCCTTCCGGCCGGTGCGAAACCCGGTCGATGCCCGGGAAAATTTTTGCGCGTTTACCGAGCAGAAAATTGACCATCGCCTCAAGCGTGAGGGTTTTTCCGTCTTCGTTATTGCCATAAAAAAGGTTGAAGTTTTCCAGTTTGACCACACCGCTTTCGCCCAACGGGCCATAGCGATGGACTCGGAACTCCTTTATTCTCATTCGTTTATCTCCATCATTGCCTTCACGGTAACATCCAGAATGCGCTGCTTTTCTGCGTCATCCAAATCTCTGGCATCCAGCCGTTCCCGGAATCTTTTGAACAGATCGTTCTCCAGCACTTCGTGCACATCGCGAAATTCGATGCTGGCGATATCGCCTTTTTCGCTGACCAGCCGCAACAGCGCCTCGCGCAGCTCCGTTTCGCTCATCGCCAATTTTTTGCTGTTGATAAATCCGTTGATGTGCAGTAGCATTCCGGCGTGTTCCGGCAAATTGACCATCCGTTCGGTGATCGTTTGCAGCGGCGTTTTTTCCTCAAACGGATCCAGCGAAATTCGCAAAATGTGATAATAAAAACTGTTGAGCAATCGCGGCTGCGGCGCTTCGCCAATGGTAAACAGATTGACTTTGCGAATACCGGTTTCCCGGCGCGTAACCGAAACCGGCGATCCGGAATACACAAAGTATTGATTTTCCTGAATTTCGTGCACCGAATAATTGCTGTGAAAATGTCCCGCGAGCACGTATTGCCACGGTAATCGCTGAAAATAGCTGAGTTTTACGGGCAGGTATCGCTGCCGCCCTTCCTCGCCATATTCTGCCCATCCGCCAATCATGTCATACAATTCACCATGAAACAGCAGCACGTGAGTGGCATCGGGCTCGGCGCGCTCTGCCGCGATCGTCAAAAATGGCAGGATTTCTTCTTCACCCATTTCTTCGTAGGGAAATCCCCAAAAGAATACGCCGTCGATGGATTCCGGCATCAGTAAATCGCGCAATATGGTTACGTTATCGCCAAAATAGGTGCCGTCCGGGTAAGCGTTGGCATCGTGATTTCCGGGGATAATCAGCACGTGCCCGCCAAATCTCTCGAACACTTCGCGGATTTTGGGGCGCAGCGTTTGCCCGTCGGCATCGCTATCGAACAGATCGCCGCTGATGGCCAGCACGCGAACATTTTCTGATTGCGCCAGTTCAACAACCCTTTCCAACGCCTGCCATCGGACATCGGTAATACTGCGTAAATGCAAATCTGCTGTGTGTAAAATTTTCATAAATTTGCGTTTTGCTTCCGTTTCGGATCCGGTTTTGTGGTAATATCACTACAAAATAACGGAAATTTTGTCTTTTATGCAAGATATGAATTTTGGTGAGTTGGGAATGTGACACAAGTGACGCCATTTTTTTCTGGCTGTTTGATAATTACGTATGTCAGGTTTACTTTGCACCGGCGAATGATGATAAAAAAATGAAGATGGGATAGTAATATTAACCACCCTTCGACTTCGCTCAGGGCTCAGGGGGCAAAAGCTCGATCGCTGGGTTTGCCGAAACTTTTCTTTATCCTTTATCCTTTATCCTTTTATCCTTTTTATATGACAACATCAGAAAAAACAGACCGTTACCAATTTCCGCCCGGAACCCAAACCTGGCGAATCAACAAAGAAATTGCGCTGCTGCTCGGCGGCGGGCGCGCATTGCTGATGCAAATTGCCCACCCGATGGTCGCGCAGGGCGTTGCCGATCACAGCGACTTCCGGGAACGACCGCTGGACCGACTGTTCCGCACGCTGTTCAGCATCATTCAAATTGTGTTTGCGGAGCGCGAAGTTGCCAAACAAGTTGCCGCACGCGTTCGCACCGTTCACCGCAGCGTTACCGGGGAAATGGGCGAAACCGTTGGTTCTTTCGAACAACAGCGGCGCTATTTTGCAGAAAATCCGGTGCTGCTGATGTGGGTTTTCGCCACGCTGGTGGATACATCGATCGTCACTTATGAGCTGTTGTTTCAACCGTTGAGCGATGCGGAAAAAGAGCAATTTTATCGCGAAAGCTGCATTTGGGGCGGATGGCTCGGCGTTTCGGCAGATGTGCTGCCGCCGGATTATCCGGCATTTTGCAGCTATCTGCAAAGCATGGCAGACACCGGGCAACTGGCGGTTGGCGAATCGGGACGCGATATTTGCGAAAGTATTTTTCGTCCGAATATTCGCTGGATTCCCAACATCGCGCTGGCGCCGGTGAAATTTTTGACGATCGGGATGCTGCCCAACACATTGCGTCCGGCATTCGGTTTCGATTGGTCGGAACGGCAGGAAAAACGCTTCCGCCGGATCATTTCCATTTTTCGTTGGCTGTTGCGCTTCACGCCGGAACGGCTGCGCTCTTTGCCGATGGCCTGGAAAATTCGCCGGGAATATCGTTGAATTTATTCAAATGTTATGTCTGCACTGGATTTACGTGTCAAACGCCGCCACTGAAAAATCATAAAAAACAGCATTCCCACAGTAAAACACCGTTGAGCAATTTCAGTAAACTACACTATTGTGAAACTTAAACCGTTGAAAATGTAATTAAGTCGTCTGGACTTATTCTGGAAATATTAAAAAAACGGGGTTGGAATTGATGCAGACAAAAAAACAAACGGGGCAAAAATAACCTGCCCCGTGATAAAAATTAAAGCTTTCAACTAACATTTAATGCGAGGAATCGGTGTGAACACACGATGCCAGACCGCCGTCGATTTTTTTGATGTGCATTACCAGCCAGTCCGTCAGCTCTTTGTACATGCGCATTGCCAGATCGTCGGATGCGCCGTTGCGATAATCGCTTTCAAATTGCAAAAATGTTTCGATAAAATTGGCATGGGCACTTTTGTTGGCTTTCGCTGTCGGGCAATTGTACTTTTCCATACATTTTTCTTCGCGCTCAAAGTGCCAAACGGTGTAATATTTCAGCAAATTGATGATTTTTTTTACAGCCTGACGCCCTTTTTTCTGCTCGATAACATCCGCCAGTTCATTAATAATATCGATGAGATATTTGTGCTGGATATCTACCGCACGATTGCCGGAACTTAGCGAGTCATCCCAGGCGATTCTCAGAGATCCACTCATGATCCCCTCCTTGTTTGATGATAAATTAGCCCCTTAAACGATGCAAAACCAAAACAGAATGGTTGAGCTAAAATATATCGGAATGGAAACACGACCGGTTGCCGAATTGCACAAGATCCGTAAACGATTTTCTGAAGTGGTGATTTTTTATTGGGGAAGATCGAGCTGCCAATTGCGCATTTCAGCGAGAAAGCGGTATTGGGTTAAGTCCAGATGCAGCGGCGTTACCGCCACATATTGGCGGGAGATGGCGACTTCGTCCACATCGTCATCGGTATCGAGCACCAGTTTTTTGCCACCCAGCCAATAGTAAGTGCGATTGGTGAGATCGGTGCGTTTTTCAAAAAACTCCTCAAACCTGCCGCGTCCCTGCCGGGTTATTTTGATACCTTTGATTTCCGAAAGCGGCAGTGCGGGAATGTTTACGCTGAGCAAAGTATCTTCCGGTATTCCATTTTTTAAAACGGCACCCGCCAATATTTTTGCAATTTCTGCGGCGCCGGAAAAATCGCGATTGGTGAAGCTGGTGAGGGAAAAGGCGATGGATGGAATGCCCATTATCGCGCCTTCGGTTGCGGCGGAAACAGTCCCGGAATAAATGACATTTACGGCGGCATTGCTGCCCTGATTGATGCCGGAAACAACCAAATCCGGTTTGAATTCCAGAATGCCTTTTACGCCCAATTTTACGCAATCTGCGGGTGTGCCGTTAACCGACCATCCGAAAAATTCGCCGTGGCGTTCCACTTTTGCGACCCGTAACGGATCAGACAGTGTGATGGCATGCCCAACTGCGCTTTTTTCGGAATCGGGCGCAACCACATACGGCTCGCCGATGCTTTTCATGGCATTGCACAACGCCCAAATACCGTGTGAAAAAATACCGTCGTCGTTGGTCACCAGAATTTTTGGGCGTTCGCTCATGAAAATACAGCTCCGTTATTTTCCGTTTTTGGCAGTCGTTCGAGTGGTTTTGGCAGGCGTTTTTGGCGTTTCTGCAGCAACATCTGTTTTGGATTGGTGGTTGGTCATCGCTTCATCCGTGGGTATCGGCCAGAGCAAACGGAGCAGCCGGGCAAGGGTTTCGCGCATTTCGTGGCGATGAACAATCATATCGATAAACCCATGTTCCTGAACAAATTCCGCGGTCTGGAAACCGTCCGGCAAATCTTGTCCGATGGTTTGTTTGATCACCCGCTGCCCGGCAAAACCGATCAGCGCGCCGGGTTCGGCAATTTGTATATCGCCGAGCATGGCAAAACTGGCGGTTGTTCCGCCGGTTGTCGGATCGGTTAAAATGGCGATAAACGGCACGCCGGCATCTTCCAGCTGCGCCAGCTTTGCGCTGGTTTTCGCCAATTGCATCAGCGAGAGCGCGCTTTCCATCATTCGCGCACCACCAGATGCGGAAATGATGAGCAGCGGATGGCGTTGTTCACGGGCGATATCGGTTGCGCGGGCAATTTTTTCGCCGACAACCGAGCCCATACTCCCGCCGATGAACGAGAAATCCATGATTGCCGCAATCACCGGCTGCCCTTCGATAGTCGCAGAACCCGTGACAACCGCATCGTTTAATCCGGTTGCTTTTTGGGCGGCTTTCAGCCGGTCGGTATATTTTTTGGAATCCTTAAATTTCAGCGGATCAACGGATTTGATGTGCCCGTTGACTTCTTTGAAGCTTTTTTCATCAAAATAAAACTCGATAAATTCTTTACTGGTGATGCGAAAATGGTTGTCACATTTGGGGCAAACGAACATGCGTTTCTGTAATTCCGCACGATAAATGATTTCGCCGCAGTTATCGCATTTTACCCATAAGCCATCCGGTATGGTTTTTTTTTCGCCGGTGTCGATGCCTTTTTTTCGTTTGAACCAATCCATTATTGCACTCCCGATTTATACATCGTTTAAAATACGCACTGAAAGCGACAATGTAAACTAAAAAAAATGACGTCTTTAATATATTGATTTAAATAAACTTACCAAAATTTTGCATTGACCATCAGCAGCAGCGAAATGCCCGCAGCAGCGCCGGAAACGAACAGATTCCATTCGCGATGCTGTGCGCGGAACACGTTCATAACCAGATACGCCACACCCATCGTAACAGCGACAATCAGCAATTGCCCGAGCTCCAGCCCGACGTTAAACGCGAACAGCGGTTGCAGCAAACTTTCCTCATCGCCGAGCAGCATCCGCAGATAATTGGAAAAACCCATACCGTGAATCAGCCCGAAAAACATTGCCAAACCGTAATTCCAGCCCATTTTCCGGCGCTCGGTTCGTTCGACGTGTTCAAAAATATTCAAAAATGCGGTCACGAAAATGGTCAGCGGAATGAGGAATTCCACGATGTCGCCGGGAATGGTAAAAATGCCCAGTGTTGCCAGCGCCAGCGTTAGCGAGTGACCGATTGTAAACGCGGTAACCAGCACCAGAATGTGTTTCCACTGCGCCGCACGATACACCGCACACAGCGCCACGATAAACAACATGTGGTCGTATGCCGCCAGATCGGCGATGTGGTTGAATCCCAATTTCAGATAACTTTCAAATGTGGTCATATTTTTAAGGATAAAGGGTTAAGGATAAAGGCTTACGCCTGCGGATCAACTTCGCCGGCGATGGGTTCGTGCAGCAATTTTTTCACCATTTCCAACGCGTTTGGATGGGTGCCCAACAAGTGCATCAGTTTCACGATTACGGCTTCCATCGTCATATCCTGCGCGCCGACTGCGCCGGCTTCGGCAATCAATTTGCCGTTCTGGTAGCGTTGCAGATCCACAAATCCGTGGCGGCTTTGCGATGCGATCACCACCAGTTTTCCGGCATCAGACAGCGATTGCACCAACGGCACCAGCGATTTTTCCTGCGTGGCAACGTTGCCCAATCCCAACGCCTGAACCACAATCGCTTTCAGCGGCGAATCGATCATCCAGCGCAAATATTCCGGGTGCATGCCCGGAAAAAAAGGAATCGCCAGCACTTCGTCGGAGATGGCGGTGAGCAATTCCGGTTTTCCGGACGGTCGCAAATAATTATCGTGCAGGGTAATTTCCAATCCCACATCCGCCAGCGGCGGGTAATTGGGGCTGACAAACGCGCCGTAATCGATGCCGGAAACCTTTGCAGAACGATTGCCGCGCAACAATTCCGTGCCGAAAAATATGCTCACTTCCGGAATATCCCGCGTGGCCAGCTCCGCCGCGTTGATCAGGTTCATCCGGGCATCGGAGCGGATTTCCGCGAGCGGACGCTGCGATCCGGTGAGCACCACTGGTTTCGGCAGATTGCGCAACATGTACGACAACGCCGCCGCAGTGTAAATCATGGAATCTGTGCCGTGGATAACCACAAATCCGTCGTAATTGGGCAACTCATCAAAAATGAGCGTGGCAAGCTGCTGCCAGTGGGTTGGGGTAATATTGGCGCTATCCAGATTGAACAACGCCCGGAAATCAATTTCGGCGATCTGCCGCAACTCCGGCACAAACTGGGTGATGTTCGCCTGAACCTGATTGGGCGCCAGCGTTGGCGCGGGCTTCAACGGCACCATTCCGAATGTGCCGCCGGTATGTATGATGAGAATTTTTTTCATTTGAACAACGATTTCAAAAAGATTTTGTCACAGAAACACGGAGAACACAGCGAGGGCATAAGGTCTTAATTTTTGGACTTTTGTGCGCTCGGTGTTTCTGTGGCAATTGTTGCGCTTTATTTGGCAAAACTATAAAACGATGCCGCTCAACACGCCGGCGATAGTCGCGGTCATCATTGTGGCGAGGGTGCCGCCGAGGACAGCGCGCAAACCGAATTTCGCCAGATCCGACCGGCGATCCGGCGCAATCCCGCCGATGCCGCCAATCTGTATCGCGATGGATGAAAAATTGGCAAATCCGCACAATGCGTAAGTGGCGATAAGTGTCGCTTTTTCAGATAGTTGTCCCGCAGGAATTTGCGACAATTCCAGATACGCCACAAATTCGTTGATGATTACTTTTTGCCCGATCAACGAACCGATCGTCACGGAATCGCCCCACGGCACGCCGATCAACCAGGCGATCGGGCTGAGCGCGTAACCGATCAGCACTTGCAGCGTAATCGGCTCGCCGCTGATGGTCAATCCCAGCAATTCGGTGAATATACCTTCAAAAATCCAGTTGACCATGGCAATCAGCGCGATGAAGGCCAGCAGCATTCCCGCAACGTTCAGCGCCAGCTTCAAACCGTCTGCCGCGCCGCTGGCTGCCGCATCAATAATATTGGATGCGGTTTTTTCCACATGCACTTTTACTTCGCCCATTGTTTGGGAGGTTTCGGTTTCCGGCACCAGAACTTTGGCGATGACAATGGTTGCCGGCGCAGCCATAATGCTGGCGGAAAGCAGGTGTTTCGCGTAAAACAATTGCAGTTGCGGATCGCCGCCGCCGAGCAGCCCAACGTATGCCGCCAGCACGCCGCCGGCAATGGTCGCCATCCCGCCGACCATCAGCGTCAACAGTTCCGATTGGGTCATTGGCGATACATACGGGCGCACCACCAACGGCGCTTCTGTTTGCCCGATAAACACGTTCGCTGCAACGGAAATCGATTCCGCACCGCTGACGCGCATGGCTTTGGCCATCACCCACGCCATACCCTGCACCACTTTTTGCATCGCACCGAGGTGATACAAAACAGACATCAGCGAGGAAAAGAAAATGATCGTCGGCAGCACCTGAAACGCGAAATAAAAACCTTTGCTGCTATCCGCCAGATCGCCAAAAATAAACGATGATCCGGCGTTGGTAAACTCAATCACTTTCACAAAAATACCGCTGATAAAGCTGAAAAAATCTGATCCCCAGGTGGTGAGAATAACGATTACGGCAAAGAGCAACTGCAACCCGATACCGATTCCCACCAATCGCCAACTGATGGCGCCGCGATTGTTGGAAAACAGCACGGCAATACCAACCAACACCGTTAATCCGAATAACCCAAATAGCATATCTGTTAACATAGCTGCTCCAGAACTTGATTTGTCGATGACTGTTACGGCAACAATTGGCGGAAAGCCGGCTAAAATCTGGCGATCACCCCGAGTTGTAAACGTCTATTTTTCAGTTGTTTCCGCAGATTTTTTATTCTCTTTTTTCGCTTCCGCCGGTGGCTCGAAACAGTTGCGGCAACGCGCTTCGTAAATGTTCGTTGCGCCGACAACCACGCGGCTGGCATCTTTGCTGGTTCGCTGGGTGAAGGATGCGGGATTGCCGCAGCTCACGCAAATCGCCTGCGTTTTGGTGATGTATTCCGCCATCGCCAGCAGTTGTGGGATGGGCTCAAACGGCTCGCCGCGATAATCCATATCCAGCCCAGCGACGATCACGCGTTTGCCCATATTGGCCAATCGCTGGCATACTTCGATGAGCGTTGCATCAAAAAATTGCGCTTCGTCGATACCGACAACGTGGCTTTCCAACGCATTCTCGAGAATTTCGGCGGGATTTTCCACTACCATCGAGGGAATCCGCTGTTCCGAATGCGACACAATGTGATCTTCGCTGTAGCGATTATCGATTTTCGGCTTAAAAATTGCCACTTTTTGCTTTGCGATGAGCGCCCGCCGCAACCGGCGAATCAGCTCTTCGGATTTGCCGCTGAACATGCAACCGCACACAACTTCTATCCACCCGACATTCCGCTGAATTATTGGAACCATTCCAAACTCCAAATTGAAACCCTTTGTTGATTCTTTATTCCACAAAGCCCAAAGATATTCATTCCCACCTAAAGAACAAACAGATTTTTTAAGCGAAAATTCCCGTTCGCGTTTGTTTAAGCCGCTACCAAAAATCAAAAAAACACCTGAAAAGTTTGAATAATGTCGGCTAAAACTTGCCGGAATATCTATTTTAGGGTTATATTAAAAGATAAAATACGCGACTCGAAAACGAACCGGGTTGCACATTACAAAAGAAATATTTTCAGGGTGAATTATGATCCGGACACTGCTTTTTTTTATCGCGCTGGCTGTTAACACAACTGTTGGCGGAATTGGCGTAATGGTGATCGGATTGTTTCAGCGGCATTCCAAAATTGCGCTGGAATGGATTATGAAACCCTGGGCGAAATCGCTGGTGTGGATCGCCGGAATAAAACTGACAGTTGAAGGCGCCGAAAATGTGGATTTCCGGCAATCGTATATTGTGCTGAGCAATCACCAAAGCCACATGGATATTCCTGTGCTGCTGGCGGCGATGCCCAATCATTTCACCTTTATCGCCAAAAAAGAGCTGTTCCGGATTCCCATTTTTGCCCAGGCAATGCGCGGGTTCGGTATTCTGGAAATCGATCGCAGCAACCGCAACCGGGCGATTGCCACGCTAAAAGAAGCGGCGCAAATTGCCAAATCCAAAAATATCTCCATTTTGGCATTTCCGGAAGGCACCCGCAGCGAAGACGGACAATTGAAACCGTTCAAAAAAGGGCCGTTTATGCTGGCGCTCGATGCCCGTTTGCCGGTGTTGCCGGTGTCGATCAGCGGCACTTTTCCCATTTTGCCCAAAGGAAAATTGCTCATTCGCGGCGGGCAGCAGGTTCGGGTAACTATTCACCCGCCGGTATATGTTGAAAATGCAAGTTACGAAAGCCGTGAACAATTGATGGACGAAACATACCAGCGAGTAGCCTCGGGATTTATGCAATATGAATCATGATTTCAAAAATTTGACAGTGGTGGATCACCCGCTGATCGCCGACAAACTCACCCGGCTCCGGTCGATGGAAACGCCGCATCACGAATTCAAAATGCTGCTGGATGCCGTCAGCTCGCTGCTGTTTTACGAAGCCAGCCGCAATTTGGCGAGCCAAAACCAGCGCATCCGCACACCGCTGGAGCAGGTGGAAATGCCGCGTTTGGCCGGCGATGTGCTGCTGGTGCCCATTTTGCGGGCGGGACTGGCGATGGTCAACGGCATCACGCCGATTTTGCCGGAAGTGATTGTCGGGATGATTGGCATGTATCGCGATCACGACACGCTGCAGCCGGTGGATTACTATTTAAAATTGCCAAAAAACCTGGATCAAAAACAGGTGTTTCTGGTTGATCCGATGCTGGCAACCGGCGGCAGTGCATCCGATGCGCTAAAAAAATTGCGGGAACACGGCGCCAAAACCATCACAATGATTGCGCTGATTGCCGCGCCGGAGGGCGTAAAACGGGTGACAGAAGCTTTCCCGGATGTGCGGATTTTTGCGGCTGCGCTGGATCGCCAGTTGAATGAGATCGGTTACATTTTGCCCGGACTCGGCGATGCGGGCGACCGTTATTTTGGCGTTTGAGTATCGTTCGCAGATAACCGCATCCGAGCATTCTCTCGAACTCGTTACCTCAGTTTGACTACACAAATGAACAGTATTTCTTTTTATTCACTCGCTTCCGGCCAAATGCCAATTTCCTTAAAATAGCGGATCGCACCGGGATGAAACGGCGTGCCGGTATCGCGAATCACGTTTTTGGGGTTGATCGCCCGTCCCGCCGGATGCTGCTTTACTACCGCTTCCCGCTGTTCATATAAAATTTTGGTGAAGTGATACACCGTTTCTTCCGCCACATTAGCCGATGTAACCAAATGCATCGACCCCACGTTAAGCCCTTGATATTCATCAACTTGCCCGCGATAGGTTTCTGCCGGAATATTTGCCGCGTTGAAAAACGGGTAATCCGCGATCAGCTGTTCCCGCGCTGCCGCGTCAAACGGAATGAACGTGATATCCTGCGTTGCGCATGCCTGCGTGATCGATGCCGTTGGCACCGCGCCGCCCAAAAACGCCGCAACCGCGGAACCATCTGCGAGCATGTCCACTGCGCCGGCCTGCGTGTTGTTCAACGGCGTGAAATCGTCATATGTCAATCCGTGCGCCGCTAAAATCGGGCGGATAAAATATTCGAATCCCGCACCGGCGGGACCGACCACCACCCGCTTGCCGCGCAAATCCGCTATCGAATTGATATTATTGGATTTCGGAGCGATAAACAGCGCAATATTCGGTGCCAGCGTCATCACCGAACGAACGGTGTAGGCTTTCTCCCAATCGCCTTCACCGCGCACTGCGAAATAGGAAATCGCTGCGTTGGCCATCGCAAAATCGAGTTCGCCGCGATCCAGCCGCCGAATATTTTCCTGCGTGCCTTTGGTTGCTTCCGCGGAAATTTGCCAGCCTAATTCACCGGCGTTATCGTTTACGGTTTGGGCAATCGCGCCGCCAACCACAAAAAATGCCCCGCCGGGCGGTGCCGTTCCCATGCTCAAAAATTGCCGGTCGGCAGGTTTGGCGGATTGTTGTTCGGCATCGCCGCCACCGCCGCACGCCAAAAACAATCCCGCGCCAGCCAGCAACACAACGCCGATTGCCGTATATTTTCTGAAATTTCTGATCGAAAATTGCATGTATTTCCCCGTTATTTGATTGAATTTTTTCCGATTATTTCGCGCCTCGCAGACATTCGCTAACGCGAAAATATGCGAAATTGTTGTGCAAAGTTGAGAAATTTATATATTTAAAGCTAAAGATAGCGTAATTCATTCAATAAAAAAAGTGGACGGATATGCAGCTAAAATATGTTTTGGCGATTTGGGGACTGTTGTTTTGCATCGCGGCGACCGCGAATGTGCCGCAGAAAAAATGGATTGTCGGCACAAAGGAAGCAGCGCCGTTTTCCATGAAACAGCCGGACGGCAGTTGGCGCGGCATCAGCATCGACCTGTGGGAACAGATCGCCAAAGCCGAAGGCTACACCTTTGAATATCGTGAAATGAGCCTCGAAGAAATGCTGCAGGGGCTGGAAAACAACCAGATTGACCTCGCCGTTGCGGCACTGACCATCACACCGGATCGCGAAAAAGCGTTCGATTTCAGCCATGCGTTTTACAACACCGGGCTGAGCGTTGCGGTGCGCACAACCGGCGGAAACACCTACTGGCAGCTATTTTTGGGATTATTTTCCAAAGATTTTTTACAAGTTGTTGCGGCGCTCGCGCTGTTGCTTTTTGCCGTTGGCGCGCTGGTTTGGCTGGTGGAACGCCGCCACAATCCCGAACAATTTGGCGGCACGGCGATGCACGGGCTCGGCGCCGGTTTCTGGTGGTCGGCAGTCACGATGACCACCGTCGGCTATGGCGATAAAGCACCGGTCACATTATGGGGACGCATCCTCGGGCTGATCTGGATGTTTATGGCAATCATCATTATTTCGAGCTTTACGGCGGGTATCGCATCTGCGTTAACGGTAAACCGGTTGCAATCGAACATCAACAGTGCGGATGATTTGCGGCATGTGAAAGTCGCCACGGTGCGCGGCTCCACCAGCGAAAATTATCTGGTTCGCGATAACATCGGGCACCGCAGTTTTGACACGATCGGCAGTGCGCTGCAAGCCGTTGCCGACGGAACGGTGGACGCCGCCGTGTACGACGCGCCGATTCTGCGATACCTCGCCCAAAGCGAATATCAGGGATCGCTGAATGCGCTGCCGTTCACCTTCTCCCGGCAGGATTACGGCATCGGGCTACCGGATGGCAGCGAACTGCGCGAGCCGCTCAACCGGGCGTTGCTTTCGGAAATCCGCCGCGAAGAGTGGGAGAATGTGCTGAAGCGCTATCTCGGGGAATAAATATATGTTTTTACAGAGCCCGTTTGCCGAAAAGCGTGCTGGAATAAACAACTTCCTGAGCAAATAATTCGGAGATTCCTGCCTGCGCAGGAATGACACAACAATATGCTGAGCGATTATTTCTCCAACAGCTGATTCATTGCTTTTGCCAGTTTGAAATCGAATTCGGTGAGTCCGCCGGCATCGTGCGTATCCAGATCGATCACCACTTTATTGTAAACATTAAACCACGCGGGATGGTGATTTTGCTTTTCGGCGAGGATCGCCGCGCGGGTCATAAATCCGAACGCCGCCACAAAATCCGGGAACTGGATTTCCCGGTGCAGCTTGCCGTCAACAATTTTCCAACCGGGAATTTCCCCTAACATTTTTTGGGCATCTGTCTCATTTATTTTGGTTCTGCTCGTCATAATTTCTCCTTTGGTTTGATTATTCAAGATATGTCGACCAATTGCAGTTGTCAACCGTTTGCCAAATCTCAAGTTTGCGAATCTGGCCTGTATATGCTAAATTGTCACCGACCAACATCGGGAAGCGTTGACGGCACCTGCTGACAAATTGAAATTTTCTGGCTCACCTGCCGGAAAGCAGTTTACCATCCAATTTTTATTTGGGGAAATTGATGCTGGGACAATCCATTCTCCATTACAACATCATCGAAAAGCTCGGCGAAGGCGGGATGGGCGTGGTGTATCTCGCTGAAGATACGCGGCTCGGGCGAAATGTTGCCATCAAATTTTTGCCGGATCACATTGCCGGTGACAGCGAATCGCGGGAGCGGTTTGTCAACGAAGCGAAAGCGGCCGCGGCGCTCAATCACCCGAACATCGCCCAGATTTACGCCATCGAAAATAGCGAAGATGCGCAATTTATTGTGATGGAATATGTTGACGGGACTGAACTCATTGAGGCAATTCGTGAATCGCCGCTGCATCCGGAGGTTGCCATCGGCTACGCGACCCAAATTGCAAACGGGTTGCAGGCAGCACATGAAAAAGGCATTATTCATCGCGATATCAAACCGGCCAACATCATGATTACCGGTGACGGGCAGGTGAAAATCATGGATTTCGGGCTGGCGAAAATGGCTGACGCCGCGCTGAAAACCCGACAGGGCACCACGCTCGGTACCGTCGCATACATGAGCCCGGAGCAGGCGCAGGGCATGACGGTCGATTTTCGCACAGACATTTGGTCGCTGGGCGTGGTGTTTTATCAAATGGTTGCCGGAAAAACACCGTTCGAGGGCGATTACGAACAGGTGCTGATTTACGCCATCCTCAACGAATCGCCGGAAAAACTCGCGGAAACGCGACCGGAAATTCCCGCCGAAATCGATGCGCTGATCGAAAAAGCGCTTGCCAAAAATCCCGCGGATCGCTTTGCAACGATGGCGGAAATGATCGCTGCGCTGAACGCGATTCAAGCGAAACCGGGCAAACGCGCAGGCGAAACAAAATTGCCGAAAGAAGATCCGCAGAGCGAGCAAATCGGGCCGTATAAAATTCGTCAGCAGATCGGCGAGGGCGGCATGGGAGAAGTGTATCTCGCGGAGCAAATCGCGCCGGTGCGCCGAAAAGTCGCGCTCAAAATCATCAAATTAGGGATGGACAGCAAACAAATTGTGGCGCGATTCGAAGCGGAACGGCAGGCGCTGGCAGTGATGGATCACCCGAACATCGCCAAAGTTTTTGAAGCCGGAACCACCGACAAAGGTCGTCCTTATTTTGTAATGGAATACGTGCCCGGCGTGCCGCTGAACACCTATTGCGACACGGAACGGCTTTCCACCAACGAACGGCTGGAGTTGTTCACCGCCATCTGCGGCGCCGTGCAGCACGCTCACCAAAAAGGCGTCATTCACCGCGATCTGAAACCGTCGAACATCCTCGTTTCGCTGCAGGACGGCAAACCGGTGCCCAAAATTATCGATTTCGGCATCGCGAAAGCAATCCACACGCCGCTCACCGACAGTACGCTGGTGACCGCCATCGGCGAAGTGGTGGGCACACCCGCATACATGAGCCCGGAGCAACTGGAAAATTCTCAACTGGATATCGACACGCGATCTGATATTTATTCGCTCGGCGTGATACTGTTTGAATTGCTCGCCGGCGCGTTGCCGTTCGATTTCAGCGAATACCAAAAACCGGGCGATTCGCTGCAAAAAATGATTCGCGAAACCGACCCGCCAACGCCCAGCAAACGGCTGCAAACCATCGGCGATGCGCGGGAAAAGATCGCCAGAAATCGCCGCACAGATGCCGGATCGCTGCACAAAAAACTCGCGGGCGATCTCGACTGGATCACTGTGAAAGCGATGGAAAAAGACCGGAACCGCCGCTACGAAACCGCCAACGGCTTGGCGATGGACATCCGGCGATATTTGAATGACGAGCCGGTTGTTGCGCGACCGCCGAGCGCAGGTTACCGTATTTCAAAATTTGTGCGGCGCAACCGATTGACGGTGATCGCTGCCGGCGTTGCCGTTGCGGGATTGCTGATCGGGTTCATTTTCGCAACAGCCGGATTTGTTCGCGCCACCAAAGCGGAGCAAAAAGCCTCCCGCGAGGCAGAATCCGCCCGGCAAGTTTCCAATTTTTTGATCGATCTGTTCAAAATTTCCGATCCCACCGAAGCCGTTGGCGACACGATTTCTGCACGGGAATTGCTGGATCGCAGCGCCGAGCGCATCGGCGCAGAGCTCAAAAATGAACCGGTAATTCAGGCGCGACTAATGCACACGATGGGCAAAGTGTATTCGGAAATGGGGCTGTTCGGGCGATCCAAACCGCTGCTGGATTCCGCGCTTGCCAAACAGCGGACGCTGCTCGAAACCCAACATCCGGAGCTGGGCGCGACGCTGCACGATCTCGGTTATACCTACTACCAACTCGGCGAATTCGACAGTGCGCAGGTGCTGATGGAACAATCGCTGCAAATTTTCCGCGAAAACGGCAATCACGAAAAAGTGGTGCAAAATCTCCGGCAGCTCGGCGATGTCTGGGAGGAAAAAGGTGATCAGGAAAAGCAGCTAAACTATCATCAGGAATCTGTTGAATATGCTGAACAAACCATCGGTAAAAATAATATTCAGTACGCGGAATCGGCGTCGAAACTCTCGTTTGCGCTGGCCAATCAGGGCAAATACGAGGCAGCGGAACCGCTGGTTCGCGAAGCCTTGCGCATCGCCAAAGCGCAGGTCGGCGACGATCACTGGCTGACCAGCCGCATCAAAATTGATCTCGCGTGGTGGCTGCTGGACTTGAGCCGCAATGACGAAGCAGTTCAATTGTTCAACGAGGCAGTGGAAACATTCAAAAAAATATACGGGCCGGATCACCCGGAAACGGCCATCGCTATGAGCAATCTGGCGTCCACTTACACGTCGCTCAATCGCCATGAAGAAGCAATTGCGCTGCACAAACAGGCGGTGGCAATTTTCAAAAAACGCTACGGCAATGTGCATTACGATGTGGCAACGGCGATGAACAATTACGGACGTTCGCTGGTGCTCAAAGGCGATTACACGGATGCGGAAAAAGTATTGTGGGAAGTGGTGTCCATTTACGAAACGCTGTATGGCAAAGATACGCCGCGACCGGCGGCGGCATACACCAATCTCGGTCGCGCGATGCTGGCGGAAAAAAAATATCGACGCGCAGAGGAATATCTCAAAAAAGCGGTGGCGATGTTTACCGAATTGGTTGGCGATGCGCATCCGGTGCTCAGTTATCCCCTGTATGAATTGGCGAAGCTGAAAACCGAAACCGGCGATTTTGCGGCAGCGGAATCGTATTTCCGGCAGGTAATCGCGCTTCGTGAAACGGCATTCGGCGAAGCCAACGAAGAAGTATTACAAGCCCAAACCGCGTATGCCGCTCTACTGCGGCAGATGAATCGCCCTGCAGCAGCTGATTCGCTTGATCGGCGGATACAGCAGTTTTCGGTGGAATAATTTCCGATGTAATTGACGATCACCATTCGGGCGTTAACGCCATAATTTACAGGAGCCTGGTTGATGAAAATCGACTTGATCACCATTTTGACGAACGATGCGCCAAAACTCAGCAAATTTTACCGCGAAGTACTCGGTTTTTCCGTGGCGCAAAATACCGGAAAATATGTGGAATTGACCAACGAATCCGTTCGATTTGCTATTTGCGAACGCCCGATAATGACGCAGGCAACCGGGCACAAATCCTATCGCGAAAAGCCCGCCGGACAGTCGTTTGAGCTGGCATTTGTGCTGGATTCCCCGGCGGCGGTGGACGCCAAATATGCGGAAATTATCGCCAACGGCGCAACGCCGGTAAAAGCGCCCGCAACCATGCCGTGGGGCATGCACACCGCGTTTTTCGCCGATCCGGACGGGAACATTCACGAGCTGTTTTGCCATCCGCAGGCGGAAAAATAATGTTGCTCTATCAGGAAATTGTGCCGGACAAGCGGCTGGCAAATTACATTTTATCCTATTGGAAATTCGAATATCATCCAAATACATCCGACGGAAAACCACCGGAAACGCTCGACCATACGGTGTTGCCGGACGGTTGTGTGTCGCTGGTATTTCATTATAATCAATATGTTAAGCAACGATTTTCAGTGCTGTTCGGGCCGCGGATGCAGAATTATAACACACAGGTGTTTCCGGGCAGCGTGTTTGTGGGCGTGCGATTTTTTCCCGGCGTTGTGGATGCACTGTTTGGCATCAGCGGCGCGGCGTTGCGCAATCAATCCATCGATGCGAGCACGATTTGCAGCAACCTCAATTTGAACAAATTGCTGGAAAGTATCTGCAAAAATTTCGACCAGTACGAGCTGTTCGACGAAGAATTGCTGCCATTCATCACCAAATTTGCCGGGAAACCGGACGAGCGGATTATCCGCGCCGTTTCGCTGATTGTTGCGGCAAACGGCAACATCAAAATGGCGGATATCGCCGGAAAAGTGCACCTCAGCGAGCGACAGTTGCAGCGCATTTTTCGCGAAAAAGTGGGGCTAACGCCCAAAGAATTTGCACGGATTCGCCGCATCCGCACATCGCTGATCAAAATGGTGCTGGAAAACCGGGATTTGCAGGAGGTTATCCACAACGCGGGATATTTCGATCAGGCTCATTTTATCCGCGATTTCGGCGCAATTGCCGGCACAAATCCCACTTTGTTCAAAAAATACATTTCGCAAATCGATCACCGCAACATTTCACCGCCCGACGCACAACGTTGATGTTGTCGTTTTTTTACAATCATTTCTCGCCCGAAAAAGCTATTTTTTGCAAATAAAATTTAAGGAGACAGATATGCCTTTTGTTGATATTTCAAGCTTCAAATTACTGTTTTTTATTGGCTTAGCAACATCGATGTTTTTGTGTGCAACCGTCGTTTCCGCACAGGAAGGGCCGTCCGAAAAACATGTGGCAGCAATGAAAAAACTCGATTTTTTGATCGGGAAATGGAAAGGAATTGGCTGGCAAATGACGCCGCAAGGCGCCAAAGAAGATGCGATGGTTGAAGAAAATATCCAGCCGAAACTGGACGGTTTGGTGCTTATGGTGGAAGGTGTCGGTAAACGAACGGACCCCGAAACCGGGAAAGAAATGATTGTGCACAATGCGCTCGGCCTGATGTCGTATGATCCGTACGGCGGCGGTTACAAAATGCAATCACATTTATCGAACGGGCGATCCACCACCGCAGATGCCAAATTCAACGATGACGGTTCATTTGTCTGGTGGTTCAAAACGCCGCAGGGCACCATTCGCTATACGATCAACCTGACCAGCGCCGATCAATGGCACGAAATCGGGGAGTTTTCTGCAGACGGCGAGAACTGGCGCCAGTTTTTTGAGATGACGCTGGATCGCGTGGAAACAGAGTAATCCGATTTGGAGCAATTTGCGGATTGAAAAGCATTCTTCTCATCGAACAAATCGATGGGTTCTTTTCAAATGAAAAACGTATTTGCCCTTTGCGAACTTCGCGACTTTGCGGCAATCTTCAACTGCCCATTTGTCCAAAAAGAAAACCCTCTCACAATTTCTCGCGAGAGGGTTTAATCTATATAAATGATGTTAGTTGAAGCCGATTAAGCGATCATTTCCGCTTTTTGATTCACTGCCAGAAATTCGTTCCAGTTGCGGCGGTTGCGCTGCTCCCAATTGCGCTGGTGGTAGCCGTAACTCGCCAGCAGCGGGAAGGATAGCGTCAACTCGGTGAACACCATTTGCTCATACGCGGTGTCCACTTTGCCCCAGGAACAGGCTTCTTTCAGGGTGGAACCGGACAGTGCGCCATCGCGCTCATCCGCAACGGTGAGCTGCACGGCGTATTTGTGCATTTCCACATCGTGACCGAGAATTTCCGCGCAGACAACGGTATCCTGCACAAAATTTTTGGGAACGCCGCCAGCCAGCATCAATAATCCGGTGGTGCCGGCTTCGATTTTAATGTCCGTCAGTTCGCGAAAATCTTTTACGGAATCGATGGAAACATGGGTGTCAGGATTTTCCACCTGATGCACAACCAACCCGAATCCGGCGCTGCAATCGGAAAAAGCCGGCACAAAAATCGGCACGCCAAGTTCGTACGCGGTGCGCACGATAGAGCCTTCTCCAAGATTGTTTTCCACCAGATATTTGCCCATTTCCACAATAAATTCGCGGGAAGAATAGGCTTTTGGCGGCAACGTATTCGCGATTTTACGAATCGTATCGTCGCATTCTTTCAGCTCTTCTTCATCGATGTAAGTATCATAAATACGATCGATAGCCAATTTTCGCAGTTTCTGGTCATCAACAAACTGGGTGCCAACATAATGGCGATAGCCCAGCGCTTCAAAAAAATCCTGATCCACAATATTTGCGCCAGTGGAAACGATAACATCCACCATTTTGTTGCGCAACATATCCACAATTGCCGTTTTTAAACCCGCGCTGATCAATGAACCGGCCAGGGTTAACATGACGGTACAGTCTTTATCGCCCAACATCATATCGTAAATTTTGGATGCCCGCGCCAAATTGCGGGACTGAAACGCCGTTTTTTCATACTGATCGATGATCGGCGTGGCATCGAACGTTTTAATATCAATATGTTCGATGGTCTGTTGCAGATAATCTTGTTTTTTCACTTCCGGTTCCTCTGTTTTGTACATGGTGGATGTTTCGGCGACAACATCTGCGCCGTCATCCGCATTCAATCATGTTGCGTGTTAAACCGCGGTAACCAATCCGTTGTTGATGGTGTGGATGCCGTTTGCCGGTCCACTCAATGCCTCTGAGCGGGGAAAATCGTGCCCGCGCATGATGACATTTACTGTTGGTTTTTGCGATTCGAACACATCTATCAGGTATTTTTCAGCGAAAGTGTAGTCGAATGGTTTGCAGGAAAACAGGTCAACAAAGCAGTATTCTTTGTCCTGAAATGTGTGAATCGAAATATGGCTTTCCGCAATCACCACAAAGCCGGTAATACCTTTGTCTTCCGGAACCAGACCGGAATATTTGAACACATACGGCTGGGTGATTTTGGTCATCCCGATCATATCGGGCAAATTGTTCAGTACGTCAAAAACTAAATCGTAATCGTTCAATTTTGCAGGATTGCAATAATTGAGGTCAAGCGTTAAGTGGGGTCCGAATGCATCGATTTTTGCCATCTCATAAATCCTCCCAATTTGGATTTTAGAATGAATGAATTAGATACAACTTTGTTACGCAGCAAATCAGTTATTTGTGGTCATTCACTGCATAACTTTCTCAAATGGCGCGCCAATATACATCGTCAAAAATCAACAATGCAATAAAAAAATTTCTTTTTTTAAAACTATTGTTTAATATATTAAACAATGACGTTGCTACAGCTAAATATTTGATTTATATGAATTTGAATCAGCTATTTACCATGAATTAGGGGTCTGTCGTTTTTTAAATATACCCAAAAATCACATAATACAGTTATTTTTTGCAAGTCCCGGAAAGCAAATATTCCAATTGGAATTGGCCAAACCGGCCTATTACACAATACCCATCGATTCCGGTGTGACAAAGCAAAAAATAAATTCACTTTGTTACAGCTTTCTCAACTTACGCCTTTTTTAAACTATTGCTTGGTTTATAGCGATTTCACTTTTCGATGACTTTTGGCAATCCGGGTCGATCGCAAATTGCTGGGTGAACACACTTTTTTCAAAATCCGGGTTGCGTTTTCCCGCAAATTCCGTTTATTTCGGAATTGGTGATTTAACCGATCGGGATGCGAAAAACATCAAATTTTCATCAGAAAATTGAGGGAAAAAACATGCAAATTGGTGATTACGATGTGCAACTGCTCAACACCGGATTGTTCCGGCTAGATGGTGGCGCGATGTTTGGCGTGGTGCCCAAAGCGTTGTGGGGCAAACAAAAACCGCCGGATGAGCACAACCGCATCCACATGTGCACTAATGCGCTGCTATTGCGCGGCAACGGGAAAACCATTTTGGTGGATACGGGCATCGGCGAGCATAATCCGGCCAAATTCTGCCAGATTTATGCGGTGGATACCGCTGTGCACAATCTTCCGCAATGCCTGGCAAATCACGGCGTTGCGCCGGCGGAGGTGACCGATGTAATCCTCACCCATCTGCATTTCGACCACGCCGGCGGGGCAACTATTCCCGATGAAAACGGCGCATTTCGTCCGGCATTTCCGAACGCGACGTATCATGCGCAGCAACGCCATTACGATTGGTCTGTCGAAGCTTCCGAAAAAGATCGCGCCAGTTTTCTGGAAGAAAACATTGTGCCGCTGGTGCAAACCGAACAGCTGAACTTGCTGAACAGCGGCGGCGAAATTTTTCCGGGAATTGAATTGTTGTTATCGGACGGGCATACGGTGGCGCAGCAAATGCTGCTGATTCACAGCGATGAACAAACGCTGTTTTTTCCGGCGGATTTGATCCCCACTTCCGCACATGTTCCGGTGCCGTGGGTGATGGCTTACGATCTGTTTCCGCTGATCACCATCGATGAAAAAAAGCAATATTTGAATCGGGCGGCGAACGAAAACTGGCTGGTGGTATTCGAGCACGATCCGCTGCTGTCCTGCGCAACTGTGACGCGAACGGCGCGCGGCTACAGCATCGGCGATGCGGTTTCGCTGTAAATGTGCTGATCCAGCGCGGTCAGCATTTTGTGCATGTCCACGCTTTCCCCCAAAAACTCGCGGATGCGCTTTAACTGCGCCGCCGGCGATGCCAGCAGTTCTCCCCGGTTCAAAAACAGGTGCGCCATATTCGGTTGTTTGACCAGCCAATTTTTGATTCGCGCCGAACGCAAATGAATCGAATTGGCGATCATCCGGGCGCTGGCGGCGGGCGTCCGGCTGCCCTGCTCAACCAACAACTCGCTGTGATACCGGATCAATTCATCGATCGATTTTTCCAAATAAATCACCCGGTAACGGAACAACGGATCGAGCGAACCCAATAACGTGTAATCGAACAGAATCGCTTTCCCGTTGGCCTGATTTAGCCAGACGCTCTTTTTTGGGGAATTATCCGCAACGGTTGACCGGGGCGTTGCGAGGTCAATCACCACATCTGGCGAAGTGTTGAACACCGGCAATCCGCCGGCGCTTAACACGTTTAATAACAATTGCTTACCACTATCGGGCATTCCGGAAACTACGGTAATCATCGGCTCATCCTGTTTTCGTAACCATTTGAGAATTCGCAACATGCAAACGCGTACGAGTATCCTGCAATCGTATTTGCAGGGATTCCATTTTACCGGCGTTTCGAAAAGGGAAACGCTGCCAGCGCCTGCACCGGATGTCATCCGGAAACAGAAAAACTGCGGCTGGCACAAAAAATATAGTTGTATCGACAGTAGATTGGGCGCTCCGCTCACCCACCCTTTTTTTCCCGAACCCTAAAAACGTGACAGTTTCTGTTGAAATCTGCCGGCAAAATATAATACATTTATCGACGGTACAAAGCGAATTTGAATCTGATTTTTTTACAAAAATTATTGTGACGCAACAGTTAAACGTTAGTGTTGAAAATCTGATGACCGTTCAACAAAAGGATGAAAACGATGCCATACGTATCCGTAAATTTTAGCAAAATGTCGCTGAAAGCGCCGGAAAACTGGCTGTTTGGTCAGGTGAAAACGGAAATTTGGGCACGCTCCGAAGCGCGGATCGGCGTGCTGCGCATCCGCAAAATTGACGATGCCGCGCCCGACAAAACCGTTGCCGAACTTGAGGAAAATCTGCGTCAATTCATCAATGCGGCAGATTTGCAAACCGTTTTCGACGTGCGAAAACCGGTAACCAGCGATTACGTTTTTGGCGGTTACAGCTATTTTTCGAGCGCGCAACATAAAGATCTATTCATTCGCGGCTGGTATTTGCAACGCAATAATTGTTTAATTTTAGGCGCGTATGCCTGCCCGAAATCTCAGTATCAGTCGGAAACCGCTATTCGCGAATGCCAGGAAAGCCAGCGAATTATGCTCACGGTTCAGCCGGAAAGCTGATTTTTTTTGCCCGCGAAAGCTATATTTTTGAACGTTTGCGTAACATTCGTGTTTGACACTCCGTAATATGCAAGAGTGTCAAATACTGTGAGGTGTGTGTAAATGTTCTTAAAAACGATACTTTTTTTAGCGATGTGTTTTGGCATCGCCATCAGCCAGACAGATGTGGAAAAACGCATCTACAAACCATTGCCGGTCAATCCGCATGCGCCGGAAATTGACGGTAAACTCACCGATGATATCTGGCAAAAAACACCGCGGGACAAAGGATTCCTGCAAACCAGCCCCAACGAAGGCAAACCTGCCAGCCAACCCACCGAATTCATGATTGCTTACGACGCCAAAAATCTGTACGTCGCGATTGTTTCGCTGGATTCCGTTCCGGAAAAAATTGTTGACAGCATCACCCGGCGGGATCAGGCCGGCGAATCCGATCGCGTGTTGATTTTGCTGGACAGCTTTTTCGACAAACGAACCGCATTCTATTTTGGCGTGAACGCCGCCGGCGTAAAAATGGACGGCGTGATGACCGAGGACGGCGATTACGACGACATGAACTGGGACCCGATTTGGGAAGTCGGCACCCGGCGCATTCCCGAAGGCTGGGTTGCGGAAATGCGCATTCCGCTCAGCCAGCTGCGCTTTGCGGATCGCGACGAACACACCTGGGGATTGCAGGTTGCCCGCTATTTTTATCGCAACAATGAATGGTCGATGTGGCAATTTTACCCCTCGTCCGTTGGCGGATTTGTCAGCTATTTTGGCGAAATGCAGGGAATGACCGGGCTGGAAACGCCCCGGCAAATTGAGCTGCTGCCCTATTCGCTCAGCCAGTTCAGCTTTTTTCCGGATGATCCGGACGACCCGTTTCTGGACGGGCGCGATGGCAAAATTGCCGGCGGGTTGGATGGCAAAATCGGCATCACCAGCGATTTAACGCTCAATTTTACCGTCAACCCGGATTTCGGGCAGGTGGAAGCCGATCCCTCCGAAGTGAACCTCTCCGCTTTCGAAACATTTTTTCAGGAAAAACGACCGTTTTTTATCGAGGGCAGCAATATTTTTACGTACACCCTCGGTTTTGGCGATGGCTCGGATTCCCGCGAATCGCTGTTTTATTCCCGCCGGTTGGGACGACAGCCGCAGTACGAACCGGATCTCGATGACAACGAATACATGCAAATGCCCGACAATACGTCGATTATCGCCGCGGCAAAAGTTACCGGCAAAACCCACAACGGGCTTTCGATTGGCGTGCTAAACGCATTTACCGCACGGGAACGCGCAGCAATCGAGTTGAACGGCGTTCGCCGAAAAGAAATTGTGGAGCCCGCAACCAACTATTTCGTCGGGAGATTGCAGAAAGATTTTTCCGAAGGCAACACCTCGATCGGCGGCATCGCGACTGCAACCAATCGCGATATTTCCAGCGAAAACCTCCGCTTTTTGAACACTGCCGCATACACCGGTGGTTTCGATGTGCGCCACAATTGGCACAACAAAGATTATTGGATAAGCCTGAAAACCGCATTCAGCCGCATCGAAGGCGATCCGGAAGCGTTGATCGAAGCGCAAACATCCTCGCGGCGTTATTTCCAGCGCCCGGATGCACCACACCTCACGCTGGATTCCACCCGCACATCGCTGGACGGGCATGCGGGTGCGTTCGGCATCGGCAGATCCAACGGTCATATTCAGGGAATGCTGGGCGGCACCTGGCGCTCACCCGGATTCGAGATCAACGATTTGGGATACATGCGCTCCGCGGATCGCATTTTGCAATTTTCGTGGCTATCCTATCGCGAGTGGAAACCGCAGTGGATTTTCCGGGAATACCGCTTCAATCTCAACCAGTGGACCGGCTGGAATTTTGACGGCGAACAAACGTTCCGCGGCATGAACATAAACGGCGGCGGCCGTTTTGCGAACAACTGGCAATTTTGGGGCGGAACGGAATTGGAAGCCAGCGGGCTGGATGCCAGCGGGCTGCGCGGCGGCCCAATGCTGCGCTATCAGGGCGCGATTTACAGTTGGTGGAGCATCGATTCGGACGATACAAAACCGTTTCAATTTGAAATTGGCGGATTCAACAGCTTCAAAGATGACGACGTTTCCCGCTCGCGCGAATTTTATGGCGGGGTTCAGTGGAGACCGGCAAAATCGATGTCGTTATCGCTGCAACCGTTTTTCAACATCAACAAACGTGATTTGCAATATGTTGAAACAACTGAATTTAGCAACGCGGATCGCTACATTTTCGCGCGGATCGATCAGAAAACAACCGGCGTAATTGTCCGTGCGAATTACAGCATCACGCCAACGTTATCGTTCCAATATTACGGCCAGCCGTTTGTTTCCGCGGGAAAATACAGCAATTACAAACGCATCACCGATCCGCGGGCGGAACGATACGAAGATCGTTTTGAAACCATCGATGACGAAATTTCCAAAAATGATGACGAAGTTTTGATCGACGAAGATGCCGACGGCAGCAGCGATTATTCGTTCGATATCCCCGATTTCAATTTTCAAGAATTCCGCTCGAATTTAGTGGTTCGATGGGAATTTCGCCCCGGCTCCACGGTCTATTTTGTGTGGGCGCAACAGCGCGACGATTCATTTAACAATGGCAATTTTAATTTCCGGCGCAATGTGGACAGCCTGTTCGGCATCGATCCGGAAAATATTTTTCTGTTGAAATTCAACTATTGGTTCTCGCTGTAATTTTTTGGACGTTTTCGCCACAGAGTCACGGAGGGGCACAGAGTTTTTTATAAAAAAACTAAAAAACAGCTTCAAAAAAAAGAAGCTATTGCCATTAAAAACAAGTATTTATCAAAGAGCACTTTGTCCTTATCTTCTCTGTGATTCTTTGTGCCTCAGTGGCAAAGATGTTTAACGCATGGCATCTGTCAACAAAAAAAATCACGGCAAAGTGACATCCGGTTTTCCCCGCGTTTAAAACAACCGATTGGAACGCCCGCTCCAAACCAACACCCTCTCTTCCGAAAAACAATTTTCCGTCAGCACATTTCTGTGTTATCTTTTAATCTGTTCAAAAATGAATACACATTCAGAAAACAAAACGGAAACAATTCATGGAAAAAGTGCTGATTCTCGATTTTGGTTCGCAATATACCCAACTCATCGCCCGCAAAACCCGCGAACTGGGCGTGTTTTCGGAAATCCATCCGTTCAATTATTCAATTGACGACATTCGTGCGGATGGGCATATCAAAGCGATTATCCTTTCCGGCGGTCCGTCCAGCGTTTATGCGGATGGCGCACCGCACGCAAACAACGCTATTTTTGAGCTTGGCGTGCCGGTTTTGGGCATTTGTTACGGCTTGCAGCACATCGCCTATTCGATGAAAGGCGCAGTCGATCCGGCGCACAAACGGGAATTTGGCCGCGCTAAATTGCACATCGACGGCGACAATCCGCTGTTTGCGGGCATCGCATCGCCAACGCAGGTGTGGATGAGCCACGGCGATCACCTCACCAAATTGCCGGATGGTTTTTCCGCCATCGCCAAAACGGACAATTCGCCGATCTGCGCCATCGAAAATCGCGATAGGCATATTTACGGCATCCAGTTTCACCCGGAAGTGCATCACACCGAAGCCGGAAAACAAATGCTGCACAATTTTTTGTTCAACATTTGCGATTTTGCAGGAGATTGGTCGCCGCAATCGTTCATCGAAATGGCGATCCGGCAAATTCGCGAAACGGTGGGCACAGATCGCGTATTGCTGGGGCTTAGCGGCGGCGTGGATTCCAGTGTTTTGGCGGCGCTGCTGCATCGCGCCATCGGCGATCAGCTCACCAGCGTTTTTGTGGATACCGGGTTATTGCGCGCAAACGAGGTTGAAGAGGTAAGTCATACTTTCAGGGAAAATTTAGCGCTAAATTTGACCGTTGTCACGGCGGGGCCGGTTTTCCTCGATAAGTTACGCGACGTAATTGATCCGGAGAAAAAACGCAAGTTGATCGGCCAAACATTTATCGATGTATTTGAAGCAGAAGCCCGCAAAGCCGGCGAATTTCGTTTTTTAGCCCAAGGCACCCTCTACCCGGACGTCATTGAAAGCGTTTCATTCAAAGGACCGTCCGCAACTATCAAATCCCATCACAACGTTGGCGGATTGCCGGAACGGCTGAACTTCGAATTGTTAGAGCCGTTTCGCGAATTATTCAAAGATGAAGTGCGCCAGGTTGGGCGCGAACTGGGTGTTCCGGAGAACATTATCGGACGTCACCCTTTCCCCGGACCCGGTTTGGCAGTAAGAATTATTGGAAAAATTACCGAGACAGATTTAGAGATTTTACAAAAAGCCGATAAGATATTCATTGACGCTTTGAAAGCGGCAAATTTATATGACGAAATATGGCAAGCTTTTGCAGTTTTGCTGCCGATACAAACAGTAGGTGTGATGGGCGATGAGCGGACATACGAAAACGTGCTTGCCCTGCGTGCCGTAACCAGCACAGACGGGATGACGGCCGATTGGTACCCGTTGCCATATGATTTTCTGGCGGATGTGTCGAACAAAATTATCAACGAGGTGAAAGGCATCAACCGTGTGGTTTACGATGTCAGCTCCAAACCGCCGGCAACCATCGAATGGGAATAAACAGCGTAAAAAATCAAGGGTCGAAAATAAGAAAATATTCATAAACAGTTTGCCCACGGACAGGGCAACAGAACCAGTTGAGTTCACTAAGGAGGATAAGATTTTATGTGTGGAATCGTCGGTTATATTGGTAAACGTGATGCGTACCCGGTGCTTATCGGGGGATTAAAACGATTGGAATATCGTGGCTACGATTCTTCCGGCGTGGCATTGTTGAAAGAGGGTAAAATTGATGTCAAAAAGCAGGTTGGGAAAATAGCGGCGCTGGAAAAATCCGTCAACGGTACGCCGATGACCGGAAACCTCGGTATTGCGCACACCCGTTGGGCAACCCACGGTGTTCCCAATCAAACCAATGCTCACCCGCACAGCGATTCTTTTGGCGATATCGTGCTGGTTCACAATGGCATTGTGGAAAATTATGCAACCCTGCGAAAAATGATGATCGAAAAAGGTCACACTTTCCGCACCGAAACAGACACCGAAATTATCGCTCACCTCATCGAAGAAATTTACAAACAGGGTGATTCATCATTTGAAGAAGCTTTCCGCGCTGCGTTGCTGGAGCTGGACGGCACTTATGGCCTGGCAGTCATTTCCCGTCACGAGCCGGATAAATTATACGTTGCGCGAATGGGTAGCCCGCTGGTGCTGGGTATCGGCGAAGGCGAATATTATGTGGCTTCCGATGCGTCGGCAATTATCGCGCACACTCGCGACGTCATGTATCTGGAAGATGGCGAATTCGCAGTCATCAGCAAAGATGGTTATGTCACCAAAACGATTCAGAACGAAATCATCAAAAAGAAAATCGAACGGGTTGAATTCGATCTCGAACGTATCGAAAAAGCCGGTTACGATCATTTCATGCTCAAAGAAATTTATGAGCAGCCCCGCACCGTTGCCGACTGTATGCGCGGACGATTGATCGAAGAAGACGGCGTTTCGCACCTCGGCGGATTGAGCCAGATTATGCACAACGTGATGCGCGCCCGCAAAATTTTTGTGACCGCCTGCGGCACATCCTATCACGCCGGTTTGATTGGCGAATACATGCTCGAAGAATATTGCCGCATTCCGGTGGAAGTGGAATACGCTTCCGAATTCCGCTATCGCGATCCCATTATTGATGATGATAACCTGGTTATCGCCATCAGCCAATCCGGCGAAACAGCCGACACACTGGCTGCCCTCCGCGAAGCCAAACGCAAAGGCGCAACGGTAATGGGATTGGTTAACGTGGTCGGTTCATCCATTGCCCGCGAAACGCAGGGCGGCACTTACATTCACGCCGGACCGGAAATTGGCGTGGCTTCCACAAAAGCGTTCACATCGCAGGTTACGGCGCTGGCATTGCTGAATGTGATGATCGCCAGAACCAAAACCATGTCCGCCGAAACCGGTCGCCGCATCGTTCAGGAAATGAAGGCATTGCCGGAAAAAGTGGAAAAAGCGCTGCAATGCGATGCGCTGATTCAAAAAATCGCCAAAGAATTTAAAGATCGCCCGAACTTCCTTTATCTGGGTCGTGGATACAACTTCCCGGTTGCGCTGGAAGGTGCCCTCAAACTGAAAGAAATTTCCTATATTCACGCAGAAGGCTATCCCGCAGCGGAAATGAAACACGGACCGATCGCGTTGATCGACGAAGAAATGCCGGTTGTTGTCATTGCTACAAAAGACAGCACTTACGAAAAAATTATCAGCAATATTGAAGAAGTGAAAGCCCGGAAAGGCCGTGTCATTGCGGTAGTTTCGGAAGGCGACACAACGCTGGAAAGCATGGTGGATTACACAATTCCCATTCCCACTACCTTCAATTTCCTGCAGCCGATTATCTCAATTGTGCCGCTGCAATTGCTGGCATATCACATCGCCGTTATGCGCGGCTGCAATGTGGACATGCCCCGGAATCTGGCAAAAAGCGTTACTGTCGAATAGTACTTTTTATTCTCATCAGAGAAACCTCCCACAAAAAAAGCGCCGTGAAATCACGGCGCTTTTTTATTTCCCTAAAAAATTTGGCTCAATTAATTTTTCGATCGTATATTTATTGAAAATGAAGGTTGTCGAATGCCGACAGTTTTGAGAATTGGACCTTATCGTTTTTTCTTTTTTGCCGGTGACCGGGGCGAGCCATTACATATCCATGTTGAACGGGATGGCAACACGGCTAAATTTTGGCTTGATCCTGTCAGAATCCAAAGTAGCGGAGGGTTTAACCGTCAGGAAATTGGGAAGATTTCGAATATAATTTATGAAAATAAAAATTGTTAATTGAGGCTTGGAATGAGTACTTCAACGATTGAAAAAATAAATGGGAAAATTATTGATGTCCGCAGTGATAGCGATACGCTAACGATCGATTTATCTGATGCCCGAACCATTTCTGTGCCATTAGCCTGGTATCCAAGATTACTTAACGGATCCATCGAAGAGCGAAAAAACTGGCGGATTATCGGCAACGGAATTGGTATAAATTGGCCGGATCTGGACGAAGATATTAGTCTGGAAAATATTATTTTAGGTCAACCTTCCGGCGAAAGTCAAAAGTCATTTAAACGCTGGTTGGTATCTCGTTCAAAAACAAATTGATTATTTGGAACGCTGGCGCGTAAAAATGCGGCGTTTACCACGACTGCGCACTTTTATTTCATGCTGAATTTCATCCAGTTGCAGGCTGGCTGTTTCCTCTCCCGCTTTGATAATTTCCACATACCGGTCAAATTCATACCAATAATATTCGCGAATGGGCGGTTGAATGAGCACTTCCGCGCTATTCTGGATTTCATCCGAAAGCGTGTTTGAGGTGATCGTTTTCGATCGCAAAATGACTTCGAACACATTTTTGAAATTCAGCTCCGGGTGCAAAATCGGGTGAACATCTACCGCGATGACAAAATCCGCGCCGAGATTCCGGGCGTGGCGAATTGGCAAATTGTAGGTGATCGCGCCATCAACCAGCATGCGATTTTCGTGCGAAACGGGCGGAAAATAGCCGGGAATGGTGGCACTTGCCGTGATCGCTTTACGCATATCGCCTTCTGCGAATAAAAACGGGCTGCCGGAAATCAAATCGGTGGCATTGCAGGCAAATGGAATTTTGGTGTCTTCAATGTTTCCGGGCGCGATGAGCGACTCGACAGCTTTTTCCAGCCGCTCGGCTTTCAGCAGCGCAACTTTTTTGGCAATCAGGTTCATCAATACCCAATCTTTAATGCCATTAGCAAACTGGCGGAGCGTGTCGTCCGATTTCACATTGCTTTTTTTGAGAAAATCCAGCCCGAGTCCGCGAAATGCCGGTTCGTGCATAAATTCGTTTAGCCGTGTTTCCAACGCGTCGCAATCGGGATTTTGGGCGTAAATACCGCCGATTATCGCGCCAAAGCTGCACCCGACAATCAAATCTATTTTAATATTTGCTTTTTCCAGCGCTTTCAGCACGCCAACATGCGCCAATCCGCGTGCACCGCCGCCACTCAACACCAATGCCACTTTCATTCCAGAACTCCAAAATTCTTTGTTTACAACAGTTGAAACGCAATCTGCGCGGTTTAGTTGCGCCATCCCTTTATTTATTCGTCGGCAATTTTGAGCAATGCTAAATAAAAAAGGCGGGCAAAACCCGCCTTTGTGAGGTGCATGAGGTGTTTAATGTAACGTGAGAAGCGATGGCATTTTCAACCGCTTGATCAGCCTTCAACTTTCACTTCGATGGCTTTTGGCTTCACTTCTTCCGCTTTGGGCAGAATAATGGTCAGCACACCATCTTTGAAACGCGCATCAATTTTGCCATCCTGAATTCGAGTGGGCATGGTAACGCTGCGTTTGAATTTTCCGTAGCTGCGTTCAACGCGATGATAATTCGCTTTTTTCTCTTCCGATTCGCGTTTTTTCTCACCCTCGATGCTCAGGGTATTATTGGTGAATGTGATGTTTACATCCTTTTTGGTTAAACCCGGCAGCTCGAGATAAACCGTAAACTGGTTTTCATCTTCCTGAACATCCATCCCGGGAAGCCATTCCGAAGAGGCATCCCAGGCGCTGCCGCCCATTACATCGTTGCTGAAAAACTGATCAATCAACCGACCCATTTCGTCATGAGCACGGAACAGATCGCGAGCAGGAATCCAACGTTCGAGTTTCATAGTGATAACCTCCTTTAATTTTACATTGTGTTTTTACAACCGGAAACTTGCGGCTTCCGGCAACGCTAAGTTATTGAATTTTAATAGCTTTCGGCTTTGCTTCTTCTGCTTTGGGCAGGGTTAGCGTTAACATGCCATCTTTGTATGTAGCGTCGATGGCGTCCACTTTTACCGGCGTTTTAATTTTGAACGCACGGGAAAATTTGCCGAACAACCGTTCGCTGCGAAGCACTTTTACGCCTTCGGTAACTTCCTGAGGGAGGCGTTCGCCGGAAATCCGCAGGATGCCTTTGTCAAATTCTATCGATAAATCTTCTTTGCGAATGCCCGGTAATTCGGCGCTCAGTACAAAATTGTCTTCCAGTTCCGTAACATCTACGCGAGGCTGCCATTTCTCATTTTGGACATCGTTGGTTGTTTCGCCGGAAAATCCGTTCCGGAGGTGCTCAACCGCGCGATCAAATTCCTGAGCGATGTTGCCAAAATCATTGCCGGTAAAAAAACGAACTTGTGCCATGGTAAATCTCCTTTGGTTTATTTTGATGTTAATTCTGTTTCCATCGTTTTTATTTTCATACTCAACCGGTTGTATTTACAAAGGCTGTGCCAATTTTAACTGCGGCTCGCCAAGTGATTGTTTTTAATTATTTTAGATTTTTAAATTGATAGGCATCTGACAAAATCGGCGTTATGAATATTTTTCAGAAGCGCTGCCAACGGCTGGCAGAGTGAATGCAGGAATTTCAGATTGTCTGAAATTTTTTCGGCAGGATATGACAATTTGTCAAAATCGATATGTTTTTTAGCCAAATATGCACAAAGCTATATAAATACAAGTATTTGATTTTTATAACGTTATAATTTTTCAAAATAAGGTGTTAAGTATTTCAATTCGTTCAACCGATATTTAATTTGCGGATCATTTTTCTCTGCGACAGTGCCATTTGATTTTACAATCCAAAATGTGAGACAAGCGATGGAACCGGACCTCACGACAACCAATAATCAGGCAATTAGCATTCTAATTGTTGATGATAATAAAGCAGATACTGTACTAATTTCGAAGCTTTTGAAAAACGTGCAGTCATTTGAAATTTCCCAAATAAATATTATCCACACCGCAAGCCAGCTTCCTCAATCCTTATTGCAACTACAACCGCAAGTTGTTTTTATTGATTACGATATCGAAGGATATCCCGGCACGCTTTCCATTTCCGAAATGAGAGAGCAGGGCTGCGATGCGGCGTTTGTTCTGATAACCGGGAACAGCGGTGGTTACGTTATCCAAAAAGCGTTGCGCGCCGGCGCAGATGATTATATCAACAAAGATGAGCTTTCTGCTGCCGTGCTTGCCAAAACGCTCAATCATGTGCTGCACCGCCGGGAAACCAGATTTGCCCTGAAAAAATATGCGGATGATTTAGTCCACGCCAATTCCCGGCTGGAAGCGCAAGCGAAAGAACTTCAGAAAACGGTGGAGGAATTATCTGCCGCGAAAGAAAAAGCGGAAAAAGCAACGCAGGCTAAATCGTTGTTTTTGGCAAACATGAGTCACGAAATTCGCACACCAATGAACGGCATTATCGGCATGACGGAGCTGCTGCTGGAAACACCGCTAAAACCTGTTCAGATTGAATATTTGGGAATGGTGGACAGCTCGGCAAAATCGCTGCTGTCGCTGTTAAACGACATTCTGGATTTCTCAAAAATTGAAGCGCAACGGGTGATGGTCGAATCGATCGAATTTCATATGCGCGAAAATTTGCAAAATACGATGCGAATGCTGGCTTTCCGGGCGGAGGAACGGGGCATTTCGCTGGATTGGCAAATTGAAACCGTTGTGCCGGATGTGCTCGTCGGCGATCCGTCGCGGCTGCGGCAAATTTTGATCAATCTGGTTAGCAACGCTATCAAATTTACCAAAAGCGGACAGGTTTTGGTGGAAGTAAACTGCACGGCGGCCGATGCCGCTGCGCAATCCGCCACGCTTCAATTTGCGATTTCGGATACCGGTATCGGCATTTCCGCAGACAAACAGAAAACCATTTTCGAGGCATTTTCTCAGGCGGATATTTCCACAACCCGCTGTTTTGGCGGCACGGGACTCGGCTTGTCCATTTCCCGGAACCTGACCAAATTAATGGGCGGAAACATCTCCGTGCAAAGTCCCGCTGCGCCGTTGAATCCGGAAAATTACCGTGCCGTTGCGGGGCAGCCGGGCAGCACTTTTTTCATTTCGCTACCGTTTGCAACTGCCGAAAATCCCGAATTTGTAAACGCAAATTTGAGCGCCGTGCAGCATGAAAATAATTATCCGGAATTGATCCGCCAACGCAATTTGCGGCTGCTGCTCGCAGAAGATAATCCGGTGAACCAAAAGCTGGTGAACGCGCTGTTGAGCAAAATCAACGTTCAGGTTACACTGGCAGACAACGGAAAAACGGCGCTTGATTACATCCGTTCCGCCGCTTTCGATGTGGTGTTAATGGATATCCAAATGCCGGAACTGGACGGATACGAAACAACCCGCGCGGTTCGCGAATGGGAAAAACAAACGGCTGCGGCGCAATATTTGCCGATTATCGCACTAACCGCCAGCGCTTTGCCGAGTGATCGCAAAAAATGCATCGCCGAGGGAATGAACGATTACGTCAGCAAACCGATTAAAAGGGAAGAGCTGTTCCGGGCAATCTGGCACGCGATAAATCGTTGATTTTATTGGAATTGCTAAAAATCCGACAACATTCAGCAAACACCATTTGCACGGCAAAACAAATTCCGATTTTGTATTTCAAATCTCACAGAACACCCAGCCAATTATTATATTTAAGCAGCAAAAGTGATGTTTTGTTGCACTAAAAAACGGGATAGAATACCAGAGGGAAAGTATGGGATATCGAATTTTTATCACAGGTTCCGGCATTGCGGCGGAAGCACAGCAGTTGCTGCGCGATTCAAATTGTGAATTTGCCGTTGGCGAACCGAAAGATACGCCGGAGGAAATCACTGCAAAAGTGCGCGATTTTCAGCCGCACGCGCTGATTGTCCGGCAGGGCAAAATTACCGGCGCAGTGATGGACGCATCCGCACATCTGAAAGTGATTTGCAAACACGGTGTCGGCACGGATAATATCGACATCGCCGCAGCGACGGAACGCAGCATTCCGGTATTTTTTACGCCGGACGCCAATTTCGAATCCACCGCGGAACACACGCTGGCAATGCTGCTTTCGCTGGCGCGCCAGATTCCGGCGCAGGATCGCCAAATTCGCAACGGCATTTTTGACAAAAAACAATACGGCGGACTCGAATTGACCGGAAAAACGCTCGGGCTGATCGGTTTCGGCAAAATTGCCCGGCGGCTGGCGGAGCTGGTTGCGCCGTTCAACATGAGCGTTTGGGTGTATCATCCCTCCGGCAAAATGGAAAATTTACCGGAGTATATTCGAAAAGCGGCATCGCCGGAAGACGTGTTTGCGACAGCGGATTTTATCAGCCTGCACTGCCCGTTGACACCAAAAACCCGTAATCTGATTAACGAACAATCGATGGCGATGATGAAAAACGGCGTGTGTATTGTGAACGTGGCGCGCGGCGGCATCATCAACGAAAGTGATTTGCTGGCTGCGTTGAAATCCGGCAAAGTTCGCGGCGCAGCGCTGGACGTGTTCGAAACCGAGCCGCCGGCAATGAACGATCCGCTGTTCCAACTGGACAACGTTATCGTCACTGCGCACGTTGGCGGCGCATCCGATAATTCTATGAAAAATATGGGATTAGATGCGATCAACAATATTTTTTCGGTGCTAAACAGCGGGGAGATTGATCAAAAATCGCTGGTAAACCCCGAGATTTTCGGAAAATAATCGAAAAATATTCCATCACAAAAACCCGTAGAGGCAACTCACGAATTACTTTTTTGCCTGAACCAATTGCATCTTTGCCTGAAAACAATCATTCGACAATCCAATAAAAAACGCCGGTGACGGAAACCCATCACCGGCGTTTTTATGTTCATTATTGATTTGAAAAATCAGAATTTGCGTTCCTGAATCAAATGTTCATCCATATGCGCCTGGCGAATATATTGCGCCAAAACGTGCATCAGCGATTGGTGAACGTCTTCGATTACGCCGTAATTATCTGCGGTTACATGCAGGTTTACATCCGCAATTTGGGCAGATCTGCCGCCTTCAAAACCGGTTAGCGAGATCACCGGAATGCCGTTTTCTTTTGCCCACGCTGCCGCGCGAACGATGTTTTCGGAATTGCCGGAGGAGCTGATGGTGATCAGCGCATCGCCTGTTTTGGCGAGACAGCGCAGTTGATAGGCGAACACTTCGTCATACGAAATATCGTTGCCGATCGCCGTGATAATTTCCACAGTCGCGCTCAGCGAAACGATTCGCGACGTGAGCGTGGTATCCGTGCGCACCAGCTTGCAGTGATCGCAAACAAGGTGATTGGCAATCGCCGCCGAACCGCCGTTGCCGCAGGAATAAACGATGCCGCCTTCCGTATAAACGCGGGTGAGAATATCCGCCGCCTGCTGCAGTTTTTCGCGGTTAACGGATTTGGCAGCCGCGCTGTATTCCGCAAAATACGCGTCGATAAAACTGCCGGCATCTTTGTATTTGTTGTCTGGAAAACTCATTTCAAATCCTTTCGTTTATTTACCGGCAATGCCTTCGCGAACGGCAATGACTTCTTCTTTTGCGCGGGACATCAAAAAGCGGTCGTCGCTTTGCAGCGAAACAAACTGGAATCCCAACTTCACCATTTCCACCGATACTTTTGTTGAATTGGTGTGAATACCCGCCGGAATACCGTGTTTTTTGGCGGTTTCGAGAATGTAGTTGCGGGCTTCCACCACTTCGGGATCACTTTGTCCCGCACGCGGTTCTTTTCCGAGCGCCATCGACAGATCGGACGGACCGATGTAAATTGCGCTGATGCCCGGCACTTCGAGAATCGCATCGAGATTTTTGATCGCTTCTTTGGTTTCGATTTGGGGAATCACCAGCGTTTCGTCGTTGGCGAACTGGTGATAATTTCCGCCGCCATGCGCGTTACCGCCGCCGTAATATTTGGCGCGAATCGGGCCAAAGCTACGGAAACCGTGCGGCGGATATTTGCAGGCGCGAACCAGCGATTCCGCATCTTCCGGCGTGTTGATCATCGGGCAGATGACGCCGTACGAACCGGCATCGAGAATTTTCATCAATCGTGCGGGATCGTTCCACGGCACGCGGGTCAGCGGCATAACTTCCGTTGTGGAAATTGCCTGCAACATCGTTACGGCGTCCGTGTAATCGACCAGCCCATGCTGCATGTCGATGGTAATTGAATCAAATCCCTGATGCGCCATAATTTCTGTGGAAAACGAACTGGGAATCGAGCACCAACCGTTGATAACGGCTTCGCCGCGAGCCCAGATTTCTTTCAGCGTATTTTTTCTCATTACACCCTCGTTAAGTATGTTGGTTTTTGGTTGATTATTTTCGTTTTTAAGTGTCTGATTGAGATTCCTGCATTCGCAGGAATGACCACAAAAGAATTGATTGTCATTCCGGGCTTGTCCCGGAATCCCCGTATACTGTTTCGAAATAATTCATTACGGTGCGCTGAGCACGGTTACCGGCGTTTGCGATTGCCGCAACACCAGCCGCAGCGGTACTTCCGATGGCACACCGGGCTGCTGCGCTTCGGCATATTTGGCATGTTTGTCTGCACCGGAGAATAGCAGAAAAATTTTCCGGGCATTGAGCACTGCAGGTGCTGTCAACGACATTCGGGCAACGCGGGACGCCGTTTCCGGTGCAGCAATGCACAATCCATCGATAACGTTTACCGCCGTATCGCCGGGAAACAGAGAGGCAAAATGCCCGTCGCCACCCATTCCCAAATACACGGCATCGAACGGTACATTCAGTTTTTGCAATCGCGCTTCGCAGGCGGATTGCCCTGCTTCCGGCGTGGCTTCGCCGCCGAACAGCGGAACGAACGCCGCTGCTGCTGCCGCATCCTGCAACAAATGGGTGCGCACCAGTTTTTCGTTGCTATCGGGATGATCCGCCGGAACCCAGCGTTCATCCGTGAGCGTAACAGTTACTTTTTGCCAATCGAGCGGCTGTTGCCGCAGCCGTTTGAACACATGTTCGGGCGTGCGACCGCCGGAAACGGCAATCAGCGCGTTGCCGCGCTGTTCGATGGCGTTGCGCAAAACGATGGCCAATTCATCCGCCAAAGCGTGCGCCGCAGAAATCATATCATCAAATTGCTGATGTTCGATCGTCATCCATTCTCCTGTTTAGCCTGCCGGCGGATAATCGGCGGTGGGAATTTTGTTGTCGTCCAATCCGCGAATGGCGGAACGCCCCATCGCCAAAACCGCTTCTTCCGAACTGCCGCCGATGTGCGGCGTCGCCAAAAAATTGGGTAGTTGCAGCAATTCCAAATCTTCCGGCGGTTCTGTTGCGAACACATCAAATCCGGCAGCGGAAAGCCGCCCGTCGCGAAGCATTGCTTTCAGCGCCTGCTCATCCACCATGCCGCCGCGCGCGCAGTTGATCAGCACGGCATCCGGTTTCATCATCGCTAATTTTTCGGCGGAAAGCATGTTTCGGGTGCTGCTGTCCAGCGGCACATGCAGCGTCACAACGTCCGAATGCTGCAGCAAATCTGTCAGCGAAACCGGCGTAACATCATGTTTTTTATAAAATTCAGGGAAATCCAAAATGTCGTGCGCCAAAACCTTGCAATCGAACGCACGCAATAACGGCGTCAAATCTTTGCCGATATGCCCGCAGCCGATAATACCGACAGTGCGTCCGGTAAGCTGTCGCCCGATGCGGTTTTTCCAGATGCCGTTGCGAACATCGTGGCTCGCTTCGGGAATCAACCGCAATGTGGAAATCATGAAAGCGATCGCCAATTCCGCGACCGAGCGTTTGTTCACGCCACCCGTCCAACCGAGCCGGATGCCGTGACGAATCAGCGCCTGTTTGTCCAGCATATCCGTTCCGACGCCGTATTTGCCGATGACTTCCAGTTCCGGCAATTGGGAGAGAACGGCTTCGTCGATGCGCTCCAGCGCGGTGATGATTTTTTTCGCGCCGCGAACAAATGCCACCAGCGATTCGCCCGCAAGCGTCAGCCCGTCATCGTTAAATTTGACATTCGAATAACGCGCCAGCAATTCCGCCCGCAACACCGGATGCCGCGAAAAAGAGCGCGAGGTTACAGCTATGGGTGTGTCGTTTTTCATACGTTTAGTTACCCGCTTTCGCAGGTTCTCCGATTAATTGGCTTTTGTTTTCTGGTTTCCGGATTCTGGATTCTGGATTCTGGATTCTGGAATTTTTTTACACCACGAACTTTTATCCTTTATCCTTTTTTACAACTTCCCATCCGCTTTGTAAATATCGAACACCAGCTTCATCGTTTCGTATGCGTCGCGGGAAGTGCCGTATTTTACCGGCTCGCCGGTTTGCACGCATTTGACAAATTCCGCCAATTCGTTATCCCACGATGGGTCTGTGTTGCAAAATGTCGCTTCTTCCGGCGGATTGCCGATGGCGAATCCAGTGTGTTTCCGCGCCTGAATAATCCACTCGTCGCGGTAGCTGCGGGTAGATGAAGGCATTCCGTCAACGATCACGTAGCCGTCTTCCATAAAAATTTCCAGCGTAAAGCGGTGTTTCCATTGCGTGAATGAGCTGTGCAACTGCGCGATCACGCCCGCTTCGTTGCGGAGCAGCGCAAATGCGTTGTCTTCCATCGGCCATTCTTTCCAATATGCCGTGGTGCACATGCTTTTGATTTCGTTAAATTCGCCGCAAAAATGGCGGAACAGATCGAGCATGTGAATGCCCTGATCGAACAAAATACCGCCGCCGGCAACATCCGGCCGGTGACGCCATTCGTTGGGATTTCCGGAGCTTTCGGCTTTGCCGTAAACGCCGCGCACCCACAGCACTTTGCCATATTTACCGCTTTCGACCACTTTTTTGGCTTCGATAATGCCATAGTGATAGCGGTGGTTGAAACCCACTTTCAGCACCAAACCGGGATTGCGTTTTTCCGCATCGATAATCCGCTGGATATCTGCCATATTGCGTCCCGGCGGTTTTTCACAAAACACGTGTTTGCCGGCGTCCAGCGCTTCCGTAACCACATCGGGAATAAAGCGGTTGGGCGCGCAAACGAACACCGCATCAACGCCGGAGTTGATCACAGCCCGGTAATCGGGCAAAATTTGAATATCCTCAAATCCTTTGGCAGGTGGGTTAGGGTCTGTGCCGCTAATCAGCACGGTTGCATCATTTTCGCGGATGGTTTTGGCGCGGATACCGCCCATTTTACCAAGTCCGACAATCCCTATCTTGATTGGTTCTGTCATTAATTTTCCGCCATTTTATTAAAGTTGTTAATCATTTTCCGGTTAGAGAACCCTCGTTTTACAAACGATAAATCAGCATATTTATACAATTCACAATGACACAACATCAGCTGCTAAAATCATACAGATGTTGTCATCTTCGGCGAATACGTGCGATTCTTTAGTCATTATGGGGCTTGAAAATAAGCCGCCATTATCGCATTTTCAGTGATTTTTGATGAAATTTATTGCACTTTCTTTTTAACAATCGATGCCATCAACAACTCCGCCAAAGAAAGTGGCACACAGATCCGTTTTTCTACTTTTCGCAGAAAAAATTCCTATCGCAAAAAGTGCAACAGCAGTTGAAAAAGTTTGAAATTTGAACCGGGAGGCAAATATACGCGGGGATTTAACCGGGAAATGTGAGCCGGATTAAAATTTGCGGGATCGATTCCGTGAAATTAAAGCTAATCAATCTCAGTTTTTATCAATATACGCCAACAGTTGCTCCATCATCACAGTTGCGGCAACGCTGGCGACCTGGCGGGTGGTTTCCGGCGGCGTATCATCACCGATTTCGTAAGTGATGGACGGGACCTGAAACGTGAGGTAAAACCAGCTTTTCGACACCGGTGATTCGGTGCCATACGGCCGCTCGACAACTTTGTATTCCGGCAGGCGTTTCTGGATTTCCGCAAGCCAGGTGTCGGTCATTTGCGGCGGGATGGTTTCTAAATTTTTATCAAGTGTATAAAAAACATCGCGTTGCGTGGAGTGAAAATCGAGAAAAAAGTAGAGTTGTTTTGCGGGATCATTTTTGATTTTCAGAAATTCGTTGCTGGCGAGGCGGGTTTCCGGCTGGTTGAAATACATCCAGTCGCGATTAAGATCGATGCCGCCGGCGTTGTGGCGCCAATGTCCGCTGTCCACGCCGTCGGGATTCATCAGCGGAATAACAACGGTTGAAAATTCCCGGCGAAATCGCTGCGCGAGCGGCGAATCAGCACAGAGCGCATCCAGAAATGCCATCAGCGCATACGTTCCGGTCACTTCCGGCGGGTGCTGACGACTGATGATTGCCACATATCGCGAGGGATTTTTCGCTTCGGTGATTTCCAGTTTGTGGATGGTTTTGCCGAGTTTGCTGTTGCCGAGCACGCTTTTTTGCACAAACGGCTTTGCCGAAAACGCGGCAATTCGCCGGTCAAAATCTTTACTGGTGAACAGCTCCTGCGCGGCAATCCAGAGCGTGTCCGGGCTGATGTTCAGCCGGAAAGTTGCGCTGCCGGTCGCAGTATCTTCGCTGTAAAATTGATCTGCCAACGGCCGCCATTTTTCACCATCCGCGCTGATTTTCGGGTGATAGCGATGATCGCCATCTTCGTATGTCAGCTTCACCGAAACGGTTTTTGGCGAATTTCCCCAAATTTTGAACGCATACCATGCGCTGTTGTTGACGGGCGCATTTTCCGGTTTGATGAGCGCGGTGAACACGGAATCGTTGACACGGGTGAAATCGTTCAGCCGTCCGCCGGGAAACTGGTTGCTCACCCAAACACCGCTGTTTTCGAAAGCGATGGTGCGTTTTTTCTGCACGGTCAGCGGTTTGTCTTTTGTTGCATCTGGCTGTAAATAATCAATTTGCGCCGTGCGTTTCGCGGAGTGGCAGCCGGAAAAAATCATCGCTGCTGCGGAAACCAGGATTATCGTTTTGCGGAAAAATTTTTGGGAAAACGGTTGTTTTTGGCGGCTCATTTAATGCGAATTCTCCGGTTTATGGGAATCAAAAGTATCATTAAAAATTGATAAATGACAGCAAAATTCATTGACCCGGGAGATTCCGGGACAAGCCCGGAATAACCGGCAAAATGCATCACAGCGAAATGCTGCCGGCGAAAATGTGCACATAATCCAGCTCGCCATACGATGCCAGCGCATAATCAAACGTGAACGATGACGTTCCGCCGGTGGGAATATTCAGCCCGACGCCGTAGAAAAATTTCTCCAGATCGCGGTTGGCGCGATAGCCGCCGCGCAGTTGCAAAATCTCGTTGAATGAATATTCCAGCCCGAAATTGAGGTATTCCGCCGCGTCGCCGGGATGGTTGCCGTCCATCGAAAAAGTGATGCGATTGGTTTCATTTTGCACAAACGCCGCATCGCCGCCAACCAGATCGGTGGAAATGCCCACCCGGAAATTTACCGGCAAATCCCAACCCTGCGTTGCCAGCCGCGTTTCCACACCGGTGTTGAGCGTGTTGTCCGGGTTCAGGTCAAATTCTTTTATCAAATCGCGGCCGTTGAGTTTTAGCCTGCCGCCAAAATTGGAGAAATTCATGCCGAGTTTCATGCCGTGCCAGGGAATATCCAGAATGCTGCCGACATCGAATGCAAAAGTGGAGGCGGTTTCGTTGTGAATTTGCTGGTGAATAAATTTTGCGCTGATGCCCAGCGATAAAAATTCCACCGGACGGCGGGCGTAAGTGACGCCGATCGCCAGATCGCTGGCTTCGTAAAATTCGCCGGTGCCGTGCGGATCGTCGATGGTGGTAATCTGGATCGGGTCCATATTTAAAAAAATGCCGTAAAATCCGATCGACGACGATGCGTCCACCGGCAGCACAATACCCAGAAACTGGTGCTCGACATCCGCAAACCAGTTGGTTTGCACACCGGAGAGCGTCACACGATTGACTTTGGTGATGCCTGCCGGATTCCAGTACATGCTGAACGCGTCATCTGCCTGCGCGGCGAACGCGCCACCCATTGCCATCGGTCGCGCTCCGACGCCAATTTTCAGAAATTGCGCTGCGGTGGTGCCATTTTTATCGCTGTTGCCCTGCGCAAAAACCGCGGACGCGGCAAAAACCAGCAATCCGATAACCGTCACGAGAAAACCAGCCTTCAGGCTGATTCGACCACTGTATGAACCCACCCCTGAATCCCCTCCCGGGAGGGGAATAAAAGGGGTGGGTTGCTTCACTGTTTCACAAAAAAGTTGCATTTTTTGGTGGCTCCGATGTGTTTTTGTAACGTTAGCCATCATTTATTCACCTGCTTTTTTTATCTGATTATCGCAAATTTCCCGATGTGTTCCTGCCCTTCCGGCGTCTTCACCACGTAAATGTAAACGCCAAACGCCAACGCCTGATTTTCGAAATTCACCAGATTGAACAGCTCGTCGCCGGTGAAATTATCGTGCCGGATGCTGTTCACTTTTTCGCCGTTGATCGTGTAAATATTGATCGTGCAAACCGGCGGCAGAAACATGAAGCGAATCTGGTGAACGTTCTGAATTTCTTCCCATTCCGCGCCAACGATGTAGGGATTGGGCACTGCGCGAACTTCGCTCAGCTCAACCTGCGCCGCATCGAACGCGGTTTGGGTGAAGCCGAACCGGAACACATCGCCGTTGCTGACGCTGCGGAAAGATTCGATGCGCACGATGTCGCCGGGTTGCGGCGGCGTGCGATCGGTGTCGGCAGGTGCGTTGGAAATATTCACCTGAAAGGGAAAATCCTGCGGGAAAACCGCGTCCAGCGATTCGCCGATTTGCGGATCGGGATAATCTACTGCGAGGATGAAAATCAGTTCGCCCTCATCCCACTGACCGTTGGTGTTGCTGTCCTGCACTTCAAACGCGACGCGCCGTTCGCTGTCGCCGGTGACGTCCCACACTTCAAAATTAACCGGGAAAACTGCAGTGGAAACGGTTGGCGGTCCCCAACTGAAGGCTGTCGATGTGCCGTTGGTAAAGCGGATTTCGAAATCCCGGGAGCGATTTTCCAGCGATGACGTGTTGAATTCCGCCACATTTACAAACCACGATCCGCTGCTGTCGATATTCGCGCCGCCGAGAACGTTTTTGCCGAAAGCGTCGGTAACGGCTTTCACGCCGCCGATTTTGCCTTCGGATTCGACCGACACCTGAAAACCGTCGATCACCGGATTGTCATCAAAATTGAGCGGCAGATTGAATGCCAGCGTATCGCCGAGCGTGGCGTTCACCAGCCGGAAGCTGGTCGCCGGTGTGCCGTTGAAATGCAGCTCGTAATTGTCGGTCGGTAAATTTTCTTCATCGATAATATTGATGGCCACTTCGCCTTTTCCGTTGCCGGAGCTCTGGCTCAATCCGTCCACCGCTGCGGGAATTTTCCCGCTGTAATCGGGTCGCGGTGTGATCGTCACAAAATTGCGGTCGGCGGTGCTGGTGCCGCGGGCGGTTTCCAGCGAATAAATGATGTCGTCCCCGCGATCATACGACACAATTGTGTATGAATAGCGGATGCCGTTTTTCACATTGTTGTCCACAAATGTGTGACGAACACCGGTATCGTCGCCCAAATAAGTGAACGGATTTTGCGGATCGAACCCGCTGATGCCGTTATCCAGATCGAACTGGGCAACCGGCTGATAGGTAATCAAATTGCCCTGCACATCGGTCACTTCCGTGCCCCAGGTTTGCCCGTTATCCTGGCTGCGATAGACGCGATATCCCTCAAAATCGATCTCGCCGGTGAAGGCATCCGGCACGCGTTCGGAAATATCGTCCCAATAAAGGGTCACTTTTCCGTCGCCGGGAATGGCGGAAAGCGTGGGTGCCGGCGGCGCCGTCGGACCGATAAATTTGAAATTATACATCTCCTGCGCCTGATTCACCTGCTTGATAAGATCGGCATCGGTTTCGCCCACAGCTACCGCAATCGTGTATTTTACGACTTCGCCCGGCGCGAATGTGAACGGGCCGGTGGCAAATATATACACCCAGTCCACTTTGCCGAAGGATTGCACCAGCGCGATATCATCGATCATCGGGTTGCTGCCGTGAAAATAATTGTCGGAAAATCCGGCCAAATCCGCGTCGCCGGGATTGCCGGAGATGATCGGCCACAAAATTTTGTCATCGGTCGGGCCGGCGTCTTCGTAATAATGAAACGTGGTGACGCCCATATCTTTCGGCGTTTCGAAAATGGCGGTGCCGAAGGAATAATCTTCCGTGACGCCAACGGCATTCGGTCGGGTTGCGCCGCCGATATCGCCGTCAAAATCGCGCTGGATAATCAGATCGGGAATATCCGGGTTGCTGAAGGTGGGATCGGGCGCGAGCAAAATTTCTTCACCGTGATCGCTGCAATCGGGATCGAGATAAAATCCGACGAAACAGCTATCGAGCTGCCGCCCGCTTTTGTTGTGAATGAAAAATTCGTAAAACTGGAATTTATCCGCGTACGGGCGACCGTAGCTGTAGGCCATCATTTCCACTTCGATGCCGAGGGGATTGCCAAGCTGGTTGTTCGAATCGTCGAACACGGCGTACACATCGCGGTCGGATGCAAATTCACCTTCAACTTCCTCGCCGGTGGTGGCATCGCGGCGGAAGTAGCCGGGCCAAAAATGTTCGCCGTTTTCATCCACCGGCCAAGTGATCGGCAAATCGCTGTGCGCCAGATACGGCGTGGTCGGGTTATCCGGCGGATAAAGCAGTTGCGCTTCGGGTGTCGGATCGTTCGCGGGATTGTAATGGGTTGCGCCATACGAACCGTCTTTTGCCACCCAATCCTCGTTATCGTTTTCCGTCCATCCGTCGATCACGTTGCCGTTGTTGCCGTTTCTGGTGTTTTCCGGCGTTGCAAAAAACAGCGCAAAATCGTCGGTCAGCCCAGTGAAATTTTTGCGCGGATAGCGGAAATCGTAAAAAAACTGGGTGGGCGCGTTGCCGACATCCTCGTATCGCGTATCGGTGATCTGCCCGTAATTCATGGTCAGATTTTGCAACTGACCTTTGTCCAGCACGCCAACCGCTTCATCGGCAAATCCGCTCACTTTTCGCAGCGATTTTTTGGGGCGTTTGGACTGCACATCGTCCACTTCTTTGTTGGCAGTCTGGGCAAATCCACCACCAAAAACCGATGCCAGCAGCATGATGAAAATTGTTTTTGCAAACCATTTCATGAGATGTTATCCTTTTTAAAAACAGCTAATTACAACCGCGTTTCGAATCAAAATTTTTCAAGTAACGAATAAAAAACACTGGAGATTCCTGCCTGCGCGCCGAAGGCGCTCCTTTGGAGCAGGAATGACAAAAAAATAAGTATTTATCTGTCACCCCTGCGCATGCAGGGGTCTCCCGATGCCACCACGAACATTATTTGTTTTAAATCGCATCAAAACCGGAAAACGACACCGGTGCGAACGGTGCGACGAATGTCCACGTTTTCCGGGTTCGCCTGCCGGTCGTTGCTCTGGATGGAGGTATCGCCAGCGTCCCAGGGATCGCCGGTTTGCGTCCATACGCGCAGCACGTTGATGTGATCGAAAATGTTTTCAACCCGCAGATACCAGTCGATATCCGCATCAAACAGGTTGAAGCGTTTGTTCAGCCGCAAATCCACCTGATTCACCCACGGTTTGCGGGCGGAGTTGCGCTCCGGCACGATGGTCGCATCCGGGTTTCGCGACGATGGCGTGTACGGCAAACCACTGGCAGCGCGGAGCAGGAAATTCGCGGTGAGATTTCCCAACGGATGAAATCCGCCAAGTTCCGGGCCAAAATCACGGGGCAACCCGATATCCAGATTAACGTTAAAGCTGTGCCGCCGGTCGAAATCCAGCGGGAAATTGCGGTTCGGACGCAAAAACGCATCGTCCTCGCGATAGAGCGTGTAGCCTTCCAACGGATCGGATTCGTTGCCCTGCGCAATCATCAGCGTGTAGTTCAGCGATCCGGCAAAATAGTTGCTGTAGCGTTTGTTCAGCGTAACGTCCACGCCCTGCACGCGACCGTAATCGGCATTCACAAACACGGTGTAATCCCTGCCGGAAAAATAGTAGAAACTGGAAATCAGGTTATCGATATCTTTGTAATATGCGGTCACCTCGAGGGCGTAATCGGCGCCGAGCTGCTGTTTGATGCCTGCCTCGAACGCGGTGGTTTCCTCCGGCTCCAGCCCCGGATTGCCGATCAGCGGATCGTTCGCCAGCAAATCAGCCAACCCGTTGTTGCGATACAAATCGTAATAACGAGGAATCTGGAAAAACTGCCCGTATGCGAAATGGAACACGGTTGTCGCAGAAATCGGGTGTGCTAAACCGACGCGCGGACTGAATTTATAGCGAACCGGCACATTTTCTTCCGGCACGGTGATGATGCTGGTTTCGCCTGTGCCGGAAGTGATCGTTTGCAGAATTCGCCCCGGATCGCTGAAATAAGTGTCCTTCGCATCGAACATATCGAAACGCAACCCGAGATTGACAATCAGGAATGACAACTCAATTTTATCCTGTAGATACGCCGCAAATTCGACCGGTTTTTGCTCGAAAAATTCCAACTGTTCGCGCGGCGGCATGCCCACGCGATGCCGAAAAATGGTGTGTTGCCGCAGCTCAATACCGGTTTTCACCTGATTATAGCGGTTCATCTGACTGATCACATCCACATCGAAATCCAGCGTGGTGGAATGGGTGTTGCGCCAATAGCGCACGTCGCCGATCTGGAAACTGCCGTCCAATCCCTGATAAAATCCGCGCGTGAGATAATCGCTGGAAATCAACTCGCCGCTGTTCGGATCGGTGACGACCGAGCGTCCCGGCACGTAATTGCGCTCTGCGTTGTAAATTCGCGAGAGGCTCACGTTGTAAAATGTGGATTTCGACAGCGTGTGGGTAATTTTCCCGGTGAAACGGGTTTTCAGGTCGCGGCTGATCGGGTAGCTGCCGATCTCCGGCTCGCTGTTCGCAAAAAATTGCCAATATTTGTATTGGTGATTGTAATCCTGATACCACAGCGTTGACCAATCCGCGTTCAACTGGAATTTGAGCGTCGGCAAAATATTGACGGTCAGTTTGGATGACAGCACGCGATCCAGCTCGAAGCCGTAGGGCAGCGGGCTTTCCTCATTCCGGAACGTTCCGGCGACAAAAAAATGGGCGTTGTTGCCAAACCCCGGCACCGGACCGCTGACGCTGGCGTTCAATTTCCCGGCAACATCCACACCGACAATATTTCCGGTGATCGAGTTATCGAACAGATCGAAATCACGATAGGCGGATTCGCCATTGCTGCGCACGAGATCGCGGAAATCGGATTGCTGATCGGGCGTGAGCGATTTTACATCGTCGAGCTGCAACTGCCAGTCCGCCTGATGATAGGGCGAGCTGTTCAACTGCGCCGATTCGTACTGCAGCTTGAATTTGTATTCCGGGCTGCCTTCTTTGGTGACGATGTTCACCACGCCGGAAAGCGCGTTGCCATATTCCGCGTTGAACGTGCCGGAAATGACTTCCATTTCCTGAATCGCTTCCACATCCACATTGCCACCGAGACTGTTATCGAACGGATTGCGAACGTAGGTGCCATCCACCAGATAGGTCACTTCGCCGAGGCGACCGCCGCGAATGTGGATGCCGCCATCTTCATCGCGGGTAACGCCGGACTGGATTGCCAGCACTTCGTTGAGGGTGGAAACGGGCAGTTTGTCGGCAATTTGCGAACCGTCGATCACCGAGCGTTTGGAGGTGATATCCTTCTGGATCATCGGGCGTTCCGCCACAACGGTGATCGCGTTCTCCAGTTGCACGGTGGTTTCCTGCATCGGCACCCGCACCTCGGTGGTTTGGTCCACCGACACATTCACGTTGCGATATTCCACAGTTTGGTAACCGATATAGCTGATCTGCAGCGTGTAGCTGCCCGGCGGAACGTTTGTGATAAAAAAGTAGCCGTCCGCATCGGTTGCCGCGCCGGTGCCCAATTCCAAAATCGCCACGTTTACGCCAACCAATGGCTCGCCGTCGCGTTGCTGGGTCACCGTCCCGACGATTTTACCGGTTGTCCCGGCGAAAACCGATCCTGCTATCATCAACAAAAACAGGCAGTTGATAACTTTTTTTAACATTGTTATCTCCGTTAAAATACAGTGTTTGGGTGGTAAAGTGTTTTGGAGTGTCCGGCAATTGTGATTTTGACGCAAACCGTTTACAGAAAACCGCCGGGAGCCCCCTGCCTTCGCAGGGGTGACCATGCTTTGTCATTCCTGCGAAAGCAGGAATCTCCGATTGAAAAGGACGCGTTGACAACCACAAACCAACACAAAAACACAATACCACTCAAACACTCAATCACTTTACCACATCAACACAATAACACCAAATTTACCGCACCAACAACATTTTGCGGGTGAGCGTTTGTTTATCGCTGCTGAGGCGATAGAAATAAACGCCGCTGGACACCGGATTTCCGGCATCGTTGCGGGCATCCCAAACGGATGTGTATTCGCCCACAGTGTAATTGCGATTGGCCAATGAACGCACTTTTTCGCCCAAAATATTGAAAATGTTCAGTTCATATTCACCGGCATTCAAAATATTAAAACTGATGTTGGTGCTCGGGTTGAACGGATTCGGGTAGTTTTGCGCCAACGAAAATTCACCGGGGATTTGGGTTTGCAAATCATCCAAACCTAAAACAGCGTCCAGTGGCACATACCCGTAAATCACCGACAGAGAATCCGGATCGTTCTGGTTGACAAAATAACTTTCCCGCCAGGCCATGGCAATTCCGTCGCCGGTCACCCGGGAATCCATTCCCTGATAGCCTGCGTCATGATTTGGGCGGCTCAGGGTAATTTGGTCTGTCCAGGTTACGCCACCATCTTTGGAGCCTACGAGCGCAATTTCATCGATGCCAATAGTATCCTGCGGAACGGCACGCTGGTATGCGACATACAGATATTCATTGGCATCAATAACGATCGATGGTCTTGTTGCATCAAATCCTGTATCTACAGCGGTATTAAAAGAACTCGGCCAGGATTGATCACCCCATGCTTTTTGTTTGATCTGCAAGCCATATACACCCGAAATTCTTCCCCGCCACACGATATGGATATTATCTGAATTATCCAGCACAGCCCAGGAATAGCGGTTATTGGTCGTCACTGTATCCGTAACAACCATTTCACCGGACCATTGTGTTCCGTCAAATTGGTTCATGAAAATATCATCCGTCACCTGAGATTCAAACCATGTGGCCACCATTTTGCCGTTGCTGCCCCGCGCCAGATTCACCCGTGCAGTTTCAATACTGGTGCCGCCAATAACGCCGTCCGCAGAAGACAGGGTGTCGGGAGCAGCGCTCCAGGTTGAACCCGCATCATTGCTTCGAGTACAGAGAACCCATTCTGCACCATCTGATTCACTATCGGTATTCCAAACGACAAAAACTTCACCAGTGCTACCCACAGAAACGTTGGGCTCTTCTGATTTTAGGGTATTGCCGGATAAATCTGCCGGGGCAGACCATGTGCTTCCATTATACATTGAAAACATTACTGCATAATTGCTGGAGGCATCCGCTCTTTGTTGCCAGACGACGAAAAGATTTCCATTGTCATCTGCGGCAATTGCGGTATTGCTGGCCGTTCCACCTGCAGGATTGTTGGATAACGCAACGGGCGGAAACCAGGTTTGAAATGCATCATCGTATTGAGAATACACAATCTGTCCGTTCGCATCCGGGTCTGCCCAAACGACAAATAGTTTTCCATCACTTGTTCGGGCAACATGGCTGCCGTGATTGTAATACATCGCATTTGCGCTTACAACCGGGCCGGCAACTTCTGACGTGGTTATCTGGGAAAAAGCAGTACCCATAAATAAAAGCAAAACAGATAATACTGCGGTAAATTTGGACATTATTACCTCCATTAAGTTGGTTATTTGGTATAAAATGGCATCAAAAAATGTTGAATTCGCTCAATAATGGTTCGAAATGGCAAATCTTTGGAAATAATCTCGAGCTTGATATCGTTCAGCGCTTCGAAATCGATCAGCTCCTTTGCGGTTTCGGGATGCGATGTGAGCACGATGGTCGGAACCAATTGTTGCCGCGATTGCAGCATGCTGATAAATTCGTAGCCCGGCAGGTGTGGCAGCATCAAATCAACAATCAGCAAATCGAAACGGATATTATCGAACATCTCAGCGGCTTTCAGCGGATTTTCGTATTCCTGCACATCGTGACCCGCTTTTTTAAGCGCGAACCGCAACGCATTCCGGATGGTTTTTTCATCTTCGAGAATCAGAATTTTCATCAATACTTCCTTTAGTAGCAGTGTGTTCTATTGAACAAAAGCAGTGCCACTATCGGAAAATGAGCGATAAGCAATGAAATAATAATGGGTTACGAATATATTGATCCGGGTGGATAAAAACCTGGCGTGAAATGGAATTCACATTTAATCGATAAATGTGAATTCCATTTCACAATCATTTGGTGAGAAACAGCGGCAACACCTGCTGTCCGGTCGCGCTGCGGAGCTGTGCGAAATAGCTGCCACCGCTCCAGTTTGCGGCGTTCACGGTGAAAGCATGTTCGCCGGGCGCGAATTGTCCGGCGGCAACCGTTTGCACCTCGCGACCCAGATTATCAAAAATTTTCAGCGAAATTTCCGCGGATGTTTCCAGCGAGAAAACGAGCGTGGTGGTAGGATTAAACGGATTGGGATATGCCGAAAACAGCCCGAACGTTTCCGGCTGAACCGGCTGCGGCGCAATTGCGGTTACCGGCTGGATATTCGCGTTCAGCGCGGCAATCAGCTTGCTGTATAGCGAATAATTATCGCGGATATTTCGCGATTGCTCGATATGCATAAAATAACCGTTGGGCGTGGTTGCCGCCTGATTGCAGGGATTGCTGCTGCCGTTGGTGAATCGCCCCTGCGTGTTGGTGCCGCCGGTCAACGAGCAGGAAGATGTGCCGTCACCGGCAACTGAGGCGGTCACGCCACCGGAATTCAGCAGGTGCGCTTTGATGTCCAGCAAAATTTGAGTGGGTGTATTGCCCACGCCGCTGCTCATAAAAAAGTTTGGGCAACTGCTCTGCGCATGACCGTGTAAGTTAATAGAATACAATTGGTTAACCCGAATCGTCACAACCTCGTGAAACAGCTGAAACAGCGCATTTTCGAAATGCGCCATATCCGAAACGCGATAGGGCTGGCTGCTTCCGCCGCAGGCACTTGTGGTGCCGCTGCAACTCGATTCCTCCGAATTGGCACAGCGATGCGTACCGCTCATCAGCAAAAAACGCGCGCCGGTTTCCCGGAACACATCCGCGCCTTCGCGATGCGTGTTGGTATCGTATCGCGCATGCGGCACCTCGATGGCAACTTCCCGCAGATAATCCGGATTCACCAAAAACGTTCCCCAGCCGCGCGCGATCGGCGCATTTTCTTTGAGCATGTAAAACACCCGGTTTTGGTAGCCGGTATCGGTAAATTCGATGAGCTGGTAATAGGGAAAATCCGCTTTCACGATGCTGTCCGCCCGCAGAAATTCCGCATCAACGAGCGTGTTGAACAAAACTGACCATTTTTGGAGGGTGGCAAAGGAGGGAATCACAAAACCGTTGCTGCCGGAGCCCGGCATCGCGCTGACGATGGATACAATTTCGCTTTTCAGATCGCCCGAAACCTGGGGAATTTGCGCGCCGGCGCTCAGGCAAATCGCGAAAACCATCGTCGCGAAAAAATGTTTAGCTCGTGTCATCATCTTTCAATCCGTATCGTTTAATTTTTTTGCTCAACCCTTCCCGGGATTCGCCAATTATTTCCGCAACCTTGCTGATGTTTCCGCTGTATCTTTCCAAATAATGCCGGATGTAGCGTTTTTCAAAATTTTCGATCAACTGCTGACGCGCTTCTTTGATGGGCAAATCCAGCAGCCCGTCAAACGGATCGGAGGGCTGCGCAGCGCTGCCGAGGCTGTAAAATACCAGATCAGATTCCTGCACTTCCTGCCCCGGACAGATGATGTAGAGCCGCTCCATCATATTTTTGAGCTGGCGAATGTTGCCGGGCCAATCGTATGCCAGCAATTTGCGGATGATATTTTCGCCGAAAACCAGTTCCCGCCCCTTTTGCTGTGCGAGTTTTTTGCGGAAATAATCAATCAGCGCGGCGATATCTTCCCGGCGCTGGCGCAGCGGCGGCAAATGGATGCGCACCACATTCAGCCGGTAATACAAATCTTCCCGGAAATTGCCGTCGCGAACCATTTCTTCCAGATTTTTGTTGGTCGCCGCAACAATCCGCACATCCGCGAAAACCGGCTGCGAACCGCCCACGCGATAAAATATTTTTTCCTGCAAAAACCGCAATAGCTTAACTTGCAACTCCAGCGGAAAATCGCCGATTTCATCGAGAAACACTGTGCCTTTGTTGGCGCGTTCGAACAGCCCGATATGCTGTTGGTGCGCATTCGTAAATGCCCCTTTTTCGTGCCCGAACAACTGGCTTTCCAGCAGCGATGCGGGCATGTTAGCGACATCCACCACCACAAATTTTTCGCGGCTGCGGGTGGCGCTGTTCAGGTGAACGGTCCGGGCGATCAGCTCTTTGCCCGTGCCGCTTTCGCCGGTGATGAGCACGGTCGATTCGTTATCTTCGCCGGCGCGTGCCGCCAAATCCAGCGTTTTGCGGATCACCGGACTTTCCCCGATTATCTGGTCCTGCGTGCTCCACAACGCCAGGTTATCCTGCAAATGCTGTACCTTTTCCGAAAGGCGCATATTTGCCAACCACAACTTGCGGGTTTCGAGCAGTTTTTCCACTTTCAACACAATTTCTTCACGGGAAAAATCTTTGGTGATGTAATCCTGCGCACCTGCTTTCATCGCTTTCACGGCGCTTTCGAACGAGCCGTATGCGGTCATCACCAGCACCGGCGTTTTGGGGTGCGTCTGGCGAACGTGCGTCACCAAACCGAGTCCCTGCTGTTCATCCGGCAATCGCAAATCCACAATCGCGAGATCGAATTCGCGCACCTGCAACTGCTGTTTTGCCGCCGCAACGTGCTCCGCTTCCACGGCTTCCGTCGCCATGGATTTGAGGATCATGCCCAACCCTTTGCGGGCGTTCCGTTCGTCGTCAACGATCAATACGCGGTTCATCCGCCACCTCTTGCACGTTTACAGTTGCCGGTAAAATGATGCTCATCCGGGTGCCGTTTCCGGCGGAACTTTGCACGTCGATATGCCCGCCGTGGCGTTTGATAATTTCCCGGGTGATTGCCAGTCCCAGCCCACGACTTTTGCCGCGAGTGGAGTAAAAAATATCGAAAATTTTATCGATTTGTTCAACGGGAATACCCTCGCCGCTGTCGATGACATCGATGCGCAGCGATGCATCGCGCGGGTGAAATTCGCTGCGAATCCGCACAATCTTCTCAACGCCGGAGGCTTCCAGCGCGTTGGAAATGATGTTCTCGAGCGCCACTTTCAGCCGCTGCGCGTTGCCCTTCACGGCGATATTTTCCGACGCAAACTGCAAATCCACCGGCTGATAGCTCATCGCGGAAAAGTGCCCGGTGATCTCCCGAATGATGGTGTGAACATCCACATTTTCCGGTCGCGCTTCGGATTGCGTCACAAATTCGAACGAATGCAACAGCGTATTTTTGAGATGCAACACACCCTGATACAATTCGTTCACGTAATCGAATCGCGGATCATGTTTCGGCATATCGTAATATAGCGCTTCGATCATCATGCGCAGCCCGTCCACCGGATTTTTGAGATTGTGCAAAATCCCGCTGGAAAACGAGCCGATCGCCGCCAGTTTTTCCCGCTCGCTGGCTTCGCGATAAATGCGGATATTGTTCAGCGTGTTGGCGAGTTGCAGCATCAGAAAATCGATCATCGACTGCGTTTCGGCGTCAATTTGCGGGGAATTTTCGCCAACCGGCAGTCCGGCAAAAAATACGGCTTTCACGCGATCCTCTTTCACAACCGGTCGAAAAACCAGTCCGGCGTCCGGGGGGATTTGCCCGGTAGCCGGATGCGCAAGTTGCAGCCACATTTCCAACCCCACCGGACGCAGTTCGCCATCGGCGTTCGCCAATTGGCTCACCTGCCCGCGCTCGAGATGAAAGCGTTTTTTGAATGGCGGCGCAGCGCCGGAACTGAATTTTTGGATGAAAAAATTGCCGTCGTGCTGATATTGGTAGATCGCCACAAATGCGAACGGGAAAATCACCTGCACGGCATCGCCAACAATATTGATCGCCGCGTTGGTGACACCCGTATTCGAGAGGCTTGCCCCGGCATCCTGCAGCGTTTTTTGGATCATCGCCTGGCGTTTGGCGTTCTTTTTGATCGGCTCGTTGACCGTCACCAGCGCCAGCAGCGCGAACAAAATCATCCCGAACGGCAGGGTGTGATAGAGCAATCCGCTGTCGCGCGGCAACGCGATCGTGAGAATCGCATACAGCGCGATAATGCCCAGCACGTAAATGACCGTGTGGGTCGGTCGCCAGCGATAGCGCTTTTCGATAAAGCGAACCGTAAATACCAACAAAGCAATAAAAAACAATAACTTGAGCAACTCAAACGGAATGTAGGGAATGTGCAAAAACTGGAGCGTTGTGCGTCCCGCACTGTAAATCAACCGGGTGAGATTGTTGCCTTGCACGATGCGCAGCGTTGTTCCCGGCGCGATATTTTCGTAGAAAAATTCATCACCATTCAGAAATCGCACCCGCACATCGACGGCGGTTGCGGCACCGGTCGCGCAGATAAATCCGGGCTGATCCTGCGAAAAATAGCCGTTGCTCAACACTATTTCGCGAAACGCGAGCAAATTACTGTCCGTTTGCGCCGCGCCTGCGGGCCACACCCAGATTTTTGCGCCGGGCGTTTCCCGGGCATCCTGTGTGCCGGAGGGCAAAATGCGCACAAATGCGGTATCCGCACGGGTATTTTCCAGCAGCGACGACCAGAAATCGCGGTTGCCGACAACCAGATCATAATCGCTGTCCCCGTCGATATCCGCAGCGGCAGCGCCGGTGTTGAAGCCGCTCAAATAGCCCGCTTTCGAATACACGCGCCGTTCGGCAACTTCGGCGAAGCGACTCGCAGATTCGCTCAAATACAAAAAATCCGCACCAAACCGCGAAACGAACAAATCCACATCGCCATCGAGATCAAAATCTTTCGCAATGGCCGTGTAGCTGCGCCCGTCGCGAATCACCTGCCATTCGGTGGATTTATCCGCAAACGCGCGATTTTGCCCATCCGCAATCAGCAGTTGGTCCTCGCCGTTTTCGGTGCACAAAAACAGATCGTTGCGCCCGTCGTTGTTGAAATCCGCCACGGTTGCGCTGTTCACAAATTGGGAAACGTGCACATTTTTGAAAATACCGTCGGCAATTTGCCAGCCGGTTTCGGGATGATTTTGCAGAAAAACCGGCGTGGTTTGCTGATAAAACAGCAGCAAATCGGTGCGGTGATCGCCGTCGAAATCCGCCGCAGCGATGGCGCGAATCCCGGTTTTCGGCAAATCCGGTCCGGTGACCGGCGTTTCCTCAAACCGCAAATATTTGCGGTTTTGGAAAATGCGCAGCCCGGAAAATTCATCGACCAGCGCGATATCGGGATATCCGTCCGCATCAAAATCCGCCAGCACACCGGCGGAAATGTTCAGGTTTTGCGGCAAGTTGACCGACGCAGTGACGTCCTCAAAATTCGCATCGCCCTGATTTTTCAGTAGTTGGGTGGTGCCGCGTTTTCCGCAGAGCAGCAAATCCGTGTCGCCGTCGCGATCGAAATCCGCGGCAATTGCGCCGGTTTCGTATTTCTGTTTGCCCTTTCGCGATTCGATATCGCCGCCGGTGCCGGATTCAATCGTAAAATCGCGAAAATAACCGCTGCCATCGTTGATCAGCAAATGATTTAAACTACGCTCGCAGGTGAGATAAATATCGATGTGATCATCGTTGTTGAAATCCGCCACGGTCACGCCGTGAACGTCGTCGATCAAATCCATGAGATGGCGCGTGCCGAGATACACCTGATCGCGAAAGAGAAAATCCGGCTGCGTAACGCCGTTGGCGCGATTGCCCGGTGCACCGAATTGCAAAATAACGCCGCGTCCGCCGACAATCCACCCGTCGGTTTCGTCGATCATCTCGATGTCGTGCAAATCCGCTTCCGTACCGGATTCGACCAGCCGCCAAACGCCGTTTTCGTATTCGAGAATCACGCCGGCGGTACCAACAGCAAACCCGTGTTCCGGCGAAAGCATGTCGATTGCCCAGATGTTTTCCAGCGTCGGCGATTCCTGAATCTCGATGTTTTGGTTGGCAAAATGCAGAATCGTGCCCTGATTGCCGACAAACCAACCTTCCTCCGGCGACACGAAATCCATATCGCGGAGCATATTCGGCAGGGGATTTTCCAGCGTTCGCCAGCCGTTGCGATATTCGAGAATCGCGCCGTTTTCGCCAATGATGTAAAATTGTTCGGGAGAGAGCATTTTCACCGCGCGGAAATCGAGGCTGAGCGGCAGCGTGAGCATTTTCAACTGATCGCCGGAAAGCGCGAAAGCGCCACCTTCGCCGGCGGCGATACCCGAGTTTGGCGTAAGAAAATCCAGCGCGCGAATTTTGATCGGGAGGTTGGCTTTGGCAGGCTTCCAGCCGTTGCCATCGAATTCGAGCAGGCGGTAACTGCGGTAATCTACTTCATTTACGGCAATCCAGCCGCGATGTTCATCGAGCATGCGAACGGTGTAAAAATCGCCCCAGATGCCCGCATCGGCAGTTGCCGAGTCGCCGGACTGTTCGAATCGCGCGACAATCTGGCTCAGCGAATCTTCGATACCCCACCGGCTGCCGCCGTATTTCAGGATCAATCCGTCGTACGAAATCGCGCGGCCGTTTTCGCCGGAAACCATATCCAGCCGTGCCAGATTTTGGTGCGTCGGCGATTCCACCAGTTGCCACACCTGCGCGAACAGCAACGAAACCGCCGAGAATGCGAGATTTAGCGCCAAAAGATATGTTACGATCCGGCTATTCATAGTTGAAATTACGGCAACTGCCGCAAAAATCAAACGGAATAACCGCTACCAAAGCGATTTGATGGTTTAATAAACAATGGTGCGCCGGAGGGCAGAAAACCTGAGGCGGGTTATTGCAGACTTAACACAGTCGGATTTTCAGCGTCAAAATTGCTCTTCATCAAAAAAGAACCGGATGTTGTTAATGCCGGGTACCTGATTCAATTCCTTAATAAAATCTGCGCTGTTGTTCTTGTTTTTCATGAATACGAAATAGGACAGGTCATACATTTCATCAACACCAATGGCCTGCATATTTACCAGATTGTGTTTTTTACAATATTTTCTTAAAACCGGCAGATAGGACGGATGTTCTTCCGGCAGATTGCTCTGAAACTGCAGTAAAAAGTCTTTTTTTTGCGGCGCAGCAAACTGGAAACGGGACATTAGCAAAATAATTACCCCGATAAATAACGTTCCGAAAAGCGCTGCCAGGCGCAGCCCGACTCCGGCAGCCATCCCTACCGTAAGTGAGAAAAAAATGAAAACAATATCCTGGGTATCTTTTACCGCGGTTCGGAAACGGATGATGGACATCGCGCCGACCAGACCAAATGCGCGTGCCAAATTGTTACCGATCACCATAATTACCAGCGCGGTGATCATCGCAAGCAGAACGGTTGAATGCACGAATGACGGGGAATAATTTGTGCCGCTGTAGCTCCAGCGATAAATAAATGATATGATCATTCCGCAGAAAAAAGCCATTAAAAGATTGAGGACAACTTCTTCAAACCGGACTGAAGTGATAAATACATTTTGAAAATCATTTAACATATTTTGAATCCGTTTCTTTTTGAAACGCTGTATTGATAATACGCTGCATAGCGATCCCATGAGCCCCCTCAACCGATCACACCTCAGCGACAAATCACAGCTAAATATCTGTTTTTATTATTTTTTCTACTTTATTTGGAATCTCCAGATATTGGCTTTTTTTCGCGTTGTTAAAAAAACCGTTGCCTATTTTCGGGGAGGATTTCGTCCGGCAGATATGCGGAATCGACGGGCCGAATTTATTGTGTGAATCGATGCAAATGGTGTATTTGGAAATCGCCTGGCGGCGCAATCCCAATTTTCCAATGATAAATTGCAGCCAGTGCGGATACGGTCCCTTTCCCTTTATTTCGAGGGTAAAATATTTCGGCATGGCATAAACCGGATCGTTTTCCGAATACAAACTGTCGATATCGCACACCAGCGAGCTTCGTAAATTTTTGTCAAATGTAAGCCGCAGTGCACGGTTAAATTTGTAAAAATAGGGTTCCCTGTCATAAATCACTTTAATTGTCGGTTTAAGCGATAATGCGTGCATGTAGTAAAAGAATTTTCGGGCATCTGTTAGCGCACCGTTCTGTTTATGCGGAAGACCTGCATATGCTTCGATGTCGCTGGTTGCCATTAACGATGAAAGATTTTTGTATAATAGCGGGGAACGGTTCTTGCTGATTGAGGAGTCGTTTTTTCGCTTGATTTCCAGAAAAGTGACGGAATTATCCTGTTGGGTATCGTAACCGCGAATTCTCAATTTTTTTCTGATACGCAATCCGTCGATTTTTTCGTGATAAAATCTCATATCACTGGTGTCGTAATAAATGCTGCGAACCGTATAGGTGTTATCTTTTTGAGCGGATGCGAATTTATCCACATTCAAATAGTTTTGCATATATTGGCGCAGCTCTGCAAGCTTTTCAACAGGCACTCTGTATTTGTGTTCAAATCTGGGCATATCCGCTACCTTGAGAACATTTTCTGAACGTATTTTCCAACGTATTCTAACGGTGTCAGTTGGACTCCTTCGATTTCGCAATTGCAATATAAATAGGGTGCCAGCTCGGTTACCGGATCGTCAAATGCGGCGATGGCGGTAAACATCTGCTTACCGTTCAAGATGCCGGTGTTCAAATTCAGGCGAATAATTTTTCCGGTAATTTCTTTGCCATCCTGCAAAACAGAGACTTTTGAGCCTTCGCCAATGGCGTGCCGTTCCGCCCATGGTACCGGAATCAGCAAGAGAAAATCCTCTTCGCCGGCCATTAGCAGCGTGTCGGCAGCAAAGCTTTTGTATATTTTGCCGGTGATGGTAGAATGGATAGTAAACTGGTTCAACCGGTCTTCCAGCACCCGGATTTCTTTTTTGTAGCGCTCAATTTCCGATTTTACCAGATCAAGTTGTTCGGGTTTCGCGCCGGTGGCAACGGCCTGCAGCTTTGCAGTTGCCAGTTCTGCCTCCAACCGGGAAATCCGGCTGGCGCTTTGCGATATTTCAATGGTTTCTTCCGATACCAATTGTTGATCATACAACACTTTTTGGCGCTCATACAGCCGTTCCTGCAGCTCTGCCTGCTCTTTGCTGAGCGCGGCAGCCTGACGCGCTTCGTTGATAACGGCAGCCTTTTCACCCGTGCGATAAAATTCGAACGATGCGTTGGCCATTTCCAGCAAACCCTGCAACTCGGCAAGGCGTCGCTCAATTTCGTTCGAGCGGATATGGCCGACCTTATCACCCATTGCAATATTCGCTTTCGCTTTCAACGCCGGGTTAATTTGGAAGTGGACAACATCGCCTCTTTCTACCTGAACGGCAAAATAATTTTCGGTGAACCCGGTGCGATAATCCTTCACACTGGAAATCAGGCTGCCGTCTGTGTTTCGCTGGATGAGCCACTCGCGGGCAGGAATAATGCGGCCGATGCTCGAAAGATCATAACTGATCGTGTATGGTGAAAAAACTAAACTTACGACTATAAAAATGACCAGAATTGCAGCTAATATGATCCAGTATTTTCGCTGATAAGATGTTTCCAATTGTTCTCCCAAAAATTAGTGCCTCGCCCAAACCGGTTTTAATATTAAATAAGGCGATGCACAAATACACAATGTTTTTCGAAATACCTTTTTTCTATACATTTAGGCACGCTTTTTTCCAAAAAACCTTCTGCGCCTGAACATATTTCTGGGGCATTGGATCAATGCTCCTGTTTCTATTATCGAACCAAAAGCATTTTTATTGTGTCCGAGTAATAATTTCCAACGTTTAGCGTTGCAAAATAAAAACCGCTTGGCAGGACATTGCCGAACCCGGTTTTTCCATCCCACTTGATTTCGAACGTTCCGGCTGTCAAAGAACCGCTGTACAGTTTACGTACCAGTTGTCCGAGGCTGTTATGGATAAAAATTTGCGTCTGGCTGTTGCCATTGCTCAGTTGTGGTATATCAAACCGCAGCACTGTTTCCGGGTTAAACGGATTCGGGAAGTTCGGATAAAACTTGAATGCTTTGGGAATATCCGGTGAGGTGGAGCTGATGCCATCGCCATCTACTGTCAGTAGTGCAGAAACCGGTTGGTGGAATGTTCTTACGCCGGTAAAATCGATGTCCGCCAGCTTATACCAGTAGGTTTGCCCGGCAACCACAAAGTTATCGGTATAATCATAATCGTGTTCAGTATTCGTATTGCCCTGACCTTCCAGCTCCGGGTTGTTTTGATAGCCGGAAAGCATTCCGTATTCGCCGTCTTCCTCGGTTGACCGGTAAATTTCAAAACCGGCATTGTTGATTTCGCTTTGGGTTGTCCAGCTAAGGATGATTTTGTTTTGCAGGGCTTTGGCCGAGAAACCGGAAAGGGATACCGGGAGGGAGATATCGCCAATATCATCATTGGTTACAATCCAACTGCTAGCACCATCTTGCGGAGCATTTGTGTAATTGTCAAAAAAAGCTGCAGCGTCAGATGCATCATTAATAGTCATATTTACAGAAGTTGGTGTGTTGATAGTCCACCTTAGCGTAACAAGGGTCTGCCAACCTGTAGTTACATCCCAACCTGCTGGACTTCCAGGGGGGGTTAGATTGCCTGCAAAATTTACAAGAGGAGGTATAACTAACAATCTATAACGGCCTGAAAATTTATCTGTTGAAGGAACGTAACCATCAGCGGGCCCTATCGCCCAACCTGTACTCGGATCGGTAGCCCACTCTGTTAGCTCAGAACTATAATTTACGTCAACTGTCAGTGAATGTAATGTGCGCGGTGAGGTTCCAGCTGTAATTCGCATTTGTAAGTCAGCATGCAATTCCCCACCTACGAACTGATCATTTCTGGAGACGGACAAACGAAAAGCGACATCATCCGCGAATACAACATCACCGAAAATCAATATTGAAATAATAAAAGTAACAACAACTGTAAATTTTTTCATTTGTATTTTCCTTTTCATATTGAAACTGTCAAGTTCAAATTATGGTACTTGAGAAGATGCACCGGCACGTGCATTGTTATACCAAATTGTGTAATCAGATGTGGTAACTTGTCCATCTAAGTTACAATCTGTAGCGACATAGCCCGATTGACCTGCTCTTGCCGCATTATACCAGGTTGTATAATCTGTTGTTGTTACTTCTCCATCCTGATTAACATCGCTTGACCAAATACCCCAAACGCCGGTTTCCACAGTTACTGCCCCGTCTGTGCCATAGTAGTTATTCGAATCTGCAGTATAATCGAACAAGCTGCTGTTTTCGGTTAAGCTGATTGCATTGGTGCTCATTACCGCCAGATGGTTTCGATGCTTAATCACCACATAATATTTGCCTTCTGCAGCATTGAGCGTTACGGATTCCGTGGTACCGTCGTCATCTACGAGCAGCCCGTCATTTCGCAACAACACGCTTTTGGATACGACTGCGGCCCCGGTGGGCGTGCTCCGCAATTCGACCAACACCCAATCCGTAATATTTGCCGGCATCGACACAACGTTGCGCGGATTTTCTTTATACGGCGATGCCAGCGGAAGATAACCGGAAGTATTCAATGTGGTCGTCATCAGCCCGGAGCCGGAATCGTAAGCACCTTGCAGAAATATTTTGGCTTTCAGGCTTACGGTCGGGCTTTGGGCAATAGTAAAGTTGACCCGATCTTTTGCACTCCAATCGCCGCTATCCAAAACTCTTGTGGTAATTGTTGTTGAATCCGTAATACTAATGGGCGAGGAATACGCAGTTGCGTTTCCGGAAATGCCGCCATTTACTGTTCTCGGATCTGTTCCATCGGTCGTGTAATAAATGGTTCCTGAACCATTGGGATTGCTCAACGTTACGGTAAAACCACTTGCAACAGCACCGCCACGTTGGTTAAACGTCGGTGGATCAACATCGGGGTAATAACCTTCGGTGCGTAACGCGGTGATAAATTGCACTACGTTTCCATCCATTAATTCGGCGATGGCGTCCACTTCAGCTTGCCAGTGTATGTCACGTTTAAACAGTGGCTCATCCCTAACTTCCATTGCGTCGCCCCATTTGGCGGATTCGGCAATCATCGCATCCCGCACATATTGATTGAGGGTATTCCAACGCGCCAGAGATGCGGAATCGGTGAGCACGCCATCGTTAAAGCAGTGCATATACACTCTGTCTGCAAAGTGCGTCATAAATTCGGAGCTTTCGCGCAGCGCAACCCAGATTTTGGATTGAAAATCGCTTTCACTTGAACCGGCTCTGTGGTCCGGATGCACCCATGCGCCACTGACATCATCAAAATCTTTGGTAACATCCCAGGACCATTCCGAATCCCAACTGTAAAAGCGATAGGGTCCAGCAGGACTGTTTTGATTTCCACCCCAGTAATTTTTTCCGGGCCAGTCGGTCACTGCACCAAACCAATTCAACATCATATAATCTATAAAATTATCAATATCGAGGTATTCCTGCATCTCCGCATAATTGGCAGAATTGGACATATTCATATTTACTAAATCCGATGCCAAATGATTAAACCGTGTTGCATCGCCAGAGATGGTGCCGTCGTGATTCATGGCGTACCAGTCTTCCTCATTGCCGCCAAAATATTCGGAGCTGAAAAATTGATCCGGACGTTCTACCGGATTGTAAAGTCCCCAGTAGATGCCATTTATGTAAAGATGAACAAAATTGCCGTGTGCCCCATATCCGGACATGGCGATCTGGGTATCGCGGAACCACTGGTCTTCTGTATAGGTAGTTTCTTCAGGATTCCATTTGCGCGCCCACGAACGGTTATTACCGCCACGAAGCACGATACGTTTCTGGTCTTTATCCGCTGTGCTGCCGTTTAGCGGCGCGTCACGGAAAATATTGGTATTCCAGGTTGCTGAACCGTATTCGGATTTGAAACTCAAACGGAGGGAACGCTTCAGGCGATCGTGACTGTGCCCTTCGATGCCGCAATCCTGCTGATCGTTTCTGTTGGGATTATGGAAATCCAAATATTCCATGGAAACGCGTTGCTCAATATCGCCATCATCAGCATCGTAAAAATGATCTTCACCGAATAAACTGTCGGGATCTAATGAAATGATCATCGATGGAATGTCCGTCAATCCTTTGATGATGCTCCCGCTGTACGCCGGATCATTCACAATTGTCGGATCCATTTCGTAATCGTGATAAGCTTCCGGATCATTACTGCCCACGCTGTACATTTGCACCGGATATCCATCAATATTATACGGTTGCTCGATCACATAATCCAGGAACAGATACGTATGGGTTTCCACTCGGGTGGGGCGATAACCGGTTTGATATGCAGCAGCGCGCAAAACGGTTGTTGTATCAATCGTAATCGGTCCGCTGTAAACACTGCCGTTGGATGGTGTGGGTTTGCTGCCATCGAGCGTATAACGGATTTCTACATTGGGTGTTGTGGTGGTTATCGTTACATCAAACGATGTTTCATAAAAACCGCGTTCCGGTGAAATGGTCAATGGATCTATCGGTAACGTGCCGTCCGTATTCGCCGAACCGGGCGTGGGAACATCAAAAAATTGCAGAGTACTATTAAAATAGCCGTAGGAAATATCCGAGGCTTGCGGCGGGAAAGGAGCGTATTCCGAAACAACCACAGTCCCGTTTGGCTGCACCAGACCCAAATATTCACCACCGGCACTTAGTTTAAAATTGGTATGTAATTCGCTGCCGGTGCGATTTTTGTCTGATGCAAAAACAACCATATAGCCACCAGCCGGAATCACCCGCGACGGAAACTGCCATTGAACAAGATTGTTATCGCTGTCTGTCAAATACCAGTTTTCCAGATTTATCGCTTCTGCGCCCGTGTTGTGAATTTCAAGCCAATCCGAATACTCGCCATCTTCATCCTGCAGCGTTGTTTGGTTGCTGGCCATAAATTCGCTGATTTCCAGATCCACCGGAAAATATTCTTTGATGAATATTGTGAATGGCTTATCAACAAATGACTCTTCATCGTATATAGCGCGCACGGTAATCTGGTGACTGGTGTCTGCATCAAAATCCAGTAAACCGGAATTGGCAACCTGTAATTGATTATTAACAATTTTAAAACGCCCGCCGGCGTCATCAATCAGGGAATAGGTAACGGATGTTGAAGTATCCAAATCTGTGGCAATTATAGTTGCGATATAAAAATCATTGGGTCGATTTTCTGTGACATCGTTATCCGTTAGCACGAGATCGACAGCACCGGCAGCATTTACCGCACCGGGAGAAGACGTTGCAAAATATGCCAAACCGCTGCCCAAAACGCCGAATGACACATCACCAGCCTGAATCGGGAACGAGGGTCGGAATTCATACTCGATAACTGTAGTATCCGGTCGGACGAGCGCCAGATATTCGCCGTCGCCGGTCAGCTTAAAATTGGTGTGCAATTGCGGCGATGTCAGGTTTTTGTCCGAAGCAAAAACGATCAAATATCCACCCGCCGCCAACGATATGGCTGGAAACGCCCATTTGGATAAATGCGTGGAATCGTCGGTGAGATACCAGCCGGTAAGATCAACCGTGGAAGGACCGGCGTTATACAATTCCAGCCAGTCCGAGTATTCATCATCATTGTCCACAAGAACAGAGTTGTTGTTTGCCATAAATTCATTAATCCGAACACCGGTTTGCGCAGCCAACGGAACAACCGACTGCAGAAACAGTGTTGTAAATACAACAAGTGCCGCAAATCGACATCCGGTTACAAAACTCATTCTGAGACCAAGGTAAGGGGTTGGAAAATTCATATTAAGATCCTTTGTTAAACCTGAATTGAAGGTTAACTCTTGTGCGTAATTATTATAATATTTCAGTCATTATCTTTTGTGATTATCTTCTCATAATTTAAAATTCAATTACAAATAGATTAAGAAAATCCTACAGAATTCGGATGATTTTTACCACATGCTCAAAGTTATTTGTTGCTTTATTGGTGTTTTGACTTATTTGAAAGCAATTTAAACTTCAATAATTCACGACATAGCAACGCAAAACAACACGTTTGTTATGAATAGACACTCGATGGTAAAGTGAATTTATTTGTTTGATCGATGAATAAAATTGCGTTTGGAAATGCACAAAAAAATATTGTCAGCCTGACATCCATGTCTTAAAAACGAGTCGTTCAAATACAAACAGCTCAAAAACCTAACGTCTTCAACGTAACACGCAGCAATCGGTGCTAATTATAAATTACCAAACTTGGCCGGTTTGACAATTCATCAGATTCGGTATTCCGGGTATTCATGGCATTTTCAGTAAAAAAGCAGGCTAATCACCACCGTTATAAAGCAGACTCGGCGGTAATTAGCCTGAATTTTTAAAACTAAAACCAGACTGTTTGAGAAATATTCGACAGTGTAAATGATGTCCTCAAAGTGCCGCCGGAATACGTTCCGCCCGTAAACACACCGTCTTTCAGCGTGCCGGTTGAGCTTCCGCCGGTGTAAACGCTGTATGTTGTGCCGGAGCTGAGTTCGACGCTGGAAAAGATGATCGAATAATACTGCCGTGTCGGTGCAAATGTTACCAGATTATTGCCGCCGGCATCTTCCAGATGGAACAGTGTTCCTGCTGAAATACTCTGGTTGGTTCTGAACAAAACGGAATACTGGGAAGAGGACTGAACCGGTCCTTCCGTCATATTCGAATTGGTGCCCGACACAACCATAAATCCACCGTTGACAACAAAATCGCCGTTTACATCAACACCAACTTCCGGTGAAGATTGTGGGCCGTGAATCACGAGAACACCACCATTGATGAAAATATCGCCGTTACTGTCCAGTGCATCACCGTTGGTTGTGTTCACAAAAACGTAGCCGTCGTTTATCGTCAAATTGCTTCCGTCATACTGTGAGCCATCCAATCCAAAGGTTGGATTTATGCCATCTTCGCTTGCGTTTACGTGAATTTCTCCACCGTTGATAGCAATACCCGGTGATTCCATACCTTCGAGGGAATTTGTAATATTTATGACCCCGAGGTTGATGGTGATCGACACTTTGGATTCGAGGCCAACATCATTGGATGAAATGGTCATATCTGCATTTTCGATGATAATAGCGTTATCTGCAGAAACCGCTTTGGCTTCTGCGTATTCACCCGGAACAATGGTAATCGGGTTGCCGGTTGTTGTGACACTAATTGACGGCGCTGTAATCGGGTTGCCAATGTTAATTTGTCCGTCTGCAATAATTCCTCTGCCACCATCTCCCGAATGGTTCAGCATTACCACACCATCAATAATATTTATATTTGCGTCAGCCTTAATACACGGTCCGTGATATGCATCCGGATTGCCCAGCGGATTTGTATATGTTTCACCATCACCCGTAGATGTGATAGTGAGTGTTCCGGAATTCATATTTACACCGCCATCACTCGATATGCCTCTGCCAGCCTTACCGGACGTATTGATCGTAATATTGCAATCGTCAATCTGAACATTTGTTTCCGCTGATATTGCCGTGCAATAGGAAGGATCGAAACCGGCAACGGATGGACTCAATACCGCATCACCGGTCGTGTTGATATTTAATGTGCCGCCGGTAATTTTAATATCCTGTTTGGAATACAAACCCATGGCTCGGTCGCCATCAACCGAAATATTTACCAAACCACCGGATATGTGCAGGGTGCTATCGCATTTCAACGCAATATTCCCTATAGTAGAATTCAGAACGGTGACAGTTCCACCGGAAATTTCGATGACACCATCGCTACCATCAATGCCGTCTCCGTCCGACGTAACATGCACAACACCACCATTCATAAAATAGCCGTCATTCGTGTGTATGCCATCTTTTACGGCGCTGTTGATGGTGATATTGCCGCCATTAACTTCAATGTAATCATCGCTTCTGAGACCATGTTCATCATTTCCAAACCCGTTGATTTCCAGGCTACCCGAACCCTCAAATATCAACTGACCTTCGCTAAAGAAAGCCGCATCCTGATCTTCATTATTGGGCGGCGTCGCATAATTAACGCCATCCGTCAACACGGTCGTTGTTCCGCCCGCAAGATGAACCGTAATCCTTTTTCCGGTTTGCACATTAATTGCCGGACCATCCGGATTGGTAATCTGGACGCCATTCAAATACAGTTCCAGCCGTAAATCGGAATAAATTTTGAACATCCCGTCGGTGGTTATTCCGGATAAGGCATATTTAACATTACTGATACCGGAATTCGCATTCACCGTTACATTGGCGCCGGAAACATTCACTTGCACACCAAGAGATGCTAATGGATTTTCCACCGTGACGGTTGACCCATTGTATGTGATATAAACTGTCGAGTCTATGCTGTTATCAAACGTAATGCTGTCAATATCCGAAAGTGAAAATTCCGTTAAATTCTGGGACGTTCGAAAATAAGCCAGGGTGCCGACATCGTTAAAAAACACGCTGTCGATATCTGAAATCAACAATTGAACAACACCGGTTTGCGAATGAATATTGAGCTTAGCCTGAGCGCTGACAGCATTTATATTGCCACCAAAACCCGGAAGACCGAACGTAATGTTATCAATATCAGAAAGCGTAATCTGCTCAAGCCCACCGGTTTTTTTGGTAACATCAACCGTTTGCGCAATGGAAAGCGTCGATATAAAAACAACGCTCAACAAAAGTATAATTTTTCTGGTCAATTTATTATCTCCGGACTATTTAATTAATATCATTTGTTTGGACAGAATGACGTCACCGCTTTTTACAGTATAAATATAAATGCCGCTGGCCACGCGATTGTTTTGCTGGTTTGCGCCATCCCATGTCACTTCGTGATGTCCTTCATTTTGGGTTTCATTCAAAATTTCTTTCACGAGCTTACCGTTTATATCAAAAATACTAACGTTTATGGCTGAGGTTTTGGGTAATTGATAGGCAATCGTCGTTGACGGGTTAAACGGGTTGGGATAATTCTGCAACAGCTTAAACGTTTGCACAAGTTGGTGCGGTTTATCGCCATTTTCAATACCGGTCAGGTTTCCAAATTCGATTTTTTGAATTTCATCGATTGAAAACGTAACCGTGCTTCCATCTTTCAGGTTTATGTTCACATTAAAATTTTGACTAAACCCAACTGAAGTCAGGATAATGAGGATTAAAAAAAGCTTCTTCATAAACCCGCCCTTTGATTTTTTGTGATAATGATACATTTATGAAATCGAATATCTTTTGAACAGTGGCTGTGCGTTCACATTAATTCGCTTACACAATTATCGACTAATAAGTGTCAAACCGACATTTTTAATAATTTTGCTTATTGAGAGCAAGGCTACCGTCAAATATGCGATATTTTTTTGCAAAGCATGTGGTTTACCGCACCCATTGCCAAGAAAAAGATTTAGCGGGATTGTTTATCCAACCCAAAAGTATCGGTTTAACCGAAAAAAAATGGGCACAGCGACACTGCAAATTACATATCCGCGACAAAATATTTTTTTAAAAATCAGCTAAAATATTACTGCCAACCACAGCCCCAACCGAACGGATCGGCGAACGAGTGATGTGTGCCAATCGGCGAGCCGGCCGGCGGATCACCCGGTTTGGTGATGCGGATTTTTCCCGGATTTTCCTGAAATTGGGAAATCTGGGAAATGGCAAACACATTTTCAGCGTGACGGTTCAGATCTTTTTTCGCGTTCGATTGGTTTTCGGTGAGCCACGTTTTGAGTTCGTCGAGCTTTAGAAATGCGATTGCCCGCACCTGCGGCGCGGCAGCTTCGTTTGCCGCCATCGCCATCAAATGATAGAGCACCACATGATTCACCACGCGCCGGATTTCCCCGGGATAACCGGTTTCCGGTTTCGCCCGCCAGGTTGATCGAACGACGTTGTCCAGCACTTCCGCCAATCCGGGAAATGCGTTATCGCGGGCATGATATTCCACCAGTCGCACAGCGCGTTCGGGATGCAGCAACAATCCGACAGCCATATCCGCTGCGGTTTCTGCTGCGGAAAGCGGGTCGAAAGTCACTCGCGTGCGGATGTCGAACATTTCGCGATCGCGCCAATAGCCGTACGGACGCGGCGGAATCAGCCGCAAAATATGCTCCGGAATCGCCAGCACATCCGGCTGAATCGTGCGAATCAGCGCCGCCAACGCATCCCGCTGTTGCGATGCGGGCACCATTTCCGTAACCGTTTGCCCGTCACCGCGAACCGCGTATGTGTAATTCAATCCGCCGAGCAATTTGGCTGCGCCCTCCAATTGATAGCGGTGAAACAGGTAAACCGGCACCAGCACTTCTTCCAGCGTTGCCATCGGCGCATCTTCGCGGATGTTGTTTTCGGAAAAATTATCGAGTGCGACGGAGCGTATTTTCAGCACGCGATTCAGCTCATCCACGGCGTTGCTGCCGTTATCCCACAAATGCGCAAACGGGTGCGCCCCGCCCGCCGGACGTGCGTCCGCATCGGAAATATATTTCAATCCCTGCAAAATACTCTGGCTGATGATCGCGTTCAAACCTGATTTTTCGTCGGTTCCGTCGGGAAAATCCTGATAACCGTATGCGATTGCGGCTTTGTCCCACTCGCCGATACCGGTGTCATACGCATCGGATAAATCGATTTTGCCGCTGGCGTCGAGCGTTGCCAGCGGATGCGGATAATCCATCACCGACGCGCGATTGTTGACGCTGGCCGCAAAATTATGCGCCAGCCCGAGTGTGTGCCCAACCTCGTGAGCGGATAATTGGCGAATCCGCGCCAGCGCCATTTCCTGCATTTCCGGCAATACCGGCTTCCCGCTTTCGTATGGCGCCAGCAATCCGGCGGCGATCAGAAAATCCTGCCGCACCCGCAACGAGCCCAGCGACACGTGACCTTTCAGGATTTCGCCGGTTCGCGGATCGGTAACGCCCGCACCGTATGACCAGCCACGGGTTGAGCGATGCACCCACTGAATCACGTTGTAGCGAATGTCCAGCGGATCGGCGCCTTCCGGCAGCATTTTCACCTGAAACGCGTTTTGATATCCGGCAGCCTCGAACGCCTGATTCCACCATTGCGCCCCTTCCAGCAGCGCGGAGCGAATCGGTTCCGGCGTGCCCGGATCGAGATAATAGACAATCGGTTCCACCGCTTCGCTCATCGCCGCGCCGGGATTTTTCTTTTCCAAATGATGCCGGGCGATAAACCGCTTCACGATCGGTTCGGAAATCGGTGTTGCGTAATCCATATATTCGATGCCGAAATAGCCGGATCGCGGATCAAAAACACGCGGTTTGTAGCTGTTTTCCGGCAGCTTCACAAATGAATGATGTTGACGAACGGTGATCGCCTGCGGCGTCGGCACCACCTGCCGGACGTATGATCCTGGTGAATTTCCGGCGAATGTGAGCGTTACTTCGAATTCCGAATTCTTGGGGAAATTTTTGGTTCGCGGGAGATAAAACGCGGATCGCGACGCATCCAGCGAAAAACTGCCCTGACCGGATTGGCTGAGCGTACCGGTCACGTTGTGCGCGTCGCGCAGAAAAAAGCTGCTCGCATCGACCAACACGCTGCTGCCGGATTCCGCAACAACCTCGCCGCCCCACAGCACGGATTGGGCGAAGGCTTCCTCAACAGACAACCGTTCGGCGGTATTCTCGGTGATCGCGCGGAAGGAATAATTCGGCTGGAGCAGCAGCACTTTTGGGCCGCTTCGCACAAATTTTACGATGCGCTCGCCGCCGAGCTGCCCGCGATCCAGCCCGATATCGTTCGAGCCGACGCCGGTCGCCAACGCGTTTACGTAGAGAAATTCTGTATCCCATTTGTCGATTTCCAGCCAGATTTGGCCGGTTTCCGCATCCCAAAAAAAGCTGAAAAACCCCTCAAATTTTTGCATGTCTGCGGTTTTTTCTGCGATGGTTTTGGGCGATTTTGAATCGCTCCCCAATGTTGGCTGCGCAAAAAGGCAGCTTGCAACCAGCAAAAACAGCATCATTTTTATGAAATATTTCATCACTTTTCTCCTTTTGGGACAATGGATTTCCGGTTGCGGACAACCGGTTTTTCGATATCAACGGGGATATAATACCAAAGTTGCGCCAATAATTGAACGTTTTTTATCGCATTCAACCAATTGATTTGACGGGAGATAAAAGAAAACCCGCGTCCCCAACCAAAATCCGGGAATGCGGGTTTTAATATTGCCCATTTAATATCGCATCAACCGCAACCGCCCTGTTTGGATTTGCCTTTGGTTTCCAATTTCACTTTGGCAGTGAATTCAACGTGCGATTCGTGCGAAGCGGTTTCTGCCTCGGCAGATAAATAGCGGTCGCCGATCGCAGCCGCAAAAACATGCTGCAGCGCGTCATCTGCAGTTGCGACATTCGGCGGACATTTTTCGTGCCCGTCGTGTTCGTAAACATTCAACCAATTGTTGATGCCGCCTTCCAGCAAATAAATGTTCGGAATACCTTTGACGGCCAGAATTTTCCAGCCTTCTGTTGCACGCTGTTCATCATTGCTCATCAGCACAAAAACGGTGTTTCCGGGTTCATTTTTTAACGCCTTCGCCAGCGATGCCAGTTGCTCCGTTTTCACCAACTTTACATCTTTGAGGTGAAACAGGTTGAAATCGGCTTCGTCGCGGAGGTCGAGCATCACCAGATTGATCCGGTCATTTTTCATGAGATCGGCCAATTCGCCGGGATGAATTTGCACCTGCCGTTCTTCCAGCAGCGGCAATTTTTGATCGGCGATCCATTCCCAACGATCCTCCAGCGTCGGCTGTCCAACGGCGATAAGCCCGATCGCGGCAGCCACCAGCGCACCGGCGCCGGCAATTTGCCATTTCGGTGCTTTTGCCGCGCTTTTTTCACCAAAAATTTTCTCCAGTTTTTCGCCGCCCCAAAACATGAACACCGCCATCAGCACAACCAGCAGCACAACCACGCCGGTATCCAGCCCCAGCCATTCCGGCAACGTGAATCGCCCCATGTAGCTGGAATTCCAGAAGCCTTCGAAATTGGCAACGGTTTCGCCAAAAAAGAAGATACCGGTCAGCGCGCCGAGGGTAAAAAATATGCCGTCAATTTTGAGCGTCGCCAACGCAACCAGCGATGTGCCGGGGCAAAATCCGCCGATGATAAAACCAAATCCCATCAACAATCCGCCGACAATTCCCGGCCACAAATAGGTGGGATTCACCCACACTTTTTCGAAATCGAGCACTTCCAGCCCGGTTGCCCAAAAAATGAGCACCATCGCGGTGATGATGCCGGTGAACATCACTTTCAGCACGGTCATATCTTTCAGGTAAAACTGTGCCGCCAGTTTTGGCGAATTGGCGAATCCGGCCATTTCCAGCACTGCACCAAAACTCACACCGATCATCAGATACAAAAAATATCCGGTCCAAACACCCAAACCATCGGAAAGCGGAAACGGTGTCATGTATTTTCTCCTTTATTCATTTTCTTTTTAACTGATTGATAAACAACAGCTTAATTCCAGGCTTTCCTGAAAAAATAAGCCAGCAAATACCCGCCGGCAAAAACGGCAAACATGAACGCCCAACTGCCGACCGAAAGCACCGCACCGCCGGAAAGCGCCTGCCCGGATGTGCAGCCGCGGGCAAAACGGGCGCCGTAGCCCATCAATCCGCCACCGATAAACGCCATCACCCAGCGCTGTTTATCCGAAATATTCGGGCCTTTTCCGGTTTCAAAACGGGTGCGTTTGTTGATCAATCCGGAAACGAAACCACCCAAAATTGCGCCAACGGTGAGAAACACAATCCAGTGATCGAGCGGGTTTTTCTCGCCGCCGGCCATGCTGAGCAGATAGGGCGTTTGGTCGATGTGCTCCGGCACAAAAATATCTTCCACATAAACGATCATCCGGTTCAGACCGCCCGATGCGCCCAGCCCGTTTCCGGTGACCAGAAATGCCAGAAACAGCACGATGCCGAGCAGCACGCCCGCGAAATAGGGATTCAAATACGGTTTTGCTGAAGTTTTCATCTCTATTTTACCTCTTCATTTTTTTGAATTTCAACATCTTCCCAACCCACAACCATCGCGCGAATGTTGGACATCGGCGTGTGACCGGTGGTTGTCAAATAAATATGCATGATCAAAAATGCGGCAAACAGCCACGCCGCAAAGGAGTGCAACGGCACCAGAAAACCAAGCCCGCCCAAACTGGCGGAAATTTCCGGCCAGCGTTGCGCGCCCCAAATCAGAATTCCGCTGACGATTTGCAACGGCAGCAAAATATTCAAAATGATGAGATAGGTGATCCGCTGCAACGGGTTGAGTTTGTTGCGCTCGGTTTTTTCGAACGGGTGCGGCGCATTTTTGAAAATGCCATACATATAATAATAGGTTTGCGCAATCGCCTGGCTGAAAAAGCCGCGCGGTTCCGGTAAATATTGCCGGATTTCGCCGCCGGCAATGTGATAAAACGCCGCCAAAAACGCGTTCGCCAGCAGGATAAATCCAACAATATTATGGACTTGCACAACCATCGCAAAATCGAACAAATGATACGTATCCGGCGAGTGGATAACCAGCCCGGTGAGGATGAGCACGATAATCGCAATCGCCTGCAGCCAGTGCCAAAAGCGCTCGTACGCATGGTAAATGTAAACTTTTTTTGTTTCCGCAACGTGGTTGGGATGGCGTTTTGCAGCGATAACGCGCGAGCCGCCGTGAACCGCAATGCCCAGCAAAACCAGCACAAACGCGATCATTCCGGCGTAATTTGACCAACTGACCACATCGTGACCGAGCACAAACAAACCGCCGTTTCGCGGTTGCGGACGATAGATCAACTGACCGTTGGTGTCGTTCAAAATAGTTCCGCCGATCGCCAGATTTGTGGCATTGACAAATTGCGGCGTTACGCCGTCCGGCGAATGTGCCGAAAGCAGCATCGGCTGATACAACCGCGATTCGCTGCTGTGGCAGGCGGTGCATTCGCGGGTGACCCACTCGAAATTCGCAACGTTGTGGTGAATGCCAAACGGCTCAACATCGCCGCTAATACGGGGATGTTCCACGCCCGCCGCCGTCAACCGGTTTTGGATCGCTGCAATTTTTTGGGGAGTATTCAGCACCAATTCCGCTTCGCCAAGGCTGCCGTCTCTGTTTTCATCCAGCGCAGAAAGAATTTCCGGGTGATACTTTTCACCGCTGAAAAACGCTGTTTTCAGATCGTCCAGCCGCACCGGGCGTTCGGGATCGCCCTGCACCCAGTACCAAAATGTGATCAAATTATGCGGAGAAAGCCGCAAGTTGTCGTCCGCATCCCGGCGGGGGAGCAGCACCGGCTCGTATCCGGTAATCAGCGTATTAACGCTGCCCGGCTGCCCGTCGATACCGCGATATTCGATGCGCGGTTTGCCGGAAGACGTGAGCACCGTCCAGTCATACGCACGGCCGGCGGGCGCAAACAATTTGGGAATATGGCAGGATTCGCAGCTGATGGCGTCCAGATGGCGCTCTTTATAGGGCAGCCATTCGTGCGCGGCGCTGCTGTTGTGGCAGGATTCGCAGCGGCGCATTCCCGCGCTGCCGGTTTCCTGCACGGTTTCGCCTTTGGCAAATTGGTGGCTGGGGCGATAGAGGTATTCCTTGATCGCCATGCGCCGGGAATCGAATTTGAGATGCGCCGGCCGGGTGGTCGCAGATTCCTGATAATACACCGGGTTGTTGATCGAATAATGGCAATCCACACAGGCGACCAATCGCTCCGCGTGAACATCCCACGGGCGCGATAAATCTTTTTTTCCGGAGAGGTTCACGCCGCTTTCGAACATGCGTTGCGGCGAAAAAATTTGTCCGGTTGTTTGGGTGCTCCACTGTTCCGGCTGCGCACCGGCGGTGGTCAACGGCGACTGAATATCCGCATGAACCTGCCCGTGGCACAACCCGCAGTTGGCATCTTTTGGCGATTGCATTTGGCTAAGTCCGGCAGTCAGAAAACCATCCGCATCAAACGCGGCGGCGTTCCAGCGCCATGTGTCGCCCGATTTTTGGACAATGCCGGTGCCCAGCAATGTCGCCGTATTTGCCCACCGAAAATTCCCGGATTGCAGTTCGGCAACCCGCGCCGCATTGTTGGGATTTTCGGTGTGGCACAAAAAACAGTTCATTTCCACAACGCCGGATTTTTGCCAGTCCCACGGCTGCAACACGCCGGTTTCGGGATCAACAATATGGGTTTCGGGATCGTTCGCGACGATCGCCACTTCAGTGAGCGGTTTGCCGCTGCGGCTCAGTTTCGCCGGTCCGCCGCCAACATGACGGGCACCGAAATAGCGCACCCAATCGGCAGTGCCCATATCGATTTGCGCATCGCCGGATGGCGAAAGATAGCGATAGGCAATCGCATTCCATTTGCCAAACGCGCCATCGCTGAAATCCCATTCGCGACCGCCGGCAATTTGCCCGGGTTCGGTGAGTGCGTCCAATCCCAAATTGCTGTGAAAACTGTGGGTTTCGATAAACGCGGCATCGTGGCAACCGCTGCACGATTTTAACGTGGACATCGCGCCGCCGGATGTCAGCACGGAAACGCCGTTTTCATCCAGCAGCTTAATTTTCGGGTGAAGCATCGGTTGCGCAAACATACCGGAAAAACCGGTCAGCAGCAGCGCAGCAATCGTTAAAACGAATAATTTGCCAGCAAATTTTTGTTGATTTTTCATGATTATTTACCTCCCGAAACGGCTGCAGCTGCGGCGTTTTCAACAGTCAGGCGACGCCCGCCGTGATACATCGGATCGCCGTCGTAACCCAACGCGTGCCAGTCCATTCGTGCGCGCGGTGCATCGCCGTGGCAATCCACACATTGCAGCGCGTTTTCTTTTGGCGCAACCATGTGGGTGATCGGCCAAAACATCTCCGTTTCGGTGAAACCGTATCGCCCGCTGTATGGCAACCCGACAACTTCCGAGCCCAGCCGGGCGGCTTTGTCCCAATCGAAATCTTTCCAGTAACCGCCCTCGCCAAAGGTTTTCGGCTGGATGAGATGGTTGTATTCGGTATCATAAATTTGTTTGGCGCGGTGCACTTTGAAGGGCCAAATTTTGGCTTTGGGATCTTTCAGATTCCCTTTGGGATAGTTGATAAACGTGGTTTTTGCCGGATCAATTTTGTCGCCCAAAATGTAGTGATCCGCCACGCCGTTGTACCAAAAATATTCGGGAATAATCTCTTTTTCGTATTCGAACTTACCCTTGATTTTGAGATAGGTGTGCGGATCTTCCGGCAAATCCTGTCCGGCGGCAGACCAGTCCCAGTGCATTTTGGTCGCTTCTTTTACCGCCGCAGCCGGAATATGGCAGGATTGGCAGGCAACGTTGGCGATGTGCGCGTTGATCCGGTCATCGCTGTGCAGCGTTTCGGAGTGGCAATTGGTGCAATAGACCTGATTTTCATTATCAAAACTGACGGAAAACGCCCGCCCTTTCATACTGTGGTTTTCGGATTGATGACAATCGGTGCAGACAAAATCGAATTTGCCCATGTGCACATCCACCCGTTCCTGCGGAAAATAGAGGCTTTCGTCGAGATCGCCGTGTTTTACCGCGTTGCCGCCGCCGCCGCGAAAATGGCAGCCGCCGCAGTTGGAACGTTTCGGGTTGCCAACACTTTTCGCGACCGCCAGCAAATCCACTCCTTCCGCCGGAAAACCGCCGTTGGCTTTTACGTATTCGCCGGAATTATCGTGGCAAACCAAACAATCCATATTTTCCTGCCGGGTGAAATCGAAGGTTTCATCCTTCCAGCCGTATCCGGCGTGGCAAGCCGTACAGGGCGGCCAGTTCGATTGAATGCCGATGCAAAAATTGTTCATCGCATTCTTTTTCCCCAATTTGACCGGCTCGCTGCGGCCGGAAATCAGCGTTTCCGGTGTTTCCCACGTCCAGTGTGCGTTGTTCATCATTTGCGTTCCGGCATCTTTGTGGCATTCCAGACACGCTTTGGTGACCGACGGACCATCCTCAAACGGCCCTTTCATCAAATTGGCGTGATCGGTGTGCGGCAGTTTTTCCGGAACAAATGCCCACGGATCATCGCGCTGCGGTTCCGATTGCTGCAAAAAATATATCAGCGGGAGAACCAGCGCCGCCAATACGGACACAAATATGATAACCCCATTATGTTTTACGTTTCGCATCTCTATATCCTGTCTGCTATTACGGTTTTAGTACTGATAAATAAAAATTTTCAGTCTGTTGCTCACTCAGTTTCTCATTGTTAATTCATTCACATAGATTAATATAAATATCTATATATTTAAATAAAACATCGAAATATTTTTTTCGACAATCCGCTGAAGAGAGTTGAGGGGATATTAAAAATACAGGCAGGAGCCAAGCTATTTGGCATTTAGAACAATTGGGGTTGAGGAGAATACAGCGGCTAATTGGGCATTCACTGTTTCCATTCGTCGATCGGGCCAATTTGCTTCGTCAACGGTTGGCGTATTTCCGGTTCGGCAACAAAATTGCGCTCAATGTATTCGCGAATTGTTTTTGCGTCGCTGCTTTCCAGCAGGTTGGCGAGTTGCGTTTCGGTGTATAAAATCGGGAATCGCCGTTCCAGTTCCTGTTTAAAATCGGTGGTGAAAAGCACATCCGTTATCGCAGTTTGACGCAGTTGCTCAACCGGCGCCAGAAAAATGATGGCGTCGTACGCATCGTAAATCGTCTGGTTCGGTGCGGCATTCAGCATGTGATTGCCGATGTACGCGGCATCGCCAAACGGCGTATTTGCCAAATCCAGCGCAACCGGCGCGTTGCCGTTTGCTTCGAACGCGCTGTCCCACAATCCATTTTCCATCCGGACCCATTTCAGCACCTTATTTTCCAAACCTTCGGTGGTTTTTGGCGTGTCGGGATCGCGATTAATTTTCTTTTCGAACGCAAAATTGATGTTGTGAAAGCGCACCGAATACGTTTTTCCCGGCTGAAATTCGTGAAAAAACGTACCGCAATTCCAGTAAATGTCACCGCCGGAATTTTTGATGCATTTATACGCGTGGCGCGTGTTGGTGAGAAAAATACCTTTTTTGCCGGATTTAAAATTGTCGAGATGCGACAGGATATTTTTATACATCGTGTAATCGTTTCCGGCGAGGGATCGCCGGAACAGCGCCAGATCTTCCGGTGTGTGGATTTCTTTCCAAAACACCGGTGCGTTTACCGCTATCACTTTGTAGCGTTCGTCCGGCGGCAGCGTGCGGTTGGTTTGCCAAACGGTTTCCAGCAGATCGAAATAGGTTTGATACGTCCATCCCGTTCCGCTAAAATCATTTTGAAATGCCGGAAACAGCAGCGCCGGATTGTGCACTTCTGAAGCAAAATATGCATCGAGCGCAGGTTGTTGATTCATCGCGACCACTTCCAGAAAAATGTATGTCGCCTTTTTGCGGAAGTTACTGTTTTTGATCAATTTTCGATAAAACTCAAACGGCTCAACGGCGGTATGCAGCGCGTCATCAAACAGAATCAAATCGTATTTGTCAAGCTTTTCGAGCACAAAATTTTCGGGTTTGTCGCCCTTTTCCTGCAGCGCGACAACATACGGTTGCAGCTTTTTCGATTGGGCGATTGCCAGCCCGAAACCAATGATCAAAATTACCGGTATGAATTTTTTCATGTTGATTTCACTCGTTTTTGCCACTGATCCGCAGCTGAATTTTGGTGTCGCAAATCTGCGGCAACCATTTGGAATAATCTATTTTTGACAGAGCACCACACAATTTTCAACAAACGATGGCGCGTAATTGTAATTGGAAAACGTGAGCTGTTTCTGGTTTTCGCCATTCGCATCCATGATGAAAATGTGCTGATTCCGCCGTTTATCGCCGCGCTCGAACACAATGGTTTTGCCATCCGGCGACCAGCGCGGACGGATATCACCCAGCGGATCATCTGTCAATTGCCTGCGGTTGCTGCCATCTGTATCCACTGTGAAAATGTCGTTATTTCCGGCAGCATCCGAATAATAGAGCAGCGATTTCCGGTCCGGTGACAGTTGCGGCATCAGTTTGTTTTCATTGCTTTTAGCGATAATTTCTTTCGCCGATCCGTCCGGTTTCATCCGCACGATTTGGAACACGTCATCAATCCCGGATGAGAAATAAATGTTGCCATCTTCGCCCCAAAACGGAAAGGCGTCATCCGCAGAATTTTGAGAAATATTCCGGAGATTTGTGCCGTTTTTTGCCATCACATAAATTTCCGCGTTGCCGTCCCGTGTGGAAACAAATGCGATTTCCTCTCCGTCCGGCGACCAGCACGGCGCGTATTCCGCATTGCCGGAATTTGTCAACTGGGTAAACGATTGCTGCGCCACATCCATCGTCCAGATTTTCCACCAGCCAACGCGCTCGGATGTAAACACCATCATTTTTCCATCCGGCGAGATCAACGGACTGCTGTCCTTCCGGGAATGATCGGTGATTTGCCGTTCGCCGGTTTCGGTAATCATGAAAATATTATCTGTGCCGTTGACCTGTTTGGTGAACAGAACCGGATAATTTTGGGCAAGAGCAGAAAAACCGAAAATTAACAGAACAATTGCAGTTTTTGAAATTCTATATTTCATCAAAAAAACCTCATTTTGGGTTTTATGGCTGTGCCTGTCAGGCAATTCGCGATTGACTAATTATTTGCACTTTGGAAATAATGAACCTGTCAATTAACGGGAGGTTTGGGCCTTATGTTGCGGATAATCTTTTCGTGAAACGATATGTGCAGCAAACCGTATCAAAGAAATTACGAAATTTAACGATTTAGGAGCATTTATGTTTATCGGACATTTTGGCGTTGGATTTGGCGCGAAATCCGCAGATCGAAAAATTTCGCTGGGCACGTTGTTTTTGGCGGCGCAATTTCTGGATTTGCTGTGGCCGACATTTCTGTTGATGGGCATCGAAACGGTCCGAATCGATCCGGGCAACACAAAAATGACGCCGCTGGATTTCACCAGCTATCCGTTTACCCACAGTTTGCTGATGGTTTGCATCTGGGGATTATTGTTTGGCGGGGTGTTCTGGCTGTTCAAAAAAAATCTTCGCGGTGCGGTGGTGTTGGGATTTTGCGTGATCAGCCATTGGCTGCTCGATCTGTTTGTGCATCGCCCGGATTTACCGTTGTATCCGGGTGATTCACCGATGCTGGGTTTCGGGCTTTGGAATTCCGTTGTTGGATCCACACTTCTGGAAGGGCTCATTTTTGCGGTTGGCGTTTGGCTGTATCTTCGGGCAACTGCTGCCAAAAATCGTTCCGGAATGTGGGGTTTTTGGGGATTGGTCGGTTTTCTGGCGCTGATACATCTGGGAAATATTTTTGGTCCGCCGCCGCCAAATGTATCCGCAATTGCGTGGGCGGGACAACTACAGTGGCTGTTTGTGATCTGGGCTTATTGGGTGGATCGCAACCGCGGATCATCCGCAAATTAAGCAATTTGCCGGATGTTCGATTTGCGGATGTTGCCCAAAACGAAAAAACTGTCGCGTTGAGCACCATCCGCATTTCACAGATAAACTGTTATTTTTCAATGCTTTCGAGGTATTGTTGGAACGATTCTTTCGGAGTGCGGTTTTCGTAAAACACGCCCCAGTGTTTTTCAACTTCATTGGGCGGTGAACTGACGCCGCCACCTTTCCACGGCTCATCAAATGCTTCAAATAAAAACGTGGTGATTTTGTTGGCATTCACCCACTCATTGTGCAGTTTCAGATATGTTGCCTGAGCTTCGAGACCGACATCACCTTTGATAAGCGATCCCTGCTCGCCGTCGCCTGTTTTTTCCGGATTGTAGGTTGTCGCCCATCCGGTTTCCCCGAGAACAATCTGCTTTTCCGGGTATCTGGCCTGAATATCTTTAAACGTGCTGTCCATCCACGGAATAGCAGTTTCCAGCGTTTTGCCGTTCCACAACGGATAGATATGGGTAACGATAAAATCCAACTCCGCAGCCATTTGCCCGGCTTCGGGTTTGTTCCAGAAATTGTAATCATCCGCGATGGTGACCGGCACGGTGGTATTGTTGCGGATCGCGCGAACGTAGCGGATCTGGTTATCCATATTCATTTTATGCCACGACCAAAACACTTGCGCTTCGTTGCCGACATTCACGCCAACGATCACATCTTTAAAACGATTGGCCAGTTCAATTCCCCGCATAACATTCGTGATGTTCCCGGTTTTTTGCTCCGGATGTTTTACTTCATTGGAGAGCCAAATGCCGAGCATCATTTTGACGGGCAGTTTGTTTTCGACGATCACTTCCAGAACGCGTTCCGCATCATCGTCCGCGTTGTACACCCGGATCAGGTTCCAGTATTGGGTAATGATGTTCAGGTCTTCGAGAATTTCGGCTTTGGTGGGTCCTTTTTTGCCGGGCTCCTGACCTTCGCGGTAGCAACCGTAGGAAATTGCGTTTCCAATCCACTGATCATTTAAATATGGATTAAACTGTCGGCGTTGAAAGGGATTTTCCTTTTCGGCGGTTTGCCCGGTTTCCAGATTTTTTTGTATTTCTTCCATGACTATTTTTTGATCACTCGTATTCAAATTTGATTTTTCCATTTCATTATTACATGAAAATAATATTCCCGCGGCGAATATTGAAACCATTATCAAAGAAAATAACTTCGTCATTTTCATCCCCTTTTGCGCTAACGTTAACACTGCTTTAGAGAAAACATCATTCGTTGAGATTGAAAACCCCCACGTATTCAATTTTGATGAATTCGTTGTGGATGTTTTCGCGCCCCTCTCCCGAGATATACGATTGGCAGTTTTGGAGCGGTGTTTCGCTATCGTCAAACTGCGCACCGGCCCATTTGCCGCACAGCGTGATATTGAAAATCATTTTCATATTTACAAATGTGCAGGTGTTGCTTTCGTTGCAGCTGTTGCATTGCCATTCCTGATGCGCTTCGTCATCACAGGTGGCGTCCGTTTCCAGCAGGTAAACGGTATTTTTCAAATTTTCCCCGTTCCATTGGTCCGGCTGGGGATTTTCGCTCAGCGGTCCGCCGGATTTTCGGACATCTTCTTCCGGCGTCCAATAATAAAACCGGATGGATTGCTGTTCCCAAATACATGCAAAAGTGCCTTCCACAGCATCGACCGCATACGGCGTACCGCTGCATCCGGCATTGGGATCGCCATTTTTGGCGTTAGCGCAATTGCTAATTTCTGGATCGTCGTTCCAACGGGCATCGCACATTTGGGGGCAGGTGTGCAGGGTGTTGTGAATAATATTTTCGCCGTTGATCGTTTCGATGATATCCAGCTCACCGGCGGCCGGCCAATCGGTTGAATTGACGGCAGATGGCGTATCGTAAAAATGCCCTTTTCCGGAATAACCGTCCAGTTCCGCATCGGTTGCAACCTGCCCGGAATGTTGATACAGCCATTCCGGTTGGCGGCTGCCGTTCAGCCACCAGGCCGGCCAAACGCCGTTTACCGATGGCATTTTTCCCTTAAAAACAAACAGCACCCGTTGGTTTTCATCGTTCAAATTATAGAACGCTTTGGATGTCATTCGAAAGGAATCGAACAGCACATCATCGCTGCGCTCTTTAATGAACAGATACAAACCGTCGCCGTTTTCCAGCCGCAGCATATTGTCGTTTTGCCATTTTTTCCGGTCGTAAACCACATCGCCGGCAGTTGGATCGTCGTGCGGAAAAGTGGTAAAAAACAGCGCTTCGATATCTGAAATTTCATAGCTGTTGTTCAGGAAATCCAGCCGGAAAAAATGGTTTTCGGCATCGGCGATTGATAACGCACCGGACTTTGGCGTATCTGCATTAACATCGCCAAAGATCAACACCGGACAGATCAGCAGCAGCAATTTCAGAAATTTTTCAGCCGTAAAACGATGTATTGGATTCGTATTTCGCATTTCGGATAACCTTTTTTTCTTCTCTACAATTGTACCCGCACTGTTTGCACGGCGTTGGCAGCAATGGTGATTTCGGCAAATTGATCACCAATTTGCAAATTGTATGTGATGGGCTGTTTTGTGGTGTTCAGCAATTGCACGCTCAACAAATTATCGCTGTTGACGGTGGCACAGACGTGCAGATCGTCATTGCCCAAATTTCCGAGCTGTTTTTGGGTTTGCACCGCTTTATCGCCAGGACGGATCGTTTTGCTGAATTGCGACAGCACATGGAAAATGGGTGTGTAATACACGTTTTTCGATGCCGTATCGATCATGATCGGCGCGCCGCAAAAATTACCGACGTGGTTCGGTCCGCCGTTTTGGTCCAGCACAATGTTCCAGTCCACCCAGCCGCGCATCCAGTGATCGAGGCTGACAATAATATTTCGCGCATAGCGATGCACGGGCGTGTACATGGGATGATCTTCAACTTTCACGCCTTCCCATGTAACGGAATATGCCCAGTCGGTTGCGTTGGCATTCCACCAAAATTCGTCGTTATCAAACCAGCCGCTTTCCTGATAGCCTTCCGGATCGGTTACGCCGTTGGGCGCGGGTTTCCCCAAATCATCGATGCAGCCTTCGGTGTGAATAATGGCAAAACCGGGAAATTTTTCATTCACGCGCTCGAACACCTCTTCGTACACCTTAAACGTGCTTTCGTACCAGTGAACGGCAACACCGTAAACAAACGGCGCGGTTTCCGGATCGCCAAAAATGGTGTCTGTCCAGTGTTCCAAACCGTCGCGATTTTGGTCGTATGCGAGGAGTTTGATATCGCCATTTTGGCTGGCTTTCAATTTCGGACCCAAATATTTTTTGATAAAGTCGTTTTGGGTTTCCGGCGAAAAGTGCATGCTTTCCCACTGGCCGTTGTTGCCGTGCGGCTCGTTTACCGGCGTAAGTCCCCAAATATCAACACCTTCGGCTTTGTATGCTTCCAGATATTTCACCAGATATTCCGCATAGGTCGGGATGTATTTTTCTTTGAGCGATCCGCCGGTGCCCTGCCAGTTGTTCGCATCCGATCCGGGAATATACCAATCCTCGATGTCTTTCATCCACGCCGGTGCAGTCCACGCGGATGCGATGATTCGCAATTCCTTGTCCGGCTGACTGTTTTTAATGGCCAACGCTTCTTTGATCATCGGGAGCAAATCGTAACTTTCGTCAACGATGCCGGGATGATCGGCGGCTTTAAATCCTTCGCTGTCCGGCGCAATGGAGAAACTTGCCAGCGCGGCGTCATCTTTTTTATCTGCGTAAGAATATTTGCCGTACACGCAAAAATCGCAGGCACCGATGTGCGTCCGGGTCAACGAGAAATTCGCGCCGCTTTCGCCGAAAATATTGTTCATTACTTCCTGCCGCGCCGCTTTATCCAAATGCGCCAGCACAAATGCGGACGATTCGGTAAACGATGAACCGATGCCATCGATGGTCTGTTTGACAATTTCCGGCTGAATTTGGATAACCGTTCCCGTTGGCTGTCCATCTTTGAACGGGACGTTTGCTTTTTTGGCAATTTTGTCGCCGCTTTCGGAGGTCAGCAGTATCTCCGAAGTCGATTGCAACTTATTGTTTTTATTGCTCTTCTCACACGAAACCATTGCCATTACCATAACTATTATCAACTGAATAAGCACAATTTTTTTCATACGACCGCCAATCTGTCACATATTTTTTTTCAGATATTTAACGATATTTTAGATTTCCGTTTATATCCCACAATCCCCAATACGCCCCGACATCGCCTTCCGCGCCGACTTTCCACAATTCATCAAAACTGGAAAAGTAGAAAATGTCCACATCCGCTTCATCCGCCCAGGTGTAGGCGTTGATAAAATAGCGGATGGCGTTTTCATACGATGGCACGGCAGCCCGTTCCGGCGATCCCTGGTTTGGCCAGCCGGTTTCGGTGATGATCACTTTTTTGCCTTTTCCGGCGTTCATGGCAACCTGATACATATTTTTTAAATACGCCAGCGAATGTTCCAGCGGAAAGCCTTCCCAAAACGGATAGCAGTTTGCCAGAATAACATCGCAGGCTTCGGAAACGCGCGGATGAACGGCAAATTCGTAATACGCGTCCACATATCCAACCGGAATGCCCGGAATTTCCTGTTTTACCCGATTGATAAAATTGATGATTTCATCTTCCGTTAAATCGCCGCGCAGCAACACTTCGTTGCCAACCGCGACAATATCCGCGTAACCGGCTTTGGCGACTTTGATGACACCTTCAATTTCCTGCTCGTTTTTTTCCGGATCGTCACCGAGCCAGGCGCCGACGAGGGTTTTTATGCCATTTTCCCGGGCGATTTTGGGAATATGCTCGTTGCCATCGGTGCAGGAAAATGAGCGAATCCATTTCACATACGGCTTAACAATCTGCATGCGATCGGCAATTTGTTCCGCACTGATGAGCGAACCGGGCTTCTGATCGTTCAGATACACGCTAAATGAAATGCCGTGAATGCCGTTGTTGAGCATTTGTAAAAATGCGGATTCTAATTCACTTTTTGTCATATTGGAGAAATCCAAACCGGCTAACGAACTATGGATACGACCTCTGCTTGTCATCGATAACCTCTTTTATCTATTATTCTTTATGCCGCATTACCAGCACGGGGATTTTGGATTTTCTCAGCACACCGTTTACCGTGCTGCCCAAAACAGCATCTTCGATTGCGCTGCGGCCTTTTATCCCCATTACGATTAAATCGCAATTTCTGTCACTCGCAATACCGAGAATCATTTTAACCGGATTGCCTTTTTCCACAATGACGTCATCGACGTTAATCATTTCGCCATCGTATTTGGATTGGGCAATTTTCTGAACATGCTCCTGGACCTCTTCAAAATAATCTTTATTCACCGAAAACCATTTTTGCGCAGCGACGGATCGTTCAATGCCAAAATCAAACGCTACCATATCTTTAAATTCCTGAACAACGTGGAGCATGGTTAGTTTTGCGTTGAATTGTTTTGCAAATCCCGCAGCGTATGCAAATGCATATCTTGCATCTACGGAGTTATCTGTCGCGTACAAAATATGTTTCACTTCAATATTTGGAAGTTCCATATATGTCTCTCTTTTGATTTTTCAACTACTCATTATTTCAATCGACCGGTCCGGAATATGAACACGCTGATTAACAGATGACCAGCCCCCAATTGAGGGCTGGTCAACAGTTTTATGTGTTCAATTGATGACTTCCCCTGCAGCGCAGCAAACAGCAATTTGCGCCAACGGTTGAGGATTTACCATAAACACGCTTTGCAACTATTTGATAAGCATCATCTTTTTAACAGCGTTGAAATCGCCGGTGGAAATGCTGTACAGATAAATGCCGCTCGGTAAATTCGACGCATCAAAAGTTACTTCGTATGCTCCGGCATTTTTGAATTCGTTCACCAGCGTGGCAATTTCCTGACCGAGCAAATCATATACTTTCAACGTGACATGATTGGCATTCGGCTGGATAAAGCGGATCGCCGTTGACGGGTTGAACGGATTGGGATAATTCTGTTCCAGCGCATACGCCGACGGGTTCACATCGCTGATTTCTTCGATGCCGGTTACAACCTTACTAAAGTAGATGTTGTCCAGAAAAATATCGCCATTGCCATCAAATTTTAGCTGGAAAACGTCCGCAAGGTTAACCGGAGGTGAGAATGCAGACAGTGGAATATCCACACTCGACCAACCCGAGGTGGGAACAGTAAGCGCATACGGTGTTTCCAATGGTCCCGGACTGATTATTGATACATTCAGAAGGGTAGAATTTGTTGTCCAGAAGTCAATATGCAAGAATTCCATTCCGGCGCCGGAAAGATTCTGATTGCTGCCTAATTGAGTTCCCTGATAATCCAAACCGGCGTACTGAAGCGTATTATTTCCGGCAATGGAAACCTGGGAAGCTGCAGTGCCTTGTCCCCAATTGGGATTGAAATCGGTTCCTGCAACATCCGTATAAGCATCGCTGAAAATGGAAATTACATCAGATTCGGGAAGGGTTGGGGTAGGTGCCGCAACGGTAGGTGTTGATCCGCCGCCACCAGCCGGGTGGAATGTGATGTTGTCAAAATAGCAGACATTTTCCTGAGTTCTGCCATTCAGATCAAAATCGGGGAAAACGATGATTTGATCCTGGCCAACAGTGTTCGGGTCGCCGATTCTGCTGGTAAAATCAAATGTTAATTCTTCCCATTGATTTGTCACTGTGTTCGGTACTTTAATTTCGACCAATGCTGCGCCATCCGGCTTCGCAAACTTGAGCCCGACATCGCTGATCACCGGTTTCCACACCATAATTTTTACGACACTGTTGGTCGCATCCAATGTAAATGTGCCGATATCCGAACCATGCATCGATTCGCAACCAGCCCACGGATTACCCGTTTGCAATGCAGTAAATTTGGCAACCGTTGCCGATGTATTCGCTCCGGTTGCATCCGGGTTGGGAATAACTTCCAGTGCCGGATTGGTGTCGTTTTCAAATACAGCCCACGTCCACGATGCGCCGTGACCGCCGGATTCGAAATCGATCGGGCTGTTTTGTGCGGAAACGATGCCGCTAAATGCAAATGCGCAGAGTACTGCAATAAAAATTGTAATGCTCTTTTTCATTAGTTCAACCTCAATGTTTATTGTTACTGATTTTCTATTGACTACGTATGATTGGTGGATCATTTCACCTCCCTTTCTGTCACCAAAAATCATACCGGGTTTTGAAATAAAATTTTTAGAATTTGAAAATTTTATCGTAATTGGTAATGCCGGCACCTGCGTTATCCGCGTTACATTGTCAGATATTTTTCCGGAATTCCCGTATAACCCCATGCGCGGAGCTGGCGCGCCCAACCGCCAAGATTATCCTTCCAGACGCGGATCAGCTTCATTTGATAAAATTCATCCACCTTTTTTTCCAGATAAATTTTATCAACAATTTTTTCGACCGATTCCTTGCCCCAACGGAATGTGGGTTGCCCCAGAAAAACATCGACAATGCCTTTATCGATATAGGCCAATTGCATTGGCAACGCATCTACGGCAACGATTTTCACTTTTCCGGGCTCTATCTGATCCAACATCGAATCATCAAAAAACGGCCAGCCGCCAACCATTGCCCAGCCTTTCAAATCCGGATATTCGTTGTTCACCCGTTTCATTTCGGCAACTGCAGCTTCGGTGGTTTCGGCATGATAAAATTCACCGACAATTTCAATTTCCGGATATTTTTCCGCCGCTTTCAAAAGCCCCTGTACCCGTTTTTGGAGGTTTGGCGCATTTGGATTGCCGCCCAAAATAGCCACTTGCCCTTTGGTTCCCATAACGGTAACCAGCTCGGACATTACTTTTTCACCGATTTCCAAATCGTTCGGTCCATAAAATGCGAAGCGTTTGGATGCCGGTGCGTCGCTGTCGAACGTCATAACCGGCACACCGCTGTCAACCGCTTTGTTGATGGCAGCCGTGAGAATCGAATCATCCGAACAGGAAACGATAATGGCGTCTGTTCCGTCTTCCACGGCATTCAGGATGCGCTCTGCCTGTTCTTCGGGATTTTCCTCCAGCGGCGTGCGCCAACTGATGCTCACTTCTATCATGCTGTATTTATCCGTTAAATCTGCGGCGGCGGCTTCTGCGCCCAACCGGGCGGAAGCAAACACCGGATTAGCAGCGCTTTTTGCGACCATGGTTATGTTGATGGTTTTTACATCTTCAGGTTTTTTGCCAACCATTTCATCTGTCAAATCCTGGCAGCCCATGATCAATGAAAACAAGCCAATGAGACTGATATGCTTAACCATATTTCTCATTTTCATACCTTTTTCCTTTTATTTCGAATGGCAATTCTTCGGTGTTTTTCATGATTTTTCTTTCAAATACCGAACTGAATTGAAACCCTAAACTTATGATAATCAAGCAGATGCGGGTTCAATCAACGGCTTGTCGCGACGTGCCTCGAGCTGCTCTCGAATTTCATAGGATTTTTCTTCTGTAATATTGAAGGATGCCACTGCCCAAATGGAAATACCGGCCGCAATCGCAGGAATAATCACATCAAAAATCCGCATCCAGAGGAATGTGGATGCTGTTTGCGCACCGCCCATTTCAACTTCAAAACCGGTTGCGTTCAGCAAATACCCGGACAGGCCAAAAGCGAGGGACATTCCCAGTTTCACCATCCACCAGTAAATAGAGCCGAACATTCCTTCGCGGCGTTCACCGGTTTGGAGTTCGTCCATATCGCAAACATCCGCAATCATCGATCCCATTAGCGTAAAAAGCCCGCCCATGCCAACGGCTATCAGCGGCGCGGGTAAAAGCACTTTCCACGGCACCATCGGATCATAACAGAACCATTTCAACAAGCTGCCGACCAACGTTACTGCCGTTGCCAGCATAAATGTGCGGCGTTTTCCCAGTTTGGAGGAGATCCACGTGACCACCACAATTGCAACCAGGGTTGACGCGGTATTTATGGTTCCGAAAATGCCCATGTATCTGGCGCCCATATCTGTATCGCCGCCGCTGACATAAAAAATGATGATGTAAGAACTGAAGCCCCCGACAAGCATGATGCCATTGAACAGAAAGAAGGTTCCGGCACATAATTTCAGAAATTCACGCTGCTTTAACGTGATCACTAAACCTTTGAAAAACTGGGCGATATTGGTTTTTATTCCCTGGAGGATCGGCACTTTTTCTTCGCCTTCGCTTTCGCTTTCGCGGGCAACAAATCTTTCGCGCAGAAAGATGGCCGGCATAATCCCGACAATCGCAACGAAAATGCCGATAAATATGGCGAGCGTTCGCGCGCCTTCAACGGAATCTGAAAACAGGCGATCATTTTCCATAATTGCATAAAACCAGGGCAGGGAAATCCATGCGAATTGCCCCATAAAATTCATTACCGCCATCAATCGTGTGCGTTCGTGATAATCGGAGGTCAATTCATATCCGAGGGCAACCCACGGCGTTGCAAAAACGGTGTAAAAGAGATAAAAAATGATGGAGCCGATCAGGAAAAACCAGAAGTAGAACATCTCGCTGTGGCCTTCCGGCAGTTGCCACATTAACGCAAAAATGAGCCCGACAAAAATGGCGCCGATAAAAATATACGGGCGGCGGCGCCCAAAACGCGATCGGGTGTTATCGGATACATATCCCATAATCGGGTCTGTTAGCGCATCGGTAAATCGTGGAATTGCCTGAAGCGCACCAACCAAAGCCGGGTTAATCCCAAGCCCGACATTCAAAACGATAGACATAAACCCAATAGCACCACCCAACAAATTGTTGACAATTGAACCGAGCCCATAAGCGAACTTGTGTCCCATTGAGAGGCGATCTTTCGGAGCTGTTTCATGATGTTTAAAATCGCTCATCTGTACCCCTTTTTAAAGTAAGTTGCATTTGTGGAAAATTGGACATTCCCAAAGATTCTTTAATTCGCGGCTTTGTACACCCGGACATAATCAACCAGCATGGTTTGCGGAAATACGGTGCTGGCATTTGGCGATCCGACATAATTACCGCCGACGGCCAGGTTTAGAATGATGAAAAACGGATGATCGAACACCCATTCGCCCGGTAAATCAGTCGATTTTACGGCTTGATATAAATCCCCGTCAACATACCATTTGATGCTGGTTGCATCCCATTCCACAGAAAACACGTGAAAACCGGTATCGAATCGGTCGTTCACCAGATTGTACTGATCCGTAACGGGTTGCCCGCCCGAATAACCGGGACCGTGCAGACTGCCATGAATTCTGGCAGGCTCTTGCCCGCGATATTCCATGATGTCTATTTCGCCGCAGATTGGCCAACCGACATCGTCAATATTTGCACCGAGCAGCCAGAATGCCGGCCAAATTCCCTGCCCCCACGGTAATCGCATCCGGGCTTCGAAACGCCCGTATGTTGTTTCAAACAAATCTTTTGTAACGATACGCGCCGAGGTGTAACTGCGCCCCTGAAACGATTCTGCGCGGGCAACAATGGCAAGGTTTCCCTGCCCGTCGAGCGAGGCGTTTTCCGGGCGATTGGTGTCGTATTCCAACTGGGCGTTTCCCCAATCTGTGCCGATATCAAATGCCCATTTGGTTGAATCCGGCACAACGCCTGCAGTGCCATCAAATTCATCGGACCAAACCAGATCCCATTGTTCTTCCTCCGGTTCCTCACTGGAACTGCATCCGGCGAGGAAAATTGCGGCAATAAATGTCACAATGATCGTTTCAATAAAAAATTTATTCCTATTCATTAGGGTTACCTCTGTGTAGCTAATTATTCACGAAATCAAATTCTACGGTATGGATACCTACGGGCAGGGATTTCCAGATTAAATCCCTGCCTGAGGCTTCATCACAATTTTCAAACGGCTCATATCTCACTATTACAGTGCTTAAAACACACTATCTAAAGTAGATGTTGTCTAGCCAAATATCGCCATCTCCCTCAAATTTGAGCTGAATAACATCCGCAAGATTAACCGGAGCAAATGCCGACAAAGGTATATCTACACTTGTCCAGCCTGTTGTGGGCACAGTAAGCACATACGCTGTTTCAACAGGTCCGGGGCTGATCAGATAGACGTTTAAAGCGGTTGAATTTGCTGTCCAGAAATCGATATGCAGTGTGTTTTTTCCGGCACCGGAAAGATTTTGGCTACTGCCTAACTGAACTCCCTGATAATTCAACCCGGAATATTTCAACGTGCTATTTCCCTGAATACTAACCTGGGAAACGACTGTCGCCTGTCCCCAATTCGGATTGAGGTCAGTTCCTGCCACACCGGAATACGCGTCGCTAAACACAGATATAACATCGTTTGCCGAGAAGGTTGGCGTTGGTGCGGCGACAGTAGGTTCGTTGGTAGGACCAACTTCGCCATTGTAAAAATATACGTTATCTACATAAACGGTGTTGGGATCGCCGGAGAGCACCAGTTGCGCCAGATGTCCCCTGTTTGCTAAACCGGTAAAATTGCTCAACGGAATATCCAGACTCACCCAATTTTCCGTACTCAGTACCGGGCTGGTAAAGGTAAGCTCATGGGACGAATCGTCGCCGCCGTCAAAAGCGCCGTTTGCGCCAAAGTCAACCAACAGCACTCTGAATGCTGCCGGGGCTGCGGTCGGATCCGGGGTCCAGATATCCAGATGGAAATGGGTCATACCTGTTGCGTCGATGGTTTGGGTGGCAAATTCAATTCCGACAAAGTTGAGATCGGTGTATTTCTTCACATCGTCGCCGGCGACCTGAATATCTTCCACATTTGCGGTGGAGAATTCCCAGCCGGTATCCCAGGTATCTACCGGAACATTGCTGTATGCATTGCTGAACATGGAGATAACATCAGCCGCATCGGCGGTTGGTGTCGGGGCGGGTGTTGTCGGGCGCGGTGCCGGAGCAACGACATTTACCGTAATGGTGTTGCCAACTTCCACATTACCTAATTTTACGGTAATTTCGGCGGAACCGACGCTGACGCCATTTATGGAGCCGTCAGCGCCAACAGTTGCCACCGATTCATCGGAAGAAACCAAAGTAAAGTAAGCCGGCGCTGCGTTAACCGTAATATCCACGCCGTTAACATTATAAATAACGCCGGTGATGCCCGCATTGATGCTTTCGCCAACTTCGCCGCTGATGGTGTTTGATGTAACAACCGCTCTCGGCTGCGCGATGGTGCCCAGTTTTTCGTATTTAATTTCGTCCAGCCAAACGTAAAAACCGGCTTTTTCGAAAGCACCAACAGAGTATTGGAACAACCCTCTTTCCGTGCCAAGTTTGCTGGCATCCGGAATCGGAATCACAAATTTTTGCCAAACGGTGGTTAAGGTAATATCGGAGCGGGAAGCCGGATAGAGCGAACTTCCCGAATTATCGTTACCAAAACCGGCCAGTCCGAACGGTGCAACCATGCTGGCTTTCGCCCAAAATGTAACGGCATCGTAACCGGTTAAGTCACGCGGGCCGGGCGAAACAAACGCACCGCCGGAGAAGAATCCCGCCGGATCGCCTTCGCTGGGAACGGTAATCCGCATCGACGATTCTCCGGTGTATTTATCGTCTGTGTCAATGGTAATGGCATCCAGTTTGGTATTCAGGAACGCCTGATAATCCAAACCACCACTGATGCCATCAATAAAAATATCGCCGTTTGTGGGATATTCGGCAGGCTCCAGCGTATTAATATCCCTTTCACAGCCGGCAAGTCCGATGATAACCAACATCGAAACCGCGATAACGAGGCGAAAGAAATTATTCGTTTTCATATCTTACCTCCCGATACACAATGTTATTCTTGAACGTATATTTTTTCATTATTCTTAAATCCTTGTTTTCTGTTTACATACCGATGTTAAAATGAAGGTAAGTTCTGATTTCCCATTCACTGCCGTTGTCGAAACCTTCTGCTTCCGGATCGCAAACCAGCTCGCCGATATCGTTCAGCACTTTTGTGGGACAATAGCGCGGCGAATACTGATCGAGCGAGCGCCAGGTAAAGCGCAGTCCCAATCGGGTTTGGGGAATATCATGCCATTGCGGTTTACCAACAGCGGTGGACAAATCAGCCATCAATTGCAGCGGATAAGTCAGGTTGAAATCGCGGTGATAATCGTATGGTCCCCAGTCATTAATTTTCGCCATTGCGGTAAGTTTATAAGTATTCATGATGAGCCGGATATCGCCGCCATAACGATTGATCAGTCGTGCATCGTCGCCATTCGGCTCTGCATCGCCGGCAAATAAATTGGCGATGATGCCCTGTCCCGGACTGGATTTTGAGATAATGCGGGCATGTGCTTCCCAAAGATCTCGCGCCGGAGGAGCGCCGGGGAAAGCAAAAGTGGTGCGTCCGTCGCCCAAAATGCCGATCGCCGCATCTTGCGTTGTCGGATGGCTGCGATACACAAAACCAACGCTGGCCGCCAGCGATGCGTCTTCCGCCATATCGCTGTCCCAGGCATACATCCAGCTGGCCGGAGTGGGATCGTATGTGATCAACAGTTCGCCGGCGGTGGTTTCCCGGTTGCCGCGAACCGCAAAGGGATCGTCCAGAATATTGCGCGGTCTGCCCGGTGTCTGAACATCGCTGGGAATCGGTCCTTCTATCGGCTTTTGCCAGAGGAAGTTGGGTGCAACTTGCCAGTTGCCCATCTGATAGGTTATACCGGAGAGCACGTTCATCTGGTTGCCGCTGCCGCTGTCTTTCAATCGCCAGCCGGTGAAGGTTTGGGTATAATCCGCGCCGCCGTTGGCGACCAGTCCCATTGCCGCACCCGATGCATACCAGTTCCAACGTCCTTTGGAGAAGGTGAATTTGATTTTTCCGCCAAAGGTATCTTTGGATTCGATATCATCCTGATACACTTGATAATTGCCGGAGGTGCCGTCCACAATCTGGAAGGAATCCCCAACCCGGGTGTTGCCGGACCAGATACCGCCAAGATCGATACCAAAACCGCCAACCTCGGTAGCCACATGAAGCGTTGCCCGGCGGGTGGGCGGAACCGGAACAGCAAAGGAGCTGACAGCCGGCGCCTGTTCGTCCAAATCTTCGTGATAAATACCGGTAACTTCTGCGCCGCCCACTTTCCGGGCATATTTGACCAGCACTGCCGGGTTGGCGCCCCACCACAATTCCGGACCAAAAGCCACTTTCAAACCGTTCAGTGATTTTTTACCGTGGATTTCGAAACCGACTGGCGCAATACCGTTATAAATATCGATGTTGGGACCGTAGTTCGCTTCCGGATACAGTCCGAAAAAGTCGCCTTCGTAACCCCAGTGATAATGACCGGTGCGATAAAAACCTTCCAGATCGAACAACCGGCTGTTCCAACTGATATTGGCCTGATGAATTCTGACCCGGTTCAGCGAGCTGATTTCGAGATTGCCTTCGTCCGTGCGAACATCTCTGGCGCGACCGGCGTTTTCATAAAAAATTTCATCGATGGGATTTTCCGGAACATTCCCGAGGAAATTCAGAGTTACCGTTCCCCGCACGCTTTCGGTGGGCTTGGCTTCGACCTGCGTATATAATGATTGCATGTGACCGAAACCCAACTCATTCGGGTAAACGCGTTCGTCGGTCGATGCGTCATCCGGCGTGGTGATCAAATCGCCGCCGGTGCTGAAGGTCGACATCTCGAGCCGGACACCGCTGACGCGAATAGCGCCGGTTTGCTGACCCACCAGCGCCGCGCGATCGCCCCTGGCGGCAAGCACTGCTTCCATTAACGAAATATTACTGAAATATTGTTGGGCACTTTTAGCGCTGACACCCGCCGCATACGGATCAAACGAGTGCGCTTTTTTGAGAGCGTAATAGGCTGCCCGGGGATAGTTTTGGTAAAATCCGGCGGCGTTGGTCGGGCCTTTTGCGCAGATCCCGAACCATTCTTCGTTCATATTGTTTTCGCCTTCAGCGAAGTCGAATTGATAACCGCCATTGGACCACGAGGCATTGTTATCGTGAACGCTCAAATTTTTGGTCTGGCCATATTTCCACCAGCCATCGCTGAACTGAAAAGTGAAACCGCCGATGGAGTTTCCGGCTTTGCCGAGACCGCTGGCATTTTCGTATATTTCCTTCCAGTTTTCGACCATGTATTTCGCCTGGGCGTACTGGTCTTCCGCGTTTTCGATGGCGTTAAATGCATCGGAGCCAAATTCGGTGAACAGGATAGGTTTGTTCAATTTTTCTTTCACCACCTGAAACGCATCGCCAAAAGATAATCCGCGATACATATTGGTGCCGAAAATATCAAAATCCTGGCATTCTTTCGCGATGATATCGATAAACAGTAAATCGCCGTTACAAATGGCAACCGGAACCGATGTATCAATTGCCTTCATGGCTTTCGCGCCCTCGTTAAACAGTTTATACATGTGTTCGGCGCGACCGGTCGATCTTCTGTCTTCAAAAGGGATGTCTTCCGTTTCGGCGCCATCCCAAAAAAGGCCGTAGTTATTTTCGTTGCCCAGCAAATACAGCAACAAACCGGGAACGCCTTTATACTCATTCACCAACGCTGTCACTTCCGAAAGCAACAACTCCCGAACCCGTGGTTCGGAATATTCCGTATTGGCGATATACGCGCCGTCCAGCGTTACGCCGTAACGGCCAAACGAGTGGTTCAGCATCGTATAGATGCCGTAATTTTCGTAAATATACTGAATCCATTTTGGCTGAATACCGGTGTAAACGCGAATCGCATTTACGCCCATGCTTTTCAGCAAAGACATTTCGGCATCGAGCGCCGTGCGGATAAAATCATCAGGCTGCAGCCATAAACTGTAGGCATAGTTGGTACCGATCGGAAAGTAATCCCAGTTCATGCCGTTAACCATGAAATCCTTTCCGTCCACCTGGAGCCTGATACCTGAATTGTCAGATACAACCGCGACTTTGGCAGACTGCGGCAGAACATTGGTCGAGGCAACAAATACAGCCATTGCCATCAACCAAAGCGCTGTAACCAAACGGGTTGATTTGCGTTGGGATGAAATCATATGGACCTCCACGAATTAGAGTGTTTTATTAAGAAAAATCAGCGTTGAGTTTCTATACGTTCAATGGCGTTGGTGTAATGGTTATACATCGATCGATACCCGCACAACCCGCACGGTATCATCGCGCTGAAAAATAGATTGACTGAGCGCGGTTTCGATTTCCATTCCGTCCATTTCGATAGCAGAGCCGTCTTTCATGGTCACAAATACGGTGTTTTCTTTCGCCAAAATGAAAATCACCGGAACCTGGCAAATGGTAAATGCCAACATACCCTGGTTTAGTGTCAGCGATTGTTTTTTGTTGTTCACATCGTAATATTCAAATATTTTTGAAGCCTTCAGGAATTCGTCCTTTTTCAGCAGTACCGGGATAAATTTTATTTTGCTATCCCGCACCACAACGCCAAACTCTCCGAATCGCGACAAAATATCTTCTTTCACCTGTCCGGTCATTCCCGGCTGTTGGGCGCCGCTGTTTTCCGGGGTGTGGGAATAGGCGTCCGTGGTAAATGCGCCGTAAACTTCAGGATTTTTATGAATGCCGATGCCTTCCCGGATATCGTAATAATGGCTGCTCAATTTTTCCAGAACTGAGGGATGCGCCTTCGCTTCAACCGCACGGTAAAATGTATCCTGCACGGCCAACAACAGCTTGGAAACCATGTGCCAGTAAATGCTGCCCAATCCTTCGTATTTGTAAAACGTGCCGGATCGTCCGGTGAAAGACTGGTGGTCAAAAATCGTTTCGTAAATATTCAGGATGCTGTCGATTTCCGCAGCGGTTATTTCCGGCGACGTTTTTTGCAATGCAACCAGAGCTTCTTTCAACAAACGGGCGTTGCGAAACGGACTGGCAAAATGCCAGTTTCCGGCGTCATCTGTTGTGAAAATTTTACGGCTGCCGGTTAGGTAAGATTTTTCCGCCAATCCCGCATTTTTGATCAAATCGGGCGGGATGACATTTTTTTCGGTGAATCGCGGCAACCGCCGGTTGGGATACAACAGATAACTTGCCTGATCAGCTCTGTACAGCGCGCTATTCCGGAGCGAATGGAGCAAACTGATGGACGCCGCAATGGATAAATATCCGGAGCTGAGAACTGCAACCTGCCCTTCCAGCATTTCGTACAGCCGCCGGATGGAAATGGCATTTTTATGTTTCAGATCGATCAAATTGTAGGCATGAAACAGGTCGTCGTTGCGCTGGTTGCTCTCGATGGAGTGATCGATATATTGTTTCCCCAATTTCAGGAAACTGATCACATCGCGGGTTTGGAGCATTTGGCGCTCGCCGCTGAAGCCGTTTTTGTAAAAATTCAACCGGTAATCGCTGCCGGCCTGACCAACGCAATCCAAAAACTGTTTGCGTTGTTCATCCGAAATTTCACCGTTCAGCAGGTGTTTAAAATCCGCAAAACCATTGTGGATCCGGGTGAAAAATGCAAATACTTCCGATGAAATGTCGTGGCTTCCGGTTGCGGCGTTTTCAAAAAAGGTGATCGCAAAATCAAAAAAGCGGCGCATGTAATACAGTGTAACCATCGATGTGCCGTAACCGACCAGCGCGTTATTGGCATCGTTCCATTCCGGGCGCTGGGTGTTCATCCAAATGCCGGCACCGGGAATAAAATTGGCGCATTTCACCAACACCGGAACGAGCAATTTTTCCATCAAATTGACGCGGTAAATTTCCCCGTTTTCGAGAAAAACGTATTTGCCGTCTGTGCCGATGGCGGTCACCCGCTCATCGATGCTCTTGTTCAGATCAAAATTAAAATCGATGGTTTCGTGCGGGTTTTGCAGAATTTCCTGATATGATTTGATTTTATACGGCACATTGGCGTAGGTGAAAACCGGCTTGTCCAGCAACGCCTGCAGCGTGCCGGGATGATATTTGTGCGACAGTTCGAGCAGTTTCAACAAATAAATTATCTGGTGATCGCCCCAATATCCGATATGCGACCACGCATCATCCGGGTCGATCACTTCCCAGTCAAATCCGTCCCGCACCACACGATAGGGATTGTAGCCATCCGTCGTGGTTGCGCTCAAAAAACGGGCGATCATCCGCTCGATATACTCCGGATAAGAAAGCGCAAGCGCTTCCCAATTTTGGAAAATATCCCGCCAATTACCCTGATAATCGAGCTTTTTGTTTCCCGCGTCATCTTTAAATTCAATCGAAAATTGATTCCACGGACGGCTCGGATCGCCATGCCGGCGACCAAATTTTAGCGGCAGATACTGGACGCAAACGCTTTCCAGATCGGAATCGGCGGTTGATAAAAAATGGTTAAAATCAGTGATATTCAATTGTTCGGGCAATTGCGCAATAGCGGATGCATGCTTTTTGGCAACGTTGCGATTGGCTGTTTCGATAAACGTGCGAAGATCGTTTTTTTCGATGATGTAGCCGTTATCAAAAATGCCGCCGCGCATGATATTATATAATGTATTCGAAAAATGACGAAAGATGTTCAAATCATCCGATGCGGTCTGGCAGCCGTCCGCCTGAGCGATTTTGGCGATCAGCTGCTCGCTGTCGGTTAAAATTGCAGCTTCGATGCGCTGTTCAATATTTTTTTCGGCGCGCAAAAAGCGGTTGAGATTTTCGACATCGCGATGGGTTTTGTTCAAATCCGCAACGATGTACCACGCGTTTTCCGCACCGGCGGCCAGCGTCATTTCGGATTGCAAAAAATAGGCACCGCGCGCTGCGCGAACATCCGCTTCCTGCTGAACGGGTAATCCGCTGCGGAAGGCATCCAACTGCCGCGCAGATAATAAAATTCTGGCGTTTTCCATTCCGGCGGACCAAACCGTATTTGCCTTTAGCGATTCGCTGGGTTCGGCTTTATCGGTGGGGACAGAACTGAGGGTATACAGCGCCAACGCGGTATCTTTCAACAGCTCATTTTTTTTGTAGCCGTCCAGCAGCGTGCTGTATTCCAGTTGAAATTTGCGCTCCACTTCGGCAGGTAAAATATTTTGAATGCCATCCAAAATGCTGATATTCACAGATTTCCGGCGCAAATTTGCGATTTGCGATTTGCGGACAAACCCGAATGCATCGCAATTGAGCCAGGCGTATCGGAAGCGAATCTGCAAATCGAGATTGATTTCTTCGAAAACCAGCTTGTTGCCAATTATGTTTTTGTAGATGTTTCGTTCGCAGTCGTAAATCCCGTTGTATCGCAACGAAAACGGTTCCCACAGGAACGATTTGCCGTCTTTTTCGACCAAAATGATGGTTTTGCTGCCAGTAATTTCTGCGGAATCGTGAATGCGATCGTCCGTGTAATACGGGAACAGCGCGTTATCCGGGTTGCGGCGGCCGGCCGTTAATGCGCCGTTGCTGGAGATGAACATCCACAAATCCGAATCGCTGACGATGTTCGCAAACAACGGCGGCATTTGGTCAACGTTGGAAATTTTGTAATATTTTTCCTCGCCGAGCGATACGATATCACCCTGCACAGATTTAGGTGTGTTTTGGAGGGGAGTAATCCCAATATGGATAGATTTTGTTTTCATCTATTCTGTCGCGTTAATAGGTGATCACGTTGAATATGTGCTTTTCATTTGCACGAACCGGGATAATTCATTCAGTATGAAAACATACCAAACGAAAACATCACAGGCTCGATTGATAGTAACAAAAAGCAGGATTATTGTAACATTTGTAGAATTTTTGGGCAAGATAGCATCAAAACGCGCAATGAGCGCTTATTCCGGAGGGGTAAAACGCCTATTCTTTTCCCGAAACAAACTCGGAAGGCGATTTTTGGTATTGCTTGCGGAAGCATCTGGCAAAATAGGTCAGATCGTTAAACCCGACTTCGTACGCGACTTCGGTGATGGTCATCCGTTTTTCCTTTAACAGTTCGGTTGCTCTTTTTAAACGGATGGTCCGGATAAATTCGTGAACGGTTAAATTGGTTAACCCACGGATTTTCCGGTAGAGCTGCATCCGGCTCATGCCAATTTCCTTACTCAATACTTCGGCGTTAAACTGGCTGTCTGCCATGTGTTGCGCTACAATTTTTAACACACGCTGGATAAATTTCTCGTCGATATCCTCAATTTCCACATTGGCGGGTTCCAGCATGATCTGCCGGCAATATTTTTCTTTCAGCTTTTTCCGGATTTGCAATAAATTGGTAATCTGAATATCCAGCTCGTCAATATTGAAAGGCTTCGACAAATAGGCATCGGCGCCTTTTTGCAGACCTTCAATTTTATATTCGCGCGATTTATACGCGGTTAATAAAATAATCGGGATGTGGCTGGTTTTTTCATCTTCCTTTAGCCGGTTGCACAACTCAATGCCGCTCGTTTCCGGCATTTTTATATCAGAAATTACCAGATCGGGAATTAAGGTTGTGGCTTCTTTTATGCCCTGATTGCCATTGGCTGCGCAAACAATCCGGTATTTGGATTGGAACGCTTTTTTGATAAAATTGCGGATTTCATCATCATCTTCAACAACCAATACGATCGGCATGCTTTTTTCGGGCAGGCCGTCCGGTGCGTTGGCGGCGACATCATCCGCGGCGTTATCGATCTCGGCGAAATCCCAATTGGCCAATTGTTTTCCGTTGTCAGCGCTAAATTCGCCCACCAATTGTTTGGCTTCCAGAAAATGTTCATCCACCGGAATTTGAATTGAAAACGTTGACCCGTTTCCCTCTGAGCTTTTTACAAATATTTTTCCCTGATACAAATTGATCAATTCATTCGCGAACGCCAGCCCGATACCGCTTCCCGGATAATGCTGCCCGTTTTCCCGCTCAATTTGATAATACCGTTTGAAAATATCCTCAATTTTATCCGCCGGAATGCCAATGCCGTTATCGGTCACGGTAATTTCAACATATTGGCTCGGTAAATCTTCCTCGGTTTGGGGATTTTGCTGCGCGTCGGAGCGAATAATGGACACGCGGACATTCACTTCGCCGCCGGCGGGCGTAAATTTGAAAGCGTTGGACAATACATTATATATAATTTTGTCCAGTTTATCCGCATCGAACCAGGCTGTAAATCGCTCCGGCGCTGCGTTAAATTGATAGTGTATCCGGTGATCGACAGCGTATTCCTGAAATGACCGGGCAATTTCGTGGATAAACAACATAATATCTCCCCGGGAAAGCTGGAGTTGCATATCGCTGTGCTGAATTTTTTGGAAATTTTTTAACTGATTGATCATCCGTTGCAGCCGCTGCGCATTGCGATGAATCAGTTTTAAGCTTTCCTGAGCCGGTTCATTTTTATCAATCGTGGAAATCAATTTTTCCAGCGGCGTTAAAATCAGCGTTAACGGCGAGTGAAATTCGTGGGAAATATTGCTGAAAAACTGGGTTTTCAACCGATCCAGCTCATACATTTTTTCCAATTCCAGATGCTCAATTTTTAACGCATTTCTCAATCGCTGCCGGCTCACAAAATAGTTGATCACAAAGGCAATTGCCGTAACCGCAACAATAAACTGGATCAAAAATGCCCACCAGGTTTTCCAAAACGGCGGGTTGATGGTGATGTTTATCGCCGTGCCGTCCACATTCCAAAGCCCGTCGTTGTTCGATGCTTTTACCCGGAAGATGTAGCTTCCCGGATCAAGGTTGGTGTAAGTTGCGGTTCGCTCCGGTCCGACATAATTCCAATCGGTTTCGAAACCTTCCATCATGTAGGCGTATCGATTTTTTTCCGGTGAAACATAATTTAAGGTGACATAATTGATCGAAAAAACCGATTGCCAGTGCGCCAGGGTAATTTCGTCTATTTCGCTGATATGTTTCGGGAGCAGGTCGCCGCTTTCCCCAATTTCAACTGATGTGTTGAATATTTTAAAATCTGTCAAAAAAACCGGCGGGATTGTGGCGTTCTTTTTGAGCTGACCGGGTTGAAAAATATTGAATCCGTTGTTGCCGCCAAACATAATGTTGCCGGCGCTCGTTTTCCATCCGCTGCGGGCATTGAACTCATTGCCTTGCAGGCCATCGGACACATCGTAATTTTTGAATGTTTCCGTTTCCCGGTTAAATTGCGAAATACCTTTATTTGTGCTCAACCACAAGCTTCCGTCATTATCTTCGATAATGCATTTGATCTCGTTATCCGGCAAACCGTTATCAATCGTGTAATGAATAAACCGGTTGGTTTTCCGGTCCAGTTTGTTCAATCCGCCGGTGGTGCCGATCCAAATTTCGGAATCGCCGGTTTGGATGATGGAGTGGACAAAGCCTTTGCTCAAACTATTGGTATCGCCGATATCGTGTTTAAAATGATGGAATTGATCGGTGTTGGTATCAAAAAAATCCAGCCCGCTGTCTGTGCCGATCCACAAATTTTTGTCCGGATCCTGATAAACAACGCGGGTGTAATCGTCGCTGAGCCCGCTGTTTTTAGAATTGTAAACGACTGCCGTTTGGTTTTCGGTATTAAAATATGTCAATCCGCCGTAGAAGGTCGCAAGCCACAGACCGGAATTATTATCTTCAAAAATATCCAGCACCCGGTTGCTGCCCAAACCATAATTCTTCATGGTATAGCGGATAAATTTTTGAGTAGCCGGATTAAATTGGTATAACCCGTTTGTCCATGAACCAACCCATAACCGCCCCCGGCGATCCGCCAGCAGACTAACGATAACATCGGTATCGATATTGGTGTTGCTGGTGTTATAATGAATAAAAGTGTCGTTTTTCCGGTCGAATAAATTTAATCCGCCGCCATCGGTTGCGATCCACAACTGCTCATTTTCATCCTCGAAAAAAGCGTTTACCATATTATGGCTGAGTGAATTCGGGTTCCCGGCCTGATAGCTGTAATGGCGGATAAATGATTTATTGCCACTCAATAAATTGATGCCGTAGGCATAAGTACCGATCCAGATATTGCCTGCCCGGTCTTTGTAAATCTGCCAGATCGAGTTGTGGTTCAGGCTGGATTGATCGAGCGGATCATGGCGAATGTAATCAAATTGATTGGTTGCGATATTCAGAATATTGATGCCGTCATCTTCTGTGCCAATCCACAGGTTGCTATCATCTTCAATCATCAGGCATAACACAATATTGCTGCTGATGCTGTTCCCGCCGGGTGCATCTGTTGAATAATGGGCAAGCTGGCGCAGTTGACCGTTTTCGAAGGTTACCCGGTAAACGCCATCGCCCTGGGTGCCAATCCAGATATGCTTATCCGCAGATTCAACAATTGCTGTAATGTGAACATCGGTTATTTTTTCCCGGATAACGGAAAATGCTTCGGAAGTGTTCCGCGCCGCGTTCAAAATATCGATGCTGCCATCCATGTGAGCGATCCATAAATTCCCGTCGCTATCCTCAAACAGCTCCTCAATTCTGTCGCTGCTGATGCTTCCCGGATTATTTTTTTCATTAAAATGATGGATAAATGATTCTGTTTCCGGGTCAAATAAATCGAGTCCGCCATTTCTGGTGCCGATCCACAACCGCCCGCGCGAATCTTCCAAAATGGTTTCGATCTGGTTATCCGCAATACTTCCGGGATCGTTATCTTTATTTTTGTAAGATTTATAACGATTTGTTTCGTAGTCGTACCGGTTTAAACCATCGCTGGTTCCCACCCACAAATAGCCATTTTTATCCTGAAATAGTGAAGAAATATAGTTATGGCTAATGCTCGTTGTATCTTTGAATTGGTAGTTAAAAATCTCAAATTCGTAACCGTTATATTTATTCAGCCCGTTAAAAGTGCCAAACCACATAAACCCTTTATTATCCTGCAGGATACTGGTGATGTTGGATTGAGACAATCCGTGATCCGTTGTTAAATGAGAAAACCGGAATTTCTGGTGTTGCGAATATCCGGGCAAATAACATAGGATAAGCAGCTTAACTGTTAACAGTAAAATAGTTGTTTTCATGGGCTTCATAGCATTTCAACCGATAGACCGTATCACCTTTGGAAATAAATTAATTCCGCACTCCACAAGAATTTATATCACGCTATTTTAAATTTAGGCACATATGGTGAGAAAAAAAACGAGTATCGTTTTATGTTATAAAAGTTCAACTCGTTAATTACTCGCAAATTCATTGAAAACAAGTATTTAATCTGCTTCGTCAATTAAGTGAACAGCATTTTTTTTGACCACATTTATTGGAAAACAAATCGCGCTGGACTTGTTCAATATTCCATTTAAACGCTTCCGGAAATTCCGGTTTCAACAAGATTTTTCCTTACCCAAGTGGCAGGACAACATTAATTTTCATTTAACAGGTTTTATTGATTGGTCATTCCTGTTCCGAGAATCGGGATTAAGCTGGAATCCATAAATTACAAAAGTTTGGATGCCCGATAAAACACCCGTGCATGACGTGCTTATCGCAGGTTATTAGTATCCAACGAAGTGCCTCGACAGAAATAAATTGATAATAAGCGGTTTAGATATTGTCAGGCTGAGCCCTTCGGCTAGCTCAGGATAAACTACGTCGAAGCCTCTATTTATATTGAATTTATCCTGAGTCCCGATTCTCGGGACTCAGGATGACATTAGTAAAACATCAAATTAAATTTGTGTACCCACTTACCTAACTGCAATGTAATCCGGAAATTAAATTTTCACTTTGATTTCGTGAAAGCGAACGCCTAAATTTTTCAGCTATCAGTAAATTTTCGTTGCCCCCTTAGCTCAGTAGGATAGAGCATCGGATTCCTAATCCGGGGGTCGCAGGTTCGAATCCTGCAGGGGGCACTTGGTTGTCCGCGCTGTAAACCACCGTTAAAACTGCACTTAGCCGCTACAAATCATCGGATTTTTTGGTGTCACGGATACGAAAAAAACCGATTTTAGACGGTTGACACCGAGAAATTTAGTGTCACATTGTTGTCCATTTACAAAATGATGAATCAACATTCTCTCAACGCATCCCAAACGCCTTTGAGGTAGGCTGTGCCCAACGCGCGGTCGTAAAGCCCGTAGCCGGGGCGTCCGCGTTCACCCCAAATCATCCGTCCGTGATCCGGGCGAACCGGACCGGAAAATCCGGCATCTCGATACGCTTTCAAAACTGCGACCATATCCACATCGCCACATTGCGCGGGATGCGCCGTTTCGTGAAAATCTTTTTCACCAGTAATTTTGATGTTGCGACAGTGCGCAAGATGGATGCGATCGCCAAACCGGCAGATCATTTTTGGCAAATTATTTTCGCGATTCGGCCCGAGCGAACCGGTGCAAAAGGTGATACCATTTGCGGGATGATCCACCAAATCCAGCAGTCTCACCAGCGCGTTTTCGTCCGTGATAATTCGCGGCAGCCCGAAAATAGACCACGGCGGATCATCGGGATGAATCGCCAGTTTTACACCCACCGCAGCCGCAACCGGCACCACCCGTTCCAGAAAATACCCGAGATGATCCCACAATTTTTCTGCGTCAACATTGCGATAGGCGGCCAGCAATTCCTGCAATTCTTCTGCGCTGTACGCGGTTGCCCAGCCCGGCAATTCGCCGGTGCCTTTGCGCAAATCGATGGCGGATAAATCCGCGTGGCGATAGCTCAGCGCGGTCGAGCCGTCCGGCAGCGGCATTGCCAGATCAGTGCGCGTCCAGTCGAAAATAGGCATAAAATTGTAGCACAGCACGGGAATACCTAACTCGCCCATGTGCTGCACGCTCTGGCAATAATTGTCGATCAGCCGGTCGCGGGTTGGGCGACCCAGTTTGATATCTTCGTGCACCGGAATGCTTTCGACTACGGAAAATGAAAATCCGGCCGTTTCGATCTGCGATTGCAGCGCAGCGAGCCGCGCTTTCGGCCACATTTCGCCCACCGGAATGTCATACAGCGCGCTGACAATCCCGCTGATTCCGGGAATCTGGCGGATGTTCGCCAGCGTCACCGGATCGTCCGGGCCGTACCAGCGAAAGGTGAATTGCATAATTTCCTCCCCTGATATTTTCTGTGGCAATCACGTTCGGACAACTTTTCCCGGCAATTTGCCGCCGAATTTGTCGCCGTCGATGACCGGCACGCCGTTCACCAGCACAAACGGAATCCCGGAGGGATATTGCTGCGAATGCTGAAATGTGGCGTTATCCGTTACGGTTGCCGGATCGAAAATGGTGATATCCGCATGATAATTTTCCTTCAGCAAACCGCGATCGGTCAGCCGCAACATTTCCGCGGGCAGCGATGTGATTTTGCGAATCGCATCTTCGAGCGGCATGCGCTGCTCTTCGCGAACGTATTTGCCGAGCAATCGCGGAAACGTGCCGAACGCCCGGGGATGCGGGCTGCCGCTGCTGAGCACACCGCTTTCCGCCAGTGCGGAGCCGTCGCTGGCGGTCATGCAATGCGGATACGCCAGCACTTTTGCGGTGTTTTCTTCGCTCATCGCGAAGCCGACCATGCTGCCGCCGCCATCTTCCTGCACCACCAGATTCACCAATAATTCAAACGGATCGCCGCCGTCCGCGGTCAATTCCTGAAATTGCTTGCCTTCGTATTTTTCCCGTTCGGGATTTTTGGAAACGCCGGAAATCATTACGGATTGCCAGCCGCCGATTTTTTCCACTTTGCCGAGCACCGCGCTGCGGATCGAATCGGCTAACGCCGGATCCTGCAATCGCGCGACAAATTTTTCGCTGCCGCCATCGCGGCTCCACAGCGGAAACATCGACGCCAAACCGGTGTTATACGCGACATACGGATAGCGATCGCAGGTGACACGCATCCCGCCGGCGCGGGTTTCGTCGAGTAATGCCAGCACTTCCGGCAATTTGTCCCAGTTTCGCCGCCCGGATGCTTTCAGGTGCGAAACGTTCAAATCCACACCGGCGCCACGGGCGATGTCGATCGCTTCCTGCACCGCTTCGATGAGCGTATCGTCCTCATTGCGCATGTGGGTGGAGTAGATGCCGCGTCCGCCCATTGCTTTGCAAAGCTCGATAATTTCCGCGGTGCTGGCAAAGCTGCCCGGCACATATTCCAGCCCGGATGAAATGCCATACGCACCTTGCGCGAACGCTTGCTGCGCCAGCCGTTTCATTTCAGCGATTTCCGCATCGGTTGCCGGACGGTCGTCCTCGCCGACCACGCATTCGCGGAGCGTTCCCTGCCCGAGCATGCTCAGCGCGTTGCAAATCATGCCGCGTTGTTCCAGCGTTTGGAAATAGCTTTGGAAATCTGCCCAGTCGATCTCGATGCCGTAACGATTTTGCATCCGTTTGCGCATTTGCTCGCGCATTTTGCCGTTCAGTGGCGCATACGATCCGCCATCCTGCCCGAGCACTTCCAGCGTTACGCCCTGGCGGATTTTCGATTGCGCCTCGCCGCCGAGCAGCAGTTCATCATCGCTGTGCGAATGGAAATCGATGAATCCGGGTGCAACGACCAGTCCGGCTGCGTCAATTTTGCGGGCTGCGCTGCGATCTTTCAGATCGCCGATGGCGACAATTTTGCCACCGCGAATACCGATATCGCCGGGAAAACCGGCTGTGCCGCTGCCATCGAAAATCGTTCCACCAACGATGATGATATCAAAATCGCTGGAAAAACAGGACACGCCGGAAATGGCGGTTGCGGCGGTAACTGCGGCACTAATTTTCAAAAATCTGCGACGGGAAATTTTGCGAGTCATTTCTACCTCTGTGGATTAACCGGGGTTTTAAGTGGAGGTTTAAGCATACCAATTTTACGGGAAATTGACAATATTAATTTTGCCGGTTCACTCAATGATTAACCAATTTTTTTCTGCCACCCTGCCGGTTCAGCGATGACGGGCACTCTGTTCTCCGGTTCACAAATTGAATAATTTGTTTGCTGATGCGAAACGGATTGCTTAAATTGTTCGGCTTTAACAGAAGGCGGGCAATTCCGCCGCTTTTCGATTGACAACATTGCAAATAACAGCCAAATCATTGGCGCTGGCGTTAACAGCCAAAACCGTTTTATTTGTCGATTTACTGAAGGAGATTTGTTTTTATGCTGAAGGCCAAGAAAAAATTTTCCAAAAAGGAACTCAAAGAAGACCAGTTCATCATGGCCACAATCCAGGCAAAATCGTTTGTTGAAAAAAACGCCACCAAAATTGCCGGCGGCGTGGTAGCGATTATTGCCATTTTAGTGTTGGGTTATTTTTGGACCCAATCGAAAAAGAATGCGGAAGAAACCGCAACAACCATGCTCACGCAAGCCCAGTTTGAATTGCAAAACAATCAGCGGGATGTAGCAATTACCACCTACACCGCTATTATGGATGAATACAGCGGCACAAACGGCGCCGCATTGGCAACATTTCAATTGGCAAAATTATACTGGAGCGACAACAATCTGGAATTGGCGAAAAGCTATTTCAAATCATTTTTGGATGATTATGGCGACAACACCATTCTGCTGCAAGCCGGACACGCCGGTTACGCCGATTGCATGTTAGCCGAAAAAAATTACGACGAAGCCGCCAGCCATTACGAAAAAGCGGCCGGAATTTCCCCCGATTTTCCGCAGGCGATTGCCTATTTGTATAGCGCGGCACAAGCATACAAAGAAGCCGGCAACACCAGCAAAGCCCGTTCGTTAGCGGAACGCGTTGTTGCCCAAAGCGAAGACAATCAGCAAATCAAAAATCGTGCGGAAGTGCTGTTAAAAAGCCTCGCGATGTAATTGATTTTTATCGATTTATAATTTTTGTATGGAGACACAAACGCCCGATAGCTTATGCTGCCGGGCGTTTTTTTTGATTCGATAATTGTTTTTCTGTCATGGTTTATGACACAGGCGTTTCAGGCGGGAGCCTGAAACGAGATGAGAAAATTAATCCACCTGCAGCAGCAGCGTTTTCAGATACTCACCTTCCGGGTGAAAAATGTTGATCGGGTGATCCGCCGGTTGGGCAGGCTGCGCCAGAATCCGGCAATCGCGTCCGGTTTCCTGCGCTGCGGAATACACAATTTTGCGGAACAAATCGCGATCGACATATGCGGAGCAGGAACAGGTGAGCAGCAATCCGCCGGGATTAAGTTTTTGCATCGCCAGCCGGTTGATGTCTTTATATCCCCGCGCACCTTTATCGATATGGGCTTTTTGCTTCACAAACGCGGGCGGGTCGAGCACAATCATGTCAAACCGCGCGTCGTCTTCCCGCAAATAATCGAAGATATTTGCCGCCAGAAAATCATGTGATGCTTCCGGTAATTCATTCAATTTAAAATTCTCTTTCGCCAGCGCAATCGCCGGTTCGCTGATGTCCACAGATGTTGTGGTTGCACCATTTACAGCAGCGTAAACGCTGAACGCGCCGCTATACGAAAAGCAATTGAGCAGGCTTTTCCCGGCAGCAAATTTTCCGGTGAGTTCCCGGTTGCCGCGCTGATCGAGAAAAAAGCCGGTTTTTTGCCCGCCTTTTACATCCACCCGGAATTTCAGCCCGTTTTCGATGATATCCACCATCGGCGTATCGCCGCCGAGTTGCCACTCGATGACCGGCTGCAGCCCTTCGTTTCTCAGGGCGTTGCCTTCGCTGCGCTCCAGAATTTGGGCGGGATTGCACAATTCTTTCAACAAATCAATCAGCATTGGTTTGTGCAACTGCATTCCTGATGAGGTGCACTGAATCACCAGCGTGTCGTCGTATTGATCGACGACCAGCCCGGAGAGCAAATCGCCATCGGAATTGACCAGCCGGAAAGCGTTGGTATCCGTTCCGATCAGCATTTTTCGCAGCGCCAGCGCGTTCTGCAATCGCTGCCGGAAGAACTGGACATCCACTGCTTCCTGCTGAAAGGTGAGGAGGCGAACCCGGATTGCCGAGTGCGGATTCCAGAAACCTTTGCCTAAAAATTCGCCTTTGGCGGCGTAAACCGGCACAACGTCGCCCGCTTTTGCGCGACCGTCCAGTTTTTCGACAGCGCCGGAAAACAACCAGGGGTGCCGGTTGTAAATAGATTTTTCGCGTCCGGGTTTTAGAATGACCCGCGCAGATGTGTTTTCAACAATATTCATATTAGCTTTATTTTAATGATTTTACTATATTTGACATTCCTTAATGGATTTCAAAATCGCGACAATTCTGTTCGGAGATCATCGTTTGAAAATTTCAATTATACAGTTGTTCCGCTGCTTTTTTGCGCTGTACCTAATGTCCGGCGTTGCAGCTGCGCAAACTACGGAAATCACGCTTCAGAAACAAATTTTTTCTGCAAGAGACAAGGTGTTGCCTGCGCTGGTTCATGTGGAACCGATCATCAAAATTTTTTCCCGTGGCGAAAGCCAGCACGCGCTGGTTACCGGCAGCGGGGTAATTTTTTCCGGTGACGGCTATGTGCTCACCAATCACCACGTGGCGGCGAACGCCACAAAAGTGTGGTGCACGCTTTCCAGCAAAGAGCGGATTACCGCAACGGTCGTCGGCAGCGATCCATCCACAGATATTGCCGTGCTGAAGCTGAACACCGAAGAATTAAAAAATCCCGAAGTACCGTTCGCCGATCTCGGCGATTCCGACCAATTGGAAGTCGGGCAAATTGTGCTGGCGCTGGGCAGTCCGCTGGGGCTTTCCCGCTCGGTTTCGATGGGTGTGGTCAGCTCTATCGATCGCTATTTCCCGGATCGCGGGACGATGGTTTCGCCGTTTAATTTGTGGATTCAAACCGATGCAGCGATCAATCCCGGCAACAGCGGCGGACCGCTCATCAACCTGAACGGCGATGTAGTGGGCATCAACGCACGCGCGGTATTTTTTGCGGAAAACCTCGGTTTCGCCATTCCCATCAATCTGGTGCGGGAAGTGGCGGAAGAAATTCTCGCCGGAAGTTCGGTCTCCCGGGCGTGGCTCGGCGCGACATTTCAGGAAATCAAGGATTTCCGGGAATATTTGAACCAACCGGATTTCACCGGCGCGCTGGTGGCGGATGTCGATCAAAATTCACCGGCAGCGAAAGGCGGGCTGCGTCCCGGCGATGTGGTGCAATCCATCCACAACCAAGCTGTGAACGCGGTTTACGAAGAAGCGTTGCCCGAAATTCGTAAAATTATTTCCAAATTGCCCGTCGATGAAAAAGTGGAAATCGACATCTGGCGCGATGGCAAAACCCGCAAATTGAAGGTCACACCAATCAGCGAGCCGTTTGGCGACGACCCCGAATTTGAGGCGACCGCGTGGGGATTGGTGATCAAAAATCTATCCCAAAATATTTACCGGGCGCAAATGCTCAGCGATTTTGACGGCGTGTTTGTCACCAGCATAAAACCGGGCAGCCCGGCGGATGAATCGAGCGTGCGCAACGGCGATGTGATTCGCAAAATCAACGGCGAAGCCGTTCGCAACAGCAGCGAATTTCAAACGATTTACGATGTATCCGCAGCGCAAAACGGCAAAACCGTTTTTCTGGAAATGATTCGCGACGGTCACCCGTTTTTTGTGGTGCTGAAGCAGGAACCCGCGCCGTGAGCGCAGCGATGTAAATTTAGCGAATAACTGAGGATTTCATGAAAAAAACAGCAGTAGCCATATACCTTTTGATTGCCGGAGTTACGGCGTTTGCCCAATCGCCGCAGGATGTTTTCCAGCGCTTCAGCGAAAAAATTTGCCGGGTGCAATTTTACAAAAATGTGTCGTCGCAGGCACAGATCGGCTCGTATATCAAAATTGAGCAGCAGCGTACCGGCATCATGGTTTCACCGGACGGTTTGGTGATGGTCAACAGCGATGTGTATCCGCTGTCGCTGGACATTATTTCCGGCGAGGGCTCCTCTTTTTTCTCCGGCGAACCGAGTGATTTTAAAATAATTTTAGCGGACGAACGCGAATTTGCCGCCGAATTTGTCGGAAAAGATGATCAGGCTCAGGTGGCTTTTGTGCGCATCAGCGAATCGCCGGATGCGCCGCTGTCATATGTCCAGTTCGATTCCAGCACATCCGTTGGCGTTGGACAACAGTTGTTTTTATTGGAGTTACTCGGGGAAAACTACGACTATCAGCCGCTCTTCAGCTCATTCAATATTAATGCGATCATCCAAAAACCGCGCCGCAAATTTTTGATCGCCAACGGCGATGTTGCGCTTTCCGCTGGTGGGCTGGTGCTCACCGCTGCCGGGAACGCGATCGGCGTTACGCTGCGCCGGTTTTCAGAAATCAGCTTTCACCAGTCGATGGAATTTGAGGATTTCAGCAAACAATATCTGGAAATCGCGCCGTCCGAATGGGTGTTGCCGCTCATCGAAAATCCGCCGGTGCTTGAGAAAAATGAACATCGCGGAAAAGCCTGGTTTGGCATCGGCATGCAGGCGCTCACGCCGGAGTTGAAAACCTATTGGAACGTGCCGGAAGACGGCGGCGTGGTGGTGTTCCGGGTGTATCCCGAATCGCCCGCAGAAAAAGCCGGATTGCAAATGAAAGATGTCATTTTGTCCATCGGCGGCAAAGCGGTAGATGTGCAGCGCAGCGAAGAATTGGGGCGTTTTAAAGAAACGATTTCCCGCCAGCCGTTTGACGAGCCGGTTGCCTGCGTCATTTTCCGCGACGGAAAAAAGATGACCAAAACGATCACATTCACGCCAGCGCCACGTGCGGTGGATCTGGCGGAGAAGTTTCAACTGTCGGAACTGGGTATGGAAGTTCGCGAGCTAACTGCAGATATTTTATATGATTACAACCTGCCGCTGGACACGAAAGGCGTTTATGTATATCAGGTCGATCGCGCGGCGCCGGCCGGTTTGGGTGGGTTGGAAGCGGGCAGCATCATCACCGCGATCAACGGAAAAACGGTGGAAAACCTGAGTGATTTTCGCAAAAAAATGGACAACCTCGCGGCAACATCCGGCAAAAAACTGATGCTGCAAACCCAATTTCGCCGCGAAACCCAATTTGTTTTTGTCGATGCAGAGTAGTATGTTTTCAGGTTGATTGATCGGGAAATTACCGGAAAACGGTTTTCCAAATCAATCCGCGTGAGATATTTTGGCGCAGTTTTTTTATCGCGCCAAAAGCGAAACATCTTCGATTAACAGACGCGATGTTTCGCTTTTGTTCTCTCCAAAATAATAAAACACATTTTTTACCCGCAGATCATCCACCGTTTGGCGAATGATCTGACAATGTTTGGATGCCCGAATGGACCAGATTTTCGGAAAATTCACGCCCGGAAAAGCACCGTTTTTGCTAATCGGCAGTGCGCTGGCAATTGGCATTGCCATTCAGAAAATAGCAAATTTTCCCGATTGGCTGCCCGTGTTGCTAACGTTGGCGTTTATTTTGGCGATCGCGGCGTTGCTCCGGAAAAATGCATCTGCGCAGCTCCGGTTTGCGTTGCTGGCAGCGCTGTTTTGTGCGCTCGGCATGTGGCGATTTTCCCATTGGGAAACGAAAAACCTGCAACACAGCTATCTCGCACATTTGCCGTTGAAACCGCAGCACATCACCGGAACGGTGGAAAGCCTGCAGTTTGGCAAACGGCTGAAAGCAGTGATTGCGTTGGCATCGCTGCAAAACGGCGAGCATTTTGCGGAAATTGGCGGGCGGATGATCGCCTATTTGCCGGAAGGATTTTCGGATGTCCGTCCCGGACAGCGCATCCGGCTGAGCGGCGCAACGCTCAATCCGCTGCCGCCGCTGCGCAATCCGGGGCAGTTTGATTACGGCAGCTATTTGCAATCGCGCGGGATTACCGCAATCAGCTACATTCGCTCCGCCGATCAAGTGCAAATTCCCGACTCAACCGTTGCTTTTTCGCTGGAAAACCGTCTGTTTTTTCCGCTGCGAATGTCGCTCAGCCGCGCCATCGAACGCTATTTTTCGCCGGATATCGCCGGTATTTTGAAAGCGCTGCTGCTCGGCGTCCGTGACGATGTAAACCGGGACATCCGCGAAGATTTCCAGAATGCCGGTGTGATTCACGTGCTGGCCATCAGCGGTTTGCACGTCAGTTTTGTGGTGCTGTTCATCATCTGGCTGCTGAAATCTATGCCGGTTTATTTCAAACACCGCAATTGGTTAACCATATTATTATTAATTGCTTACATGCTGTTAACCGGCGCCAATCCACCGGTTGTTCGCGCCACCACAATGGCGGTAATTATTTACCTCGGGAAAAATGTGGAGCGCGCCGGCAACATGCCCAATTATCTGTTTGCGGCGGCGAGCATCATTTTGATGGCTCAGCCGCAGCAGCTATTTTGGATCGGCTTTCAACTGTCTTTTTCCGCGGTTGCCGCGATTATTTATTTTCTGCCAAAACTGGAAGTATTGTTTGAACCGCTGCTGGAGCGCATCGACAGCGCGACGGCGCAGCAACGCATCCGAAAATTTTTGATTTTGCCGTATTGCGCATCTTTCGCGGCGCAAATTGGCGTGGTTCCGCTGGGAATGTTTTATTTCCAAAAATTCAGCTTGATCTCATTTTTGATCAATCCGCCGGTGATTTTGGCAACGTGCGGCGCCGTGCTGACGGGATTTGTGTTTCTCATTTTTCAATCGATTATCGCACCAATTGCGGCGATCAGCGCATTTCTGCTCGAGTATTTGATGCGGGGAATTGTCCAATCCGTGCATTTCGCGGCAAATTTCCCGTTTGCTTATTTTGATGTTTTGGGCTTCAGCATCGCCGGAATCGCCGCATATTTTTGCGCAATTTTCCTGCTGTTTCACTTCAAAAATGTTTGGTTTCGCCGGGTGTTTGCGGGCGGATTTGCCGGAACGCTTTCGCTGAGCGTGCTGTTTTCGATGCAAATTCCGGCGCTGGATGCACTGATGCTGGACGTCGGGCAGGGCGATGCCACGCTGCTCCGCACGTCGCAACGGCAAACGCTGCTCATCGATGCCGGACCGGCAACGGACGAGTGGAGTTCGGCGGATTTTGCCATTATTCCGGCGATGCAGCATCTCGGCGAATCTCGCTTGCGCGGACTGTTCATCACCCATCCGCATCTCGATCATTACGGCGGCGCATTCCGGCTGCTCGATTTCGCGACCATCGACACGGTGTATTTGCCACCGCTGCCGCTGGCATCGGAAATGGATTCGCTGCTGCAACGGTTTCGCGAAAACCGGATTCCGGTTCGCACGCTGCGCAGCGGCGATGTGCTCGATATCGATGCCGAAACCAAGATTTTTGTGCTCGCGCCCGATTCTGCGCTGGCGAATTACGCCACAGCCAGTGGCAAAAATGTGAACAACGGCTCGCTGGTGCTGCTGGTTAAACATCGCGAATCCACACTATTATTCACCGGGGACGCAGAGGCGGAAGCGGAAATCGCGGTGCGCAAATGGGGAAAATTGCTCCACTGCGATGTGCTGAAAGTTGGACATCACGGCAGCAAAACATCCAGCACGCCGGGTTTGCTCAGCCTCGTAAAACCAAAATTTGCAACCATTTCCGCCGGAAAATTCAACCGATTCGGGCACCCGGATTCGATTATTTTACGACGACTGAACGCCATCCACACCACCGTTTTCCGCACCGATTTGCAACAAGCTATTTGGCTGCGCCATCGCGCCGGCGCATGGGAAAATGTTCGCTGGAAATAATCAAACCTACTATTTTGATAGCTCAAATTTATTCGCGATATTCTCCTGCCATGAAAGCGCTCGCATTCCACAGTTACGGCTCGCCGGAGGTTTTGGCAATCGAAGATGTTCCCGATCCCAAACCGGCTGAGCGACACATTCTAGTTCAGGTGCACGCCGCCGCGCTCAATCCGAAAGATATTCTGGTGAGAAAAGGCAAGTTTCGCCGGTTCACCGGGAAGCATTTTCCCCAATTTTCCGGTTACGATTTAGCCGGCGAAGTGGTTACGTTGGGTGAAAATGTGCAGGAATTCATCATCGGGGAACCGGTTTTTGCGATGCTGAACGGCTGGATTGGCGGCGCATGTGCCCAATTGGCCAGCGTTCCGGTGGGCGAAGCGGCGCCGATGCCGCCCGGCATCACTTTTGAGGAAGCCGCATCTGTTCCGCTGACGGCGTTAACGGCCTTGCAAGCGCTCCGCGATGAGGGTAAATTACGCGCCGGACAGGAAGTTTGTATCAACGGCGCATCAGGCGGTGTGGGTGTTTTTGCGGTGCAGATTGCCAAAATTTTGGGTGCACGGGTGACTGCCGTGTGCAGCCATCGCAATATTGAAATGGTGCAACAACTGGGCGCAGATGCAACCATCGATTATACCCGGCGCGATGTGCTGGAAACCGCCCAAAGCTGCGATATTTTTTTTGATGTGTTCGGCAACAAATCGTTTTCCGGCGCGTCAGCGCTGCTCAAAAAACGGGGGAAATACATTACCACCGTTCCAAAATTGCGCAACTTTGTGGATGCATTTATCTCAACATTCGGGCGAAAAACCGCGCGGGTGGTTCTCGTAAAATCCAATCGCGCCGATCTGGAATTGATTGCCGAATGGCTGATTGCCGGAAAACTGAAACCGGTGATCGATCGCGTGTATCCGCTGACGGCGGCAGCAGAGGCGCATCGCTACATCGAAACCAAACGTGCCCGCGGAAAAGTGGTGCTGACAATCGAATCATAACCTGTTAAAAATATGGAAAATATCTCGGAAATTGTGCTGAACGGACTCATCTGGTACGCGGTATTCCTGTTCTCCACAACCCTGCACGAAGCGGCGCACGCGCTGGTTGCGCTCAAACTTGGCGACGACACAGCGTATCTTGGCGGGCAAGTGTCGCTCGATCCCATTCCACATATGCGCCGGGAAATTGTCGGCATGCTGATCGTTCCGCTCGTTTCCTTCGTTTTCTATCAATTTAAATGGATGCTCGGCTGGGCGAGCGCGCCTTACAATCCCGTTTGGGCGCGACGCTATCCGAAATTTGCCGCATATATGGCGCTGGCCGGTCCGCTGGCGAACGCCTCGTTGGCGATTGTCGCAGTCATTTTTATTCACCTCGGCATTCATTTGGGCTATTTTTTTGAACCGAACAGCATCATATTTGCCAGCGTCGTCGGTGCGTTCGACAGCGGTATTCCGACGATTGCCGCAAAATTCTTTAGCATATTGTTTTCATTGAATTTACTGCTGTTTATTTTCAACCTGATTCCACTGCCGCCGATGGATGGTAGCGCCCTTTTTCCGCTGGTTGTCAGCGAAGATCGCGCGCTCAAAATTATGGATGCGCTGCATCAACCCGGGCTGAGTCTGGTCGGCATTATCATCGCGTGGATGATTTTTGGCGAGCTGTTCCGCCCGATTTTCCTCATTGCGGTGAATATGCTCTATCCGGGTTTGACGTATCATTAATTGTAATACGGGAATTTGAAATGAGTCAGAAATTTAGTGACATCGATGCCGTTATCACGGAATTGTATGCCGTAATTTCCGGCCCCGCCGGGCAGCAACGCGAATGGAATCGCGAGCGAAACTTGTTTTTTCCCGGCGCAAAACTGATCCGGACTTCCGTCGATGATAACGGAAAACCACAGGCGCTTGCGATGGACATGGCATCATACATCGAAAATGTGAATGATTATCTCGTCCAAAACGGCTTTTTCGAATATGAAATTTCCCGCAAAACCGAGATTTTCGGAAATGTGGCGCACGTGTTCAGCACTTACGAAGCCAAACACCGCGTGGAAGATGCGGAGCCATTTAAACGCGGCATCAACAGCATCCAATTATTTAATGATGGCGAACGCTGGTGGATAATTAACATGATTTGGGATAACGAACGCCCGGGAAATCCCATGCCCGTGTGCTATCTCGAATCGAATTGAAGCCAATTTTTGAAGTTAATCCTCCGATAGCGGCAAAATTATGACACCCGAAAACCTGAAAATAGCCCTCGTTCACGATTGGCTGACCGGCATGCGCGGCGGCGAAAAAGTGTTGGAAGCGCTCTGCGAAATGTTCCCGGATGCGGATTTGTTCACGTTGCTGCACAATCGCGGCAGCGTTTCGCTAACCATCGAACATCGAAAAATAATCACATCGTTTATCGATGATTTGCCGGGAAAAGCCACGCGCTATCGCCACTATTTACCACTGTTCCCAACCGCCATCGAACAGCTCGATTTTAAAGGATATGACCTGATTTTATCCACCTCGCATTGCGTTGCCAAAGGTGTGCGAACACCGCCGGATGCGTTGCATATCAGCTATTTGCACACACCGATGCGCTATGTTTGGGATATGTACGAAGATTATTTTGGCGGGGAAAAAACCGGCTGGCTGTCGCGAAAAATTATCCCGTTTTTTGCCAATTATTTGCGGATGTGGGACGTTACCAGCGCCAATCGGGTGGATCATTTTTTGGCAAACTCCGCACATGTCGGGCGGCGGATTGCCAAATATTATCGCCGTCCTTCAACGGTGATCCACCCGCCGGTGGACACGTCGCAATTTCCGTTGAGTCGCATATCCGGCGATTTTTATTTGATGATAACCGCGCTGGTGCCTTACAAAAAAGTAGATTTGGCAATTCGCGCGTTCAACAAAAACGGGAAACTGCTGCACATCGTCGGAAGCGGTCCGGAAAAAGCTGCCCTGCAGAAACTTGCGGGCAGCAACGTGCGTTTTTTCGATTGGGTGAGTGATGCAGAACTGCGCCAATTTGCCGCCGAATGCAAAGCGCTGATTTTTCCCGGCGAAGAAGATTTTGGCATCGTTCCGGTGGAAGTGCAAAGCTGCGGAAAACCGGTGATTGCCCTCGCTCGCGGCGGCGCGCTGGAAACCGTGATCGGTTTCGACGGAAATAATGAAAGACGTTGCAGCGGCATTTTTTTCGATGAACACAGCGAAACCGCGCTCCAAAATGCGATTCAACAATTTGAATCGCTGAAATGGAACGCAGAATTTATTCACCAACACGCACAGCAATTTGCAAAAGCGCAATTTATGGCAAAAATGCGCGGATTTATTGAGCAATCGGTTTCGGAATTTTTCGGGAATTAATTTTGTCACGAATATTCACGAATGGTTATTTTATTATTTTTTAATTGGTTAGCCGGTGACTTGTCATTCCTGCTAATGCCGGAATCTCCGTGTTTGCGGGTGAGATTCCGGCATTCACAGGAGTGACAACATGAAGAATTTGTGGCAAAAAAGAATAAAAACATAGAAAATGAACCAAAACATTTACAGACGTAACCTCTCCGTGCCATTTTTGAAAATGGTGACAGACGCGATTTCGCTCACCGGCGCGGTGCTGTTTTCTTATTATTTGCGCTTTTTTTCACCGCTGACGGAGCTCATTCCGGTGACCAAAGGCTTGCCCTCGCTGACCGGCTACGTCTATTTTTCAATTTTTTTGGTGATCGCATATTTACTGCTGTTCGGCGCGACAAATGCGTATCGCAGCCGCTTTTTCAGCACTTTCTCGCAGGATATTCCGGCGATTCTTAAAAATTGTTTTCTGGGCATTTTAATCGCGATGAGCGGCGCATTTTTGTATCGCGATTTTTCCTATTCGCGGCTGGTTTTCGGGCTGATTTTTGTCAATTCGATTGTGTTTTTGCTGGTCGGGCGATTCATATTTCATCGCATCAAACAGCGATTTTTGAGCAAGGGCTTCAGCAAAATGAGCGTGGTTTTGGCCGGTTCCGCCGGAAATTTGCGGCAGGTATATGAGCGGCTGCACAGCGATACCACGCTCAATTTCGATCTCATTGGCTATTTTGCAAACGTGCCGGTCAATGAAATTGCTGTGCCGCACATGGGCAAACTGGATGACTTACCGGGTCTTATCGCATCAGAAAATGCGCCAGACGGTGTGGTCATCGCTTTCGAACAGGGTGATCACCAAAACATCTGGCAAATTCTGCAAGCCACAGAAGGACGTAATTTGGAGCTGTTTTACGTGCCGGATGTGCTGGATATTATCACCTCAAAATTCCACACGCTGGAAGCCGGCGGTATTCCGTTGCTGCAATTGAAAGCATATGTGCTGGCCGGCTGGCAGGGATTGCTCAAACGCGCGTTCGATGTGATCGTTTCGGTAACCGGGCTGCTGCTGCTTTCGCCGTTTTTTCTGCTGCTGGCGACGATCATTAAATTGACATCGCCGGGTCCGGTGTTTTATCACCAAAAACGGGTCAGTCTGGACGGGCAGGAATTTGCGATGATCAAATTTCGTTCGATGCGGTCGGATGCAGAAGCGGAAACCGGACCGGTTTGGGCAAAAGCGGACGATCCGCGCACCACGTCCATCGGCAAATTATTGCGCCGGACGAGTTTGGACGAACTACCGCAGTTGATTAACGTGATCAAAGGCGAGATGAGTTTGGTGGGTCCGCGACCGGAACGGCGACATTTTGTGGAGCAATTTCAGTCGCATGTGCCGAAATATCTGGAGCGCCACCGGGTGCGCTGCGGCATGACCGGCTGGGCGCAGGTGAACGGACTTCGCGGACAATCGTCCATCGAAGATCGCACGCGATACGATTTATATTACATCGAAAACTGGTCGCTGTGGTTCGATATCAAAATTATTTTGATGACCGTTTCGGAAATTATTCGCGGGGAAAATGCGTATTAGCATAAAACAGCGTAGCGAAGCAGGCGCTTCGCTACGAGAGTGTTTGGAAAAATAATGCCACTTACAAATTTCCGCGCCGGTCCTGTTCGCGTTCGATGGCTTCGAACAACGCTTTAAAATTCCCTTTTCCGAAACCGGAACAACCTTTCCGTTGAATAACCTCAAAAAATAATGTCGGGCGATCCTGCACCGGTTTGGTGAAAATCTGCAGTAGATAACCGTGCTGATCGGCATCGACCAAGATACCGTATTCCGCGAGTTTCGCGATGTTTTCATCAATTTTGCCAACGCGATCCTGCAGCATATCGTAATATGTCGCCGGCGTTTCCAAAAATTCTACACCGTTTTCCCGCAGCATTCCGACTGTGCGCACGATATCTTTGGTATCCAGCGCGATGTGCTGAACGCCGGGACCGGTGTAATATTCCACAAATTCCTGGATTTGCGATTTTTTCATTCCTTGCGCCGGGCGATTAATGGGCATTTTGATCCGCTCATTTTCGCTCGAAACGACAATCGAGCGCAACGCAGTGTGTTCAGTGGAAATATCTTTGTCATCCACCGACCAAAACCGGTGAAAACCCAACACATTTTCATACCACGAAGCAACTTTTTGCATCTCGCCTTCCGGCTGATTTCCCACAAAGTGGTCGATAAAATTCAGCCCGACATCGTTGGTTTTTACTGCTGTTTTGTAAGGCATAAATCCCGGCAAAAACACGCCGTCGTACTCTTTTCGCTCCACAAACGTGTGCAGCGTATCGCCGTATGTATGGATGCCGGACAGCACCACTTTGCCGTTTTCATCGGAATATTCGGTGGGTTTTTGGTGGGAAATGGCGCCGTTTTTAGTGGTGTATTCCCATGCGGCGGTGGCATCATCGACCCAAAATGCGACGTCCCGAACGCCATCGCCATGCAGCATTAGATGCACATTCATCGGCGAATTTGCCCGGTATGGCGATGACAATACCAGCCGGATTTTGTTTTGCTGCAACATATAACTGGCTTTTTCGCGATCGCCGGTTTCCAGCCCGCGATACGCAACCGGTTCGAACCCGAAAACCGTTTGGTAGTAATGGGCGGCTTGTTTGGCATTCCCGACAATCAGCCGCACGTGATCCGTGCCAAAAATTTGAAAGGGTGGTTTCATTATTCCTCCTGTTTGATAAAAAATGTCGCGCAATTAAATTTACATCGCAAAAGTTGCCATCGCCATTCCGAAGTTAGATTGTCGGTTTTGGCGGTTCGAAAACCACCTAAATGTCAATCGAAATTATGTGTTGACATGCCAAGCCGTGTTTATTATCTTTGCCTTGCTATAAACGATGGGGCCATAGCTCAGTTGGGAGAGCGCTTGAATGGCATTCAAGAGGTCAGGGGTTCGACTCCCCTTGGCTCCACAACCGATTCACGGCACCAATTTTCAGTCGTGAATTTTTTATCTGAATATCCCCCCGTTTTTTAAGATGGCGCCGTACCCAAGTGGCTAAGGGAGAGGCCTGCAAAGCCTTTATGCGGCGGTTCGAATCCGCCCGGCGCCTCTTGTTTTCTTCAATCGCAACCAAATTCCGCATTTATCGTTTCAAAAAACTGACCAAAAACATGATTGTTTCATTATTTTCAAAGGATACTCTCATGAAATTTTTACGTACACCACTCATCATTTTTATTATTTCCGCACTGTTAACGGGTTGCCAAAACACCGGTCAACCGGCTGATACAGAAAATGCCGCCGATAAACAAAACAGCGAATCCGGTTACGATGAAGCCCTCGCCAAAAAATTGGGCGCCGATGATTACGGCATGAAACCATACGTTATGGCATTCCTCAAAGCCGGGCCAAATCGCAGTCAGGATAAAGAAACCGCTGCAAAATTGCAAAAAGCGCATCTCGATAACATCAAACGGATGGCGGAAGAAGGCTCGCTGGTGCTAGCCGGACCGTTTATTGACGACGGCGAAATTCGCGGTATCTATATTTTTGATGTGGCTACAATTGAGGAAGCTCGCGCGCTAACCGAAACCGATCCGGCGATTCAAGCTGGGCGATTGATGATGGAATTGCACCCCTGGTATGGTACCGCTGCGCTGCCGGTATTGAAAGATGTTTACCCCAAGCTCGCCAAAAAATCATTTTGAAATTGAAACCGGAGAAGCTTTTGGCTCAATTAATTGAAACGCGATTTTCACTGACCCCCGAACCACCATTTCATTTTGCGAACACGGCATATTCGCACGGCTGGGTGGCGCTGTACCCGAATCAATGGGATAAGGATCGGCAAAAATTACAGCGCGTCGAACAACTGTCGAGCGGAAACGTGGTGAATATGGTTATCGAAAGCAGCGGATCGGTTCACGAACCGGTAATTTGTATCGATGTTCAGCACGCAAATACGCTGACAGAAACGGAGCTTGAGGAAATTTCCAAAAACGTGCGACACATGTTCCGGCTCGATGAAAATTTTCACGAATTTTACAGCATTTGTAATTCCGCCGGTAAACAGTGGCAAAAAATGAGCACCGGTTTGGGGCGATTGCTGCGCTCGCCATCCGTTTTTGAAGATATCGTTAAAACAATTTGCACCACAAATATTCAGTGGGGCGGCACAAAGCGGATGGTCGAAGGCATCGTTCGCGAGTTTGGCGCACCATTTCCCGCTGATGAAAATCTGAGCGCATTCCCTTCGCCGCAGGCGATTGCTGCAGTTCCATTCGCGGAATTTTCGAAACGGGTGAACTTGGGGTATCGCAGCGACTACATCCATTTGCTTTCCCGGCGGATCGCCGATGGCGAGCTGGAACCGGAGCAATTTCTCGATCCGGAAGTTCCCACGCCGGAGCTGAAAAAATCGCTGTTGCGTATCAAGGGCATCGGAAATTACGCCGCCGCAACCATGCTAATGCTGCTCGGGCGTTACGACGAGTTGCCGGTGGACAGCGTATTTCGCCAGTTCGTTTCCCAAAAATATTTTGGCGGCGAGCCAATGACAGATAAAGACGGTGCCGCCATTTACGACGATTGGGGAAAATGGAAATATCTCGCATATTGGTTTGATGTGTGGGAAGGAACAACCGAAAATGTTTAACCGCTACAAAAAATGCCGTAGTTTTACGACTACGGCACAGCATTTCAATCGATATTCACCGGAAAATCTTTAATCAAACAGTAGTATTTGAACACCAAAAAATCAAGCTTATTTACTTGATATTCGTTCACGCAAAGGATATTACTTGATTATTTGTGATCAAAAGCACCTTTTTTGCGCGACGGTTTTTGATTTTTCTCTTCGGGTTGCTCGCGGAACAGTAAAATTGTGCTGCCGATGATCTGCACCAACTCCGAATGCGTTTTGCGCGCCAGAATTTCTCCCGCAAGTTTCTTTTCCAACGGACAATTTTCCTGCAGCTTTATTTTCAGCAATTCTTTGGTATTGAATGCGTTTTCCACATTTGTGAGCGTGCCGTCCGTAATACCTTCTTTCCCGACCCAGATTTCCGGTTTCAGGTGATGCCCTTCCGAGCGCAGCTCGCGTTTTTCTTTGCCAGTCAACATAATATTCCTCTATTTTATTCAAAAAAAATCAGCCACCCGAAAGTGAGTGGCTGACCGCAAATTTAGCAATATTTTTTGGCAAAACTATATAAAATTATCCGTTGCGCTGCACATCCACAACCAGATCGCCCACTTCGTCGAGCATTTTGGTCATGGCTTGTCCGATTGCTTTTCGATAGCGAATCATGAAATTGGGATTTTCGATGTTCGCCTGAAATGTGAAAAAGCGGTTCAAATAAATCGGCAGATAAAAATTGACCTGCAGGTTATTTGCCGCGTAGGTTTCCATTTTTTTCAACTCATCTTTGTGTGCTTTGTAAAATTCCATGTATTCGGGAATCACTTCTTCGGCAACCTGATTGGCGTCCACTTTTACGCCGTTGTAATTGTAAACGGAAGTAGCTTTGGATTTCAGGAATTTGAGAATCGCGAATCGAACGGAATCGATATTACGGGTAAGCATGCCGCATTTTACGGCTTCTTCGTAATACACGCCCAAATCGTTACCATTGTAGGTTTGAACAATTTCAATCGTTTCGGACAGGAAATCTTCTTTTTTGCGTTTGGCGATGCGCAATTTTTTGCTGCTCTCGAAATCGAAATCGAACGGTTCGCCGCCGCCGGTCACCACCGTCATTTTCACAAATGGCGAAACGATGGTATCCACCATTCGCGTTGAAGCATAATGGATTGAGTAGCCCAACTGAAACTTGAATCGCTCGTGGGTCATTTCTTCCGGCAGATAAAAATACACCACAATTTCCTCATCGGAAATGGCGATTTGATCCAGCTTGCTGGTTTCGCGCTCAAAAACGCCGTTGTCGCGCATCATTTCCAGAAATTCCGTCATCTGCATTGCGGGATCGATGCCGGGTAAAACACCGGCGATTACCGGATAATCTTCGCTTTGCCAAACGACCAGTTTCACGGTATCGGAATTATCTTTTAAATACGGATTGTTGTTGAGATTTTCCAGCACCAACGTGCGTCCGGGAAATTTGTTGAGGTAGCTTGCCGGCACTTTGAGCATTTTGCACAGCTCTTTCAGCGCGGTGATGGTGATAAAATAACGTTTGTTATTAACCAGCACCACCAGCGTGCCTTCGTCGTCCGTGGTGAAGCTGAGGTTTTGAATTTGCTCGTTTATCACACCGTCTTCCAGATTGGTAGCGAATTCGATTGCACTTGCCGCATCGTCAAACAACCCGCCTTCCGGCACGACAACCCGCCCAAAACGGTAATATTCCATTGGCCGATCTCCTTAAAATTTACACATGAAAAGTGAACAAAAATATACTATGTTGATTTTTTATTTCAAACAAAAAATTGGAAAATCGCGCCCCAATATACAAACAGCGGCGCGATTGCCAAAAGACAAAAACACGCCGCTGTAAACGGATTTTCAGATATGATTAAAATGCGAACTGGCTGGTTACGTCTTTCCGGGTGCGTTTTTCCAGCAGGCGGAATTCGTGGGGCATCAGCTCTTCGTTGGCTTCCGCGATAATTTTTACCCAATATTTCCACATGAGCTGAAACGCGCGACCGAATCGCTTGTTATTAATGTATTCGAACATTTCCGGGTGCACTTGCAACACTACCCGCCGGTCGAACCGGGAAACGGTGTATCGCCGGATGGCGCGCTCCACATTGGCCATAATAGTACCTTTTGTGGGCACTAATCCGGTGCCTTTGCAATTTGGGCACGGTTCGGTGATGTTGTAAATCAGGCTCGGGCGAACCCGCTGGCGCGTCATTTCTACCAGCCCGAAACGGCTCATCGGTTCAATTTTGCTGACGGCTCGATCGCGGGAAAATTCTTTGTATAGTTCGTTGAGCACCCGCTTTTTGTTGGCATTTTCTTCCATATCGATAAAATCGATGACCAGCAACCCGCCGATATCGCGGAGCCGCACCTGCCGGGCAACTTCCCGGACGGAATCGAGATTGATTTTCAGCGAGTTGCGCTCGTGATCTTTCCGCCCGAAATAGCGTCCGCTGTTCACGTCAATTACCGATAGCGCCTCGGTTTGTTCGATGAACAAATAGCCACCGTTTTCCATCCACACTTTCTTTTCGATGCTGCGCTGGATTTCTTTTTCCACTTCGAAGGCATCAAAAACGGGCTGTTTGCCGCGATAATATTCCACCCTGCGGTGCAAATCGCTGCTCACATCTTTCAGATATTCCTGAATATCGCGATGCAATTTCCGGGAATCGACAACCACGCGCTTCACATCTTCGGTGAACAAATCACGAATAACGCTGGATGCCATGCTCAAGTCTTTATACAGCAACGTGAACGCTTTGGCTTCGGGCATCTTTTTTTCGAGATCTTTCCACTGTTCGAGCAGGCGGTTGAGGTCCTGCTTTAGCGCTTCCTCATCTTTGCCATCGGCAACAGTGCGGATGATCAGCCCAAAATCTTTGGGCAATAATTTTCGCATCAAACTCCGGAGCCGTTTGCGCTCCTGATTTGATGATATTTTTCGCGATACGCCAACTTTGCGCAATTTTGGCAACAGCACCACAAAACGCCCGGGCAAATTTATTTCCGTGCTGACGCGCGGTCCTTTATTGGCAATCGGTTCTTTCACAATTTGAACGACAATTTCCTGACCATTGTGCAGCAAATCCTGCGGATCCACATCGTTGCGAACCTCGCCGTTGTCTTCCAAATCGTCGTCGTCGATATCCGCAAATAGTTGCCCGACGCGGTTTCCCATATCGGAAAAATGCAAAAACGCATCCTGTTTGAACCCGATATCGATAAACGCGGCCTGCATGCCTTTGACCACTTTACGAACTTTGCCTTTGTAAATATCGCCGACTTTGCGTTCGTTGTCCGGACGCTCGACAAATAGCTCGACCAATCGCCTGTCTTCCAACAACGCAATTCGCGTATCCTCGTTGGTCGAATTGATGATAATTTCTTTTTCCATAACAGAGAAGCCCTGTTTCTTTGTTTTCAATGAACTTACAGCAAATGCTTTTCCGCAAATTTGCGGATAACGCATTCGCGCCGGATACTTTTCCGGTGATGAATAATCAGGGCGGGATAACGCAGAACAACGGCAAATGCCGGTTCTGCAGGGCTACTGGAATTGCGAAAATTGCCGGTTTTTGCCACATGTTGCAGCATTTTTCCGGCGGAATTTTTGCTGATACATCAGCGCAAATTCAAAAAAAGGTTCGTCGAAACAGGTTCGAAAAATGTTCTAATGCCGACAGTGTTGAACAGCTTCACCGGTAAAAAAATTTACAGCACATCGAACGGCGTTTGGGTTGTTTCGCCATCCGAAATAAGCTGACCGGTTCGTTGAATGAGAAAATAGCGATAATCCACATCGTGCGGCGCCAACATCGATTCCAGCACTTCGTTGATTTTTGTAGCGCGTCCCTCGATGGTTGCCAGCGTTACGTGCAACACATCTTTTTCCAGATATATTTTTCGCACAAACGGGCGGATGTCCACATCTTTCATGCCGTCTTTTCCGGCGCGTTGGATCATCGCTTCGGGTTTTGCCAGCCATTCATCAATCCAGTCTTGCGGCAGCTTAAATTGTTGCAGCGCAATTTCGTAAGTGGAACAATTGATGATGGCAGCCAAAGCAGACACCTTTCGAAAGATGCCCTGAAACTGTAAAATTCGGATGCCTTCGGGTAAAACGGTGTTGAATTGTTGAGCGAGATCGAGCTCGCGTCCCACTTCAACTTCCATATCCAGATATTCTGCGATAGATGAAATACCGGTCGGCAACGGCATTCCGTATCCAATTTTGGGATTGCGCCGCAACCCCTGCGAATACACGAGGGGAATTTTGGCTAACTTGGCGCAACGCTCAAAAACGCGCACATTATCCAGATGGGAAATAAACCGCATTGCCCCGGTTTTGGAGTAGCGAACCCGGATTTTCCGTTTGATCGCCGGCGTAGTAACCTGTTTCTTTTTGCCACGCCGCCCGAAACGGACAGGTTCGTCTGAGGGAACAACAACGGATTGGGCACTTTGCCCCGGGAGATTCACACGGTGTTGCGTTGCGCCGGATTGGCAATATCGCTCGAAATCGGATCGCTTTATCCCGCCGTAGCCCAGCGAGACCCGTTCTTTATTGAGCGGATGGAGCTGCCCTTGCAGCGCGCGCAACTTTTCTTCTTTGAGGTGGGTTTTGGAAATCCCCACATCGATGTGATCCCACGGCAGTGCAACAGTGATAGAAATAGCCGACCGGTACCAATCCAGCGGAAGTTGCGTTTCTGCGAATGCGGCATCCCAGGCGTCCGGATTGATAGATTCCGGATTGCCCTCAAATCGCGCGCCGTTGCAATGTGCAGCCGCGATGACATCCGCCAACCGGCGGTCGCCACGGGCGATAATGCTTTGCAACGCCGCAATTTTGGGATGTTGAAAAACGAAACGCACCGGTAGCGCTGCCAATCTTATTTTTAGCATCTCCAGCTTTTTTTCGATGGCGGCGGGGTTTTCCGGTTTTTCCCATTGGAAGGGTGTGTGTGGTGTGGGTGAGAAAATTTGTACAGAAACGATGATATCTGCATCGGGAAAGGGTTGTGCGGCATCCATACACATACGAACCACATCCTCAATTGCAGCTACATCGTCGGGTTTTTCGGTCGGCAAACCGATGGTAAAATTGAGTTGTACAGCAGACCAGCCTTTTTCCAGCGCCGCTTTTAGCGCAGCAACAATATCCGCATCGCGCAGCGCGCAGTTAACAACCGTTCGCAATCGCGGGGTTGCGGCGTGCACGGCAATCACAAATGGCGATTGCTTTAAATCCAGCGCAACATCTGTCGTATTCGGCTTGCGAAAACTCATCCTGCCTTCCGGCAGCGACAGCGTTAAGCGCGGCTCTTCAACCAGCCACTTATCTTTCAGCATGCCCCAATAATCGCTGTTTCCGTCCACCGTAAAACTGATGGGGAATGTCATCGTCAAATTTTCCAGCCGGGAAAGGTGATTGTGCAACTCCAGAAATAATTGGATTTGCACAGACGGCTGCAAAACGCCGGAATGACGAAACGCAAATGGCGCATCCGGTGAATCGGTAAGCGCCGGAACGAAAACGACATCGAAACTGTGGCGATTTTGCGCAGTATCCGCAATTGCCGCCAGTGGTTTGAACGATAGCGATTGATACGCACCGGTTTTTCCGGTTCGGGCGGAAATCCGGGCGGGAACATCGGCTGCCGTTGCCGAAAGCCCCTGAAATTCCCGGAAGCTGTTGAACTGCGGCTGATACAATGATGGCACATAAACACCGGTAATCCCGCAAAGCGATTTTAGCACATCTGCTTTGGGTACACCGTTTTGCTGTTCCACAATTGTGGCAACTTCCTGCATTGCGGTTTCGGGATCTCCGATGATCACGGCATCGAAAAAGGCGGTCAATGGCTCGGGATTGGTCATCACCGGGCCGCAACCGATAATTAACGGCGCAGCTTCACTGCGTTCGGATTGTCGCAGCGGCAATTGCGCCACATTCAACATAGATAATACATTGGTGCAGGACAGCCAATCCTGCAAAAAAAAGGTGATAATTTGAAATTGATTGAGTGCTGTTTTGGATTCTAAAGAGTAGAGCGGAATTTCGGCTGATTGTAACGTTGCTTCGGCTTCGATGCCGGGATAATAACAGCGTTCTGCCCACCTTGTTTTGGCGTCATTCAACACATAATACAACGATTCAAAAGCAATATTTCGCATGCCGGCATCGTACAGGTCGGCATAACACAGGGCTATTTTCAGCTTTATTTCATCAGAATTTTTTACAAATGCATCAAATTCGTTGCCCAAAAACCGGGTGGGCTTGTTTACAACCGGCAGAAACGCCGCATCAATTCTGCTCTTTAGCTCCATTTCTGACAAACAATTCTCTCCAGATCCGCTTTTATCCTCGGGATATTTTGTACCGAATCCGGAATCACGATAATCGAATTTTCGCCGGCAACGGTGCCCAGCACGTTTTCGTGCTTCAGTTGATCGATAAACAGGGCAACGCCGGTTGCTCTTCCGGTTATGGTACGCACAACTACAACATGCTCATTATAATAAATCCCTAAAATCTCCAATCCAACTATTTTCGCAAATGAATGGTTGCCTTCAAGTTCGGAAATGATGTATCGATAGCCATCGGGAGAAGGGATGCGGATGATTCCCATTTCGTGCAGATCGCGGGATAAAGTAGCCTGGGTGGTTGAATACCCTTTATTTTCAAGTTTGTACAGCAAATCGGATTGATTGGCAATGCGTTCTTCCTGAACGATTTGTTTGATAGCAAATTGGCGCTCTTTTTTCTTGGCCATTGGGTGAATCTCCTTCTTGAGTTTACTTCCTGAACATCCATTAGTTACGGTTGCATCGCCAAAATGATTACGAATTTTCTATAATTTGTCGGCGCATTTGCGTTAACAGATTATCAAAAACTGCATAATCCGGCGAATTTTTTCCAATTAGTTGAATAAAATGGGGCAACGCCGGGTTTCGGCGCCGCCCCAAAGTTAAAACATTCAAAGAACAATTCAGGAATTACGATTCACTACTTCCGCAATACGGCCTGCGCCGCGGCAACCCGGGCAATCGGCACGCGGAACGGCGAGCAGCTAACATAATCCAAATTGAGTTTGTGGCAAAATTCTACCGATGCCGGTTCACCACCGTGTTCGCCGCAAATACCAACCTTCAGTTTCGGGCGGGTTTCGCGACCTTTGGCGATGCCCCATTCCATCAACTTGCCAACGCCGCCCTGATCGATAGATTCGAACGGATCGCCGGTGAGGATTTTGTGTTCCACATAAAACGGCAGGAACACGCCGGAATCGTCACGAGACATACCGAAGGTTGTCTGGGTGAGGTCGTTGGTGCCAAAACTGAAGAATTCGGCAACGGTTGCAACTTCGTCGGCTGTAATGGCGGCACGGGGAATTTCGATCATTGTGCCAACCATGTATTCGACTTCAAATCCATATTTTTCAAATACTTCTTTGGCGACTTTCCGAACCACTTGCTCTTGTTCGCGCAGTTCGTTCACGTGCGAAATCAGCGGAATCATAATTTCCGGCAACACGGTCACGCCTTTTTTCTTCACTTCGCATGCAGCTTCCAGAATGGCGCGAACCTGCATTGCAGTAATTTCCGGATAGACAACGCCCAAACGACAGCCACGGTGACCGAGCATCGGGTTGAACTCGTGCAAGGCTTCCACGCGTGCGTGCAGTTTTTCGTAGCTGACATCCAGCTTTTTGGCGAGGTCTTCCAGTTCTTTTTCGGTGTGGGGCAAAAATTCGTGCAACGGCGGATCCAGCAAACGAATGGTTACCGGTTTTTCGTCCATCGCAGTGAAGATGCCTTCGAAATCGCCACGCTGCATCGGCAACAATTTTGCCAGCGCTTTTTCGCGTCCGGCCAGGTTGTCGGCAACGATCATTTCGCGAACGGCGTCGATGCGGGTGCCTTCGAAAAACATGTGTTCCGTACGGCACAGCCCGATACCTTCAGCACCGAATGCGATGGCAGTATCTGCCTGATCCGGCTGATCCGCGTTGGTGCGAATCCGCAACCGGCGAATACTGTCTGCCCATTCCATTACTTTACTATACATGTAATAGGCTTCGGAATCTTCCGGTTTCAGTGTTTTATCCAGCAGCACCTGCAGTACTTCGGATGGTTGGGTTTCGAGACGACCTTTCATCACTTCGCCGGTAGAACCGTCGATAGAAATCCAGTCACCTTCTTTTACTGTTTTACCATTCACTTCGAACGAACGGGTTTTGTAATTCACGCTTAATTCGCCGGCACCGACCACACAAACTTTACCCATTTGGCGTCCGACCAGCGCTGCGTGCGAGGTCATCCCGCCGCGAGCGGTCAAAATACCGTCGGCTGCGTGCATGCCCTGAATATCTTCCGGCGATGTTTCTACGCGAACCAGAATCACTTGCTCGCCTTTTTTCTGCCAGCTAACCGCATCCGGCGCGTTGAAAACGACTTTGCCGGTAGCCGCACCTGGTCCGGCGTTCAACCCTTTGGTGAGCAGATTGCCTTCGTCGATGAGCTTGCGTTTTTGTTTGGGATCGAAAATCGGGCGGAGCAACTGGTTCAACTGGTTGGGGTCGAGGCGCATCAGCGCTTCCTCTTTGGAAATTAACCCTTCTTCAACCAAATCTACCGCAATACGAAACGCCGCAAAACCGGTGCGTTTACCCGTACGGGTTTGCAGCATCCACAAACGGCCTTTCTGGATGGTGAATTCCATATCCTGCATATCGCCATAGTGTTTTTCCAGCCGATCGCAAATCGCTTCGAACTCTTTGTAAATTTCCGGCATGGCTTTGGCCAGTTGGGAAATTTTTTCCGGAGTGCGGGTTCCGGCAACCACATCTTCGCCCTGGGCGTTGATGAGGTATTCGCCATACAGCACGTTTTCGCCGGTGGCGGGATCGCGTGTGAATGCAACACCGGTACCGCAATCTTCGCCCATATTTCCGTAAACCATACTTTGCACGTTTACCGCTGTTCCCCATTCTTCAGGAATTTTGTTGAGTTTGCGATACACATTTGCACGTTCGTTGTGCCAGGAGCCAAACACTGCGCCAACAGCGCCCCACAGTTGATCCATCGGATCTTCCGGAAACGGCTGTCCGGTGCGTTTTTTGATTTCAGCTTTGAATTCGGCAACCAACTCGCGGAGTTCATCTGCGGTCAGTTCGGTATCCAGCGTTACGCCACGAACGGCTTTTTTAGCATCGAGAATGATTTCGAACGGATCGTGATCGTCGGCGGATTCGGGTTTCAGCCCCATCACCACATCGCCATACATAGCGACAAAACGACGGTAAGAATCATATGCAAAACGGGGATTATCCGTTTGTTTGATGACGCCTTTTACCGTGGTATCGTTCAAACCGAGGTTGAGCACCGTGTCCATCATTCCCGGCATGGAAACGCGGGCGCCGGAGCGCACGGATACCAGCAGCGGATTGTCCGGATCGCCAAACTTGGCGTTCATTACACCTTCCACTTTGTGAAGCGCTTCCAAAACCTGGTCGCGCAACTCGTTCGGGTAGGATTCTCCGTGTGCATAATAATACGTACAAACTTCTGTTGAAATGGAAAATCCTGCCGGAACAGGAATGCCCAAATTTGTCATTTCTGCCAGGTTTGCCCCTTTGCCACCCAGCAAGTTTTTCATGTCAGCTTTTCCATCGGCCTTTCCATCGCCGAAGAAATAGACATATTTGTGTGACATAAAGCCCTCCTTCAACCGTTCGGTTGATGTATAATTAATAAGAATTAAAGCAAAAATTCGTGATTATATTCACCGAATTTTGAATTTATAAATGAAAAACCCGACCAAACCCACAAAATCATATGAAATATACACAACGTTAACAGATTCATTTTTCAAAACCGGTATCTGTTTTCGAACAAAAATACGGGCTTTCGCATTGCCTGTTTGGCATTGCGAATGTTTGGGGGTTGGCTTTGGGGGAGCTTTTTTCGCATATCCGGACAGATGATTGCAGATATGCGAATATTTATTCGCATGCCGTTTCGGGGGTCATTTTGGGCGTATGATGCGTTATGTTTTCATGCGCAATACAACTTTTTTTTCCGGCGTAAACAATAAAGGCCAAAGAGCGAATAAATTTAAAAACTTCGGAATCTAATATTTATACAATTGTATAGCAAGATTTTTTGATAAACTTTCCGGCAACGGCAACGGAACTTGCGAATGTATTTTCCGCCGCAGGGTTGGAAAAACAATACGCATCGCGTATATTCTCTGAAAATGTTGGGGTAATTGTTAATGGGTTATCATTCGATTGTGATTGATGCGATGGGCGGCGACTTCGCCCCTACAGAAATCATCAAAGGTGCAGAAGAAGCCTGCAAAGAAAACAAACAGTTTCGCTGTATTTTTGTGGGCGATGAGGTAAAAATCTGGGAGCAGTTGGAACAAGCCAGCATTCCCGACGACCGCTACGAAATCATTCACACCGATCAATACATCACCATGAAAGATTCGCCGAAAGAGGCGTTGATCGAAAAACCGGAGGCGTCCATCGCGATTGCCGCACAGCTTATAAAAGATGGCAAAGGTGATGCGTTGGTTAGCGCCGGCAACACCGGTGCAACGGTGCTGGCGTGTTCCAAAATCATCCCGCGAATGCCGGGTGTGGAGCGCGGCGTGCTGGCGGCAGTTTTTCCGGCGCTGGAACAGCGGGTGAGCACCAGCGGTGTTTCCATTATGCTGGATGTGGGCGCAACCCTGCACTGCACCATGAACCAACTGGTCAGTTTCGCGATAATGGGCATTCACTACGCGCAGGAAATTTTGGGCATCCAAAATCCGCGGGTGGGATTGCTGAACATCGGAGAGGAAGAAACCAAAGGTCACGATGTACTGGTGGAAACCCACAAAATGCTCAAAAAAATGTCAAATATCAATTTCATCGGGAATGTGGAAGGCAAGGATATTTTGCGCGGCGTTGCCGATGTGATCGTCACCGAAGGCTACACCGGCAACATTCTGCTCAAAGGACTGGAAGGCATGGCCGAAGTTTTTATGGATCTCGGCAAAGATATCTGGAAAAACGGCGTGATGTCCAAAGTGGGCATCGCGATGATGGCGCCGCGACTGAAAAAGCTGAAAACGCGGCTCGATTATTCCGAATACGGCGGCGCGCCGATGCTCGGTTTCAGCAAACTGGTGATTAAGGCGCACGGGCGTTCCAAAGCCAAAGCCATCAAAAATGCCATTTTGCTGGCGGAAAAATCCGCCGGACAACAGTTCATCAAACACATCGAAGATTCGATGAAGCAATTTTACCTCAGCATGTTCGAGCGCATCTGATATCCGGCAAAGCGGCAGCCACGCGTTTCCCGGCATCAAAAACGATAGGAAAACCCAACTACCATCCGCAATTCGATACCCGGTTGGTTGATCGCTTTGTCCGCATCTTCAAATGAATAATCATCCCGCGGATTCACATCTTCGCCTGCCGGGGAATACGCCGTATCGTGCCCCTGCAACATTGTTTTGAAATAATAATCAAAGCCGCTGACCACCTGTAAATTCAGTTTCCGGCTCAACGGAAAAGCCGTTTCCAGCCCGACACCCATTCCCCATTGCGTGCTGGTAACATCAAAATCTTCATTACCACCAACGTATTTGAAATTTCCCCGGAAATTCGAATAGCGCGGTCCGGCGAGCCATTTCGCGTTCGGCAATTGACTGATTTTCGCGGGAAATACCAGATCGAACCGGTAATTCCACAGCGAGCCGCTTTTTTGGGGAATGCCGTTGGTGGCATCGTTGATAAAAATGCGGCGGGCAGCGCCGGCATCACCGGGATTCAACCCGCTGCGACCGATTTCCAGCCGTGCGGCAAACGGTAGTCCCCGGGAGAAATTCTCAACCTGTCCGTGCAACTGCCAACCCATTCCGGAGTTGAGCCCGGCTTTAACGCCCGCCTGGTAATCCGCGGCGTGCAATTGGCTTAACATTAATATTGCGCCCAACATCAAACCGTTGAAAAATGTTCGTAAAAACTGCATTTCATCTCCAGACTTTTAATTGTTAAACAGTTCACTTGTGTGAAATGCAAGCGGGATGCCAATTTGTTTTTTTCATAAATAACAGTAACTTGCGACGCAGCTTGATACATATAGATGTATATTTTTTTCACAAATGCACACGTTGCATTTTGGAATTTGAAACCGATAAACCGCGACTTTCCGAAAGCTGCGGCGATGTCATAACTTTTCAAAATTACGGAGGAGTAATGAACCAACGATTGATTTCGTGGTTAGCTGTTGGCATTTTTTGGGTGATCGCATTTGGCGGGAGCGCGTTTGCGCAGAAGGAATCCGAAGCTGTCGGCGAAGTAAAAAAGAACGCCGATGCCGCCCAAAAAGCGTTCGAAAGCATGCAAAAGGGCGTCAGCGTTGCGCAAAAAGCGCAGCAATTGGCGCAGCAATTTATCATCACAGACGGGCATATCGATATTCCCTATCGCCTCACCAATTTGATGGAAGATATTTCCGTGCGCACGCCCGGCGGCGATTTCGATTATGTTCGCGCCAAAGCCGGCGGATTGAATGCACCGTTTATGTCGATTTACATTCCGGCACGCTATCAGGAAACCGGCGGCGCCAAAGCCTTTGCCGATTCGCTGATCGATCTGGTGGAATCGATTGTGTCGCAGCACCCGGATAAATTTGCCGTAGCCACCACCGTTGCAGAGGTGCGCAACCATTTCCGCGACGGCATCATTTCGCTGCCGATGGGCATGGAAAACGGCGCGCCGATCGAGGGCAAACTGGAAAATCTGCAACATTTTCACGATCGCGGGATTCGTTACATCACGCTCACGCATGGCAAAAACAATCACATTTGCGATTCATCGTATGACGAGGAGCGCAAATGGAACGGGCTGAGTCCCTTCGGCGAAAAGCTGATTCCCGAAATGAACCGCGCCGGGATGATGATCGATATTTCCCACGTTTCCGACAGCACTTTTTACGACGTTTTGAAACTCACCAAAGCGCCGCTCATCGCGTCGCACTCATCCTGCCGGAAATACACGCCGGATTTTGAGCGCAATATGAGCGATCAAATGATCATCGATCTCGCGAAAAACGGTGGCGTCATTTGCATCAATTTCGGCTCGTCGTTTCTGGACAGCACCTACGCCAACAGTTGGACGGTCGGGCGATTGGCGATCAACAAATATTTGAAGGAAAACAACATCGAACGCGATTCGCCGGAACATTTGCGCTATTACGAAGAATATCGCAAAGCCAATCCCGCCGGAACGATTGAAGATGTGATGAAGCACATCGATCACGCGGTGGCGCTGGTGGGCGTCGATCATGTGGCGTTCGGCTCCGATTTCGACGGTGTAATGGCGCTACCCAAAGGCGTGCTGGATGTTTCGGAATACCCGAACATCATCGCGGAGCTGCTCAAACGCGGCTATTCAGAAGAAGACATCCGCAAAATTTGCGGCGAAAATTTCCTGCGGGTCTGGTCGGAAGTTGAGCGCATCGCTTCGGAAATGAGTGAGTGATTTTTTTTGACAGAATAATGCCGAAGGCACTCCTTCGGAGCAGGATTGTAGGGAACGCAGATTTGCGTTCCCTTTTTCAACTCTCGTTACGAAGCTCCGCTTCGTAACGTTTTCCCCAAAAAGTTTAAAATCTGTTTATTTCCGCCAAAATCTCATATTAAAATGTTGCGAATAAATTTCAATTGCTTGAATCTGGAGATTCCGGGACAAACCCGGAATGACAGCGTGCCAGTGTTGCGAATAATAAAACAAAAGATCTGTTTTGAAGATTCCGGGACAAGCCCGGAATGACAGCAAAAAATTGTAATCCTGTCCAAAAAAAGGAAAAAAAGAGGGAGCAAATGCGCTACTATTTTTTGGGAATTGCCGGAACGGCGATGGCATCTGTCGCGGTGCTGCTGAAGCAAAAAGGGCACGAGGTGTGGGGCACGGATTCGGGCATTTATCCGCCGATGAGCGATTTTCTCGCCGAGCACAACATCCCCGTTTGGCAGGGTTACGATGTGGCACATCTCGAAACGCCGTTTGATATGGTGGTGATCGGCAACGCGATGTCGCGCGGCAATGCGGAAGTGGAAGCCGTTTTGAGCCGCCGCCTGCCAATGATTTCCATGCCCGAACTGATCCGCAACGAGTTCGCCCGACCGCTGAAAAGCGTGGTCATCACCGGAACGCACGGCAAAACCACCACTACCACGCTGATGAGCTGGCTGCTGCAAGTCGCCGAAAAATCCCCGACATTCCTGATCGGCGGCATCGCCAAAAATTTTGATTCCTCCGTGCAGGTGGGCAGCGGCGAATATTTTGTCATCGAAGGCGACGAATACGACAGCGCATTTTTCGATAAACGCCCCAAATTTGTGCACTATTTTCCGCATTATTTAACCATCAACAACATCGAATTTGATCACGCGGATATTTATCCCGATCTCGAAACGATTCAACGCGAATTCAAAAAAATGATCCGCATCGTGCCGGAGGACGGGCTGATTGTCGCGAACGCGGACAGTCCCGCCGTGCACGAAGTGCTCTCGCCGATCTATTCGCGGCTGCAACTGTTTGGCAAATCGCGCGACAACCACTGGTCATACGACATCATTGCGCAGACCGACCAGTTCAGCGAATTCAATCTCTACGAAAAAGGGCAACTGGCAACTGCGACACCGCTGAAATTTCCGTTTCCCGGCGAATTTCAGGTGCAAAACGCCACTGCTGTCGCGGCAATCGCACGCGATATGGGCATCAGTTGGGATGTGATTCGCAAAGCATTTGAGACATTCGAGGGCGTTAAACGGCGGATGGAATATTGGGGCAAGCTACACAATGCGGATGTTTACGATGATTTTGCGCATCACCCGACCGCCATTCAGGTAACACTGGAAGCCTTTCGCCGGAAATTCCCGAACCGGCGATTGATTGCGCTGTTCGAGCCACGAACGAACACCACCGTGCGCAATTTTTTTCAGGATGAATTGGTGGAAGCATTCAAATTTGCGGATATCGTTTTGTTCACGCCGCTGCACCGCATCGAGAAAATTCCCGAAAACCAGCGGCTCTCGCTGGAAAAGCTGGTCGCGGATTTGGCTCGGGAAAACACCGAATCGGTGCTGCTCACCGGTCATGCGCAAATTCCCGAAAAGCTGGCGGAAATTCTTCGCGACGGCGATTTGTTAGTGCTGCTGACCAACGGCAGTTTGGGCGGAGAATACCAGAAATTGCGGGATCGAATTTCGTAGGTTTGATAAAAATTGGCAATCAAATGTGGGGCGAACGGTTGTTCGCCCTTTTTTGTTTTTGGGGCACGTCGGTTTTAGGGGCACGGCGATGCCGTGCTCCTACGGATTACTGTGATTTTTCCATTTCCCGCGCCCGGCGGTCGCGCTGCATATCGTTTTCCGGGTCTTTCTTTTCCTTAAATATTTTGAAACGGCTGGGAATCGCTTTTTTCGGCCAATGGTTGTTGTTCATGTCCACATCCGCGGTTTCCAGATACGGATCGAGCGCGATGCTGCGCAATTCTTTCTCCGTCACAAAAACCTTGCTGACGTGCTCGCTGTCCAGCCGCCAGATTTCTGCGGGAATGTGGCGCATTTCCTTGCTGCCGTCGCTGTATTCAAATTCGAGATTCAACGGCATCACCAGCCCGCCGATATTGGAAAATTTCACTTCGTAATAATTGTAATCTTTGTTGAGAAACGCAATATCGCTGGAATCCAGTTCGCTGAGATATTGCTGATATTCCGCGCGATCCACCGCGTTGGCCAAATGCGGATCGAAACGATTGTAAAAATCGAGCAGCGATGTATCTTTGGCAGTCATCGTTTGCGCGGCAAATTCGCTGTTGCGCATATCGGCGATGTATTTGCGCTCATTCTCGATTTTCCGGTCGATCTCTTTTTCGATATCGGGATTGCGCGTGTCCACTTTGTGCCAAATCACCTCGTCGATCGCCAAATCCACATGATCGGTCGTGAAAAACCAGCCGCGCCAAAACCAGTCCAGATCCACGCCGGAGGCATCTTCCATCGTGCGGAACAGGTCCGCGGGCGTTGGGTGTTTGAACATCCAGCGTTGCGCATAAGTTTTGAACGCGAAATCGAACAATTCGCGACCCATCACGGTTTCGCGGAGAATGTTCAGCGCGGTGGCCGGTTTGCCGTAGGCGTTGTCGCCAAAGCTGAACAGCGATTCGGAATTGGTCATGATCGGCGTGAGAAAACGTTTGTCGGTTTTCATGTAATCAACAATTTTATACGCCGCACCGCGCCGCGATGGATAGCCCGGTTCCCACGTCTGTTCGGTCAAATATTGCAGAAATGAGTTCAGCCCTTCGTCCATCCACGTCCACTGGCGCTCGTCGGAATTCACGATCATCGGGAAAAAATTGTGCCCCACTTCGTGGATAATCACGCCGATCATCCCGTATTTGGTGCGTTTGGAATAAGTGCCGTCCTTTTCCGGGCGACCGTAATTGAAGCAGATCATCGGGTATTCCATCCCGATTTTTTTGGCGTTCACGGAAATCGCGGTGGGATACGGATAATCAAAAGTGTGTTTGGAATACTGCCGCAGCGTGTGCGCCACCACTTTTGTGGAATATTGCTCCCAGAGCGGATTGCCTTCTTTGGGATAGTAGGACATCGCCATCACGGTGCGGTTGCCGAACGGCACGCCCATCGCGTCCCAAATGAATTTGCGGGAGCTTGCCCAGCCGAAATCGCGAACGTTTTCCGCTTTGAAAATCCAGGTTTTGCTGCGATCCGTTTTATCTTTTTCATTCTCGCGGGCTTCGGTTTCGGTAACGATCATCACCGGTTCGCCGGCGCTGCGCGATTTGCGGAAACGCTCCTGCTGCTGCGCCGTAAGCACCTGTCCGGGATTTTGCAGCACGCCGGTCGCCCCGACAATGTGATCCGCCGGAACGGTGATGCTCACCGTAAAATCGCCGAAACACAACGTGAATTCGCCGCTGCCCAAAAACTGTTTGTTTTGCCAGCCATACACCTCGTTATACATGGCCATTCGCGGATAAAACTGGGCGATGGTGTAGAGATAATTGTCGTCTTCTGCAAAATATTCGTAGCCGGAGCGGCCGCCCATTTTCATGCGATCGTTGATGTTATACCACCATTTTACGTTGAACGAAAACGTGCCGCCGGGTTTCAGCGGTTGCGGTAAATCGACCCGCATCATGGTTTTGTTGATGACATGCGGCAGCGGCGAACCGCCGGTTGTCGTCACGGATTCGATCTTGAAACCGCCATCAAAATCGTTGTGTAACATCTTGATTTCTTTGAAACTTAGGCTATCGGAAATGCCCACATTATCCGCGACGAAATTATCCGAATCTTTGGCGCGAACGTTTTGATCGAGCTGCAGCCAGAGATAGGTGAGCACGTCCGGCGAGTTGTTGTGATAGGTCACGGTTTCGCTGCCGTCGATGCGCTGTTTGGCGTCATCGAGCGTTACCTTTATATTGTAGTCCGCGCGCTGCTGCCAATAGTCGTGTCCCGGCGCGCCGGACGCGGCGCGATAGGTGTTCGGCGTCGGCAGCAGTTCGCCCAGTTGCCGGAATTTGTTTTTGTTCACATTTTCATCCGCAAAAATCAGCGCAGAGAACGCGAGCAACGCCAGCAAAATCCATTGAATCTGTTTCATATTTTTCCTCAAAAAAGTATATCGAATCGCAAAAAATTTTATGACATTTGCAGAAGCGAAACTGTTTCGCTCCCGGAACGTAACAAGCCGGGTAACTTAATCATTTTTTCTCAAAAAAGAAAAAATCAAAAATGGCAACATTCATTTTTCATCGATTTCTAATTTTGGCGATGCTGTGCGGATTGTTTTTCCCGGCGTTCGGGCACGATTATTTTGTCAGTTTTTGCCAGATCAACCACAATCCCGAGGCGCAAACGCTGGAAATCACCCTGAAAATTTACACGGATGATCTGGAAACGGCGCTGGCAAATCGCGGACACGAACCGTTGTTCATCGGCACGGATAAAGAATCGCCGGCAGCGGATTCGCTGGCATTCGAATACATTCTCGAACACCTGCGGCTTTCGGTGAACGGCGATTCGGTGGGAATCTCGGTGATCGGGAAAGAGGTGGAGCTGGATGTATTTTACGGCTACCTGGAAGTTCAGAAAATACAATCGGTTAACGCAATAAAACTAACCCACACGCTGCTGCTCGAATCGTTCGACTCACAGCAAAATCTGGTGCGCATCCGCGCCAACACCACCGAAAAAACGATGCTGCTCAACAGCGAACAAATGTCCGATTCGCTCGTATTTTAGCAGCAGATGTATCCCGAAGAAGCGGATTGAGAGGTGAATGGTTCAGGGAGATTCCTGCATCCGCAGGAATGACCGTTCAAAATTAGCAATTGCCAATCACAAAAAATCAGGAGGAGCGACATGTCCGATACCATGATTCAAAATCTTGAGGAAAAAACCGGCAAATCAATTGACGAATGGATTGCGATTGTCAAATCCAGCGGCATCGAAAAACATAAGGCAATCATCGATTTTTTGAAATCGGAGCACGGATTGACTTACGGTTACGCCAATCTGGTTGCCCACAAAGCCAAAGCAACGGACGCCGGTTCCGCCAGCGGTGACAGCGAACTGATCGACGGGCAATATGCCGGAAAAGAAGAATTGCGCCCCGTTTACAATAAATTGATGGCCGCCGTGAAAAATTTCGGCAGCGATGTGGAGATTGCCCCGAAAAAAGCATATGTGAGCCTGCGCCGGAAAAAGCAGTTCGGCATCATCCAACCGAGCACCAAAACGCGGCTGGATGTGGGCATCAACCTGAAAGATGTGCCGCCAACCGGACGGCTCGAAGCATCGGGCAGCTTCAATTCGATGGTCAGTCATCGCGTGCGTATTTCGTCTGCGGATGAGGTGGATGCGGAGCTGATCGGCTGGCTGAAAGCGGCTTTCGATGCGGCGGGCTGATCGCCACAAATTCACCAAATGCTAAGCGGTATCATATTTTTTTCTCTGCCAAACGGGTATTTTCAATTCAAATGCAATTGATTGAACCGATGGAAAAAGGAGAAAAAATGCGTTGGTTAACTCTTGTCCTGATAATGCTTTGCGTCCAATCGGGTATCTCGCAGGATTTCCGGGCGATACAGGAATCCCGCGAGCACATCCGGCAGATGGAAAGCGCACGCCGCCAAAAGCAAATCCAAATTCTTTCAAAAATTTCAACTCCCAATCAACTGAATTACGATGTCACCGGTTACACGATTAATCTGAACATTTGGCCGGTTACCAAAACCATCGACGGCTCGGTGGTGATCACCGGAAAAAGCAAAGTCACCGGTCTCAGCCATCTGGAGTTCAATTTGTTCAGCAACATGACCGTGGATTCCATCACTCAAAACGGATCGCCGCTCACGTTTAATCACGCCGGAAATTTGGTCGATGTTCAGTTGCCCGCAATTCTCGGTACCGACAGCGTTTTTTCGGTGGAAATTTTTTATCGCGGCAATCCGCAAAGTATTGGGCTGGGCTCCTGGCGTTGGTCAACGCATTCGGGAAACCCGATTATTTCCACGCTCAGCGAGCCGTTTGGCGCACCCACCTGGTGGCCCTGCAAAGATGATCCGGCGGATAAAGCGGATTCGGTTTTCCTGAACATCACCGTGCCGGAAAATCTGGTGGTGGCTTCCAACGGACTGCTGAAAGCGGTCACGCCAGCGCCGGACAATCGCCATACGTATTCGTGGGAAACGCGCTATCCCATTTCCAATTATCTGGTGTCGCTGGCGATCAGCAATTATGCGGAATTCAACGATTGGTATGTGTCCGCTTCCGGCGATTCCATGCCGCTGGTGTATTATGTGTATCCCGAACATTTGGCAGCCGCGCAGGAAGATTTTTCGGTTACCGACGAAATGATCAGCGCTTTCGCGGAAATTTACGGAGAATATCCGTTCATCGAAGAAAAATACGGAATGGCGATTTTCAGCTGGGGCGGCGCGATGGAGCACCAAACCATGACGTCCTACGGCTCCGGGCTGATCACCGGAAACCACACCTACGACTGGATTAACGCGCACGAGCTGGCGCACCAATGGTTCGGCGATCTGATTACCATGAAACGCTGGTCGCATATTTGGCTAAACGAAGGTTTTGCATCGTATAGCGAAGCCATGTGGATGGAATCGCTGTATGGCGAAACTGCCTATCACAACTATCTGGACTCGCAGGATCCCGGATTTTTCTCCGGTTCGCTATTTGTAACGGACTCCACCAACGAAAACGCGTTGTTCAGTAATACGGTTTATGACAAAGGCTCGTGGGCGCTGCACATGCTGCGCGGCGTGCTCGGCGATTCGCTGTTTTTTGCCAGCATCCGCAGCTATGCGACGGACAGCAGCCTGGTGTTTGGCAACGCTACTACCGAGGATTTCCGGGATATTTGCGAAGCAGTTTCCGGCATGGATCTGGACTGGTATTTTGATGAATGGGTGTATCGCGCCGGGCGCCCGAATTACCAATACGACTGGAAAGTTACCGGTAACCGCCCCTTTACCACCACGCTAACACTGAAGCAAACCAATGCTGTTCCGTATAAAATGCCCATTCAAATTCACCTGTTTGGCGACGGGCTGGACAGCACCGTAACGGTTTGGGACAGTTTGGCGTATCAGCAATTCCAGTTTGTTACGAACGATGCCCCGATTGATGTGCAGGTTGACCCCGATAACTGGATTTTGAAACATATCGACCGCGTTACCGGCATCGTCGATGGCGAAAATGGTAATCCACAACGGTTTGAACTGGCGCAGAATTACCCGAATCCGTTTAACCCGACCACAACGATAGCCTATGCGCTGCCGCAATCCGTTCCGGTAAAAATTACCGTTTACGATGCAACAGGGCGACGCATAATCACACTGTTGGAGGGCGTTCAGCAAGCCGGGGAACACCAGATCATGTTCGATGCCAGCCGTTATGCATCAGGTATTTATTATTACAACCTGCAGGCCGGCAGCTTCCGGAAAACCCGCAAAATGCTTTTGCTGAAGTAAACAAAGCAGGAAATCCTTTGTGGATTCACCGAGTGCCTTCCTTCGCGGAAGGCGCTTTTTTTATCCGGCATGTTCTCAGTTTATTTTATTATTTTTCTTGCTTTGTGTGTGTGTGTGTGTGTTAATTTCGGCCGTCAATCAAAGCAATTTTATTACTGTTTAGCGCATTTTTCTGTAAAGAGCAGTAATTTGTTTACCCTCAATAATTTAACAAAACATTTTAGCAAGCAGGAGCAAGCCGATGATACGGTATATCATACCCGTTTTGCTTATTTGCCTTCTTATTAGCGCTGCGACAGATGCCCAAACCAACCCGCCCAAAGGTGTGGCGGTAAACGCAGGCACGCAAACCACCTGGCAAGCCATAGCCAGCCGCATTCCCGGTGGACTGGACGCCCGGCGCATTGCCCACCTGGAGCAGGAATGGCAGGTGGCGGAGATAGAACCCAACCTCCTGAAAATGACCCACAAGCAAACCGGAATAATGAAATATGTGGATATTACCAATTTGGAGTTGGATTTGAGCAAGCTCTCCGCCAATACCCAGGTAATCGATCTGATTAATGTCGATACGACGTTGCATAATTGGAAATATAAGAAAAAAAATATGTTCCCTATTGGCAGTCTGGTAGGTTATCCGATGGTCATTGGTGATTTTAATAATAATGGAAGAATAGATTTGGCTGGTTCATACAGAGTGCCATTGCTTTTTCACGAATTGTCAGATGCTGCAGTAGCAGAGTTACAAGCCGATAGCACTTTTACAATTCAAAAGGTATATACCGATTCAACTCATACTGTTTTAGCATATGTTGACACAGATAATAATGGACTTGGGGAGCTTGTGTTTTCCAGGCATAACCAATACTTTACTGTTTATGAACAAAGCCATCCAGATTCCTTTCCAAATGTAGAGTTGTTTCGTCATCGTTTATGGGAACTAAGTGGAGAAGTTTCTCGCGAGATATTCACTGACTTGGATCAGGATGGTTTCCGGGAGGTGCTTTACAAGGGCGATGATTCCCTGCAGCCCAACAGTCACCAGATTTTTGTCGCTGAATATAAACCGGCTTCAGGTACGATGGAAAGAGTATTTGGATATGTTCCCTCGCCAGACTGGCGAACCTCCCGGTTTAGCATCGGGGACTTCGATAGAGATGGATTTTTAGAATTTGCGACCGGTAGTCTTACCGGTCAGGTTTATGTGGTAGAAAATACCGGTGATGACAGCTACCAGCCCACTTTTCAGGACACGGTTTCTACACCGAATGCGTATCTGACAACGCCAGCCAGTGATATTGATGGAAATGGAAAAACTGAATTTTTTTTGGGGGGGAGCGCTTATTACAACGGGATACCAGCAACCCGTATTTACTGGTTTGAATCCGATGCAGACAATGATTATATCAAACGAAGAAGTTTTTTTCTGCTCGGTACGGATGTTTTGGGTTTCGATATAGTATTTGTTCACGATATAAATGGCGACGGAGTGGACGACCTGGTGTTTTCGTTTTCATTTTCCATAGTCATGCTCATCTGGAATAACACGACCGAACAGTTTGACCTGTTCTATTACGATGCCTGGGAAAATAATACCCAGGAAATCCACAGCATTAACATGTTTGATGTATTTAATTCCGGCAAACCGGATTTGTTTGTGAACGTGTTAGATATTTCAACTTCTCCCCTTATCCGTACCTATTTTTACCGATACAATACAATTGTAGGAATACCCGACAACATCTCAGACATTGATGATTTTAGTTTAGATCAGAACTACCCAAATCCTTTTAACGGCAATACCAGATTACGTTTTTATCTCCCAAAACAAGACAAAATTTCATTGAAAATTTATGAGATCACTGGAAAGGAGGTGGTGCGTTTAGTTGAAGGCCAAAGTTATGCTCCGGGAGAGCATGTAATTAATTGGAACGGTCTCAATAATTTCGGAAAGGAGGTGAGTTCCGGTATTTATCTGTATGAGTTGAAAGTGGGGAGGGATAGGGAACAGGTTAAAAAAATGTTGTATCTCAAATGAACCAAAAGGAGAAAAGTTATGTATTACCGCATTTGTTTACTTGGCATTATGTTGCTGGTTCCTTTTTTGGGATTTTCGCAAAGCAGCAACTGGAATTCTGTGATTAACCTGAACGTGAGCGTAAACAGCAGCGACCGGATTGATCTGTTCACGGATAAAGACGGTAATCATGTTATTGTTCAGAAATACAATCAATTGGAGTATTACCTGTTTAGCGCAACAGGCACGCAGATTCGTACTTGAGTCAGGGATAACAACGTCAGCGAAGATCCGAGCTTGAGCCGGATTGTCGGCTGGGAAGGGAAGCTGTATATCATCTACAAGGAAGGCAACAAGATTAAAACCCAAAAATCCACTGACGCCGGAGCAAGCTGGTCAACCTCTGCAGTACAGGAAATTACCATGAGCAACAGCACCAGCAACGGAATTGATGCATGGACGGACGGCAACGGGGTTCACCTGGTTTACGCCGAATTTGACAATAGTAACGGCGTTTATAAAACACTGTATCAAAGAAATAATGGAATTAATTCCAGTTGGATAGAGCAAAAAGACGTCACCGATGAAACCAATGTTTCCGGCGGCTTTCCCAGCGTCACCAGCTCTGGCAGTCGTGTGCATATTGGCTATACCAATGGCTCAGATACAAACCCGATAACCAACAGAGGCGACGAAACAAGGTCCCGTGATAAAGTGATCAACGGGTCGTGGCAGTCTTCGCAAAACATCCAATCTTCTCCACAGGATTTTTTCGAGTTAAATGCAGTGATAACAACCGGTTCCAAGTTGCACGGCTTTTATTACGACGGGACCTATTTTGCACAAGGTCTGTATCATAAAACCCGGGATTTGACCGGCAGTAGCTGGTCGGGCAGCGCAACATATATTTCAGCATCCTACGTTGGGTATAAAATTGATATGAGCGTTACTGCAAACGACAAACTGCATATCGTTTATCCTGATCTCAGCTCTGGAGAACTAAAATATAACGAATGGAGCGGAAGTTGGTCGTCGTCTGACTATAGTTTTACTTCAGAGGGAGCACACCAACAAATTGCAGCCAACAGCAGCGATGTTTACGTATTGTGGATTGACGACGATAACGAAACCCTCAAACTCCGCCAACGCGATTTCGCGCCGCTAGCGCCTGTAAACCTGGTTCGCTCCATATCAAGCTCGCACCCGCGCATTGATTGGGATGCGAATGCGGAAGCGGATCTGGATGAATACGAAGTCTGGAAGAAAAAAGGAAGCGGCAGTTGGGGATTGTTGGCAACCACCGGCAACGATTATTATGTTGATGCGACTGAAAGCGGGGTTAGTTTATATCCCCAGGTTAATAATATTGAGATCAAATACAAGCTGAAAGCAGTTGACCAGGGAAGTAATGCTTCGGACTATTCTGCGGAGGTGACGTTCAACCAAAGCGGTGGCGGTCTGGACAAAAAGGGCAGCCCGAACGACGATGCATTGCCGAAAGTCTTTGCCCTGGAACAAAACTACCCAAACCCGTTTAACCCGTCAACTGCTATCCGTTATTCACTACCGGAAGCGACTCATATAACATTGACGGTTTACAACCTTTCCGGCGAAACAGTGGCGACCCTGGTAAATGGTGAGCAGGCAGCCGGTTCATATGATACTGTTTTTGATGCATCCGGACTACCTTCCGGTGTTTATCTATACCGCTTAACAACCCCGGTTGTTAGCCAAAGCCGTAAAATGATGATACTAAAATAAAAGCCTGCCGTTTTTTGGAGAATCCCTGGTTTGAGCGCCCGGAATCTCGGTTACGACAGGCTGAAATTTACGCTATCCGGTTATTGAATAACTGCAATAGCCGGGTAAAATATATAACAAAAGATAGCAAAATTCAAAAGTAGATGTTAAATGTAAAATTACCGTTTTTTAGGGACTTTTGAATAAGATAAAAAGTTATAAACGCCAATAAAACGATCCGGTATTAAACATAAAAAAGGCAAACAAACGTTCGCCTTTTTTGCTGCTAATACATTGCCCGGCTGAGGCGCGTGCGGTAATCGCGGGTGAGTTCGCTGCTATCGCCCAAATATTTGAAAATGGCGATGCAGGCTTTCCGGGCGCCGTCGTCATCGTAATAGCGATCTTCGATAATAATTTCGATAAACGCTTTCAAGGCTTTCTCAAAATCCAGATTTTTTAAATGCGCAATTGCCTGTAAATATTGGGATTTAACCGTTGCTTCCGGCAGCTTGTCCGGGTTTTCCGCACGATCGTATAAATAGGCAATTTCGTTGAGCGCTTCGCTCAAATCGTAGTGCTCGGTGCCTTCCAAATCCTGGGCCAGCTCCACCGCTTTTTGGGGATCGCTAAACGCCAGCGATCGCGCCAGCATGGCTTTGGCAGCCAGATTTCCCGGCTCCGCAGCCAAAACGCTCTGCAAAATTTCCTGTGATTTTTGGATGTCGCCACGCTGGAGCAAATCCGCGGCCTGCGCCACATGTTGGGCAAATTTGCTGGGAATGGCTTTTTGCAACCATTGCTCAATCGCAGCTTCCGGCATCGCGCCGGTAAATTCATCCGTAACTTCGCCATCGATAAACAGCTTCACATTCGGGATGCCGCGAATGCCGTATTGCATCGCCAATTCCTGGTGCACCTCGGTGTTCACTTTAGCGAGAACCCAATTATCTTTGTGTTTTTCAGCCAGTTTTTCCAGCACCGGACCGAGAATTTTGCAGGGTCCGCACCATTCCGCCCAAAAATCGACCAGCACCGGTTTTTCAAAGCTTTTCTGGATCACTTCCTGTTGAAAATTTTGAACATCGTATGTCATTGTTTAACCTCATTTGCGTTTTCAATTAACTGTTGATAAGATTCAAAAGGATCGTTTTCGTTGCAAGAAAATTAATTTCTTTTCCGGCATTTGCTTCGTATTATCAAAACGGGTGATCGCGGGTCTTTTAAATATGATGAAAACAAAACCGGGAGGTTTTTAACTGGACGCAGTAAAATTGGGAATGGCGTTGATTTTTGCGGGCATCGCGCTGCTGATTTGCCAACCGGCGCCGCAACAACCGGTTGAGGTTGCAGATTCCGCGATTGGCCAAACCGCGCAGCAAACCGGCGAAAGCAATTACCTGCTCTATCTGCCGGAAAATTTTTCGGAAGAAACGCGCTGGCCGCTGATCGTTTATTTGCACGGTGCATCGCTGCGGGGCGAAAATCCCAAAAAAGTGGGCGAATACGGCTTACCGCGAATGTTAAAACAGCGCCGCGATTTTCCGTTTGTGGTACTCTCGCCGCAATGCCCGTCCGGCGAAAGCTGGCACGAACAGGATTGGCTGATGCCGCTCATCGATGAAATTTCAGAAACATACGGCATCGATACGCAGCGAGTTTACCTAACCGGCGTTAGTTTGGGGGGCAGCGGCACCTGGTTTTGGGGCGCGCAATTTCCGGAGAAATTTGCGGCAATCGCACCGTTGTGCGGCTACGGCAATCCCGAAACGGCTGATGCGCTGAAACACATGCCGATCTGGACATTTCACGGCGCAAAAGATCGCACAGTGCCCGTCGAACTCACCGATAAAATGGTTGCCGCGCTGGAAGCCGCGGACGGCAACGTGCGGTTTTCGCGATTGCGCAACAAAGGCCATAATATTGTGGAAGACGTGTATCAAAATGAAGATTTGTATGAATGGTTTCTCGAACATTGCCGCTGAAGATTTTTGCACCAGTTGAGGAAAATTGCAACATCGCACCACAATCTACGTTTATTCAACTGTTCGATTGTGAACAATTAAAATGGAGACAATAATGGACAGAAAATCGTTAATTACCGGAATCTTGTTTATCGGAATAGGCGTGTTACTACTGGCGGATAACCTGGATTTTATCCGGGTGGAATGGCAATATTTTTTCGAAGATTTCTTCCAGTTATGGCCAGTGCTGATGATGGCCGGCGGTGCAGGATTTTGGCTGAACTGGCTGCGCAACCGCGAAAACGTGGGTCAGTTGCTGCCCGGCACAATTTTGCTCACTTACGGCAGCCTGTTTTTGTATTTATCGCTGACCGGCGAATGGTGGCAAATGGGTGAATATAATTTATGGTCGCTGTTTATCGCCGGTCCGGGGCTGGGTTTTCTGGCAATGTATTTGTTCGGCAAACAAGATCGCGGACAGTTGGTTACTGCCGGAATTTTGTTGGCAATCAGTGCGTTGTTTTTCGCCGGCGTGAACAATTTCCGGTTGATTTGGCCGGTAATTTTGATAATCATCGGCATTCGATTGATTTTTAAAAACCGACGCGATGACAACCAAATACCCACAGCACACGAACAAAATCGATGAATTATATATACTTACACGGTTTTGCATCCAGCCCAAAATCTTACAAAGGATCATACATTCAGCAGCGTTTTGCGGAAATCGGCAAAACGCTGCATTGTCCGGATTTGAACGGCGCGGATTTTGAACACCTGACCATTTCCAGTCAATTGAGCATCATTCGCGAACTGGCGGATTCGCTTTCCGGCGAGCTGACGCTCATCGGTTCCAGCCTGGGCGGATATTTGGCGGCACTGTTTGCAGAGGACGAACCGCGCGTTTCACGATTGGCGATGATGTGTCCGGCGTTTCAATTTGCCGGCAGATACGCCAAACGCATGCCGCCGGAAACGCTGGAAAAATGGCGAAATGACGGATTTATCGAACTGTATCATTTCGGATACAAAACAGATAAACGGTTGCATTTTGGGGTGATCGAAGATGCGGCTCCGCACGATAACCGGAATCTGAATCGCCGTTTGCCGGCGCTGATCATCCACGGATTGCGCGATGAAGTTGTGCCATATTCGCTGAGTGTGGATTATTTGGAAGGTCAGCCGCAGGCGCAATTGCTGCTGCTCAATGCGGATCACGGCATGGCGGATGCCGTGGATTTGATCTGGCAGCAGATCAAATTATTTCTGGAAATTTGATACCATTTACGAAAAACGATACGTGCGGTAAACTTTCAGTCCTTCCTCGAATGTCACTTTGGCGATTGCTGTAAACGGCACCGAAAGCAGCATTCCCAAAATCCCGAAAAATTTTCCCCCGATAATTACCGCAAACAACAACACCAGCGGCGGCAAAGATATATTTCGCGCCATCACGTTTGGTTGCACAAACACGTTGTCAAACAGTTGAACCAACCCAAACACAATAAAAACATACATTAACTGATCGGAGCCGCCCCCTTCAACAAGGGAAATGATGATTGCTGCCAACGCGCCGCAAATGGGACCGACATACGGAATCACATTCGCAATTCCGGCAAAAACACCCACAAACAGCGAATACGGCACGCCGATGACCCACAACCCAAACGCTGCCAGCGAACTGATAATCACGATGCTAAACATCTGCCCGCGGAAATAGTTGCCGAGCTGTAAATCCATTTTATACAGCAAGTTACAGGTTGGCTCAAAATAGCGGTTGGGCACCAGACTGATCAAATGTTTTTTGATGCTGCGACCATCCTTCACCAAAAAAAATGTCATAAACGGAATGAGCAGCAAATTGGTGAACACAGAAAGCACGCCAAACAGATCCGCAAACAGCGAGCTGCCAAATTGCACCAGCGCATTGGCAATCCGGTTGGTGACGCTCACATCCTGAACACCGAACATGTTCAGCACATCGTTGATGGCTGTTTGCAATTGGGCGATCAGCAACTGCGCCTTCTCCGGCTGAATGCCTTCGCTGAGATTGCTGATTTCTCGCGTAATAAGGGGGATGATCGTTACAAAAATAGCACCGATTATCGCCAAAAATATTACGGCAAAAATGACGGTCGCAACCGTTCGGCTGGTGCCGTACGATTCAAATTTGGTGACAACCGGATCAAAAATATAGGCAAGCAATCCGGAAATAACAATCAACCGGACCAGATCGCCAACGGTGAACAGAAAATAAAAAACGGCAGCTAATCCTGCCAAAAAAATCGTGATTTTTATCCAGCGGCTCAGTTGCTCTTCCATGATCATGTCCCGGTTGCTTCGCGGCGTTTTTCCTGCCGCAATTCGTATAATTTGCGTTGCAACGCCTGCACCTGATCGTTGGATTTTCGCAATCGTTCGCTGATAACAGACATCAGTTGCAACGAAATGGCGAGCCCGAGTTTGGGCTTTCGCTCGATCAAATCCAGCAAATCCGAGCGGAAAAAGCCGAGCATTTCGCAATCCATCCGGGCAATCACCGTTGCCGATCGCGGGGAATCGTCCACTAACGCAAGCTCCCCGAAAAAATCACCATCAAATAATTCGGCTATCACCTGTTGGGTCGGTTCGTAAATCACCTGCACTTTGCCCTTCAGAATGATATACATTCCCGCCGAGGGATCGTTTTGAAAAAAAACGGATTCCCCGGATTTGTAGGTCCGGTGATGCAGGATTCGCTCGACCGCCGCTAAATCCCGCCGGCTCAACTCCTGAAAAATGGGGATTCGGGAAAGAATGGTGCTGATTTTTTCGGATTCTTCATTGCGGTTGCGGAAAATGTTACTCCAGAAACTATCCATAGTCTTCCGATATGTAAGTAAAAACTTCCTGTAAACAACATAAATTTCAGTTGATTTGTGCCGCAGTTGCAATAGCCGGAAAACTCACATCGGCTATTCTATGATTTTTGGCACACGATAATTTAAGCAATCACATATATTAAAGTTAGTTGTTTTTTTGAATTTGATAAAGTTTGGTTTGCAAGTGGCGATGATTGTTTTTGAATCCTGACTTTTTTTTTGCAAAATGATCCTATTTGAAATTGCAACTTATTTTCGTAAACTAAAATTGCATTACAGCGTTTGATAGAAGTGTATTTTACAACAGGAACAGTAGATGAAAATGATTCGAATATGTGCATGGTGCAAACGACCGATCGGTTTACGTTCGCGAGCATTAAAATGGTTTGGCAGTGAAGAAACGCACCAGGTTTCTCACGGCATTTGCTGGCGGTGCAAAAAAGATCAGCTGGATCGTTTGCAAACGCTGCCCAAAGATGGCGAAGATCAACCCGACATGAAAGAACCGCTTCAGCAAGAAGTAACCTGATAACAAAATCCAAAAACCCGCTCCGTCCGAGCGGGTTTTCCATTTAACCCTTCCGCTTTATTTATCACCCGTAAATTGTGTAATTCATGGCAATATCATTGATAGCGGTTCCCCAAATCGCTCACAGCAAACGGTAGTATTGTCCATTATTTAATCCATCTTGTTTACATTCCCTGTTTCTTTTAGATTTAATTATTCTATCAACAATACGCACATCGTTACCAAAGGAGGTAAATTTATGGAATATCGTTTTTTGGGAAAATCCGGATTGAAAGTATCGGCGCTTTCTTTTGGCGCATGGGTAACATTTGGCGATCAGATCGGCGAGGACATTGCGTATGCCGCAATGAAAGCCGCATACGATGCCGGCGTCAATTTTTTTGATAATGCGGAAGTCTATTCGCAAGGCAAAGCCGAAACGATGATGGGCAACGTTATCAAAAAAGCAGGCTGGACGCGTTCTGATCTGGTGGTTTCCACCAAAATATTTTGGGGCGGCAACGGCCCGAACGACAAAGGCTTATCGCGGAAACACATCATCGAAGGTACCGACGCCGCGCTGAAACGCCTGCAAATGGAATATGTCGATCTCATTTTCTGCCACCGCCCGGATTTATACACGCCCATCGAAGAAACCGTGCGGGCGATGAACCACGTCATCAATCAGGGCAAAGCATTTTATTGGGGAACCAGCGAATGGAGTGCCGAGCAAATTCGCGAAGCCTATCGCATCGCGCGGCAGGAGCACCTCATTCCGCCATTGATGGAACAGCCGCAATACAATATGCTGCATCGCGATCGCGTGGAAAAAGAATACGCGGCGCTGTACGACGAAATCGGTTTGGGCACCACCATCTGGAGCCCGCTGGCCAGCGGATTGCTCACCGGAAAATATAACAAAGGCATTCCCGATGGCACCCGTCTTTCGCTGCCGGATTACGAATGGCTGAAAAAACGGATTTTGAGCGAGGAAGGGCAAAAAAACATCGACAAAGTGCGCAAGCTGGAACCAATCGCCAATGATTTGGACATTTCGCTGCCGCAACTGGCGCTGGCCTGGTGCCTCAAAAATCCGAATGTTAGCACGGTTATCACCGGCGCATCCAAACCGGAGCAGGTGACGGAAAACATGAAAACGCTCGATGTCGTCAGCAAACTCACTGACGATGTGATGGAAAAAATCGAAGCCGTACTGGATAATCGCCCCAAAACCGATCCGGATTGGCGCGGGTAATTTTCTCAAAAACACCGCAAATTCTCGCGGATCATTACAAATATTGAACATCTTATATTTTACAACCCATTGCCCCGGAACACACTTCCGGGGTAATTTTTGGGCTGAAGTGATCCGGAATATCGCAATCGCAGCCGGAATGCCACATCTTCTCGAACCTTTCATTTTGATGCGAAACTGACTATATTACTATGGTTTGGGAGAATTTATGAAAATTATACGCGCATTATGGAAGCTTCTCAAATTAACCGCGCTAAAATGGGAAGATGATAACATCGCATGGATGTCTGCGGCTCTGGCGTATTACACCTTGTTTTCGCTGGCGCCAACATTCATTATTCTGGTTGTTATCGGTGGAAAATTTTTTGGCGAGGAAGCCGTAAAAGGGCAAATCGTTTATTATCTGGAAGACCTGATCGGGCATAATTCCGCACTGGTCATCCAAAACATGATTGAAGCCGGCGAAAGCCTGGCAACGCTGTCTTTCGGGAACATCATCGGTGTGTTGCTGGTGCTGTATGCGGCAACCAACGTATTTTTCCAGCTCAAAAATACGCTCAACGAAATTTGGGAAATTCCCAACGGGCAACGGCACTGGGTTGTCAGCATGTTGCTCAACCGCATTTTATCGGTGGTGATGGTGTTGTCCATCGGTATTTTGCTGCTCGGCAGCGTGCTGATCGACATTACGCTGGCGGTTTTTGACGAAATTTTGACGGAATTTATGCCGATGTTCGATCACGTTTCCATTTGGAAAGCGGCAAATTTGGGCATTTCGTTTGTGCTCAACGGCATCCTTTTTTCAGTAATTTACAAATACCTGCCGGACGCAAAAGTGAAATGGCAGGATGTGTGGCTGGGTGCGGCGATTGCCTCGTTTCTGTTCACTGCCAGTAAATTTTTGATCGCGTTATATTTGGGCAACAGCCAGATTATCTCGCTGTTTGGCGCGGCCAGCTCATTTGTCGCGATTTTGGTGTGGGTGTATTTTTCCGCACAGCTGTTGCTTTTGGGCGCATCATTCACCCATTTTTATGCGTATGAATACGGATCACACGTTGGCGAGCCATACACCGGAAAACTGGCGATGAACGGTGCCAACCGGGAAATCGGGCAATCATCAATCAAAGAACAGGATTAAAGCGGAGATGCAAATGAGAGAATGGCAAAAAATTTTGCTGTTGATAGCCATTTGTTTTGTGGCTGCGGGGCTTTTTTACCGGACGATGTTCCGGGAAATCAGTTCAACGACAACCGGTATTGCATCGCCGGCGATCCTGGAATTGACATTGTCCGGCACCATTCCCGAACGCGCTGCAGACGATCCGTTTCGCGATGCGCTGGGCGAAGGCGCATTTGTGACGATGCAGGACGCGCTCAAATTAATCCGCAACGCCAAACGCGACGATCGCATCAAAGCGCTGGTGCTGCGCCCGATGGGCATGGTTGCCGGATGGGCGAAAACAGATGAAATCCGCGACGCGCTGTTTTCCTTCAAAGAATCCGGAAAACCGCTGTACGCCTATCTCGATTTTGCCGGCGAACGCGAATATTATCTGGCGACTGTGGCGGATACCATTGTCGGGTTGAGCACCGGCATCTGGAACGTAAACGGCTTTGCCGCACGCCCGACATTCTTCAAACAAACCCTTGAAAAAATTGGCGTTAAAGCGGATTTTGTGGCGCATAAAGAATACAAAAACGCGCCGGACGAATACACTCGCGAGAGCATGTCTGCCCAACAGCGGCAAATTCTCAACACGATTGTTGATCAATATTATGGTGCGTTTTTCGATACGGTTTCCGCAAATCTGGATATGGTACCGGCAGAATTGCAACGGCACATCGACACCGGATTATTCAGCATCCAAAAAGCGCACGAACTCGGCTTTATCGATACGCTGATGTATTACGAATCCTTCAAAACCCACCTCGAAAAACAGTTTGACAAAAAACCGAAATTTGTGGGCAACAGCACCTATGGCAAAGTGAGCGGCGCGGATTTGGGTATTTCCGCAACCGAAACTGTCGCGGTAATTTACGGTGTCGGCAGCATCATCGGCGGCGGCGAAGGGTTGTATCGCCAGGGCGAATTTATCACATCCGGCGGCATGTCCAAAGCCGTGCGCGACGCCGCGGAAGATGACGATATCAAAGCCATCATTTTGCGGATGGATAGTCCCGGCGGCTCCGGCACGGCATCGGATATCATCTGGCAGGAAATTATGGAAGCCCGCAAAAAGAAACCGGTCATCGCATCGATTTCCGATATGGCGGCGTCCGGCGGCTATTATCTGGCAATGGCGGCGGATACGATTATCGCGCATCCGCACAGTTTGGTCGGCAGCATCGGTATTTATGCCGGCAAATTTTCGATGGGCGAATTGTATGAGAAAATCGGCATCACCGGCGAAACCGTTTCGCGCGGACGCAATGCCGCAATGTTCAGCGATGCAACGCCGTTCACGCCGGAACAACGCCAAATTATGAGCGATTTTCTGCTGGAATTTTACAACGATTTTGTGAATAAAGTGGCCGAATCGCGCGGCATGACCCCGGAAAACGCCGAGTCGCTGGCAAAAGGACGGGTATGGACGGGCAGCGAAGGCAAAGCCAACGGGCTTGTTGATGAGCTCGGCGATTTCAGCGACGCCATTCGCATTGCCAAAGAAATGAGCGGCATTCCGCTGGACGATTCCGTAAAACTGGCGATTTATCCGCGTCTGGAATCCTATTTCGAACGGCTGTTCAGCAGCCTGCCGTTTGCGATCGATGCCAAAATTGAGCTGCCGCCGTTGGTGAAACTGCCGCCGCACTTGCGGCAAATGTTGCTGGCGATGCCGCATTTTCAGCCCGGCGAGCCGCTGTTTTGGGAAATCAACGCATTCGAAACGGGGCAACAATGAGCGATCAACGCCCGCTGTCGCAAAAATTATTTGAAAAAGGCAAGGTGTTTACCCTTTCCAATTTCATGAGTTTTATCCGGTTGGTGGGTGCCTTTTATTTGTATCACGTAACCATGCAGCACCAAACCGTGCTGGCAATTGTGGTAACTTTTGTGCTGGTGTTTACCGATTTTGCCGACGGATATTTTGCACGTAAACTCAATCAAATCAGCGAGTTGGGAAAAGTGCTCGATCCACTGGCAGACAAAGTGACCGCCGGACTGGTGTTCCTCGCGCTGTATCTGGAATACGGGCTGCCGTTCTGGATTGTCGCGGTGATCATCGGGCGGGACATTCTCATTTTACTCGGCTCGGCGTTTCTCATCACCAAACTGCCGTATGTAACGCCTTCGGCGATGCCCGGCAAAATTGCCGTTACGCTGCTCTCGCTGCTGTATCTGGTTTATCTGGTCGGATACGAGCCGCTCAAACTGCCGCTGGAATATCTGGCAATGGCGATGATTATCATTTCGACGATTCATTACGTATTCGTATTTTTCAACAAATCAAGAGCGAATACAGCGAATAGTAAGTAACCGCAGAGGGCGCAAAGCGCACAGCGAAAAAAACTTCAACAAAACATAGACATTCGGAATTTGTAGGAATAATAGCCACCATGAAACCGGTCATTCCTGCTCCGAAGGAGCGCCTTCGGCGCGAATGCAGGAATCTCCTCTGTGTTTTAATCTCTTTTTTATCTGCGATCTCCGCGTTCTTCGCGGTTAAAAAATCAGTCTGAATTGTATCTGGAAATCAAACAGGAAAATCCGTATGAGCATAGACATGCAATTGAAAGAAAGCCTGGCGTTTATCCGGCAGCACACCAAACAGCAACCGCGAATCGGGCTAATTTTGGGCTCCGGTTTGGGCGATTTTGCCGACACCCTCGATGGCGAAGATCGCATTCCCACCGCCGATATTCCCAATTACCCGCGATCCACGGTGCACGGACACAAAGGATTTTTGGTGTTCGGTAAAGTGGGCGGCGTTCCGGTGATCGCTGTTCAGGGACGAACCCATTTTTACGAAGGGCACGACATCGCCAAAGTGACATTTGTGGTGCGATTGATGGGCGAATTGGGTGTGGAAAAATTGCTGGTGACCAACGCTGCCGGCGGCGTAAATCCCCGATTTTCTCCCGGCGATTTGATGGCGATAGACGACCAGATCAACCTGATGTTTCGCAATCCGCTGATCGGGCAGCCGGTGGGACCGGAGCCGCGATTCCCGGATATGTGCGGCAGCTATCACCCGCCGTTCACAGATTTGATCGAAGATATCGCGATTGAACTGGGCATCCGCATAAAGCGCGGTGTGTTGTTTGTCTCCACCGGACCGAATTACGAAACCGCAGCCGAAGTACGCATGATCCAGCGGTTTGGCGGCGATGCCGCCAGCATGTCCACCGTGCCGGAGGTGATTGTGGCGCGGGCACGCGGCATCAAAGTGGCGGGCATTTCCTGCATCACCAATCACGCGACGGGCATCAGCACAGACCAGCTTTCCCATGAGGAAGTGACGGAAATTGCCACTCGCGTGAAACCGGAATTTCAGCGGTTGCTCCGGGCGCTTATCCCGAGGATGGATGGGTTGGCTTAGAAAGGATAAAGGGTGAAGGATAAAGGATAAAAAAAAACAGCAAAACGGTTTTAGCGATTCTACAAACAGTTCGCCCTTACAGGACTAAAATCATCAAAGACAAATGTGAAAACGCCGTAGACGTGGCCTGTCTGTAGTACTTTAACACAAAAAAAATAACGCCGTAGGTGCGATTTGAATTTATAACTTTGGCGAAACCGTAACCAAAAACCTGTTGCGGAGATCATCGCGCATACCCATTAACTTCTCGAACGGCTGATACCAGCCGTCATGTTTGCCGCCCCAGCCCATGTTCAAATGAACGAAAAATTGCCCGTTTTGTAATACATAACCGTCGAGTACAGCGGCGTGTCCAAAGTCATCGCCGTTATCAAAATAAATCATCATCGGGCGGCGTGCGTCCATTTCTCGCTGTATCAACGCCCGGATTTCCGGCTGATTGTCCAACCAGGTTGCTTTGGTGTATTCATAAAATCCGACATCGCAATTCAAATGCGTTTCGATCCTGTCCATCATTGTTTCGTGTTCAACATATCCGGAGGCACCAAAATTGGTGTAAATCAGCGCAGCGATGTAATAGATATATTTGCCCACCTGTTCCATTGCCACGTCGCCGGATTGCGCATCGAGGCGATCCGCAAATTGCCCGTGATCGAATGGATAATCGCCCAAATCAACCACAATCTGTTTGCCGTTTGTCGTTGTGTAATCAATTTTTCCCGATGGATTCAGTTTGTGGAAATGGGCAATTTGGGCGATGGCAGTCGCCCAACATCCGGCGTCCGTATCGTGTTCAACAAACGCGGCGTAATCCCCAATTTGATGCCAGGTGGTTTGCAACAAATACGACGGCTCGCCATCGATTTCGACAAGATTCGGGCTTAACAACACGCGAGATAACATCTCAAAACATATGAGCAACGCTAAAACGGCAGTTATCGCATACAGGAATTTGCGTTTTATTTTCACCGATCAAGCCCCGTTTATAACACATTTAGATTCATTGTGTTGATCATTTAAGTTACGCTGGTATTGCAGATTTGTTGGTTTATTTGCGAAATTTCATTTGCAAGGGAACCTATGCGCAAAAAAAAGGGTGAACTGTCGCTCACCCCTGCATTCAAAATACGTTTCTGATATCCCGGTCGTTTATTCTTCGACCCAGCCGAGCGGCGCCAAACTGGTAATAATGTCTACCATAATAACTTCGTTTTTTTCAAACGCATCCGGATCAGCAAAAATATACACGAGATAGTTGTTATCGTCGAGCGTCGCTGCCAGCAAAATCAACCCGACAACTTCCCCGTCGATAACACCGGAACCGGAACCAATCACTCCCAAAATACCACCCGGAAGTTCGATCTCTTCATACTCACCCTCTGCTTCCATATTCATGGTTTCGACCTGAATATCAAACAGCTCTTTCGTGCTGACCGATTCATCTTTCACCGCTGTCAATACGAAAACGATGCCTTCGCCGGTGGCAGTCAACATTTCATCTTCTATTTCGGTTTCCCAACTGTCCGGGATATCAAACTGGATATCAAATGCTTCGGACTCGTATGTTACCCAATCTTGTGCCGATGCCGGTACCGTCAACAATCCAAAAAACATTGATAAAAAAATTGCGGTGATAAAACGTGTATTCATTTTCAAAAATGTTGCTGCCGTCCCGTTTTGCATTACTGCCTCCAAAAGTTGTTGTGGGTTAATAAAAAAAGGGCGAACAACCGTTCGCCCTTTCGAATAAAATGATTACCGAAGTAGAATCATTTTTCGGGTTTGAACAACATTGCCAACGGAAAGGCGATAGAGGTAAACACCGCTGCTCACCGGTTTGCCAAACTGGTTGGTGCCATTCCATTTTACCGTAAATTTTCCGGCGGGCTGTAAGCTACTCACCAATGTTTTTACCAACTGTCCGGTAATGGTGTAAATTTCCAACGTCACATCTCCGGCGGCTGGCAGTTGAAAACCAATCGTCGTTTCGGGATTGAACGGGTTTGGATAATTGGCAAAGAGAGTAATTTTTGTGGGTATTGCGCTATCATCATCACCAATTGCGGTTACGTTTTGATTGTAATAAACTGCGCCCATATCCGCAACGGTGCCATCCGGGTCCAGCGGCATAGTGGGATCACCCGCATCAATTGCCGGGGAATTTTCGCTGAGTTGGTAATTTGGGGCAAACAACGGATCAGCATCCAAACAGCCGGTGCCGAAAAAGTAGCTTGTATCTGCTCCCTCAATCAAAGAATATTGGGCGACAACAAGCGTATCGTTTCCGAAATCAAATGATGGATTGTTGCCATAAATAATGCTGTTGATGATATACGTTGTATCCGCGCCATTGCCGTATGCTGCCACGCCTTCGGCACCGTTTCCGGCGATGGTGCAGTGAATGAGTTTGGTGGCGTTGGAAGTAAACGACCGCAATGCCCGCGAATCGTTATCCACAATAAATGTGTTACTGATGGTGACAAATTGGCTGTAAGCTATCAAAATGGCATCTAAACCAAAATTGTTGGCGATCCAGCAACTATCGACGATGGTGCCAAACGCACCATTGCCGATGGCAATTCCCGGACCGACAAACGATGTGTTGTTGTAAATCCGGCAGTTGGAAATATAGGAATATTGCGATGACGCATAAATTCCTGCACCGCGATTGGAACTGCCAACCGTTTCGTTATTGTAAATATAGCAGTAGCGAATTGAGGGTGAGCTGGTTCTGATGTGAATTCCACCACCGCGAACGTTTGGCCAATCGCCGGTGCCCAACCCGTTGGTGATCGAAAAACCGGTTAATTCCGTACCGGCAGGTTCAAAATTCTGGATGGAAACCGTGGTGCTGTCTGCATTTCCATCGATCACGGTTTGGGAAATATAGGATGTATCGCCGGTTGTTAAAAACCAGGACGCGACCACCAATTTTTTCCCGTGAAAATCGACATTTTCCACATACGTTCCCGGTGCAACCAACACCGTATCGCCTACCTGCGCACTGTCGATCGCTTGCTGAATGGTTCCAAAATCATCCGGCACATTTATGACATCAGCCATTGTTACAGCAGTAAAACCCAACCACATTGTTACGATCAGAATCCATTTGTTCATGGATAAACCTCCATTGTTTAATTTGATCTGCAAAATTTTCGACCAAATTAATGGATTCTTCACAGGATTATGTGACTTAAGTAGAACTATCGCATTAAAACCATTTTTTGGGATTGAACAGCATTGCCAACCGCGAGGCGATACATGTAAACACCGCTGCTCACGCGTTCGCCAAGTTGATTGGTACCATCCCACTGAACAGAAAATTTCCCGGCGGATTGCTGACCGCTCACCAGCGTTTTTACCAATTGCCCTAAAGTATTATAAATTTGCAATTTAACATCGCTGAAATTTGACAATTGGTAATCGATGTGCGTTACCGGATTAAACGGGTTGGGATAATTTTGCGCCAGCGAAAAGCCATCCGGCAACGTGTTGCCGTTTTCTGCGATTGCCAGCGGTGCGGCCGGTGCGTAGGTTACGGCAAACTCGCCACCGACGCCGGCTGCCAATCGCAAAATGCGCTGTTGTGCGTCGAAATCGGCATACGGCTGTCCGTCGCGGGTGACGGCTGCGATGACCAGCGCCGTATCGCGAATCGCCAACGGTGTCATGTGAAATTCGCGCAGCGAGTCTGCCGCGTCAAATTCATAAAACAGCGTTGCGGCCTGTTTGTGCACCAGCAAATTTCCGTAAACGTAGGTGTAATATCCGGTTTCGGTGGAGTGATACGCCGCTTTGCCGGAGCCGCCTTTGGTGGTTCCCCATTGGGTGATAAAACTGCCGTTTCGGGCGCGGTTTTCATACACTTCGCCGTATTCGTGATCCACAAAATATTTCATGAAAAAATCGAGTGATTCATCCGCGACCTGCAAATATTGCTGCTCTCCGGTGAGGCTGTATAATTGCAGTCCGGCAGTGATAGCTTGTTCCATTTGCCACCAGGCTTTGGCGGTATCGGGAATTCCCCACATCAGCATGTCACCGGTGACGCGGTTGTAATCTTTGTATGGACCGCCGTATTCGTGATCGTAGCCGTTATCCAGCACATGATCGACGGTGGTTTTTGCGCCCTGCAAATAATCGGGATTCGGGTCGATCTGATCCATCCGCGCCAGACACCAGCCGGTTTTCAGCACGTGCCCCATAATCGTCATCGTGTTGCTGCCGGTTACGGACCAGTTGCTGTTGTAGCCTTCCGCAAAACCGATGGACTGATTGGGCATCGAAGCGATCAACCGGTTAAGCATATTATCCGCAATTTCGCGGAGGCGGTCGAGATATTGGGCATCTTCGGTCATCAAATATAAATAGAGCAGATGGGTGGTCATGGCATCCACCGTCGCGTTGAAACTTTTGTTGGTCGATGCTGTCCAGTTGTAGGTGCCCACATCAAAATAGCCAAAATAGTCCGGACGATCATCCCACAGATGCGCTTCGAGATCCGCGTATCCGCGCTGCAACCATTCCCACGCCAGCGAATCGCGGGTGGCTTCGTAAAATGCGGCGATGCCCAGCAAGGCATAATGCTGGTCAAATGCATTTTTGTTTGCGGTCGGCGATTGCGGCGAGCCGTTGCGATTCACCCGTTGATACCATCCGCCGTTTGCGGCGTCCCAACAGTGATCGTACATAAATTGCAGGGTTTCGCGTGCCAGATTTATGTATGCCGTATCGCCGGTGATCATGTAGGCGCGGGTCATTCCGTAAGCGTTCCGCGATTGCGAAATAGTCCATTTGGTGGTGCCGGTTGGCGTTCCGGTGCGATTAACATCGGTGTAAAATCCGCCATAAGTATCATCCCATGCGCCGAGCCAAAAGCCGGCGGTGCTGTCCATGTAGCCAATCACGTTATCCGGTTGTTGCAGATATTTGGACTGCAGCGTTTGCCCCGTCAGCATTCCGCTGACAAACAGAACGACCAGAACAATCATTGTTCGAAAAATATTCATCTAAAAAATATCCCGTTTTTTTGTTGAATCTGCCGGGCGAAAAAGCATTGCCCGTCAATTAATATCCATTCCCGGACAAAATATGATATGGTTGTTTGAATTACAAAAATTAATATCGAAATTTTGCCGATGAAAAATGAAGAACTGAAACAGCTTTTCCCGGGCATCTCGGATGAACAAATTGCACAGCTTTCCCAATTTGCGGATGTGCTGCGCGATTGGAACCAGCGCATCAATTTGATTTCCCGGCAGGATGTGGACAATTTGTGGACACACCATTTTTTGCCATCCATCATTCCGCCGACGTTTATCGATCTGCCGGTGCAATGTTGGGTGATGGATATCGGCAGCGGCGGCGGTTTTCCGGCCATTCCGCTGAAAATTTTATATCCGCAATGGCAACTGCTGATGGTCGAATCCATCCGCAAAAAAAGCGCGTTTTTGGAAAATGCCATCCAAACACTGCAATTGCCGCACGCCACCGTGGTTAACGACCGGGTGGAAATGTTGGGCAAACGCGGCGAATTCCACCATAAATTTGATCTCGTAACCGTTCGGGCGGTGGCGGCCATTCCCAAATTGATCGAATGGGGCACGCCGTATTTGCGACGAACGGGGCGTTTTCTGCTCTGGAAAGGCACATCCGATTTGCCGGAAATGCAGGCAACCGCCAGCAAATTGCGGTTGAAATTCCGGGTGCATCATGTGCCGGAAGCGCTGCAATCGCTCTCGCCGAAATTATCCGCGCTGTGCTGGTTTGAAATTTGGCGCGTCAGATAATCGCCAGAATTTTTGCCAGTGAAAACCTGTGGAAAAATAAAACGCTTTGATCACCACTGTTCAATGGCGATAGTATTACTTTGATTTTTTACCCCGCACCATCGCGGGAAAAAATAAATAGTGAACATTTGCCGGGCTGAATTCCCGATAAAATAACCGAAAACTTTTTTGGCGGTTTATTCGTCTAATGCAGAAGTAATCGACAGACACCCCTCAATCAACTGCCGCCCGGAAAAATATAGATTCAGATGACAAAACAACCCTCGAAAGACAGCCTGATTTTACTGGCGCTTTGGCTACTGATGTTTTCCGCCACCAGCCAATTGATGATCATTTCCCCGATTTTGCCTCAAATCAGCGCAGAGCTGAATATTCCCGAAGCCCTGAGCGGCACGTTAATTACTGCATACGCGGTGATGCTGGGTGTTTTTGCGCTGGTCATCGGGCCTATTTCTGATAAAATCGGTCGCCGGAAAATCATTTTGCTGGGCACCGGCGCAATGAGCCTGGCGCTGTTCCTGCACTATTTTGCATTCGATTATTTTTCGATGATGACCGTTCGGGCGGTTGCCGGATGCGCCGGCGGCATGCTCACCGGTTCCACGGTATCGTATGTCGGCGATTATTTTCCGTATGAACGGCGCGGGTGGGCAAACGGCTGGATCTCTACCGGAATGGCGACCGGCAGCATTTTGGGTATTCCGATGGGCACGTTGCTGGCAGAGTGGTTCGGGTTTCGCGGGCCGTTTACATTTTTTGCCGTAACGATGTTCGGCGCATTTTTGCTGACCTGGTTTGCGGTGCCGCAGCCGGACGTCCGGCTTTCGGAAGATCGCCTGACACCCACCGAAATTCTCAAAAAATATTGGGGGATGCTCGGCTCGGTGCAAACACGCACCATCGCCGCAATTTACGGACTGACCTATTTGGGATTATCGCTGTTTATCGTGTATTGGCCAACCTGGCTGACCGAACAATTTGGCGTTACCGGATACGAAATCGCATCGTTATTTTTTGTCGGCGGGATTGCCTCCATTTTATCCGGGCCGCGCGCCGGGCGCCTCTCCGACAAGATCGGGCGGAAATCGCTGATTATTACCGCATCGCTCGGGCTCGGCGTGATGATGGTTTTCACTACGCTGATTGTGCAAACGTTTTGGCTGTCATTCGTTTACATTTTTATTTTTATGATTTTACAGGGTGCGCGGCTCAGCCCGTTTCAGGCGCTCATTTCCGAAATTGTTCCGGCGGAACGTCGCGGCTCGATGATGAGCTTAACCATCGCGCTCGGGCAAGTGGGAATGGGGCTCGGCGGGGTGCTTTCGGGCATCGCGTATAGCAAATATGGCTTTGCCAGCAACACCATTCTCGGTGCTATTTCCGTGCTGGTGATGGCACTTTTGCTGAAAGTTTACATCATCGAACCGCCGCTGGCCAGCCGAACGGTGGAAAGCAAACCGGCATCTTCGCCCAATAATTGATTGGCGATCAATTGACGGTTGTGGTTTGGGCGGGTTTTAGGCGCTTCGTGAAGCGCCTCTACGGTTCTGTTTTTCCGTTTTCTGATTTTGTCATTATTTATCCTTTATCCTTAACCCTTTATCCTTTAAAAAATGAAACGTATCCTGCTCGTTATTCCATCCAGCACTTACCGCACGCACGATTTTATGGTTGCGGCGCAAAAAATCGGCGTTGAGCTGATTGTCGCGGCAGATCACCGGCAGGCAATGTCTGCACTGGTGCCGGACACAACGCTCGCGCTGAATTTCCGAAAACCGGAAACGCTCGCCGAGGGCATCAAACAATTTGTGGCGCGACGCGGTTTTGAACATCCGGCGTTCGATGCCATTGTGGGTGTGGACGACACATCCGCATACGTTGCGGCGCTGCTGGCGCAGATTTTACATTTGCCGCACAATCCGGTGGAAGCGGTTCGCGCGGCGCGCAACAAATATCAAATGCGCCAAAAAATTGCCGCAGCAGGATTAAACTATCCGTTTTTCCGGATTTTCCCGGCGAAGAAAAATCCCGCGCGGATCGCCAAACAAATCGATTTTCCCTGCGTGCTGAAACCGCTGTTTCTCTCCGCCAGCCGCGGTGTTATTCGCGCAAACAATCGCGATGAATTTGTGGCAGCGTTCGAACAAATTCGCAATTTGATTGCCGATCCGGGTGTTGCCGCAAAAGCATACGATGACGAAGCCGAGCACATTTTGGTGGAAACATACATTCCCGGCGTGGAAATTGCGCTGGAGGGTATTCTCGTCAACGGCGAATTTAAAACGCTGGCGATTTTCGACAAACCGGATCCACTGGAAGGCCCTCATTTTGTCGAAACCATTTACGCGACGCCATCACTGTTGCCGGCGTATGTGCAGCGGGAAGTGACCCATGCTGTGCATCGCGCCGCGTTGGGTATGGGTTTGCGCAACGGACCAGTGCACGCAGAAGTGCGCATCAACGACAAAGGCGCATTTGTGATAGAACTGGCAGCGCGATCCATCGGCGGGCTGTGCTCGCGGGTATTGCGTTTTGGCGATGGCATAACGCTGGAGGAGTTGATTCTCCGGCAGGCGATTGGCGAGGACATCAGCGATATTCAGCGGGAACGCTCCGCTGCCGCGGTGATGATGATTCCCATTCCGGAAAGCGGCACCCTCACATCCATCAACGGCGTGGACGACGCCAAAGCGGTTCCGGGTATCGAAAATGTGATCATCACAATTCCGGTGGATCAACCTGTGGAACCGATGCCGTGGGGCGGGCGCTATCTCGGGTTCATTTTTGCACGTGAAACGCTCCCGGAAGAAGCCGAAGCCGCCATCCGCGAAGCGCACAGCAAACTCCATTTCGTGATTGAGTAATCCGATAAAATGGTTATCCACTGTAAGCTTTTCGAGAAACAAGAACCATTGTTTGTTTTTTTGTAAGGCGATTAAAAACAGGCACTTATCAATAGAATTAGATTTTGATTAGACGCGACAATACTATTGCCCGGATTTCCGGTTGTGATTAAATTCGCTATCAAAGTGAAACCGATTGGAGGAATTACAAATGTTGAGATGGATATTGATTGGTGTTGCGGCAGTTTTGGTGCTCATTCAACTGGTGCCGGTTGATCGTTCAAATCCCCCCGCAACCGAAAAGCTGGTGATGCCGGACAACGTTCAACGCATCATGCAGCGTTCCTGTTTTGACTGCCACTCAAACGAAACCGTGTGGCCGTGGTATAGTTACGTTGCGCCGGTTTCCTGGCTGGTAAAGCACGATGTGGAAGAAGGACGCGAACACCTCAATTTTTCCGAGTGGGACAAACTGAATCTGAAACGCAAAATAAAGCGGCTGGAAGAAATCGTGGAAGAAGTTGAAGAAGGCAAAATGCCTATGCCGATTTATTTAATTATGCACGGCGATGCAGAAGTGAGTGCAGCGGAACTGGCAGTGTTGCGTGAGTGGACTCAGCAGGAACTTGGCAACCTTGGCGGCGCCGATATGGGAAGCTCAAACGATGGTGAAGAAGCACACGAAGAACATCAACATTAAGCGATAGCAAACAACATTTTGCAGAGTGAGTTTTGGCGCTCAATATCAGTCATCGCACTGGGTTGGGCGCTTTCTTGTTTTGATCTTATCCAGCAAATTGGCTTTCACATCCTCCGGCAGGCATTCCTCTTTGTAAACCTCTTTGCAGATGCTCACCGTCTTTTTTACGGAATCGATATACTCCTGCAAATCTTCATCTTTTTCCACGGCACTATGCAATTCCTTGCACATACAACCTTCCAGATCGTAGCCGAGATAATTGCACAGTTCATCGAGAATCTTTTTTGAATGTTTGTTCATTATGACGAAATCCCCTGAAATTCGTTCATGTAATCCACCAATTGTTCTCTCAAATACATGCGGGCACGCTTCAGCCGGACCTTTACGTTGGTTTCGGTGATGCCCAAAATTTTGCTGGTTTCCCGGGTTGAGATACTTTCCAGATCGCGCAGCACAAAAACGGAGCGATAAATTTCCGGCAGCGCTTCCACCGCTTTGTCCAGATGCTTTTTGAATTCCCGGCTGAGCATATCGCGTAGCGGCACATCCTGCCATTCCTGAATTTCCACACTGTTCGGGCGATCGTAATATTTTTCCAGCTCGTTATCGCTGAGCACGGTTCGTTTTTCTTTGCGGATACGCATCAGCGCTTCATTGGTTGCGATGCGATACAGCCAGGTAAAAAAATCCGCACGTCCGTCGAACGTGTTAATTTTCTCGTAAACCTTGATAAACGTTTCCTGAAGCACGTCCGCCGCATCATCCGGGCGACGCAAAATGCGCAATCCCAAATTGTAAATGCGCTCGCTGTAAAGCTCAATTAACTCTGTAAAAGCATCGTCATCGCCGGATTTGGCGCGTTTCACCAGTTGTTTTGTTCGGGCTTTATCCATGTCCACGCTATTGTATTTGATCGCTGTTATTCGAGAAAGTTACAAATGACTTTTCACTGAATCGATATTAATTATACTGATTTTTAGGTGACGCGCCAACAGTTTTCTATTTCAGAACATCCCGAAAAACAAATTTGATTGCACAGGCTTTGCTATCGAATTAATTTAACGCAACCTTAAAACATCATCACAGACCGGGAAATCACAATGGGTAAATCATACAAAATATTATCGCCGCAAGACCTGAAAGATGTCAGCAACAGCGAAACCACTTTTGCGCTGGATGTGCTGAACGGTCTTTCCGAGCACCCCAAACGGCTGTCGTCCAAATATTTTTACGACGACACCGGCTCAGTCTATTTTCAAAAAATCATGAATTTGCCGGAATATTACCTCACCCGCTGCGAGACAGAAATCATCGAAACCCAAAAATCTGCGTTGCTGCCGCTATTGCTGGATGAATCGTTCAACATCGTCGAACTTGGCGCTGGCGATGGCAGCAAAACCAGCCTGCTCATAGAATACTTCCAAAATCAGGGATTAGCGTTTCAATATATCCCAATCGACATCTCCGAAGGTGCCATGCGCGAACTTACGGATACGATGCAAAAACGCTTTCCGGAGATCACGGCAACCGGTATCGTTGCAGAATATTTTGACGGACTTAAATGGCTTTCCACCTACAACGATCGCCGAAATCTGGTTCTGATTCTGGGCTCAAATCTCGGCAATTTTCCCAAGCCGCAGGCAAAAGTGTTTTTGCGCAGCCTCTGGAACACGCTCAACAATGGTGATTACGTATTTATCGGATTTGATTTAAAGAAAGATATCGATTTGATGCTCGACGCCTACAACGATTCCCAGGGCATTACCGCAGCATTCAACCTGAATTTGCTCAACCGGATCAACCGGGAACTTGGCGGCAATTTCGACCTGAACAAATTTCGCTTTTTTGCCACCTACAATGTTTTCTCCGGCGCAATCGAAAGCTATTTGGTCAGCCTGGAAAACCAGGAAGTGTCCATTCAAAAACTGGGGCAGACCTTTTCGTTTCGCTCGTGGGAACCGATACACACGGAGTATTCCTACAAATATCTCGCGTCGGACATTCTGGAACTCGCCGAGGCAACCGGCTACCAGATCATCAAACAGCTTTTCGACTCAAAGCGCTATTTCACGGATTCCGTCTGGAAGGTGCAAAAGAAAGCATAACCGGCAGTACCACTTATCCCGAAAAACACAAAAGCCGCGAATATCGCGGCTTTCTTTTTTCAACACAAAGGTTTCACGTGAAACACAAATTCGTGGTTTTGTCTGGATTTTTCCGAAAAACCGTTTCACGTGAAACACATTTCGCTCTTTGGCAGCAAAATCACGCCAAAATCGTTTCACGTGAAACACCGCCATTGCTCCGGGCGCCTTTTTCAATATGAATCATCAATATCGTGACGTCGCTGTGGCGAACGCCGGAAATGCGCGCGGCCTGTCCCAGCGAACGTGGGCGAACCTGCGCCAGCTTTTCCCGGCTTTCGGTGGACATCGACGAAATTGACCGGTAATCCAACCAGTCCGGAATGATCGTGTCTTCCATCTTTTTGAATTTATCCACCAGTTCCTGCTGGCGTTTCAAAAAACCTTCGTATTTGCAGGCAAATTCAACTTCCGCAACGGTCGCTTCGCTGTATTCGCCATCAATTTCAGCGATGATATTTATCAAATCCTTGAGCGTCACTTCGGGACGACGAAGCACCAGATGCAACGGCGTTTGCTGTTTGATACCGGTGGTTCCCACCGAATCGGCGTAATCATTGAACTGATCCTGTGTAATCGACATGCCGTTAATTTTGCGCTGCAGCAATTCGATCTCTTCGCGGCGACGGCACATTTTCTCAAACACGGTATCAGAAATCAATCCGATGCGGTGACCGGTTTCCATCAATCGCAAATCCGCATTGTCGTGACGCAACAGTAAACGGAATTCCGCCCGCGAGGTGAACATGCGATATGGCTCCAGAATCATTTTATTGATCAAATCATCCACCATCACGCCAATGTAGGCTTCGGAGCGATCGAGAATAAACGCCTCGCGATCGAGCAATTTCATCGCCGCGTTGATGCCAGCAACCAATCCCTGTGCCGCAGCTTCTTCGTAACCCGAGGTTCCGTTAATTTGCCCGGCGAAATACAAGCCCTCAACCAGCTTTGTTTCGAGCGTCGAATGCACCTGATACGACGGAAAAAAGTCGTACTCCACGGCGTAGCCGAGACGCAGAATCTGCGCATTTTCCATTCCCGGAACGGTGCGAATTGCTTTTTCCTGCACATCGCCCGGCAGACTGGTGGAAAAACCGTTCACATACACTTCGGGATTATTGAATCCTTCCGGCTCCAGAAAAATCTGGTGGCGATCTTTATCTGCGAACCGCACAATTTTATCCTCAATTGATGGGCAGTAACGCGGTCCCAACCCCTGAATTTTACCGGTGTACATCGGCGAGCGATCCAGCCCTGTGCGCAAAAATTCGTGCGTTTCCTCTGTCGTGTAAGTGATGTAACAATTGATTTGCTCGCGTTCGATTTTTTCCGTCTGAAACGAAAACGGTATCGGCGGATTGTCCGGATGCTGCGCTTCGGTTTTGCTAAAATCGATGCTGTCGATATGCACCCGAGGCGGCGTGCCTGTTTTCAATCGTCCGGTCTGAAAACCCATTTCCAGCAGCGACTCTGTCAGCCCTTTTACCGCTTTTTCGCCGGCGCGACCGCTGGCCATATTGTTCAATCCAATGTGAATGCAGCCGTTCAAAAAAGTGCCGCAGGTGAGCACAATTGAGCGACAGGGAATTTCGCTGCCATCTTCCAGTTTGGCGGCGGTCACTTTCCCGTTCTGCTGAATCACACCGGTGACGGAACTGGCGATCACTTCCAGGTTTTCCTGGGCAAAAACGCGTCGCTGTGCATCGAACATGTATTCCAGCCGATCCGCCTGCGCCCGCGGCGACCAAACCGCCGGACCCTTGGAACGATTGAGCATTTTGAAATGAATACCGGTTTTGTCGATAATTTTGCCCATTTCGCCACCCAGCGCGTCAATTTCGCGAACGAGGTGTCCTTTCGCTAGTCCGCCGATTGCCGGATTGCAGGACATTTTCCCGATGGTTTCTTTTTTGAGCGTTACCATCGCCGTTTTCAAACCGAGCCGGGCGGTTGCCAGCGCTGCTTCAATTCCGGCGTGTCCGCCACCGGCGACTACCACATCAAATCTATTCATTTCATAAGCCTCATTTGTTTCACGTGAAACGTATCCGCTTGCAAAACATGCTTCGGTTGTTGCGGATTTTCGAAGAACAGAAAAATACGACCTTTTAGGTCGCATTACAATATTGAATTTAATATGAAAAAACGGGCAGGAAAATTTACCGCCGGTGACGAGCGACTTCCACCGGCGGCTTCATGTTTTTGTTTTTAAACGAAGGTTTTGGCAGCGGGTTGCGGCAACGCGGTCCTGCGTTTGGACAAGCCGGATTGAAATCGCGAAATATCCGACTGGTTCAGCGAGAAAAAATCTATCGCAGTTTTGACTTCCGTAGCAGTGGCTTGCAGTTCGGTTGCGGATGCGGAAAGCTCTTCAGCCGATGCGGCATTCTGCTGAATTGCCTGATCGAACTGCTGGATCGCTTTGTTTATCTGCTCAATGCCACTGGATTGCTCGCTGCTGGCAACGCTGATTTGACGAACCAGCTCCGCGGTTTTTTCGATTTCCGGCAGAATGAATTGCAGGGTTTCACCGGCTTTTTCCGCGATCACAATATTTTTTGCGGAAACCTCATTGATTTCACCGGCGGTAGCCTGGCTGCGTTCCGCCAATTTTCGCACTTCCGCTGCCACAACCGCAAAACCGCGTCCGCTGTCGCCGGCGCGGGCGGCTTCGATAGCGGCGTTCAATGCCAGCAAATTGGTTTGCCGGGCAATTTCACCGATGATCGATATTTTGGACACAATTTCCCGCATCGCGGAAACCGTTTGCATCACAGCTTCACCGCCAACGCTGGCATGCTGCGATACGTTTTGGGCTATCGTTTCTGTGTGGGCCGCGTTTTCAGCACTTTGGGCAATATTCGCGGATATCTCTTCAATTGATGCGGATATTTCTTCGATTGTCGCGGCTTGCTCCGTTGACGCGCCGGCAATTTGGTCCGAGGCACTGCGAAATTCCACGCTGCTGTCCAGGGTCGATCCGGCAGAGTTCTGAACCGAATTTACGATCTCCCGGAGCCGCTCGATGAAGTCACGGAACGAATCACCCAATTGCCCCAGTTCATCTTTGGAACGATAACTGATCTGCAAATCCAGATCGCCTTCGGAGAGCCGTTTGGCAGCGACCTGCATCGCAACAATCGGCTCGGCAATCTGGCGATACACCAGATATCCCACCCCAAAAGAAATCGCAAAACTCAACAGCGCAATCACGAGAAAGAAAATAAATTCGCCGTTGGCGCGGGAATAATTTGCTCCGGCATGGCTCAACAGATCAACAGAAAGCCGGTCTTCTACATTTTTCAAAAAATTGATTTTTTCGGTTATCGTATTGAACCATTCACCGGCATCCACGCCAAAGCCGCCTTCGTAAAAATGCGCATAAGCAACGGACCGGAATTTCAACACATTTTCGAACGCGTCTTTTTGGGTAATTTCTTGATAATAAGCTTTTTGATCAGGCGACGCAAGTGACATAAAAACATCAACATAAGTATCCTGGGCAACAACCAGTCCGTGAAATTTTTTGAAATTTTCGCCAGCAAAATTATCGCGCGCAAAGGTGTTGCTCAACACCGCGCGTTCGATCCCGGAACGCTCTTTCGATTTCAAAAAATTCGCGTAAGCTGTTAATTCTACTGAAATTTCAGGGTCGTTACTAACGCCGGAACCCTTCGCAATCGTGTTCAAAAACTTGGCATTCATTCCGGTGTAATAAGCCAGCGCTGCATCGATGGGCAGTTGAAGCGCCGATATTTTTTGACGTGTTTCCCCTATTCGGGATAAATCTGATCGGGCGGATTCCAGCAATTCCCGGAATTCTTCGCCAAATGCGGATTTGGAAAAATCGCTTAAAAACGCAGCCAACTCGGCCGATTTTTCATCGGTAAGCGAACGTTGAGCAACCAATTCATTTTTGAATTGCATACCCTGACTGCCGATAAATCCGGCGGTGCGTCCGCGCTCTTTTTGGGTTTCGTGAACCAACGCACTGATTTTGGTGGACAACTCAACAAGCTTCACGACCTGTGCCATTGACGACGCGATTTGCCGTTTTTCCGAAATTTGATTGGCTGAAAAAAACACCATCGCCATCATCGAAATACTGACCAACAGCAACAGTTTGAATTTGAATGTTAAGTTCTTTAACCAAGCCATATTTGCCCTTTTCCCTTGTAAAATATAAGATAGTAGTCATCGGGAGGCGGCTTGAAAAGATTAGCAAAAAGTTATAATTGAACCGTTAGTAATTTTGGGTGGGTTATTTGCCGATGCAAAAATTGGCAAAGATATGATTGATGACATCATCCGGCGTGGTTTCGCCGGTGATCTCGCCAAGGCAGTCGAGCGCCAGACGAATGTCCACCGAAATAATTTCTTCCGTGGCATGCATTTCGATCGCTTCGATGGCGTTTTGCAGCGCGGTGATGGTTCGCTCCAGCACGTTTTTGTGGCGGGCACTGGTCACCACAATTTCTTCGGATTCCATGCTGGTATCGCTGATGAGCACTTGTTTTAGCGCATGTTTTAACGCTGCGGCGCCGGCGCCGGTTTTTGCGGAAATTTGCACCAGCGGAAAATTTAGTTTTTCCAGCATTGCCCGGGTTTGGGGATTTTCGGGTAGATCGGATTTGTTCAGCGCCAGCACAATGTTCACCGCATCGCCATAATCGCGGATAATGTCCAGCAACACGCGGTCATCTGCGTCCAACCCGGCGTGGCCGTCAAAAATGCACAATGCAACATCTGCCGTTTGGATGTGCTCCATCGCCCGCTGAACGCCAATCGCTTCGATTTTGTCTTCGGTTTTGCGGATGCCGGCGGTGTCCACCGCCTGAACCGCCAATCCGTCCAGCTCCATCGTCGCTTCGATGTAATCGCGAGTGGTGCCGGGAATATCGCTGACAATCGCGCGGTCGCGCTGGAGCAACTGGTTCAGCAAGCTGGATTTCCCAACATTCGGTTTGCCCAAAATGAGCAGCTTCACGCCTTCCTGCAACAGCCGTCCGTAATCATACGTGTTCAGCAGCGATTCAATTTGACCGATTACCTGCCGCATTTTTGCGGACATTTCGGCAACCGGCATCACTTCAATTTCTTCATCGGAAAAATCGAGATTGATTTCCAGCAGCGCGAGATGGTTCAAAATTTCTGTTTTGATCTCGTGAATTTTTTCCGAAAGGCGCCCTTCGAGATGCCGCAGCGATTGCGAAACGCTTTGGCGGGATCGCGCGCTGATGATTTCCGACACGGCTTCCGCCTGCGACAAATCCATTTTCCCGTTCAAAAACGCCCGGAAAGTGAACTCGCCGGGATCGGCAATCCGGGCGCCGCGCCGCACAATTTCGCCGATAATCCGGTTGATAATCAACGGATTGCAATGGCAACTGATTTCCACCAGATCTTCGCCGGTGTATGACTTCGGGGATTGAAAAAATGTGGTAACCACCTGATCCAGCGATGCGCCGTTTTCCGTACCGCGCAATTCGTTGAATACGGCCTGTCGGGCATGTTCCGGCGTGATCGTGCGTTTGAGCAACGGATTCAAAATATCCAGCGACTGCACACCGCTCAACCGAACAACGGCAATTGCCCCGCTACCCATCGGTGTGGATAGCGCAACAATCGTATCATCCCGGGAAATGTATTTCATAAAATATCCCCAAATAAACAAACGCGCAGGAGATGTTGCCATCGCCCTGCGCGTCCGTTGCTGTATTTAAAAATTGGCTTACTTCTTTTTTGATTGACGGCGCTGGGTGCGATTGCCCTGAGCGGTTCCGGCCCGTCGTTGGGCAATTTGCTCTTTAATGGACAACGCTTTTTTGGGCGCCGATTTCTCTGCTTTTTTGGGCGCGTCGTCACCGGAATTGCCGGCAGCGGCGGCATCTGCTACACCCATTTTTTTCTTGATCATGTGTGTTTGCACCATGCTCAACAGGTTGAAAATGGCGTAATACATGTTCAATCCGGAAGGCAGCGAATAGAAAATGAAAATCAGGAACAGCGGCATAAAATAAACCATGGCCTTCTGTTTCGGATCGGTGACGGTCATTTTCGATTGCCAGATCATCGTTAAGCCCATCAAAATCGGCAGAACATGCAGCGTATCGCCAATGAACGGCAACGTTGTGCCCAACTGCAGCGCATCCGGTCGCGACAGGTCGGTAATCCAACCAACGAACGGCTCGCCCCGCAACTGAATGGTGGAGCGAAACACAATGAACAGCGCAAATAACAGCGGCATTTGCAGCAACATCGGCAAGCATCCGCCGAGCGGATTTACCCCCTGTTCTTTGTAAAGCTTCATCATTTCGCTATTGAGGCGTTGGGGCTCGTTTTTGTATTTTTCCCGCATTTCGGTCATTTTGGGACTGAGCACCTGCATCCGGCTCATGGATTCGTAGCTTTTTTTGGTGAGCGGGTGCAGCAGCAGTTTCACCAATATCGAGAAAACAATAATCACAAAACCGTAATTTGGGATAAAATTATGCAGCGCAGTAAACGCCGGGAGAATAACCCAACGGCTGATCGGACGGAAAATTTCCTCATACCAGTCACGGTTCATCACCAGGTTTTCCAGCCCCACATTGTAAGGCTCCAGATCGCCAATGCTGATCGGACCGATGTAAACGGTAAACGTATCGGTGTAGGTGTCGGCTCTTTCCAACGGAAAACCAACGCCCAAATCCGTTTCAAACACTTTCAGGATATGATCTTGTTCGCCATAAGCCTGCGCCGTCATGTTCACGCTCATATCATCTTTGACATGCGGAATAATTGCGGCGAGAAAATATTTGGTTCGAATAGCCGTCCAGTTGATCTGACCGGTTTTTTCCAGCTTTTCGGTTTCTTCTTCGGAAACATCCAGTTTTTCCAGTTCGCCGCCCAGTGAAACGTAACCGCGCGCGTAATCGTAATCATCGCGTTTGTTTTCTTCGGTGGCTGCCAGTCCGTTTTTCCAGCCAAACGAATACCAGCGATTGCCGATAAACTGTTCGGGATTTTCGAACCGCACTACAACATCCATCGCGTAGCTATCGTAACGAAGCTTGTATTCCTTTACAATTCTGCCGCCTTTGATGGGCAGATAAAATTCCAGCGAAGCTTCCGGGTTGTTTTCGTCCAGAATAATTTTCTGGCCGTTGGCGAGATCGGTTTGCAGAAGCAGATTGTTCAGATTCACATTTTGACCGTCTTTGTCCACCAGCGAAAGCGCCAGCCCGTTGCCACCGAATGGCGTCTCTGTGATTTTGGGCTGGATCAGGTCAACATTGCCACCGTAGTAATACTCATGTTTTTTCAATTCCCACGATACCAAATGGCCGCCGCCGCGATTGCTCAGCGTGGCTCTCACCAGATCGTTTTCGAAAAAAATTTGTTTTTCCAGCGAATCGTTTTCGATACCGGTAACGGACGCGGCCAGCGCTTCCGGTTCCGGATCAATCGATTCCCGGATAACTTCTTCCCGCTGTTGCGGCGGCAGTTGCCGGGTCGCGACAGAATCCGAGTCCGCTTTGGCGGCCATTGCCGCACGGGTTGAATCGCTAACCAGATCACCGGGCACATACGGGTTTTCGCCACTCAACCACTGCATAAAATACGGCATGGTAAAAGTGACCAGAATAATCAGAAAAATACCAATAAACGCGCGCTTATTCTCCATTCTCTATCCTTGTTGATTTTGGCGGGACCAAATCGACTCCCCCTTCATGAAACGGGTGACATTTGGAAATTCTCCGAAATGCCAGCCAGCTCCCTTTCCATGCGCCATGTTCGCGCAACGCTTCGAGGGCATATTGTGAACAAGTGGGATAAAATCTGCAGGTTGGCGGGAAAAAAGGGGAAATAAATAACTGATAAAATTTAACCAGACCAATGAGTACATACTTCATTTTCGCATCACCAATTGGTGAATATCTTTTTCCAATGCGTCATAATCGGTTGTATATCGTTTCATAAAAAAGATGACGAATTGTTGTTTAAACCACTCGGGATTGCAGCGATAAATTTCCCGCGCAAGGCGTTTCATTTTATTGCGATGCACCGCATTTCCCAATCGCCGGGGCACCAAAACCGCAAATTTCGCAGAATCTGCGGTTTTGAAAAACATATTCGCAAACTTGCCCGGCACGCGTTTACCGGAGGACAACACCTCCTGAATTTCAGGCTGGTGTTTGAGCATCCGGCGGCGCGGCAGTGTAAATCGTGCAAGCGGTTTATCCACTTACTGTTAACCGCTTACGTCCTTTTGCACGACGGCTTGCCAACACTTTGCGGCCGTTTTTCGAAGCCATACGGGTCCGAAATCCGTGCTTATTGACGCGCTTGCGGTTATGGGGTTGGAATGTTCTTTTCATGGTTTACGTCTCCACCATTTTGGTTTAGTTTCAAACTGATAAATAAAACAAAAAAAAGTCCTTTTGTCAACCGATTTGGGCCAATTTTAACCATCTTGCCAACAGGCGCAATAAATAGTGAATTTTTTTTCATCTAAACTATTGCATTTTCTGGCAATTCACGGTATTTTTGTCACGATAAACAGAAATTGGTGATTGGCAATGGCACAAGTTGTTTCCTTTATAATACAAAAAGGTGGTTGCGGTAAAACCACAACAACCGTAAATACGGCAAGTTATCTCGCGCAGCAGGGATTTAAAGTGCTGGCGGTAGATATGGATCCGCAGGGCAATTTAACCCAGCATTTCGGTTACGATACGGATTTGCTAAGCCCGACCCTCACCCAACTGTTTCTCAAAGAAAAAACGTTTGAAGACGTTGTGTTGCGCCGCAGCGACAACCTGCACATCCTGCCCAATAATATTGAAATGACATCCATCGAATTTACGCTGTACAAATCCTTTCAGCGAGAATTTGTGTTGCGCGATATGCTGCATCCGGTCAGCCATCATTACGATTTTATTTTGATCGACTGCCCGCCGAACCTCGGTATTTTATCGGTGAATGCGCTGGTTGCCAGCAAAGAGCTGATTCTGGTGGTTTCACCGGAATTTTTCCCGATGCGCGCCATCAAACCGCTCTACGAAACCTACCGGACGATCAAACAAAATCTCAACCGCACCCTCAAATTTAAGGGCGTGCTGATGACCATGTGCGATTTCCGCACCCGTCACGCACAGGAAGTCCGCGATATTTTACGCAAAAACTTCCCGCAGAGTTTGTATCAGAGCAACATCCGCAACAACGTTGCGCTGAAAGAAGCGGCTTCGCACGGGCAAAGTATTTTCGAATATGCCCCGCAATCGCCCGGTGCATTTGATTACCAAAATTTTGTTGAAGAATTCATTAAAGATCACGCGGATGTCCAAAAGAAAAAAAGTTTTTACGAAGACCGTTTCCAGGGTCTTCCCGAAAAAGAGAAAAAAGAAATCCTGGTTTTTGCGCAGCAGAACCTTTCCACATATAATCGCACCCGACTGGACGGACTGGTGGAGCAACCGGTCATTCAGGAAGCATTGATTATCGAGCGCAACCGGATTCTGGAAAAATTATTTCCGTATCGTCATCACGCCAAAACACAGTAATTGAACATGAAAAAACGCTACGTTTGTATGGTAGCGCTGTTGTGGTGGAGCATTTGTGCCCACGCCGCATTTGATTTTCCGGCGTATAGCGCCCGCCATGCCGCGCTTTCGAACAGCTATTTAGCTGCACCGGGACGGGACGGTTTTTTGCTGAACCCCGCGCTTTCCGCAAATGCTGCCGGGATTTATGCCGCGCTCAATTATTCCCGGCTGTTCAATATTGCGGAATTGCGTTATGCCAACGGTATTTTTTCGATGCCGCTGCGCGATTGGGGCGTTGGCGCATCCGTCGAAAGTTTTGGCGGGAACCTCTATTCCGAAACGCGGGTGACGCTGAACGCCGCACGGGTGATGCTCGCGGATCGGCTGAGTACGGGATTTTCTGCGCATCTCTACCGCATTTCCGTGGAAAATTATGAGAGTACCGGCACTTTTGGCGTGAGCGTCGGGCTGCTGTATTCGCTCTCCGAACAGTGGCAAATTGGCGCAGCCATCGAAAATATTAATCAACCGGAATTGAACGGCTACGCCGAAGAACTGCCACAGGCAATGCGGATTGGCGTTGCGTATCAACCCGTTGCGGCGCTGCAGGCATTTTTATCGGTGGAAAAAGATCGCTGGTATGCACCTGCAGTTGCTGTTGGCGTGAGTTACCAAATTTCTGAACAGCTCGCGATCCAAAGCGGATACAACACGCAGGCTGACAAACCGTCGGCGGGCGTGCAGTTCAGCGCGATGCAACTGGATATCGGTTATGCGATGCAGTATCACTTCGATTTGGGCGAAACCCATTTTTTCAGCGTCGCGTTCCATCGCTGAAAATTGGATGCACAATGTTGCAGAATCAAAAAAAGCTACAAATGCAATCTCATTTTTGCTATATTCCCGCCCGATGAAAAACCGGGTTCACAAATTTCGACCGTTATAATTAAGCAAGGGTTGCAGAAATCCTTATCCCACCTTCTGTATAAGTTTCGCCACCCCGACAAATAATCATTTTAAAAATAAACGATAGCTATATGTCTGATTTTTCTGAAATTAACAAACGAAAAACATTTGCAATTATCAGCCACCCGGACGCGGGAAAAACAACCCTGACGGAAAAATTGCTGCTGTATAGCGGCGCAATCCAGATTGCCGGTGCGGTAAAATCGAATAAAATTAAGAAAACCGCAGCGTCAGATTTTCTGGATATCGAGAAACAACGGGGCATTTCCGTTGCCACATCCGTGCTTTCCTTTTTCTATAAAGGCTTAAAAATCAACTTGTTGGACACACCGGGACACAAAGATTTTGCCGAAGACACATATAGAACGTTAACAGCGGTTGACAGCGTGATTCTGGTGATCGATTGCGTAAAAGGCGTGGAAGAACAAACCGAAAAACTGATGCAGGTTTGCCGCATGCGCAACACGCCAGTTATCATTTATATTAATAAAATGGACCGGGAAGGCAGAAATCCGATTGAGTTGCTGGACGAATTAGAAGAAAAGCTTTCCATCAAAGTGCGACCGCTGACATATCCACTGGGAATGGGTTCGCGGTTTCGCGGTGTTTACAATATCTACAAAAAATCGTTTGCATTTTACCGCCCGCAAAAAGAGCGAAAAACAGAAGACATTGCCGTTTTCAACGGATTGGACGACAGCGGTTTGGACAAAACATTTGGCAAAGATGCGGAAACGCTCCGCCACGATGTGGAATTGATCGACGGCATTTACGAAGATTTCACCGTTGAAGAATATTTGAGCGGCAACCTGGCACCGGTATTTTTTGGCAGCGCGCTGAATAATTTTGGTATCAAGGAATTGCTGGATACGTTCATCGAAATTGCGCCGGTGCCAAAACCGCGGGAAACAACCAACGGTCAGGCAATGCCGACGGATAAACAATTTAGCGGATTTGTGTTCAAAATACACGCGAACCTCAACCCGAAACACCGGGACAGAATCGCGTTTTTGCGGGTATGCTCCGGCAAATTTGAGCGCAACACTTTTTATCATCACGTTCGACTGAACCGCCAGTTGAAATTTGCCAATCCGGCTTCGTTTATGGCGCAGAACAAATCGCTGCTGGAAGAAGCCTTTCCCGGCGATGTGATCGGGCTGTACGATTCCGGCATTTTCAACATCGGCGACACACTCACCGAAGGCGACAATTTTATGTTCAAAGGCATCCCGCGATTTTCGCCGGAAGTGTTCAAGGTGCTCACCAACAAAGATCCGTTTAAATCCAAACAGTTGGAAAAAGGTATTCGCTATTTGACCGACGAAGGGCTGGCGCAACTATTCACCCGGGATTTGGGTAACAAAAAAATTGTCGGCGTGGTTGGCGAATTGCAGTTCGATGTTCTGAAATACCGGTTGCTCAACGAATACGGCGCGAGCGCGGATTTTTCGCCGATGGCATCGTACAAAGCTTTTTGGGTTCAATACGAAACCAAAAAAGATATCGAATACCTCACGCAATCGTATTCGAACAATCTGTATCTCGACAAAAACGATAACATCGTTTTCATCGCGGAAACCATTTATTCCTATCAACTCGCGAAAGAACGATGCCCGAACGCATCATTTTTGTCCTCGGTTGAACACAACGACCAAACCCTGCTTTTGGATAATAACGACTAAAACCGCAGAAATTTGTCATCGTTCCGGCACATTTCCCGGCGATGCTTCGCAACAAGAAACAACCCGTTTTTCTCGTGACAAAGATCACGATCAATCATAGAAAATTGGATATTCTGTTGATTCCGGAAAATTACGGATTTCCGGAATCGATAAATCAATACAGGGTTTTTCATGAAATTTTTTAGAAGATACGTTTTGGCGTTACTCGTATTTTTGACGGCGATTTCTGCAAACGCAGTTGGGCAGGTTGGCGGCATCACCGGAAAAGTGGTGTACACGGTGGACAAAAAAGTGCGCGTTCACGAATTGGGCAATCCGGAATTCATCGAGCTGGGTCGCGGAAAATTTGCCCGCTGGAGTCCGGACGGGCAAAAAGTTGCCGTAAAAGACGGCGAAACCGTTTACGTGATCAACGCGGACGGCACAAACAGAATCGATTTGGTAACCGACGCCGAAGGTGATAACAACTGCCCGATCGAATTTCACACCAACGGAAAAGAAGTGCTCTATATTTACGACGATCAAATTATGGCGGTTGATATTCACAGCAAAGCCAAGCGTGTGCTGGTCGATTTTGTGGATTGCACCGGCGAAATCGGCATGGCTGCGGATAAAAATCGCGTGGTTTGCCGCGACGGTCACACGCTGCGGGCGATTGATCTGGACACCAAAAAACACACCGTTTATCACGATGACAACTGTTCGGCAGGCATTTCGCCGGATGGCAACCACATCACTTACAACGATAACGGCAAACCGCATCATTTATACGTGTTCATCGATCAGTTGAACGCGACAACAACGAAATCGCAGAATTTCCTGAAAATTTCCCACAGCGTAATGCCCGGTGAAATTATGGGCGATAATCACCACTGGTCCAATCACAACGATTGGATTACCTGCGAGGGCGACGAAAAACGCAACGGCGTGCCGTATATGATTAATGTGGTGACCCAAAAAGGCTACGTGATGGTCGATGTTTCCGACACCAAATATCCCGATTTGTGGGTGGATACCTCCGCAGACGCGGAATGAAAAAATCAAATTCCTGCGAACGCAGGGTTCTAAATTGTTTATCCCGAAAACCAACTGTGACCATACATGCTGTTTAATTCTTTCGAATTCCTGATATTTTTCCCGATTGTCCTCATCCTGTTTTTTGCGATTCCCCATCGCTTTCGCTGGATGTTGCTGCTGGCAGCCAGCTACTATTTTTACATGTGCTGGAAACCGGAATACATCGTCCTCATTTTGATTTCCACGGTAATCGATTACGTCGCCGGGCTGCAAATCGGTAAAGCGACGCTGCCATCCCGGAAAAAATTTTACCTCGTGGTGAGCCTGTTCAGCAATCTCGGGATTCTCTTTTTCTTCAAATACGCCAATTTTTTCAGCCAGTCGCTGCGCGATTCGTTGCAGCAATTCAACATTTTTTACGATTCGCCGGTGTTCGATTTTTTGCTGCCGGTGGGGATTTCCTTTTACACGTTCCAGTCGCTCAGTTACAGCATCGATGTGTATCGCGGGAGCAAAACGCCGGAAACCCATTTGGGGAAATTTGCCCTGTACGTGGCGTTTTTCCCGCAACTGGTTGCCGGACCGATCGAGCGATCGGAGCGCCTGCTGCCGCAATTTTCCCAACAACAATCGTTTGATTACGATCGATTCATCTCCGGTGCCCGGCTGATGCTCTGGGGATTTTTCAAAAAATTAGTGATCGCCGACCGGCTGGCAATTTACGTGAACGCCGTTTACAACGAACCGGCGGAATTTCCCGCGCTGACACTGCTGATGGCAACCTACTTTTTCGCGTTCCAGATTTACTGCGATTTTTCCGGCTATTCGGATATCGCCATCGGCGCATCGCGCATCATGGGTTACGATTTGATGGAAAATTTCCGGCAGCCCTATCTCGCCAAATCGATTTCAGAATTCTGGCATCGCTGGCATATTTCGCTGTCCAGCTGGTTCCGGGATTATTTGTATATTCCGCTCGGCGGCAATCGCGTGGGGAAAATGCGCTGGTATGTAAATTTGATGATCGTTTTTGTGGTGAGCGGTTTGTGGCACGGCGCCAACTGGACGTTTGTGGTGTGGGGATTTTTGCACGGTGCATTTCTGGTGTTCGCCGTTTTAATTGCCGGATTGCGGGAACGTTGGTTCCATTTTTCCGGGCTGAACCGGATGCCGAATCTGCTCAATTTCCTGAAAATTGTGGTGACGTTCCACCTGGTTTGTCTCGGCTGGATTTTCTTTCGCGCCAATTCGCTGGGCGATGCGCTGTTCATTGTGCAGCAAATTTCGCTGCTCAATTTCTCCCCGGAAAGCATCGAAGCGCTGGTGGTGAAAGATCTCGGTTTGGCGGAAATGCTCGTCGCCATCGCCTCCATCGGATTTTTACTGATTGCCCATTTCGTGCTAAACTCGCAGAAATTATCCGGGAAAATTATCACGTTTCCGCGCAGCGCCCGCTGGGCGTTTTATTACGCGCTGATTTTGGGGATTGCGTTTTTCGGCGTTTTCAGCCAGTCGGCGTTTATTTATTTTCAATTTTGAGTTGAGGTATTTTTCAGCGAAAAGAGATTCCTGCATTCGCCGGAATGACAACCTGAAAACAATTTGGTCATTTCGGGCTTGTCCCGGAATCTCTTTAATTGAATCAACAAAAACAGAAAAAACTAAAAACCTTATGTCCAATATAATCAAAAAGTTACTGCTGTTTATTTTACCGCTACCGGCGCTGTATGCTGTTGCGGTGATCGGCATGAGCATGGTGCAATATGGCGATACTAATTTGATGAAAATCGCATCGCGCAATCCGGTTCAACCGGGTGAATTCGGTTTTACGCTGGCACGGCTGGCGGAGGTGGAAACCTATCGCGATATCGACATTCTATTTCTGGGATCGTCGCATTGCTACCGCACGTTTGACACGGGATTTTTTGCAGAAAACGGTCTAAAAACCTTCAACCTCGGCACCACCGGACAAACGCCGCTAAACGGATTTTATTTGATGAAACGCCATTTCGACCGGCTGCGTCCGCAGTTGGTAGTGATCGAGCTCTATTATAAGGTAATGGATCGCGACGGATTGGAATCGCTGTATGATTTGTCGATCAATTCCACATATTCACCGGAGATGCTGGAAATGGCGCTGTCCATTAACAGCCCGCACGCAATCAACGATGTGCTCGGGCGCTTCGCCAGCGACAAACTGGACGTTTCGCCGGAAATCGAGCAGGTTGATATCGACGGCGAATTGTATGTTCCCGGCGGATACGTGCGCTACACGGAAATTCCCGTACCGGAAAATCTGCAACATTTGAATGACACAACCGCCATCGCAAAAACGGAGTGGGTTCCCGCACCGGAGCAACTGGAATATATCGGAAAAATGATTGAATTTGCGCACGCGCAGGGCAGCAAAGTGCTGCTGCTTACCAAGCCTTCACCGCCGGCGATCCGGCATTCGCTCAGCAATCCGGAGGAGCCGGGCAGGCAATTTCGGGCAATCGCCGAAAAATATGGCGTCGATTACATCCATTTTGACCGGCTGCTGAAATATCCCGGCGAGCTGTTTTATGATTACGAATATTTGAATCAGAACGGCATTTTGCAGTTCAACCAAACACTGCTGGATACGATGGTGCGAAAAAATCTGCTGCCGGAGAAAAAGCGGTTGGTTGAGTGAGGGGCAGTGGTTGAGTGGTTGAGTGGTTGAGTGTTAACAATCTCGTTGCGAAGCGCTGCTTCGCAATGTCATTTTCCCCAAAGCGCTGCTTCATAGAACGTTCCAAAGCAGAAAATTTGGGAACGAAAATAAAATGTGCCCTTCGACGACGCTCAGGGCACAAAATTTTCAATTATTCTGCACGCTGAAAAGCGATTTTGCCATCCACAATCGTGAAATCCACCGTCGTGTTCAGCAATTCGTCTTCCGGGACAGACATGATATCCTGTGAAAAAACAGTGAAATCCGCCAGTTTTCCCACCGCAATCGACCCTTTGATTTCTTCCTCAAATCCGGCATACGCTGCATCCAGCGTGTACGAGCGCAACGCTTCTTCGCGGGTCATTTTTTGGCTTGGCTCGAATCCGCCCGGCGGATGTCCGTCCAATGTTTTGCGGGAAACCGCCGCATAAAAACAGGCGATGGGCGTGAGCGGCTCCACCGGTGCATCGGTGCCATTGGCGATTTTTGCGCCGCTGTCCAATAATTTTCGCCAGACATACGCGCCTTCATCGATGCGTTCCTGCCCCAAACGGTCAATCGCCCACGGGCGATCGGACGACATGTGGATGGCCTGCATCGCCGGAATGACGCCCAATTCCGCAAATCGCGGGATGTCTTCTTCTGTCAAATGCTGGGCATGTTCGATGCGAAAGCGACTGTTTTTGGCTTTTTCCGGGTTGGCGGCAAACGCCTGTTCGTATTGGTCGAGCACTTCGCGATTGGCGCGATCGCCGATGGCGTGGGTGCAAATCTGAAATCCGCCGTTTAGCGCTTTGGCGGCCACTTCGCCAATTTTGTCCATCGAGATCACCGCATTACCAAAATGATGGTGGCGATCGCTGTATTCTTCGAGCAGCCATGCGCCGCGCGAACCGAGCGCACCGTCCGAGTATAATTTCACGCTGCGAACCGTCAAAAAATTGTTGCCATAGCCAACCAACGGACCGTTGGCAAAACATTCATCGAGAAAATCATCCAGAAAATTACCGTTTGTCCAACTGGAAAGCATCACCCACAGCCGCACACCGAGTTGGTGATTGTCTGCCATCATTTTATACAGTTCGATTTCCAGACTGTCCGCGCCGGCGTCGTGAAATGTGGTAATACCATTGCTCAACGCTTCCTGCGTTGCCAGTTCCAGTTTGCGGCGATTCATTTCCGGGGTGGATTGCGGGATGTGCGAATTTATTAAATCCATCGCGACTTCCGTGAAAATACCGGTAGGATTTCCGGCGGCATCTTTGATCACTTCTCCGTCGCCGGAAAGCTCACTGGCAGGCGAGATGCCGGCAATTTCCATCGCTTTGGCATTGGCGATTGCGGCGTGTCCGCTGGCGTGCCACAAAAATACCGGGTGATTCGGCGAAACCGCGCTCAGCGCATCGTGCACCTGAAATCCGCGCACCATTTCGGCGGGCAGCGATTCCCATTTATCCTGATGCCAGCCGCTTCCCAAAATCCATTCGCCTTCCGGCGTGGTTTTCACAGCTTCCGCCACTTTCGCAACAATCTCATCGTAACTTTTTGTATCTGCTAAAGTTAGGCTAAGCTTTGTCCAGCCGAGCCCCATAAAATGGGCGTGTGCATCTATCAACCCGGGGGTTAGGGTTCGCCCGTTCAAATCGAGGGTGTGCACACTGCTTTCCACCCAATCCGGCGCATCCGCAGCCGCGCCAACAAAAGCAATTTTGCCATTTTTTACTGCAACCAAACCGGCGGTGGGCTGCTCCGGGTTCATCGTGTAAATGGTGCCGTTGTGAATCACCAGATCCGCTTTGGGCGCAGAGCTGCATTTTACCAAAATCATGAGACCGACAACCGCCAGCCATTTGAGGATGTGAATGGTTGCGCGTTTGAACATTGTTTTTCTCTCTTCTTTTTTTGCCACAGAGAAATTGAGCACTTATTTTTCGGGTCATTCCGGGCTTGTCCCGGGACCTTCTGCATCTACCGATCATCAACAACCAACTGTTAATCGTGTGATTTCACGGTAATACATAACAGCGCGCGTTCTGTGGGTTATTTCATTTCGAAGAGAGAATATATTTATTTGTGGGGAGATATGCAAATTTTGGGGGCGGTGTTGCAGTGCGAAATATTACAACCAAGTCGCTGATTTATGTTGTCATTCCCGCAATCTTTTAGCGGGAATCTAATCTCATCGAAAATTGGATGCCTGATAAAGACATTCGGGCATGACCGTTTTGAACATTACTCAAAATAGTCACTATCCATTTTTTTAACTTTGTAGCTTCTTTGAGTTGAAACACCAACATTAAATTCGATCAGCAATTCACCCAAATTTTGTCCATCTATCAATATTAATTTAGGTTCTATTTGATTGACAAATTCATAAGCGCTTTTGGGAAAATCAGAAGTTGTAATAAAAATTCCCTTTTTTGCTTTTTTGGCCAATAATGCACCGGCAAAATCCCTCACTTCTCTTACCGGAACTGTATTTTCCCATCGCTTAGCCTGAACATAAATAATGTCCAAACCCAGTTTGTCTTCTTTAATAATGCCATCGATACCGCCATCATTTGATTTTCCAATCGCTTTTCCGGCGTCAACACGTGATCCACCATAGCCCATTGCCAAAAGTAAATCGATCACTAATTTTTCAAAAAATCTTGGCGAGCACTCTTTTATAGTTTCGATTAATTCTTGGGAAAGATCGGTAATTAGCTTTTGATGTGCATATTCCAACAATTCTTCTGGTGTTTGTTCTTCCTCAGAAATCTCTTTGATTTCTTTGGTTTTTGTTGATCCATCTCTTTTAATTTTTGTAAACTCATTAAATTCAGAAAACTGCCTGAGAAAAGGGACATTTATTTCCTGTGGATCATTGGCTAAAACTTTTTTTCCTCTTTCCGTAATTTGCAAATAACCTCTTTTTTCAGAATTAATGAGGCCTGCTTTTTTCAAATATGTGTTTGCCCATCCAACACGATTATCAAAAATGGGTTGTTGACCGCTTGGTAGTAACTCTTTTTGTTCTTCATCCGTCAAATTAAATTCGACGGCTAATTCATCAATCAGACTTCTAAATCGATAAACGGTGCCATCAGAAATTTTACGCAATAGCGGAAGCATTATTGATTGATAATCAGGAATCATGATTAAACCTCGTTTTTGACGAAAAAGCTTTTTCACAAGATAAATCTTTACAGCGGTTTGAATAAAATATATTCAGAAATATTAGATACAACAACTACGAATTTCATTAGATTTTATAACCGCCGAAACCGAATCCGGAGCACCGCCGCGAACGAGTTGAATCGCCGAAATAAAAAAGCGGGAGGCAACAACCTTACCGCCCGCTGCATCAGCAAATCAATCCCCATCTTCCAGCTCAAAAATATCATTGACGGGTTTGCCGAAAATTTGGGACAGCTTCAGCGCCAAAACAGTGGAGGGCACGTAACGGTTTTTCTCAATCGAATTGATGGTTTGCCGCGATACGCCGGCGCGTTTGGCCAGTTCATCCTGGGTGATGTCCAAAATCGCCCGCTCTATTTTTAAGGTATTTTTCATTTGTATAATCTTTTCAAGTATTCGAAGTAAAAAATTTGCATCCCCAGCAGCAGCCACAGCACCTGAAAATCGCCCACATCTTTGAACATAGAATGTTCCGGTGAAAATACGGCATCTCCCAGATAATCAACAAATGGCAGCACCAGCGTATAAATCACTCCGATTGTGAATGCAAATTTATACGACTGCATTCGCAATTCCGTGATAAATTCATCTTCCAGCGCCTCTTTGGAAATGGACATAAGCAGCATCCCAACCAGCATGCAGTATTTGGATAGCAATTTTATCTCAGGTTGGTTGACGGTAAATCGGTTGATAAAAATTGCGGCAAATGAGATTACCAGCATCGCAATGCCAATTTTTTTATAGTAATGCGGCAACTGGAATTTCTTCATTTTTTCGATATTCCTGCGCTCGCAATCCCACATCGATTTTAGTGTCATCGATTTTCCTTTCTGTAAAGTGTATTCAGTTTGTAAATTCCATTTTCCATAATGACAAATTAAATTTACCTTATGACAAGCTTACTTTACATTATTTGAAAAAGCAAATGGTTTTTTGGCATTTTTTTGAAAAGGGATGTTTGGGGTATTCGCGGAAACAACAGGCTGTTAAAATTCCAACAGATTATGGCACATAAAATGTATTTTCCTGCCATTTGAGCGGGTTTATCAAAATATAATCGGAAATTTGCTGAAATGCTGGTTCGTCGCGGATGATGTGGTCGTGAAAGCGCGGTTGCCATGCAAATTCAAATCCCATTCGCCGGGCGTGTTTGGTAACGGCAGATTTATAACTGCCCACGATGGCAGAAATCGTGTTTTTCCCCTGATTTTGAAATCGTGTTTTTCCTTCATTTTCGTGCAATGGTTGCGACTCTTTTTCCGGGCGATTGTTGCCATCTAAAATCAAAATGCCGTGAACATGGTTCGGCATCACTACAAATGCACCCAATTCGATGTGTTTGGCATGGTGTTTTATTTCGAACCAACACATGTCGGCAATAACGCCGATTTGCGACAATTGCATTTCCCCGTTTGAAATTTTTCCAAAAAAATGTTCGCGGTTCGCTGTGCAAATCGTGATAAAATAGGCTGCATCCCGTCCGTAATCCCACCACTGCGCCCGGGCGGACGGAATACGGTATTTATTTTTGAATTTTTCCACATCAAATCCGGTTTATTGGGTTTGGGTTGATTTGGGTTTGTTTTTTTGATTTTTGGTAGAGACAAGGCATGCCTTGTCTCTACTACGACAATCACGACAACACCGATAACAATCACAACAATTTAACAAATACCGGAAAAACAACAAATACCATGCGATCCACCATCAAACCAGATCGCCGATGGAACCGCTGCCGGGATCGAACAGCCGTTGGTAGGTGCGGATCGCGAAACGATCGGTCATTCCGGCGACGTGATCGCAAACGGCGCGCATCCGCAATTTTGGTTGATTGATGTTGCAAACCATCCGGTGGGTGTTTTCCGGCAGTAGTTTGTAAATATCGCCTTTGCTGCCGAGATAATTTTCCTGCAACGCCAAAAACAGCCGTTCCAGCATGTTTCCCCATTTAAAACGCAGTTGCTGCAACTGTGCGGAGTCGAACACAATTTCCGATGCAATGCGTTTGTAAAGGATTGATTCTGCTGCAATTGCGTCATCAATTTGCAGCTCGAAACGATAGCGATTGGTGCGGCTGCTCATAAAATTTTCCCGTTCGCGCAGGCTGCAGGCAGCGATAAAATCACCGATTTTCCGGGAGAAAACCCGCCGCACTTCACCAGCTTTCATCGCTTCCAAAATTTCTTCCACGCGTTTGGCGGCATCGCCGTTCAGCGATTGCTCCGCAGCCCAACTTTCCAGCAATTCGCGATTCAGAAATCGCGCCTGAATGCTGTCCAGAATATCGTTCAGCGAATATGCGGTGTCGTCCGCCCAGTCCATCACCTGGCATTCGATGCTGCGGAATTTGTTGAGCGGCAGCCCCGGCGCAAAATGCCGGTCGTATGTTTCGCCGTCGAAGACAAAATCGAGAAATCGCGATTGTTCATCATACAAAAAATAGCGATCCGGTGCACCGAGGTGATAGCGCAGCGATTTGTATTTCAGCACGCCGTCGATGAGCGCGCGGGTGGGTTTCATGCCGGTGCGGTGGCCTTCTTCGGGATAAATAATTTCGGTGATCATCCGCAGCGTTTGGGCGTTGCCTTCAAATCCGCCGTACTCGCGCATCAAAGTGTTTAGCACGCTTTCGCCGGAATGTCCGAATGGCGGATGCCCGAGGTCGTGCGCCAGGCAAATCGCTTCCACCAAATCAGGATCGATAAAAAATTCGTTACCGAGCAGCGGATCGCAGCGTTGCAGATAATTGCAGATCGATCGCCCGATTTGCGCAACTTCGATGGAATGGGTGAGCCGCGTGCGGTAAAAATCGTATTCGCCCGAGAGAAACACCTGGGTTTTTGCCTGCAGCCGGCGCAGCGCGGAACTGTGGATAATGCGATCGCGATCCCGCTCAAACGGCGTGCGGTAATCTTCGCCGCGACGCGGAATCAAAAATTCGCAATCGAAATCGTTGTAAAAAGTGTTGCCGGCAACAGGTTGGTTGTTCATGGATTTCTCTTTTTTGTGAGGGAAGCTTAATTGCATCCCGGTATATTTTATCGGTTTAAAATTGACAAACCGCTGGTAATAATCACATCATACGATATAAAAATAACCTTTGTTTTGCAAGTCCGCACGCGATACTTTTGGTTAATTAGAGAATCTGCATCGTTGAAAAACGGGAAAACTGGAGTGATATGGAAACACCGGAACCGAAACAGCCGGATACGAATACGGAATCGAATTTTCCGCTGCCGTTTGAATCGCTGGTAGTGATTATTATGAGTGTGCTGGTATCCTATTTTCCGCTGGTGATTGTCCTCGGCGCAACAATGGATCCCGAAACCGCCGAACCGGATATGACGCTGGTGAAAGTGCTGCTGGCTGTTGGCGAAATTGTGTTGCTGGCGTTGCCGGTGTTTTATCTGCTGCGACGAAAACTGTCGCTGCCGCTCAACCTGCGGCTGCATCCGGTGCCGGGAAATATTGTGTGGCTGTCCGTTCCCGTCAGTTTGTGCATGATTGTGCTCATCGACGAAGTGGACCGGCTGGTGCGACTGGTGCTGCCGCTGCCGGAAGAAATCGCATCGGAAATCGGCAAAACCATGCTCATCGACAACGGGCTGGATTTTATTCTGGTTACGTTCAGCGCGGTAATTTTGGCGGCGGTTGTGGAGGAAGCTATTTTCCGGGGAATGCTGCAGCAGTCGGTGGAAAAACATGTGGATGTTACCAAAGGCGTGATTTATTCCAGCATTGCCTGGGCGCTGGTGCACGGTAATCATTATATGATGTTGCAGATTTTCCTGTTTGGTTTTTTTCTGGGATGGCTGGCGTGGCGAACCAACAGCATTATTCCCACGCTGATTGCACACGGGCTGAACAATGCTATCGCTATTTTGTATATCAATTTTAGCAGAGATAACGAACCGGTTCCCATTTACGAATGGAACGGTCATGTTTCGCCATTTTGGCTGATACTGGCGATTGGCGGGTTATATTACGGCATCACATCGATCGACAAATTTTACCGCAGCGCCACGGCTTCGCCGTCCAGCGACAGCGGTTCCGGCAGATCCTGACACACCGGATATCTTTCAAAATAACGCAATAAATTTTCCTCGGCATTTTTCACATCAATGGCGCGATTGGTTTTCAGCGCATCGCAAACCGCCTGAGGCGTGATGTTTTCGATGGCGGAAACTTCGCGATAAGTGCCGAGATCCTTGTATCGCCAAAACAGGCGATAAAGCCGTTCGTTCCAGCGCTTTTTGATGGCATTCATCAGTTGGAAAATGGTGTTGGTGAGCAAATCCAAAGATTCGTCATCGGTGTTCAGGCAGTAGCAAATTTTCTTCTTTTTGGCCATATTCAACGCGGCATTCGCGCGATGAAACGCCGGACCGTCCATCTCAATGGGCAGCTTTCCGCCCATCCGGTAAATATTGCCGGTTCCCAATCCAAAACGCAATTTCACCGGAAAAATCAGTTTTTCCAGCGCCAGCACCATTTCAAAAGCGCTGCGCAAATCGGTCAGTAATCCCTGAAATTCGTCGCCTTTGGTGATGGTAAACGGTGCTTCGATGTGGTCGCGAAATTCCTCATTTATCTGAACAATAGCAGATTTCAAAAACAGTTGAGTTTGGTACCGGCTCCTCCCGCTCAGTTGTTTTGAGCCGCTTACATCTGCGATGATTACGGCATAATTGCGATTATCTGGTTCCATCCGGACACCTTCCGATCGTGTATTTTAATTAAAAGGAACATTTTTGCGGCAACAGCAACTATTGCCAGGTAGTTACATACTTTCGGCATTCTTGCGGGTCATCTTCACTTTCAACCGGATTTAACTGAACCGATTTGCCGCCACACAATGCAATCGCGTTCGTTAAAAAGGATGTCATAAAAATGTGGTATGCCGGATGAACAGAAACGGGGTATTCCAGAATGATCGTGGATTTGCGGGTAGATTCCGGACGAATATCGATTTGCCCAAATCCCCACAACCGCGCATATAGGCGCTGGAACTGGGCTAAAAACCGCTGCGGTTTTTGTGCTTCTGTATAATTAAAAAAATAACGGTCAACTATAGCATGGGCAAATTCCCGCCCGATGGATTGAAAAAGCGGTTGTTCCGCTGCTGTTGTGACGGTTACAATCGCATTATCCAATTCCTGCAGCATCTCAAAACGGTAAAAATTAACCGGAAACACCTGTTCGGAAACCACATTACGCACATGCTCCGAAAGGTGTTCGTTGATGTTTCTTCGCGTTGTATAATCCAGATGCTGTTTCACATAGTGAAACCGGGAGTGGAAAACAAGCCCGCGTATCGTGCTCATAAAAATCCTTTTTGAATGTCAATTTTAAATTTAAAACTTGAACATCCAGAAATCAAGTGAATAAACTTGATTTATCGCTTATAAAGTCACGATGTGACCAATGCACCAAATAACGGGTTCAACAATTTAACATCACATGACGTGGCGCACATTGCAAAGCAGATTCTGAAAAAAAAGCAGTTGGATTCACAACCGGAATATCACAATTTTATCGCTTTACAAATAAGTCGTCCGAAAAACAAACGGAGCTATTACGATGTTCAGAATTGCCATCATCGGTTGCGGTAATATGGGGTTAACCTATGCCCGCTCATTTTTACAATTTAATTTGGTAACGCCGGATAACCTGAAGCTGGTTGCCCGGGATGAAGCCCACAAAGCTGCGTTGGAAAAACTGGATTTAGGACATGTCCACGCCGGAATTGATCACTCGCTGACAGATTCCGGCGTGATTATTTTATCTGTTAAACCGCAGGATTTTCAGAGCATTGCGGAGCCGTTGCGAAAATCGCTGCAGCCCAATCATGTGGTGCTATCGGTGATGGCGGGAATTACCATCCAACGCATGTCCGAAGCGCTGGATCATAAAATTATCGTTCGCGCGATGCCCAACACACCGGCGCAATTGGGCATGGGTGTAACTGCTTTCAACGCCAGCGAAGGCGTGAATATTCACCAAATCAGCATCATCGATAATTTGTTGAGCACCACCGGACGCACCATTTTTCTGGATGACGAATCGTTGCTCGATGCCGTTACCGCGCTCAGCGGCAGCGGTCCGGCGTATTTTTTCTATCTCGTGAAATGCATGATCGATGCCGGGATGCAGCTGGGAATGGAAGAATCCGTCGCAGCGATGCTGGTAAAGCAAACCATGCTCGGCTCGTTCCATTTGATGAACCAATCGCCAAAAAAACTGGACGAATTGATTGCTGCAGTAAAATCCAAAGGCGGTACAACCGAAGCGGCGTTCGGTGAATTTATGTCCGGAAAAATGGGCGAAACCCTGATGAACGGTATTTTTGCAGCCCAAAAACGCGCCAGGGAACTCTCCGGCAGCAAATAATTTTTGGCAACATTCTGCCAACAAAAAAGCGGTTACCCGAACCCGGATAACCGCTTTTCATTTTTTATAACAGGCTGTTTTTATTCTTCTTCGAAGTTGAACATACCGATGCGTTTTTCCTTTGCTGCACGAATGCGGCTGCGGAAATACTCCCGGTTTTGCACCTGCGAAAACCATTTGGCCCGAACAAACTGGTTGCGCTCAAACCATTCGTACTGAATGGCGCCACCCAATTCCTGACGCAGCCGGCGGGCAATTTCTGTGGTCAGGCGTGTGGTGTTTGTGAAAATATAGAGGATCTCGTTCGTTTCCCGGATATCGATGATAACATCGAACGGCATTTTGTTCTCCAGCTCCGCCTCAACGGTTTTGGCTAAACTGGTGATTTCATCTTTCGATTCGTCAAGATCTTTATCGTAAATTTCGATGCTGCCGATAAAATAGCCGATATCTTTGGCGCGTTTGAGCAGTGTATCGCAAATCGCCAATTCTGTCCGAACGGTGTATAAATCCGTAACAGTGTCTCTGATCCATTTATTTTTGTAAAATATTTTTTTGGATAACGGACAAGAATAAATCACACGCGATTTGGGGAGCAGAGACGTTTCGCTGTCCGGCATGGTTGCAATATCTTCGCCTTTTTGCAGCTTCGTCTCAATTTCCTTCATCTCGTCTACATCTTCTTCCTCGCCGGAATCGCCATCCTCATCCTCGTCATCTTTTTCGTCGTCGTCCAAATCATCGTCATCGTCGTCGTCGTCATCGTCGTCGTCGATGTCGTCATCCATTTCATCTTCCCATTCAAAATCTTCATCTTCTGCGGGATTTTTCTTTTTTCTTGCCATTTGCCCGGCCTCCAAGGTTTATTTTGCCCATTAAAAAGACTTTAAATTTATGATTTGTTCTGTTGTTTTTTCAACTATTTATTTTAAAATAGTAAAATATTTTTTTCGACACCAATAAAGCAGTAACCGGAACCATAAACAGAGGACTTTCCATGCCGACAGAACAACGATTGGAAAGAATGCGCACCATTTTGCAATACCGTCAACCGGATTTGACTGTTGTTTGCGAAAATATCCACGATCCGCACAACGTCAGCGCTATTTTGCGCTCCTGCGATGCCGTGGGAATCGATACCGTCCGGCTGTTTTATTCGTATCAGGAATTCCCGATACTCGGCAAAAAGTCATCCGGTTCCGCAACAAAATGGATTAATATCGAAAATTTTTCCGACGCCTCAGAATTGCGTGAATCGCTGAAAGCCAAAGGGTTTACCATTTACGCCACACATTTGCAAACGCCAAACCCGCTTTCCATTTACGAAGTGGATTGGACAAAACCATCGGCAATCATTATGGGAAATGAGCATTTTGGCGTTTCCGAAGATGTGCTGGCCATTGCAGATCACAACGTTTACATTCCCATGATGGGCATGATCAAAAGCCTTAACGTTAGCGTTGCCACTGCGGTTACCCTTTACGAAGCCTGCCGCCAGCGAATCGACAGCGGATTATATCCCCGGACGGACGCGGACCCGGAATATCTGGCAGCCGAATTTCAAAAATGGCAGGAAAAATGACCCATGATACACCGGATGGTAATATTTTGGAGCACTTTTTACCAAAAATTACGCCATTTTTTGCGGAAAACCGGTGGAAAACACCAAAAAAGTATGTGGAAAAACCTGTGGAAATTATTGACAAATTGTGGAAAACTAACCCTCTGCTAACATCGTTTTCCGGTTTTAGACAACTTTTTGACACACTGTTATAAAGTTTTCCACAATTTCAACAACCTTCAAATCATTAAAAACAAACACTTAATCAGGTTTCCACAGTTTGCACATGGTAATAGTAGTAGTAGTAGTTTTTATATATACATTCTTTTTATTTAATATCATATAGAATGTAATCGTTGCGCAAAAGCACCGATCTATGGCATATATCACGTTTGAAATAAGTAATCTTCGCTATTATTTGCAGAAATTTGGTGAGTTGCAATGCACAGATACAGATCAGCATATTTGTGCCGATTAACAAAATGATTGCTTTTGAGCAAAGCAGAATTCACGTAAATTGATGGCTAAACCGGAGGTTGCTCTTTTAAACATGAATTGGGAAATTAACCGGACATTCGGGGTTGTGGATTAATGAAAAAAAGCACAGCCAAACGAAACAGCAAATTGATGACCAATGATTTGCACCGGCTGACAGATTCGTTTCTGGCAGCTAAGCCGGGTGAAATCCATTTTGTTATTTATGACAACGAACAAACATTCCGGAAAATTTTAAAAGAATTACCGGCGAACAGCGATACGTCGCCGGAACACCTCAAATACAAACCTGCCAAAAAGCCGGAACCCTTTTTTAATAAACTACGGGAAAATGTGGCCGAACACGCAACAATGCTGTCGCATCTGTATCTTTCGGGCGGCGAAAATCCCAAAGTGCCGGCGGAAGAATTGTTGCCGCAGCTCAGCACACAGTTGAGTCGCCAAAACCGTGCGCATCCGCTGTGGCTGATCATCCCGATATCTTTTCTGAAGCAATTTTGCCAATATGCCGGGGAATTGTGGCACATGCGGCGAAACCTGTTTTGGGTGGAAGCGCGGGATATCGATCGGTTCCGGATGGGCTTTTTCCTGACCGATCATTTTTGGGAAACCTCGGAATACCGCGATATCGACGACAAAAAATACATTCTGCAATTTTACAAAATGTTGCAGGCGCAATTCGCGATAGATGAATCGTTCCGCTATTTGCAGTTTTCCATGCTTGGCAAAATTGCCGGGCTGCATTTTCAAACCGGCAATTACGCCCGGTCGCTGCAGGTGCTGAATGAGCAACATAATTTGCTGAAACATATGCGCGACGAAAAATTGCTGCCGGAATTGTTGAATAATATTGCCGTGGTTTTTCACAATATGGGACGCATTAACGATGCGCTGGAACGGTTTCAACTGGCGATGAAAGCTGCTGAAAAAAGCTTGCGCGGCGCCCATCATCCCGGAAAAATAATGCTGACCAGCAACTACGGCGCACTGTGCAGCGATATTAATGATATAAAAGAAGCATTTATGCAAACCCGACATGCGCTGCGGATGGGCGAAAGTAAAATCGGAATGCGCCACGAAGGGCTGATTCCGCTGCTGATCAACTATGCGCGGGCGTTGCGCGATCGCGGCGATTTCGAAGATTCGCTGGATCAATACCGTCGCGGGCTAAAAATTGTGGAATTGCGCTTGAGCATCGACCATCCGTATATGTCCGTGATTTTGCAGCATATCGGCATGGTGTATTATTTCCAGAAAAATTATGATTTGGCGCGCCGGTATGTGTATCGCACGCTGGAAGCGATGGAACGCTCGCTGGGTGCGGAGCATCCGTATTTGGGCAGGTTGTTCAATAATATTGGCGTAACCCACATGCACGGCGAAAAACTGGATCTCGCGTTAAAATATTTTCAGTGGGCGCTCAATATTCGCCACAAACGGGTGGGCGATAACGATCCGTTGATCGGGTTTATCCACAGCAACATCGGGCAGGTGTATGCGATTCGCGGGGAAACGGAAGCGGCACAACTGTGCTATTTGCGTGCCCGGGAAATTTTGCGAAAACATTTGCCGGAAAACCATAAGGAATTGGCAAATATCGACCATGCGCTGGAATCGCTGAACGAATCGATCGTCACATCAACCAGCACCAATTAAACTGCCGCACCAAAATCTCACCCAACCATTTCATTTTTCTTACGATTTAATTCGCCTTTTGATAAATCACGTGTTTTTATTACTTTCCAGTTAATCAACAATTGGAATTAGCCGGCGTATGACCAAACATCACCGCAGTATTGAATCGCAAAACGATCCGCAAATGAAACAGTCTTCGATTTATCAAATTATCTGCATCGCGCTGGCAATTATCTGCTGTTGCTGCGGCATTGGCACACCGGTGATGGCGCAGGAAAAACTGACGCCGGAAGAAGTTGCCGCATTGGCGGATTCTGCCCGTCAACTGCGCAAGGAATATCGCGATAAAAAAACCTGGGAACACCTGGTTTCATTGCCGGGAACGATTGTCAGCTTGCCATTGGTGATTGTTGCCAAAACCACCGAAACAGTTGCCGGATTTATTTACGAAGAAAAGCTGATTCCCCGAACCATCGAATTTTTTACATCCGCAGATGGTCGCCGGGGAATTACCCCAAAATACTCCAATCGCAGTGGTGCCGGCGCCAAAGTGTATCAAACCGGAATTCTTTCGGAAAACGATCAGCTATCGTTTACGGCGTCCGGCGATTTCAGCCAGCGCCAGCGCTATCGCATCGAGTGGAAGCGCATCCAGCTGGCAAACGCGCCGCTGTTGCTCAATTTCCGTGCACAGTACCGCAATTTGCCGGAAGAAGATTTTTACGGCATCGGGCCGCACACCCGCTATTCCGACGAACTGGAATTTGATTTCGAATACACGGCGGTAGAAGGCGGCATTCAATATTTAATGAATGAACAGCTTTCTGTAGGGTTTTTGGGACGGTTTGATCACAGCAATGTGTATCCCGAAGATCAGGATGGCGACGAAGTGCTGATCACGGATTTGTACGACCGCAACTCGCTGCCGGGATTGCAAACAAAAGTGCGAACAATGGAATATCAGGCGGAGCTGAACTGGGACTCGCGGAATCGTCTCGGCAATCCGTCCAGCGGGCAGGAAGCGCTGTTTTCTGCAGCCATTTTCCGCGATGTGGATAACGGACCGTTCAATTTCCGAAAATTCCGGGCGGATGTTTCCCAATACATTCATTTGGGCGCCAACCGCGTTATCCGGCTGCGCCTCGCCGGCGAAATGACCGAACCCGAATCCGATACCGATCGCGCACCATTTTACAACCTCAGCGAACTGGGCGAGCAAGAAAGCATCCGCGGATTTGAGCGTGGACGATTCCGCGATTTCGATTCGTTTCTCGCCTCGCTGGAATATCGCGTGCCGATCTGGCGAAAAATGGACATCTTCGCTTTCGCAGATGCCGGGCAAGTGGACAACGATATTTTTAGCGATCTGAACACCAAAAAAATGCAATTTGGATTTGGCGGCGGCGTACGGCTGTTCTCCGAAAAAGATTTGGTTGCTGTCGGGCAAATTGGCATCAGCAAAGAAACGTTCCGTGTTTATTTTGAACTGTATTAAACGAGTGAACCCAATAGAATGCGCATAAACCGAAATAAAATGATGAACCATTGGCTGTTGCTGTGGAGTGCTGCTGCATTTTTTGCCGGATGCGCCGGCACCAGTCGTTTTGTGATACCGGAACCGCCACCGGATGATCAAAAAGTGGTGCCCGTTCCGTATTCTCGCGAAATAAATCTGGCAGCCGATAACGTCAGTAAAATCGGCACGATGCAAATTCAGCGGTTGTTCGATATTTCCCGCCACGGTCGTGCCATTTTTAACAAACCCAAAGAAGCAATGAACGTGGATGCGTTCGACGAAGTGTATAATTCCAGCTGGTTTACCAATCGCAACGGATTGGCGCAAATGAACATTGCCGATTTTTCCCGCGGACCGGATCAGAGCAGCGGCCCGGACACCGGAAATGTATGGACCATCGTCGCCGCCAAAACGCAGGGCGTAACCCCGGGATTCAATATTCGCGATTCCCGGGATCAGCAATACGTCATCAAATTTGATCCGGCCGGATACCCGGAGTTGGCCACCGGCGCAGAGGTTGTTTCCACAAAATTATTCCACGCCGCCGGTTTTAACGTGCCGGAAAATTATCTCGTCAAATTCGATCCGGCAATTTTGCGCATCGGCAACGAAGTGAAATTCACCGATAAACAGGGTCAAAAACGCTTTATGAATGCGGATGACCTCGCCAAAATTCTCGCCAAAATTCAGAAACTGCCCGACGGACGCATTCGCGCGGTCGCCAGCAAATATTTGCCCGGCAAACCGATGGGCGCGTTTTTTTACACCGGCATCCGCAAAGATGATTTGAACGACGTAATTCCCCACCAGCACCGCCGGGAATTGCGCGGTCTGCGCTGGATTGCCAGCTGGCTGAACCACTTTGATACCAAAGCAAATAACTCGCTGGATATGTACGATCCGGCAGGTTACGTAAAACATTACCTGATCGATTTTGGCTCCACGCTCGGCAGCCAGGGCAACGAACCGATGCCGCCGGAAATCGGGCGGGAAGGCATTGTCGATCCGCCGCAAGTTGCCAAAGTTATCGGCTCATTGGGCATTTACAAACGCCCCTGGGAACGTGATATTGAGATCAAATATCCGTCGATCGGCTACTTTGTTGCGGCTGATTTTCGTCCCGAAAAATACAAATATATTATGCCGAACCCGGCGTTTGGAAACGCCACCAACCGCGATGGCTATTGGGGCGCAAAAATTGTGATGTCCTTTACCGATGCGCAGATCCGCAGCGCTGTTGCGCAGGGCCAATATTCGAATCCCGAAGCGGCGGAATACCTCGCCAAAGTCATCATCGAACGGCGCGATATCGTCGGGAAATACTGGTTTGACCGCATGGCACCGCTCGACCGGTTTGCCCTGCGGCAAGACAGCGACGGCGCACAAATGCTGCATTTCGATGATTTGGCGATCGAAACCCGGTTGGCGGATGCGGAAAATACCCGTTACCAAATCACCGTCGAACGCGATGGCGAAAGCGTTGCCGCTGCCAAAGCTATTGGTAACCGGACAGCCTTTTCGCTGGCGGATTTGCGGGAAACCGCCGCAAATTTTCCCGAATCGCAATGGGCAATTATCATCAAATTAGCACGCGGCGGGAACGAATGGCCGCAGCCCGTAACCATCTTTTTGAAATGGGATAATTCCCAAAACACCTTCCGTTTAATTGGCTTACAACGATAAAAGTGCAGATTTTTGATTTTTCTGTTTTCGAACAGAAATCTCCATATATTTCCATGTGAATTTTAGTGCGAGGTGTCAAATGAAAGCAGTTGTCACGGGAGCAAGCGGAACTGTTGGTCGTGCATTGGTCGCTCATCTCACATCTAAAAACGTGCAGGTTATTGCGTGGGATCGGAACCAAACGTCTATCGATGATTATTCTATAATGGAAACTTTTTTGAGCGAAGTATCGCCGGATGTTGTGTATCATCTTGCGGTGCCATCGCAAAGCAGCGGCATCGAAAACGAAGCGTGGCTGGTGAATTACCACTGGAGCAGCGAGCTCGCATGGATCACCCGGATTCTCAGCATCAAATTTGTGTATGTCAGCACGGTGATGGTGTTTTCCGATGATCACAACGGTCCGTTTACGGTCGATTCCATGCCGGATGCGCCCAGCGGTTACGGTTACGACAAACGCATTGCGGAAAAACGGGTGTTTCACCAAAATCCCGATGCTTTTGTGGTGCGGCTCGGCTGGCAGATCGGCGATGCGCCCGGCAGCAACAACATGATCGATTATTTCACAAAGCAAATGAAATTACACGGTGAAGTTCGCGCCAGCGAAAAATGGCTGCCATCCTGCTCTTTTTTAGGCGATACGGCAACCGCACTCGGCGAAATCATCACCGAAACGAATGGCTTGTATTTGATCAACTCAAATTACCGCTGGAATTATTTTCAGATTGCCAGCGCACTGAACGAGCGCCATGGCAATTTGTGGAAAATCACCGCAACCGATGATTTCGAGTACGATCAGCGAATGGTTGATGCGCGGGTAAAATTGCCCAAGCTGGAAGAAACGTTGCCGGAGCTAAAATATTATGAATAATGAAATTAGCAAAAGAAATACGGTTGTTTGCACAATATATAAGAAAATCAAAATTTGTAGGGAACAGTCGCGACCGTTCCGAAATACGTTAAAAAACGAAAGCATTTAGATGGATGAATTTCCCTCCGGCAAACTGGAGCGCGGCAAAATTTTTGCCAAAACCGGGCTGAAAGTCGGCTCCAATTACGCCAAATATTTTGTTCGCAAAGCCATTTCCGGCGAAGACGCCGCCCGAAAACAGCAGCTTAATCAAAACAATGCGCAGGATGTGTTCAAAGAATTTACCAAATTGCGCGGCACCGCGCTAAAACTGGCCCAATCCATGAGCATGGACACCGGCATATTGCCGGATGAATTTATCGACGTGATGAGCAACGCCCAATATCGCGTGCCGCCGATCAACCGGGCGCTGGTTCGGGCGATCATCAAACAAGAATTGGGCAAATATCCCGAAATGCTGTTCCGCACATTTGGTGCGGAAGCAATTGCCGCAGCGTCCATCGGGCAGGTGCATCGCGCGGAGCTGAAAGATGGGCGTGCGGTTGCCGTCAAAATTCAGTATCCCAACGTTCGCGAAACCATCAAATCAGATTTGACGATTGCCAAAGCGCTGTTCAAACGCATCGTCCGCAGCGAAATGACCGATGCCTATTTTGAGGAAATTTACGGAAAATTGCTGGAAGAAACCGATTACCTCAACGAAGGATTGCAGATCGAGCAATTTGCGCAACTGTCGCTGCATCCGCAGATTGTCACGCCGCGACTCATTCCGGAAATGACCACCCGCCGCGTGCTGGCGATGACTTTTCTCGATGGCGTGCATCTCGATGAATTTTTGAAACGCCGGCCGGATAACGAAACCCGTGATCACTTCGGGCAGATTTTTTGGGAATTTTTCAACGAGCAAATTTTGCACCGCAGCGCCGTGTTGTATGCGGATATTCATCCCGGCAACTTCCTTTTCCGCGACGACGGCATGTTGGGTGTCATCGATTTCGGCTGTGTAAAATCGTTCCCGCGCGATTTTCTGGAAAAATTACTGCTGATGTTCGACGCCAATCTCCGCGATGATATTCCGGCGATCAAACAGCTCTACTACGAAACCGAAATTCTCGATCCCGCCAACAAAGGCACCGCCAAAGAGCAGCGTGCGTTCGATTTTTTCTACAATCTCGGCGGGTTGATTTTGCATCCCTTTCGCGCAGAAATCTTCGATTTTGGCGATCCCGAATACAAAGCTGCGCTCAACAAATTTTTCAAAGAAGCCACCACAATGAGCGACGTTCGTGGTTCGCGGCACTATATTTTTCTCAACAAAGTGGTCGTCGGGCTGTATTCGCTGCTGATGAAACTGGGTGCGACGGTGCACACCAGCAGCAGCCGGCAGGTGCTCAGCGAAGCTGTTGCGGAAATCCGAAAACAGGGCAGCGCCGTTTCCGAAACCGTTTCACCGTAATCCCGGCGATTTTGAATCGTTAATAAATTGATGTTCGAAAATTTGGCGGGGAGATTCCTGCATTCGCAGGAATGGCAAAAAAAGCTGTCACCCCTGCATTAATTTCTGAGTTTTACGACAAAATGAACAACTTCCTCCAAATATACCTGCAAGCCGCCGCGCTGATTGCTGTCGCAGTAACCGCATTGTGGCTGCTCAGTTTGCGGTTGAAAAATGCGTCCATCGCGGATGTGTTTTGGGGCAGCGGTTTTGTGATGTGCTGCTGGTTTTATTTTCTGCAAACGCCGGATGGCGCGCCGCTGCGCAAATGGCTCATCTGCGCGTTGGCGACGATTTGGGGATTGCGGCTGTCGATCTACATTTTTTGGCGAAACGCCGGCAAACCGGAAGATTACCGCTACGCCAAATGGCGCGAAGAAAACGGCAACAATTGGTGGTGGCGCAGTTTTTTCAAAGTATTTTTGCTGCAGGGATTTTTGATGTGGTTGATTTCCGCGCCGTTGCTGGCAGCGCAAATCAGCGCAACGCCGGCACATTTGATCTGGCTGGATGTTCTCGCAGCGATTCTTTGGCTGACCGGATTTTTTTTCGAAACGGTGGGCGACTGGCAACTGGCGAAATTCAAAGCGCAGCCGGAAAATCGTGGTAAACTGCTGACATCCGGCGTTTGGCGATACACCCGTCACCCGAATTATTTTGGCGATGCGGCGCAATGGTGGGGATTTTTCGGATTTGCGTTGGCTGCCGGCGGCTGGTGGAGCATTTTCAGCCCCGCGCTGATGAACTGGCTGATTGTGAAAATTTCCGGTGTGGCGATGCTGGAAAGCAATTTGCGCGAAACAAAACCCGGCTTCGCCGAATACGTTCGCCGGACAAATGCGTTTATTCCGTGGTTTCCGAAATAATAAAAAAACGGAACGGTCGCGACCGTTCCCTACAAATTATTGGATTTTTTTCTGAACAATTGCCATCCGGCGACGATCACAACCAATCCCGCAACAACTGCTATCCACACCGGAAAGCCGCTGCTGTTTGCCGCGCCCGGATCGCCATACAACGCAAACGCCGCCCAATACAACGGGTGCTGGTAATACACCCCGTTTTCCATTGCCGGCTGATTGAGAATTTCGCGCTGGGCGAGTGTCAGCGCGTCGGTTTTAGTGCGTTTTTTATTGAGAAAATTGGCGTAAAATTCCGGCATCAGTTGCGCGGAAAAATAATCATCCACCTTCCAGAGCGTCATCAAAACGGAGTTGGCGCCGGCGTTCAAAAACAATCGCGGCATCCCCAAAACGCCTTCTCCGGCAACCCGTTTGCCTTCGCCGGTTTCGCAGGCGCTGAGCGTTACCAAATCCGATTTCAATTTAAGTTCCGATATTTCATAACCTAAAAGCAACCCGTCATCAACGCTATCACTTTCCGAGAATGCAAAAACCAACCCGGAAAATGCCTCGAAAGTGGGATTCACAAATCCATGCGAGGCAACATGCAAAACGGCGTAATCCGGCGCGTTGTCGATAAACTGTTGTTTGGTTGCCGCATCGAGCGTAAAAATTTCGGTTTTCGGATAAATATTTTTGATGCGCTCCACCTCCTGCTGCGAATACGGCAGCGGCGGAAAATACCAGTTTTCATTTTGGCGAAGACGGCTTTCGTTTTGTGCGGAAAGGATTTTGTAATTGAACGGATCGGCGAATGCCAGCACTGCCGGTTTCGCTGGCGGCGTAAATACCTGCCGGTTCAAAAATCCCGGCGACGGAATGTAAGTAAAGCTGTAGCGATGCTGCAAAAAATTTGCGGCGTAATCCGGAAAATCTACCGGCGTGTACGTGTGTTGCGGCGGTTTTTGGTTGAGCAGTAATCCAAACGGCAGGTTGGCGATGGCTAAATCCGGCACAATCACCAATTTTTCCGGCAACTTTATCTGCGCTTCGATGGGTTCGATGAGCATCTGATACAACCGGAACGCGATTGCCGCACGGAACGGTGTGGATTGAATGGAGCCGGTTTCTACCCCGTGAAAGGGATTGAGCAGATCGCTAATCGCGGATTCGATGTCATTTTTTGTGGCATTGAGCGGCACAACCTGTTGCGAACTGCCGGAAAGCAGCAGCGCAAACGCTGTTTTATCTGAGATGTGATACAGCAGCATCGCGCCGTTCAACTCCCGCAAACGATCCTGAAGTTTGGTAATATTGCGGATAGACACGCTATTTTGCGCCAATTGTGGGGAATTATCTACCAAATCCATCAAATTAAGTTGCTGCCCGAGCAGCGAATATCGGGCAATTTCGGTTTCGGCGAGCAGGTCGTCCCAGCCATCGCGATGTTCCGGCTGCATGGCTTTTTCGCGGAGCCGACGCTGCTTTTGCTGAAGCTGTGCACACATCTCGCGGTAAATGCGGTGCAGGCTGTCCGGCGGCGCTGCATCGCGATTGGCAAAAGTTTTTCGCACATCCCAATATTTCAGCGATCGCCCGAGCGAAAATTCTTTGTAAAAATAGAGGCTGTCCAAATCGGTTTCCGCGCCGGTTTGCAGATATTGCAAATAATAGCTATCGACCAAACGGGTGTACGCCTCGGACACAATATCGAAATGCCCGATGCGCAATTCTTCCACTTTGATTCTGCGATTCACCTTTTCCGCAATTTGCACAGCCCGGCGATATTCGCGGATGGTGGCGGAGAGATCGTTTTGCGCACGCAGTGCATCGCCGATGCCGCAAAGCGCCGAAATTCTCAGCGAATAATGCGATGAATCCGCGATGCGATTGGCGTACTCAAAATAGTGATATGCCGAATCGAGGGCATTTTTTTTCAGCGCGGTTTCGCCCAAACCGCAGGCGCTCCAACCGATGTATGAATTGTATTTGCTCGATTCCGCCAGTTTCAACGCACTCCGATAGTGTTCCTCCGCCAAATGTTCCTGGTTTTGGCGTTTGTAAATATTTGCGATTAAATAATGCCAATATGCGCGATGGCGCTCGCTGGTTGTTGCATCCAGGACGGATTGGTATGCGGAAATAGCAGATTCGTAATCGCCCCGGGCTTCTGCGAGCGTGCCCAAACCGCCGTTAATTCTGGGCAAATAGCTATCAATGCCAAAGGCGTTGGCATTTTCGCGGGATGCCTCGTAAGCTTTTTTCGCCAGTTCGTGCAATTGCAGATAGCTGTACGTATCGCCAAATTCCAACAAAATGCTGACCATTCCGCGAAAATAATGGGCTTCCTGCGCCGCATGTTGGGCTTTATCCAGCATGCGCAGCGTTTCATCAAATCGCGATTCGTCCAGTCGAATTTCGCCCAATCGCTGATACCAGAAATAGCAATACAGCGGTTCTTTCAATTTTTCGGCAATTTCCAGCGCCTGCGTATAAAATGCGGCGGCGGATTTCAGATCATTCATAAATCGCAGGGCGTGGCCGTTGTTGCCGAGAATGCGTTGCTGCAACCCAAAATCGCCGAGTTTTTTGGCGATCACCAGCGCAGAATCATACAGCGTTGCCGCTTCTTCCATGCGATTCTGCGATAAATAATTGGTGGCGCGTTTTTCCAAAACCGCCGCAATCTGATATTCATTTCTTTGGTCCGATAACGAATGGAGAAGCTCCTGCCACAGCGAATCCGCGCGGTTTCGCTGCTTTGCCATCTCGAAAGAATGCCCGTATCGTTTGAATAATTCTAACGGTAAGTTGTTGTTTTTATAGTTGTTTGTGAGATTTGAAATTACGGTTGGATAATCGCCGTTGTGATAAGCGGCGAGCGAACGGACACACAGTTGACCGGTTTTCGATGAAAAATAGGGAGCCAACATTTCCTGCGAAATGGCATGCTCCGGAAAGCGCCGGTTGAATGCGAAAATATCATCGACCAGCCCCCACGACGGCTGCCCGGCATCCAGCGCCCGCCGGAAAGCCTGCGCCGCAATTTCGGGATCATGCCCGTGCAGATACAGATTTGCCAGCGTTTGAGCGGCAAAATTGTCATCAGGTTGTTGCCGGATGCGCTGCTGAAAAAATTGCTCTGCGCGATCGAGGCTGTCCAGCATCAAATAGCGTTGGAGCAGCAGATCGTAAAAAAATTGCGGGGCGATATTGCGCCGGATGGCATTTTCGAGAGAATCCGCCTGAACATTCAGCGACCGGGATTGGATGGCTTCCAGCCATTGGAAAGGATTTTCGGAGAGTTGTTGCGCTGGCAAAGGGTTAACAGAAAACAGCAACACTGCGATAATTGTTGGCAGAATTTCGCAAAATTTATTTTGGTAACGATTCAAAACGATAGCAGTCATAATAAAAGCCGGCGATGATAAGTTATATTAAATATTAAATTAACATCACCGGCGAATAAATCAAACATGATAATTGGCAAGCAAAAAAATCCGTCAGCAAGCTGCCGAAAAAAAAACGCGGCTGTCGGCAGTTATTTTTCCTTTGACTGATCCGTTTCCTCTTCGGAAGGATCTTTGTCGTTCGGATCGGTGCCGGACTTTTCCGGTGGCGGCGTTTCTTCTTCCGGAGGCGGTTCGATCAGCGCAAATGCCAGGTTAACCGCAGCCGAAACTGCTAATAATGTTTCCACATCCATAATTATCTCCTTACACACTATTGTGTATTTATGTTGAAACGTGTTATCATCGCTATGCTTTCAGGCTTTTGCGCTTCCTGAAAAACCGTTTGTAAATAAAAATAATATTTGCGGCGACTGAAAAAACCAAAGCGAGTAACAAAACTGTGCTGGTTTCCATCTTTAAACCCCTTTTGGTGGTTGCGTGTTTATACATTAAGATGATGAAATAGCGTATCTTTTCTCAATAATTTGAAAAAGATTTATAGCTTCATTGGTAATCTAAGCTAATTTTCCGAAACATCAAAATTACGGATTGTCGCGTCTGCTATTTTTGGGGTCGCCCGAATGCCCGTAACATTTTGGATATTGCAACGTAACCATCCACTCGAACAGCCGCCTGAATTCATTAACGGGTTAAAAAACGCAAAAATATGAATACCGAATGGTGAGAAATATCACTCGTTTGTGGAATGGTATGCCGTTCGCAAATGCGTTAAATTTCAATAACAACAGGCGGAGGAATTGTTATGAAAATCGGATACGTTCCGAGGTTAGGTTTTTTACTGCTGATTTGTGTTTTTGCCATATTTTTTATACGCGAACGCAGCAAATCTGAGCAGCCGGAAAAAATATCAGGCGCATATCAGGCGCTGAATTTGTGGAGCATGCAGCGCGCATATCCGAGCGCAGCGATGCCGGAAGTGGGGCATTTTGCCGCATTTGAACACAACCGGCAAACCCTCCGGAAAAACGCATCGCAAACTGCGGATGGCTGGCAAACGATGGGTCCGCACAATTATGGCGGGCGCACGCTGGCGGTGGTTTTCAATCCGCAAAATCCCAATACCATTTTTGCCGGTTCCGCCAGTGGCGGGCTTTGGCGAAGCACTACCGGCGGCATCGGCGCGGATGCCTGGGATTATGTGCCCACCGGTTTCCCGGTTTTGGCGGTGAGCAGCATTGCAATTGCGCCGTCCGATTCCAATATAATGTATATCGGCACCGGCGAAGTTTACAATTATCAGGCTGCCGGAACCGGTGCGGCGTATCGCTCCACCCGTGGGACATACGGCATCGGCATTTTGAAAAGCACGGATGGCGGGCAAAGCTGGGAGAAAAGCCTGGATTGGACATCGAACCAGCAGCGCGGCGTTTGGGCGATAAAAATCGACCCGAATAATGAAGCTGTCATTTGGGCAGCCACAACCGAAGGCGTTTTCAAATCCGGTGACGCCGGCGCAAACTGGACGCAGGTTCACAGCGTTATTTTGGCGATGGATTTGGCCATCGATCCACAAAATTCCGATAACGTTTTGGTTGGCTGCGGCAACTTCGGCAGTACCGGACACGGCATTTACCGCACTACCAATGGCGGCGTAAACTGGACAAAAATTACTTCCGGCGTCCCGTTAACCTTTGCCGGAAAAGTGCAACTGGATGTTTATCCGTCACCGTTCGGAACGCAGTTTTTGGCCAGCATCGGCAATGGTTTTTCCACCACCAGCGGGAACGCGAGCTGGCTCTGTAAATCGTCAAACAACGGTCAAACCTGGCAAATAATGTCAACACAGGATTATTCCCAATGGCAGGGCTGGTACTCGCATGATGCAGCGTTTAACCCGAGTGATTTCAATGAGATAACCGCAGTTGGCATCGAGGTGTATCAATCCACAAATGGTGGATCGAGCTTGCAGCAAAAATCCAGCGGGAACGCTTTTGGCGGCGTCATTCCGCCGGGATCGCCGGAAGGCACGCCCACTTATGTTCACGCGGATGTTCACGATGTGAAATATCACCCCACCGATCCGGAGATTATTTATTTCGCGACGGACGGCGGTGTTTTTCGCTCCATCGATGGCGGCAGCACTTTTGCCGGCTGCAACGGTGGCTACCAAACCACCCAATTTTACAACGGATTTTCCAGCTCTCCCCTCGATTCAAATCTGGCAATTGGCGGGTTGCAGGATAACGGCACCACCATTTATGTCGGCGGAACGGCGTGGGCAAAATTTGTCATCGGCGGCGACGGCTCGTGGAGCGCGATGGATCCGTTGGATGCCAACGTGATGTATGGCTCGTGGCAGGGATTGAATGTGCTGAAATCGACCAACGGCGGCGCAAACTGGTTTACGTTGGGCATTCCCGGAGCCGGACGCGTAACCACATTTATTGCACCGTTTGTGATTGCACAGGATAATCCCGATGTCATTTACGCCGGGCGCGATATTGTGTATCGATCCAGCAATGGCGGGCAAAGCTGGACGGCAACCAACAACGGCAATCCGCTGGATGGCAATCCGGTTTTGGCGATGGCGGTCGCGCCGCAAAATAACAATCTGGTTTACGCTGCAACGGCGCCGTTTCAAACCGTTCCGGGCGTTTTTCGCTCGCTGAATAGCGGCGCAGTTTGGGCAAATGTGACCGGCAATTTGCCCAATCGTTTTCCGACGGATATCGCGATCGATCCGTTGGATGAATCGATCGCATACGTTACGTTTTCCGGTTTTGGCGCATCGCATGTGTTCAAAACAGAAGATTACGGCACAAACTGGACGCCGGTTGATGCGGGACTGCCGGATGTGCCGCACAACGCCATCGAAATCGATCCGAATTATCCGGCGCATGTGTATGTCGCGAATGATTTGGGTGTGTTTTTCTCGCCGGATGGCGGCGCAAATTGGGAAGATTTCAGCGAAGATTTACCGGATGCGGTGATCGCGATGAGTCTGGCTATCTCGATGCAAAATAATAAGTTACGGGTCGCGACACATGGCAATGGCGCGTATCAGCGAGCGCTGGTTTCGCCGGCAGTCGGGATTGCCGAACCGGGAACGCTGCCGGATGGTTTTGCGCTGGCGCAGAATTTTCCGAATCCATTCAATCCGGAAACCACAATTTCGTGGACGCTTTCAAAAAATGCAGTGGTATCGCTGGAGATTTTTAACGCGTTGGGGCAAAACGTCCGGACGCTACTGCCGGAAGGTTCGCAATCGCCGGGAGAATATCAGTTGACGTGGGATGGTCGCGATGCGCGCGGCAGGCAAGTTGCTTCGGGAATTTATCTGTACCGGCTTTCGGTGGACGGCGCCGCCAAAACCCGGCGAATGAATTTGGTTCGATGAAAAACAAAACCCCTGCAAATTTCCAACATTTGCAGGGGTTTTTTAATTTCAAACGGTGAATTAATAATTCAGCAACTGTCGCAATTTTTCCGGCAGGCGATCTTTCGCCCAGAAAATTTTCTTTTCCAGTGTCGGGTTGAAAGGCACGGGCATGTCCAGCGAGGCAACCCGCATCACCGGCGCATCCAGCGATTGAAAAGCGTGTTCGGTGATGGTTGCGGCAATTTCCGCACCCACGCCACCGGTGAGTGTGGCTTCGTGCAGCACCAGCGCGCGGCTGGTTTTTTGCACGCTTTCCAAAACGGCGTCGCGATCCCAGGGCAGCAGCGATCGCAAATCGAGCACTTCCACCGATGCGCCGTCCTCTTTTTCGATAATTTCCGCAATTTCCAGCGCCCAGTGAACGCCGATGCCGTAAGTGATGATCGTGGCGTCCGTGCCGGTGCGTTTTACTGCGGCTTTACCAATTTCGGTTTGATACACGCCTTCCGGCACCTCGCCTTTTATGCTGCGATACAGCCCTTTGTGCTCAAAAAACAGCACCGGATTCGGGTCGTTCAGCGCCGCAATCAGCAAGCCTTTGGCGTCTTCCGGGGTTGCGGGGGCGAGCAATTTTAGCCCGGGAATGTGGAAAAACCAGGCTTCCGGCGATTGCGAGTGAAACGGTCCCGCGCCAACGCCGCCGCCATACGGCATACGAATAGTGACGTTGATCGGCGATCCCCAACGGTAGTAGGTTTTTGCCAGATTGTTCACAATCTGGTTAAATCCGCAGGTTGCGAAATCAGCGAACTGCATTTCCACCACAGGTTTGTAGCCTTCCAGCGCCAATCCCATTGCCGCGCCAATTGCGCCGGATTCGATGATTGGTGTGTTGCGCACCCGCATTTTCCCGAATCGCTCCAAAAATCCTTCGGAAACTTTGAACACACCGCCATATTCGGCAATGTCCTGCCCGATGAGCAGCACCGAAGCATCGGCGGCCATTTTTTCGCGAAGCGCATCGCTGACGGCGTCAACGTAACGCATTTCCCGGGTTTTTGGCGGATACGACGGTGTGCGAATATTGACGAGCGCCGGCGCGTAAACGCTGTTCATTTCTTTTTCGGTGGTGCTTTCCGGCAAGGGTGCGGCGAGCGCTTCTTCCAGCGCTTCTTCTATTTTTGCAGCTAATTCTTCGCGGATGGCGGTTTTATCTTCGTCAGAGAGAACGCCTTCTTTCACCAAAAAAGATTCGTAGCGTTCAACCGGATCGCGCTGTTTCCATTCATCGAAAAGGTGTTGCGGCACGTATTTGGTGCCGGATGCTTCTTCGTGACCGCGCATGCGGAAGGTCATCGCCTCGATGAGTGTCGGTCCCTGCCCGTGACGGGCTTTTTCCGCAGCGTAAATCACGGTTTCGTAAACCTGCCGCACATCGTTTCCGTCGATGCGCAAGCCTTCGATGCCGTATCCGATACCGCGATCTGCCAGATTTTTGCAGGCGTATTGCTCGTTCACCGGCGTGGACAATCCGTAACCGTTGTTTTCGATCATAAAAATAACCGGCAATTTCCAAACGGCGGCAAGGTTCAGCGCTTCGTGAAAATCACCTTCGCTGGTCGCGCCGTCGCCGGAAAACGCCAGTGCAACGCGTTTTTGCCCTTTCATCTGAAATGCAGCGCCGAATCCGTCGGCAACCGGCAGCATCGCACCAAGGTGCGAAATCATTCCGATGATGTGATGTTCCGGCGATCCGAAGTGGAATGAACGATCGCGTCCGTGGGTGAAACCGCCGCTTTTGCCCATCAATTGGCGAAACAGGCGTTTCAAATCCATCCCGCGCGTGGTGAACACACCGAGATTGCGGTGCATTGGTAAAATAACATCGTTGTGATTCAACGCGAACGTTGCCCCAACGCTGATGGCTTCCTGCCCGATGCCGGAAAACCATTTGGATAAGCGCCCCTGCCGCAGCAGCGAAAGCATGCGTTCTTCGATCATCCGGGGGAGTTGCAATTGCCGGTATAAATCCAGCAATTTTGCAGGTGTTAAAACGTGGGATTGTCGTACCCGAATCGCATCCATTTTCCGATCCTCCTGTGAACATCTGTAAACCGTGCGCCGGTTGCGGGGTGTGATTAATTAGCTGGTTTACATGACCTTACACCTGCGAAATCCGGGCAGCGTTGCGTCGCGGTGCCAAAATTACATCGCGAAAATCGCAAGATCAATAGTCGATTGAGATAGTTGGGCAACAAAAAAGGCAGGCTCTTTGCAGAACCTGCCTTTTGATCAAAGATGTGTAAAAAAATATCAGTTATCTTTTTTGTTACGGAAATCCACAAAATCCAGATCGCAGGAACCGGCAAAGCAGGCGAGTTCCTGTGCAGCGGTGGTATAATCTTCTTCTTCATGCCGGAACAGCTTGGAAAAGTCGATTTTCGGGAATGCCGTTGCCAGGCGTTCGTATTCTTCTTCGCTGATTTCTTCGTAGGGCATCTGGTCGTATTGCGCGTCGAATGCCGGCAGGAAGGTGATGCCGCCGATTCTGTCCTGGTTTTTCCACACCCATTTGATGATGTCAATCACTTCGTCCGGGCGATAGGTGATGGTCACGCTGGGATTGTGTTCTGTCCAGTTCAGCTTGCACTGCAGCCAATAATTGAGCTGCTCGATGGCGGTGCGGTCGTTGCGGGTGATAGCGCCTTCCGGAGCTTTCACCGGGAAGTGGATGACCCACGTTTCCGCCGTTTCCGGCATTTGACCATTTTCCGGGTCCATCGGCACGCCGGCATCTTTCAATACCTTGTAGATGGGCGTGTGCGTTCCAACCCGAACATTACGGATGTAATACGGCGACCAGCGTGCATGAATGCCCGGCGAGCAATCAAACAATTGCGACGAATTACCCGAAGGCTTCACACAGGTGACCGATGCCGAAGGATTGATGCTCAACATTTGGGCAACCTGACGGTTGGTTTCAACCGCAACTTGTTTGAGCATTTTCATCACTTCCGGGTCTTGAGCAATTTTGCTGTCCAGTTGTCCGTTGATGTCCACACCCAACAGGCGCTCTTCTTCGCAATTGAGTTTCCACTGCGGACGCAATCCCGGAAAGTGCGTTGCCATCGACTGAATGGTGCCGATGATCGTGGCGACTTCTACTTTATCACGCAGCGTTTCGTAAGTATCATCCGCACGGGCGATTGCGATGGAAAGGTTGCAGAATTCGTATGGGCGTAACACAATTTCGCCGCACGGATTGGTGCCGAATTCGTCCTGTTTGCGTCGTTCCGGAATGGAATTCGTGATCGCGTGGCGGGCAAAAATTCCCGGTTCGCCGCGTCCCGATTCTACCATATCCAGCATGTAACGTGTTAATTCCATTTGAGTTAACGGACGATTCGGCCAAACGGTGGAGTTATTGGCGTTCCAGCGTTGGCTGTTGTGGCGTTCGAAATCGCCGCTTTTTGCCTGAATCATTTCCTGATCGTCGAAATCGAATAACGAGATCATCGCCGTGCGGCGAACACCGCCGGAAACGGCTGCGTTGCCAACGGCACACATCATATCGTGTGCATCAATCGGGCGTAGCAGGCTGCCTTGGCGGGCCAAAATCCGCTGGCGTGAAAAATCGAGCATTTTGCGCAACGGCTGTGGACCGGATGCGCGACCACCTTTGATGCGCAGCGGTGCGCCGGCTTCACGGATTTGCGAATAATCATAAATGATATCGCCGCCATCGAACCAGGTTTGCAGACCGATACGCAATGCATCTGCCCAGCCTTCGGCTGAATCTTCGATGGTGTAGCGAACCGGTTTCGCATTGCGTTGGCGTTTGATGCGCGGGAATTTCTCGATATACTGGCTTTCCACGGAAAACCCGACACCGCAACCGCACATGGAAATAATCAGCGCTTCCACAAATGAATCGATGCTGTCCACCGGCATGTAGGAACAATTGTAAATACAAATGTTGTTCCGGCGGGCGGCGGCACCGGCCATCGCCAACAGGCGCATGGAGGTCATCGCTTTCATTTCCAGCATGTATTCGCGAATGCGGGCATACAATGCTGCAGGCAATCGGTATTCCGAAAGCTCTTTTAAATAGTTAACCGCGCGATCGATGGTTTCTACCCACGTTTCGCGGCGTCCCAATTCATAATTGAAACGGGAATATTTATCATAAAACTGAAATTTCTGAAGCTGGGTCGGAAAAAATTTGTCCGATACCGCAAATGCATTACGAACATCCTCGGGGATCGGGCGTTCCTGGCGCTGTTTGGCGTGTTCTGCGCGATAGAGGATGTAGCTTTTGGCTGCTTCGTATTCACCGGCAGCTTGCAGCACCATTTCAACCACGTCCTGAACCTCTTCAACGCTGGGTTCTTCGTATTTTGCGGAAATGATGTTCACAACCTGCTGGGCCAGTTCGGATACCGGGGTACTGGGCTCCCGGTTGATGCTGCGGAAACATAAATTAATGGCATTCTCAATTCGTTCAATTTCGAATGGCATTACCCGCCCATCGCGTTTGCGAATGAACTCCGGCGGTTTTACTTCCACCGTGATTCTCGGCTGGGTAACTACAGCCACAGAGCTGCCATTTTTTGCAGCGCCGTTCTTCGATTTCTCTGGCAAGTTTGGCGCTTGTTTTGACGGCATGTGACGCTCCTCCATGATGTTATGGGATGTGGTAATGTATGTTTGCGCTAAAAAAACGCAATTGTTTTAAAGGAAAAAAGTTTAATTCCGGGCACAGCGTAGGGCAAGCAAAGCTCGTCCATTTTTTTAATTTGCGGTAGCTCGTACTTCGAAGTTCGGCGTCAAAGTAATGTTCGATCACCTTTAGAATCAAGAGAAATTTTTATTCAACACAACCTTTTTTCGCTTCCATCCCTTGACTCGCGATTCGTCCATTTTTGTTGATGGCATCCATGCGAGGGTTCATTTTCGTGAACAAAAGTTCACAAAACAACCCATTTATTGGTGTGAGCAATGCCGCAAATTCAAAAAAACCAATTTTAAGATGATTTTCGGGAATCCAGTCCCTGATTCCGGTGGTGTAAATTTGGTGATGTAAAAACTGTATCATCGAAAGAAAACCCCAAAACATGAGAGCGTTTTTCACAAAGTAACCGGCTGTTTTTCGGCAATATTTTTACTGGAAAAAGGGGTTTTTTGTGATTATTTTTTATGGATTTGGGTCAATTTATCCGGCATAATTTCATCTGCAATTGTTGATAAAAAATTCTGTTTTGTAAAACAATTTTTTCCGATAAAATACCCGGACAGGCAAACCGGCGCGTTCGCCGGACGTCATTTTTCCGCAGCAAAAACCGCGATTGGCGGAGTAATGTTTTGTTGCAACCAATCCCAAAAATGGGACAACTGAATCAAAGAGGAACCACCCGATGCCCAGATTTCCAAAATTTTCCGACCGGCTTTCGCAATTGAGCGGCTCTGTTTTCGAAAAATTTTTACCCAAAATGCGCGAAAAAGGTGCGGATTTGGTGAAACTGCACATCGGTGATTCCTATTTGCCGCCGCCGTATGAATTGCCGGTTGATCCGCAATTTTTGGCGGCGCATCCGCATTTCAATCGCTATTGCAACACGATGGGCGTTCCGGAACTCCGCGAGGCGCTCGCTGAAAAGGTGAACACAGACAACGGGCTGAAGGCAACGCCGGATGACATCATGCTCACCGCCGGCGCATCCAACGCGCTGACTGTCAGCATGATGAGCATTGTCAATCCCGGTGAGGAAGTGCTGGTGCTCACCCCGTGCTGGCCGTTTTTTCCCGGAATGGTGAAGCTGGCCGGCGGCGTTGTGCGGGAAGTGCCGCTATATTCGCGGCTGTATGCAGAGCCGGAATTGTCGATTGAGGAACTGCTGGCAGCGCAATTTTCCGATAAAACCGTGGCGATTTATCTCAACTCGCCCAACAATCCCAGCGGCAAAGTGCTCAACCGGGCGCAGTTGGAATCGGTTGCCGCATTCGCCAAAAAACACAGCCTGTGGCTGCTCTCGGACGAAGCTTACGACGGAATGACGTTCGACGGAAACGAGCATATTTCTGTTGGCAGCTTTCCAGGTATGTTTGAGCAAACGCTGTCGATTTTCACTTTTTCCAAAGTGTTCATGTTTGCGGGATTGCGTTTGGGATACATCGCCGCGCCGCACGAATTGCTCAAAGCGATGAATAAAGCGCTGGTGCACATCCTTTACAGCCCGTCCACGCTGGCGCAACAGATGATGGTTGAACCGGTGAAGCAGCGAAAAATATGGTCATCTGCATTTGTCGAACATTGCCACGAGCTGCGCGATATTATCTCCGGCGGATTGGAGATTCCCCACATCGTGCCGGAAGGCGGTTACTATCTGTTTTTTGATATGAACCCAAATTTGTTCGGGCGGGAATATTGGCAACTGATTGATGATTGTCTGGAAGCTGGCGTGTCGATCGCGCCGGGAAAAGATTTCGGGAACGATTTTCACAGCTACATCCGCATTTGCTTTGCGGGTGAATCGCCGGATCGCCTGAAAATTGCTGCAGATCGATTGAACAGCGTTCTGTTGCCGTAACGGGAAACTTCTCCGGAAATCCGGCCGTTTCATTGGAAAAGATGATGTTGCCGTTCGAATAAACCGCCGTCAAATCCGTTCAAAAACGGGGGTGAAATGCGGGATATTTTTTAGTCGATGAATCGCGTAACGAAAATGAGTATATTAACATCCTATATTAATGTATGATTATTGAAAGATTTTAGGAGAAATAATGGCCTGGTTTAAAAACAAAAAAAATAATGATGAAGCCCCTGATAATACCCCGCAAGCCGACGACAACAGCGCAACGGAACAAAACGATCGCGTTGTGGTCACGGATAATGCCCGGATAAAACTCAATCAGTTGATTCAGGGTGCGCAATCGCCGGTGTTGGGTGTGCGGATTTTGGCTGAAGCCACATCGCCGGTGAATCCGGAATACAGCCTCGCGTTCGTTCAGGAAGGCGAGGATTTTGATGACGATACGGTCATCGATTTTGATGATTTCAAAGTGTTTATCGACGCAGACAGCCTGGAATATATTAATGAAGTGAAACTGGATTTCATCCAGCAGGGCATGGGCGGCGGATTTCGCATCGATAAAGTGGTGAAAGCCACCCAAGTTGACGGCCCGATTGCCGAAAAATTGCAAACGGTGATCGACCAGCAAATTAATCCGGCGCTGGCGCTGCACGGCGGTTTTGTGAAACTGGTGGATGTTCAGGGAACCACCGCATACATCGAGCTGGGCGGCGGTTGCCGTGGCTGCGGCATGGTGGATGTGACGCTGAAACAGGGCATCGAAGTGATGATCAAACAAAGCGTTCCGGAAATTACCGAAATTCTGGACAGCACCGATCACGCCAGCGGTCGAAACCCGTATTATCAGCCGAGCAAATAACAAAAACCTCCGGGGCGAGCAGCTGTTCGCCCCATTTATTTATGATAAAAAATTTCCGCCAAACAAAGATTTTACTCATTTCAACTTATGAAATCGGGCGCCAGCCGTTTGGTTTAGCCTCGCCGGCGGCGTGGTTGCGGCGCGATGGCTTTTCTGTAAACGCCGTCGATTGCGCAATTCAACCGTTCCCGGAACAACTCGCACGCGAGGCGGATTTGGTCGCGTTTTATTTGCCGATGCACACAGCCACTCGTCTGGCTGCGGGAATGATTCCGCGCGTTCGGTCGCTCAATCCGCAGGCGCACATTTGCTGTTACGGGCTGTACGCGCCAATGAACGATGATTTTTTGCTGCAACTCGGTGTGAAAACCATCATCGGCGGGGAGTTTGAAACGGATTTGCGAAAGCTGGCCCGGGAAATCGATAACTCAAAATCATCGATTGAAAATATCGAATCGCCAAATTCGGTGACGATTTCGTTTGAGCGGCAGCAATTTGTCCTGCCGGATCGCAGCGATCTGCCGGAGCTGCGCAATTACGCCCAACTGTGCTGCAACAACGACTCGCTGAAAATTACCGGTTACACCGAAACCACTCGCGGCTGCAAACATTTGTGCCGCCACTGCCCGATTGTGCCGGTTTACGGCGGGCGATTCCGGGTGATTCAGCCGGAAATTGTGTTGGCAGATATTCGCCAACAGGTGGAAATGGGCGCACAGCACATCACTTTTGGCGATCCCGATTTTTTCAACGGACCGACGCACGCAGTGAAAATTGTTCGTGCGCTGTACGATGAATTTCCGCAACTGACTTACGATGTAACCATCAAAATTGAGCATTTGCTGAAGCATCGCCAACACCTGCCCGTGTTGCGCGATACCAACTGCGCGTTCGTCACCAGCGCGGTGGAAGCCGTGGACGACGCTATTTTGAAAATTTTCGACAAAGGACACTCCCGGGCGGATTTTGAGGAAGCTGCAATCCTTTTCCGGGAAACTGGATTGGCGCTCAATCCCACGTTTGTCACGTTCAATCCGTGGATTTCACTGGAGGGCTATCGCGATTTACTTAAGTTGTTGGCAAAACTGGATTTAGTAACGCAAATTTCGTCAATCCAACTGGCAATCCGACTGCTGATTCCCAACGGATCGCGGCTGCTGGAATTGCCGGAAACGCAACAAATTCTCGGTGAATTCAATCGCGAAATGCTTACCTACGAATGGGCGCATCCCGATCCGCGAATGGATGAATTGCAGCGCGGCGTGATGCAACTGGTTGATCGCGGCAGCAAGCGCAAGTTGTCCCGCGCCGAAATTTTTGCACAAATTTGGGACGCGGTAAACGCCATTGCCGGAACGGACGAGCCGCTGCCGGAGCTGGCGGAAATTCCCGGTCGCGCCGAAATTCCCTATCTCAACGAGCCGTGGTATTGCTGAGCGGAGCCCACCGACGAGCAGTTTGCTCGTATCTGAATTTTTTTTAATTTATTATAGTGGCAAAGAAAAATTTCGTGTCATTCCTGCGAAGGCAGAAATCCCCTTCTGCGATCTGATTCAACCAAATGCAAACCGCCTGTTTTGGTTGCAAAAATCGATAACTCACCGCACCAAAATCATCCCCACATCCATCACATTTGTGCCGGTGGGACCGGTTTTCACCAACCCGCCGGTTTGCTCAAAAAAGTGGTACGCATCGTTGCGATTGAGAAAATCCTGCGGGTCGAGGCCTTTTTCCCGCGCGATTTGCCAAATTTTTGGCGATGCAAACGCGCCGGCAGCGTCTGTCGGGCCATCCGTGCCGTCCGTTCCGCCGGAAAAAATGAGATAATCAAAATCGGATTCACCCATTTCCAGCAGCGCAGCGAGCGCAAATTCCTGATTGCGGCCACCTTTTCCGTTGCCGCGCAGCGTCACGGTTGTTTCGCCGCCGAACAGCACGCACGCCGGTTTCGGAACTGGTTGATTCAATTGTTGCACATCGCCAGCGATCGGGGCAAATTTTTGCGCAGCCTCCCGCGCCTCACCCTGCAGCTCGCTGGTTACAATGGTAACGTTGTATCCCAAATGCTCCGCCGCTGATGCTGCAGCCCGCAGTGCATGTGTGTTGCTGCCCAAAATGCGCTGGTCAATCCGGTCAAAAACCGGGTCGTTCGATTGTGGGTTTTCGGCAATTATTCCGGCGAATCCACTGAGCAAATGCTGCCGGACACTATCGGGGATTTTCTTTATTAATTCATATTTATCAATAACTTGCAGTGCATCGGAAAAGCGACTGTTGTCCGGCGAAGTAGGGCCGGAGGCAATCACATCCGGCGGATCGCCGATGACATCCGAAATCATTAAACTGATGCAGCGTGCCGGGAAAATCGCCCGCGCCAGTTGCCCGCCCTTCACCCGCGAAATGTGCTTGCGGATCGCGTTCATTTCGTTGATTGATGCGCCGCAGCCGAGCAGCAATTCGGTGGTTTGCTGCAAATCCGCCAGCGAAATGCCATCCGGCAATTGCTCCAGCAGTGCGGAGCCGCCGCCGGAAATCAGGCAGATTGCCAGATCGTTTTCACCCAGATTTTCCGCGATTTCGACCAGTTCTTTGGTTGCAGAAATGCCGTTTTCATCCAACACCGGATGCCCGGCTTCGCGAACGGAGATGCGCCGGCAATCACTGCCGTGCCCGTATTTGGTGATCACCAATCCGTTGGAAATGGCGTCACCGGCGATTGATTCGAGCTGCGCAGCCATCGCGGCGGATGCCTTCCCGAAACCGAAAACGACCATTTTTCCGCTAGCTGTCGCACCGATTTTTTGCCCGTCGAGCAACAACTGTCCGGCGCGGAAAGCGATTCTGCCGAACATCAGGTTTTTGGGGTGCACAGCCCGGATTGCGGTTTCAAAAATTTCAATTGCGTGATCTTCCAGCATTTTTTTTCCGTAATTTTTCTGGTTTATTTATTTATTATAACCCGAAAATTTTACGGGCGCGAACTGTTTTTTAAGAAAAAAATTGTCGCTTAAGCTGTTGAGATAACACTTGCTTAGCTCATTCCGTTTGTTAAATTGCAATATACAACAATGGAGCAGAAATGAATATCCGGGAAGCGGTTATCTTGGTTACCGGCAGCGCCAACAGGGTTGGCAAAGCCACTGCGCTGATGCTGGCAAAAAAAGGCGGGCGGCTGGTGATCCACTACAATTCCAGCGCCGCAAAAGCGCGGGAAACAGAAAAAGAGATTGCTGCAATTGGCGAACCGCCACTGCTGGTGCAGGGCGATTTATCCCGCGAAAAAAGCTGGATTACGCTCCGCGACCGCATTCTGGAACGCTTTGGCAAAATTGATGTGCTAGTGAACAACGCCGCCATATTTTACAAAACACCTTTCCTGCAATCGACCGAAAAAGAGTGGGATCATTTTATGGATGTGAATCTCAAAAGCACGTATTTCGGTTGCCGGATAATGGGCGAAGTGATGGTTCGCCAGCAGCGCGGCAAAATTATCAACCTCGCGGATATTGCGCCAGAACGGGTTTGGCCGAGTTATATTCCCTATTGTGTGTCGAAAGCGGGCGTGGTTGCCCTAACCAAAGGGCTGGCCAAAGCGCTGGCGCCGCATGTTTCCGTGAACGCGGTTGCGCCCGGCGCTGTGATGCTGCCAAAAGATTTCGATGCCGGTCAGGCGGAAAATTTGCGCAAAAAAATTCCGCTGCAACGATTTGGCTCGGCGGAAGATATCGCCAAAACCATCGCTTTTCTCATCGAGGGCGGTGATTTTATTAATGGCGAAATCATCAAAGTTGATGGCGGGCAATCGATCCAATAGCATTGATGTTCTCATAAATAGCTTGATATATTTATGGATGTATCATAAATTCTTCGGATTTAATCGAATTTTAGATGAGGCACGTTGCATGATTGAAGCGGTAAGCTGGAATGATACCGGTCTAACGCTGGTTGACCAGACCAAATTACCCGAACATTGCGAATTTATCCAAATTGGCACCATCGAAGCGGCGTTTGATGCCATCCGCACGCTGAAAGTGCGCGGCGCTCCGGCGATCGGCATTACTGCCGCATATGGGTTATTTTTGGGAATGCAGCAATCGAATGCCGGAACACCGGCGGATTTTTTTGAGAAAATTGATCAGCACGTTGCTTTTCTTTCCGATGCGCGGCCCACGGCCGTGAACCTGTTTTGGGCGTTGGATCGCTTGCGGAAGCAACTTCGCGAATTGCCCGATCCGACCATCGAGCGGCTGAACAGCAATCTGCTGAGTTTGGCGAAAGCGCTGCACGACGATGATCGCAACCGCTGCGACAAAATGGCCGATTTCGGTGCAACGCTGATTCCCCAAAATGCGAAAATTTTGACCCATTGCAACACCGGCGCGTTGGCGACCGGCGGCATCGGTACGGCGCTGGGTGTTATTTATCGGGCGCATCAGCAGGGCAAAAATATTCAGGTTTTTGCAAATGAAACCCGTCCCGTTTTGCAGGGTGCGCGGCTCACGGTTTGGGAATTGCACAACGCCAACATTCCTGTAACGCTGATTTGCGACAGCATGGGCGCGTTTCTCATGCAGCAAAAAAAGGTGGACGCCGTTATTTTGGGTGCCGACCGGATAGCAGCGGACGGATCGGTTGCCAACAAAATCGGCACATATAATCTGGCGGTTTTGGCGAAACATCACGGTGTGCCATTTTATGTGGCGGCACCGCTTTCCACGTTTGATATGGCCATCACATCCGGTGCGGAAATTCCCATCGAGGAGCGCAATCCGGAGGAAATCCGGCGCGTATTTAACCAAACGTTGATTACCGTTCCAGATGTGCCCTGCTGGAATCCGGCATTCGACATCACGCCGCCGGAATTGGTCACCGCAATCATCACCGAAAAAGGGGTGATTCGTCCGCCGTTCGGAAAAAATATCGCAAGTCAATTTAAAACAGTATCTTAAATAAAAAATTACGATTGGGTAAAAAATTAACTAAATCATTAAACAGATTCCATTTGGAGGAGAAATTATGAAATCATCCACAAGTAAGTTTATCCTGATGCTCGTGGTGGCGCTGATTTTGTTTAGCGCCTGCCGGCCAAAGGAGCTCGAATCGACCGTTATGGCGGTGAACAGCCAGTCATATGATGATGCATTGAAACATGCAAATGACGCGGTGAAAGCATATCCGGAAAATGCTGAAGCATGGTATTATCTGGGTTTTTTGAGCGCCGAGCACACCAAAGATTACGCCAAAATGAATGAAGCATTCGACAAAGTGCTTTCATTGAATCCGGCGCAAAAGGTAAATTTAGGCGGCGGCACCGTGGCTGCTAAAGATGCGATCAACCAGATCCGCACCGGAAAATTTGCCGAAAACTACAATAGCGGCATCAAAATGATTCAGGATGCCCAAAATTTGACAGACGATACGCAGAAAAAAGAGAAATTTGCCCAGGCGCGTGACAAGCTGCAGGTTGCTTCCGAAATTGATCCTGCCCGTACCGAGCCGTATCGCCCGTTGGCGATGGCCAATATTTTCCTCGGCGATACCACAAAAGCAGAAGCTGCGCTGGAGCAAGGCCTGGCAAAAATACCGAATGACGAAATGATGGTTATCGCATCTGCAGAAGTGTATAGCATGACCGGTAATTTCGAAAAATCCGAAGCGATGTTCAAAAAAGCGCTTCAGATTAACCCGAATAACAGCGATGCCTATCAGAAGCTGGGCATGATGGAATCCAATCGCAAAAACTGGGACAAAGCAAACGAATATTACACCAAAGCGATTGAAATGGACCCGGACAATGCAGACCTCGCTTACAATATTGGCGTGAGTTTGTATAACCAGCAAAAAACCGACGAAGCGATTCCCTATTTTGTGAAGAGCCTAGAATCTGAGCCGGATAATGAAATCACTTTTAATATTTTGGCAAATTGCTATGTGCGCACCCAAACCAAAGTGGACGAAGGTATTGCTTTTATGCAAAAAGCAACCCAGATGTATCCGGATAATGCCACTTATTGGGAATATCTGGCAATTATGTATGGCAACAAAGGTATGGGCAAAGAGGCTAACGAGGCATTCAAAAAATCGCAGGAACTGAAGAACAACTAAGTTTTGTGATTATTGTGAAACACGAAAAGGCTGGTGCGTTTTGCGCCAGCCTTTTTTTATAAACTATTGTTTTGAGATCATTTACCTTGATTCAGGAAGTAGGACAGCGATTCGATTTCGATAGCGGTATTTTCGCTTTTTACCTGAACATTATCCGGCGCTTTGATGCTGATCGGAGCAAAATTGAGGATTGCGCGAATGCCGGCGTCTATCAGCGCATCCGCAACGGCTTGTGCGGCGCTGGCAGAAACAGCGATAATGCCAATATCAATTTTATTCTGTTTGATCAATGCCGGCAGTTTTTTGCTGTCCCCGACAACCAGGTTGCCTACTTTTGTGCCGATTTTTTCCGGATCTGCGTCCATTATCAAACAAATGTTAAACCCTTGTTTGATAAATTCTTCGTATTTCACTAACGCGCGTCCGATGTTTCCGGCGCCGACAACCGCAACATTCCAGCTTTTGTCCAATCCCAGAATTTCACCGATTTGCTGTTGCAGCCGTTTGGTGTTGTAGCCGAGCCCCCGTTTGCCAAATGTTCCGAAAAAGGAGAGATCTTTTCGCACCTGGGCGGAGGTTATGCCATCCATTTCTGCCAGTTGATCGGAAGAAACGGTTTCCATATTTCGCCCGATCAGGTGTTCGAGCGACCGGTAATACCGGGAAAGACGGCGAATGGTTGAGTCAGATATTTTTTTCATACCCATTCCTGTTGTTTAATCGCTATTTCCTGAAGCAGTATCAGTTAAGCCTGTCATTTATCGATAACCAACGCCCGGTTACAGGCGTTGGTTTGTATCAGAGTTCCCGCCCGGTTATTCCAGGATGTCTTCGCTTTCGCCTTCTTCTGCATCGGCGTCGTCATCTTCGCTTTTTACAACTCTGGCAACGTCGCTGATTTTTGCGCCGCTATCCAGTTTGATGAGGCGAACGCCCATGGTATCGCGCCCGGTGGAGTTAATATTGCCGATCTGGATGCGCAAAATAATGGCGTTGTTGGTAATCAGCATCAGGTCGTCATCGTCGATAACTTCCTTAATTGCAACCAATTTACCGGTTTTTGTGCTCACTTTAAAGGTTTTAATTCCTTTTCCGGCGCGGTGGGTTGTGCGATATTCGCGAATATCGGTGCGTTTGCCAAATCCCAGTTCGGAAATGGACATCAGCGAACCTTCCCGTTTGACGGCAACCATGCCGATCACGTAATCGCCCTTACCCAAAGCGATGCCGCGAACACCGGCAGCCACACGTCCCATTTCCCGGACTTCTGTTTCAGTGAAGCGAATTGCCATACCGTTAGCTGTTGCCATGAATATATCGTTGGCGCCGTCGGTAAGTTTCACTTCGATCAAATCATCGCCTTCGTTGATTTTTATGGCGTAAATGCCATCGCGGCGCGGATTGCCGAATGCGGAAAGATTGGTTTTCTTAACCGTTCCCAGCCGTGTTGCCATCGTCAGGAAAAACTGGTCAGAAAATTCTTTCACGTTCAGATACGCCACTACTTTTTCGTCTTTTTCTTTTTGGATCATATTGACGATGGCGCGGCCTTTTCCGGCTTTCCCGACTTGCGGCACTTCGTGCACTTTCAGCCAGTACACCTTGCCTTTATCGGTAAAGAACAGGATGTAATTGTGGGTGGAAGCGATGAACAGGTGTTCCACAAAATCAGTGTCGGCGGTTTTTGCGCCGGTGCTGCCGCGGGTGTTGCGGTTTTGGCGGCGATATCCGCTGACCGGGAAGCGTTTGATGTAGCCGTCACGCGTGATAGTGATGACCATATCTTCTTCCGCAATCATATCTTCAATCGAAAATTCCGTGAAATCTTTGATGATTTCGGTGCGCCGCTTATCGCCGTAGGTGGTTTTCAGTTCTTCCAGCTCTTCTTTGATCAACTGGCGTTGCAATTGTTCGCTGGCTAAAATGGCTTTCAGGCGTTTGATGGTTTTGAGAATTTCGGTGTATTCATCTTCAATTTTTTTGCGTTCCAGACCGGTGAGGCGTTGCAAGCGCATATCCAGAATTGCCTGCGCCTGGATTTCGGAAAGCTTGAAGCCTTTCATCAAATTCTGTTTGGCGGTTTCCGGGTTGCGCGATTTTTTGATGGTTTCGATGATTGCATCAATATTATCCAGCGCAATTTTCAAGCCTTCCAAAATGTGGGCGCGATGTTCCGCTTTGGCGAGCAAAAATTTGGAGCGGCGCACAATAACCACAACGCGGTGGTCGATAAAGTGCTGCAACATTTCTTTTAACGCCATCACTTTTGGCTGACCGTCCACCAATGCCAGGTTGATGATGCCAAAAGTGTTTTGCATTTGGGTGTATTTGTACAGCTGGTTGATCACCACTTCCGGCTGTGCATCGCGTTTCAGTTCGATCACCATTCGCATGCCGTCGCGATCGGATTCATCGTTGATGTCGGAAATGCCTTCGAGCTTTTTATCGCGAACAAGATCCGCAATTTTTTCGATCAGCGATGCCTTGTTTACCTGATACGGCAATTCGCTAACGATGATGCGATCTTTGTTGCCACGGGCGTGCTCGACATTTACTTTGGCGCGAACAATCACTTTTCCGCGACCGGTGTTATAGGCTTCCCGAATGCCCTCTGTGCCAAAAATAATCCCGCCGGTCGGAAAATCCGGTCCAACGATGTGCTGCATCAGTTCCGGCACTGTCGTTTCCGGATTATCGATGAGCAGTGTCAGCGCATTGGTTACTTCCACCAGATTGTGCGGTGGAATATTGGTTGCCATTCCCACTGCAATCCCGGAGGAACCGTTGCAGAGCAGGTTCGGGAAAACGGTGGGCATGACGATCGGTTCTTGTAATGTTTCGTCAAAATTCGGGCGAAAATCGACGGTTTCTTTATCGAGATCGCGTAAAATTTCGCCGGCAATCCGGGACATGCGCACTTCTGTGTAACGCATTGCCGCTGCAGAGTCGCCGTCGATGGAGCCAAAGTTGCCCTGTCCATCCACCAGCGGATAGCGCAGCGAAAAATCCTGCACCATACGAACCATCGTATCGTAAACGGCGGAGTCGCCGTGCGGGTGATATTTACCGAGCACTTCCCCGACGATACGGGCGCTTTTTTTATACGGGCGTGTATAAGACATGCCCAATTCCGACATTCCGAACAGCACCCGTCGGTGCACGGGTTTTAGTCCGTCACGCACATCGGGCAGCGCCCGTGCAACAATAACGGACATGGAATAGTCCAGATATGAATTTCGCATTTCCTCCTGAATATCCATCGGGACAATGCGTTGACGTTGAAGATCCATAAGTATTTCCCTATTTGTTTACGTCGTTTAAATTCAGATTTTACAATTAGATATCCAGGTTCCGCACATAGCGGGCGTTACGCTCGATAAATGCCCGGCGCGGCTCAACCTGGTCGCCCATCAGCGTGCTGAAAATGTGATCCGCTTCTGCGGCGTTTTCCAGCGTTACCTGCAACAAAGTTCGTTTTTCCGGATTCATGGTGGTTTCCCACAGCTGTTCGGGGTTCATTTCGCCCAAACCTTTGTATCGTTGAATATTATTGTTGCCGACGCCATCGCCGTTTTTGGAGAAGCGCTTCAACAGGTCATCTTTTTCATCATCATCGTAAGCGTAGGATTCCTGTTTACCGTTTTTGATTTTGTAAAGCGGCGGTTGGGCGATGTAAACATTGCCCAGTTCGATCAGCTCGCGCATGTAACGGAAGAAAAACGTGAGCAGCAGCGTGCGGATGTGCGATCCGTCAACGTCGGCGTCAGTCATGATTATCACTTTGCCGTAGCGCAGTTTTGCGATGTCAAAATCGCCCTCGCCGATGCCCGTTCCCAGCGCGGTGATGATGGTTTTGATTTCATCGTTGGATAAAATTTTGTGCAATCGCGCTTTTTCCACGTTCAGGATTTTACCTTTCAGCGGTAAAATCGCCTGAAACCGGCGATCGCGACCCTGTTTTGCGGAACCACCTGCCGAGTCGCCCTCAACCAGATAAATTTCGCACTGTGCCGGATCGCTGATGGAGCAGTCCGCCAATTTTCCCGGCAGCGTGCTGCTTTCCAACGCCGTTTTACGACGAGTAAGGTCGCGGGCTTTGCGGGCAGCTTCCCGGGAGTGGGCGGAGGCAATACATTTTTCGATGATTCTTCTGGCGATGGGCGGGTTTTCTTCCAGAAATTCGCCGAGCTTTTCGTTGGTGATGGATTCGACAATCCCTTTCACCTCACCGTTGCCTAATTTGGTTTTGGTTTGCCCTTCAAATTGCGGCTCCGCAACCTTCACACTCACGATAGCTGTGATGCCTTCCAACGTGTCTGATCCCTGAATGTTGACTTTTTTCAGCAGATTGTTTTTGGTGCCGTAATAATTCAGCGTTCGGGTTAATGCCGATTTGAAACCACTAAGGTGTGTTCCGCCTTCAACCGTGTTCACGTTGTTACAATACGTGAAAATGTTTTCGTTGTACGAATCGTTGTAACCGAATGAAACTTCTACAGTTACGCCTTCGCGTTCGTCTTCAAAATAGACAGGCTTGTGCAGCGAAATCCGGTGCTGATCCAGATATTTCACAAACTCGACCAGACCGCCTTTGTAGTGGAATTCTTCCACTTTTATTTCGCCGTCAATTTTTTCTTCTTCGCGCTCATCGGATAAAATAATTTTCAGGCCTTTATTGAGAAAAGCCAGATCGCGCAGACGGTTTGCCAGCGTTTCGAAATTGTATTTTATTTTGCGGAAAATTTCTTCATCTGCTTTGAACGAGGTTTTGGTGCCGGATTTTTTGGTTTTTCCGGTTACCGCAACCGATCCGCGCGGCACACCGCGATCATAATTTTGAACATACACTTGCCCGTCGCGGCTAACTTCCACCGTACACCATTCCGAAAGTGCGTTCACCACCGATGCGCCAACACCGTGCAAACCACCGGAAACTTTGTAGGTATCTTTATCGAACTTGCCGCCGGCGTGCAAAACGGTCATAATTACTTCCAGCGCGGATTGTTTGGTTTCCTTATGTTTATCCACCGGAATACCGCGACCGTTGTCCTGCACGGTAATCAATTCGCCTTCGGAAATGGTGACATTTATGGTATCACAATAGCCGGCCATTGCCTCGTCGATGCTGTTATCGACGATTTCGTAAACGAGGTGATGCAGACCGCGCAGCGTCACATCGCCGATATACATGGCGGGGCGCTTACGCACTGCTTCCAATCCTTTCAAAATCTGGATATTGTCAGCAGAATAATTATTATGCTGGGGTTTGTTTTCAGCCATAATACGAATCCCTTTTAGTAAAATTTAATCTCTTTAATCGCGTTCTTGCCGATCTTCTGGTTTATTTTCTCAATGATTTCAAATTTGTGAAACATCAGTTCCTGTCGCCAGGTGGCGTCGTCAACCCGCACCAACATCACGCCTTTGCGCACTTCCACCGGCTCTGTGTGTTCGGCGATCTGCTCGCCAACACAGACATCCCAAAAAGCGATGGCCAGGTTATCCCGGAACCGATCTCCCGCGCCGATGCTTTTGAAAAACGCGAGGATGGCATCGCCAACCGGAACATTTTTTCGTTTTGCACTGCGCATATTTACCTTTGTAAAGGATAAAGGGTGAAGGATAAAGGATAAATAAAACTCATAAGCTGTTGGTATTTCTGAATTTATTTATCCTTTATCGCTTATCCTTTATCCCTAAAAAATTAAGCCGGCACCACACTGCCGTTTTGCACATGATAATAATGTGTCGGCGTATCGAACCGCTGAATTTTATCAAAAAAATTACGGGAGGTGGTGGTGACAAACACCTGCCCGATGGTGCTCAATTGTTCCAGCATTTGCCGGATGCGGTTGGCATCCAGCTCGCCAAAAATATCGTCGAACAATAAAATTGGCGCCTGATGTTGCTGCGCCTCCAAATGATGAAATTCCGCCAGTTTCAGCGAAATTACCCAGGTTTTGTGTTCACCCTGGCTGGCGTAAGTTTTCATTGCTTTGCCGTTCAGCAAAAATAGCAAATCGTCGCGATGCGGACCAACGATTGTGGTGCCCTGCTCAATTTCGCCGGCGCGTTTTTTGGCGAATAAATTGCGATAAACGGTTTCCAGTTCCTGCCCGTTTTCGGCGGATACGTTGCACTGATAAATAATTTTGCCGTTGTGATCTTTCTGGCTGAGCGCTTTGTAATATTGTTTCACCAGTTCGCTTAATTCCGTTGCTGCCTGCTGGCGTTTGCGAATAACTGCAACGCCGTGACTGATCAAGTTTTCTTCCCACGATTTTAGCAATTCCACATCGCAGTTGGGTTGCTGGAGCAGCAGGTTGCGTTGTCGCAGCGAGCGGTTGTATTGCATCAAACTGTGCAGATACACCTTGCTGGATTGCGAAAGCAGCACATCCAGAAATCGCCGACGCAGTTGCGGGCCGCCCTGAGACAAATTGAGATCCGCCGGATGCAGTAGCACAACCGGCACATCGCCGATATATTCGGAAAATATCTGCATCTTTTGTCCATTGACGGTGAGGTGTTTGCCGGAATCCAGCGCATAAGCAATAGTGGTGCGGGTGGTGTTGCCGTTGGCGTCGGCAAATTCGCCCTGAACGCGACACATATCCGCTTTATTCGAGACCAGGTGTTTATCGGTGCCGGCGCGAAAACTTTTGGTGAGCGCGAGGTAGTGTATCGCTTCCAGAATACTGGTTTTTCCCGCACCGTTTTCGCCGTAGATGACATTCACGCCGTCGGCAAACTCGATTTCTGCGTCTGTGTAATTTCTAAAATTCAATAGAGCTAAACGCTTTAATTGCATTCTGTAAAAACAAGGATGACGGACGCATCCGTTACGTTCCTTTTGTTAGTCCAACCGAATCGGCATAAGGAGCATGAGCTGCGTTTCGTTTTCCGGGGAAGTGCCGGGTGCCAGCAGCACCGCATAATCCGGGCGGAGGAGCCGCAGCACAACTTCTTCGGCATCCACGTGGCGCAGCACATTTTGCAAATAGCGGCTGTTAAAGCCGATTGAAAAGCTCTCGCCGGTAAATTCGCAGGGGATTTCTTCGGTAGCTTCGCCGCCGCAATCCATATCTTCCGCCTGCACCTGAATATGATCGGGGTTGATGTTCAACACCACTTTCGCGGTGATGGGATTGGAAAACAGCGAAACCCGTTTTACCGATGCCAGAAAATCCGATGCGTTAAGTGTCAATGAAAAATTGCTTTCGCTCGGGATAACCCGATTGTAATCCACATAATTTTCTTCGATGAGCCGGGCATACAGCTGGGTATTTTCCATGTGAAAACGGGCATGGCGACCGCCGAGCGTGAGGGCGGTGAGTCCCTGTCCTTCCAGGCTGCGCAGCACAAAATTGAGCGCGCGGGTGGAAATGATCGCGTTGATTGCATCTTCCGGCAGCGCCGTATCTTCGTAAGTGAGCATGCCCAAACGGTGGCCGTCCGTTGCCACGGCGCGGATCTGTTTATCGCCGATTTCGAAGAAAACACCGGTGAGCGCCGGGCGTAGTTCGTCTGACGAACAGGCGAAAATGGTTTTTTCCACCAAACGCTTCAGCACATCGTTGGGGAGCACAATTTCTTTAATCGCTTCCAGTTGCGGGCGTTTGGGAAATTCATCGGGATTTTCGCCGCCCACTTTGTATTCGCCAAAACTGGAGCGCAATTTCAACCGGTTGTTGGCGCCGGATTCAAACGTCAGTTCCACATTGGGCAATTCCCGGACGATGTCGTGAATCAATCGTCCCGGAAGGGCAATGCGGCCTTCTTCTTCTATTTCCGCACGAACGTTGGATGCAATGGTAATTTCGAGATCCGTAGCGATCAATTGCAGTTGACCGTCTTCTGCGATGAACAAAATATTTTGCGTAATCGCGATCGTCGATCGCTGGGGGATTACGTTGGCAACCTTTTGAATGGCCTCGTAAATTTCATCTCTTTGAATGCTGAATTTCATGATCGTACTCCGCAGGATTTTTGCTTGTGAAAAACTTTCCAAAATACATAATTTTTGGTCTTTTTCCAAACAAAATATACGCAAACGATTGCAGAACGCCATCTAAAATAAGGAAATTATTTGCGGATTTCAACAAGTTTTAGTGAATTTTTGTATAGTATTTATCCGGCAGGTTGTCCGTTGGCGTATCGATCGCGAAAAACCCGGTTTTCGCCCTGAAAATATGAACAAAATATCACTGTCTCGAAAACCTGCCCGGCTTGTCCGGCGGGCAAATAATATTTGTCATCCTGCGGCAAAATCGCTAAACTTTGTAATCACAAAATTAGCGGGGATGCACCGATGAGCAATGAATATTTGGCACCGCAAGATGCCGGAAAACTGCAGCAGGAAAACCTGCGATTGCGTCGCGCGGTAGATGAGTTGACCGTGCTGAATGAAATTGCCACCACCATCAATTCAACCATGAATCTGGACAGCATCATCGGATTGATGGTCAAAAAATGTGTGAAACATTTAAATGTGGAACAGGCAGCTGTTTCGCTGCTGGATGCGGGAAATGCCGAAAATTCCAATCCGCTGCAAACAATGGTCCGGCAGGCGGATACCTCCAATCCGGTGCTCCCTTACCGGCTGGATGCGCAATTGACCGGTTGGGTGCTCAAAAACAGCAAACCGCTGTTGGTGAACGATTTGGCAAATGACGACCGGTTCGGCCGACTGGCATCGGCGGATGCGCCGCAGTTTCGCTCACTGCTTTCTGTGCCGCTGCTGTCGCGCGGGGAAATTCGCGGGGTAATTTCGGTGTTCAACAAAAAATCCGGCGATTTTACTGCGGAAGACCAGCGGTTGCTGTCGATTATCGCGGCGCAATCGACACAGGTGATCGACAACGCAAGGCTACTGGAAGAACAGCAGGCGCTCATTCGCGTTCGCGAAGAAATGCGGCTGGCGAGAGACATCCAGATCAAGCTGTTGCCGCAATCCGCGCCGGCGTTTCCCGGTTTCGATATCGCCGGAAAAGCCATTCCCGCAAAGGAAGTCGGCGGCGATTGTTACGATTTTATCCCGCTGGATAACGACCGGCTGCTGTTTTCGATTGGCGACATCACCGGAAAAGGTTTGCCCGCAGCGATGCTGATGGCAAATACCCAGGCAACCATTCGCAGCCTTGCGCTGGGATTTCCCGAACCGGCGGAGTGCATCCGGTTGGCAAACCGGTTGGTGCATGCCAGCACCGATTCCGGCAAATTTGTAACGATGTTTTTGGGCGTGCTCGACAAACGCAAAAAAACGCTCACTTACTGCAACGCCGGTCACGATGCGCCGTTTTTGCAGCGTGCGGACGGCACGGTTGTGCAATTGCAAACCGGCGGTATTGTGCTGGGATTTTTAGGAAATTTCGTGTTTCAGCAGGAAGTGATTGAGCTGACCTTCGGCGATAAACTGGTGATTACCACCGACGGCATCACCGAGGCGATGAACGCCAACGATGAGGAATTCGGCGAGGATCAACTGGTGGATTTGCTGGCGAAAAATTACGCGCTGGATTCGCTGCAAACCATCGAAACTGTTTTTTCTACCGTAAACGCACACGCCAACGGCACGCCGCAATCGGACGATATGACGATGATTGTAATCCGGATGATGTAAATCTCCCGGTGGTTGAGCGGAGTATTTCCCGGTGGTTGAGCGGAGTATTTCCCGGTGGTTGAGCGGAGCCGAAACCACCCGAAACATTACTCCAGCACCGTCACGGTCAGCGAGCTGTGATCGGAAATATGATCGATAAAATCCTTCCGTTCGTTGCCGGAAAGCTGGTTCCACCCGCGAACCGATACGAACTGCGGGTTGTTCGCCACATCTTTGCCCACCGCTGCAAACAAAATACTCGTCGATGCCACCACGTGATCCAGATTGGATTGCAGCCGCAAATTGTTGAACGTTTCCGGCTCGTTTTTGGGTAACACTGTCATTCCGGTTTTGCTGCCGACGCTGTCCAGCGTGACAATTTCATCGATTGCGGAAACGCGTTGATCGGATTTCCGGCGGGTGGGAAAGTTCAAACCCATCGTGTTCAAATCGCCGAGAACGATGAACGGCGCATTCTCCGATTTCCCGATGACATTCAGCGTTTTTTTCAGCCGCCAGATTTTATCGAACATCTCCTGCCGATTCCCGAAATCCGCCGCTTCTGTGCCGCTATCTGTGTGTAAAAACAGGATGTTATACAGCTTCCCCAAATATTTTACCGTCAGCAATGCGCCGGGGCGCAGAAACGGATTGTACACCTTAAACTCGCGTTTTTGGGTGAAAATGACCGTCTCGAACTTATCCTTCCGGTAACCGACCAGAATCTCTTTGTTTTGGCTGCCCTGCGTCAAATGGAAATTGTAGCCGGGAAAATAGTTGTCCACCAAATCGATGATGTCCATATTTTCCACCTCAAATAACCCGATCACGTCCGGCTCATCCGTTTTGATATGATCCACCACACGCGGCACTCGTTCGCTGCTGCCTTTAAACGCTTCCACATTCCACGATAATATTTTAAAGCTCATGTGCTTTTTCCTTTTTAATGATCGATTTGAGGCACTCCCGAAATATTTGCATAAAAAATAGCGGTCATTTCTGCGAAGGCAGAAATTTCAAAAATATGCTATTCGGGAAAGTTTTTTGGCTGCCGAAAACATTCAAAAAAATTGGTCATTCCTGCTCCGAAGGAGCGCCTTCGGAGCGGATGCAGAAATCTCAAAGTGATCGGCTCGAAACTTTCTCATAAACTATTGATTTTCATCGATTTTCGCGCGCAGCATCGGCTTTCCCCCCACAAAGATGTAGTGGTAAAATCACACGAATGTTGGCAAATTCTGGCGTAATTGAAAGTGTTAATTTAGTGAAATTGTTTCATCAAAATAATGCGCACGAATGCTGATCTCCTTTTTCCGCCATCTTTCCGCCGCGCAAACCATCAGAAAATATCCGATAAAATTGAGGAGTTAGTTATGACATTTATCAAATTATATCGCCGTTGGCGAATGCGTATTTATTTTGTGCTCGGCACCATTTGGATGCTCAGTGGTTGCGATCCGTTTTCCTGCAAATCCGCACCCACCCAGCCGGGACCCGGTTCCGGCTCGGATGCATTTGCCGTAAACCACATCGCCCAATGGGACGGCTCCAAATGGAAAAGTCTCGGTAACGGCGTCAGTTCGGTGGAAAACGGTTTTGCCAGCGTAAACGCGCTGGATTACGACAGCGGGCGACTGTACGTCGGCGGCACCTTCGATTTTGCGGATGCGAAAGAGTTCAACAGCATCGCGTTTTGGGACGGTGAACAATGGCGCGGATTCGGCACTGCAGCCGCACCGGGTGTTACCAAAGATATTTTTTTAACGCCGGGCGATGTTTACGGGTTGGATGCAGATGGCAGCGGCCTGTATGTCGGGGGTGATTTTAATACGGTGCACAATCCCGTTGGAAATGGGCTGGATTACGAACCGCTTTACGCAGACAATATTGCTTATTTCAGCCTGGCGACATCGCTGTGGGATACGCTCGGAAACGGCACAAACGGCACGGTCCGGGCAATTCGCATCGACAACAATTCTGTGTATGTCGGTGGCGAATTCACCGCAACGGACGAACTCGCCGGTACGCGCGGGATCGCCAGATGGAACAGCTTCAGCCGCGAGTGGGAAAGCCTCGGCGGCGGAGTGAATGGCGAGGGCAGCGTGCGCGATATTCTGGTTGACGGCGGTTTAGTTTACATCGGCGGAGATTTTTCCAACGTTGGCAGCAATCCGGCGGCATACAATATCGCCATGTGGAATGGCGAAACGTGGGTTTCGCTGGGCAACGGGCCGAACGGAATTGTCAACAAAATTGCCAAAATCGGCACGGAAATTTACGTTGCCGGACAGTTTTTTCTGGAAACGGGATTCTATTTATTCGCCAAATGGAACGGGGAAGGCTGGAGCTATTTGGGCGATTCGTATCCGCACGGCGGCGGATTTTACCAGAATATCGGACACGCCGTGCGCAGCTACAACAGCATGATCGCCACCGGCGGACATTTCCCGGTGATGGGTGAAGTGGCGCTGAACAACGTTGCGGTGGTGAACAACAATGTGTTTCAGGAATTGAGCGGCGGCGCATACAATGAAATGCAGGAAGAATTCCCCGCGTTTGTGTACGCGTTGGCAGCGAACGGCGGCAATTTGTTTGTCGGTGGAAATTTCACAATCGTCGGGAAAGCGGAGTGACATTTTTTTGAATGAGCACCGGGTTTAATCCCTGTGCTCATTTTCTGCCGAGCGCCTTAGGTGTGGTCTGGCAGTTTTATTCTGTGTCATTCCTGCGAATGCAGGAATCTCCAAAACAGCAGGAGGATTCCGGGACAAGCCCGGAATGACAGAAAAGCCAAAATCAGGCATCCCGGTCGGCGGGTAATTTGTCGCCAAATGGTTGAAATTTTTTGATTTGCGCGATGATCCCGGCAAACTTGTTTTTGATCGCATCAACATCTGCGGCTGAGAAAACCTGCTCGAACATCTGCTGCGGTTTGAGAAAATACAGCCGCACCCGATACGCCGTTTGCCCCGGAAAAATCTGCGCCAGCAGCAGGGCGTAGCCCTTCATTTGCATGGCGTATTTTTCACCGGTTTTTTGCACCTGTCCGGCGGAAATATTGTTGGTTTTGTAATCGATCACTTCCCATTCGCCGCTGCCGTTTTGATACACGCGATCCAGCGTTCCGGTGAAAAAATCGTCGGCAATGCGCATGGTCAGGCTCAGTTCGTTGTGAAACGCGGCTGCGCCGAAAATTTCCTGTGCCGTTTCGCTGGCGATGAACGGCAGCATCAGCGCGGGAATTTCCCGCCGGAAATCCGTGCGCTCCTCTTCGTCAAAAATTTCGTACTGAAAAAACGCATCGTCCAGCCGGGCGAGCAATTCGCCTTCGTCCGCGGGCAAGCCGTCCTCCAGCATTTTGTGAACAATTTTCCCTTTCAGCAAACTGAGCGCGTCCGCTTCGGCGAAACGGGTGAGAAATTCGTAATCGCTCTCAAAAAATCCGCGGTGATAGCGCAAAAAATACGCATCCGGATCGCTGTTGAAAGTGAGCAACTGCGTCGCGGAAAAGGTGACGCCTTTCGGCGAATCGTCAATTTTGCGGAGGTGCACCGGCAATTCAGATTGCGGCAATTTCCCGTTGATAAAATCATCCAGCGTTTGGCTGTGCGCATCGAGCGCGGGCAAAATTTCCCGGCGCTGAACTTCGGCAATTTGCACGTTGGGAATGCGGGTGAGCACGTTCAGCGACACACCGTTGTTGGGTTGAATCCGGAATTCCGGTTTCTGCTCCGCAAAGCCTTCGGTCGCGTCCAGATTGAGCAATCGCGCCAGCCAGTCGAACGCGGTTTCGCCGGCAAAATCCGATTTTTCATACGTCCCGGCGAGATACAACTGGTCTTTCGTGCGGGTTGCTGCAACGTAAAACAGGCGCTTCGCTTCGGCAAATTCTTTCTGTTTGTCGCGTTCGTGAATCAGGTTGAACAAAAACGGCGGCTCCGCTTCGTAATTGCGGAGCGGATTGCGCCATTTTGCGGACAGTCCCCACTCGGCGTCAAATCGATACGGCGCGCTGTTGCTTTTGCCCTGCTGGCTGAGATATGGCAGCAAAACGATGGGAAATTCCAGCCCTTTCGATTGGTGAATCGTCATAATTTTTACGGTGCTCTCGTCTTCCAGCGCGATTTGCGCCTCGCCTTCGCGGGGATCGAGATTGAGCGTTTCCCGCAGCGAATCGATAAAATCGGAGAGCGCCATAAATCCGCTTTGCTCGAAATCGCGGATTTGCTCGATCAATTTATCGAGATTCGCCAGCATTTGTTCGCCGTTCCACTCCGCCGCCAGTGTCGCGCGATACAAGCTTTCCTCAAAAATTTCGCTGACCAATCGCGACAGCGAGAGGCGATCGCGGCGTTTTTGCCAGCGCAAAATTTGCTGTTGGATGCGTTGCAGCGGTTGGCGATCCATTTGCGGGTAAATCCCGAAATCGTTAATATTCAACAGTTTACCAAACCAGGTTTTCCCTTTTTCCTGCGCCAGCCAAAACAGCGCCGCATCGGAAATGCCCGCAAACGGGGAGCGCAGCAGCGCCACCAGCGAGAGGTCGTCCGCCGGATTATCCAGAAATCGCAGCAAATGATACACGTCGAAAATTTCCTGCCGCCGGTAAAATCCCACTCCGCCGATGGTTTTGAACGGAACGCCGTAGCGCCGCAGCGTGGTTTCCAATTCCGGCAAATGGGTGCGCCGGGGAATGAGAATGGCGATATCGCCGGGAAGAATGGACGCGGGCTGTTCAGCGCCGGCAACGCGTTTGGAAATGTGCAGCGGCGGCGGTTCGGGCAGGGTTTCGCCGCTTTCCGGCTGCATGGGAATGTTCAGCAGCGTGCAAATGCGCTGCGCGATGTAATCTTCCTGCGAGAGTTTGCGCGCTGCCAGATCTTTTTTGTTCAACGCCGCCAGCTCGATGTGCGCGGTGTCCGGCGCGCTGCGCTGGGTTGCCAACGGCTCGTACGCCACGTCGAACGGGTTGTGCAAATCCGTGCCGATGAGCTGCCGGAACAGAAAATTGGTGAAATTGTTGATGCCCGGCAGAAAGCGGAAGCTGTCCTGCAGCACCACGTTTCCGGGGTAATTGTCGGGATTTTGGCTGCCGTTGCGCGCCGCAAACTGGGTTTTCACGGATTTGAACACCCGAACATCTGCGTTGCGGAAGCCGTAAATCGACTGCTTCGGATCGCCCACAACGAAGAATTTTTTCTCATCCAGTTGTCCGTCGTGAATGCCCATTTTGCTGATGATGTCCCACTGCAAATCGTTGGTGTCCTGAAATTCGTCCACCATAATATAGCTGTAGCGATGCCGTAAATCGTTGCGCACGGCAGTGTGATTTTCCAGCATTTGCAGGGCGTAAATTTGCAGATCGTCAAAATCGAGAAAGCCGCGTTCCTCTTTGCGATCGCGATAAATTTGGTTCGCCAACTCGTATAATTTCAACACCATACGCTGATTGTGCAAGCCGAGTTTGTCGAGATCGCCGGGTGCGTTTTCGCCAAAGCGTTTGGCAAATTCCGCCAGCGGAACGATGGTTTGGCTGAGATGTTTGAGCGGTTCGAACGCCTCGCCGAGATCGGCTTTTACGCCGATGGGGCGCAAATCGCGTTTGTACGCTGTGGCGTCGTTGGTGGTCATCAGCACGGAAAGGGTGAGCAACTGCTGCCAGAGCAGCAAACCGCTGGCGGTGCTGGCGTCGTTCACCAGCACTTCGTCAAATAATTGAAATGCGATTTTGCCACCGTCTTTCAGCCGGGATCGCTCCACTTTTGCCGAAAGGATTTCGCGGATAATCGGCAGCAGATCGTGCAGCAGCGCCTCCGTTCCGACATGTCGTTCCAGCAGCGCAAAAAACTGCGATTCCAGCCATTCGAACATCTGTTCATCGCTTTCGGCAGCCAGTTTTTTTTGCAATTGTTGGGATTGGTAGGGTTGGCTGAGCAGCATCGCCAGCGTTCGCCGCAGATCATTTGGCGGCAGTTGGCGGAGCAGTTCGTGCCAGATTTCCGGCGAAACGTCGCTGTCGAGGGTGCGTTTGTCCAGCGCTTCGAACACATCGTTGATGGCGTCCTGCACCAGCAAATTTTGCTGCAAATCTCCCGGTACGGAAAAATCCGGATCAACGCCGGAAGCCACGGCATATTCGCGCAGCAGCCGTGAACAAAATGCGTGAATCGTGGAAATTTGTGCGGAGCTGAGCCGTTCGCGGAGTTCCAGCAACCGTTCGCGTTTTTGGCTGTCTGTTTCGCTGTCGAGCCGTTCGCGGATCATTCGGGCGACGCGCTCTTTCATTTCCGCAGCCGCTTTTTCCGTGAAGGTAATCGCCAGCACTTTGCGCACATCCTGATTTTCGTCCAGAATGAGGCGCAGATAGCGCTCCACCAAAATGGTGGTTTTTCCCGATCCCGCACCGGCAGTGACGGAGATATTTTTGTCCGTCGCCAGCGCCAGTTGCTGATTTTCGGTGAGCTGCGGGCGGGCGGGTTTTTGTGGCGATTTGTCCGCTTCCGTGGACATAAACCTCCTGAATGCGAATGTTAGAGGGTTGGTTGTTACGAGGTAGGGGCGAACGGCTTGCCTGTCCCTTTTGGATTCGCCCTTACTTAAAACAATGCCAGATTCAGTGGGTTACATCCGGAGATTCCTGCCTTCGCAGGAATGACATCTGGCCGCTGTTGCGAGGTAGGGGCGAACGGCCGTTCGCCCTTACACATTGGATCAAAATTTATCGCTGAAAAAATCCGTGTTCTTTTTGATGCCTTTTTCGATCAGCTTTTCTTTGTAACTGCTGAAAATTTTCTGCATTTCCACAAAAGCTTTGTCCGCCTCTTTGGGCAGTTTTTCCGGGTTGCAGGTGAAATAAATTTTCATGAACTCCAGTGCGGTATCGTCGAAAGTTTTGCCGGACATATCCGTCTCCCTATATTTGGTTTGTTTATGTTCGCGGTTTTGCGTTATTTTCTCTCATTTTGAATATCGAATTATAGCAATTCACAAGAGGTTAAGCAAGGTGCAAAACGATAGCGACGGGCAGAATGTCAAAACATATCTCGGGCTGCTGATGGCGGTGCTGTCCGTGGCTTTTGCGGCAATTTTCGTGCGCTGGTGCGGCGATACGCCATCGATGGTCATCGCGTTTTACCGGATGTTTTGGGCAACCGGCATTTTTGCGCTGCTCCAGTGGCGACAGAAAAATCCGGTGAAAGCGCTGCCCGCCCGCTCGCGATGGCAGATTTTTTTTGCGGGGTTGATGTTGGCGCTGCACTTCATTACCTGGATCGGTTCGCTGAAATTTACCACTGTGGCGCATGCGCTGATCATCGGCTCCACCGCACCGGTTTTCGCGCTGGTTTTTGCACCGTTTATGCTGAAGGAATTCAGCGATCGCCGGGCGATTGTTGCGGTCGCGCTGGCAACCGTTGGTATTTTGGTGATCGCCGCGCAGGATTGGAACAGTAGCAGCGGCACTTCCGGGCAATTTTTCGGCGATATGCTCGCGCTGATCAGCGCCGTTTTCGTGACGCTCTATTTTCTGACCGGGCGCAAAATGCGCAATGATATTGCGCTGGTGCCGTATCTGCTGCGGGTGTATGGCAGCGCGGCGGTTATTTTGCTGGTGTTTAGCGTTGCGGCGGGGCACTCGCTGATCAATTATCCGGCGGAGGCGCATATTTTTATGCTGTTGCTGGCGCTGATTCCCACCGGCGTGGGACATTCGCTGTTCAACTGGGCGGCGCGGCGCATCGAGGTGTATAAAGTAAATCTTACGTTTCTCGGCGAGCCGCTGCTGGCGTCGATCCTCGCTTTTTTCTTTTTCAATGAAGTCCCGCAGGTGTGGTTTTACGCGGGCGCGGCGTTGATTCTGGTCGGTATTGTAATTGCGCTGTGGGAACGAAAAAAGGATAAAGGGTAAATAGAAAAAATACATAAAAATCTTTGCGTGCTTCGCGGCTATGCGGCAAATAGATAAATCCGTAATGCGAATACAAAGCAGGAGCTTTTTGGAGAATTGCGTTACGATGCGGAGCGTCGTAACGAGTAAAGCCTAAAAAATCTTTGCGCGCTTCGCGGCTTTGCGGCAAACAAATAAATCCGTAATCTCCATTTTGCGAATTCATCGCGAAATATTATATTTATCCTCCCAAACTCGTGCTGTTTGAATCGATCAACCAAACAAGGATTTCGGCAAAAAATGACCGGTAGTTTGCAAATTCGTCCCCGATTTCGCCTGCTGGCGAAAATGCCGCCCGATGCGGTGCTCGGCAAAATCAAATCCCATCTGACATCGCCGGATGCCAAATGCACCGGAATGGTATCGAACCATCACGCGATGCTGCGGATGCCGGACGAAGAAACCCACTATTGGTCGCCGCGATTAACCGTTCAGGTGGATGAACACGAAAACGGCACGGTGCTGCGTTGCCTGTTTGGACCCGCGCCAACGGTCTGGACGCTGTTTCTCGCCATTTATGCGGCGGTTTCGTTTTGCGCGATGGTTTCGCTCATTTGGGGATCGGTGCAATTGAGTTTGGGGATGGATTCGGATATCATTTGGCTGTCACCGCTGTGCGCAGCGATCGGATTTACCGCGTGGCTGGTTGCCGGTTACGGACAAACCCTCGGCAAAGAACAGATGACCACGCTCCGCCAGTCGCTGTTCGACGCCCTCGGCGATTTGCAGGAAGCTGACACCGATTCGTGATCTGCATTTTTCCGCTTTGCCTGCCCGCTTTTCCCGCGTATTTTTCCCACCGGTAAAATAGAAATAGCTAATGAGCGCAAATAAAACCATTGCCAAAAATACGCTGGTGCTGAACGCCGGACACGTCATCGCCAAATTAATCAACCTCGCGCTGATCCTGATTATGACCCAAATGTTGGGTGACGACGGCTACGGTTTTTACAATTTCGGCTTCTCGTTTGTGATGCTGTTTATGATTTTTACCCAGTTTGGCATGAGCACCTATCTCGTCCGGCACATCTCGCAAAACAAATCCACCGCAGAAAAAGTGTTTGGCACAACCTTTCCGTTAGTGATTGTTTTTTCAGGAATTACGCTGTTGCTGATCAACGGGGTTGCCGCGCTCACCAACTGGAACAATTTCGAGCGCAGCATCATTTTCCTGTTCAGCTTTTTTCTGTTTTTCGATGGCATCAGCCGCTTCAGTTACGCCATTTTTCGTTCGTTTGAGCGCATGGAATTTGAGGCGCTCACCTATATTTCCGAACGATTTCTGATGCTCATCGCTGCGCTGATTCTCTGGCAATCCGGCGCTTCGCTGTTGCCGCTGATCGCCGTTTTTGCGGCTGTGGAATGTTTGAAAGCGTTGCTGGCGCTGGGATTTATCCACCGCACATTTTTCCGCATCCGGTTGAAATGGGATCGCGAACTGGCGCGATTCATCCTGAAAGAATCGTGGCCGTTTGCGATGATCACCGCGTTTGGCGCAATTATGGTCAACATCGATTCCGTGATGCTGAAAATTTTCCACACCGCCGATATCGTCGGTATTTACGCCGCCGGACGGCGATTGATCGAAAGCCTCACCTTTTTGCCGGAGACATTTGTGGTGGCGCTGTTTCCGGCATTTTCTGCGATGTTTGCGCAAAACCACAGCCTGTTTCAGCAAAACATGCAGCGGGCGTTTCAATACATGCTGGCGATTGCCGTGCCGATCGGCGTGGTGTTATTTGTGCTGTCGGATGAAATCGTCACATTTTTATTTGCGGATGAATTTGCCGGTTCCGCGGTTGCGCTGCAATGGCTGGCCATCTGGCTTTCGCTGTTGTTTCTGAAACAGGTGTTGGTGGTTTCGCTGAACGCGACCGGGCACCAGCGACTGGTTTCCGGGCTGATCGGACTGGCGATGCTGCTCAATGTGCTGCTCAATTTCCTGCTGATTCCGCAATTTGTCATCATCGGTGCGTGCGTGGCAACCATCGCCGCGGAAAGCGTTACGGTCACCGGCGCATTTGTAATACTGCGGCGCGAGCACGGCATTCCGCTGATCAATCCGGTGGTTGCAAAAATTGCTGTTGCCGGTGTCGTTTTGTTTTTAATTTTAGATCTGTTTCAGCAATTCCACCTGTTTGCTGCGGCTTTTGCCGGCATCGCAGGATATTTACTTATGTTGTTGGTTTTAAACGTATTTACAAAAGAAGAAATTGCATTTTTTAAACGATTAATACAACCGGGTCATAACCGGCAATAGCCGGTCGATGTCATAAATCTCCCTGTTTTACTGCCCATTTTCCGCTGCTGATTTTTCCCCTTCGGAAATGCCGCATCAATTTGTTTTCTCCGGTTTGAGCATCATTACTTTATGCTAAATTCAGAAAAAACACCGATTGATCTGTCCGTGATCATCGTGAACTGGAACACAGCAGATCTGCTGGAAGCCTGTTTACGCAGCATTTTCGAACACACCCGGAACGTCCGGTTTGAGGTAATCGTGTTCGACAACGCATCTGTGGACAGCACGCCGGATGTGCTGGCGAAATTTCCGCAGGTTCGGGCGATTTTTCACCCGGAAAATCTGGGTTTTGCCATCGCCAACAATCGCGCTGCGGCGCAGGCAACGGGCGAATATTTGCTGCTGCTCAATCCCGATACGGAGCTGCGGGACAACGCTATCGGCGAAGCGCTGGCGTTTCTCCGCAAAAATCCGTTCGATATTCTGGGCATCCGGCTGCGCCTGCCGAACGGGGAAATTCAGGTTTCCAGCGGTAATTTTCCCTCCCTCAAAAACATGCTTTTCCAGAAAATTTATATGCAACTCAGCCCGCGATTTCCTGCCGCGATTCCCGCGATCAGCCGTTTGAGCGGCGTTCCGGTGAGCGCGCTGATCGACCATCCGGCACTGTGGCATCCGCAAAAAATTCACCCAACGGACTGGGTTTCCGGCGCATTTTTTTTGCTGAAACGCGCGGATTTTCTGGCTGCCAACGGGTTCGACGAGCGATTCCGGCTCTTTGCCGAAGAAATTGATTTGTGCAAAAGACTTTCCGCATCCGGAAAAAAAGCTGTATTTTACGGCAAAAATGAGATGATGCACTACAGCGGTGCCAGCATTTCCCAATTCAGCGCGAAAAGCACGGTGCTGCATTTTGCGGCGATGTTCCGGTTTTACCAAGCCCATCGCCCGAAAGCGGAAACGGCAATTTATCGCTGGCTGATGCGGTTGTCTTTCACTGCGTTGCTGTTTCGCGAACGCTTTCGTTTGCGATCGCTCCCGGCGGAAAAGCAGGCGGAATCCCGCCCAAAAATAGACGCGTATCGCCGGTTGCTCGAAGTGTATCGCACCCAAAACCCGGATGTCGCATTGCCCACGGAGCCCGAAAATTGATGAAAACGGAATGGCGAAATCGCCGGATACTGATGGTTTCCTACACCTCTTTCATGCAGAAATTTTACCAGACACTGCCGCAGGAAATCGCCCGGCAAAGCGGTGCAACCGTGAAAATGCTGGTGCCGCCGTTCTGGAAAGAGCTGTGGAGCGGGCAAAAAGTGCATCTCGAAACTCGCGACGATGCGCTGTTTGCCACGCATATCGGCGACATCGTTGGTGCGGGAAACCTGCATTTCGCGATGTTTCGCAATGCGCTGGCGGCGCTGCTCACATCGTTTCAGCCGGATGTGATTGATCTGGAAGATGAGCCGTTCAACCTCGGTTCGTTCCAGATGGCATTTTTCCGGAATCGCTATGCGCCGAACGCCAAATTGGTGCTGCACGCTTCGCAACATCAGTTCAAAAATTACCCGCCGCCGTTTCGCTGGACGGAAAAATATGCTCTGAAAAATGCAACTGCGGTGCTTTGCCGCAATCAGGATGCCGTAGATGTGCTGCGCAAAAAAGGATATTCCGGCACGCTGGAAATCGTGACGCACGGCGTGGACACTGCCGCGTTTCAACCGCGCGAGTTGCCGGAATTGCACCGGGAAATTTCGCCGGACGGCAAACCGATTGTCGGGTTTGTCGGGGCGATGGCGGAGCACAAAGGGCTGAAATATCTGGTGGAAGCGATGGCCGATTTGCCCGCAACGCTGCTGCTCATCGGCGGCGGTGAGGAAAAATCGCGGTTGCAGGAACAGGCTGCGGCACTGAACGTGAACGCCGTTTTTCTGCCGCCGGCGAAACACGATGCCGTTGCCCGCTACATGAGCGCGATGGATATTTTTGTGCTGCCCTCGCTCACCCGACCAAACTGGGTGGAAAAATTCGGGCGGGTGATCATCGAAGCGATGGCCAGCGGCACGCCGGTAATCGGCTCGTCCTCCGGGGAAATTCCCAACGTCATCAGCGATGCCGGATTGGTATTCACCGAAGCCAATGCGGCGGATTTGCGAAAAAACATCCGCCAATTGCTGGAAAACCCGGAACAACGCCGCGCGTTTCGCGAAAAAGGATTGCAGCGCGTGCACCAAAAATATTCCTGGCAGGCAGTTGCCGCGCAAACGTTGGCCATTTACGAGCGGTTGCTGTAGCTTTATCAACTGCAAAGTTGTTATTCCGGTTTTGCCCGGCGTTTTTTTTCCAGACGAATACCGGAATCCCATTGCCTGTTTTGTGGTTTGATTTCGGAAAACTCTGCGCTCTCTGCGACCTCTGCGGTTAAAAAAAAATCACACAAAAAGGAAAACTCCAATGCTCAAAACCTTCTGTTTTTTCAGTAGTTGCATACTTTTTTCGTTATCCGTTTTTGCGAACGATGTCGCGTATTTTATCCAGAAAGGCGATTCCGCATACCTCGCGTTTAATCATGCCGCAGCGCGGGATTTTTTCCAAAATGCGCTGGAAAAAGATTCGCTGAATTACGAAGCCGCATGGAAACTGAGCCGCGCGTTTGTGGATTACGGCGAAAATTTGCCGGAGAAAGATGACCGCCGCGTATCCTACGAAAACGCCCGGAAATATGCGGATCACGCCATTGCCATTGCGCCGGACAGCGCCAAAGGCTATCTCTTTTTGAGCATCGCGTTGGGTCGCGTGGCGCTGGATGCGGGCGCAAAAGAACGCGTTCAGCTATCGAAAGATATTCGTGCGGCGGTGGATCGCTCGCTGGAACTCGATCCGAATGAGGATATTGCCTGGCATGTGCTCGGTCGCTGGAACCGCAAAATTGCCACGCTCAGCTGGGTGGAGCGCAATTTCGCAAATATTTTTCTGGGTGGCGTGCCAAAGGATGCATCGGTGGAACGATCGGCGGAGTGTTTCAAAAAAGCCATTGAAATTGCCCCGAATGCGGTGGTTCACTGGCTGGAATTGGGCATTTCTTACGAAAAAATGAAAATGAAAAATGAAGCGCGGCTCGCATTCGAAAAAGTGCTGGAACTGCCTGTCAGCGATTCGGACGATGCGGGGCATAAAGCCCACGCGAAAAAGCTGCTGTCGGAATTGTAGGCGCAAATCATTCGTCCGCCGTTATTTGTATGTGCCGGTTAGTTTTTTGCGTATGCGGAACGGTCGCAACCGTTACCTGAATGATTTTGGGATCAGCCGTTTTCCTTAAAAAATCCCACCGTTTCCATCACTGCTTTTTGGGTGCTTTCCGGCAATTCCGAGTCTGTAAATGGGTGTTTTCCGCCAAAAGTGTGATCGCCGCCGAGTATCGTTACCAGCTTTGCGGCGGGATGCCAATCCACCAAATCCAGCGCGGATTGATACGGCACGGTAAGGTCTGCGGTGCCGTGGACGACCAAAAATGGAATGCGCAATTTTTTTACGGCATCCGGAATGATCAGCCGGTTGCGGTTGTCGCGAAAATCTTCGTAGAGTTGCCAAAAAAGCGGCATTTGCTGACCCGTGCGGACGTTCGGCACATACACCACGCCATTTTCCTGCCACATCGGTAACATCGCATCATTCCAGAATTTGCCGTATTCGCTCACAGATGCCCAGGTGGCAATTTTTTTCACCCGGGAATCCTCAACCGCTTTCAAAATGGCGATGCCGCCACCACGACTATGTCCCAATAAATAAATATGGTTAGTATCGATTTCCTTTTTGGGAACGGGAAATTTTCGGGAATTGGCGAAATCGATCACATTTCCCAAATCTTCCAGCTCGAAGCTGAAATTATTTTGCCCGAACGCTTCCAGATCCACAAATTCCTGCGGATGTTCCGGCGTGGTGCCGTTGTGCGAAAAATTAAATTTGAGGAAAACGAATTGCTGTTCCGCGAACGCATCGGCGATCGGGTTAAAATGTCCCCAATCTTTGAATCCTTTAAATCCGTGGACAAAAATGACCAGTGGTTTTGGCGTACGATTTGCGTTATACCGGATGTCGATCAAAACCGGGCGTTTGTTTGCGCCGGAAATTTGCAGGTTTTGGTGTTCTTTCATGCTCTGTTTTGCCGCTTTGCGCAGTCATCTGTTTCGGATTAGCCAATAATAAACAGTAATTTGGGCAATTCAAACAGGATTTTGTTGATCGACCGGTCAGGAATTTGTCCAAATGCGCACAGTGGCTGTATCGTATTCGAACGCACTTCAACAAAAAAGGAGAAAACTATGGCAGATATTTGCATCAATGTTCCGCGGTTGGATGAGCATCAAACGATTGAAGTGGAAGTGAAGATTAACGGTGAGAAAAAAATGTATCACTACCGGGTGGAACTGTTCGACTGGGATGGCGATGCCAGCAGCGCGGCGCTGGTTCATTTGCTGCAGGATAAAATTGCCAATTACGATACCGGATGGCAATTATACCAGATTGGCGCACCGCTGGAAAAGCACATTCCGGTGATGTTTCGTCAGCGCGGCGAAGCCCTTTAGCCGTTATCTTTTGGAAAAAGTAGCACATCCGGCGTACGCGGATTGCTGTTGTGGGACACTTCGTCGCTGAATCCGTCCGCATCCTGCACGCTCAGCAGGATCAGGTCCCCTTTGTCCGTTACCGGATAATCCGCCGGAATTACGCATTGGAAACGGTAAGTATAAGTGCTGTAATTGCCGACGTAACTCATTGGCACATCGCGAGTTGTGTAAACCGTTCCCGACTGCTGGTCCCGGTAATGCAGCCGGACAATAACGGATGTGAGATTCCCCACTCCCTGATAATCGAGGATCAGCGCCTGGCACACATTTTCGGGCACAACGATGGCCAAATCTTCGATAATCGGCGCCGCATATTCCAGCTTCGCGCTAAATGCCATCGGCTCCGGAAAAACGACCTGAGTGGTATCCAGCGCAAAAAAATTCTCTGCTTCGATGCGAACGGAAATGGCGCGCCCCTGATCCGCATCTGCGCTGAACTGGTAGCGCAATTCGTAATTGCCGAAATAATCCGTTGTCGCAAATTGATCTTCAAAATAAATATTGGCGTTTTCAACATTTTTCAGGGTAAACTGATTGCTGATGTTCCCGGTAATGACCGCCTGTTTCGCGAGTGATTCCGCGTCGTAATTGTATTTCAGAAATTTTTCACTATCGCAACCGGAAATAAACCCCAACATCAATAGCAAAAAAATAATCGCTCGTTTCAAAATGCGCCCCTTGTAAATGGTTCCGTTGTGAATTAAGTTAAGTTAGCAAAAGCTGAAATGCAATAAAAGGGATGAGCATAAATGAAATTGAGAAACGCGCCGGTATTGCTGGCGGTGATTGCGGTGCTGATGACCGCATTTTTTTTGGCGCAGCTGGATTTTACGAACGCCGGGGAAAATGCGCCCGGAAAAACCGCCGGAAAAAAATTGCCCAATCGCGAAATGCTGCGCGAACGATTGTACGAATCGCGCGAGGCGTTGCTGGTTTACGCCGCCGGCGATGCGCGCTATCGTGAACAATATCAACAGTTTGCGGAGGCAATGCAGCAGCGCGGCCGCTGGCTGAAATTCAACATCCGGGCGGATAGTGATGTTCGCGAAAGCGATTTGCGCGGCACAATGGTTTATCTGCTCGGCACTGCGGTGTCCAATCGCTGGATTGCGCCGGTTGCCCGACAACTGCCGCTGAACATTCGCCAAAACAGTTTTGAATTGTTCGAAAATACCTACGCCGATTCCACGGATGTGCTCACTTTTTATTACCCGAATATGCGCGATTCCACCCACGCCGTTTATCTGATTACCGGAAATTCCGACGCCCATTTGCTCAGCGAATTGCAACGGTCGTCGCGGCAATTGTTCAACAGCGCCGGCGATTATCGCGTGCTGCGCAACGGGCAAACATTGCTGATGGGATTTTTCTCGCAAAATCCCCAACAGTTGTGGCAGTTTGATCCGGAAAATCACCGTGATTATCAGGCGGATGTGCAAATTGCGGGTGGCAATCATTACCGGTTTTATCTGCACGGCGTGCAGTTTTCCGATGTGGAAATGGGCCGGATTCGCCAAAATCACGAAACGAAATTTCGGGAAATCAGCGAATTTTTGGGCATCGAATCTGCGCCGGACAGCATCGATTATCACATTTTCGGCACGTTTGAGGACAAAGGGCTGGTCACCGGAAACACCGATTTAACGCATATCGATCCCGAAAAAAATGCGATTTACAGCGTCATTCGCGATGGCATTCGCGGCGATGATTTTTGCAGCGATGCCCGTTTGTTGCTCCGCAACCATTTCGGCGAAGCCGGGAAAACGGTTTTGGAAATCGGGCTAAGTATTTATTTTTCAGAGAATTGGCACGAAAAAGGATATCGATATTGGGCGGCGCGATTGTGGAATTCCGGCAACGCTGTATCGCTGGCGGAAATGCTGGATAACGAATTGCTCACGCAGGATTCGCCATTGGTGATATCGCCGCTGGCCGGCAGTTTTGTGGCATATTTGCTGGATGTATGGGGCAAACAACAATTTCTCGAAACTTTCAAAACATGGCAGCCAACAGCAGCGGAAATTGCCAAACTGGAAGCCGGCTGGCATTGGCATCTGGCGCAGTTGGCGAATGCGTTTCGCGGGCAAATGGCGGTGGATCGCGCCAGCTTTCCGAAATTCGAAAATTTCCGCAAAGGTTTTTGTTTCGCGCACGAAGGCTACCAGATTTACAACGGCTATCTCTCCCGGAAATCGGATGCGGCGCTGGCAAAACTCGCCGAAATGGGCGGAAACGCGGTGTCGATCACGCCGTTCAGCTTCATGCGTGATCCCGGAAAACCTGCGTTTTTGCGATTTTCCAGCGGCTCCGGTTCGGAAAATGACGAAAGCGTGATTCACTCGGCGCTCACCGCCAAATCGCTGGGTATGAGCGTGATGCTGAAACCGCACATCTGGCTCGGCGGCGGCAGTTGGCCGGGCGATATTCACATGCAATCCGACGCCGATTGGCAGCAATTTTTCAACAATTACCATCGCTGGATGCGCCATTACGCGCTGATGGCGGAAATGTATCAAATCGACGTGCTGTGTGTTGGTGTGGAGCTGGCAAAAACCACCGCCACGCAGGACGACCGCTGGCGCGAGATGATTGGCAAATTGCGCCAACTCTATAGCGGGCAAATGACTTACGCCGCCAATTGGGGCGATGATTTCGAGAAATTGACGTTTTGGGATGACCTCGATTTTATCGGGCTGAACTGTTACTATCCGCTCAGCGACAAAACCGCGCCATCGGATGCGGAGCTGCGGGCGGGTGTTTCCAACATTGCTGCGCGAGTGGCGGCTATCCAAAAAAAATACAGCAAACCCGTGCTGATTACGGAAATCGGTTTCACCAGCACGCCCTCACCGTGGCAGCAGCCGCACGAATCTGCCCGCCGCAAACCGGTCGATCTGGATGCGCAGGCACGCAGCTATCGCGCCGTTTTCGAAACGATGCAGCACGCGGACTGGCTGCGGGGCATTTATTGGTGGAAGTGGCCGAGCTATCTGGAATACGGCGGCAACCGTGATAACGATTTCACGCCAAACAACAAACCGGCAGAGGATGTGGTTCGCCAGTGGTATCAGCGGGATAGCTGGTAAATTTGCCCTTCGCCGGGCAATATTTTCGCGATCCTGAAATTGCTGCCGCTGATGGAAACCGGTTTCGCCGGCAGCGGCTGATCTGCGGTTGAAAAAATGCGCTCGATCTGCCGCGCGTTCGCCAAATGTCGCGCCGGAATAACAACGGCAGCGGCTGCGTTTTCCGTATCGAGATTGGCGACAAACAACCATTGCGGCGCCGGAATTGCGGCTGACCAGGCGATTGCCGGGTAATAATCCGCCATATCAGGCGGCAAAATCCAGCGGGTTTCGCTTTCCGAAACTTCCTTCCAAATCGTTGATAACAATAAGTTTAGGCGTGTCAAATTTTCAAACAGCCGAACGTTTTTTCCCCAGACAAACGGGCCGTGAGTGGCTTTCTCTCCTGATTTTTCCTGAAATACAAACAGTTTGCTGTACTGCTCGTTCGGTGCCGGTTTCGGGTGCGGATCGCGCGTTTCGAAACCGAGCGCCATGTATGCGGGCAACGCCGGCAAACATTGCCCGATAAAGTGGCGCAATTCGTTGCCTTTCAGATAAAATTTGTCAAAACGCGGATCATCTTTATCGGCGGTCATCATTGTGAAATTTGGGGCGACCGCGCGGGTTTCGGCAATATCCGAATACAGCCGGAAGTTGCGCCGGAACTCTGCGGAGCCAACCACCATCGATTGCAGATCGCCGAGCGTGCTATCCGCATCGCTGGCTTCGAGATGCTCGATTTCGTCGCCGTAGCCGATGACGTTTGGCGGCGCCAAAAAGGATTCCGCAAAATATCCGAAATACGGCGCGCGGTTTTCCGTGCGGATAAATTGTTTTACGGATTTTAGTAAATCATAATATTGCGGAATTTGCGTGGGGACGCCATCCGGGCGCATTTGCACGTGGGACATATCGCCGCGCATAAAATCGAAACCGAATCGCCGCTGGACATCGGCGTAGTGTTCGCAAACGTATTGCCAGACGGCAGTTCGCGGTCGCGAAAAATCGATCTGCCAATCGCGGTTATCGGCAATGCTTTCGAACAATTTGTATCGCGCCAGCGGACCAAAAACGCGCGAAAATTCCTCTGGTTCGGCGATGCGGAAATCGCGCCATTCCAGCCCGTTTTCGTCAATTTTGCGAGCCGCCGGGGAATCGTCCACCAGCAATCCGCGATAGGGCGGACCCATCGTGGCTGGTACCGGTTCGTATCCGGCAGCGTGCAGATGTTTGATCAGCGAAATCCGGCGCCGGTTGCGCTGCTCCGGATCGTCCGGCTGCCCGAACAGCAGCGCCAACCGCGAAAATTCCGGATGTTCATCCGAAAAAAAATGGGCGGCGCTTTCCGGCAATGGCTGGCGGGCATCTGCGGCGCCGTTTTTTTGGAGAAAATAGAAAATTTGCTGCTGCACCAATTCATGCAAATTGGCGTGATGATCGACGATTTTCTGACCTTTCCGGCGCAGCCATTCGAAATGCTCCGGGAACGCCAGCGCCATTTCCGAAAAACGGTCGGTGTGGGGAATGACATCCATGCCGACGGTTCGGCCGGTGAGGTGCAAAATGTTGATCACTGCCCGCAATTGCCGCTCAACCGTGTTGAGATGCGGCAGTTGTTTCGCCAATTCATCGCTGAAAAATTCTGGGTTGATTTGCCAACTGCTCATCCCGTACAGGCTGCCCACAACGCCCGGTTCCCAAATCGGCAGCAGGTGAACGGATGATTGTTGCGGTGGCAGTGTAAATGCGTAAGCCACAATATTCCAAAAATTAGCGATGGTTCGCACATTGATGCCGACCATTTTTACACGCTTCAGCCAGCGGCCGTCCGGCGCGGATTTAACGGGACTGTGCAAAAATTTCGGCAGCGATCCGATGGGTGTTTCGGGTTGGGTTGCATGTTCGCTGATCGCCAAATCGAACGAGTTGCCGTATCGCCGGCGAAGAATATCCAGCGTGGTTTGCACCGGGAACGCGACTGCCGTTTCCGGCAGCAAATGCGGGATAAAATCGCATTCCTTCCGGCAAAATTGGGCGATGTGCGCATCGCCGTTCAGCGTCCAGCTTTGTTGATGCGCGATAAATTCAGCAGGTAATTTCATTGGAATTTTTTCGTAATTATTTAGCTGCAATCCGCCAAGCTACAAAGCCACCAAGCCTGCGACACCCACCTCGTTCCAGGCTCCCGCCTGGAACGTCTTTTCACACTACTGGTTTAAATACCAAGTTATTAACCCCTTTTTCCCACCTCGTTCCAGGCTCCCGCCTGGAACGTCTTTTCACACTACTGGTTTAAATACCAAGTTATTAACCCCTTTTTCCCACCTCGTTCCAGGCTCCCGCCTGGAACGTCTTTTCACACTACTGGTTTAAATACCAAGTTATTAACCCCTTTTTCATTTGTCATTCCCGAATGTTTCTATCGGGAATCTATCAGTTTTCATTGCACTACGTCCCAGAACGATGTGTGAAAGAGATCGTAACCAACCTTTGTGCGCTTTGCGCCTTCGCAGCAAACAGCAATCAATCAAATATTTCGTAGATTTTTTCTCGCGGAACGGCTTCAGGCAGCGGTCCGATAACCGCAAGTTTCATCGCGGCGATGTTGCTGCCGGCGACAGCACATTCCGGTGGTTTGTAGCCATCCAGCCACGCGGTCAAAAATCCCGACCAAAACGCGTCGCCCGCGCCGGTGGCGTCTGCGCAATTGCTGATTTTCCGGGCGGATTGGTGCTGCACTTTTTGGCCGTTTTCCCACGAAACCAGGCTGCCTTCCGCGCCTTTGGTGAGGCAAATCAGTTCTGCGCCCCAATTGTGGAAGGTTGCGATGGCCGTTTTTTCATCGAGCGATGGATCGTCAAACAATCGGACAATATCGTCCAGACTCATTTTCACAAATGCGCCGTGCGAACAATATTCCGCGATCACCCGGCGTGCCTCATCGCGATCGCCCCAAATGGAGGGCGCGTAATTAACGTCAATGCTTAATTTACAACCGAATCGGGCAGCGCGGCGAGCACCGTCCACGATGCTGCTTTGGGCGGGTTCCTGGCTGAGCGCAAAACAGGTGGTGTGGTAAATCCGGGTTTTTTGCAGCAGGGCGTCGGAAATATGTGCCGGTAAAATCATGCGGTCTGCAGTGCGATAAGCGATAAAATCCGGTGTGCCGGTGGTGCGGCTGACCAGCACAATGGTTGTCGGTGCAACCGGTTCAACAGCGATGAAATCGCAAATGACGCCGGTTTTTTTTACGGATTGAACCAGATATTTGCCCAAATTTTCGTTGCCGACGCAGGCGACCAGCGCCGATGCATTCCCGAGTCGCGCCATATTTGCCGCGAAATTTGCCGGGCTGCCACCCTGAAATCGCTCAAAAGTGCGCACATCGCCGAGGGATTCGCTGATGGTTTGCCCGATGATATCCACCAGCAATTCACCAACGGCAACGATGTCGATTTCCCGGCTGCGGCGTTTCCGGGACGGTGGTTGCAAATATTTTTTTTGCGCCATATTACCCCAAATTTGATGCGCCGAACAGCCATTCGGCGGGAATTTGTTGTTTCAGATTGCGAAGTTGCCCGGCGTTTAAAATGCCCAGTCCGACTTTGTACGAGGCGTTCATCCAGCCGAATCCCTCGCGGGTGATGTAATCGAACTGCGTACCAACGTTGCCGTATTCCATAAAAACCTGATGCGAGCGGCGGATCACATCGTATTTCTCCGGTACGGTGCCGTTAAAATCGGCGGCGTTCCGGGTGATCATATCCAGCCAGCGATATGCCAGCCGCTGCGCTTCAGATGTGTAGCCATAATTTAACAATCCCTGCCAGATGAGCATTTGGTGCGGCGCCCATCCGTTGGGATAATCCCATTGTTTTGCGGGACGCCATTCGGAAATTTCGCCGCGCGATTGCAGCGATGTTGAGACGATCCCGCCCGGCGCTTCTAAAACCGGCAGCGCTTTTTCCACGAGCCGCGCGGCCTGTTCTGCGGAGGCCATTTTTGCCCAGAGCGGATAAAACGCGGTTGCGCTTTCGAAAAATGTTTTCTTTTTCCGCACAAAATCGTAATCGAAATACATGCCTTTTCCGGCGTCCCACAGCAAATCGTTGACGCGCCGGCGACGTTCTGCGGCACGTTTTTTCCAGATATCGCTGCGGGCGATTCTGCCGCCGGGCATCGGCAGCGCATCGCCAAAATCGGTTTCGATAATTTCCGCGATATCGGTTTCGTATTTGTACAGCAACGCGTTCAGATCTACCGTGTTGAGGTTGGCGCAGCGATTTTCGATGCGATAGCTGGTATCGTGCCCGGATTCGCGAACGGCGCGATCGTGCAGAAAATATTCGTTCAGTGCCGGAACCTCAATTTCTCCGGCGATCATTTGTTTGGCGAATGTGCGCACATCCATTCCGGCGGCAGCCGCGTGATCGCGCAGCACCGCGTCGTAATGTCCGGCTTCGGTTTCCGGCGGAATGCCCAAACCGTAGGCGTAATAGCGGCTCAATCCGGTTGGCGTCCCGCGTTCGGCGTTTGTCCACACGGTTTCGTATTCCTGAATGGCGATGCGAACAACGCCCGCGAGCCAGTTGCGGCGTTCGGCGTTTTCCGGCAGATGTGCGAAAACCGAACGCGCCATCGATGTGAGAAACGGCGGCTGCGATCGGGTGAGATAATACGTGCGGTTGGCGTTGAGAATTTGTCCGTAGTGAACAATCTGGTAGCAAAAATTATCCACCATCGCTTTGGCGAGATCGACACGCCCGTCTTCGAGCAGACCGAGCGCTTCAAAATAGCTGTCCCAGCCATACATTTCGTTGAAACGACCGCCCGGTACCACGAACGGAACGCCGCGAATGTGTCCGTTGACGCTCTCCAGTGCCAGCGCCAGAATACCGGGTTTCCGGTTGATGGAACGAACGTATTCCGGCGTGATTTGCTGCGGCAAACGGATGACCTCCAGCCCGGGAATTTTGCCCGTCCGGGCAATTTGCTGATAATATTCGAGCGCGCGATCGTCATCGAAAGGGACGTAAATACGTGGTTTGCCGTGTTCACCCGCTTTTTCGTCACCGAGTATATTTGCCAATCCGTGTTCATCGATGCGGCGGGTCAGCCCGTCCCAAAACTGGGTTTTGATCATTCGCGACAGCCGCCCGACGGGATTTTCGAAAATGCGCCGGTAATCCAGTTTGGCGATGCGTTTGCCGGCGGCTTTTTGCAGCGCCAGCTCCTGCAGCAAATTGGATAAATAATATGTGCCGAAAACCGCCAGCGATGTGCCATCCGTGGTTTGCAGATCAAACTGTTTCGGGCCGTGATCGAGCACGGTAATCTGGCGGTCGTTGTCTGTGTCTTCCTGTGCCAGCAACCGGCGAAGAGTGTCGTCAATTGGTACGGATATTTTTCCCATAATTGATTCTCAACATCTTATTCGGTGTGGTGTTCTTCTCCAAATTTATCGGACAGTTTTTTGTATGGCATCAACGCCAGCGCGAGCAGCGTGATGGGCACCAGCGGGAAGAAAAAGGCGTTGTGTGTGCTGAAATTTTGGGAGAAAAAACCGATCATCAGCGATCCGGTTGTGCCGCCAAGTGCAGAAAAAATAACGATTAAGCCCGTCATCGCGCTTTGGCGGAATTTTTCCAATTTGCTCAAAACGATGGAACAGATTGTCGGATAGATGGGACCGAGGAAAAACCCGACCATCGAGAAAATATACGCCAGCGCCGGTGCATCCTGCCAGTTGGCAACCGGCGATGCCACATAATCAAAAGTGATCATCAAAACAAACAGCGTCAGCGCAAATGCCAGCGCCAGATAAGTGAGCTGAATTTTTAGCCAGGAAAATCGTTTCGCCAAAAATCCTGCCAAAAAGCGGCTCAGCGCAATCGATCCGGCGTAAATGCTCAAAAACGCCGCCGACTGTGATTCGGAAAGCTGAAAAATTTCCCGGTTGAAGGTAGGCAGCCAGGTGCCGAAACTTTGCTCGATCATCACATATAAAAAAGCGCAGGCAACGAACATCCACACCATCGGATATTTGATCAGCGTCAGCATTTGTCGGATGCTGGCCTGCTCTTCCTGTGCGCTCACATCGCTTTCGTTAAAGCGGGTAGAAAGCAGCAAAAGCAACGCGAGCGCAGTTGCAACTGCCATAATGCCGTAAGTTAGTTGCCAGTTGAATTGGTCGATCATAAAAGAAAAAATCAACGGGCCGGTGAGCGATCCGACCATAAAAATGCCTTCCAGCGTGTTCATCAGGCTGGTGTGCTCTTTTTGGTTTTCGGTAATCAGCCCGACGGTTGAGTAAACCGACACTTTGATAATCGCAAAAGTAGCGCCGACGCACATGTATAAAATCGGCGTCACCCAAAAACCGGTGACCGACGCAACCAGCACACACGCCAGCGTAACCACAAACAGCCCGAAAACCATCGAGCGTTTGTAGCCGAAACGCGGGATATACGATGCGATCAGAAACGAAACGAGCATAATGGACAGGTCTTTATACGCTTCCAGCGATCCGGCCTGAACCCGGCTTACCCCGTATTCGGAAATAACCTGCAAAATAACGATGCCAACGGTGTTCAATAAAATGGCATAAACAAAGAAATTCAAAAATAGCGACAGCCGAATTTTCCAGAAAGTCATAAATTTCTCCCGCAATGATTAATCGATAGTTGATACAGGCGGTGAACAAACTCACGGTGTAAACCGTTTGGCTAATCCATTTCAACTTCTGTTTTTAAGTGACGGAACCACGTAAAATAGAGCCCGACAGACAGCGTGACGAAGATGGTTGCGAGAATAGCCACATTATCCCAGCGCCCCAACATCATCATCATTGCCATAAAAAACAGCGAAAATTGCCAGGGCACCGCCATTATTGTGGAAATGATATCGCGACGATTTTCCGTGTTTACTTCGTTCTGTTTGGATGCCGGTAATTTTTCGCGGATGTGTTTCCAGAAGCCGAATGATCGCGTTTTTTTATAGAATTTTAGCAACACTTCGTCATCCGGCGGGCGGGTGAGCAGCGTGCCGATGACGCAACCGAGCAGCGCCGAACCCGATGAAATGATGAAAAACCAATATTCCGGCAATCCCACCGAAACCAGACGGGTGATGACTGCGGAAATCATTCCGGCGGCGGTGCCTATTGCGAAGCCGTAGCCGTTAAATCGCCACCAGTACCAGCGCATCACCAACGGAATAAACATGCCCGCGCCGATGCCCATGGTTATCCATCCCCAAATATCGTTGATGTTGCGAATGGTGAAACTGAACGCCAGCCCCAACGCCACCAGCGCCAGCGATGCAACGCGGCTGTGCAGCACCAATTTTTTTTCATCCGCAGCGGGATTGATGTAAGCCTGATAAATATCTTTCACCCAATATGCGGCGCCGGCGTTCACAGTTGAATCGAAAGTGGACATCGCCGCGGCAATCAATCCGGCGATGAGCATTCCTTTCAACCCGACGGGAATGTAGGTGTTGATTACCGTTGGCAGCACCAGCTCCGGATCGGCGATCACCTCGTTGGTGACGCCGTAATAAATGCCGAGCAGCGCAAATGCGGCGGTGAGCGGCCAGCGGAACATCAGCAGCAGCGTCCAGAAAAGCGTTAACAATCCCGCTTCGCGATCGCTTTTTGCGGCAAAATACCGTTGAATCATGTAGCCGGTTACGCTGCCGCTGCCTTCCAGCGTCACTTTAAACAGGTAAAACAGGATGGTCAAACCGAACAAATTGTAGATGGAATACGTGCCCGGCAGATCCATTTCCATGGGTGGCCAAAGGCTGCTCCATCCTTCAAAACTGCGCTGGATTTGTTGAAATGTGCCGTCTGCCAACGGTACGGAAACGTAAAAACTGTCGCCGATATCGGCTGTGGTTGCGGCAATCCCGCACACAAAAATGATGGTGATAAATATCAGAAAGCCCTGAAACACATCCGTCCAAACGACGCCGTATAATCCGCTGGCAACGGTGTAAATGGTTGCCAGTCCGGCCATTGCCAGCGAAGCAATCCGCCAGTTGATGCCCAGTATTTCGCCGGCAAATTTCCCGGCGCCAACGGCAAAATAGCTGATCATTGCAATGGTGATCACCAGATTGGAAACAGCGCTGATGATCCGTGCGATATCGCCCTGACGGGTTTTCCCGAAGCGCAGGTGCATCCATTCCGCCATCGTCATCACTTCCGCGCGGCGATTCCATTTTCCCATAAAAATCATCAGAAATGCGAGAATGAGCACCATTCCGCCGCGAATTTCCACAAAAAATCCCATCGTGCCGAGCACGTAAACCATCGCCGTGTTGATCATCGTTCCGGCGATATCGGTGTTGGATGCCATACCCGATGCGCCAAGTGCCCACCATGGCAAATCGCGGTTGCCGAGAAAGTAGGAATCGATGTCACCGGATGCCTTGCGCTGCAACAGCACCCCGATAACGACGATCGCCAGCAGATAAACGGAGATTATGGTGTAATCTATTAAATGCATGTTTTTTCCGGGTTTAGTGTGATTAAACCGGCGTTGCGAACCGGTCGCTCAACCTTTGCGGAAACGGGTTCCGATTGGCGTACTACCAGAAGCTGATAACAATTGCCATCGTAACCACGCCCAATAAGATGGACAAAATCCGGTAATTTTGATACCATTTCAGCGATTGAAGTTCGCGGGTTTCCGCGTCATAAAATGCTTTTGTCCAGGTGTATTGTTCCGCTTTTTCCGCGTCCGGCGGCTCGCTCATCAGGCTGCCGGCAACCAGCACCGCAAAACAAAAAACGAACAGCACCGGCGCGATATACAGAAAATGGAAACTGGCAATTCCGGTTTCCGGATTCACGGTAAAGAGGTAACGGAGCCAACCGTTTTCATAAATAACGCTGGTCCAGCCGGTCAGCTCGTTCGCGATGAAGAAAAATGCGCCGACAGTAACGCCGATCACCAGCGAAGCGAATGCGCCTTTGGCGTTCGCCCGTTTCCAGAACAGCCCCAAAATAAACATGGCCACCACCGGCGGAACCGTGTACGAAAGCACTTTTTGGAGATATTTGAACAGAGAGCCAAAATTTTCAATTTGTGGCGCCCACAACGCGGCGAGCAGCATAAAACCGAAAGTCACCCAACGCCCGGCGACCATCAGTTGGTGTTGGGTCAGTTTTGGCTTGGCCTTGAAAATGAAATCCATTGTAACTAATGTAGATGCGGAGTTTAGCGTCGAATCGATTTGCGACATCAGCGCGGCGATAAATCCCGCCAACGCCAGTCCCAACATTCCGGTTGGCAAATGGTCGAACATTAGCGTGGGATAAACGAGATCGGCTTTGGGCAAATCCGGATACAGCAAAATGGCAAAAGTGCCCGGCAAAACCATGATGAACAGCACCGGCAGTTTCAGCAAACCGGCAAACAAGCTGCCGAGCCGCCCGTGTTTGAGGTCTTTGGCGCTCAACACCCGTTGAACCATAAATTGGTTGGTGCACCAAAAATAAAATCCCAGCAGCGGCAGTCCGGTGAACAAACCCAGCCACGGCACTCCCGGATCTTCCAACGGACGAATGAGGCTGAGCATATCCGCTGGCACCTGATTAACAACGGCTTCCCAGCCGCCAACCCGGTCAAATGCCGTTATGGTGATGATGACTGCGCCAACCAGCAGCAATACCGTTTGAATGGCATCGGTGTAAATTACCGCGGCCAAACCACCGGCGATGGTGTAAATACCGGCGATAATCGCCAGAACGGTGATGGTTTGCCACATCGGAATATCCGGAAAAATGAGCTTGAGCAACAGCGCGCCTGCATAAAGGCTGCCGGCGGTGTCCACCACAATATTCAGGAACAGCGTGAGCACCGAAAAATAATTTCGTGCCCGTGCGTCAAAGCGTTTTTCGAGAAATTCCGGCATCGTGTACACCCCGGAACGCAGCACAAACGGCAGCAAAAACGTTACGAAAAACACCAGAATGATTACAGCAAACCATTCGTAATTGAACACTGAAATCCCGGTGCTGTAGGCATCGCCAGCCAGACCGATGAGCGTTGTGCTGGAAATGTTTGATGCAAACAGCGAAATACCGATGAATGGCCAAATCATCGATCGACCGGCCAAAAAATAGTCCTCGGCGGTGTCGTGTTTGCTGCCAAGTTTAAATCCCAGCAATACAACAAACAGGATGTAAACAACAATTATGGTTAAATCAATCGGGTGAAGAGTAAATTCCGGCATGAGCGTCCTTTGCTGATTCTGTTGAAGGAAATGCCACTATTTAAAAAAGCCACCTGCCCGGTGAAGGGCAGGTGGCGGGAGAGTTGAGATTACAAGTTGATCGTCAAAGAGCCGGTAAAGGAACGACCGAGAATCGGGCGCGCCATAAAGAAGAAATTACGCGGATCGGTTTGGCTGTCCACGCGGGGGTTACCTTCGGTTAAGCCGATGGTGTTGGTCAGGTTCGATCCGTTTGCGCCAACGGTAAAGCGGTTGCTCAAACGGTAGGTTAAACCGGCGTTAAATTCGGTAAATGCCGGCAAAATTCCGGTATTTGCATCGTCTGTGTAACGTTCGCCGTAATGGCGTGCGGATGCAAAAATGGTAACCGGACCCTGGTTGAACGACGGCGTAATGGTCGCATACAATTTGGGAATCCGGCGAACCTGGTTGTCGGTGTTATCGCCAAAATCACTGTATTTCGGATCCTGGTAGGTTCCGGTCAGGTTCAGCCCGAATTGGCCAAAACGGGCGATTGCTTCCAGTTCCAAACCCCAGGTTTTCGATCCGGCGAAACGGTTGGAGGTAGAAATACTGCCATCGGGATTGACAACTTCATCCGAGAACGGAATGTTATCGAACGTGTTGTAGAAAAACGCGCCGAACAAGCCGAGGTTTGGCGAAGCGTATTTGATCCCGCCTTCAAACTGAAGAATATCTTCGGTTACTACCGTTTCGGAACCAAGGTTGAAGAAAATCTGGTTGTCATCCGGCACGCGATAACCGGAGCTGCCGCGCGCATAAAATGCCATGCTTTGATTGAGGCTGTAATTTCCACCAACGGAAACGGCCACTTCGTCATAGGTTTGGTCGAAGGTTTGATATTCCCCGGTGCCGAATGTTACGTTGTCATCGGCGAGGGTGTTGGGATCGCCGAGATCGTAACCTGCAGTGCTTTCCACATGACCGCGACTGCGCTGACGCTCAACGCGAACGCCGCCATCGATGCGCAATTGCTCGTTTGCCTGAAATTCAGCATCCAGATATCCGGCGGTTACGCGGGTTAAAATCTGGAAATTGTTGTATGTGTTGCCGTAACGGGTGAATCCGTTGTCCGTAATAGAGGTAACCACGTCGCCGTTACCATCCAGGGCTTCCAGATTGAGCAACCGGGGATGATCGGCAACTTCTACCAGCACATCGTGCCAAAACCAGACGGAGGCAGCTTTGTAATCGCTGAAATATCCGCCGAGGGTTACGTTCACTTTGTCCAGGCTTTTGGTGAGTTGCAGGTGGTTCACAAAGTTGCGCATATCCATATCAACGCCCCACCAGCCAACGTTGGCAACCAGTCCGTTACCATTGAGGGAGAGCGGATTGCTGATGGTTTCGCCGGAGCGAACATAGCTGTAGCGGTAGTCTGTTGCGCCGGCCGGTAAACGGCCTTCCGCATACGTATCCGCAAATGATGGATCCGAGAGCGAGAAAATGGCGTTAAATGTATGTCCGATATTGGTGTTACGCATCATGTTTTTCAACGCCCAGTCATTACCGAGATCGAAATAAATTTCTGCGCCCAGTGCGTTCAATTTCGGGTGCATGCCTTCTTCGAGATAGCGTTCGCTGAAACCGCCGCCCGGTTTGGGCACGCGAATGTAGTTAACGTCGAAAGTGGTCAGCGTGCCGTAATTGGCATCGAAACCGGGAATTTCTTCGGGATTATCTTTATCCTGCAGCGGAATCGGCAGATAGAATGTGTTGCGATCGTTCAGATATTTCAGATACAATCGGACGTAGCCGTTATCCATCAACCGGGTGAGGTTGGCTTTCAACTGACCGCCAACGTTTGCCGGGAAACCGGGATCGCGGATACCTTCGTCATAGCGATAAAATCCGCCGATGTGGAAACGCCACATATCGCCCAACGGACCGCCATAGCTCAGATCTGTGCGATACAATCCGTAGTCACCGACGCTGGTTTTGATCAATCCGCCCAGTGAATTTCCACCGGTTTTGCTGATAAAGTTGATGATACCGCCGGGAGAGTTGCTGGCGAAAATAGAGCCGGTGCTGCCGCGAACACCTTCCATCGTTTTGATGGATTCGTCCACGCGCATAAAAACGTCCACGTTTGCGAACATCAATTCGCCGTCTTCGAACAGCGGCAAACCGTCTTCCTGCATTTGCACATACCGGAAACTCCCGTCCGCAGGAATACCGCGGGCAAACAGGTTATTTCCGCCTTCGCCGCCGGAGCTTTCCACATAAAAACCGGGCACGGCGTTGAGCAATTCTGCGGTGTTGCGCGGTGCCTGTTTGCGGATTTCTTCCGAACTGAGCGTGGTGATGGCAACGCTGGATTCGATTTTGGTAACGGGATTAACGCTACCGGTTGTAACCACAGCCTGAAGATCGAGCACATCCTGATCCAGAGTGAAGTTGACCGTGGCGGTGCCGCCTGCGCTAACATTTGCCGAGGCAGTGCTCGACTGATAGCCGACATAATCCGCCATTACTGTGTAAGTACCGGCAGGAACGTTGGTGATCACGTAAACACCGTCAAAATCGGTGGATGCACCGAGAATGGTTCCTTCCAGCACAACATTGGCACCGATCAGCGATTGACCGTCGCTATCGGTGATGACACCGCGAACAACTCCAGTGTCCTGTGCAAATCCGGTAACGCAAAAGATTTGCAAAAAAACAATTGTGAGAATAAGAGCGACTCTGTTAATTAGAGATAGAACCATAACAGACCTCCGTATGGCTTGTTATTGTTTGGGAGAAGCGCGCCCGGAACCTTTGCCGAGGGATGGGCGCCGCTTTTCCTGTTGATTAAGTTAAGAAAAATCAGTGTGTTAAAACGTGTACGCGGCAGACAGCATAATCGATCTGCCCAAAATAGGTCGCGCCATGAAAATTTCATCCCGGGGATTGGCGATGACAGAATCCACCCGGGGATTGCCTTCCGTTAAACCAATGGTATTCGTCACATTTGCCACGCTGCCGGAAATGGTGAATCCGGTGTTGGGAATATCGAAAACCATGCCCGCGTTGAACATGTGATACGCCGGCAGCTCCGCCGTGTTGGAATCGTCCACATAGCGTTTGCCGATAAACTGCCACTCGCTAAATATCTTTAAATTATAAAACTTATACGATGGCCGGAATCCCCAGATCATCTTCGGGATGCGCCGCACCTGTTTGCCGCTTAAATCGAGTACGGTAACGTAGCCTTCGTCCGCGTTGACGGATTTTATCCGCATATCCAACAATTTTGGGTGCTGCAGCGTGCCGTTCACATACAGGCTCAGGGATGACGAAATGCTCCACACCGCTTCAATTTCCGTTCCCAGCGTTGTGCTGCTGGCGAAACGGTTTTCTTTAAAAATGCGGCCGTCGCGGAACACTTCGTCGCTAAACGGGATGTTATCCAGCCGGCTGAAAAAAACGGTGCCGAACAGCGAAACCGCGTCCGAAACCATTTTTATCCCGCTTTCCATTTGCTGAACATATTGGGATTCGCCGCGCTCGGCGGAAATCGTCCACTGCTCAAAATCCGGTGTCCGGAAGCCGCGACCGGCGCGACCGTAAATTGCCAGCCTGCTGCTGAGGCTGTAATTAACGCCCAGCGAAACCGCCCATTCATTAAATGTGTGGTCGTAATTGCGGAATGTGCCATCGCCAAAAGTCACATGTTGTCCGGCGAGTGCGGTGCTGCCGGGAATACCGGCATCGTAACGGGTGTTTTCCACTTTGCCGTTAAAGCGGGCGTGTTCCAGCCGGAAACCGCCATCAATCCGCAACTTTTTATGCGGCTGCCATTCATCCACAACCGCCAGCGCCGTTACTGCCGCTTCGCTTTCTGCATTCACGTAAAATGTGCCGAACTGTTCAAATCCGTTCTGGGTAACGCTGACCAGCTCGTTGCCGTTGCTGTCGAATGCCGCTAAATCGAGCATTCGCGGATTTTCATTAATTTCGATGAGCACGTTGTGCAAATACCAAAAATCCGCAGCGCTGTAAGTGCTGTAATATCCGGTAACATCCAGCAGGTGTTTGCCGAACGTTTTCCGCACCTGCAACTGGTTGATCATATTTTCCAGCGGTTTTTGAATGCTCCACCAACCGCTGCGGGTAACCAGCCCGTTGTTGTTCAGCGATTCGATATTTTCAATTCGCTCGCCGGAATCTGCGTAGCGATATTCCCAATGCCCAAAACCGGGCAGTTGCGAAAGGCGTTTTATGGAATCGGCAAAAACAGCAGCGGGAACGGGCGTATCCAGCGAAAAAATAGCGTTAAAACCGATGTCTGCTTTTGTCCAGCGCGATTTGTAATTCAGTGACCAGTTTTGCCCCAAATCGAGAAATAATTCTCCGGTGACAGAGCCGAGTTCCGGGTGAATGCCATCGCGGATATCGCGCTCGATCATCCGGCCATCCGGTGTCGGCAGGTTGACATTTTCCATATGTACGCTGGTTAATGTGCCGTAATTGGCGTTCACGCCGGGAATTCCCTGCGGATTGCCCGGGTTTTTTAACGGAATGGGTAAATAAAAAATGTTGCGGTCGTTCAGGTATTTGCCATAAATCCGGGCGTATCCGTTTTTGAACAGGCGGGTGAGGTTCAGCTTCATTTGTCCGCCTTTGTTTGCGGCAAATCCGGGATCGCGGATGCCATCGCCCTGGCGCAAAAATCCACCGATGTTGTATTGCCAGCTATCGCCGAGCGGTCCACCCATATTGTAATCGAGCCGGTAATGCCCGTAATCGCCGATACTGAATTTTACGATGCCGGCGTTGTGTTCCCCGCCGGTTTTGTTCACAAAATTGATGATGCCGCCGGGTGCGTTGCTGGCGTAAATGGATCCGGTACCGCCGCGAACGCCTTCCATTTGGGCGATGTTTTCGTCCAGCCGCATCATAATATCGATGTTGGCAAATGCCAGCTCCGACGCCTCGAAAAGGGGTAAACCGTCCTCAAACATCGAGATGTAGCGATAGCTGCCATCCTGCGGAATACCGCGCGGAAACAGGTTGTTGCCGGATTCGCCGCCGGAGCTTTCCACATAAAATCCGGGGATGTACATCAGCAAATCGGCGGTGCTGCGCGGTTTGCGTTCGCGAATTTGCGCGCTGTTGGCGGTGGTGATCGCCACGCTCGATTCTATTTTGGTCAACGGATTTCGCGATGCGGTGGTCACTACTTCGTCCATATTCAGCACGTCAATCGTCAGTTTGAAATCGATTTCCAGCGCTTCGGCTGTGCGGATTTCCACTTCCTGCCGTTCGGTCCGGAAACCCACGCAGCGGGCGGTGAGGGTGTATTTGCCTTCCGGAACGGTATCGATAAAATAGCTGCCATCCCGCAAAGTGACCGCGCCCCACGAGGTGCCTTTGATAAACACTTCCGCATCGGAAATACCTTTGCCATCCTCATCGGTTACCACGCCGCGAATAATTCGCCGGGCTGCGCTCTCTTTTTCTCTGGCGATTAACACGATGGTTTTTTTCCCCGCTTTGATAAACTGGATCGGGTGATTATCGAGCGTGTAAATCAGGTCGTCGTAAAAATTGCCGCTGACATTTGTTAAAACCGGGCTTTTTTTATTGATAACAAGATCGTGTTCGTAGATAAAATTGACCTGGTACACATCGCTCAAAAATTTGACGGCGGTTTCCAACGGCACAACGGTTTTGCTGAAGTACTCGGTAAATTGGCTGCGCTGATAGCCGTTGACGACCGTTTGCGCATTGGCAATCGTCGCAAGGCAGATGAACAGCGCTATGTGCAAAGCCTTCGGCATTCCCGTTCATCCCTATCGTTTACTGACGTTAAAAAAACGGAACCGGTTTCAATTGAAAAAGACCCGGTTACCCTGACGTTTTACCGGAATTTGGAGCACTTTGCCGAGTGCGTCCATTACGGCGTCGATGTTGGTGTTTTCGATGGCGCCGGAAAGTTCGCGATCCAGCAATGCAACGTCCTTCACGACAACGCTAACGCCGTAAGTTTCCTCAATTCGCCGGATAACAACCGATAGTGGCGTTTGGTCCAGCGCGAAAGCCGGTTCGTCGCTCCACCAGACAATCCGGGTTTTGCTGTCGGTTGCGTTGGCGTGCAGTTGCCGGTCGTTCCGGTGAAAAAATGTGGATTGTCCCGGAATCAGCTCTGCCGTCGCCGCCGGATTGTTGTGATCATTTTGTGCCGCAACTTCAACCCGCCCGTTTTCCAGCGAAACAGTTGTGCCATCGCCGCGTTCGTACACGACAAAACGCGTTCCCAAAACGCGCACCTGTCCGTCCGCAGTTTGCACGGTAAAACGGCGCGCGGTTCCGGCGGGATTTTTGCTGATATCAAAAAACGCCTCGCCCGTCAACACAACATTTACTGCGCTGCCGCTTGTCCATTCATCCGAAAAGTGGAGCGCAGAATTGGCGTTCAGCAACACGGTAGATTGATCGGGCAGTTGAATGCGCACCTGCTCGCCATTGCCGGTTCGCACTTCCCGGTTCATTGGATTGGAAACATTTCCGCTGAAAAATCCCACCCAAACCAGTGCAACCAGACAAAATGCCGCGGCAACTGCGCTGCCCGCGCCCAGCCACCAACGGGTCGAATGGATTTCGCGATTCATCCGTCGCTGAAGATAGGTTTCCGGGTGTTGCGGTGCCGTCGAAGCGCTGTCTCCGAGGTTCAACCGGTTGTTTAATTTTTGCCATTCGGCATCTGTTTCACCCGAAAAAATGGGCTTAAATGTTAAAACGGACCAGGTTTCCGAGATCTCGCGGAATGCTTCTTCATGCAAGGTGTTTTCAGAAATCCAGTTTTGCCAGAATTGGTTGTCTGTTGCGTCCCCTTTTCCGGAAAGCCATTTCAGAAATGACTCGTTCTCCAGCAGTTCTGCGATAATTTGCTCTCTCTGATTCATTATAAGTGCGTTAGCCCTTTACAGTTGTTAACATTCCGCAGACAAATTTTGAAAAAACCGGTCTGCATTTTTTGCTGTTTAATAGTAAAGAGCAAACGGAAACGCTTTTGTAATGGTCATTCAGAAAAAAAAGTGAAATTTTTTAGAGGAAGGAGAAATCAGGCTTGAAAAGTTGTGTCCGGGTTCAATTGGCGGAGCCGTTGCAGTGCTTCGAAAACGTAATTACGCGCGACCTGGTAAGAAATGCCCATTACTTCTGCGATTTGCGAATAGGTAAATTCTTTAAAAATTTTCAGATACAGCGCTTCGCGCATCCGTGGCGGTATGCTTCCCAAAATGGATTGAACCATTCGTTTGCGGGCGATATCCGTTTCGCGATGCAGGACAAATTCTTCCGGTGAAAACGCAAAATCATCGTTGGCATCGTGCAAATCTGTGTTGAACGTTACCGTTTTGCGCTGCTGTGCCAGCCGTTTCAGCAATGTGCGCCGCAGCGATGCCAGCAAATACGGCAGCACAGATTGCACATCGCCCAAAAATGCTTTGCGTTCCCAAATGGTTGCAAACACATCCTGAATTGCATCTTTAACGATGTCGTCCTGCGCGTAAAACCGCATGCCGTAATCATACAAATGCTGATAATATTGGCGAAACAACAGTTCCAGCGCAGCCGGATTGCCCGCTTTCAGCATCAGCCATAACCGGTTTTCATCTGCTGCAGATGTCGGTGATATATCACTCATAAAATACCGGAGCGTTGAATAAAGCCGTTTATTTTAAAGGATTTATCGGCAATACATTTTATTGCATTTCGGTGAATGCAACTGCCGGAAAAATTTGGGTTGGGAAAGGCAAACGGTTAGTTTGAAGACAGTTGCCGGCTCCCATAAAGATGATAACGATTTTTTTTTCGATATGCAAATTTGATTTGGACCAGCAGTTTTTCGAAATTTTCGCGGTGGAACAACAAAAATTTTCACCGTAAATTAAAGCAATTTAAGCACTTCCAGCGAATCTTTCACATATTCCGGAGAGCGCATACCAACCAGCGAAACGTGCACTTCGCCGCTGTGCAGCGTTTGCAGCAATGCTTTTTGGGACAGCGATTGCTGTTGCCATTGCGGGTGCGCGCTGTCGAACGCAGATACGGTATCCTTCAGCGCGATGGAATTGCGGCGATCCAGTTCCATCAGCCAAACATCTGCAGCGGATTGCAGCGCTGCAAAATAGCGTTCGATGATTTTGCCGATGCCCGATTCGGGATTGCTTTTTTCCAGCAGCACCCGTTTGCCGAATTCCGTGAGCGGGTTCAGCCGCTGTGCCAGCAACATCCGGAATGTGGAAACATCCATATTTTGGCGGGTGAGCATGCGCAAATGTACGCTGCTTTGCAAAAATTCGCGGAATGCCTTTCCCTCGCTGCCGAGCTGCAAATTTTCGCTGGCGACAAAACTGACCAGTTCATCTTCAATTTGCTGGGCTTTTTCCAATTCAATCTCAAATTTGGATGAATAATCGGTGTCCGGTTCGGCGCCGTAATTGGCCAAACGCAGCAGCCGGTTGCCGTCAATCGCATTTAACGGACGGTTCGCCAAAACCCCGAGATTTAATTGTTCGGCGAGTTGTAAAACGGTCAGGTTTTCATTCTGAAATGAATTGTTTTTTTCAGTTTCCGCGCTGTTTTCCAGCATGTTGAACGGCAGTTGGATGACCGCAAAATGCCCCTCCTCCGGCGCAATACCGAGCTGCAAACAGGCATCTCCATATGCCGTCCACACCTTCGCCAAACTGACGTGATGCGGATCGTCCGCCGGCAGCGGAAAGCTGTTGCTGGAAATGCCATACCAGCGAATCAGCCCGTCGTTCACCAATTTTTCCATCTGCACAAACGCGCGGCGCAGGCGATTGTAAAATTGTTTTTCGGCGGCTGCCAAATCAAAATTTTGCTGTTCGGCGTGCATCAAAAAATATTCCGGATTGTGCAGCAGATACACATCCAGCGTGTCCAGATGCATTCGCGCCAGCGAACGGGTGATCTGGTCTTCGATAAAAACCGGGTGAATGCAATGCCACATATCTGTATGATATTTAACGACTTCCGGAAACGGATCGCTGTTGTTTTCGCGCTCCTTTGCGATGTCCATATTGTCACCCTGAATGTAGCCAACTTTGCTGACAATCACGTATGCCTCGCGCGGTTTGCCGTTCCAAACGATAAAATCGTTGAACACATCGCCGATGAGCACTTCTGCCATGCCGTCCGTATAATTTGCGGACGTGTCGATCAGGTTGCAGCCGTGCTCCAGCGTCATTTTCAGCGCGGTTTTATGCGGCTCAACCTCCGCGTGGCAGCGGTAAGTGCCAAATCCCAATCGCGATACGGTCAGCCCGGTTCGCCCCAATTGGCGATAGGCGTTTTTGGAATACTTTTTTTGATGTTGATCAGCAAATTGCCGGGTGGCTTCCGGCGTGGCAAATTCGGGGATGGACATGCGCGGCTCCGTTTCAGCAGTTGTTCCCTCTCTAAAATATTGCTCCATGATAATTGAATTAGCCGCAGAACACAAGCTTTTTCCCGCGAAATTCAGCCGCGCTATTGCGAAATTCAACAAAACTGGTTATTCTTTGACTCAGGGATGTTTTTTTGTTTTTGCAAACCCATACATAAACACGACAATTTTTTGAAATTTCCGGCTCACGGGTGAGTGGATACCAATCAGGAACGCCCATATGTGTTCCGCAAATGTTGCAATTTGATTCGATATTTTTAAAGCAAATGTTACATAACCAATTCAGCAAAATGCAAATAAACCGGGGAAAAACGATGGGGAAGAAAATCGAATATTCGCAAATCAAAAAAGCGGCAATCGGGGAGCCGTTCGTCACATTTTGCGTGGTGCGCAGCAAAGAAGTAAAATACAAACAGAACGGCCAGCCGTATCTGGTGCTGGAACTGGGCGACCAAAGCGGACGCTTGAAAACGCGGTTGTGGAACGATATTGACAGCAATTCTGCAGAAACACCGGTTGGCGGGATCGTGAAAATACAGGCTGTCGCGGAAGCCGTGAACGGGCGCAAAGAGTTGAAAATTCAACGGTTACGCGCCGCATCGGCAGAAGATAAAATTTCCGCCGATGCGCTGTTGCCGCAAACTGCACAGGATGTGGCGCAGCTTCGCCAAATGTTCGATGCTCACCGCCAATCGATTACCAATACCCATTTGCTCGATTTGCTCTCCGCTGTTTTTCGCGATGAGGCGTTTGCCAAAGCCTATTTTCGGTCGCCGGGCGGTAAGTTGTGGCATCACAATTATTTATCGGGAATGCTGGAGCATGTGGTAAAGCTGCTCAATTTTGCGGATCTGATGAATATTCACTATCCGGAAATCGACATCGATTTGCTGAAAACGGCCATTATTTGCCACGATTTGGGCAAGGTTCGCGAATATTCGCTGAACGGATACATCGATTTTTCGACGGAAGGGCGGCTGCTCGGCAACGGGGCGATCGGTTACGGAATTATCGACGGGCACATCCGGGATTTGCCGGAATTTCCGCCCGATCTGCGCCAGCAATTGCTGCACCTGGTGCTCAGCCACAACGGCAAGCAGCACGGCGCACCGGTGGAACCTATGACGCTGGAAGCGATGGTGCTGCAGCACCTCATTTTGCTGGATGCGCACACCAACGCTATTTTACGCATCCGCGAAAACGATGTGCTGCCGGATCAGGATTGGAGCAAATATATTCCGCTGCTGGAGCGTTTCATTTATGCTGGAAAACAGGCGTAATTTGTTGTAAATTTTCACTTTCGAACAACAATTAACGACGAGGCAGTAAAATGAAACTGAAACTTTTGTTTTTATTGATTTTGGGCGCGCTTATCGCCGGATGCGGCAAAACGGAAAACAGCAACGAACCTACCGCTGCCGAACTGAAAATGGCGCAGGAAACCGGCAGCAAATACGCCGCCGCGCTGATGTCCGGATTGAAAGACACGCTGCAAACCGCCATCCGCGAAAAAGGCGTTGCCGGCGCAGTGGATGTGTGCAACGTTCAGGCGATGCCGCTCACTCGCAAAGCAGAGGGCGAAGGCGTGAGCATCAAACGCACCACCAACAAATATCGCAATCCTGAAAATGCGCCGGATGAAACGGAGAAAGCCGCACTGGCGTATTTCGAAACGCAACTGAAGGAATCGGGCAGCTTGCCGGAAAATTACGTGCAAAAAGTGAGTGAAAACGGTGAGCAATTTTTGTATTTCTACAAACCGATGCAAATGGCTGCGGTTTGCCTCTCCTGCCACGGCGATCCCGCAACGATGGATGAAAATCTGCTGACAACGCTGGATCAGCACTACCCGAACGATATGGCGCGCGGCTACAGCGAAGGCGATTTTCGCGGTGCTATTCGCGTAAAAATTCCGTTGAAATAATTTATTTGAAAAAATTGGCAGGTCGTTAAATATTGCGATTACGCAACAATCGCAACAATTTCGTGTGCACCGGGAAGATTCCTGCGTTCGCAGGAATGACCGGTATATTTTATGGGAGCATCTTTTTTTATCTTGGGGCGAACGGCGTTCGCCCCAAATGTTTACCGTCGCGTAACTGTAAATTCTTTGGTCACGCGGTTGCCCGCATTGTCCGATGTGGAAATTGCCACAGTGGATGTGCCCGCCGGCAAATACTTCGTTTCCACCTCAATCCAGTCTTCTTCCGGATCAAAAATAAACATCGTCCATTTGCCGTTGACGGTCACGCGAATCTGGTTTTCGTTGAACATGCCGGAAAAGCCGTCGCGAATGCCAAACCGCGCGTTGCGATTGGCGGACGCCGTCAGCCGGACAGCGGTAATTTGCGGCGGAATGGAATCCTGCAACACCGCAAAATGCTCCAGGCTGGTGACTCGCGCGCTGAAGGTGTTGGTCTGCCGGTCAAAATCGGAGGGCAAAAATCCCCAACTGCCGCGCGAGGTGAGGTAATACAATCCCACGCCCTTCATTTTGGCGATGGAATCCGGCACGGTTAAGCTGACGTATGCGCCGTAATTCAGCGGTTGGTCGAACGGTGCAGTGCGATACGTTTTTGATAATACACGATATGGCGCCGGTGGAAAAACAGTTGATTCCACTTCGCCGAGTTCCACAAAAAGGGTATCGTGCAGCGCGTTGCTGGGAAAACGGAGCGAAAAATTGCCGTCTTCCGAACGCAGCGAACGGGTTTGTCCGGGCACAATCCGGTAATCGGATGCCAGCCAATTTGCCAGCTTTTCATCGAACGCATCGCCAAACGGCGTTTTGGGATTTTCCCGTTCGGCGGAAATACGGACGGAAAACCGGTTGTTGTCATACATTCGTGCTTTTCCGGTGCCGGTTTGCCAGTCGCCGGGCACCAGCGGAAAACCTTTGCCTTTAACCAGCATTTCCTGCCCGAAAGGCACCACCGTTTCAATCGCCGATTCTACCGGCGGCAAAACGGATTTGCTTCCGGTCCAGACAAACAGCGGTTGCAGCGGCAAATCGTCGCCGTAGGTGGCGTCCACCCGAACCACCGCGCCAGGCACCAGGCTGTTCGGCGCAGTAATTATGTAGCTGTGATGTTTCATTTTCGGATCGAATCGCTGCACAAAGGATGCATTCGGAAAAGCAGTTGCCACGCTGTTACCGGGAATGAGTTGCCGGAACGTCAGCGAGCCGAGCGAATCCGCGCTGAGCACGGTGAATTTCAGCGAATCGGCGGTGGCTTGCACATCTTGAATCGCCACCGGACGATAGCGGTGATAAATGACGGGAATTTCCAGCTTCATTTCATTCCCGAAATAATCCTCCGCTTCGATGATCACCGTATTTTCCCCATCGCGCAGATTTTCGGTGGAAAGCATGCCGCCACCGCGCGGCGTGTTACCGTAAAACGGCAAACTGTTCGCCGGATGGCGATAAAAATTGTGATACGATTTCATCCCGCGTCGTTGCAGCGAAAAATTTTTATCCAGCTCCACCAAATGGTTTTCATCATAACTGAAGCGGTCGTATTGCACGGAATACAGCAGCGAATCGTTCACCAGCAAACGACCTTTGTAAAAATCGAACACGTTGCTGGCGCCGTCCGCCTGATCAAAAATGCGCAGCGCGATATACGCCCGCCCGGTGAGATATATGGGCTGGCGGAGCCGCATTTTGCTGTCCGCCGGCAATGACTGGATGAGTGTGTCCGGCAATAAATTGATCAGCGTGTGGGCGCTGGCCGGAATAATTGCCAGTGATCGGGGGCGCGGCGCGATGTTATCGACCATCTCTTTTTTGAAATATTCCAACGGGTTGATCGGGCGATTGTAGCTGTCACGCATCTCGAAATGCAAATGCGGCACGCCGATGCCGGTTTCGCCGGTGTACCCGATGTGCTGCCCTTTTTTTACGGGAAACAGTGCCGGCGAAAGCCCGCGTTTATCCACGGAGTTGCGCTGGCTTTGCAGCCGCAGCGAATCCATATACGCTTCGTATTCGGGAATAAAACCGTCCAAATGTCCGTACAGTGCGTAGTTGCCGTCTTTTAATTTGAGATAAATCGCGTTGCCATAGCCGGTTGCGCCTTTTCGCAGCCGATACACATAGCCATCGTCGATGGCAAAAATTTTGTATCCGGTGCGGTTCCACGTTTTGATATCAATCGCAGCGTGATAGCGTCGCGGACGCAACTCGCAAAAACTGCTGGTCATCAATTTGCTGGCATCGGTGGGCCATGCGTAATCTTGTGCAAATAACGAACATCCAACCAAATACATAATTTCGACAAAAACCCTAACCGCTTTTTTCATCATTGTTGTGTCAAAACCCGTTTCGTTTTCGATTCAACCTGTTGTTTTTTTATCATCTTCCAACCACTTGTGATGCGCGATAATATAGATAAACTGCGGCGTTGATACAATGGCTGTTCCAGATTATCCCAAACCAATGGTTGACAGACAAACGGAAAATGTTAATATTAAAGGGAATTACCGGATGTTAATAGTTGGGGATTTTGCGTTGCAATCCAACCTTCTCAAGTTGTTCCGGGTGCATCCGATAATATGAGGTCAACATTTTATTCTGGCCGCCGTGTCGCAATTCGCATTTTCGTTGCGATTTGTACTGATCATCCCGTTTTAGGGATATCCGAATTTTCCAGGAAAAATATTATGAAGTCGAACGAAGACGCTTACGCATCATTGTTGAGTGAAAATGAACGGTTAACCGAAAAAATCCGGCAACTGGAATCGCAGAGCCATTTTTTCAAAACTATTTCGGATAACAGTCCGGATTTGGTGTATGTTTTCAGTATCCCCCAAAAACGTGTTGTTTACTGCAGCGATCGCTTGTTGGAAATATTGGGCTACACCTTCGCGGAAATTCAGGAAATGGGGGCGCAATTTTTTTCGAATATCACCCACCCGGATGAATATCAGAACATTAAACAACACCTCGAACGGCTGAATGCATCGCGTCCCGGTGAGCAGTTTTCGATTGAATTTCGCGCGAAACACAAAAACGGAACCTGGCGCTGGATGCGCAGCCGGGATGTTGTTCGAAAACGCGACGAAAATAACGCCACGGTGGAAACATTGGGCGTTGCAGAAGACATTACTGAATGGAAAAAATCCCAGAGTACACTCGTCAGCAGCGAGGCGCATTTCCGGATGCTGGTTGAGGCATCGCCATACACTATTATTATTGTGGATGAAAAAGGCATTATCCGGCAGGCCAATCAACGAACCAAGGTCGATTTTGGCTATTTGCCACCGGAACTGATCGGTCAAAGCGTTGAAGTGCTGATGCCGGAAAGTTTTCGGCATTCGCACGCGAAATACCGGAATATCTACACCAAAAGTCCGTTTAGCCGCCCGATGGGCAGCGGGCTCGCTCTGGAAGCAATGCGAAAAGATGGCAGCAAATTTCCGGTAGAAATTGCGCTAACGCCGATCCAGCTGGATCAGAAAACCATGGTTTTAACCACAATTGTGGACATTACCCAGCGCCGGAAAGCTGAAATTATGGTGAAACGCAGCGCCGAACGCATCCGGTTGTTGTATGATGTTACCGCCAAATCCAGCCTCGACGAAGACCGGCGCATCACCAATGCGCTAAAGCTGGTGACCCAGTTGTTGGGAATGGAAATCGGTATTCAAAGCCGCATTTATCCGGATGAAGATCTTTATATTATCGAAAATTTGTATGCGCCGGAAACCCAATTGCAAATCAGCCAGCCGTTTTCGTTTAAGCACACCTGCTGCGAAATTACGCTTGCAAATGATGATGTAACAACGTTTGAGGATCTGAAATTATCTCAATATTCGGAGCATCCCTGCTATCAATTGCTCCATCTGGAATCCTATATCGGCGTGCCCATCCGGGTACAAAACAGGGTTTATGGCACCATCGGTTTTTCCAGTTACAAACCCAGATCTATTGCTTTTGATCATCTGGATATCGATTTAATGCGATTGCTGGCCGAATGGGTTGGCGCAACCATCGAGAGCAAAAAGGATAAACGCGCCCTCCAGCATTACACGATCGAACTGGAAAATAAAAATCGCGAACTGGAAGAATTCAGTTATATCGCCAGTCACGATTTGCGGGAACCGCTGCGAACCATCATCAGTTTTTGCAATATTTTGGAAAATGATATCGGCGAACGAATTGCCAAAGAAGCACAGGAAGATATTTCGTTTATCACCGATGCCGCCAAACGGATGATAAATCTGATCGAAAACCTGTTGGAATATTCCCGCGCCGGACGGGTGGAACTGAGGCTGGAGCCGGTCGATCTGAATCGCTGTATCGAGGGCATCGTCGATAATTTGAAAGCCCTGACCCAGGAAACAGGTGCGATTATCGATTTTGAAAAATTACCGACAGTGCAAGGCGACAGCATGTTATTTGCGCAGGTTTTCCAAAATTTGATCAGCAATAGCCTGAAATTTCATGGCAGCGAGCCGCCGCGCATCAACATTTCTGCGGAACCGCACGGTAACAGTTGGTTTGTTCATATTTCGGACAACGGCATTGGCATTGCACCAGAACATTCCGAACAGGTTTTTAAACCGTTCCGGCGATTGCATTCGCAGGGGAAATACAAAGGAACCGGGATCGGGCTATCGATTTGTAAAAAAATAATCGAGCGCCACGGCGGACATATCACCATTCAGTCGGTGCCGGGGAAAGGCTCCACGTTTTCGATTTTCTTTAAATAGCCGTTGATAATCCGGGTGTGGGTGGGTGTTCCGATTTGTTGCAGATGTGTTTTTTCGAGCGTTGGTTTTTGATCACCGGCGCTCTCATTTTTTGGCGCACGAATCCATGAAACAGCCATACAATTCTTCGAGATATTTAATGATAACTTCCCAATTGCAATCCTGATCGATCGTTAAAATAATTTTTAATGCCAGCCGCGATCCGTTTTCCAACTGTAACGCCTCACATTTTTTTTCGAAAATAACCAGCATTTTTCGCAACTCTTCATGGCTTTGCGAAGAAACCAGATACACCATTTTCGGGAAGATTTTTTCGAAGCCTTCCATGAACTCCTGTTGTTTTTCCAGCAGCTCTTTTTGGTTGAGTTGTTTTGATTTTTCTTCCTGCAGCATAAGCTGTAATTCTTCTTTTCTGCGTTCGGCATCCTGCAGCAGATATTCCAGTTTTCGCCGCAAATTACCCTGATCAAACGGTTTTGCAATAAAATCATCCGCCCCCATTTTGATTACCCGGGTAAATGTTTTCACATTTGCGTTTGCGGTTAAAATAATAACCGGAATCATTCGGGTGCGCTCCATTTGCCGGAGCATTTTGAGGGTTTCGTAGCCGTCCATCACCGGCATCATGATGTCCAGAATTATCAGGTCAATTTCATACACTACCAGATGATTGAGCGCTTCTTTGCCATTATTAGCGGTAATAACGTTGTATCCGTGCTTGGTGAGCAGTTTGTGCATCATTTTTTGGATAATTCGCTCATCATCGACGGTTAATATATTTTTCTGGCTCGGCTGATTGAATAATCCCATACAAACAATCCATTCTACTAATAAGGGTCTTTGAAAATTATTTTAATCTGGATTAATATTAACGGCAGTGAAATTGCAATTTGGAGTTAAAATCCGAGTTTCGGATAAAAAAAGCAAAAAAAAATCCCGGTAATGAGGATACCGGGATTTGTAAACCAGCATGTGGTTTGCGACTAATCTTCTTCTTTCACCTTCTCTGCGGCATCAATAATTTTTTGAGCCACATCGGAGGGCACTTCTTCGAAATGCGATAAATTCCGGTGGAAAAGCCCCTGACCTTGCGTCATCGAACGCAATACGGTGGAATATTTGTGCAGCTCAGCCAGCGGTACCAGCGCTTTGATAACCTGAAAACGGCCGTCTGCATCCATTCCCTGAATTTTGCCGCGGCGGCTGGAAATATCGCCCATCACGTCGCCCATGTATGCTTCGGGCACTTTGATTTCGAGCTGGTAAATCGGTTCCAGCAGCACCGGTTTTGCATCCATAAATGCTTTTTTGAAGCCCATCGAAGCAGCTACTTTAAAGGCCATTTCCGATGAATCGACGTTGTGATAGGAACCGTAGAATACGGTAACTTTGATATCGACGATCGGGAATCCGGCAAGTACGCCGTTTTCGCAGGATTCGAAGGCACCTTTTTCCACGGCGGGAATGAATTTTCCGGGAATAACACCGCCGACGATGGCATCTACAAATTCAAATCCTTCACCGCGAGGTTTGGGTTCGAGGCGCAGGTGACAATCGCCGTATTGACCGCGACCGCCGCTTTGCTTTTTAAATTTTCCCTGAGCTTCGGATTTGGTGCGAATGGTTTCGCGATACGGAATACGCGGTTCGCTCATTTCCACTTCCACGCCAAAGCGCTGCGACAATCGTTTTAATATGATCATCAGGTGCAGTTCGCCCTGGGCGGATACGATGGTTTGGCGCAATTCGGGATCGTAATGCACCATAAATGTCGGATCTTCTTCGTGCAGCGTGTGCAAACCGGTGGAGAGTTTGTCTTCGTCGCCTTTGGTTTTCGGCTCCACGGCCATGTTAATTAATGGCTCCGGAAAATCGATTTTGGGGAGAATAAACGGATCGTTTTTCACGCTGAGCGTGTTGCCGGTGTGGGTATATTTCATTTTTACCAGTGCGGCAATATCTCCGGCGTGCAGTTGATCCACATTTTTTTTCTGTTTGCCGTTGAGCAAATATATTTGTCCGATGCGCTCGGTTTTGTCGTTGGCGGTGTTCAGCACTTCATCGCCGGATTTCAGCACGCCGGAAATCACTTTAACCAGCGACAGTTCGCCCATGTGTGCTTCGGCAACGGTTTGGAACACAAACGTAGAGAGGGAATTGTTATCCGAAATGCTGCGGGATTTGCCGTTTATGTCGGTTACTTCAACGCGGTCTGCGCTGGGCAAAAATTCAGCGATAAAATCCATCACGTTGGCAACGCCAATGTTGGCTGTCGAGGATGCGCAGAGCATCGGAACAATGGTGCGGTTTTTTACGGCGTTAATGAAACCGGTCATCAATTGTTCTTCGGTTAATTCGCCGGCTTCAAAATATTTTTCCAGCAGTTCGTCGTCGCTTTCGGCAACCGATTCAACCAGCTCCAGCCGCAGTTCTTCCACCCGGGACATTACGTTTGCAGGAATATCGCCAACGGTAAATTTGCCGCTGCCGTCCTGTTCGTAGGTGTAGGCTTTTTTCTTAAGAATATCTACCACGACATGAAATCCTGGTCCGGATTCCAGCGGTAGTTGCAAAATGGACACTTGTTTGCCGAAGCGATCGCGCAGTTCTTCGGCAACTTTCATGAACTGAACGTTTTCACGATCCAGTTTGTTGATCACATAAAAGCGAGGCATATCGTACAATTCCGCCAGTTGGCGAACACGTTCGGTACCTACTTCTACCCCGTTTGCTGCGGAAACAACAATCATCACCGAGTCTGCCGCGCGCATACCGCTGACAACATCGCCATAAAAATCGCTGAAACCCGGCGTATCGACCAGATTGACTTTGTTGTTTTTCCACTCGCCGTGCAACAGAGAGGAATTAATGGAAATCTGCCTCTCAATTTCGTCTTCATTATAATCGGAAACCGTATTACCTTGCTCGATTGAGCCAATGCGATTTACTTCGCCCATATTAAACAGCATTGCCTCAACCAGGGATGTTTTTCCGGAGCCGCTGTGGCCACCGACGCCGACATTGCGAATATGTTCGCCAGTATAAACTTTCAAGGCGTGGCCCTCCTGCTAAGTTATAAGTGTTTTAGATTGATGTTTTTATGGTAAAAATTGTAAATACTCAACCTTAAAAAACATAATTCCTGAATGTTTTGCTCGATAGCGCGGTTATGGTTTCGCTGTTTAGTGTGGGTGATTGCCATGCAGCCCACGCCAAACAAAAGGATGATGTTACATGAACATGGGTCCCGGTATTCTGTGAACTTTTACAGCACTTCGAGTGTTTCGTAACTTCATTTGTCGCCAGATTCGTTACAAAAAAAAATAATATATGATGTGTGTAGAACAGTGTCAAGCCTTTTGCTTGGCGGCTTGGGTATTGGTGAAACGAATTATTCCGGATTCGCTGAAAGGGTGTCGATGCCGAGCGCTTTGTGGATATCTACGGTTACGGAATCCATATCCTGATTGCCGTCGATGCGCAGCAGCACGCCTTTTTCGCGGTAGTAGTTGATCGCATCCCGCGTTTCGGCGTGATATTTATCGATGCGGCTGCGAACGGTTGCAACGGAATCATCCGCGCGGCCGCGCCCCATCAGCCGACGGTACATTTCGTCGTCGCTGGTATCCAGAAAAACCACGATGATGTCGGTATTACCGCGATGTTCCAAAATCGACTCCAGCCCTTTTGCCTGGGCAATGGTTCGCGGAAAACCGTCCAGAATAAAGCCATTTTTGGTGTCCGGCTCTTTCAGCCGTTTATCGATGAGGGCTAATACAATGCTATCGGCAACCAGTCCGCCGCTTTTCATTATTCCGGTAACCTGTTGCCCCAGCGGTGTTCCTTTGGATACTTCGCTTCGCAAAATTTCTCCGGTGGAAATATGCGGAATGTCCAGCTTCTGTTTCAACCGGCTAGCCTGGGTTCCTTTTCCTGCACCGGGTCCGCCAATCAAAATCAGTTGGAAAACCATCGCGTGTGCAACTGCATCTGCCTGGGTTTGCAGTTGAGGTGCATCGTTGCCGCATGCGGCAAGCATCACCAAAACGAAACAGAATAGCCATGTCTTCATTATCAAATCCTGATGTTTACGTATGATTAACGGGCAGTAAGCTAATATTTTTTCTGAATCCTGTTCGGTTGAAGCACCCGGAATCCGGGTGTTTTCAATCGCTAATTATGGCTGTTCCAAATAACGGAAACGATCAAGAAAAACTTCTTACATTATATTCATTTTTACATGAATTCAAAGCTTTTTTACACGAAATAGACGGGTTAATGTAATGTTTCACTTAAAGGATATCGAAAATATAGAAAGACAAAAAAACGGGAGAGTTATAAATGGCACTTGTTCAACTATTGTACACCAGTAAATTTAGCGGAAAAATTGGTATGGCGGATTTAACCCAAATTAAAGATGCTGCAGCCAACCACAATCCGCCGTTGGGAATATCCGGAATGCTGTGTTTCGGTGAAGGATATTTCTTGCAAGTGCTGGAGGGCGATGCTGTAACCGTGAATAAACATTACCAGCGGATAAGCTCGGATCCCCGGCATACAGACCTTGTTTTACTGGATTATTCGCACATCACCAAAAGAAATTTCCATAACTGGCACATGGGGCACTTCAACCTCAATCAATTGAAAGAGGACCTGATTTTGAAATATGCCACGGTTGCACATTTCCAGCCGGAAAAAATGCACCCGCAAAGTGCGCTTGAATTTTTGATTGAACTAAGCAAGTATTTAGAAAACGAACCTTAATTTGCAAATTCCAGCGGGCTGCCGGGACCGATCGGTAGCCCGAGCGTCAGCCACACCACCAGCAAAATAGCCCAGACAATCAGGAAAACGACGGAATACGGTAGCATGTTGGCAATCACCGTGCCGATGCCCGCTTTTTCGTCATATCGCTCGATGAATGCGACAATCAGTGCAAAATAGGACATCATCGGAGAAATGATGTTGGTAACGCTATCGCCGATGCGGTAGCCGACCTGCGTCAGTTCCGGCGAAAAGCCCAGCAACATGAACATCGGGATAAATATCGGCGCCAAAATTGCCCATTTTGCCGATGCGCTTCCCATAAACATGTTGGCACTGGCTGCCAGAAAGATAAACGCCATCATCAGCGGAATTTTACCGAGGTTCAGCGATTTCAGGAATTCGGCGCCTTCCACCGCAAAAATCAGCCCCAGGTTTGTCCATTTAAAATATGCCACAAACTGCGCCGCGAAAAAGCAGAGCACCATGTAAATACCGAGGGTGGACATGGATTTCCCCATGCCTTTCATTACATCGCCATCGCTTTTGATGGTGCCGGCGCCGATGCCGTACGCGATCCCCCAAATGGCTGCCAGTATAAAAATAAACGCGACAATCCCTTTCAAAAATGGCGATTTAAGGAAGGCATCAAACCAGTCCGGCTGTTCGCCGAGCAGAAATCCGCTGAGCGGCACGGTGCTTTCCGGCAGCAATCCCCACACTATCAGCACAAATGAGATAAAAATTGTCCACAGCGCGAAACGCAGTCCGCGTTTTTCGTTGGCGTTCAGTTCGCGGATTTCTTCCGGTTTTTCGCTGCCGGTGTATTCGCCGAGGCGGGGAATGACGAATTTTTCGGTGACGAGCGTTCCGGCTGCCGCAATAAAAAAGGTGGATACAAACATAAAATAGTAGTTACATGCGGGATTCACATGATAGGTCGGATCGATAATTCGTGCGGCTTCCTGCGATAATCCCGCCAACAGCGGATCGATGGTGCCGAGCAGCAAATTGGCGCTATATCCGCCGGAAACGCCGGCGAACGCGGCAGCCAAACCGGCAATCGGGTGACGTCCGGCAGCCAGAAAAATAACTGCGCCGAGCGGAACGAGCAGCACGTAGCCCACTTCGCTGGCAGTGTTGGAGAGCACGCCCGCAAAAACGATCACAAATGTGAGCAACCGGCGCGGCGATTTGATAACCAGCAACCGCAATCCGGTGCCGATCAATCCGCTGCTTTCGGCAATCCCGATACCCAGCATGGCAACCAGCACCACGCCCAACGGCGCAAATCCGGTAAAATTGGTGACCATTTGGGTGAGCATCCGGTGCAATCCGTCCACGGATAGCAGGCTCACCGGTACGATGGTTTCGCCGGTGCCGGGGTGGACAACAGAAATATCCAGCGATGCAGCGATGCCGGAAATAACCACTACCATCAGCGCAAAAATGCCGAACAGCGTTGCCGGATGCGGCAGCGCGTTGCCCACGCGTTCAACAATACTCAAAAATCTGGCGATCGATTTGCTTTCGGAACCGTTTTTCGGTTTGGCGTTACTCATGGAATCCCCATTCTATTTGTCATACGCAAGTTCATATTTTTCAATCAGCGAAGATATGAATCTGCAGGCAATTTCGCAAGAGAATGAGCGAGAACATTTCGGGGGAAAGCTGAATCGGGCAAAAAAAAGGCGGATCTGTGATCCGCCCGGAAAATTGTAGAATCGGATTAAAATGGGTTACGGTAAATCGCGTTTGATGACGCTGAAACCGGTGTAATCGCGCAGCGCTTCCGGCACGGTGACGGAGCCGTCCTCGTTTTGGTTGAGTTCCAGCAATGCCACAATCAGGCGGGAAGTTGCCACGCCGGAGCCGTTGAGTGTGTGCACAAATTCCGGTTTTGCGCCGCCGGCGGGACGATAGCGTGTGTTCATCCGCCGCGCCTGAAAATCTTCAAAATTGCTGCAACTGGATGCTTCCAGCCAGCGATTTTCCGCAGGCGACCACACTTCGATATCGTAACATTTTGCTGCACCAAAGCTCAAATCGCCAGTACACAACTCAATTACGCGATACGGAACGTTCAATAATTCCAATACTTTAGTGGCGTTTCGGAGGAGTGCTTCCAGCTCAGCGTAGCTGTGTTCCGGCTCCACAATTTTCACCAGCTCCACTTTGTTGAATTGGTGCAGCCGCAAAAATCCGCGCGTATCTTTTCCCCACGAACCGGCTTCGCGACGGAAGCAGGCGGTGTATGCGCAGTAGTGAATCGGCAATTCTTCGATGGTCAAAATTTCGTCACGGTGCAAATTGGTGACCGGCACTTCGGCGGTGGGAATCAAAAACAGGTCGTCTTTTTCCGCGTAATACATGTCTTCCGGAAATTTGGGAATTTGCCCGGTGCCGCGCATGCTCTCGCGGTTCACCACAAACGGCGGAAAAATTTCTTTGTAGCCGTGCTGGCTGCTGTGCAAATCCAGCATAAAATTGATGAGCGCACGTTCCAGCCGGGCGCCTTTGCCTTTGTAAACGGGAAATCCGCGACCGGAAATTTTGCTGCCGCGCGGGAAATCGACGATGTCCAGCCGTTCGCAAATTTCCAGGTGATCAGAAATGTTGAAGCTGAATGCCGGAATCTCGCCCCATTTTTTCACTTCCACATTTTCGCTGGCGTCCTTTCCTTTGGGTACGCTGTTGTGCGGCAAATTGGGGATGCGCAGCAGATGATCTTCCAGCGAGGTTTCGATGTCGCGCAGTTCATCATCAAATTGTTTGATTTCCTGCCCGATTTCCCGGGTGCGTTCGATGATCGCCGTGGCGTCTTTTTTCTCTTTTTTGAGCTGGCTGACCTGTTGGGAAAACTGGTTGCGATCCGCTTTCAGCTTTTCCACATTTTGCAGCAGTTCGCGGCGGCGCCCGTCGAGATTGAGAATTTCATCAATATCAATAGTGTCGCCTTTGCTGCGGATGCCCGCGATGACTGCTTCTGCATTTTCGCGAATAAATTTGAGGTCTAACATTCGCTCCCTCTCGCCTGTTGCTGGTTTATTGGCAAATTTGAAACGCGGGTGTGCGGACAAATTTATCCGTTATCCGTCACCCTTTTATTTGATTTGGTGGTGTGATTATAGCCAATCGCGGGGGGGAAATCAACGATTTTTCAACAGATATTATTGCCCGAACTGCTCGCGGATTTCCTGAACGGTGCGGAGAATATCGGGAATCGCCTGCGAATCCGTGAAAAATACGTTGCCGTAATTTTTGACCTGGCTTTGGATCAGCGCTTTGTTGCGGTCTTCCGTGAGAAAAAGGAATGGCGCGTTGCTGTGGCGACGCAATTCTTTGAGCAAATCCACGCCGGAGCCGTCCGGTAATTTGGTGCCGGAAATGATTAATCCGGGTTTGCGAAGCTGCGCCAGATGATGCGCTTTTTCCGATGTGTTGACAATATGCACGACCCACCGGTTTTGGGTGAGCGCCCGTTCCAGCATTTTTTGGACAACCACGCTGTTGTTGACAACCAAAATATTTCCCAGATCCGGTGTTTCCGTCGCTGTGTCGGGTTGCGGTTCCGGCGCTGTTTCGGTTTCAACTTCAAACGTGGGAAGCGAGCCGTTCAATCCGTCCATTTCCAGCGCATGTGGCTCGATGGAAAACATGCCGTTTTGCCAGCCGAGCATTTCGTCCAGCGCCTGATCTTCCGGTAATTCGCCGAGCTGAACCTGCCGCAGTTCGCCGCGTTCGTATTCAAAAATGCCGGTGCTGCCGTTTTGCGATAATTTTAGTGTGCCATTTAAATAATTGATTTCACAGAATTTAAGAATGTCCGCCAGCGATCGGTCCGTCAGCGATCCGGTGACGGCGGTTACCCGCGCTTTGGTGCCGGATGTTTTCTGCAAAATTCTGCGGAGTCGCCGGCTCATCACTTTTCCCATGCTCAACGTGATGGACGGGTAGCGATCGATCACTTCGTCAAAATTGGTTTTATCGAGAATAAACATTTCCGCAGCTTGTGTGGTGATGACCGATGCGGAGCGCGGTTCGCCGGTGAGCAGCGCCATTTCGCCAAAATGATCGCCGCTGCCGAGATGCGCGATCACATTTTCCTCGTTATCCGAAGAATACACCGCAACTTTCACCTGCCCGTTGATGATGATGAACATTTTGTCGCCAGGATCACCGGCGTGGCAAATCACTTCATCTTTTTGATATGCTTTGTATTTCAGCTTGTCCACCACATAATGAATGGCTTCCTGATCCAACGCCTGGAAAAACGGCACTTTTTTTAACACTTCGGTAATCTGGAACATTCGCGTCTCCGGGAGCTTATTGACCAAGTTGCGATAACAGGTGTAAAAGATACAGAATTATGCCAAATAAAAGGACAACCCTGATGATCGAGCGTCCGGTTTTGGAGCCGCCGGAACTGTGTCCGCGCCGGAAACGGATGGGGCGGCGGCCGGTTTCCTCGGTTTCCTTTTCCGGATTGTAAAACTGCGGTGTGTACGAATACTGTCGATTTTTTCTGGGCTTGATAAACATCGTTCTACTCCAGATATACGGAAAAATAAAAATTTATGCACCGCCTCAGTTTATCGCAAATCCGCGAAATGCAACGTTAGCTGTGCCACAACAATTCAATTTAAGAAATTAAGAGAAAGGTGTCAAACGCTTATCCGCGAGGGTGGAAGGTCTTGTATTCTTCCCGGAGATATTGCCGGTTAACGTGGGTGTAAATCTGGGTGGTGGAAATATCCGAATGCCCGAGCATCTCCTGAACAGCGCGCAAATCTGCCCCGTTTTCCAGCAAGTGCGTGGCGAAAGAATGCCGGAAAATATGCGGATACACCCGTTTGCTGATGCCTGATAAATCCACATATTTTCGCACGATGTTGTAAATGCCCATCCGCGAAAACGGTTTGCCGAAGCGGTTCAAAAATAGCTGGCTTTTGGATTCCAGCCCTTTTGCCACCATCGGCCGGGTGATGGCGATGTAGCGTTTTGTCCACACCAGCGCTTCCGCACCAACCGGAACGATGCGCTCTTTACTGCCTTTGCCGAGTACACGCAGCAATTCTTCGTCGAAAAAAACATGCTCAATTTTCAACCCGATCAGTTCGGAAACGCGCAGTCCGGCGCCGTACAGCACTTCCAGCATGGCGCGGTCGCGAACGCCGTCGGATGTTTCGATATCCGGCGACTCCAGAATTTCGATCACCTCGTTCACTGTCAGCACTTCCGGCAGTTTGCGGGCCAAACGGGGCGTTTCCAGTAACTCCGTCGGGTTTTTGCTGGTGATGTTTTCCAGAATCAAAAATTTGTGAAAGGTACGGATCGATGAATAATTCCGGGCAACGCTGCTTGCGGAAAGCCCCAGCTTGCTGAGCAGTTCTGTGTAATCCTGAATCACGTGCAAATCAATCGCTTCCACGGATGCAATTTTGCGGCTGTCCAGAAATCCGAGATAGCGTTTCAAATCCACTTCGTACGATAGCGTGGTGTTGTCCGCCAGCCCTTTTTCCAGCGCGATGTGGTTCAGAAAGCTTTCTAAATAGGATTCCCAGGTCATTTTTTAAAGGATAAAGGGTTGAAGGATAAAGGATAAAATTTCAAGCCTGAACAAACGGGTTGTGCTGTTTTTCGTAGCCGACGGTGGTTGCCGGTCCGTGACCGTTGTATAACGTCATGCTGTCCGGGAGGGTGTAAATTTTTTCGCGAATGGTGGTTTCCAGGGTTTGATACGAGCCGCCGGGAAAATCTGTCCGACCGATGCCTTGCCGGAAAATGACATCGCCGACAAATGCAATATTTTGCGCCCGCTCCACCAGCGAAATATGTCCGGATGAATGTCCCGGCGTGAACAGCACCTCGAAATTCAGGTTGTCCAGCGAAACGGTGTCGCCTTCGCGGAGTGTGCGATCGGGCGGCGGCGATGTCAAATGAACGCCCATGAACATCGATAAATTCAGCCCCGGATCGCTCAGATAAGGCACTTCTTTTTCGCCGATAATCAGCTTCGCGCCGGTCGCTTTAACAATGGCTTCGTTGCCGGCAATGTGATCGCCGTGCCCGTGCGTGTTAATCAAATACACTAATTCGAGTTTCAGTTGGTCAATTTTTCGGAGGATGGATTCGGTATCTTCGCAGGCGTCAATCAAAATGGCTTTGGTTGAGCCATCGGCATGAACGAGGTAGTTGTTCACGCCAAACATGCCCAGCGAAAGCGTGTGAATCTGCATTTTATTCACCATCGGGAATGAGGTGTTCGGCAACGGAAAGCGCAATGCCGGACATCATGACTTCCGGTGCAAGTGTCGTAAAATCGCCGGATAGAATTTTGTTGTCCAAGTTGGCGTAAATGGAGCAGCCGGCGCCGCGTTCCACAATCAGCCCGGAGAGGCGACCCTGGTATTCGCTGATGAACACCACTTCGCCCAGCGAATCGCTGATGACAAATCCGGTGCAAAAATGCAGCTGGATATGCGAGTTCATCGTGTAAACCGATATCAGATTTCCGGTATCATCGCCGATGGGAATATCCGCAAAAATTTCCAGCGACAGCTTGCGCTTTTCTTTTTCATTTTCGATGACGAAACGGTGTTTGTCGGCGCGATCTACATATTTTGCACCGAGCACTTTGCATATTTCATCAAAATTCTTTTGCGTAAACTGAAATTTTTTCAACCTTCGGAACTCCTTTGTTGCCAGTTTTCCGGCGTCTGTAACCATCCGTAATGCGTAACCGGTCATCGCGTTAACGCGACAGCAACGAAAATTTATTAAAAAAAGCCTGTTTCTCCAAATGCAAATTGTTCTGCATGTCATGAATATTACGAAACAGCACTGCAAAAGTTAAAACAAAAGTTTTAAAAATCTGTGATTCCGCCATAAACGAAAGGCTTTATTTTTTGTAGAATGGTTCGATAATAATGGACAGCCGCAAATATCCCCAAACAACGGTTCAGCAATTGTGTTGTAAAGCGGGTGCGGTCTGAAATTTTTTGATGCACGGATGTGCAGAGTATAATTATGGCGCAAATATTAGTTGTAGAAGATGATATAACCGGACAAGAATTGTTGATCGATGCGTTGATGGTGTTTGGACACACCGTTATTGCAGCGGAAAACGGCGCGCAGGGATTGCAACTGTATCGCAATAATTTTTTTGATCTGGCGATTGTCGATATGGAAATGCCCGTAATGAACGGGTTAGAAATGATCCGTGCAATTCGGGAGGAAGATAGCGATTTTTCGGTGATTGCCGTTACCGGCTATTCGCATATTTATATGGCGATGGAAGTGCTCAGCCTGAACGTGGAGGCGTTTCTCAAAAAGCCGTTGAATTTGAAAGAACTGGCGCAAATTATCGAAGGTATTTGCACCCGCCACAACGCATATTGATTTTTCTGAGGCAAAAAGCCTAACCCACCAAAATTCTGATAATCAACCGAATTCGCGCTGAATATTGCCATAACTCAGGCAAAATTCAGCGGTGCAACGTCAGCTAAATTTGCGTTCGAACAACCATTTCGGCACTTTGATTTTGATGGTTCCGTTATCGCTGGTTATCTGGATGCGGTCTTTGGGGAGCCACGCGCTCTGGCGATTCCATTCGATCAACACGCCGGTAGGCGTTTCGTAATTAATTTCCGGCACTTCGATTTCAACTTTTCTGCCGGCGGACAGCCATTTTTCAAATCGCTCTTTCATGGAATTCCCTTTCCATTTAACGTCCCTGTTGCTGAGCTAATGCTGAAAATGATCGGCAGATTTTTGCGGAATGTTAACGCTGCTTTAGCGAGTTCCGCTTGCAAATCCAGCAATCATTGCCGATCTTTGTATCACGCGACGAATTGAAAATATTTTATACTTTCCGGATCGCTAAATGCAACTCCGGATTATAGTTAACACAGGAGGACAAATCATGCCATTTTATGTGCATCGCGGCGAAATTCCATCCAAACGGCACATTCAGCACCGCACCAAAACGGGCGATTTGCTGCACGAAGAACACGCCAGCCGGGAAGGCTTTTCCGATATTTACAGCAATTTGTATCACCTGCGCCCGCCGACGCGCATCGCGGAAGTGGGCAAATTTACCCCGTTTTCGCTGAAACCGGCGGAAGACCGGGTGCACCGCCATCGCCATTTGCGAACCTTCAATTTTGAGCCGAAAGGCAATTGGGTGAGCGGTCGCCGCGCGATTTGCTTTAACAACGATGTGGCAATGTTCACCGTGCGTCCGGCGGAATCGGGCGAATTTTTCTATCGCAACGGGATGAGCGACGAGGTGATTTTTGTGCATCAGGGCACCGGCGAAATGCACAGTTATTTTGGCAAACTGGCGTTCGGTCCCGGCGATTACATTGTTGTGCCGCGCGGCGTGCTCTATTCGTTCGATATCCACACGGATGACAGCCGTTTTCTAGTGATCGAATCCGCCGGACCGGTGGAACCGCCAAAACGCTATCGCAACGAATACGGTCAATTGCTGGAACACGCGCCGTTCTGCGAACGCGATTTCCGCGTGCCGGAATTTATCGAGCCGCAAAATCGCGAAGGTAAATTCCCGTTTTTGCTGCGCACGATGGACGGTTTTCAGGAATACCAGTTTGCGCAACATCCGTTTGATGTCGTTGGCTGGGACGGTTTCTACTATCCGTGGATTTTTAACATCCGCGATTTTATGCCCATTACCGGGAAAATCCACATGCCGCCACCGATTCACCAAACTTTCCAGGCTCATGGATATGTGATTTGCTCATTCTGCCCGCGACTGTTTGATTACCACGATCAGTCGATTCCAGCGCCATATAATCATCACAATATTGATAGCGACGAAGTGCTCTATTATGTGGAAGGCGATTTTATGAGCCGCACCGGCGTGGAACTCGGGTCGGTTACCATTCACCCGTACGGGCTGGCGCACGGTCCGCAACCGGGCAAATACGAAGGCTCCATCGGCAAAAAGGAAACCGATGAATACGCGGTAATGCTCGATACCTTTCGCCCGCTGATTCCCGCACAGGATTCGCTGCTGGTGGATGATCCGGATTATCCGTTAAGCTGGTTGGAAAAATAATTCTGAAATGTTTGGGCACGGCGTAACGTGCCCTTTTTTTTGCTGGATTCTGGATTCAGGCTTGGCAGATCCCCACAAGAAATACCGTGCCCTGAGCGGAGCCGAAGGGCACTTCACCGAACGCGTGGAAATCACGACGGTTTATCGATGCCTAACTTCTCCATTTTGTATCGAATCGCCCGTTCGGAAATTTGCAATGCCCGCGCCGCTTTCGACTGGTTCCAGTCGTTGGCAACCAGCGCCTGCCGGATCAGCGAAACTTCGGTTTCTTCCAGCGTTTCCTGCAGGCTTTTGCGGATGTCGTGGGCATCCTGCGTAAAGGTCAGATCTTTGTATTCTTTCCGAAATTCTTTTGGCAAAACCGACTCGTCCAGCACCACCGTTTCCGGCGCAGCCAGCGTCACCAATCGCTCCACAAAATTTTCCAGTTCGCGAATATTTCCCGGCCAAACCCGCAATTGCATGTAATCCAGCAGCCATTCGTGAAACGATTCCGCCTGTTTTTTCTGCTCTGCGGCAAATTTTTTCAGGAAATGATTGGCCAGCAGCGGAATATCATCGCGGCGCTGGTTGAGCGTCGGCACGTCGATGGGATACACGTGCAGCCGGTAAAACAGATCTTCGCGGAATTTTCCGGCATCGACCATCTGCCGCAAATCGCTGCTGGATGCGGAAATGATCCGCACATCCACCTTTCGCGGTTTGTTGCTGCCGATCACCCGGATTTCCCCTTCCTGCAGCACCCGCAACAATTTTGACTGCATATCGAACGGTAAATTGGCGATTTCATCCATAAAAAATGTGCCGCCGCTGGCTTCCTCGATCAAGCCTTTGCGATCGTAATTCGCGCCGGTGAACGCGCCTTTCGCATGCCCGAACAGCTCGCTTTCAATGAGATTTTCCGGAATCGCGCCGCAGTCGATCGCCACAAACGGGCGGATGTGACGGCTGCTGAACTGGTGGATCGCTTTGGCGATTTTCTCTTTACCCGTGCCGCTTTTGCCCTGCAACTGCACCCGGACATCGCAGCGTGCCGCCGCTTCGATGGCTTTGAGCAGCTCCACATACGGCTTGCTTTTGCCGAGCATGCCGAGTGCTTCGTATTTGCCGATCAGCGCAGTATCGGGAATTTGTTTGTCAAAATAGGATTGGATTTTTTGCACATTGTCCAGAAATGGTGCGGCGATGGCAGCCATTTTTTCGAGCAGCGCAAGATCGCTTTCGGCAAATGCGCTGTCGTCCGTTTTGTCGATCAGCAGCAGGCAGCCGATGGCATTTCCGCTGTTTTGCAGCGGTGCACACATCGCGGTTTTCGCGCCAAATTTTTGGGAAATTTCCGGTACGAACCGGTTGTCTGTCGCAATATCCGCGCTGAGCATTGCCTGTTTGTGCTTCAGCGACCAGCCGATCAGGTTGGTTTGCAGCAGTTTGTAGCCTCGCGATTGTTCATCGCCGCCATCTTTGATGATGGTTTTCACCGTGTTTTGGGTACCCGGATTCAGCATCACAATCGATGCAAGATTGGCGCTGAACAGCGCAGTTGCAGTGGTGGAAACCACCCGCAAAATCTCCGAAAAATCGCTTTGCTGACCGAGCGCAACGGCTAATTCGAACAGGCTTTCGGTTTTTTGGGGATCAATCTGCATTGCAATATTCGTTAAAATGATTCACGTAAGTGGTTGTTTTTTACAGCTTTTTTAATATAATCAGCGGATGATTGGCAGGCAAACCAAATTCACCCGCAAATCAATCCACCGGAACGCGCACCGGTTTGCCTTTTTCGTGCACCCGGAACACTATGGCTTTCACGCTGCTTTCCCGCGTGATGGCTGTGTGCACCTGTTTGTAGGGGATTTTGAACACATCGCCGGCGTTGAGCACAATTTCCGGTTTGTCCTTTTGCCAAACCACAGCCGAGCCTTCCAGCACGTAAATAAATTCTTCGCCGTTGTGATAATGAATCGGCAAATTGGTGTTTGGCGGCGCTTCAACCGTCGAAACGATCACCTCGCCGCCGTCCCAGCTTTCCAGTTCCGTGCGGAGCAAGTCGGTAAGTTTGGGTGCCGGATTATCCACGGTTTGTATCGTTGCGTGGTTGTGATCGTGTGCTTTTTCAGCGTGTTCGCAACCGGCAAAAAATGCGGTGCACAACATCGCAAATCCAATAATAACAGATATTTTCATATTGCCTCCACATCGTGGTTTTCAATTAAAATTTGGAAAATTATTGTTTGTTGCGTAGAGGCAATTCATGAATTGCCTTTTAGAGTGAAGCAATTCATGAATTGCCTCTACAACAGAATTGCTTTACACCGTGATTCTGCAGCAAAAATAATTAATGCGCAAATGCCCGAAAAAACAACGGAAATTTTGGCGCGAATCAATCGCGTTTTTCAAGGAGTTGACCCCAATATCGGTCGAAGGGATGGACGGAACCGGTGGCGCCGCTGTCGTTCACCACGGTGAAACCGCTGTTGAACCAGCGGAAAATGCCGCCGCGCAGATTGTAAATGTGCGAAACGCTGTCCGCAAATTCGCTGTGCAGCAGCTTTTCCGCGATAATCGAGCTGCGTTTGCCAACAGAGCAGTAAAACACCAGTTCTTTGTTTTTGGCGAGATCGCCGAATTGCGCCCAGAATTTTTTTTCGGAAATGTCGGGATCGACGCGAACGGCGTTTTGCAGATGGCTTTGGTTGAATTCGTCGGGTTTTCGGGTGTCCAGCAGCAGAACATTCGCGCCGGATGATTGCAATTGTTGCAGCAGCGAATCCGCGGAAATATTGGGAACCGGGTGGTCGTGCTCAATTTTTTTCTCGATCAGCGACAGTGTAAACTGCCCGAACAGCAGCACCGGCAGCAGCAAAAACAGCGCAAATCCAAATTTATTTATATGATTCATTTTTTATCCAATGACATCCAATTTTTTTCTAAGATTATGTTTTTATTGCAATTCCCGCAGCCACGCTTCGCGGACGCGCTGTTGCGCCGGTGAAATCATGCCCGGCACGCTGAACAAATGGCGATCCTTTCGGTGCACAATTTCCGCGGTTCGCTGGATGCGTTTGCCGTTTCGAACCAGTTGCAGCGGGTAGCGTTCGCCGATGTCCATTCGCGGCAGCAGCTCATCGTATAGCAGGCGTTGGTAATTTTCCGGGGAAACGCGCCGGTTGGCGATGGCCAGCAGCAGGTCATCTTTTTGCACATCAAATGTTGCCAGTTCGTCATCGATCCACAGGATGCGAACGCCGCGTTCATCCGCACCGGTGAAGAATCCAAAATCATTTTCCACAGGTTCGGAAAGCTTTGATTCTATGTAGTTTATCCCCACTTTTTCGAGCATTTCCGCATAAGGCAGCGGCGCGTTTCCGATGATGTATTTCCGGATAAACGATTCAAATTCCGGTCCGCAATAATCGATCAAAATTTCGAAAAACTGGTCTTCCGGCAGCGGGCGCGTTTTGCCGTAATCGAGAATCAGATCGTTGATGACGTCCTGCAGCCCGCGCCGCCCGTCGGTGAGATCGATCAAATGAATGTCCAGCAGCGCCGCCACCAGCGCACCGCGACTGTAAACGTTGGCGTAATCGCGGGGATTTCCGCGCGATTGCAGGCTCATATCGCTGAGGCTGGTTTCCGAGCCGAACAATGCTTCGCGAAAAATTTTCTGGCGAAAATCTTCCACAATATAATGACGCAAATCTTTCAGACCGGCGCGAAGCTGAATAATATCCGACGCCCATTCGGTCACGCCCTCGAAAAACCAGAGGTGCTGGGTCGGGCGTGATCGCAAAAAATCGTCGATGCTCAGCGCGTCGCTGCGGATGGAAAACGGGATAATCAGGTGAAAATATTCGTGTGCGATCACGTCCTGCACATCCGCGCGTATCGTTTCGAGATCATCTTCCTCAAAAATAAATGCACCGCTGTGCTGATATTCCACGCCGCCGGCGAACAAATCTTCGAACACGAACAGCATCGTGTATTCGTCGAGCGGCAGCCGGTCGTTCAAAAAATAATAGGTTGCGGTGATTACATCGCGAACGTGCGGAAACAGGTGATCCGCCACAATTTTGTCGGTTTTCGAATAGCAGAACATGCGCACGTCGCTGCCCATCACGCGGTCGTGAACTTCGGTGAGATAGCCCGCCAAAATCGGCGATGTGAGCAGGTTGCCAAACGAGTTTGCGACAAAATTTCCCGCGCCGTCCGGACGCAGCGCAGTGCCGGTTTGCCAGCCGTCTGGCAAATTGATGCGCAGTTGCAACGGCGATTTTTCCATCCCGCTGAGCATGCCGAACACGCCGCCACCGTTAATGAAAGCGTAATTTTCGTTGAGCGCGGTGCCGAGCATTTCCGGCGGGCGCAGGTTTTCCGGCAAATCGCGGGTATCATCCATTTGATAGCTGATGGTCACCACTTCGACAGGGTTGAGCAGCCGCCACTGCGCCGCACCGATTCGCTGAACCGGGGAAATTTGCCCGTTGGCATCGAGCGCGGTGAGGTTGCGGATCATCTGCCCGAAATCGATGCCGCGCCATGATCCGCCGGGGAAAAATTGCAGCGTATTATTATTGTATGTCAGGCTGTCGAATTGCATCGTCACGGAAAAACGGTCGTTTGCCGTGTCAAAATCGAGCAAAATGTTGTAGCGAACCGCTTCCGGCTCGACCGGCGTGCTTTGCTGCGGAACCGTCGCGGCACAACCGGTGAGGAATATTGTGAACGCTGTAAATATCTGTAAAATAACGATTTTCATCATTTATTTGGACGGCGTTTGTGAAGGTTTTAGACAGGATGAACAGGATTTTTCAAATAGAGAAAAAGTGAAGCGCAAAAACGATAGTTTCAGCCAGAAGAAAAATTGTCGCTTATTTGGAGCGATTGACCACAAAATCCGCCAGATCGATCAGCGATTGTTTCGCCGGAGATTCGGGCAACGGCGCCAGTGCAGCAACCGCTTTGTCTTTGATTTCAAACGACTTATCGCGGGCGTTTTCCAATCCGTTGTAGCGATTGACAAAATCGAGGATGTATCCCAAATCTTTTTTCGCCGCGCCGTTTTTGATCATTTTGGTAATCTTTTTCTTCTCTTTGTCATCCGCGGAACGGAATGCGCAAAGCACCGGCAACGTGATTTTTTTATCCTGCAAATCCGCCAGCGCCGGTTTGCCCAAAATGCCGCTGCTGGCTTCGTAATCGAGCAAATCATCTTTGATCTGAAATGCCAACCCGAGCTGCTCACCGTAATCGCGGAGGGCGAACCGCTGTTCGGGTGCGGCGTTGACGGTCAGTGCGCCGAGTTCGCAACATGCGGAAATCAGCGATGCCGTTTTGTCGCTGATCAGCCGGAAATAATCGTCTTCGGTGGTATCGCCGCTGCGGGATTTTTGGAGCTCGAAAATTGCGCCCTGAATCAGCCGTTTCGCGACGGTGGCAACGGTGTTCATGATTTCCAGACTGCCGGTGTCCGTTGCAGCGATGAGCGATTTGCTGAGCAGGTAATCGCCCATCAAAATGGCGACTTTGTTTTTCCATATTTTGTGGATGGTAGCGATGCCGCGCCGCAGTTCCGCTTCGTCCAGCACATCGTCGTGCACCAGCGATGCTGTGTGCAGCAGTTCCACAACCGCCGCAGTTGCATAAGTTGATTCTGTCGCCGGCGCAACCGCCCGTGCAGAAACCAGCACCAGCGCGGGACGAAATTGCTTGCCTTTGTGTTTGACCACATATTTGGCAACTTCGTCAACCAGTTTTATATCGGAGCGCATAATTTCGGCAAAGTGCGCATCAAATTTTTCAAAATCCCCGGAAAACTCCCGAAAAATATCTTTCAAACCTTTTTTCAAACCGTCGTACCTGTCTTATCAGCACGGGAAATCGCTGCTACTGTTCTTGGGATGGCAGATCTTCGCCTGCTTCGCGTTTTTTCAATTCTGCCAGATATTGTTGTTCCTCTACTCCGGCGCGGTGTTTGGCATTTTTTTCGACACGCCCGGCGATAAAAATGGAAAATTCATACAGCAAAACCAGCGGAATACCCAAAAAAATCTGGGTGACCGGATCTGGCGGGGTCAGCAATGCGGCTGCCACAAAAATACCCACAATCGCGTGGCGGCGATAATTGCGCATACCTTCTTTTGTGATCAGTCCGATTTTCGCCAAAAAATAGCTGATCACCGGCATTTCGAAAACGATGCCGAACAGGAACATCAGCCGGATGGCAAAACCGATGTAAAAATCGATAGCAATATTGGCGCTGATATCCGCAGGTGCCAGTCCCACAAAAAAATTCAGCGCAAAGGGAACGATGACAAAATAGGCAAACGAAAGCCCGACCATAAACAACGTTGTCACCGAAATCATCAGCGGCAGAAAATAACGCTTTTCCCGTTGGTGCAATCCCGGGGAAATAAAACTCCACAACTGTTGAAAAATAAGCGGCAGCGCCAGCGCCAGCCCGCCAAAAAAACCGATTTCCAGATAAACAATCAGCATCCCCTGAACTTTCAGGAATTGGAAAATGAGCGGCGGATCCAGTTGGCTGGCGGGATATGTCAGAACCTGCAGGATGTCCTGCGCAAAAATGAAACACACAATCATCCCGGCGATCAGGCCGATCAGCGACCGGAAAACCACCCAGCGAAGTTCTTCCAGATGTTCCAGAAACGGCATTTCCTGCGTTGGCGGCGGTACTTTACGAACAGGCATTTTTCCCTCAATCATTACCGATTCAATTCAAATGATTAATTTAAACGATGCCCGTAAAAAAAGGAAACGTTTGTTTTTATTTCGCCGCTGTTTTTCTAAATTGGGCACGGTAAAAATCGGCGAACAAAAACGTATGGGCAAAACTTTTTTCTTTTCGGATGTCCATTTGGGCACCAGCGATGCAGCGGCAGAGGCGCACAAACAAAGGCAATTGCTCGCTTTTCTGAAACACGTTTCGGAAAATGGCGAGCGATTGTTTATCATGGGCGATCTGTTCGATTTCTGGTTCGAATACCGGACTGTCATTCCGCGCGGTTACATGGCAGTGCTCGGCGCACTGAGCCAACTGAAAGAAAATGGTATCGATTTGCACTACGTTGCCGGCAACCACGATTTTTGGGTGCGCGATTTTTTAACCGACGAAATGGGATTCAACATGCATTTCGATCCCATCGAATACGAGATCGCCGGGAAGCGCTTTTTTTTGCACCACGGCGACGGCGTGGCAAAATTTGACAAAGGTTACCGGTTGATGAAACGGGTGTTTCGCTACCCGCCGAACATATTTTTGTATAGCTTGCTGCATCCGGATATCGGTATTCCGCTGGCAAAATGGGTCGCGAACCTCAGCCGGAATCATCAAAAAGACCGGGAAGTGGACGACCGCGATTATCGCGAACTGGCGCTGGAAAAATTCCGGGAAGGGTGCGATTACGCGATTTTCGGACATCTGCACCAGCCCATTTTGGCTGAATTGGATGGCGGCGTTTACATGAATTTGGGCGATTGGATGCGCCATTTCACCTACGCTGTTTTCGACGAACAATCGCTGAAATTACACCACTGGCCAACGGATGCGGAGTAGCATCGATACTTTCCGCTTGTTTGCGCGGGCGTAATTCATAATATTTCAAACAGAAAAATGACACAACAGTGCGGTTTTGCGCACGATATGATTTTTTAATTACATCTCGAAAGGAGTTGGCAATGGCAGAAACAATTGACGAAATTACCATTGATTGGGAAGAAGACAATATTCTGAAAGTGAAAGAATTGGACAAAGTGGTGCTCACCAAAGGCGCGTGGTCCACTATTTTGTTCCGCTATCAGCAATGGGACGATGCAAAGGAGCAGTACAGCGCAGATATGTACACGATCCGCCGCTACCGGAAAAGCCAGGGCGTGTATCGCCAGCAATCCAAATTCAATATTTCCAACGCTGCGCAGGCGCAGAAAATTGTTGAAGCGCTGACCCAATGGATCGAAAAACCGCAAGAATAGCCAGGGAACCGGAACCGCAAACAGCATTGCGAACAGGAGCAAATTGCCATGATTAAAGTTGTAACAGCCGAAGAAATGCGGGAAAAAGACCGCTTTACCATCGAAAAAATTGGTGTACCGGGCGTTGTGTTAATGGAAAATGCCGGCGCAGCGGTTGCCAGGGTAATAATGCGGGAGCTGAACGGCGTGGCAGACCCGCTGGTGCATGTGATTTGCGGAAAAGGCAATAACGGCGGCGATGGCTTTGTAATCGCGCGCCACCTCTGGAACGAAGGCGTTTATGTGCGCGTGTTTTGTATCGCTCCGGCGGAACAGCTCACCGGCGATGCAAAAATTAATTACACCATCCTCAAAAATATGAAAATGCCCATCGAGCACATTGGGAATGTGACCGAATTGCGCGAGCTGGAACACGAGCCACCGGATATTTTGGTGGATGCCTTGTTGGGTACCGGCGTTCGCGGAGCCGCCGAAGGATTTGTTTCGGAAGTGATTGATTTTATAAATCATAACATCGAAACCCGCGTGGTTGCGGTGGATATTCCTTCCGGGCTGGACGCCAATTCCGCCGAAGTTGCCGGCAGCGCTGTTCGCGCGGATCTGACCGTCACAATGGCGCTTCCCAAACGCTGCCATGTATTGTATCGCGCCAAAAATTATGTCGGGCAATTGTATATTGCAGATATCGGTATTCCGCCGTTTGTGCTGAATATGGGCGATGTAAAAGTGGAAATGCTGGAAGCGAAAGACATTGTGCTGCCCTTCCGTTTCCCGGATTCCCACAAATACGAATGCGGCAAAGTGGGTGTGTTGGCCGGCTCCAAAGGCTACACCGGCGCCGCAGCGTTGGCTGCCCACGCAGCCATGAAAATTGGTGCGGGAATGGTTGCACTGGCAGTGCCGGAAAGCATCAACGCGGTCATGGAGCAAAAACTCACCGAAATTATCACTCGTCCGTTGCCGGAAACGCCCCATCAAACCATCGGAACGGAAAGCATTTCGGAGATTCGCGAATTGGTGAATTGGTGCGATGTACTGGCTATCGGTCCCGGACTCGGGCGCAGCCAGCATGTGCAGGACGCCGTAATCGAAGTGTTGAAAATGTGCGATAAACCCGTGGTTATCGACGCGGACGCGCTGTTTGCGGTTGCCAATCACCCCGAAATTTTGACGGAATACGGCAACAAAAATTGGGTGCTCACGCCGCATCTCGGCGAATTTTTGCGATTTTTCCCGGATGAAGATAAGCGCTCGCTGTATAATTATCGCATCGAACGGGCTCAGGATTTTGCCAAAACCTATGGCGTTACCTTGCTGCTAAAGGGCGCACCTGCGATGGTTGCGTTGCCGGATGGTCTGGTTTACCTCAATCCCACCGGCAATGCAGGATTAGCCAGCGGCGGCACCGGCGATGTGCTCACCGGATTTGTTGCCGGATTGCTCGCGCAGGGTTTCGATCCGGACGAAGCTGCATACACCGCCAATTTCCTGCACGGCTACACCGCCGATGTCATTTTGGAAAAAGAAACCACTTACACTATTCTCGCCAGCGACCTGATTGCCAATTTGGGTGTGGCGATCAACAAATTCAGCAAAGATAACGAGCACAGCCATTGATTTATTGAAGGTTGAAAATAGTCGTTTGCAGCAAATAAAAACAATTACTCCGGCTTGGTTTTCCAGCGACGGTGCAGCCACAAATACTGCTCCGGAAATTGCCGGACAGCTTTTTCCAGCTCCGCGGTAAACGCCGCGGTAACGGCGGTCAGGTTTTCCGTTGAAATTTCCCCGTTTGTCGAAACGTTGATTTCTTTGAACCGGCAGCGATAATTGAACAGCCCATCCCGAACACAATATCCGAAAACCAGCGGCGCGCCGCTTCGCAAATGCAGCAATGCCGCACCCACCGGCGTCGATGCCTGCTGATTCAAAAACTGCACGAAAACCCCTTTTTTGCCGGCATCCTGATCACACAGCAGTCCGGAAAACCGCTGTTTTTTGATGTTGATCAAACAGTTTTCGATGGCGCCGCGGGTGTAGGTCATTTCCAGTTGCCAGCGTTTGCGCATATCGATCACATGTTTATCAATATAATGATTGCGCTGTTTTTTGATGATGCCCATCCCGCCGGGAAAATATTTGGCTGCCAAATATGCTGCAATCGTTTCCCAATTCCCAAAATGCCCGGTGACCAGCACAAATCCTTTTCCGCCATACGATTCCACCAATTGTTGCATCGTATCAGGTTGATCAAATTGCATCATCGATTCCAGTTTGGGCAAATCCCAACTCGATATTTTCATAAATTCCAGCATCAGCATGGCAAAATGGCGATAGGATTCGCGAGCGATGCGCATTCGTTCCGCGACCGGTTTTTCCGGAAATGCCCGCGCCAGATTTTCCAGCGCTACCTTGCGCCGGTATTTCAGCACGCTGAATCCCAAAAACGCCAAAAAACTTGCCAGCGCTTCAATGGCAAATCCCGGCAAAATGTGAATCAGTTTTTCGATGCCCCGAAACAGCAGGTATTCAATATAATATTTGCGATCGTTGCTCAACGCGTTCCTCTTTTTGCCAAAAAATACGCCCGATCTACCGAAAATCAAATCGCAAATTCCGGTTGGTCATCCAAAAAACTTGATTAATTTTATTTGATTTCTATATTGCGACGGCGTAAATTAAGAATCTGTACGTTATTATTTGTAAACATCTTAGGTATTATTGAAGGAGATCCCCCTTATGATGGGAAAAATGCGTGACATGACGAAATGGATTCTGTATATCCTGATTCTGGCCTTTGTCGGTTTAATGGTGATTGAATGGGGCGCGGATTATTCCGGGCTTATGCAGCAACAGCAATCCGTCGTCGGCGAAATTAACGGCGAAGAAGTTTCGTTACAGCAATACACAATGGCAGTGAGCAATGCCCGTGCAATGGAAGAACGCCGCACCGGCAACACGCTGGATGAAGCCGCAGTCGCAGATTTGCGCGACCGCGTTTGGGAAGAACTGGTTCAGCGCGTTGTGTTGAAAACGCAGCTTGAAAAAATGGATATTTCCGTAACCGATGACGATGTAACCAATTACATCCTTAATTCGCTTACGCAACAATACAGTAACGATCCAAACTTCCAGACCAACGGACGGTTTGACCGCGACAAACTGAATCAGGTGCTCACACAGCCCGAAAACGCAAATTTGCTGATCAGCATGGAATATCAGGCAAAAGAAGATTTGCCCTACGCCAAACTGGTGGACCTGATCAACGCTTCGGTAATTGTGACCGAACAGGAACTGCGCGACGAATTTGCACAGACCAACCAAAAAGCGAAAATTGATTTTGTCGGCGTTGCCACAACAGCATTCCGCAACGATTCGCTAAACATCAGCGATGCGGATCTGAAAGCATATTACGACAAAAATAAAGACGATTTCAAAGTAGAAGAAACCCGCAAGCTCAAATATGTGTTCTTCTCCAAAACGCCCACGGCAGAAGATTCCGCACGCGTTGTTGATGCCATCACCCAGTTGAAAGCGGAAGCAGAATCCGGCAAGGATTTCGCAACGCTGGCGTTAACCGAATCGGAAGATCCCTCCGCACAAACCAACAGCGGCGATCTCGGTTTTTTTGATCGCAACACGATGGTAAAAGAATTTGCAGACGCCGCATTTGCCGCCGAACCCGGCACATTTGTTGGCCCGGTGCAAACCCGTTTTGGCTTGCACCTCATTCACGTTATCGAGAAAAAAATGGAAGATGGTGTGGAAAAAGTTCACGCTGCACACATCCTCAAAACATTTGAAGCCGGAATCGGAACGATCGACGAAGCGAACAACAACGCCAACGGATTTGTCAGCGCTGTCGAAAACGATGGCTTTGAAGCTGTTGCCGAAAGCCGCAGCCTGACCCCGCAGGAAACCGCCGCATTTTCCCACAACCGCAACGGACAAATTCCCGGCGTCGGTCGCCAAACCGCGGCAATGAACTGGGCATTCTCGAGCGAAAAAGGCAGCGTTTCGGAAGTGTTTTTCACCGATAACGGCAACTACGTATTCAAAATCGAAGACATTATTCCGGCGGGTTTCCGTCCGTTGGACGAAGTAAAAACCGCCGTCAAACGCCGGGTCGAAAACGAAAAACGCATGGCGTTGGCTAAAGCGCATGCCGAACAACTTTCAGCAAAAGTGCAGAGTGGAACCAGCTTTACGGACATCGCCGCAGGCGACGAAAAAGTGACCGCAGATACCACCGATTATTTCACCAAAAATATTTTTGTTCCGAAAATCGGGCGTGCGCCGGGCATCATCGCCGCAGCGTTTAGCCTGGAAATCGGGCAAACTTCCGGTTTGATCGAAACCGATCGCGGTTATTATTTTGTGCGCGTAAAAGATCACACCGCGTTCGACGAGACCGCGTATGCCAATCAAAAATCCGCGCTGAAAAACCGCCTGTTGCAACAAAAAGCCCGCTCGGTTTTTGACCAATGGTATCAGCAATTGAAAGAAGAAGCCACCGTGGTAGATAACCGTTTCCGTTTCTTCCGCGGCTAAAACAGCATCACCGATATCGATTTGCAAAACGAAAAAAGCGCCTTTTTTTAAGGGCGCTTTTTTTGTAGATTTCTCTCCCGAACAAGCTGCTAAAGGAGTTACTAATGGCTGACGTGAGACCGTTTCGCGGGGTGCGCCCCGTTCCCGAACTGGCGGAAAAAGTTGCCGCGCCACCTTACGATGTGCTCGATAGCGAAGAAGCCCGCGCACTCGCAGAAAATAATCCCTATACTTTTTTGCATATCAACAAACCGGAGATCGATTTACCGGAAGATGTGGATATTTACGACGATCGCGTTTATCAAAAAGGTGCGGAAAATTTGCGCCGCTTTATCGCTGAAGGCACTATCGTGCAGGATGCGCAGCCCTGCTTTTATGTGTATCAGCAAATAATGGATTCGCACAAACAAATTGGCGTTGTTGCCCGCGCATCGGTTGCGGAATACGAACGCGATCTTATTAAAAAACACGAACTTACGCGTCCCGACAAAGAAGATGACCGGGTGCGGCACATCGATACCCAGAATGCTCAGGTCGGACCGGTTTTCCTGACGTATCCGGCAAATGCGGCAATTGACAAATTTGTCGCGGAAGTGGTTTCCGGAAAGCCAACCTACGATTTTACGGCGGATGACGGCATCCAGCACACATTGTGGGTGGTTCGCGATGCCAATCGCGTGGCGGAATTGCAGGCTGCATTCGCCAACGTTCCCGCGCTGTATGTTGCAGACGGGCACCACCGCTCTGCCGCGGCAATGCGCATTAAACAAATGCGTCAAGCTGCCAATCCCAACCACACGGGCAACGAACCGTATAATTTTTTTCTGACGGTTATTTTTCCGCACAAACAAATGCAGATTCTGGATTACAACCGGGTGGTGAAAGATTTGAACGGGCGCACCAGCAGCGAATTTATCGAAAAAGTAACCCATTTATTTGAGCTGACGCCGATGCCCGAAGGTGTGCGATACAAACCGGAACATGCCCACACATTCGGCATGTATTTCGAAAAAAAATGGTACAAGCTTGAAGCCAAACCCGGCACATTTGACGAAAGCGATCCGGTTCAGCGACTGGATGTGAGCATTTTGCAGGAAAATTTGCTGACGCCGTTGTTGGGCATCAAAGATCCCCGGAAGGATAAGCGCATCGATTTTATCGGTGGGATTCGCGGGTTGGCAGGTTTGGAGAAACGCGTAAACAGCGGAAATTGGTCGGTTGCGTTTGCTATGCACCCAACATCCATCGAAGAATTAATGGCCATCGCCGATGCCAGCCAGATTATGCCGCCCAAATCGACCTGGTTTGAGCCAAAGTTGCGCACCGGGCTGGTTATCCATTTGCTGGATGGCGAGTCGTAATTCGCAGAGAGAAGCACCCTCGGCCGGAATCGCACTGGATTCCGGCAAATGATTGAAAGTGATCCGTGGATTAACAAGGTATTGCCGCTATCACCGAATTCACGATTGGTAAATTTACCTTAACGCCTGGCGCAAATGACCGTTTTTGTTCCCATTTCTAATCAACTGAAAAAATTGAAGTTAAGCCTGCTTTTTTTGCTGACTGCACCGCTTTTTTCGATATACGGACAAACGCAAACAGCAGCAGCTCCGGCACCTCCCGATACGGCAAGAATTGAAATTTATCAACCCATTGAACACAAAGGCGTACTCAACGAGCCGGAAATCCGCGCCTATCAGTCGGATATCTGGCTGATCAATTTTGCCAATCGCGGCCGGATTGGCAGCAGCGCCTGGCGCGGAATGCCCGCCGGATTTTCCAATTTCAATTATGCGGGAAACCGGCTGCAAAATCCCGTTACAGGATTCTGGAACGAGCAGTGGCTGCCCCATTACCAGATCGGCGAACGGCGCCGGAAATTTGGCAGTGATGTCGAATATTTACAACAGGTTGAGCCGCTCAGCCGCAAGCCGGAAACGCGGATCATTTATTCGCAGGATTACCTGACCGGCATATCGTTTGTGGACATCAATTTTGCCAGATACTGGAGCCCGACAAACTTTGTCCAGCTTTCCGGCAACAATTTTTTGGGTGAAGAATCGGATATCGGCAAAAAATATCAGGTGAATACCTATCGCGCCCGGGTGCATTGGGAATATACCCGCTGGAAATGGGATGCGTATTACTGGCAAATGCGCCAGTTATCCAACGTTTTTTCTTTGGTTTCGCCGGTTCAGGGTGAGAGTGTTACCGCAAAATTAAAATCCATCGGGCATGTGATGTGGTTGCGCGGACAATGGCGGATGAGCGAGCGCGATTCGCTGGAAATTGTACCCTCATATATTGCGGTGGAAGACCGGCTGACGCCGATTAGCGCAGCATTTGACAGGCGTAACATCCGTTATAAAATCGGGCAGTTAAACGCAACATTTACAAGAGATTACGACGGTGGCAGCTTTGGTGTTGCCGTGCTGCCGCAAATCTACCAAAACGAACATTTTGTGCATCCCGCCAAACGCACGGAAAGCACATTCCGTGGCAACGCATTTTGGGAATCTGCGGATAGCAGCAAAGAAATCCGGTTGGAAGCCGGAGGTTTTTACGATACCGCGAGTGGCGCTTTGCCGGAAGTGCAGGCTGTTTTTGCCAAAAAATGGGCGGGCGGCCGGCAAATCGGGTTGCGCGTTTTTTCCGGCGGGCAGCCGGTTCCGTTGATCTGGCGAACGGTTGGCGCAGATTCGCTGCCGAAATATTCCGGAGAGAATCCCATCCGGAAAACCGGTGTTTCCGGCATCGCCGAATTTTCTTTGGGCGACAATCTGGATGTGCGTATCGAGCCGTTTTTGATGCGTACGGAAAATTATCCGGTGTTTCTCGATGGCAATCGCTGGCAAACTCAAACTATTGAAAATTATGGCTTTCGGACAAATGCCGCCACAAAAATCTGGCGGTTTTGGATTACCAATGATTTTACATGGAACGCCAATTACAAAGAGTCATTTGCGCCGCAAATAAAAAATGTTACCACGCTGAAAACCAGCGTTTCGCTGTTCAATAATGCACTGCGACTGGACGGCATTTTGGATTGGCGGGTGCTCGGCGAATATTATCCGCTGGATTTTCAGCCGCAGTTGTATGCGTTTTCGCCGTTGCCGGCGGCGGTCGGTCCGCACGCGATCAGCGATGCCCGGATTCAAGCCCAGTTTCGCGATGCGACGCTGTTTTTTATTTGGGAGAACGTGCTGTCCACGGATTACTTTGTCATCAACGGCACGTTGGAGCAGTTGATCATTTTCCGGTTGGGTATCGATTGGCTGTTGTTCAATTAAGCGCGGATAAAGGGAAAAAGATAAGGGATAAATTGTTGTTTTTAAGTGATTTCTATCTGAAAATCACATCTGCCCGATCCCGCACATTCCATCATTATTTTGGTTGAAAAAGGACGTCGTTCATGGTTGAGCGCAGGTTTTTAGACAACACATGGATCGAGATTTCTGAAGCTGCGTATGCGCATAATTTGCGATTTTTTCGCAAAATTATCGGTTCGCGGCCGGAGCTTTCGGTGGTGATCAAGGCAAATGCCTACGGTCACGGATGGCAAACCATCGCCCGTTTGGCAATAAAGCATCAGGTTGATTCCTTTTGCGTGCACTCACTGAACGAGGCGTTGAAACTGCGCCACGCGGGATTCACCCAAAATATTCTGGTGATGGGGCATGTGCCGTTTAATTGTCTGGAAGAAGCGGTGCGCCACAATTTGCGGCTGGTTGTTTACAACAAAGAAACGGTGGAGCAGTTGCACAGCATCACCAATCATATCCACATGCTCACCCGTATTCATTTGAAGCTGGAAACCGGCACCTTTCGGCAGGGCGTGATGCAGGAAGATTTACCGTGGTTTTTTGAAAAATTGAAGCACACGCCGCGCGTGATGCTGGAAGCGGTTTACACCCATTTTGCCAATATCGAAGACACAACCAATCACGATTATGCCGAATATCAGCAATATTGTTTCAACAAAATTGTGCAGCTCATTCGCAGCGACGGATTCCCGATTCTCAAAAAACATGCTGCCTGCACCGCCGCCGCGCTGCTGTTTGGCGATACCCATTTTGATATGGTGCGGCTGGGCATCGGGCAATACGGGTTTTGGCCCTCGCGGGAAACGCTGATATCGTTTCGCGAAAAATACAAATTGCAACCGGAAGATTCCCCGAAACCGGTGCTCACCTGGAAAACCCGTGTTTCGCAGGTCAAAACGGTGCCGCGCGATAATACCATCGGCTACGGCCGAACGTTCAAAACCACCCGCGATACGACAATTGCCGTGCTGCCTGTCGGCTATTCCGATGGCTACGACCGGCAAATTTCCAATCAGGGATATGTGCTGATTCACGGAAAACGCGCCGCTATTCGCGGCAGAATTTGCATGAATTTGATGATGGTGGATGTGACCGATATTCCCGGTGTGGCGTTGGAGGACGAAGTGGTGCTGATCGGCAAACAGGGCGAGGAGCAGATTACCGCGGAGCAAATCGCTGAGTGGAGCAACACCATTCATTACGAAGTGATTGCCCGGATCAACCCGGAAATTCCGCGCATCACCGTCGATCCGGTGGACGATGATGTCGAGGAATAGCGCTGCCTGCCGCTGTCATTCCGGCGAATGCCGAAACCCCTTTTGAATACTACTTCACCTCAAAAATTTCCGCATACAACCCGTCAATATTTTCCAAATCAGAAGCAGAAATTTGCCAGCCGGCGCCGCCGGTATTTTTGGCAATCTGCTCCGGTTTTCGCGCACCGGCAATGGCTGCAGTCACCGTTTTGTGACGGAGCACCCACGCAATTGCCAGTTCTGCAAGCGATTTCCCGTAACCTTCCGCAATTGGTCGGATAGCATCGACAAACGTCAGCGTTTGCCCGAATTTCGGTTCTTTGAAAAACGGATTATTTTGGCTGCGCCGCCAATCGTCCCCGGCGAGCGATTCCAGAAAATCCGCTGAAAATTTGCCGGTGAGCAACCCGCTTTGCAGCGGGCTATACGCGACGATGCCCACTTTGTTATTGGTGCACCAGCCCAAAATGCTCGCTTCGATATCGCGATTGATCATGCTGTACGGCGGCTGCAGCGATTGCACCGGCGTAATTTTCTGGCAGCGCATCAGCTGCTCCGTGCCGAAATTGCTCACGCCGATGTAGCGCACTTTGCCCGCTTCCGCCAGACGGGTCATTTCGCCCCAACTGTCCTCCACCGGAACGGCGTTGTCCGGCCAGTGAATTTGATACAAATCGATGACGTCCGTTTGCAGGCGTTTCAGGCTGGCGTCGCATTCCCGGCGGATGCTATCCGGGCGATTGTTCCGGGCAACGCGCCCGTGATTGTCCCAAACCAGTCCGCATTTTGTGGCGATGAACACCTCATCGCGAAAAGATTTTACGGTTTCGCCGATCAGTTTTTCGCTGTGACCGAGCCCGTACACCGCCGCTGTGTCGATCCAGTTGATGCCGCTATCCAGCGCCGTGCGGATGGTTCGGGCGGAAAGCGCGTCATCCTGCTCGCCCCAGCCATACGCCCACTGCCCGCCGATCGCCCACGCGCCCAACCCGATTTCCGAGAGCATCGGGCCGTTTTTTCCGAGTTGTCGTTGGTTCATTTTATTCCGGGATTTTCGATAATTGTTTGTCGCCGATGGACGTGAATTTTTCTCTTTTTGGCACATTTTTGAAAAACGTTCCAGGCGGGAGCCTGGAACGAGAATTGGAAATGACAAAACAAGCCGTAGCCTCGGTCATTCCTGCGAATGCAGGAATCTCGTTTTCAAAACGTGAAGATTCCGGCATGCGCCGGAATGACAAATCGGGGCGAAATCAATGGAAAAATTAACGAATTGTTCGCGCCCATTCAAAAAATTTGTGGCAAACATTAAAAACTATCCTTCGTCCATTTGCCGTTGAGCATGCGCCAGATGCCCAGCGGATTTTCGTTGTGCAACGCCGCCGGAAGCTGGTGTTTCGGGAAATTCTGGTAGCTCACCGGACGCAGGAAACGGTAAATCGCGGCGGTGCCGACGGAGGTGGAGCGGCTGTCCGTGGTTGCGGGGAACGGGCCGCCGTGCACCATCGAGTGGCACACTTCCACGCCGGTCGGGAATCCGTTGAAAATCAGGCGACCAACTTTGCGCTCCAAAATGGTGATCAGATCGTGCCAGTTGCCGAGTTCCGATTCGGTGCCGTGAATGGTTGCGGTGAGGTGTCCGCCGAGATTTTCGGCGATCGCCAGCAGTTCATCGCGGGAATCGCAGCTGATCAAAACGGACGACGGACCGAACACTTCCTCTTCCAATCGCGGGTGTTTGACAAATGTTTTGCCGCTCGCGTGGAGCAGTCGCGGCATGCCGAGGCAATCGGCATCGCCACTGCCGCCGTTGGCCAGCAGGCGCACATCTTCGATCGAGCTGATTGCTTTGATGCCCGATTCGTACGCGGATTTGATGCCGCGATGCAACATCGTTCCCGCCGGTTTTCCGGAAATCGCGGTTGCGGCAAGTTCAGAAAAAACATCGAATTGGGAATCCTGCAAACCCAACACCAGTCCGGGATTGGTGCAAAATTGTCCGACGCCCAGCGTTACGGAATCCGCCAGTCCCGTTGCGATGGCTGCGGTGCGTTCCGCCATTGCTTCCGGTAAAATGAACACCGGATTGGTGCTGCCCATCTCCGCGTAAACCGGGATCGGTTCGGGACGTGCGGCAGCCATATCGAACAGCGCTTTGCCACCACGGAACGAGCCGGTAAACCCGACCGCTTTGATCGCCGGATGTTTCACCAGCGCTTCGCCAACTGCAAATCCGCTGCCCTGCACCATCGAAAAAACGCCTTCCGGCATGCCTGTTTTTTGGGCGGCTTTCTGCACAGCCAGCCCAACCAGTTCGGAAGTGCCGGGATGCGCCGGATGCCCTTTCACCACCACCGGGCAACCCGCGGCGAGTGCGGATGCGCTATCGCCGCCGGCAACGGAAAACGCCAGCGGAAAATTGCTCGCGCCAAAAACGGCAACCGGCCCGATCGGCTGGTTCAGCATGCGGATGTCCGGTTTTGGCAGCGGCTGGCGATCCGGTTGCGCAGTTTCGATGCGCGCACCGAGCCACGAGCCATCGCGAACCACCTGCGCAAATAGCTTCAACTGTCCCATCGTTCTGCCGCGTTCGCCGGTGATGCGGGCTTCCGGCAAGCCGGTTTCCTGCATCGCGCGTTGAATCAGCGCATCGCCGAGTGCTAAAATTTCATCGGCAATCGCCTCCAGAAATGCGGCGCGTTTGGAATGCGGAGCGTTCCGGAAATTGTCGAAACAGTTGCGGGCCAGCTCAACGGCGGCGTTCACATCTGCGGGGCTGCCTTCGGCAAAATGGGTCGGCAGCAATTTGCCGGTTTGCGGATCGGTTGCCTGAAATGTATCTGAAGTTGTGCTTTTCTGTTGAAATCCGATGATGTGTTTGCCGGTGAGCATGGTTTCCCTCGCTGTTGGTTTTGGTTTCTGTTTCGGTTTTCCTGTAGCTAACTAATTTACACCCAACGTATCGCGGAATCAACCGTTGAGAAAGTCTGTGGAGCTGCGGCCGCTAACCAATCGAAAAAATACTATCTTCGCCCGGCAATTTGTATTATCTTTGCGACCGTTAAAATGAATACAGGGATTGTGCCTGTTTTTAAAATGTTTACCCAAAAAAGAGATGTGATGTTTTATGATTACCGTATCAGATTTAAGCTTGCAATTTGGCAAGCGCGTATTGTTTGATGATGTCAATTTGAAATTCACTCGCGGCAATTGCTACGGCGTGATCGGCGCGAACGGCGCGGGAAAATCTACGTTTTTGAAGATTCTTTCCGGCGAAATCGAGTCCACCCGCGGCAATATTTCCATCGATCCGGGCAACCGGATGGCTGTTTTGAAACAGAACCACTTTGAATATGAAAATGAGCAAGTGCTCAACGCCGTCATCATGGGCCATAAAGATATGTATAATGTAATGATGGAAAAAGACGCCATCTACATGAACCCGGACGCCACCGAAGAAGACCATTTGCGGGCGGCGGATTTGGAGCACGATTTTGGCGAAATGGGCGGCTGGTCTGCCGAAAGTGACGCCGGGGAAATGCTCAGCAATCTCGGCATCGCCGAAGATTTGCACACCAAATTGGTGAAAGAATTGAGCGGACCGGAAAAAGTGAAAGTGCTGCTCGCGCAGGCGCTGTTCGGCAACCCGGAAATTCTGCTGCTCGACGAACCGACCAACGACCTCGACGCGAAATCTGCCGCATGGCTCTCCGATTTTTTGGCGGATTTCAAAAATACCGTCATCGTTGTATCGCACGACCGCTATTTTCTGGACATGGTTTGTACCCACATGGTGGATATCGATTACAGCAAAATCCGCCTGTTTACCGGAAATTACACCTTCTGGTATGAATCCAGCCAGTTGATGAAAAAGCAGCGCGAAGACAAAAACAAAAAGCTCGAACATAAACGTGCCGAACTGCTGCAATTTATCCAGCGATTCAGCGCCAACGCCTCCAAATCGCGCCAGGCAACCAGCCGGAAAAAAACGCTGGAAAAGCTCGATCTCGAAGAAATCCAGATTTCCAGCCGGAAATATCCGTTTATCAAATTTGATATGCGCCGCGAACCCGGCGATAAAATTTTGATGGTGGACGGCGTCAGCAAACGCAGCGAAACCGGCGAACTGCTGTTCAAAGACGTATCGTTTACGATGAATCACGGCGACAGTATCGGGCTGATTGCCAACGATACCGCAACACTGAACGCGCTGTTCAACGTTTTAGCCGGCAAAACAAAACCGGATTCCGGAACGATAAACTTCGGGCAAACAATCACTTACGATTATTTGCCGAACGATAACGAGGAATATTTTTCCAAAGATGACGATCTCGACCTGATCGACTGGCTGCGCCAATATTCGATCGAAAAAGATGAGCAATTCATTCGCGGATTTCTGGGACGGATGTTTTTCTCCGGCGACGAAGTGTATAAAAAAGTAAGTGTCCTTTCCGGTGGCGAAAAAGTGCGCTGCATGTTGTCCAAAATCATGCTCAACCAGCCGAACTTTTTGCTGATGGATGAACCGACCAACCACCTCGATCTGGAATCGGTGACTGCGCTCAACAAAGCGATGGATGAATTTCCCGGATGCATGATTTTCACCTCGCACGACCATCAGTTGATGCAAACCGTTGCCAACCGCATCATCGAAGTGACGCCCAACGGCATCATCGACCGGATGACCACCTTCGACGAATATTTGCAATCCGAGCAAACCCAGCAACGCCGCGAAAAATTATACGACGGCATCGAAATGCCCGTGATGTAACATTTTTTCGCACCATTCCGGCATTCAAAATTTTGGGGCAGGTTTCGAACCTGCCCTTTTTTTGTTCTGCTATCCGTGCAAATGCATGATCTCTGCGTCGTATCCCAACGCATATTTTGCGAAATTCCCGCCAACATCATATATTGAACCCATCTAAAATCGAACAAAATTTTGAGGAAAACGCCATGACTCAGCACATTCTTTTTTTCGGATTGATCATTTTTGTTGCCGCGATTACCGGCTGCGGCCGGTCGAAAGGCGTAGATTTGATCGTGACCAACGCGGTCATTTGGACGGGCAACGAAGCACAACCGGTTGCCGAGGCGCTGGCGGTGTCCGGCGATACGATTATCGCCGTGGGTAGCAACGAGGATATTTTGCGCCATCTCGGTAGCGAAACCCGGCTCATCGAAGCGCAGGGCCGGATGATCACACCCGGATTTATCGATTCGCATGTGCATTTTCTCACCGGCGGATTCAGGCTGTCGTCTGTCCAGCTTCGCGATGCGGATCGCGAGCAGTTTGTCCAGCGCATCGCGGCATATGCCAAAACCCTGCGTCCTGGCGAGTGGATCGACGGCGGCGATTGGGATCACACCAACTGGGGCGGCGAACTGCCGGATCGCAACTGGATTGATGCGGTCACGCCGGAAAATCCCGTGTTCATCTCCCGGCTGGACGGGCATATGGCATTGGCAAATTCTGCTGCTCTGGCTGCTGCAGACATCGAACAATCGGTTGCGGATGTGGACGGCGGCGAAATTATTCGCGACAAAACCGGGCGACTCACCGGCGTTTTAAAGGACAACGCGATGGATCTCATTTTCGCGAAAATGCCCAATCCCTCTGACGAACAAAAGCTGCGCGCGCTGAACGCAGCGATGAATTATGTGGCATCCAACGGCGTCACGTCCGTGCAAAATATGGGCGACGGACTCGGTGAGATGGCTATTTTCGAACGCGTTCGTGCGGAAAATGGGCTGATCACCCGGATTTATCAGGCGATGCCCATTGCCCGCTGGCAAAAATTACCGAAAAAAATCGCTGCCGATGGCAGAGGCGATAAGTGGTTGAAAATTGGCGGTTTGAAAGGATTTGTCGATGGGTCGCTCGGATCGCACACTGCTGCATTTTTTGAGCCGTTCAGCGATACGCCGGGTGAATCCGGTTTTTTGGTAAATGACGAAACCGATTTGTATCGCTGGATTCATGCGGCGGACAGCGCCGGTTTGCAACTGATGATTCACGCCATCGGCGATCGCGCGATTCACATTTTGCTGAACATTTTTGAACGGGTGGAAAACGAAAACGGCCCGCGTGACCGGCGGTTTCGTATCGAGCATGCCCAGCACATCGCACCGGCGGACATCCCGCGATTTGCGGAATTGGGCGTGATCGCCAGCATGCAGCCGTATCACGCGATTGATGACGGGCGTTGGGCGGAAACAGTAATCGGCGCAGAGCGCATCAAAACCACCTACGCGTTTCGCTCACTGCTGGATGCAAATGCACGTCTGGCTTTTGGCAGCGATTGGTTTGTGGCACCGCCGACACCGCTGGAAGGCATTTACGCCGCCGTCACCCGCCGAACGCTGGACGATGCCAATCCCGGTGGCTGGGTGCCGGAGCAAAAAATTACGGTCGGGGAAGCGCTGAAAGCCTACACCGCGGACGCTGCGTACGCATCGTTTGACGAGCAAATAAAAGGCACGCTGGAGCCGGGAAAACTGGCGGATTTTGTGCTGCTGGAAAAAGATATTCGCAACATTCCACCGGAAGACATTCGCGACGTATCTGTTGAAATGACGGTGGTTGGCGGGAAAGTTGTATTCGAGAAACAGTAGGGGCATAGTGCCGACGTGCCTTGAATAAGGCACCCAAAAATATACACCCATGCCCGAAAAGCGAAACCAAACCTATCCAATCCGATAAAATTGCACATATTACCAACAGGGACGAACGGCCGTTCGCCCCTGCAATTAAATGGCACGTGCTGTAGATTGTTTTTTGTCCGCGAATATGCGACACCAATAAATTCGTTTAATTCCGACTGGGATAGGCGCCTGTTACGGCAATACAATAGCGGGTATTCGCTACCGGCTCTTTACCGCGCAAATCCGGCAGGGCAAAATTGGTGCGGCCATCGCCGCCAAACTGGACGCCAATCAATGAATACAGTGTCATGTATTCATTGATAAGAAGCATCTGACCTTCGCAAAACATCCAGCCGACCGGGATAAATTGATACGGAAACAGCTCTATTTGACCAATAAGGGGGTCCATATCTTCTCCTTTTTTTCGTTACAACAAAGGTATCCTGCGGCTGGCGCTATTTCGTGCGAAGCTGAACGAATTCATCCAGACCCATCATTTGCAGGAAGGGCGCTTCATGGGGCTCATCGGAGGCATTGCGGTCCCGCACACCCACATCGACACCAACGACTGTGCGGAATGGTCGAGTACCGGGTGCCATGTCAGTTAACGCCACAAATTGCTCAACCACATCAGCAGGATCGGTGGGCACTTCCGGATTGTTAAACATACCGTCGAAGGCAGCGCCCATAGCATCGAACGCCTGATGCGCTACATCCGGGTAACTCTGCGCGCGGTTGTCTTCGTCTTTCGGTCGGGGACTTTGCGGAAAGAGTTCGGTTGTAAACGGTCCCGGTTCAACAACCACGACATCCACTCCTGCACAGCCCAATTCGCGACGCAAAGCGTACGAATATCCTTCAACACCCCATTTGCTCGCCTGATATACACCAAAAAAAGGCGCCCCTATGCGACCGGCGACGGAACTGACATTGATCATCAGTCCTTTGGCGTTTTTCCGCATTGCCGGGAGGAACGCACGGTTTACGCGATGAATACCAACGACGTTCACATCCAGTTGCCGGCTCAATTCATCCGCGGTGAATACCTCTGTCAATCCAACATACATCTGTCCGGCATTGTTGATAATGACATCCGGTGCATCGGTTTTGGCAAATACGGCTGCTGCGGCTGCATCGACGGATGTATCAGAAGTTACATCGAGATCAAGCACCTCGATGTTGGGCAATGCACGCAGCTGTTCTGCAGGTTTTTTGTTCTTGCCTTTCGGATCGCGCATCGTGGCAAATACTGTGTCACCGCGTTCTGCGAAGCGCTTTGCTGCCAAAAATCCAAATCCCGAACTGCAACCTGTGATAAGAATAACGCTCATGATAATCTCCATTTTAGGGTTTGTTTTAACGCTAAATCAGATGTTACGGATTGATGATCTCCGCAGTATCGACTGCCTGGAAAAAATGGGTCACTTTGCCGTTTTTGACCGTCCAGACATGGGTAGCGTTGGCCTTAAACGATTTGCCGGTAGCCTTCCAAACGCCTTTGTAATGTCCCTGCATCACCACTTTGTCGCCACTGCCGAACAGGTCGGTGATTTCGATGTTGAATCCTTCGTAATGCACAGGAATCGGTAAGAAAATTTTTTCGACCACGGCTTGCGGTCCCACAACAATGCCGTCGCCCTCGATGTATGGAAAACCGCTGCATTCATCCCACACAATTTTCGGATCAAAACTTGCCAGCACGGCTTCGACATTTCCTTCCGAAAAATTCTGATACGCTTGTTTTAATAACGAAACATTATCCATTTGTAAATCCTCCTAAAATGTGTTGATGTAAGTATTTGAATAGAATAGACTTCGAGTTGGTGATGAATCCGTTGAAAACTATGCTTGTTGCTAAGCCGGAATAAAAAATTATTGACCGGGCAAAGGTGTGCTGCTGTTCCAGCTATCAGCATGGAGCAGCCATTCGCCATCATGCTGCTTCCAGGTCACATGATATGTACCTGCGTCGAGAATTGGCTCCGCCTGCCCCGCTAAATGAGTGGTCATTGAAAACGTGCCAACTTCGTAAGCAAGATCGCCATTGCCGTCCGCTTCAACGATTGTCAGTTTCAGATCAAAATCAGCCATTTTGAAATTAGCTTCCCACATCGCTTCGATGGCTTTACGGCCTTTCACCATTTCATGATTGGGCGGCATAACCGTTGCGTCCGGGGTGTATAGCGCAGCCAGTGCTGCAGCATCTTCGTTCTTCACGGCGGCCATTAATTTTTTGTTTTGCGCCTCAATAGCCACAAAAAAAAACATTTATTCCTGCGGTTATATAAGCGCTAAACAGCAATGCAACCATAAAAAACGACAATACAAATCGTTTGACGGTATTCATCTCGGGCTCCTTTTTAAAGATGATTTGGATTGTTAATATGTCTTACCCAATAAGTGAATTAATTCATATCGATTGATGATCGATTTCGGTAATTCTCTAATAGCATGTAAATCACAGTGTTACTATGAGTTTACACAATTGCGTGGGATACGGTTATAAAATTTCGGACGGATGCTATAAAAAAACGGACATTTTTAGGGGGAAAATTAACAGCGGTAGCAGTGGCAGTGGCAGTAGCGATGAGAGCAGTAGCAGTGGTAATAGCAGTTTGTAAAATTGATCAATTTGTGTATATTATGACATATTGAAAACGAGATATCGACAACCCAATTGAATTCAACTGATTTTTTTGAGTAAAATATGGATAGTAATTTCAAAGAAATGAAGGTATATCGGCTTGCCTATCAATTGGCGATGGAAATTTTTCAGCTATCAAAATCTTTTCCGAAAGAAGAAAAGTATTCGTTGACTGATCAGATCCGGCGCTCATCCAGATCGGTTTGTGCAAACATTGCGGAAGGTTATCGAAAACGGCGGTATCCAAAACACTTTACCTCGAAGATGACCGATGCCGATGGCGAAGCAAGCGAGACAACGGTCTTTCTGGATTTTGCAAAAGATTGCGACTACATACCGCAATCGACCTATCAACATTTGATGGCCCGATATAATGAAGTCGGTAGAATGCTCGGCAGCATGGCAAACCATCCCGAAAAATCCCTCCCCAAAGAATAAAACCACAACCACAACCACCGCCACTGCCACTGCCACTGCACTGCTACCGGTCTTTGCCAACGTCTGAAGGCGTCATGCCAAACTGCTCGCGGAAACACTTGCTGAAATAAGCGGTACTTCCAAAACCGACCCGGAAAGCTATCTCGGAAACCGTGCCGGCGTTCTGTTCCAGCAACTGTCTGGCGCGCTGCAAACGGAAAGAACGGATGAACTGATTGGGCGATTGGTCGATCAAAGCATTCAGCTTTCGGCGTAACTGCCGTTCGCTCATAGCTACTTCGTTGCACAATGAATCCACGTTAAAGCTTTCTTCGCTGAGACGAGCTTCCACAACACCAATTACTTTTTCCAGAAATTGCTGATCGAGCGAATTTGCCGCCACATCCTGCGGCTTGATGACGGTCTTTGTGCTGAAACGTTCCCGCAACTTGCGGCGAACATCGATGAGGTTTTTCACCCGTACCAGCAACTCCCGCGAGTCGAACGGTTTGGTCAGGTAATCATCTGCGCCTGTTTGCAGACCCGTTAGCTTGTCTTCCTGCGCTGAGCGGGCTGTCAGCAAAATGACCGGGATATGGCTGGTTTTCTCATCGGTTTTCAGGGCATGGCAAACCGCGTAGCCATCCATTTTGGGCATCATCAAATCGCTGATGATCAGGTCCGGGATGGTTTCGCAGGCTTTTTCCAAACCCGATTGGCCGTCAGGGGATTCTATTATTTGGTAATGCGGGGCTAGCTGTTGGCGAATAAAGCTGCGAACATCCGGGTTGTCTTCGATGATCAAGATGAGCTCCCGGGCAGATGTATTGCCCTCAGCTGACTCCTCTTCCATTAAAGTCGGCGGATTTTCAGCTCCTCCCTCGAATTTCTGAAGTGAGTCATCGGCAGGCTTTCTCTCACTTACCAACGGGGAGCCGGAGGGGATTGTGATTTCAATAATCTCTTCCGGTTCAAAATGATCTTTTCCCAACAGCAGTGATACAGCAAACGTACTGCCTTTTTCCGGTTCACTTTTTACGGAAATGTGCCCACGGTGCAATTTGACCAATTCATTTACCAATGCCAGACCTATGCCGGTACCGCCCTGTCCGCTAACGTCCTGGCTATCTACCTGATAAAAGCGGTCAAAAATGTGGGGCAGGTGATCCGGGGGGATGCCTTTGCCAGTGTCTGTGACGCGAATTCTAATGAATTCGCTGCTAATTGCGGTTAGCTCTTGGCTTTTGGCTGGATGTTTTTCGCCCAGCGTATATCGCTCTTTGGTGTTCGGATTACTATCCTCCCCCCATGCTCCACGCTCTACGAACACACGCACCTCTCCTCCCTCCGGCGTAAATTTAAAGGCATTGGACAGCAAATTGTGAAACACTTTCTCCATTTTGTCATGCTCAAAATACAGAGGCAGCGAATCGCAATCGCTTTGAAAATCAAGGCGTATATTTTTCATTTCCGCCAGTGTTTGAAAAGACATCACAATTCCTTTGAGAAAGGGAATGAAATCGCTTTGAAAAACGCGGATTTGCATTTTACCGGCATCCAGCCGGGTGAGCTCCAGCAATTGGTTGATTAATGTCAATAACCGCGCGGCATTGCGCTGCATCAGGTTCAGGCTGTGTTTGGTGGCTTCGTCGTTGTGTTTCTCCAGCAATTGTTGAAGTGGACCCAAAATCAGGGTCAGCGGCGTGCGGAATTCGTGAGAAATATTGGCAAAAAATCGCGATTTAATTTGATCGAGCTCGCGCAATTTCCCAGCTTCCAGTTGCCCCATTTCCAGTTCATTTATTAAACGCAAACGGTTCATCTCATACCGCCGGACGACATACAGCATTGTTAATATCGCATTCGCATAGAGGCTGTATGCCCACCAGGTTTTCCAGGGTGGCGGGGCAACATGAAGTTTTAAAACGGCACCTGCCTCGTTCCAGGTACCGTCGTTATTGGCGGCTTTGACGCGGAAAAGATATTCTCCCGCGGGTAAATTGGTAAAAGTGGCTGTTCGCCAGGTTCCGTTGAGTATCCATTCGGTATTGAATCCTTCCAGCAAATATGCATATTGATTCCGTGATGGCGCGGAATATTCCAGCGCGGCAAATTCCAACGTGATGATATTTTCCCGGTGGGTCAGATAAATTTCCGTTGCCTCAGAAATAGCGCTTTGCAAAATAGATGGATGACTTTTCCACGAAACGGGCTGATTGGAAATTCGCAGTTCGGTAATTAATACCGGCGGAATGTGCGGGTTATCCCTGATTTCATGCGGCCAAAAATAGCTCAATCCTTCGATACCGCCAAAAAACATCTCCCCGGAGCGGCTTTTGAAATATGCGCCGGTGTTGAACTCATTGCTTTGCAGACCGTCACTGGCGTCAAAATTGCGGAATTCACCGGTGGCGGGATTGTAACACGAAAGCCCAAGGTTAGTGCTCATCCAGAGATTGCCGGAAGTATCGGCGAGCACCCCATACACAACGTTGTTTGGCAGCCCGTCTTCCTCGGTGATGTGGGTAAATTGTTCCGTTTGCATGTCAAAACGGTTCAGTCCGCCGCCGGCGGTGCCGATCCAGAGAATCCGGTCGGGGTTGTGCGGGTCCTCGCAAATAGAACGAACCACATCGTTGCTGATGCTGTTGGGTTGTGCGGGATCATTACGGAAATATTTAAATTGCGCGGTTTCGGGATCAAAACGGGCCAATCCGATATCCGTGCCCAGCCAAAACATCCCCTGCCGGTCTTGATGGATGCCGCTTAAACTCCGTTTCGAAGGTTTTTGGCGGTAGCGATGATGTTGAAATTCCCCGGTGAGCGGGTCAAAACGGCTAAAAAAGTGCTCGGTGGCAAACCATATTTTTTGATCCCGGTCTTCTAAAATACCGTAAACGTCTTTCTCCGGAACACCTTTCCGCCCGGTGCTGTCTGTTTTAAAGTGACGTATATGTCCGTCTGAAGGACGGTATTGAAATAGCCCCTCGTAACTGGTTACCCAAACGTTACCCAAATGATCCTCCATCATCGAGTGGATCCAGGTATTTCCAAAAGCTTCAGGGGTTTCCGAACTTGTTTCGTAGCTTTTCAGCGCGTTGGCAGAACGATTCCAGCGATAAAGAACGTCCGCGCCAATCCAGATATCTCCCCTGGAATCTTCCATTACTGCCGTAACACTAAAGCGGTCGATCCGGGAGGAATCGTTTTTAGGACGGCGAAAGGTTTGGAAGCGATTTGCTTTGGGATCGTGAATATTGATGCCAAAGCCATTGGTAGCAACCCAGATAACGTCTGATTGATCGCGGATCAGCACGGTCAGGCGATTGCTGTTAATAGACGCCGGGTTTAAGGGATCATGCCGGTAATAATTATATTTATGTGCATCCGGATCAAAAATCATCAACTCTGAGGGCGTCGTCAGCCACAGCTTCCCATCATTTGCTTCGATGATATCATAAACATTGCCCCATCCCCGGCGAAATTCCTGATAGCGATGTGGAAAAAGTTGAAAATGCCCGGTCCGGGGATCCAGGCGGTAAATTCCCGATACTGAGCCCAACCAGAGGTTATTATCTGCGGATTGCAGAATACAAAAAATGTGATTATCCGAGCGGGCTTGCGACAGACCGCGATAGAGATAGTAGTGGATAAATTTCCCGGAATTTACCGGCGAGGTTAAATCCAAAAGGTTCAGACCATTTGCCGTTCCAATCCACAACTTTCCATCTTTGGTGATGCGCAGCGATTCTAAAAAATTATCGCTGATGCTGGTTGAATCAACCGGGTTGTGATGATAAAAACTCAGCTCAGTGCCGCCGGGATTTTGGACACCGGAGTGAAGGCAAAAAAGGCCGTCCCGGGTGGCAACCCACACATTTCCCCAACGATCCTCCGCAATGTCAGTAACATGATTTCGATCCTGATTAACGGCATCCGGCGCTGAAAAATGATAGCGCCGGAACTGGTTCGTGCGGCGGTTTAAATGATTGAGCCCTCCCCCCAAAGTGCCCACCCAAATGTTCCCGGTGGAGTCCTCATAAATCGCGGTAACGTAATTATTCGAGATAGTTGTGGAATCAAAAGGATTGTGTTTATAAATCGTGAAGCGGTAGCCGTCGTATTTGTTCAGACCATCTTTGGTGCCAATCCATACAAAGCCCTGGCTATCCTGCGTCAATGCATAAATAGCGCTTTGCGAAAGCCCGTCTTCAATCGTCAATTGTCTGAATTTCGGGGATGCCTCTTCGGCTGTTGCCGGAAAAAGCAACTGAAGCAGTAGTACAAAAATGAGCAGAAATGGATTGGCTAGCTTGTTCAAAAACAATTTACCCAAATTAAAGCTCAATTTTCTTTACCTGATGTTAAAATTACTGCAAACCGCCTGACGCGTTAATTTAGCTATAATTGGGCTTAAATTCAAATTTGCACTTTATTGTAAAAATTCAACAGCTGAATAACTTTTGTAACTATCGTTGAATGGCAATTGTAGGGGCATGGCGCTGAAACTTCCTGAATAAAAAAGGGGCACGTCAACGCCGTGCCCCTACAATTATATAATATTGTCTGCTCAAATTTTAATGCGATTCGTACCCTTTCTGTCCGCCTTTGGGAATCAGCAGTCGGAAATTTTCGGGTAATATAGCGGGAATAGTGCTCTCTTTGTAATGTTTTAAATTCCGTGTTACGATATAATCCGCACGACAAACACGGGCAGCTGCAACTTGCAAAGCATCCTCAAAATCCGGTAAATTCAGTTGCAGCGCATACGTTGCATCCGCCGTTTGAGCCGGAGAAACCAGGGTAAAGCTGAGTAAATCCGAGATGAATGCCTGAGTGGTTTTTTTACCGGATGACGCAGATACAATATAATAGAAATTGGCAATTGAATGCCAGGCAATATACGCTTGAAACTCACGGCGTTGCGCAGCATCCAATACTGCTGCAGAGTCATTTGAAAATGGCTGACGATCCAGCGCAACGTCTATCAGCACATCGGTATCTAATAACGCAATCATAGTTGATAGCGTTGTTTTAAAGCATCGTAACGTGGATCTGATTTTTCGGCTACAGAAAATTTACCCTGCCACTTTTCTGAAAAGGAGGGTTCATCAGCGGTAACTATTTCGCGCAGCAGCGACTCTACCAACTCAGAAACAGATTTGCCCTGTTTTTTTGCGAAAGCCTTCGTCAGCGGCACCAGTTCATCGTCGATTGTCAAATTTAGTTTGGTTTTCATCACTCTTCCCCTTATACGCATGATCTTGTTGCATTATACGTATAAAACATTGGAATTACAAATACAAAAAAGGGGCACGTCAACGCCGTACCCCTGAAATCATTAAATGGTGATTACAATAATTTTAATGCGATTCGTACCCTTTTTGCCCGCCTTTGGGAACCAGCAGACGGAAATTTTCGGGTGACAGCGCATACGGCTGTTCGTCCACTTCGAAGGTGAAGGTTTTGCCGTTTTTCGTGCTCAGCTCCACGCCCGCAAGTTGCAGCGTTTCCATCACGCGTTCCTGCCAGTATTCCCACAATTCCGGGGTAATTTCCTCAAATTTGGCGTGCGAATACTGGTGCGGATCGAGCCGGTCGTGCGGATCGAAGAACAGGAAGTTGCCCCGCGATGCGCCGCCCATCAGTTTGGTGCCGCGATAGGGGCGTTCCTGCATCCGCAATTTGCCATCCTGATCGAAAAACATCCCGCCGAAGAAGAAATCGCCGCCCATCAGCGATTCGCCGCAGTATTTGCTGGCGGAGCCGAGAACATGAACCTGCAGATTCTGGCAGCGCGGATCGTTCACCGAATTGGTCCAGGCGCGATCGACAATGTCGCCCAAAATAACCACTTTGCCACCTTTTGAGGCGTAGCCGTTTACTTTTCCGGCGTTGCCGTGAATGTACAGATTGCCGTGGTGCATGCCCATCGCCGTGAAGTTTTGGGCGTTGCTGTGGCAGCGAATCGTGCCGCCCTGCATGAACGCGCCGAAATATTCGCCGGGCGTGCCGTAAACGTCGATTTCCACGTCATCCGAATCCACTTTGCCCATCACCGCGGTGGAAATGAGCCGTTGCCCGTTCACGCGATAGAGCAGGAATTTGCGCCAGCCGCGATCATACGCCAGCGAGAGAAACGCCGCAAACGCTTTTTTCGGATCGATGCCTTCCGGCTCGAAACCGGTGGCGTCCACGATCAGCGTTTGCCCGGATTTTGGCTCCGCAACATCGGTATTTTTGATGGTCGCCAGCGCCCATTGTTGCGGCTCGCGCTGCGGCAGTTCGTCGATAAATTCGTGCAGCAGCGTTTTCGCGATATCGATGATCGCGCTTTTCGCTTTATTGCCGGTGTTCATCGTGCGGGCGTAATCGATGAAATAGGTCAGCGTATCGATGGTTTCGGTGCTGGATAGCAATTTCGGTGCATCAGATTTTGGTTTCCCGTTTGTGCTTTCCTTTATCCTTGATCCTTTATCCGTTATCCTTTCCATCACCCACCGGAACGTGTTAAAATCCCATTCCGCCAGATTTTCCCGAATCCAGAACCGCAGGCGACCCGCATTTTTGCGCATTTCGCTTTCCAGTTCCGCTGCGTTTTCGGGCGTTTTCGCCGCTTCACGGCGAATGGAATAGTGCTCGCCCGCAGCTTCCAGCTCAATTTTCTTGCCGTAACGATCGAGAAATTCGTAGTCGATCACCTTGCCGGAATCGTCGTAGTGGAAGCGGTTGATCATCCCTTTGCTGACCATCACGTAATCGGAGGTGGAACCGTCGATCACGCCTTCGCGATCGAGCAGCGCCAACACTTTCTGGCAGGCCTGCTCTTCGGATGCGATCACCGAAAACGCGCGTTTTTCGCCATTCTTTTCATCATACCAGAACGCCGATGTGCCGGGACGCAAATCTGCCGGATCTTTCAAATCGACCCGTTCGGTGACGTTGCGTTCCGGGAAATGCCGCAAACAGAGATACTGATACGGTCCGTCCGGCGAGCTGGTGAATTCGACGCGCTGCACTTCTTCGAGCTGTCCGCGCATCGACGGATCGATGAGCGCGAGGTCGTCGCCGGTGGTCGGCGAAAACGCTTCGAACAGCGCCCAATCCGGGTATTCCAGCTCATCGGCAACGAGGTGGAATTTCAGCGCAGCCACTTCCGTATCGGTGGTAGCCAGCGGCGGCAATCCGAACTGCTCCACCCGTTGTTTCAGGGTTTCGTAGTTGGTGGTTTCGCCGTTGTGGGTGAGCGCGGTGTGCAATTTGGCGAACGGGTGCGCGTTCATTTGCTCCACAACCGATCCGGTTGCCAATCGCACGTGAATAATATTGTTTGGCGCGGCGGGCGTTTCCCAGGGAATTTCCCGTCCGGCGGTTTTCCACACGCCAAAGTTTTTGCCGCAGCTCATTACCGTGGCGATTTTGCGGATGCGCGGCATGAATTTCTCTTTGTGGAGCATCGGCGGGTAGCGCTTCACAAACGCCAGCAGCGCTTCGAGATACGCTTCGCCGAATTTGTCGAGATTCTTTTTGCTGAACGGATCGTCTTCCGTCAGCACGCCGAAATTGTCGCGGAAATCTTCGTTGTCTTTCAAAAATGCCTGCCAGTCATCGCCGAGGGCATCCCACTGATACAGCGTTTGGGTGAGCTGTACGGAGTGATTGAACACGAACAAATCTTCCGCTTTTTGCATGAATTTGTCGTTATCGCGATAATTTTTGGCAGTAACATCCGGGAAATATTCGCGGATGTAGTTGTATCGATCCGCAACGAGCAAATCCGTTTCGACAAACGCAGCGAGAATTTGCGGTTTCACCCGAACGAAAAATCGGAAAATATCGCCCGGATCGGTGTTTTCGTTGCCGAATTCGCGGTAGTCGCGCTCTTTGCGATTGGCATCGAGCTTGTAATTTTCGCGCACCTTGCGCACGTCGGTTTCGCCAGCGTAATCGAAATACGGATCGAGAAATACGGTTTTGATTTTTTCTGCCAGTTTGTGGCGGAATTTCAGGAGCATCGTGCGTGCTTCTTTGCGGAATTCATCCGGCGTCCACGTTTTGCCGTTGCGGCGACGCAGGTCTTCTTCCATCTCCAGTTGCAGGCGACCTTTGACCATCATCCGATAGGCGTAGTGATGCGGAAAATCGGTGAAACAGAGCGTTTTCCCGACGCCGACGCCGTCCATCCCGCGATTTTTCATGGCATGCAGCGCTTCGTCCAGCACAAAACTGGGCACCGGATGGGTGCCGATTACCGCGGCAACACCGCAGTTGGTTTGCCCGACCTGATGCTGTTCGCGCTCGTTTTTGGCGATGACCTGATCTTTGCGTTTGCTGTGTTCGCGGCGCTGGCGGATGCGGAATTCCACCCGTTCTTTCAGCCCGATCCACTGGATTTTGTCGAAACGCCCACGCAGTTCGCGGATGTCTTTCAGCCCGAGTCCGGCGAGTGCGCGGATGACCTGCATCTGCATGATCAGCAGTGCGTTGATCATCTGGCGGGAGTTGATGTCCACATCTCGGAGGTTTTGCATGATCAAATTACTGGTGGCGATGCCCCGCGAGCAGCCGTCGTGGCAGTTGCGGTTGCGGTCGCAGCCGATGGCGACCAGCGGCATCGTTCCCCAAATTACGCCGTCGGCGCCGAGCGCCACCGCTTTGATGACGTCCTCGTAGGTGCGAATTCCGCCGGAGGCGATAAATTTAACGTGATTGCGCAGCCCGTCGCGCACCAACCGGTCGTGAATCAGCGGAATGGCGTATTCGAGGTGCATGCCCATCTGCCCTTTGATAATGTTCGGCGATGCGCCGGTGCCGCCGCGCGGTCCGTCCAGCCACACCTCGATTTTCATGCCGTAGGTTTTGGCGTATTCCGCCAGATCGCCGCTGAGCTTCAGCGTGTTTTGCCGCACCACATCGATGCGGTCTTTCAGCGCTTCCTCGGTGTTGTCTTTCGCGATGCGCGCGAGTCCCGCGGCAATAAATTCGATGTCCACCGACGGCGAAACTTTCACGGAAACCACCGCTTTCGGGTTGATCATCCGCACCATATCGATGAACGATTTCACATCCTCAATCGAATAGCAGTTGTGGAACGGGAACGGCGAAATTACGCTGGTGTACGCCAGGCTGATGATCGATTCGCTGTCGCGCAAAACATGCTCGAAATCCAACGGATCGATGGTTCCGGCGTCGTGTGCTTCGTACGCTTTTTGCTGAATCAGCCAGATTTGCCGCTTCAGTTCGGGATAAATTTCTTCATCCGCGTGCGAGCGGAACAGATCGGTTTTGGCGGTTTTGGCAACCTCGTTCAACGGGTGCGCCGCATTTTTCTCGATTTTTTCGATGCGGTTGATCAGCGATTCCAGCTTGTCGATGTTGAGCTTTTCCAGCCCCTGAATCCCGCGCAAATACGACACGAGTTTGTTCACTTTTCCGGCGAGAATATGCCCGCCGATGCCCATTTTTGCGCCCTGGCTGTAGGCGATTACCACCCGCCGTGCTTTTTTCATCGTCTCTTTGGTGACGCCGAAAAGTCCGGTTTTAAGTTCAGTAGAAACATAAGGTTCGTCCTGTTCGCCGATCACGTCGTAAAAGAGAAACGGCTGCAGTTCCGGGTATTGGGCCAGCGTTTCGTAAATGCTGGCGTGCGTTTCCGCGGTGACGCTGTTTGTGTTCAAAATCTTTTTGATTTTCGCGACGGTGTAATAATTGTCGTGTTCAAAAAATCCTTTGATCAGCGACATTTCCGGTTCGGTAACAAATAGTGGTTCGCCCTTCCGGTTGAGGAAAAAGCTGGTCGGGTAGCCGCCTTCGCCGGTGTCAAATTGAATGCCCAGCGCCCGGGTTGCGATGACGTGCGCCCGCCAGGTATCCAGCCCGATGGAGCCGACCGATTTGCCGCCGAGCATCCACGGGGCCTGCAAAATGAGGTTTTTGTCCAGCGGCAGCGCGGTGGAAATGTCGTCCAGTTCTTCGTCCGGAATGATGTCCGGATCGCGCTGGTAGAGAATTTTCATCACGTCGAAACCGTCGCCGAGCAGACCCGTGCCCTTCACATTTTTCAATTTGTAAAGTTCGGGATCGCCCGCAGCCATTCGCCCGAGCGATTTGATGAGCGCGCCCGGCCACACATGGTCACGGTGATAAACAGTCTGGTTGGTCTCGCCGAGTTCGTAAAAATAATGCGGCGAACGCAGGTTTTCTACCCGCGATTTCAGCTCGCTGTATGTTGGCGAAACGCCCGTTGGCAGTTGTTCCGCTTCGATATTTTCTTTGTTGAGCTGCTCAAATTCCTGCAATTTCGATTCTTTTTCGAGCACATTTTTCTGCAGGCGTTCTTCCAGTTCGTAAAAATCGATCAACCGGCCTTCTTCGCCGACGGTCTTTTTGATGTCTTTGAAACCGGCGGCGCCGAGCACTTCCAGAATCTGGATTTTCCGCGATTCCATCTGATTGTTGAGGCGTTTGATCGCCCATTCGATGTCCAGATTGATCAGCTTTTCTGTGGTGGTTTGCGCTTCCAAAATCGCGCGATAGGCATACGGATCGAGCGCGAGCAGCGCTGCGAAATCGAGCAGCGTGGCTTCCGCGCCGCGCTGAACGGTTTTCTGACTGTCCGATGCCAGGCGAATCCCGCCGGAGGCGATGATGCTCACCTGATGGCGGCGTCCGGTGTTCAGCAAATAATGGTGAATATCGCGAACTGCGCCGGAAGTCACGAAATACTGATCTTTATTGCGCAATCCGTGAATGTGCAGCACATCCACTTCGAGGAACATGAATTCCTCGATCTGCGCTTTCAGCTCGGGCAAAATTTCCCCGGCGACGATGTCGTATTCGCTCACTTCCAGATATCCGCAGATCAGCGGGCGGCTGCCGTGCAGCGATTGCGCGGATTCGCGGATAAAATCGATGGTGCGTTCCATCTCTTTGTGCGGCGTAATTTCGAACATGGGCATGCTCCACAAATCGATAAGCATACGCCGCCGCACGTGCGGATTTACGCGGATGTGGTCGATCATTTCCAGATCGACGCGCGGCACAACCACTTCCGGCAGGCGTTCATATTTGCCTTCTTTTGTCCAGAAATCGTAATATTCCAGAATGCGGTTGAGTTTGATGGTCACCAGCGAGTTTTGTTTTTCGGCAACTTTGATAAGCGCCAGCTCCACCCGACCGTTGCTTTGCAGGCGTATGTGGTTGTAAAGCATCGGCGTTTTCAACTTGATTTTCGGGAAGGGCGGATTGTCCAGATTTTCCGATGCATCAAATTTGCAATAGCGATGGCGTTGCCCGAGTTGCACCGACAATTCCTCGTCAGGATCGCCTTCGTGCAAACGGTTTTGCGCCGGTCCAACGATGTGGAAATGCGAAAACCGCTCCGCATCGAACCCGATGCCCATGTGGCGATCGCCCTGCCCCATCCCGGAAACCGGGATTTGCCCGGTGGATGCTTCTTTGTCAATTTCGATCAAATTTTCGGCAGTGAGATAAATATCCGCCATCTCCGACAGTTCCGGCGATCGCTGGATGGTGGTCGTGTCGGTCAAAAAACGTTTTTCTTTTTCCCAATGCTGCTTTTCGTCTTTGTCCACCGCGTTTTCGATCAGGTCATCCACAAAATTGCGTTCCACCTGAATGGCTTTGTTCTGCGGACAGAAGTTGATACATGCGTTACACAACGCGCAATTTTCGTCGATCAGTTCGGGAATTTCGCGGGGATTGCCCTGCCGCGCGCCGTAAATGCAGGCGTTTTCGTGGGCGCACATGCCGCAGGAAATGCAGGTATCTTCATCAATATATAATTTGGAATAGGCGTAGCCGCGCGGATATTTGATGTTCAATCCGTGCTGGAGGTGGCTGCGCTCCTCTTTTTGCACCGCTTTTGTGTGCTCCACATACAGCGGGCTTTCTTTCATAATGTCCCAAAAACGATCGACAAATTCGGTTTTGCCGGCGTCGGTCAGTCCGAGCACTTTTTTGAACAGCGGATTGTCCTCGACGAGATCGAACATATCGGTCAATTCGATGTCTGTCGGGCAAACGCGGGTGCAGTTGTCGCAGCGGGTGCAGACCAGAAATCCGAGCGCTTCAGCCTGATCAATTTCCACGCCCTGCGCGATGCGGTTGGCAGTTTTCCGCCGGGTGATGGGCGTGCCCACGCCCCACATGCCGAACACATCGCTGGTGGGACACACTTTTTCGCAACTGTCGCATTCAGCGCAGGCGCTGTTAACCGTCAAAATATCGTTCCGCGAAGCCTGCAACTGCGGCGGCACAACCGTTGGGAAAACCACTTTGTTGGCGCGCCACAACAGCTTACCAGGAGAAAATTTGCCATTCCGTTCCCAACCTTTTTTGAGGGTGCCCACTGCCCATTGCATCGGCAGCGGCGACAAATTTTTGAATGCTTTCAGCGCCATTTTGCGACCGCTGTGGTTCACATATTTGGCCTGATTGATCAGCCGGTCCGGGTCCATTTCCCGCTTCAGTTCCTGAAGGCGATCGACTTTTTCGGGATTGCTGTTGCGCAGCGCTTTCAAAAACGGCAGGTTCCAGATGCCCGTGCCATACGGTCGTCCGCCAAAAGCAATCGCGGTTTGCATCATAAACGGCACGAGCCCGAAATACACTTTGTGGCGGCTCGTTTCTGTGTCCGCCAGCAAAATCGACTGAATCATAATTTCGTTATTTTGCAACACATGCGCTTCGTTTTTAACCGGATTGCCTGTCCAGTTGGTCACGGCAGCCTGAATAAAATTCAGATATTCCGGCAATTTTTCTTCGGGAATAATCGCCTCGCTGACCAGCATGGAGGGTCCGCGCTGTTTCATTTCCACCGGCGCAAAACGGTGCTCCCAAAATTTGTGCGCCACGCTTACGCCCAATCGCCAAAACGGTAATTCGTGATAGCGGCTTTGCTCGCTACGGGAGTTGAACGGATAAAATTTGAGGGCTTTTTCGTAATCTTCCTGCTGATCAAATTCCATGACCACCACATGCTGCAAATCGCGGAGCTGATCGGCGACATCCAGCGAGCGGCGGGCTTTGCTGATTTTCAGATCGTCATCTTTGGCAACCGCTTTTTCCAGTGATTTTTGCGCTTTCTTTTTGGCGATTTCATGCGTCGTTTTGATGTAATTCTGGTCAAAATAAAGCATTGACGTGGGTTGCAATTCCCATTCGCGAACTAATTTCAAAAAGTCGCGGACATGGTTGGGGTTTGTGAATGAAAACGCGTAGGGTTTCGATTTATAGGTTTGCGGCTTTACCTTTAGCGCAACGCCAACAACCACGCCAAGTTGCCCTTCACTATCGAAAATTTGCCCGAACAGCGGATCTTCCGGGGTGAGCGTTGCCCACTGACCGTCCGGTTTCAGCATAAAAATGGCTTCCACAGAACTGCGCACATGCCCGTATTTATACGCGCCGATGCCCAGCCCGCCAGTAACGACCCAACCACAAATCGTGCCGCTGTTGGGATTGGTAATTTGCTGGCGCAGCGCAAAGCCGTTGTCGCGCAAGTAGCGTCGCATATCCGCAAAAATGACGCCCGGGCCAACCGTGAGCCGCGCGTTTTCCGGGTCAATTGCGTGAAAATCGAGATAGGATAAATCCAGCACAATTTCGTTATTTAACGGCACAGCGCCGCCAAACGGCCAGGTTCCCGCACCGCGAATGGTGAATTTCACCTTTTCCGAACGGGCAAATTCGATGAATTTTTGCACATCTTCCAATTTTCCGGGGCGCACCACAAAGCGGCATTTGATGTTCAGCAAATTGCGCTTCAGCGCCTGCGGAATCATGCTGGTGCCGGTGTCGTTGTGGTAAATTTGTTTTTGCAAATCCGTTAGCGAGAAAATCACTGTCGCGTCGCTCAGGCGTTTTCGCAGGGTTTGATACACGGCATCCTGCTTTAGCGCAGCGGATGATTGCAATGCGTCGCGATAATTTTCAAACAGCAGTTCCACAGCGTTTTGCTGCGATTTCACCCGCTTTTCCGCGGATGCGTTCATCAAAAACCGGAATTCCTTATCAAATGGAATAGTGCTCATATCTATCGATACCTGCCTGATATATGTTGAAATTTGTCAGCGGATTCAGCCAAAAACGGCGTTTTGCGTTGGACCTGATTACCAAAATAAAAGCGGTTTACCCGACGAAGACAATTTGCAGCAATACAAATCCGAATAGTGTAACCGCACAAATATGTAAAATGATGGTTCAAAGCGCCAAATGTTTTCAAAATTCACCTGCCGGACGTCCACAAAAATCACAATCCTGAAATAATTTTTTAGTAATCGGCAAAATTTTTCATAAACGTGAGTTAAAAGCAGTTATATCTTTCGCCAAAACCTGATTTAGTAAGTTGAATTGTAACGCGCCGGGTCCGCGAAAATCAGGAAACGCCCAACCGGAATTTTAATCGCAAAATTTGTTTATATTATTTTATTTCGTTATCTTCAGCCGCTAAAAACATTATCCGGTGTATAAAATCCAATCGGGAAACGGCAGTTGACCTCGCAGCTTTTTGCTCACATTGAATCTGATGACAGGTATTTCACATCGCTTTCGGACATCGCACAAAAGGGCCGTTCGCCAAAGATCCAACAAAACTGACAATCGGAAATTTCCTTTTTCTGCGCTGTATTTCAACTTTTCAGATAAAACAAACAAATAATAGAAGATAGATTTAATACTTAACATCAGAGGTAGATATGAAATTTCAGATTGAGCAGGTGCCGGGTGGCGACGGGTTTCAGTTCCGGTTGCTTTCGAATGCGGAAGACGTATGGCTGACCAGCAGCACATTTGCGGATCGCGATGCGTGCACGGCAGCAATACGGACGGCAATTGACCGGATTGCAGATGAAGACAATTTCGAAAATCGGGCGGAAAACGGGCAGTTTTTCGCGGTGCTTTCGGATGAAAACGGCGCCCGATTGGCCATTAGCGAAGGGTTGGCCAGCACGGCCGCTGCCGCTTCGCGAATCAGCGCCATCGCAACTGAAGCCGAAGCGCAGGAAAATTACGAAGTTACCCTGACGACAACAACCCTTACGAGCGCGGCGTTGCCGTCATTTTTGGGTAGTGCGTTCACCAATTTCGAAGAACTTTACGATTTCACCCTCAGCTCTGCCTCAAATCAACCGGGATTCGAACTGTTCCAGAGCGACAAAGATCAGGAATTTTACTTTTTCTTTAACGATGCTGCCGGAAAATCCATTTTATACAGCCGCGGATATAAAGATACATCGCGCCGGAAAAAGCGCATCGGGCAGGTGATCAAAAACGCCCAGCGCGAGGACAAATACGATCGTCACGAAAGCGGCGGTCAATTTTATTTCATCCTCAACGGCAGCAACGGGCAGGAAATCGCCCGCAGCCCCATGTTCGGCAGCGAAGCGGAACGGGAAGCCGCGATTGCTTATCTGATGGGCAACGCCGGCGAATACGCCTCGCTGTACATCAAACCGAAACGCAAAAGCCAGAAAAAAGCGGTCAACCAGTATAATCTGGATCGCAAATCGACTTCCGGCAACGAAGGATTCGAAGACTTTCGCAATGCGGAAGACAAACAACATTATTTTCATTTGAATGATCAAAAAGCGGCGGCGCTGCTGTTCAGCCAGGGATATGCCTCCGTAAAAAGCCGCGATAACGGCATTCGTTCCGTGATCAAAAACGGTGGCGATCGCACCCGTTACGAATTGCGCGAAGAAGGCGGCAAACACTTTTTTATCCTCCGTGCCGGAAACCGGCAGGAAATCGCCCGCAGCCGCAATTTTGCAACGGTTGCCGAGGCGGAATCTTACATCGATTATCTGGTTGGCAAATTGCCCGGTTACGCCGCGATTTATGGCGTTGCCGCCGGCGAAATTGCCACGACCCAAACCGAATCGTTTACGCTGACGGTAGATCGCGATGAACCGGAGCCAGAAGCGCCGGCATCCAAAAAAGTAATCGATGATTATTTGCCCTGCGATGAATACGCGGGCGAAAGGGGATTTCACAAATTTTATCGCGAAGACCGCAAGGAATATTACTTCAGCTATATTAATGATGATGACGAAGTTGTGCTCCGCAGCGAAGGATACACCACTGCAGCCGCGCGCGATAACGGCATCGAATCGGTGAAGAAAAACGCGCCGATCGAAAAGCGCTGGTTGAAAGAAACCGCGATTGACGGCAAATATCATTATTTTGCGCTGCGTGCCGGGAACAATCAGGAAATTGCCCGCAGTTGCTATTACGAATCCAAAGGCGCGATGCTGACTGCATTTGGCTGGCTGAGCGGTGCACTCGGATTGTTGGGCGCTGCCGCCGCTGTTGCTGCCGCACCTGCACCCACACCCGCACCCGCCGCTGTTGCAGCGGCAACACCTGCGCCGTCGCAACCGGTTGCCAAAATTGCCAAATCGGCACCGGTGGCTGTACCGCCGCCACCCGCGGCTGCGCCGGTTCCGCCGCCTGCCGCGGCAAAAAGCGGTGGCATTCCGTGGGGGTGTTTAATTCCGCTATTACTGGTGTTGTTGCTGGCTGCATTGTTCTTCCTGTTCCGTGGCTGCGAAGCAGAAAAACCGGTCGCCGCGCCGCCGGCAGCCACCGAAGTTGCGCCACCCGCCGAACAACCGGCAGCGCAGGAAAGAACCGCACCCGCAGCAGAAACTACCGAACCGGCAAAACCGGCACTGCTCGGTCCGACCGCAGCGGCATTAGGATTTGCGGCAGATTCTCCGGAAGGCATGCTGGCAAATTATCTCAGCGATCCGGCCAGCACGTTTCCGAAAACATTCCGTTTGGCAAACCTGAATTTCGAAACCAATCTGGATCAGCTTGAACCGGCAGCAAAAGCCATTTTGGACAAAGTGGCCAGAGTACTGGAAGCATACCCGGCTGTAAAATTCAGCATCGACGGGCACACGGATAATCGCGCAACGGAAGCATACAATCTGGATTTATCCGAACGCCGCGCGAAGATGGTGGGCGATTATTTCCGTGGAAAAGGCATCATTTCTTCGCGATTTACTACCCGCGGATTTGGCGAAAGCCAGCCGGTTGCCAGCAATGACACACAGGGCGGACAATATCAGAATCGCCGGGTGGAACTGGTTGTAACTGAAAGATAATCAATTGTTTGGAGAGTAAATTTGTTAAGGGCGGCAGTATTTTCTGCCGCCCTTTTTTTTGAAATTAACGCTGTTCGATCACGCGTAAATCCCGCCATTTGCCCTGTTTGAATCGCCACAGAAATGCAAAACACAGGCTGCATACATAGCCGGTAACGCTGGACCAGAGCGTGTAAATGCCGCCATCAAACACATAAATTCCCAAATACGACGGCAGCAACAGCACAACCCACGACAGCCCAAAACTGGCGATCGCCACAAAACGGGTATCGCCCGCGCCTTTGATGGCACCGGAAAACACCATATTTCCGGCATCGAACAGGCAGTAAAACGCCACAAATCGCAGCAAAACTTCCGTGAGCGCGGCAATTTCGTTGAACTCTGCCGGATCTGCCTGCGCCGCAAACGGCCACAAAAATAGCTTCGGCACCAGAAAATAGCCGATGCCCAGCACCGTAAAAAACGTAAATCCGAGATGAAACGCCGACCAGGTTGCTTTTTCGGCCAGATCCGGGCGGTTATCGCCGAGGTGCTGCCCGACGAGAATGGAAACGCCCATCGACAGCCCGAACATCGGCAAAAACGCTAACATGCTGATGTTGAAAGCGATGTTGCTGGCTGCCAGCGGCACCAACCCCAGATTCCCCACAAAAAAGATAAAAATCGTAAATGCGAACACTTCCAGCACAAACTGCATGCCGTTGGGAACGCCAAAACGCATCAGCCGCCGGAAGAGCGTGGAATCGAACCGCCAGCCGCGAAGCGTGGCATATTCTTGATCGTATCGCCGCCGGAGCATCAGCGCGAGAAACAGTCCCGCGGTAAAAATTGTGCCGATAACCGTTGCCCACCCGGCACCGGCGATGCCCATTTCCGGGAAAAACCCGATGCCAAAAATCATAAAATAGTCCAGCACCAGATTCACAAATGTTCCGGCGAAATTCACCCACATCACCAGCCAGGTTTTGCCCAATCCCGAAAAAAATCCGGATGCGGCGTTGGCGATTACCGCAAACGGCCCGCCGAACAGCAACACCTGAAAATAGATGGCTTCCAGCCGCGCAACTTCCGGCGAATGCCCGAAAAGCGCAAACAATTCCGGTGCGATAAAATAAAACGGAGCGATCGCAAACGCTGTCACGATTGCCAGATAAATGCCCTGCCACACCGCCGGACCGATTCGTTCGGTTTGTTTCGCGCCAAAATATTGCGCCACAAATGTGCTCACATACATCGCGATGCCGAAAAACAGGCTCATCAACGTCCAGTTGGCCATGCCTGCGGGCATGGACGCGGCAATCGCCTCCGGTGAATACCAGGTGAGAAATATGCGATCCACAAATTGCTGTAAACTCCACGAACTGGTGCTCAAAATCAGCGGCAGCGATAATTTCAGCACGGCTGCGTAGCCGCTTTCGGCTTTCCAGCGTTGTTTTATTGCATCGATCATTTGATTTCCAATTCCGTAACGGGCATCATCGCCCGATTTTGAGGTTCGAATATAACACGGTGCTTCCGGCATTTCGTTGCCAAAAAAATATTCCGGAAATTTGGATGTTTGCACAAAAATCCGTATTCTTTCCCGCTTACCAAAAAAATACCGGAGAAATTTATGGGGCTGACGGGTCTGCTCCTGCTCATCCTTTTGGGGATGAATTTGCCAATATTGGCACAAAATGAGGTGGATATTTCCGATCTGCTGGAAGGGCTGGAAAGCGAATCCATCGGGCAGACGGATTTTTGGCAAATTTTACAGGATTTGCAGGATCATCCGCTGAACGTGAACACCGCGACCGCGCAGGAATTGCTGCGGATTCCCTTTATTTCCGAATCCGTAGCCCGAGAAATGGTGCGATATCGCCGCGAAAACGGCAAATTTGCGGATGCCGCCGCGCTGCTGGCCGTCAGCGGCGTGACGGATGAACTGCTCGCAGCGATTGTGCCATACATCCGCTTTCGCAACGAACGGCAACTGCCGGCAGTGGATTATCGCACCCAAACCGGCGGATTTTTGCACGAACGGCGCGGCGATGTTGAAGGGCAATACACCGGACGTTGGCAACTTTATCAGCGATTGCGCTGGCGCCCGACGCCGGATGTGCTGGCCACGGCGATCTGGGAAAAGGATGCGGGCGAAGCCAATTGGTCGGATTTCGGCGCGTTTTCGCTCGGCTACGATTGGCGGAAAGCGCGCTCGTATCTCATTTTGGGCGATTACAATATCGAAACCGGGCAGCGGCTGGTGTTCAGCGGCGCATACGGCACGCCGTTGATCGCCAACAGTTTTCTGCCCTATCGCAACGCGATGTTCCGTTTTCGCCCCAAAAGCGCGGTCGATGAAAACGCCTTTCTGCGCGGGGCGATGTGGGCATATGCTCCCACCGAAACGCTCAACCTGTTGCTGTTTTATTCCAACCACAATCTGGATGCGAACATTGACGGCGAAACCGTTCGCTCGATTTACAACAGCGGATTGCACCGAACGGAAACCGAGCTGGCAAAACGGGATCTTCTCGGCGAAAAAGTGTTCGGTGGTGTGATGCAAGTTCAATTTAAACAATGGATTGCGGGATTGCAGGCGAGCCGCTTCGATTATTCGCTGCAGGTTGAACGACCGTTTACACGTCCGCGCGATGCGTTCAATTATCTCAGCGGATTTTGGCAGACGGGCGGCGATTTGCTGCAATCGGGCGGCGAAATTGCGCTGCTCAACGGCAAATTTCCGGCGATCCAGCAATCGATGTTGCTGCATTTACCGGATTCGCGATTGAGCTACGGCGCGGCGGTCTATTATTTTCACCCGGAATATTGGGCGAATCACGGGCGTGCGTTGGGGAAAATCAGCGAATCGCCGGAAAACGGCGTGGGCATTTCCATGAACGCATCGCTGAAACTGGCGGAAAAAACGCGGCTGGCGGCGTACGCGTGGCTCAATCGCGATGCCCGCGATGTTGAGGAATTCCCGCAATTGAAACAGGTGCAGCAAATTCTGTTCACCCAACGATTTGCGAAATCGGAATTGCTGCTGCGTTACACCCGGCGCTCCGGCGAACGCAGCGGCGAAAATGCGTCCGGTATCCGCATTCCGCTGGCGATCCGTTCGCACACCTGGCGGATTCAATTGCGCAGCAAAATGTCGCCGAAAGTGCAGCTCACCCAGCGCGCGGAAATCAGCAAGGGCGCAACGGTTTCCGGCGTTGGGCGCGATTACGGTTTTGCGTTGTATTCGGATGTCAGCTATCGCCCCAACGCAAATGTTTCCCTTCAGGGGCGCTGGACGGTGTTCGACGTGCCGGATTTTGAGTATCGACTTTACGAATTTGAAACGGATTTGCCCGGCTCGTTCCGCAATATTTTACTGAACGATCGCGGCTACAAATGGTTTGTGCTGGCGGGTTACGAGGTGTGGGGCAGTTGGCGGTTTTCCGTAAAATATCAGGAAATGATTTACCCGGATTTGGAAACGCTGAGCAGCGGTTTGGATGAGATTTTGGGCAACCGCAAACGCACTTTGCGGCTGCAATTGCAGGTCACCTATTAATAAAGGAAAAAGGAAAAAGGAAAAAGGAAAAAGGAAAAAGGAAAAAGGAAAAAGGAAAAAGGAAAAAGGAAAAAGGAAAAAGGAAATTGTCATTCGTGCGCAGGCAGGAATCTCCCAAAATATTCGCAAAGCCTATTTCACCGGAATCCAGATTTCCTCCTCGGAATCCGGGTGATCGTTTTTGTATTTCTCACCCAACACTTCAAAATGCGGGCGGTCATCCAGCGAATATTTTGAATTCGGCAGCCACACCCCGAAAATATATTGAAATGTTTGCGGTGCAGTCGCGGCTGCGCCTTTGTGGAAAAACACCGCATACAGCCCGTCCGGCAGCGTAAACGGTTCCATTTCTGCGGGAATATTGTCGAAATCCGCAACTTCTACCGCCGCCCATTTTTTGAATATCGTGTCCGGTGCGAAGTTTGCAAATGTAGAAAAATCAAATAGTTGCATGGAATAAAATTCGCTGCCGATGCGGTTGGTGATCTCGTTACGCCGGGGCATGAACCGCTGCCAGAGTTGCCGCGTTTGGTTGTCAGCCAGCGACATGGTTGTGTGCATCCCGACGAGTTTTTTTTCGGCGAGCGTTTCTATTCTGGGTTCCATATTTGATTTCCTTATTGCTTTAACGGTTTGGAATAGATTTCCAAAAATTTGGTCAGTTCCTGTTTCGACAGCTCACCGTTCGCGATGGACATGATGAGCAGATACATCTGTTTTTCATCGGCAATAATTTCGTAACCATTGACGTGGAGGAAAGTGACCATCGCAACCAGCGAAATGCGTTTGTTGCCATCAATAAACGGGTGATTGCAGCAGAGGTGAAAACCGTATGCCGCAGCTTTCTCGAAGATGGATTTATGCAATTCAACGCCATCGAATGTTGCTTCCGGTTGTGCAATTGCGGAATTGAGTAGTTTTTCATCGCGGATTCCCGCACTGCCGCCGTATTTTGCGATCAAATCCCGGTGAAAATGAAAAACAATATCTCTCGTCAGATATTTGATCATTTGGCGAGCTGTTTAAGGGCATTTTTATATTTGGTGTTGGCTTTTCGATACGCCGCTGCCCAATCGGCAAAATCAGGATCGTTCGCCAGCAGTTTAATACCGTCTTTTTCTTCGAGAACTTCGAGCGTATCACCTGCTTTCAAATTCAATTCCGCGATGATGTTTTTGGGTAAAATAATCCCGATACTGTTCCCGATTTTTCTCAATTTGATTGAAGCCATGTTTTCCTCGTAATATGTTCTATCAATGTTATAACATTTTTGGGGAAAATGCAATCAATTTGGCTCACTTCGGTTTGCGATAAGCATGGTGCTGCCGCCGCCGTTGGTTGGTGAAATGCTCGCCGGTGCCTTTGGCAATCAGCTCGTAAAGCATCGCGCGTTTGCCGGGTTGGGCGCGGAGCAATCTGCCGAGTCGCTGAACGTGTTCGCGAACGCTGCCGCTGCCGGAAACCACAATGCCGACGTTTGCCTCCGGCACATCCACGCCCTCGTTCAGCACTTTGGAAGTGACCAGCACCGGATAATCGCCGCTGCGAAACGCGTTCAAAAATGCTTCGCGCTCCTTCAATTTGGTGTGATGGGTGAGCACCGGCAGCAAAAATCGTTTGCCGATGGTGTACGCCATCTCGTTGTCCTGCGTAAAAATAATGATCCGGTCGCCGCGATGCCGTTGCAGCAAATCCCATATCGCCGCCAGTTTTGCGGACGCCGCCAAGCTGAGCTGCTTTTGAGCGAGATACGCCTTAAACGCCGCGCGTCCCGCAGGTGACTGGCTGGTTCGCCACAAAAAATAGTTCCAGCCGCGCGCCGATCCCATATTGATGTTTTCCTGTTTCAGGAAATCGAGGTATTGCTGGCGGGCGGATTGGTAGGCTTCCTGCTCCGCCGGTGTGAGGTCGAGTTCCAGCGTTTCCACATCGTACGGCGCGAGGGTTTCGCCTTCCAGATCGCGGATATTGGCGCGATAGCAAATGTTGCCGCAAATCTGGAACAGTCGCGATTCCCGCCCGTCGGTGCGTTCCGGCGTTGCGGTCAGCCCCAATCGGAAGGGTGCCAGCGAACTGATGGCGCAATACTGGTATTGCTCGCCGGGCAGGTGGTGGCACTCATCGAAAATCAGCAAACCGAAACGATTGCCTTTGCTTTCCACATGCAGCAATGCCGAATCATATGTCGCGACGGTCAGCGTTCCCGGCTCGTTGTAGCCGCCGCCGAGCAGCCCGATGTCCGTATCAAAATAGCGTTTGAGCACGGCGTACCATTGGTGCATCAAATCGATGGTGGGCACATGAATGAGCGTCGGACGCTCCGTTCGTTCAATGAGCATCACCGCCAGAATGGTTTTGCCCGCACCCGTGGGCAGGGTTACTACGCCGTGCGAACCAGCGTCCACCCATGCTGCAAACGCTTCGGTTTGGTGCGGTCGCGCCACAATTTTTTCCTGCAGCGGCAGCGCTACCGGCGCGAAATTCCGGGCGTCATCGCGATAGTCCTGCTTGCTGTTGCGCAACGCCAGCACAATTTCCCGGTAGCGAAACGCCGGCGCCCGGAAGCTGCGCACCCGGGCATCCCACCGGACTTCCGGCAGGTTTTCCGCCACCGCTGCATCGAGGTGGCGCAGCAGCAGCGTGCCTTTGTCGAACAGCAGTTGGGGCGTATTTTTTTCGGGTGATTGTTTCATTTTTGCAGCCTGTTTAGCGGGTATTTTATCGAACGGGAATATATCCATTGCGTTGCGGAGATGCAAATTTTCTGATTCGCTATGTAGATGCAATTCATTATTAGAGGCAATTCATGAATTGCCTCTACTTAATACATAACATCGGTAATAATAAATTCTATTGATATTTTGAATTACGTGTGATAAAATCAAACTGTGATTGTGAAAACAATTGCAATTTCAGCCGGATACATCGGCTGTTGATGAGCCCCGCAACAGATTGATCAAGACATTTTTGGAGCGCCGAATGATGCTGCGTTACCGATTTTTCCGCCGGTTTTCTTTCGTGATAGTTGTGATGCTGGTTTCCGCATGTCACACGGTGAAGAAAATCCCGCCGGAAAATCTCTGTGAGGACAAAGCCGTTTTGCTCACCGTAACCACATTTGCAGGAGAGACATTTCAATTCAACCGCTTTCGAGTGAGCAACGATACGCTTTACGGGTATCAATCGAATTCGCTGGCGGAGAAAATCCATGTTCAGGAAATACAGACAGTTACCGCCAAAAAACCGAGTCCCGCGATTCCAATTGTATTCCTGTCCGCGATGGTTGGATTTTTTCTGTTCGGGTGGTATCTGAAAAGTAGTATTGGTGGTTTGGGAAATTAATTTGGCTGAAATATTTGAAGTGGATGCCGAGATGCGTTTTCAGGCAGCAAATTTCAAAATTTCCACTTCGGCGCCTTTTTGTGCAGCTTCTTCAGCATATTTTAAAATTTTTCCGGAAATTTCTTCGGTGAGATAATATTCGCCGCAATTATCACAAATCTCTGCCGGGACTTCTTTAAAAATCACAATTGTTTTATCTCACTGAAGTGTTACTGTCGCAAAACCGGGTTTGGTATGTCCGTGTTTGCAAATGATGCAAGTCATTGTTCTCTCCTGATTTCCAGTGTTTCCGGAACGGTCGCGACCGTTCCCTGCAGGTGATGCAATATTAATCGATATCCAGCCCGGCGTCGGAATCCGGGTTTTCGCTGATTTGCGGTTCCGCCAGCGAAAAGGGCCAATCGGCTTTGGGGAACTGGCTTTTCAATTGCCCTTTGTCCGCCACGCCGTAGCCGATCACGCTGCCGTTGTATTTCACGATGTATTGTCCGGGCAAATCTACCGAAATATCCAGCGGCTCGCGATTTACATATTTATCGAGCGTCGCCAGATCATCGATGTCCACAATCATGCGGTTGGCAAATTGCCCGAGCAGTTGCACGCCGTTGGAATTCAGCTTGCAACCGCGGTCCATCGGCCGCGCCATCAGCATGCCGGTTTGCATCGGTCCGCCAAACACCGGAAAATCCTGCATTTCCTTGCTGGCAAAAATGATCTCGCTTTTCATTAAATAGACAAATTGTTTGAAAATTTTTTCTGGGATTTCAAAGTGCATCATCAAAAAATCGATGTATTTTTTCACCGGCGATGTTTTGTGATCGAGAAATGACACGTGGCGCGGCGGCTTTACTTTGTATGATTTCGGCGATTTGGTGCCGTCGGTTTTGCGCAAACAGGCGACGTAAAAGCCTTCTGTCACACGATCCACCGGATAAAACCGCACGGTTTTGTGCATGTCCGGGTGATATGTTTCGCCCCGATATTCGGTCAGTCCCGGCCAGGTGCGCATGCCGTCGAGTCGGATGTCTTCCAGTTCCATCGGGAATTCGTTGAGCAGGAAATCCACGTTCGCCTCGTTTTCCTGCGGTGCGACGGTGCAGGTGGAATAGACCAGCCGTCCGCCCGGTTTTAGCGATTTGACGGCGCTGACCAGCAAACTGCGCTGGATGCCCGCCAGACGGTCGCAATGTGATTCGCTCCACCAGCCGAGCACCTCGGGATTTTTGTGGAGCGTGCCCAAGCCGGAGCAGGCCGGATCGAGCAGTACGCGGTCGAACTGCTCAAAAAACACGTTGCCAAACTGCTCGCCGCGCCATTTGTACACTTTTGTGTTGACGATGCTCATCCGTTCCAGATTTTTGCCGAGCGCCCGTAGCCGTTTCGGCACGATGTCGTTTGCCAAAATGACGCCGCTGTTTTGCATCAGCGAACCCATGAGGGTGGTTTTGGAGCCGGGCGCGGCGGACATATCCAGCACCCATTCGCCGGGCTGCGGATCGAGCACCAGCGCCGGTACCATCGATGCAATATCCTGCACGTAAAAATGCCCCAGAAAATGCGACAAACTTTTGCCGATCGGATACGGCTGGTATTTCATCCGGTAAATATCCGGGTGTTCGGTGGTTTGCTCGAATTCGAATCCCTGTTCGGCGAAAAGCTTTTTTTGCAGTTCGACATCGCCTTTCAGCGGATTAAAACGGATGTGGTGCGGCAGTTTGTTGCCGATTTGTTCGAAAACGAGCTGTTTATCCGCGCCCAAAAGCGTATCGAACAGCGCGTTTATTTCCGGGGTAATTTCGGGCATAAATCCAGTCTTTCACTGATAGTTATCATTCAAAAACAGAGCAGCAATATACGTTTGTGCGGTGCAAAAGCAAATGCAAAAGGTATGTCCGTTTATTTACCGGGTAGCATTTTTTTTCGCTAATTTTGTCCGCAGACTGGATATTTTGATAATTTCTGCTATATTAACTGAGGGTTCAGAGACAGGTGATTGGCGTTTGTGTGGGATCAAATGCGCATCATCAATGAGGGTACGGATATGGTGGAGTGGTTCTTCCTGTGGATACTCTTTTGCTTGCCGCTTGCGGTTGTTGACCGGTCGACGTATCAAACGAAATGTGATGCACCGTTAAAAGTCCGTTTGTCGCTGGCATTAGATAGCCAAAACCAATTAATCAATAAAAATGCAATCCGGGTTGTGGGTGAGTGCGAGCTGCCGTTAAACAACCGGTTGTGTCAGGTGCTGGGTGATTCCGGCGTCACTTTTTTGACGATCACCGGGAATCATTTTATCGCCAAAGGCGATGCAGCGCAAATCTGCAATCTGGCCGAATTCCGGCTGGTGAAATCGTTGCGGCTGTCGGTGGTGCAAATTCCACTGGCGGAATCCGGCAAATCTCCCCGAAAATCCACATAGCTGAAAATTTCCCCAATTAAAATCGCAGGCGGGATGTGAGCGCCAAACCCATTCCCTTAAAATCTCCCGGAATGAGTTTGCGGTGGTTGAGATAGGCAATATCGAGATACCAGTTGCCGAGATCGATGCCGCCGCCAATCGCGAGCGATAACCCCATTTTCCCGCCGATGGTGAATCCGGCACGCAACGGCAGCACCGGAATACCGCGATATTCCCCGCCAATCGCAACGCGGGCGCGGCGTGTGCCGCTCATTTGGGCGGTTAATCCCTGCTCCCATTCTGCGGTTAGCGTTACATCCGGTTGTGGCGAATACGCCACAGACCAGTCCATTACTGCGGGCAGCCGGGTGGAAAAGGAGTTGAGCGGAAAGACGTTTTCCGTATCGACAATCCGGTCATCTTCCAAATTGAACGGGAGGCTGATGCTATCCGCGTGAATAGCGAGCACGCGGCGCTCGGCATCCGTGTTCCAGTTCATCTGGCTGATGGAATTGAAAAAAGCTAAACCCACCGTAATTTTTTCATTCACGACGGCCAATCCCCCAAAATTCAGGCTGACGCCGCTGCCGCCATCGGCGGAAAGCAGCGATAATTCGCCATCGAGCGAAATATACGGATTGTTGCTCAGGTCAAAATTGCGGAGTTGCCCGTCGGCGCTTTCGATTTCATCGAAAACAAAACCGCGATAATAGGTAAGGGTTGCGCCAAGAATAATATCGTCGAACGGCAGCCGTTTCCAGCGAATGGATTGCGCACCGCTGACCGAAATGCCCATTCCTGCCCAATCAGCGCCTTCGGCTTCGTCGAAACTGTATATCCTGCCAAGCTCGTTGTTGCCTTGCAGGGGTAATTCGAGCGCGCTTTTGGGGATGTTCAATTTGGCATCGCCGACGCCAAAAACGGAAAAACTGAAGTTCGGGAGATAAATGGAGAGGGAGTTAAGCCGCGCCTGTCCGTCCGCCCTCAGCCCGGATGCCGGGATGGCGTTCAAAATATCATCGATATCGCCATCGCTGAGCAGATCGCCGGTGGTGAAATAGCGATCGTACTGGCTTTTGCTGAAACTGTTGTTGCTGATGGACGCAACCGCAGAAAACAGGTTGAATTCCAGCCGGAAATCATTTTTCAATCCCAGCGTTGCCGGGTTCGATCCTGCCGATTCAACGCCACGGGTATCCGCTGCGTTGCTGAAAGCCATACCAGCTGCACGGGCATCGATCGCTTTTTGGGCGATAGCGGCATTTACCGCCATCAAAATAATTGTCAAAGATAAAAATAGAACGCGCATTTTGCCTCAGTCATTAGTCGAATATTCGCCAAACAGACGGGAGGACGGCCGTTCCAACCGTTCTCCCGGATCAATCTCAAAAAGTAGCAATATTCCTGCCAGCTTCGTTGATGAGGCGCAAATAATCGAAAGTCCATTCCTAACGGGTGAGATCACCTGTAAAACAATCGTTGTGCAGCCGTGCTAATTTGCAATCCGGCTAACCAGATTTTCGCGATCAACAATCGCGTCTTCGCCCAACCATGCGGACCACAACGCGCGGGCAAGTACCGCGTTGGTGATGGCCGGTTTTTCCACGCCGTTGATGGTGGTGAGCAATACGCCGCCCGGTAACCAGCGCAATACGTATTGCTGATCTTCTTTGATTTCTTCGTTAAAATACCCGATAAATTGATTTACGAGCGGTTCGATAGCAGCGTATTCCGCTTTGGTTGTGTTGTTCTCGAACGTTTCGCGATAGGCACCCTGAATTTTATCTGCGCCGACATCGCGGGAAAAGTCCATCACAATTTGTTTGGCTACACCATCTTCCAGCGCTTTGGCCAACGCTGCTGTTTCGCTCATTTTTCCGGAAACATCCATATAATGTGCCACGCCATACACTTTGATGATAAATTTTTTGCGAACGGCTGTGCCGGTCAGGTTCAGTGCATAATCTGCGCCGTCGTAACTAAATTGCACACTTGCCGGAAACATTTTTCCGGTCGATCCTTCTTCCACCATTTCCTGCGCGGCGATCGAACAAAAAAATCCGATTGCCAAAACGGTAAAACATGTGAAAAGTGCTTGTTTCATAACGCCTCCGCTTTCTGATTGCGAATCAGGGTTGAATTTGGGTTGTATTGGGTTGTTTGATAATGCCAATTGTGTCGATGGCATCAAATTTCTGGATGCGCTCCACCGCGTCCATTCCGTCGATAATTTTGCCAAAAACGGTGTATTTCCCGTTGAGGTGCGGCTGTTGCATGTGGCTGATAAACCATTGGCTGCCGCCGGTATCTTTTCCGGCCAGCGCCATGCCAACGGTGCCCCGTTCGTATGGCGTATCATTGTATTCGCAGGGAATTGCATAGCCGGGACCGCCCCAGCCATCGCCGCGCGGATCGCCGACCTGCGTAACAAATGCCGGCACTACCCGGTGAAATAAAATGCCATCGTAATAACCGCTGTTGATCAAATGAACAAAATTGGCGGTGGTGACCGGCGCATTGTGTTGATCCAGTTCGATGGTAAATTCCCCGGCGTCCGTTTGAATACGAACGCGATACAGCGTGTCCGGCGATAGCGGTTTGAAATCGGTGCGCAATCCGGAAACCGCGTCCACTGGCGGTAATTTGCGATTTTCATTCCCGGTGAGGGTGAACAATGCTTTAATCGCCGCCGATCGAATGGGCACGTGCGGCGATGTTAATCGCTCTTCAAAAAAAGATTCGGCATCTTTGGCGTGCAGGCTGTCCAGCGCAACAACAATGGCAACCATCGCTTCCAAATCCCGCGGCGCTTCAAATTTAGCGAACATGTCCATCAGGGGTTGAACGGTTTGCGCGGGGCGGGGATCGTCCATCAATGCAATATAATTAGCGATAATCGTGGTTTGGGCAACATCACCTTCCTGCATTTTTTTCATAAAATAATCGATGGACGGCGGCGTGTTCCGACCAATCAGCGCTTCCAGCGCAACGGTGCTTTGCCCGATGGGTTCGCCCTCCGCCAACTGAACCAGCAGTTGTGTGGCTTCTGCTTCTTCGGGAATCGGTTTTGCGGGATTGGCGGATTTCATGCTGTCCAGCGCGACAATGGTGTAATACGATTGCGGCCACGGAAATTGTATCGCTTCGTTGCGAATCATTTTCATGGCTTTGGCTGGCGCGATTGTGGCCAGCGCAATCAGCGATTCGCCTTTGATGCGCCAATCCTCGTGCGATGTCGCCATTTTTTCAAACAGCCGTTCGGTTGTGCGATTTTTGATGCTGCGAACACTGTGTAGCGCCGCCAGCCGGATTTGCGGATGTTCATCTTCGATCAGCGGCGTCAACCGGTTCAGATAATTATCATCTTTCAACAATTCGAACACTTGCAGCGCGGCGATACGGTTGTAGCGTTCCGGGTCGTTCAGCAAATTTGCAACGGTATCCCGGAACTGTCGCGATGCGATGCGTTTGTAAAATGGTGCGTAATCCGGTTCATTTTTCAACTCCTGAAAACGCGGTGAGCGGGAAAGCTGAATAATTCGCTGAATGCCTTTTAAGCCATAATAACGGGTTAGGGGAAATTTGGCGGTGATCGCAAAATCGTAATCTGCAAACGAGCGCAGCGCACCCATACGATACAGTGCATACGCCGCCCGCCAGCTGGTTTCCGGGTCGTCTTCCCGTAAAATTTGATGCAGCAGATAGGGATATTCCTCCGGAAAAATATTCCGCAGCGCCATATCCGCCAGTGCTTTTGTGGCTGCTTTGCGAATGCCGGTATCACGGAATTTCAGGAATTCGCCCACTTTTGTGGCTGCCACTTCGCTGCCCGATTTTCCGAGCGCCTCATACACGCGAAAATAATTATCCCGCCGCTGCTGATGAAACAACGCCCTCAGTAACAGCTCTTCCGAAGCCGGGTCAAACATCTGTCCCAGTGCAAAAATAGTTGCGGCCTGAATACTGGTATCGGGATCAAATAAACAGTGCTCCAGTAGCGCTGCGGACTCAGCATCCTGGACAATGCCTAACGTTTCCACCGCCTTAAGCCGAATATTTGGGTTTGAATGTTTTAACCAATGATTGATCTGGCTTTTGTTGATAACGCGGGAGTTTCGCATATGCGTTAATTGTTGTTCGCTGTTTCGTAAATCCATTTTTTCGCAAGATTGCAATACAACAGCCAGGATAACAATGGCGGCAACAATCCATTTTCGCATATTTTACCTTTCGGCGGTTAAAAATGTGGTTTTGGCGTCTGTTCTCAATACATCCGGTCTGATAAATATAGCTGATTACCAGCTTAAAGTCTATTCTAAAAAACGACTTACGCCGTTGCCGGCGATTGGCAAATGCCGAACCGCTTGACAACATGAATTCCCCGGGCGTATATTTTTGCAAAAATGCAACATTTTGCTCATGGAAATTGAAAATTTTATTATCACGCAGCCGGTATTTCACGAACTGCGCATCAAACGCTCGGTGTTTTTGGGATCGCTGCTGCCGGCAGAAACCCGCGACATCGCCGAAGCCGCGATTGCAACGCTGCGCAGCAAATATCACGATGCCACCCATAACTGCTTTGCCTACCGGATCGATGCGGACGATTGGCGCTATTCGGACGATGGCGAGCCATCCGGCACTGCCGGAAAACCCATTTTGGCGATGCTGGAAAAATACCAGTTGGTGCAGTGTGTGCTGGTGGTTACGCGACATTTTGGCGGGATAAAACTGGGCACCGGCGGATTAATTCGTGCGTATTCCCAATGCGCGGAGGAAACCATACAAATTTCCCCGCGCGAAAAACTTGTCCGCTATCAAATTTATTCTTTGCAATATGCGTATCATTTTTCACGAAATATTCATTATCTTGTATCAAAATTCAACGGCGAATGGGTAGATTCGCAATTTACAGAAGTGGTTCGGTCAATCATTCGTGTGCCCGAAGAAACGGCGCAAAGCTTTGCAGATGAAGTGTTGAGCGCCGGAAACGGACAGATTGAACTTGTGGAAATTTCAAATCCCGGAACGGTATGATACACGTTAAAGCAGAAAATTTATGCAAGGAAATTAACGAGCGCACAGCGGTCGAAAACGTATCTTTTGAGGTGCAGCCCGGACGTGTGCTGGGTATTCTCGGTGCCGAAAATGCGGGCAAAACCACTATATTGCGTATGTTAATGGAGCTGGTTCCGCCGGATAGCGGCAGCGTCAGTTTTGATGAACGGATGATCAGCCCGAAAGTGCGCGACGCAACCGGTTATTTACCGCAGCGGCGCGGTTTGCTGAAAAATCATACCGTAAACGAGTTGCTGATCTATTTTGCCCAGCTCAAAAACCTGCCTCGCAAAAAAGCCCGTGTCGAAGCTGTCCGGCTGATGGACCGCTTTCAAATCATCGATCAAATGGATACCAAAGTGCATTTGCTCACCGAAGAAATGCGCCAGAAAGTGGCGGTGATGCTGGCAATTATCCACAATCCGGATTTGCTGATTTTGGACGAGCCGTTTTTGGAGCAGCATCCCGGATTCATAAAATTGGTGCGAAAACTGGTGCAGCGCTTCCGGGACGAAGGCAAAACGCTCATTCTCGCCAGCCGCGATTTCGACGAAGCCGAAATATTGTGTGACGATGTGCTGGTGTTGCAGGACGGACAAACCCTTTTGCAGGGCAACCTCGCCGAAATCCGCAATCGTTCCAAAGAAAATATGATCGAAGTTTTTGCGCACGAAAACCTGGAATCGCTGCAAAGCATTTACGGCGTAAAACAGTATGTATTAAACCATCGCAGCGCCCAATTATTTGTGGACAGCAAAGTGCCGCCGCAAAAAATTCTGGACGTTATCGTAAAAACGGTGAACGCCACGCGGATCGAAGTGTGCCGTCCGGGGCTGCGCGAAATTGTCAACCAAATGACGAATTTGTAATCGGAGTGAACATAATGAGACGCATTTTTGTCATTGCGTTTTGGGAGTGGAAACAGTTTTTGAAAACCCGGCGGTTTTGGCTGGTTACTTTTCTGGCGCCGGTTGTTGCCGCCGCATTGCTGTTGATGCCGACATATTATTACCAAACATCGCAGGCGAACCAGAGCCAGGTAATCGGCTGTGTATCGCTGGATACCACGCATTACTGCGAGATGCTTTCCGATCGGTTGCTCGCGGAAATGGAAACGAACACCCGGTTCGGCAAATTGCTGATCGAATCTATCCCGCCCGATACCAGCGATGCGTTGCGGATGGACATTATCGAACGCGACGCGTTAAAATATGCGCTGGACAGCCTTTACAGCGCATACGACAAAGTTCAGGAGCGCCGCCAATATTTGTTCAGCCGACCGGATTCGCCCACCAAAACCCGGCTGCTTCGCGAATCATACGATGAATTGATCGCCACGCGCGAACAGCTCGATCTCTCCCGCGAAACCAGCAAACGCCTTTCAGTCCGGGTCGATACGCTCATGCGAAGGGAAACCCTGAGCAAAGCGGACAGCCTGCTGAACACCAAACGTATTTCCGGTTACATTGTCATCAATCCGCCAAAATTTTTCGATGGAAAAGTAGAATTTCACTCCCGCCAGCCGCGCAACGTTGCCAGCCTGCAACCGCTGGAGCATGCATTGCAAGTGCTGCTGGTGGAAGAGCGAATGCGCCAGAGCGATTTTCAGGTGGATAAAATTCAGGAAATGATGCGTCCGGTAATTATCGAAGAAGTGCTCGCCGAAGGTTCTGCAAAATATCGATTTAGCGTTCGCGAAACATACATTGCGCCGGTCATTTTGCTGGTGTGTTTTCTGGTTGTGCTGCTCACCACCACCATGTTTTTGGCAATTTCCATCCACACGGAAAAAAGCCGCAGAATGGCAGAATTGATCATCGCCAGCGCCTCCACCTTTCAGATTGTCACGGGAAAATCGCTGGGCATCTGGCTGCTGGGCATCGTGCAAATTTTAGCCGGAACGCTGGTTGCCGGATTGCTGATTCAGCTAAATATGCTGTCCAGCATTGCGGTGCCGTTTCTCGGTTGGGAATATGCCGGATGGTTTACGCTGTATTACACTTTCGGATATTTGCTGTTTGGCGCCTGGTATATTACCGTTGGCGCGCTGAGCCGCCGGAAATCAGAAATGTACCGGCTGCTGTTTGTGTTGAATGCGGTTGTGTTGTTGCCGCTGGCTTTGGTGGTGTATGTGCTGTTTTCGCCGGCGTCGATTTTAGTACGTTTCCTCAGCTACATTCCGGTTTTTTCGCCGGCGCTGATGGTCATTCGCACCCCGATAGCACCGCCACCGGTGATGGAATATTACATCACCGGGACGATCATGTTCATTTTTATTTTACTCGGTTTCAGCATTGCCGGAAAAGTGTTCCGAAACAGCAATCTCGATCAATCGCGATTACCGGTTGTGCAACGGCTGGTTGCGCTGCTGCAAGCCCGTTAACATCACGATTTCGCAGCATTGCCGGTGCGATACAAAATCACCCAGCCGATCAGCCCGGCAATCAGCGATGCACTGAGAATCCCGATTTTGGAATAGGTCAGATAATACGAATCGCCAAATCCCAGATTCGCGATAAACAGCGACATCGTAAAACCAATGCCCGCCAGACAACTGATGCCGTAAATCTGCTGCCAGCTCGCGCCCTCCGGTAGATCCGCAAACCCAAATTTTACAGATAGATACGAAAATAACGTAATCCCGATTTGCTTCCCGAGAATCAATCCGAGAATGATGCCGAGGCTCACCGGATGCGAAATTGCCGCACCGAGATCGCCGCTGAGCGTTACGCCTGCGTTTGCCATCGCAAAAACCGGCACAATAAAAAAGCTGACATACGGATGCAACGTGTGCTCCAGCCGGTGCATGGGCGTATCCACTTTTTCGCAGGCGGTTTCCAGCGAATGAACCGCGTGCTGCTGTTTGCTGTTGATCAGCACGTCATCGCCGGGATTGTGTGCATCGCGGAAATATGCCAGCGCGTTGCTGACGCTATCCACAAATTGATTGGCGTTCAAACGGATGGTTGCGGGAATGGCAAATGCCCCCAGCACACCGGCAATGGTGGCGTGCACACCGGATTTCAGGAATGCCACCCACATCGCGGTGCCCAACAGCACATAAACCAGTGTGTGCCGAACACCCAACCGGTTCATCAAAAACATCACGGCCAGCGAGCCAAATCCGATTGCCAGACTCACCCACGAAATTTGGGCGGTATAAAATAGTGCGATCACCAGTACCGCGCCGATGTCATCCACAATTGCAACGGCTGTCAAAAATATTTTTAGCGTCAGCGGAACGCGGCTGCCGAGCAGCGCAACAACGCCCAGCGCAAATGCGATATCGGTTGCCATGGGAATTCCCCAGCCGACGGCGCCTTCCGTGCCGGCGTTCAGCAGGATGTAAAATAGCGCCGGAACCACCATCCCGCCGATGGCCGCGGCAATCGGCAGCGCCGCTTTGCGAACCGAAGACAGCTCGCCGAGCAACACTTCGCGCTTAATTTCCAACCCGACAACGAAAAAGAAAATGGCCATCAATCCGTCGTTGATCCACAAAATGAGCGGTTTGTTCAACACAAAATCGCCCAATCCGATGGTGAACGGCGTTTGCCAAAGTTGTTGGTAAGCTTCACTATATGGTGAGTTTGCCCAAATCAGGGCGATGGCTGTAAACAGCATCAACAAAATTCCGCCGGATGTTTCCAGTTTCAAAAATTCCTGGATCGGGCTGAGCATCCGCTCAATGGGCGCCGGCGGAGAGTTCTCGTTCGGGACAAGTTTTGCCATGTGTTGCTCCATTCGTTTTGGTGTATTGATAGCATTTATTCCTGTTTCTACGGTATAAAAAAACCGGTGTCTCATTTTCAAACCGCGAATAAAGACATCGGCAGCCACAATATCCGGCCGCTATTTACCGGCTCGCATTCTGTTGCAACGTTACATTTTGAACAAACCCGCGTTGCTGTTATTGTGGAAATATAAGATAATATGCGCCAAAAAAATTCCAAGCGGTTTCGAAAAATCGATATTTTGGGAGATGGATATTAACAAACGGCTGGAAATGTGTGATTGCGGAATAGCTAAAATCAGCTCTGCCGGAAAACAAAACCGCGGATCAATTGCGACCCGCGGTTCAATTCGTTTCATCAAAAAAATGGGATAGTGTTGACAGATTTATGCATGGCAATTTCTGCGAAGGCAGGAATTACCGGATTTTCAGCAAAAATATTCTCTCAGTCAAGAAATGCAGATTTTCAATCGGGGATTTCCACAGATTTGGTCATCATTTCGCTATCGCCGCACCAGAATTTGCATTCGTATGTGCCGCCTTCCGGCACTTCGACGGTAACGTTTGCATCAAAACTGCTGATCATTTGCGCGCACATATCACCGGGATCGCGTTTGCCGAAAACGGTAATCAGCCGCCCGGTGTCCGTTTTCTCAACTTCAAAATGGGAAAATTTCCAACACATATCCGGCGTTTGAACGGTTACTTTAAACGCGGCGCTGTTGCTGCTAACGCCAACGGAATCGATTTCGATGACCTGCAATTTTTTGATAATCATATTTGACGGTGCCGCTTTGCTGTCTGAAGCGCTGTCTTCAGGTTTCGGCAATTCCTCATTTTTGGAAACATCGTGCCGTGAACAGGCAACGGTGAGCATCGCGAGAATCAGCACCAATACCCCTCTATTCGACCAATTTCGCATCGCTCTTCTCCTCGTTTCGTGATTGTTGATACGTCCGGTTTTCACCGGAAATGAACTTCCGGCGAAAAATTACCGGAATAAATTAAACGCTGCCGTATCGCAAAAGTTCGTGACTGAGCGATACGGCAGCGTTTCTGAAATCCGTGAACCGATGGAAAATTTATTTGCGACGTTTGAACAAAAAGTAGGGTAACCCGATAAAAATCAGCAAATTAAAAAACACGGTCGCGAACAGATCCAGCCCGAAGTGACCGGAATTTAACGTCATCGCCGATGCGCCGCAAAGCCCGCCGCCGTTTCCGGGCGGAGGTGTTCCGGTGACGTCGAACGCCAGCATCCGGCCGGTGGTGCTGTTATTGGCGTTATCCGTCGCTTTTACGGAATATTCGATAGTTGTGCCGATCGCTTGCGGCGGAATATTGGCGGTGTAGCTGACGCCGTTTGCCGTCATCGGGACAGCGCCGGTGCCGCTGCCGGAACCGCTGAGTGTGTAATTCAGCGTTGCGTTGGCAATGCTGCCGTCATCCACGATAAACGCGGTGATGGTGTATGGCGTTTGGTCGTCGTTGGTATCTTCGTGTTTTTCGGTGGTGATCAGCGGATTGCCGGAAAGCGCCTTCGCCGCATTCACCCGGCCTTCGGTAACGGTGCGATCCACAAAATCATTTACGAAATCGACGCTGCCCATCAACCGGTATTTCAGCGCGATGTGACCGATATTCGGATATTGCGCCTTCACCAGCGCAGCCGTTCCCGCCGCGTACGGCGTTGCCATCGATGTTCCGCTGAATGATTGGTAATTATCGTTAGGCGTGGTGCTGAGGATATCCGATCCCGGCGCAGCCAGATCCACCGTGGTTTTGCCGTAATTCGAAAAGCTGGAACGAATATCCCGCCGGTCGGACGATGCAACGGCCAGCATATTTTCCGATGTGTAATTGGAGGGATAATTCGGGTTCGAATCGTTGTTGTTATTTTCGTTGCCCGCCGCTGCGACAAACAGAATGCCGGCCTGATTGGCAGCTTCGACCGCATCTGCCAGCGCCTGCGAAAATCCGCCGCCGCCCCAGCTGTTGCTGAGAATGGGAATATTCATTTGAACGGCGTATAAAATTGCATCGATGGCGTCGGATGTGCTGCCGGAGCCGCTGCCGGTCAAAAATTTCAGCCCGACCAGGCTAACGTTCCAGTTGATGCCGGAAATGCCGCGATTGTTGTTTCCCGCCGCGCCGATGATGCCTGCGCAATGTGTGCCGTGGGCGTTATCGTCAAACGGATCGTTGTCGTTGTTGGCGAAATCCCAACCGCGCCAGTCATCCACAAATCCGTTGCCGTCGTCATCCACGCCGTTGGTTTCTTTGCCGTTGCCGCTTTCACCGGGATTTTTCCAGATGTTGGCTTGTAAATCCGGGTGATTGTAATCGATGCCCGTATCGATGACGCCGACAATCACGCTTTGGCTGCCGCGCTGGGTATCCCATGCATCGGTTCCGTCGATATCTGCATCGCTGGTACCGCCGCTTTGCCCGGTGTTTTTCAGCGCCCACTGTTCACCAAAACGGCTGTCGTTGGGCGTTGTTTCCAAAGCGTACACATAAAAATTCGGTTCGGCGTATTCCACATTGGGATCGCTGCGCAATTCGTTGAGCAGTTCCTCCATTTTGTCGCCATCAACCGATCGCGCCGATGGCCCATCCATCGTATATTTCACCACACCGATCGATTCGTAGGATTTTTGCGCTTTCACGCCTTTGTCGCTCAACAATCCCTCAACGGATCGAATGCCAAGCTGACTTTTAAATTTCACCAACACTTCGCCGGGAACGTAGGTTTCCTGCGAACGTTCGATGTTAAACAATTTTGCATCTGCGCTATCCTGCCCAAAGGATGATGCGCCCAATATCAATAACCACCCCACCAACAGCAATTTTGAGGATTGCCGGGTCATATTTTTTTCTCCGGTTTAGTGGATTTCGGACATTCATCCCTGATGGATTTATCCCTACCTGTTCCCTGTATTGTTGTGATTCGGGTAAATATAGCCGAATTAAGTTAAACGATGTTGATATTTGTCAATTGTGGCAGCAGGAATCGGTGTGAATTAGCAGGAAGTCGTGCTAAATGTGGCAACTTCGCGGAGAATACCGTCGGTTGATGAACCGGATAAAAATAATCGAACCGTCTGAACGCTGTATTTGTGGGTTGCGTTTAGCAGCAAATCGGGCAATCCGTCGCCGTTCAAATCGCCGGACCACAGCAATTGCCAGCCGCCTTCTTCGCTCCACCCGGTTTGATAAATAACTTGTTGGCGGGTGCCGTCGCCAAATACGAGCTGGTATCCGTTATCGCCGAACGGCTGCTCGGTGAGCGAAAATTGGCGTTCGCCGAGCAATAGCGTTGCCTGCCCGTTTTGCAGATTGATATCGCAAACCGGCAGCGTGTCCTCCGCGAAAAACGGTGCGTCGCTGAGCAGCGCCAACGCGTCGATGCAGCCGGAATGCGCAATTCGCAGCCCGCTTTTTTCATCTGCGCCATCCACACATGCATCGTGAACGGCAGTCAGCGAAAGGGTTGTTTTCTGGAGCGAGCCATCCGCGCAAAGCGCCCACCAGCCGGTGGTTTCGGGAATTTGCACATTATCACCGTGAAAATCGCCCGGCAATAACAAACTTACTGGCGGATCGGTTTGGGCTTTCCCGACAACAGACGGCAGCAGCAAAATAATCAGCAAAGATACGATGTTTTTCCAAATCGATGAGCACATGGTTTCGCACCTTTTTTTGTGGAAACATCGGTGTAACTATTGAAGAATCAGTGAGTTACGTTGATATCTTTTCTGGCGGTAGAAATGGAAATAGTGAATCCCGCCAGCACATCAACCAACGCCAGCAACGTGATAATGAGGAAAGCCGGTGTACCAAAACTCGGCACCAAAATAAATTCGAGGAGGAATATGATGAAAATGAACATCGAGAAAATGTGCTCAACTGTTGTCGAACGGCTGGTGCTGGTCGATTTTGCAATTTCGAAAAAGAGCAGCAGAATTCCGAACATCACCAAAGCGTCTTCCAAAACCAGTGAGAAATACATCCCGGAAAACAGGAAGCCGCCCACAAGTTCGTTGCTCATCATCAGCGACATATCGCCGCCGAAAGAAAAATACATCATGTTATACAACACCAAAATCATACTCAACAAGGGTAATTTGACAAATCTTAACATGTGGTGCAGACTCCGTTTGCGTTAGCCCTAACTTTAGAAAAAACAGTGGAAATAAGCAAGAGATTTTGGGAAATCCATCAGAATTACAGGGATGAAATCCAAAATGTGATTCAAATACAATGTTGATCTTGATTAGTAATACCACATTTGCAGCTAAGGAACAAAGTGTTCAAATGTGATTCAAATAATTAGTTTTTAACACTTTGCGTTCTTTGTGCCTTAGCTGCAACAGAAGCATCCCGCTTATTTCAACGCCCGGATGCGTTTTTTGGCATATTGCGCCTGCTCGGAATTGCTATTGTTCACCATCGCCAAATAATGTTCGAAGGCTTGTTTTGCTGCGGAATTCTGGTTCAATTCATCGTAAGCCAGCGCTTTAAAATAGGCGGCGTTGGCAAATGTTGCGTCCATCCCGAGGGTTTTTTCGTAATCAGCGATGGCTGATTTCCGGCGTCCGCGAAGGTGCTGCACCCGTCCGCGCTGGTAAACTGCTTTCGCGTAATTTTCGTCTATTTCGATCACTTTGTCGAAATCCGCGATGGCTTCTTGATACAATTTTAGTTCCGAATACGCCATTCCTCGATAATAAAATGCGTCCGTAAACCGCGGATTGCGTTCCAGCGCATCATAAAAATCATCCACGGCCAGATTGTATTTTCCGCTTTCGTAATACGCAACGCCGCGATTCAAAAAGCCAAACACCGAACCGGTATCGATTTGCACATGTTGGGTAAAATATGTAATCGCCTGTTTATATTTTTGCTCCCGCAGATATATTTCGCCCATGTGATACGCCAAATCCGCATCCGCGCGGCAGGCGAGCGATGCCGTAAAATCTGCAAACGCTTTTTCCTGATCGCCCAGTTGTTCGTAAATCGCACCGCGACGGGCGAATGCTTCGGCGTTTTCCGGATCGATTGCCAGCAATTTTGAATACGCATCGATAGCTGCGCCGTTTTCCATTTTGCGTTCCAGCAATTGCGCCCGGCGCAGCAGCGCCGTTTGGTCAGCCGGATTGTGTTCGAGAATGTTGGCGTAATCTGCCAGCGCATCGTCGGTTTTGGATTGCGCTTCGTTGAAAAATGCCCGCAAATACCAGCCGTTGGTGTAATTTTTCTGTTTTTTGATGCCTTTGTCCAGCGCTTTTACGGCTTTATCCGGCTTACCTTTTTCAAATTCCTGTATCGATTTGAAAATTTCTTTCGCGGCGTTCTTGTCCAGCGTTTCGTTTTGTGCATCTTTCGCGATGGCAAATCCCCATTCGATCAGCGGGTTTTCCGGATCGATTGCCAGCGCTTTGGCAAATCCGGCAACGGCATCGTCGAACTTCTTTTTATTGCCATTTTTGGCGGCTTCTTCGATAATTTTTTTCGCCGGATTGTCGCCGGCATTGTTATCCGCAACCAGCGATTGCCCGATCATCACCCCAAAAATCACCCAAATTGCGATGGTTTTGCGAAAAATTTGCATGTATTCCCTTTGTAAATATTCAACGAAACATTAACCGCAGAGGACGAGAAGAGCGCAGAGAAAAAATAAATAGAGCGTTGTTCGTCTTCCGGTCAATCTCTGCGATCGTTGCGCACGCTGCGGTTAAAAACAATTTTCCAATAAAACGGCGACATTATACAGAAAGATCCGGCGGCATGCAAGTGAAGATGCGCCGAAATGCAAAACGCCCGCGATTTGCGGGCGTTAGAAATACTTAATCAATTGAAAATACTGCGCTTAGCGGTTGTTGGTGGAAATATACTCCCGCCAGCTTTTCAACTCCAGATCTTCCAGTTTTACAGTGGAAATGGATTCGGCAAAGCGCATCACCAACTGGCGATTGGTGAGCAACGGCACGTTGTAATCCACTGCCGCGCGGCGAATCATGTAGTCGTTGGTCAGCTCTTCTTCCTGATAGTTTTTGGGGATGTTCACCACCAGGTCAATTTTGCCTTCCTGAATATATTCAATCGTATTTGGCGTTTTCTTTTTCAGCGGCCAGTGCAGCAATTCCGATTCGATGCCGTTGCTGCGCAGGAATTTTTCCGTGCCCCAGGTGGCATACAATTTCAGCCCCATATTGGACATGAGGCGGCAGCTTTTCAGCAAATCCGCTTTCGATTCCACCGAACCGGTGGAGAGCAGCACGCTGCGGATCGGGTAGCGGTAGCCAACGGAAATGAGCGCTTTCAAAAACGCTTCCTCAAAATTATTGCCGAGGCAGCCCACTTCCCCGGTGGAAGCCATTTCCACACCCAGCGTCGGGTCTGCGCCTTCCAGTCGGGTGAATGAAAACTGCGGCGCTTTTACGCCCACATAATTCAGCTCGAACAGCGAGTGTTTGCGCGGGGTAACCTGGTGACCCATGATCACCCGGGTTGCCAGATCGATAAAATTGTCATCCAGAATTTTGGAAACAAACGGGAAACTGCGCGATGCCCGCAGGTTACATTCGATTACTTTCACCGAGTTTGTTTTGGCGATAAACTGCATGTTGAACGGTCCGTTGATGCGCAGCGCACCGGCAATTTTTTGGGAAATCTGGCGAATCTGGCGAACGGTTTCCATGTATGTGCGTTGCGGCGGCAGCACCAGCGTGGCGTCGCCGGAGTGAACGCCGGCGTTTTCCACGTGTTCGGAAATGGCGTAAACCAGCACTTCGCCATCGCGGGCAACCGCGTCCATTTCAATTTCTTTGGCGTTTTCCAGAAATTTGCTGATCACCGTCGGGTGATCCGGTGAAAGTTTGGTGGCTTTTTTGAGATATTTGTCCAGTTCATCATGGGTGGAGGCAACGGCCATCGCCGCACCGCTGAGCACGTATGACGGACGAATGAGCACCGGAAAACCGACTTCATCGGCAAATTTCCGGGCATCTTCCAACGTGCTGAGCATTTTCCATTCCGGCTGATCCACGCCCAGCTTGTCCAGCAAACCGGAGAAATTACGCCGGTCTTCCGCCATGTGGATGCTTTCCGGCGATGTGCCCAAAATCCGCACGCCTTCGTTACCCAATTTCAGCGCGAGGTTGTTGGGAATCTGCCCGCCCATCGAAACGATCACGCCAACGGGATTGAGTTTGTGGTTCAGTTCAACCACGGTTTCCTGAATAATTTCATCAAATATCAGCATGTCGAATTCATCGTAATCCGTGCTGACGGTTTCCGGATTGTAGTTGAGCATCACGGTTTTGTAGCCGAGTTTGCGCAGTGTCATGCCTGCGTTTACGCAGCACCAGTCGAATTCCACCGAGCTGCCGATGCGATAGGCGCCGGAGCCGAGAATGATTACCGGCATCGCCGGTGGATCGAGTTCATCGTGGGTGCCGTTGTAGGACAGATACAAATAATTGGTGAACGCCGGATATTCCGCGCCGAGCGTGTCGATCTGGCGGATAAACGGGCGAATCTCATTTTTGTGGCGGAACTGGCGGACCTGCTGCGCTGTTCTTCCGGTGATCAGCCCGATCTGCTGATCGGAATAACCGGCTTGTTTGGCTTCCAAAACCAGTGTTGGCAGGAGCGGTTTTTTCTTGCCTTCGGTGAGCTGTTTTTCCAGCGACACCACCCGTTCTATTTTGTGCAAAAACCATTTGTCGATATGCGATAATTTGTGGATTTGCTGAACGGTCATCCCGGATTTCAGCGCTTCCACAATTGCGAAAACGCGTTCTTCGGTCGGTTCTTTCAACTCTTTTTTGAGGTTGTCGAACTCGAACAGATCGCTGTTGGCAACCAATCCGTTGGCGCCGGTTTCCAGCATCCGCAGCGCTTTTTGCAGCGCTTCCTCGAACTTGCGACCGATGGCCATCACTTCGCCGACGGATTTCATGCCGGAGCCGAGTTTGCGTTTTACGCGGCGGAATTTTTTCAAATCCCAGCGCGGGACTTTTACCACAACGTAATCGAGCGACGGCTCGAAAAATGCTTTCGTAATTTTGGTGACGGCATTTGGCAACTCGTGCAAACCGTAGCCGAGCGCCAGTTTTGCGGCCACAAACGCCAGCGGATATCCCGTAGCTTTGGACGCCAGCGCCGAACTGCGCGACAGCCGCGCGTTAACTTCGATAATCCGGTATTGCTCCGATTTGGAATCCAGCGCGTACTGAATGTTGCATTCGCCGACGATGCCCAAATGGCGAATCACGCGGATGGCAACTTCGCGGAGCATGTGATATTCTTTATTGGAAAGGGTTTGGCTGGGCGCAACCACAATGCTTTCGCCGGTGTGAATGCCCATCGGGTCAAAATTTTCCATGTTGCAAACGGTGATGCAGTTATCGAAACGGTCGCGCATCACTTCGTACTCGATTTCCTTCCAGCCTTCGAGATATTCTTCGACCAGAATTTGTGAAGCATGCGCCAGCGATTTGCTGGCCAGCGCGCGCACCTGTTTCTCGTTGCGGCAAACACCGGAGCCGAGTCCGCCCAACGCGTACGCGATGCGGATAATCACCGGATAACCCAGTTCCGCAGCCGTTTCGATGGCATCGTTTACGGTGGAAACCGCATTGCTGCGTGCGCTCATCGCGTTTATTTCATTCAGCCGGGTCACAAATCGTGCCCGGTCTTCTGTATCGATGACCGCCTGAATCGGCGTACCGAGCACCCGGACATTGTATTTTTCGAAAACGCCGGCTTCGTCCAGTTTCATGCCGCAGTTGAGCGCTGTTTGTCCGCCAAAGCTGACCAAAATGCCGTCCGGTTTTTCTTTGGCGATCACTTTTTCCACAAATTGCGGCGTTACCGGCAGAAAATAAACCTGATCCGCCAAATGGTCTGATGTTTGGATGGTGGCAATATTCGGGTTGATGAGAACGGTCTCGATACCTTCCTCTTTCAACGCTTTGATGGCCTGGCTGCCGGAGTAATCAAACTCGCCGGCTTCGCCGATTTTGAGGGCGCCACTGCCCAGAATTATAACTTTTTTTGGGAGATCTATACGATTATTACGGGTCATTGTATATTCAAACCTTTGGTTTTAATTGGATTTTTCAATGCGCCCAAAGATAGTGAAAGCGACACCATATTGCAAGATGTCTATAAATGACCACTGGCGAATAGTTGTGGTATAGCAACAAAAACCGGCGTAAAAACGCAGAAAAACAGAATTTTTCGGTTAGCGAACCAACCCTTCCAGATTGAAAAATTTGCGGATATATGACAGTTGTCCGATGTGGTGGGATTCGTGATAACACATAAAATAAAGCGCTCCGCGCAGCGTGTTATCCTGATGCGGAAATTCAATCGAAAGCGCCTGCGAAAATGCATCCGCATTCATATTTTCGATGCGCAACAGCAAAATTTGGGTGATGTTATCCCAATCATTTTTGATTTCCGCCAGTGTGGGATAGGTTGCAGAATCGTCGAAAGTGCTGCCGCGTTTGAACAAGTCGCGATGCGAAAATGCCACTTCATCGCCAAAATAACGGGAAAAGGCGTAACGGCTGCTGGTGATATGCCCGGCAATCCAGATAAACGGATTTGCATCCGGCGAAACCCGCCGAAGCGCCAGTTCGTCCGTCATCCCGTCCAGCGATTTGGTAAATAAATAATCAGCAACTTTGATCAGCCCGTGAGCCGCAATTATGGATTCGTGCATGGTTTCCTCTGCATTTTGGTTACGTTTTTGGAAATTAAGATTCGTAAACGCTGCGCATCAAACAAAAGTTGCACGGATATTGCGTTTACTGAACGTAACTTGGATACCATTCAAAAGGTCAGTATATTTCAATTCGTATCGCGATGAGTTCAATGAATCAACATTTTCGTTCTGTGGGGGTGAATGTAAAATGCGTTAACGGATCGATGTTGCATCATAAAATCATGTTGATGGTAGAAATCCCCAAAATTGAATTTGAATTAATCTCAAAAAACAGATGCCGGTTTTGTGCCGCATCCAAACATTATTGAAAAAGGAGGACGCCCTAAATGAAAGGACGCCAACCGTTTGACTTGAACGATTTCGCGCCAAAGCGATTTCCGGGCCGGTCGATCGCATTAGTTATCCCGTTGTTTTTTCTGGTTATCATTGTGTTTTCATCCGTGTTCACCGTGGATACGGAAGAAGCTGCCGTCATCCTGCGGTTTGGGGAATACAACCGCACGGTAGATCCCGGATTGCAGTTCAAATTGCCATCGCCAATCGAGGAAAAATATATTGTCCCGGTTCGCCGGCAGTTGAAAGAAGAATTCGGTTTTCGCACGGTAGCTTCCGGGGTTCGCTCGGAATATTCCAAACGCGATTTTTCGGAAGAATCGCTGATGCTCACCGGCGATCTGAATGCGGCGGAAGTGGAATGGATTGTGCAATACCGCATCAGCGATCCGTATAAATTCCTGTTCCGGGTGCGCAACGCGCAGCAAACCTTCCGGGATATTACCGAAGCGGTTATGCGCGAAATTATCGGTGACCGAACGATTAATGAAGTGCTGACCATCGGGCGTCAGGAAATTTCCAGCACGGTGGAAGCAAAGCTTCAGGATTTGTGCAATCAGTACGAAATGGGTCTCCGGGTTGAACAAGTTGTGTTACAGGATGTTAACCCGCCGGATCAGGTGAAGGGCGCATTCAACGAAGTGAACGAAGCCCAGCAGGAGCGCGAAAAACTCATCAACCAGGCGCGTGCGGAATACAACCGGGTTATTCCCAAAGCCAGCGGCGAAGCCAGCCGCACCATCGAGGAATCCCGAGGGTATGCGCTGGAACGGGTTAATCTCGCCCAGGGTGAATCTTCCCGGTTTAATTCTTTGTATGAGGAATATCGCAAAGCGCCGGAAGTTACGCGTCAGCGAATCTACATCGAAACCATGAACCGTGTGATGCAAAAGGTCGATAAAAAAGTGATTACCGATGAAAACGCCACCGGCGTGCTGCCGCTGTTGGACTTAAATGATGGAGGTAGCAAGAAATGAACCCGAACCGCATATTTTTGTTAGCCATTCCGGTTGTAATAGTGTTGATTTTGATTCAACAATCCACATTTATTGTGAATGAAGCCGAGCAGGTGATTATCACCCAGTTTGGCGAGCCGCAGGGCGGCGCGATTACTGAACCGGGCATCCATTTTAAAGTGCCGTTTTTGCAGGACGCCCGCAGGTTTGACAAACGATTTTTGGAATGGGACGGCGATCGCAACGAAGTGCCCACCCGCGACAAACGCTTTATTTGGGTGGATACGTACGCCCGCTGGCGCATCAGCAATCCGCTGTTGTTTTTGGAACGGGTGCAGAATGAATCGACAGCACAATCCCGTTTAGATGATATTTTGGACGGCGAAACCCGTAACGCCATCGCCCGCCACGATCTGGTGGAACTGATCCGTTCCACTAACCGCGAATTTCAGGTGAGTGACGAACTGGATGCCGGGGAAGAATCGGAAACATTTGTAAAAATTCAAACCGGACGCGATGGTATCCACAAAGAACTGTTGCTGGCCGCCGCCCCAAAACTGGATTCACTCGGCATCGAATTGCTCGATATTCGCCTGAAACGCATCAAATATGTTGAAGCGGTGCAACAAACCATATTTGACCGGATGATCGCCGAACGGAAGCGCATCGCAGATAAATTCCGTTCCGAAGGTCAGGGTGAAGCATCCAAAATTTTGGGTGACAAAGAACGCGATTTGAAAAAAATTGAATCCGAAGCAACCAAAGAAGCACAGCAAATTCGCGGTGAAGCGGACGCAAAAGCAGCTGCCATTTACGCAGCCGCATACGACCGTAACGCACAAACCCGCGACTTTTACCGCTTTTTGAAAACCATGGAATCGTATGAACAATCCATCACCAAAGGCGATGTGCTCATCCTTTCCACAGACAGCGAATATTTCAAATTCCTGAAAAATATTAACGGAAGGTAGTTTGATTCCGGGGCGCAGCATTGCTCAATGCTGCGCCTTTTTTTTATTCAATTTCGATGCCCACCGGACAATGATCCGAGCCCAAAACTTCCGGCAAAATGAACGCATGTGTTAATCGCGGCCGCAGCGCCGGGGATATCCCGAAATAATCGATGCGCCAGCCGATGTTCTTTTCCCGTGCACCCGCGCGATAGCTCCACCACGAATAATGCCCGCCATCCGGCTGAAATTCCCGGAAAGTGTCGATAAATCCGGCTTCGACAATCCGGTCAAATCCGGCGCGTTCCTCATCCGTAAAACCCGCGTTTCCGCGATTGGCTTTTGGGCGCGCCAAATCAATTTCCTGATGCGCCACATTTAGATCGCCGCAAAAAATCACCGGTTTTTTCGTTTCCAGTGTTTTCAAAAATGTTAAAAATGCGGCGTCCCATTGCACCCGGTAATCCAGCCGGGTAAGCTCCCGCTGGGCGTTGGGCGTGTACACATTCACCAAAAAGTAATCCGAAAATTCCAGCGCCAAAACGCGGCCTTCGCCGCTAAAATCAGGATGTTCCATTTCGCACTGCACGGAAAGCGGCGCTGTTTTGGTAAATGTGGCAACTCCGGAATAGCCTTTGCGTTCCGCACTGCACCAGATCTGCTGATAACCGGGCAGCTCCAGTTCCACCTGTTCCTGCATGGCTTTGGTTTCCTGCAGGCAAAGCACATCCGGCTGCGTTTGCGCCACAAATTCCGTAAATCCTTTATTTATCGCGGCGCGAATGCCGTTTACATTCCACGAGATCATTTTTGTCATTAGCTGATTTCCGGGCTTTTGCGTATCTGTTTAAAGATGCTGTTCTTCTGTTTTCAGTTGCTGAATCAGGTTTCGCAATTTTTTCAGTGTATCGTTGTAAGCATTTATAACCGTTAGTTTGATAACATAATTGGATTTCAACAAATTAATAAATTGCTGATTTTTTAACAACTTAGATAAATGGGCAGCTTGTTGTTCCCTGCTCTCTTGAAAGAGATCGGTAATGTGCACCGGCAATTGCGAATCCAAAAACGGCAGCATCCGGTCCAAAATGAAAGAGCTTTCGATACGGTTGATTTCGTGGATTTGCAAATAATCCACATGATACAAATTGATAATATCCGCCAGCAATGGTTTGTTGGAAATCAGCCGCGATAAACCGCTCTGTTTAATTTCTTCATACGTCATATCGTTGGATAAAAATGTGAAATAGATGCTGGTAAATTGCAGAAATTCCCCAATGCTGTCTTTGGAAAACGACTGCCAATCGACGGTGGTATTGATAACTTTATCGTATGTGGGAAGGCCAGCTTCGATCAATTTCATATCTGTGAAAAGGTTGAGCGAATCCGCCGCCAGATTTTCATGAAATTCGTGAATCAGTCGCTTTTCCGAATCCCGTTCTTCATTAGCAATGCGCCACTCGTTCACCCAAAAAGAAATGGTGATGCCAATAATAATCACCAGAATTTCGAAAATATAGGATGGCCAATCGTTGCGGAATTGTTGGAAAAGGCGCTTCATGTTAATCCATCCGGCTGTAATCCCCGACAAACCAGGTTTTCGGTGAAAGTTTCGGGTTGTCATCGCCGTAATATCCCCAGCCGATGATTTTGTAATAATCACCTTCAACAGATTCGTGGAAATATTCGATTTTCAGCGGATCTCTTTCGTCCCGCTGCCAAATCAGCGTGCTGGCGTCCTGCATCGATCCGTGATGAACGATAGTTTCGTCGGGTTTTTGCACCACACACCACAGCGCGCCGTCCTGCACTTTGTTCACCCCTTCGCTGACCACCGTTTCGGTATCGCCTTTGGCGTTAACAAAACGGTCGCGAATTGTTACACGTTGAAAATAGGGATTTTCGGAAACATACTCCTGCCGGACGTCAATTTCTTTCACCAGTTTTAGCGAGAGGTCTGCAAATTCAAGATTGGTAATTTCGGGGCGGGATTTTCCCGGGCGTTGGCCGGTGGAATCTTCGTAAATATAAAACACACCTTCCCATGTTCCGTTCAGCATAGCGAACGCGCCTTTAAATTGCTGATCCGCCGGTGAAACCACGGGTGGTTCGGTAATATCCGTCACGTTTTCGGGGGTTGGTGTGGCGTTTTTGCACGCCGCAAAAATCAGTAAAATTACTGCAAACAACATACTTTGCTTCATACGCACATACCTTTTCGGGAATATTTGGCGCACGAAGTTACATATTTTTCAAACGAAAAGCAACGGCAACGGCGGTAATCCGCAAACACTTTCTGCACCTTGCCGAACACGTTGTTTGCTGATGCGTAAACAACGCAATATTGATGACTTGCGGTTGAATTTTCGTTGGCAAACTGCCAACAAATCAGGATGCTCAGGTAAAGCTGCCGCTGCTGCCACAGCCGCAACCGGACGCGCCGCCGGAGGCACTTGAGCTGCTAAATCCGGCAGATGCAAAAGTTGAAAACAATTTTTCGGTGTGTTCGCTGCCGCAATGTTCGCATTTCACAGGTTCTGTTTGGGACGAGAAAACCAGTTTCTCGAATTTTTCATCGCATTCGGTGCAGCGATATTCAAATAGTGGCATTTTTTTCTCCAAAAATTATCAACGTAAAGCATTGAAAATATTGCAAATTCACAACCATTTTCGGGGTTACTGAAGCTTCGGCGCTTCCTCTTTTACGGCGTTGATTTCAATTGACCAGCAGCGATCCATCACCACATCCAGCCCGGCGTCCAGCGCGATCTGCGCCGCTTTATCGTTGATGATGCCCAATTGCAGCCACAACCCTTTCGCGCCAATTTGCACGGCTTGTTCCGCAATCGGTTCGGTAACTTCCGCCGGACGAAACACGTTCACCAAATCCACTTTTTCAGGAATATCCAATAGCGACGGATAGCATTTTTCGCCCAGAATTTCTTCCTGCCCGGGATTGACAGGAATGACTTTATAGCCTTTGCGCTGCATTTTTTTGGCGACGCTGTTGCTCGCTCTGTCCGGATTTGGCGAAAGCCCAACAACGGCAATCGTGCGGTATTCGCGCAAAACAAAATCGATGTTTTCGTTTACTTTTTTCATGATAAGAATCGACCCCTTTTACTATTTTTAATTCGCAGATGTTGTGAAAACCAAACATTAACATCTGTACATATTTGATGATCGACACGTTTGCACGTTACCGGGAAAATTAAAAAAAGTTGAATATTTCACAAATGGAAACGGAGGGAAAGACTTTTTTTTCGATATCAAAAAGATCATTTTTTGCGAATCATGTGTTGGGTCTGGCGGAGTTCCTCGCGCATTTGCGTCAGCATTTCCTGTTGCTCCGCCAGCGATTTTTGGTGCATATCAATCATTTCCTGATGCATTTTGCTGACCATCCGTTCCAGCCGGTAGGTGTTGTCCACGGTCATCTCGTCCACGAAAACGGCGTTCGCCAGCGATACGCCCAAAATCCCGCCGATCATCACCGAAACGATAAAATAGCCGCGCAGCAACCCCAATTGCCAGGACAGCGCTTTCCCGTCTGTCAGCGAATCGGGGATTTCGTACCAGCCTTCGATTGTAAATACCTTCAGCAATGAATATGCGGAGCGCAGCGGGTTGCCGAAATATTCTGGCGACAGATCGCTGAACAGCATTGTCGCGCCGATGGACAGCGCCAGATTGAGAATAATCAGCGCAAAAAATATCCCGACGGACGCCCGGAGCGCCCGTTTTACGCCGGTAATCAAATGCTGGATGTTCGGAATAAAACGCAGCAGCCGGAAAAAGCGGAACAGCCGTCCCAATCGCAAAATCGAGACCGCCAAAAATGCGTCCATATGTTGCGCCGGGAAAAACGGCATGAGCAGCGAGGGAAAACTGGCGACCAGCACCGCAAAATCAAAACGGTTCCAACCGGATGAAAAATAGCCTTTTACTCCCAAAATGCGGATTTTCAGGATTGCCTCGAACAAAAAATAAACAATGCAGCCGTAATCGATCCACACCAGCACGCCGCTGGTTTGCTGCCGGATGGTCGGGAACTCGTCGAAAAACAGTATCAGTGTGTTCAGTAAAATCACCAGCATTACGTTGTATTCGTTGGTGAATAATTCCAGAAACCAGTTGGAACGTTTGGCAGTCGGTAGTGTGCTCATCAGCTTTTTCCGTGTTGTTTACAGATTTAGTTTGGTGGACTAAATAGTGCGAAAAATCGGGAAAATGCAAGGATTTGTTGGTTGGAATTGCGTAATTTTTGCCGGATACGCACTGTTAATTTTGTTTTTTGCCAAAGAGTCACAGTGCACGCGGGGGAAGTCAAACAAAAATTTCTGAATGATGAGTTGCTCCGAATTTGATAAATTGAATTTAAAAAAGCCGGGAGAATAAATGCCCAAAACATTAGCCGCAGCGCTGCCGGAATATCTGCCGGCGTTGCTATTTTTTAAAAAATTGCAGAATGCGGATGTGTTTTTGCTGGCGGATGATGCAGCATTTTCCCGGCAATCGCCGGTACAGCGGTGCCGGATCCGGACGGCAGACGGTGAGTTGTGGCTATCGGTTCCGGTGCTGCAGAAGCAGCGCGGTCGCCAAAACATTGGCGATGTGATCATCGACGAAACGCGCAACTGGCAGCAAAAACACTGGCGAAATTTGCGGCACGGCTATCAATTTTCAGCGTATTTCGATTTTTTTGTGGATGATTTTTCGGCGATGTACGATCGCCGGTGGCGGCGGTTGCTGGATGTGAATATCGCGAGCATCGAAACGCTGTGCAAATGTTTGCAACTGCGTCCGGAAATGCTGCGGACGTCGGCAATCGCCATTCCGGAAACGGGCGGTGCGAGCGAGCGAATTGCGGAGCTGACCATCGCCTGCGGCTGCGATACGTATCTCGCCAGCCCGGATGATCGCCGTTTTCTGGATGAAACCGCGTTCAAAAAACGCGGCATCCAACTTCAATATTTACAGAGTGCTCATTCGGAAGAAAATATGTTTTCGGCAGTGGATGCGCTGTTCCGGAAAGGTCCGGCGGCGCTGCGTTAAAACAGCTCGAATTTCACGTATCGACCGGGACGTTTTTTCATATCCGTCGTCAGTGAGTCGAGCGAACGAGTGAGGCTGACCAGCGTTTCGTATAATTTCGGGTCGTTCAGCAATGCCGCGACGGTTCCGCTGTGCTGCATTTTATACATCAGCGAATCGGCATTTGCCGCCATCGATTTTATTTTCGTGTAAAATTCCGCATCATTTTTTAACTGCGCAAAAGTGCCTTTGCCGTTGTTGAGGCTATCCAGCAGCGATTCCAGATTTTTGGAACTGTTGCTGAGGCTGGCATACAGCGTGGTGTCCTGCATCAGTTTGCCGAGCGTGCCTTTGCCGTTATCGATGCTGGCGGTGATGCGGTCCATCCGCCGGATGATGTTGCCGATATCCCGCCCGGCTTCCCGATCGACCAGCAATTTGCCGAGCGCGCCGCGACCTTCCATCGCGTATGTGGTCAGCGAATCGGTATTTCTGAGCACATTCCGCAATTCAACAATGATTTCTGCGGCTTCATCAAAAAATTCGTACGGATCAACCCCGGCATCGCTGTTGATGTATTCGCCTTCCTGCAAAGTGGGGTCGCCGGGATTGCCGATTGTGATGTCCACATATTTATCGCCCAAAATTCCCAGCGTTTTGATCATCGCGACGGACGAATTGGTGATATCATCCTTATAATCCCGGTCGATTTTAAGCTCGATATTCACGCCGCGTTTTCCGGGTTCGTTGATAATTTTCATGTTGCCAACAACGCCAACCTTCAATCCGGACAGCGTGATAAACGCACCGCGATTAAGCCCTTGCGCGTTTGGCAAGTGCATGTAAATATTGTATTTGGCATCGAAAAATTTTTGATTGGATGCAACAATATAAAACACAAACACCGTGAGAAACAGCGCCAGCGCAACCATCAAATAAACGCCGAGGGAGATATTTCGATCTTTTTTTGCAAAAGCCATAATTTTTTTCCATTACCAGTTGATGGATTTCGTTGCCGGATTAATCGCAGTTTCCGCTGACATCCGGCGCAAAATCGTATCCGTACCAATTGTGAATATCCGAGATGGGTTCACCATCGTAAACAATTTGACCGTCGCGCAGCAACATCATCCGGTGAACGATCTCCAGAAAATAATGAATTTCGTGGGTGACAATGATGGACGTAACGTTATTTTTGTGAAGCTCCGTGATCGTGTCCACCACGCGTTGCGACGAAATCGGGTCCAGTCCCGCTGTCGGTTCGTCATACAGCAGGCATTTGGGATGTTTGATTGCCGCGCGGGCAATAGACACTCGTTTGCGCATGCCGCCGCTGAGTTGTGCGGGATAATAATCTAAAAAATCGCGTAAGCCCAAATTTCCCAATTCGTTACAGACTTCTTTTTTGACATCTTCCTCGGGCATTTTCAGGCCTTCGCGGAGATAAAAACCGACGTTCTCTTCCACGGTCAGCGAGTCGAACAGCGCGCCATCCTGAAACACAATCCCGAATCGCCGGCGGATGCGCAGCAAATCTTTTTCGCGCATGTGGGTGATGTCCTGCCCGTCGATCAGCACCTGCCCCTGATCGGGACGCAACAAGCCCATCACCAGTTTGAGGATGGTGCTTTTGCCGCTGCCGCTGCCGCCAACGAGCAGCAACAACTCGCCTTCTTTCACGAAAAAGCTGAGTTGATCGAGTACTTTTCGATCACTTAAATATAGCGTAACATCTTTAAATTCAATCATTTGTCATCAATAAAAGCTTAATATGGTTTTGGTAAGAATAAAATCTAGCAACAGAACAGAAATTGAGGTGAGCATTACCGTTAGCGTTGCGGCTTTGCCCAGCCCGACCGTTCCGCCGGAAACATGATACCCAAAATAACACCCGACCAATCCGATAAATAAGCCGTAAAACGGCGGTTTGATAGCGCCGATAACCAAATCTTTCATCAGCAATCCGGATTGGATAGAAATCCAGAAAAATTCCGAATCGATGCCCATCCACATAACTGCGGCAAACCAGCCTGCGATAATGCCGCAAACATCGGCAATGATGGTGATGGGAAGCATGAGCAGCAGCGAAGCGTAAACGCGCGGAACAACCAGCCGGTGGATCGGATCGATACCGAAAGCGCGCAGCGCTTCAATTTGTTCGGACAGTCGCATGTTGCCGAGCTCCGAAACGAGTTTTGCGCCGCTGCGTCCCGCTAACATCAGCCCGGTGATGGTTGGGCCGATTTCGCGGATCACTGTAATCGAAACCATTCGCCCCAGCATCAGTTTTGCGCCGAACAGCTCCAGTTTTTTGCCCCATTCCAGCGTGAGCACCATTCCGATACTCATCGATGCAATCAACACCAGCGGCAACGCCTGAATGCCCATAATGTGGATTTGCTCCATTGTATCCTGGCGATGACGCCAGATATAACGGAATCCGGACAATACTTTGGAAGAAAATTTGGAAAAATCCCAGACGCCCCGGGCGATGGTTGTAATTTTTGGCGGCAATTTTATGGTCAAAGTGACTCCAGGAAACTCAGTGGTTGTTATCCCGTTTCGGATATCAAAGATAGCAGTGAAATAGTATTGCTGCAATACTATTGATGATATTGCGCAGCTTTGGTTACGAGCACGACGATTAATTGTCGCAATCGTCAAAATTTACGAAAGGATACCCAAAAAGATGTCACTTTTTTCACAAAAAAAACGGGCAGTGGTATTTGCCCGTTTTTGTGTTGCTAAACTGTTGTTTTTATTAATTATTCGATTGGATGGCTTCGGAAAAACGGCGAACCAGTTCCGGATAACGCGCCATGGTTTCGTTCATTTCCTCGATCTGGAAGCTGCTGGCGTAGCCGGCAACCTGTTCACCCCAGATTTGTAATGGTTCGATGCGTAGCTCAGTACCAATTTTCTGGATCACTTCGCCGAACCGTTGGATATCGGTGGTAATCATCGTTTCGAAAGTGGATTCCCACTTTTTCATGATGGGATTTTCCAGCTTGTCCAGCAGCACCTGCAAGCGTTTTCGGTCGTGCGGTTGAATTTGCGCGGAGAAGAAGCGATCACCCCAATTATCCGTTTGCGCCGGTTTTTGCGCCGGCTGCGTTTCGGGTTCCACCGGTGATGAGGGTTGATTTTTGGCGACGAGCACTTCCGGCAAAGTAACGGTAAATCGCGAGCCAACGCCCTCTTTACTGGATACGCTGATCTGCCCCTTCATCGCCGTAACCAGCCGTTTAGCGATGGTTAAGCCAAGACCCACGCCTTCGTGGCTGCGTGCATCGCTGTAGGTTTGCTGTGTAAACGCTTCGAAAATGCGGGTGAGATGATCTTTGGGAATGCCCAATCCGGTATCTTCAACGCTAATGGAAATGGAAACGGATTTCGGGCGTTTTTCGTCAATTGTGCAACGCGTTGTCAATTTGATGCTGCCGGTTTTGGTAAATTTGACGGCGTTCCCCACCAGATTCACCAAAATTTGCCGCAATCTGCGGCTGTCCAGCATCAGGTTGTCGGGTGTTTTTTCATCAAAAATATGGCTGAAACCCAGCTGCTTTTGGCTGGCAACCGGACGATACATTTCCTCGATGCCGTTCATGATTCGTTTTAACGATGCGGCTTCGTATTCGATTTCCAGCTGCCCGTTTTCCATTTTGGAGATGTCCAGAATATCGTTCAGCAATGTGATCAGCGATTGTCCGCTGGATTTGATCGCGGCGACATATTCCGCCGGTTTGCCATTGCTGAAATGTGGCTTTAGCAAATCCGAAAAACCTAAAATCGCGTTGAGCGGCGTGCGCAATTCGTGCCCCATCACGCTCAAAAATTCGCTGCGAACCTTTTGGGCGGCAGCAGCGGCAGCGGCTTTTTCGGTTTCTTTTTGGGCTTGCTTTGTTTTTTCGAGGGCGATTTTCAGTTCGCGGGTGCGCTTTTCAACTTTGGTATCCAGATTTTGGATGAGGTCGCGCAGTTCGTTTTGCAGTTCCCATTTTGTGGTCATCGATATCGCCATTTGCTGAATGGCGATGCGGTTGAACGGCTTTTGCAGGAACATCAATTTATCGGTTTTCCCGTAAATTTTGATGATGTTATCCCAGCTGTAATCCGAATAAGCGGAGCAAATGATGATTTCGGTATTCGGGTATTTTTCCCAAATTTTTTGGACGGCCACAATCCCGTCCATTCCCGGCGGCATCCGCACATCCATAAAAAGCAGGGCATAGGGATCGTTTTCGGCATTTGCCGCAGCTACTTTTTTGATGGCTTCTTCGCCGCTGTATGCGTGTTCAATGGTATAGCTGACAATCGGGTTCATGTCACTTTTGGAATCATTTTCGCCATTGCCAAACAGTTCGGAATCCAGGTCGTCCAGCTCCTGGTTGCCAATCTGGTTTTGCCCCAAAATAGACTCGATATCTTCGTGAATCGCGGAGTTATCATCTGTAATCAGTATGCGATACGAGCTTGACATGATCCCTCAATATATCCTGTTGTTTTGTGAATACTTCTTTTAACTGCTTGTTTTTATGAAACTTGTCAGTTTTTGATTTATACTTCTTCGTCGATTATTTCCGGTGTTTCCTGTGCCTGTTTGGCAGCCAGCGGAAACTGCAAAACAAAGGTGGAGCCTTTGCCCAATCCTTCGCTTTCCACCCACATTCTGCCGCCCATTTCGGTAATATAATTGGCGCAACTGTGCAGCCCAAAACCGTGTCCGGTGGCTTTGGTGGTGAATCCGTGGTTGAAAATGCGTTCCACATTTTCCGGCTCAATGCCGCATCCGGTGTCGCTGAAGCGCAACACCATATGTTCATTTTCGCGGTTCAGGCGAATTTTAATTTGCTTTTCATCCATCGGTGTGTCTTTCATCGCATCCTTCGCGTTGCGGAACAGATTCACGATGATGTGAATCAGTTTGGTGCGTTGAAGCGGCACTTCCGGGATATCATCTTCGTATTCTTCGATCAGCTCGATGTGGTGGCGATCGGTAGTATCGCCCTGCAAACGCAGCGCATCGTCGATTACTTGCGGCAGATACAGATTTTCCGAAAGCATGCTGCCGGTTGCGTAACTTTGTTGCGCGGCAATCACTTCGTTGATGATGTTCACTTTATCCTGCAGCCGGTGCAAATTGCTGAAAATAACATCCTGCTCGCTTTTGATCTGATCTTCCAGCATCATGTAATATTGGATCAATTTTTTGCCTTTGAGATCGTTCGTGATAAAATGTGCCAGATTTTCCATATTTTCACGAAGCATATCGTTGGCTTTGTAAAGCCCGGCCATTCGCGAGTTACTCATCGTTTGCTCAATCACCGAAACGGAAGTGGTAACGCTGGTCAGCACATTTCCCACATTATGCAGCACGCTTGCGGCAACATCGGCCATCCCTGCGCGGCGGGCGGCTTCGTTCAATTCCTGGTTCAAACGTATTTTTTCGGCTTCGTCCTCTTTGCGGCGGGTGATATCCAGCCCGAGCACGGCAACGCCCATTACCTCGTTGTATGCGGTAATCGGGTTGAACAAATATTCGATAAAACGGGTTTTGCCGTCAGCTTCTTCTTTTGTAATAATTTGGGTGAATCGTTCGTTGGCCAGCGCCCGGTCATATAATTTTTTCCACTGTTTGCGATACGCAGGACCCTGCCGGTCATCCAGCGCATTGTCACCCATTCCGATGTACGCGCCGCGTTTTTCCGCTGACCATTGGAAGGGTTTGTTGCAGATCAAAATTTCGTACTGCCGGTCGATCGACCAAATTTCACCGGAAAAATTGTCCAGAATTGCCATCAACCGGGCTTCCTGCCGGCGCATGGTTTCGTAGGTTTTTTCCTGTTTCTGGTTCACTTCCTCCAGTCGGGTTTTTTGCTCAAGAATTTCCTCGTTTTGGGTTTGCAGCCGCTGGTTTACGCTTTCCATCGTGCTGTTGATGCGCTGGATATTGTAAACCATCCGGTTAAATGATTTGGCGAGATATCCCAATTCATCATCCGAAGTAATATTCACACGATGGTTAAAATCGCCTTTGGAAATGGCATTGACCACCTGAACCATTTTGCTCAGCGGCTGCGTAAAAATGGTACTCAACCCACCGACAAACAGAATGCTGATCACAAAAATGCCCAACGCTACAAACGCAATCAACTGACTGGTGGCTTTGGTGTTTGCCTGCAGTGCCACCAGCGAAAATCCCATAAACATGGTGCCGACATTCTGGTTACGATAAACCACCGGCAGCCGGAGTTTGTAAACGCCCTCATCCAGCGAAATATTTTTCTGTTCGATGATCGTATTGTAATGTGCTTTTTCGGCCTGCTCCAGATTGTAGGTTGCCACAACATCATCGCGTTCGTTATGCATGACAATGTATAATAAATCCGGATTTTGCTTTACCCCGTCAAAAGAATTTTCTACCGTCTGAAAATCTTTTTTGGCGAAAGGTTTTCCAATATAGGACGCTGTAACTTCGGCAATACTGTGCGTTCGGGCTTTGAGTAGTTGAAGGGCCTGCTGTTCCAGTTTGTATGGAAAAAAGATGTAAATAAACACAGAAATTACCCCGATCACCAGACTGAACGAGACGATCAGCCGGGTTTTGATTGAGTACAGCCATGGGGTTTTTTGTGCCATTCCACTTCCTTGTCACTAATTTTTTTTCATGCACATTCCAGTGTGCAATGAAATTATCGGTTAAATTGCGGATTCGTTTAGAGGCGTATGATTTTTAGAGCACAACCCGGCTGCGAGATTGGAAACGCAAATGCGGTTCAGAAATTCAAGCTTTGACCGAAAGAATAGTTGAGATTTGCTGATACAATGTTTCCGGTTTGAACGGTTTGGAAATGTATCCGTTAAAACCGGCATCTTTCACGCGTTGCTGAACATCGTTGAGCACTTCTGCGGAAAGCGCGAGAATCGGGATGTTCGATTTTTCCGGCGAATCCATTTTGCGAATGACCCGAGTGGCTTCGAAACCATCCATTTCGGGCATTTGTAAATCCATTAAAATCAAATGGTAATCTCTGGATTTTAGCTTTTCCAGCGCCAGCAATCCGTTTTCCGCCACATCCACGGCCAATCCCCATTTTTGCAGAATGCGCGACGCAATTTTTACGTTGATCCGGTTGTCATCCACCACCAGAATATTGCTGCTTTGGCTGAACGGCTGCAGCGGCGCAGAGATTGTTTCCTTTGGTGCCGGTGCCTGCGGCGGTTGTGCGGTTGCTTTGTTGAAGGTCAGGCTGAACGAAAAAACAGAGCCGGAGCCGGGTTTGCTGAACACGTGGATCTGGCTGCCATGAAGTTCGATCAACCGCCGGGTGATTGACAGCCCCAATCCGGTGCCGCCGTATTTCCGGGTTGTGCTGCTTTCTGCCTGGGTGAATTTTTCGAAAATGAGGTGCTGTTTTTCGCGCGGAATGCCAATGCCCGTATCTTTCACGGAAAAATGGATGTCCACATCGTTTTCGTTTTCACTAACGCGAATCAACTGTATTTCCACCCTGCCCCGATGGGTAAATTTGATGCCGTTGCTGATCAAGTTTGTCAAAATCTGGTTGAGCCGGGTTGGGTCGCCCAAAACGGATTCTGGAATCCGTTGATCGATTTCCAGTTCCAGCGCAATGCCCTTTTCATCTGCCCTGCCCGACAACGTTTCCCGAATGTTGCTGATCAAATCCCGCAGATCGAACGGTTGCGATTCCAGTTCAATTTTTTCTGCCTCAATTTTGCTGAAATCGAGCACATCGTTGATCAGGGAGAGCAGGCTTTCGGTGGAAAATTTCAAAATTTGCAGATTATCCAATTGCTCCGGGCGCGGATTTTCTTCCAGCAACAAATTACTGATACCGATGATCGCGTTCATCGGTGTGCGGATTTCGTGGGACATGGTCGACAAAAATTCGCTTTTCATCTGCGCAGCAATTAATGCCATTTCTTTTGATCTTCGCAGCTCATCTTCAACCCGTTTCTGAATAGTGATATCTTGCAGAATACCGTGTAATGCATAAGGTTCTCCCGTTTCCGAAACCAACGGTCGCCCAAATGTTTGAATAATAATTTCCTTACCGGTTCCGGTAGTTGCCCGCAGTTGAATCTCAAAATCGGACACGGTTGCGATAGCATTTTTCAGCACCGCTTTGTATCGTTCAACATCATCCGGGTGCAGCAGTTGCATCACTTTCCGGGCAGTCATTTCTTCCGATGGATCGCGTTGAAAAATGTGATACAATGCCTCCGACCAGCTGATTTTTTTGGAGAGAATATCAAATTCCCAATTGCCCATTTTACCGATGAGTTGCGCATCCCGCAGGCGTTTTTCCTGGGCTTCCAGCGCCTGTTGTTTTTGGGCGAGCAGTTGGTTTTGCCGGGTAACGATTTCGCGTTCCTGTTCGTAATTCCGTTTCAGCGTATAAATAACCGCGCTGATTGCCAGAATGCAAATAATCACGGAAACCAGAAAATCGAAAAACCGCGATGTTTCATTAATATAAGGAATGACCAAACCGGGATAATTGTATTCAATATACGCCAACAACATAATAAAAAGCAGTGTTGCAATTTCAACGATTCGCCGGTTTTTTGTTGGAAAAACAATCGTAACGATAGAGATAAACAATATAAAGTTTGGTGCATTGGCACTCGCTAAACCGGCATTTGCGAACCAGACAACCGAAATGGTAAAAACGCCCAAAACCAAAAACATGACGCGGGAAATATTGAAATGTTGATATTTTCTGGAAAATCCATAAGTGAGTATCAGCAGAAAAAGTATCACACCGAGCAGAACATTTTGAATAAAAGGTAAGCCAAGTATTGTGTTTGAAACTATCGCAATGCCAATTGCAGCAACACAAACGAGCAGCGTGCCGTTAAGAATCCGGTGTTCCAGCGACACAAAATCAGGATCGCCAATAAACAGTTTGGAAAAATGAATTTTATTTAGACGGTATTTTTCTTTCATCTCGCACATCGTTTTTTGAACTATCGTTGAACAAGAATAATTATCGAACCAAACATGCGATGGTAAAGCGGAGAAATGGTTTTTTGGCGGGAAATAAATATTCGTGCAAACAGCGGGCGGTAATTATTCGCGGGCCTGACGGTGCCAGATACCGGCGCAAATCATCACCAAAACCAACAAAATGAGCAATATCAGCGATGCGCCATCGGGCAGTGAAAACGCTTTTAGCGCCGCATTTGCGAAACCGGTAACGCCTTCGCCGCCCATCAATCCTGCGGCAATCAGCAATCCGGCGGGATACAGCATCGGGCGATTGTTATCGATCCATAAGCGAACGGCAGCGCCGAGTGCAATGGGCAGCGCAAAACCCATCCCCAAAAATAAACCGATACCAAAAGGCATTATCAACACTTTGTTTTTTAACGATTTGGGGAGAAAAGAATTCGCAATTTCCAGCGCCAAAGCAGCGGCAAAACCGCCCCAAAATGCCGCCGGATAGGCAAAACCGGAAATGCTGCCGGCGACCAGTTGCGCCTGCGGTGCGGGCATCGCCAGCGTAAAAAGCTCATCCGCAAAACCCTGCCGGATAATTTCCAGAACAAACGGCGCGGCGATTCCGGCAACCACTGCGGTTATCAAATCTACTTTTACGATATCCGTAAATTTTGTGCCGACAATCGCTGCGGATTTGAAATCGTGTCCCGCATCGCCGGCGATGGCGCATGCGACGCTCACAAAAATCACAATCATAAATGCGGCGAATGCGCTCAAATCCAGCGCCAGCCAGTCGTAAACAACGGCGGTAATCAGCCCCACAAAAATGCCGAACTGTTCCAGCGGATCAATATTGGTTTCGCCGGTCATTCGTGCGGCAACCGTCACCATCACCCAAACGCCCAGCACCGCGATGGTTGCGGCGAGCAACGGCACACCGGCCGCCATCATCCCGAACAGCCCCAAAACAGAAGCGATCGGGTAAAATTTGATCCAGCCTTTCATCGATGTGAACATCGGTAAAAAAATATCGCGCAACCGCGGAAGCACATAGCTGAAAAAAAAGCCGATGCCGGAGCCGAGCAGCAGCCCCATTCCCAGATTTTGGGTGAATTGCTGCGCGTCCGGGAATGCCCAACCGCCGGCGACCAACAGCGGAATCAGCAGCAGCCAACCGGCAATGGCCCCGCCAAGCCAGGAAAAGCTGGCTTTCGGTCCCAAAATGAAACCGCCGCCAACAGCCAGCGGCAACGGCAGCAACGTGAGAAAAATACCATAAGTTGTCAATTGGCTGAACGTAAATCCTGCCGGAAAATATTGGTCGCGCAGCAGTGCGAAAACACCCGCAGCAGCACCCCAAAAAACGATCAGCGCCAGCATTTTTCCGCCGGTTTTGCCGAGTTTCAACAATTCCGCACCGGCGGTTCCGGCAGGATATGGCAGTTGCTCCCGGTCGATGAACGTCTGTTTCAGCGGCACGGAAAGCAGCACGCCCAACACACCGGCCAACGCTGTCAGCACGCCCAGCAACCAGGGATTTGGCCAGGGAATATCAGCGTTTTGGGTTTGGTTCAAAAATAAAATTCCCGGCGCGGTAAACGCGATGCCCGCCGCAACCAATCCGCCGATGCTGGCACCTGCCTGCGCCACATTCACTTCGTGAATATTCACCGATTTACCACGGCTCAACAGTTTGATAATACTGCCGGAAACAATCACCGCAAAAACAATCGGCCAGGGCTGCGCACCAATTTTGATGGCAATATACGTTGAGCTCGCCAACAGCAGCAATGCCAGCAGAACAGCGATGACAACTGCGCGAAGGGTGAAACCCGGATTTTCAGAGTGGTTATGATTCAAATTGGAAGTGGTTGTTATTTATGGTTTTAAAAAGGGCGCGACATCTGCCGCGCCCTAAAATTTGGGGGGTTAAAGTTCTACCAGCATCACGTTTTTAATGTTATCGTCTGCCTGTAATTCATTGCGCAGGCTTGCCGGCAAATCGCCTTCGACATTGAAAATATTCAGTGCGGTGTTGGTGTTCCGGTCGCGACCGGAGGAAACCTGCCCGATGTTAATATTCTGTTCGGCGAGCAACGTTCCGACCCGCCCGATAATTCCGGGCACGTCATTATTTTCCACAATCACCATTTTGCCGCCCAGTTCCGCTTCCAGCAAATATTGGTTGAATTCCACCAGCCGGAAAATGCCGTTTGCGAAAACAGTTCCGCCGAGATGCACCATGCCTTTTTCCGTTTGAAAATCGCAGGCGATAAAATTGGTGTGGCTGGTTAACGGCTGATCTTTTTTGGTGATTTCTACCTGAATGCCTTTGTCGCGGGCGATGGTCAGGGAGTTGACCATGTTGATCAATTCCACATCGTGGGTTTCCTCATCGCCGGCAACCATTGCGCCGGCCATCAAATGGCTGGCGATGGGCATGTCCGGCAGGGTGATGATGTCGCCGTAAAAACGCATCGCCACTTCCTTTAGCCGTCCCGGTTTGATGCGGCTGAACAGCTCGCCCAAACGGGTAGCCAGTTCAAAATACGGCGCGACAATCGGTTGGATTTTTTCATCAACCGAGATAAAATTGACCGCGTGCAGGGCAACATTTTTGCGAAAATATTCGATCATCTGATCCAGAATTTGCGCCGCAACTTTGGTTTGCGCTTCCTCTGTGGATGCGCCCAAATGGGGTGTTGCCACCACTTTCGGGTGTTTGGCGAGATCGTAATTTTCCGGCGGTTCGCTCACGAATACGTCCACTGCGGCGGTGGAAACTTTGCCGCTGTCCAACGCTGCGATCAAATCCTGCTCGTTCACGATGCCGCCACGGGCGCAATTGACGATAACCACGCCATCTTTGCAGCGCTTCAGGCTTTCGGCGTTGATCAGGTTGAGTGTTTCGGGAATTTTGGGAACGTGCAGCGTAATGATATCCGATTGTTCCAGCAACTCATTCAGCGAAACCAGTTTTACACCCAGCCGGTCGGCCATTTCGCGAGTCATCAGCGGATCGTATCCGAGAATTTTTGTGCCAAATGAGCGAACGCGGGTCGCAACGCCCTGCCCGATTTTTCCCAAACCGACCACGCCAACGGTTTTCTCGAAGAGTTCCCGCCCCATAAACGATTTGCGATCCCACTTTCCGGACTGAATGGATGCGTGTGCCGGGGGAATGCTGCGCAAAGCGGAGAGCAACAGCGCGAGGGTGTGTTCCGTTGCGGCGATGGTGTTGCCGCCCGGAGTGTTCATTACAATAATGCCGCGATGGGTGGCGGCTTTGGTGTCTATATTATCCACACCTGCGCCGGCTCGCCCGATAATTTTCAGCTTGCCGGGTTTTTCCAGCAAATTTGCGGTAACTTTGGTGCGACTGCGAACCACCAGTCCATCGTATGTGCCCAACACTTCTGCCAATTCTTCGGCGGAAATACCGGAGCGGTTGTCCACCTGCACGTCTTCGAGTTGGTTATATGCTTCCAAAACGCTTGCCGGCAAAGAATCGGCGATCAATATTTTAAACATTTTATTCGCCCCCATGGGTATTAATAGCATGTGATTATTGGAACAAAGATAAATATAACATTTTCTAATTTCTCTTTCTACAATAAAATTGGTAAATTATTTCAGAAACAACAGGGGTTTTTTTAAGCGTGTCATTTATTTTTCAGGATTCCGCAGCAAATTTTGTTTCAAGAAACGGCAGTGTATCGTTTTGTAGCAATTCAAACAAAAAATTGCTTGCAATTATTCAACAGAATCTCTAAAATTGTGCGCTTCTATTTTGGCATGGCGAGTTTGATTATTTCTTCCGGACTACGCCAAAATCCACCGATCTCAAAGTTTTAAAATGCGTATAAAGAACTGAATCAGTTCGTCTAATTTTTTGGTTTTTTATATGTTTGCAATATATCAAAATTTAGTAAACCCATTTTACCGTATTGAAAACTGTAAATTTCATCAGATTGTTTTGTGTTGTTCTATTAACAGGACACGGCAGAACCTTGCGGCGTTAGTGGTATTGGGCAACTGGGCAGATATGGATTTAAAGCGGAACGGATAGCGGAAACTATCGATAAGCAAGAGGGTATGTATGAAAAAAGTTAAAGGCATTTCGCGAATTGACTCCGAAGTGAAAAAGATGCACGGCTGGTATGTTCGCGTTTATGGTGGCGGGAAAACGTTTTCCAAATATTTTAGCGACCATCGCTACGAAAGCAAACAGCAGGCGTATGATGAAGCAGTAAATTATCTTTCCGCACTTACCGATGAAATTCGTGAACAGTACAAAGATTATTCACCCCGGCAAAACCAACCGAAATATCGCAAAAGACCTGGCACAACCAATACTTCCGGAGTGGTTGGCGTTCACCGCTGCGAAACTGTGAGCCGTGGCAAAAGCGTTACCTATTGGGTTGCAACCTGGAATGAGAACGGCAAACGCAAAGACAAAACATTTTATTTCGGCGATAAAAACCGCACCGAAGCCGAAGCCAAACGGCTGGCTATCGAATGGCGTGCCCGGAAAATGCGCGAATTGGCCGGTAAAGATGTCATTATCGCTAATGGCAAGCATGGCAAAAAAGAGCAGCCGATTACCGGAAAAAAACAGCTCAACAGCTGGGTAGCCGGATTGAGTATCAAAGAATGGAGCCCGGATATGAGCGTGGGTCAAACATATGCCGATCGCTCAATCAAAAAGCGGGAAACCTTCAACGAAAAACGGATCGACGATCTCAAACAGTTTTTGGGTTTGGCATCCGAACATTTTGACTGGTCGAAAATTGATTACGATTTCGGGCGGGGCGTTTTCCAGCGGGACGTGCGCAGCCGCTGCTTTTGGAGCAACAACGGCATCCGCACGGATGTGATTGTGGATGAAGACGGGCACATTGTCATACATCAGGGTGTGGAGCCGGATGAGTATTACATCAATCACAAAAATGCGTCAGAAAAGGCGTAATACCGACCGTTAGGCAATAATGAATTCAATAAAAAAGGCGATCCGAACAGATCGCCTTTTTTTGTTTCCAATTATTTGACCGCGTTAATTGTTGTCACCATCCGCGTAAGCTTCCAGCGGCGGGCAACTGCAGATCAGGTTGCGGTCGCCATAGGCGTTGTCGATTCGCGCAACCGTTGGCCAAAACTTTTTCGCGCGGACAAACGGCAGCGGGAACGCCGCTTTTTCGCGGGAATAGCTGTGGCTCCATTCGCTGCTGAGCACTTCGTCCACGGTGTGCGGGGCCATTTTCAGCACGTTATCTTTCGAGTCGGCACTGCCGTCCATCACTTCCTGAATTTCTTTCCGGATAGCAATCATCGCTTCGCAGAAACGATCCAGCTCGCCTTTATCTTCGCTTTCGGTGGGCTCAACCATAATCGTTCCGGCAACCGGGAAAGAAACCGTCGGCGCGTGGAAACCGTAATCCATCAACCGTTTGGCGATGTCTTCTACCTCGATGCCGTATTCCTTGAACGGGCGGCAATCGAAAATCATTTCGTGCGCGCAGCGATCGTTTTCACCGGTGTAAAGCACGGAGTAATGTTTCGCCAACTGCGCTTTGATGTAATTTGCGTTCAAAATGGCATATTTGGTCGAGTCCGTTACGCCGCGATGCCCGAGCATTTTAATGTAACCGTAAGAAATAAGCATAATGCTGGCACTGCCGAATCGCGCAGCGGAAACCGCGCTCATATTTTGGGCGCCATTTTTCCCGATGACGTGACCGGGCAACAGCGGCGCCAAATGTTTCGCCACGCCGATGGGACCCATTCCCGGACCGCCGCCGCCGTGTGGAATAGCAAACGTTTTGTGTAAATTGAGGTGACAAACATCCGCGCCGATGAGCCCGGGACTGGTTAGCCCGACCTGCGCATTCATGTTGGCGCCGTCCATGTAAACCTGTCCGCCATTTTGGTGGATGATCCGGCAAACTTCCCGGATGCCCGCCTCAAAAACGCCGTGAGTGGATGGATATGTGACCATTAGTGCAGCGAGATTTTCCGCATGTTTTTCGGCTTTGGCTCGGAGATCGTCAATATCGATATTGCCGTGATCGTCGCATTTTACGATGACCACATCCATGCCTGCCATCACTGCGCTGGCCGGGTTGGTGCCGTGCGCGGAGGACGGAATGAGCGCCACATTCCGGTGGCTTTCGCCGCGACTTTTGTGATATTCGCGGATAACCATCATCCCGGCAAACTCGCCCTGCGCACCGGAATTCGGTTGCAGCGATACTGCCGCAAATCCGGTAATTTCGCAGAGCCATTTTTCCAGATCACCAAAAATTTGTTGGTAGCCTTTGGTTTGTTCATCCGGCGCGAACGGGTGGATGCCGCCAAATTCCCGCCAGCTCACCGGCGCCAGCTCGCTGGTGGCGTTCAGTTTCATGGTGCAGGAGCCCAGCGGAATCATCGATGTTGCCAGTGTTAAGTCCTTATTTTCCAAACTCTTGATATAGCGGAGCATCTGCGTTTCGCTTTGGTGGTTGTGAAATACTGCGTGTGTTAAATATTCGCTTTTGCGAACCAGACTGCCGGAAATATTGCCGGTGTTGGCTTCGTACGAATCCCAATCGATTTCGGCTGCGGTTTTGTCGGTTGCGGTTGCAAAAATTTCCACGATTTGCTGCACATCCGCCGGCGTGGTGGTTTCGTCCAGCGCGATTCCGATGTGCGTATCGCCAATATAACGGAAGTTGATTTCATTTTTGAGCGCCAGTTTGCGCACGGTTTCCTGCGTTTTCGCGCTGCCCGCGTTGATGCGCAGCGTATCGAAATACTGTTTGTTTTCCTGCGAAAACCCGAGTTTCTTCAACTCCGCCGCCAAAACAACCGCCAGCGTGTGAATGCGGCACGCAATGTTTTTCAACCCTTCCGGACCGTGATACACCGCGTACATGCTGGCCATATTTGCCAGCAGCGTTTGCGCCGTGCAAATGTTGGATGTCGCTTTTTCCCGGCGAATGTGCTGCTCGCGGGTTTGCAGCGCCATGCGATAGGCGGGATTCCCGTGCCGGTCGATGGAAACGCCGATGATCCGCCCGGGCACCTGCCGTTTAAATTCCTCGCGGCTGGCGAAAAACGCCGCGTGCGGTCCGCCGTAACCCATCGGCACGCCAAATCGCTGGGCGGAACCGACCACCACATCCGCGCCCAGTTCGCCGGGCGGGGTGATGAGCGTTAAACTCAGCAAATCTGCCGCTACCGCGACAAACATCCCGCGACTTTTGGCGGCGGAAATAGCGGTTGATTTATCGCGGATTTCGCCGTCCGCATCCGGATATTGCAGCAGCGCACCAAACATCGCATCGCTGAAATCCATTTTGGCGGGATCGCCGATATGCAGATCGATACCCAACGGCTCCGCGCGGGTTTTCAGCACGTCGATGGTTTGTGGGTAGCATTTTTCGGAAACAAAAAAAGTATTCGCATTATTTTTCACCTGATCGCGCGGGCGCAGGCGATGGAACATTGCCATCGCTTCGGCGGCGGCGGTGGCTTCGTCCAGCAGCGATGCATTGGCGATTTCCATTCCGGTCAGATCCGAAACAACGGTTTGGAAATTGAGCAGCGCTTCCAGTCGGCCCTGCGCAATTTCTGCCTGATACGGCGTGTACGCCGTGTACCACGACGGATTTTCCAGAATATTCCGCAAAATCACGCCCGGAACGATGCAATCGTAATAGCCCAACCCGATGTAAGATTTGAACACCTGATTGTTGGCAGCGCTCTGCCGCAGCTCTTTCAAATATTGCGCTTCGCTGACCCCTTCGGGAATATCCATCGATTTATCGATGCGAATCCCGTCGGGAATCGTTTCACTCATCAGCGAATCCAGCGATTTGCTCCCGATGACAGCCAGCATCTCTTTCGTTTCTGCGGCATTTGGTCCCAAATGGCGGCCGGCAAAAGAATTGGTGTTGTTCAGCTTATCCAGCAATTTTCCCATGAAATTGTTACTCCGTATGCGTAAAACAGTTTGGCGGCCCGGCGACGGTTGAAGCGCCGGCATCCGGAATTTTCATAATTTTGTAACAAATTTAGCAAGTTGAAAGTGCGTTCGCAACGATTTAGAAAAGGCAGGGATTTTGCAGATTCCGGCGAGAGAAAAACCCGGCGTGAATTACGATGGCAATTCGACGCCGGATGAGGTGTGGGTTTTATGGAGTAGAGAAATAAGGCTTCGAAATTTGGCGATGGCAACCGGCATGGCTTGCCACACTTCCGGCGATAAATGATACGCCTCCTCAAATGCTTTCGCACCGATGGTCAGTTGATACGCCGGCGGCGGCGAATCCATAATCTGCCCGGCAAGTTGCAACAAAATGCCCGGCTGCATATTGTGTAAATAACGGATTTTACTGTTGTTAACCGCAAACACCCGTTCGCATTTTACCTCGCCCGGCTGCAGCGAAACGGAAGCATCGACAAACACAACGGTTTGCACATCCCGCAGCAGCAACGCATATTCCGGGAGCAGCTGGTGCACACGTCGAATGTTTATCCTGGCGGGGAATTTCGTATGCGCCAGCTGCACACCCAGATAATGCGCTGCGCCGTCATCACCCCGAAGGAGGTTGCCGATACAGATAACGAGCAGTTTGGAGCAAATCATCGTTTGACCTCGTCGGCGATGCTGCCGTCCGGGTTCATCAATTGAATATGCAATGGCATTTGCCCGATGGCGTGGGTGGAGCAGCTCAAACACGGGTCGAATGCCCGAACCACGGCTTCCACCCGGTTGAGCATGCCTTCTTCCAGCTTGTCGCCTTTGACGTAATGTTTGGCGACCTGCAAAACGCCCCGGTTCATCGCCAGGTTGTTGTGTCCGGTGGCGATAATCAGGTTTGCCCACTCAATTTTACCGTTTTTGTTGCTGCGATAATGGTGCATCAAAATGCCGCGCGGCGCTTCGGAAACGCCGATGCCGGAGGTGCTGTTCGGGCGGGCATACGCACGAACGTGTTGATCCAGAATTTTCGAATTGGTAAGCAACTGCTGCATTTTTTCCACGCAATACAAAATTTCGATCAATCGGGCGTAATGAAAATAGAACGAGCTGAGGATCGCACCGCGCTGCAGCGACTGGAATTCTGCCCATTCTTCATCCGCGAGCGGTGTGCCGCAACGGTCGATGATGTTCAGCCGCGCCAGCGGCCCAACGCGATAAATGCCTTCCGGATAGCCAAAAGCTTTGTAATACGGCGACTTGAGATAGCTGTGCGGCTCCACCGCTTCGGCGATGTGATCGTTAAAATCCAGCGTATCGATCTGGTCTGCGATGATGTTTCGGGCGGAATCGACCACGCGAATGTTGCCGTCGTAAAATTCCAGCATGCCTTTCGGGTCCACCAATCCCAAAAACAGCGTGGGAAAATTGGCGAAGGTCTGGATTTCTTCTTTGAAATTATGGCGGATTTCCTGAAAAATAGCCAGCGTACTGCGGGCAATGCGCAACGCTTCCGGGAGCATCGCTAAAATTTTATCGCGATGCGCTTCCGCCAGCGGACTGCTGACACCGCCAGGAACTACCCACGCCGGGTGAATGCGTTTGCCGCCCAACAATTCGATAATTTCCTGCCCGATTTTGCGCAGCTGAATACCGTCTGCAACCTGTTGTTTGTGGGTTTCCAGCAAGCCAACAACGTTTCGTTTTAACGGATCGGCGTCCATTCCCAACAGCAAATCCGGCGAGCTGAGGTGGAAAAAGCTGAGCGCATGCGATTGCAGAATTTGCGCCAGATTCATAATTTTTCGCAACATAACCGCCGTTGGCGGGATTTGCACAGCCATCAAATCATCGCAGGCTTTGGCAGATGCAATCAGGTGTGAAACCGGGCAAATGCCGCAAATCCGCGCCATCAGCGAGGGCATTTCAAAAAATGGGCGACCTTCGCAAAATTTTTCAAATCCGCGAAATTGGGTAACGTGAAACTGGGCATCAACGACGTTGCCCTGATCGTTCAATTGCAGCGTAATTTTTGCGTGGCCTTCAATTCGCGTTACGTTATCGATGGTTATCGTTCGCATAATTTTATACTCCTGTTAAGCGCCAAAGCGCGTGCGGGTGCTCAAATCGGGTGTTTTTCCGTCCAGTAAATCCATCACAGCCTGAAAAATGGTATCCGCATGCGGCGGGCAGCCGGGGATGAACACATCCACTTTTACGGCTTCGTGAACCGGCATTTCCCGATCGAGAATTTGGGGAATCACTTTGTCCGGAATTTGTCGGTTGGTTGTAGCGTTTTCGAAATAGGCGCGATTGAGCACATCCGCTTTTTTGAACGGGTTGCGCATGCCCGGCACGTTGGAAGTTACCGCGCAGTCGCCCAGCGAAACGAGAATCCGGGTGTGCGCCCGGATGTGCCGGATTTTGTGCAAATCTTCGATATTCCCGATGGCGCCTTCCACCAGCGCGATGTCCACCATTTCCGGATACGTTTTTACATCTACCAGCGGGCTATACACCAGATCCGCTTTTTCCAGCAATTGCAAAATGCGTTCGTCCATATCCAGAAAAGACATGTGGCAGCCGGAGCAGCCATCCAGCCAAACGGTTGCCAGTGATTTTTTGCTCATTTTTTGCCCTCCCGCATCACAGTTAAGTAGGGTAAGAACTGCCGTTTTTTGGCCATTTCCGCAACGGATTTTCCTTTTTCAGATAGCGCGCCGGTCGGGCAAACCTGAACGCATTTGCCGCAACTGGTGCAGGTTTCCGATTCGCCCCACGGTTGGTTTAAATCCGTAATCACCCGCGACTGGATGCCGCGCCCCATCAAATCCCAGGTGTGCGCGCCCTCGATTTCGTCGCAGACGCGAATGCAGCGGGTACAAAGCACGCAACGGTTGTGGTCGATCACAAAATGTTCGTGCGATGCATCCAGCGGTACGGCGGGATAAAAATAGGGCAACTCAACATGCGTTAATCCCAGTTCCTGAGCAAGGTTTTGCAGCTCGCAATGCCCGTTGGATACGCAAACCGAGCAAACGTGATTGCGTTCAGTAAACAGCATTTCCAGAATTTGCCGGCGATTTTGCTGCAATCGCGGCGAATTGGTGATCACTTCCATGCCTTCTTCCACACGGGTGACGCAAGCGGGCAGCAGTTTTTCGCTGCCTTTTACCTCGATGAGGCACAACCGGCAGGCGCCGACAGGGCTGAGCCCTTCCAGATGGCAAAGCGTTGGAATCCGGATGCCATGTTCCTGTGCCACTTCCAGCACGGTTTGATTGGCGGTTGCGCCAACATCCAATCCGTCGATCACCAGTGTTTTGATATGTCCTGATGTAAGCATTTTTTCCTCCAAATCAATCAACGCTTGCGGTTTCGGTTTCCGGTTCTTTGATGAGCGCCAGATAATCTTCGCGGAAAAATCGCAGCGTGCTCAACACCGGGTTTGGCGCCGCCTGACCCAATCCGCACAGGCTGTTGTCTTTTACAACTTTGCACAAATCTTCCAATCGTTTCAGATCCGCTGCGGTTGCTTCGCCGTTCATAAATTTATTGAGCAGGCGATAAATATGTGCGGTACCAACCCGGCAGGGGATGCATTTGCCGCAAGATTCTGACATGCAGAATTCCATGAAAAAGCGGGCGATTTCCACCATCGAAACGCGGTTGTCCATCACCACCATTCCGCCGGAACCCATGATGGAGCCGAGGGCTTTCAGCGATTCGTAATCCACGCGGGTATCGAACAGCGCTTCGGGAATGCAGCCGCCGGACGGCCCGCCGGTTTGCACGGCTTTGCATTTTTCGCCATTTTCCACACCGCCGCCGATTTCCATTATAATTTCGCGCAGGGAAATGCCCATCGGCACTTCCACCACGCCGCTGTTTTTGACATTCCCGGCCAGCGCAAACACTTTGGTGCCTTTGCTGTTCGGCGTGCCGATGCCGGCAAACCAATCGCCGCCATTGCGGATGATGTTGGGAACGTTGGCATATGTTTCCACATTATTGATGAGCGTCGGGCGTCCCCACAAACCGTGCTCAGCCGGATACGGCGGTCGCGGTCGCGGTTGCCCGCGTTTGCCTTCGATGGAGGCAATAAGCGCGGTTTCTTCCCCGCAAACAAATGCACCGGCACCGATGCGGATTTCGATATCAAAATCGAAGGTCGAACCGAGTACGCCGTGCCCCAGAATGTTGTGCGATCGTGCCTGCTCAATGGCTTTGTTCAAAAATTTGATTGCCAGCGGATATTCGCCGCGAATGTAAACGTAGCCTTTGTTCGAGCCGATGGCGTACCCCGCGATGAGCATGCCTTCCAGCACGCGATGCGGATCGCTTTCCAAAATGCTGCGATCCATAAATGCGCCGGGATCGCCTTCGTCGGCGTTGCAAATCACGTATTTGGGTCCCTTGCCCTGCACTTTGGTAACGGTACTCCATTTCAGCCCGGTGGGATATCCACCGCCGCCGCGCCCGCGCAATCCGCTGATGAACACCTCTTTCACCACATCTTCCGGGTGCATCGATTCGATAACATTGTTCAGTGACTGATAACCGCCCGCCGCGATATAATCGCGAATATCCTCCGGATCGATGACGCCGGAATTTTCCAGCACAATTTTTTGCTGGCGGGTAAAAAACGGCAGATCGCCCGGACAGGTATATTTCTTGATTGGCGGTTTGCCGAGGTTGGCCACTATTTTCGGTACCTCGTTCACGGTGATTTTTTGATAGATCACCGGAGCTTTGTCTTTGGAATACAGCGTGAGCAACGGCCCGCGGGAACACAACCCCTGGCAACCGACGCCCTTCACTTTGCAGGATTTTTCCAATCCTTTGTTTCGGACAGTTTCTTCCAGCGCCTGTTTTACCGCGTTGCTGTTTACCGATCCGCAACCCGCCGCAATGCAAATGTTGATCTGATGATCCAGTGCTGATTTTTCAGCATTCTTTTCATTGATTATTTTCTGAAACATTTCCGGTATCATGCTTCACCCATTCCTTTATCTTGTTCAATGCCATTTCGGGCGTCATTTCACCGACATCATGTTCATCGATGGCGCCGGCTACCGGCGTTCCGCATGCGCCGGTACAACGGGCAACTTCCAGGGTAACCTGTCCGTCTTTGCTGGTTTCCCCGGCCTGAATGCCCAATTTGTTCTCGATAACACTCAACAGCCGCGCCGCGCCTTTGATAAAACAGGCGGTGCCGGTGCAAACCGTAAGCGTGTGAACCCCTTTTTTGTGCAAGGTGAACAAATGGTAAAATGTGGCAACGCCATACACCTTGCTCAGCGGAACATTTAGGGAATGTGCGACGTACTTAAGAGAAGGTTCATCCAGATAGCCAAACGCACTTTGAACCGAGTGCAGCGTTTCGATGAGCGCGTCTGCGGCATAGCCGTTGCGCCGCATTGTGGTTTGCACAATCCGCCAGCGTTTGTCTTCCGTGGGTGGTTCCGGTTTGGAGAGATGCGACATTTGTCTTCCTCCAAAATGTTGTTTTCTTTGGGTTTAATCTACTTTGTTAATTGAGTGAATCCTTTTTGATTTTTGAATCACTTTAATTTGAGAAATAATGCACAAGCTGTAAATGATTTGAATTAGCTTTAAATATGATTTCGGTCATGATATTTGTAAGGGGTGAAATGGAGCCATTTGGCGCCGGTGAAAAAGATTTTTCTATTGCAATTATCGCCGTAAATCGTAAACTTGAATTCCATTACATTAGTGTATTCACGACCAAACAACAAACACACAGGTGCTGCGATGTTAAAAAAGGCTGAGATTGTCATTCTTGCCGAAAACCGCTTGGATCGTCCGGATATGCGTGCCGAAAACGGCCTCTCGCTGTATGTTGCCACGCCCGAAGGCGATTTTTTATTTGATACAGGAGTAGATGGCGCACTGCTGCACAACGCCGAAAAATTAGGGATCGATTTGGGCAATAAAGTGAACCGGATTATTTTCAGCCACGGCCACCGGGACCACACCGGCGGCATAAAAGCATATCTGGAAAAATTCCACAAAGCGGAAGTTATTTGCCATTATAATATTTTCAACCGGAAATTCAGGGTGCTCGAAGGCGGGCGGCTGGAAGTTGGCATGCCTTTCGAAGAAAACGATTTGGTGAAGCTCGGCGGTAAATTTTTATTCAAAACGCATCCGTTTGAGCTGTCCAAAAACATCATGACAACCGGCGAAATTCCCCGGCGAATTGCGTTCGAAAAGCCCAATGAGGTGCATCAGCAATTGGCGCAGCAAAGCTACATCACTGATGAGCTAAATGACGATATGGCGTTGGTGCTCAATACCGAAGGAGGGCTAATCGTGCTGCTGGGCGATTGCCACAGCGGTGTAATCAACACGTTGCAGTATGCTATGCAGATCACCAAAAATTCCAAAATTTTGTGCGTAATGGGCGGAATGAATCTGGTTGAAGCATCGATCGAGCGGATCAAACAAACGGTTGAAGAATTGAAAAAACTGAAACCGGAATTTGTGGTACCGCTGCACTCCACCGGTTTCCGGGCGATCAATCATTTGTACAATGCGTTTGGCGATCAACTGTTGCCGCTGAACACCGGCGGCCGTTTCAAGTTCGAAGCATAATTTTTTGAAAATCTATCAAATCGAAATAAAAAACCCTCACGGCTGTGCTGCTGTGAGGGTTTTGTTTGTCTGAAATTAAATCTGCAAATCCGGTGTTCGTGATATAAATCATCCAAAAGGTGTTAAAAGTGGCTAATATTTTCACACACCTGAACAACCTAACGCTTTAACCAACTATATTAAGCTTTATCGCTTGAATATTTTGTTTTAAGCCGATATACCTGACAGATTCGTGTATTTATTACACACTTTGGTTAGGTATGGCGCTCGCCGCACATTTTATTCAACTGCTGCAAGTTTTCCCATTCGCCGATGGCGATGAGCCTGTCACCCTCGCGAATGGTTTCTGAGGATTTCGGATTGTAGATAAATTCCGATTCTGTCCGGTAAATGGCCACAACGATGATGTTCAGCCGTTGCCGCAACGTGGAATCCGCCAGTGTGATGCCGTTTAGCTCGGAGCCGTGCCGGACCATAATTTCTTCCAACGCCAGATCGACGCCGCTTTTTCGCGCGACGATATCCATAAAATCCACCACGCCCGGACGAACCAGCAAATGTGCCATTCGCAGCGCGCCGATTTCATACGGTTTTACGATACGATTGGCGCCGGCGCGAATCAATTTTTTTTCCACCTCTTCGCCAATTGCCCGCGTCACGATAAAAATATGGTTATTCAATTCGCGGGCGGAAAGCGTAACGTAAACATTGTCCGCATCTGATGCCAAAACCGCAATCAGTCCGCGCGCGTTTTTTATTCCGGCCTGAATCAGCACATCGTCATTGGTTGCATCGCCGTGCACATACAGCATATTTGCATCGCTGATTTGTTTGATGCGATCCTCATTTTTTTCAATCACCACAAATTCGGAGTGCGTTCCGATAAGCTCGGCGCAAATCGGTCGCCCGAGCCGCCCGTATCCGCAAACGATGTAATGATTTCGCAATTTGCTAACCTGTTTGTTCACGTTTCTTCTCCCGAGAATTTGAGATTCCAGCAATTCCTGAATCGCTTTTCCACCCAGATATGCCAGGCTGCTAACGCCCGCAACAATCAGAAAAATGGTCAGCACCCGCCCCGCCGGCGATAGTGGCCGAACCTCGGCAAAACCGGTGGTCGTGATGGAAATAATTGTCATGTAAAATGCATCCAGCGGGTCCCAGCCCTCCAGCAACATGTAGCCTAAAGTGCCGGTGAGAATAACCGCGAGCGCAGCAATAAATGTCCATTTGAGATGTTTCATTTTTTCATTCGTGTCCGGTTCTGTGATTGCGCAAAAATACGCACTAAGCCAACAAAATACAATTGTTAAGGATATGTCGCCCAATATCTTTTGTCGGTAGATTATCGGGAAATTTGATGCTACATTTCAAATTGCAAAAACGGAGATCGAAAACAGATGACCCAGCAACAACGGCAAACGCCGGCCAGCAAATTTACAGTAACCATCGAATCGCAAAACGCCGATGGCTCGGGCATTGCGCAGCACAAACAACACAAAGTTGTGATCGAAAAAACGCTTCCGGGGGAAGTGGTGGAAATGAGTTACCAGCCGGAGCGGCCGCGCAAAAGCCGCATCCGGCTGAAGCGGATTCTCTCGCCATCGCCGGAGCGGGTTACGGCGCCCTGCGAATATTTTGACCGCTGTGGCGGCTGCCATTTGCAACACATGAGTTATGAGCAGCAACTTCAGTTTAAACAATCGGTTATCGAAAATTTAATTTGTGAAAACGATGCGCTTTCCGGCATCAGCATTCATCCGGTGACGGGCATGCCGGAACCGTTTCACTATCGAAATAAAGCACAATTGCCATTTTATAATTACAACGGCGAAGCCACATTCGGGCTGTTTCGCAGCGGCACGCACGAGTTGATTCCGGTGAATCACTGCCCGGTGGAATCGCGCGAAGCGAATATCGCGCTGGGTATTGTTCGCGATTGGGCACGGCAATTTCGCATTCCCATTTACGATGAATCGACCCATCGCGGATTGCTGCGGCATGTGGCGATTCGCAAAAGCGTTTTCACCAAAGAAACGATGGTGGTGCTGGTCACCACTTCCCGCGACATTCCGCATATCGCGGATTTGCTGCGCGCGCTGAAAACCGGTTTGTCCGGGTTGCGCAGCGTGCAAATCAACATTAACACTGCAGATACGAACACCATTTTGGGTGATGAAAACATCCTCGCGTGGGGCGAAAATTATATCACGGAACGGTTGGGAAAACTGCGGTTCCGGGTGTATCCGAACACGTTTTTTCAGGTGAACACGGTGCAAATGTTAAAAATGCTGGAGCGACTGAAAACCGAACTGTTGTTGAAAAATGAGGATCGTGTGTTCGATTTGTATTGCGGCGTTGGCGCGATTGCGTTGAGTATTGCGGAGCAGGTTCGTGAAGTAATTGGCATCGAATCGAACCCGGAAGCGATTGCCGCAGCGGACGAAAACGCCCGCGATAACCGCCTGTCCAATCTGCAATTTATCTGCGGCGATGCGACAGAATCGCTGAAAACGCAGCTTGCCGCCGGCAACAGCCCGGATGTGGTCATCGTCGATCCGCCGCGAAAAGGATTGCCCGAATCGCTGATTGAACAAATTGCATCGGGAAATCCACGGTCGGTGGCTTATTTTTCCTGCAACCCCAAAACGCTGGTGCGCGATTTGGCAATTTTCCGGCAAAACGGCTACGCCGCAACAGATGTTTTTCCGTTCGATATGTTTCCGCAAACCTATCACGTGGAGTGTTTGACGGTTTTGCAGAACATCAAATAACGTCCGAAAACTAACCGCGGAGAACGCAGAGATTCCGGAGAAGTATGTTCTCAACGTCCATTGCGAGCGCCGCGGTTAAAGCTTGCCTCCTGTGGCCGGTCACCCAAAAAAAGTGATCCGCATCTGCAAAATATTGCCATTAAAAATCTTCCGATAAATCTCTCTCAAAGCTAAAATTTTCGACTCGCCTACATGTTTATGGTGGTGCGATGTCATATCCGCATTTGATATATTGAGTTATCATTTGACTGGTTCGTATCTAACTCCGGATTTTTCTGAATGACTCAATTATCAACGAACAGAAATGCACTTCATTTGATGCCCCGGGATCTGGCTTATCCAAAACAATATCTGACAATAGTTGCGATAAATTTTATCAACGTTCAAAGGAGTGAAAAATGCGAGTTTCATCTTCCATTAAAATGATTTGCTTTTTGGGTTACTTGCTCATCTTTTTTTCGGTTGGGATGGCCCAAAATTGGCCGCCGCCGATGCCGGGAAATGAGCACTGGAGCGGCGTTTTTGGCAGCAGTGCCGGACCGATTCCCTTCGGCGCAAAAGTGTCAGCCATGTTTCCCAACGGCGATGTCGTCATTGCCGGCGAAGTGGGCACGGGTGTGAAAGTCGCCAAATGGGTGATTGCCCAGCAACAATGGGTGGATTTGGGCGACAGGTTGCGGCTGGAAGGCCAGCAATTTTCCAACGCCTCGGATATCGAAGTGATGGCCAATGGCGATGTATATATTGTTGGAAATTTCAATCGCGCGGATAATGGATCCGGGCAGGCAACTGCGGAATGCTCGTATATTTTTCGCTGGAATGCCAATGCCAGCCCGCCGGTTTGGGAGCCGGTGGGAAACGGTTTGAGCCATGTTCCCAATAAAATTGCCATCGACGAAACCAACGGTTTTGTGTATGTAACCGGCTCGCTGAATGCCTGGAATCCGGATGGCACGCTGGTTGATATCAACCGGTTGGGACGGTGGGATATTTCCAATAATCAATGGGAAATTGTTGGTGTCGGCGTCAATACGTTTATCAGCGATATCGCGCTGGATGCGAACAACGACGTGTATATTTGCGGCGCATTTACGGATATCCAAAATCCTGATTTTACGAATGTTACGGTGAATCGCGCAGCGCATTGGGACGGCAATTCCTGGCATGCGATGGGTCAGGGAATTTCAATGGCAACCCTGGAACCCCGCGATATTGCCATCGACAATAACGGCAATGTGTATGTGGTAATTTTGGACGCGATTGCCACCAATACGGACAACTCGCAGGTTGTGGGTCCGATCGTTTTTTGGGACGGCAACAACTGGCAACCGACCGCGGCTTTGCCGATGGCCTACACACTGGAAATGACCACGGGATTTAATGGCGATGTGTATGTGCTGTATGTCGATCCCGGATTTTCCGGACCGTATGTTGCAAAATTCGATGGTTCTACCTGGCAAAATATCGGGCAGTATCTCGGCGAATATACTTTCACGATTGCAACGAACAAACAATACAATGCCGTTCGGCTGTATTGGGGCGGATTGTACTGGCAGTTAACCAATCCGCAAAATAACATCACAATTGCAGCAGTGAACAACGGGTATTTTAACGGAAGCCGTTGGATTGCGATGGCGGGATATGGCAGCACAAACGGCAGAATTCTTACGATGCACATGCTGGGGCCATACGGCAACACAATGATTGTCGGCGGCGAATTTTCCAAAATTGCCGGAATCGACGCTCAAAATGTGGCGCTGTACGATGGAAGATTTTGGTCATCGATGGGGCTTGGCGTTAACGGGAGAGTGAATTCGGTACACGGATTTTTCAACTATGTTGTGGTCGGCGGCGAATTTTCGCATGCGATCAACGCGCCGGGCGATTCTGTGCGGGCGAACAATATTGCCTATTTTAATCTCGGCACCCGACGCTGGGAAGCCATTGGTCAGGGCGTGGACGGACCGGTTTTCGCGGTTTGGGCAAAGCTGGAACAATTGTCCATCGGGTTTTACGGCGAGGTGCTGGTTGGCGGAAAATTTACCACCGGATTCAATCCGGACGGAACGCCGGTGCCGCTCAATTCTTTCGGTTCGTTCCGGTTCAACCCAACTACAGATGATGTCTGGACAAGTCCCGGTGAAACCGACGGTGTGAATGGCGGTGCGGCAGAAGTGCATGCCATTGCCCGTCCCGGGCCATACGATTTCGATGTTTACATCGGCGGTTCGTTTGATGAAGGGCGCAACGCGAACGGCACAACCGTAAACAGCCCGAACATTTTATATTGGGACGGGGTGACAGCAAACGGCTGGACACCGCTCGGTCAGGGAACTGACGGCATAGTTCGCGATATCGAATATTTTCTGGAAAATACATCCGTTTTGCACAACGCCATTTGGATCGGCGGCGAGTTCGAAAATATGTTCGCTGCCAACGGTTCGCCCATATTTTGCCGGAATCTCGGCACGTGGTACGAAATTGTCGATGAATGGTATCCGGTTGCCGGCGGCACCGATGGCCCGGTGTATAATATTGCCTCCATCGATGCGTATTATCAGGATGCGCTGGCCGTCATCGCCGGTGATTTCTCGCTCGGCTACTACCCGAACGGCAACGCCCGCGCGATAAATAATGTTGCGCTGTTCTCCGTCGGAAACAGCCGTCCGGGATTGATTCCCAACTGGAACACCATGGGCGACGGCACCAACGATCCCGTTTACACAGCAACCACTTTCCGCCCGTGTTGGGGTTCCGGCGAACATGTGCTCATCGGCGGCGATTTTACCGCCGTAGGCAACAAAGGCGCCCGCGATCTGGCAAAATGGAAACGGCTCTGGCGGGGGCAGAATATCATTTATATTGCATCCAGCAGTTCATCGGGTGGCGGCAGCAGTTCAGGACGCTCTCACCGCGCAGTGATGTATTTGCCGCCCTGTTTTGATATTAACAAAAATAGCTCAATGGTTGATATCGTGCTGTTCGACAGCCTGACATATGGCGAATCCGTACTGTTGGATAGCATCCCGAATTACCGCCCGTTCGATATTGTGATGACAGATGCGACAAATCTTCAGGATACGGTGGCAGTGTTGGACAGCATTGTCGTCGGACTCGGCACGCCGCTGGCGATGGTTTTTGCGGGCGTGGAAGATCCCGGCGCATATGCGCCAAATCCGGAAGGATTGTCCACCGCGCTGCGCCTGATGCCCGTTCCCCTGCCCGGCGACAGCGCCAATCCAACCGATGTGCAGGTGGTGTTCGCCCACGCCGTAACCGATGCCCCGAAAGTGAGCATTTCGTTGCAAAACGGCGCAACGCTGGTTGAGGGCATATCCTTTGGTGAAGCTGCTGAAGCGGTGAATCTCCCGCCGGATAATTACACCGTCGAAGTGCGCGATTCGCTCACGCAACAGGTAATCAACACATTTGCGATGGATTTGCAGAACAGCGCCGGAAAAGTGCTGACCAAAGTGCTGCAGGGATTTGTCGATCCGTCGGCGAACCAGAACGGCGCACCGCTGGAATTGGGCACGGTGGATGCCGGCACCACCATCATCACCGCGATTGAAGATGACGTGCTGCCGCCCGTTGCTCAACATTTTGAGCTGCTGCAAAATTACCCGAACCCGTTCAACCCAACCACGCGGATCGATTTCCGGTTGCCGAAACAGGCGCACGTGAAGCTGGATGTGTTTAACGTGATCGGTCAGCAGGTCGCCACGCTGGTTGACGGGCAACTCACTGCCGGAACGCATTCCGCAACATTTGATGCCAGCCAGCTCGCCAGCGGATTGTATTTTTACCGATTAAAAGCGGATAACCAATTCAGCGAAGTTCGCAAAATGATGCTGCTGAAGTGATAAAAACATTTGTCACAGACACACAGAGCGCTCAGAGATTAAAAAATACTCTGTGCCCTCAGTGTCTCCGTGGCAAAAAATCTGCACAATTTCCAGCCGTTTGGCGACGGCAACCCAACCCCCTGTTTCGATCGAGGCAGGGGGTTTCTTTTTGCTGCCATTCCCGCTAATTACTGATTTGTCATTCCTGCGCAGGCAGGAATCTCCATCGGCAACCGCCATCAAACCTGTGGTGAAATATTCACACCTGTGGTTCCGCTTCACGAAAATCAATCATAAAACCGTTTCGGAACAGAGTTGTAAATAACTGATAAATATGAATTTGCGTAAAAGAAAATTTATTGGCACAATTTCTGAATTATCCATCTGCGAAGGCAAAGAAATTTTGGGTTGAGAAACAATAAAGGAGAAACACAATGACACACAACCACACACTTCGCAAATGGATAGCCGTGCTGCTCGGCGGATTGCTGTTTTGGGCAAGTGGCTGCGATGAAGCGGCAACCGATCCGAATCCCGCCACCGGCGATCTGGAATTGAGCGCCGCGGCGCAGGGCGTTGCCGTCACCGGATGGCAAACGGTTAACAATTTGAAAACGCAGCAGCAATTTGGCGATCTGGTTAGCGGTTCCGGCGATATCATCACCGACGAAGCCGGGATGATCAGCAGCAGCGCGGAAATGCGCCGCGAAACCGCCCGCGTTGCCCGCGTTTATCAATTCGCACAGCAAGCCGGCAGCCTTGCCAAAACCACCGCAGACAGCCTCATTTGGTCGGAAGAATGGGACGATCCGATTTCCGGCACAGCCGGTCGCCGCGCGCTGATTTACGACGACGAAACCGGCATCGGTCGCATTTACGAAGTGATTTACAAATTCCCGGCGCAGTTGCAATTGCGATACGATTCAACGGAGATTCGCATCGATCTGAACACAACACTGCTCGATTCAACCGATGACAAACTATTGCAAATCAACAAATTGAGTGAATTCCGCGAAGGCTTCCCGGTACAAAAAGTAACCGGCGAAGGCATCGTTACGGATTGGAGCGGCAGCAACGAAATCACCGGCGCAATCGTCACGAATATCGTCGAATACGGCGATCAGCGAAATCTGGAAAAATTGACTCAGGTCGCGGAATTTAATCCGGACGGCAGCGGCGCAGTTTCGGAAACGTTCGACTTTCGCGATAACACGAGCACCCAAAAAAGCGTCACGTTCAATGCGGATCACACCGGCACGTTTTCGGAAACCTGGCGCAACGGCACCACCGTCAACGGCACGTTCGACGATTTTGCGGACGACAATCACGCTGCGCTGACCCGCAACATCGATTTCGCCAATCATCCGTGGCTGGACAAAATGACCGATCGCGCCGAATACACGCTTGATCCGGCCGATTCCAGCAGCGACGGCACGGTTGCGCGGCTGCTCTATTTTTTGAACGGTAATCTGGACTCGATGGAAGTGCAGGCGCATCGCGAATTCGACGGCGCGTATTGGACGGAATCGCTGCAAATCCAGACTGCGAACGACGGTGCCACCAATTTCACTGTCATTGAAAAAGATAATTTCGATGAATTCGACGGCGAGCATTTCAGTCCGGACGGTTATTACGTGCAGTTTAACGGCATCGATTACGACAACGGCAGCGGCGAGTTGTGGCTGAGCGTTTACGCCTCCAAAACCGCGTTTGACAACGGCGAACCGCCAATTCTTTCCGCGCACTACATTTACAATCCGGACGGCAGCGGCACCGGAACCATCACCGAAAACGGCGGCACATACAACGTGAAATTCGACGCCAACGGCAAAATCGAAGTAGTGGATTCCGACGGCAGATCCGTCGCGCTGAACGGTTTTAATTGATCGGGCGAACGACAATTGCCCCATGATATTTTTCGAATAAATTGTTAACAAAAGGGCGAGCGTTTGCTCGCCCCTGCATTTTTTCTTGGATAGATTGGTCACCGATCCTAAATTCAGGCTGAATAATCACATAGCCGCAGAAATTATCGGGAGACCCCTGCATTCGCAGGGGTGACAGCGCCAAATCGGTTTTGTCATTCCAGCGAAGGCAGGAATCACCTGATAAAAACGAGAAACCTGCGGTTAAAATTTCGACCCGTAAATCAATGAAAAACAACATCCGACATATCCTCATTTTCCTGATTGCGGTTGCCGCGTTGCAACCGCTGTTCGGACAACAAACGCTGACCGTTGAATTGCTGGAAATCACCGGGAACAGCAAAACGCGCGAACAGGTTATCCGTAATTATCTCACCATTCGCGAAAACCAACCGGTCACCCGCGAACAGCTTTCCGCAGACGAAGCGCGGTTGCGCAGCACCAATTTTTTTAAGGAAGTGCAAATTACCATTATGCCCGGCAGCGAAAAAGGGCTGGCAAAAGTGGTCGTGACCGTCAGCGAGCGAAAATGGCCGTTTTTCCAGTTCAAAAGCGGATTTAACGAGCTGGACGGTTGGTATATCAGCCCGGTCGGGCTGCGGTTCGACAACATTTTGGGACGCGGCAACGTGTTCGGCTGGGAGTTGATCATCGGCGATCGCGTGGCCGGCGCACGGCTGGCATATGTTCGCCCGTTTTTGTTCGGCTCTGAATATGATCTCGGCGTACAGATTTTCGGCTACAACCGTGAATTTTTGCATTTTCAGCCGGACGAACGGCTGCGCCAGCAGGTTCGCGATGCCGGATTCAAGCTGCAAATCAGCGGAAATAGCGGATTGGCGAAATATTTTTCAGCCGCGATTGTCGGGCAAAACGTGGTGCCGGACACTTTTCTCACCCGCGAAAGAAACGGCGACGATCGGTTCAACGTGCCCGCATTTTTGCAGCAGCCGGTGGACACCCAAAAAATCGGGCGCTTCATTTTGGCGTTCACGGTTGATACGCGCGACCAGAAAATCCACCCGCTTTCCGGCTGGTGGGGCAGCGCGGTGCTCGATCAGGCGACAAAGGAACTCGGGAGTTTCGCCAGTTTTTATCGCTTTACGGTGGACGTGCGGCGCTACCAACCGCTCTGGAAAAAGCTCACCGGCGCGGCGCGAATTCGTTGGGGAACGGTCAGCAAGAGCGCACCGTTTTACGAAAAATTTTATCTCGGCGGACCCAATTCGTTGCGCGGTTACGCCGATCGCAGTTTGACGCCGCCCGGCTACGCCGCAGAAATCGCCCAAAGCAGCATGGAATTGCGCTTCCCGCTATCGCGCCGATTGAAATATGACCGCTTCACCGGCGTGCTCTTTTTCGATGCCGGCTACGCCTGGAATGATCCCGAAACACTTGATTTTTCTAAATTTAAAAGCGGCATCGGTTGGGGATTGCGGCTGCGCCTCCCGATCGTCGGGTTGCTCCGCACCGATTTCGCCTATCCGCTCGACGGCGACAACCGCGAAATGCGCGTGCATGTTTCGCTGGGACATACGTTTTAAAGTGAAAAAGATGAAGTGAAAAGGATAAAGTGTAGTGTGAAAAGCGATGTGAAACAGCTGATCGCTCATTACCCCATTCACTTATTCACTAATAAAAAAACCGGACGTAATTTGAACCATCGCTATCGAAACATATTCTGGCTGATCGCATTTTGCCTGCTGTTTTTCGGGAAAATGCCGGCGCAGCAATTACCGCAAATCGATAAAATACAGTTGTTTGCGGAAAACGATTCGCTGCACTGCCGATACGCCATTTCCGATCTGTTCGCCGGGAACACCCGCCAAACGCTGCTGTCCGGTTTGCCGGTGCTCGTCCAGTTGCGCTGGCAGTTGCTCGATGAAAACGATCGTACGATCACCCAAATTATCCAAAAATTTCAGTTGAAATATGACATCTGGGAAGATCAATTTTTTGAAGAATCACCCAACGGAAAAAGCCAATTTGCCAGCATCGGGGCGCTGGAAAACGCCTGGCTGTCGCCGGAACCGCAGTTGATTCTCGCCGGAAATTTGCCGGACGCCGATTCCAAACTGCGAATTTCGCTGGACGTGAACGTGATTTTGCTCAGCCGCACGCAAGGTCAGCAGCTCAAAAACTGGATTTTTAACGCCAACGAAACCGAAGAATCGCTGCCCGGCGCCAATCGCGACACCGGTTTCACGCTCGATTTGAACCGCCTCTTTTCCCTCTTTTTCAGCCGCTCGGATGTTATCGAGCAGGTCAGCGCCCGAAAAATGTCGCCCGATTTCACCCTCAACGAACTTCGCCGATGAAAACCATTCGTGCCAAATTGTTGCTTCTGTTGCTGGCGGTGGTGCTGCTGCCGTTTGTGCCCATCGTCTGGCTGGTGAACGATCTGGTGCATCACAGTTACAATGTGGGCGTCAATCCGCAGGTGGCGGCGGCGCTGGAAAGCGGCGTTGGTTATTCGCGGGAGCTGTATCAACAATATAAACAACAGCTTGCAACTCAGCTATCCGGTATTGAAATTGATTCAACATCGCCAAAATTGCCGGAAAATTCGTCGCCGTGGCGATTCACATCGGTGCAAATTTTCGATGAAAATATGGCGCGGCAATCCGCTGTGTTTCGTGATTCCACTGTAATTCCAGCAATCGATGCGAGCCATTTTGCCCAGCTCCGCGACAGTGAATCAGCGCAAATAATTTTCACGGATCGCGAAGCAAACGCGTTCATCGCGATGGAAAAACGCGGGCGTCAATTCGTTGCGCTCACCGCCGCGCTCGATGAATCGTTTCTCAAAAAATCCGGGCAAAGTTTGCAGATATATCAATTGTATCGCACGCTGTCGCTGTCGCCTGCGTTTATCCCCACACGCTTTTTGCTGGCGTTTTTGCTGCTCAGTGCGGTGATCATCGCCGGAACCGTTGGCGTTGCCTACTGGCTGTCGCGGCGTATTTCCGAACCCATCGCCGATCTGGTGAAAGGCACGCAGGAAATCGGGCGTGGTAATCTCGATTACCAAATTCCACAGCGCAGCACCGATGAACTCGGCGAACTCGTGCAATATTTCAATCGCATGAGCGGTGAACTGAAAGAGTACCAGCAGCGAACGATTTATCTGGAAAAAATGGCCGCGTGGCAGGAAATCGCCCGGCGACTGGCGCACGAAATCAAAAACCCGCTCACGCCCATTCAACTCACCATTCAGGAAATGGTCGATCAATACGACGGCAGCGATCCCGAATATGCGCAACTGCTGCGGGAATGCCACGGCATCATCGGCGAGGAGATCGAAAATTTGCGGCGGCTGGTGCGGGAATTTTCGGATTTCGGGCGAATGCCGGAGCCAAATTTCAGCGAAACCAACCTCAATTTGCTGATCAGCGACGTTGTAAAATTGTATCCGCATCACACAATATTGTTGGATTTGTCGCCGGAAATTCCACCGCTGCAACTCGACGAAGACCGCATTCGCCGGGTGCTGATCAATCTGATCGAAAACGCTATTCAGTCAGGCGCAGGTGAAAATCCGGTGGAAATTTTCACTGCCAAAACGAATGATTTTATTGAGCTTACCGTTCGCGATCACGGCGGCGGCATTCCCGAAAAAATTCGCGAAAAAATTTTCGAGCCGTATTTTACTACCAAAAAATCCGGTGTGGGATTGGGTTTGGCCATCACCCGAAAAATGGTCGAGGAACACGGCGGCGCTATCCACGTCGATTCCAAACCGGGCAAGGGTACAACGTTCACTATTCGGTTACCAATACAACATTCAAACATGTAAAAAAAGTATTCGTTATTTGGCAGTAATCGAAACAAACATTAGCTTTCATTATGAAAAATCTGACCGTCTGCGTCGTTGACGACGAAAAAAACATCCGCCGCTCGTTTGAGCTGATTTTGGGCAATCGCGTGAAATCGCTGCAGGTGTTCGAATCCGGTGAGGCGTTGCTGGACGCGTTGCCGGGCGAAACGGTTGACGTGCTGTTTCTCGATGTGCAACTGCCGGGCATCGACGGGATTGAAACGCTGAAACGGCTGAAAGAATTCTCGCCAGCCACCGAAGTGGTGATGATTTCCGGGCACGCCACGCTCAGCACCGCAGTGGACGCCACTCGCGCCGGCGCGTATGATTTTCTGGAAAAACCTCTCCAAAAAGAGAAAATTGTGCTCACGCTGGAGCACCTCGCCGAACGGCGCTCGCTGAAGCAGCGGTTTGCCGATTTGCAATCGGCGATTTCCGTGGAAAACCGCATCATTGGCGAATCACCGGCAATTCTCTCCGTTTTGCAAAAAGTGAAAAAAATCGCGCCGACAGACAGCAAAGTGCTCATCACCGGTGAAAGCGGCGTCGGCAAAGAGCTGGTGGCGTTCGCCATTCATCAAAACAGCGTGCGCGCAAAACAACCGTTTGTGAAAATGAACTGCGCCGCCATTCCGGAAGATCTGATCGAAAGCGAACTCTTCGGCAGCGAAAAAGGCGCGTTCACCGGCGCAACCGAACGCCGCGACGGAAAATTTACACAGGCGAATGGCGGCACGTTATTTTTAGATGAAGTCGGCGATATGAGTCTGCGCGTGCAAACAAAGGTATTGCGTGTGTTACAGGATGGCGATTTCCAGCGTGTCGGCGGAAAAGAAGCACTGCGCGCAGATGTGCGGGTGGTTGCCGCAACCAATCGCGATTTGGCGGAAATGGTCAAATCCGGCGATTTCCGGGAAGATCTGTTTTTCCGGCTGAACGTGCTGCCGATTACTGTGCCGCCGCTGCGAGATCGCCGGGAAGATATTCCGCTGATGGTTGAGCATTTTGCCCGGGAAATTTGCCAACGCAACGATCGAAAAACGCCGCAATTTGACCCGGCGGTAATGCGCCAGTTGCAACAGTATCGCTGGACGGGCAACGTTCGCGAGCTGCACAATTTGGTGGAGCGGTTGATAATTCTCGCCGAAGGCGACCGGATTACCGTTGCGGATTTGCCGGAATATCTGAACGCAACCGCAAATCCGGCGGATGCAATTGCGCCGGGCAGCAAATCGCTGGCGGAGGTTCGCGAAATCGCCGAACGGCGCTACATCGAGCGCTGCCTCGCGGAAACGGACGGCAACGTGACGCAGGCAGCAAAATTGTTGGGAATGGAACGCACCAATCTCCACAAAAAAATGAAATCGCTGGGCATTCAGTAGCCCGTTTGCCGGATAAAATCAACAAATTTGCAGCTTGACAATCCTGATTCAATTCAAGATATTAGGCATTATCAAGTGAAACTCAGGAAAATCATGCCCCAAAATTTCGATACGGTGTCTGAAAAATTACAGTCTGCGACAGATGATGAACTGATCGAACGGTTGAAATCGGGGCAATCGCAGGCGTTGTCTGTGCTGTATGACCGCTACGCTTCCCAGCTTTACGGGCTCTCGCTAAAAATACTACAAAACCAATCGCTCGCTCAGGACGTAATTCAAGAGGTGTTTCTGAGCATTTGGAAAAATGCCAAACAATTTGACCGCAAACGCGGTGCACCGATGGCCTGGATGACAATTTTGTGCCGGAACCGTTGCATCGATATATTGCGATCGAAAGATACGCAAACCAAACGCAGCGCATTTTCGGCAGATGATGAAATCGGAAATCCGGCGCTGATCAGCGAAGTGGAAGAAAGTCCGCTGCATTTGGCGGATTTGTCCCAGTTGCAAAATACTGTCAAAACGGCGTTGGCGGCGTTGCCGGATGAGCAGCGGGATTTGCTGGAACTCGCGTATTTTCAGGGGTTTTCGCAATCGGAAATCGCCAAAAAACGGGAGCTTCCGTTGGGAACCGTAAAAACCCGGATTCGCTCGGGCATGCTGCGGTTGAGAGAGATTTTTACCCGTATCGGGATCGAGTAACTTATGAAAATGGATAACGAAAAATTGCAAGAACTTGCTGCTGCGTATTCTTTGGGAATGTTGGAAGACGACGAGCGCGAAGTTTTCGAAAACCTGATTAAATCAGGCGATCCGGATGCGATTGCCCAATTGAAAGCCATGCAGGAAGTGGTGACAGTTTTGCCGATGGCAGCAGAACCGGTAGCGCCGCCGGCATTTTTGAAATCGAAAATTATGGCTGAAATTGAGGCGGAAGCCAAACCGGAAATCGCGGAAACTCCCGCAACGTCCTATCGCGAAGATTCCCGTTTTGAAACGATAGTGGTGGAACAGCTCCGCGAAATGGCTGCCTTTTGGCGCCGCCTGACCTGGGGCGTGGCGATTGCCAGCCTGGTTATTATTGTTGGTGTGGGCATCTATTCCATAAAACTGAAACAGGACGTTCAGTATCTCGAAAAGCAGGTGGAAATCGGCGGAAACCTGATCAACAATCTGGAAACGGAGCTGAAACGCAAAAATGAATTTTTGACGATCGTGCAGGATGCCAGCGTAAAGGTGTTCGCGCTGAACGGATTGGAAGCCGCGCCGAAAGCTTCCGCAACCGTATTTTTATCGGCGGATGAGAAAAAAGCGGTGTTTTCCGCCCAAAATCTGGCTGATTTGGCGACCGGCAAAGATTACCAATTGTGGATGCTGAAAGGCAACCAACCGGTGGACGCCGGATTGCTGACCGCCGAAAACGGTCATTTTGTAGCCACATTTGCGGTCGAATTTTCACTGGATGAATTGAGCGCGTTTGCCGTAACCGTGGAGCCAAAAGGTGGCGTTCCCCAACCCACCGGCACAATGGTGCTGCTGGGAACCACTTCCGGCAGTTGATATTTTTTAATCGTAAACAATCGAAATTAATCATTTGAGGCGAACAGTTGTTCGCCTTTTTTATTGAAGTTGATAAAATATTGACGATCGATAAATATTTGAAAATATGCGATTTGCAGACACTGTCTGGCTCTTTTTTTTTTAAAAAATCCCATTTTCTGAAATCCATTCACACACCTCGTTCGTAATTCAACTGCAACGATAAAACACAGCTTTAATGCGCATTGAAGCCTTTTTTCATAAACCAAATCTTATGATGGAGGCTATATGATTTCCATAAATCGATCATTATTTCGAATACTGATTTCAGCGTGGTGCATCCTCGCGACAGCCGGCATGCTGATGTTGCAAGCCAGCAGTCACCGCGAAGCGCCACTGATCAGCCAGGATCCGCTGGCGGACAACACGGATTTGTATGTGTTCCGGTCGCCGGATGACCCGAATTCGGTAATCATTATCGCGAATTATATTCCGCTGGAATTGCCGGAAGGCGGACCGAATTACGCCACTTTCGGCGAAAATATTCGATACGAAATCCACATCAAAAACAGCACGTATGTGGGAATGCTTGGCGGAGCGATGGACGACATCACCTACCGTTTCACGTTCACGCAGGAAAACGAAGACCCGACCACATTTTTCAACATTCGGTTGGGGATGCAGAACCTGAAAACCACTTACACTTGCGAAAAAAGCACCGATGGCGGAATGAGCTGGACAACCATCGTCGATAACGGCGTGGTGCCGCCGAACAATATCGGCCCGCGATCCATCGAAGGTGCAGCCGGACTCGGCACCAGCTACGATCAACTCGTGCAAAACGCGATCACCACCGCAACCACCGGCGAAACGGTATTTTGCGGACCGCGTGACGATGCATTTTTCGTTGATTTGGGCGGTATTTTCGATCTCGGACAAACCCGCAGCGCATACGGCACGAACGCATCCAATCCGGATAATGCCCGCGATGCCGTTGCCGGTTTCAACACCCACACCATTTCGATGAAAATTCCCATCAGCATGTTGCAAAAAGATAGCAAAGACGTCAGCCAGGCAACCGGCATTCTCGATCCCGATTTTGTGATCGGCGTGTGGGCATCTGCCAGTCGTCAGCAAATCAAAACATTGTCCATGGATGGCAGCAAACCAACCTACAGCGGACCGTGGGTGCAGGTATCCCGTTTGGGCATGCCGTTGACGAATGAAGCGATTATCCCGATCGGCGAAAAAGATCGTTGGAACGCCGTGACGCCATACAGCGCGGAAGAGCAGGATTTTGTGGCATATTTCGCGAATCCGGAATTGGGATTGTATATGGATGACAGCCAGTTTGGCGGCGCAGTTCCGGCGCTTTCCGATCTGCGAATCCAGACGATGAGCTATCCGGCGATTGGCGTGATTCCGGGCTATTCTGATCCGGGATTTGATTTCCGTAACGGAAAAGACGGCGCATTTGCCGCCGCATTTATTCCCGGTATCGACTTCACCGGAACCGCGATTGCCGTGCCCACCGGACCTGCGGCAGACGGAATGCCCATTCAAACCGCGTTGGTTGCACCGGGTGAACCGCGTCGCGCGGACATCTTTCCGGTGTTTTATTTTGGCGTGCCCGCTTTGCCGCCGTATGAGCTGGCAACCGGCAAAACCGGCGGACCGCTCAGTAAAGGTAAACCGTTTATTCACAACTTCTTACCAATCACCAGCGATGCCGGTGTGCTCTACGGCGGCGACATGCTCCGGCTGAATATGGCAACGCCGGTAACAGATCGCGGCAACAGCGAATACACAAATAACGCCCGGATGGGTCTGGTTCGAGCCGCGGTTTTGGGATTGACAGATCCGGCATTTGCGGACACCACCATTCAATCCATTCCGCACATGGACGGTTTCCCGAACGGTCGCCGTTTGGAAGATGACGTGACCACCATTTCGCTGCAAGCCGTTGGCGGGCTGGTTTTGGCAGCTGTCGGATTTCCGTTTGACGATGCCACCGCCGGAAATTACAGCGATCTCGCATCGCCAGCGCTGGTTGCCGAACTCACCTATAACGGCGGTCCGACAGCCAACGATCTGCCGTTGCTCAGCCAGTTTCCGTATCAGGCAGAGCCGCACCGCGGATACGATTATGTGAAGCAATTGACCGCCGTTGAGCCGATTATGGTTGGCATCAGCGAATCGCCGATTGGCGTTGGTGTGCCGAAAGCGTTCATTTTGGAGCAGAATTATCCGAATCCCTTCAATCCGTCCACGACTATCAAATATCACGTGTCGAAACCGGCGGATGTGCGCATCAATGTGTATAACACGCTCGGTCAGTTGGTCGCCACGCTGGTGGACGGACAAAAATCAGCCGGCACCTACTCGATCAATTGGGATGCCAAAAATCTGGCGAGCGGTACCTACTTTTATCAAATGGAAGTGGGTAACGATATCATCACCAAAAAATCCATTCTTGTGAAATAGCCATCCTTCAGGCAGCACGCATTGTCGGGGCAGCGATGTCCCGGCAATGTGATTATTATCGAAAAAATTGAGGACAATAAAATGATTCGCAAAATAGCCATTTTAACAGCTTTCGTCATTGCAGGGTTTACCGGAATGCTAATGCTCAAGCATTACGTGATCGATGCACATCAACATGATCATCACGATCACGATCATCACGGGATGCATGCGCATTCTCACGAGCACTCCGATGAAAAAGAGGCACACATTTCCCCGCAGCAGCAGCGATTACTCGACCGAGAAGCGGCGCTGAACGCAGCGATCCAGCAACGTCCGGATGATCTGAAAAGTCGCACCGCACTCGCGGAAACCTACGTGCAGCTCGCCCGGATGAACGGCGATCACAATAATTTTGTGCATAAAGCGCTGCGGGTTGCGGATAACACGCTGGATATCGCGCCGGAAAATACCGAAGCCCGGATGATCAAAATTTCCGTTTTGCTGACGCTGCATCAGTTTGAAAATGCCAAAATGTTGGCGGAATCATTGGCGAAGGAATTTCCGCACAATGCCTTTGTTTACGGCGCGCTCTGCGATGCAAATGTGGAACTCGGCAATTATCCGGCAGCCGTTGCGGCGTGCGATAAAATGTTGAGCATCCGCCCGGATTTGCGCTCGTATAGCCGTGCATCCTATCTCCGGGAAATTCATGGCGATATACCCGGTGCCATCGCCGCGATGAAATTAGCAGTGAAATCCGGCGTGCACGGCTCCGACGAACGCAACTGGGCACTGTGTCAATTGGCAAATTTGTATCTGCAAACCGGCGATGTTGAAAACGCGGAGAAAATTTTTAGCGGCGTGCTGGAACTGCAACCCGACAGAACCGAAGCGATATTCGGCTTGGCAGATATCGCCAGTATTAACAATGGGTTAAGTGAAGGAATATCTGTGCTGGAAACATATGCAGATCACGATGCCGATCACATCATTATAGAAAAACTGGCGCTGATGTATGTTGCAAACGGCAACGATCTGAAAGCCGCAGAATTGATTGCGCATGCAGCAGAAGGATTGCACCAACAAGCAGCAAACGGTTGGAATGTCGATCTGGAACTCGCCAGATTTTACGCCGATTGCAATGTGAATCTGGACGAAGCGTTGTCGCATATCGAGCGCGAATATCAGCGTCGCCCGGAAAATATTGATGTGTTGGCAACCTACGCATGGGTGCAATTCCGGCGTGGCGAGGTTCAAAAAGCACTGCCGTTAATGAAAAAAGCGTTGCGGATGGAAACGGAACGTCCGGTGTATTGGTATCACGCGGCGGAAATTTACAGCGCCGCCGGCGATCTGCAAACCGCACAAAACTATCTGAAATTATGCAAATCTGACAAATTTTTGCTACCCGCTCAAAATCTCGAAAGCGCCCGTGAATTGGAAAAACGACTCCACCAATTTGCGCAACAGGCACAGGTCACTCCCCACAAGCGTCAAAAAAGCTGAGTTGTTCGGCGCAATCGAGTTGTCCTCACACACCCCCAATAGCTCCGGTCTGTTCGACGGGGCTTTTTTATTTTGGATTCTGGATGTTGGATTCTGGACGCTTCGGCTGTACTCAGCGCGAGTTCTGGATACTGTTAGAATTGGGTTGATTGCAATCTGTCGTTGTAGGGAACGGTCGCGACCGTTCCGTTTTTTGAATCAAAGCGAGAGCACATTGTATCTGTCGTAGTAGGGAACGGTCGCGACCATTCCGTTTTTTATTACAAAGCGAGAGCATCGCAACACAACAATTTATTTCCAGAATCCAGCATCCAGCATCCAGAATCCAGAATCAGGAAACCCGCCCAACTGCTTCCGCAATTTTCTCCGCCGGCGCGCACAGCGACACGCGAACATAGCCTGTTCCGTTGCTCCCAAAAATGCTACCCGGCGCGATAAAAATATCTTTCGAATAGAGCAAATCATCCACAAACGCTTCGGCGTTTTTCACGGAATCCGGTAGTTTTGCCCACGCGAACATTCCGGCGCTGCCGCTGTCGTAAGTGCAGCCGAGCGCATCCAAAAATCGATAGACCAGTTGCTGACGATCCACATAAGCGGCGTTTTGTTCGGCGTGCCATTCGTCCGAATTTTGGAGGGCTTGCACCGCCGCCAGTTGCATCGGCAAAAATTGTCCGGAGTCGATATTGCTTTTCACTTTGATAATTGTGTCGAGATAATCCGCGTTTCCACAAAGCATGCCGACGCGCCATCCTGCCATATTGTGTGATTTGCTGAGCGAGTTGAGTTCGATGGCGCAATCCGGAGCGCCGTCAACTTGCAGCAAACTTAGCGGATTGGCATTCAAAATACGGCTGTAAGGATTATCGTGGCAGAGCAAAATATTGTGTTCTCGGCAAAAATCGATGATGTTGGCAAAATCCGCCAGCGAAGCCGTTGCGCCGGTGGGCATGTGCGGATAATTCACCCACATAATTTTTACGCGGGACAAATCGGTTTTGGCAAGTGCATCGAGATCGGGCAGCCAGCCGTTTTCGGCGGAGAGATCGTAAAATTGCGGTTCGCCGCCGGCCATTCGCGCGGCAGATGGATACGCCAGATAACCGGGATCGGGCACCAACGCGATATCGCCCGCATTCAAAAACGCCATCGAGATGTGGAAAATCCCCTCTTTCGAGCCGAGCAGCGGCAAAATTTGCACATTCGCATCCAGCGAAACGCCGTAGGTTCGCGAATAATATTCTGCCATCGCCAGGCGCAATTCCGGTGCGCCGCGATACGGCTGATAGCCGTGCACATTTGGCAGCGCCGCGTTGCGATTCAGCGTTTCAATCGTTTTTGCAGATGGCGGCATATCGGGATTGCCGATCGCCAAATTGATAATCGGTCGCCCCTTTTGCGTCAGCGATCGCACCTCTGCGAGTTTTTTCGAAAAATAATATTCTTCAACCTGAGAAAGCCGGTTGGCGGACGGTATGATCATAGGGAATTACTCCGGATTTATAAATGCCCAGTATTTTGATGCCACGGGCAAAGGGCGAAGCCGCCGCAATCCCGCGATGAAAATCGGTTTCGTTTTGCCACAGTAAATCGATGTGAAAGGCGTATTCGCTCGGTTGACCGGGAATGGGAATCGACTGGATGAGCGAGAGGTTCAGCCCGTGTTCACGAAAAATTTGCAGCACGCTCACCAGCGAACCCACTTCGTGGCTCACCCGGAAACTGATCGACGCTTTGTCCGGTGGTGTGCCGTTGCGGTATTCCTTGTTCAGCAAAATCAGAAATCGGGTGTAATTTTTTTTGAGATTTTCGATTTCCTCCGCCAAAATTTGCAACTGGTAGCGATTTGCCGCCATTTTGCTGGCAATCGCAGCCACGCCGCGCAAGTTGTTTTGGCGAATTTCCCGCGCGCTTTCCGCCGTATCGAACGATTCGATCGCCCGCAAATGCGGGTGCGCTTCCAGAAAAACGCTGCACTGATGCAACGCCATCGGGTGCGAACGCACGGTTTCGATGTCCTCGATTCGCTGCCCCGGCAGCGCCATCAAATTTTGCTGGATGTGCAAATACGTTTCGCCAATAATGTGAAAATTGTATCGCTCCAGCAGGCTGTAATTCGGTAAAATGCTGCCGGCCAGCGTGTTTTCGATGGCCATCACTGCGGCGTCCACTTCGCGATTGGCCAGCGCATCGCAGAGCCGCCCGAAAGTCATGCATTCCAGCAATTCCACCGGATGACCGGCGAAATACTGGCGCGTCGCCATATCGTGAAAGGATGCCTGACCACCCTGGATCGCGATTTTCATATGCTGTTTCATGCGAAATTCCTTTTTGTAGAGGCGCGGCGTTGAAGCGCCCAAACATCTGCAAATAAAAAAGGCTCCGTTTTGCGGAGCCTTTCAAGAGTCGATATTGTCAGTTTTGCGCAAAATCCTCCTGTCAGGCTCCGTTGGTCACGAAACCAAAAAAGAAAAACAGGCTAAAATAGCGACGGATAATTGCGTTCAAAATATTTCCTTTGTTCAAACGTTGCCATTTTAATGCGAATTGCGGAGAATGTCAACGGATAATTCGGCAAAATTTGCTTTTGTAAAAATTGAGCAGCGAAGTAGCATTGATTTTTGTTTCTTAGCCTGCGAAATACACGAAACACACATTTCCTCTGTATCTCCGTGGCAAAAAAAACGTCGTTTTTAGAAAAATTACTCGGTGGGTGAGAAAAATTGATTTCGCTACCCGCATTCCTTAAATTGGGCGGCGGTTTAAAATTGAACATCAACAATCGGGCAGAAAATGATTCAGCAAGCGATACACAAACTTCTCGAACGAACCCATCTCACCCATGACGAAGCCTTTGGCGCGATGCACAGCATCATGTCCGGCGATGCCAGCGATGCGCAAATCGGCGCGTTTCTCATCGCCATGCGCATGAAAGGCGAGCAGGCGCACGAGATCGCCGGATTCGCCAAAGCGATGCAGCAAAAAGCTCATCCGGTGACGGTCGATCGACTGGGCGAAGCGCTGGATATCGTCGGCACCGGCGGCGACGGGAAGCATACATTCAACATTTCAACGATCGCTGCGTTAGTGGCCGCCGGTGCGGGAATTCCCGTGGCAAAACACGGCAATCGCTCTGTTTCCAGCAAATGCGGCAGTGCGGATGTGTTGCGCGAACTCGGTGTAAATATTGATCTTGAACCATCGCAAATGGCGCGTTGCGTCAACGAAGTGGGCATCGCGTTTTTGTTTGCACCACGACTGCATCCGGCGATGAAATACGCTATCGGACCGCGCCGGGAAATCGGTGCACGCACGGTTTTTAACATTCTCGGACCGCTCACCAATCCGGCCGGTGTTCGCCGACAGTTGATCGGCGCATACAATCGCGAACTCGCCAAATTGATGGCCAGCGTTTTCCGCGAACTTGGCACGGAGCACACGCTGGTAGTGCACAGCTCGGACGGAATGGATGAAATTTCGCTGGCTGCGCCGACCCACGTGTTCGAATTGCGCCACGGCGAAATTGCGGAATACGAAATCGACGCAACAACCTTTGGCGCCACGCCGTCTGACGACAGTCTGGAAGGTGGCGATGCAAAAGATAACGCCGCGATCGCCCTCAAAATTCTCAGCGGCGAAACCGGTCCGCGCCGCGATGTGGTGGTGATGAACGCCGCCGCCGGCATTTACGTCGCCGGAAAAGCCGATTCGCTGGCCGCCGCTGCGGATCTCGCCCGCCACAGCCTCGATTCCGGCGCTGCGCTGGCAAAACTGGAAGCCCTCGGCAAACTGACGCAGGAAATGAGCGAGGAAGAATAAGGATAAAGGGTGAAGGATAAATTTTCCCTTTTGATGTTTCGTTAAAATTTAAGGGCACGGCGCCGACGTGCCCGGAACAAAACAAATGAAGCCAAAAATCGACATTTTAGCCAAAATTATCGCGAAAAAACGGGAAGAAATCGCGGCGCGAAAAGCAGAAATCAGCATCGCGGAATTGCTGCGATTGGCAGATGATGCGCCGAAACCGGAATCGCTGATCCGCCATCTGCGGGAAAGTCCGCACCTTCCGGTGATCGCCGAATTGAAAAAAGCATCGCCCTCCGCGGGCGTAATCCGCGATGATTTTGATGTGCTGGCACTCGGCAAAATGTATCAGCAGGATGGCGCGGCCGCGCTTTCCGTGCTCACTGACGAATCGTTTTTTCAGGGTTCGCTGGATTTTCTGCGGCAGCTTCGTCCGCACATTCAGGTGCCGATGTTGCGGAAAGATTTTATCATCGACGAATACCAGATTGCCGAAGCCCGCGCCGCCGGCGCAGATGCAATTTTGCTGATCGTTGCGGCGCTGGAAAAATCGCAATTGCGCGACTTGCACGCCGCCGCGAATGAAATGGCGATGGACGTTTTGGTGGAAGTGCACACTGCCGACGAACTGGAAATCGCCATGTCCGTCGATGTACCGCTGATCGGCATCAACAACCGCAGTTTGCACACATTCGAGATCGATCTGGCGGTCACCGAAACGCTCGCCGCCCAAATTCCCAAATCGGTAACGCTGGTCGGCGAAAGCGGCATTTACAGTGCAGACGACGCCCGCCGCCTCACCGACGCGGGTGTTCACGCGCTGCTCATCGGCACATCATTCATGAAACAACCCGATCCGGGGATGGCGTTGGCAAAACTGATCCGCGATTATCACCGGTTTTCGCATCATTGAGGAAATACGACCATGCAAAAATTTAATGTTGACAATAGGCACACATTTTAATAATATCATCTATGAAATACTTCGATTGGAATGACGAAAAAAATTCACAACTAAAAAGTGACCGTGCAATTTCTTTCGAAATTATCGTCAGCCAAATTGAAATGGGGTATTTACTGGATGTGATCGAACATCCCAATCGGGAAAAGTATGGCAATCAGAGTATTTTTATTGTCGAATTTGACGGGTACGCCCATTTGGTGCCATTTGTAGAAGACGATGAGAAAATATTCTTGAAAACAATTATCCCGAGTAGAAAGGCGACACAGAAATATTTAAGCAGGTGAAAAGAAATGAAAAAACTGGACAAATACGAACAAGAAATTCTCGATTCATTTGAAAATGATGAATGGAAATCGGATAAAAATTTTCAGAAGAAACGTGCTGATTATGTTAAATTTGCGCGAAATACTTTTTTGAAAAATAAGCGAATTAACATCCGGATTTCCGAGCGCGATCTGGTTAATCTGAAAGCCAAATCTCTTGAAGAAGGTATTCCATATCAAACCCTTGTTTCCAGTATTTTACACAAATATGTATCAGGAAAATTGGTTGAAAATGAGTGAATAATTGAAATATTCAGACCCCGCAGATTTTACATCTTTTGCACAGTTTTTTTGGTGAGCATGAGTTTATTTCCGCCATCAAAAATTTTTTCTTCGATTTATCCTTTATCCTTAAACCTTTATCCTTTAAAATGAACTACACTTACGAATATCCCCACCCGATGGTCACCGTTGATATTTTGCTCCGGCGCGAAACAGCGTCCGGCGCGGAAATTTTGCTGATTCAACGAAAAAATCCACCGTTCGAAAATGCGTGGGCATTGCCCGGCGGATTTGTGGATGAAAACGAATCGCTGGAAAACGCGGCAGCACGGGAGCTGGCGGAAGAAACCGGATTGGCAAATCTGCAATTGCACCAACTGCACGCATTCGGCGATCCGGGGCGCGATCCACGGGGACACACCATCACGATTGTGTTCGGCGCAACGCTGCCCGAATCTGCAGCCTGTCGCGCCAAAGCGGGCGACGACGCCCGCAGCCTGCGCTGGTTTTCGCTCGACAACCTGCCGGAACTGGCGTTCGATCACGCCAAAATTATCCCGATGTGCCTGCCGTTGCTGCCCAAAACCCGACTAAAAACCTGATTTTTGCCGTGAAAACCTGAGATTCCGGCCGTCATTCACCTTGCATTGCGCACGGTTCAAACGTATATTTTTCGTTACATTTTTTAATCAGCAACGCGGATAATTCGCGTGCCAATTTTTGTAATTTCAAACAGAGATCGTCGCACAACGCATGCAAACGCACATTCTTGATCTGCCATCTGCCACCCGCCAAATTCCCTGCCACGTTGGCGAAAACCTCTGGCAACCACTTCGCGAACACCTGAAAACACAATTTCCCAAACACGCTGTTTACGCAATTGCGGACTCGCAAGTGGCGGAAATTTACGCGCCGGAAGCGGAACAGCAGCTTGCCGCGCATCCCGAATTTCGGGGATTGCTGCAATTTCCTGCCGGAGAGCAGAGCAAATGCCGGGCGCAAAAAGATGCGCTGGAAGACGCATTGCTCGCACAAAAAGCCGGACGGGACACGGTTTTGGTCGCGTTTGGCGGCGGTGTTACGGGCGATCTGGTGGGTTATGTGGCGGCAACGCTGCATCGCGGAGTGCCGTTGGTGCATTTGCCCACCACGCTTTTGGCGATGGTCGATAGCAGCATCGGCGGAAAAACTGGCATCAATCATCCCGCCGGGAAAAATTTGATCGGCGCGTTTTATCAGCCAGACAGCATTTTCTGCGATGTGCGATTTCTGAAAACGCTCTCGAAAGTTGAATTTTTGAGCGGCATGGCGGAAGTCATCAAATACGCCGTAATCATGGACGACGAGCTGTGGCACTGGCTGGAAAGCGAACAGCAGCAAATTCTGGACGGCGATTTGCCCACGCTTACCAAAATTATTTCCCGCTGTGCGCAGGACAAAATTAACGTTGCCGCAGCCGACGAAAAAGAATCCGGATTGCGCGGCATCCTCAATTTCGGGCATACGGTCGGGCATGCGGTGGAAAAATTGAGCAATTTTGCCGTGCCGCACGGATTTGCCGTTGCCACCGGAATGGTCATCGCTGCGCGGCTCTCTGTCCGGTTGCTGAATTATCCTGCCGATCGCGAACAGCGATTGTTTAATTTGTTGAAAAATATAGGTTTACTGACGGTTGATTTAGCTGATTACTCATTCGACGCCATCTGGGATTGCATCCTTTCCGACAAAAAATCGCGCCAGCAGGCACCGCGATTTTCACTGATGAACGCGGATAATCAACCCGAATTATTGTATCCAATCCAAAAAAGGGAGTTGGAAGATGTCCTCAAACACGCATAAACTTTGTGTCAGTTTGCTGCCGGAAACAGCGGCGCAAATTGACGAATGGCTGCCCAATTGCGCAGACAGCGATCTGATCGAAATCCGGCTGGATTATTTGCCGGAAACAGACGTTGCCAAACTGGTCAAAAAAGCAGAAAAACCGCTGATTATCACCTTGCGAACCCGTACGGAAGGGGGATTTTGGAACGGAAAAGCGGCGGATTATCGCGCTATCATTCAAAATGCCGCGAACGCCGGCGCTGCGTATCTGGATGTGGAATGGCAACTGGCGGATTCCGTGCTGCCATTGCTGAAAGCAGGAAACAGCAAAGTGGTGCTTTCGCATCACACCGACACCAACAATCCCGAAGAATTGAAAGAAATATTTCGATCGATGACGCAACATCCCGCCGATGTGTACAAGCTCATTTTTAAGGCGGAAGATATGGACGACAACCACACCGCGCTGTTGCTGACCGAACTGGCGAAATCGCTCGACAAAAAATTTGTGATTCACGCGATGGGCAACGCCGGACGGCCATCCCGTTTGGTGGGCGCGGTGAAAGGCAACGAATGGACCTATCTCGCCAAAGATTACGATGAAGAAACCGCATCCGGGCAACCGGCGCTGCACGAAGCGCACAATTATTATCATCTGCAACACAAAAGTGCGGCAACAAAAGTGATGGGACTGATCGGCAATCCGATCCAGCAAAGCCGCGGTTGGCGATTGCATAACCAGATGATTTTTAACAAGTTTACGAAAAATAAAAATGCGGCGGAACCCAACGATTTTCTCTACCTCAATTTCCCCACAGAAGATGTGGAAAGCTTTTGGCAACAGTGGCAAAACCATTTGCACGGGCTGAGTGTGACGATTCCCTACAAAGAGCAAATTGTCAAATTTCTCAACGAAGTATCGGTGGAAGTACGCATTTCCGGTGTGTGCAACACGATTGTGCGCGGACCAAAAGGCTGGTGCGGCTACAACACGGATTTGTTGGCCATCGAAAGTTTACTGAAGCCCTACACAGAAGCGCTGAAAAACGGCGGTTTGGTGATCGGCACCGGCGCAACCGCCCGCAGCACCATTGCCGCGATGAAACGGCTGGATGTGAATCCCATTTTCGTGATTGGGCGAAATAAGGAACGCGGCGAAATGCTGATGCAAAAATACGGCATCGATTATCTGGAACCGGACGAAATTCACTATGCCAGCGCGGCGGTAATTGTGCAAACTACGCCGGTGGGAATGGCGCCGTACACGGATCAGTATCCTTCCGGCACGTCGCTGTTCCGCAAAAAACGGGTGGTGATGGATGTGGTTTACAATCCGCCGGAAACCCGATTTTTGAAAATCGCCCGCGAACGCGGCTGCATCACCATTTCCGGGGTGGAAATGTTTTTGCTGCAAGCCACCAAACAGTTCGAATTATTCACCGGAACGCCGGTTACGGTTGAGGAACTGCGCGCCATTTGGGAAAATATTCATTGAAAATGAAACGGGTTGTGCTCATCGGATTTCGTGGTGTTGGCAAATCCACCCTCGCCAAAACGCTTGCGGCGCAATTGAATGTGCCGCTGCTCAGCACAGATGCGCAAATCGAAGCCGTCGCCGGGATGCCTATTTCGCAATTTGTGGCGGCAAACGGCTGGCCCAAATTTCGCGAAATTGAACAATCGGTAATTGCCGGATTGCCGGAAAATGAACCGGCAGTGATCGATTGCGGCGGCGGCGTGATCGAACATCCGGAAAATATGCGCCACCTCGCCAGCCACTCGCTGATCGTCTGGGTGGATTGTGAATTGTCGCTGATATATCAGCGATTGTCCGCCAGTGGCGATCGCCCGTTGCTCAACGATACCGATCTCCAAAAAGATATCGAATCCAATTACAACCGCCGCCTGTCGCTCTACCGCCAAAATGCCCAACTGAAGGTCGATACGACCGAAACTGCCCCGGAACTGCTCGCCGAAACCATTATCCGCCAGCTCAAAACCTCCGATTTGTAATAATTTCATGGAATATCCGACCGGAATCCGGTAACTTTTGGTTCAGTTAAATAAACCAGATTTGGAAATTCATGACATTCAGAGATCATTTTTCCATCCACGCGCGGGAATATGCCCGCTACCGTCCCCGTTATCCGCGGGAATTGTTTGAATATTTGGCGTCGCTTTGCGAAACCTGCGATACCGCATGGGATTGCGCCACCGGCAACGGTCAGGCAGCCATCGCGCTCACCCGTCATTTTGAATTGGTGATTGCTACCGATGCCAGCGCCGCCCAAATTTCCCACGCGATCGATCATCCGCAGGTGGATTACCGGGTGGTTCCCGCCCACGACAGCGATATTTTTGAACATTCCATCGATCTGGTAACCGTCGCGCAGGCGATCCACTGGTTTGATCTCGATAAATTTTACGCCGAGGTCCAGCGTGTGCTAAAACCGGGCGGAATTCTGGCGTTTTGGGGCTATTCGCTCTGCCATTCCTCGCCGGAAATAGATGCTTGCATCCGGCGTTTTTACAACGATGTGATCCACGATTATTGGCCGCCGGAACGCAGATTTATTGAAGAACATTACAGCAGTTTTACGGTTCCTTTCCCGGAAATTCAACCGCCGGATTTCCCGATGACTGCCGAATGGAAGCTCGCCGATTACATCAGCTACCTCAAAACGTGGTCGGCGGTGCAGCGTTACATCAGCAAAAACGGCAACGATCCAGTGGATATTCTATCAAAGGAACTGGAAATGTTGTGGGGCGATCCAAAGCAGTCGAAAACCGTTACATTCCCGATGTTTGTGCGGGTCGCCCGTGTGGGGTAAATTCATAAACGCAATAAAAACAAGCACAAAGCCATGGAAAATCAGGAAATTGCCCGAAAAATTTTTGGCGGAAAACTGCTAAAATTGATTCACGGAGATATTACCGCCGAGGTTGTGGACGCCATTGTGAATGCCGCAAATTCCCATTTGCAACACGGCGGTGGTGTGGCAGGCGTGATCTCCCGCAAAGGCGGTACAATTATTCAGCGCGAAAGCGATGCCATCGGTTTCGTGCCGGTCGGCGAAGTAGCGATTACCGGTGCCGGTGCGCTTCCTGCAAATTTTGTGATTCATGCGGTGGGTCCGCGATGGGGTGAAGGAAATGAGGATGAAAAGCTGGAAAATGCGGTGCTCAACTCGCTGAAACTGGCGTCAGCCCGGGGATTTTCCACCATCAGTTTGCCTGCGATCAGCTCGGGAATTTTCGGTTTTCCCAAAGATCGTTGTGCGAAAATTGTCGTTTCAACGATTGCTGCATTTTTGAATGACCATCCGGAAAGCAGCTTGTCCGAGGTGCGAATTTGCCTGTTTGATGATGTTACCCGCCGGGCATTCGAAAACATATTTACTGCAAACGCTTGATAATAAAGAGATTACTTCTTCTTTTCCCAAACCAGAACCCCGCGATTTGGCAGCCGTTCGTACAGCACGCCGATCTGGTCTTCTTTGGGTATCATTTTATCTGAATCGGATTTTGAGTAGGTTTCCGGAATCACCCATGCAACGATAATTCCAACCAGCAGAATCGCCAATGCCGCCAAAGTGGTGTTGTAAACAAAGCCAATTTCGTGATACGTGAATCCGGCTAACGCCCCGCCAAATCCCATACCCAACTGACCGACCGTAACAGAAAGGCTGACCATTGTTCCGCGGGTTTCTTCGGGAACCAGTTCGGTAATGAGCGCCTGAAACGGACCGATTCGCGCGGCATCCAGCATCATTGCCAATGCGACCAGCGGATACGCCAGCCAAACATCGGTGATAAACAGGGTGGTCATGGCAATCGCAATGGATAAACCCATGCATGCATTCACAACAAACACTTTTCTGCCTAACCGGTCAGACAACTTTCCCGAAAAAGGGCTGACAATTGCGCCAGAAAAACCCGCGACAAAAACGAGCCCGGCAATGCCATACCCATCCAGCCCGAAAGTATCCGAAAGCCAGGTGGGCAGAAAAATCATATACATCGCTACGCAAAAACTCATTAATGCAAACGAAGCCGCCAGCGCCAACAATTCCGGACGTCTGAAAAGCGACATATAATTGTTTTTTATTTGGGTAAGTGTGAGTTTTTTATTGAGGTTGCGAATGCTTGGCTGCGGCAGGTAAAACCAGATCAACACGGCAGCAATCATCATTGTAACGGCAAACATTACAAACGGATAACGAAAACTTCCAAATTCCGCAAGCAGGGTTCCGATAGGAATGCCGAGCGAAAAACCACCGGCGATACCGGTCATCACAATGCCGTTTGCCCACCCCCGTTTGTGCGCGGGAAAATAATCGCCAACGTATGCAATTGATGCGCCGCTGAGCAAACCGCCGGCTGCGCCGGTTAACATCCGGATGATCAGAAATGAGGTGTAATCGTAAACAAAGGCGTGCATGAATAGCGTGATGCTCATAATTCCCGTTCCGGTGATGAGCACGCGCCGTCGCCCAATTTTATCCGAAATCGGACCGATGATAAACGCCAGTATTCCCAACGGGATAGCGTATGCAGTTATGAGGCTGCCCTGCAGTGTTTTTGAAATGTTGAGCGAATCTGCAATATTTGGCAGAATCGGTGAAATAACCATCATCTGGCTGCTGATCGAAAAAACCATTAACCATAGCGCTGCCAAAACCAAATGCGAAGCATAGCGATTTTTCATTTATCCTTCCCAATTTTACCGAAGCGGAAAACGAGCAGTAGAATTTCCCCAAACCCTGAAATCAATCCAAAAGGCTATCGAGTTGCTGCAATGAGCATTGGCGAGCGAGCGTAATAATCGAATGCGGATCAGATAACGATAGCAGTATCTTATAGAATCAGTTAATATGATCGGTCACGGAACCAAAAGTTTAACAAAAAATTTTGGTTTCAAACCGTTTTATATAATCTACATACTATATTGTCTTAGATAGATAATACAAAAAGTTGATTGTTTTTACAAAAAAATGCACAAAAATGAATAAAGTTTATTTTTCGGGTTAAGACGGAAGCGGTGCTGCCGGGCAGGATTCGCCAAAATTGTGATGTTTGGCGATGTAAAATCGGCAAAACTTCTATAAATTATGGTTGTTCAATAAGTCGAAAACGATATTGTATTATCAATAAATTTAATCCACTAAATAAAGGAGTTTGTTTATGAAGCGTTTTGTCATTTATCTGTTATTGATGGCACTGGTTGTTGCAGCGGTTGGGTGTTCCGCATCGAAAAAAACGCGCGGCGCATTAATTGGCGCCGGTTCCGGTGCAGCGGCAGGTGCGGTGGTTGGCAAAGCAGCAGGCAATACCATACTGGGCGCGATCATTGGCGCTGCGGTTGGCGGGGCAGCCGGCGCATACATCGGCAATTATATGGACAAACAGGCCCGGGAAATTGAGCAGGATATTTCCGGAGCAAAAGTAGAACGCGTGGGCGAAGGCATCAAAATTACCTTCAACTCCGGTTTGTTATTTGATGTGAACAAAGCCGACCTCGGCGCACAAAGCAAACAGGAACTTGCGGAGTTTGCTACTATTTTGAATAAATATCCGGATACGGATATTTTGATCGAAGGACACACGGACAACACCGGTTCAGATGAATACAACCTCGGGCTTTCCGAGCGTCGGGCGAAAGCTGTTTCCGCATATTTGGCCAGCGTGGGTGTCGATCCGCGACGCTTTACAACGATGGGTTACGGCGAAGCACAGCCGATTGCAGAAAATGAAACTGTTGACGGCCGCCAGCAAAACCGTCGGGTAGATTTGGCAATTATGGCCAACGAAAAGCTGAAAAAAGCAGCCGAGAAAACCGCCGGATAATTGTTTCGCGAAGGGTTGTTTGCAACAATAACTTTGGCTAAATATTAACACACATTTACACCGGATTACTGCGGACGATCATCCACGGTAATCCGGTTTTTTCCATTTTCAGAAATCCGCACCGGGATGCGATACTGCACCGATCGCAACAGGCACAAACTGTTCCGCCCTCTCGAGCAATAAAAATAGCGCAATTCCAGACCAATTTCCCCATTTTCCCGAATGTTACCGGTGGTGCCGGTGACCACCTGCTGTTCCTGCGGTGCCGCAAGCGACTGAATGTGGTTGATCGTTTCACCGGAATACAATTTGGGATCGGCGATGACGCCGTATTCAAACGGCGAGCCGCCGTTAAATGCGTGCCCGTCCGGCAGGTGAATGTGCACGGCAATTTCCACGGTTGTGTTGCTGGCCAGCGATTGCCGTGGCAGCGTAATTTCTTCCAGCGGTGCGGGTTTGCCAAAAAATACGCCGCCCTTTTGGCGCGCCAGCGCATCGCCCAATCCTTTCAGGATCAGCGTTTTGGCAGCGCCGGTTTTCAGGCTCACTTTGCGAATTTGATGGTTATTCGTATCCGCCACAAACAGCGCATTTTTGGCGATGCTAATGCCGCACGGTTCGTAAAACGCCGGACGTTTGCCATCCAGATAGCCGCGTTCGCTGCCGGTAAAGGTGTTGATTTCGGACGCTGTCAAATCCAGTTTTTTGATTTTGTGATTATAGGTATCCGATACAAACAGGCTGCCGGAATGCCACGCCAAACCCATCGGATGCTGCAACAGCGACAGCTCTCCCGGCCCGTTTTCGTCACCGAAAACGAACAGGTCGCCGCCGGCTAACGTTTGCACAGTTCCGTTTTGCAGATCTATTTTGCGAACGGTGCTGTTTTCGCTATCGGCAACAAACAGGTGCTGCTGTCCGTCGCTGCAAATGGCGGCCGGTTGGGCGAACATGGCCATCGCCAGCGAGTCGTCCCGTTTAGCTTCGCGACCGCTGCCGGCAAACGGTTCCACAATGCCGGTGGTGAGGTTCAGCCGCCAGATTTGGTGCAACCCGGCCATTGCGATATACAAATTTTCGCCGATTGCCGTAATATCCCACGGCGAATTCAACGCTGTTTCCAGCGCTTTGCCGCCGGTTTGGCGACGCGGTTTTGCCTGTTCCCCGTTTCCGGCAGCGGATTTCACCAGTTGGTGCTGCAAATCGACTTTTCGAATAGCGTGATTTCCGGCATCCGCAACAAACAAAATGTCGCCAACCAGCGCCATTCCGCAAGGTTCGCGAAAACTGGCGGTGGAAAAGTCGCCATTTCTGAAACCGGCTTTTCCGTTGCCGATGACGGTTTTTACGTTGCCGCGCAAATTGCAAACCAGCACCCGGTGATGTTGGGTATCTGCAATAAACAACCGGTTTCCGGCTTCGTCTGCCAATACGCCGGTCGGATAGCTAAGTGTTTGTGAATATTGATAGTTGGATTCGAGATCAGTCACAATCGGAACGTAATTCAGCAATTGCCCGGCGCGGTAAATTTCCAGCGCTGCGCTGATATACGCATCCATAATTTCGAGATTGCCTTCGCCGGAAAAACTGGCGATAATATAGCCTTCCGGGTCGATGAGCACCACTGTCGGCCAGGCTTTGATGCTGTATTCATCCCAGATTTTCAGATCGCTATCCACGATAATCGGATGGGCAACGTTGTGCCGGAGCACGGCTTCTTTTATATTATCCGGATCTTGTTCGTTGGGAAATTTTCCGGAGTGCACGCCAATTACAGCCAGTGGCGACCGCGCATATTTTTCTTCCAGAAGTTGCAAATCCGGCAAAATATGCAAACAATTGATGCAACAATACGTCCAGAAATCGAGCAGCACAATTTTTCCGCGGAGCGATTTTAACGTGAGCGGCGGTGCGTTCAGCCAATGGCAATCCGTTGGAAACTCCGGTGCGCGAACCCGGTGAATCCGCTGTATTTCGCGAATCCGCTGGAGCGCTTCTTCCCGAAGCATTTTTGGCGAAAAGGAGCTTTGGAGCATTCGTAACCTTTGGGTGGCATTTTGCCGGATAAATTAATTTTCTGTAATTTTTGCACAACATAATCATCAACTTGAATATACGTTTATCAAAAATAATAATGAAGTACAACGAAAGGTTGGTTATCGAAATAACCGATACAATCAGGATAAATGATGGACAGAATGATTAACACCCAAATAAATCAGCGCGAACGCGAGTTGGCAGCGGCTGCGCCGGGCACCCGGGAACGGGTGGATGCACTCAATCAATTAGCATGGGAACTGTGGACAACCGATCCCGATCGATCAACCGAATACACAAAAGAAAGCCTGGCGCTTTCCGAAAAACTGGCATACGACGAGGGTTTTGCCTTTGCGCGGTTGAATCGCGGAATTATGAGCTGGCGAACGGATGTGGAAACCGCACTGCCGGATCTGCTGGCGGCGCAGGACTGGTTTCAGCGAAACAATCATGGCGAAGGTGAGGCGCATGCCTGCAATTTTTTGGGCATTTTATACTGGGGCATCGGCGAGTTCGAGCGCGGTTTTGAGCTCAGCTCCCGTGCAATCCGGCTGTATAACGCAAATGGCATGGAGGACGGCGAAGCGTGGGCGATCAATACGATGGGCGGATTTTATTACGATCTCAAAAATTACGAAAAATCGCTGGAATATTTCAAACAGGCGCTGGCGGTGTTCGAACGGCTCGGCAACATTGTTGGCAAAGCGCGATCGCTGAACGGCATCGGCAACACTCATTTTCAAATGGGGCGATGCAAACGGGCGCTGGTGTATCAAAAACAAAGCCTGAAAATTACCCGGGAAATCGGGCACGAATTTAACGAATCGCGGGTGTTGAACGATATCGGGTTGATTTACCAGCAATTTGACGATTTCAAAACAGCGGAAAAATATCATCTGGACAGCTTGAACATTCGCAAAAAACTGGAGTATTTTGTCGGTCAGGCGACGACATTGCTGGATTTGGGCGATCTTTACAAAAAACAAAATGTCTGCGATGCCGCAATGGATGCCTACCAGCAGGGATTACAAATTTCCCGCCGGATAAAAGCAAAACCTAAAATGGCACGGGCGTATAAAGCGTTGGCCGCAAATTACGAAATGACCGGAAATTATCAACTGGCGCTGGAAAACTGGAAAGCTTTTCACGATCTGGAAGAGGAGATTTTTCACGAAGATACAGAGAAAAAAATCAGGAATTTGCGGAAGGCGTACGAGCTGGAATCTTCTCAAAAAGAAGCCGAAATTTACCGGTTGCGCAACGTGGAGCTGAAGGAAAATAACGACAAACTGGAAGAAACCATCAAAATGTTGAATGCGACGCAGGCGCAACTGATCCAGTCCGGGAGAATGGCTGCATTGGGTAATTTGGTGGCGGGCATCGTTCACGAAATCAATTCACCGGTGGGCAGCATCCGCAGCGGCAGCGATGTGCTCCGCCGCATTTCCGACAAATTAATGGTGTTGCTGCAAGCCTCGCATGTGAACGAAACGCTCCGCCGGGAATCTGAAAAATCGCTGCGAATCCTCGCGCAAACGACGGAAAATAACCGAACTGCATCGGACAGAATTATGAAGCTGGTGCAGAGCCTCAAAAATTTTGTGCGGATCGATCAGGCGGCGTTCCAGAAAGTGGACATTCACGAAGGGTTGGAAAATACCCTCAACCTGATCGGTTACGATATCCCGCAATCCATGAAAATCGAGAAAAATTTTGGCGAGATTCCCACCGTTCATATTTTTCCTGACCAGATGAATCAGGTGTTTATGAATTTGCTGATAAATGCAGTGCAGGCAACCCCGCAGGATGGCAAAATTACCATCGAAACGAAAATAAAAGACGGACATGTGGTCATTTGCATCAGCGATACCGGAAAGGGAATTCCGCCGGAAAAACTGGCGAATCTGTTCGAACCGGGTTTTTCCAGCGAACGCGAACGGGTGAAAATGCGCACCGGACTGTATTCCAGTTATCAGATTATCCAAAAACACAACGGGAATATTCATGTGGAAAGCAAGGCGGGAGAAGGCACCACGTTTACCATTCACATTCCGGTGGATTTGCACCAGCAATTGAATGGCAAAGCGAAAGCCGCCAGTTGATTATTTTTGGGAAAACGCCAGCCGGATGCCCAGCAAAATAAATAGCGATCCGGTGACGCGCTCCAGCCAGATTTTGATTTGCGAATTCTGCCGCAACTTTGCGGCAATGGCACTGGAAAACAGCGCCAAAATAAGGCACCACACCGTTCCGGTAAAAATGAATGTTGCGCCCAAAATGAGGAACGGCAGTGCGCTGCCCGCGTTTGCAGGATTGATGAATTGCGGCAAAAACGCCAGAAAAAACAGCGCCACTTTGGGATTTAAAATATTGGTCAGCACGCCCGACCAAAAGATATTTCGCCCGGAAAGCTGGTTGCGCACATCGCTGATATCGCCGGCGCGTTTGGCATTGCGGATCGCGTTGGCGCCCAAATACACCAAATATACCGCCCCCAAATATTTCACAATATTGAATGCCAGCAACGATTTTGAGAGCAGCACGGACAGCCCGAATCCCGCCGCCAGCGTGTGAACAAGGCTACCGGATGCAATACCCAATGCCGAAAGCACGCCCGCTTTTTTGCCCTGCGCAATGCTCCGTCCCAGAATATACATGGTATCCGGTCCGGGCGTCATGTTTAGCAAAACGCCCGCGATAATAAATGCGCCGTAATTGGTTATCCCGAACATTTATTATTCCTGTTTTGGTCCTGCCGGCAGGTTTTCATTGAGATAACGGGTCATCAATTCATACAGATGCCGGGAGGTGCCTTTGCCCTCGCGGATGCCGTGGGAACGGTTGGGATACGCCATCATCGTAAAATGTTTGTTGTGCGCGATGAGCTTGTTTACCAGCAATTCAAAACTCTGGTAGTGCACGTTGTCATCGGCGGTGCCGTGGATGATCAGCAAATTCCCCTTCAGATTTTCCGCAAAGGTAATCGGCGAACCATTGGTGAAGCCTTCCACGTTGTCATCCGGCAAACCCATGTAGCGTTCCTGATAAATGGTGTCGTACAACCGCTGGTTGCTCACAAATGCGATGCCCATTCCGGTGTGATAAATTTCCGGGTATCGAAACATCATGTTCAGCGTCATGGAACCGCCGCCGCTCCAGCCCCAGATGCCCACGCGATCCGCATCCAGATAGCTGCGGGTTTTGAGGATTTTTTTGGCAGCCGCCGCCTGATCCTGCGATGCCAGAATGCCGATCTGCCGGTAAATGCTTTTCCGCCAGTCGCGCCCGCGCGGTCCCGGCGTTCCGCGATTGTCCACGCTCATGACCACGTAGCCCTGTTGCGCCAGCATCAGGTGCCACAGGTAGCGATTACCAAACCAGCGATCCAGCACGGTTTGCCCGGCGGGTTCGCCGTAAACAAAAAAGAACAGCGGATATTTTTTTTCGGGATCAAAATCGGACGGTTTCATTTCCCATGCGTCCAGTTCAACGCCATCGCCAATCGATACGCGGAAAAATTCCACCGGCGATTTTTTGAGTGCATCGACCTTGTCGCGCAACGCTTTGTTGTCCAGCATCATCCGTTGGCGGCGATGACCGGGCAGACTCACCAGCGAAACCACCGGCGGCGTTTCGTAATTGGAGTAGGTTTGAAACGCCCATTTGGCGTCCGGTGAAATTTGATAAGCATGCGTTCCCGGCTGATCCAGCGGTGTCAGTGCCTCGGGTGTGCCTTCGCCGTTCAACGGCACCCGGAACAGGTAGCGTTGGGTGGGATTATCCGGCGATGCCGTGAAATACACCCATCCGCCTTTGGCGTCGATGGTTTCCACTTTTACCACATCGTAATCGCCGGGCGTGAGCAGGGTTATTTTCCCGCCGTCGCGGGAAATTTTATACATGTGAAGCCAGCCATCGCGATCGCTCAGCCAGGTAAAGGCTTTGCCGCCATCCAGCCATTTTACATCTTCGTTGACTTCCACCCATGCGTCGTCTTTATCGATCAGCACGGTTTTCACCGAGCCGTCCGCGGCATTGCCCAGCCAAACGGTGTTGGTATTTTGCAGGCGGTTTAGCTGTTGGATGAGCACTTCCGATGAATTGTCCGCCCATTCCAGCCACGGGATATAATTGTTGCGCGGATCGCCGGGCACCTGAAACCAGGTGGTTTCCCCACCATCGGCGCTCACAACGCCCACTTTGCAATCGGAATTGGTGGTGCCCACTTTCGGATATTCCAGCGGAATGGGGCGCGAATACAAACTGTCCGTATTGTTGATCATGTAAAACGTGCCCACGCCCGATTTGTCGAAATGCCAGTAGGCAATTTTCTGCCCGTCCGGGCTCCAGCGGAAGCCGTCCCGCAGCCCGAATTCCTCTTCGTACACCCAATCGGATGTGCCGTTAACGATGGTTTCCGATCCGTCGCTGGTCAGTGCGGTGATGTCGCCGCTTTGCAAATTTTCCACATACACATTGTTTTCCCGCACAAAACCGACACGGCTGCCGTCCGGCGAAAACTTGGCGAACATCAGTGTGCCCGGCTTGGCATCGCCACCCAACTGTTTTAATGCGCCGGTTTTCAGGTTCAGTACCCAATAATCGCCGCGGGTGTTGTATCGCCACACGCGTTGGGTGTTGGCAAACAGCAGCAGCAGTTGTTTATCCTTCGACCATTCGTAAGTGTCTATTTTTAATGGTTTTGCGGCGTCGTTTGGTGTCATTTGTTTTGCGGAAACCAGAATACTGCGTTTGCCGGATTTCGTGTCGTATTTAACGATATCCATTCCTGCGCTGTCATCTGCAGATTTTTCCAGCGTGGTGTAGCTTTCGCCGCCATCCAGCCAGCGCGCCGGACCGAATGTTTCCGCCCGAAAATCCCGGCTGGCAAATATCCGCTCCACCGAAAGCAGCGAAGGGGCCTGTTGCGCCACTGTTGCCAGCGACGCGAGCAATATCCAAATTAGTGTGTGAATGACTCGGTTGGTGTTCATATCCGTCTCTGTTTTTTGCGAAAAAGTATGAAAATTATCCAATTTTATTTGATCAATGCTAACAAAGTCTCCCCTTACAAAGGGGAGATTTAGAGGGGTTGTCTTTGATCTTTTCGTTCTTTTAATTCATCCAATTTATCAGCAATCAAATTCAAAACCACCTCCTGATTTTCAAAAATATCCTTATTCGTGAACCTCAAAAATGTCACGCCAAGCTGTTCAATATGGCGTTCGCGTGCAGCATCATAATCTATGGCTTCTTGCGTTGCATGTGAATCGCCATCTAATTCAATCGCCAATTTTACTTCCGGACAGAAAAAATCAACAATAAAACTATCGATACTATATTGCCGCCTGAATCTGAAACCGTTGATTTGTTTGAGCCGAATGCGGCTCCAGAGGATTACCTCAGCTTTTGTTGCATTTTTGCGAAGGTTGCGACGTTTGTTTTTTTCTGAGCCCCGGTTGAAGTGGGATGTCAATTTTCAAAACCCCTCTAAATCTCCCCTTACAAAGGGGAGACTTTTTAAATCCAACAATCCACGTAGTTTTTATTAATTTTTGTTTCCTTTGTTTTCAAGCCCTTTAAATCTTCCCTTGGGAAGAGGAGACGTTTTTCAACAAATCTTAAACTTCGTGGTCACGTTGGGTGCCGGAGAATTGGCGTTCAATCGTGCCTCAATGGCTTTGGATGTTTTGGTGATCGACAGCCCGCCGAGCGCGGTGCAGCGCAAATCGCTGTGAATGCTTTTGCCAACTTTGTCCATCGCATCAATCACCTCGTCGAGGGGAATGAGGTGGTCGTAATCCGCCAGCGCAATGTTGGCGCAGGACAGCGCGTTGCTGGCAGCCATAATATTTTTGCCGAGGCAGGGCGCTTCCACGCGGTTCGCCACCGGATCGCAGATCATCCCAAAGGAATTTTGCAGCGCGATAGACGATGCGGCAATCGCCTGGTTCAGCGTGCCGCTCATCAACGTGACAATCGCTGCTGCAGCCATGCCGCCGCCGGAGCCGCACTCTGCCTGACAGCCGCCGACCTCCGCCGCAAAAGAGGCGTGGGCAGCAATAAACACACCGATCATTCCCGCCGCGAGCATCGCTTTGACGGTTTCTTCCTCGCTGCGACCGAGCGCATCTGCAGCGCCCAGACAAGCGCCGGGCAATGCGCCACACGCGCCGGCCGTTGGCGCCGCAACAATCACGCCCATCGAGCTTTTCACTTCCATGATTGATGTGACAAACAGGATAATCGTGTTGAGCACATCGCCCTGCACCAGTTGGCGCTGCTGCATTTTGTTTCTGAAATTGCCGGATTGACAGCCGAGAATGCGGTCATCATAATGCGTGCCGCGAAGCCCGGTATCCACCGCGTTGCGCATGATTGCAACCAAATCGTGCATTTGCGAGAGCACTTGTTCGTGGGAAATGTTACCGCGCGCGCTTTCGTAGTGAATGGCTAATTCCCATAAATTCAACTGTTTATCCTGATTGTAAGCCAGCATTTCTTCGCAGGTGATAAACGGCACAGACAAATTTTTTCGCGACAGCACCGGCAGCACCGGCGCCAGTTTTTTCACTGACAAAACTTCATCCATTGCCTGCAACTCCGCGATAATGTCATCATCGGGAAACTGTTGCGCACTGATTTGGATAAATCCTGCGCTGCCTTTGCGAAAAGAAATCTCGTCGCTCGGCACGGTTGCTTCCAGATAACGACGGACCTTTTCCGGCGTTTTTCCCGGTGCGATATACACCAGCGTTTCGTAAAAATCGCCGGCCATGGACACTTTTGCGCCATCGATTTCGATCACTTCGATCATGCCGCCGCCGGTGGAAATCGCGATCATCTGGCGCGTTTCCCGGTAATTTTTCAGGGTGATTTGATAGGTATTCGGGTGATCATATCGCAACGGAACAATGCGGATATCGATGTCGATGCCGGCATCGGCGATGGCTTGCCGGTAGCCGGGCAACCGCTCGTCATGCGCCTCCCAGCCCAGAAATCCGCCGAACAATCCCATATCCGAGCCCTGGCTGTCGTGAGTAGTTGCCAGCGAACCGTTGGGATCAAATTCGATTAACGCGCTTTCGATTTGCCCGTCCATCAAATCCCGGCAGAGCCGCCCGATGCGCAGCGATGCCGCACAGTGAGAGCTGGATGGCCCGCGCATTACCGGCCCCAATACATCGTTGAATATACTTGGATAATTCATTGTTTTCTCCGGTTTTTCAATCCAAAAATTACAAATTACGAAATATAGTAACTGTACTAAGAAAATGATGAATATGCAAAAAGTTTCGGGGGGATTTGGGGAGTAAAACAAAGGATAAAGGGATAAGGATAAAGGATAAAGAAAGCGGGATAGAATCAAAACACGCTGTCATTCCTGCGCAGGCAGGAATCTCAACAACGGGCATTCGGTATTTTCGTCACAGAGGCAAAGAGGGTCACAGAGATGGTTAAAATTTCTAAAAAGCAGTTTTCGAAAAGCAGGTTATCGCCATTAAAAACAATAATTTATTGAAAAAATAAATTGTCCGGATTTTCCTCTGTGATTCTTCATATCTCTGTGGCAAAAACAGTGAACGCGTAACAATGGTCAAATAGTTTAATGAATTACGGCTTTGCGGAAAAACTAAACGCCAAACTGCTCTAAATGATGATCGAGGTGTTTATACGCCAGCTTCCCCCATTCCTCGTTGGTCATTTTTCCGAACACCGGATGCGCTGTGAACGTGCCGGTTTCGCTGCGGTTGACAAATCTATCGATGATTTCTACCAGCGATTGTTTGTCCGATGCAAAATCCGCGGGTGGTGTGCCTTCGCGATCCTGATCGAGCTCGCTGATGGTTTTGATTTTGCCTTTTGGTGCGCGAATCACGTTGATCACCAAATATTTGATAATCGTTTTGTGCAAAAAGTTGCCGAAATCCGCCGCCGCTTTTTCGCCGAGCGCGATGCGCATTTGGTCCGTGCAATGGCAAACCATTTGCGACACGTTCATTTTTCCCCATTGCCGCTGCGCATCGGGCGTCAGTCTGGCAATCCTGCCCAACAGTGTTGCCCGGTCATCTGAATTTCGAATATCGCCCATTTTCTGAACCTGCTGTTTTTTAATGCGTAACGTCAGTGTGTAATGTTCTGTTAAAAGAAGCTATCCTCATCCACCACCAACGTCGTCAACTCAACGGTGTGTCCGTCGGGATCGGTGGTGTAAATCGAGTGAAAATAGTGGTGATCCGCAAACCGGTATTCGATGCCCAATTGTTCGTAATGCGATTTGGCTTTCTCAAAATTTTCGCGATCCACGTTGAACGCAAAATGATCAATTTTCAAGCCGTTACCGCTCATTTGCTCATCCGAATTTGCCGGGAAAATTGCCACGCCGCTTTTTCCGGAGAGCATGAATATCGGAAAATCACCCCATTCTTCAAAGGTGTATCGCTTCAGTCCGAGCACTTTTTCGTACCATTCGGCGGATTTCTCCATATCCGCAACGTTAATCGCTACGTGATCGAGATATTGTAATTTTATCATTTCGAGACCTTTTAAATTGATGAGCAACGATCAATCATTCTACGGAAAAAAGTATCGATTGTTGTTGTAACATCAAAACAAATAGCTGATGCCGAAACGAATATTGCGCGGATTTCCCGGCGTAAAATGGATTTCCGAAACGGGTGCGGTTTCGCCGCGCAGCAGCGTTTCGGTGTCAAATTGCGCCTCGTTCCAGTCTGTGTCGAACAGGTTTTCCAGCGTCGTCAAAAATTTGATATTGCCAAGCCGATAGCCGAGCGACACATCCACCAGCGTGTAACCGGACGCCACAACGCTGTTGTCCTCGTTCGCCGGGCGATCGCTGATGTGCCGGTAACGCAAACTGCCCTCGATTCCCGCCGGATGGATCGCCGTCAGACCGCCGGTGGTTGTGAGATTCGGTGCCAGCGGAATATTATTTTCGCCGTCCGGCGCATCGACAATTTTGCCGTCGGAAATGTTCACATCTGCGTCTGCCCACATCCACGGCAGCAAGCGCACCCGTGCTTCCAGATCGATGCCCATTCGCTCGGTGGGATCGCTCAGCTCGGTGATGCCCGCATCGCCAACGTAAACGTATTCGCGTTCGAGATGCAAATACCACAGCGCCGCGCTAATATTGATGCGATCGGACAGCCGGCTGCGCGCGCCAAATTCCGCGCCGGTTGCGCGCGGCAGCGTTTCCACATCGCGCTGTTCCGGGTCAAAGTTGCGTGATTGCAATAGTTGGCGAATTTCCGCTTCACTCAACCCCTGCCGCTGCTGCGTTTGGTAAATTTCGGAAATGCGCTGGCTGATCACAACATTTCGTGCATCGTTCGAATGAAAACCGCTGCCGAAATTGGCGAACAAATCCACATTTCGCAGCGGCGAAAGCACCAGATTCAGCTTCGGGCTGAGGATGCGCTGCTGCGCAAACCCGGAAGCGTGCGGCAATTCGCTCTCCTGTCCGGCAGGTGTGCCGTCCAAATGATCCTGCACGTTGAACGTGAAATAATCGCCCCGCAGCCCGAACTGCATGCGGAACAGTTTGCTGAAAATCCACTCCTGCTGCATCCACAGGAAAAAATTGCGTTCGCTGATATCCGAATCCACCAGCGTAAAATCGCGGATGCGATCCGGGCTTTTCCACAGCTCCACCTGCACTTCGTCCGCGCGATAGCCGCCACCGATGGTCGTCGCTGTCCACACATTCCCAAAATGATTGTTGAAACGGTAACGGCTGTTGAATCCGATCATGTTGCGATCGTCGATTTGTTCGATCATATCACCGTTTTCCGGGTCTTCCAGAAAAAACGTAAAATTGGAAAACAGCTTGAAATTATAGCTCGTGAAATACGACTGGATAAAAAATTCGCTGCTGTTTGCGCCCTGCATCGTGTATTGCAGATTGATGTTTTGGCGTGCGGTCGTGCCGCCTTCCAGATCGTCAATCGAGCCGAAACGGCTGATTTGCCCGCGATCCACGGCGCGCTGGGGAATTTGCCCGGTGGCATCCCACGCGGAGCTGAACGCGCTGGCGGAAAATACCAGTTCGCTGTTCGCCGAAAGGTGCGAATGAAATTTGCCGAACAGGTTGAACCGCTGGAAATCCTGCGGGCTGTCGAACGGTCCGTCTGTGCGGTAAAATTGTCCCGCGAAATACGCGCCCTGATGTCCCTGCTGCATTCCGCCGGTGGTGATGGGCAATTGCAGCAGCGTGGTGATCCGGCTGGTGCCGAACTCGCCGCCTTCGATCCGGATTTCATTATTTTCAAGATGATCTTTTGTGGAAAAGCTGACTGCCCCTGCGGTCGCCAGATTGCCGTATTCCGCAAAATACGGTCCTTTGTGCACGTCGATGCCATCGACAACATCGGGAATCAAAAAGTGCATATCGGCGTAGCCCTGCCCGTGTCCGTGCGACACCATATTCACCGGAATGCCGTCCACGGAAAGCGCCACATCCGTTCCGTGATCCGCATCGAAATTGCGCAGGAAAATCTGCTCCGCTTTGCCGCCACCGGCGTGCTGCGCGATGATCAGTCCCGGCGCCATTTGCAGCATGTCCTGTGCGGAGCGGTTCGGGCGGGTTTGCAGATCAAATTTTCGCACCGATCGCGAGGACGCGGCGGAATAGACGCGCTCATCTTCCACCAGAATTTCGCCAATGTCCACCGGTTTTGGCGCTAAATTCAGGTCGATGGTGAGTATCGCCGATTGCACTGTCAGCGCCCGCGAGATTTTTGCGTATCCGAGCAGCGAGGCAACCAGTGTGTAATTTCCCGGCTTCAAGTGATCGATCAGAAAACTGCCGTCTGCAGCAGAGGCAGTGCCGAGCACCGTGCCTTCCAGCACAATGTTCACGCCGGGCAACGCTTCGCCGGTGGTTGCGTCGGTGATCGTACCGCGAACGCCGCCTTCCGGCTGCGCCAGCACGTCTGAAACGGTGAAAATTATCGCCAGCGCAAAAATTCTGGCTGTCAAAAACGCCAATCGGGAATGCATCATTTCAGGCCTCCGGGAATGGTTTTGGTTGCCGGATTTTGGAAATCGCAGCATTTGGTATTTGTGTCATTAAATATACGTGCCAACGGGCACACCGGATGTTGCAATTATCAATCGCGACCGGTGGGCGATGCCCATCGCAGCAAAATTTCAGCAATATTGACTTTTGTTAAAGCGTGCATTATGCTATGTTGTTAGCTCAAAATCAATCAGAAAAATATTGGCGAATCATTATGGATAAAAAACAAATTGTTGCGGTACTCGAAGAAATGGGCGTGCTGCTGGAGCTGAAAGGCGAGAACATTTTCAAAGTGCGCGCGCACGAAAACGCCGCCCGGGCGCTGGAAACGCTCAATGAATCGCTGGCAGAACTGGTCGCGACCGGCGGATTGACCGGCGTAAAAGGCATCGGCAAAGGCATGGCGGACAAAATCGTCACGCTGTTCAACGACGAGCCGTTTGAGGAATACGAAACGCTGAAAGCATCCGTGCCCGCCGGCGTGCTGGAAATGAGCAACATTCAAGGACTCGGTCCCAAAAAAATAAAGGCGCTGTGGGACGATCTGAATATCACCAGCATCGAAGCGCTGGAGGAAGCTGCAAAAGCGGACAAGATTTCCGGAATGAAAGGCTTCGGCACAAAAACGCAGGAGAAAATTCTGCAGAACATCGAACTGATGCGCAAATTTTCCGATCGTCACCACATTTCCACCGCGATGGAAGTTGGGCAGCAGTTGTTCGATGCGCTGAAAAATTTTCCCGGCGTGATCCGCTGCGAACTCGCCGGCAGCCTGCGCCGCAAAAAGGAAACCGTGAAAGATATCGACATCGTTGCCAGCGCCAAAGACGAGGATCGCGCCGCGATAATGAACCATTTTACCACGCTGCCGGACATCGAAAATGTGGTCAGCAAAGGCGACACAAAATCGACGATTGTGCTGGACGGTGGCGTTTATTCCGATCTGCGCATCGTTTCCGACGCGGAATATCCGCACCTGCTGCATCACCTCACCGGATCGAAAGAGCACAACGTGGCGATGCGCCAACTGGCCATCAAAAAAGGGATGAAAGTGAGCGAATACGGACTGTTTCGCGGCGATGAGCGCATCCTTTGCAAAGACGAAGCGGAAATTTTCGCGAAATTGGGGATGGATTTTGTGCCGCCGGAACTCCGCGAAAACCACGGCGAAGTGGAAGCTGCACAGGCGAAAACGTTGCCGAAGCTCATCGAACCGGGCGACATTCGCGGGATGATCCACAACCACAGCACCTGGAGCGATGGCGCCAACACCATCGAGGAAATGGCGCAAGCCTGCATCGATCGCGGATACGAATATCTGGTGATTTCTGATCACTCCAAAGCGGCAGCGTATGCCAACGGATTGAGCGTCGAGCGCATCAGAAAGCAGCACGCGGAAATCGATGAACTGAACCAAAAACTCGCGCCGTTTCGCATTCTCAAAAGCATCGAATGCGATATTTTGTCGGACGGATCGCTGGATTACGACGACGATGTTTTAGCGACCTTCGATCTGGTGATCACCAGCATTCACAGCAAATTCAACATGAGCGAAAGCGAAGGCACCGAGCGGATTATTCGTGCACTGCAAAATCCCTATACGACCATATTGGGTCACATGACCGGTCGATTGCTGCTAAAGCGCGACGGCTATCCGGTGAACCACAACGCCGTGATCGACGCGGCGGCGGCGCTCGGTGTGTGCATCGAAATCAACGCGAATCCGTTGCGGCTGGATATCGACTGGCGCCACTGCAAATATGCAAAGGAAAAAGGTGTAAAAATCGCCATCAATCCGGACGCGCACCGCACCGGCGGATTCGACGATATGCGATACGGCATCGGCATCGCCCGCAAAGGCTGGCTCACCAAAAAAGATATTCTCAATTGCCTTTCCGCAGACGAATTGCTGGCTTTCGCCAAAAAACGGCGGCAAAATTAGCAAAATGCGTGTTGAGTTTTTCGGGCGCTACCCGTAAGTTCAGCGTATGAAAACACTAACAATCTTCATTTTCGGACTGATTGCAATGACTGCAATTTCCTGCACAAAAGAGCCCGCAGCACAGGTGGACGAGGTGTTTGCGGCATACACCGGCAACGTTCCCGGCGCTGCCGTGATGGTCATTCACAACGGTAAACCCGTTTTGACGAAAACTTACGGCATGGCGAATCTCGAATCGCAAACGCCGGTTACGCCGCAAGCCAATTTCCGGCTGGCGTCCGTGAGCAAAGCGTTCACGGCGATGAGCGTTTTGATGCTCATCGAAGACGATTATCTCACCTACGACGCCACGCTCTGCGATATTTTTCCGGATTTTCCCGAATACGGCAAACAGATCACCATTCGCAATTTGCTGCAGCACACTTCCGGGCTGATCGATTACGAAAGCCTGATGCCGGATACCGCCACCGCGCAGGTGCACGACAGCGACGCGCTGGCGATGATGATGGCGCAGGATTCCACCTATTTTGCACCGGGCAGCGATTACAGCTACAGCAACACCGGTTACGCGCTGTTGGCGATGATCGTCGAGAAAATCGGCGCGATGCCTTATCCCGAATTCCTGAAAACCCGCATTTTTGAACCGCTCGGCATGAGCAATACGCTGGCGTTCGTGAACGGCTACAATTCAGTGCCCAATCGCGCGTTTGGTTACACGGTGCATGAGGATTCGATCGAATTTACCGACCAGAGCAGCACCAGCGCCGTACTCGGCGATGGCGGCATTTACAGTTCGCTCGAAGACATGTTCAAATGGGATCAGGCGTTGCTGACCAACGCGCTCGTCGGTGATTCGACGATGCAGCTGGCATACATGCCCAATCTGGAAACCTACGGTTTCGGCTGGCGCATCGATGAAGTGGACGGGCATCGCCGGATTCACCACAACGGCAGCACGCGCGGTTTCCGCAACTGCTTCCAGCGATTCCCGGACGACAATTTTGCGGTAATTGTGCTCACCAATCGCAACTCGCCGGAAAGCGTCCAGCCGTTGGCGGAAAAGGTGGTGGAAATTTATTGGCACTTATTGAATGATAATGGGTAAAGGATAAAATAAGGGCGAACGGCGTTCAACCAAAGAATCAAAAAACCTTCGCGCAATTCGCGCCTTTGCGGCAAAAAAATTCCCCGGAGCAACCATGAAAATTGATTTCGAAATAAACGGCAGCACGATGCACATCTCCTTTCACGGCGATATTTTGTATGCCGAAACGATCGATCTCAGCGGATTTTTCGACCAGCGACTGGCTGAATCGTTCGATGAAGCCGTGCTGGATTTTTCGGATGTCACCGGCATCACCAGTTCCGCCATCGGCGCAGTCATCGATTTTCACGGTAAACTGAAGAAAATAAACCGCAGCATGCGCATCTCCGGAATGAGCGACAAAGCTTATACCGTCTTCAAATATTTCAAGCTCGACGAATTGTTTCCCATCGAAAAATAATCGCATTTTGAAAAATATTAACTGCAGAGATCGCGAAGGGTGCAGAGGAATTTGCCGGAATCCTCCGCGATCTCTGCGGTTAAATTTTCAAGCGCCGTAGGTGCGACCTGTAAAGCATCAATAAAAAAATGAGGTTTGTTTTGAATATGCAAATTATTGCAAATATACGATTTATCATAAAAATGTTGATGGCGTTTGCGATGTTGAATGCGCCGCTGTTTGCGGATTACATTACGCCGGGAACCGGCGTTCATTTCACGGCGGACAGCCTGGTGGCAAATGCCGGCGGCGTGGTGACCGGCGCAAACGGCAGCTATCTGGTGAACGAAACCGTGCAGGTGCAAACCGGCGATACGCTCACGCTGTTGCCCGGTGATACGCTCATTTTCACTGACACATCCGGCAGTGCGGAGCTGCACATCAACGGTGCATTTTTCGCGATCGGCACGGAAACGGATTCGATAATCATCACTTCGCAAAACCAGAATTACGGCGATTTTTACGGGCTCATTTTTCGCGATACGGACAGCGGCTCCGCGTTCGAGATGAATTATTGCCGAATCGAATATGCCGTTCGCGCGATCGACGTGGTCAGCGCCGATGTGCTGGTGGAAAACAGCATCATTCGCCGCACCAGCGAAGTCGCCATCGATCTGTTCGGAACGAACAGCGTGTTTCGCAACTGCCTGATCACCGAAAATCGCCAGCGCGCAGTAACGATGACCGTGAATTCTTCGCCGACCATCGAAGGCTGCATATTCACTGAAAACAATTTCGAAAATGCCAGCCCTTACACCATTATTTCCATAGGTTTACAGGGGGAAAATTCGCCGGTTATCCGCAATAATCACATCATTGGCGGATACGACAAAAGCGGCGGTATTTCCATCTGGAACACCTCCAACGCGCTCATCGAAGGCAACACTATCGAAAATTGCGGCTACGGGATTTTGTGTTATCAAACGGATGCCAATCCGGTGATCAAAAATAATATTATTCGCAACAACACCATCAATCCCGACACGTTGGTGTGGGGATTCGGCATTGCCAGCAACGGACCAAATGCGCCGATCATCACCGGAAATGAAATTTACGGGCACTTTTACGGCGTGGCGATTGTTGGTGGCGGGCAGCCGAACGTGGGCAATGTGGACAACCCCGACACAACCGACGACGGCAAAAATTATTTTCTCGGCAACGGCATTGGCAACAATCGCTACGAATTATTTAACAATAATGCACTGCCGATTGTGGCGCAAAACAACTGGTGGGGCACCGCCGATCCGGACAGCATCGAAGATCGCATCGTGCATCAGGTGGATGACAGCGGCTACGGATTGGTGAGTTTCACGCCGTATATTTCGGAAATTACTGCGGTCGATCCGGTGGAAAATGCTGTTTTGCCCGATGAACTGACGCTGCTGCCGGCGTATCCAAATCCCTTCAATCCGGAAACGCGATTGCGATTTTCACTGCCCAAAACCGTCGAAGTTACGATTCAAATTTTTGATGTAACCGGCAGGAAAATTAACACGTTGCTATCGCAACAAATGAACGCGGGAGCGCACGAAATTCGTTGGAACGCCACCAACGAATCCGGCGCAGCGGTGAGCAGCGGCATCTATTTTTACAGCATCCGGGCGAATGCGCAGGTCAAATCCGGCAAACTGGTATTACTCAAATAAAACGGCGCCGACGTGCCCATTAAAAAGGAAAAATCATGAAATACGATTCCATAAATCTCAAAGAAAAACTCGCCAAAATTGATGCGCAGTGGTCGCCAAAAATCATCGCGCAAATGAACGATTACCACTTCAAACTGGCGAAAATTCAGGGTGAATTTGTCTGGCACAGCCATGCAGAAACCGACGAAACGTTCATCGTTTTGCACGGCGAATTGACCATCCGTTTTCGCGATGGCGAAGTGAAGCTCCGCGAAGGTGAGATGTTCGTGGTGCCAAAATCGGTGGAGCATCTGCCAGTTGCGGCGGAGGAATGCCACATCATGTTGATTGAACCTGCCGGAACGGTGAATACCGGGGACGCCGGCGGCGAGCGCACCAAAGCTGCGGAGTGGTTGTGAGCCTGTGCTGTCGGTAAAAAAATCTGGCATTCAAAAAAACATTATTGGAAGCAAAATCAGGAGATTCCTGCATTCGCAGGAATGACAATTTAACAGACATTATTGTCTCCGTGCACTCTGCACCACTGTGGCAATTATCATTAATAAATACAGGAAAAATTATGAACATTTTGATTTCGGGAATGATTGTTGTGCTGCTGTTTGCGGCGTGCTCGCACGATAAACACGATCATCATGAGCACGAGTCCAGCGGATCGGCGAATGAACACATGCACAAATCATCATTTGATGAATTGGTGCAGCGGTTCGAATCGTCGGAGCGCGATGCCTATCAGCAGCCGGAGAAAGTGCTCGAATACATCGGTGATGTGTCCGGCAAAAAAATATTGGACATCGGCGCGGGCACCGGTTATTTCACATTCCGGCTGGCAAAAGCGGGCGCGAGCGTCATCGCCGGGGATGTGGATGACGATTTCCAGAATTACATCCGCGAAAAAATCGAAAAAGAGGGGCTCGATTCGCTGAACATCGCGCTGCGCAAACTGCCGTACGACAGCCCGTCGCTGGCACCGGCGGAGGTGGATATCGCGATTATCGTGAATACCTATCACCATATCGACAATCGAACCGCATATTTTGCGGAAGTGCTGGCGGGACTGAAACCCGGCGGTGAGCTGATCGTGATCGATTTTTTCAAAAAAGAGATGCTATTTGGTCCGCCGGTTGAAAAGAAAATCGCCGAGGCGCAGGTGCGGGAAGAATTGGCAGCGGCGGGATTTTCGCAATTTGAGATCGAAACGGAGTTGCTGGAATACCAATACATCATCCGCGCAAAGCGCTGATTTTTGCCGCAAAGCCGCGAAGTGCGCGAAAAAACGACAATTTTTTATTGAGGAACAAATGTCGTACACACCGCTGAAATATTATTTCGGGAAAGAATTGGCTGAGCTGCTAAGTAGCAAAATTACAGCAGTTTACCCGTCTTTTGCCGCGGAAAATTTCATCGAAACTGTTGCGAAGCAAGTTGATCCGCTGGAGCTGAAAGCACGGGTTGAAGTTATCTCGGACGGGCTGCGGGAACACCTGCCGCAACCGTTTGACGCAGCGATTGACATTTTGCTGCAAATCGTCGGGCCGCCAAATCCTAACGAAACAGGCATGTTCAACGAAGGTTACTGGCTGATGCCGGTCGCGTTTTTTGTGGAAAAATTCGGCTTGGATCATTTTGATACGTCCATGCGGGCGATTTACGAAATCACCCAGCGCAACACCGGCGAATACGCCATCCGTCCGTTTATCGAAAAATATCCCGAAAAAACGTTGCGCGTGATGCAGCAATGGTCAACAGATGCCAGTTTTCATGTCCGGCGACTGGCCAGCGAGGGCGCGCGCCCGCGATTGCCGTGGGCAAAAAAGCTGGATATGTTCATCGCCAATCCTGTACCGGTGCTGCCGATTCTGGAAAATCTCAACCGCGATCCGAGCAAGTTTGTCCAAAAATCGGTGGCGAATCATCTCAATGATATTTTGAAAGACAATTACGAAATCGGCATGCGTGTGCTGCGCAAATGGAGCGAACATCCCGCGCCGGAGACGAAATGGATCATCAAACACGCCCTGCGCAACCAGAAAAAACTGGAAAATCCCGAAGCGCTGGCGCTGCTCGATTCGCTTATTTGACGATAAACGAAACACCCATTCCCACCGAAAACGCACTCAATCCGTCCGACCGGTCGTAAACGGAGAATCGAAAATCCAGCCGTTTCATGAGCAGTGAACCAAAATCCGCCACGCCGAAAACCGGGTAATAGCGCAGCCCGAGACCCACTTTGTGGCTGTTGAAATCAGACAAATCGTGATCCGATGTGTAAAATTCATCGCCCGGATTGTGCTCGCCGAATGGCCGGTAATCATCCGCTGCGCTCTGTTTGTGGTAGCGATAAAATGGCGTTATCGACACACTTTGGCTGATGGCAACCGGCAGTTCTATTTCCGCTGTGTTCGCCTGAATCCCGAAATCGTCCCAATAAAATCGATAATAGAGCCGCGAGATCAGCCAGTCGTTGACGTAATAATTCAGCCGCGCGCCGACCGGGATTTTGATGCGGCTGTCCGGCAGTTTTTCCACGCGCGGTCGCGATTCGCCGGTAAAATACACCCGGTGAAACGGTGTGGACAGCAACCCGGATTGATACACAACATCGCTCATCAGCGATATTTGCGCTCGTTGCGAAAGCACTTGCGAATAACTTGCGGAAACGTTGTAAGTCCGGCGATTTCCATCGCTTAGCCAGTCTGTGCCGTTGCGCAATTCGATCGGGTAAATGAGTTGCGCGCGATCAAAAAATATTCTTCCGCTGAGGGCGAGCTCGCGATTGTCATCCGCCGAAGCGGTTGCCCATTTCCCGCCGAAAGAAAACGAGGTGTAATCGTATTCCGCCGATCCGCCGAGCAAAAATCCGTAGCTGCCGTTGCCGGATGCGTTGTTGATCGTGTAATCGACGTTCGCATACGCCCGTGCATCGCTGCCGGATGCGCCGCTGCGAATCGGGTCGATATTATCCGATGACGCCGACGAATAAAAATCGACGCCCGTTGCCACATTCAGGCTATTGTTGCCGATCGGCACATTTACGATGATCATCGGCGCGGTGTCGTGCAATTTTTCCGTGCCGTTTCCGCCGGTCACCGCCGCGTGGTCGCCGTCCTGTTGGTAATAATTCACCAGAAAATCAACCTCAATTTCTTTCGATTGATGACTGTTTTGCGCGAGCAAAAATCCGTTCAGCGCAAACAATCCAATCGCCCAAAAGTGCTTTAGTTGCATCCGCAGCCTCCACCTACTTTTCCGCCGTTTGCGCCGGAAGCGCCTTCGCGATAGGTTTCAAAATTATGCTCGTAAGTCTTTATTTTTTGGGCACTTAATTTCATGTCTTCCTGATTCAAATGTGCTTTTTGATACGGTTTAACAGCCGCGCAACTGCTCAAAATAGTGCCAACTGTTATCATCACGAGGGTCCGTTTAATGCGTTTCATTTGCCAAATTCCTTCTTTGATAAATATGTTTTTCAATCCGTTTTCGATGCCGTTATTGTGTAATTCAATTGCAAATTTTTGGAGGTGAAAATCTGGTCGTTGTCGTTGATGAGCAGGCATTCGATGCCGTTCAACCGGTCGATCAGCGCGACGCCGTCGGTTTCGCCGAGAATAAACACCGAGGTTGCCAGCGCGTCTGCCAATTCTGCGTCCGGGCAAACGATGGTCACGCTTTTGATGCCGGAAACCGGCATGCCGGTTTTGGGGTGAATGATGTGGCTGTAGTGTTTCCCGTCAAATTCCACAAATTTTTCGTAATTGCCGGAGGTAACCACCGCCGTATTGGAAATCTGCAGCCAGCCGATGGTTTGGGTTTTGTCTTTCGGGTCGGTGATGCCGATTTCCCACGGCTGTCCGTTTGCCCGAACGCCCCACGCGTTCAGGTCGCCGCCGGCGTTTACCACGCCGTTTTCGATGCCCATTTGCTGCATCACGGCTTTGGCTTTGTTGGCAGCGTAGCCTTTGCCGATAGCGCCGAAACCGATTTTCATTCCGCTGTCGCGAAGAAAAACGGTCGATGCTGCGTCATCCAGAATAATATTTTCGTAATTGATTTTGCTGACAGATGCAGCCATTTCGGCTGCAGTGGGCAGGTGGGTCATCGATCCGTCAAATTTCCAGATTTGATCAACCGATGCAAAAGAGATGTCAAAAATGCCGCCGGTGAGTTGCGATACTTTTTTGCTGCGGCGAATCAGTTCGAACAATTCGCGATCCACTTTCACCGGGCGAATGCCGGCGTTGCGGTTAATTTCGCTGGTTTGCGATGCCGGATCCCACGATGAAATCAGCCGTTCGATGCGTTCGATTTCCGCAATCGCCGCGTTGATGCCACGCCACGCCAGCGCCGCATCCGCAGAAACCGCGACAATCTCGAACCGCGAGCCCATCAATTTAAGCACTTTTTCGTGTGCTTGCGGCAGTTGCGCAGTGATTGATCCGGTAAAAAAAAGCGCAGCCAAAATAAGGCGTAAAATGTTTCTTTTCAATAGTTTACTGTTCTAATATTCGATGTCGTTAATTACCGGTTTTCCCGGCATTTTTGGTGATCTCTTTCAACTGATTCACATATTCATCCGGCGTTTGGCGGTCGTAGCCGGACAATTCCCCGATCTTTTCGCCATCTTTATCGATCAACGCCACCAACGGAAAAGCGCCGCCGGCATTGTATCTTTCCGCCATCGCTTCGTTGTGCTTCTTTTCGTTTTCCGGCAATTGATTCTTTTTCTTTGCGGGAAAATCCAGTTGCACAATCACAAATTTTTCCGATGCGTATTTTTTGAAAGTATCCGAAGTCAAAATCTTCTTTTTTAGCATGATACATGGTTTGCACCAGTCCGATCCGCTGAAATAGACCAGCACCAGTTTGCCGTCTTTTCCGGCGGATTCCATGGCTTTATCCATATTGGTGAACCAACCCGGCTCAACTGTTTCCTTTTCCTGCGCGAAACCCGTTGCCAAAAATCCCAACAGCACCAACCCAAACAGCGATCGAAAAATACTTTTGTGAATCAATTTTTGTCTCCCTTTGAACGAATTTTTGATTAATTTTATTGAACCTTTGAAGCGTTTACAAATTAGAATTGCGTTAGAGCAAATCGATGTTTTAACTAACATTAATCATTTTTTACTTTCTATTGATGAATGATACTTTCCGGGTTCTCAAAAGTTCGAAAGGAAAAGGGGATGAATTTGCCACTGATTATCGGGCATCGCGGAGCCGCCGGACACGCGCCGGAAAACACGCTGTTATCAGTTGAAAAAGGCATTCAACTTGGTGCGGGGATGATTGAAATTGACGTTTACGCGGTAGAAAATGAGCTGGTTGTCATTCACGATGACACGCTGGAACGCACCACCAACGGCAGTGGCTTTGTGATGGATCGCTCGCTCAGCTATTTGCGATCGCTGGATGCCGGCGCCGGGCAGAAAATTCCTTTTTTGCATGAAGTGATCGGTCTTGTGGATCGCCGCGTTGGCGTGAATATCGAATTGAAAGGTCCCGGCACAGCCGAGCCGGTTGCGAAGCTGATCCGCAATTATATTGATAGCGGATGGGATTATTCGCAGTTTCTCGTTTCCTCGTTCGATCACCGTGAATTGCAAAAAATACAATCGATCGATAAAAACATCCGGATTGGCATTCTAATTTACGGCGCGCCATTGTATTTTTTACAATTTTCGCATCTGTTGAATGCTTTTTCTGTTCATTTCAGCATGGATTTTATCGATCAAAACCTGGTTGATGCTGCCAGATCGCAACAATTTCGCGTATTTGTTTATACTGTCAACGCACTTTCAGAATATGAACGGCTCCATTCGCTGCAAATTGACGGTATTTTCAGCGATTTTCCAGATATTTTCACAAATCTGAAGTAAAATGGGTGTTTTGTGGGAAATTCTACAAAGCGTTATAGTATTTTTATGCCTGCTCTCTGAAAAAACCTACAGTCGAGTCTTCAAAATCTTCTCTCCCTTTGTCAAAATTGCATTTTTTACAAGTTTGCAAATAGCCCCGATTGTATTTTCTGCAATTATCAATCTTGTGATTTTTAAATTTTAAAATATATAAGTCATTGTAAATATGTAGCTTATGCATAAATCGTGTAATTTGGCATGATACTTGTCTCTAATAATGCCGAAAGGGAAACACTAAATGGAAGCAGGAACAAACATGTTACAAACAAGCATCGGACTTAAAAGAGAATTTACGACAGACGGCGATGCTTATTTTGTGCTGGAAATCGGAATGGATCCGGAAACCCGGGTTTCGATTGTCGAGCCGGACATGAACACGCTGCTGACCAACCTTCCCGAATACCTGACAACAATTATTCAAACACAAATTTTAATCGACCAACCTGCCAAGGAGGCTGCTCAATGAAAGTATTGGTGTGTGAAACCAGCAAGGATCGTGCAAAACTGATCAGCGATTTGTTAGAAGACTACCGTTATAAAATTCACGTGAACTTCAAAGGTGATGAAATTCTGTCCGACGTTCAGGATCTGAAGCCTTCCCTGATTATCGTGAATGCCAATGTTAAGCCCGATTCCGGTGTGAGCATTTTGGAAAAGCTGAAAGCTGATCCGCGTTACGCCAAAATCCCGGTTATTTTCATCTCGAATTTCACCTCTACCGAACTGCCGGAAAAAGTGAAAGCATTCCAGAATGTGGATTATTTGGTAGAGCCGTTCAAAATCAAAAATTTCCGTCACATTGTTGAGCGTTGGGTCAATTTTCGCAGCCTCTACGTCAATTAATCCGGACGAAGATTCTCAAGACGACGAGCTTTCAAAAAATTAAAAATCAAATGTTGCGGCTTTTCTCTATTGCCAATTGGGCACCGATAGAGAAAAAGCCGCATTTTTTTTGCACCCGCCAAATACCCGTTGACAAGCCAATTTTTTTAGGCTATCTTGAAATTAGGTTAACAGCTACTTTATTTTTATACAATACTCAACCATTTGCCAATACTCAATTCGAATCGACTTTTTGCAGTTGCAGACTTCTTTACCCATAACAGGAGGAATTATCTATGACCACTGCTGAAGAAATTTTGAATGAAAAAGGCGCCTATATGTATGGCGTTTCGCCGGACACCTCGATTTTTGACGCGCTTCAATTAATGATTTCGAAGCGTATCGGGGCGATTCTGGTGAAGGAGGGCGATAAAATTGTTGGCATATGGACCGAGCGGGATTTGATGCATAATACTGTAAAAGATGGTTTTACGTGTCAAAACGCCCGCATCGGAGATTATATGACGACCAAATTGATTTCCGTTCCGCATACCGCAAGCATCTGGGAACTGAAGGATATGTTCCTCGGTCGTCGTTTGCGACATTTGCTGATTGAGCGGGATGAAAAATATATCGGTTTGCTGTCTGTTGGCGATGTGACACGTGCCAGCCTGCAGGAACAGGCTGAGCAGTTGAAAGAATTGAATGATATGGTTCATTTGGATTATTACGATGAATGGCGCTGGAAAAAGAAGTTGAAGCGTCGTGTGAAATTAAGTGAAACCACTGCAGAATAAGCATTTATTCTTCGGCGTGCTGAATCCCCGGCACGCCGTTTATTTTTCCACCCCAGAAAATTGTTGCAGATAGCGCTGTACCCGTTCAATATATTTCCGGGTTTCCGGAAATGGCGGTACGCCATTGTGCTTGCGAACATTGCCCGGACCGGCGTTGTATCCGGCAAGCGCCAGCTCTTCGTTGCCATCATAGGAGCGCAGCAAGCGCGAGAGGTATTTCGCCCCGCCGTCGATGTTTTCCGCCGGATCGAACGAATTTTTCACTTTTAGCCAATCCGCCGTGCCGTCCATTAATTGCATCAAACCTTTGGCGCCTTTGTGCGAAACCGCCTGCGGATTGCCTGCAGATTCCGCTGCGATGACCGCTTTCAGCAAATTCTCATCCACATTGTATTTACGGGATGCCGCTTCAATTTCCGGTTGAAATGCAGCAATCCGCTGATTTAACGGCATGTCCAAATATTTGTTTTCATTTGGTTTGACGGGCTTGGTGTCTATCTGTTTAAACGATACGGATGCTGCCGATATTTCACGATCGACGGCTTTTGGCAATTTTAATCGCGGCAGCTCCAAATGGCGTTCGGGCGTTGTAATTTTTGCGAGTTCCGATGTGCCGGCAAGTTGCTGCATCATTGCTTCCGAAATGCCCAGATTACTGCTGGTGGCAATTTGTTTGGACAATTCCTGATCGAACATCGATTCCATAATTTCGCCGCCCAAACCGGATTCTGTCAAACCGGATTTCATGATGGTCTGGCGCATGGTTTTCAGCATCAGGTTTACAAAAATCGCCTCAAAATCGTTGGCAGCTTTTTGCATCGCTTCCGTGCTGCGACCGTTTTTTGGCAGATCCGCGGTTGGGTTTGCCAACAGCGCATCATTGGTAGATATCGTAAATTTGCTAAAATCAGACATTTTCAATCACCCCTTTTTGGATTACATCACCACAATTTCGGCTTTCAGGGAGCCGGCAATTTTCAGCGCCTGCAGCACGGCGATAATATCGCGCGGCATAATGCCGATGTTGTTGAGCGCCTGGGCAACTTCCTGAACTGTGGTTACATTATCGATGGTGACAACCTGGCCTTCATCCTGATAAACCGTTGCCTGAGAGTTAGGGATTACGGTAGTTTGTCCCTGCGAAAAGGGCGCAGGCTGCGAAACAATCGGATTGGAGCGAATTTCCACGCTCAAATTACCGTGTGCGATGGCTGCGGGCATGATGGCAACTGTTCCGCCAATGACGATGGTTCCGGTGCGCTCGTTGATGACCACTTTTGCGGAAACATCCGGCGTAACGGTGAGTTGCTCCATTTCCGCCAGAAATGCGTATGTGCCGCCGGGACGGCGATAATTGCCCGGTAATTGAACGCCGATGGCATACGGGCTGGTCGGCAACGCTGTATTTGCTCCGAATTTGCGATTGAGCGCTTCCACAACCCGTTGGGTGGTGGTCAAATCTTTTTCGTTGAGCGAAAAATTCAGGTTTTCACCCGTGGGAAAATCACCTTCGAGATCAATTTTCAGTGCAGCGCCCTGCGGGATTCGCCCAACCAGTGTATGGTTTTGGCGAACCCCGCCACCGCCGCTGGTTTCCACCGAAAATCCGCCGACGGTCAGCGGACCTTGCGCCATCGCGATGACCGTGCCGTCTGCTTTTGACAGCGGCGTCATGATCAGCACGCCGCCTTCCAGCGTTTTGGCATCGCCAACGGACGATACGGTGATGTCAATTAAATCACCGCGACGTGCGTAAGAAGGCACGTCTGCGGTGAGCATCACTGCGGCAACGTTACGCGGTTTGACACTTTCTACCGGAACGGTTACGCCAAATTTCTGGAGCATGTTCACAACCGATTGCGTTGTGAACTGGCTGCGTTTGCTATCGCCGGTGCCGTTTAAACCGATCACCAATCCATATCCGATGAGCTGATGCCGCTCAATTCCCTGCAGCCGCATCATATCTTTTAATCGCACTTGTGCGGTCGCATTTATGGAAAATCCCATAAAAATTATACTCACCAAAAGTGCTGAAAATATTGGGCTTGGCGCATTTTTCTTTTTGAGCCAACGGGTCAATATTTCAATTATCCGGGTTAACATTTTATTCTACCACCTTCCAAAAAATCCTTTTTTTCAAACCTCAAAAGCTAAAATAGCCATTGCAAAAAACGAGTGATTACGCCGGGTTTTTGCGCCCGGGCAACCTCGCCTTTGCCTTTGTAAATGATGTGTGCATCGTAAATATTGTATGAAAAAACCGTGTTATCCGCCATAATGTCTTCCGGGCGGACAGCGCCTTCCAGCGAATATACTTCTTTCTCGTTGTTGGTTTCGACAACGCGTTTGCCTTCGATGACATAATCGCCGGCGTCGTTTACGCCAACAATTCGTGCAGCAATTTTGGCGCGCAGCGAACCTTTACGAGAGGTGCGCGCATCGCCTTTAAAATCGTTCTGCGTTTTGCCGTTGATGCCAAATTCCGGCAAAAACTGCAACATGCCTGTGCCTTTTTCGATGCCGACGTTGTTGGTTGTCTGCTTTTTGGATTCAGTTTTGGCTTCGTTACTGGCTTGCGAAAATTCCATCACCAAAACGGTGATGCCTTTGCCAACTTTGTTGGCTTTATTGTCCGTGAACAGGCTCATACTTTTGCCCATATCCTGCTGGGCGTTTGCCGCGATGCTGACGAGTAACAGCGCGATGCTCAAAAATTGTGTTTTTTTCATACCGTAAAACCTCAAATATCTTTAATTCAACCAATTGATTTTATTTGAAATAGCTATGGAATCAGCTCCGCTGTCGATTCCGATTCGATGCGAGCGCGGTAACGTTTCCGTCCGTCTGCACCCATGCACCAAATTTCCTCACCGGCGCCGCCATCCTGCTGTGCGCGTGCCTGCAGCTCCACCTGAATGGTGCCCGCATCGTATCGCAACGTGATTAAATCGCCACGGGCAACCAGCGGAATTGCTTCGATCAGTTCTGCGGTGAGAATGGCGTCGTTGCGCACAAACCGGCGGGTTTGCTGATTTGCCAGCGATGCGCCAGCCAGCAGCGGATCGCCGGAAACGGCTGTGATTTCTTCTTCTGCGATGGTAAATTGCTGCTGATCGAGCGGCGTTTTGGATGCGATATTTCCATTGGAAACAAATACTTGCGCAAAGACGCGAACCCGCAGCGAATAGCTCAATCGCCGGATCACGCGGGCGTTGTGATATGCTTCGATTCGCACGATGGTCTGGCTGCGCGGCAACGAATTTTTGCCGTAATGCACGGCAATCGAATCGATTTGCTGGCCGATTTTCCACACCGGAATATCGCTGATCCATTCGGTTTCGAAACGCGCCGGCTGATTGCTGTAACAACTTTCGAGAAACGCGTTGATTTTTTGGCGAATTTCGTGTTGCCCGACAATCACCGATTCAGTTTGTGCGAAAACTGCGCTGCCAATCAGCACAGCGGTTAGGCAGAAAGCCAGCAAGTTGCTGTATTTATTGAAAATCCGCATCATTACTTCAGGCGGTTTTCGATGTCGTACATTTCTTCGGCGGTGCGAATGGCTTTGGAGTTGATTTCGTATGCGCGCTGTGCGGCGATCATCGCAACCATTTCTTCAACAACATCCACGTTGGATGCTTCCAGAAATCCCTGCGCCAGCGATCCCAAACCTTCGGTGCCGGGAATGCCGGAAAACGGCGTGCCGGAAGCGGCGGTTTCGCGATACAGGTTATGTCCCATCGATTCCAATCCGGCGGGATTGATAAATCGCGCCAGCTCCAGCTGCCCGATTTGCGAAAACTGGGTTTCGCCAAAGCTGAGCACTTCTACCTGCCCGTCGGCACGAATGACGATTTGCTGCGCATCTTCGGGAATCGTTAATTCCGGTTCAACCACATAACCGTCTGTCGTTACGATTAATCCGTCTGACGAGATTTTCAGTGCGCCGTCGCGGGTGTAAGCGGCGTTGCCGTCCGGCATGCGCACCATCATAAATCCGTCACCCTGAATGGCGATATCCAACGGATTTTCCGTTACGGTAATTGCGCCTTGCGCAAAACTTTTGTTTGTGGCAACCGCGCGCGAGCCGTTGCCCAATTGCAACGGAACGGGACGGTTTTGTGCGCCTTCGGTGGGTTCACCGGCATCGCGGATGCTTTCGTACAGCAAATCCTGAAAATTGATGGCGCTTTTTTTGAATCCGGTGGTGTTTACGTTGGCGAGATTGTTCGCAATTACATCGATGTATAGCTTTTGGGCTTGCATGCCCGATGCCGCTACATATAGCACTTTATCCATGTCAGAACCTCCAGTTCTTAAAAAATGTTGCGTCCAGCCGGGCGAAATCTACGCCCTGTATATCAAATAAAAATAATCGCTTACGGGCGACCAGCCTGATTGATCAGCTTGTCCAGCGTGCTGTCTTGTGTGTTGATCGCTTTTTGTCCCAGCTCGTATTCCCGGTTGATTTCGATCATATTCACCATTTCCATCACCGGGTCCACATTGCTCAATTCCAGATATCCGGCCCGAAGATCAATTTCTTCGTTAGGTAAATCGGTGGCTCCGGCGGTTCCCGCTTTAAAATAGGCATCGCCAATGCGTTCCAGTTGCTGCGGATTTTCGAATGTGGCGATGCGCAGGCGACCGACACTCTGGCCATCCACGATAATTTCGCCTTTTTCGTTGAAGCGCACTTCGCCGCCGGCAATCTGAATTTCACCGCCGTCTGTCACAACGCTGTGACCGTCGATGGTGACCAAACGTCCTTCGCCATCCAGTTGAAAACTGCCGTTACGGGAAAAATATTCGCCGTCTTCACCCTGAATCACAAAAAAACCGTCGCCGTTGATGGCGACATCCAGCGGATTATCGGTGCGTTGCATCGTTCCGAGGCTAAAATCCACGTTGGAGCTGCCGGGCAAGCGATTGGCATCGACTTCGCCGGTATCGGCAAGGGCTTCGGCCAGTTTGTGGAAGAAAACACCATCTTTTTTGTAACCGACGGTGTTGATATTTGCGAGATTATTTGCGGAAACATCCAACCGGCGCTGCTGGATAATCATCCCTGTTTTATTGAGATAAATACTGTTTATCATCACACTGTCCTTTGTGTTGCGTCTATCCCTGAAAATTATTCGACAAAACGGAAGAGGCGACCGACATATTCGCTGGCAACTTCCAGAAAATATTGTTCGTTATCGCCATATTGGCCGTCCTGAAAACAGCCAACTACCATTACGCCAGAAAATGAGTTACCCGTTACTATCGGCACACCCAAAAATGAGTTAACCACTTTTTCAGTAATTTTTGAATTTCTTTCCGCATTGCTGATGAGCAAAGGTTTTTTGTTCTGCATGATCCAGCGAACCGCGCCTTTTCCGCGCCGGAAATTGATCATGTCCAACGCGCTGGTGGGGTCGCCGTGGGTGAAAATCGGTTCCAGTTTGAATGAATCGGCATTCCAGCGGTAAATGCTCAGCAGATCCATCCGGATGTTGGATTGCAAAGCCATGCGCATTTTTACGAATGCGTCGATCCACGAAATTTGTTTTTCTTCGAGATTGTGTTGCAGCTCGGCGAATCCGTTGATCAGGTTTTCAACAATATCTTTCAGCGAAGCCAGTTGAACCTTGCCCGTGTTGCGTTCGGATTCTTCCTGATACAAATAGGTATCCGCTTCTTCGATAGGCATGTTCAAAATATTGATCATGTCATCCAGCGGGAATGTTGCCATTCTGGGATAAACCTTCACAACTTCCAGCCAGATCGGATCATCTTCTATCGCATCGAAATTTGGTACGGGATGAAGGCTGAATCCCCACAAGTTGGTGATTTTATCCGCGAGATAAACAATCGCCCGAAGCGGGTGTTCGCGAACATCTTTTGGCGTTACGTCGTGGTGGTGGAGCATCACATCGGAAACCTCAGTGGGCAAATGCCAGCGTTTGGCCAGCCAGTAACCGGCTTCGGTGTGGGTAAAATTGAGCTGTTCCATTTCAGCATCATACAGTGATGCCTGGTTATTCTCGCTGTATTCAAACACTTTCTGATACAGTTCGTTAAAGAAAATGCACAAAATCAATCGACCGAAATCATGCAGCAGCCCGGATGTAAACTCAACATTATCGAAGCTTACGCCGATGTATTTGCGAATTGCCGCGGCGGTTCTGGCGGTTCCGGAGGAGTGTTTCCAGAATTTATCGAAGCTGAAATACGGCGATTCTTTCATATTCTGGAACATGCTGAGAATGCTCAATTCCACAACAAGGTTGTAAATTTCGGTTAATCCCAACATCACAATGGCTTGCTGAATATTGTTCACTTCTCTGGAAAGATTGTAAAATCCGCTGTTTACGCGTTGCAAAATTTTGGCAACAATTGGCGGATCTTCTTCAATTGCGCGCCGCACAGAAACGATCGATGCATTGGGATCGCTCAACAGCTTGTCCAGTTTAAAATAAACGCTGGGCATTGTGGGCACATTGTCGATGCTTTTCAGCGTGTTCCAAATTTCGATGCGGGTTTTTGAATCAAGTTTACTTGTCGGCATAAATCATTTTCTCCACAGAATTGATCAATTGGGTAAATAAATCGTCATAAAGCGCGCTGCGCATTTCCTGGCGCTCCGTGGCCATTACTGCCAGCGATGGATCGGACGGATCGTAATCGATAACTTGCAGGTTGCCGCGCCGTTTTTTTTGGGTCAGCACGCGCCGGATATCGACCCAGCGTTTTTCCTGCGTGTCGTATAGCCTGAATTCCAGTTCCGCCACAATTTTCCGGGACGGCGCATACAGCATAAACGGCACAACGGAGCCTTTTGCGGTTCGTTCAACTTCCCGGAGGAATACGCCGGTTAAAATCCAGCGCGGTAAATTGTTCGATGAAATGTCAGCGCCGGCGGTGCTGTCTGCCTCGCTGGAATCTGCAGTGGTTTGGATTTGCGGCATATCAAAATTTGCCATTTCATCCAGAATGAGTAATTGGGAATTTTCCTGAACCGGGATAATCCGGAAACGCCCGCTTTGGTGCAGGCTGCGAAACAACCGCTGGTTGAGTTCATCCGGAATGCGGGTCATTTTATCCGATGCGAACGGCACAATGCCCAGCGAAACCGGGTCTTTCGCCGGCAGCCGGTGTCCGCCACAGGCTGTGAGGAGCATTGCCAACAGCACCGGCACTATTTTTTTATGGTTTAGAATGCCATTCATGGTCGCAATCTTCGGTTAAATACTGATCAATTTGCCGATGGACGCGTTGCGATCCATTTCAGAATTAAGTTCTGTCAAAAATTCTTCGAGATTGAAATTTGCAAAATTTGGGTACGCTTTTGTCAAATTTTGCCAGGACGGTAATCTCTGAAAATTGGGAACGCTTCCGTTGTTATCGGGGGATTCCCAAAATTTTGCCAAATGATTTGCCAAATTGATCATGCTTACCATTTCGCGATAATCCGGTGCCTGATCCGGTTTGTGGTGGTATTGGATCGACATGACGATTGACGCCGGGAAATTCCAGCGTTCCAGCAGCGCCGCGCCGATATCCGCATGGGTGCAATCCATATGTTTTTTCTCGATTTCTACATACGAGCCGCCGTTGCGTTTTGCATCTTCAACAATCGCTTTAAAGCGATCGCCAAAAAACTGGTCCATCACAATTTTGCCGAGATCGTGAATTAATCCGGTTACAAATTCTTCGCCGTTAAAATTGATGCTGAGCGTTGCGCACAATTTGCGAGCAATTTGCGCCGTCGCGATGGAGTGCCGCCAAAACTGGTCCCGATTGAAATACGGATTGGGTTTCAGTTGGGCAAATGTGCTGTACAGGCTAATGGCGATGACAATATTGGAAACCTGCTTTAGCCCCAGCAGCACCAGCGCACGCTGAACGCTTTCCACTTTGCCCACCGCGCCCCACAGTGGCGAGTTGGCAATTTTAAGGATTTTCACGGTAATGGACGGGTCTTTTTCGATGACCGCTGCAATTTTGCGCATCGATGTATTTTGGCTGCGCATAACTTCCAGAATTTCCGTGGCAATATGCGGAAGCGTTGCAACACTGTCAATCTGGTCTAGCTTGGTATCAATTTCGCGAGGCACTTTCACAAACTTCATATTCTATCCCTGAATTAGAGTCTCATAATTACTTCGTTACTTCCAGTTTATTAACTGAATTGATTAACGACCATTTTTGGGGGATGATTAGCAATTTCTGTATTTATGCGATCCGATTTTTTGATGCTATTTGGGTTGGATAGTATCGTTTTATCGGCGTTGCATAACGTAATTCTGCTGCTCATGTGGGTTAGGCAAAAGTTGGTAATTTTCAAAAAAATTAAAAAGGCCTTAAAATTCCCGCTAAATGTGGTTATTTTTATCGATGAACAAACAGGTGAATCAATGAGCATCGCACACAGCAGAAAAATTTTCATATTTCATGAATGGGGCGCATTCAGTGATGCCGCATTGCCTGTACAATTTATTGCGCGTGTGTATTAATTTTCCCCTTTCCCAAAGGGGATTTTTTTTGTCTGTTCCCGGAAACAAAATGATGAGGTATATATAAATGTTACAAACAGCAGATTTACCGGATATTGCAGAAAGCGACATTTACCGCCCGGACAACCGGATCGCCGGACGGCTGGTGCTGGAAGACGGCACCGTTTTTGACGGTTGGGCATTTGGGCATCCGGCATCCATCGCCGGCGAAGTGGTGTTTAACACGGGCATGGCCGGTTACCCGGATACGCTGACCGATCCATCCTATCGCGGGCAAATTTTGACGCTGACATACCCGTTGATTGGCAATTACGGCGTGCCTTCCAGCCGGAAAAACGGGAATTTAAATCTCAATTTCGAATCGAACCGCATTCAGGTTCAGGCGCTGGTTGTGTCCGATTATTCGCTGGAATACAGCCACTGGAACGCCGCCCGCAGCCTGTCCGATTGGCTGAAAAGCGAACAAATTCCGGCAATCACCGGCATCGACACCCGTTCGCTCACCCAGATTTTGCGCGAAAAAGGCGCCATGCTCGGCAAAATAGAATTTGGTGACGAAACCATCAGTTTCTACAATCCCAACCTGCTCAATCTGGTTGCGGAAACCAGCATCGATAAACCCGCGGTTTATGGCGAAGCCGCCAAACGCGTTGTGCTCATCGATTGCGGAGCGAAACATAATATTTTGCACAACCTGCTTTCGCGCGATGTTCAGGTATTGCGTGTGCCCTGGGATTACGATTTATCCGGCGAAAATTTTGACGGCTTGATGATTTCCAACGGCCCCGGCGATCCCAAAACCTGCCGCGCAACGGTAGAAACCATTCGCGGCGTGATGGCGCGGGATATTCCCGTTTTCGGCATCTGCATGGGGCACCAGTTGCTCTCGCTGGCTGCCGGCGCAAACACCTACAAATTGAAATACGGACATCGCAGCCAAAACCAACCGGTCATCGATGTAAAATCCGGACGTTGTTTGATCACCTCGCAAAATCACGGCTTTGCCGTAGATGATCAAAATTTGCCCGATGAATGGGAAACCTGGTTTGTGAACCTGAATGACAACACCAACGAAGGCATCAGCCACAAAAGCAAGCCGTTCCGCAGCGTGCAATTTCACCCGGAAGCAGCGCCCGGTCCGGTGGATGCAGATTATCTGTTCGATGATTTTATTCGGATTGTCAACAATATGTAGGTTTACAAGCTGTTTAAAAACAATACATTATATAAGCCCCGTGAATGCGGGGCTTTTTTTTTCTCAAAAATCCCAATTTACCGCAATTGCTTCCTCCTCAAAAACCGGCGTGGCAATCGCGATTGCGAAAACCTGCACTGCGCCGTTTTCCTTCAATGTCCGGGCGCATTCGTTCAGGGTTGCGCCGGTCGTTACCACATCGTCGATCAGCAAAACGGTTTTTCCGGCAATTTTCTCCGGCAACCGGAGCACGAAAGCATCCGCCACATTTTTGCGGCGATCCGTGCGTTTCAGTTTGGTTTGCGATTGGGTGTGGCGTTTGCGTTTCAGAAATTTTGTATCACACTCGTATTCAGGGAATAAGCCGGCTGCCAATCGCTCACTTTGGTTGTAGCCGCGGATTTGCCGGCGTTTCCGGTGCAGCGGCACCGGCAAAATGATATCTGCGGTTTTTGCAAATGCCGGAAAATTGGGGCGAGAAGCAATCCAGCGTCCCGTTTTCCGGGCGAGATCCGGCATTTGTTTGTATTTGAACGCATGCGCGATGTGCTGGATTTGGTCGTGAAAGCAGAAAGCCGCCCACATTTGATCGATATGGCAAGGTGTCATTTTTGCCAAAATGCGCGTTTCGATCCAGCCATCCGGCACGGATTGCAGTGTCGAAATACAGCTTTCGCACAAAATGGGGACCGGTGTTTCCGCGCCGATCAGCTTGCCGCAATTGTGACAAACCGGCGGAAACAGCAAATCGCCAATGGCGTTGCCGAACTGTTTGAACATCGAAATGGTGTTGTGCATTTTTGGAATGATGATTGTGAATTTGAAAAATAATAAAATTTGACATTCCTGCCCCGAAGGAGAACCTTCGGCGCGAAGGCAGAAATCTTAACATATCACCGGGATAAGCCCCGGTGATATGTGCATTTACAATCATAAAAACGAGCGAAAATTATCAGAAATTATACCGGAACGACAGCCGTGGTTCTACCCGTTCGACTGGTTTGTAAACACCGGGATTGCCCGGTTCTTCCAGCCAGTACCAGCGGTAAATAACGCTGAGCAGCAGATAATTGTTTAGCTCGTAACCGATGTCCGCGGTGAGCACGGAGTTAATATCGAGCGTACGCACATCTTTGAATGTTTCAACATTAATTTTGTCGTAATAGCCGCGCAGTTCGAAACGGGGAACCAGATCCGGTGCGTTGGCTTCAACGTGCAAAATACCGCTGTTGCGAATGCCGTTTAATTTCTGGAAACTGCCGATCAGTTGCACTTTTTGAATCACGTGACCGGCGAGTTCGCCAAAAATACCCTCGGTTTTTGGCGTGTTGCGCAATTGCGTAAAAATACTGCTGGTGCCGCCGAGCTGGCGTTGTAAATCATACAACGGCCCGAACAGCGATGGCACAAACTGCTCGCCGTTGAAGCGTTTTTCCAGCCGTGCAGCAAGCCCGAACAGCCCGATAAATTCTGGAAAAACCACCCGGATACCGACGGCTTTTCCATTACCGAAATCGCTGAATTTGGAGTAATCCGCATAAATGGTGCTGTTAATGAGTTTGAGATCCAGCCACATCAAATCCACGCCAAAGCCGAGCGCGCTGAGTGAATTTTCGGTGAAAGTGGTATCGGTCAACGGTTCATCCGCAACATTGTTATCGCGAATATAGGTGGTGTAAACCCTTAATTTATTTAAAATTGGCATCGGTTCCTGCGCAAAGCGAAACGGGCGGACATACAGGTTCACGCCCTGCAAATCGGATGATCCGAAATTGCTCATCACGCTTTCGAAACCAAATTGGTTCAAATCCACATCGGCAACCAGCCCGATTTTCCGTTTATCGTAATTCGACTGGTTGTTATAGTTCCACATCAAAAATCCGTTGCCGAGAATTGCGCGATCCAGAGAACCGACCCGGAAATAATACGGATCGTATTTCTGCGCATAGCGGATGTAGCGAATCGCCCGCAAAATGCCGGCGCCATCCTGATATTCATCTTTCCGAAATTTGAATCCGTCTTCATTATTGAACAACAGTTGCAAATAGATGCCAACACCCCATTTTCCGAAAGCCAGATCCGGCGCGAGTGTGAGCGTGGTGTACGCTTGATCATCAATCCAGGTCATACCCAAACCGCCCATCATGGTGCGATTTTCAGGATATCTGTAGGGGTCAGGAAAGGGCTGCGCCCAGGCGATCTGTGCCAGTCCCAGCACCATCAGTAGTAGCAAGCAATAACGTCGCATCTTATCTCCCTTGTTTACGCAATTGGTTGTTTTTCCTGCAACATCGATACTTTTTTTATGCCGGAAAAATAACATAATACATATCCAAAGCAAATCGTTTTTTGCTTCATTAAAACACCTGACCATCCGATGATGTAGCTTGAACAATTAAAGACAAAAGGGAATTTGTCATGAGTGTCAAAAAGGAATTTGAGCCATTGGAACAAGACTGGTCACGATGCAACGCCAATTCAAATGATGTTGTGTATAAATTCGGGAATGTGGTTAAATCCAGCGTCGCCAATAGTTCAAACAGGATTCAAAAATACGATATGCAAATGTTTGATAAACCGGATAATGTGAAGGTTGAAGTACTGAATGGCAAAAACGGTGTGACCGCCATTCGCTTCCGATGCAAATGCGGCTGTGAGTCGATTGTTGAGCTGCAAATGGAGTAACTGCATTACGGCAGCAAATGCTAAGATAAGTTCTCCTTGATGCCACAATGGTTTCTGTTGTATATTGGCACGGTCAAAAATCTTTTGCGGATGGGAGATCTGACATGAAACTGAGCGAAATTTTACAAGAAAATCTGATCAAATACCCTTTAAAAGGGGCGGCCAAAGTTGAGGTCATCGAAGAACTGTTGGAAGAATTGGTGAAAAACCAGCTGATCCGGCAGCGCGATGATGTGCTGGATGCCATTTTAGAGCGGGAACGATTGATGACCACCGGCGTGGGACACGGCGTTGCCATTCCGCATTGCCGCACCCAGCTCATCCAAAATTTTGTTATTGCCATCGGTGTGCATCCCGAAGGCGTTGATTTCGAATCATTTGACCACAAACCCGCCCACATTGTTTTTCTGCTCATCGGCCCGAACGACCAGCACGGCACACATTTGCGATTGCTCACCCGCATTTCGCGGATCATTTCCCAGCCGCATGTGCGCGATGCCCTGCTGCAACTCAAAACACCTGCGGAAATTTACCAATTTCTGATCGATCAGGAATCCGGGCTGATTAACTGATTTATTTCCATTGCTTTACGAGCCTTCCGTAATCCCCCCGTGACAAATAAATTTTGTTTCCAGATATTCCTCGATACCATATTTTGAGCCTTCGCGACCAATTCCTGATTCTTTTACACCGCCAAACGGTGCCACTGCGGTGGAAACCATGCCGGTATTAACGCCGACAATGCCGTATTCCAGCGCTTCCGAAACCCGCCAGATTCGCCCGATATCCCGGGAATAAAAATATGCTGCCAGCCCGAAACGGGTGTTATTTGCCATTGTGATGGCCGCTTTTTCCGATGTGAACCGGTACAACGGCGCAACCGGCCCGAAAATTTCCGACTGTGCCATTTCTGCGGTTTCGCTTACGTTGGTGAGTACGGTGGGCTGAAAAAAATTACCGCCGAGCGAGTGGCGGCTGCCGCCGAGAATAATTTCCGCGCCGTTCTCGCGGGCATCGGCGATCAGGTGTTCTACTTTTTCCAGCGCTTTTTGGGCAATCAGCGGACCGATATCCACCCGTTCGTCCACGCCGTTGCCAACCGCCAATTGCCCTGCGGCTGCGGTGAATTTTTCGGCGAAGGCATCGTAAATCGCATCCTGAACGAGAATACGGTTGGCGCAAACGCAGGTTTGCCCGGCGTTGCGAAATTTGCTGGCGATGGCGCCGCTCACTGCTGCGTCGATATCCGCATCGTCAAACACGATGAACGGGGCATTGCCGCCCAATTCCAGCGATACTTTTTTGACGGTATCCGCGCTTTGGTGCAGCAGCTTTTTCCCAACTTCAGTGGAGCCGGTGAAGGAAACTTTTCGAACGAGTGAGTTGGTGGTCAACTCTTTCCCGACCGTTGCCGCATCCGACGTGGTTACCACGTTGAACACGCCCGGCGGCAATCCGGCGCGTTCGCCGAGTTCCGCCAGCGCCAAACCGCAGAGCGGCGTATCCTCCGCCGGTTTCCACACAAATGTGCAGCCGGCAGCCAGCGCAGCGGGCAGTTTTTTGGCAACCATCGCAATTGGGAAATTCCACGGCGTAATGGCGGAAACCACGCCAATCGGTTGTTTGATCACAATATTGCGCAGGTTGGGGTGGTGTGTCGGGATCACGTCGCCGTAAATGCGGCGCGCTTCCTCTGCAAACCACTCAAAAAATGAGACGCTGTAATCGATCTCGCCCCGGGATTCGGCGAGCGGTTTGCCCTGCTCGGTGGTCATCAGCAGCGCTAGGTCTTCTTTATTTGTGCGCAGTAAATTGGTGAATCGCCGTAAAATTTCCGCACGATCCGCGGCAGTTTTGGCCTGCCATTCCGGCTGCGCCGCTGCCGCCGCTTCGATGGCGCTGCGTGTTTCGGCGGCGCCCAAATCGGCAACTTGTGCAATTGTTTCGCCATTGGCGGGATTGGTCACCGGGAAAGTTTTGTGGCTGCTGCCCTCAACCCAATGCCCGTTGATGTATGCTTTTTCGCGGTATAAATGAGCGTCTTTTAATAAAATCATGGTGTAATCCTTTCCGGTTCGAATAATAAAATATGAAAGGATTTTGGTGGGAATGCAACCAACGAAAGAGAAAGCCGGTGAAAACGGCGGCTTTTACGGCGGGAAATTTAGGTCAGGAAAGCCATTTTCCGGCGGCGAATCCGGCTGCGGAAACCGATGCGCAGAGCACCGTTCCCCACAGAATATCCACGAAAACCACCGGTAGCGGCCAATCTTTCAGCGTTGCAAGATTGGTTAAATCGTAGGTAGCGTATGTGAAAAATCCGAAGAGTGCGCCCAGTATCAGCGCTTTTGAAAATGAGGCTTTGTCGAGCGCAGGCAGCACCGCAAAAATCATGATGCCGGCGATGTAAATCAGGTAAAATACGATAGCGGCAGTCCAGTTGACCTGCGGACTCAAAATGTAATCAAGGTGTTTGCGGTAAAACCCTTTGGCAAGCCAGCCCAGCCATAGCATGTCGATCAGGAAAAATACCGGAACCATCATTGCGTATAACTTTATGTAAAACAATAACTTCAATGCACGCTCCGGGCTAAATGATTACAAGTTATATTAGGACTATCATTAACTTTCAAATTTGATTATGAGATTCCTGCCTTCGCAGCAATGACAATGGGGAAGATATCTGCCACTCCTGCTCGAAAAATTGAGATTATAACATCCAAAGACAAAATCGGAAGGGGCGTTTGATCACGAACCCCTCCCGTAAACTTTTTCGTAATTACTGAATCAACAACATTTTTTGCGATTGTTGAAAAACGCCGGCCCGCAGTTGATAAAAATAAACGCCCGATGCGACGCGTTCGCCGTTATCATTGGTGGCGTCCCAAAATAAATTGTGATTTCCGGGCAGATAATTGCCGTTAGCAAGGCTGCGCACCTGCTGTCCACGAGCGTTATAAATATCGAGTTGAATATCCTGTGCCGAGGGCAGCGCAAAGCGGATGGTTGTGCCGGGATTGAACGGATTCGGGTAATTATCGAACAACTGCGGTGTGTCGGGCAAATTTTCCGAGCCGTTCGGGATGCCGGTCGGCACGCCGAAACGCAGCCGCAGCAACACCGGCATGTGATCGGATGCATCGTGCAGGGCGTTGGCGACATCGGTATCGACCACGCCGTTTTGCCCGTTATTGATGGCCTGATTAAAATGCAGTCCATCATTGCCATACGCCATGTAGCTGTTGGAAACATAATCGATGCCGCCGGGAGAAAGCAGGTTTTCGCACAGGAGCATCATATCGAATCGGTCATCCACGCCGCCGCCGGAGCCGCTGCCGCCGTTCACCCTGGTTGATTGGGTGAAAATATCCGCAAATGATGCGTTGTTGTGCCAATTGCCCAACCGGTTGATTGGGTCTTTCACATATCCGCTGCCACGCGACGTTTTGATCAATTCCTGAAATGCCGGTTCATCCGAATAATAAATATTGTAATCGCCAACGATCATAAAATTGGCGGTTGTTGGCAAGTTGTCGGTTACGTTGCGCAATACCATCACTTCCTGCAGGCGTCGCTGGCGTTCGGTTTCCCCGTCGCTGGCTTTCAGGTGCACGGAAAAAACGATCAGCGTATCGCCGGAAAGGATGTGCCGCACGCGGTATTGGTAAATATCCCGCAGCGTGGTGGCGTGGCGGGTAACGCTCACTAAATCGAAAACGGCGGTGCGATAAAACAGCGCCATATCTTTGTCCGGGCCGTCAAAATACGGCGCGGCGGCGTAGGGCGTTCCGTTGTCGTTCAAAATATTCAAAAATGCGTTTACGCCGGCTTGCGAACCCATTTCCTGGGTCACCAGCAAATCCGGTTCAATTTCGTCGATCACCGTATCAAACGCCTGCGTTCTGCCGCCGGTATAATCGAGAATATTGTAAGTCATAATCGTTGCCGTGCTTTGCGCGAAAACGAATCCGCAAAATCCCATCAATAGTGCATAAATAAATCGCATTGCTAAACCTCTGTATTTATTAAAATTGCGTCCATGCCAAACGATCTGTTTCACGCGAAAGCAAATCGCAGCTTCGCATGATACAACATTCATTTTCGATAATCTACCTTTTTTTAATTAACGGATTTGTGAAGCCGGGCAGTTTTTGGCTGTTGGCTGTTGGCTGTTGGTTCTTGGCTGTTGGCTCTTCGCTTTTTACTTTTTGTTCTTTGCATCCTCACTTCCGCACGAAAAGCAGTCACCCGGAAAAATGAAATATAATACTTTACAAATTTGCCCCCCCCGTTATATATTTCACAAGGTTTCTAAGGAATAATAATCGGAGGGCGATTAGAAAAAGTGTCCCAACTTACCATTTTGTAAAAAAATAACATTTAGATGTTTTGTCTGGCAGTTACACAGAATGTCAGGTTGGCTATTTACATGCATTGCTAACTAAAAACCAAACCTTTCAGGCGAGCAAAGGATGGAAAAATAGCACTTAGGAGAAATATATGTTAAACAAATACGCATTTCTGCTTTTTTTGTGCATGAGCCAATGGAGCTTTTTTGCGAAAGCCCAAATCGTTGATCCGCTGGAATTTTTCCCCCACCACGAAGGAGATATTTGGGAATATTATGAATTTGATATTGGGGTTATAATTGATACAGTCCAAAATGTGATTACCAAAGATTCGCTAAGTCCAGATGGTAATTACTACATACATACATCATCCTTCGGAGATTTTGTTTTGGACACATTAAATAATACAATTTATATGCTAAGTAGTAGCAGTGCTTTGATTTATAAACTTGATGCGGATTTAGGTAATTCGTGGGTAGTACAACCTGAATTTGAAGGTTATATGCATGCAAAAGTCATAGACCTGTATTCAGATGTGATCTTTAATCAACCAACAATTATTAAAACAATTAGCTATCATTATATAAATACAACTATTAATGATTCTTTATGGTTAGGAAATCACTATTTAGCCAGTGGATTCGGAAGAATAGGTGAGGACTGGGAATTAGGAGGAGCCTATCGAATCAAGGGTGCCTATATCGACAGCATCCGATACGGCTCAGTCACAGCTATTAAGGAACCAAACTCAAATCAAATACCCGAAACAGCCGTTCTGTATCAAAACTACCCCAACCCGTTTAATCCGTCAACTACCATCCAATATCAACTCAACACAACCGAAAAAGTGGAACTGATTATTTATGACCTGTTGGGCAGGGAAGCGGCAGTTCTGGTGAACGAAGTACAAACACCGGGGAGCTATCAAATTCAATTTAACGCCCAAAACCTGTCCAGCGGCACATACCTGTATCAGCTAAGAACACCGTCAAAAGCCATTAACCAGAAAATGTTACTGGTGAGATAATTTAATATAGGGTTTTCAAATCAATTCAGGTGTGTAACTATTTGTTATTATTAAATTAAAAGAGGCTTCAATATGTTAAGCAAATATGCATGGCTGATATTTTTGGGTGTTTCCCAATGGGGTTTTATTGCCAATGCCCAGGATACCACCAACTTTTTCCCGCACAATTCAGGTGATACATGGGAATATTATTACGATGGGTTTGTGTTTGATACCCTGCAAACCAAAATTGTCTTTGATTCTTTAGATGCTGAAGAAAACCACTACATTTGCGTCAGCCGATTTTTTTTAAACCCGATTGATTATATTACTCCTGACTACTTCAAAATTGACACAGCAGGATATGTTTATCAAACAACGAATATCTTCAGTTATCCAAGACTTATATATAAACCAAATGCCCAAAAGGGAAATATATGGTTTGTAAAGGAAGATGACAGCGAGATCGCAAAATTAAAATACGTATATGAAGATTCATTGTTTGGGCTGAACGTTACTCTAAAGGAGATTTAGTATTATTTTGTTAACGATACTATTGATACAACAACATGGCTTCATCAGAAAACCTCAATTTACGCTAGTGGATTTGGGTTAATATTCACAGGGGGGGAGATGTTCCTTTTGACCTGTATCTAAAAGGCGTGATTATCGACAGTATTACTTATGGTGATGTTACGCCGGTAATCGTTGGGATTGAAGAAGATATTAATCCGGTCATACCAAATGAAGTTCATCTGTATCAAAATTATCCTAACCCGTTTAATCCCCAGACGACTATCCGTTTTTTTCTCAATAAATCTGTTACCGTATCATTGACTATATATGATACATCTGGAAAGGAGGTGATGCGATTGCTTGTCGATGAGCGTTTTTCTCCCGGCTCACATGAGGTGACCTGGAATGGAGAAACCCGAGCAGGGCAACCGGCGGCCAGCGGACTTTATTTTTATCGTCTCACCGCCAACGCGTTTACCCAAATCAACAAAATGCTGCTGCTCAAATAAAAAGCAGATCAATACCAAAAACCTTTGCGAGAGGAGCCTCCCGGAAATCCGGGAGGCTTTTTTTTGATCGTTGACCTGCTTCCGGAAATATAACACGCTGTTGTTTTTCTGTCCACCGGAATTTCCAAATCGATCTTTTTCCCGGAAAAAGCATTCGCACCAACAATGCGCCGGTTTTTGTTATGAAAAACGGCATTTCATTTTTATAATTGAACCGTCGTTGAAACCTGAATAAAATGGTGATGAACAGTTGAATGTGCGTGTAAAAATTTGCGGCATCACCCGCCTGGCGGATGCCGAACTGGCAACGGAACTCGGCGCGGATGCGCTTGGATTTGTTTTTTTTGAGAAAAGCTCCCGCAACATCACGTTTGCGGATGCTGCAAAAATTATCGAAAAATTGCCGACGCATGTCCGAAAAATTGGCGTTTTTGTGAATCCCGGATACGCATTTGCGGCGGAAGCCGTGCGCATCGCGGGGCTGGATGCCATTCAATTGCATGGTATTTACGGCGACGCTAATTTTTTTAAAATCAATGATTTACCGACAGTGCTGGCAATCGCCGTTGACGAAAACGGATTGGACAAACGCAGCGCCAAACTGCTGCCCAAAGCGGATGCCGTTTTGCTGGATGCGCATCACCCAACTCAACACGGCGGCACCGGACGCACCTTTAATTGGCAGTTCGCAGCAGCGCTCAGCCGGCAGCAGCCGATCATTCTGGCCGGCGGATTGAATCCCGCAAACATCCGTTCGGCGGTGGAAACGGTTTGCCCGTTTGCGGTGGACGTGAGCAGCGGTGTGGAGGCATCGCCGGGCGTAAAAGATGCCAATAAACTGAAACAATTTTTTAAACAAATCGAGGCGTTTCGCAATGATCGACACGAAGAAATCCGTGAATTTTTCCCAATTTCCCGATAAAAGCGGCAAATTTGCCGAATACGGCGGCATGTTTGTGCCGGAAATTTTGATGCCCGCGCTGGAGGAGCTGATTGCAGCGTACGCAACCGCCCAAAACGATCCGGCGTTTGACGCTGAATTGCAGCACTATTTCCGCGATTATGTGGGGCGACCGAACCCGCTCACCCACGCCGACCGATTGAGCGAGCAAATCGGCGGCGCGCAAATCTGGCTGAAGCGCGAAGATTTGAATCACACCGGTGCGCACAAAATCAACAACGCCATCGGGCAGTTGCTGCTGGCGAAACGGATGGGCAAACAGCGCATCATCGCGGAAACCGGCGCGGGACAGCACGGCGTGGCAACCGCGACCGTCGCCGCAAAAATGGGGCTGGAATGTTTCGTATATATGGGCGCGGAAGACGTGGTTCGCCAACGGCTGAATGTGTTCCGGATGAAGTTTTTGGGCACAACCGTTGTGCCAGTGGAAAACGGCAGCCGCACCCTGAAAGACGCCATCAATGAAGCGATCCGCGATTGGGTGACCAACGTGCACGATACGTTTTATTGCATCGGCTCGGTGGTTGGCCCGCATCCGTATCCCATGATTGTGCGCGATTTCCAGGCGGTGATCGGTCGCGAAGCGCGGCAGCAGTCGCAGGAAAAGTTTGGCAAATTGCCGGAAGCGGTGGTTGCCTGCGTGGGCGGCGGCTCCAACGCGATGGGCATTTTCTATCCCTTTTTGAACGATGAATCCGTGAAATTATACGGCGTGGAAGCGGGCGGACGCAACAATCTCGCGGGAAATCATGCTGCGACGATTTCGTATGGTTCGCCGGGCATTTTGCACGGGATGAACACCTATCTCATCCAAACCGATGACGGGCAAATCGGCGATGTGCACTCGGTTTCCGCGGGACTGGATTATCCCGGTGTCGGACCAGAACACGCGTTTTTGAAAGATGTGAACCGGGTGAAATATGTTGCCGCAACGGATGAGCAGGCGCTGGAAGCGATGTCGCTGCTGGCAAAAACCGAAGGCATCATCCCTGCGCTGGAAACGGCGCACGCGGTTTGGTATGCGGTGGAATTGGCCAAAACCATGTCACCGGATGAGCATTTGGTGCTTTGCCTTTCCGGGCGCGGCGATAAAGATATGGAAGCCATTATTCAAATGTGGGAAAAATGAAAAAGCGGCTCAAATTGAGCCGCTTTTTGCCTGTAGGATGCTGTATTCTGTAATAATTGCTGCTTACATTTCTGCCATCGATTTACTCAATTCAATCGCTTTAAACGGCTCCATGGCTGCCATTACTTTGGCGGCCTGGCGTTTGTTCATTTTGGAAATCACGGTTACTGCCAATTCCGTTTCCAGATTCGCGATGATCATTGCAGCCTGTGCCGGCGGCATTTTTTCGTAAATCTGGGCCATTTCTTTGGTCATTTTCGCAAAATTTTCGCTCTGCTTTTTTTGCTGTTGCTGGGCTAACTGTTGTTGCTCAAGGTTATCCGATGGCGAACTATTCGGTTGCCGGAGCGACATTTGCAGGCTGTCTAATGCATCCATCGGCGGTTGAGCCGGTGTTTCAGCTTCTGCTGTTTTTTCCGGAGCCGCTTCTGCCATCGCATTTTGCTTTGGTTGTTCCGCTTCCGGTAAACCGGCGCCCAACTGTTTTTGGGCTGCGTCATTTTTTGAGGAAATGGCAAGCGAATCGATTGCTGTGCCATCCGCTGTTAACGGTGCCGGAGGGGGTTGGAACATGGATACAACAAAGGTTGTTATTCCCAAAATGATTACAAATGTTCCGATGTAAAACAGAGCCATTTTCATGATAAATCTTTATTTTGCATAGTTTTAAGTAGAGTTATTTTCGTTGTTATTTCCACATGCCCCGGCGGTTGCCGAGTATCGCCAGCTCGTCGATGTCGTTTTGCGATTGTTTGAGAAAATCCTGATGAAATTTTTCGAGCTCTTTTTCGCGGAGTTTTTCCAATACTTTTCGTTCCCGCTGAACTTTCAATAATTTTTCGCGCTCCAGATTTTCCCGTTCTTCCATCGAAAACAGCTGTTGTTCCTGCTCCTGCACTTCTTCGATCAGATTTTGAAAATGACCGAAATTCAAATGCATATCTCCGGCATTTTGAAAACGAACATTGCCCAATTCTTTGGCAAATGCTTCGGATGAATTCTGCTTTTCCAGCAGTTGCCGGTAAGCGTTCATTTTGTCCTGCGCCGCGCTCGATAAATCTTTTTGCTGCTGTTTGAACTCGACGTCTTTTACTTCCAGCACCTTGTTCAGGCGAAATTTAAAACCATTATTCATTAGTCTTCCCTGACCGTTAGTGAATGTATCGTTTAGGTTTTACATTGATGATTACCGTTAATCGCGCATTATATCCATTACCGTAGCGATACTACTTTGAAGATCGGCAGAATCTTTAATTCCTTGACGCAAAAACTGTTGAATCCGCGCTATTTTTTTAATGGAATAGTCGATTTTGGGGTTGTTGCCTTTTACGTAAGCACCAATATTTATTAAATCTTCTGCTTCCTTGTAGGTGGCTAATGTGTCCATAAGCTTCATTGTGGCACCCTGATGTTGCTCGGTGGTTACATCGTTCATCACCCGGCTGATGCTTTCCAGAACGTCGATTGCCGGATAATGCCCGGCAGATGCCAGCCGCCGCGACAGCACGATGTGACCGTCCAGAATACCGCGTGCGGTGTCGGAGATCGGCTCGTTCATATCGTCCCCTTCAACCAGAACGGTATACATGCCGGTGATGCTGCCGGTGGCAGATGTGCCCGCCCGTTCCAGCAGTTTCGGGAAAAAAGCAAATACGGATGGCGTGTAACCACGGGTTGTCGGCGGTTCGCCGATGGTCAGCCCGATTTCCCGCAGCGCAGTGGCAACGCGGGTCAGCGAGTCCATCATCAACAAAACATTTGCGCCCTGTTCGCGGAAATATTCCGCGATGGTGGTAGCGACCAGCGCCGCTTTTACCCGAACCAAAGCCGGTTGGTCGGAGGTGGCAACTACCAGAATCGATCGCCGTAATCCGGCTTCGCCCAATTCTTTTTCGATAAAATCGCGAACCTCGCGACCCCGTTCGCCAACGAGTGAAATAACGTTAACATCTGCGTTGGTATTTTGGGCGATCATCCCCAGCAGCGTGCTTTTGCCCACGCCGCTACCGGCGAAAATACCCACACGTTGTCCTTTGCCGAGCGTTAATAATCCGTCGATTGCGCGGATGCCGGTGGTAATCGGCTCTGTTATCCGGCGACGGTGCAGCGGATGCGGCGGGTTTTGATACACTGACAGCCGTTCGCCGGAGGTGATCGCTCCGCGTCCGTCCATCGGTTCGCCCAATCCGTTCAGCACGCGACCCAGCATTGCCGGAGAAACCAGCACATTAAACGGCTCGCCGGTTGCCACAATATCGCTGCCGGGCGCGATGCCGCGCATTTCGCCGAGCGGCATGGTCAGCACGCGATCTTCGCGGAAACCGACAACTTCGGCGATGTATGGCTGGCGGCTGTTGCGCGGATAAACTTTGCAAATATCGCCAACCGCAACGGATGGTCCGGATGATTCGACGATCAACCCCACAACCTGCACCACTTTGCCGTAAATGCGAATGGTATCGAGTGTGGGAACCGCATCGCGCAAAATGGTCAATTTTTCCTGAAATGGCATCATGGCTTAGGCTTCCGGTGCGTTGGTTGATTCGTCTTCATTTTGTTCGAGCTCTTTGTAATATTTGCGGAGTTTGTCCACCATTTCGCTCATTTGGGTGTTGATTCGGGCGTCCACTTTGCCGAGATCGGTTTCGATGATGCAGCCGCCGATGCCGATGGATTCATCCGGTAAAATACCCAAATCCTTGAGATCCGGGAAATGCCCGCGCAATTCGTTTTCCATAGATTTGATGTGCTGCAAATCCTGCGGATTCACCAGAATTTTGACACGTCCGGCAATTTCGGCGGATTTGAGCACCTTGTTCAGCGTTTCGTGAATCGTTTGTTTTTGCGAATGATCCAGCGCGCCAACCACTTTTTCCACCATCGCGAAAACCAGCTCCACACATCCGGCTTCCGAATGGCGATAGATAATCTGCTGATGCTGGGCAATCGTATCGATCATCCCGTTGAGGGTCTGGAATGTTTTGTCCAACTGGCGGCGGGCTTCTTCGGCGGCGTGTTGTGCGCCGTCCTGCAAACCCTGGTCGTAGGCTTCGGCGCGGATTTGCTCCAGTGCTTCCTCGCTGATGCGCACGCCCGGTGGTTCGGGCACCACGTCCTGAATTTCCGTCAACATATCCGAACGGGTTTCCATAAATTCCCCCGGCGAACCGTCCATAACATTCAACTGGGTGTTTTGCCCGTGTGTGGGAACCACTACCACCCGCGAGATAGGTCGGTTCATTTTTATGATTCGCCTATGCGATGACGACATCTTCTTTACCTCGTCCGGTTATGATAATTTCACCTTCTTCTTCAAGCTGCTTGACCACTTCGATAATCTTGCGTTGGGATTCTTCCACCTCTTTCAGGCGAACCGGCCCCATCACGTCCAAATCTTCCCGGAGCAAAGCCGAGGCACGTTCGGACATATTTTTGAGAATTTTCTCTTTGACAGATTCTTCCGCAGCTTTGAGCGCCAGCGCGAGGTCTTTTTTGTCCACGTTTTTGAGCACTTTTTGAATACCGCGATCGTCGATCATCACCAGATCTTCAAAGACGAACATTTGACCTTTCACCTCCATCGCCATTTCCGGGTCCATTTCTTCCAGATGCGCGAGGATGGTTTTTTCGGTCATTTTGTTGGCCTGGTTGAGGATTTGCGCCAACGCCGATGCACCACCGGTGTTGCTCAGGTCTTCGGAAATAACGCTTTCGGCGAGCGAATCAATCACTTCTTCCACCTGGCGCAGCAGTTGCGGCGATATTTTGCCCAGCGTCGCGATGCGATATGCGACATCCACCCGTAATTCTTCTGGGAATTCCGCCAGCACATCCGCCGTTTGATCCGGTTTGAGGTATGATAAAATTAATGCAATCGTTTGCGGGTGCTCTTTTATTAAAAAGTTAACCAACTGGCTGGAATCGGCTTTCTGCAAAGTCGTAAAGCCGCGAACCTGCATGGAACTGCGAATTTTTTCCACCAGATCCTTTGCTTCGTTTATGCCAAATGCTTTTTCTAAAACGGTTTGCGCAAAATCCAAACCACCGGTTGCCACGTACTCCCGCGCTTTTATCATCTGCATAAATTCGTCATTCACCTGATTGATGGATGACGAAAGCACCGAGTCAATTTTGGCGATTTCCAGACTGATCCGCATGATTTCCTGTTTGGTCAGATTCTGGAAAACGTGTGCAGCGGTTTCCTCGTCCATGGATATCAATAAGATGGCCGCTTTCCGCAGACCACTTACGACTTCATTTTCTTCTATTTTAGCCATCTAAAACCCTCATCATCCCGTTAATTATAATTCTTCATCTTCCATCAGCCAAACCTTGATCAAACGCGTTGCAACATCAGGGTGCTGGCGAACATAATGCTGCACTTGATCGTACTGCAAGTTACGCTTTTGTGCAGTTTTGAAGAATTCATCGGACATTACTACTTCATCATCATCCTGTTCACCACCGGAAAGGGCGTGGTTGTGTTCTGCTGATTTCATTGCTTTGACATCCTTGTCTTTTTCTTCTTCTAAAATTTGCTGTATTTGTAATTGAATTTCATCGCCGCGTGATTTCGCCGAAGTCAGTATGGATCGAACCAGAAAAATGCCCATCAGCAACGCAATGCCGATCACCACTTTTTCGATAATATCCATCGGATCGCCCCACCACGGCATCACTTCCAAATCTTCCTCAACAGACGGATCGAACTGCATGTTGACAATCGAAAACTGGTCGCTGCGGTTGTTATCGAATCCCACTGCCATTTTTACCAATTGTTCAAGTTGTTGCATTTCCTGTGCGTCGCGGGGTAAAAATGTGGTTTCGGTGTTGCCGTCGGGATCTGTTTTTACATCCGGTTTATTGTTGACCATCACTGCCACCGAAATCCGGTCGATGTTGCCGACGCCTTCAACAATCCGTTGAATGGATTTGCTGGTTTCGTAGTTGGTAACCGTATTGGATGACGAGCTGCCGCCAGTGCCGGCGTTGGGATCGCCGGGTTGGGTTTGCTCGCTGGTTTCCTCGCTGATGGTTACGGTGCGATCCGGGTCCACATCGTGAATGGTTTTTTCAACTTGCGACCAATTGAGCGCGGCATTCACCTGAACGGTTGCATTGCCGGCACCCACCCGTTTTTCGAGCACTGCCAACGCTTTTTGTTCCAGATCGTGCTCAACGCGGCGGCTGAAAGCGAGCTGGTCGCTGCTCATTGCCATGTTGTCATCCGGGCTGCTGTTGGAACTGAGGATGCGTCCGCGGGTATCGGTTATGGTAATATTTTCCGGTTCCAAACCTTCCACGCTGTTGGCAACCAAATGCCCGATGGCTTCGATTGTCATATCCGTCGGGCGGGCTTTGCGGCGCAACTGTAACTGAACAGATGCGGTGGGTACTTTTTGATCTTTCTCAAACAGCCGTTCTTTGGGAATCACAATCATTACGTTTGCGTTTTCCACACCTTCGATGCTGCGGATGGTTTTCACCAATTCGCCTTCGATGGCCCGTTTATAGGTAATCTGCTGCTGAAATTCCGTGATGCCCAACTCCTGACGATCGAACAATTCGTAACCGACAGTGCCGGATTCCGGCAAACCGTCTCTGGCGAATTCCACCCGCAGGTCGTACACCCGTCCGGATGGGACCATTACCGTGCGGCCGCCGTTTTCCAATTTATAATCGATGCTTTGTTCACGAAGCCGGTCAACAATTTCGCCGGCATCTTTTGGGGATAAATCGCTGAACAGCGGTTCGTAAGGCGGGGAGCTGGTGAGCACCAGCATCAGAATTGTCGCTGCCAGAAAAACAACGGCAATCCCTGCAAAAATAATACGTTGTGTGTTGTTTAACCGAGCAAAAAACTGGTTAACCTGAAACCAAATTCTGTTGAATGACTCTCCCATCACCGAGACATCCTTGTAAGTTTAATTCCTTGAATTCTACCGTAAACGCCGCAGAAAATTAGGTCGGGCGTTTATTTACAAATCAGTTACGAGCTTACATTTGCATCCGCATAATTTCCTGATATCCTTCGAACAGGCGGTTGCGAACTTCCAGCATCAATTCCATTCCCAGCCGTGCTTTTTCCGTTGCCATCATAACCTGATGCAAATCGGAAACTTCGCCGCGGACAAACATTTCCGTAGCGTTAACAGATTCTTTTTGCAATTCGTTGATCTGGTTGATCGCCTGGTTAAGGGTATCGCTGAAATCGGTGTCTGTTGCGCCGGAAACCGGGGACAATCCGGCTTGCATTCCATTGATCGCGCTTGCCGCAATTTTATTAATCATTTCAAATTCTCCGCTGTTTTTAGCGTCTGTTAGTGTCGGGTTAACCCTTTACGTCGATCAGTTTACCTTTTTCGTGGTTTACTTTTTCGCGTTGATCGGTATATGCCTGTATTTCTTTCCGTGATTTGGGGAACAAGTTTTCGAAAAATGCCTGCTCGCGGGCGGTTAATCCCACCAGTGGTTTAAAATTTTGGGGGATGTTGATCCGGGCTTCAGAACTGTTTTCCGCTTGTTGTTCCTGAACAGCCGTTTTTACAACCGGTTGATCATTCTTAACTTTAGTAACTTCCGGGCGTTCCCGGACGTTCTCAACCGAATGATGCAAGTTTTGAACAGCGTTGGTAACGGCGTTCTGGAGAATGTTACTTACCTTCATATTCATCAGTCGCTCCAGCATTCAAGTATTTTCAGGATGTATAATTGCAGCTATGGTGTTGCTGCCGTTAATTAGCATCTTTTTTACGGCATTTTGAATGAACAAAAAGCCAATAGTTGAAGTTATGTATAAGCTTCACCCATCGGCATATCTTTTGGTACAGATTAGCGGAAAAATTCAATTTCTTCCGGAATCAGATATCCAAAGCCCGTTTCGCCATATCCTTTGCTGCTTCGATGCTGCTCAGGTTTGCCTCGTAAGCGCGGGAGGCGTTGATCATATCCACCATTTCCGTAACAACATTAATATTCGGTTTCAGGACGTAGCCCTCCGCATCCGCATCCGGATGGGCGGGATCGTATATCCGCAGAAAATCGCTCTGATCTTCTTCGATATTCGCCTGAACACTATTGTAATTATTGTTGCTCAGTTGGTGGCTGTGTTGGGAAAACGGGAAATGCCGACGATTGGTTTGTTTCAATTCCAACTTTGCATTGTTCAACACACCGTCAAAATCTGTCGTGTTTTCGGCTTCCATCACCGCAATTTTGCGGCGATACGGTTCACCGGACTCGGTGCGCGTCGTATTTGCGTTGGCAATATTGGAAGAAACTGCATTCAGCTTGTTTCGCTGCGCGCTTAATCCGCTTGCCGATATGTTTAACGACGTAAAAATAGATTGAACCTTCATAATTCATCCTTGAAAATTATGTCGAACTTTCCGTAGTCAATTAAACGGTGGCTTCTCAGCCTGGCCGTATGTATTGTTGAAGTTGATCCGTGCAGCGTTTTGCAAGACAGTCGTTGGATAACCGTTAAACCCAACGACTGGCAAGCATTCCAAAAAAGCCCTGAAAAGGGTGGTGATTAACGGTCGTAACGTCCTTTGATGCTGGCGCGAAGCGTTGTAAACTGCCCGCTTACCAAACGGCTGGCGTAAGCAAACTGAATCTCGTTTTTCGCCTGGTCAACAATTTCCTGATCGATATTAACATTGTTGACACCGCTGTGCAATTCATCAGACATATCTTCCGTCATCTCCGGTTGAATCTCCCTGACCCGTAATCTCCCCAGGGGCATGTGTTTATCATTGGTTCTTCGCCCGACCAGACGCTGACCCATCTGCTCTTGCAATTTGTCCTCAAAGCTCACTTCCCTGCGACGAAATCCGGCTGTGCCGATGTTGGCGATATTGGTCGCTATCGCTTTCTGGCGAGCCGAGTAAACATCCAATGCCTTACTGAGAATGGGCACATTTGTTTGATCGAGAACAAGATTTTTTATCATTACAGCCTCCATGCGTTATTCGCCAAGTTATTCAGCAATCCTCATGCCATAACCGGTTGATGGATGTGGGGATTGTTGTTAAGTTGTTAAAAATCATACAAATATATCTCGTGTGAAAAATCGTGCGTCGCTGATTTCGTCGGTTCCGGGTCGCGAGAATCAACACTTTTGTTGAGATTTCCGGCATTCATCGCCGAAAACTGCTACGCCATATAATGGTCGGGCTTCTTTCGGGAAAGTGTATGTGAAGAAAATATTTTTTTCTCCTGTTTCTCAAAAAAAATCGCCAAATTCGCACATGGACGATATCATTCAACAACATGCGGTTTACAGCGATTCCGATCGCCGGGCGTTAAAATTGGCAATGTCGCTTTCGCTGCTGATCGGTTTCCTGATGCTGGCCATTAAAACGGGCGCATATATGCTAACCGGATCTGCCGCAATTTTGAGCGATGCAGCGGAATCGGTTGTTCACGTTGCGGCGGTAGCTTTTGCTTTTTACAGCCTTTGGCTGTCTTTCAAGCCTGCGGATGCCACCCATTTGTATGGTCACGAGAAAATCGGGTTTTTCTCTGCGGGAGTGGAAGGCGCGTTAATCATCATTGCTGCATTTTACATTATATATGTAGCTGCTGAAAAATGGATCACCGGTTTGTATCTTGAAAATCTGGGCACGGGAACCATCCTTACCGCAGCGGCGATGGTCATTAATGCCCTGCTGGGCGGATATCTGGTATGGCTCGGCAAAAAAAAGCATTCGCTGATTCTGGAAGCTAATGGCAAACACGTGCTCACCGATTCATGGACAAGTTTGGGTGTGTTGGTCGGATTGGGGCTGACGCTGCTGACCGGCTGGTTGCCGTGGGACCCGATTTGCGCCATTCTGGTGGCGCTGAATATTTTATATTCCGGGTTTGGGCTGATTCACAAAAGCATTGAGGGATTGATGGATACAGCCAACCCAACAGTTCAGCAATCATTGGAAAATATACTTTCCGAGGAATCCGAAAAATACGGGATTCGATATCACGAATTGAAGCATCGCAGTTTGGGGAGTACCTATTGGGTGGAAGTGCACCTGCTGTTTCCGGGTGATTTGTCCATTCGCGAAGCGCACCGGATAGCCACGGAAATTGAAAATCGTATCGAAGGCTCGCTGAAGCCATCCGCGGTGGTATCCACCCATCTCGAATCCATCGAGGATCACAGCGAAGTGCACGAAAACAATCGCCACAATTTGTAACTGTCGAAAAAATCTACATTCGCGGTTGATGTGTTCGTTGGGAATTTTTTATTCGCCGCGCAGCGTTTGGCTGTTTATTGCGGTGTTGGACGAAAAATCATCAACAGCACGCTCGTCAATATCCAGATCACAGCCAAAATCGCGTTGTATCGCGTCAATTTTTCCTGCGGCAGTTGAAACGCGCCGGCAATGCTCGCAAATGCGCCGATAAACGCACCGACCATCACGGCATTTAACACCGCAAACATACCATCTATCGCCGGCGGGTTTTCAAATAATTTTGAACGGATGGCGCCGCCCAGCAATCCACCGGTTATCACACCTTGAACCACCAGCAAAATTTTTAGCAACACTGTTTTCATCGCAGTCATCTCCGGCTGAAATTGGCTATTTTAATTTCAACAGGTTAACTATTTTGGGGCGAAAAAACAATGTTGTGATTTGCAAAACGGTCAGGCAAATCGTTCCGGAGATTTCTGATTTGGGAAAGTGCTATTTTTTGTAAAAAACCGCCCGGAATAATCCCGGGCGGCTGAGGTTGTGCTTTGCGCAATGATTGGACAAAAATTAACGGGTCAGGGTCATTTTCTGGGTCTGGATTTCGTCGTTCGCTATCAGGCGATAAAAATAAACGCCGGAGGGCACCGGGGCGCCGCGCTGGTTGGTAGCATCCCAGTTGATGGCGTAGCTACCCGGTGCAAATTTATCGTTGATCAGCGTTTTCACCATTCTGCCGGCAACATCGGTAATTTCCAGCCGGACATCGTAGGTTGTATTGGCTGCTGCGGGCAGATCGAACCGGATGGTGGTGTTCGGGTTGAACGGGTTGGGGAAATTGGCGTGCAGCGCGATGGTTTGCGGTAGCTGATCGTCATCGCGGGAAATGCCCACAACACCGCTGCCTTTTATCATTGTGAAATAATCCAGCGCATCGCCGGTGTCGTCGAGGAAGGTGAGATCGAGCTGATCCGCGTCGACATCCAGCACCACGGAGCCCAATTCCTCCAGCGAAACGAGCATCGCCGGGTGATCCAGATCGCCGCCGCTGGTTTTGCCGGAGCTGCCGGCAACCACGTACACCGCGCCTTCGTGCGGTGCCGGACCGAGCGTGGCTTTTTCGTATGCGCCGTCGTCGTCATTTTTGCCGTTGCCGCCATCGAGAATCATATCGTTGGTGAGCGATCCGGAATCTCCGTAATGGCTATCCAGTAAAAAGGAGCGTTCATACGAGTGGCTGTGTCCGGAAATAACCAGATCCACGCCGTAGCCTTCGAGAATCGGCACGGCATTTTCGCGCATTTCGATCAGCCGGTCTTCGTCGTCGGAATCGTGGCTGCCTTTGGTATATGGCGGATGATGCCAGTAGGCAATCGTCCAGTCCTGCTCATTTTGCGCGAGATCCTGATCCAGCCATTTCAGCATTTCGCCGTTGCTCGACCGGTCGATATCGTGCGAATTTAGGCAGATAAAGTGAATATTTGCATAATCGAACGAATAATACGCCTCGGTTCCGCTGGCGAATCCGCCGGCTTCCGCGTTTCGCGGCAATGTGAAAATGTTGTAAAATACGCCGCTTTCATCTTCGGAATCGGCGCTTCCGGCATCGTGATTACCGAACGCCGGCCACAGCACGGATTTGTTGAGCATCTCCGGGTAAATGTCGAACAGATTTTCCTGATATTCATCATCCTGTCCGTCGTCGTAGGCGTTATCGCCAACCATCACCCACAAATCCGTGTGAACGGTGCCGGTGAAATTGTAATAGGCATCCCGCACATCCATCTGTTCCTGGTCACCGGTGCCGGAATCGCCCAAAATCCAAATGCGCGATTTTTTCTGCGTGCCCACCGGCGGTGCGGTTACGAAAAAATAATTTGCATCGCTAACGACGCCATCCGTGCTGCTGCCCACGGCGTAAAAATATTGGGTTTGGGGATCCAGCCCGGAAATTTCCACCGCGTGCTCGTCCGTGCTACCGGAAACATCCACCACCTGATCCAGATTTTGGGCATCTGTGCCGTAACGAACGCGGCTGTCTGTTTCCGCATCGGTGCGCCATCGAACCACGATACTGGTTGGCGTGCCAACCTGCAAATACGGTCCGCGCGTCAAATTGACTTGCGAAAATCCCGGTGTTGATGCGCCGGTTAATGCCAGTAAAATGGCAATTATAATGCTATTAATAAATCGTTTCATCGATTACCTCCACAGTTAATCCAACTCGATTTACTGTAGAGATTAATTTTCAACGATTATGCCAAAAATGATAATTTGCGCGATTTCGTTGAAGAAACGATCGATTGCTTGAAGGTTTAACCAATTGTTTATATTTTAGTTGAGGGAAATAAATCAGGTGATCCGAAACGGCGTTCGAGAGTTGAAATCTGAAAATTTGAGTGCGTGAATCGCGACAGTAACTGTGAATAAATTGCGCGGAAAATGAAAATTTATCCGCCGGAAGTCGCGTCCTCGGCTTCGGCGCAGGGCGGCGTGTCGTCGTCGAGATGATCGAGATAATCCGGCGGCAGCGCCACTTTTTGGGGATCGCCGCTTTTGCCGCGCGGCTCGCGAACCGATGCCACCGGATACGGCTCGTCGCGCTCTTTTTCGGTGACAGTCGATGCCATTTCCGAAAGGGTTGTCACGCGTACCAACCGACTGCGCAAATCCGGTTCGCCGGAAAAACCTTTTACATACCAGCTACAAAATTTGCGGAACATGGGAATCGCGGTGCGTTCCTCAAAAAAATCGCAGAGCAATTCGGCGTGGCGCAGCATAATTTGCAGCGCTTCGCCGAGATGCGGCGGTTGCTGCGGCTCGCGACCGCTGAACACATCCGCGAGATCCCGGAACAACCACGGGCGTCCGAGGCAGCCGCGCCCGACCACCACGCCGTCGCAGCTGGTTTGGCGCATCATTCGCAGCGCGTCGAACGCTTCCCAAATATCGCCGTTGCCAAAAACCGGGATGGTTCTCACCGCGTTTTTCAGCTCGGCGATGGCTTCCCAGCGGGCTTCGCCGGAATAAAGCTGTGCGGCGGTTCGTGCGTGCAGGGCAATGGCTGCGCAGCCTTCGCCTTCGGCGATGTTTCCGGTAGCGATGTGCGTCGGGTAATCGTCGCTCACGCCGATGCGAAATTTGATGGTCACGGGAATGTTGCCGGCATTTTGCACCGCCGCGCGGATGATGTTCCGCAGCAAATTCGGTTTCAGCGGAATGGCTGCGCCGCCGCCTTTGCGGGTTACTTTGCGCACCGGGCAGCCAAAATTCAGATCGATGTGATCCACGCGTTCCTCATTCACCAACAATTTTACGGCTTCGCCGGTGAAATACGGATCTGTGCCATACAATTGAATACTCCGGGGCGTTTCGTCCGGGGCGAATGTCGCCTGTTTCAGCGCGTACCATTCGCGGGTTGCCAAAAATCGCGACGTAACCATTTCGCTGACATACAGCCCCGCGCCAAATTCCCGGCAGAGTCTGCGGAAGGGCGCGTTGGTCACGCCGGCCATCGGGGCGAGCACCACCGGCGGCCACACCTGAAAATCACCGATCTTCACCGGGTGGAATTCGTCCGGCTTTGCCAACGGCACGTTTTTATTTATTTCACTTCGGAAAATTGGGTTCATAAATTTATAAAAAACATTTATATAGCCCCGGGTTTAAACCCGGGGCTATTGAGGTATAAATCACAACCGGATAAACATTTTCCCGGAAAGCTGTTTCACCAATCCGGTTAATTCCAGCCGGAGCAGTTGCCCGAGCAGCACTGCCGGCGATTGATCCAGTTCCAGCACCAGCTGATCGATGTGGCACGGCTCGTTGGACAACCGGATGAGCAGCGATTTGTCCGCATCGCTCAGATCGGGCGGCAGCGGCTTTTCCTGCATTTCTCTTGCGACCAGTTTTGGGGCAATTTCTTCGAGAATATCGTCCAGATCCAGCACTAATTTTGCGCCTTGCTGAATGAGCCGGTTCGGTCCGATACTGCGCTGGCTGATGATCGATCCGGGCACCGCGAACACTTCGCGATTTTGTTCCAGCGCGAAATTTGCGGTGATGAGCGCGCCGCTTTTTGCGCCCGCTTCCACCACCAGAATGCCAAGGCACATGCCGCTGATAATCCGGTTCCGGCGCGGGAAGTTGACCGCATCGGGTTTTGCACCGATGAAATATTCGGATAAAATGGCGCCGTTTTGCTGAATTTGCTCGTGCAGCCGCCGGTTTTCCGGGGGATAAATGACATCCACGCCGCAGCCGAGCACGGCAAACGTTCTGCCACCGCGTTGGATGGCGGTTGTATGGGCAACGGTATCGATACCGCGTGCCAATCCGCTCACCACGTCGATGCCTTTTTCGGCGAGTCCGGCGGTCAGTTTTTCGGTGACGGTTCGTCCGTATTGGGTGGGCATCCGGGTGCCGACAATGCCTATCATCGGCGACCAGATTTCCGGCAATTCGCCGAGATAAAACAGCACTACCGGCGGCGCAGCGGTTTTTTTCAGCAACGCCGGAAACTGTTCATCCCAAATGGTTACGCAGCGGGCATGCTCTTTTTCCAACTGCATCAACTGCTGATCAACCAACCGTTCGTCACCGCCGGATTTGAGCAGTTGCGCCGTTTTCGTGTCGATGCCGTCGATGCGGGTGAGTTGCTTCAGCGGCGTACGAAATACGTCATCTGCCGAATTGAAAATAGAAAATATCTGCCGAACTTTTCCGCCACCGATGCCGGGAATGGAAAGCAGCAACAGAATATCGCGAATATTGGGTTTCTGTTTGGGCATGAGATTTTGCGGAACGCGGTTTCGCGCTCCCGGTCAACACATCACAATTTATATTTGAGGGTTCGCAAATTTACGAACCGGATTTTCACAATTTATTCGGGAATTTCAACACTTTCCAACTGCTGCCAAATGTGGTGTTTCAGCGCTTCCAGCCCGTCGCGGGAAATGGCGGAAATCGCCAAAACCGGATACGGCAATTTGTTTTCCAGCTCTTTCAGCCAGTCGGTTTCCTGCCAGATATCCTGTTTGGTGAGCACTATGCTGGCGGGTTTTTCCACCAGTTGCGGCGAATGTTTTTTCAATTCGCTGCGCAATGTGTTGAATGTTTCCATCGGATCTTCCACTTCGGGATCTTCGGGATCGATGAGATAGAGGATAATCCGGTTGCGCTCGATGTGCCGTAAAAACTGCAGTCCCAACCCTTTTCCTTCGTGCGCGCCTTCGATGAGCCCGGGAATATCTGCCATCACAAAGCTTTGATAATCCATATACTTAACGATGCCCAGATTTGGCTCCAACGTGGTAAACGGGTATCCGGCAATTTTCGGCCGCGCTGCGGAAACATTGGCCAGCAAAGTGGATTTTCCGGCGTTCGGCTTGCCAACCAAACCCACATCGGCAATGAGTTTCAATTCCAGAATAATGTCCAGCTCTTCGCCGGATTCGCCAACTTCCCATTCGCGCGGTGCGCGATGTGTCGATGTGACAAAACGGGCATTGCCGCGACCGCCGTTGCCGCCTTTCGCGATGACAAATTTGCTGCCGGGTTCGGTTAAATCTGCCAAAACTTCGTTGGTTTCTGCATCGCGAACCACCGTTCCGCAGGGCACCTGCAAGGTGATATCCTCACCTTTGCGGCCGTGTTTGTTGGAACCCATGCCGTGTTGCCCACGCGGTGCGTTGTATCGGGAATGGTATTTATAATCGACCAGCGTGTGCAATTGCGGGTTCACTTCCAGAAAAATGCTGCCGCCGCGACCGCCGTCACCGCCATCGGGACCACCCTTTGGCACAAATTTTTCCCGGCGGAAACTGGTGCATCCGCTGCCACCCTGACCGGCCTGTACGTGTATTTGAACGAAATCTAAAAACATCATTAAAGTTATTAATAAATTATTGAAAAAGCTATAAAAAACGCCGGATGATTGTCACCCGGCGAAATTGGTAGGCAAGTTGATAGGGCAGGTGATCTCAGGTTACAACAATTACATCATTCGCCTGATTGCCGTTATTGCCTTCTGCCAGCGTAAATTCGACATCCTGTCCTTCTTGCAGCGTCCGGAATCCTTCTCCGCGTATCATTGTATAATGCACAAAAATGTCGCCGTTAACACTGTCGTGTTGGATAAAACCAAATCCTTTTGTCGTATTGAACCACTTAACTTTGCCGGTAAGTCTTTCCTGCACAGTGTGTTCCTCCTTACGAATAGTGATACATATTACTGAAACAATAAGCTCCGGAAAACGATAGTATCTCCGGATATTTCAATAGGAAATATTTTCAAATGGTGTTTGGCTTTTTGGCAATCCGAACCAATAACGCTCGCTGAGCGTTATTGGTATCGAAGATACTCAAGAATCATAATTTTGTCAAGACTTGAACCGGTTTTTTGCCGGAAATGCTTTCTTTCAGGTCTTGGCGGTGCATCGTTTTAGACCGTTTTACCCCTTTTGTCAGGGCATTAGTTTTTGGATAATGCATCGTTTGATTGTAAATTCAACAAAAATGATGAGGATAATGGTTGAAAACCACCCTGCGAACCAAATTTATCGTGTTTTCTACCGTGCTGATCGCCGGGATAATGATCAGCTTCACCTATTTTTTTACCTATCGGCAACTGGCTGAAAAACGGGCGTCGGTTAAGTCCCAAATTCAGCGAATCGCCCAAAACATTGCCACAACCCAACTGCTCGACCGTCAAAACTGGAGCGTTTACCAAAACTACATTTCTCAATTGATGGCGGTGAATGCGGACATCGTTTACATTGCCATTTACGACGACCGGAACACATTGCGGGCTCACGCGCTGAACGACGATCTGCTGGCGCTGGAAATGCCGGTGCAAAGCCGCCGTATCGAAGCGGATATTATTCGCCGGTTGGAAAGCGGCGGCATCGCTGCGGAAAGCCGCGAAGATATGCGCACCGAACGAGTGAATATCATGATCGGCGACCGCGTTTTGGGCAGCGTGCACATCGGTTTTTCGGTGATCGATATCAATCGCGATTTGCGCAACGGCATTTTGATGAACACCATTCTGGGTGGTATTTTCATTTTAGCTGCGGCAGCGGTAGCCTGGCTGATCAGCCAGCGGCTCACCCGTCCGCTGGAACGCCTCAACCGTGCGATGTTGGCCATTAACGAAGGACGGATTCCCGCCAAAGTGACGCCGCAAACCCACGATGAAATTGCAGAGCTGGCGCATTCTTTCAACCAAATGGTGGATGGGCTGAGCGAACGCGAAATCATCGAAAATTTGGGAAATGAGCTCGGCGCATCGTTTCAATTTGACCGGCTGGCGGTGCTCATTCGCGATCGTTTGAGCAGCGCAATCGGTGCGGCGAACGCGCGGTTGTATATCAAAGATCGCCACAACGCCGCATTTTTCCGGGAAATGACCGCCCGTTCCGGTGACGCGGAATCCTTTCCGGCGCTCTCACCGGATGCGGAAACGCTCCATTTTCTCACCCAAAACCGGGAAGGATTTATGATCAAATCCGCTCCGGGATTCGTTTTGAAATCGCTGCGTCACGAACATCGCCGGGAAGACGGACTGGTGATGCCGATGACCGTAAAAGATGAGCTGTTCGGGATGCTTTTTTTCGAGCTGCCGCCCGATCAGCCGTTTTACAGCAAACGGCAAATCCATTTTGCAGCAACGCTGGCCAGCCAGGCGGCGCTCGCGCTGGAAAACGCTTTGTTGTACGAAGATTTGCGCGAACAGGAACGCATGAAACGCGAGCTGGAAATTGCCCGCGAAGTTCAGCGCAAGCTGCTGCCCGCCAAAATGCCGCAGCTTAACGGATTTTTGATCGACGGCGTGTGCGTATCCGCAACGGAAGTTGGCGGCGATTATTTCGACTTTTTTTATCTCCCGGACGGAAAAATTGGCATCGCCATCGCCGATGTGAGCGGGCACGGCGCATCCGCATCGTTTTACATGGCGGAAATAAAAGGGATGATGCTGCAACTCACCAAAACCCATCACTCGCCGCGCAAATTGCTGGTGGAACTGAACGAACAACTGTTTCACAATACCGATCGCCGCATTTTTGTGACGATGACCTACGGCATTCTCGACCCGAAAACGCACCAGTTCACTTTTGCCCGCGCCGGTCACAGCCCCACATTGCAGGTTCGCGACGATGGCGACAGCTATTTTTTCACGCCCGGCGGCATTGGTTTGGGACTGGATCGCGGCAGTATTTTCAACAAATATCTGGAAGAATGCGAAATCGCATTGAAGCCCGGCGATCTGGTTGTGCTCTACACCGACGGCATCACCGAAGCGATGAATCCCGAAAACGAGATGTTTGGCGATGACCGGCTGCAACGCATTTTTGACGATAACCATCGGGCATCGCTGGCGGAAACCCGCGACCTGATTTTGCAATCCGTGCAACACTATTCAGCCGGCGAAACCCAACAGGACGATATGACGCTGGTGCTCGTTTACTGCGATGTGTAATTTTTTTTACATGAAACTACGGATTGTTTTTACCAAAACCAGCCCATCTGTGAAATATGATAACTTCAATTAAAATAATTGTTTACTGTGCTTTGATTTCCACGATTGCCGTTGCGAATCCATCACCGCAGGATTCGCTGGCTGCCCGCGAATGGGCGCAACAAATGTTCGGAAAAGCGGCAATTTCGGCGGAGCTGCCGGAGTTCAACGACAGTTATGGCGTGGTTTTTCGCGACCTGAACAACGATCAATTGGCAGATATTTACGCCGTTCGGTTTCGCGATCTCAACCGGTTGTTCATCAATAACGGCAACGGAAAATTTGGCGATTTTACGATAGCCTCCGGTTTGGGCGGCGACCTGATGTCGGTTGGCAAACAAAATCTGGAACTGGGCGCATCCGCGGTCGATTTTGATAATAACGGCTGGCAGGATGTGCTCATCATCGGCTGGAACAGCACCACCACTCTTTTCCCGCAACGCGATCAGCTCAATTTTTCGGACCATATTTTAGCGAATCAATTCCCGCCGATTGACGGGAACGCCGGCGTTTGGGCGGATATCGATCGCGATGGCGATCTCGATTTGTTCATCACAGACGAGCACCACCCGAACCACCTGCTGATCAACGATGGCTACGGCAATTTCACGGAAAAAGCTGCTGATTTTGGGCTGGATCTCGCCGCTGTCAGTCAGGGTGCGGCGTTCGCGGATGTGGATGGCGACGATTTTCCCGATCTGTATGTCTGCAATTGGTTCGCGCCGGATGCGCTGTATCGCAACGTGAACGGCACACGATTCGAGCGGGTGTCGCTGCCCATTTTGCACTTGCTGGAATCGCTGAACAGCAACGGCGTTTGCTTTGGCGATATCGATAACGATGGCGATGCGGACTTGCTGGTGACCGATCGCCAGGGCAGCACCGCGCTGTACGAGAACGTCACCACCGCGCCGGGAAGCACGTTTTTGTTCAAAGAAAACAATACGTTACGCAATCCGTTTCCGGGATACGGCATCGTAATTGCCGATTTAAATAACGATGGCTGGCAGGATATTTTTCTCACGAACATTGGCCCGAATCGGCTGTTTGTGAATAATCGCGGTAAATTTTGGCTGGCATTTGAGGAAAGCGCGCCGGCGGGTCAGCGCTATTACAGCACCGGCGCCGCCGTCGCAGATGTTGATGCGGATGGCGATCTCGATTTGTTTGTTGCGAACAAAGATACCAGCAGCATGCTGTTTGTCAACCCGGTTGGCGGGAAAAATGCGCTGCGCATTTCGCTGGAAGGTGTGCGCAGCAACCGCGACGCTATCGGCGCGAAAATCCGGTTGTTCGATGCGGCAGATACGACCGAACGCACGTTGGCGTATCGGGAAATCAGTGGCGGCGGCGGGTATCTGTCGATTGGCGAATCGCCGCAGCATTTCGGCGTCGATCCGCAAAAAAAATATGGCGCAACCATCCGTTTTCCATCGGGACAAACCGAAAAACTGGATAATCTCACTGCCGGGCAATCGGTTCAGCTTGCCGAACAAAAGGGCATCCGCAAACAATTCACCCGCACGCTGAACGGCATTTCGCGGCTGGTTCGCCACTCATTTTTTTGGGTGAACGTGCTGCTGTTTTTGGTGTGGCTGGGCAGTATCGCCGGTATTTTGCTGCTGTTCACCCGGCGATATCGCTGGCAAAATACCCAAACTGCGTTATTTTTGGTGGGAATGATGGCGTTGGGTTACCTCCTGTTTTTGTTGTTGGACAGCACGCCGACGCATCAGGTTTTGCTGTGGCAAATTTTGGCGTTGCTGGTTGTCGGTTTGGTGCTCGGGGCATTTCAGGAGAAAATTTTCCGGCTGGAACGGCGGCGTTTTGGCTATCGCAAACTGCTGGAAAATTTTTCGCAAGAGCTTATTTTTATTAAACATAACAACGAGCTTTTCGAAAAATTGACCGCCGCTGTTCAGCAGTCGATGAATGTGCAATATTGCGCATTGCTGGAATTTGTGCCGGAAAAAAGTACTGCGGAAATCCGTGCCGCAGCCGGCGATTGGTCGTCGCCCGGTTTCGCCGTTGCGCTGCCGGAGCATCTGCGAAAAACGATTACGGAAGCGCCGGTTCTCGAAGCCGGAAATTTGCCAAAAGTGTTGCCGGAAGTTGCCGCCGTTGCCGCGAAACTGGCTGTGCCGATCACCCGGCAGGAGCAGTTTTTTGCGCTGATGCTGCTCGGCGCCCGTCACGATGGCCAGCCGCTGGCCGGCGAAGATTTCGGGATTTTGCAAATTTTAGCGCGTCAGGCGGCCATCGCTATCGAAAACAACCGCTATATTGAGGAAAGCCAGCAGCTTATCCAAAAACTCACCGAATCGGAAATTCGCGAACAATACATCAGCGAACTGGAAAATAAAAATGAATCGCTCGAAAAGCTGTTCCGGGAATTGCAGGAAACGCAGTCGCAACTGGTGCAAAGCGAAAAAATGGCCGGTTTGGGGCAGTTGGTCGCCGGCGTTGCGCACGAACTGAACAACCCGATCAGCTTCGTTTATGCCAATATGAAATCGTTGCAGGGCTATATCGATGCGATTCGCGAACTGCTGACCGTGCTGAAACATGCGCCGGAAAATGCCGAAAAACTGCGGGAAAATCTGGTCGATCTGGATAAAAAGCACGACTGGCAATTTTTGCGGGAAGATATCGACAGCCTGATTTCGGAATCGCTGGAAGGCAGCCGCCGGGTGAAAGCAGTGGTTGAAAACCTACGGAATTTTTCGCGGCTGGATGAATCGGACTGGAAAGCGGTGGATTTGCACGAAGGGCTGGATTCCACGCTGATGCTGATTAATAATGAGTTGAAAAACCGCATCGACGTGCGCAAAAATTATGGAAAATTGCCGTTAGTGCTCTGCAATCCCGGGCAAATTAATCAGGTGTTTATGAATGTGTTGGTGAACGCGGCGCAGGCAATTTCAGAAAAAGGTGAGATTCGCATCGCTACCCGTGCCATTGGCGACGGCGTGGAAATCGAGATTTGCGATAGCGGCAGCGGCATTCCGGCAGATATTTTACCGCGAATATTCGACCCGTTTTTTACCACAAAACCGGTGGGATCGGGAACGGGTTTGGGGTTGAGTGTGAGCTACGGAATCATTCGCAAACACAACGGCGAAATTAAAGTGAACAGCGAGCCTGGCAAAGGTACCTGTTTTATGATTGTTTTGCCGGTTGCGCAAAGCGTTAAAAAATAATGATTTAACAGGTGTTTGAGGAGAGTGCGGGTTGTTTCGCTGAAGGCGACATGCCCGAATTTTTCATCGGGCATCGATAATTTTGCGCGTCACATTTTATTGTTCAACGGTTAATTTCCCGGATCATCCGGATATTGTTCGCCGGAATCGATGGGCGGTTCCAATCCTTCCAATTCTTCTTCCAGCGACGGCGTCGGGCTTAACATTGCCCGTAAACCTGCCATAAAAACGGAGTTGGACAACGCGGGATTTTCGGCAATTCCGGTCAACATTTGCCGGCGTTTATCGGGATCGGCTTCGCGAAGCGCTTTGGTTGCGAGGATCGCCACGGCAACATCCGCTTCCTGAAATGACACCCCGTTATTTTGGATCCAGCCCGATTTTTTACGCTGATTGCCGACAACTTCCAGCCAGTCGCCATCAATTTTTGAAATGGCGATCATATCCATCGGTTCAAAAATTTTATCGGTTACCGTCAGCATATCCGGGCGTTGGTGAACATAACTTTTTTGCGTGATGGCCGCCGCACGCGCACCGCGCACCAGCGAGTAAGCGAGTGTCCAGCCTTCTTTACCGTCTGATAGCTTTATCTTGTGGTATTCCAGGTTTTGGTCGGTTGAGTCGATCGTGCTTTCTCCCAGCCAAATCACGGTTTCGCCGAGCGAAATGGATGCCAGAAACTTGCCTTTATCGCGGGAGGGAATCGAGCGCAACACCGCCTGATCCCAAATGCAGATCGTTTCGACGCCCGGTTTTATTTCGCCGGGAAGCTTGATCTCGTCGCCTTTTTGGACATCGCGATCGCGACTGGCACCGCCGGAATTTTGTTTGCAGGTTGCCAATAATGAAAAACCAATAATAACTGCGGTCAACAGGTAGCGTTTCATACATCCTCTCTAATTTCAATCATCACGGCACAATATTCTCATAAAAAGAGAAAGATGCAATATTTTCTAATGATTCTATTTCGCCATTTACGAACTTATATTTTGATCTGTGAAATATGTTGGGAGAAAATAGTGAAGGAGTGTTGTTATGCGAGTGCCCTGGATTGATTGGGTAAAAGTGGACCGGATTATCGATAACGCATTGCAGGAAGATATTGGAGAAGGCGACGTAACCACCAATACGTTGTTTGATGAAAGCGAAACGGCTTCGGCGTATTTGATGAGCAAAGCCACCGGGATTGTTGCCGGATTGAACATTGCGGAACGGGTTTTTCTGCGATTGGACGCCGGGGTTGAATGGCGCAGCACGGTGGACGAAGGCAGCCGGATCAAGCCGCGGCAGGTAATTGCGGAATTTTCCGGCAGCCTGCGTGCCCTGCTCACCGGCGAACGACTGGCGTTGAATATCGTTCAACGGCTTTCCGGCATCGCCACTCAAACCGCCAGATTTATCGAAACGGTTGACGGTCTGCCGGTAAAAATTTTGGATACCCGTAAAACCTTACCGGGACTTCGCGTGTTAGAGAAATATGCAGTGGCGGTTGGTGGTGGCACCAATCACCGGTTTGGATTGTTCGATGGCATTATGATAAAGGATAATCACATAAAAATAGCCGGCGGCATTCAGAAAGCGGTTGCGAAAATGCGGGCATCTAATCCGCGTAACCTGCTCATCGAAGTTGAAACGAGCACTTTGGATGAAGTGAAAGCAGCGCTAGCCGCAGGTGCAGATATTATTATGCTGGATAACATGAGCAATGCTACCATGACAGAAGCCGTAAAATTGATTGGAAACAAAGCGATCACCGAAGCTTCCGGTGGCGTAACGCTGAGCAGTGTGCGCGGCATTGCGGAAACCGGTGTGGGTTGCATATCTGTCGGTGCGCTAACCCATTCCGTACCCGCGTTGGATATTAGTATGTATTTTCGTTAATTGTGCTTGCATTTGGTTTTGCCGGCATGTATATTTTGCACCGTTTTGAGGATATAAAAACTATGGCAAAGATAAAACAAACTAAAAAAGAATCGACAAAAGCTGTTGACACAGCTAATGAAAAAGCGTTTATTTTTCCGCTCGATTCAACCAATTTCATGATTTTGGGATTGGGTGTAGTGTTGATTATTTTGGGCTATATTTTTATGGCAATGCCGGATCACCCGGATGATTTTTTGACATTAACGCTTGCCCCGATAATGCTGGCGTTATCCTTTCTGGTTATTATTCCTTTTGGTTTGATGTACCGGAAAAAAACAGATATCGAAAAAGATGTTTCTCCGGGCGCTTAGCTCAGTTGGCTAGAGCATCGCCCTTACAAGGCGAGGGTCACTGGTTCGAGTCCAGTAGCGCCCACCACCAATAAACCCCGTAAAATGAATGTTTTACGGGGTTTTGTTTTTTAGGCAATTATTTCCAAATTCAGTTCCGACAATGTTGCTCCCAGCAATATTAATTCACTCTGAAATCAAACTCCAGATTTTCCTGACGAGATGTTGGGGTTTGTTTGCCACCTGTCAACGCTTTTACTTGCAATGTTACAAAATCCCGCAGCTCAGATACCGCGATTTGTCCATCACCATTGCTATCCGCCGCTTTCTGTTGAATGCCGACCAGTACAGAATGAGTAAATACGCCATTGGCAACCCCCTGACCTTCATATGCAAATTCTTCGCCCCCGGCGGCTGAAATAACCATGGCGCCGGAGCCGCGGTTCAGGTTGGCAAAAAGATTTTGCATCAGTTGAAACGAATTGCTTAAGCCCACCTTCTTTTTCAGACCGATGACCTCTAAACCCCGGAAAGAACGAACTTTTACGTTGTTGTCAACGATGGTTGTTTTTGCAGCGAGTATTGTTTCATCACGGTCCACTTCACCCGAATGGCAGGCATCAATCATCATCAATTTTTTGCGGGCGGGAATACCATCCAAAAGACCCTCCAGCATTTCGTATGGCAGCCCGTTTTCAGCAGGGTTGCTGAAATCAATATCGGTAGCTGCCAGATAGTAGTTCAGATCCGCATCCAGCAGACCATGTCCGGCAAAAAATAAAACGATAACATCATCTACCCGGCTTTTGGATAGACTCTTTTTCATGTTTAAAACATTCGCAACGGTTGCTTCACTGTTTAACAATTTGATAGGATAAATATTCTGAAACGTTTCCGTATTCCTGGTCAACAGGGCTTCCAAATCGATAGCGTCTTTAGCCGCGTATTCCAGATTGAAACGTTCGTCCTGGTATTGTGAAACACCGATGGTCACAAGATAGAGATCCGCCGGGGTTTGTGGGCCAGTGTAAACAGTTTCAAATGTTTCCCTCAGGGACTCCGCCCCGCGTTGATTGACTACTGAAAACTGAATCTTGTTGCGCCCATTTGATAGTGTCAGTTCTATTTGTTCAACAATCGATTGGGTATTGCGCGAACGCAGATCCAGACCACTGCTGCCATAGATGGGAACATCGTTCACATAAACCTGCAGACGATCCAGATTGTACTTGTTGTCCATGGCGCGCAGCTGAAAGGTCAATTGTTTGTTCGCGGTCGTAAGGGGAATTGTCGATGAATGCAGAGAAATTTCCGGCAGATGAAAGTCTTTTCCGAGCATTTCTTCGGTAAAATTCATTTTTCTCAGGCGTTTTTTATAAGCTTGATGATAGGCTTTGACGAGCTCCGGTGACCCATACCCCAATGTTTCAACAACCACATCGGGACGATTCAATCTTAAATCAAATTGTTCAAAAGGATACAGCTTATTATCAACCCGAAACGCCACGCCTTTGTGTGCATTTTTAGAGGCCTGGTAATGGAAATCCGAGGTAATCGAGATATAGTCTTTTTCGCCGATGGCAATGAGCGATGCAATCTGATCGCCGGTAGTCGTGTCGTGAATTTTGGCTTTTCCATCCCAGCCACCAATAGCCATGTATTTGCCATCGCCGCTCACGCTTGCTGCTGTCAGGGTTTGAGGCTGTTTCTCGCCGGATATGATTGTTTTGCCGGTTGAGCGGTCGTAAATCATGCATCTGCCGTCACCGGTTGAAATCAGCAGGCGTTTACCATCAGAGCTGAAATGCAGGGAGGTAATCCAGATGCGATCGGTTTGGATAATGGTTGGTTTTTCACCGTACTGAATATCCCAGATATCGACCTGTCCATGAGCGTTTCCATAGGCAAATTCTTTACTGTCGTGGCTGAAATCGATGGCATACAGAGACTCGCTTTGCGGTAAATTTAAGGCTAATAGCGGGAGGTGGTCTTTGATATCCCAAACCCGAACACTTCCGTGTTTACCCGCTGTGCCCAACAGCTTGCCATCCGGACTGATTCGGACGGCAAATACCCCGCCATCATATTCATCGAAAAGATGGATCTGCTGACCATTGTCAGGATTCCATATTCGCACTGTATTATCTGCGCTCCCGGAAGCCAGCATTTTGCCATCCGGACTGAAACTCAGGGAGTAAATCCCGTTGCTGTGACCGGTTAACTCGCGAATTTTTTTTCCCGTCCGCCAATCCCACAAAGTAATGTTGCCATCGGTTTCCCCGATTGCCAGCATCTTGCCATCGGAACTAAATGCCATCGTATAAATGTAGCCTGTGGCCATGTCAAGCGACGTCATGAGCTGGGCAGTTTTGAGGTTCCAGATGCGCGCGCCTTTTCTTCCCCCGATGGCGATGTAAGGCGTTTTTGGGTTAAATGCAATTGCTTCAACAACCTTAACCTGACTGATAAAACGCCGCACCAGTCGGTTATCGGGCGCATGCCATAATGATACACCATCACCACCGATGGCGAAATACTCACCACTATTTGAAAATCGGATTGCAGAACCGGAGAACCCATTGTCTAATTCTGTCGCTGTTCGATTACCGCTTTGCGAATCCCAGAAATGAATCTTGTTGGCTGCGTTGACGGTAACGAGATATTCACCGTTCGGGCTGTAGGTAAAGGCTTTGATGGGTGATGCAGCCATCGAAATCGTGTGCACGCGTTGATCCGATTCGAGCGACCATACGTATAGCATGCCGGCATTTGTGAGTCCGGCCAGGTAGCGATTGTCAGGGCTAAACGTTATATCTGTTAAAGCACTGTCCGTCACAAACAGGTGGCGTCGTTCTCCGGACAGCCAGTCCCAAACGATCACCGATCCCTCTGCGCCACTCCCGGCAAGGCTCTGTTTGTCCGGGCTGAATTTCAGGTTTATAACATAAATGGCAGGATCATAAAACGCATGTATTCGTTGCGATTTTGTCAAATCCCACATGTTCGCCGCTCCCTGGGCTGCGGTCGCCAGGTATCTGCCACTCTCTGAAAATTGAACTGATGATATGTATGGAACATCATTTTGATGTTCAAATTCAAAAGCCCTTTCACCTGTCTGGGTATCGTGGACATATGCTTTAAAATACCGGCTACCCATGACAATATATTTTCCATCTTTGCTGAAATCCACAGAACCGTCACCTTCGAAAGTACGATATTCCTGCCCACTTTCGATGTTCCAGAGTTTTACGGAGCCCTCTCCACCAATGGTAGCAATTGCTTTATCATCCGGGCTGAACGCCAGTCCAAGAATGTGAGAGTGACCAATCTGAACAACTGTTTCAATATCCTGGGCAGTTAAGTGGCTTATTGCGGACGATGAAATTATTGTTAACATCGCTAACATGCCAATTGCACATGTGTGGAAATACTTCCTGGATTTCATGTTTTTTCCTGTTTTGGCGTTATGTGACAGCATTGCGTAGGTTAAAGATCGTGTGAATTAACCGTTTTAATTCCGGCAAATCAAAGTGTAGAAAAAATTAATCCAGTCACAAAATTCTTTTGATTTTGAGGTGCGCATGGTATGATTAAGAAATTGTTATATGGAATGCGCTTTTTGTTATCATCAACTGTGAGGTAATGTTATAAAAAGAAATGTTAACAAACAAGTTGTATCACGTGGGTGTGACAAATTTCATCGAAATGCCGTTCATTTTTCATCGTGATAACATACCGCGTCGGGTTTAAGTATTTCAGCACTCAATAGGGTGTAGTTTAGGACTACGTTTCAACATACAGACGGATTGAACTCTAAAAGTTCATTCGATTTTGGTCAGTAAGCATTTAGCACAATGCCAATATTGGTGTGTAGTTTTTCAGTGTATTTCACAGAAATAGTTGATTTACAGTTGGGTTTGGTAAAATCTTCAGAGTTTACTATTTTATAAATGACAGGATGTTCATTTTTTCACTATTTTCTGCATGGTTGAGGCTCGTTACAATAATTCGTTAGTATCTTTACTACCTGCGGTGCAAAAAGGATCGTTCTATTTTGATGATTATTGCTGGATATACTCACAAATCTGCTATGAAAATGATATTAGCCTTGCTGATATTCTTTTCAGCCATTGTTTTGGCGCAAAACACCTCGGTTACGCCTCTTTCGCATATCCAGCCGGAAAAAATCAAATATCCGAAAAACCTTTCTCAAAACCAGGTAAATTGCATCTTACAGGATCACAAAGGCTATTTGTGGATCGGAACGAAAGACGGATTGAACCGCTATGATGGCTATCAGATTGTCGTTTACAGTCACGATCCTTTTGACACGACATCTCTGTCAAATAATTTTGTTACGGCGGTGCTGGAAGACAGCCAACAGCGGATTTGGGTCGGCACCCTTCAGGGATTGAATCTTTTAGATCGCACAAAAAATGTTTTTCGCAGGATTCTTTCCGATACTGCCAAATCCAATGGCCTCAGCTACAATGATGTGCGGGATATTGCAGAAGACTTGCGTGGCAATATATTGGTGGCAACATGGGGTGATGGGTTGAATGTTCTGACCCCGCCACCGGGAAAGCAGATCTACGGACCGTTGAGATTTGAGTATATTCAACATCAGCCGGGTGATTTTCAAGGATTAAGCAATAACCACGTGCGCCAGGTGATCGTCGATGACAATGGGATAATTTGGGCAACGACCTGGGCTATTCAGGGTGCAGCGTTACAGAAAATTGATTATGATGACCAAGGTAACCGTATAAGATATCACACTTTGGCAGCGCTGAGTTTGACCCGGAATGGCGAAACGCACTTGAAAGCGGCAATGAAGTGCTGCGAATTGCCAAAGGGAAAAATGGCAATTTGTGGTTTGGCATAGGACCGGGTTTGATCCGCCATAACACCGATTCCGGAACCACGGATTTTTACAATCTTCAACAGTATGAACTACTGCCTGTGGAAGAGAAATGGGGTTGGGTCCTGACGGTAATGGAAAATGCCGATAACGTCATTTGGTTTGGCACTTATGGCGGGTGGGCGCTTTTCGATCCGGAAAGCCAAACGTTTTATTCTTACCAAAACAGATCAAATGCCGAGAGCGGCATCCAAAAATATGGTGTTTCCGCGCTTTGGCGCGATAAAAGCGGCATCATCTGGATGGGCTCGCATGGAGATGGGCTGTATAGATACGATCCGAAATCCAGACGTTTTTCCAAACGCCGGCCGGATGACCCACGGTTGCCCCTGTGGGAAGGAGCCAGTGTCCGCTCTATTTATGAAACACGCAGCGGTTCGTTGTGGATCGGTACGGCCGTTTCCGGCTTAATGCGAATCGACCGCCAAACCGGTGAATCTTTTCCATTTACTGCACTGAACGAGCAGTTGTCTAAAGCAGCACAAGTATATTCGCTGCTTGAAGATTCGACGGGTGCGCTGTGGGTTAACAGCTATGATGGCATATACCGCATCGCTCAGCCGGATAGCGCTCAGCCGGACATAAGGTTTTTTCCGATCGATACGACAGTGGAAAGCCGCGATCAATATAACATTGTTTATAAGCTATATCAGAGCCGTGATGGCAAAATTTGGGTTGCGACAACCTCACACTTCGGACAGTTTGATCCTGTTACAGCAACCTATGATCTCACGCAATATATTGAGCCGCAGTCCGGCACTTCATCGTATTCAGATTTTGCCACTATCTACGAGGATCATGCCGGGAACTTTTGGCTGGGCACCATCGACGGCTTGCGAAAATTTGACACTGCGAAAAAAACCTTCAACGTTTATCGTCAAGATCCCCAAAATCCGACCGGATTAAGCCATAGCGTAGTACGCGCGATTCACAGCGATCCACGGCAGCCGGAGCGCTATCTGTGGCTTGGCACCGGCGGCGGCGGTCTCAATCGCCTTGATTTGCAAACAGATGAGTTCCTTCATTTTACGCAGCGGGACGGGCTGCCGAACAATGTCGTTTATGCCATTCTCAGTGACGACAGTCAGCATCTCTGGTTGAGCACCAACAACGGCATTGCTCGTTTGAACACCGAAACGCTAACCGTCAAGAAATTTGATGTGAACGACGGTTTGCAAGACAATGAATTTAACGCAGGGGCATTTTTTAAAAGCAGCAGCGGCGAGTTGTTTTTCGGCGGAATAAAGGGGCTGAATGCTTTTTACCCGGCAGACATTCGCGATAACGACCATCACCCGCAGGTGGTCATCACAGATTTCCGTATTTCAAACCAATCGGTTGCTTTCAGCAATCCCGGCAGTTTGCAAAATAATCAAATGACTTATAGCGACACCGTTAAACTTTCCCATGATCAAAGGGTGTTCAGCTTTGAATTTGCGGCGCTTGATTTCACAGATCCCTCTAAAAATCGCTATCAATACACCATGGAAAATTTTGATGATGAATGGCAAGATGCCGGTACTAACCGCCAGGCAACATACACCAACCTGGATCACGGCGAATATGTTTTTCGCGTTAAAGGGTCCAATAATGATGGCTTATGGAGTAAGTCAACAACTTCGGTATATGTTATCATTGAGCCGCCCTGGTGGCGCACCTACTGGGCATATGCCGGTTATGCCCTATTGCTCATATTCCTTCTGGTTAGCTTTCGCAGCTATGAGATGAATCGCCAACGCCTGAAATACAATTTACAGGTTGAAAAAATAGAACGTGAGAAACTAAGTGAATTGGACCAACTCAGATCCCGTTTTTTCACGAACGTGTCTCATGAATTTCGCACACCGCTCACACTTGTGTTGGGCCAAATTAGCAGTGTTTTATCAAAAATTGATAGCCAGAGAAACAAAAACCGGTTGCAGGTAGCGCACCGGAACGCCGGTGTGTTATTGCATCTTATCAATCAGCTGATGGACATGTCGCGATTGGAAGCCGGTAAAATGAACTTGAACATTGTTTATGCCGACTTGATTCCGTTTCTCAAAAACCTTTTGTTCTCTTTTGATTCGCTGGCCGAACAGAAACAATTAACATTGCATTTTCAATCGAACGCTGATGCTTTTGATGTGTGTTATGATCGGGATATTTTAGAAAAAACAATCTTGAACCTGCTATCCAATGCTTTCAAGTTTACCCCGGCGGGTGGTAAAATCACGCTGACCGTTACTGCGCCAGAATCAGTAGCACAAACGCCTGAAACAATGCAATATGTTGAAATTCATGTGGAAGACACCGGTACAGGCATCCCAAAAGATCGACAGGAATTAATATTCAACCGCTTTTACCAGTTAGAAAATCCCTTTTCCGGGGAATACAGCGGCAGCGGCATTGGGCTGGCAGTAGTAAAAGAAATGGTTGAATTGCATTATGGCAAAATAGAATTAAAGAGCCTGGAAGGCAGCGGATCGACCTTCAGTGTTTATCTCCCTGCCGGAAGAGCGTTTTATACGGCAAAAGGTATTCAGCCATCCTTTAGCAAACCCGCGACCTACGATGAACCGTTGCCGGACCGCGAAGCGTTAATTGCGGCGATCCTCTCCGATGCAGAGAATAACGCTAAAGTTACCCAGTCAGGGCATGCCGGGATTTCTACGGCAACAGATCAGCCTATTGTGCTGGTTGTAGAGGATCATAATGATGTCCGTTCCTATATTTGCGATCAGTTGAAGGATGATGGATATACGGTGTTTGAGTCCCCGGACGGCAAAGACGGCATTGCCAAAGCCCGGGAAATCATCCCGGATCTCATCATCACAGATGTGATGATGCCTAAAGTAGATGGCTATGAATTCAGCAAACAAATCCGTGCTGATCAAAAAACCAGTCACATTCCCCTGATTATGTTAACTGCCAAAGCATCGGAGGATAGCAAAATCGAAGGGCTGGAAGCCGGCGTGGACGATTATCTGGTGAAGCCTTTCAGCGCCCGGGAACTCCAGGTGCGGGTGCGAAACCTTATTCAATTGCGAAAACAGCTTCGGGCGCGGTTCAGCCATGCTGCAATCATCGAACCATCGGAAGTCAGCGATCTGCCGCTGGACCAGATATTTCTTCGCAAGGTAATTGATACCATCAAATCCCGCATGGGTGATGAAACTTTTGGTGTGGAAGACCTCGCCAGCAATACGGGAATGAGCGTTACCCACCTCAACCGCAAATTACGGGCGCTGCTGGATCAGTCACCCGGGCAATTTATCCGATCCCAACGACTACAACGCGCGGCAGAACTGTTGTTGCAAAACGCCGGCAATGTGGCAGAAATCGCTTACCGGGTCGGGTTCAGCGACCAGGCTCATTTTACCCGCAGTTTTAAAAAACAATTCGGATGCCCGCCTACCAAATACAATGGCTGATAACCCTCTGCCGATTTTGCAGGCATTGCTCTCCCCAAATTAACATCTTGTTCTTCTGAAATTTACCCTCGCTCAATTTTTTAACACCTGACATTTTTCTTCCGTCGTTTACGGGTCAAGCCGCATCGCGGATGTTACAGGTCAGCATCCAGAAAATTTGCCTGATGTGCGAAAATGGCAAAGATATGGTTGATAGTGACAAGATAATCCCGAGTCATTTTTCATATTTTGAGACACAATCGAAAAATTGTGCAATCAATTCCATTTACAGAGGATAGGAAAATGATCAGAACGATTCAAATTAAGCTTAAAGCTGTGCTGGCAGGAATTGTCATTCTGTTGACGGTGATAACCGGCGCGGTTGCCTATTGGCAATTTACTGAAACAGCGCTATTTAGCGAGGGAGATACCGGTCAAGATGCAAGCCTTCTTGAAGACCAATACGCTTACCAATACCGCGAATTGCGGAAAAAGGGAAATTATAAAAAGGCGACCGATTCCCCGGCGGCGAGAGAATATGAAGAACGAATTACCGCTGATCCCCTGCTGGGCTACCCGCCGCGCGAACGGCTGGATGCAGCGATCGACCGCTTCCGGGCATTTAAAGCTAATTCCAATTTATTAGCAGGCGGGAATAGCGCGGTTAATATCAACTGGCAGTCCGCCGGGCCAAATAACGCCGGGGGTCGTACCCGCGCCATCATGTGGGATCCCAACGACGTTTCGGGGAAAAAAGTTTGGGCTGGCATGACCAATGGCGGCATATGGTTTACCAACGACATTTTCAGCAATTCGGAAGCGAATCCAAGCTGGACACCGGTGGGTGATTTATTTGCAAACCTGAAAATTTATTCGCTGGACTATGACAAACAAAACACCCAGGTGTTTTATGCCGGCGCCCAGCCGGGCATTTTCAAAAGTACAGATGGTGGGGCCAGCTGGTCGCCGCTGGCTGCTGCTGGCAGTTACAATGTGACTGAACTGGTGGTCCATCCTACCACCGGTCATGTGTATGCTGTGGGACCCAAAGTCGACGCTTTTTCCGGATCGGCGGTGTATCGCTCTACTAACGGCGGCAGCAGTTGGGAAACTGTTCTCGAAGCACCCAGCATATATTTCAGTGTTGATAATGATATTATTGTGGCTGCAGACAATTCTCTCTACGCCGCAATGAAAGAAGACGGTATTTATCGCTCCGTCAGCGGTAATGCAGGCACCTGGACGAAGCTGAATACCGGCACTAACGGTTTCCCCGATACTGGGGTGAGGCGAATTGTGCTGGCAGCGGCGAGCAATGCCAACGTGGTGTATGCCCTGGAAAGCTCGGGCTTGTACCGCTCGGATAACAACGGTGTAACCTGGCAACAAAAAGCATTGCCGCCTTATATCGGCACCTATGCCAGTAATTATGCGATGGCGCTGCAGGTAACGCCGGGGAACGCCAATGAAGTTTGGGCCGGCATGTTCGAAATGTACCGTTCAGCGGATGGCGGCAATAGCTGGAACACCTCCGGTGGTGGATGGGATTATCAAATTCTCTCCTTTCAACCGGGTTCTGCTACTACTGCCATCGTGGGGTCAGATGTGGGTATGGCGCTGTCAACGACGATTGGAACAACTTATTCATTTCTGCCGAGAAACAATGGCTATGCAACGCTTGAGCTCTATTCCGCAGCCATGCACCCCGCGGCCGGTGATCCTTTTATGCTGGGCAGTGCCCAGGATCAAGGTATGATGCGAATCAACTGGAATTCGAACAAGGGCATTGCCGAGCCGTTACAGTTCGGTGACGGCACTGCCAGCTTCATCGATGCAAACGATCCCAACGTGATGATGATTGCCAAACAATATGTTTCTATTTACCGGAATATTAATGGCAAAAATGGTGGCTATAGTAGCTATAGTTACATAGACGCAGGTAGCGGCGGACAGTTTATCAATCCGGCGGACTATGATCACGATGCCAATATCTACTATTTCGCGCGTAATGAAAATTCGCTGGGGCGCATCCGCAACATGACGGCTGCAATAGTCGATGTTGCACCGATCACCGGTGTGAATTTTGGCAAAACGCCCGACATGGTGCGGGTTTCTCCACATAACCCTGCGTCCTCAACGGTTTATGTCGGCGTGTTTGATTTCTCGATCCAAAAGGCCAGAATTTATAAAATAACCAACGCGCATACGAACAGCCCGGTGACTACCGAAATTACCGGTGATTTGAATATTAATGGATATCCGTCTAATATTGAATTCGGTGCCAGTGATAATGAATTGCTGCTGACAACAACAAGCTATGGTGTACCAACAGTCTGGTATAGCGGCAATGGTGGGCAAAATTGGGTTAACAAAAAGAGTAATCTCCCGGATATGCCGGTGTGGTGGGCGCTGTTCAACCCGGATAACCGCAGTCAGGTGCTTCTGGGAACGGATGTAGGTGTTTGGGGCACAGACAATTTTACAGCGGCTTCGCCCAGCTGGCAACCGGCCAATACCGGTCTGCCCAACGTCCGGGTTCGCAAACTGCTTTATCGCAGTTCTGATAAAACGGTTATGGCGGTAACCTATGGCCGGGGCTTGTTTAAAGGACAATTTGCCGCCGGCTCCGCAGGCACACCGGACATTGCTGTAACGCCGGCCAGTCTCAGCTATGGCACCATCGGCGTTAACCAAAGCAGCGCCCTGAATGTGGTTGTTAAGAATAACGGCAATGCCACATTGAACGTTTCCGGCACATCGCTAATCGGCAACAATGCGGCTGATTATTCCATCAGTGGCGGCGGTGTTTTTAGCCTGGCGCCCAACGCTACCCGCACTGTAACGGTGACCTTCAAACCGCTTTCGACCGGCGTCAAATCCGCGGTTTTGCGTATTGCCAGCAACGATCCCGATACAGGCACTCTGGATGTTGCGCTGAGCGGTACGGGCGGAACAGCACAAATTGCTGCCAATCCTGCCAGCCTGGGTTATGGGTTGATTGCCGTTAATCAAAGCAGTTCCAAAATCGTGGAAATTAAAAACAACGGCAACATCAACCTGGTTGTTAGCAATAGCTCACTTGTGGGTACAAATGTTGCCGATTTTGCTATCACTGCCGGCAGTGGTGGGTTTACGCTGGCACCCAACGCCACCCGTAATATCACGGTTTCATTTAAGCCCCTTTCTGCAGGCAACAAATCCGCAGCGTTGCGACTAACCAGTAACGCTACCGGCAATGCAACGTTTGATGTGGGTTTGAGCGGCAGCGGTACGGCGGCATCACCGGATATCCGGGTTTCGCCCTCAACGATTACTTCAACACTCGGGACTAATCAGTCCGGTTCGGTTAGTCTGACGATTTTTAATGATGCCAGCGGTGTTGGATCTGGTAACTTGAATTGGAGTGTGGCTGTTCAAGGAGCAAACATCCTACCAACGGTGAACACGGCATGGCTAACGGCTACTCCACAGCCTGTTGAGCAACTCTCGGCTGAGGAGAATTTACGCCGCAAAGCTACACCGGAAGTCATTATGGGCGCTGCCGTTGTAGTGGGCTCCGGAGGACCGGATGCATTTGGTTATAAATGGATAGATAGCGATGAGTCGGGCGGACCGTCATACAGCTGGCAAGATATTTCCACAATTGGCACACAATTGACGCTGGCTGACAAGGATGAAGGATGGTCGGAAGTCAATCTTCCATTTACTTTTCCATTTTATGGTGTGGATAACACAACCGTAAAAATCGCCGCAAACGGATTTCTGTCCTTCGGAGCAATTCCCGGATCGAATTGGGAAAACAAGGCGATTCCGAATGCAGCAGATCCCAGTAACTTTATTGCCCCATTTTGGGATGATCTGGATTTAAGCTTCAAGGGGGCAATTCACAGTTATCATGATAGTAATGCAAATCGATTTATTGTGCAATATACAGACGTGCCGATATATCAGGGCACTTTCGACACAGGATTTACATTTCAGGTGATTCTCTCGCCAAATGGCGAAATTCTTATGCAATATAATAACCTGGTAGGTAACACGAATTCCACTACCGTAGGTGTCGAAAATGCCGGTGGATCGGTTGGGCTCCCGGTTGTTTACAATGCAGCATATTTGAAAAACCAGCATGCCGTACGTATTCAACCACCTTTGCCGCCGGCATGTGGTTGGCTTTCATCAAGCCCAACTAATGGCACAGTTTCACCTGGCAACAATGCCGCCATATCTGTGGGGCTGAATGCCTCCGGACTGTCCGAAGGCTTGTATGAATGTAACCTGATTATTACCAGCAACGATCCGGACGAAAGTCCTCTGTTCGTACCGGTTAAGCTGACCGTTGGCAATAATGCCCAGCAAACGGTTATCGTACCGGTTCCGGCGTGGTATACAATATTAAGTATGCCAGTGGCTATGCCGGACTCATCGGTTGGTGCGGTATATCCCAACCACGTGCCCGATCCCTACATCACCACGCATTTTACCCGGGGAGTCGGATACTGGATCAGTCACCCAACAGTGCAAAATGTCAGCATTACCGGTACACCAATCAATACGTTGACGCTTAACCTTCTCGCCGGCACAAATAATCTTATCGCGGGGCCAACGTGTGATATCCAAGTTTCAGCTATCAATGACCCAAATAACATTATTCAAGAGGTTTGGGAAAGCTCCCTTACCGGCGGGTGGGTGCAGACAACGGTTATGAAGCCGGGGCGGGCGTATTACGTAACAGCCAGTCAGGCAGGAACTATCTCGATGAATTGTTCAGGAACGCGCTTCCAGGCTAATGACAATTTCCGGACACTTCGTAGGCAAATACTTTCTGAAAGTCCCGGTGTGGTAATCAGCGATGCGTTAGGAAAGAAACAAATATTGCATTTTTCTGTAGATTTTGAACAATATGATAATATGCCCAATCCGAAGCTTCCTTCGCTAAACATGCTGCCACCGGGGCTGTTCGATGCCCGCTATCGGGGTGACTACGGCGCCATCAGCGGCACAGAAGCAACGATCGATATTCAGGCGGCAGCATATCCGATAACGATCAGCGCAGAGAATCTCCCGTTTTTCCGCGAGGGAGGTGTTTTCATCGAAGAATTGATCGGTGAGAATGTGCTCGCAAGACATGAATTACAGGAAGGTCGCAGTGTTACCATCAGTAATCACCTCGTAAAAACGCTCCGCCTCGGACAGACTGGCAGCGAAGTTCCTGAGCAATTCCAGGTGATGCAGAATTTCCCCAATCCGTTCAATCCCACAACCGAGATCCGCTACATACTGCCGGAAAACAGCAGTGTCAGCGTAACGATATTTAACGCCCTGGGGCAGGAAATTCGCAAATTATTTGCCGGTAAACAGGAGGCTGGCATCCATTCGGTTGTCTGGGATGGTAACAATGAGATGGGGCAGCCTGCCTCTAGCGGTATTTATCTGTTCCGAATAAACACCGGTAAACATCAGGTCACCCGTAAAATGATTTTGATGAAATAATGCGTTGGAAATTGTTAGAAATGACAAAAAAACACCCAATTCAGAGGGCATAAATATGAAGATTTGTAAAACATTTATTTTGATTCTGCTGTTTGCTGTTCTTAACGGGCTTCAAGCCAGGGATGAAGCTGAAAATAAAAACAACAAAAAAGAAATATTGCAGTTATTGGAGACGTATCGCTCAGGAGAAGCGCTCAGTAAAGAAGCGTATCAGAAAATTTACCCATACCTTCAGCAGCAAGAGACTCCGTCGCCGTTGTACAGCCTGTCACCACAGCAGTCAACGGTCTATTTTTCGGAAGATTTTTCTGATGGCGTTCTGCCAGCGGGATGGAGCAACGTGGACAATGTCGGCAACGGCGAAATCTGGGAATTTGACGATCCTGGCGGAAGGGGGGAGATACAAACGACCACCGGCTACAATGGCTACGCTATTTTTGACAGCGACAATTACGGCAATAATGGCAACCCGGAAGATGCCGACCTGATCACGCCACCGCTCGATTTTTCGGATGCTGTGGCAGTAAAACTTTCTTTTGAACATTTTTTCGAGAGCAGTTTTGGTGGTGTCGCCGAGGTGAGCGTTAGCAACGACAACGGCGCAACATGGTTCACCCTTGCCCACTGGGAAAATGTCAATACCGAAGTTGGCCAAAAAGAGACGTTTGATATCACGGCTCAGGCGGCCGGTCATTCCCAGGTGCTTGTCCGCTGGAAATGGACCGGCGACTGGAGCTATTTCTGGGTTGTTGACGATGTGCTCATCAGCAGCGCAATATTCGATGAAATGTTTTCTGGTGGCAGCCTGCCTGCCGGATGGTCTATTGTTGACCATGCCGGGATTGGCGAGGTCTGGCAGTTTAACAACCCCGGCGAGCGGGAAATCTTAACCGGCAGCGCTGCAAATGGGTTTGCCATTTTTGATAGTGATTTTTACAATTTTGATACACCCCCGGAAGACTGTGACCTGATCAGCCCGGCAATTGACTGTTCCGGTGCCGCCAATGTTATCCTCTCATTCGAGCATCTTTTTCAATCCGGTTTTGGGGGAAAAGGCGAACTTAGCGTTAGCAATGATGACGGAACAACCTGGGGTTCACTGGCTGTCTGGCAGGACGAAACAACCGCCAATCCCCAGCTGGAATTTTTTGACCTTACGGCCATGGCCGCGGGCAAGTCACAGGTTCGCCTGAAGTGGAACTGGACGGGAAACTGGAGCCGGTGGTGGGCGATTGACGACATCACACTGAGCGATCCGGCGGGCGGATTGCTGTTCAGCACCGCAGTGAATGTTGATTTTGGCTATGTTCAACCGGGTGAAAGCGCCACGGAAACGGTTTATCTCACCAACGGCGGTTTGGCGCTGAACATTTTGTCCATTCTGTCAAATATGCCGGCATTTACTGTCAGCAACGTTCCGGGTCAAATCCTCCCTGCCGGCACGGCATCATTCGACATCACCTTTACGCCACCGGTCATTGGACCGTCATCGGGTGAAATTGCCATAACCCATGACGGGCTTACCGGCAGTGAACCTGTGGTTATCACCGTTGAAGGCACAGGATTTTCCGTTCCACAAATAGATATCCCCTGGAATGAAAATTTTATGGTAAACAGCTTTAGTTTTAACAATTGGGATATTTCCAAATTCCGTGGTTCGCCGAGGGTCATCGACCGAAACGGTGTGCTTGTGCCACCTTATCCTTACAGTTTGCCCTCTGAACCGTATATGATGGATATATCAGGAAAATTGTTTCAGAACCAGGACGTTGATGTGGCGACGACCGGTTTGTTCGATTTGTCAGATAAAAGCACCGTTCTGCTTTCTTTCTGGAAATCTGAACAGAATATGTGGCTTGGGCAATATGTTTTGGTCAGTTACCTTGCCGATGACGGCAGTTGGAAAACGCTGGACTCCCTTCCCGGCAACAACTATGGTGCAGGAAATTACCGGCAATTTGATAGAAAAGAATACCTTTTGCCCGCAGATGCGTATCACCAGGCGTTTCAGCTGCGTTTCAGCGCCTCGGACGATATGACGATTGGTAACACCTATTTGTTTGATAATATTCAACTTGTGGAAGGTTTTCCACTGCCGGCCAATTTGGTTGGCAACCCTCGCAATCAAGCGGTGGATTTATCATGGGAGCCGCCTCCATCTCTGCTGAGCATGATTCAAAAGAAGCTCGGTTTGCCTGGATCAGCCACCCGCGACGAAGGCAAAACCGGCAAATTAACCATCGATAAAAGCATGCTGAATCTGGAATTGCAGACGATGGGTTTAATCGGTTATCCGGTTTATCGCTCAACAGATGGGTTTAACTTTACTGCTATTGATACTGTGGATGCTACGGAAACAACCTTTAGCGACTCAAATCTGGTCAACGAAACTATCTATTACTACTACGTGACAGCGTTGATAGACGATGAAGAAAGCAACCCTTCCAATATCGTTGAATTGAAACCGTTTGAAATCCCATTGAATACCATTCTGTTTGAATCTTTTGAGGGCGTAGATTTTCCACCGGTGAATTGGCATAAGTACAATCAGGACGGCGGAACAGTGGGCTGGAACAGCCAGACAATTGGCACCACACCTATTCCCGGATGGGGTGGCGGTATTGTGAGCGGACCACCGAATGGCGGAGCAAAAGTAGCCTTTAACTCCTGGAATTCTGGTGGAAGCAATTTTAATGATCAGTGGCTTATCACTCCTCAAATTACCGGCGTTGAAAATGGCGATTCCCTGCACTTCTGGATTCGCAACTGGCCCTTTAACTATGTCGATTCGGTGGATGTGCGTATATCAACGACCGGTATCACTCCCTCGGATTTTAACACGATTGTTGCGGAGTTGGCATTCGGTCATATCGTTGACACAATAACGACCTGGCGTAAATATTCTTTCAGCATCGGTGATAAAGTGCCGGAAGGATCAGATATCTATATCGCTTTTAGGGAACATGTGGCAGATAATATCTACTATGGTTCTTCAATCTCACTCGATTTGGTGAGTTACACCCGGGTAATGTCACCAGTTAGCCGAATGTTTGCAAGCTATTTGAACGGTACCAAAACTGCGCCCACTCCGGTTGTTACAGCTGGCAGTGGCACTGGAAAATTTGTATTGAATGGCAACCAAACCGTGCTGAGTTACGAAATTGCTGTAAGGCATCTCTCCGGGGAAATAACCGCTGCTCACTTTCACAATGCTCCGGCAGGGCAAAACGGCGGGGTTGTCAAGACTATTTATTCCGGTACACCCATCAGCGGCGGAACCACTTTCAGTGGCGAGTGGACCAGCAGCGACAGCGAAGCGCTAACCCCTGAACTTGTTTCAGAGCTGCTTAACGGAAATATATACGTGAACATTCACTCAACCCTTCATGGTTCTGGCGAAATTCGGGGTCAACTCGGTTTGCCGGAGAAGCCCTTAAAGCTGCTGATCAGCGAATTTGTAGTCTCCCCGACAGAAAACGAGTTCATTGAAATTTATAATCCCAATGATACGCCGGTGCGTCTGGAAAACTACTACCTCACCGACGCGACCTTACAAAGCGGCAACACCTTCTATTATCAGATCGTCGAAGGCGGTGGCGGCGGTGGCGGTTTTGATGATTTTCATGCCCGCTTCCCGGCAGACGCCGTGATCAATCCGGGTGAATACCAAACCATCGCGCTGGCCGGGGATCTGAATTTTGAAAACGCATTTGGCATCACACCGACGTATGAGCTGTTTGAGGACAGCAGCACTGTGACAACCGATGCGGCTGACATGCGGGAAGCATTTCCCGGATCCGTCAATCAGCAGGGTGGGCTCACCAATAGCGACGAAGTGATCGTTCTCTATTATTGGGACGGGCTCAGCGATCTTGTGCAGGATGTTGATTACATCATTTACGAGGGTGACGGCGGAAGCATCAATGAACAGGTTGACAAATCCGGTGTGAGCATCGACGGACCGGATGCCGACAACTTGGCAACGGTTTATCTCAATGACACACCCATTGCTGTGCAAGTTAGCGCACCCGGACCCGATGCAGGTTTTGCAGCACACCGCATTGATTTTACAGAAGGTAACCAGAATAGCAATGATGGAAATGGCATCAATGCGGCTGATGAAACCAGCGAAGATTTGAATAACACGTTTATTGCAAACCAGTCTCCGACACCCAACAGCACACCTCCAGCGACCCTTTCGCTGAATGCGCCGCTGCACATTCGCTCTGTAGCGCAAAACAGTAAAGTCAAGCTTGATTGGCAACGCCCCTTTCCGCCGGGAGAATTGGCATACGATGACAATACTGTTGAGTTGGACCTTGGATTTGATGGCGTAACCGGTCAATTGGCAGTGCGTTTTAAACCAAACATTTATCCGGCGACACTGGTTGGTATTAAAACATACTGGGTATCTTCCGGTTCAGCGCCTCGGGATGTACAATATTCCATTTGGAAAAATGTGGCTTCAGGACAATTTCCACCACATACGCGGATATTGGATTACACCAATTATGCCATCAACGAACGAGGTGAATTTACAACCGTTGATTTATCTACTGCAGTAACCATCACCGAAGGGGATTTCTTCATTTCCTGGTCCCAAATTGATACCCTTAATTATAAATTGGGTGCAGACGAAAACGGCAGCAATTTATTCCGTGCGTGGTGGAGTAATGATGGCGTAAACTGGTTCAATTTAAATGATTTTTACAATGCGAACCTGATGATCCGGGCTTTGGTAGTTGAAGGTGTCGGTAAAAATACCAACATTGTGGAGCTAAAGCCAACCCCCTCTTCTGCAAATAAAAAAGAACAAAAAACGAAGCGCCCATTGCCGCAAATTGTTGATCGAAATTTGATTCCCACAGCTTCTGCCGTAAGCCAGGGTTGGGGAAACGCTCAGTCAGGCGGCAGCCAATCCCTTAAAATTAACGGTAATCCTTCAGGACTCACAGGTTACAGAATTTGGCGTTCTTTGGATGGGTTTAATTTTGACGATATTGCCGAACTGGATACGTCTTCCCAAACATATTTTGATGATAATGTAACACTGGGCACAACTTACTGGTACACCATTAATGCCAGATACGGAAGCAATCAAAGCAGCTGGGGGAATATCACCAAAATTACTGCTGACATCGCATCGGAGGCGACGTTTGATCACCGAACTTCTCGCTACATCTCTTCCGTTACGAACGAAGGGAGCATCGGTTTTTTGAATGACAATCCGGAGTGGGGCGGCACCGGCAGCGGTTTCCGGTTCAATCCAAGCACTGCATCCGGACAGCGGCTTTATTATGGCGGTATTGCAGTCGCTACCGACGTAAATCATGTATCAGATGCTGCCTGGGATGAAGATTTATACTCCGATGCAGATTTTCAGATTATGTCCCACATCGAAGAAATGGTTGTTCCAGGCGTTCGCGCAGAGGCAATCACCAGCTACAGTGATGCATTTGCAGAAAATCCCATCGGGGTGACTATTACCCAACGAACGATCAGTAACAACGCAGGTCTCTCGCAGTTCAGCGAAACCTTTGAACTTACGGTAACGAATACCAGCGGAATAAATTTAACCGACGTTTATGTCGGAGCATTTGTGGACTGGGATGCCTCGCTGGATTTTGCTGACCGTGGTCAGGTGATCATCGATTCGCTTAACTTCATTCCCACGGTTAACGGAGATGCACCGTTTCCGTTCGAGGTTATGGAGCAGCACAATAACCTCAATCCCGATGCCTGGTTGGGTATTGTCCCACTCTCCAGCAATGTTTTCGCGGGACGCCGAATTCTGAACTATGATGCCGAGATCAACAATGGTCTGATGACCAACGCCAGCAAATGGGCATACATGACTACCTACCGGGATGGCAATCCCAATGGTGATATCGGTTTTGGCGACGATCATGCCCAGATGTTTGGTCTGCCGCCGGTGAGCATTCCTCCAGACAGTAGTGTAACCCTCGGATTTGCACTGGTTGCCGGACGCTCGGAAGCGGATCTACTCAATGTCGCCCGCAGGGCACAGTTTGATTGGGTGCTGGAACTTGGCAATAACTTGCACATAAACTCGCCATTGGGCATTAATGACGATCCGGAAACAGATATACCTGCCACATACTCCCTGGAGCAAAATTATCCCAATCCCTTTAATCCCAGCACCCGACTGAAATACAGTTTGAAAGAAAGCGGCAGAGTGCGCTTGCAGGTGTTCAACGTATTGGGACAGCTGGTGCGAATACTGGTGGATGGCGATCAGACTGCCGGCTATAAAGAGGTGATATGGGATGGCAAAAATCATCTGGGAGAGAAAGTTTCCAGCGGGATTTATATCTACCGGATAGAGGTCAACGAGTTTGTCAATACCCGTAAAATGATTTTGCTGAAATAACGTTCTGTAAAACTGCTATTTCATTGGGATTTATAAGGACAATATGGTTCTATTTGTCCGAAAAAATGGGCGAAGAGACCCCGCCGTTGCCGACGGGGTCTGCGCCTGACAGCAGTTTGCGCCAGTTAAAATAATGCTGGGAATACTGCCAGTCGCTCTGCATTGGATAAAAAAAAGCTCAGGCACTGCCTGAGCTTTGTAAAGCACGGATGCCTTATCGTATAGGCGATGTGCTGGAATTAGACGAGTTATGGTCATTTCTCTGTCAAAGGTCCGACACCAAATGGGTTTGGATCGCTTGATGCCGCAGAACCCGACAGATCGTTGCGTATCATATCGGCGACCGGGACGAGATGAGTTGTCGGCAGTTTCGAAAGCAGATACCGAAGCTATATCGAAAAAGCCGGATTTACTCAGACCATTGGGAAGCCTACAAAACCGTATTCGCCAAATATGGTCATTATAGCTTCGGTAAAGAAAGTGGATAAACCACCAATGCGGAACGCTGGAACACCACTTTGCGTCAAAGAATCTGTCGGTTTGTCAGAAAAAAGCTATCGTTTTCAAATAAGGTTGAATTGTATGAGCTGTTTCGAAAATTGTTGACTATAACTATAACATTTCGATCAAAATGTAACACTACCAAATTCTCTACCAATACCAGCCCTAACATCAAAAAATTCTTGCAGATAATTGAAAAATCAATCAATATTTAGTTGAATATGTCACAAAATATTGTATCTTATTACTCAATTCAAAATATTGATCTGCAAATGTCGGCATGATAAAAAAAATCTTTTCAGAGATTTGAAATTTGTCATGTATCGGAGAAAATCCATGTGCTACCAGATTAGATACATTGTATTATTTTGTATCGTATGTGTGCGGGCTGGTATAATGGCTCAAACCGGGCTGTTTGATATACGAGATTCTGATGACCTGGTATTTTCCAATATTGGTGTCGAACAAGGATTATCGCATTCCGACGTTTACTGTATTACTCAGGATTCCAAAGGATTTATGTGGTTTGGCACCGGTGACGGCCTTAATCGTTATGATGGATATACATTTACAATATTTAAACACGACCCGCAGGATTCTTTGAGTTTGAGCCAGAATTTTGTATTGGAATTGCTCGAAGATAAAACGGGCGCACTGTGGGTCGGTACGCGTGGCGGTGGGTTAAACCGCTTTAATCATAAGACGCAACAGTTTACCCGGTTTATGGCCGACTCAAGCCGGGCAGACGCCATCGGTGATAACGAAATATGGACTATTTTTATTGACAGCCAACAACAGCTATGGATCGGAACTGCGCACGGTGGGCTTAACCGGTTTAATGCTGCGACAGAATCGTTTGAGGTGTTCCGGCATGACCCGAATAACCCAAATAGTGTTAGCGATAAGGGTGTTGGTGCAATTTACGAAGATCGCAACGGCATCCTCTGGATTGGTACCCAACACGGCGGCTTAAATCGTTTCGATCGGGAGAAAAAAACATTCAAATGGTATCGCCACGATCCGGCAAACCCCAATAGCTTGAGTGGTGACAATATTATGACAATTGCCGAAGACGACAGCCGCATGCTTTGGATTGGAGTACACAAAGGGGGCTTAAACCGCTTTGATCGTGAAACAGAAACATTTACTCGTTTCACGCATCAGGAAAATGACCCAAACAGTCTCGGTGGGCATTCCGTTAGAGCAATATTGAAAGATGATTCAGGTAAATTGCTATTGGGACATCATGGAGAAGGTGTTAGTTTGATGAATCCCGATAAAAAGACATTTAAGCGTCTGAAGTATGATCCTTTTGATGTACAGAGTTTCTCTGGCAAATTTGTGCTTTCTATTTTCAAGGATACAAAGGGGTGTTTGTGGTTTGGCACAGAACTCGGGGTTATCAAAACACAAACACTAAAAAATTTCACGCTTTATCAAAAGCGTGTATTAAATGGCGATTTCCAAAAAAGTGATAACTTCATTTTGGCGATTTATGAAGATCCGACAGAAACAGGGCGTAAATTGTGGATTGGCACCCGGAACAGCGGACTTCATCATCTGAATCGGACAGATGGAACAGTGGTTCGTTATCAGCACAATCCCCAAAACGCGAACAGTTTGAGCAGCTATCAAATCACGTTTATTACAAAGGATAAATCGGGCAACTTTTGGTTCGGCACGGGTAACGGATTAAATCGCTTTGATCCGGATAAAGGCATCTTCGAAAGATTCTCCACAGAAAGCCCGCCTCCGCACCAATTAAACAACAACTACATATCGACGATTCTGGAAGATACTACCCGTGATGGCAATGTATTATGGATCGGCACTCGAAGTGGCGGATTAAATCAGTTAAATTTGGCAAACAACCATATTCGCCAGTTTCACTATTATCCCAATAGAATTAATACGAATGAGGACTATATTTTTCAATTAACCAAAGGCGATTTTAATGGTGAAAAAGTGATCTGGTTAGCCACTTTTGGCGGCGGTTTGATCCGTTTCCACCCCAAATCGGCGTCTTTTTACGCATATCGCTTTGATGCAAAAAATGAGCAGTCGATTAGCAACAATTATCTTTATTCAATATGCAAAGCCGGAAGTGGAAAATATTGGATTGGCACGGCATCCGGTTTAAACAAATTCGATCCTGTTACAGGTGCTTTCGAACGGTTCCATTTAAAGGATGGACTAACCAATGAAACTATTTACGGCATCCTCGAGGATGACGATGGTTTTTTGTGGCTGGCGACAAACGCCGGAATTGAAAAGTTCGATCCGCAAAACCGGGTTTTCAGGAATTATAATATGCAGGATGGCTTGCAGGGCAATCTGTTTGCCGACAATACCGGTGCGTATTTTAAAAGCAGCAGCGGCGAACTGTTTTTTGGCGGTAATAATGGTTTGAGTTCTTTTTTCCCCGATCAAATAACAGACAATCAGAATATCCCGCCAATTGTGTTTACGGATTTCAAGATTTTCAACAAATCCGTTCCCATTCGAAATGCCCTGAAAAGCGCGGTATCTAACCAGTCATACTTCCTCGAAAGTGATATTTCTGAATGCGATAAAATAACCCTTTCCTACCGCGAAAGCGTATTTACGTTTGAATTTGCGGCGCTGGATTATACCGCTCCCGAAAAAAATCAATACGCCTACATGCTGGAAGGATTTGACGAAGACTGGACATACGTCGGTAACCAAAATACCGCAACGTATACCAATATCGATCCGGGAGAATACGTTTTTCGCGTAAAAGGAAGTAACAATGATAACGTCTGGAATGAAAACGGCGCAGCCATTCGCCTGATTATTACGCCGCCGTGGTGGCGATCAAACTGGGCATATTTAATGTATGTTGTAACCGGAATTTTGCTGCTGATTGTCGCACGTCGTTTTGAAATCAACCGCCAGCAACTCAAACACAAACTTGAAATTGAACACCTTCAGGCTGAAAAACTGGTAGAAATTGATCGAATGAAATCGCGTTTCTTTGCCAATATTTCCCATGAATTCCGCACGCCGCTGACCCTCATAAAAGGACCGGTTGAAAAATTGTGGGAAAAGGTCACCGATAATGAGGGACGCCATAACCTGAACCTGATCAGAAATAACTGCCAGCGGTTGATGGAACTCATCAACCAATTACTGGATCTTTCTAAGCTGGAATCCCGCAGAATGCGCCTTAAGGTTCGCAAAGAAGAACTGGTGAGCATGGTTCGTGGAATGACAATGGCATTCGAATCGCTGGCGGAATTACACAATATCGAATTGATTGTAAATGCACCAGATGAAAAATTATATGCATACGTTGAGCGTCATAAGTTTGAAATGATCATTTCAAATTTGCTATCCAATGCCTTCAAATTTACACCGGAGGGCGGCAAAATTGAGGTTACGTTACAGCGAAACACCATTAACAACGAAAGCGAGTCAAACGACAACCTGCAACGTTTAACCGGGAAAGGTGATTTTATCGAAATTGCAATAACGGACACCGGTATCGGCATTCAGCCACAACATCAGGCGTATATTTTTGAACGCTTTTATCAGGTGGATGACTCAACAACCCGCCGTTACAGTGGCACCGGAATCGGGTTGGCGCTGGTGAACGAACTCGTAGAATTGCATGGCGGTAAAATTATTGTATCCAGCGAAGTGAATGAAGGCAGCCGATTTGTAATTTATTTGCCAACCGGAAAAGAACACCTGAATCCGGAAGACATCTTAAGTGACGAAGAAATGGGTTACTCCGGATACGAACAGACGGAAAATGAGCAGGCAATTTTCACCGATGAATATCAAACACAAGATCGTATAGACGAAACCCAACAGCCAAACATGGCTACCGGACAAAACGCAAAAGAAAAAACAATTTTGGTAATTGAAGACAACCCGGATGTTCGGGAATATATTTGCGATACGTTGAAAGAAACATATCATACGATTTCTGCAAAAAATGGAAAAATCGGTTTGGCAATAGCCGTGAAAGCCTTTCCGGATCTGATTGTTTGTGATGTGATGATGCCGGAAATGGATGGTTTTTCATTTTGCGAAAAGCTGAAAACGGATGAAACAACCAGCCATATCCCGATTATTTTACTGACGGCCAAAGCATCGGAAGAAAACAGGCTTGCCGGTTTGGAAATTGGTGCTGACGATTATTTGACCAAACCGTTTAGCGCGCCGGAATTGCTGGCGCGCATCAAAAACCTGATTGCACAACGCCGTCGATTGCAGGAATTGTTTCAATCGCAAATTATACTGGCGCCCGGCGACGTGACCGTAACGTCAATGGATCAACAATTTCTGCAAAAAGCCATAGATATTATTGAAGTGCATATTTCCGACACGGATTTTACTGTAGAAATATTCAGCTCCGAAATGAGCGTGAGCCGGGTGCATTTGAACCGCAAAATTAAAGTTATTACTGGCTTAACAACCACCCATTTTATTCGTTCGATACGACTAAAACGCGCTGCACAGTTATTGCCTCAAAAAAGCGGTAACATTTCCGAAATTGCCTATAGTGTCGGGTTTAACAATCCATCATTTTTTGCCACATGTTTTCGGGAGCAATTTGGTGTTTCTCCATCAGAATTTGTGAACCGTGAGACCGAAAAAAAAGCGTAAACCTGCCTTAATAATCTCCCCTTGTTTCATGACTTAAACGATTTGTTCTCTGAATGGTAGAACCGGCGATAGATTTTAAATAAGTTTATTCCGAAGCTTACATTGCCAAACGGAAATGAAATTCAGAAATCCATACCACAACTATCCTTTTGGGAAGTTGGTTGAATTTCTCGTTTGGCCTCTTGTTAATGTTCGCCCTGTGACAAAAAATATTGCCTATAAAAACTCCATACATTCAAGGAAGAGTGCTGCCCAAAGGCAGGTTGCTAACAGTCTGCCTTTGGTTGTTTTTCTGGCTATGTCTTTAATTTACAATAGTTTATTGTTTGGATGTCTATAAACAACCGTTGATGTATGTTTACAGAAAGGAAGGCAGTTATGATAGCAATAATGAACACATTCGTAATTCTCGTTTTACCGTTTTCATTTCTGATTGGCCAAACGTCCGGGACTGCGGATGTTAACCAGAACAGATATGCGGAGGATTCTGCAAAATATTTTACCAATGCTGAAATTCGGGGGGATAAGCCATTCCAGAATCCCGGCAAATTCAACACGTTGAAGCTTGTTCCTCAGGAATACTCAACGATCCAATCGGCGATTGACGCTGCTGTGGACAGCGACACAGTTTTGGTTGACGCCGGCACATATTTTGAAAATATCAATTTCCGTGGTAAAAAAATTCATGTTGCCAGCCATTTTATTCTCGATAGCGATACCACGCACATCAGCAACACAATTATAAATGGCAGCCAGCCGAGTAATCCGGACAGTGGTTCGGTGGTCTATTTTGTTACCGGGGAAGATACCAACTCTGTGCTATACGGTTTTACAATTACAGGTGGAAGCGGCACAGCCAATGAATTCTCACCGAACTTTATACCAAAAGTAGGTGGCGGTATTTACTGCTTTGCCGGTGCCAAAATCCAGCACAATTTCGTTACAAATAATTCAATTGTTCATAGCGATAGCGCTTTTGGTTGTGGTGTTTTTGGCGCAGCTTTTAATAATGAGCATATTATCATTAGCAATAATGTCATTTCCAATGGGTCTATGAAAGCAGATGGCGTTTGGGGTGGGGGTGTTTATGTTGTTGCTGACGTTCAGGCACATGTGGTTATCGCCGATAATATTATTTCCGAAAATTCGATAATTGCCGGCAACGGTTCAACCGCCGGTGCAGGAATTGCCTGCGAGTCTTTCCAGACTTCGCAAATTATTTTCGATATTCACGGAAACACGATCGCAAACAACAAATCTGTTTCAATATCCGGTTTTAGTTACGGTGGCGGGGTTCATATGTTTGCGGCACCGTTCAGGATGAATAATAACCGTATTGCCAACAACGTAATCGGTAATAATACAATGTCATATGGCTCCGGTATGCGATTCATACTGTGCAATAATTCGTCGTTAGACAATAATACTTTTCGCTCAAATCGGTATCTTGAGCGAAACACATTTACTCTTGGTGGCGGAATATTGATGCAGAATAATAACAATGTCTTACTTCAAAATAATTTGATTATCGAAAATACATCCAACGAAGGCGGCGGTTTATTCATCCAGACACTTACACTGGCGAATGGGTCGAATGACGATTATAACAAAAACAATGTGGCTGCATTGGGCGGTAGCGCTTTTTCCACAGTAACAGGGCTTCCAAATAATCACAACTTTAACGTATCAAATACCGCTTCGCCATTAATGATCAATAATACCATTAGCAGAAATTATGCGACGAATAGTGGGGGCGCCATTTATAATCAAAACACTCAGTCAGTGGTGATCAACAGTATTCTGTGGGGAAATTTCACTGTAAGGGGATCAGAAATTGAGGTAATTAGTGGATCCGTTTCTGTTCGCCACAGCAATATTCAGGGCGGATGGACGGGTGATGGCAATATTGATGTCGATCCGTTTTTTGCAGATAGAGTGGATTTTCAACTGTCTGATTCCAGTCTCTGTTTAGGCGCAGGCACTGATTCAATAGAAATTGGTGGGATTTGGTATGTTGCACCTGCGACAGATTATGGTGGTAATCTGCGCCCCAGCCCAACTGGCACAATGCCAGATATCGGTGCATGGGAATCCCCGTTCGATTCTACCATTGTAGGCATTCCGGAACCGGGTTTTGCGAATAATCCAAAAACATATTCTCTTGAACAAAATTTTCCTAACCCCTTCAATCCAGCAACACATATTCGTTATGTTTTGCCTCGGTTAAGCAATGTAAAATTAACCGTTTACAATCTTTTGGGGCAAGTGGTTGTAACGCTGGTAAATAGCAAGCAACCCGCAGGTAGATACACCATTTCATGGAATGGAAAAAACGATAGTGGTGTTCAGCAGCCCAGCGGCATTTATTTTTATCAGCTAAAAACAGGCGATTTTAGTGACACCAAAAAAATGATGCTTCTGCGATAAAATTCGATCATCAATTGCATTATGCAAGGCAGCGGTCACCGGTTCGAGTCCGGTATTGCCCCCATCAATAAACCCCGTAAAATGAATGTTTTGCGGGGTTTTGTTTGTTTGGCTGCGTTTGCGGTTTTGTGCTTCCGTGGCAAAATGCTAAAGTCGTTTGAGAAAACGATTGTTCATATATTTTTGAATAATAAATGCCTGCACAAGAATAATTTTGTTTGTATTCTGATTAAATTATTTTAAGCTTATGTAATCAGTTATTTCAATATTTTATAATACAGGACTTATTGTTTAACCACTATAACATTGATACTTATGGCAATTTTTAATCTTAATATCAACGGTAAAAAGCAGCAGGTGGATGTTGATCCATCTACGCCGATGCTTTGGGTGCTCCGGGATCACCTTCAGCTGGTTGGCACCAAATTTGGTTGCGGCATTGCCCAATGCGGCTCATGCACAATTTTGATGGGCGATATTGCAATCCGCTCATGCCAACTACCCGTTTCCACTGTGGGAAGCCAGGCGATCACGACCATCGAAGGATTGTCGGAAAATGGCGATCACCCGCTTCAGGAAGCGTGGTTGGCACACGATGTTCCCCAATGCGGGTATTGTCAGGCGGGGCAAATTATGAACGCTGCAGCGCTGTTAAAGGCGAATCCCAATCCGAGTGACGAAGAAATTGATGCAGCAATGAATGGCAATATCTGCCGGTGCGGCACATATACCCGGATCAAAGCTGCCATTAAAACAGCGGCCAAATCGTAATTTGGCTGAATTATCGGGATCATCAGAAATTCATAAAACTTTAAAAAGATCTGTTATGAATATTGCAAAAACGAAAATCGGTAGACGCGCTTTTATCAAAAGCACTGTTGTGGCCGGCGGCGGAATGATGCTCGGCTTCAGTTGGTTGGCGGCTTGCACATCCAGCCCGAAAGAGGCATTGAAGATGCCCAAGGAGTGGTTCGAGATCAACGGCTATCTGAAAATCGGTGAAAATGGCGTTGTTACCATTGTGTCGCCAAATCCGGAGATCGGACAGAACGTGAAAACTGCCATGCCCATGATTGTGGCGGATGAACTGGATGTCGATTGGAAAATGGTCGTCGTTGAACAAGGTCCGCTGAATACCGCCATTTTCACCCGGCAATTGGCCGGCGGAAGCCAGGCCATTCGGCAAGGCTGGCAGGGGCTGCGCATGGCCGGCGCAACCGCACGCAAGATGCTGCGGCAAGCTGCAGCACAAACCTGGCAGGTGCCTCTGGACGAAATCACCACTGATTCAGGAATCGTATATCACAGAAAAAGCGGAAAGCAAGCCGGTTATGGCGAACTGGCTTCTGCAGCCGCGCAAATTCCGGTGCCGGAGGAAGTGGAATTAAAAGACGTCAAAGATTTCAAAATTATCGGAACATCGAAAAAGAATGTGGACGGGTTGAAAATCGTTACGGGTCAACCCCTGTTTGGATTGGATTATCACAAAAAGGGAATGCTCATCGCCATGATTGCCCATCCCCCGGCATTTGGTTTGAAGCTGAAATCCGTCAACGATACAACCGCCAAAAGTATGCCCGGCATCAAAGATGTGTTCACCATCCAAACCTACAACGATGAGAATGAAAAACAGTGGTCCGATGTCAGCGCATTTAACGATCTGGTTGTGGTGGTCGGAAATTCAACCTGGGAAGTGCTGAACGCCAAAAAAGCATTGAAGCTGGAATGGGAACCGGTTGAAGGTTCTGCACCCGAAAACTCCGGCATGCACACTCAATTAATGAATGAAAGCGGCGCCAAACCCGGACGTGTCCGACGCAAAGATGGTAATCCCGAATCTGCGTTTAAAAACGCCGCCAAAGTCATCGAAGGCACTTACACAGCACCGTTTTTGGCACACAATACTATGGAACCGATGAACTTTTTTGCCGATGTTACAGCGGATAAAGCAGAACTGGTCGGTCCCACGCAAACACCGGAATTCATGGAAAAATCTATATCTACCCGGCTGGGGTTACCGCTGGAAAAAATCGATATTCAGATGACCCGAATGGGCGGCGGTTTCGGGCGGCGGTTGTATGGCCATTTTATGGTAGAAGCGGCGGTTATTTCGCAAAAAGTGAAGGCGCCGGTCAAGCTCATTTACACCCGGGAAGACGACATGACCTTTGGCACTTACCGCCCCGCCTATCATGCTTATTTCCGTGCGGCGCTGGATGCCGAAAATAACCTTACTGCCTTTCATGTTCGCGCCGGCGGCACGCGCGACAGTTCGTTACGCGCAAATCGTTTCCCGGCCGGTTCGGTGGACAATTATCTGGCAGAAGACTGGACGATCGATTCCAACATCACCATCGGCGCATTCCGGGCACCGGGATCGAACTTTATGGCGGTAGCAGAACAATCCTTTCTCGACGAAGTCGCAGAAGCTGCCGGAAAAGATCCCATCGCATTCCGGCTCGAATTGTTAAATCGTGCGAAGAAAAATCCCGTTGGTGAAAACAACGATTACGATGCCGATCGCTACGCCGGCGTTCTGGAATTGGTTCGCGAAAAATCGGGTTGGGGAAAAGAAGCATCGAACCTGCACAGAGGCGTGGCAGCTTATTATTGCCATAATTCGTATGTGGCGAATGTGGTTGACATGGCGATCGAAAATGGAAAACCGGTCATTCATAACGTTTACAACGCAGTCGATTGCGGCATCGTCGTGAATCCCGACGCAGCCATAAATATGATCGAAGGCGGCGTTGTGGACGGCATCGGTCACGCCATGTATAGCGAACTCACCTTTAATAATGGTGAGCCGCAACAGAAGAATTTTGACAATTATCGCCTGATCCGGCACAGCGAAGCACCCAAATCCATCGAGGTTCATTTTGTAAAAAATGAAATCGACCCAACGGGACTTGGCGAACCGCCGTTTCCGCCTGTCATGGGTGCACTCGCAAATGCGCTGTATAAGGCGACCGGTCAGCGCCATTATCACCAGCCGTTTATCAAGAATATTTAAACGATATTTTTGGGAATCATTTCGTTTTTATCAAATTTGACGTATGACGAATGAAATAAAGCAGCTTTTTGAAACCGCAGAAATTTGGCGTAAATCCGGAAAAAACAGTGTTTTGGTAACCGTTGTCGATCTGAAAGGCTCGTCCTATCGGCGACCCGGCGTGCGAATGTTAATCAGCGATACCGGCGAAACCTGTGGTGCCGTCAGCGGCGGTTGTGTCGAAAAAGAAATACAGCATCAGGCCCAAAGCGTTTTCAAATCCGGCAACGCCAAAATTATCACTTACGATGGTCGTTTCCGGCTCGGCTGCGAAGGCATCCTTTTCATGTTGCTGGAACCTTTTTCCGTTTCCGATGCGATGCTGGAAAGCTTCCATTCCGCGCTAAAAAACCGGCAATCCTTCAAAACTGAATCCTATTATTACCATGTGCCCGGAGAATATGCCGCCATCGGCTCCCAACTGATTGTGAACGGCAAAACATTTTCGTTCAATCCCGCTTTTCACCCGGATCAAATAGAAGATCAACAAAAATTTTCCCAAACCTTTCCGCCTATTTTCCAGTTGCATATTTTTGGCGCAGAGCACGATGCCGTTCAACTGTGCAAAGCGGCGCATTTGTTGGGTTGGGAAGTAACCATTGTGGCATCGCCGGATGAAGCCAAATCGATAACGTATTTTCCCGGCGCTGACCGCTTTGTTTCGTCCACTTTCGACCAGTTGGATACTTCCGGATTCGATGCGCAATCCGCAATAATTTTAATGACACACAGTTTTAATAAAGATGTTCAATATCTGATGGCGCTCCGACATGTTACACCAGCTTATTTTGCGTTGTTGGGTCCGAAAGACCGGCGTGAGCGCATTTTGTCCAAATTTCTGGAATATTGCCCGGACACATCGCTGGCATTTCTGGAACAGTTGCGCAGCCCGGCGGGACTGAATATCGGTGCGGAAAATGCGCCGGAAATCGCAGTTTCCATATTGGCGGAAATTTTAAGCGCCATCCGAAATCAACAGCCGATGGCGCTGAAAGATAAATCGGGCAGCATTCATGGTTAACGTTCCGCACCTGCTGTTAGCTGCCGGCGGTTCCCGCAGAATGGGGCAGCCCAAACAATTGTTGCGCTGGGGAAACCAAACGCTTATTGAACATCAAATTGATATCCGCTTGCAAACCGGTCAACCGGTAGCCGTTGTTTTGGGTGCTTATTCGGATCTTATTTTACCCGTCATCGAACCATTGCCCGTTACCATTTTTATCAACAATGAATGGGCGAACGGCATGGGAAATTCCATCGCGTTTGGGATAAACATGTGCCGCAACTCATTTTCAATGGATGGCGTTCTCATTTCCCTGATTGATCAACCGCTGGTCACTCGTTCGCATTTTGAAAATATGCTCGGTTCATTTCAACCCGGTGGCAAACAAATGATTATTTCACAATCTGCTTCCGGCTGGAAAGGTGTTCCGGCGCTGTTCGACCGGTTTTATTTTGATGAACTGCAACTTCTGGATGGTGAAGATGGCGCCAGAAACATCATCCGAAGCCACCGCGAAAATGTGAAAAGCATCGAATGCAATGACCAACTTGATGATATCGATACGCCCGAAGACTATCGGCAATTGCTTCGCTGAATTGCCATCCGCGCATTTTGAACCACACCAATTTTTTCCCACCCATCATTGCTCACAATATCAAAACCGGTGCAGTTACCACGGTTGACGGCGTTTAGCCGGAGGGAATAATTATTAAAAAGATTTTTTTTCTTGCATCTTGCTTGTCATGCTTGTATTATTAGTTCAAGTAGTATAACTAAAAGGAAATAAATGTATGGAGATAATCATCGATTCAGGTGACTCTGTTCCGGTGTTTGCTCAGATAATCGACCAAATCAAGTCCGCTGTTCTCAGCGGTGATATCAATCCGGGGGAAGCCCTGCCGTCCATCCGGCAACTTGCCAACGATCTGGAGTTGAATCACAATACGGTCGCGAAAGCTTATCGATTATTGGAACGAGATTCGGTCATTCAAACCAAAGGATATCGCGGCACATTTATCCATCCGGATGCCAGGGCAAACAGCAAAGTTGATATAAATGCGTGGGCGGAATCCAGGTTAAATGAAATAATAAAACAATTCCGAAAATCCGGTGTAACAGATTCCGAAATCCGGATTGCCTTTCGGAAAGCTATGAATAACAATAACTTATGAGGAAATAAAAAATGTCAAATGATATCTTGTTTTATATTGTGTTCTTATGTCAGGTTGTTCTGATTTCGTATTATATCCCGGGAAAAATACTCGAACGGATGAAACTGGTTGTAAAAAAATATCCGCCATCGAGCTATCCCAAACTCTATCCGGTATCGATTGAAAAAATTGAACGCGGGCAACGCAATTTCAGGAATATGAATGCCGTTATTTTCATCACCGGAATTCTGTTGGTAGTCGCTGGAATTTTTACAGACTATGAGGTGGCGGGCGATTGGGATAACGTACTACTCAATTTATTTTTCTTTCTCCAGTTTTCCCCGATGTTGGTTTCTGAAATTTTAGCATTCAAATATTACAAATTGATGCGAAATGCGAATTCGGACACCACGCGCAAAGCTGAACTGCGCCCCCGCCGGTTGTTTGATTTCGTTTCGCCAAGGCTGTTAGGTACAGGGATTTTTGTGTATATCGCATTTATCCTGTTTGCTTTTTCTGCATATCCAAACCAGTTTTATCTGGGCAGTAAAGCAACCAACATGATAGCGGTGCTTACGTGTGGCAACCTGTTTTTTACCGCACTAATTCTCTGGAATATTTATGGAAAAAAACTGGACCCGTATCAGGCAAATAAAGATCGCAACCGTCAAATAAGCCTGACCGTAAAATCGCTGATTTTTATCAGCATCGCCGCCACTGTATTTTTGATGATTAGCATCATAGTGGACGTGTTCTATCTGGATCACCTGATACCAACGTTTTTGAGCATGTATTATATATTGTTGGCGATCATCAGTTTCCGGACGCTGATACCCGCTCTGCAAATTGACGACACGGATTTTGAGGTGTACAAAGAAAAATCGGCAACGAACTAAATGAAAATCTTTTGCGCCGGTTTAGCCGGATGAGCTGTTTTTAATAATCACCGTTCGCTTATTTTTTGCAAAAAAGCCAGCCCGGTAAACTTATCCGGCTGGCTTTTTTTTGCAGAAAATAGTAAGCGATATTTATTTAAAAAGGAGAGATTTTCGGTATGAAAGTTATATGTAAACTATAAACGGGTATGATCTTAACTTTTCGGGCTGGAGACTCCTGCCTTCGCAGGAGTGACAAACCTCCTCCGAATGGTCATTTCCCGATTCTCGGGACAGGCTCTGCGAATGCAGGAATCTCATTCTCATTTGGGAAAAGGTTAAGTTTATGGTCATATGTAGATTATACAATCAAGAAATATATGGCAAATGCAAACGTAATTGAACGATTCTTATATTTTTTATACGTAACCCCAAAAAATTTCAATTTATAGCACAACACAAAGAAGATATAACCAGAATGAAATTTGACGGAGGTTTCTATCAACCGGCGATTCGGGATGTGTTTCGAAAAGCCGGTTTTTTTTGCTGATATTAAGGCAGGTATTGGAAGTTCAGCGCTTCTACTTTGGTCAGGAAAATATTTCGTCCGCCCAGGCTGATCAAAATAGTGTTGTCGAACTGTGCTTTTCCGCGATAGCTGCCAACGGCAAACACATCGCCACGGCGATCGGCAATAATTCCCATCCCGAACTGATCCTCATCCCCTTCAATTTGAATAGCGCCGGAAAATAATCCATCCGGATTGAATTTGGCAATAAACACATCATCGCCGTTCCCGCTATCAAATGTGATGTCGCTGTCCGGGAACCGGATTTGCCCGGTAAAATGCCCGATAATAAAACTATTCCCTTCGCCGTCAACCGTTAATCCGCGAGCTGCCAGCCGGGTAAAATTTCCGCTGACCGGAATTGCCCACTGCAAACGACAGCTTGCATCATATTTTGCGAGAAAAAGATTCCTGTTTATTTCATCGCCGGCGGGTGGTGTTTTTTCCAAACGGATATCGCCAAAAAATACTTCCGGTCCGGAGTAAAAACCGGTTACCAGAATATTGTTCTGCGCATCAACTGCCAAATCGTGCGCCTCGTCCCTGCCCGCGCCGCCAGCCCGGACTGCGCTAATCAGGTTACCATCCGCATCATATTTGCTGATGAACAAATCCAGTAATCCGGCACTTTTTAACGTATCAGCGCCAAAATCGGCGGTGCCGGAAAATTGCCCCGCGATGATCACGTTCCCGAGTGCGTCTGTGGCAATTGCCCGGGCGACATCTCCGCCGGGCGTTTCGGCGCTGCCTGCCGTTCGGACCCACTGTAATTTTCCGTCGGGATTATATTTAACCACAAAAATATCGTTGCCGCCGCGCGTATCGATGGTTACGCTGTCGAACATCACCGTGCCGCCGAGGTTGTGATGCGCAAAGCTCCCGCAAACAATGACGTTGCCGGCGGCGTCTGCTGCAACATCGTAACCGGCAACCGCAAAGCTGCCTGAGGCGTGCCGGATCCAGTCTATCTCACCATTTTTGGAATACTTGGCGATGAACAGATTTGCGTTAGGGCCGCTGCTTTTTAGCCGGATATCCTCAAAATCAACTTCGCCGATAAAACCGCCGGTGATAATCAGATTCTCATTTTGATCCGTTGCGATGCCCAAACCCTGATTGTGACCGCTTTGGCCGGAGAGTGCGCCGCTGCCGCTGGTTTGTTTCGCCCATAAATTATTTCCGGCGGGGTCAAATTTTGCCACAAAAATATCGCTGCCGTTTTGGCTGCGCAATTGTTGATTGTCAAATAAAAGTGTTGAATCAAATTCGCCGGTGATGAAGGAGTTGTTCCGGCTGTCCAGCGCGATGCCCCACGCGTTGGTTTCCGGACCGCTGCCGGCAACGTCCGATACAAATATAAACCTTGCCAAAAAATACATCGCCGGCAATGCGATAGCCGCAAGGGTAAGCAGCGCAAATTGCCACGACCAGCTTTTGGCCTGCCGACCCAAATTTTGCCGGGATGAAACAGCCGCAGGACGAATGGCCGGTTCCTGTTCGTCAGTTGTTTCCACGATTTCCTGCAATTCTTCCCGGAATCGCAACGCCTCGAAACAGATTTTGCAATAAAAAGTATGTTCGTCAAACGCATCCCGCTCTGCTGCGGTCAACTCGCCGGACATATATTGATCAATGACAATATCACGGTCGGGAATGCCGCAGGTATCATCCACAATCCGGTAGGGAAAATACCGCTGGAAACCGTGTTCGTCATTTATTTCGTGTTTCATTGAGTAACCCTCAAACGCACTAATTCATATCGGATAATAATATCTTCATTAATTTTGTTGAAAAATTGAAACATAAGCCAGCCGGTTAAGCAGCGGTTTCGAACAGTTGAAATAAAAGCGGCATCGCAAAAGCCAGCATGCCCAAATAGTCCGGTGCATTTAATTTTTTTCGCAATAATTTGATGGCATAATTGATCAATTCCGCCACTTTAGCGGTTGATTCCAGATTCATCGCATTCATAATTTGTTTATTCGATAAGCCGTCGATGTGTTTTAATTTCAATATTTTCCAATATTTAGCATGTTTTTTATTGCATCGCAACAGATGGATCGTTTTGAACAAATCCTCTTTTCGCAATTTTTCTTCCAGATCAACCTGTTGATCGATCAGCTCAAAACGATCGTAAAATTGCCGGTCAATCGAAATTTTGAAATGGATTTCCCGGTAGATTTTTTCCAGCCCGTCATTGATTTTATTTTTGGCGATGCCAAAAACCAGCGATGGCAGATTGCCTTTTTCCGGGCTGTACTGACCGTTGCGGATGTATAAAATGACCGAGGTTAAAATTTGTTGACGGGTATCTTTTATCAGCGCCAGCCGGATATCCTCTTTAAACACATCATCCGGGCTGATTTTTCTGCTGACCAACCGGGTAACCTCATCCGCAAAATGTGAGTAAATTTGCGCTGCGGCGTCCTGCATTGCTGTGATTGCGATCAGCCCCTCCTGATATTCTTCATCGGAAAGATGGTTCCTGTCGATGCGCCTTTCCCATTCACCGCCCTGCCGTATAATGGAAATCCATTCCTGAAATTGTTGATCATTTTTCAAATGGTCGGAAGAATTTGAATCGCTCATCGAGGCCTTTACGGGATTATTCGCAAGATTACCGGTTAAATTTACGCATGTTAACTGAAGCAATGCAAGTGATTAACAATGGCGAAATTTGAAAACAAATTTTCATTTTCCGGGTTGCCTTAATCACAATTTTGATGTTAATTCTAAACATTAAAAATGATTATTCCGCAACCATTAACTGAGAAGCAGTGCATATGTCTATTCATCTTTTGAGCCAGAAAACCGGTCAATATGCCGGGTGGTTTATTGCTTTTATGTTGCTATTTCTTTTGGGATGCAGCAAATCTCCGGATTCAACACCTGTTGAAACCAATCAGGAGCCGGTGCTCGGTTGCGACGGGCAAACGTATATCATGCCCTCCGAATCACCATATGTGTTACCTTTTCCGGTTGGGCAAACATTTCAAACCGGATTAACCAACTGCTCAAGTTCATTTCATGGCCCGGGGCAGCCGGATCAATATGCGTTTGATTTCAACATGCCTACCGGAACGCCGTTTGTGGCTGCACGCGGTGGAATCGTGTTCGAAGTTGTCGAAAATGCCTCCGGCAAAAACAACCTCGCCAAATTTACGAATAGCGATAATTATTCGATCGTTGGCAATTACGTTACCATCGATCACGGGGACAGCACGTTTGGATTGTATTTGCATTCACCGGATGACGGCATTGCTGTCACGGTGGGCGATCCGGTTCAGCAGGGCGATGTTTTGGGCGTTACCGGGCGTTCCGGTTTGGCGGGATACCCGCATTTGCATTTTATTGTGGTCAAATATCCGCCGGAATTTCCTTATTCCGGTGTTGCGATATCTTTCAGTAATGCATCGCCTGCGGATGTCGTTTTGCAAGGGAGCACACAATACAAAGCCGTTGCATATTGAAATGTTCAGATAAACGTTCGTTCAACATTGATGCCCTTTAATCCGAAATGGAATAATCTCGCTCATGCTGCAGCGGCAAAACTGATTGCCAATCATGTGCCGGAATGTGGTTCTGCGCAACTTGAACCTGCCGGAAAAGGCGATTTTTGTCTCGCGTTCCGACGCGGCAAAAAAATTATCCGGGTGGCGCGACACGCCGAAGCTGCTGCCGCGATCGAACGAGAAACCTGCGTTCTCCGCAAAATCGCCGCAGAATTGCCCCTGCCGGTTCCGCAACTATCGATTTTTTCGCCTGAAAAATGTCCGCCATTTACGATTCACAACGAGATTGTAGGTGAAGTGCTCACCCGGGAAATATGGGAAAAACTGCCGGCTGTTTCGCAGGAAAAAGCTGCCGCAGATGTGGCTGATTTTCTGAAAGCACTCCACTCGATTTCTGTTGAAATTACCGACGAATGCGATTTGCCGCAACTGGATGCCGTTAAGTTAGCCGACAAACTGGTTGCGAAAGCCAAAGCTACAATTTATCATTTACTCGATTCGGAAAACCGTCGTTTACTCGACGAAACCCTCAAAAATTGGTCAAATCCGCCAGTGCCGGAAAAGCGGCAATCGCTGATCCATTGCGATTTTGCACCGGGACATCTCTTTTTCGATCCGCAATCCTGTCGCCTGACTGGCGTGATCGACTTTGGCGATATCGCCACCGGCAATCCGGCCCGCGATTTTATCTACATTTACGAAGATTTTGGTGAGCGAATTCTCGGGTTGGTTCTCAACCGTTACGCCGGGAAAAATGCGCCGGAAATGCTGATTGAAATTCGCAAATGGTATCTCCTCGAAGCCATTTCCTGGGCAATCGATAGGTTTGAATCGCGGAATCGGACGGAAGTTGCCAACGGGCTTGCAGAAATCACCCGCGAACTTGCACTTCTCCGAACATTGCATCGCGACTGAGCAGCAACATTATTCAACTGTCATTGTTGAGAAGATATTTTAACCACACGAAAACCTGATCAAACGAGAAACGTTGCGCAAAAACCGGATACTGGCAATCCAAATGGCGAGCAGTAGTAGCGAAGATCGACAATTTGAAAAAACAAAACCTCGTAAAATTAATTACGAGGTTTAATGATACATCGCGTCCAGATTATCTAACACACCGTAGGCTAATCTCAATCCCGCACCAACGACTTCTGCTTCCGAGCGATTTTCTTCTCTACGAGTGCCGGTAAATGAATTATCATCCGGATTGCCATCCAGCGAAAACCCGCCGAGTGACATGGAAATACCGGCAGATATTTTACCGGATTGTGCGTAAACATCGGTGTTGGTTGACCCAAGGATGAGCAATATTGCGAGCGTGAAAATGAATCCCTTCATGGCGATCTCCTTTAAGAATTGAACTAAATTTGATTTTTGACAAACCTTTCGATTTCATTCTACCCTAATTTGGGAAAATCAAATACGATTGCGCAATACGGCATATGACGTAATTCTGTGATGGCGGCTTGAATGAAATGTTTTTGTTTTTTCGAAAAATACGAAAATGCCGGTTCTGAAAAACCGCAATATTATTTTGCATCGATAGTTGGGCAGGTAAAAAAGTGAATCGACAATCTGACATACGAAATGGAATCATCGCATGAGCCTTTCAAAAGGAGATGTGACGCAATTGCTGGCAGAATTGAGCGGGGGTAACCGCTCCGTTGTTGACCGGTTAATTCCGGTGGTTTATGATGAACTCCACCAAATGGCTGAACGCGAATTGCGCCGGGAGCGTGCCGGACACACCCTCAACGCAACTGCGTTGGTGCACGAAGCTTATGTAAAATTGATCGATCAACATCGGGTGGACTGGCAAAATCGCGCCCACTTTATGGCGATTGCTGCGCAATCAATGCGCCGGATTTTGATCAACTACGCTAAAAGCCGCAGCGCTCAAAAACGCGGCAGCGGCATGCCGGTGATCACCTTTATCGAAGAAGCCATGCCCCGCGAAACACCGCCCGAAGAATTATTGGCGCTTGATGAAGCGCTCACCCGGTTGGAAAAATTGAACGAACGGCAAAGCAAAGTGATCGAATACTGGTTTTTTGGTGGACTTACTCACGAAGAAATCGCCGACGTGCTGGAAATTTCCCTACCCACCGTTCGCCGCGATTGGCGATTCGCCCGCGCATGGCTCAGCCGGGAGTTGAAGCAGTGATTGAATGTTTTTAAGGGAAAGTGTTGTCGGGTTATTTGATTAAAAACAACACTTTATCTCGCAATAAAAAATACTCAAGCGATAAAAAACCACAACCGATTTTCAGAAAAAGGAAACCCATGGACAGCAACCGCTGGCAAAAAATACAGGAAATTTTTGATGCCGCAGCGGAACTCGACGCCGCAGAGCAGGCGATTTTTCTACGAGAAAAATGTGCCGGCGATGAGGCGTTATTTCATGAAATTCAATCGCTGCTGGCGGCGGACAGCCAACCGCACAGCCTGATGCAAAGCCAGATCGCCAAACCCGAATTGCCGTTGTCGCCGAAGGAATTTGCCGGCGAAATCATCGGGTCGTACAAATTGGTAAAATTGATCGGGCACGGCGGGATGGGTTCGGTGTATCTGGCGGAGCGCGCCGACGGGCAATTTGAACAACAGGTTGCGCTGAAACTCATCCGTCCGGGATTGAATTCAACAGAAATTTTGCGGCGATTTTGGGAAGAACGACAGATTTTAGCGCGGTTGCAACACCCGAACATTGCGCGATTGCTCGATGGGGGTGTAACGGAAAACAAGTTGCCGTATTTCACCCTCGAATATGTGGATGGCGAACCCGTTGATACATATTGCGATCGCCGCAAGCTAACGGTTGACCAGCGGCTGGCGCTGTTTCTGGAAATTTGCGATGCAGTGCAATTTGCCCACCGGAATCTGGTGATTCACCGCGATCTCAAACCCGGCAACATTCTCGTAACCCGCGATGGCAAAGTGAAGTTGCTCGATTTTGGCATCGCGAAAGTGTTCGGCAGCGAAGATGACGGCGAAAGCGGTGCACTCACCCAAACCGGACAGCATGTGCTCACCCCGGAATATGCCTCGCCGGAACAGGTGCGCGGCGCGGCGGTCACGACCGCTAGCGATATTTACGCCCTCGGCATGGTGCTTTACGAGCTGCTCAGCGGTTTTCGCGCATACAAAATTGCCACGCGAAGCATGGCTGAAATGGAGCGGATCATCTGTTCCACCGAACCGGCAAAGCCGAGCACCACTTTTCAGCCACTCGCTGCGAAAGTACCCGATGACCATTTGCCGAACACCCGACAAATCGCAACTGCCCGCAACACCAATCCAGAAAAATTGCGCCGGCGGTTGTCCGGCGATCTGGACAATATCTGCCTCATGGCGCTGCGCAAAGAGCCGGAACGGCGATACGCCTCGGTGGATCAGTTTGCGCAGGATATCCAGCGGCATCTTAACGGATTGCCGGTCATCGCCCGCCCGGATACGTTGCAATACCGCACCCAAAAATTCGTCCGGCGGCACCGGTTGGGCATCGCATTTATGGCAATTTTATTATTGGTGGCGACAGCGCTCACCGCATTTTACACCGCAAAACTCACCCATCAGCGGGATATCGCTGTTCAGGAAGCCCGTAAAGCTGAACAAATTACCCGCTTTCTCACCAATATTTTCGAAGTTGCCGATCCCGGCGAATCCAAAGGTCGAAGCGTTACGGCAAGTGAATTATTGCATCGCGGCGCCGATCGCATCGATACAGAGTTGGTGAATCAACCGGCATCGCAGGCTGCTATTCAGCAGGTCATCGGCGAAGTTTATCTCTCGTTGGGGCTTTACAGCGAGGGGTTGGAATTGCTGGAAAAAAGTCTCGCCACTCGCCGGAAATTGCCCGATCAGGAAACACCCGAATTGGCAAAATGCATGATTAGTTTGGCAAGTGCGCTGTTGGAAAATGGCGAATATCCGGACGCCGAAAAATTATTGAATGAAGCTAAGTCGTTAATTTCAAAAAAATTAGGTGATGCTCATTATTTAATGGCATTTGTTGTAAATCATCTCGCCAGATCTCGCAATCAACAGGGCGATTTTGCCGGTGCGGAACCGTTGTATCGCCAGGCGCTGCAAATTTGGGAGCAAAACGGGCAGGGCGATTCGCTGGAAGCATCCATCGTGATGAACAATCTGGGGTTGCTACTCGATGAACGTGGGCAGTATTTGGAATCTGAGGCAATGTATCGCGCAGCAGTTGATATTCAGACGAGGGTTCTGGGTGATTTGCATCCGGAAATTACCACAACCATGTTCAACCTCGGGCAACTCCTCCACAAAACCGGCAAATATGCTGCAGCTGAAGAAATGCTGCTGCAAGTGGTCGAAAATGATCGCAAAATGCTCGGTGAATCGCACCCGTATCTGGCATTCGATTTGAACAGCCTTGCCAGAGTCAGTGAAGTTCAGGGGAATTATGCGGTTGCAGAATCGTTGTATTTGCGGGCGCTGGATATCCGTCGGGAGGCGTTGGGCGCGGAGCACCCGGATGTCATTTTTAATTTGAACGTGATCGGTAAAGTGCTCCAGTTGCAGGGAAAATATCACGAAGCGAACAACTACTACCGTCGTGCGTTGCGGGTGGGCAGCCGGTTTCTCGGAGAAGATCATCCTGAAAGGGCACACACATTGCGGTTGCTCTCTGCAAATCTGATGCTGCTGGATAGCCTTGATGCTGCCGAAAAATATCTCGATCAGGTTGAGGCGATTGACCGGAAGGTTCGCGGCACGGAGCATCCGGTTTATGGCGTTGATTTGTATGAGCGGAGCCGGTTGTTGGCAATTCGCGGTGATATTGACAAAGCTGCCGAGTTGATTCAGCGGTCATTGGAAATTTATCGAAAAACTTATGGTCCGGAGCATGTTGCGTTGGCTTCGACGATGTTGCAAATGGGGAAAATAGCGCTGAAACAAGGGAAAGTCCAATTGGCTGATTCCGTTTTTCGGGAATCGTTGCAAATTTACAGCAATAAATTGGGTGCGGAAAATGAGCAGGTTGGTTGGTTGCTGATGGCGCGCGCCCAAACAGCGTTGGCAGCCAACAAGGTTTTTGCAGCGGGTGATTTTATCAAAAAAGGGATGGGAATTTTGCAAAAACGGCTGTCGCCGGAACATCCGCGATTGCTGCATGCGCAATTGACCAAATCCCGTTGGCTAATCGCCAGCGGCGAAAATCAGTCTGCCGAAATACTCATCCATCAAACGAAAAAAATGCTGGCAAAACAGCTGAGCCCCCGCCACCGGTATGTCCGGGAAGCGGAGGCTCTGGCTGGGGAAGTATCAGTTTTGGCAACACAGACGGAGTAGCCAAATGATGTATCAAGTTTATTGAAATCAATTGGTTATCGCAGCAAAATCATCTTCCGGGTTTGCACAAAACTGCCCGCCTGCAACCGGTATAAATACACGCCGCTGGCCACCTGCGCACCGAACCTGTTTCTGCCATTCCAGATAATCGTGTGCGTGCCTGCAGTTTGCTGCCCGCTCGCTAATTCGGTTACTTTTTCCCCGATCAGGTTGAAAATCTCCAGCTTCACCGTAGCAGATTTCGGCAGTTGGTAGCGAATATGCGTTTCCGGGTTGAACGGATTCGGATAATTTTGATACAGCACAAAATCATCCGCGAGCGCCGGATCGATGCCGTCATCAATGCCGGTAATGCCGATGCCTGCCAGCACATCCCCGACGATATCGCCGTGATTGCCGTTCACGGAAAAATCACGCACGTCATCTGCGCCATCGCCGCCGATGCCCAAATCTTCCAGTTCATCAAATCGCCAGTAACCGACGATGCCCTGCTGGGCGGTGCCGTAAACATCTGCGGATAGCGTATCCGTTAGCGCTTCGCGAATCTGTTCGCCGCTGCGGGCGATATTCCAGTAACGCACTTCGTCAATCGAGCCGCTAAATGGGGTGGTGAATGCCTGTCGTCCGCCGATACGAAAATCATCCAGATTTTGAGCACTGCTGTGATCGCCGATGATTCCGTTGGCTTTCTTCGCGTGAAACAGGTTTCCGTTAATGTAGGTCATGATCGCCGGTTCCGGCGCGTTGCTATCATAAACCAACGCGATGTGAATCCATTCGTTCTCTTTCGCAACGTATCCGGTGTTGGTCCATATCCAATGCGGCGAATCAACCGCAATTGCCCAGCGGATGGTGCCGTCCGTGAAACGCGCGATTTCAAATTCGCCTTCGCGATTGATGATGATGCCGTCAACCGGTTGGCTGGAAAGGCTTGCTTCCGGACGAATCCATGCTTCCAGCGTGATGGCGTCGCTGGCTTCCATGGTGGGAGAATTGCCCATATTCAAATATCCCGGATTGTTGGCGGTGGTGCGATTAAATGCCAGTGTATTGCCGGACAGGTTGACATCCTGCGCGACATTCGAAAATTCGCGGTTGTATGCCAGCGTGAGTGAATCGGGTTTCAGCCCGATAAATCCTTCGGAATCGCCGCTATGATTTACCGGTTTGTCTGTCCGTACGTGAACTTTTTGGCGGGTTTCATCGACAGAAATCCGCTCGATCGCGCCGCGACTTGCCCGCTGAAATTCGGTGAACGGATCGAGCGAGAACGGTGTGCCACTCAAATCGACCTTTGCGAATGCGGTGTCCATGTGCGCAAAGGTCAACCGGATGCTGCCGAAAAATAGCGGTTCATTGCCATAAAATGTGCCCTGATCCGTGCTGATCCATTCGCGAACGGTGAAGGTTGTATCCTTTCCGTCAATTTTGAAATTGTTCGGATTGATGCGGATTTTTGAGAAATACACCCGGCGGTAGAACGTATCCTGAATCCAGTCGATGTAATTTGTTGTGTCGCTGCTGTTTGGCAGTGTCAAATATTCGCGCGGTGTGGCGAGTGGATCTCCTGTTTTGGGATCGTCGAACAGGCAAAATAACTTCGCCGGTTTATCGGGATCGCCGCCGGAGAAGAGCAAAAATTCGCCGCCGGGACTCGGCAGCAAACCGGCAAATTCCTTTACTTCGGCTGCGTTTTTGTAAAGTGCCGGCAGGACGATATTTGTTTCTGTCACATCGCCACGGGCGTTTTCAACGAACACTTTGCCGTTGGTTTCTGCCGGAGATTCAAACGGTAAGTCATTGGTAAACAATGCGTTATTGCTGTCACTCAGATCGACTTCGCGAAGCTGGCCGTTTACCGTCACCTGCGCTTTCACCGATAAAATCGGGAAGTTGCCGGGAAACGCACTCACGTAAACATGCTTGAAATCCGGTGAAAATGTTGCCAGATCGACATTCGCAATTGGCGAACTGCCGGGACTCATCATCACCATCTGAGTGTTGCGGAACATGCTCAGTCCGAGCAAATTGCCCGGCTGGCCCTGAGTATTCCATTCGTTAATCACAGCCGCCGATGGCGTTGAAACATACCAGTCATCCGGATACAACCGGTTCTCAACGTACGTTTGTCCGCCGGTTTCGGACACATCAAAAATATGCGCGAGCACATCGCTGAAGGTGTAATCCAGCGTGTAATAATCCGTGCCGACATACACCTGATAGTGATAAATTTCGTCGTCGCCGAGATTGGCTTTGACATTCACCACCACCGGATCAATCTCGCTTTCGAAGCTCGACCATTCCACTTCTGCATCGTAACTTTGCGTATCAGGATTCCAGCGAACGACATTCGCATCCACTTGTGTGACGACCAAACCCAGCGGCGCGCCCATTTGGATGGCTTTCAATTCTTCCATCGTTAAAATAATGTCGTTATTCTGATTATCTTTTTCGATGGCAATTGTGCCGGACGCCGGATAACGGCTGTTGGGCAGACCGGCCGGTTCCAGCCGGTTGGCAGCCTGGTTCGGCGTGATTGTCGCGATGGTTTTTTCCCCGAGCACCAGATTGAAGGTCGGAACAACATCCAACGCCGTTGCGCTGCCGAGATTTTTCATAAAAACCCGCAACTTCAGTCGCGCAGCCTGGCTGGGATTGGTTGTGCGCGTGTCGCTCCAGTTGGTGCCGAAAGTACTGGTAGTGCTTTGGGTGCTCGTCCAGGTGTGGGAATACGATGCGGTCACTTCCGCGCTGACCAGCTTAAACGGATTGAGTTCTGCGCCGACAGTTACGCTGCCGCCAACCTCGTCCGTGCTGCTCGTTTCGTTGGTGTATGAGCTGCTTTGCTCGCCACCTGATGTATTCGAAATTTCGGCGATGGGAATGACATCGTAATCGGTCATCCCGATGCTGATCACCGGGCGGGCAGCCACCAGCGGATCTTTTTCCGGCGCAGAAACGCCGGCAGGCATGTTCACGCCGGACACTTCCATATAATCGCTATACGGATCGCCGTCGGTGCTCCAGCGCAGCGGATCGGTTCTGTAATAAACCACGCTGCTGTCGCCGTTCCAGGGTTGCAACCCGTCAGCAGGATTGTATGTAAACCCGTTTATTTCTAACAGGTTATCGATGCCATCTTCGTCGTCATCCGCCAGTGGCGATAGCGAAATGATATCGCCATTTTTCGCGATGAGTTCAATCATTTTGCCGGAAGCCGTTTCGCGAATGCGAACCTCTTGTGCCAGCAAATGTTGTATGGCAGTAAAACTCAATACGAAAAACCAGACGGTAATTTTCGCAAATGCCAAAAGCTTGGTTTGATGATGATTCATTAGATCACCTCCGTTGAAATATTGCGTTAAACTTTCCCCCTACTTGATAACGCAACAAAACGCGGCAAAAGTGATCATACTTTTTGAATTTTTTTAAAATGGGGTAAATGGAAGGAAATTTGAGAACGGATTTGACAGTTCCGATCGAGCTCTCTCAATCAAAAAATCGCTGAATTTCGGCGATGGTTTTGGGAAACGGTGCGTCCGCAACGCGATTTTTCCACTGCGTCCAAAGCTGCCGGATTTCTTCAATCGTATCGATATCTGATTCCTGCGGCAGCAGCGCAACCGAAATATGGTTCGAATTCGCAACTTCCATTGTTCTGGCGAATACCGAATCCGTGCTCCACGGAATATTCTCGAACAACGCCGAAAGCGGTTGGCGCATCCCGACGAGGTAGTAACCGCCATCATTTGTAGGACCGAATACGACGTCGCTGCTGTCCAGTTTTTCGAATGCGAGGTTGATGCGCGTGGCGTTCAGCGTTGGCAAATCGCTGCCGATAATCGCCGCTTTGCGATAGCCCGCTGCCAGCGAATTGGCAATTGCGCCATTCATTTTTTCACCCAAATTACCGGAAATTTGTGGCACAAATGCCAAATGTTCACCGAGCCAGTCGCGCATTTGCGATGCGCTTTCCGGCGGCCAAAAGTGAATTTGCAGATCAAATTGTTCGCTGTCGCTGAGGTTGGCAACCAAATCTTCGCACATCGCGCGAAACAGCCGATACGAGCCGTCCGGCGAAATTTCCGGTTGCAAGCGCGTTTTCACCGCACCGGGGCGCGGATATTTCATAAAAATAATCAGCAAATTTTCGGATTTAGTCATCAACTGTTGTCTCTGGTAGGGAACGGTCGTGACCGTTCCGATATAAGCGATGCCGTATTATTCCGTTTCATCGTCCGTGTTCAGCCGGGCATTTTCCAGCACATCGCTGATGTAGCTCCACTCAAAACCCTTTGCCTGCAAATGCCGGATGAGCTTTTCGGCGCGTTTTCGCCCCGGCAAATGTGCGTTTCGCGCCAGAAATTTATCCGCCAGTTCCTGAACAATTTCCGACTGTGTGTCATCTGAAAAATATTCATCGAGAACCGGTAAATAAATATCGCGGGAAATGCCGCGTTTCATCAGTTTGTCCTGCAGCAAGTTTTTGCTGCACGGGCGCAACAACAGTTCATTTTGAATAAATTGGTGGCAAAATTGGCGGTCATTCACCAACTCCAGCCGTTCCAGATCATCCAGCGCCGGATCGATATGTGCCGTTTCAAATCCCTTTTGCAGTGCTTTTAGCAACAGCTCTCTGCGGCTGTGCGGCCGCCGGGAAAGGTAGTTGAGCAATTGGTCTTTCGCGCGACGGATGCCGTCTTCCAGCTGGATGTCGGCAAACTCGGTTTCGCCAAACGATTTTCCGGGTGAAATACCGTGTTTCAGCACCGTTTCCGGACTAAACCAGCGTCCCTCGCCGTCATCCAGATACACGATAAATCGCTCCGGACGCCGCCGCTTGAATTCCATGTGAATGACAGTTGGCATATTCTTTAAAAAACAAAACCTCCCGGCAAATATCCCGGGAGGTTTTGAAGGTTGAGTCGAGTTAGCTTATTTTTTCTCTTTGGTCGGTTTGCTATTGGTTTCGGCAGTGACTTCGGCCATTTCTTCTTCGTGAATCAGGTTCAGTTTTTTGCGTACGGAAATTTCAATTTTTTCCGCAAAATCCTGATTTTCTTTGAGATACACCTTCACATTTTCACGTCCCTGACCGAGCCGGTCCTCGCCGTGGCTATACCAGGTTCCGCTTTTTTGCACGATGTTCATATCGCTCGCCAAATCCAGCAAATCGCCATATTTGGAAATACCTTCGCCATACATGATGTCGAATTCGCATTCTTTGAACGGCGGAGCAAGCTTGTTTTTGACAACCTTGACTTTGGTGCGGTTGCCGACCACATCCGTGCCATTTTTGATAGCGGCGATGCGCCGGATATCCAGCCGGATCGATGTGTAAAATTTGAGCGCTTTACCGCCGGTGGTGGTTTCCGGGCTGCCGAACATCACGCCGATTTTATCGCGAAGCTGGTTGATAAAAATCACGCAAGTATTTGATTTACTTACAGTTGCAGTCAGTTTCCGTAGCGCCTGCGACATCAATCGTGCCTGCAAACCCATGTGCGAGTCGCCCATTTCGCCTTCGATTTCCGCGCGGGGAACGAGCGCCGCAACCGAGTCCACCACAACCACATCCAGCGCGCCGCTGCGCACCAGTGTTTCCACAATTTCCAGCGCCTGCTCGCCGTTATCCGGCTGCGAAACCAGCAGGTTTACCGTATCCACACCCAATTTGCGGGCGTAAGTCGGGTCCAGCGCATGTTCCGCATCCACGAACGCGGCCAAACCGCCGGTTTTCTGCGCTTCGGCAATGACATGCAGGGTTAGCGTGGTTTTACCGGATGATTCCGGACCATAGATTTCCACAATCCTGCCCCGGGGAATCCCACCGATGCCCAATGCATTATCCAGCGAAATGGAGCCGGTGGAAATAACATCCATATGAATTTTGGGGCGATCACCCAATCGCATAATCGAGCCTTTGCCAAACTGGCGTTCGATTTGGGTCATCGCCAAACCGATGGCTTTTTGCTTATCACCGTTTTCTGTACTCATAAAAAAGACCTCATTCAGGTATGCGTTTCAATATAAATAGTTGACAATTTTTGATAAATATTGATAGTGAACACAATTACACCAAAATATAGAAAACACGAATCTCATTTGCAAATAAAAATTCAGGTTTTTTGCAAATTGACAGATTTGAGCACGAAATAAATGGCGCCTTGCCGGGTGAGTTCACTTTTCATTAGGTGAACAGATGCGACCGGAATGGCGATTTCGGGGAATGATTTCGCGCGCAAATGCTCAACAATTGCAGCGGTTTGATGGGGATTTTTTACGCGCCCGATGGTCAAATGCGGTTTGAACCGGCGGTTTTCGCGGGGAAAACCGATGGCTTCGAGCTGCGTTTCGATGGCGGATTGCAGGTGCAGCATCGCTGCCCAATCGGGTTTGCTGCCGGTTACGCCCACCCAAAAAACGTTCGGTTTTCGCCAGTTGGCAAATGCGCCGGGTTGTCCGCTGGCGAGCGCGAACGGCGCTGTTGTTGCGCAGGCATTTTCCAGCGCCGATTCAATTTCCGGGTGCTGGCTTTCGCGGATGTCCCCCAAAAATTTGAGGGTGATGTGAATCGATTCCGGTTTCACCCATTTCACCGCGCCGGTTTCGGGCGGCATTCCGGCGATCAAATCGCCGAGCGCAGCAATCAATTGTTCAGGCAGGTGAATCGCGATAAATGTGCGCAGGGTTTGCATCTGGCATCTCCAAAAATTTCTCAAAAAATATAGCGCGACGGCAGAAATGGCACAAGCTGCATTTGGAATTTTGTTGCGGATGCGCTAACTTCGTCGCATCAAAACGGCAAAATTATTGGGGAGTGATTCATGAAAAAGCTATTGTTTTTGTTGATGTTATCGGTTGGGATTTCCGCGCAGACGTTTTTCAGCACGCCGTTTGCGCACACCTATTCAATTGTGGCGGTGGATACCGTAACCGGTGAAATTGGCGCGGCGGTGCAATCGCACTGGTTTTCTGTCGGCAGCATTGTTATTTGGGCGGAAGCGGGCGTTGGGGCAGTGGCGACGCAGTCGTTTGTCAATCCGTCGTTCGGGCCGCGCGGATTGTCGCTACTGAAATCGGGGATGACATCGCAGCAAGCGGTAACCTCGCTGCTGGAAACCGATGACGGGCGCGATGTCCGGCAGCTCGCCATCATCGATGCGCGGGGGAACGCGGCAACCCACACCGGCAAAGGCTGCATCCCGGATGCCGGGCACATCACCCGGAAAAATTATTCGATTCAGGCCAATATGATGCTTAACAATCGGGTGTGGCCGGCGATGGAAAAAGCATTTCTCGATGCCAAAGGGCCGCTGGCGGAACGGCTGGTTGCGGCATTGGAAGCCGCCCAAACGCAGGGCGGCGACATTCGCGGAAAACAATCAGCGGCGCTGCTGGTGGTTCGCGGCAAACCGACCGGAAACATTTGGGAAGACCGACTGGTAGATTTGCGGGTGGAAGACCATGCCGAACCGGTGCAGGAAATTAAGCGGCTGCTGCGGATGCACCGCGCATACGACCACATGAACGCAGGCGATGTGGCCATCGAACACGATGACGAAGCCGGCGCGCTGCGCGAATATGGCGCTGCGATGGACATGTTTCCGGATAATTTGGAAATGAAATACTGGACAGCGGTTTCGCTGGTGAACATGAATCGTATGAGCGAAGCACTACCGATGTTCAAAGATATTTTTAGCAAAGATAAAAATTGGCGCCTGCTGACATCGCGGTTGCAGCCGAAAGGGTTGTTGAAAGTTTCGCCGCAGCAGTTGCGGGAAATTTTGAATCAGTGACAACACTTCTGGGCGAGCGACCGCTCGCCCTTACTTTCCAAAAATGGTGATCAGTCCGCGCCGGAAATTCGGGTTCAGAAACCGGCGCAGCGCATCTTTCGGCGGGGAGGGTTTGCGCCAGCCGCTCACTTTCGATTGCAGATGGGTGTTGTCGAACGCCAGCGTGCTGAAACGCGCTTCCACCTGCGTATCGCTGAGGATGCGCCCGATAATCACCGCCGATCGCTCCCAAATTACCGCCGCGCGATCGAACCGGGGCATCTCGTCAAAATCGACCATCCCAACCATTCCGCTGCCGGAAACGGCAATCACGCCGCCGTCGTCCATCACTTCAAATTGAATGGTTTGCCCAATTTTCACCGGATAATAGGCGCTTTTGAATTTGTGAATCAGGATGCCCGATTCGCGAATGTTTTTCTCAAATTTGCGCACCTGCCGCTCCACTTTTTCGTGATCCGATTGATATTGCGCCAACGCCTCGCGATAAGCCGCTTCCGCTGTTTCGGCATCGCGGATGTGCGTTTGCCATCGCTGAAAATCGCTGTGCCAATGGTTGCGCAACGGTTGCAGCGCGTTCGACCAGCGCGTAAAAAATCGATCCAGCCGCAACTGCCCCAATCGTTCGATAAATTCAATTTGCTCCGTTTCCCGCCGGAAATTTAGCGCGGCGGCAACCTCTTTTGCCAGTTTGTCAATCTGCGTCAGCAGCGATGGCGTTTTGGCTTCATCCAGAAACGGGCTGATGTTTTTTTCGGCGGAATAATACAAAAACAGGTTTTCCTTTGCCCGGGTCATCGCCACGTAAAACAGGCGGCGCTCCGCTTCCACATGAGCGATTTTGGCGACTTCGTCCGATTTGTCTTCCGAAACCACGAACGGTGCGGTGCCTTCGCTGCTGCCCGGCACAAAAACCGTTTGCCACTCCAACCCTTTGGATTTATAAATGGTTAGCATCTTCACCGGCGGTAGATTTCCGGGATTCGGGATCGGCTGAATCGTGATTTCCCGCAGATGCGCCAGAAATTCCCCGCAGCGCAGGTTTTTCATTTTGGCGAACTCGATCAGCGCTTTCACGGTTTGCACGCGCGACTGCCCGATTTCCATCTGCCCGCTGATGCGAATGAGGTGCGATTCGTATTCGATTTGCTCCACCAGCCAACCGAGCGTTTTGTGCGCCGGGCGTTTCAGCCGGAGGAGCAGCAGCCGGATCGTTTCGCAGAAATCGTCCACGTTTTGCTGCACGCGTTTGGGCAGCACTTCCTTTTGATGTTTGAGCACGTCGATGACCGAACGGCGGGTTTGGCGGGACATTCGCTGTGCGCCGTCCACAATGTCGCGGGAAATATAGCGGCGCGGTTTGTTAACGATATTCGCGAACATTTCGTGATATTTTTTGATCTGTTTCGGATCTTCGGGAAAACCGCTTTCGGCGATTTCCGCTTCCGCGAACGCGAATGAGAGATACTGGAACAGCGGCAGCAACTCGTCCCGTTTGTAAAATTCCGGCGCGCCGCCGATCTCGTACGGAATATTTTTCTCCATAAACGCGGCTTCGAGATGCGCGGTTTGCGAATACAGCCGGATGAGCACCGCCATTTCGCGGGCGGATTGTCCGGCGGCAATGCGATCGGCAATTTCTCCGGCGATGTGTTTGGCGATTTCCCACTCATCTTTTTGCGCGACAATTTGGGTGCTGCCGCCGAATCCCCGGGTGAGGCTCAAAAATTTGGGATAGCGCCGTTTGTTGTGGGCGATCACCGCGTTGGCGGGCAAAATTTGCTGCGCACAGGAGCGGAAATTATCGCTGATAGTGAATACTTTCGCGCCGTAATTTTTCTCGAAATTGAGGATGAACGCGGGATTTGCGCCGCGCCATTCGTAAATGCACTGGTCGTCATCGCCGATGGCCATGTAGTTGCGGTGCGGCGCACTGAGCAGATCGAGCAGTTGGTATTGCGCAAAATTGACATCCTGAAACTCATCAACAATAATAGAGCGATAGTTGTCCTGCGCGGATGTGAGAATGTCCGGGTGGTGGATGAGCAGCTCCCAACCCATCATCAGCATATCGTCAAAGGTGATGATAAATTGCTGCGCACGCAATTGTTCGAAAATTTTGTATGCCCGCAGATATTGCGGATTATCGTGCGTTGCGGCGCTGGCGATGTTCAACGCAGCTTCCGGCAAACCGGCCGCTTCGAGATCCGCATACGCCAGATTCCCTTTCCAGATGGAAATCTGGTTTTTCAAATCCTCGCGATCCACATCCAGTTCGGTGATATCCGTGCTATCCGCGATCGCCATTTGCGTCAGCGTTTTGCCGATCAGCAGTCCGGTGGGATTGTCCTCGCCGGTGTTGCGCAACCAGTTTTTGTCCAGAAAACCGCGCTGCACCGCGCCGCGAATCACCCGGAATCCGAGCGAGTGCAGCGTTCGACAATCCACGCCGTTGTTGCCCGCCGGAACGTTCAGCCGTTGCAACTGCCCGACGATATCCGCCACCGCGGAATTGTTGAATGATGTCGCTAAAATTTGCTGCGGCTGGCAAACCTGCTGCGCAATCATGTTGCGGATGCGATGCACCATGCAGGTGGTTTTCCCCGCGCCGGCGACCGCAAAAACCAGTGCGGGACCTTCCAGATGTTGTATGATTGCCAATTGCTGATCGGTAAGCTTCATCCGCCATTCTCAAATTTGTGATGCACAAATGTATACGTTCAATTGTTTTCAGGCAAAAGAAATATTCGAAAACACTCATCCGTTGCGGCATTACACACAACATCGGTTGCCCGGAAAACGGATGTGATGTGCATCATTGAAAAAGTTTGATCAATAAAAACAACCACTTACGACCGAAAAACAGTGGCGTGTTTGATAAGTTTCAAACTTTGTCATCATATTTGTTAATAAAAATAATGATGTGAGCAGTTCGGGCGGGCGCGTTATTTGCGCCGCAATTTGAAAACGAATTGAATCGTAATTTAAGTGCAGCGGCGGTTGTTCAATCGCTGATGAAAAATGAAAAAAATATCGCGATTCCCACGTATCACACCCTCCTGATAGCTACATTACGCTTTGGGAATCCGATTATGAAAGCGTAATACCTACCGATTCTCGTCACTGTCGGCGTTGAACCACCGTCGGCAGTGACATTTTTTTTATCAAATACTTCCCTGAAAATTATCGCTGTGCGACAAAAAAGATGCGCTCGTGATCTTCCGGATTGCGAATACTTTGCGACAAATCGTTTGCCGAACAGAACCGCACATTCCGGAAACCGAGGAAATTGAGGTAGGAAAAAATCTCGCGCAGATTATACACAAAATTGGTCAGTGACTGGTCGAACCGCTCGAATTGCCCGGTTTCATTTTTCACAAATCCGGTGATTTCGAGAATGGAGCAGGCGTTGCGCGCATCGAAAATGCTGCGGCTGATCACCAGCACTTCCTGCTGATCCATCACGTGAATATTGGTGAACTGGCGCAAACCGCGCTCGGTGTTCATGTCGAAAATCAGCCAGCCATCGTCCAGCAGCATGGCTTTGGCATTTGCGAGCGTTTGTTTAATTTGCTGGATTTCCGGCAGATGATTGAACGAATCATATGTGGAAACCACCAGCCCGAACTTGTTGTCAATATTAAACTTACTGACATCTGATTCGATAAATTTCGCCGCGCCGTTTGCCAAAAAATCGGCAGTTTTTTCGCGGGCGAGATCCAGCATTCCCGCGGAAATATCCACGCCGGTCACCGGAAATCCGTTTTGGAGAAAATGCAACGCCAGATCGCCGGTGCCGCAACACAAATCGAGCACGGGCTGTTTTTCTTTTCCGGCGGCGGTGTTGCCGTAAAAATCGCAGATCATCGGCGCCGCGCCACGCCCGAATGCCGGCCAATACAAATCGTAAATCAGTGGAAATAATCCGGTGTAAATATTCACTGTAAAATCCTGCTTTTTTGAACAATTAGAACTATCGACAAGTTAGGCAAAATTTTGAACTGACGGTAATTGCCATCTGCAGAATCATTCAATTTGCACTTGACAGCTTTGGCGAATCCCGCTAAACTTGTGCGGGTGACGGTTTGTTTGATGATTCCTGTCTGTGCGGGAATGACAATTGAATGATGTTAAATGAGAGAGTGATGATGAAATATTTCCGGAATTCCATTCTGTTAATTTGTTTGGGTGTCGCGACGGCGATCAATTTTTGGAGCTGCGAAACGGCGGAGCAGCCGGGAAAAATGGATCAGCCCGTCATCGCAACGGTTGGTGCGGACGAAATCACTCTCGAAGATTTCCGGCGATTTTACGAATACGATCCCAATTTTGGGGTGGATTCCAGCGGTATTGGCGCGTTGCGCAATCAGTTGGAAAAGCAGGTCGATTACCTGTTAGCCTACCAAAAAGCCCAACAAACGGGATTGACGGACAGCAGCTATTTCGCAAAAGCGCGTGAATGGGAGTTGCAGCAGGCGATGCTGCGGCAATTGTATCGCGAAATGGTGCAAAGCGATGTGGCAATTTCCGATGCAGATTTGCAGCAGGCTTTCCGCGAATACAACACCGAAGTGCGGGTGCGCCACCTGTTTTCGCCCGATTACCGGCAAATTATGGCATGGCAGGATTCGTTGCAAAATGGCGTGCCGTTTGCGCGATTGGCGAAACAGGCGTTTCGCGACAGCACGCTTTCGGCAAATGGCGGCGATCTCGGCTGGCAAAAATCCGGCGATCTGGAGGAAGAATTTGCCGCAGTGGCGATGCAGTTGCCGCCAAACACCGTCAGCAATCCGGTGAAAACGCGTTTCGGGTTTCACCTCATCGAAGTGCTGGATCGCCGCGAACCGCAAATTTTAACAGAATCCGTTTTCGAAAGCCAGCGCCCGAGCCTGGAAAAACGGCTGCGCCGCAAACGGGAGCAGGTGGCTGCCAATCAATTTATCAGCGAATTTATCGGCGAAAAAAATCCGCAGCCGGTGGAGCAGGGTTTCCGGCAATTGTGGAATGCGCTCACAAAAAACGCATCCGGGGAGCAGCCGCGCATGCAATTCCGCAACACACCCGACGATCAGCAATTGGCGACGGTCAAAGTGCAGCTTGCCAAAAATTTGGGTGATCCGCTGGTGCAATACACGGGCGGCGCGATCTCCATCGGCGAATATTTGGCGTCGCTGTCGCAAATGCCGTTGGGCGATCGCCCAAAATTCCAGTCACCGCGCCAGTTTTCCGACCATTTGGGCATATGGGTGCGCAACCGGTTTTTGCTGGAAAAAGCCCGGAAATCCGGGCTGGAAAACCATCCGCACGTGACGCGGGAAATGCACGATTTCGCGACGGAATTTGCATTTCTGCTGTATTTGCGCGATGAAATTCCGGGCATCAACATTCCCGATTCTGTTTCCGCATATTTCGAAAACGGGCGAAAAGCGGCAGATATTCCCGCCGGAAATCCGGATGTTCGCAACCACCACACGCTGCAAAGCTGGGCGTGGAGCGAGGCAAATCGCCGGTTGCACAGTAAATTGCGCACAGAAAACGCCCCGGAAATCCGCATCGATGAAGCATTGTTGCAGCAGGAAAATGAGTTGATCGACTGGGAAAACCGCATCCGCATGTTCATGATTCGCAAACCTTCCTGATTCCCGATTAACCGTCGTTAAAAAACGGCAAAATATACACTTAAGGCGTTAATCGTTTAACCTAACTTGCAAAATGTTGCAATCTGCCATTGCCGGAAAGCGGTAATGGCGATTTGCAAAACCAGCTGTTTTGATACAAAAATGGTGTTTATTTTGCAGCAATTGCCAGCCTTTTGATAATCGCCTAAATTCAGGTCAAAAAAAATTCCCCAAATTAAGCCTTGACATTTCTTGCCCGGTGTCGTTATATTCATTCAACAAGTTAAACGTTTAACTAATGGCGGTTCGATGAGCACGACAATCAGAGATGTTGCCAAAAAAGCGAACGTATCTACCGCAACCGTTTCACTGGTGATCAATAATCACAAACGCATATCACCGGCGACGCGGGCAAAAGTGCTCAGCGCCATCAAAACGCTGGATTATCATCCCAGCCGGTCCGCTCGCGGGCTGGTATCCAATCGCACCGGAAATATCGGCTTTATCCTCCGCGAAGATCACTTTTCGAAAAGCGAGCCGTTTTACACAAAGGTGTTTCTCGGTACCGAATTTGAGGCACGCGAACACGAGTTTTACGTTTTACTGACCACTGTTTCCCCGGAATTTCACAAAGGCGAGGTATTGCCCCGTTTTGTTTTGGAACGCAATGTTGATGGCATTATCATCGCCGGAAAAGTGCCGCAAGAGCTGACCGGGCGATTGAGCGAATATAAATTGCCGCTGGTGTTTGCAGATTATTATCCGCCCGAAGGCAAGTATTCGATGGTGCTGATCGACAATATCGCCGGCGGAACAGATGCGACAACCCACCTCATCCAACGCAATCACCGCAATATTGCTTTTATTGGCGGCGATATCGAACACCCCAGTATTCTGGAACGGCTTCAGGGTTACAAAATTGCTTTGGAAAAAGCGAACATTCCGGTTCGGAATGAATGGATAATCACCGACGCTGTTTCGACCAATACGGAAAGCGGCTATCTATCTGCGAAACACCTGTTTGGCAGTAACCCGGAAGTTACCGCTGTGTTTTGCTGTAACGACGCAATGGGGATTGGCGTGATTAAGTATTTGAAAGAAAAGGGTTTACGTGTTCCGCAGGATATATCTGTTATCGGTTTTGATGATGTGGAAATGTCCGCATTTATCGATCCGCCACTGACAACCATGCGAGTGCCCAAAGAAGAAGTGGGTGTGCATGCCATGCGCCTCATCCGGCAAGTTATTCAAACCGATGCCAAACCGCATAAAATTTTAGTACCCGTTAAACTGATTGAGCGAGAATCAACGCGACAGTTATAATTTGATTTTTATTCGTCTCAAATAATTGGTGGAAGGTTCCACCGCATCCATTTTTTTAAACCATAAATTATGGAGGTCTTATTATGTCACATAAGATACTCATCTGTATGATGACACTGCTGTTTTCGGCAGGTTTATTGGCTCAGGATAATTTGTTGCCAAATGGCAATCTTGAGTCACGCACCCCGAACTTCTGGAGCGAATGGAACGCCCAATCCGGCGCGACGCTAACCTGGGCATCGGACGAAGCGGGTCCGAATCCGGGAAACACTGCGCTGCAAAGTTTGTATTCGTTCAAGGTTGAAAAAACCGCAGCCACCACCGATTGGGTGGGCTGGCAAACGGAAAACAACGCGGATTTGTATTGGAATAACGCCGCAGGTAACGTGTTGTATAATTTCACATTCTGGGCAAAAACAGCTGGCGTGAACACAGCGCCTGCCAATCAGGATGGCGAAATAGGCGTGTGGTATAAATTCTATTCCGGCGGCAGCCTGGTTGGTGAAAGCTTTGTTCCTGTTGATCAAAGCGTTGCCGACAAAGACTGGGCGCAATACACCGGCGCATTGCTGGTAACCGCCGAGCCGGATGAAGTTTACGCATACGCCGCGATGGGCAAAGACGCCACCGGAACCGTTTGGTTCGATAATGTGGATATGACCACCGATCCGTGGTCGATGAGCCTGTTCAACGCAGACGCCGAAACACCGGAAACCTGGATGTATTGGTTTGATGCCGGAAAATTGGGCTTCGCGAATGTGGTGGAAGTTGCCGGTGCCCCCAGCGGCAACTACGCCGTTCTGCTGGAAGAACAGGACAACGAAGATGACGAAATGGTATTTTACAGCGAGCCGGTTCCCGCAGTTGCGGAAAAATGGTACGCATTTGGCGTTTGGATGAAAACCGAAGGCATGAACACCGACCCTCAATATTATGCTTCGAGCGCACTGCCCGATCGCGATAACTATCGCGCAGGTGTTACATTTTTCTTCCATCGCGGACCGGAACTTGGCAAATCGTGGGATCTCACCGGCGGCGATCAATATTTTTATGTCGATCAGCGCAACAGCGATTCCGACTGGGCATATTACGTTGTATGCGCCAAAGCACCGGAAGATGCCGAAGGCGTTAGCGTTCGCGCACGTTTCACTTCCTTCCCGGTTGGCAAAGTGTATTATGATGATTTCGGGATTTTCGAACTCGACGAAGCGCCAAATATTGTAGATAACGGCGATCTGGAAACCCGCACCCCGAACTTCTGGAGCGAATGGAATGCCCAATCCGGCGCGACACTAACCTGGGCATCGGACGAAGCGGGTCCGAATCCGGGAAACACTGCGCTGCAAAGTTTGTATTCGTTCAAGGTTGAAAAAACCGCAGCCACCACCGATTGGGTGGGCTGGCAAACGGAAAACAACGCGGATTTGTATTGGAATAACGCCGCAGGTAACGTGTTGTATAATTTCACATTCTGGGCAAAAACAGCTGGCGTGAACACAACGCCTGCCAATCAGGATGGCGAAATAGGCGTGTGGTATAAATTCTATTCCGGCGGCAGCCTGGTTGGCGAAAGCTTTGTTCCTGTTGATCAAAGCGTTGCCGACAAAGACTGGGCGCAATACACCGGCGCATTGCTGGTAACCGCCGAGCCGGATGAAGTTTACGCATACGCCGCGATGGGCAAAGACGCCACCGGAACCGTTTGGTTCGATAATGTGGATATGACCACCGATCCGTGGTCGATGAGCCTGTTCAACGCGGACGCCGAAACACCGGAATCGTGGATGTACTGGTTCGATGCCGGAAAACTGGGTTTCGCCAATGTGGTTGAGACTGCCGGCGCACCGAGCGGCACGCACGCCGTTCTGCTGGAAGAACAGGACAACGAAGATGACGAAATGGTGTTCTACAGCGAACCGTTTGCGGCAGCCGGCAATGAATGGTACAAGTTCAGTTTTATGGTGAAATCCGAAGGCGTGAACACCGATTCGCTGTTCATTCCCACAAGTGTTATACCCGATCGCGATAACGATCGCGCAGGTATCACCATTCTGTTCCATCGCGGACCGGATCTCGAAAAATCATGGGATCTCACCGGCGGCGATCAGTTTGTGTATATCGACCAACGAACAGATTCCCTGGGCTGGGTAATGGTAAACGCCATTGCCAAAGCGCCGGAAGATGCCGAAGGCATCAGCGTTCGCGCTCGCTTCACATCCTTCCCGGTCGGAAAAGTGTGGTACGACGATTTCTCCATTCAGCATATCAACAAAGTGATTACCGCAATTGAGCCGGAACCGACACCGGTTACCTCACTGCTTCCCACCAATTTCAAACTGATGCAAAACTATCCCAACCCGTTCAACCCGGAAACGATTATCGAATATCTCGTGCCGGAAAACGGATCGGTTGAGTTGAGCATTTACAACATGTTGGGTCAAAAAGTGCGTACGCTGGTCAGCGGTGTTCGCCAGGCCGGCACCTATCAGGTGCACTGGGATGGCACGGACAACAATGGCAATCGCGTGAGCAGCGGTGTATATCTGTATTCGCTGCGCGGCACCAACGCACTGATTACCAAGAAAATGGTTTTGATGAAATAAGTGGCTGATTTTTCAGCAGTTGCAGGGGCGATTTTTCGTCGCCCCTGTGATGTTTTCGAATCGTGTTTGCCGCCAAAAACAGGTTTTGAGATTCCTGGGGAAAAGATCTATCATTCCGGGCTCGTCCCAAAATCCCCGTGCATCAAAACCGGCAAATAATAATGTAATCAAATAATTTTTTTTCATGCGTAGCCTGGAGATATCGAGCATGAAGCTACGTCCGTTTGCACTCCTGTTTGTGATGATGGCGGTAGGTTGCGGCGCCCTTTTTGCCGGCACGACCGGTAAAATTATCGGTCAGGTGAAAGATGCCAACTCCGGCGAGCCGTTGCCTGCTGTCAACATCATTATTGAAAATACGTTTCTCGGCGCATCGACCGATCTGGATGGCGCGTTCATGATTCTGAATGTGCCGCCGGGCGTTTACGAGGTCCGGGCAAATTACATCGGTTACCGCGATGTGGTCGTCACCGGCGTGTCCGTCAGCGTGGACAAAACCACCACCGTAAATTTCGAGCTGAGCGAATCCGTTGTGGAATCCGAAGCGGTGGAAGTGGTGGCGGAAAAACCGCTGATCAAAAAAGATCTCACCTCAACCGAATCGATCATCAGTAGCCAGGAAATCGAAAATCTGCCGGTTGCCAGCTTTAGCGATGTGGTCAATTTGCAGGCCGGCGTTGTGGAAGGGCACTTCCGCGGCGGTCGCACCGGCGAGGTGGTTTATCTGGTTAATGGTGTGTCGGTGAATGATGCCTACTCCGGTTCGTTTGCCATCGAGGTGGAAAATAACGCTATTCAGGAATTGAGCGTGATCAGCGGAACGTTCAACGCGGAATATGGGCAGGCGATGTCCGGTATCGTTAACATCGTTACCAAAGAGGGCAGCGACAAACTGGAAGGCAACCTGAGCGCTTACACGGGCGATTACCTGAGCACAAACGACGATATTTTCTGGAATGTGGACGCCTTCAACCCGGTTTACAACATTCAGGGTGATCTGAGCGGGCGCGTTCCCGGCATTCGCAAATTGAAATTTTTCGCCAGCGGGCGATATCTGAAATCCGATGGCTATCTGTTTGGCCGCGATGTGTTTTCACCGACGGATGCATCCAATTTTAACAGCGATGCAAGCAACGATTGGGTGATTTCCGCGAAGGGCGAAACCTACGCTTTCAGCGAAGAAACCGCCGCGAACCTGATCGAATCCGCCGATTTTTTGCCGATGAACAGCGAAGAACGCTACACCGGTAACCTCAAGTTAATATTCCAACTTAGCTCCCGCGATAAATTGATTCTCGACGGCATTTACCAAAACCGCAACTGGCGGGAATACGATCACCGCTTTAAGCTTAATCCCGAAGGCGATTACCGCCGCGATCAGGAATCATACACCGGAATGTTTTTGTGGAATCGTGTGTTCAGCAGCCGCACGTTTATGGATGTGCGCGCCTCGCTGTTCAAAACCGATTATTTCCAGCGCGTATATGATGAATATCTTGGCGATCAGTATGCGTCAACCGTTCGGCTGCAGGATGCCGGGGCGAACGCGTTCCTCACCGGCGGGCAGCAGATGTGGCATTTCGAGCGCTCCACCAAAACGATGCTGTTCAAACCGGACATCATCAGCCAGGTCAACAAATTCCATCAGTTGAAGCTTGGCGCGGAATTCAAACAGCACGAACTGCAGATGAGCGAGTTCGAGGTGTTGCCGGATGTGCCGTCGCGCATCGCGCCGCTGACCTCGTTCAATCACAACCAATACACCCGCAAGCCGGTGGAATTTGCCGTATATTTGCAGGATAAAATGGAGCTGAACGATCTGGTGATCAACGCCGGATTGCGTTACGATTATTTCGATCCGGACGGCGATATTCCCACGGATTTCCGGCAGCCGTCGGAAACCGAATATCGCGCGGCGGGCACCAGTTCGCAGATCAGCCCGCGTATCGGGATTGCCCATTCGATCTCCGCGAGCGGAAAAATCCACATTTCCTACGGACATTTTTTCCAGATTCCCAATTTTTTCTATCTGTATGTGAACCCGGAATTCGACATTTTCCCGCTGCAAAGCACGCCGTCTCCGCCGCCGCAATCGCTGTTGAATACGGTTGGCAACGCAGAATTAAAGCCACAAAAAACAGTGATTTACGAAATCGGTTTGCAGCAGCAGATGGGCACAGATTTCGGCGTATCGCTCACTGCGTTCAATAAAGATATCCGTAACCTGCTGGGCGTGGAAGTTCTCCAAACCATTCAGGGACAAAAATACGGGCGATACATAAACCGCGATTACGGATTTGTTCGCGGCATCACACTGGAAGTGACGAAGCGGCACAACGCCGGCGTCAGCGCGACCATCGATTACACCTATCAGGTGGCGCGCGGCAACGCTTCCGATCCGAACACTGCGTTTCTGGATGCCCAAACCGATCCGCCCAACGAAACCGAAAAAGAATTTGTGCCGCTCGATTGGGATCGCACCCATCAGATCAACGCGACGCTGACCATGGGCGATTTGGGCAATTACGCGCTGAGCATCATCGGGCGATACGGCAGCGGATTGCCGTACACACCCACATTCCAGAATGTGCAAACAGCTATCGAAAACAGCGCCCGCCGCCCGTCCGTATTCAATGTGGATGCCTATATTTACAAAAATCTGAAGTTCGGCGGCTATGGCGCGCAGTTGTTTTTGCGGGTGTTCAACCTGTTCGATCGCAAAAATGAGCGGGATGTTTACAGCGATACCGGTCGCGCCGGATACACATTGGCACCGCTCTACACCGGCGGATTGCGCCCGCGCGGCGTGAACACACTTGACGAATATTTTGTCCGTCCGGATTTTTACGCCCCGCCGCGCCAGATTCAGGTGGGGATGGAATTTAAGTTTTGAGAATCGTTTTTATGTTTGAAAGGTCATTCCGTGACAAACCCGGAATGACAGAAGAAGCGTAAACGCTGAAATTTTGAATCTAATATTTACCAACACTTTTCCGAGTGACCTATGAAATACAGACAGATCATCGGGTTTGCTGCGATGGCGATACTGCTGCTGAGCGGATCGGCATTCAGCCAGCGCGAACCGGACCCCAACACCGGCGATGCCAAATTTCGCCGCACCGGAACGATGGACGGAAACCTGGTGCGCTCCATTTACATCAACTGGGGCGAACTGGCACACTGGCCAGATTCGCCGTCCGGCGAATGGCCGAAAGGCACGGGGCATCAATACGTGGATGGCGTTGGGTTGGTTGTGCAGGGGCGAACCACCGACAACAGCGGCAACGTGATTTATCCCATGGAAACCCAATACCGCGAATTTGTGGACCGTGGTCCCAACGACGAGTTGTGGGGATGGGCGCCGCTGCCCGGCTATTTCAACGCGCTGGGCACCGAACCCGCCATGAGCGACGACGCGGAAACCTGGCCAACCAGCTGGCCGGATAAAGACGCAAGCTGGAGCGGCTACTGGAACGGCTTTTTTGGCAAAGGCGTGCAAAATGCCGATCTGGAAACCTATTTCGTTTTTGATGATGACCAGGACGAGGAATGGGATTTTCAGCCAGATCCGTCCGATCCCGAACGACGGGGCATGGGCATTGAGGTGGCTGCACGCTATTTTCAATGGTCACAGGTGCTCGCGGAAGATGTGATTTTCGCGGTGTATTTCATCACCAACGAGGGCCAAACCCAATACGACAGTACCTATTACAGCTTTTACATCGATTGGGGCGTTGGCGGCACGGACGACTCATCGGACGATACCGGCGATTACGACACATTTCTGGACATCGCCTGGGCGTGGGATTTCGACGGATTTGGCTCGCCCGGACGCTGGAGTCCGGTTGGCGTGGTCGGCTTCGCGTTTCTGGAAAGCCCCGGCATTCAGGATGACGTGAACGACAACGACGACGACGGTTTGGTGGACGAAGCCCGCGATTCCGGTCCCGGCACATTTCTCGATACGCCGCCTTACGGCGTTGACGATCCCGCCAAATTTCAAAATTACTTTGGTTACGCGCCGCGCCCGCACTGGAGCGGTGACGAAGACGCCGACTGGGCAGCCTACACAGACATCAACGAAAACGGGCAGTGGGACGATGGCGAAGCGCTGAACGACGACGTTGGCGCGGACGGCTTGGGTCCGAACAATTTTGGCTATCCCGGTCCGGATGACGGCGAAGGCGACGGCATGCCCACCGCCGGCGAACCGAATTTCGACTTCACCGACAAAGATGAATCCGACCAGATCGGTTTGACCGGATTCCGGATTTTCCCGGTGCACACTTACGAATTATGGAACGAAAACCAGAACTGGGGCGTGTTTCGCTCCGCACCGCCGCCGCACAGCCAGCAGGTAACCGCCAATTTGGGCATGTTTTTCTCCTCCGGCCCTTTCCCGCTGGTGCCCGGGCAAACCGAAAATTATTCGATGGCGCTGCTGTTCGGCACGGATAAAGATGATCTGGTGCTCACGAAAAAAACCATTCAACAAATTTATAATGCAGACTATCGCTTCGCACGACCTCCTGACAAACCGCGCCTGTTATCGGCGATTCCCGGCAATGGGCGCGTTATTTTGACCTGGGATACCAAAGCGGAGCAATCGTTCGACCCGTTTTTGCAGGGATTCGATTTCGAGGGCTACCGGATTTATCGCGCAACCGAGCCGGAATTTCTGGAAACGCGCCTGATTACCGATGCTTATGGTCGCGCCACTTTCCGCAAACCGATCGCCCAATACGATCTCAAAAATGGTTGGAGCGGGCTGCACCCGATTGAAATTTCCGGGGCGAACTTTGATCTCGGCACCAACAGCGGGCTGCGCCATTTCTTCATCGATACGAATGTGAAAAACGGGCAAACCTATTACTACGCCGTGGTTTCGTATGATCACGGATTGCTGGATACCAGCGCAACCGGCGCGTTTGTGGGACTGCCGCCGGCGGAGTGCACCAGCCTCATTCAAAAAGATGTCGCCGGAAATGTTACCGTTGATGTGAACACCGCAATGGTTGTGCCGCGCGCACCGGCCGCCGGATTTGTGGAGCCGGGCGTTGCGGAAAACAGCATTTTGCGGGAAACCGTCGGTACCGGCGATTTCCAGATCGATTTCCTGATTCCCGATTCCGTGCCGGACAATCACCAATACGAAATTGCGTTCGGCGATACGTCATATTTTCACAACGCGGGCGCATCATATTATCAGGTGTGGGATGTGACCGGCAGCCAGCGCATCGCCAAAACCGATACGGTCTGGTTCGAGGACGGTTCGCAATCGCCGATGTTCGACGGCATCGTGCTCACGCTCACCAACGATGCGGCGTCATTCAACGAAGCGAACAGCGGCTGGCTGGTTGGCGAAAGCACCTATCGCTGGCGCGTTACGCAGGATAAACGCTTTTCCGGACTGGATTTAAACATCGATTATCCGGCGGATTTCGAGATCACTTTTTCCGATGAAATTGCGGATACCGCCATCAACCGGCTCGGATTTCCGGCGCAGGTGCCCACCAAATTTAAGGTGTATAACGTCACCGAAGACGCTCAGGCGAGCTTCCAGTTTCTCGAATATTACGAAAAAGACAACCAGTTGACGCCCTACATTCCCAACGTGCACAGCGCAGATTCCATCGAATCCGTAACGATCTGGGTGCCGGATACGCGTCCGGGCAATCCGCTGCGGCTGAAAACCACCTGGCAATTTTTCCTCGAAAAAGATGCGAATATCACCGAAAATGTTGCGCCGGCTGCTGGCGATGTGTTTTTCATCAGCACCAAAAAACCCTTCCGCAGCGGCGATGTCATCAAATTCACCACCCTCGGCAAAGGCTACGATGCGGATAAGGCAAAGGAAGATCTGGAAAACATTGCCGCTGTGCCCAATCCGTATGTGGTCACGGCATCGTGGGAAGAATCATCGCCGTTCCGTTTCGGGCGCGGTGAGCGCAAAATGTATTTCATCAATTTACCGGCGGAATGCACCATCCGCATTTACACCACGCGCGGCTATCTGGTGGATGAAATTGTGCACAACAGCAGCATCGATAACGGACAGGAAGCCTGGAATTTGCTAAACAAAGACGGGCAGGAAATATCTTACGGCGTTTACATTTTCCACGTAACCGCACCGGGCATCGGTGAAAAAGTGGGCAAATTTGCGGTAATAAAATAGTACCGATTAACGTAGAGACGATTCACGTAGAGACAATTCACGTAAAGACAATTCTCACGTAGAGACAATTCATGAATTGTCTCTACTAAATAAATGAATTGTCTCTACTAAATAAATGAATTGTCTCTACCACACGATCGTATCAATCTCGAATCGATAACCCTGAAACCCTCAGGCAAAGCGTCATGAAGCGAATAAAACACATAATAACCGGCTGGTTGATGATAACCGGACTGATCTTCGGGCAAACCGGCGAAGTGACCAACGTGGGTACCACGGCGGCGTCATTTTTGGAAATTGGCGTTGGCGCCCGCGCCATCGGGATGGGCGGCGCATTTGTCGCCACCGCCAACGATGCCAGCGCAATGTACTGGAACCCTGCGGGGTTGGGATTCCTGCAACGCCCGGAAATGATGTTCGTGCATGTGGACTGGCTGGCGGATATCGATTTCGATTTTGCCGGTGCAATGTTCCCGCTGGGGCGATTCGGCACGCTCGGTGCCAGCCTCACCAGCCTTAATATGGGCGAAATGCTGGTTCGCACGGTCGATCAACCGGATGGCACCGGCGAGTTTTTCCAGGCCGGCGATCTCGCGCTGCAAATGTCGTATGCGCTGCCGCTCAACCGGCAATTTTCGGTGGGGATGAATGTCAAATACATCTACCAGAAAATCTGGAAAGAAACCGCCAACGGCTTTGCCGTGGATATCGGCACGCTCTACAAAACCGGATACAACGGGCTGCGCATCGGCGCGTCGCTGACCAATTTTGGCACGGACATGAAGCTCAGCGGCGAGGATTTGCTGGTCTATCACGATATCGATCCAAACATTCAGGGCAACAACGACCGCGTATTTGCCACGCTGGAAACGCGCTCGTGGCCGCTGCCGCTCAATTTTCAGGCGGGCATTGCGATGGAGGTGATGCAGCAGGAAAATCACCGCATCACCGTTGCCACAGAAGCGATGCATCCCAAAAATAACACCGAAAGTGTGCACGCCGGATTCGAATACGCCTTCCGCGAATTGTTCTTTTTGCGCGGCGGTTACCGCAATCTTTTCCTGAAAGACAGCGAAGAAGGGCTGACCCTCGGCGCGGGATTTTCCACCCGGTTTTTGAACAACCTGCGCACCACGCTGGATTACGCCTACGCCGATTTCGGGCGGCTGGAAAACGTGCACCGTTTCGCCTTTTTGATTCAATTTTGACGGTCGTAATTTCGTAGAGACGTGCCGCCGGCACGTCTTAATATGCGGCAATAATCCGCACACGTACATTCCAAACGTATTCTTCAGGTTGAAAATGAACCATACTTTCATTGCCACATTTTTGCTGATTGCATTGTTCCTTTCTGCATGCGGCAACCGTCAGCGAAACGATAGCGAAATCATTTACTGGTCGTCCAACAACACCTACGAAATCAAATTTGCCGATGAAGTTGTGCAGCGCTGGAATGCCGAAAACGCCGCGCATCCGGTGCACAACCAGCCCGTGCCGGAGGGACAATCCAGCGAGGAAGTGATTCTGGCCGCGGTCGTCGGCAAAACCACGCCGGATATTTATTCCAATATGTGGCAGGGCGATGTGGAGGCATACGCGCAGGCTGGCGCACTGGTCGCGCTGGACGCGCTGCCGGGATTTTGGGAATTTATTTACGAACGCTGCGACAGCGCCGTAGTTGAGGAAATTCGCTCGCTCGACGGTCACATTTACCAGATTCCCTGGAAAGTTAACCCGATCATGCTCATTTACAATACCAATGAAATGCGCAACATCGGTTTCGAATCGCCGCCGCAAACCTACAGCGAATTTATCCGCGCCGGTGCCGAATTCAAATCGGACACCGACGGCGACGGTTACGTGGATCGCTGGGTTGGCTACGCCAACGTGCAGGTAACCTGGTGGCAGCGATTTTTCGATTTTTATCCGCTATATCTGGCGGCGTCGAACGGCGGCTCGCTGGTGCGCGGCAACGAGGTAATGTTCGACAATGCGCACGCCGTGACCACGTTTCGTTTTCTGCGCAAATTGTATGAAAACAAATACTTCGCGCAGGAACGGCTGGATGCGCGGCAGGACCCGTTTTTGTCCGGCGTAATCGCCACGCGCTTCACCGGGCCGTGGGAAATCGCCCATGCGGAAAGCTTCAAACCGGAGGGATTCGACTACGCTTTTTCCGGCATACCCGTGCCGGATGATCATTCCGGTGCAGCGTACACCTATGGCGATCCCAAAAATTTGGTTATTTTCAACACCTGCCCGAATCCCCGAAAAGCGTGGGAATTTGTCAAATTTTTGGCGAATCGCGAGAACGATTTGCGACTGTTGGAATTGACCAATCAGCTCCCGCGCCGGAAAAATGTGTTCGAAGATGCGCAGTTTGCGCCGTATTTCGCTGCCAATCCCAAAATGATTCCGTTTGCGAAACAGGCGCAATTTGTGCGCGGCACCGATCCGTGTCCGGTGCTGAAAGAGGTATTCGACATCATTTCGCAGGAATACGAAGCCTGCGTGATTTACGGCGTCAAAAGCCCGGAAAACGCCGTTGCGGACGCCGCGCAGGCTGTCCGGTTGTTGTTGATGTGACCCGTGTGGGGCACAACACCGACGTGCTAGAAAAACATCATCAGTAGGGGCACGGCATGCCGTGCCCAAAAAAATCAAAAATCAAAAAGGGCATGTCAGCGCCGTGCCCAAAATAAACCATCAAAAACGAAAAAGGGCACGTCAGTGCCGTGCCCCTACGATAGAAAATGAAAAAATCCGCCACCGCATACCTCATGGTTTCGCCATACGTGATATTTTTTCTCACGTTTGTGGCGTTTCCGGTGCTGTTTTCCTTTTGGCTGATGTTTCACAAATGGAACATTATTTCGCCGATGGAATTTGCCGGATTGACCAATTTTGAGCGACTGGTACAGGATCGCATGTTCTTCCGTTCGTTGTGGAATACGCTGGTTTTTTTGGTGATTCACATTCCGCTGCAAATTGTGGTGGCGCTGTTTTTTGCGGAGTTGCTCAATCGCAATATCCGGTTCCGGGGATTTTTCCGCGCGGCGTATTTTCTGCCGGTGGTGGTTTCCGGCGTGGTCGTTACGATGCTCTGGCAGCAGCTCTACGGCTTCGATACGGGGCTGTTCAACCGCTTGCTGGTGAGCGTCGGATTGCCGAAAATCGGCTGGATCAACGATCCGAAAATTGCCATGCCTTCGATCGCGTTTATGGCAACGTGGAAGAATGTCGGGCTATATATCATCTTGTTTTTAGTGGGTTTACAGAGCGTGCCGCTACAGCAGTACGAAGCCGCGGATATCGAGGGTGCAACCAGTTGGCAGAAATTTTGGTACATCACACTGCCGGGCATCAATCCCACCATTTTTATGGTGGTGGTGCTGTCCACCATCGGCGGATTTTCGCTATTCATCGAGCCGTATATCATGACCGGCGGCGGACCGCTGAGCAGCACGCTGTCGGCATTTTTGTATATCTACAAACAGGGATTTTTCTATTATCACATGGGTTATGCCGCCACGCTCGGCATCGTTTTCGCGCTGATGGTCATGGTGGTGATCGTCATCCAACGCCGCTTCATCGAAAAAACCTGAGGTAAGGAAAAAGGGTGAAGGATAAAGGATAAAATTTGAAATTTCCAAAATCCAGAATCCAGAATCCAGAACGCAAATGAAAAAATTACTCACATATCTGGCGCTGGCAATCGGTGCGATCATGTTCATGTATCCGTTTGTGTGGATGGTGATGGCGTCGCTCGCACCCGAAAGCGAGATCGGCAAGCTGGTGCTGCTGCCCTCGCAACTGCTGCTGGACAGCTATGTGCAGGTGTTCCAGAAAATTCCGATTTTGCGGGCGTTGTTCAACAGCATTTTTGTGTCATCGACGATTACGTTTGGCGTGATTGTGTTCAGTTCGATGGTCGGTTACAGCCTCGCACGGCTGGAATTTCGCGGACGCAACCTGATTTTTTACATCATCATTTTCACGATGACGCTGCCGTTCCAGATCACGCTGATACCGCAATACATTTTGATGGTCGAATTCAACTGGGTGGACAGCTACTGGGCGCTGATCGTGCCGTATTTGCTGAACGCATTTGCGATTATCCTGTTTCGCCAGCATTTCATGGGCATCCCGCAGGCGCTTATCGACGCGGCGCGCATCGACGGCTGTAACGAGCCGCAGATTTTGTTCCGGGTGCTCTGGCCAAATTCCGTTCCGGCGATTGTCACGGTCGGCATCATTACATTTATGACGACGTGGAACGAAGTGCTCTGGCCGCTCATCGTCATTCGCAACGAAGATTTGATGACCATGCCGCAACTGGTCACGTTGTTTGCCGTTGGTGGTCGCGCGGAATCGCAGCTCGGCGTGAAGCTGGCTGCCGCAACCCTGCTCGCTGCTCCGATTGTTGTGGCTTATGCTTTTTTCCAGAAATATTTCATCCGCAGCATGGCGGCGTCCGGGTTGAAAGAGTAGCTTCGCAAGGAAAAAGTTTAAAGGGAAAAGGATAAAATTGAAAAATGGGAATGGGAAAAATTTCGTTTTTAAATCTAATATTATCAACACATAAAAGCGGACAAGCTATGCAAATATTGAACAACGATTGCCAGTATAAATATAGAAAAGAAAGTATTTCCAATACCCCACGTCGGTCATACATCTTTTACTTTTTAGCTTTTGCCTTTTACCTTCTCCTTTTGGGTTGCGGAAAGGAAACGCTACCTGAGCCACCCGCATCGCAGGTCAATCTCGCCCATCTCGATCACCTCTATGGCGAAACGGTGATGAACGGCGACACCGTCGGATTTGTGGCGATTTACGCGGAAGCGCCGGATTATGATTGGGTGGTTGCGCCCGGCGAAGGTCTGGCCTGTGTGGATGACGTCGCGCGCGCCGCGGTGGTTTATCTGAACGATGCGCGACAAAACGGCACTGCCGCCAGCGAACAGAAATTGCGCCGTCTGCTCACATTTTTGCTGCACATGCAGGCGCCCAACGGCCTGTTTTACAACTTCATTTTTGATGATCACAGCATCAACACGACGCGGGAAAACAGTCAACCGCTGCCCAATTGGTGGGCGTGGCGCAGTCTGTGGGCGTTGGCTGAGGCGTATCCGTTTTATCAGAAAAATGACCCGGGTTTTGCCAAAAAGCTCGACGAAACCATTCAGAAAATGATGCAGGAGATTGATGCGCTGCTCGAAAAATATCCGCAAATCGAGATGGCGAACGGCTTCCCGAAGCCGCAGTGGATTCCCTACGGTGCGGCAGATCAATCATCGGTGCTGCTGCTCGGTTTGACCGCCTATTACCGCACCACCGGCGATGCGCAAATTGCTGAAAAAATGCGCAAGATCGGCGAAGGTATCATGAAAATGCAGCTCAATCACGAAGGATTTTTTGCGGATGGCGCGCTGCTTTCGTGGGAAAATGTCTGGCATGCCTGGGGCAACAGTCAGGCACACGCGCTTATTAACGCGGGAATGGCGTTGCAGGATGCCGCAATGATCGACGCGGGCGTGAAAGAAGTTCGGCTGTTCCAGCCGTATCTGCTGGCGCAGAATTATATTCGCGAAATTCAGTTTGCCCGGAACGGCGATGCCATTTCTGCAGAGAAAACCGTCAAATTTGAGCAAATTGCCTACGACATTCGCCCGATGGTAATGGCGGCGCTGGCGGCGCATCAGGCCACTGGCGAGCAGCAATTTGCTGATCAGGCGGCGCGGCTTTCACGGTGGTTTTTCGGGAAAAATCCGGCGGGTGCGGTCATTTATGAAGCGGCTACCGGTCGCGGTTACGACGGCATCAACGATGCAAAAACGGTCAATCGCAATTCCGGCGCGGAATCGACCATCGAATCCCTGCTGGCGTTGCAGGCGATTGAACAGCATAAAATACAATAGACGTAGAGGTACAGCGGTGCACGGAGAATAAATTTTTAAACAGAACATTGGAGATTCCTGCCTGCGCAGGAATGACAGTTTGATTTTTCAGTCAGTGATCTCTGTGACTCCGTGGCAAAAACAATGGCAAGTGAAGTGAAAACAATTAATTACGGATTGATCGGATGCGGCGGATTCGGGCAGTTTTGCCTGAAAGCTGTTGCCCAAATGGACGGCGTTCGCATTGCTGCAGTGGCGGATGCGGGGGGCGCACTCGCGGAAAAAACCGCAAAAACCTACGGCGCAATCGCGTATTCGGATGCGGAAAGCCTGTTCGCCAACGGCGATATCGATTTGGTGCACATCGTGACACCGCCGTTTTTGCACCATTCGCAAGTGATGGCTGCGCTGCGCCACGGCAAACATGTGCTCTGCGAAAAACCGCTGGCGCTGTCCGTCGCGGATGCGCGGGAAATGATCGCCGCAGCGAACGAACAACAACGCATTTTGCCGGTAGATTTCGTACTGCGCTACAACGAAATCACCGATCTGGTGAAAACCATCCTCGATTCCGGCATTTTCGGCAAGCCGCTGTATGCGAATTTTATCAACAACGCATCGGACGAACGGCTGGTGCCGGATCACTGGATGTGGGATTACCACAAAAGCGGCGGGATTTTCATCGAACACGCGGTGCACTTTTTCGATTTGTATCGCTACTGGTTCGGCGATGGCGAAGTACTCAACGCGCACTCGGAAACGCGTCCCGGCACCACGCAAACCGATCGCGTGTTCAGCCAGATTCGCCATGACAGCGGCGTGATTTCGACGCAATATCACGGGTTCAACCAGCCGGATTTGCTCGATCGCCAGCGTCACAGCATTGTTTGTGAAACCGGCGATATCACCGTATTGGGATGGATACCGGAAGAAATGATCGTCAAGGGCATCGGCGATCGCGACGCCAACGAGCGACTGTGGGAACTGCTGCCGGAATCTGCGGATTTTACGATTTCGCTGCTCAGCGAATCGCCAAAACCGATGCGCGGCAATGGCAAAACCATCGCCGTCGATCGCGAATTTCGCATCCATTTTAAACCGGCGCAGGAAAAATTACAGCTCTATTCCGGCGCAATTCAGCAATTATTAACCGACCAAATTGCGTATATTCGCAACGCCGGACACCGGCGGGTGATCGACGAAACAAACGGGTTGGAAGCCATAAAATTGGCTGAAATGGCCACAATTTTATCGCAAAACAGGTGAGGCACGGATGGAATATCAATTAAAACGCGTGGGTGGCGCGTTACTGGAGCCGATCAAATCGCATTCGTGGGAATCGCGGGCAGTGTTCAATCCCGGCACAGTTCGGGTGGGCGATGCGGTGCACATGCTCTATCGCGCGGTGGAGGGCGCAAATTTCTCGACCATCGGCTATGCGCGACTGGATTCGGCCGGAAATGTGCTCGAACGCCGCGATCAACCGGTGATTTCCCGGGAATGGGACGTGGAAAAACAGGGCGTGGAAGATCCGCGCATCGTGCCGTTTGACGGCTCGAACTACATTTTTTACACCGCGTTTGACGGCGCGCATCCCGAAAAGGACGCCAACACCCGCGTGATGATGGCTGAAACGAAAGATTTTTGCACATTCTCGAAACTCGGTGTGGTCGGTCCGCCCGGCATTCAGGATAAAGATGCCTTTATTTTCCCGGAAACCGCCGATGGCAAAGTGGTGTACATGCACCGGATTGTGCCGCACATCCAGATTGCGCTGTTCGACAGCATCGCGCATTTTCAGAATCCCGAGCCGGAATATTGGCAGGAACATCTTGACCACCTCGAAAAATACACGGTGATGGCCCGGGAATTTGACTGGGAAACCAAAAAAATCGGTGCGGGACCGCCGCCGATTCTCACGGATGCGGGCTGGCTGTTGATCTATCACGGGGTGGATGCGAAACATGTTTATCGCGCGGGTGCGGCGCTACTCGATGCGAAAAATCCCCATAAATTGATCGCCCGGCTGCCCTATCCCATTTTCCAGCCGGAAAGGGAATATGAGCTTTTCGGCGATGTGAACAACGTGGTTTTCCCCGAAGGTCTGGCGCTGTTCGATGACGAATTGCAGGTGTTTTACGGCGGTGCGGACAAGGTTGTAGCGATGGCAACCGGCAGCCTTTCCGGATTGATCGATGCCCTTTGGCAGCACAAAAAATAACGCAGGGGCGCGGCGTTGACGCACCCAAATCTCTGAAAAATAACGATTTACACGATATGAAAATCAAACGATCCACAGTCCGAATCAAACCGCAGGTGACCCGGGTGGTGCTTCGCCCGTTTCCGCTGGGCGATGATCGCGTGCAGAAAGTTGTCCGGCGGGTTTCCGGGCTGGATGCGAATGCAACCGCGGCCGCAATCGACGATTTGCGCAAAAAATTTGCCCATCGCCACCGCGATGTGGCGGGATTCTGGCAATCGCAATTCGCGAAACGCACTGCCGGGATCGACGCGGCGCAATCGCTTTCTGCGGCGCAGCAACTGCTCGTCGGTGCGCACCTCGCGATGGAATATTCGCTGGAATCAGCGGCGCTGTTCAATCCGTCGATTGTCTGGCATCCCGACCAAAACGGCGTTCCCGCCGGCGGCAAACGGTTTGTTATCAGCCTGCGCGCCACCGGCGAAGGGCATATTTCCTCGTTGGTGTTTCTCGACGGAATGGTGGATTCGGTGGGAAATATCACGATCGGTGAGCGCAACCGCCACACTGAAACACCGGAAATTTTGCCATCGGCGGACGGTTACGGCGCAGCGTTTTCGCCGCAAATTCCGCTGTCCGGACGGGTTATTTTTCCGCAGGTGCCGGAGGAAAGCAACGGCATCGAAGATGCGCGATTTGTGCAGTGGCAGCAGCCGGACGAGCCGCCGCAATATTTTGCCACATACACCGCGTACGATGGTCATCGCATCCGTTCGCGGTTGCTGGAAACGCGCGATTTCCTGAATTTTTCCTCCCGGACGCTGCACGGCGCGGCGGTGCAAAATAAAAATTTGGCGCTGTTTCCCCGGAAAATCAACGGCACATACGCCATGCTTTCCCGGCAGGATAATGAAAATAATTACATCATGTTTTCCGACGATTTGTATCGCTGGGAAACGAAAACGCTGCTGAACGAGCCGGAATTGTCGTGGGAATTTATCCAGCTTGGCAACTGCGGTTCGCCCATCGAAACGGACGCCGGCTGGCTGGTGATCACGCATGGCGTCGGTGCGATGCGCCAGTACGCCATTTCCGCGATGCTGCTCGATCGCGATGCGCCGCAAAAGATCATCGGGCGACTGCCGCAACCGCTGATTGTGCCCGACGAATCGGAGCGCGAGGGCTACGTGCCGAACGTGGTGTATAGCTGCGGGAGCATCGTTTTCGGCGAGCAATTGATTGTTCCGTATGCGCAATCAGATTCATCGAGCAGTTTCGCGACGGTCAATTTAGCGGAGTTAATTCATGAAATGTCATAAGGTTAGCGCTCGAAAAATTTTATCCTTTCCTTCTCGAATTCGAATTATCCTTTATCCTTTATCCTTCATTCTTCTGCTGCTTTCAGCCGCAACTTTTGCCCAGCAAATCGCGATTCCGCGCATCGAGCAGATGCCCAATTTCCCGCAACCGTACCAGATGCGCAACTGGAAACAGGTGGCGCTCGGGTTCGATTCGCTGGCGTTCAAATTGACAGCCAGCGGGCAATATTTGCCGCTGATTTTCCGACAGATCAACACGGTTAACTATCCGAATCATGACAGTTTCGGGATTCATTCGTATGTCGGCACCAACTCGCCGAACAGCGGCGAAGCCATCACCGGATTGCCGGCGGTGGTCGGTGCGTCGTTGGTGGGCATCAACAAAAAAAATCAGAATTCGCAAAACTGGGTGTTGCGCTGCGAGGAATTTTTCAATCGCCGTCCGGAGGAAAATATTTATCTGAACGGACCGGTTGCCAACAGCGGCAGCGACTGGTGGTACGAAACCATGCCGAATATTTTTTTCTACCAGTTGTATGATTTGTATCCCGGTACCGGCGATTTTGCCAATCAATTTACCACAGTTGCCGATCAGTGGCTGCGCGCAACCGAAGCGATGGGCGGCAGCGCGACCCTGTGGAATAAGGCATTCATGGATTATCGCGCATGGTCGTTTGCCACGATGACGCCGCTGACCACCGGCGTAAAAGAGCCGGAAGCTGCCGGCGCGATTGCCTGGCTGCTGTTTCACGCATATCTGGAAACCGGCGAAGAGCGCTACCGGATGGGCGCGGAGTGGGCGATGGAATTTCTCAACGAGCGAACCACCAATCCGTCTTACGAGCTGCAATTGCCCTACGGCGTTTATGCCGCCGCCAAAATGAACGCGACCATCGGCACGCGATACAATATCGAAAAGATGCTCAATTGGTGCTTCACCATCGGACCGCTGCGGCAGTGGGGCGCGATCGTGGGCACATGGGGCGGTTACGATGTGAGTGGTTTGATCGGCGAATCGATCAGCAACGAATACGCGTTTGTAATGAACGGCTACCAGCAAGCCGGTGCGCTGGTGCCGATGTGCCGTTACGATGACCGTTTTACCCGAGCGATCGGCAAATGGGTGCTGAACGTGGCGAACGCATCCCGGCTGTTTTACCCGAATTATCTGCCGCCGGAAAAACAGGACAGCGAAGAATGGTCGTTCCAATATGACCCGAACAGCACGATTGCCCACGAAGCACTGCGCGAGGAATTGTTCGGGCAAAGCCCGTACGCCACCGGCGACGCGATCGGCGGCGGATGGGCGCAAACCAATCTCGGGCTGTATGGTTCGTCGCATGTCGGCTATCTCGCCGGGATTCTCGATACGACCGACGTGAGCGGCGTGCTCAAGCTGAATATGCTCAACACCGACTTTTTCCGCGATGCGGCTTATCCGACCTATCTGCTGTATAATCCGCATGTTACGATGCAAAATGTGAGCATCGATCTCGGCGGCGATCCGGTGGATTTGTATGATGCCGTGAGCAACACTTTTCTGCAAACCGGCGTCAGCGGCGTTGTGTCTGTGGCGATTCCCGCGGACGAAGCGTTGCAACTGGTGCTGGCACCGGCGAGCGGCGTGATCAGCTATCATTTTGATGAAATGCGCATCGACGGCGTGACGGTGGATTATCGCAGCGGTCAGGCGGTGGCGAATTATCCGCCGCGCATCAAGGCGCTGGCTGTTGCGGAAAACGAAATTTATATCGGCGAAACGATAGCCGTGTATTGCGCCGCGGATGATCGCGATGGCGATACACCAGTTTTCAACTGGAGCGCAACCGCCGGGCAACTTTCCGGCAGCGGCGCAACGGTCAACTGGACTGCGCCGGACTCCGCCGGAACTGCGCAAATCACCTGCATCGTTTCCGATGGCAACGGCGGCGCGGACACCAGCGCAGTAATTGTTTCCGTGACCGACAACCGGCTACCGCAAATTTCTGCGCTTTCGGCGACGCCGGAAATTATCAACGTGGCGGAAACCGCCCAACTCACCTGCCTCGCCACAGATCCCGATGGCGATTCGCTCAGCTACGACTGGTTTGCGGCTGGCGGAACATTCAGCGGTAGCGGCGCAACTGTGGAATGGACAGCACCGGCAACACCCGGATTTTACGAGATCGTCTGCACAGTCAGCGACGGTAAAGTGCAAATTTCGGATAGCGTCGCCGTCACCGCCGGACGGTTGGTCGGGCAATACGGCTTTTACGGGAATGCGGCAGACGAAAGCGGCTTCGGCAACAACGGTGTCGTATCCGGCGCAATATTGACGGATGATCGTTTTGGTAATCCCAACAGCGCCTACTTTTTTGACGGTAGCGACGATCAGATTCGCGTGCCGCTGCATCCTTCGCTGAATTTTAGCGAAGCCATCACCGTGGCATTCTGGCTGCAAAAAAGCAGCTTCACCGGTGCGGAAGAATTCCCGATTTCCCACGGCAGTTGGCAAAATCGCTGGAAAGTGTCGATCATCCCGGACAAAAAATTGCGCTGGACAATCAACACGGACGCGGGCATTTACGATCTCGACACGCCCGCGGCGATCGCTGAAAACACGCTCTATTTTGTTGCAGCCACTTTTGGCGACGGTCAGATGAAAATTTTCCTCAACGGGCAGGAAGCGAACGCAGCCAGCCGCAGCGGGAATATCAGCGCAACCAATCTCGATCTCACGATCGGGCAAATGGTGCCGGGCAACACCCAATACGGTTTTCGCGGCGTGCTGGACGATGTGCGGATCTACAACCGCGTGCTCAGTCCGGCGGAAATTTTGGATTTGTTCAACCTCACCGGCATCGGCGATGACGCGGGCGAACTGCTGCCGCAAGCCACTGAACTCGAGCAAAATTATCCCAATCCTTTCAATCCAACGACGGCAATCAGCTATCAGTTGTCAAATTTCAGCGATGTCAAGTTACGTATTTTCAATATTTTGGGGCAATCGGTGAAAACGCTGGTAGATGAAAAACTGCCGGCAGGCAGTTACACGATTTCGTGGGATGGCAGCAACGCATCCGGCGAAGCCGTTGCCAGCGGGATCTATTTTTACCGGCTGACTGCGGGTAAAACGGTGCTCATTCGCAAAATGCTGCTCGTTCGGTGATCGTTTTTGCCGCAAAGGTTGTTTTTTTGCCAAGAATAATTATGAATTATTTTAGATCATGTTCGGAGATTTTCCGGGGAGATTCCTGCCTGCGGATGCGGGAATCTCCGGGCATGTTCAAAGGTAATTCGTGATCACTCCCCGACAAATTTGGACAAGCTGTGGCATAAAATGAAAATAACCTTCGCGCCTTCGCGGCAACCCAATCTCCAAAAATGACAGGAAAAATATGCGAATTCAATGGATCATCGCGCTGCTGATGTGCGCGAATCTGTTCGGGCAAAACGGCGACAGTCGATTTTTTGACGACATCGCCGTGCCGTTTGCCGGAAAACGCGGACAGGTGGAAGTCGGCGGAAACTTTGCCGGCGCAGCGTTTCACCACAGTCGCCCGTTGCCGTCGCGAATCAGCTTTTTTTATCCGGTTGCCAACAGCCTGGATTTGAGCACAGACTACTGGAAGCGCGACGAATCGCAGCCCATTCGCGCGACGCTCAGCGCCAACGGGCAAAGCTGGCAGCTCGAAAACATTTCGTTTTCCTATCGATACACGCCGTTTGCGGCGGTTTTTTCGGAGCAACTGGGCGATTTGCAGGTGCAGATCGAATATCAATTTTGCGCAGATATTCCCGCGCTGGCGCTCAGTTTTGTGATCGTGAACGCGGGTGAACACCCCGTTTCGCCGGAATTGCAGCTCAGTTTGCAGCCCGTTTTGCGAACATGCCAGACGTATGCGTGGAAATATCCTGCTGATATATCACGTGATAGTAAAACCCGGACAGTTGTCGCCAAATTCCCCGATGCGGATGCGGACAGCGCCGCGCTGTTCGTGGCGAATGTTGCCGGAAATCCTGCAAACATCGCGGTGTCGCAGGATTCTGCAAATCCGCAAATCCGGTTCGATTTCGCCAAACATCTGGCGCCGGGCGACAGTCTGGCATTCACTCAACTGATCGGCACTTGCCGGATGCGCGAGGCGGATTCGCTGATCGCCAACGCCCGTTCCCAATGGCAAAACAGCATCGCAGCCAACGAAATGTATGTGAAAAATGCCGTCGAAACCGGCAATTTCCGGCAACCGGACAGCGCATTTTCCCAAACGCTTGACTGGTCGAAAGCGGTGTTGGCCAGCAATCGCCACTGGCTCGACGGCGCAGTGGTGCCTATGCCCTGCCCCGCCGAATACAATTTCTTTTTCACACACGATTTGCTACTCACCGATCTCGGTGCGGTGATGTTCGATACGCAGCGCGTGAAACGCGATCTCCAATATTTGCAATCACTTACGCAGCCGGACAGCATTTTGCCGCACGCCTATTATTGGCGCGATGGCGGTTATCAAACCGAATTTTGCGCGACGGATAACTGGAATCACCTCTGGTTTATCATCGTTTCCGGCAGTTATTTGCGGCACAGTGGCGATGCGCAAACCTGCGCCACCATTTTCCCGATGCTGCAAAAAAGCCTTTCGATGATGCTGCACAATCGCGGTGCGGATAATTTGAGTGTCGCAACTCGCCCGGACTGGTGGGATATCGGCAATGTGAGCGCCGCACGGGTGTACACAACGGCGCTGACGATCCGCGCGATTCGCGAATATGCAGCAATTGCCGGAAAACTCTCGGGCGAGGGCGAACGGCTGCCGGAACTGCTGGCGATCGCCGAATCGATGCGTCAATCGCTGCTCGAAAAATGTTGGGACAACGAACGCGGATTTCTGATGAGCATGCGCGATTCGGTAAACGCGGATCATCACTATTACGCCGGATCGTTGGTGGCTGCGGTGTTCGATTTGCTGGACGATCAGCAAAAAATCACGCTGCTGGAAACGGCTCGGCGGGAGTTGCTCGATACAGAAATCGGGCTGCGCATCGCCATGCCGGCGGATTTTCACACGATGATCGAGCAATACAAATTTAACGGGATGGAAGCGGGCGAGCCGTTCGTGTATCTCAACGGCGGCATTTGGCCGCACGGAAACGTGTGGTACGCCCTCGGCTGGCTGATGGCGGGCAAACCGGATGTCGCCGGCGATGCGCTGCGGAAATACGCTACGCTTTCCGGCGTTGCCGCCAGCCCGAACGGGCAGCCCTCGTTTTACGAATATCGCAAAGCCAATCGCGATTTGCCGGAATACGGGCAGATCGACAAACCGACATTTTTGTGGTCGGGCGGCTGGTTTATCAACGCGCTGTATCAGTTGGCGGGCGTTCGGGAAAATCCCGAAAACATCGCGTTTTCCCCAAATTTGCCATCCGGCTGGACGGATATCGGCTACGATTTGCAATTGTTTGGCAGTACTGCGAAAGTGTCGTATCGCGGCGACGGAGACTATTTTTCGGGGATATTTATTGATGGAAAACCGGCACATTCGGCGGTGTTTTCGCAACCGGCGGACAGTGTGCGGCTGGTTCGCGGAACCCCGAAATCGCCGTATCTCGCGAACGCGAACTGCCGGATTCAATCGGTCGATTTCGATAATTCTGCGAAAGAAATGCGAATTTTCGCCGCAGGTATTCCGCGCACAACTGCAACATTTTCAATTATTTCCCCGATGAAACCGACAGCCTGCCGCGATCGCGTTAGCGGCAAATCGCTGGCGATGGATGTCCAATCACGGGGTGACGTTTTTGTTGTCAATATCGATTTTCCGGCGCAACAAAATCTATCGCTTGTACTATTGTTTGATAAATAATGAGGAGATTCCTGCCTGCGCAGAGCCTGTCCCGAGAATCGGGAAATGACAGTTCAGAAAAAATTGCGGATAAATTTGGGATTGCGGAAGCAAATCGAAGGAAAAAAGAAAAAGCCAGGCTGCGGTTGCAGCCTGGCTTTTTTGATCATTATCGGCCAAATCTATTGATACGAAATCCCGTGCGAACCACATAAAACGATCCGCTTTCCACGCCGTACACATAGCCCTGGTTGTCGGTCAGATCGTAATAATCGACGTCGAACGTGAGGCCAAATGATGGCGAGAGGGAATAATCCAAGCCCAGTCGCAGATTCAGAAAATCATAATCCAGATCAGAATAATTATTGATCGTGCTGTAATCATATTGTGCAGCATGAATTACTTCTTCTGCTTCCAGGCGTTCAGGAGTTACTGGCATGTTGATGGGATCGAACGCCGCTTCCGTATGACTGAAAGCGCCATCCAGTTTGACAGCCAGTTTGGGTGTCATTTGATAGGACAGATTTGCAGAAACGACTTGCCCTTTGCTCGTGTAATCGGTTTCGGCATACAGCGAACCGAAGTGCATGACGGGCGGTTGTGTGCTTGAGGCACCCCCGGTGCCTAATAGATGAGCCGCTCAGCCATCCATCATTGCGAACGTGGCAATACCGTTCTGGGTTTTGTAGAGATAGCTGAAACTGGTGAACAAGCTGAACTTGTCGTTCGGCACCGCGCTGAAGCCCAACGTGGGCTGCATGCTGGTTTGTTTGTATGCCAGTTCCGGCGTATCATTGTTGGTGGCAATTTTTGCCGTTAAACCGAGCGACAGCTTGGTTTTTGGCGTCAATCGATAATCGACATCCAGTTTTCCGCCGTTGACAACCGCCGGCAAGCTGGTAACGCTGCCATACCGAATCGCATCGCGCTGATAATAATACACCGCGGGCGTTCCGGGAATCGGCGTCAGGCTGTCCGGACCGGATCTGCCATAGCGCTCGAACAGGTTATTATATGGCGAAAACGGGTTGTCGATGTTTTCAAAATAATAGCGCAAATGCCCGGTAAATTCCCGGCTGGGGCGATATTTGACATCTCCCTGAAGCAGGAATTTGGTGGTTTTATCTTTCGCGCCTTCGAACGGATAATCATCGCGTTCCCGGGTGGAATATTCGCCCAACAGCGAGAGGCGATAGCGGCTGGTCGGCTGATAAATGAATTCCAGATTGCCGCGCATTTCCGTGCGTGTGTAATTGGAAAAACGGGTGTAATCGAAATCGATATCGCCGCCGGAACGGTTATCCCGCCAATCCGGCAAATCCACCAAAACCGAACTGTTTTCGTAAGTGCCGTAATAGCCACCGGCGATGAGCTTGGTTTTCGGGAAGAACGGATGCGCCAGCCGCAAATGCGTGTAAGTGCCGGATGTTTCGCGGTCTCCGGTAATCAGCACATTTTCGTCCGGCAAATCGTTGCTGTTTTCGGCAGTAAAACTGACCACCTGCGCCAGCAGATTGGTTTTGCCAAAAACACCTTTTGCCTTAAAGCGATGCGACAGTTTTTTGGTTTCCGGATACAAACCGAGCTGTGCGGTTTCGCCGGAAAAAATATTCCGCGATGCGAATTCATCGCCGGAGCCGCCGTTTACCGGGTGGCGAGCCGTGTCGTACATCGCCTCATAGGTGCCTTCGTTTGATTTAAACTGACGGTATTGCGCCTGATACGAAACGATAAAATCGTTTGTCACAGCCGCTTCAACACCGCCGGCAACCGTATGTGTCACGCGGTCCAGCGCAATACTTCTGGAAGTAACGTGGCAGGTAGCGCAGTGAGAAATCTGGATTTCCTGCGAATGCCCGCTTTCCAGAATGCTGCGATGGCTGGCGATCACTTTCAGGTTTTTCAACCCGGGTATTTTCGCTTCGAGGTGGGTTTCAATTTCCTGCCGGCGATACCCGATATCTTCCGTATCCGGATCGAACAGCAGTTCATTGGTGATAATTTTACCACCGGCAACCGTGCCCTCTTTGTTACCGGATTCTCTGGCAACCATGTTTTGGAGCAGATCAATCTGGTTCCGGCGATAAAACGATTTGTAGGCAACTTTAGCGCTCAAGAAATTGCTGAAATTGCCCTGCAAATTCAGCGACATGCGCTTTGAATCGTAAAAATTTCCGGCGAAGTTTAGCTTGTTTTGGCCCTGTGTTCGCAGCCATTTCAGCTGAAACTCGGGCATAAACCCTTCTTCGCCACGGTCGAACTCTGCAACGCGTAGTGTGTAATCTTCCAGTCCCGTATAGTGGCTCCCAAACCAGAGCGACCACTGATTGGTAACGGGTTGGGCAGCATCCTGGGCAGAAGCCGGGAAACGAAAGAGAACACAGCACAGTAACGCGATGAAAGCCCACAGACCGTAGTTGGTTTGCTTCTTCATCTTTGTCTCCCTGGTTATCGTGTTAGTGAGCCGCCAAGGCTGGATACACCTTGCGATGGCAGGTCTGACCCGTGAACTTGTGTATGGCACTGGGTGCATTTTGTCAACATGGAAACTTTCCAGGCATCCAACGTGGAGGTAAATGTACCGCGTTCCGGGTTGAGCGGCTCGGTAAATTCGCCGTCGAATCCGGTGATGGATGTGTGGAAGTGCATTGAATGACAATCCATACACAATGCCGGCTCGTTTTGAACCAGCAGGTTGTTGGCAACAGCACCGTGTGCACTGTGGCAAATGCCGCAGTCTTCGTTAACCGGCTGATGTTCGTAAACGAACGGGCCTTCGTGCTGTGCGTGGCAGGACAAACACAACTCGCGATTTTCATCGGTTGTTGCGAATGTGTTTACATCGCCGTGCGGATTGTGGCAGCTTTGGCAATCCATCAGCCCTTCCAAAACCGGGTGATGGGAAGCCATGCGAAACTCAGCGCCGGTTTCCGTGTGGCAATCCAGACACAATTCTGAGCCCTGTTTTTTCAGCAATTGTTGATTGTTGCTGTGCATGGTGTGGCAATCGCTGCAGCCTTCCGCCATTTCGTGGTGGGCGCTGCCGGTAATCGATTGAAATTCCACACCATTGTGACAACTCAAACAATTGTTCGCTGTTACGCTGGAATAATCTGTTAGTGGGTTGTAAATGCTTGAGCGTTCTGCATCTTCTTCGTGTAGCGAACCCGGGCCGTGACAAGATTCGCAAATAAAGCCCGTTTCTTCCGCGTACACAATGTGCGCATTCATCTTAAACGCTGCGGCAACATCGTCGTGACAATCCATACAGGCTGCGTCGCCGATTTTTGTTGCTGCGGTTTGTGATTGAGAGAATGCGGGTAAGCCCCACATCTGAAGCACTACAAAAAACGCGACAAGCACGCCAAGCCCCATTCGATGAGGAAGACGAGTGTCGGTCTTCATACAGTAACCCCTTTGGATTTTGATTGGTTGTTTAGTTGATTTAGCCGTTTGATCTATCCTGTATAGGATTTTTTTCACAAAAATTATCACACCTATTAATGAAACATATCGCCAAAACCTGTTTATATATTCATTTAGATATTGAAAAATATAAATAGCTATATGTTTATTAAAAAATGATTAGAATCATGTTTTAAACTGATTTTGGCAGATTTTGCGGGATGTGTTAAAAAAAGGTGGGAGATGTGAGAAAACGGTACTGGCAAACACCAGCCATGTTTTTCAACATGGCCGGATAATTTTGTCTGCATTCAGCATCAGCGCCACGGTTTTGTCCATCGTGCCGATAACGCCGATAGCCAACGCATCGCGTTTGTTATGAAAATCGAGGCAGGTGCCGCAGGTGGCGATGGTTGCGCCGTTATCCTGCAGTATTTTCAGGCTGTCCAGCACTTCGCTGCCGCTGGTTGTCAGGTTGATGCCGCCGTTCACACAGCCGATAACATCTACTGTTTGCCCGGATGTTGCCAGTTCGCTGAGAAACGAGCGCATCAGTTTTTTGCCCAGCTGCGGATCGCCCTCGCCCATTTTGTCGGAGTTTAAATACAGGAAAATCATGTTGTTACCTTTAGTTGTTTGGATTAGTCATCATCGTGATTGCGTGATCGTTTATCGGATCGGTTGCTGTTTCGCCAATTTCGTTTCGCTTCGTCTTCATCGCCGCTGCGATGGCATTCGGCGCAATTCTCAAAATTGAAAATACCTTCTTCGCGATGTTCACCTGCAATTTTTGCCCGGGAATGTTCGTGACAATCATAACAGGTGTATTCTGCGAAATTTTCCGGGTTATTGTGGCAAGACTGGCAATCCGCCGGATGGTGCCGGTCGAACCGGAAATATTTATCGTGATCGAAGGTGGACGGTTTCCATGCCTCGCTGCTGTGGCAACTGTAGCAGGCATCGCCGCTGCTGCGATGGAGCCCGTCCGCCGGACGATGTTGCGCATGGCAGGCAACGCAATCGTTTTGGAAATCTACCGGCAATTTGTTGTGATCCAGCGTTACCTTCTGCCAACGGTCCGTAATATGGCAATCCGAACAATTTTCCGCAAGTTGTTGATGAAGTTTATCCGCAGGTTTTTGGGATTCGTGACAGCCAAGGCAGGCATTGGCGACACTTGCGGGCAGCAACGAATGGGAGAATTGCGTTGTTGCGCTCCCGGCGACAATTCCGGCGTGATCGGTGTGGCAATTCGCGCAATGAAGATCCGATAACTCACGATGAAAGGGCGCTTTCCCCGATTCCGGTATTTTTTCGCCGGCAACAGTGACAAGCCCAATCTGCTCCGGTTGATGACAGGTGATGCATTTCGGCGCAGATATACCGGAAAATGGCGAGTGGCAGGAAAGGCAATCTTTCTGAATTTCCTGATGCCCGGAAATCAACTGCCCGGGATTTAGCAATTCGAACGGAAACAGAAACATTAAAAGAACGAACAGCAAAACGGCAACGATATGTGTAATGGTGGTATTCATTTTACCAATTCCAGGAAAATAATATGGAAATAATATGGAGCCCGGCCATCGTAACAAACACAATAACAAAAGGTATGTGAACCAATCGCCAACGGTTCATCAAATCGACGGTCAGCGATTCAACAAATAATTTTTGGTTTAACCCATCACCGCTTTCGCCCTGATCGATTAATTCCGCTCGTTTTTCCCGCAAATCGCGGTGCGCCCTTTTCAGCAGAAATTTCCCGATGTGTCCGCTTGCGACAACAATCATCATCGAAATTGCCGCAATCCACGGCAGCAGCGCATTGAAATGGATGCCGGAGTGAACCAAAATCATCACTGCGCCAATCCAGCCGAGATATTCGTGCAACCTCAGTAACAATTTTGGTGAGCCGAAATTAATCTGCTTTCGCTTCGGCAAAGAGTAGGTGAAAGAAATCAAAATCAGCGCCGTGCCGACGATCCCCAAATAACGCCCGATCCACGCGAATTGGTAAAGGTGCAGCACATAATCCAGCGCAATTGAGCAAATAATTAAAACTGCGTAAGAAATGATTTGTGGAAAAAAGCGAATAAATAAGCGGGTCATGGTTGTCTTTTCTATTCAAAATTGGTTTTTCGAACAAAAAAAAGTATGCAGCAATCTGTTTTCAAAACATGATTTCAGTCATTAAATCAATTAGGGTTTGGTTAGAAAACAGGTTTCGTGAATTATTCAACGAATCATTTATCGGGTAGATGTTTCTGTTCGTCTGCCGGTTCGATATGTATATTTACTTCCAAAATGTTTAGACCCGCGGCAAGCAGCTTGTCTTTAACAAGGTGGGCAATCTCGTGCCCTTCTTTAACGGTAATTTTGCTGTTTACCTGAACATGAAGATCGACGACAAATTCCAATCCCATTTTTCTAACGATGCATTTTTCCGTAGCAACCACACCCTTTACTTCATTTGCTTTTTCATGAATTAATTGAGAAAGATTGCCCTGAGGTTTTGCATCCATTATCTCATTAAAAGCAGGGATAAACAGAAAAATAGCATTGGCAATAATGATCAGGGAGGCAATTAACGCTGCCCAGTCATCTGCACTTTCCCACCCTTCACCACCGATGAGCGCAACCAAAATTCCGATAAAAACGGCAGCGGAAGTTATGGCATCGCTCCGATGATGCCATGAATCGGTATTTACGGCAGTGCTGTTGATTGCTTTGCCAACCTTGTTCACTTTACGAAAAAGGAGCTCTTTGGTAATCACTACTGCGACCAGAACCCCGAGTGTGAATGGCTCAGGTGCGTGATGGGGCGTGCGTATTTCGCTGATGCTTTGGGTGATAATTGTTGCAGCGGCAGCAAACAGGGCAATTGTGACAACAATTGCAGCGATTGGCTCAGCCTTTCCGTGACCATACGGGTGGCTTTCATCCCTCGGCTTGGTCGAGAATTTTATTCCGACATAAACGATCAGCGAACTCAAGACATCCGAAGAAGATTCGATGGCATCTGCAATAAGTGCATATGAATTACCGATATAGCCTGCGATTCCCTTAATAATTGCCAGGGCGGAATTTATGATGATCCCGTACAATGTTGTTTTGAGCCCCATTTCGGAATTTTCAATACTCATTCAAGCCTCAATGATGAACGTAAATGTAAATCCGGTACAACAGAAACCGGGGAAATTTCCCTGCATTACTCAATACTAAAATTTGCTGAATTTTCCAATAATTAGGTATGGATTATGAAGATTTTAGCAGAATTTGGCAGCGACTCGTTTTTTGTGCGGACATCGCGAAAACGGCTGAGAAAAAGCCCCGCAAAATTTAGTGAGAATGACAGCGTCGATAAACAAGGTGATGTTGTTAACCGTTCATTCGCACGTATGACGTCAATTCGCTCATCGGAAATTTGCGTGAATGTGCAGATACAATCAGCTGATTTTCAAAGTTTACCAGCCCAATTAATCTGGATATTTGTCCGGCCAAATTTTTTATATGTGAACGATATGAATACAGCCGATACGCTTTGGTAAGCAACTGCATGCAGATATAATATGCCAACCGGTCGGGCGAAATTGCAGATGGATTTTCGTCGCAATAACCGGAAAGCAGCGCGGAAACCATTGCCTCAATTTGCCATTGGGGATAATTGTTCACCTGCAAATCAACGATAAAGCTGGCCAAATCCCATTCGGCATCACCCAAACAAAGTTCGTCGAAATCGAATAAAAACAAACGGTTGTCGGAAACCGCAAGCTGGTTTGGGTGGAAATCGCCGTGGAGGGTGCACAATTCGTTCGCCGCTAATGGCGGGTTCGACTGAAAGTAATGGATTAGCACATCGATCTGCCCGGAAACCGCCGGAAAAGCACGGGCAATTTTCCCGGCCTTTTTGGCAACTTCCGGCAAATCCAGTTTTTTTTCGATACGTAAATCCAGCGGCAGCTTCCGGGTGTGAAATTTCCGCAATGCTTTACCGGTGGCAAACAGAATCTCCGTTTGTGCAGCGGATTTCAGGATTTCCGGTAACGGTATCGCATTCGCATCGGTCATCCACAAAGTATGGGTTTTGTCGGAATAGCCGAGTGGTGCTGGTGTCGAAAAATCATCCGGATGTTGTAAATGTTCCCGCAAAGCCAACAAATTTCGGAAAGTTTGTTGTCCGCTGGCATCGCGAAAGGTTTTGCCGTAAATCGTAACCGGTTCAGTTTCGCCGTGTAAAGTGCTGTGTAAAATGTATTTGGCAGTGCAGCGGTGTTCCGGGTAATAATGGGCAACCCGGATGTCAATTTTTTTGATCAATTCCGGTGCGGCAACTGCCGCGGACAGCGCGGAAAATGGCAAATGACCCATCACTTTTTGGGCATCGAGCAGCCCGGCAAGTTGTGGTAGTTTTGGATCGCACGGGAAACGATACACAACGGCATCCATTTCCGGTAACCAGAAAACGCCGGTGTTTCCCGCAGCCGATCGAAATTCTTTCTCACTGCGACCGTCACAAAATGCCCGCAAAAACAGGATTTCTGATGGTGGTTTCCCGCCATTCGAATCGGTGAATTTTACCGCATAGCACACATTTAAAAATGAGCGATGCATTTTTTTGAATATTTTTTTTCGCGTTCGTAAAATCCGGCAATCGATAATTTGGAAGCGATTTTGGGCGAATAGCGGCAATTGCTGCAATATTTTGGCGGCAAACATTGTGTCGCATAAATGATCAAAATTTGGATTCAGCATATCTCAAACGGGTTTTGCGGTTGGTTTTTCTAAAAATTGAAATCCATTTTAAAAGTAAGGTGATAGGCTAACTTGTTCGCATTTGCGCCGAACGCCGCGCCGGAGCGATAAACAGCGCCCAAAATTTCCAGTTCCAGGCGTTTCCATTCTTCGATGCCGAAAACGGCGTCAACTTCCCAGCCGAGTTCGCGATCGATGCCGTTGGGATCGGCTTTTATTTTGCCGGGCAAATTTTCGGATGCAACCACCTGAGCATAGCGGTGATAGAGAAATTCTACCGAGCTGGATTTGAGCATCGGAAATCCGGCGGACAGCGAGAAAATCGAAATATTCGACAATTCCGGACGGGACAATTCGCCGTAATACCGGAAGCGATCCACGCCGTTGTAGCGATTGTTGTTATCGTGCAAACCGGTTTGGCGGAAATTTCTGTCCCAATTGTCGGTGGGATTATCATCGCCGGAACCGATGGCGTAGCTTGCTGTAAATGTTGGATTTAGCGGTAACGGCGTTTGCCAACTCATTCCCAAATCCATCGCCCAACCGGCTGCTTTTATAGTGTTGCGTTCTTCCACGATCAATTGTGCTTCGTCTGCAATTTCAATATTGTCAAATTCGTAGTTGCGCACCTGCCCGCCCATTCCGGCAATATCCACCCAATATTCCGCAGCGCCGACCACTTCAAATTCCAGGTTGCCGGAAAAACGGGTGCCCAGCCAACCCATTGTCGCGTCAATTTCATCTTCGCGATTCGCGCTGATAATATTGCCGATAAACGGGCGATCCGAATGATCGTGCTGTGCGAGATAAAACAGATCAAATTGGTGATTGCGGGTGAATTGCAGCCTCATTCGCCCGAGTACGCGGGTGATTTTTTCTTTGTCCGGCTCGATTTTTCGCTGATTGAGCGCCAGCGGTGCAATTTCTTTTGCTAATCCCAATTCAAAATAAAATTTGCGGGTAGCGATGTAAAGCCGGATAGCGTCCAAATCGCGATCCCACCACCATTCGCGATCTTCCCGGATATTTTGCCGGCCGATTTGCAGGCTCAACGGCGTTCCGGCGATGTTACCCCACAGCAGCCAGCTTTCGCCGCGTTCTAATTCGCTGGTGGCGCTGCGTTCGCCGCCTTCTTCGTAAAGCAGCCATTCGCGATTGGTTTTGGTTTCCAGAAACAGCGATGCGTTGCGCGAGAAGCGGTAAAATAATTCCAGTTCGATCGCGTTTTCCATATCCAGTTTGTCATCTGCTTCTGCGCGATTCAGTTTAAAATCGCCGTCGAAACCGGATTTTGAGCCCAGTTCCCCGCCGATCACCAGCGGTTTGCCGAACAGCGGAATGGTCAACTGCTGCTCCGGGCGTTTGTCGTCCGGATGGCGGATGAGCGATGTGCCGCGATAATACACCGCCATCGGAATGGTAATGGGCATTCCCAAAATTTCCAATTGCAAATCGCCGTTGTTGAGCGTTTGCGAATGGCTTACTTCGCCGATAATTTCGATGGCTGCGCCGTCATCCGCTTCTTTTTCAACAAAATTTGCCATTAATTCGCCGGCAATTTTGAATGTGCCTTTCACTTTTACCGGTTTGCCCGGTTGCAAATCTTCCGGCTGCAAATCTTCAAAAATTGTTTCTTTTGACAATAGAATCACCACCGGCCCGATAAACATTTTCCGATCCCGGAATGCCACATCCGCTATGCGTCCGCTGATGGTGATTTTGTCCGGTTCTTTGTCATTATCGCGAAACTGGATGCGATTGGCGATCAGGTGCTTGCCGTCCTGTGTGACGGTCACTTTCAGGCGTTCGCCGAGTAATTCCTGTCCAAATGCCACGGAAAATCCGGTCAGGATGATGCACAAAATGGCGTTCGAAATAAAGGTTGAGTGCTGTTTCATAATGTTTTCCACCTGTGTTACGGTGTGGTTGTTACTGTTTCGGGATCACTATGCGTGACTGTTTTGACGGTGCAATTTTTCGGCTTTGATTTGCACCAGCTCGCGCATCGGGTAAAATTTGGCGAAGCTGTGCGACGCCAGCAGGTGCAGCAATTCGTCCAGTTCCTGCAAATTGGCGTCATTCATTTGGGCGTGATGGAACATGATGCCCGGCATTTTGCTTTTACGGATACCGGCTGCCAAATACTCGCCAAATTCCTCGCGGGTGAGCGCAACGCCGTTGCGTTTGCGTAGCCAGTCGATGTGAATTGGCAGTTCGATCAACCCGGATTGGTGCAGCGGCTCGGCGGTTGCATCGCGGGAAAGCGCATCGAAATCCAATAATTGCAACACTTTAGCTGTGTCTGCCGTGCAGCGGTTCCACGGCGGCGTGAAAATGGCGTCCAGCGCATCGCTGCCAAAAATGTTTTCCAACTGCGTTTTGCCACGACTGATGTCCTCAAATTGGGCATCCACAGTTCGGTCGCTGCCAAACTCGCAGTTGCGCCCTTCTTTTTGATGATTTTGGTGCAAATAGCCGTGCTGGTGCAGCCCGATTCGTTGCGGTGCAGCCGCTTTCGCGGATTTCAAAAATTCGATGGTTTCATCATCCAGTGCGGTGGGAATGACCGCCAGATCGATGGGCAGTTGGTAGCGATCGAACAAGTTTAGCAGCGCCTGCAACCGGTCGGTTTGCCAACCGGCGTCGTCATCGCGGAAGAAAAATTTGACCGGCATCGGGGCGCTGTTCATCGCATCCAAAACCGGCGCCAGCCATTTGCTGTAGGTTTGCTTTCTGGCTGCGATCCGGCTCCGTTTTGCATCGCGTTCGCGAACCAATTGTTCGAGAATTTCGCCGGTTTTTTCCGCGCCGTTCAAATTGAGCGAAGTGCTGCCCGGCTGGAAATTCAGCAATTGTTTTACTGCGGAAAACAGCGATTCGGGCGTCAATTCCTGCGGAATGAGGTATTGCAACTGTCCCAGTTTTGCCAACCGCTGGGCGCGAATCAACTGCTCATCTTCTTCGCCTTCGGAAAAGGGAATCACCAGCGCGGGCACTTTGGATTGCAGCAAATCCATGGTGGTGTTGTAACCGCATTGGCTGATCGACGCGCGCGCGGCGCACAATTCTTTGTGGAGATTCGGCACAAATTTGATGACGTCCAGATTGGCGATTTCGGCGGAAAATTTCTTCAATTCAATAAATTCTTCATCCGGCAAAAACGGCCCGGTGATGATTTTTACGGTCAACCCAAAATGCTGCCCCAACGCCGGCGCGATGGTTGCTGCGTTGCAGAAAATATCGTAACCGAATCGTCCGCCACCGGCAGAAACCACCACTGTTTTTGATTGTTTAATTTCTGAAAAATCAACGGGTTGAATTTTCTGTTTCGGGAGCACGAACCCGGTGTAAAATACCGGCGTTTTCAGCGGAATTTGCGGCTGAAATGTTTCTTCGAGTTGGGCAAAATCCGGGTCGGCGTGGCTGAGCACCGCATCAAAATAGCGATTGGCCAGCAACGCAGCGCGATTTTCGTGTTGTGCCTGATCTTTGCGATTGCCGACCAAAATATCACGCAGGCTGCAGGCGGTAACCGGCGCATTTTCGCCGAGGGCGTTGGCTGCTTCCAACAGCGGCAGCAGTTCGCCGACAAATTTTTTCCGCCCAAACGGAAACAGCTCGATAAACAGCACATCCGGGCGATATTCGGTGAAAATTTTCATGATTTGGTGCAGCCGGATTTCCTGTGCCTGCTCCAGCGTAATTTCCGGATCGATGCTGTAGAGGCTGTGATCAATCAATTGCCCGATGGGCGGCAGGTGAACCACTTCCAGTTCGGGCGGAAATGTCATGCCGTGCGGCAGTTCGCCGCCGTTGAGCAGCACCACGCGAAATCGGTTGGCCAATGTTTTGGCGAGTGTCAGCGAGCGCACCAGATGTCCCATCCCCATGGAGTGCTGGCAGTGGAATAATACGGTTTTTCGGGTGTCCATTTTTTCTCTCTCGTTGGTTTAAACTATTGTTTTATTTTGATTTCAGGCGATTTCCTGCATGGGAAACAACCGACCGTTTTGCAGATGCAGCACTTCGTCTGCAATTGCGCAAAGCGCCGGGTTGTGTGTAATAATCATGCAGGTGCGCCCGATACGGATGCGTTTCAGCGCGTTCATAATTACGGTTGCGGATTGCGCGTCCACGTTGGCGAGCGGCTCATCCAGCACCAAAACCGGGCGATTGAGCAAAAATGCCCGCGCCAGCGCCAGCCGTTTTTGCTGTCCGCCGGAGATGTTCAATCCTTCTTCCGCAATTTTTGTGTCCAGCTTTTTGGGCAGACGATCGACAAATTCGGCGAGATCCACAAACGTGAGCGCTTCGCGAATGGCGGCATCGCTGATTGCGGTATTGTCGCCGCAAAGCACGTCGCGAATGGTGCCGGAGAACAGATACGCCTGCTGCAACGTCACGGAAATATTTTCCCGCAGCGATGTTGCAGAAATTTGCGCCAGCGGCACGCCGTCGATGACGATTTCCCCGGCGGTGGGCTCGAACAGGCGCAGCAGCAACGAAAGTGTGGTGCTTTTTCCCGCGCCGCTTTGTCCCATTATCACGGTCAGTTTGTCCGGGTGCAGCCGGAAATTGACGCCTTTCAGCACGAAATCGCGCTGTTTCTGTTCGGGATAGGCAAACCAGACGTTGCGGAATTCAATTTCGCCGCGCATTTTGGCGATCTCGCGGGCGTTGATGGCTTCTAAATCGCCGGATTTTTCATCGAACAATCTGGCGATCTGCTCGCCGCCAGCCATGCCGCGCGTGGCAGAATCGGTCAGGTCGTTCACTTTGTCCGCCGGTTTGGTGAGTTTGTTCAGATATGCGATAAAAACGGTCAGTTCGCCGACAGTCAGTTGTCCGTTGAGCACCATCAGCGCGCCGCCGCCGATCATCACTGTGGATGCGATGCCTTTGGCGAATTTCAACATGCGCTCCATTTCGGCAATTACGCGGATGGAATCCACACCGGCGCTGAGGCTTTGTTCATTTATTTCCCGGAAATCGCGGCGGGTTTTTTGTTCGAACCCCAATGCCTGGATCAGCGGCAAATTGCGGATAATTTCTTGCGCCAAACCGGCAATGCTGCCCTCGTGGCGGCGTTTGCTGCGGGCAGTTTTGCGGAGTTTGGCGCCGTATCTGCGAACCAGCAGAAACAGACCGCCAAACATGATCACACCTAAAAATCCCAGCGTTGGCTGCACCGCAAACATCACCGCGAGTGTGAAAACAGTGGTTGCGCCGTGTTCAAACATTTGCGGCATTGTTTTGGTGAGCAATCGGGTGAAAATGCTGACATCGCCAACCATGCGCAGCACCAGTTCGCCGCTGCGATATTTCATTCGGGTGGTGCCCGGCAGCGACTGGATGTGTGCCAATACCCGGTCGCGGATGCTCAAATTGAGCTGTTCGCGCACCCGTGCGATAATCACTTTGTTTGTGGTGTTCAACACTGCTTCGATGCTGTTCAGCAGAAAAAATCCGGCGGCGATAATCACTACCCAAACAGAAGCGGACAGAGTTACGTTCAGCAGGGTGTTGAATGCGGCGACATCGTTTTTCTCCAAAAAGTGATCGATAATCAGCTTTAGCGGCCACGGCGTCAACACGCCGGCGATCACGGCCAACACGCTCAAAAAATAGTAGCTCGCCAGCCCGCTTTTTTGCGTTGAAATTTCTCCGCGAAAAATGCCAAACAGTTGTTTCAATAGCTGAAATTCGTTGCCAGGTTGATGATTGTTGTTCAATTTCAATTCCTTAAATTTTGTAAAATACACTATTCCGAAGGTTAAAAAATGTTTCTCCCCCCAAACTGAGAGGAGAAACCGGGGTGGGATGAGAGAGACTTGAAAATGCCGGGCGCATCTGCTGCGCAGGCAATGTCGTGTGCCAGAATGACCAGATATTCCGGCAAGTTGTTCAGTGTCGATTTTTGGCGGGTGATAGCCCGGAAAACCCGTTCGATGATCAGCGCAGCGGCAATGTGCCAGCGCAGTTTGGCCGGATCGATTTGCAGCGAAGATGCCCGTTGATACGCATCGATAAATACGCCAATTACTTTTCGCAATTGGGTGGCGGACAATCGTTTTTGGATGCCCATATTAAGCATTCCGGCGATGAAACTTCCCAGATCCACCGCCGGGTCGCCCGATGCAAGGCTGTCCAGATCGATCAGCGAAACGGTTTTTTCGTTGGTCAGAAAATTTTTCAGATGCAGATCACCGTGCAGCGTAACGGCCGGCGATTCGCTCAAAAATGGGCGTTGGTTTAACAATAAATTTACCAGCGCAGCGGATTTTTTAAGGTTGTCAAATCCGGTTTTTTCCAGCAATTGCTGAACGGAAATGAGTTTTTCAGCGATGCTTTCGCGGGTTGTTTCGGGCAAATTCGGCAATGCGCAGCGATGCAACGCAGCAACCTGTCCGGCGGCTTTCGGGAGCATTTTCATGAATGCATCGCTGCCGAAACCGTGGTCCAGCAACGTGCCGCCCGGCAACCCTTGCTGCCACATGGAGCGCCACTTCGGGTAATATGCCAGCGGTTTTGCCATGTTCAGCGTGCCGTTTTTCCGCAACGGCGATTGCCAGATTCGCTGCATATTTTCGATCGTTTTTGCGCCTTCGTCGTTGTAATACACTTTGCCGAAAAACGATTCGGTTCGCGGATGTTCACCGCTGAGCTGCACATCCACCCGCAGCGTGCAAACGTGTTCCGGCACAAAATGAACCACTTCGTGCTGCCAGTTTTCAATCTGCCAATTGGCGCCGATGGCAGAATTCAGCGCATCGGGAATGATGACCTCACGGAGTGTTTCCGGCTGCAATACCTGCGGCAATCCGTGCAGTTTCCGGTCGTTCGGGAACGCGCGAATTACCATTTCCAGCGCCGGAAAATAGAGCACCGGTTCGCCGATTTCCGGTGTCGCCAACGGTTGCTGCAATGCTTTTTGGTAACGCGACTGCGATTGGCTCGCCGGATAAACCGTCGCAAAAAACCGTTGCTGCATCGCTTTGCCGCTGTTAACATCAACAAAATCCAGCAGATAGCTGATCTGGCAATTTTTACCGGGTTTGTATTTTACCCGTTCGATGTCGCACCCGGTAATTTGCAGCTCGGATTTCGCATCGTTTGCCGACCAGTAATTACGGAAAACATCCCGCATTTTATGGGTGTCTAAAACGGTTGCCAACTGCGGCAGTTTTGCATCTTTTGGCGGCTGGATGTGCTGTTTCATGCGTGTACCGCCTCAGTTGCCATTCTCAATTTACCTGCTTCGCTGGTGTGTAATTGCCGAATCCAGCCGTAGTTGTCCTGTCGCAAAAACAGGTAGCTGCCGCGAAATTTGTAATTTCCAAAATGATAATTTCTGTTCTGCGCATCCGCCGAGAGAAAAAACAGGTCGCGAACGGTGGATTTTTGGGTTGATATGGTAATTTCCAACGCCACCGAACGGTGCGATTCAAAATCGCCATCTTCGCAGAAAACCGGCAAAGACGCGACGGAAACCTGGGGTTTCTCCGATTTGAACGGTAAAATAACGCTGTGAAACGCTGCGTTTGCCGCATGTTGGGAGAATCGCAATACCGGCGCGGGATGTTTCACGCCGTAAACCGGCGAAACAAATCCGTTGCCGATTTGTGCAGAAACATTCGGCTGCTGCGGTTGGGCAATCAGCAAATTGGGAGATTCGGCAATCGCGCCGTCGCGGGTTTCGCGGATGGCGCAATTGCCGGTTGCAATTTCCGACAGGTGAAATTGCAAATCGTAACGATGCGCTGTTTCCGCGCTCAAAAAATCGCTGACGATCCAGTATTCCGGCGCAACAAAGAATATGGCGCGTTCGTGAATGGCATCGTATTCCGCGCTGCGAATGCTGCCCTGCACCAAATCAAAATCGGATCTGTTGATGCTGCGATTCACTGCAACTTCCGGGTGTTCGCCCACAACCCAAAATTTTCCTTTTTTGGGATGAAATTCGTATCGCACCTGGTTTTTGCCGTCCACCCGGACGGTGTTGTGATAGCTGGTGCCGCGAAAGCGCACCCGCCAGTTGATCTCGCCGTCTTCGTGATACGTGTAGCGCCCCGGATCGACAATCAGTGAGCGTCCAAATGCCGCCATTTCAAAATTTAGAAAATCGATGTGCCCGTGATTGCCTTCGCCGAGCGGTCCGCAGTCGAATATCAAATAGCGTTCATCTGCGAAAGTATTGCGCTCGCCCCAGCCGCTTCGCAGGGTGAAGTAGCCGCTGTTTTCGAAATACCGGGAGCGGATTTTCGGCGGAACGCCGGCTTCGCCACACGTGGCGACATAGCGATAATTTTCATCGCCATACAGCTCGAAACCCATTGCCAGCACTTCGCGGAAATCGCCGGTGTCGCCATCGCTGAGCGAGGGAATGCGGCCGTCCGGTTTGTGGCAATGCAGCGCAAAATCCAGTCCGTGGCGAATGCGTTCGTCCATTTCCGCAGGCATGGGAATGCGGTTGAGATGCGCCAGTTTGCGAACCCGCAAATAATTGCGCAATACAATGTGGTGATAATCCGTGGAAAGCTCGCATTGCACGCCGTCCGGCAGTAAATCTTCGCAAATATTGTTGAGCAGCTCCCGGCGGGAAAATGCCAGCCATTTATCTGCGTCGCGAAATTCCGGGAATACCACCGCGGCCATAAAAATGGCGGTCAACTCCAGCGTGCGGTGATTGCGTTTGGGCGTGAGGTTTTCGCAAAGATAGCGGGTTTGTTGGTGCAACGATGCCAAAAAATCGAGATAAAATGACGGTTCGGGCGCAGCTGTCGCTTTCGGCGAGATAAAAAACCAGTGCGAAAAAATCCAGTTTTGCACCCGCCGCCCGGTTACGTCGCTGGCGATGAATCCCGGCGGTGTAACGGCCATCCAGCCGCGCAGCAGCGCCACCCATTGTTGCAGAAAACGGACATCGCCGGTGTCGCGAAACGCCTCGCCGAGTCCGGGCGCGTAATAAAATTTGTGCAGCAAAATATGCCACTCGATGTCGTCGCCGGGATTTTTCAGCCAGTCGAAATCGTCCGGCAAGTGGTAGGTTTCTTTGTTGAATTCGAAGCGGTTTTCCAGAATATCTTCAACCCTTTTGCGGCTGGTTTCTACCGGATCAACCACCGGAAAGTAGTTGATATTACTGCGGTTACGAAAATAATCGTAAACCGCTGCCGCATCGGAAAACCGCGACGAATCCTGAAAAATTTCGTTGATAATTGTTTGTTCTCTCATCCGTTTCACCAAAAAGTTTTGCATGATACTACCGTTTCATTTTCCCCAAAATGAATGCGGCATTCAACTGCTCATGGAAGCGACGAACACCTCTTTGAGCATCTCGGTGGTTACATCGCTATCGAACATCCGCAAGATTTTGCGGCGTCCGGCTTTGCCGATTTCCTGGCGCAGTTTGCTGTCGCGGAGCAGATTTTCCAGCGCGTTTGCCAGCGCCAGCGGATCGCGTTCCGGCACCAGCAAACCGTCCTCGCCATTGGTGACAAGCTCCGGGATTCCGGAAATGGGCGTGCTGACGACCGGCATTTCCATTGCCATGGCTTCTGCGAGCACATTCGGAATGCCGTCGCGGTCGCCGTTTTCCACCACCTGACAGGGCAGCGCAAAAATATCTGCACGTTGATACAAATCGCGAAGTTCAGCCTGTGTTACGGCATCTTTTAGTAATACGTTTTCTTCCAAATCAAATGATTTCAGCATGTTAGCGATGGTTGTTTTTTCCGAATCCGCTTCGCCGACAATGTGGCAGCGAAACGCCACACCACGATCTTTCAGCGTTTTGCAGGCAGTGACGAGATGTTCAAATCCTTTCTTTTTCACAAAACGACCGACTGCGAGAATCAGTGGGAGATGTCCGTTTTCAGTCGAGCGAACCGGTGCAAAATGCCCGATATCCAGCCCGTGGCGAATCGCGAAAACAGGAGTGCCAAATCGGTTAAGTTTCTGTAAATGCTGGCGGTTGGCACCGGTGCAGGTAACCACAAATTTTGCCTGTTCAATTTTTTTCTCCAGCAAATCGCCGGGATTCAGTGCGGGCAAATAAATATCCTTCGCGTGCGCGGTGAATGAATAGGGAATGCCCGTTAACCGGCTGGCCAACATGGCAACGGTGGTGCTGCCGTGGCAAAAATGGGCGTGCAAATGCGTGATGTTTCCGGCATCCAGCAGTCCGTTTGCGACAAATCCGGCTTGCAAAAATTCCTTGAAAAATACTTTTTTCGGTTTGCCGGTGGTTTCGGAGCGATACTGGAAGCACATCCAGACAGCTTTTGTGAGTGTTTTCAAATATCGCAGCGGACGGCGCACCACAACCTTGCGGTGCGCAGCGATGTAAGCGGGAATATTTTCCCGGAGCCATTGCCCAAACGGCGTGTTGGTCAGCGAGGTCATTTTGGGTAAAATGTGCATCGGCGCTTTAATTTTTGCCACCACCGGATGGGTTTTCGGCTCGTTTTCCTTTTTGATCACAAACAATTGCAGCTTCATGCCCTGACGTTCCAGCAGGTGAATTTCGTTGGTGATAAACACTTCCGAGAGGCGCGGATAGCCTTTTAAAATGTAGGCAATTTGTCCGTTGGGCAACTGGTTGCCGGTTCCCTGAGCGTTGCCGGATGTGTTTTTTTGTAAATTTTTTGCAGCGTTAATGCGTTGATTTAATTGAAGTTCGTTAATCATGCGACCAGCAACTCCTTTAGTTTTTGAACATTGTTTTGCAGGCTGAATAATGAAATTGCACGGTGGCGGGCAGCGTTGCCCATTTGCTCGCGATCGGTTGCGTCCACCATCAAATGCTCGATAGCAGCAGCCAGCTCTTCGCTGTTTTTTTCGGAAACGAGCAGCCCGGTTTTGCCGTTTGCCACCGCTTCCGGGATGCCGGAAATTTTGGTGGAAACCACCGGCAACGCCATCGCCATTGCCTCGATGATGACGTTGGGAATGCCGTCGCGGTCACCGTTTTCGGTGATGAAATTGGCGGAAACGAACATCGCGGCGCGCTGGTAAAGCGGCACCAATTCGCTGTGGGTCAATTGTCCGCGCAGGTGAACGGTGTTTGTCAATCCGGCATCGTGAATATGCGCTGCCAGTTTTTCGCGCAGCGGACCGTCACCGACGATTTCGCAGGAAAAATTCAAGCCATTGTTTTTTAATGATTTACAAGCTTCGATGAGATATTCGAATCCCTTTTTTTCGATCAGGCGACCGACGGAAATGAGCATCGGCGGATCGGCTTTTGGCGCACCGTTCGGACGAAATTTGTCGAAATCGATGCCGTGATAGAGGCAGTGGATCGGCGTGCCGTTTTGGGAAACACCCTGCAGATTTCCCACGTTGTGATGGGTGCAGGTGACCACAAATTGGGCGGCGTGAATTTTTTGCTGCAGCAAATCCTGCGGGTAACAGTAAATATCTTTTGCGTGTCCGGTAAAGCTGAAGGGGATGTCCAACAGTTGGCTCGCCCAATGCGCCATGGATGCGGGATCGTGCGCAAAATGCGCATGCAGGTGAGTTACGCCGGATTGATCCAGCTTGGCGCAAAGCCACAGCCAGCGCCAGGTGCTTTGCCAGCGGGTGTAATCGCGTTCTTTTTTTCCGCCAATCCAGATTTGACCGAGCACCCGCAGAAATTTTTTGTGGCGTGATAATCCCAAATGGAATGCAGCCAGCAACCCGTGCCAAATGACAGAAAGTGTGATCCGGTTGGGCAGGTAATGCAGCGGCGCATACAATTTTTGGAAATCGGCATGCACATTTTTTTGTCCGGGTTTCAGTGCAAATACCTCGAAACGAACACCCTGATATTGCAATTGCAGCAACTCATTCAGAATGAACGTTTCCGAAATTCGCGGGAATCCGCTCACCAAAATTCCGGTGAGTTTGTGTTGTTTTAAGGTGTTATTTTTCATGGCTTTACTTCATTCTTTTTTTAGGGGTAAGCGGCTGTTTGCCCGGTTTTATGCATAAACGCCGTTCATTTCGCAACGAAACGGTTTGATTGTGTAGCGATTGGGATAAAGCATTTCTCGGGTCATGTTTCCGATGTTTTGCAGCCCGTTCAAGTTCAGCCGGTGCGCCAATTTGCTGTTGTTTTCCGGTCGATTGAACGTGCGTTCCACCGCATCGATGATGTTTTCGGGTGTTAGATCCGCGGGATGGAGCATCTCAATCATCCCCAAATTCTGGAGCTGCCGGGCGCGAATCAATTGTTCGCTAACGGGTTCCACTCGCGGGATGATCAGCGCTTTTTTGCCATACGCCAGCACTTCGCAGGTAGTGTTGTAGCCGCCCATGCACACTACGGCATCTGCCGCGGCGATGTAGTTTTCAATATTTTTGGTGTATTCCAACACCTGGATAGTGTCTATTTTGTCTGTCGCTTTCTGGATCCATTCCCGTCGCACGGCGGGCATTTCCGGCCCGGTGACAATCAGGCTGTTGCAGGCGCTTTTCTGTTGCCCGTTTTTAATGCCGTTGATGTATGCGCTGATCACCGGAAAACCATCGCCGCCACCGCCAACCATTATTAGCGCCATGGGTTTGGTCATGTCTGGAAAAAGGTCGTCAACTATTTGATTTTTCTCAAGTAAGGCTGGCTTAAACAGATAGCCGGTGTAGATCACTTTGCGCATCACGCCTTCCGGCATTTGATATGCTTCTGCGGCGTCGAATAGCTCCGGGCTCCCGAAAATCCACACCTGATCGTAATATTTTTCGATCATCCCGTAATAGTCGTGCGATTGCCAGATGGGTATGGTTACTTTCGGATCGTCCAGAATATCGCGCAGACCGAGCACCAGTTTTGTGCGGGGCAACTGGCTGCGAACAAACCGGAGCGTGGGCAGCAGCTCGCGTTTTACGCCGAGCGGTTTTTTATCGACGATGATCAAATCCGGACGAAAACTGCGTGCAGCGGATAAAATGAGATCCGAACGGATGCGAATCATTTTATCGACATCAATATTCCGCCAGTACGTTGCAGAAAATTTTTCGGTGCTTTCGCGGGTGATGCAGGGCAGTTTCACATAATCGACATTTTGGGGAATGCGCATCGAATGGATCATCGGTGAACCGGTGAGCAGCATGATCGATGCGTTGGGGTTGGACAGTGTTATTTGATTGCAAATGGATAACATTCGGCGGATATTGCCCAGTCCATAGGCATCGTGCGAGTAGATGAGGATGCGTTTTTGGGAATAACGGGTCATCGCTGAGCTCCTTTTCAAAAAATAAGTGCAGCTTAAAAAACATGTAAATAATTGTAGTGAATTATATTGATAGAGCCGATTAGACGAGGGTGATCAGATATTGTTGAAACTTTTCTAACGCTTCGAAAATTGACCTGTTAGCTAAGGTAACCCAGGGGGTTAGGAAAATACTTCGATGCGTTTCGACCACATATCCCCTCGTCTAATCCTCTATTAGTTGTTAGCTCAATTTGATAATTTCTTCTGTTATCGCGGCAACTTCTTTTTCTGCATTTAAATTGAGAAAAAGCTGCATCGCTGATTCGTATTCTTTGATTGCTGAACTTTTTCTACCTTTTTCAAATAACATCCGTGCGTATTCCCAACGCGATTCCGCTTCACCCAGCGGATTTTCAAATTTGCGGGTCAGTTGAATGCTCTTTTTAAAATGAGCAGTTGCGACTTCCCATTCCCGGCGATAGCCGTAAATGACGCCGAGGAATTTGTAAACATCCGCTTCGCCAAGTTTGTCTTCCAGATCGAGGAATGCGCGGAGCGCCTGTTTGGCGAGCGCTTCTGCCAATTTCATATCGCCGATGGCAATGGTGAGTTCAACACGATTCAATTTTACCAGCGCCTGTAATCGCACATCACCGGTTTCTTTGGCAAATTGCAAACTTTTTTGATAATGCAGGCTGGCATCGGCGTGGCGATTGGCATCTGCATAAGTCATCCCGATGTTGTGGTGCGTTTCCGCCAAACCGCGTAAATCGCCGGTTTTTTCGCAAAGGGGTAAACATTCGCTATAAAATGCGAGCGCTGTTTCCCAATTGCCGCGCACATTTGCTGCGGTTCCGAGGTTGTTTTTCAATTTGGCGATCAACGCAACATCTTTCCGGGTTTCGGCGAGCTCCAATGCCTGTTCCCAGCGATACGCTGCGTCGGTAATTTCGCCCTGCTCAAAAGCGTAGTATGCTAATCCGTTCAGCGCTTCGATTTCGGATTTTGCAAATCCGCTTTTCCGGGCGATGGAGAGGCTTTGCTGATAAGCGTTCAACGCCTCGCTGTTTTTGGATTGCATCAACAATAAATGTCCGATCCACAACTGCGCTTCGGCGTGACTGGCTTCGGATTCTGCCGTTGCACTCAAATCAACAACCAATTGGAATGCGCTCATTGCGGCATCCCACGCACCCATTTTTTCAAAAGAATGACCCAGCCAAAGCTGCAGCTTGATGCGTTCATCGGCTGTTTCCTGCGGAAGCGCCTTGACCACTGTCGTCACGAAATCGTGGAAGCTGTCCATTCGGTCAGAATCTGAGGTTTCGGCGAACAATTGATCTGCTATTTGTTGCAGTTGGGTCAAACGGATTTCCATGGATTGTGGATTTGCTTTGGCATCGCTGAGCCACAGAGCAAATTCAGTCCGGAAATTGCCGGAAGCTGAAGGGCTGTTTTTTTTGCGATTATTTGTTGCCAAAACACATTCCAATCGATCTAAAGTGTTGATAATAATTTATTTAGTTAAATCAAAAATTATTGAAACTTGCGAATTGCATAACGGGAAAAATGATTTGTTTCCCCGATGCATTGTTCGGTTACATCGTCAACGGTTGTGGGAATGGCTTCCCAGCCCAATGGGGTCGAATTCATATACACAACCTTAAACAGTGATTCATCCAAATCGCTGGTCCATGCGTGGTTGAAATCCAATACCAGTTTTACCGGCAAATTGAATTGGATGCCATGCGGACCAAATTCAAACAATAAGGTATCAGAAACAGGCATGGACATGGAGATTTCAACCGATTCGCTGAGTGCGCCGGCGGGCACTTCCAAACGGTGGGTTGCGTGAAAGAGAACGCCGCCAGCCGGCCCGATGACAGCAGTGCTGATACCGTTTTCATCGTCATCGCGTTTGCGAACCATCAGAAATTCCGAATCCGGAAACGGGTCTTCTTCGCCGCTTCTGCCGCGTCCGCGTTTGGACAATTCGGTGCTGCCGTTCATATCCGCTTCTGAAATTGCCAACGGCTGGCTGTTTTCGCAGGCTGCGAAAAACGCAATTTCCGATATCAGAAAAACAGCTATCAATATTTGTTTGATCCATTTTGACTGTTTCATTTTTACATCTCCCGTGGGTTTTGTTATTTGTTTTACCTTAGCTAACAGGTTTATAAACAATTAGTGTGCCAACACACATTTTGTTAAAAAAGCACCATAAGTTATTGATTTTAATGAGCTTGATTCACTGTAGCGTTTCGCTGCACTGCACCTGCGCAAAACGCCATTGTAGCGCAAAACGCTACACTTTTTGAAATACTGTGATAATGAATCATTCTGCTTTCTCCGGGGCATCCGGCGACAAGCCGTATTTGACAATTTTGCGATCCAGCCGGGTGCGGGCGATGCGCAGCATTTGGCTGGTTTTCAATTTATTCCAGTTGTTCTTTTTTAGAACGGTGTGAATGACAATTGCCTCAATTTCGTCGAAACTGATGCCGTTTTCGGGAATATCGATTTCGATATCTGCGCCGGTACGATTTTCCGTGAGCAGCAGCGGCGTTTCCGATTCAATGGCTTCTGCCAGTGCCATTTTGGTAACGGTATCGCTGTCACTGAGCAGCACAATTCGCTCGATCGTATGGCTGAGTTCCCGAACATTTCCGGGCCAATTGTAGCTGCGCAACAGCGTTTCTGCTTCGCCCGAGAATCCTTTGATTGAGCTATCATATTCATTCGCGTAATGTTGCAGAAAATGGTTGGCAATTAACAACACATCGTTGCCGCGTTCGCGCAATGGCGGCAGTTGAATGGTGACGACATTCAGCCGGTAATACAAATCGCTGCGGAAACTGCCATCGGCTATTGCCGCCTGCAAATCTTTGTTGGTTGCAGCGATGATGCGGCAATTAATCGCAATTTCTTCAGTGCCGCCGACCCGCCGGATTTTCTTTTCTTCCAACGCTTTGAGCAGCTTAACCTGCACAGCCGGGCTGATATCACCGATTTCATCCAAAAATATCGTGCCGTTTTGGGCGGCTTCAAACAAACCGATTTTCCGGGTTTTCGCATCGGTGAATGCGCCTTTTTCGTAACCGAACAATTCCGATTCCAGCAAAGTTTCCGGCAGCGCGTTGCAGTTAATTTCCACAAACGGTTGAAAATTTTCGAAACATTGGTAGTGCAGCGCTTTGGCAATCAGCTCTTTTCCGGTGCCGGTTTCGCCGCGCAGCAATACCGTTAGCCATTTGCGATGGGTAATTTTGCCGAGCACGTCAAATACCCGCTGCATCGGTTCGCTGTCGCCGATAATATTGCTGAAATCCAGTTCCGATTTTGTCCGCCGGTGAAACGCCTGTCCGCGATCCAGCGCTGTTTGGGAATGCTGCAGTTCGCGCAAAATATCCGCAAGTTTTTGCGGCGCTTCAGCCATGCTCACAAATTCATCGATGCCGCTGCGGGTGGCTTGCATAATCAGGTTTACGCCGGGATTCTCCGCCAATCCGATGATGGTTTGTTCCGGCGCATCCGGGCGCACTTGCCGCAAAAAATCCAGCGGTTCGCATTCCGCACAATCAAAATCGATGAGCAGCCAATCCGGTTTTTCGCGTGTTGCGATTGCCAGCGCATTTTCTTTCCTGCTCGATGAAAACATGGCGTGATTGGCAATTTCGTTCAACATTTTTAGGTGTGAAAGCTTTTCCGCATCGCCGATGTATAGTGTTTTAAAAGTCATGTTTTTATTGGGTTTAGTTGTGTTTGTTTTCTGTTGTAAAATTATTCGATGGTGGTCGATTTTTCCCATTCCGTGATATTGCACAAAAATCCCCGGGTGTCCATTTTGGCGTTGCGAACCCGTTGGTTTTGCGCTGCCAGTTGCGAAGGAATGAACAAAAAAGTGTAGGGTGCATCGTTGATGACGGTTTGCTGAAATTTCCGCCAGACTGGTTTTGCAGCGGCGCGATCGGATAAATTTCGCCCGAGTTCCAGCAACGAATCAACTTCCGGGTTGCGATATTTCACAAAATTATAGCCGTTTTCGATCGCATCCGAATGCCAGAGCGGCGCGGGATTTACCGAAAAATCGGCATCCCAGGACAGCACGACCGCGTCAAAATCGGATTGCACAAACACTTTTTCGATGAATAAATTCCATTCCAGGGTTTCGATTTTTACATCTGCACCAACGGTGCGGAGTTGGGATTGGAGCATTACTGCGATGTCGCTGCGAAGCTGATTTCCGGCATTCACCGAGATAGTAAACGCGAGCGGTTGCCCACTTTTTTCGCGAATGCCATCGCCGTTGCCATCGCGCCAGCCGGCGGCATCCAGCTCAGTGCGCGCGGCTGCCGGATCAAACGGAATCGGTACCAGCGTTGTGTCGTATGCCCAGGCAAACGGCATCAGCGGACCGGTTGCCGGCACCGCAAATCCGTTGAGCAACGTTGCGATAATTTCCTGCCGGTCGATGGCTTTGCTGAGCGCCAACCGCACATGTTTGTCCAGTTCCGGAAGCGAATTATTCCACCCGACAAAGGCAAATTCGCGTCCGTCGTATCGATGTGTGATGAGTTGTTGTTCGTTTTGCAACGTTTTAAAATGTTGCGGCGAGAGCGACGGAACAACATCAATTTCGCCGGCTTTCAGGTGACTTAACAAGCTGTTTTCATTTGGGATAACAGCAAAAATTATTTTATCGGTTTTGGGCTTGCCCAGTGGGAAATCGGGATTGGCCGCGAACGTTACAACGTCATTTGCTTTCCACGATGCCAGCTGGAACGGGCCGTTGCTGACCGGATTTCTGTTGAATGCGGATTTACCAATTTCGGCAGCGGGAATGTGTTCCAAAATGTGTTTGGGCAAAATAGGTATTTGGGTATCGAACAGCGCATCCGCATACGCTTTTTTGAAATAAAAACGCACCTCGTGCGGATGTTCTACTGTTACGCTATCAACCAGATCGAAACGACCGGCTGCCGGATATGCCACCGCCGGATTGATCGCCAATTGCCAGGTAAACTGCACATCCCACGCAGTTGTGGGCTGCCCGTCGCTCCAGCGGATGTCGTCGCGCAGAACATATGTGAGGGTTTTGCCATCGTTGCTGAACGCCCAATCTTTTGCGAGATATGGCTGGAATTCCAAATTTTCGTCGAGCTTTGTGAGGGTGGTAAACAGCATGTGTTGAATTACCTGAAGGGCATCGGAATCAGCGGCATTCAACTCGTTCAGCGAATCGAAATCACCTTTTATTCCGATAAAAATTGTGCTGCCGGATTGCGACTGTTGATTATTGCAAGCCAGGAAAAGAAGTATCATTAATGGATAAAGGATGAAGGATATCGGATAAACAGTTATGGTGCAAAAAACGTTTTTTGTTGCGAATCGGGGCATATCAAAACCTTCTGAGCTGTAAGTTAACTTCATTAATCACAATTGTTTAGTATTCGTGTTTCTTGGCATTTCAAAATCAATTTTGGGAATGGCGTTGAGTAATTTTTTTGTGTAAAAATGTTGGGGTTGGGTGAACAGTTCTTCGGTTGAATTTTGCTCGACAATTTTGCCGTTTTGCATCACCGCCACGCGATCGGCAATTTGCGAAACCATTGCCAGATCATGTGAAATGAGTAGCAGCGAAAGGTTCATTTCACGTTTCAGATCGCTGAGCAGTGTCAGAATTTCGCTTTGCAGCGATGCATCCAGCGCGGAAGTCGGTTCATCGGCGATGACCAGCGCCGGTTTGCAGGCAATCGCCCCGGCGATTAACACACGTTGGCGCATGCCGCCGCTGAGTTGGTGCGGATATGCGTGATACAGCGAATCGGCGTTGGGTAGTTTAACTTTTTCCAATAAATCAATCGTTGTGTGCCGCGCTTTTTTTCGATCAAATTTAAAATGATACCGGAAAATCTCTGCGATTTGTTCGCCGATGCGCATCACCGGATTAAGCGCAGATCCGTTATCCTGTAAAATCAAACCGATGTGCCGGCCGCGAATGCTGCGTATCTGTTGTTCAGAAAATGTCAACAAATTTTCACCGCGAAAAAGGATTTCGCCGGAAATAATTTTTCCGGGTGCGGGTACTAATCGCAAAATGGAAAGCGCAGTGATGCTTTTGCCGCTGCCGGATTCTCCGACCAACGCCAGTGTTTCGCCGCTGTTCAGCGAAAAATAGATGTCATCTACAGCTTTCAACATATTGTTTTTATTGATAAAAGCCGTTGTTAGCGATTGAATGTCGAGCAGCGGTTTCATACGCGTTTCGCCCCTTCGCCAACAAGATTTAGCCCGAGCGTTGTTCCGGTAATTGCCAGCCCCGGGAAAAACGATAGCCACCAGGCAGCGTCGAGCGAATTCAATCCGTCATTCAAAATGGCACCCCAACTGGCAGTTGGCGGTTGAACGCCGAGCCCTAAAAAGCTGAGCGCGGATTCGATCACAATAATATCGGCGGTGCGTAAAATAATTGCCGCCAGCAGCGTAGCCAGCACGTTTGGCAGCAGGTGCCGAAAAATTACGGAGACCGTTGGAATACCGCTGGCGTGTGCCCTGATGATAAACGGTTGGTATTTCAGCAAATGGACTTCTGCGCGAACCAGCCGGGCAATATCCATCCAGCCGGTTAAAATGAGTACGGCGATAAGCCAAACCAATCCGCCGCCGAACAACGCCATACAGGTAACTGCCAAAAATATTACCGGGAACGCCAGCAAGGCATCAACAATGCGCATGAGCAGGGCATCAATCCATCCGCCAAAATATCCGGCGATAGCGCCGTAAATACTGCCGATGACAACCGCGCCAATTACAACGGAAATGGCGATGAGCAACGAAATCCGCCCGCCATGCAGCACCCGGGAAAACACATCGCGACCGAATTGGTCGGTGCCAAACCAGTGTTTCGCCGATGGCGATTGAAATTGGGTTTCGGATGGCTTTGTCTGGGCATCCGGATCGGACGAGCTGATCAGCGGTGCCGCGACAGCCCCAAAAAACACGAGGCACAGCAGCGCTGCGCCAATCAATACTGTGTAATTTATGGTGGTTTTGCTCATTCTGCGAATATCTCCACCCGTGGATCGACCCATTTGTAGAGCTGGTCTGCGAGAAAATTTCCGGCGATAACCAGCATTGCCGCAATCAGGTTTAATGCCATAATTACCGGAAAATCTTTTGCAAAAACGGCATCGTACGTAATGCGTCCCATGCCTGGCCACGCAAAAATCACTTCAACAATAAACGCGCCGCTCAACAAATATGGCAATTGCAATCCGAACAGGGTAACCAACGGCAACATGGCATTTCGAAAAATATGGCGGATGTAAATCCGGCTGAGCGGTAATCCTTTCGCGTGTGCTGCGCGAATATAATTTTGCTGCATAATTTCCTGAGTTTTGCCGCGAACAAACCGTGCGGTTCCGGCAGCGCTGCTCAAACCTAAAACCGTGGCGGGTAAAATTAAATGCTGTAGCAGATCGACAGATTGTTGCCATAGCGACATTTTTGCGTTATGTAATGCGAACATTCTGCCGGCCGGCAGCCACCCTAAACATACGCTGAATAATAAAACAGCCATTAATCCCAGCCAAAAAACGGGAACGGTGTATATCAGCAACGATGCTGTATCCAGCATTTTTCCGCGCCAGTTTTGCCAGTGGATGCCGGAATACATTCCTGCAATCGATCCGGATAACAGGTTAATCAGCAGCGCCGTAGTGGTTAACAATAACGTGGCGGGAACAGCTTCTTTCATTATTTCCGCAACCGGGCGACGTTGTGACCAGGAATAACCCAAATCACCGTTGAGCATGTGTTTGACCCAAATACCAAATTGGATAGGCAAGGGTTCATTCAAGGCGAGCTGGTTGCGCATATTTTCCAGTTGAATTTTCGATGTGTTGGGATTGAAATAACGATGGGTGAAATCACCGGGTGTCAAGTGAAACAGAGAAAAATTGATAATACAAACCATTAACAGCAGCAAGGTTGTACCAATAATTTTATGGGATACATTTTTAATACGCATTTTTTAACCTTTTGCGAATGTCTTACATCTCAAAAAACAAGGTTTATTCAGGCTCATAATAAAGAGCAATAATTCAGAAAATACGTGTATATACAACAAATAAAATGCCAACTGCTAAAATTGTGTGATTTGTCCATATTTTATAGCATTTCATTTCAATTTCAATTTGATAAACATGCGGCACAGGTGCACAAAATGCACCTTGGGGAATGTGGTGCACCAATCGAGGAACAAATTGCGTGCAAAGCCATTTGCATGTCATCAAACCGGAATTTCTTTAGGTAAAAATAGGTGGTTGGGCAATTGGCAATGCGTTAAAGACGAGATGCTTCGTTACGGCGTTTTCCAGAATGACCACATTGCCTTGCAGCGGAATGTCGCGACAACGCATCTGATTGTGATGTTGTCAATCAAATCACTTAATTTGAGCTGTGTGAAATTGTTGCGTTGAAACCATCTCGATTTATTTTTTAAGAATCTGCCAAATTAGCGTTTGTTTCATTGAACGGCATTTTCTATATTTTCCGGGAAAGAATGAAGACGATTGTGAGCCATCATGAAAAAATCCGAGAAGCCGCAACAAACAGAGCATTTGGTTATTCCCAGCGACCAGCGTCATCTGCCGGATGTGGAAAAATTTGTCAAAAAAGTGTCCAAAAAAGCCGGATTGAGCGGTGATCAAAGTGATAATCTTGCAATCGCCGTAACGGAATTGGTTAACAACGGCATCATTCACGCCAACAAATTTTCCCCCGAAAAAGTGGTAACGCTGGAAGTGCTTTTTCTGGACAATTGCATTAAATTTTCGGTCATCGATCAGGGCAGTGGATTTGATCCGGAGGCGATAGAAAACCCGATCGATCCGGAAAATTTGTGGAAATTGGGTGGCCGTGGCATTTTTTTAGTGAAAAATCTGATCGACGAAGTGGAAATCCACCCTACAGCAAACGGCACAACCGTTATTTTAACAGAATATATTGATCAAAATTGATCCCCATCATTGTTGAATTCCCCTCCTGTGGTTAATTCCTGAAATATTTTTTAATATAGGTTTTTTATGTTGTTTCTCGTATTTTACCGGGCTGTGGCTGAAATATTTGCAGCCCGAACAAATACCTTTTTCTGCATAATTATCGCGGATAAAAAGGAAACAAATTTTACCATTTAAATAGATTAGCGTCGTTGCAAAAAATCGTTAACAAACGGTATTGCAAAAGTGATGCACAAAAAGCTGCCATGAGATGTGTGCTCACCGGGCATATTCTGTGACGGGTGATTTGTAACTCGATATAAAATGATAAAGTTATTCTGCGTTTTCTCCGATGAACATTCATTACAAACGCGGGAAAATTAGCTGCGTTTTGAAAAATAAAAGGTGTGTAACAAACTGCGCTAAAGGTCATCCAAAATACACTTAAAATGCAGTTTGGGAATTGAGAACAATATAAAATGATAAAAACGCATTGCCACTATATCCGCGCAATCCTTATTTGCCTAATGCTGTATCCGGTGTTTGCGGTACAACTGCAGGCTCAACCGGAACGCGACATTGTTATTCTCGGCACCGGCGATACGATGATGGGATCGTGGGCATCTCAGGTAATTGCAGATAGTGGGATCACTTATCCGTTTGAAAATTTGCGCAATACAGTTTCCGGTGCAGATGTTTTTTTTACCAATCTTGAAGCGCCGTTTGGCACCGCCGGAACAGCCTTTGAGAAGAAATTTACCTTTCGCGTAAAGCCATCACTGGTTCAGGTGTTATTGGATGGTGGGGTAAATCTGGTCAGTTTGGCGAATAACCACATCATGGATTTCGGCAGCATTTGCCTCGACCAAACAATAGAAACGTTGCAAAATAACGCTATTTATTATGCTGGTGCCGGAAAAAATCTAAAGGAAGCACGAAAACCGGCGATAATAGAAGCCAAAGGCAAAAGGATTGGCTTTCTGGCATACAGCCTTACATTTCCGGAAGAATTTTGGGCATCCGATACATCAGCAGGCACGTGTTTTCCGTTTGAGGAATTCGCATTTAATGACGTTCGTACGTTAAAACAACAGTGCGATTTTCTGATCATCTCTTGCCATTGGGGACAGGAGTTGATGGAAGCACCTAAAAAATATCAGGTGAAATTGGCACATCGCCTGATTGATAGCGGCGCGGATCTCATTTTGGGGCATCACCCGCATATCGTTCAGGGAATTGAACAATACAAAGATAAATGGATTGCCTATTCGCTGGGGAACTTCATTTTCGGTTCGTACAGCGAGAGTGCCCGGGATAGTTTTATCTTTAAAATAACAGTAAACGAAGCATTGGAAACAACAGCGCAGGTAATACCGATAAACGTTTATAATAAAGACGTAAATTTCCGCCCGGTCATTTTGGACGGCGAAAATCGCGATGCGTTTTTCCTTAAGTTGAAAAATCTTTCGGTGGAACTCAATAGCGGCACATTCGGTATTACAAACGAAGGAATGATAAGTATTAACAATTCCTGAGTAACATTTACACCTTAAACGGAGGGAACGGAAAAAGAATGGCAAGAGGTTCTGTTAGTCGCGCAAGCCAGTCGTTAGACAAATATCTTCAGGAGATCGGGGAAGTTCCCCTGTTAACGCCTGATGAGGAAATCTCGCTGGCGCAGCGCATAAAACAAAACGATCAGGATGCCCTCGAAAAATTAACCAAAGCGAACCTGAGGTTTGTCGTTAGTGTTGCCAAACAATACCAAAATCAAGGTCTCTCTTTAGGCGATTTAATTAACGAAGGTAATCTGGGGTTGATCAAAGCTGCAAAACGCTTTGACGAAACCCGTGGCTTTAAGTTCATTTCATACGCAGTGTGGTGGATTCGTCAGTCTATTTTGCAGGCATTGGCGGAACAGTCCCGCGTTGTCCGGCTGCCCCTCAACCGTGTTGGTGCGCTCAATAAAATCGGAAAAGCCTATTCCGCACTGGAACAGGAATTTGAACGTGAGCCTAGCGCCAGCGAAATTGCAGAGCAGTTGGAAATGACCGATTTTGAAGTAGCCGATACCCTGAAAATCTCCGGACGCCATCTGTCGATGGACGCGCCGTTCAGCAATAGCGAAGACAACCGTTTGTTGGACGTGATCCAAAACGATCACCAGCCGCCGCCTGACTCGGATTTGATGAGCGAATCGCTCAAAATAGAAATTGAACGTGCATTGGCAACCCTGACCAAACGGGAAGCGGAAGTTGTGCGACTGTATTTCGGGCTCGGACAGGAACATCCCCTAACGCTGGAAGAAATTGGCGAACGCTTTAACCTGACCCGCGAACGGGTCCGGCAAATTAAAGAAAAAGCCATTCGCCGGTTGCGTCATGCATCCCGCAGCCGCACATTGCGCGCATTTTTGGGTTAAAGAAGAAACATTCTTTACTAAAAAGCCCGGTGTTTTTCGCCGGGCTTTTTGCGTTTCAGGCAAAAGTCGCTTAAATTCTCCCCGAATTTACACTGCTGCTGCGAAAAATAACGGATAGATGCAATGCTGAAAACGACACTCCCACATGACCATTTTCAAAAAAAGAAATATGCTGTAAATATGGCGCAGGCAAATATTTACGCCCTGCCGTTTATGACAAGCGGTCTGCTGCTTGCCGTGATTTTTGGTGCCGTTTGGGGCTGGGCATCGCTCCGCGACGGCTTTAATATTTTTATGGAATTGAAATATTTTCTGCCCGCGATGATTTTGGGAATTCTTGTTCACGAACTGGTGCACGGGCTAACCTGGCAACTGGCCGCGCGATTGCCGTTTTCGCAAATAAAATACGGGTTTCAGTTGAAAACGCTGACGCCGTACGCGCATTGCAAAGTGCCGATTGATATTGCGCATTATCGCTTGGGAGCGGCGATGCCGCTAATTTTGGTGGGACTTTTGCCATCTGTTTTCGCGGTTGCCATCGGCAGCGGATTTTGGGCAATCTTCGGTTCTTTTTTTACAATTGCCGCAGGCGGAGATATGCTTATATTGTGGCTACTGCGGAATGTAAAATCCGGCAGTTTTGTGGAAGACCATCCCAGTGAAGCGGGGTGTTATGTGTATGAAAATGAATAGTTTAACGATCAAATTTTGGTTAATGAACATGCAAAAACGAATCATCATATTGGCGCTGATGCTCATCCAAAGCCTGGTTTGGGCGGATGAACTGCAGCGATTGACCGTATTTTTCACCAATGACGTTCACGGCGGCATTGTGCCGCAAAAAGCGGAATTCCTCAACCCAGAATTTCCGCCAATGCTCGGCGGTGCGGCTTCTGCGGCGGGGATCATCAAAAATATCCGCGAATCTGTGCAGGAAGAAGGTGGCAGCACGCTGCTCATCGATGGCGGCGATACGTTTCAGGGAACGCTGGTGGGCACGCTTTCCGGCGGCGAAGCGGTTGTCGATTATTTCAACATGATGGGTTACGACGCGGTTGTGCCCGGCAATCACGATTTTGATCAGGGGAAAGACAACCTGATCGAGCGCATCAAACAATCAAATTTCCCGTGGGTGGCAAGCAATATTTACAACGCGGAAACCGGCAAACTTTGGGAATGGGTAAAGCCCTGGGTGATTATCGAAAAAGATGGATTGCGCATCGGCATTACCGGCGCAGCGAATGTCGGCACGGCGGCGATGAGCTTTCCCGAGAACATCAAAGGGCTGGAATTCCGGCAGGAAATTCCCGAACTGCAAAAAGCGGTGAACGAACTTCGCGCTGAAAATGTGGATATGGTTGTCGCACTGGTGCACGTCGGTTTGCCATATGACGTTCGCGAAGGTTACGAATCGCTGAAGCAGCAAACCGAGCAAGAAGTGATGAACGACCGCTCCGTGGATGCGATGGAAATCGCCCGTTTCGTGAAAGGAATCGACGTATTGCTGGGCGGGCACCTGCATCGCGGTTATCAGGAACCGTGGGTGGATCCGGTGAATCACACCATTTGCCTGCAAAATTATGCCAACGGCGGCAACCTCGGCGTGGTGAATCTGTATGTCGATGAACCGACCAAATCCATCGCCGGATTCGATTTTGCGGCAGACCAAAACTCGCTGTTGCTGTTGCAGCAGGACCAGTTTTGGCCAGACAGCGTGGTTGCCGAGTACGTAAAAGAGCAGCAGCAGGAATATGAAAAAGAATTCCGCGAAGTGATCGGCGTGACCCGCACCGCGCTCACGCGGTCGAGCATTGGCGAATCGCCGATGAACAACCTTATTCTCGATGCCATGTGCGAAGCCGTTCAGGCTGATTTTGCTTTCATGAATTTTGGCGGTATTCGTGCGGATATAAAACTGGGCAGCATTTCCCGCGAGGATGTGTTCAAAGTGTTGCCGTTCGGCAACGAGATGGTCAGTTTTCAGGCAGATGGAAAATATATCAAATCGATTCTCGAACAAAAACTGGCCGGCAACAGTCGCGGGTTGGCAATCGGCGGCGCGAAAGTGGTGTTCAACAAAGAAATGGTGACGGGCGAACGTGTTGTTTATATGGAAATTAACGGCGAACCGCTCGACCCGGAGAAAACCTATCGCGTGGTTACCAGCGATTATTTATTGGAAGGCAATTCCGGTTTGCTGATGCTGCGGCGCATCCCGCGCAGCCGGGTGAATTTTCACGGAACGCTGGTTCGCGATGCGGTAATCGGCTTCATCCAACGCCATTCGCCATTCGAAATCGAAATGAACGGTCGCTGGAAAAACGACGACGGTTATCAGCCAACGCAGGAATGGTTGAAAAAATTTGAACGGTAAAAAAAAACGGCGCTCATCAGCGCCGTTTTTTTTGTATGAAATGAGATTTCGCTTCGTTCCCTGTTTATTTCATCCCTTTTCGAATAAAACCGACAATCGCCAGCAGCACACCACCGCCAACGCCGGATGACAAAATGTTACTGACGATGCTGGCAACGTCCATTCCACCGCCTGTGCTGGCTGCGACACCCAAAGCGTTCAGCAATTGCGCGCCCAAACCGCCGCCCAAAATGCCGATTACGGAATTCCAGAGTGTCCCGAGACTCATTTTTTTCAACAAACCTCCGGCTAAATTCCCGCCAATTGCGCCGCCCAACAAGCTAATTAAAAGTTCCATCGTGCCTCCAATGGTTAATGGGGATAGTTAATTGCCGGAAAATTTACCGCTATTTAGCGAAATAGACAAATTTGGTCATTTTGCGTCACCGGTTTTACCGGTTTTTGCGGGTGATGCCTGTAACGTTCTGTTGCAAATTTTGCAAAATTTTATCGATTTTCCGTGATGGTTACCGATCGGTTGATCGCGCTGATCGCAACCGTTTGCGTTGCGCCGGACGGCCAATTGACGATCAGCGATTCGACGGATTGGGCGGTGCCGAGCCCGAAATGCAATTGCAGATTTTGCCCGCAATAGCTGTCCTGCCCGGAAATCTGGCGCATCTGCCAAACGCTTTTTCCGTTGATCGTTGCTTTCACGCGAACCGTTGCGCCGATTGCCGAACGATTGGATGTTGTGCCGACACAATTAACGATCAGCCAATTGTTTCCATTCGCTAAGTCGTTGCGAAACAATGCGTTATTCTCATCTTTGCTGTTGAGCCATTTGGCGACAAACAGGTCGGGATCGCCATCCGAATCGTAATCCGCAAAGCTGCTGCCGTAAGACCAGCCGCCATCCTGTGTCACCGGATCGCCGGAAATTTCCTCAAAATTTGCGGTGCCGGTTTCCATCTGCAAATTGCGAAATAACTGATTGTTCAGCCCGGTTTTCGCCCAGCCGTTGGCGACAAACAAATCGAGATCGCCATCGTTATCGATATCGCCCCAACTACTGCCGAACGAACGGCTGCTGTCGCTGAAGGCATTTTGCCGCTGGAAATTGCCGCGCCCGTCGTTCAAATACAGCACATTCGGCTGCCCGAGATTGGCAACGAACAGATCGAAATCGCCATCGTTATCGACATCCGCCCAACTGCCGCTGATGCTGTTTTCCGCATCCGTGGCAATCGCGCCGTCGGTGATTTTCTCGAACTCGAGTTTTCCATTTTCTTTCAGCAAATTTTTGAAAAAATGGTTCGGCGCATCGCCCTCATTGGCTACAAATATATCCACATCGCCGTCGCCATCCGCGTCCGCCCAGTTCGGGCTGCGGGATGCTGCGGCATCTGCGCTCAACGGGCTGTCGAAAATTTTCGTGAACGATTTACCGTCCGTCGCGAGGTAAAACGCGTTGCGCTCCGGCTGGCGATTCCCGCTGTTGGCGATGAACAAATCCAGCCAGCCGTCGTTGTTGGCATCCGCCCAGCTGCACGATTCCGAAAAGCCCATGCTGCCGCCCGGCGGTCCTTCGGCGATGCGCCGGAATTGCCAATTTCCCTCGTTGATGTAAAATAAATTCTGGTCGTTATACCAGTTCGCGACGAACAAATCCGGGTCGCCGTCGTTATCGATATCGCCCCAACTTGCACCGTCCGAACGCGCGCTATCTTGCACTATTACAGAAGTTGTGATTTCTTCGAATGTGCCGTTGCCGAGGTTTTCGTACGCATAATTGTTCGTTCCCGGCGAGTGTCCGTTGGTGACAAACAAATCGAGATCGCCATCGCCGTCGATATCCACCCAGTTGACGCTGCGGCTATCACCGCCATCGTTCGATACAATTTGATCGGTAATTTTTGTGAATGGCTGCGCCATTGCAGTGGCGAAAAACAGCACGAGAAATCCGGTTGCCAGTCGCAACGTGGTCATATTTACCTCATTGGATTGATGAAATTTTCGGGCGGCAAATGGATTTACGCGGATTTTGGCGAAAGGATTCGTCCAAAGGGAAGGAAAAAGGAAAAAGGAATAAGGAAAAAGGAAAAAGGAAAAAGGAAAAAGGAAAAAGGATAAAGGATAAAGGAAAAAGAAAGTTAAAAGTTAAAAGGTGCTGGAAATAACTTTGTCGGTAATCCAGAATCCAGCATCCAGATCACTGCACCCGTTTGCGGAAATTGAGCACGCTGAATGTAAAAATCAACAGTCCGAGCAGCGCCATTGGCAGGGCTTCGCGGATCAAAAATGGCGCGGTCGCCCCTTTTTGGAATACATCGCGGACAATCGCAATAAAATAGCGCAGCGGGTTCAAATAGGTTAATTTTTGCAAAATTGCCGGCATGTTTTCGATGGGGATGAACAACCCGCTCATCATAATCATGAACACCAGAAAAAACCACGACACAAAAAACGCCTGCTGCTGCGATCCCGTAACGGTGGAAACGAACACGCCCAAACCGAGTGTGGTAAACAAATACAGCAGTGTCATCCAACCCAAAAGCACATAGCTGCCCTGCATGTTGATCGAAAAAATAATTTGTGCCGCTTGCAAAACCACAAAAAATTCAATGAACGCTAAAATCAGAAAAGGCAACAACTTACCGAGCAATAATTGATAGCGTTTCAGCGGTGTGACCATCAATTGTTCCAGCGTGCCGATCTCCCTTTCCCGCACCAGACTGATCGATGACAGCATCATCGAAATGATGGTAAGCAGCAGCGCCACGATGCCCGGAACCATGTATTGCGCGCTGTCCAGATTGAGATTATACCACATCCGCTGTTGCATGGAAACGGTGTGCGGGCGGTTGCGTTGGGCGGTGGCGAGCTGGTTTTGCAGCGATTCGCCATCGCCGGAACTTGCGCTCAGCGATGCCATCAGCGCCGCCTGCTGACGCGGATTTTGCAAATATTTTGCTGCGTATTCCGTCAAAATGCCCTGCGCGTAACCGATCGCCACGCCGGCGGTGTTGCCGTCCAGTCCATCGACGATAATTTGCAATTCCGGCTGTTGGTTGCGTTGCAGATCGCGTTGGAAATTCGGTGGAATAATCAGCGCCATTTGCGCGCGCCAGCCGTGAATGTGCGATTCAATCACTTTTCCGTCCGTTTCCCGCCCGACGATGTTGAAACGATCCGTATTGCTGAACTGGTCGCCAATTTCCCGGCTGATCCGGCTGTTATCGTGATCGGAAATGATCAATTTAATGTGCTTCACTTCGTTGGTGATGGCGAATCCGAGCACCGCCATCTGGATTACCGGCATCACAAAAATGATCGCCAGCATCTCCCGTGTGCGGAAAATCTGTTTGAATTCTTTGCGGAGCATGTATAAAATCGGTTGCATATGTTACCGTGTTTTGAATGCGTTTTTGGTTAAACCGGAACGGTTGCGACCGTTCTACGGGTAGAGGCAGTTCATGAACTGCCTCTACTGCGGGATGGTTTATTTTTCAAGATTCAAACTGAATCGCCGCCACGCGACGGTCAGCAAGATGGCGGACATCGCTGCCAGAAATCCCGCCTGCGGCAGCAATTGCCAGAAGGTATTCCCTTTGAGCATGATGCCGCGAACGATCACCAGATAATATTTCGCCGGAACGGCATATGAGATGATTTGCAGCGGCAACGGCATGGACGGAATCGGGAAGATGAAGCCGGAAATCATCAGCGTCGGCAGTAGCGTGATGATCAGCGCGAACATCATCGCCACTTGCTGCGAGGTTGCGACCGTCGAAATCATCAGCCCCAAACTCAGCGCGGTGATGATGAACAGCGTGGTAAATCCCGCCAGCAGCAACAAGCTGCCGATGAACGGCACACCGAACAAAAACATACCGATCAAAATGATCAGCACGGCATCGAGAAACGCCAGCACGATATACGGAATCACTTTCCCGATGATGATTTCGTGCGGTCGCACCGGCGACACCAGAATTTGCTCCATCGTGCCCATTTCTTTTTCGCGGGTGATAGTGATGCTGGTGAGCAGCGCGGAAATCATCACCAGAAGCAGCGCGAGAATGCCCGGCACAAAAAAGTAGCTGCTTTTCAAATCCGGATTGAACCAGATGGTCGGCTGCATATCGAACGGCAGTTTGAGCTGCAAATTGTTCGCCCGATTGAACGCGTTGATCACCTGATTGCAATAATTCTGGATGCTCAGCGCCGCGTTAGGATCCGCCGCATCGATGAGCAGTTGCACCGGCGTGTCGCTGTTTCGCTGCAAATGCGTGCCGAAATCCGCCGGAATGATCAGCGCGACGCGCGCTGTTTGCTGCATAAACAACTGCTCAATTTCCGACGGCTGTCCGTCAAAATAGAACGTGTGGAAATATTTACTGCCTTCGAACTGATCCACCAGTTCCCGGGCAATCGGCGTGTTGTCGTAATCCAGCACCGCCAGATCCACCCGCTGGATTTCCAGATTCAGCGCATAACCAAAAATCAGCAGTTGCAGCACGGGCATCAAAATAACGATGCTCAACGTTCGCGGGTCCCGCAAAATGTGGCTCACTTCTTTTCGGGAAATTGATGTGATTCGGGAGCTTGTTTTCATGTTGGGTTTATGTGTTTATGGGTAAATGGGTTAACGGGTTAATGAGTTTATGGGTAAATGGGTTAAAGGGTTGGTTTTGATTTGAGATATTTGATGAAATTCAGATGTTTTTTGCGCAAAAGTTCAATTTGGGTGAGTTGGGATTGGGTGTTTGCGTATCCGATTTTTTCGGCAATCATTAGCTGAGTTTCGAGTTCTGCGAGAGAGCCGAGCGCAACATACAAAAATTGCACATACTCATTTACTGATTTTCGGGCAGCGCCTTCGGAAATATTTGACGGATACGAAACAGCAGCCCGGCGCATCTGTGAAACCAGCCCATACAATTCCTCTTTCGGAAATGATTTGGTCAATGTGTAAATTTCCACTACCATTTCCATACCTAACTTCCAAATATCCAAATCTTTATGCGTCATCATTTCAATCCACTAATCTTATTAACAGTTTTTTCTCATCCACTCATATACCCATTCATCTATCAACCAACGAAACAAACACTTCCTGCATCGTCGGTTGTGAGAATTGGCGTTTGAGGGCGCCGGGTGTGTCCAGTGCGATCACTTTGCCGTCGCGCATGATGGAAACGCGGTGGCAATATTCCGCTTCATCCATGAAATGGGTGGAGACAAACACGGTTTTGCCGAGATTTGCCGTGTCGTAAATGAGATCCCAAAAGCTGCGCCGCGCCTGCGGATCGACGCCGGAAGTGGGTTCGTCGAGAAACAAAATGGGCGGATCGTGCAGCATCGCGCAGCCCAACGCCAGCCGCTGTTTGAAACCTAGCGGCAGATCGCAGGTGAGCGTTTCCGCCTGTTTCTGCAACCCGACTTGTTCGATCAGTGCGGATTTGCGATCCGCAATCAAATCGCGCGGGAGCCCGTAAATACCGCCAAAAAATTCGATATTTTCCGCGATCGTCAAATCGTCATACAGCGAAAATTTCTGGCTCATGTAGCCGATATTTTTTTTGATCTGCTCGCTTTCGCGATAAATATCGAATCCGGCGACCGTCCCGCTGCCTTCGGTGGGGGAGAGCAGCCCGCAGAGCATGCGGATCATCGTGGTTTTTCCGGCGCCGTTCGCACCCAGAAAACCAAAAATTTCGCCCTGTTGCACCTCGATACTCACGGCATCGACGGCGGTGAAACTGCCGAACCGGCGGGTGAGTTGCTCTGTTTTTACGGAAACCTTGCTCATATTGTCGCCACCGGTTTGGTGAGATGTTGTTGGTTGATCAAATCGAGAAATACGTCTTCGATAGATGGTTTTTCGGTGTGCCAGCTCGACAAATTGCCGCCGGTTTCCGATTGCCAGCGTTGCCAGTCGGCATCCGCCGGATTTTCGGAGAAGCTGACATGCAGCGCATCGCCGAACATTTGGGTGGCGTAAACCGTTGTTTTTTCTTCGAAAAACGCTCGCAGCTCGCGCAGATTTTTGCCATCCAGCCGGTAAAGCGGGTAGCGATAATTCGATTTCAGCGATTTCGGTGAACCGATCGCGGCGAACTCGCCGTTGAACATCAGCGCAACGCGTTCGCACTGATCCGCCTCGTCCATGTATGCGGTGGAAACGAGAATCGTGGTGCCCTCTTTGCGGATTTCGTGCAAAATTTCCCAAAATTCTTTTCGCGATACCGGATCGACGCCGAAAGTCGGTTCGTCGAGTACCAGAATTTCCGGCGTGTGGATGAGCGCGCAGGAGAGTGCCAGTTTTTGTTTCATGCCGCCGGAAAGCTGTCCGGCCAACCGTTTGTTGAAATTGCCGAGCCGCGAAAATTGGTAGAGCCGCTTCATCCGCGAAGCGCGTTCGTCAGCCGGAACGTTGAAGAGATCCGCGAAAAACCGCAGATTTTGCTCAACGGACAAATCCTGATACAGCGAAAATCGCTGCGGCATGTAGCCCAAAATCGCGCGGATATCGGCAATGGCTTCCCGCGTGTTCATTCCGCGAACCTGGATTTGCCCGTCATCCGGCAGCAACAGCGTGCAAATGGCGCGCATGAGCGTGGTTTTGCCCGCGCCGTCCGGACCGATCAGCCCGAACAATTCGCCCGGTTTCACCGAGAGCGACACGTTTTTTACCGCCCGCGTTTCGCCGAATGATTTGCTAAAGTTTGTAATTTCAATTGCTGACATGTTCTTCCTGCCAATTTACGGGCGAACGCCGTTCGCCCCTACGTTTTTCCCCATCTACTCATTCACCCATCCACCCATCTACTTCGCATAAAGTCCGCCGTTGCCTTTCAGCCAATCGGCGACGTCATCCGCTGCGCGCGCGATGCTGTTATCGGAGATATCCAGTTCCAGCGTCGGTAAAATGGATTTGGCGACCCACTCGCGCATCGCTTCCTGTTCTTCGATAAATATTTGCAAATCATCGTATTGCGATGGATTGCCGGATACTTTCAGCCGTTCCTCCCGCGCGGCAGCGAACGAATCGGGTGTGCGGGTGCAAAAAACGAGGTGAAATCCCACCGCGTGCAGCCGTTCTTCCAGCCAGCGAAAATCGTAAAATTTATCGCGCGCCCGCGCCTGAAACATCTGTGTGGAAAGGTGAAACCGGTCGATGATCCACGAATAATAGCGCTGCAGCTCGAACAATCGCGCCCAGGTGGCGTAGGTTTCCATCGCCAGTTGCTCCTCCTGTGGCTCAAAATTGATCAGCCCGCGACCCCACGGAAAATTGGTAAATGCGCACCATTCCCCGGAAATCAGCGGTGAGTGATAGCGGTATTTTCGCGGTCCGACAATGCGCGGGTGCTCGTTCAGCGCAAACGCGATGTCCGTTTTCATGGTCAGCCGCGTGCCTTCGAGAATGATTTTCGGGCAGAGTTTTTGTCCCATTTTCGATGCCATTTTTTTAGTTTCAATTACCGCGCCCTTCGGCTACGCTCAGGGCTCATTGCAAGGTGGCTGAGCGTAGCCGAAGCCCCTTTATCCTTGCAACCGCACTTCCACCGGCATGCCATGTTTGAGCACGCCGTCGGGATTTTTCACGAGAATTTTCACCGCGTAAACCAGCGATGTGCGCGTTTCCGGCGTGAGAATATTTTTCGGGGTGAATTCCGCCTGCGGGCTGATCCACGCGACCGTGCCGCTGAGCGACTGCGCGCTGCCATCCACCGCGACCGTGGCGCTTTGCCCCTGACGGATTTCCGGCAGTTGCGTTTCCGAAACGTAAATTTTCACCCAGACTTCGTCAATTTGGATAATTTCCACGATGGGGCTGAGCGGCGGAATCGCTTCGCCGGTTTCGTAATATTTTTCGGAAACCACGCCGCCGGCCGGTGCGATGATTTGCGCATCGCCAATTTTTTTGTTGAGCAAACCCAACTGTGCTTCCAACTGTTTGCGTTTGGCGTCCAGCACCCGGAAGCTCTGCTCGGCGGTTTCCCGGGCGGATTGCGCGTTACGCAACTGGATGGTCAGGTCGTCCAGCGTTTGCTGCGGCGCGGCGTTGTTGCTCACCAGTTTCGCGATACGCGATTGTTTTTCCTGAACATAGCTCTCGTTTTGTTTTGCCTGATTGAGTTGTGTCCGGGCGACGCTCACCTGCACGGAAAGCTCCTCCAGTCCGGCGGAAAGCTGCGCACGCTGGAGCGCCAGTTCAACCGTATCGACTGTCGCAATTGCTGCGCCGGCGTCGATTTTATCGCCGGTATCCACAAAAATCTGGGTCAATTTGCCGCCGGTGAGCGCGGGCACCTGCACGGTTGTGCCTTCAACAATCGCCGTGTATCCGCGTTGTTCGGTATCATTACAGCTCCAAAACAGTAAACTGCTGATTGTCAGTAAAATCAAATATTTAGCCATCGGAAAATTCTCCGTGAATCGATGTTTTTTGTCAATTTTTATACGCATTTAAGGTTATTTTCAATTTTTTAACCGCAGAGCGCTCAAAGATCGCTGAGGATAAATTCATAAAAAACAAAACCTCCGGGCTCTCTGCGATCTCTGCGGTTAAATCAGTTATTGCATCGGCGTCATATTTATCCTTTATCAATTAACCTTTATCCTTCCCCAAAGTGCCCGTGGCAAAATCGAGCTGCAGCCGGTATTGCTCCCACTCGATCAGCCGTTGCTGCAGCAGCAATTCCGCCTGCGTGAGCGCGGTTTCGGCGTTGCGCACGTCGAGCGTAGTTGCCAATCCCTGCTCATACGCCGTGCTCGCGATGCGATAACGCTCCTGCTCCTGCGCCACCAACTGCCGCTGAAAACGGATTTGAGTGCGGGCATTTTCCAGTTGCGCCAGCGCTTCGTCGATTTGCTGATCCACCTGCTGCATCAATTGCTGCTCCTGCAGGGTCAATTTGCGGATTTCCAGTTTCGATTGCTGCACCTGCCGGCCGGTTTTGCCGCCATTGAACAATTGCCACTGCAGCCCGACGCCGAGCGTGTAATAATCCATCCACTCCGATTTGAAAAAATTGACACCGGGATTGGCGTAGTGATACGCCGCTTCGCCGTAAATTTGCGGCAAAAATTGTGATTTGATCGCGCCGGTGCGATGTTCCTGTGCCGATTGCAATTCCCGGAGCTGGGCAAATTCGGTGCGGTTATCGATCGCAGATTGCCGCGTTGCGGCGACATCCGGCAACTGCAGATTGCCGGTTTCGGTGGGCATTTCCGCGACGGTCACGGGTGAATTGCTGTTGAGCAACAGTTGCATCCGCGTTTGCAAAATACCGTTCAAACTTTGCAATTGGGAAAGCTGGCTTTCGAGCTGCAATTTGCGATTGGCGGCTTCCAGCGTATCGAACGCGGCAACCTGCGCTGCTGCGAGCCGATTTTTTGACAATTGCAACTGGTCATCCGCCCGCGCGATGCCGTCGCGGAGCGCGGTTTGCTGGCGCAAATTGAGCTGAATTTGCTGAAATAACACGCCGATCTGCAAAAACAACTGCTGCTCCACCACAGTTTCCTGCAACTCGGCGGCAGCTTTCTGCGATTTGGCCGCACTCACCAAATGTGTTGTGCGAAATCCGGTGAAAATCGGCTGCTGCACGCTGGCGGACAAATCATAACGCTCTTTCACGCCCGCTTCGATGGGATTCGGCAAAATCGGCACATCGATTTCCGCGATCTCCGAAACATACTGCGCGCCTGCGGAAATCGTCAATTTTGGCAAATAGTCGCTTTGCTGGATGCGCACTTCCGCCGCCGCTTGCGATTGCTGAACCTGCTGTTGCTGCAGCGCGAGGTTGTTTTGCCGGGCAATTGCCCAGGCTTCTGCCAATGTCAGCGATTGTTGCGCGAATATTCCGCTGCTAAAAATCAACACCAGCAACATCCTGATTTTCATGAATTTACCTTTCGTTAATTTGCCACGGAGCCACAGAGGATGCAGAGAAAAACATCATCGTTCCCGGTGAACTCCACGAATTGATTTATTCCGGCGCGATGCCGCTCCACACCATCCGGAAAATTTCTTGTTTGCGCTGTTCCAAAAATGGTTTCGAATACACCTGCACGCCCGGAATGACGCGCTCGATCAACGGTTTCGCAACAAAGGGATAAATGCACATGCCCACAATGCTGAGGGTCAGTTGCACCGGATCTACCGGGCGGATTTCCCCGCGATCCACCGCTTCCTGAATAATGGGGATCAGCGGAATGGTGTTGAATCCCTTTTTGGCGAACGTTTTTTTGGCTGCGTTGGCAAAGCCTTCGCCGCCGCGCTCGATTTCCCACAGCACAAACCGGACGATCTGCGGGCGCTTTGCCAGCGCATCGATGTATTTATCGATAAAAGTGCGCAGCATCGTTTGCGCGTCGGTGCGTTCTTTCACGGATTCCAGCATATTGTTCAGGAAAAATGAGATAACCGTTTCAAAAACCTTGTCGTACAACCGGTTTTTGCTGCGGAAATAATAATGCAACAACGCTTTGTTGATGCCTGCGCGATCCGCAATTTCCTGCATCCGTGCGCCGTCCCGGCCGCTTTCGAGGAAAACTTCCGTCGCCGATGCGACAATTTTATTTTCTGTATCGCTGCTGTAATCCATTTGGTTCATCCAAAAAGTTTAACTGTTTGGTTAAATAAATCGGTTAAAAATAGTGTTTGCAAAAAACAGATGCAAACACTATTTGAAAAATTTTATTTTTTGAACGTTGTAGAGACCTACCGTTGGGACGTTTTTTAAAATTTGCAACCAAGAATTATCGAAAGCGCATCCATATCCAGAATGCCGTAATGGATGCTGCGTCCATATGTCATGGCAATGGAAAGCGGCAGCCCGATGTTGATATGTTCGGGTGTTTCGAAACCGAATCCGTAGGTCATGCCCTGTATTTTATCAAACCCGATATTTCCGGAGATATCTTTGACATAGCCAATTTGCACGAAAAGGTGATCCAAAAATCGAAGTTCCAAACCGCCGTTTAAGGATTCCCAATCGGTATTGGATATCGGTACATCTTCAAATTTATACTCTAGATTTTTTTGAAATTCAACCGTGGCCAAATATTTGATGGTTTTTTTGGCGGTTGACTTGATTCTTGTATTTCCAATAGCTGCGCCGATTTTTATCCAGCGATAGGGCTCTAATTTATCCGGGAGTTGAATGTCGGGATTTGGATTGTCATGACTGATATTCAGATCGGAACCCATATTGTGGAATGAAGCGCCAAATGAAACCATGTTGTTGTTGACGATTGCATTCGCACGGAGCCCAAAGTCAAACACCCATCCATTTGAATCTATGTATCCATAATCATCCAGGTATTTTATATTCGCACCAACCAGAAATGAGAGGTTTTCGCCATCGCAAAATCGAAAAGCCGGTGTAAGTTGGAATTGTCGAATGCCAACCTTAAAACTATCCGGTTCTTCGGGATTGTTGATCGTACTAACATAAACTTTACCCAAATCAAAATCCCAAAATTGGGCTCCGATCACTACGTTTTTAAAAACCGGCAATGCCAGCGCAATCATATGTTGCCCGAACAAATAATCATCCTGTTCAGAAAATAATTGGCGGGATGATGGATGCCGGGTATAAGCAATTTGTAATTCTTCCAAATTGGCGATTCCGGCTGGTGTTGCCGAGGTCGCCAAAATACCGTCACGATGCGCAACGCCGGTTAAACCCATTGCCAGCATTTGCGGATCAGTTGCCCGAATGTGCTGAGGAATAAAATGAAGTGGGAAAACCTGTGCAAATACCGGTGATAAGCTAAACATCACCGCAGCTAAAACCGTAAAAGCGAGTCGAAGGTTCATCATTGCCTCTGTGAATTTTTTCTGTGAAAGTTTTCTTAATGTGCTGAAATGAAAAATATCATGCAAGCGCCAATAATCTTTCTGCGAAGAGTTCGTTCAAACTACTCCAGAAAATTATCTTTCAACCCAACGGGAAGCGGCAACACAAACTCAAGCCCGAAGTCCCTGATTTCATTGTTTTTAAAGAAAACCATATCCATCGTTGCGAAAGCTAAAAAGCCGCCAAACAAGCTAATTTTTGGTGCGATGATTGGCTGTTCATCAATTTGAGAAAAGGCGATGCCAACCCCGCCGCCCAAACACAATGGTATCGGGTTTTTGAATGTTCCGGCCTGAAGTTCCACAAATTGGTATTTTTCGTGTGGCTTTTTTACGCGATTTCCCACTGGAAAATTGGTGCCCAGGGTGATGTTGAAAAATGAATCTGCGTAAAATGAGCCGAGGCTGATTTTGACGCCAATTGTGGGGCCTTCGCCAAAATTATAGCCGAAACGAACACCGGGACTGATGTAAGTGATGGCATCGTCGGCGAGTAGCGGCGTTGCGATGGCAAACATCCACACAAAAACAGCGGCTGCGAAAATGCAAGTTCGGTGATTCATTTGATTTGTCCGGTTATCGTTTACCGGATAAACGCAATCGCCGTGCCGCCGGAAATTAAACTTGAAAATACTGATAAGTTGCTGTTAATAAAGGGATTGTAAAACAGTAATTTTGTCAACAATCGACAAATTTGCCGAACAGCGTCGAGCGCGATTCGACAGAAAGGTCGTAAAAAAATGGTTGTTGGGGATAAGCTGATAGAAGGAAATCACAAAATTAAATACTACCCTTCGACTTCGCTGAGGGTGACAAAAATTATTTGTCGAAATGAGATAGCGTAATTACCCTTCGACTTCGCTGAGGGTGACAAAATTTATTTGTCGAAATGAGATAGCGTAATTACCCTTCGACTTCGCTGAGGGTGACAAAATTTATTTGTCGAAATGAGATAGCGTAATTACTCTTCGACTTCGCTGAGGGTGACAAAATTTATTTGTCGAAATGAGATAGCGCAATTACCCTTCGACTTCGCTGAGGGTGACGCCATCAATCGTCGAGGCGGGCGATGAGCAGGGTAACGTCGTCGGGGAATTCGCAATCGCCGGCAAAGGTGCGCATGTCTTCCAATATGGCGATTTTCAAGGTTTTGGGCTGTTCGCCCAAATTGGTTTTCAGGGTTTGCATCAGCCGTTCATCGCCGAATTCTTCTTCATCTACATTTTGGGTTTCGGTGACGCCGTCGGTAAAGCAAACCAGCGTATCGCCGGGACGAAAATCGACCGTATTTTGGTGAAACGTACGGTTTTCCAGAAATCCGAGCACTGTGCCGCCTTCTTTCAGCATTACAGTGCTGCCGTCCTTGCGCAACAAAATGGGCGCGTTGTGTCCGGCGTTGCAATAGGTGAGCTGTCCGCTGCTGCGATCCAAAATCGCGAAAAAGAACGTGACGTAATAACCGGTGGCGGTTGCTTCGTAAAGCAGGTTGTTCAGTTTGGCAACGATGGTTGCGGGCGGATCGATTTCGTTGAACAGGCTTTTGAATCCGGCGTAGGCGACGGCCATCAAAATAGCGCCGGGCGCACCTTTGCCGGACACATCGCCGATGGCGATGGCCTGGCGGTTTTCATCGATGCGAAACGCGTCGTACAAATCGCCGCCGACAATCAAACTCGGCACGTTCAGCACCTCGATGGTTACACCGTCGATGACCGGAACGCGGCGCGGCAGCAACGCTTGCTGCACTTTGGAGGCAACCAGCAATTCGCCTTCCAATCGCTGTTTTTTCAGTGAATCTTCATACAATTGGGCGTTGCGGAGGGCGATTGCGGCAAGTCCGGCAAAGTTTGTTAACAGCTTCAGGTTTTTTTGGGTGAAATGATTTAGCGTATTGCTTTCCAGCGCCAGCGCGCCGATGGCGTGTTCATTTACGATGATCGGAACGGTAATTTGCGACTGCGTGTCCGGGCGTGCCGAGTAATATTGCGAATTTTTGGTGACATCCGGCGTAAGCACACCTTCGCGATTCTGGATGACCCAACCGCTCAATCCCTGCCCGATTTTTAGCGAAATCGCTTCTTCGTCATTCGGCGAATAGCCGCGCGAAACCATCTGGCGCAATTCCATGCGATTCTCATCCACCAGCGCGATCATCGCGGCATCGTATTGCAGCAACAGCGAGAGGCTGTCCAGCATATTGTCCAGCACTTCCTGCACGTTCAGCGATGAGGAAATGTTCTGCACAATTTTCAAAAACAGTTCGTTTTCCAACGATTTTCGTTGAATTTCGGCGTGTGTCCGGGCGTTTTCGAGCGTTTCCGCCATATCCAAAAACAGTCCGTTGAGAAATTCCCGGATTTCCGGAACGCTCAAATACGTGTTGATCCGGTCGGTAAATGCCAAAAATCCGACCACGCTGTTGCTGCCGTTAAGTGGCACAATATATTCAAACTTATGCCCGTCGCGCAGCGCTTTAAACAGCGGTCGATAGCGCGGAAATTCCCGCCACAATTGCTCGATCGGATAAAAATTGGTGCCCCGCGAAAATGGCGATGGCGCGTCCGGCTCGGGTAACATTTGTTCAACGGTGCTGTTTTTCCGGTCACCGGGATGCGCGTTCAGCAATTCTTTGTTTTCAATTAAATAAAATGCGGATTCGTTTTCGCCAAAATGTAATTTCAAAAAATCCCGGCAATTGTTCAATTGGGTGTCCCAATCCAGCGTCGCGTTTAGTTCGCGATTAAATTTATCCGCAAATTTTTTGAAGCGGTATAAATCGCGGTAAAATCCTTTGTCCACTAATTGCTGGATAAAATCGGTAAGTTTTCCGCGATTGACCGTAACGAGCAAAATGGTGAGAAAAAACGCCACAAACGGTGCCGGTTTGCTCATAATTGTTGCGCTGAGCAAATAAAATCCGGCAAAAATTGCCATATAAATCAGCAATTTAAAAGTGATTAACAGCGGTTTGTTTAAACGTGGTTTTGTTTCGACCAAAATAAATCTCCATTCTCAACGGAATGAATATAGATAAGTTCGGGCGGAATTTGCAAGCGCTTGTATTTTGTTTTACGGCAGGAAAACCTTAAAGATGACCCAATTTTTAACAATTATATTGATCAATGAATACGAATAGCAGCCCGTTACTTTTAAAAAAAAAGGGAACGTTAGCAATAGCTCCCGTTCCCTTTTGGAAATTGACGTCAGATAATGATTGACAAATATTTAAATCGCTGGATCAGCCGGCGTATTGGAATTGTTATCCCGTTCAATGGACGGATATGGATAGAAATTCCTGTTCCGCTCGTTGGTCAGGTTATTTACCGTTGGGTCCAGACCCGGGTGAAATCTTCTGCTGGCTTCCAGTCGCAAACCGGTGAGAAACAACTCAATGGCTCTGTTTTTGTAGATTTCTTCCAGAACATCTGCCTGGCTGTTGGCGTTCCCTGTCCACGCCGGTAATCCTGCGTTTACTCCCAGCGGATCATCGGTTTTTTGCCGGACCAGATTCAGGTTGGTAACTGCGTTCGGCAATTGGTTTAGCCGGGCATGAGCTTCGGCTTTATTGAGCAACATTTCTCCGTGCAGGTAAACCGGAATTGGTGATGTTTGGGTGGTCCAGAACCCGAGCGCCTGGCTGATGGGCTGCCCGCCTGCATCGACATTCGCTGTTCCGGCATCTGCGCCCAAATAAAATGAAACTCTGCCGTCTCCGGCTTCCGGAACATACGCACCCAACAAGCCGAAATTCGTTTGCGGTTTCAGGTCGGATGCTGCCGGATTTATCCGTAGCCATACGGGATTAACATTGTTTGCATCGTAGTTGAACAATGAGCTAACCGGCGAGCTTGCATCGTTCAAAACGGCATCGGCATGTGTGATTGCATCGGCGTAGTTTCCGGCCATCAAGCTATATCGCGAAAGATAGGCATTGATGGATTTCAACAAATTAAAGTCACTTCCCAAAACATTATTTCTAAAATCATCGGATATCGCGTTTGCATTAATGGCATTTCTCGCTTCTGTCAGCAAATTAATGGCTTCTGCAAGAACGGCATTTCTGTCGCTAAATGCGGCATCTCCATCCGGTGAATTATTGATTACAGCTTGTTCCCACATGCCAGCAAGATTTCCGAGGCACATCGCTTTGTAAAAATTGCCATAAGCAATAAGTCCACTGCGGGTTCCCGGTGTCAATTCTACACCCTCTACGCTGGCAATTAGCGATTCTGCCATACCTTTTGCCCTGAGGAGAGCCACCCAGGGATCGGTTATGCCGCCGCTTTCAGGAGGCAGTTCGTTGCTGCCCCGGGCAAGTTCATTAATGTTTAAAAAGGTATTGGTAACGCCCAATTCCCGGGTTGTGATCCCCGGAACTTCAACGATTTCCTGCATTACGGTTGTTGAAAAATATTGGTTTAAACCAATACTGAGTGCAAACAGACCGTCTTTGGATTCAAAAATAACATCCTCGGTCGGGTTGTTCGGATTAACAAAGTTCGTTTCGCACGCGGTAACAATCAGTGCGAGTATAGCAACGGTTGCTATGGCGTTTCTGTATTTTCTGTGCTTCATTTCTTAGTATCTCCTGTTAAATAGTTCAATTGGTAACACTAATTCCAAATATGATCATTCGTGGAATCGGTGTTAATCCCATAATTCCACCTCTTGACCCATTACTCTGGGCATCCATGTTTACTTCCGGATCCCATTTGGAATAATTATCGAAGGACAAAAGGTTTCTCCCTGAAATGGTAAACTTCAAACTACTCAGCCCTACAAATGGATTTCGCCACAAATAGGAGAGAGACACTTCGCGCAACTTTACGAAAGAACCATCTTCAACATAGGATTCGGCAATACCGAATTTTGCAGTGCCTGTGCCTTTGGGCTCTTCTCCGTTTAATTCCTTGCCTGTTTGGACACCACCGCCAAAACGGTAGAACATCCGCGAATCCCAACTCAAAACATCAAAACCCTGAACGGCATCGAATTGCGCCCGGAATGACCAGCTTTTATATTGCACTTCGTTGGTAAAGGAAGCAATATAAGCAGGATTCGGGTCGCCGATTTTCTTCTGCAGAAGAGTGCCCGTGGGTTGACCGTTAGCATCTCTTAACGGCACATTGTTTCCGTTTGCATCTACAGAACCGCGTTCCCTTTGCGGTAATCCATTGGCATTCAAAAGCAAACTGCCATCAGAATTTCGCGCATAATAGCCTTGATAAAATATCCCTAAAGGTTCGCCATTCATTGCTTTTGAGAAGCCGAAGTTACCGATCGCAATTTGATCTCCTTCTATTCCATTGACTTCATTTTTATTGGAAGAGAAAGAGACGCTGGAGAACCAATTGAGATTTTTCTTCGTTACCGGGATAACCGTGATTTGTAATTCGATTCCCTTGTTCTTCATATCCGCGATATTTTCAATCCGGCTGCCTGCTCCGGTTGAAGGTGCCAATGATCGTTCAACTAACAAATCTTTAATATTCTGGAAATAACCGGTTATTTCTAACCCCAGGCGATTGTTAAACATGCCCAAATCTAATCCAAATTCTGTTTCGGTTTGCCGTTCCGGTTTCAAATCCGGGTTGCCGACGAGTGACGGAGAGATCAGACCGGATCTGCCATTTATGCCGACGGCACTATAATTTGTTAATCGATCAAATGGCCCGATTGCCGTTAAGTTGCCCGCTTGTCCCCAGGCTGCGCGTAATTTCAAGTTATTGATCGCGCCGATATTCCAGAATTTTTCTTCCGAAAGTATATAAGACAAGCTGGCTTTGGGATAAAATTGGTTTCTTTCATCTTCGCCAAATACCGAAGAACCGTCTATCCTGGCAGCACCGGTAAGGAAAAGTTTGTTTTGTAAACCAAATGTTTGCTGAATATAGCCACCCCAAATTGCCCGCTTGCTGTTAAAATCCGTTGTTGCAATGCTTGCTGCACCTGCGGTGGTTTCAACGCCTATCGCCAGCCCTGTGCCAACAATCGTTCCGATTTCTGTTTCATCATATTGATAAGAATATCCCGCAGTGGTTGATGACGAAATGGGAGCAGACAGTTGGGTTTGATAAGTTAAATTCAGATCGCTGTTGATTTGTGAGCGATTAAGGTTAGATGCCCTGGCAGAACCTAATGTTGCAGTTGTTGTTCCGATAGGAGAATATGTGGTTGCCCTTGAACGGGAATCATCATAACCCAACACATAATTCACTTGCATCCCTTTCATGGGAAGCAGGGTAAACTGGATATCAGAGATCGATCTCTTGTTTTGCTGTTGGAAATTAAATGTTTCGATATACTCAAGTATGTTCGGGTAAAATGTCATTACCGGATAATTTCCGTCAGCATCTGGTTCCGGATTAATGCTGTTGTTTGAAAACAGGATCGTCTGTAAAACACCTGAGCCATATCCGCCATTGGGCAAATCGTCGCTATTGCTGGAGGAAACATAGGTGCCGGCAGCAAAAGAAACCTTGTCGTTTATGATTTGGTTAACCCTTAACCGGACGCTGCTGCGGTCGTAGGCAGTGTTTTTCATGATACCATTGTTGTTCAGGTAGGATACGGAACCAAAGTAGGTCGTATTTCCCACGCCACCGGAAACGGACAGATAGTTATCTGTTCCGGTACTATTTTCAAATACCATATCCTGATAGTCATAGCGCTCAGCTGGCACGGTCGATAAATTGGTTACACTACCGGCATCTACCCAATCCAGCGGAACCTGGTTATAATCTATCTTTTTCCGTAGTGAATTAAAATTGACGTTGGTGCTGAACGTGATTTTAGGTTTTCCGGTTTGTCCTTTTTTGGTGAAAATCTGGACAACGCCATTGCTGGCTCTGGAGCCATAAATCGCCGCCGCAGCCCCGCCTTTGATGACTTCAATCCGTTCGATGTCTGCAGGATTGATATCTGACAATCGGTTTTGCACAACGCTTTGAACGCCCAAAAGATCGGTTGAGGAGTTGTTTACAATTACTCCATCGACGATGTAAAGCGGGTCAGAGCTACCGTTTACCGTGCTTGCGCTGCGTAACCTTACGCTAATCCCGGCAGCCGGATCTCCCGAGTTTTGGGATACCTGCACCCCGGCAAATTTCCCGGATAAAGCCCCGGTAACATCCAACGCTCTGGATTCAGCAATGTTTGATCCGGAAATCGTTGAAATCGTGTTACCAAGCTGTCTTTTGCTGGTTGCGCCCGGGCTTCCGGTAACGACAACCTCATCAAACCGCAAAATGTCTGTCGAAAGCTCGAAGAACACTTTAGCGGTACCGCTGGTTACGGTAACCTGTTGTTGAGATGTGCTGTATCCAACATAATAAACAACCAGTTCATGGGTTCCTGCCGGTACATTCTCAATCAGGAATACGCCGTCCGCATCCGTAGATGCGCCAAATATTGTTCCTGAAATTACCAAATTTGCACCGATAAGCGGATCACCGGTAACAGCATCGGTAACAACACCGGTGATTTTCCCCTCTGTCGCAGAAGTTTGTGCAGATAAAAACGTACTGAATAACAGAGCCAGCATCGCGATGCCGACCCATTTAGCCGAAGACAGCTTTACCATAGCTCCTCCATTTTGTGGTTAGGTAAATTAGCTAAAATAATCCTCTAATATTTGCGATTCACACGATATTATTGAAATACTTTTTTACCGTTTATTTGCCCCAACAAGCGTATTAATCCAATAGCGTCGCATAGTTGCTGCGCTTTGCTTGAAGGTTAGGATCTTTTGCTGGAATAAAAATGGGACAGCATTCCGTATTCTATCGCAATTTCATCGCGCGATGCTGAAAATAGCAGGCTGTTGCGGCATCAATTGTTCAATCTGTATAACGGTTTACTATTAGGGTAATCGTGCAAGTCAGTTTTTCCTAAAAGGGAGCAAAACCTGCAAAATCGGAAATCTTCGTTTAAAATCAGAATAGAAATTTTGGGTTGGTTAAATGTCGGATTAAAGTTGTTGCTACAAAATACGGTCGTAAAAAGGTTTTTTTCGAGGAAAATTGTTGAAGGAAATATCTGCTTGCATGAAAATATATTTTTCCTCAATATTTATTCCGCTGAAAAGCGGTTGCATTAATGAAAAAATAATTAGACAACGAACCATACTCAATGAAAAAAGCCCTGATTGTAACCTATTATTGGCCACCGGCTGGCGGTCCCGGCGTGCAACGGGTGGTTCGTTTTGTGCGATATTTTCGCCAGTTTGGGTGGGAACCGATGGTGCTCACCGTAAAAAACGGTGATTATCCCGCCATCGACGAAACGCTGCACAAACAATTGCCGGAAAATTTGCGGGTGGAAAAAACCGATATTCTGGAGCCTTACGCGATTTACCGCAAATTTACCGGAAAATCTGCCGAAGAAAAAATCCCTACATTTGTGCTCAGCGGAAAAAGCAGCGACAGCAAAAAAGATCGCCTGGCGAAATGGGTGCGCGGCAATATTTTTATTCCCGATGCCCGGATCGGCTGGATTCCGAACGCCGTTCGCGCGGGCAGCAAGCTCATTCGCGAAGAAAATATCGATCTGATTTTTGCAACATCACCGCCGCACACGGTTCAGCTCATTGCCAAAAAATTGGCTAAACGCCATAAAATACCGTGGGTTGCGGATTTACGCGATCCGTGGACAGAAGCATTTTGGGCGGAAGAAATGAAAAAATCGCGGCTGGCGGATGCGATCGATCGCAAGATGGAGCGCTCCGTATTGCAACAAGCAAATTTGATCACCACCGTCAGCGAGGGATTGGGCAAAATTTTCCTCCAAAAAGGCGCGTTAGCCTGCGAAGTGATTCACAACGGATTCGAGCCGAAACCGCCACAACCGCTGAAATCGGACAAATTTATGCTGCTATTTTTCGGACATCTCAACAAAAGCCAAAATCCCGAAACGCTGTTTCGCGCGCTGTGCACCTTGCCGGACGCGGTTCGCGAGAATCTGAAAATTGTGTTTGCCGGACGCATTTTTGAGGGTTTCGCCGGGCTTTTTGAAAAATTTGAGCAGCAACTGGACATCGAACGGCGCAATTACATGCCGCTGGATGAAGTGCTGGCATTTGCCCGCAGCGCCAGCATTTTGCTCCATCCGATGATTTCTGCAACATATATCGAAGGCGTGATCGGTGCGAAAATGTTCGATTATCTTTCGCTGCAAAAACCGATTCTCACCCTCGGTGAAAAAAACGGCATTGTGCAGGAAGTGCTGCAGGATACCCAAAGCGGCGAAATTGTCGAATACGCTAACTTGCAGGGCATCGCGGATTTTGTGTTGGAAAAATACAATATCTGGCAAAAAAATGGTTTCGTGTTGTTGGACAATTCAGACAAGCTGAGCAATTACACAACCGAAACCAACACATTGAAATTATTGAACTTATTTAATTCATTAATCCATTGAACAATCCCAAAACAGAATGCTCAAATGGCGTCAAAAATCGAGAAAATATTTTTCATGTTCGAGAAATTCCGGAAAGACATTTTCCGGAAAAAGATCATTTACCAGCTTGCGCCGGACGTGCAATCGCGCGAACTTCGCGAGTATTATTTTGTGATGGACGAGCAGGAGTTGCGGGAAGGCTACAGCCAGAATTTCCATTTTGATGACGACGGCATTCCGCTGATTCCCACCTACATCGATGTTGAGGAACGCAAGCTGATTTATTACCCGATTTCCATCGGGCAGTTTGGCATCGCGATTTTCCACACCTGGCTGAAAACGCAGTCGGATGCGGACAAACAGCGCTTTATGAAAATTGTCGATTGGTTTTACGAGCACCGCATTTCTGATGATCGATTGGGCGATTATTGGCTTACGGACGTGCCCAAACCGGAATATCGGGTGTTCGATCCGTGGCCATCCGCCTTTGCCCAAAGTCGCGGATTGACCATTTTGCTGCGCGGCTGGCAGCTCACCGGCGAACAAAAATATCTGGATGCGGCAACCCGCGCGCTGAAAATTTTCCACATTCCCGCAGCCGAAGGCGGCGTGACCACTTTCACAGAAAATGGCCCGATGTACGAAGAATATCCCGCGCCGTTTTTAACGGCAGTGCTGGACGGCGCCATTTTTTCGCTGTTCGGCATTTACGATTTTGTCCGGGCTGTGCCGGAAAACGCGGAAGCTAAGCTGTTGTTTGAAAAGGGGATAGCTGGATTGAAAGGCAATTTGCCGCGATACGATCTGGGTTTCTGGATACGCTATAATTTGTGCGAACAGCCGTTTTACCCGGATGTCGATCCGGCGCATCTCATCTATTTCCGCATGATCATGACGCAACTGGATTTGCTGCACCGCATGTCCGGCGATGATTGTTTTGCGACGCTCGCCGCCAAATGGCGCAAACGCGACAAATTGCACAATATTTTGCGGATGTACTGGCTGAAATATCGCGCGTTGAAAAAACTGAATCGATTGTGAGTTGTAAGTTGTGGTGTTACTTCAGCAAAATCATTTTGCGGGTAGCCGTAAATTTGGGCGTTTGCAGTTGATAAAAATACACGCCGCCGGGCAGATTTCCGGCTTCCCAGGTGGTTTGGTGCGTGCCTGCCGGCAATTCGCGGTTGAGCACTTCCGCTACTTTTTCTCCCAACAAATTGAACACAGACAGGTTGACATTCGCCGCTTCCGGAAGCTCAAACCGGATGGTTGTGCCGGGATTAAACGGATTCGGGAAATTTTGCGCCAGTGCAAACTGTTGCGGAATGCCGCCGGTGTTTTCGCCGGCTATCACGGAAATTGGCGTGTGCAGCGTTCGCGCGCCGCTGAAATCTACATCTGCCAATCGATACCAGTAGGTTTCGCCGGGAGCCGCAGATTGGTCGGTAAATGCGTAATCATTTTGCACGTTGGTTGTTCCGGCGCCGCGCAAATCCGGATTGTTTTCGTAACTGCCGATCAACTGAAATCCACCGTTTTGCTGCGCGGAACGATAAATTTCGAAACCCAGATTCTGTATTTCGCTGGCGGTTGACCAGCTCAGTTGCACGCCGTCCGCGCTGCCGCTGGCGGAAAAATTCATCAGCGAAACGGGCAAGGTAATATCTTCGGTAACGGTCATAGAAATTTGCAGAATGGTTGTTTCGTCGTCAAAAGCATAGCTGCTATTTGTCGTCATATCGCGCAATACGGAACCCCCGCCCAACGTTTCGATTTGCAAAGCGCCGAGGCTGTCTGCTTTAGTCATATTCCAGCTTAGCGTTATGTTTGAAGAAGCCGATTGATGTGAGAATTCCAACCGAAAAATTGCCTCATCGGTTGAGATCAGGCGAATATCGGTTAATAATTCCTGGGTGCTGGGAATAACCATTCTTGCGTCAAAAACTGGTTGAGGTGGGGCGGGAGGAGCAAGCACATCCAATCCGGTGTCATATCCGTCGGTGCCGGCGGGATTCATCCCGATTGTCAATGTTGTACTGTTTCCGAAATTATCTGCAACATCAATGTCAAACGTAAATTGTTGGGCAAACATTTGGCTGCTGCCACCAATCAGAATTAATAAAAAGATTATGTTTTTTATAAATATTTTCATATTCAGAACTCCGTTTCACCGATTTTGTGTCGCCTAAAGGTAGTAAAAATAGCTACTTCTCGGTATTGGATTTGTGTTTTGTTGCTCATTTTTCAAAAAAATGTAGCGAATTTTGTGGTGTTTGTGTGATTTTGTAAACACAACAGCCCGAAAATCTTATCCGTAAATTAATATGTTCTCGCCTGTTGATCATTGCAAAAATCACAACTTTGTTATTCAATTCATTGCTGCATTCCACCGTTTTAATTATTCCAATTGCATATTGTTTGCCGCTAAAAATGTATTAAATTTGGGACTCAAATATTCCAAAATTTGATTTTTTGAGAATATTGCACACTGCAAATAGTGCGCTGATTTTTTTGATTCGAGTTGATTAGATTTAACGAAAGGGAGTTGTAATGCCAACGTATGATTACCAATGCCGGAATTGCGGGCATCGTTTCGAACTGTTTCAACGAATGAGTGATGATCCGGTTACCACTTGTCCGACATGCGAAGGTCCTGTTGAACGGTTAATTACGGGCGGCACGGGATTGATTTTTAAAGGCTCGGGTTTTTATATCACGGATTACAAATCGAACGGTAACGGAAAATCTGCGGATAAAAAAGATTCTGGCTCGAAAGGTGAATCCAAATCGCCGGACTCACCTTCAACAAAATCAACAGATTAGCAAATCTGCCGGCTACGGAAATCATCCTCCCGTTTCCGGCTCAACTGAACAGTTAGTTCATATAAACGGACCCATTTACTAATTTTGAGGAGAAGGTTCATGTATAAGCACATCACAGTTCCGGAGTGGGGGCAAGCCATCACGTTTTCAAACGGCCAGTATAACGTGCCGGATAAACCGATTATTCCGTTCATCGAAGGCGACGGGATCGGCCCGGATATCTGGCGGGCATCGCAGCGCGTTTTCGACGCGTCTGTTGCCAAAGCGTATGGCGGAAAAAAACAAATTGCATGGTGTGAAATTTACGCCGGCGAAAAAGCGCAGGATTTATATAAAGAATGGCTTCCGGCAGAATCGCTGGATGCAATCCGCAAATATTACATCGCCATTAAAGGCCCGTTGACAACTCCGGTTGGCGGCGGTTTCCGCAGCCTGAACGTGGCAATTCGCCAGATTTTGAATTTGTATGCCTGCATTCGTCCGGTAAAATATTACAAAGGTGTGCCCAGCCCGGTACGTGAACCCGAAAAAATGGATGTGATTATTTTCCGCGAAAACACCGAAGACGTGTATTCCGGCATCGAATATCGCCAGGGAACCCCGGAAGCGAAAAAACTGATCGAATTTTTGACCAAAGAGTTGGGCGCAACGATTCGCGAAGACTCCGGCATCGGAATCAAGCCGATTAGCGTGACCGGCTCCAAACAATTGGTGCGCAAAGCGATTGATTATTTGATTTCCCAAAATCGCCGCAACATCACGCTGATGCACAAAGGCAATATCATGAAATTTACCGAAGGCTCGTTCAAGGATTGGGGCTACGAACTCGCCAAAGAAGAATACGCCGATAAGCTGATCAGCGAAGATGAACTGTGGGAAAAATTTGACGGAAAAGAGCCGGCAGGCAAAAAAGTGATCAAAGATCGCATTGCCGACAGCATGTTCCAGCAAATTCTTACCCGTACCGATGAATACGATATCATCGCAACGCCGAACCTGAACGGCGATTACATCAGCGATGCCTGCGCCGCGCAAGTTGGCGGTTTGGGAATGGCGCCGGGCGCCAACATCGGTGACGAGCTGAGTGTGTTCGAAGCCACCCACGGCACCGCGCCGAAATATGCCGGACAGGACAAAGTGAACCCGGCATCCGTGATTCTTTCCGGCGTGCTGATGCTCCAATACATGGGCTGGAACGAAGCCGCAACGTTGATCGAAAAAGCCATTGAAAAATCCATCCTGCAACAACGGGTGACTTACGATTTGGCGCGTCAGATGGAAGGCAACGTAAAGTCGCTGAAAACCTCTGAATTTGCCGAAGCGATTGTGGATAACTTCTAAAAAAATCAACGGCTTTTGAGAATGAAATCAAACAGGCGGAAGTGGAGGCTGTTATTGGCACCCGGCTTCCGCCTTTGTTTTTGGAAATCTGGCGGGAAATGAAAAAAACGCAATTCTCGGATAAAAAAGGACAGCCGACAGCGCCATACAGCAAAATTGCGGCCGTTTACGATCAAATGATGTTGCATGTCAACTATCCGCGTTGGGCGGAATTTATCGACGCGGTGTTGCGCCGGGAAAAGGTTGGCGAGTTTCCGTATTTGCTGGATATCGGCTGCGGCACCGGACGTTTTTTGACGGAAATGCACAAACTCGGCTATCACGGCGATGGCTGCGATCCGTCCCGCGAAATGCTCAATCAGGCCAAAAATCGTTTGCCCGGCGCCGATTTTTTCCGCAGCAAGCTACCGGAATTGCTGGAAGTTCCGGCAGATCACTATCCGGTGATGACCTGTTTGTATGATTCCATCAATTATTTGATGGACGAAAAAACGCTTGCGCAGGCGCTGCGAACCGTTTACAACAAATTGCAAACACCCGGCGTTTTTATTTTTGATGTTGTCAGCCGGTTGAATTGTTTGCATTATTTCCAAAACTATTCCGATAGCGAAGTGCTGGACGAAAAAACAGCCTACTACCGGGAAAGTTATTATGACGACGACGAATCCATTCAATACAATCAGGTGCGCATCCACACCGCGGAAGGAATTTTTGAAGAATCGCATCGCCAGAAAATCTACAGTTTTAAAACAATTGAACAGATTATCGATGACGAAACGGATTTCCTGATGGCGCATTGTTTAGACGAATTCAGTTTTCACAAAGCCGGGCGGCGAACCACCCGCGCCCATTTTGTGCTGCGAAAACTGGACTGATCCGCAGAAAACCGGGAATACCCAATGATCGAAATGTTTAACGTAACCATTCGCCTCGGCAACCGGCCGATCATCAACGATATCAGCCTGAGCATTGGCAAAGGCGAGTTTGTGTATGTGATTGGCAAAACCGGATCGGGAAAAACTACGCTATTGCGTTCGATATACATGGATCAACTACCGAACGCCGGAAATGTGCTGGTGGATCGATTTAGCACTTCGAGCATCAAACGGCGGGAAATTCCGCTGCTGCGCCGCAAACTCGGCGTCATTTTTCAGGATTTCAAATTGCTCACCGATCGAAATGTGTTCGAAAATGTGGCGTTTGCGCTGCGGGTGATCGGCGAACCGGCACGGGCAATTAAACCGCGCGTACTCACCGTTTTAACGCGGGTGGGATTGCATCACAAACGCTACCAAATGCCCAACCAGCTTTCCGGCGGCGAGCAGCAGCGCGTTGCCATCGCCCGGGCGCTGGTGAATAAACCGTTTATTTTGCTGGCGGATGAACCGACCGGAAATCTCGATCCGCAGGTATCCAAAGAAATTCTGGAATTGCTGGAAACGATCAATAACAGCGGCACGGCAATTTTGATGGCTACCCACAACTACGAATTGATTCGCCAATTTCCGCACCGCACAGTGGTGCTGGATAACGGGCGGGTGTATCGCGAAATTCCGCCATCGCAAATTCGCCAGGAAGGCAAAAATTAGCCAAATGAGCATCGAACAATGACCACATTTTTTCTGATAAAAGAAGGTTTTGCCGGATTCAAACGGGCGCCGCTGGCCGCGTCGATCACGATTGTGACGGTAGCGCTGGCGCTGACGCTGGTTGGCGGTTTTGCATTAGCCGTGCAAAATCTGGCGGATGAATTTGAGCGAACCTATCGCCAAATCCGGCTGGAGGCGTTTATCGACGCATCGCTGGATGACGGGCAGCGCAACGGATTGATCCAGCGAATAAAGGATGTTGCCGGCGTCGCCACTGTCGAATATGTGTCGCCGGAAGCTGCGCTGGCATCGTATCGCAGCGAATTTGGCGGCGATTTGGTGGAAGTGCTCGGCGAGAACCCGTTGCCGCCGTCGCTAAAAATTGAGCTGCAAAGTGGTTTTTCGCAGCTTTCTGCAGTAGAGGCTATCGTTAAACAAATCAATAGCTTACCGGAAGTGGACGATGTGGTTTTCGCCGAAAATGTGCTGCGGTTGCTCAATCGTTATTTTGATATCGGGCTGACCATCGCCATCATTTTGGGCGTTGTGATTATTTGCATCGCGGTGGTGCTCATTTACAACACTATTCGACTGACGATTCATTCGCGCAAAACGCTGGTGGAAATTATGCAACTGGTTGGCGCAACGCATTCGTTCATCAAAGCGCCGTTTATGATTGAAGGCGTGCTGCAAGGCATTTTGGGCAGCCTGTTTGCCTGCGGCATTTTGTATTGGGTGGGCAGGTTTATCCGGGATCTGATTTTTTCAAATCTGCATGTTCCACTGCTTTATTTTGCCGGATTGGTTCTCTGCGGTGCGGTTTTGGGATTGCTGGGCAGTTACATCTCCGTTAGTAAATACCTGAAAATTTGAGATTTACAAAAATTCAAAAGGTTGGAAAATGGCACAGGAAATCGAACGAAAATTTTTGGTGAACGGCACAGCCTGGCGGGATTTGGCGGAAGGCGTCGTTTATCGGCAGGGCTATCTGGCGGTAACGCCGGAGCGAACGGTTCGGGTGCGCATCGCCGGGAAAACAGCATTTTTGACGATCAAAGGCAAAGCCAAAGGGCTAACGCGACCGGAATTTGAATACGAAATTCCCGTTGCGGATGCGCAGGATTTGCTGGACAATCTCTGCGAAAAACCGTTGATCGAGAAAACGCGCCGCAAAATCAGTTTTCACGGCAACGTGTGGGAAGTGGATGAATTTTTTGGCGAAAACGCCGGACTGGTGATCGCCGAAGTTGAGCTGGAAACCGAAAATCAATCGTTTGAAAAACCGGAATGGATCGCCCGCGAGGTTACCGGCGACAAACGGTATTACAACGCCAATCTCATCGCCAATCCTTTTCGCAATTGGAAAAACGAAAAATAAGCTGCTGTTTTATCTGGAATTAACCAAAATAATTGCAGACCTGCCGGGAATATGTAAATCCTTAATTTCGCCATCGTTGATGCGGCAATCCGTTGGTTCCCCCCAAACACTGTGAAACGCTTTGCCGTTTTCGGCAATCTCACTTGCCGGAATAGACACTTTTTTTGTTCGGCTGCCCGCGTTAAAAACGGCAATCATTTGTTGGTAATCACCCTGTTTTCTGCCGAATGCAACCACGTTTTTTTGCGCAAACAGCGGGTGGTAGCTGCCGGTTCGCAACGCCGCATGTTCTTTGCGCAAGCGGATCGCACCCTGATAAAATTCACGCAAATAATGGTCCCATTTTTCCGGTTCATCCCACGGGAAAGCGCCCCGGCAATGCGGATCATCCGCACCGCTCATGCCGATTTCCGTGCCGTAATAAATGCAGGGCGCGCCGGGCATGCACATCAAAAATAGCGTTGCCAATCGCAGCGAATCCAGATCTTCATTCACCAGCCACAGCGCCCGGGGCGTATCGTGACTGTCGAACATGTTCATTTGCGCGGTGTTGATTTCCCAATCGTATGCGCCGTAAATGTTGTCGATCCGTTCGGCAAATTTCTCGGCTGTCAGTGAATGCAATGAAAAATCCTCATTTTTTGCAAATTTCCGGAGATGCTTCGCGCCGAAAAAATTGATCGCCGCAATGCCGACCGGATAATTCATCACCGCATCAAACCGGTCCCCGCGCAACCAGGATTGCGCCAAATGCCAAATTTCGCCAACGATGTATGCATCGGGATTGGCGTGTTTCACCACCCGCCGGAAATCCTGCCAGAAAAACGCATCGTCAATTTCTTCCGGCACATCCAGCCGCCAGCCGTCGATGCCAAATTCCACCCAAAATTTTGCGACATCCAAAAGGTATTTCCGCACACCGGGATTTTGAATATTGAACTTGGGGAGCGCCGGTAAATCCCACCAGGCTGCGTAATTTGGCGGGTTCTCTTTGTCGCTACTGTAGGGGCGCAATGGCCAATTGTAAATGTGAAACCAGTCCAGATACGGCGAATTGCCGCCCGTTTCCAAAATGTGGTGAAACGCCCAAAATCCACGGCTGGCGTGATTGAAAACGCCATCCAGCACCACGCGCATTTTCCGGCGATGCGCCGCGTCCAGCAACTCGCGGAGCGCCGCGTTGCCGCCGAGCAGCGGATCAACCTGCATATAATCAAACGTGTGATAACGGTGGTTGCTCGCCGATGAAAAAATCGGGTTGAGATAAATGGCGTTGATGCCCAAATCCTGCAGATAATCCAGTTTGTCCACAACGCCCAGCAAATCGCCACCCTGAAAACCCTGTTCCTCCGGCGGCGATCCCCACGGTTTAAACCCGATGCCCGGCGGGTGCTGCAATCGGGAACTCCGCGCAAAACGATCCGGGTAAATTTGATAAAAAACAGCGTGTTTGACCCATTCTGGTGTATGAACTTGCAATTGATTTCTCCTAAAATTATGCGGGAATGCCGTTGAGCCGGCGGCGCAGCATATCCAGCGCAAAAATGGTGGTTTGTTGTTGATTGATGTGCCGGTCTTTTCCCAAATTAAACTGTCGGACAACCGTTCCGTCCGGTGTCGCCAGCCCGACGAAAATCAGCCCGACCGGTTTTTCTGCCGTTCCGCCGCCCGGCCCGGCAATGCCGGTGGTGGAAATCCCGAAATCCGTGCCCAGCGACAGCCGGACACCTTCGGCCATTTGCTGTGCCACAATTTCGCTGACAGCGCCGTATTTTTCCAGCGCCGCCGGCGAAACGCCCAGCAATTTTATTTTGCTCGCGTTGCTGTAACTAACCACGCCGCCCGAAAAATAATCTGAGCTTCCGGCAACGGATGTAATTTGTTGCTGGATTAAACCACCGGTGCAACTTTCTGCAACAGCAAGGGTTAAGTTCCGTGATTTCAATAGTTTGCCAATGGTTGCTTCCATCGCATCTTCTTCAGTGGTGAAAATATATTTGCCGATGGTTTGGATTAGCTTCTGTTCAAAAGCGGCAATTTTTTCTGAGAAATCGCCAATCGCCGGCAATGTAACGCGAATATCCACGCCGGTGAATTTGGGCAAAAAAGCAATTTCCAGATCGCTGAAGTCATCCAAAAAATGTTGGCAGCGTTCATAAATGCCGGATTCCGGAATCCGCGTGGTGCGGAACAGGCGGGTTTCGGTGGGCTTTAATTGAAATTCGCGGGAGAGCAGCGGGATAATGTAATCCGTTACCATTGCGCGCATTTCCCGGGGAACACCCGGCATCGCAAAAATATGGCTGCCGTTTTGCCGGAAGTGCAGCCCTGGCGCGGTGCCCACGGGATTATCGATGAGCGTGGCTGTTTCCGGCACAAATCCCTGCTCGCGGTTGGTTTCGGGCATCCGCATGCCGCGCTCGCGAAATTTTTGCTCGATCCGTTGCACAATCGTTTCATCAAAAATCAGTTTCGAATCAAAATAACCGGCAATTACTTTTTTGGTAATGTCGTCGTGAGTTGGTCCCAATCCGCCGGTAACCAACACAATTTTGTTGGTTGCGAGTGCGGCTGTTAACGCATTGGTGATACTTTCCGGTTCGTCGCGGATTGTAAAAATTTCGTGCACCCGCACACCGATTTCAAACAGTTTACCGCCGATAAATGTTGCATTGCTGTTCACGGTTCTGCCGTTGAGCAACTCGTTGCCAATTGAAATCAGCGCTGCTTTCATAATACTGCCTTTCCAGAAATCGTTGATTTGCACAAGATAGCATATTCAACAGCATTTTTCAACTTATCGCTAATTGCGATGCCGCAAATTTTGCCAAAAACCAAACCGGTTTATTTAACTTGTTTAATGATTTTTGCTAATCTTGCTCAAGTTTTATACGAAAATTATAACAGATATCATTTGAAATTTTAGAGATAGGTGAACAGTGGAAAAAACTTCAGACAAAAATAAACAACCTTTTTTCGTAAAGGAAGCGCTCTGCCCGGTTTGCAAAAATAACGGGCAACATTATTATTTGCGTGACCATACTTTTACCATCAACACCCGCGATTCGGATTATTTTGTCAGCAATTATTCATGGGCTGAGCCGGAATATAACCAGTTGAATTTACACGGGTTTGGCTTGTGGCATTGCGAGGTTTGCAAATTTACCGACGATCGCTCGATGTTTTACCAAAAAGATGTGACCCAGGGGCGCGCCCAATTTGATTATCTGAAAAAATTACTGATTGCCAAACACGATGAACCGGATGCATTTTTTGAGAGAATCGCGCCGCATATCGCATATCCGACCCACGATTTGCTGGTTTCGCTGAACCTGACGTTGCTGGCAATTTATGTGCACACACTTCCCGATTCGATTTATCAGAATTACGACAAAATAGCCAAATTGTATTTGCGCGCCAGTTGGATGTTCCGGTTGATTTCCCAAAAACCGGAGATCGACGACATCGAACAATTTTTGAAAAGCTACAACATCAAATTTGACCGGCTGCAGGCAAATTCCATGAATATGCTGCACTCTGTTGAAGAATTGAACGAAACGGTCGTTGAAAAAAATCGCCGCAAAAGCGGAACGCCGGAATGGCAAAAAATGTGGGCAAAACAATACGGTGTGTTGACAGATAACTACAATGTGATGTGCGAGGCTATTGACAAAGTGATCAGCGCTATTCGCATTTATTACGAAAGCGGCAATTTTTTGGAAGCCCAATTATTGAATGCGGATAAAAATTTATGGGATCTGCCATACAAAAATTATCACCGATACAGCGATTTTGTAACCGAACTGAACGAGTTATTCCCGGATTTGCCGGTTAACGAAGAAGCCGCATACAAAAAGGCGGCGGAGTATTTTCAGCGTGCGCTCAGCGCCAAAGTTTACGATCTGGATTCGTTGAAAAAGTTCAAAATTTACGATTTGATCATTTCAATTTCCGAAAAAGGGCAGGATTACACAACTGCGCTGCAAGTTTGCAATATGCTGGAAAGCATGACCACCAACTACTATCAATCGATTACGGAGCGATTACGGAAGCAGGAAGTTATCCCGGATGAAACGGTTGATCCGGAACATCTGAAATCGCTGTTGCGCCGGAATCAGGAAATTATGCGCTCGGTGAAAATTAAGCAAAAGCGCATCAGACCGCTAAAATTGCGTCGCGATAAACAACTTGCCCAGCAAATTGTGGCACAATATCAGGATTTGGATGCGATGGGTTTGCGCATCAAAATGGAAGAAGCGCAAATTGACGAAGAAGTGATGAAGTCCTACATTGCGGAAGTCCGGATTGAGAAGAAAAAAGGGATTTTCGAAATTTTTAAATTCTAATACTGTCCGCCAATTTCAAACTTGATTTCGAATGCCGAGTGGTTTTTATCGCCGGCGATTTCATCCTGGAAAAAAGTTAAGCGGTATTGCGGCCGGATGGTCACAAAATAATTTTTTCGGGTGCTCACATCTACCCCAAATCCAAAAACAGCGTTATACGTTACCTGATATTGATTGTCAGTCGGGATATTTCCTCCCTCAGCTTCGCCCAGCGTAATGGCGTCTTCTCTCGGAAAATTCATACCAAAAACAGCGCCGGCCTGTACCATCAGGTGCGGACGAAAATTATCCTCAATCGTGTTTGTAAACAGGCGTTTTTTTAATTCCACATTTGCCGGAACGATAAAAAAACGGTTCACATTGTTGATTTTGGTCGAAATATTATACAGCTGGTTGTAGTATTCAAATTCCTTATCATCCCGCAAAATAAAGAATTCCAGGTTAAACCCGATGTGCGAATACGACGGCAGCGGAAAGCGATACGTGCCGCCAAGCCCCAGCCCGGAAGTGGACAACGAAAACGAGAATGCCCGTTCTTTCATATGGGTGGGTGGCGCGTCAAAAACATCAACATCGGTTTGCGCACTGGTTGTGCCAAAAAATAAAAATGATCCAACGACGACGAGAAACAATAGACGATGCATGGGATGAACTCCTTAAATGACATCTCTTTAAAATACAACTATTTTTATACTGTTACGACGCAATAAAACAAAAGCTCCCGTAATTTAAAGCGAAATACCGGGAGCTTGTTGATCATTGTCAAAATTAAAACGGTACGTCCTGATCTTGCGGATCGATGCCGTCCGGTTGCTGGAAGTTGGGTTGTTCGTAATTTCCGCCGGATTGCCCGCCACCGGATTGTCCGCCGCCGCTATCGCTGCGGGAATCCATGAATTGCATGGTTTCGCAGACAACTTCTGTCATGTACTGTTTTTTCCCGTTTTGATCGTCCCAACTGCGGGTTTGCAAACGACCTTCGATGTAAACGCGGCTGCCTTTGTGCAGGTATTCTTTCGCCAGTTCCGCGGTACGGCCCCAAAGCACAACGCGGTGCCAATCGGTTTCTTCAACAAAATTGCCATCTTTGCCTTTGTAAGAACGATTGGTTGCCATGTTGAGATTGCCAACCGTTGCACCACTGGGCGTGTTGCGGATTTCCGGGTCACCACCCAAACGCCCGATTAAAATGACCTTGTTTACGGTGCCTTTTGCCATTGTTGCCTCCAAAAATTTGGATGAATAATCTGCCATTCAAAACGGAAACAATCGAGCTGGCGTTACTTGAACACCAACCCGATTTCCTGTAAGACATAGTCTTGTCGTCTAAATTTTATCCTGAACGGCTATACTTTGATATTAATTTACTGTTTTTGAACAATTATGCAATACCCAAAAGGGGGAATTTTTGCGTTATGCCATCACCCGTTCTACGAGGTATTCCATAATTTTATCCTGCGAAATGCGTTCCTGATTCATAGAATCGCGTTCGCGAAGGGTAACCGTGCCGTTTTCCAGCGTTTCGGAATCAACGGTGATGCAATAGGGTGTGCCGATTTCATCCTGACGGCGATAGCGGCGACCGACAGCGGCTGATTCATCATAAAATACCCGGAAGTGTTTGCGCAGCCCATCCACAATATTGTGGGCGATTTCCGGCATGCCGTCTTTTTTCACGAGGGGGAAAACGGCGGCTTTCATTGGCGCGATGGTCGGCTTGAAGCGCAGAACCACGCGATCTTCTTCTTCCGTATAGGCATCCGCCAGCGCGGTTAAAATCTGGCGATCGACGCCGGTGGATGTTTCCACAACATACGGAATGAATTTTTCGCGGGTTTGATCATCAAAATACAGCAGGTTTTTGCCGGAAAATTCCTGATGGCGTCCCAAATCGTAATCGGTGCGGTTGTGAACGCCTTCCAGTTCGCTCCAGCCGAAGGGGAATTCGTACTGAATATCGAACGCTGCTTTGGCGTAGTGCGCCAGTTCGTCCGGACCGTGTTCCTTAAAGCGCAATTTTTCTTTGCGGATGCCCACGCGATCGTACCATTCCAGCCGGCGGGCTTTCCAGTATTCAAACCAATCGTCATCGCTGCCGGGCGCGACAAAATATTGCATTTCCATTTGCTCAAATTCGCGCATGCGGAAAATAAAGTTGCCCGGCGTAATTTCGTTACGAAATGCTTTGCCGATTTGCGCGATACCAAACGGCACTTTTTGCCGCGATGATTCTTTAATATTATGAAAATTCACATAAATGCCCTGCGCCGTTTCCGGTCGCAGATAGACAATATTGGCATCGCTTTCCACCGGACCCATAAAGGTTTTGAACATCAAGTTGAACAAACGCGGCTCGGTAAGCGTGCCGGGTTTGTCCGTATCCGGCCCGACGATGTTGGCGTATTCGCCGTGCGCAATTTCCGTGAGCGATACGGTTTCGTAATCATCCAGGCTGATGCGGGCTTTTTTGATGGTTTTGGCAATATGATCCGGATTGGTTTCCGGAAACGCATACATCACACCATTGCCGGATTTGGGTTTGTACACCGCAAGCTGGTCTTCGCGATAGCGGTTTTTGGTTTCGCGGCAATCGATCATCGGATCGGTAAAGCCTTCCACGTGCCCGGAAGCTTCCCAAACGCGCGGGTGCATCAGGATGCTGGCGTCAACGCCTTCAATATCGTCGCGTTCGTAAACCATGGATTTCCACCACAATTCCCGGATATTCTTTTTCAGTTCCACACCCAACGGACCGTAATCGTAACAACTGTTGATTCCGCCGTAAACCTCACTACTTTGAAAGATAAAGCCCCGCCGTTTGCACAGCGATACAAGTTTGTCCATCGTATCGTTGGTTTGTTTTGCCACGATAAAAACTCCGGTTATTATTCAACTGATTTGTTTATTCGCTGTTCTCGCCGAAGTGTTCCGGCGTGTTGTTTTATGCGTCAAAGCGAAAAATATAACACAAATTTGGCGGGATTACACATACCAATTTAAGGATTTTAGGGTGATGCGGCTTTCGGTGTGGTGCTCCAAATGGCTGAGCAAAGTGGCGGTAATATCCGGATGGCGGGAGAAATGACGGCTGTTCGTGACTTCCGGCAGCGCGTCGATGGTGCATTCCGCGAGCGCGGCAAGCTGTTGCCAGGCTTGCTGGTTGAGCGACACCGTTTGCCCGAGATGTGCGGATCGCTGGCCGGCGCAAATCAGGGTGCCTTCGCGATAATCCAGCTGCACCGGAAATTGATCCGGCGGACTGCCGGTTTGCGGACAGTCCGAAAGCTGCCAGCCAAAACCGAGAATCCGGCTCATTTCGAAAATGAAATGCCAGAGATAACCCATCGATTCCACCTGCCGGCTGTCGTTTAGCGATTGCAGCCAGTCGATGGTAAAGCGAAAAAAACCGCCAACCGGTTCGTGGCTGCGGAACAATTGGTGGAGCAACTCCGCAGCGGCAAATGCGCCAGCGGTTTTTGGCAGATCGTCGCGGGTGTGTTGAAACGCGTTCAGCAGCGTTGCGGCGGTCAGCGTTTGCAAATCGCGGCCATCGCGGTGCGACAGCACAATTTCGACATGATTCAACGTTTCCAGCACGCCGCGAAACGGGCTTTTCGGGCGCAGCGCACCTTTCGCAACCACGCCGATGCAGCCGTGCGTTTCGCTGAACAGGTGAATAATTTTGCTGGATTCGCGCCAACGGGTAGCGTGCAGGACCAGTGCTTCTGTTTTTATGAACTGTGGCATTTTTTTAAAGGATAAGGGTTAAAGGATACAGTAGAGGCGCTTCACGAAGCGCCTAAAAATTCTTCACGAAGCACCTAAAAATTCTTCACAAAACGTTGTAAAAATTCCCCTCCGGGGTTGTTCACCCACCGATGAGAGTGTAGCGCAGTGCCAGCGTCATTAGCCCAAAGTATATCAGCAATCCGACAACATCGTTGAATGTGGCGATGAGCGGGCCGGTTGCATTTGCCGGATCGACATCTATTTTTTTGAATCCGAACGGCACCATTGCCCCAAAAATGGAGGCGTTGAGAATGACAATCAACAGCGTGCCGGACAGGATTATCGCAAACGATAAATCTTTAAACCAGAAAATAACGATAGAAAATATCATCGCGGCGATAATTAAACCGTTGACCAGCGATGCCCGCAGTTCCCGGGTCAGCCTGCGGCGAATATCCCGCGGATTGATTTCGCCGGTAGAAAGCCCGCGAACCACAATAATGCTGGATTGCTGTCCGGTGCTGCCGCCCATTGCCATTACCAACGGCACAAAAAAAGCTGCTGCCAAAATTTGGTCGATGGTCATTTGATGAAGTTGCATCACCCAGGCAGAAACAATTTCGCCAAAAAAAGCGATCAGCAGCCAGGGAATACGCGCTTTCACAATCGGCCAAACGCTTTCTTCCAGAATTTCTTCTTCGCCGATACCGGCGATCCGGGTAATGTCTTCTTCCGCTTCTTCCTGAATAACGTCCACCACGTCGTCGATGGTGATGCGCCCGATAAGCTGGTGTTTGGTATTGACAACCGGTGCGGATACCAGGTCGTATTTCTCGAAAATGCGCGCTACTTCTTCCTGATCCATATCGCTGCGGATGGCGAACACATCTTCATCCATAATGTGGCGGATGAGGTTATACGGCTTGGCAAGAATCAGCTCTTTCAGCGAAACCGAGCCTACCAGTTTGCCAAAATCGTCGATAGCGTAACATTGGTAAATTTCTTCCACTTCTTCGCGTTTGCTGCGCAACTCGTTGATGGCTTCTTCCACGGTGTTATCGGCATTGACGGCCACAAATTCTTTGGCCATAATCCCGCCGGCGGAGTCCTCCGGGTAGTGCATCAATTCCTGAATATCTTCGGAATATTCGTCTTCCACCTGCGAGAGCACTTCGGTGGCGCGCTCGTTGGAGAGCACCGAAACCACGTCCGCCGCGTCGTCCGAATCCATCTCGTTCACCAGTTCGGCAATGCGCGAACTGTCCAGCACTTCCAGCACATCTTCGCGGATGGATTCGTCAAGTTCCGTGAGCACCTCGCTGGCTGTTTCCTGATCCAGCAACGCCAAAATCGGTCCGCGATATTCATTCTCCAACCGCTCGAGCATCTCGGCGATGTCCGCAGAGTGCAGATCCGCCAAAATATTCAGCACCAATTCGGTCTGTTTGTTTTCGAGCAAATATTTGATGTTGTCGAGAATTTCTTCGTTGTTGATGTCGAGCGTAGAGGGTGTCATCCTGATTGCTCCTCTTTTAGATGGCGGTATATTGCCTCGGTTAGATCGATCCACTGCGGGATGGTGAGTTGTTCCGGACGCAGGGTTAAGTTGGCATCTAATTTATGCAAAAGCGTTGAAGGGAACAAGATTGATAATGATTTACGGAGCATTTTGCGGCGTTGCTGAAAGCAGTTGCGGATCACTTTCCGGAACAGATCGAAATCGGAAAACTGGTCGCGAACCCCTTTTTTGAAGCGCAGCCGGATAACCACGGAATCCACTTTCGGGCGCGGCGAAAACACGCTGGCCGGAACGGTGAACAGCCGCTCGACATCCGCAAATAACTGCGAATTGATCGCCAGCAATCCGTATGCTTTGCTGTTTGGCTGGGCAACCAGCCGGTCGCCGACCTCTTTTTGCATCATCAACACCGCGTGATAAATATGATCAGCCGCGTCGAACAGGTGAAATAAAATCGGTGTGGTGATGTTGTAGGGAATATTTCCCGCCAAAACAGTCGATTTTTGGGGATTTGCAGCGCGGGTCAAATCCACATTCAGCACATCTTCCTGCAACAAATTGAACTGCGGTTCACCGGCAAATCGCACCGTAAGCAAGTCCGCCAATTGCGGGTCCACCTCGATGCCCAGATACGGATCGCCACACGCCAGCAGCATTCCGGTGAGCGCGCCCTGCCCGGGACCGATCTCGATCACCAGTCGCGGTGCGGGTGCATCCAGCGCGGCCGCAACAATTTTTCGCGAGATGTTCGCATCGTTCAAAAAATTTTGCCCCCATCGGCGTTTCGGGCGAATGCCACTCATTTTAGCTCCGTAAAATTTGGTAAATCGTTTAAAAACTTTAGGTTACCATCGTCGAAAAGTTGGCAGCAAAAGTGATCCATTCCGTTGCTAACCAGCAAATACGGCGCGTGCAGCACGCTGTTGTACGTGGCGATCTGCACAAACGTTTCCTCGTTGATGGGCACATCCGGCGCTTTGCATTCGGCGATCAATTTCGGCTGCATTTCCCGGTCAAAGGCGACCACATCGCAGCGGCGGCTGGTGGTGTACACCTTCAGCGTGGCTTCAATTTGCATCAGTCCGCGCGGAAAACCGCGATCGCGAATCAAAAATTGCACCAGATGCTGGCGCACCCATTCTTCCGGTGTCAGCGCCACATATTTTTTGCGTAAGTCGTCAAAAATCTGCGGTTTATTGCTGATGGTTTGTACCCGGAAATCGTACTGCGGGAAGTTGAGTATCGGCATTTCCACGATGGGAACGTATCTCCACACTTGTAATTTTACATTTTCTCGATTAATTTACGCAATTATTCGCAAAACCGGGCTGCGATTCATTACGCAATCGAGCATGGATAAATAATAAATTCTGTAACTTGGCACAACTTTAATTATCAATCAATTATAATCGATTGAATTGAATTTGAAAAACGTTACAAAACGGAGATGAGATAGATGAGTAAATCGCGTACAATTACCCTGAAACGGGTGGTCGTTACCGGAATGGGAGCGCTCACGCCGATTGGCAACGATTTGCAAACATTCTGGAAAAATCTGACGGCCGGTGTTAGCGGCGCGGTGCCGATCACCCATTTCGATGCCAGCCAGTTCCGCACCCAGTTTGCCTGCGAACTGAAAAATTTTGATCCGCTGGATCATCTGGATCGCAAAGAAGCCAAACGGATGGACCCGTACACCCAATATGCAATGGTTTGCGCGGCCGAAGCCATTCGCGATGCTCAAATGGATTTGGAAAAGCTGGATAAAGATCGCATTGGCGTGATTTGGGCGTCGGGTATTGGCGGACTGAACACCTTTCAGGAAGAGATCAGCAAATACGCCACCGGCGACGGGCGCCCGCGTTTCAACCCGTTTTTTATCCCGAAAAAAATTGCCAACATTGCCTCCGGCATGATTTCCATGGAATACAAATTTCGCGGTGTGAATCTGGCGACGGTAACGGCATGTGCCTCATCCACCAACGCGTTGATCGATGCGTTCAACTACATCCGGTTGGGCAAGGCGAATATCATCGTTTCTGGCGGATCGGAAGCGGCGGTGACTGCGTCGGGCATCGGCGGATTTAACGCGATGAAAGCGCTCTCCGAACGGAACGATTCGCCGGAAACGGCATCGCGCCCGTTTGATGTGGATCGCGACGGATTTGTGCTCGGCGAGGGCGCCGGATGCCTGATTCTGGAAGATCTGGATCACGCCAAAGCACGCGGTGCCAAAATTTACGCGGAAGTGATCGGCGGCGGCATCAGCGCGGATGCCTATCACCTGACCGGCACACACCCGGAAGGCGAAGGCGCGGTTTTGGCGATGACCGCAGCGCTGGACGATGCGCAAATTACACCGGCGGATGTCGATCACATCAACATGCACGCCACTTCCACGCCGCTCGGCGATGTGAGCGAAGCGAAAGCGATTCACCGGTTGTTCAAACATTCGCTAAATAAAATTAACCTCAGCGCCACCAAATCGATGACCGGGCACCTGCTCGGCGCTGCCGGCGCAGCGGAAAGCATCGCAGCGGTGCTGTCCATTGTGGACGGCATTATTCCGCCGACAATTAACACCAAAAATATTGATCCGGAAATGCCGGAGGGATTGAATTACACCCTCGGCAAAGCCGTAAAACGCCCGGTGAACATTGCGATGAGCAACACCTTCGGTTTTGGCGGACACAATGCCATCACTGTTTTCCAGAAATTTGAGGACTGATTGTTTGCATAAAAAAACCGGGCGAAAATTGTCGCCCGGTTATGTTTCCCGAATTTCAAAACCGTTTTGATTTCATCACATTTTATCCTACTTCAACAAAATCATCTTCCGCGATTTGACGAAAGTTCCGGCGCTGAGCCTGTAAAAATATACGCCGGATGCCACGATGACGCCGCTATTGTTACGACCGTCCCAGATCATTTGGTAGCGTCCGGTGGTTTTGCGTTCGTTCACCAGCGTTCTCACTTTTTGCCCCAAAACGTTGTAAATTTCCAGTTTCACATCCGCCGGATTGGGAATGGCGAAAGCAATTTCCGTTGTCGGGTTAAACGGGTTCGGGTAGTTTTGCGCTAGATCGAAAGCTGTCGGCAGCAGGTCCGGTTCGATGGCTGCGGGTGCGGCTGTAACTACCAGCGTATCACCCGGAATATTAGCGATATTTGCCTTGAAGAGGAACTGGTCTTCCCCGGTTCCGCCGGGCGAAAACGGCACCTCGCCTCGCCTCGTTACCGTCAGGAAATACATGATGGGTACCTGATTTGAGGTGAGTTCAACTTCCAATGCCGGATCCGGGGTTTCGCTGTAATCGGTGTCGTAAATGAATAGCCATTCACGTGGTCCCGCACCAAGGATGTTATCGTCGCTGGAACTCGGTGGCCAATACTTTCCATCTACCAATCCACCCGGTTGGTTATTTTCCAAATGTCCGATTGCCAGTCGCCGTGGATTGTTTACATCGGTAACGTCCCATGCCGAGAGTGGAACACTTCGTGTAAAATCCTGATAGGAATAACCGCCAGCAGTGTTGATAATGAATGGTGCAAACTCCGGTTGCGCTGGTGATCCAGCAGAAAATCCACGCCCGAACCGATAGCCGTATGACACGTTCGGATCGCCACCTGTTTGATCAAATGCAGGATTATAAAGAACGGAACCGTCAGCAACTTGTGCGAAGACCAACAGCACATCTTTAAGCGCATTCGGTTTAACATACGGCAAGCCTCCGCCATAAACCTGGTTTGGGCTGCTCCAGCCAATGGCGCCATTAAAGCCTTCAAAATCAAATCCGTCGCCACCCGCCCAACTAATCGGCCGGTTGCCGGAAACTACCTGCCAGCCATCATCTCCGGGAGTTACACCCGGGACAGGGCTAATAACCTGATATTCCACGCCATCCACCACCGGATGCGGGAAGTAGATATCATCCGGCATTGCAACCGGCTGGTTTTGCAGTTTTTGCACGTTTTCATTTAAATCCAGTAAATGCCAGACGACTTTGTTCTCCGCTGTCACTGAATCGAAAGTAATTTGATACTGATGGCTGTTCAGCAATTCCGGATTCGCAACGATGGGTGTAATATTTCGCGAAGGACCAATAATGGATGTAATGTGCAGCGTATCGCCCCATCCCGTTGCCGGTGTCCAGTTGGTTATCGGCAGGGCGCTGTGCCCGGTGAATGTGTGATTATCGAAAATAATCGTATAATTAAGCGACAAGCTGTCACCCGATAACCCGGCCTGTTCCAGTAAAAATAGCGCGGGATCGCTCGCAGTCGCTCCACCGGCAATTGTTCCGGGATATTGGGCCAACTGGTTTTGGGCCAGTGGCTCTAAATTGCGTACGTAAAAGTCATCAATCGTGTTGATCTGATCAGTATTTTGAACGTCAAATGCGATATGAACTTTTTCGCCGTTGTTTACCTGCCCATCCTGAAGTGCGTTTTCCCAAATCACATGGAAATTGGAAAGCACTGGCGCAGGTCGAAATCGCAATCCGCTCATTGCACCGGGAAATTGGATAATCCCGGGATTTTGCACCACATTGACCGTAGCGCCATATGAATATTTTTTGTTAGTAACGGTTGTTTCATTTCCCCAAATACCGTCGTTTGCGGCACCGTCATTGTGCGCGCCGTCATCAAACAATGATACGGTAAAATTGGTACCAATGCCGTTTATCGGTTCAAACAACATTTCAGCGGCAATCACATTTTCGAGATAACCCAAATCCGCCTGCAACAATGCGGTTGTATTTGTGGCGGTCGATGCTGTTATCTCGAAAGATGTTGCCGGATATGGCGTAAGTGATTGCCCGTATAAATCCCGGATTGAAGTTACATTTTGAATGAGCGTTGCAACGCTGGTCAGGTTATCCCCGCTGCCGGAATTACCGCCAACCAGCGCCAAAACAACTTCCTGGGTATCGCCGGGCTGCATGTGAAATTTACCGGTGCTCAAAACGGATCGCCGGTCGGATGCCTGTAGAAATACGCCGTCAATATCACCGGTTCCGGTGAGGGGATTGCCATTCAAGGGAAATTTTGTCGGTTGACCGGCGTTAGGACCGCTGGTAAATGTGTATGGCGTTACATTAGTTGTATCGCTGGTTGGCAGGAAACCCCGCAAGAGATTATACCACGCCAGTGTGCCATCATAACTGAAAGGCGGATCTGTAATTGTTGTTCCGGCTGCAAAGTAGCTGTGGGACGTCATTGGCAAATTCCGAAAACCTGCACGGCGTTCAAAATCGAACCAGGCCGTATCGCCCGGCGATGTTTCGATTGGTCCCTGCAACAAGGCATAACCGGCTGCGGAAGGTGGTAAGCCAAAGTCATCAAAATCCGTATCTGTTGGATTGCCACTGTAAGTATAGCCTAAATTCAGGCTTTCATCGCAGCCGACCAGGTCATCCGTATAGTTACCGATATCCTGGTCAGCCCACCAGCTCAAATACATGTGGCGTATTTCCAATCCGGATTTATTGATAATCCGGTACCGTTTATACTGCGCCTGACCGAGTGGGCCGTTTGATTTATAGCCCCAAAGTGTAATTTGTACTTCCAGCCCGATTGGCGGTGAGTTGTAGAGATCATTTGCCAGCACATCATTTACAACTAACCATATCACCTGATCTGCACCCTGCAATCCCGGCTCATCCACACCGGAATCGTAAATGCCATTACCGTTGGTGTCTAAAAATGGCGCGCCGAGATCGGTTGGCCAATTGTTCCACGAAAATGCGTAATCATCCAACAATTCCTGCTGCATTAGCGTGGTTACATTGCTGATGTCAACATTGTTAACTGTTGCTGCATCTTCTATCAGTTCCGGGTCGCCAATACTCAGCAACTGCCAGTCTTTACGAATACGATAAACGCTTGCAGCGTTTGCGTCGCTGATTATGGGGTCCGATGTCGATGTCCCGGGAGTAATGATATGCCCGGGCTGTGTCCCGGTTCTGTATGTTTGCCCGCCAACCCGCAGTTTCGGTAATCCGGGGTGGCGTACATCGTTGACGATGCCACCCCATATAATGCCATCCTGATAAACAACTCCCGCAGTATTTTTTGGGTAAATGCCACCAACGTTGCTTTCCGGTGTGTGTGCAGATCGCCCATCCCTACTGATCCACGAGGTAATATTGTTAATATTGGAGAGTTGGTAATTATCTGGCACCAACGGCGAATAAAACTGCCCGCCAGCAGCCTTTTGGGATTCCGGTTCCCGGGCTTGCAAACGACTAAAAACAAATCCTGTTAAGAAGATAGTGATTAAAGTAACGTTCCAAAACCTCTGCATGTTAGCCCCCTAAATGCAAAATTGCTATAAATGGTTTTTTATCGGTAAGCAAAAACAAGTTAAAACAGTGACCATTTAATAGCAATAAAAAAGGGCGAAAATATGCTTTTCGCCCTTTTTGAAAAATTGAATAATCGCGTTTTAATCAAATCAGATCAACATTCTTGAATCACAAATTCCGCTTCCAAAATTCCAGCATCCGGTTATACCTATGAATCAGCGCTGCATCATCGGCGAAGCCGTGTTTGCGCATGGGATAGAACATCATATCAAACATGATGTTGTGCTGGATCAACTCCTCGATAAATGCCCAACTGTTTTGCGGATGCACGTTGTCGTCATACGTGCCATGCACCAGCAGCAGCCGGCCGTGCAGATTTTTGGCGGTTTTCACAAACGAGGTTTTTTCGTAGCCTTCCGGGTTGTCCTGCGGGCGTTTCATGGCAAATTCGCCCCATTTGGTGTCGTAATATTGCCAGTCGGTCACGGGTGCACCGGAGATACCCGCCTTAAATTCCTGCGTATTCGTGAGCAAGTTCAGCGTAAAACTGCCGCCGCCGCTCCAGCCCCAAACGCCCACGCGATCCGCATCGATGTATGGCTGTTCTTTCAGCCAGTGAATGCCATCGACGATATCTTCCACTTCGCGGGGACCGGACATCAGCAAATGAAGTTGGTTCTCCAATTTTTTACTGATTGCTGTCGCGGCGCGGTGATCAAATCGCACCACGAGATATCCGGCATCTAACAGCATGTTATCAAAGAAGATAGAGGTGCCGCGCCACTGATTGAACACCGTCGGTGCAGAGGGACCGGCGTAAATATAATAGATTAACGGATATTTTTTGGACGGATCGAAATCCTTCGGTTTTAAAATTTCCGCGGGCATCGGGAAACCGTCGGCAGCCGGAATCGTGAACAATTCCGGATATTGCAGATCAAATTTGCTCAGCAGTTCCGGACGCGGTTCGGCAATGGTGTGCAGCAATTTGCCATTTTTATCGTGCAGCGTGAGTTCGGGCAGGGTGCGGATATCTGAAAACGTATCGAAATAATATTCGCCGTTCGGCGAGAAGAAAATCTGGTGCACGCCATCGCGTTTGGTGAGTCGCTGCATGTTTTTGCCGTTCATTTTCACGCGATACAAATGCCGCTCCACCGATGATTTTTCCAGCGCCGTAAAATACACCCAGCCATTTTTTTCATCGATGGACGAAACGGACTGGCGGAACCAGAAAACGCCGCCGGATGAGCGCAGCGCCCATTCGCCTTTGGTGACCGCCGTGGCATTTTTGCCGTCCATCCCGATGCGATACAAATGCGCGTATCCGCTGCGTTCGGACTGCCACAGAAAATGTTGGTTGTCTTTCAGAAAATACAAATCATCGTTGATGTTCACCCACGCCGTGTCGGTTTCGCTCATCACAAATGATGCTTTTGCGTCGCTGCGATCCACAAAATAAAGCTCCAGTTCGGTCTGGGCGCGATTCATGGTTTGCACGCTCACCCGTTTGCCGTCCGGCAGCCATTTTACCCGGCAAATGTATTCGTAGCCGTGATTGTCGATTTCCATCCACACGGGCTCAGGATTATCGATTTCGACCAGGCCAACATGCACCAACGGATTCGGCGTGCCTACTTTGGGATAGCGTTGGGTGATCACGCGTGGTGTTTGCGGCTTGAAATCGACGTAGTGCATCAGATCCACCATCGATTCATCGGTTTGCAAAAACGCCAGCGCCCGCGAATCCGGCGACCACCAGTAGCCGAGATCCTGCCGCCCGAAAATTTCTTCCCAATACACCCAGCTTACCGTGCCGTTGAGAATCGTTTCCGAGCCTGTTTTGGTGAGGCGAATTTCCTTTCCGTGGGCGATGTCGAAAACATACAAATCGTTATTTCGAACGAATGCCAGCTTTTGTCCGTCCGGCGAAAAGCGCACGGATTTTTCTGCTGCTTCTGTTTTGGTGATCTGCCGGAACGCTGATTTGGCGATGTCCAGCACAAAAATATCGTTGTTGAACAGATACGACGCGTAGCTGCCCTGTTCGTTGAATTCTAGCGGCCACGCCAATCGACTGGTGGAATCCGCTTCGCCAACCAGCGATTGCAAACTGGCGATGGCTGCTGCGCGATCGATCATCGGCGTGCGTTTGCCGGATTTCGGATCGAAGCGTTCAAAATTGCGCTCGGCTTTCGGCACCCGCAAGTCGAACAGCACCGCGCTGTTATCGGACAGCCAGTTGAATTTGGGCACGTCGTCCACGGCTTTGCCTTCGGCGCTGTACATCCATTCAACCGTCATTTTTTCCGGCTGCTGCGCGGCAGCGGAAACGAGCAACAGAATGGACAGCGCAGCGAGCAGGTTGCGCCAAATATTGGCTAATCGGGGAAATCGCATGACAGACCTCATCGTTTGGTTGAACAGCGGCTTATCGCAAAATTGCGATATTCAAACCTGAAATTGCTGGTATTGTTTGGACAGGATTATGCCGAAGGCACTCCTTCGGCATAATCCTGTCAACAATATTTCCTGACAAGTTTAACCATTTTCAACCAATTAACAAACGGGTGATGGCACTCTGCCGGCGAAAAATCGGGCGTACGCGTTCGAACCCGTTGGATCGAACGGATTTGCTGGTTCTGTCCAATGGGCAAGAGCGATACCGGTGCGCCTGCGTCCTATTTTTGGTAAAAAATTAGCCGCAATGGCGCGAAGTGAAAAAACAGATGTGAGAGGAAAAAATTGAAAGTTCGATTGGAAAAAACAATCATTGCAGGATGGCTGATTTGCCAACTTTTGACGGTCGCAGCTATCGCGCAAAACCGCACACCGAGCGGGAATATAAAGGGAATTGTGATGGATCGCGAAACGCATGCTGCGCTGGTTGGCGCAAATGTGCTGCTCACCGGAACGGCGAACGGCGCATCCACAGACGCGGAGGGCAATTTCATGATTGTGGATGTGCCCGCCGGAAATTACACGCTGCAATTCAGCTATCTCGGGTACGAGCCGTTCACCCAAACGGATGTGATCGTTAAGCCCGGACGAAGTACTTTTGTGGATGCGTCGCTAAAAATATCCGCGATTTCGGCTGCGGAAGTGACCGTTTCCGGCGGCTATTTTTCGCAAAATGACAATCAGCCGGTGAGCAGCACCGGCTTTTCCGCAGAGGAAATCCGTCGCGCGCCCGGTTCTGCCGGCGATGTCAGCCGCATTTTGATGAGCCTGCCCGCCGTCGCGAAAGTCAACGACCAGTCCAACAGCCTCATCGTTCGCGGTGGCAGTCCCACGGAAAACGCTTTTTTTGTGGATAACATCGAGATTCCTAATATCAACCATTTTCCCACGCAGGGATCGTCCGGCGGGCCGATCGGGCTGCTGAATGTCGATTTCATCAAATCCGTGAATTTTGCTGCCGGCGGATTTTCCGCGGCGCACGGCAACCGGCTTTCATCGGTGATGGAAATCGAGTTTCGCGAGGGCAACCGCGACGGGCTGGAAGCGCAGCTCGACCTGAATTTTGCGGGATTCGGCGGCATCGCCGAGGGTCCGTTGCCCGGCAATCGCGGTTCGTGGCTGCTTTCCGTGCGGCGCAGCTTTCTCGATTTGCTGGTTGATGCGCTCGATACGGGAACGGATATCGCGCCGCGCTACGGCGATGTTCAGGGCAAGCTGGTGATCGACATCAACCCGTCGCACCAATTGCAATTGCTGAGCATCACCGGCGATGATCACTCCGAATCTGACCTGGAAACCGCGCGCGATAACGACATGCTCGCTTTCGGCACGCAGGATTATTTCGAACACACCGGCGGCGTCAACTGGCGGGCGATTTGGGGCGGGCACGGCTACTCGAACACATCGCTGGCGTTCACCGCCAATCGCTGGGAAGAGGATTATCGCGAAACGGTCAGCGATGCGCAAATTGTTCAAAATCGCTCGCGAGAAAATGTTGCCAAATTCAGGAATATCAATTATTTGCGATTGTCGAAAAAACATGCGCTGGAATTCGGCGTCGATGCAAAATATTTTTTCAACGATTACCGGAATGTGTATGGCGAGTACACGGATGTGCTCGGGAATCCCGTACCGGGTGCCACGCTGGACAGCGATTTTTCCGTGCAAAGCGTTGGCGGATTTTTGAGTTACGTCGCCAAACCTGCGGCAAAAATGACCGCGACTTTGGGCGTGCGAACGGATTATTTTTCAGCGGGCGGGCAGGTGCACTTTTCGCCGCGATTGGCGCTGGATTATCAGCTCAGCGAACGGGCGTCGTTCAGCTTTGCGACGGGCGTTTATCGCCAGCAATTACCGCTGCTGATGCTCGCCCAAAATCCGCAACTGCGCGATCTCGATTCGCCGGAAGCAACCCATTTTGTGATTGGCACGAAATATCTGCTCACGGAAAATACCCGGCTGTCGCTGGAATTTTATCAAAAAAATTACCGCCATTTTCCGGTCGATCCCACTCAACCCGGACTGTTTCTGGTGGATGAATTGTATTACGGCTACGGATTTTTTCTGAATCACAGCACGGTTGCAGGCAATGCGAAAGCGCTGTCGCGCGGCGTGGAATTGCTGATCCAGAAAAAGCTGGTTGAGAAAATTTACGGGCTGGCCAGCGCGTCGTATTTTACTTCGCGATACCAAAATCCCGGCGAGAATTGGCGCAATCGCGTGTTCGATAATCGCTTTACTTTCAGCGTGGAAGGCGGGTTCAAGCCAAACAATCGCTGGGAATTTAGCATGCGCTGGATTTATGCGGGTGGTGCGCCGTACACGCCGTTTGATCTGGCTGCGTCGCGGGCGCAACGTCGCGGCGTGCTGGATGCCAATCGCATCAATGCCGCGCGATATCCGGATTATCATTCGCTGAACGTGCGATTCGACCGGCGGTTTCTGCTGCAACAGACGAACATCATTTTTTACCTGAGCGTGTGGAACGCCTACAATCGCAAAAATGTGGTGCAATATTTCTGGAACGCAACGGAAAACGCGCCGGACACGATTTCCCAGTGGACGCTGCTGCCCATTTTCGGACTGGAGGTTGAGTTTTGAGAGGTGTTATGGGGTTTGTGGTTTGAGCTCTTGTGCAATTTAACGAGAAAATTTTCACCCGGAATGTTAATTGCCAAACACTCAAACACTCAAACACTCAAACACTCAAACACTCAAACACTCAAACACATCCCTTCAACTTTCGCTGTGGAATTGCCCCAAAAAGCCATAAATTGTTTCGCTGTTGAACTGAAATTAGTGGGCAAATTCCGGCGAAACGAATGGCGTTACAAATCACAGACATCCTGTTGTTGCTCGGCGCGGTGCAGGGCTTTTTCCTGACTGCGCTGCTCTTCCAGAAAAGCCGGCGGCTTTTCGCCGACCGTTTTCTGGTGGTGATGATGCTTTTGTATTCTGTTATTTTGGTAAACTTGCTGTTTTCCGAGATCGGAATTTATCAGTCCACACCGCATCTGATGTTGCTCACTACCAGTTTTCCATTCCTGATTGGTCCGTTGCACTTTCTCTATGCCAAATATCTCATCGGTGGAAATATCAAAATAGAGAAAACGGATTGGCTGCATTTCCTGCCGTTCGTTTTGTTTTTGCTCTATTCCGTCGCCGGATTTTTGCGTTCCGGGGCGGAAATTATGGCGGCACAGCCGGATTTTGAGCGATTGATTATCCCGGCGGAATACCTGATTGTCAACTGGCTGATGAGCATTCAGGGGTTAATTTACATGCTCCTCACGGTGCTGCTTTTGCGCCGCTATTCAAAATCGCTGGAATCGTTTTTCTCGTCGATTGAGAAAATCCGGCTCGACTGGCTGCGCATTTTAACAATGATTGTGCTGGCGTGCTGGCTGATATTTTTTGCCGAAAACACCCTGCTTTCCGCGGGCATCAACCTGTCGGGTTTTGATATCTCATCGGTGCTGCTGGCTGTGGCGGTGTACACGGTGGGCTATTTTGGGTTGCTGAAAACCGACCCGTTTTTGCAACCGCAATTCGCAGATGCGATGCACCGGTTGCCGGAAATACAGCCGGAAATACCCGCTGAAAATGATGGTTTGCCCCGGAAATACCAGAAATCCGGGTTGAGCGAGGATCGCGCCAAACGCATTCTGACAGATTTGCTGGCGCTGATGGAAACCGGAAAGGCATACACCCGCAGCGACCTGACGCTGGCGGATATCGCCGAACAACTGTCGGTCACGCCGCACAATTTGTCCGAAGTGATCAACACGCAGCTCAACCAGAATTTTTTTGATTTTATCAATTATTATCGTGTTGAGGCTGTAAAAAAGGACCTCTCAGATCCGCAAAAACAGCACCTTACGATTTTGGCAATTGCGCTGGATGCGGGATTCAATTCCAAAACCGCGTTTAATACCATTTTCAAAAAGCACACCGGAACCACGCCTTCGGCGTTTCGCGACCAGCAAAAGTGAAGGAATTTATTTGCCACGGAGACAGGGCGCGCACAAAGTGTTGAAAATAAACATCTTACAATCCCTTCGCAACCTCGGTTTCGGTTAAAGTTTTACAAGTTTTGTTTTGCTTTCAATCAATATTTTTAAAGAAAAAATCCCGCGTAACAAAATGATAGCTGCCGGGTTGCCGGACGTAAACCGCCTGCCCATCCGGTTTGATCAGCACGTTCAGCGCGCCTCTTGTGATGCTGTGGTCAGGTATTCTTTGCGGAATATTCATTGCAAAATACAGCGTCGCACGCTAACTTCTCCCCGCCAATGTTGGCAAATTCCCGAGATGAAATGAGTAAAATACATGATACAATTGTTACTTTTCCTTTTTTACAACCTGTTGTTTTTTCCGGCTTTATTTATTGTGTACCACAGTTATGCGCTGTTCCGCCCAAAATACCGAAAAGGCATTGTCGGGCGATACGGTGTTATCAAAGCGGCGGAAAAATTCCGCAACCACCTCGATAACGCTTCCCGCGATTTATACCTCATCCACTGCGCCTCGATGGGCGAATTTGAACACCTGAAACCGTTTGTCCGGCGGCTGAAAGAACGGTTGCCCAAAAGCCGCACGGTGGTCATGTTTTTCTCGCCGTCCGGTTACGAAAATGTGAAAAGCGCACCCGGTGTCGATCTCATTATTTATTCGCCGTTCGACTGGTGGTTTCCGGTGTATCGATTTTTGCGGATTTTGCGCCCGAAAGCGCTGCTCATCGCGAAATATGATGTGTGGCCCAACCTGATGTGGTTTTCAGTTTGGCGAAAAATTCCCCGTTTTTTGGTGAACGCAACGCTATACGATCGCTCCAGCCGTTTAAAATGGCCGCTGCGCTGGTTGCTTCGTCCGGTGTACGGGTTGTTCGACGGTATTTTTGCGATTTCCGAAAAGGACCGGCGCAATTTTGATCAGCTTTCCGGCAAAAAATCAACGCTGGTGGTCGGCGATACCAAATATGATCAGGTAGTTTTTCGCAGCGAGGAATCGCGAAAAAAGATAGTGATACCGCCGGAAATTCACGACAACCGAATGGTGTTTGTCGCAGGCAGCACCTGGCCGGAGGATGAGGAACACCTGATTCCGGCAATCCGCAGTTTGCTGGAAATATCGCCGGAAGCGCTGGTCATTGTTTGTCCGCATGAACCGACTGCCGCACATTTGGCGCAGTTGGAAAACGGGTTGAGCCAATTGCGGTTTGCCCGGCTGTCGCGAATTGAAAATAGCAGCGCACAGCCGCAAATTTTGCTGATCGACCGGATCGGTGTGTTGGCGAATTTGTATTCGCTGGCAGATATCGCGTATGTCGGGGGAAGCTTTAAACAGAATATTCACAATGTGTTAGAGCCTGCGGTTTACGGCATTCCGGTGCTGTTCGGACCGATAAACCAAAATTCGCACGAAGCCCAGTTGCTCAAAAATTGCGGCGGCGCGATCGAAATTTCCGGTACGGCGGATTTGCAATCGCAAATCGAAAAGCTGTTTTCGGACGCAAGTTTCCGGCAACAAACCGGTGCGGCAGCCCAAAAATTGGTCGCGAAAAATCGCGGCGCGACGGATCAGATGCTCGATGCGGTCATGAAAAAACTGTCCGGTGAATGAGTAAAAGAAAATGCGTTGCAATTTAACCGGGATGGTGTAAATTAATCGATTCAATTTAAAAAGGAGACAACAATGAATTTGCAAGACAAATATCGCAGTGTGCTGGAATTGGGATTGCGTTTTGGCGTGAAAGACGGCTACGTAAAAGAAGAAGGCGGCAAGCTGAAAATGGGCGGCGTCGCCAAAAATCAGATGGAAAAAGATTTGCTGTGGGATCAAATTAAAGCCGTTGGCGGCGAAGTTCCGGCAGATCTGGAAGCCGATATTAAAGTTGAAAACACCGATTATTACGGCGTTTACACCGTTCAGCAAGGTGATACGCTCGGGAAAATTTCCAAACTGTTTCTCGGAAAATCCGGGCGTTACATGGAAATTTTCAACATGAATACGGATCAGCTGAGCAACCCGGATTTGATCAAAATCGGGCAGCAGTTGAAAATTCCCAACAAATAAAACTGACGCAAATTTCAATAAAAAAAGGGCAGTGTTCGCTGCCCTTTTTTTATGATTCAGATTTGAAAAATCGCTTATTTTCTGAAAAACCGCACATTCGCGATGCCGAAAAAATAGCTTTCGGAAACGTTGTCGATGGCTGCGTTGCCGGTTCGGCTGCCGCCGAAAAGTTCATCCGCAAATAAATCACTGTGGCGATAATCCAACCGGCTGAATCCGGCGGACAGATCCACTTCCCAAAATTTCCCGTGAAATCCGGTGCCGGCCGCAAACATCACCCGCGCGTTGGTGCGTTCCAAAAAGCTGGTACGATACTGAATGCCCACCCGGAACGGCACCTGATTGAAGAAAATATGTTCGATGCCCGTGGCGATTTTCAGCACGTCGTCCAGCCCGTTGGCGATGTCGCTGTTGTCATACAGCAACTGCTGATCGGTTTGGCTCCACCATTCGTAGCTCACGTCCACATTCAGTCGCGCCTGTACAATTTGCTGCGCGCGATACTCGAAACCGACCGTTGCCTGCATGGGATATTCGACGGTTTCGGTGCCCGGCAGCGCGTCCACAATATTGCCGGTGACCACCGGAAAACTGACGTCATATTCCGCGGAATAGGGCAATTGCAAATGTCCGCCAAGCTGTGTATGCGGATTAATTTGATACGTTGCCCCGACCGACGCAACCAGCGGTGAATTGCTCAATTCCCGGTTGCTCATTACCGCCTGATTGTTCGTTTCGTCATCGATAAATGTGACGGAGCGCTCCTGCGTAATATCGCCGCGAATCATACCAAGCTGAAACCCGACATTCAGCGGTTCGAACACATTGAACGCCGCGCCAAAGCTGTAGCGCATCAGCCGTCCGTCAAACTTGATGCGATTGATCGCCATCGGATCGTCCGGAAAAATGTTTTCGCGAACTTCCTCTTCGTAATCGTAGTTGAGATCGGTTTCCTCGAACACACCGATGGCAACGGATTTCAGAAACGGAACCGACGCCAGATTCGGATTGTATTGCACGCTGCCCTGAAGATTGGCAAACCAGTTGTCGTTCACCGCGTAAATGCCGAACGAATTGATATCGTTGAACCGGTCAAAAACCGGGAACGCACGGCGCTCTTCCAGACTGCGGGCGCGCAAATTGGCGTTTGCATGAATGCCCGGTTCGTTTGCCGCCATCGCAGCGGGATTGAGCAGCAACGCACCCGCGCTGCTATTGGACACCGATCCGGCACCGGCAAGCCCAAGCGTGCGCGCATCCGGGAATCGCCAGCTTTCCCCAACGGGAAACGCGAGATAACTTTGGGCGAAAACACCGACTGTAAATAGTTGTAAAATTAGAAGTTGTCGTAGCTTCAACAAGGTTAAGCTCCAAATTAAAGATATTTTTATTGCAACCAATTTTCGATTTGCAAATCCTGAATTCGTTTGAAATGCTGTAAGTTGTTTGTTACCAATATTCTATTATTCGCAATTGCTATAGCTGCAATCATGATATCCGCATCCGGCAGCATGACACCATTCATGGATAGCATTGCCTTTATTTCTCCAAATTTTTCAGCAGATTTTTTGTCAAATCCAACATTGGCAATTGTGCTGGCTACTATTTTTACGTTACGTTTATTCTTTAAAACCTGCTGTGATTTGAAAGCACCAAAATACAATTCAGCAATCGAGATAATCGAAATTCCGAGGTTTTCGATACCAGCCTCAAGTGATCTCCTTTCGATTGCAGTATTCCCTTTCAGCCAATAAATGACAATGTCTGTATCGAGGAGATACATTACAGTTTTACTTTTCTGCCTTTTGACCGGGCTGAAATAATTTCATTGACGATGTCATCCGCAGCTCGTTCATCTTTCCAAATTCCGCACAGTCCAGATGCTTCCTTCGTTGGTTCAACATCCTTTATTAGAATGCTCACTTCGGTGCCATCGGGTAATTCCAGCGGTTTGTCAGTAATGATTTTTTTGTTCTTGATGATCCCTGTAATGAACATTGGAATTCCTCACAAATGTTTATCAATGGACAATTAACAATGGACAATTAGCAACTCAAAAATGGAAATTAAACTCCATATAATAATACTCCTGCGACGGCTGGATAAGGCTGGCGCCATAATAGCGTCCGTCGATGTAGCTGCTGTTGCCTGGCTCAATCGGCTCGTTGTTGGCATCGCGGGCTTGCGAAAAAGTGATGGCTTTTTGGTAATCGCGGGTGTATTTCAGGCGCATGCTCATGCGATTGCTAATCCGCGAATACACCGAAAACCACAGCCGTGTGGCGCCGCGCTCGCTGTTGGTTACGATAAATTCCGTGTCTTCAAAATTCCACAGAAATCCTTTGTAAAAGCCCAAAAATCCGCGGAATTTCAGCCATTCGTTGAAGTTGTGGGTATAGGTTGCGCCGATGGCGGTTCCCGGCAAAGCTGCCGTTCCGCCCAAGTTGGTATCATCGTAATTTTGTCCCGGATCGGTCGGATCAGTCGGGAAAGACAGCCGCGGCCGCGGGCGGAAATTCACCCGGGAATCCGCATACAGCAAACTCAAATCGTTAAATCGCGACAGCCGCAGCCGCAACTGACCGCGGAATTCGGCGTTTTCGTAATATTCCAGCGTTTTATCGTTCAACGCCTCACGTCCCTGATATTTCTGCCGCAGCGAAACCGTTATCGGGAAAACCGGGCGGAATTGCAGCGTTCCGCTCAGGCGATATTGCGGCACGTCGTCTGCGTTGCGCAGCCAATTGTCGTATTCCATCGACAGCGTGAACTGGCGGTTGATCTGGTATCGTGTATTAAAATAAAATCCGCGCTCCGCCTGCGGCTGGGGATTGTTGGAATACAATTGATAATAAAATGAACTTTGCAGATAAAAATAATCTTCGTAAATGGTGCGTTTGTAGCGGCGATAGTTGGAAAATGAGCGCTGATACGGATTGTCGAATCCGGTTTGATAATTGCGATACAACGCCATAAAATTAAAGCTGTTGTATTGAAAATACGCGCTGCCCACAAACGCCCACGGATTGCGACCCTCGCGGAACAGTCCCATCCCGGCGCTTTTATCGAGCTCGGCATATTCCGCCTGAAAACTGGCGTTTTTGTAAACGCTCTGGAAATCTACCCCGTAAATGCGGCGGAACGATTTGGCATCGCTCCAGAATGCGTTTTCGCCATCGGAAACGCTGCCGCCGTACGATGCGTAAATTTCGTTATCGGGGAGGGTGATCAGCCCAAGATTGTCCGCACCGACGATTTCGGTGATTTCCGGACGCAGCGGGCGATCGTACGCGCTTTCGTAATAGGTGAACCCGATTTGGGTCGCCGGAAGCACATCGTATGCGGCGTGAAATCCGAGCAGCAACTCTTTCACGGAATCGCGCCAGCCGAGGCTGTCGAGCTGTCGCGCGGGATCTCCGGGCGCATAAGCAAAACGCTGGTCGAGCACAATCATTTGGTTCACCGGATTGACCAATTCGCCATTATACAGCACGGCCTGGCGATTGAGAATCGCGTCGCGTTCGTCAAATCCGCCGAACAAATAGAGGTGCGCATTGCCGAATTGCAGTTGCGTCGCTGCACCGGTGAGGGTGTATTGGCGAGTGCGGGAATTATCGCCGGAAAGCCCGATGTAGCTTTTGCGGAACCCGAAACCGGATTTTCGCGGCTGGAAAAAATCGCTGTTTTCCATAATTACGCCCTGCCCGAAAGCCAGCGAATAATTCCCGACATAAAATTTGCGCATCTGCACCGGACCCAGATTCCGGTTCTCCAAACCAATGTAAAATTTGGGTTTAGGCACGCTGGCAAACCCGAGGTCCGACTGAAATACCGGCTCGCCGAGGGCGTGCCAGTGGGAAATGCCCATTTTTACATCCGGTCCCCAACTGGCAATCAGCCGGGAATACACATCCGGATATTGGTTGCTGATAATACTGCCGGAAACTGCGTCCGTCAGCCCTGCGCCCTGCGTGCTGGTGTTGATTTCCGCTTCTTCGGTCATAAACGGCGCGTTGGTCATCCGCACCATCCAGTTGCCATGAAACGCTTTTTCGCTAGCGGTGCTGCCAAACGAAACAAAATTGCTGGCGTTGCGATACCCGTAATACGAGAGATACGGCGCACTGCGCAGATCGCGCTGGCTGTTGATCCGCCCGATCGTATTGCGATAATTCACGATTGCCGCGGCATCCACCGGCGAGACGCTCTGCAAATTGAGCAGCTCGTCATAGCGCATTTCGTTGATGTTGGACGGCTCCAAAGCGCGTTCGATCCAGCTATCCACCAACGCCTGATTAGCGCCCTCATCGCCGCCCCACTGATCCAGCCGGAAATACAGTTCGTTCAGCCGCTCTTCCCGTTCGGATGCCGCCCGGAACGGCTCAATTCGCACCAGCGACTTCAGTTTGAGCAACGTTTCCTGATCAACGCCCTGCACATCGCGCAGTTCAAAAATATTGGCGAACGGCCCCTGATAAGTGATGCGCTCGTAAATGCGCTCCGCTAAATCGTGCGATAGCGGTAGTTGCAAAATTTCTTCAAATGATGCGTTGTTCAGATCCAGCGGCTGATCCGGCGAAATGTCCTGTGCCGCCAGCACCGCCGACAGCAGTAAAATTGAGATAAGTGTTCGAATCAAGTTATTGCTTCTGGTTTCGGGTTGTTGATTCCGGATGTGGAAAATTTATCCTTCACCCTTTATCATTTATCCTGTATTAATCCAGCCATTCTACTTCAACTTTGGAAACGCCGGCTTCCACGCGAATATCAAGTTGCGGACGGTCGCTGTTCCATAAATCATTGGTGTAATAATCCCCGTTTTTGCGCATATCATGAACCGAAATACTGGTCAAAAAAGAATCGCTCATTCGAATACGCACGCCGATATCGCGCGGCAGATAAATGGTTAATTGCCCCATTCCGATTTCCAGATCGGCGCTCATATTGCCCGTCATTTTGCCATCGAAATAGAAGGTGTACTCACCCAAACCGCCTTCAAAATCGAGGCTTTCGAGATTGGCATTGCCGATTCGCTGCAGCGTCATTTCACCAACGCCGCTTTCGATATCCATATCTTCCATCCGGATGGGATTCGGTTTGCTGAAATCGATGCGCAAATCGCTGACCGCCGAAGCGATTTCCAGTTCGGAAATCTGAAATCCGCCCAAATCCCAATCTGCTTTGGCAATTTCCAGCTCGAAATCGAGCGACAGCGGCACGCGATCGGTAAATGCCAAACGGCACACCCAATCTTTAAATTCATCAAAATCAATATCTTTGCTGTTGCCGTTTCCTTTTTGGTTGACAGACTCGCCAAAGTGAAGCCTCAGCTTGCCTTCATCGCCTTCTGTTCGATATTCGATGCGCGGCGGTTCTTCCAAAAATGAAAATTCACCGGCGAAGGCATCGTTTCCGCCCGCTTTCTCGATGATCACATTGGCGACGCTAACGTTTACTTTTGCAGAAACCGATGTGGCGTTTTCCAGCGGAAATGACTGTTCCGATTTGCGGATTTCTTTGTTTTTATCCGCTTCTGCGGCAACCAGCGCAACAGATGTGAGCAAAAAAACAGCTAAAAAAAATGTGCTTTTCATGGCGGGTCGTTTCGTTTTGGGTTAAAAAATGTCCCGGATATTTTTGTTGAGCATTTCCCGCGCGCGGAAAATCCGTGCTTTTACGGTGCCCAGCGGCAACTGCAGCAATTCGGAAATTTCTTCGTACGATTTTTCCTCTTTGTGGCGCAGCACAATCACCTGACGGTAGCGCGGCGGCAGCGCCTGAATGGCATCGTCGATCATTTTGCTGCGTTCGCGATCGATAATTTGGCGTTCCGGTGTGGGATCGTGATCGGGCAGTTCGAACTGAACTTGCTCATCTTTGTATTTCACGGGTTCGTCGATGGAGTAAGTGCGCAGTTTTTTCTTCCGCAGAAAATCGATGCAATTATTGGAGGCAATTTTCATCAACCAGGTGGAGAAAGCGAATTCTTCGTTAAACGATTGCAGCGCGCTAAACGCTTTGATAAACGCTTCCTGGCACAAATCTTCGGCTTCCTGCGGATTGCGAACCATACGTAACATCACATGATACACGAGGTTACGGTATTTATTCAGCAATTGCTCGAAGGCTTTCTGATCGCCATTTCGAGCCTTTTGAATTAGCTGCTGGTCTTCTAATTTTCGTTCGTCAACGCTCATCTAAAAGATACTTTTGCGGTTAATTTCACGCTTAGTGAAAGGCGGCGGCGCACTCCCCAATTATGAGTTAGAAATATATGGAATCTCATTTCCATTTGCAAATATAATGAAAGTCGGAATTTTACGGCGACAGGCAGCGAACCGGAAGACAGCCGAAAAAAAATGCCGGCAACATCAGCTTTGGGCGATGTTGCCGGCATTCGATTAATTTACACGGCAAAAAATGTTATCGGAAATCAGCGCTTGCGAGGTGTGGTTGCCTGCGGCATTTCCTCGAGCGTTTTTAGCTGCGTTAAGCCTTCCGGGATTTTGAAATCGTTGGCTGTGAGCGCAACTTCACTGACTTCTGTCAATTTGTTGGAGCGGGTCAGGTTTCCGTTTTCGATGATATTCGTTTTCACCGGAACGCCGGAATACCCATATTTTTCGTCCATATCCATTTTGGTGAAATCCATTTTCGGCAAAATTTTATGTTGCCGTTCTGCACCGAGCACTTCCACAAAATTGTGCAATTTATCGAAAATCGCCAGATTTTCTTTGGTCAAACCGAGTGTTGCCAAATCGGTTGTCCAAATTTCCTTCGTTTTCGAATCGTTGATTTTGGCGCTGTATTTTGTGCAATTCCAATCGTTTACCGTTTCCGTTCCGGCTTTGCTGAACATGATTTTATCATCATCTTTCATCATGCCCATTTTATCGCCTTTTGCATCGGGCATGTGTTTATCAGCCATTTTTTTCTGGTCTTCGGACATATCCTTCATCGCGTCCGAGGATTTATCCATCGCCTCTTTCATTTCCGGTTTGTTCATGGCTTTGTGCACGTCGCTCATCGAAGACTTGATTCTTTCCAAATCTGCTTCGGTAATTTCCATCAGCGTTCCATCACTGATATTCGCTACATTTAATACCTTGTCCGCACCGTTGAAAAAAACAATGGAATGACCGTTGATGCCTTGCGACTCAATCTTCAAATTATCCATATCTAATAATATGGTTACCGTTTCCGTTTTATCGTGACCGTTTGTCGTCTGGGATATGATTTTATGCCCTTTGGCAAATCCCGCATAGCCGAGAATAGCTATGGTTAAGAGAAATTGGAAAAATTTATGGTGATTCATTATATATGCCTCCGATTTGGTTGAACCTGTTAATTTATTCATTTTTCTGATTGAAAAACGAATAGTATGCAAACTATATGAAATAATATCGGTGGCGCAAGGTTATTTATCACACCGGAGTTAAAATCCGCGGATGGATTTGGATAGAAAAAGAAGTTTTAGCGAGGATCGTGCAAACGCGTTAGCGTGAAAATTTTACAGAAGCAATGGGCAGTATTCGATCAAAAAAAAGCCGGTAATGGTTAATAAGCCATTACCGGCAAAATGTGTGCGCGCTGTAGGGCAGTTATCACTTCATGTCTTGCATTTGATCAAACATCTGCTGTTTTTTTAACCCTTCCGGAGTTTTGAAATCATTTGCGCTGAGGCTGATTTTGGTTACTTCCAACACTTCGGTTGTTGAGGCGAGTTTGCCGTTCACAAAATCATTATTTTTAACCGGAACGCCGGAGTAGCCGCGTTTGGCTTCGGCTTCTTTGCTGCCAAAGTTCATGAGCGGCGCCATTTGGTTGCCCATTTGCGGCGATAATTTGTCAAAAAATTTGCCCATTTTTTTGAATACGGCGAAATCGGATTCGCTCAATCCAAAATTAGACATGTCCGTCGTCCAAACTTCTTCGGATGTTTGTCCGTTTTCTTTGCCGATGTATTTTGTGGTTTTCCAACTGTTTACGGTTTCGCTGCCGGATTTTTCATAGGTCACATTCGGCTCATCCATTGCGTTCATATTCATGCCGCCGCCACCCATATTGGGCATCATCTTTTTCATCATTTCCTGCTGTTCTTTGGGCAGATCTTTCATTTTTTCCTGTGCCTGGCGCATGGCTTCGGCAATTTCCGGGGAGTTCATCATGTCTTTCATTTGATTTTGGGCCTGATCCATTGTCGCACCCATTTTTTCCAAATCTTTTTCGGTAATTTCCATAATGGTGCCTTCGGTTATATTGGCAAGCACCATTTTGTTTTCGGAGCTGCGGAAAAGGACAATCATATGCCCGCTTTTGCCTTTCGATTCCATGCTCAAATTGTCGTTGTCAAATTTTATTGTGCTGGTTTCCGACGGGTTCCCCTTTGCATCTGTTGTTTTGGAAACCACTTTAACGCCTTTTGCAAAGCCGGAAAAACTGATCAACACTGCAACTAAAATAGATTTTACAAACCACCTGCTTTTCATACGTGTGCCTCTATGTTTATTGAACATAAGTTAAAACAATTACTTATGGATTATTCGTATTACGAAAGTTTAATCTAATTTTAGATAAGGAAGGATTGCAAGGAAAAATATCACAATTCGGAGAATAGCCTGCCGGATGGCGTGATTTAAGAAACGGAGCGGACAATTGCCTCGGCAATTTGATTGAGCGGCAGCACATGATCGGCCAATTGGGCATCCACAATTGCTTTGGGCATGCCGTAAACAACGCAGCTTTCTTCATTTTGAGCGATTACATAACCACCGGAATTTTTGATTTTACGGGTGCCTTCCAACCCGTCTTTTCCCATTCCTGTCATAATTACGGCTAATGAATTTCCGCCAAAAACGGTGTTGGCGGAATCGAACATGACATCTACGGAAGGACGGAAAAGCACATCCTGCGGATCTGGCGTTACTTTGGCGAGCACTTTTGTGCCGCTTTTGGCAAATTTGAGGTGTTGCCCGCCCGGAGCGATATACACGTTTCCGGGCAGAATTTCCATTCCGTCCTCCGCTTCAACCACGTTTAGTTCGCTCATGGTGTTCAGCCGGTCTGCCAGCGATTTTGTGAAATGCGGCGGCATGTGCTGCACGATTGCAACGGGCGTGCTCAAATCGCCCGGCAGTGCCGGAATAATTTGCTGCAGCGAAAACGGCCCGCCGGTAGAAATACCAATGACAACAATCTGAAACGGTTCCAGTCCCGGTTGTGCCGTTCGCCGAACCGGGTTTCTGCCGGGACTTTTGGCAGAAGTGGTATTCGATTGGGAAAGAGTTCTGCGGGTGGATAATGTGCCGGTCACTTGCGGTTTTGCCGGTGTGCGCGGTTTGTAGCGTTCCCTCAGGCGTTTAACTTCACTGTTGACGTCGATATTTTTGATGTGGCTTTGGATAACGCTTTTCACTTTTTCAGTTAACTGGCGTTTCATCTGAATGAGGTCGTACGAAATGGAAGACATTTCTTTCGTGATAAAATCGACGGCGCCGGCCTGCATGGCTTCGATGGTGTTTTGCGCACCTTCTGCGGTGAGCGAACTGATGATAATGATCGGTAACGGGTTATTTGCCATAATTTCGCGTGTGGCGGCAATGCCGTCCATCCGGGGCATTTCGATGTCCATCGTCAGCAAATCCGGCTTCAGCTCGCGGACTTTTTCCACTGCTTCCTGTCCGTCCCGTGCTGTGCCAACCACTTCGATGCCCGGATCTTCTTCCAAAATCATCGAAATCGCTTTGCGCATAAACGCGGAATCATCTGTTACTAACACGCGAATAGCCATGTTTTAAGCCTCGTACCCGATTTTATTTTTCATCAATTTGGCAACTTCGCCGACATCCAGAATCATAATTACGCGACCGTCTCCCAAAATGGTGGAACCGGCGATACCCTGGGTATTTTTGAGAAATGTGCCAAGTGTTTTGATGACAATCTCTTTTTGTCCCAACAAACTATCGACCACCAAACCGAAGAATGAATTGGCTACGCCGATCACGACCGTGTAAAAACGATCGCTGGTTTTGTTTTTACTGCCGGGAACGTGCAACAAATCGTCCACATGAACCAGTGGTAAAATGCGGTCGCGCAGCCGGATCATTTCACGACCCTGAATGTAGGAAAGGTCGCTGCGGGAGGTGCGCACCACTTCCAGAACAGAGCTGAGCGGCACGGCAAATGTTTCGTCGCCCACATTGACCAGCAATCCCTGAATGATCGCCAGCGTGAGCGGCAATTTTAGGGTGAAACGGCTGCCTTTTCCAACTTCAGATTCGACAGTGATGATGCCGTTAAGTTTAGTAATATTGGTTTTTACAACATCCATTCCAACGCCGCGACCGGAAACGCTGGTCAATTTTTTTGCCATGCTGAAACCCGGTGCGAAGATCAGGTTGTAGCTTTCAGTGTCAGTCATTTCGGCGGCTTCCTGGGGTGTCAGCACGCCTTTTTCCACTGCTTTTGCTTTAATTTTTTCCGGATCGATGCCTTTGCCGTCGTCCTCAATGGCGATGACAATATGGTTGCCTTCGTGCCCGGCGCTCAGCCGGATTCTGCCACGACGCGATTTGCCTGCCGCTTCGCGTTCTTCCGGGCTTTCGACGCCGTGATCGGCGGCGTTGCGAACGAGGTGAATGAGCGGATCACTGATTTCTTCGATGATCGATTTGTCCATCTCGGTTTCTTCGCCTTCGATAACCAGCTCAATTTCCTTCCCGAATTCGCGCGAAATATCGCGGACAACCCGCGGGAAACGGTTGAACACGCGTCCGATTTGCACCATCCGCGTTTTCATTACAGCGGATTGCAATTCGGTGGTGATAAAATCAATTTGTGCTCCGGTTTCCATTAGCTGCTGCAAAAACTCGCTGCTTTCTTCGGTCAAAACGCCGTTTCCGATAATTTGGGAAAGGCGATTCCGGCCCAAAACGAGTTCGCCAACAAGGTTCATCAGGCTGTCCAATCGCCGGACATCCACCCGAATGGTGGTGTCTGCGGCTTTTTCCGGACGTTTGGATGCCGCCGCAACGCTGCCGTTGTTTGTATTTGCGGTTGGATTTTCCGGTTCGGATTTCGGTGCAACGGTTTTTTCCGATGGTGTGCCGCTAACCGCCGCCGGCGATTTTGGCGCCTGCGAAACTTTTTCGCCGTTGGAGATAGCTGCAAGTTTTTGGTTGATATCGGTTAAGTTGACGTGTTGCAAATCGCGATCGATCACCTGTTGCAGCAATGCTTTCATCAGATCGAACGCTTCGAACATGATGTCCAGCATCCACGGTTCGAAGGCCAGTTGGTCGCGCCGGAGTTTGTTCAGCACATCCTCAAAGTGGTGCGCCAGATCGCTCATTTCTTCAAATGCCAAAAATCCTGAAGTGCCTTTTACCGTGTGAATCGCGCGGAAAATGCGGTTCACCAGATCTTTGTCCTGCGAATTGTGCTCCAGCTCCAGTAATTCCTGATCGAGTGTTTCGAACACTTCGGTGGTTTCTACCACAAAGCTTTCCACAATTTCCAGCATGTCATCGGAAAACATGGGATGCATGCCATCGGCGGCTGCAGGCGGTACATATTCCGGCTGTTCTGCCGATGCCAGGGCTTCCATGTCGATGTCTTCTGCGGGCGTTTCGTCGAAATCTGCCATATCGAGCTCAACTTCGGGCAATACGTCAAAATCTGCCATGTCCAAACTAACTTCCGGCGGTGCGGTGAAACTGGTCAAATCAACCGTTGTTTCTGCCGATTCCGGTGCTGTTTCTTCGTCGGAATTGCTGCTGTTGGAAATGGCTTCCAATTTGGCGGCGATGTTGCTCAGATCGATATCGCGGATATCCCGGTCCACAACCTGTTGCAGGAGATCCTTCATCATATCAAAGGCTTCCAGCATCACATCCAGCATGCTGGTTTGGAACTGGATTTGGTCGCGCCGGAGTTTGTTCAGCACATCTTCGAAATGATGGGTCAACTCCGTCATCTGCTGAAAATCCAGAAAACTGGAGGTGCCTTTTATGGTGTGCACCGCCCGGAAAATTTTGTTAACCAGCTCTTTGTCGTCTGCGCGGTGTTCGAGTACTAATAAATCCTGATCGAGTTCTTCAAAAATGTCTTGTGTTTCAACGACGAAACTTTCAACGATTTCGATCATGTCATCGGAAAACATTGCGTGCATCGTTTCATCTCCGTTCACGCTATAATAGCGATTTTCAAATTAATGCCTGACCTGTTTCTATTTGCTGATCAGCGGAAATCTGCTCATTTATTTCCGCTGATTTTATCAGCTATTGTTAAATAATTTGTCGATTTCATCCTGTGATGCGATGCCATCGCTGCTGTCATCCTGCACTTTTTTGGGTGCCGGTTTGCTGCTTTCCGGGGCATCGGAAACGCTTCCGAACAGCCGGTCAATTTCGTCCTGATCTGCCACTGCGTTGCCGGGTTTTTCGGCGCCGAAAAGCTTATCGATATCATCCTGCGATGCCGGACCTTTGGGTTCCGGTTGCGTTTTGTGATGATCGTCGAATACGGAATCTGCCAGTTGCTGTTTGTCACCTGAAGTATCGTAAGTGGCATCCGGATCAAACACATGCGGCATGGAGTGCCGTTTTCTTTCGATAAAATTGTCGTCGTCCGCTTCCTTAAATCTGCGGATGAGTGTTGCCAATCGTTCTTCTACGGATTCAATGAGATGGTTAACCGCGGCAATCTGCTGTGCGGTAATATCCTGCACCTGCATGGACATCATAATGCTGCTGGTGCTGTCGTGAATGGTATCGAGAATTTCGCTCATCTTGTCGTAAAACGTGATCAGTTTTTTGTGGGTGCGCAGCTTTTCCAGATGGATCTGGTTGATTTTGGTCAGCAGCACATCATTTTTGCCTTCCAGCTCGTTGCGCAGCAACCGCAAAATGTGCGAATCCAGCCGCACCACTTTTTTGATGGCTTCGGCGTTTTCCGAATGTTCGGCTTTCATTTCGCCCAGTTTGTAGAGGATGTTATCCACCATGTCAAAAATTTCGGTGGCTGCCATTTCGGTTGCCTGGGTTACTTTGCTGAGTTGCGATGACGCACGGGGCATTTTCGATGTGCTATCGCTGATAGATTTGTTAATTTCGTCCAACAGCGGAATTACTTCCTGAACAAAGTTAAACAGCTCTTCCAGAAAAGGAATAACGCGTTGCCCGAAAATGAAGAGTGCTTTCAACTCATTGATTTTATTTGAGATACTGGCGATCTGTTGTATTTTCATAATTGGTGTTCTCCTAAACCAGCGAATCTTTTTGAAACCCGGAACGCATCGCAACGGATGGTGACAAATATATTTGGCATTTCCCGAAAGCGTTTTGAACAGGCTTCTGCTGAATGGTTATTGCGGATATTTATCCTCCTGTTAGCGTCGGGACTGCAAAATCTGGTCAATTTTTTCCTTTAACACCTGCGGGGTAAACGGTTTGGTAATGTAATTATTTACCCTTGCCTGAAGTGCTTCCAGCACATCTTCCTTACCGCTGCGGGTGGTTACCATCAAAATGGGAAGCCCGGCATAATCCGACGATGTGCGAACGGTTTTGGTGAACTGCAAGCCATTCATGTTCGGCATGTTCCAGTCTGTAATGATGAAATCGATTTCCTCGATACTCAGTTTGGCCATGCCATCGCGACCGTCTTCTGCCTCTACAACATCGGTGTAGCCGATTCGTCCCAGTGCATTATTCACAATTCTGCGCATGGTTGGTGAATCATCGACAACTAAAAATTTCATTGTTCCAACTCCTTTAGTTAAGAAATTTTGCTACTTCGTATTGAATACGTTTTCTATCAAATGGTTTAACGAGGTAGGCGTTTGCGCCTAATTGCTTGCCTTTTTCTATTTCTGCTTCGCTGCTGAGCGAGGATAAAATAATGACTGGTAACTCACGATAGGATTGGTGATCACGCAAGGTTTTAACCAGCTCGAAACCGTCCAGATTTGGCATATTCAGATCGGTAATTACCAGATCAACTTTTTCGTAAGCCAGTTTTTCCAGGGCTTCCATGCCATCGCGGGCAACAATAACGCGGCACCCTTGGGCACGCAATGCAAGCATAATGAATTTTCGGGTTGCGACGGAATCGTCAACAACCATTACCACTGGATTCATGTTTCACTCCTTGATGTACGCAATCGTTTTGGTAAAATGTACCGGTTTAAACGCCTGGCTCAACCCATACAGCGATTCGGAATAACCCAACAGCAAAAAGCCGCCGGTGTTGAGTGAGTCATATAAGCTGCCAATCACCTGTCGTTTGGATTTTGTATCGAAATAGATCAACACGTTGGCGCAAAAAATAATGTCAAACTGCTTCATGCTGCGCAAAACGTTGCGATCGAACAGATTCACTTTCCGGAATTCGACCATGTTGGTGATGGGTGGCTGCAGGTGTAATCTTCACCTTTTTCGATAAAATATTTTTTGAGAATGTGTGCCGGAACCTTGCGTATCGAGTAGTTCCGGTAGGTGGCTTTTCGGGCGCTGTTTAGCACGTTGGTGTTAATATCGCTGCCAACAATTTCGAAACGGATATCCGGATTGGCCGGTTGCAATTTCTCTTTTACAATCAGTGCAATGGTGTACGGCTCTTCGCCGGAGGAGCTGGCTGCGCTCCAAATACGTACGGTACGTTTGCCCGTTTCCCGAATTTTTTTGATAATTTGCGGCAGTAATTGGGTTTCAACTATTTCCAGTTGCGGCTCGTTGCGGTAAAAAAATGTTTCATTAATAGTTATCACGTTTACCAATTGCGGCATTTCCTGCTCAGCCATGCCGTTACGCAGTCGCGATACATATTCGCTGTAATCCCGAATTCCCAGTGCATGCACCCGTTGACCCACCCGGCTTTCCAGCAGATATTTTTTGTTATCCGGGAAATAAATGCCGGTTTTGTCATAAATAAATTGGCGCAAACCTTCGAAGACCGTGTCCGACATATTGGACTTCTGGACGTTGGATGTCAGGTTCAATTGCGATAAAAAGCTCATTAATAATACCTCATTCCTGCAATTTTACTTAGCTGAGCGCTACAGCCAGTTTGCGGATATTTTCATCCTCATCGCTTTGTAACTGCGCTAGCAGGTCTTCAAATTGATCTGTGCCGGTATGCTGCACCATCTCCAACGCTGTGGAACGGGCAATGGCTTCGTTGTCCTGCAAGGCTGCCCGGAGCACCGCCAAAAATTCCGGCAGGCGGAATTTGCCAAATATTTCAACGGCTGCCAGTTTGGATTCGACATCGAGAAAATGGTAATTCTCTTTAACAAAACGACCCATTTGCATGATGCCGGCATCCATTTTTAAATATTCATCGGTTTGCAGATATTCAACGGCTAAACCCAGTGCGAAACGCGCGCCGGTTTGCCGGGATATTTTTCCTGTTTCTGCCGCGTCGATAACGCAACTAACAACATTGATCCGGGAGTTGCAGATTGTCTGGAAAATTTGCATGTCCAGCGGTTCGGAAATTCCCATTTTGGGAATCAGCTGAACCACGACATCCGCATCCACAAAATAGCGGAGGCCTTTTACGGCGGTTTCCACATATTCGCTATCTTTATCGTTGAGCATTTGCAGCAGGTGTTTTTTTAAATATTGGGGCAATTTGGATTGTAAACCGGGATTGGCTTCGGTGATATCCACCACTGCCTGCAGCATAATTGCCCGGGTTGTTTCGTTTACTTTTTCCAGCTTTTCCAAAATCAACGGCAGGGTTTCCGGCGTTTGATTGTGGGACAGCGCTTCCACTGCCACCAACTGCACAACCGGATCGTCATCGTGCAATGCTTCCGCAAAAAATCCGGCGTATTCACCGTTTTCAAATTGTGCAAATGCGGACAAAACGTTTGTTCTGGTAAAATCATAATTGCGATAACACGCCATTAATTCTTCTGCAAATTGTTCGCCCTTTAGTGCGCCCAACGCATCAATTGCGGAGAGAACCACATTTTGATCGCTGTCGTTCAGGCATTTTGCAATATTATCCAGATAATCTTCTGCCGGAAGCAGGGTGAGTAAATCGATGGCAAATTTGCGCACATCTTTTTCGGTGTCGCAAATGTAACCGGCGATGGCCGGAACAGCCAGTGCGCCCATTTTAACCAACGTATCGCCGGTTAAATTACGGACGGAAATATTATCGCTGGCCATCAGCGGTGCAATTTGTGCTGCCAGCGAAGCATCGGCATTGAGCACCAGAAACTGGGCGGCTGCATCGCGCACGCCTCTGTCCTCATCTGCCAGCAATCCTGCCGCCAGAGATGCTGCTTTGGGCGAAAAATCGCCATCTGTCAGCTCTTCCAGCGCCAGCCGCCGGTCAAATGCGTTTTGGCTGTTTAGCTTTTTAATGATTTCCGGTTTCATGGTTAATTTCCCCGATTCCTGAATACAATTATTTCGATTGTTATGCCGGGAAGCTGATTAACCAAAAAGGTGTAAATCGCTGATTTTTAGTAAATTAAATCGGCTGGTTTCCCATCGTTCGATGAAAAAAAGTAACCTTCCTGGTTCAAAATCCTTCCCTCGTTCAATTCGATATTCGACGTTAAAACCCGTTACTTAATGATTTAAATCCAAAAAAATTAACGTCTGTCTTGTTTTCCCAACATCCTTTTTGCCCATTACCGGTATTTTTCGCATAACGCGTACCGGTTGGGGATTAAAACGCTTCAAATGATTCCGAGTGACGTTTCGTTGCTTTACGTTGCTGCACCTGTTTTTCAGAATTTGAAGATTTACTGTTGCGTTGTACAAAAACATCCTGGTTTAGGTTGAACCGTTTTAACAGGTTTTGCAATTCATTGGTCATGTTGCTTAATTCATTAATGGATAAAGCAATATGCGATGCGCCATCCGCTGCCTGCGAAGATACGCTGGAAATGGTATCGATATTTTTTGCAATTTCCTCGCTGGTGGTGCTTTGCTGCTCGCTGGCAGTGGCTATTTGATTGATGTAATCGCCAATGGTTTGGGCGCTGTCCACAATTTCGTTTAGTGCTTGCCCGGCGGCATCCGCCAGGTGAATGCCCTGGGCAACGGTTTCGTTGCCGCGTTTCATTGCTTCAACAGCTTCCTGCGTTTCTTTTTGGATGGTCAGGATCATCACCGAAATTTTTTCGGTTGCCTGCGTGGTGCGTTCCGCCAATTTACGAACTTCGTCCGCAACTACGGCAAAACCGCGTCCCTGTTCGCCGGCGCGCGCTGCTTCGATGGCCGCGTTTAGCGCCAGCAGGTTGGTTTGATCGGCAATATCTTCAATCACGGATACGATTTCGCCGATCTCCGAGCTGGATTCACCCAATCGCTGAACGGTTTGGGCGGAATTTTTGACAACCTGGGCAATCACCCGAATATTTTCAACCGTTTGCTGAACGACCCGACCGCCTTCTTCGGCGATTTTTCCGTTTTGGGCAGCGGCATTTGCAGCCTGCGTGGCATTTGCGGCGCTGCTGATGCTGGATCTCGCCATTTCCTCTACTGCTGCGGCAACTTCGTTGGCATGTGCCGATTGCTGCCGTGCGCTACTGGCAAGGCTGTTGGTGCTGGTCGATATTTCTGATGTGGAATCTGCAACGATGTATGCGGTATCCACAGATTTTTGGAGTGTCTCTTTGATTGAATGAATAAATTTGTCGAATGCCCGGATGAGCGTTCCCATTTCGTTGGAATAGGGATAATTCAGGCTCGTATTCAAATCTGCCTGATGAACCTGTTCGGTAATGAGTGCTAACGGGCTCAGCACCAGTTTGTTAAAAAATAGCAACCCGATGATACTCGCAATAATGACGCAACCCAACAATCCAAACAATATCAACCGTTTGGTGGCGAGCGCGTTTTTATTGTCGCTGAAAAACAGTTCTGTCAGTGCGTCGGATTGCCGGATCAGCTCGTGGCTGTATTGTTGAATAACTTCCATCGCGCTAAGGCTGGCTTGTTGCGATGCCGCTGTTGTGTCCGGCGCATGTAATCTGGAAAGGTGCGTTTGATATTCACTCCAGGTGTTGCCAATTTGGCTAAGCTGGGATTGAATTTCGGCAGATTCAATTGCTGCCGGTAATGCAGGTAAACGATTCAGGTTGGCTTCAAAATCGGCGATAGCCTGGCTCAAATCGGATGCGCTTCCGGTAGAATTTGCAACCCGGTAGGCATTTTTTTCAAGCTGGATGGACAGCGCTTTTTGCTGAAACGCGACTTTAATTGCTTCGTTTGTAAGTTGTTGTTTGCTTTCGAGGGTCAAAAATCCACCGAGAATCGCAACGACAAAAAGTATGATAACTCCGAATAATAACATGAACTTAAGGCGTAAGCTGTTTAACATTCCTGTTTCCTCTAACATTTGCAAATTCCCTGTTGAACGGCATGCACATCATCACCGTGCAAAAACCTGTACTGTGCGAAAAATTTACGCAACCTCTTCAAAAGCCAACAAATCCTGATGTTCGCCGGCGCTGAGCACTCTTACCAAATCCAGCAAAATCAGCAACCGGTCATCCAGTTTTGCCACACCGGTGATGTAACGGGCGTCGATATCGATGGCCAATTCCGGCGGCGGTTCGATAATCGATTTCGGCACGCGCAACACTTCCTGAACCTGATCGACCAGAAAACCAACTACTTTTTCACCCAGCTCAACAACGATAATCCGGGTTTCCTTGTCCCGTTTGCGGGGAATTCTGCCAAACCGTTTTCGCAGATCAACTACCGGCACAATTTTGCCGCGCAAATTGATAACCCCTTCGATAAAATCAGGCGCATTGGGAACCCGGCTGATTTCCATCATTCGGATAATCTCCTGTACGTTGAGAATATCGATTCCGTACTCTTCGTTTTCTACAACAAAGCTAACGAGCTGGTAAATTATGCCTGAATCTTGATTGACTTTACTCATTGAATCACTCCTTAACGCTTAAAGCGAAAAATTCACGTTCCGTTGTCTTTGAATTTTATCGGACTTTTATTTTATATAGTTGAGCGAATTAATATCTATCTAATGTAAAATCCTGTGAACGTTCCTGCCGGTTTACGGAAATGGCAGGATTTTCACCCATTTCGATCCGGAATTGCTGAACAATTTCCTGCAGCACAGTCATCATTCTGGATAACGATTGCGTTGCTTCGGAAATTTCGGAAATACTGCTTGCCGATTTTTTTGTTGCCTGCGTGGTGCGTTCTGCCAACTTGCGAACCTCATCTGCAACAACGGCAAAGCCTTTGCCCTGCTCACCGGCGCGCGCCGCCTCGATAGCCGCGTTCAGCGCCAGCAAGTTGGTCTGGTCGGCAATATCGTTAATTACGGCAATAATTTTTGCGTTCTTGCAGACTGGCAAATCTTGCTCTGCGTCACCATTTATTAACCCGTTCAGTGTTTTGTTAAATAATGCAGCCGTTTCTTTTAAAACCGCGGCTTGTATAATATTTTGAGAAAAAGCGAGCGTTTCTTTACTCATCTTCTGTGAAAGCATGCGTTGCCGTCCGGCAAGATTGATAACGACGGCATCTTTTTCCTGATCCGTGACAGTAAAAAATGTTGCAATTACAGTCGCAATCAACAATAACGTAAAGGAGGTAAAAATAGCTCCCATTTTAGTTTGTAGTCGCATATCTGCAATCTCCTGTTTAATGCCGGAACAGTGTTTTTATAATATTAATTCTGCAAACTGTGTTCCGATTCAATCTTATGCAGCAGGATAAATATTCGACGGTAGCTTGAAACAAATTAGATTTTTTGATCAATTAAACAGTTGGGGTTATGAAACAGGAGACCGGATTTGTGCACGAACAGAGCGAACAGTTAGGTTTATTGGCGCAAATTTGATGTAGCAACACTTAAATAATGAAATTTTTTAACTTGGAATTGATACCCGGATAAAATTATATTTAACCGACATATCAATAAAATAATGACATAATCATGTAGTTTAGTGCATCTTTTTTGAGGAAAGCCGAAAAATAAGAATGATCAATCAGGTGGTGAGCAATATAAATTTTGCATATTCATGCATGATTTGCGTTATTTGCCGCAACATGTCCGTGATATAACAACTTTTTTTGACAATCAGCAGGAATACAATTCGCCGGGCTCTATCGGAAAATCTTGATAAATCCACGATCCCCGCGAAAATTGAAATACTACCACGCAGTTATTACATATTATTCCGCGAATTTATTCCAAACACAATATTATTGCACAGAATGGCAATCTATTTGCATCGATTAATCGTTGTTTAAACAGGTGAAATGCGATTCCCGTGAAGTAAACCGGGATTAAAAAAATGTAAAATACCCAACAGATATTTGGGGATCGAACAGAATTCAGAAAAAGTCGACTCATTTTAAGGAAACAGCAAAGAGGTTATTTATGAATAAACGTTTAGTGGACGACGCCGTTTGGATACCGGGAAGACGACAGCATTTTTTTAATGAATATGGCGATGCCGAAGATAGCGAATGCGAGGCATGTGCCCGGATTTCTGCACAAAGTGATCGCCCGGAACAGGTGCTTTACCGGGGAAAACACTGCTGCGTGATTCACAGCCCAACGCCCTATACGGTGGGGCATTTTCTGATAATACCTAACCGTCACATGTGCAGCATTCGCGAATTATTGGATCGTGAAAGTCTGGATATTATGCAGACACAGCAAATGTGCATGGAAGTGCTGGATGCCGTTATTCGCCCGAACGGTTACGATACGGGAACCAGCGCCGGAAAAGTTGAGCATGGTATGGCTTCACGCCATCTGGTTTTTCATGTTGTGCCGCGCCGAATGGGTGATAAAAACCTAATGCTAACGGTTCGCACACGCCGGGAATTGCAAATGCTCCAGCGAAATGCACAACTGGCGTTCCGCCGTGAATTTGAGGAACGTATTTTTGCTGAATAAAGCGGATTTACGCTGTTTTCTTACCCATACGAACAAAATATTTTTGGCAGATAACAGCGGTTAATCTTCAGACAGCGGCGCAGCGCCCGGTTTGTAGATGATTCCTTTGTTATTGTGCCCGTTCATTTTAACCACAATCGGTTGATCGAACTGCAGGTGGCGAACAAATTTGTTTTGCATGTTTGCCGGCTGTTCGCTCAACCAATCCCATTGGATAAAGCTCGATTTAACACTGCTGGCTATCGTGAAATAACCAATCATAAACGAAGTAATGTTGTGGAAAAAGTGCGATCCCTGCGATGGCTCCACCTCAAAATCCCGGAAGCTGGATTCCACAATCACCCGTGCGCCGGAAATTTGCTCCCAATTGACCGGAATGCCCAGCCACGGGTCCATCGATCCCCATCGGCCAACGCCAATCAGAATATACGGGCGGTCTTCTTTCTGCAGACGGCTGTTCAATTTGTGAATTTCTTTCGCCACATCGACAGTTTTTGAGCGATCGAAATTTTGGTAATCGACCATCACCACATCAAAAATATTTTTCAAAATACCGTTGCCCAAAACCTGGCTGCTTTGGCAAATCAGGGTTTGGCTGTCTGCATCTTCCACATCCAGCTGTTCGGCTTCTTTGCTGAGCACCAGCGGGCGCATTTGTAAAATACCGAATTCCTTCGGTTGGCCGTATGGCACGCTCATGTTCACCGCGAATTCGATTTCCACCGGCGTTCCCATTCCTTTCCGCCCGATTTCCAGCAAGTCCTGCAAAATTTCCGGCAGCGGAAAAATATTGTTTTTCAGCACGGGCGCAAACGTGATCAACCGGGAACCGCGCCGGGAAAGCCCGTCGTATATCGCATGATTTTCGTGCGAATATGTTGATCCCACAGAATATAATGTGCCATCTTCCTCGGCAATCTGCAGCCGGAACGGCTGGATAATTTTTTCAAAAGATTCCGCATTTGCTTCGAGCGGAACGCTCATATCCAACGCAAAAAAGCTGCGCTGGTTATTGTTCAACGTTTCGTTGATGCTCGAAAATTGATGAATATGTTTTGGATATCGCGGACAAAATTTGACCGTATTGCCGCCTTCCACAACCGTTTTCCCCAATCCCAACGCCACGGAAACGATGCCGTCGGACGCTTTTTGCGGGCTGATCGGGTAAAAATTATGCGATTTCGCCACGCCGGAAAAATCCGGGTAATAGCGTTGTTTGTGTTTCTGACCAACCATTTTCTGGATGATCACCGCCATTTTTTCTTCTTCCACGCGATAGGTTGCCAGGTTCACATAATCTTTGGCGCGTTTGTAAAATGTGGAGGCATAAACGCATTTGATGGCGTTCAGCAGCTCATCCAGCCGCACTTGCGAATCGAAATGCGTGTTGGGCAGCATGTAGGTTGTGTACACGCCGGCAAACGGGTGATATTGCGAATCTTCCAGCAAACTGGACGATCGCACCGCCAGCGGATCGCGCATTAAATTGAGAAATTGCGTGAGTTGATACAGTGCTTTCGGCGGAAATCGCTCGGCTTTCAGAAAATGAGCGGTAATTTCCGCATCGCTGTAATTGCCCGAAAGCGCTGTTGCCCGCAGATTATTTCGCTCGATAAATTCATCGAAAACTTCCGTGCCCAACACCACCGTCGGCGGCACCTGAATGATGAGATTTTTATATTTGTCATTCAGCCGGAACCGGTTGACCAACAAATTCACAAAGCTGAGCCCGCGTGCTTTTCCGCCCAGCGATCCGCCGCCGATTCGCGCAAAACCATCCTGAATATCAAATGCTTCTTTTTTGAAATCGGTGATGGCGCCACGGCTGCGGCTTTTGCGGTATTTTCGCAGATATTCGATAACCGCTGTGCGAAATTCTTCAATCGATTTGTATTCGGAAATTTTACGGGGACGCAATTGGTGCGCCAGCCAAAACTCTGTGCGCGCTTTCAGCCATTTCGAAAAATGATTGCGTTCGGCGTGATAATTCAGGCTTTCCTCCGGCACCCGGTGCAACTGGCGCTCCAGCGATACGAGATCTCGGGCGCGCCCGACTTCCTGATTGTCCGGCATGCGGAAAACAAAATCGCCAAAACCGAACTGATCGCTCATAAATTTCCGCAAATCATTCAGCAGTGTCGGAGAATTTTTCAGCAAAAAGGATGCGCTGACATCATTCGCCTCGCTCTCAAATTCCTGCGATGTCGATTGAAGCATAATGGGAATGTCATCTTGCTTCTGTTTGGCATTTTTGGCAAACTCAATTCCCGCGCGGGGATTTTGCTCGCCATCGCGATTAAAATCGATATCCGAAATAATACCCAAAATGGAATCCTGATATTTTTCGAAATTATACCAGGCATCCTCATAATTGGTGCAGAGCAGGATTTTCGGGCGCGCGCGCATCCGCAAATAACGGTCGGAAAGATTGATGCCCTCGGAAATCAGCCGCTGCGATTGTTCGAACAATTCCATGTAAATAATCGGCAAAAACGACGAATAATAACGAACGCTATCTTCAATTAAAATAATGGTTTGAACACCGACTGTTTGTGTGTCGTGCTCAACATTTACGCTGTCTTCCAAATGTTTGATGATGGCGATAAGAATGCGAAAATCGCCCTGCCAGATAAACACGCGGTCGAACAATTCCGCGCTGTAATACGAGAGCAATTCCGACGTTTCGCGGTTGTCGTAAGTGAGCAAAACGATGGGAATATCGAGATCCGCGTCGCGAACGCGTTTGGCAAATGCGGCAACTTCCATATCCTCGATGTGCGGTGTGGTGATAATCAGGTCGTAACGTTTTTCGGTTTTGGCGAGTTCCAGCGCTTTCCATCCGCTGGAAACGCGGGTGAGTTCCGGCGCTTCGCTCAGGTTCAATCCGCGATATTCATCGCGAATCAGTTCGTACAGCCGCCCGTCCTCTTCGAACACATACAAATCGTAAAGGCTGCTCACCAAAATCACGTTGCGGATGCGATAGCGCATCAAATCCTGAAAGCCCTTGAATACGGTGCCGCTGTCCGGTTCCATTGCGTTAAAATCGATGTCGGGAAAATCGCTCATGGTTGTAACTCGTTGTTTTTATTGTCGATAAATTCAATCAAAATGTCACTTCGAACATGCGCTGCCAGTTTTTGCCGGTTACGAAAAAAGTGCCCGAATCCGCACGCCAGGCAATGCCGTTCAGCACGTGTTCGGAATTGGTTTGCTGCTCGATAGCAACCAGTTCCGAGCAGTCGATCACCCGGGTTGCCATGCCGGTTCCCGGCGAAATTTCCAGAAAATAATCGCGTCGCCAGACGTTGGCGTAAATCAGATTGTTGGCAAATTCCAGCTCGTTTAACGAGCTGACCGCTTCGCCATCGCGAGTAACGGAAATGGTGCGCACAAGTTTGAAGTCGTCATCGCGAAAATAAAGGGTTGGTGAACCGTCGCTCATTATAAAATGATCGTCATTTGTGGTCAAACCCCAGCCTTCCGTGCCGTACCGGAAGGTGTCCACCTGCGCCAGCGAGCTTGCATCATAAATAAACGCCACCCGCGATTGCCAGGTGAGCTGCACAAATCGCCCGTTTTTCAGCGCCAAACCCTCGCCGAAATATTGATTCGGCAGCGTGTCGCTGTGCAGCACTTCGCCGGTTTCCGGTGCAACTTTGCGAAAAGTGGAGATGCCGTATCGCCCGCTGCCCTCAAACAAAAATCCCTCGTGAAACAGCAACCCCTGAGTGAACGATCCGCTGTCGTGCGGATATGTCGCCACAATTTCCGGCTGCACCACCGGGATTTCTTCGGGCGGATTATTGTCGCCGCCGCCGGGCGTTGTCGGGGAATTTTCGCTACAGGAATAGAGCAAAAACAGCAGCAAAATCCAAAGTGTCCATATGCCTTTGATGTTGTATTTTCGCAGATTAATCGGGATATTCCTCTTCAAAATCATTTGTAAGCCGCGGTGTTTGCGGAGATCGCAGAGAAAAGCTGAGGCACGTTGAAATTTCTCCGTGATCCCAGCGTCCGCTGCGGTTCGATTCCCAAACGGTCTGTAAATCAAATTTGACGGTGCGATAGCCCGTTGATTAATATCCAAATTTTCCACATTCAAAGCAACCGCAATGATGAACACAACCGATTTTCGAAAACACGCCCACGAACTGGTGGACTGGATGGCCGATTTTCTGGAAAACATCGAGTCGTTTCCGGTGAAATCGCCGGTTTCGCCGGGTGAAATTATCGCGCAGCTACCGGAAAATCCACCGGATGCGCCGCAGCCGTTTTCGCAGATAATGGCGGATTTTCAGCACATCATCGTGCCGGGAATGACGCACTGGCAGCATCCCAATTTTCATGCGTATTTTCCTGCGAACAGCAGCCCGCCCTCCGTGCTGGCGGAAATGCTCACCGCAACGCTCGGTGCCCAATGCATGATCTGGCAAACTTCGCCCGCCGCCGCTGAGCTGGAAGAACGGATGATGCACTGGCTGCAGCAAATGACCGGATTGCCGGAAACCTGGCACGGTGTCATTCAGGATACCGCGTCCTCCGCAACGCTGTGCAGCATTTTAACCGCCCGTGAGCAGCAGTCCCAATTTTCGGTGAATCAACACGGGTTTTCCGGTGAAAAATATGTGGTGTACTGCTCGGAGCAAACCCATTCATCCATCGACAAAGCGGTGAAAATCGCCGGCATCGGCAGCGATTTTTTGCGAAAGATTCCGGTGGACGATGCTTTTGCGATGCGAACGGATGCGCTTGCCGAAGCTATCGCAACGGACAAAGCCGCCGGTTTGCTGCCGCTGTGTGTTGTTGCCTCCATCGGAACAACCGGTTCGACCGCGATCGATCCGCTGCGGAAAATCGGGGGAATTTGCCGGGAAAACGGCATCTGGCTGCATGTGGATGCAGCGTTTGCCGGAACCGCGCTGCTGCTGCCGGAATGCCGCGGGATGATCGACGGTATCGAGCTGGCGGACACGTTCGTTTTCAACCCGCATAAATGGATGTTTACCAACTTCGATTGCAGCGCATATTTTGTGAAAGACAAAGGTGCGCTCATCCAAACCTTTGAAATTTTGCCGGAATATTTGAAAACCAGCGAAGACAATCAGGTGAACAATTACCGCGATTGGGGCATTGCGCTGGGCAGGCGTTTCCGTGCGCTGAAGTTGTGGTTTGTGATTCGCACCTACGGCGTGAGCGGATTGCAGGCGAAAATTCGCGAGCACATCCGTTTGGCGCAGGAATTTGTGAAATGGATCGAAAATGCAGATGATTTTGAGCTGCTCGCACCCGCGCCGCTGAACACGGTTTGCTTCCGGTTTCATCCCCATAAACTGATTGAAAACGATGCGTTAAATCAATTAAATTCAACGCTTTTGGAAAAATTGAACGCGACTGGCGAGGTGTATCTCACTCACACAAAATTGAACGGAATTTACACGTTGCGAATGGTGATCGGGCAAACCAATGTGGAACAGCGTCATGTGGAAAAAGCGTGGCAGTTGATTCGGGAAATCAGCGGGAAAGTGTCATAAAAGATATCGAGTTACAGGTTTGCACGGCAATCGTTTTATTTGTTGGGTTCCAGAAAATCAGGTCATTCTGAACACAACGAAGTGAGGTGAAGCATCTGATATCTGTAAGATGCTTCGCTTTCGGCTCAAATGATTCAATGTTGGTTTTTGAGCGAATCATCATCAAATTTACAGCGGTTGCATGGTTTGCAAATCGATGATCTCCGGTTCCAGCTTGCCATCGCGGATGAGAATTCGCGCCACGGTAACCGGCAATTCGAATCGCCGCCGTCCGGCGCTGCCGGGATTCAAAAATATCACGCCGTTGCGTTCCTCGATGGACGGAATGTGCGAGTGCCCGTAAATTACCATGTCCATTCCCGCTGCCGCCGGATCGATATCCAAATCATCCAGAATGTGGATCATGTAAAAATGCTTTTCTGCGAATTCGACCACTTCGGTGATTGGCAAATCTGTTAATCCCTCGCCGTAATCCACGTTTCCGCGAACCGCGTACACCGGCGCTATTTCTCGCAAACGGGTCAGGATTTCGGAAATCCCGACATCGCCGGCATGTAAAATGATGTCGCTGCCTTCCAGCGCAGTTATCGCCTGTGGGCGCAGCAGCCCGTGTGTATCTGAAATACAGCCTATTTTTATCAAAGACATTAACACTCCCGATAAATGCGTCTCGTCTGAAAATTAATGTTTTCAACGGCAAAATTACATTCAAAATAAAAAAAGCCCTTCGTTTTGAAGGGCTTTCAGGTGAGGACATTGGCAGCGGGAAGTGTACATACAAATGGATGTAGAGTGCGAGACAAGGGAAACGCTTGCGGTGAAACCAGATCCCGCTACTCTACAGAGTTTTAAATTTAAAAGCGGAATCGGGTCGTGGCTGCCAGCGTGTAACCCCGGGTGTTGCTGCCGGAGAAACCGCCGTGATTGACAAATCCCAGATCCACAAACCAGTATTTCAGGTTGAGCCCGACGCCGAAAGCGGTGGAAAATCCCTGTTGTCCGCCAAAGGAAATACCGGCACGCAGCGGTAACAGCGGCACGCCTGTAAATTCTGACCCGACGGCGAAACGGGAATATTTCAACACACCCATGCTGGATGACAAACCTTGTTCGAATTCGCTGGAAACCATCAGTTTTTTGGTGAGTCGATAGCTGACACCGAAATCCAGCACAGCGGGCAGCCGGGTGCTGAAACTGCCGGTGACAAACGAGGTATCTTCCGAAACCAGAACGCTGTCGTTGTCGTCATCGAAGGTGTTGGAATTGATGGCAAAATTATCTGCTTCCACCGAATATTGGTGAATTTCCGTACCGGATTGCCAGTTTACGCTGCCAAACGCATTCAGCACCGCCGCGCTGATGGTCAGTTTTTGGTTAGATTGCATCACCAAACCGATGTCGTAACCGAAGCCGGAGCCGCCGCTGGCCTGGCGCATTTCCAGCATGCCGTTAAAATCCGTGGTCGGATTATCGGCGCTCAGATTTTGGAAATATCCCTCTGCGCTCGTCACCTCTGCATATTGCAATCCAACGATGTATTTTGCCGTCATCCCGATGGCCGCAAAATCAAACATGCCGCCGCGCAAAAATTTAACCGGGAACCCTAACCCAAGCGATAGTGCGGCGCCGCCCCAACCGGTGCCCGCAGCGTTGGAAAAATCGTATGTTCGCCCGAGATCGGCGTTGCCGTAAAGCCCGATTTCGGCGATCTCCCGCGGGAGATTAAAATAGCCGTTGCCCATCCCCGTTAGCGAAAGGCTGAATTTGGGCATGTACAGCGCAAACGTATTCAGCTTTGCGGAGAAGTTGCCCTGCAATCCACTGTTCGGTATCGAATTGAGAATATTGGATTTATCGCTGCTGCTCAGCGAATCGCCCGTGGTGAAATACTGATTATACAGCCCTTTGCTGAGCCCGTTATTCGAAAGTCCCACACTGCCGGAAAGCAGGTTGAATTCGAAATTAAACGCATGACGCAACGCCAGCGTAGCCGGATTTGCGCCGACCTGTTCCAGCCCGCGCGTATCTGCGGCGTTGCTGAAAGCCATTCCCGCACCGCGCGCATCGATCACTTGCTGGGCAAGCACCGACGCCGAGAGCGTCAGAAATAGGGTAAGCCATATCAATTTATTTATTTTCATTTTGTAAATCCTCCTTTGATCCCCGTCAATCTTTGATGACAACTTTAACCTGAGCCAAACCGGAAACGGTCACAAAATCGCTGGCGCGCAGTGCGACAGTTTCTCCTGTGTCGTCCAGCCGCAGCTCAAAGCCCACATTTACCGGCGTATTTTTGAAGATGCGGAATTCCTCCTGCGTCAGCGAAAGAAACACCTGGCTTTGCTGCGGCGTGTCCACATATCCGGTGATGCTGTTGACCGTTGCCGGCGAAAGCGCAATCGTTTTGGTGAATTCCAGCGAGGCATTAAAATAGGTCGAATCGTAAATATCCGTGTGCTGCGGATCTGCACTGACAACCAGCCGGATGCTGCCGCTCAGCGGCGTTCCGTTCAGCACGTTCAGCGAAAGCTCCGCCTGTTCCAGATTTTCGTCGGACGCATCGCGGATATCCTGATCGATGTCGTCATCCGTCAATTCGTTCACGTCGCCGGTGTACAGCGCATCGCCTTCAATCCGCAAACGGAAGGGCGTGGAAAAACTGTAATTGCCGGTAATCAGGCTGTTTTGGTTGATTTCCACTGCGCCGTTGCCCACGGCTTGCCCGTAGGTGCGGATGCGTGTCGGCAGCACATTCAGAAAATCCGCCGCCACTTCACCCGGAACGGAAATGTAGGAAATGCCCGGATTTCCCGGGTAGCCCGGCACGATCTGCTGATTCACCAATTCCAGCCGTGCGGAGTCCGTCACCACCCCGTTTTTTTCGTGATAACCGACGATGGTCAAATCAAATGTCATATCTTCGATATAAAATTCGTTGGCGAGTTGCAGCATGAAATCCACATTTTCCAACCGGATGTTATCGGGAATATCTTCGTAATCCATCACATCCGTCTCTTCGTACGGCTCGATTTCGAATACCTGATTTTCAAGATATCCGCTCATCGATTGGAAAATAATTGAATCGATTTGCACGCCGATGCTCACCCGATCCGTTGCGCGGAGATGCACGATATTTGCTGTCGGATCGGTGATAATGCGATATTCCGTGAAAATGCTGTCGATGTATTCGCCGGGATTGTCCGGGTTTGCCAGCAGCATGTTGTCCAGCGGAACATCCAGCGAAGCAGTGCCGTTTTGCGGCACGTTCATCACGCCGCTATACGGCAAGCCCGCGGTGGTGATGATGTTCGGCATGCGGTATTCCAATTGCATATCCACATTTGTCTGATTCAGAAAATCCAGTTGAATGCGTCCGCTTTCGATAACCGCTTCGCTCAAACTGGCGCGGTCGTCCAGTTGAAAACCGCCGCGTTCGGTGGTTTCCTGCTGCTCGATGCGGGCAATGGCTTCGTCCACTTCCATTTGTTCCAGCACCACATCCAGCTCAACGCCGGATTCATTCAGCGTTTGGCTGTTTAGTTGGAACGCGGTTGGTTCTGCAATCGGCAACACAAAATCGAGATGCAACGGCGCATAAATCCAGATGTCGCTGTTCAGTTCGGCAACGCGTTCCACTGTGCTGCCGGTAGTGACCACTTCGTCAATCAAAAACGTAACCAGCTCAGTGCCAAAACTGTCGGTAACGCTCACTTCGAAGCCGTTGGGCTGCGATGGATTCGGTCCGACCGGGATTGGCATTGTGTTGGTAAACCGGAGGCGCAGCTGGCCATCCGTCACCCGGAATCCGACAAAATCGTTGGATTTCAGTCGCGATGGCGCCGGATCGAACGTGGTGTCTGCAATGCTGAACGGAATGGTTTGCCCGCCGGAAACCAGATTGGCAAGTTCCGGGAAAAACGATCCCAGCGTAATTTGCCCGGATTTCAACGCTTCCAGATTGTTGAGCTTCATATTACCCAGCTCAAATGAGTGCGTTGTATCGACAGCGCCGGCGTTGAAATCCGCCGCCGAAATTTCGATCGATTCCAGCTCGCCGTCAAACGAGAGAAACAGCGCGGAATCCGCACCCTGAACAACAATCGTAGAATCGTTGACGATCTCCCGCAGTTTGAACGTTTCATTACCGATGGGAACGTTCAGTTCAACGCTCCACGTCGGCAAAACCGGATCTTTTACGGAAAGATCGCAACCGAACACCAGCAAAATTGCCAGTATTAACCATTTTGGTGAAATAAACCGGTGGGACACTGTCGCAGTGGACAGCCTGTTGGGCGGTGTGCGCCTCATTGTCCTTCCTCCCTGAATTTGTCATTCTTCCCTGAATTATTTATGCCGTTCCACCGTTTAGAACGGAGCGCCAACTGCTTTTCTAACGTTTTAGCAGTTGCCCTTGCTATATTCTCTTATCGCGTGCGATGTATAAAAACTTTACATTTTATTTCGATTTTTAAATCACCCACGGCAAATCGCTTGAAAAAACCGGCAGACACGCTTAAATTACCACCTTCGAAAACCCCGTTATTGCAACATTCGCAGCAGCTTTCCGTTGAAGTAGCGTAGTTCAAAAAAAAATATTCACAACCCGGATTTGAGGATAATCGAATGTCAGAACAGCGGTTCAACACCACCTGCACAATGGATTGCCCGGACACCTGCGCCCTGAAAATCACCGTTCGGGACGGGAAAATTTCCCGGATAGCCGGAGCAGAAAACGGTCACCCGAACACCAACGGGTTTATTTGCACCAAAGTATCGCGATTTGCGCGACGTGTTTATCACCGGGATCGCGTGCTGCATCCCCTGCGCCGCACCGGCGCCAAAGGTGACGGGAAATTCGAACGAATCAGCTGGGATGCGGCAATCGCCGAAATTGCGGAGCGATTTTCCGCAATCCGCGAAAAATGGGGTGGCGAAGCGATTCTCCCGTATCACTATGGCGGCAGCAACGGGTTGCTCGGCGATGAGCTGCTCGATCACTATTTTTTCGCGAAAATCGGGGCTTCGCGCTGTGTGAAAACGCTGTGCGCCGCGCCGACATCCGCCATCGCGATGGAAATGTATGGCAAAATGCCCGGCGTTGCGTTTGACGATTTTCCGAAAGCGACATTTATTTTGCTGTGGGGCGTCAATCCAAAAGTGTCGCACATCCATTTGATGCCGTATTTGCGACAAGCGCGAAAAAACGGCGCGTTTATCGCATCGGTTGATCCCCGCAATAATTTTTCGGACAGCGAAATTGATTTGCACATTCCGGTGCTGCCCGGCGCGGATCTGCCGCTGGCGCTCGGAATGATTCATTTTTGGCAAAAAAACAATCTGCTCGATACCGGTTTTATCAACAAAAATGCCGTAAATGCCCAACCGCTGCTCGATGCCGCCGCCGAATGGTCGCCCGAAAAAGCGGCAAAAACCGCCGGCGTATCGCCGGAAAATATGCAGTTGCTCGCCCAAAAATATGCCGAAAGCGCACCTGCGTTGCTGCGCTGCGGTTGGGGCGTGGAGCGAAACGCCAACGGCGGACAGGCGGTCGCCGCTATTTTGGCGATGCCCGCGTTGCTCGGTAAATTTGGCGTTCCCGGCGGCGGATACACCCTCAGCAACAGCGGCGCGTTCAAATTGGATAAATCGAAAATTCTGGGTGATTTCGAATGGCACTCCCGCGAATTCAACCAAACCAAACTTGGCGAATTGCTGAATGATTCACAACTCAATCCGCCCGCAAAAGCGCTGTTCGTTTACAATTGCAATCCGGTTGCCACTGTGCCGGATCAGCAATCGGTGATTCGCGGATTGCTGCGCGACGATCTGTTTACCGTTGTTCACGAGCAGGTGATGACCGATACGGCGCTGCTCGCGGATATCGTTTTGCCGGCGGTTACGTTTCTGGAACAGTGGGAAATCAAACGGGCGTACGGCGCGTACGCTGCCGGCGGCGTTCAACCGGTGATTCCCGCCTGCGGCGAAGCGCTGCCGAATGAAGCCGTTTTCGCGGCGCTCGGCCGGGCGCTCGGTTTCGACGATCCCCCGTTTCAGTGGGATTCGCAAACCTGGTTCGAAAAAGTTGCTGCCGGTTTGAAATTCAACGGAAAGCCCGGCCAAACCCCGGTTTTCCGGCAGGGGAAAATCCAAACTGTTGATTTCGACGGTGGAAATCCGGTGCAATTCGGCAACGTTTTTCCGCGAACAGCAGACGGCAAAATCCAGCTGCTGCCGCCCGCGTTGGGCGATGCGCCGTTTCGCTATCAGCCGGTTCGCAGCGATGTGCATCCGCTGGCGCTCATCAGTCCGGCAAATAACAAAATGATTTCCAGCAGCCTCGGCGAATTCAATTATCCGAAATTGTTTGTGACCCTTCATCCCGACGATGCCGCTGCCCGCGACATTGCCAATGGCGATGCCGTCCGGGTTTTTAACGAACTCGGCGAAGTGCATTGCCACGCGGAAATCAGCGGCGCCGTGCGTCCCGGCGTTGTTGCCATGCCCAAAGGCGCGTGGCGAAAATCGGCGATCAACCATGCGACATCGACAACGCTTTGTCCGCAAACCATCAATCGCGTTGCCGGCGGCGCATGTTTTAACGATGCCCGTGTGGAAATCGCCAAACTGAAAATGCCCGTATGAACCCAAGATCGCAACTTTCCGAATCCGGTTTTTTCGCACCTGTTTATCGCTGGCTGGCTGTGCTGCTCTGCATTTTTGTGCTCGCCGAAGTGAATTATCCGATGCTCACGCCGCAGGGCGATCTAGCGATTTTTTCACTGCTCGGTCTCGCGCTGGTTTTTCTCCAAAAAATGCCGGTTGAAAAGCGCTGGCAGAAATGGCTGATGGGCGGCGTTCTGCTCGCAACGGCGATCACTTTTGGTTTTGTGGTTGCGCAGAACGAGCCGTTTTTCAGCGAATTTTGGCTCGGCGGAAGATCGCTGGGCGATCGTGCGGGTTTGGAACAAACCCCGGATTTCTGGATCGGGCTTGCCGGGTTGCTGATTGTGTTGATCGCCGCGTGGCAGGCAATCGGGTTTACTTTGCCGCTGTTGGCCGGCATATTTTTGCTGTATGCCGCGTTTGGTCCCCACATGCCGGATTGGTTTTTCCCCCATCGCGGATACGATTGGCAGCGCATCGTCAGCCAAACATTTTTGCACAGTCAGGGCGTTTTTGGCGTGGCGCTGCGAGTGATGTTCACTTACGTTTTTTTGTTTGTGTTATTTGGTACGCTGCTCAGCCAAACTGGCGCAACAGATTTTGTGATCAATTTTGCCCGGCGAATTTTCCGGGGCAGCGCCGGTGGTCCGGCAAAGGTTGCGGTGCTCAGCAGCGGGCTAATGGGATCGCTGTCCGGCAGTGCTGTTGCGAACACGGCAACCACCGGCACTTTCACTATTCCGCTGATGCGCAGTGCCGGTTTTCGCCCGGAAATTGCCGGTGGCGTGGAAGCCGCAGCCAGCTCCGGCGGCGCGCTCGTTCCGCCAATTATGGGCGCCGGCGCATACATGATGCTGGAAATTATCGATCCGCCGGTAACGTATTTGCAAATTATACGTGCGGCAATTTTACCGGCAGTGCTGTATTATGTGGCGCTGTTGTTTATTGTGCACCTGCAGGCCAAAAAGCAGGGCGTAACAGATGTGCCGGATGCCCCGAAAAATGCCGGTTCGCGATTTCCCGGCGTGGTTTTCGCGGCTGCTTTTGTCGCGTTAATTGCGTTGCTGGTTGTCGGATTCACCCCGTTCCGGGCTGTTAGCCTCAGTTTATTGGTGATTGTTTTGGTGGGTGCGTTAAAGCCTGCCACCCGGCTTTCGCCACAAAAAATAGTGGCTGCCGCCGTCGAAGCTGCCCAAAGTGGTGTGGCGCTGGTTGCGGCAGCGGCATGTGTGGGCATTATTCTCGGCGTGGTGACGCTTACGGGAATCGGCAGTAAATTGCCCGCGGCCATTTTACCGCTGGCGCAGGATAACCGCTTGCTCGCCCTCATTTTGCTCATGATTTCCACCATCATTTTGGGGATGGGTTTGCCCTCAGCGGTGTGCTATTTGCTGATGGCGACGCTCGTTGGTCCGGTGCTCGGCGAGCTTGGCGTGGTGCCTTTGGCGGCGCATTTGTTCATTTTTTATTTCGGGATGATGTCCATGGTCACGCCGCCGGTTGCGCTGGCCGCATATACCGCAGCGGCGATTGCGCGATCGGGAATTATGGCAACCGGATTGGCTGCTTTCCGCTTTTCGTTGGTGGGATTTGCGCTGCCGTTTGCTTTTGTGCTTCGACCGGAACTGTTGCTGATGAACGATTTCGATAATTTCGCGGACTGGCTGCATGTGATCACCCAGCTCCTTTTTTCGTTGACTGGGATTATCGCGCTATCCGCCGCAATTGTTGGTTTTGGATTTACCCGGCTTAGATTTTCAACTCGATTTATCGGTTTGATTGCCAGCCTGTTGCTGTTGCTAACGCCGGAAGATTTTGCCGATGGCTGGGCACAGCTTGGCGCTCTGGCAGTCACAATTGCCGCCGCTGTTGTGAATTTTCGAAATCATCGTAACCAGTCTGCCGGTTGAGAAAATGAGTAAATCCAGATTGTGTACATTCTGCATTTTCGCCATTAAATTTTCTGTTTGCTGACGATTTTTTCTCTAAAATTATTATATTATCCTTTCAAATTGATTGCATTTTTATAACGTGACGAGGACAGAAATGCCTTTATATATTAAAATATCGACGTTGGTGATTTTTATTACGTGTGCACTAACCGGAGCAGAAATGGCAAAAGAAAAGTTGCCGCAACAATCAACAGAACAGCCGGTTGCGATTGCCATTCACGGCGGTGCCGGCACCATTTTGAAATCGAAAATGACGCCGGAAAAAGAGCAGGCATATCGCAAGGCGCTCCAATTTGCGTTGGAAACCGGTTACGCGATTTTGCAAAAAGGTGGCAGCAGTCTGGACGCAGTTGAGGCAACCATTCGAACAATGGAAGATTCGCCGCTGTTTAACGCGGGAAAAGGCGCTGTGTTTACCAACGCAGGCACCAACGAAATGGATGCGTCAATTATGGATGGCAAAACCCGGCAAGCCGGCGCGGTTGCGCGGGTAACGCACGTCAAAAATCCGATAAGCCTCGCGCGAAAAGTGATGATAAATTCCCCGCATGTTTTTCTGGTTGGCGAAGGTGCGGAGGATTTTGCCCGCGAAAATGAAATTGAATTGGTCGTACCCGAATATTTCCGCACGGATGAGCGTTGGCAGCAGTTGCAAAAAATCAAACAAAAGGAAGATAGCGGACAAAGCCGAGAGATTCATCTCGATCACGATAGCGACCACAAATTTGGAACCGTTGGCGTTGTTGCGCTGGATCGCGACGGCAACCTTGCAGCCGGAACGTCCACCGGCGGAATGACCAACAAACGCTACGGGCGCATCGGCGATTCGCCGGTAATCGGCGCCGGAACGTATGCGGATAATGCCACCTGCGCGGTTTCTGCCACCGGTCATGGCGAATATTTTATCCGGGGCGTTGTCGCCTACGATATCGCTGCAATGATGCAATACAAAAACATCAGTGTGAATGAAGCGGCAGACGCCGTCATCATGGAAAAATTGACGAAAACAGGCGGAACCGGTGGCGTTATTTCGCTGGATCGCAAGGGTAATATTGCCATGCCATTCAACACGGCCGGCATGTATCGCGGCTACGTTGACCGCACTGGAAATTACACGATTAAAATCTATAAAGAATAACAGGTTAGATAAAAAAGCGAGTACAAAAAAACAGGGGACGAACGGTACGTCCCCTGCGGAGTTGGGAGGGAGGTTTTGACCTTGTAAGGTCACGATCAATATAACGGTCTCTCAAAACTTTGTCAAGCGCTTTTTTCAAATTCGAAATATGGAACAACAATTCTATTTACGCCATTCTCTCAACGCCAAATGTTTACCTGATTATCCGGTAAATTGGGACGCTGTATTTGCCCGAACGGCACCACTTGCTGTAGAAATCGGGTTTGGAAATGGGGAGTTTCTGGTTGATTGGGCAGCCAAAAAGCCCGACTGGAATCTGGTGGGATTCGAACTGTCGATGGAATCTATCGAGCGCGTTTGTAAACGGATTTTACAATCGGCTAAAGCAAACGTAGTTCCCCTGCACGAAGATGCCCGGTTCGGGATTCGCGAACTCTTCCCAGATAATTCTATTGAGCATGTGATGATGAATTTCCCAGACCCATGGCCAAAAGATCGCCATAAAAAACGTCGTTTACTCGATGAAAATTTCATTGATATTCTGGCGATGACGTTGAAGCCAGGTTGTCCGTATGAACTGGTTACCGACCAGCAATGGTACGCCGAAGATGCGTTCGAATTATTCTCTGCCTCGGCAAATTTTACAACAACTGAAATTGAGCATAACCCGTTGCGCGATGTTGCGACAAAATACGAACGCAAATGGCGAGAGATGGGCAGAAGCAGCTATCGCGTTATTGCAATCAAAAATAAATCGGCTATCGTGCCAAGATTACTGGAGAATTCTGAAATGCCACACGCCTTTGTCGAAGATAACAATATTCCGCAAAAAGTGGAAAAATTAGTCGGGTTCACTTACTCGGGTTCCGATATCTTATATGTGGTAAAAGATGTATTTACAGATGTTTCGGATGGGAGTTATCTGTTAAATGTTGTTGCGAAAGACCGCGATTATCAGCAGAATATATTGGTTGGCATTTACCGGCACAAATCCGAACGCTGGATTGTTAAGCTGGATAAAATAATTCAACCATATCGCACACCGGCGGTAAAGGCAGCTGTCTGGGGCATTGGAAAACAGCTAAACGATTGAACTCCCGGTGCCAGGTTGGCGTTAAACATGTGGCTATCGGAAGGAAATTAAACGAATGTTTTGGTCGGTTCAGTTGTGCTGACCGTTGCTTCATTTCTCTCCGATCACAAAAAAAAACTTGCGATACTCTGCGGAATCGCGTATCATCAAAATAATTAAAAAGAAAATAATTAAGAGTGAAAAATAAATGGCAAAATTGAAAAAATTAGAGAGAAAGGTACCGCATGAATGGAATCCAGATGGGTGATAGATCAGAACGTTGACGAAGTCGCGGTCGATCACCTTGCAAAAGAACTTGGAATTCCCCCGGTATTAGCCCGGATTCTGCTGAAACGAGGCATAGATTGTTTCGATAAAGCGAAGATCTATTTTAACCCGAATTTGGATCGTTTACACGACCCGTTTTTGATGTTGGATATGGATCTGGCAACCCAACGCCTGCACAAAGCCCTGGAAAACGGGGAAAAAATTATGGTGTACGGCGATTACGACGTGGACGGCGTTTGTGGCAGTTCATTGTTGTATCTGGTGTTGTCCCGCATGGTTGGTACGCGGGTAAACTACTATATTCCGGATCGCATCAGCGAAGGATATGGTTTATCCAAAGACGCGATCCAGCGTTTTGCAGATCAGGGAATTTCATTGATCGTTTCGATCGACTGTGGTGTTACAGCTGTAGAAGAAGTACAATTTGCCCGGGATATTGGCGTTGAAGTTATTATTTGCGACCACCATGAACCCGGAGACAAATTACCGCCAGCCGTTGCCGTATTAGACCCCAAACGGCCGGATTGTCCTTATCCATTTAAAGAACTTGCCGGCGTCGGCGTCGGTTTCAAATTTATGCAGGGGCTATATCAGCACCTGGGATTGAACGAAGCCGAACTCGATGAATATCTGGATATTGTCGCATTGGGCAGTTGCGCCGATATTGTGCCGCTGGTCGATGAAAACAGAATATTGGTGAGCCACGGGCTTCAGCTAATTAACCATCGACCCAGATTTGGCGTAAAAGCGCTGCTGGAATCGTCGGGTGTTGACCGGAAGGACATCACCGTCGGGTTAATCGTTTTTGTGGTTGCCCCGCGGATAAATGCCGTTGGCAGAATGGGCGATGCCAGACGAGCCGTGCAAATGATGTGTGCCAACAGCTTGCAACGCGCCCGGGTATTTGCCCGAGAGTTGGAGCGGGAAAACAAAAACCGTCGCTCCGTGGATGAAAACACATTCAAGGAAGCGCTGGAAACAGCAGAGAAACATTTCGATTCGGAACGTGACCGGGCAATAGTTTTATACAAAGAAGGCTGGCATCCCGGTGTTATCGGTATCGTTGCATCGCGGATTGTCGAGCGGTATTATCGCCCGACCGTGATGATTTCGGTGGTCGATGGTATCGGCAAAGCCTCGGCGCGGAGCATCGCCGATTTTAACATTTATGAAGCAATCAAAGAGTGCTCCGAATTCCTCGAAGCATTTGGCGGACATAAATATGCTGCCGGACTGACCATTAAGCAGGAAAACATTCCCGCATTTGCGGAGAAATTTAAAGCCGTTGCTGACCGTCAAATTACCGATGATGATTTGATTCCGCGAATGCGTGTCGATTGCGAAGTTGAGCTAAAAGACTTTGACGAACGATTAATGCGGTTGTTGAAATTGATGGGTCCATTCGGTCCGCTCAATTTGCGACCGGTTTTTGTATCGCGCAATCTGAATGTCGTTGGCGAAGCCAGTGTTGTCGGCAGCAATCACCTCAAATTATCCGTTGAGCAAAATGGCGTAAAAATGAATGCGATCGGTTTTAATTTGGGTGATCAGATCGAACGCGTGGTCGCGAATAAAGGCATATTGGATTGTGCGTATGTTGTCGAGGAAAATTACTGGAACGGACGTAAAGAATTGCAACTGCGTTTAAAAGATATCAAGTGAGGTCCTGAAAGCGTTGAAAGAATTTTACGAAAATCTGAAAAAAAAGCGCCAGGCAAACAACATCTCACTGGAGGCCGTTCATCAAAAAACCCGGCTCCCAATGCAATACCTGCAAGCGATCGAAAACGGCCGGATGAATGAATTGCCGAAAGCTTACGAATTAATGTATTTGCGCCGATATGCGCGGGAAATCGGGCTGGAGCCCGATGAAGTGGTTCGCGATTACGAGCTGCTTTCCGGGAAGCTAACGCCCGCAGAATCTAATGAAGCCAAACAGCAGGCAGAAGGCAAGCACCCGGCTTCTGCTGCAGCCCAGCCAATTTCTACCACGGTTAAAGAAACGCTCGATGAAGTAAATCTTGACCGGGTGAATAATTACTTTTGGCCAGTGTTGATCGTGTTGATTTTTGCTGTCGGTTCATTTTTGGTATATCGTTTTTATGCTGCAGAGAATGCCAATCAGACACCGGAAATAAAAGAAATCAGCATTGGCGAATTGATGGAGCGGGTTGCAACGGATAGCTCTGCCAATCCGGCTGCGCAATTTGAGGACAGTTTGACAACGCTTCCCGGCGAAGCCACAGGTGTCAATTCGGATATCCGAAATGTTGCCGATAATTCGCAAAACTCACCGCAAATATCTGATAACAATAGCGGCACTGCGGTCAACCTGCAAATCCGCAGTCTGGATCGCGTTTGGGTTCAGGAAATACGCGACCAGGCCGATACAACAGATTATATTCTCGAAGGCGGGTTGAGCCGCTCAATTAATGCGAAATCGCAGATCGAGCTGGTTATTGGTCGTGCTGATGCGCTCGAGATTTTGTTGAATGGCAATAATCTCGGCGTAATTGGCGATAGCAACCAGGTTGCCCGGTTAACATTAACGCCGCAAGGGATTTCGCAAAAAAGACTCACACGCGTACCTGACAGTGGCGAGTAATTAAATGCAGCATTAAAATTGATGGTATTATTTGCCAAAACCTCCGGGATGTCTTATCTTTGGAGGTTTTCTTTTGGAACGGCAATATTCTGTATGGGATGGAGAAATGTAATGAAAAATCTTGCGCTGTTGATGTTGCTTTCAATCATTTTTGTGAGATGTAGTGCCGGAAAAGTTGTTAAAATTAATCCCGAAGCAATGAAAACAACCAATACCACATACTTGCCGACGGCAGAATTGCACAACCAAAACGGGCGAGAAATGCTCATCGGAAACGTGGCATATGACGATATCTTGCACTATTTTGAAAGCTGGCGCACCGAGGATGCCGGAATTGTGCTGGATCAGCCATTGATTGATCGAATAAAGGCTATCAAAGAGCCTATCGACGTTGTTTGCTATTTGGGAACGTGGTGTGAAGATTCCAGAAGCGGTGTTCCGCCCTTTGTGCGGGCGATTCGCGAAGCAAATAATCCGAATATCCAGTTGACGCTCATTGCTATCAATCGAGATAAAACTGAGCCGGAAAGTCTGTTGGAAAACGGGATTGAGCGTGTGCCAACATTTATTCTCAAACAAAACGATGAAGAGTTTGCACGTTTGGTAGAATTCCCCATGCAGGAAAATTTCGTGCTCGATTTTGTTGAAATTGCCGGAACTTGAACTGCGCGTAGCGTAACTGAAAATCAGATTTGTTTCATAAAAACTGTGGAAAAATTCAATTGACAACCAATATCCAAACAGACCAGCACGAGCATACGGAAGAACATGAGAGCAAAGCCCGGGCGTTTTACCGGCGATTTGTGCGTTTTTCCGAATACTATATTTTTTTATGTTTTGTGATCATTATCGTGGTTCCCCTTTTTGAATATGCCTGGGTTCCCGGTTTTATCCGGACAATTTATCTCACCGGATTTCCGCTGTTACTCGTGATTGTGCTGGCCAGTTTTATAAAAGAACCGATGCTCAAATTTTTTGAAAACCGCTGGCCGGACACACCCGTTAATAAAACCGACCAAAAAACATCCTCAAGGTAGTGGAATGACATCGATTAGTGAGCCGCGGCTGTCGGAAATTGTATCTGCCTGCGCTGCCAAACGCATTATGGTTATCGGCGATTTGATGATCGACCGGTATTTGTGGGGTAACGTCACCCGGATTTCACCGGAAGCGCCGGTGCCCATTATCAACATCGAAGATGAAGATGTGCGTTTTGGCGGAGCCGCCAACGTCGCCAATAATTTGATCGGGCTGGCTGTTGAACCGGTGATGGTTGGCGTCGTCGGTGCGGATAAATGGGGCGATATCTTTCGCGAAAAGCTTGAAAAACAACAGCTTACCATCGGTGGGTTAATTGAAGATGATACCCGCCCGACAACCATCAAAACCCGGATTATCGGAAATAACCAGCATATTGCACGCGTAGATCGCGAGAAAACACACACTATTTCCGGCGTCACAGCTACAAAAATTATTCAATTTGTGGAATCGCAACTGGATAAAATAGATGCAATCATTTTAGAAGATTATAACAAAGGCTTGCTCATTCCGCAAATTATTGCGCCGGTTGTCGAAATGGCGAGCAGAAAAAAAGTTACCGTAACCGTTGACCCCAAATTCGATAATTTTTTGGCGTATCAAAACGTTACCGTTTTTAAGCCAAACAAAAAAGAAACCGCCGAAGCGCTGGCAATGCGGCTGGATAGTGAAGCCGATATTCGCGAAGCCGGTGCAAAGCTGCTCGCAAAATTAAATGCAGAAAATGTGTTGATAACGCTGGGTGCGCAGGGAATGGCGCTTTTTGAGCGAAACGGGCAGGTTGAACTGACGGGCACGAGGGCACGCCGGGTTGCGGATGTTTCCGGTGCCGGCGACACAGTAATTGCCACTTTAACGGCTGCGCTGGCAGCCGGCGCAACTATCTCAGAAGCTGTGTCGATGGCCAATTTTGCTGCTGGCGCCGTTTGCGAAGAAGTTGGCGCTGTGCCAATTACCATCGAAAAACTGACGAATGTGATGCTCCGGTAAAATTCACACCAAAATTTCATTCACCATTTGTTTGAGCGCTGCCAGCGATTTGGCAGTGTCGATTTGCGCTGCGCTAATCCGCACCGTCAACTGATCGGCAGTGCGGGAAAATATTGCCGGAAGCTGCACATCGGAAATCTGGTATCGCGAAATCAGCTCGTCGCGATGCAAAAATTCCACCGGAATCGGCAGGTTTTCGACAAAAATTCGCCATTCATCGTGCATTTTGTGTGAGTGGGTGATGGCGCACAGCTGGCATTGATAGGTTTCTGGCGATAGCGTTTTGTGCAAATAATCGGTCACTTTGTTGAAAAAACCGCTGTCTGCATTGTACACAAAAATGATGGCGTCCATAATTTACTCCAAAAAGAAAAAGCCATCCCGTAAGAGATGGCTTTCGTTTTCTCAATCATAAAATGCAAATTACATGACAACCAAACCCTCGGTGTTGGCATTTGCCAATTTGTTGGGATTCAGATTGTTGTGAATAAGCACGGCGCGTTGCAAAATCGGATTGGTGATGGTGCAGCGTTCAAAACTGCCGCCGACAACCTGCGTTTCGCGCATTACCGGTTTGGACAATTTGCAATTATCGAACAGCGTGTTGCGAATAATTGCTGTGGCAAAACGACAATTGCGCAGATGGCTGGTTTTATATTCCGTATCGTCAATAATGCAGCCGATAAAATTTGCCTGAATGAGATCGCTCATTACAAAATGGCAGTTGTAAATCTGGCTGCCGGAGCACAGTGCGTTGTCCAATTTGCTGTCATAAATGCTCAAATTATCGAAATAGCTCATCATAAAATTGCCATCGATAATTTGTGCTGCGCGAATTTCCACATTTTTCCAAAACGTATTCTTTAAATCAGCGGATTTCAGATAGAGATTCTCGAATCGGCATTTTTTAACTTTCATCAAATTGCCTTCCACCAGCGACATATCGACATCCAGAAAATCGGAATCGACGATAATCGCGCCATTGAAAGTGGATTGCATCAATTTTGTATGATGAAATTTGACGTTCTGGAAAAAGCACCGCTTAAAATTGGCGTTCGTCAAATTGGAATTTTCCAAATTTACATCAATAAAAACGGCACCAGTGAACGAAGCGCTGCGTAAATCCAGACCGGATAAATCGAAACCTTCCATCACTACTTTGTCCAGCGTAACTGGCGCAACGGAGCTTTCGATGTGTCCACGTAACTTTTTGAGATAAGCAGGTTTGTCGGGAATATGCTGCCAGCAGTAATGGGTAAACGAAATCGGTTTGAACGGACAGCCTTCGATTGCACATTTGTGATAAGACATATTGTGTGATCCCCTTTTGAATGGACGCTATTTTCCCAATGTACAGTATTTTAGACCTCAATTATAAAAAATTAATCCACTTATTACAACTACAATCTGAAAAAAAGGTTTCCCTTTTATCGAAAGTTGGCTATATTGATAAATTTTTTGATCTCAACAGTCACTTTGCGCGCTGTTTACAAAACTTGAATATGAAAAACCTTGAAATAAATTATCCCAATTTTACGATGCTGCTGCTTTGTGCAGTTACACCGTGGTCGCTGGCTGCCATGCAAATTGCCCTCGTTTTAGTGATTCTTGCTACCGGCTATGCTGTTTTTATTGAACAAAAACGTCCGGTTTTTTTGGGGAAGTTGTGGATGCCGTTGGTTATTTACGGTGTGCTTCTGTTGCTCTCCGCGATTGCCAGCGATGCGCCACTCATTTCATTAAAAAGCGTTTTCCAGAATGAGTGGGTGTTGCTTGCTGTTCCGGTTGTTTATGTGGCAATTTCGCTCAGTAACAATAAATCCGGATTGGTTCACACCCTTCTGGTTTCTGCGGTTTTGGCTGCGGTTTACGGTTTTATCCAATTCTTTATGGGGGTCGAATTTTTCCGGGGGAAACATCTTGCGCAGATGGGCAACTATTTCCGGGCTACCGGCGGATACAGTTTTTACCTCACTTTTGCCGGAAATCAATTGATGGCGTTTGCCCTCGCATTCGGGTTTTTGTTGAAACAACCGGGATTTGATCGGCGAAGATTCCAATATGCAGCGATGTGTATCGTGATTCTGGTGAGCATTTTTGCCACTTTTGCCCGCAGTACCTGGTTGGCATTCGGGCTGATCAGCGTATTGGCTGCGCTGATGATCGACCGGAAATATCTGCTGCCGTTGGGCGGTTTTGCGATTATCGCCGGAATTTCGGCAGCACTGCTTTTCCCCGAAATCCGGACCCGTTTCGCCAGTATTTTTGATCCGGCACAAAACGAAACACGATTCAATTTATGGCTGACTTCGCTGAATATGATCAAAGCGCATCCGGTTTTTGGGATTGGTCCGGGATTTTTCCGACAGTTGTTCGAAACCTACAAAGTGCCAGGTTTTTATGATACGATTGCACATGCGCACAACGATTATCTCAATCTTGCCGCAAACAGTGGCATTCCGGCGTTACTGGGCTGGATTTGGCTGTGGGTGAGTTGGTTCCGGCAATGCTGGTCCGGATTCTCCAATCCCCAAATTACAGTGTTGAACCGCCAAATTATTACCGGAACGATGCTGGCAATAGCCGGAATTCTATTTGCTGCGCTGTTCCAATGCTATTACACGGATTTGGAAAATAATATTTTTTGGTGGTTGGTTGCTGTGTTGGGCTATCAGGCAAGTGTGGAACCGGCATCAGTTGAGCAATAAAAAAAGGCAGCCAAATCAATTGGCTGCCTTTTGATAAACAATTGTTTATTTGCTATTTATGATAGCGAAAAGCGCACATGGCGCATCATTTTTTCAAAATTGATACCGTCATCCTGGGCAATTTGCAGCGCTTCCCGCAGATAATATTCATCCAAAGTTTCGTAATAATCCCGCAAATAAAGGATCACCAGATCTTCGGAATCTTTACGGGTCCACTCACCGCCGATAAATTCCGGTATGCGAAAAAGGTTGGTATTTTGCACGCTGGCATTTCCTTTCTAATACATTTTTTTCAAGCTATTCAGGGCTTCATCCAAATCATCGGCTATTACATCCGCTTGCTTTAGATGCATTTTGGATAGCGTAGTGGTTAGGGCGATGCAGCGCATCCCGGCATTTTTTGCACTCATGACACCGAGCGGTGCATTTTCGATAACCACACATTCGCTCGCTTCAACATCCAGCAATTCTGCGGCGAGCAGATACGGCTCCGGCGCCGGTTTGGGAAACATCACGTCATCTGCCGTGATGATGACCATGAATTTGTCCATCAATTTGAATTTTTCAAGAATCTCTATAACGCGTTCGCGTTTGGTGCCGGTTACCAACGCGGTTTTCATTCCTTTTTCATCAATCCAGTCGAGCAAATCCTGCAAGTTGTGGTAAATTTCTTCATTGCTGATTTGATCGAGGTGATAGCGATTGCGTTCAATAATATTGGGGATTTCATAATACGGTAAATTAAATTTCCGTGAAAACTGGTTCGCTAACTCCTCTTCTCCCGAGCCTTCCAGTACGTAAATTTCTTCCGGTTGAACCTCTATATCGTATTCTGCCAGAGTGCGCCGCCAACCTTCGAAATGATCTTCCATACTTCGAACGATCACGCCATCGAAATCGAATAAGATTGCCTGCATAAATTCCTTCCTCTGTTGCCCTTAAAACCCTTCTCTCAATTATTGTCGCTTAAAAATAGGCGACAGAAAATACGTTAGTAGTGATGCCGCTATCATTTGAAAAAATATACATTAAAAAATAGTAATAGCATATAGTGTCGCGGCTCTTTTTTCAATTTTCACTTAAATATACGTTTCGGGCAATAAAAAGTTCACTGTTTCACATACCGCTGGTACAGCGATTCCAAAATCCCGCGTGAGCGGATGCGATTAATTGTTACACCTTTTTCGTTGAGCCGGTTGCTGAATGCCTGAAAAACGGATGAATCTGCGACCAACTCTACTATTATAGTATCGGGCGTTTTTTCGCGAATTTCGAACGAAAATTCAGAAAATTCAGTGAGTTGCGGCTCCGCGGATGCATCCAGCGTTATTAGGTAATTTTCCCGCCGAATGTCATTCAGGCTGAGTTGCTCCTTCAATTCGCCGCGATGCAGGATGACAACCGATGTGCAAAACCGTTCGATTTCAGCGAGATCGTGCGATGCGTAAACAAAGGTTATGTTTTCCAGCCGGGCGAGAATTTCCCGCAAATCGTTTTGACCGGAGGGATCAAGCCCGGACATTGGCTCATCGAGCAGCAAAATTTTGGGCTGGTGCAGCAACGCGAGGCAAACCTGCACCCGTTGGCACATGCCTTTGGAAAACTCCGCGAGCAGCTCATTTCCGACATTGGTAATGTTGGCAAACGCCAGCAATTCCTCAATTCGCGTTGCGGCCTGTGCCTTCGGCATACCGTGCATTTGCGCGGAAAATTTCAGCAATTCGCGCGGTGTAAAATTTTCCATGCCCGATTGTCGTTCCGGCAAAAAACCGAGATGCTGGCGCGATTGTTCAGCATCGCGTTCGCCGAGAATTTGGATGCTACCGCTATCTGGTCGCAGAAAATTGAGTATCAAACGCAATAGCGTGGTTTTTCCGGAGCCGTTGGCGCCAACCAATCCCACGCGATCACCTTCGCCAATCGTCAGTGAAAGGTTTCGCAGCGCCGGCGGATCGCCTTTGCGGTAGCTTTTGCTTACATTCTGAATGTCGATGATTGGAATTGTCATCTCGGAGTCCATTTTAGTTTCGGAAAATTACGCTTTCGCGGGTGAACATTTTCGATGCCAGATACAAACTCAGCAATCCCAATACAAACATCGAGAGATAAACTTCGCTGAGCAGCAGCACGTCGCGACCGCCGGAAAGCAGGTGTTTGGTTGCCAGCGTCACATTCAAAATGGGGATGAGCGCGGTTTGGGCATTCAGCGTGATGCCGGGAACTGTGCCGATAATCCCGGGAATTATCGCGAAAATTACCAGCGGTGAAATGGCGCTTTGCGCCTCTTTATACGTCCGGGTGAACAGCGAAATAGACAGCAAAATGCCAGCAAAAAAGATGGCCATCGGCAGCAGCAGCGAGAGCACCATTATCAATGTTTGCCACTCAAAAATATTGAGAATGCTGCGGATAAACGCATCCGGCAGGCCTTTGGATTGCTGAAAACCGATATACAGCCCGACAATCGAGATGATTGCGGAGAGCAATCCGCTGAGCACAACCACGCCAAATTTGCCGAGCAAAATGCTGTAGCGGCTGGCGGGGGTGGTGAGCAGCGTTTCCATCGTGTGGCGTTCTTTTTCGCCGGCGGCGAGATCGATGGCGGGATACATGCTGCCCAAAAAGCAGAACAGGATAAAAATGTATGGCAAAAATCCGCCGATCACGCTGCCGAATTTTTCCCGTTCGCTGGCAATGTTCACTTCGTCAAATGCCAGAACTTCTACCATGTTTTTGTCGATTTGCAGTGCGGAAAAACGATCCGCAAGTAGTTGTTTTTCAAAATCTTCCGCGCGGCTGCGCAGCCGGTTGCGAAGCACGCTGAGGTTTTCCGCAGCTTTGAAAAACAGCTGCAGATTCCCGGCGCGATACGCATCGATTTGCGCATCAAATTGCGATTCGAAAACAAATGCGCCATCCAGCTTTCCCGCCAGAATGCGCGACCGGATGCTGTCTTCAGGCACATCTTGTTGCAGTTCGATGCCGTCGTCATCCGCCAGAATTTGCGTCAGTCGCTGCGCCTGCGCGTTGCCGTTGGCGATCACGGCAACCTGCAATTTTGCGGCTTCGGCTTTCTGGATCTGGCTTTGCGTTACGCCGGTGATCACCGTCATTATCACCGGAAACAGCAGCAGCGGAAATATGATCATCGTGATAATCGTCCGGCGATCCCGCAGGGTGTGGGTCAGTTCTTTTTTGAAAATAGTCCATGCGCTGTTCATGATGCGGGTTCCTCCATTTCGATGATGCGAATAAACGCGTCCACCAGCGAGGCGTCCGGCATTTTTGCGGCGAAATCGCTGTAGGTGCCGCTAAATTTCAATTTGCCTTTGTGGATGATCGCCAGATCGTCGCTGAGCAAGCTCACTTCGCCCATGATGTGCGTGGAAAAAATGATGGTTTTCCCGGCTTCGCGCTGCTCTTTGATGAGTTGGATAATCGATTTTGCGGAGATCACGTCCAGTCCGGCGGTCGGTTCGTCGAACACGATCACTTTCGGATCGTGGATGAGCGTTCGCGCAATCGATACTTTTTGGCGCATCCCGGTGGAGAGCTTGGCAATTCTGCGATCCGCAAATTCAGCAATATTGAGACGTTTGAAAATTTCGTCGCGGCGTTGCCGGAAGGTGGCAGCGGGCAGATCGTATAAATCTGCGAAAAATTTGAGCAATTCGGCGGGCGTCAGCCGGTCGTACAAACCGGTTGCACCAGTCAAAAATCCGAGTTGGCGACGCACATCCTGCGGCTGTTTGGCAACGTCGAATCCGTTGACCTGAATGCTACCGCTGTCCGGCTGGAGCATCGTGGCGATCATCCGCAGCGTGGTGGTTTTGCCGGCACCGTTTGGTCCGAGCAGCGTAAACACGCGTCCCGGCTGGCAGGTGAAGCTGACGCCATCGACCGCAGCGATGGTATTTGGCGAACCCGGCGGCATTTTTTTGCGCTGCTCGCGGGTCACTTTGAACGATTTTCGTAACTGTTGAACGTCGATCATTTGTGGGTTTCCTCTGTTTCCGATACATCAGAAAAGAACGAATTTGGAACGGCAATGTTGCTGTTTTTTATATTTTTAGCAATAGATTTTGGACGATTCGCGATATTTTGGACGGTTCGTTAACCGTGCCTATGTGTTCAGGTTGCGACCGTTCCGACGCTAATGAATTTACCAAAATTGGGGAAACGGGCAAATTTTTGCGGGCAATTATTGATCGCGGTTGCGCGAGCGGATGTTGCGGAGCAGCCGGAAATCGCTGCGGCGAATGAGCAACAACGATCGCAGCGATGCGCGGTTGCTCTGGCGATAAATCACCAGCGCCAAAATTGCCGCTGCGCCATACGAAATGCTCGATGCCAGCGCCGCGCCCAAAATCCCGATGCGGGGAATCAGCAACAAATTCAGCGACAGATTGATCAAAAAATTGGCGAGATTGACTGCCAAATTGAGGTGCGGTTTTCCGCTGGCAGCGAAATCTGCGAGCAGCAATTTGATGATCACTGCGGCAATCATTCCCGGCAGCAATGCCAGCAGCGGCGGCACAGATTTTTCGAACGCTTCGCCGAAAAACAGCGGCACGAAAAAAGGCGCAACGATCGCCAATACCGCAATTCCGGCGACAATCACCAATAGATTCACCCGTAAAATGGCCGGCACTTTTTCGCGCTGGGCAGCAGTTCTGGCGGCGGCGGGCACCAGCACGGTTTCAGTAGCGCCGGCAAAATAGAGCAGCCGCTCCACAATCATCACCGCGACGTAATACCACCCGACATCCGTTTGCGTGCAAAAATAACCCACCAAAAAAATATCCTGCCGGAAAATGAGAAATTCCAGCAATCGCGCGCCCATCATGCGGCTGCCGTAACGCAGCGATTCGCGAACAATTTCCCGGCTGAACCGGATTTTCACCGGCAAAATATCGCGGAACCAAATGTAAATTCCCGGAGCAAGCCAGGAAATGCCGTAAGTTATCAGCGCGGTTGTCGCGGTTAGTTTGCCGGAAAAATAGAACAGCAGCAGCGCGATCAAATACACCACCGGACGAAACAGCAGGTTGCCGTTGTATCGCCAATAGTGCTGCCGGCCGAGCCAGATATTGCCGCCGTATTCATGGAGAATTGCCGCGAACAGCAGAAAAATGCACCAGTACGCGTTGGTTTCCGCGAGCGGAATTTCGGCGGGATCGAACAGCAGTTGCAGTCCGCCAAATTGCACAATTGCAGCAATCAGCAACGAGCCGGACAGATAAACCAGCGCGCCGAGCGGCAACAGCGTGCCCAAAAAATCGCGTTCGGGAAAGCGGCGATTGCCCACAAAATATAAAATCGCGGATTCCTGCCCGAGTCCGCAGCTTTTGTTGATGGCATCTGCGAGCATCAAAAATGTGGCCATCACGCCGAGCGCTTCCGGTCCCAGCCAGCGGGAAACCAGCACGTTGTTGAACACCACCATCGCGAAAATGGCGATGCGCACGGCAAATGTTTGGGCAATATTTCGGGCGATGGAGGTTTGCAATTGCGGTTCAACCGGTTGATAATACGTTTCGGAACACCGCCAGCGTTTCCCGGGCGCAGCGTTCCCACGAAAATTCCGCAGCGCGGGCGAGCCCTGATTGGCGCAGATTTTCGGCGAAACCGGCATCGCTGAGAATCGCGGAAACCGCGGTTGCGATAGATTCCGGCAATTCCGGCCGGCAATATTGCGCGGCGGTTCCGCAGCGTTCCCGCAACGATGAAATGTCCGATGCGACGACCGGACAACCGCAGCTCATCGCCTCAATCGGCGGCAGCGGCGATGCTTCGTAAAACGACGGGAACACCAGCGCAGCGGCATTTTGATACAATTTGATCATCGCCGCCGTGTCGTTGATTTGTCCCTCGAACGCAATTTTTTGGCGAAGCCGGTCATCGATTTCTGTTGATAACGCGTTGAAAGATCTCGCTTTAGCGCCGACGATCCGCAGCATCAATTTCGGGAAATCGCGGTGCAACAGTTGCAGCGCCGCCAGCACGTTTTCCAGATTTTTCACGCGGCTGAACGATCCGACAAACAGCAGATACGGCGATTCAGCCTCATTTTTTTGCGATTGCGATAGCACCAGCGATTCGCGGAAAGCGGCGGAAATCCCGCCGTTTTGCACCGCAACAACCGGCGATTTTGCCTCCGGGAAGTGTTCGCCGATGTATTTTTTCTCCGATTCAGAAACGGTGATCACCGTGCTGGCGTGCCGGAAAATTTTGGGCATCAATTGGTTGTAAACGGTGCGGAACATCCGGCTGTACGCATCCGGCAAATAACGAAACGCCAGGCTGTGCACACAAACGACAACATTTTGGCTGTGCAAACTTTTCACCGGTGCGGTATTTCCGGGGCAAAACAACAGTCCGTCGTGCACAAAACCGGGCAACTCCATTTGCTCCCAATAATGCCCGGCAAATTTCCCGGTGCATCGCAGCGGAATGTTTTTCAAATTGAGGCGATGCAGTAATCCGCGCTTTGGCGTCACCAATTCAAACGCAATATTTCTGACCGCGTCGTCATTTTTGGCGATCAGCGCGTCCAACGCCTGCACCAACTCAATGCCGTATCGCTGAACACCGGTGACCGGCTGTGTGAGAAATCGCGCGTTGATGTAAATTTTCTGCATGTCAAATCACCGATGGTTCGCTGGTTAATTACCGCTGCAAAACTACGCCGAAAAAATGTGCCATGCAAGTTCGCTGTTGCCATTTGTGTGCTCTGCAAAAAATATCTTGCATGTTCAAAAAATTAATTCATATATTTGAAATAAAATATTTAGGTTAAACTAAATTTTGTTTGGACTATGTATAAAGAAGCAATTGAAGATTATCTGAAAGCCATTTACAATATTCAACAGGAAAATGGCAAAGTGGCGACGACAACGTTGGCCAAAAAAATGAGCATTGCGCCAGCATCTGCAACGGGAATGATTAAGCGGCTATCTGATTTAAAATTAGTCACTTACGAAAAATATCAGGGCGTGAAGTTAACCCGTTCCGGTGAGCAAATTGCGTTGGAAGTGATCCGCCATCACCGGCTGATCGAGCTGTTTTTGGCGGAGGCGCTGGGTTTGCCGTGGGATAAAGTTCACGACGAAGCCGAAAAATGGGAGCATGTGCTTTCGGATGAGGTGGAGGAACGCATCGATCAGTTGCTCGGATATCCCACCCGCGATCCGCACGGCGCGCCAATTCCCGGTCGCGATGGCAAAATGCCGGAGCTGAACGATGTGCAACTTACCGATCTCATCAAAGGGCAGCAGGCTGCAATTGTGCAGGTGAATAGCAAAAACCCGGAGTTGCTGCGCTATCTCGGCAGCATGGCGTTGTATCCCGATACGGTTTTGGTAGTGCTGGAAGTCGCGCCGTTTGACGGTCCGGTAACCATCGAAGTGGATGGAAAACAGCATATTTTGGGGCGGAAAGTGGCGGAAAATATTTTTGTCGAAATTTCTGCAGATGATGATGGGAAACATGAAAATCAACAAAGGTAAAGTTATGAAAAATATATATTTAGTTGTAGTGTTAATCTTTGGCGCAATTGTGCTGAACAGTTGCGGCGCGGCCGGCGGTTCAGAAAAAACCGATGTTTCGAACCGGAAGATTAATGTTGTTGCGACAACCGGAATGATCGGTGACGCGATCCGGAATGTTGGCGGTGAGCGCGTTTCCGTAACGGCGTTGATGGGTCCGGGCGTTGATCCGCACCTCTACAAAGCCAGCGCCGGCGATGTGTCGCGAATGTCCGAAGCGGATATGATTTTTTATAACGGGCTGCACCTCGAAGGCAAAATGACGGAAGTTTTCGACCAAATGCAGCGATTCGCAACCGTTGTTGCGGTGGCCGACGGCGTCGATCCTGAAATGCTGGAAAAAACTGCCCAGTTTGCCGGAAATCATGATCCGCACATCTGGTTCGATGTGAGCATCTGGATGCAGGTTATTCAGCATGTTGCCGCAAAGCTGAGCGAAACAGACCCGGCACATGCGGAAATTTATCGTGCAAATGCGGAAAATTATCTGAGCCGGCTCCAGGAATTGCACGGCTACATTCAATCTGAGGTGCAAAAAGTGCCCGCCGGACAACGCGTTTTGGTCACCGCGCACGATGCTTTCCATTATTTTGGGAAAGCCTACGGCTTCGAGGTTCGCGGGTTGCAGGGCATTAGTACGGCGTCGGAAACCGGGACTGCGGATGTCCAAAATTTGGCGGAATACATCGTCGAACGCAAAATTCCCGCTATTTTTGTGGAAACTTCCGTGCCGCCGCGTTACATCGAGGCGTTGCAAGCCGCGGTCAATTCGCGCGGATTTAACGTGAGAATCGGTGGCAGCCTGTACTCCGATGCGATGGGAAATCCCGGCACGCCGGAAGGCGAATATCCCGGAATGGTTCGCCACAATGTGGATACGATTGTCGGTGCGCTGTCCGCTGGCGCGCAGCAGCCGCTGTAAATAACTGCGATTGCGCAACTCGGGTAAAACGGAGATTTTTGTTGCCGAAAAATGGTGTTTAATAATTGATTTTTGACGTCTTACAAAAAAATATTTTTTGAGAAATTCTCATGCTAACTCATCAAAAAAACGGTGCTGATCACCCAAACGGAACATCGCATTTTGCCATTCATGTGGAAGATTTAACCGTAGCCTATCGCGAAAAACCGGTGTTGTGGGATGTGGATTTGAGCATCCCGAAAAGCGTTTTGCTGGCAATTGTGGGTCCGAACGGCGCCGGGAAAACCACGCTCATTAAATCGATTTTGGGATTGCTGAAACCGGTTGCGGGACGCGTGGAAATTTTCGGGAAACCGTATGAGCAGCAGCGCGACACTGTGGCGTATGTGCCGCAGCGCCGCAGCGTGGATTGGGATTTTCCCACAAATGTGCTGGATGTGGTGATGATGGGGCTTTATGGCACGCTCGGCTGGTTCCGGCGTCCCGGAAAAAAAGAACGGCAAATGGCGTTGGAAGCGTTGGACAAAGTTGGCATGCGCGATTTCGCCAACCGGCAAATCAGCGAGCTTTCCGGCGGACAGCAGCAACGGGTTTTTCTGGCGCGGGCGCTGGTTCAGGATGCCGAAATTTATTTGATGGACGAACCGTTTCAGGGTGTGGATGCCACAACCGAACGCGCGATCGTCAATATTTTGCAGGAGTTGCGAAGCGCCGGAAAAACCGTTGCCGTGGTGCATCACGATCTGCAAACTGTCACAGATTATTTCGATTGGGTGATGTTGCTAAACGTCCGGCGCATCGCTTGCGGCCCCTGCGATGAGGCGTTTACCGAAGAAAATTTGCGCCTCGCCTACGGCGGAAGGGTATCGTTTCTGGAATCGCGGAAGGCAGTGAAAGAACTAAAACCCTAAGGTGTTATAATGTTTTTGAAACGAAGATATCTTAATATAAATATTGATGTTAGCCAAATAAATGTTGTCGTTTTTATAATGCTCTTTTTCGCTGTTTCTGCGAGTGATTTGCTGATTGCAGATAACAACAGCACCATTCGCGGACAGGTGATTCACGGCGCGGAGCGGGAATCGCTGGCAGGTGTGGAAGTTGTCATTGCGGCGTTGAATACCGGCACCGCAACGGATGCGGACGGTGCTTTTGTGCTGCGCAACATTCCTGCCGGTGAATATGAAATTGTTGCCAGTTACATCGGTTTTCGCAGCGAAAAAAAGGTTGTTTCGATAAATCCGCACGAAATTGTCACGGTGACGATAGAAATGAAGCCTCAAATTATCGAGGGGGAAAGCGTGGTGGTTACCGGAACACGAACCGAACGCAACCGTCTGGAAGTGCCGGTGATTGTCAATGTGCTGGATGCGAAAATGCTGGAAGCCACGCAATCGTTAAACTTATCCGAAGGATTGAGTTTTCAGCCGGGTGTCCGGCTGGAGGTGGATTGCCAAACCTGCAATTACACGCAAGTGCGGATGAACGGTTTGGGCGGTGCGTATTCGCAAATTCTCATCAACAGTCGCCCGGTTTTTAGCCCGTTGGTGGGGTTATATGGATTGGAGCAAATTCCGTCCGGTATGATTGAGCGGGTGGAAGTGGTTCGCGGTGGCGGATCGGCGTTGTTTGGCGGCAGCGCGATTGCCGGAACGATTAATATTATCACCAAAGAGCCACGCAAAAATGCTTTTTCGATTGGTGCAAATCAGGCGTTGGTTGCCGGTAAAACACCGGATCGAACGCTATCGCTGAATGCGGATGTCCTCAGCGATAACGAATCTTCCGGCGTTTCGATATTTGGTAACCTGCGCAATCGCGAATCATACGACGCGAACGCCGATGCGCTTTCCGAATTGCCGCGCATCAGTGGCACTGCGTTGGGACTTCGGGCGTTTTTCAAACCTGGCGATCTGAGCAAAATAACGTTGGAAGCACAAAGCATTTCCGAAGAACGTCAGGGTGGCGATGGTGTGGATCGCCCGCCGCACGAAGCGTTGCAATCGGAATTTCGCGATCACAAAATTTTGGGTGGCGGCATCACTTACGACCGCTTTTTCAACGGTAATATGAATGCGCTATCCGGCTATATTTCCGGGCAATTTGTTGACCGCACCCATTACACCGGGCTGGACCGGAACCCGGATGCTTACGGCACAACCGAAAACACCGTTGCTGTTGCCGGGCTCCAGTACGATCATTATTTGCTACATTTTCCGGGCGAATTAAATGTCATCACTGCAGGTGTGGAAGGGCAGTACGACCATGTGGATGATCAAATTCCCGGCTATCAATTGCGAACCAATCAAATTACCCGCCAACTCGGAATTTTTGCCCAAAGCGATTGGAAAATATCGCAACGGATATCGATGCTGCTGGGCGGACGGTTGGATTATCACAGTAATTTGGAAAATCCGGTTCTCAGTCCGCGGGCAAATTTGTTGGTGGGATTGGCGGATCACTGGCAATGGCGCGGCAGTTATGCCACCGGATTTCGTGCACCGCAGGCGTTTGATGCGGATTTACACATCGCATTTTCCGGCGGCGGGATTTCGTATATTCGCATTGCAGAAAATCTGGTGAAAGAACGCTCCCAAAGTTTTAGCACATCGCTGGATTTCAATCGACCGGCGGGACATTATTTTATCGGATTTACAATTGAAGGATTTTACACCCAGCTCTATGACGCATTTGTGCTGGAAGAAGCGGCGATCGATGCGCAGGGAAATACGGTTCTGGAACGGAGAAATGGCGGTAATTCCGATGTCGCCGGTGCGAATATTGAATTCCGGCTGAATGTGGATAACCAGTTACAATTTGGCGGAAATATTACGCTACAGCGCAGCCGGTACGATGACCCCGTATTTTGGTCCTCCGATGCCGAACCGGTAAAAACATACCTGCGCACACCGGATGTTTACGGCTCATTTTTGGCAAGTTTCTATCCGGTGTCGTCAGCTACTGTATCTGTTTCCGGTGTTTACACTGGTGCGATGGATGTGCCGCATCTCGCCGGATACATTGCTGCGGACGAGCTGGTTCACACGCCTGATTTTTGGGAAATGAACCTGCGGTTAGCTTATCAATTGCCGCTGAACAGCGTGCAAAAAGTGGCATTTATCGCGGGCATCCAAAACCTTTTCGATCAATTTCAGCAGGATTTTGACAAAACAAAAGATCGCGATTCCAATTATGTTTACGGACCGGCGCGTCCGCGCACATTTTTTACGGGATTAAAATTGGGATGGTAAGTTACACTAATGCTTGAAATACTTTCAGATATCATCAACGATTACACATTGCGCACCGTTGCGCTGGGTGCGGCAACGCTCGGCATCATCAGCGGAACATTGGGCAGCTACGCCGTTTTGCGCAAACAGAGTTTGCTGGGCGATGCCATTTCCCACGCCGCTTTGCCGGGAATCGCGCTGGCGTTTCTGTTCACCGGCAGCAAATCGACGGTCGTACTGCTGATTGGCGCCGCAATCGCCGGCTGGCTGGCGACACTCAATATGCTCAGCATCGTGCAAACCACGCGCATCAAAGAAGATAGCGCTTTGGGATTGGTGCTTGCGGTATATTTCGGGTTGGGTTTGGTGCTGCTCACTTACATCCAGAAACTGCCGATCGCAACGCAAGCCGGGCTGGAGAAATTTTTGTTCGGGCAGGCTGCCACCTTGCTGGAAAGCGATGTGATTACAATGGCAATTGTCGGTAGCGTGACGATCGGCATTACGATGTTATTTTGGAAAGAATTCAAGCTGCTCACATTCGATGTGGAATTTGGTGCCTCGCTCGGTCTGCCAACCCGGCGGTTGGATATTTTACTCACCACTTTGCTGGTTATCGCCATTGTTATCGGTCTGCAAACGGTCGGCGTTGTGTTGATGAGCGCGATGGTTATCGCGCCAGCCGCTGCTGCCCGGCAATGGACACACAAATTGGGTGTGATGCTGCTGCTTTCCGGCGTTTTTGGTGCAATTGCCGGTGTCAGCGGCGCGGTGATCAGCAGCCTCGCTCCAAAAATCCCCACTGGTCCCGTCATTGTGCTTTGCGTAAGTGCAATTGTGATCCTTTCATTTCTGATCGCGCCGGCGCGCGGATTGCTTTGGCAATGGTTCCGGCTGGTGCAGCAACGCCGCGATTTTCGTTCGGAAGCCGTGTTGCTGGATTTGTTCGCTCTTGCCCAACAGCACGAAAATTTGCAGCACGGTCACAGCGTTGCCGTGCTTCGCACAATGAATCTCGACCGGACAGCTGTTAATCGCAGCTTGCAACTGTTGCAATCGCGTGGCTTCGTCCAAAATGAAAAACCGGCGTTGTGGGGATTGACAGAAAAAGGCATCGCCGAAGCGCGGCGAATTGTCCAATCGCTCGGCGAAAAAAACATCGATAAAAAAGAGAGTTGATTTCAAATGGGCATCCAGCAAATAGAAATTCAACTGATTGCCGCAGTGGTTGCGGTTGCCTGCGCACTGCCGGGTGTGTTTTTGGTGTTGCGCAAAATGGCGATGCTCAGCGATGCCATCAGCCACGCGATTTTATTTGGTATCGCGCTGGCGTTTTTTGTGGTGGAAGATCTCGGTTCGCCGCTGCTCATTGTTGGTGCGGCGCTCACCGGTGTGCTCACGGTTTACCTCGTTGAAACGCTCCAGAAAACCCGGCTCGTTCGCGAAGATACCGCCATCGGATTGGTGTTTCCGGTGCTGTTCAGCATCGGTGTGATCCTCATTTCCCATTACGCCGGGAATGTGCACCTCGATATCGATGCCGTTTTGCTCGGCGAACTGGCGTTTGCACCATTCAATCGTTTTGTGCTGTACGGATACGATATCGGTCCAAAATCGTTGTATGTAATGGGTGGCATTTTGTTGATAAACATCGCGTTTATCATATTGTTTTATAAAGAATTAAAGCTTGCCGCATTTGATACGGAACTTGCTGCAGCAATCGGTTTTTCACCGACGATCATTCATTACGGATTGATGACGCAGGTATCGCTGACAACGGTTGGCGCGTTCGATGCGGTGGGTGCAATTCTCGTTGTTGCGCTGATTATCGCGCCGCCGGCCACTGCGTATTTGTTAACCGACCGGCTATCGCGAATGCTGGTGTACAGCGCGCTGATCGGGATTGCCAGCGCCATCAGCGGCTTTTGGCTGGCGCACTGGCAGGATGTAAACATCGCCGGATCGATGGCGACAATGTGCGGGGTTATTTTCGCGATTGTTTATTTGATTGCCCCGGAACGCGGTATGCTGGCCCTTGCGAAACGCCGGATCAATCAGCGTTGGGATTTTGCCCAACGGATGCTGGCGGTTCACCTGCTGCACCACCTCGGGCAGCCCGAAGAAATTCGCGAATGCCGATTGAACACCCTGCACGAACACCTCAAATGGGACAAAAAATTTGCTCAAAAAGTTGCCAAAATGGCCAAACGGGAAGGCTTGGTGCAGGAAAATAACGGTTTGTTGAAGCTGACCGAAAGCGGTAAATCGCTCGCAGAGCAAGCAATGACCGTGTAACCCGGAAAAAAAATCGGAATTGTCAAATGACAGAATTGTTCAAGTTTTTTATGAAAGTTAATTGCGCTACTCTATTGTTTTTACTGTGCTTACCGATTGTTGCGCAGGATTGGCAGACAACAAATATCGATACGTTTTCAGACGTAAATTCGAATAGAATTCGTATCGTGCCTTCCGGTGATATGCCTGCATTGGCAATTCGCCAACTGGGTGCCCCGGATTTTTCGCGGGAATATTTTGTTCAGGGAGATATTTTTTACGAAAATCCGGAAACGGCGGTAGTGCTGTTTGCTTTCGGATATGGCGATTCTTTGTGGGCTGCCGGATATTCGCTGGCTGAGCAACACATCCTTTTTTCGGAAATCCTCCACAGCGATTCTGCACAATTTCAGCTACGCAACGTTGCAGTGAAGCCGGTTGAAATTCGTGATTCCCGGCCGCTTTACGTTTACCGCATCATTTTTCTACATCAAACCAGTGAATTGCAAATTGAAGCGAACGGCGTTCCCATGCGTGTGCCGGCGCCCTTTCCAACCCGGAAAATTGACCGGTTCGGCTATTGGGTTCGCGGCGCAGCGGTGGAAGTGCAACAATTAAAATTTGAAGGTAAAAATTAGGCAGGTTTGTTGAACAGTAGCTCTAAAAACAAAAAGCCGCATTGAAAGATGCGGCTTTTTTTAATGTGCAAAAATGGTATCAGCTATTTGCGTGGTGAATCGTAGTGATATGCCAATTTTCCGGCATAAAAATCACGCATGGCAATCGTAATCGGGTTTTCTTCGGTTTCTGCCATTACTTTCGTTTCGGCTTCTTCCTGTTCCATCGCTAAAAAGTCATCATCAAAACCACCATCCAGTTCTTCCAGAATCTGGTGATCACGTTTTTTCTGATAATATTCTTCGTTAATTTGACGGCAACGGCGGGCAATAACAATTGCCGCTTCGTACAAATCATCGGTTGTGTTCAGCATTGTGCCTAAATTTTGTGTTTTTGCAGGCATAAAACGATCTCCTTTTTATACTAATTTCGAATCCTAAATATAAATCACACTCAAGCCGGTTTCAAGCAATCTTTTTGGAACGATAAATAAATCGTCAAAAAACATGCTGAAATTAGGGAATGATTCGATAGAATGAACAAAAAAAGAAACCGCACGAACCAGGGGGGATTTGGACATGCGGTTTCTTTTTGGGTTGAGGAAGGAAAATTTTAGTTCATCGCGTTGACAAAACGCATCAAGCGAGATTTTTTATTCGCTGCTCGATTTTTAGGAATAATTCCTTTTTGTGCCAATTTGTCGATGACGCCACAGGCATTATCTAATGCGCCTGTTGCGGATTCCTTGTTTTCTGCTTCCAACACACTGCGCATAGCTGATTTCATACGAGATTTGTATGCACGATTTCGTTGTTCACGAATTTCCGAGATCTGAATGCGCTTAATCGCTGATTTATGATGAGCCATCTACGAAACTACCTCTTTTTTCAATATTTTTAGTCCGAAGTAAATTTAAATGATGTTCGCTGATTTGTCAAATATAAAATCAAAAAATGTGAATTTTTTGCATCAGTTAGTGTTAATGTTTAGCACTTTTTGTCCGTTTTGCTCAATCAATTGCCCGTTGCGGACTGCAAATACGCGATCAGCCAGCCCGATAACATCCCGACTGTGCGTGGCCATCACCATGTTTTTACCACGTTGGCGAACCAGTTTGTCCAATAAATCGATAATTTTTTTCCCGGTTTCGAAATCGAGGTTACCGGTGGGCTCGTCCGCCAACAGCAGCAGCGGGTCGTGAACCAGCGCCCGGGCAATCGCCACGCGTTGCTGTTCGCCACCGGAAAGACGATCAGGAAAACTGTTGGCACGATCGCCCAAACCGACATCTTCGAGCAATTGCTGCACCCGGTTTTTGCCGGTTTCATCGGCGCGATCGTTCAGTTCCAGTGGCAAAAGCAGGTTCTCCGCGACAGTCAGTGTCGGGATCAAATTGAAAAACTGGAACACAAACCCGATATTTCGCCGCCGGAACAGTGTGCGTTCCTGCTCCTTTTGCCGGGTGAGGTTGATGCCGTCGATGATGATTTCGCCGCTGTCCGGCAAATCGATGCCGCTGAGCAAGTTGAGCAAGGTGGATTTTCCCGAACCGCTGCGCCCTAACAGCACGATAATTTCGCCACGATGTATCCGCAAGTCCAGCGATTGCAACACGTTACGCGTTTGCTCGCCTTCCCGGAACGATTTGGAAAGGCTGTTAATCTGGATCAGCGATTGTGCGTTACTCATCAATTTTGCCTGTTTTTGAAATTCAGCAAAGAATATACAAACAACCGCTGCCGATGTCACAAAATTTCAAAAAATGCGTTTTGGCGATGCCTATTGTTCTTCGCGTTTGTGCCAGTAGCGCATTAGTCCGGCGACGCTCATCCATGCGGGATTTGCGGCATCGTATTGCGCGAGATGCGCTTTGCTTGCGCCGATATTCAGCAATTCCGCATTGGTAAAATCCATAAACGATGGCGTAATATCCTGCGGCGATTCGCCCGCTTCCCAGTGCGGCTTGATCCAGTTTGCCCATTCCCAGATGCGCTCCTGCAACGCATCCAGATGATTGTCGATATCGGTGATTTCGCCAAAATGGGTGAGCAGCATGCGTTTTATGTCCAGTGTTTTGATCAGCGCGATGGATTTTTCCCAATCTTCCAGATTGATATCCGGCGGCGGACAGGGCGGCTGCACCAGCACATTTTCGATGCAAACACCGGCGACATCTCCGGTGAACAATGTATCGCCAAGCTGCCAGGCGATGTGGTGAACGGCGTGACCGGGTGTGTACCAGGCAACAAATGTGTGATCGCCAACGGCAATTTTTTCACCGTGATCGACGACGCGGAGCTGCGCTTCGGGAATCGGCTGCAAATCGCCCCAGAGTCGATCCATATCATCGCCGTAAATGCGTTTGGCAGATGCGTATAATTTGGACGGATCCTGCATGTGCCGCTGCCCGAACGGGTGCAGATAAATCGTCGCGCCTTCTTTTGCCATCGCCCACGCTGCTCCGGCGTGATCGAGATGAATGTGGGTGATAAAAACGTGCCGGATGTCACTCATTTTGTAGCCTTTCGACGCCACGGCTGCTTTTAATTGCGGAAAAGTAGAGTGCGGTCCGGTTTCCACCAGCACCGGTCCGGCGGATGTTTCCACCAGAAAAACGGCGATCGCATGGGGTTGTTCAACGTAATTCATGTCAAAAATGTGAATCATGTTTCGCTCCGGTTTTTGGGATTCATGTATTTTCGAAAGGTAACCGGGAAACGGTTCAAATTCAATAGTTTTGAAATTCACCAATGGGGATTCAGCTTGAATAAGTTGCCGGAATTGGTTAGATTTTTGTCCCAAAACAATAAAATTGATGGAGAAAGAATGAGAAAATATTGGATAATCGGCCTGATTGCACTGTTGGGAGGAACCGTTATGGCGCAGAAAAAACCGCTGACGCTGGACGAAATTTTTGCGTCCGATCAGTTTGAGGGCAAAACCGTTACCGATGTGCAGTGGCTGCCGGACGGCAAAGCGTTCACGTTCACGCGGGTGAACAACGCCACCGGCGAAGTGGATGTATATCGCCACACCGTTAGCAGCGGCAAAGAGGAACTGGTGCTCGATGGCGCCTCGCTGCAACTTGCCGGGCAAAAAGTAGCGATGAGCGCCTACCAGACCACCGGGATGCAAAACACGCTGCTCATTACCGGAACAACCAAACAAATTTGGCGGCATTCTTACACCGCGCCGTATTATTTATATGATATCGGCAGCAAATCGCTGCGCCCGCTCGCCAAAGGCGAAGCCGGTTTGCAAAACGTGATGCTCTCGCCGGACGGCAAATGGGTCGCATACGCAAAAGATAACAATTTATATGTCGCAGATGTCGAAAGTGGCGAATCCAAACAACTCACTTCGGATGGCTCATTTAATATCCTAAATGGCGTATTTGATTGGGTTTACGAAGAAGAATTCGGGCGGGCGGATGCCTATCGCTGGTCGCCGGACAGCAAACAAATCGCTTTTTGGCGATTTGATCAAACCCGCGTAAATACCTTTTACATGCTCGATGAAATGCCCCATTACAGCAAATTGATCGAGCTGAAATATCCCAAAGTTGGTGAGCAAAACGCCATCGTGGACATTCACGTGGTGGATGTTGCCGGCGGCAAATCTGTGAAAATGGATATCGGCGACAACGACGATATTTACATCCCGCGAATGGACTGGACGAACACCCAAAACGTGCTGGCCATCCAGCGATTGAACCGCAAACAGAATCATCTGGAACTGCTGTTCGCGGATGTCACCACCGGAAAAACCCGGCTCATTTTGGAAGACAAAAACGAAGCGTGGGTGGATGTCACCGACGATTTTATTTTTCTCGCGGAAAAAGACCAGCTCGTTTTTACCTCCGAAAAAGATGGCTGGCGGCACATTTATTTGTCCGATTACACAGGCAACGAACTGACGCAACTCACCAGCGGCAATTGGGAAGTGGGCAGCATCATCGGTGTGGATGAGCGCGATGGCTGGGTGTATTTTTACGGCAAAAAAGAATCGCCGGCGCACAACGATATTTATCGGGTGAAGCTGAACGGCAAATCGTTGCAGCGCGTTTCGACGTATCTGGATGGTTGGCACACCGCCAATTTCTCGCCGGATTATCGCCACTTTGTGGCGTTCGCTTCCAACGTGCAAACGCCGACGCAGGTTTCCCTGCGCAAAGCGGATGGCAAAATGGTGCGCATGCTGGAGAAAAATGAGATCGCAGCGCTGGCGAATTACGACATCGTTTACCCGGAATATTTTAACATTACCACCAGCGATGGGGTGGAGTTGAGCGCAAATATGTTCAAGCCGTCCGATTTCGATCCGACCAAAAAATATCCCGTGATTGTTTACGGTTACGGCGGTCCGGGTTCGCAAATGGTCATCAATCGTTGGGGATTTGGGAGCCGTTCGTATCACTTTCAGCAGCGGGTGCTTTGGCACAATTTGATGCTGCAAAAGGGCTACATCGTGTTTACGGTGGATAATCGCGGCACCGGCGGACGCGGCAAAGCGTTCAAAAATCTGGCGTATGGCGATCTCTCCAAATGGTCGGTGAACGATCAAATTGAGGGCGCAAAATATCTTGCCGGATTGCCGTTTGTCGATGCCGATCGCATCGGCTTTTGGGGCTGGAGCGGCGGCGGCTATTTGACGATGCTGATGCTCACGCGCGGCGCGGATTATTTCAAAACCGGCGTGGCGGTGGCGTCTGTCAGCGATTTCCGCAATTACGACACGATCTGGACGGAACGTTACATGGGCTTGCTCAGCGAAAACAAGGCAGGCTATGACGCCGCAAATACAAACACTTACGCCGATATGCTCAAAGGCAAATTGCTGGTTGTGCACGGTAGCGGTGATGATAATGTGCATCCCCAAAATACGCTGCAATTTGTGGATGAGCTGATCGCCAAAAACAAACAATTTGATTTGATGATTTACCCGAACCGCAACCACCGCATCAGCGGCGGCAATACCTACCGACATTTATTTACGATGATCACGAATTATTTTCTGGAAAATTTGTAAAAAATGCAAAGGGGCGGCAAGTTGCTGCCCCTTTTTTTATCTCACCACAAAATCAAAATAAGTATCGGGGAACGGTTCATCTTTTAGGGTAAAATGCCACCACTCTTTCGAATAGTTGCGGAAGCCGTATTTTTCCATCAGCGATTTGAGCAGCAGGCGATTGGCGCGTTGTTGACCGCCGATTTCCGGGTTGGCGGTGTGCGACAGCGGATCGAAACAATCCCAGTTGGTGCCCATATCCAGCCCGTTGTCCGGGAAGCGCTGCGCTTTTTCGGCGCGACAGTCGCAAAGGGAATCGCCGGGCGAATACTCCGGCTGTGCGGCTGGCGGCATTGCGACAATCGTCAAATCCACCGTGCTGCCGCGACTGTGCCCGGATTGGCTGGCGATGTAGCCATCGCGAAACAGCCGCCGCTTTTCCACATCCGGGTAAAATTCCGTTTTCATCAAAGTATCATCCAGCGCTTTTGCCCAGCGCACGAAGTGATCCACCGCACGCTGTGGGCGATAGCCATCGTAAATTTTCAGCGATAATCCCAGCGACATCAGCTCGATCTGCACATTTCTCAGCGCATCCGCCGCTTCGATAGTCAGATAACATTTGGGCGCTTCGTAACCGTCGATGGGCGTTCCGGTAAAATTATGCGGTGTGGCGTAACGGATTTCCAGCAGCACATACGGCACCACTTCGGTGACGTCCACAAACGTATCGGGGATGTTCTCACCACGATCGTCTGCCGCGAAAATGGCGCAAAAAAGCCCGCTCATTACTGTAAAAATGGTGATGAATTTCATTCGTTTTTCTCCAAAAAGCCGGAACTGCAAAATTGAATTGAATTTGAATTTAGTGCATTTTGGGGATAAATGCAAAAAGGCACGGGGTTACCGTGCCTTTTTGGAAAGTTGATAAAAAACAATTGTTTACATCCGGCGAATTTTCACTTTTCCACTCGATGTGCGCAGCGAAATCAGCGGTCCGCCGCCGTTGATTTTGCCATTCACATAGCGGCGTTCTTCCTCGCCATCGATATCGAAATCGCTGACAATCCGGTCAGCCCGCGCTTCGATATCAATATTAATATCGTTATCCAAATAAACGGTGATGCTGCCACCGCTGGTTGCCAGCCGGCAATCGCCGCGCGGCTGTTGCGAGAGATATGCTTCCACAGAACCGCCGCTGGTTTTGGCGTCGATATTGCCCATTACTTCTTCAACTTTGATGCTGCCGCCGGAAGTTTTGGCGTAAACGTTGCCGTTGGCTTTGTCGATACGAATGCTGCCGCCGGAGGTTTTGGCGTCCACATTGCCTTCAACGTGCCCGATATTGATGCTGCCACCGCTGGTTTCGATGTCCGCATCGCCAACGCAGCCATCCAGAGAAATGCTGCCGCCGCTGGTTTCGCCAAAAACGGGACCTTTGATATCGCCGAAATTCAGGCTGCCGCCGGAGGTGTGGGCGCGCACTTCGCCTTCCAAATCACCAACGTCGATGCTGCCGCCGCCGGTGTGCAAATCCACATTGTATTGTTGCGGAACGGTAATCACGTATTCCACCCGCATGTTGCCCCAATTATCCCAGCTGCCGCGATGTTTTTTCCATGCTTTTACTCTCACATCTTTGCCGTCTTTTTCGACGGTAACTTCGAGTAAATCTTCAATTTTGTCTGAATTATCGCTAAACCAGCCGCGTTTTTCGGCATACAATTTGACGTCAACGCGGTTGCCGCTTCCCGTGCGGACTTCGATGGAACCGAGGTCGCTTTCCACAAACAGCGTTCCGCCGGACGAAACGTCAAAACTTTTATCCACAATGGTATCGGCAACGGCCATTACCGTGATCGCCATCAGGCATAAAATTGCCCAACGGAAGGATTTCGTTAGCCTGTTTTCCATAATTTTGTCTCCCATTTTGTTTTATGAAAAAGGTATTTCGATACGTTTTTGCGGTTGAACAGACAACCGTTTGTTCAGTAAAACGCTTTGTATATACCGTAATAGCTTCGAAAATGTTTTTCTTTTTTAGAAAAAATCTTCGTATTTTGGTGTTGCAGGTCATCTCGCATCGTTAGCAAATCGTTATTCTACAGGCGAAGGAATTGAATGATCAACGAAATACTGCCAAACTGGAACAGGAGAGGCTATGCAAAAGGATTTGCTTTCGACATACTTTGAACAGGGAAAGTTTACGGAAGCCGTTAAACTCTTAGTCGGAACCTTGGAAACAGCCAAGCAAGAACTTGGCACCGAACACCCGGAAGTTGCAAAATTGCTGAATAATTTGGCGTTTTTGCACCGTTTTCAGGCGAAATACGAAGAATCCGAACGGTATTATCGCGAAGCATTGGCGATTGACCAAAACCTTTATGGCGATGACCAGCCGCAAGTTGCCGCCGATTACAACAATCTCGCCGAATTGTTCAAAACGCAGGGACGTTTTGACGCCGCAGAAGAATACTACCGCAAAGCGTTGCATATTTGGCAACGGCATTTGGGAAATAAAGATGCAACCGTTGCAACCGTGCTGAATAATTTGGGTGGCGTGTATTATGCGCAAGCGCGATACGACCTCGCACGCACTTATTATTTGCGTTCGCTGGAAATGTGGAAGTCCATTCATGGCGAAAATCACAAAAATGTGGCGACCTCTCTGAACAATCTCGCCGAGCTGCACAAACAAACCGAAAATTACGAAGAAGCCAAAACGCTGCTGCGTCAGGCGATTAAAATTCTGGAAAATCAGTTGGGGAAAGATCACCCGCTGGTTGCCACGTCCATCAATAATTTGGCAAATATCTACAAAACGATGGGTCAGCGCAGCGAAGCTAAGTCATTGTATTTACGCGCGTTGCATATTCTGGAAAACGCATCCAGCACCAGTCATCCCAATTTGGCAACGACGCTGAACAACCTCGCATTATTATATGAAGGCGAGCGGAATTACAGCCTCGCGGAAAATCATTTTCACCGTGCGCTGGATATTTTGCGCAATGTTTACGGCGAATCGCATCCGAAAGTGGCGCGATTGATGAACAATTTGGGATATCTGTACAAAACCCAGGGCAAATACAGCCAGGCAGAGCCGTTGTATCAGCAGGCGCTGGCTATCGACGAAAAAAGTTTTGGTCCGGACCACACGGAAGTGGCAGCAGACCTGAACAATCTGGCCGGATTGCTGCAATCGCAGGGGCGTTACAGCGAATCGGAAAAACACTACCGCCACGCGCTGGAAATTTGGGAAGCTGCGTTGGGTGAGTTACACCCGAATGTGGCGATGGCACGGAACAACCTGGCAATCGTGCTGCAAAGCCAGGGCAAATTTGAATCTGCGGAAACGCTGTTTCAGGATGCGCTGTCGTTTTACGAAGCCAATTCCAACGTCGATCCTTCGTCGCTGGCGAGCGCACTCAACAATTTGGGCGGATTGTATAAATCGCAAAGCAAATACAAAGATGCGGAAAAATTATATCACCGCGCGTTGGCGTTGCGGAAAGAAGTGTATGGCACCGAACACCCCGATGTGGCGGAATCACTGAACAATCTGGCGGAATTATACAAAGCGCAGGGCAAATTTGTGCAGGCGGAGCCGCTCTATAAAACCGTCATCAATATTGATGAAAAACGGCTCGGGCGCGATCACCCGGATTTTGCGGTGGACCTGAACAATCTCGGCACGTTTTATCTGGATCAGGGCAAATACGGCGAAGCGGAACCGTTTTACAACGATGCGCTGGAAATCAGCAAACGCCAGCTTGGCTGCGATCACCCGGATGTCGGCATGAATTTGCACAATATGGCATCGCTGTATCGCGCGCAGGGCAAGTTTAACGATGCGGAAAAATATTATTTGGAAGCGTTGGAAATCTGGGAACGCACGCTCGGGGATGATCACCCGAACATCGCCACGCTGCTGCACAATCTGGCGGAATTTTATCAATCGACAGATCAGTTTGACAAAGCCGAACCGATGTATCACCGCGCGCTGTCCATCCGCGAAAAAACGCTCAATCCCGATCACCCGGATATCGCAGCATCGCTGAACAACCTCGGCAGCTTCTATTTTCTGCAAAAAAAATACGACGAAGCCGAAGACATGTTCAACCAGGCGTTGGCGATTTGGGAAAAAACGCTCGGCAAAGAGCATTCGCACACGGCAACCTGCCTCAATAATCTGGCGGAATTGTATCGCGCCCAGTTCAAATACGAACAGGCGGAGCCGCTTTACAAAGAGGCGCTGCGTATCTGGGAAAAAAATGAGGGCTTGAGCACGATGAACGTGGCGGTATGCCTGAACAGTCTTTCGCTGATGTATGAATTGCAGGGACGTTTTGAGGAAGCCGAACCGCTGCTGAATTGCTCGCTGCTCATCCTGCAAAACAATTACGGAAAAACCGATCCGCAACTGCTGACAGTGATCGAAAATTTAGCGGTGCTGTATCAAAAAATCGGGAAGTATGACAAAGCGAAGGAATTAGAAGAACGCGCGGATCACATCAAAACGATCCATCGACTGAAATAAACCAGTTAACCATAGCATCTCCTTTGGGTTCCCCTTCTTTCTTTTTGAGAGAAGGGGATTTTTTTTGCCCATTATTCATACCGCAACGCATCAATCGGGTTGAGCGATGCCGCTTTTTTGGCCGGATAAAATCCAAAAAACACGCCGACGATGCCGGAAAACAGCGTCGAAATCACGATGACTGTCGGATTGATGACCGTACTCATCTCGGTGAATTGCTCCAGCGTAACCGTAATCAGAAACGCCAGCAAAATCCCGATGATTCCGCCGGAAAGGCTGAGCACTACTGCTTCGATGAGAAATTGGGCGAGCACATCCACGCTGCGGGCGCCGACGGACAGGCGAATCCCGATTTCCCGGGTGCGCTCCGTAACCGAAACCAGCATGATATTCATGATGCCGATACCGCCGACAATTAGCGAAACGCTGGCGATCGCGCCGAGCAGCAGCGTCATCACGCGAGTGGTTTCGGATGCGGCTTCGGTGATTTCCGCCTGATTGGCGATGTTGAAATCGTCGTCATCACCGGGATTGAGCCGGTGCGCCTCCCGCAACAGCACGCGAATTTCTTCCTGCGCCGCTGCCAGTTTTTCAGATGAAATGGCGCTGGCGTTGAGCATATCCACATGTCTGCCGCCGCGCATGCGATACAAAACGGTGGTGGCCGGCGCTAAAATCACGTCGTCCTGATCGTTGCCCATGCCGCTTTGCCCCTTGGGTTTCAGTACGCCGATTACCGTGAACGGCGTGTTGCGAATGCGGATGGATTCGCCGGTCGGATCCTGATTTGGAAACAATTCGTCCGCAACAGTTTTGCCGAGAATCGCCACTTTTTTATTACCGCGCACATCGCGATCGGTGAAAAATTCGCCGTAAACCAGTTCCCATTTGCGAATTTCGAAATAATCCGGTGTCACGCCGTACGTGGATGTGCTCCAGTTTCCACTGCCGCCGATGACCTGTCCGCCCGCGCGAACTACCGGCGAAATGCCTTCGAGCAGCGTTGCTTCCGAGCGGATTTTTTCCACATCATCGAACGTGAAGCGGTTGAAACTGCCCGCCCCGCGACTGACTCCGCCGGAACGGCTGGCACCGGGAAACACGATAATCAGGTTTGTTCCCAGTGATTCAATGCCTTGCTGAATCTGCTTTTGCGAACCTTCGCCAATCGCAACCATCACAATTACGGCGCTTACGCCAATGATGATGCCCAGCGACGTGAGCAAGCTGCGCATCCGGTTTTTGAGGATGCTCTTAAACGCGACTTTGAGCAGTCGGATAAATTGGTTCATGTATGGCTCTCTGATTTTTTTAATTTATTCACCAAACTGCATCCCGAGTAGTCCCGTTTTGTGGGACGTATCGAGGGGTTGCATCCCGAGTAGTCCCGTTTTGTGGGACGTATCGAGGGGTTGCATCCCGAGTAGTCCCGTTTTGTGGGACGTATCGAGGGGTGCGTTGTTTATCCGCCATTTTTTCGAAATTTTGGTTTTTTCGCAAAATATGTCAGCAAATTCCATTCGCCATTGATGAGTGCAATTTTTTTTGCACGGGACCAATTTTTGATTTGCTGTTCAGCTAAAAATGCCTGATGAATGTCAGCCATTTCTTGAGAAAAAACGAGTTCTATTGGCAATCGTTTACGGGTCCATTCGCTGCCGATACCACTTAGGTGTTCGTATAGCCGTTTTTGTAAATCTGCAGTGCTTCCGGTGTAAAATGTGCCATCTTCACATTTCAGGATGTAAATCCAGGCTTTCTGTGTATTTGTCATTTTAGTTTCGTGGTTTCGCACCCTTCGATACGCCCGTTCCGGGCTACTCAGGATGCATTAAAATGTTTGAGTTTCACCATCGGATATCGCCACCGGCGCGTATCGAGGGGTGCGGCTGATTGCTGTGCCAATCTAATCCGTCTCAACGACGGCGTTCATGGTTTCCAGATCCGTTTTGGCGTTGCGCCGGTTTTGCACCGGCGTATCTTTTACAATCACGCCATCGCGCATGCGAATGATGCGTTTGGCATATTCCGCAATATCCGGTTCGTGTGTCACTAAAATAATGGTGATGCCCTGATCGTTCAACTCTTGAAAAACGGACATCACATCCACCGAAGTGAAGCTGTCGAGATTGCCGGTGGGCTCGTCCGCCAGCACAATCGCGGGTTGATTAACCAGCGCCCGGGCAATGGCAACCCGCTGTTGTTGTCCGCCGGATAGCTGGTTCGGTACGTGATCCATCCGGTCGCCGAGCCCCACTTTTTCCAACGCAGCGATGGCTGCTTTCCGGGGATTGCCGATCCGCTGCTGGCGATCGTACATCAGCGGCAATTCGACATTTTCCAGCGCCGATGTTCGTGCCAGCAAGTTGAATCCCTGAAACACAAACCCGATTTTCTGGTTGCGAATATCCGCGTATTCATCTTTGCCGAGCGTGTTGACGTGTTTGCTATCGAGAAAATAATCGCCGTCGGAAGGCTCATCCAAACAGCCGATGAGGTTCATCAGCGTAGATTTTCCGGAGCCGGACGCGCCCATAATCGCCACAAATTCGCCGCGCCGAACGGTGAAATCCACCCCGCGCAACGCCCGGACAGACACATCGCCAACCTGATACGTTTTGGTCAACTGCCGCGTTTCGATGACAATTTCGTTGGTCAATTCCATATTAAAATCCCCGTCTCGGCGGGCCAAATCCGCCGGATTGTTGTCGCCGCTTGCTGGTTTCTGTTGTGCTGCTGCCGGTTCCGGTGATCACTTTCATCCCTTCTTCGAGGTTGCGGCTGCGGGCGATTTCCGTGTTGCTGCCGTCCGTGCTGCCGGCGCGCATCATCGCCATCGCTAAATTTCCGGCGTCATCAACAAACCAGACCTGTTTGAAATCGCTGCCCGAACGTCCGCCGCGAGCGGTATTTCCGCCGCGTCCGGCAAAATCACCACCGCGATTCCCGCCTTCGCCGCGCCCGCCGCGTTGTTCCCGGACCGAGTCCGGCAATGCTTCCATTTCTTTTTGGCGCCGCTCGCGAAACGCGGTCATTTCCGCTTCCGACGGTTGAAAACGCAGCGCGGCGTTGGGCACCAGCAGTACGTCGTTTTTCTGCTCTACGACAAAATCGACCGTTGCGGTCATACCCGGAAGTAACAAATTATCGTCATTTGGCGCGTCGATCACCACTGTGTACGTGACCACGTTAGAAACCACCGCCGGTTTCAGCCGCACCTGCCGCACGCTGCCGTTGAAAATTTTGTCCGGATACGCCTGCACTTCAAATCGCACCGGTTGCCCGATTTTGATCGTCCCGATATCGCTTTCGTCCACTTCCGCGAGAATTTCCATTTTTGACAAATCTTCGGCAATTTCGAACAGCGTGGGTGCGGAAAGGCTGGCGGCAACGGTTTGCCCCTGTTCCACATTTCGCTGGATCACGGTGCCGTTGATTGGCGAATAAATGAACGCATATTTCAAATTCTGTTCCGCCCGCTGCAGGTTCGCTTCCGATGACACCAGCGCAGCCCGCTGCGTTTTCAGGTTGATGTCGTATTGCAAAAATTCCGATTCCGCCAAAAATCCTTTTTCGAACAGCGGTTTGTTGCGGTTGTAATCGGAAATCGCTTTGTCCAGCTGCGCCTGCGCCCGGTTCAGATCCGCTGTTGCGGTCAAAACCGACGTTTTCAGGTTGACCGTGTCGATCACTGCCAGCAGTTGCCCGCGACGCACTTCGTCGTTAAAATCGGCGTAAATATGCGCCAGCGTGCCGGAAACCTGCGTGCCGACTTCAACCGTTGTCACCGGGCTGAGCGTGCCGGTGCTGGAAATCGTGCTTTCCAGATTTCCCCGGGTGATTTCTGCAAACAGGTATTCGGTTTTCGCTTTTTTGGTGAAAAAACCGAACGATGCGCTTCCCGCTGCCGCGAGTAAAATCAGCAGAATGGCGCCGATAATGATTTTTCGTTTCATTGCTATCTCTTTGAATTTGTTGAGTTTAATTGTCAAACATTGAAATTGCCGCATCGATATCGCCGGTAGAAAATTGCAGCGACATAAATGAAAGCAACAAATTATAATCCGCCGTAATCCGGTCGTTTTGGGCGCTGAGCATTTGCGCCCGAACCTGGCTTAGCTCCACAAATGTGGACGAACCCACGTTGTATCGTTCCTCAACCGCTTTGAGCGCTTCCGTCGCAGATGCCAGTTGGGCCCGGGCAACATCGCGCTGTTTAAGGGCGGTTTGGTAATTGAGCCGCGCCTGCCGAACCTGCAATTGCGCGTCCAGTTCCAGATTTTTCAGCGCAAGCTGCTGGTTGGACAGCTGGATTTTTGCGAGCTGCACGCTGTATCGCGTGCGGAATCGGTCGAACAACGGCACGGAAAGCTGTAATCCGATTGAAAATGATGGGTTGAGATCGAAAAACTGATCGGAAAAATCGCCGATATTGCTGAGCGTCCGGTAATTGGAATTGGTGCTGAAACTCAGCGACAGCGTCGGAAAATATCCCGCTTTGGCAATGCGGATGCCCTGCGACGATGCATCGAGTTGGCGTTGCTGCGCCAGCAAATCCGGGCGATTATCCGGTTGAAAAATTGCTGCGCCGGCGTTTTCGCCCAATTTGGGAAGCAGCCGCTCGATATCCGGGCTGACAATTTCCATCGCCGTGGCCGGCGATTGTCCCAGCACCAGCATCAATTGATATTTGCTGATTTCGTAATTGCGAACCGTGTTCAGCACCTGCAATTCCGATTGCGAAATAGCTGCTTTTTGCTGCAGCACGTCCGCAAGCGAGCGATTCCCTGCGTTGAAAAATTCCTGAATGAGCGCCAGTTGTTTGCGCTGCGCATCGAGATTTTCATTTTGAATAGCGATCAGTTCGCTATCCAAAACCGCTTGCAGAAAAACGGATATCGTTTCAAATAAGGTGGTTTGGCGGCTTCGCTCGAAATCCAGCTCATCCGTTTCCAAATTGAACCGCGACTGTTTTAGTGTTGCCACATCGGAAAATCCGTTAAACAAATTCACGCCGGAAGATGCGCCCGCGCTAAAACTGTTGTTCACCTGCCCGCTGGTTTCGTCCGATTGCAAATCGATATTTTTGCTGTACTGCCGGCTCACCGATGCGGAAACGTTCAGGTTTGGTAAAAAATTGGCTTTCGCCTGATTGACGCTCACTTTGCCCGATTTCACCGCGTTTTCCGATCGTTTCAGATCGATATTTTCGCTCAGCGCCAGTTGAATCGCGCCGCCGAGCGTCAGCCGTTGCGGTTGCTGTGCATAAATTTTTCCCAAAAATGGTGCCAGCAACATCAATAAAAACAGATATTTTTGGAAATAATGTGTTGTTGATTTTTTGTTGTATTTCATGTCAGCCACCATTTTCCGTAGCCAGTTGAAGCGTTACCCACAATTGTTGTGCGTCCAGTTCATCCATCGGGTTTTCGCCAGCCATTCCGCCGGGTCTGCCGCCCGGTCGCCCGCCACCGCCGGGACGTCCGCCCATCCCGCCGCCGGGCGGTCCGCCGCCCATGCCACCGCCGGGTCTGCTGCCGCGCATTTCCTGCATGCGTTCTTTCATTTCTTCGCGGATTTCTTTGCTGACCGCTTCAACTTCCAGTCCGATTTTTATTTTTTGTCCGGGTTGCGCTTTTTCGCCGATGGCGCTCAGCGGAAATTTGATTTCGTAACAATACACGCCATCGTTGAACGCCACAGCACCGGCAAATCCGTTCAATCCGTTGCCGGAAATTTCGGTGGTGTCGCCGGAAATCCGGTAAAATTTGCCGTTCATCGGGAGTTGGCGATTCGCGCGTTCGTCGCGATCGTTGCGCCAATTACCTTCTGCTGGCATTTCGCCCATTCGTTCGCGCATGTCCTCAAATCGCATCGGGATCGCGTTCCGGTCAACATAGCGAATGCCGAGTGATTTTTTCTTTTTGCCATCGCCGTTCACCCAAAATACCAACCCGCGATGGGTAGCTTTTTGGGCGAGCCGCGCATCGCGAAAACGCAGGGTGAGCAGCAGGTTTTCGCCGTCGTTGGCGGCGCCGTAAACGATGTCCATTTCTTCGTTGTAATCCAGCGCCAAATCGCCCCAATCGCTGCCGTTGCCGTCCACGCTGATCGGTTCGTTTTGCCAGTGGCTCTCCATTTTTGCGGAAGAACACGCTGCAATCATCACGGAAAACCCAATGAAGAAAATTGCTTTAGATAATGTTTTTATTCGAATTAAGCGATGCGTTTTTGAAAACCGTTGATGGTTGCGTAACAAAATTTTTCTCCTTTTTTCGAACACTGAAATCACGTTTAGTCGCGATCCATCGGTCCGTCGGGCGGTCCGGGAAACCGGAACCGGCTGCGTTTTTCTTTATTGTATTTCCGGTATTTTTCCTGCTGTTCCGGTGTCAGCACGGTTTCAATTTCTGTTTGAATTTGTTGAATCGTTTTGATAAAACTGCTGTCTCCGGGTGTATTGAAATCGGATGGATTTCGCCGGATGGCGTGTTTTTCAAAAATGGCGGACACCTGTTTTTGCTGCGCTTCCGTTAAATCCAGCACCCGCGCTAACCGTTTGATTTCACGTTCGTTACGTCGCTTTTCGAACTTGCCGAAATGTTCCTCCAATCGCTGGCTTTGTTCCGGCGTGAGGATGCTGCGCAGCTCTTTTTTCACCGAATCCATCACGGCAATCACCTCGCCCTGATAGCGTTCGCGAATGCCAGCCATCTGTTCGGATTCGCGTTTAAGCACCTGCTGGATGGCTTCGCGCTGCTGTTCATCCGGTTTGATGATTTCGTCCATCGTTTTCAAAAAGCGTTCCTGCGGCGACATCCGTTCGATGCGCTCCATTTTCCGGTGGCGCAGCGTGCCACTGGCGATCGCGCCAATAGCGATGCCGATTAGCAGCGTGGCTAAAATCGCCAAAATAGATTTGGTTTTTGTGTTCATTATTCCCTCACAATCAATTCGTCGAGTTCCAATGCATTTTCCAGGGTTACCTGCGGGACGGCCAAAATACTCTCCAGCGATAAATCCTGTTTATACAATATGTTAGTGGTGATTAACAGCGCAACGGCAATCACCCCGGCAATCGCCACGCGCCGGAATGTCCAGATCAGCGACATGAAAAAATCATCTTCGCGGGCAGATTGGCGTTCCGCATGAATCCGCTGCATCACCCGTTCCGCAAAAAACGGGGCAAATTCCGGCTTTGGCTCACCCATCAGCGTATTCCGCAACGCCTCGATCTGCTGTTTCTCGATGCGCAATTCTGCAAAATTGTTGAGCGCAGATGCCAGTTGCTGCTGTTCATCCGGCGAAAGTTCTTCGTCAAATGAGCGATACAGCAATGTTTTGAGATGGTGGTTCATCGTGTCTCTCTTTTTGGATTTCATTTTGCCTCCTCAAAATAGGGTGACAATATGGTTTTCAATTTTTGTTGGGCGCGCAACAACCGGGTCATCACCGTTCCCTGCGGAATCTCCAGTATTTCCGCAGTTTCTTCGGTGGAGTAGCCTTCCAGCAGGCGCAGCACAATCACTGTCCGGTATTTTGTGTCCAGCTTGCGGATCGCCCGGTGAACGAGCGCGCTGCTGTTGTCATCCGGTTTTTTGGCGGATTCATCCGCTAATTCGAGCGTTTTTTCGTCATCGTCAATCGATGAAAATAGCGATCGCAGTTTGCGCCGCCGGATCTCGTTCAACGAAAGGTTAATCGCGATGCGCGTCAGATATGTGCTAACAGCGGAATCGCCCCGGAAATTTTTCAGGTTTTTGTAAAACCGGATGAACACTTCCTGCCCGACATCCTCCGCCTCCGGGCGATTGCCCAACATGCCGATAACCGTTGCCGCAATCCGCGATTCGTGCCGTTGCACCAGCCTTTTGAAGGCATTATCGTTACCTGCCAGCGTTTGCGCAATTAATTGTTCGTCGGTCAAAACCTGCGTTTCCTTTTCCTTCATTCATTGCATTAGACATGCAAATTTAGCGCATATTTCAAAAAAAATAATAAATAATATCGGGGTGATATTTTTGGTGGGAGAGGGGTTCAGAAAATCAAGCAAATAAAAACGATGCGTTGCAAATCATGAAATATTGTCTGATGAGTCGCGATAAGCGATTGGGTTGAGCAGCTCACGTCCCAAATTGCCGAGGGTCAGTCCCTGCCCGTCTGCCCGCACTTTGATCACGATGATGGTCATATCGTCGCTTTGCGGCGTTTTACCGACAAATTGCTGAACATCGTTGAAAATGCCGTTCATCAAATCTTCCGCGGAGCCGTTTAGCCCTTTGGTGAATGCGGCTTCGAAGCGGTGTTCGCCAAATTCTTCTTTGTGCTGATTCATGGCTTCGGTGAAGCCGTCGGTATAAAATACGAACACGTCGTTTGGTTTGAACGGGATGCGCACTTCCTGAATCAGCCGTTCGAATGCATCGCCTTTTTCCATGCCCAACGCAAGTCCGCGCGGGTTGATATTTTGGAGCGTTTGGTCGCTGGTTTGGCGCATCAGCACCGGATTGTGTCCGGCACGCGCCAGCACAAGTTCCCGCGATTCGAGATCAAAAATGCCGTAAATCATGCTGATAAACACGCCGCGACGGACATTTTGGTAGAACAGCCGGTTCAATTGGGACAGCACAAATGCCGGCGATTCGGACATGTTCGCCAACGCCCGCAAAAATCCTTTGGTGAGGGTCATGTAAAACGCGGCTTGGGTGCCTTTTCCGGAAACATCGCCGATCACCACGCCGAGGCGATTCTGCCCCAAATCCACAAAATCGTAATAATCGCCGCCGATTTCCAGCGCCGGAATACATCGCGAGGCAATATCCAGTTCGTTGATTTGCGGATTTCGTTCCGGCAAAAAGCTCATTTGCACTTCGCGGGCTATTTCCAGTTCTTTTTGCAGCCGCTGCCGTTCGGTAATATTTTTGTAGAATTTGGGCGCCAGCCGGTCAAAATCCGTGATGCGATCGCGGGTGAAAAGCGTTGTTAGCGCATATCCGATAATCAGGATAAAAATCCCTGCGAGCAGCATTCCCGAAAATGCGAAATGATTATTTCCGGTGAAAAACAAACCGATTGCCTGATACCAGAATGTGTTGGTAACTATCGCAGCAAACCCTGCAATAAGGTCGTATTTCCAAAATGCCCATAGCGAAAAAGCCATGACAATCGCTTCGATAATCACGCCGGGCAAATAGGGTTCAAGCCCATCCCGATGCACCAGTGTGATGAGCAACGTAACAATTCCGATCACCACCCACGGCGACTGTAAAAGTCGCCGAAAAACGCTCATCCCGAACAATAAATAGCAGGTTACCGTCCAGATCATCGCAAAACTGACGATGCCGACCATTCGCAACAATGGATTTTCCGAACTGAAAATCATGAGGCTGCCGTTGAAACTCGGGATAATTGCAACCGTTTCAACCAGTGACAAAATTTTTACCAGCAATGCCCACACCGCCAGGCTCAAAATCCCAATGCTGACGCCTCGCAAAACATTGATGCCAATTTGCGAATGCAAAACATAACCGTTGCGCAACAAATCCAGCGAGATGAATTTTTCTTTCCATGTTTCCCGCCCGAGGGACTCGCCAACAGCCCAAATAAAAACGAGTGAACCACCTGTAAATAATGAATTTAAGATAACGGGAATGTAAACGTTTAAACCCATCGTCCGGTATAAATTAAAATACAGATAAACGCCAAAAATCAATCCGGCAACAATACCAAGCCCGATGCCGAAACGGAAATCCATTTCATACGCCTGCCAGCGTCGCAGCGCGATGATTATTGTGCTGATTACAATAATCATCAGCATCAGCGGAAAAAGATAATCATCCAACGTATTGACAAAACTGGTTTGATACATGCCTGCGGGTTGGTAATCGCTTTGAAAACTTATTATGCGATTACCGACAACTGTTGCGGTCAGCTCGATGGGAATGTTTATCAGCGGCGCGGTCGTTTTCCAGGAAAAATCGTAATCTACCCGTTCGCGATGCACTTTTTCGGTGATTTTATTTGTGTTGCGGTGCTGTTTTAGGGTATCTGTTTTGGAATAGAAAAACGGTGTATGTTCGGAAATAAATTGTGCCAATTTTGATTCAGCATCTGTCTGCGAAATATTGACAAGGTTGCTGGTATCCGGCCATTCAAGCGTGTATTCCAGCAATCGTCCTTTGGTGTCGTATTTAAAAATGGCACCGTTCATCATGTCGTTGGATTGGGCATTGGTGTCAGAAAAAAAACGATTACTGAGCAGTTCATCTTTCAACCATCGAACTTCCCAAAAATAAACCGGCAGATCGTTTTTCAGTGCAGCATTGGCTTTTTCAAGTCCCAGTTCCATCTGCGTTTGGCGTAACAATTGGGTGTAACGATTTAATGCGGCATCTGCATAAAAACCGTCGATATTCATTTGTTGCTCGCGAGCGAGATTAACAGCCTGCGCTTCAATTTCAGATTTGGTGAGTGGCAAATATACGCTGCCAAAGGGGTGAATTTTTGGATACAGATGCCACAAAATCCCGGCACTAACAAGAATCAACAGTATGTATATTGCGACTTGATTACGAAATTTCATCCGGTCAACCTTTGCAAAACGGTAGTATCGTTCGCATACTTAATTTCAAAAATAATATTGATAGAATAACAGGATAGACGTGAATTTGCAACGAATGATTCGCATTTTTTTGGAAAATTATTGCTGAATTGAAGGGATAGAAATTGGTGCGCCACCTAACTACTGCTGGCTGGAAGCCTGACCGTTTACTGAAAACTGATCGAGGATTGTCCGGAATTTTCGTTTGTCGATCTGAAGATCATCCAGATATACTTCCAATAATTCCTGCGAGATTAAGCTATGGTTTGGAAGCGTTAACCGCCGGAATGGGAATTCCGCTTCACGCAGAACCGTAATCTGGAGCTCGCGGAGTTCCACGTTAAATCCTAATTTTCTAAAGGCTTTAACAGCTGTTTCATGAGGTATGTTTTGCATAATTTTACGCAGTTACTGCACTGTTTAAACGGGCAATTTTTCATTGCGTTGTTTATGGCTGATTACATAGGCATTTATGGCGGCTTTCAGCAACTGGCGGGCACGTTCTTCTGTGGTTGCCTCGATCGCGCAGCCCGGTAAGCTGGGACAATGACCAATGTATTGATCATTTGTTATTTTGCGAATAACCAGTTTTAACTTCATAGATTTGCCAAATATCAACCTTGTTAATGGGAAAAGTAGCCTTGAAAAATAGGCTCTTTACATTTCAATATATCGTCAAAATTATTACAATTCAATACAAAATCCCGAAAAGAAATTAATTTTATACCGGAAATCTGTATATTCTGTAATATAGCTGCCTTTACCCTGAAGGGTGTGATGTAGCGAACATAATATAAAACGCAAAAAGCTCCATACTGAAATTAGAAGTCAGTAATGGAGCTATAACGATTTATGCAGGTAAACAAACCTGCCAAACTGATAAGCCGTATTTTATTATCGAAAACTATTTGGTTTCGCGATAAACGACATGTTTCCGGACGATAGGATCGTATTTTTTGATTTCCAGCCGGTTTGTTGTATTCCGTTTGTTTTTCACTGTGGAATACATATGCGAACTTTCGGTGCTTTTCAGCTTGATTGTTTCGCGGATATTGCCTTTGCCTTTAGCCATGATTAACTCCGGTTTCTGCCATCAATGATTGCAGGTTATGCAATCGGGTCAACTAAAATTGCTAAAATTACATTACATCCTGAAGTTGCAAATTCTGCTCGCGCAAATACGTCATCAGGCCTTTGTGCGTTACTGTTTTTAACGCTTTGGTGGACAGGCGAACACGAACGAATTTGTCCAATTCTTCCACAAAAATGCGTTTGTTTTGCAAGTTCGGATATTGGCGACGCTTGGTCCGGTTGTTTGCGTGTGAAACGTTGTTACCAACCAGCGGCTTTTTGCCTGTTAATTTACATTTCCGTGCCATAATTAAAAATACTCCTGTTGCCGTTTGAATGGGTATTACTTCACGTTCTGGATGTATTCCAGCCCGGCTTGTACTTCTGCTTCAACAGCTTTGGTTTCGTCGCTGTCTAACGGCACTTTTACAATTTTTTCGGCAAAGCGCCATGAGCCGGAATCTTTAGATTGATAGGAAAAGACAACCTTGATTGCTTTCTTATCTTCTGGGCCTTTTTTAAGCTTGCTTTCGAACGTTTGCTTCTTAGCCATGATAAAACTCCCTGGTTATTGGGGCTTGGAAGAATCGCTTCCAATTAGTTTACGATAGAAAATGCAGGACAAACGAGTTAATCGCCCTGCATTTTCTTTTGGAGCCTGTTAATTTAATTAATGACAACCGGGATGTCAATATTAATATCAGTTTCATTTCGGGTAAAAATGAACTGATTTTCGATCAACTCGGTTGCGGTCGCATCAGGGCAAAGTTACTCATTTAAAAATATGCTTTGTATAACAATTTAACATTCCGGGATGGCTCCGGAAAAATATGTTTGATCTGGTTGAGATGCTTCCGGTATTCGCTGTCAAACACGTTTTCAATGTTCAGCGAAAACGTATGCAGCAAGCCGCTTTTTGCAAAACTGTAATCTGCGGAGAGATCGACGATGGCGTATCCGTCGGTTGGGGTTTCGAACTCGCCGGTGCGATCTTGCTTTGCCGCTGCGCGCGCCGCCGTGCCGATGGAAAATTCCTGCCAGTGGAACCGCAAATACGCTTTCCCTTCAAACGGCGGGATGCGCGGAATTGCTTCATCCAGATCCACCAATTCTGCTTTTACATAGCTGGCAGTGCCGCCAATTTGCCAGGCGGTAAACGGGCGCCATTCCCACGCGCCTTCCACGCCCTGCATCAGCGCTTTTTCGCCGACAAACTGGTATTGGAACAGGTTGTAAATGCGTATGCTGCGTTCACCGGTATTTTGCGCAAAAATGTAGTTGTTAATGGCGTTTCGGAACGCTGCCACGCGCAGGCGCCAACCCGGAGATTTTACATCAACAAAAATTTCCAAACCGAGCCCGCGCTCGGCATCCAGATTGCTGTTGCCTACTTCATAATTATATACTGCCAGGTGCGGACCTTCAGAAAACAATTCTTCAATGCCCGGCGCACGGTAGGAACGCATCACCGAACTGCCGAGGGAAATCTGGCTGTTTAAATGAAAAATGCCGGAAATACCGCCGGAAACACCTGCAAAACTGCGTTTTCGGATAATGCCGGCTGCGTTGCTAACACCGGAAAATTGCGGATTAATTGACCGGGCATCCAACCGCAAGGCGCCGTTCAGCGACAATTTCCCCCATCCGGTTTCCTGATACAGAAATGCCGCGCCGGAATATTCTTTCGATGGCGGTGTGAGGTTCCGCCCGCTCGGCGTGGAGTGATCGCGGAATTCGCCCCAAAAACCGATGGCGCCATTCTCAAAAATGCCGATGCGGTTTGTGCGCAGCAGCGCGGCGGCGTGATGGGTGAGCACATCAAATCCGGTGCCGGTGATTTCCCGGCCAAGATTGCGGCTAAACTCAATTTCAGAATGCCGGTAGCGGGTAAACGCATGACGCAGTTCTATTTTACGAATGGCTGTTTTTCCGGGAAAAATTTCAGCTTTTGTTTCGATGTGATTGCGTTCCAGATCGATCTGCACGCCGCCGGGATGCCCGGCAACCGGATCGGGCGGAATCCCGTAATCCGATTGGTAGTGGCTTACAGATGTGCCGATAGTCCCCCATTTTTTCACCAGCCCGACGCCTGCAGAGGTGTTGATGGTTTGGATGTCCGTGTTGGCAAGTTCGCCGATGGGCGTGACAATATCCTGCGTTTTGCGAAAACTGCCATCGCCGCGAACCACAAAAGCACCAGCCGGAACCGAGGCGCTGCCGCCGACGGAGTAGCCATCATTCACCGATTCGCCCTGTGCGCTGAGCGATCCGCTGACGCGGTGAATTTTTGTGGTGGGAATATATCCCCGGGCAACGTTGATCACGCCGGCCAGCACGTTCGAGCCGTGCAGCAGCGCTTCCGGACCGCGAATAATTTCTACCCGTTCTGCGGTCATCGGTTCGATCGTTACCGCGTGATCGGACGATGTGCCGGAGAGATCGCCGGTGCGCTCGCCATCTTCCAAAACCAGCAGCCGGTCGCCGCCGAGCCCGCGCAGCACCGGACGCGCCGGTGCCGGACCCATCGTCCGTTGCGAAATTCCCGGCTCGTAATCTACTGTTTCTGCTATGGTTCGCCCCAAATTCTGGCGAAGTTTTTTGCCGCTGATTTCCTGCTCCGGTGTTGCCAGTTCGGAAAGTTCGTCGCGGGATTCTTCGATAATCACATCTTCTACCGCAATCGCCGCGCCGCTCAATTGCAGCCGCACAAATGTTGTGTCGTTCTCTAAAATAACTATTTTGAAATTGGCGTCCCGGTAGCCTACCCGAAAAATTTTCAGCATAAATGTGCCAGTCGGCAATTCGTAAAAATGAAAGCTCCCGTCGTCGTGCGAGGTGTAGGTGCGATTCAGTTCCGGCAAATACATCTGCGCGTAGCTCACCGGTTCGCCGCTTTGTGCGTCGATCAAAACACCTTCCACAGCGCCGGTGTTCGGCGGCGGAACGATGGCTGCATCTGCGTCTGCAGCAAAAACGGGGATCGCCAGTATCGCAGCGATCCCCAAAACAATCATTATTTGACCCAAAAAATTACGCATTATTGCGTCACCGTAACGGGTATTGGCGGTGATTGATAATCGGCGTGGTCGCCGTGCAGCAGTTCCAGCGTAAGCGTTGTGCTGCCCGCCGCTTTACCAACAACGTGGAAGCGATATTTTCCGTCTTCGCTGTGCTGCTCCCATTCTGCGATGTCGCCGTTTGCGAATGAATATCCCAGCGAATAATCTTCGTCATCCGGCACAAACTCGTCGCCGTCGTGATCCAGAAATTGCAGGGAAATGAGCGCGGTTTCGGTGCCTGCCGCAACGGAAATTCCGCCGGTAATCGCGCCTTCTTCGATGCGTACAACTTCCACGCCGTTCAGCCTCAGTGTCAGGCCTTCGGCGTCGGCGTGTGTGTGATCCGGATCGGTGGAATCTTTGCTGCATCCGGCGGAAATGAGTAATATCAAAGTCAATATCATGCTGATTTTTAATAAGTTGCGAATCATTTTAAATGCCTTTCTGTTTGATTTTTGCAAATTCATACAACCGATAAACCGTTATTCGATACGGAGCCAACATTAACGCGACGCATCAACCGGATATTTCGGCGACAGTATAGATGCCAGTTGCGACGCAGAAATCACAAAATTTTACGATATTTCACCAAACATAAGCATACGCTCATGCATGATAAAATAAATCGATTGTGCGACAATTTGCTGATCGCAACCGGGACACAGATACATGGTGAATTAACAGAACGGCGGGGCTTTGTTGACAAAAATGAATCCTGGGAAAACCGGTTTTTGAACATCGGTTTCCGGGAGAATGAGCGAAAATGTGGTGTTGGGAGAAGCGGAAATGGTCGTTCCAATTCCCGGCGCAGTTGCCTGCCAGTGATACTGCACAACGCAGGCGATACATTCGGGTGTGTAAACCTGTTTTGAACCGTGGTTGTGCAAAAACGGCGCAACAAAGCTGAGGGTTAACAACGCTACGGTTGCCAACGCCAACAACAGATTCATCGGTTTTTGCTGTTTCACTTGCATCTTTTCCACTTTCAATTCCATTTCGTCACTATAATAATCAGTGTTTGGCGAAAATGCAACTGAGTTGAATTTTCTAACGGAAATTTAATTTCGGATGTAATATTTTTTTGCCGCGCGGTATTGCGGAGCATAGCGATTAGTGAAAAATTTGTGTTATTCTTTGGTCGGGTAAAATTTTAACTTTTTGAGAAGGAGCAGAAAAGGCAGGTTTACTTTTTTGTCATTCCTGCGAAGGCAGGAATCTCATTTTCATATTGGAGTAAGTAAATTTAATGAACAATTGCAGTGTGGCTATGTTGAGCAAAAACAGATACTTGAAAAACTTTGACGGCGTTTTCTCCGAACTTTTTTGTGTTGCCGCAGCAACAAAACATCTGCAATTAAATTACTGATAATAGCGTTTGCGAAACCCGGTGAATTCGTCCCCGCTAAGAATGATGCGGCGAATATACGCAGAAATAAACCCGAGTCCGTAGCCGATCACCTGAATGGGCATCACCAGCGGCGTGAGCAGGGCAACCGCAGCGCTGCGATACTGCAAACCGGCGTGAATTCCCGAAAATCCCAAAACCGCTAAACCTGCCAAAAACAACCATTTGGCAATCGCCCAAACGGGCGAAAAAAGCAGACTGGCGAGGCTGAGCAGAATTAATCCGGCTGTGGCGATTGCGGGCAGCGCATGCACCAATTCCAACATTTTTTCATCGATTTTATAGAGATTGATCCGCGCCACGCCCCAGTTGAATACCTGACGGAAAAATTTTTTCAACGATGTGCGGCGTTTGTGAAACACAACGGCATCGGAAATGAGGATGGTTTTCGCGCCGCTTTCCAGAATGCGGTGGCTGAATTCGATGTCCTGCCCATGCCGCAGCGAGCCGAAACCGCCGATGGTCTCGTACACTTTTCGGGAAAGTCCCATGTTAAAACTGCGCGGATAATATTTCCCAAGCCGCTTTTTTTTGTGCCCGCGAATCCCGCCGGTGGTGATAAACGATGTCATCGAATAATTGATGGCTTTGAGCAGCGGCGGAAAATCATCGCGAAACGAATCCGGTCCGCCGAAAGCGTCGGCGTTTTGCGCGTTCACATCGCGGTCGATGGCTGCCAGCCAGTTTTGTGCAACCGTGCAATCGGAATCGATGAAAATGAATACATCGCCGCGAGCGTTTTGCATGCCCATATTTCGCGCTGCGCCGGGACCCTTGTTTTCCTGCCGGAAAAACCGGAGATCAAACGAACAGCTGTTTTGGACGCGCTGAACGAATGCTGCGGTGTTGTCGGTGGAACCGTCGTCCGCGATAATCAACTCGTATCGATCCGCCGGAAAATCCAGTTTTTCGAACGATGCCAGCAGTTCGCGAATTTCATCTTCGCGATTATACGACGGCACAATAACGGAATAAAATTGGTATCGGCGCTGGTTCATACGCTGTTAGTCTGCCATCCCGATTTTGAATTGCATAATATCGATGGGCTCCGGGCTTTCGTACACCTTTGCCGGAAGAATATCAAATACAGCGATGTTGGTATGTTGCCGTTCGCCGCGTCCGGCGGAAAGCATGATTTTGCCATGCTGCGTCCAGTGTTGCCACGGTGTGGTAAAGCGCGGTTCATCATCTTCCGCATTCGGAAAATACTGCCACTGATCGACCAAATGGGTTTCCCGGTTTACAAAAACGAGATATTTGTTTTGCGGCGTATCGCCCACATTTTCGAACGTTAGCTGCAGCACATCGCACATCGCGCCGGATTCCGATTCCATATCGCCGATGTATTTTAGTGTTACGCCGCTGTCTTTTAATTTGTAGGGCATGAACATCCAGTAACTGTCGTTGATCCAGATGCTGTTGGCGCGTTTGACCAGCTCGGCGCGTTTGGCGTCGTCGGTTACTTCGCTGCCGTTAATCCATGCGCGCCCCTTTTGGGTGTTCAGATTCATCAGCACCAAAAGGGAATCGGCTTGCAGCCGGTAATCACCGGTCCATTTGTCCCACACCAATGTGCGGCGACCGAAAAAATTCCAGGTGATGTGCCGGGTGTTGTCCCAATTTTCGCGCCCGCCGAGGGCTGTCATTACTTCGTCGGCAATTTCGATGGCTTTTTTGTCTGATTCTGCAGCGTTGAAACCGGGCATCGCCGGATTTTCAGATGACTGCGCAATTGCCATTCCGGAAATCGCCAGCCAGCAAAAGCATATTGATATCGTCAATTTTCGCATATTTTCCTCCGCAAATAAGATGGATGATGTGTTGAAAGACAATCCGCTGTCCGGTGCTGCTTTCCGAAAAATATCCCATAAAATGGAAAAGCGGAATATACATTCCGCTTTCAAAGTGTTCAAGGTTGTAAAAAAAATAGGGGTTAGTTGTCAAAACCGAGATTCGCGCCGACGAGCATTAACACCAACATTGTTATAAACAGGAGAAACATTTTCAACAATTTTTCTTCATAATTGTTGTGATTGATGTTTTTCCCGGGCTTGCGCTGGTCGTGGCGAATCGGGATCAGTTGTTTGGGACGATCATTCGGGTCAATGTCAAACAGGTTGTCAAACCAGTTTATTACGTTGTCTATCAAATTGAGTACTGCCTGCCAGATTTGATGCATAATTACCTCCGCTTTGGTGCATCTTCTCTTACGAGCAATCGATCGAAAGGTTTCTGAACGGTTCAGTTCGATTGCGTTAGATGCGTTTGCCGTTGCGTATTTCGCGTTCCATGATTTCTACAGCAAGGTTGCGAATATCTTTTGCGCCACGGCTATTGGGTTTGTAATCGAAAATCGTTTTGCCAAAACCGGGCGATTCCGCCAAAGCGACATTCACGCTGATTTTGGTTTTGGTCAATTTATCGCGAAACATGTTTTCTAATCGTTTGATGATCGAATCGGACAATTTGTTACGCCGGTCGTACATTACCGGAATAATTGCGGAAATTGATAATCCCGGATTGTAAAACGCCTTGATTTTGTAAACGAAAGATACGGTTTTTTTGGAGCCGTGCAACGCAAAATGTTGGCACTGAACCGGCACAAACACCCGTTTTACAAACGACAACGCATTGGTTGTCAGCAAGTTTACCGACGGCGGGCAATCGATGAGCAGATAATCGTAATCCAGCGGTACTTTTGCGAACGCGCGCCGGAAAAAATCGCCGGTTTTGGCATCTTTGTGATAGTTTGCAGCTAATGAAATTTCCAGATCCCGCAGCCCTTTTCCGGCTGAAATAAAATCGAATTTTCCGCGATAGCTTTTGACAACTTCTTCAAAACTGCGTTTTCCGGAGAGAAAATCTTCGATGCCATCCACCCGCATGGGATTTACGCCCAGATTTTGCGTGAGATTTTGCTGCGGATCGATGTCTATCAAAAGCACTCTTTTGCCAAAACTGCTGAACGCTGCACCCAAATTTGCGGTTAACGTGGTTTTGCCAACCCCGCCTTTGAGGTTGAATAAAGCAATTGTTTCCATTCGCCCAATTTTCGAGTTTTGAATCTGTGGTTCCGTTTGTTCGGTTTCTATTTCCCTATAGTCAATGCTCATAACGCATCCGTTTTAATCGTTTACCGAAAATTTATATAAAATTTGTCGCACTCAGGATGTTCAGTATCGGCGTTTTATCTGGCAATGTTGATCGTTCCGGCAGTATAATGTCATAAAATTGATGATGCAAAGTAAAAAAATGCAGTAAAACGGTAAATTTTTATGCAGCGCCCTAATAGTATCGAATTATCGGGAAACAGTAACCCACAAAAATCACGTTATCCGGAACCGTTAATTTTTATGGAAATTGCCGAAAAATAGTGCTGTAAAACAGAAAACCCTGCCGGAAATCGACAGGGTTTTCTGGAAAATTGACCGCCAAAAATGTTACAGCGATTCCTGCGAAGATTTTGCGAAAACTGCTTTTTCGGATGTGTTTTGATAAACAAAAGCGGGAATGAGATAACCCGCAAAACTGATCAGTGTGCCATAAATATTCACCGCCAGCAGATCTGCATATTTGCCGGTTGTGAAAAACAGCGATTCCGGCACCCAGCCGAGCGCCAGCGCAACGCCGGCGAAAATACCTGTCCAGATTGAAAGGTGATAGGAAATTTTTGGCGCCGGCATTTTCCAGAAAATGAAAATTGGCGCAAGTCCGAGCACCATCGTTCCGCTAACGGTGGTTGCGGAAATAATTTCCGGGGCGAAAAGCAGCGGAATCAGTCCGCCGATTGCCGTAATGGCCATCACCCAGCGACCACGGCTCACCGAAAAATCGACATTCAATTTGTCCTGCACCCAATCCACAACCGCCATTTTGGAAACGGACGAAAATGTGGAATCCAGCGTGGATGCCGCAGAGGTAATCATGATGAAATTCATCACCAGCATCATCCCGACGCCCAGCGTTTTGGACACCTCAACTGCCGCCTGACCGGAAACGCCGATAAATTTGCCGTAAATGCCCACAAAACTGAACAGCGTGATGCATAAAAATCCGATCACCGTTGCGGCGATAAAGCTTTTTAGCGTGGTTTTTTCGTCGGAAATAAAACCGCGATCGGTCAACACCGGATCGTGAAACGGATAGCTGAACACCTGAATCATCGCCACAAAAAAGAGGTTGAGTCCGGTTGCCATCGTCCATTCGCCGGAAGTGACAAACGACGAAACATCGCCTTTTGCGGGCAAAATGATACTCAAAATCACAAACAGCAACACACCGAATAATGCCATTTGGATCATATCCGTGATCAGCGAGCTGCGCAATCCGCCTTTCAGCGAATACGCCAGCGTGAGTCCGGTGAACACCAGCACCGCCGCGATGTATTGCCCGGAGCCGGTTTCGCCAAAATAAGTGCCGATCACCGCTGCGTTCGACCACACTTCGTTGAGCAGCCGGATGCTGATGACCAGCGAAAACAACGCCATCGCGCCGCGCCCGAATTTGCTTTGCAAAAAATGATGCAGGCTTTTGAAACCGCCGTTTTTGCGCATTTGGTAAATAATCACACCGGCAACCAGAAATGAAAAATAATACATCGCATACGCCAGCCCGCCAACGATGCCAAAGCTCAGCCCCAAATTTGCCGCGTTGGTGATGGATTTAGCGAATAGCCAACTGATCACCAGGCTGGATGTGAGCATCCAGAACCCCGGCTGTGCGTCTTTCGCGGAGAGCCCGGAAAAAAAGTTTGATGTATTTTTCGCCAGCGGCGAAATGAGGTATAAAACGACGGACGAGCCGATCACCAGTGCCCATTGCCAGATTAAAATATCAGCCATTTTGGTTTTCCTTAAAATTTGAGTTGCAGCATCGTCAAAATTTCAAACGCGTTGTCTTTTCCGCCAAACCGCGATTCGCTGAACGGCGTGACCGCGTCCGCCATTTCGTAAATCAGGTTCACCTGCAGCCGCATAATGCCATCTTTGTGAAAATTATTGCCGAGCAACAGCGAGGTCAGCTTTTCCGGACCGGAAAGACTTTCGTGCAGGTTCGTGTATTGCGCAGTTTCCACTCGCCCGATCAGCTGAAATCCGTCGGTTGTGTTGCCGTTCAGAAAATAACCACCTTCCACATATCCGCCGAGGAACGATTCGATCTGCTGCGTCGGGGACAAACCGTCGTCAAATTGATAGCGAAACACCTCGCCGCGCAGCAGCAACGGGTGGTTGTTGAATTCGATATCTGCCAGAAATCCGAGCCGTTTGCCGCCGACCGCCGCGCTGTTGAACGGCGTGAATGTGTGATCGACGAGGCTGATCACCTGCGGCGATTCGTCATCGTAATTCGCGCTCGCGCCAACGTGCAATTTACCGCTCAAATGATGCACCAATCGTGCCTGTAAGTCTTTGAAATTATTGTCTTCCCGAACGTTTTGCGATGCCTTTCCGTTGCCGTTGGTGGCGCTCAAATAGTAATCCCATTTGCCGGATTTGGCGAACAGCATCACGCCGTATTGGGTGTCCAGCCCCGGCAGCAGAAACACGCTGTTCAGCCCGCTGTATCGCTCAACGGTAGTCAGGCTTCGCGATGAGCGGTTGTTTTCCGGCGAAAACGGTGTGATAAATTTCCCCACGCGAATGGTGTGGTTGCCCGCATATTTGATGTCGAACTGCGCCAAAACCATCTCGGTGCGGCTGCCGCGCGCGTCCAGCTCGAAGAACATCTGGTAGCGATTTTTGTAATCGAAAATAAAATCCAGCCGGGCGCGGCGCACAAAAAATTCGTTGCTGATGGCGTCGTTTTCGGTTGCGGTGTGCAGCGTTTGGGTGCTCTGAATGTAGCCGAGCAGGCGCAATTTCCACATGTCTTCATCGGAAAACAGCGCAACGCCGCCGCCGGGTTTGTATGCCAGTTGTTGCGCAAAAACGGGTAGCGAAAACAGCGTGAGCAGCAGCAGTTGCCGCAATTTTTTTTGAATCGAATGCATCGGGTTTCCTTTAATAAATAGATGTTATGATGAGCAGTAGAGGCAATTCATGAATGGCCTCTACTATCTCCGTGGCAAAACAAATTCTCAAAATTTGCCGCGAATGCGCTCTTTTGCCGGCAAAATCTCCAGACAGGTAGTCCACCAGCCGGTGAGCACGGTTTCCACAAATTCCTCCGGCAGATGTTCTGCGCGCATTTCCGCAGCCAGTTGCCGGAAGTCGTATTCGATGGGAATGTGGGTGAATTCCGGCGTGTCACCGATTTCCAGAATAGTGTAGCCGACCTGCGTTTTTCCGTCGTTTTCGGGGCGACCGATCACGCCGACGTTGGCAAAATATTTGTCGCCGGGCAGCGGTCGCTGCCAGTGAATGCCCGTGTGCGTCGCGCAGATGATGTCCGTGCTGTAATCGCGGCAGAGCTTTTCCAGAAAATGGGTTGGCGTTGTGGATTCCCACAAAAATTCATTCATTTTTCGCGGTGAACCGTGACAGAGCAGCACGTTGTATTTGCCCATCGTGAAACGGATTTCCGCCGGCAGATATTTCATCCAGCGTTTGTGTTCCGCCGCCGTATTTTCGAAGGTGTAATCGTAACTGAGCTTCGCAAAATAATTGTCGCGCGGATCGGTGTAACCACATTGGCAATCCTGCAGATCGTTGCCGATGGAGTTGTCGTAATTGCCCTGTACTACGGAAATGTCATTTTCGCGCAGTATTTCGCAGGTGCGGTTCGGGTGCGGGCCAAACGCGCCCAAATCACCGAGGCAGAAAATGGCGTCCACACCGCGTTTTTTGGCATCCGCCAGCGTTTCCCGCAGTGCCAGATAATTGCTGTACACCCCGCCGATCAGGGCTATTTTTTTGTAATTGTTCATTTTATTGCTCTTTTTTTTGCCACAAAGGCGCGAAGGGTGCCAAGTTTTTTTATTGCAAAAATTCCTGTGAAATCATGCGCTTAATGCCATTTTTGAGCAAGGATGTGACAGTGCACTTCAATTGCACACCCAAAAATCTGCCGAGTTATTTTATTTAAATTCATCTCTGCGATCCTTCGTGTCTCCGTGGCTGAATTATTGTTACACTTCGGTTTTGCCGGAAGTGCTGAAATTAGAGCAAATCGCGCCATAGAGATAACAAGTGTAACACGCCGAATCTTTCAGTTTGTAGCTTTTGCTCGCCGCTTTGAGCGTGTCGCCCATGGTTGCGGTGGGCGATTCCAGCAAAATCGGGCAAACCACAACGCCGCGATTCGTCGCAACGCGGCTGTTGCTGCAAATGAGCTGACTGCAATCGTAACCGTCCAGCATTTCTTCGGTGACGCGCTCGTACTCGCCGTATCCGTGGGTGCGTTCGGCTTCCGCGCCGATTTTCAGCGATGGCAAAATTTTGATACGCGGTCGCAGATAACCGTGTGCTTTCAAGGTTGCGAGAAATCCCCGCATCACGGTTTCGTCTTCGCGATCGTCCCAGGTTTTGGTAACGGTGATGATGGGCAAAAATCCGTGATCGTAAAGCAACTTCACGCCGGCCATCGCTTTTTTGAACACGCCTTCGCCGCGAATCGCGTCGTTCATTGCTTCCGTATAGCCATCGATACTGATGCGTAATTCCAGCGAATACAGGCTGTTAGCTTCGATTTCCTGCAGCCGCTTGGCGCGCTTTTCGGTGATGAGCATGCCGTTGGAAAGCACCGTCGCGGGACCGTAAGTGAGGGTCAATTCCAGAATTTCCGGCAGCTCTTTGTTGATGAACGGCTCGCCGCCGGTGAAATAATATTCTTTCACGCCCATTTCCACAGATTCATCGAGATAGCGTTTCACCTGCGCCAGCGACATGATTTCGTAACTGTGATTGGTCGGGCTGCAACTGATAAAGCAATGGTTGCAGGCAATATTGCACAGCGTGCCGCTCACCTGAAACCAGAGGTTGTCCAGCGAATCGAGGTGTAAATCCGGGTGTTTGATTTCCGTTTGGGTGATTGTTGCCATAATGTTTCCTTTTTTTTGCGGCAAACCTTTATTTTTTATACAGATCCAGCGTTGCATCGCCGGTGATGAGCGTGAAAATATCGCGGATTTGCTCATGCCCCACGCGCATCAGAAAATTGGAATTCCGCCCGTAACTTTTCATCCCGATGATGAAAAAATTTGGTTCTGGATTGACCAGCACATCCGCGCCTTTGCCGGTTTGGGTGAGGCAATCCGCATCTGAAGATTCCGCCAGCAACGCCGCAGAAAGCTTCATCGGTGCGCGGGAGGCGTAACATTCGTGCACTTGCAATTCGCGATAAATGGAATTGTCGGGGCTGTAGCCAACGTTCGCAATAATGTTATCTACGCGCAATTGTTCGTCGCCGTCCGGCGTGTTCACAACGATGATGTAACCGTCGTCATCCGGTTCGATCATAACCACAGCGGCGTTTTTCATCCAGCGCACCTGCGGATGTTTCGCCAGGCGATTGGCATCTTTGGCGACCTGCAATCGTCCCGGCAGCGGATCGTCTGCGATCTCCCTGATCGGAGAATTCGCAATTTCGCGCGTTAGCCAGATCAGCCGGGTTTTCGGAGATTTTTTCAGCAGCGGTTCGAAATGCTGAACGGTAGTTGCGGCGCTCTGTCCGCTGCCGACCAGCAATGTGGTTTTGCCGATAAAATCGGCCGCGTTAACATCATCAAATTCGACCAAATGATAATCGAATTCATCACGCAGCGCACGTTCGCCGAGTGCCGGAATGCCGCCATCGCCGAGCCAGTTGGGATTGCCGTAAGTGCCCGATGTATCGATGACGATATCCGCTTCAAATTGCTGTTCGAAAAGGAATTCGTTCAAATCTACGTCGCCGTATTCAGTGATTTCCGGATCGCTCTCGTGTGTGTTGGCAACAATGCGAAAGGGATAATTGCTGCGTTCGCCCGTGCCGATGTGATCGTCTTTCAGCGTGCGTTTGCGGCCGATGTCCGTCACTTCGCAATTTTCGACGATGTTATCCGCGAGCAAATCCGCCAATGGCAGCAGATATGTTTCGATAAATTCATCGCCGGTCAAATAGGCATCATCTTTTGGCAGAGAGACACCTTTTTCGGCGAGCAGCCGTTTCGCCAGCGGCGTGTGGTTCATCGAAAATGGCGAAAACAGCCGCACAAATCCCCATTCCGCCACGTTTGCCGCAACTTCATTTTTTTCGAGAACGGTGACTTCAAAACCCAGATTTTTGGCATATAGCGCGGTTTCCAAACCGATCGGTCCTGCGCCGATAACCAAGATTCGCTTCGACATAAAAAGCTCCTGTTGTGCACAGATGGATGCAATTCGCCCGTATCCGTTAAAAACGGCAACGAGAAATATCATCTGCAAGTAATTGTTTATTTTTGATTTATATGGCGATGTGAAATATCAAGCAGGTGGCGGCAGTTGCCATTTCCACCGACTGAGTTGCCGGCGGCGAATAACTGGCGGGATAAACATTTGGCGAAATCCCGTTTGCAACAGGAGGTGCCGCAAATAGCGGATCAGCCAGCGATTGGCGGTTTGCGTCTGGCAAAGCCAGTTGAATAAATCGCGGTAGCTGTCGATGTCTTTCAGCGTTGGCAGGATAGCCAGCGAGCGGCGCATTTGCCCGATATTTGCCGAAATCTGGTCGGAAACCTGTGCGCCGCACCACTGCACATTTTCGAACAAACTGGCATCAAACCGGCGCAAACCAAGCAGGTAAAAACCGCCATCTTTGGCGGGACCGAGCACGGTTTCCCGGGTTGCCAGCGCGGCAAATGTTTGGGCGAGTATTTCCGGCGTCAGATCGAGACAATCGTTTCCGATGATCGCAGCTTGATCGTAACCAATTGAAAATGTTGCGCTTAGCGCATGCTGTATTTTTTCACCGAACGATTCGCCGCGATGGGAAATAAAGTGAACCGGCGGCAAATCCGGAAAAACTTCCGCTGCGCGATGGATATTTTTTTGATCACCTGCATCGGAAACAAACACCAGTTCAAATGGCATCTGCGATTGGGCGGAACGGGCAATATTCAGCAAATGGCGCAAAAATGCCCGGTAAATCAACCGCGATTTTTCAACCGATTGATCGAGCTGTTTGCGACGCGCTTCTTTTGCCGGATCGCTGGTGAAAACGATCAGCGCCCGGCGCGGCGATTTGCTGTATGTGTTACGAATTGCCAAAGTGCCCAATACCTTTTTTTACATTTACAGACAGAGATATTTTACCGAAAAGCGATCACTACGGTATCCCGCAAAGTTCACAAATCGTTAACAAATTTACGGAGCAGCCTGCGATTCAAATTTCCCGTTGCCAAAATACCACTCAATTGCGGATAAAAAAATCACAGACAAAATTTTGATACCTGCACCAAAAATCCCGCGAATATTGCCGGAAACTTTCGACTTTCCGCCGCCGCGTTTGCGATATTTTACGGGAATTTCCAGCTCCCGAACCCCGCGTTGCGCGGCTTTAATTTGCATTTCGACCGTCCAGCCGTAGTTGCGGTCGCGCATGTTCAGCTTTGCCAGCGCGTCGCGCCGGATGGCGCGGAACGGTCCGAGATCGGTGTAATTTACGCCCCAAAACCAGCGGATCAACCGGCAGGAGAGCCAGTTGCCGAACATCGCCTGCGGCGTGAGCGCGCCGGGCAGCGCATTTTCCACTCGCGAACCGATGACCATTTCCGCGCGATTGCCGATGATCGGATCGATGAGATTCACCAATTCTTCGGGAAAATCGCTGTAATCGCCATCAAGAAACACCACGATATCGCATTGCGGATTGAGCGCGGCAATACCGGTCAGGCAGGCTGCGCCGTAACCGCGTTCCGGTTCAAAAAGCACTCGCGCGCCCTGCGCTTTGGCAATTGCCACCGTGCGATCGGTGGAGCCGTTGTCCACTACCAGCACTTCGTCCACAAATTTCGGTATTTCCGCAATTACTTTCCCGATGGTCGCTTCTTCGTTAATCGCCGGAATAATGACGGATATGTAGGTGTTGTTTCGCATGATTTTTTATACGGCTGAAAAATTCATTGTAAATTCCTGTTTCTCAATTTACTTTCTAAAAAAACGGGGAATCGAAATGGACGTCTTGAGTAAAAAATATATTGTTGATGAAAATAACAAAAAAGTCGCTGTCCAACTGGATATTCGGACATTTGAGAAAATTGAAGAAATCATGGAAAACTACGCACTTTATCACCTGATGGTTGATACTGAACCGGATGAAAAGCTGGAAGTAGCCGACGCAAAAGCCTATTATGCCACACTGGAAAAATCGAAGTGATCATTTTTTATCGCAAAAAATTTTTGAAAGATTTGTCCAAAATCCCCGAAAAATACCGCACCCGCATCGAACAATTTGTATTTGAAGAAATTCATCAAATCCCCTCGATAGCTGAGCATCGGAAAATTGAGAAAATGAGTGGCTATCCCGATTATTTCAAAATTCGCTTTGGCGAATACCGTGTTGGTTTACAAATCAATGAAGATGAATTGACGTTTGAACGGGTTCTCCATCGAAAAGAAATCTATAAATATTTCCCGTAAATCTATTTTTTTAGAGATTTATGTCCGCTAAAATTATTTCTGATGACGTGATTTTTAATCATCCGGCATCCGAATCACCCCTCCGAAAACCGCCACTCCCAAAACAGCCACAGCCACACCGGCACAAATTCCAGCCAGACAATCCCGTTTTCGAAAATTCCCAACTGATTGCGCGGCTCAAAATGATACCACAAATAATAGAACGGCAGGAGCACCGTGAGCAGCAGCAACGGTTTGCGCGGCGAAAAAACCAGCAGCGGCACCAGCCACAGCGAATACCACGGAAATTGGGTCGGGCTGAGCAAAAACAGCGCGGCGACAATCAGCAAACAATGATCGATAAATTGCAGCGGCGATTTCGATGGTTTGAAAAAAACGATCGCGAGCCAGATGAGCAGCAGTGCGGCGGTTGCATATCGCGACATTTGCTGCGCATGCCCGGGATGATAGCCGAACCACTCCACCACCGGTTCGGTGAGCCAAAAAATAATTTGAAATGCAGAATCGTTGAGCTCCCAGCGATTGGCGTACGCAGCGATGCCCGCCTGTTGGTCAAGCCCGGTGAGCAGCATCGGCGAGAGCAGCGCGGCGCAAATAGCCCCAAAAACGCCGATTGCGACAAATTGCTTTCGCCAATGCCAGCCGATTTCCCGCAAAAACAGCGGCAGCAAAATAATTGTCCAGATTTTTATGCCCGCAGAAAGTGCCAGAAACACCATCGCCCAAAACCATTTTTTGCGAATCTGGAAAAGCAGCGCTGCCAACAAAAAGGGAAAAATCAGTGCGTCCATGTGGGCGGAATTGGCAATTTCTTTAATGTAAAGGGGATTCAGCCAAAAAATTGCTGCCCACAGCGGCGATAAATTCAGTTGCCGCAGCAATGCGAAAATGAGCAGTAGCGTTGCAAAATCTGCACAAAACAGCAGGAATTGCCACGCGAAAATACGCCACGGTTGGATAAAATAGGCAGCCGCAAAAAAAAGTTGGGAGAGCGGTGGATAAATGGTCCGCAAATAGGCATGATTAATATTTCCGATCGTTGATCCGGGTTGTTGCGCCAAATTGGTTAATTCCTGCGGCACGTTTTCGCCGGACAAAACCGCTTCCGGCGAATATGTGTATGGATTCAGTCCGTTGGCGAGAACCGCGCCATCCCACAAATATCGATTGAAATCGATTTCCAAAATAGGAGTTGTGAACAGCATCGCGATGCGCAGCAGTGCTCCGAGCAGCAGCGTAACCAACATCACCCGTTTGCCGGATCGCACAAACTGGATCAGTTCGCTGAGATAAAAAAATGCCAGTCCCGCGAGTGCGAGCAGACTGGTAAATCGCAAAACCGGCTGTTTTAGCGGAGGAATCGTATTCGCAAATTGCCCGGATTCCAGCGCAATAATTGCCAAAAACAGCGCAATAAACCCGCAGCCCAACACCCAGCGATATGGCAAACGCGTTCGCCCATCATGCACGGTAATGGAAAAATCGGTCACTTTCGGGTGCGGTGCAAAAATATATTTGAAAAGGTGCATGAATTGATTTCGCTGCGAAAAATTATATCATAATATATTGATTATAAAAAGCTTATCGCCGTTGTCCTGCCAGCGATGACAATCCGATATACGAAAATCCCACCAAAAACAGCAGGAAAAACGGCATCGAATAATAGATTTCGTGCGACACAAAATAAAACATGCCATATCCAAAATAGCTGGCGATCAGAATTTCCAGAACATGCTGATAGCTGCGTCCCGGTTTGTAGAGCTTTTTCCGCCACGAATCTTTTTTGCCTTCCAGTTTGTATTTGGGCGTGCGTTTGAATTCGCTTTGGTGACCGATCAGTGCTTCCAGCGCAGCGCGGCCGTTATTCAACGAAAGCCCGATGCCCAGCGCCATCATCAACGGAAGGTAAAGAATTTCCGGCCATTTGCGCCCGAGCGACTCCCGAATGGCCACCGAATAATAATTCAGCACTGAAAATGTTGCCGTAAAAAACACCGTAAAGTAAACAAAAACAAGCTTCCACGGCACATCGCCCATGTTCATTTGGATTTTAACGATGGGCACGAGCAGCACCGCCGGAATTGCCATCAATAAATAGGCGAAATTGTTGGAGAGGTGCACAATTCCCTCCAGCCGAACGTGCAGCGGAAAATCCGATTTCCAGATGCGCGGCACCAGTTTGAGCGCCGTTTGCACCGCACCTTTCGCCCAGCGGTGTTGCTGATTTTTGTAGCCGTTCATCTCTGCGGGCAGTTCTGCGGGGCTGACCACATCCGGTAAATAAATGAATCGCCAGCCGGCAAGCTGGGCGCGATAACTTAAGTCCAGGTCTTCAGTTAGCGTGTCGTGCTGCCAGCCGCCGGCATCGATAATCGCCTGCTTTCGCCAGACACCGGCGGTGCCGTTGAAGTTGAAAAATCGACCGGAGCGGTTGCGCGCCAGATGTTCAATTATAAAGTGGGCATCCAGAAAAATAGCCTGCAATTTGGTGAGCAGCGAATAATTCCGGTTGATGTGTCCCCAACGGGTTTGCACCATCCCGATGCCCGGTTGAACAATGTGGGGAATGGTTTTTTTGAGAAAATCGGGATTCGGCACAAAATCTGCATCAAATATCGCCAGAAACTCCGCCGGCGTTTGGGAAACGCCGTAAGCCAGCGCACCGGCTTTGAATCCGACGCGATTTGGCCGGCGAACGTGGTCGATGTTCAATCCGCGTTTTTTGAGAAAATTCACAAATCGCGCGGTAATTTTTACCGTATCGTCTGTGGAATCGTCCAGCACCTGAATGTGCAGTTTATCCGCCGGATAATCCAGCCGGGCAATGGATTTTAGCAAACGTTTCATTACATAACGTTCATTAAAAACAGGTAGTTGAACGGTCACCAACGGCCAGTCATCCGGGGTTGGCGGTTCTGCCAGCGGTTGTTTTTTGTATTTGCGAAAGGTGTGCAGCAGAAAAAATTTGTGGATGCCAAATATGCCCAAAGCAAATAATGAGATCAGGTAGAGCCAAAGTAGTAAAATATCGTTCACTGTTTTCCTCTGCAAATTCAGGACGTTTGTAAATGCCGGTTTTACGCTATAAAACAAAAAAATTAGAGAACCAACACTAAATATGCAAACGGTTTCAATTCTAACCCAAAACGGACATTAATCGGACATTCGAGATTTGCGTAAAATAGGGATGTAACTTCACAAAAATATCACCGAATTATAGCTATTTGGGAAAAAATTTACTTTATGAAAGTTAGAAAAATGGCTACTTTTTTGTATATTCTAACGGATGGGCGTGTGGTTGAAAGGGACAGGTAACGCGGACAAATGCTATTTTTGTCATTTTCCTGGATAATTTTTTTGCTATATGCCGCGGCGGCGGTGATCTACCGTTGGGCGTTCAAAAGCAGGCAGCGCGAAACATTCCGTTTGGGACGGCAAATGTTCAGCGGCACTTTGTTGGCGCATCTGGCGTTTATTGTTTATTTTTCGGTGATTTTCAGACGTGTGCCGATCGCTACTGTCAGCGAAACGTTTGGCACATTTGTTTTTTTGACGGCGGCAACCTACTGGATGCTGGAATCGCGGTTGCAGGAATTTTCGATGGGCGTGCTTTTATTCCCGATTTTCCTGATTTTACTGGCCATCGGCAATCTCACTTTTCGCGGCGACGAAGCCATTGCACCCATTTTAAAAGATGTGAAATTTGGCGCGCATGTTATCGCGATGTTGTTGGGATACGGTTCGTTTATGCTATCGTTTATCGCCAGTTTGTTGCACCAATTGTTGATCCGGGAAATTCGCCAACATCAGTTGGGCGTGTTTTATTCGCGACTGCCCTCACTGCCGTTTTTCGAAAAAATCAGCAATTCGGCAATCGATATCGGTCTGGTTTTTGCAACAATCGGTTTGGGATTAGGCATCTATTTTGCATCCAAAGTGTGGGGTAATTCTGTTTTTGGTGAACCGAAACTGTTTAGCGCCGGTTTAACCTGGATCATTTACTGTGTGCACGCTGTCGGCCGGCGTGCCTTTAATTTTAGCGGACAACGCACCGCAAATATTGCGTTGGCAGGTTTTGGCTGGCTGATGTTCTCGTATCTGATTATTTCGATGCTGTTTACAAAAATGCATCATTTTGCGTAATTAAATTGAATGAAAACAGAACTTTAAACCGGTTGATTTGATAAATTAAATGCCCGTTTCATCATACAAATATTCGTTCACGGAAACCGAGCCGCAAAAGGTTCCGGTAATTACCCAGCGCACATTGCGGGAATTGCAGGAAACCATGGCTGCGGAAGAATGGCTGATGCTTCGCCACGCTGAAGGCTGCGAGGTATTTCTGGTTTCCGATGCCGTGCCGGATGAGCAGCAGCTGCGAACCGCGCTGCAGGAACGAAAACTGCTGCCGGAAAATGATGCAGATCCGGGTATCGTGCAAACCAGCCGCGAGGCGATCGGGCGATTTCTGGAAATTGCTGTTGGCGCCTGCGGAACCGTTAACGGTGTCCGGTTGATGGAAATGTTGCAGCGCGAATACAGCCGGATGCAGGAAATGGGCGCGGTGGGCAGCGTGCTCAACTGGTTGTTTCAACGGGGCATTTGGCTGCACGAAAAAGTGCGTCAGGAAACCACCTTCTTTCGTTTTGCGGTGGAACCGGCTGCCGTGATCGATGAACTTGCCCAGAAAATTCTCGGGTCGCAATCGCGTTCGCGATTGGTGGTGATTGGCAACAGTGTGCCGCAAATGCACATCGTTGATGAATTGTATCGCCAAGGCTATCGCCAGATTACGTTTTTGGGCGGTGTCGGCGAATTACCGGGGCACAGCGTTTTGCCCGTTGGCGCGGGATCGGAGCCATCCTCATTTTTGAAAAAATTACCGGAAAATGCAGATCTGCTGCTGGCATTTCCATCCGCAACCCATCACCTTTCCGAAGCGCTCATCAAAGAACGATTAAGCGGTCGATCGAAATCGCCGCTGCTGGTTTTTGATTTTTCGAACGATACCCGAAATTTGAGCAAAATTAATAAAATCAGCGATTTATACGTTTACACACCGGACGATATCCAGAAAGTGGTTCGCCACAACATCAGTGAGCGAAAAGGTGCCGCAGCTACCGTTTCCAAATTGATCGAACAGGAAATTGATGCGTTTTATCGCTGGCACGGCAGCTCGGAGCGATACAGTTTTGCGGGAATCATTGGTGCATCGCCGCAGATGCAACGGGTTTTCGAAATGATTTCACGGATTGCCCAAACGGATATCACCGTGCTCATCGATGGCGAAAGCGGTACCGGAAAAGAGTTGGTTGCCAAAGCCATTCACACGCTCAGCAATCGCGCCGAACGCCCGTTTTTTGTGATCAACTGCGGCGCCATTCCGGATAATCTGCTGGAAAGCGAACTGTTTGGGCACACAAAAGGCGCGTTCACCGGTGCGGCGAACGCCAAAGAGGGAATGTTCGAAGCGGCTCACAAAAGTACGCTCTTTTTGGATGAAATTGGCGAACTGCCGCCGCAATTGCAGGTCAAATTGCTCCGTGCCCTGCAGGATGGCGAAATTAAACGGGTGGGCAGCAACGAAACCGTCCGGGTGGATGTGCGGGTGTTGGCGGCAACCAACAAAGATTTGGCAAAAATGGTCGAAACCGGTGATTTCCGCAGCGACCTGTTTTACCGGTTGAATGTGATCCAGATGACATTGCCGCCGTTGCGCCAACGCGCGGATGATGTGACGCTGCTGGCACGCCATTTTATGGATAAATTCTCCAAAAAACTGCGCAAGGATGTGATTGGTTTTGCGCTCGAAACGGTGGAAATGCTGCGCAATTACAGCTGGCCGGGAAACGTTCGCGAACTGGAAAACGCCGTGGAACGCGCCGTGGCACTGGCTGTTGGCAGCCGGGTGTTGCCGCACGATCTGCCGCCGCACGTGCTCAACAGCGCCCAACCGCAAAACGGACACATTGCCGAAGACGATCACCTCACGCTGAAAGAAATGGAGCGCCGCCACATTTTGGAAACGATGGAAGCAACAGACTGGAATCAGGAAATTGCCAGCAAACGGCTGGGCATCGGGCGAACTACTTTGTGGCGCAAGTTGAAAAAATACAATATGATAGATAGCGACGAAGATGTCTGATTTTTGCCGCAATTTTGTGTGATATTTGTGGTATCGGCTCACCTGCAATCCGGTATATTCCGGCTTTGCTAAGGGAGTAGCAACAGAAATTTTAACATGGTGGAAACATGCGCAAATCATTATCAGCGATGATAAGCTGTTTGGCGCTGGTCGGTTACTGGCTCAGCGGATGCACATTTAAAGAACCCGTTTTACCCGCGTGGGAAACCACTTTCCGGGTGCCATTTGTTGTGGAAAATTACGTCCTCGGCGAAGAATGGACGGATGAAGATGAAATTATCATCAAAGACAGCACCTCGCAGGTGCTCTGGTTTTCCTTCCGCGACAGCCTGAAATTGAACACAATTACCGAAGAAGATTTCAGCATTCAACCGGATAATTACAACCGGACTTCCGCTATCGATACGCTGGAAATTGACCAACTGGACGCGCTCGTTGCGCCGGAAATAACCCTTCGCAGGCTGATTCCGGCGTTGGGGCAACGTGTCGGGCAAACGGTCGTTCTGCCGGACACCACGGTTCCCGGATTTCAACAAATTCCCGCCGAAAAATTCAAACGGGCATTTTTTCTGAACGGCGTTGTCCGCATGAAAGTCACCAACAATTTACCGGTGACGGTGGGACCCAACGGCAGCTCCGCCGGATTGCTGCTCTCGGTCGTCAGCGATTCGCTGCCGGGCGAACCGTTTGCGGAATTTTTATTTGACCAGCCGCTGGTGCCGGGCGCGGAGGTGATTCGCGAAGTAGAAGTCAGCGATCGCTGGCTGTATGCGCCGCTGCGACTGGTTTACGAATTGCCCGTTTCGCAATCCGCACCCATCCAAATTACCAACGATTTGCTGGACAATTTTGGATTGCAGGTGGAAGTGACGCTGGAAAATGTGCAATCTTCAGAGGTTGTTGCGATTATCGATCCGCAGGAATATCGCGACAGCTTGCGCATCGCATACGATGACGAAACCCGCGTTCGCGAAGCCGAAGTGCGCCGTGGACGGGTGCAGCTGCGCATTGCCAACACCGTGCAGCTTTCTGCCGATTTGCAAATTACCATGCCCGCGTTTCGCGATGCTCAAAATCAGCCGTACACCACCACATTTTTGGTGCCCGCGCAAAATACCACCGTTCACGAACTGGTGCTGGATGGCTACAATGTGATCGATCCGGAAAATCCGGGTGAGCTGATCGACAGCCTCGAAATCTATTTTTTCGCGCAAACCCGCGCCTCCGGCGATTTTGTGACGGTGCGCAGCAGCGATTCCGTGACGGTGGAACTGATCAACGAGTCGCTGGTTTTCGAATCGCTGGATGGCAGAATTAATGAAGAAGTGTTCGAAATTGAGCCGCAAGTGGAAGCGGATATCGTTGATTACCAAGGCTTTGACGGCGGCGTAACTGCCGAGCAAGCCGTGCTGGATATTCAGGTGTTCAGCGAGATGTTTGTGGAAAATCTGTTGGCGGATTTGCGAATCGTCGGTATTCACAAAAATGACGCCGGCGTTCCGGTCGATTCGGTGATCATCAATATTACCGATGAACAAATTGCCGGTGGCGAACGGGGCAATCCGGGTATCACCAATATTACCCTAACCAGCGCGCAATATCCCGAAGTGCTGGACATGCTCAACCTGTTGCCCACCGATTTCCGGTTTTCCGGTGAAATCCGCGCTTCCGGCGATATCGCAGTGGCAACGGACAGCCGGATCTGGGCAAATTACGCGTTCGAAACGCCGTTGCGAGCAGAAATTTCCGGGCTGGATACTTACGAAAGCGATGTCGATTCGCTCACCAGTGAAAACATCGATCAGGAAATCAGCGATCTCGCAGAGGAAGATTTGCTGGATGCTCAACTCGAATTTGTGGCAACCAACCGCACGCCGGTTGCGGTCAACATGAAATTCGTAATCTCCGCAGATGCCGCAGACAGCAATATTTACGACGCCGAATACGACAGCAGCCTGACCATCATCAAAGAATTTGAAATTCCCGCCGGAACGATCGATCCGCAAACCGGTTTTACAACCGCGGCAAGCCAGGTAGATGTTACGCTGCAGCTCAGCCAGCAAAAAATTCAGCTGTTCCAGGCGCCGCCGCTGCGCTACGGTTTTGTGTTCAGCTTTGCGGATACGGATGGATTGGTCACGCTGCGTGCCAGCGATTTTGTCGGCATGCTCGGTGAAATGCGCATTACCGCCCGCATCGATGATGAAAATCCCTGAAATCGCCATCACCCTATTGTTAAAATCATAAAATTGTCTTATTCTTCTTACGTTCACAAACGAAGGTAAGAAGAATATTTTGTTAGCTTTCAAAGCATACAAACTGGGTTTGCGGCGCATTTCGCAGGCGCGCCGCTATATTTTGATTGTTTATTTGTTGAATTTGGCGATCGCAATGGCGTTGGGTTTGGTGCTCAGTGCGGATATTCAGGATTCGCTGGGCAACAGCTTGGCCGCCGAACGGCTGCGTAACGGATTCGACGATCTGTGGTTTCAGGGATTTTCCGGTGAAGCTCAGGGCATCAGCAAAACATTTCATCCGGCGGTAACGGGCATCGGCGCGATTTTTGAGGGATTGGACGCAATCGTCACCGGCAATTTTGGCCGGTTGCAGGGCACGCTGGGCATCGCGCTAATTTACGGCGCACTGTGGATTTATCTGTCCGCCGGTTTTATCGGGATGTTTTACAACGGCTCGTTCGATGGTATTTTCGGGCAGCATTTTTTTGCCGAAGCGGGTCGCCATTTTATGCGATTTTTGATGCTCACCGGCATCGCCGTGCTGCTGTACTGGCTGATTTTGGGTGCGTTGCTGCCGGTGTTGAACGATTTCGTTGCAAATCGCCACCGCGATACGATTTTGGAACCGCTGGTTTTCCGCGATACCGTGATCAAATACAGCGTCATCTGGCTGCTGATTTTGCTGATCAATCACGTTTTCGATTACGCCAAAATTCTAGTTGTGGCGCACGATGTGCGCAAAAAAGATATTTGGCGCGTTCCGCTGTACGCCGTTTATTTTATGGTGAAACATCCCGTCAAAATATTCACGCTGTTTTTGATGCTCGGTTTAACCTGGCTGGTGTTGCTGCTCATTTATTGGCTGGTTGCGCCGGGTGCGTGGCAGGCATCGTGGTTTACTGTGCTGTTCGCGTTTTTGTTGGGACAAATTTATATGGTCAGCCGGGTTGCCGTGCGGTGCCTGATTTTCGGCAGTGAAATTGCGCTGTATTATTACCAGGCTGTTCTGCCATCCACCGAAGCCCGCCAACTGCCGGAAAAAGCTACCGGTTAAATTCCCGCCAAAAATCAGCAATTTTTTGATCCAATCCGCCCCAATTGCGTATAAAAAAGCGATCAAAAAATGAGAGAAACCATGATACGTGAAGATATTATCATCGATCACTCGCGCAGCAATTTGCTGCACACCGTGTTGTTGCTCGGCAGCATGATGGGTTTGCTTGCGCTGCTGGGATTTTTGCTGAGTGGGACAACCGGCATTGTGCTGGCGCTGGGCGCGGGCGTTTTCTTGTTCTTTTTCGGTCCGCGGATTTCGCCGCAACTGCTGTTGCGAATGTATCGGGCGCGGACACTTTCACCAAATGAGGCACCGCAGTTGTATCGCATTGTGCAGGAGCTTGCCCGCCGCGCAAACCTGAAATTTATGCCAAAATTATTTTACATTCCCAGTCCGGTGATGAACGCCTTTGCAGCCGGCACCCGCAATCAGGCGGTGATTGCCGTGACGGACGGTTTGTTGCGAAAAATGGATTTGTCCGAGCTTTCCGGCGTGCTGGCGCACGAAATGAGCCACATCCGCAACAACGATATGCGGGTGATGGGCATCGCCGATCTGGTCGGACGGATGACCGGCACGTTCTCGCTGTTCGGGCAATTGCTGCTGTTTATCAACCTGCCGTTGCTGTTGATGGGAGAGGTAGCCATTTCGTGGATCGCAATTATTTTGCTGATTTTCGCGCCGACGCTCAGCAATTTGCTGCAAATGGCGTTGTCGCGAACCCGCGAATTCGATGCAGATTTGGGCGCCGCACAACTCACCGGCGATCCCGCAGGGTTGGCTTCCGCACTCCGCAAACTGGAATATTATCAGGGGAATTTGTGGCAGCGCATTGTTTTTCCGGGGCAGCGTTCGCCGGAGCCATCGCTGCTGCGCACCCATCCGCCGACGGCGGAGCGCGTCAAACGATTGCTGGCGCTGAAAGACGATTTCGGCTATTTGCAACCGCCGTATCACACCATTTCAAACGATGATATTTCCGGCGTATTTTCCGCTGTTCAGCGCAATCCGCGCTGGCACATGATGGGATTTTGGTATTGAGAACGATCATATTTTTATCGCTAAATTCAATAAAAATAGTAGCTTTTGTGCTGTTCGCATCGATGCTTTCCGGCTGTGCGGGATCCCATATTGGCGCATCGGAACTGAACGATCCGCGCTACCGGATTTCCGGCAACGGGCGCAGCACCGGCGAAATGATGGCGCTGTTTATCTACGACAAAAATCAGGCGCTGTCGCCCGATCGCGTGTTGGAAATGGCGGAATTGTATATCGACGAAGCGGCGGCGGAAGGCATCAATCACGATGTTGCGTTTGTGCAAATGTGCCTCGAAACCGGATTTCTGCGCTACGGCGGCAGCGTTTACGAAAAGCAATACAATTTTGCCGGACTCGGCGCAATCGGCGGGAATGTTTCCGGCGAGCGTTTTGCCAGCGCCCGCGTTGGCGTTCGCGCCCACATCCAGCATCTCAAAGCATACGCATCCGATCAATCACTGAAACAATCGCTGGTCGATTCCCGGTTTTCGATGGTCCGGCGGGGATGTTGCCCGACTATTTTTCACCTCTCCGGAAGTTGGGCGGCGGATAAACGGTACGGGCAAAAATTGCAATCGCTCATCCGCGAGCTGCACAGTTTCGGCGGGTAATCCGGGCGCAATTTCCCGGAAAAATTCATTCGTAATCATTTCCCATGTTGCCTATATTTTGGCATGATTGGACAAAAACCGTATCTGCTGATTTCCCACCGGGGTGATAAGGTTCTGGCGCCGGAAAATACCATTAAAGCCAACGAACTTGCGCTGAAACAGGGCGCAACCGGTTTGGAAGTAGATGTGCGGATGTGTCGCGATGGCGAGTTGGTGCTGATGCACGACCCCGTTTTGCGGCGCCATTTCCGGCGCTGGCAATCCGTCGCGATGACGCCGCTGAACGAGTTGCAGCAGCTGCCGTTTGTCCGCGATTACGCGTTTCCGGATACGGTTTGCACGCTCGAACAATTTTTAGAGCATTTTCGCAACACTGTGCCGATCAATCTGGATGCCAAATTTTGGGGCGTTCAACCGGCGCGATTTGCCCGGCGGTTGGTGGAGTTGGTGGAGCGGATGAAAATATACGACCAGATCTGGATTTCCTCATTTAACCCATTGTTATTACATCGTTTAAAAGAATATAAACCGAACATTCGAACCGGTTATTTATTTCAGGATCCGGTGCGGGTGTATCAAATGATCGATCCGTTTCTGGAAAGCGATGCATGGCATCCGCATTTCAAAAATGCCACGCCACGGCTGATCGAACGCGCCCACCGGTTGAAAAAAGAAATTTACATCTGGACGGTCAACGATCCGGTTGTGCTGCAGCGCATCGAACGGTTCGAGTTCAACGGCATCATCACCGACGAATATTTCCGCACCAAACCGCTGGAACCGGCGAAATGATTTCCCTGCCGATTGTGTATCGCGATGAATGGCTGGTCGCAGTTGATAAACCGCCGGGTATTCACGTTCATCCCACCGCATTTTCGCCAAATGAAGATAGCTGCATGCGCATTTTGCGCGATCAATTGGGGCAATGGGTTTTCACCATTCACCGGTTGGATCGTGCCACTTCCGGCGTGTTGTTGTTCGCGTTAAACAGCGATGTGGCGACCGCAATTTCCGGGCAATTTGCCGGGCGGGAAGTGAAAAAACGCTATCTGGCGATTGTTCGCGGTTATTTGCCGGAAGGTGAGCAGCGCATCGACCGGTCGCTGCGGGAAGAACCGCATTTGCCGCCGGCTGATGCGATCACTGTTTATCGCCGGCTGGCGATTGGCGAGATTCCGGTGCCCACCGGTAAATTTTCCACATCGCGATTTTCACTGGCAGAAGTGCTGCCGCAAACCGGACGAAAAAACCAGATTCGCCGCCATCTCGCGGGCGTTTCCCACCCGATTATCGGTGATGTGCAATTTGGCGATGGTCGCCAAAACCGCATTTTCCGGGAAAATTTGGACAGTCGCCAATTGTTACTGTTGGCGATGAATCTCGAAATTACGCATCCGGTCAGCGCCAAAAAATTGCAAATTTCTGCGCCGTTGCCGCCGGAATTCCGGAAAATTTTCGCTGCGTTCGGTTGGCCGGAAACGGTTGTTCCCTGCTGGTAATCACGGTTATTTTTATCCGGAAACGACCCTTCGGCTTCGCTCAGGGTCCGGATTCAATAGCAAATAAAAACCCCGCAGACCGTTGCCGATTTGCGGGGTTTTGTGATGAGGTGTGGCTGTCAACATCTAAAATCAGTTAAAACCTGTATTTAAGCCCGACCAAAACTTTGTTTGTCGAGATATCTTCTTCGGTAATTCCCGGCGTCAGGGCGTCCTCGGATTCCTGTTTCCAACTGCCGTGCTGATAGGTGACATCCAGCATCACAAAGCGATCCAGCACAAAACCGATACCGCCGCTGATATATTTTTTATCGTAATCGCTGGAAACATCTTTCAACGGAGAAGGCACCAGCGCGTAGCCGCCACGCAGATACGCATTCATATTGCGGAGGTAAAATTCGCCGCCAAAACGGTATTCGAGCGTAGCGCGGAAATTTTCGCGAATGTAGTTGTTTTCGCTTTGGAGATCGGAAATTCCCGAGCTGCCGAGGGATTCATCGTCAAATTTGAAACGGGTTTGCGACCAGTCGCGATAGCGAAAACTGCCCGCCAGCGTGAACATGCGTTGCGAAACCGATGCGCCCGCATCGAAAACAAACGGCGTTTTTACGTCATATTCAAATTGTCCGGGCTCGAACTCAACGGGATCTTCGAAGCCGTCGTCAAAAGTGAGGTTATCGTTTTCTGTGAACACTTCTTCCACGGTAAACGTTACCGGAAAATTGACCGCGCCACCGATTTTCACACCTTGATTCAAATGGAACATCCCGCCGATTTTCATTCCCACCGCCGAGTAATCGGTGTTCAGGTTGCGTTCCAGCAAATAGCTGTCGAAATCCGCCGGAAATGTGTCGTAATTACCTTCTGTATCTTCTTGCAAGAAACTGAGCGAGTAATCGCTTTCGCCGGTCCATGCGTTCAGTGTAATGCCCGCGTTAAAATTTGGGGAAAGCGCCATTCCGGCGGCTAAACTCCACTGGTTCAACCCGCCTTCGTCGCTAATGCGTTCGGTTTGGAATACGTCGCGGTCAAAATCATAATCTACATCATCTACCGTAAATAACAGCCCGTTACTTTCCCGGTTGAAACCGGAAAAAATGAGCTGCTGATCAAAATCTTTGACGCGGTTGTAACCCAGCGCCATCACAAAACTACCACGGGTGGTGGGCAGCGGAAAAGCGTAACCGAGCGAACGAAGCCGGGTGTAGTTCTGGCTTTCGTCGGTGAGGTTACCTTTAAACGTTGCGCTGTTATTGTATTGCAAATGTGATACTTCGCCATAAAACTGGGATTTTTCCAGATCCGCCAAACCGGCGGGATTCCAGTAGATGGCGGTGTAATCATCTGCAACACCGGCGTATGCGCCACCCATTGCCAGCGCGCGCGCGCCAAACCCGTTTTCGTCCTGAACTATGCGTACGGCATCGAATGCGTTTTGGGCGAAACCGGTGGCTCCAAAAATAATCAGTATCCAAAAAATCACACTTATGCGTTTCATCTTGTGTTTACTCCTTCCTCAATGACGCTAAAATATCTGTTAGTATTACGTTCTCAAAAAGTCATTGGATGCATCAATTATAATATTGTTGAAAGTTAAATATTTGCTCGCCAGCCGGCATCGGTTGCCGGATGGAAAGTTGTAAAATAAGTGGTTTGGGAAATGCTGCGCCGGGTACGGACGCAGGAGATAGGTGCCGGGCGTGAGTTGCAATTTCGCCCAAAATTAATACGGAGCTATCCGCTGTTGATGCGAACAGCTCCGCTGAAGTAGAAGGTGCCAAAGTTGGTTGAACAAATGCCAATGAGCAATGAATATTCCGGAACGCATGCAATGTCATGATTTCACCTCTGTGCGAAAAAGTTGCTGTAATCGTTGGCACTCGAAATTCCGTTGCTCAGGCGGCTGTGTTCATGTATTGCGTTAGTCGTTCCGTTTGGAACTGCGTTTGCTCGATGACGACGAGCTGCTTTTGCTGCTGCCCGATGACGACCGGGAAGACGAGCTTCTGGCAGAGCTGCCGCTGCTTTTTGATGACGAACCGCTGCGAACAGAACTGCTGCTACTACTTTTGCTGCTCCGCGAGGATGAGCTGCGTACGGAACGATCGTTGTTGCTGCTTCTTGTGCTGCGGCTGCTACGGGCGTTTCCGTCCGATGATTTCCGGTTACCGGATGAGCGCACGCCGCTATCGCCGGAGCGTTTGGAGGTGCTGTTTCGATACGAGCGGTCGCTGCTGCGGCTGCTGCGGCTGCGGGTTGCTTCCGTGTTGCGATCCCGTGAGCTGCTGCTGCGCCGTACTGTTTCGCGCCGTGTGGACGAATTGCGATCGTTGCTGTTCAAGCCTTCGCGCGGATTTTTGCGGTTAACTTCGCGGCGGGTTGCACTATTTTCCCGGCTGCCGCGATCGGGGTTGTAAACCACCGGCGGACGTTGGACCGAACCACGGTCGCTGACTGTTCCGCCACCGTATTCACCATTGCGGTCGATGCTGGTGTAGCCGCCATTTCCCGGACGGGTTGTGCCCGGACGACGGGTGTCCCAATCGCGTTTGCGATAGGGAATCGGGTCGTGATAGGTTCCGGCATAGCCGTAATCACCATACCACCACGGATCCCAATACACCGGATGATGCCATGCCCAACCCGGATGATAATAGTACGGCGGGCAAGTCCAGGCAGTGTATCGCCAATCCCACGGATCGTACCAGAACGGGTCCCAGCCATAATATGTGGTGTAGCGATAGTAGCGCGGATAGTAGGTGTATCGCGGATGATAACGCCAGAACGGATCGTCAAAACCGATGTAAATGCGGACATCCGGATTTGGGTTGAACAATCGCGGATCGTAATAAATGTCTGCTGTTTCGTCATAAATGTAATATGCCCCGGATTCAGCATATTCTTCATCATCGTCGTAATACACTGTTCCGTCGCTGTCTTCGTTCGCATAACCGTCGTTTTCGGCGTAGTAATCGCTGTCCGCCGGTTCTTCCGATTCGTAGCGATCGCCATAATCTTCGTAACGATCCCGCTCCGGTGACTGGCTGGCAGGACTGCCAAGCTGGGTATAACAGCTTGAGAAAATTGCCAGCATCGTTCCTAATGCGGCAACGTTCAGCCATTGTTTCAAGTTTTTCATAGTGCACCTTCCCTTTCTATAATCACTTCACTTATATCTTGTTCAACTATTATACCATGTTTTGAAGCCAAAATGTCCATAAAATCTCAAATCATTGATTTTAAAGGGCTTGTCAAAAAAAATTGATTCATTTTGCATTCCATCCCGTTGCCGGACTGTTAACAAGGTTTACGGTTTACTGTTTACTTTGTTTATATATTGTCGAATCGATTTGATAGCGTTGCAGCTTTTTGTGCAATCCCAGCCGGCTCAATCCGAGTTGCTGGGCAACTTTGGTGATATTTCCACCGTGTGATTCCATTGCATCGCGGATGTAAAATGCTTCCATCTGTTCGACAATATCTTTCAGCGATTGATCATTTCCCGGGGAAACAGCCGGTTGCACGCCGTTTCCTTCAAACATATCGATTTGCGATGCCAGCAGATCCGGCGAAATAATGCCCGATGCATCCGCGAGTGTTACTGCGCGCTCCACCAGGTTTTCCAATTGCCGAACGTTACCGGGATAATCGCCGCTCATTAACCGTGCGATGGCTTCGTTGGAAAATTGCAGCGCCGGTTTACCCAGTTTGATCGCAAATTTTTCCAAAAAATAACGCGCCAGCAGGGGAATATCCTCGCGGCGTTCCCGCAGCGGCGGAATCCGCACCGGAAACACATTCAGCCGGTAATACAAATCTTTGCGAAATTCGCCGGTTTCGATGGCTGCCAGCAAATCGCGGTTGGCGGCGGAAACCACCCGAACATCCACGTTAATGGTTTTTTCGGAGCCGACCGGATGAATTTCGCCTTCCTGCAATGCCCGCAACAGCCGTTGTTGCATCGCCGGAGATGTGTCGGCAATTTCGTCGAGAAAAATCGTGCCGCCATCGGCGATTTCGAACAGACCTTTTTTGTCGCCGGTTGCGCCGGTGAAAGCGCCTTTCACATGCCCGAACAGCTCGCTTTCGAGCAGCGAATCCGGCATTGCGCCGCAGTTTTGGGCAACGAACATTTTGTCTTTTCGCGGTCCGTTGAAATGAATCGCTTTGGCGATCAACTCTTTTCCGGTGCCGGTTTCGCCGAGCAGCAGCACCGTGGTGTTTGTCGGGATCACTTTTTCCAGCAACCGGAACACCTGCTGCATCGCCGGGCTTTGCCCGATGATATGCTCAAACGAATACTGTTTCCGTGCTTCGCGATGCAATACCGTGTTTTCCGCGCTGAGCCGCTGGTTGGCGGTTGCCAGTTCCTGCATCAGCCGGTTGTTTTCGCGGATCAAACGGGTTTGGTCCACCGCACGCTGAATGACCAGCCGCAGATCTTCCGGTTCCCACGGTTTGTTGATGTAATAAAACACTTTGCCATCGTTAATTGCCTGCACAATCGCTTCGATATCCGTGTAGCCCGTAATCATCACCCGCGTTGTGTCCGGCTGAATTTCCAGCGCCTGCTGAAACAGCGAAACACCGGTCATTTCCGGCATCCGCTGATCGGCTAAAATGACGTCCACATGTTCGCGACGCAACACTTCCAGCGCGGAATAACCGTTCAGCGAAAGCACAACATCAAATTCACGCCGCAGCGTGCGGAAAATAGCGTTCAGGCTGGACTGCTCATCATCTACTGCCAGCACTTTTGGTCGTTGAGATTCGTTCATTCACTTTTATCGTATTCGGTTGAGTTCAGGCATTCGCGTCTGTTAAATTAGACGCATTTCAATATAAGTGTGTTTACAACAATTTTAAAGTGATCATTAAAGAACCACCCGAAAAGTTTTTTTTGAAAATTGCGTAAATTGTTGCTATATATGGCATTGGATTGTTGAGTTTCCGGAAAAAGGAGATAACGGTTGGAAAAAGTTTACGAACGAATTGCCGAATATGAAACACGGTTGGCATATTTAAAAGGGCAAACGGACACCGGCGGCTCCCAATATTTAAGCAAAGAGCACGTTACGGAATCCGAGGTGCTGGAAAGCAAAATCACCGAAATGAAAGCTGTGCTTGCAGAATTTGAGGGACAATTTTGCGGCGATTACCCGAGTTTGAAACCGGAGAAAAAGAAAAAACCGAAAGCGCCGGCCAAAGCCGATAACAGCGGTGCCGGCTGTATGATGTTGGGCGTTATCGCACTGGCGATTGCTTTTGTGGTGTTTTTGGTGATGCTCAATCAGTAAAATAATGTTGAACAAACAGATCTCTAAATCGCTGATTGTGCTGTGTTTGTCAGCGAAAAAAAATAATGGAATATTGAATGGACGCGCAGAATTTGCCGAAAATTCCGCCCCCTAAAAAAATTACGCCGCTAAAGCGAACCATTGCCTATCTGTGTGGTTTGCTGGCTGAACGCACCAATTATTTCCAGTTCACCGGAACCTTTGATTGGGAAATTCATCGCGTATCGGTTCCGTTGCCGCAGCTTTCTGCAGGAAAAACCATCCGCATGTTGCACCTCTCCGATTTCCACGCGTCGCGGGTTGTGCCGCTCCGTTTTATCGAAAATGCCATCGATTTGGGATTGGCGCAACAGCCCGATATTATCTGCCTCACCGGCGATTATGTGACCCACAAAATGCCGGATGACACCGGAAAATTTCGCGATATTTTAGCAAAACTGCCGGCGACCGCGCCGACATTCGCGATTTTTGGCAATCACGATTGCTGTTATCCGGGCGAATCTCCGGCTGATTTTATCGATACATTGTCAGTGGGAAAATTGCTCAACGATGCCGGGATCAGCCTGTTATTCAACCGCAGCGAAACCGTATCGGTGCAGGGCGAAACCCTGCAAATCGCCGGACTCGGCGATCTCGCTTCGCGAAATATGGTGCCGCAACGTGCGTTGGAATCGATACAACTTTCGCGGCTGGCTGTCGCGAAAACACCCGAAATACCCGACGAAACCGCGGATTCGCCGGTCATTTTGCTGTCTCACAATCCGGATACAAAAGCATTTCTAAAAAAATATCGATGGGATTTGATGCTGAGCGGACATGCTCACGGTGGGCAATTGCACATTCCGGGCGTCGGTGCGCTGTATGCGCCCATTTCTGATATGCGCTTTTTGGAAGGGTTGCATCGTTGGGAAGATCGCTGGATTTACGTGACGCGCGGCATCGGAAATGTGCACGGCATTCGCATCAACTGCCGCCCGTGGATCAGCGTTGTGGAGCTTTGCGGGAAAAGTTAAACGCGTTTTCTGCCGATTTGGTAATATTCCAGATAAATTTCGATGGTTGTCACCAGAAAAATCATCACCACCGGTCCGTAAATTACCCCCAAAAAGCCGAACAAATTTAGTCCGCCGAAAGCGCTGAGCAAAATGAGCGCGGTGCTCATTTCCGAATCTTTGGAAACGAGGCGCGGACGCAGCACATTATCCAGATTTCCCACAACCAGCAAACTGCCGATGAGCAGCACAACGCCCTGCCAAATATTGCCCATCGCCAGCAAAACGATGGCCATCGGCACGGAAATAACGTGCGAACCGAGCGGTAAAATCGAGAGAAAAATCGCCAGTAACGTCCAGAAAAACACATACTTCACGCCGACAATCCAGTAAAAAAATCCGGCGGCAACGCCCTGCGCCAGCGCAATTACGAAAACGCCTTTCACCATCGAGCGGGTCATAGCAATCATGCGATCGAGGTATTTTTGGTCGAGCGAATCGTCCAGCGGACTGAGGTCTTTGACGAGCTGAATCAATTTGGGATATTGCGGAAACAGCGTGCCGACGAGGGTCAGAAATATAATGAATTTGGTGATCAAATCCGCTGAGGAGCTGCCCAGCTGCACGGCACGATCCGCCAGAAAACGGGTGATCGGTTGAATAATTCCCCGAATGGTATCGATGATTTTTTCTTCGGTGATTGGCTCAATGTTGCCAAAGGGTATTTTGGTGATCCAGTGGTTCACTTCGGAAATCACGTTGGTGACCGATACATTGTTGCCGGCAACCATTGTGGTCACTTCTTCTTTAAATTGAATCGCCTGACTAACGGTAACGTTGATCACCAAAACCAGCGGCACCAACCCGGTCAAAAAAATGGTGAGCAACGTGAGGGAAATCGCCAGCGCTTCGCGGTTTTTGGTTCGCTGCAAAAACCAGTGATACAGCGAATTGAACATCACCACCACAACAATCGAAAAAATAATGGTGGCGAGATACGGCTCCAGCAACCAATAGGCGCTCAGCCCGGCAAATGCCAGCAGCAGGTAAAAAAATCCCCGGTTATCGTGTGTTTTAATGGGCATGTTTTTGTCTTGCAATATGTGCGGAAATAAGAATTAAGCGGAAATTTTCTGAATTTTTATGGGGAGTCTGTTTAACACAAGCTCTTTCAAATCTAATTTTTGGCTGGCATTGTCGATGTCAATCCCGGCGAGGTTGCCATTATCATCATAATCGAGAACGACGCCTTGCGAAATTTCAACGCTCTCAACACTCGTTTTTGACGATAGATCGATATATAAAGAATCAGTTTCCGGGTAATAGTTCATTTTCATTTTTTGAAACTCCTGTCGGGAAATGCGTTGTGGATTGTTTTTTTGTCCGATAGCGTTACAACCCTGAATATTTTATTGTCAAATTCTTCTATTTCTCCCCAAAATCTGAAACGGTTACCATCCTGTTCTTCAACCAATATCGGATTTTCGACAATCTGGATACACCACTCTTTTTTGATAAAAGGTCTTTTTCTCAACACTTCATTTTCAAAATATGCTGTAAAGCTATATTATTTCATTGTTCTCAATTAATATATTGATATGCAACAGGGAAAACCAACGCTTTTTAGTTGGTAATCACTCCGGTTTCCCATTGCTCATGGCAAATAACGTTTCCAAATCCTCGTGGGTCAATTGTTTGATGAACCCGTCATCCGAGGTGATCAGCGCTTCCGATAGTTCGCGCTTTTTCTGCTGCATTTTCAGGATGCGCTCTTCCACGCTTTCTTTTACAATAAATTTGTAAACAAACACCCGTTTGTCCTGCCCAATGCGATGGGCGCGGTCGGTTGCCTGCTGCTCAACCGCCGGATTCCACCACGGATCGAGATGGATCACATAATCCGCAGCGGTGAGGTTTAGCCCCAAACCACCGGCTTTCAGCGAAATGAGAAATGCGGAAATTTCCGGGTTATTCTGGAAATTGCGAATCCGTTCGCCACGGGATGCCTGCGGGATTTGCCCGTCCAGATACTCATATTTCCAGCCTTTGGCATCAAAAATTTTGCGCACGATATTCAAAAATCGCACAAATTGCGAAAAGATCAGCACTTTGTGACCTTTCACCAACAGATCGTCCAGCATGTCTTCCAGTAGCTGCACTTTGCCGGAATCCTGCAGGTCGGTTTTGTCATCCAGAATTGCCGGATGGCAGGCGATCTGGCGCAAATAGGTGAGTGCTTCCACAATTTTCAATCGCGATTTGTTCAACCCTTCGCTATCGATGCTGTTAAAAATTTGCTCGCGATAATAATTCAGCCATTTGTCGTAAGCTTCGCGTTGGCTTTCGGTCATATCAATATGTTGAACAATTTCGGTGAGCGGCGGCAATTGCGTTTCCACTTCTTCTTTAGTGCGCCGCAAAATGAACGGAAAAATAATGCGTTTGAGTTGGGCAATTTGCGTATCGCGTTCGTCTTCTTCCACATTCAGATAGCGGGTTTCGAACTGTTTCATCGTGCCCAGCAAACCCGGATTGACAAAATTCATTTGCGCCCACAAATCCATCAGCGAATTTTCGACGGGCGTTCCGGTGAGTGCCAGCCGGCGTTTGGCTTTCAGTTTTTCCAGCGCACGATAGGTTTTCGTGTGCGGATTTTTAATTTTTTGCGATTCGTCCAGCACCAGATAGCTGAATTGCTTTGTGGACAAACTTTTGTGATCCTGCAACACCATGCCGTAGCTGCACAACACCACATCATAACCGGCGAGTTCTTTGATCATTTTCTGGCGTTCCGCCCGGTTGCCGTAATAGCGCAACACCCGCAATTGCGGCGCAAATTTCTGGATTTCATCTTCCCAGTTGAACACCAGCGTCAGCGGGACAACAATCAGCGCGGGTTTTTCCAGCCAGCCTTCGTTTTTTAATTTGAGCAGCAGCGATATCATTTGGATGGTTTTACCCAAACCCATATCGTCCGCCAGAATGCCGCCAAAATGCAAATCTTTGAGGAAATGCAGCCAATCCAGCCCGGATTGCTGATATTCGCGCAATTGCCCGTTCAGCCCTTCCGGCGGCGAAACCGGTTGGATGGATTCAAACTGGCGATATTTTTCCAGCAATTCGCCGGCGTATTTGTCGATCCGCAAACTTTCTGTGTGCGGTTCCAGCTCTTTTAGCATCGTGATGCCGGCCATCGGCAAGCGCATTTCGCCCTGCCCGTTTTTGAGCTCCAGATATTGCGAAATGGCGTTGAATTGCTGTTTGATTTCGTCGGTGACGAAAATATGTGAGCCGTCATCCAGCTTGACATACGATTTGCCGTTTTCGATTTGCTTCAGCAGATTTGGCGCCAAAACGGATTCGCGCCCCATCGTCAGCGAATAGGTGATGTCCAGCCAATCTGCGCCGGATTTTACCTTTATTTGCAATTTCGGCAACTGGCGATGCACGCGGTAACGTTTTAATTTATCTTCATTTATGATGGTAAAACCGGCGCGTTCCAGTTTGGGGAGCGTCAGCCGCATCCAGTCCAGCCCGTTGTAATCCGCGGCGATGCTCCAGTGCCCGGTGCGGAAGATCAGCCCGTTTTCTTCCAACATTTTGCGCGCCTGCGATTCCGCCTGCACATCCCTTTTGATGATGCACAACTGGCGTTGTTTGGTGGCCAGGCTCCGGTCGATAACCGGTTGCGCAGGGAACTCAAATTCGCCGTAGGTGAAATTGACATCGATTTGCAAATGATGGTTGTATTCGGAAAATTCGATGCTTTTTACGCTGAGCGGATAGTTGATCTGCTCAATGTGTTCACCGATATTTTCCCAATCGATCACCGGCAGCAAATGCGGCAGGTAAATTCGAATAAATTCCGGTAATTCCGTGTGGGGGATTTCGAATTTTTCGCGAATGCGGAAATAGTTTTGCCAAAATGTTGCCGGCAATGCCGATTCGATGAGGTAAATTTTCGTGCCGTAAAGCATGTAAATGGGATTGGATGCCAGAATAATTCCCGGCTCCTTCAACGGCAGTACATCGCCGCCTTCGAACACCAGCGCCGGTTGCATGTAATAGCCGCTGCGCCCTTTTTGCAATCGCAAAATGATGGTCGCTTTTTCCGTGTGCATGGTTGCTTTTACGGGAGCGCTGGCCGCGGTTTCTTTGATCATCAAACGGCTTTGGGAAACCCAGTCCAGCAAAAAGCCAACCGGCTGTGTGTAATTGAAAATCGAGCGATTGCTGTTAATATCGCCTTCCAGAAAAATGAGCGTGTCCAGCTCGCTTTGGCTGATGTTTACTTTGCTGCTATCGACCACGCTCAGGGTGAGGCGCACTTCCCGCCCCGGAGAACCGTCCAGCCGGGTGTATGATGCGTACGGCACGATCTCCCAATTGCTGGAGCGCAGTTCAAATACAAAATACGGTTCGTAAACGCCCGCCTTCGATTGAAACGATTTGGGACGCGGCATTTTTTCGAGCAAGCCAACCAATTGTTCCAGTTTATTACGCCAGGTCATAAATCAGAAATACCTTTTATCTTGAATATTAACAGCAAGTTGAGCATCTATGTTTTCGGTTTTTTTTATGGGCATCCTGCCCGGACAGCTTCCGTTTTTTTGTAGATCACCCGCCGATCCGCAATGCCGCACCGGACGGAATTATGTGTCAAACAACTGCGTTGAAATCAGTCGTCTGCACCGCAAAAATCCTGAAATGCAAGCTATAGTATAAAATCACGTTATTCATTTAAAGTTGACGACGGTCATTTTTCCGGCTGTGAGATTTGGCATTAAAGCGGTTGAATTTGCCCGGTAACCACCTGCAGCCGATAAATATATTGGTGCCAGATAAACAGAACCAACCCGCTGATGATATTCACAGACATCAACCCGTACCACACGCCTTCCAGCCCAAAAAACTTGGCGCCGAAAAATGCCAGCGGCACTTGCAGCAAATATAATCGCACCAGATTTGCCGCCAGATAATGCCTGCCCAATCCCAGCCCCTGAAAACTGGCGGCACTGCACAAATAAATGCCGCTGAAAAAATGCCCGATTGCGGTAATCCGCAACGCGTGTGCGCTAATTTTGAGCACCTCGGGACTTTGGGCAAAAATGCCCGCAAAAAATGTTGAAAAAACAATAATGATCAACGCAGAAAAAGCCATGATTGAAAAAGCCACACCGATTCCGGTAAAATAAACTTTATTGACGCGTTCGAAATGTCCCGCGCCAAAATTGTGTCCGGTAAGAATGCTGACCGCCTGCGAAATACCGATCGCCGGTAAAAAAATCACCATTTCGTAAGTGAACACAATTGTGTATGCGGCGCGCGCATCCGAGCCGAACGGATTCAGCACGTAAAACACGAACATCATTGCCACGCTGGTGAGCATTTGGCTGACCGATGCGGGCAGCCCAACCTGAAACACGCCCGAAATAATCGAGCGATCCAGCCGGAAAAGCCGCAATTTGAGCCGGGTCGGCTGATGTTTGATGAACATTTGATATCCCACATACAGCAGCGAAACCATTTTGCCCAAAACCGTCGCCCATGCTGCGCCCTGAATGCCCAATTCCGGAAAAGTTGCCAACCCGAAAATCAGCAACGGATCCAGTGTCAGGTTGATGATGTTGCCAAGCAGCATAAATTTCATCGGCGAAACCGTATCGCCCCAACCCTGGTAAACACTGCTGGATACCATTGTCAGTAGGTTTACCGGCGTAAATAAAAATAGAATAGTGAGATACGCGATGATAAATTCCAGCAATTCGCCATCCGCACCCAACTGCCGGAACAAAAAGCGTTGCCCCAGCAATCCGACGGTTGTCAGCAACAGCCCAACCACAATCGCAATCAGGAATGCATGGAGAATTGTGTTTTCCGCAACTTCGTTTTTGTTCGCGCCCAAGTTGCGGGAAATAAACGAGTTAACACCGTTTCCGATACCAACGCCGAGCGAAATCACCACCATCTGTAACGTAAAGGCCATCCCGATTGCCGCAGTTGCCACATCGCCCAACTGGCTGACAAAAATCCGGTCAACATATTGATAGCTGGTCACAAAAATAAATGCAATAATCATTGGAGTGGCGAGCCTGATTACATGCTTGAGTATAGATCCGCTCAGTAGGTCTTTTCGGTCAGCTCGTTTATTCATCGTCGTCCTTATAGTTCTTAGAATTTGAAATATAAACAAAAAATCCTTGTTGTAAATGCTAAAAAATTTTACGGAGAAATTTCCGCAATTCGCAACTTTTATCTTATCGGGAGCATTTATCAATCGAGGTGGGTATATTTATGGCAAAATTGAAAAACAACATCCGGCAGGGGTTTATGGCGCGAAACGTCTATCGAACAAAAGGAAATTTTAAGGGAATTCTGTTTATTCTGGCGATCGCCATTATTTTGGGATCGCTGTATTACAGCCAGATGCTGGTGGAGGAATTGCAGGAGCAATCCCGCGATTTTCTGCGATTCCGGGTGAAAGTGATCGAAAACAGCATTAACAGCGAGGAAAGCGGCGATCTCAGTTTTATCTTTTCCAACGTGATCCAAACTGCTGATTTTCCAATTATTTACACCGACAACGAAATGAACCCGCAAATCTGGCGAAACATCGACGTTGCGGAAAATGACGGTCGCCCGGTCAGCGCGGATACCCTGGTGTATATCAAACAGCTAATCGAAGAATTCGACCGTTCCAACGCGCCCATTCCCATCGCCTTTGGCGATAATGTGCTCGGCTACTATCACTATGGCGAATCGCCAACCATTCGCAATTTGCGCTGGCTGCCGTTCATCGAAATCGGGATTGTGGCGCTGTTTATTTTGATCGGTTACGCCGGATTCAGCTCCATCAAACGCGGCGAAGAACGGCTGATTTGGGTGGGAATGGCAAAGGAAACCGCGCACCAGCTTGGCACGCCGCTGTCTTCGCAAATGGGGTGGTTCGAATATCTCAAATCATCACCGGAGCAAATTCCGAAAGTGATTCCCGAGCTGGAAAAAGATTTGAAGCGGCTGCAAACTATCACCAATCGGTTTTCGCAAATCGGTTCGCTGCCGGATCTCAAATCGGAAAATTTGAATGATGCGCTGATGGACACCATCGAATATTTCCGGAAACGCATTCCGCAGCGCAGCGGCAAAGTGCAAATAGTTACCGATTTGGCGCCGGAAATGCCGCCGGTTCGGCTGAACACCGATTTATTTTCGTGGGTGCTGGAAAACCTGATCAAAAACGGGCTGGATGCAATGGAAAACAAAGGCGGCAGCATTTCCATTACTGCGGCAAAAATGAACGAATCGCAAATTTTTATCGACGTGCAGGATACCGGAAAAGGGATTCCTAAAGCTGCCCGAAAAACGATTTTTAACCCCGGTTTCAGCACCAAAAAGCGCGGCTGGGGATTGGGGCTCAGCCTCGCCAAACGCATCGTGGAAGAATATCACGGCGGCAAATTGCTGCTCAAAGATAGCCAGATTGGCGATGGCTCCACCTTCCGGATTGTGCTGAACATCGACGAATCGGTTGTTGCGCCGTAAATTTGGAGAGAAAAATTTGGGATATCTGATCGCTGTTTCGCTGATTTGGGCGTTTTCGTTCGGGCTCATCAAAGGCAACCTCACCGGGCTGGATTCCAATGTTGTTTCGTTTGCGCGAATGTTAATTTCGCTGATTGTGTTTCTCCCGTTTTTGCGATTGCGCAATTTCCCGGTCAAGCTGGCGCCAAAATTTTTGCTGGTCGGTGCGCTGCAATATGGCATGATGTATCTCGCCTATATCTATTCTTTTCAACATCTTAAGGCATACGAAGTTGCGCTGTTTACTATTTTTACACCCATTTATGTTACCCTGCTCAATGATGCTTTTCGCCAAAAATTTAACGGATTCCATTTGCTGATGGCGGCGTTGGCTGTGTTCGGAACCGGCGTAATTGTGTTTCACGAATTTGCGCGCGGCGGCTTTTGGCTGGGATTTTGGGTGGTGCAATTGTCCAATATTTGTTTCGCGTTCGGGCAAATTTATTATCGCGAATTGATGCAGCGTCACAGAAATTTGAAGGACCGGGAAATTTTCGGATTGCTGTATCTCGGTGCGGTGCTGCTGACCGGTTTTTCGTCGGTTGTCTCAGCCGATTTGACAGCAATTTCGTTGAATGTCACCCAAATCTGGACGCTGCTGTATCTCGGTATTTTGGCTTCCGGCGTGTGTTTTTTTCTGTGGAATTTTGGTGCTCGGCAGGTGAACGCGGGCAGTTTGGCAGTCGCCAACAATTTGAAAGTGCCGCTGGCAGTGGCGGCATCGCTGCTGTTTTTTGGCGAAAGCGCCGATGTGCCGCGATTGCTGATCGGCGGTGGCATTATTTTGGCCGCGCTGCTGGCCAACGAAAAACGGCAATCGCTTCGCAAAATCAGCAAACGCGCACCTGTTCATGATTGATTGCTGGCACCGGATCGACCAAAATTTTCTATGAAAAATCCCGCAATTTGCTTTAATTTCAACCAAAAACCGAACGTGTAGAAATGCACGACAAGTCGTCGCAAAAATGAGGCGGAAACATGCAGCGCACATTAATTATGTTATTGATTTTATTCAATTTGGCGACAGCCCAAACATCAGAGGTTGAGCTACGGGTAAAACAAGCCGGCGAAATCGAACAGGTTTTGGCGATCGGTTTTTCACCCGATGCGACGGACGGCATCGATATCGGTATCGATGTGCTGTCACCGCCGCCGTCACCGGGATTTTTCAGCCAGTTGCAATGGAAAAACGAAGGCTATTTTAAAGATATGCGCAACTCCGCCACATCGCCGGACACATTCCGGGTGCGCTATTGGCGGAATGGCAGCGGGCAAATTGTGATTCGCTGGAACAGCGCCGCGCTGCCGGCAAATCGCAATTTTCGCATCACCGACGATTTCAATTTGAACAGCGTTACTCTGGACATGCGCACGACGGATAGCCTGATCGTCGATAATTTTCCCATCTTATTTGACCAATTGCGGATCATCGCAACAGCGCCAACCGCTTTGGACGATTTTGGCGTCACATCGCCGGATAAATTTTGGCTGGCACAAAATTTCCCGAATCCGTTTAACCCGGAAACGGTGATTCGCTACCAATTGCCGGAGCGTCAACATGTGACATTGACGATCGTTGATATGCTCGGGCAAACCGTTACGACGTTGGTAAACGATGTGCAATTTTCCGGAAATTATGAAATCAAATGGGATGGCAAAGATGCGCGCGGAAACGCCGCAGCCAGCGGATTTTATTTTTACCAACTGCGCGCGGGCAATTTTTCTGAAACGCGTAAGATGTTGTTAATTCGATAATTATACGATAGCCACCGAGCCCAGAGTCCCGTATTACGGGAAAGGGCGGATGGAAAAAAAGGATAAAAGGTGAAGGATAAATAAGCAACCGGAAACCGGCATCATTTGGCAATTTTTTCGTACGCTGTGTCGATTTGCAAATTACCGCGGTTGATTGCTTCGTGGGTCAGTTCGTCGCAACGTTCGTTATCAGCAATGCCGGCGTGACCCTTCACCCACACAAAATTCACGTTGTGAAAATCGCATAGCGGGATCAATTCTTCCCACAAATCCACGTTTAGCGCGGGATCTTTTTTGTTGCGCATCCAGCCGTTGGCCTGCCATTTTTCCACCCAGCCTTTGGTCATCGCGTTTACCAAATATTGCGAATCGCTGTGTAGCGTAACGCGACAGGATGTTTTCAGCTGTCGCAATGCTTCGATTGCGGCGGTAATTTCCATCCGGTTGTTGGTGGTCAGGCGAAATGCGCCGCAAATTTCTTTTTTCTGATCGTCGTATCGCAAAACGGCGCCGTAGCCGCCCGGTCCGGGATTACCGATCGCGCCGCCATCGGTATAAATGGTCACATGTTTTTTCGTATTCATGCCCATATTTAACAAAATTTCAGTCAAAAATGATATATTTTTTCAAATTGCGAAATTGCAGTTTTTGCATTACTGGGTTCGAATCTGCTGCCAAACATTGTTAATAATCGTGCAAAGATGTGGCTATTTTGACAGCGCGATCGTAAATTGAAATGGTTATGCGTAATAAATACAATCGAGGGCTATTAATGTGTAAACTCAATAAATTTAAAATGTTGATATCGATTTTTGGATTGCTGGTGTCAACAGTTGCCGGTTTCGGGCAGGTTAATTTTACCAGCTCCAATTTGCCTATTGTTGTGATCAACACGAACGGGCAAACCATTCCGGACGAGCCAAAAATCACGGTAAATATGGGCATCATCTGGAATGAAAACGGGCAGCGCAATTTTCTCAGCGATCCGTTCAACCATTACGATGGTTTGATCGGGATCGAGATTCGCGGTTCCAGTTCGCAAATGTTTCCCAAAAAGCAATATGGTTTCGAAACGCGCGACGCCGAAGGCGAGGATTTGGACGTTGATTTATTGGGAATGCCGGAAGAAAGCGACTGGATTTTGCATGCGCCGTACAGCGACAAATCGCTGATGCGCAACGTGCTGGCGTATGATTTTGCCAACCGGATGGGTCGTTACGCCACTCGCACCCATTATTGCGAATTGGTGCTAAATGGCGAATATATGGGCATTTACATTTTAATGGAAAAAATAAAGCGCGACGACAACCGGGTGAATATCAAAAAACTGGATGAGGATGAAATTTCCGGCGTCGATCTCACCGGCGGCTACATTATTAAAATTGACAAACCGGATGTGCCCGGTACCGGCGGCTGGTATTCGCCGTTCCGCCCATACGAAAATGCGCCACAAATGATCAATTATTTATACGAAACGCCCGATGCAGAAGATATTGTGCCCGAACAGGTAGCCTATATCCAGAATTTTATCTACGAAATTGAAGGATTGTTTTACGCCGGAGATTATCGCCACCCGTTTACCGGATATTATGAGCGTATCGACGTCGGGTCGTTCATCGATTTTTTGTTGATCAACGAAATCTCACGCAATGTTGATGGTTACCGGATCAGCACGTTTATTCACAAAGACCGGGAAGATGTGGACAATCGATGGGTGATGGGTCCTGTGTGGGATTTTAACCTGGGTTTCGGCAACGCCAATTATTACAGCGGCAGCGCCATTTCCGGCTGGCAATTCAATTTTCAGGATGCGAACGATCCATGGCAGATCCCGTTTTATTGGGATAAACTGTTGGCTGATCCGGTGTTCACCAATCGGTTGACACGCCGCTGGAACGAGTTGCGCAATACCATTTTTCACGATGATTCGTTGATGAACCGGGTGGAAATGTTTGCGGACAGCATCGAAGAAGCGCGAATCCGCAACTTTGTGCGCTGGCCGGTGTTGGGTGTTTGGGTGTGGCCGAATGAATTTGTAGGTCCGGATTATCAATCGGAATTGAATTATTTGAAACTGTGGATCAGCGCCCGGGTAAACTGGATGGATTCGCAAATCGGCGCAAATTTCACAACGGTTGACTGGGCTGCGGCGGATGATTTTTCGCCCACCAGCGTGGACGGCGAAACCATTTCGCTGCCGCTGTCGGATGTGGCGCCCGTTACGGACAATCTGGATTCGATTGTTGCGGTGAGCGAATCTGCGGAGCTAACCGCTACTGTCGAAAATGGCCAGCTGCTGCTGAGCGCCACAGCCGAAGGCTATTTTCACTTCCGGTTGCTGGCCAAACGCAACGGCGAAACGGTGGAAATCTCTCCGTTGTACACGCTACGGGCGTTAATTTCGAGCATCGAAAACAGCCCCGGAAGCACGCCGAAAACGTTCAAGCTGAACCAGAATTTCCCAAATCCGTTTAACGGAACTACCAATATTTTATATTATTTACCCAAAGTTGTCAATGTCCGGTTGACGCTGTTCAACACTACCGGGGAGTTGGTGCAGGTGCTGCATTCCGGTGCACGCGAAGCGGGCTGGCATTCGGCAATCTGGAACGGGTTGGACCGAAACGGTAATTCGGCAAGTTCGGGTATTTATTTTTACCGGCTGGAATATCAAACTTCAGTTGCAAGCCAATCGAATCAGCAAACCAAAAAATTGCTGCTGATTCAATAAATGTCGAGAACATCTGCAACAAAAAAGGCTGCCGAGTGCAGCCTTTTTTGTTTGTGAAGCATGTTAGGAGGAGAGTGTTTAAGCCAATAAAAAACTGAATGTTAAACGTATTTGTTTATGGCTGCAAATAGCTTTTTGCCGTCACGTTTTCGGGATCGAGAATGAGGATGTTGGAAAAGACCGCCATCGCTTCGTCCGTTTCGCCAAGCCCGATTTTCCCGAGCGCAAATTCGGTCAAAAACTGCACGTCGATGGGATAAATCGCCAGCATTTTTTGGGTGATTTTTACTGCCACGTCAAATTTTTGCTGCATCCGCAGCGCATACGCCAACCGCAAATTTCCGTAATAATTGTAATAATCGACGTTCAAAATTTGGAAAGCTTCCTTCTCCACTTCGCCGTAGCGATGCTGTGCCAACAACGGCAGCAATCGCCCCAATTTTGCCTCCAGCGAATACGGCGAAATTTTGATCGATCGATCGTAATGGCTGATGGCGTTGGCATAATTGGTACTCAAATAATACAGCCAGCCGAGCCGCAAATTAACGGTGTAGGTGTTTGGAAATTCGTTGTAAACCGGCATCAGCGTGTTGACGGCGTCGCTGTAATTCTGGATTTTTTCGTAATTGTAAGATTTGTAATAGGCATCGCGGATTTCTGCATCGGTCAACGCCAGCAGATTTGCCGAAAACAGCAAAAGCAGCAACATTTTTTTCATAATAGACACCCGTTTTGGGATTTTCACAATTCAATGACTCGCATGGATCGAATCGTTTATCGATCCTGAAATTCGATACAGATTTCAGCGAACCAGCATCATTTTGCGGGTTTGCGCCGCGTTGCCAAATTGCAGCCGCGAAAAATACAGTCCGCTGGCGACCATCGCGCCGTTGCTGTCGCTGCCGTCCCATTCGATGTCGTATTCGCCCGGCGATTGCTGCCCGCGAACCAGCGTTTTTACAATTTTGCCGGTTGCATCGAAAATGGTGAGCTGCACTTCGCCGCCGGTCAACAGCCGGTATCGCAGTTGCGTCGCCGGATTGAACGGGTTCGGATAATTACCCAACAGTTCAAAATTTTCCGCAAAATTTTGCGACGTTTCACCGGGAGAAATTGCCGTTTGTCCGTCCGCTGTCAGCGCAATCACGTGCGGCGTTCCGGTGGATAGGCTCATCGAACCCACCACGATTTCCTGTTTGCCATCGCCATTTGCATCACCGATGGCCATTTTGGATGGCATGAACAAGCTGCCGTTGTAAGTTGCCGCGTAAATTTGCGACAGCGCGTAATTGTTGAAATTGGTGACGTCGCCACCGGTAAATTCCCAATCGAAAACGGCGCTTTGGGTGGCGGTGCTGTCCGATGCGCAAAGGTAGATATCCGGCCCGTCGGTCGTTTGTCCGGCGGGCGAATCCGCGTTGCCGGTGCGCAATCCCACCAGATTAAATCCGCCGTAGGTTTTGTAATCGCCGAGCAAATAAAAATGGTTGGCAAAATTCATCTGGCTCACATCGCTGACATTTGCGACCACCCACAAATAGCCCTCGGTGCTGGCGAGATAGAGTTCGCTCTGCCCGTTTCCGTCGAAATCGGCTTCCGCCATCGCTTCATTGGAAAACGCGTTCGGATCGAACGAAACGTAAAATTCGTTCACCTTTGCGTAGCTGTCTTCGGCACTGTTTTCCCAAATCACCATCCGGTAATAATTCCACTCCACTGCGATGATTTCGGATTTCCCGTCGCCATCCAAATCGCTGGTTTGCAGCCCGTAACAATAATACGCAAGTGCAGTATTATCATCCATTTCCACATGCCAGTTTGGATTGGCGGCATCGCTGCCTTCGGCGATTTCCGCGACGATGATATGGCTCGCTGCCGGACTCAAACTGTAGAGTGCCATCACCAATTCCGGTCGCGCATCTGCGTCGATGTTGGCAACGAGAATATCGCCGGATTCATCCACGCCGCCGGGCAAATTGATGTTCCAACTGCTGGTTGGCGTTGCCGGAAAAATGCCGAGTGTCGCATCAAATTCGAACAGATACAGCGCATTTTGCCCCGCGCCGCAATCGTTCAGAAAAATCAATTCCGGCAGCCCGTCTGCGTCCAGATCGCCGGTGGTGCAGGCGGAATAATTGTAAGTGGAGAGATCCAGATTGTTGAACCAGTAATACCACGCGATCACAAACGAATCGCCGGAAGCTTCGTACAAAATGGCGTCGTTGCCAAATGCGCCGCTCCACGAGCTGCTCATCAGAAATTCGCCGTTGCCGTCGCCGTCCGCGTCAATCATCCCGTCGAGCGACATCACCGAACCGGTGGGTGTTATGCCGCCGGAAGCCCACGGGACATCCTGCCAGGTTTGGGTAAATGTGTTGCCGTAGGTTTGCGCCAGCACGGAAAATGACCATCCGAGCAGCGCGAGTATCAACATTTGTTTCATTGCTAAACCCCTTTTCCCATTGATAGTTACAACGTAAATGCGCCCATCACAACAAAAGTAGTGGTGCGTGGTCTGCCGGAAGTTCCCAACTCTTTAAATCGCCCTTGCGATACTTTCAGAGTCAGCGAACTTTTGGGATTGAGCGCGATTTCCAGCGAGCCGCCAAATGCACCCTGATGTTCCTCCGGCAAGTTGAACACTACAAATCCATAATTTTGCACGGCGAACGCCTGTTTGCCGGCCCACACAAATCCCTCGATCGTCAGCGATTTGTAAAAATATTTCAGCGATTGGCGAACGCTGGCAAATTCGGTGGCACCGAACCCGGCATCTGTTGAATGGCGGATGTAGCTGCCGCCGGTTTCCGCATAAAATCGTTGATTGAGAAAAGCGTTGCCGAAGAAAAATCCGAAAATACCGGTTACCTGCAGTGCGGAAAAATCGGGCGTGAAATTGCTGTATTTGGAGTGATAGACTTGCACTTCCGCGCCGTATTCGTTAAATCGCTGGCGTTTCAGCCCGCCAAAAATTACGGTTCCGGCAGTGGGATCGTCGCTGCTGAAAATGCCGTGATATCCAACGTGCCACTGCATATTTGTGAAATGATAATTGGTGTAGCGTAGCGTCACATCGGTTTGATTAACATTCACCGCTTCGGTGCGAAACGGGAATCCGTCGAAAAAAATATCCCGGCTGCCAAATTTGATCCGGCTATACGCCGCGTCGAATTCCAGCGAGTGATTCAGCCCCATCCCGAGATAGCCGTAAACGCCGCCACCGATGTTGTTCTCTTTGTAAAATGTGCCCGAATAATTGACGTAGCTGGCATACGGAAACGCGCTGAATACCGTGCTGCCCTGCCCCAAAACGGGTTGCGCAATCGCGAAAAGCAGCACGATTGCCAATGCGTTCAAAACACTGTTTTTAATGCGTTTGCTGCGTTTCTGCAGTTGTGTTTTCAGTGATTTCATGTTCAATTTTCCTCAATTCCATTCCGTTCATTTTAACGGATTTGAATCCCGTAAATTCGTCCAGTTCAACCCTGGTTTTGCCGTTGATATTCAACATTGTCGCGCGAATTTCACCGTCGATCAGGTTCTCCGAAACTGCCGTTCCGTTAAATTCGATTTGGTTCAGCCGGTGGCGAAACGAGCCGAAAAACAGCGCTGTGGCTTTGCGGAACCCGCGAATGACCGTGCCAACGGGAACAGCATCCGTCCAGCGCATGCCCGCCCGAAAAGTGAGCGGCAATCGCGGCAGCGCCACCAAAAATGCGTTCAGCCGTTCGTCGTTGCCGTCCACCCGGTAAAAATAAAATGTGCCCGCGTTTTTCCCGAAATAGAGCTGCCCGTCGCCGGAATCAAAATAAAATGTGCCGTCCGGCGCCATGCGCACGGTGAGGTGTAGTTCGCCGGATGTGACGCCGTTTTTCAGCACCGCAAAACGAAATTCCTGATCGAGAATGAACGATAATTTTCTGTCCAGCGCTTTGTCCAGAAACGCGGGTTCGATGATCGCATCGAGTTCCGGCAGGTGATTGGCAAAATAGCGATTCTCGCAAACAAATCCGGTGAAGCTGAACGGCACGGTGTAACTGCCGATCTCTTCGGTCGCCTGAACCTGAATGTGAATGTGCGGCTGCGGCGAATAGCCGGAGTTGCCGCAAAGCCCCAAAAATGTCCCGGCTTCCACCCAATCGCCCTGTTTCACTTTGATGGAATCCTGCACGAAATGGGAAATTTCCACATAAAATCCGCGCGGATCGTGAATGATCACCCAGTTGCCCCAATTGTTGATTTTGTCCACTTCTCCGATCGGCAAATCCGGCTGCGAATGGACGACATTCATCACCCGCCCGCGTACCGGCGAAAGCACGGGTTTGCGAAACGCGTAATAATCATCCAGCGATGCGCCATCATTTTTGTAGGTGTTGCCGGCTTCGTCGGTGATCACAAAATCGTATGCGAAACGCCAACTGCCCTGATGGGTCCATTTGCCATCGAACGCCTGCCAAACGCGCCATTTGCCGGAAAACGGCAGCGCCAGCGAGCGCCAACTGCCCGGATATCGCAGCACATTTGCCAGATAATCGTCGAGCGTTTCCTCCGGTGTACGGCGGATATTCAGCGCCAGCAATGGCGATTGCACAATACCCAGCACATAAATCAGCGATAGTGAAACAACGTTGAACGGCATCGTAAATGCCGGAATGCCGTATGTTGACCAAAAAACTTCCACGGATTTGAGCAGAAATGTTCCGGCAAAAACGCCGATAATCGCGATGACATACGTTCGCGGCGAGGGAATCAAAAACACGCCGCCGAGCGCAATCGCGATCAAAATAAAATTGAAGCTGTTCACATCCGCAAACGCCTGCTGAAACGAGCCGATGAGCAGCGCATTTACCAGCGTTCCGGCGTAATAACCGCCCACCGCCAGCAAAAACAATATCCGCGATGTGAATAAAATGATCAGCAAAAACAACGCGCCGGCGAGCACTTCCGGCATGAATAATATCGCGCCGAGCGATTTCAGGAATCCGGCCAGCCAGTACGGCACATACAATTCGATCCCGGAAACGATGCGCGGATATTGCCCGGAAACATACAAATTGCTGTATTGCGACGACGCCAGATAAGCGATCGAACTGACCAGCACAAATGGCAAACTGAGAATAGGCAGTCGCAAAAAATGCCAAAACAAATGACCGAGCATGGTTGTGAGCACGAAGGTAAAAATCCCCGCGGTCACAATCATGAATAGCGTAAGCGTATTAATTTCAAATAGATAGCCGATGGATAATCCAACCAGCAACGGGTTGTACGTGTAATATCCGGTTTTCAAAAACTCGCGATCCATTTCGATAAAGCGCGCGAACAGATACGCCGACAGCACCGCCAGAATACCGGCAATCGCCACATTCGGGTGCAGCAGCGTAATGGCAAACAATAGCACACCGATGCGGAATCCTTTCAGAAAAAAGATGTCCGAGTAGCTGTTGAATATGGCTTTAAAATGCGCTTTCATGGGTTCGATTTTCTATAGATTTCGGAATGCACATGTGCGTTCCGTATTTCTAATGTGTCACACCGGAACAGCCAGTTGCAACCGTTCGGGCAGGCGTTCGCGGGCTTCCACATCGTCCAGCGTTTCCGCTTCGCGGATAATATCCACCGTGCCGTCCGATCCGATTAACACCGTGTTCGGGCGATATTCGATAAATTGCATCGACTGCGTGTTGTTGTATGCACCCACCGGCGAAAAAATCAGCCGCGTACCGCGATCCAGCGATGGCAGCAACGAGCCTTCGTCGATCACGTCAATATTCATGCACAACGGGCCGTAAATCACCGATGGCTCGTTCACGCCGGACACATTCCGGTCGATTTCCACATTAAATTTATACCAAAAAGCTGTGAACAAATTGTTGATGCCCGCGTCCGCAACGTAGGCTTTTCGCCCGTCCGGCAACCGTTTGGATGCCACAATCGAAGTGATCAGAAAACCGGCTTCGTCCACCACCGCGCGCCCGGATTCCAGAATCAGTCGCGGGAAATCGCCGGGACGCAGGTTGTCGTACAGCGCCCGGGTAATTTTTTCGGCGTACTGATCCATCGACGGCACGCCAACATCCGGCGGCAGGTATGTGCCTTTCAATTTGTTCATCGATGGCATGCCGCCGCCGATATCCAGATATTCAATCCCGAACCCGAAATTTTCTTCCAATTGATAGCTAAACTGAATCATTTTCTGGATTTCCGTGGCGTATGCGTCCGGTTCCAAAATGAATGTGCCGATGTGACAGTGCAGCCCGTTCAGCACCAGTTTTCCGCCGCTGGCAATGCGTTTGGCGGCGTCCATCGCCTGCCCGGATTCCAGGTTCAGCCCGAACCGCGACCACTGCGGATGGATGCCCGTGTCCATATTCAGGCGCATCCCGATTTTGATTTTTTTGCCCAGTTTTGCGGCAACTTTTTCCAGATCGTAAATTTCGTCGAGGTGATCGATGTTGATCATCGCGCCTTCTTTGGCAGCTTTTTCCAGCGCGGGCAGCGGTTTGTGCGGCCCGTTAAAAATGATATCTTTGCCGGGAATGCCCAGTTTCCGGGCTTTGTCGTATTCCATTTCGGAAACCACTTCGGCAATCGCGCCTTCCTGATGCAGCACCGCGCAAATGGATTTCAGATAATTGGTTTTATACGACCAGCCAAAAGTGACATTCGGGTAGCGATTCGCGAACATTTGATACAAATCGCGATAGCGATTGCGCAACCGCGTTTCCGAAAAGACATACAGCGGCGAGCCGTAATTTTTTACCAAATCCGCAATCGAAACGCCGTCGATTTCCGACCGGACGCGGCGGCTGTAAAAGGGGCTGCCGCCAAATTTATTCATCATCCCGCTTTGCAATTTGTTGATTACCGGTTTTTCGTAACGCATCAACTTTCTCCTTTCATCGATATCGTTTGGAAGGGTGTCATATCTGTCACCACTTCGTAAGTGTAGCGTACAAACAACTTACCTGCGGGATAATCGAGGTTTTCCGGCAGTGGTTTGCCCCGCATTTTTCGCAAAATATTTCCCGGCAAATTTATGCCGACGCCCGTTGCGAAATACGACCAGGCCGGCAATCGCGGGTTAATTTCGATGAGATAGACTGTGCCATTATTCACAATACATTCCAGCTCAAATCCGCCTTTCCAGCGGTACTCGCGGATAAACGCGGCGGCGGCATCCAGCATTTGTTCATTTTTGATGGTCACGCCGGTCCAGATTTTGCCGAGCGATGTCACCCACATTTTTTTGATGCCGACCATTCCCAGCGAATTTCCCTCGCCGTCACCCACGCCGACAACGTTCATTTCTTCGCCGGAAACCACTTTTTGCACGATGATCGGATAGCCCCATTCCGCCACAATACTGCTGTAATGCCCCTGCGCTTCGGCGGTGGTGTGGGCTTTGTGCGCTTTGTAAAACGCGCCTTTCACCATGATGGGCAGCCCGATATCGTCGATGGCTTTGTTGAGATCGTCAACCGAGGTGACCACGCGCGACTCCGGAAATTCGATGTTGATTTTTTTTGCCACATCGCCGAGGCGATCTTTGCCGCGCAGCCGGAATTGCTCACTGGTCGGTAAAAACGTGTCGATGCCCTCAGCCGCCAGCCGATCGCGATATTTGATAAAAAACGGCAGCTCCGCATCCAGGTTCGGGATGATCACATCCAGCCCGTACGATTCTTTGATGTAAAATAATCGATCCAGAAATGCTTCGTGATTGGTGGAAGGATAGGGCAGCAAATACGATTTGTCGATGAGCCAATCCAGATAAATGCCCGGGTCCATCGCGTCGTACGCGAGCCCCACAATTTTGATGTTCAGGTCTTTGGCTTCTTTCAAACTTCGGGCGACCCCAACGCCCGGTCCCGGGTTATCCACTGCATTAATGCCGGATACGCCCACAATCAGTTCGTCCATTTTCCCCTCCTTTTGGAGAAATTGTTACCGGCTACATCAGATGATAGCTTTTCAGGTGCGAGATAAAATCCAGCACATCGCGTTCGGCGGTTTCCGGCACTTCGTCAAATTTTTCCGGTAGCAGCTTCGCAATTTCGTCGGCGGATTTGCCGGATTTCAGCGCCTGAACAATAAATAGCCCGCAATGGTTCAGCGTAAAACTTTCGCCGGTGGACGGATCGAAAACAAAACCTTCGTCGTTAATTGCCAGTTGATGTAGTCGCATTTTTGTAACCTCTCTATTTACCAGTTTAGACATCCCGGCATTTCAAAACTTGCAAAAATTGAATAAAAAAAACGGGTCGAAAGCTAATGCAGCATCCGACCCGTTTGTTGAATTTGAAATCAAGTTGTTTAAAAACAGAGGCTTAGCTATTCGCTTTGATTTCCCATTTCCCAATGTTCGGGCGAGCGCCACAAACCGGAAAGCAGCATTTCGCGAATATACGTTAGCTCTTTCGGCAGGCGATCGTAGAGTTTGAAGAACAACTCGTCGTGTGATGCGATTTCGCGAATCCACGCGTCGCGGTCGGTGCTCATCAGCGCATCGAAATGTTCGCGGGTGAAATCCTCGAGTCCGCGCCAGTCGATGTCTTCGTATCGCGGCATCCAGCCCAACGGGCTTTCCACGCTGGATGCTTTTCCGCGGGCACGTTCCACAATCCATTTCAGGATGCGCATATTATCGCCAAAACCGGGCCACAGGAAATTTCCGTCTTCATCTTTGCGGAACCAGTTAACGTTGAAAATGCGCGGCGGGTTGGAAATATTTCTTCCGAAATTGAGCCAATGCCCGAAATAATCCGCCATGTGATACCCGCAAAACGGCAGCATTGCGAACGGATCGCGGCGAACTTCACCGATTTTCCCGAATGCGGCGGCAGTTTGCTCGGAACCCATGGTTGCGGCTGCGTAAACGCCAAACGACCAGTTGAACGATTGGTGAATGAGCGGCACAACCGTGCTGCGGCGACCGCCAAAAATAAATGCGGAAATCGGCACACCTTTGGGATCGTTGTATGCGGGATCCACAGACGGGCATTGGTCAACCGGCGCAGTAAATCGCGAGTTCGGATGCGCAGCTTTTTTGCCGGTTTCTTTTCCGATTGCCGGTGTCCACTCCAGCCCGGTCCAGTCGATGAGGTGATCGGGCGCTTTATCCGTCAATCCTTCCCACCACACATCGCCGTCATCGGTGAGCGCCACATTTGTGAAAATGGTGTTTTCGCGCATAGATGCCATCGCGTTGGGATTGGTTTTGTCGTTAGTGCCGGGCGCAACGCCGAAAAAGCCGTTTTCCGGATTGATGGCGTAAATTTTGCCGTCTTCGGCGGGTTTTATCCAGGCAATGTCATCGCCGACGGTGGTAATTTCCCAACCGTCATCCTGAAATACTTTTGGCGGAATGAGCATCGCAAAATTGGTTTTTCCGCATGCGCTGGGAAAAGCCGCAGCAACATAGGTTTTTTTGCCGTTGGGATCTTTTACGCCCAAAATAAGCATGTGCTCAGCCAGCCAGCCCTGTTCTTTTGCCAGAACGGAAGCGATGCGCAGCGCAAAACATTTTTTGCCGAGCAGCGCGTTGCCGCCATATCCGGAGCCGTAACTCCAGATGAGCCGTTCTTCCGGGTAATGCACGATGTATTTATCTTTCGGGTCCGGGCTGCAGGGCCATGCAACATCTGCCTGCCCTTCCGCCAACGGCATGCCGACCGAATGCAAACAATGGACAAATTCGCCATTACCGAGAGCATCCAGAACGGCGCTGCCCATCCGGGTCATAAGTTTCATGTTTACAACAACATAAGGTGAGTCTGTTAACTGAATACCGATGTGCGAAATGGGCGAACCAATGGGCCCCATGCTAAACGGGATCACATACATGGTTCTTCCGGTCATACATCCGTCGAACTTCGGTTTCAGCGTTTTTTTCATTTCGCGCGGGTTCATCCAGTTGTTGGTGGGACCGGCGTCGCTTTTACTCAGCGAGCAAATATACGTGCGATCTTCGACCCGTGCCACGTCGCTGGGGTGGGAACGTGCCAAAAAGCTGTTGGGACGTTTTTTCGGATTTAACCGGATGAAAGTGCCGCTCTCAACCATTTCTTCACAAAGTGAGTTGTATTCCTCATCTGAACCATCGCACCAGTGAACCTGATCCGGTTTGCAAAGTGTTGCCATTTCCTTGAACCAATTGCGCAACTCCTTGTTGGATATATGCTCGGGAACTTCGTACTTTCCAATCGGCATGTTTCCTCCATATAAATTTGTGATTGTTAAATAACCGCTGGAAATCAACAGTTTGGTATTATTTCATTGTTTTTATAACAATATGGGAGAGGCATTTAAAGGCAATGGTTTGGATGAATAAATAATTATCCGGTAAAACGCAGTTCAAACCCTCTCGTCTGTTCGGCAAAACTATTTAATAAACTCAACCCCACAACCCGTTCAGAAAAATAATAAATAGCTATTGCCAGTTTCTATTAAAAATAAAACAATTCCGAAAAACAATGATTTATATCAGTTAATTGGCTTATTGCATAACATTGAAGGCGCTGCGAATCGAAGTTATTCAGGATAGTTTTCAATTTTGCTAGTGCAATAAAAATTTATCGTTCTTCCAGTTTCGCGAAACCTTTAATGAAAAGTGTTGAATTTGTATTAAAATTTAAAATTAAAGAAAGGCATATACAATCATTGAAAAATAAAACTTCCGGTTGAAATAAAAAGGACGAGCCGCAACAGACTCGTCCTTTTTGAATGCCAAATTTGTTGTTGATTTTAAAAGAAAACGAAAGTTACTCCAACAAATGTAATTCCCAGCACCAGAACCGAATACATCATATATCCGAAAAAGCTGGGCATTTTGATATTGGCCTGCTCGGCAATTGCTTTTACCATAAAGTTCGGTGCGTTGCCGATATACGTCATCGCGCCAAAGAAAACCGCACCGGTGCTGATGGCCTGCAGGAAAATTTTGCCGTCATTCATCATCCACTCTATGCTGGCGCTAAATTTACCGACCGCGGTATTCAGAAATACCAGATAGGTGGGTGCGTTGTCCAAAAAGCTGGAAAGCGCGCCGGTTATCCAGAAGTAGTGCCACGGTTCTTCAACCATATCAATAATAAAGCTCAGGTGCCCTTCCTTGCCTGCTTTGAGCATGGCAATCGCCGGGATAATCGTGATGAAAATTCCCGCAAATAGTTTAGCGACTTCCACAATCGGGAACCAGTTGAACTCGTTGCCTTTGCGGAATTCCCACGGCGTCAGTTTCAGCGAGAGCAATCCCATGATAACAAGAAATACGTCGCGAACCAGGTTTTCGGCAGCAATGTGAATGCCGAGCACGTTGACGTCGTCGAGTTTAACATAGCCGCTGAACAGCACACCGCCAATCACGCCGAGCAGGAAAAACACGTTGAACAATCCCTTAATTTCCATGCGGTATTTTTGCAGGCTCAGTTTTTTGGAATCGTCCTGCACTTCCACATCTTCTTCCAGCACAAACTGGTCTCCGGCGTCGTCCGGCAAATCCATGTGCGAACCGATGAGGTGCATTTTTTCGTGCCAGCCTTCTTTGCGAAACATGTAGCTATCCCACAGATAGAAAACGGTCAGCAAAATTGCGACAACAAACATCATTTCGTTAAACAGGTGGAATGTCCAGAAAAATTCCACGCCCTGCAAAAATCCCAAGAACAGCGGCGGATCGCCCAGCGGTGTTAAAGAACCGCCCACGTTGGCGACCAGAAAAATGAAAAATACGATCAGGTGAACTTTGGATTTCCGGTAGGCATTCATTTTGATGAACGGACGGATCAGCACCATTGCGGCGCCGGTTGTTCCTATCCACGATGCCAGCGCAGTGCCGATAATCAGCAAAATCAGGTTGTTGGTTGGTACGCCAACCGGAGCGCCTTTCACCAAAATGCCGCCGGAAATGGTGTACAGCGCCCACAACAAAATGATGAAAGGAATGTATTCCAACAAATACACATGCAAAATTTCGTGTAACGCCTCGCCCTGATAGGCAAAAAGAAAGGGAACCGCAAACAGCAATCCCCAAAACGCGGAAATTTTACCAAAATGATGATGCCAAAAATGCTCCGCAACCAGCGGGAAAATGGCAATCGATAGCAAAATACCGACAAACGGAATGATACTCCATAGCGGCAGATCGGTGCCCATGCTATGACCACCGCCTTCCGCAGCGCCGGTTGAGCTTATTATTGTTGAAGCATCGCCTGCAAAAAGTGTCGAAGTAAATCCGAGCAAGATCAGCATGCAAACAGACCAAAGGTGAAAATTTTTCCTCATATCCAGTTCCTTTAATGATTAACCATTTAGAATCATCACATAAACTTCGGAGATTGCGGCGAAAACTTAAGTTTATACTGCAATCTGCGCTGTATTTGTTGAATATTGATCTCGGATATCATCTCTCAAGTAGCTGAGGCGTTTATTTGTGATTCAAAAACGGTGAATTCAATCGCCCAAAACGTTTTGCCATGCTTGATTTTAAAGAATTAGAGAATAGCAAAAACAGTTACTATATCAAAGAAAAATGTAATAATTTTTGGACTGTCAGGTATCATTTGATGACCAAAAAATAACTTGAGGAGGCCCGATTTTGAGACACTTGTTCATCATTTTTATGTGCATGTTGGCAGCTACAGCCGCCGGTTGGGGACAATCGCGTTCGCTCACCGTTGCAGACCTGTTTAACATGGGAAGGGTTAGCGATCCGCAAATTTCGCCGGATGGCAGCTGGATCGCCTATACCATCACCGAGTACTCGATGGATGATAATCGCAGCAACAGCGATATCTACCTCGTTTCTGCGGATGGCAAACAGCAGCGCCGCTTAACGCGCAGCCCCAAAAGCGATGCGCATCCGCGCTGGTCTGCGGATGGCAATTTTGTTTATTTCACATCCACGCGGGGCGGCAGTTCGCAAATTTACCGGATCGATGTTCGCGGCGGCGAAGCGCAGCAGATGACCGATTTGCCGCTGGATGTCAGCGATTTTGCGATGTCTGCGGACGGCAAATTTTTTGCCATCCAAACCGAAATGTACCCGGCAGCCGGATCGCCGGAAGCATCCGCAAAAATGGAAAAAGAAAAAGAAAAAGTGAAATCCAGCGGTCGCGTGATCGACGGTTTGCTGTTCCGGCACTGGAACGCATGGCGCGAAGGCAAACAAAACCGGGTGGTGATTGTATCCGCGAAAACCGGGGAAATGCTCGGCGGAACGCCCGCGGCAAACGATTGCCCGCCGATTTCGTTGGGCAGCAGCCACGATTTTGTCTGGTCGCCGGACGGATCGCAATTGGCGTTTGTCCAAAATACGGACGCGATGGTTGCCACCAGTACCAACAACGATGTGTGGCTGATGAATCGCGACGGCGGTAATTTGCGCCAGATCAGCACAGGCAGCGGCAACGACAACGGTCCGCGTTTTTCGCCGGACGGCAAATCGCTGGCGTATCTTTCCATGAAACGCGCCGGATTTGAAGCGGATCAGCAAAACCTGCTCGTGGTCGATCTCGCCAGCGGAAAAAGCCGCAACCTCACCGAAACGCTGGATCGCTCCGTCAGCGATTTCCATTTTTCGCCGGATGGCAAAACGATTTATTTTTACGTTTCCCACCACGGTCGGCACCGGCTTTTTGCCGTTCCTGCGAAAGGCGGCAAACTCAATTTGCTGTTGGATAACGATTATCTCAGCGGATTTTCGGTGAGTTCTGATGGCAGGTTTCTGGTGCTCGATCATCAGAAATCACATTTGCCTAACGAGTTGTATCGATTCGATTTAGCATCGAAAAAAATGACGCAGTTGACCGCCACAAATGCCGAAAAACTGGCCGGTGTGGCAATGAATCCCATCGAAGATTACTGGTTCACCGGCGCCAAAGGCGATTCCATTCATCTGCTGATGGTCAAGCCGCCGAATTTCGATCCGAAGAAAAAATATCCGCTGATCAACCTGATTCACGGCGGACCGCAGGGCGCATGGGGCGATAATTTTCACTATCGCTGGAATTCGCAAATGTTTGCATCGCCGGGATATGTGGTCATCATGATTAACTTTCACGGCAGTCGCGGTTACGGACAGGAATTTTGCGATGCGGTAACCCGCGATTGGGGCGGCGCACCGTTTGAAGATGTGGTTTCCGGCACGCGCTGGGCGATGGAAAATTTCGATTTTATCGATGACGAACGGGTTGGCGCAGCCGGTGCCAGTTACGGCGGATTTATGATCAACTGGATCGCCGGACATAACGATGACAATTTGTTCAAAGTGCTGGTTTCGCACGATGGCGTTTACGAACAGAAAAGCATGTTTGGCGCAACCGAGGAATTGTGGTTCCCGCGTTGGGAATTTAACGGCAATCCCTGGGACAGCGAAAGCCTTTACGACAAATGGAATCCGGCGGATCACGCCGCAAATTTCAAAACCCCGACACTGGTGATTCACGGTGAAAAAGATTATCGCGTGCCCTATACGCAGGGATTGCAATTTTTTACCGCGCTTCAGGTGAACGGCGTGCCTTCGCGACTGCTCTATTTCCCGGACGAGGACCATTTTGTGCGCAAGCCGCAGAACGCCCGGTTGTGGTGGAACACCATTTACGATTGGATGGCGCGATACCTCAATCCGTCTGCCGAATAAACTGATTTTTTGAATTGCAGCTTTTGAAATATTGTATTTACCGATACCGTTGGGGCGCGGCGCCGACGCGCCCTTTTACGGTTTAACCGCACCAGATTCCCGAGAAACATTTCTCCACTCCAAAAATCCCCCATCAAAATGTGGGCAAATTCTCACATTCCGAACATTATATTCCGAATAGATTGGTATCGCAGATTTTAACAAAAGTTCCGCGAATCAAAACATTTTCAACTGATGGAGAAAACATGCGTAATTTATTGATTATTCTGATTTTGGCAGTCATCGCGCCGATGCTGGTTTTCGGGCAAACCAAAGAGTCCTTTGACGACTGGCAAATCCAGTACGACGTGCCCAACGGCTGGCGAATGGACAAACGGCTGGGACGCCTGCACGTTCTCGGCAACGGCGGGCAGGAAATGGCCATTCTGGTTGCCGCCGGATTGTACACCACTGCCGATGAATCGCTGAACGATTTGAATAAATTTGCGCAGGAAATGGGCATGCAGGGCTATCCGGTGGAGCAGCCGCAAAACACCCAAATCGGCGGGAAAAATGCGGTAACCGCAACGTTCGGCGGCGCGGATCAGTTTCAGCGACCGTTGCAAAGCCGTTTTGTCGGCGTGTTCACCAATCACGGAACGGGCGTAAATGTGCTGGCGATCGGCCCGACAGCACAGTATCAGCAGATCAAAAATTGGGCGGAATCGATTGCGGCGTCGGTAACCGCAAATCCCCCGAAAACCAATCAGCAGATGATCGCCGCGCTCAGCGGAAAATGGATTTTTTACAGCGGCAATTCCAGTTCCGGCATCGCCAACAGCGGCAGTTGGGCGCACAGCTACGAAGAAACCTGCATTTTTGACGGGCAGGGCAATTACAACTGGTTTTCCAATTCCAGCGTTTCGGCAGATAGCCGGGTTACGCCGGGCGGCTACGGTTCGTCCGCATCGGGAATCGATCAAAATAAAGATCAGGGCACTTACACAGTCATCGGGAATTTGCTGATTATGAAAGGGCAGCACGGGCAGTTCACATCCGATATCGTGTTGCAGGGCAACAAATTGACCGCCGCCGGCAAAACCTATTTTCGGGAGTAACGAAAAGCGGTTGCATTTTTAACTGCATCCGTTCAAATTGTTGGGATGAACTATCTCGCGCACCTTTTTCTGGCGGATGACACCGCCGAATCCCGCATCGGTAACATGCTCGGCGATTTTGTGACGCCGGAAACCGAACTGCAATTTTCCCCGGAAATCCGCAAAGGCATCGCGCTGCACCGCGCGGTGGATAAATTTACCGATTCCCACCCGATTTTTTTGCGCAGCAAATCGCGCATCAGCGACGATTTCCGGCTGCTCAAAGGCATCATGATCGATATTTTTTACGATCATTTTCTGGCCAAAAATTGGGAAAATTATGCGGACCAGCCGCTGGAATTGTTCGCAGAAGAAGTGTATCGCCAATTCTCGGATCATTTTGAAATACTGCCGCCGCGCATGCAACACATGATGCCGGTGATGATTCGTGGCAACTGGCTGGTCACGTACCGGGAAATTCGCGGGATTGCCTGGGTGCTCAAAGGCATGTCCGGACGCATCAGCCGCCCGAATATTTTACATCGCGGGATACATTCACTCACCGGAAAATATGCCGAGTTCGAAACCGATTTTGTGGAATTTTTTGCAGCGCTGCAACAATTTGTCAGAGATGCGAAGCGGGAGTTGTAAGCTTTTGTAAGATATTGATTTATCGACTGTTCTCCCGAAACCAATCCAGCATTTTGTAAATGTAATTCGGTTCTTCCATAAATTCCGGTTTTTGCGCATCCGGGTTCATGAAATAGCTGTAGCCGGGAATTTCCTTTACGTCATCAGCGTTCAACACCCGGAAACCCATCGACCAATCGGGAAATGCACGTTCTTTCACCTCGCGTTCGAATAGCACCAAAAAATCTTTGTGGCGCGGATCCGCCTCGATGGTCGTCCGCAGTTGTTGCAATGCGTTTTTCGGCCCTTCGAGTATTTGCAAAAAATTGCCGTCGTGATACAGCAGCATCCCGGTGATATCCTTCCGGGCATTGTTGATGCGCGATATTTCCAGAATTTCCAGCAACTCGGTTTCAGACATTTTTTGAAATGCCGAACTCACATAAATCAGTGTATATAGCGGTTCCATTTTCAGCCTGCCTTTCCGGTATATTAAATCCCCATATAAACAACGGTGAAAAAAGTGAACATTTTTATCAATGTGAATAAAATAATAATATTTGCTTCCGGGTTGCAAATGGTTTTCTGATCACGTAAATTATGAGCGATTTGAGCGTTTTTTTTGGAAATCGATTGCGTTTATTGGACAATACAGGAAATAATAATGAAAGATTATATTTTTGAAACAGAAATCTGGCTGCCCTATCCGCGGGAAACGGTGTTCGAGTTTTTTAAAGAAGCATCCAATCTGGAACGGATTACGCCGCCGTGGCTGAACTTCCGGGTGCTGACGCCGCTGCCGATTACCATGTTTGCCGGGCGGATGATCGATTACAACATCCGGCTCTATGGCATTCCGATGCGCTGGCGCACCGAAATCACACAATGGGAACCGCCGTTCAGTTTTGTCGATTCGCAAATTCGCGGGCCGTATGCGAAATGGGTGCACACCCACACTTTTGAGGAGCGCGATGGCGGAACGTGGATGCACGATTGTGTGGAATATCGCATTCCCGGCGGGCCGTTTGCGGCAATTCCGCATCTGCTGTTTGTCCGGAAAAATGTTGAACAAATTTTTCGCTATCGGAAAGCGCAAATACTGGCGATATTTTCCGGTGTGGATAAAACAGAAAAAGTTGATGTGTAATATTGCCCAATGAAAAAAAATGGAATTGGTAACATCCGGAAGGATTACGTTGTGGATCAGCTGAACCGGGAAGATTTGGCAGAAAACCCGATCGAGCAATTTCGACGCTGGTTTCAGGAAGTGCTGCAATCGGATATCGCGGAGCCAAATGCGATGGCGTTGGCAACCGCAACTGCCAACGGTATTCCGTCGCTGCGAATGGTGTTGCTAAAATCGTTTGACGAAAACGGATTTGTGTTTTTCACCAATTACGACAGCCGGAAAGGGCAAGCGCTGGTGGAAAATCCTAACGCGGCGCTGTTATTCTGGTGGAGTTTTCTGGAGCGGCAAATTCGCATTGAGGGCAGGGTTGAAAAAATCAGCCCGGAGGAATCGGATGCCTATTTTCAGGAGCGCCCGCGCGATAGCCAGCTTGGCGCATGGGCTTCGCAACAAAGCCGCCCGTTGGATGACCGTGATATTTTGGAAAACCGGTTCAGCAAATATGCGCAGGAATTTGCGGGAAAATCGATTGAGCGCCCGCAATATTGGGGCGGATTTCGCGTAATACCTCAACGGATGGAATTTTGGCAGGGGCGCGCCAGTCGGTTGCACGATCGCTTTGTGTATTTGAATGAATCAGGTAAGATATGGCGAATGGAACGTCTGTTTCCATGATAAAAAATACTTGAAAATAAAAAAGCTTTATGAGCGTTTTGCGAGTTTTTTCTTGACATCCGGAATTGTTTGTCGTATTTTCAACTCAGAAACGCTCAACGAACTTTTTTTGAAACTTAAATGAGCAGGCATCGTAGTAAAAATAATCGAATTAAAAAGGTATTTTAAAACAGAGAAAAAAGCCCCCTAAACCCCTCCAACCTCTCTTCATCTTATCGTCTGTTCGGTGGATGACAAACGGCCGGTCACTAGATCGGCTGTTTTGTTTTATAGCGAATTTCGAGAGGTGCAATAAAAAAAGGCGCCGGTAATTGCTACCGGCGCCTTTGGTTTTTTGCGCTAATTGTTCAAGCCGGATCAGAATCCCAAAGATAGCGAGAACAGGTTGTTCCCGTCGAAATATTGGGAATCGCGGAATGCGTAATCCAATTGGATATCCGTATTGCCGTATTTGTAATGCAAACCCACGCCGAGCGTAAACCGGTAGAGCTGGTCTGCCGCATCGGTTTTTTGGGTGATCAGGTAGCCACCGCGCAAAAAGATGAGATCGTTGTAGGCATATTCTGCGCCCATCTTGAAATTATCGTTTCCGAAATTGAAATTCTCAAAATTCCCCATGAAAACGATGTTGTTGTTTTCATTGATGTTACGCCGGTAACCTACACCCAATTCCACCGTTGCGGGCAGTTGGTGTGTCGAGGTCGGTTTTTCGCGATATTCCTGATTGTTGCTGCCGACATCCACTGCCTGCGCCAAAAACGCGGAGCCGGTGTACTGCATGTTTGTCCCGATATTTTTGACGACCAGACCCATGGACATTCCGTTGATACCGCCAAGATTATGGTATTGAATACCGGCATCGAACGCCATTGCGTTGGCGCTGGCCCGCGGGATTCGCTCGGTGATAAACTTGGCGTTCATCCCAACCTGAACGGCATCGGAGAGCCGCCGGGAGTAAGTGAGCGCGGCGGTCATGTATGATGGCGAGTAGGTTGCGCCGCTTTCCCCGTCGATATCCTGATTGGTGGTGATGGGAATATCGCCGAAGTCGAACACTTTCAGGCTGAATCCGATTGTCCCGATCCGCCCGACGTTCAAGCCGAGTCCCATATAATTGACATCAACCGAGTTGAAGATGGTCATGGTTGAGAACATGCCAGCGGCGGTATTTTCCATTGAGGAAAAACCGGCCGGGTTCCAGTACATCGCATCCAGTCCGCTGGAAAACGCCACATTCGCGCCACCCAGCGCCAGATCCCGTGCGCCGACCGGCACCAGAAGTTGTTCGCCGGCCGCCGTGCCAATCCGCGAGGGATCGCCCGCAAAAAGCGGTGCCGTTGCCAGCAAACAGATCATCGTGGCAAAGGTTACTGCCCGGAATATGATTCTATTTCGCATTGTGTACTCCTATTTTCAATCTATCGTTACTTTTATTTTTGCAAATTGGAATATTCTCGCCCGGATGTGGGTTAGAAATATTCCAAAATCTCTTCACCCTGAATCACGAACAGCTTCACCACTTTTTCTTTTCCGAGGTCGGGCATGCTGATGTGCGCGATGTAAACACCGCTGGCAACCGGTAATCCGGCTTCATTTTTCAGATCCCAGCGCAGGAATTGACTGTCCAGCGTTTGTTTGTCGCCTTCGCTCAATTTGCGCACCTGGATGCCGGAAATGGTGAACAGGCGAATGGTTACGCGTTCCGGCAAGTGGGTAAATGTGACAAAACGGGTGAATCGATTCGGTTCTTCCGGGTTATATGCGTAATACGGATTGGGGAAAACGTTGATTTTTTCCACATCCGATTTGGCAATCTCGTTGTCCTGCACGACAGCCGGTGCACTGATCCGGAACACATCTGCGGTCGTATTGGGTTTGGAAGAAATAATGCGGAATACGGTTCCCTGTTCGGGCATATCCTGGTTATAGGGCGGTTGCTCGCCACCGTTCCAGTTAACCAGAACGATACGCGCCAGCACTTCGCTGCCGGTAAATCCGGTGAATGAGCCATCGCGCAACGAATCTTCGATTGCCAGATAGGCAGCTTCACCGGGCGGTTCTGCAGCGGTGTTGGTTGTCGGATTATACCAATATACCCAATCCGTGTACGGATCATTTGCCAGCGAAGAAGCGGAGTGCTCGTCGCTGCCGTTGAAGCGGGAGCCGGGCGGGCAAAGGTTGAATGTGCCATCGTGGTCATCATCCAGCACGACGGGGAGCATCCGGTAATCGTCGCTCGGGTCGTCCGGTGTGTTGACGCCGATATTCCACAATTCGAACGGGACGGCAAAAAATCCGCCGGTTTCGAAGGCATCCCATGTCCAGCTGCCGCGTTCGGTAAAACGCATTTCGAAATCGTACGGAATGATGTCCGGCCAGTTGCCGCCATCGCGGGTGGTGCGGCTGATAAACGAATCGTAATCGCCGCGGGAACCGTTATCGGCGGTGTGGATTGCCCAACGGCCTTCGCCATCTGCCTGCTGACCAACTGCGGGATCGGAGCTTTCCGGTGTGGGGAATCCGGCAAAATTCAATGCGCCGGGTAACGGATCGTCAAACGGGCCGTTGCCATTTGCCACATTCTGGAAGCTTTTGAAATCCAGCGCCGGACCGGTGATGATAAATTCCAGTCCGTCAACGATCGGGCGGGAAATATCCGGTGCATCCACCGAAAGCGCCTGCGGTTGGTTGGCGATTACCACCTGACCGGTGGTGGCGTTGGTAAGCGTCCACAGCAGTTCGCCAAAAGTGGCGGATGCGGTGTCCGTATCTGCCGCAAAAGAGACTTCGTAATCATCGCCGGTTAAGGCAACGGGGTTGACCACGCGCGCCTGAACGACACCGTCGCTGCTGCCGCTGGGGTGCTGAACTTCCAGCACATCCATCACTTCGCCTTCGTAACGAACGCCGGGTCCGGTGGATTGCGGCACAACGGTAATCACTTCGAACGCGCTTTCCAGCGATGATTCCGGCACATCGCTATCAACAATGCCGTCGCCGTCTTCATCTTTGGCGTTGTATGCGGTCACTGCAAAATAATAGGTGTTTCCGGCATACAACGGCTGGTCGCGGATGTAATCTTTTTCGATCACAAAGTAACGCTGAACGCCGGTGTTCAATCCTTTTTGGATGGGAACGCTGACGATATCGCCAAATTCCGGTACGAATTTGTTGGCGTTAATTTGCGAAATGGTGTTGCTTAAATCATACGTTGCGATGCGCACGGCTTGCGCTTTTGCGGCGCTGGCGCTCGGCAACTGATAAATATTGTATCCTTCGAAATCGAAGCCGAGTAACGGATCTTTGGCTTCTGTCTGGCGAACGCGATTGAGGTTGGAGCCCCATTCCAGAGCAACCTGATTTTCCAGTGCGGTTACCTGAACATCCGGTGTTGCCGGTGGCGAAGGAATACCTTCGAAGCGTTTGTTGAAAATGAACTGGGCAAAATCGTCGTTCAGTTTGAGCTGCGCAACGGCGTTGCGGTTGTTGCCGCCTTCCTGCTCAACAATACCGCCAACTACTGCCACAACCACTTCCTGCGTATCGCCGGGAAGCATGGTGAAGGGGCCGGAGCTGAGCGACATCCGGCGGTCGCCGGCGGCGAGGTTCGAGCCAAACGCATCGATATCGCCGGTTTGCCCAACCGGATCACCCGATACGGGGAACTTGGTTGCCTGTCCCGCATCTTCGCCAAAACCGGCCACAAACGGGGACGGATTTGCGGTATCCGCGGTGGTGGTGAAGCCGTTCAGCAGGTTGTAAATTTGCAGCGTTCCGTCGTATTCGCCCCAATCGGGATCGTCGATGGTGCTGCCGGCTGCAAAATAACCGAACGAGGTGAGCGGTAAGTTGATTTTACCGGGACCAACCTGTTTCAGATTAAATAACCCATAATCCGATGCATCGTCGATGCCGTTGTTGTTCAAATCCTGACCGGCGCGGCCCTCAACCAACGGACCCTGGAAAAAGTCGTATCCGCCGGCTGCGGGGGGCAGGTTGAAATCATCGAAATCGCTATCGGTGAGGCTACCGGTGTAGGCAAAACCGAGGCTGCGTTCGATATCGCAACCCACAAGGTCATCCACTGCAACGCCAACATCGGGATCGGACCATTGGGCAACAAACATCGAATCGATCCGGAATCCGGATTTGTTGATGAGGCGATATTGTTTGAAAATCAACTGCCCGAGGGTGGAACCGGGCTGGTTATACGCCCAGATCGTCGCCTGCATTTCCAGCCCGATCGGCTGTGCGCCGGCGAGGTTGGTGGTGCGGCCTTCATCGAGATCGTTCACCACAAACCAGATCACCTGATCCGCACCGGCAATGCCGGGTTCTTCGCGTTCACCAAGCCCGATTTCGCCGTTGCCGTCCAAATCCTCTTCATAACCGAAATCGTAAACGCCGTTTTGGTTGACATCGTAATACGGCGCGCCCAGCTCGACCGGCCAATTTTCCCAATCGCGCTGATAATCGTCGATGAGCTGCTGCTGGGCAGCATCGGAAACCGAGCTGGCGCTGATTTGCGCAACCGACGCAGCATCGTTAATTACCGTTGCCTGACCCACCTGCAGCGTTGCCCAATCACGGCGAATGCGATACATATACGCCGTATTTGCATCCGCTGCAACCGGCGCAGATGTGGCTGTTCCCGCAGTCACAATGTGACCCTGGGTGGTGCCGACGCGGTAGGTTTGCCCGCCGGCGCGCACACGCGGAAGCGACGGGTTACGGGTATCGCGGACGACGCCCGCCCAAATCAGACCGTCCTGATATATCACGTTTGCAGTTCCGGCCGGATAATATCCGCCATCGTTACCGGCCGGATCGTGACCGGATTGGCCGTCGCGGCGAATCCAGTATTCCCAACGCGACAGGTTAGACACCGTTTGGGTGGTACCATCCTGCACGCCGGTTTTGCTGAAGCCGTCGTTCTGCCGGTCGCCGGGTGCCTCTTTGGCAAACGACACACCGCTACAGAACATCAGGCAGGCAGCTATTCCAATAAAAATCAATCGTTTATTCATGCTTTTTTTACTCCTGTCAAAATCAGTTTTCATGTGTAAACGGGATTAGTAATTCAGCTTCAGCCCAAAAAATATCTGGCGCGGATTGCCGTATAATTCCAATCCCAGTTTATCCCAGTACGCCTGGCCATTTTGAATGTTGATCAATTGATATTGCTTCAACCATTCTTCGCCGTAGGCCTGCAAATAGGAATCGCGCTGGTCTTCGTTCAAATTATTGACAAAGCCGTCATCTTCCGCATTGCCGGTGGCGTTATACACGTTAATCACGTTTTTGGTGTTGAACAGATTATTGACACGCATGTACACCGTTGCCTGCAGGTCTTTCAAAACCTGGAAGGATTTATCCAAACGCAGGTCGAACTGATAGTTGAACGGCGTGATAGAGGTGTTGACACCTTCCAGCGCACGGCGGGCGCGCGGATCCAGCATGTAATCGGTTCCGGCATCATATGCGTTGGATTGCCCGACTTCGGACAGCGAATAAGTGAACGGGTGACCGCTGTTAAAGGTAAACAGCATATTCGCCCCGAAATTCTGGAAAACAGCGCCGCCCTCGTTTTGGTTAAAACGATAATCCAAAATTACCGAGCCACGGTGTTTCTGTTCGAAGTCCAGCGGATTGATAACGGTGGGCCGAGCGGTTTGCTGTTCCAGTGCGGCAACGGCTGTGTTGTTTGTCGAACCGGAGCCTTCAGCTTGCGTAAGTGTATAATTTAACTGCGTTTGCAAGCGTTGAACCCGACGTAAAGTCAGTCCGAATTCCAGCCCTTTTGTGGTCGCGAAATCGCCATTCACCAAAATATTGAACGGCTGCAAACCGGAGGAAGGATCGGGGAAAATTTTATCCACCTGGACCTGGCCTTTTACATTGCGATAAAATCCGGAGATATCGAACGCGGCAACCGAGCTCAACTGCTGGCGGAAACCGATTTCATACGACGTGGTACGAACCGGATCCAACCCGAAACCGGAAGGATTCTGGAACGAGAAACCGGCGGAAATATATTCGTAACCATAGCGCTGGGAACTGCTGTAGTTATTCAACAGCGATGGCATTTGAATAAATTTGCCATATTGCATGTAAAATACGGTTTTTTCGTTGATCGGGAATGAAAAACCGAGACGAGGGCTAACCTGTTGAAAAGGCTCGACATCCACCCAGTTTTCATCGGTGAAAGTGCTGGAATTGGCATCCCAAATCGGATTTTCGAGATCGTTGAATCGCTGACCTTTGGTGTCGTAATAATCAAACCGCAGCCCGGCGTTGATGATCAAATCGTTAAATTCGATTTTATCCTGCAAATACATCGATGCAAAAACCGGATGTTTGGGCGCGTCGGCAATCTGGTTGCCGTTTGCGGCAAACTGATCGTCATCCGCTTTGTTGCCATACACATCGTAACCGTAGTTAATCACCTGACCGGTAGAAGCCCATTGGGAAACCGACACATCGCGGATATCGCTGGCGTTGTTGGTTTCCAGCAAATTCATCACGTTTGCGTTGATGAGGAATCGCCGCAGGGTGTAGCGGCGGATGTCGCCACCGATTTTCAATTCGTGGTGGCGGCTGGCTTGGGTGGTAAAGTTCAGCGATCCGCCCAAATATTGCTGATCGTTACGGATGTAACGGCGATATGGATCACCGTTTCGCGCAAAATACCAACCGTTGAACAGATAATCGTATTCCGGCGCCCAGCGGCTGCGATAAGTTACTTCGTTGTTGGTGTGGTTTGCCACTGCGGTGCTATCGAACCACTGCTGCCAGTCGTTGCCAAAATAGCTGTCCTCGCGATCGGCGATGGAGTTGAAATAATTCAGGCTACCATCGAGAATCGTTTTGGAATCGAGGATGTACGTCAGTTTTGCACTCATTAATGTATTGGTGAAAACATCGTCAAACGTACGATTGTTGAGTACGTTTAACATTGGCGTATCCGGGCGCGCTCCGATATCCGGGGTGCGGAAGGAGTTCCGCTGACGCGAACGGTCGCTGTATGAACCGCTCAACCGCAGCTGAATTGGTGACAAGTCAAGCAACAATGTGCCTTGAAAAGCCCACTGGTCTTCTTCGCGCTGTGGTGTAAAACCGCTCGGATAGTTGTATGCGTTGATCGTATCCGGATTCCCGTTGATCACGTTGGAATTATCCTGGTTTGCGTCGATCAGGTTATTCAGCGTAAATCCTTCGCTGAAGCGGGTTGACCGGTCGCCTTTGAAGCTGTTTTCACCCGCAAAAAAGAAACGCACTTTATCGCTCAGCAGCGGTCCGCTGATGGTTGCGACACCGGTGTGCTGGCGATAGGAATATGTCCCGAGAAATTTTTCGCCTTCGCCGGCGAATTTATCGGTTTGGAAATCCATCGACACTTTGAATTTCTTGCTGCCGGTTCGCAATTCCGTGCGAATAATTCCGGCGTTGGCGCCGCCAAATTCGGCTGTGTAGCCGCCGGCCAACACCTGAAATTCTTCCACCGCTTCCTGAATTACATACAGGGCTTGCTGGTTGTTGAATGCATCCAGCGACGATGCGCCGTCGATGTAATAGCCAACCTCATCCGGGCGGCTGCCGCGAATGTGGATGTTGCCATCTTGCTGCACAACGCTGTTTTGCGTGGCGATGACATTGTTAAATCCGCGGATTGGAATATTCTCCAAATCTTCGGATGTCACCAGCGAAACGCTTTGTGTGGTATATTTTTCAACCAGCGGTTTTTCCGCAGTGATAACCACTGCCTGCCCTTCGATGGCTGCTTCGCCGAGATCGAAATTGGCTTCGCTGGTTTTATCCGCGGTAATGCGGATGCCGGAAAGCACCACATCCTGATAGCCCACAAAACTGGCCTGGATATCGTAAACGCCAACCGGAACATTCAGGATGACGTAATAGCCGTCCACATCAGTTGCGGCGCCCAATGTGGTTCCCGTGATAAACACGTTTACACCCGGCAACGGTTCGCCGGATGCCTGGTCTTTTACAATGCCGACAATTTTACCGGATGACTGCGCAAACAGCATCACCGGCATTGCCAGCAGCACAACCCATAAAAATCGTTGTATTGTCTTCATAGAAAAACCTCCTTAAAGGATCGATTTAATCTGGAAATTAGTGTGGTGGGTTCGTTACGATGGCTATGTCATACACGCACCTCCTCATTTTATCGATTCATCAAAAACCACAGTTCAATAACCCACCCCGCCGTTACAATCTCACGAAGCGTAAGCCGCCAAACGCCCGATCAATTGCAACGCACATGCGAGGTGGGTTCGGTTGAAACCTTCCTTTTGCGGAAATCTGTTGTGTCTCTAACAGAACCGGTGCCGGAAAATTTGTCCGGTCGCCGGATAGTGAATGTTTTGTGGCATTTTCATCCGCCGGTTGCCGGTACGGAACCGGTGCCGGTAACCATCGTTACAGTATTACATCAAAGAAAATCCGACAGGATGAAAAAGCTGCTCCCACCTCCGTATGGAGACAGAGACGGAGGCGGGAGCGCCAAAAGGGTTCTAAATCGTGTGTTTTCGTGTTCTTTTTGTCATCTGAATTCCAAATTAACGCGTTGCGCTAAAAATGCAATCGGGATGTGGCAGACCGGAAAATGGCGGGATAAAACGGTTAGGAGATGGGATGAAAAAAACCGGAAAATGGCTGCACCGGAAACACTTTTCCGGTTTTTGAGATTTCTGGTAAACACTGCGACAAATATCAGCGCTAAAAAAATGAGTAAATGAACAAAGCAATGCATTGCAAAACGTTTTGCAGTGCGCGTTTTGAGCGATTTTTTGCTTGACAAACGGCCGGTTATTCGCTATTATATAATTCGAAAACGCTCAAAACGCTTATTATTAACCCAAAGACAACGGGGTGGTTATGAAGCAATATAAAGTAGCAATCATCAGTTCTTCAATATATTCCCAGCATCTGGCTTTACTGGCAATGGGGAAAGCATTCGAAGGGAGAGGGTGTGAGGTTGTTGTTGCATGTAACCGCTCTTTGCAGGGCTCTGTTGAGGCTCACGGATTGTCCTTTTATGCGCTGAGTTTGCACGGCGCAGCGAAAATGGATTGTTCGCCAAAATCCGATCATGCCCTAACCTGCAACGATCGTATCCAGCAGCTCATCGATATTACCAAAGAAGGTGCCGTTAAAACGCTGATGCACCAGGCCGCTGTGCGAACCGAAGCCGGCGCACTGCCGGATGGCAAACAGATTGTTCAGGATATCGCCAAAATGCGCGACATCGAAAAACCGGATGTTTGGGTAGTCGAGCAAAACTCGGTTATTTCCCGGCTGGCGTTGACCGCACTGGAAGAGCCGTTTATCGCATTTTGCAGCAGCCACCCGTTAACGCTGCCAATGCCGAAAGGTGTTCACGGTGTGCCATCGTTTTGGCCAAAAGGCATGCGTCCGCCAAAAGAGGATGTTCGGGTGTTGCGCAAAACCGCCAAAGGTGCCCACAAACGGTTCACCCGCCGCTTTAATCAATTGCAGCGCCGTATTAACAAAGGGCTGCCAAAAATGGAAGATGCCCTGCGCCACACATCGCCGATAGCGGTGTTGTTCAACTATCCGAATTTCGGGAATATCGACAACCGGCACATCGATACCCACCGGATTTACCTCGGTGCCAGCGTGGTGGAAGAAACGCTCTCGCCGATGTGGCGGGAACGATTGCAGCAATCGCCGAAATCCGCACCCAAACTGTTGATTACATTCGGTACCGTTTTTTCGGAGCGCGTGGATGTGACCGAAGCCTGCATCAAAGCTGCACGGGCGGAATATCCCAATGCGATGATTGTCGCCGTCGCCGGATCTCAAAAAGATAAACTGAAGCATCTGGAAGGCGAAAATGTCCACATCGAAAGCTGCATTCCGCAGCGGGCGCTCATTCCCCATATGGATATGGTGATCCACCACGGCGGCGTGGGCACGTTCACCGAAACGCTGTATTTTGCAAAGCCGATGCTGGTGCTGCCGTTTGCCGGCGATCAGTTCAGCGTGGCGTATGATACGCAATACAACCACTTTGGCGATATCGCCGATCCGTCCAAACTGAACGTGGAAGAATTACGTGCAAAAATCAAAAAAGTGCTGGAAACCACCGACAAATGGTTGCTGGAATTCTGGAGCAAACGGGTTCGCTACGCCGGACCGGAAAACGCGCTGGATCAGCTGCGTTTGTTCGATGATCAAAAAATATTTGAATTGAAAAAGGCTATCAGCGCCTGATCCGGAAATTATCCGCATTTGAAGCATATTGAAAGCCGGGCGATGTCCGGCTTTTTTTTTGCAAAAATTTGCGGATCAAAAATTGATTTTTTGCATCAGGATCACTTATATTTGTTAATCTGAAAATTGTCGATTGTCAAACTACAATCAACCAAACACAGGAGTCGTTGATGAAGGAATTCCAACCGGAAAATGGGGTTGAGAAAAAAGTTGTGGAAAACGAGAAAATCAACTGGCAGGACAGCACCGGATTTATTTTGATCCACATCGCGTGCATCCTGGTTTTTTGGGCGGGTATCAGTTGGCCTGCGATTATTGCGTTGTTGTTAACTTACGCAATAAGAATGTTTGCGATAACCGGATTTTATCACCGCTATTTTTCACACCGGTCGTATAAAACATCGCGCTGGTTCCAGTTTGTGATGGCTTTTGTAGGCACCGCAGCCGTGCAAAAAGGGCCGCTGTGGTGGGCTGCGCATCACCGCCACCACCATCGCCATTCGGATACGGAAGAAGATGTCCATTCGCCGCGCAAAGGTTTTTGGTGGTCGCATGTCGGCTGGATTATGTGTGACAAATACAAATGCACCCACCTCGAACTGGTGAAAGACCTGAAGCGTTTTCCGGAGCTGATGTTTGTGGAGCGTTTTCACATGATTGCGCCGGTTTCGCTGGCGGTAATTTTGGGTGGATTGGGTTACACGTTCAACCACTTTTTCCCGCACTGGAACACCTCCGGTTTTCAGATGCTGGTGTGGGGATTTTTTATCAGCACGACGCTGTTGTATCACGGCACGTTCACGGTAAATTCGCTGACGCACGTGTATGGCCGTCGCCGTTTCCGCACCACGGACGACAGCCGCAACAGCCTGCTCATTTCGCTGATCACGCTTGGCGAAGGCTGGCACAACAATCACCACCGTTTTCCCTCATCCGAACGGCAGGGATTTTATTGGTACGAAATCGATATTTCCCATTATTTGCTGCGGGTGATGTCCTGGTTCCGGTTGGTGTGGGATCTCAAAAGACCGCCGGGAAAAGTGTATTCGCCCAAACGGCGATTGTTCAAAAAACCGCCGGAGCAGTTCCAATACAAAAATCTCGATCCCAAAAAGGGAACGGATGCGTAATCTGAAATTTGTAAGGGCGACCAGTCGGTCGCCTTTTTTTTAACAATTAATTATGCGAATCAAGAGTTGAATTTAGAACTGTGAAAAATGTCAGGAGACCCCTGCCTTCGCAGGGGTGACAGCCTCAACTAAGGGGTATTATTCCTGCGAATGGTGAATCCATCCCCGAGTGACAGCCTCAACATAGCGCTGTCATTCCTGCGAAGGCAGGAATCTCCTCTTTCAACAAAAATCTTTGCGGATAAGAACTCAACCACTTTCGCATGTTTCGTGTATTTCGTAGGCCAACCAAAGCTATTCATCCAATTCATCCGACTCGGAAAACCGCTCCTGCCCGGACGCAACATCCAGCAATTTCCGCACATCTTTCCGGCACATTCGCCGGAATTCGCAATATGTTCGGCAGCCCTCGTCCGTTGGAAAACGGGTGTGGCGATAGCTGCCGGCACGGATTTGCCCGACATAATCGAACAGATAATCGCGGGTGCGAATCAGAATATCGCTGAAAGTGAGCTGGTTACCGTGAGTGTCCAAAATATATTTGTTCGGCAGCGCCGCACGGCTGTTTTTGGAGATTGCAACATTGGCATCCATATCCGCCAGCAACGGTTTGCGCTGGCAATTTTGCTGATCCTTCACCTGATACAGCGCGGTCATCACCGGCGCAACCGAGGGATGTTTGGCCGCCAGCAATTGCTCCATCAGCAGCGCGTACACCGGCAACTGCAGGTCGATGCCTTTTGCCGCTTCCATCGCAGATGCCAATGTGCTGCCGGTTTTGTAATCGAGCAGCAGCGCTTCGTCGTCATCGTTTAAATCGATGCGATCCACTTTCCCGGTGAGTTTGATCGATTCGCCGTTTTTCTGCAATTCGATTGCCGGGATCGGCGGCAACAACGGGTCCTGCTCAGCTTTTCGCCCGGCTTTGCCAAATGCGATCTCAAAATATTTTGGGAAAAATCCGGTCGCTTCAATCTGCTTTTCTTCTTCGCGGAGAAAAATTTCCCACAAACCGGCGTGCCGTTCGGAACCGAAATATTTTTCTCGTTCCAACTCGAACAGCAGCCCGGAAAAGGGCATTTTGTCAAATTCCTGTTCCGCGATTTTCCGCAGCAAATTCAAACCGAGCCACGGTGTCCGGTCGCGTTTTTGGTTGCGCAATTCAACATAAAACCGGAACAGCGTGCGGTGAACAAATTCGCCGCGCTCCAGCGGCGTCATCCCGGTTTCCACTTCCTGCTCCTCTTCCAATCGCAACACGTATCGCAGATAAAATTTGATCGGGCAAAACGCGAACGCCTCCAAACGGGTGATCGAAAACGGTTTTTCGCCAAATGTGTTTTGCAGTTGCGCCACAATTTCCGGAAAATCCGTGAGAATACCCTCATGCGCTGTGAAATCGCCGCCGCGTTTGCGGTGTTCCGTGCGCACTTTTTGCGCCCAGAGCTGCGCCATTTCCATTTTTTCGGGATCGCCGGCGTTGAGTTGCAGCCAGCGTTTCAGCTTCATTTGGTCGGATTTTCGCACACCTTCGGGCATCGCCAGCGCCACCTGCTCCGGCAAATCCTGTTGATTTTGCAGCAATTGCGGCGACGGCAAATGTTTCCGCCAGTGCGCGGTGGTTTGGTCGCGGAGCACATCCAGAAAATTGGCGGGCACCAACGCCGCCTCTTTTTGGAATCGCGGATAGGTGAACACCAGCTGCGAAACGCCGGAGCTGAGCACCTGATAAAATAAATAGCGATCCTGCGCCAGCAAATCCTCGGTTGCGGCGAGCCCCATCGCATCGCGCTCGTCATCGCTGAAAAACACGTCTTTGGTGAACGGTCGCGGAAAATCGCCCTCGACCATCCCGCCGAAAATGAGCACGCGCGGCTCGACCGCCAGAATTTCCAGTCGCGGCATAATTTGCAGTCCGAAATTCGACCACTCGCGCAAATTATAGGTCGCCTGCGAAACGAGCAGGCTGAGGTAGCCGTGAAAATCGCGCAGCGACAGTGGCTGCTGCCCGTGCAAATTGGTGACGATCCAGCTAAACTGATCGAGCAATTTGATGAATCGGTTGAACGCCCGGAATTCTTTTTCCTGCTCGGTGGTGCTCAAATGCGGGTTCGCGGATTTATACCAGCCGAGAAAACCGAGTTTTTCCAGCAATCCCAAAAAGTGATTTCTGAAATCGTTAACCGATTGTTTTTTATCGAGTTCATCGAGTTTGGCGAGCAGCTTCTGCAGCGGAGAAATTGCGGTTTCGAATTCGGCGAGTTGCGCCTGCAGTTTTGGCAAATCGAAATCGTCATCTTCGATGGCAACGGCAATTTGCTGACGCAAATACGCGATGAGTTGTTCCAGATCGTTCTGCCAATCGCCAACAAAATGGGTGATGCGCAATTCCATCGCGATGCGTTTGACGACATCCGCACTCAATTTTCGCGCCGGATCGGGACGCAAAAACGGCGAGCCGAGCAGTTGCAGCAGTTTTTTCACCTCGAAACGGAGCATCGGCACTTCCAGCAGCAGCAAAAAACTGCGGATCAGCGGCGACTGGCTGAGTTGAAATCCGGTGGAGAGGTTGTAGGGCAGCCCGGTTTCCGGCAGTCCGTATCGCGGAAAAATTTCGTGAATGAGCGGCGCGTATCGCTCCAGCGAGGGAAAAGTGATGCCGATGTCGTGCAGCGGAATGCCCTGTTCGAGGTGCAGCCGTTTCACATAGCTGGCGATAAACGCAACCTCCTGCTGACGGCTTTGGCAGGGTTGGATGAGCACTTTTTTGCCGAGTTCCAGCGGTTCGGGCAGCGGCTTCCGGCTGAACAGTTTTTGTTCCCACGGCTTTGGCGCAGCATTTTGCAGCACCAGCGGCGCCAACGATTTCAGCGATTCGAACGCCGCATCCACATGCGAAAATAGTTGCGGAAATTCCGGCAAATAATCCAGTTTGATGTGAATATCCACTTTATCGCGGAGCAGTTCGAAAAAGCGCAGCATCGGCTGACTGAACAATCCGTAGCCGTTGAGATAGATGGCTTTGACGTGCGGGAAATGTTGTTTCCAGAGATTCGGCTGCGCCGCCAGTCGTTCGATGACGTGCTGGATCGCCCCGGCTTCGTCGATCAGCCGGTCACCGAGCGACAGCTCGAACGCTGCCAGCAGCAGCGAAAAATCCTGATAGCGGCGATCGCCCTGCACATCCGCGGCTTCGATGAGCAGTTCGGAATTGTAGCCGTATTCGCGCAGCTCGCTGATCAGCGCATCCACTTTACTGACCAATCCGCGCCGTTTGGCGCTGTTCGCCGAGAAAAATTGCAGGTTTTCGCCGCAGCTTTTCAGCGATTCTTCGATGAGAAACAACCGCATCGATTGCGAAACGATCTTTTTGGCGCGCGGTAATTTTTGGTAAAATTTCAGCAGGAAATCGTAAAATGTGAAAATCGGCGGCTCTGCCAACACGCCGTTTGGCGCAGCGGCAACCAACTGCTCGTGAAAATAGCGCACCGCCCGTTTCACCGGCAGCAAATAGACAAAATCATACGCCAGCGCGTCATTTCCCGAACCGATGCGCGACAGAATTTCTTTTTTGTAGAAATAATATTCGCCTGCCGGTCCGATGGTCAATTTGAAAGTTGGTGTCGCCATGTTGGGTTAATGGGTTATGGGTGGATGGGTTTATGTGTTTTATTGCCGCGATATTTGTTTTGGGCGCGTTACCGCAGCGCCCCTACTTTATCCTTCACCCTTTATCCTTTTTCCTTTCCTTCCGCATATCCGGTCAATTCAACGTAGCCATAGCCGGAAACCGGTTTGCCATACGCCGATCCGTCGATTTTCACGGCGCCTTCCCAATAGCGGATCGCCACGTCCAATTCCTGATTGGCGATGAGCGGGGAAATTTGCAAATCGATTTGCTGATCCGGCACCTGCAGCCGCCATCCGGCGGGATATTTGCCCCCGCGCGGGCTGTCCCAATATTCGCGAACGGTCAGCGAAACATCGTCGCGTTTGATCAGCTGCGATGCACCGTCCGGTGCAACCAGCAAGCCTTTGCTGAACGGATCTGCCTCGCCGGATGTGAGGCGCAACTGGTAATACATCAGCTCGCTGCTGTCCGACAGTTGCAGCGAAAACCAATCCCAGCCCACCTGATTGTCGCCGAGGGCGCTGGTGCTCCACTCGCGATCCATCCACGACAGCCCGTTGACTGCCAGCGTTTCGCCGTTGACGGAAACACTGCCTTCGGCAGTCATTCGCGTGAGCGAATAATAATACGAGGCGTTGCCGGGTTTTGCGCTTTTCTGGCTCAATCCGCGATCGCCCTGCAGCACGTGCGGTTTTTCCGGCGTCAGTTCGATGTTCAGCGAAACGCCGTCTGCCGCTGCATCGATGCGCATTTTGGGAAACGCGGCGCTCGAATCCGCATCCGGATCGGCGATTTGCCAATCTTCCAGCCACACCCGGAACGGCGCAGCCTGAGCACCCGCGAGTCCGTTGGCAGCGCGGCTAAATCGTTCAAAATAATAATAGTTATCGTTTTGAATATCGCTGAGCGCGAAATGCCCCATATAGAGTTGATTCGCCGCCATTGCGGATTCCCGCGCCATCGTATCCGCCGAAAGAGCGCTCCGAAACAGCGTGAACTGGTAGCCGAAATGCCGTCCGCTTTCTGTTTGCAAATTGCCGGTGTAATACCACCATTCGGTGCGAAAATCCGGGTGCGGTCCGTGATCCGCCGGAAAAACGAACGCGCGCGGTGCAAATGCCCGGGCAAATCCGGCGGTGTCCGCGCTGCCCATCACAGAGGCAACGGACAATTCCGGCGCAGCGTCCGCATTTTCGCTAAACTGGTTCAGCCATTTTGCGCCGACCAGCAGCGCTGCGATGATAAATAATGTGAGTGTGATGGCTCGTTTCATTTCGAAAGATACGATGTAAGCCGGGGAATTACAACTGTTTCGCGGCAGGATTATTCCTCGCGGAGCGCCAGCGCCGGGGAGGTTTTGGCCATTTTGAATGCCGGATACAGTCCGGCGAGCAGTGCCGCAACTATTGCTAAAACAACAGCTTGCAGAAAAATTTCCGGGATAAACTGGAACTGTAGTGTCCACCCGAACGAGCGTTGGTTGATGACGTAAATGAGCACATACGAAAGCATCAAACCCATCGGGAGGGAAAGAATGCCCGCGGCAAGCCCCATCAATCCGGTTTGCAGGGTGATCATCCGCCAGACCTCGCGGGGTGTAAAGCCGTTGGCGCGGAGGATGCCCAGTTCGCGGCGGCGTTCGAGTTGCAACGCCATCAGCGCGCTGAGCACGCCGATAAACGCAACCACAATCGCCAGCAATCGCAGCACGTTGGTCACCAGAAAAGTGCGGTCAAAAATCTCGATGCTGGTTTCCCGCAAATCGCGATTGGAGCGCACCAGCAATTCCTCGCCGGGCGGCGCGAGCGCGCGAATATCGCTGATCAACTCGCCGGAATCGATGCCTTCCGCGGCGAACGCGGAAACGCCGGAAATCCGGTCATCCCGCCAGTATTTGCGGAAATTTTGCAGGCTCATCAACACAAATCCCTGTTCGGATGCATAATTGAAATAGATGCCCGCCACCCGGAAAGTTACATCGCCGGTGGCGGTGGGCAGGGTCAGCGCATCGCCAACGCTCACGCGATTGCGATAGGCGAACGGCTCGGAAACCATCACAATTGCGGAATCAGCGAACTGCGCCCAGATTTCCTGCGGATTCCCGGCTTTGAACTGCTGCCGGAAAAACATCTCGCGGGAGAGCAGCGTGCCGATCACTTTGGTTTCCGTGTCGCCTTCGGTGATGGTCAGCGAACGGAATGCGTTCACTTCCCGAACGCCCGGCAATGCCTGCACTTTTTGCAGAAATTCCGCCGGCAGCGTTGCGTCGATATTCCGGGTGGTGAGGCTTGGGCGGGAAATATAAACATCTGCACGCAACTGATTTTCCAGCCAGTGCACGACCGTTGCGCGAAAACTGCCGACCATCGTGCCGACGCCAACAGTTGCGGCGACAGCCATGCTCAGCGCGGCAATCGCGACGCCGGTGCGGCTGAGATGTGCCACCACATCGCGGGCGGACATTCGCCCGATCAGCCCGAACAGCTTTCCGGCAGGTGACTGGAAAACGCGCATCAGCAGCAACAAAACCAGTGGCGTCCACAGCGTGAAACCGATGATCAGCAGCAAAATTCCGCTGTAACTGAGCGGAATATTCCGGCTGGGCAGCAGCAAAATGATCACGCCCAAAACCACCGAAATCAGCCCGGCGACGGTCAGTTGCGGCAGTTGCGATCGCAGTTGTGTTTCCTGCCCGGAGCGTTGCATCGCGGTTCGCGGGGCGACAGCGGTGGCTTCGCGGGCAGGTTTGAACGCCGCCAGCAAGGTTGCGCCGATGCCCAGCAGCAGCCCTTTCAAAAAGATAAACGGGGTCAGCGCCAGCGTTCGGACAGTTACCACAAAATACAAATCGTTGATGGTTTGGGTGACCAACTTCAGCAAACCGCTACCCAACATCACGCCGAGTAGCAGCCCCAGAATTGTGCCGATCAGCCCCAAAAAGAAGGCTTCGCCGAGTATTTGGGTGAAAATTTCCCGGCGGGTGACGCCGACAGTGCGCAGCAGTCCGATCAATTCCAGCCGTTGCACCACGGAAAACGTCATCGTGTTATAAATGAGGAACATCCCGACGATGACCGCCAGCAGGCTGAGCGCGGTGAGGTTGATGTTGAATGCGCGGGTCATCTGCGCCATGATGTCCGAGCGAGCGCCGGCGGGTTGAATGCGCACGCCGGATGGCAGAAATTGTTTGATGTCGGCGAGAATTTGTGTCGCTTCCGGTGAATCGGGCAACAGCAAATCGATGTGGCTGAGCTGCCCGTTCATTCCGAAAATTTCCTGCGCCGTGGCGATATCGACAATCGCCAGCCCTTCCAGCTTTTGGCGATTGTATTCGTCCGCCGCATCGAGCACACCGATGAGGTGCAGTTGCGCGGGAACACCGCCGTACGTCACCGTAAACATATCGCCGGGCGTGAGTTGCAGCTGTTCGGCGGTATCGCGGAAAAGGATGGCTGCGCCGCGCTGCGTCATAAATTGCCCGAGGTTGTTCCCGCCGGTGATGCCCAAATCCTGTACATACGGGCGAAACGGCGCTTCGGCGAGCGGATCGACGCCCAGCACCATCAGCGTTCGGCGATCGCCGTTTTTTTCGAAAATGACATACTGCTCGATCACTGGCGCGGCGTTGCGGAATCCCGCTTTTATGCGGATATCGCGGTAAAGCGTGTCAGGCAAATCCGTGCTGCCGGAAATCTGGTGGGTGGCTTTTCCGCCAACGGATTCCATTGCCATTTCAAACGCGCGGGTGGCGCTCTGGTTGGCTAAATCGATCGCAACCACAACGCTAACGCCAATGGCAATCCCGATAATCGAGAGCAGCATTTGCCACGGATGTTTCAGTAAATAGCGCAGGCTGGATGTGTTGAGCAGGTTCATTTTATTCAATTGATTTTTTCATGCAAATGGCGCTGGACGGGCATATCGAGGCAAATTCGCGGGTTTCGCGGATGCGCTCCGGCACGCTTTCGCGATCGATCACCGCAAAGCCGTGTTTCGCGAAAAATTTATCGGCGGTGGTGGTGAGCAAATACAGCGCGGAAACCCCGTTTTCCCGGGCAAGTTTTTCCAGCGCCGCCAATAATTGTTGCGCAATCCCCCGGTTTCGCTGCGAAGCCGCAACGGCAACGGAGCGGAGCAATGCGGCATCTTTATAAATTTCCAACCCGCCCACGCCGTTCAGTTTTCCGTTTTCGCGGGTGGTTACAAAATATCGCAGATGCTCTGCATTGAGATCGTCAATCGGTAAATCCGCTGATGTTAACAGCGCGATAACGTCATCAAAATCAGACGGTTGCGCAATTTTAAAATGTAAACTATCCGATGCCATAATTGCTCCTTCGGGAAATGAATTTCCAGCGCAAAAATAGCGATTGTTTACCGCGATGACAATCGATTCGTGTTTTGGGAAATTTTTTTGGGGGAACGAATGGTTACAAAATAAGCCGTGAAATGACCATCGTTAAATCAAACGACATCCACCGCTATCGGATAATTTTCGGCCGGTTTGTCTGCCGGAAACCACGGACGATTGATCGGCACAACGATGAACAAGCCTTCTTCATCGCCAACGGCGGCAAAGGTGCGCTCATCGCCGTCCCACAACCGGAGGCGCAGCTCAGCGCGAATATGTTCGCAAAACAGCCGCACATTATCCACCGGATGCCCGATTTCGCTGATGCTCAACAGGCTTTCGGCGCCAAAAGGTTTGGGGGAGGCATTTCGCAAATTGTGCCGGGCGATCAGCTCTACAATATTGCCGACCGGATCATAAAAATAAATGGCGTCGGCATTCCAGCTTTCAAAATGGAATTCGTTTTGGCCATCTTTTTCGATCAGTGCAACGCGCTCGCTCAACCACTTTTTGGCTTCCGCCAACTGATTTTCGGGAATGTTGATTGCGAAATGGTAATACGGTTTGTCGTCATCGTCTGCGATGGAAAATTTAATCCGCGAATTGCCGATGCCAACGGTAAACGCCCGTTTGCCCTGCCGCAAAACGGGCAGCCCGAGTTTGTCCCGGTAGAACGTTTTTAGTCCGTCCAGATCGTGTGTTTGCAGTTGTATTTCGCGAATTTTCATATCAGTTCTTTTTTTTAGATCGGTTACTATACATAATTTTGAGGGAAATAGCAATAGCGTGGATAAAAATGTATTCGCCAAGCCGGTGATCTTCGTCACATTCGCGATGGATTGCCCGAATTCTCCTCTGTGTCGCTGTGGCAAAAAAAATCTGGTGTGTCAAATCCGTTAATATCGTGAAAATCCCGGTCATGATAGAATTTTGGTTTCCGCCGCGAAATTGATTAACTTCGTTTCTTGAATTAATCGAAAGCCCTTTGAAATGCTGTCTGTCGAACAATTTTTAAAACAATCCGAAAATTCGCTGGTGCTGGATGTGCGCACGCCGGTGGAATACCAGCGCGGCCACATTCCCGGTGCGGCGAATTTGCCGCTGTTTTCGAACGAGGAACGCAGCGTTATTGGCACGTTATACAAACATCAGGGGCGCGAAGTTGCGGTGCTGAAAGGGCTGGAATACGTTGGCCCGCGAATGAAAGCTATCGTCGAAAACATTAAAGAAATGGCAGCGGGAAAAGATATTTTGGTGCACTGCTGGCGCGGCGGTATGCGCAGCAACAGTTTAGCCTGGTTGCTGAAAACATCCGGTTTGCCGGTTGCCGTGCTAAATGGCGGGTACAAATCTTTTCGCCAATTTGTGTTAAATGCATTTGCGCAACCATATAATATTATTGTGCTTAGCGGCGCTACCGGAAGCGGAAAAACCGCGATTTTGAAAGCGCTGGAAACTTTGGGCGAACAGATTATCGATCTCGAGGGATTGGCCAATCACAAAGGTTCCGCGTTCGGTTTTTTGGGAGAGGACGAACAGCCCACCCAGCAGCAGTTCGAAAATAAGCTGGCGCTGGCGTTGAACAAGCTGGACCCAGCCCATCCGGTTTGGGTGGAGGATGAAAGCCGTTACATCGGCAGTTGCATTATTCCCGATGATTTTTGGCAACAGAAAATTTTGGCGCCCGTGCTGTTGCTGGAAATGCCGGCGGCACTTCGCGTGCAGCGATTGATGGCAGATTACGCCCATTGCGATCAGGATTTGATGAAATTGGCAACAACCCGTCTCGAAAAGCGGTTGGGCGGCAAAAATACCCAAACGGCGCTGCAACTGCTTTCGGAAGGGAATCTGGCAGCGTTCACCGCGTTTCTTCTAGAAAATTATTACGATAAAGCTTATCGCTATGGCTTGCAAAAACGTGATTCAAATCCGATCGTAAAGATCGATACTCGAACCCCCGACGCTGCGGAAAACGCGGCTGTAATCTTGCAGTTGTATCCGCAAGGTTTCAATATTGCGTGACATTGTGTCCATTTTTCCCGCATAAACCTAACATTCCCGATACATTTCTTTCAGAAAACATTTGATCGATTTTTTTTAAAGCCCAATAACAAACTGGCGATGATATGTATTGCAATTTTAACTTACAGGGATAGTAAAAGACGAATTGTGCCAACAAATACATCTGTTGAACCCCCCACCGCTGTCTTTAATCCCTGATTTGTGAAATTAATTTATTCTCGAATTTGTTGTGTTATATGAAAACAACGCTGCCGGTTTGGTGAAATGAACGAAGAACATTTTGAAAACACATTTATCGAAGAAGCAACCGAACTTCTGGAAGATCTTGAAGAAGCTTTGTTACTTTTGGAAGAAACGCCCCATGATGCCGATTTGGTGCAACGGGTGTTCCGCGCCATGCACACGATAAAAGGTGCAGCGGGGATGTTCGGGTTTGCCGAAATTTCCACCTTTACCCATGAAATTGAATCCGCGTACGAGATGGTTCGTTCGGGAAATCTGGACATCTCTAAATCGTTGATTGATATCACTTTACAGTCGCTTGATGTGATTCGCGCAATGTTGGAAGGCCAAACAGATGCATCGCTGGAAAACAGGGCAATTACCTCCGTTTTGCAACAAATCCGTGCCGACGGAAACGATGCGGCAACCGCCCAACCGATGCCGCAACCGGAACCTGTGGCATCCAACCAGCAAAGTGAGCCCAATATGCAATATCTGCGAATATTGTTTTTTCCACACCCAAATTTGCTGATGAACGGCACCAATGTTACCATTTTGTTCGAAGAATTGCGGGAGCTTGGCGAATGCATTATTCAGGCGAATACGGAAAAAATACCGGATCTGGAAGCGATCGACCCGGTGAGTTGCTATACCTATTGGGATATTTTGCTGCGAACCACCGAACCGATCGAAACGGTGCGCAGCGTTTTTGTTTTTGTGGAAGAAGATTGTGAGCTGAAAATTGAAACCGAAGAAGCCCATTCGAAACCGGCACAGCCATCCATTTCCGTAAACGATATTATTAACTGGGACTTACCAGCCTCAAAATTTCTCTCATCCGAAGAAGATCTGGAAATTTTGCACGATTTTATTTATGAAAGCCAGGAAGGGCTGGAGCGCGCAGAGCACATTTTGATGGAATGGGAATCGACCGGCCGCAGCGAACCGTTGACGGCTGCTGAAATTGATTCACTGTTTCGCTGCTTTCATTCTATCAAAGGCAGCGCCGCATTTCTGGAACTGTTTTCCATTGTCACCATCACGCACGAAGTCGAAAATTTTCTGGACAGCATCCGCAAAACTGAAATTGAATTTTCGCATGACCATGTGTTGGGATTTATCAAACTGATTGATTTTTTCAAATTGTATCTGACCGCGTTGAAAAATCACGAAAGTATATCCCGGTTCGAGGCGGACGAGGAATATTACGTTCAACTGTTCCAGAATTTACGGGATTTGCCGGATTTATCACCCGATCCGGAAGATGACGACCTGCCGGAAGATACCGCAGAAACAGCCTCGCAACATAGCGAATCTGAGCAGCATGTGGTGACAAACGAATCGTTTATCACGCCGGAAATGCGCAAACAATTTGTTATCGAAAGCCGGGAATTGCTGGAAGAAATCGAATCCGGTTTGCTGGAATTGGAAACCGATCCCGGTGACCGGGAGCTGGCTTCCGGCGCGTTTCGTGCGGTGCACAGCATCAAGGGAAACGCCGGATTGTTCGGATGCCACGATATTGCGATAGTTTGCCATCATATCGAAAATTTTTTGGACATGGTGCGCAGCCGCGAAATTGTGGCGACAGAGCAGCATTTTTCATTTTTGTTGCAGGTGCTGGATTTTGTGCGCATCGGTTTGGACAATTTTGAATACGATGATAAAAACGTTATCGACGGCATCAGCGGCATTATCGGGTTGATTGAAGAGGGGCTCGGCAAACCTGCTACCGGTGAAACGCCGGCGCCGCAACCGATTTTGAACGCAGAAGTGCTATCGCAAAATGAAGATGAAAAAATTGTGCCGGCATCCGACGCAACGCCGCAAATAAATGCAATAAAAACATCGCAGCCGGTGCCGCCGGTTGCTGCTGCACCCGCAGAAAAATCGCCGCAAAGTCGTCCTGTTTTTGCCGAAAAGCAATCCGCAACGCCAATGGCAAATGTTGCAACTGCGACGGCAAACAAAGTAAAGCAGGAAGTTGCGGTATCTGCCGTGCCAAAAACCAAACCGGCAACATCCGGTGTCGCCAAAACCGGCAGCGAAGTGATCCGGGTGGATGTCGCAAAGTTGAATGAACTGATGGATCTGGTCGGGGAAATCGTCATCGCCGAATCGATGGTGGCGCAACACCCGGAAATTGTCGGGAGAGATTTGCCCGGTTTCGAAAAAGCAGTGATGCATCTGCAAAAAAATATCCGTTCGTTGCAGGAAATGGCCACGGCAATGCGCATGATTCCGCTCGCGGGATTGTTCAAACGGATGATCCGGCTGGTTCGCGATGTGTCCAATAAAGTTGGCAAATCCGTAAATCTGGAAATTCTCGGCGGCGAAACGGAAGTTGACCGCACGGTGATCGAAACGATATCCGATCCGTTGGTGCACATCATCCGCAATTCGATTGACCACGGTATCGAAATGCCGGATGAGCGCCGTAAAAATGGCAAAAAACCGGCCGGAAAAGTGGTTCTGGAAGCCAAACAGGTCGGCAGCGAAATCCTGATTTACATCCGCGATGACGGTCACGGACTCAATCGCACCAGAATTTTGACAAAAGCCCGCGAACGCGGACTCATCTCCGGGAACGATGCGGACATGCCGGACAGCAGCGTTTGGCCGCTCATTTTCAAACCGGGATTTTCCACCGCGGAAAAACTGACCGACCTTTCCGGACGCGGTGTGGGAATGGACGTTGTGCTCAAAAACATCGAAAGTATTCGCGGACGCGTGGATGTGGAAAGCGAATCCGGCAAAGGCACAACCATCATTTTACGCATTCCGTTAACCACCGCAATTGTGGATGGCATGCAAATGCGGGTTGGCGATGCCATTTACGCACTGCCGATGATGGACATCCGCGAATCGCTGCAAATAACGCCCGAAAATATTGTCACGCTCATCAACGGTGAAGAAATGGTGAAAATCCGCCACAATTTATACCCCGTTCTTCGCATTCACGAGCTGCACAATATAAAAAACAGCTGCCGGAAACTGAACGAAGGTTTGGTGGTTCTTGCGGAAAGCAGCGGTAAATCTGTCTGTCTGTTTGTGGATGAATTGATTGGGCAAAAGCAATTGGTGATCAAGCCGTTGCCCGAATATTCCGGGAATGTGCGCGGTGTTTCCGGCTGCACCATTTTGGGGGATGGCGATATCTGTTTGATTTTGGACGTAGCCAATTTGATAAAATATGTTCATGGAAGTGATTAATTTAAAAGGAGTTATGAATGGAAGACGCGAGAAATATCTCCGAAGTTGAAGAAATTGAAGATACCCAGGAAGGGCAATTTCTGACCTTCACTCTCGCACAGCAGGAATACGGCATCGAAATCCGTCACGTTACCGAAATTATCGGTATTCAACGGATTACCGATCTACCGGATATGCCCGCTTACATTAAAGGTGTCATCAACCTGCGCGGAAAAGTGATTCCGGTCGTGGATGTGCGGCTGCGTTTTGGCATGGAAAACCGTAAATACGATGAGCGAACCTGCATTATCGTCGTCAATTTTAACGATGCCGCGGTTGGATTGGTTGTGGATACTGTTTCGGAAGTGATGAATATTCCGGCACATAACATCGAACCTTCGCCAAAAGCCAGCCTCAAAAGCAGCGGCGGGCGCTTTATTAAAGGATTGGGCAAAGTGGAAGACGATGTCAAAATTTTGCTGGATATCGAACAATTGTTGTTCGATGAAGATCTGGCAGAAATGACCGCAAACTAATCGGCAGACCGGAAAAAGGGGTTTAAAAAATGGGGAATTCTAAAAAGAATATCGCTTCGGTTGAGCCGGAATTGCAAATCGAACTGCTCGAACAATCGTTCGAAGCATTGGCGCCATCCGGCGAAAAACTGGTGAAGCGTTTTTACGAGGAATTGTTTAAACGATATCCTGAGGTAAAACCGCTATTTGCAAATGCAGACATCAAAGCGCAACAAAAACATCTACTTAATGCCATTGTTTTGGTGGTTAACAATCTCCGTAAACCGGAAAAACTATTGCCCGTTCTCAAAAAATTGTGCGAAAAGCATCAACAATACGGTGCAGTGGAAGCGCACTATCCGGCAGTGGCGGAAACGCTGCTGGATGTAATGGCAGAACTTGCCGGCGAATTATGGACAGACGAGCTACACAACGCCTGGGCAGCAGCATTGAATAAAATAGCTAATATAATGTTAGAGGCATACCAACATCCCAAGGAGGGCGAAATGGCGAAAACAGGGCAGAGCGGCTGGAATACCTTGACAGTCATGATGAATATTCTGGACAACGCACCAATGAATATCATGATGGCCGATGCCGAAGAAAATATTGTATTTGTCAACAAAAAAGCAATCGAGGTTTTGACAAAACTGGAAAGCGAACTGGCAAAATATTTACCGGGATTTAAAGTCAGCGAAGTGATCGGCGGCAGTATTCATCGCTATCACAAAAATCCTGCGGCAATCAAAGATATTCTGAAACAGCTTCGTCCGGGCAGCAGCCGAAAAGGCGAAATTACTCCCGGACCGTATTTTTTTGAACACGAAACCCGTCCGCTATTTGACGATAACGGCGATTTGGCCGGTTACGTGGTTCAATGGGTGGATGTGACAGAGCAGCGCAAAGAGGCGGAAGTTGCCGCACGGCTGCAAGGTGCCATCGACAATTCCGCAACGGCGATGATGGTTGTAAATCGTGATTTTGTAATTACTTACGCCAATCGATCCACCTTCAAAATGATCGAAGAAAACATTCACCATTTTGAACACCAATATCCGGGATTCAAACTGGATAAATTGTTGGGTTCCAATATTGACATTTTCCACAAAAATCCGAAACACCAACGCAAACTCCTCAGCGATCCGGACAATTTGCCGTGGGAAGTGGATATCAAAATTGGTGAAGCATATTTCAAATTGAATGTGACAGCTATTTACGATGCCGCCGGACATTATGTCGGCAACAATCTGGAATGGGCAAACATCACCCGCGAAAAAGCAGAAGCCAATCGCGCAGAATCGCTGTTTGCGATGATCAACGGCGCGGCCAGCTTTTTTATGATGTGCGATAAAGAGCTGAACATCACCTACGCGAATCCGTCGCTCATCGAAATGTTGCGGAAATATGAAGACAAGTTTCGCATTAAATGGCCGGGATTTTCCGTGGATGACCTGATTGGCAAAAATATTGACACATTCCACAAAAAACCGTCCAACCAACGCAGAATTTTGGGCAACGTGAGCCAATTGCCGCACCGCACCGAAATAAAGGTGGGCGAACTGGAATTCGGATTAAACGCAACCGCGTTGTTCGATGCATCCGGAAACCAGATTGGCAACGCGGTTGAATGGCTGGATCTGAACGCCCGTGCCGTTTATCGCAACGAAGTGAACCGGGTGATCAGCGCGTTGAAAAATGGCGATCTCTCCGTTCGTGGAAATTTGGCAATTCTGGACGATGTTTTCGGGAAAATGATGCAGGGCATTAACGAAGTGATCGATTCTATTCTGGAACCGATTTCCGAACTGCAGCAACGCCTGCCGAAAATTGCCGAAGGCGATTTGACAGCGTATGTAACCGGAGAATATATGGGCGATCATGCGCAGCTCAAAAATTCGCTGAACGCCACGCTGGATTCGCTAAACAGTATATTAACGCAGGTTGCGGTTGCTGTCGATCAAATTTCTTCGGGATCGCTGCAAGTTTCGGATTCCAGCCAGTCGCTCTCGCAGGGCGCTACGGAACAGGCCAGTTCGCTGGAAGAAATTTCTGCATCGATGAACCAATTGACAGCCCAAACCCGCCAAAATGCGGAAAACGCCGCGCAGGCCAACAAATTGGCTGCAGGTGCCCGCGATTTCGCCAATACCGGCAATCGCCAAATGGGCGACATGCTGAACGCGATGGACGAAATCAACAAATCATCCACGCAGATTTCAAAAATTATCAAAGCGATCGACGAAATTGCATTCCAAACCAACCTGCTGGCGTTGAATGCAGCGGTGGAAGCTGCCCGCGCCGGTGTGCACGGCAAAGGATTTGCCGTTGTTGCGGAAGAGGTTCGCAACCTCGCCCAACGCAGCGCCAAAGCCGCCAAAGAAACAACGGAATTGATCGAAGATTCCATTAAACGGGTTCAAAACGGAACCAATATCGCCAACGAAACGGCCGGCGCATTGGGCGAAATTGTTAATCAGGTAACCAAAGTGACCGATTTGGTGGGCGAAATTGATGTTGCATCCAAAGAGCAGGCACAGGGCATCGGACAAATCAACGAAGGATTGAGCCAAATTGACAAAGTAACCCAATCCAACACCGCCAGCGCAGAAGAAACCGCCGCTTCGGCAGAGGAACTCTCCGGTCAATCTTCCCGGTTGAAAGAAATGCTGGGCAAATTCAAATTGAAAATCGAAGAACCGGAAGCCTGGAACGGGCAACTGCCCAACGGTATTACACCGGAGTTGCTGATGCAGATGTTGCGACAGCTGCAATCGCAAGGATTTAATCCGTTCCAATCGCAGCCGGTAAAAAAATCTGCCCCGGAAACCGCGTGGGGTAGCGCGCCGGCAAAGCGAAATGCACCGGCAAAGCACAATTCCGGTAAATCTGTCGATCCGTCGTCGATCATCTCGCTGGATGATGATGATTTCGGCAAATTTTAATCGCGCAGATGATTAACGATTATTGTTGAGCCAATAATGACTGTAATGTATATTTAACGTTCTTTAGAAAGTAATTTGTTCGAATGTTGCAATTAACCAGAACGGTGACAGAAATTTATACGACGGGAAACACCAGCTCCCGCGCTCGCCAGCACAGCCCAACGGTTGTGCTGGCGGCCGGAATTTTGCTAACCATGCTGCCGGTAACAATGATTGTGCCGGTGTTGAAGGAGCTGGTCAGCGTTCGCTTTTTGGTAGATACTTTTTGGGCACATGCCTTTATGTCCACCAGTTTGATCGGTGCAATTTTGTTTGCGCCGGTTGCCGGACGCATTATCGATCGGGGTGCGAATCGCCGGATGTTGTTTGCCGTTTCGCTGTCGCTGAATGCGCTGTGTTTTGCCGGAATGGCGTTGGCGCCAACGTTTTCGGTATTGATGGTTGCCCGCTTTCTGGAAGGCACGATGCATATTACGGCATTATCCGCATGGCTGGCTTGTGGCGCGGAATCTGCAAAACCGGGTCGTACCGGTCGCACGATGGGCGCGCTCGGCGGAATGATTATGCTGGGCATCACGATTGGCGTGCCGCTTGGCGGTGTTATCGCCGGTGATAATGCTATCCGGGTGCTGTGGGCTGCTGCGGGCGTATCGTTTGTAACGGCGCTGTTTGCATTGGGTGCGGTTCAAAATACGGCGTCAAAATCGCCAAAAATCCACCGTTCGGGTAATTTGATGGGCATGTTACGCAACAACCCGTTTATCCTGATTCCGTATGCCTATTCGTTTATCGACAGATTGTGCATCGGTGTGGTTGTTTCTACGCTCGGGCTGTATATGACAGATGTCTTGGTGATGTCGCCGGCGCAACGCGGAATTACGTTATCGTATTTTCTCATTCCGTTTTCGCTGCTTTCTTATCCCGCCGGAAGGTTGTCGGACCGCACCGGGCGTGTCGGCATGATGGTTACCGGCAGCCTGCTGTTCGGCGTTATTTTTATGTTTTACGGCCATTTGGAAAACCACTGGTTTGCCGTTGCAATGGTGTTTAGCGGTATCATGAGTGCGCTGATGTTTGCACCAACGCTGGCGCTTTGCAAAGATTTATCCGCAACCGAAAGCCACGGCGTGGTTTTCGCGGGATATAATATTGCCGGATCGCTCGGTTTTGTGGTTGGCCCGTTGGTCGGCGGTAGTTTGTTTTACTGGTTTAGCCAGCAATACAGTGATTTAGAGGCTTATCAACAAACATTTATTATCAGCGGATCGTTCGAATTGTTCTGCGTGCTGGTATCACTGCCATTTTTTTGGCGGTTATATTCTGTAAAAAAAAGCCGTTGATATTGTGAAACGTTTCGCAGTAAGCCGTAAATTTTCACTCAAAACGACAGGGACTCGTCGTGGAAGTTGTTACCAATTATGTTGAAATCAGGGATGAAGAATACCGGTTGATTCGCGATCTGGTGTATAACCGGTTCGGGATTTCTCTGGGAAATGATAAAAAAACGCTGGTTGTCGGGCGGTTGAGCAAAATCCTCCGGAGCCATCAGTATCAATCCTTTGAGCAATTTTATCAATTTGTGATCAACGATCGATCGGGCAAAGCGCTTAGTTTGCTTATCGATCATATCTCCACCAACCACACCTATTTTTTCCGCGAAGATGATCATTTCAAATATTTCCGCGAAGTTGTTTTACCCCAATTAGCCCAACGCGCCCGGCAAATTGGCCGGCTCGATATCCGTATTTGGTGCGCCGGATGTTCATCCGGAGAAGAAGCCTACACGCTGGCCATGCTCACCAAAGAATATTTTCAAAACGAAACGGGTAATTGGGAACTGGGGCTTTTGGCAACGGATATTTCCAGCAACGCATTGGAAAAAGCGCAATCCGGCATTTACGCAATGGAAAATATTGAGCGGATTCCCGCGGATTTGAAACGGAAATATTTCCGAAAATTGCCGGATGGCCGCTGGCAGGTGAATGACTCGCTGAAACAAATAATTCTGTTCCGGCGCCTCAATTTGATGCGACCCAGCTTTCCGTTCAAAGGCAAATTTCCGGTGATATTTTGCCGCAATGTCATGATTTATTTTGATGAAATGACCCGTGATGCGCTGGTTAAACGCTTCCACAATTATACGGAACCCAATGGCTATTTATTTATCGGGCATTCCGAAACCTTGCGAAATTACGATATTCCCTATCATTATATCCAACCGGCAGTCTATCAGAGGAGCTAAATGATGCATTCAAACCCTGTTAAAGTATTGGTTGTGGACGATTCCGCTTTGGTTCGGGAGGTGATCAGCACAGGGCTTGCCCAGGATCCGGATATTGAAGTGGTCGGGCGTGCGTCTGATCCGTATATCGCACGGGATAAAATTGTGCAACTGAAACCGGATGTGCTGACACTGGATATCGAAATGCCCCGGATGGACGGTGTGGAATTTTTACGAAAATTGATGCCGCAATTTCCCCTGCCGGTAATTGTGGTCAGTGCGCTTTCCCGGAAAGGCAGCCAAATTACGCTGGATGCGCTGTCCGCCGGTGCGGTGGATTTTGTCACCAAACCGTCTATCGATGTGGCAAACGGGCTGCAAGAAATGATGAGCGATTTGCGATTTAAGGTAAAAATGGCTGCACGGGTAAACGTCAGTCACTGGAAAGGGCGCACCCGTCATTCCCGGAATATTGCGCCGCGTGCAACGGTTCAGTCACTTTCGGAATCTACGGATAAAGTGATTGCCATCGGCGCATCCACCGGCGGTACCGAAGCTATCAAAGATGTGCTGAGCGTGCTGCCGCCGAACACACCGGGAATTGTAATTGTGCAACATATGCCGCCGGTGTTCACCCAAAAATTTGCCGAACGGCTCAATACGCTCTGCGCGATTGATGTAAAAGAAGCCGAAGATGGCGACCGCGTGCTAACCGGAACCGCGCTCATCGCGCCGGGAGGCAAACATATGGAGCTCAAGCGTTCCGGCGGTGTATATCGCGTATCTATTAAAGATGGCGATTTGGTTTGCGGACACAAACCCTCTGTGGAAGTGCTGTTCCGTTCCGTTGCCAAAACGGTTGGCGCCAATGCTGTTGGGGTAATGCTCACCGGAATGGGTGCGGACGGCGCAGACGGAATGGTAGAAATGCGCAAAGCCGGCGCACGCACCGTCGCACAGGACGAAGCCACATCTGTCGTATTCGGCATGCCCAAAGAAGCCTACCAACGGGGCGGTGCGGAAAAACTGGCAGCGTTGGATAAAATACCACACATCATTACTGAATATCTGAAATAACTATGGGAACTCTTTTTGTTAAAACCGGCGAAATTGGTATTTCAAACGCACCCGGAGATGTAATCCGGACAGTTTTGGGTTCCTGTGTCGCCCTCATTTTTCTGGCACCAAAAACCCGGACGGTCGGATTGGCGCACATCGCATTGCCGGATTCCAAAATTGCCGATCCGGATAAGCAAAATATTCAACCGGGACAATATGCGGATACTGCTGTACCGCACATGATTCAGGAATTCCAGCGCAAATATGGCGTCCAAAAACCGGGAGATCTGATCATCAAAATAACCGGCGGCGCAACCGTGATGGATCAGAGCGGGACGTTCAACATCGGAAAACGAAACGTGCTCGCTACCCGCAAAATGCTCTGGAAAAATCACCTCGCGCCCATTGCGGAAGAAGTTGGGGAAGATTACAGCCGTAAAGTTTCAATTGAAATTGAAACCGGCAGGGTTATTATTTCATCACCGGGAAAAGGGGAATGGGAAATATGATTCAAAAAGTGTTGATCGCAGATGACTCCGCCATCGCACGTTCAATTGTGCGGCGGGTGCTGGAAGTTGCAGGATTTGAAAATCTGGAAATCCGGGAAGCCGACTGTGGCGAAAAAGCGCTGGAAATGCTCAAACAATCTCCGGCGGAACTGGTACTGACAGATTTAAACATGCCACAAATGGACGGTTTTCAATTGTTGCGGCGAATTAAAGCATCACCAAAACTGAACCAAGCCGAAGTGATTGTTATTTCCAGCATCGTTACCGAACAAAAAGTTCAGGAATTGAAATTAAACGGAGCGCTGGAAGTCTTCAAAAAACCGTTGGCAATGCCCGAAGTTTGCCAGTTCCTGACCGAATACCGCGACGGACTGACATCCTTTTAGCCATACATCGTTCCGGAAAATACGATTGTTGAAAAAAATGTAAAATTATAAAAAACAATGGATTGTGAGGATAAATATTATGGAATTAGTAACCGAAAAAATGCTCTCGGCTTTAAACGCGGCGCTTGCCGAAACGTTCGAAGGTTTGGCATTCGCCGAAGCCGAACCCTGCCAGCGGGTTGATATTTTACCCAAGCCGGTTCAGGATTACCGGGTTGCCGTTATCGAATTGCAGCAGCCGTTTTCGGCAAAATTGTCCCTCTTTTTTGAGAAAGAACAGGCGGAGGAATTGTTCGAAACCACCGTTGGATTAACCGCCGAAGACCCGCGAATTGTGGACGATATGCTCGGCGAATTTGCCAACACTATTTTTGGCTGCTTTGTGCGCAACCTGCTCAATAATGGCGAATCGTTCAATCTGGGATACCCGAAATCGGGCAGCCAGGCACAGCGCATTGCCATGGAAGATGTGAGCAAAAGCATGCTGCTATCCTGCGATGTGGACATGGAGCCGATTTACCTTAGCTTCAGCCACAACGCACCGCAAAATGATAGCGAAACCGCCGGATAGATTTTTCCCCGCTCGACATTGCTGAACATTTTCGGTATATTTCCATATCGGTTTTACACACTGAAAAATGTTGGCAAAAGCTATGAAAAAACAATACCTTGAGCCCGGATTTTTTGTCGATAGCGATCACCCGGAAGTGATCGCTTTTGCGAAAAAAACAGCCGACAGCGACCGCGATCCGCAGCAACTTGCGGTGTCCCTTTTTTACGCCATCCGCGACGGGTGGCGATACGATCCCTACCAAATCGACCTTTCAGAAACGGCCATGAAAGCCAGCCATTTGCTCACCCGCAACCACGGATATTGCATCGAAAAAGCCTGTTTGCTGGCGGCGGCCGCGCGGGTGTTGGGCATCCCGTCGCGATTGGGATTTGCCAACGTCCGCAACCACATCGGCACGGAAAAGTTGGAAAAAATGCTTCAAACCGATGTGCTGGTTTTCCACGGATACACGGAATTATATCTCGATAATTGTTGGTTGAAAGCCACGCCCGCTTTCAACCGGCAACTATGCGACAGGCTAAACGTGGCACCGCTGGAATTCGATGGAAAAACGGATTCACTGTTTCAGCAATACGCTGCGGATGGCGGGAAATTTATGGAATATTTGCACGATTACGGCACCTTTGCGGATGTTCCGCGCGATCTGTTCATCACCGAATTAAGACGCCACTACCCGCATTTATTTGAGCCGCAGCAACCGGGCGAAAACCTGCCGGTCATCATTTCCGGGTTGTAACATCACGCCAAGTTCTGCGCTGCCAATTTTTTTGGGGCTGAATACAGCTAATTTGGGAATTCAAAATTTTCAGCTGTGAAAACGATTACCGGCGCGACCATTCTCGGAATTGATTGACAATCCCACCACCGGGTGATTACATTTTCCCGCAACTGACGGATTTTTTGATGATGAAAACGGAGCTTTTTTTCATGCAGAATAAAGTGTTGAAGCTGTTGTTATTTCTGATGTTACCGGCCCAAATAGCTTTTGCGCAGGTGAATACCGAGGCATTGCGGAAACAGGATGCCGCCGAAGGGTGGAGCGCCAATTTTTCGTTCGATATGGCATACAACGCCGGCAACTCGGAATATTTGAAATTGAAAGCCGGCTCACGGATTGACGTCAAATTTACGCCGTTTTCCGCGTTTTTGGTGGGCAATTATCAGCGCGGTTTAGAGGCAAATGAGCTGTTTATCAACAAAGCGTTTGTGCACGGGCGATTGATGCGCAGCGTTTTTGGCAGTCAACAGGCGGAGGTTTTTCTCCAAAAAGAATTCAACGATTTTATCAAATTGAAAGACCGGGAATTGGCCGGCGGCGGGTTGCGTTTTCAGCTGGTCAATCAGGATTCCGCCAAACAATCCATTGTTGCGCATTTGGGTGTTGGCATTATGTGGGAACACGAATCGCTGGATTTGGAAACATCGGTTCAGGATAAAAACCAGTTTCGCTCAACCAATTATCTTTCTGTCCGCTGGCGAATTGACGAACGGCTGCGATTTTTGGTGATCGGCTATTTTCAGCCGTCGCTGGAACGCAGCAGCGATTACCGCTTACTGTCCGAAAGCACGCTGGCGTTCAACCTGACCAAACAGGTGGTTTTCCGCACATCGGTCAATTACCGGCGCGATAACGAACCGCCCGCAGGTGTAAAATCGTATGATCTGGAGTTGAGTAACGGTATTAGTGTGCTATTTTAGGCATAAAAAAACCGTGCAAATTTTGAGAATCTGCACGGTCAAAAGTTGATAAAAAATATCTGCTATTCTTTCACCAGTTCCGGCGCTTTCAGCAAATACGAATAAATAAAATCATCAATTTCGCCATCCATAACCCGTTGGGTGTCGCCGGTTTCGTGGCTGGTGCGGTGGTCTTTCACCATCTGATACGGGTGAAAAACGTATGAGCGAATCTGGTTTCCCCAGCCGATATCCGTTTTGCTGTCTTCCAGTTTTTGCTGTTTCGCGCGCTCTTCATCCAGCTTTTTCTGATACAGCCGCGCATTGAGAATTTTCATTGCGTTGGCTTTGTTTTTATGCTGGGAACGCTCACTTTGGCAGGTGACCACAATTCCCGATGGGATGTGGGTAATCCGCACCGCGGAATCGGTCCGGTTAACGTGCTGGCCGCCCGCACCGCTGGCGCGATACGTATCGATCCGCAAATCATTCGGGTTTACTTCAACTTCAATTTCTTCGTCAATTTCCGGCAGCACAAAAACGGATGCAAACGATGTGTGCCGTCTCCCGTTGGAATCGAACGGCGAGATCCGCACCAACCGGTGCACGCCCAATTCCGATTTCAGGTATCCGAAAGCAAAACGCCCTTTTATTTCGATGGTGACGCTTTTGATGCCCGCTTCATCGCCGGGTAAAATATCCAGCGTTTCGGTTTTGAAGCCCTGGCGTTCCGACCAGCGCAAAAACATGCGCATGAGCATTTGCGCCCAATCCTGGCTTTCGGTTCCGCCCGCGCCCGGATGAATCGTCAAAATTGCGTTTTTCTGATCTTCGGGTTGCCCCAACAGACCGCGTAATTCCAGGTTTTTTACGGACTTGAGCAACGCTTCGCTCTGCTTTGCCAATGCTTCCAGCTCGTCAGTATCGTTGGCGTCTGCGGCCATTTCCAGCATCAAATCCATATCTTCCAACTGCTGAAAATGACCCTTCCAGTCGTTCACCCGTTCTTTAATATCGCTCAGTTGTTTGAGGGTTTTTTGGGCGGTTTCGGGGGAGTTCCAAAATTCGGGATCTGTGGTTATGCGCTCTAATTCTTCCGCTTTTTGTTGCAGCGAATCAACATCAAAGATACCCCCGGAGATTCACCAACATCTCGCGGGATTCGTTGAGCCGCGCTTTAATTTCTTCAACCATACCGTTCTCCCGTTTATTTCTTGTCCAGATTTATGTCGTAAATCGAGCGAATCTGGCACGATTCAAAATAGTGTTCCAGAATTTGTTCGCTGGTAAAGCCTTCCATTGCCATTACCGCACCGCCGGTTTTGCACATGCCCACGCCGTGCCCCTGTCCGGCACCCACAAATGTAAAATTGATCGGCGTTCCGGTGTCATCCAAATCCCGTTCAACAACAAAACAGGAGCTTGGCAGATAATCATAAGACAGCGCTTCGCGGATGTTCAACTGCCCGCGAATCCGGTAATTTTTCAGGCTGCCGATAAGCTCAATCTCAAAAAGCCGACCGGAACGTCCCCGGCTGATGGGAATGATTTCGAACAAAATGCCGATATCTTCACCGGTTTTTTTGCGGATGATATCTTCCAGTTCCCGGCGGGAATAATCAACTTCCCAGCGGAAAAATTTTTTGACGCGCTCCAGCGATGGCGGCAGTTTACGCCCTTTCAGGTTGCACCACGTTTCCGGTCGCGATTCGATCCAGCTGCTGACCATTTTTTCGTTTTGCAACGAAGTAAAGGTTTCCGGAACGGTGTGCCAGTCGTATTTCCCGAGAAAATGCGCTTCGTCGCTGCTTTCGGTTGCCGCGTGGGAATCTTCCGTGTGACCGCCGCAAATCAGGTGAAACGGCGTATCGCGGATGTGATCGTCCAGAAAAATAACCTGTCCGGCAGTTTCCTGCACCGCTTTGATGATGTTTTCGTCATCAAAATCCGTCCCGAAATAGCGCAGGGTTTCGCCAATATTGGTGTAATCGAACGGATCGCCGAGGCACTGGTGGTTGATGCGTGCCATTGCTTCGCTGCGGCAAACAATTGCCAGCGCTTTGGAAAATTCCGGTGGCAAATCCGAACCGATTTCCGAATGGATCACCCGTTCCAGATATAGTTCCAGCGGCACTTCGCTGATGGCCATCAGGTTCCCGTTGATATCCAGCCGGAATTCCAGAATTCCGTTGAACACCTGGTCGGCGTAATAATCGCGTTGCAACACATCATCAAATGTGCGTACCGCAAAAATTTTGATTTTACTATTGAGGTCTTTGGGAATGATGCGCAAAACATCTTTAACTTCGGTCGATTTGTCGTATTCTGCGTCAAACGCTTCCAACTGTCCGCCCGGCGCTTTGTCGCGGTGTTTTTCCACATACGGAATAAATTCCGGCTGAAACCGTTTGAACGCTTTGCGTGCAGCGATATCTGTCGGGTAATTGCCGGCAACCACCACATATTTGGTGTTGTTATTCACCTGGCGTTTGTCCAGATTGATGCTGCCGCCCAATACTCTCAGCTCCGCAGATTTGTCAATCAGTTGTGCTGATTTCAATTTCTGCTCCGCCATATCTTTTTTGAAAGATTCGTAGAGCACCAAAAAATAATGCTCTTTACCGGGCTTGCTATCTTTGATTTTTATTCGCCATTTCAGGTCTGTTTTGATATTATCTATCAAAGGTTTGTTTTCGCCATCAACCAGCGAAAATGCACCCATAACGCGAAAATCGATATGTTCCTGATCTTTGAATAAACCGATCCGAAAGACAGGCTGGTTGTTCGTGGATTTGAGATGGATCGCATGAGCGCTGTTTGACATATCGTAACTCTTTGGTTTTGGTAAAGTTAGTAAAATAATTCATTTATTATTGCCGGAAACAGCTTTGGAATTTTCAGTAAAAATCGATTGCTGAGCCGTTCCGGTGCCGGTTGATACCGCTGATTAATTATGTTTATGGCAATCTGCCAGAACATAGTTTAGCTGGGTAAGATAGCGTCATTTTGCTAAAAAATCAAGTTTTAGATGCGCCAAAGCATCGCATAAAAAAAATCTCCCGATAAAAAATTGATTTTACGTTGCTATTTTGTTATGTTGACGGGTTATCGCTGATGGAGAAGCCTTTTTGAGAAACAGGGGAAGCATATTCTGGTTGCTGTTTTGCATGCTGACGGCGGTGTATGGGCAAAGCCTGTCAACACCCGGCCAATCAACAACGGCAACTTATGGCGATCGCCTGATTTACGGGGCGATCCGGCAAAACCAATTTTCGATCAATCCTTTTGAAATAGACTCCGACATTCAAAAAACCGCTGTTCAGCTCGTTTTTGGCTACGGTTTGCTCAAAACACCCGGAAAAATTGCCGCGCCGCCAACGCTCATCGAGAAGCATTTTGCCAGCGCCGATTTCCGGATTTGGCGAATCCTCATCAAACGCAGCGTGGTTTTCCAAAATAACCAGATTTTGCGCAATGCCGATGTCCGGTTCACTTTCAACTTGCTCCGGCGATTCGGGGGGCATGTGCTTAACCGCAGGCTGGATTTCAAAAACATCAGCAACATCGAAACCAACGGCGACCTCGAAGTCATCTTCACATTAAAAGAACCCGACGAAAATTTTCTGGAAACGCTGGCGGATGTGCCCATCGTTTCCGCGGATTATTACGCAGAAATGATGACGCTGGGCTATCGCCTGTTCGATGAAATTCAGCCGATGGGAATGGGACCGTTCCAGATTGTTTACCAAACCCGCGACCTGATCATGTTGCGGTATCACCTGCAATACATTTACGGACGCCCGTTTCTGGAAGAAATACGACTGCGCTTTTACAACGATGAACAATCGCTGATTGACGCGCTGGTGAATGGCGAAATCGATTACATCGAATTTCCCGATCGCAACACCACAGACCGGCTGCTGGAACTGATGCGCACCCGCATCAACGTGTTTTTAACGCCGCGACCGGAAGCCAAATTATATGTGTTGCTGTTCAATGTGCAACACGGCGCGTTGAAAGATGCCAGCGTTCGCCGCGCGATAAATCTGGCGATTCACAAAGAAAATATCGTCGAGCGATTCGCAAAATCCATCGGCGAGGTGAGCCATTCGCTGTTCCCGGACGATTCGCCGCATTTCAAACGGGAATTTTTTACGGATCGCTACCGCCCGCGCGAATCCATCCAATTGCTGAAAGCCACCGGCTGGCAATACAATCGCCAATCGATGATGATCGAAAAAAACGGTCAACCGCTCACATTCAAGCTGTTTTTTGCGGAAAACTCCGAGTTGGAGCAAAATTTGGCCCGGGCGATCAAGCTTAATCTGGCGGAAATAAATGTGAACGTTCAGCCGTTCCCGGTTTCGCCGGATGCCAAAGATCGCCTGCTCAGCAACAGCGAATACGAGGCGATGATTTATTCCTATACTTACGATCCGGATTATCCCTTCAGCGCGGCGGAAGATTTTTTCGAGAATGTGCTCGGCGCGGAGCAAAACGTTCCCAATTATCGCAACGCATATTTGAGTCAACTGTTCGACCTCGTTCGTGACGTTCCGGCCAAACACGAAAACGCGCTCGAACGGCTGCAATATTATCTCAATCGCGAAACACCGGCCACATTTTTATTTTTCGATAACGATATTTTGATCGGGCTGGACAAACGTTTTGCATCGTTCCGCGATGTGGTGCGCACCCGCGACAAACGTATGTTCTTCCGGCTCAATCCCATCGAAAACTGGTTTGTACCCAAAAACCTGCAGAAATACCCATGAAATGGCGCGTCAAAACACGGTTGCGCCTGCTCAAACGGCGAATTCAGCAGGTGCTGGCCCGGAAAATTTCCACCCGGCTGATGCTCACTTATGTGGGTTTGGGCGTGGTGCCGTTGGTGCTCGTGAGCATTTTGCTCATTTCGCTAACGCAGGAAACCGTGCAAAATTACGTTTTCCAGCTCAATCAGGAAACCGCCCGCCGCGCCAGTAACGAAATTTATTTGTTCCTCAAAGATCCGCTGACGGTGCTGCAAACCACCTCGCTCACCCGCGATATTTACGAAATGGACGTGTTCCAGCAGAGCAGCCTCATCAACCGGATTAAAGAAGCCAATCCCATTTTTCGCAAAATTTATGTGCTGAACGACAGTGGCTATGTGGTTGTTACGACTCAATTTGGCGAGGAATCGCGCGATATGCGCGACCAGCCGTTTTTTCTGGAGGAGCACGAATTTTTCTCGGAAGTTTATTTTTCGCCATCGCGTTTTCCGCTGATGACCATTGCGGAACCGATTTCCCGGTTCAACCAGCAGGTGGGCAAACTGGTTGCGGAAATCGATCTCAAAAGCATTTGGACGCTGGTGGACAGCGTTACCATCGGCAACACCGGTTACGCGTTTTTGCTGAGCGCAGACGGTCAGGTGATCGCCCATCCGGACCGGGACAAAGTGTTCAATCGCGAAGATTATTCTGCGTACGATTTTTACCAGAATCTGAAATCGGGCGCAGCGCAGCAAATTACCCACGATGTCAACGGCGAATCCGTCATTTTGGTGCACTCCGAAGTGCCGCGACTCGGCTGGAGCGTTTTGGTGGAACAATCGCAGGAAGAGGCGTTCCAACTGGCCAGCCAAATGCAACGTAACGTGATGTATTTTACCACGTTAACCGTGCTGATTGCCATCATTTTGGGAATTTTTGGGGTGCGCCGTTTTGCCAAACCGCTGTTGGAACTGGTTCGCGGTGCCCGGGAATACGGCGCCGGAAATCTGGAACACAAAATCGATTTACCGACCCGCGACGAACTGGCGGAACTCGCCAACGAATTTAACGCGATGGCCAATTCGCTGAAAGAAAATCAGCGGGAATTGCAGCGAATGGAGCGATTGGCGGCGCTCAGCCGTTTTGCCGCGCTGGTCAGCCACGAGGTGCGCAATCCGCTAAATTCGATGAACATCAACATGCAAATGCTCAAACGCACCATTTCCCGCCCGGATATGCCGGAGGAGCGCAAAATCAAATATCTGGATGTGATTTCGTCGGAGATCAACCGCATCAACGATTTGGTGACCAACTTTTTGACGATCGCCCGCCCGCCGGAGCTCAATCCGGTGCGAACCGATATTCACGCCGTGCTTTCGGAAGTGATTTTGCTGCAAAAAACCCGCGCGGAAGCGGAGGGAATTGCTGTCAAAACGCGATTTACGCGTAAAAAAGTGACCGGAATGTTCGATTACAATCAGTTGAAACAGGTGTTTCACAACATTTTTATCAACGCCATCGAAGCGATTCCCGATACGGGCATTATGCGCATTAACACAACTGTGAAAGATTTATCCGATGAAGAAAATCAGCAATTTGTTGTAATTATTGAATTTAAGGATAGTGGCGAAGGTATTCCCGAAGAAATTTTGCAGGAAGTTTTCGAATTTTATCACACGACGAAACGCTCCGGCACCGGACTCGGTTTGGCGATTGCCAGGCAAATTATTCAGGGGCACAGCGGGAAAATTTATATTCGCAGCAAACCGGGTGTGGGGACGTCTGTTTTTCTGGAATTACCGATCGATCCGCCGGTGGATCCGGAGAATGATAAGGGGTAAATTTGAAATGTAGGGGCGCCGACGCGCCCAGACGCCGTTGCGCCAAAATCAATCAAAATGAAAATCTTAATCCAACGCTATTGCGGGAAATTTCCACCCGTTGCAATAGCGCGTTCAATTTACGGTTGTTGCGGGTGTGGAAAAAATAATACACCATATCAAACGCCAGCAAAAAACTCCCCTGCAAAATAATCGCAGCGCCGTAGCCCTGCAGCCGTTCGCCCTCGCGGGTGATATCGTTGCCGCGATTGACGAGGTAAACCCCGGTCATGATGTATGCGGCATCCAGTCCGGTGTTGAGCAGCAGCAATTTTTCGATACCGCGCTGTTTGTCGATGGCATCCGCCAGCGTCAGATCGAGCGGATGGCGGGCACGCCAGTAGCCGAGTCCGGCAATGCCCAGATTGACGGCGTTCCACATCAGCGTCATTTCGTGAAAATATCTGTCGCGGCCATCACTGGCGCGATACTGAATTCCCGCCGCAGCGATGTTTGCCAACGACCAGCCACCCAAAATCTGCATTGCCGTGCGATTGATTTGGTTGTGGCGTTCGCCATATCCGGTGAGTTCATTTTGCGCCGTCAGCGGATTTGCCGCCAAACCAACCAATACCATCACAAACAGAAATTTTTGCATTCGCATGTTCCATTATTTTTGAGGGCAAATATATCCACTTTTCCGCAGCGAATCAACCGGCAGCTGATTCATTTGCCCGTTGCCGTAAGACTTCATCCGTTGACATTTCGAATAATATCATTTATATTCACAAGCTGTGAAACAACTATCAAACGGTGGTACAGATATTTAGAAGGAGATCATATTGAAATCTCGGTTGCTGATCGTACTGATCTGCGGGTTGTGGGTGACGGGATTTTCCCAGACAACCGGTGAGGCAAGCCTTTTCCGGAGCGGGATGGATGCGTATAAATCCGGCAATTTTACCAATGCGCAAAGCACCTTTTTGCGGGCGTTACAGGAATACCCGAACGGACAACTGGTAACCAGCATGCGCTATATGCTGGCACGTTCGTATTATCAAATGAACGATTTTTCCCGAACGGAAATTGTCGCGAAATTCTTTTTTAGCAAACATCCGGAAAGCTCATATCTGGACGATATGCACCAATTGCTCGGTAACTCATTTTACAAACAACGGAATTACGAAGCCGCGATTGACGAGTGGGTTTGGGTGTTGGGCAACAGCAAAGATCCCCGGTTAAAGCAAACCACCGGCGATTATATTTTTAACACAATGAACAGCTTTTTCACGATTTCGCAAATTGAGCAAATTCGTGTCAAACATCAGAACCCGTTTTTGGATGGCGTTGCCCAGGTTGCTATCGGGCGCAAATTGCTGGTTTCCGGTGAGAACGGTCGAGCAAATTCTGTGTTGAGCGGATTTTTGCAATCACAACCGGATCACGCTTACGCCGGCAAAGCCCGCGAACTGCTCGGCGCTCCCGTTTCGGGCAGCAGTAGCAGCAGCCGCACATTTTTGTATCTGCAGGATACTGATGCCAATACCAAAGATGTTTCCGAAGCGCTGGCTTTGGGCATGCAATACGCGCTGGACGAATATCGCCAGCGGAATCCGGGCAGCGATGTCGATTTGAAAATTCAGAACGTGTCGCCATCGGTGTATAATGCGGTTTCGGCGTACAAAGAATCGATGATCACCAGTTCGCCGGTTGCGGTTGTCAGCCCGGTAGATGTGGATCAAACCGCTGCATTGGCTGCGCTGGCAGCCTACGAAGAACGCCCGTTTATCGCGCCGCTTAGCTCGCAAACCGGACTGGCGGATCTCAATAAATATATATTTCAGATCAATCCCGATGCCCGCAGCAAAGGGCAATTTTTTGGAAATTATGCTGCGCAATCGTTGCAGTTAAAGCGTTTGGCGGTGTTGGCACCTGCCAACCAGTATGGCGAAACTTTTGTGCAAAATTTTGTGGAAGCTGCTCAGGGCGAAGGCGCATCGGTGGAATCCATCCAGTGGTATTATGAAGATACCGAGGATTTTAACGCACAGTTCCGGGCGGTTTGGCGGAAAGGGATTTTCCTCGCGTTCCGCGATTCGCTGCTCGGTGCGGAACCGGATGCCAGCCAGAGCAAAATTGATCGCGAATATCGGGCGTATCTGGAACGCACATTCCAGCCGCGACGCCCCGGATTTCCGGTTGATTCTACCGATGTGGCGTCCACCGGTCTGGACGGATTGCTGATTGTGATTCGCTCACCGGAATTTATCCCGTTTCTGGCGCCGCAACTGGCGTTCAACAATATCAAAGCCACGCTGCTCGGTAACGAGGGCTGGAACGATGTGCAGCAGCTACGCAAATTCCGGGATTATCTGGAAGGGATGGTGTTTATTTCACCCGGCTATTTCGACCCGGAATCTTCCAATTACCGGCTGTTTATGAACCGCTTCCGCAACGCCATGAAAGCCACGCCGGAACGGTTTCACCTGCTCGGTTACGATACCATGAAATGGATGCTCGACAATTATTCGCCGGGCATTTCCAGTAATGATTACCGCGACCGGCTGGAAAAATCGCGGTTGTATCAGGGATTGATGCAGAGCATTCAGTTTGGCAGTAAGCCGAGGGTAAACAGCAAGTTATCTGTATTGAAATTGAACTACGGACAGGTGATTCCGATCAGTTTTTGAGGAATAAAATATAAAATAGAATAAAAAAAGCCGCATCAATTGACGCGGCTTTTTTTTGTAAAAAAATGTGTTTTCTGTTTTACTTACAGGAACGAATAAGTCAACCCGGCGGCCAGCACCTGTTTCAACTGGCGTTTCGGGGAGATGTCCTTATCGTAAAACAACTGCAGGTTGAAGCTGACGGCAATCAGTTTGGACACTTTTGCGGAGAGCATATTGTCCCAACGCACGTCAATTTCATCGGCTGCGGAAAATGCGGAAAACATTTCCAGTTTGAAGGTGTAGAGAATGTTTTCGCTCACCTTGCGGGAGTAATCCGATACAGATTCCATACCGATTTCCGAACGTACCTTCTCGAGTTCGGCGGTTTCTGGGTCGTCGCTGTATGCCGGAGCGAAGGCTTCGTCTGTGGCGACGGTCTGTTTGAACGCTAAACCGAGGCGGGTCTGAAATTCCGGGATCGGTTTGATCGCAATACCAAAGCTTTCGGTAAAAAAGCCGGGATTGAGGAATTTGGAGATTTCCGTTTTCACTTCGTTACCGTTGGCGTCTTCGCTGAAGGCGTAGCTGCTGGTCACCTGGCTGATGCCGGTAACGGCAACATAGGGATTGATTAACGTGCCCAGTTTGTAAGCCATCACGCTCTCCAGACGAATTTCGTCTGCGGATTTGCGGGAAGACTGGTCAGCGATTTTGGTTTGTCCATAGGAAACTTTTGCAGCGTTGGTCCAGTTGATTTTTTCCTGATCGTTTACGGCTTTGCCGTTGATGTCCAGTTGCCAGTTCCAGTTGTCGTCGCCGCCGGCGCTCCAGTTGCTCAATGAGGTTTGGGTAAAGTTCAGGTTTCCGACCAGGCTTTCTGTCCAGCCGTATTTTGGTGCTTCTTTTTCCGCTTCCTGCGCACCTGCCGATGCTGTTAAAATTACTGCGGTTAACAACATCCAACTCACATACTTTTTCATGATAAATGCCTCCTAAATAATTGTAAATATAAGATTTAAAGATATAGAGAATTTTAAGTTCCCGAACAGGATAATACTATTTTACATAACAGTGCCTTCACCAGGAATGATGAAGGCACTGTGTGAACTGTCAATATTTTGAATGTCTGTTGTTACGGATTACTTCGTGCGAACAAATTCGATACGGCGATTTTGCCGGCGGCCTTCCGGTGTGCTGTTATCTGCAACTGGGCTTTGCGGGCCAAAGCCTTTGGCAGTAATGCGATTTGCTGCAATACCTTTTTGCACCAGATAATCTTTCACGGAAACAGCACGACGCTCGGAAAGGAGCATGTTTGCCGCATTGCTGCCGGTGTTATCGGTGTAGCCCTGGATTTGCACTTCCATGTTGGGATACGCTTTCAGGGTTTGATAGGCTTTTTCCAGAATTTCTTCGGATTCCGCAGTAATCGCTGCTTTGCCGCTGGCGAATACGATGCCTTCCAGGGTAATTTTGCCGCCAACTTCGGTAACTTCCAGAATAACATCGTCATCTTTGTTGGTCGGGTTGGTACCGCGACGCACTTCGTCACCGTCGTTTACGCTGCCGTTATCGGTATCCATTGCCAACGGATTGCTGTTGTGTTTGTTCACTTCATCGCCGTCGCTCAAACCGTCGTTGTCGCTGTCTGCAGCCATCGGGTCGGTTTTGTGCGTGTTCACTTCCGCGCCGTCGTTCAGTCCGTCGCCATCGGTGTCGGCTTTGGTCGGGTTGGTTTTGTGCGACATCAATTCGTCTTTGTCGTTCAGCCCGTCGCCATCGGTGTCGGCTTTGGTTGCATCGGTGTTGTGGGTCATCACTTCTGCTTTGTCATCCAGTCCGTCACCATCGGTGTCGGCTTTGGTTGCGTCGGTTTTGTGGGTTTTGGCTTCTGCGCCGTCGTTCAGTCCGTCACCATCTGTGTCCATTTCCAACGGGTTGGATTTGGTTTCGAGAAATTCTTCGCCATCATTCAGACCATCGCCATCGGTGTCGGCGACGTTGTATTTGGTGCCAAGTTTTTTCTCGTCGCGATTGGTGAGTCCGTCGCCATCCGGATCGGCATCCCAATCAAAACCGGTCATTGTCAAACCAACATGCAGGTTCAAAAATCCATCGTTGGATGCGTCTTTTTCGATGCCGTTGAGCACATCAGAAAATACGTAGTTATAACCGCCGCTAACTTCTAACGATGTGTTATCATCAATTTTGAACTGAACACCAACGCCAAACGGCGCATACGGTTCCCAGCCATCTGCCTCAACACCTGCTGTGGCATTTGCCGGGAATTTTTCGATGATGTATTTCGCAGCACCCAAACCGCCGTAAACATAGGGGCTCCAATATTCTTTTACGAACGGGCGCACCAACAGGCGAACATCAAACGGGCGCACGGTGGTGGTGTTGCCTTCGATGCCAACCAGTTTTGAATTGAGACCGGCACTAAATTCACCTTCAATTACGTTCGAAAAACTGTGACGCAAGAAAGCCCGGAAGCTCAGTCCGCCTTCTTCGTCCCATCCGCCGCCGTCGTCGGAATAGCCGTAGGATTGTCCGAAACCCATACCGCCACCCAATTGATTGGCGCGGAACTGCCCAAAAACTCCCGTCGAAATTACGAGGGAAAAAACAGCTAAAATAGCCATGTAACGCTTCAACATATCGTCTCCTTTAATGTTAGGTCAAATTAGATTGTTCACAATGTTGCTGTTTACGAATTCCCTCCCTTACAGAACCTTTCCTTAATCAAAGAATATGCCGGAAATGCCTATCAACTCATCCAATCTCCTTTTTTACGTTACCGTTTTATTTAAATGTTTAATATTTATAGACTTAGCAAAAAAATAAAATGTTGTTTGATTATATTTTAGAACGGATGTCCCAATCCGTTAGTCGGGTTATATTCCCCAGATTTCGGACAAGTGTGTGTCAAATAACCCAGTGTTCGATTTGGGTTGAAATAATGGTTTGAGATGATATTTGGCTGATATATTAGTATCCATTACAGTGCCGGCAGGTTTGGATCATCGGAAGATGGTTCATCCGGAAGCGTGCCGGTATCGGGCAAAGCGGTGGTTGATTTCGGCTGGTTTTCCAACGCCAACACCTTTTTGCGCTGTCGCGATATTTCGAGTCGCTGTTTGATAACCGTTGGTAAAATACCCAAAAATCCGACCAGAATACCGATGCCAAGTGTCACCAATAGCACCAGCGCAAGCGAGCTCTCGAACTCGAGAAACAGCAGCGAAACGGTCACCATTATTGCATTTTGTAATGCAAACGTTACCGCAAAAATAGCGATGATAACGGCTAAAATTAGAAAAACCGGCATTGGATTTTGGTCGTAATTTGGTTTCAGGTTTAGTTAAAACCGGCTGCAAAGCCAGCTAACCCATACAGCTTCACAATATACACATTTTTTATAAAACACTAAACAGATGAAAAAAAATAGTAGCAATGTTGGGCAATAGTGCAGTTTGGCGCGTTTGGATTTATTGTTTGCCGCGCAATAACAACCGGGAACCGTAGCGCAGCAGCAGAAAAATGAGGATCATGCCGATGAGCAATGAGCCAATGGAGCCGCCGAAAAACAGCCAGATCCGTAGTTGCATCAGTAAAAATGAAACGATGAAAGTAACGGCGAGCAGCAGCATCAGCCCGCGCAACCGGTCGAATCCGGGCAGATAATCGAAATTGACGTTCCGGCGCATGAGCGCCAGTGTAACGATCATCGAAATGAGCGGCAAAAAGTAGATAAGCGCGTTTACTTCCAACAGATTGCTGCGCAGAAAAAACAGCGAATACGCCGTGAGCACCGCCGCAAACATTCCCGGAACGCAGGACAGATAAACGATGGTTGCCAGCATAAAATTGTGCGGACGCGTCATTGTTTTTGCCGGACCAAGCCAGCGAGTGTAAACAAATGAAAATAATGGAATTACAATCAGCATTCCCGCAAGATACGGGGCGTAAATATCCAGTCGGCTGATCAGTTCTGCAATGCTCATGGGTTCCCCGTTTTATTCGTAAAGCGCCTGAATTTCGCCGGTTGGCAGGTGGGCAAACGGCAGCCAGAGCAAGCCGAAATAGCGTTGCAGCACATCACTTTTTTTCGGGCGGATATCCACGGTTTCCAGCAGTTCGGATGCCGGATCAAACCGGAATGTCAACTGGTCGATCTCGTTTTGCAGCTCAGATTCCAGATCGCGCAGCTTGTCCTGCAAATCGGCGAGCTTGTCTTCGGTGCGATCAAAATCGCGGCGCTCTTTGGAAATGCGCGATGCTGTTTTTGCCGCTGTGGCGATCCGGGTGCTGGATCGGCTGCCAAACAGCATGCCCAAAACGGTTGAACCGATGGACAACGCGGTGTTCATTTTTTGCTGTTGCAGATCTGTTGCTTCTTTATCCAGTTGGCGTTCTGCGGTGCGAATTTGTTTTTCGAGCGCATCAATTTTGCTGGCGTAACGGCGGCGCAGCCGGTCGATTTCCAGATCGCGACGCTCGTGCATGATCTGCGTCAGCCGGATGCGGAAATCGCGTTCGCTCTCCCCGGGGCGCGAAATCTGTTTGTATGCCTTGCTTTGCAGCAGCGAAAAACTGAAATCCCGGTAAACAAACGATTCGTAATCTTTGTCCAGACGATTGTATCCGGCAACACGGTTAATTTCAGCAGGAACAGGTAGATAGGTTGCGTTGTCAACGGGGTCCCCGCCGAGCAAATCGCTGTCCGGCGCAGCCGGTTTGGCATCATCCCAACGCAGCCCGATGGCATCTTCCGGCAATGGCAGCAGGTGCCCGATGGTTTGGCTTTCCGCAATATTGTAGCGGCTGTTGACGATTTGCACTGCACCGCCCGCAACGATATGCGGGTGATATATCACATGCGCACCTTTGGGCAACGCCAGTTTTTGCGGTGCAAAATATTGCCGGATTTCCGGTGGCAACTGCGGCCGGGTTTGGGCATTTGTGGTTGCTGCGGCAGCCAGCGGTTGCGAAGCCTCCGCCGGTTCGGGTGTGGCAACGGTGCTGTTGCGCCGTTCGTCCATCAACACTTTTATTTGGTTGCGGGTCAGCGGTCCGCGCAAATAGGACATCACCCAGCGGGTGGAAAACACCACCGGATGTTTTTCGTGAACGTTGTGAAGCAAAAAGCTGCGCTTTTGCAATCCGCTGATCAGCGATTTGATCTCGCTTTTGTTCAGCCCGTCGCCGCTGGCGCTGGTCAGTCCGTCGATCAATCGATCCTGATCGCGTTCGGTTTGCAATCGCCCGATAAACCAGGTGCCGGTGTTGGATAATCCTTTGTAATCCAGATCGACCGGATTTTGGGTTGCCAACACCACGCCCAAACCGAATGCCCGCGCCTGTTTCAGCAGCGTGAGCAGCGGTTTTTTGGATGGCGGTTCGCCAACCGGCGGCAAAAACCCGAACACTTCATCCATATATAATAGCGCGCGCAGGCTGGTAGTGCCGGATTGCGCCCGCATCCAACTGAGCATTTGCCCGAGCAGCAGCGTCACAAAAAACATGCGTTCGGCGTCGGAAAGATGGGCGATGGAAAAAATAGTGACGCGCGGTTTGCCTTCGGCGGTGTACATCATCGCGTCGATATCCAGCGGATCGCCTTCCAGCCACGATTTAAATCCCGGCGCGGCGAGCAGGTTGTTCATGGTCATCGCCAGTTTAAAACGCTCGGACGAGGGGTAAAACGATTCGATGTCGAAAACGCCGATCTTCTGCATTGGCGGGGTTTGGATCATTTGGATCAGTCCGCCGAGATCGAGATCTTTCCCGGCGCGCCAGGTTTCTTCGATGATGTTCGAGAGCAAAATATGTTCGCGGCTTTGCAGCGGATCGGCGTTGATGCCCAGCAATTGCAAAATCCCCGAAACGGTGGATTGGATGCGCTCGCGGAGCAAATCGTAATCGTTGAGCACGGCGGGTGCGGGCGCGGAAAACGATTTGAGAATGGAAACCGGCAATCCGGCGCTGCTGCCGGGCGTGTAAATTGCGAAATCTGCGGCATCGCGCAACCGTTGAATGCGCTCGCCATCCTGATCCCATGATGCCAGCCCGTTTTTCCACAATTCGGCTTGCTGTTCGGCGTATATTTCCGGCGAAACGCCTTTTTGGTTGGCTTCGTCCGGGTTGATCCACGGCTGAAAATCTTTGCCGCGCAGCTCCGGAAAGGTGAGCAGCAGGTTTCCCAAATCGCCTTTCGGATCGATGATGATCGCCGGAATGTTGTCGATCGCCGCTTCTTCCAGCAACCCGATGCACAAGCCGGTCTTGCCGCTGCCGGTCATTCCGACGCAAACGGCGTGCGTCACCAAATCTTTGGAATCATACAATAAATAGTCGTTTCCCGGTTTCCCGGTTTGCTGATCGACCGTTTTCCCGAGGTAAAAAACACCCAGTTTTTCGAATTGCTTCATCGTTTTTCGCTCCCGCACAAATGTGAACTTGGATTTCTGAATCGCTAATAATTACATAAAAAAAGCCGCAATTGCAACGCACTTTGCGGTTTTTGGCTTTCGACAGCGATGCACCGATATTTTCTGTCCGGCTGAATTATTTGCTCATAAAAAAACCGCACGCCGCATAACAGCAGCGCACGGTTGATTAGCAAGAATTTTATTGCGATAAAAACCGGTTGGTCAAACGGTTATTTTTTGCCGCCGAAAAGCCCGCCGAGCAAACCTCCGAGCAAGCCGCCGGCGCCCTGCGAACCGCCACCGCTGAGTCCTTTCATCAGGAATCCGGCAACATCGTCCAGAATGCTGCCGTCGCCGTTTTGGTCGAGTAACGCGCCAATGCCGGAGGAACCCATGCCGTCGCTATCGCGTTTTTTGGTCAAAAAGCCCAAAATTACCGGCGCCAACATGGTGATAAACTGGTTGGCAGTATCGGTTTTGAGATTGAATTGGTTGGAAAGCATATTTGCAGCCTGCACACCGGAATCGCCCAACAATCCACCCAAACGCGGATCGGCGCTGTTGTCGTTGGCTTTTGCAGAAAACAGATCGCCAAGGTTATCCAGCACGCTGGCGCTGCCGTATTTATTCAAAATGTGGTCAATACGTTGTTCGCCGCCAAAGTTGTCTTTCTGGCGTTTCAGTCCGCCCAGAATTAACGGAGCAACCTGGGGAATCATCGCAGAAATGGTGTTTGGGTCGATATCGAGATTGGCGGCCATCTTTTTAGCAACATCACCGCCAAGATTCCCCATAAAATCTTCCAGAAAATTAGACATTCGTACTCCTTCGGGTTAAGCATGGTTAAAAGCGGAAGAAGGGTTTTGCCGCCTTCTTCCGCAGCACTATCAATTGATGAATTTGCGTATGCGAAACTTATGACAGTTTGGGGATACGCAATACCTGACCCGGATAAATCAGATTCGGATCTTTGATGATTTCCTTGTTTTCTTCAAACAATTGTTTGTATTTCATCGGATCGCCATAGTGACGTTTGGCAATCAGCGACAGTGAATCGCCGCGTTTTACGGTGTAATACGTGGTCGGTTCTTCAACTTTGGGTGCCGGAGCGGATAAGCCGTCTGCATCCACTTTTTCAACACCTTTGATGTTGCCGGAAAGCAACATCGCTTTTTCGCGGGTTGCGACGCTGTCGCACTCGCCGGACAGCGTTACTGCGCCATCATCAAATACCACGTTGAGATTGGTGATTTTGTCACCCAATTCTTTGGTGAGCATTTCTTTAATCTCAACGGCTTCGTCGCCACCACCGAAAATATTGGTGCCGACATCTTTTAGAAAATCAAAAAATCCCATAATATTGCCTCCTATTTTGGATATATGGATTTAAAGATGAACCTGTCGCCAGGTTTTGGGGGTTGTTTTTTAATAAGTTACCATCGGTTCGGTTGTTTTTGCCAATGTCACCCAGGATTGCACCTGTTTAAGCGTTGGCAATTGGCGAACCCGTCGATAGGAATTGTTAATGCCAATAATTTTAGAATGAAGGTTTTCCGGGTTTCGATTGCGCAGTTCCTTGATGGTATCTACGCCGGCTTCATGCAGCAGTTCTGCATATTCGCCGCCAATGCCGCGAATGCGAATTAAATCAGCCATATTCACCCATGAGAGCAATTTGCTTTCGCTAATACCGGATTTTTCCGCCAAAAGTTCGCGCCCTTCGGGTGTGCATCCCTTTTTTAACAACATCATCACAGTCCGGACGCCAACGGATACCAGCTTATCCGCATTTGCTGCGCCAATTCCTTCAATTTCAGTGATTTTGTAATTTGGCATTGGATATTCTCCCCGGTGCAAGTTAGGGTTTTGAGGTAATCAGTAATTTCGAAAAACAATGTGCGCGTTTTGCAAAATTATCAGATCTATACCGGCTAAGCGGAATAAATTCGCGCTAAAGCCTTTGATAAACTTAATTTAACTCCGCACCGAAGGTATAATAGTCCTTAAGTTTTCAAGTTACAGCATTTTAAAAGATAATTGCAAACAGAATTTGCAATTTTTAATTACCGCTACGTCCGGCGCATTGGGTAACACAATTCATGTGCCAAAGTGTAATAAAACAGTAATTTTTAGAGAAATACCCTGGCAACGCCGGTGTTTTTGGCTGTTTGGTACAATCTGATGTAGATACGTTAGTTGTATTCGCAGAAAGTTGGTTTTTTTGAGAAAATATGCAAAACGGGAGGAATAATTTGTGAGTATCGCGGCGATGGTTGGGTGATATTCCCCAGAAAATACGCGTGAGTTGGGGAATATCGCCCAAATATTTTGTGTGGTTTACAGCAAATCGTGTTTTTCCAGCCGGTAACGAAAGGCATCGCGGGTGAGGTGGAGCAATCGCGCTGCCTGCGACTGGTTGCCGTTGGATTTATCCAGCGCATCCTGCAGCAATTTGCGCTCGACAGCTTCAAAAGAAATGCCGTCCGGCGGGAGTTGGATGGTATCCAGCGGATCGGCGGAAACGGGTTTCCGGCGCAGATTTCCCAGTTGGATATCCGCCGAATCGATGATGTTTTCTTCCACAAAAATCATGGCCCGCTCAATGGCGTTGCGGAGCTCGCGAACATTGCCCGGCCAGTTGTAATTGCGCAAATTTTTCTCGGCGTCGGACGTAAATCCGCTGATCTGTTTGCGAAATTCTTTGTTAAAAATATTGACAAAATGCCGGGCGATCATCAGAATATCGTCGCCCATTTCCCGCAATGGCGGAAGTTCAATATTTACAACGTTTAAGCGATAGAGCAAATCTTCCCGGAAATCGTTTTCGCGAACCATTTCCGTTAAATCGCGATTGGTTGCGGTGATGACGCGCAAATTCACTTCCACATCTTTAACGCTGCCCAACCGCCGGAACCGTCGTGTTTCCAGAAAAGACAGCAATTTTGCCTGCAGTTTGGGCGACATCTCGCTGATTTCATCCAAAAACAATGTGCCGCCGCCGGCTTCTTCTAATAATCCCGGTTTGCTGGCGATTGCGTTGGTGAACGCACCTTTTTCGTAGCCAAAGAGCTCCGATTCCAGCAGCGCTTCGGGAATTGCAGCGCAGTTGATTTCCACAAACGGGCGGTTTTTGCCAAACGCGGCGTGGTGAATGGTGCGGGCAACCATGCTTTTTCCGGTGCCGCTTTCGCCATGAAGTAGGATGGTTGAGGTGGGAATTCGGGCGATTTTTTCGATGGTCCGGCGTATCCGCTGAACAGCCGGTGAGTTGCCCAAAAACGAAACCGCGGCGTCGCTGTTTTGGGCGGAAAGCATGCTTTCCAGCAACAGCAGCTGGTTTTCTTTTTGGCGAATGGCCTGCATAAGTTCAGCTTTTTCAGTGACTTCCTGAATCATGCAAAACAGCGGTTTGTGAGCATCGCCGGTGGCGAAAAATGATAAATTGAAAAATCCCAGATCGCCATTATCAAATTCGCGGTTGAGGTTTTCCAGCAAAAAGGTGCCGTGATTGCTGCTGATGAGCTGTTGCAGCACGGTTTCCAGCCCGATCGTTTCGCGAAAAACGGCGGTGATCGGCTGCGATTTTAGCGAGCCGCGTTTTTCCGCAAACCGTTCGAATTGCGAACTGTGCGAAACAATGCGCAACTGATTATCCAAATAGGCAAATTGACTGGCGTTTTCGCTCAGCACTTTTTCAAAAAATGTGGTTTCCATAAGTGCGCTATGTAGCAATTAGTTTGCCAAGTTTCGTAAATGCGGATTCTACGTTTTCGCCGGTTTTTGCGCTGGTGAGCAAATGCGGCAGTTTCAGCGAATCGCAAATTTGGGTGAGCTGGGCGGTGTTTTCGATTTTATCGACCGGCAGATCTGTTTTGTTGCCCAGCACGATCATTTTCCCCGCAGGATTTTTTTCCAAAAAAGTGTGCTGAATTTGGTAAACGAGCGCCACGCTGTCGCCGCGGGTCAAATCGGATACGATGATCGCACCGCTGGCGCCAACCAGATAATTGCCCAACTGCCGGGAATCTTTTTCAAATCCTTCGATATCCCAAACCAGCATGTTGATTTGCCGGAAGGTTCCCGGTGTGATTTCGATGGGCGAGAGCAGTTTTTGGGAAACTTTTACGCCGATGGTGGAAAGGTAGGTGTCGTCAAACATGCCGTGAACAAACTGACGGATGAGGCTGGTTTTGCCCACCCCGAACTTGCCGAGCACACAAATTTTTTTTTGGATCACAAGGTTATTCATTTTCAATAGTTTGCATTTTTCGGATGATGTCCAATAACGGCGTTTCGATGCCCGAGAGCGCTTCGTTGTTGCCGTCATAATTGCGTAATTGCTGGTGAAAATTTTTGTGGATAATATCGTGGCATTCCCGTAGCATATCGTCAAATTTCCGGTTCGGATATCCGGTGTAAACGACCGCGATGTAGCTGTATCGCCCGTTCTGGATGCGGATTTTGTGATCGTCGAGATTCACATCGCGCAGGTCGTCCTGCCCTGAGCCGGAAAATGCGGTTTCCACAAACGATTTAATTGCTGTGAGCATTCCGCCGATCAGTTGGGAATTTTCCTGCAACTCCGGGCGGTCTTCCCGGAGGGCGTATGCGATGAGAATACCGGAGCCTTTGGCGATGAGGTAAATGCCTTCCAGTTGAAACGGGGAGGCATCGGCGAGCAGGAGTTCACCGGGCGAAACGCCGGTAAATTTGGCTTTTAATTTGGCTTTCAGCATTTCCCAGCTGAAGGCGTTTTCCATCATCCGGTTCACCTGTTCCACCAAATGTTTGATGGATTCGGTAACGGATTTTTTGACCATCGCGCCGAGCAATGGGTAAAGCGCATCCACCATATCATCTTTGGCATTGGCGATCTGCGCTTTGATGGATTCGCTCATGATCGGCGAAATAGCCTCTACCACTTCGGTTTTGGATTCGATAATTTTTCTTTTAAGCACTTCAACAACAACAGGTTCTAAGGTCTGGATCAGTTGGTCTTTTTGAGCTAATTGGGTTTTTAGTTCAATAATTTTCGCTTCGAGTTCCTGGATTCGGTCCTGATCTTCGGTGAGTAAAAGCGATTTGAGTTGCAGAAATGCATCATCCTCTGGGCGATGTGATTCTGCGTTACTCATTTTGCTCTTTTTTTACTGGTTTGTGGTTGGTTTCTGCGGTATCGCTGTTACGCAATTGCTGGCTTACGTTTTCCAGAAATGCAGCCAGTTGCAATCGTTTGGCGCTATCGTTATCCAGTTGCCGGATCGATTCTGTCAACCGGAGTTCGGTTGCTGCCAGCGATTCTTCAAACTGTTTTTTGGTGTCGTCCAAACGAGAGTGAACGTCCGTATTTTGCTGGTCGGTATTGGCGTTCAGTTGCTCAATCATTTTTTCGATGCGGGTAAACGATGACCGCATTTCGTCGCGCAGATTGCTGACTTCCTGGCTTAAGGTGTTAAAACGATCCTGATATTCTTCCATCTGCTGCCCGAAAATAAGGCTGCGGATTTGGTCGATGTTGTTTGACGTTGGTTGCATCTGTTTGCTCATTGTTTGAGTTCCTTACTTCTTTTTCATTAGTACAAGCGTGCAAATGTAACAAAACTGTGACATAAATCAAATTGTGTTTTTCATATCTTCGCCGGGAAAATGGATTGTTGAAAAAAAATTCCGAATCATTTTTTTCGTGAAATCTTCCAACCCGGCTCCACGGTTCGAAAAATAAAGTATGTAAAATTATCCGTTTGCAAAAATGTTTATAACGTAATAAAACACAATTGCAAAAATATCAATCGCATGTTTCACGGTGAAAGCTAAAAATTATTTTATCTGAACCGTTGTTTTTATTTTACTTGCGTCGCCAAAAAATATTTATTTTATTGCGTATGCTATCGATAAACACCTTGAAAATCTAACGGAGTCCGGGATTGAATCCCATTAAAAAAGTGCTAAAGTTCAATGCCGTTTTGTGGGGCAGTTGGCTACCTGTTTCCACTGTGGCGCTGATTTTACAAAATCCGGGTGCGGTTTCGCTGCCCGTAATTTTGGCAATTTCGGCACTGCTGTTTGTTCCGGCAGTTGTGTTGAGTTTGCTGTGGTGGCCCATTTGCAACCAGATTCGCCGGAACCGGTTGTCTGACGTTGTCTTTGCCGGCACCCACATTGCTTTGGGCGCCATTTTTGTTGTGCTTTGGCTGGCGATGGCTTCCGGCGGTGCAATTGTGCTGTTTCCGGAAATCGTATCGCTGCCCATCGATTGGCAGGGAATTTTAGCCTGGCTGTTTCCCATCGGTATTTTGCTGTATGCCATCATCACCGGCGGATATTATTGGCTGCTTTCGCCAAAAGTAATTGTTGCCGGTTCAACCCAAAAAAGCACGCCGCATACAGCGTCGAAAACGCAACCGGTGCCGCACATCCAGCTTAATCCGCGATTTATTTATGAAATGTTGAATTTTGCCCACGACAGCATTACCGATTCTCCGGGCACTGCCCGAAAAGTGCTGCGCACAACCATCGAAATGCTGCAACATGCCATCCGCAACAAATCCACCGACACATTGGCACTTGCCGACGAAATGACGTTCGTGCGCCATTATCTCGAACTCGAAAAATTGCGGCTCAAAGACCGTTTCCATTTTGAGGAAAATATTGATCCTAATTTGTTGGGCTATCCGATTCCGGCAATGATGCTGCAGCCGCTGCTCGAAAACGCGATTGAGCACGGCATCGAAACCACCGAAGATGGCGGCTGGATTCGCCTGAATATTAATCGCCAGGATCAAAATGTGATTGCCGTTGTGGAGAACAGCGTTACCATCGCGCCATCGCGGCGAGCGGAACGGCAAATGATTCAACAAGATCTGTCGGGATTGCGTAACCTTCAGCAAAGACTGGCGCTTATCTACGGAAAAGATGTGCAGTTCTCCGCCCAATCCATTCCCGAAGAGCAGCTATTTCGTGTCAAATTTTACCTTCCGGCCCGCCCTGCCGTACGAATTTCCGAAACCGCTACCCAATAAAAAAATCCCGCCCGAAAAAAACGTCGCTACCATTCCGAAAAAATGATAACGACGTCTCAACCGAAGGAGGCGGTGATTGAAATATTCTAAAAATTGATTAATTTCTGGCGGTTGTACTTTTTATTTCGAGCACACTGCGCATTTTTTTCAACACGTCATCGCTGCCGGGATTCACTTTCAAAATATTTTGATAATGCGCCAATGCGCGGTCGTAATCCTGTTCGTTGATGGCAATGTTTGCCAGATTGTCAAAATGCCCGACCAGCTTTTTTTGCAAATCGAGTGCGGCGGAATTTTGGGGGTCCATCGCCAGCGTTCGGTTCAAAAAATAAAGTGCACTACTGCTTTCCGGAGATAAAAATTGCTGGTTCTGAAATGCCATATTGGCTTTAACGATAAACGCCTGAACCTGCTGTTGCTGCTCTTCCGAGAGTTCTGCTGCGCCTTCGCTTTGCGGATTGATGCGTTCGATGCGCTGGCTGGCCATTTCCGCCAACGGATCATCCGGATATTCCGAAACAATTTGTTGATACAGCACCAACGCTTCTTCGTATTGCGCCGTGCTGAAATAGCTTTCCGCGCGGGAATAAATAGTGCCGGCGGTTTCCGGATTGTAATAGGCCACAAAATAAATTCCAGTTGCAACCATAATAAAAACAATCGCTAAAACGGCAAAAACCAGACTGCTTTTTTCGCTGTTGTTAACGGGCGGCGGTTCTGTGGTTTGGGCTTGTTCGCTGTAATAATCCGGCACATCGTCGTCCAATTCCTGAAATTCCGCATCGCGGGCAAACACATAGTCCGCTTCATTGGAAGCATCGACACTGGCATTTTGGGACGTTTGTGGGTTGGTTTTGCTGTTTTGCGAAACGGCTGTCAGCGAATTATCTTCACCGGTTTCCGTTTGAATGACCGGCAAAAAAGGCGCTTCTTCAGAATCGTTTTGCCCGTCCACTGCAATCTGGCGATCGTCCGGGGTTGGTTTTTTTTCATCCCCGTCAATTTGTAACATGCCGTTAATGCGGCGCTTTTGGTCTTGTTTTTTTGCAGCTTCCGCCGATTCCGCAACCGACACTTTTTTGATGGTCACAAAATCAATCCCATGTTCCGGACATATATTACCTTCAATCCGTGAGTTGCACAGTTGGCAAAAGAAGGTTAGTTTTTCGGATCTTTGGTTCATCAATTCACTCCTGATATAAAAACTTCATCCTGAATATGCATCTTTCTCCCGTTCAAAATTCGCGATTCAGAGAAAGTATTTTCTTGCAAAAAACCGGTAAAGAACGGTAAAAAATGCGAAAGATTACACATTTCATTGTGTTCTATCGCAAATTCTCAGTGACGGATTTTGAAACCTTTTTGAATACCCGTCAATGCCGTAATCGTAAAAATATTGAATTTTATGAATATTTTTTGGAGATTTTTTCAAAGGAAACGGCTTTGCAGCCAAAGCGACAAAGCCGTCAGGGAAGGAAAAGTTGGCTTTAGAACATCGAAGAATGCGGTTTGTCCATTTTCGGCGGTGTGGAAATGAACATGCGCCATTCATCTTCATCATTAAATTGGCGGGTGATATCGGTGCTGCCGGTTTCGTTACCAAGGCGTTGCAACTGCATTTTCAAAATGACATTATCGACCAGCGTTGCAATTTTGGAAACGCGGTGTTCCATCATTACGCTTTGAATGCGTTTCATATAACGGGTCCATTTCTGCTCCAATACGCGCATGCCGCGAACGTCGATTGCGGCAATAAACCCTTCGTCCAGCCGGGAAATTTCGCGATCGATCATATAGCAAATCGATTTCAAATCTTCTTCATCGTAATAGTTATTGATGGTGATATTTAACCGGCGCATCATTTGGTCTGCATTTACTGTAAACATGGCCCAAGCCTCCTTGTTGAATGTTCCGTCCCTGGTTTTTCTATTTTCTGCGATAAAAATTTTGCAACCTTAAATTGAATAAAAACAACATTCGAAGCACCTTCCCTTCTGCCCTTCGATGTCCCGAAAGACAGAATGGGAAGGTCAACGAATCAGCAGCTTACATACTCACTTATCTCTGTCATCACTTACTTAACTTGTCCCAAAGTCATCGTTCAGTTATAAGATATTTGATTTGCTAACGCATCGTTTATCAGATGTCACAGAAAAACGAAACCAATTTTTTGAGGGAAGAAAAGTGGAAATCAACCGGCGGGATTTGTGAGTGCAGCACGCATTTGGCGAACAGCGGTGCGAATGTTTTCTGTAGAAATACCGAAAGATAGGCGAATAAACCCATTGCCACGATTGCCGAACGCGTTTCCGGGAACCGTGATTACCTTTGCCGATTGCAAAAAATAGCGGGAGGCGCACTCAATTTGTGGGATTTGCGGAATATTGGCAAACACAAACAACCCGCCATCCGGCGCTGCCGATTGCCAGCCGGACATTTGGCGCAATTCGTTGAGCAGCAGGTTGCGGCGATGCAACACATCCAGCCGGTTTTTTTCGACCAGCGGTTGCCAGTAATGTTCAAAAATGAGCGTCGCAATGCGTTGCGAAATGACCGGAGCACAGGTCGTAAAGTATTGATGGACAAGGGTTAACGCAGCTATTTCCGTCGCTGGCGCAATCAGCCAGCCGAGCCGCCATCCGGTCATTCCCACCGATTTCGAGAGGCTGGAAACCACAATCGCGCGGTCGGAAAATTCCCGGATGCTGCGCGGTTTTTCGTCACAAAAATATAGCTCGGAATACACCTCATCAGAAATAATGGTGATACCGTGCGCATCGCAAAGCGCGGCAAGCCAACGCAAATCATCCGCAGAAAAAACGTAACCGGTGGGATTTGCCGGACTGTTCAAAAACAGGAATTTTGTTTTCGGTGAGATTTGGCGGGCGATGGCATCGATATTCAGTTTTTCATGCAGAAAAATGGGCGATTGATACGGCACGGCTGTGCCGCCCATCATTTGCACAAGATTGGCGTACGCCAGAAATCCGGGATTGGGAACGAGCGCCGCATCGCCCGATTGGATGAGCGCATGTGCGATGACTGCCAACGCTTCCTGCGCTCCGCAGGTCACGCAAATGTTATTTGCGGAAACGGGAAATGGTTGCAGCGCAGCGATATGCGTTCGCAGTTCCGGCAATCCGGCGTTTGGGGAATAGCTGTGTGGCCACTCCGGGGCGCGTCTGTTGATGTCATCCCAAATTTCCGGTGGTAGCTGAAAATCCGGTTCGCCGATAGCCAAATTAATTGCGTCCGGCGGTGCGGCTGCCATCATTTCACGAATCGGCGATGGCGGCGGAATCCTGTTCACCGCAGCGCTTCTTCCAGCAGTGTCGCCAGATCGGTTTTTTCATCGCGATATTTGATGATCAGCAGCGTGACGACATTTAGCCGGTGTTCCCGTCCGAACGCGGATTGAATGGGGCGCGAGCCGGGAACGACAACGGCATTCGGCGGAATTTGCAACGCTTTTTCCGCGTTCGCGCGAATAATGGTGCCGTGTACGCAATCGTAAACCGGGGTTGAGCGAGTGAGTTGCACGCCCGCGCCGATCACTGCGCCGCTGCCGATAAACGTGCCTTCGAAAACGCCGCAGTTGCCGCCGATGATTGCGCCATCTTCCACGATGACCGGCAAACTGCCGACCGGCTCCAAAACGCCGCCGATCTGCGCGCCCGCGCTGAGGTGCACATTTTTCCCGATTTGCGCACACGATCCGACCAGCACATGCGAATCGATCAGCGAATTGGCATCGACAAACGCGCCGATGTTGACATACGACGGCGGCATCATAATCACGCCGCTGCCCAAAAAACTACCGGTGCGCACGCTCGTTCCGCCCGGAACGATGCGCACATCCGGCTGTTCGCCGAAGGGTTTTAGCGGCAGGTTGTGTTTGTCGAAAAACCGGAAATTTTCGTTGATGGCCATTTCCGTCACTTTGCCGCGCCGGAAGAGCAGCAAAATACCTTTTTTCACCCAGCTGTTTACCCGCCAACTGCCGTTTTCCGGCTGTGCTGCGCGCACTTCGCCGCAGTTCAGCGCTTCGGTGAAAATCGCCAGCGCGTCGTCCAGTTCTGCCGGATTTATGGCGTCGCTGTCCGCAAACGCTGATTCGATAATTTCTTGTAAGTTCATGTTTTCTCTGAATGTTAAATCGTCGCCAAGACGGCGCGGGACAGTCCTGTTTTATTTGCCCCGCACCATTTTGGCTGAAACCGGATCATCAGTAAATCAATTCAACCGGCCGTGCGGCGTGGGTTTCGTCGAGTAAATTCAGGTTGAACAACTCGTTTTCCAGCAGCTCGCAGCTGCGTTGCTGCAGCGCTGCCAGCGGTTGCCGGACGTGGCTGCCCATCAATCCCATCATCGCCAACGTGGTTTTGACGGGCACGGGATTGCTTTCCACAAAATTCAGTTGCATCAAATTGAGATAGCGGTAGTGGATCTCCCGCGCTGTTGCCCAGTCGCCGTTGAGCGCTGCGGTGACCATCCGGGTAAATTCGCCGGGAATCTGGTTCGATACCACCGAAATCACGCCGTTGCCGCCCGCACTGAGGATGGGCAGGGTGAGCGCGTCATCGCCGGAAAGCACCGCAAATCCCGCCGGACGCTGCTGCAAAATCCGCATGATTTGCCCGAGATCGCCGGAGGCCTCTTTTACCGCAACGATGTTCGGCACTTCCGCCAATTGCAAAACGGAATCCGCTGTGAGATTCACGCCCGTTCTGCCGGGAACGTTGTATAAAATCACCGGAATATCGATAGCGGCGGCAATGGCGCGGTAATGCGCGATCAGCCCGGATTGCGCTGGTTTGTTGTAATACGGACAAACGGAGAGGATCGCGTCCGCGCCGAGTGATTGGGCAAGTTGCGCCATTTGGATGACCTGCCGGGTGTTGTTGCCGCCCGCGCCGCAAATCACCGGTACGCGTCCGGCAGTCCGGTCGATTGCCAGCTGCAGCACGCGCCGATACTCCGCATCGTCTAGCGTTACGCTTTCGCCGGTGGTTCCGCAGGGCACAATTCCGGAGATTCCCTGCTCAATTTGGCGGTCGATGAGCCGCAAAAATGTAGCCTCGTCCAGCTCGCCGTTTGGGTGAAAAGGGGTAACGAGCGCGGTAAAACAGCCGTTTAAATTTATCTGATTCATTTGTTATGCCTTTGTTCTAATATGTTGATTTTACTTCATTTAAAATATCTGAAAACATATCGTCGATGGAAAAGAAACCGCTTCTCCCGGTGAGCCATTCCGCCGCACGGATTGCGCCGGTGGCAAAGCCGGCCCTGCCTCTGGCGATGTGGCTCAACTCGATGGCATCCGCCGGACTGTCGATGAAAATTTGATGGGTTCCCGGCACGCTGCCCACCCGCTGCGAGCTGACGCAGAGCACGTTTTCCGGCACGGCGCCGTTGTGATTGCCGCTGTGAATTTCCGATTTTCGCGGATGCGCTGCGAGAATTGCATTCGCCAGCATTTTGGCGGTGCCGCTGGGGCTGTCCGCTTTTTGGCGATGATGAATTTCGTGCACGCTGATGTCGTATTCCCCGAAAACGCCGGAAATTTGCGCGGCGAATTCGGTTAGCTTGCGGAACAGCATCACGCCGATTGAAAAATTGGCGGCGTGCAAAAAACTACCGTTTTGCGATTCGACCATCTGCCGGATCTGCGGCAATTCACTTTCCCAATTGGTGGTTCCGGTGACGAACGGACAACCGGCGGAAAGGGCGATTTGCACATTTTCGCGGAGGGCGCTGGCTGTGCTAAAATCAATAATTACATCAACTTCAGTCAGTGCTGATTTTATGAGCGGCTGCCGGGAGTTGAACATTTTTGTAACGCGGTGGGAATCGCTGTTTTCCAGCAACGCCGCAACCGCCTGCCCCATTTTCCCGGTACCGATCAGCCCGATTTTCATTGTTTTCCTCGATATTTACAAAATTTGCGATTGATTTTTGGGACGCGCAACCGCAGGCGTTTCGGCTGCCAGCGTGGCAATCAATCGCTGATAAATTTCCGATGCTGCGTATAATTCCGATATCGCAACGGATTCGTTGGGTGTGTGCGCGTCCAGAATATTGCCGGGACCGACCATCAGCGTTGGGCAAATTTGTGAAAAATACGCTGCGTCCGATCCGAAAGAGACCGGTGAGTGGTTGAATCCGGTAGGCACAAACAGCTCCACCGGATCGCTGTGAGCGATAATCCGGAGCGCCACATTTGGCAATAAATGCGCTTTCAGTAGCGAAATGGCTGTTGCCGCATCGTCCACCAATCGCACACAAACGGTGGCTGTGGCGCGTTCGGCCAGCGTGTTTGCAGCTTCGCCACCGCTGATTTTCCCGATGTTGACGGTTGCTTTTCCGGCAGTTGGCGAATCGCCCCAATCCAGCGCATCCAGTTTTGCCAATTGCGACAGCAACAGGCTGATGGCGGATTTTCCGTGCGCCGGATAACCGGAGTGCACCGCAACGCCGTTTGCGATCAATTCGAAAATCAGCACCCCTTTTTGGGCGCTGACCAGTTGGTTGCCCGTCGGCTCTCCGTTGATAATAAACCGCGCGGGATAGTGCTCTTCCAAAAAAGTTTGGGCACCGCAACTATCTGTTTCTTCGCCAATTACGACCAGCAAACCGGCACGCCAGCGCAAATATTCCGGCAGGTTGACCAGCGCGTGCAGCATGGCGACCAACGCGCCTTTGGCATCGCAAGAGCCACGGCCGTAAATTCTGCCATCAGAAATTTTGGCTGGAATATGCGGCGGAACCGTATCGCAATGTGTGGTGAGCAGGATATCCGGTGAGCTTTCCCATCCGGCAAGCAGATTGAACCGATCCGGCGCAACCGGAAAAGATTGAACCTGCAGCCCGAGCCGCCCGAAAGTTCGGGTGAGCAGCTGCAACACGGCAGTTTCGTTCCCGGTCGGGGAAGCCGTGTTGATTAAATCTGTCAGAAGTGTTTCAATTTGCCACATAATCAAAAATGGGTTAATGGTTTGGGACGAAGCAGCCCAAATCATCAACCCATTTCGATGGTAAACAACTGTCAACAGAAATTGGTTGAGTCATAGCGCTCCATCCGGTTTTCAGATGACAGTCTGCAAGATATTTTCCTGCAGCCCAACACCGGCGTTCCTGTTATTCCGGCGTTTCGGCCACGACTCCTTTCAGTCACATCTGCAATCGAGTAGCAGGTCTCTCGATGCGCTTACTGATAATCGTGGCGCCTCTATGCTCTGCGCAAAACCTAACCGTTGAATGTCAAAAAGGCAAGTTGTTTTTTCGAAATTATACTTTTTTCGCAAATACTTGAAAAAATAAACCTTTGGCTGTGAAAAATGGGAAAAACGACATTGGCGGGGAAGAAAGCGGGTGAGAAAAAATGCCGGTTTTGGGGAAAAACGAGTGATTGTTCCGGTCGATTTCATCCGGAAACCGTGAACTGATTTCTAAAAAAAATCAATTCACGGCTAAAACGATATCTTCGTGCACTTCATGTTCAGCGGCAATTTCGCGGGAAATAACCGTCGCGAAAACCTCAACCAGATCCGGATCAAACTGGATACCGGCGTTTCTGCGGATTTCCTGAAGCGCGTTGTTTTTGGTAATGCCCTGGCGATAACAGCGGTCGGAAACCAGTGCCTCGTACGCATCGATGATAGCGATAATCCGGGAAAATTCGGGAATCGCTTTACCTTTCAGCCTGTCCGGATAGCCGCTGCCATCGAAACGCTCGTGATGGTGACGGACAACGGAGGCTACCTCGGTCAATTCGCTGATTTCGCCGATAATTTTGCTGCCGATTTCCGGGTGATCGCGGGCGATGCGGTATTCGTAATCTTCCAATCCGTCCGCTTTTTTGAGGATGCTGTCCGGAATACCCAACTTGCCGATGTCGTGTAAAAATGCGCTGATCTGCAGCACATATTCTTCTTCGGGACTCAGCTCCAGCTCTTTGCCCATCAACATTGCCAGATGCGCAACACGTTGGGAATGCCCGCAGGTGTATGCATCTTTTGCGTCCAGCGCGCGCATCAACACTTTAAGTGCCTTGATGAGAATCGGCGTTTTCAAATTGTTGTTTTTGTTATATTTAAGTTGATTTCTGGTGATGTTCTTTTCGATGACAATCGGCAGTTCGTTGAGGCTGGTGGGTTTCACAAGATAATCGACAACGCCGATTTCCAGCGCCCGTCGCACCAGTTCCAGATCGTTAATGCTGGTGAGCAGCACAATGGGAATATCCAGATACATTTTGGCGATCTGCTCGGCAATCTGAACGCCGTCCATTTCCGGCATGTTCACATCGCTGATGATGAGATCCAGCTTTTCCCGTTTTATGATGTCAATTCCGCCGGTTGCGGAATAGGCGAGATGGGCGTCGTATCCGTTTGAACGGATGGTTTCATACAACATTTCGCCGTAGGCGAGATCATCCTCGATAATCAGGATTGTTTTCTTCCCTGACATATCATCTCCTTATGATTTTGGCACTCACCTTGCGACGCTTAAAACCAGCGAATTCTTCTACAAAAAGAAGAATTCGCCATAATTCGTTTCAAACATTTTTAGAAGAATGCCGGAATTCCTGTAATATCCTGCCCGATGATGAGGGTGTGGATATCGTGCGTTCCTTCGTAAGTCTTCACCGTTTCCAGATTACACATGTGGCGCATGGTCTGGTATTCCGCAGTGATGCCGTTAGCGCCGAGCACATCCCGCGCTAAACGGGCAATTTCCAAAGCGTGATACACATTGTTCCGTTTTGCCATGGAAACCTGGTTAAATTTCATTTTATTCTGATCTTTCAATCGTCCAAGCTGTAAAGACATCAGCTGCATTTTGGTAATTTCGTTTACCATGTGCACCAGTTTTTGCTGAACGAGCTGATACGCAGCGATCGGTTTATCGAACTGGATGCGCGATTTGGCGTAGTTCAGCGCTTCATCATAACATGCCATTGCTGCGCCCATCACGCCCCATGCGATACCGTAACGCGCTTGCGTTAAACACATCAGCGGCGATTTCAAATGTCCCGTTTCCGGTAACAGGTTTTCAGCCGGAATGCGGCAATCCTGCAAAATCAATTCCGATGTGATCGATGCCCGCAGCGAGTGTTTGTGCAACATCTCCGGTGCGGAGTAACCGGGCGTTCCTTTTTCCACCAAAAATCCGCGAATAATGCCGTCCAGTTTTGCCCAGACAATCGCTACATCTGCGGGTGTTCCGTTGGTGATCCACATTTTTGCGCCGTTCAGAACATACGAATTACCGTCTTTTACGGCAGTTGTAACCATCCCGCCGGGATTGGAACCGTAATCCGGTTCTGTCAGCCCAAAGCAGCCGATGGCTTCACCGGAAGCCAGTTTCGGCAGCCAGCGATCGCGTTGTTTGTCGGTGCCAAAAGTGTAAATCGGATACATCACCAACGCACCCTGAACCGATGCCGCGCTTCGGACACCGCTGTCGCCGCGTTCCAATTCCTGCATCATAATGCCGTACGCGACGTTATTCACGCCGGCGCAACCGTATTTTTCGGGTAAATTGGCGCCGAACAATCCGAGTTCGGCCATTTCGCGTATCAGTTCCGAGGGAAATTTGGCTGTTTGGTAGGCATTTTCAATGACCGGCATAACCCGTTCACTCACCCATTCGCGAACAGCAGAGCGAATCATCTTTTCTTCATCGCTCAATAAGCTGTCGAGATCAAAATAATCCGGAGCTTCAAATTGTTTCATATTTCTCAAATCCTTCTCATTTAATGGCAGATTGACCTATAGAAGCCCAAATTTATTGAAAGTGAGAAGGTTTGGCAAGCTCATATAAAATCTGCCTCCAAACGAACCACAGCGTGTAAAAAAACGAATTTTTTGGACATTCACATGTGAGGAATTTGACGAAAGTGATAATACTTTTTTTAAAATAAATGCTGGCGGGGCCTCATTTTTACGCAAAACGGGGCAGACAATTGCCTGCCCCTGAGATTGTTTTCTTGTCAGATTTTGCTAAAAAACGGCTGTCAATTTTCCGGAATTCAACCTTTGGATTTGTCCTCATCCGAACCATTTTCGCCATTTGACGGCGTCGAATTTTTGTCCGGTTTTTTTCGGTTGTTGTTTTTATCGGATCTTACTTTGTCTTTGCCTGTGCGTTTTTTCTGCTCTTCGTTGATTTCGGTACGATATACTTCCGAACGGACATTCAGTTCGCGAAGCTTTTGCTCCACTTTGTAATACAGCGTGTTTTTGGAGAAATGCCCTTTGGCATTACGGGTGCCGGTTCGCATGCCCATCAACAATTTCACGCCGTCGTCAATCGTTTCAACCGTCCAGATGTTGAATGTTTTGGCATTTACCGCAGCAATCACTTCCGGTTTCAGCATCAGGTCTTTCGCGTTGCTGCGCGGAATCATAACGCCTTGCTCGCCGGTTAAGCCTTTTTCGTTGCAGATGTCAAAAAAGCCCTCGATTTTTTCGTTAACGCCGCCGATGGCCTGTACTTCACCGTTCTGATTCACCGATCCGGTAACGGCGATGCCCTGTTTGATGGGCACATCCGCAAGGCTGGAAAGCAGCGCATACAACTCCGTTGATGACGCGCTATCGCCGTCAATTCGCCCGTAGCTTTGCTCGAAAGCGATGCTCGCAGAAAAGTTTACCGGATTGTAATCGCCAAAAATAGCGCTGAAAAATCCGCTGAGAATGTAGCTGCCTTTGTCGTGAATTTTGCCGCTCAACCCCACTTTTCGTTCGATGGTGTTGATAGCATCGTTGCCGATAAACGTTTTCGCGGTGATGCGGCTGGGCGTGCCGAACGAAAATCCGCCCGCCTGATACACCGACAGCGCGTTGATTTCTCCGACATGTTCGCCCTCAACCACAATTTTGCGAATGTCCCGTAAAATGCTTTCCTGCACATTTTCCCGCAGGCGACCGTGGCGGTTTTCGTATTCGACAATCGCTTTGCGAACGTGATCTTTGCCCACCGCTTTTGAATTTTCTTTCGCAGACCAAAAAGCGGCTTGTTGCACAATTTTAATAATCTGCCCAAATTCCAGCGATATTTTTCCCTGATCGCCCGCCAGCCGGTGACCGTACTGGATAATTTCTTCAATCGCTTCGCGGTCAAAGGCTTGCAACTGCTCATCATCGATAATGCGTTTGACAAATTTGGCATATTGCAGGGCAACTTTGCCTTTGGATTCAGTCCGTTCATCGAAATCCGCACGGACCTTGAAAATTCGCATAAAATCGTCGTCATACGCGTTGAGCATCTGGTAAATGCGGTTCCAGCCAATCATGATCACTTTCAATTTTAGCGGAATCGGCTGCGGTTTCAGCGAAACAATCGAGATCGTTCCGTAGAGTTCTGTCACATCTTCCACCCGCAAACAGCGGTTGCGCAAACTGCGTTTTAACGATTCGTAAACATAGGGATTCCGGAGCACTTCCTCCGCATCCGTGAGCAAATATCCGCCGTTGGCTTTCAGCAAGCTGCCGGCTTTAATCATCGTAAAATCAGTCGCATAGCCGCCGCCCTGAACGGGATATTTTTCGATCCGGCCGATCAAATTATTGTAAGTGGGGTGCGTTTCGTGGATCACCGGCGCACCCTTCAAATGCCCGTTATCCACCACCACATTAACGCGATAGCGACGGAACAACGCTTCCGGCGAAAACTCCCGTCCGTTGTTTTCTTCCTGTCCGCCCGGTTCAAAAAAACCGGCAGTGTTGGATACGATATCTTTGCTTACCGCATCGAGATATTCCAGGATTTGGGGAAATTTTTTGTAATCCGCTTTCAACTCGTTCACATATTGTTCGACCACAAAACGGGTCACATCTTCATCCAATTGGTTGAGCAATTTGCGCACCTGAAAATCCAGCCGCGCCAATTGGCGGATGGTTTCGGTAATTTCGCCCTCGATATTTGCGACGTTGCCCTGCAATTTTTCCTGCTCATCTCCGGGCAATTCCTGAAACATTTCCTGGGTGATCGGCTCGCCGTCTTTTAACGGGATGGTTTGAAATCCCATTGATGTCGGCTGGATTTTCAAATTCAGCTCAGCCGCTTTTTCATCCAGCTTTTTGAGCAATTGGCGTTTTTCCTGATTCACCCGGTTGATGATGGCGGTTTTCTGCTGCTCGTAATGTTCGCCGCTGAACGCCCGTTTGATTTCCCGCCAGAGCGTTTCCACAAATGCGGCCATATCGTTTTGAAACTCGCGCCCTTTTCCCGCGGGAAGCGATAACGCTTTCGGCGCATCGGGATCGGAAAAATTGTAAACATAACACCAGTCGTCCGGTGCCTTTTGCTTTCGGGCATAATCTTTTAAAATTTTTTTGATGATGGTGGTTCGTCCCGTTCCGGCAGTGCCGGTTGCAAAAATATTGTAGCCGTTCGAATCGATTTCCAAACCTAATTCCAACGCTTTCAGCGCGCGCTCCTGCCCGATAATGCCTTCCAGCGGGCTAATGTCGTCGGTTGTTTTAAAGGGAAGCGCTTTGGCGGAGAAGCTTCGCCGGAGCTGTTCGGATGCTAATTTTTTGATCGCCATTCGAAATCCTTTCCAATTGCAGATGGGTTCTGTGGGAAAAAACGATATTCACCGAAAACGTCGCTATTTCAATAGCTTTTACAATAAACTATACAATCTTGCGAAATGATTCAAAGAAAAAATGTAATTGTCCGGCGTTGTTTGCGATCGCCGAAAAAAAATAAAAATTCTGTAAATTTTGGATATTGCGTTCGTATAACATACAATGTGGTATGTTAAATTTGTAAAATGGAGGTGAATGATGAAAAATATAACTGTTTTTGGTGCAACAGGAATGCTCGGGAAACCAGTTGTTCGGGAACTGGTTGCTGCCGGATACAAAATTACCGCAATGGTTCGCAGTCCCGAAAAGGCGCGCGAGGTGCTGCCGGAATCGGTCAATCTGATTCGCGGTGATCTGGACAGTTTGCCGGATATCCAAAAAGCGTTGGAAAATGCTGATGGTATTTACATCAATCTTGCCGTTGCGCAGGATTCAAAAACAACGGATTTTCAACCGGAACGCGAAGGCATCAGCAATATTCTGGCGGCCGCGAAAGGCAAAAATATTCAGCGGATCGGCTATTTGTCATCGCTGGTGCAGCGATACAACGGGATGAACGGTTTTCGCTGGTGGGCGTTCGATATCAAACGCGAGGCGTTGCGCAATATCAAACAATCAGGCATTCCGTATGCCATTTTTTATCCGTCTAATTTTCTGGAAGATTTGCCGGAAGTGTATACCGATGGCAATAAATTTTTGATCCCCGGGAAATCGGATGTGCATTACTGGTGGATTGCCGGCAGCGATTACGGCAAACAGGTGGCGAAAGCATTCGAAATCCTCAAACCGGGTGAAAACCGCGAATACGCGGTGCAGGGACCGGAAGCATTTGCGTTGGAAGAATCGGCAAAAATTTATCTCGAAATTGCTGCGCCGCAGGTGAAAATTTTCCGAACACCGCTGGGATTGCTGAAATTCCTGGGCATTTTTTCATCGAAAATGAGCTACGTTGCAAACATTTGCGAAGCGCTCAACAAATATCCCGAACAGTTTGAATCGGAGAAAACCTGGGCGGAACTTGGCAAACCGACCGTTACCCTGCGGGAATTTGCGCACGAAATTGCCAGTGAACACGTAATTTCATGATATTCAGCGGATATTTAACTCTTTTATTAACCGGTTGAGATAGGTTCGTTGAATTTGTAAAATTTTGGCAGCCTTGATTTGGCTGCCACCGGTTTGCTGCAACACTGCTTCGATGAACAGTTTTTTGAAATCGAGAGTTGCGTTTTGCAGCGGGCGTGGCTGAAACAAGGCGTCCGGATGCCGCGCGGTTTGCTGTTGCTCCGGAAAATCGCATTCCGTCAAATAATCGGACTGACAGAGAATTACCGCACGCTCCAACGCGTGTTCCAGTTCGCGAACATTTCCCGGCCAGTGGTGGTGTTCCAGAAGTGCGATGCAATTGGCTGTCAATCCGCGAACCGTTTTGCCGTATTTTTTCGTGAAATGTTTCAAAAAATGATGAGCAAGAACCGCGATATCCGCGATTCGCTCCCGCAGTGGCGGTAAATGGATGTTGATAATGTTCAGCCGGTAAAACAGATCCTTTCGGAAAGCGCCGTTATCCATCGCAGTGCGCAAATCTGTGCTGGTTGCGGCGATCACCCGAACGTCAATTTTATGTGTTTTGCTATCACCAACCGGTCGAATTTCTTCTTCCTGCAATACCCGCAACAGTTTTGCCTGAAGCGGTGTTGACATATTCCCAATTTCATCGAGAAAAATCGTTCCGCCATTTGCTTCTGCAAATAGCCCTGTGTGATGGCGATCCGCGCCGGTAAACGCGCCTTTTACATAGCCGAACAGCTCGCTTTCCAGTAAAGCTGCGGGCAAAGCGGCACAGTCCACCGCCACAAATGGCGCATTTTTTCGGGGGCCGTTAAAATGTAGAATCCGTGCGATGCGTTCTTTCCCGGTGCCGCTTTCGCCGTGGATAAGTACTCGCACATCGGTTGGCATCACGTTTTCCAACAGTGTAAAAACCGCCTGCATTTTACGGCTGCGTCCCACCAATTCTTCGAAATCATATTTTTCCCGAAGCGCCTGTTTCAGCCGGTTGGTTTCGGAGAACATTTCTTCCTGAAGATGCGCATTGCGGATGAATTGTGCACAGTGCGGCGCCAGCATTTCGATGAGATGTAAATCCAATTTATCCAACAGCTTGCCGGATTTTCCGACGACCAGATTGATCACACCGATTATCGTTTCGTCAACAGCCAGCGGTACCGCAATTACCGATGAAATTTCTCTGTATCTGGACGAAATATTTTCCATCCCAAAATGACTTTCCAGATTTCCGCAGCATAATGCGCGGCGGTTTCGGGTCACCCAGCCGCCGAGCAACCGGTTCAAATAATTATCGAGAAGCAGGTGTTTGTTGTCGCCTTTGCGAATGAGGGTTTTAGCATCCAGTTGTTGTGCGGGATCAAACAGGAAAATGGTCACCTGATCCGCGCCGGTTAGTTCCAGACAGTTCCGGCAAATATGCTCGATAACATCGGAAATTTTGGAAAAAGTCCAGATTTCTGTGAGCAACCGAATCACCTTGTTGTAATTGGCAACGCATCGCGTTTGCTCACTTGCAGAAATGGGTGTCAGATAATCTTCATCCAACTGTTGCATCAGGTTTTCTCCCTGCGTTGCTGGGAAATGCCGATTTTCCGAACAATTTCCCGGAAGCGGTTGTTTTCGCGCAACGGATCAGCTAGCGGGTCAATCGCCAAATAAATGAGATAGCCGGATTTCTCCGCGACTGCTTTTTCCAACATCGCAAACATTGCGTCGGTATTTTGTAATCCCAACTGAACCAGAGCCGGATAAAACGGGTTCAGATACAGATGTTTTTCCTCTATTTCTTCCAATTGTGCCAGCTTGCTATTTGCCAGAGAATCCTGACCGTTCAAAGCGTAGGCATAACCCAGTAATGCAATAGTCATCGGATGGCGATTGGAGAGCTTTTCAGCAATCCGGAATTCGAGAATGGCGCTATCCGGTTGATTCATCGCCGAATATGTTAATCCCAAATTCACATGGGTTACGGCAAATTGGGGATCCAGCTTAATTGTCGATTTGAACTGTTGAACGGCTTCCGGGTATTTTCTGGCGAACCGCAACAGCCAACCAACCTCTGTATTGATTACCGCGGAAACCGGGTCGAGCCGACGGGCGATCTCAATTTCTGCCAGTGAAGCGGCCTTTTCGCCTTTCAGCATTAGCAAAATGGCATACCAGTGATGCGCTGTGGCGTAATCGGTATTCAACGATAATGCTTTTCGAAATGCCGCTTCCGCACCGGGAATATCCCAATCATAATTCATTTTGATATTTGCCAGCGCGGTGTGCGCCTCTGCCAAATCCGGTGCCAGCCGGATGGCCCGCAACACTGCCGCTTTCGCTTGCGGCATTGCCTGCGCAGCAGACATCACGCTGTATTCGGTGCTGCTGAACAGTGCCAGCGCATCGGCAATGCCGGTATAAGCCAGCGCAAAATTGGAATCCAAAACAGTTGCTTGCTGGAAAAATTCCAGCGCCCGGACCAGCGATTCCGGGGTCCGCTGATTCCAGTTATATCGCCCCTTCAGATACAGTGTGTAAGCCTCCATATTTTCGGGAGGCTTGCGCACCAGTTGTGCCTGCTCTGCAGATTTCAGTCGAATCTGCAATGCCTCGGCAACGTTTCGGGCGATGTCATTTTGGACGGCAAAAATGTCATCGAACGGTTCAAGGTAGGCGTTTGACCAGACATTTGTTTCATTTTGCAGATTGATAATTTGAATATTAATGTGAATTTGCGAATCCGCTGTTCGCACACTTCCTGTAACAATGTGGGATACATTCAGGCGTCGGGCAATTTCCGGCAAATCATGTGTTTTTTGGCGAAACCGGTCGCTGGATGGTTTGGCAATTACTTCCAGATTATCCAGCGGGGAAATTCGCGAGATGATGGCTTCGGTGATGCCATCGGCAAAATATGCGTCGCTGCCGCCTGCATCCGGAGTTTCGAACGGTAACACCGCCAGGCGAATGGGTTGTTCCGGCGGCGGTTGGGAATCGCGATTCAACTGAAAGACAAACAACCATGCAATAGCGATGATAAATCCAGATAAAAATAAACGTTTACGTTTTTGATGAGCTGTGTCCGCTACTGTCTTTTTGGTTATTGGGGCAACCACTGTTTGTTGCGAAAACGCTCGTAAATCAGCCAAAATTTCAGATGTTTTTTGGTAGCGTTCCGCCGGTGAACGACGGGTTGCTTTTTGGACGATCTGTAAAAGTGCTGCAGGAATGTCGGGTATCTTTTCCTGCAAGCTCGCCGGTTCATCGTTCAAAATGCTGTAAAAAAGTGCAGAATCCACATCGCCGGAAAACGGTATATCGCCGCAAAGCATTTCATACAAAACAATACCGAACGACCAGATGTCGCTGCGTTCGTCGGCGGGATCGCCGCGCAACTGTTCCGGCGAGACATACCGAAGTGTGCCCAACGCCAGGAAATCGTGCGTGACGGCCGAACCCCGGATCTTCGCCAGCCCGAAGTCCAGGATTTTTATAACATTTTCAGGTGTCACCCAAATATTTTCCGGTTTTATATCGCGGTGAATAATGCCGCGTTCATGCGCTACCTCTAATCCTTCGGCAATCTGGATTGCCAATTTTACAATGTCATCATAATTTGCGGTTAATTGTTGGCTGTCAATTTTTGTTCGCAGGCTGTCGCCTTCGTAATAATTCATCACGATGAACAGTTGCCCGTCTTCGGTTTCATCAATTTCGTGAATAGTGCAAATGTTGGGATGATCCAGTGCGGATGCAGCTTTGGCTTCCTGAACAAACCGGTCGATGTGCTCTTGTTCATCGCTCAAATATCGGGGCAGGAATTTGATGGCAACAGGTCGGGAGAGTTTTTCATCGATGCCTTTATAAACGATTCCCATACCGCCCTGACCAATTTTTTCAATGATCCGGTAATGGGAAATCGTTTGTTCGAAACGCCGGCTCTTCATATACTTCTCCTTAAAACGTGAGAATGTATATTCCGATTTATGTTAATTTACCTTATTAGCATCGATACCCTCCGTTAAATTACGATATGATTATTCAAAAGGAAACCATTTCCTGAAATCTTGACACGCATCGAGCTGCATTGTTTTGAAAACCGGATTAACAGCGCAGATAATATTAAAAATGCTTATTACCTTGTTTTTTAAGGCGTTACAGAAAATCCAATGCTCAAATGCCGGAAATGTCCTTCCTCTCCCGGATTAAACAGATAGCCTATTTCCGGTCGAATCGCAAATTTCCCCAAGTCGGGACCAACTGCCGCGCCGATATTAAATGCAATCAATATTTCTCCGTTTTCTCGCGCGATCGGAATTAACACTTTTGAATTGACATACAAATCAAATTGGCGGCTTTCCAACACATTCATCAGCAATGTCGGGTGAATTTCATACGTCTCGGGAATATCAATTTCATCGCCAAATGCCATGCCGAACGGGCAATAGAACGCAATACGGTTGGGTAAAATCGCGTATTTTGGCCCAAAGCCAATCACATTTACCCCAAAATCTTCTTCCTGAATTCTTTCGTAGCGAAAACGCAAGTTAGCTTTATCGGTGGAGCCGTGGGCAATTTGTAACCCATAATGGTTTTGCACATGCCCTGACTCTCCGTCTGCCGCAAATGATATTGATGAATAACTTGGCGTAATTTCAACTTTATCTTTTTCGACCAAACGGGCGCTTTGCAGATCGGAGAAAACCGGTGCGCAATTCAATAGCGTCAGCAGAAATACGCCAATCATCAACGCCGGGAAAACATTGCTTCGCAAATGATTGCGAAAAACGTTTTTGTGTAAATTGACTGTTGATGGTTTCATGACTCACCTCCGGGTAATTTTTTTATTCTTTCCCGCTCAACCAATTGCAGCATCGATTGAGCGGGGGAAAACGGCCATTGATGAATATGATTCCGTCAGTTGCGTTTATACGGAATCGCCAGTTTGACAGCCACTCCGGCATGATCCGACGGCCACATTTTTGAACGGGTTCGTTCCCGGTATTCATCGCCGATCACACGGGATTTGATGAGCAACTCACCGTTGGATTGCATTTCGGGACGGAAAAATACCAGATCAATCCGCTCGGCAAGATGAATATCCGTGTTGCGCAAATCTGGGTCATGCGGCGCGGTTAGCCCATCCGGAATTTTGGTGATTCCAGCCGTGATTGAGTGGCCACGTTTCCACAAAATCATTTCCCGTAATAAACTGATATGTCACTTCATCGAGAGCCGCATTACTGTTGAAATCGCCAACCAGAATGACCGGTTTGGTTTCGGTTTGGAGATAACCGATCAATTCACTCGCCTGGGCAAGTTGAATGGGATCGTAATCGGATTCCAGATGTGTACTGACAAAGCGATAATCATTACCGCAAATTGTGGCGTCCACAGCAACATAGCCGCGCAAAATGTCGATACCGAATGTCGAAATCGGCAGCCGCGCATTGTAATTTGCCGTAACAACATTTGAGTATTCCACACCGTTGTGGACCAGCACTACGTCGTAATCGATCAGCCGGACATCGTCAAATGCCAACGGATCAACGCTTACCAACATTGGCACCTCCACATCGGTGTTTTGAATGATGCCTGCCACCGAATAATGCTGCCGATGATGATGCAGCGCTGCCATAAAAATCTCCAGAAAATCCTGATACACATCCGTTGCCTGCACCGGATTTCCCAGATGGGCATCGCCCGGCGATTGCAGCAAAATTTTGGAAATCTCCTGTAATCCGATGAGATGCGGTTTTTTCCGGGCGATTTCTTTTGCCATAAAATCTGCCCGTTCGGCGAAATTGGTTTGCTGCAACAAAGCGAACGCTTCCGCTACAAGTACAGGAATTTCTTCAGGATTTTGCGCCGCAAGCACTTTGTCCACATCTGTGCCCACATACACATTCCAGGTCATTACGGTTACTTTTTCATAGCGATGCCGCCGCTTTTCGAGTGCCCAGTTTGTGTCGTCATCCCATTCATCAGATGCCATATTTTGTTCATCCGGGAACTTCGTTGAAACTGACGAATCCGTATCGTCACAGCTAAACAGTACCAAAAACGCACCCAAGATCA